>CAVYCJ010000001.1:0-133101 GCA_963766985.1 uncultured Acidobacteriota bacterium
AAGGACGCGGGTGAAATTGCATGCATTCGCGCGTCGGTTATCGCGAATCGCGGGTCTCGAGACGGCGCTGAAGCGGTTCAGAATCGGCATGCGGGAATCGGACATGGCTGTCCGAGATCGATTATGCGAATCGCAGGCTGGGCGCCGAAGGGCCGTCGTTCGATACGATCGTTGCGGCGGGAGAACGCTCAGCTTTGCCCCATGCGCACGCGGGTTCGACGAAGATCGGAGCGGGGATTTTGCTGATCGATATGGGCGCGTTTCGCGACGGTTACGCGAGCGATATGACCCGGATGGTGCACGCGGGACCGGCGACGCCGAAGTATAAGCGGGCGTATCGCGCGGTGCTGGAGGCGCAGCTTGCGGCAATTGCGGCGGTGAAACCGGGGGGCATGGGCGAACGCGGTCGATCGGGCGGCAAGGAGCACGCTGAAGCGGCTGGCCTGGAGCGGGAGTTCGTGCATTCAACCGGGCATGGCCTGGGCCTTGAGATTCACGAACCGCCACGGATTGGCAGGAAGATAAGACGAGGCTTGAGGTTGGGATGGCGATCACGATCGAGCCGGGAGTTTATGTTGAGGGCTGGGGTGGGATTCGGATTGAGGACACGGTGCTGGTGACGGCCGGCGGGTGCGAGATCCTTACGCCCGGGACGAAAGAGCTGCGCGAGATTTAACGCGACTTGAAGTCGCGTTTCCGGTTTGTGCCAAACTGTTTCTCAGATGGTGGGCGATTACGCGATCACACGCCGGGTCCTGATCGGTCAGCTTGCATCCCTGTCGATTTGGGCGCAGAGCGACGATGACCCGCTGCGCCAGTTACATACCGCCCATCCGCGGCTGATTCTGCTCGATGCGGATCTCGACCGGGTGCGCGGACTGGTTCGCGATAGTCCGCTCGCGCATCGGATTTATCTGGATCTGGAAAGGGAATCGGAGCGGCTGCTGACGGTTGCACCGGCGGAATATAAGCTCGTGGGGCCGCGCCTCCGGGCGCAAAGCCGCAGGGTGCTCGATCGCGTTACGACGCTTTCTCTGATGTATCGAATCACGCAGCGTGAGCCCTATCAGCGCCGGGCCATGGCGGAACTTCGCGCGGCGGCCGGTTTCCGCGATTGGAACCCGGCCGTATTTGCCGATACGGCCGAGATGACGCACGCGTTTGCCATAGGGTACGACTGGCTTTATAACGTGCTCTCGCCGGAAGAGCGCGCGTTGATTCGGGATGCCATTGTGACGAAGGCGCTCGATCAGGCCATACCGGTTTACCAGCGCGAAACAGGATGGACGCGTACCGCCTATAACGCGAACATCGTCTGCAACGCCGGGATGGGACTCGGCGCGCTCGCGATCGCCGGAGATTCAGATAAAACGATTGACGACAAGTGCGCCGCCGTGCTGCGTTATGCGTTCGATTCGATCCCGCACGGTCTGGCTACATACGGCATAGAAGGGTCGTGGCCGGAGGGTCCAGCCTATTGGGAATCGGTAACGCTTTACGCGTGCGCCTTTTTCGCGGCGCTGCAGACGGCGCTGGGAAACGATTACGGGCTTAGCGCCTCACACGGCGTCGATCGCGCCGGACGCTTCCGCATTTATATGACGGGCCCCACGGGGAAGGTCTTCAATTTCGCGGACGCCGTGGAGGATGCGGGACTCGCGCCCGAGATGTTCTGGCTGGCGAAACGCTTCGGCAATGCGGCGTTCGCGTGGAGCGAGCAGAAGCTGCTGGAACACAGCACGCACCCGGATGCGTACGACCTGGCGTGGTTCGACCGCGACGCGAAGTCTCCGCAGCAGCCTCCGCCGTGGGCGCTGGATGCGATTTTCCGCGGGGTCGATATCGCGTGTTTCCGCAGCGGGTGGGACGATCCCAATGCGCTTTATCTGGCCGTGAAGGGTGGGGACAATAAGGCTCCTCATGCGGATCTGGATCTCGGCAGCTTCGTGCTGGACGCAGGCGGAGTGCGTTGGGCGTCCGACCTGGGGTTGGACGATTACGATCTGCCCGGATACTTTGCCCGGCAACGGTGGTCGTACTACCGGACCCGGACCGAAGCGCACAATACTCTGCTCGTGGACGATCAGAATCAGGATCTGCGCGCCGAGGCGCGGATCACGCGGCAGGAGTTTGCGCCCGATTTCAGTTGGGTGCAGATCGATTTATCCCGGGCTAATCCGGGCAAAGTGAAACAGTGGCTGCGGCGTTTTGCGATGGCCCAGCGGCAAGCTGTCCTGATAGCGGATTCCGTGCGCTGCGATCAGCCGGTCGAGATCATTTGGGGCATGATGACGGACGCCGAAATTACGGTCACCGGGCAGACTGCATTATTACGCCGGAATGGGTGGAATCTGGCGGCGGAAATCCGGACCCCCCGGCATGCGGTTTTCGATGTTGCGCCGGTGCGTTCGTCTCCACCCCAGGCGGCAAATCCCAACTTCCGCAAGCTGGTGGTGAGGTTAGGCGATAAGGTTACGGAGTTGGATTTGACTATCATTCTGACCCCTTACCGCGATGGTCAGACGAAGCCTAAGGTTGCGGCGCAGTTTCCCGCTTGACCGGAACACGCGACTTGACGTTACGTCTCCCATTTTGCGGGCTCGATTTCTTTGCCGGGCCTTGCCAGGCGATTCGGCGTTGCACCGCAGCCGGGTCGGGCAAAAGGACTGGTTTCGGGCGGGTATGGAACCAGGGCAGCCCCAGGGCCACGAGCCAAACGGCAATTGCCAAAAATTTCATTTGCCACTCAACTTATGGCGCTTTCGCATAGCGGATGCAAGGGCATTCCCGTCATCTGTGGCCTCTTATTCACACTCGGGCGCACCGGGAGCACCGACGCGCCCGTAAGCTCTTTCAATCCAATGCGGCAGGGTTGGAACGCGGAGTGCTCCCGTTGGCTCGTGCAATTGTTCGGTATCACGAGGCCCGGTTTGCTGGCAATGACGATCTCCGTCCTGGCGCTCTGGAGTTGTATCGCGATGGAGAACGCGGCGCTGCGGCAAGGGGCGAGGGATGCCCGAGCTTGCGCAAGGGCGCTCGAAGAACTGCGGGAGCGGTCCGTGCCGGCATCGGCGCCGGTGTGGTTCCACCGTCAGCTTCCTAAAATGAGTTGAGACCGCTTACGTTTATTTACCCGTTTTCGGGGCTTGTCTCGTTACACCCTCAGACCCGCGCCCGCCTATACTGTTGACATGCGACTCGGTGCGCCCGGTTTGTTGCTCGCCTTATCGGCCGTCGTGATGGCTCAGGATGCCGGCCAGCCGGCGAAGGTAAGGTATGTGAGCCTGATCGGTACCGTGGAGAAGGTCGACGCGTCCGGCAAGGTGCTGGCCATTAAACCCGACAAGGCCGGCCAGAACTCAGTCACGTTCGACGATAAGACTCAGTTCCTGCGGCTTCCCGCCGGCGAGACGGATGCGAAGAAAGCGACCCGCGGGGTCGCATCGGATGTATCGGTGGGCGACCGAATCATAGCCAGGCTCCGCGCCGGTGAAGAGGGACAACCCGCGGTCTTCCTGTATTTCACCAAGCAGAACGATCTGGCCCAGCGCAAAGAGAAAACTCTCGAGGAATGGCAAAAGGATGGTGTTGCGGGTCTGGTGAAAAGTGTCGACCCGGCCGCGAAACAGGTCGTGATTTCAGTGCGCGGCGCGGGTCCGCCGAGAGACGTGACGCTCGATGCCGCCGGGGCGGTGGAATACCAGCGATACAGCCCCGACAGCGGGAAATACGAACCGGGCGCTCTGGCGTCGATTCAGCCGGGGGACCAGGTGCGCGTGCTGGGGCAGAAGAACGCCGATCAGAGTGTAATCAAGGTCGAGGCGATTATGTCCGGATTGTTCAAAACTCTCCCGGTACAGATCAAATCGATCGATGCGGCGGCCGGGCAGATTATGGCTACCGATCTGGCTAGCAAAAAACCCATTACGATCAACATCAAACCCGATACTTCCCTGAAGAAACTGGATGACGCGACGGCGCTGCAGATGGCCCGGCGTCTCAATCCCACGTTCCAGGGTGGACGAGCGGAAGCTTCTGCGGCGGCTCCGGAAGCAGCGGGCGGGCAGGGCAGGGGCGGACGCGGCGGCGGCCGTAATCTGGATATCGGCAAGGTGATTGAACAGCAGCCCGCCATCACGTTGGCCGATCTCAAAGCCGGTGAGCCGATCGTCGTGGTTGGCGCGGCTGCGGACGACATGTCGAGAATGCGGGCTATGACGGTGGTCGCGGGAGTGGATCCGATTCTGCGCGCGGCTCCGCAGAACGGTCCCGATCCGCTCGGCGGGAACTGGAATTTCGGCGGCGATATCGCGCCTCCGCAGTAAAGGGCGCGCCACGGCTCAGTAAATCGGTTTACTTTCTTAGATAAGCGTCGTCGCCGCGTAGCCAATCTTCCCGGCCCGGTGTGAACAAATCCGTCGCCATAGTTTCCTCCAGCGCTTCCACGCGGTGCGGCAGATTCGGAGGAATCACAAGCACTTCCCCGGCACGCACGACAAAACTCTCGCCCCCCATTTCGAACTGCAGCGCGCCCGATTTCACCATCGTGACCTGCTGATTGACGTGGTGATGGAGCGGCACTACGGCTCCTCTTCCAATCCATAAACGGGCGATCGTCATCTGCCCTGTATGAATCACCCATCGGCTCAGCAACGGGTTCATTTTCTCTTCCGCGATCGCGGACCAGTTATAGCGCTCCATGCAAGCAGTATCCTATTTGTTGCGTATGAAAGGCATCGTCCTTGCGGGTGGAACCGGCAGCCGGCTGTTTCCCCTCACCAAAATCACCAACAAGCATCTGCTGCCGATTTACGACAAGCCGATGATCTACTATCCGATCCAGACGCTGGTCGATGCCGGAATCAGCGACATCATGGTGGTGACCGGCGGCAAGAACTCCGGCGATTTTCTGCGGCTTCTGGCCAACGGAAAGCACTTCGGCCTGAAGCATATCGCCTACACGTACCAGGAAGGCGAAGGCGGCATTGCCGACGCGCTGAACCTCTGCGAGCACTTCGCCGACGGGCCAGAAGATCTGCGTGGTGCTGGGCGATAACATCATCGAGAAGAACATCCGCGAGCGCCGTCGATGCGTTTCGCGAGCAGGCAACGGGCGCGCGCATCCTGCTGAAGGAAGTGCACCGACGCGGAGCGCTTCGGCGTGGCCGAATTCGACGGCGACCGGCAATCGTCGGCATCGAAGAGAAGCCCGCGCATCCGAAATCGAATTATGCGGTCACCGGGCATTTATATGTACGACGCGACGGTGTTCGACAAGATCCACACCTGCAAGCCTTCCGGCCGCGGCGAACTGGAAATCACCGACGTCAACAACGCCTATATCAGCGAAGGGACGATGACTTTCTCGTTCCTCGACGGCTGGTGGACGGACGCCGGCACGTTCGAATCGCTGCTGCGCGCCGCCAATCTGGTCGCGCAGAGCAGGCAGACGAATGCCGAGGATCGAGCCGGGCGGCGGCATGAATGCATGACCGTCACGCAGATCGACATCAGCATCCCGAAGTGCGAAAAAGGCATCGGAGACGTGATTCTCGCGCCGGATTCTGCCGAAGCTGATCGAGGGCGTGAAATGCGCGCCCCTCACGCTCTGGCCGGACGACCGCGGCTATTTTCTCGAAGTGCAGCGAATCGGCGAGGGGCTGGCGGAGCGGTTCTCCAAAGAGACCACGCAGATTTCGGCGGCGCTCAATTACCCCGGAATCATCAAGGCGTTTCATTTTCACCGGCACCAGACGGATTGCTGGACGCCCGCCATGAACATGCTTCAGATCGCGCTGGTCGATATGCGGCCGGAATCTCCCACTTTCGGCGCGCGCAATACAATCTACGCCGGCAATCTGCGGCCCTGGCAAATTCTGATTCCTCCGGGCGTGGCCCACGGATATAAAGTGGTCGGGACCGGGCCTTCGCTTTTGATCTACGCAACCGATCGCTTTTACAATCCGGCTGACGAAGGCCGCATACCCCATAACGATCCCAGCCTGAACTACGACTGGGAATTGCAGCATAAATAAGTGCGCGTCGCTCTCGATGCCACGCCGTTAACTCTGTCCTCGGGCGGACTGCCGCGCTACGTTACCGAACTCTCGATCGCTCTGGCGCGGGAATTTCCGGAAGATATCTACTCGCTTCTTTCCGACCAGCCTTTTCCGATGCCGGAGCGCGCGCCTGTCAATCTGGTGCGTGGACGGCAGCCACACAGCACGGCAGAGCGCCGATGGTGGTTGTGGGGGATCCAGCAGGCGATCCGGCAGACAGGCGCGCAGGTCTTTCACGGTACGAACTTCGAGGTGCCGTATCTGGGGTCGACGCCCGCCATTCTGACTATTCACGATCTGTCGCCGTGGCGGGAAAAATCGTGGCAGCTTTACACCCACAACGAGGACGCGGACCGGGTTCGGTGGAGAACGCCGTGGCTTGTCCGGCTGGGGCGCGCGCGCATGATTCTCACGGTCAGTGAAGCTGTACGCGGCGAGGTGATCACCGTTGATCAACTGCTTCATGAAATCCTGGTGAATCTTTAGATCGTTATTCACATGCATCGAGCGGAATTTCAGAAATGTGAATGTTTTTCCAAATTTCCCGAGCCTTTGCTGCTTGAACAGAATTGGCCCTTTAGAGGTGAGTTTCACTAACAGCGCAATTATGATGAGCACCGGTGCCGCGATCGTGATTGCCAGAGCGCTACCTAACACGTCCATTACACGCTTCAGCAAAAGGGGTAGCTTATCTTTGTGACTCTGGTGTGCGAGGTCAGGGTAGAACGTCGAATTTCCAGGGGTGCTCGAATCACCATCTTCCGAATCATCGGCGAACGAATGCAATGAGACCTCGACGAATTGCAGGTCTCGTGAGCTCATTTCGGCTGAGAGCGCGCGATGTACTTTCTCGAGTAACGCGCCAATTGCTACTTCTTCGCCAAGCTCTCCCAGTTCGGTGAAAATAATTCCTAGCACGGCGTTCTCTTGATACCAGCCGGCAAGATCAGTTTCTCGTCGCGCTCCATCTGCCGCTTTGACGATGCCACGGAAGACATTAGCCTGATGGCTGGTTCCGATCGCCTTTTGCGCGTTCAACAGCAGCAAGAAAAACTTCTTCGCCGATCGCTCAGCGCGTTTGCGTTCGAAGCAAAGCATCCCCAGGAATAGCTCCTCGGGGAGGATCCGCTGCATCAGGTTCGACGGGTTGGAATTTGGCCGCGAAAAAACTTGTGGAAGAGGCTTACTGCGCGTGTACTTCCGTTGCTTTGAATTGGCGGCTAGGGTCACGGTGTCGTTCTCAGGTTGGGCTTCTGTTCTTGGCATCGTGGACTCGAGGAACTCATTGAACTGCCGGGTCTTCTATCGAACGAGGACTCGCGTGGAGCTCGGTTGTGAGTGTTCTCGGATCCGACCGTTTCTAGATGCTTTGCGCACCCAGTCTTTGGGTCGCGTCAGAAACGATTTGAGCGGCTTTGACCCATCCGATGCGCGTAAGCGGGGACCTACCCCTACACCTCAGGGTAAAGCTGTAGTATCTGGTTGCAGTTTCCTATCCATCGGACCGCGTCTATGGAATCACCCAACGACTTTCTATGCACGCTGTAACACAAACAAAATAGGGTATTTAATATGGCCTTACGCCGAAGCCGATCTACCACTCCTTCTCACCGCTTAGGGAGTTAGGGAGTCGAGGTCAATTCGTGAAAATATGTGCGCTAAACAAGAAAAGTCGTTCCCGAATCGTCGAATTTGGTGTGCTCCGCTATGTTCATTTCTTGTAAGTCTTTTACTTTGAGTGTCGTCGGACGAGGGTTTTAGCGCCGCCATCAACCTGCATGCTTGTAAAGAAGCTTTCCGACTTTCGGCAAGAGGCTGGTCGGTGCCAGGGAGAAAGCACGCTTTACAAGTTGCATCTTCCAACCGTCGCCGCTCTGATCGAAAATATGCTTCGAACGCTTATCGGAGGCGCACCGCCAGTACGTTACGGCTGACTGTTGGGCGCCCCAGCGGGTCTTGAAGTTAATCAGGCCAGTCTGGTTCGCATCGGTCCTACCCAAATCGAAGGTTCGCAGACCTATCTCTTTCGCGTCACGGATAGATTCCCAGTAGAGCAAATGCATTGCTCCGAGATTGTGAAAACGAGGGTCCGATCCGCCGTTCTTGTAAATCAGAGTGTCCTTATATCGAATAGTCAGCATTCCTGCCACAGGTCGCCCGTGCCGGAGCGCCAACCGAA
This sequence comes from uncultured Acidobacteriota bacterium, assembly GCA_963766985.1. Lineage (GTDB taxonomy): Bacteria > Acidobacteriota > Terriglobia > Acidiferrales > UBA7541 > Acidiferrum. The sequence continues at coordinate 8,239 of CAVYCJ010000001.1, forward strand.
TTTTCAGGTCATCGCCAAAGCAGCTGATCAAGTTGCTGAACCAGTTTTTGGGTTGCGGGGGCAGGCGGTGTCGGCGTCGAGTTGTTACAAGAAGTTTGTAAAAGGCATTGAGGTGAGACTTGCTGATTCCTTCTTCGTAAGCGAGTCCTTCGCGCTGCGCTCGCTGAATCTTTCTCTGCGTCGAGCTCTTGTGGCAATTTCCTAAAAGCGTTTCGAGATTAGGTGTCAGGTCGATCTGGTGGAAACTGTACGAAGCGCTCCGGTGTGCGAAAGAGCTCGAGGGAGTGAATTCTTGGAGAGGGCGTATCTCAACATAGCGCCATCGCTCCTCCCGAATCTTATGTTCGAGGCCTTCAAGAAACGAAGGCAGATCATCGCGGTCTTTGACCAGGAAGTCGCAATGGTCAGAGAATGGAAGTGATACTAGCCTACGCCCGGTCAACCTGCTCTCTACGCGGCAGAAGACTGCTGCATTTTCCAGATCCTTTCCTGGCGGAGTCGTTGTGTATCCGACGGGTTCGTATCCGTAGGTTCGACGCAGGGCTTCGAGCCACGGACGTGAATGAAAGATGGACGCCCGAGGATGGTTTGCCAGGAACTCTGGCCACCTCGCATCGGATAGCGGCGAGACCTGGTAAAGGGCCTGTACAACAGGCGTCCCGTGGACCGCTTCGGGCACGTCGGATAGGGTTTGGAGCATTAGTGCTGGCAATGGATATTTCTGGAAGAGGTCTTCGCGTCAAAATCGATGCTGCTAAACTGACATCGCAGGCGATGAAACTGATCGAGGAGCTCTTATGAGCAAGCTACCGCCATCTGAGTCACAGACGACGCTGCTCTGGACACGTGTGAACTTGCACAAGCATGGCCACACGTGTTCGTCGACTCAGTTTTTGTAAGTGAAGGTAAAAAAAGGAGTTAATCGAGTTTGATCGGCGCTGTACCCAACTGAGATGGTCACTCGGGTGTACAGAGTTGAAGTCTGATATCCAATAGTGCCAAAGGTTTTCCACACTGATATCCCTATTAGAAACAATAGGATACCTGCCTTAAGGCCTAAACTGGGCCCCGTCTCATCGCGTCTCTTGTATCTCGTCCCAGTGAGACGCACGATTCGGTCCTTTTTGGCGCGAACAGACTCCTGCACTCGGCACTAATACTTTGACCACAAGGCTGGTTACACCAGGAGAATTCGGAGCTGAACACGATACGATGACGCATGCAGACGCTTCAGCAACCAACGGACTCGAACGTCACCGACTCTGGAACACTGAAATCGCGCCTGCTGATGTATGTCGCTTGGATACTCGCTTCATCTGCAGCCTTCGCAGGGCCCCTACGGTCCGTGGTTCGCTTTGCCGCAGAAAACGACGACGCCTCACATATCGTCGTTATTCCAATCATTTCCGCAGTCTTGCTATACCTGCAACGTAGACCAATCTTTGCGCGGCTTTCTCGAGACTTTACCGTTTCCGTGGGCCTGGGGGCTTTGGCGATTGGGGTAGCCGCTATAACGGCCACACGTCACGGTGCTTGGGATGTAAATACCAGCCTCGCCGGCTACACGCTGGCCGTCTTGCTTTTATGGATTGCGGGGTTCGGGTTCTTCTTTGGCGGACGCGCGTTTCGGGCGGCGCGCTTCCCGCTGTTCTTCCTAGTGTTGGCTGTGCCTCTGCCGACTTTTCTCTTGGCACACGTCGTCCATGCATTGCAGACAGGGTCCGCAGCTATTGTTAGCGCGATTTTTGAAGTGACGGGCACTCCCTTTCTTCGGGACGGATTTGTTTTTCAGTTAGGTCGATTTGCCATCGAAATCGCCGAGGAATGTAGCGGGATCCGATCCAGTATGGCGATTTTGATCCTAGCTTTGCTCGCCGCTCACTTCTACCTTCGAACGTTCTGGAAGCAAGTGGTATTCATCGCATGCAGCTTGCTGATAATGATCGTGAAGAACGGAGTCCGCATCGCGACGCTCACGTTTCTCTCTTTGCACGTGAACCCTGCGTTTCTTTTTGGAAGGCTGCATCGCGATGGCGGTGTAGTTTTCTTCTTACTGGGGATGGTGTTGCTCTTGCCGATTCTCTTGGTTTTGCAACGCGGTGAAATTTCCCCCCAGCCATTGCAGCCAGATCTCATCGCGTCGAACCGTGCCGGGAAATTAAACGAAGCTGCTGAAAAGCCAGCTTTAGAATCGTGATTTTTGTCCTGTGCGGCCTTACTTCTCAGAGTGGCCGTAATAATAATCGCCCGGTCCTTCCAGGCTGTCGACTTGGTTTAAGACCGTCCCAAGAATGTTCTTGTGTCGAAATTCCATGGAAGCTTTTCTAGCGTCTTCGTGACTGGTCTGCCCGGCGCGGACAACGAAAAGAACTCCATCGCAGAGGTCTGCCAAACTGCTCGAATCATGGACTGGCAAAGCCGGCGGAGAATCCAAGATTACCCAATCGAACGCCGGCGTGATCGTGTCGAGAAGTGCTTTCATGCGATCGCTGAGGAGCAGTTCGCTAGGATTCGAAGTCTTCGTTCCACAAGGGATAAAACAAAGATTATTTGCGGCACTGTATTGGACGACGCTGTGTTCGTCGGCTTGGCCTCGTAAGTAGTCGGAAAGACCAGGTGTGCTCGGTGCCCCTAAAGCTGTATGCAATCTCGGCGCGCGAAGATCGGCGTCAATCATGAGCACGCGTCGGTCCGCCTGTCGGATAATGGAGCGTACCAGATGGGTTGCAACAAACGTCTTGCCTTCAGCCGGCAAGCTACTCGTAATTAAGAGCCGCTTCAAGGTTCTTGTCCCGGCGATCTGATACAAGCGCGAGCGTAACGTGCGAAACCGTTCGGCCACAATCTTGCCGGAGTCTCCCGCAAGCGAAACTCGGAGAGCGGAATCCGATTTCCATTCCGGACGCGCGCACCGCTGAACCAATTCCTCAAATCTCAAGACACTACTTGTGTCGGCTTGCCGACCTTGTTGAGGGGTTTCCCCGATTGTGCGCTTAGTTGATACGAAAGGCGCGACACTCTCGATCGGATGGGTTTCCTTTTGCTGCGTCGCAACGGGTACTTGAGCTGCTTTTTCTTGTTCCGCCTTTTTCAAGGCCTCGTGGATACGGCTCATCGTTTCCTCTTAGAAACTGTTCTCAAGACTTCAATTAGTTCGCTCAAGAAGCGTTCAACGAGCCGCTTAGTAAACTAGGTCTCGTGCCAATCTGTTGAACGTCAAGCAGCGGAACGGTAGTCAAGACCGGCAAGTTCAAGCAGACCTGCGCGTCCTTCTCCGTGTGCATCGACTTATCTAGGAAGGCGATCAGATACATGATCCCCAGAGCCAGCGCGAATCCTGCGGCGAGTCCGCCACCCGCGAAGTAGCTTCGCTTCGGGAACGATGGCTTGTCAGGCAGGCTGGGGGGATCTAGAACTCGAAACTGTTCACTCTCTTGCTGATGTTCGAGGTCAGTGGCCATCGCCGACTGTTCCCGCTTTTTCAGCAGGTCGTTATAGAAATCCTGAGCCGTCTGATAGTTACGCGTAATTTCTTTCAACTGTTGTTCGACTACCGGACTCGCCTGAAGACGTCCCTGCATCTGAGAGATTTGTTCCTGCAGTTGATTTTGACGCTTATTCAGATCGACGATTGTCAGATCATTCTGGCGGATCCTTGCACGCAGTTGTTGGACCTGGAACGAGTCGACCTTCGGGGCCGCGGCAACCTCGGCTTTTGGCGTCTCATTTATCCGTTTCTTAAATTCTTCCACTTGGTTTCGAAGCTTGACCACATCCGGATGTTCGGGCGTATACCGCGACTCGAGTGTTGCGAGCTGTTCCTGCAAAGCGGCGAGTTGCTGCTGCGGAGTCTCACCGGTCGTGGGTGCGACTGGTCCGGTAATCGCTGCACTCGCTTCCTGTTGTGTGAGTAGCGACTCGTTAAACGCCTTATCCTGCTGCGCACGGCTCAGCGCTTGAATGTTCGCTTCGAGCTGCGCATTCATGCTAGTGAGGAGATTGAGGTTTGTCTGGCCCTCTTCCGGAAGCGAGCCCAAATACTGTCGCTTGAAGGCTGCTAGCTTCTGATCTTGCTCGTCCAGTTTCCGCTTGGCTTCGTCAAGCTGGCCGCTCAAGAAAGTTGTGGTCTGCATGGCCTGATTTTCACGCTCGCGAGAGTTCTGCTGCATGAACATCGACGTGATTTCCGTGCAGATTTGTTGGGCGGCCTGGGGGTCGTCGTACGTCACATCAACATAAAACCCAGCCAAGGTGTGATTGCCTGTTCCGGGCATCGACTCCATGGGTCTTACGCCGACAGCGGCGCGAAGTTTCTCAACCAGATCGTCGATCGGCACCTTGTCGCGCTTCTTTGGAAACAACCCGAATTTTTCGATGATCGGTTGCAAACGAGTGCGGCTGAGAATCTGCTCTTGCATGGAGGCCAAGCGCTGGTTCAAGTCCTCGGTCACGACCGGTTTTACGAACTCAATGGGGACGCGCGGTTGATCGACGAGCACGAGCGTTTCGGAAGTGTATTTCTTGGGTACAACCATCGACGCGACGAAACCGAGTGTGCCGCACACGATCACTGCGATTGGCAGAATCCACCAATAACCGCGCAGAATCCGCTTGATCTCCGAGATCGTGATTTCGCCATTTCGTATCATGTGTTCACGCGCCTTGCCCGCATTGCACTTTGACGGAGGGTTTGGGGCTTAGGCCCAAAACACACCAATCCTTCGAGGAGATGCTCCTCTTTCGAACATAGGCTGCACGCGCCCTTCCAGCCAGCTTATTGATATAACCGACGCCAGAACCAGCCTAAGTCATTCAGAATTAATTGCTTAAGGTGCTTAGCGCTGCCGCATGCAATCCCGTCTTCTAGCTTAGCAGGAGGGATGAAGTGGATAGTGGAACAATACTGCCCAAGATTGCTAAAGAATTGACCTCTCAGAAGGGACGATAGAGGTTGATCTGAGAGCGTAAACATTCGTCGTATGATCGGCATCAGTAAAAAAAATAAGAGGCTCATTATCAATCATTTAGGGAACGTGCTGAACTTCGCAGTGAAACGGGTTCCGAATTGCACCTGACTCCTGGGAAAGTCCCCAAATTTAGCTCGCCATGCGGAACCCAACCTTCAGAACTCCTTATCTGCTCCCATCAATCGTCCTCGCCTTCGTGTTGATAGGCTGCTTCACCAGTCCCGACGCGAGAAAACAGAAGTTTTACGAGCAAGGCGTGCGGGACTACGAAACCCAAAAGTACCCCGAGGCCGTAATTTCGCTGAGCCGAGCACTTCAGATTGATCCCCGGTTTGTCGATGCGCATTACAAGCTTGCTCAGACCCATGAGCGAGAAGGGAACTGGACGGCGGCGGTTCAAGAACTGCAGCGCACGATTGACCTGTGTCCCACGAACTGGCATGCGCACATCGATCTGGGCCAAATCCTGCTGGCCGGGGAAAGGTCGCAAGAGGCTAAAGACCACGCAGTGACCGTTCTGAACGACGATCCGAGGAACGTCGAAGCGCAAATCTTGCTTTCAAACGCGGACATGCAGCTCAACAACGTCAACAACTCTCTCGAAGAGGCACAAGAGGCGATCGCGTTGGCGCCACAGAAGGCCAACGCCTACGTCAATCTTGCCATCATTCAGCAGAAATCCGGCAAGGAGGACGACGCCGAGGCTACGCTGAAAAAGGCGCAGTCGGTGGAGCCTTCTGCAGTTAGCTCTTACATGGTGCTTGGAAGGCTGCTCGCCAGACAGGGACGCTGGGCCGACGCCGTTTCGCAGTTTCAATCTGCGATTCCTTTGACGCCTGACGATCCTCAACCACGAACTGCGCTCGCTGCCGTTTATTCGAAACAAGGGGACCGTGAAGCGGCGGAAAAAGTCCTTTCCGATGCGAAACAGCAAGCTCCCGGCGACCCGGCCATCTATCGGCTGCTGGGTGACTACTACATGGCTAAAGGCGATAGCGCAAAGGCGCTATCCGAATTTGGAGCACTTTCCGTTCGATATCCGAATGACTCGGCTGTTCGAAAAACCTATATCCAGCTGCTGATTCTGGATCATCGCCTTGACGAGGCCAGCCAACTGAACGAGGCGACGCTGAAGACCGGCCCGCGGGATAGCGAGTCGCTAGTGTTGCGCGGTCAAATTCAAACTCAGCAAAATCATTTCGACAACGCGATCCTCACTTTCCGGCAAGCGCTGACAAACGATCCGTCGAATGCCTCGGCTCACTTTTATCTCGGTGTTGCCTTTCAGAGAAAGAATCAGATCCAGGAAGCGGAAGGCGAATGGCATGCCGCGGTTCGCTTGCGTCCTGACTTAGTACAGGCTTGGTCCGCGCTTGGGTCGACGGCAGCAGAACGCGGCGATTGGCGCACCCTCGAGCCCATTGCCGCACGACTTTGCGAACTCGAGCCTGATGCCCCCGACGGCTACCTGTTTCAGGCGACCGCAAAAATCAATCTGGGCGACAGCGCAGCCGCGGAAGAATATCTGAAGCGGCTGGTCAAGCTGGCGCCTCAGAATCCTTTGGGTTACGTCAAGCTTGGCCAACTCCGGGCACAACAGAAGCGTTGGGCCGAAGCCGAAGACTACTATCGCCAAGCGCTATCTCACGATTCGAATTCGGTTGCGGCAATCGAGGGACTCGTTGGCTTGGACTTGCGACGCGATCGGGCCGCGGATGCAGTTAAGCTCGTACAATCCCAGCTCGATAAAACTCCTGAGAACGTGAACCTGTATCTGCTTCTCGGCGACTCCCAATTCAAGAGTGGACACGCGGTCGAGGCTGAGCGGGCTTTTCAAGAAGCGGTGGCGCTCGATCGGCAAAACGTGAACGCCCTCATTGCGCTCGCGAGCCTGCAGGCATCGCAGGGCAAGAGCGAGCAGAGCATCGCGAACTATCAACGCGCAATCGAACTCGCACCGGCGAACGTTGAGCTGTACCTTGCGTTGGGGGGAGTCGACGAGGGTCAAGGGAGCTGGGAAAGCGCCGAGAAAGCTTATCGAAAAGCTCTCGCGATTCGACCCGACTTTGGCCCAGCGGCGAACAATCTCGCGTTCCTCTTGCTCGAACACGGCGGCGACGCGAACCTCGCTCTGAGCTTGGCGCAAACCGCCCGGCGCGGTCTTCCCACCTTACCGAATTCGGCAGATACACTGGGTTGGGCCTATTACCACGGCGGGCTGTTTTCGCTTGCCGCCCCTCTGTTCGAGGACGCAGTTAAAAGAGATCCAGCAAACTCAACCTATCACTACCATCTTGGACTGACCTACCAGAAGCTCAACGAGTCGAATCGCTCCCACGCCGAACTGGAAAAGGCGATCGCCATCAACCCCAAATCACGAGTCGCCGACCAGGCACGACAGGCGATGACTCAAAGTACTTCGGGATAGTCCCGGACGATCACACAGGACCTGAAATCGAATCCGGTACAGACTGGGACTCGCGTGCCAATCTCGTTACCGATGTCTGTCAGAAATTAAAGCTACGGAATAACGGCAGTCGCCTGGTTGGAGTCCGAGCTCTCGTCGCCACCAGAGTCCACGGCAGTTGCGACGTAGAAATACGTCGTTCCAGCCACGACATTTGTGTCGGCGTACGCAAGGCCGCTGATAAGCGCAGAATTCAGCTTTGTGAACCCGCTACCGCTCACCGTACTGCGGTAGATGTTGTATCCGCTCACAGCCGAACTGCTCGCGTTCCATGTGAGTGCCACGGAGTGTGCCTGGCCCGCCGCAGCGGTAAAGTTGACCCCGGTGTCGTTTGCTCCGCTGATGGTGACGGTGCGGGTGGTAGGCGTGTACGCAAATCCCGCGTCAATCGGTAGCACGGTATAGTTCCCGTTCGGCAAACCGGAGAACGTATAGTTACCGGCGCCATTGGTGACCGTTGTCGCCCCCACCGCGCCGCTCAACAATACCGTCGCACCGCTCCCCCCAGTCGTCGGAGTGATCGTGCCCGAAATGACAAACGTAGGACCGGTCTGAGCAGTCGCCGTAAAGTTTACGCCGCTGACGTTGGCGGCAGCGATCGTCGCGGTCTGCGAAGTAGGACTGAAGCTGAACCCTGCACCGGTGGGCGTTACCGCATAGGTCCCTGCTGCCAAGCCTCCGAAACTGTAAGTGCCAGCGGTATTGGCAGTTGTCGTCGCACTGACCGGCCCACTGAGGGATACCGTCGCGCCGCTACCACCCGACGTAGGGCTAATGGAGCCTGAAATCGTGAACGTTTGACCGTCAGGCGCTATTTGAGAGGTGTTGCCGGTGGTGGTGACCTTACCGGTGCAGCCACCAGAATAAACCGCGGCAGCGAATACGCCCAACAACACGGACGTGCGCCACCCTTTGGTAGTCAAACTTCGGAGTTGTAAACGCAATCTCGTAGACCTCCCCAAAGGAGCGGTTAGCTCTCTTAGGAGGCTAGGATCAGTCAGCCAAAAGTTGAAGTCCAAATTAGGGACAGGGGGGTACCTGCCCTACAGACCCGTTGCGCCCCTCATCGCGGCCAACGAACCAGCTGTCACTGTATATATCACAGAACGAACCGCCTCCGCACCCCGCCTCGGGTCTACGGGACTACAGCGGTAGCTTGATTGGAGTCCGCGCTTTCGTCGCCGGCGGAGTCGACCGATGTGGTCACGTAGAAATAGGTGTTACCCGACTGGACGTTCGTGTCCATGTAGCTGGTCGCAGGTCATCGGCGATCCGTTCAACTTCACATACCCGCTGCCGCTCGTCGTGCTTCGATACACGTTGTAGCCGCTGACCGTCGAGGTACTCGCGTTCCACGATAGCTTAACCGAGGGAGGCGTCTTCGCTGCCGCCGTGAAGTTCACTCCCGTCTTATTCGCGCCGCTCACGGCCACGCTGGCATTCGCCGGGGTAAACGCAAAGCCCGAGCTGCTAGGCGTAACCGTGTAGCTGCCGTTCGCCAGCCCAGTAAACGTGTAGGCTCCCGACGCGTTCGTAGTAGTGGTTGCACCCGCGGCTCCGCTCAGAATCACGGTAGCCCCGCTGCCACCGCTCGTCGGCGTGATCGTGCCAGAGATGCTGAACGTGGTCGGCGCTGCCGTCGACGTGAAGTTCACGCCAGTCACGTTAGCCGTGCTGATGGTCGCCGACTGACTCGTGGGCGCGAACGTAAATCCTGTATGGCTCGGCGTAATCGCGTAGGTCCCCTTCGCCAGACCCGTGAAGGTGAAGCCGCCCGACGCATTCGTAGTCGTCGTCGCACTGCCTGCGCCGCTCAAGGTCAACGTCGTGCCGGAAGCGCCTGCTCCGCTTACCGTTCCCGAGATAGAGAACGTCTGAGGAGCCGTCGCTGCTGACGTAAAGTTCGCACCAGTAATGTTCGCGGCCGTAATCGTTTCGGCCAGGGAAGTTGCGGTAAAGGTGAAGCCGGCGTGACTCGGTGTAACCGTATAGGCGCCCTTCGCCAGGCCGGTGAACGTATATGCGCCCGCTGCGCTTGCGGTCACGGTTGCTGTCGACGCGCCGGTCAGGCTAACAGTGGCGCCAGAGCCGCCCGATCCACTGATCGTGCCCGAAATCGAGAACGTCTGAGGAGCGGCCGCTGTCGCCGTGAAATTTGCACCAGTGATGTTCGCAGTTGTGATCGCCTCAGCCTGTGACGCGGGGCTGAACGTAAAGCCTGCGTGGCTTGGTGTAAGGGTATAGCTGCCTTTCGCCAGACCTGTGAAAGTGTAAACGCCCGATGCATTCGCAGTCGTTGTTGCCGCGGAAGCACCGCTCAAAGTCACCGTCGTGCCAGAACCACCCGCGCCGCTGACGGTACCCGTGATGGAGAACGTCTGTGGAGCCGCCGCCGTTGACGTGAAGTTCGCACCAGTGATGTTTGCCGCGGTAATCGTCTCGTTCAGCGAAGTCGCGGTAAAAGTGAACCCGGTATGGCTCGGCGTAACCGTGTAGGTGCCCTTCGCCAGGCCTGTGAACGTATACGCGCCCGCCCCATTGGCGGTCGTCGTTGCCAACGATGTTCCGGTCAAGGTGACGGTGGCACCGGAACCACCCGACCCGCTAATCGTGCCCGAGATCGAGAAGCTTTGCGGCGGCACCGCGGTCGAAGTGAAATTCGCACCGGTGATGCTCGCTGTCGTAATCGTCTCGTTTAGCGAGGTCGCGGTGAACGTGAACCCGGTGTGACTCGGCGTAACCTTGTAGCTGCCCTTCGCAAGGCCCGTGAATGTGTACGCACCCGCTCCGTTTGCGGTCGTCGTCGCCGCGGATGCGCCGCTCAAGTTGACAGTCGCCCCCGAGCCGCCCGATCCGCTGATCGTCCCGGAGATCGAGAAAGTCTGTGGCGGAGGAGCTGTCGCCGAAAAGTTTGCGCCTGTGATATTCGCAGTCGTGATCGTCTCTGCAAGCGTCGCCGGGGTGAACGTGAAGCCCGTGTGGCTCGGCGTAACGATATAGGCGCCCTTTGCCAACCCAGTGAACGTATACGCTCCCAAAGCATTTGCCGTCGTTGTCGCGGTCGACGTGCCGGTCAAGGAAACCGTCGAGCCCGGTCCACCCGTGCCGCTGATCGTTCCGGAGATAGAGAAGGTTTGCGTCGCAACTGCTGTCGACGCAAAGTTGATCCCAGTCACACTCGCAGTCGTAATGGCAGCCGGCAGGGAAGCGGGACTGAATGTAAATCCCGTGTGGCTCACGGTCACCGTGTAGTTGCCTGCGGCCAGACCAGTGAAGCTGTATGCGCCACCTGCGTTCGTAGTCGTGGCCGCGACGGAGGCTCCGGTCAACGTCACGGTAGTGCCCGCAGCGCCCGTGCCACTCACAGTTCCCGAGATCGAGAAGTTTTTCGCGGCCGTATTGTTGACCGTAACCGAAACGCTGGCGCTCGTCGTAGCATTGCCAGCGGTGTCCGTGGCGATCGCGTCAAGCCGGTGAACGCCATTCGCAACTTTAGTCGTGTCCCATGCAAAAACGTAGGGCGCAGTCGCATCCGGACCGCCCGCGTTCACGCCATCAACCTGGAACTGAACACTAGCTACACCGACGTTGTCCGATGCCGTCGCGGTGACATCCACCGGGCCCGACACCGTGGCCGCCGCCGCAGGCGCCGTGATCGCGACCGTCGGAGGAGTCTTATCCGCCGCGTTGTTATTTACCGTCACGGTCACAACCGCGCTCGTCGCGTTGTTGCCGGCGCCATCCGTCGCGATTGCTTTTAACGTGTGAGCGCCATTGGCGCTCTTCGACGTATCCCATGAATAGGCGTAGGGCGCGGCAACGTCCGGCGCGCCAACATTCACTCCATCAAGTTCGAACTGCACGCTCGCGACGCTCACATTGTCGGTGGCGATCGCGCTAACTGCCACGACGCCTGTAATCTTGGCGCCATTCGCAGGAGCTGTAATCGACACCGTTGGCGGCGTCGTGTCCTTCACTGTGTTGTCGACTTTAACCGCGATGCTCGCGCTGGTCGTGGAATTCCCGGTGTTATCGGTAGCTACAGCCGAAATCGAGTGTGCACCGTTCGACAGCGTCGAAGAATCGAGGACATATATATAGGGCGAGGTCGCCGCATTGGGTCCGACATTGCTACCATCGACGCGGAATTGGACACCGGTCACAGTCCCGTTATCCGAAGCCACAGCCGTCAGATTGACTTTTCCGGATAGCGTTGCGCCCGTGGCGGGAGAAGTCACTTGCACCGACGGTGGCGTATTGTTGCCAGCCGTCGAAAATGTCTGGTCGGGACTGGACGCTGTTGCAGTACTAGTCGTCGAGCGAACGCGGAAATGATAAGTGGTGCCCTGTGCTAAGCCCGTGAGCGCCATCTGATGCGCGGTCACCATCGTGCTGCTGACCGGAGTTGTCGCGCCGTAGACCGCAGTGGTGCCGTAATCGATTGCTGAAGTAGCCGGCTCGTTCGTAGCCCAGCTCAACTGCACTGAAGAATTTGTCGCTCCACTCGCTTGTACGTTCGAGATCGCGAGACTACCGGTGGGATCAGTCGTTCCTTGGCCACCGCTTGTGCTAACGACTCCCGCGCAACCGCTGAGCCCAAGGCTCAACGCCACAAGTCCTGCAAGTGCGATTAGAAAAAACGGCGAACGTCGGCTTGCAGAGAAGGCAGCCCTCAACATTTATCTCCCCACCCGCGACAAGCGAAATCACACGGAGAAACTCCGGCTGATTCCATCGCGCACTTCGGAGACTACTGAGGGCAGCAAACGTAAGTAACTGGACACACGACGCAAATGAGGGCAATACGGTGGGAGGGACAAGTACTGTCCAAAAGGGCAACGCCGGTCGCAGGCCTATGCCTTAGGGATGGGTGCCGCTTGCGAGTTCATGAAATCAAAGGGCTTTACATCGGTCGCGCGTTGGCCGGTTTCGTAGCTAATCTCCGCGTGTTTTCCGAGAGATTCTGCCAAGAATAGCCGTTATTCCGCGCGCCGCCCTGGAATGCGACCCCCGTCATCCCAGAACTATTGACCGGACGAGGCTTTGCGAGCTCGGCGATCCGCCTTCTTCGGCGGCACGGTTTCGCTGCCTTCACTTCCGAGCCTTCCTTTTAAATGACTGTCGAGCTCTGTCAATGACCTATCAAGATTCCTCAGGGCAAGCCGCAACGGCGGGATTTGCTCGCGCGCGAGTTCGATCATGAAGTGGTCCTCACCTTCAGCGTGATGCTGGCAACGTTTCACATATTCACCGGCGCCCTGTAGCAGCTCCCCCAGCAAAAATAGGTTGTCAGCGCACATCGTTTGCTTTGACATAGAGACCTATTCGATTGAAGTAACCGCTTTCTTTCATCGCAAGAATAGTTTCCCGCGACGGAGAAGCCATACTGTCGTCGGTCTAAAGAGGGGCAGGGAACACATTAGCGTTCCGGCCCTATCAACCTCGATTAGGGGCAGTTATAAGCGCGTTCCGGGCTCGTTCAAGTCGATCAAGCACGAATATCAGGCGAAGGCTCGGGTCCGGTCGGGTAATCATGGTATCGACCTCAAATCGCGTCGATAGTCCAATATTTCAGTGAGCGCTTATGCGCTCCGTCGAGGGAGGGTAGTTTCTTATGTTGCCGGCTTTAATAGCAGTCGCGTTGCTCGTTGTTGTTGGGCTCGCGGCATATATCGGGTATCTCACGCCGAATCCAAAGGACCACATCTAGCCGGGTTCCTTACACAGCAAACCATCTTCGCTATGAAGGGCGCACTCATGCGCCCTTTTTGTTTGTTCAGAATCATCAGAGCGTCGGGCTAGCCACCTGCCCGGTGTGCGAAGGTCCATCGTTTCTGCTAAATTGCTAAGCGCACTTCGGAGAGGTGGCCGAGCGGTTTAAGGCGCACGCTTGGAAAGCGTGTGTAGGTTAACCCCTACCGTGGGTTCGAATCCCACCCTCTCCGCCATTCCTTGTCTTAACAGTTTACCGCTCGCCTTTGCGTTCATCTCTGCCGGCGGGTCGGCATCTCAACTGCCAACGATCGGCTCACCAGATTCGCGCACGGTCGGACGGCTTGAGATAGAGCTTGTCGCCGGGTGCGACCTTGAAAACGTCATACCAGGCATCCACGTTGCGGACTGTGTCGCTTCGGTATTCGCCCGGTGAGTGAATGTCCGTCTCAAGCTGGTGCCGTAACGCCGCTTCACTTTGAATTTTTCGCCATCTCTGTGCAAAAGCGAGAAAAAACCGTTGTTCTCCACTCAGCCCGTCGATGATCGTGTCGGGCCTATCGTTGAGCGACAAAATATACGCGTCGTGCGCTACCTCGAGTCCGGTCAGGTCGGCGATATTCTCGGTCAAAACTTGCTTTCCCTTTACGCAGAGATCCGCCAATGGGCAATACGCATCGAATTGCGCGGCAAGTTTTGACGCCGCGTCGTGGTACCTGGTGCGATCGTCCGCTGTCCACCAACCGCCTAAACGGCCTTGCGCGTCATAAATGTTTCCAAGTTCGTCGAAGCTGTGGCTGATTTCGTGCGCCATCGCGGCGCCCGCAGACCCATAGTTAGACGCCGCGTCTCCGTCAGGATCGAAGTAGGGTGGCTGCAGGATTCCCGCCGTAAAGAACTCCGCGTTAGGACTGAACATGATCACGGCGCCGGGCTGCTGTGGATTGATCGGCCACTCGATCGGATTCACTGGTTGTCGCTGCCGGCGTACATCGCGCGAATGATTGAACGACTCAGCTCGCCGCATATTTCCGAACGCGTCGCCTCGCACAACCTCAAACGACGAGTAATCGATCCATTCATCCGGATAGCCGACGATGACTTGCAACGCGGCCAGCTTGGCCAGCGCTTTTTTCTTCGTCTCCGGCGACATCCAGGCGAGCCTTGGAATTCGCTCGCGATACCCGGTGAGCAAATCACGAACCATCGCCTGCGCTTTTACCTTCGCCTCAGGCGGAAAATAGCGGCGCGTGTACAACTGGCCGACTGCCTGACCCAGCGCGCCGTTCGTCGCAGCGATGGCCTCGGTCTCGCGGTCGGGTTTTCCCGCTCCCGGCGACGTGACGGTGTTGTAAAAAGCGAAATGTTCCGCAGCTACCTCTTTGGGCAGAACGCTAGCGTAGTGGTCGAAGAGGTGAACCCGAAGATAGTTTTTCCAACAGTCGGTACTTTCGCTGCGAACCAGAGCGGAAACGCCAATGACAGCAGAGGGCTGCCAAACGATGAAATCTTCTTGCCCGGGAAGTCCGGCCGATTGGAAATACGCTTTCCATTCCAGGCCCGGAGCTTTCGAGTCGAAGTCGGCTCGCTTCCACGGATTGTTTTGTTTAAACGTGTCAGAAGCATCCGAATCAGGAGCGAAAGCGCGGGCAATACCCACCTCGAGAGCCAGAACCGCTGCCGCGCCGGTGTCGGCGTCTGCAACTTCCGCGAACTTCAAGACTCTCTCGATATGTCCCTGATATTGAGTGCGCAATTCGGCTTTCTGCGGTGACGGATCGAGGTAGTCGTCCCGACCTGGCAGCCCCAGTCCGCCTTGCCAGATATGCGGGAGATTGTGCGACGCATCGTCAAAGCCCTGATTGATCCAAATTCCGAAAATGTGGTCGGAGTTCGCCGTGAGCCCATCGACCTCGCTGCCCAACGTCGTGCCTAGATACGCGGACAACGATGTTTTATCCGTGATCGCGGAGATTTCACGCAGGCTGCCTGCTAGGGGCGCGAGCCCTTCAGCTTCAATCCCCGCCTGATCCATAAAGCTGGCGTAGTAGTCGCCGACTTTTTGTTCGATGGATCCCCTCGCGGCGCGACTGGCCGCCGCTTCACGAACGAGCTCGCGCACCCGCTGGGCGTTTCGTTCGTTCAGCATCGCCCGAATATCGAGGGTGCTTTGTCCCGCGGGTGGCGTGCCCGTTTTCAGCCACCCGCCGTTTGCGAACCTGTAAAAATCCTGACCTGGTCTCACCGAGTGGTCGACGTCCGACGTGTGAACCACTTGCGAGCCCGGCTGTTGCGCCAAATTCGCAACGGCCAGCAACACTACGAGTGTCAGAAGTCGGAGACGCAGCAGCAATGTTCCTCCAATCAGGATGCGAAAGGTTCAAATCGAGTGGTCATCTGGTCGTGCAGCCTAGGGGTGGGCTCTGGTGGGAACTTTTGCTCCCACCAGAGCGGCCGGTTCTCTTCCACTGTGCGCTTCAAGCGTAAAGCGCCTCGACGTGGCGGTGCGAACTGCGGTTCTTTGAAACTGCCCTGTTTACGTGAATGTTGGGCGTGGCTGGCGAGGATGAAAAGGCATCACGCGGACGTTTTTCGGACAAATAAGGACAAGCTCCCAGATCCGAAATGACCCGCAACGCGAACAAGATCGGCGCCCCGTTGCATGGCGCTTTTTGTCCGCTTTAGGTCACCTTCGTGCATTGTTCCTGGGCACGGCACGCGACATAGTGGACTACGCCGAGGAGAATCTCATGTCTACAATTGCTACCGCGTTGCTGGTCATCGATGTTCAGGAGTCGTTCCGGTACCGTCCGTATTGGTGTGATCACTACATTCCGTTTTTCGTGGACCGTATACAAGATCTGATAGACGGAGCCGCAGCTCGTAACATTCCCATCGTGCAGATTTTTCACGTCGAGGAGTCTGGCCCATTCTCGATTCCATCGGGACACGTGGTGACGATGCGGGGAGTGTCACTTACCCCCGCCGCGACCTTCTACAAGCGCAGCCACAGCGCCTTGGTGGGGAGTGGTCTCGACGTCTGGCTAACGCAACATGGGATACGCCGCGTCATCACTTCGGGCATCCGCACCGAACAATGCTGCGAGACAACGACGCGCCACGCATCCGACCTTGGCTATCGCGTCGACTACGTCACCGAGGCAACCTTAACCTTTCCGATGACCGACCGTCGCGGGAGGCAATGGAGTCCCGAAGCGATCAAAGCGCGAACCGAACTCGTTCTCGACGGGCGCTTCGCCCGCATCGTCACGGTGGAGGAAGCTCTTGCCGGCAACGTCGCCGAACTTGTAGGCTGACTTTGCGCCGACGGATTTTGTCCGTTTACACCGCCACGTCAGGCGCCGCGCCATGAGTCCCAATCAGATGCTTTCCACAAATCAGCCATCGAAATCCGCTGAGCCCCGCCGCATCCCCGTCATTGTAGTCGTCCCGCCGCGGTTGCTCCTCCTCGACATCGCCGGACCACTCGAAGTCCTGCGACAAGCAAATCGCGTGCAAGACGCAGTGCGCTTCGAAGTCGTATACGTCGGCCCTCAATCGACATTGCAAACATCAATCGGCGTCACACTGTCTGCGATCGAACCTCTCCCCAAAAAATTAGCGGCAGGATCGTGGGTCGTATTAGCAGGCGACGTTGAGCAGGTGATGCAGTGCGCAGGAAAAACCGATCCCGGAAAGTCTCCGTCCGACGCAAGAGCCGAAGAAGCAATCGTGAGTTGGCTCAAGACCGCCATTCGCCCCGATCACAAATTGATCTCGATCTGCACGGGCGCGCTGACGCTAGCGAAGGCAGGCCTGCTCGACGGATACGCCTGCACGACGCACTACCTTAGCTATGAAGAACTAGCCGAAATCGCCCCCAAAGCGCGAATCCTCGAAAACCGACTCTACGTCGTCGACGGCGAACGCTATTCCAGCGCCGGAATCACCGCCGGAATCGACCTCATGTTGCATTTGGTTCATGAGAGCACCGACCAGAGTTGCGCGCTCGCGGTCGCGCGGTATCTGTTGGTCTACCTACGGCGTAGCGGCTCCGACCCTCAATTGTCTCCATGGCTCGAAGGCCGCAATCACATTCATCCCGCCGTACACCGTGCCCAGGACGCCATCGCCGCCGACCTGACGAAATCCTGGAGCCTCGCCGCCCTCGCCCACGTCGCCGGTGCCAGCGACCGCCATCTTTCGCGACTCTTTCACGAGCACGTCGGCATGAGTATTCCCGATTACCGCAACCGGCTCCGTGTCGCCTACGCTCAGGAACTGCTGCGCGAAACACGCATCGACATGGAACGCGTCGCCGAACAGTCCGGCTTCAACTCCACCCGCCAACTCCGCCGCGCCTGGCATCGCCTCCACAAGACTCCACCGCGCGAAGCCCGCCAATCGGCTCCGCCGCAAAATCCCAAGCGAGGGAAGTAAATCGGTCGGACGCTCAACAGCACTAGAACTCCGCAACATTATCGGACACAAAATCCATGTCGCGATTTCCTCAGGAATTTGCCCGCTTAGATCGAAATCCATCTCGCAATATATTCATTTTGGTATATAGTGCCCCACACTGTAGCTACCTGCAGTGTAAGTACGCTTCTGTTAACAAATCCCGCGAGAGAAAAAAGTCTAGCTAAGTTCACCATGGAGGTCCCAATGTCGAATGTTCGTTTCGGAAAACACCCTGTCAAGCACGACTACCGCACGTTGCGTTTCAAAACTTACGTAACCCCCAGTATGGCGGCCCCTCCCGCCTCGTTCGATGTTCTCGCAAACGTCTACAAAAAACTCGGAGTATCCACTCCTTCAACTCTGTTCCCCATGGACGGGAACGACACGCTCGGCGACTGCACGATCGCCGGGCTCGCACATGCAACGACCGTTTATGACGGACTCCTCAGCAAAAAGAAAATCATGCCGCAGGCGTCGGTCGTAAGCCTCTATGAAAAGTTGACCGGCGGGCCGGACACAGGGCTCAACGAACTTGACGTCCTAAAATACTGGAGCAACAACAAGGTCTACGGGAGCGACATCCTGGCCTTCGTCAGCATCGATCCCAAAAATCACGCCCACATAGAACAAGCGATCAACCTCTTCGGCGGTGTTTATCTCGGCTTCCAGGTTCAGGCGAACGCGATCCAGGATTTCGATGCGCACAAACCGTGGACACCGGGGACACTCACGAACGATGGCCATTGCGTTTACGCCGTGGCATACGACGCCAGCGGAGTCACCGTCCTCACCTGGGGCAGCACGCAGCAGGGTACTTGGGCGTGGTGGGACGAGTGCGTCGATGAAGCCTATGCAATTGTGCCGCAGCAGGCACAGAACCCGGCATTCGCACCCGGTTTCAACATCACGCAACTCGAGGCTGACCTCAAGACCGTCCAAGGTGAGCCCGCCGTCGCGCGTGCCGCAAAAGCTTAATCGAAGCGAGATGAAGTGAAGGGAAGGGAAGTAGGGAGGCTAAGCGTGGTTAGGTAGCCCTGAATAGCCTCCCGAACCCCGGCAGCTGAAAAGCCGCCCTTTGAACAGTTACCTCACAAATCGAAGAATCCCAAATCGACTCGGCACATGAAACGTTCCGCCCTCCGGAATTGCGCTCCAGGCAAGGAAGGTTCGCTTCTCATCACCGCCATGCCCCGCAGCGCGAAAGAAATTCGCGCGCCACACATCGCCATCCTGAATTTTGTCTACTCCCAAACCCGCCAGCGGAATCCGCATCTCCGTGAACCACAAGTGATTCTTTTCATCGATCTTCGTCGCGTGCTCGAATCCTGAATTCCACGCGGCGTCATTGAAAGGCGTCTTCGTTTTTTCAATCTCCAGATCGATCCACTGGTTGTTCGGCGCCACTTCAAACTCATAGTAGTGAGAAACGCGCTCTGGCCGTGGATTCAAGAAAACCTCCACCACATCGCGATTCCACAATTCCCAGCGTTCCTTCGAAATATCCTCGCCTTCGTACACATTCAAGGACGCGTACTGACCCGAAAATGCAAAGTAGATATACCGGTCGCTCCAGATCGTCGCCACTTTTGTTTTGATCGACGAATTCTCCGTCTTTCCAGTCGGGTCGTGATCAAATTCCACCCACTTCGCATCCTTCCACGACTTCTTCGAGAGATCCCCATCCGGCACAAGATCGCCGTGAATATACGTCGCGACCGCCTCACTGCTGCTCAAATATGCATTGCCAGTTTGAGCTGGTGCTGCCTGCCCGAAGACATGCCCGCTCGCACCGAGCACCACACTTGTCGCCAAGAAAACGGAAACAAAACCGATCCTCGAAAAGCTCATAAATCTTGCCTTGCCTCCGCTCGGTGAAGAAAAATGGACGACAATACTCGCATCGTTTGAGTTGGCGCAGATTTTATGCCACTCTGGCCACCGAAAGTAAACGATAGAGAAGCAAACCAAAAATAAGCGATCATATCGGGGACAGAATTTCTGCCTTTCGAGAACAACAAAACAACGACGGAGGAAATGTGAGCAAGCTCAATCGTAGGCGCTGGTTAGAAAGCCTCGGCACCGCTGCAGTCGCCAGCGCGTTGCCGTCCCCCGCGTTCAGCGCCGCCACCCAGCTCAAGTCGCCCGAAGGCGCCGGCAAAATGAAGCTGGACCTCGCCGACTTCCGTCCCAAGAGCATGCTCCACGTTCCCGAAACTAAAGTTCCCAAGTCGCGCTATCCCGTCATCGACGTTCACACCCACCTCTCGATTCGCGCGAAGTCCGTCAACGGCGTTGGCATCGGCGAAAAAATGGACTTCCTCGCGACGCCCGACGATTTGCTTCCCGTCATGGATCGAAAAAACATCCGCCTGATTGTGAATCTCACCGGCGGCTCCGGCCAGGGCCTGACAGAAACCATTCAGCGTTTCGACAAAACTCATCCCGATCGCTTCATCACCTTCACCGAACCCACCTGGGATCATTCGAATCAGGCGAACTATCCGCAGTTCCAGGCCGACGAAATCGAAAAAGCTCATAAAGCCGGCGCTCGCGGCCTGAAAGTTCTAAAGACGCTCGGCCTCTATCTCCGCGAAAATGTCAGCGAAGGCCGCCTCATCAAAATCGACGATCCGCGTTTCGATCCCATGTGGGAAGCCTGCGGCGCCTTCAACATGCCCGTGGCAATTCACGTCTCCGACCCCGAGGCTTTCTTCCTTCCCACCGACGGCACCAACGAGCGATTTGAAGAACTGAACAATCATCCCGACTGGTCTTTCCACGGCAAGGATTTCCCCAGCAACATGGAACTCCTCGAAGCGCGAAATCGAATGATCGCCAAGCATCCAAAAACTCAGTTCATCGTCCTGCACGTCGGCAACGACGCTGAAAATCTCACCTACGTCAGCGAATGCATGGACCGCTTTCCGAACATGTCCGTCGAAATGGCCGCGCGCGTCGGCGAATTGGGCCGTCAGCCCCGCATGTCGCGCAAATTCTTCGACAAATATCAGGACCGCATCCTCTTCGGCACCGACGCCGTTCCCAATGGCACAGACACTCCCCAGCAAATCTACGGTGATGCGCTTTACGAGATTTACTTCCGCTTCCTCGAAACCGAGGATGAATACTTCGACTACGCTCCGGCCCCGGTCCCGCCTCAGGGCCGCTGGAGAATTTACGGAATCGGCTTGCCCGACCCCATTTTGAAAAAGGTTTACAACGAAAACGCCGCGCGCCTGCTGAAGTTATCGAACTAGAGCACGCATCGCCGCAAAACGCGTTCAGACCGCATTCGTCTGTCGAGCATGCGTCGCCCGCGCTGCCGTTGGCGCAATCCGCCGAACGCTCTCTCGTCGAATGAGTTCCGTTGGCAGCAGCAGTTGCTGCGGCGGCAAACTCGGCTCCTGAATGCGCCGCAACGTGAACTCCGCGAGGTGCGTCCCCAACTCCCTCGGAAATTCGCGCACCGACGTCAATCCCGGATGCAGCACGTCGCCGATCGTGTCGTTGAATCCCGCCACGCTCACATCGTCCGGAATGCGAATCCCCGACTCTTGCAGCGCCTGAAATGCCCCCGATGCTGCCTGATCCGTGCCGACAAAGAGCGCCGTCGGCCGCGCGCCGCTCGCCAGCAGTGACTTCACGCCCAGGTAGCCAAGCTCCCGGTCCTCCGAATGAATTTCCTTGAATCGCGGCTCCAGCCCCGCGTCCTTCATCGCCTCTTCATATCCCTTTGCGCATCGCGCGAACCACGGCAGCCGCAGGTTGCCGATGAACCAGATCGCGCTGTGGCCTTGCGCAATCAGATGCTTCGTCAATTCCGCCGAGCCCCGGATGTCATCGGTATAAACGCAATCGCATTCCTCGGGACGCCAGTCACCAACGATGTTATTTCCCACAACCGCGAAGGGAATCTTTCTCTCCCGCAGCGCCGCAAGAATACTCACCGAATGTGTGCCGCTCAGAATCACGCCGGCGGGCCGATTGACCTTTGTAAGCGCGTGCGGCAATTGCAGGTTCGTTGGCGGAGCGTTCAAGTCGCGGCGAAACGAAATAAATTGTGTGTCCCAGTTATGCTGCGCGCAGTACGCCTCCACGCCGAGCAGCACCTTCGACTGAAACTCGTTGACCGTGTCCCGGTTCCCGAGCACAAACGCAATCGTCCGGTTCTTTCGATTCAGCGTCAGATCGACGCCGAGCGCCTTCGCGGCGGCATACACCGACGCCTGAATCTGGCCGTCCACCTGGGGATTCCCGTTCGCCACACGCGAGACTGTGGCCGGGCTGACTTTGGCATGTCGCGCCACGTCGAGCAGCCGTGTCTTTGGGCTTCGCATAGAGCGTATGAATATCCCAGAGCTGAATCCAGTGTTCAATGAAATTCTGCCACCACTTACCGCCTATAATTTCTCGGAAACCGGAAATTTAATTAGTATTTAGGGAAACAAAAGGATAGTGTGTCTGAGTTTTCCTGCCGTAAACGGCTTCGGCTTCAATCGGCCAACATGAACGGTGTTCCCATTGTTTCGCTGTCAGGAGACGCTACTTGCAGGTTCACGTTCTGCCCAGCAAGCCCTTATCAGGCGCCGCCGCCGCAAAGCACGCCGCTAAATCGCTTCAGCGCGTATTGGCCTCATCTCAAAACGCGCGGATCATCGCAGCCACCGGCGCTTCTCAGTTCGATTTCCTCCAATTTCTCACCGGAACCCCCGGTATCGACTGGCATCGCGTCGAAATGTTCCATCTTGATGAGTACATTGGACTTCCCGACACTCACCCCGCCAGTTTTCGCAAGTATTTGACAGAGCGCTTCATCCGAAAGACGGGAATCCTCAAATACCATCTGCTCGATGGCGAGCAAGACCCCGCAGAGGTCGTTCGCACGGTAGGGAAGGAGATAGCGTCCGCTCCCATCGACATCGCTTTCGTTGGCATCGGCGAAAACGGACACCTCGCCTTCAACGATCCGCCCGCCGACTTCGAGACCGAGGAACCCTATCTGATCGTAGAACTCGACCAAGCCTGCCGCACCCAGCAGGTCAACGAGGGCTGGTTCCCGTCGCTCCCCGACGTCCCCACCCGCGCCATCTCCATGTCCGTTAAGCAGA
Source organism: uncultured Acidobacteriota bacterium (assembly GCA_963766985.1). GTDB lineage: Bacteria > Acidobacteriota > Terriglobia > Acidiferrales > UBA7541 > Acidiferrum. Next base: position 30,954 of record CAVYCJ010000001.1, read on the forward strand.
TTCTCAAGAGTCGCGAAATCATCGCCACCGTTCCGGGCCCTCAGAAAGCCCGCGCAGTGAAGGCTTGCCTCGAAGGCGAGATCACCCCGATGGCGCCCGCCTCCATCCTTCGCAATCATCCGAATACCGCGGTGTATCTCGACACGGAATCGGCCTCGTTGCTGACGGAAGCCACGACTCGCACGGTCTGAAAAGAATCCCAAGAGGAAGAGAAAACATGAGCTCATCGGAATCAAAAGTCGGACGTCGGGAATTTCTGCAAAAGAGCGCATTGCTGGCGACTGCAACCGCCGCGGCTAGCTCCACGGCACTCTCCTACAGCCGCATCGCCGGATCGAACGACCGCATTTCCATCGGTCATATCGGCATCGGCAGTCGCGGCTCCGAACTCGACCGCATGATCGCTCAACTCAGTCACTCCAAGAACGTGCAGATGGTCGCAGTCTGCGACCTCTGGACCGTCAATCGCGATCGCGCCGTCGCTTTCAATACGAAGGCCTACGGTGCTGCGCCGCGCGTCGCACTCGTTCCCGAAGAGCTTCTCAAACTCAAGGAAGTCGACGCCGTTGTCATCTCCACGCCCGAGCACTCGCACTCTCCGCTGCTCAAAATGGCCCTCGACGCCGGCAAAGATGTCTATTCTGAAAAACCGATGGGCAACGTCCTGGCAGAGGTAAAAGCCGCCCGCGATACCGCGTTGAAGAGCAAACAGATCGTCCAGATCGGCACGCAGCATCGCAGCGAGCCTTACCAGATCGCCGCGCGCGAATTCATCAGGACCGGCGCGCTGGGCGACGTCACCAAATACGAAATCGAATGGAACTACAACGGCCCACGTTGGCGCGGCCGCCCCGAAGTGAAAGAAGTTCGCGAGCAGGACGTGAATTGGCCCGTCTGGCTCATGACCAAGCCGTCTCGCCCATTCGATCCGCAGCTCTATTTCGAATTCCGCCTCTACAAAGAATTTTCCAGCGGCATTGCCGACCAATGGATGAGCCACGGCATCGACTTGTGCCATTTCTTCATGGACGAGACCGCCCCTGAATCCGTAGTCGCCAACGGCGGAATCTTCGCCTGGCACGATGGCCGCCAGAACCCCGACACATTCCAGGCGCTCGTCACCTATCCCAAAGGATTCATGGCCAGCTACTCCACCAGCTTCGGCAACGATGCTCCCAGCTTCACCCGCATCATGGGCAAAAAGGGAACTATGTTGAACACCGGCGGCGAAGGCAGCCCCCGCTGGCAATTCGTCAACGAAGTAGGGAATCACGAAGACGATTACAACATCGACAAAAAGCGCACTACGAAAGACATCTTGTTGCCCGGCGACAAATCACTTCCGCCCGCGGGAATGGGCGACGAAGATCTATCCCACCTCACAAACTGGTTCGAGTGCCTCCGCTCTCGCAAACAACCCAACGCTACCGTCAACCACGGCTTCTCCCACGCCGTCGCCATCATGATGGCCCGCGATTCCTACTGGTCCGGCAAACGCCTCTATTGGGACCCCACCACCGAACAAATCGTGGACACCGCCCCAACCAAGTAGCTTCCGCCGCGAATCGTGCGCCAAGGCTGCACTTGGGTGCCGCACCCTCAGCATTTAGAGGGTGCGGGTTTAGGTGAAGCTCTACCCCCGCCACAGCGACGATCGCAGCTCCTCCGCCTCCTTGCGCCCCCCGAATCTCCTCGAACCCCAAATACCCATTGACAAACCCGTTACCACATGGTACACTCCTCTATGTCGCCCCACCTCTTCGAACAAAACAGCCAGAATCCCTCGCAGACCCCTCCCGCATCCCCAACAAAACGAACCTCTTGCGCACTCCCAAAATTGGAATATTTCCAACCCACTGATTCCACAACTCTTGCGCACTCTTTCAAAAATATAGGGGGTATACCCCCATTCGTCCCATTTCGGAACTCGTCCTTCTTCCTCGTCCGGGAGAAGGTCACAGACTCCGCCGTCTTCCTGACAACGAGCCAGCGCACGACCGATCGCGAATTCACGATCCATTCACAACCACTGCGCGATCATAGGGAGACAACTCCGATTGATCCTTGACAACCCGAAATCTTCTGCGAATATACCAATGCTAAGCGTTTAGAACGTACATTTGGACCATCCAAGGAGCGGCATGACCGGCCCCGCACAACAATTTCTCTTCGCTTCCGCACCCGACAGCTGGGGCGTGCTCGATTATCCCGGCCCTTCCTGGGAGCAATCCTACGAAAAGATGCTCGACGAGATGGTCGAAGCCGGCTACACCGGCACCGAACTCGGCCCCTACGGTTATTTCCCGACCGAACCGGAAATCCTTCGCGCGCAACTCGAAAAGCGCAAACTGAAACTCCTCGGCTCCTTCGTTCCCGTGAAGATGGGCGACCTCGACGCAGAGAAAGAAGTCATCGAGCGCATCCGCAAGGTCGGCGACTTGCTTGCGAAACTGAAAGCTCCATTCCTTGTTCTCGCCGACGATCAGACGCCCGGTCGCAACGCATTCTCCGGACGCGCCAACGATCCTGCCTGCCCGAAGCTGAATGCCGAACAGTGGAAGCACGTCGGCAAAATCGTCGCCGCCGCTGAGAAAGTCGCTCAGGAGTTCGGACTCGATCTGGTTTTCCATCCGCACGTCGCCACTTATGTCGAAACCGCCGAAGAAACGGAAAAGTTTTTCGACGCAACCTCGCACACCGGCATCGGACTATGCCTCGACACCGGACACGCCTTTTACGCTCAGGCCGACCCAGTCAAGGAAGCCGAAAAGTTCAAAAGTAAATTGCGTTTCGTCCACATCAAAGATTGCAATCAGAAAGTCCTGACCGAAGCCCGCAAGAACAAATGGACATTTGAAGAAGCCATCGAACACAAAGTCTTCACGATCATCGGGCAGGGAAATATCGACTTCCCGGCTTTCTTCCGCACGTTGAAGAAAAACAACTACTCCGGCTGGATGGTCGTCGAGCAGGACGTGAAATTCAACGCCTACACGATCCCTCCGGCGCAAAGTGTCGCCGAAAGCCTCGCGTATCTACAGGGCGTCGTAGGCGCAATCCAAAATTCCGGCGCGGCCGCCCGATAGAGCCTGATAGAGACAATGATGACGAAGAAACTGGGCGTGGGAGTCTTGGGAGTCGGCGAAATGGGACGCCGCCATGCGGAGAATTTGCGCCATCTCGTCGCGAATGCAGAATTAGTCGCGGTCGCGGACGCCTTGGAAGAGCGTGCGCGTCAGGTCGCCGGCGAATTGGAAATCGACAAATCCTTCGGCAGTCTCGAAGCGATGCTCGACTGCAAAGGCATCGACGCCGTAATCATCGCGACGCCCGATAAGTTTCACTCGCCTGCGGTGCAACTCGCCGCTGCCTCCGGCAAAAGCATCCTTTGCGAAAAACCACTCGCACTGAACCTTGCCGACGCCCGTGCCGCTCTCGCAGCGGTCGACAAGCACAAAGTGTATTTTCAGGTCGGTTTCATGCGCCGCTACGACCCGGCATACTCCGCCGCGATGAAGCGGATCGAAGCTGGAGAAATCGGCGTTCCCGTGATTTTCAAATCACTTGGACGAGACAAAGAAGGCCCGCCGCTTTCGTATTACCACTCGCAGATGAACGGAATGCTGTTCTACACCAACAGCATTCACGACTTCGACCTTGCGCGCTGGATGGTTCAGGACGAAGTCACCGATGTCCACGCATTCACGACATCCGCGATTCGCCCCGAGGTCACTCAATTCGGCGACGTCGTCGCCAGCTTGGTCAATCTGAAATTCAGCAAAGGCGCGATCGGAAATATCGAATCCCACGCGCAAGTTCTTTACGGTTACGACGTTCGCACCGAAATCGTCGGCTCGAAAGGCTCCATCCAGGTCGGGAGCCTTCACCGCACGCCGGCGACTTTTCTCACAACGAACGGAAGCGTCAGCCCGATCGCCGATTATTTCCTTTCGACATTCGCTGATGCGTATCTCGCCGAGGTTCGCGACTTCGTCGATCGCGTTTTGAATGGTCGGCCACCCAGCGTTACCGGTGAAGACGGTCTGAAAGCGCTCGCGATCGCTGCTGCCGCCGAGGAGTCGCACTTCCACTCGAAAATCGTGCGAATTGTCTGAAATGAAGTCGGAGCCAAATCTTCGCAGCGAAACACGGTCGTGCCGATGAGCGCACAAGCGGCATCCACGTACAAAAGTCTGCTGCACGAAATGACGCAGACGACGCCAACGTGTCTCTGGAACGATTCGGCATCCATCTCAGAATTGAAGTACTCGCTCGAAAACGGAGCCGTCGGCGCGACCTGTAATCCCGTCATCGTTGTCGGCGTGTTGAAAAAAGAATTCGACGTCTGGAAGGGAAGAATTCAAGCCCTCTCGAACGAATTCCCGGCGGCAACCGAAGACGAAATCGCCTGGCAGGTCGTCCGCGAAATGTCCGCAAACGCCGCGGCGCTCCTGAAGCCAATCTTCGACCAACAGAAAGGCAAGAACGGCCGCCTTTCGATCCAAACCGACCCACGCTTGTATCGCGATAGCGAAGCGATCGTGCGTCAAACGCTTGAGTTCAACAAGCTTGCGCCCAACATGATCGTCAAAATTCCGGTCACGCGCGCCGGAATCCCTGCGATCGAGGAAGCGACCTATCGCGGCGTCAGCATCAACGCGACCGTCTGCTTCACATTGCCGCAATGTATTGCCGTCGCCGAAGCCGTCGAGCGCGGGCTCAGTCGCCGCGAAAAAGAAGGATTACCCATCGATACGATGGGGCCGGTCTGCACGATCATGGTCGGCCGCTTGGACGACTGGCTGAAAGTCGTCGCTGAGAAAGAAAATATCTCGATTGATCCCGGCTACTTCGAGTGGGCCGGCGTTGCCGTTCTCAAAAAGACGTACAAGATTTTCCGCGAACGCGGCTACCGTGTTCGCTTGTTGTCCGCGGCGTTTCGCAATCACATGCACTGGAGCGAATTTATCGGCGGCGACGTCGTGATTTCACCGCCGCACGCCTGGCAGGTTCGCTTCAATGCGAGCGGCATCGAAATCAAATCTCGCATGGAGAATCCGGTCGATCCCAAAATCGTCGACGAGCTCAACAAGCGATTTCCCGACTTTCGGCGCGCCTACACGGAAGGTGGCCTGACTCCCGAAGAATTCGACTCGTTCGGCGCGACCCGCCGCACGCTGCGCCAATTTATCGCGGCATGCGCCGATCTGAACGCGATCGTCCGCGACGTCATGATTCCAAATCCGGACAATTGAACGTTTGATATCTGCCAGCGTTTTGACCCGACACCAATCTCTGATATTGTTCGCTCTTGAAGCATGACAACCCCTAGGAAATCCAGAACGCGGAAGACCGCGAAAGCCGCAAGCATCTCCGACGTAGCGCGCGAATCCGGCGTTTCGATCTTTACCGTCTCCGCCGTCGTCAACAATAAGGCCCACGTCGGAAAAGTTCTGCGCGAGCGCGTCGAAGCTGCGATCCGCAAACTGAACTATCGCCCGAACCTGATCGCGCGCAGTCTCATCAAGCAAAAGACGCAAACGATTGGCATGATCGTGCCCGATATCGCGAACCCATTTTTCCCGATGGTTGTTCGCGGCGCGGAAGATGCCGCGCAAAAACTCGGCTACAACCTTCTGCTCTGCAACAGCGACGACGATCTCGAAAAGGAAGATCGCGCTGTCGAGCTGTTGCTGTCAAAACGTGTCGATGGCATCGTGCTCACGAAAGCCGCCGGAGATTTTCAGCCCGCGCTTCGCCAAACGATCAACGAAGTCAACATTCCGTTCGTGTTGCTCATGCGAACGTACCCGCAGCTCACGAAAGACGCGGTTCTCAGCGACGACTATCAAGGCGCGTACGAGGCCGCGAGTCATCTCGCGCGTTCCGGACGGCGTCGCATCGGGCTCGTCAGCGGACCTCTTCGCGTCAGCAACGCGAAAGAGCGCTTCCGCGGATTTCGCGACGCGCTGGACAAGAGTGGATTGCCATTTGATCCCGATCTCGTCGTCGAAGGCGACTATCGCATCGAATCCGGATTTCGCGCGGGCCACACTCTGCTTTCGCGCCGGCCAGACGGTATCTACGTCGCAAACCATTTGATGACTGTCGGATTTTTGAAAGCTGTAGAAGAAATGGGATTGAAATGTCCCGACGATTTTGGTCTCGTCAGTTTCGACGACTATCCGTGGCTCGGAGTTTTTCGTCCTCGTCTGACGACGGTCGAATTGCCGAAGCATCAACTGGGAACTGAAGCGGTTGAGCTTTTGATTCGCCGCATCGAAGGCGACAAGAGCAAGCCGGTGATGTTGAAGTTACAGCCTGAATTGCGCATTCGCGAGTCCTGCGGCTTTTCGCAATTTGTTTCTGCGCACCATGGGAATGAGACAGCAGAACTGCCGCAGCAAGTCTCTTCGAAGTAGCCAGTACTACGTTTCGTTCCAGTTGAAGACTTTCGGCCGCACGGTGAACATTCGCGTCTTCGCGGCGGCATAAATCAAACCGATGAGCAACCACGCCAAACCCGCGTACTTCGTCCAAGTCTGCAATCCGAGAAGCAGGCCAAAACAAAATAGGGCACCGAAGCCGGGAACAAATGCGTCGCGAAAGAATTGTCTGTTGCTCGCATTCTGCGAGAACCAAAAGTAGAGCAGCGACGCGACGTTCACCGCGGTGAATGCCAGCAGCGCGCCGAATGTGACCATTTCCGCGGCTCGCTCCCAGGGGATTGTTAGCACCGCGATGTACGCAATTCCACCGACAATCCACTCGTTGTAGACGGGATTGCCGCCCTTCGGGCTGAGGTGGCCGAAGACTTTTTTCGGAATGACTTCGTCGCGGCCCATGCAATACAGCAATCGTGCTGCGCCAACGTGGCCTGCCAAGCCGCATGCCAGGCTCGACACGATGAGCACGAGACCATACGCCGAAAATAGTAGTGCTCCGCCAGCGATTTTCGCCACGTCCATGAAAGCGGTCTCGGCATTGCTCAGCGTTGTGTAATCCGGCGAAACGATTTGCGCGAGGTAAACCTGGAGGCCGCTGAAGAGGCCGGTGAAAATGCAGACGAGCACAGCGGCGAGCAATACATTGCGGCGCGGGATTTTTCACTTCTTCGGCGAGAATTGACACGCCGTCGAATCCGATGAACACGAGCGCGGCGAAATGATGTTCCTGCCGCCAACGCTCGCAGATTGAAAGTTGACGGGTCGTAGATTGGTTGCGTCGTGAAAAGTCCACCGACGCCTTTGTGCATGACGATGAATCGAAACGCTTGCACCAGGAAGACCGCCGTCACCAACGTCATGAAACCGAGAAGCGCTTGATTGGTTCGCGCGTTGAACTTGATGCCTTGCACCGTCAGCACAGTGATGAGGCCGACCGTGATCGCCGCGAGAACCGCGAAGGGAATTTGCGGCAGCAATCTGCGAATTGCGAGGACTGCGTAGAGCGCGTTTTGAATCGGCTGGAAGAGATATTCGAGAAACATCGTCCAGCCGAGAATGAATCCGACGTGAGGATTCATCGTCTTGCTGACGTAAGAATAGACCGAGCCGGACGATGGAAAGACGCTGGCCATGCGGCCGAAACTGACGGCCGTCACGGACATCGCGACCATTGCCAGGAGAAGAGTTGTCGCAGCGTGACCGTGGGAGAGAACCTGCGCTTCGCCAAAGAGCGGGACGGCGGCGATCGGCGAAGTGAGAATGATTCCGTAGTAGACCAGGTCCCACAGGCTCAGGACGCGCTTGAGGTGCGGTTGTTCGCTGGCCTGAGGCATCGCCTGGTTGGTGGCCACGCTATTTCGTCTCGCCCGATCCAGGGTTCGTTTCGGAGTGTGTGCCGAAGAAATGGCGTTCTTTGACGCGCGCTTTTTCGTATTCCGCGCGCGCTGTTTTCACGGCGTCGATTTCAGAAACCTCAGCGACCGGAACGTCCCACCATGTTTCGTAGCCGGGGACGCACTTTTTCAGCTCTGTTTCCACGACAATGACCGACGTCCGCGATTCGGTTCGCGCACGCTCGAGAGCGCGTTTGAGTTCATCGATCGAGTTGGCCTTGACCGCCCAGGCGCCGAGGCTTTCAGCGTTTGCGCGATAGTCGATCTGGATGGAATCGCCAGAATAGCGACCGTCTTTCGCATAACGATATTCGGTGCCCATGCCTTGGTTGCCGAGACTGCGGCTCAGGCCGCCGATGCTGGCGAAACCGTGGTTGTCGACCAAAATGATGTTGAGCTTGATGCCTTCCTGCAAAGACGTGACGAGTTCCTGCGCCATCATCAGGTACGAGCCATCGCCGACGAGCACGTAGACGTCGCGATCGGGACGCGCCATTTTTATGCCGAGGCCGCCGGCGATTTCGTAGCCCATGCAGGAGTAGCCGTACTCCATGTGATAGCCGCCGGGCTCGGATGTGCGCCAGAGTTTGTGGAGATCGCCGGGCATGCTGCCTGCGGCGTTGATCATGATGTCGGCCGGTTTGGTGAAATCGTTGATGGCGCCGATGACTTCGCTTTGTGCGAGTTTCCCTTCGCCGCGGACACTGTAGATGCGCTCGACTTCTTTGTCCCATGCCGAGCTTGAAGGTCAGAGATTCGAGCGCGATAGGTTTCGTCGATGCGATGTCCGGCAAGCGCGCTGCGCAATTCTTCAAGCGTTGCGCGGGCGTCGCCGGTCAGTGGAAGGGCGGCGTGTTTATAGGCGTCGAATTCGGTGACGTTGATATTGATGAAGCGCACGGCCGGATTTTGAAACGCGGTCTTTGATGCGGTTGTGAAATCGGTGTAGCGGGTGCCGATGCCGATGACCAAATCTGCTTCGCGAGCGAGGATATTTGCGCTCGAAGTCCCGGTTACTCCGATCGCGCCGACGGCTTGCGCGTGATTATAGGGAAGCGAGCCTTTCCCAGCGTTGGTTTCGCCGACGGGAATTCCGGTTGCGGCGGCGAATTCGCCGAGTTCTTTCGATGCTTCGGAGTAGAGGACACCGCCGCCGGCGATGATGAGAGGCTTTTTGGCGGAGCGAATCCACGACGCAGCGCGCTTCAACAAATCTTGATCGGCGCGCGACCGAGGAATCGTCCAGACGCGCTTCTGGAAGAACTCGTCGGGAAAATCGAACGCTTCGGTTTGAACGTCTTGCGGCAACGAAAGAGTGACGGTGCCGGTCTCGGCGGGCGAAGTCAGAACGCGGACGGCTTCGGGAAGGGAAGTGAGGATTTGCTCTGCGCGTTCGATTCGATCCCAGTAGCGCGAGACCGGGCGGAAGCAATCGTTCACGGAAATATCCTGAGTCGCTGGCGACTCGAGCTGCTGCAAAACGGGAGCAACATTACGGCGGGCAAAAATATCTCCGGGAAGAAGCAGGACGGGGATGCGATTGATTGTCGCGAGCGCGGCGCCTGTGAGCATGTTTGTTGCGCCGGGGCCGATGGAACTGGTGCAGACCATCGTTCGTAGACGGAACGAGGCTTTCGCGAATGCGACGGCCGCATGGACCATCGCTTGTTCGTTGCGGAAGAGGTAGTAGCGGAGGCCGCGATCCTGCTCGAGCGCCTGGCCGATACCGGCGACGTTTCCGTGGCCGAAAATTCCGAAGCACCCTTCGAAGAAGCGATGCTGAATGCCGTCGCGCTCGACAAACTGGTTTTGCAGAAACAGCGACGATGGCTTGGGCAACGGTGAGGCGTCTTGTCATAGGAAATTGTCCTATCCGAGCATAGCCTCTACATCGCGATGAATCATCCGCGGAATCATTTCTGGATAAGGGGCAGGCGCGGGTCGGTGCCGTTCCACGTCGAACGAATCCACGAATGTTCCGGGTCTTCGGTCACGGCGAGAGAGCGGGCCGATCCGGCAAGGAAATTGAGGTAATACGTGTCGTAGCCGGGGCCTGCGACGACCGTGTGGTAGCCGCTGCGAACCAGCACGGTGTCTCCGTCCCGCGCCTTCAGAGTTCGGCTGCCGACCTCGTCGTTGCCGTAAAGATGCTGCAGGGCAAAGCTCTCGTCGTTCTGAAAACGAAAATAGTAGATCTCGTCGAGGTCGACTTCCGACGGCGGATTATGAACGTCATGTTTGTGAGGAGGGAAGCTCGACCAGTTTCCGCCGGGCGTGTAGACCTCGATCACCATCAACTTATCGGCAGGAAACGCAGGCGTGATTACATCGACGATCTGGCGAGATGCATTGGCGCCGCCGCGGAGGTTTGTGGAGACATCTTTCGGCTCGATCAATGCGGGCTCGTGCGTCGCTTTGGTCGGAACTCGGCACTCTGCGATTTCACAGGTCGAGTCGGCGGCGAAAGTCGCAGTTTGTTTCGCGGGCAGATATAAGGTGTACGGGAAATCCATCGAAGACGTTCTTGCGTTTGCCGATCCGCCGGGGGCCCTGACCCCAATCGGCGATACAGGTTCCACCCAAAATAACAAAGGCAGCCTCTTCGCTCGCAGTCTTTGTGCGGAGGATCTCGCCGGGCTGCAAGCGGTGAACAACAAAGCTCATCCATTCCCATTGCGCTTTTTCACGCGGCAAGCGGAGGAGTTCGCCCGATTTGTCTGGCGGCAGCTTTACGGAATGGAGCAGGAACCTGTCGTCGCTCAAGGCGCGAATCTCCGGGCGGGATGCGTTCTGTTCATTCTATTCTAAACGCTTTGATACTATGCCGAGGTTTCTCGCCGTGTCAACGGCGGAATGCCGATCGGGAGCAAAGATGAATAGTAAGTGAAAGGAATGTTGCTGGATATTCAATAAAAAGGCGATATTACGGCGGTGTTGCAATATTCACACGACAGGACCACGAACCATGGAGTATTTGCAAAATCGCTCTTGACCTGCTCGAGGTCCCGTTGGTATAAGGTTGGAAACTAAACGTTATGAAATGACGCGAGCGGTCGGATTTCTTATTCGCCATGATGGAGAGGAGAAGTTCATGAAGCTCAATCAAGCAGGCCGTATAAAGAGTTCTGCCGCGTTCTTGGCGGGGAACCGGGTTCTGGCCTTGGCTTCCTTCGCACTCGTGTGTCTTTTGTTCCTGCTGGGATTGTCGCCGGTTGCGGGGGCTGCGACGTCCGCGGGAATTTCGGGCGTGGTCACCGATCAGACTGGCGCGGCAGTTGTCGGGGCGACGGTCGAGGCGAAAGCGGTGGATACGGGAATCACCGAGAAGCAGCAGACGAATGCGGACGGGTTTTACTCGTTCCTGAATCTTGCGCCGGGGAAGTACGACATCGAAGTGCAGATGGCGGGGTTCGTGACGTTTCGCGAGACGGGGATTTTGATCGACGTCAACTCGGCGAAAGTATTGAACGTGAAATTATCGGTAGGCCAGGTCAGCGAGAAGGTCGAAGTGTCGAGCGATGTCGTGCAGTTGGACACCGCGAGCACGCAGGGCGGAGAGGTGATCAGCGGCGATACGATCGTGGCGGTGCCGCTGGTGACGCGGAGCTACACCGACCTTCTCTCGCTTCAGCCGGGTGTTGCATCGGTTTCGTCAGGATTGGCGGGAGGACAGGGCGGGCAATTCAGCGCGACGGGATTTACGTTTACGAAAGTGTCGGGCGATTCGAATGCGGGCGACGTTTCGGTGAACGGGCAGCGCGAGTCGGCGAACGGATTTATGTTGAATGGGGCTTCGGTGCAAGAGCCGGCGTTTTCGACGACGGCGATTATTCCGAATCTCGATTCGATCGCGGAATTTCGCATCATCACGAACAACTTTGATGCCGAGTACGGAACCTACGCGGGCGGGCAGATCAACGTCATTACGAAGTCGGGGCAGAACCAGTTTCACGGGAGCGCTTTCGAGTTTCTGCGCAACCAGGATTTCGACGCGAAGAACTTTTTCAGCGCGACGCGCGACGAACACAAGCAGAACGAGTTCGGCGGTACGATCGGCGGACCGATCAAGCGCGATAAGTTGTTCTTCTTTGGCGACTATCAGGGAAACCGCGTGATTATCGGGCAGTCGGGCTCGAGCGGACAGGTTGCAGTTCCGTCGGATGCAGAACGCACCGGGGACTTCTCAGCGATTGCGGGGCAATTGACGGGCGTCGTGCAAGGCGACAACTGGGCTAATGAATTGTCGACGCGTGCGGGCTACACGGTGACGAATGGAGAGCCATATTACACGACGGGATGCGTCTCGACAGCGCAGTGCGTATTTCCGAACGCGCAGATTCCACAGAGCTTGATCTCGACGCCTTCGAAGAACCTGTTGCCGTTCGTTCTGCCGGTGACGCAGGTTGACGGATCGACGAGTTTGTTCGTGCCTGACGCGGCTCTTCCGTCGCGTCTCCGGGATGACAAGACGAGCGGACGGGTTGACTACAACACTTCGAATCTCGGCTTGATCAGCGGCTACTATTTCTTTGACCAGTACAAGCAGAGCGTGCCGAGCATCGCACTGCCGGGATTCGGAAGCGATTTCACCGGCCGATCGCAGGTGGTGAACATCGGCGATTCGAAGACGTTTGGCAATGGCGCTGTGAATGAGATCCGATTCGGCTACACGCGGCTGCATTATTTGATTCACGCGCCGACGGGTGGGGAAGGCGTCAACCCGGGCACGCTCGGGTTCGCTTTTGGCCCCGACACGCTGGGCATTTCGCCATCGCAGCCGTTGTACGCGCACGTCCCGAACATTCACTTCAACGATTTCTCGTTTGGCGCGTCGGGTGGCCCGCTTGGCGTCACGGAGAACACATACCAAGCGCTGGACAACTATCGAAAGGTGATCGGCACGCACACGATCAGCATCGGCGCGAACTATCGGTTCACGCAGATGGTGGAGTACAACCTCGGCTCGAACGGCGATTTCACCTTCAACGGAACGGAAACGGGCGACGATTTCGCGGATTTTCTGATCGGCGCGCCGGTTAATTATTCACAAGGGCAGGGATTTCCGTCGTACGGGCTGACGCGCTACTTCGGCGCGTATGGTCAGGATAGCTGGCGGTTCCGTTCGAACATTACGTTCAACTACGGATTGCGCTGGGACATTTCGCGGCCGTGGTCGGAAGAGCACAACGAAATCCAGACGTTAATTCCGGGTGTGCAGTCGCAGGTATTTCCGGGAGCCCCGACGGGCTGGCTTTTCCCTGGCGATCCCGGCGTGCCGACCACCCTCGCGCCGACGCGTTATCACAACTTCGCGCCTCGCATCGGAATGGCATACTCGCCGAACTTCAACGACGGCTTTTTGCGGAAGCTTACCGGCGGGACCGGCAAGACGAGCATTCGCGCCGGCTGGGGACTTTTCTACACGACGTTTGAAGGCGCGACGAACTTCAACGAGATTGGTGACGCGCCGTTCGGTGCGTTCTATCAGAGCCCGGTGCCGCCGGAATTTGCCACGCCATTCATCGATCGCTCGACGGGATTTGTGGAAGGGCAGCGCTTCCCGGTGGCTCCGCCGCCGTTCAACGCGTCGCCCGCGAATCCGGACACGTCGATCAACTGGGCAAATTTTCTGCCGATCGGAACTTCGCCCGCGTTCTGGCACAAGAACGATTTGCCTTACACGGAGCAGTATCAGCTCACGATTGAACGGCAGATCGGTTCCTCGACGCTGTTCAGCATCGGGTACATCGGAGCGCAGGCTCATCGCTTGCTGTCGTCTCTGGAAGCGAATGCCGGCGATCCGGCGACATGCTTGAGCGTCAGCACGCTGGCGCAGGTGGCGCCGGGTTCGGCGACGTGCGGGCCGGGCGGCGAAAACGGAACGTACACCACAGCGGCCGGAACGGTGATCAACGGCACGCGCGGGCCTTTCGGGAATAATTTCGGAAGCGAAGGATTATTCATCACGTCGGGGAAATCGGCGTACAACTCGCTGCAGCTCAGCTTGCGGCAGCGATTCAAGACGCTGAGCTTTTTGGCGGGTTACACGTATTCGAAGTCGCTCGACAATTCGTCGGGCTACGGCGAGCAGATTAATTTCCTCGATCCGGGCGCGCGATCGCTGTCGGCGTTCGATATGCGGCATAACTTCGTGATCAGCTACGACTATGAGTTGCCGATCAATCGGTTGCCGGGGCCACGGAGGCTCGTGCAGGGTTGGCGGCTTAGCGGCATCACGCGATTTGCGACGGGCATTCCGGTGACGCTGGTGGAGACGGACGACAATTCGTTGACGGGCACCGGCGGTGCGGGCGCGATTTCGTTGCCGATTGACACGCCGAACTTCACACCGGGGCCGCTGCAGATTTCCGATCCGCGGAAGGGCACGTACTTCAACACGGCACTGTTTACCCCGGAAGCGTTGGGGCAGCTCGGAAATTCGAGCAGGCGCTCGTTTTCGGGTCCCGGGCTGAACAACTGGGATATGGCGCTGTTGAAGGACACGACGATTCGCGAACAGATGCGGCTCGAGTTCCGATGCGAACTGTTTAACGCGTTCAACCATGCGCAGTTCCAGTCGCCGGATGGGAATATCGCTGACTTGCCGACGGCGGCGAATAATTTCACGGGGACGTTTGGACGCTCGTTGGCGGCCAATCCTCCGCGGATTATGCAGCTTTCGCTCAAGCTGTTGTTCTAAGGTTGCTCGATCGCTGGTCGGGAGAGGTGGGCCGATCGGCAGGCGGAAAAAGTTTGCAGTGACGAACACGTGCCTGACGGGCAGCATCACTCCCTCACACCCCGGGAGATGGTCCGTCAGGCACAGGGCGTTTTTGAGGGGTGTTGCCTTGCGGAACGATCGTCCGTTGCATTCCTGGCCGGCCTTGAACATCACAACTTTGCGATAATGGCGTCGATATGCGCCAAGGAGACTTTTTGAATCGGCTATTTCAGCATGAGCGCCGGATTTGTGTGATCGCGGCCATTGCTTTGGCGCTGCCGTTCTTTCTGCGGTTTCCGAATATCTATGCGCAGAATAATAAGGGGCACGACAAGAAAGATCGCGTCGTCGTGGTGATCAGCCTCGATGGGTTTCCCGCCTACGCGCTGAAGGATCCGAGGTTGCCGATTCCGACGCTGCGCAGGCTGGCTCGCGAAGGCGCGACCGCGGATTCGATGCAGCCAGTCAATCCCACGGTGACGTGGCCGAACCATACAGCGATTGTTACTGGTGTCGATGTTGCGCAACATCACGTTGTCTTTAACGGGTTGCTGGAACGGCCAGAGAAAGATGGGCCGCCGAAAATCGAGCCTTGGCGCGACAAAGACGTGATGGTACACGCGCCGACGATTTATGACGTGGCGCACGAAGCGGGGCTGAGTACGGCGCAGGTCGATTGGGTCGCGATCTACAACGCGAAGACGATTGACTGGAAATTTCCGGAGCTGCCGGAGCCGGATGGAGAAATTGAGAAGAAGTTGATTGCGGATGGGACGGTGACGGCGGAGCAACTGAAGACGTTCGAAAACAGCAGCCAGGCTTGGCAGGACGAGATCTGGACGGATGCAGCGGTGAGGATCTTGGAGGATCATCGGCCGAATCTGCTGCTGTTTCATTTGCTGACGCTGGATGACATCAATCATGAATACGGGCCGATGAGCAATGCGAGCCTGACGGCGATGGCCTGGCTGGATTCGCAGGTGAAGCGAGTCGTCGATGTGTTGGAGCGGCCGGGATTTGCGGGGCGCTCGACGGTGATCATTGTTTCGGATCATGGATTTCGCGCGTACAAGCACCGAATCCACGCGAATGTTTTGTTGCAGGAGAAGGGAATTATTACGGCGGCTGCCGACGGGAAGATGCATGGCGATGCCTGGGTTGTGCCTGAGGGCGGGATTGGGATGGTCTACGTCAACGGATCGGCGCGAAAAGCGGAGCTGATTTCGAAAGTTAGATCGATCTATTCGACTGCCGAGGGGATTGAGAAGGTTTACGGAGTCGAGAATTTTGATGGGCTTGGATTGCCGACTCCGGCGGAGTCGGATCAGGGCCCGGATTTGGTCCTTGCTGCAAAGCCGGACTATGCGTTCGCGGGCGACGATGCCAAGACGTACATCACGGATGCGAATGGCGGCACGCATGGTTTTTTGAATTCTGATGCGCAGATGCAGGCTATTTTTATGGCTTGGGGCGCGGGCGTGCCGAAAAATGCGCACCTGGGATCGATTACGAACCGCGAGGTTGCGCCTACGATTGCAAAACTGTTGGGAATTGAAATGAAGTCTGCGAAGTCGCCTGCGTTACCAAACTTCGGAAATTAATCTGTGATAACGTCGCTGGCCGAGAATTCGAGCAGTCGAGAGCGGCTACGCTTTGGTCGAAGCTGATCGACGCGAGCGGAGGTAGGTAGCGTAGATCGCTACGGCTCCGACCATGGCGAAAATGGCGATCAACGTCCACGCGAGGTCGTAGTTGTGGCGAGCGTCGAATAAGCGGCCGACAAACCAGGGGCCAGCCCACTGTCCAACTGAATAACCCATGATGATCAGCGCAAGAATTTTGCCGAGCGATGCGGTGCCGAAATTTTCTGAGACGACGAGCGGGATCAGCATGTAGTCGGCGCCCATCGAGAAGCCGAAGATTGCGGCGAACGCCCAGACGGCGAGCGTGGATTGCGGATGAGCGAGCAAGAGCACGGATGCGCCGATCAGGAAATAAAAAATCGCCATGATGAAGGATTTTGAAAAACGATCGGCGATGTAGCCGACGACGACGCGGCCGCCAAGGCTAGCGGTCAGCAGGATGCTCAGGTAACGGGAGGCGACCGTCGCTGAGTATCCAGAATCTTTAAGAAACAAGATGAAATGCTGGATGACAGCGCCGATTGCTCCGATGGCGAGAGTTGAGCCGAGCAGAATGAGCCAGAAGGGCGCGGTTCGAATGGCTTGCGCTACTCCGGCAGGTGCAACGGCGGGAGCTGAGATTTTGTTTTCAAGTGATGACTCGCCGAATTGTTTTGGATCAATTCCGCGGTCGGCTGGTGTCGAGCGCGTGATCCAGAGGCCGGTGGGAATCAGCACAAGACCGATTGCCGTGCCGATGATTTCGAGAGCAGGCCGCCAACCGAGAGTGCGCGCGAGATAGTTCACCAGGATCGGCGCGACGACTCCGCCCAGGCCCAAGCCGAGATAGGCATAGCCCATCGCTTGACCGCGACGGCGTTCGAACCATCGGGCTACCAAAACTTGATTCGCGATGGGACCGGCGAAGACGTAACCGATCACTTCTACGATGCAGAGGAGTTCGAATTGCCAGAACGCGGTGATGCGACTCATCAGAATCAGTGAGCCGGATACGAGCGCGACGCCGGCTAAGATCACAGCTTTTGCGCCGACGCGATCGATCAAGGCGCCAGCGATGATTCCGAATGGCAAGCCGGCGAAGAGAAAGCCGAGGAGAAATCCCTGGGTGAGCTGGGCGCGAGTGAAGTGGAGGTCCTGGACGAAGTAGGGATAGAAGGCGGGGAAGCCGTAGAAGATGATGCCAACGACGAGGAAGAGGTTCAGGAAAGCGGCGAAGACGATCCACCAGCCGTAGTAGGTTTCACCACTGGCGTTGGGCGTGGGATTGGGCGGCGGCGCGATCGAGCGGGCGGCATCGGTTGTGGCGGATGAGTGCGTCACGGGCAGCGAAGCTTAACCTGAGGAGCGCCGCAATTTCATCCAAATTCCGGGCCGAGGATCGCGCAGAGGCATTCTGAGTTTCCGGGGAAGGCGTTTGGTCCGCGGTACATGCGGGTGAGGAGTCGGGCTGGAGAAAATCCGTATTCGCGCAGGAGTTCGGTGGCGATGAGATTGGATTTGAGTGCGTCGACGATGAGGGTTTCTCGCGGCGACCGCTGGAGAAATTCGGAGAGCAGGGATCTTGCAGTCTGATCGTCTTGCGCCATCCATGGGCCGAAGTGATCGGCAAAGAGTCCGTGGCGGCCGAATGCGTAGCCGTTTAACGCGCCGGCATTTCGAATTGACAGCGACAGTTCGGGGGCATGCTCGGCGAGGGAGGATAGCAACTTGCTGCGGTCGGCTCCGAAGATATTGCGATCGAATTCGAGGATTTGGCGTAGCTCCGCTGACGAAAGGCTCGCGCCGAGATTAGTCGCTTGCTCTGTCACGCTTCGCTTCAAGATCCAGCGATCGATTTCGTATTCGGTGACGAAACCGAGCTTTTCGTAGAGCGGTTTTCCGGCGGGCGTGGCGTCGAGCTTCAACGTAGGAATGCCGGATCCATCCAAATACTCGATGGCGTGTTGTAGAAGCGCGGTGCCGACGCCTCGTTTTCTGTAATCCGGATCGACGAGAACCATTCCAATCCAGGCGAATCGGCTTTCATAGGGAATTGTGGCGGAGGTTCCGACGATCTTTCCGTCATCTTCCATTACAAAGCAGCCGCTGGGGGCTGGAGTCGAGAAATCGGGTCCAATCGGCTTCGGTCTGATTCCAGCCCACGATCGTGTTCAGCCGAACGCCGCCAGGAATATCCCGCTTGGTCATTACTCGGAGTTGCATGGAACTTGAGCCTCTATTCGAACGCTCAGGATACTGGAATCCGAGCGACTCGTGATGAGGGTTTGAGTACAATCTTTCGAGCGCGAAATTTTCAAAGCAAGCCTAAATGCCCGACCACCAGAGGCTGATGCAGAGCGAACTCAAGTCGATCCGCGACGAAACGCACCTCGAAGAACTTCTGAGCGAACCCACCGAAAGCGTTGTTCGAACGATGGGCGAGCTGGAAGGCGACATTATTGTGCTCGGCGTCGCTGGGAAGATGGGGCCGACGCTCGCTCGAATGGCGAAGCGAGCGTCCGACGCGGCTGGGGTGAAGCGTCGCGTTATCGGCGCATCGCGATTTTCGTCGCCGGAACTCGAACGCCGACTCGCGGATTGGGGAGTCGAGACGATTCGCTGCGATCTGCTGGACCGCGACGCGCTCGCGGCTCTTCCGTATGCCGCAAATGTCGTTTACATGGCAGGGATGAAATTTGGCTCGACCGGGCAGGAGTGGCGCACGTGGGCGATGAACGTTTTCTTGCCCGGACTCGTCGCGGAGCGTTATCGGTCCAGCCGAATCGCGGTTTTTTCCACCGGGAATGTCTACGGACTTTGTTCGGTGTCACGAGGCGGCTCGCGAGAAGGGGACGAGTTAAACCCTGCCGGCGAATACGCGATGAGTTGTCTTGGCCGCGAACGCATATTCGAGCATTTCAGCCGGGCGAACGGAACGAAGATGACGATCTTGCGGTTGAACTATGCAAGCGAGATGCGTTACGGAGTGCTGCTCGACATTGCGCAGAAGGTTTTCTCTGGCAAGCCTGTTTCGCTCTCGATGGGACATCTGAATACGATTTGGCAGAGAGACGCGTCGGCGATGAGCCTCGAATCGCTCGCACATGCCACGACGCCTCCCAATATCTTGAACATTACTGGGCCGGAGATTCTTAGCGTTCGAAAGTTAGCTGAGGAGTTCGGCGCAAGATTTGGCAAAGCGGTCACTCTTGAAGGCACAGAGTCGTGCGATGCGCTGCTGAACGACTCCAGCAAGGCCTTCGAACTTCTCGGCAAACCGCTAGTCGGCATCAACCAGATGCTCGATTGGATCGCGGATTGGGTTGCGCGAGGAGGATCTTCTCTGGCCAAGCCGACGCATTTCGAGGAGCGCGCTGGACGGTTTTAATTTCGCCTGAATTTCAACGACACGATGCCGCACACAATCGACGCCAAAGTCCTGCAATCGATTCAGAAGGGAGTCGTAATTCCGGCGCATCCGCTCGCGCTCACATCAGAGCGGCGCCTGGACGAACGCCGCCAACGAGCGCTCTCGCGTTACTACGTTGCGGCGGGCGCAGGCGGACTTGCCGTCGGCGTGCACACGACGCAGTTTGCGATCCGGCAACCGAAGATTGGGCTGTTCCAGCCGGTGTTACGACTCGCCGCAGAAGAAATGGATCGCGCGGATGTCAGCCGGACGACACCGCTGGTTCGAATCGGCGGTGTTTGCGGCGAGACAAATCAGGCGGTTGCCGAAGCCACGTTGCTCCGCGATCTCAGATACCACGCTGGACTCTTGAGTTTGGGCGCTGTCGCGGCGTGGGACGACGAACGCCTGCTCGCTCATTGCAAGGAAGTGGCTCAGGTACTTCCGTTGATTGGTTTTTATTTGCAACCGGCAGTGGGCGGCCGATTGCTTTCGTATTCGTTCTGGCGAAAATTCGCGGAAATCGAAAACGTTATTGCGATCAAGATTGCGCCGTTCAATCGTTATCAGACATTGGATGTTGTTCGAGCCGTGGCGGAATCGGGACGCGACATCGCGCTGTACACAGGAAACGACGACAACATCGTGCTGGATTTGCTTACGCCGTTTTCGTTTCAGGCCAAACCACAGCAACAAACGCGCCGCATCGTTGGGGGACTGTTAGGTCATTGGGCTGTTTGGACGAAACGTGCAGTCGATCTTCTGGCCGAGTGCCACGCTCTCGTGGGCGACAAGGCTCCGATTCCACACAACATGTTAGAGAAGTCCGTGCAAGTCACCGACAGCAACGCGGCATTTTTCGACGCAGCCAACGGATTCGGCGGTTGCATTGCAGGCTTGCATGAGGTTCTTCGGCGGCAAGGCCTGCTCGAAGGAATCTGGTGCCTCGACGAACACGAAACACTCAGCCCGGGCCAACGAGAAGAGATCGACCGCGTCTATCGCGCGTATCCCGAGCTGAACGATGACGAATTTGTTCGCGGAGGCCGCGATGCCTGGTTGAAGCCTTGACGAAATACTTTCGGTGCTACTAGCTCTTGACGATTTCCGTTGAATATTTGGGAAGGACGAGCATCAATGCGGCTGCTACACCCAACGCAAGAGCGAGAACGGTGAGAAGCGAAGTGTACGAACCGGTGACATCAAACGCGCGCCCCAGAATGACGGGGCCGGTGGCTCCGGCGGCTGCGTAGAACGTCCAGGTGAGGCCGTACAGCGTTGAGAAAGCGCGCAGACCGAAATAGCGGGTCAGCAAATACGGCGTGATCGCAGCTTCGCCACCCGCTCCAATTCCAATAAGCGCAGCGGCTGCCGCTCCGCCAACGAAACTGCTCGCGCTCGCGAGCAGCAAGATCCCGCCGGCGGTGGCCAGATTGATGACAAACGCTACGCGCCCGCCAAAAAATCGGTCAAGCAACCAGCCGGTCACAATGCGACCCAATATGCTCGTACCGCCGAGAATCGACGCGCAAAGGGCGGCATTTCCGGGGGTGATTCCCCGGTCTGTCAGCAAGGCCGAGAGATGCGTGATGGCTCCGTTCATGCTGATCGAACTCACGAACAGAACCGCAACAATGATCCAGAACGCAAACGACCGTGTCCCTTGTTGCCAGGTGAGTCCCGAGTGCGGAGTTTCCGTCACTTCCCTTGCTTGCGTTTTCGTCGTGCCTCGATCTCTGATATAGAGCCAGCTGAGGGGAAGACCGAGCAGCAACGCGGTAATGCCCAGCGTTAAATAGGCGGCACGCCAACCTGATCGGGTGACAACGGCCTGGGCGATGACCGGGAGAATCATCGCGCCGAGACCTGCTCCGACCATGACGAATGCCAGTGCTACTCCCAAGCGGCGGTTGAACCACGTCGAAATCGAGCGCGCATATGCCAAATGAGCAGCGCCATTGCCGACCACGCCGATGACGAAGCACGTTAGGTAGAACTGCCAGATTCCCGGGCGCAAGAGAGCGAAAGATGCGATGCCGCAACCGAACACGGTCATGGACGGCAAGATGATGTAACGAGGGCCAAAGCGGTCGATCAAGCGACCGATCAGCGGGGATGACATCCCCACCGTCATCGCGGCGATCGCAAAGCCGAGAGAAACGGATTCGCGATTCCAGCCAAATTGTGCGCCGAGCGGCTTTACGAAGACCGTAAACGTGTAGACGAAGAGCGAGCCGAATCCGCCCATCACGCCGAGGCATGCTGCAAGCGCAACGCGCCAGCCGAAATATCCCGCGTGAGATTCGTCGAGTTCAATCGCTTTATCGGTTCTGGGTTGTGTGTCTGTGATCATGCTTCGGCAAGCCGTGCCAACCGCGTCCCACACCCGTACAAGGTGGCCACTTTGCTGGGCCAAGAAGGCGAATCACAATAATCCGAAAGCACTACCGGGCCAAGAACAACTCTTGGGAAAGCGGCGAAAATTCGCCTGCTAAATATTCCAACCACCCGCCGCGGGTCGGCATCCAAGCCGCATGTCCGTGATATTCTCAATGCCGTCGGAAGCGGTTGCGACTCTCGGGAGCGAACCGAACTCGAGAGCCCAATCACTCCGGTCCGCGCATCGGGCTTCGGAAGCATCCCCCATGATCGTCCGCACCGTCGAACAAGTCCGCCGAGCCTTCCGAATTGTTGCTGGATTTACGTTGCTGCTCGTCGGCGTAGTCATGATTGTCACGCCCGGGCCGGGCTGGCTCGTGATCTTCCTCGGGTTAAGCCTTCTGGCCGCGGAGTTCATCTGGGCTCGGCGTCTGATGGATCGGATGAAGCGCGAAGGCGAGCGCGTTCGCGATGTCGTCTGGTCGATCGGCAAAGGCGTTCCCGGCGTTCCCTCGAGCAACGCTGCCGCCGAATCCTCTCAAGCTCAACCGCAAAAAACCGAGTAAATTCGCGAGATTTGGAGCGACGAATGGAAGTAGGTCTGATTGGTCTTGGAGGTATGGGCACCGGAATGGCGAAGAGCCTCCTGCGCGGTGGTCATCGTGTAACCGTTTTCAACCGCACGCGGGCCCGAGCGGAGGCCCTGCGCGCAGACGGCGCAATGGTCGCCGCCACGGCGGCCGAGGCGTGCCGGGCGGGAATTGTGATAACGATGCTTGCCGACGATGCGGCGCTCGAATCTCAGGTCTTCGGCGATGGCGGCATTCTCGCTTCGCTGCCGCCCGGCGGCGTGCATATTTCGTGCAGCACGATCAGCGTGGCCTTGAGCGACAGACTTACCGCTGCGCATTCTGCTGCGGGACAGGAGTTTGTTTCTTGTCCGGTATTCGGCCGTCCCGACGCCGCCGAAGGTGGCCGACTTGCTGTTGTTGCCGCGGGGCCGTCTCAGGTCGTTGATCGCTGCAAGCCGTTGTTCGATTCGTTCGGGCCGAAATTGCTGGTCATAGGCGAAAAACCGTCGCTCGCGAATGTAGTCAAGCTCTCAGGGAATTTTCTGATCGCCAGCGTGTTGGAGTCGCTTTCTGAAGCGATTGCGTTTGCACGGAAGTCCGGCGTCGATGCAGCGGTGCTCGTGGACTTTCTGACATCGACGCTTTTCAACGCGCCAGTTTACAAGGTGTACGGCGGCTTGATCGTGGCAGGGAACTACGACGATGTGGGCTTCGCTCTCCCGCTTGGGCTGAAGGATACGCGCCTCGTTCTCCAAGCGGCCGAGGCCCAGAGCGTCCCGATGCCGATCGCGAGCGTCGTACGCGATCGTTTCCTGACCGCTATGGCGCGCGGTAACGCAAATAAGGATTGGTCGGCACTCGGGCTCATCGCCGCGCAGGATGCTGGGCTTCCGCCGGCGAAGTCGTAACCCTCGTTTACCCCACTGGCACAAGCCGACATCGTCGCAACTATTTCTCCGTGTTAGTCTGACCGTGCAGCGCACAGGAGATCGCGAAGATGTATCCATGGACAGGGAAGTGGGCGCTCGTTACGGGAGCCAGCGCGGGAATCGGGGTTGCACTCGCGGCCGAGCTAGCCGGGTCTGGAACGAATCTCGTTCTCACAGCACGCCGCCAGGATCGCCTCACGGCGTTGGCGCACGATCTCGCCATCAAGCACAACATCCGCACCGAAATCTGTGTCGCGGACCTTGCCGATCCAACCGGTCCGGATTCGATCTTCGCTTTCGTCCGCGAAAAAAATCTCCACATCGATCTGCTCGTCAATAATGCGGGCTTCGGCGCTTACGGCGAGTTCGCCGCGTCCCAGCGCGCGAGGCAGGTCGAAATGGTGCAAGTCAATTGTTGCGCTGTCGTCAATCTGACGCATTTGTTTCTGCAACCGATGCTGCTGCGGAAATCTGGCGACATTCTGATCGTCGCGTCCACCGCGTCTTTTCAGGCTGTGCCGTACATCACGACCTACGCTGCAACCAAAGTCTTCGATTTGCACTTTGCGGAAGGGTTGGCCGAGGAGCTGAAGCCATTTGGCATTCGAGTTTGCGGCCTGTGTCCTGGCTCTACTGAATCTGAGTTTCACGTGGTGGCGAGCCACGATACTGCGCCGGCTGCGAAACGTCCGCGCGAAACCGCCGAAAAAGTGGCGCGCGTCGGCTTGCAGGCGCTCGCAGCAGGGAAGAGTTACGTCATCTCCGGTCGTCGCAACTACCTCGGCGCGCACCTTCAACGCCTGATCCCGCGTCATTTAGTCACATCCATCGCAGGCAAGCTGTTTCGTCCGCCAGCGAAAACCCAAGCTTGATCCGGGTGTCTCAACCGTTGGACGCAGGAGCCTGACTCGAATCGATACGTGGCTATTTGCGGTTGGCAACCTGCCATGCTCATTGAGACATCGCACAATGGGTTCGCGACGACGACATGTTTCAGAATTCGACTATCCGAATGAAACGGATCACACAAATCGCGCTCGCTCTATTTCCTCGCCGGATGCAGCCACGCTCCGATGGCATATCATCTCCAACGCCAAGGCCTCGACCCTGTTCTGTTTCCTCCCACAAAACTGAAAGAAAAAACGACCGCCTCCGAAATCCAGGTCAATCTAAAAAAAGCCCGCGCTCAATCGGCTTCCGTCGCCGGTTGCGATATCGATAGCGACGTCCTCTCGCTGCATTGGCAGGGAACCACCGCCGCGGTCGCTCTTCACACCCAGTCGTTTTACACACCGACCGCCGATCAATCCTCAAACGAGACAGGCCGCGGCCTCTACATCGATCCGCTAGTCTCGATGGAAAAGTTCCACGCCGAACTACTCGACCGCCAGACCAAGGGCTGCCTCAAACCCGACGAAAACACGCGTCTGCGTCGCGCCATCGTCGAAAATCTTCCGCTTCCGCCCGCGATCGCCTACTTTTTTGAATTAGGAAGCTATGACGTGACGGGCTACTTCGATCTGACGCCCGATTTTCGAATGCTGACGACCAGCCCAATCTATCGTCCGGACTCGGAGCAGACACCCGACAACCTCATAGGCTACGAAACCGCTCACTACGTTCTTATTCAAGATCCAAAACCCAACGCGACGGAGGCCGCGGTGCCCGTCAGCGGATTCGCGCCTTCAGACGACTCGAACAACGATCGCATCCGTTTGTCTTTGTCGAGGGCAACGGAAGTTATCAACGGCGAGCCCGCTATCGAAAAGAAAACGCTGCGCAACGACCTTCATTTCCCACAGTCGCCCGGCTACTTTCGTCTGCTCTTCATGGCCGACGACAATGCCGCCACCGTCAAAATCACGCGCGCGATCATGCTCTCCGCTCCCGATCAAACGCGCCTCGCTCAAGCCGTCGCCTCCCGTCAGGACAGCGCCGAAAATTTCTGCGCGACACTCGCGGTGCCCGGCGTTTCTTGCATCGTTTTCCCCAGAAATTTCGGCGTAAGCCCCGAGCTGCGCGTCCGCGCGAACGGTCAAGACTTCTACATTCGAGTGGGCGGCTTCCTCCAAGAAGTCCTCGACCTGAAGCATCGCGACGATCCCCCTCCCAAATCGCTGAAGGTGCGACGCCCATTCCGCGGCCGCCTCGTCCCGGTGAAATTCGACCCGAACAGTCGCGACATTCTGACGTTGGTACTTTTGCCTGGAGACGAAATCACTTGGTAGGAATTCGACCGTCTGCCGCCAGCTATCCGCGCGTGACCGCGCTCTTCACTCGTAACGCAACGCCACCATTGCATCGACTCGCGTCGCCCGGCGCGCCGGCAAATAACAAGCCAGCAGCGCTGCCACCATCAGCACCAGCGCGACTCCACCCACCGCCAACGGATCGATCGCGCTAACCTCAAACAATACGGACTTCATCGTCTGCCCGATGAAATACGTCCCGCTCAGTCCGATCACCAGACCGAAGCCCGCGAGCATCATTCCTTCGCGCAACACCATTCCAAGCACATCTCTCGCGTTCGCCCCCAGCGCCATCCGCACCCCAATTTCTTGCGTTCGCTGCGCAACCGCGAACGACATCACGCCGTAAATCCCGATGGCAGCCAGCACCAGCGCCACACCCGCGAATCCCGCAAACAGAGAGGTGATGAATCGATCGCTTGCAAGCGATTCGTCGACCACTTGATCCATCGTTCGAACCTGATCCATCGCCATGTCGGGATCCATCGACCGCAGCACCGTCGCGATGCTATTGGTCATCGCGGAAGGATCGCTGTTCGTTCGCACGCTGACTTTCATGAAAATCAGAGGATCCTGCCAGAAAGGGACGTCGATTTCTGGCCTGATCTCTTCGCGGACACCACGGTTTATGACGTCGCGATACACGCCGACGATCTGCCACTCCACAGGCGGTCCCATCAATGCTTGCTCGGGCCGCCGCACAATAACGCGCTGTTGCAGCGGGTCCGTTCCGGCCAGAAACATCTTCACAAACGTCTCGTTCACCATCGCAACGGGTAGAGTGCCCGCGGCGTCCTGCTCGGTGAAGCCGCGCCCCCGCGTAATCTGCATTCCGAACGTCCGAAAATAATCCGGTGTGACGAGATTAAATCCCGATCCGGGCTGTGCCGAGGGATCGACGGGAGGTTGTCCCGCGATGCTGAACGCCATGCCCATCCCCGTCCATGTAATTGGCGTACTGCTGGAAGCGGCCGCAGACGTTATTCCTGGCAGCGCGGAAATTTTCTCGAGTAAGGGCCGGTAAAACGCGGTGATCTGCTGCTCGCTCTTGAAGCGATCGAAGCTCACCGGCAACGTGAACGTCAAAATGTGATCCCGACGAAATCCCAAATCAACGCGCGTCAACTTCCAGAAACTGTGAATCACGAGGCCCGCGCCCGCGAGCAACGCCAGCGCCAGCGCAAACTCTGCGACCACCAGCACTCGTCGCAGTCCGTTGCGCCCGCCGCCGGAGCCCGATCGTCCACCCTCTTTCAGCGTTTCGCTGAGGCTCCAGCGCGAAACTTGCAACGCCGGCGCGCATCCGCATAGGACGCCGGCCAATATCGTGGCCGTAATGCTGAAGAGCAGCACGGGAAGGTTCAGCGAGATATCGCTCTCGGTCGGCACCGAGAATTGCGGCAGGAGAACGACAACCAGCTTCAGCAACATTCCCGCCAGCGCGATCCCGAGCGCGCCACCGATCGCCGCGAGCACAAGGCCCTCCGATAGAAATTGCGAAAATAATTGACCTCGCGTCGCGCCAAGCGAAGCCCGCAGCGCAGCCTCCTTCCTCCGCACCGTTCCGCGAGCCAGCAGCAAATTCGCCACGTTCACGCAAGCGATCAGCAGCACAAATGCCACTGCCGCCATCAGCAGCCACAAACTCTTGATCGTGTCGCGACTCGTGAAGTCATTCTTCAACGGTTCGATGATTACGCCCCAACCCTTGTTCGACTTCGGATATGCCTCCGCGATATTTCGCGCGACGCGATCCATGTCGGCACTCGCCTGCGCGATCGTGACGTCCGGCTTCAGCCGCCCCATCACGAACATCCAGTGCCGTTCGTGCGTGATCTGGTCGGGCCGCAGCGCCATCGGTACGAACACATGTGCCTCATATCGATCCGGCATTCCCGCGGCGAGCACGCCCACCACGGTGTATGGCGTTCCATCCATGCGCACTTGTCGTCCCAGAATGTTTGGATCGCTGCCGAACCGTTCGCGCCACAAACGATTCGTCATGACTAAGACGTGCTCCTTGCCTTGTTCTCCTTCCTCCGACAAGAAATCGCGCCCAAGTGAAAAGGGAATCCCTTGCATCGCAAAAAATCCCGGGATCATGACGCGCGCCTGCTCCGCTTGCGGACGCCCATCGACCGACAAATTGAATGTCCACTCATCCCACGCGACTAAATTCTGAAAGACCGTGTTCTGCTGCTTCCAGTCCAGAAAATCCCCAGGCGATACGACATTTCTCCCGTCGTCGTCCGACCACACCATCACCAATTGCTCCGGGTGCGGCATCGGCAATGGCGCAAGCAGGGCACCATAAACGACGCTGAAAATCGCGGTGTTCGCGCCGATTCCGAGCGCCAGCGTCAGAATCGCAACCGCCGCGAATCCAGGATTCTTCCGCAAGATGCGAAACCCAAACTTCACGTCGGTCCAAACCCGCTCGACCGAACTCCATCTCCAAACATCTCGTCCGTCGCGCTCGGTCAACGAAAAATTTCCAAACTCCCGCCGCGCCTGATGCTCAGCTTCCCTCCGCTCCATCCCCCGGCCCACCAATTCCGCGACGCGCTCTTCCAAATGCCCGCGCATCTCTTCCGATAACTCCGCAAACTCACGCTTCCGCCGAAACATCCGCAGCCAAAATCCCATGCCGATCACTCCAGATAACGCGGCCTTCGCTTTCAAACTGTCGACTGTGAACTCTCTTCTCACTCGTACCGCAGCGCCACCATGGGATCGACCTGCGTCGCCCGCCGCGCCGGAATCCAGCACGCGACTAGCGCCACCGCAAACAACAGCAGCGCAACCAACGCGAACGTCAACGGATCGTGCGCGCTCACGCCAAACAGTAAGCTGCTCATCCACCGCGTCAGCCCGAGCGCGATGAACAGCCCAATTGCCACCCCGATCAGCGCCATCCGTGCCCCGGACCTTAGCACCATCCCCAGCACATTCTCCCGCTGCGCCCCCAGCGCCAGCCGGATTCCAATCTCGCGTTTTCGCTGTGACACGGTGTAAGACAGCACGCCATAAATTCCAATCACTCCCAACGCGATCGACATCGCTCCCGCAATCCCCAACATCACCAGTGTGAACGATGTCCTCGCAACCGACTTGTCATATACGTCCTGCATCGTCTGCACCGACGCCACCGGCAAATTCGCATTCACCGACCACACCGCTTGCCGAATTTCATCGACAAATCCCTGGCTGCCCGCCCGCTCACTCCGCACGACAAACGTCGCGTTCCGCATCACCTGCACTTCTTTACTCCCATAAAGCCCGACTCCCATCGTCGGCCAGTAAACCGTCTCCGGCGGCGCCGCTTGCACTCCGTTTTCCCGAACATCTTCCACCACGCCAATCACTTCGCTCCACGGCGCGGACCCAAATTCATGCACGCGTTTACCGACTGCTGCTTGCGCCGATCCCCAATATTCACGAGCCAACCCATCCGAAACCATCACCACCGGTCGCGATCCGTACAGTTCAGCCCAGCTGTAATCTCGCCCCGCCATCAATCGCGTGCCCGCTGTCGCAAAAAATCCCGGAGCTACAAACTTATACAGCCGCATCGGCGGAATCTCATCCTCCGGGTAATTTTTCCCCTCCGCCATCAGCTCGTCCCACCCTGCTTCGTATCCTTCCAGCGGCATGTCGCTTCCATACGCCGCCGACTTCACTCCCTGAATCGTCGCCAGCTTGTCTTGGATCGCTTGCTGCAACCGCGTCACCTGTTCCGGCGTCGCAACCAGCGAATCGGGAATCGCGATCCGCATCAACTGCAGCGTCTTCGCATCCGTGAATCCCGGCTGCACATGTCGCATCGCATCAAACGTTCGAATCATCAACCCCGCGCAAACCAGCAGCACCAGTGCCATAGCCACTTGCCCAACAACGAGAAAATTCCGTGCGCGATGTCGTTCCCGGCTCGCGCTCGTCGTTCTCCCCGCCACTGCGCGAGACAACGCTGGCCCGCGTGACGTTCCGTATTTCAGCGCTGGGACCAGTCCAAACAAAAGCCCTGCCACCACCGACAAAAATAGCCCGAACACCAGCGTTCGCCAGTCCACCGCAATCTCTTGCAGCCGCGGCAGATTCGCTGGCCCAATCGCCATCAAAAATTTCACGCCAGCATAGGCAATCCCCATCCCCACCAGGCCGCCCATGAGCCCTAGCATTACGCTCTCAACCAGCAGCGCCCGCACAATCCGCACCGAGCCTGCACCCAGCGCCGCACGCACAGCCATTTCTTGCTGCCGCGATTCACCTCGCACCAAAAACAAATTCGTCACGTTCGCGCACGCAATCAGCATTACTAGCGCAATCGTCCCCATCACCACCCAAAGCGTGTCGCTCACATTTCCGATCACTTCGTCCTTCAACGGCCGAAGCGCCGGCGTGATCTTCCACGACTCATAGATGTGCGGATTCGTGCCCGGCCCGTTCGTGAACGTATCCATCCAGATCGGTAGCATTCGCGTCAGGTCCGCGTTCGCCTGCGCGATCGTCACCCCCGGCTTAAGCCGCGCAATCCCGTTGTATCCAAATCCGGCCAGAATGGCCTTCCCGCGATCCTCTGAAACGGGTACCAGAACATCGAAATCCTTATCCACGACTCGAAATCCCCGCGGCATCACTCCCACGATTTCCTTTGGCCGCGAATCCAACGAAAGATTTCTTCCCACCACCGTGGGGTCGCCGCCGAACTTCCGCTGCCAATAGCCGTAGTTCAACATCACGCGCTCCGGCCCATTCGGTACTTGGTCCTCATGTGAAAGCCATCGACCTACCTCCGGCGCCACATTCAACGCCTCCAACACACCATCTGAGACGCCAATCGTCTTCACCTGCTCGGGCTCGCCCACACCCGTGACATTCGCGCTACCCGGCGACCACACTCCCATCGCCTGAAACGATCGATTCTGTTCTGAATAGATGAAATACATCGACGCCGACAGCCGCAGTCCATCGACAAACGTCGTTAGCCCGCCGGCACCCGGTGCGTTCTGTCGCAACGCCACCAACTCCTGCGAATTCGGATACCGGAGCGGCCGCAACATCACCGCATCCACCACGCTGAACACCGCCGCGTTCGCGCCAATCCCAATCGCGATCGTCAGCAGCGCCACCACCGTAAATCCCAGATTCTTCCGCAGGCCGCGCAGCCCATACCGCACATCCGCCAATAAGTCCTCGAACAATTCCCACCTCCACGCTGCCCGCCCGTCTTCCTCGATCAATCCCAAATTCCCAAACTCGCGCCGCGCCGCCTGCTCTGCCTCCTTGCGCGACATCCCCTCTGCCACCAACTCTTCGACCTTTTCATCGAGATGTGCCCGCATGTCTTCCGACAACTCCGAATAAATCTCCCGCCGCCCAAAGACCCTCTGCCAAATTCCCATTTGCGTCCTCACGTCATCCGAACGTTCTACTGCCATCCCAGCCCTTGCGGTGTCATCCTGAGCGAAGCGAAGGATCTAGGAAGTCAGCATCACCACGACGTCTCTTAGGGCGGGCTTGCTCCTCCCGCCGTTCACGCGTTCGAGAGATGTCGCGACCTCCGCCCTTTAGTGCCCGTCGCCCTCTTTCGACTATCAACCCTCGACTGTTAACTGCCTGTTTCCCCCGGCGCCAGCACCCGCGTGATCCCCTCCAACATCGTTTCAAACTTGGACACTTCATGCTCCAGGTGCTTCACTCCCGCCGGTGTGAGCCGGTAAATCCTCACCCGCCGCCCCGTCGCCGAGGTCCCCCACTCCGCCTTCACCAACTCTTCTTTCAACAACCTCTGCAGCGCCGGATACAGCGACCCCTCTTCGATCTGCAGCAGATCGTTCGAGGTCCTCTTGATGTGCTGTGCCAACGCATACCCGTGCAATGGCTGCCTCTTCAGCGTCCGCAGCACCATCATCTCCAGTGCTCCCGGAAACAAATCCCGCGCCTTATCCTTATCCATAGACCATCGCCCTCGCTCATAGGGTGGGGCACGGCACGCCGTGCCCTCTGCAAGATCGCGCAACCACCAGTCGCCCGACCCCGGTTTTCTCTATACCTAGAGCAAAATAGTCTCAGGCGCTATGCCTGTCAATCTCTATCTACGTGTACACTCGCCCACAAGTTCCCCCGTCCAATGAAATAAGGACCATCATCTATAAGGACCAAGGTCGGCAACCCGCTCCGCCTCCGGCGCTTCCAACTGGGAACTTTTTGCACTCTGCGCCGGAAATATATGACAGCAGAACGATTTGGGCCGCCTGGCCAGGGAACAGTCGCACCGGGAGACAAGCGCATTTCTGAAGAAATCAGGGACGACGTTCTCTTACGCCGTGCTGCGAAAGGGGATGAAGACGCTTTCACCACCCTCTATCGCCGCCATCAGGCAGCTCTCTACCGTTTTGCCATGCGCATGACAGGCAACGCATGGGCTTCCGAAGAGATCGTGCAAGACGTTTTCATGACCCTCATGCGTGAACCGAAGAAATACGACTCAGAGCGCGGAGCGCTCGCCGCGTATCTCTACGGCATCGCTCGCAATCGCGTCATGAAACATCTCGAACGCCTCCCGCGTGAACTTCAGCTCGACGAGGAGAGCGAAACGGGAGCGCGCGCCATGGCCGGCCTGACCACCGTCGTCACTCCGATGCACTGGGCCGAACGCCAGGAGCGCATGGAGCAGGTTCGCGCCGCTGTGCTGGAGCTGCCCTCGGAATTTCGCGAAGCCGTCGTGCTTTGCGAGTTGGAAGAGCTGAGCTACGAGGAAGCCTCGCAGCGCATCGGATGCCCGATCGGAACGATTCGCTCGCGCCTCCATCGTGGCCGCGCATTGTTGCTCGCCAAGCTCGAGATTTTGCGCGATGTGCCGCGCCGTTTCAGCGCAGCCCGCTGAGAGAAACTTTTTCGTCCGTAGTCGGGAAGGGTAGCTGGAAGTCAGAAGGCCCAGCAGCGAGAAGGGAAGTAGCAACATGAACTGCGAACAATTCGAAACCGTCGGGTTGGACCTCGATCGCGAATCCGCGACTGGCGTAGACGCCATCGAGCGCGCCGCTGCAATCGATCACGCCAATAGCTGTGCCCGCTGCGCCGCGTTGCAGGAATCCTGGCGCGACGCTCAGATCGAGCTGCAAGCTCTGCGTGAGGAAACCGCCGACCTCGGCGCTCCTCTGCGCGTCGAAATGCGCCTTCGTCAGGAATTCTTTGCCCGCAATCGCGCGCTGAAAGTTCGGCGCTTCGCGCTCGCTTCCGCCTGGGTCCTCGCCTCCGCGGCATTGCTGCTGGTCGGTATGAGCTGGTGGAACTGGCACATCTCCAGCGAAAACATCATCCTTCAAGGCGCGACGTCGGGTAAGAACGACGCAAATGTTTCCGCCTCCGCAAATCCCGGCGCAACTACCAATCCCAGCGTGATCGACAACTATCCGACCGAGCCCGCCAACGAAGCGACGCTCATTGCCGCAAACGACGCTGAAGATTTCACGCTCCTGCCCGGCAGCATGGCCCAGGAAATCGGCGATGGCTCCGTCGTTCGCGTTCGCATGCAACGCGGCGCTCTCGGCGACCTCGGCTTGCCCGTGAACGAAGAGCGCGCCAACGAATGGATTCAGGTCGACTTGTTTGTAGGACAAGACGGGCAGCCGCAAGCCGTCCGCTTGCCTCAAGCGCAGTAAAAGAAGAGTTTTCTTGAACCCTCTCGGGAGAGAAGAGGAGAAAAGAGATGAATCGCAAACGTTTGGCCTGTACCGCGCTGACTGCCGTGTTGCTGCTCGGCGTTGGTACTTTGCGCGCGCAAGACGCTCCACCACCCCCGGACGTCATGATGCATGGCGGGCCTGGTGGTCCAGGCGGTCCCGGTCCGTTCGGTGATCACGTCGAACTGATGGGCTTTGAAGGCTTGCATGGCGGCAAAGTGGTGAAGGGCGCGCCGTTTTCGGCGACCGCTTCCACCGAAACCACGCAGACGCTTCCCGACGGCACGTCGATCCACCGCACCACCACGAGCAATCTCTATCGCGACAGCCAGGGCCGCTCGCGCAGTGAAGTGACGCTCTCCGGCTTCGGTCCGCTTCAGGCCTCCGGCAAGCCGCACACGATGGTTTCGATCGCCGATCCCGTCGCCGGCAATCACTACATGCTCGATGCCGACCACAAAGTCGCGCACCAGATGGCGATTCGCCAGCACGGCCAGCCGACCGCTGCGCAGGAGCAGGAGTTCGAGCAGAAGATGCAAGCTCGCTTGCAAAAAGAAGAAGCGTCCGGCGCCGTGAAGAAAGAATCGCTCGGGACTCAAACGATTAACGGTGTCGTAGCGGAAGGCACGCGTATCACACGCACCATCGCCGCCGGTCAGATTGGCAACGACAAGCCGATTCAGATCGTCTTCGAGCGCTGGTACTCCAACGACCTGCAAGTCGTTGTGAAGAGCACGCGCACCGATCCGCGCTTCGGTACAACGACCTACACCCTGAACAGCGTGCAGCGCACCGAACCCGCCGCTACGTTATTCACGGTCCCTTCCGACTACACCGTCCAGCAAGGCGGCCCCGGCCGTGGCGCCCGCGGCGCCATGCGCGGTGCTCCGCCAGAAGCCCCCGCCGCTCAGTAACGGGCGATCAACCGTGTGAAAGGGCGGGGCATTCGTCCCGCCCTTTCTCTTGGCCACCAGAATTGATCGATGACGATCTGCGCCCATTTAAGCCCGCTGTCATCCTGAGGCACCCGCAGGGGGCCGAAGGATCTCAACGCCTGCACGAACACCGATCTATCCGGCGCGCCAAATCCTAAAATTCCCGGGAACCATTTCCACGTCCCCAGGGAAATATCCTTCGAACGACAGCGCAACCCATCGCGCCCCGACACAACGATCTTCTCTCCTGAAGACGGCACGCCCTTTCTGCGACGTCCCCCAACGACGCAGGAAGGGCGAAGTCGTTTTTACTCCGCACTATTCACCGTAATTCGCCACCACCCTCACCACCTTCCCATTCCCATCAACCTCCATAAACTCCCCCGTTTTCCTCCCAACCTGGTTCGTGTAGTACAGCACCACGCTCGAAAGCCCCCACATCACGTCCTTCAGCTCAAATTTCAAATCCGGATACGCCTCCAGCCCTTTCGAAAAGTAAGCGCGCAGGGCCGCCTTCCCCCGCACATTCCCCGATGGATCACCCAACAACCGCGCCGCCACCGGCGAAGTCAGCACCACGCCGTCCGCGTAGTGCTCCAGAATCGCCTCCAGATCGTGCCCATTCCAGCTCCGCACCCACTCCTGCGCAAAATCCCGTACCCATTCGCCAGTCAGCATCAGCCCATCTCCATTCCCCAAGAATTGAACCCCGAACATCGCCCCGAAACATCCTACGAAAAACACCGACACGAAGCACCGACACGAAACACCGTCACTAAGCATTCCTGCGAACCACCAGGAGCCGCCCCGCCTACCCAGACTTGTCATCCTGAGCGAAGCGAAGGATCTCAGCGTTCAGTCCAACTACAAACCTCGCCCTCCATTATCCACAGGCCCGGTTAAAAATCGTCTCAAATATGCCTTGACACGTATATACGTGTGATGGCATATTAAGACCATGGAAACCGCCTTCCAGATCATTGCCGAGCCCAACCGCCGCGCGATCCTCACCCTTCTGACGCTCAACGAGCAGTCCGTCGGCGAGATCGAGCGCGAACTCCGCATGTCCCAGCCGGCCGTCTCCAAGCACCTTCGCGTCCTTCGCGACGCCGGCTTCGTCGAATCTACCGTTGACGCGCAGCGCCGCCTTTACCGGCTCAAGTCCGGACCTTTTCAAGAGCTTGATGCATGGCTCGCCCAGTTCCGCCGTTTCTGGTCGGGACACATCGATGCTCTCGAACGCCATCTCGATCGCATGGACGAGCCCCCGTCCGCGAAAGGGAAGACCCCCAGGAAACACTCGAATCGCAATCCGAAAAATCACGACAAAGGAGAAACAAAATGAAAATCAAAGTGACGAGCATCTTCGTCGACGATCAGGACAAAGCCCTGCGCTTCTACACGGAAGTTCTCGGCTTCGCCAAGAAAAACGACTTCAGCCAGGGACCGTATCGTTGGCTCACCGTAGCCCCGTCCGGCGATCCGAATGAGGTCGAGCTGCAACTCGCGCTCAACAACAATCCCGCCGCCAAGACCTATCAGGACGCGATCTTTCAACAGAGCCAGCCCGCGATCATGTTCTTCACCGACGACATCAAAGGCGACTACGAGCGCGTCAAATCCAAGGGCGCCGAATTCACTATGCCTCCGACCGATGTCACCGGCTCCACCATCGCCATGCTCAAAGACACGTGCGGTAACATCGTCCAGCTCACGCAGCTCGCAAAGTGGTAGGCGCGAAACCATGCGCGCATTTGCTTTCAGTTGAAAGGGAGCTCACGGAGAAAGAATGACCGCTCACGAACAATACACGCCGGGCCCAGCCACGGGCGCACAGATTCGAAAGAGCGAAGCGATGAATTGGGAGCTCGTGGTCGTCCGGGAGCTCCGTCACTCGCCTGAAAAAGTCTGGCTGGCGATCACCGACCCGGAGCACTTGCGCGAATGGGCTCCCTTCGACGCCGACAAGAGCCTCGCAACGGCTGGCGCCAGCGTGAAACTCACAACCGTGAACGCCCCTTCGCTGCACATCACCGAAACAAGAGTCATGCGCGCCGACGCTCCCCACTTCCTCGAATACATGTGGGGTGCCAACCCGATGCGCTGGGAACTCGAACCCATCCCGGGCGGCACGCGTCTCACGCTCTCGACCGCCATCAATAGGAATTTCATTTCGATGGGCGCCGCCGGCTGGCATGTCTGCTTCGACATCCTCGCCAGGTTTCTACACGGCACTCCCATCGGCCGCCTCGTCGGCACCGACACGATGAAGTTCGCAGGTTGGCAGCGCCTCAACGAAGAGTACGCCCAACAGTTCGGCGTGGAAGCCCGCAAACTTCCGCCGCGCCCGCCACAAAATTCATAACGCGCAGTCCAAGGCTATTTCCGTCATCGCGACAGAAGGAGATCGATCACCATGAAAGAATCCACCAAGCGCGCAATCGTCCGTTGGCTCCACATCATCCTGGCCATCCCGATCGTCGGCTACATCTACAGCCCATTCGACATGGTCCACTACTACGCCACGCCCACGCGCTACGTCTTCGTTCCGACAATCGTCCTCTCCGGCCTATGGTTGTGGAAAGGCCACGTCGTCCGCCGATTGTTTTCACTGAGACCGGCACGTGACCAACGCGCGATGTCTTAATCTGCAGTTTTCAAAAATAGAAGCGACATCGCGAACTACGATTTCGCGTTTTCACGAAGGAGCAAGAAATGAATAATCCATCCACACCAGAGGCCGCTTCGAAATTCATTGATGAGCGCATCAAGGACCTCGCCGACTGGCGCGGCAAAACGTTCGGGCGCATCCGCGAACTCATCCACGCCGCCGACCCCGAAATCATCGAAGAAGTGAAATGGCGCGGCGTCCCCGTCTTCTCCCACGCCGGCATCGTCTGCACCGGAGAAACCTACAAAGCCGCCGTCAAACTCACCTTCGCCAAAGGCGCCGCGCTGAAAGATCCCTCTAAGCTCTTCAACTCCAGCCTCGAAGGAAACATCCGCCGCGCCATCGACATCCACGAAAACGAAAAAATCAACGAACCCGCCCTGAAAGCCCTGATCCGCGAAGCCGTCCAGCTCAACCTAACCGTAAAACCCACGCTCGAAATCGAAGTCGAAAGCAAAATCCAAACCCAAAGCCGAAGGGCTCGTCCAAGCGATAGAACCATTCATTCACTTCAAAAAGAGCGTGTTGTCATCCTGAGGCCGCCATAAGCGGCCGAAGGATCTCAACGTCACCCCTACCTCAAATCTGAACAACAATCTCCCCCTGATCCTGGGTGCCGCACCCTCAGCCTTCAGAGGGTGCGGGTTTTGACTTCCGCAACCGCACCACCGATTTTGTCCGCCGCGCCAACCTGCCTTACGATATCCCCGCCCGGACCATCACAAACGGAGCCCATTCCATGACCTCGCCCAGCGCCAACGAGCCAGCCCCCGCCCCCCAACCCGTCCTCGCTCCCCTCACCAGCTCCGCCATCTTCCTCGTCGCCTCCATCAAGCCCGACGCCGCAAGCTACTCCACCGTCCGCGACCTCGTCGCCGACCTCCCCGGCATCTACCGCGCCGTCGACTTCCGCCGCATCGAAGGCGGCCTCTCCTGCGTCGTCTCTTTCGGTTCCAACGCCTGGGACAAACTCTTCCCCAACAATCCCCGCCCCGCCGAACTCCACTCCTTCAAAGAACTTCGCGCCGGCGACCGCCACGCTCCCGTCCACTCCCGCCGACATCCTCTTCCATCTCCGCGCCAAGCGCATGGACCTATGCTTCGAGCTCGTCTCCCAAATCATGTCGCGCATCGGCACCGCCCTCGACTCCGTCGACGAAACCCACGGCTTCCGCTACTTCGACGATCGCGATCTCCTCGGCTTCGTGGACGGAACCGAAAATCCCCGCGGCCTTGCCGCGCTCAACGCGGCCCTCATCACCGAAGCCGAAGATCCGCAATTCGCCGCCGGAAGCTACGTGATCATCCAAAAATATCTCCACGACATGTCGAAATGGAACGCGCTTACGACCGAGCAGCAAGAACACGTCATCGGCCGACAAAAGCTTTCTGATATCGAACTCAGCGACGCCGCAAAGCCGACCAACGCCCACAGCGCCCTGACCACCATCGACGAAAACGGCAAAGAACTGAAAATCCTTCGCGACAACATGCCCTTCGGCAAACCCGGCCAAGGAGAGTTCGGCACCTACTTCATCGGCTATAGCCGCACCCCGCGCACTACCGAACAAATGCTCGAAAACATGTTCATCGGCCGTCCTCCCGGCAATTACGACCGCCTCCTCGACTTCAGCCGCGCCGTAACCGGCAGCCTCTTCTTCGCCCCCTCCGCCACCTTCCTGGATTCCCTCGGCGACTGAACCTCTTGACAACGCGCTCGATCACGCCGCACGCGCAAAAAAAACGCCGCGAGCCTAACCAAAGGCCCCGCGGCATCCATGGAAAAATCTGTCATCCTGAGGCCACCGAAGGCGGCCGAAGGATCTCAACGTGACGGCCTTGCAAAAAATCTCGTTGGCAGCATCGAGCGAAAAAAAACGCCGCGAAATCTCAACGAGACTTCGCGGCGCTTTCGAATCAACTGTGTGACTTCTACCGGAACCCGTTTGGCCCCGCGTTCAACCCAGCAGGGAAGAACACTCCCACTGCCGGCGTCACAACCTTTCCTGCGGCAACCGCGCCTCCGCCCGTCACGATGTTCAACACCTGCGTCGTATTCCGCGCAAACGCGATCGCATTCGTCGCATCCGCGTCCGTAATACGCGTCGAAGTCGCCGCCGCGTTCAACGTCACCTGAAACGTAGCCAGCCCGAAATCATCTGGATTCGTGTCATACGGACCGGGCGCCGCGCCCAACAATCCCGCCTGCGACTAACGTCGCCCGCAGCGTCGAAATGTTGTTCGTGAATCCCGCGATCGTCGCACCCGTCGGATCAATGTCATTGATCGTCGTGCGAATCAGTCCGGCGTGATACGCCTCCACCGCCAGAATCCCCGCCGCCACCTTCAGATTCGCCGCCACCGTCAGCAACGAAGCCGCTCCGTGATACGCCGTCACACCGACATCCTCAAACACGTATGCGCCGACCAGAAAAGTATCGTCGCTCGTGTACGGGCTGAACGTCGACCCATTCGGGATAGCCGCCGCCGTCGCCAGCGTTTGAAACGACGTCCCCAGGTTGATCGCCGGTTGTGCCACCGCCGCCGAGCCCAGCGCGCTGAGCAGCAACTGCACGTGCTTGCCTTCTTCGATCGCCGTCTCGATCGCGTACGACGCAACTTCCGTCGTGGCGAAGGGAACCATGCTGCCGCCAGTCACCGTTCCCGGCGTCCCGACCGTGCCCGACAGCTTGATCGTCAGCGCTCCGGCCGCCGTCGTCATCGCATTCGCGACATCGATCGTCGTCCCAAACGCTGCCAAATAATAAAAATTCGCTTCCAGATACTCGAGGTTCAACGCGAAATTCAAAATATCCGCGTCCGTAAACGTCGCCGCCTTTGCCGCAGGAGCCAGCGCGCCCGTCAGCGCACCACCCACCGCGCCTGCCAGCGACGTCAGCCCGACGGTCAACATCTTCCGCCGGCTTTTTACAATCACATCATCGAGAAACTGCGTCTCTTGATTCGCCATAATTTTCCCTCACTCTAGAGCTTTGCTCTTAGCTGCATGGTTTGTTTCCGTGCGCGTTGGCCGCGCTAAAGTTTCCGCTTTTTGTATTCGAGTAGAGTTCTACGCGGTCGTCGTGGCGAAAATGCTGTTCGTCCCGCTCGGGAAAAATCCGCCCGAGCTCACTCCCACCGTGGCCGAGCCATAGACGATGTGATGAACCTGATTCGGAGTGCGCGCGAACCCGACCGCCGTCGTCGGATCAGCCGCCACAATCGCGCTAGGCGTCGTGATGTTCGCCGGCAGAGTCAGCAGCGTCTCCACTGAACCCGTCGCCGATGGCGCCGCCGTGTTGCCCACCGTCAGCATCGCCCGCAGCGCTTCCACTTTGTTCGCCGCTGGCAAATACGGATACGCCGCCGTCGATCCCGCAGCGATCGCGCGACCCGTCAACGCCGTCCGCACATACCCCGCGTGATACGCCTCGACCGCCAGAATCCCCGCCGCCGCAGTCAAAAGCCCAGCCGCAACGCCCGCTGCACTGATCAATCCCGCCGCGCCGGAATACGCAGTCACTCCGACATCTTCAAAAATAAACGCCCCGACCAGAAAATCATCGAAGCTCGCAAACGGATTGAAAGCCGGCGCTGACGCTGTCGTAATTCCCGCCGCCGTAGCCAGCGGACCAAAAAACGACAAATCGATATTCGGCATCGGTACCGCGTTCGCGCCAAGAGCCGCACGCAAAAATCGCACGTGCGCCCGCTCTTCAAACGCAATCTCATTGATGATGTCCTGCTGCGCTGCCGTCAGTCCCGCAACCTGCGCCGCGTTGCCCTTCGTCACCGTGCCGACCGTCGTGAAGCTCGAGCTCGCACCCGCCGAAATGTCCGCGTCCGTCAGCCCCGTTCCCGTCGCCGCATACAAGTAGTACTGCGCCTCCAGATATTCCAGGTTCAGCGCATAGTTGAGAACGTCGTTGTCCG
The DNA here is from genome assembly GCA_963766985.1 of uncultured Acidobacteriota bacterium. GTDB lineage: Bacteria > Acidobacteriota > Terriglobia > Acidiferrales > UBA7541 > Acidiferrum. The sequence goes on from CAVYCJ010000001.1 coordinate 71,899, forward strand.
TCGGTGTCGGAGCAACCGGTGTGGGCGTCGGTGTCGGCGTCGGATTTGACGACGATCCTCCTCCGCATCCTGTGATCGAAATTGTTGCCGCAGCTCCCGCGACCGCTCCCGCTCCGACGACAAATTTTCGTCGCGACACGGCTCGGTCCACGAGCTCTTTCAATTTTTCCATGGGTTTTCCTCCCAATTCGAGATTTGGGGCAAAGTGCGCCGGTGAGCGCTTGCCGGGAGGAAGAATCCACCGGTAATTCTTATTTCAGTGAGAATCCACCACTGGAATGGACTACGCCGTAGGGTATGAATCGGATGGAATCTGCGGAAATTTTTGAGAAACCTGGTATGCGCCCCTAGACGGGACGCAATTCTGAGAGCAATTCGTCAGTGCGGATGCATTATTCCGCAACTTGTAGAGGACGCGTCCTTGCTCTTTGCCACAAACAATCTCACCTGATCACCACTTATCGTGACGGTTGATAGAGTTTTGTCATCCCGACCGACGCAACGCGAAGCCCTTTCCTACTCCTCGGCCGCGATTTGGTATTGCTCTAACTTGCCGTCCGGCATTTCATAGGTCCACACGATCAGTTTCTCTTTCGCAAATTTGGCGGAGTACAGCCGCATCTTCATGCCTCCCCGCAATTCCTGCTTTACCTGGAAAAATTCCTCGGCGTTTCCCAGTGGTCCCAACCCACCAGCGAAATCCTTCAACGCCTGCTCGCTGAAATAGAAATTGGCATTGTCCGTGAAGAGAGAACGATCGATCGTCCCATGCTGCAGCCCTTCGAAAATTTTTCGTGCTTGAGCAAGCTTCTCCGGAGTCGCCGGATCAGCGCTCGCGAGCAGCAAAGGCGCGATGCCGTTTGCAATCGTCCCCGAAACCTCCGAGGCATCCTGATTGGTGAGCACAACTACCGCAACGCGTTCGTCCGGAAAGACCATATTTTCCGACGTGAAGCCCGAAACCTCGCCACTGTGCGACACCGATCGATGTCCAAAGTCCGAACGTACCTCCACGCCGAGCCCATAATTCGTTCCCAATCCGTTCTTCAGCAGGACTTCCGTTTCGAACGCTAAATAGGAAGACGGTTTCATCAATTTCTGATTGATGATCGAAATGTCCCACTTCGCCAGGTCTTCCGCTGTCATCGCGAGTTCACCGGCAGCAAAGAGCCAGCCGAAACCTTCCTTAGGCGCCAATCGCAGCGGTCCGAGAGCGTAGCGCAGATAACCGATCGGATCGGTGTCGCCGAGTTTTGCCTCGTCGATGTCGGCGACGCTTTTCATGTGGAGTGGCGCGAATATCTTCTGCTGAAGAAATTGCAGCAACGGTTGGCCGCTGGCTTTCTCAATGATTAGCCCGGCGATCACATAGTTCGTATTGCTGTACTGCCATTTCGTTCCGGGCTCAAAATCCAGCGGTTTGCGCGCCCAATCGTCCAGAATCTTCCGTGCGTTGGTCGGCTTCAACATCGAGGGCATCACATAATCTTGCGGCCAGTAGTCTTGATACCCGGACGTGTGCGAAAGAAGCTGGCGAATCGTCACTTCGTTGGCTCGGGTTAGGTCGGGAAGAAATTTGCCGACCTTATCGTCGAGCGAAAGCTTTCCTTGCTCCTGCAAAAGCAGAATGGCCGCGGCCGTGAACTGCTTGCTGTTCGAGCCGATGCTGTAACGCATTTCGGCCGCCGCCGGTACCGCGGGATCAAGCCGCGCATTTCCGTACGCGTGCAGATAAACAATCTGCCCATCCTTTACCACTGCGACCGATGCGCTGGGCACGCCAGTCTTGGCGAGCGCCTCCGTGGCTACCTTGTCGATCTTTTGCTGCATGTCCGGCGGTACCTGGCTCTGCGCATTCGCATTAGTGAAGCCGGCCGCCAGAAGCAACATCAGAATGTGGAATCGTTTCATGACACCTTCCATTCATCTCTAAGTCGCAGTAACGGAATTTGCTGTTGATTGTAGTCCGTTAGCTGCCGCAACTCAACTAAGATGCTCTCGGACTTGCTGTTCTCAATGGTTCTTCGTGGCAAGCGGAAAAAGGGAGAGAGACTATGAAGCAGAAAATGACGGGAGCAGCGGGATTGGCCGGCGCGTTTGTTGCCGGCATGGTGGTGGCTACGATGTTGGGCTGGGGGCTGACCACGGCGAGGGCGAAGACGCCAGGCGCGGCGCAAACTCAGGACATTACCGTGAAGGAGGTCATCAACCCAACGGTGACGGACGCGGACATCGCCTTGCTCCGAAAAGATCTACGCGCCATGAAAATGCAAGTGGTTGGGCAGAATATGTCGCTGTCGGATGCGGAAGGCGAGAAGTTCTGGCCGATTTACAACCATTACGTAAAGGACTTGCAGGAAGTGAACAATCAGAAATACGCCCTCCTCAAGCAGTACGCCGAGATGTGGGAGACGATGAGCGACCAGGATGCGATGATTTACGTGCGCCACTGGCTCGAGGCCGATGGCGAGGCCCAGGCGCTCCGCTTGAAGTATGTGCCCGTGGTGAACCAGGTGTTGCCAGGACGAAAGGCCGCGACGTTTTTCCAGTTGGACCGCCGGCTAAACATGATCATCGATCTGCAATTGTTTTCGCAGATTCCGTTGGCGCACGTGAAGGAGTAGCCGCGTAGAGATCGTGCGCGTCAGGCTCGCTGTGTTGACGCTACCCCTGAAACTTGGTAGAACGGAAGCCACTGAATACCCGCGCGTTCGTGGAGGTCAATCATGGATAGCCAAAACCCAGGCGAAGCAAATCCCCTAAAAGAAGAGTCGGTGATCGCCAACGCAGAAGCCGCTCCGAAGGAACTCCCCGACGACGACCTGAAATCGGTGACCGGCGGCCTCGGTTCGAAGCCCAGCGAAGCGCTGGGATCCGCCGCGGTTTGCATCAGTCAGCTGTAAATTCGCTTCCGCCGTCAAAACGTATCTCTCGACCGCTTGGCCCCGGCGGCCTCAGCGTATTGCTTAAGTGTCCGACAACTCCCGACATGAGTGGGTCGTAGGTCCGTTTCATCCGGACAACGAACTCCCCTCGCGCACCCCGCCCGCCGAACACCTCGAAATCAACGCGCATCGCAACCTGCGCGGCCCCTACACTTCGGCAATCGGAATCGTTCTTCGGCTTCTGGAACATCCATCGATCGCCAAAATCGAAGATCTCTTCCGCCGGCGGCAACGGACGCTTCTACTCGTCTGTCCGGAATTAGCGAATTCCCATCCGGTCTCGCCCGAAGTTCGCAAATGGCTCACCTTATCTGGGGAAGGGAATCCGTCCTCACGTACGCTTAAGCTGGCTCACGGCCTGACCGACTTCATCCTCGACTGCGCTGCGCATCTGAACTCTCAAGCGCCTCTCGTTCTATCGATCGATAATGTAGACTTCGCCGATCCTCTGGATCAGGAATTCTTGGCCGTTCTGCTTCGCCGCGCTCATCCCGATCAACTCAGGATAAGAATTCGAACGTCATCGGACCGCCTCAGCGACGACCAACTTCGTTCGGCCGTACAGAAATTTGCATCCATAAGACATCTGCAATCGTCCCAGCAGGATTCCCTCTCTTCCAAGCAATATTCGCCCCCACCGAACATCTCCGCCTCGCGAAGAAATACGTCTGGTCGGACTGCACATCCAACGACCCATCCCTCACGTCTTCCTACGCCGCCATAAACGCTGACGACCGCCGACTGCTGCATCAAGAACGACTCGCCGAACTTCAGTCACTCGGCCAAACGTCTTCTTCGCTAGGGGCTATCCCTTTTCACTGTGAACAGGCTGGCGACGATCCGTTCCCACTTCTCGCCGCCTCGGTGCATTGCATGCACGTCGCATTCTACGAGGCAGCTCTGGACTGGGCAGTCCGCGGCCGCCGGATGCTCGCTTCCTCGGACCAAAGCAAACTGAGCAACGACCTCAGCCGCAACATTCTCTTCTCGTTGCTGTTACTGGAGCGTCTCGACGAGTTAGAGACGGTTTGCGCGCGGAATCTTGAGCGGAGCAACGATCCCGCCCTGCTCGCCCACACTACCTACGCCAAAGCGATCCTCGCGGCCCGCCTCTACGAACCATCAAGGCGCGACTATGCCGCCGCTCGAACCTGGATCGAGAAGTCCTTGGCCTTCACCGAAATGCTCCCAACGTCCGAGACTCGTGCGGTAAACATCGCGTTCTTGCGCAATACGATGGCTTTGGTGGAAATGCGCACGCGGCAACCTGGACACCGCCCTCCAACTTCTGTCCGATTCTCTTCAGTTCATGGCCACCGAAGCTCCGGCCAAATTCGAATCGGAATGCGCGATCCTTCTTCACAATCGTGCGCGGCTTCACACCAAACGCAACGAGCTGCCGAAAGCCATTGACGACCTCACGACTCTCCTCCGCCACCAGCCAGGCAACTACGAAAGCTATTTCGACCGCGGCGTTCTGCGGCAGCGATTGGGCCATACGGAGGAAGCAATCCGGGACTTCGACGCCGCCATCGAATGGAGTCCACCCGATTCCGACGCCCACTTCAATCGCGCCCAGGCCTTGCTTTCACTCGGCCGGGACGACCAAGCGCTGGCAGATTACACGCGAGTGCTCGAACTCCACCCGGCTCACATCGAAGCCCTGACCGATCGCGCTCGCCTCCTTTACGCGCAAGGGAAACTAAACGCCGCTCGCTCCGACGTAAACGCCGCGCTTCTTCTATCGCCGTCGAGCGCGAGACTCTTGTGCATCTCCGGATTGCTGGATCTGAAAAGTCAGAATCTTGAACAAGCTTTCGAGCTCTTCACCAAGGCGATGGAAGCCGACTCTTCGCTCCCCGATGCTTGGGCCAACCGGGCAACCGTCCTTTTCAAGCAGGGAAAGTTCGAACAGGCGGGTCTCGACCTCAGTCGGGCACTTTCGCTCCGCGAGGATTCCGAGACCTTCTACAACCGCGGTCGATGTTTCGAGATGCAGAAGAAATGGTCCCAGGCGGCCGCCGACTATTCGCGCGCTCTCCAGTTAGTCAGGGGCGATGACAGTCATATCCGACGCCATTTGGCTGTGTGCCGGCAAGCGGAGATAGTTCGCTAAACAATCAAAATACGCCGCTCGGCACCCGGTCGCGGTGCTGACTCACGCATTGACGATCGGAAGGAGATCATTTTCGTTCGAACATCCCTGCAAGATTCCAAAATCGACCATCTTGCGCACTAGGTTCATATCCAGCCGGGTGTTCTCTTTCGTAAGAATCGCTTCGAGCGCTTCTTCCGTGGGCCTGCCATCGAAATACCGGAGAGCTCGCGCAAGCTTGTCTGGCATTTGCAACGGGTCATATCCACTGTAACCGACAATTCGGAAGCCGCCGTCCCCAACGCCCGTGAAATGGATTCGGCCCAGACGCAGTCTCTCGGGGAGGGCTGTCGATTCCAGGTTTTTGTACGCATCCGACAGCATTTGCGCGAGAATTCGCACTCGCGGGCCTGATACCTGTTCGACCTGTTCCCATGTCAACGGGTCCACAAGCCGCGCACACGCACGATAGAATTCCGCTTCGCGCCCGACCCAATCGCCCCAAAGCTTGCGGTACAAACCCCAGTTCATCTCCCCGCCTAGCTCCGAGACGTCGGGCGATGACCGTGCCGACATGGCAAAGACTTCCGCCGAACCTGCCTTCAGTTCCTCCATGCACCACAAGCCGAGCTCACATTCGACAATCTGGAGAAGTTTGTCGGCCACCTTCCAGAAGTTGTGCCCTGTACCGCCACGAACATGTTTGCAGAACCAGGTAGAACATACCGCTGGCCGGTGTTTCCAGATGCCACAGCCACCATTGGAGTCGAGAAATTGGCAGCGCAGTTCCGGAGCGCGCCCGAACACGTTCGGGGTGCTGTGGTACAACAAGTCGAAGACGGATCCAGGCCCAGCCCAACGCGGAGAAATCGCTACTCTTCGCGCGATACGTCGCTCAAGCTCTTCCCGCCCCGCTTGAATCGAGGGGTCCTCTTCCATCAGGATGCGCCCAGCCAGAAAGTTTGGAATGTGTGGTTGGAACGCACAACATTTCGTCGCGGGATGAAAAAATACGCCTTCCGCAGGCCCGTCGGGAGACGGGAGCATCGCGCAATTTTGGCAGGTAGCTCGAGTTTCGGCGGGAATAGGGCCGCCAGTCACGGTGCGGAGCCAGGGCGCGTAAAGAGGGGGGAGGGCAGCTTCGAGCATCATATTCGGTTCATATTTGCGGGAGAGATGATTCCACCGCTGGCGAAGCGAATACAAATCACCGGGCGGGCCGCTGTTGACTGCGGCCCGCCCAGGTGTTGATATCCGGTATTTTCGGCTGTCTTAGGAAGGCAGTCCGTCTTCGAGCAACGAGCCGTCGAGGGTGTCGCCTTGAGCGATCGACCCGCCAGTCGTTGTTTTTGGAACTGAGGTGAGCGCCTTTTGTTTCACGACTACGGAGATGCCTTGCCCGCCCTGAACTCCACTGAGCTGATCTTCGTTCAACTCGGTGACTTCACCTGCGTGTTCCGAACCGGGCTTGATGGTTTCGTCAGACATATTTTTCTCTCTTTCTCACACCGCCTCCGTCGAGACGGCGATCGTTACCGCTAAGTCCGAATTTTCCGGCATCGTGGGGACGCCCGACCGCGGGCACATTCCGGAATCGGCCCGGAATATAGTCAATTGCCCTGTTTATGTAAAGACGTGTTTCTTAATAGCCGTCTCGGCGAAGCCCTCCGGCCGAACCTTGCCCGCGCATACACTGCCGTAAGGTTTCCCCCGTACTCGACCGATTGAGCCTCCGGCCTACGGCTTCCGCGACCACCAAAATAGACCTATCCGGTCAAATCGTCTGTCGGAACTCAACTCGTCGGCGGAGGAGGTTGGAAAATAAACGCTACGACGATCTTTGACGTGACCGGCCTTCCGCGCACGGTGGCTGCTTGGAAGCGCCAGTTTTTCAAAGCTTCCTGCGCAAAGTGATTGAAGCCGGCCATTTCGTGCAGCACGTTGACATTCTTGACGTTTCCCGCGCTGTCCACCGTTGCTTGGAGTAACACCGATCCCGAAGCAACGCTATTGATCGGATAGTCTGCATAAGCGAACGACAAGATGCCCACCGGAGAACCGTCCTCACCGCTGTCATCTGACGGAGCAGACGGAATCACGGGCGTGAAATCTTTGACCGGCGCCGCTCCGAAACCCAGGTAATTCGTTGGCCGGTATACGAATGCGACGGTCATGCGAGAAGCTCTGGCCTTGCGGCCCTCAAGGGCTGGCCGGAATTTCCAATTCTGAACGGCAGATTTTACGTCCCCAAGCATCGCTCCTGGATTTCTGAGAGCTTCGATTCCCTGGATGCTCCCGTCGTCGCCAACACTGACGTCCACGACAAATAATCCATCGAGGATGACGTTATATGGCGCATACGCGTCGCCAGCCGAAATCACTTCGGGAGGGCTGTAGGCTTGCTGAGCCGAGACACAAGGCCACAAGAAAAGCCCCAGCAAAAGAAGTCTTCTCATATCTGTAATCTACCACCGCGTCGCCCGCGGTACGCATCGCCGCGTGGGAGAAAGACTCGAGGCACGGTGGGGGAGACCCATGTCAATAGTCGCGGACCGCCTCGAAGGCTTCTCCATTCGAATTACCTGCAAGGTAAACACACCTTGACAACCCGTTACACTTGCGTTATCATGTTCCGTGAAGCCTAACATATTCGAAGTAGCCTTGGTTTACGCCCCGCCGCAACTCTCGTATTTTCAATCGCTTCCACACTCTTTAAAACAGCCCTTTTCCAACTCACACAAATCAAACGACTTTCCCACTCTTTGCAAAACATGGGGGGTATACCCCAAAGCTTCCCAAATCGGGAATTCAAAAAACGAAATTCGGCTAAACCTCGCCGCGCCACATATTCTCGCGTCGTGCTACCGTTTCGAGTAGCCCAAGATGACCACTGCTCCTCCTGTCCCCGGCCAGAATCCCGCGTACGAAGACTTCGCGCGCTGCGTCCACTGCGGCATCTGTCTCAACGCCTGCCCAACGTATCGCCTTTGGAATCTGGAGGCTGACTCCCCGCGAGGCCGCATCCACCAGATGATCCACGTCGCCCAAACCGACCTGGCCGCCATTGGCTCCGAGCACCCCGTCCCCAACCAAGTTCAATCCGGCTCTGTGAACTCTGCGTCCTCTGCGTTGAATCCTTCTTCGCCGTCCTCCCCCACGAACGGAAAGGGAACCACCGGGGGTGCCATAGGCATCGGCCCCAAAAATCCGCCCGCCGCTCGCCCCCAGATCACCAAATCTTTCGTCGAGCACATCGACAAATGCCTCGACTGCCGCGCTTGTGAAACCGCGTGCCCCTCCGCGGTCGAGTACGGCAAGCTCGTCGAGCACGCCCGCGCTCTCATCGAGCGCGACTACAAGCGCCCGCTCCTCGCCCGCATCGCGCGCAATCTAGCCTTCCGCAGATTTCTCCCGTACTCCGATCGCATTGCTACAGTTGCCCGCCTCATCTGGCTTTACCAGCGCTCCGGATTGCAGCGCTTCATTCGCTTCAGCGGCATGCTCGAACTTTTCGGTCTCGCCGATCGGGAGCAGCTTCTGCCCGAAATCGAAACGCCATTTTTCTTCAAGGAACTCGGTCGCACATTTCCCGCTGTAGGGCAGAAGCGCGCCCGCGTCGCCTTCTTCGCCGGTTGCGTCGCGCAGGTCGCCTTCGCGCGACTCAACGACGCGACCATTCGCGTCCTCAACGCCAACGGCGTCGAAGTCGTCGTCCCCAAAACTCAAATGTGCTGCGGAGCGCTCGCCGCCCACGCCGGAGTCCGCGACGCCGCGCGCGACCTCGCCCGCAAAAATCTCCTCGCCTTCGCCGGCGAAGAATTCGACGCCATCATCACCAACGCCGCCGGGTGCGGCTCCACGCTCAAGGAATACGATCACCTCTTCACCGAGAAAGAGCCTGAGTTCGCGCAAGCCGCCGTGTTCAAATCCAAGGTGCGCGACATCACGGAATATCTTGCGACACTCGGTGTCGTCACTCCGCTGCGCCCGCTCAAGCCGCTCTATTTGCGCGTCACATATCAGGATTCGTGCCACCTGCTCCACGGACAAAAGGTTCGCAACGCCCCGCGCGATCTCTTGAAACAAATTCCCGGCCTCGAACTCGTCGAACTGCCGCACTCCGACATTTGCTGCGGCTCCGCCGGCGTCTACAACGTCACGCAAACCAAAGCCTCGCTCGAATTGCTCGACGACAAAATGAAAAACATCGCGTCGATCAAACCCGAAGTCATCGTTACCGCCAACCCCGGCTGCATGCTCCAACTCCGCGCCGGCGTCCAGCGCGTCAAGGGAAAGCAAGAAGTGATGCACGTCGTCGAACTCCTCGACCGCTCCATGCGCGCCAAAAAGATTTAGCGATGAAAGCACGAGCGATGAACGCTCGACGGGCGACGAAAAATCGTCTGAAATATGCACGGACAGGCACGGTTTGCGGGTAGTACCCGGTGGTGACGGATTCGCATCGCGTCAAGGGTTTGCCGTGTCGACGCATCGCTCACGGAGTAGCATCGTGACAGCTTTCATCAAGGAGCAAAGTAGCGATGCGCACGGAACGAAGAAAAGCGGTTCGCCACCCATTCATCGCGCGGGCGGAAATCATCGACGAAAGAGAAAACGCGCGCACGTCATCCAAGATCAGCGATCTCAGCCTCAGTGGCTGCTTCGTCGAGATCGGGAATCCGTTTCCGGAAGGAACTTCGGTCGTGATTGAAATCTACACCGAAGACGAAATGCTCGAAGCCCACGGCACCGTCGCGCGCATTGAGCCCAAGCAGGGAATGGGCCTGGCCTTCGACGAACTCCCGCCCTATTTCGCCGGCATCCTCAACAAATGGATCAAAGAATCTAAGTCAACGAAAGTGAACTAGAGATCGAACGCGAAATTGGAAATTAGAAAATCGAAATTGGAAACCTGAAATCAAAAACTAGACGCCGGTGATTTCGCCGGCGTCATCTGTATCGATGTTCAGTGCGCGCGATTGTTTTGGCAGCCCCGGCATCAAGACCATGTTGCCGGAAATGATGACCACGAATTTTGCTCCCGCCGAAAGCGCAGCATCGGAAATGTGCAAGGTCCAACCGGTCGGGGCGCCGGGGAGTTTCGGATCGTCGGTGAAACTGTACTGCGTCTTCGCAATGCATACTGGCAACTTCGCGTAGCCCCACTGTGAAAATCGTTCAAGCTTCGATTCGGCCTGATCTGTAAAACTCACATTCGCCGCGCCGTAAATTTTCGTGGCAACCTTCCGGATTTTTTCCACCAAGCGAATCCGACAAGTCGTACGCCGCCGTCACCACCGGCTCCGGATTTTGCGCCATCACTTCGACCACTAATTCCGCAAGATCTTTCGCGCCAGGCCCGCCCTTTGTGAACGCCTCCGACATCGCCGTCCGCGTTCCATGCTCTGCTGCATAATCCGCCAAATATTTCAGATCGGCGTCGGTGTCTTGCGGAAAACGATTCACCGCAACGATCGTCGGCAATCCGTACGACTTCATGTTGTCGATGTGCTTGCCCAGATTGGGCAATCCTTTGTCGAGATCGCCGCCGCCTTGCGTGCGGATGCTCTGCACCGTCGTAACAACAACCGCGACAGCGGGCTTCGTTCCGGATTGCTGCATCACGATATCGAGGAATTTTTCGGCGCCGAGATCTGCGGCGAATCCCGCTTCGTTCACGACGTAGTCGGCTAGACGCAGCGCCATTTTCTGCGAGACGACGCTGCTGGTGCCGTGGGCAATATTTGCGAACGGACCTGTGTGGACAAACGCAGGCGTTCCATCGGAGGTTTGCGCCAGATTGGGCAGGATCGCTTCGGAGAGCAGCGCCATCATGCCTCCGACTGCATGGAGATCTCCGGCACGCACAGGCTTTCCTTCGCGTGTCATGCCGATGACGATGGATTCCAGTCGATGGCGCAGGTCTTTGCGATTTTCGGCGAGCGCGAGAATCGCCATGATTTCGCTGGCGGCCGTAATGACGAATGCCGTCTTGCGATTCGCGCCGTCGCGCTTGCCGCCGACATCGATTTGAATACGACGCAGCGCGCGATCGTTCATGTCCATGGCGCGCGGCCAGGTGATCTGATTGGGATCGAGATTGAGTTCGTTGCCGTGGAACAAATGCGCGTCGATCAACGCCGCAAGAAGATTGTTGGCGCTGGAAATTGCGTGGAAGTCACCGTGGAAATGCAGATTGATTTTCGCGGCAGGCTCGATTTGCGAGAGGCCTCCGCCCGCTGCGCCGCCTTTCATACCGAAGACGGGCCCAAGAGACGGCTCGCGCGACGTTATCACTGCGCGTTTACCGATGTGCGCGAGTCCTTGCGTCAATCCGATCGACGTTACCGTTTTGCCTTCGCCGGAAACAGTCGGCGTCGTCGCGGTGACGAGAATCATTCTTCCGCGCGGCTTTGCGAACGCTGGATCGTTCAGAAGTTCGAGGCGAATCTTTGCGCCGTACGAACTCACTTGTTCGACGTATTGATCGGGGATTTCGAGCTTTTTCGCGACGTCCTTAATCGGGAGGAGTGTTTTGGCCATGGGGAATAGATGTGTAGGATGGGCCTCCGGTAGCAATGTAGCACAGCGATGGAGATGCTTCGATTGCGAGAGCGCCGAAGCCTGGAGTGACTGATGAAGCCGGCATGCATCCTGAAGTCGCGGGATCTTTGTGGAGAGAGTCCACTGTTCGATACCACGGGAAGGTCCTTCTATTGGACGGACATCAATGGTTTCGCGATCCGGAGATTTTATTTGCCGACGGGCGAAGTGAAATCGTGGAAGTTCGATGCGCCTGTTACGGCGCTGGCGCTGACTTCGATCGATGGTTGGCTACTTGCGGCCGTTGGAGGGCGACTGCTGTTCTGGTCGGCCGATGGCGATCGGCGTGTGGAATTTGTGGCAGTCGAACGCGACTGGCCGAATCATCGGCTGAATGATGGATCGGCGGACAGCGAAGGAAATTTCTGGGTCGGAAGCATGCCGAATAATGTCGCTGCCGATGGAAGCGCAAGGAAGGCCGAGGGATTTACCGGGTCGCTCTATCGGGTCACGCCGGACGGAGATGTTTCGGTGCGCGATTCAGGCTTTGGAATTACGAACACCCTTGTGTGGAGTCCGGATCGATCAACATTTTATTGTGCGTGCACGATTCGAGATGTGATCTGGGCCTACGATTTTGTTAAAGACGGAGCGCAATCTGACGTACGGAATCGGCGAGTGTTTGCGGAGAAAGCAGGGCCAGGGTTGCCGGATGGATCGGCGATGGATGAAGAAGGGTTCGTGTGGAACTGCCGGTGGGGCGGAAAGGGAATCTTGCGGATCGCGCCAAACGGTGAAGTTGTCGACAGGATTGAAATGGAGGTTTCGAATGTGACCAACTGTGCGTTTGACGGCGGGGGCGGTGAGGGAGTGCTGTACATTACGACGGCGTCGATGGGGGCGGAGTCGGAGGAGACGGCGGGAGGTCTGTTTGCGATGCGGACTCTGGTGAACGGGACAGAGGTTGGGAAGTTTCGGATTTCGGGGGAGTGGGCGGAGCGGCTGGCGCGTCGAGCGTAGGGAAAAGACTGTGGGGGTCGAAAGCCGATTTGATTCTTTTTGCGAGTGTGCGTTCGGACGCGAGCGATTCGCTGAAAATCGCGCAGTAGGAGTTTTTCAATTGTGGCGGAGCGGAGATTACTTGGGCGCGACCATTGAGCGATCGCGCGAGCGTGAGAATTTCTCGAGCGAAGAGGGAAGCGATCGGGGCGCTGGTCGAAGGCGCCGCGGATTCGGCACCCGAACTTTCCGTTTGTAGAGACGTGGCGATCAGAATTGGTCCGGATGCGCGGGCGATGATGGCGAGTGGGAGTTGGGCAGCGTCGGCGAGAGATTGAAGTACGGTGGCTGCTTGTATGTGTTGCGCGGGAGGAATCGCGAGTTTCACCACGACTGGTGCGGCGAAGGTTCCCCGGAAGTAAGCGATGGATTCGCGCAGGCGGGCGGCCAGAATGGCAACTCCGGCTTGATCCTCGAGGATATGCATGTCGCTGGCCTGGCATTGCTCGGCGATTTCGGCAAGTTCGCGTTTGTAGCGAGCGAGTAGGTCTTCGTTGCCGGAAAATTCTGTGAACAAATACCAGTGATTGCCGGCGGATTCAGGGAAAGGTTCAGCTGCCCTTCGAAGCTCAGGGTCAGAAGTGCCGCTGTCGCCGACTGGCGTGGCGGAGTTGGTGTTGCCGTCGAAAAGGCGGGCGCCTTGGGCGTTGAGTACGTCCAGTGTGAGCGGGGTTAGCGGAGAGTGGATGATCTTCTGGCGCGCAGCGAGGGCGGACTTGTGGTCAGGAAAAGCAGCGAGAAATCCTTGCGTCGCGCTGGGTGTCGGAAACGTGCGGAAGTTGAGTCGCGTGATAACCGCGAGCGTGCCGCAGGAACCGACGAGGAGTTTGTGGAAGTCGTAGCCAGTGACATTTTTGACGACGCGGCCGCCGGTCTTGATTTGTGAGCCGTTGCCGTCGATAAATTCGGCGCCGAGGAGAAAATCGCGCGGTGTGCCGTAGGCGTTGCGCAGCGGGGAGTCGAAACCTGCGGCGATCGTTCCACCGATGGTGGCTTGTGTGTAGTAGGGAACGAGGAGCGGGATGAATTGGTTCTGCTCGCCCAACATAGCGTTGAGTCTTGCTAGGGGCATGCCGGCACCGACGCTGACGGTGAGATCGGCGGGATCGTAGTGGGCGACTTCGTCCAGCGCGGTGAGATCGAGAGCAACGTCGTAGCGAGACGGGGTTGGTGCACAGAAAAGTTTTGTGCGGGCGCCGACGGGGATGATGGACAGATTTTCTTTCGCGGCGAAGCGAACGATTTCGGCGGCTTGCTCGGCGGAAGCGGGCTTGGCAAAGGCGGTTGGGGCGATACCGTCGATCGCGTACAAATCGCGGTTGGCGGCTTTGGCAACAAAAATCGCGTTCGCGCCGAGGACGGACTCGAGACGTGCGACGGCGCTGTCGGTGACGGCACTCATGAGGCGGAAACGGGTGCAGGCGCGGATTCAGGCGCAACGTCGGATTTTGGAGTCTGCACGTGATGGGGTTTGAGGCGCGTTTCGCCGCAGCCTTTGCCGAGCGGGAAAACTTTTCCGGGATTGAGCGAGCATTTTGGATTGAATGCGTCGTGGACGCGGCGCATGAATTCGAAATCGGCGTCGGAAAAGAGAAGCGGCATGAGCTCGCTTTTTTCCATACCGATGCCGTGTTCACCGGTGAGGCTGCCGCCGACTTCAACGCAGTAACGGATGATTTCGGCGGATGCTTTCAGCGCGCGCTGGAATTGTTCGTTGTCGCGGAGATCATAGAGAACGATGGGATGGAGATTGCCGTCGCCGGCGTGGAATACGTTGCCGATGTTGAAGCCGAATTGGGTACCGATTTCCTGGATGCGGCGGAGAGTTTGCGGGAGTTTCGAACGGGGAATTACGCCATCGAGCACGTAGATGCCGGAGGCGATGCGACCGAGGGCGCCGAAAGAGTTCTTGCGGCCTTTCCAGAGAAGATCGCGCTCTTTGTCGTCGCGAGCGACGCGAACTTCACGCGCTTTGTGCACGCGGCAGATTTCGTCGATGGCGGCGGCCTGCGACGTGACGGCTTCGAGCATGCCTTCGACTTCGAGGAGAAGGACAGCGCCGGAATCCATCGGGAAGCCAGCGTGAATGTAGTCCTCGATGACGCGGAGCGTCCAGCCGTCGAGCATTTCGCAGGCGGCGGGAGTGATGCCGCGAGCGGTGATGTCGGCGACGCTTTCGGAGGCGTCGTCCACAGTTTCGAAAACGGCGAGAAGTGTTTTGATGGCTTCGGCCTTGCGGGTCAGCTTGACGGTGATTTCGGTAACGAGAGCGAGGGTGCCTTCGGAGCCGACGAAGAGGCCGGTGAGATCGTAGGAGCAGGCGTCGCCCTGTTTGCTGCCGACGCGAACGATTTCGCCGTCGGGGAGGACGAGTTCGAGGGCGGTGACGTGGTTGGTGGTGACGCCGTTGGCGAGCGTATGCGGTCCGCCGGCGTTTTCGGCGACGTTGCCGCCGATGGTGGAGGATTTTTGGCTTGATGGATCGGGCGCGAAGTAAAAGCCGGCGTGTTCGACGGCGCGGGTGATGTCTAGATTGACGACGCCGGGTTGGACGACGGCGCGCTGATTTTCGAAGTCGAGTTCGAGAATGCGATTCATGCGGGAGAAGACGAGCATGAGTCCACCGGAGCGGGCGAGTGCGCCCCCGGAGAGGCCGGTGCCCGCGCCTCGACCGAGGATGGGAATGTTGTATCGGGCGGCGAGGCGGACGATTTCGGAGACTTCGGCGCTGGTGGACGGGAAGGCGACGAGGTCGGGGCGGCCTTTTTCAACGGAGCCGTCGTATTCGTAGAGGATGAGGTCTTCGGGACGGGAGAGGACGGCGTTTTGGCCGAGAAGTTTTTCGAGCGCGCGGATGAGGTCGCGGGGCGGTGGAGATTTGGGGGTTTCAGACACGGTGGGTTTAGGTTAGCGCAGATGGCGGGTTGTGGGGAGATGACTCAGACGTACATTGAGGAAGAGTTATGAGGACCGAACTTGCGGTCCGTTCGCGCGAAAAAAGCCATCTGCCGGTTACGGTGTTAATCGGGATTTGGGAGTCAGCTTCGTGCGACTTTTCGCCCATACTTGAATTTTCAGTCCCAATCCGCTTGCGGACAACTGTTCGCAGAAAGCAGGGGCCAGAAGAAGTTCGAAACACTTATCGCCCTCTTGAAATTTTAGAGATGTCCAGAAATTAATAACTATTTCTCCGCTTCCGCTTTCATAAATAAATGTTCTCAATAACTTCCCGTTCCTGCGAAGGAACCTGACGACTCTTGACAGGGCAACCCGGAATTTGCCTGAAGAATTTCCCTTTTGAAGAATGGCTTGAAAAAGTGCCCCTCGGGCGTTCGGTTTAATAAACGCAACCCTGGGGTTCACAGAGAGAGCTTTGCCGATGCTTAGTTCACTGCGCGAAGGATGGCGGAGGACCAGCTCGACGGTAAACGAGTCTCGAAGCATTTGTCGTGAATATCATATCAGGCTTATCCCTAGCGGCTGCTTCGTGGAAATCTGACCTCTAGTTATGAGGCCGGCGGCCAACGCTCGCCTGCTGGTGAAGTATTCCATCTAAAATTCTTCGCTACGCTTAGGATCACAGAGCCTTTTTTGTGGAAATCGACATCCAAGACTTTGCTGGAGGTCGGGCGATATCGCCGTGACAGGCTGGTACGTGCGGACATGGCGTGCAGCAGTGCTGCGCTCGGTGCGCGGATTTGGTCCCAGTTGAGGTGGAATCTAAGTCCCGCGATCGGGGAAGCGATCGCGGCTACAGGTGGTTGAGACCAGTTTGAGTCGTCGTTATGGTGCGGGTTGGGTTTGGTCTAAACCCGCACCCTCTAAAAGCTGAGGGTGCGGCACCCAACTGCCGACTACACTCAACACCGAGCTGCCGGCCACACTCGACACCGAACTGCTGATCACACTCAACGCCCAAATGCCGACCGACACTGAACTGAGGTCTGGCGTGTTAACGTAGCGCGAATTGTTTTGTGTTGAAGGAGAAGGTGGAATGCCGAAAGCGCGGGTGTTTGCGACGAGGCCGTTGTTTCCGGCGGCGCAGCAGATTTTGAATGCGAATTGCGAAGTAGAGTATTGGACGCAACCGGAACGGATTTCGAAAGAGGAATTGCTTCGGCGCGTGAAGGACAAGGATGGGCTGGTGTGCTTGCTGACGGAGCGCGTGAATGATGAGTTGTTGCGTGCGGCGCCGAAGCTGCGGATTGCGGCGAACGTGGCGGTGGGATTTGACAACATCGATTTGCCGGCGTGCACGAAACGCGGGGTGGTGGCGACGAATACGCCGGGTGTGCTGGACGAGACGACGGCGGATTTTGCGTGGACGCTGATGATGGCGGTGGCGCGGCGGATCGGCGAAGGCGAGGCGCTGGCGCGGTCGGGAACGTGGAAGGGATGGGATCTGGATCAACTGGTGGGCGCGGATGTTTGGGGGAAGACGCTTGGCGTAGTGGGATTTGGACGCATCGGGCGCGCGGTGGCGCGGCGGGCTGCGGGATTTCAGATGAAGGTGCTGTACACGGATGCGATTCGCGCGCCGCTGGATATCGAGAATGAGGCGAAGGCGGAGTATCGAGATTTGAATTCGCTGCTGGCGGATTCGGATTTTGTGAGCTTGCATGTGCCGCTGACGGCCGATACGCGCGGGATGTTTGATGTGGCGAAGTTGTCGAAGATGAAGCCGACGGCGTTTTTGATTAACACGTCGCGCGGGCCGGTGATCGATGAGGCGGCGCTGGTATTTGCGCTGGAGAGCAAGAAGCTGGCGGGGGCGGCGCTGGATGTGTATGAGAATGAGCCGTTCATTCACTCAGGATTGAAGCGGCCGAATGTGGTGCTGGCGCCGCATATTGCTTCGGCGTCGCTGGAGACGCGGACGAAGATGGCGGTGATTGCGGCGGAGAATGTGGTGACGTTTTTTAAGGGGAAGAAGCCGGCGAATATGTTGAATCCGGAGGCGTGGAAGGCGGGGTGAGGCCGGTGGCGTGCTTTCACCGGTAGGTGAATCGGTTCGTTGGTCGGTGGTGCTACAGCCTGAGGTCCTTCGCTTCGCTCAGGATGACAATTTATATTTTTGTGATGACATGGCGTTTTTTTGCACGACGTGAGTTTTGGATGATGTGATTGTGTGGGGCGCGTAGAGGTTGGTGATTCGGTCGGGAGTTTTCTATGGCGGAATTGAAACAGCTTGCCCGCCAAATTTTCCACGAGACGTTAGCGGCGATTGATATTCCTGCGGCGATGCAGCGGAAGCTGTGGCGCGACGGGACGGTGCTGCATTGCGGCGATGAGTTGGTCGTGGAGCTGGGCGGATATTCGCGTGTGTGCGTGGTGGCGATCGGGAAAGCGGCGCATGCGATGGTGGAGGGGTTGGCGCCGGTGGTGGCGGGATTTGGTGGTGGCGCTGTTGGCGATGGGGCGCGCGTGGAGTTTGGCGGAATTGTTAGCGCGCCGACTTCCGCTGAGCGACCGCTGGATGGGCTGCGATATTTTGTGGGTGGGCATCCGATTCCGAATGACGCGAGTTTGCAGGCGGGGCGCGCGATTCTGGAGGAGTTGCAATCGTGCGACGAGCGGACGCTGGTGTTTTTTCTTTTGTCGGGCGGAGGGTCGGCGCTGGTGGAGTTGCCGATCGATGCGACGCAGACGTTGGAAGATGTGCAGGGACTTTACTCGGCGCTGGTGACGTGCGGCGCGCCGATCGCGGATTTGGGAACGGTGCGGCGGCATTTGTCGGCGGTGAAGGGCGGGCGGTTGGCGGCGGCTGCGGGGCGAGCGACGAAAATTACGCTGGCGGTGAGCGATGTGCCGAAGCGGCAGGAAGCGGCGCTGGCTTCGGGGCCGACGATTCCTGATCCGACGACGGTCGATGATGCGATGCAGGTGATTGCGAAATACGATTTGCGCGCGCGGCTGCCGCGGCGGATTTGTGAGTGGATTGATGCGGGGCGAATGAGCGAGACGCCCAAGTCGGGCGCAGCGGCGTTTTTTAACGCGCACTTTTCGTTGCTGCTGGGGATGGATGATTTGTTTCATCCGGCGCATCGCGCGGCGGAGGGGCTGGGATTTATTACGTGCTGCGATAACTCGACGGATGATTGGCCGGTGGTGGATGCGGCGGAATATTTGTTGAAGCAGTTGGATGAGTTTGCGGGGATGCATTCGCGGAAGGCGCGTGGCGTTGATTGCGGATGGGGAAGTGAGTTCGCCGGTAACGGGGCCGGGAATTGGCGGGAGGAATTCGGCATTTGTGTTGGCTTGCGCGCAGAGGATTGCGGGACGCCGCGTGGCGGTGTTGAGTGCGGGGACGGATGGGATTGATGGGAATAGTTTTGCGGCGGGGGCGGTGGCTGATGGAGAGACTTTGAGCGCGCGCGGGGGAGTTGGGGATGGATGCGGCGGAGTTTTTTCGAGGGAGTGATGCGTTTACGTTTTTTTCGCGGTTGGAGGATGTGGTGGTGACGGGGCCGACGGGCAATAATTTGAGAGATTTGAGAGTGTTGTTGACGGAGTGAGAGGAGGAGACGTCGGTCGGCACGGCATTGGGCTGTGCGGCATTTTGCGGGCGCGGATGCGTGTTTAGTTGAACTGGACGTTGAGATCCTTCGGCCGCCTCAGGATGACAAGCTTTTCGACATTTCCAAGCGCTGGTGGCGCTGGCTGCGCCACCAGCGCCTCGTTTTATTAGTGTTGTGACGGCGGTTGAGATTGAGTTGCGGAAGGTAGGCGCGATTCCATGGATTTCAGGCGATCGGCCATTTGCTCGATCAGCTCTTCCAAGTGATCAAGGCGATTCGTGATGGCGGGACTTGTTGCAGTGCCGCCTTGTGCGGGGGAATCGTCGTCACCATCGGCTGATTCTGCCTCTTCTTCGTCTTGAGCCGGATTTTTCTTCCTGGCTTGTTTTGGCGATTGCAGGCGTTCGATCTGGTCTTTGATTTCGGGGACCATTTCGATGCTGAGGTCATCTCGCTTGAGCAGCGCTTCGAGTGCGGGGACGGCGCTGGCGTCGCCGCGCGCGCCGAGTGCGTGGATCACGGACCAACGAATGTTGAAATAAGGCTCGTTGAGATAGGAGGCAATTTGTTGCGTGACCTCTTTGTTTTGTTTGTCGAGGCGGGCGAGGCCAGCGATCGCTACGGCGCGTGACTCGACGGCTTTGCCGGGTTTCGACCAATCGATGAGCAGCGGGACGGCCTTGTCGTTGCCGAGGTAGCCGAGAGAGCGGAGTGCGGCGTTGCGCAGGATGTCGTCGGGCGAATCGCTGGCGACGGCGGCCGTGAGAACGGGCAGAACGTCGGCGGATTTTGTGCGGCCAAGGCTTTCGAGCGCGGCGGCGCGCGCGCGATAGGAAGTGTCGTTGGCTGCGATGGTTTGGAGTTTTGCGGGGAGGTCGGCGTTGTCTTTAAACTCGCCGAGGCTGGTGACGATGTAGTTGCGGACGACGGGCTCTTTATTGATGTCGAGCGCTGCGAGCAGATGCTTGAGCGCGGACGGGCTGCCGACTTTGCCGAGGGTTTGGGCGGAGAGGACGCGGATGCCCCAGAAAGGATCGGAGTTTAGCGAAGTGGAGAGAGCGGCGACGACATCGTCGTCGTTTTTGATTTTGCCCAGGGCGACGATGGCGTCGGCGCGGTCGGATAATTCGGTGGCGTGCTGGAGCTGGTAGAGCCACTCCTTCTTTTCTTTATTGAACTTGACGCTCTTGAGGAGGTAGTTGCCCTTGTCGAAGAGAACCATCAGAGGGGCGGAGTCGGACGGAAACGTAAATGTTTCGGCAGCTTTGTAAACGTGAGCTGTGTAGAGCTTGGGGCCGCTGGCGGTGGTGACTTCGACGTCTACGGGAGCGGAGAAGAGGCCGACGTTGCTCTCGACTTTTTGCGTTTGCTTTACGGTGAGAGCGACCTGGTGTTTCTCGGCGTCGTAGGTGTAGGCGAGATCGAATTTCGGAGCGCCGGCGCTGTAGATCCATTGCTGGAAGAAACGATCGACGTTGATGTGCGTGGTTTCTTCGATGGCTTTGATCAGGTCGGGCGTGACGACGTTTTTGCCGCGATTGACTTCGAGATAGTGCTTGAGGCTCTTCCAGAAAGCGTCATCGCCAAGTTGATGGCGAAGCATGTAGAGGACCCAGCCGCCTTTGCCGTAGGCGTTATCGTCGAATTCTTCGGACTGATCGAAATTACGGCGGACGATAGGTTTGTCATAGAGGCTGGAGCTGGCGAACCAGTTGCGCTCATTCCACCAGAGATTGTAGGAGGCTGTATCTTTGCCGTAGTGAGATTCGGTCCAGACGGTTTCGAAGAAGGTGGCGAAGCCTTCGTTGAGCCAAATGTTGGCCCAGTCTTTGCAGGTGACGAGGTCGCCGAACCATTGGTGGGCGAGTTCGTGGGAGATCAGGTCATCGCTGTTGGTGGGGTATTCGGGGATGAGTTTGGGATCGCGGAGGGATTCGGCAGTGTTGGTGGTGGCGCTGGAATTTTCCATGCCGCCGGCGACGAAGTAGTCGACCATGACCTGGGAATATTTTTCCCAAGGATAGTCGACGCCGATTTTCTTGTTGAAGAGATCGATCATCTGCGGTGTGCGCTCGTAGTTGGGCAGGAGGCGGTCGCCGCGGCCTTTCGGAGCGTAGTAGGTGAGCGGGAGAGATCGGAGAGATTGCTTGGCTTCGTCGAATTCGCCGGCGACGGCGGTGATGAGGTAGGTGGAGCTGGGTTGGGATTCGCGCCATGTCCAGGTTTTCTGGTTGTTGCCGGCGTCGGTGATGCCGATTAGTTTGCCGTTCGAGACGGTGATCCAGGATGAGGGAACGGTCAGGATTGTTTCGGTGGTGAGGCGATCGTTGGGGTAGTCGTAGGTCGGAAGGTAGTAGCGGGTGTCCTCGGATTCGCCTTGGGTCCAAATTTCGATGGGCTGCTCCGGGTAGTTTTTGTCGGGGAGGATGAAGTACATGCCTTTGTTGGGCTTGCCTTCGTAGCGGATTTCGACTTCGTACTTGTCGCCGATTTTTGGTGCACCTGGAAGGGTGACGAGGAGTTTTGCGGGGGTGGTTTCAAATTTTGCCGGGGACTTATTGACGGTGACGCTTTGAATTGTGAGGCCGACGGAGTCGAAGGAGAGGCGCGTCGTGTTTTCGCGGAGGATGGAGACGGAGTGCGTTACGTCGCCGATGACTTTGCGCTGATCGATGTCGAATTTTAAAGCGATTTTGGAATGTTGGAGATCGTAGTCGCGAGTGCGAGCGTAGGGTTCGTCGGCACGAAGGGGGAGCGAGAGTAGCAGTGCGAGGGCGCAAATCGCTGCGACGGCGGCGGCTCGAAAGTGAAACTGAATACGGCCCATTAGGGCTCCGGCTTTACGCGATGATTCGATCATTCCGATTTATTTCCGTACCTTTCATGAATTCAAAATTGTTGAGCCGCGCTTGTTCGACGAGGACGCACACGTCCCAGGCTGCGCGGTCTAAGAGCTTGGACCGCAACTCACTGTGAAATCGAACCGGACTGCTGGCGTTTGGAACTGGCACGCGAGCGAGGAGGTCGTATCGACGTCGAGGCAGCGAGGCCCTTCCTGTATCTGTACTTCGCCACTCTTGGCGGGTCTCAACTATTTTAGACGTAAACGGGGAAGTTCGGTTACCGGTGTATCCGGCTGAAAACTAAGAGCTTGCGTCGCGGGGCACGTCGCACTAAGATGCCGCCAATTCCGGAATCGAGACTCACCGTTAATTTCTCGCGCGAGCGTCTTCGAGGAGGTTTCTATGCGAACCAGTCGTCGATTGTTCAGTTCCGTCTTTGTCGCAGTTTGTGCGCTGCTTTTTGTCGTCAATTCCGGCGATGGCACAAATCGGAAAATCGGTTCCAGTGCCCGCGGGTTCGGACGCAGACCACGCATTGTCGGAAATCAACGCGACCACAGATCCGACTCAGAAATTGGCACTCATCGACAAGTTTGCAGCGAGCGCGCAGGGCGATATGGCGATCGTGGTCGACGACACCTACGTAAATTATTTCCTTACGGCGAAAAATTACGACAAAGCATTCGAGTATGGCGACAAGTTGTTCGCGCTCGACCCCGACAATTTTGCGAACGCGGTCAACATGGTCCGCGCGGCGCAAGAAAAGGGAGACTCCGACAAACTATTTTCGTATGGCGCAAAAGCTGCGGACATTCTGAAGCGCTATAAGGCGTCCTCTGTGCCAGAGGAGGAGAAAAAGCGGAACCTCGAGAACGCGCACGACAACATCGTCTACGTGCAGCAACTGATCTTTAACGGCGCGTATCAGACAAAAGACCCTGCGAAGCGCGCGGCAGAATTGGTGCAGTTCGCGCAAATGTTCCCGGATTCGCCGTATGCCGATCAAGCGATGGGAGTTGCGGCGGCTTCGTACCGGCAGACGCAGAACACGGCGAAGATGATCGAGGTCGCCAACGGATTGCTGGCGAAGGATCCGAATAACGTCGGCATGCTTCTGCTACTGGCGGACTATTACAGCGAGAAAGGCGAACAACTCGACAAGGCCGAAGCTGACGCGAAGAAGGCGACGGCGGCTCTCGCTGATGCGAAGAAACCTGAGGGCGTGACCGACGAACAGTGGCAGCAGCAGGTCTCGCTGCAAAAGGGACTCGCGCTGAGCTCGCTGGGCCAGGTCAACATCCAGAAGAAGAACAACGCCGCCGCGGTCGAGAATTTGAAAGCAGCGTCGCCGCTGCTTAAGTCCGACGCCGGGAGTTACGCCCGGAACCAATATCGGCTCGGGTATGCGCTGCTGAACCTGAAGAGGGTGCAGGATGCAAAGCAGGCGTTTACCGAAGCGGCTTCCGTCGATAGTCCGTACAAACAACCGTCTTTGGACAAGCTAAAGGCCATGTCGGGGGCATCGGCGGCTCGCGCCAAGTCCTAGGCGCAGAGTTGCTTCCAGCCGGGCCAGCCGATTTAGAATCATAGGTGAAGGCTCATGCATCCAATGGCTTGCCTGCGGGCAGGACGCAGGAGGAGAAACAAATGACGACAGAGATTGCTACATTCGGCGCCGGCTGCTTCTGGGGCGTCGAGGCCGCGTTTAGCCGCGTGCCGGGAGTGGTGGAAGCGGTGTCGGGCTACAGCGGAGGGCACACGGAGAATCCGACGTACAAGGATGTCTGCACGGATGAGACCGGGCACGCCGAAGTCGTACAAGTGACGTTTGATCCAGCCAAGGTCAGTTTCGAAAGATTGCTCGAGGTGTTTTGGGGGATGCACGATCCGACGCAAGTCAACCGGCAGGGGCCTGATTTCGGTTCGCAATATCGGACGGCGATTTTCTTTCACACTCCGGAACAGGAAGCGACCGCGAAGAAGGTGAAAGCGGAATTAAATGCGAGCGGGAAATTCAAGAGGCCAATCGCTACGGAGATCACCGCGGCTGGGCCGTTTTATCGCGCCGAGGAATATCATCAGAAATATCTGGAGAAGCGCGGCGCGACGTCTTGCCATTTCTGAGTGTTAGCTAGGGCTACGAAAAAACGCTGGCAAGATGCCGGCGCTACCAGAATTAAATCGGCGCCGAGATGGGGAGCTAGACGCTCTTCACCGGCGCCGGGTCTTTTTCTGCAGACGCTTCGGAAGCAGTCAAGGCTTCTCTGATTTTCTCGATTAGCGACGACCTCGAAAATGGTTTCGAAAGCATCCGGTGATGGGGCTTGTCCTGATTTTGTGATTCCACGGCGTATTCGGAATAGCCAGACATGAGAAGGATTTTTGTGCCTGGACTGACGGAAGGCAGGCGAGCTGCGAGTTCGCTCCCTCCCATTTTGGGCATTACGACGTCGCTTAGAATCAAGTCGATCTTGCCGGGATGACGTCGCAAAAGATCGATGGCTTCAACTCCATTGCGCGCGCGCAAGACCGAATATCCAGTCATCGTCAAAAACTCGCAAGCAAGTTCGCGGACATCGTTCTCGTCTTCGACGACGAGGATCGTTTCGTGTCCTCGAGCAATTTCCGCTGGTTTGTCTTCGGCGTCGCGACGCGGTGCGCGTTCCGATGCTTTCGGCAGATAGATTTCGAACGTGGTGCCTTCGCCGGCGGTGCTTTCGACCCAAACAAAGCCGCCGCTCTGTTTCACGACGCCATAGACGGTTGCCAAGCCGAGCCCAGTGCCTTTGCCAACTTCCTTTGTGGTGAAGAACGGCTCGAAAATGTGAGCTTTCGTTTCGGGTGACATCCCCGTGCCCGTGTCGGAGACCGCGAGCAGGACGTAATCGCCGGGCAGCATCGGAGCGCGCTGTTGTGCTTCGGTCTTGTCGATGACAACGTTGCTTGTGCGCACGGTGATCGTGCCGCCGTTTGGCATCGCATCACGTGAGTTCACTACGAGATTCATCAGGACTTGTTCGATCTGTCCAGGGTCGGCCTTCACAGGGGCGAGTTTGGGTTCGGGCACAAAGACGTATTCGATGTCTTCACCGATGAGCCGGGGAAGCATTTTGCCGAGATCGGTGACGATCGCGTTGAGGTCGAGGACCTGTGGCTGGAGAACTTGCATACGGCTGAAGGCGAGGAGTTGCCGCGTCATCGTCACCGCTCTGCCGGCGGCTTTCTGAATCTGATCGAGGCTGTGGCGTTGTGAATCTTCGAGCGAGCCGCGGTCAAGCAGCAGGTCACTGTGGCCGCGAATGATCGTCAGCAAATTGTTGAAGTCGTGTGCGACGCCGCCCGCCAACCGACCGACGGCTTCCATCTTGTGCGCCTGGCGCAGTCGCTCTTCGAGAGCTTTTTGTTCGAGTTGCGACTTCTGCATGCTGGTGCGCATGCGATCGAACGCGGCCGTGACTTCGGCGACTTCGTCGCCGGTTGTGACTTCGAGCGGAAACTGGAAGTCGCCCCGTTCCAACGCGTGAACGCCACCAACGAGGCTTTCGAGCGGGCGGGTAAAGGTTCCGGAGATGAGGAAAACAAGCACACTGCCACCGAGGACGCTGAGGACTCCAAGTCCTAGCAGCACCCGGTTCAGACCATGCAGAAACGAGGTGGCGCGATCGAGCGATTTGAAAATGCTGAGTGTGACGTTTGCTTCCGCGTTGTCGGAAAGGGTGACTGTCGACACCAGA
The DNA here is from genome assembly GCA_963766985.1 of uncultured Acidobacteriota bacterium. Classification (GTDB taxonomy): domain Bacteria; phylum Acidobacteriota; class Terriglobia; order Acidiferrales; family UBA7541; genus Acidiferrum. The sequence goes on from CAVYCJ010000001.1 coordinate 97,636, forward strand.
AATCGTTCGCGACCGAGTTGAATTTCTTTGGCGACGAGTGGGCCGCCGGGATAGTCGCGGCACAAAACATCCAGATCGCGCTTCTGGTCGGCATTGAGTGTCGATGCGACGAGTACACCGGCGTCGAAATAGGCGATGTCGCCCGCTATGAGATTGCCGAACTCGCGCGCGGCGTGATCCTGGATTTCGTGACCGACGACGAGGAACCCGAGTGTCGAGCCGACGCCAGGAGCGCCGAAATAGATGGGTTGCACCCAGGTTTCGTAGAGGTGTCCCCCGCCAAACCACCAACCTCGATCTTCGCCGTTGTCGAGCGACTTGCGGAGCAGGCTTTGGGCTTCGTTCTGCCCGAGGCCGCCACTCTTTGTTCGAAGCGCGACAACATTTCCGCCGCGGTCGCTCATAAGCAGCAGATCGGCGCCGCTCATGCGCCAGACTTCCGCCGAGCCGTCCTGAATCGTTGCGGAGTCACGCGTCGTCATGAGCGCGCGAATGTTGGGGAGGCTGGCGAGCAGCTGGGCCGATCGGGCAAGCGCATCGCGCCGCTGGCGCTCGAAGTGGCGATAGTTGTTGACGGAATTCTCGAGATCGACGCGAATGTCGCCGCGGATGCGCCGTTCGACGTTGTAGCTGACGATGAACAGAGTGGCAGCAGTAAGACCCGCGGAGATTGCCAGCAGCGAGATGAGAAACTTTGTGCGAAGCCGAATTTTTCTCATCCGGGAGCCGTTTGCCGGTGAACCGTGTATGGGATAGAGAGCGGCCCAAAAATGGATCGACCCTCTCCAAGTATGAAATTAGCAAGGGTTTTGCGTGGTTGGAGAGCGCCGTTTTGCTGGAATGTCGAAACGGAAACAGTACTTCAGGCCAGTATTGGCTTGAGTACACCGAAAGCGACGCACCGCCCGTGACGGGGGTAGGTTTTGAACCTATTCTCAGACCTGCAGAACGTCGCCGTCGCGCGCGACGATTTCGTAGAGGACCGGGTTTACGAAGAAACCCAGCAGCAGACGAGAAAGCAGGCCGGCCACGACGACAATCGCGAAGGGCTTCTGCGTATCGCTGCCGACGCCGGTGGAAATGGCGGCGGGCAACAAGCCGAGGCAGGCGACCAGGGCGGTCATCATGATGGGGCGCAGGCGGAGCAGGGAAGCGTCGCGTGTCGCGTCGCGAATCGTCGCGCCTTCGAGGCGCAGTTTGTTGATGTAGCTGACGAGGATGACGGCGGTCTCGACGGAAACGCCGAGGAGAGCAAGCAGACCGAGGCCGCTCGAGACGCTGAATGGAACGTGCAGAACTTTCAAGGCGATCAGAGCACCCACGGGTTCGGTGAGAACGACGCCGAGCGCGATGGTGACGGGGAACTTGAAGTTGCCATAGAGAGCGAAGAGGATCAGGAAGATCAGGAAGATTGCTAGCGGGCCGATTATGTAGAGCTGTTGCTTCGCTTCGAGCAGTTCGCTGTATTCGCCGCCCCAGTCGAGCCGGTAACCTTCGGGCAGTTGGACGGACTTCGCGACTGCGCGTTGTCCGGCCTGCACGATACCTTCAAGGTCGCGGCCAGTCACTGAAAACTGGATGCCGATGTAACGCGAATTGTTTTCGCGATAGATGAAAGAAGCGCCGCTCTGTTCCTTGATGGTGGCCAGTTCGGACAGAGGAATTTGTTGGCCGTTTGGCGTGGGCACGAGCAGGTTGCCGATTTGCTGTGCGTTCGAACGGTATTGCGGCTCCATGCGAACGACGAGGTCGAATAATTTTTCGCCTTGGATCACTTGCGTTGCCGCCTGGCCACCAACGGCGGTCTGCACGACCATCTCGGCGTCGGAGACGTTGATGCCGTAGCGGGCGATTTTCGGACGATCGATGTCGACGATTAGGCTTGGCTGGCCGAGTTCGCGGACGACGGTGAGTTCGGTGAAGCCGGGCGTGCGATCGAGCGCGTTTCGGATTTCGACGGCCTTCTTTTCGAGCACATCGAGATCGGGGCCAAAGACTTTCACGGCGAGCGCGGACTTCAGGCCGGTGAGCGCTTCGTCGACCGCGTCTTCAGCAGGTTGCGTGAAGTTGAAAATCACGCCGGGGTACGCGTCGAGCTGTTTCTCGACGTCGCGGCTCAGTTCTTCTTTTGTGTGGATCGAACCGGAGCTCCAGGATTTATCGTCATAGGGTTTCAGGCCGACGTAAAACTCGCAATTGAAGAAGCCCGTGGGGTCGGTGCCGTCGTCTGGGCGACCGAGTTCGGAGCCGACGACGGTGACCTGCGGATATTTGACGAGCACGTTGCGAACTTGCGGCGCAAATTTGGCGGCTTCGTCGAAACCGATGGTGTAGGGCATTGTGGCGCGGACCCAAAGCGCGCCTTCATCCAGGTGGGGCAAGAATTCGCCGCCGATCAGGGGGATAAGCAGCAGGGTGAGTCCGAAGATCAGCAGCGAACCGATCACTGTGATTTTTGGGTGATCGAGGCACCAGACAAGACGGCCGGCGTAGCGATCGCGAACCCAGTTGTAGACGTGATTCTGTTTTTCTTTGATGCCACGCTTGAACCAATACGAAGCGATCACCGGAACAAATGTGAGCGTGAAGACGAGCGCGCCGAGAAGCGCGAACGACATCGTATCGGCCATCGGGTGGAACAACTTTCCGGACGGCCCGGTCAACGCGTAGATCGGCAAGTACCCGGCGATGATCACGGCGACGGAATAGAAGATCGGGCGGTCGACATCGCGCGCGGCATGCAGGATTACTTCGTGCAGGTTGTAGTCGGTTCCCTGACGCTCGGTCAGTTCGCGATAGATGTTTTCGACCATCACGATGGTGCCGTCGATGATGATCCCGAAGTCGATGGCGCCGATGGAGAGCAGGTTGGCGGCCTCGCCGGTTGCGTGAAGGAAAATGAATGCGAACAGGAGCGCGAGGGGAATCGTCAACGCTGCGATGACGGCTGCGCGGAAGCTGACGAGGAAGAACAGGAGCACGAGAAACACAAGGATCATGCCGCTGAAAAGGTTGTGCTCGACGGTGTCGGTGGTAACGCGAACGAGATCGCTGCGATCGTAGTAGGGGTGAACTTTGACGTCGGGCGGCAAAACGCTGCGATTGATTTCGTTCGTTTTCTGCTCGACACCACGGAGGACGTTCTGCGTTTGCTCGCCGCGGCGCATCAGGATCACGCCTTCGACGGCGTCGTCGTTGTTTTTCGCTTTGTCCTGGAATCCGAAGATGCCGAGGCGCGGCGCGTTGCCGATCGTTACGGTGCCGACGTCTTTGACGCGGACGGGGACTCCGTTGTTGCTGCCGACGACGACTTCGCCGATGTCGTCGGTGGATTTCAGGAGGCCAAGACCGCGGACGTAATAAAACTGGCCGCCTTGCGTGTAAAAGCCGCCGCCGGTGTTGGCGTTGTTCGACTGGATTGCGTTGAAGACGTTGGCTACCGATTGATGAAAGTTGTAGAGACGGGCGGGATCGAGCAGCACGTGATACTGCATCGTTGGCCCGCCGAAGCCGGAGTCGTCGGCAACGCCTGGCACGCTGCGATAGGCGCGCTCGATGATCCAGTCTTCGAAGGTGTGCAACTCCATCGGAGAGCGGTCGGGACTTTCGATCACGTAGCGATAAACGAGTCCGCTCGGACTGAAGAGCGGCGCCATGCTTGGCGTTACGCCGCTGGGGAGTTGCGCGTCGGCGATGCGCTGGAAGACGACCTGGCGCGCGAAGTACGGTTCGGTGCCTTCGTCGAAAGTCAGGATGACGTCGGAAAGTCCGTAGAGCGAGATGGAGCGCATCACGCGGAGGTTCGGCGTGCCATTCATCGCCAGTTCGAGAGGCAGGGTTGTGAGGCGCTCGACTTCTTCGGCGGCGTGGCCCGGCCATTGGGTGATCAGTTCGACCATCGGCGGAGATAGGTCGGGATAGGCGTCGACGGGCATTCGCTGAAACGAGATCGCGCCGGCAACGACGATCAGCAGCGTGAACATCAGCACGACGAAGCGCTGCTTGAGCGCGAATTGGACGATGCGATGAATCATCGAGGCGCGCTCGATTCGGGCGAGTTCGATTCCGTCTCGTTCGCCGGAGTGCCGCAGTATTGTGTCGTTCGCTCGATCATGAATGTCCGCATAACGGTCGAAACTCGAAAATCGATCAAAGGCTTAGTGCTGCAACGAATTCTTGAATTGCAGGAACAGGCTGCCGTTCCCGATGACATGCTCGCCATCTTTTAGTCCGTCCGAAATCAACGTCCGGCCATTTTCGCTGTCACCGATTTTCACGAGCCGACGCGCGAACTTGTTCGCATCGGTTTGCACGTAAACGAATGGCGCGTTCTCTGTGTCTCGCAATACGGAGGCATCCGGAACGGTCAAGGCGTCGGCGAGCGCGCCGGCGTGAACGTTTGCCGTTACGTACATATCCTTTTTCAATTTGTATTGTGGGTTCTGCGTGACGATGCGCGCCTGAATAGTGCGCGTATTCGGATCGAGCGCGTCCGCGATGTACGAAATTTTTCCGTGGAACGTGTCGGGATACGAATCGGTTGTGATTTCGACATTGTCACCGACGCGCACGTACGCCATGTCGCTCTGATAGACGTTGACGAGCACCCAGACGGTGCTCATGTCGGAAATTGTGTAGCACTGCGTCGAGCCGGCTTGCAGAAGCTGTCCGGGGCCGACGAGCAGCTCGGTGATCTGTCCTGCGACTGGCGCGGGCACCGGAATCTGGCCGGTATTTTTCGGCGGCTCCTTTACCAGCGCCTCGGGGTCGTGAATTCCGAGTGCGCGCAGGCCATCGGCGGCGGCTTCTTGATCGGCGAGCGCTTGGGCGCGATCCGATTCCGCTTGTTGCAAATCGCGCTCGGCGATCGCTTTGTGCTCGAGCAAATCTTTCGAACGTTCGTAGTTCTTGTCGGCGAGCTGGAACGCACTGACGGCTTTCAAATAGGCGGAGCGCGCGGTCGAGTAGTCTGGGCTCGTTACCGTCAACAGGGTTTGTCCTGCGTGCACAACCTGGCCGGGCTCCGCGATGATTTCCTGGACCGGACCACCGACTGCGCTGAAGACTGGCGTCGTCTTGAATGCGTTATAGGCAACCGCACCTGTGAGGCGGAGCGTGCGAGGCACTTTCGATTTTTCGACAGTGACGACTTGCACGTGCGACATCTGGTCTTTTGGAACGGTGAATAAATCGGCCGTGTCGTTCTTGTTCTCGCCTGTCGAGTACGAAGTCATCTGGGCTTCGTTCGCGCTGTCGCTTGAGCCGCAGCCTGCCGCGAGCCACGCACACCCTAGCGCGATCGCCGCGATGCGTGCTCGTCGTCGGGGCGCAGCGGAACGCAGTCCATGCAGTCGATCAAACGGCTTGCGAACGTTCATGGCAGATCCCTCGTTCCCACGGCTTGGCGCATCTGTTCGAGAGCCGTCATGTAGCTCGCCAGTGCTTGGCGGTATGCAAGTTGGTTGGAGCGGTAGGTTCGTTCCGCGTCCAGGAAATCGAGGAGGCTCGCGGCGCCGCGCTTGTAGGCGTATTCCGTGATATCGCGGGACTGCTTGGCCTGATCGATGTATCCGTTCTGATAGAGCTGAATAATTTCGTTGTTTGATCGCAGAGCGGCGTAAGCATCCATGATGTCGGTGTTCACTTGTTGCGCGGTCTCGAGAGCGGTTTCTTCGGCTTGCGTGATCGCAAAGCGCGCTCTGGCGATTTCGCCCTGATTGCGATCAAAAATCGGCAGATCGATGTTGAAGAAAAAAGCGCCGCTATTGATTCCAGCGGTATGCGTGTAGTCGAAGCTGACGCCCAGGTCTTTCTTTCCGTTTGCCCGTTCCAAGGCTTCCTGGCTTCGGGCGGCGGTTACGCCCTCCTGGGCCGCGCGCAGGTCGGGCCGATCCTGCATCGCTAAACCCTTCAGAGCCTGCAAATCCGCGTGGACTGGCTGGTAGTCCAATTCGCCGGTAACGTCGAAATCATCGGCAACAGACTCAAATCCAATAAACTGCCGCAAGCCTGCCAGAGCTTGAATCTTCGCGAGCTTCGCCGCTGACACATCACTCTGAAACTGGAGCAGCTGTAATTTGATCTTCAGCAGATCGCTCTCGCTCATGTCGCCGGTTTTGTAACGCGATTCGCTGATGTCGACGGTCTGCTGAAAACTTGCCGCGTCCTGGTTGGCTAGGTCCAGCGTCGATTGTGCCAGCAGCACGGAGATGAATTGCTGGCTTGTGTTGAAGACCAGGGTGCGCTCGTTGTCGGTAACAGTGGATCGAGACACCGCGGTCTGATCCTTCGCCGCTTGCAAGCGGTGCTGACGCTTTTTGCCGCGTTCGATCAGATAACTAATTCCAACATCGAACTGCGCCTGATTTTCAAGATAGTCGGCGTTGAACTGACTCGGATTGAACAGAGGAAAGAATTGAGAGTCCCAGGAAAGGTTGGGATTTGGCCGAAGATTCGCCGTCACTTCCTCAGCTTCGTTTTGCAAGATTGTCGTGCGTGATGCTTGCAGGGCATGGTTGTGCTGCAGCGCCAAACGAATCGCGTCGTCGAGCGAAAGCTTCGTAGGAGCATTTGCCGCAGGCGTCGGCGCAACGGCGGGCGGAGCCTGTGGCGGCAACGGCGGCATCTTCTGCCCTTGGCCTGCGGCCAAAGTGGGCAGAGCCAGAAATACCGTGGCAAACGCCAATCCTTTCTTCATGAAAGAGACCCCATGTCTCGCAAAGAGACAGACAAAACGAGCGATTGGAACTGTAACGAATGAGAAGGGAGAGAGGACTACGCGAGGGAAGGAGGTGCGCGCGGTGAAGTGGTGCGCGCGATATCGGTGGAAAGCTCGAACGCAACCGCGACAATTTCCAGCCTACCGAGAACCGGAATCATCGCTACGCTCAACACCGGCGTGAAAATTGCCGAGCCAACCGTGGCACAGAACGGGCAAGTATGCGAGGCGTAGCCGCCCGCGTTCGTGTCCGCACACAAATGGAACTGCCCGGCCAGGAACAGAAGAGCGAGCAGGCAGACAAAGAACAGCCGGACGTGTTTTCCACTCATGTGATTAATAAGACGAAGCTTAGGCAAGAATGGTTGTCAGGTCAAGCGATTCAATGGCGCTAAGTGGACAATCCGCAGGGGATCCTAACGTATTCCGTCAAGACTTGCCCGTTCGCCGGGTTCGATAACGCTGGCCCAGTAAAAGGATGCTGGCCCTAAGTCGTGGTAACTGAGAGCCCAAGCACTGGGCACGTGAATTCTTACTTCACTTCTGCGCGGAACGGATACGACGCAAGCAACTCCGAAGCGCCGTTTGTAGCGTCATGCGTCAGTTGCAGCAGGTACATTTTCGAGCGCAGCAGATTCGCCGGAACGGTGACCGACACATACGTGCCGTCGTTGCCAGGCCGAAGAGTTCCGCTGTGCCACAAGACTTTTTGCGTCGTGGGATCCATCAGTTGCGCCCGATAGGAGTTCTCATTGTTGGAGCCGAGCCCCAACGACAGGACGACCAATCCCGTTCCCGCTGGAACGTTCACCGTTGGAACGGTGCTGGCGCCTCGAGTCGGAGAGGGAAGGAACATCGTCACGGTTGCGACGTTGTCGAGGCCATGCGCCAGATCATCGGGCGCACCACTTTTCTGGCCGCTGCCGTTCGCCGCGGCATGCTCCTCGTTCAACTTCGCTGCCAGTTCTGTTGTTTCCTTTTTCGTTTGCGCGACTTCGCTGCGCAAACGCTTGTTGCGGCTGGCGAGAAATCCAACAGCGATGATCAGAATGAGAACCGCGGCCGCGAATCCCAACACTGGCCACGCGCGGAGTATCGCCAGAAGCGATCCGCCGATTCTCGGCGCAGGCGGAACTTCGCCGTACGAAAACTTCGGCGCGACGCTTGCCGCAGACGCTCCGGCTGTCCCGATCGCCGGTTTCGGCTCGGGCGCGACGCTTAGATGGAGCTTCTTTTGCCGCATCGAAGATCGACACAATCGTCCGGGCAGCCTCAACCTTTTGCACGCGCAAGGGTGAGGAAAGATACCAACTTTGGAATCTCGCGAGACTTGGGCCTTCCAGCTCTCCTCGCACATAGTTGTCCACGAGATCGAACTCCATCGCATTCAAGCGGTTAGCGAGATCCTCGTCGACAATCGACGCCTCTTCGACGGGTTCCGCTTCGTCTACGGGCAGAGAGCCAAGTAGATAGCGGAGGAGTACCGCGTCGCTAGGCTCGATTTTTTCAAGATCAGGCATCATCCCTCTGTTGAATTAAGGCTCTCCTCGGCAAGATGTGTCATGCCTCGTTTTTCTTCATGCTCGTTTCGACGCAGGCTTCGAGCTTCTGCCGAACGCGACTCGCACGAATACTGAGCCCATTCGCCGTCAGTCCGAGTTGCGTCGCAAGTGCGGCGCGGCGCTCGATCTTGTCTCGCTGGTGACCGCGATAGTATTCGACGATCAAGTCCCGTTCTGCGGTTGAAAGATTCTTAAGGCAGTCCTCGAGGCAACCAGCGATTTTCTCTTTATGTTCGGGCGCGGAGTCGGCTTCCAAGAGAGGCGCAGACTGCCCTGGAAGGCTGCTTGGATTCGAGTTGGACAAAGGCCGATGAAACGGCGCGCGCTTTTCCGCCCGCAATGTCTCTAAGAACACGTATTTCGCGACGATATAACAATACTGAAGCGGCCCGACGTCGGTGATCTCGCCGCTTTCTTCCAGCTTTCGAGCGACGCGGTTCAGCGTTTCGTCGGCGAGTTCGCCGGGTGCGACGCAATTCTTTCGATCGAAATAGAGTTCAAGCCGTCGACGCACTTCCAGGTACCTTTGGCCGTCGGAGTCTGTTCCCTCGTCGAGCCAATGCACAAATTCTCGGAATATGGTTTCGGTCGGCTGCTTTGGTCCCACCATTGGCCCCAGATGCCTGCGCGGATTCGGTTGATTCTACATGAACCAGCGTTTCCGGAGACGGAGGATAACGGCTGATTCGCCGCTTCGATTGGATTGTTCAAAGCTCCTAAATGGTTTTGCCATTTGGTCTTACGATCGATAGGCAGGGATGTCCAATCGAACGGCTGACGGCACTGGGTTCGCTGGAGACGGAAGGGAAGTGACGCGACGAAGCGACCGCGTCTTTTCTACTTCACGAATACCGCATATTTTCGAGATCCGTGATCAGTCCCGGCCCGGTCGGAGTCCATCCCAATTGCTGCCGCGTCTGCGCGCTCGACGACCGAATATCCAGCCCCGCGAAGTGTGCGAGCCAACCAAAATGTTTGGTCGCTTCTTCCGGAGTCATTGAAACGACAGGCACCTTCAAGCCGCGACCAACGACCGTCGCAATATCGAGCCCCGACACGCCTTCTTCCGCAACGGCGTGATACACCGCTCGTTTCTCAGTCTTCTCCAACGCCAGCCGATACAGCCGCGCAGTGTCGAGCCGCGGCGCCGCCGACCAACGATTTGTTCCGTCGCCGACGTAGGCCGAAATCCCTTTCTCGCGCGCAATCTGAATCGCGAACGAAACGAGCCCCTGCTTTTCCGTGTCGTGTATTTGAGAAAGCCGCATAATCGCGACGCGAACGCCTTTATCCGCAAGCGCCGTCGTTGCCTCTTCTGAAGCCGCTCGAGGGAACTGCTTCGAGCTTATTGGTGGATCGTTCTCCGTCCCCAGCTGGCCCGGCGCGCATTGCGCCAATGCCGTGCCCGACGAAACGATCAACAACTTATCCGTCCCGACGAGCGCGCTGCCCAGCGTCTCAATCACTTTCCGATCTGACTCGCAGTTCTCCACAAATTTCGAAAAATCGTGGTTGAACGCCGTGTGAATTACAGCGTCAGTCTTCGTTGCTCCTTCGCGCAGATTCTCTGCATTTGCTACGTCACCCCGCAGCACGTCAGCCCCGGCTTCTTTCAGCGCTTTTGCACCTGCATCGCTTCGAGATAATCCGAGCACCTTGTGCCCCGCATCGAGCAGCTCTCGAACAACCGCCGATCCAATGAATCCGTTCGCCCCTGTCACAAAAACGCGCATGTCTTCTCCTCCTGAGTAGGCACTCCGTGCCGCACCTTCATCTCGTCAGTCGCGGTCTGAGCAAACCGGAGACTGACTCCATATACTTAGATAAACGGAGACTATCTCCGGTTACATGAGGTCGGCGACCACGTTGGAATGAACGTCCAGGTTGGAAGGTTGGGACAACTTTTTACGCGCGAAAGCGCAGCGGGATAACTTCGGGGCTGTGTTGCTTCAGAGATGGACCTTGAGGCGATGTGCTCCCTAGTCGATCCGTTCGTCCGACCGACGGTGCTCGCCTCAATCCGGGTCGCACGTCGCTCGACCTCGACTCAAGTCCTTCCCCGGAGCCGAATTCGTCCGTGTCAGCGGCCAGAGGGTTCGCAAGCACGCCGTCATTCGACATGATGACGGCGCGTTCGACGAGGTTTTGAAGCTCCCTTATATTCCCGGGCCAGGAATACGACCTAAACGCCTTCATCGTCCTCGGGGGTACTCGGACAATGCTCTTGCCCATGCGCTGCGAATAAACCTCCACAAAATGCATTACCAGCGCCGCGATATCGTCGCGCCTTTCCCGCAGGGCCGGCAGGTGAACAGGTACTACGTGGAGTCGATAAAAGAGGTCGAGGCGAAACCGATTCTGTCGCACCAAACTCGGCAAATCCCGGTGCGTAGCCGTCACCAGCCGCACATTGACGCGTCGGGTCGTGCTGCTCCCAAGCCGCTCGAATTCCTGTTCCTGAAGCACGCGCAGCAGCTTCGGCTGCAATGCGAGAGGCAGGTCGCCGATCTCGTCGAGAAATAGCGTTCCGGAGTCGGCCAATTCAAAGCGGCCGACCCTGTCCGTGATGGCGCCCGTGAATGCGCCGCGTTCATGGCCAAATAACTCGCTCTCAAGTAGTTCCAACGGAATTGCTGCGCAGTTGAGTTTTACGAAGGGCCGTCCGCAGCGGGGGCTGATGTTATGGATCGCTCGCGCGATGAGTTCCTTGCCGGTTCCCGTCTCACCCAGCACGAGAACTGTCGAATCACTGGCTGCCACTCGGACGACCTGGTCGAGCACCGCTTCCAACGCCGCGCTATTGCCTACAATCTGCTCAAATCTACGCTCGGGAGAATGCCGTTCACTGGATCTACGATGTTCAATCGTTCTCACGGCACCTCCTGCAAGGTGATTCCTACCGCGCTCGATTCTCCATCGCTGCTCGCACGCAATCGAGCAGCACGTCCTCATCGAACGGCTTCGCGAGAAACTCGACCGCACCCGCCCGCAGAGCCTGCATTCGCATACTCTCGTCCCCGTGGGCTGTGATAAATACGATCGGGATCCTACGACGATCTGCGTTGAGCCGAGCCTGTAACTCCAGCCCCGACATTCCCGGCATCCGAATATCCGCCACCAGGCATGCGACCTGGCTCAAGTCACCCGCCCCCAGGAACTCCTCGGCCGATGCGAACGACTGCGCAGGCAAGGACGCTTCCTTCATAAATCCCTGTAGCGCCGCACGAATTGACTCGTCGTCGTCGACAATGGCGACAAACTTTCGATCCATCTGATTGACCATCTTCGCTTTAGTTAATCCTTCCGGTGCGGTTGGGCACAATCATACGTTTGTATGACTGGGAGGCATGGCCGGCGGCTTGTTCGGGGCTTCAAGGTTTGAGAACAAGAACATCGCTATCAATTCGTAGGACGTTGCAGTTTCTCCGACATTTTGACCAACTCAGCCACGGAGTCGGCCTGCATCTTTCTCATTCCATTACCACGTTGGATTTTTACGGTGATTTCGCTCGTCCCGAGTTTGGCGGCGATCTGCTTGTTCAACATGCCCGTCGTTACCAGAGCCAGAACTTCGCGCTCGCGCGGGGTCAGCGAGTCATAGCGTCTTTGCAAGTCGGCCAGCTCGAGTCGCTGTTGGCGGCTCTTCCGATCCCGATCGACCGCTTGTCGAACGGCCGCGAGAAGCTCCTCGTTCCGGAACGGCTTGACCAGAAACTCCACAGCTCCGGCCTTCATGGCCCTGACCGACATCGGAATATCTCCGTGTCCAGTAATGAAGATGATCGGTATTTCGATCCCTGCGTCGGCCAACTGCCGTTGAAACTCCAACCCGTTGGCGCCGGGAAGCCGCACGTCGAGAATCAGACAACACGGATCGTCGCCGATTTTCGCTTGCAAAAACGCGTGAGGGCTCTCGAAGGACTGCGAACGCCACCCTTCCGAAGCTAGCAGTCCCTGAATTGCGTCTACGGACACCAACATCATCATCCACGATGAATACAATTGGAGTATCAGCACTCATCACGCGTGCTCGCCGGCACCGGCAGGCAGCGTGAATTGAAAGCTGGTCCCGCACTCAGACTTCCTGCCGGCCCACAACCGCCCGCCATGCGACTCGATGATCGACCGGCTGATCGATAGGCCCATGCCGGTGCCATAACTCTTGGTCGTGAAGAAGGCGGTGAATATCTGCTCCGCATGTTCGACCGGGAGCCCGGGGCCGGTGTCTTCGATCGAGACCAGCAGCAGGCTGTCTTCGCTGCGCTCCGAAATCAGCGTGAGCTGGCGCGTGCCGTTCACTTCTTTCATCGCATCGATGCCATTCATCATCAGGTTCATCAGTACCTGCTGCAATTGCACCCGGTCCGCCATCACCGGAGGCAGGTCCGCCGCCAGGTCCGTCCGCACGCCGATCGAATATTGCGTCAGCTCGTTCCGAAGAATGACGATCATCCCTCGAACCAACTCATTCAGATCGACCGGCTCTCTCAGGACAGAGCCTTTCCGGAAGAATTGCCGCACGCGGGTGATGATTTCGGCCGCGCGATTCACATCGCTCACCATTCTCGTCGCGGCCCGGCCCGCCTCCTCGAGGTCGGGTTCCTCGCGTTTCAACAATCGAAGGCAGACATTCGCGTTGATGGATGCGGCGGCAATTGGTTGGTTCACCTCGTGTGCGAGCGTCGCGGTCAGTTCGCCCATGGTCGTCACGCGGTTGACGTGTGCGAGATCCGCCTGCACCTTGCGCAACGACTCCTCAGCCCTTCTTCGATCTTCGATGTCGATACCCGTGCCATACCACTTGATGATTTTGCCCGGTGCGTCACGCAGGGGCACGTTGCGCACGAGCATCCAGCGATACTCGTCGTGCGCCGTCCGGACACGCGCTTCACTTTCGGTCGGTTCTCCTGTCGCCAGCGCGTTGTGCCACTCGCTCATATATCGGCCGAGATCGTCTGGATGGAGAATCGAACTCCAACCCTTTTTCGATAGATCCTCGGCCGATAGTCCCGTCGAATCCGACAATCGCTGGTTCACAAAATCGACAGACCCATCCGGCAAAGTGCTCCACACATACGCGGGGATCGCGTTGATGACGCGCCTGAGCCGGTCTTCGCTGCTCTGCAAACTCGCATACAGATCCTGCAATTGACGGCCGGTGTCGTTGAACACTCGTCCGAGATGCGAGAGTTCATCGTCGCCCTGGACGGGGACCTTGGAGTCGAATTCTCCGCGCGCCAGCTTCCTCGATCCTTCCACGAGTCGCGCCAGCGGCCCCGTGATGCTGCGCGTGATTCCCACTCCGAGTGCGGCGGCGATCAGCAGAGTGAGAATCGACGTGACTGGCACCATGATAAAAACCCGTTGCTGCACGCGCCGGATATTCTCCGCGGCCAGAGCTTGCTCTTCGCCAATCTCTCGATCGACTCTCTCCACCAACGAAGACGTCAAATACTCCAGCGGACGCACTTGGTTGGTAATGCGCCGGTGTATCGCGCTCCACTCCTTGCGGCTGGCCAGCTCCGTAATCTCTTCCAGTTGCGATCGCAGCGTTCGCTGCACAATTTCTATGTTTGGCAAAATCGATGTGTCGGCCTGAATTCCGGACGGAAGGGAACCGAGAATTGTTTTGGCGGCCTTCGCATCGTCGGCGAACGCCTGCGTGAGCGAACCCGCTTCCTCGGCCATGCGCGCGGGATCTTGCGCGTCGGCCAAAGCCTCTAGCTTGTCGTGGAATGAGAGGAGGCCTGAGTGTACGCGCAACACCGCGACGAATTCCTGATCGTAACCGTTCAATCGTCCGGCTTGGTTTCGCACCGTCTGGAATTGCCACAGAACGATCGCGTCACCAATCAACATCGCGACGATAATCAGCACGAAGCACAGCGCCAGACGTGGACCGATATTGAGCCGCAATCCTCCTCCTGTTCTCCGCGGCTACGGATGGCCTGTTTCAAATCCAGTGATCTGAACGAGTTCTTTTTCCAGCTTTGCCGCTGCCACTGGCGCCGTCGACTCGTGCGTCAGCACCGAGTGCACCGCTTCTGTGTATGCCTTGGAGACATCTTCATAGTGCGCGCCGGAGACGGCCGACGGCCGCGCAATCAAAATTCCGCCCGGTTGGTCTCCCGGTTTGCGAGCCCACGGATAGGCTTCGTCCAACAATTTCGGGAGCTCGACCAATTGAAGTCGTTTCCACGGCATCCCCGACTTCGCGCGGTCCGATTCGACCTCGCTCTGTTTCTTCCGGAGAAACGCGACAAATTTGATCGCTTCCGATTGGTGTGTCGAGAATCGCGAAACCCCCAGCGCCCATCCGCCCAAAGCCGACACGCGCGGGCCGCTTCCATGCGGAACACTCGTTACGCCGGCATCCTGGCGAAAGGGCTCGTCCGGCGGATGGCGCTCAAAGTAATCCGACCATCCACGCGCGAAGGCCGCGTCGCCCGCGATCCAGAAGGTATTGCTCGCGTCCCATTCCGTGTACGAAGGAATGCCCGGCGGTGAAATCCAATTCAGCCAGTGCGCTCCCCGTTCCCATGCGCGGATTGCGTTCGGGTTATTCACGCTGATTTTTTTATCGGCTTCGATCGTCCGGCCGCCGTTCTGCGTCACCTGCCACTCGGTCCCAATGTGCGACAGCGATTCCCGGGTCGTTCCCGGCCACACAAATCCCCAGAAGTCTTTCTTTCCCTCGGCGCGCTCGCCTTTCTGAATTCGCACCGCCATTTGCTCCAGTTCGTCCCAAGTCCTCGGCGGCGCGCTGTATCCGTATTTGCGCAAGAGGTCCGCTCGGTAATAGAGGACACCCGAGTTGGGGTGATAGGGAATCCCGGTCAATTTGCCGTCGATCGTGTAAGCCGCGAGCACGTCAGGGTCGATGCCTGCCATTTCGGCAGGGAAGTAGGGCTTGAGGTCGATCATGTACTCGGCGAACATTCCCGGCCAAATCGAATCGATGCCGTAGACGTCGGGAGTGGACGCGCCACTTTGCAGCAAGTCTCGAATCAGCTGGACTTGCGCGCGATTATCTTGCGGAGTCGGAAGATGGTTGACGCGGATTCCGGTTTCGGCGGTGAATGCGCGGATGGCCGTGTCCGACACCAATCGGCGATCGCCCAAGTCCTGCAATCCCTCAGGATCGAGAAAACTGATCGTCACCGGTTCTGCAGGTTTTTGACACCCGATCAGCACCCACGCAAGCGCAAGCATCGCCGCCACTGGCGCGATTCGAACCAACCAACGCTGCGACTTGCGGCCTCGCTGTCCGTAAGGGCTGGTTCTTCGTGATTTCGTCAATTTCATTCAGGCGCCGATCCAGTCTGACCGCGTACGTCACCGCACAGCCGTTTCAGACCCAAGCAAAGACACATCGAGTCCATCGGCCGTCACGTTGAACCGCCAGAGTTTACCTCTTTCAATTCAGTTCTTCACATCGGAGAAGGAAGCTGGAGATTGGGTCGAACCACTAGCGCGCTGGCTCCAGTAGCCGCGGCCCTGGACCTTCTTTGGAAAGTTGATCCCATGGATTCCGGAGGGGACACGCGTCCATCGACAGGCACCCGCAGCCGATGCAACCGTCCAGTTGATCGCGAAGCCGGGTCAGCCTTTCGATCCGCGCGTCAAGCTCGCCTTTCCAGCTCGCGGAAAGCTTCTTCCAATCTTGCGCGTTGGGCGTTCGCTCGCGCGGGAGAGCCTTCAGCGCCTTTCGAATCGCAGCCAAGTCCATCCCGGTCCGCTGCGCCACGCGGATGATCGCCACCCGCCTCAAAACCTCTCGGGCATACCGCCGCTGGTTGCCGTTCGTCCTCCAGCTCTGGATAAGTCCTTCAGCTTCATAGAAGTGCAGCGTCGAAACCGCCACACCGCTCCGGCGAGCCACCTCTCCGACGGTCAATTGTGTTCGATATGCAGTCTCTCGTTTTTTCCGCATGGATTTCCTTGACCTCAAGTTTACTTGAGGTTGCAGAATTGTCGAGAGCAGATGTCCTTTACGGACAAAAAAAGCTCACGCAACGAAGGGAGAGGAAATGAATCAACGAGTGAAGGTCGGACTAATCTTTGGTAGCGCCCGCCAGGGACGCTTCTGCGACACCGTCGCGCGCTGGACCGAGAGGGAACTCGGCGCGAGCGGCAACTTCAGCGTCGAAATAATCGATCCAGTCGCGCACACACGTGCCGCTCGCCACGAAGCGCCCGCGCACGGAGCAGAAGACTATCGCTCGCTCCGCACCCAACTCGGCGACGCGGAAGCCTTCGTGGTCGTCACGCCGGAATACAACCACGGCTATCCCGCCGCTTTGAAAGAACTGATCGATTCCGCCGGAGAAGAGTGGCACGCGAAGCCGGTCGCCTTCGTCTCCTACGGTGGTGTCTCCGGCGGACTCCGCGCCGTCGAGCAACTCCGTCAAGTCTTCGCGGAATTACACGTCGTCTCGATCCGCGACTCCGTCAGCTTCCAGAACGCATGGCAACTTTTCGACGCCGACGGCTGCCCGGCCGACCCCGACCGCTGCTCCGCTCAGATGGTGCGAATGCTCGCCAAGCTCCACTGGTGGGCCATCGCCCTCCGCTCCGCGCGCGAAAAATCGCCGTACTCGGCCGCGGCATAGTCGGTCGCTCTTCAGCGTTCGCGGACAGCGTTACTCGGTCGGGCAGCTCTCTAAACAGTCGCCGCTTTTTCCGTGCCTACTAACTTGAGAGGCTTTTGCGCCGCGCCCGTCGAGGACGCGGGATTCTGCTCCATGAACGCGGTGGAAGCGAACAAATTGGACAAAGATATCCCCGGTACTTTGTGGCGACCGATATCACCCGCCAACTTGAGGGGTGATATCAGATGCTACTTCCGCGGTGGTTGCGCAACCTCCTTTGGCCGCGTTAGTGTGTACATCCACCTTTGTCGGACTCCCTTCGGGAGGGATTAGATAATGAAGCTCTCGGCCCCTATCTCATTTGCAGGCTCCAGTCTTGCGGAGACCCGTCACGTCTGTGCATTTTTCAACAGCGAGGAAGAAGAGTATCGAGTACTGCTCCCCTTTATTAAGGATGGTTTTGCATGCGGCCACAAGGCCGTCCACGTCGTTAATCATGAGCAGCGCGCTGAACATCTCGATCGCCTGACCGCAGCCGGCATCGATGCCGCGCAAGCGGAGCGCTCCGGCCAATTCGAACTCCGGACGAGTGTCGAAACCTATCTTCGCGATGGCCAATTCGATAAGGAACGGATGCTGCATGCCTTCGAACAAATCGCCAGCGGCAATGCAGGCGGCGAGTTTCCGCTCAGCCGCATCGTTTGTCGAATGGACTGGGCCGCGGAAGGCAAATCCTACACGGATGATTTGATTGAATTCGAATCACGTGTGAACCACGTATGGGAGCATCACGACGACGCGGTGATTTGTACCTACCATCTTGGCCAATTCGGTGGCGACACCGTGATCGACATCATGCGCACGCATCCGATGATCATCATCGGCGGCACCCTCCAACGAAATCCATTCTTCGTACCTCCAGCCGAATTCCTCCAAGAGTTCAGCCAACGCCGAACTGCGCGGACCAAAGCAGCGTCACCAGGAAGCTAGGATGCCGGTCCAACCCGAGAGTCCCGCCGACGAAATTAGGCACCTTCGGCGCTGCATCAACGATTTGGTAAGCGTGCTCGCCCTCCCCGCTACTTGGACGGGCGGTCGACCCTCACAAATTCTCGGCAATTCGCTCGATGCTCTCGTGAGCATGTTGAGCCTCGATTTCGTTTATGCGCGGTTCGCGGAATCAACCGGCACAGCTGTCACCGAGATGGTGCGTTTTCATTCGAGTTGGAAGTCCAGGCCACAGCCAGAAGAGCTCGGTAACAAACTCCAACCGTGGTTGGAAGGCTACCCACAGAATTTCCCGGCTATCGGCACCGATTTCTTCGGAAAGGACGCGATTACGCTGGTGCCTTTGCCGCTAGGATTGCATTCGGAAATCGGGTTCATCGTAGCGGGATCTCAAAGATCTGATTTCCCTCAACAGACCGAGCGACTCGTTCTAAACATCGCAGCGAATCAGGCCGCCATCGGCCTTCAGGAATCGAGCCTCCTGAGTGAGCAAATTCGCGTTTCCAGCGATCTCGGCGAGCGTGTCGCACAACGCGCTGCGGAGCTTGCCGCCACCAACGAAGATCTAAGAAAAGAAATTACGGAACGCAAGTCCATCGAGGAACGGCTTCGTCGGGAAGAAGCGGATCTGAAGCGCAGCGAGGCTTATAAAGCAGCCATGCTTGACTCCTCGCTCGATTGTATTGTTGCCATCAACCACGAAGGCCGCATTACGGAATTCAACCCGGCGGCGGAACGCACTTTCGGCTACGACAGGGATGCCGTCGTGGGTAAGCATCTGGCCGACGTGATCGTTCCAATATCCCTCCGTGAAAAACATCGCTCTGGCTTCGCCCGTCACCTGGCTACAGGCGAGTCAACCATGCTCGGACGGCGCATCGAGATGACCGCGCTACTGCGCCGACGGCAAAGAAATCCCCGTCGAACTAGCGATCACGCGGATCGTGGAGGACGGGCCGCCTTCCTTTACGGGTTTTCTGCGCGATATCACCGAGCGCAAACGAAAAGACACCGCTTTGCTCGAGGCCCACGAGAGCCTCGCGCGCAGCGAGGAGCGGTGGCGCCTGGTGTTTGAAAACTCCGCGGTCGGCGTCGTCTTGGCCGATTTGAACGGGCGCGTCATAGCGGCGAACCCGGTCTTCCAGAAAATGGTCGGATACATCGAAGAGGAGCTTCTGCAACTCAACTTTATCGACATCACCGCGGAAGAAGATCGCGATCTCAACAAGAAGCTCATAAGGGAACTGATCGAAGGGAAGCGGCAACAATTTCAGATCGAGAAGCGGTATTTGCGAAAAAATGGCGGCGTCGTATGGGTGCGCAACAGCGTTTCCGTTGTTACCCCCACAGAGCGATCGCCGGGATTTCTTCTCGCGCTTTCCGAGGATGTCACCGAGCGCCGGACCGTCGAAGAAGCCCTCGACGAGACGCGCTCCGAGCTCGCCCATATTACGCGAGTGACAACTCTCAGCACTCTGACGGCGGCGATCGCTCACGAAATCAATCAGCCGCTATCCGGCATCGTCACCAACGCGAGTACATGCCTTCGGATGCTGGATGGCAACCCTCCGAACTTGGAAGGCGCGCGCGAAACCGCGAGGAGAACCATACGCGATGGCAACCGTGCGTCGGAAGTGACCTCACGGCTGCGCGCGTTGTTTAGCAAAAAGAACGCCGCATTCGAATTGTTCGACCTGAATGACGCGGCAAGGGAAGTGCTCGCGCTGTCCTTCCCTGAGTTCCAGCGCAATCGCGTCGTTCTCCAGTCGGATCTTGCCGGTAATCTGCCACTCATCTTGGGCGATCGAATTCAGATCCAGCAAGTCATTCTGAATCTGCTGAAGAATGGCTGGGATGCCATGAGCTCCGTCGAAGACCGCCCAAGAGCCCTGCTGATCAAGACCGAACGCGACGAGAGCGGTGGCGCGCGCCTGAGCGTCAAGGATTCGGGAGTGGGCGTAGATCCTGAGAGCGAGAAGAAGCTGTTCGAAGCCTTCCACACGACCAAAAGCGACGGCATGGGAATCGGACTCTCCGTCAGCCGCTCCATCGTCGAACGTCATCAAGGCCGCCTTTGGGCAACCCGAAACGACGGCCCTGGCGCAACGTTTTTGCTCTCCATCCCGTCCAGTACCAATACTTTGGTCTAATAGACGCCCTCATCCATTTGTCCGCATTGTGGAACCATGACGGACGGGCAGGGGCAGAAATCAATCCAAGAACCTCTCGTAGTAGTTGTTGTTGATGACGACGAATCTGTTCGTGAGTCGCTTCCTGACTTACTGATGGAATTCGGTTTCAAGGTTCTCGCGTTTTCTTCTGCCGATGAATTTCTTGCTTCCGACAGCATCGACCGGACCCAGTGCCTCGTGTTAGATATGGTCATGCCTGGTATGACCGGTCTTGATTTGCAATCGGAGCTCAAGAATCGCGGGCGTAAGATTCCGATCATCTTCATTACCGCTCAAAAGGATGAGGCCATTCGGAAGCGCGTTCTCGACCAGGGGGCAGTGGACGTACTTCTCAAGCCTTTCAGCGACACCGCGCTGCGGAAGGCGCTGAGCAGAGCAATGGAGGAAAACTGACGACAGTCACGGGGGGCTGCCGAACAGTTATTCGTTCTTGGAGATACACATGCCGCTGGCCGACGTTCCCAAGCATGACACGGGACGCTCAACCTCGCCCCCTTCGAAGTCCATCGTATTCGTCGTGGATGACGATATTTCGGTTCGAGAATCGCTGGAACTGTTGATCCAGACCGCCGGCTGGCGTCCTCAATTGTTCGCTTCCGCACAGGAATTTCTGGATCATCCGCCCGTCTCCGTCCCGCATTGCCTTGTACTCGATATTTCACTCCCAGGGCTGAACGGCCTCGAGCTTCAGAAGCGAGTCCTCGCCGTTAGGCCCGAACTTCCCATCATTTTTATTACCGGACATGGCGATGTGCCGAAAACGGTTCAGGCCATGAAGGCCGGCGCAGTCGAATTTCTGACGAAGCCCTTTCCGGATGCGGTCCTTCTGGAGGCGATCCGGCATGCGCTTGAGCGCAGCCGAACTTTTCTGGTTCAAGCGGCGGAGATACAGGAATTGAAAGATCGGCACTCTTCACTCACGCAGCGTGAACAGCAGGTCATGAAACTGGTGGTCGACGGGCTCTTAAACAAGCAAGTGGGTGGGGAATTGGGAATCAGCGAGATCACGGTCAAGGCGCATCGAGGCAAAGTCATGCAAAAAATGCGGGCCGACTCGCTCCCGGATCTCGTAAAAATGGCCGACAAGCTTGGCCGCGCCGCGTCAAAATCCTGACAAGGTCTTGCATTCGCGATCGGAGACGACTTCCCGTGCCTCCGAGCGTGGTTCGATTAAGCCACTTCGAAGATCAGTTCCAGAGCGACCGGCACTCCAAAAGGCAGACTCGTAACCCCATTGATGAGGCGGCTCGGGATTCTTGTCCTTGCCAAAAATGTCCTGCAGCAGGTCCGAAGCGCCGTCGGCAACTTTCGGGTGTTCGCGGCAATCTTCCGTCGTGGCCAAAGATACGCCCAGGCGTACGATGCGCGTGATTTTGTCGAGCGAGCCTAGATACTCTCGCGCCACGGCAAGGCCGTTGAGAGCCGCCAGCCGCGCAGCCTCGCGAGCCGTTTCCACGTCGAAATCTGCTCCGGCTCGTCCAACGAATTTCGCTGTGCGGCCCTCGGTCGGTAGCATCCCGCTCAGGAACAAGAGATTGCCTGTGCGCACAGCTTCCGCATACGAGCCAAACGGCGTCGGCGGCGACGGAAGTTGTATCCCTAATTCTTTCAGACGCTCCTCCGCACTTGGTGTTTTTCTTGTGACGTCCGTTTTTCCAGCAGTTGCGGCGGCGTTTGGCACTCCTCGCGACATAGCGGGTTCTCCTTGAATACTTCCTTCATTTCCGAAACGACGAGTTGATAAGGACAGAAGCTTGGAAACGTAACAATCAAGCGATGGTGTCGAAAATACTCAGGCATCAACGCTATGGCTGGAAAAGCCATAACCGCAGAACGGCCCACAAAATTAGCTGGGCCGTTCCCAGGAAAACAGCGCATCCGAAGATCAATTGGTACCCATTGAGATGAAGTCCGCGTGTCGCGGCGTCGCCAGCTGATCCAGTCCGCAAAGCCTTCGCCTCGACACTCGCTCGTTCAATCCCGGTCCCCATGATCGAAAATGGGAACCGTTTATCGCCCGTGGTCGCTGCTTCGATGTGAAACATTGCGTCACTCCTCATCTACTGCCCGCGTAGCCGTCGTGTGGCTCGCTGTTCGTTGGATATCCCGCGACAACAAACGATGCGCTCTTTTGCTTCTCGCCCCGCGCGTCGATACCAAGGTATTGCCGATACCTTCGTTCAATTGTTTACCTCCCAATTCGCTGACTTAATGCGCGTATCCGATACGCGACTGAAAGAAGCGATATGGCCAAGAACAAGACAGCAATCGTTACCGGGGCGCAGCAGGGAATCGGTGCGGGAATTGTCGACGGCTTTCTCAAGAGCGGCTACACCGTCGTCGCAACATCGCTTCGTGCCAGCGGATCGTTGCGCGCCACTTCAGACCTCGTCGTGATCGACGGTGATATCCGCGATCGCGAGACCTCCGCCAAAAGCGTAGAAGCCGCGATCGCCCACTTTGGATCTATCGATGTCCTGGTGAACAACGCCGGAATCTACATCACCAAGCCATTCACGGAATTCACGACGGAAGACTTCAACGCGCTCGTCTCGATCAACCTCTTCGGTTTTCTCAACATCACGCAACTCGCCGTGAAGCAGATGTTGAAGCAGCAATCCGGCTGCGTGATAACGATCTCCGCCGCCCTCGCCGACAACCCAATCGCCGGCGTAAACGCCTCGGTCTCCATGATCACGAAAGGCGGCCTGAACACCGTCACTCGCCACTTGGCGATCGAATACGCAAAGCAAGGCATCCGCTTCAACGCTGTCGCACCGGGCGCCGTGGATACGCCGCTGCACGACAGCACTCCCAAAGATTCTCTCCGCGCGTTGCAGCCGATGGGCAGCTTCGCGGAGATCAACGATATCGTCGACGCCGTTTTGTATTTGACTCGCGCGCGTCAAGTCACGGGCGAAGTTCTTCACGTCGACGGCGGCGCTCACGTTGGGCGCTGGTAATCAAAATCGAAAAAAGGTGAGAGGAAAACAATGATTGCCACACAGACTCAGCCAGTTGCCAATGCGTTCGACGGTATGCCTCCGATGTCAGGAAGCCCGGACTTCCGGGACGAAAGTTGGCTCGTCGCTCGCGCCAAGTCCGGACACGAAGACGCTTTCGGCGAACTCTACGAGCGTCATCGACTCAAGGCCTATCGCACGGCTCTTCGCATACTTCGTAATCCGCAGGATGCCGAAGACGCAGTACAGAAGGCATTCCACCACGCTCTTGTGAATCTGCAACGGTTCCGCGAGGACTCGACGTTCTCGACCTGGCTGACTCGTATCGCGATCAACGAGTCTCTGATGTTGATCCGCCAGCGCCGCACGCCGGAGCCCCTTCACGAAGTGGACGCATATTCTGCGCAAGGTGAAGGCGCGATGGAGATTCCTGACGGTGGGCCCACGCCGGAACAAATCCTTTGCGAACGCGAACGCCGCACGGCTTTGCTTCAAGCGATCGGCCGCCTCCGAAAAAACCTCAGGGTCGTCATTCTGCATCGCGAGCTGCAAGGCCTGACCAGCGCCGAAACCGCTCGTCGCCTTGGCTTGACCGTCAGCGCAGTGAAAGCGCGCACCTTTCATGCGCGAAGATTCCTGAAAAAGCATCTCGAACGAAATTTCGAAAGCGCTACCGCGCTCAGCAAGCTCCTGCACCGCAGGGCATGAAGGGAAATCCAAGTCCTTCCTATCCAAATTCAGTGCAGCGGGTGGAATGAACTATGAACTTCAATGCGAAACGTTTTGGGACACTGGGCGATACGAAAGTATCGCCAATACCATCGTGCAATTGTTTCCTCTATGAGCTTCGCGTCTCATCGGTCCGTCGCAACCGATCCATCGGATGTCCGCGACAAACGGCGAGGCCATCTTGAATTTTGCACCTTCAAACGTGACCGGCGACTGTTCGACGCTTCGCGCCACGTTCGTCGCCCTCTGTCTGACTCTGTCCGCGGCATTTCCGCTTTACGGCCAGTCCGGCTCAACACCTGCGAGCCAAGGCGCAGCCTCTTACGGCGCCGCAGCCCTTGCAAACGCGAATCTCTCAGGTCCTCAATCGCAAAATCCTTACTTGGGCGGAGTTCCCGCAGGCACACTCAGTTCAACACCGGTATCACTTTCCTTGGAAGACGCCGTAGCTCGCGGTCTGAAACAAAACCTCGGCGGGCTTCTCTCCGCCGACGCTCTCTCCGGCGCGCGAGGCGAACGCTGGCGAGCACTCAGTTCGTTGCTGCCAAATCTGACCACCGCAACGAGTTTCGGCGTTCGCCAAAATGATTTGAAAGCCATCATCGGTATCACTGTCCCTGGCCATCCGCCAGTCATCGGCCCGTTCGGCGTCTTCGACACGCGCGCCTATCTCAATCAGTCGATTTTCAACTGGGAGTCGATCGAACGCGTAAAGTCTGCGACCGCGCAAGAAAAATCCGCCATCTTTAGCTACAAGAACGCGCGCGAACTCATCGTCGCCGTCGTCGTCTCAAACTATCTGCTCGTCATCGCTGACCAATCGCAAGTGGAATCGGCCCTGGCGCAGCGCGACACCGCGAAAGCGCTCCTCGAACAGACAACCGATCAAAAGACTGCGGGCCTTGCTGCTGCCGTAGACGTACTGCGGTCCGACGTCGAGCTCCAGTCCCGGGAGCTGAAGCTGATCGTCGCGCGGAATACCCTGGCGAAACAGAAGTTGGTTCTCGCGCAGGCGATCGGACTTCCGTCCGGTCAGACGTTCGACATAACCACTGACGTCGCGTATCAGCCGCTCACGACTTCTACCCTCGATCAAGCGTTGCAACAAGCGTTCACCACCCGGGCCGACTACAAGAGCCAGATCGAGCAAGTCCACTCGGCAGAGTTGCAAAAGAGAGCCGCTAGCGCCGAGCGCTATCCCACGCTGTCCGCCATTGCGGACTACGGAGTCATCGGCACCAATCCTGCAGCGAGCCACGGCACGGTCGACGCGGCCGCGGAACTCCGACTCCCCATTTTCCAGGGTGGCAAAGTTCACGGAGATAACCTCGTCGCCGATTCTGTCGTGGCGAGCGCCAGACAACGACTCGAAGACATGCGCGCAAGCATCGATCAGGAAGTCCGTGACGCCTTCCTTGATCTGCAAGACACCGCGCAAGAGGTCTCGGTCGAGAAAAATGCCGTCCGGCTGGCTACCGAAACTCTCGCGCAGTCTCGTGATCGCTTCGCCTCGGGAGTGACGGACAACATCGAAGTCGTCCAGGCGCAGGAATCTCTCGCGGATGCGAACGACGCGTACATCGCCAGCCTCTATCGCTATAACACCGCAAAAATCTCTCTGGCGCGATCGATGGGTGTCGCCGAAGCGAATTACGCTCTGTATTTGAGAGGAAAATAAAATGCCCGACCAACCGACGGATACGACACGCGGAAATTCTTCATCCCCTGCGCTCGACGGCGCAACGGAAAACTCCACCGAACGCCCGGTTGTCTATCCAACCCGGCGATCTCACAAAAAGTTGATCATCGTCGCCACGATTTTGATCGTTGTAGTCGGTGGAATCTTCCTGTGGAACTATTTCTCCGGTTTCGAATCCACCGACGACGCGCAAGTCGACGTTCACCTCTATCCGGTCAGCGCTCGAATTTCCGGCTACGTCCAAGCGGTTCACGTCGAAGACAACGAGTATGTTCAGGAAGGCGCTACGCTCGTGGAGATCGACCCGGAAGACTATCAAGTCGCCCTCGCGAAGGCTCAAGCCAACCTCGAAACCGCCCAAGCCGCGGCCCGTGCTCTCAACATTGATGTGCCCATCAGCTCGGTGGACACCGCCAGCCAACTCAAATTCACTTCTTCGGACATTGAGAACGCCAAAGCCGCAATCGCCGCCGGCGAAAAACAGGTTGCCGCCGCGCAAGCCCGCATCCTCGAAGCCGACGCGGAAAACGTGAAGGCCCAGGACGACGTCCAGCGCTATCACCTTCTGCTGGCCAAGGACGAACTACCGAAACAAATCTACGACCACGCAATCGCCACAGCACAAACCGACACCGCCGCCGTCGTGGCCGCGAAAGCCGAAGAAGCAAGCGCCGAGCAAAATGTCGCTCAGGCGCGAAGTCGGCTCATCGAAGCGATCGCCCGCGACGAATCCGCGCATGCCGGACCGCAACGCGTCGCCTCCACGCGAGCCCGAGCGCTCTCCGCCGTTGCCGACGAGCGGCAAAAGAAAGCCGAACTCGATCTCGCGCAGCTCAATCTCGGATACACCAAAGTCGTCGCGCCGGTGAGCGGCGAAGTCACCAAAAAAGTCGTCGTCGGATTGAACGTCGATCCCGGCGAGCAGCTGCTTACCGTTGTTCCGCTCGATCAGGTGTGGATCACCGCGAACTTCAAAGAAACGCAACTCAAACATATGTCACGCGGGCAAAAGGTGGAGATTACCTGCGACTCCAATGGCCGCTCTTACAAAGGCCATGTCGATAGCATCGCAGGTGCCACTGGCCCGCTTTTCAGCCTGCTGCCTCCGGAAAACGCCACCGGCAACTACGTAAAAATCGTTCAGCGCGTCCCGGTCAAGATCGTGTTGGAACAAGGTGAGAACCGCGACCATCAGCTTCGCCCCGGCATGAACGTCGAGGCCAAGGTTTACTTGCGATGAGCGCTCAAGCACTCACTCTTCCTGTTGATCAGGTCATCTGGCGCCCGAAGGTAAATCCGTGGGTAATCGGTATCACCGTCTCCATGGCGGCCTTCGTTGAAGTTCTCGACACAAGCGTTGCGAACGTCGCACTGCCTTACATCGCCGGGGGACTCGGAGCTAGTTACGACGACAGCACCTGGGTGCTTACGTCTTATCTCGCCGCGAATGCAATCGTTCTGCCCATGAGCGGATGGCTTGCCGAGATCATCGGGCGCAAGCGGTATTTCATGTACTCCCTCCTCATTTTTACTCTTAGCTCTTTGGCTTGCGGACTCGCGCCCAACCTCCCGGTATTGCTGCTCTTCCGGGCGATCCAAGGCGTGGGTGGCGGCGGCCTGCAACCGATGGCCCAGGCGATTCTCAACGACTCTTTTCCCCCAGAAAAGCGCGGCGTTGCGTTCGCTCTCTATGGAATCTCCGCCGTTCTCGCTCCGACCGTAGGGCCAATGCTCGGCGGATGGATCACCGACAACTACTCCTGGCGCTGGATATTTTTTATTACCTTGCCCGTCGTTTCGCTCGCTCTCTATCTGACCTACACACTCGTTGAAGATCCACCCTTTCTTCATAGGTTGAAGCGCGGAGGTATTCGCGTGGACTACATCGGAATATCGATGTTGGCCCTCGGAATCGGATCGTTGCAGGTAGTTCTGGACAAGGGGCAGGAAGACGATTGGTTCGGATCACACTTCATCACCACACTCGCGATCACCGCAGCGATCTGCATCGTCACGCTCATCATCTGGGAATGGTTCCGCAAAGATCCGATTGTCGATGTCCGAATGTTCAAGAGCTTCAACTTCGCAGCCGCCAACCTGATGA
The DNA here is from genome assembly GCA_963766985.1 of uncultured Acidobacteriota bacterium. GTDB lineage: Bacteria > Acidobacteriota > Terriglobia > Acidiferrales > UBA7541 > Acidiferrum. The sequence goes on from CAVYCJ010000001.1 coordinate 125,202, forward strand.
TGTTCATGATGGGCTTTATGCTTTTCAGCACTTTAGTTTTGATTCCCGAATTTCTTCAAACGCTAGCGGGTTACACAGCGGAGCTTGCGGGGCTCGTCTTATCCGGAGGAGGCGTCGTCCTGCTGATAATGATGCCGATCACCGGCCGGCTCACGTCGAAAATTCAGGCTCGATACCTGATTGCCATGGGATGGTTTTGTCTTGCCGCTGGTTTGATCTATTCGGCTCATCAGATCGATTTATCCATCAGCTTCGGTTTTGCAACATGGCTGCGCATTACGCAAGTCATCGGGATCGGATTTCTGTTCGTTCCGATAACGGCGGCGGGCTACATCGGAATTCCTGAAGAGAAGGGCACTAGCGCATCGGGCATCATCAATTTCATGCGCAACATCGGCGGCAGCATAGGAACTTCGCTGGTGACCACGCTGATCATCCGGCGATCTCAATATCACCAGCAAATTCTCGTCGGCCACGTCACCCCGGATACTCCCCGGTTTCGTTCGTCGCTCCACGCCTTGAGTTCACAGATCGCACACTCCGGGTTGCGGCGCACCGACGCACACGATCAGGCCATCGCGACGCTTATACCAGCAAATCAATCAACAGACCCACGCGCTGTCTTATATGGATACGTTTTGGATTCTCGGGGCGCTCTGCTCAGTCATGTTCGTCCTCGCGTTCTTCCTGAAGAAAAACGACCCGGGAGCGGGCGGCCAGGTTGCCGCCGGTTAGGCACGGTCATGCAGATACGCGCGATAACAATTGAACGCGAGTTTGGCTGCGGCGGCTCCGAAATCGCCGCAAAGCTCGCCCAACTTCTCGGTTGGAAACTGTGGGACCACGAACTCACTCAGGAAATCGCGCGCCTCACCAACAGCACGCCGCAAGCCGTCGAGCAGCGCGAGTGGAAAAATGATCCCGCCGTTTATCGCGTCTTCAAATCTTTTCTGCGCGGAGCTTTCGAAGGAGGCCTGCCGCCCACCGATCGCCTGGAATTGCTCGACGCCCGCCGTATCGCGACCGTCTCTGAAGCCGCCGTCAATCGCGCATTTTCAACCGCTCCGTGCGTAATCGTCGGCCGCGGCTCGCAGTATTTTCTCCGCGATCGTAAAGATGTCTTCCGAACATTCCTATACGCATCCCGCACCTCAAAAATTCAGCGCCTGATCGCCGCGGGAACGCCTGAACAGAAAGCAATCACCGAAGTCGACACCATCGACCGCGACCGCGCCGCATTCGTCAAAACACATCTCAAACGAAATTGGCCCGAGTACCACCTGTACGACGCCATGTTCAACACCGAGCGCGGCGATTCCGCAGTCGCAGAAATGCTCGCTCGTAGCGTCCAAAACTTGGCCGGTCCCACCAAGCGCGAAAACTCCCCGTATTCGACGTCGGCGTAGAGCGCCAAAATCTAGACGTCCATTGGATTCGCCTCCCGCCGGCAGAAACAGCCGGTCCGAGTTCTGGTTATTGCATCTGGATGACGGGTGTTGGATTACAATTCCAGAAACCGTGGCGGAGAACGAATTCATGACAGTGGCCGGCAAAGAGATCGGCGCAATGGTTCGGCCAAAGGAAAAAGTGTGATGAGACGACGTGATTTTCTTTCAGGCGCTGCGGCCGCTGCTGGCCTCGCGCTCTCCAAGCCGGCATTCGCCAGGAAGAGCGGCTCGCCCGCTCTAAGTCACAAGGATCGCGTCGACAAGGCTCTTGCCGGGCAAGACGTTGACAGGCCACCGTACACGTTCTATCGCCACTACGGCAGGCCGACCGCGCAACTCGAAGCGCAGGATCATCTCGACTTCCATCGCGCCTACAAGACGGACATCGTCAAAGTGATGAACGATTTCGAATACCCGAAATCAACAACCGCCCACTGGTACGAACTGAAACCTCTTGATTCGCCCTATCCCAATCAACTGGAAACTCTCCGTCGCGTTCGCGACGGCCTCAACGGCGACGCCTACTATATCGATACGCTTTACGGCCCCTACATGACGGCCATGATCCTGTTTCAGTCGCAGCCGCAATTCGCGAACCAGCCAAAGTCCGACGAAGCCGAAGACGCCCAGATCAAAAGCCTTCACGAGTTTCAGCTACAGAATCCCGACGCTTGGCATACCGCTCTCGACGCGATCACGCAATCGACGATCAATCACATCCACCATGCCAAGGAAATCGGAGCATCCGGCGCGCTCGTCAGCGTTTTCAACGCAGAGAGCAAGTTCGGCTCAGTCGAAGACTACAAAAAATACACTCGCCCCTACGACAAGCGCGTTTTCGACGCCCTCGCCGACACAAAGTTGACCGTCCTGCATTTGCACTATCTGGAGAGGCCCTACCTCGACCAGTTCCGGATTTCAACGCTCCCATACTTCAATACTCCGTAAAAGTGAGCGGCATTCCGATATCGGAGGTTCGCCAGAAGTACTCGCAGCCTCTACTCGGCGGCGTCGACGAGATCGATTTTCGTAAGCTCACGACGGAAGAAATCCACACTCAGTGGACGCGAGCGCGCTCACAAGCCGGCGCAAAATACATCGCCGCTCCCGGCTGCTCCATCCCCAACGACTGCACTCCAGACGAGTTGTCCCGCTTCCCCAAATCCCTCGGCGTCTAAATAATGCCGGATTCGAAACCCCGGCATTGAGCGTGCTCATCGTTCGCTCCCAACTCATTGTCATCCTGAGCGAAGCGAAGGATCTCAGCGTTCAACGCCGCCACAATCTATCCTCCACTCATCTCGCTCCACGTCGTTTGTCACGCGGTCACTCCTGCTTTCGCACGACGACCTCCCTCAACTCTTCGTGAATCCGCGGAACAGGGGGCGCCTTCACGGCCCGCATTGCCATATCATGTTGGGCCAAGGAGCAACATCAATCCCAACTTATGCTCACGCGAATCGTTTGTCTCTTCTTGGTCCTGATTTCGGCCTCAGGTTTTTCCGGCGCGGATTTTTCCATGAAGGTGACCGACAAAAATTATCTCGATACTCAAGGCTTCAGCGTTTTTCTCTACGACAGCACATACCACCCCGTGTTTGTGGACCAAAAGAACACGGCCATGGAGATGATTCTCCACGGCCAGCGCATCGCCACCAATGGCGATGTGCGGCTGATGCCGACTCCGGAACAGTGGGACTTGGTGGCAACGCTCAAAGATCGCCATGTCGACAAAGCAAACAGCCGGCTCACTGCTGACCTCGCATTCCCGACATTTGACTTCAGTTACACACTGGAAGTGGCAGCGGAGCCAGGCGGGGTGAAAGTCAGCATCAATCTCGATAAGCCGCTGCCGCAAAAACTGGCGGGGCGGGCGGGCTTCAACTTGGAATTCCTGCCCTCAATCTATATGGGCAAGGCTTACATGGTGAATGGAACCCAGGCCGGCTTCTTCCCGCGAACGCCGAATGACGCGATGACGAAAGTTTTGCCTTTAGCGGATGAGCCGAAGAAGGCGTACTACCTGGAGGACTGGGACAAAGCCAAGGGATACACGCAGCCACTGCCGTTCGCCGAAGGCAAAAGCATCACTCTTGGGGTGGACGACGCGTTGGCCCGAGTGAATGTAGTCTCGGATACCGCCAACCTCATGCTGTTCGATGGGCGCGACCGCGCGCAGAACGGTTGGTTTGTATTGCGTTCGCTGATTCCTTCCGGCAAAACCACGGGCGCCATCGTTTGGCACATCCGTCCGGACGTGATCCCCAACTGGACACGGCCGCCGATGATCGCTCACAGCCAAGTGGGTTATGCGCCGGACTTCGCGAAAGTCGCGGTGCTCGAACTCGACCCGAAATACAACGGTCCGAAGACGGCCAAGGTCTTGCGCCTGACGCCGAGCGGATCTTACGAGAAGGTTTTCGAGGGTACTATCACGCCTGCCACGCCGTGGCTGCGCTACGTCTATTCGAAATTCGACTTCAGCTCGGTGAAGGAACCCGGCCTTTACGTCATCGAGTACGCGGATCAGCGCACTGCTCCTTTTCCGATCTCACAGGATGTCTACGCAAAAATCTGGCAGGACAGCCTGGACCATCACCTTGCAGAGCAGATGGATCACGTCGCGGTTCGCGAAGGATACCGTGTGTGGCATGGCGCGTCGCACCTCGATGACGGCCGCATGGCGCCGGTGGTCGGAGAGCAATTTGACGGCTGGAACCAGGCCACGGCGACCGATGGGAAGTACAAAGGCGGCGATCACATCCCTGGGATGAACGTAGGCGGATGGTACGACGCTGGAGATTTCGATTTGGAGGAGCCGGCGCAACTGAGCGTGATTCAGAGCCTGGCGCTGGCATATCGCGAATTTCATCTCACATACGACGAGCTCACCGTGGATGAAACCGCGCGCGAGGTGGAGATGCACCGGCCCGATGGAGTGCCGGATACGGTGCAGCAGGTGAAGCACGGCGCGCTGCTCATCCTCGCGCAGTTTCACAACATCGGCCACGCCATCCGTGGCACTCACGAACCGGATCTGCGGCAATACACCCAGGTGGGCGACGGCGCTTCAAAAACAGACGGTCGCATCTACGATCCGAAACTCGGTCCGAACGAAACGAAGGGTAATTACTCTGGCAGACCGGACGATCGCTGGATCTTCACCACGAACAATCCGTTTTTCCAATGGAACGCCATCGCTGCGCTGGCAGCGGCGGCGGATACGCTGAAAGGGTGGGACGATGCGTTAGCGAAGGATTGCCTGGACACCGCGATCAAGGCTTGGAACGAAGAGAAGGCTCATCCGACGCAGAATCCAGCAGGCGGCGGCTTAGGCGGAGCTGCTCCTGCAGGCGCGCCGGGAGGTGGCGTGCTGGCCGCGTCGCAGGGCGCGGTCACTGGCACGCAAAGCGGTGGCAACGCAGCGAGCAGAGCAAGTGTTCCTGCCGCCACGACCACGGCCGGCGCACAACCAACTCCTCCCACGGCGTCGGGCCGCGGTCGATTCGGCCCAGCATTGGAGTGGGCGGCAGCCCTGGAATTGACCATCGCCACGAATGGTGCGGAGCCATATAAGTCTCGGCTTAAGGAATTGTTCCCGCAGATGATCACGCCAGAACAACTCGATATGCGTGGCTGGAGCGCGGTGAGGGCTTTGCCTTATCTGGACGCTGGTGAAAAGGATCAAATGCGCGAGGCCGTGAAGAAATACATGGCCGGTTTGGATGGGCAGCTGGCCGCCACCCCGTTTGGGGTTCCGCCAAGTGTCGGCACGTGGGGCGGTTCGGGCGCTGTGGTAGACATGGCCATCCGAATGTATTTCCTGCACAAGGCTTTTCCGGACCTGGTCGGCCCCGAATACACACTTCGCGCGGTCAACTACATTCTCGGGACGCACCCGGTATCCAGCACTTCGTATGTGGCTGGAGTTGGAACGGTGTCGAAGACAATGACCTACAGCAACAATCGCGCCGACAATTCCTACATTCCTGGCGCCGTGATTCCGGGATACATCGTCATCAAGCCGGATTTTCCGGAGTGCATCGATGACTTCGGATTTCTGTGGTTTGAGGACGAAGCCGTTGTGGCCGGTTCGGCAAGCTGGGTGGTGGCTGGGAACGCCGCAGAAGCGATTATCAAAGAAGCGAAATAAAACCAGCAACACAAGTCACTGGCAGCTCGCTTGAAAGCAAAGATTCTGGCTGAAGAACGGCATCACATGATTTTGAAAGCGGTCGGCCACTTTGCTTGTGTGCGTGCCGGAATACACCTCAAAGGTATTCGCGATCCCATAATTATCTAGCGCCTCGTGAAGCTTTGCGGTATCCACTCGCAAACCGTCCTGGTCGCCCACATCGATCGAGATAGCGCGATACCGGCGGAAACCTCCGATGTACTGATCCATGAAAGCGAGCGGCGCGTTCGCAGCCCATTTCGCAAGAACCTCCGGCTGCGCCACTCCGTCTTTCGTGGGCAGGTCGAGATAAAGCGGCGGATTCTTTGGGTCCGGAGACCATGCGGCAGCCGAGGCCAGCGTGGCGCGCGCAAAAAACTGCAGGCTTGCGGAATCCGCAGGTGTTTTGGCGGCTTCGAGGCTCTTCGCGATTTCCGGACTCACGGGTGGCCGCGGCGATAAGCAACATGGACTCATGATGTACAAACTCCCGAACACGTCGGAATGCTTCATGCCAATGCGGGTAGCTCCATAGCCTCCCATCGAGTGGCCGACGAGTCCGCGGCTTTGGCGATTCGGAATCGTACGGTAGTGCGCATCGATGTACGCGACTAAGTCGTGTGCGATGAACTGCTCAAAATCGCCGGTCGTTACGGAACTCGAATACATGGAACCGTTGTGCAGGGTTTTCGAATCCGGCAGCACCACAATCATTTCCTTCGCGCCTTGCGCGAAGGCGCCTTCGATCGTCTCGGGCACGTGGATTTCGTGACTCCATTGCTCGGCGCCGATGGAGTAGCCGTGCAGGGCGTAGACGACGGGATAGCGTCGAGATTTTTCTTGCGAATAGCTGGGTGGAAGGAAGACAAAGACGTCGCGATCCGCTGCGTCGCCTTCCAGATTGCCTTCCAGTGCCGCCCCGTGAACCTTGATGTGTTCGACCGCCACGGGCTTTGCACCGGCAACGGGCGGAGGCACATCCGTTTGCACTTGCGCGGCGAGTTGCGGAGCCAGTCCTGCCGCAATCGCAATTAGAATCCCGCCGAACCATTTTGCGCTTGTCATCGAAGCCCTTTCTTGAACCGGCATGAGTCTGAGAGTGCGAGGATCCAGCTTTACTATTCGACTGCAACAACCGTTACGGATTTTGGTTCCAACTTGAGATTCAGCTTGCCGTCCTGCGCTTTCGCAGAAATAGGCTTTGGTACAACCGTATTGGGCGCGTCGAAGTTATTGACGCTGTCGACCTTGGGTGCCGACAACGTTTCTCCTGTCGCTGATTTGGCATTTATTCCGGCCAGAGCAAGTTCGATTTCAGTGGACTGATTCGGATCAACGTTGGTGATTGCGAGCCACAATTTTCCGGCTTTATCTTTCGCTGCTATGGCATCCACCCGAGGCAACGTGATGTCGCCGTGCGTGTACGTGCCGGCGTCGAACGAGATCGGCACGAAAGTCGCATCCTGAAATGGCACGTACATTTTGTAAACGTAGTAGGTAGGCGTGAGAACCATTTTTTCTTTGTCGGTCAGGATCATCGCCTGGAGAACATTGATCATCTGTGCGATGTTGGCCATGCGAACGCGATCAGCATGCCGCGCAAAAATATTCAGGTTGAGCGCGGCGAGAACCGCGTCGCGCAAACTATTCTGCTGGACGAGGAAGCCAGGATTGCTGCCGGGAAGCGGCGCGTACCAGCCGCCCCACTCATCCACAACAAGCGCCACTTTTTTCTGCGGATCGTACTTGTCCATGATGGCGGAGTGCTTTTCGACAAGATCCTTCATTTCCAGCGTGGACTTCAGGATTTGTGCATATTCCGTTTCGCCGAACCCGACGGAGGCATAGGCCGGCGGCCATTTCACGACGGTATAGCTGTGTAGAGAGAGCCCGTCGATGTCCCAACTCCAGGTGTGGGCCTGCCACGCCTTCATGATGGTTTCAGTCCACTCCGTCCAGCGGGAATCGCCGCCGCCGGGGCCGACGGCAATTTTCAGCATCTGCTGGTCTTTCGGTTTTTCGGGCTGCTGATCGGGATTGAAGTTCCTTACGAAGTGGCTGAAAAGCTTCATCCTGTCCAAATAGTAGTCGGGGGTCATGTTGCCGCCGCAATCCCAGCTTTCGTTCCCGAGGCCGAGATACGCGACTTTATAAGGAGCCTGGATGGCCGTTGGCTGCGCGCTCTTTGGCGAGCGTGGTTGGCTGCGCCGTGGTCAGGTATTCGAGCCATTCTGAGGCTTCCTGCGGACTGCCCGAGCCGAGGTTTACGGAGAGGTAG
>CAVYCJ010000002.1:0-1386455 GCA_963766985.1 uncultured Acidobacteriota bacterium
GATTGGCTGGGAGGCCTGGACTCGAACCAGGATAGCCAGAGTCAGAGTCTGGAGTCCTACCAATTGGACGACCTCCCAGCGGGGAGGAACAAAAATGAATCGCAGCAGCGCCAGCTGTCCCGGCAGCCACGATTCAACCTTTCTAATTTAATAGGGAACGTGAAAAGCGTCAACCAATGCGGCCAAGTTTCTCGCTTGCGACAACGAAAAACGTGCCGCGAATCGAAGTCCGAACAACAAGCAAAAGCGGCCGCGAGAAGTCTCGCGGCCGCCTCCAAATTGCAACTGGAATTTAAAATTTACTGCGGGAATTGGAACGTTGACGTCTGGCCGTTCAGGTTCTCGATTACCAGACCTTCCGAGTTCGTCACCGTGTTGATCGCGTTCTGCTGGATGTAGTCCACGATTCCCTGCAACGTTGCCACTCCCGCGGGATGCCCCGCGGCGGCCGCGGCGGCCGGCGTGGAGTCGATGCTGATCGCTTCGGAATTCGGATCGTTCTCGTCGACGCGATGCAGCAGGATAATCAGCCAAACTTTGTGGTCGTGCGCGTACTGAATCCATCCGTTGACTTGAGTCTGCGTCGTGCCCAAATCATTTTCGGCACCCTGGCTCCAAAGATAGAACGGATACAGGTGATTACAGTTGGTGGCCTTTTTCCCCGGTGCGCACGCAGGCAGTCCATTGAAGCCGGTGTCGGAATCGCGCGCTCCGAGATAACCCGCGGCCTGCACTGCCTGGCCGACTGCCGGACTCGGATAACCATAGTCTCCGTATGGATACGCAAGCGTCAGCGGATTGAATCCCTGGGCAATCAAATCGGACTTCGAGCCTGCGATTTCCAGATCCAACGTATCGTTCAATGTTGTCGGATTCCCGTTGACGTCCACGCACGGCGTCAACACCGGTCCGCCAGGCTGTGTGACACCGCACAGCGTGGAGAGGCTCTGATGCGTCCGCGTGTGCGCGCCGATCTCGTGGCCGTTCGCCGCCATCGTCTGGACTTCCGCCCACGTCATATATTCCGGATTGCCGGAGACATCCGCGATTCCGACGGGGCCCGCACCCGGGTTCACGATCGCGTTGTTCGGGCTGCCCGTAATGATGTATTGCGTTGTGCGAATTCCGGCGGCATCGAAGATCGGCAGACCGTTGTCATACATCGATTGATAGGAATCGTCGAAATCGATCGACACGAAGCCGAAATCACTCACAACGAAGTTCATCGAGTTCGAGGTTTCAGGCACCGCGCCGGGATTGGTCACGGTAACGACAAGCGTTGCTGCGGAAGCCAAATCTGCGGCCGGAACCTGTACGGTAATCGCGTTTGAGGTGACCGTAGCTGGGGTCAGAACATCCGAACCGAAATTGACGACCGTGTTGGCAGCGAAGTTGTTTCCAACAATGGTCAGATACTGCAAGTCACGGCTGCCGCTGATCGCGATCGGCGGAGACAAAGTCGTGATCGCAGGAAATACCGGAGGAGGCGGAGGAGGCGTAGTAAGCGTAAAGAATACTGTTCCGGTGAGCGTGCCCACGGTCGCCGTCGCGTAGGAAGGTCCAGCGATGACGCCGGTCACGAGCCCGCTCGAAGAGACGTTCGATGATCCGTCTGTCGCCGATGTCCAGGTAATCGGACTCGAGATGGCGAACGCGTTGCCGTACTGATCTTTGCCCTTCACGGCAAACTGCTGCGTGCTGCCCGTGTTGAACGTCGCATGAGCCGGCGTGATGCAAAGACTCGTCAACACCGGAGGCGGCGGATTGCCGATGGTCACCTGGAAAGACGGAATCGAGAAGGACGGAACGCTGGGGACGGTGATCGAAATATTTACGACGCCTGGCGTAACGCCGGTAACAGTTCCCGTCAACACGCCTTCGGTGTTGCCGGCGTTTACCGTTGCGTTGCCGTTGTCGGTCGACCACGCGAGCGGGATCGACAAAGGCTGACCGAATTGATCGAATTCGTTGGCCGTAAATTTGAAAGATGTAAGTGCCGGAACCGTCGGAATCGCAGGCGTCGTCGATGCGTTCGGCGTGATCACGACGGAATAAAGTACGGACGGCGCGGGATTCACGACGAGCGTGCTCGTCTTCGTTGGAACGCCGCCTACGGTTGCCGTGATCACCGTTGTTCCGGGATGCGTGAAGGATGCGGTGGCTTTACCGTTCGCGTCGATCGTGGCAACCGTCTGGTCGCTCGATGAATATACGACCGTCAAACCCTGCATCATGTTGTTGAACTGATCGAAACCTGATGCGGAAAATTGCTGCGTCTGGCCGGTGAGAATCGCTGTCGGATTCGAGGGATTGAGCTGGGTGGTGGTCAGGATCGGGGGCGCGCCAGTGACGGTGAGGATCGCGGCGGCGCTGCTCACAGTTCCCGAGACTGCGACGATGTGCGAGACGGCCGGAGTTTCGGCTGCGTTCTGAGCGGTGCCGGAGCCGTTCGTTACGGGGTTGCCGTCGGAAGTCCAGGTGATGGGAGCGGTGAACGGGTTGTTGAATTGATCGAAAGCCGTCGCGGTGAAGGTGAACGATGCGCCGGGAGCTACGGTCAGGGACGGCGGGGCGATGGCAATGTGGTCGAGATGCGGAACGGGAGGGGTCGTTGGAGGCGTGGTAGGCGGAGTTGTCGGCGAGGTGGGGGATGTCGGATTTGTCGATCCGGTCGGAGAGGATGGAGACGTGGTCTCGGTGCGGGTGTTCGTGCCGCAGCCAGCTCCGAGGACGGCGATCAGAGAGAGAGAAGAGATTGTAAGTAACAGGCGTTTCAGCATTTATGGCCCTGGCGTCTTCCAGACGAGAGTTGTTCCAAAATGAGTTTAGGGAGGTTCTCTGGGCTGGTCATTGGTACAGGGGTATCAACTGGGGTAGGGCGGGAGTTCGACGAAAAAGTAGTACTGGCGGGTAGACCCAGGGATGAGGCCGGACACGGCCAGTGCACATTTAAGCCTATTATTTACAATATGATAGAGGACTTTCTTGGGCTGGACTAGAGGTGGGTGGGGGTTATAGGACCGGGGCGGTTCGTGGTCAGGAGCGGGGGAGGGGGGTCATGCGGCCTTCACGCATGGTGAATTGTTCGCCGCCCCAGCTGATCTTGTTGGAGGCGAAGCTGGCCAGCCAGACGACGAAGTGGATGGCGTCGCGGAATGGGATCAGCCAGAGCTTGGTGCGGACGGATTCGTCGCCGGCGACGCGCACTCCGACGACCCAGGCTGCGACAAGTCGCAGAACCAGGTAGGCGGCGAGATAGCCTCCTGCGATTGAGGCGGTGGGAGCCACAAGGGATGCGGCAATTGCCCAAGGCAGGCCGTGGGTGAAGATCAGGCCGATAAACGAGAGGGGGCGGCAGAGGCGGACTGTGCGGGACCAACGGACCTGGTGATGCCAGAAGCCGCGGGCGGACTGGGCGGGATACATGGTCCAGACGAGTTCGTGGGAAAGCACGACTTTGCCGCCGGCTTTGGCGATGCGATGACCGAGTTCGTAGTCATCGGAGTGCATGTCGGCGATGGCTTCAAAACCGCCGATTTTCGCGACCCAACTTTTTGTGGTGACGATCGAGGCGCCGAGCGCAAACGACATTCCTTCCATCCATTCGGCGACGAGAACGCCGGCGAAGAAATCGCTGGCTGCGCCGATGGCTTCCAATTCGGCGGCGAGATTTTTTTGTGCGATGCCGCGATAGAACGACGTGACGGCGCCGATTTTTGGATCGGCGAATGGAGCTACGACTTCGCGCAGATAATTCGGCAAGACGCGGACGTCGCCATCGGTCAGGACGATGATTTCGTGACGAGCGGCGCGGGTTAGTTCGATCAGATTGTTGACTTTTTTATTGGCACCGATTTGCGGAGCGCCGGAAATCAACTGGATGTTGCGCTCGGGAAATCGCGCCGCGAGTTCGCGAATCAGCGGGACTGCCGGATCGGAGTCGTCGTTGACGGCGAAAAGGATTTCGTAGTCGGGATAATTCTGGCGGCAGAAGCTCTCGAAATTTTCCACGGAGCCAAAATCAACGCCGTGAACAGGCTTCAGGAGGCTGACGGGCGGCGTGAAATTTTTTGTCGAAGCGGTGCCGGACTGGTTTTTAGGGTTTCGACGAAGGAAGCGGAGCGCCGCGATCGTGGCAACGATGTAGTAGGCGAGCGGCGCCAACGCTATCAGTAGAATTGCGTCGCGCCACAGTGAATGCATCGATTCGATCGATTGCCACGCGGACTGCATCGCGCTCCCGGTGATTCCACTGCGATGATCGACTTTTCCAGCGTTCGGCGCGCAGCGGACAGGCAGTGCTCGAAACTATTTCGGCGTTTGGCCTTGTGGCTGGTTACCACGTAACGCGATGCGACCGTCCGATGTTAAATCATACGGGACGTTGCGCCAGATTGCGCGAGGCGTGCCGAGATAGCTGGCGCACCAGACGAAGAAACCGAGAAGGTCGCGAAGTGAATAGCGCCAGAGCGAGCGTGAAGCCGGATCGCGCGTGATGCCCCAACCGATGACCCAGCTTTCGATCATGCGATTGGCGAAGGCCGCGAGAAGCAGTACGAGGCCGATCCAAACGTGGCCGAGCGCAGCAGCGGCCGCAAATCCGAGGATGCCGAAGGGCATCGCGTAGATGAGTCCGGAAAACAGGTGGCCCCAGGGACGCGACAAGCGTGTGGATTTGGCCCAGCGGAGCTCGTGCTCCCAAACGCGGCGAAACGTGAGCGGCGAAACGACGTGGTCGATGATGTGGCGCGAGAGCACGACGTTGTAATCGTTTTTTTCGATCAGGTTGCCGATGACGAAATCGTTTGCGAAGTACTCGCCAAGGACGGCAAAACCACCGATTTTTTCGAGCGCGTCGCGCCGAACGACGATTGTCGGACCGAGACCGAATTTCATTCCTTCGAGCAGGTTCGCGGTGACCACGCCCGCGGTCATTTCGACGGACATGCCGACCGCGTGGATGCCGGACCAGAATCCACCAGCGTTTTTCCCGCGATAGACGCAGGTGAGCATGCCATTTTTCGATTCGAGCAGCGGCGGCACGATCTCTCGCAGATACGAAGGGTCAACAAGAACGTCGCTATCGCTGGTGACGAGGATGTTGTTTTCGGCGTGCTCGGCCATGCGGAAAAACGCGTAGGCCGGCGGATTCGGCCAGGGCGGGCGACCGGTGACAACAATGTGCGTGGAAACTTGCGGATAACGCGAGCAAATCTCACGAACAACTGCGAGCGCCGGGTTGTCTTCGAGATCGGCGGCGAAGATGATTTCGTATTGCGGGTAGTCGAGATGGAAGAAGCTCTCGATGTTTTCCTTGAGGCGCGATTCCAATCCGTGAACGGGCTTGAGTAAGGAGACGGGTGGCAGCGATCCGTCGGGAATGGATTGGGCCTGGCGGCGCTGCGCCTTCGCGTCGCGATGGAACTTAGCGGCGCCGATGAGCGCGAGGACCAGGAAGGTCCAGGAGGAAAGCGTACCGGCGACGGCGAGTGCCAGCAAGATGTAGGCGAGTAGCACGCCGGTCAGGCTCCACTATGAGCACGCAGGCGCAACTGGGCGTCCGCGATGGAATTGGCGTTCGTCATTTCGGAATTCGAGCCCGGTGTAAGTCAATTCCCTTTCTAAGATGATAGTCGATGGCCGGGAAACCGTCGACATCCGACCGGCGAGTTCCATTTTAGGAAGCTTTGGGGTACACCCCCCATTTTCTGGTAAGAGTGTGTAAGGTGCTGATTTCAAGAAGCTTGCTGGAATATGATTTTCAGGAGTGCGCAAGTCATTGTGGGCACGCGGGTTACGGCGCCGTTAATCTTCGCTAGAGATTCGCTTTTCGGGGATTAGTCGATGAACGCAGGTTTGAACGGGAACAGTGTACCACATTATTAAGTTATGTCAAGGATAGAGATGCGGCGGCGGTCGGTTCTGCTTCGGATTCGCGACTTATCGGGCGTTATTAGGCCCAGACAACCAACCTGCCAATCAAGACGTCACAGACGCAACAGGAGTATGATCCCCCGCTAGAGGAGGGTACTTGCCTTATGAAACCTCTCACGCTTGTGTTAATTGTCAGTCAGTTGACCGCCATCGCGCCCCTTGCAGTCTGCCACGACACTCGACTGCATCTCACAGAGTTTCTGCCGCCCAACAACCCCGGGCGCTTAGAGGTGACGGCTTCAAGCGCAGACCGCGATGTCGCCGATAGCGGCGCGAGGATCCTGCACTTGAGGGGAGACGTCGAAGTAAGAATGATTACCTGTGGTGCGGACAATAAAGGTGTTGTCGTCTGCGATAGAGGTTCGATGGTAATGCATGCGGACTCGGTGGACTTCAACGAGAAAACCGGCGAAATTCAAGCCAGCGGCAACGTGCACGTCACGTCCTACCCCAACCATCCTCCGAAGAGCGCGAAGTAGAACCCAACTCCCGAGAACCCACTGCTACCGGAGCTTGAAATCCGGAATAAGCCACTTGTCCGGTTTCGCGACTTATCGGGATTTAGGCCTTTGGCTTTTGATTGTCATCGCCACGCGCTTTACTTCGCCGTTGGCGTAGTTGAAACTCCACGTCTCGTCTCCAGCCACACAGCGATCTTGCGCGGGCACATCGCTTTCCGTCTCATCGGGTTCGAAGCTAGAAAAGAGCCTCACCCGGGCCAAAAGAATAACATTCGGGTCAGATTCGAATCCTCCACCGATAATCTCAAACGAGCATCGTGGCTTGCGGTTCTGTAGCACGACTGAGAGGTCGGGCTGAAAAACCTCGCCTGTCTTCACGTCCATTGCCATCAGGCTTTCCGTTGGGCCTGCATCGGTGCCATTCGCAGTCCGCAAGGTTTGCACGAGTATCATTCGCGAACCTGGAGCCCAGCCGAGAATCTTCATGCCATTCACGGTGTTATCGCGCTCGGGCGGCATCAAGTACATCAGCCGATATTCCCCTTTCTTTGTCGCGACCCACAGCCGCGTCGTATACAAACAACCCCCTTGAACCGATACCTCTACGTAGGCTCGCCATTCCCCGTAAACGGAAATCGCCCCGGTCACATGGTTGGTCTTGTTTTCACTGTCGCAAGGAACGAGATATGTCTGTGCGATTCCAGGGCTCGCCGAAGTGCCAGATTTTTGCGCAGCGGTAGTGCTGGCTGGTGTGATGACCGATGCGTAAAGCAGGAGAAGAATAAAGCGAGGGAAGGAATTCACTGTTCTTGTACCTACCTACCCATAGCATAACTCCGTCGCAGCCCTAGTAGTGCAGCAACGGGCTTCACTTTGTCACCGTGCCCGATAGACGCCATTACCGGCCAACTGAAAGTCGTGCTCGCACTTGTCGGTAACGCGACTTATCGGGCATCAGCGCCTTTGCAGAGTTATTTATTGAGCGGATTGTCCGGAGAGAAACATGCTGAATTGACGGCGTCGTCGAACTTGTCAGCTTCATCCGTTGGCAGGGGGAGGTAGCCAGCGTAGCCGTCAGTCGAAAAGCTCACGTACCTCCAGCGTTCACCGCTGTGCAAATAGCCCCAGCTATCCTTGCCAAAACTACGCCCTAACGAGTCCCGTAAGACTCTGCGGCCCTTTGTTTCCGAGAAAGCTGGATAGGAGTTTTCTAAATCTCGAAACATGCTGGTGTCAGACGAGATCCATAGCCTCGCAGGGGTGTAACCATTCAGGTTGACCACATACACGTTGCTGGGCGGCATATCTTTATGGCCAAGGCGAATAGTGACAGCAGGCTTTGGAATGGATCGGAAGCTCAATGCATGAGCCGGGACGTGGAATCGCAGGTCAAAATCTGTAAGGAGCCAATCAACCGTAACGCTTGAATCCAAACACATCGAAATCGTACCCGGTGTCGGCGGTTCGCTAACTTGTTTCGAACAGGACGAAACTAGGAGGCTCAGGCTAGATATAATCGCGACTGCGAAAAAAATATTTGCCGACTTGGCCGTTAGTGTTTGAACGAGCTTTCGCATTCCGGACGCATACGAATAGCAAGTTGACTCTCGCACTCAGAAGGCTGTATTCCGTCAGCTTCACAGGTTAAGCGTCTTGGAGTTATTTAGGCCTCAACCGCTGCAAAGTTGCACTACGAGGGCTTTTCAAGTAAGCGGATGAGTTCGGTGGCCGCATTAATTGCCTTCTCCCGGTAAAACTGCTCAGCCTCCGCGATTTCCTTGTCTTTTCTTATTAGTGCCTCTGGATTCCACTCTTTTCGTATTCCGCCAATCGGAAGAGTGTCAGTCTCGGAATCAATCCCCGTAAAGTTCAGGAGCACGCCGGCAATATGAGGCTCTACTTCATGGCGTAAACAACTCAATTCGCGTGACGCGGCGATCACGCCAAGTCGCCCGGCGATCAACTCCCTTGCGGTGCGAAGAATTTGAAACCCGATTTGTTTTTGACGGTCGACGTCATGTTTTCTCACAGAGCCAAGATACGCTCTTTTGAAGCCCTAGGTGAAACGGACCGTCACTTCCCGATAAACGCCGTAACCGGACATTGAGGCCACTTGTCCGGTTATGCGACTAATCGGGAGTTTGGTTATCCGACTGATTGGCACTGATCAAGTCGCAGCTAGTTCCGACCTGCCGGCTAATCGTCCAGTGATGGGAACCCTCGAGCAGGATCGCCACCGGCTAGGCGCCACGTAACCGCAACCGCCAATGACGGTGCAGGCGATACTGAGGATTCGAAGTGGGCGAATCACGGGAGACAATGACTAGCCTTCGCTTTTTCAGGTGGCTGATGGCGTGCTGCACCGCAGATTTGGATAGCCCCGTGGCCGACGCAATCGTCGCATAGCTAGCCTCCACGCAGTGAGTCATCTCCCGCTCGATACGCGCCGCGAGATACAGGTACACGATAAAGGCCGAAGGCTTCTTGTCGTGGCCCACCAAATCGCGCATCAGGACATCCAGCACGTAGCTATCAAGTGCGATCGCGGCAGGGGTGGCAACCATGTCGTAAGTTTATAACTATAGTCGTTATTCGTATGGGGACTTGCGCGAGCTTTCCGCACATTGCAAAGATGCTCCTCGGGAGGAGCCATGATCCGAGGCATCAAATTCGTTACCGTTCCCGTGCGCGACCAGGAGACGGCGCTGAAGTTCTACACCGAGAAACTTGGGTTCCAAATTCGGACCGATCAGCCGTTCGGAAGCCAGCGCTGGATCGAGCTGGGGATTCCAGGCGCTGAGACGGAACTTGTGCTGTTCACTTCGCCCGGACACGAAGTCCTGATCGGGCAGTTTCAGCCGCTAGTCTTCTGGTCCAACGATGTTCCGAAATCCTATAAGGAGATGTCCGCAAAGGGCATCGAGTTCCTCGGACCGCCGAAGACGGAGGAGTGGGGAACCTCGGCGATGTTCCGGGATTTGGACGGCAACCAATTCCTGCTGTCATCCAAATAAGCTGCACGGGGTTATCGGAAACTTGGAATGCGATCAGGCACTTGGCCGGTAACGCGACAAATCAGGAGTTGAGCGACTTCCCTTGCTAAACTCATCAAGAACCTGGCCGTGCAGAGTGTCATGAGCGGCGGATGAGAAATGACTATCACCCTCTATCGCCCTGTAGGGCTGCACGAGCTGGCGCTTATTTGGGATTCGGGAATGCGCGAGTTCCCGCCCCGCTTGCCGCAGCAACCAATCTTCTATCCCGTCACCAATGCGGAATATGCTCGACAAATTGCGAGAGACTGGAATACGCGAGATGAGAAATCAGGGTTCGCAGGCTTCGTCACCGAATTTGCGGTTGACAACGGATATATCGCCAAATTCAATCCTCACGTGGTGGGTGCATCGCAGCATCAGGAATACTGGATTC
Source organism: uncultured Acidobacteriota bacterium (assembly GCA_963766985.1). Classification (GTDB taxonomy): domain Bacteria; phylum Acidobacteriota; class Terriglobia; order Acidiferrales; family UBA7541; genus Acidiferrum. The sequence goes on from CAVYCJ010000002.1 coordinate 9,825, forward strand.
CATCGGAAGAACTCGGCGCATTTAATAAGGCAGTCAGCGTGAGGATTCGCGTCCTGGAGGGGTTCTTTGGCCCGGGCTTCATCGGGAGTGTGCCTGATGCCTACGCCTTGAAAGGAAAAAATGCCATCAACCAAATATCGACACTAGCGAAAACCTGGGATTACAGCGCGTTCGACGTTGCTTGCGAGATTTCTGCCAACCGAAAGTCTATGTACCTGAATTGTTTATTCTGGGCGCAATGCGACTTTACCGAATCAGGTGTCAGCCAGCAGCAACGCGATGATTTCATCTCGAATCTCAAAAAACTCTGGGAATTTAATCGTATTGCCGTGCCGCTACCCGGGCGATTGGCCGAGGATGCCGCGAGGGCCCGATAAACGCCGTAACCGGTAAAGTGGAATCATCCTGATTCTCAATGTCCGGTAACGCGACCTATCGGGACTTGGATCGTTAAATCGTGGTGGTACGATAAATTCAGAGACTGGAGTACGGCAGCGATTCGTTTGAAAACGCTCGGCAAATAACCTTGAAGACCTTCGGTCACGTTCTGCTTGGGATTGCGGTGGTGTCCATCAGCTGGTTCGTCTGCGAGTTCATCGCAGGTGTCGTGATCGCACTATTGGCTATGTTCGTACACAACCTGCCGCCCAATTTAGTTCGAAATGGCGCGAGATTTCTTCCGTTGGTGTTCTTCGTGATCGGTCTTTACATCATCGCTGTATTCTATTTCCGCAAGCAGCGCAACTAAGCCGTCCAGCAACAATTGCCGAGCAAACGGCGCCCAGGTTCCCGATAAACGCCGTAACCGGACATGTGGTTTCAAGTTTCCGATTATGCGACTTATCGGGAGCTATCGCATTGTGACTGCGAAATGCTGACGTTTTGCGGATTTCGAGAGATCATCTAAGACGGCTGCCGGAGCTACCGCCACGGAGGAAGTGGTGTCTAATAGAGACGCTTTCATCGCAATCATCGACCGCGGTTTCAGCAAGGGCGACTTGTCTATTGCGGACGAAATCTGCGCTGATGATTTGATCGAGCATCAATACCCAACAAAGACACATCTGGCGGGTGCTGAAATTCTGAAAGACCAAATCACGTCAGCACGAGCGACGGTTCATAACCTCACATTGGTCCCAGAGCAGATAGCGGACGTTGGCGATGCCGTCTGGGCGCTTCTGCGCGGTTCAGGGATAGAGGCAAGATCGGGAAAACCAGTCAGTTTCTATGTAATGGATATTTGTCGGTTCAAAGACGGCAGGCTCATTGAACATTGGGGCGTTCCCGATCGATTCGCAATACTACATCAAACGGGCGCATTGCCGATGACGCGACTACCAGGCAGTTAAAACCCGCTCTTCGACCTTCGCCTCTTGCCCGGTTACGCGACTTATCGGGCCTAGTCACGCGGCAACGGATTTGCGATTAAAATATCAGAATGCCTAGCAGCGATTTCGTATCCCAAATTCAGCAGGACGGCTTCGCTGTCATTCCAATCTGTTTGGACGAGGCGACACTAGGGTCTCTTAGCCAACAATTTGACGACACCCACACTCCAGAGAGGAATCTCCTTTCCAACCCGAGCATTAGAGCTCTTGCGGCATCGAGACGAGTGCGTGAAGTCATCGAAGCACTTCTCGGTCCTGAATGCTTCGCGGTTAGGGGAATCTTCTTCAATAAAACGCGGGCATCTAACTGGAAAGTCGTCTGGCACCAGGATTTAACGATTGCTGTTCGCGACCGCAAAGATGTTGAAGGTTTTGGGCCGTGGACCACGAAAGCCGGCGTGCTGCATGTGCAGCCTCCACCGGAAATTTTGGGAGGTATGCTGGCAATTCGTTTACACCTCGATGAGAGCGGTCCGGAAAACGGTCCCTTACGTGCAATTCCTGCTTCGCATCGTGCGGGACGCCTCTCTGCTGAAGAAATTAGCGGGTGGAACAAGCAAAACTCGGTGACGTGCACTGTCCCAAGAGGGGGAGCGTTGGCGATGCGTCCGCTCTTGCTTCATGCGTCTTCCGCCTGTGTTGCTCCAAAATCTCGCCGAGTAATCCACCTCGAATTTGCCGCTGAGGAATTGCCTCAGGGACTAACTTGGCACGATAGAATTTCAGTCGAGTAGGGGCGTCGCGGCTTGTAACTCCCGAGAAACGCCGTTATCGGAAACTTGGAACTCGATCGGGCAGTTGAGGGCACCCGATTGATGGATGTTTCGTAGAAACCACTCGCGTCACGTTGCTACAGATGACGCTGCAAGTTAGGACGGCGGGGGCGGGGGACTTCAAATCCTCTGCCCCGCTTTTTGTGTTTTGAATAAAGTGATAGCGCCGTTTTAGTGGCACAGGCTGTGGTTCGAACACACTCCATTTGTGATGTGGTCGATGTCACTAGAGATGCGGTTGAGGTCGTCAGCAATGCGCTTCACTTCGGAATCAGTATCGGCCCTTACGGTCGTCGGCTTGAACGCGTTCATGAACAATCCTAAAGCGATTAAAGCCAACAGCAGTTTCGTAGTTAAGTCGGTCTTCATTAAAGCCTCCAGGACATGAAATCGACGGGGCACCATACCATGAACGTAACCGCGAAGGCACTCTCCGTGCGATCCTGCATCCCCGTTTCCTCTGGACTACGTGAGGAATCATGACCATCGGCTTCCCTGTAAAAACAGATCAAGAATTGCACGACGAGTTCGCGCGTCTAAATGACGGCGATTTACGGGGTCGACGTTTCCGACATTCCAAGGGCAAACATTGCCGATATTCTGGACCTGATCGCGCGAAAGTCCCGATAAACGCCGTTACCGGTAAAGTGGATGTAAGACGTGCCAGAAGCGCTTCAGCACTATTCCCACAAGTCGGGTCCCATCATCACTGGCTTGCCCCCCGCGACGCCATCGAGTTTCTTCAGTGCAAGTTCCGAATCCGAAGGGGCCGCTGCCTCGGTGGTCAATACTTCTGTTGTCGAAGCTTGGGCTTCCGGCGAGGGTTCGATTTCGTCGGGCTTCCGTGGTTCGTTCATCCTATTCCTCCAGTGAATTTTTGTTGCCGCTAAACGGTGGGAGCTGCTTGTACCACGCATCGTCGGAGTCCGTTATTGCAACTTGGCGTATTCGGATTGGGCTTGGTGGAGGAGGGGGAGGGTGGGGTCGGCGTCTTTCCAGAGGGCGAGGAAATCTTTGTAGGCGGCGAGGGAGCGGGTGCGGGCGAGGTCGGCGTCGGCGCCTTGGGAGGATTTGGCGATCAGCGCGTTGGCGCGGGCGACGCCGAGATGGGCGAGCGAGCCGGTCCAGCAGTTCCAAACGAGTCCGGTGTGGTCGAGGATTTTCTGGAATTCGGCGGCGGCTTCTTTGCCTTGGTTGGCGGCGAGATAGGCTTGGCCGCGTATGTAGGTCGGATCCAAGCGCGAAATATTGAGGAGGAACGGAATCTGACCGTATTCGAGGTCTCCCGTGGCTTTCTGCAACGCTTCGATGGCCCGCTGCGGATTCTTCTGATTCAGCGCGACCTGACCCTGGATAGCGGGAAGCCAGAGAGCTTGGACCTGCGTATCGAGCGGATACTTGCGATTTAAGTCTTGCGCCATCGATTCCGCACGAGCTGTATCTCCCGCCATGGCGTAAGCAAGAGCCGCTTCGACATTGATGCCCTGGCTTTCGGGCGATAGTTTGATTCCCTCCGCTGCCTGTTGGCGCGCCAGGGCTGGATTCCCAAAGGCTGCCTCTTCCAGCGCGTTATTCTCCAGCCAGATGCCGGCGTTTTCTTTGGCGTCAACGTGGGCAGCAGAATCGGCCGCTTTTTTACTGAAGTCTCGCGCTTTAGAGAGACGGCCCGAGTAAGCTTCCGTGTCGGAGGCCAAAGCAAGCGCGAAGTTCACATCGTTCGTGCGAGGCTCAAACCACTTCAGCTGCCGCTCCATTTCAGAAGAATCCTTGGCCAGAAAGGCTAAGGCGTAGAGCTGGCTGTGGGCCAAATAGGCCTCTGGATTCGTCACCAGCAACTGCTGAATCCACTGGCGCGCTTCGTCAAATCGTTGGAGCGCCATCAGGCTGTTGCCGACATTGAGGCGAGGCGGCAAGGTATTCGGATTGAGTCGGATCGCCTGTTGATAGCCCTCGAAGGACTTCGCGTATTGTCCGAGGGTCGCATAATCGATTGCCAGTCCGTTGTAGTCTTGAGTCGTTGCGGGGTAAGCGGTCATATACTGCTCTCGAGCCCGCGCACCTTTTTCCGCTTCACCTGTAACACTCTCAAAGTAGTTGATCTCAATAAGGTTTTTCTCGCGATCGCTCGCGTGGTCCCGGATCTCATAAGCCTTGCGGACGTACTCGCCGGCTCGGGTTGTCTCTGCCTGAGAGGAGTAGACCCCTGAGATTGCGAGATAGGCCCTCGCAAAATTGGGATCCAGTTCGACTGCCTTTTGAAAATAAGGCAAGGCTGCCAACTGTGATTGCTGATTTTGGACCTTTTCTCCCATGCTGAAGGCCTTCAGCGCCTCCAGCGAGCTGGTTGTGGCTTCATAGAGCGGCACATCGTATTTCTGCACCGACGCCAGCGACTCGCCCAGTTGTCCCCGCAGCTTTGACGAGGCCTCGCCCAGTGCGTCGAGTACTTTTTCCTTCGACGGTGCGGTGGTTTGGTCTTGTGCCAAGACATCGCCGGTTTGGCAATTGATGGCCTTCAACCCGAGAACAAATTCGCTACCCAGCGTGGCGATCGAGCCGGCAATGTATGCCTTGCCCGCCGCGCGCTGGCAGAGTTCGCGCGCCACATCGGCGGTAAGCGGAGTGTTGGCGGGTTTGGCCATCAGCTTTAGCGTCGACGCGACTTTGTTGTCGCCGAGGACATTTAGATAGGGCGACTGGTTAAGCGCGACGGTCAAGGCTTGGCGTAGTGTGTCGTCGAAAACGGGGTCGCCGGATTTGTTGTCGAAATCGGCGAGGACGATGGTGTCTTTGCTGGTGAGCTTGGGAGTCTGGTGCGTGGAGCGGTAGTACAAGCCGCCGGCGATTGCTGCGAGTAAGAATATGATCGCGGCGGGGATGGCGAGCTTTCCGATTTTTTTTGTGGCTGGGGCGGCGGCGGGAATTTTGTCGGTGGAGTGATGAGCCGCGAGCGTTGAGGATTGCGATGACGCGGAAACCGCCGGGGTGCCGCGGCCGGAGTCGGTGTCGCGCTTGAGGCGCTGCAAGTCGGCACGGAGTTCGGAGGCGTGTTGGTAGCGGAGATCGCGATTTTTCTCGAGGGCTTTGAAGATGATGCGCTCGCACTCGGGAGGGAGATTGGGGTTGCGCTGGGTGGGAGGGACGGGAGCGCGATTCAAGATGGCGTCATAAATCAGCGCGGTGCTGCCGCCTGGAAACGGTAATTGCCCCGTGGCCATTTCGTAGAGTACGACTCCGAAGGAAAAGAGGTCGGTGCGGGAGTCGAGTTCCCTGCCGCTGGCCTGTTCGGGCGACATGTAGGCGACGGTGCCGAGGGTGCTGCCGGGACTGGTGAGTTGGTCCGGATCGACGGCATGCGTGGCCTGCGTGTCGGCATCGGCCGCACTGCCTGAGTCGCCTTTCGCGCTCACCTTAGCCAAACCAAAATCCAAAATCTTCGCGTGGCCGCGTTTGGTGACGAAAATGTTGGCGGGCTTGATGTCGCGATGAACGATGCCCTGACTGTGGGCGGCGTCGAGGCCGTCGGCGACGTCGATGGCGAGAGTGAGGAATCGTTCCAAATCCATGGGGCGGGAGGCGATGGTGTGCTTGAGCGTCTGGCCGTCGAGAAATTCCATGGCGATGAAGGCTTTGCCGTCGGCGTCGCCGATTTCGTGAATGGTGCAGATGTTGGGGTGATTCAAAGCGGAAGCGGCTTTGGCTTCGCGGCGAAAGCGTTCGAGAGCTTGCGGGTCGGAGGCGAGAGAATCGGGGAGAAATTTCAGGGCGACGAAGCGGTCGAGAAGGGTGTCTTGGGCTTTGTAGACGACGCCCATTCCGCCGCCGCCGAGACGTTCGAGGATGCGGAAATGGGAGACGGATTGTCCGATGAGCGCGTCTGGGTCGGCCACGGTCGGGGGCATATTAGGGCGAGGACGGATGCGAAGTCAACGCGGGCGGGAAGTTGGGTGATGCGTTGGAATATACGCGCGGATCGACCGGGGTGTTGGAGGTTTAGGGCTGGGCGTTTGGGGCGCAGCATGCTGCGCCCCTACAACAACTTGGTGATGCGTTTGATTGGGTGGTTGTTAGTTCGGCTTCTTTTTGCCGAAGAGACCGCCGAGTTGCTGAATGGCGCCGGCGGGATTCTGTTTGGCGCCTGCCCCCGTGAGGCCGCCCGGGACGACACCGGCGGCGCAGCCTAGCTGCGATTTCAACATGCCTGCGGCGAGTCCGCCGACGTCTGGGATGAATTTCGGATCGCTGGTCGTTCCCTGGATTTGAAACGGAACCGTGGTCGAGCTCTTGCACTTGCTCGAGCCGCCTGCGCCACCGCCCATCACTTGGCCGAGGATTGAGCCGGCGCTGCCGACGGGACTTCCCGCGGCGCCCAACACGTCGGTCAGAGTTGCAGCCATTTTGAAGTCCATCTGATTTTTCGCGTTGATGGTGCCGCCGCCGACTAATGTTCCGAGTTGCGGCATGACGGCGTTGAAATTTTCGGCCTGGATTCCGTCTGGCGCGATTTTCAGATTCGACGTCATTTTTTCGATCGAAAGATCCTGACCGGTCTTCACGCCGGTAAGCGCAGAAACCGAGGAGAGTTTTGAACCGAGGTCGAAGCCGGCGAGTTTTGCGCCGAAGAGGCCGACGTTGCCAGTGGTTACGAGTTTGTCGGTGGGGCCGTTGACGTTCAGGGTTGTGCTCAACGTGCCCTGCTGCAGCGAAGCACCCTTGGGGAGATTGATGCCGAGCGCAGGCAGAAATGCTTGCAGGTCTTTTACGGGAAGACTTTGACCGTCAACCTTGATGTGAAGGACGGCGCCGGCGGCGGGAATTTCGTAGGTGCCGGATAGGTTGAGCGCAGCCGTTCCGATCTTGAGAACCGACGGATTGAGGACGCCGGTGTTTTTGACGAGGTCGTACTTTGTATCGAAGTTTACGTTGACCGGCTCACTCGCTGGAGTTCCGCCGGCGACCAGGAGCGCTTTCGAAAGCTTCGTGGTGCCCTTGGTTGATGCGGAGCCGTTGGCGGACGAAATGTTTCCGTCCAGATCGAGAATGCCGCCGAGGCCGGCGGAGGGGTCGAGGAAACCAGTCGATGCGAGATTCAGGGAGCTGACGGTAATTTTCGCGTCGAGCGGAGTGAGAACGGAATTCGTTTCGTTCACGGGACCGGCGGTGCCGTCGACTTTGAAGTTGCCGCCGCCGGGCAAATCGGCGGTGACGGTCACGGGAAACTTGGAGACCAGCGAGACGTTCGATGCGACGACGCCCAAGTTGGTGTAGTTGCTCTTTTTCTGTGAGCCGACGGAACTGACGGTGATCTGTCCGTTTTTCAGTTCCAAGCTTTTGGACCGTGAATGCTGGAGCGGTACTCGATGCAGGTGTGGCCGGAGTCGCCGGCTTGGCGGCAGATTGTGCGGGCGCGGACGCCGGGGCGGCCTGGGCCTGTGCCTTTGTCGGGGATGCGCCGAGCGTCGAGTAGTTCCAGTCGCCGTTGGCGTTGCGAATCAGCGACACCTGCGGGCTGTCAATGACCACGTCGGTGACGTTGAGCGTCTTGGACATAATCAGCGGCATCATTTCGACGCCGACTTTGAGCGACTTCGCGGTGAGGAACGGAGCGGAGCTGAATTTCGGGTCGTCGGCAATCGAAAGGTTGTCGGCGCCGAGAGCGCCGCTAAAGAGCGACAAGCTGAGATTGCCGACCTCCACTTTGCGGCCGAGAGCGGCAGAAGCCTGCTGTTCGATTTCCGGACGGAAATGGTTAACCGGAATGAGGAACGGCGCGATGACCACTAACAAAATTAAAACGACGACAACGATGCCAACTATTTTCAGCGTGCGACTCATGGGGGCCTCCGAGCGAGGTGGGGATCGAAAAGCGAGCCGTTGAGTGCCAGATAATAGCACACACTTTTGAACCGCGACGTACTGCGGAAACCTGATAGGCTCGAAGACGGCGCAAATTTTTTTGCGCCACGTCGAATGGACGGTGTGCTGCATCTAAGTCCTTCTGCGGACAGGGATGACTGCCCGCGCTCGCAGCGGGGACTGTTCATGGCGGCGAGATATTGCGGTGCTTTCGGAGCGCAAAGACCACGCGGTTACGATTCAGGGGGAGTGTTGGCGAACCGGGGATTCCCAAAAGGTGCAGTTTCGTATTGGAGCGTCATTTTTTTCGCGGCGTTTTTGCTGATCGCGGCGATTGGAACTACAACCGCGGCGCGGGCGCAGACTCAGACGTGAAGACCACACGACGCCAGCCGCCAACCTACCCGACGCGCCGACTCCGCAGACACCGGCGCCGCAGTCCGACCAAGGGCCGAAAGCTCAAATCAAAGCAGACGATGGAAGTGCTCGGGAAGCGGTCGATATTTTTCCCGGAGTTGGCGCACGAACGCCGGCCGCTGAGTTCGAAGCAGAAATTTCAGTTGGCGGTGGATGAGACGATCGCGCCATCCCGGTTCATCGGGTCGCTATTCACCGCGGGCATCAGCCAGGCGCGAAATTCCCTGCCCGATTACGGGCAAGGCTGGGATGGATACGGCAAGCGTTACGGCTCATCCGTGGCGAGCAACGCTTCGAGTCATTTATTGGGAACAGGCGTCATCCCTTCCTTGACGCATGAAGACCCGCGCTACTTCGTAAAACTGTTCGGCAGCCCGAAGACCCGCATCCTCTATGCGATGTCGCGTGTTCTGATCACAAGAACCGATGATGGACGACAGACATTTAATTGGTCGAACGTAATGGGCGGACTGATGGCGGAGAGCCTCGCCGTAAGTTACCTGCCCGACAGCGAGCGGACGGCAGGCAAAACGTTCACAAGATTTGGTGTGCGCCTCGGATTCAGCGCGCTGGATAACGTGGTGAAGGAATACTGGCCGAACATTTTCAAAAGCTTAAAGATCAACAAACTCATTCCGCCGGAGCGATCGGACCCTGGGACGGTGACGCCGCAGGTTGGTCCGCCGGCACCTCCTCCACAGAAAGACACGGACAAACAACCGCAAAGTTGAGACGTTGGTGTTTGGATGATGCGAGTTGACTGAATCGATGGAACCGGAGAACAAGACCACTACCGCCGAACCGCCAGCGAAGCGCGGATACTCGTATCGCGCGATCGCCGGCTGGGTCGCGCTGCTGATCGCGTGCTTCACGGTTCCTGCGATCGTGGCGACGCAGGATTCGAAGCCCCAACAAGCTGTCGATGGATCGGTGCGCGCCTCGATGCGCAACGTGAACTATCGTTTCGCGGAGAATGTTGCCGTCCAAATCAACAATTTGAGTGGAGCGTTCGTTCCGATCAACGGTCACGAAATGCCGGTGTTCGACGACAAGGAATCGTTCAAGATTCGAATCGATTCGGCGGAGATTGCGATCAGCCTGCACGATCTGGCAAATCTGCTGAATCAGTTTGTGTTTGCGCGGCCGGGATCGCCGCTGTCTGGGCTTTCTGTAACGACTGCCGCTAACGGGCACTTGAAAGTGAAAGGGCGACTGAAGGACAAAGGCGACATTCCGTTCGAAACCGAAGGAGCGCTGGTTCCGACACCTGACGGACAAGTACGGCTGCATGCGGAGAAGGTGAAGGCGCTCAAGATTCCAGTGAAGGGACTGATGGATGCCTTCGGCATCGAGGTCGATAATCTGATCAAATCGGGGAAAGTGCCCGGCCTTGCGACCGACGGAAACGATTTGATCTTTGACCTTGAGCAACTGCTGCCGGCGCCGCACATCGAGGGGAAAGTGGCGACGGTCCGGGTGGAACCGACCAAGATCACGGAGACATTCGTCAGCGATGCGAAAAGTGAGACGAGCGCGAAGGCGCAGCCGAAATTTTCGGGCAACTACATCGCGTTTATAGGAAATCGCGGACAGTTCGGAAAAGTGACGATGCAGGATTGCGATGTCGTCCTGCTGGACATGGATCCATCCGATCCGCTGGATTTCTTTCTGGATCGATATAAGGATCAACTCGCCGCAGGGTACACCAAGATTTCGACGAATTTTCAGGTGCGCGTTTACGTCAAAGACTTCGCAAAGCTCCCTGCCAATAAGGTTGCCGCGGCGCCGAAAGCCAAAAATTAGCGGCGGCGGTCGATTCTTCACAACAAACGGTTGACAGAGGAGCAGTAAGGCTCTAGCTTTTCGAGCGCTGGTAAACGATTACTTGCCGCTGCTCGCCGGCGCGCATTTTCCTTCAGGAGATTTCGCTATGCCTCGCTCGTCCCGACGCTCGTTTTTGCAAACCGCAACTGCGGCTGGCCTCGCATGTTCGGCAGACTCGCTGCTTGCGCCGCTTGCATGGGCGCGGTCACAGGGAGGTGCTGCGAGCGCAGGGGGAACTGCGCGCGTTTATTTCGATACGCGGCGGTGCGTTTCGTCGATCGATCGCAATTTGTTTGGATCGTTTCTGGAACATCTGGGGCGGGCGATTTACGAAGGGATTTACGATCCCGGATCGAAGCTGGCGGATTCGAACGGATTCCGCAAAGACACTCTGGAGGAAATTCGGAAGATCAACGTTCCGATCATTCGGTATCCCGGCGGAAATTTTGTTTCGGGCTACAACTGGCTCGATGGCATCGGCCCGAAAAAGGATCGGCCGGTAACGCTCGACAAGGCGTGGAATTCGCTGAATTCGAATCAGTTCGGCACCGACGAATTTATGGCGTGGTGCAAGCTGGCGAATACGAAGCCGTTGATGGGATTGAATTTGGGCACGGGCACGCCCGAAGAAGCAGCGGCGCTCGTGGAATATTGCAACGTTGATAAGGGAACGCGATGGAGCGACCTGCGGCGAAAGAACGGCATCGCGGATCCTTATAAGGTGGAGCACTGGTGCCTGGGGAATGAGATGGACGGGCCGTGGCAGATCGGCCATATGTCGGCGACCGAATACGGCTACAAGGCGGCAGACGCGGCGCGGCAGATGCGGTATGTCGATAATTCGCTCAAGCTGATCGCGTGCGGGTCGAGCAGTTCCGGGATGCCGACGTATCTCGAATGGGATCGCGAAGTTCTGGAGCAGTGCTACGAGTACGTTGATGGGCTGTCACTGCATCGCTATTTCGACAATTCGGAAACAACCGGCGGAGACTCGGCACACTTCCTGGCGATGAATCTGACGATGGATCGGCAGATCACGGAGTCGCTCGCGGTGTGCGACCTGGTGCGAGGACACAAGCGGTCGCCGAAGCAGTTGTGGCTGTCGTTCGATGAATGGAACGTGTGGTATCGCGAGCGGCGCGGCGATGCGGTGGACGGGCACAAGACGTCGGCGCCACATTTGCTCGAGGAAATTTACAACCTGGAGGACGCGTTGCTCGTCGGCGGATTGCTGAATACGCTGATTCGCAATTCGAATCGCGTGAAGATCGGTTGCCTGGCGCAGTTGGTGAATGTGATTGCGCCGATCATGACGAATGCGGATGGAATTTTTCTGCAGACGATTTTCTATCCGTACAGTTGGGCGTTGCAGTTCGCTCGCGGCGCGGCGCTGGATGTGGTCGTCGAGTCGTCCACCTACGATGTGAAGGGATTGTACGGAAGCCGCGATGAGAAGACGACGGCGGTGCCGCACCTCGATGTGTCGGGATCGTACGACGCGAGCAACGGCAGCGCGGTGGCGTTCATTTTGAATCGGGACTTGGCGAAGTCGCACGATGTCGAGATCGTGTGGGAAGACAAGGCGCCTACGAAGGTGCAGGCGGCATGGGTTTTGACGGGCGATGACTTGAAAGCGGTGAATGGCTTTCAGTCGCCGAAGAAGGTTGTGCCGACGGAGTTTGCGAAGCCGACAACGAGCAACGGACGCACGCGGTTCGAGGTGCCGGCAAAGAGTTACACGATGGTGCAGTGGGGGATGTGAGCACGACGGTTCGAATCGTGCTCGGGCTGAACGCTGAGATCGTTCGCTGTCGCTCAGGATGACAGCGTTTTTAAAATAGGCGATATCGAGACCAGAGAAACGCGACACGCTGCGGCTCCCCTGTAATGGCGCCGCAGCGTGGGATTGTTTTTCGCTAGCGAGCCGAGAATTTGAAGATGGTTACGGTGTGATATTTTTTGCCCGGCTTGAGCTCGGTGGTTGGGAAGTCGGGATGATTCGGCGAATCCGGGAAATGTTGCGTTTCGAGACAGAGCGCCGACCGGCGTCCGTAGGACACGCCGCCCTTGCCTTTCACTGTGCCGTCGAGAAAATTGCCCGTGTAAAACTGAATGCCCGGCTGATCGGTGAGCACTTGTAGCACTCGCCCGGTGGTCGGTTCATAGACTTCAGCGGCCAGCGCTACTTTTCCGTCGGTCGAGTCGAGCACCCAATTGTGATCGTAGCCGTGGCCGAGCTTGATCTGCTCGTCGTCGGCTTCGATGCGCGCACCAACCGCGGTTGATTTTGTGAAATCGAACGGCGTGCCCGCGACGGGCTTCAGTTCGCCCGTCGGAATGAGTCCAGCATCGACCGGCGTGAACTTTGACGCTTGCAGCGTCAGCATGTTGCCGAGGATGTCGCCCTTCCCCTGGCCGGCAAGATTAAAGTAGGAGTGATTCGTGAGATTGACGACGGTGTCTTTGTCGGTCGTCGCGTTGTAATCGATTTTTAGTTCGCCGGCGGCGAGCGTGTAGCGAACGACCGCAGTCAGCGTGCCCGGATAGCCGGCTTCACCATTCTTGCTGACGTAGGTTAGTTCGACGCCGTTGGGAATCTCTTTGCCCTTCCATACCTGATTGTTAAAACCGTGCGGCCCGCCGTGAAGCGAATTGGGCGCGTTGTTGATCGGCAAGTTGTACGTCTTGCCGTCGAGCGTGAATTGCCCTTTCGCGATGCGATTCGCATAGCGTCCGATGAGCGCGCCGAAGAAGGCGCCGCCCTTGGTCCCATTGCTGTTGGAGTAGTAGCCGTCGAGGTCGTCGAAGCCGAGGACAATGTCCGCGGAATTTCCGTTGCGGTCGGGCGTTTTCAGCGACACAACGATGCCGCCGTAGGTGATGATCGTCGCCTCGACGCTTCCGTCGGTCAGTGTGTACGCCTCGATTTGCGTTCCGTCGGGCATTTTTCCAAACGGCTGTGTCGTCACGGTTGTCTTGGCTCCCGCTAGCGTTGCGCACATACCGAAACAAAGGATTCCGATCGCGATCGCTCTCAGCATTTGTCTGTCAGCCTCGGAAACTTCGCCAAAGAATGGAGTGCGTGGTACGACTCGGCACTGTAAGTCAGCCAAGCGACGGTGTCAATTTCGAGGGTGTGGTTGCCCAGGGGCGGCGCAGTCCTGCTTCTCAATATGAGCAGCCAGGCCATTCGCGCCAGTAAGTTGCCTGAAACGTCACACTTAGTACGCGACTGATGGAAACGCTGTATTCGATGGGTGGCGCGATACCTCAAAGTGGTAAGGCTCGAAACCATTGTATGAACCGGTTGGGTCTGGGGGTCTCCGTATGAGTTTGAGAATCATGGTGGTCGATGACTCGCAGGCGACGCGACGCGTCGTATCAGCCCTGGTCGGGTCGCGTTGGACGGTGTGCGGCTCGGCGGAAAACGGCAAGACCGCCGTGAAGAAGTTTGCGGAGCTCAAGCCGGATCTGGTTTTGCTCGACCTCGGCATGCCCGACATCGATGGGATCGAGGTTGGGCGGCAGATTCACGCGATCGATGCGTCGACACCGATGATCTTGTTTACCCTTTCCGATCCCTGGGGATTGGAAGGGCCGGCACGCAAAGCGGGGTTTACGCACGTCATTTCGAAATCGGAGCCCTGGAAGCTGCTCGACAGTATCAAGGAGATCGTCGCGGGGATCGAAAGAGCGCACGACGCGGCTGCGGGCGGCGCTCCCAAGCATGAGCATTCGGCGAGGCGCGATCGTTCCGTCCACTAGTCCCTCCGCAACACCACGCTTGAAATAGCCGTGGTACACACATCCGTAACGTAATCGGCTTTGGACGAGTTCGATTCTTCGAACTCTTCGTTTGCCAGCGACACTTCTACAAGCTATAACTGCTTATCGGTAAGACATCAGCTACACCTTCCACGCTCGAGGCTGACCGTGCCAGACTCAGTACCTGATTCCAATTTTCACTGCGTTCACTTCTTCGAACCCTCTCAATTCCCCGCTGCGCCGATTGCTGATTTTCTGTATCAAGGCCTGAGTCAACGAGAAGGTGCGATCCTGATCGCATCGCTGGAGCACGCAGCACAGATCGAATCACAGATCGAAGAGCGCGGGCTGAATGTCCTGGCAGATGGTTGAGACCGGTTTGTGGGTCGTAACTGACGTGGAAGACCTCATTCATGATCTCGAGTCAGGCCTGGCCACCTCAAAAGTCGTAGAGACTCTGATTGAGTTGGTCATCCGACCGACGCAGGAAAGGTCCGAGGGCGGCCACATTCGCATTTACGGTGAGCTTGAGGACGTGATCTTGAGCCGGCTCAGAAACACCGAGGCAGCCCTGGAAGTAGAACGTTACGGGAACCGATTGGTGGCCGAAGGCACCACAAAAATTTACTGCGGTTACTCCACGACCGCATTCCCGGACGCCAGCTTCGCGAAGCCCTTTATGAAATTGTGTAACCTTCACGATCGGGTTCATAACGGTGTAAAGGATCCCGAAGATTGGCGTTTTCAGCTGGCCGACAAGATGGCGATTCCTTAACAATCCTTGGCAGGACCCGTTCCCTTTTACAAAATTTCAGTGCGCTGAAGAAAAATCCATATAGACTGTCCCGCAGTTTTGCATCGTTCAGGCGGACACACATATGAGAACGCACTTCCTCGTACTCGGATTCCTGCTTTTGTGCGCGGTCGCGGTAATTTCCGCGCGCACCTCGACGCCGGCGCCTTCTTCCTCTGCGCAAGAACCAGCCGTGGCGACACACAATTTCTCGAGAGACACGAAAGTCTGGGTCAGCGATTTCGAACTTGATGCGGGCGACGTGAAGACCGACAAAGGCGGAGTCATCGGCGAGGTGCGGCCGGGCATTCTCGAGCGACCGCGTAAACGCTGTGAGCGCGATCCCGATTGTCAGGCGAAGAAGATCGTCGATCTGATGGCGAAAAGCATCGTCTCGGATTTGGAAAAGGCCGGGTACAAAGCGGAACGATTGCCGCCTGGAGCCACTCCACCGGCAACGGGCGCTTTGCTGAAGGGTGTCTTCACCGAAGTGGACGAAGGCAACAGCCGGCGCCGCGCGATCATCGGCTTTGGCTCGGGCGAAGCGAAGATGGATCTATACGTGACGCTCACCGATCTCGCGGCACCGCAAAAGCCGCTTTACGAAACTGCCAAGGATGAAAACAGCGGCAAGAAAATCGGAGCCGTAATCACCATGAATCCGTACGTCGCCGCTGCGAAGTTCGTGATGGAGAAACAGGCGCCGGAAAAAACAGTGAAGAAAACGGCTTCCGAGATCGCGAAAGAAGTCGAACACCACCTGCAGTAGAGATAATTTTTCGCACCGTTAGTGAATACACTTCGTTACTTCCTCGTACGTTGGATCGGCGTATTCCCACTGCAGCCCGGACTGTCGCTGGAGGAAATCCGTAACATGTCGCAGGTTGACCTTTGGTGGCACATTAATTGAAATCAGCCTCGGCTGCATTCCCTCGTACGTGCACCCAAGATCGCATAGCCCCGTGAGGACTTTCGCAGCTTCCGGATCAGCACTACGATAATCCTGAAAAATCACGCGAATGGTCCGGTTGCCCGACTTCTTCACACAGCGAACGAATTGAAGAACACCGTCGCTGCCGACCTGTGCTTCTACGATGTCTTGCCATGACACTCCGTAGGCAAAAAAAGGACTGTTATCGAGCTGATAGCGATTCGGCTCGACCAGTCTTGCCCAGAGAGTCTCGGTAGTGTGGCCACCCGGGTCGTCGAATCGAACCTTAACCATGCCTTCTTGGGGTTCAGGACTCATTTACGCACCTGAAAGTTCGCTCTGAATTCTAGTGTTTGCTTGCGCTGGCGAGGAGCGCTTCGAATCGTGGGTCGCCGCGGAACGATTTCCAATCGTCATCGTTGCGCACGCCTTCGACATCGGTATAACCATGCTCGAACGTTTTTTTCAGGCGATCGAGAGCAAGATCGCGATTCCCCTCAATTGCCGCACCGGTCGCCAGACCGTACCAGGCATCCGGTAGCGCAGTGGCAATCTTCGATTTCTCCGCGCGGTGCAACGCCTCCTTGAATACTTGCTCTGCTTCTTTGTTCTTGTGCTCACGGGCGAGCACAATGCCAAACTCCCCCAGGTGCTCAATCGTCTGCGGATGGTCAGGCCCAAGCACTTTCGCATCTAGGTCTCGGGTTTCACGAAAACTCTTCTCGGCCCCAGCGTAATCACCTTCTACCGAGAGAATCTCGGCAAGAGAGACGCGCGCGGAAAGCGTCAGGTAATGTTCTTCGCCCAATACCTTTCTTTCAATCGGCAACAGTTCTTCGAACATCGCTTTGGACTCTGCGTATTTCTTCTCGTCTTTGAGGTTCGCGGCGAGATTTCCCATCGCCAAAAGCGTGTCGGGATGGTCAGGTCCTAGCTTGCGCTTTTGGATTGCATACGCATCGCGCAACAACTTGTCGGATTCCGCTTCTTTGTGTTCGCTGTTCAGCGTGTTCGCCAGCAAGAGCATCGATTCGATCGTGTCACTGTGCTCCGGACCAAAAAGGCGCTGTCGGGTCGCCAGCAATTCGCGCTGCAATGGATCTGCTTTCGCGTACTCCCCCTGCACTTGATAAGCCGCCGAGAGATTGGCCATTGCTCCCAATGTGTTGCGGTCTTCGTTCCCTGAAACTTCTCTCCTCAATTGCAGCACTTCGGCAAAACGCTTTTCCGCTTCATCGTAGTGGCCTTGTTGATACTCGTCGATGCCGACGGCGTTGATAGCGTCGATCGTATCCACATTGCGCGGCCCGAGAACGCGACGCCGAATCTCGAGCGCGCGCTGGTCAAGTCGCAGCGCCTCGGTTGGCAGCCCCAAGCCTTGATACGTCTTCGCCATCGTGTACATCAGCCGGGCCTGCACTTCGGGATCGTCCGACAAACCCGTCTCGATATCCTTCGACGCTTTATCCAGAATCTCGCGAGCGGTGACGGTGTTTCCTTTCGCCTCGCTCGGATCGGAAACAGTAAACATGTTCCGCATGAAGTCGCTGACCCGCTTCGATGTGGCCGCTTCGCGATTGGCGCGGTCGCGCTCTTTGGCGATTCGCTTTGCCTGAACCGCGACCGTAGCCGCAAAAGCGATCAAAAATATGAACAAGAGCGACCCGATCGCCATTCCGAATCGATGGCGCAGGATGAATTTCTTCGCGCGATACGTCGCGCTTGGCGGACCGGCGAGCACCGGCTCATCCTTCAAATAGCGGTGAATATCTGCGGACAACTCGCTCGCCGAGGCGTACCGGCGACTTCGCTCTTTTTCGAGCGCCTTCATCGTGATCCAGTCGAGTTCGCCAGACAGGCGACTCGCAAATGTGCGCGGCTCTATCTTTCGTTGCTCCGCCAGCGTCTTCGATACATCGCCCAACGATCGAATTCTCGTGCTTGGTCGCGGCGGATCGACTTCACGCAGCTTCTGAACAATCTCTTGCGGACTCGAACCGTGCAGCGTTTCGCTTTCGAACGGCAGCACGCCCGTCAACAGCACGTACAGAATTACGCCGAGCGAATAAACGTCCGTGCGAGTATCGACTCCGCCTTCCGCAGAGTCCGTCTGCTCGGGGCTCATGTACTCGGGAGTGCCGACCACGGCGCCCACCTGCGTGAACATCGTCTGGTCCGCAGGACGATCGGCGCTCGCAATCGCTTTAGCCAACCCAAAATCGATGATCTTCGCGATCGCCTTGTTGTCGCGCTCATGCACCAGAATGTTCGAAGGCTTCAAATCGCGATGGATGATGGCTTTCTGGTGCGCGTGCTGCACTCCTTCGCACACATCCATGAACAACTCGAGCCGCTCTTGCAGCGTAAGTTCGTGCTTATCGCAATAGCGATTGATCGCGATTCCGGGAACGTACTCCATCACGAAGTACGGCCGGCCTTCGGGCGTCGAGCCGCCGTCGAACACGCGCGCGATGTTCGGATGATCCATCAGCGCCAGCGCCTGGCGCTCCGACTCGAAGCGCGCGATCACCGTCTTCGTGTCCATCCCCGTTTTAATCAGCTTGAGCGCAACGGCGCGATGAATCGGCTCCTTCTGCTCGGCGAGCCACACCTCGCCCATGCCGCCTTCGCCCAGAAGCCTCACGAGGCGATACGGTCCGATGCTGCGTTCAGTCTCGCTGGACCAATCAATATTTAGGGTGTGATCCGATGTCGACTTCGGTTCGAAAGGTTGGTCTTTACTCGCGTCCATCCCATGCCTTGATGCGTCGACTGTGTGAAGAGTGGCGCCAAGAACATAAGGAATGGCGAAAAGAAAAGCAAATGGCTCTCAGGAATGGCTTCGATCGTACGTGAAACCCCGACGAAACCTCCGCACACACGGCCTCTCAAAACGGACCGCAAAATCTGCGATAATGGCCCCGTGCGCCCGTAGCTCAGATGGATAGAGCATTTCATTCCTAACGAAAAGGTCGAGAGTTCGACTCTCTCCGGGCGCACCATAACTTACGGCCCCACGCCAATCCATAGCGTGGGGCTATTTTTTTGATTTCAATTACGACCTACGTTCTAAGAAGCAAATCCCGAGTAACGATTTCGCCTCTCCGAGGTAGCCTTTTCCGTTCTTCCGGCGTCCTATTTAGTGACATATTGAGTGAAGTAAGTTGTTGCCCGGCCACCGGCTACGCGGGGCTTTGTTTCGATTACCCAGTTCGTTTCTTCCGCCGGTTCAACATTATTGAGAGAAAGAGCGCATGAACACACGGCGAATTGCCGGAACTATCGGCTCCCACGAAATAACTAAATATCCTTGCGCCGCGGCGACACCCACCGCCCCAGCGAATTCAGCCGTCTCACCGATTGGCCGTCGCATCGCGCACTGGACTCTTCTCTTCCTCGCCGCTCTAATATTTGTCGGAGCCGCAACCGTCTCCCCGTCCCGAAGCCAAACCCCAAAAACTTCGCCCGCACCGCCGCAGGCGAATCCAACCAACGCTCCGGCCCAACTCGACCGCGACGCCATCCTGCATCACCTCAACGCCGTCATCACCTGGTATCGCGACGTCACCTCTAAAGTAAAACCCGTCGGCCTCCCCAGCGACGCCATCTATCAGGACAACACGCGCAGCCTCGCCTCCGAAGCCGTTCGCCTCGCATTTCAATCCGCCCGCGCCGAAGCCGCGATCCTCTCCTCGATGAACAAATCCGAAAAGTCCGGCGGCGCAACGAACAACGCCGATTCATCACAATCAAATAACGGACAGCCTTCGAAGCAGCAAAATCTCGCGCAGACCGCCGCGAAAATCGCCGCTCAAATCGACGACACGCAAACAAAACTCGACGCCGTCGAAAAACAACTCGCCTCGGCCCCTCGCGCAAAACAAAAAGATCTCCTTGCGCAGCGCGATCGCCTGCAGGGTCTTCTCACCCTCAACAAAGCTCTGCAAGACACAATCCAGAAATTGGCGTCCTTCGTCGGCGGTGCCACGGAAAGTGCCGAAGGCCTCGAAGGCAGCATCGATCAACTCGCGCATTCCGTGCCGGAGGTGCTCGGCGAGGAGACCACGAAAAAATCAGGCGCCACTGCGGCCGCCGCCGCATCCGCCGCCATCGCGAAGCCCGCCGTCAATGCCGCCCCATCGGGACTCATCGGCCAATCGCTCGCTCTGTTCGATCAGATGCAAACCATGCATCAGATCGAGCAAATGGCGCAGGAAACTTCGAAGATGCGCGCGACCGCCGATGAGATTCGCAAACCACTCCGTGACATCCTGGTTGCAACCATCAAGCAAGGCCGCGATCTTGCCAACCAAGCGCAAGCTCCCGCCGCATCAAACGCGACCGGCTCCGCTTCTCCCGAATCCACAACGCAAGCCTTCCAAGCCATCACCGCCCGCTTCAAAGAACTCGCCACCGCCGTCGTCCCCCTCAGCCAGGAAATCGTCGTTCTCGACGAAAGCAACACGAACCTCCAGGAGTGGCGAAAATCCATCCGCACCGAATCCGAGTACGAATTGCGCGGCCTGATCACGCGCGTCCTCGGTATCGCGCTGGCTCTCGCCGCCGTTCTCATCCTGTCCGAAGTCTGGCGACGCCTGGTATTCCGCTATGTTCATGAAGCGCGCCGCCGCCGTCAATTCCTGCTGATGCGCCGCTTCGTCGTCGGCTTCCTCATCGGCGTCGTCCTCATCATGGGCTTCGTCAGCGAGTTCAGTTCCCTCGCAACATTCGCGGGATTCGTCACCGCAGGTATCGCTGTCGGCCTCCAGGCGATCCTGCTCTCCATCGCCGCATATTTCTTCGTGATCGGCCGCTATGGCATCCGCGTCGGCGATCGCATCAGCATCGCCGGCGTCACCGGCGACGTCATCGATATCGGGCTCGTCCGCTTTTACCTGATGGAACTCGCCGGCACCGGCATTGAGCTTTATCCCACCGGCCGCGTCGTGATGTTCTCCAACTCCGTTCTCTTTCAGGCCGGCACGCCGCTCTTCAAGCAACTCCCCGGTACCGAGTACGCGTGGCACGAAGTCGCCGTCGGCCTCACACCCGAGAGCAACTACAAGCTCGTCCAGGAAAAACTCACCGCCATCGTCGACGCCATATTCGAAAAATATCGGAGCGTCATCGAAAACCAGCTTGGCAGCACCGAACGCCGCTTGGAAGTTTCACTCAGCACGCCGAAACCCGAGTCGCGCCTCCAATTCACCGACGCCGCCGGCCTCGAATTCGTCGTGCGCTACCCCGTCGACATCCGCCGGGCCGCCGAAATCGACGACAACGTCACCCGCTCGATTCTCGACGCACTAGCCTCCACTCCCGACCTGAAAACCTCCGTCTCCGGCCCCCCCAGAATCCGCGCCGCCATCAAAGGCTAGGCTCTGCTCGACCTTGTAGGGGCGGGGCTTGCTCCGCCCACCGCTGCGTCTTGCCTCGATGTTTGGTGCGAGGCTTTGCCTAAGCTCGCGCCTGCGGTCGCCAGGATCGCCTCACGCTGCTTCACCTCGATGTTGTAGGGGCGCAGCCTTGCTGCGCCCCATGTCCGCACAATCATCGCGTCTTGAGCTGTTTCTCTTCCTGCCGTCTCAATCTGCAGCAAATATTCCGCATACAGTGTTTCCCTAAGTAACGCGAACGCAGTACCCATCCATCTAACAAATCAAATAAACGGAAACCGATTCCGCGGGCAGTTTTTTGTGTCCTGATCGGCGTGGACGCGGAAAAATTAAGGAGCTTCACTAAATGAAACTTTCAAAACTCGCAGCCATACTCGCAACTGTAGTGCTTTTCTTCGCTGGGGTCGCAATCAGCGCCGAAGCCAACAAAACGACGATCCGCATCGATCAAAAGGTCACCGTGGACGGCAAAACCATCGACTCCGGCAAATACACCGCGGAGTGGACCGGCGAGGGCCCGAATGTTCAGGTAACCCTGCTGCATGGTAAAGACACCGTCGCCACGTTTGCCGCGCAAATCAAACAAGAAGCGTCGCCCAACACCACGGATGCGATCGGTACTACTGATGGCCCCGACGGTTCGAAGCAGCTCAGCTCGATTTATCCCAATGGCAAGCGCATCTCGATTCAGCTGAACGATAACGGCGCGGGCTCATCCGGCTCATCGCCGTCGCGCTAGTTCAGCCATCCCACTGGTCTCAACGGCATTCATCAAAGACGTTGTCATCCTGAGCGAAGCGAAGGATCTCAGACTGCGACGTCACCTCCATCCCCGAGCCGCCCATTTCTTCGCGCCATCCCCGGCGAAGAAATGGGCGTTCCAGTCCCCAATCAGGTAAAATCACTCCTGCACGGGACGACCTGCACTGAGAATTTCGGCTGGCCTCGTCCAAACCATTTCATGCGCATCCTGCAAAACTTCCGCGCCTCTGCAATCGCGATCGTAACGATCGTCGCGATGTTATTTGTTCCCGCCTGCGGCTCCGTTTGCGCGGCGATGAATCACTGCTCCGGCCCAGCCGTCTCCTCGAATCCCGACAGTTGCCATCACAGCGACACCGCGATGCAGGCTGCAACCTCGTCCTTCTCTTTCTCTTCGGCAGCCATGTGCGGCGAGCAAGCGCCTCTGATTGCTGCTCTGATGCCTCAGGAATCATCCGCTCGAGTCCAATCTTCCAACACGTCGCCCGTAGCGTTTTCGATCGTCCCTCCAACCTACGCACTCGCGTCGCATTTCCGCCACAAAGAACCGCTCGCCTCAAACGAATCCCCTCAACGAAGCATCCCGCTCGAAAACCTCTCTATCCTTCGCATCTGATTCCCTTCCCGATCCGTACGGATTTGTCATAACCAGCGCACCGCATTCGTGCGCCCACAATTCACCTGCATCCTTTGCTAAACGCCAGAATCGATTGATCTAGCTATTCGCCGGAGGCTTTAAATGAGCAGCACCCGTAGAAATTTCTTCCAAAACGCCGCCGCATTCAGCGCCGCCCTCTTGGGGTTGAGCAACGAACTCAACGCGCAGGCGCCACCCGCCTCAAACACCCATCCGCATCACACGCGCGCGAACGACACATCTCCCGGCCCCGCCGTCATCACACCGGACGTGCCCGATCTCCCCTTCGAACTCGACGGCAACGTAAAAGTCTTCCGCCTCACGAGCGAAGTCGTCAAACGCAAGATCGCCCCGTTCAAAACGATCGACGCCTGGGGCTACAACGGCAGTTGCCCCGGCCCGACGATCCAGATCAACCAGGGCGATCGCGTCCGCGTCATCTTTGAGAATCGCCTGCCGGAGTCTACGACCGTCCACTGGCACGGCCTCGAAATTCCCATCGAACAAGATGGCGTCCCGTGGATCAGCCAGAAACCAATTCCGCCCGGCGAAAAATACACTTACGAGTTCACCGTCCATCAGGAAGGCACATTTTTCTACCACGCGCATAGCGCGATGCAGGAAATGCTAGGTCAGATCGGTCTTTTCATCGCGCATCCCGAAAAACCGTACAAGCCGCGCGTCGATCACGACTACGCCATCGTTCTTCAGGAGTGGGCGGTTCTTCCCAGCAACACCGTGCCAAACAGCGCCGGCATGGAGTTCAACTGGCTCACCTTCAACGGCGTTTCCGCTCCGGCCATAACGCCGATGATCGCTCGACTCGGCAGCCGCGTACGCCTTCGCATCGTGAATCTCGGCATGGATCACCATCCGATCCACCTGCACGGCAATCAATTTGTGCAAACGGGCACTGAAGGCGGCCGCGCACCCGAATCAAGCTGGTACCCGATGAACACCGTGCTCGTCGGCGTCGCGCAAGCGCGTGTCGTCGAGTTCGAAGCCAAATATCCCGGCTCGTGGATGGTTCACTGCCACCTTCCCCATCACATGATGAACAGCATGATGGACTTGCTCCGCGATCGTCAGATCACCACGGCTGCACAGACCGATCCGCAAGCACTCAGCCAGATGATGACGCTCGCAAAGACCGTCGGCTTCGAACACGTCCACCATTCGCCGATCGCCGATGACGCAGAAAGCGTGAAAGGCTTCCCGCAAGACGCCTTCATGGAAATGGGCATGGATAGCGTCGTCGCAAAACCCGAAACGCAAGGCCTCCCCGCAAATTGGTCCGCCGAAATGATGGGCATGATGACGCTAATCCGCGTCCTCCCCGATGACCAATTCAACGAGATCGCGCGCCTCCAACAACAGCAAAAACAAAATCCGTCCGCACCACAAAATCCCCCGTCGACCGAGGAGCACCATGACCACAATTCCTAACTCGATCTCCAATTCCCCGCTGACACCCTGGGTTTGTAGGGACGGGGCTTGCTCCACCTGGCGTCAACGCGACCTCGATTCCCCAAAACACGCACATGTAGGGGCGCAGCACGCTGCGCCCCATGTCCGCAAGATCTCAACCCTTTCGCGCCGCGTAGGGCCAAGGCACGCCGTGCCCGCTCTTCTCTTTCTTCTCTCCGCCTTCCCTCTCCGCGCCCAAGACCAACCCATGCAAATGCACATGCCCCAAACCGAACATCATCACGACGCTCAATCCCACGAGCACCATGAGCACGGCGCCATGTCTCTGATCGTTCCCCACTACCCCGAACTCGGACGCGCCCAACAAAATACAAAATCCCCGCTCGTCACGCTCGAGCAAGTCCAGTCCATCGCCCGTGCAAACAATCCCACGCTCCGCCAAGCCGAAGCGCAGATCCGCGCTGCGAAAGCGCGTCAGCAGCAAGCGGGCATGTATCCCAATCCAACCGTCGGCTACACCGGCGACGAAATTCGCGGCGGCTCGGTCGGCGGTGGCAAAGAAGGCTTCTTCGTGGAGCAAACGATCGTTACCGGCGGCAAACTTCGCCTCAGCCGCGAAGTCTTTGGCAAACAAGCACAACTCGCCACCATCGAAGCCGACGAACAACGCATTCGTGTCGAATCCGCCGTGCAGATGGCGTTCATCCGCGTTCTCGCCGCGCAGGAAATGCTCGACGCTCGCCGCGACCTCGCGAAAATTTCGCAAGATGATGCCGACACGCAGCGCCGCCTTTTCAACACCGGCCAGGCCGACGAAACGGAACTGCTCGATTCCGAAGTGATCGCAGAACGCGCGCGTATCTCGGCCCGCATGCAGGAAAACACGCTTCGCGAAGAATGGCGCTCGCTCTCCAGCGTCATCGGCCAACCCGAAATCCCGATGTCCACAGTCAGCGGCGACCTCGCCTCCGGCTGGCCCGAACTCAACGAAGATGCCGCGGTGGAAGCGATCACGAACCAAAGCCCCGCGGTGAAAATCGCCGAAGCCGCGGCGGCGCATGCGCAAGCGCGTCTGGCCCGCTCCATCAAAGAGCCTGTGCCCGACATCACCATCCGTGCCGGCGCCGAATACAACAACGAGTTACTCGATGCGCTTCCCTTCGCAAAAGGCTGGGAAGGTATCGCCGAGGTCAGCGTTCCTATTCCCATCTGGAATCGAAATCAGGGCGACACCGCGGCAGCCCGCGCCGACATCGAACGCGCTGAGCAGGAAAAGCGCCGCATCGCCCTGACTCTCCGCGATCGCGCCGCAAGCGCCGTCGATCAATACGCCAACGCCAAACTCATGGTCACCGAATATCGCGACGCCATTCTTCCGCGTGCGAAAAAATCCTACGGCCTGATGACCGAAAAATATGGGTTGATGCTCGCGTCCTACCCACGCGTTCTGGAGAGCGAGCGCAAACTCTACGAACTTCAAATCGAATATATCGCCGCACTCGAAGGCGTCTGGACCAACGGCATCGCGTTGCAGGGCTATCTGCTCACCGACGGCCTGGAAGCCCCCGCCGCCCCCGGAGAGGTCGACCGCCCGATCCGCGAAACCAATGTGCCGGCTCCCGAGCGCACCATGTCCCCCGGCGAGGCCATGCCTCGCCCATAGCGTTGCGAATAGCGAAATGGAAGGCTTCGTAACTTGCTGTAAGGGCGGGGTTTGTCCCGCCTTCGACATCGTTGCGCGGGCCGTCCATCGTCCCTAACGTCGCTGATCGCGCCCGTATCCCTTGGGCCACACTAGTACCTTAGTTCGGTTGCCGCACTGAAAACTCAGTAGTTACCGTGCTAACAGGGCGAATGGGAGATCAGCGGCAGTTGCGCGTACGGACACCGCTCCGTTTAGTCCACGTGTAGGCAGTCAGCGAAAGGATTTTTTTCACGCCTGATTTGTGAGGCGTGCATTTGTATTTATGACGGCAATCCTCAAAGCGGGACGTTACGAAATCGTGGCCGAACTCGGTCGCGGCGCTATGGGTGTCGTCTACAAAGCGACCGATCCGGTGATCGGCCGTCCCGTCGCCGTCAAGACGATCAAGCTCAGCGAGCAAGGAACTGGTCTCACGCGTTCGGAATTGATTGCGCGATTTCAAACCGAAGCGCGCGCTGCCGGACTGCTAACGCATCACAACATCGTCGTTATCTACGACGCTGGCGAAGAAGACGGACTCTTCTACATCACGATGGAATTGGTCGAAGGCAAGAGCCTTCAGACATTGATCGACGACGGTCACGCGTTCCCGCTTCCCCGCGTGCTGCGCATCATGGAGCAGGCGTGCAACGCTCTCCAGTTCGCGCACGAAAACAATATCGTGCATCGCGACATCAAGCCGGCAAACATCATGCTCACCGGCGACGACACGGTAAAAGTCACCGATTTCGGCACTGCGAAAGATTCTTCAATTCGGCACCGTGCAGCAAACCGCGCACGTGATGGGCACGCCCAGCTACATGTCGCCCGAACAAGTGAAAGGCCGCGCCGTTGACGGCCGCACCGACATCTTCTCGCTCGGCGTGATGTTCTACGAAATGATCACCGGCGAAAAGCCCTTCCCCGGCGAGAGCATTACCACGGTCATCTATAAGATCGTGAACGAAGAGCCTGTTCCGCCGCGCACGATCGATCCGACGATTCATCCAGGAATCAGCGCGGCTGTGATGCGTGCGCTCGCAAAAGAACCCGAAGACCGCTACCAGAGCTGCCACGAATTTCTCGAGAATTTGCGAAATTATCGCAACAGCGCAGCGGAATGCGAATCCGCGCGCGACTGTGCCATCGCTTGCGAATCGCAACGCGCAACCGAATGCAACTGTGGCGATGAATCCCGGATTGCGCGGACTTACCGCTGAAAATCCGCAAATGACGCCGGGCCGGCGCGGCGCTGATTCATTTGCCGAGCCATACAACGCTAACCCGATGCAAACGCCGGTGTTGCGCCGCACGGATCATATTCCTCCGTATGAACCGCCGAAGGAAAAAAGCATTGTCTGGACGGTGCTAGCCGCGCTCGTCATGGTGGGTGTAATCGGCTTCGGCGCCTACAAACTCAAGCCAGTTTTGTACGACGTTCGCCATCCCGAATCGCGCATCGACGCAGCCGCCAACGCAAACGCGTCCGCACCTAGCGCAACAACGGCTCCAACTTCAACCAGCGACGCCTCGACGCCGCAACCCGATGCAACAAGCGCCGCCGCGCAGAATTCGCCGCAGCCGGCCGCAACTCAACCGCAAGCGAACGCGGCGCCGGAAAAATCCGATGAGCCGAGCGCGCAGCAAAATGCGGCACAAAACTCCGCGCAAAATCCGAGCGATGTGTCGGCCACGCCAACAGTTTCTGCAGCTCAGCCAACGCAGATCGCAGCGCCGGAAAAAACGGCGGCGGAGAAAACTCCGACTGCGGTCGCCGCGAGCGAAAAGACGGTGGAGACGCCGCGAAAGACGGTTGCTCCGGTGAAAGCCGAACCGGTGTTGAGCGCAAAAGCTGCGCAAGTGAAACAAAAAATTGACGATGCGCTGGCCGCGCGAAATTTGACTGGAAAAGCGAGCGTGCAGGGAGTTGGGAACACGCTAACGATCACAGGAAAATTACGGCCGGGGCAGCATTCGGCGCTGCTGAATCTTCTGCACGACGTGCCGGCCGGCGTGAAAATCGTTGACAACATTGGAGATGACTCCACCGCTGCGGCGGCACCCAGCGCAGCGGCACCAAGTGCGACGCCAGTCGCGCCTGCTCCGAGCAATGCAGCGGCGGCGGCGCCGATTGCGAGTGCGGAAGCGGCGAAGCCGACGGGCACGCGGGTGGCCTGGGCGGATGTGAAGAGCTTCCCTGTGGGCGCGGAAATTTTTGTGGATGAGAAGTCGACTGGGCAGACGACGCCGGCGCGAGTGCAGGTGCCGAGCGGGGTTCACGTGTTTACCCTTCATTTAGAAGGGTTTAGGGACGTTCGGCGCGGAGTCGATGTCAGCGATGGCGGCACCGTCGAGGTTCGTGGTCTTCTTCGACGCAACAAGTAAGATCTTCCGTTTCGAGTCGCACCTTCCGCCCTACGCTGTTCGAACTAGGGTACCCACACCCCCCACAAAAACATGAAGAGTGAATAAAGTCTTCCTGGTCAACGAGTTGCCGACCGCTCGATTTGAAGAGTGAATAACTCAATTCTTTTCAGCAACTTGTGGACACGCCTGATTGGTTAAAAACTGAGCTTTCTGTACAGGGTGCATGCCCGCGCTGGGTGTGGCAGCGCGAAGCCCGTGCTTTATCAGAGAGATACGGGCTCGCACGTTTCTGTCGTTCGAATCGTGAAGGCAAAAGAGTGTTTTTTGGGGCTGCGGCACGGCAGTCGTGTCGGCCTATTGTGTTTCATTTTGTAACATCGATCGTGATTTCGAGCGTGCCGGCCTCACACTCACTGCTGAAAAGAAGGCAGTTAGGGCGATTTTGGAGGGGTCGGTGGGTTGCTCTGTACTAAAGGACGACATCCGTCTCATTCGAATTCTTTGCGCGCGTAGCGTTCGGCTTCCGGTCCGTTGGAACCAGACTCTGGAGCCAAGGCGCGGTTTCTCGCTGGCTGAGCGGCGAGGTTGTATCGGCGGTTGCAGCACTTCTCTGAGAGGGCTACTTGTCCTATCGCATTCCAAAGATTGGGTCGCAGGGTGGCGGGGACGATCGAGACGGGGTCCCGGTGGTTGCGGCTGTGGTTCACGACAAGCGCAACCGGAGCGGAAACGCCACTACGTCGAGCGGTGCGCTGAGGCTGGCGGCACTGAAGACGGACGAGACCGAGCGGGCGCTGCGGCGATTCCACGTGTTGCTGAACGCGACGCGGCTTTATGAACGACATCATCCGCATACATTGCGCAGCCTGGACGACGCCTATGAAGGAATTCGAGGCGTTTCGTCGAGGCTCAAGGGATTCGAGCTCCGCGTGGGGCGCGGGCAGATTGTTGTGCCCAAGCAGAGTGAAGAACCACTGGCGGATACGCACGGCGAACTGCAAGCGCTCGCACGCGAGTTAGAGCGAGCGGGAATCCACACGATCACGTTTGGGCGCGAGTTTCATGTAGGCGAACTCGACACGATGGCGCAACTGGTGAGGAGTTCGCTGCTAACATCGGAAGAGAGCGCGAAGCACGACGCCACGAAGCGGTGGGCGTCGCTCCTCAGCGAAAACCGAGTGGAAGGCATTACGGTCAACACACAATCCGATCGACGAGTGGATTCGGTGCTGGCGAGCATGATCGCGGCACTGGTGGCGTACGGAGGGAATACTCCGCGCGAGGGCGAAGACAAGCCGATCGCGGCGCCGGGATTCGACGAACTGGTCGGTACGCTCGGATTGCTTGCCCGGCTTACTCCTCCACTGGAAGCCGCGCGAGAATTTTCGCCGGAAGACGGCGCGAGAGCGATCCATTCCGCGATGGAAGCAGCGAGCCGCGACACGGTGCGACTGCTGTTGAGCAGCGTGTCGCAATATTCGCCGCGCGAAGGCGAAGAGCCGCAACCCTACCTTTTGCGACTGTCGGAAAGCCTCATCTTTGAATTTCTGGGCCCGGAATTTTCGGCGGGTGCGCTGACGCCGACGACCGTGCGGCCGATGCTGCACCGGTTGGGCGGAGTGTTGGTCAACGCCGGAAAGTACAGCGGGCCGCATTCGTCGGCGCACCTGTCATCGTTTGCGAACACCTGGGCGAGCGAAACGTATCGCGAAAAGCTGGTGGAAAGATTCTGGCTGGAGATGCCGCCGCGCGAGAAGTCGGCGGTGTTGAAAGGGCCGGACGTGTGGGCTGTGCCCATCGTGGCGCTGCGGCAGAACCTAGCGCAGTTGGCCGAAGCGGGGGCGGACGCGCCGCGACGTGAAGCGCGCAGCATTTTGCTGAACTATGCGCGACGGATCGAGCACGAGGAATCGCATTGCCGGCGATCGGTTGCGGCGGGATTGAATGAACTGACGGCGGTGATCGAATCACTTTGGCCGAATCAGGTGCCGGAGGATCTGAGCAAGGGCACGCTGACGGCGCTGGAAAAAGAGCGAACACCCGAGACGGCGGCTTTGCTCGCGGCATTTCTGGAGACGCTGGCACGCATCGCGGTGAATCGCGGTGACTACGCCGGGTTTGAGACGATCCTGACGGGATTGGAACGCGCGCCGAGAGACAAAGAACACGACCACATGACGAACCTGGCGCGACGGATGGTGGCGCAGGATCGATGGCTGGTGCTGGTGGATTCTGCCTTCGCGAACCGAGCACTCGATCCGGTATTGCCGCGATTGTTGCAGCGCGATCCGGAGAGACTGTTGGATCGGATGTCGTTGCTGCTAACCGAGCCGCTGAGTCACGAGATGGTGCCCGGAATGGCGCGATTGCTGCGGACGATCGGCGTGCCGGTCCTCAATCTGTTGGAAGCGCGGCTTTACGATTCGAGGAAACAGCGGGTGAGCGCAGCGATCAAGCTACTGGCTGCGACTGATCCGGAACGGCTGCTGCGTGGAGTTGATCGCGCAATCGCGGCGTGGGAGTGGAATCTGCAAGATTTGGCGGTGAGCGAACTGTCGCGGCCAACGAATTCGGCTTCGGCTCAGAGCGCTGCGGTAATTTTTGCGCGGATTCTGGCCGATGCGCATCCGCTGGTTGTGCCGATGATGATCGATCAGATCGGATTGGCGATGGAGATTACGGCCGTGCCGCAATTGATGGAAATTGCGTCGGGCGAACATGAAATGCTGCGGGATCAGTTTGTGAGGATCAAGGCGATCGAAGCATTGGGTCGCATGCGCGCGGTGGAAGCGATTGAGTTGCTGAGATCGCTGGCGGAAAAGCGAGAAGGCATCACGTTCGTCGAGCCCGGCGGTTTGCGGGCAGCGGCGGAAGATGCGCTGGCTTTGCTGGAAGACCGACCGTCATCGGCGCGAGCGCGCAGAACGTTTGAAGCGGCGGCGCAGTCGAGCGCAAATTTTGTGATTCCGCGGCGGTACGTGCGTGTGCCGCTCGAATCCCCGTTGCGGGCACAGATCGAAGGCGCACCGACGGCGCACATGGCGCGGGTGAAGACAATCAGCCTGGGCGGCGCGTATCTGGAGTCGCCGAAGAAATTGACGGTGGGAGATTCGATCAAGCTGGAGATTCGGGCGGGATTCAGGAAATTGAATTTTACGGCAGTGGTGAGGAATATCGGGGCCGAGGGGAATGGCGTCGAGTTTGTGCATATGAAGGATGAGGATCGGGAGAAATTGAGGAAGCTGGTGCAGAAGAATTTGCAATTTTAGAGAGGGGAAAAAGGCGAAGTAAAGAGGTAATGAAGTAACGAAGTAAAGATAAAACGGGTTGGCGGATGATCGTGGCGGCTTCGGCCGCCATTTTGTTTTTGGGGGCGTTTTGAGGTTGAGGTGGGCTTTGATTGCAGCTAACGTCGGCCGTCTTCACCGATTGCCATCGGAGGCAGATCTTCGGAAAAAACGGAAGGTGGTTAGGTTGTGGGCTGGGCAAGCTGGGGCGCAGCGGTGCTGCGCCCGTACACGGAGTGGGGCTACGCGGGAACGCGGCTCCAGATGATGACGGTTTACGTGAAGAGTTGCGGGTGAAGCAACGGGACCTGGTTTATCGTCATCGGACGTCTTAAGTTGGTACTGCGCTGTGGCGATGGTCTACTGACGGAGGCGCACACGATGCAAATCTTGTTTTCGTTGC
This sequence comes from uncultured Acidobacteriota bacterium, assembly GCA_963766985.1. GTDB lineage: Bacteria > Acidobacteriota > Terriglobia > Acidiferrales > UBA7541 > Acidiferrum. The sequence continues at coordinate 41,536 of CAVYCJ010000002.1, forward strand.
GGGTGATGGCGATTGTGGCGGTGTTCGCAGCGTCACTACCAGCGGGGGCGGCACAGGGGAGCGGGTCGCCGAGCTACTTCGTTTCGCTGACCGGGCCGGCCTGCCCGGTGACTGATTCCGATCAACATTGGGTCGAAACTTCGCAGCTACGGGTGCTTTACTTTCCGGAGAGCGCGCATGCAGCAATCAAGAACCCGAAGTCTTTAATTCTGCACATCGTTTTCGATAACGGAGAATCGAGGGATAGTGTCCGCGCGCCAGCGTTTAACGAGCGCGATGGGGCCGCATGGGTCACGACGGTATCGCTGACTCGATGGAGGGAAAAGTTCGCGGTGTACTGGGTGGAAGATCCGGAAACAAAGCAGAGCGACACCAATGGCGGACGATATTTCGAAGTACCCTTTTGCACGGCGCATGGGATCAGGGCCGAGCGGAGCGAGAAGCTCGAGGCGGAGTCTTACACCGGCGTGCTGGAGAAATATGGGATACAGCGGCCACAGGACTTCCGGAAGGCTATTGAGGTGCTAGAGGAATATATCCGGCCGCCGGAATACGGGGCGTTTTTGTTATCGCGCCTCTGGGAATACAAGCTGCACCTGGGCGGGAACACACCGGAAACACGAGTCGCAGTAGCGAAAGAAATCGATGAATATGCCCGAAACCACGAAAGGGACGGCTTCGGGCTGATGGACACGCTCAACTTTGCGGCGTATCAGGACTGGATTCCGGATGACACGATCGAACGGATCGTGGGAGCCCTTGAAAAGCAGGATCCGAAATACGACTCGCGCCTGTTTGCGCTCAGCGCGCGAAGCAATATCGAGCGGGACAAGGAAAAGCGCATCCAGTTAGAGCGTCGGTTAATCGAGAAATACCCGGACACAGAGTTTGCGAATGATGCCCGCATGCGGCTGTTTCTATCGGATCTGACGGACCTGCACGAACGGGAAGCGATGTTTGAAGAGGCAAGACGGGTTGATCCGACTGCCGCGACGTTCCTGTTGATGATGGCGGAAATTTATGTAAACGCAGATACGGAGCTGGCAAAAGCGGCGGCGTTGCTCGATCAAGCTGACAAGATGTACGACGTCAACGTACCGCAAAAGTGGAATTCGGGGACGTACACCGATTCGTTCATTCGATTGCAGAAGGGGCGCGTCGCAATACTTCGGTCGGAAATACTTGTGCGGCAAGGACGGCCGAACGAAGCGCTGACTATTCTGTTGCCGAGGGAGAAGGAGTTTCACCTGGGCACGTCGTTTTATGTACTTGGGCAAGCATTGGAAAACACTGGTCAAAAGCGAGCGGCTGCGGATGCGTATCTCGAGTCGGTGATTCGGCCATCGTCGAAACAAGAGGAAGCGACGGCGGCTTTGCGGAAAATTTGGAGAGAGGAAAAGATTGGAACTGACAAGGAATTGCAGGCCCGAATAGAAGCCGCTGCCGGAGCACGCTTTCGCGATCGAAAGTATGAACCGCGGCTGATTTCGAAATCGTTTGAGGATATCGAGCTGACGACGTTGAGCGGAGAGCGAGTCCGCGCATCGCAGTTTCACGGAAGAACGGTGGTCGTAGATTTTTGGGGAACGTGGTGCCCACCCTGTGTCGAGGAACTGAAGGACTTCAAGAGCTTTCAGGCTGCGCATACGGATGTAGTGCTGCTCGCACTGGCGGAAACTACGGCGGAGCGAGCGACGGTCGCGAAGATTGTACGTCGGGACAAGTTGGATAATTTTCGGATTGGAATTGCACCTCTGGCGTTGTGGGAGAGGTTTGGATTGACAGGGGTACCGAACGCGCTGGTGATCGATGGGAGCGGGATGGTGCGGGTGGAGCATTTAGGGGATTTGGCGGACTTGCCGCGGACGTTGGAGGCGGATTTGGCGGCGATACGGGAAGATGAAAAAGCGACGCAAAGAGGTAATGAAGTAAGGAAGTAAAGACAAGAAATAGAGCAAGCGACTGAAGAGCGACCGGCGATATGAAATGGAAATTTTCACGAATAACGATATGAACGAACCGATTTACGACGTAATTATTTGCGGGGCAGGTCCGGTGGGGCTTTTCCTGGCGTGTGAGCTGGGCTTGGCCAAATGCTCCGTTCTGGTGCTGGAAAAGGCGGAAAGTCCGCACTCGCCACTGAAGGAGATTCCCTTTGGGATAAGAGGACTTTCGGCGCCGACGATTGAGGCGCTTTACCGGCGGGGCTTGCTGGATGACCTTGAGATACACAAACGGCTGAAAAACCCTCACCAAAATTCGGGACAAGGGTCTCAGCGTCAGGTAGGACACTTTGCGGGCATTCCGTTTCTTGAGGGCAATGTGGATGGCTCTCAGTGGAAAAATCGGCTGGCGAGCTCGACCGAGACGAGTCTGATTTCTGAAATGCGGGAGATTGAAACGGTGTTGTCGCGGCGCGCCGAAGCTTTGGGCGTGGAGATCAAACGCGGGATTGCGATTACCGGCTTTCAGCAAAACGGTGAAGGGGTCAGCGTTCAGTCTGGGAAGCTTCGGTTTCGAGGCAAGTGGCTGGTGGGTTGCGATGGAGCGCGGAGCGTCGTTCGCAAGGTCGGCGGGTTTGAATTTGCGGGGACGGAGCCGGAATTTACCGGCTACTCCACTCGCATTGACATTGCGGATCCCGAGAAACTCAAGCCGGGCCGGAACGTAACATCGAGAGGCATGTATCTACAATCGCAGCCGGGCTATGTGGTTATTCAGGATTTTGATGGCGGAGCATTTCACGGTTCAGAAGCGCTGATCACGCGCGAGCATGTGCAGGAAGTTTTGCGCCGCGTGTCGAATACTGATGTGACGATCGATACCTTGCATGTTGCGACGACATGGACGGACCGTGCGCGGCAGGCAACAAACTATCGCAAGGGGCGGATTTTTTTGGCGGGCGATGCGGCGCATATTCATTCGCCATTGGGAGGGCAGGGGCTGAATCTCGGGCTGGGTGATGCAATGAATCTGGGGTGGAAGCTGGCCGCGACGAATCAGGGGCGGGCGCCAGAAGGATTGTTGGACAGCTATCAGACGGAACGGTGGCCGATTGGCGCGGAGGTTTTGGATTGGTCGCGCGCGCAGGTGGCAATCATGCGGCCGAGTCCGCATGCGCGGGCGCTGCATGCGATTTTTCGCGATGTTTTGAAGACGCGCGATGGCGCGACCTATTTTGCGGGAAGGGTTTGGGGAATTTTTACGCACTACGATCTGGGTGGCGATGGTGTGCATCCGCTCGTTGGATACAGCGTTCCCAACTTTGAGTTTGAAAACGGGTCGACGGTGGGCGAGATGATGCGCGATGGGCGTGGAATATTGCTTGATTTCGATGGTGATGCCGCGCTGAAGGGTGTGGCGGAAGAGTTCGGTGGTGGGATGAAGTACATTGCGGGGCGGGCGAAAGAACGGTTGGGGATGAGCGCGGTGGCGGTGCGGCCTGATGGGATTGTCGCTTGGGCCTGTGAAGGAAAAGGTGATGAGGGCGCGGTGAGGAAGGCAGTTGGGCGGTGGTTTAGTGGATCGCGTCAGGCTTAACGATTTAGCGGGACCTCGGGGGATACGGCGGCTTGGCCGCCGTTTTTTTTGAAGGAAGCGGCTTGCGGGGATGAAAACATTTGATTGGCGCTTAACGATCGATGATGGGTGCGTTGGTAGACTTGGGAGGTGAGGATTCGGTTGGGAAGGCGGCGCTGAAGCGCCGCACTCCATGTATTGACGGCGCGTTTCTGAGGGGCGTTATGACGAACGAAGGGTGGAGTGTTTTGTTGGGGACGGCGGCGGGGTTTTGTACGACGATTTCGTTTGTGCCGCAGGTGATCAAGATTTACAGGCAGGGTGGGCGTGATTTGTCGTATGGGATGTTGAGTTTGTATTTGATCGGCGTGTTGTTGTGGTTCGGGTACGGAATGGTGGTGCGGGCGCAGGCGGTGATCATTACGAATCTGGCGACGGCGGTGTTGATTGCGATTGCGACGGGGATGAAGGCGTATACGGCGAAGAGGGATTTTGGGAAGACGGTGATGGGGGATGTGGGAGTTGGGGCTGGCGGGGACTGAACTAAGACGCAAGAAGCGAAGTAAAGAAGCAATGAAGTAAAGAAGTAACGATTAAGAGCGAGAAGTGCTGGGCGGCTTCGTGCCGCCTTTTTTATTTTGTGTCGAAAGAAAAAGCAGATTGCTCGCTTCGCTCGGAATGACAGGAGGCCCCTAAGGACGCCGGGGCCGCTCTTGGGGGTTCACGTCCGGAACAGCGGGAGGATTGGGATGGCTGGTTGCGATGTGGCGGATAGGGCGCAGGGGATTGCAAAAAGTGAACGTTGAATTTGGCGCACGAGTAGAGTAAAAGCCGATTGTTCATCTTGTAGGCCGTGCATTGACGGATCTCTCTTCGTCGAGAGGGGCGTCGCGTCAGGGGTGGCGTGCATGGGCACTCGCGATAACAGTGGACATCTTGCCGAGTTGGGGCGCAGCAGTGCTGTGCCCGTACACGGAAAAAATAAGCTCAGGCTCCATGAGGAGGATGTGATGGTGCGCAGACCAGGTTTGTTTGCGTTCGTGGTGGTGTGCGTTTTGGCGGTGGTGTTTGTGGGGCTGGGCTTTGTGCCGGATGCGGTGGCGCAGGTGAACACATCGACATTGATCGGGCGGGTGACCGATCCGCAAGGGCTGCCGGTGCGCGGGGCGAAAATTACGCTGATCAATCAGGTGACGGCGGCGGAGCGGTCGGCGGAGGCGGATGACGAAGGGAGATACACCATCGTCGGATTGGCGCCGGGGCAATATCGATTGACGGTGGATGGCGGGGCGAATTTCGCGACGTTTGAGAAGAATGATGTGGTGGTGACGGTCGGCGAGGTGGTGGCGCTTTATCCGAAGCTGGAATTGCGCGGCGTATCGCAGTCGGTGACGGTGACGACGGATACGGCGCCGGTGGAGACGACGAAGAGTGAAGTGTCTCAGGTGATCGATCAGCGAAGGATCGACAATTTGCCGATCAATGGGCGGAGCTACATCAATTTTACGCTGACGAATTCGCAGACGACGCGCGATGTGTCGCCGACGATCGGGCCGGCGCCGACGAGCGGATTGAACGTGGGCGGGCAGCGGGCGCGTTCGAACGAGGTGAGCGTCGATGGCGCAGATGCGGTGGACAACTCGATCAACGGAATTCGGGCGACGGTGTCGCAAGAGGCGGTGCAGGAATTTCAGCTGATTTTGGGGGATTACAGCGCGGAGTATGGGCGCGCGACGGGCGGCGTGATCAACATCGTGACGAAGAGCGGCGGGAACGATGTGCATGGCGACGTGTTTGGATATTTGCGGAACAAGTCGTTTCAGGCGCGGAATGCGTTTTCGGGGCAGGTGGATCCGACGACGGGCGAGCTTGATCCGACGAAGCAGGCGTTCACGCGGGTGCAAGCGGGCGCAACGATCGGCGGCGCGCTGAAGAAGGATAAGACGTTTTACTTTTTTTCGTATGAGGACACGCTGCGCGAGGAGACGGGATTTTCGAGCATCGGCGAAGCGCAAGGTGGAGGAGGTGCGTGGGGATTGGTGCCGGTGACGCTGCCGACTCCGGGCGGGCCGGTGCCGGTGCAGTTGACGGCGGGGCAAGCGAGCACGGTGCAGTCGCTGCTGACGAGCGGCGTGGCGGCGTATCAGAATTTGGGAGTGCAGTACGGATTGTTGTTGGGGTCGGCGTCGAGCGTGGCGCTGAACAAATTGGATTTTGGCGCGGTGTCGGCGGGATTGTCGGGCGGGACGCTGTCGCCGGGGCCGGGCGCGCAATTTCCGGTGCCGGTGTCGTGTCCGCTGGGGACGACGGTGAATGCGGTGGTGTGCAACGGATTCGCGGCGGTGGGGCCGGGAGGCGCGGTGGTGCCGGCGGGAGTTGCGCCGCTGCCGGCGTCGTATGCGGGGCTGAATTCGCTGCGCGGAAATTTTCCGGTGACGGAGAAGACGAGTTTGTGGTCGGGGCGGCTCGATCAGAACTGGAACAGTCACAATCACTCATTTTTGCGGGTGGGAGTGTCGCCGTCGCTGGAGACGGGGATTGAGTCGACGGCGCAGAACCAGGTGTTTGGGCAGAATGCGGGATCGCGGACGGGTGTGAATCAGTCGCGCGATGTGTCGGGGACGTTTCAGCACGACACGATTTTTAACGATACGACGTTCAATCAATTTCGATTTCAATTTGCGCGGCGCGGATTGCATTTTGGATTTTCGGAGTTGCCGGGGGGCAGCGACATTGGCGTGAACATTCCGGGGTATGCGTATTTTGGGCGCGAGCCGTATTCGACGGTGGATCGGATCGAGCGGAGATTTCAGGGGACGGACAACATCACGCTGGTGCATCGGGCGCACACGTTCAAGTTGGGAGCGGATGTGAACTTTGTGCAGCTGCGATCCGGGAAGCAGCAGATTTTTGAGCTGGATTATGGCGGCGATGTGAACTTTGGCGGGCTGGCGGTGTCGAATTTCGGGCTGCCGAATTCGGTGACGCTGCCGAGCGGGCAGGCGGTGCAACTGTTTGGGACGACGGGATTGCAGTCATATGGGCTGGGGATTCCGACGACGTACATTCAGGGGATTGGGCAATCGAATCAGCCATTCGACAACGATGTGTTTGCGTTTTTTGCGCAGGATAGCTGGCGGGTGAATCGCAAGCTGACGCTGAACTATGGAGTGCGGTATGACCTGGAGATGACGCCGCTGTTTGCGCCGGCGACGGCGGTGAATGCGGCGGCGGAGAATGCGCTCGGAGTGGTGGAAGGGATTCCGCGCGATACGAACAATGTGGCGCCGCGGATTGGGATTGCGTGGGATCCGATGGGGGACGGCAAGACGGTGGTGCGCGCGGGATACGGGCTCTTCTACGATCACCCGTTGCTGGCGATTGCGTTTGACGCGGCGACGGCGGATGGCGGGCGGTCGGTGCAATTGATTTCGGCGGGCGGGAACGGCGTCGGCGTGCGGATTGATTCCGGGGAGCACGTCGTGCGGAACGCTGGATTCGCCGACGAATTTGAATGGGTCGACGATTTTTCAGGGCGTGCTGAACGCATTGCCGAGCATGGGGTATTTGCCGAATCAGCAGAGGTTCGATCCATTTCAGCCGAATTCGCTGTTTGCGAATCAGAATTATTTGACGGCGGGATTTCCGCTGCCGATTTTGCCGTTCGTGCTGCCGGTGGCGAAGAACTTTCAGTTCGGGTACGCGCAGCAGGCGAACCTGACGATTGAGCGGCAGATCGCGGGGTCGTGGACGGTCAGCGTGGGGTATCAGTACACGCGCGGGCTGCATCTGTACCGGCCGGTGGATATCAATTCGACGGATCCGCAATTGCTGACGCAGAACTTACAGAATGCGGATGCGGCGGGGCTTGGGTTCACGAGTCCGGTGACGGTGGTTGCGCCGGCGGCGAATGTGGCGCCGACGGCGACGACGTGCGGGGTTGGCGTGATTGCGCCAAGCGTGCTCGGAAAATTGGGCGGGTGCCCAGGGCCGCTCGCGGCGCTGGATGGGCAGTATGTGAGCACGCCGGCGTTTTTCAACTTTTTCCGGCCGTCGGGGCCGAATCCGTCGTTTGCCGGCGAGGTGCCGGGCGGATACACGACACAGGTGGGGCTCGCGAAATTGGCGGGCTACCCGGGGGGATACGGCGTGCCGGTGCCGTTCAACAGCGTGGACGCGCAGCTGTCGGATGGGAGCTCGATTTACAACGGGCTGACGGTGAATGTGCAGAAGAGGTTCGGGCATTCGTTCGAATTGCTGTCGAGCTATACGTATTCGCACGCGATCGACGATTCGACGGATCTGCAGTCACCGCTGGAGCCGCAGGACAGCCGATTCCCTTTCTATGAGCGCGGGAATTCGGATTTCGATCAGCGGCATCGATGGGTGACGAGCGGAGTGATCACATCGGCGAGCGCGCATGGTGGCGATTCGATGTGGAAGCATCTTGTGGCGGATTTCACGGTGGCACCGATTATTGAGGTTTCGTCGGGGCGGCCGTATACGGTCATCACGGGGACGGACTACCGATTGGATTTGGGTGCTTCGAATGGACGGCCTTCGGTCGGGACGTCGGGGCCGACGGCGACTTCGCCGTTTATACCAGGAGTGACGTTCGAAACGCCGACGACGTGCTTGACGAACTCCGGTGCGCCATTCACGGTGGCGGGGATTGCCCCGCCGCTGGGTTGCGTCGGAAACCTGGGTCGCAATACGTATGTGACGCCGGGTTTCTTCCAGTTCGATTTGCGGTTGTCGCGGCGGTTTCCACTGGGCGAGCGATTCAAGCTGGATGCGATCGCGGATGCATTCAATTTGACGAACCGGTTGAATGTGGCGGCGGTGAACCAGTTGTGCGATCCGGGATCAGGAACGACTTGCTCGGCGGGGCAGCCGACGGCGGCTTATGATGCGCGGCAGTTTCAGTTTGCGTTGAAATTGAATTGGTGACGCGAAGTCATCGATTCGAAGAGAAAAACGCCTGCAGGGTGCGGGCGCTACCGTGGGGTCGCCGAAGTTGCGGCCCCATTTTTGTTGGGTGATGACGGGGCAGAAAAGCCCGCGATCTGGGAAACGATCGCGGCTACAGGGCTGGTTGCACATGAAGCGTGGTGGATTTTTAGAAATGCGGGAAGGCGCGTAGAGTGGTGAGTAGGTATATGGTGGCGTTGTTGCAACGGGTTGTGATCTCAAAGGACTGAACGAATACACATGGAAGCTGTGTTGATTGTTGTTGTGATTTTGCTGGTGGGGCTGGCCGGGCTGGTGGTGTGGCTCGTGCTGCAGAATTCCAAGAGTTCGAAGAATGATGATGGCGCGGTGGAGGCACAGGTTGCGGAATTGCGGCGCGATCTGCAGGTGATTGCCAGCGCACAGGCGCAGACGGCTGGCAGTATTCAAGCGATTTCGCAGAGCGTGACGCAACGACTGGATGGAGTTTCCACGGCCTTGCGGGAAGGTGTGACGCATTCGGCGCAGATTGCTTCGGCGGGACAATCCGCGATTGCGAATGAACTGAAGAATACGCGCGAGCAGATTGGATTGATTCAGAAGCAACTCGGCGAGGTGAATGAGCAAAGCCGCGGGTTGTCGCAGGCGACGAAGTCACTGGAGATGGTACTGGGCGGAGCGAAAACGCGTGGATTGCTGGGCGAGGTGACACTGCAACGGATGCTGGAGGATTCGCTGCCGCCGTCGCAGTTTGCGATGCAGTACCGGTTCAGCAGCGGCGAGGTGGCGGACGCAGTGATTTTTCTGCGCGACGACAAGCTGATGGCGGTGGATTCGAAGTTTCCGCTGGAGGCGTTCCGGCGGATTGCGAACGATGGCGATGATGCGCGGCGCGCGTTTGCGACGGCGGTGAAGGGACATGCGGACTCGATTGCCAAGAAATATATTGTGCCGAGCGAAGGGACGCTGGATGTGGCGCTGATGTTTGTGCCGTCGGAGAATGTGTATTGCGAGATGCTCAGCGCGACGGATAACCGCGGGGTGCAAATCGACGAATATTGCAGGAGCAAGAACATCGTGGCGGTGTCGCCGAATTCGCTGTACGCGCACCTGTGTGTGATCGCGATGGGGTTGAAGGGGATGCAGATCGAAGAGAATGCCAAGCGGTTGCTGGCGAATCTGAATGGCGTGCAGAAGAACATGGGGACGTTCGCGGAAGTGTTTGAGAAGCTGGGGACGCATTTGAAGAATGCGCAGCAGAGTTATAGCGAAGCGGACCGGAGATTTGAGAAGGCGCAGAATACGCTGGAGAACGTGTTGAGCGGGGGGACGCCGCCGGTGGCGATCGAGGGGGAGCAGTTGCCGTTGGGGATTGCGGCGGGGAGAGGGAATGGGAAGTGACGGGTTTGGCGGTGGTGGGCGGAGGCGTTTTTAGACGGGCTTAGGTTGAGGCCCTTCGGCGTCCTTCGGACGCGCTCAGGATGACAACGCTCGCTATACGGCGGTAGCACGCGGATACATCACGCCGCTGCCAAGAAACCGCCAAGACGCAAGAAACGGCCGCATAAGAAAGCAGATTCCTCGCTTCGCTCGGAATGACAGGCTCGCTTGCGGTTGACGCCCGGGCAAGCTGGGGCGCAGCGTGCTGCGCCCCTACATGAGATTTGCCGGGGCGAAGGATTAGCTGGCTAGTTTGCGGCGCGCGTGATCGGTGCTGGGGCGGCGGGTTGGTTTTTTCTGTTTTTGGGATTCGGATTGGGCGAGGCTGCGTTTCAGGGCTTCCATCATGTCGATGACGCGAGCTGGCTTGGGTTTTTCTTCGGCGATTACTTCCCTGCCTTTTTGTTTTGCTTCGATCAAGGCTTTCAGGTTTTCTTGAAATTTATCGTGGAACTCTTGTGGTTTGAAGTCTTGCGAGAGGCTTTCGACCAGTTGCTCGGCGAGTTTGATTTCGGCGGGCTTCAGCTTCACGTCTCGTTCCGCGTTGCCGTAACCGGCCACTTCGCGAATTTCATTCTGGTAGTACATCGTATGGACCGTGAGGCCGTTTTTGCGCGGGCGGATGAACACGGTGTATTCGCGCTGATGCATGGTGACAGTGGCGATGCCGACGCGCTCGCTGTCTTCCAGTGTTTTCAAGAGTAGAGCGTAGGGTTTTTCGGCTTCTTTATCAGGAAGCATGAAATACGACGCGTCGAAATAGATCGGGTCGATCTGATCCTGTTTGACGAAGGCGACGAGTTCCATGACGGTGCTGGAGCGCGGAGTGATTTTCTTTAGCTCTTCGTCGGTGACGATGACGTACTGCCCTTTTTCGTATTCGTAGCCTTTGACGACTTCGTTGCGCTCGACCTGACGATTGCAGTGGGGGCAGAAGAGCGGCTGCTTCAATCGCGTGTGACAGACTTTATGAAGCTGGTGGAGATTCATCCGCTGGCTACGCGCGGCCGTATAAAGTTTTATAGGAATCGCGAGCAAACCGAACGTGAGAGTTCCCTTCCAAACCGAGCTGGCCATGCGGACTCCTCCAGAATCAATGCTAGGGAACAAGCGAGCAGCGACAATCGGGTAATTACGGTACCGGTCGGTACTGGGCCGGGACTCGCGCCCGCGCGATTGCTCGTGTAAAATACCACCACCTCGGCCCATTGGAATACCAATGGAAAAAGAAAGACGTAAGACGCCCAGGTTCCAGTTCATTGCCCCCGCTGAATTGGTGTGTGAGAAGTCGGGCGACAGAATACAGTCGTGGGTGGCGGATTTAGGGCTGCACGGATGCGCGGTGACGGCGAAAGATGCGCCGCGACGCGGCACCGTGTTGAGCATGAAGATCGGGCACACGCCACGTGAGACGGTACTGGCGCGAGCTGTTGTCGTGCATTCAGTGCAGGAGCGCGTGGGGATTCGATTTACGGCGGTGACCGCGCCTTCGCTGGAGATGCTGGGGAAGTGGTTGTCGAAGGCCAAGTTTCCGGTGCGGAGGAAGACCGCGGGCGGGAAGGACGTTTAGACTTCGATGAAGTGGGTGAAATGAGTTGGCCGCGTCTCTGACGCGGCTTTTTTGTTTTTAGGACGAGGAAGAGGGCGCGATGTGCGAATACGCTCCGCGGTCAGGTTATTGGTCGCCGATCGGTTGAGATGCTTCGCGCAGCCTTCGGATTCGCTCAGAACGACAAATGGTGTGAATGTCCGGAGCGGCAGAAGGCTAGCCGAGCACCAACTGGAAACGGAAGCGCATGTCTTCGGCGTACCACATGATGTAGTTGGTGCCCCAGGCGTTATTGAAGAGATTGAAGTGGACGCCCTTTTCGAGCTGCGGCTGCTCGCGGGTGAAGTAGAGCGGGGATTGGACGCCGAGCGCGACCAGTGGTGCGTCTGGGGAGAGGATGGTTAGTTCGTGATTGGAGTTGCGGCAGGTGATGCGGTCGTCGATCGCGTGCATATGGCGATTGCCGCCTTCGACGACGTCGAACGGTGAGACTTTTTGTCCGGACTTTTGCATGGACCAGCCCTTTGGATCCTTGACCGGTGGATTGAAACTAAACCACAGAGCTTCGGGCATGCGTGTCGGCAATTTGCCAAACCACGACACCGTAATGTCCAAAGTCGGAGCGACTTTCGACAAAGTGTAATCAACGAAGATTTCCTTCGGCCACGCCGTTGCGGGCGCGGGCGGCGGAAGCTGCGATTGATCGACCTTGCCGGGCTGGGGCACAGCGTGCTGTGGTCCTACCAGTTGGTCGCTGCGGAATTCGAGGCGCGTGCGGATTTCGGTCTGAAATTGACTTTTGGTGACTTCGCATTGAGCCAGTGACGGCATCCAAATTTTGCTGACGGCGCCGTAGCGTTCGATGTTGGGCTTGCCGAAATCTTTGAAGGCCCAGTCTTCGTTGCTGATGACGTAGTTTTTGAAGAAAGCGGCGTAGTCGGTTTGCGAGAGCGTCTGATAGGTGAAAAGCGCGAGCGGATGATCAGGAGAAGCCCACTCGGCAGCGGTCTTGTTGTTACGTAGCCTGCGAATGGCGCCTGTTTTTTCATCGAGCTGCAGGTGTATCGCGCCATTGGCCTCAAGCTTGGAAATTCCGGATGACGCGATTGGTTGAGGGCGAGTCGCGGCGAGGCTGTCCAGACTCTGTTTTGCTTCGGATTTCAGGTCGGTCGGGAGTGAGTCGATCGCGGCGAAGAGGTCGTTGCGTTTTTCCTGCCAGCTCGATTGGACGACCTTGTAATTTTTCGTGTCGAGCATTTTCATCAAATCCGACGGGAGGTAATTGTCGAAATCGAGCCAGGTTTTGGTGTCGGTGCCCCAGGTGTGTTCGGCTTCGAGCAACAAATTGCGGAGGAGTTTTACGTCGGTGGCGTCACCGACGTTGAATTTGCCGTTTGCGATCCACATGTTGCGGAGAGCGCAGATCCGGCGGTAGCGCGCGACCTTGAGAGGGTCGCTGCCGATGCCGTGAATCCAGGAGTCGCCGATTTCCTGCGTGACGAGCGGAAGTGATGCTGCGTGAGGTTGAACGGCGTCGGCGATGTGAGTGAGATCGGTGGCGCGGATTTCTGCGTTGGGAAAGCGCTTTCGGAGGTTGAGATAAGTGGCCGCGATTTCTTCGGGCGAGTGCGGGCCGGCGTTGTCGTCGGCCATGACGATGGCGTAGGCGAAATCGGAGCCGGGGACGATCTGGATCGTGCCGTAACTCGGATGATAAGAGACGACGAGCTGCGCGCCGGCGGGGTCCTGCCAGCGAAAAAGCGGTGGGAGAACGGCGGGACGTGCTGGCGTCGTTGACGCCGATGTCGAGGAATTTGACTCCGGCGGCGGCGAGGGGAGAGACGAGGCCGCGCGTGTGGCCGGGGACGTCGGTCATTTTGGCGCCGGTGGTTTTGCGGCCGAAGCGCTGATCGAGCGAACCGGAGATAGCGATCGCGCCGGAGATGAGCGACGGATCCATCAACTCGGTTTGCCAACTGAAAGGGAGCGCGTGCCACGCGATAAAGCCATCGGCGATGGCTCGCTCCATTTTCTTGCGCTGATCGGGGGATGGCTTGCTCGAGATACTCGTAGAGGAGCCATGAGCCGGTGGTCCAGGTGTAGTTCGCGTGATCGGGGCCGGATGAACGGGCAAGATTTTCGGCAGTTTCGATGGCTTTGGGAAAAAACTCGTTGAAGTAGCGATGGACGACGTTAGCCTGCGTGTCGATGAAGCCGGCATCGAAATGGCATTTGAAGACGATAAGGACGCGCTTGATTTCGGGGGATGGCGGCGGTGGCGTCGCGGACGGAGTTTGCAGGAGCGTTGCAGCGTCGAGCGGAGACGACGGATCCGCCATCCAGGCGGTGGTTCCTGTCGCGAGCAATGTTTCGAGGAATTTTCTTCGGCGCATTAGGCTCTCATTCGGGTGAATTTAGTTCGGCAACGGAAGCAGCAAAGATTTTCGTGTGCGCATCGACGTCGGACTCGGTTGTCGCGGGGCACATGAGCGCCATGCTGTGAAAGGGCGTGAGCAGGACTCCGCGATTCAGAGCGTAGAGATGTAACAGACGCTCGAGTTCGAAATCGGATGCTGCGTAGGATGCGCCGCCATTTCGCGGGGCGCTGGAAGTGAAGGTGTATTCGGCACGGGCGCCGAGTTGGGTGACGCTCCACGGCAGTTTCGCTCCGCGAATTTCGGCGGCGACGCCATCGGTGAAGCGCGTGGCGAGGCGAATCATGTGCTCGAATGAGGCCGGCGTGAGGATGTGTTCGAGCGTCGCTCGCATGGCAGCAAGCGAAAGAGCGTTGCCAGCGAGAGTGCCGCCGATACCACCGACGTCGCAATCTTCGAGATGGATGCGCGCGGAGATGCGATCGGCGACCTCTTGCGTGCAGCCGTAGGCGGCGCCGGGGATGCCGCTGCCGATCGGTTTGCCGAAGACGAGCAAATCGGGAGCGAGATTCCATGCGCGCGTGCACCCGCCCGGGCCGGCGCATATGGTGTGCGTTTCGTCGGCAATGAAGAGAGTGCCGTGACGGCGGGCGAGATCCTGAGCGGCCTGCCAGTAGCCCGCGTCTGGGAGGATGATGCCGACGTTTGTCATGGCGGGCTCGGCGAGGATGCAGGCGACGTCGTTATGTTTCAGCGCGGATTCGAGAGCGTCGAGATTGTTGAACTCGACGACGCGCGTCGTTTCGGCGGGATTGACCGGTGGGCCGATGTTCCCGCGGCGAGGGCCGACGGAACCTTCAGGATCGAGCGTGGCAAATGATTCGTCCACCGTGCCGTGATAGCAAAAATTGAAGACGAGGATTTTGTGACGCTGCGTGATTTCGCGGGCGATGCGGATCGCGAAGCGGTTCGCGTCGGTGGCGGTGAGCGTGAATTGCCAGAACGGCAGGCCGAAGCGATGTTTCAGATTTTCACCGACCCAGAGGGCATCTTCGGTCGGGAGCATCAATGTGATGCCCTTGCGCGCCTGTCGTGCGACCGCTTCGACAACGACGTCGGGTGAGTGACCCGTCATCGCGCCGGTGTCGCCGAGGCAAAGATCGATGTAATCGTGGCCGTCGACGTCGGTGAAGTGCGCGCCTTTCGCGGACTGAACGAAAATCGGGAAGGGGCCGGCCCACTTTTTCATCCAATTCATGGGGACGCCGCCGAGAAGAGAATCCTGAGCGCGGCTGTAGAGAGCGGCGGACTTGGGATGATCGTGGATGAAGCGATGTGCTTCCCGCTGATGGAGCTTGGCGATTTTGTTGGAGTCGATGGAGGTCACGGTGCTGCGGCTCACGCTAGATCCGAATTCATTGGGCTGAGGGCGGGACTTCGAGGATTTGGATTGTGTGCAGCCAAGTCTCGACGAGTTTGGGCCAGTGCGTGACTGGGAGATTTGTGGGGCGCAGGCCGTATCCGTGGCCGCCTTCGGCGTAGATGTGGAGTTCGGCGGGCACTTTGGCATTTTTCAACGCGAGAAAGTAGACGGTGGCGTTTTCGATGTGGACGGGATCGTCTTCAGCTTGAACGATGAAGGATGGTGGAGTTTTTTCGGTGGGATGGATTTCGGCGTTGGGCGCCATGTTTTGTTCGGCGATGGCGAGGTATCCGGGATAGACGATGACGGCGAAGTCGGGGCGGCAGCTCAGATTGTCGGCAGAGTCGACTGTGTCGTAGAGGCGTTGATCGAAGTGCGTACTGAGCGCGGCGGCGAGATGCGCGCCGGCAGAAAAGCCAAGGACGCCGATGCGATGCGGATCGATGTGCCACTCGGCGGCGTGAGAGCGAACGAGGCCGACGGCGCGCTGCGCGTCCTGGAGAGCGGCGGAGGACTTTGGATAGGGGCCAGAGTCGGGGACGCGATATTTGAGAATGATGCAGGCTATGCCGCTGCTGGTGAGCCAGTCGCAGACTTCGGTGCCTTCGAGATCGATGGCGAGGATGCGATAGGCGCCGCCGGGGAAGACGACGATCGCGGCGCCGGTTGATTTTGTGGTGGGTTCGTAGAGCGTGATGGTCGGATTCGAGACGTTGCCAAGACGGATGAGAGGTCTGCCGGCGATGAGATTTTCTTTCGGTGTGGTGGTGTCGGCTTCGGGGGCGGGATTTGTGGTTGCTCCGGGCGCGCTTTTGGGCCAGATGGGGATTTGGGTGTGGCCGGGGGCTGGTTGCCAGGCGGAGGAAGTTTGAGCGCTCGTTTTCTGGCTGGAAAACATCAGAGCCAACAAGATGAATGCGAGTGCGACGAGAAATCTAATTTTCATGGAGCCTCGACATTTTGCGCGGCGAAGATAGTAGCACGCGGATGCGCCGCGGTTTTCAGCGGAGGTCGTGGATGATTTCTTTGGCGGCGTTGGCGCCACTGGCGCCGGTGAGGCCGTTGCCGGGGTGCGTGCCGGAGCCGCAGAGGAAAAGTCCGCGAATCGGAGTTTTGTAGCGCGCCCAGTCGAGGACGGGGCGCATGGTGAAGAGCTGATCGAGCGCGAGTTCACCGTGGAAGATGTGGCCGCCGGTGAAGCCGTAGACGGATTCGAGATCGCGCGGCGTGATGACCTGCATCGATTCGACGATTTGATTGAAGTCGGGCGAATGGACAGCGAGCGTTTTGAAGACGTTTTCGGCGAGGATTGCGGCGTGATTGTTGTCCCATGCGCCGTCTTTGAGTTTGTAGGGAGCGAACTGGACGTAGACGGATGCGACGTGCTTGCCTTCGGGGGCGAGCGATGGGTCGAGGATCGTGGGGATGGAGATGTCGAGGTAGGGTGACTGCGAGATTTCGCCATACTTCGACGCGTCGTAGGCACGCTCGAGGTAATCGATTTCGTGGCCGATGTGGATACGGCCGGCGAGCGCTTGCGTGGCGCCATCGGGGCCGACTGCGTCGGCGAGCGCCGGGAAAGTCGGGAGACGATTGAGCGCGAAATTAATTTTGGCGACGTTGCCGGCGGCGCGGATATTGCGGATGCGGAGCGCGAATGTCGGATCGAGTTGCGATGGGTCGACGAGATTGAAGAGCGTGCGCTTGGGATCGACGCCGGAGACGACCGCTTCGGTGGCGATTTCTTCGCCGTCGGCGAGGACGATTCCTGTGACGGCGTTATTTTTGATACGGATGTGCTGGACGTCGGCCTGCGTGCGGATTTCGGCGCCGGCGGCGCGGGCCGATTCGGCGAGCGCATTGGTTAGGGCGCCGAGTCCACCTTTCGGAAACGATGCGGAGCCGACGGGATGCGGGTCGGCGGCAGCGCGGAGCAAAAGAACGGCGGTGCTGCCGGCCGACCAAGGGCCGAGAGCGGAACCAAAAATTCCGCGTGCGGCGATTGTGGCGCGAAGGAGCTCAGTGTCGAAAAATTCCGCGACAAAATCGGCGGCGGCCATCGGGCCCCATCGCAGAAGATTGAAGATGCCCTCTTTGCCGAGGCTGCGGACGTTGCGGCCGGTCTTGAAGAGATTCCAGAAATCTTCGGGCGAAGGAGAATCGATCGCAGGAGGAGTGATCGAGGCGATCTGGCCGAAGACTTCAGCGATTTCGGCAAGGGCTTCGGCAAATTTTGTGTAGTTGGCGGCGTCTTTCGCCGAAAAGTGGGCGATGCCGCCCGCGGTTTTGGCGTGATCGTTGTAGAAGAGCAGCGATCGGCCGTCGGGAGACGGAGCGAAGACGCGCGGATCGGGATTGAAGATTTGCAGATCCTGCTTGTCGAGGCGCATGTCGCGCGCGATGTCGGCGCGAATGGGACCGAGACTGTGCGCGAGCGTGGAGGCGCGATAGCCGGGGTGAAACTCTTCGGTGATGGCGCCGCCGCCTACAACTTCGCGACGCTCGAGAACGACGGGCTTGAAGCCGCCCTTCGCGAGATAGAAAGCGGTGATGAGTGCGTTGTGGCCGCCGCCGACAATGACTACGCGCTGTCCGATGGGCATGTTCAGTTTTTCTCGCTGTCGGGGGCGATGGTGGAGTCGGACGGGGCGTTGGCGACGTCGTCAGCGGTGAGCGGGGCGGAGTTGAGATTGTCGGTAAATGATGAGTGTTCGTGTTTCGCGGCGGGAACGGGAGTCGCGACTGGTGACGTCGGTTGCGGATGAGCTTTGATGCCGTTGGATGCGCTGGGTTTCGAACGATCGGAACGCGGCGCGCCAGAAGACCTTTTCCACTCTTTGAGAATGACTTGGCTCGCGATGCGGCCGGGCGCGCCCATGATGCCGCCGCCGGGGTGTGTTGCAGAGCCGCACATGTAGAGGTTGTCGATCGGTGTGCGGTAGTAGGCCCAGCCCGGGACGGGGCGAAGGAAGAAAAGTTGTTCGAGCGAAAGTTCGCCCTGGAAGATGTTGCCCTGCGTGAGGCCGAATTCGCGTTCTAGATCGAGAGGCGTGAGAACCTGGCGGCCGATGATCAGCTTTTTGATGTTCGGCGCGTGCTCGGCAATCGTGTTGACGACGGTGTCGCCGAAGGCTTCGCGCTGATCGTCCCAGGTGCCTTGGGCGAGTTTGTACGGCGCGTATTGGACGAAGCAGGAGAGCACATGCTTCCCCGGTGGCGCGACGCTGGGATCGGTAAGGCTTGGGATCACCATGTCGATGTAGGGTCGGCGTGAGAAATTGCCGTACTTGGCGTCGTCGTAGGCGCGCTCCATGTATTCGACGCCGGGCGAGATGGAAATTGCGCCGCGAAGATGGGCGCCGGTGCCGGGCATGGCCTTGAATTCCGGGAGACCGTCGAGTGCGATATTCACTTTGCCGGAGGAGCCGCGATATTTGTAGCGGCGAACGGCCTCGAGAAAATCGGATGGGAGTTCGCTGGGCTGGAGGAATTTTTCGAATGTGAGATGCGGATCGACGCTCGACGAAACGACGGTGGCTGAGATTTCTTCGCCGGATTTCAGAACAACGCCAGCAGCACGGCCATTCTTGACCAGGATTTTGTCCACCGCAGCTTGCATACGAATTTCGACGCCTGCTTCGCGGGCGGCATCGCCGATCGCGTTGGAGATAGCGCCAGTGCCGCCGCGGCTGAATCCCCAAGAACGGAATGCCCCGTCGATTTCGCCCATGTAGTGATGCAGGAGAACGTAGGCGGTGCCGGGAGAGCGAATGCCGAGGAACGTGCCGATGATGCCGGACGCGGACATCGTCGCTTTGAGCGCGTCGGTTTCGAACCACTGATCGAGGAAGTCGGCGGCGCTCATGGTCATGAGCTGAATCAGCGTGTAGCGCTCGTCGGACGACAGGCTGCGGAAACGCTGCAGCATGAAGTGAAGCTGCTTGAGGTCGCGCGGATTGAGAGTCGTCGGATCGGGCGGGATCATCGACAACATCGGCTTCACGAAGCGACACATCGGCGTCATCATCTTCGAAAACTCATCGTAGGCTTCGGCGTCGAGGCGGGAGTGGCGGCGGATTTCGCGCTGCGTGCGCGCGTGGTCGTTCATGCGCCAGAGGTAGTCGCCGTTGAGCATCGGCGTGAACGTGCCGTCGAGCGGCAGAATTTCGAGGCCGTGGCGCGGAAGATCGAGCTCCCGAATGATTTCGGGGCGGAGGAGCGAGACGACGTAGGAGCACTCCGAGAAAAGGAAGCCGGGAATGATCTCTTCGGTGACGGCAGCGCCGCCCAGGACGTGGCGACGTTCCAGAGCGAGGACTTTTTTACCCGCTTTCGCGAGATAGGCGGCATTGACGAGGCCGTTGTGGCCGCCGCCGATCACGATTACGTCATAGTGCTGCGCCATTCGCTAGATAGCTCCGGTGAAATCCGCACATGCTTGGAGAAAAAAGATGCGGCTGGAAGACGGCATAGTTTACTGGCACGAGCGCGGTCGGCACAAGTGCGGCAACTCACAACGGTCAGTTCGATTGCCGTTCCGGATGCGACTCTCTATACTTTGGCTTCGCGATGAGGTCGTGATTTCAGGAGGAGTTGCGTGCCGGTAGGGACTGCGTTTCATGAGCGGACGATGGCGTTGTGCGAGAGCCTGAATTATCGGGAATGGTCAGGCTATTACACCGTGGGCGTTTACGAGATGCACCACGAGCACGAATACAACGCGATTCGCAACTCGGCTGCGCTCATCGACATTTCGCCGCTGTTCAAATACCGGATCACTGGAAGCGATGCGACGAAGTTCGTCAACCGGGTGATTTCCCGTGACATCACGAAGGTTGCGGTAGATCAGGTGATCTACTGCTGCTGGTGCGATCCCGACGGGAAAGTCATCGATGACGGGACGATTACGCGATTGGGTGAAAACGACTATCGCTGGACGGCGGCGGACCCGAGCTTGCGATGGTTTCAGCAGAATGCGCTGGGGCTGGATGTAAGCATTGAGGATATTTCGGAGCAGACGGCGGCGTTAGCGTTGCAAGGACCAACTTCGGGGAAGCTGTTGCGCGCGGCAGCGGACGCAGACATCTCGAACCTTAAATATTTTCGCGTTACACACGGACGGATTGCCGGAGTGCCGGTTGATATTTCGCGAACGGGATACACGGGCGACCTGGGTTACGAGATATGGATGCCGTGGAAAGACGCGCTTCGCGTTTGGGACAAGCTGACGAGCGAAGGGGAAATTTTCGACATTCATCCGGCCGGAATGGTTGCGCTGGACATTGCGCGTATCGAGGCAGGGTTAATCCTGATCGAGGTCGATTACATCTCGAGCAAGCGAGCAGTGATCGAATCGCAGCGTTATTCGCCCGCGGAGATCGGATTGGGCAAGCTGGTGGATTTGAAGAAGGACAACTTCGTTGGACGAGAAGCGCTCGAGAAGGAACAGCGCAAACGGCCGGCGCGGGCGCTGGTTGGGCTTGAAGTTGATTGGAACGAGGTCGAAGCGCTCTACGACAAGATCAAGATGGCGCCGCAGGTGCCGAGCATGGCGTCGCGCGTCGCGGTGCCAATCTATCGTGGCGGAAGAAACATCGGTAAGGCGACGTCAACGACCTGGTCGCCGACGCTAAAGAAGATGATTGCGCTGGCGTCGGTGGGACGCGAACATTCGGCGATTGGCACTACGTTGAACATGGAGATGACGGTGGAATCGGTGCGGCAGACAGTCAGCGCGAAGGTGGTGCCGATGCCGTTTTTCAATCCGCCGCGGAAAACCGCAGTGCCGGTTATCTAGATTTTCAGATTGCAGTTCCCTACCGCGCGGCGAAGGCAGCCGCTTTCCGTAGCAATTCGTCGAGCGCCGCGCGATCCAGCAGCCTTCCGTGAACTACGAGAGCGCGGATCCTTTCCGTGTTTTGAATATTGTCGAGCGGATTGGCGTCGAGTAATAACAAATCCGCGTTTTTGCCGATCTCAATTGTTCCCTGCTTTTGAAGCACCCCCATGAAATCGGCAGGGTTCTTCGTCGCGGCTTGCAATGCCTGCATGGGCGAGAGCCCCGCTCGTGTGAGTAACACGAGCTCTTCGTGCAGGGAAAATCCGGGTAAAAGGTCCGGGGCGGCGCTGTCGGTTCCTGCGAGTATGCCGACGCCGGCCGATTGCATCTTGGCGACAACATGCAACGAGCGTACAAAGAGTTGCTCTCGAAGCTCATACTCGGCAGTCGAAGCGAATTGATCTTGCTTTCGGCTAGCTTCTTCCCACCTCTGTAAGATTTCCGCCGGCATGTACTGCCCTAAGAAGAGTCCGACGACATCGGATTTGTCGCCGGCTGGTTCCAGGGGTGTGTAATTAATCCCGATAACTCCCGGCGCTGGGTAAGCATCGTGGCGAAGGAGTGCAAGCGTAGGAGTTTGCCAGGTCTGATTCGCGCGAAATTTTGCAATCAACGTGTCGCAGGTCTTCTCTGAATAGCTCGAGAGAAGCTCCTGTTCCCAAGCGACTTCACGCGCGTGAGAGCCTTGCGGCGTTTCATTTTTAGGAGAGCCGCGGAATTGCTCCTCCATGAGACGCGGCTCGACGGAGGAACAGGCGCGGAGTACGCCGGTGAGATGCTCGATGCTTCTCTGGCCCGCGTCGGAAGCTTCGGCTGCGGTGACTGCGATCGGGCACATGGCCGACGAACGCGATGTGTTGTTGCTTCGCGGCCGCTGCGATGGCGAAATACGCGGTGCGGCTGAGGATGGATTGCACTTTGATGAAGTCCACGCCTTGCGCGACGAGAGACTGCACATCGTCGGTGGCTTGCGTGGGATTCGTGACGACGAGTGACGGTTGGAAGGAGGGCGGGTCACCGTCGAGGTATGGCCCGGCGAAGAAAATTTCGGGGCCGAGGCGTTTGCCGCTACGGATTTCCTTACGAAGCGGAACGAGCGATTGAAGATAGCCGCCCATGTCGCGAACAGTTGTAATTCCGTTCGCCAGAAGCAACGGCAGGAAGAAGTCGCGGCTGCCGGTTGGCTCCCCCGCGCCGGTGAGATGCAGATGAAAGTCGGTCAGCCCCGGTATCAGGAATTTGTTGGTGCCGTCTACGATCTGAGCGTCGCTCGGAATTTGTGTCGTCGCGGACGGCCCGATAGATAAGATCTTTTGGTCTCCGACCACGACGGTAACGTCGGGCTTCGGGTCCGATCCAGTCGCATCGATGAGCGTGACGTGGGTAATCGCAAGTGGCCCCGGCGCGGACCATCTTGAGCAGGAAAATGGCAGAACGGCGCACAACAATGCGAAGACACACCATACGAAAGCACCGGCACCACCCAAAGACTGCCTTCGAACACAGCCTCCGGCGATGATGCGCTTTGTCATGTCGAAACGACGCGTGAAAGCCACACGAACAGCGTGACAGACGCCCCTACTGAAGGCGATTGTATTTTCGCAGGATGGCCTGAAGCTGGTCATGCGGGAGGCCGATCACTTTGTGATCGTCGGCACCAACCATCGTATCCGCTGCGATCATCGCATTGACGATTGCTTCCTCGGTGGCGAAAACCGTCGATTCGAATACCGGCTCAATCAGGTCGTTGGGAAGCATCTTGATATCCACGATGTGGTTGTCCGCACTGGCCCCGGAATTCGCAGTGGAAAACGCGATGAAGATATCGCCGGAACCATTTCCAGAAATGCTGCCGTCGCGACCTAGCCCAAGCGCAACGCGACGCGCGAGCCGTTTAAGCTGCGTCGAAATCAGCGGTGCGTCGGTGGCTACCACGACGATAATCGAGCCGTGGTCTTCGTTGGCAAAGCGAGTTTGAGAATACGGCATAGGCGCGTCGATTTCCCGGCCCACCGGAATTCCTGCGATGCGAAGGTTGTCCTTCGTGCCGTAGTTGCACTGCACGAGAACGCCGACAGTGTATTCGCCAACTATGGATTTCGCCGGGCCGATGACCTGAAATCGCCGCGATGACGTCCCGATTCCGCCTTTAAAACTGTTGCAGATCATGCCGGTCCCGCCGCCGACAGATCCTTCCTGAACTGGTCCCGATGAGGCGGCATCGAGCGCGTGAAACGCATGCTCTTTCTTGACGTGAAAACCGTTCGTGTCGTTGAGCCAGCCGTCCCAGGTTTCTGCAACCACGGGCAGCGACCACCAATAACCGCTCGCGTCGGCGGCTCCGTGGGCAATGCGCCACTCAATCACCGCATCGCGCACGACGCCGACGCTGTGCGTATTCGTGATCAGCACGGGACCTTCAAGAAATCCGGATTCTTCAACCCATGTCGTGCCGGTCATTTCGCCGTTGCCGTTCAACGACCACCAACCGGCGAACGTAGAATTGTTCATCGAATCTTTTCCGCGCGGAAGAATTGCAGTAACGCCCGTGCGAATCGGACCTTTGCCGACCTGAAGCTTGCCTTCGCCGGAGATGAGCGTGGTGTGACCGACGGTGACACCTGCAACGTCGGTGATCGCGTTGAGCGGCCCAGGAGTGCCGTCGAACGGGATGCCCAGGTCGCGAGCGCGCGGTTTGGCTTTTGTATTCGTTGACGGGCTGTTCTGCGCTTGCAGCGAAATGACCGCCACGGCACAAAGGGCGAGGAACCTGAGGCACACACGTGTGAAACGCATTCTTCTCTCCGTTCAAGAATGACGACTCTAATTCAGACGCGAGGCGTAACGGTTTGGTGCGGTGTCGCGCGGCGATCAGGTCGAGAAGACTCGAGCCAGAGCGGCCCCGAAAGCCCGCGCGATTATCTCAGATTCGGCAGGGGTGAGTACAAAGGGTGGCGCGAGCAGCACGTGATCGCCGCGGATACCATCGACACATCCTTGCGAAGGATAGGTGAGGACATTTTCGGCGAGCATTGCTTGACGGATTTTTTCGGCGATATTGTCTTCGCGCGGGAAGGGCTCACGCGTCGATTTGTTTTTTACGAATTCGATTCCGAGAAGGAGGCCGAGGCCACGAACTTCACCAACGTTAGGGTGAGATTCGAGTTGCGCCAGATCTGAGCGCAATCGTTGCGCGGTCGATGGCACGCGTTCGAATAGTTTTTGGGATTCGATGAAATCGAGAACAGCGTTGCCGGCTGCGGTTGCAACGGGGTGTGCTTGATAGGTGAAGCCGTGCTGGAAGGCGCCGGTGCCGCGTTCGAACGCTTCGGCAATTTTGCGCGAGACGAGGACCGCACCGAGCGGCGCGTATCCGCTGGCGATTCCCTTCCCTACCAGGATCATGTCGGGTTCGGCATTCCAGTGCTGAACGGCGAAAGGTTTACCGGTGCGGCCCATGCCGGTCATGATTTCGTCGGCGATGAGCAGAATGTCGTTGCGGCGGCAGATTTCAGCGATGCGCGCGACGTAGCCGTCAGGAGGCGCAGCGGCGCCAAGAGTTGCGCCGACGACTGGTTCGAAGATGAATGCGGCGATGTTTGCGTTCGCGTCGGCGTCGGAGGCTTGCAGTAGAGTTTCGAGGTCATTGGCGCAGGCGAGATCGCACTCCGGAAATTTCAGGTCGAATGGGCAGTGGTAACAGAAACACGGCGCAATGTGTCCCCACTCGGGGAGAAGCGGTTGATACGGAGCGCGGCGGCCGAGATTGCCGCTGACGGACATCGCGCCGAGGGTGCTGCCATGGTAGCTCTGACGACGGGAGACGACGCGGTAGCGTTTTGCATCTCCGAGCTCCAGCCAATATTGGCGCGCGAGTTTGATCGCGGTTTCAGTCGCTTCGGAGCCCCCGGAAGTGAAATAGACGCGGCCGCCATCGCGGAAATTCGACGGAGCGAAGGTGAGCAAGCGCTCGGCGAGTCTTTCAGCGGAGACGGAATGGAACTGCGTCGTGTGGGCGAAGGCGATTTGCGAAGCTTGTTCGGCCATCGCGCGAGCGATTTCGGCGACTCCGTGACCGATGCTGACGACGGCGGCCTGGCCGGACGCGTCGAGGAGGCGGCGGCCGTCGGCGGTGACAATCCAGGAACCTTCGCCGCGCACCGCGATCGGCAGGTCTTTGCGAAAATTCCTGGGGAACAGTGCTGAGGGCTTTGTCATGAGTCGCAGAAATTGTAGCGCGAGCGACGCAGGCGATTGGGGCGCGCGCAATGGCGCGATACGAATGTGCTACGCTTGCGCGATTTTTGCGAGCAAGTTTGGAGAGTGATGGCGGAGAACGGCAGCGAGCGGCCGAATTCGATGGCGTTGATTCGAACGATCGGGCGCTGGAGTCTGACGGCGCTGGTGATCAACTCGATCATCGGCAGCGGAATTTTTGGGCTGCCGTCGGTGGTGTCGGGGCGCGTCGGAAAGTTGGCGCCGGTCGCGTACATCGTCGCGGGCACGGGGATGGCGGTGATTGCGGGCTGCCTTGCGGAGGTGGCCTCGCAATTTCGCGAGACGGGTGGGCCGTATCTGTACGCGCGCGAGACGCTCGGAAGATTCTGGGGAATTCAGATCGCGTGGATGACGTGGCTGTCGCGCATCGCGGCGGGATCGGGGACGGCAAATCTTTTTACCACGTACCTTGGGCAGGTTTATCCGCGAGCGACAGAGCCTGCTTACAGATTTGCGATCCTGAGCGTATTGGTGGGCGTGCTGGCGCTTGTGAATTTTCGCGGGGTGAAGTCAGGCGCGCGAGCCAGCGATTTTTTTACAGCGCTGAAATTGTTTCTGCTTGGGACGTTCATTGGCGCGGGATTGTGGTGGATCGCCGCGCACGGAGCGGTGACGCCGATGCCGCTGGCGCATGCGGTCGAACCGCGTGACTGGCTGGAGGCAACGCTCGTCCTTGTGTACGCATACGGCGGGTTCGAAGCGGTGCTGCTGGCAAGCGGCGAGTTGCGCGACCCGAGGCACGATGTTCCGATTGCTCTGATGATCGGGATCGCGAGCGTCTCGATCATCTATATGCTTGTGCAGATCGTCGTGAGCGGCACGCTGAGCAATCCTGCGGCAACGCAGCGGCCCTTGGCGGATTCGGCTGCGGCTGTGCTGGGAACGGGAGCAGCGGCAGCGATCGCGATTGGCGCACTGTTTTCGATCTACGGCTACTTGAGCGCGAACATGCTGCATACGCCGCGGCTGACGTTTGCGCTGGCGGAACGCGGCGATATTCCAGCGATTTTTGCGCGGATTCATCCGCGCTTTCGAACGCCGTATGTTTCGATTGCGCTTTATACGGTATTTCTGCTGGCGTTCACGCTGGCGGGAAATTTCCGATGGAATATCACCCTTTCGGCGATCGTGCGTCTGTTTACCTACGGGTCGATTGCGATCGCGCTGCTCGTTTTGCGAAAGCGAAATCCTAGCGCGGATGCATTTCGATTGCCGGGTGGCCCGGTGCTGGCGATTGCGGCGATCTTGTTTTGCTTCGTGCTGCTGGTGCGGGCGCCCTTGAGCAATACAACCGTGGTCGCGGCGACGGCCGCGGCGGCGGCGTTGAATTGGGCGCTTGTACGGAAACGAACATCGGCGTGAGGGATCAGCGATGACGATGAAGCGGAGTGGGGCGGCGTGGATGCCCGCCGAGGAGTATGGGCGGGGACTGCCGAAATTTTCGGTGAATTTGCTGGTGAGCGATGTGCAGGCATCGCTGCCCTTCTATCGCGACGTGTTAGGAGCGACGGTACGGTATGCCGATGAGGACTTTCGCGGCGATGAATCTCGCCGGCGCGGAGTTCATGCTGCACGCGGATCACTCATACGATCACCATCCTTTGCACAAATACATCGCTGGAGTCGCAGCCGGGCGGCGCGGATTGGGTGCGGAGCTGCGCGTGATGGGCGTCGATCCAGATGCAGTTGAGTCTCGTGCGAAAGCGGCCGGGGTGACGATCGTTCAGCCCGCGGCAGATTACCCTCACGGATGGCGAGATGTGATGGTGGCAGACCGGGACGGATACGTTTGGGCGGTAGGCGTCGCGAAGTAGTCTCCGCGCCGATGTCTAGGCAGGCTTTGCTTGTCAACCTATTGGATTTGCCGCGGATTCGTGACATATTTTTCGCGCGCGATTTGCGTGGGTAGCGTGAATCGGCTTTTATCGCTTAGCTCGAGTTGAGTTCGACTTTCCAATTCGCTTCAGTGCACAAAACGAGGCCAACAAAATGAGGGTGCGGACGAGTCTGCGCAAAGTGGCGAGCGTCGCAATCGGATTGATCTGTTTTACAGCTTGGGGATTCGGATCAGCAGCGACGACCGACGCACAGGACGCGGGCAAGCACGCGATCACCTTTGCCGACTTGATGAAGATGCATCGCGTGGCAGAGCCGACGGTGTCGCCGGACGGCAAGTGGGTCGTCTACACGGTGGCGACTCCCGACATGGAAGCGAACCGCAACGCGAGCAACATCTGGCTCGTGTCTACAGACAACGGCGCGCCCATTCAGCTGACACAGAGCGGCAAGGATTCGTCTCCCGTGTGGTCGCCGGATGGAAAAATGATCGCGTTCTTGTCGTCGCGCGCGGGCGAATCGCAGGTGTATTTGCTGTCGATGGACGGCGGTGAGGCGCATCCGTGGACCAGCATTTCGACAGGTGTGGACATCGTGAAGTGGTCGCCGGATGGGAAGACGATCGCGTTTACCTCGGGCGTGTATCCTGACTGCAAGGACGACGAGTGCAACAAAAAGCGTGACGAAGAAAAAGCCAAAAGCAAAGTGCAGGCGCATGTCGCCGAACATCTGCTCTATCGCCACTGGACACACTGGAACGATGGAAAGCGCGGCCATTTGTTCGTCGTGCCGGCGCCGGCTTCGCTCGAACAAACCGAAGCGAGCGGCAAGCCCGTCGATTTGACGGCAGGTGCCAACTATGACGTGCCGCCCGATCAGCGTGGCGGTGCGAGCGACATCAATTTCTCTCCGGATGGGAAGGAACTCTGCTTTACCGCCGTGACGGACCCGGTCGAAGCAATCAGCACAAACGGCGATCTGTTCCTTGTGCCAACCGCGGGCGGTTCTGAACCGAAGAAGATCACAACGAATCCCGGGTTCGACGGAAATCCGGTGTATTCGCCGGACGGAAAGTACATCGCCTACCACGCACAACTGACCGCCGAATATGAAGCAGACCGCTGGCGGGTGATGCTCTACGATCGCTCGTCCGGCCAAAGCCAGAATCTTTCCGAAAAGTTCGACCGCAGCGCTAGCGACATTGCGTGGTCGGCCGACAGCAAGACGATTCTCTTCACCGCTGAAAACGAAACGCTGCAACCCATTTATGCGATGGCAGCGACGGCGGGCGCCGAACCGAAGAAAATCGTCGCTGATTCATTCAACGCGGGCCTGTCGATCAGCAGCAAAGGCTCGGTGATCGCGTTCGAACGGACCAGCCTCACCATGCCCGCAGAAGTTTTCGCGGCAAATGGCGACGGAACAAACGCGCGTCAGCTTACGCATCACAATGAGTCCATCCTGGCCAATCTTGAGATGAACGCGCCGGAGACGTTCTGGTTCGTCAGCGGAGACGGCGTCAAAGTGCAGGCAATGGTGATCAAGCCGCCGAAATTCGAAGAGGGTAAGAAGTACCCGCTCCTGGTGCTCCTGCACGGTGGACCGCAAACAATGTGGTCAAACGCGTGGGGCTACCGCTGGAATGCGCAGGTCTTCTCCGCATCCGGCTACGTCACGCTCATGATCAATCGTCGTGGCTCAACCGGTTACGGACAGAAGTTCACCGACGAGATCACAAATGATTGGGGTGGCAGGGCGTACGTCGATGTGATGAAGGGCATCGATGCTGCACTCGCAAAATACAACTACATCGATGGAACGAAGATGGCGGCCGCGGGCGGTTCGTACGGCGGATACATGGCCGACTGGCTCGCAACGCATACGAACCGTTTCAAAGCGATCATCAGCCACGCAGGCGTTTACGACAAGAATTCAATGTATGCGACGGAAGAGCTTTGGTTCGAAGAGCACGACATGCAGGGAACGCCCTGGAGCGCTCCGGAGAACTACAAGAAGTGGTCGCCATCCACGTATGCCGGAGATTTGAGCAAATATAAAACGCCGACGCTGGTCATCGCCGGCGAGCGCGATTACCGCGTTCCCTACACGCAGTCTCTGGAATTTTTCAACGCGTTGCAACGCCAAGGAGTGCCTTCGAAACTCGTCGTATTCCCCGACGAAGGCCACTGGGTGCTGAAGCCGCAGAACGCCGATTTCTGGTACAAGACGTTCCTGGATTGGCTCGCGAAATATCTGAAGTAGCCACGGACGCTACAGCTCACGGCACATACATCCACGTTTGCGTGGTCGCGCGATCATCATTCGCATAGCCGCCTGCCATCAACACGCGACCGTCGCTCAGCCGCGTCTCGCTCATGAAATGCCAGGCGTCGCCAAGTTCTCCGCCGGCGAGCGAGAATGTTCCCGTCTTCGCATCGAATAGCTCTGCATGCTTTCCGCCGCCAGCAACCAAAACCAAGCCGGACGACAACACAGCCGCCTCGTCTGGCAACTTGAAGCGCGCTTCGGTCAACGGCGAAGTCGTTGCGAATTTCCCTGTTCGCGGATCGTAGATCTCCGCAGTGTTTGTCGTTCCGTGCCAGTCGCGCGAATCCGACCCACCGGCCACCAGCACTCGGCCATCCGGCAGCAGCGCCGCCGTGTGCTTATACCGCTCGACACTCATGTTCCCAGTGCTTACGAATCTCTTCGTCTTTGGATCAAAGATCTCCGCCCCGGCGTTGACCTTTTCGCCTCGCCCTCCGACAATCAGCACCCGGCCGTCGTTCAGTAGCGTCGCGGTGTGTGACACGCGCCCATCGCGCATCGGTGGCAGCGCCTCAAATGTTCGCGTTGCGGAGTGATACAGCTCCGCAGTCGCCACGCCGCTGGGGCCGTCGGATTCGCCACCGCCAGCGATAAGGACGTCGCCGTTGCTAAGCAACGTCACGCTCGGACGAGCGCGCCTTACCGTCATCTTGCCAACCACCGCAAACTGCTTCGTCGCGGGATTGTACTCCTCGACCTCATCGGTGGTGTCATGCCCGACCCATCCTCCTAGAATCAAAGACTTTGCCTGACTGCGAGCAACACGGCTGCCGGACCAACACGAGCGAGGGCCATGTCGCCGACTCTATGGAATTGATTGCTCGCGGGGTCAAAAACTTCCGCCGATTTATAGAAATCCTGGTTGCGCCGCATCCCGCCTGCGATGAGAACGGTTCCGTCGGGCAACAGCGTCGCGCTGTGACCCGAACGCGGATCAAGCATCGGCGTCGTTGAACGCACCATGCCGATGCTGTAGGTTGATCCCACGCCTATCGTATGAGCCGCATGCGAAACTAGCGAGGTAACGAATATTCCGGCAGCAAGTGTAGCCAAGGACAAGCGGAGAGGGGTCATGGGGCCTCCTTTTGGCATTCAGACGACGAGGCGATGGGTTGGTTAGCGCAGAATAGGCGATTCGGCGCGCGATTGCACGGGCTTGTTTCCGTCCACCGCCCTTAAGCGCACGCCGTGGCGCGCGAAACAATTAAACGGTCGCGGCTGTTTCTGGAGGAGTCGACGGATGTATCTTTCGAATAGAGTCCGGCG
Organism: uncultured Acidobacteriota bacterium; assembly: GCA_963766985.1. Taxonomy (GTDB): domain Bacteria; phylum Acidobacteriota; class Terriglobia; order Acidiferrales; family UBA7541; genus Acidiferrum. The sequence goes on from CAVYCJ010000002.1 coordinate 72,339, forward strand.
ATGTCGCGCTGCTTGAGAGTGCGGATGCGATCGCGCAGCTGCGCCGCCTTCTCAAACTCAAATTTCTTGGCAGCCTCGCGCATCTGGTTTTCAAGTGTTTGCAACAACTGTGCAAGCTGCGCTTCGTTCTTAACGTTGGCCGCAGCCGCGTCCAGCGAACCTTCATCGATCGGGATGCTGACGTAATCGGCTTCGACGATTCGCGCTAATTCCATATCGACCGATTTCACAATCGATTCCGGCGTGATGTTGTTTTCCTTGTTGTACGCCATCTGCTTGTCGCGACGGCGGGCGGTCTCAGCGATCGCCTGATTCATCGACCCAGTGCGCGTGTCGGCGTACAGAATCGCGCGCCCGGAAATGTGGCGCGCGCAGCGTCCGATCGTTTGAATCAACGAAGTCGCGCTACGCAGATAACCTTCCTTGTCCGCATCCAAAATCGCCACCAACGACACCTCGGGCAGATCGAGCCCTTCGCGCAAGAGGTTGATCCCGATCAACACATCGAACTCGCCTCGCCGCAAATCGCGCAAAATTTTAATTCGATCCAGCGTTTCGACCTCCGCGTGCAAATACCGCGCCCTCACGCCGATCTCGGCGAAATATTCCGACAAATCCTCCGCCATCCGTTTGGTCAGTGTCGTCACAAGCACGCGCTCGTTGCGCTCCGCCCGAATGCGAATCTGCTCGAGCAGATCGTCCACCTGCCCCTTCACCGGACGAATTTCGATCTCGGGATCGATCAATCCCGTCGGGCGAATGACCTGTTCGACGTACGCACCGCCGGACTTCGTCAATTCATACGGCCCCGGCGTCGCCGAAACATAGACCACCTGATTCAGCCGGTGCTCAAACTCTTCGAACGTGAGCGGACGATTGTCGAGCGCCGACGGCATGCGGAACCCGTAGTCGACGAGAACCTGCTTTCGCGAACGGTCTCCGCCATGCATGCCGCGCGTCTGCGGGATCGTCTGATGCGACTCATCGACGAACAGCAAATAGTCCTGCGGAAAATAGTCGAGCAACGTCGGAGGCGCTTCGCCAGGCAGCCGCCCGCTGAGATGCCGCGAATAATTCTCAACACCGTGGCAATAGCCAACGGTCCGCATCATCTCGATATCAAACATCGTGCGCTGCATCACCCGCTGCGCTTCGACTGATTTTCCCTGCCGATCAAGCTCCTTCTTCCACCAATCGAGCTCCGCGTAGATGCCTTGAATCGCACGCTCGCGCTGTTCCGCCGGCATCACGTAGTGCGTCTTCGGATAAATCGAAATCCGCGACAGGTTTTCCTGCCCCGGCCGAATCTCGCCGGTCAGCGGATCGATCTGCCGCATCGTGTCGATCTGATTGCCCCACATCTCGATGCGATAGGCGTTATCTTCGTTCGCGGGATATATCTCAATGATGTCGCCGCGAACGCGAAACGTTCCGCGACGCAAATCTTCCGACCGTTCATACTGCACGTCGACAAAGCGGTGCAGCAGCTTCTCGCGCGAGGTCTCCATTCCCTTTTCAACGAGCACGACCATGCCGTAATACGCTTCGGGTGAGCCGATGCCGTAAATGCACGAGACGCTGGAGACGATGATGGTGTCGCGACGCTCAAACAGCGCCCGTGTTGCGCTCATGCGCAGCTTGTCGAGCTCGTCGTTGATCGTCGATTCTTTGTCGATGTAGAGGTCGGCCGACGGAACATACGCTTCCGGCTGGTAGTAGTCGTAGTAGCTGACGAAATATTCGACCGCATTCTCTGGAAAAAACGACTTGAACTCGTGATAGAGCTGCGCGGCCAAAGTTTTATTGTGGGCAAGCACCAGCGCCGGACGATCGAGTGCCTCGATAACTTTCGCCATCGTAAATGTCTTGCCCGAACCGGTCACGCCGAGCAGAACCTGATGCTTGTCTCCCGCATCGAGACCTCGGACAAGCTGGTCGATCGCGGTCGGCTGATCGCCGCGTGGCTGATAGTTGCTGCGGAGCTTAAATTTCACGGGATGCGTCTCCTGCTGGGCCGCTGGGCACAATCGAAACCTCTATTATACCCCTGATGGCAAGCGCCTGTTTGGCGGGCGATTGGCAGGTCAGTTTGCCGGCGAAGGCGAAGACGCCGACGTATTCAGCGGCGAATTCGCGATGCGAAATATCTCCGTGTCGCTCGTGGCGTGTACATCGTAGTGAACGCTATTGGTCTCGTCGGCCTTCGCGATCGTCACCGACATCTTCTGATCCGCATGGTCGGAAGAGCGCACCAGAAGCCCCGTCTGCGTCGAGACAAACAGCAGCGTCTTGTTGTTCCCGGTCGCGGTGCCGCTCGTTTGCAGCTGGTGCAGTTTGTAGTCGGGAGGCGTGGAAGCATTCGGTGACGACCGTTGCTTCAACGTTGCACTCGTTTCGATCACGGCGCAAGTCTCCGGCACTTGCTGCGGATGCGCGGGCGCCACATCCCCCTCCACTGTGAGTTCCGAGATGTGACATGGCTCATCGCGCAGATAAGTCGATTCGCGGAGCCACGTAAGCTTCGAGATCGGCGCCGGGGAGTTTTCGAGTTCCTCGGTTTTCCACTTTTGGCCGATTCGAATGCCGCCTTCCGGAAGCGCCGCCGAAGCCGCAAACCGCGCAACCCATTCGAGCCAGGCTTGCTGCTGCTCGGGATAAAGCACATCGAGCCCCTTGAACTGATCGACACGTCCGCCGGGCTCGATTGTGAATTCGATGGCAACACCCTTTGGATCGAGTCGCTGCACCTGGTCGGGAGGTGTTGGAAGATCTTTCGGAACCGTGAGATGTGTCGCGGAATTCAAATTCTGGAAGTAAGAACGAATCCGCACGGTGGCGCGTTGCCCTTGATTTTCTGCGCCTAAGACTTCGAGTCGAAGCAGCGCGCGGACGTTCGTATCCGTGCCAGATGGAGATTTCGGCGTCGCAGTAGCGACGGAACTCTGCGTCGTCGCACTTTTGTCGGCGTGATAGACGATTTGATACGTAAGGATTTGCCCCGCGACGAGTTTGGGGAAAAGCGTCACGCGCTCGTTTGCGGGAAATTTGGCGTCCAGCGGCGCGATAGCCGTGCCAGCAGCAACCAGTGCGATAAGCGTGAGCGCGGACCCGGCGAATTTGCGTCGCAACCTCATGCTGACAGGGTTAGTTGGGGCTCGACGGCGATGTGGTTGCCTGCGCCGTCTTCGAATGTGCCGTATCGTGCTTCAGATATCGGTCGAAGAAATCGGCTTCAGCCTCGTAAGCGCCCAACCAGTCGCGATGCAGCAACAAATCGTGGATTTCGTCAGGAAAGATGAGCTGTTCGATCGTGACTCCGTGGGCGCGCAAGCGAGCGATGAGATCGACCGTCTGCGTGAAGTAGACATTGCGATCGTCGTCGCCGTGAATGAAGAGCACCGGCGATTTCCACGAGTCGACCGCGCTGACGGGTGAAGAATCGTGAGCGAGCTTCGTCAGGTCAGGCGCAATATTTTTGCCGTCCCAATTATCGGTCGGCCAGTCGTGGACGCCGTGAAAATCAACGCCAGCCGCGAAGATGTCGGAATTGTGCGCGAGCCCCATCGCCGTGAGAAAACCGCCGTAGCTTCCGCCCCATAGCCCTACGCGCGACGCATCTACATCGGATCGAGCCTGCAAGAACTTCCCCGCCGCGACGACGTCGCGATATTCCGTCGCGCCTCGGCCCGCGCGGCCCGGAGCTTCGCGAAACGCGCGTCCATAGCCGATGCCGCTGCGATAGTTCACGCTCAAAACAACATAGCCATGGTTCGCGAGGTACTGATTCATCGCGTAGGAATTCGAGTAGTAGTACATGTAGTGCCAGCCGAGCAGCATCTGCCGCATCGACCCACCGTGCATGAAGACAAGCCCGGGATGTTTTTCGCCGGGTTTGGAATTACGCGGCACAAAAAGTTGACCGTGGACCTCGACTCCGTCAGCCGCTTTGAAAATCACCTGCTGCGGCGTAACGAGATCGTCGGCGGGAAAGTCTTGCGCCGCTGCCGAGACTGCTGCCGTGAGGCGGTCAGGCGCCATGGTGGTGTGAAAGACCTGCACAGGATGAATCTGGTCCGATCCAAGGTAAAGGACGTCCTTGCCATTGGCAGTGATAACCGGGCTCCACTGAATTCCGCCCGCGCGCGCATGAGTCATCGATCCAGGCTTGCCGCCATTCACATCGACCATCCACAGATGACGCCGATCGATGTCCTCGCAGTTCGAATTGAAGACAAGGCTCTTGCGATCCGGCGAGAACGACCACTGCTCCACTTCGCATTCGCCGGGCGTGAGCAGCAACGGCTTGCCGCCTTCAGTCGATAGCGAATACAAGTGCTGCCAACCATCTTCCTCGCTCGCGATGACCAGATGTTCGTCAGCCGCCCAATTCAGCACGCCGCCACCGGTATCGTCGGCCATGTATGGAAACGAGCCGTTCGGTTCTATCGAACTGTGCCAGATCTCGTGTGCCGGTAATGCTCGCGTGGCACCCGTCGCATCCGCCACCCAAATTGCCCAAGGATGTGGCCGATCCGGCTCGATGAAATAGCCCGTTGGTGTGTCGCGTCGCTCAGCGGGACGCCGCACAAACGCAATGCGCTTGCCGTCGAGCGACCACGTCGGATTCGAATCGCTGTCAACGCTAGGCGACAAATAGCTGATCGACTTCGCAGCGACGTTGTAAATCGCAATGAAACTGTGGTCTCCGCGGGCCGAAACAAATGCAAGCCGTGAACCGTCCGGCGACCACTCTTCCGAGTGATTCTGTCCTCGAACAACAAGCTGCGTCGGCTTAGCGGACCCGTTGTTCAGCGACGCAAGATCAATTTCCCCATCGCGAATGTACGCAACCAAACCTTGCGACGAAATCTTCGGCGAATGTCCATCGTCGATCTTCCGTGGTTCGCCGCCAGAAAACGCGATCGACCAAACTGCTTGCGTCGCCCCGGCCGGATTGCTCGTCGGATTCGGCGATTGTCCCGCCGAATTTTTCTCGCCGCCTCGTGTGTAGACGATCGTGTTGCCATCTTCCGTAAAGCTGACCTGGCTCAACTCCTGCCCGTCGTCCTGTAAATACGAAGTCAGCCGCCGCGCCTCGAATTTCGGCGCTTCCGCGACCCAGATATTTCGTTTCCCGTTGTCGTCGAGTGTCCAGGCGATGCGATTCGCCTTTTTCGCCGCGACAAGATCAGCCGCGAACGGCGCCGAAAGAAGCTCCTCGAGCGTCACCGGCTTCGCAGGACGCGATTGCTCTTGGGCATGAGCAGGAACTGCTACGAGCGCTGCCCCAGTGACGATGAAGGTGAAAACAAACGCAGAGAGGAGCTTCCGACCTTTTACCATTCGAATTCCAATCCTCGATTCAATCGGCAGGTTGATGCGCGGCCGTATTCTCTACGGAGACCCGCGGGATGTCGAGCGGCCCCGAAATTTTCAGAATGTGTCCCGGCTCGACAGTGCGGATTTCGCGATGGCCGTCACTCGTAGTCTGGATCGTAAGATCGGCATCGCGGCCGAAGCTGACCGTGCCTTTAACCAGCGTCGCGTCGCGCCCCGATTCGAGCCGCAGACCCGCCAGAATAATGCCCCGATCGCGCAACGCAAATGTGCCTTCGCCCGATGCCCAGCGCGATTCCCCCGTGCGTGGTTCGCCCTCCGCAACGCTCGCGTTGACGTCCCACCCGCGAAATTCAACGTTGCGCATGCGCATATCGCCGCGCCCTGTCAGGCGCGCGAGTAACTCTTCGCGTCCGACGCCCTGCGTCGTGAAGTGCACCGTTCCGCTCGCCGTGCCTGCGAAACGCTCGGTCGCGCGCGCCGGAGCGGGAAGCTGCGCCAGATTCACTTGATCCAGATCGGCCGTAACTTCGTACGCTGGACGCGGCAAAAACTTCGCCGACAGTCGCGCGTGAACTTTACCGCCCGCCCACTGGGCGTCGGCTTCGCGCACGTCGAGATGCAAATCGTCAAGCGCCGCCTGGGCCCGAACCTGCTGAAACTTCAATTTCTCCATCGTAAATTCGTCGACGCGCAGCTCACCGTCCGCATTCACCCGCCGCACAAGCTCGCTGGCATGCTCGTTTGGGCTTTGCGGTGTGCCACCAAGCAGTGACGGCAAAAGCCGTTGCAACCATCCGGGACGCGCACGCGGACCAATCCATCGATCTAACTCCGTCGCGTCGAGATGATCAGCATGAAGCTGGAATCTCCATTTCGCGCCTCCATCAAAATCCGTGGCTGGATCTTCGGAGATCGAGCCCGTCCAGTTCGCGCCGAATCCATCGACATCGGCAATCGTTGCGGTTCGCAAGCCGTCCTTCCACGTCAGGCTCGTTTTGGTCAGATTGAGCGGCCGGTTCAGGCCAACCGCTTGTAGTTCGGCGTTCGAAACGTCGAGGTGCCCGTTCCAGTGCCGCGGAGCCGCCCCGTTCCAATCCCAATGCAAAGACGCAGTCGCGGGCCCTGTCAGTTCCCAGCCGTGATTGAGTGTCCGCCCAAACGCTTGCGTGATGCGCAGCCCGTCTTCGACGCGGTCAAGATGCCCATCGACAGTGATGTGCCCCGCGCGCTGAGCAAAATCATACGTAAATCCGACATTTGCGATGCCGCGCGACTCGCCTACCGCGCGCTTCTTGCCGGCAGCGCCCGACGCCGACGCGGCCTCCGTGCGAGTAGCACTCGATACATACGCAATTCGAAACGGCTCGATCGTCAGCGTATCGCGATGCCGGCCACCCGTAATTGCTCCGATCCGAACCGGCGAAGAAATGCCCGGAATCCTCGCTTCCCCGCCTTCACTCGAAAACGCGGCGTCCTGCAATTGCAGCGGCCATCCACTCAACGTCATTGCGCCGGTGAAATATTGATTCACGGTCACCGCGTCATCGACATCCGGCTGAAACGCGCGATACCAGTTCAGCAGATCGGCCGCCTGCACGCCTGCCGAATCGAGACGAATCTCCCACGATGGATTTGCGCTGATCATCGCCGAGGCGGTCCCGTGCAAGTTCGACTTCGCCGTCTCCAACACGATGCGATGGGCTGTTGCTTTTCCCGTCGCCACATTCAAAAGTCCCGCGAGATTTACGTTCATGCGCGGATTGTCGGACCGCTCAATAAGGTCCCAGCGATGAATCTCCGCCGCCCGGGCTTGCAGCTCAAAGGACCAGTCTCCATATGGCTCCGATGGGGACACGCCGGAAGCACTTCCACTTTTCGCGACCGCGTCGAGCGCAAACTCTCCTCGGATGCCGTAGTCGCGCCCGCGAAACAATCGCAGGAGATCCGCCAGGGACGCCTCCGACCAGTGCAGACGAAATTCTGCCGGCTGCAACCGCATCGAAGTCCCCGCCACGTCCCCGCGCAGGTAGACCGTTCCCGCTGTTTGCATCGTCACACCACTTCGCCAGGGAGCAGCCTCAAGCTGCAACTGCCATCTGCCCGGTGCGACCTGCTCCATCACTCCCCCGACGCTCGTAAATGCGAATGGAAGCTTTCTCGTCGATGATCTTGAAATTGACACGCCCATCGTCAATGTCGATCCGCGTGAGATGATTCGCGGGCGTACCGAGCGCACGCGCAACGTTGTAAACCGCCGGCAACCCTCCCGGCACGTTGATTTGCGCGGGCGGAAGCCAGCGCTCCAGATTCCATCGCCCTTCGTAATTTCGTACCAGATTCAAACTCGGCCGGGTCAGCGACAACGTACCGAACTCGAATCGTCCGCGTAGAAAACCTGTCCATCGCAAATCAGCCGACAAACGCTCCGCGCGAAGGAAATATTCGTTGCCGAAGGCCGGATCTTCGCCAACCGTGATTTCCTCCGCATGAAGACTCGGGTTCGGCAGCAGCAGCACGCCAAACCGCGCTACCTCAACCGGCCGGCCGAAAGCCCGCTCCAGATGACGCACTAGATAGTTGTGAACGCGATGGGTTCGAACCAGGAGTGACACGCCGACCTGCGAAACAATGACAATCGCGACGACCCACGCCGCCGGGCGCCACCATTTGCGAATTCGACTCATAGTTTTGCGGGCACGCTGCGGAAATTTTCGCATGCCCCGATGCGAATGGGAAGGAGCGCGGGCCCGGCGTCGATAACCAGCCCACCGACAGACATCGCGCCCTCAACTTCAGTGCACGGTGTGCAACATCCGACTCCAGCGCGTCCTCGTCGGCAAGTGCGCGATCGTGTCGAATATCCCCGTCAACCGCTGGAAAAATGTATTCGGCGTGTAGTCGGCGCTGCTGGCATCCACCGACCAATAAATCAGAAATGGCCGCCCCATGATCGCGTCGCGATCCACAAATCCCCAGTAGCGGCTGTCCGCGCTGTGATCGCGGTTGTCGCCCATCGCGAAATACTTACCGGGCGGCACCACGATCTCATCATCATGCACGTAGTGTTTGAAGTCGATCGCCCACTCCGGAACCATCGGCGACGAGTACAACTGCACGCCCTTTGGCGGAAAATTGTAATTCAGCGGATCGTATCCGACATTCGGGTCATGCGTGACATACGGCTCATTCAAGACCTTGCCGTTGATGAACACCCGCTGATCGACAATCTTCAGATGATCGCCCGGCAAGCCGATCACCCGTTTCACGTAGTGTGTGTGATCCTGATACGGATACTTGAACACAATGATGTCGCCGCGTTCGAGCGGCCGGTACGGCAATAATTTCTCGTACCACGCCCCGTGCCCGCCAAAAATAAACTTGTTCACTAAAAGATGGTCGCCGACAAGCAGCGTCGTTTCCATCGACGGCGATGGAATCTTGAACGCCTGCAAAATAAATGTGGTGGCAAACAGCGCGAGCAGAACGGTAACGAGTAGCGATTCGAGATACTCGGAGATCGTAGTGTCGTCGTTGTAGTGTTCCGCGTGCGGCGCAGACGCTGCCGCGGAGCCGGCAGCCGCCGTTGAATGCGCGCCGTCTCCAACCCCAATGGGCTCGCCCACGATACCTGGAGTCGTCTCGGCAGGAGTGCTTACTGATTCCGGCATGTCCACCAGGCTAGTTTAATCCTTCGCCGCCACTTCCAAACGCTCAAGTGCAGTCCGTGCCGCGCGTTGTTCAGCCTCTTTCTTCGTCGTCCCCTCGCCGCTCGCCATGCACACTCCGGCGACCCACACTTCAATTCGAAATTTCTTCTGATGATCGGGCCCGCTCTCGCCCACGACGCGATACTCCGCCGGCGGCTGCCCTCGTCCCTGCAATAACTCCTGCAGCGCCGACTTCCGATCCGAATCGGCAATGCGCGCGCCGCGTTCCTCGAGCGCCCATTCAAACAGTGCCCGCTTCAAAACGTCCCGCGCCGCTTCCAATCCGCTATCCAGATAAATCGCCGCCACCACCGCTTCGAACGCATCCGCCAGCAGCGCAGGCTTGTCCCGGCCGCCCGTCTTCTCTTCCCCGCGTCCCAGCCGCAAAAACTCTCCGAGGTGTAGCCGACGCGCCGCCAGCTCCAGCGCCCGCGCATTCACAATCCGCGCGCGGCTCTTCGAGAGCTGCCCTTCGCTGTATTCCGGAAACGCCGCCAGCAAATGCTCGCTCGCCAGCATGTCGAGCACCGCATCGCCCAAAAACTCCAACTGCTCATTGTCGTGTGGAATTGTCGAAGGGTCCGCGTCAGCCGGATGAGCCGCGCGCAAATCCGGAATCGCCGAGCTATGCGTCAACGCACGCTCCAGCAATTCCGCTTTGGCAAAACGATAGCCCAGGCGCTCCTCGAGCTTTTCGTGTTTGCCACTCGTTGCGACAGTCAATCCGGCCGGCGCGTCCATGCTTACTTCAGCAGCGCGAGCGCGCTCACTTCGGCGCGCTCAGCTGCGTCGAGTTCGCCTTTTTCGCGGTGTCGATGCCGCTCTTGCAATTCGCCTGCAGCGAACTCTGGATCGCCGCGCACTTGGTAAACGCCGCAACCGCCGCGTCAAAGTGCGACGCCTTCTCGTTCGCCAATCCCAGCAAATACAAATTCACCGGATCAGGCTCCGAGTGGTTATCCGTCTTCAGCGACTGCTCCAGCGTCGGAATCGCCTGGTCGTACTGCCCCTTCTGCAAATACACCAGCCCAAGTCCGCTGTACGCCATCTCCAGCGCATTATTCTTGGCATTGTTGAACTGATCGTCCGTCAACTCCGCCGGTTTGGTCAGCGTCGGCGTCACTTCGATTGCCCGCTTCGAGTAAGTCTCCGCCTTCGTCAACTGCGCCATCGCGTCCGGCGCCTTCGGATTCAGCGTCCGCGCCAGCGTCTGTCCCATCAGTCCCAGAATCGGCGTGTCGTTCGGATTGAGCGCGATCTCTTTCTCGCCGGCATCAATCATCTTCGGCACTTCCTGCTTTGCCAGGTAGCCCTGCACCAGCGTCTGATACATCATCGGTCGGTACTGGCTCTGCGGATACTTCTGCAGAAAGCCTTCGGCCGCCGGAATCCGCTTGTCGATGTCATTCTGCGGAATCGCCTGAAACGCCTTGTAGTCGGTCTCTTCCTGCGGTGTCGGAGGCACGGTCGGGGCCGCCTGCGGCGTCGCCCCTTGCGGCGTATCCAACTGTAATGGCGCAGCCTGCTGTTTGCTCTTATCGGCCGCAGCAGGTTGCTGCTGTGCCGGCGAACTCTGCGCCGCTTGCCGCGCCGATGCGACAGGCGCAAATCCGTAACCGCAGAATAAAGTGCCCGCAAACGCGATTGCGCTTGCCCAGTGAATAACCTTCTGTGTCATCGTTTTCTCCTCTGAATTTCTAGTTTCTCTTCCCGTTGAACTAACCATCCGCCATCCACCCCACGCGTCACGTCCCCAACGTTGCCGCGCATACTTCCGGTACGGCGGTTCTCACTTTTCAGCTGAGATCTTTTTCAGGCGCTCAGGGACGCTCGGACGATTTGCCGGCAGACGCCAAACCTTTTTGCGCGGCCGCTTTCGCTTGCTGCGGCCCGCCATTCACCGCGAGCGCCGCCTCGTACTCCGTTTTGGCCTCTTCGGCGTGCCCCTCATCATCATAGATGCGCGCCAGGTAAATATGGGACCACGCCATGACCATCGGATCTTGCGTCGCTGCGTGATCGCCCGCCGTCAGCTTCCCGAAAACCTCTTTCGCCCGCACCGCATCGTGATCGATCAAAGCAACCAGCCCGATGCCATACAACGCTCGCGGCTGATCCGGATACTTCGCCAACACTCGCTGAAATGACGCTTCCGCCGCGCGCGGATTCTTCTCCGCGATGCGCCGCTCGCCTTCCGTCAAATCATTAATCGCGTCCTGATCGTTGGGAACTGTGCTCGGATGCGGTATCGCTCGCGTTCGTGCCACCTGCTCCTGCGAAGTCTCCGCCGACTTCGGCGCGCCAACCGCCGGCGCGAACTTCAGCGCGGTCACGCGCGCCATCTCCGTTTTCTCATCAATTGTCCGCACCATGTCAGGGAAATAATATTTCATCGCGGGCTCGGCGCCTTCAAAGTTGCCGAGCGCCTTGAATAGCGGCCGCACCAATATATATCCGTCGGAATCGTCCGTCTCCAGCGCCGCGTCGCGCTCGCCGGGCGACATCTTCTTCAGCTTGAGCTCCACCGCCCGCACCATGCATTCCGCGAAATACGACGGATAGTCGTCGCGCAAATCGGCAGGCAGCCGCGGCGCATGCAGTGCAACCTCGTACAGCGGCCGCTTCACCGCAATCACGTGCGGATATTGCAGCGGCAGCGGATCGAGCAAAAAGTGTAAATACGCGTGCCGCACCGTATCCACCGGCACATCCGCCGACCCGCTCAAGATAATCGCGTAGTGATCCTGGAAGTTCCGCACGTTCGTAATTCGGCCGACCATCGGCTCGACCACGATCGAAAACGTCCGCGGATCGCCCGGATTCGGAATCACGCGCAAATAATTCGTCGCCACGAACACAATCTGCGACACCGTATCGTGAATCTGATCGATCTCGTGGTTGTAAACCGGCTGCACTTGCACCCAGATTCGCCCGATTTTCTGCTCGACATAAAACTTCGACAGAATTTCCGAGAATCCCTCGAGCGTGATGACTTCCGGTGGCAGCTCGTCGCGCTTCATCGTCGGCTTGAAAGTCGGCGCTGGCCCCGACACCAATCCAAACCAGATGTACTGCGACAGCATCGCTCCCGGATCGTTCAGCTCATGCTTCTGATAAAACTCGCGCAGCGCATCGACCGCCGGTCCCTGCGCATGTTCCATACGCTCGCGGATCTGCGTTCGGAACGGCGTCCACCCATCCGAGTTCACCTGCGATTCGAAACCCGCCGCAAGCAGCGCGCACATCGTCGTAAACATTGCTTCGCTGCCATCGACGGTAATGTTGGTCGCCGGCGCCTCGCGATATCCCGGACGCGTCGGGGCCGGCGCAGCGGCCGGTGCCGGAGTCTTTCCTGGTGGCGCCTGAGCGGGAGCCTGACCCTGAGGTTGCTGCCCCGCCTGTTGCGCCGGAGCTGACTGCGAAGGGGTTGGTTGTGAAGCTGTTTGGGCGCCGGCAAAGCCCGCAGTGGTGAGACTCACGACGAGCGCGACACCGACAACCGCAGCGACCCATCCGCCGACTGTGCTGCGCTTCATCGAACTCGCTGCTATTTCTTTCTCAGACAAAATCTTAGCGATTGTCGCACCCATCTCTAAAGGATTCGTTTTTCCCGTTTTATGCCGGACCGATTTCACCATATAACGCGACCCACTATCAAGGAATGCGGCTCTAGGTAATAGAACGAGCTCTAACTATTCCGCACCCACCGCCGCCGTTCCCACGCCGGCCAACGCTTGCGTCCGCACCAAGCATCTGCTTACACTGAGTGCACTTTTTCTCAAAGGTAGCCCGAAGGAACGACACACCCATGAGTGAAAATTGGATGAGAGCGGCCATTATTTGGGTTGCGTGCCTGTCCGCCTCCGCAGGCCTCGCCACCGTTGCCGCCACCGTGACCGACGCCCAGTTACTCCGCAGCGATAGCGCGCCTCAAGCCGCCGCGAACTCATCGACCGCCGGCCAGTCCGCCACACCCACTGCAACCGTGCCCACGGGCAAACGTCGCCTCGAGCAAGACGTCACCATCTCCGGCGACACCGCCTGGACCGACACCGGCATCACCGTCGCCCCCGGCGAACACATCATCGCCACCGTCACCGGAAAAATGCATTACAACGACACCGAAGCCGATGCCGACGCCACCGGCCTCGCGCGCAATTTCAAAGACCTCATCCGCATTCTTCCGTACAACAACGCAGGTCGCGGCGCCGTCATCGGCCGCGTCGGAGACGCTTCTTTCGCGCAGCCATTCCTCATCGGCGCCAAGTGCAACGTCATCTCCTACTCCGGCGGCGCTCTCTCCGTCGGCCTCAATCAGATGAGCATCGACACCGGCACCGGCTCCTACAAAGTTCACATCGAAATCTATCCGCCTGATTCGACCTTCATCGCCGTCAAAGAAGTCCAGACCATGCCCGGCATCGACAACACTCTTTTCGCAAAAATCCCGCGCCGCATCGGGGACAAAGCCGGCGATCCCGGCGACATGGTCAACTTCATCATCATCGGCAACGAGGACGCCATGAAGAACGTCTTCCAGACCGCCGGCTGGGTCCACGTCGACGCCGACGTCAAAGCCACATTCCTTCACGGCTTCATGGAAAGCATGTCGAAAGAGTCCTACCTCACCATGCCGATGAGCATCCTCTATCTCTTCGGCCGTCCCCAGGACTACGGTTGGGCCCACGCCGAACCGATTCAAGTCGTGATGTCGCGCAACCATCTGCGCATCTGGAAAGCTCCATTCGAAATCAACGGCCAGATGGCCTGGGTCGGCGCCGCCACCCACGACATCGGATTCGAACGCGACCAGCGCAACAACGGCCTCACCCACAAAATCGATCCCGACATCGACCTCGAGCGCAACTACGTCGAGAAGACTCTCACCTCAACGGGCCTCGTCGGCGAAGTCGAACACTTCACGCCCCAAAATCCGCTCACAACCGCCAAGACCGCCACCGGCGGCGAGTTCCACTCCAACGGCCAAGTCCTGATCATGAAACTCAACGACCAAGCCAAAACCCAAACCGCCGCCTCACACTAACCCTCACCCGATCAGTCACCGTGATTCATGTACGGGCGCAGCACCGCTGCGCCCCATGTCCGCACGACCGTCGCGTCTTGAGCGGTAGCGCCGGCATCCTGCCGGGGTTCTTTCTTCGACGATCTGCCGCGTCGCTCTCCATCCGCCATCGCACCCTCCTATCACTCCAGATAGCCGCCTATCCAATCGGATAGCTCATCCGCGCAGTCCCGCGCACTCAGCCCCCCAAGCCGATCCAACGAAACCCTTGCCAATCAATCATTTCCGTGAGATATGAATGCCGCAGGATTCCTCGTTTATCCCCGGCACGAGAAATGCACCGCAATTAACGCTTTCAATTTCAACTGCCCAAACGAAAAGGAGCCCCAATTCCATGAGCGACGATCCGAAAAAAGAGAAAGTTCAAGAAGCTGCTGTTGCCGAAGCAGGAAAGCTGGCGCCCGAACTCTCAAGCGAAGACATGAAGCAAGTCGTAGGTGGCGCTGCCGATTATCTCCTTCAGCTAGACGGTATCAAGGGCGAATCGCAGGACGACAAACACAAAGACTGGATCGAATTGGCCTAATAGCAAATCTGCCGATGGTTTGATAGCGATTCTCGACGAAAGGGAGACTCATGAGCGACGACATCAAGAAGGAAAACGCAGTACCCGCTGGGGAGGCAAAACAGCAAGCACCTGAACTCTCCAACGAAGAGTTGGACAAGACTGTGGGTGGAGCTTTCGACTCGTACCTCCAGATCGACGGCATCAAGGGCGAATCGAACGTCAAGGGGACCGAAGGCTGGATCGAAATCTAAGCTGAACAAATAGCCAGCCTGGCAGTAGCTTTGGAGTCTCGACTCCCGAAACTCTATTGCTCGACCGATTTGCCATGTTTGTCGGCGATGGCTCGATAGTGCTTCTCGAGTTGACGACACAGCCCCACAGCATCGCACGCGGCCCCAGCGCGAAGCCTCTCCCTCGCGTTCGCGCGAAAATCGCAAAGCCACCGCATCGTCTCGCCCGATTCAGCGATCGATTCAGCGATCTCCGCCGCATAACTCACGAACGAATCTCGCGACGGCCGCACCCAGTCCCTCATCCCCGCTGCGGCCATCAACGTCGCGCTCGTGCGGGACACCCATCGATCACCAGACAGCGTCAGCACCGGCACTCCTTGCCATAGCGCCTCCATCGTCGTCGTTCCCCCGCTGTAGGGAAAAGTATCGAGCGCAACGTCAACCTGCGCGTACGCCTTTAGAAACTCGAAGTGTTCCGCCGGCCCTTCGCAGATCAGTTGATCCTCTTCTACACCATGCTTCCGAAACCGTTCGCGCATTGCTGCGAGATTACCCGCCTCTGCCAGACATTTGTTCTTCAAGATCAATCGCGCGCTTGGCGCTCTCTGCAAAATGCTCGCAAACGTGGATACGACCTCGCCCGTAATTTTGTAATTCGGCGCGAAACACCCGAACGTGATTCGCCCCGAAAGCGCGCAAGGCACGGGACTAATTTCGGGCACAGGATAGAGCACCGAGTACGCGAGATAAGACCCGCTCACGCGCAGAATCCGCTCTGTATAAAAACGCTCTTCGTCCGCGGGTAATACGACCTCGTCGCCAATCGCATAGTCAAAAGCGTCAGTGCCGCTGGTCGCGTACGTGTTAAACCAACCCACCTGGACAGGCGCCGGTCTTCGCAGAAACAGCCCGAATCGCTCCGTGTGGCTGTACGCGTTCAAATCCACGAGTACGTCAATTTCGGCAGTCTGCACACGCTTCGCAGCGTCCTCGTTGGAGAGTGTATTCAAGTAATGTCCTCGATCACTTTGGTGCGGCCGCCATCCGTATTCCGCCTTCGGTAATCCACCGTCCACGAAAAGATGAATCTCAAAGTCGCTCCGGTCGTGTGCGTTCAGCATGCCCCACACTGGTTTCATCCAATTGCGATCCCCAAAGAACGCGCAAACATATCCGATGCGCAGCTTTCTCCCCTGGACCGGAGCCATCCGCTTGGCGGAGCATCGAGGAGATTCGCTTTTTGATACAACCTCGATCCACTCGCGACGAGCCTCAAGAATCCGTTCGTTCCCCGCGCGCGGGTCGCCGGGAATCGCCACGGCGATTTTCTGCAAAGCTCTCGCGCGCACCGATGCATCGTTTGCGCGGGCCACGATTCGCAATTGATCCATCGCCTCTTCAATCTCGCCCAGCTTGAAAAGCGACGCCGCTAGCGCAAAACGGATCTCAGGATCACCATCCCCCTCCGCCAGCGCGCGACGCAGCAGCGGAATGGCCTCTGCATAGGCTTCGCCTTTCGCCAATGCCATCCCGCGCTGCCCAATCGTCAGAGGCGACTCCATCTCCATCGTCACAAATCCCTAAGTCCGCGGCTCTGCCCTCGGAAACTCGCCGAAGTGCCCGACCATATCACGCCTCAATGTCGTGGGTACGCAACACGCCGCATCACACCCGCAAGATCGCGGCGTCTCGAGTGGTCGCGCCGCCGTCCGGCCGGCGCCTCTGTCTTTGTAGGAATCGGGCTTCCCTGCCCGTCACCGCGTCCTGACGCAGCGCATCCGCGAAGCCATGCCCAGGCTCTGTACACGCCCGGCACAGACACGCGATCACATCAGTAGCTTGCCGGCGAGCCAATGATCAACGCTGAATTTTCCCGGGCTCGCGCAGAGCAGCCAGATAAAGAAGAGCACGTACAAAACTTCCGGAAGGTACAAAAAATCATCGAGCCAGTTCACCGGCGAAAGCCCCTTGGGCAACGTCGAAATCGCCTGGGTCAGAGTGGCGACAATCATATCGATCAATAAAGCCAGGCATGCCGCGCTCGAAAGAAACCCCACCGTCAGCAGCGACCCGCAAACAAACTCCACACTCGCAACGAAATAAGCCGTCTGTCGAGGGAATGGCACTTTCGCCTTAACGAGGGTGTCGTAGACAGGTTTCGTGCCGCCCGCGACAAACAATTTGTTCGCCCCAGAGATGGCGAAGAACAGCCCGATCGAAACGCGCACCAGCAGGATGGCGTACTGTTCCAAACCACCCCCGCCTAGCAATGCAAAATGAAGCAACCGATTCCAATCCATGTTCTATCCCTCCATCGGTTTCGGCCTCGAGACTTTAGTCCATCCGTTCGACCAGGTGAGCGCGCGACGCGGGCGCCGGAAATGGGTCGGCAAAGTACTGCGTTTCCCGAGCTACCTTGTCGCCCCTGAACTCCATGATGGTCACCGTGTACGACGGCTTGCCGTCATACGTTAGGATCAATTCCGTAACCCACAGATCGCCGCTTCCCATGATTCTTCGAACAGTGAATCGCTTCTTGTTCGGCTGACTGGAACGTTGGGCCTGGATGTTCGCGGCGACCACGCGTCCGCTCCCCGGACTGCGGGTAATCCAGCACCGCGTCTTCGTGATAGATAAGATGTTCCGTTTCGAAATCGCTGGCATCCGACGCCGCCCAATGCCGATCCAGTGCCGCGCGGATCGCTTCATCTCGCGCTCCCAACGCCTGCTCCTGCTTCGGTGAGTCGTCCATTCACACACTCTGATGCAAAACCAGGCAGTTGTACGCAACAATTCTTCGGCCCACGGTCGCGCTTTTGTAAGCGCCTGAAGACGAACGACTCACTTCCGGAACTCCTGCTGTATCCTTGCCCGGCGGACATGGCCAAAACACGCGATGAAATTCTCGAACACCGCCGACGGCTCAAAGCGGAATACGGACGTTTGTTCGACTCCGTTGCCGCTCTCCTCTACAGGCACGATCCGATAGGGATTAATTTCGACGAGAACACGGACGAGTACGAACCCGAAGCGGGTACGATCTTGCCGAAGCTGAACGGTTGCCGCTCTGAGGCCGACGTCCTTCGGGTTGTCCATGCGGAGTTTGTCAGATGGTTCGACTCCGGCACAGCTGGTCCGCAAGAGCGCTACAACAAGATTGCTTCTGAGATTTGGCGACTCTGGCAGGAACACCTCGCTGGGCGGTTCGACTCCTGACGAACGCCGTGAGTCCGGCGTTTGACCTTCCATTCCGGCGCACGTATTGTGGTGCCCGCTCAAAACCGATCATTCAAAGGACTTCTTGATGTCCCCTTTCTTCCGCCGATCCCTGGTCGCCTGCTGCCTCATATCTTTTTTGGCTCTCCTGGCTCTTCCATCGCGACCTCAAGCCGCCGATGACGATCAGGACGCCAACACCCCCTCCTCCGAAATCCGCGAACACTACACCAAGCACGAATACCGCATCCCCATGCGCGACGGCGTCAAACTATTCACCGCCGTCTACATCCCCAAAGACACATCGCAGTCCTATCCCTTCCTCATCGACCGCACGCCCTACAGTGTCGGCCCATATGGCGCCGACCACTATCCGAAGCGCCTCGGCCCTTCCCCCGTTTTCGTCCGTGATGGCTTCATCTTTGTCGATCAGGACGTGCGCGGTCGTTATCTGTCCGAAGGCACATTCGTCGAAGTCACGCCGCACAAAGACACAAAGAAGTCCCCGACCGATGTGGACGAAAGCACCGACACCTACGACACGATCGAATGGCTCCTCCACAACGTCCCGAACAACAACGGTAAAGCCGGTATCTGGGGCATCTCCTACGACGGCTTTTACGCCGCCGCTGGAATCATCGACTCACACCCCGCCCTGAAAGCCGCATCGCCGCAGGCACCGGTCACCGACTTGTATATGGGTGACGACGCCTATCACAACGGCGCATTCATGCTCGCCGCCAACTTCGGCTTCTACACATTCTTCGAACCGCGTACTTCGATCGGCCCGCCGCCCGCGCACCAGCCCCGCTACGACTACGGCACCACCGACGGCTACGAGTTCTTCCTCCAGATGGGCCCTCTTGCGAACGCCCGCAAGCTCCTGCATCAAAAAGAAAGTTACTGGGATGATCAGGTCGAGCACGTGAACTACGATGACTTCTGGAAAGCGCGAGACATCTCCACTCGCCTCAAGAACGTTCATTGCGCCGTGATGACCGTCAGTGGATGGTTCGATGCCGAGGATCTCGTCGGCCCCCGTCGCGTTTTTCACGCCATTTCAAAAATGAATCCCGGCACGCCCGATAAACTCGTCATCGGCCCTTGGGTCCACGGCGGCTGGGCCGGAACTCCCGGAGACAAACTCGGCGACGTCGATTTCGCCTCGAAAACTTCAGACTTCTATAACAGCCACATCCTTCTTCCCTTCTTTCGCCAATACCTGAAAGACGCTCCCGACCCTAACCTCCCGGTCGCCTACGTCTTCGAAACCGGCACCAACGTCTGGCGTCAATACGACGCCTGGCCTCCGCCAAAAACCGAAAAGCGCACTCTGTACCTGCGCGATGATGGAAAACTCTCCTTCGACGCGCCCCCCAATTCAAAAAGCGATTCAAAAGACGATTCGAAATCCGCCTACGACGAATACATCAGCGATCCCGCGCACCCGGCTCCTTTTATCGACGCGATCTCCACCGATGTCCCGCGCGAATACATGGACGCCGACCAGCGCTTCCAGACGCGTCGCGGCGACGTGCTCGTCTATCAATCCGCGCCGCTTCAGGAAGATGTCACTGTCGCCGGCGCCGTCTCGCCCCACTTGTGGGTCTCGACCTCCGGCACCGACTCCGATTTCGATGTGAAGTTGATCGACGTCTATCCGATGGACTTTCCCAATCCGGAACCAAATCCCAAGGACCTCGAAATGGGCGGCTACCAGCAATTGGTCCGCGGCGAACCGTTCCGCGGAAAATTTCGCAACTCATTCGAGAAGCCCGAAGCCTTTGTCCCCAATCAACCGACGGCTCTCAACTTCGACTTACCCGACATCAATCACACCTTCCGTCACGGTCACCGCATCATGATCCAGATTCAAAGCTCATGGTTCCCGCTCGTTGACCGCAACCCCCAGAAATTCATCAACATCCTGGAGGCCACACCCGCCGACTTCCAGAAAGCCACCGAGCGCGTCTACCATTCGAAACAAAACGCATCCACCATCGTCCTCCCCGTCCTGAAATGACGACGGCAGTTGGGTGCCGCACCCTAGGTTTCTGAGGGTGCGGTTTGTAAGGTGGAACACCTCCCAACCCAACCTACGGCCAGTCCGGCGGTTACGATTGTCTGATTCAAACGCGCGAGAATCGCCCGCGAGCCATTGATTGCTCCTTGACAAAAGCTACCTTTTCAGGTACTATCCCAAACAAGTAAAGGCCCGCCTCCTAGGAAGCGGGCCTTTTTCTTTTTGCGGAACGGTCCTCACTCTAAACTATTTAGAATGAGATCCTTAAAAGCAGCGCGACACAACCCCTTTAGAATCACATTCTTGACACAACACGACGCCGAAGTCCCTTAGAATCACATTCTTGCAAAAAAAGGGTGGGGGGGAGGGTCGTCCCTCAGTTCGGCGGGCTGTCCCAAGCTTCCAGCGAAGCCGCCTCTTCCGACTCGAACGCCGGCTCGCTTTGGAGCAGCCGCACACAGCGATTCCATCGCAGGATCGCATCGTCATTGCCCGCAGGGCGAATCTTCTCGGCGTCCGCAAAACACTGCAACGCCCGCTCCAGCAACGGCAGCAACGTATGCGGCGAACGCCCGGCGCGAAGTTGCGCCTTCACCCGCCGCTCGCACAGCAGCCCGGTGTAGTAACTCCGCTCGTACGCATCCACGAGCCCGTCGAAGATTCGTTCGACTTCGCCGTACCGGTCCGACGGCCGTCCCTCGAATTGATCCGTGATGCTCAGCCCGAGCATCCTCAAGCCGAGCATGTTCTGCGGATCGGCCGCCAGGATATCGCGGCAGATCGATTCCGCTTCCTCAGGCTCATTGAGGTAGCGATACAGCTCGGCCTTGGCGATCGCCTCGCCAATTCCGGATTTGGAGATCGTTTTCAGTTTCAGATCCATCTGATCCTCCTGACGTGGGACGATCACAACCGCGGATCTCATTCCTAACAACACAGAATTCCTAACAACACAGAATTCCCAGCAACAAAGAATTGCTACTAACACAAAAACATTGTCATCCTGAGCGAAGCGAAGGATCTCAGCACATTGCGTCACTCACAAACCCGACGACGAGCAACGCTTCCCCTCACTTCCCTCCGATCTTCCTCGCGATCCAAACCAGCGGATCGTAATACCGATCCACAACTCGTTCCTTCAGCGGAATAATCGCGTTGTCCGTAATGTGAATCTCTTCCGGGCAAACTTCCGTGCAGCACTTCGTGATATTGCAATACCCGAGCCCAAGCTCTTCTTTCAGCATTGGCACGCGATCGCCGTCGTCCAGCGGATGCATCTCCAGCCCCGCGACGCGCACGAAAAATCTCGGCCCGCCGAACTGCGCCTTCTTATCGTGATCGCGCAAGACATGGCAAACGTTTTGGCACAGGAAGCACTCGATGCACTTGCGAAACTCCTGCACGCGATCCGCATCTTCCTGATAAAACTTCCAGTTCGTGCCCTTTTTCGGCTGAAACGGCGGAATCTTTTTGTTGACCTTGTAATTCCAGGAAACGTCGGTCACCAGATCTTTGATCACCGGAAACGTTTTGATCGGCCGCACCGTGATCGGCTCATGTGTCGGCAGCGTATCCATGCGCGTCTTGCAAGTCAGCCGCGGACGGCCATTCACTTCCGCCGAACACGAGCCGCACTTCCCTGCCTTGCAATTCCAGCGCACGGCAAGATCGGGAGAAAGATATCCCTGGATGTAGTGCAGCGCATCGAGAACGACCATGCCCGGCGCGATCGGCACCTTGTAATTCACCGTCTCGCCGCCGTCCTTGTTTCCGCGAAATACGTTCAGGATCGCTTCCGCCATTGGTCAGCTCACCTCTACGAAACTTTTCGCTATCCGCTCGAAGCCGGTCGCCGCATCGCATCGTCCCAGCGCGGTGGAATTTCCCCGCTCGGCAACTTCCAGCGCCAAAAATTCGTTTTGTCCATATACGGAGCGATTTTGCTCATCGCTTCGCCGTGCGGAACTTTGCGCACAAATTCCATGAGCGCCTTGTCGTTGTCCCAGACCGACAGTGTCCAGAAACGTCGCGCCAAAATTTTCGCGCGCATCGAGTATCCGATTGCGCCCGGCGTCTCGCGAAGCTGCGCGTTGATCTGCATGCTCCAGCGAAAGAACAGAGGCATCTTGGAATAACGCGTAAGCGGAAGATAGCTCAGCAGCACGACGTATTCGCGCCCGGGCTCGACCGGAGCCAGTGATTTCCAGGGAATGTCCATACTGCCGACTATCCGTGCGCGGTGCTCGCGTCGTCAAGCACAGCGTGAAGCCGCAGCTTGCACGATCTCGAATTGTCTCGGCTCTGATCATTTGCCGCCGCCATCTTCGGCGAGCACTTGTTTCAGTTCGTCGGGCAAATCCGACTTCAGATCTTGGCGCAGATTCATGCGGCCGCTTGCATCCTGGCTGATGATGTTGTTCTTCGTTCCCCACTCGGCGCTGGTTTCGGGGAAATCGATGCGGCTATGCGCTCCGCGGCTCTCTTCGCGCACGAGCGCGCACTTCGCGACCGCTTCGGAAATCTTCAGCATCGAGTGCAGATCGAGCGCGAGATGCCAGCCCGGATTGAACATCCGCGAGCCTTCCACGCTGACTAACTTCCACCGCTCGTTCAGCGCATCAAGCTCTGTCAGCGCCTGCTCGACATCGCCTCGCGTACGGAAAATTCCGACGAGGCTTTGCATCGTCTTCTGCAAATCGCGATGCACCGCGTACGGACTCTCGCCGTGCTGCCGCTGAAACGGCTCGAGCGCATAGGTTTCCGCCGCATTGATCTGCGCCGGATCGATCGTCGGCGACGAAGTTTCTTTCGCGTGTTTTGCCGCGGCCAATCCCGCGCGCCGGCCAAACACGAGCAAATCTGAAAGCGAGTTTCCCCCCAGCCGATTCGCACCGTGCAGTCCCGCCGCGCATTCCCCCGCCGCAAATAATCCCGGCAAAGTCGTCTGCGCCGTATCCCCATCCACGCGAATTCCGCCCATCACGTAGTGACAGGTCGGCCCAACTTCCATCGGTCCTTTCGTGATATCCACGTCCGCCAACTCTTTGAACTGGTGGTACATGCTCGGCAATTTTTTCTTCACGTACTCGGCCGGCTTGTGCGAAATGTCGAGATACGCGCCGCCGTGCTCGGTGCCGCGGCCCTCTTTCACTTCGGTGTAGATCGAGCGCGCCACAACGTCGCGCGTCGAAAGCTCCATGCGCTTTGGATCGTACTTCTCCATGAAGCGCTCGCCCTTGCTGTTGCGCAGGATGCCGCCTTCACCGCGCACCGCTTCGGTGACCAGAATCCCCTGCACGCCCGGCGGCCAAACCATCCCCGTCGGATGGAACTGCACAAACTCCAGATCCATCAATTCGGCGCCGGCTTCGTACGCAAGCGCCATGCCGTCGCCGGTGTATTCCCACGAATTCGACGTGATCGGCCAGGCCTTGCCGATACCGCCGGTGGCCATCACGACCGACTTCGCTTTGAAAACAACGAAGCGGCCTTGTTCGCGCCAGTAGCCGATCGCGCCGACGCAGCGATTGCCGTCCTTCAGCAAGCGCACGATCGTGCATTCCATGTAGACGTCAAAGCCAAGTTGCACGCCGCGATCCTGCAGCGTGCGAATCATTTCGAGGCCGGTGCGATCGCCGACGTGACACAACCGTTTGTAGGTGTGGCCGCCGAATGCGCGCTGCAGAATATTTCCGTCAGCGGTGCGATCGAAAATCGCGCCCCAATGCTCGAGCTCGCGAACGCGTTCCGGCGCTTCCTGCGCGTGAAGCTGCGCCATGCGCCAGTTGTTGAGCATTTTTCCGCCACGCATCGTGTCGCGGAAATGCGGCTTCCATCCGTCAGCGGAATCGACGTTGGCCATCGCAGCGGCGATGCCGCCTTCGGCCATCACGGTGTGCGCTTTGCCCAGCAGCGATTTGCTGACGACGCCAACCGCACGCCTTGCGCCAACGCTTCGATTGCGGCGCGCAATCCAGCTCCGCCGGCGCCAATCACCAGAACATCGTGCTCGTGCGTTTCAAATCGATCGACTTGTTGCGCTCCAGAGCTCAAAAGATCCTCACGTCGTGAAATGTACCGCTGGCGACCATGCGGATGTAAAAATCGGCAAAGCCGACGGAGATGAGGCTCATCCACGCAAAGAGCATGTGGCGCTCATTCAGAATTGTCAGAAAAGACCAGGCGGAATGCCGCCGTTTGCCAAAAGCGGTGCAAGAAAAACAATCAAGTTTTCCGCCGGCGAGATGCCGCAGCGAATGGCACGACAGCGTGTACGTTGTGAGCAGGACGACGTTGACGAGCATCACGAGCGTGCCGACACCCATGCCAAATTTTCCGTTCCACCAGAACGCGTCGTAGACGTCTTTCCACAAGAACGCAATAAAGATGATGGCGAGATACAACGCGTAGCGATGAAGATTTTGCAGGATGAATGGAAATTTCGTTTCGCCGCTATATGAGCGCTTGGGTTCGCCAACAGAGCACGCCGGAGGATCGGCGAAAAACGCGCGATAGTAGGCTTTGCGGTAGTAGTAGCAGGTGGCGCGAAAACTCAGCGGCCCCCCTAAAATCAAAATCGCCGGCGACCACTTCCACCAGCGATGACTCGCATCAATGAGCGGCGAGTAAAACGGGGAGAGATAAGGTCCCCACTCGTAGAATTTTCCCTCGAAGGCCCGGAGCGTGGCATAAAGCCCGAAACCTCCTAACAATACGATCACTGGTAGGACTTCGACCCACCACGCGTCGCGGCGCAGCGTACTGCCGAAACCACTTCCAGCCGCGGGAGCCCCAGTTGCCGCCATCGGTCACCTCAGCGACGCATAGCCTAGCCACAATTCTCTCTTTTTAAAATAGTTTTCCTCATGCGCGACTAGGTTTTTTCAAATCGGTGCCTTGTGAACGCTTTGGGGCTCACGTTTATGCCATTATGTAGGGTCGCGGAGGCGGGTTTGGCCTTTGGGGGGACAAACCGCGCCGGACAATCCCTTATGGTGAGGAGAAGCATTACGTGGCTGCGAAAAACAATATTGGAATCCTGACGGGTGGCGGCGACGTCCCGGGACTGAACCCGGTGATCAAGTCGGTTGTGTATCGCGCGAAAGAAATGGGCCGTCCGGTCATCGGCATTCGCAAAGGGTGGGAGGGTCTCACCCACATGGCGTCGGACTCGATCGAGGATCCGATCTATATCCGCCCGCTGACACGCGACAACACACGCACGATCGACCGCACCGGCGGCACTGTGCTGCACACATCGCGCACCAATCCCCGCAAAATGCTGGAGAGCAAGATTCCGAAGCACATCAGCCCGGATCGCATCAAGAAGCTGCCGTTTGACGGGAAGCATTACGACTTCACGCCGATCGTTCTGGAGAATCTGGATCGCCTCGGGAATCGGATGCTTCGTCACAATCGGTGGCGACGACACGTTGAGCTTTTCGGCGGCGCTGTCGGCGGCGGGGATGCCGGTCATCGCGATCCCGAAGACGATGGATAACGATGTTCAGGGCACGGAATATTGCATCGGGTTCTCGACGGCGATCACGCGCGCGAAGGAATTGATCACGCGGCAGCGCACGACGCTCGGTTCGCACGAGCGCATCGGTGTATTTCGCATTTTTGGTCGCGACGCGGGTTTTACCGCGCTGTACACCGCGTACGTGACTTCGACGCGATGCCTGATCCCGGAATATCCGTTCGATCTCGACCACGTTGCGGAGATTCTCTCTCACGATAAGAGCGAGAATCTCAGCCACTATGGAATCGTGATCGTTTCGGAAGGTGCGACCTGGAAAGAAGGCTCCGTCGCGGAGTATGGCGAAGCGGACGCTTACGGGCATCGCAAGAAAGTGGATATCGGAGAAGCGTTGGGAGAAGAGATTCGCCGCCGCACCGGCGACGAAATCATGATCAGCGACCTGACTTACGATCTGCGCTCGGGCGAACCGGACGCGATCGATCAACTCGTTGCGATCACGTATGCGAACATCGCGGTCGAGATGCTTGCGGAAGGAACGACCGGCCGCATGGTCGCTGTGCAAAACGGCTGCTACGCGCATGCGCCGTTGCCGGCGTCATCGCTCGGAGCGCGCCGCGTGGATCTGAAGACGCTGTACAACACCGAGCGGTATCGGCCGAGCTACGCGTCGAAGCTGGGGGCGCCGCTGCTGTTCAACCACATCTAACAGCTGAGACAAATTCGATGATCCCGGAGCGAGCGAACACTTGCTCCGGGATTTTTGTTTCGAGAGGGATGGTGCGTTGAACGCGCATTAAGGCGTCTTGGGTGTCTAGATCGTGCGGACCTGGGGCGCAGCGTGCTGCGCCCCTACATGGCGTTCGAGCGATTTAATTTGCGGCGTGGAGAGACTTTCTGCCGGATCTACGGCGCGGGGTAGAGGCGGTCGAACTCGGGGTCGTCGTGCAATAGAGTTAAGTCGGAGTCACGCCGGGCCCATACGGCATCGCGGAATCCTTCCTGCCAGGCTTTGCGGAGCGCATCCAGGGCTTCGGGCTTTCGCTTCAGAGCGCAGTAGGTACATGCGGCGTTATAGAGAATCGACGCCTCGTTCGCGCGTAACGTAATGGCGAGCCCGGTCTCGCGAAGCGCGTCCTCGACTCGACCCAATTCCGCGTAGTCTCCACCCAAGAGGATTCGAGCGCGAGCATCTTCGGGGACCTGTTTCAGGTGATTCTCGAGTGCGGCCATGCGCCTTATTTTGAAATTTTTTCGCGCCTCGATTTTGCCGAGTGCACCGAGCGCGTTCCCGATCGGGATATACACGTTGTAGTCTTCGCCGCTGGCGGAGATCGCGGCTTCCATCACCTCGACGATTTCCTGATAGCGGCCGGCGGCGAACAGCGCGCGGCACAAGAGGTAATACGCACCTTCGCAGTCATGCCTCCGCTCAATCGCCTTTTGCACCATGCGCACAGCTTCATCGTGGAGATCGGTTGCGTACAGAACCCATGCCTGACTCACTTGCACTTCAGGCAAGTCCCAGCGTAGCGCGACCGCTTTGCCCGATGCCGCCCGCGCGCGCTCGACCCACACCGAGTCGCGGCTGTAGTTGCAATAGAACATGGCGCACGCATTTGCGGAGGCCGCGTACGCCAATGCAAAGCTGGGGTCGATCGTGACCGCGTTTTCAAACATACCCAAGAGCAAATTCCAGATCCTGTCGCGTTTGGCGACGTGCGTAGCGTTTTCCACGCAAGTAGAGGTCGTAGGCTTGAAGATTTTCCGTCGGCTTGACGGCCAGCGCTTCGAGTTCTTGTGGGGAAAGGGTGACGCGCAGAGCTTCGGCGATCTTGCGCGCGATTTCGTCCTGGACCTCGAAGACGTCCTTCATTTCGCGGTCGTAGCGTTCCGACCACATCGGGAAATCGGTTTTCGTGTCGACCAGTTGCGTGGTGATGCGCAGGCGGTTGCCGGCGCGGCGCAAGCTACCTGTAAGAACGTAGGCGGCGTGAAGCTGCTGGCCGATCTGCTGCGGCGTGACCTGCTTATCGCGAAACGCCAAGACCGTCGGGCGTGAGTAGGTGTTCAGGCCGCGAATCTTGGAGAGTTCGGTGATGATGTCTTCGGTGATTCCGTCGCGCAGATATTCGTCTTCTTTTGCGCCGCTGAGATTTTCGAAATAGAGAACGGCGACCGACTTCGGACCCGCTTTGGCAATCACACCCGAACGCGAGCCGGTCGTGTCTTGGACTTGCGATTGCGCGCGCTTGGGTCCCGAGTCGAGGTCGCGTTTCAAGCGGTTGAGATCGGTCTTCAATTCGGTTGCCGACTGGCAGCGAAGGTTCCGATCTTTTTCGAGAAGCTTGTTGAGAATGCGCTCGAGGTCCGGCGGTGTGCCGCTGCTCACCTGCATCGCCGGAACCGGATCGCGATTCAGAATTGCGTCGAAGATCACGGCCGAAGTGTCGCCGCGGAACGGCAGACTGGCGGTGGCCATCTGATACAGAACCGTGCCGACGGAAAACAGGTCGGAGCGCGCATCGACCAATTCGCCGCGCGCCTGCTCCGGCGACATGTAGGTGATCGTGCCGACGGACATGCCGGGCGAGGTGAGATCCTGGCCAACCACGGTGTCGAGACGCGAAAGGCCGGCCTGGCCTGCGGAATTGAGATTCACGTGCTCGATTTTCGCGAGGCCGAAATCGAGAATTTTCACCTGATTTCGGGGTGTGACGAAAATGTTGGCCGGCTTGATGTCGCGATGGACGATGCCTTTGGCATGCGCGGATTCCAGAGCGTCGGTGATCTGAATCGCAAGCGCAAGAAGCTGATCGATGGGAAAGGGTTGGCGGCCCATCTTTTCGGCGAGGGTCGTGCCTTCGAGCAACTCCATGACGATGAATTGCTGACGATCGGCCTGTTCGATCGCATGGATGGTGCAAATGTTAGGGTGATTGAGCGATGAGGCGGCGCGCGCTTCGCGCTGAAAGCGTTCGAGAAGCTGAGCGTCCTGCGCCATTTCATCGGGCAGAAATTTGAGGGCGACTTTGCGTCCGAGACGCGAGTCGTCGGCTTCGTAGACGACACCCATGCCACCGCTTCCCAATTTACGGGTGATCGTGTAGTGAGAAATGCTTTGCCCGACCAAAGACGGAGCGCTAGCCATGTGTCCGAGGATACTAGACTCGCCGTGGAGGCCGGTCAAGTTGCCGGCTTTGAGTTTGGCTGATAGCAATTCGGTGCGTTGACTTGGCTTGGTTGCGCGGCCTAAGATGCAGCCAGAAACTGCGAGTGCGCGTCCTATTCCCCCTTTCCGTTCGGAGGTCGGTGTGACCGACTGGAGATTTGCCCAGAAGAATCCGTCTGAGGAGTTGGCTCAGCTGCATTTCTATTCGTTCAAGAAATGCGTGAGCGGCGTCGAAGTCGATTTCACGATTACTGTGAAGGAATTTGCTGCGCCGCCGCCGGGACAACATTTCAAGTTTTTTGCCCAGGCCGATAAGTCGATCAATCAGAAAATCGCGCCGTTCTTGCCGTCGGGCTGGGGAGCGTCGATTCTGGAAGCTTTGACGGGATGCGTTCGGTCGATCCGCGAATTCCCCTGCGAAGAGGACGAAGCGACACCAAGCGGGAGCGCCAAAAGCGCATAAGGCGGAGGCTCTGAGTGGAAGTTATCCGGCGAGAGATTATGCCCGGCATCTTTGTGCTGGAAATGCGAGGCGCGCTGCTCATCGGCGTTGCGTGCACGCGGCTGCAATTGGCCGTGGAGGATTTGCTGGCGGAAAAGCAGACGCGCGTCGTGCTCGATATGACTGCCGTGCCGCGAGTCGATAGCGGCGGGCTGGGGAAAATCGTGAACTGCTTATCGCGGATACGGATGGCAGGCGGGACGATGCACTTCGCCGGCGTGAATCAGACGGTGATTGGGCTATTCAAGATGACGAAGGTCGATCGTATCGTGAAGTTATTTCCGACAGCGCGCGAAGCGGCCCAGGATATTGCGTCGCAATCGTCTACACCGGCTTAGCTACTTATTCTTTTCATGCCATTCCGAGTGTTCCCTTCTTCAATGGTTCGCTGAGGCGCCTGCAGGCGCCTTGAATTTTTTGATCAGGAAAACCAGCGGCACACCTAGCATCACGACCCAGCCAAGAATCGTGAAGCAATCGAGGGCGGCGAGCAGAGTTGCTTGCCGCTGCAATATGTCGAAGACGCGGGCTTGCGCGTGAACGATGGCGTCGGCGTGTGTAAAGCCGTGCGTGGAGAAATAGCCGGTCAAGTTTTGAAGGAGCGTTTGGTAGGGCGCATCGGACGGCGTCGCGTGGGCGACAAGGACGGATTGATGATATTGCGTTCGGCGGGCGAGCATCGTGGTGACGAAGGCGATGCCGAAGCTGCCGCCTTGATTGCGGAAGAGATTGGTGAGGCTGGACGCTTTGTTGTTTTTGTCTTTTGCCAAGTTGGAATAGGCGAGCTGGCTGACCGGGACGAAGAGCGTCGCGATGCCGAGTCCTTGCAACGCGCGAGCTAATGCTTCGTGGCGATAGTCGGTGGCCAGGGTGAAGCTGGCGAAATACCACATCGCGAGTCCGAAGACGAAAAAGCCGAAACCAACGAGGCGTTTGACTCCGAGCTTGGGCAAGAGGCGCACGACGAGCGGCGCGAGCATTACGATGACGAATGCGCCGGGGCCGAGAACGAGGCCGGCGTCGGTGGCGGTGTAGCCGTAGAGGCGCTGGAGTACTTGCGGGATCAAGACGGTCGAGCCGTAGAGAGAAAATCCGAATAAGAAGTAGAAGATGTTGGCGAGCGCGAAATTGCGGTCGGCAAGCAGGCGGATTTCGACGACTGGATCGGGATGGCGCCATTCCCAGATGATCGCGAAGACCAGAGCGACCATCGCGATGGCGAAGAAGCAGATGATGAAGTTGCTCTCGAACCAGTCTTCGGTTTGGCCGCGATCGAGTACGACTTCGAGGCACGCGAAGGCCATGGCGACGGAGAAAATTCCCCAGCCATCGATTTTTAGTTTGCCGGCCTTGCGGGCGGCTTCTACTTCTTTTGTGAACTCGGGCGGATCGGAGAGTAGGTTGCTGGTGAGGATCAGCGAAACGATGCCGATCGGGATGTTGATGAAGAAAACCCAGCGCCAGCTCCAGTGATCGGTGATCCAGCCGCCGAGCGGCGGGCCGATGGCGGGCGCGGTGACGATGGCCATGCTGTAGAGCGCGAAGGCGGCGGCGCGTTTGGCGGCGGGAAATGTGTCGACGAGGATCGCTTGCTCGACGGGAGCGAGGCCGCCGCCGCCGATTCCCTGCAGGACGCGGAAGAAGATGAGGAGGCCGAGGCTGGGGGCGAATCCGCAGAGCAAAGAGCTGACGGTGAAAAGCGTGACGCAGATCATGTAGTAGCGCTTGCGTCCGAAGAGACGGCTGAGCCATGCGGAGAGAGGGAGCACGACGGCGTTGGAGACGAGATAGCTGGTGAGCACCCAGGTGCTTTCGTCGGCGCTGACGGCGAGGCCGCCGGCGATGTGGGGCAGCGCGACGTTGGCGATGGCGGTGTCGAGCAGCTCCATGAAGGTGGCGAGCGTGACGGTGATGGCGATGAACCAGGGATTGATGAAGGGCTGCGGTTTTTCGAGCGAGCGCTGGAATGGTGGCGTTGAGGCGGTGAAGACGGCGGTTTGCGCGAGTGTCTGAGCCATGGTCGACGTTGTTCGGGCGGCTGGGGTTGGAGGCTGGATTGGCTTCCGACGGCCGCGACTGCTTACCCGGCATTCGATGCATTACGAGACCGTTCGGTCTCATTTGAAGTATGCTATACTTTTGTTGAAAAGACCAGTTGGTCTCTTTTTATTGGTTCCGGCGGGAGGAGGCAGCAATTATGACCAAGGGCGAAGATACGCGGCGCGAGATCGTGGAAAAGGCCGCTCCCCTGTTCAATCAAAAGGGGTTCGAGGGGACGTCGCTATCGGACCTGATGCGCGTGACGGGACTGCAGAAGGGCGGAATCTACCGGCATTTTTCCAGCAAGGAAGAGCTGGCGGGCGAGGCTTTCGATTACGCGTGGCAGAAGGCAGTTGAGCGGCGGCTGGAAGGCGTCGACGAAGCGGCGGACGCGGTTGAGCGATTGAAGAAGATGATCGACAATTTTGTCGATATCCGGACGGGGCTCGTTGCGGGCGGGTGTCCGCTGATGAATACGGCGATCGAAGCTGACGATGGGAATCCGGTGCTGCGGGCGCGGGCGCGCGGAGCGTCTGCATGGGTGGATGGCGCGGCTGACGAAAGCGGCGGAGGATGGAATTGAGCGGCGCGAGATCGATGCGCGGGTGGATGCGAAGGCGCTGGGCCAGCTGATTATTTCGACGCTGGAAGGTGCGCTGCTGATCAGCCGGCTGGAGAATGATCGGGCGGCGTTGGATCGAGTGCGGCATCACTTGCGCGAATATTTGGAGGCTAATGTGCGGCGACGCACCACGGAAGGCCGCGAAGCGTGGAGCGTGAGTGTGAGCGTCGATGAGACGGCTGACACGTATCGATGACGCGAGCGCTGGAGCGGCGGTGTTGTGCGGTGTTAGCAATTAGAGAACTGTGATTGTGCGCGGTCTTTGCTTTCGACGTTTGCGCGGCATAGCATTTCGATTGTAGGAAGATGCGGTTCCTCTCCTTCTTACGCAGGTTTCGAGGTCGTAGTTCCCTCTCCTCTTGAAACCGATCTGACAAAACGCTTGGGCGTGATTTGTGTCTCTGCTTTCGCGGGATGACTGCGCGTGTTAGCGCGATTTCGCGCGCATGCGGGCGGCACGAATCGCAAGGCAACGCCATGAACGAGCAATCGAAGTCGAACGCAATGGTGAAAACTCTTGTCGTGCGCGCGCAGGCGTATCTTTGCGCGCTTCCGTTGGAACTTGTGATCGAGGCGATGCGGCCGCTTCCCGTCGAGCCGCTCGGAGGCGTTCCTGCGTTCGTGCGAGGAATGTCGATCATTCGCGGCGAACCGACGCCAGTGATTGATCTGGCGCTGTTGCTCGGAGCACCGCGCGAGATGCCGTGGCGTTTCGTCACGATTCGAGCGGCGGGGAAACAGGTGGCGCTGTCGGTTGGGGCGGTTGCGGGAATCTACGATCTCGATCCGCACGTGATGGAGCGGATGCCGCCGTTGTTGCGCGGAGCTTCGGCGGAGTTTGTGGAGTCCATTCGCATTCTGGACGAAGAATTTTTGTTTGCGCTGCGATCGGGCTGGGCGTTGCCGCCGGAAGTCTGGCAGGCGATGACGGAGCAGGCGCAGGAGGTCGCGACATGATCGCGACGCCGCGCGCGGCTGACATCGAAGGATTCCGCGCGCTCGTGACGCGGAAGCTGGGGCTGTTTTTCGACGACGCGAAGGCGGATTTTCTTGCCGACGTGCTGCGCGAACGGATGGAGCGGACGTCGTGCAGTCATTTCGCGGAGTATGAGCGGCGAGTGGCGTCGCTGAACTGTCAGGACGACGAAGTCCGCACGCTGGCCGAAGCACTCACAATCGGCGAAACGTATTTTTTTCGCTATGCGAATCATTTTGAGGCGTTGGCGCATGTGGTGCTGCCTGCGTGCATCCAAGCGCGGGAAAAGGAACACGAGCGAACGCTGCGCATTCTGTCGGCAGGGTGCTCGTCGGGAGAAGAGGCGTATTCGATCGCGATTCTGATGAACGAAGCGTTCCCGCAGCTTGCGGACTGGAATGTTTCGATTCTGGGGATCGACATCAATCCGGCGGTGATCGAAAAGGCGACGTCGGCGCGTTATTCGAAGTGGTCGCTGCGGGAAACTCCCGATGAACTCACGACGAAGTACTTCGAGCCCGCCGGGCGGCAATTGCGATTGCGCGAATCGATTCGCCGCGCCGCGCGCTTTGAGCAACGCAATCTCGCCGAAGAGGACAACCTTTTCTGGCAGGCGGGGGCGTTTGACATCGTTTTGTGCCGCAACGTGACGATCTATTTTCCGCTCGATGTGACGCGCCGCGTCGTTGGGCGCATCGCGCGGGCGCTGCGGCCGGGTGGCTTTTTTTTCCTGGGGCATGCCGAGACGCTGCGCGGAATCTCGAACAGTTTCCACCTGCATCACACGCACGAAACTTTTTACTATCAGCGGCGAGAAGCGGTTGATGAACCGGGCGATCTGCTGGCGACGATGAAATCCGTGGCGCTATCGGCGGCGCGTCCAGCGGCGGCGCCTGAACCGTCCAGCGATTCGTGGTCCGGCCTGCCGGCACAGCTTGCCCCGATCGCAGTGCAAGCACTGCCCGTTCCAGGGGGCGCAAATGCTGCGGCAGCGGCGCCTGCGCTCGAATTGCTCCGGCGGGAACGCTTCGTCGAAGCGAAGGAATTTTTGAGGGGTCTGCCACCGGGATCTGCGGCCGATCCGGACGCGCAACTGCTGCTCGCGGTTCTGCACACCAACAGCGGCGAAATCGTCGAGGCGGAAAAAATCGCGCGGCAGGTTCTTGCCGCCGACGAACTCAATACCGGCGCGCACTATCTGATCGCGCTGTGCCGCGAGCACGGGTGCGATCGCGATGGAGCGGTTCGTCACTACCAGGCGGCGACGTATCTCGATCCGCTATTCGCGATGCCGCATCTGCATCTGGGCCTGATCGCCAAACGATCTGCCGAAATGGATAAGGCGCGACGCGAAGTCGAAATTGCGCTTTCGCTCTTCGATCGCGAAGATCCGGCGCGCATTTTGCTTTTTGGCGGCGGATTTACGCGTGAGGCGCTGGTCGCACTGTGCCGAGCGGAACTGCGCGCTTGCGGAGGCAACACGTGAGCCCGACCTCGATCGCGAGTCGCGCCGCGGATTTCCGCCATGCGTTCGACAAAGCTTTCGCGGTTCCGCGTGCCTCGAGTGACGGAGCCGCGCGGGAAGATTTTTTGACGATACGGATCGCGGGCGATGCTTACGCAATTCGTCTCGGCGAGATAGCGGGCCTGGTCAAAGGGCGCCGTATCGTCGCGTGTCCGAGCGACGTTCCCGAATTTCTGGGTATTGCCGGAGTGCGCGGAACGCTGGTCAGCGTTTATAGCTTGCCTGCGTTGCTGGGCTACAGCGTTGGTGGGGAGCACTCGACGTGGTTGCTGCTTTGTGCGGGTACACCCACAGAAGCGATTGAAGGATCGGTCGGCTTCGCGTTTCCCGAGTTTTCCGGATTTGTACGCGCGCTTTCTTCGCAGATTCATGCGGCGCCGGATCGCAAGGCGCCGTCGAGCCAGTCGATGCGCAGCGCAGAATTTCTACGCGTGGGGAGCGAAGTGCGAACGGTCGTAGCGATTCCGCGCTTGCTCAGACGATGCCTCGGCGGGGAACCATCGAAATAGAACACGCCGGCGCCGGAAACGAATCGACATTTTCGAGGGAGAGACAAAAGTATGTGGACGATCGGACGAAAAATCGCGGTGGGCTTCGCGATTGCGTTTTTACTGCTGGTCGGAATCGGCGCAGTGGCGTATCGCAATCTCAACGTGTTGTCGTCAACCAGCCTCAAGGTCGCTCAAACGCACGACGTGCTGTATCAGATCGACCTGTTGCTATCGGAACTGAAGGATGCCGAAACCGGGCAGCGCGGATTCATCATCACGGGCGACGAACAGTATCTTGAGCCGTATAACAACGCGCTCACGAGCATGCCTGGATCCATTGGCGAGTTGCGCCGGCTGACCGCGAGTTATCCCGAGCAACAAAAGCGGCTCGACCAGCTTGAACCCTGCATCACGGCGAAAATGGACGAATTGAAACTCGTCATCGAACTGCGGCGTAAGGACGCGGATGCCGCCGTCAAGGAAGTTCGCACGGGCCGTGGTCGCCGCTACATGGATCAAGCGCGGCTCATCTTCAGCGAAATGGAACGGCACGAGCATGAATTGCTGCGGCAGCACGCGGCCGAAGTCGATGCGGCGGCTGGAAACGGCAAGACCACAATCGTGGCCGGTACGATCGCCTGCCTTTTGTTTCTGCTTACGACTGCTTTCCTGATTACGCGGTCGTTCAACAACCAAATCGGTTCGGCGGTTCGACACATGCAGAGTTCGTCGTCGGAGTTGCAGTCGGCCGCAAACCAGCAGGCTTCGGGTGCGCGCGAATCGGCGACGGCGATGACGGAAATCACGACGACCATTGGCGAATTGCTCGCCACTTCGCGGCAAATCGCCGAAAGCGCGCAACGCGTGGCGCACATCAGTGAACAAACGGCGGGAGCTGCGCGAGCCGGTGACACCACGGCGCAGAGAACGCAGGATTCGGTGGGGAGCATCAAGCGGCAGGTCGATCTGATCGTGTCGTACATGCTGGAACTCGGAAAGAAATCGCAACAGATCGGCGGGATTCTGGAAATCATCAACGAGCTATCGGAGCAGACGAACATTCTGGCGATCAACGCGACGATCGAAGCGTCGGGCGCGGGAGACGCAGGGAAACGGTTTACGGTGATTGCGGACGAGATTCGCAAGCTCGCGGACCGCGTGGGCGGATCGACGAAAGAGATTCGCGCGCTGATCGAAGAGATCCGGTCTTCGGTCAATACGACGGTGATGGCTACGGAAGGCGGATCGAAAGCGGTCGATCTTGGAGCGCGCCAGTTTGTGGAAGTGACGACATCGCTGCGGCAGATCGCCGATTTGCTGGTGACGACAACGCAGGCGTCGAAAGAGATCGAACTCAGCACAAAACAGCAGGCGACCGCGGTCGAACAGGTGAACATCGCGATTTCGAATCTCGCGCGCTCTGCGAAGGAAACCGAGGTGAGCTCGAATCAGACTCTTCAGACTGCGGGAAGGCTCGCCGGATTGTCGCGCGACCTAACGCGGATGATTCAGAGCGCGGCGAGCGTATAAACGATGGCGAAAGATCAGTACAAGTATTTTCGAATCGAAGCGACGAGAGTTGCTCGAGGGCATGAGCCGCGCGGTGCTCGAACTGGAGCGCGGAGGGAGCGGCGACGGTGGTGGCGGCTCTGGTGACGAAAGGACCGCCGAGCCGGTCGCGCGCATTTTGCGAATGGCGCATACGCTGAAGGGTGCGTCGCGCATTGTGAAGCAGCCGGGAATTGCGGACTTCGCACATGAGATTGAGGATATTTTTGCGGCGTATCGCGATAAGGGTGGGCGCGTCGCGGGCGAACATGTCAATCGCGCACTGCAAATCTTGGACGGAATCGCCGCGAAGCTGGCTGGGCTCGATGCGCCTGTAGTTGTGACTGCGCCATCTGATACGGCGCCATGGCCGCCGCCGGTCGCTCCATCGTCAACGCCGCAAACGCGGGGACACGTTGAGGCGCGGCCGGGCGCGGCACCACATCGCCAGGCAAATCCACATCAGCAAACAACTATAGATCAGGCAAGCGGCGGCGGCCACGGCTGCTCCCGAGGATGCGTTTGAGACCGTGCGCGTCGAACTGGGTGAAGTCGACACGCTGCTCAACGGCGTGGCGGAAACTTCGGTTCAAGTTACGGCGCTGCAGCACGAAATCGAGAATCTGGAACGCGCGCGACGGCTTGCGAACAGCTTGGCTGAAACGTTTGCGCGCCACGCGAAATTCGAGACCGAAGCGACGGGCTACGTGGTTTCGCGCTCGCGCACGTTGAGTGTCGTCGAAGAATTACAGCAGCAACTGGAACGCGTGACGCAGAATCTCAGCGGCGGCGTCCAGCAGGTTTCGGCGGAGCTCGAGCAAGTACGCGAGTCAGCAAATTTTCTTCGGTTGTTGCCGGCGTCGGCGATTTTCGCGCCGCTGGAGCGCGCGGTTCGCGACGCCGCGCACGCTCTCGGTAAGCAGGTTCGGTTCACGGCAGAGGGCGGCAGCATACGCCTGGACGGGCATGTTCTGGCGGGTCTGCGCGAGGCGCTGCTGCATGTGGTGCGCAACTCGGTCGCGCACGGCATCGAGACCGCTGCTGAGCGCCGGGCATCCGGCAAGGACGCATGCGGCACGATCCGACTCAGCATCGAGCGGCGCGAAAGCGATGTGGTGTTTGCGTGCCGCGACGACGGACGCGGGATCGACGTCGAGTCGATCCGGCGGGCTGCGGTACAACGTGGCTTGCTTTCGCTCAGCGCGGCACCAGCGCTCGATCTGGACGGCGCGATTCGACTGATACTGCGCGGCGGATTTACTACGAAGAATTCCGTCGATGAGATTTCAGGGCGCGGTATCGGGCTCGACGCGGCGCGGGAAGCGGCCGAACGTCTCAAGGGAAGACTGGAGTTGCGCAGCGAGCCGGGCGCGGGAACGACGATCGAGATCCGGGTGCCGGTTTCGCTTTCGGCGCTGATGGCGCTGGAGGTGGAATCGGCGAGCACGGTCGCGGCGATTCCGATCAGCGCGGTGCGGCGCACGATCCGGATTGCGGCGAGCGACGTGGCGCGTTCGGCAGAGAGCGACACGATCCTGTTCGACGGCGAACCAGTTCCGTTTCTTACCCCTGAATAGGGCGTTGAACACGGCGCTGCTTGCTTCGGCAGCTTCATCGGCACTCGACGCCAAGCGGCCGGCGTGGTCAGCGGTGATCGTGGAATCGTCGGGAGGCCGAGCAGCGATCGGGGTCGATCGACTTCGCGCGGCGGCGAACATCGTGGTACGGCCGCTGCCACAGTCGGCGCGATCGAGCGCGCTGGTCAGCGGCGCTTCGCTCAACGCGGAAGGCGATCCGCAACTGGTGTTCGATCCGGAGGCGCTGGTCGCTCGCGCGCGTCGCGCGCAGGCGCGGGATTCCGGAGCGGCACCGAAAAAGCGGGCTTGCGTGCTGGTCATCGACGATTCGCTTACGACGCGCATGCTGGAGCAGAGCATTCTGGAATCGGCGGGTTACGAAGTCGAAGTCGCGACTTCGGCGGAAGAAGGACTCGAGAAAGCGCGAGCGCGGGTTTACGGACTTTTTCTGGTCGATGTGGAAATGCCGGGGATGGACGGATTCGAATTCGTCGCAAGGACGCGGGCAGACGCGCGGCTGAGCAAGGTTCCGGCGATTCTGGTGACTTCGCGCAATGCGCCCGAGGACCGGCGGCGCGGCGAACAGGCGGGCGCGAGCGCGTACATCGTCAAGGGCGAATTCGATCAAAACTATCTGCTGCGCATGACGCGCGAACTGGTGGGCTGGGCATGATGCAAAAGACGCGCGTGCTGGTCGTGGAAGATTCGCTGACGGCGCGGAAGCATCTTGTGTCGGTGCTCAACGCGGATCCGGGGCTGACGGTAATCGGCGAAGCGGAGGACGGGAAGCGCGCGATCGAGCTTTGCCGTTCGCTGCGACCGGACGTGGTCACGCTCGACATGATGCTGCCGCTGCTGAGCGGCGTGGCGGTGACGGAATACATCATGGCGTATTGCCCGACGCCGATACTTGTCGTGTCGTCGTCGGTGAATCGCGGCGAGCTTTATAAAACGTATGACGCGCTGGCGGCAGGCGCGGTCGATGTGTTTGAGAAGCCGTCGGGGCGCGATCCGGACGGCGCGTGGGAGCGCGGCCTGGTGGCGGCGGTGAAAATCGCGGCACGGATTCGCGTGATTACACATGTGCGCGGGAAGCTGGCGCCGCTCAGCAATGTGGATCACGTGGTGCATGGTGATGGCGACGTTGCAGGTGCGGCGCAGCGTTCGCTGATTGCAATCGGCGCGTCGACGGGCGGGCCTGCGGCGATTGTCGATATTCTGCGCGAGCTGCCTGCAAATTTTCCGGTGCCGATTCTGCTGCTGATTCACATCGGCGATGCGTTTTCTTCGGCGTTTGCGGAATGGCTCGACGGGCAGACCAAGCTGCGTGTGCGTTACGCGCGTGACGGCGAGCAGATTCCCGCGCGCGGCAACGCGGGTGTGCTGATGGCGCCGCCGGGTTCGCATCTGATCGCGGCGCATGGTCACTTGTGGCTGAAGAATACGCCGGAACGAAATTCGTGCCGTCCGTCGATCGATGTGCTGTTCGAATCGCTCGCGCGGCATCACGGTCCGGAAACGGTAGCGTGCCTGCTGACGGGAATGGGCAAGGATGGGGCGGCGGGACTGCTGGCGCTGCGCCACGCGGGGGCGCTCACGCTGGCACAGGACGAAACGACTTCGGTGATTTTCGGGATGCCGCGGGAGGCAATCGAAATGGGCGCGGCAGACCGCGTGCTACCGCTCGAATTATTTTCGGCGGCGTTGCTCGACGCGGCGTGTGAGCCGGAACTGCGAGGCGCGCGTTGAATCCGGCGGTGCTCATCGTTGACGACAGCCTCACGGTTCGCATGGACCTTGGCGAGTCGTTCGAATCGGCGGGATTCGAGCGCGTGTTGTGCTCTTCACTCGCGGAGGCGCGCGATGCGCTGGTGGCGCATCCGTTCGATCTGATTGTGCTGGACGTGTTGTTGCCCGACGGCAACGGCGTCGATTTTTTGCGGGAGTTGCGCACGATATCGGCGACGACGCGAACTCCCGTGGTGCTGCTTTCGACCGAGGCGGAAATTCGGGATCGCGTTCGCGGGCTCAAAACGGGCGCGAGCGAATATATCGGCAAGCCGTATGAGAGCACGTATGTCGTCGGACGATCGCTGGAACTTTTGCGGAAGACTTCTGGCGCCCTCGAGACTCGCGGATCAACGACGGTGCTGGTGATTGATGACAGCGCCACGTTTCGCGAAGAACTGAAATTTGTGTTGGAGACATCGGGGTATCGCGTGGTCGCGGCGACGACGGGCGAGGACGGCCTGCGTGCAGCGGTCGATGCGCGGCCGGACATCATCGTTGTCGACGGCGTGCTTCCGGGGATCGATGGCGCGACGGTGATCCGGCGGATTCGCGCGGACGCGGCGGTGCGGGCTACGCCGTGCATTTTGCTGACGGCATCGGAGGAGCGGAGCGGCGAGTTGGAAGCGCTGGATGCGGGAGCGGATGCGTATGTCCGCAAGGAGGAAGACAGCCAGGTGATTCTCGCGCGCGTGACCGCGGTGTTGCGCGCTTCCGCGGCTTCGTTTTCGGGGGTCGCGTCGCCGGCGAGCCTGCTTGGGCCGAAGAAAATTCTGGTGGTGGATGAAAATGCAGAGGATCTTCGCGAAATTGGAGCAGAGCTTCGCCACGAAGGATGCGAGGTCATCGGCGCGCGCAGCGGGACTGAGGCGTTCGAACTTCTCGGTGTGCAGCTTGTGGATTGCATTTTGCTCGGCACGCAGAATCCGGCAGGGCGTGTGCTCGAGACCTGCAAGTACATCAAGTCGACGGCCGAGTGGCGCGGAATTCCGCTGATTCTGCATGGTTCGACCGACACGCAGCAGACGATGGTGGACGGGATCAATGCGGGCGCGGACGATTACATCGTCAAGTCGAGCGATCTTGCTGTGCTGCGCGCTCGCGTCCGAGCACAGCTTCGGAGAAAACAGTTCGAAGACGAGAATCGCGGGATTCGCGAGCGGTTCTTACAGAAGGAGCTGGAAGTGGTTGCCGCGAACTCGGCGCGGGAGCTGGCGGAGGCACGCGCAGTGTTCGTGGAAGAGCTGGAACGGAAGAACGCGGAGCTGGAGGCGTTCAGCTATTCGGTGTCGCACGATTTGCGCGCGCCGCTGCGCAGCATCGACGGATTCAGCCAGCTCTTGCTGGAAGAATGCGCCGGCGCACTGACCGACAAGGGGCAGGATTATCTGAAACGCGTGCGCGCGTCGACACAGCGGATGGGGAATCTGATCGATGACTTGCTTCAGCTGTCGCGCGTCGGGCGTGCGGCGATTCATCGCGAGCGGATCGATCTATCCGCGATCGCAAACGCCGTCGTCGAAGAACTACGCACGAAAGACCCCGATCGAAGAATTGCCGTGCGCGTACGGGAACGGCTGTTGGCCGACGCCGATCCCGGGCTGATGCGCATCGTGTTCGACAATCTTCTCGGCAACGCGTGGAAATTCACGACGAAAGCGGCCGCGCCGCAGATCGACGTCGAGGCGCAGTGGGAGGCGGGCGCCGCGACGTTTTGCGTTCGCGACAATGGCGCGGGCTTCAGCATGGAGTATGCGGACGCGCTGTTTCGTCCGTTCCAGCGCTTGCACAGCGAATCAGACTTTCCCGGCACGGGCATCGGGCTCGCGACGGTGCATCGAATCATCGATCGGCACGGCGGGCGGATCTGGGCGGAGAGCAAAATCAATAATGGGGCGGCGTTTTTCTTTACGCTGCCGAATGCGAAGCCGATTGGGCGAGCCTGATCACGAGTTTTATGTGCCGGCTAGTGTTTTTCAGGTCACGACTTCGTGGCGTTGTTGCGCTGCGGAGACGCCGTCGAGTAATTCGCGCACTTTGCGCGCCAGCGAACGCGCACCGTACGGTTTCTGCAACACCGTTGCGCCTGCGCGCAACGCCGACGTCAGATAGGCACCTTGCTCGGAATATCCGGAAGTGAAGATCACGGGAATGCCTCGCCGGTCGGCGCAAATTTTTTCGTAGGCTTCGGTGCCCGCCATTTTGGGCATGACAACATCCATGAGCAGAAGAGAGATTTCGCCGGGGCGTTCGCGGAATTTTCGGACGGCTTCTTCGCCATCGCGCGCCAATATCAGCCGGTAGCCGAGTGTGCCGAGAATCTGTTCGGCCATGTCGCGCATGCCGTCGTGATCTTCAGCGACGAGGATGAGTTCGTTGCCGCCGCGCGCAGGAGCGTCGTCCGCGGCACGGAGCGATTCGGCTTCGCCTTCGCTGACCGGCAGATGCACGTGAAACGCGGTGCCGATTCCGACTTCGCTGTAAAGCTCGATGAATCCGCCGTGCTGTTTCATGATGCCGAAGACGGTGGCGAGGCCGAGGCCAGTTCCCTTTCCGACTTCCTTGGTGGTGAAGAAGGGCTCGTAGATGCGTTCCATCGTGGCCGCATCCATGCCGGTGCCCGTGTCGGAAACAGAAAGCTGCACCCAGTGGCCGGGGCGAGCGTCGGCGTGGCGGCTGCAATATTTTTCGTCGAGATCGAGATTGCGCGTTTCGATCAGGAGGTTGCCGCCGGCGGGCATGGCATCGCGCGCGTTGAAGCACAGATTCATCAGAACCTGTTCGATCTGAGCGGGGTCGGCGCGCGTGACGCGCAAATCCTCGGCGAGCGCCATCTTCACTTCGATTTGCTCGCCGATGACTTTCTCAAGCAGGGCGGTGGTTTCTTTCACCATTTGGTTGAGGTTGATGTTTTTCGGCTCGAGGATTTGCCGGCGCGCGTAGGCGAGGAGTTGGCGGGTCAAGCCGGCGGCACGGCGCGCCTGGTCGCCGATTTTGCGGAAGAGCTTGGCTTCCTGGCTTCCTTCGGCGACGCGATCGGCGCCGATTTCGGCCCAGCCCATGATGGCGCCGATGACGTTGTTGAAATCGTGGGCTACGCCGCCGGCGAGCTTGCCGAGAGCTTCGAATTTTTCGAGCTGGCGCAGGCGATGCTCGACCTGTTTCTTTTCGCGGCGCGCTTCCGATTCTCGCAGTTCGCGTTCGATGGCGGGCAAAAGCCGCGCGACGTTGCCCTTGATCACATAGTCCTGCGCGCCTGCTTTCATGGCGCTGACGGCCATTTCTTCGCCGATCGTGCCGGACAGAAAGATGAACGGTACGTCGAGGCCATGTTCGCGGACGATGGCCAGAGCGTCGGTGCCACGAAAACCGGGCATCGAGAAATCCGAAATGATGATGTCCCATGGATCGTCGAGCGTCGATTTGAGGCTCGCGGCGGTGTCGACGCGCTTGTGCTCAACGGTGTAGCCGCCGCGCCGCAGGATTGACAGCAGCAGCATGCAGTCATCATCGGAATCTTCCACGACTAAGGCGCGCAGCGGGGTTGACATGCTCTTCCTCGGATTGCCGATAGATCGGTCGCGTCAAGGCAACAACGACATGGTTGTCATGCGGGCGAACAGGGGCCCAGCGTTGGGTACACGCGCTCGCAACGAGAATTTGCCAGG
This sequence comes from uncultured Acidobacteriota bacterium, assembly GCA_963766985.1. Classification (GTDB taxonomy): domain Bacteria; phylum Acidobacteriota; class Terriglobia; order Acidiferrales; family UBA7541; genus Acidiferrum. Next base: position 115,837 of record CAVYCJ010000002.1, read on the forward strand.
ACGAAATTCAGGAAGGGGTAGGTCAATTATAGCAGGGGAATTCGGACGAGAGACAACGACAAAGTCTGGGGACGTTCGCAGGTGCGACGATAAAATTTGAATCCTTTAATCTCCGCTAATAGTAATAATCGCCGCTGATACGCCCGAAGGAAGCCGCCGGTATTTTCTTGCATCCGTAAAAACTCCTCTTTCCTTTTCGAAACGACACGGTTCTGTACTCAGGGATTTCACTGAGTTCTTGCAGCGGACGCGCTGGAGCAATCCTCATAACTGCCTCATTTCAAAGGAAATGGTTTCTTTGGTCCCGGAAGGTACGCGAAATGCCGATATCAAACACGAATCTCAAATGCGCGTGGAAGGACCTATGTCAACGACACCGTACGACATTCTGAGGCGACACAATGACGGGAGTTTCATCTGGGTGGAGGCGGCTTCCGAACTCTCGCACGCCAAGGATCGATTGCAGCAGCTGAACGCGGCGATGCCGGGCGACTATTTCATTTTCGATCAGAAGAGCCAGCAGATCGTGGCGAGGGTTGCCCCCATATTGGCGTCTGGGGATTAACGCGGGCGGAATGTAGGGGCCACCGTCACCTGGGCTCAGCGTCGCCGCAACCGCCTGTGCGGCTTTTACTTGCACCAAAAACGACTACACGAACGCTGAATTCGGCCTACTCGCTTTACCTGATGGCGACGGCAGGTGGCGAGCGATATCGTCCCGCCATCGACAAGATCGCATTTCAACCGCGTGCTGCTGATTTTAGTTGAACAGGCAGCAATCGCGCGACAAAACGCGCCAGAAGGCGCGAAAACGACTTGAGGAACGGCAGTCAAGGAGAACTTCATGATTCGGAACAAAAATAGCTGGCCGCAAGTGGCTTCGGCGTTCGCGATTGGGCTTGGAGCCGGAGCTGCGCTCGGCCTGCTGTTCGCCCCGTCGTCTGGTGAGGACACGCGCGAGCGGATTCGCAGCACGGCGCAAGACGGCGTGGACGAAGTGAGCGATCGCGGCAAGACGGTTATTCGACGTGTGCGCCGCAATATGGCCGACGCGAAGGACTACGTGAACCGCAACGTGGCTGATGCCAAGGACTACGTAAACGACGTCGCCGACAGCGCCGAAGTGGCGTTTCGCGAAGCGCGCAACGCGACGCCGACATCGTAATCGGTTTTGTGTTCTCGGTTTTATTTGAGTTTCAAGCGAAGCGGCCGAGCGAGTAGAGATGGACACTCGGTTTGCTTCGGCCGGCCCGATTTGCAGTGAATTCAAGCCTCTATTAAGGAGTTTTTAATGGATCTGCTTTGGACCATCGCGGTCATCCTGATCATCCTCTGGCTACTCGGTATGGTTTCTTCCTATACGCTGGGTGGCTTCGTACACATCCTGCTGGTTCTCGCGATCATCGTCGTGTTGATTCGCGTAATCCAAGGACGCAGACCGGTTTAGTTCATCGGGTTGCGAGCCGGTCTCCGCAGCGGCTCACAGTCCTATTTTGTTGAGAATTTGCCTGACGCATTTCTGCGGTGTATCGGATTCGAACTCACTTTGAAGGAGCCCAGCCGTGGCAACGTCGCAGAAAGCAAAGTCTCAAGATCTTTTAGTCAGCGTGGCGGAATCGATCGGATCAACGCTCGGCGCGATTGCTGCGAAAGCAGACGCCGCGAAGGACGCGATCGTCGGCGGCACCGATACGGCGGTCAAAGAAGTGAAACGCGGAGCGAACAAGCTGGTGCGCAAGGGCAAGAGTACGGTGACGAAAGCGCGGCAGTCGAAGCCGGCGCGGAAGGCGCGTGCCTCGGCCCGTTCGGCGAAGGGCACGGTGCGCAAAGTGGCGCGGAAAGCCGTGAGCAAGGCTCGAGGAACTGCCCGCAAGGCGAAGAGAGCTACGTCGCGGCGCGGACGGCGTTAGTTTTTCCAACTTTGCTGTCCGAGACAGTAGATCGATCAAGGAATTCGGCTCGGATCGGCGTTTCGAATTGCGCAACCCAGCGCTCAAGGAGAAAACAAATGGCTTCCGATGCTCGCGCAATTTATGCGTCTCACCCTGGGACGATCACAGCAAGCGGCACGAAAACACTTGGACTCGCGTGGATCGTCTATGGCGTGCTTCGCCTCGCGATGACGGTGTGGCTGATCCTGTTCACGACGACGGCGACGCTTATGTTCGGCTCGCTGCTGACGCGCGTGCCTGACCCGTTCACACTGATGACGGCGTTTCATATCGGTTACAGCGTTGTGATTGTCTGGTCGGGAATCTCGGCGGTACTCGGAATCGTGGCGGGATTGTCGATGCTGGCGAGCCAGAAGTCTGCGCGAATTCTGGTGACCGCGGCGGCACTGCTCGCGCTGCCGGAGCTTCCCTTCGGCGTCATGCTTGGCGTCTATACCATGACGCACATCGCCCCGCGCGATTAGTCCGGCACCCGGTTCACTACGTTCAGCCACGCGAAAAACATCAATGCGAAAAATAGCCTGTGCGAGTCCGCACGCTCAGCCCTGGTCTTTTCGCACGCACGATGATCTTGTGGAATGTGCCGTCTTTCGTGGTGACACTGGGGTAGTAGCCTAGCTCATACGATGTCCGCAACTCCTCGGCTATGCGCTGGAAATAGGTACGCGAATCAACTTCCTGCGCGTCGAAATGCATGCCGCCCGTCTCCCTGGCGATGCGATCCATGACACGAATTCCGTACTGGTTGCGTGCGGTGAGCTTACCGTGTTCCTTCTGCGTGTAGCGGAGCGCAAAGAGCTGCACGTTGGTTTGCTGGGCTTCCTCAATCGTCGTCATCATGTCATGCGAGCTGGAGTTGTCCTCGCCGTCGCTGAAGATCAATAGAGCGCGGCGGCCGTTCTCTTTCGCCAGCTTGTCTTCGATGGAATAAAAGATGGAGTCGTAGAACGCGGTCCCCAAGTCGCGAGACTCGCGCGGGCCCAGCTCCGGGAAGCGGTCCGTGTGCTTTCCGTATTCTTTCCAGTGCTGCATCATCTCATCGCCTGAGCGCGAAAAATCGCTGACGAGGCGTACGTGGTTCCCGAAGCCAACGAGAAAAGCGCGGTCTTTCGGTCCGAGCACGGTCTTTAGAAACGTGTCGAGGTCGTGTTCGTGTTGCTTTTCAAAATGATCCTGGCTGTCGCTGGCGTCGACGATCAGCCCTAAAGTCAGCGGGACATCCGTGCTTTTCGCGAAGTATGCGATCTTTTGCGGCGCAGTGTCTTCCAGCACTTCGAAGTCGTCTTGCGTCAGTCCGTCCACCAGCGCCCCGCCGGCGTCGCGGACGGAAAAGGCTACGTTCACCAAGTTCACGTCGATTTTGATCGATTCCTGCGCGCGTAGATTCAGCGCAATCGTGTGGACGTAGACAACCATCGCCATCGCGGCGACCGCCGGACGCCAAAGTGTTTGCGCCACTGGTGCTCCTATCTTTCCCGCCATGCACGCCCGCCGTTAGTGCGAAGTCGCCCATTGAAACGCGCGAATCAGGCGTTTTGTTCCGGCAAATTACCGCGAATCTTTGTGCCGCAGTACACCTTTCCCCCGATATCAGCTTTCCGCTCAACGGCTTACCTTCGAACCAGTCAGGAGATAACCATGAAAATTTCAAGAAAGCTCGGGTTCGAAGGACTAGTGCTGGCAGGATGCCTTTTGCTGGGTTCCTCCCTGCCCGCAACCGGAATCCGGACGCAGGATCCGCAACAGCCCGCGGCCGACAACACCAAAAATAACAAGGGCGACGAGTCGTCGGGAGCGATGACCGCGGATAAGCAGAAAATGAATCCGGCGGACCGCGACATGACGAAGAAAATTCGGGCGGCCCTCCACAGCGATTCCTCGCTGTCGAGCTACGCACACAACATCAAAATCATCAGCCAGGACGGCAAGGTCACTTTGAAGGGGCCAGTGCGGTCAGACGACGAGAAGTCGGCCGTCGAAGCGAAGGCTACCGAGATCGCTGGTCAAGGCAACGTAACCAATAACCTTACGGTTGCACCACGGAAATCCTGAATTATCCCAGCAGCTCAGTGACGATTGCGAATTTGTTCGTTAAGAGAATTTCATCGAATTCAGATTCAAAGGAGAGTTAATTATGGCTGACAAAAAAACGGCAGTATTTGCTATCTATTCCACACGTAACGGAGCTGAGCAAGCGGCGGACGCGCTGGTAAGCGCCGGTTTCACCGCTGGCGACATCTCGGTTCTGTTGCCGGAGAATCTCGGAACACGAGAGATCGGCACCGAGAAATCGACAAAGGCTCCCGAAGGCGCAACAGCGGGTGCAGGCACCGGTGTTGTGCTCGGCGGCGCGTTGGGGTTGCTGGCGGGTATTGGCGCGCTCGCGATTCCCGGCGTCGGACCACTCATCGCAGCGGGCCCGATTATGGCTACGCTGGCTGGCATGGGTGCGGGCGGAACGATCGGCGGACTCACGGGAGCGCTGGTCGGCGTCGGCATTCCGGAATTTGAAGCGAAGCGATATGAAGGGATCATCGAGAAGGGCGGGATTTTGTTGTCGGTGCACTGCTCGACTTCCGATGAAGTGACGCGTGCGAAGCAGATCCTTAAGGGAACTGGCGGAGACGCGGTTTCGTCGTCGGGCGAAGCATCGGTCGAAAAGGCTGATCGAGCTCAAGGGACGACTGCTTAATCGCAGATCGATTTAGTCGATAGTAGATTCGAGTAGAAGGGCCGCGATCGATTCGCGGCCCTTTTTATTTCGAGTTCGAGCGTGATGCCGGGGAGCGAGTCCCTACGCGGTTTCTATATCACTTCGTTTTGGAGTCGTAGCTTTCGCCGTAGATTGCGGGGACTTTGCCGCCGGCCGGGCGGAGGTAGACGGAAAGCTGGCCGCGGTGGTGAATCGAGTGGCGGAGGCCGAGATCGAGGAATGCCACGGCGGGCATCTGGAACATGCCTCGAAAATCCATGTCTTTCGCCAGGAGATCGCCGCTCAGTCCCGCTAGCGCCGCGTGCACTTGGGGCAACAATTCATCGTAGTACTTCGCGATGTCCGCGCCGGTCTTGAGCGAATCAGGCTTGGGATTCGGTGTGACGTCGAAAAATCCTTTTACGACCGAGGAGAAGAAACGGTGCTCAGAGGCGACAATGTGCCAGGCAATTTCGAGCGCGGTTCGGGCGGCTGGTTCGGGTTTGTAGTCGCCACCGTTTGCGGGAATGGCCGCGAGAACGCTTCTGGTGGTGGCGTGCTCTTTCTTGATCGACGCGAGCGCCAAATGCAAGGCGCCGGTTGCTGCTTCTGGTGTCAGGCCGGGCATTCGTGGTCTCCTCGGCCCGCAGTATACCGATTCAATGGAGCATGCGCACTCGTTGCTCGTTCACAAATGGAAGACGTCCCGCTAGCGGCCGCCTCCGCGGCGCTCGCCCGCACCGGTGCTCATGTTGCGCAATACCCAGACCGCTAGAGCCGTGTCGGTCGATGCGCCGGTTTTTCGACGCAGATCGCCGATCAGGCGATAGAGGGTTTCGCGGGGCAACCTCATCTGGGCTGCCATCTCTTTCGAAGAAGCGCCGGAGCCCAGGCCGCGAAGCAGAATCGTTTCCTCTGCGGTGAACCGAGGGGGAACTGGCGCGCCTTTCGAGGCTATCGTGGCGACGGGTGAAGCGGCGGCTCGGGCTTTTTGCGGTTGCGGCGGTCACGGATGGGACTGCGCCCGCGGATTTCAATATCGCGGTCGGGGTTTCTTGTGCGTTTGGAGCGCTGAGGGACTCTGGAACCGCGTTTGTTGAAGTCGCCGTCAATGCCGCCTGTTTGAACTCGACCGATTTTACTTGTCCCCGTGTCGCCATGACTCAGTCCGTTTCTCCCAAGGAGGTTGTAAATGCCGTCCTTCGGGGATCAGTTCTTCATCTTGCAACACACTCGAGAAGCAAGCCGTTCTCCATCGATTGAGGTTCGTTCGCAAACACAAAGTGCTGAAACTGGGACAGATGAGATCGGTGTCGCTCGAGGGGTTTAAAAGAAACCCATGAATGAATTCCAACTTCGAAACGCAGTTTCAAAACGGAACGGGAGACACCAAGTTCCGGGTTGCGTTCTCCGAAATTGCCGTCCAAGAAATTCCCACCCGACCCACCGCGACCCTACCCGACCGACCTTCGTCAGCTCGCCCGATCCGCGAGCACAATCTCCGCGACCCAATTTTCCAGAATCGCTCGTTGCTCTGGGTCCAGCCCTTCAAACTTGAGCCCCATACCGAAGGTGGCATCGGCGTAAACGATCCTGCCTTTGGCGTGGAAGGAGCCTTGATCACGGACGATCTTAATAGCGACAGCAGTTCCGATCCCGAACGGAGTCAAGGCGTCGATGTAGCATCCGCCGAGGCCGATCTCTGAGGTTCGTGCGACGAGCTTGGTCCCGGTACTCAGCTCAAGGACCTCTACCGAGGCCACGAATGGGCACCGTTTTACGGCTCGTTCCTTCGCGTATTTCTTTACGCGCCGGGCGCCGCCAGGAGTCGTTTTTTTGCTGGTCGTGAGCATTCGATTCCCTACCGCAAACTCTTCACAGTCATACAGTTAGCACCGCCAAGGGCTCGATCGTTGGTGTCAGTGTGCCCACTTGTTTCGTCGGCGACAACTGACCGCCCGGACAGCCATGACGTAACGGAAACCGTACTTGGAAATAACGTTTGGCGGTCTTTTTTGCTTTGCTATCCTTCCCTCAGGGGGAGAATCGGCATCTGAGAATCCGAAGGGCTTTGGTCGGCTCCCGCCCACCCCACCTTCTGATTCGGACCCCAGAATTTTTGGTCGATTTCGCTTTTTCGTGCCGGCTGTGGAGATCATGAACCGACTTACCAAGCTATTTGTTTGCCTGTTGTTGTGCGCCGCGCCCGCCGCCGCCCAAGGCCCCAAAGTCACGGCCACCGGGCCGTCGATGGACGTGAGCGTGGGCTATCAGTATTTCAATTTGGCACTGCAGCCCCAGCGAGCGAACCTCAATGGGCTCGATACGACCTTCACGATCACTTTTCGGCCACGCTGGGGCGTCCAGGCGGACTTCGGGTACTCCCGAGCGTCTGACGTCAACGGCACGACGCGGCATGCGGATGAGCTCACATATATGGGTGGGCCGGTGTTCTACATCACGCGCGGAAATCGGCTTACGACCTTTGCTCATGTCCTGGGTGGAGGGGCGAGGATTACGGGTGTCTTGATCAGCCCGCTGGGAGTCACCAAGGGTTACATCAACGAGCCGGCTGTGGCTTTCGGCGGAGGTGCGGAGTATCAGCTGTCGCAACGGTGGGCAGTGCGCGGTTCGGCGGACTATGTGCGAGCTTCGTTTCTGACTTCGCCGACGACCTTTGGCGGGCTGAACAATTTCCGCGCGGTGGCGAGCATCGTTTATATATTTGGATCGAACCGGCGCTAGGTTCGGTCATTCTTCAGTTTTGCTTGGGCAACGCTTCCAGGGATTGCTCGAGATCCGCGATTAAATCTTCCGTCGCTTCCAGTCCGATATTCAGGCGCACGATGCGGTGATCGTAGGGCGGCCGGTCGGTGGATGAACCGAAGTCGTAGGCCAACGCCAAGCTTGTCACGCCAGCCCAGCTGTATCCAATCTTGAAAAGTTTCAGCCGGTCCACGAAGGCGACGACTTGCTCCCGCGTGTAGCCGGGGCGCAGGACGATGGAGAACAGGCCCGAAGAGCCGAGGAAATCGCGCTTCCAGAATTCGTGGCCGGGGCAAGAGGCGAGGGCTGGGTGGAGCACGCGCTCGATCTCGATTCTTCCCGCGAGCCAGTGGGCGATCTTCAAAGCGGAATCTTCGATAGCCGACAGGCGCACCGCTAGTGTCTGCAATCCGCGGAGAGCCAGACTGCAATCGTCGGGCGAAACGTTTCCGCCCAGGACTTGCTGGGCGGCGCCGATTTTTTGGTACAGATCTTCGTCGCGGACCGTTATGGAGCCGAGCAGCAAGTCGCTGTGGCCACCGACATATTTGGTGAGCGCCTGCATGGTGATGTCGACGCCGTGTTCGAACGCGTCGAAGAGAATGCCTGCCGACCACGTGTTGTCGAGGACGACTTTTACGTTTTTCGAGTGCGCCGCGGCGACGATCGCCGGGATGTCTTGCACTTGCATCGTGATGGATTGCGGGCTCTCGGTCCAAACGAGACGCGTGTTTTCGCGGATCAGATCTGCGATTCCCGCGCCGATGCCTGGATCGTAGAAGGTTGCGGTGACGCCGAAGCGCGCGAGGACCGTCGTCGTGAATTTTCGGTTGGGATGGTAGACGCTGGCGGGAACGAGAATGTGATCGCCGGCGTGCAGTAAAGCGAGATCGATTAGCGCAATCGCTCCCTGGCCGCCGGGCGCGAGGACGGTGTACTTCCCTTTTTCGAGCTCGCAGATGCGGACGGCGAGTTCGAGCGTGGTCGGCGTGCCGTAGAGGCCGTAGGTGTAGCCGACTTTGTATTGATCCCACTGATCGGTGGCGTCTGCGGCGGATCGAAAAAGTGTCGTCGAGCCGCGGCGAACTGCGGTCGTCAGCGAGCGGTAGCCCTCGGGGACCGTCGCATCCGTGTGAATCAATCTCGTTTTCCAGTTTTTCGTCACGCCGCTCTCCGACTAACGCTCTCACGCACGACCACAGTTTACCGCCATGTTTGCAAATTCAACGCGAAGACGACTTGTGCTTGCATTGGCAGGCGTATTTTATTTAGGCTGCTGTCCAAATCGAGAACCAAGGAAGGATTTTCATGGAAATCAATACGCGACGCGGCTTTTTCGGCAAGATGGCGGCGGTAGCGGCGCTAGTCGCCGGCGGGTCGAAGCTTTCAGCACAGCAACCATCCACGTCGCCAGCGGCACCCGGCGTGCCGGGTACAGATGCGCCTCGTCGAAACAGCCACGTACAGAATGGGATCTACTATTTTTCGGGGACGGGTTCGAACGACGGGTATCCGAAGGACGATCACGTACTTGTGACGGACCCGTTCGAAAAGCACGTCACGCGAACGATGGACGCGCTGAAGAAATCGGTGGAGCACGCAGGTTCGAACATGGACAGCCTCATTCACCTGGACGTGTTTCTGTGCCTGCCGCACGCTGACGGCATTCCCATGCCGACGGGCAAGGCGCGATTTGACGCTCACAAGGCACAGTACGACGCGCTGAATAAGATTTATGGGACATATTTTTCGCAAGGAAAGGCGCCGTCTCGCGCTTGCCTGGCGGTAGAGTGGATTCCCGGCGATTCGCTGATCGAGATCGTGGGCACGGCGCTGGTCGTTGGGCCGCCTGCGGCGTCTGCTGAGAAATAGTTCCCGAAACGAATCGAAGGTTTGCCTCGGAGAGGAATCAAACATGGGTTCGAAGTTTGGCTGGAGTCGCCGGACATTTCTCAGCGCGCTTGGCGCTGTCACGGGAGGTTTGATCGCTCCGCGGGAGTCCGACGCTGCGGCGGCATTTGGAGGCAAGCACAAGCCGTCGAAGAAGGCGATCGATGGGCATCCGATCGTGCCGATCACGTCGGGACTCGGATCTACCGGCGACATCTACGCCGAGTTGGGCGTGACGCCGCTGGTCAACATCAACGGCACGGTGACGGTCATCGGCGGGTCGGTGATGAAACCGGAAGTGATGGAGTTGATCCGCCGAGGGAACGAGCATTTCGTGTTGATCGATGAGCTTGAAGTTGCGGCGGGCAAGTTCATCGCGAAGATTTGCAAGTCACCGGCCGGTTATACGGGGCTCGTGACAGGCGGCGCGGCTGCGGCAATGGTCGTGGGTTATTCGGGGATGATGACGGAAGACCTCGAACCGCGCATGAAGGCGATTCCCGATGTCACCGATTTTCCGAGAACGGAAATCATCATTCAGAAAAGCCATCGGTACGCATTCGATCACCAGATCCGCCAGACGGGTGCGAAATTGATTGAGGTGGAGACGCGCGAAGAGATGATCGGGGCGATCACTCCCAAGACGCTGGCGATTCACTTTACGAATATTCTGTCGGACAAAGGCAAAGTCAGCGGGCCGGAGACGATCGAGATCGCGAAAGCCCACAATCTTTATACGTTTAATGATGCGGCCGCCGACGTCCCGCCGAAAGAGCGGCTGTGGGAATATCCGGCGCAGGGCTGGGACATGGTGACCTTCAGCGGCGGCAAGGATATTCGCGGGCCGCAGGCATCGGGCGTGTTGATCGGCAAAGAGGAGCTGATTCACTGGGCGTTGCTGAACATGAGCCCGCAGGAAGATCGGATTGGACGCTGCTGCAAAGTCGGCAAAGAGACAATTTTCGGATTGCTGAAGGCGCTTGAGCTTTTCGTGAACGAGGACCTGGACACCCAGCTGAAGATTTTCGATGAGCGCGCGCTGGTGATCACGAATGCGATTAAGAAATATGGAGTGACGGCGCTGCCGCGCGAGTTCAACGCGCAGGCTTTGGGGAACGTGACGCCGCGTTATAGCTGGCAGATCGATCCGGCGAAACTGAAGATCACGGGACACGAAGTCATGCAGAAGCTTGCCGATACGCGGCCCATCGGGATCGGGAGCATGGGAGCCGGCGCGAGCGGAATGCGGGGGCGGGACCCGAATGCACCGCCGGGCGGCGAGCACCATGAGGAGCATCGGTCGCAGCGGGACCCGAACAGTTTCGGGTTCGCGGTCTGGCAGCTTAAGGATGGCGAGGATCAGATGATCGCAGAGCGACTGGTGGAGATTTTCAAGGAAGCCGGGAAGGCGACCAAGTAGAGGCACCCGTAACTCATAGACAGGCATGCAGTTAAAGGCGACGACACGTCTATTCGCCTTGTGAGTCGCTTCGATAGGTGCCGTTCAACCTCCAAATAGCCGCCAAACAGCTCTGATGGGGCTGAACCAGTCCCAACCCCTCGGTCCCATTGCAGTGCAAACCCCGGAGTGACAAAATGGCCACATCGGCGGAAACACCGCCGCCCTTACCGGTGTCTAAGCAAGTAGAGCGACACCGGGCTGAAGGATCTTGACGGATGCCCGATTCGTTCCAGAGACCGTCACAGCGGTCACGTTTTTTTGGCCCCGAAGCGGTTGGTCACGAAGGCTCGGGCTTTCCCAGCGAGCCGGAAAGGCCGTCGATGTCGGACTGGGCTGGAGCCTTAACCTGGAGCGGTGACGAAACCCGGCTTGTGACCGAGCTGCAGGCGGGTTCCGAGACCGCGTTCGACTGGCTGGTCACTCACTATCACGGTCCCGTCTATAACCTGATTTTGAGCATGCTCGGCGATGTGGCCGATGCTGCCGATGGCACGCAGGAAGTCTTCCTCAAAGCATTCCGAGGGATTCGGAGTTTCCGCCAAGGTAGTTCGCTGAAGACCTGGCTGTATCGCATCGCCATTCGCGAAGCGCTGAATCACAAGCGCTGGTTCAAACGCCATGTGCAGAAAAATGTCTCGATCGACGCAGAGCCTGAAGAGGGGCACGCTGTGATCGAAATTGAGGATCTGGCGCAGACTCCGTTTGACCAGTTCGCCGCGCATGAGATTCAGGCTGCGGTGCAGAACGCGCTGCAACAGATTCCGGATGTTTTTCGAAGCGCGGTCATTCTTCGCGATCTCGAAGGACTTTCTTACGAAGAAGTCGCGGAAGTCCTGGAATGCAGCGTCGGCACAGTGAAATCGCGGATTTTGCGCGGGCGGCGCGCGCTGAAGGATTTGCTGGAGCCGCTGCTGAACGAGCGCCCGGCTGCCGCGCAACAAGTTGAGCGCGCCAGAGTGATCGCGATGCCGACACCCGCGGGGTCATACGGCGCGAACGCAGCGACCTCGTCTCCGTTCGCGGCAGGCTTGCAGCGGCGCGCGGCCGACTTTACGCCCAACTACATCTTCATGCGCAAGGATTCGAATGGTGAGGAACTCCCATGAACTGTTCCTCCGTACGCGCCAAACTCGTTGGATACATGGATGGCACAATCGCCGGCGCCACACAGGCGCAAGAGCGGATTCATCTACGCAAGCATCTGGACGAATGCATCGGTTGCCGCGAAGAACTCGAGCGATTCCGCAAGCTGAGCGCGCTGCTTTCACGCGTGCCACGCAGCCTGCCGCCTGTGAATCTCGCGACACGGATCCGTGTTGCCGCCGCGCAATCGACGGCTGCTCCGGATGCGCCCTCGCGGTGGCGCCGCGTGCGCGACCGCGCCGAGATTTTGCTCGACAACGTGTTTCGCCCGATCACGCTTCCAGCGACCGGCGGGTTCTTCTCGGCGATTCTCGTTTTCGCGGTTGTGCTGCAGTTGATCGTTCCTGGCATCACAGTTCGCGCGGTGCAAAACGATGTGCCGCTGAACATTCTTCGGCCGGCGGAGCTTATTTCGCTCTCGGACTATCCCGAAGCCTGGGCGGACCAACACGATGCGGAGCTAGCGCTGCCTCACGGGTTGCTGCTCGACGTGACGGTGGATGCGCACGGACAGATGCTCGATTATGAGATTTTGTCGGGTCCGCGCAGCCTCGATTTGCGGCGGCAGCTTGACCAGATGCTTCTGTTCTCGCGATTTCGGCCGATGCTCAGCTTTGGGCGGCCGACTTCGGGCGGGCACGTGATCCTGAGCTTTAGCGCGGTTCACGTTCGCGGGTAGTTCGCGATCGACTTCGATAAGTCCGGCCAGTCCGTATCAAACTGCTAAATACAAGAGTCTCAACCGCCCCTTCGGCTTTTCTGCCCTGTTCCCCGGTCCAGCTTCCTATCCCCGCACGACTGTCCTTCGCCATCGCCACTCTTTGCGCCTCTCCCGTGTTTAATGGGAGCAGGAGAAAGACATGCCGTTTGGCACGTCAAAATTCGGGCAGATTGGCTTTCTTTGGGCCAAGCTGCAAGCGTTCCTCGATGAGTGGCGCGCGCCTAAACGCGACCCGCGCGATAAATCGGCGCGCACGCTGCATACGACGCGTCGCGGAGAAGTCTCGAACGAGCTCGACGCCTTCGTGGTTCGGCTCGTAACGATTGCGTTTCTCATCGCCGTGCTGTTTTCGACTCCCAGGATTACCGTCAACGCGGTGCCACAAACTTTTAACGCCGAGCGGGCACTGCTGGAATCCGCGAATCGCGAACGCGTCGCGCAGGGACTTGCGCCGCTTCACTGGAACGCAAATCTTGCTGCCGCAGCGCACACTCATGCGGCGCTGATGGCGCAACGCAATACGCTTTCACACCAGTTTTCGGGAGAGGCTCCGGTGCAGGACCGGGCTCGCAGCGCAGGGGCGCGATTCACCGAGATAGCGGAAAACATCGCCGAAGGCCCGAGCGTCGAGATGATTCATGCCAGCTGGATGCATTCGCCGCCGCACCGCGCGAATCTACTGGATCCGGAACTGACCGATATCGGTATTGCTGTGGCCGTTGGAGCGCCAGGCCCCGGTTCAGGCCGTGGACCGATGCTCTTCGCCGTGCAGGATTTTTCTCAGGCGGTCGCAGATCTGAGTCTCAACGAACAGGAGCATGAGGTTGCATCGGCTCTGGCCGCGCGCGGACTGCAAGTGACGAATCTCGAGAATGATCCGAGCGCTGCGTCTGTCGTGAAGCGGAGTTCCAAGCAATCGGCAAAACTTCGGAACGTCGCCGCGGTAACGACGAATGGCTCCGCGCCTTCGATCGCGATTGGCGGAATCGAAGATGCGCGGAAAACCTGCAGCATGAGTCGTGGCTGGTCTGGGCCGCGTCCCGGATTGATCGCACGATATGAAAGCGCAAATCTCAACCGGCTGCCGGACAATCTCGAGCAAAAACTCTCCACGGGTCGATTTCACACCGCGTCCGTGGGGGCGTGCGGTCCGAGCGGCAACTCCGAGGGATTTATTCATTTCCGCGTTGCAATTCTTCTGTACTAGCCGCTTTATCGCATCTTCCTCCCCTCCGTCGATTGCTGCAAACACTGGACTTAGCGTCCCACTGAACCCTCACTGAAAATTCATGCAACGTCCGCAAGGCTATCGCATCTTTTAGACGGTTGTCTAAATATCGAAATTGCTCCTGGACGGATTCATGGGAGCGGGAGAGAGTCATGGGCAAACTTACGAATCAGGTGGCCGTTGTAACCGGGGCTTCCAAGGGCATTGGCGCGGCGATCGCAGAGTCGCTGGCCGCGGAAGGGGCTTCGGTCGTTGTGAACTATGCGTCGAGCAAGGAAGGCGCCGATCGCGTGGTGAAAAACATCACGTCGAAGGGCGGCAAGGCAATCGCGGTACAGGCGGACGTCTCGAAGAAAGCGGACGTCGTCAAGCTGTTTGCCGAAACCAAGAAAGCTTACGGCAAGCTGAATATTCTGGTGAACAACGCCGGCGTGTACGAATTTGCGCCGTTAGAGGAAATCACGGAAGAGATCTTCCACAAACAATTCAATCTGAACGTGCTCGGGCTGTTGCTCACGACGCAGGAAGCCGTGAAATTGATCGGGCCCGAAGGTGGAAGCGTGATCAATATCGGCTCAGGTGTCAGCACGATTTATCCGCCGAACACTTCGACGTACACGGCAACCAAGGCCGCAGTGGACGCCATCACCGTTGTTTTGTCGAAGGAACTCGGGCCGCGCAAGATTCGCGTGAACTCGATCAATCCGGGAATGATCGAAACGGAAGGCGTGCGGAGCGCGGGTTTCAACGAAGGCGATTTCCGCAAGTGGATTGAAACGACTTCGTCGCTCGGCCGCATCGGTCAGCCGGATGACATCGCGCCGACCGCGGTGTATCTCGCGTCGTCGGATTCGAAATATCTCACGGGCGAGACGGTACGCGTGACGGGCGGTATTGTCTAAGTCTTGCGAAGCATGGATTCGAGCGAGACGGAATCTGAAGTGAGCTGAAAGAGTGAAGAGAGCGCAGAGCGTCGCGACATTCGTCGTGGCGGCTCTGCGTTTCTTTTTGTATCGCGCGTTGAAGGTGAGGCGCATCTCCGTGCTATCCTGCCGAACAATTTCGACAGGTGAGCGATGGCGAAAAAGAACGCTCCTTCCAAGGCTTCGAAGCGCAAGGCCGCTTCGCATCCAACGCGAGATGCAGTTCCTAAAGCAAAGCGCGAGCTGACTGCATGGTGAGGCTCCGAGCGCCGCGCTCGCCGCAACCGCCGCACCGGCGCCGATTTCGAAAACATCTGCAGCTCCAATTCGAACATCGACATCACGCGTGGCGCTTCCCGCGGAAGCAGCTCTGAGTTTTCTGCGAGATACGAAAGGCGTGGTGAGCTGGTCTCTGCGCGATCTTTCGCAAACGCTCAACATCCCACGCGAGGAAGCCGAACGCGTCGTAGCGTTGCTTCAGATCCAGGGCTATGTGCAGCCGGAATCGCACAAAGCCGGCGAGTGGATGACGACACCGTCAGGCGAAACGGTGGCTGGCGCGAAATTACCGCGATTTGACCGTGAAACCGTTGAAGCTGCGCTTACGTCTTTAAAACAGCGCATCGAAGAGACGAACAAAGATCGCGCTGCCAAATTTCAGATCACTCGCGCTGTCGCGTTTGGTGACTACCTCGCGAAAGATCGCGCACGTGTGCAACCGGCCGACGTAGGGATCGAACTCACTCGCAGAAATCGCCAGCAAAATCCTGACGAAATTGCAGCTCCACACTCCGCCGCTGAAGCGCGCGAAGAGCAAAGCTTTCTGCGTCAACTGCGCGGGCGCAGCGCTCTGATTAATTTAAGGAATTATGCAGAGTGGATGGGAAATCGCACCCATCAGAAACTTTTCTGATCGCGCGACACACTTCAACGACAATCTAGATATGCTCAGCAAAAATTGATGCGGCACGCGCGCATGCGGGTTGCCTTCGCGCGCGCGAAACAACAATAAAATTACAATTCGCTTCGATGATGTCGTCTCCGAAAAACTACTTCTGAAAATAATATTTGCGATCAGAGGTCTCTGTGGTTTTTTGAATCACACTTTGAGATTCGCAAAGTCATATAACTCGTATATTTCCATAGAGCCATCCACGCCGGATTTATAAATCGCCACGATTTATTTTCACTAAACACTACATTCTGAACATATTGCAAAAACATACTTTTCACTTTGCCGCTGGCACGCGCATTGCATTGGGTTGCGCCAGCAGGTCGTGACGAAGCTCTGCCAGGGGGGAGCAGCGCCAGGGTTGTTTTGGTTATGCGTTTCCACTGGGAGGAATTGTCACAATGTATAGGGCCGTAGTACGAGTAGTGGTAGCAGTGCTGTTTAGTTGGTTGTTGGTTGTAGCACCCGCCTTTGCTGATCTCACCGGAGACTTGTCAGGAACCGTCACTGATTCCACGGGCGCAACGGTTAGCGGCGCCAAAGTTTCCATCCAAAACTTAAGTACGGGTCAGACTCGCGTTCTGACCACGAGCGACTCGGGCGAATTTTCCGCGCCTCAGCTCGAAATCGGCAATTACCGCATCTCCGTCGAAAAAGACGGCTTCAAGTCTTTCTCGCAGAATGCGGTCGTTCGCAGCGGCGAGAAAACGCGCATCGACGCTCAGATGACACTCGGCAATGTGAGCGAAAGCGTTGTCGTGGAGTCCGGCGCAATCCCGACGATGGACGTTGCCACCGCGCAGGTGAGCAATTCCATCAACTCCGACGAAGCGATGGCGTTGCCAAATCAGGCGCGCGATCCGGTGATCTATGCCACGCTTTCTCCGGGAACCGCTCCGGTTTCCATCAACAATCCGTTTCTCGGCGTCGGCAGCTTCAACTCCAACGGTTCTCGCGGCCGCTCGAACAACATCACGCTCGATGGCGTGACCGCGACCGACATTTCCACCACCGGCGAATCCGGCGCCGCGTTCGTTCAGGACGCTGTGGCCGAAGTGAAAGTAATCACCAACAATTTCGACGCGGAGTTCGGCCGCAATTCGGGCTCGCAGGTGCAGATTCTGACCAAGGGCGGCACGAATCAATTTCACGGCTCCCTCTACGATTATTTCCAGAACAGTGGACTAGGCAATGCTCGCGGCTATTTCACTCCAGAAGGTGGGCCGGTTCCGAAGATCGTGCAGAACCAGGGCGGCGGCACGATTGGCGGACCAATCATCAAGAATAAAACCTTCTTCTTCGCCAGCGGAGAAGTCGATCGCACGCGCGGTGCAGGACAGACCGTGATCGCCAATGTTTTGACCCCCGCGCAGGCCGCAGCGATTACCAATCCCACCGACGCAGCGCTTTTTGCAGCGAACGGTTCGCCGACGTCACCCACCGGCAGTCTGGCGGCATCTTCAGCGAATACAACCGACGGCGACATCTGGACGGTGCGCATCGATCAAGTGCTGCGCGGCGGCAAAGATGGCTTGTTCGTAAAATATGGACAAGCGCCGTCGACTGCGATCAGCCCAGGTCTTACGTTCATCGACACGAACTTACCGGGTTTCGGCGCTTCCACCACGGCCACGCCGCGCGACCTGACAGTCAGCTATACCGCCGCTCTCACGAACAATCTCATAGACAATTTCCGGTTCGGCTTCGGCCGGGTGAATCCTGCGTTCAATGTGAACTCACCATTCCCCGAAGGGCCTGAAGTCATTTTTGGTGACGGCACTTCAAACTTCGGCATCAATAGCATCATTCCTCAGGGGCGGACGCAGAATACGTTCCAATATGCCGACACCGTATCGTGGACCCACGGACGTCATACGCTGAAGTGGGGCGTCGATTTCAATCGCTACCAGGCGCCGAGCTTCTTCGACGCGGAAGCGCAAGGCATCGTCGTTTTCAACACGTTGGCCGATTTCCAGACCGGGAACCCCGTCGAATACCAGCAATTCATCGGCAATACGCATCTTCACAATTTTGCGCTCGACGCGTTCGGTTTCGTGCAAGACGACTTTCGCATTACGCGCACGTTGACCTTGAACCTCGGCTTCCGCCTCGAATCTTCGGGAGGCGTATCGGAAGGATCGGGGCAGTTGTCGAACCTGGATCCGAACAACACGACTCCGTTGGGTGTGCTCGGCACTGGCCCGCTGGGTGGGGTTGATCTCGGCGGGACGGCGTTCCACCGCAACTGGAACCCCGCGCCACGACTCGGCTTCGCGTGGAATCCAGGCAACGGCAAGCTGGTCGTCCGCGGCGGCTACGGCATCGCGTATGACTTCATCTATCAAAACCCGATCACGAATCTGCGGTTCTCTCCGCCGTTCGTGAACATCGTCACGGTGACGAGCTTCACCGGCGGCAACACGCTCGCAAACCTTGTCGCCGGATCGTCGCCGGCGCAGGCGGCCGCGTCCGGAAGCCTCGGCACGTTCAATCCGCTGCAGACCGATTTCGGCGAGTTTTCACCCGTCGATCAGAATCTCCAAAATCCGCGCAATCAACAGTGGGACGCCGGAGTGGAGTATCAGCTCATGTCGGATCTCGTGATGAAGGTTACCTACGTCGGCGCACGCAGCGATCATCTGCAAGTCAGCCAGCCGATCAACCTGGTGAATCCAGCCAACATTCCCGCGGCGCCAACGAGCCTCGCGGATCAAACGGCGCGCCTTGCGGAGTTTCAGGCGACCTTTCAAGGTGAGGTCGGTGGAGCGTTCGGACCGCTCAACAACTTGATGGATCCGCGGTTCGACGGGGTCACGCAGGTGCAGAGCACCGGCACATCGAGCTACAACTCTTTGCAGGTCGAAGGCATTCGTCGATTCAAAAACGGGCTGACCTTCGACGCCAACTACACCTGGGCGCACAGCATCGACGACATTTCCGATGCTCTCGGCGTCCTCGTAAACGACAGCGCAACGCCCATCAACGCAGCGGCGCCAATCTCGGCCAATCGCGCGAACTCACAGTTCGATCTGCGCAACCGGTTCGTGCTCAGCTACAACTACGAACTTCCGTTCGGCAATCATTTCTCCGGATGGAAGAAATATTTGTTCGGCGGATGGAGCCAGAGCGGCATCTTCACTGCGCAGTCCGGCTTCCCCGTCACCGTCGACGCAGCGCCAATCGGCGGCATCACGGATCTGTTGCTCAACGGTACGAACAACGGCGGTACGACCGTCAATGATCCCGTGAATGGCAACGCGACCCAGCTGCATCCGCTTCCCTTCTTCTCGAGCTACGTTGTGCCCACCACGCTTCCGGTGAGTGAGCCGCTGCTCGAGCAGGTCGGCACCAGCGGCCGCAATAATTTGCGCCTCGCTGGATTGACCGACTTCGACGCGGCGGTGAGCAAGCGCGTGCGCTTCACTGAGCACAAAGCGCTTGAACTTCGCTGGGAATCGTTCAACGTTCTGAATCACCCGAACTTTTCGGGGTATCAGAATCAATTCGGCAGCGCGCAGTTCAACACCTACACGAGCACGGCAACGAACGCTCGTCAGATGCAGCTCAGCGCGCGTTTCACGTTCTAGGGCGCAACCGGAGTTCGCATGCAAAGAAAAGAGGAGGGCGATTTTGCCCTCCTCTTTTTATTTCGAAGTGTGATCGGAAGTAAGTCGCCGCTGAAAGCTATTTCGCGGCCTTTTGCGTCTGTTGCTTTTCTTCATCGAATGACTGGCTCGCAGATTTTCCGGCGTCGGATTGCGATGACCGATTTTTATCGTTGTCAGTTTTCTGCGCGTCCGAGTGTTTCTCTCCACTGAGCGCCGCGGCTTGTGATTCGGCGTCCGTCGGTTCTTTGTCTCGCTCGCCATCTTTTTTTTGATCGTTCTTCGCGTTAATAGTGGGCTTCGTGCTTTGCAACTTCCCATCCTTCGAATCGCTCGACTCCTGCTCCCCAGGCTGCGTTGAAGCCAGCTCTTTCCCGAGATCCTTAGACTCTGGCCACTTGTTCTTTCTTGCCCTGTGGCTTTGCGGCTTCCTTGCCCTTCGCCTGCGAACCACCGTCCGCCTTTTCGTCTTTCCCAACGTCCGTGGAAGATTTCGGCTTTGGCGCCAGCAGATACTCCATACGAGCGCGCGCTGCGCGCAGCCGGACATCACTGGCTGCGGCCGCGCGATCCAGATACGGAGCAAGCTTTTCGTCGGTCACACCGCCCTGCTCTTGCAGATACTCGAGGACCGCAACGCTGCGTGTCTCGAGATCCTGCAACAGCGTGAAGACTTCGTCGAAAATCTCTTCGATCGGATTCGCTTCTTTTTCCTGGTCCATGGGTTCGCCTTTTGGCCTGTGAAAGTGGCTCGTGAATCAGCTTGTAAAGACAGAGCGATGTCACAAATTAGATGCTCCAGCAGCGAGAAGGGCGGTCGCGCCAACTGCGCAGACGGCTTGCTTCGCCTCGGACTGCATAGCAAAATGCCCGTTCATCCAATACCCGCCGAAGGAGATTTTGTGAGCGCACACGAAGACGATCTGGCAGCAATCGCCACGCAGGAACGCGAACTCTGCTTCACTCGCTTTGATGAAGACACAGCGTGGAGTCTCGGCTCGCGCCTGCGCACGATGGCGGTTGCGCGCAAGGCCGGTGTCGTGATCGATGTGCGCCGCTTCGGCCAGCCGCTTTTCTATTGCGCACTCGCTGGCACTACGCCCGATAACGCAGACTGGGTTCGTCGCAAAAGTAATTCGGTCGCGCGCTTTCATCGCAGCTCTTACGGTTTGGGCCTTGAACTGGGAGCGAAGCTCTTTGAGAAGTACGCGCTGTCGATGACGGATTTTGCGGCGCACGGCGGATCGTTTCCGATTTGCATACAAGGATCCGGCGCGATCGGGTCCGTCACCGTTTCCGGTCTGCCGCAGCGCGCCGATCATGAACTTGTTGTCGAAGCGCTTTGCGTGGAAATTGGCAAGGACTACAGCAAACTCGCGCTTCCTACGCCCTCTGTCTGAGGGTGTGAACCTGGGAGCGTTTGGAATTGTCGTCGTGATCGTTACTGAGCGTCTGCGCGGATCAAAACTCAAAATGAAGTCGCAGCGCGGGCGCGACAACGGGTCCGCGATCCTTGTTGTAGCCGGGATGATCAACGTATTGAAATCCTAGCGCCGGATAAAGTCCGCGCCAGACGTGCAGAGTGTAAAAAGCCTCCGCGATGTCCTCGCGCCCGTAATTCAGTCGGCCGTCGCCCAGGAGGAATCCCAATCCGCCAAGCGCCAAATATTCCTGGTGGTCGCGCGAAATTCCATTCGAAACATACGCGAGACCGACGCGGTCGTATTTGCGCCCCCAACGCGATCCCTTTGCGAATGCGCCGATTTCCGCGGTGCTGTCTACTTCGGTGTACGCGTAGGACTCGTGCTCTCCCTCGTTCCAACCCCAGCGACCGAATACTCCGAACCAATCGCTGAGAGGCTGCTCGAAGTTCGCGCCGAATCCGTACTTGATGCTCGTTGTCAGAGGGTGAGCGGTGATTTCTGGCGTCGGCGTCAGCCCTGCCAGAAAATTATCGACGGCGGTGCGGTAGTCACCCATGTTCGCGTGATTCACAAAAGTCAGCAGGCGCAACACGCCTTCCTGATTGCGAACCGTGTTCCGGCGAAGTTCCAGCTCGATATTTTCCGCACGCGCCCGTCCGAGGTCAGCGTCGAGGTGAATGCCGTTGGCGACCTTTGGCATCAACGCTTCGGCGAAACGCAGCACGACGTGCTTGTTGTGGTGATATTCGATCATCGCCGCGAACGTGAATCCGCGCGTGTCGGCCGCGTAATCGAATGCGCCGTTATTGTCGGTCGTCCAGTTCATGAATTGCAGATTGCTGTCGGTGCCATACGTGTTGAGGTCGAAAAAATCCGCCAGGCTCAACTTTCCGAAGCGAATTTCGATTCGCCGCTCCGGCAGTTCGGAAAACAGCGAGTACGGTCCTCGTTGGTCGTTTGGAATCCGCTCGTGCCCAATGGGAATAATCTGGTGCCACATCAGCCGCGCGACGTAAGGCGCTTTTCCCAGCGTCGGATTTCGAACCACGTCGAGGTTCAAAAATCCGGCGAGTCCCGAGCGCTTCACCGACACCGTGGCCGCCGGTCTCCTGAATGTCGCAGAGCAATTCCGACGTCGAAGTCAGTCGCAGGCCGGTGTAAAGGGTGAGCACGCGCGAAGTCGCGTCCTGTGCTTCCGCCGACAAACTATTCTTGCCTGAATACGGCGAGTGAAACGCGGGATGCCACTGCGAAATGAAATTTGCCTGGCCGGAGAGCCAGATACGATCGTTTTTGAAATGCGGAAACATTGCCGGGACGCCGATGTCAGCGTCGCTGGAGCCCGTTGGTGGTTGTCCGGTTCCTGATGATTGTTGAGGATCCTGCTGTGGTGCTGAGATGTCTGACACGTTCGCCAAGTCGGATGCGTTGGACGGCACACGGGCATCTGGCACAGTGGCTGCGACCACACCATCTTCAGCGATATCGGAAGAGGGTTGCTGATGCGCTTGCACGGCAACCACAGGCGAAAAAGACAGCGCCAGCAGCACAGCGACACGTATGCCCGCCTCCACGAATCGCTTTCTCACCCTTTACTCCCGAAAGATCAGCCAACCCGATTGCGGCACAAATCGAATTTATCGAAGCAAGGAATTGATCGTTACAGTTCCGTGAACGCGTTGCTCACCCGACCGGTCTTTGACGATGTTAACTATAGTGAACTCCGATTGTACACCATATTTAATCACCCGCAACTTGCCGAAGTCTGGCGCTTGTACCTTTCAATTTCTCAGACGGCCTCAACACGTTGTGCGAAACTTCGCGTCATTGCTCAACCTGAGGTATTGTAGACACTTCAAAATCGCGGGATTCCAAATTAGCGTGTTCCAGGAGTTTTTCGAGTGAGACCGGCCCTTGCCCTGGCCTTTGTTGCTTTTCTGTTCTTCGCATCCCCTAAGCCTACGCGCGCGCAGGCGGGTCCTGCGCCCGACGACAGCAAAGACTTGCAGATATGGGCCGGCGGCGGCCATGGGCTCAACGGCAGCAACGCGAACACCTGGGTCTCGAACATCGGCCTGCGCTACGGCTGGATTCTCACCGATCCCGCAGGACCGGGCCTCCTTAAAGGACGGTTTGAGTACGCCGTCGATGTCGTGCCCGTCTTTCTCGTGTTGCAACGCACGGGTACCGCGTATGGCTTCGGCCTCAATCCGTTTGCGCTGAAATGGAACTTCGTTCCGCGCCACAACGTGATGCCCTATATCGATATCGGCGGGGGCACGCTTTTCACCAATGACAAAGTGCCGCCCGGGACCTCACACGTAAACTTCACCACCAGCGGCGCGATCGGCGCTCATTTCCTGCGGAACAAGTACAACTGGAGCGCCGAACTGCGATTTATGCATATTTCCAATGCCGGCCTGATCAGGCCGAACCCTGGCATCAACACCTTGCAGCTTCGCATCGGCTTTGGCCGGTTCACGCACCCGCACTGAACGGCCGCGTGAAACCCTGGTGTTTCGAGATACATCCCACTACCATGCAATCTATACCGAAAAGAGCAGGATTGAAGCCTGCGGAAAATCGAGGTGGTAAATGAAGTATGTATTGATCACGATTGCGGTCGTCTTCATGTTGGCCGTTGGCTTCGGCGTACGCGCCATGCACGCTGGCGATAAGGCTCCAGCCGTTGGGACGCAAGCGCCCGACTTCACGCTGAATTCTCAAGAGGGCAAGCCCGTCAGCCTGCACGATTTCAAGGGCAAGTGGGTCGTGCTCTATTTCTACCCGAAGGATTTCACGAGCGGTTGCACCGTCGAAGCGCACAATTTTCAACGCGATCTGGCGCAGTATGAAGCGAAGAATGCTGCCATCGTAGGCGTCAGCATGCAGGACGAGAATTCGCACCAGCAGTTCTGCACGAAAGAGGGCCTGAGCTTCAAACTGCTTGCCGACACGAAGAGCGATGTTTCGTCGCAGTACGACTCCGTGATGAATATGGGCGTTGCAAAGCTTTCGGCTCGGCACACGTTCCTGATCGACCCGCAAGGCAAAGTCGAGAAAGTCTGGCTCGACGTGAAACCCGCAAATCACAGCGAAGAAGTGCTGGCAGCACTGGCGCAGCTTCAAAGCGGCTCGTCAAGCAACTAACATCGCCCGAATTCGAATTGGGTAAAAGAAGAGGCCGCGGCGAATCATCGCTGACGGCCTCTTTTACTATCGTGCTTCGATGTTTATCGATTTTCCAGAACGTCCAGCCCTTGAATCGGAGCGCAAAGCTTGCGGTCTGCAGTGACCAGCGTCAAATCATATGCCTTCGCAGTTGCCACCAGCAGACGATCTGCAGGATCGCGGTGCATGGAATAAGTCTCTTGCAGTCGTGCAGCGACCTCGATTGTGAAAGGGGCCTCTCGTAGGTCCAATTCTTTCTGCGATTTTGTGACCCATGCGTTGATTCCTTCGGAAAGGGTCATGTATCCCTTTTCAACCAGCAGAGAAAGCTCCCAGACGCTGATCGGAGACAGAAAGAGCCGGTTCTTCCAATCCTTCAGCGTGCCGTGAACATTTGAACTAAGATTTTCGGGCTCGAGCAGCATCCAGAGCCAGATGTGGGTGTCGAGAAGAAAGTTCATGATTCAATCTTCTTCTTGTTCTTAGTCGAATCCGGTTCCCACTCTCCCCGCGCCGCATTCCAATCCTCTTCCGAAGAAACTGGAGAGACGATGTCTCCGTGAATAATCACGCTGCCCTTCAGGGTGCCGAGTCGGCGCTCGCCCACCCGTCGGACTGTGGGTGGATTAATTTCTGCGACCGGCTTGCCAAAACGCGTTACGCGAATCGGCTGGTTTGTGCGACGTACCCGCTCGAGCACGGCGAGGCACGTGGCCTTGAACTTTGAAATTGGGATCTCGTCCATGGCTAATGGCAGCTCCAGCAATAGGATAGCTGGATCTCTGACCATGGTCAACAACTATGGTCAGAATATCTTCCAAGACTAGAGAATGGCAGGTCCTTAAATAGTCTTATCAACCTTTGCTATGATCTCGGCGAAATGACTGAAGAAGTCGACTCCCATTTTTCCGTCGGCAGCGCAGGCGAGGTTTCGTCGATCTTGCTACGGCCGGCGGACGCGCGCTGGCTGCTCGTGCTCGGCCACGGAGCCGGCGCTGGCATGCGGCATCCGTTCATGAGCGCGCTATCGCGCGAGCTCGCCGCTGAAAAAATCGCGACGTTTCGATATCAATTTCCCTACATGGAAAATCGCCGCAAGGCTCCTGATCGCCCGCCGACGCTGACCGCAACCGTCGCCGCCGCAACACAAGCCGCGCACGCCGCCGCGCCCGAACTGCCCCTCGCTCGCTGGCGGAAAATCGATGGGTGGCCGCATGACCTCCACCGCCGCTTCCGAAAATTTGATCCCCGAGGTGCGCGGCCTCGTCTTCTTCGGCTTTCCGCTTCACCCACCGAAGCAGCCCGCAACAAAACGCGGCGACCATCTCGCCAAAGTCACTCAGCCCATGCTCTTCCTGCAAGGCACCCGCGACGATCTCGCCGATCTCACACTTCTCAAGCCCATCTGCAAAAAGCTCGGCGATCGCGCGACCTTACACATCATCGAGGGCGCCGATCACTCGTTTCACGTGCTCAAAAGCTCCGGCAAATCGGACGCCGCGGTTCTGCGAGAGCTGGCCCACACCACGGCGGATTGGGCCGCATCACTCAAGTAAGTTTTTTGAAGGATGATTGCGAGAACGCCGACAATCTGCTAAATCGGTGAAAGTCGCCGACTAAGGCAAAACCTCGACATCGATCACGTGAAACGGCGTCTTACCCTCGTTGTTAATTCGATGCACATAGGGCTTCGCCGCGCCGGGAATAAATCCCACTGATTTTGCTTTCGCCGGCGTTGGTCCCCAATCTTTACCCGCAAACTGCGTCCTATTATCCGCGTTCGTCAAAATAATCGGAATATTGTCGATCGAATGCTTGTGAAACAGCGTCGTCTCTCCCGGATTCACAACGACGTCAAGCACGCGAACATACTGATTCTCGAATATCACGCGATGATGCGGCTCCTGCTCCACCGGCACCGGATCATCCGCGGTTCCCTTCGCGCTCGATTTTCCCCAATCTTTTTTGACCTCGGCGCCCGGCCCCTTATCTTGCTTGAACTCGATTTCGATATTTTCCATCTGTTCGTTCGACACATTCTCAACCTGGTGCGTCACCGGCTCGCTCCAGAAAATCTCTTGAGCATTCTTTTTTGACGGAACGGTCTTTCCGTCCGACGTGATCAACAGATCGTTCTTCGTCATCGTCACGCCGAATCGATACGGATGACTGTGCACCGCCGTCTTCTGATGCGGCGCCAAAAATCCGCGAATGACCTTTACCTGATCATTCTCAAACTCCACCTTGTTCGGCGTGATCTGCTGCGCATCGGGGGTCTGCGCAGAAGTGAATGCATCGCTCTCCGCATGCACGACCAGCGCGTTGCGCATCGCCGCGAAGCTCACGATGACACCAGGAATCGCCACCATCGCAGCCAAAGCTACCAGCAACCACGAGCTTTTTTTCAGCTTCACGATTCCTCACCCCACCAACATCTTGAACTGCGCCGCTGTCAGCGGCACCACCGAAAGCCGCCCTTGGCGCACGATCGGCGAATCCGCAAACGTCTTGCTGCCCTTCATTTCCGCCAGCGTGACCGGTTTCTTCACCGGCTTCCCCGCCTTGATTTTCACCACTGGATTCTTCGCGTTCGGATCGTCGATCGACACAACCGTCGCCGTTCCGACCGCACTCTTCTCGTCGCCCGTGTGATAAATGATCAGCCCGTCGCCCGGTTTCATTCCGCGCATGTTGCGCAGCGCCACGGG
The DNA here is from genome assembly GCA_963766985.1 of uncultured Acidobacteriota bacterium. Taxonomy (GTDB): domain Bacteria; phylum Acidobacteriota; class Terriglobia; order Acidiferrales; family UBA7541; genus Acidiferrum. Next base: position 142,474 of record CAVYCJ010000002.1, read on the forward strand.
ATTCGACACGCCATCCCACTCGGTCTCTTTGTCCTTCTGCAAATCCGCGAAGGAATATGTCGATGGTTCGGTCTTCAACAAATAATCAGCCATTGCCCTCAACCTCGCTTCAAAATTCGCGCGCCACTCAAAGCGCACTCGCTACACCGCCCTCGACGCGCAGCCGATTCTCGCAAAATCGCCGTTCCCGCGACACCTAATTTTCAAATCGCAAAAAACCTGTCATAAATCTCCCGTCTGCATCGTTATATGAATGTGAACGCCTCCACTGACGTCGCCCTCGAAGCGGCTACCTCTCCCGCCATGTCTCTCGATATCGAGTCGCTCTTCCGCGCTCGATTCGATCGCGTCGCGCGGGTGATCGCCCGCGTCGTCCGCGATCCCGCCCGGGCCGAAGAACTCGCCGTCGAGGCATTCGTCCGCCTCTGGCGCACTCCAAAAGCCCACACGCCGCAAGCCGAAGCCTGGCTCTATCGCACCGCCGTGAGACTCGGCCTCGATGAACTTCGCCGCCAAACGCGCCGCGACCGTTACGAAAATCTTCTCGCGGTCATTCGCCGCAGCCCCACGCCCGAGCAACTTCACGCCGCCGCCGAAGAACAGCATCGCGTGCGCGCCGTCCTCACATCGCTGCCCGCGCGCCAGGCCGAATTGCTTCTGCTTCGAAGTCACGATCTCAGTTACAGCGAGCTCGCCGCCGCTCTCGATATCCATCCCGCATCTCTCGGCACGCTGCTCGCTCGCGCCCAGAAATCATTCCGAAAGGAGTACGTCCGCCGCTATGGCCAGCAATAATAAATTTGCGAACAACAATACGCTTGGCGGAATCGCCGCAGCCACACCCGATTCCACGAGGTGGGTCGATGAGCGACTCGCATTCCTGACGCCTCACGAAACCTGGAACCCGGACTTCCGCTTCGCCCAATCACGCCTGCAACAACGATTGGGGGCGCCAAAACGCAATTGGTCGCGATTGATCGGATGGTCCGCAGTCCTCGTCACCGCGTCACTGATCATCGCGATTGCGCTCACATCCGCACCAGCACCGCGAGTCCTCGCGCAACGCTGCATCGATTGCTCCATCGCACTCTGGCAGAGCATCTCGCCCAACGCTCCGGCCGAAGTAAAACTAATCGCGGTCAACGATCGGATCTCCGCCCCCGATTTCACACTGGAAGATGAGAACGGCAAGTCCGTCCGCCTCTCCACAAAGAAAGGCAAAGTCGTTCTGGTGAATTTCTGGGCGACGTGGTGCGGCGGATGCCAGATCGAAATCCCGTGGTTCAAAGACCTCTACAACACGCGCAAAAACGCGGGCCTGGATGTCATCGGCATCTCAATGGATTCCGACGGATGGGCCTCCGTGCGCCCCTACTTAAAAGAGAAACCGATCCCTTACACGATCGTCATCGGCAACGACACGACCGCAAAAGAGTTTCATGTCACCGCCATGCCCGTGACTGTCCTGATCGACCGAGAAGGCAAGATCGCCGCCACCCACAGCGGCATAGTCGCCAAAGCGACCTATCAAGCCGAAATCGAAACCCTCCTGAAATAGATCAGCACGTAGCACAGGCCAGTCGCCTGCCCGCGGTGTGCGCCGTGCGTTATGCCCGACCAAGGTCCCAATTCTCGTTCCCGAGTCCGCCGCTCTGTGTCGCAACCATATCCGTACTGAAGGGCTGCCAATCGACTGCCGGCGACTAGCCTACGAATCCGAAAGAACGATCCTGAACAACCTCTGGCGCAGGTCACTCTTCGCCGATCGTGGCCACGACGGCGTCGTCTCGCAAACGCAGTCGACTCGCCGAGTGGCTCCTGCTACCAGGCGTTAACCGTCGGAAGAATCGCTCGGAATTCCCTCCGACGTTCGTAGAGACGACAACTCTGCTCGGGAAGCGAACCCCTGGCGGATCGATTGAGACCACCGCTGTCAGCGGAACCTTTCGGGCTCTTCGTGAGTCAAAGCTCCAGCCAAGGGAACCTACTCGAACTCGGCTGTATCGCTACTCCGCCCGCGAGGACACAACGTGAGAACAATCCTTCTAATTGTTCTGATTCTGTTGCTGCTAGGCGCTCTGCCGACGTGGCCGTACAGCACCGGCTGGGGCTACTACCCGAGCGGCGGCCTCGGCTTGGTTTTGGTTATCGTTTTGATCTTGGTCTTGGCGAAGAGAATCTAGCCGGCCAATTGAGAAACGCTCTTGTCTGCTCGGAGTCTGTCGGACTCGCGCTGCCTTTCAGAGTGGCATATGATTGGCTCTCGCCGATCAGGTAGAGAGCCGCTCGTGATGAACATCGAGAAGCATTGGGAAAAGGTTTATCGCGAGAAGGGTCCGGACGCAGTCAGTTGGTATCGCCCCCACCTGGAGACATCTCTCGCCTTAATAAACAAAGCAGCGCCGGACCGAGGCGTTTCGATCATCGATGTTGGTGGCGGAGAGTCTACGCTGGTCGACGACTTGCTTGCCGCCGGGTATCAGAACACCACCGTCCTGGACATTTCTCAAACGGCAATCGATGTAACCAAGAACCGGTTGGGTTCGGCGTCGGCCAACGTTCGTTGGATTGCTGCCGACATTCTTACCTGCGAATTGCAGCGTAACGCTTACGATGTGTGGCATGACCGCGCTGTATTTCACTTCCTTACCACAATGGATCAACGCACCGCTTACGTTCGTCAAGTCTCACGCGCGGTGAAGCCGGGTGGGTATGTACTCGTTGGCACATTTGGACCTGAGGGGCCGACGAAATGCAGCGGGCTCGACGTTATGCGCTACGACGCAGAGTCTCTCCATGCGGAGTTTGGCGTGCGTTTTTTGATGTTGAGTAGCGTCAAGGAATTGCATGACACTCCTTTTGGCACAACTCAGCAATTTCTCTACTGTCTCTGCCGCGTCGAGTAACCCATCCATCGCAAATTAGCGAGCCGTTAATCTCATGTTTAGCTAACGCTGTGTAATGCTCGCGTGGTTCTTTTCGTCGTGAGGCGATCACCATGAAGAACGCATCGCCCTATTCTCGGCGCAGCTTCCTGAAAGCGGCCGGCCTGACTGCCGGAGCTTTCATCGCCCATCCGCGTTTTTCGCGCGGCGTTGTCGGACAATCAAGCGAAACGAAGCCGGATTACACCCTGCGCATCCGGAATTCTGTCGTAGAAATCGCTCCCAAACGATTCATTGCGACGAAGACCTACAACGATCAATTTCCAGGTCCTTTGTTGCGTTTCAAAGAGGGGCAACGGGTCTCCATCGACATTTTCAACGACACGGATACTCCCGAACAACTTCACTGGCACGGACAGCGCGTTTCCGTCGACATCGACGGAGCAGCCGAAGAGGGGACACCTCCCATTCCCGCTCACGGTCACCGCAGTATTTCCTTCACTCCGAATCCATCGGGTCTGCGTTTCTATCACACGCATAACCGCGCGGGCTCCGACCTTTCTGCGGGTCAGTACAGCGGGCAGGTCGGTCCGGTCTACATCGAACCAAAAGAGAATCCGGGCCGTTACGATCGCGAGGTATTTCTCACTCTGAAGGAATTCGAACCCACGCTAAGTCAGGGCGGTGATATGCCGCAGAATTTCTTGGCAAACGCGACCGAAGACAGGCAACTCAAGGAAATTGGCGAATCCGCGATGAAGGCGTCCTTAGCCAAGGGCGCAAAGCACGGATTTGAAGTCGGCTACAACGCCTTTACCATCAACGGCCGCATTCTGGGTCACGGCGAACCGATTCGCGTGAAGCATGGAGAACGCGTCCTCTTCCACGTCTTGAACGGCAGCGCCACCGAGATTCGCAGTTTGGCGCTTCCTGGTCACTCGTTCCAGGTCATCGCACTGGACGGAAATCCTGTCCCGAATGTCGCTGCTGTTCCGGTCCTTTGGCTCGGCACCGCAGAACGTGTGTCTGCCATCGTCGAAATGAATCATCCAGGCGTGTGGATCCTCGGCGACTTGGACGACGGCGATCGGCGACATGGCATGGGAATCGTTGTCGAGTACGCCGGCCAGTCGGGCAAGCCTGCTTGGCTAGCGCCTCCGCCTTTCAAATGGAACTATGCGCGATTCGGAAAAGCGGCCATCGCCCCACCTCCTGACCAAACGATCGACATGACCTTTGCAAAGGAAAACGCCGCTCACGAAGGTTTCAACCGCTGGACGATCAATGGAGTCTCTTATCCGATGACGCAGGGTGTCACCCCAGCGGCCTTTCACTTGAAAGAAGGAAGCCGCTATCGCTTGCACATGCGCAACGCCAGCGATGACATTCACCCGATACACTTGCATCGCCACAGTTTTGAACTGACTTCGCTGGCAGGAAAACCTACAAGCTCGATCTACAAGGACGTCGTCATGTTGGGTGGCTATCAGGAAGCCGAGATCGATTTTGTCGCCGACAATCCGGGACTCACACTGTTTCACTGCCATCAACAACTCCACATGGATTTCGGATTTATGGCCCTGTTCGACTATGTTTAAGTTGCTCCGACTTTCTGTTCGAGAAAGTGCATCGCGTGATGTCGCCTCCCGCCGATTCGAAGAACGCTGACCTCCGCGAACTTGCCTTATTTTTCCTCCTGCTCGGCACAACCGCGTTCGGCGGTCCCGCCGGTCACGTCGCACTCATGGAAGACCAGCTTGTTACGCGTAAGAAGTGGCTTACCCGTGAGAAATTTCTCGATCTGTGGGGCGCAAGCAATCTCATCCCAGGTCCCAGTTCAAGCGAACTCGCAATTCATATTGGGTATCTTCGTGGTGGGTGGGCAGGCTTGGTCGTTGCAGGCGTCTGCTTTGTTCTTCCTGCCGCCGTAATCGTCGGTCTGCTGGCTTGGGCTTACGTCCATTTTTCCCAGCTTCCGGCAACATCAGCCATTCTCTATGGCATTAAGCCCGTCGTAATCGCGGTAATCGCTCAAGCCCTATGGAGCTTGAGCCGCAGCGCGGTGAAGACCAAATTTCTTGGGCTGTTGGGACTCGTTTCTCTAATGCTGGCCGCCTTCGGCGTCCCGCCCATTTGGCTGCTTCTGCTCTCAGGCCTTGCCGCAGTTCTTGGCGACTGGACTATCTCTGGCATCACACCAAAACCGAAAGCCTCAGTTGCATCTTTCGCCTTATTAAATCTCGCGGGAGCAGGCGCTGTCGTAACTCCATTCAGTCTGATTTCACTTTTCTTCGTTTTTCTCAAAATCGGTGCGGTCGTTTTCGGCAGCGGATACGTATTACTCGCATTCTTGCGAGCGGATCTCGTCGTCCATCGGGGTTGGCTTACCGACTCCCAACTCATCGACGCCGTTGCGATTGGCCAGATCACGCCAGGTCCGGTTTTTACGACAGCCACCTTCATTGGTTATCTGTTAGGGGGAACCAAAGGCGCATTCGCAGCTACCATTGGCATATTCCTGCCGGCGTTTTTGCTCGTCGCGGCCAGCGGTCCCCTGATTCCTCGCATACGAGCGTCTCGTTACTCGAGCGCTTTCCTCGACGGGGTGATCGTAGGCTCCCTGGCACTCATGGCTGTGGTGAGCTGGCAGCTCGCGCGGACTTCCATCGTTGACTTCGTGACCGCCACGCTCGCTCTCGTTTCCGCAATCGCTCTCATACGATTTCGGATCAACTCAACATGGCTGGTGCTCATAGGTGCGCTTGCCGGTTTGCTATTCCACGGTGGAATTCGCTGATCCCGACGAAGGGAACTTCGGAGACGACGCGAGGCTGCCTACGCCAGGCCGCTGCTGCGGGCTAGTTTCAGGGCTTCGATGGCTGCGCCGCGGGAGCCGGCGGTGTCGCCGTTGGGCATCACGTAGATGGGGATGTCAGCCTGCTCTTCGCGCTGTGTCGGCATTCCCACGCGCACCTGTTCGATAAACCATTTCTGAAAAGCTTCGCTGGCTTCGAGTGCGCCGCCGCCGATGATCAGGGCGTCGGGATCGAACGTGTTCACCATCTCGTCGAGAAACAGTCCGATGCCGTGAGCCTGCACGCGGAAGATTTCGCGGCACATCGCGTCGCCGCGATCCGCCATCCCACGCACCATCTTCGCCGCTTTGCTTCCGTCCACTTTCCCTAGCTCATGCTCCGGATACTTCGGCAAAAAATAAGGCAGAAAGGTCTTCTCGATCGCTGTGAGAGAGCAGACGGACTCAAGATCTCCCAATCGGCCGCAATTGCATTGCGGCTTCAAGCCTTCGATGCCGGGGATACTTTGATATGGAATCAGAACGTGACCCAGTTCCCCTCCAAAGCCCTTGCGTCCTTTTACGACGTTGCCGTCGATGATGACGCCGCCGCCCAGCCCTGTTCCGATAACGATCGATACGGAAGTCTCCTTGCTGTTGGCTCCAAATATCGTGAAGTGGCCCCAGAGCGCGCCGGCGTTGCCGTCGTTCAGGTACGAGACTGGCTTGTTCAGTTTGCGCGCCAGGCCTTCGCGGATGTCGAATCCCGCCCAGTCGGCGTGGACGAAGTTGGTGGAGCCCTTCGCGCTGAGCTGGCCGGCGGCGCTGGCTGGTCCCGGTGTGTCGAGTCCGATTGCGACGATGTCGGTCAGCGGGATTTGTGCCATATCGGCTGCGATTTTGAGCCCGTCCTCGATCTGCTGAAGGCATACCTCCGGCCCCTGTTTCGATAGTGCCGGGTGCTCGCACAACCCTTCGATCAGGAATTTTTCATCCCGTGTGATCAACGTGTAGTTGATCGCCGTGCCCCCCAAATCGACTCCTGCAACGACTTCCACGTAAGCCTCCCTCAACTGACTCTGCCAGCTTTAAATCGCTTCAAACGCCGTGACTGGTCGATCGAACCGTCTTAATTCAGGGACAGTCTTAACACAACAATGGAACGCGCGACCAGCGCCACAGGTGTCGCCGTGATCTCAAGGCGGCTCTCCGGCACGTCGTTCGAACCGCCGCTCGGGGCTGCTGCCCAACTCCGGCGGCGCAGCCCGGACGCGATTTTTGTCCGAGGCGGGAACACGGTAAAATACATTGGGCGCACTTGTGCTTGCCGCGACGCGGCACACCGACTGGCGACGAGGTTGCTCTTCCCGACTCGGCCTGCCACCTACGTGGCCCATTTTGAATCTAATCGGTTGAAACAGGAGTCTATGAACGTGCCCGAAGCCCCCGTCATCAATTTGCATCCCCCGCGCCTCCAGGAACGACGAGCGCTGCTCATGGCCGGCCTGCAGGAGCACTACACGCCGCAAACTGCCAATACGATTCCGGCGCAATGGAAGCGGCTGCCTTTCGGCAAGATTTCGGGCCAACTCGGCCACATGGCGTATGGCGTGGTTTTCAACGTGGACGAGAAATCAGGCGAATTCGATTATTTCTGCGGTGTCGAGATTGCGACCATTTCCCCTGCGCACAAGGGCCTCGCGACCTACAAGTCGCCGCAGCAGAAGTACGCGATCTTCTGTCACCGCGAAAACGTTTCGCGGCTTCGCGACGCGATCCAGACCATTTTCGGTTCGTGGCTGCCGACATCCGGCCAGACGCTGGCTCATCCAACGCCGACATCACCGAATCTCGTCGAGTATTATGGCGAGAGCTTCGATCCCGAATCCGGCACGGGCGACATGGAGATCTGGATTCCCATCAAGTCATAGCCCCGTCGCCCAAAGCTCTGTCTTAAAGGAGAGCGTCCTTGGGGCTGCCCGCATTTCGAACCTTCCCTCGACGTATAGGGCGTTTTCGATTTCACGTGGGTAGGACAACCCTCTGATTACAAACGACTTGCGCACTCTTTTCAAAGAGCCTTGCGCAACCCTCATCGAATCAGCAACTTGCACACTCTTTACAAAACACCGGGGGTATACCCCCTAATGAGCGAAGCCAAAGCGAAAGTCGTAGCGCCAAAGCCCTCTTCGACGCATAATCTCCTTCGGCCAACTTCAACTGGCCGACCTCATGCGGCCGAACTGATGACGCGATTCCCTGCTCGTTCTCCCCGCTGGCTTCTTTTCTTCGCGTTGTCGCTCGCACTCGCCGGCAACCTGCTCAGCCAATCCCGCAAGACCGAAATCTCTGAAACGACAGAAGATCGCATCGCGGCGTCGCCCTGGTGGCCGACGAAAAACGTCGCCGACCGCACGCAGTTGGTTGGCAACGCGGAATGCGCGAAATGTCACACCGACAAAGCGGCAACACAGGCGACCACGCCGATGGCGCACGCTGGAGCGCGCGCGGCCGACGCAGAAATTCTGCGCAGCCACGAGCAACTGACCGGAGAGCTTTCGCCGTATCGCTACGAAATCACTCGGGATACAGCGGGCAGCACCTACTCCGTCTCAGATGGCGCGCAGAAAATTTCGGCGCAACTCGAGTGGGCATTTGGAATCGCGCATACCGGCCAGACATACATTTATTCGCATGACGGGGCGTACTTCGAGAGTCGCGTGAGTTTCTACAAGTCGCTGCAATCGCTCGCACTTACGACGGGACACGTGAGCGCTCCGCCGAGTTCAATCGACGCGGCGCTTGGAAGGCGCATGGACAGCAGCGAAACGCAACATTGCTTCGGCTGCCACACGAGCGGCTCGATGGTTGCGAATCGGTTTGATCCGGCGCATGCAACTCCTGGCGTTACCTGCGAGCAATGCCACGGGCCTGGCGCGAAACACGTCGCCGCGATGAAAGCAGGAAAAATTGAGGAGGGCCGCCACGCGATTTTGAATCCGCGAAAGTTGGGCGCAGTCGCGTCGGTGGACTTTTGCGGCGCGTGTCACAGGACCTGGGCCGACGTTTTGCAAACACAAATTACCGGCGTGGCAAACGTGCGCTTCCAGCCATATCGGTTGGAGAGCAGCAAATGCTGGGGACGCGGCGACGCGCGCCTCGCGTGTTTCACGTGCCATGATCCGCATCAGCCGCTCGTGACAGAAACCGCGAGCTACGATTCCAAATGCCTGTCGTGCCACGTGTCAAAGCCAGGCGAAAAACTTGCGGACCATCCTGGCGCCGCGTGTCCCGTCGCCACCAGCAACTGCGCCAGCTGCCACATGCCGAAGGTTGAAGTCCCCAGCATGCACGCGCCTTTCACCGATCACCGCATCCGCATCGTCCACGACGCATCAGCCTACCCAAATTGAGGGCAACGCGAGCCTACTCAGCTCGGCGTGGCACGTAGAATCGTGCCGCACATGAACATTTGCAGCAGGTCACGAGCAACGAAAGATCAGGCAGCTATTGGTCAACTACTGGGGGCATTGGGTTTGGAGGGCGGTCTCCATGTCGGGGTCGAGGAGGGCGCCGCGCCATTTGGCGGTGCAGAGTTGGGTGGAGGTTAGGCCGCTGGCGCCGCGCAGGTCTGCGCCGCTCAAGGTGGCGTTGCGAATGTCGGCATCGCGCAGGACCGCGCCGGTGAGGAATGCGCCTTGCAGATCGGCGCCATTCAAATCGGCGTCGAGCAGGATGGCGCCTTTCATCTGCGCGCCACCGAGTTTGGCCTGGGACATTTTTGCGGACGAGAGATCGGTTTGCTGGAGGGTGGCGAAGGAAAGAATCGACTGCTCAAGCTTGGTGTCGCGCAGGTCGGCGCCGGTCAGATCGGAACGAATGAGTTCCGCTTTGCGGAGATTCACAGCGTAGAGCGACGCGCCGTTGAGCTTTGCGTTGGAGAGACGCGAGTTTTCGAGATTGCAATAGGAGAGGTCGGCGGCACGGAGGTCGGCACCGATCAGATTTGCATTGCTGATGTCGGAAGAGACGAGAAGCGTGTGTGAGATGCGTGCGCGGTCGAGGATCGCGTCGCGCAGGAACGCTTCGCGCATGTTGGCGCCACGAAGATCGGCTTCGGAGAGATACGCGCCTTCGAGATTTGCGCGCCAGAGTTTCGCGTTGGCGAGGAACGCGCGATACGCGCGAGCGAAACGAAGATCGATCTGGTTCAGCCGAGCGCCATCAATAGCAGCAACGCCTTGATCGCTCCAATCGCCGTTCGCGGGCGGAGTGGAGAGTGACGCTTCGGTGAGGTCTGCGTAAGGACGATAGCCGACGCTTTGAAGAATCTGGGCGGCCCAGCGGCGAATGCTGGCGCTGGAATGATCCGGGGAGATGTCGTGGTCCGCGGGCAAACCGCGGTTGATGCCCAGCGACAAGAGGAGAACGACGGCGCCGGTTGCGAGCGCGGCGCGAAGCGTGAGGAATGCGAGACGCAAAATATTTTTCGACTTCTGGCGGCGAAGTTCGCCGGGTCGCAGAAATTGCGAGACTACGGATGGCAGGCAGGTAGCGGCGCCGACGGCGAGAGTCAGCAAGACCGTGTGGAGCAGCGTGCCGCGGAAGTCCTGGCGAACGAGATAGCGCAACCAGAAAAGGAAGAGAGTGGAGGGCACAACCCAGTAGGCGAGGAAGGTCGAAAGCAGCGACTCAAGCATTGCGAAAGGCGAGCGCGAATCGCGATTCCATTTGAAGTGACGGCGAACAACGCCCATCAAATACCACGGACCGTCTTTTTCCAGCGTCTGGCCATCGACGAAGACTGCGGGGAGTTCCGCCATGCTTCCCCACAAACGGAGAAGCAGGAAGTGGAAGCGGACATAGGCGACGAAGAGAAGCAACGAGCCGCCGAGGTAGAAGCCGGTCATCGGCAGGAAATTGCCGGTGTGCGGAATCGCCGAGGAATTCAGGATCAAGTGAACGTCGGAAGTCGCAGCGATGAGGAGGCAGCTCGCCGCGCTGATACCGAGCATGAGGAAGTAGAACCAGCGTGCAACCTTGGTTGCCTCTTCGATGGCTTTCGAACTGTCGAACGCAGCGACGGTTTCGGGAAGAATCGCGTCGAAAAGATTTGCGCCACCGAGGCGGCCGACCCAGACGCCTTCGGCTCCGTAGAGATTGGCGCCCATCAAATTGGCGCCGCGAAGTTCGGCGCCAAGTAAATTCGTGTCGCGAAGATCGGCCTGAACAAGGCTGGCGCCGCGCAGATTAGCCATCGAAAGATCCGCGCCAGCGAGATTGGCGCGCTGCAACTGGGCACCCTGCAAATTGACGCCGGTCAGATCGGCTTTTGCGAGATTCACGCCGCAGAGATCGGCCTTATTGCCGGATTCACCGGCCGATTCGACCCAGATGCGATGCTGGTCGAGAATTTCGGCGAGTTCCAAGACGGAGATCGTGGTGAACGTGTGTTCTGCGGAATCTTCGGTGGATTCGTTGATCGGACGATCATGGTCCTGCAACGGCTCCGCGTGGATTTCCGGTTCGGAATGCGACTCGACTTCTGCCAGAACCTCACTCGTATCCGAAGGGACTGATTGGGGAATCAAAGCGGCAACAACGGCATCGACCTCGGAACTCGTCAGAGGCGTGGCGTCGACGTTCGGGTTAGCGCTCGAGGTGGTATGAGCGTCCACGAACGGCACCGTTTGAATTTCGAATTCCATTCCTTGCACCCCTCACCCGTAGGCAAAAACTTCCGATTGTTTGACTACGCACTGCGCGAGATCACTCGAACGCAGTGCCCCCGTTGCGCGCCAAAACGTTGGTGGCAATTTTGCAGCCAGCGCGCTCACCACAATGCACGTCTATTCCGTGTCGAATCTGGGCACCGTTTATGGTGGCGGATTCGATAGCATATGTCGCCTGCTCCGAAGTACAGGGCGCGAACATGTAACATCGGAATTGAAAGGAAAGGAGTTGGAGGCGGACAGAGCAGGGGCGATGCGATACCGTTGTTCTACGCGATCGCGAAACGTATTGAAGGTACAGGGTTGGCCAATGAGGCAGATCGTTGCTGGACGGCGGGCGGCGGGTCGAAACCGACGAGGTGAGCGTTGAGTGCGACGTTGACGTTGGATGGCGAGGGGCAGAGCCAGGGCGGAGGGGCTGCGGCGGCAGCGCAGCAGCCGGTGGCCGGAGCGCTGCACACTGCCGTGCTGCTGGTCATATTGCTGGGTGGCGCAGGTTTGATGTTTTTCTCGGCGGGACAATTGCGCACCGCGGCGCATCCGAATCGGACCGGGCTTTATTTAACGACGGTGATTTGGGAATGGATGTTGACGGCCTATGTGTTGTGGGGTGTGCGAAGACACGGGACCTCGCTGACTGAAGTGACCGGCGCGAAATGGAAAGGCTTTCTCGATTTCGCGCGCGACTTGGGGATTGCGGTGGCGTTCTGGTTTGTGGCGCTGATGGTTCTCGGAGGTGTCGCGTTCGCTTTGCACTTTCGAGGATCGAAAGAGAGCATTGGATTTCTGGCGCCGCGCGGCTTCGCGGAGGTTGCGCTGTGGATCGTCGTTTGCGTGACGGCAGGATTTTGTGAGGAGACAATTTTTCGCGGATATTTGCAGAAGCAATTCATCGCGTGGAGCGGGAATGCGACCGCAGGCCTGGTTGCTTCAGCGGTCGTGTTTGGCGCGTGCCACATCTATCAGGGCGTGAAGCCAGCGATTGTGATCGCCGTGTATGGATTGATGTTTGGAATCCTGGCGCAGTGGAGAAAGAGCTTGCGGCCGGGAATGATGACGCACGCGCTGCACGATACGGTGAGCGGGATTGCGGCGAGGTTCTTGAGGTAGCGAAAGCCGACTGTTGAAAGCGGGCGACGCTTCGACGGGATCGTCGTTACGGTGTGGGCGAAGATTGATTTAAACCCGCACCCTTTCAGAACCAAAAGGGTGCGGCACCCAAGGGCCGCAATGCAATTCTGACGGAAAAAAAAGCAGCCGGAGCGCTCCGCTGAGGGGCCGAGGCACTCCGGCTAATCTTGCCCGCCTCCGCAGTGAGCGAGCAAGAAACTCGTGAAAATCCTTAAAACAAGACCAAGGGTGCGACGCGATTAATCGCGCACCGATCGAGCGACGTTACTTCTTGCGTTCTTCGTCGCCCCGTAAAAATTCATAGCGTTCGATAGCGGCGACGACGCCAACTGCACCTTCGTCGCGCGCTTCGGTGCGCTGCACTCGTCCTAAACAACGAACGCGCACCGGGCCTGCAAGCGTAATCTCATTCGGCAGAGTCAAGAGGATCTCGATAGCGGAGCCCTGTTTGACATCTTTAGAAAGAAAGAAATAAACGCCCCGGGAGCTAACGTCGCGGGATTCCGTGCTGGTCTCGCCGACCGCCGCACCCGTCGTCCATCGGACGGTGAGCGGCAGCCGCATTTGAAATCGCTGGGTGTTGCGGCGTTCGGAGCCAGTCAAGACAGAGCCTCCTGATTGAAGAGACAGTTTAGCCGGGGGGTCGAAAAGGGACAATAGGACTGGGGATTCAAAATGGAGCGGAGAGAAAAAAGTACGGATGTACCATGACGGGGTGGGATGGCAGAGAGTACTCAGTCCCAGAACTTTTTGCTGTAAATAGATGATTACAGGACGCTTACGGGAGTCTTAAATTCGGTATGAACTTCTGGGTCTCGAAAGCACGCGAGAATTTGTCCGAGCGAACGCAACGGCGAGTGTGTGAGGAAGCAAAAAATTCAGCAGAAAAGCAAACTACGTAGAGATCGCTAAGTGCATTCTTACTCGATTGTTATGGTGATTTAGAGCTTCGGAACGCCGGCGAGAACCGAAGTGGAGTCCGTCTCTAGATCGCGCGCCTGAGATGCGATGGCTTCCGAAGGTCGAATATTCCCGTTTTGAAACTGCGAGGTCGGGGGAAGAGTGGGCGTTTCTCCGCGTAGCCGTGTTTCGAGATAGAGGCCGGCAGCGATCGTCGTGGCACAAAGAGTCCACGGAAGTAATGGTGTCGCCCAGAAGGTTTGGGGAGTAAGGCGAAGCGCGGCGAGCCAAGCGCACGTTGCAAGCAACCCAAAAGTGACGCCGCGAATGCGGTTGGCATTGGCGATTGGGAGGTCGTAGGCGAAGAGAGATTCCACGAAAAGCGCAAATGGGACGGCGACGACCAGGTCGATGAAGTAGTGTTCGCCGGTGCCGAGCGTGGCCAGCGCTACAAAGACGAGATAGAAAAGAGCGATGCCGCGTTCGACGGTGGAAAGACCGCGGGAGTACCACCACGCGAGTAGAACCCAGGCCATGTGCAGCGAAGGAATCGCATTGCGCGGTCCGGCCAGCGAGACGGGCTCGAGAAACAGATGGCGCACCTGGTCGATGGCGAGCGGATGCCAGGGAAAATTTTTCTGGAAAAGATGGGCCGGGCCGAGTGCGGGAACCGCGTTGTAGAAAAGGATGCCCATCGGGCCGGTGATGACGAACGCAACGAAGCACTGGAGAGCTTTGGCGCCGGTGCGGCGAAGCTGACCGGCGTAGACGACTGCGATTGGCACGGACAAGCCGATGTAGGCGAGGAGTGACGTCTGGCGGACGATGCTGTGCTGAGCGAAGTAACGGCCGACAGCGAATGGGATCTGAGCGTGAAGGCTCGCGTCGAACGAATAGAGATAGAGGTCGTAGACCTTTTCGTGGACCGTGGCGGCCCAGCGCAGCATGTTGTCTGCGAAATATTCGGACGTGACGAAAAGCAACGACGGGACGAACGCAAGGAGATGAGTCTTGCGCTGTTCGCCGTTGGTCCAAACGGACTCGATGCCCATGATGGCGAGGCTGGAGATGCCGGCGAAGGAGATCCAGCCGAAGAACGCGGGGTCGAAATGTTGAACGCGATAGTCGATGAATGCGAAGAGAAGCGTTCCGAGTGCGATTAACCCAACGTTTCGCCAAGTCGGCTGAACGCGGAGATGAATGATTGTGGCGCCGATAAGGGTGATCGCGAAATAGGCGGAGATGATCGCGATGGTGTAGAAATCGGCGCTCGCACCGAAGCGCAGAGCGCAGCCAACAATGATGGCAGTGGAGAGGATTTTGGCGGCGAGCTTCATGGTTTAGTTCCCTACTAGGAGAACATGACGGCGATGGAGGCACGCGGACGGCTTGAGGCCACTGTGTTCAATCAAGGAATAAACAACGAGGACGCGACGGATTCATTTGCGTGCGATGGAAGATGGGCAAAGCAGAATGGCAACGCTCAACGAGCGTTATCAGACGCAAATGAAAATACGGATTCGAAAAACGCCTGAGCTACGTTTGGTCGATCAGGCGATGGTGGATGGCGTAGAGCGCGAGTTCGAGGCGATCGGAAACGCCGAGCTTATCGAAGATGTTGTGCAGGTGGTTCTTTACGGTCTGCTCGCTGATGAAGAGCTTTTCGCCGATTTCCTTGTTGCGGAAACCCTGAGCGACGAGCTGCACGATTTCTTTTTCGCGATCGCTGAGAAGCGGCTTTTCGCGGCGCGGACCGGATTCCGAGGATTTCGAGAAAGCCTTCATGACCTCGGCGGTCATGCGGTTATCGAGCCAAATTTCGCCAGCGAATACGCGGTGGATGCTCTTTACGAGCAAGTCGGTCGCGGACTGTTTCAGAACAACGCCGCGCGCTCCCAGGCGCATGGCGCGAACAACGTCGCGATCGTCTTCGGCGGCTGTGAGTACTACGACGCGCGTAGGAAGCGTATCGAAATTCACTTCTTCGAGAACGGCGAGTCCGTCCTTGTCGGGCA
This sequence comes from uncultured Acidobacteriota bacterium, assembly GCA_963766985.1. Taxonomy (GTDB): domain Bacteria; phylum Acidobacteriota; class Terriglobia; order Acidiferrales; family UBA7541; genus Acidiferrum. Next base: position 157,931 of record CAVYCJ010000002.1, read on the forward strand.
TGCGGAGGTCGAGCAACAGAATGTCGGGCTTGAGTTTAGCGAGCATCTTGATGCACTCAGTGCCGTTCTGCGCTTCGCCAACGATGACGATATCTTCGTCGGAGCCAAGGAGTTTACGCAGGCCATCGCGAAAAATCGCGTGGTCATCCGCGAGGAGGACACGAATTTGTTGTTTAGTTTTGGCCATTTAGCCCAGCGGAATCTCGATAGTCAGGCGAGCACCGTGTCCAGGATTGGACTCGACGGTCAACACGCCCCCAACGGTACGCGTACGCTCCTTGATGGAGATTGGACCCAACCGCAAACGGTCTAATTCATCACCCGTAAAACGACCGGCGAAGCTAAATCCTTCACCGTTATCGTCTACTACTAATACTAGCCTGCTGTCGTCCTGCGACAGTTTTACCACGACATGTGAAGCCTTAGCATGCTTTTTTATGTTGTTAAGTGCTTCACGGTAAATCTGAAAGAGCTCGCGGCAGACACGGTCGGGAGCCTGAACCTCAACAGAATCAATGAGAACGTCGAGGGCCAGGGTGGACTCGTTTCGAAAGCGTTCGGCGAAACCGATCATGAGATCGACGAGGTCGGCGCTCTGGACACGGACCGGGCGCATGTCGGTGACCATGCGGCGGAGCTCGGCGGACTCGCCTTTGACGGTCTGCTGGAGGTTGGCGAGGCTGCCGGCGGCCTCTTCGGGGGTGGCAGTGACCTGTTTGCGAAGCACGTCGAGTTGAATCTCGAAGCTGAGCAGGGTCTGGAGGATGCCGTCGTGGAGGTCGCGGGAAATGCGGCTACGCTCGGCCTCGATGGCACGAGCGCGCAGGTGACGCAGGAGAAAAACGTTTTCGAGGGCCGGGCCGATGTGGCGGGAGATGCGCTCGAACCACTGTAAATCGTCACGGGTGAATTTGTTACGGCCGTTGAGCAAGAAGAGGCGGCCGGCGGGCTTGCCGCTCTGGTCGAAAGTGACCGTCATCATGGATTTGAGATTGAGGAGCTGCTGGGTTGGGCCGGGCAGGCGCGGGATGCTTTTGAGGTTGCGGCCGTCGCGGCGGTCCCATCCGAAGCCGGAACCGGCGCCGGAAAGGCTATTCCAGCAGATGGTGGCGTCGGCGTCGTCGAGGAGGAGGCCGTCGGCCCGTGTGAGGGGCAGGTTGTCGGGCATGAGGCGCTCGGTTTCGCCGGACTTGTGGCGCCAGAGGAAAATGCGCTCGAGGTCGGTGTCGCGATAGACGAGGAGGGCCTCCAGGGAGTGGAAGGCGCGGGTTAGCTCCTCGAGGAAGAGGCGGAGGCATTCGGCGAGGCCTTGGTCGACTTCCATGGTGGCGGTGATGCGGGAGAAGAACTCCTGCTGAACGGCGAAGAGGCGATTACGGTCGCCGAGGAAGGCGATGCCGGCTCCGGCGGCGAACGTGGCGCCTGCCAGGCCGAGCCAGGAAATGATGCGGAGGAAGTGGATTTCGCCTTTGACGACGGTGAGGAGAATGATTTCAAGGGAAAGCAAGCCAGCCAAAGGGAATGCGGAGTTCAAGCCCCAGCGGATACCCGCCACGTAACATACGAACAGATACGGAAACCATGCGGGAACCATCGACGGGCTGACGATCATGAAATAGCCGAGGGCGACGAGGTCGACGAAGAGCGGCAGATGCCAGGAGCGGCTGGGGAAAATCTTTTCGAAGATAATGGCGCAGAACGCGAGTATCAGGTAGCCGATGAGAAAGGAGATCGGGCGATTGGCGTGTTGCGAAGACGGCTGCTGGAGCAGCGCGATCAGCGTCATGAGGACGGTGATCGGGCGGGCGTAAGCAATTTGCCGCTCGATGTGGCGGCGATCGGTCTCGTGTGGATTCATGCGCGGGGACGCATACCTGTTCGACAGGTAAGTTTAGCAAGGGATGAAGGGGGGAGTGGGGGTGGGTTCCTGGGGGAAACGTATCACTTTCACGACATGGGAAGGGCGAGAGTGGTTTTTTTGGGCGAGGACGCGGTCGCCGAAAGCGGGGATAGCGGCGGAGCATTGGGAGCTTGGACTGAACGGTGAGGTCCTTCGCCGCCTCTCGGGCGGCTCAGGATGACAACGCGACTACAGTTGGGCGGTAAGGAACGAGAAAGGGTTTCGAGACTCGCGGTGCGAGTGGGCACCGATGCCGATGAAGGCGGTAGCGTGCGCTTCAGCCGAGGAGGATGGGGAGGAGGATGCCGAGGCCGAGGGCGAAGAGCCACAGGGCGGGGGCGGGGGTACCGATCTGGCGGACGGTACGGGCGACGCGGGCGGCGACGCGCGGATCGAGGAGAAGCCAGCGGGCGTAGCGGAGTTCGAGGACCATGAAGACGAGGGCGGTGACGGCTCCGAAGATGAGATGGCCCATGAGCGAGGGGAGCAGATAGGAGACGGCGTCGGTGCTCCAGTCGCATTGGCCGGTGAGAATGAGGGGTTCGAGGGTGATTGGACCGGCGTACCACCAGATAAGGCCGAAGAGCCATCCCCAAGCGACACCCATGCCAACGCTGGAGGATTCGTTACGGAAGAGAACGCCGTACAACATGCCGAGGACGATGCTGACGAGGACGTGGGCGAACAGGATTTTGACTGTGGACGGATCTCTGGAGGCGTTCACAAGGCGCGGGAGCACGCCCGTGGCGAAAAGAATGGGAGAAGCGACGATGCCGCCGATGAGTCCGGCGACGGCTCCCCAAGAAAGCGAACGCAGCGTCTGGATGCCGGGGCCTTCGAATTGGCGATTGAGCGGATCGGATTCGACAAAGAGGCGGAGCCAGAGTTTGTCGAAGATGGCGTAGGCAATGCCGAGAATGAGGCCGTAGAGGATGTGGCCGACGAGCGAGCCGAAGACGGCCGCTGCGTGGCCGGCAGACCAATCGAATTCGCCGCGTGCGAGCCACGGGAGAAGAGTGAGGTGGGCGAGGAACCACCAGAGAATTGCGTAACAGAGGCCCCAGCCCATGCAGGAGCCGAAGCCGCGGACGTCGCGCTGGAAAAGAAAACCGAAGCTGATGCCGATCAAGACCGCGGCGCCGAAGTGCAGAAGGATCACGGTGGAATGGGCCAGTGCAATCGGGCCGTATCCAGCGAGCAGCGGAAAATAATCTCCAGACGCGACCCACGAGCTGAAGAGCGCGCCGCCGACGACTCCAGCGAATCCACCGGCGACGATTGCGCGACCGACATGAAATTTGGGCTGTCGTTCCGAGGCATGGAGGCCGCCCCAAATGCCGAAGACCAAGCCGACAGGAGTGCCGAGGCAAAGAATGCAGGCGACGAGAAGCGGAAAGCGGTCGCGCGCGTCGGCGAAAACCGTAGTGGTGGTGTGATGGAACATCAGGTGGACCGCGCCGTTGGGAAAGACGATCCACGCGAGAAAGGAGAAGCCGAGTCCCCAGATCAGACCGGCGCCGGCGCTCGTGGCGCGACGCGAGAAGAAGAGCCCGAAGACGAGTCCGAAGAGCGCGCCGGAAACCAGAGATTCTGCATAGGAATCGTGGAGAGCGGCGGCTTTCAGGGCGCCGCCGATAGCGCCGATGACGAGGCCGATGGCACCGAGGACGAGGAGCGACGTGCCTGTTGAGTGGTGACTTGTGACCGGACCTGGCACGGCGACTACGGTTGCGGCTGCTTGTGCGGCGGCCAACGATTGATTGGGCTGGTGGGTGGCTGCGGCAGCGTTGTTTGAGTCGGCGGACATTGGTGTTATCGCTCGATTTCGTTCGACATTATTGTTCGGAACTTAGATCGATGGTCTGGACGATGTCGGGCGGGAAGAAAAGCTCGACGGTCCAATCAATCAGAACTCGAACTTTTTGCTCGATGCCGGGAAGCTTGGCGAGATAGATACCACGCCACATGGCCCACGCAAAGAGACCTGAGAATTGCATCGCGCGACCGGGGGCGAAAGGCACGCTAATTTCGGCGCAGGCAGTCTGGTGCCCGACGACGCATAGCGAGCCGAGCGAGTTGAAATGGAAAGGCTTAAGCGGGCGGCCTTCGATCTGCGCGCGGATATTTTTGGCGAGGACTTCGGCTTCGCGCAAGGCGAATTGTGCGGTTGGCGGAACAGCTTTCCTGGACTTCGCGTCGAAAACGGCGGCGCAATCGCCCAGGGCCCAGAGACCCGGGTAGCCGGGAATAGACAAATTCTCGTCGACGGTAAGCGCGCCACGCCTGTCTTTCGGGATCGGAAGATTTTTGACTACGGGATTGGGCGCGACGCCGGCAGTCCAGACGAGAGTTTCGGCAGCGATTTCGCCATCCGAGAGAATGACCTTGCCGGGTTTCGCATCCACCAGGCGAACTTTCAGGCGAAAGATGACACCGCGCTCGGCCATGCGTTTGAGGGCATAGCGCGCGAGCGATTCGCTGAGTTCGGGGAGAATGCGATCGTGCGCGTGGACAACAATGACGCTGAGGTCTTCGGGCGGGAGTCGCGGATAATCGGCAAGAATGCCGTGCGCGAAATCGTTCATCGCGCCGGCAAGTTCGGCGCCGGCGAAGCCGCCACCCGCGATAACAAAAGTGAGCAGGGCGCGCCGGCGAACGGGATCGGTTTCGCGATCAGCCTTTTCGAACATCTCGATGACGTGATTGCGAATGCGAATCGCGTCGATCAGGCTTTTGAAGTTGAAGGAATATTTTTCGAGATCCACCATGCCGAGATAGTTCGATACGGAACCCAGCGCGAAGACAAGGTGATCGTAGGGAATTTCGTGAGTTTCACCCGGGTCGGATTGAGCGGAGCCCGAGCCGGTCATGTCGATCGGGTCGTTCGCGAGAATGACGCGACGGCGTTCGATGTCGACGCTAGCAACGCTAGCGCGGGTAAATTCCGTGCGGTGAAGGCTGCTGCGCAACGGGGTGCTGATGTGGCTGGGTTCGAGGTTGGAGCCAGCGACTTCGGCGAGCATGGGCGTGAAGAGGAGAGCGTTGGTGTCACTGACAAGAGAAAAGCTCACTCCGGGATTGGTGTGAAACTGTTCCTCGAGGGACAGAGCGGTCTGCATCCCGGCGAATCCGCCACCGAGGATGACGACGCGCGTTTTCGGCAGGGTCGAGGTATCGATAGGAGGCGGCTCGGGGCCAAGAACCCCATGAAGAACGTCGGTGAAGACCTGCACCAACAGGCCCATGATTGAGCCATATACAACCCAGCCAACAAGAGCGGGGACTTGCGCGCGCATCTGGTCCGCGTCCCATTCGGGTGTACGGCTCGAGAAGACGGGAACCGCGATGATGTTGATGAGGCCCCACCAAGGAATGCCCAACGCGGCGCCAGCCATCACATTGTCGATGTACGCGCCGCGGGCCGGTCCAAATAGAAGGGCGTAGGCAATACCGATCGCGACACCAAACGCGATGCTCGCTACGGGGTGGCCCAGCGTCAGCACAAGAGCGGCGGAGCCAAGTCCACCCGCCGCTGCGCCTGCGATCGTTCTGCGAAGAATGCGATTCATTTCGATTTTTCGCCGTTGTGAATTTTCGGCTAAGCGGCCGACTGTCACGGCGCTAACAGATACTACCGACTTCGTGAGCCTTTGATTCCAATGAAGGGTACTACGATGCGGTCTTTCTTGCGGATGAGCGAGTGCGACCGGCGTAGATCGCGGAAGCGTGAGTCGATTCAGGGGCACTGCGAGCGCCGGACTGCTGCGCGGGCTTGGCAGACTCCGGGCTCGTCAACGCACGGCGGATAGCGGCGAGAGGGGCGTCGTCGTTGAGATGAACGGTTTTGCCGTCGGGTTCGACGCCAAGCTGTTTCCACATTGCCTGGAGGTCGACGGGCATCGGGTCGTTTTTCATTTTGGCGTAAAGATTGGTGAGTACCGGGACGCCGACGGTTTTGTCGCCGAGTTGGAATGCTTTTTCGAGATCCCAGTCCTGCCGAATATCGCCGCCCGCATTGAGAATTCCGCGCAACGCATCCTGCAATCCCAGTTCGTTCTGCGTTTGCTGGCGAATCTGAACATCGGCAAGGAAGCAGAAGAGTGCGCCGCCCCAGTAGGTGCTGGCCCAGGTGTGCGTGTTGTCGAGTCCTTTTTCGTCGGGGCCCAGCACGCCTTTACGCATGTCGCGAGCGAGATCAGCCCACATCTCGACCGCGGGCATTTGTCCGGCCTGGATGCGCGCGATCGGCTCAACATAGGTGGCGAGGCCCTCTTCCATCCAGTGATGATCGTCGGAAACGGATGGAAATGAGAGGTGGACCATTTCGTGAGTAAGCATCCACTCGTCGTTGAGATCGGCGGGAGGAGTTTTCGTACCAAGACCGATTTTGATGAGGCCGCCGCCGTCGCGCCCCCAGGTCATGCCGTGGCGGACGCCAGAGCCGTCAAAGGGAGAGATTTTTAAAGTGAGATGAGGAACGGGATATTTGCCGTAGTAGGTGGCGACGGCTTCGCCGGCGAGTTTGACCCAGTGGAGGATATCGTCGTGGGAGATTTTCCAGTCGCCGGATTCGATGGTGATATCGAGGCGTGAGCCGGAGATGACGAGGGTGGAGGTCATGTCGTCGTCAGCATGTGTAGACCGAATGCGCGCGGATGTCCAGATGATGGCGAGGAGCGCGAGCGCGACGCATGCAAGAGCGGTTGAGCGGCGAGGAAAACGAGTCATGGCGACTCCACACGTGAACAGTCGGTTAGACGGAAAGAAAGCGCTGCGGGGTTGCAGGTGATTTTGAATCGAAGGCGGCGAGGGTTGGGTGCGTTCCGCACGTTAGTGGGAGATCGGAGGAGTGGATGGACCGAACCAACGTTCGAGAATCTTGTCGACGGCGAATTTGCCGGGGCCAAAGAGCAGGATGATGACGGTGGCGACGAGAAAAGTGTAGGGCGCAGCGGCGTAGAACTTGTCGGGATCGGAGAAGATCGAGAAGAGGGCCTCACGGTCCGCGGTGACGTAGGCCATGATCATGTTGATGGTGAGGACGAAAGCGGTGAATCGGGACAGCAGACCAATGGCGAGAGCGATGCCGCCGAAAAATTCGAGAGAGGAAATGGCGAGCGCCGTTTGCGCGGGCATCGGGAGATTGAGGCTGGTGAAGAACTCCGTGACGTTGGAGAGGTGGTGGAGCTTGCCCCAGCCGCTTTGAATGAGTTGCCATCCCCAGTAGAGGCGGACGAAGAGGAGGAATGGCGACTGTAGATAGGAGATGAGAGTAAAGAAGCGATCGTAGAGGTCACGGAGACGCGTGATGGTGTTATTCATGTCGAAGTCGCCCGATTACGTAGAGTTTGAGAATCAGTCGAGTATCAGGCGCTGGCGGCTTTGGACTGTTTCGGCCGGCAGAACCATCCGAGCGTGGCCCAAGTCTGAAAATATTTTTGAACGGCGGCCGCGTGCTCTTCGGGCGGCATTTTGCTTTTGCGGAACGCGGCCTCGAGCGCTTTCGCCAGAGACTTGCCTTTGCCAAGAGCGGTGAGGACAGCGAATTCTTCCGCGGCGATGCGGCGGAAGTAGACGGAATTGTCGATGCGGTGCACGACGAGATAAATCGGCTGCGGCTGGAGTTTGGCGACGGCTCGGACGTGCTTTTTCTTGCGACGTTCGGAGAAAGCGTTGCTGGCGAAATCGGTGTCGTCCTCTTTGCGGACGGCGAGGAGCAGCTCGTCGACGGGATAGGCGAAGTCGAGCAAGCGAACGTAGGGTTGCAGTTCGAGCTTGAGGGTTTCGGCGTCGGCGGTCGCGAGATCTTCGGTGCGAAGCGCGGGCTTTGATTCGTTGTCGAAGGCTTCGATATCGGCCCATTCGAGGCGGGCGATGTCGAGAGCGAGCGTCTGCTTCTTCCCTGCCCACTTCGGGTTAGCGCGGAGCCAGGACTCCATTTTTGAGCCGAGATTTCGCAGCGTGAACGAGGTGGAGGGGCAATCGACGATGTAGGCTTTGCACATCGCATCGAATTGTTTGTCGCCGAGAACAGAGCGCAAGCCGGGGAAATCTTCGGCGAGCGCGGAGAACAAGCGGAACCAATACTGGCGATTGTAGATTTCGAGGCGTTCAAACGAAGTGAGGCGATCGTTGGGCTTGATGAAGCGCGACGCGTAGGCGCGCATCTTCCCGCCGCCAGGAGCTTTCTCCTGCATGTGCTCGGACTTGGTGAGCGGTTGCATCACCGCGCGAGCCATGGTGCGTTGTAGGGCGAGTAATTTCATGCGGGGAGCTTCATACCGCAGTCGCGAGAACGCTGGAGGCGAGGAACTTGTCGGCTTTGAGCGCCTCGTCGTGGACTTCTTTAAAGGTGGGAATGCTGTCATCCCACTCGAGCAGCGTGGCGGTGTGACCGGCGCGCTGGATGGCGCGATCGTAAAGCTTCCAGACTGGATCGATTACCGGATGGTCGTGGGTGTCGAGGATGTATTTGCGATATTTCGAATGGCCGGCGATGTGGATTTGCGCGACGCGTTCGGCGGGGACGCTATTGACGTAATCGAGCGGATTGAAATTGTGATTTTGCGACGAGACGTAAATGTTGTTCACGTCGAGAAGGATGCCGCAGTCGGCGCGCTCGACAACTTCGTTGAGAAATTCCCACTCGGTCATTTCGGAGACGTGAAATTCGGCGTAGCTGCTGACGTTCTCGACGGCGACGGGAACTTCGAGGAAGTCGCGAACCTCGCGCACTTTTTGCGCGGTGATTTTGGCGGCTTCGAAGGTATACGGCATCGGGAGAAGATCGTGTGTGTAGCGGCCGTCGACACTGCCCCAGCAGAGATGGTCGGAGACCCATGGGGTTTTGGTGCGCTTGACGAGATCTTTGAGGCGGCGAAGATGCTCGCGATTTGGTTTTTCCGCGGAGCCGAAGTACATCGAGACGCCGTGCTGGACGACTTTGTATTGCGCGAGGATTTCGTCGAGTATCTGGAGCGGGCGCCCACCGTCGATCATGAAATTTTCGGAGATGATTTCGAACCAGTCGCAGACAGGCTTGCGCGAAAGGATATGGTCGTAGTGGGTGGCGCGCAGGCCGATACCGATTCCGTAGTCGGTAAATCCATTGAATTTGTTCGCGGGCATTGCTGAGATCTCCGGACCGAGCGCCGCGAGCGGAAGCGGCACTTTCACAGCTGAGAAGCGAATTCGTTAAGTAAGAGGGGCCAGTGAGTGATCACCAGCCCCCGTACATGCAACGGGCCGAAGCCAGTTGCTGATGCTGGTGTTGTTATTCGGGCATCTTGCTGCCGTCGGTCGCGCAGCCGCCCTTGCCCTTGCAGGAGTTCTTGCCCTTGCAGCCGTTGTCGCTCGCCTTGCAGCCGCCCTTGCCCTTGCAAGAGTTTTGGCCCTTACAGGCGTGCTTTTCTTTCACCTTCTTGTCAGCCTTGGCAGCAGAGTCATCCTGCGCCGAAGCCTTCGAGAGGTTCGAGGCCGAGATCGTGGCTGCGGTTCCCGAGAGAAGACCTGCGATTGCCGCGCCTGCGAGTAGAAACCGATTTGTCTTTGTCATTTCCCCAACGTCCTCCTGAATAAATTTTACTGCACATAACTTCGGGCAAACGTGTTGCCTGAAGACCGTTAGACCTCGTGCCGAGAGCCGTTTGACGGCGAACGTTGTGGATGGGATCGCCGACTGCGGACCTAGGCTCGTCTGGGCTGAAGCGAGCTCACCAGCCCTCGGAGGGTTTCGACGGCGTCCCCTACCTTACGCCTAAGGGAAAACGCCTACCAGTGAAAGTTTGTAAAGGATCGCAAAATTCTTGTAACCCGCCAGACAGGTGCAGGGCCAGTACTAACTGACGGCCCCTGGGGGGATTTGTTAGCTTCTCCTTAAGTCTGATGTAACCGTTGACGCTGTTGCTGCCAAAAAACTTTTTACTGCGGAACTTTTGCGGAAGCCTGGTCCGACTTGTTTTCCTGAATGCCCAGGACGCGATTCACTTTCGTCGAGAGAGCGCCGGCTTCGAAAATCGGCGGCGAGCACGTGCGCTGTGTACAGATATACGCGGCGGCGCGAGAGACGGATGGATATTGGACATCGGGATTCGGGAGCTTGCCTTCCTTTGTGTCCCACCATTCGACGCGCTTGTAGAACGATGGGTATTTCAGGGCGGCGGCGAAGAGGGATTGCGCGGCTGGGTCGCTCTTGGCGCCGACGACGGTCAGGTGGAGGGGAGGGCGCGTGAGTTCGAGTTCGGTAAGCAAAACGCTCGCGACCGGAAGGCGGGTGGCGATGGGCTCGGCCGCGAGATAACGCATGGCGGTTTTGCTGATGGCTTCGTATTTGGCGTCGCCAGTGTAATAGAAGAGTTGGTTGGCCACGCGAGCGACCGCGACATTTTCGTCGCGCTGTGGATGTGGTTTGTAGGCTTTGTCGGTCGGGGCGACGGTGGAGACGAAACCTGCGCCTAGCGCTGGAGCCCGGGGCACTGCGGAAAGTTTTCTCGATGAATGTTGTGGTCGCGGCGGCGCGTGCGAGCCACTTGCGATCGGCGGTGACGCGGTAGAGGGCAACGTAGGCGCGGGCCATGGCTACGGAGTCGCCGAGGAATGGGCCGCCGACGTCTTTGGCGCCGTGGCGGAAGCCGCCGCCGGGAAGAGCGCGATTCTGTGTGATCCAATTGGCGGCGCGAATTGCGGAGTCGAGAGTTTTTGTGTCGCCCGTCGCTTCGTAGAGTTGCGCGAGCGCAGCGATGGCCCAGCCGTTTTCGCGGACGTAGATGTGAGTGTCGATACGCGGGACGCCTTGCTTGCGGCGCTCTTTGTCGCCAAGGGCGAAATATTCGGCGCTGTGCTTGCCTTCGACGACGTCGGCGTCCTGGCTGGTGTAGAAGGCGCCATCGGGACTGGTGAGGAATGTCGCAAAAAATTGCTGGACGGCTTGGGCGGCATGAAGATATTTCGGGTCGTTCCACTGCGCGTAGGCTTCGGAGTAGATGCGAAGATTTTCAGCCTGAACGGACATGATTTTTTCGAAGTGGGGCTTGGTCCAGACGCTGTCGGTGGAATATTGGTAGAAGCCACCCCAGACAGGATCGAGGAGTTGAAGCTGCGCGTCGAGAGTCTGGCGCGCCATTGCGGCGGCGCGCGCGTCTCCGCGTGAAGCGCGGTCGATGGCAAGTTCGACGGAATCGACGTCGAGATATTTCTGGTCGAAGCCCCAGCTTCCCTGCTTGGAATCGAAGCCTGCGAGATAGTCCTTTTCGAGTTGCGCCTGAAGCGTGGCGGGCAAAGCGTCGGTGGACGGGAACGAGATTTCTTTTTCGGCCTGCACCGATGGACCCGGAGAGGGATCGTCGATGATGGCCTGGAGCATCGACGCCATCTCCTCGGGAGTGAGATAGCCCTGGCGCTTCACGATTTCGTGGCCGGCGGCGTCGAAAACGACTGTGGCGGGCCAGCCGTAGTCTTCATAGCGATTGGAAAGGTCGGGGCGGGAATCCTGGTCGACGCGAACGGTCAGATAATTTTTGTGGAGGAGAGCGAGAACTTTGGGGTCGCGGTAAGTGGTGACGTCCATGACGTGGCACCAGTGACACCAGACGGCTTCGAGGTCGAGGAGGACGAAGCGGTGGTCGCGCGTGGCTTGGGCGAAGACGGCGTCGGACCAAGGAAGCCATGCGGGAGCGGGAGAAGTGGAATGCGCGGCGGAGGGCGCTGAGGCTGAGGCGTTGCGCGGGGAATCTTGCGCGGCTTGGGTTGCCTGTGCGCCTTGCGGTCGCGGCGTTGCGGCGGCGGTTGATATCGCCGTGGCTGCCATTATTACCGCGATGCGAATTAAGCTGCGCTTCACTAGTGCACCCTCGGCTGAATATACGGGCCCGAGTGGACTTTGGATTTAACCAGGCAGATGAAAGACCGGGGCGATTGCTGGGACATTCGCTACTGGTTTTCTGCGGACACACTACCACACGGGGGTCGAATCGAGAACTTAGACTCGGTGCGTTGAATTCTGTGAGCAGAGTTGTCGCATTTTCACGGGAGCAAGAGTAAGGCAATGAAAATTTGACGGAGCTCAGTCCACTCTCACGGAAAGAAAACCGCGGGCGAGACCTTGAAGCGCTTGCTCAGTCTCGCGATATGCTCGGCCGTCAGTTTGCGTTTTTCGTGGAGGATCTCCGAGATAATACTCTCCGTGCCGAAAATGAGGGCCAGATCCTTTTGTTTGAGATTGTTCGCGGCCATTAGCGTGCGTAGTGCTTCGACAGGGCTGGCGTTCTCGATGTCGTGATGTGCGTTGTCGTAGGCTTCTATCAAAACAGTCAGTAGCTCAATGTAGTGGCGGGTCTCGGCCGCACCGTTCTTGTCCATCACGAGGCCGTGAAGGACCGAGGCGTACTTATCGTACTGCGCCTCCGAGGTAATGACGCGGGGTGCGCCGAGGTCGTGGATCGTATACTTTTCGATTTCAGTGGCAATCATTTTTCCAGGCATCCTTATCGTATTCGGCGTGACTCAAGATATTCCGGATAAAAACCAACTGGTACGTGAAATCGATGTGGGCTATCAGACGACACCGGTTGTGCATTATGTCGAAGACATAGCAAAAACCAATCTTCTCGAAATTTGCCCAGGTCTGTTTCAGATCGGCGGAATTTTTCCATTTGGCCGTCTTTGAAACCTTGAGCCACGTCTTGAGCGAAGCCGCCCATTCGGGATGCCCCGAAACCGCCTGCTTGATGCGTTTGGGGCTGATGACGTGCATCCTCAATCTTCGCAATTTGCGAAGTTGGATTCAAGCCGATTTTTTCGGGCGCCGGATTCCGGCTTTGCGCGAATGAAGGTGGGTTCAGACCGTAGCCGGAACGGGCGGGGCGGTGATAATATGGTTGGGTTGCGTCGAGTCTCGGCGCGGCGTCTGCGGTGGGAGTAGCTCAGCTGGTAGAGCGTCGGTCTGTGGCACCGAATGTCGCGGGTTCAAATCCCGTCTCCCACCCCAATTCCCTCAATACGACCGCTGTTGACAACTTTCCGCTGCGCTTCGGAGATCCGATCGTCCTGCCGTCATTTGGCAGGATTTTTCGTTTTCAGCCATTCGTCGAAGAGGCGGCGGGCTTCAAGTTCGGAATTGTGAGGGGGCTTGCGGTTCAGGTCGTTTTTATTTTCTGTAAGGAAGACTTCTCTCAGATCAAGATCAGTAAGGTAGGGAAATCTTTCGGAGAGTTCGTCGAGCTTGACGAAGTAGTGCCTGTCGGTTTTCGTTTTCGCTGGTTTTTTCTTTTTCATTCCGCATCCAACCTGTGGACGAGACTGCTGGACTTATTTTCCGGCGGTTTGTTTCAGCAGGATCACGTCACTGTCGTTGTGCAGGCGGATGAAGCCCAGGCGGTCGTTGTTGGGTGACCAGTGGAAGTCGATGATCAGGTCCGGACCGAATGGAGTTACCTGATGCCCTGGAGAGCCGTCCACGGGCGCGGCCCATAGAGCGTGCAAACCTTTTTCGCGGAAGGGATAGCCAATGTATTTGCCATCTCTCGAGTAGCGGATTTCTCCGCGAGCACCTTCGTGGCGTTCCAATGTGCGAACTGTCTTGAACGTTTCCGCGTCGAGAATCTGGATAACGACTTTGTCGCCCCCGCGGGCTTCGGCTTGATACGCGATGAATTTTCCGTCGGGCGAGTAATTGATGCAGCCGCACGCCAGCGCATCGTCGGAAATCGGCGTGGGGGTGCCGCCATCGACGGAAATCCGCTCGGCAATATTCTTGTTGTTTACGGTGGCTTCGTACATCAGCCATTTACCATCGGGCGAGCACATCGCCGGAGTTTCGTAATCTCCCGTCGTAATCTGCTTGATGTTGCCGCCCTGCGCGTCCATGCGCCAGATGTTCAGTCTTGGTTTTCCATCACGCATCGCGGAGGCGAAAAAGATGTATTTGCCGTCCGCGCACGAGACTGGACTCTGGGAGGCAAAATTATCATTCAGCAGCGGTACCCGATTCGAACCGTCGGCATTCATCCGGTAAATCTTGTTCTCGAGAGTGATGAGCAGGTTGCCGTCGGGAGTCCAGTTGAAATCCCACGCCACGGGACGATCACTGACGACGCTCGGCGGACCCAACTGCTTTTCGGTGTAGGGGGCGATGCTCAGCGTTCCCGTGGAGTGTGTTTGCACAACGGCGGCGAGTTTTCCGTCGGCCGACAGCGATAGCGAACGATAGTTGTTGGTGTCGTTCGTGATTTGCCGCAACTTGCCGCCGGGATAAGAAAGATAGCCGAGCTGATAGCGATTGAAGTTACTGTCGGGACCTGTTCCCAGGACGGCAATGCCCCGACCGTCTGGAAACCACGCAAGGTTGGCGGGTAGTTGCGGTATGCCTGCGAGCGTGGATCGCTGGCCGGTCGCGGCGTCGAAGGCGATAATCTGACCGAGCGCGTCAGGCGTCGAACCGGGGTCCTGGATGCTGACGGCGATGGTTTTGCCGTCGGGCGACCAGCTCGTGTCCCACCCGTTCACGCCGATCGACGCTGCGTTTACGACCTTCTCGTCGCTGCCGTCGGCAGCGGCCGTCAACAGATGGCCTTCGCCCTTGCGAAAATCCAAGCGAAGGAAAGAGAAGCGGTCGCCCGTGGGATTGAAACTGATGTTTGTATTGAGGTCCTTCAATATGCGCTGAGGTGTTCCGCCGAGGACGGGCGCTCGGTATAAGCCGTTGATGTTGTGTTCGTCTCTCTCGGCGCGAACGAAGAAGATGTAGTTCCCGTCCGGGGAAAAGTGAAGCGCGCGGTAGATGTCATCGGTGGGCGGGATCACTTGGGTGTCGCTATTGTTCGCGACGTTGCGCAACCAAAGGCTTTGCTGGCCGGCATCGGATTGCACGTTGAGGATGTATTTGCCATCGGGCGAAATGGATGCAAGGGCTGCTTTCCCGGTGGTTGTCATGGGCGCGATCGAGAAGTTTTCGAACGCCGCCGATTCCTTGGGAGCGAAGAATTTGTAAGCGCCATAGAGCGCCGCCAGAACCAGCACGGCGAGCACGACAGAAACGACGCTCACTCCAACTTTGTGCTGTCCGGCAACCTGCAACACCGTCGAACTCGACGCTGTCGGCACACTCGCCGATGGCGATGGTGCGGTAGCGGCAGTCACCGCCGATCGCGACGCGGAACTCGTCGCAACAGCGCCCGATGAGTCGGAGTCTGAGAGCGCGCGGCCGGAATCGGCCTGGCGGCGCAGGCGCTTCAGGTCGGCGCGCAACTCGGCGGCCACCTGATAACGCAGGTCGCGGTCCTTCTCCAAAGCCTTCAGAACGATTTCTTCGAACTTCGGCGGGACGGATTCGCTTACGTGGCCGAACGGCGCTGGGGCGCGGTTCAAGATTGCTTCGAAGATCACGCCAGACGTCGAGCCGCGGAATGGCAAGGTTCCGGTCAGCATTTCGTACATCACGGTGCCGAACGAAAACAAGTCGCTGCGGCCGTCCAGATCGTCACCGCGCACCTGCTCGGGCGACATGTAAGCCACCGTGCCCACGGTGCTGCCCGGATTCGTGAATATGTCGCCCGATGTCAGCGTGGCGGGTCCTGCGCCAGCCAATTGCCTGCCTGAATGGGCGCCGGCACCGACGAGCTTCGCCAATCCGAAATCGAGAATCTTTGCGTGGCCGCGTTTGGTGACGAATAGATTTGCAGGCTTGATGTCGCGATGAATGATGCCTTGCGAATGCGCGGCATCCAGGGCGTCGGCGATTTCGATCGATAGATTCAGAACCTGATCGAAGGGCATAGGCGCGCTGGCGATGCGGTCTCTTAGCGTCTGACCTTCGAGCAACTCCATCACGATGAAATGGCGGCCGTCCTGCTCGCCAATTTCGTGGATCACGCAGATATTCGGATGATTCAGCGCCGAGGCCGCACGGGCTTCGCGCTGGAAGCGTTCGTAGGCATTCGCGGCGTCGTTGGAGGACTCGGGCAGGAATTTCAGCGCGACGCGCCGGCCGAGTGTGAGATCTTCGGCTTCGTAGACGACGCCCATCCCGCCAACGCCGAGTTGGGAAAGTATCTTGTAGTGCGAGAAAGTCTGGCCAATCAAGGCTGGATCGGTTGGCATTTGCAGAGATGGTATGCGTGCAGGGTGAAGCGAGTCAATGCGCCGGCATGCTTTGGCTACTGACTGCCCATGTGACAGCGAAATTTGAGACGAAACGGAAAAGTAATCGATTCCGGGCAATGTCAGCGAGCGAGGTCCTACACATTTTGGACCACGGTTCTACTCCACCGACTGTATGGCGGAGGGTGTTTGCTACACCTATAAAGGGTGCCGTGGTCGAGGAGCGCATGATGGCACGTTATGGCAAGGCTGCAAGCAAGAGCGTAGAGAGCGCGATGCGGCGTGAGAAAAAAGGGACCCTTAAGTCCGGCAAGGGCGGTAAAGGCGGAACAGTGAAGAGCCGAAAGCAGGCTATTGCCATTGGACTGTCGGAGGCGCGCAAGAAGGGCGCCAAGGTTCCGCGCAAGAAGTCTTCGTAATCAAATCGAACTGCGAAACGCTCAACTATTGGTTCTTGCTTCGTCGAGAGATAAAGACTGTGCCGCGCCAGCCGCGGCTGTAAATCCTGGAGAGAGGCCACGTATGAATACGAAACGAGCACGAGTGCGACGCACAAAGCAGAATCCATCTCGGCAGAGGACCGAGGCTACGAATCAATCGGGACGCGTGAAGAATCCGGCGACTCGGGATCTGCCGCCAAACGACAAGGTCGACAAGTACCCAGACGAAGTTTACGGGGACACCGAAATCCCTTCGCGCGCTTAGCCGATTCAAAGCTCGGATGCTTTCATTCCTTCACGTTCATGAGAGCCAACACTCGCTCTGCATTCCGGGCGAGTGTTTTTTTTGCCTCAGGAAACGCGACTGCGTTTCGCAGGATACCGCCCGAGGCGTGAGATACTTTAGGTCTGATTTCGGAGGAACAGACCTCATTGTCGAGCCCAGTTGAAGTGCAAACGCACGGGATTCTTTTCGATCTAGATGGAGTTTTGGTTGATTCGACGCCAGCCGTGGCGCGTTGCTGGTCGCGCTGGGCGGTGCAGTACGGATTCAATACAGACGAGGTCGTGCGGCGGGCGCACGGACGACCGAGTATCGTGACACTGCGCGAGTTGATGCCAAACGGCGACTACGAAGAAGAAAATCGAAAGATGGAGCAGTGGGAAATCGAGGACGTTGATGGCGTCGTACCGCTGCCAGGCGTGCTGGACATCTTGAAGGCGCTGCCATCGGATCAATGGGCGATCGTGACGTCGTGCACGAGGCCGCTCGCCGAAGTGCGGATTCGAGTTGCCGGATTGCCACGGCCGAAGCGAATTGTTACCTCGGCGGACGTTAAACGATTTAAACCGGACCCCGATCCGTACTTGAAGGGCGCAGAGTTGTTGGGGTTGGCACCGGCCGAATGCGTGGTTGTAGAGGATGCACCGGCCGGGATTCGCGCTGGTCGGGCGGCGGGGTCGCGCGTGTTAGCCCTTCGAACGACGGAAGTCGATGAATTGCTGACCGCCGCGGGCGCAAACTGGATTGTGGACGACCTCTCGAAGGCGACTCTGGGGCCGATTCGCGCTGGAAGCTCGCTGGAGTTGTCGCTTCGAACGTAGTACCACGTAAGTGGAAGACCCGCCGGGCCTTATTGGGTACGTATCCATCAGAGATTTTTCGCCTCTTGTTCCACAAAGCTACGTTATTAACTCGCGCCACATCGCCAGGTCGTCACTGGCGAGCGGGTACTAGTCCCATACACACTAGAGAAGTCCAGGTGGGCTCTCGGTCGGCCCTCTTCAGGCGTTTTACCACGAACCAATTCGACGGAGACATCGACAATCCATGGGTACCACACCGCAAGCGCCCGCGACTCAGCGAAGTATTCAGACTGCGCAATTGATTACAGCAATGGTCAAGTCGGGCAGCCACGTCAGCGACTTGATCTTTTCGCCCGGCCGCGCGCCGCAGATCGAAGTGAGCGGCGAACTTGTAGAACTGAAATTCAAGGGTCTCGAGTGCCTCAGCGCGGACGACACGCGCCTGATTGCGTATGACCTCATCGGCAAGAACGACCACCCGATCCGAAAGCTGGAGCAGGACGGCTCGGCCGATCTTTCGTATGGCTTGCCGGGCGTCGCACGCTTCCGCGTGAACGTGTTCCGCCAGCGCGGGACGTACGCCATCGTGATGCGCGTAATCCCGATGGACATACCTGGATTTGAAAAACTCAATTTGCCGCCTGTACTGAGAGAGATTGTAGAACTGCGAAACGGAATCGTTCTGGTGACGGGACCAACCGGCTCGGGAAAATCTTCAACGCTCGCCGCGATTCTCGACCAGATGAATACAGAGAAGGCGATTCACATCCTGACGATCGAAGATCCGATCGAATTCCTGCACAGGCACAAGAAGGCAACGATTCACCAGCGTGAACTGCATGGCGACACGCCGACGTTCGGGCTCGCGCTGCGAGCGGCACTGCGACAGGCGCCCAAGGTGATTCTGGTCGGCGAAATGCGCGACCGCGAAACGATCGAGATTGCGCTGGAAGCGGCGGAGACGGGCCACCTGGTGCTGTCGACGCTGCACACGATCGACGCGTCGAAAACTGTGGAGCGCATCATCGGTGTGTTTCCCCTGGCGGACCAGCAGGCGATTCGTACGCGGCTGGGAAAGGCATTTCGATTTATCGTTTCGCAGCGGCTGCTTCCCAAGAAAGATGGGAAGGGACGCGTTGCTGCCGTCGAAATTCTGAAGGCGACCATGCGAACGCGCGACTACGTCGAGAAGGGCGAAGGCGAAGGCAAAACGCTGCTCGACGCGATGCGTGACGGCGACACCGAAGGGATGCAGCACTTCGACGGCGTGATCGAGAAGCTGATCCGAACCGGAGTCGTGGATTTCGAGACGGGGCTCCAGTTTTCGACCAACGCGGGGAACATGCGGCTGGAGATGGCGGACTATCTTGATAATCCGATTGCGGCCGCCAAACCGCGAGTGAAGCAGGAGCGGTTGACGGAACTTGAAGTCGAGCCGTAACGGCTGGTCTGTTCCGCGATCCGTTTGAGTCTTCGCTGACGTCGGGCGGGGCAATCCCGCCATAACAAGAACGCATGTTCGAAATCGCGCACGCTCGCGCGGAATCCATCCTACAATTCCGGGTTCATGCTGGGACTCGACGACGCTTATGTGCTGCGCACTCTGCGCGTGCTGGAAATTTCCCTGATCGTTGCCGCGATTCTGGGAATTGTGGCGGTTGTGTTTCCGAATTTGCTCGGGCGTCGGTTCTCGGCATTCGAAGCGGCGTTGTCGCGATTTGCTGAGTCGCGCGGGCGAGCCGTCGCCGCGATTTTTCTTTTTGTGATTGTTGTACGGCTGCTGGCGCTTCCCTTCCTACACATTCCTGTCCCGGGCATCCACGATGAGTTCAGTTATTTATTGATGGGCGATACGTTCGCGCATGGGCGGCTCGCGAATCCGACGCACCCGATGTGGATCAGCTTCGAGACGTTTCACGTGAATTGGCGGCCGGCGTACGCGTCGATGTATCCGCCAGGGCAAGGTGCGGCGCTTGCGGTCGGTGAGTTGTTGGGGAATCCGTGGTTCGGCGTGGTGTTGAGCGTCGGCGTGATGTGCGCGGCGATTACGTGGATGCTGCAAGCGTGGTTGCCCTCGCGCTGGGCGCTGCTGGGCGGGGCGATGGTTGCGTTGAAATTGGGCGTCGCGAGTTACTGGGTGAATAGTTATTGGGGCGGAGCAGTTGCGGCCACCGGGGGCGCGCTGGTACTGGGAGCGATGGCGCGCATCGTGCGACGTGCGAGAGTGCGCGATGCGTTGTGGCTCGCGCTTGGCATCGCGATTCTGGCGAACAGCCGGCCGTATGAGGGCTTTTTATTTTGCGCGCCGGTTGCGGTGTGGCTCTTGTGGTGGCTCGCCGGAAAGACGAAGACGCGCGATGCGTTCGCGACGCGATTTTGGCGAATCGCGGTGCCAGTCGCAATCGTGGTCGCTCTGACTATCTGCTGGATGGGCTATTACAATTTTCGGCTGACGGGCGATGCGCTGCTGATGCCGCATGTGCTGAACACGCGGACATATCATTCGGCGCAGCCGTTCTTGTGGCAGAAGCCTTTGCCGGCGCTGCATTATCGCAATCAGCAGTTCGAAGAGTTTTATAACGAGTGGGAGCGCGAAAATTATCACCGCGGATTTGCGGACGCCGCACACGTGACGTGGGAAAAGATTTTTCGCGGCGGCGTAAATTATTTTTGGATGGGGCTGCTGCTGGCGCTGCCTGGAGTTCCCTACGCATTGCGCGGTCGGAAGATGCGGTTCCCGCTCGTTGTGCTGGCGATGGTCTTGATCGGCGTATTCATCGTCGTTTGGTCAGCGGCGCACTACGCGGCGCCGATCACCTGCGTGCTTTTCTTGCTCATTATTCAATCTGTGCGGCATTTGCGCACGATGCGGTGGAGAGGACGTCCCGTCGGGAATTGCGTTGTCTCGCGCGGTGGTGCTGTGCCTGGCCTTCGACGCGGTTTTTTACGTGGCACACGGCGTGTGCGATCCGCTGTTCTGGCCGTGCGAAGGCGATCCGAGCCGCACCGCCATCGAGAAACAGCTCGATCACACTCCCGGCAAACATTTGATCGTCGTGCGCTACACCGAAGATCACAACATTCACGACGATTGGGTCTACAACGGCGCGGAAATCGATGGAGCAAAAGTGCTTGTGGGCGCGCGAACTCGATGCCGAGCAGAATGCAAAGCTACTGGACTATTTTAAGGATCGCAAAATCTGGCTGGTCACGCCCGACACGGACAACACATATCTCGCGCCATATATCCGCAGACTCCGCGCCTAAGACCCCGGAAGATAAAGACGATCAGTAAAGGCGAAATGTAACTTCAATGGGAACGAGCGTCACGACCGGCCTCCCTTCGAGCGTTGTACCCGGCTTCATTCGCCACTGCTTTGTGATGACATCGTAGGCGGCCTCGTCCAAGCCAAGGCCCAATACTTTCGTCGGACGTAGTGCGATGACTTCTCCTTGGGCGTCGATAACCACGTCAAACGCGACAGTCCCCTGGAGCTTCGCACCTCTTGCAGCGACCGTATATTGAGGAGTCAAACAGCGTTCGCAGGTCGGGGGCCGGGCTTTCACTTTTTCATTTGGCGTCGACTGCGATTTCAATTGAACGAGCTCCGTGATCTCCGGCGGAGGAAACGGCTTTGCAAGTGAGTCGAGGTACTCATCGTGGCGAAATTGGGCGTCGGTGGAGTACAGAACCGCGCCATCGGAAATCCGGACAGCTGAGAGATGCAGCGTGTATTCCTTCTGGTCTTGGCGAAAATCCCCTGTGACGACGGCGTTCACGTTGATCTTGCCCGCGAGTTCGGTCATCGATTTCGGTGTCGTCAGCGCCTGCGCGGAGATCGCACGAGTCTTCAGCGCGCTGTCAAAACCGGCGTGATCCGCGACGCCGAATCCTTTTTTCATGTGGATGTTGATCGCTGAACTCAGTATCAGAGAAAAGTAGTGCCCTTGATCGTTGTTGGTCCCATCCGTATCGCGCAAATCGGCGACGGCGACGATTGTCGCCTCGGGGCGCGCCTTCATGAATTCCTTGGCGAATTCATTGCCGACGTGATCGATTTCTTTGTATTGCGCGAAGGTTGTTGTCGGGAAAATGAGTGCAACCGTGAAACAAGTGACGCAAACCAACCATCCGAGGCGCGATTTCATTGCTTCATGATATCGAAGAGGAATTTGCGGACAGGGATGCGCTACGAAAGAATAACGCTCCGTCTTGCAATCTGGGGCAACTCCCGGCATTCGCAAGCGGTCGTGCGCGGTGGGCAGAAACGCTTACGAAAGGTGGGGCTCAATCGCGTGATGCGACCATCAGATTATTGAGGCCGAACTCGAATCGGCGATGGATGAATTCGCGGAAGCCGATGCGGCGCAGCATCGCTTGCAAAGAATCGACGGGGATGCGCTTCTGATGCTGATCGCTTTCCATCTCGGCGCTAATCAGGCCCGCGCCACGCAGGACGGCAAGGATCGGATCGACCGCGGACGATGGCCACGTGAGAATCAGGCTGCCTCCCGGCGCGAGAATGCGAAAAGATTCGCGCAGAACTGGTTCGGGATCGGGCAGGTGTTCGAGCACTGCAAGCATCACGACATGATCGAATTGCGCAGGCTCAAGTGGCAGCGGTGGTTTTGTGATGTCCGCCCGAATGCGCCACCAGCGGCCGCGCACCCCATCTTCGACTTGATCGTCGATACCAACACCGTGAGAAATCTTGTCCCCGCTGTAGTTGAGAAACGCCGCGTCGAGGCCGCAGCCGAGATCGCAGACACGCGATCCGCTGCGAATGAAGGGATACGCAGCGCGGAACCTCATCTTGGCGATGAAATGGTCGAGGCTTGTGTACGCCATCTATTTCAAATCGTAGTCGCCGATGTACGTGCCGCGGCTGATTCCAAGCATGCTGAGGAAAAACGAAGCAAAAGTCACCTGAATTCCGAGGAAGAGCCACATCGACCAGAAGAGCACGGCACGCACTTCGTGCAGCGGGCCGAAGCCACTGGAAACCCAATCCCAGACGACCCAAGCGCAGCCGAGAAATCCGATGAGGAAGAGGCCGCCACCGAGGAGTAATCCAGTTTCGAATCGGACGTGCGTCAGTGCGCGGCGCAGCGAAATATTTTTGCGATCGAAGCGCTCGGCGTAACTGAAGACTTTGGCGAATGCTCCGATCGATAGAATTTGCGCACCGAGCAAAGTGAACATGACTCCGAAGATCATCGTGTGAACGTCGAGCGTGATGCGCGCAGTTACTGTGCGCGGACCGGGCAACAGCCAGAACACCAAGCCGAGCCCTATGATGACGAGTGCCGCGCCCGGGAGCAGAAAGAGCCAATTGGGCGCGTAGAGCAGCATGAAACGCAGGTGGCGCCAGCCATCGCGAAAGCTGCGCAGATGCGGCGGACGGCCGCGCTTGTCGGGCCACAGCGTGATGGGAATTTCCGTGATTTTCGCGTGCAACTGCGCTGCCTTGATCACGAATTCCGAAGCGAACTCCATTCCCGTGCTGCGCAAATCCATTTGATCGTAGATCGCGCGTGTGAAGCCGCGCATGCCACAGTGACTGTCTCCGATACCGGCGTGAAAGAAAAGATTGAGCA
Source organism: uncultured Acidobacteriota bacterium (assembly GCA_963766985.1). Taxonomy (GTDB): domain Bacteria; phylum Acidobacteriota; class Terriglobia; order Acidiferrales; family UBA7541; genus Acidiferrum. The sequence continues at coordinate 181,049 of CAVYCJ010000002.1, forward strand.
GGCGCGACAATCCCGGATTGCCGATGTATTTGTGGTGCCACGGCATCGCGCCGCGTTTGATTTCACCGCGGAAACGATTGCCCATCACGACGTCGTAGCCCTGACGCCACATTTCGACGAAGCGAGGAGCTTCGGCGAAGTCGTAGCTGTCGTCGGCGTCGCCCATGATGATGAATTGACCGCGCGCTGCCGCGATTCCTGCGCGAAGAGCGGAGCCGTAACCGCGCGCGGGAACACTTACAACGCGCGCGCCAAGTTTTTCGGCGATGTCGGTCGAGCCGTCGGTCGAGCCGTTATCGGCGACGACCACTTCGCCGCGCAGCCCCGCGGATTTGAACGCGTCGAGCGCTTTGCCGACGCAAATGCCGATCGAGTTGGCCTCGTTGAGACATGGAATCACGACCGAGACGTCCACCGGCTTTGCGGCGGCGTCAGGCGACGAGAGCGTCGTCGCACCTGTTTTGATGGTTTCGGTCGTCGTCAAATCTGGATTCTCAACCCCGCAGCGATCAAGCCCTGCGATCCGCAGGTTTCCTTTGCAATTTCTGTGTCCACGACTATCATGGCGCCTTCGTCGCGAGCCGCTGCTGTGCCCTGACGCATGGAATGCACTCGCATCGAAGCCCTGAGAATCCATTGTCTAACACATCCGACGCCACAACGACCACTGCATCGGTTGCGACAGGTTCCGGAGTGACTCGCTCTAGTGGCGGGCTGCTCAAGGTTCTTGGCATGTGGTTCGGTATCGCCGCCGCCGTCGGCAACACCATTGCCGCTGGAATCGTGCGATCCCCTGGCGACATCGCGCAATGGCTTCCCAACATTTATCTCTTCTTCGGAGTCTGGATCGTCGGCGGACTCTACGCGCTCGTCGGCGCGTCGTCGATGGCCGAACTTGGCGCATCGATTCCACGCAGTGGCGGCCAATACAATTTCTCGCGTCGTGCCATCGGCGATTACGCCGGCTTCATCGTCGGATGGAGTGACTGGCTCTCAACATGCGGCACCGCCGCCGCCGTCGCCATCGTAATCGGCGAGTACAGCGGCGCGTTGTTCACACCGCTCGCGGGTCACGTTCAGTCCATTGCGGTCAGCGTGATCGTCGCGTTTTTTCTTTTGCAGTGGCGCGGCATCAAGTGGGGCAGCAGCACCCAGTTGGTCACCGCGGCGTTGAAGACAATCGCATTCCTCGTCGTGGTCGTTGCATGTTTCGTGTTCGGAGGTCACGCGCGCGACGCGGCTCCAGCTATTTCGGCCGCCACCGGAGCGGCTCATGCAGCTACCTCTATGCCAATCCTGCAATCGGGATGGCCACTCGCCATCGCTATCATGCTGGCCCTGCAAGCTGTCCTCTACACGGTGGACGGATGGGACGGCGTCGTTTACTTCGGCGAAGAAGTGCGAAATCCGGGGCGCGATGTGCCTCGCGCAATTTTCGGCAGCGTGTTTTCGATCATGGGGATCTATCTCCTGATCAACGCCGCCGTCTTATACGTCCTTCCTCTGAGTCAAGTCGCGGGCAACACGTTTTCTCTTGGGACCGCGGCGGAACGCATCTTCGGTCCTTATGGCGACACGGTCATCCGCTCGATCATGCTGATCTCGCTCGCGTCCTGTATGAACGCCAACCAGCTTTTCTGCTCGCGGACTCTTTACGCCATGAGCTGCGACGGCCTCTTTTTCCGCCGGGCCGCAAAGGTCAACGCCGGCGGCACTCCCGCGTTCGCGCTCTTCCTGAGCACAGTGGTTGCGATCGTATTTGTCCTCTTCTCGTTCGAACGCGTCATCGCCATGCTGTCGTTTTTCTTTGTTGCGAACTACACGCTTTCGTACGCATCGCTATTCCTGCTGCGCCGAAAGGAACCGGCTATGCCCCGCCCGTATCGCGCGTGGGGATATCCCTACACGACGGGAATCGCCTTGGCAGGATCCATCCTGTTTCTGATCGGATCGATTGCGACGGACCGTAACAACGCGCCCCTTGCGCTGCTGATGCTCATCCTGAGCTATCCGATTTATCGCGCGATAAAATTTGCCGCGTCACGGAAGGGTGCCGAGGCGTAAAAAATCCCGCTCGGGCAAAGCTGCCGACGGGATTTCGGTCTGCGATTGTGAAATGAGTTTTTACTGAATCTTTTCCGCGATGCTCTTGCCCTGCAAGAACAACAGCAGATAGTCAGGCCCGCCAGTCTTCGAATCCGTGCCGGACATGTTGAAGCCGCCGAACGGATGCGCTCCAACCATCGCGCCAGTGCATTTGCGATTCAGGTAGAGATTGCCGACGTAAAAGTTCTCGCGTGCCTTTTCCAGCTTCTGCGGATTCTTCGAATAAACGCCGCCTGTTAAGCCAAATTCCGTGCCGTTGGCAATTTCGAGCGCGTGGTCGAAATCCCGCGCTTTGATAACCGCGAGAACGGGACCAAAAATTTCTTCCTGCGCGATGCGCGCTTTCGGATCGACATCGGCGATCACCGTTGCCTGCACAAAGTAGCCGTCGCCAGGCGCCCGATCGCCACCGACGAGCACGCGGCCTTCTTTCTTGCCGACATCGATATAGCCGAGCACCGTTTCGAGCGCAGTCTTGCTCGCGACTGGGCCCATGTAGTTTTTCGGATCTTCGCTGGGGCCGACGGTGACTTTCTTCGCGCGTTCGACCATTTTCTGGACGAAGGAGTCATAAACTTTCTCCGAAACGATCGCGCGCGAGCACGCAGAACATTTCTGCCCTTGATAGCCGAATGCCGCTTGTGCAACGCCTTCCACTGCGGCATCGACATCCGCTTCGTCATCGACGATCGTCGCGTCCTTGCCGCCCATCTCCAGCACGGTGCGCTTGATCCAGATTTGGCCGGGTGCCTTCTTCCCTGCCGCTTCGCTGATGATGAGCCCGACTTCCTTCGAGCCTGTGAACGTGATGAAGCGCGTCTTCGGATTTTTTACCAGCGCATCGCCGACGATTTCGCCAGCGCCGGTAACGAGATTCAGCGCGCCCTTCGGAATCCCCGCTTCGTACAAAATCTCGACCATCTTGGATGCAACCACCGTTGCTTCTTCCGACGGCTTCAGCACAACGGTGTTGCCCGTGACCAGCGCGGCGACCGTCATTCCCGTCGCGATCGCAGCTGGAAAATTCCAGGGCGGAATCGCAGCGCCGACGCCAAGCGGAATGTACACCATGAAATTCTTCTCGCCCTTCATCGGCGTAACGGCCTGTGGTCCGGCGAGGCGCTCCATCTCTCGCGCGTAAAATTCGAGGAAATCGATCGTTTCGGCGGTGTCGCCATCAGCTTCTGCCCAGGACTTGCCGACTTCGTAGCAAATCCACGCCGAAATTTCGAATTTACGATCGCGGACAATCTGCGCGGCGCGGTAAAGGCATTCCACACGCTCTTCGACGGGCACTTTCTTCCAAGATTCGAACGCTTTCCAGGCAGCGGCCACGGCAGCGTCCGCATTGTCCTTCGACCCAGCCTGAAAAACTCCGATCACTTCCGACGGATGCGAAGGATTCGTCGACGACATCTTCGCTGTCGTGTAAACCTTCTCGCCGCCGATGTACATCGGGTATTCCTTGCCAAATTCCGCCTTCACTTTGGCGAGCGCCGCTTCCATCGCCGCTTTGTTCTCAGGCCGCGAGAAATCCACGAAAGCTTCGTTGGTGAATTCTGGCCGGTGAAACTTTTCCGCAGTTGCCATCGTGACTCTCCTCGTGACCCTCAAACGTCCGATTGTACTGCGCGATTCGCCGTCCTCACAACCAACCAGGCCGCGCGTTCCTCGTCAAGCCTGGGTCACCCAGTTTTGTAGCTTAAGTCCGCGCACGCGTCGAAACTCTTTCAGGTTGTTTGTTACGAGCGTCAGTCCCTCGGCCCGCGCATGAGCCGCGATCCAGAGGTCGTTGCTGCCGATGAGTCGCCCGCTGCGTTCCAGATCGGCTCGAATCGAACCGTAAGCTCTCGCAGTATCGAAGGTCAAGGGAAGCACCGGAAGCAGCGTCGTCAGCTCCGCCAACCGGTCGAACGAAACGTTCGACTGCGCGTTCTTTTCGACACCGTAGAACAGTTCACCGTAGGTCACCACCGAAATGGCTGCTTCACCCTGCCTCAGTTTTGCGAAATGTCTCAACACGTTTTCCGGCCGCCGCTGACGCAGATATATGCACGTATCCGTGTCGAGTAAATACCGCGGTGCCATCAGAGCCCTTTGCGCCGCTGTGGCTTGCGCTTGTCCCTCACGGAAGAATCGATTGGCAATTCAGCAAGAATCTCGAGTGCTCGAAGCATCGTCCCAGATTTCTCTCGCAATACGATCTCGTCGCCCCGGCGTGAAATCTCCAGCTCTTTGCTGTTGACCCGAAATTTCTTCGGCAGCCGTACCGCCTGACTGTTTCCCGATTTAAATACCCGCGCTGTAGCCACACCAAACCTCCTGTATATACATCAAGTATATACATCCTGACTTGGGGAGTCACGCCAAGTTCGGGGAAATGGGGCGGGGCCATCGCGAGGCGATTCTTCGGATGCGCTTGCTGCTCGCCGCGGGACACTGGATAATCGCCCCACTCTAGTCGCGAGGACCCGGCCGCATGGCGATCACGTTTCACTTTCACTATCCGATCGAGCGCACGATGGCGTTCGAAAAGGAATACCACCCGAACCTGCGGCTCACGCTGGAGGAGAAGCGCGACCTGCTCCTGACGCGCTCGGCGATTTCCATCTGGATGTTCGACGGCAGCCGCCTCGTCGGCGAAACCTACGGCGTGCCCTGGAATGGCAAGGACGACCTCATCGGCTTCCCACGCGATCCCGAAGCGGTCTACTGCTACTCGAATACGATACTCAGCAAATACCAGGGCAAAGGCTATGGCGCGATCTTGAAAGCGGCCTTTATCGGGCGCGTATCGCGCGACTTCAAACGTATCTACGGGCACGCTCGACCCGGTCCCAGCCAGGAGCTCAATAAGAAGTTCGGCGCGAAGATGGGCAAGACCTACAAGAATTGGTTCGGGACTGGCGAGGATTACCGGATTTACGTCCTACCGCTCAACAAATAATGTAAAGACCACTCCTGAGGTAAGGCCACTCGGCGGATTCGGGCTAGTTCCAGTACCCGGCCAAACTTTCTTCCGCGACGTCCGTAAGCATATTAAAATCAGCGGTTTAAATAGTATTCCATAGGACACTTCGGCCGCCATTTTCGCCGCCCACCGCAACAATCCGGCGCAGACTGGGGTTCCACAGTCAACGCCGGGGTAACACGAATCACTCGCCGGCCATTCGAAAAATTGGTTCGTTGACGCCCCAAAACGGAGGTTGCAGGGCGCAAGGGACCCTTGGGGAGGACCCTCTTATGCGCAGTCTCTTGGCTCTTCGGACCCTCTTGCTGGCCGGATTCGTGGGCGTCGTTTCGCTCGCACCCGCGCCGGCCAAAGCACAGATCGCGGTCGGAGTTTCGATCCGCGTCGCACCTCCGGCCATTCCCGTTTATGTACAGCCGCCTTGCCCCGTGGAAGGCTACCTGTGGACGCCCGGCTATTGGGCCTACGGTTCGGCCGGCTACTACTGGGTGCCTGGCGTATGGATCGCGCCTCCGCGCGTTGGCTTGCTCTGGACTCCGGGCTACTGGGGTTGGGGCGGCGGCGTCTACGCGTGGCATGCCGGCTATTGGGGACCCCACGTCGGATTCTATGGCGGCGTTAACTACGGCTTCGGCTACGGCGGTGTCGGTTTCGTCGGAGGCGAGTGGCGCGGTGGCCGGTTCGCTTACAACACTGCGGTCGTCCGCGTGAACGAAACGGTCGTTCACAACGTCTACGTGAACCGCACCGTGGTCGTGAACAACAACGTTCACACCAGCTTCAACGGCGGCCCGGGCGGCTTGGCAGTACACGCGAACGCGGAAGAACTGCGCGCCGCAAACGAGCCACACGTTCAGCGCACGAGTTTCCAGGCTTCGAACGAGCACAGCGCGAGCCTCAACCATGCGAACTTCGCATCCGAAAATCACGGGCGTCCGGCGAACGCTGCGTACAGCCGCGTCAACCAACGTGAAGGCAACCAGCAGGCTCGCATCGGACAAGGCGTTCGCTCGGGCCAACTAACCCCTGGCGAAACCAGCCATCTCGAAAATAAGGAAGCAGGTATCAATCACGAAGTGCGTGCGGATCGCGCGGCCAACGGCGGGCACCTGACGCAGCAAGAACGCGCCCAGGTGAATCACCAGCAGAACCAAGTCAGCCGAGACATCGACCGCGATAAGCACAACGCGCGCACCGATCGCCCGGCGCAGGAACACAACGAGCATCCGCATCAGCGCTAAGCGCTGACGGGCCCGCTCTCGATTCGACTGTAGCTGAGGGCAACAATTCGAAACCGCCGGTGGGGCACCCTGCCGGCGGTTTTGCTTTTCGTGCGAGGCTCCGCGCCGAGGGCTGTATCATGTCGCATTCGATTTTCGCTGGTTACGAATCAAAACAAACGCTGTGCTCGACCAACACCGCTCGTGCTAGACGAATATAAGAAGAAGCGCGATTTCAAGAAGACTGCGGAACCCGCCGGTGACGACCGTCATCACGGTGGCGATCGCGCATTTGTCGTGCAGAAACACGCCGCGACGCATCTTCACTACGACTTGCGACTGGAAGTCGACGGCGTACTGAAATCCTGGGCCGTCCCAAAAGGGCCGTCGCTGAATCCGGGCGACAAACGCCTCGCGATGCACGTCGAAGATCATCCGTTCGAATACCGAAAGTTCGAAGGCTCCATTCCGAAAGGCGAGTACGGCGGCGGTGAAATGATCATATGGGATCAAGGCACATATGCGCCGGAAGGGACGCTCAGCGTCAAAGAGCAACTCGCGAAAGGCGATTTTAAGTTTCAGCTCAACGGCGAAAGGCTTCGCGGCAGCTTTGTCCTTGTGAAGCTGAAAAAGCCCGGCAACAAAAACGAATGGCTATTGATCAAACATCGCGATGCCTTCGTGGACACGAAATGGGACGTGGAGCAATACGCCGAATCGGTCGTCAGCGGTCGCACTCTGGAAGATATTCGCGAAGGCCGTCCGGCGACGCGTGCGCGAACCGCGGTCGATCCTTCGTTGCTCCCGGGTGCGTTCGAATCGCCGATGCCTGCGATGCCCAGTGGAGTGCGGGCTACACTCGCGGAACTCGGTGACAAACCCTTTTCGAGTCCGAATTGGGTCTACGAGATCAAGTGGGACGGCGTGCGCGCCATCGCGCAAATCGAAAACGGTAAAACCACTCTGTGGGCACGGTCGGGGCGCGACGTCACCGCAGAATATCCCGAGTTCAAAGACATGGCCGCGCGTTTTCGCGCGCGCGACGCGATCATTGACGGTGAAATCGTCACGCTCGATGCGGAAGGGCGCAGCAATTTTCACACGCTGCAACATCGGCTCGGCGTGCAGAACCCATCGCGGCAGATGATGCAATCGGTGCCGCTCGATTATTTCGCGTTCGATGTGATGTATGCCGACGGATACGACTTGCGGCGCGTGCCTCTGGTCGAGAGAAAAGATTTTCTGCAGGCGATTATGTCCGGCAACGAGCGCGTGCATTTCTCTGAACATATCGCCGAGCAGGGCGAAGCGATGTATGAAGCGGCGCGCAGCAGAGGACTAGAAGGGATCGTCGCAAAGCTGAAGAACAGTACATACGCGGGTGCGCGAACGTCGACTTGGATGAAGTTGAAAATCGTCAGCGAAGTGGACGCTGTCGTTGCCGGTTACACCGAAGGTCGCGGGCAGCCGTAAATTTTTTGGCGCGCTTGTGCTTGGGCTCTATGAAGGCCGCGAATTGAAGTTCATCGGGAGCGTTGGGACCGGCTTCGACGAATCGAAACAGGAGAAAATCACCGCCCAACTGGAACGGCTGCGCGCAAAGACGTCTCCCTTCGCGAAAATACCGGCACTGCGAGAAAACGTGGAGTGGGTCGAGCCCGAACTCGTCGCGCGCGTGAAATATGCCAACTGGACGAACGACAATCATCTGCGCGCTCCCGTTTTTCTTAGCCTGCTGACAGACCGGGCGGCAAAAGATTGCACGATGGAAGACGCGAAGCCGGAGAGCACGGCTGCGCTCGAAACGAAGGCGGAGAAAGAAAATCCCGCGGCGAAAAAGACCAAGTCGCGAACGAAGAAGCAAGAAGTGCGCGCTAAGCAGAATGTAGAAGGGTCAGAAAATCAGCTTTCGGAAACAAACGAAGAAGATGACTCGAGCGAAAGTCTTCGCGTCGTCCCACAGAAGCCGGCGAAGGCTCAGAAGTCGCCAGCAAGAATCGCTGCGAAAACCATTTCGATTTCGTCGGGCCGAGAAGCCGAAATCGAAAACGAACTCCGCTCTGGCACCAAAGAGACGATGGACGTCGAGTCCGACGGCCAACGCCTTCACTTCAGCAACCTCAACAAAATCTATTTCCCGGAAGTTGGCGTCAAGAAGCGCGAACTGCTTGCCTATTACTACCGCATGGCGCGTTACATCCTGCCGTTCTTGCAAGATCGCCCGATGGTTTTGCGTCGCTATCCCGACGGCGTCGGCGGCAAAGCCTTCTTTCAAAAAGAAGCGCCATCGTATCTGCCCGATTGGATCGAAACCGCGACCGTCGATTCCGAAGAGCGCGGCGGCGAGATGCAATACATCCTCTGCAACTCGCGTGCGACTCTGCTCTATCTGACGAATCTTGGCTGCATCGATCACAATCCCTGGTCGAGCCGGGCGCAAAGTCAGGAAAATCCCGACTACGTCTTTTTCGATCTCGATCCGACGGACGACACGCCATTCCCCGACGTCATGCACATCGCGCGCGAGATCTACGCGATGCTCAAGTCGATCAAGATGCGTTGTTACATGAAGACGTCGGGTGCATCCGGCTTCCATATCTTTATTCCGCTCGAACCGAAATATACCTACGAGCAGACCCGCACGTTCGCGGAAGTCGTCGGACGCCTCGTGGCATCGGAAAACCCGAAACTGACAACTTTCGAACGCACGGTCAGCAAGCGCCCGAAAGGCCGCATCCTGATCGATGCCCTGCAAAACGCAAGCGGCAAGCCGCTGGCGTGCGCTTACTCCGTGCGCGCTTTTCCTAAAGCGACAGTCTCAACGCCGCTCTCACCGGAAGAGCTCACCACCAACATTTCCGCCGAACAATTCACTCTGCGCAATTTCAACGATCGCATCGCCAAAGTTGGCGACCTCTGGTCCGATTTCTGGCAAAACCGCCAGACCCTGGACCGCGCCCTCGAACTCCTTGCCAAAAAGTTCCCCAAAGGCGAGTAATGCAAAAAACTACACGCTCTGCACGAAACGAAACGCCTGCATTCGATCAGGTCCGTGGACATAAACGCGCTTCGTAGGTAATCTCGGCAAAGCAATTCCCATCATCTCGAGGCCCCCATGCGCTATCTCGCAGCTGCCCTTGCAATAATTCTGATTGGTGCCCCACTTCGCGCGCAGGAAAAGACGCTGCACGGAATCGATCAGTCCGATTTGGATCGCAAAGCAAGCCCGTGCAACGACTTCTACGAATTCGCGAACGGCACCTGGCGCGCGAAAAATCCAATCCCGGCTTCGATGGTGATGTGGAGCAGACGCTGGGCCGCCGGCGAAGCGACGAAAGATGTTCTGCACGGAATCCTCGAGGACGCGGCGGCAAAAGCTCCGCAAGAGCCGCCGAAATCCACCGAGCGACTGATCGGCGACTACTACGCCGCTTGCATGGATCAAAAAGCGATCGACGCGCTTGGCGTCAAAGCGCTTGCGCGCGAGATGGCGTGGATTCACTCGATCGCGTCCAACGAAGACCTCCAGCCCGTGATCCAGCAGTTGAACGAGGAAGCAATCTACGTTCCCTTTATTTTTGGATCGAGTCAGGATCCGCACAATCCGGCGTCGGTGATCGCCGACGCGGGCGCTGCCGGCATCGGTTTGCCCGAACGCGATTACTATTTCAAAGACGACGCCAAGTCGAAAGAGACGCGCGAGAAATATCTGGAGCACATCGCTGCGATGTTCGTGCTGGCCGGCACCGATAAGCCCACCGCCGCAGAGAACGCGAAAATTGTGATGCGCATGGAAACCGCCTTCGCCGGCGCGTCACTCAACAATGTCGCACTGCGCGATCCGCACGCCACCGATCACAAGATGACGCTCGACGAAGTCCAGAAGCTGACGCCGGGCTTCAACTGGAGCAGCTATTTCGAAACGCTGAGCCTCGATCCGAAGATCCCGATCAACGTCGATCAGCCAAAATTTCTGGAGGAATTCCAGAAACAGCTGAAGGAAACGTCGGTCGCTGATTGGAAAGCCTACCTAACGTGGCACGTTTTGCTGTCCGCCGCGCCTTCGCTCTCGACTCCGTTCATACAGGAAAACTTCAATTTCTTTCAAAAGTATCTGCAGGGTGCGGCCGAGATGAAGCCGCATTGGAAGCGCTGCGTCGAAGCTACCGACAACGATTTAGGTGAGGCGCTCGGAAAGAAATACGTCGAGAAAACTTTTTCGCCCGAAGCCAAAGCGCGTATGCAGGAGATGGTGAAAAATATCCTGCTCGCGCTCCACGACGACATCCAGACGCTGACGTGGATGAGCGACGACACAAAAAAGAAAGCGCTCGAAAAGTTGGCGACTTTCAATCCCAAGGTCGGCTATCCCAATAACTGGAAGGATTACAGCACCGTCGAAATCACGCGCGACGCGTACTGGAGCGATGTCGTTTCCGCGCGGCGCTTCGCCGTGAAGGACGATGCGCAACTCATCGGCAAGCCCGTCGACCGCGGCCGCTGGGGCATGACGACTCCAACCTCAAACGCTTACTACAATCCGCAGCTCAACGAGATCGTTTTTCCCGCCGGGATTCTGCTGCCGCCGATGTTTGACGTGAACGCCAGCGACGCCGTGAACTACGGCGGCATCGGCCCGGTGATCGGGCACGAGATCTCCCACGGCTTCGACGACCAGGGCGCGCAGTACGACGCGACCGGCGAGCTGAAAAATTGGTGGACCCCGACCGACTACAAGGAATTTCAGGGCCGCGGCAAATGCGTCGTCGATCAGTTCGACGCGTACACCGTCGACGGCGGCCTGCATGAAAACGGCAAGCTCGTACTCGGCGAGAGTATCGGCGACCTCGGCGGCGTGAAGCTCGCGTACCTCGCGTTCGAGAAATCGCTGGAAGGAAAGCCGCGCCCCGCCAACAAAGACGGCTTCACGCCCGAGCAGCAATTCTTCATTTCATGGGGACAATCGCGCGGCGACGAGATTCGTCCCGACGCGCAGCGCCAATTCGTGCTGACGAACCCGCATCCGGTGAGCAAGTACCGCGTGCTGGGCCCGCTGAGCAATCTGCCCGAATTTCAGAAAGCGTTCAGCTGCAAGGCGGGTGACGCGATGGTGCGCCCCACAGAGAACCGTTGCACGATTTGGTAAGCAGCTTGCTATAAATAAGCGCGCAGAACAGAAATTTTCGGAGGAACAAAATGAATTTTCGGCGGCAAGTTTTAACAGGAATGATCGCGGCGAGCTTGTGCGTTGCAAACATTGGGTTTTGCGTTCCGACGGCGAACGCGCAAGACGCCGCGCCGCAGCAGAAAGCGCCGGCCGCTTCACGCGGAAAATTGATCGCGGCGTATCGCGGTGTCTTGCCATGCGCAGATTGTCCTGGAATTGACACGACGGTGCGGCTCTTCGCCGCGGCTGACGGCACCGAGGGCCACGGCCGCTATCTCATTCGCAGTTCGTATCAAGAGCGAAACACGACAAACACCGAGATGGGTACCTGGACGCTGGAAAAGGGCACCCCAAGCGATCCATCGGCGAGCGTTTATGTCTTGAAGGCAAAAACCGGCAATGGCGTCACGAATTTCCTCGTTGTCGGGGATAACGAAATCAAACAGCTCGACAACGATCGCAAGCCATTCACGGGAACCGTAAATTTCACGTTGAAAATGATCGGCGCGAACGCCGCTCAGCACAGTTCGCCTGCCGCCTGAGTACGCCGCTAAGGTTGCGCCGAAGGCTGTGGCGGCGCAGGCGGCGCGAGCAATCGAATCGACACCACAAAATTTCCGCGTTGTTTGCCGACGAGCTGAAACCGCGCGAGGTTATCTTCTCCTCCGCTGCTCGAAACGCGCGAAGGGTTCCCACCATCGAGATCGGCGATGTCTGGCGCAAGATTATGCGCCTCAAGCGCGATTTTGTTCGGAGTGCCGCGCACATGCACAGTGAGCGTGCGATGGTCACCCGGCGACAGCGGCGACGAATTCGCTTCCAACGACAACTCGACAAAACGAACCGTAAATGGGTCCGACACGCGCTTCTGGCAGCTCACGACAACATCGGCGTTGCCGGCCGGAAGATTGTCGGGTGGCAAAACGACGAGAGACATTGGAGACGATGCAAGAACAAGACCGGGAATGCCGCCGATCGTGACGTTGTTGGCGTCTGCGTCGGCGCAAAACGCGCGACCCGCGAGTTCGAATCGATCTGCAAGCGACGCCACGCGCGGAGCAGCGGTCACTTGCAGCGTCTCCGACGAAGCTTCGGTTGGGCTCAGAATTGTGACGAAGACCCGGCCGGGGTGGCCGTCGATCGTGGCGGATATTTTTCCGGGATCGAGCGGCGCGACGAATAGCGCGCGGCCCGTTGTGTCGGTGGTGACCCGGTCACCGTTCGAAAAGATCACACGCACGCCAGGCGTGAGTCGGCCGTTCATATCGAGCACGGCCAAGTGTCGCGTGTTCGCCCGACACGATCCTCCGCGGAAGCAGCAGGATGCGCGCCCCGGAGGCCGCTGGCGCACTATCGCGACTCTGTCCTGACGCGCGCGACGGCCAGACTCCGTATTCGACCGCCAACAAGCAGCCCAAGGCCAGCCCGACAGTGCAAACACGCCGGACGATTCGGTTTTGAAATACGCTTTGCACTTGCCTGCGAATCAACGGTCCCCTGAAGCTCCTCCGCGATTGTAACGGAAAGCTCAGCAAGTGGAGCAAATGAAAGAGTGTCCTCGGCACGACCGGAGACCAAATGTGGGCAGGCAGCATTTCCCAAAATGGGACAAGCCATCGGCTAACCGAAGTAGTTACAGCAACATGCAGATTTACGGATTCGAATCCATCAAGGTGGGTCGGGGAGCGGGCAGGATAAAAAACGCCCGGCAGTGGAGCCGGGCGCTTAATCAGGTAGTATAATAACCCAAAAGGTACCCTTTGTCAAGAGGCAAAACGTGATTTTTTGAAGTATTCGAGCCCCAAACCAATCAATTCCCGTTTTGGAACGACGGCCATCCACCGAGGCCGACCAAGAATCCCCGCCCCTCGGGCCGCCCTCAAACCGAGCTTCAGCGACCTATAACATCCTGTAACGAAAAGGTGAGTAATCACTTGGATTCAGCTTCTACCGCACTGTTGCCGGGTCTGCTAGTTTAAGAGAAGGTTGCCAGGCACGGGTGTGGGCGATCGTGGGCGTTCACTAAGAAAACCGAGGAGCCTCAGTGCAAATTGTAAGCGGCGGCGTGACAAACGTGGGACGCGTCCGCACAAACAATGAGGACAGTTTTCGAATCGTCGATTCGATGAACCTTTACATCCTCTCCGACGGCATGGGTGGCGAAGCCCATGGCGAAATCGCGAGCGCGATGGCCGTCGAAGTTGTCGAGAAGCACTGCGCCGAAACCGAGGTCGACCCGTCGATGACGATTTTCGCCGACATGCCGAGCGCCTGGAGCGAGAAAACGCGACGCTTATCGAGTGCCGTACACCTCGCGAACAAAAGCATTTTCGACTCGGCCCAGACGCATCCGGAGCAACGCGGAATGGGCGCAACGATTACTGCGGCGTGGATCGACGGAACGCGCCTGAGCATCGCGCACGTGGGCGACAGCCGGGCCTATCTTCTTCGCAGCGGAAATTTGCAGCAACTCACCAGCGATCACTCGCTTGTGGCCGAGCAGGTGCGCCGCGGAATTCTGACGCCGGCCGAAGCCGAGCGCAGCGACATGCAAAGCGTGCTGCTGCGCGCGCTGGGCGCTCACTCGGATATTGAGGTCGATTCCGAAGAGCACACCTTATTCAGCAGCGACGTGCTTTTGCTTTGCTCCGACGGTTTGACGCGCATGGTCACCGAACCGGAGATTGCCGGCACGCTCCAATCTGAGCCCGATCCTACGAAAGCGGCGGAACGGCTCGTGGCGCTTGCGAACGAACAGGGCGGCGCCGACAACGTCACCGCAATTGTTGTGCGCATCGGAGACGAACCCAAAGGTTGGTTTTCCTGGCTTCGGCGCGGCTCGAAAAAAGACACCGCAACAAACGGTTCGGCGGGAGGAAAGTAAATGGCGAAGCTAAGCCTCATGTTCGAAAACAAGCTGGTGAAGGAAGTCCCCGTCGGTGGCCGGCCCATCGGGATCGGCCGATCGCCCGACAACGACCTTCCCGTAGATAACCTCGCCGTGTCGAATTATCACGCGCGCGTCTACGTCGAGGCTGGACGCCTGGTAGTGGAGGATCTCGCCAGCCTCAACGGCACGTTCGTCAACGACCTTCGCGTCGAACGCGCAACCCTGCACGACGGCGACTCGATCTGGGTCGGCAAGCACCACATCAAGGTCGACGCTTCGGGCGATACGAATTCGTTGGGCGATACTGGCAAGAAAGCTCCTGCGGCTCCCCGCATCAACGAAACCATGGTGCTCGACACAAAGGCGCGACGCGAAATGTTGTCGCAAGCCGCCGCGATGGGCGAGCGCACGCAATTCGCCGCGGGCAGAATCAAAGTCCCTACATTGGTGATCCTGAACGGCAACACCGATCAGAAAGAATACGTCCTGACCAACAAGCTGACCGTCATCGGCAAGTCAAAGATGGCGACCGTGCACCTCAAAGGATGGTTCAAGCCGCAGCTGGCCGCACAGATCAACCAGCGCGACGACGGATTCTACGTCGGCCCAGGCGACAAGATTCCGAAGGTCAATGGCGCCGCGATCAGCGGACCGAAGAAACTCAACGACGGCGACGTGATCGAAGTCAGCGGCCTGCGCATGAATTTCATCTTCCGCGAATAGCGAATCGCGCCGAATCCAATTTTTACCCGTCCGCGCATTTCGTGCGATGTGCGGATGCCTGTTCGCTTATCGGCTTCTCGCGCTAATCACAGAGTTCCGGACCAGCGCTCCTCTCCTTACACTCCGCTAATATTCTGCCCACCCAACGGCGCGGCCCACTATGTAACATGTGTTGAAATTTGGGCATCTAAACTGGGCACGATCTGATCCCGCTGCCTCTTTTCGTTGCGGCAAACCTCTGAAAAATATAGAGTTGCTGCGTGCCGGGCGGCCCTTACCAATTGGTGTTGCAATTGCCAACTTGAAGAGAGCGTGATGCAAAGTCGCAAGGTTTTGACTCCTATTTTTGAATTATGGCGTAATCGCGGCACTGCCAAAAACAGGAAGCGTACCCAAAAAATTGCTCCCGCGAATCTAACAGGAGCACCGGTCTCTCTGACGGAAGAAACGAATCACATAGGCTAAACGCGAAGGCCTAAGGGGCTGCGCCTGAGGCGCGCCTGAACGGGAAAACTGAAGCGCAATGTGGATAGTCCGATTAGCTCTTTCTAGACCCTACACCTTCATCGTGATGGCGCTCGTCATCGTGCTGCTTGCCGCGGTCGTGATTCCGCGCACGCCCACGGACATCTTCCCCAACATCGACATTCCGGTCATCAGCCTCGTTTGGAACTACGCCGGCCTCGAGCCGCAAGAGATGGAAGAGCGCATCACTTCCAACTCCGAGCGCTTCGTCACCACGCTCGTCAACGACGTCGAGCACATCGAGTCGCAATCTCTAAACGGTATTGCCGTCGTCAAAATTTATTTCCAGCCCACGGCCAACATTCAGACCGCGCTCGCGCAAACGACCGCGATCATGCAGACGATTTTGCGCACTCTCCCGCCCGGAGCAACCCCGCCCCTCGTCGCAATCTATTCCGCATCCACGGTTCCCGTCATCCAGATCGGCTTGACGTCAGACAGCCTCAGCGAACAGGCGCTCTTCGACTTCGGCAACAATTTCATCCGCACGCAACTCGCCACCGTTCGCGGGGTCGCTCTTCCCTTCCCGTACGGCGGCAAGCAACGCCAGATTCAAGTCGATCTCGATTCGCAGGCGCTGCAATCCAAAGGCTTGTCTCCCGTCGATATCGTCAACGCCGTCAACGCGCAAAACCTGATTCTCCCGACCGGCACCGCCAAACTCGGCACGCTTGAATACACCGTCGAAATGAACGGCAGCCCGCAAACCATCGCTGAACTCAACGACCTGCCGGTCAAAACCGTCAACGGCGCCACAATTTATATGCGCGAAGTCGCTCACATTCGCGACGGCTTCTCTCCGCAAACCAACATCGTTCGCGCCAACGGCCAGCGCGGCGTGCTGATGTCCGCTTATAAAACGGGCAGCGCCTCCACGCTCGACATGGTCAACGACCTCAAAGCCACGCTGAACAGCTACAAAGGGTCGCTTCCCGAGGGCCTCAAGCTCACCATGTTCTTCGACCAGTCGCTCTACGTGCGCGCCTCGATCGAAGGCGTGCTGCGCGAAGCGCTGATCGCCGCTTGCCTCACGGCCATCATGATTTTGCTCTTCCTCGGCAACTGGAAGAGCACCCTCATCATCGTCGTCTCGATTCCGCTCTCCATTCTCGTCAGCATCCTGCTGCTTAGCGCGCTCCACGAAACGATGAACATCATGACTCTCGGCGGCCTCGCGCTCGCCGTCGGCATTCTTGTGGACGACGCCACCGTCGAAATCGAAAACATCAACCGCAACCTCGCCATGGGTAAGGAAACCGTGCAGGCGATTCTCGACGGCGCGCAGCAGATCGCCGTCCCCGCGCTCGTCTCGACGCTCTGCATCTGCATCGTGTTCCTCCCGATGTTCTTCCTTACGGGCGTCGCGAAGTATCTCTTCGTCCCGCTCGCCGAAGCCGTCTCCTTCGCCATGCTCGCCTCCTACATGTGGTCGCGAACCATCGTCCCCACAATGGCGATGTATCTCCTCAGTTCTGAGGACGAATACATCCCCGAAGAGCATCGCGGCGAAAAACAAGGATTCTTCCGCCGCATTCAGCAAAGGTTCGAACATCGCTTCGAACAATCGCGCAATGCGTACCGCCGTGCGCTCGGAGCGGCGCTCGATTCCTCAATCGTGTTTTCTTCGTGCTTTCTGATCTTTTGCCTTCTCTCCGGCTGCCTCCTCTTCGTCCTCGGCCGCGACTTCTTCCCGAAAGTTGACGCCGGCCAGATCCGCATGCACTTCCGCGCGCGCACCGGCCTGCGCATCGAAGAAACCGCGCGCCTCGCCGATCAGATCGACGCCGCCATTCGCCAAACGATCCCGCCCGACGAACTCCAGACGATTCTCGACAACCTCGGCGTTCCTTATTCCGGCATCAATCTCAGCTACAGCAACTCCGGCACGTTCGGCACCGCCGACGGCGAAATTCTCGTCCAGCTCCATGAAAAGCACGGCCCTACCGCCGATTACATCAACGAAATGCGCTCGCAATTGCCGCGCCGGTTCCCCGGTGTTCAATTTTTCTTTCAGCCCGCCGACATCGTGACGCAAATTTTGAATTTCGGCTCGCCCGCTCCGATCGACGTCGCCATCACCGGCGTCAACACGAACGGCAACTTCGCGGTGGCGCAGGAAGTAGCCGCCAAGCTGCGCCACGTTCCGGGCGCCGTTGACGTCCACGTGCAGCAAGCGCTCGACGAGCCCACGCTGCATCTCGATATCGATCGCACGCGCGCACAGGCCGTCGGCCTCCAGGCCAAAGACGTCGCGCAAAACTTGCTCGTCTCGCTCAGCTCGAGCTTCCAGACCGCGCCGGCCTTCTGGCTCGATCCGAAAAACGGCGTCAGCTACAACGTCGCTGTGCAGACACCGCAATATCGCGTGGACACTTACCAGGCGCTACTGAACACGCCGATCACCGCGGCATCGCCAAGCGTTCCGTCGCAAATTATCGGGAACCTGACGACTACCACTACGACCTCGCGGCCGGCCGTCGTGAATCACTACAACGTCCAGCGCATGATCAACGTCTATGCCGCCGTTAACGGCCGCGACCTCGGCAGCGTCGCCGACGAAGTCCAAAAAATTCGAGATGAAGCTGAGAAGAAGCTTCCCAAGGGCAGCCACATCGTCGTTCGCGGCCAGGTGCAAACGATGCAGGCATCGTTCCAGGGCCTCGCCATCGGCCTCGTCGGCGCGATCGTGCTCGTCTATCTCTTGATCGTCGTCAACTTCCAGTCCTGGCTCGACCCGTTCATCATTATTACGGCGCTGCCCGGCGCGCTCGCTGGCATCTGCTGGATGCTGCTAATCACACGCACCACGCTCAGCGTTCCATCGCTCACCGGCGCGATCATGAGCGTCGGCGTCGCCACGTCGAACAGCATCCTGATGGTGTCCTTTGCTCGCGAACAGCTCAACGAAGGTAAGTCGGCACGCGAAGCCGCGCTGGAAGCCGGCTTTGTCCGCATGCGCCCCGTCGTCATGACCGCGCTCGCCATGATCATCGGCATGGTGCCGATGGCCATCGGCCTCGGCGAGGGCGGCGAGCAAAATGCGCCGCTCGGCCGCGCCGTCATCGGCGGCTTGCTCTTCGCCACGATCGCAACGCTCTTCTTCGTTCCGGTTGTTTTCTCCATCATTCACGGACGCCGTGAACGCAAGCGTGCACGCGAAGAGGAATCGGGATTGTCGCCGGCAACGGCTTAGCAGCAGAAGCAGCGACGGTGACTCGGCCCATTTTGGCCGAGCGCGCCGCAAAAAAATTTATGGCATCAAGCGGCCTGAAAGTCCCA
Source organism: uncultured Acidobacteriota bacterium (assembly GCA_963766985.1). Lineage (GTDB taxonomy): Bacteria > Acidobacteriota > Terriglobia > Acidiferrales > UBA7541 > Acidiferrum. Next base: position 199,930 of record CAVYCJ010000002.1, read on the forward strand.
GCATCTAAAGTTATGGCCGACGCAAAGCGGAGCAACGAATGACCACGACGGAAACTCGACCTCATTACGATCAGGAATACGGCACGCACTCGCAGTACAACGAGCCCGAAAAGAAGAGCCATCTCTTCCTCGTCCTCGTGATCATTGTGCTTGTGCTGCTTGTCGTCGGCGGCATCACACTCCTTTCGCGCCGCACGCAGTTCAAAACGCTCGCCAGCGAAACCGAACAAATGGCCGTGCCCAACGTGCAAGTCATTCATCCGACGATCGCGCCAGGCCAGGAAGATCTCGTACTTCCCTCCACAACCCAGGCGTACGTCGAATCTCCGATCTACGCGCGCACCAGCGGCTATCTCGTGCGCTGGTATCACGACATCGGCAGCCGGGTAAAAAAGGGCGAATTGCTCGCCGACATCGACACGCCCGAAGTCGATCAGCAACTCTCGCAGGCGAGAGCCGACCTCGGCACCTCCAAAGCGAACGAAGACCTTTCGAAAATCACGGCGAATCGCTTTCAGGAGCTGATCAAGACCGACGGCGTCTCAAAGCAGGAAGTTGATAACGCAGTCGGCGATTTCGCAGCGAAAAAAGCCACCACCGCCGCTTCCGAAGCCAACGTCCGGCGCCTCGAAGAACTCGAATCGTTCAAACACATCTATGCGCCGTTCAGCGGTGTGCTCACCCAGCGCAACATCGATCCCGGAAATTTGATCAACGCCGGCAACGGCGGCGCCGGACAAGCATTGTTCAACCTCGCGCAAACCGATCCGATTCGCGCCTACGTGCGCGTCCCCGAAGTCTACGCGCCAAATATCCGCGCGGGGCTGACCGCGTCACTCGAGCTCGTGCAATATCCCGGACGCCGATTCGAAGGCAAAGTCGTCCGAACTGCCGACGCCATCGACCTCGCCAGCCGCACCCTCAATACCGAAGTCGACGTGCCCAACAAAGCCGGAGAACTTCTCCCCGGTGGTTATGCCCAAGTCCACCTCGGGGTTAAAGCCGTCGGTGAGCACCTCGTCGTTCCTGTGAACGCGCTCCTTTTCCGCGCTGAAGGCTTGCGCGTCGTGATCGTGGACGACAATCACAAAACGCATCTGCAGGAACTTACGATTGGTCGCGACTACGGGACCACGCTCGAAGTTCTGCAGGGCCTGAAGTCGACCGACTGGATCGTTCTCAATCCCGCCGACTCGCTCGAAGAAGGCATGCAGGTCAACGTAAAGCAACCGAAGCAAGATCAACCGCAAGGCGGCGCCGCGCCCGGCCAGGGCGGTTCGCCCAGCAGCAGCGGTGGCAGCCCCAACGGCAACGACAAGACCGGCGCGCCGAGCGGAAATAAACCCTGATGCGAAAGCATTTCCAATCCCTGCGGGGAACAAATGGAACAATTGCGTCAGCGTCGCTGCGGCTTGCGGCGCCCTGCGCGGTGTTCTGCGCATTCGTCATCAGCGGCTGCACCGTCGGCCCCAACTATAAAAAACCCGACGCAACCGTGCCTCAAAAGTGGGACGTCGCGGAACCTTGGCGTGAAAGCGCTCCCAAAGACGCGTTCGATAAAGGCGAGTGGTGGAAAGTTTTCAACGACGACGACCTGAACACGTTCGAAACTCAGGCCATCGCCGAAAATCAAACGATCAAGGTCTCGATCGCGCACCTCGAACAGGCGCGCGCCACGGCAGCGATTCAGGTCGCGACGCTATTCCCAACGCTCTCGAGTGGCGCCGGTGTGGAACGCCAGCGGCTCGCCGGCAATCGGCCGACCAACGGTTCCACGATTCCGCTCACCCCATATCAACAAAACACATTCCAAATTCCATTCACCGTCAACTACGAGCTCGATATTTTCGGCAAGCGCCGCCGCAGTATCGAAGCCGCTGAAGCCGCCTATCAAGCAAACGCGGCCGACCTGCAAAACGTTCGCTTGCTCATCACGTCGCAAATCGCCGGTGACTATTTCAATTTGCGCCAGCTTGATTCCGAAATCGGCATCCTTCGCCGCACCGTCGATGCTTTGCAAAAGGGACTCGACCTCGTCAATTCTCGTCACAACGGCGGCGTTGCATCCGGCCTCGACGTCGCGCAGGAAGAAACTCTTCTCAATTCCACGCGCACGCAGGCAACGCTGCTCATTCAGCAGCGCAAACAATTCGAAGACGCAATCTCGGTCCTCGTCAATCGCGCCGCGCCCGATTTTCATATTGCGCCGCGTGAACTCAAAGGCGAGCCGCCCCCGCTCAACGCCGGGCTTCCTTCCGATCTCCTGGAGCGACGCCCCGACATCGCTGAAGCCGAGCGCCTGATGGCGTCGGCAAACGCCCAGATCGGCGTGGCGCAGGCGGCCTACTATCCTTCGTTTAATCTATTCGGCCAAGCCGGTTGGCAAAGCGCGGACATCACCAAAATCGCCAGCATCCAGAGCATCTTCTGGGCGGTCGGCGCGAACGCTGCGGAAGACATTTTTACCGGCGGCGCGCGTCGCGCTCAGGTTCAGTTCGCTCGCGCGGGCTGGGACGCCAACGTCGCGAGCTATCGCCAGACCGTGCTGAGCGCGTTTCAGGAAGTGCAGGACGAATTGACCGCGCTCAACGTGCTGAGCGACGCGCAACAGGAACAACAGGAAACGGTGGACGCAGCCCGGCGCACCCTCGACATTTCCACCAGCCGCTATCAGGGCGGCCTGGTCAACTACCTCGATGTCGTCACCGCGCAACAGAACCTGCTGCAAAACGAGCAGGAGTTTGCCGTGATTCAAGGGCAGCGTCTCGTCGCCAGCGTTCTGCTCGTCAAAGCACTCGGCGGCGGCTGGGACGCGTCAAGCCTCGCGATCGTTCAGGTCAAGCCGCAGCGCCGCGACATCATCACGCCCTAATTCCGACCGGGCTCGTCAGCTCTTCTTCTCCGCGTACCTTTGCGTCTTCTGCGCCTCTGCATTGGATTTTGGTTCAGGTCGCGCGTAAGGTCGACGCGCGGATCGCGACGCCGCCCCGCAACCGATTCTCTCTTCTCTCGCTTTCGCAAACGCGCGATAATTGACTCGTGCGGGCGGGACTTCGGCGGCGAACCAGCACGATTCTTCAGGCAACCTAAGGTTCTCCGCGACGGTCCTATATGGGGGCCGCACAATTGCAGGCCGCGGCTGTGCCACATCTGTCTTCGGCAACCGCGAGGAGACCAAGCATCATGTCATGAGCAGAAATTTGAAGTGATCGCGCCCCCTCTCGCCGCTTTCGAACCGAGGCGCGTAACGCGCGGCACTAGAACAGCGCTCTATTGCGCAGCGATCGCGGCAGCGATGTTCTTCCCCACGCTCTCGACCAAGGCGCAGCTTCCCACTCTCGACGTCTCCAAGACAGCCTCCCAAACTCCCACCAAAAAGGCTGACGACGCCACATCATCCGACGAGCCCGCCAAAATCTCCACCAAGCCGCCCGACATCCCGATCGATCAAGTCATCAAGAAGTTCGGCGACCGCGAACTCGAATTCAAGAAAGAGCGCGACAACTACACCTACACGCAGACTTTCGTCGTGCAAACCATCGACTTCGATGGCCGCGCCGACGGCGAATACCGCATGACCAGCGACATCTTGTTTACGCCCGAAGGCAAGCGCTACGAAAAAGTCATCTCCGCGCCGGCGCCGACACTCCAACGCATCCAGCTTTCGCAGCAGGACCTCGACGACGTCGAGCACGTCCAACCGTTCGTTTTGACATCGGATGAGCTGCCGAAATACGACGTGACCTACGTCGGCCGCGAGTCCCTCGATGAGCTAGGCACCTACGTTTTCGATGTGAAGCCCAAGAGGATCGAGAAAAATCAGCGCTATTTCCAGGGCCGCATCTGGGTGGACGACCGCGATCTGAATATCGTGAAGACCGACGGCAAAGCCGTGCCCGACATCATCAAGCATGGCAACGAGAACATTTTCCCGCGATTCGAAACCTTCCGCGAAAACATCGAGGGCCACTACTGGTTCCCGACCTACACGCGCTCCGACGACGAGCTGCACTTCAGCACCGGCGCAGTCCACATGCGCATGACCATCCGCTACGCCAACTACAAGCGATTCGGCTCGACCATCAAGATCGGCCCCGCCATCGAAACCAAAGACGTAAAACCGCAGAAATAGCGGCGGATCGTCAATTCAGGCAGCTCGTCATTTTTATAAATTGTCGAGGAAATATTTCGTCACGCGATTCCAGAGCACGACCCGCGCCTCCGGATCGGTCGGGCCGTGTCCGCGCCCCGGCAGGGCGATCACTTCGACATATTTCTGGTTCTCGATCAGCTCGTTGATCACGGCCAGCGTGTTCGCGTAGTGCACGTTGTCGTCGCCGGTCCCGTGCGCAATCATCAGCTTGCCCTGAAGATTCTTGGCGTTCTCGATCGGCGACGATTCCTGATAACTCTCTTCGTTCTGCGGCAGCAACCCGATATAGCGTTCCGTATAAATCGAATCGTAGTAATGCCAATCCGTCACCGGACCGCCCGCGAATCCAACCTTGAAATCCTGCGGATCTTCAAACATCGCGTGCAACGTCATGTGCCCGCCATAGCTCCATCCGTGAATCCCGATACGCTTCGCATCGACGTACGGCAGCGTTTTCAGATACGCCGCTCCGTCGCGCTGATCCGACATCTCCTGCGCCCCAAACCGAAAATGAATCGGCTCCTCAAATAAATGCCCGCGCCCCGCCGACCCGCGATTGTCCAGCGCAAAAATAATGTAGCCGTTGCGCGCCATCAACTCGTGCCATAGCGCGCCCGCGCCGCCCCACGATTTCGTCACCACCTGTACGTGCGGCCCGCCGTACGTGTAAACCAGCACCGGATATTTCTTCGCCGGATCAAAATCCGGCGGCTTGATCATCATCGCGTTCAGCTCGACGCCGTCGTGCGACTTCACCTTCAAAAATTCCACCGGCGACAAGTGGAGCTCCTCCAGCGCCGCCACTTTGTTTTCGTTGATCACCGCAGCGCGACTGCCGTCCACATGCATCAGGTCCTGCCGCGGCGGCACGAGATTCGTCGAATATGTATCGACGTAAGCCGTCGCCCCGGGCGCGAACCTCACCGCATGCGTCCCTTCCTCTTTCGAAATCCGCGCAAACCCCGCTCCATCCAGCCCAACGCGATACAACTGCCGCTCCAGCGGAGATTTCTCCGTCGCCGTGAAATAAACAATCCCCTTAGCCTCATCGACTCCCTGTATCGCCGAAACTTCCCACTCGCCATTCGTCAACTGCGCCAACTGCTTGCCATCCATGTCGTACAAATAAATGTGCCGGTATCCCGTCTTCTCGCTCGACCACAAAAACCTCTTCCCATCTTTCAAAAACGTCAAATCATCGCTGACGTTGATCCAGTACAAATCCTTCTCGCTCAAAACGACGCGCGATTTACCCGTCGTCGGCTCCGCCACCAGTAAATCGATCACCGTCTGCGCCCGATTCAACCGTTGGATCGCCACGTGCTTCGAATCCGGCAGCCACTCCACGCGCGGCAAATAAATGTTCGTGTCGGCGCCCGTATCCATCACCCGCGACTCGCCGCCATCCAATTTCGCCACATAGACACGCACAATCGGATTGTTCCCGCCCGCTACCGGATAGCGCTCCTCTTCCGCTTCGCCGGTCACCGACGCAAAATCCACCAGCGGATACGTCGTCACCTTGCGCTCATCCATCTCCAGAAACGCAATCGACGATGAATCCGGCGCCCACCAATACGCCGTCGTCAGTTCCAATTCTTCCGGGTAAACCCAATCCAGCTCGCCCTTTCGAACCTCTTCACTCCCGCCCTTCGTAAACTCGCGCTCTTTCCCATCCGACACGCGCACCAGCCACAAATTGTGATCGCGAACAAAACTCACCCACTTCGCATCCGGCGAAATCTTCGGATCCGCGATCGGCGCCTTCCCCGAAACCAGCACCTTCGCCGTTTGCGACTTCAAATCAAGCCACGCCAATGCCGTGCCGCCCTGCAACAACAGCGCCCCACCATTCGGCGCCCACTGGTACTGCGCCGGAGCATGCCGCCCCAATCCCGTCGCTTGCGAAGTGTTCTCCGCTTCCGCCGGCAGCGCCGTATCCAATTTGTCCGCGCCCACCAGCAATTGTTTCTCGCCCGACACCGCATCCATCTCCCACAATTCCTTGCGCCGTCCTTGCTTCGCGTCGCCGCCCGCCAAATCCGTGAAGTAACTCAAATGCTTCCCATCCGGCGCCCACGCAATCCCCGTAGTCGTGTGCCCGAGCAAACTCGACCCGCCGTAAATCCGCTCCACCGTAAACCCATGCTTGTAAGCCTCATCGCTCTTCGGCGGAGGGACCGTCGCTTGCCCAAACGCGGCCGACGCACCAAATCCAAATCCCACCACCACACCAAGCAACGCCAACGCACACACGCTCAGGCTCTTCACTCGCATGCATCCTCCAAAATTCCGCACTATCTTATATCGCGCTTGCAGCTTTCAAACACAGAACCGACACCGGCCTCTTCTTCCTCCGCCGCTCGCCCGGTAACCATATCGAAACTTAACTTTCGCCCCCGATTTTTCGGCGTTCTATTGTGCTTTCCGAAGGTCTCTGGATATACTTTGCCCACCTTTCGCGTGACCTTCTCGCGCGAACCCAGTGAGAGAGTGCGCTCGTCTCCCAATCGCGAGCGCATCGCATGACAAATCAGTCGTACGAAGTGGCCGGCGCGTGACCGTCCCGTCGCGAGCCAGAACAAAAAAACCGGAGCGTAAGCTTCAGCCGTTCTCAGGGGGAGTCCGTCGTGTCAAATTTCGCTCGCACTGTTCTCAGTGTCTGCCGCCGTGTGTCCTCGTCTTCAAAATCTTCCGAATCTGCGAGCAAACTTGCCCGCGCGTTGCCGGCAGCGCTCCTGGCGTCAGCCTCGCTGCTCCTCCCCGCCGCGCTTCGCGCACAAAACGTCACCACGCAGCATTACGACAACACGCGCTCGGGCTCTTATACCAACGAAACGCAACTCACGCCTTCCGCCGTCACTCCCTCCAATTTCAGCCGCCTTTTTTCGCAAACCGTAGACGGCCAAATTTACGCCCAGCCGCTCTATATGCAGAACGTCGCCATCTCCGGCGGCGGCACGCACAACGTCGTCTTCGTTGCTACCGAAAATGACACCGTCTATGCCTTCGATGCCGACACCAACGGCGGCACCAACGCGAATCCGCTCTGGAAAGCCAGCATGCTCACCTCCGCCCACGGCGCGGCGAGCGGCGCAACATCCATCCCTCAGGGCGACGTCAGCACCACCGACATCACCCCGATCATCGGCATCACCGGCACTCCCGTCATCGACCCTTCCACGAACACGATGTATCTCGTCAGCGCCTCCAAAGAAAACGGCAGCTATTTCCAGCGCCTTCACGCACTCGACATCACCAGCGGCGCGGAAAAATTCGGCGGTCCCGTTCAATTGTCCGGCACCGTCTCCGGCAACGGCAACGGCAGCTCGCGGCGGCACGCTCACCTTCGACCAGAAGTGGGAAAACAATCGCGCCGGTCTTCTGCTGCTCAATGGCATCGTCTACATCGCGTTCGCCGCGCACGGCGACAACGGCCCCTGGCACGGCTGGATTCTCGCCTACAACGCATCCACGTTGAAGCAGACCAGCGTCTGGTGCTCCTCCGCAAATGGTATCGGCGCTGGCATCTGGATGAGCGGCTCCGGCATCGCCGCCGACACGCTCAATCCCACCGGCAACAGTCCGGGCGGCCGCCTCTTCGTCGCCACCGGCAACGGCACCTTCGACGCCACCACGCCCTACACCAACACGATGGACTACGGCGACAGCATCGTTCGCCTTCACCTGAACAACGGCGTCATGACCGTCGCCGACGATTTCACTCCGCTCAACCAGGTCGCCCTCAACGGCGCCGACGAAGACGTCGCATCCGGCGGTGTTCTGATCCTCCCCGACCAATCCGGCAGCCACACCCACGAACTCTTTCAGACCGGCAAAGAAGGCCGCTTCTACATCGTCGATCGCGACAACATGGGCGGTTACAGCACGAGCTCCGACAACATCGCTCAGGAAATCCCCGTCAACGGCGGTAGCGGCTCGTTCCCGATCCCCGCAGGTATTTGGGGTATGCCCTCATTCCTGAACAGCACGATGTACATCTGGGGCAAAAACGACAAGCTCAAGACATTTCCAATTTCGAGCGGCAAATTCCCCACCAGCGCCACGAGCACCGGCCCAACCTCAATCGGCTTCCCAAGTCCGACGACATCCATTTCTTCGAACGCGGGCGCCAGCCCGATCATCTGGTCGGTCGAGTCCGACAGCTTCGGCTCCGGCAACGCCATCCTGCGCGCAACCGATGCGACCAACGTCGGCAGCACGCTCTACGACAGCTCCGTCAAATCCACCGACAGCGCCGGCGGCGCCGTCAAATTCACCGTTCCCACCGTTGCCAACGGAAAAGTCTACGTCGGCGCATCCACTCAGCTCACCTTCTACGGCCTCTCCAACGGTCAAACGCCGACTGCAACTCCCGTCATCAATCCAGGCGCGGAATCTTTCGTCGGCTCGATCCAGGTCAGCATCACCGACAGCACACCTGGCGCGCAAATTTTCTATTCGACCACCGGCACCGCCACGACTGCTTCGACGCCCTACACCGGCGCAATCACTGTGAGCTCCACCGAAACAATCTCCGCGATCGCCACCGCCACCGGCTTCCTCCAGAGCGCCGTCAACAACGAGACCTACACGCTCCAGACGCAAACGCTCATGCCCACGTTCTCCCCCGCTCCGGGCAACTACACTTCCGCGCAAACCGTCACCATCTCCGACGCTTCGCCCAGTCCGACGATCTACTACGCCATCAACGCTCCAGCCACCACCTCCTCCACCAAAGCGGTCGGCTCCGCAACCGTCACCGTCAGCCAGAGCGAAACCATCAACGCCATCGCCACCTCAGGCACTCTCACCGCCAGCCCGCAAGCCAGCGCCGCTTACGGCATCGGCGTTGCCGCCGGTTCCGCGCCGAGTTTCCCCGTCGGCTTCAGCTCGAGCGCCAGCGTCATGACCTTCAACGGGAGCACCGGTCTCGACGATACCCGCTTGCAGCTCACCAGCGGCGTCGCCAATCAAGCCGGCAGCGCCTGGTTCAACACTGCGCAGAACATCCAGAATTTCACCAACGACTTCACCTTCCAGCTCAGCAACCCGAGCGCTGACGGCATAACGTTCACAATCCAAAATACCGGCCTGACCGCGCTTGGTCCCGCTGGCGGCGGCCTCGGCTACGGCCCCGATACACCGGGAGGCACTGCCGGCATCGGCAAGAGCGTCGCCATCAAATTCGATCTCTATAGCAACGATGGCGAAGGCGCGGACTCAACTGGTCTCTACACGAATGGCGTTTCGCCCACCGTTCCGTCGACGGACATGACCAGTTCCGCTATCAACCTCCACAGCGGCGACGAGTTCTCCGTCCACATGGTTTACAACGGCACCACGCTGACCATGACCATCACCGACGGTGTCACCGCCGGAACCTTCACCACCAGCTGGACCGTCAACATTCCATCCATCGTTGGCGGTAACACCGCGTTCGTCGGCTTCACCGGCGGTACCGGCGGCCTCACCTCAAGCCAGAAAATCGAAAACTGGAGTTTCGTCAGCACCGGCACAACGCCAACGCCGCAGCAGGCCACCTCCCCACTATTCAGCCCGGCGGCAGGCACCTACACCGGTACGCAATCCGTCACGCTGACCGACGCCACGCCCGGCAGCACCATCTTCTACACCACGGACGGATCGACCCCGGCCACAACTGCGGGCGGCAGCACGCTTCAATTCTCGGCCTCGACTCCAATCTCAGTCGCCGCGTCCGAAACAATCAAAGCGCTCGCCACCGCTTCAGGCTTCACCACCAGCGCCGTCACCAGCGCCGCGTACACGATCAACCCGCTCCAGGCCGCTCCGACTCCAACGATCACGCCTGCGACGGGCACCTACACGTCCGCGCAAACCGTCACCATCACTGACCCCGGCGCAACGATCTACTACACGATCGACGGTTCCGCTCCGACCGCAAATTCGACAAAGTACGCCGCCGCGTTCATCGTCAACGCCACCACCACCGTTCGCGCAATCGCCGTCGAATCCGGCTTCAGCAACAGCGCCATCGCACAATCCGTCATCACCATCAGCTCCGGTGGCACCGGAACCGCCGCAATCAACTTCGGTTCTGGCTTCAACAACGCAGGCCTGCAATTCAACGGTCACACCAAACTCAACGGCACGCGCCTGCAACTCACCGACACCACAGCACAAAACGAATCCGCCTCCGCTTTCTGGACTACGCCCGTCAACGTGCAGTCATTCACCAACGATTTCACGTTCCAGCTGACGTCGCCAACCGCCGACGGCATCACCTTCACCATTCAAAACACCGGCATCACCGCGCTCGGTCCCGGTGGCGGTGGCCTCGGCTACGGTCCCGATTCAACAGCGGGTGCGCCCGGCATCGGCAAAAGCGTCGCCGTAAAATTTGATCTCTACAGCAACGCTGGCGAAGGCACCAACTCCACCGGCCTCTACACCAACGGCGCTTCGCCGACGACGCCTGCGACGACGATCGGCGGCAACGTCAGCCTGCACAGTGGCGACATCCTCAAAGCCCACATCACCTACGATGGCGCAACTCTGACGCTGACCATCACCGACACCGTCAACACCGCGCTGACGTTCACAACATCGTGGCCCGTCAACATTCCCTCCGTCGTCGGCGGCAACACTGCCTTCGTCGGATTCACCGGCGGCACCGGCGGCTCCACAGCCACGCAGGAAATTCTCACGTGGACCTACAGCTCCTCTGGCGGCACGACCGGAACCAAGACTCCCGTCGTCTTCCAGACCGCGAATCTCGCGGCCGTAAGCTCCGGCCCGACGTTCCGCCAATTCACATTCACCGGGTTCCCCGACACGACCGGCACGATTCTCGACGCCACCGCCGCTGGCCAGAGCGTCACGATGACCGTCAACGTCGCGACCGCCGGCACTTACGACGTCAAAATCTCAACCAAGCTCCTCAATACCCGTGGCACCTACCAGCTCGCCATCAACGGCGCTAATGCAGGCGCGCCGCAAGACGAATACAACGCGACCGGCAGCGGTATCTATGCCACGCAAGATCTCGGCAATTTCAATTTCGCCGCCGCCGGCTCCTACTCCTTCAAATTCACCGTCTCCGGCAAAAACGCCAGCAGCTCTGGCTTCTCCATCGCCTTCGACGACATCACCCTAACCCCGCAATAACCCGCGGCCGCTGACACATAAACGGTCTCGGATTTGCGTCACATACCCGCGCCTTCGCCTTACTCAAACGCAGGGCACGGCACTGCCGTGCCCTTCTTCGCATCAACTCGTGCCACCCGATCATGTCCGGGCGCAGCACCGCTGCGCCCCAAACACCTCAACTCGATCGCAAAGCCCCTCGATCTTCTTGCAGCCCAACCTTTTCTCAGCGTCCCTCCGCGCCTCCGCGTTATCGTCATTCTTTCCATCATTATTTCTTTACTTCGTTGCTTCGTTACTTCTCCCCGTCCATCCTCGATTTTTCCCAAACAGCCGCCGCATATATAATTTCAATTGAGGTCAAATCTCCCAATGCCCGACTACACATCGGAACACGCCGCCGCCGGCATCAAGACAAAGCTCCCCGCGCTCGAAACCTGGCCGAATCAATTCCCCAACTACGTCATCACCACCAAATTTCCCGAGTACTCCTCTGTCTGCCCCAAGACCGGCCTCCCCGACTTCGGCATCATCACCATCCAATACGTCCCCCGCAAAGACTGCATCGAGCTGAAGTCACTCAAAATGTATCTCCTCGCCTATCGCCAGCTCGGCATCTTCTACGAAAACGCCGTCAACAGAATGCTGCGCGACATCGTCGACGCCATCGATCCCGAATGGTGTATCGTGAAGGGCGAATTCACGCCGCGCGGCGGCCTCACCACCAACATCTACGCGCGCTGGCCCGAACTTTCTCACTCCGGCAATGGCAATAAAGGGGCCAACAGAAGCAAGTCCCGCAAGCGCAGTTAGGCCCGGCACAAAACGAATCGCCGTCAACGCCTGAGGTGCTCGCATGACATCCGGCGCGAAGCTCAACACGAAAATCGCCAACAACATCGAGCTCGCCGTCCCCTTCTTCCGCGTCCGCAATATCCAGAGCTCCGTCCGCTTCTACACCGAAGGCCTCGGCTTCGAAATAAAAAAACAGTGGACGCCCGACGGCAAGCTGCGCTGGTGCTGGCTTGAGCGCGACTCCGCCGCCATCATGCTCCAGGAGTTCTCCACCGAAGGCCACGACTCCCGCCCGCCGCTGAACAACCCCGGAGAGGGCGTCAGCATCTCCTATCAGTGCAAGGATGCTCTTGCCCTGTATCGCGAGTTCATGTCTCGCGGCATTCAGGCGAGCGAGCCCCAGGTCGGCAACAATATGTGGTTCACGATCGTCACCGATCCCGACGGCTACAAGCTCGATTTCGAAAGCGCGACCGATGTCCCGGAGGACACGAAACTCTCCGAATGGAATCCCTGAAACCCGGCGCCCATCCCGTCCGTCCAAACGCCAAAGCACCAACGCAAACCGCTCCTGCAGCGAGCTCCGGTGTGTTGCTGTTTCGAATTCGTGTTCCCAACCCCAATTGCTCTTGTCGTTTTTGCAATGATACGATCGTTCAATTGGGGTGATCTTCTAGGAGGTTGAATGAGTATTTCGCCAAACGTCCCGACTCCGCAGGAGTCCTATACTTACGAAACGAACACAGGCACTCCGCGTTGGATCGCCGCGCTCTTCGGCGCGCTCATCCTCGCCGTCGCCGGACTCGCGTATGCCGGGCACTCTGCGCAGTCGCAACTGCAAACTGATCTGACCAAGGCGCAGGATCAGAACAAGCTTCTTAGCGCGCAGCTCGATCAAGCTAATTCCCGCCTCGCCGAGCTCAAGGGCAACATCGAAGTCACGCAACAAAAAATTGGCATCACCGCCGCCGAACTCGCCAAAGCCCGCAGCCGCGCGGAAGCAATTCGCAATGAACAGCTCGCGTCCGATCAGAAACTCGCCACGCAACTGACCGCCGTTCAGTCTGAAACCAACGAAAAGATCGGCGCCGTCTCCACCGACCTCGGCGGCGCAAAGAAAGACATCGCCGACACCAGAACCGATCTCGAAACCACCAAGAGCAAACTCGATCGCGCGCAGGGCGACATGGGCGTCATGAGCGGACTCATCGCGCACAATCACGACGACCTCGACGAGCTCAAGCGCCGCGGCGACCGTAACTACTACGAATTTAAAATCTCCAAGAGCAAACAGGCGCAACGCGTCGGTCCCGTTCAGGTCACGCTGAATAAGACCGACCAGAAAAAAGGCAAGTACACGATGACCGTCTTCGTCGACGATCGCTCCATCGAAAAGAAAGACAAGACCGCCGGCGAGCCTGTTCAGTTCTATCTCAAGGGCGCGTCGCGCATGACCCCGTACGAAATCGTCGTCTTCGATGTCGGCAAAAACGACATCAACGGCTACCTCTCCACGCCCAAAGAAGGCGTAGGCGGTGGCGGCGGTTCAGCAGCGCCCGCGTCGGCCACTCCAGCAGCAGCTCCAGCCGCTGCCCCCTCAGCCGCACCAACACTAAACAAGCCATCATCGAATTAGGCCCCACGGCAAACCATGTACGGGCGCAGCACCGCTGCGCCCCAGCTTGCCCGGACCTAATCCCGTTAACGAGCATTCGCCTCAGCACCTCGCATCTGCGAATCTCCGACATATAAAAACTGTTGTCATCCTGAGCGCCGTCCGCAGGACGGCCGAAGGACCTCAACGTAATCCCGCCTTACACGCGTCCACCGCCGCAAAATCGAACCCATCGTTCCTTCCCTTTTCGACTTTCAACTGATCAACCGCCAACTCTCCCCTCTGGAAACCTTGCCCCACCAGCCACTTTTTCCCCCAATCGCAACTCCGCTACCCTTGAATCCTGCCGCCACCCAGGCGCTCTGGAGCAAACATGCACCCCTCCCCCAGCCGAAGAATCACCATTCTTCTGCCCACTCTATTCTTCGCGTTGCTTTTCGCCATACCGCGCGCCAGCGCGCAAGCACCCATCGAGCCCGCCCAGCTCCCCGCCCGCACCACGTTCTACATCGTTTGGCGCGGCGCCCCCGCGGCCGACATCCGCCACGCCAACAATCTATTCGCTCTCTGGGACGACCCCGACTTCGCTCCAACTCGCGCCGCAATGTTCGACAACCTGGTCAGCCAGAGCCAGAACACCGCCGCGAAATCTACCGACAACGCCAAGCCTGCCGACGCTTCCAAGACCGCCGACACCCCGAAGCCCGCCCTCACCTCCGCTGAGGCTCAGGAATACTCCGCGCTATTCGAAAACGGTTTCGTCATCGGCTACCTCGGCAAGCCCGAATCAAAAGCGGCCGCGAACTCGGCTCCTCCCTCCACCGCCGGCGGCCCCACCCCAAAATGGAACGGCCTTTTCTTCGTCTACAACCGCGCCGGCAAAGAAGCGCTCCTCTCCAAAGCCGTCCTGAAAATGCGGAGCGACGAAAAGGAACTCCCGAAACTGTCGCAAACCACGATCGCAGGCATCCCCGCACTAAAAGTTGAGCGCAAGACCGGCACGACCTACTGGATCGAGCACGGCAAGTACGCCGCCAGCGCCAACGATCCCTCCGTACTCGAACAAATTTTGCCGCGCCTCGAAGGCGCCACGCCGCCTGACTCGCTCGCACAATCCGCCGCCTATAAAGAAGCTCAATCTCATCTCGGTGGCGTCCTCGAACTCTTCGCCGCCATTCCCGCCGTTCGAACTCTCGCGCAAAGTTCCGAGAACGGTTTCCATCTCGATGCGGTGCTCACCGCGATCAAACTCGAAGCCGTGCATTCGATCTGCGGACACGTCGTGCTCGACGGCGCAAAAACGCATTTTCAAGGCGCGATCCTCGGCGACACCGCTCCCGGCTCGATCCTCGATCTCTGGCCCGAAGGCGTCGACTCCCCGCCATCTCTCGCCATCAAGCCGCCCAGCGCAATCTCCTACAGCGAGTCACAGTTCGATCTGCCCGCGTTCTACGAAGTCCTCAAGCGTGGTTTGGCCGCATCATCTCCCAACGGCAACAATCCCGCCGCTCTCTTCGAAATGCTGGCGCAACAAAAACTCGGCATGCCGCTTGCCGACGCTCTCGCTTTGCCCACCGGCGAAACGACTTCGATGCAACTCAGCCCGTCGCTCGATCCCGACAAATCGATCTACGTTTTCGGCATCCACAAGAAACCCGAAGTGCTGAAAGTCATGCGCACGCTTCTCGGCGATCAGATCTCCTCAGAGCGCACGGAAGGCGACACCACTTTCCTCAAAATTTCATTGTCCGGGAAGCAAGGTGCAAAGGGCGTCGCGCAGTGGAACTTCTACCATCTCGGCGTCACTCCCAATTACATTTACGGCGCTCCGAAACTCGAATCCGTCAAGGAAGCTCTCGCAGGACGCGACACGATGTCCGCCGCCGTCCTCACGCCGCTGCAAGCCGCTCGCGCCGAATATCCCGCGAAAATCAACGGCCTCTACTTCTTCGATTTTCAAAAGGTAGATTGGCCCGCCGCCAAAGCCCGCTGGATCGAGGAAGCGCAAAAAGCCGCCGCAAAGCCCGCGGCCACCGCCGACCAGAAAGCCGCTGCCGCAAAAGTCCCCCACATCTTGGCCGACGCCAACCCCCAGGTTTTCTCCCGCCATCTCCACCAAATGGCCGGCGCCTCCTGGAAAGACGAAAAAGGCATCCACTTCGACCAATGGCTCCAGTAACAACCTCGGGGAAAAAATATATCAATGAGCGAGATGGCCTTTGGGTGCCGCACCCTTTTCGCTTTTAAAAGGGTGCGGGTTTAGATAAAACCTTCATTCAAATCACAACGACCACCCTGTAGCCGCGATCGTTCCCCAGATCGCGGGCCTTACACTCAACTACAATAAAAATCACTCGTGCGAACTACATCCCCAATGCGCTTTCTCTCCCTCTTCCTCATAACCCTGGCACTCGCCGCGTCGTCACTACCCGATTCCTCCTCCGTGACCTCCGCGCCCTCTGTGGTAAATCTATCTTCCTCTCAAGCGCCCGCTCAATATTCTTCACAGCAATACGACCAATCCCCCTCCATCCAAATCTCCGTCAATCGCGTCAACGTCTCCGCAATCGTCACCGACCCTCAAGGCAACTTCATCCCCGATCTCACCCGCGAAAGCTTCCACATCTTCGACAACGGCGTCGAACAACCCATCACCGATTTCGCCAACGTGGTCGAACCCGCCGAAGTCCTCCTTCTCGTCGAAGCCGGCCCCGCCGTCTACTTCCTCGCCTCCGTCCATGTGCAAACCTCGCACTCTTTCCTCGACGGCCTCTCCTCCGGCGACCGCATCGCCGTCGCAAAGTACGACAACGCTCCGCAGCTCATGCTCGACTTCACCTCCGACAAGACTTCCGCCTACGCCGCGCTCTCCAACGTTCGCTACTACGTCGGCTTCGGAAATCTCAATCTTTCCAAGAGCCTGAACACCGTCCTCGACTGGCTCGCCAAAACCCAAGCAAAAAAAACAATCGTCCTTCTCTCTACCGGCTTCGACACGTCGCCGTCCGCCGATATCGAGACCGCGCTATCGCGCCTCAAAATCAGCGACGTCCGACTTCTGGCAATTTCTTTAAGTGGAGCGATGCGCGCGCCGGCGCAACCGACAAAAACCAAGAAGAAAAACAAAAAGGACAAATCCGCGGACGACCAGGAAGAAGCTCAAAAAGCCGCAGCCAAAGCCGCCTTCACCGCGCAAGGCTTCGACGAAGCCGACCGCCTGCTCCGCGCACTAACCGACGCCACCGGCGGCCGCGTCTACTTCCCCAACAACGCCCAGGACTACACCACGATCTACACCCAAATCGCCCAACTCATCCGTCACGAGTACAGCCTCGCCTTCGCCCCCTCCGTCCACGACGGCAAAGTCCACACCCTCGAAGTCCGCATCACCCCACCCAACTCAACCCCATCCGCCGCGCAACCCTCCGCGCAATCTTCCACCACACCCAGCCAGCCCCCCACCGCCGCCGCGCCGCCGAACTACACCGTAGCCCACCGCCGCGCCTACGTCGCCCCAACACAATAACGCCACCCTGTACCCGCGATCGCTTCCCAGATCGCGGGATTTAGACTCAGCCTCACCCATGCCTCAACTCTTAACGAATTGCCTTTGGGTGCCGCACCCTTTCGATTTTAAAGGGTGCGGGTTTAGATCCAACTCCATCCACACCGAAACAATTCCTTTCGGCTGTTGCGTGCCGCACGTTCAGCCGTTGGAGGGTGCGGGTTTAAATTCAACTCCACCCACTTCTCAACGTTCGCCATTCACCTCATTGCGGTCGCATGATTTTCTTATCGCCCGACACCGGCGACCTCATGCTTTTTCCATCATCCGCACCCAGCGGCCGCATCCCATCCGGACACTGCCCTCTCCACGTATGCGATGCCGAGCGAATATTCGAATGTCCGTAGTCGCACAACCCATCCGCCCGTCGCGTCGTCCATTCCGGCAACGACCCATCCCACGGACACAAATCTGCACGACCACGAATGTGTCGCCGCGCGAGAATGGAGTACATCAAGTACCCAATCAGGATCAGCACGACCGTCCCGATCACATAGCGCACACCATCACGATCAAACAAAGGCGGCGCTCCCCTTGGTCGCGCCGACCTCCTCCACCTTCTTCTATGTTTGTGTTTCAAGGATTTAGCATCGAGGAATCATCATTCCGTCTGGTTGAGCCATCAATGGAGTCTTTCGTATCGTCATCGTCGCTGCGCGCCTCATAAAACCACACCGCCGCCGCAAGCAAGCCCCATCCGATCCAACTTTCCACCGCTTGCCGTGTCTCATCCGGAAATCTAAACGGACGACGCGGCCGCATGAGCACACCCGACTGCACGAGCAAAAACGCTCCGCACGCAAAAATCACAGCCGCTTTCACGAATTGTCGTGGATCGAAACGTCGTTGCCGAGCCGCCACTACGCCCTACTCAAATTCCTTCATCACCCGCGCCATTTTCCCCAGACGCTCATCAACCTTCGCGAAAACCGTCCCGCCCGCAAACGCGCCATCGCCATTCCGCACACCGGCGCTCATCCCCGTCAAAACTTCAATTCCCTCTTCAATCTTCGCCACCGGCCAGATATGAAACTTCCCTGCCGTCACCGCATCGAGAACATCTTCTCTTAACATCAGATCCTCGACGTTCGAAGCCGGCATCAGCACACCCTGCGATCCTGTCAGCCCCTCAATCTTGCAAACGTCAAAAAATCCTTCGATCTTCTCGTTGATCCCGCCGATCGCCTGCACATCCCCTTGCTGATTCATCGACCCGGTCACCGCAATATCCTGTCGCAGCGGCAAATCCGCCAGCGCCGACACCAGCGCATACACTTCCGTCGAACTCGCGCTGTCCCCATCCACTCCCGAATACGACTGTTCGAAACAAATGCTCGCCGCCAGCGACAACGGCTTGTCCTGCGCAAATCGGCTGCGCAAAAATCCGGAAATAATGTGCATGCCTTTGTCGTGAAATCGACCGCTCAAATTCGATTCCCGCTCAATATTGATCAGCCCGGTTTTTCCGAGCGCCGCCGTTGCCGTAATCCGCACTGGCTTGCCGAACGAATACCCGCCAATCTCCAGCACGCTCAACCCATTCACTTGCCCGACGCGCGTCCCCGCCAGATCGACGAGCAGCGTCCCCTCTTCAATCATTTCGCGAATGCGCGTCTCGATCAGATTGTGCCGCTCCATCTTTCGCCGACAGCGCCGTCCGCACATGCGCCGCGCGCACCACCGACTCGCCCGCATTCGACGCGACATAAGCCGCCTCGCGCGCCAGATCCGCAATATCCACAAATCGCGCCGTAACTTTGTTCCGCCGCCCCGCCTGCCTCACGCCATATTCCAGAATCGACGCGAACGCCCCGCGATCGAACGGCGACAAATTCTCTTTCTCCGACAGCGCCCGCAACCGCCCCGCATATTCCGCGATGACGCCATCGCTCATGCGCATCTCTTCATCGAACTCGACGCGCACTTTGAAAATCTTCCGGAAATCCTCTTCGTAGTCGTACAACATCTCGTACAAATCGCGGTCGCCGATCAAAATCACTTTTACGCTGATGGGCACCGCTTCCGGCTTCATCGCGCTTCCACCAAACGGATAAAACGTATCCAACGGCTGAATCTCCAGCCGGTTGTGATTCAGTGTCCGTTTCAGCGCGCGCCAGACACCCGTTTCCGAAAGCGCCTCCAGCGAATACATGATCAAAAATCCGCCGTCGGCGCGCAGCAGCGAACCGCCGCGCAAATCCATGAAATCGCTCGTCCATCCGCCTCGGCTGTCGTACGCCCGCTGAATCGTTCCGAACAAATTCGCGTACGTCGGCGTCGTTTCAAAAATCACCGGCGACCCTTCGTCGTCGCCATGCGCCAAAATCACATTCACGCCATAAACTCGAAATGGATCCTTCTCCGGCGCGCCCGGAAACTTCGGGAGTCCTTCCAACGAAGGCGTCGCGTCTACGTCGCTTTCGGCTTCGCCCTCGCGCTCCTTAAACGGTTCGAGGTTGTCCAGCAAGTGATGCCGCACTTCCTCTAAGTACTCCGCCACGCTCGCGTTCGAATATTTTTCCTTCAACTCTTCGACAACACCATCCACAAGCACCGAAGCCGCTTCCTGCTCCAGATAACTCAGCTCGCTCGCCAACTCGCGCGACAACGTCAGCGTCTTTCGATACACCACCGTGAATTCCTGCCGGAATTGCTCATACTTCCGCTCGATATCTTCCGCCACCGGCGAGTCGAGCTTGCCTTCATGCACCATCTTCGAAATATCTTCGATCGGCACCATCTGCCCTTCGAGCACGGGAAAAATCTCCGGCAGCGCCACCGCGCCCACCTGCATATGCCCAAGCGCAAATTGCTCTCGCGAAATTCTCCGCGTGAAATCGTCCATCAACTCTTTTTCACGTACCGTAAATCGCTCGACGATCCTGCCCTTTTGCCTTTGAAACGGTTCGCCCTCAAAAACTTGCGGAATCCGCCGCCGCAAAAAATCGATCCCCGCCTGCATCTCTTTCTTGAACGGATTCGCCTGCCCTCGCGGCAGTGACAGCAACCGTGGCCGGTCCGAAATCTTGAAATTGTTGACGTAACAGCGATCCAGCGAAGGCTTCGTCGTCGGATGCACCTCGCCGATCATCGACGCGATCGTTCCGCCGCGGCTCGTGCCCGCTAATCCGCACACAAATATGTTGTAACCAGGCGCAGACATCTCAACGCCCATCTTCAGCGCTCGCAGCGCCCGTTCTTGTCCGATAAATCCTTCGCGCAGCTCGGCCTGCGCCGTCGTCTCAAACGGCAATCGCGAAGTCTCGCACCGCCACCGCAATTTCTCCGGAGGCAGCTCCGCATGCTTCCCGGCCGGCTTGAATCCGTTCGTTCCGTTAGTTCCCACTACTGTCTCGCTCTCAGCTCGTCCCATACATCGTCTCAATCGCGTACGATAGCACACGCCCACCGCACCGCACCGACTTTCCCGGATCCCTGTTCAAATCTCGCCTCCTGTACTCAGGACCAAGGCCAAACTGCAGTTTGTTGCTTCAGGGGCTGGCGAAACTGTGATCAGCCACCCTGTAGCCGCGATCGTTTCCCAGATCGCGGGCCTTAGATCCAACACGACCCCGCCCGATCCGCCAGCAATTCAGCTCCAATGTTTTTAGTAGGCCTTTGGGTGCCGCACCCTCAGCTTTTAGAGGGTGCGGGTTTAGATGATGCCCAATCGATATTTGAAACGAAGAACTACCGGCTCTTCTTCGTGGGCTTAGCCTTCAGCGACTTCGTGTAGTCATAGCCAATCGCAACATACTTCTGGAGCTCTTTCGTCTTGCCCAGCACCGCATCCGGCACCGCCACATACTCCTTCATCACAGCCCCGTAAGCCTCATGCAGCTTCGCTTTGTACTTCTTCAAGAATTCCTCGCGCGCATCGTCCGGCAAACTTATCGCCAGCACTCCATCCGGCTGCATAAGCAAAAACATATTCCCGTTGACTGCAGCATAAGCGTTATTCGCACCCTTCCGCTCAATCTCCGGACGAACCGCAATCAACTTATCAAACAGCTCGAGCTTATCCGCCGCCACTCCACTCTTCTTCGCCTTCGCTTTTGACCTCATCGCTGTTCCTCACCCGTCGCTACTTCAAATAGTGATGAACAAGAACCACGGTTCATCAATTGTTGTCGTAAGCCACGCGAGTATTTGCAATCCCTGGGGAAGGGACCGCACGAGCGTCGTCAGGCTTCTTGCGTAGCGATTGCGTCGCGCCGATCCATATAAACGCGGAATACGCCCATCGCCGCAGCCACAATCGTTGGCCCTGCAACAAGTCCCAGCAACCCGAAAACCTCAAGGCCGCCGAGCACTCCGATAAACAGCAGCAACTCGTTCAAGTGCGTCCGATTCCGTAGCAGCAGCGGCCGAATAATATTGTCCGCGGTTCCCGCCACCGCGCCGCAGATCACCAGAATCGTAATTCCCTTGCCCCAATGCCCGCTGAATCCCAGCCACAACGCCGCAGGAACCCATATCAACGCCGATCCCACAACAGGCACGAGCGAGAAAAACGCCATCATCACGCCCCAAAACACCGCCGAAGGAATCCCGCCGATTGTGAAGGCTAATCCTCCCAACAATCCCTGCAAACACGCGATCACCAGTCCCACAGCGACGCTTGCAAAAATGAGGTCGCGCGATTCCGTCAGCATGTCCGTTTGAATCGACTCATCGAACGGAATCAAATGCTTCACGCCGCGCACGATGCTCTCGCCGTCGCGAAACATAAAAAACAGCGAAAAAATCACGATGAACAGATCGACAAAAAACGTTGTCAGATTTTTCAGAACCCCGGCGAAATTCGCCGCGATGAATCCTGCAATCCGTTCCGCGCCTTGCCGGATCGGCTGCGAAAAATCCCAATCCTGCCACGCCGCGGGCAGATGATTGTGAAGCCACGCAACCGTGTGCATCGACAATTCTTTGTCGGGATCGAGCAGGGCCGCCTGCAGCCGCGTAGTCGCGTCAATCGCCTGCCGCGTGGCAAAAACCAGCACGATGATCGCGGGTGCGATCAGCAACAAGGTGACGCCCGTAGTGCTGATCAGTGCTGCTGTGTTCGGGCTCACTCTCCGTTGCAGCCGTTCGTGCAATGGATAGAAAAAAATCGCAAACACGGCCGACCACGCGAGCGGAACAAAAAATGGTTCGACAATCCGGTACATCAGATAAATCAGCAGCAACAAAGCGCCATACGAGAGCACTGTTGTCAGCCGATCGCTGGTTGTTTTGGGAGGAAGCGGAGCTAGCTTCATGTGAGGTATATGATTGCACAGGAACGGAGACGGATGGGCCGTTCTTCCACGGGCACTTCAATCTCAGTCGTTGTCAGGCTTCGCGCCGGCGAGCGCAAAACGCATTCTTCAGGTAAGAGTGCGCTTCAGGGAAGGACTTACTTGATGCCGATCGCGTCGATCAGGCGCAACACGTCGTCGCGAAATGCGTCGTAAAGCGGACGAACATCATCCTGCTCGAGGCGCTCGCGCAAATATTCCGCGGCGATGAAGCTCGCTTCGCGATCGGTTAAATCGCGGCCGGACTTATCGCGAAACGTAACGAATGCGGTGTGCGCCAATCCCACCACTTGCGCTTCGCCGTTCACATAAAATTTCGTGTCGATCGTATCCGCGTGGCGCGTCGCGATGCCGTTCCACATGTGCGAAAAACGGCAGACAAATTTCTCGCTCGTGAGCTTCGACTCCACGTCGAATTCGCCGATAAACGCGCTCTGCGCGCTGTTGTTGGCGAGCATCGGCCTCGCCGTCGCATTGCTCTCGTGTTGCTTAATATCTGTCGTGGTCACTCGTACTCCCTCACGCCTTGTCAGCGTCTCTTTCGCGGTATCGCGCTCGTCCGGATGAACTTTCAACGTCTTCATCGACGAATCGATGAGCTCGTCGGTTGCGTCGGCCGACGTTTTTCCGGCCTTGGACGACCTGCCTTTTTCAACGGACTGCGGCGGCTGCGGTATCCACATGAGTGTAGCTCTGTATGGCGGCTCCAACACCAGCGCCACTGGGGACACGGAAGCCCTGGTCGAGCAAAGTTTTTTCTAACGCGGCCAAGAATAACAGAACGAACGGCTTTTGGCTGCAATAGCCCATCAAACCGACGCGCCAAATCTTTGCTTTCAGTGGGCCGAGGCCACCGGCAATCTCGATATTGAATTCATCGAGAAGCTGGGTCCGAACTTTTACGTCATCGATGCCGGCCGGAATCATCACGGAAGTGACGGTAGGCAGCCGATCCTTCGGATTCTTGACGAGCAGTTCGAGGCCCATCGCCTCAAGCCCTGCGATCAGTGCAAGCTGATTGACGCGGTGGCGCTCCCAGCGGCCTTCCAGCGTTTCTTCCAGCACAATGCGCATCGCTTCGCGCAGCGCAAAAATCAACGAGATGGGCGGCGTGTGATGATAGAGCCTGTCTTTGCCCCAATAGTTCATTGCGGTGGTCAGATCGAAGTACCAGCTCTGCACTTTCGTTTTGCGCGTGCGAAATACTTCTTCCGCGCGAGGGCTCACTGTAATCGGCGACATGCCCGGAGGGGCGCTGATCGCCTTCTGGGTGCCGCTGAAGCAAATATCGATCCGCTGCCGGTCCACGTTGATTGGCACGGCGGCGAGCGAAGCGACAGTGTCCACAATCAATAGCGCGCCGAGTTCGTCGGCAACCTGCCGAAAACTATCGAGATCGGTCAGCACACCCGACGAAGTCTCGCCATGCGCGAGTCCGACGATCTTGATCTTGCGGCCCTTCCCCGCTCGCCTCACATCGTCGGCGTCCACGGGCTTTCCGTAGGGCGCTTCGACCTTTGTGACCTTGGCCGGAGTGCAACCCGCAATCACCGCCATGCGATCGGAAAATGTCCCGTTGACCGCGACGATCGCCTCGTCGCCCTCTTCCAATGTGTTGACGACGCTGGCTTCGATACCGCCAGAACCCGATGCGGACAGCGGCATCGTAATCCGATTCTCGGTTTGGAATATGTGTCGCAACATCACCTGGACGTCGTCCATGCACCCGCGAAACCACGGGTCAACGTGGCCGACCAGCGGAGTAGCCAATGCCCGATAGACCCGTGGGTCCATCGAAGAAGGACCTGGCGTGAGCATCAGCCGATTTGGAGGAGTAAGTTCGCCGATGTGTGGGGTATTGCTCATGTTTTCAGCCTCGAAGAAGCGCGGGCCCAATTTTCTCCCAGTGGAACGCCCGCCCGCAACGGACAATTTGGAGCCCGCCGATTCGGCACGACCAGGTAAGACTTCGTTGGAAGTTAGTTGGGACACGACCCACCCCCCGGGTGTTTTCTTGCATGAATGTGATTCTAAACGGTTTACAACTCAACATTGTGCAAGGATGTGATTCTAAAGGAGATATGTGACGCCGACGAGTGTAGAGGTCGAACTCTGCCGCGGTAGAGATTGGAGGGTGCCGCTCAAACGGGTCGTTCGAGCGAATTCGAATAAGTTCAGCGTACACATAAACGTATACCACGAAATTGATACTTTGTCAATACAGTATTGACTGATTATCATTCGAACGCGGCGCAGGGTGTTTCGAACAGCGTGTCGGCCGATTATGCGGCGGACTTGTTGGCAGCTCGTTCGAGAATTTCGTGAATATATGTCTGGTACGGCTTCTTGTTTTTGAGCGCTTGCCGTCGGAGAAGGTCAAGAACGCGCGGGGAGACGCGGATTGCAATGAGGTGTTTCGCGTAGCCCGTTTTGGGACGGCCGACGCGACGCGCACGCTTGAGCTCTTCGTCGGTCGATTCCGGGATGTCAGAGTAATCGATTTGGCTATCCGGTATAGGCTTTACGCTCTTTGCGGTTTGCCGGACGGGCGCTGATGATGCGTGTCGTTTCTTTGTCATTGGCGAGTACCCGTATCGTATAAGCGATGATAAGCACATGCCCTTCGGACGAAGTTCCAACAAGTTTAAAACGAAGTTCATCTTCCGAATGCTCGAGGTCCATCCATTCCAGCCCTCGAGGATCCCTGAATACCGTTCTGGCTTCTTCGAACGAAACACCATGCTTTTTGTAGTTCTTCAGGGCCTTGGCGACATCCCAGGAGAACATAATTACTGTATATACGATAATTCCAGGACGAAGTCAAACTCAAAGGCGCGGGTCGACGGGTTCGCTCTCGAGAGCTAACACTCCGAAGACACATTCGTGAACGCGGCGCAGGGGTTCGTTTCGAACGAAGCGTTCGATGGCTTCGACGCCCAAAGCGAATTCGCGTTGCGCTAACGAACGCTTGCGACCGACACCGCGGGAGCGCAGGCGATCGAGATGGACCGGGAGCGTGTATTCAGGGCCGTAGATGATGCGGAGATATTCGCGGCCACGGCATTTCACGGCGGGTTGAACGACTCCGCGGCGGCCCCTTGCGATGAACTGAAGCGGCTTGACGACCATGCCTTCCCCGCCCCGTTCGGTGTGTTCAGTCCACCAATCGATGGCTTGCTGCTGGCTTGCCGTGTCGACAAGATCGACCTTGCGGTGTTTGGTGGCGAGCAGCAAGCGTGGATCGGCGGCGCAAAGGCCGGCAATCGTCTCCATGTGCCAAAGATGATCGCGATCGAAGTAGGTCCGGCCTTCGGAAGCGAGCAGGTGAAACGGAGCCAGTTTCAAATCGTCGAGCGAATGCACGGGCCAACAATACCGGCGATACGCAGCCACAAAGCGCTCCGTAAACGAAGCGCGCTCACGCACGCGATCACGGAGTTTGGCAAGTTCCGGGTCTTGCGATGCTGCCTGTTCAAGTCCTGCCAACGCCGGCGGAAATGCTCCCAGCGCCGCCGAACCAACGGCGGCATATTGGCGACGCAAGAGTTCTTGGGCTTTCGCGGACCACGGCATGAGTTCCGCGTCGAGGCAAATCCAGTCGGTCTTCAGGGAGTCCCAGAGGCCTGCGCGATCGGCGGCGTCTCGAATTCGAATCAGAAACTGCGCCTCCAATTCCTGGGAATCGAAGAACCGGCGTCCGGTGCGAGTGAAGCAAACACCGATGCCCTCGCCGACAACGCCGAAACGCTTGCGCGCAACATCCTCATCGCGGCAAAGCACAACCACGGCGCGAGAACCCATGTGCTTCTCTTCGCAAACGACGGACGGAACGCCTTCGTGGCGATAGTAGGCGAACGCTTCGGCGGGATGCTCGAGCAAGCCCGGTTCCTGCGTCGTCTCGGTCGGTGACATCGTCGGCGGCAGATAGATCAGCCACTTTCGGGTTGGCCGCGAAACGACTCATGATCTCCAGCGCGGCCATCGCGTTTTCTTCGGGGATGGTTATGTTGTGCTGGAGGCGCGTGGAAATGTGCCGCTTGCCGCTGACGTCTTCGAGGTCGAGAAGATCATCATGGGCATGCTGAGCGCTGAGTTCGGGTGCATCCGTCTTCGGTTGCAGAGGCCGCGCTGGAGCGTAGTAAGTGTTGTGAGCCGGAACGGAAACGATTTCCTTTTCCGGATAGCGAAGAGCGGTCAGCTTACCTCCGAACACGCAGCCCGTATCGATGTTGATGGTGCGATTGAGCCATTCGGGTTCAGGGATCGGCGTATGGCCGTAGACGACGGTCGCTGAGCCACGATAATCCGCTGCCCAGTTGTAACGAACCTGAAGACCAAACTCATCGACTTCGCCGGTCGTCTCTCCGAAAAGAGCGAAGTCGCGGACCTTGCCCGAACCTCGACCCTGCATTTCTTCTTTCATTCCAGCGTGAGCAACAACGAGGCGGCCACCGTCGAAGACGTAGTGGCTGACGAGACCGTCGAGAAAAGAAGAAACCTGAGAGCGAAATTCGGGAGGCTCTTTATCGAGCTGACTTAGAGTTTCGGCAATGCCGTGAGTGAGTTGAACATCGCGGCCCCGCAGTTTTCGCAGAAGCTTGATGTCGTGATTGCCGGGGACGCAGTAAGCCTGCCCGGACGCAATCATTTTCATGACAAGACGCAACACGCCGGGCGAGTTCGTACCCCGGTCGACAAGATCGCCAAGGAAGACGGCTTTGCGTCCCGCGGGCGGAACGATGGAGAAGGGGCCGGCGGCAGGGTTCGAATCCGGCTGAATCGTGTAGCCGAGAGCGGTCAAAAGTTCGATCAGCTCGTCGTAGCAGCCATGGATGTCGCCGATGATATCGAACGGCCCGGTTTCCGTTTTCTTGTTGTTGTACAGGAGGTCGCGCTTGAGCTCGACTGCGTCGGCTTCCTCCGGCGAGGAAAGCACCAGGACGTGACGAAAACCTTCGCGATCGAGACCGCGGATCGAACGGCGAAGACTCTGTAACTGGCGATGAGCAACGTGGGCACCCAGGCGGCGGTCGGTTCGGACCTCGTTTCGATCCTGGCAGACTTTTTCGGGCACATTGAGAACGATGGCGACCGGAAGGCAATGGAATTGACGCGCCAGATCGATCAAGCCCTTTCGATCTTCGGGTTTCACGTTTGTAGCATCGACGACCGTAAGACGACCGGCGGCGAGCCGCTTTGCGGCGATGAAGTGCAACACCTCAAATGCGTCGTTGGTGGCGGCGAGATCGTTTTCGTCGTCGGAAACCAACGCACGGCAATAATCCGACGAGATCACTTCGGTCGGCAGAAAATGCTTGCGCGCAAAGGTGCTCTTACCGGAGCCAGATGCGCCGATCAGAACCACCAGAGACAGTTCGGGAAATGTGAATTCTTTTTTCATGTTTTGAACGGCGCGTTAGTCGGTGCGGCGAAAGACTCCCATTTGCGTGGGCGAACCGACGGCGGGGTCGTCGGGACCAACGGGAAGAAACGAGACGGTGTATCGATATTTCGACGAAACAGCATTCGCCCATGCGCGAAATTCTTCGCGAGTCCACTCGAAGCGGTGATCCTTGTGGCGGAAAGAGCCAGCGGGCAGTGTTTCGAATTTTGCGTTGAATTCGCGATTTGGCGTGGTCATCACGACCGTCGCAGGCCGGGCGTGCTCAAAGAGAACGCGCTCGAACGCCGCAAGACGCGGCGGATCGAGATGCTCGACGACTTCGACGACGGCGGCCGCGTCGAATCCGCTCAAGCGCGCATCGCGATACATCAATGAGCCCTGCAACAGCTTGATGCGCTCGCGTTTGCGAGGCGGCATCGTGTCGAGCTTGAGGCGGTCGGCTGCATGGTCGAGGACGCGTGGAGAAACGTCGATACCGACGATTTCCGCGAAAGAAGGATCGGCGAGCAGCATGGAAAGAAGACGGCCTTCGCCACACCCGAGATCGAGGACTCGCTTTGCGCCAGTTTGACGCAACGCGGCGAGGACAGCGCCGAGTCGCTGTTGATTGAGGCTGATTTTCTCTTCGAGGACGCCTTCTTCGGCGGCGTGCTCCTCCGCGGAAGCGTCGGGATCTCCGCCTTCGTCTTCGATCAGGCGCGCCTGCGCTTCACGCATCAGGTAGCTCTGGTGCTTAAGGTAGCGGCGAACGATTTCTTCGCGCGCGGGATGCGTCGAGAGCCAGCCTTCGCCGCGAAGGAGGAGCTTGTCGACTTCATCTTTGCCAACCCAATAGTGCTTGTCGTCGTCGAGGACAGGCAGCAAGACGTATAAATGCTGGAGCACATCGCGCAGACGCTTTTTCGCGGACAGCGCGATGCTCCAATATCGACTTTCGCCCCATTCCGGAAATTGAGTGTCGAGAGGCAAGCGGGTTGGTCGCACGGTGTAGCCGAGCGGTTCGAAGAGGCTGCGAAGGAAGACTTCGCCGCCGCGGGACGGAACGACGGAGATATCAATTTCGAGTGGGATTTCTGCGTCAGCGAGATCCTGGCGGTCTTTGCTGCGGCCGCCGAGCGCAGTGGAGAAGGCACGGGCCAGAGCTACGCTCGTGAATGAGGAGCAGACGTACGGGCGATCGTTGACGTATTGATCGAGCAAGCCGCCTTCGCCGGAAGGGCCGCCGGGGCGGCGGACCATGCCGACGGGATCGATGTCGAGAAGCAGGGCGGCGGTGCAGCGGTCTGCGGTGGCTTCGGGATAGAAGATGTGGGCGTCACCGAAAGCGAGGGAGACCGTGTGCAGTTTGCCCGGGCGCTTGTGGAGCAGGTAGCCGAGGTCAGTGGCGGGGTGGTGCGTGGTTGAGATCGTCAAGTACATGACAATTCATTGTACCTAGGGAGTTTGCGGAACGGGTTGCGACTCGTGGGCAATGTGCAGCCTAAAAACTAGATGTCATTCATGCGACTCGGATCATCAAAGCAGTGTCGATGAACGGCAGTGGATTTCTAACGGAGGAAGTGCGATGAGCAAAGAAGCGAATATTGCGGCACAGGGCAAGTTTGGGGAGGCGGTGGTTAGCGGGAAGCTGGAAGGGATACGAGAGGTGGTGGATGCGAAGGCGCTGGATCATGATCCGGGGCCGGGGCAGGGGTTGGGGCCTGAGGGATTCATCCACTATTTCGGAGAATTGAGGAAGGCGTTTCCGGATCTGAACATCGTGGGGGAGAAATTGGTGGCGGACGATGACAACGTGGCGATCGCGTATACGCTGACGGGGACGCATCAGGGCGAATTCATGGGGATTGCGCCTACGGGTCGGAAAGTGTCGGCGCGGGGCGTGCAGATTGCGCGGTTTGAGAATGGGAAGTTGGTGGAGCGGTGGGGGAGTTCGGATCAATTGGGGATTTTGCAGCAGCTTGGAGTGAAGGCGGCGGGAGCGTAGCAGCGAAAAACGAAGTAAAGAAGTAATGAAGTAAAGAAGTAATGAGCTAAAGAAATAGAGAAGTAACGATAAGTGGATTAAAGAACGGCCTGCGGACTTCGGCTCGCAGGCCGTTTTCTATCGCCAAATCCAGTTAATTGTGTTTAACGAATGGGCCTTTGGTGTTCGTCAGCGAGTTGTAGAGCGTCTCGATGAAAACGTCTTCGCTTTGAGCCTCGCTTGAGAACTTTGACCACGGCGAGAGGATTTTTTCCTTCTTCATCTGGTCGAGCGATTTGTGCGCCTTTAGCGCGGCATCGACAGCAGCGCTCGTCTCTTGCAGCATCTTGATGTAAACGCGAACGTCGTCGACGTTCGAAAGCGCGCCGTGGCCGGGAATGATTTTTACGTCGGCGGGAAGCTGGGCGATCGACTTTTCACAGGCGGCGATCATGCCTTGCACGCTGCCGCCGGCGGCCACGTCGATGAAGGGAAATCCGTAGCGGACGAAATCGTCGCCCATGTGGACGACATTGTTTTTGGGGAAATAGATGATTGCGTCGCCGTCGGTGTGTCCGGCCGGAAAATGCAAGGCGCGAATGTCTTCGCCGTTGAGGTGGACGGTGACGTCGTGCTCGAAGGTGATGATGGGGAGCGCGGCCTTTTCGGCCGGCTTGTTTTCCATCTTCACGCTGCCGCCGTTGCCTGCGACACCGCCGGATTCGAGCCGCTTGCGGACATTGTCTTGCGCGATCAGCGTCGAGCCGTCTTTGGCGAAGTTGGCGTTTCCGCCGGTGTGGTCGCCGTGGTAGTGGGTGTTGAGGACAAAGCGAACGGGCTTGTCGGTGATGCCGAGATTCTTTAGCGCGGCGGCGATTTTTTCGGCGAGCGGGGCGAATTCATCATCGACGATGACGATGCCGTCTTCGCCGACGGAGGCTGCGATGTTGCCGCCGGCGCCTTCGAGCATGTAGATGTTGCCGGAAACTTTGGTGACTTTGATTTGAACCTTGGAGAAATCCTGATCCTGCGCGCGAGCAGCCTGCGGGATAAGAAGAGTGGCTGCGATCGCGAGTGTTGCGAAGAAATTTTTAGTGCGCACGATTCGGCGGCTCCTGAAATTCGCGAGGGAGTGTATCACTGATGTTGCGGATGGTCTTCGAGCGTGACGAGTTTGTGACAAAGCTGAACGACGCTTGAGTCGCCAGGGGCGCAGGATCAGCGCGGCTTCAGCACCAGCGTTTGGTCGAGGCGGAACATCAGGGAGGTTTCTGCCGGGACCTGGACTTGTTTGCCGCGGGTGAAGATCTGAGTCAGCAGGCCGCTGCCGGCTCCTGCTGCGGCGCCGATGCCTGCGCCTTTGCCTCCACCGAAGATTCCGCCGAAGAGAGCGCCGATCGCGGCTCCGCCGCCGCCGAATTCGGCGGTGCGCTTGTTGGCGCCGACTCCGCGCTTGCTGTTGATGTTCACGTCGGAGCTATCGACGCGATATTCCTTGCCATTGAGTGAGACCGAAAAGAGATCGAGCACGAGGTCGGCGCTGTGCACGGCGCCACCGGTGCCGATGTCGCGGACGACGAGTTTCGCGGGCGTGCCGGCGGGGATCGCGACGTTGTTCATGGCGTCGAAGACGTCCTGGCTGATCGTGGCGCTGTAGAGCTGGCCGGTGCCGGAATCGTGGGCGTTGATGGTGTCGTCGGTTCGGATTGTGATTTCGGTGCCGACGGGAATGACTTTCGCGGGGCCGGCGGGAGCGGGAGGCGGCGTGGGACGCGTGCGCGTGAAAACGAGCGAGGCGACATCTTTCGTCGGAAATTGGTAGCCGACGCCTTGGCCGTCCATGAACGGGATCGGGCTGACGCCGGTGTAATTTCCGGAGTACACCTTGCCGCTGCGCAGCGTGACGATGTCGTTGGAGGAGGTGAAGACGAGCGATTGCACGTCGTTCAGGGGAAAGTTGTACTGGATGCCTTGCGCGTCGGTGAATGTGATGGTCGAGTCGGCGGGGACATCGAATTTGCCGGAGTAGCTGGCGCCGTTGTGCAGGATCACGGTATCGGGACGCGCTGGCGTCGCGAGAAACAACAGGATCGCGAAGACGGTAACGAGAATTGGGCTTGCGGCGCGGAACTGGCGGGTGAGTTTGCGCATGTGTGCTCCTTGGAATTGGAGCGCGAATTTTAACACTGATTGCTGGTGCAGAGGTTACGAAGGGATGACCGAGGCGTTTGCGTCGGTCATCGAGAGAAGTCGCTGAGAGAAGAGCGGGTGACTAGGCTGCGAGTTCGACTTCTTCTTCGTCGGAATGCAGAAGGTGGGCGGGGACCTGGCGGAGATCCCAGACCAGCCCGAGCATCGAGAAGAGCTTCAGCGTGTAGTACGTGATGTCGATTTCCCACCAGAAGAATCCCTGGCGGGCTGCTGCCATGTAGTGGTGATGATTGTTGTGCCAGCCTTCGCCGAGCGTCAGGAGCGCGAGGAACCAGTTGTTCTTGCTCGTGTCGGTGGTCTTGTAGCGGACGGTGCCGAAGAGGTGCGAGAGCGAATTGATTGTGAAAGTGTCGTGCCAGAGAAGCACAGTGCTCAGAACAAATCCCCAGAGAAACAGCGGGAGACCGCCGATCAAGTACATCGAAACGCCTAAGAGCGTGGGCGGGATGAAGTGATATTTGTTGAGCCAGCGCAACTCCGGGAATTTCGCGAAATCGGCGATGTAATTCGTACGCGTGTCGTTGTAGCGATCGGAAACAATCCAGCCGATGTGCGACCAGAAAAATCCAAACAGGGTCGGCGAGTGCAGATCTTCTTCCTGATCGGAGAAGCGATGATGATGCCGATGATGGGCGGCCCACCAGAGGACACCTTTTTGCGCGGACGTCATCGCCATGAAAGCGATCACGAATTGAAAGACGCGGCTGGTCTTGAACGAGCGATGCGAAAAATAGCGGTGATACCCGGCGGTCACCCAGAACATACGCACGAAAACCAGGGCGACGCAGGTGATTGCGTAAGACCACTTGAACGGGACGAAAAACACGCCGAGCGCCAGCAAGTGCATGATTGCAAAGGGCGTGACGCCAACGACCGAAATCCGGGCGCCATTCGGCAAGGGGATAGACAGGGATCGCGATGCTGTGGCCATGCTCGACAAATTTCCTGCGGGAAATTGGCGTTCGACGCCGTACGACTGAGCGTTTTGCGAGCGCCTGGTAAATGGCGGGAACTCAGCAGCACGATTCAGCTTAACCAGTTTACGGAGCGCCAAAACAAGGGTCAAGCAAACTGTGGGACAGGTGCCGTGACAATCGTATTTGGACGATGGGACAGCGCCGCGTGGGGCAATCGCAGAGCGAGAGATATGCTATCGTCTTGTCAGCAAACAAGTTGAGCGAGGAAAAATGGAACGCCCAGTTTTGGTAGGACTTGTCCCACAAGCGGTGGTGCTGGATGCTGGCGACCAGGTGTCGTGGATGTCGGACGTCGGCAATCTGAAAATCGAATTCGACGTCAATCGCTGCCCATTCGGCTCGAATGTTTTTCAAGCCCCGGCAGGGATGCGGCTTCTGAGCGGCCCGGTTCGGCCGGGACTAAAGCCCGGCGGTTACAAGTACAAACTGTGGCTGAATGAGCAGATGATCGGGCAAGGCGAAGTGCTATTGCGTTGATAGGCGGACACGCCCAGACAAAAAGTAAACGGGCCGAAGCCAAATGACTTCGACCCGCTCTCTAAAACGAAACCGTAAGACAACTCTTAAATCGAACCGAGTGGCTACTGCCCTGCTGCCGCGGCCTGGCCATTCGGGGTCATCTTGTCCACGATATGCGGCAGCACCTGGGTCATCACCGACTGCAACTGATTCGGATCGAGCCCAAACTTCGCCGCAACCTGATTCAGCGCATCGCAATGCAACACGCTGTTCAGCTGATCCGCCGAAATTGGCAGGTTCTGGCCGGTGCCGATCCACGAACTGACGATCCCGCCGAGCCCCTTCTCTTGAAACACCTTCTGCAAACCCGAAATCCCGCCGACTTGCGGGCTGTTGATATATTCCGTGACTGCGCTGAGCGCTCCGGCATGCTGCTCGCCGAGCAACGACCCGCCAATCTTCTCGACCTCATCGAAAATTCCCATTGTGTCCTCCTCCGCAGAATGTTTCGGGGCGGACTCAAGCTCCGGCCGCCCCTCCGGCAATACCTTGCCGACTAGCTCTGCTTTGCAATGATCGCTGAGGCGATCTTGTTGTACGTCGCCTGCGGAATGATCTTCTTGCGAACGAGATCGGTCTTTTTCGCGTACGGGCGGCCATCGATGATCTTCTGCGAATACTTGTCACCGATGCCCGGCAGCGCGGTCAACTGATCCTTCGTCGCCGAATTGATGTCGACCAGGTCGGTCTTGGCCTGGGCCTTCATCGCGGTGCCGGCGTCAGGCGTCTGCTTGGCGGTGTTGGCGTACGAAATGGTCGCCGTCATCCCCAACGACAGCAGCAAAGCCAGCCACATGATGCGAATCGAGTGCTTGTTCATTGATGTTCTCCTTTTGAGTTCACGAGATTCTTCGAATCGTGTGTCCCGCAAATTCTTGCGAGGCTACTTATTCCTTTTCGGCGGCGCGGAAACCAGCCTTCTGAGCGTCGGCCTCCGACATATATTTGCCCTGCTTGGTCTTGCCGTACCAGCGGGTTCCCGGCTTGTGATAAACGCCGGAGTCGGTGTTGACCCAGACCATGCCGGCGCTGTTGGCGGGCGGGGTCTGTTGCTGCGTCGGAGTTGCGGACTTTGAGGTTGAGGCCGACTTTGTCGGCGAGCTCGTTGGAGATGGAGTCGCGGCTGGCGTTGCGGCCGGTGCTGGCGCCGGAGCGGGAGCCGGCGTTGCCGCTGGCTTGGAGTTCGCGGTGCTGGCGCTGGACGGGGCGGATGAACCCGAGGCTGCACTGCCGGAAGCGGGCTGTGAGGTATCTGCTGCCGCGGCGTCGGACTTTTTTGAGCGCTTTTTCTTCGTAGTCGTCGTACTCGAATCGGCAGTGGTGGAAGAACCCGATGCAGTGGAGTTCGAGGACGCCGCTGGTGCGGTCGAGGCTCCCGCGGCCGGCTGCGAAGCGTCCGCAGCAGTGTCGGACTTCTTTGTTCGCTTCTTTTTTGTGGTTGTCGTGCTGGAATCGGCCGTGGTCGCTGAACCGGACGCGTTCGCGCCGGAACTGGCCGCCGGAGTCGACGCATCGTCCGAAGTATCGCTCTTCTTCTTCCTTTTCTTCTTGGTGGTCGTTGTGGATGAATCGTCCGTCTGGGCGGTTTGCGAAGACGCGTCCGCCGTCGAATCGTCCGTGGTCTTCTTCTTTTTCTTCTTCTTGGTGGTCGTCGAGCTATCCGACTGGCTCTGATCGGTCGATGGCGATTGGCTCTGGGTCTGTCGCGCCGCACGCACGCTGAAAGTGCCCATTACCAGCGCCACGATCAGCGTCAACGGCAAATACAGTTTTTGACTCTTGCTCATTGCCTTCTCTCCCTCCGCACCGCCCTTCCCCCAGACTGCGAGACACTCCGTCGCTTCGAATGATTGAGTGGGTTCAATCGAGCAGAGGCTTAGGGGCGGATTCTGTCTAACGAATGCGCGAAATGATGGCTTTAGCGGAGCGACTTGTCAAGAAGGAGAACAGTTTAAGCGATTCGGGCAGCGCGCTTCAGTCGGCCGCGTTGGCGGTCCGGGGCGCCATATCGAATGATTCCGCAAGCCCACGGCGCATGGGGCCTAGTACGGACGCGGGGACCGAGCGCTCGGGAGCGAGCGCCAAATTCGCAGCCTTGCGAGGGAATTCGATGCGCTTGTCGAGCTTCATTCCGACTTCGCGGAGGAACTCGGCCGAAAATCCCATGTCTTCGGCGCGATCGACACCCCAGAACCACAGCTTTTCTTCGTGGCGCTGGAGGAAGTCGAGCGACTCCTCAAGCTTCTTCATCGCGCGATCGAACGAAGACGCGAGGAAGAACACACCAAGGGACCAAGCATGGCGCGGGTAATGCACGCGGATGCGGACACAGTACTTGCCACCCTGATTTTTTTCGATGCTGCAGCGGTAATCGTTCCGGACGTTCGAGGAGCGGACTGGCATATGTTCACCGTCAGAAGAGTTAGCGGAAACCGGAGTCGCAGCGAGCTTGGCCCTGATTTGAAGCCGGCTGGCTGGAAACCAGTTCACCGGAAAGCCTAGTTTCACTACAAGAAGGATCCGTCTGTCTTTGACCCTTGGAAATGGCGGTCAAACCCACCAGGACGGACACAAATAGCGTACCGAGGAGCCACCGCCAAGGCAAGCGGGTGTGTGTTAAATTATAAGTCTTTTATAATGAGCTGATTAGCTGTTTAAGTCGCCGAAATTCTTCAGCTTATCAGTCATGATGCGCAGCTTGCCTTCTTGGCGCAGCCGGTTCTCTAAAGCGGTCCGGAATGCCTCAAAAGCCATCGTGCGCTTCTGTTGCAGGACCTGATCGGTCAATTCTTTCTTCTGTTTTTCGAAATCGTCGGGATTCGGTTCCTGTTTGTCCGTCACTTTATAGACGAACCAATTTTCTCCGAGCGAAAGCGGAGCGCCGACGTCGCCAGTTTTCATCTGAAACGCGCTGGAAAGCTGTTTGCCGCTGGCCGCGCCTGCGATCGAACCGCTGCGCGCGAACAGATCGCTTACTTTGCCATCGAGACCCAGCGCCTTTGCCGCTGCCTCAAACTTGTCGCCTGCCTTCAGGCGCTTCTCAAGGTCATCCGCCTTGGTGCGAGCCATCTGCGTGCTCTTTTCCTGTTTCAGGTCGGTGATCACCTTGTCGCGAACTTCTTCGAGCGTTCCCTGGTGCGCCGGCAAGACGCCGCGAACGGCAAGGATGAGGAAGCCGCGGTCGGTATGAATCGGCACGCTCAACTCGTCGGGACGCTGACCGAATATGGCGTCCTTCACTTCCTTCGAATTCCCGAGCTCAATGATCTGATCGTTCACCGAGACCGGCCGAGTCTCGCCAACGGCGAGGTGGTACTGCTTGGCCAAATCGTCGAGCGAAACCTTGTTTGACTGGCGAATCTGCGCCGAGAGCTTATCCGCGATATCGCTGGCGGTTTTGTCGGCCTTGGCGAGCACCATCGGCGAACGAATCTGATCTTTCACTTCGTCGAAAGTCTTGGTGTGCGCGGTCTCTTTGTCGAGAACCTTGATGACGTGGAAGCCGTACTGCGTTTTCACGAGGTCCGAAATTTCGCCCTTGGGGAGGCTGAACGCAACCTTCTCAAACTCAGGCACGGTCTGGCCCTGCGTGATCCAGCCGAGGTCGCCGCCCTTGTCCTTCGTTCCCGGATCTTCCGAATATTTCTTGGCGAGATCGTCGAACTTAGCGCCCTTTTTGGCCTGCTTCAGGACGTCTTCGGCTTTGGCCTTGATCTCTTCGATCTCGGCAGGAGTCTTGCCAACGGTCATCAGCAGGATGTGCTCGACGTGAACGCGATTTGGCACCTGATATTGCTGAATGTCGGCCTGATACTGCGCCTTCAGCTCGTCATCGGAAACCTGGGTGTTCTGGCGAATCTGGTTTACATCCACGAGGGCATAACGGACGATGCGCTTCTCAGGCACGAGGTACTTTGCTTTGTTCTTTTCGTAGGCCGCTTTGATTTCGGCCTCATCGGGATTGATCTTCGCGGCGAGATCTTCCGGCTTGATCAGCACGTAGTCGAGCTTGATCTTCTCGTTGCGATACAAAAATTCATCTTTAAGCTCTGCGGGGCCGACGCTGATGCCGTCGGTCACGAGCTTGCGGAATTTTTCGAGCAGCAGGCCCTGGCGAATCTGCTCTTCGAACACCGGCACCGTCATCTGGAACCGGTTCTGGACTTCGGCCGCGTAGCGATCCATGCCGACGAATGCGCCGCCGTCATAGGCGGTGGGCAGGAACTGGCGTATGCGCTCGGCTCGCTCTTCGTCGGAGACATGAATGCCAAGGCGCTTGGCTTCGAACTCGATCTCTTTCTGGAAAACGAGCTGTTTCAGGATTTGCTGCGCATAGAGGGATTCCAGCGCTTTCGGCACCTGGTTGCGCTGCTCAATCTCGGCGAGCTGCTGGCGGACCTCCGTCATGCTGACGGACTCGTTGCCAATAGTGGCTACCGTCTCGGTTGAGGCGGCTTCGCCGCCATTCCCGGGCATGCTGGGAACGAGGTAGAGAAGCATGCCGCCTGCAAGAACGAGGACGACTGCGCCCAATAGGATGCGCGAGAAGAGTTGTTGTCGATTATCCGATGATGCCATTTCCCGAAAGCTCCAGCGTACGTGGTCAAACGA
Organism: uncultured Acidobacteriota bacterium; assembly: GCA_963766985.1. Taxonomy (GTDB): domain Bacteria; phylum Acidobacteriota; class Terriglobia; order Acidiferrales; family UBA7541; genus Acidiferrum. The sequence goes on from CAVYCJ010000002.1 coordinate 238,168, forward strand.
GACATTATAGAGGAAATCGGCTTGGGAGTGTTAGGGCAAGGTGGTAAATGGACGACCAGACCAGCCGTCCAGAGCGGACCGGATCAGAGATTACTTCACCCCGACTCCCAGCTGTGAAAACACGAACGCAAGCGCGTCCGTTTGCTCTTCGATCTGCTTCGAAAGCGGCCTGCCGCCCGAGTGCCCCGACTTCGTGTCATACAGCAATAAAATCGGATGGGGCCCGCCGTTTGCCGCCTGAAGCATGGCCGCCATCTTCCTCGCGTGCAGCGGCGCAACACGCGTGTCACCATCACCGGTAATGAAAAGCACCGCGGGATACGTCGTTCCGTTCTTCACATTCTGATACGGCGAGTACTTCAGCAGGTATTTGAACTGCTCCGGATCGTCCGCCGACCCATACTCTGGCACCCAGAATGACCCTTTCATGAATTTCTGGAATCGCAGCATATCCAATAGCGGGTATCCGCAGACAACCGCGCGAAACAAGTCCGGCCGCTGCGTCATCATGGCACCCATCAGCAGCCCTCCGTTGCTGGTGCCTTCAATCGCTAGCTTGCTCGAACTTGTGTAATGGTTCGCGATGAGCCATTCCGCGGCGCCGATGAAGTCGTCGAAAACGTTCTGCTTCCTCTCCATCATGCCCGCTTGATGCCACGCTTCTCCGAATTCGCCGCCGCCGCGAATATTCGGCTGAGCGAAAATCCCGCCCGCGTCCGCCCACTCCACCGCCGATGGAGAAAAGCCCGGCGTGAGGTTCACGTCAAACCCGCCATAGCTGGTGAGCCACACCGGCGTCGCGCCGTTCTTCACTATTCCCTTCTTGTAAAAAAGGAACATCGGCACGCGTGTCTTGTCTTTCGACTCATACCAAACCTGCTCGACCGTGTACGCGCTCGGATCGATCGGCACCTTTGGCGAAACCCACGGCTTCAAATCGCGCTCGCGGATGTCGAATCGATAGATAGTCCAGGAAACATTGAACGACTCGAATGCCAGAAAAATCTCCGGCGAATCCCACGAACCTCTCGACTCCGCTATCGCGCCCAGCGACGGCAGCGCAATTTCGCCATCCGGCTTTCCATCCATATCGAAAATCTTCACCTGCGAAACGACGTTGCGCACGTACTGCACGTAAAGCTTTCCGCCAAACAGAGATGTGTTTTCAAATGGCGCGTCGCTTTCCGGAACGATTTCTTTCCACGCGTCGCGCACCGGATTCTTCAGATCGACCGAGTAGATGTGCCACTTCGGCGCCTTCCAATTCGTCCCGATGATTGCTTTACCCGCCTGAATTTCGCCCATGAACAGCGAATCCGTATCGTTCACGATCGGCTTCACCGGCGTATTCGCTTCCAAATCCTTGAAATAAACGTCCGTCCGCGTGCTACCTGACCCGTAGAAAACCAAAATCAACAGATCGCGTCCGTCATGAGAAACCTGTGACGTAATGATTTTCTCTGGCCCAAACCCCTTGCCGAAAATCTCCGTATCCGTAGCTGGATCGCTGCCCATCACGTGATGCATCACGTGCGGCCCTTCCGGGGTCCTTCGCGAGTAATAAACGCCGCGCCCGCTCGGTTCGAAATCCAGCGAAAAATAATCCGCCAGTGGCAAAACGTCGGGCAGATCCTTCCGGCTCTTCACATCGAGAAAATGCATCGTGATTTCGTCTTTGCCGCCAGCGCGCACTCCATAGGCAAGTGTCGCTGCATCGTCCGTAACCTCCTGCAGCACCAAACTTGTCGAATGGTCCGCGCTCATCCCGGCTGGATCGAGCAGCACCTCATCCGGCCCGTTGAGCCCGTGCCGCCGGCAAATGACGTACAAATCCTGCCCCGCCGCCCGCTTGTAGAAAAAATATTCTCCGTTCCGCAGTAACGGGGGACTGAACGAATCCGTCCTTTGAAGTTCGCTCAGCCGCTTCGTGATTTGCGCGCGGCCCGGCGCTGCGCGAAGCACCGCTTCCGTGCACTGATTTTCGGCCTCAAGCCACGCGCGCGTTTCGGCGCTATCCTGATCTTCGAGCCAGCGGTACGGATCGGGGATGGAAACGCCGTGGAGGACGTCGACGACGGAATCTTTTCGGGTGATCGGCGGGCACTTGCCGGCAGCTTGTTTGCTTTGCGTGTCTTGCGCATTGGCGAACGGGCTGATGGAGAGGCACATGATTGCGGTTATGGCTGCGACAATAAAGGCGCTGAAAGTGAAATGAACGGAGCGCAGCGCGATAGTAAATCGATTCCGGCGCGCCGGAATGGCTGGGTCTTGCTGAACGTTCATAGAGATTGGTTTTCCTTACATGTCCGCTGAGGTGGATGCGGGTCGTGTTTTGCGAGCCGAAAGCTACCATTGTTACAAGTGATTCGCAATAGACGGGATGCGCGTCGAGGTCTGCGGCGGTAAGTTTGTGATGACGATCGTGAAGAGAGCGAGTGCGATTGAGAATGAAAATTAGGCAGCTAAGTCGCTCGAGCGCATTGCTGCTTGGGGCGTCGCTCGCGATTGGCGTCGCATTGCTGTCGCTGTCGCTCGGGGCCCAACCGCGAAATGCGTTGGCGGGGTCGCAATCTGCGCCGACTCCGACTTTCTATCGCGACGTTGCGCCGATTCTCCAGCAGCATTGCGAAACCTGTCACCGCGCGGACGGTATCGCGCCGATGGCGCTCCAAACTTATTCGCAGGCGAAAACTTACGCCGGGGCGATCGCCGCTTCCGCAAAAAGCAAATCGATGCCGCCGTGGTTTGCCGTCAGCAGGCATCGGCCATTTTTCGAACGACCCATCGCTCACTCCCGAACAAATCGGCACGCTGACGGCATGGGCTGCAGCCGGTGCGCCTTCGGGCGACGCCAAAGACGCGCCTCCGCCGATCCACTGGGCCGAAAGCTGGACGATCCCGCAACCCGATCTAGTTCTGCCAATGGCGAAGGGCGTCGCGATCCCGCCGGAGGGCGACGTGGATTACACCTACGAAGTCGTCCCAACGCATTTCACCGAGGATCGATGGATTCAGTCTGTGGAAGTTCTTCCGTCGCTGCGCGCCAATGTTCACCATGCCGTTGTGTACGTTCGTCCGCCAAATTCGGAGTGGATGCGACACGCGCCGATCGGCGTTCCCTTCACGGCCGACGAACTCAGTGATCCCGGAGATCGCCGCGGCGCGCATTGGACCGACGCCGATGTGTTGCTCGTCTACGCTCCGGGAAGCTCGCCCGACGAATTCCCTGCGACGATGGCTAAATTTGTTCCCGCCGGGTCCGACCTCGTTTTCCAAATGCATTACACAACGAATGGCCATGCTGGCACCGACATAACTCGCGTCGGACTCCGCTTCGCAAAAACGCCGCCGCCAAAACGCGTGCTGACTCTTCAGCTCACCAACGATCACTTTGTGATCCCACCTGGCGCGCCTGACTATCGCGTCGAAGCGCGCGGCACGCTGCCCAACGACGCACTGCTTCTCAGTCTGTTCCCCCACATGCACCTGCGTGGTAAGCGGTTCGAGTACAACATCGTTCATCCGAACATGGTGCATCCGGAGGGCGTCGCGCCGAATCCTAACTTCGGCAACAGCGGAAACTCGCCCAAGCCAAGCGCGCCACCAGGCATGCGGCCCGAAGAATCCAACGTCGAGACCTTGCTTCGCGTGAACTATCACTTTCACTGGCAAATGAGCTACAAACTGGCCGAGCCAATGCTTTTGAAAGCGGGCACCGAACTCCAGGCCATCGCGTGGTACGACAATTCGAAAAACAATCCACACAATCCCGATCCGGAGAGCGCCGTTCGCTGGGGCGATCAAACTTACGATGAAATGATGGTCGGCTTTTTCGACGTCGCAGTAGACGGCAACATTGATAAGAAGAAATTCTTCGAACGCGGCTCTGAACTTAGAGTCGAACGCAACGGCAAGCAATGAATCAGGCGCGCTAAGATCATCCCTGAATACGGAGCGAACAGAATGGAAATCCGCAGCGAATACGTCGAGCTCAAAGTTTCCGACGGTACGAGCATGCAGGCGTGGACTGCCCGCCCCGTGGCCGGTGACTCACTGCCCGGCCTGCTCGTCTTCCAGGAAGCATTCGGCGTCAACGCGCACATTCGCGACGTCACGCAGCGATTCGCCCGCGAAGGCTTCGTCGCCATCGCGCCCGAGCTCTACCATCGTACTGGACCCGGCTTCGAAGCCGGCTACGACGCCTTCCCCGCCACCGTCCCGCACATGAGCGCGCTCAAAGACGATCAGACGGAAGCTGACGAACGCGCGGCATTCGACTGGCTCACCGCGCAAGGTGTCGCCGAGGGCCGAATCGGCGCCATTGGTTATTGCATGGGTGGCCGCGCTGCATTTCTTGCCGGTCTAAGTCTTCCGATCGGCTGCGCTACCTCTTATTACGGTGGGGGAATCGCGCCGCGCGGGAACAATCCCGGGCTGCTCACGCGAACGAAGGATCTCCGGTGTCCCGTTCTGCTCTTCTGGGGAGGCCAAGACAAGCACCTTACTCAGGACCAGGTCGCGCCGTCCGCGACGTCGCTTACCGAGGCCGGAAAGAGCTTCATCAACGTCGAAATCTCCGACGCCGATCACGGTTTCTTCTGCGACGCACGCGCATCGTACAACCCCACCGCCGCGGCGGAGGCCTGGCCGCTCACGCTCGCATTTTTGCGACTTCACACTGCTCAAGCGGCAGCCGCGACGCGCTAAAAGTCGAATCGTTAGAGCCACTTAGCGGAGACACAGGTCCGTCAGGCTCTGGCGCGGTCGGCTGCGTTGAAAGCTTCATTTGCTACGATTCTTCTGCCACCTTCCACAGCGTTTCGCACCTGCTATTTGCTGTTTGACTAACGCATTTGCCGCCGCTTTGGACGCCCCCAAAACGCTGTGCTAGATTTCAAAATTGGCGCTACCGGTGCGCAAAAACTCGTGCCCACGCAGACCCCAATCGACCCACGCCGCACGGCCGACCCCGCGGCGAATACGAAATCCCATCGGGTCGAGGTGTATTGGACGGCCGTCACCTATAAGACCGTCGCCGTATACATCATTCTCGCCGCGGCCATCGTCTTCGGCGTGCTCTACGTCGTCAGCCCCAACTTCTATCAAAACACGATAAAGAAGATCAGCACGGCGATCGACAACAGCGACAGCGAAGCTGTAGCCGCCAGCCAGACGCAGGCGAAATTCGTGAACCTCGACGGCAAAGTTCTCGTGAAAAAAGTGAACTCCGTCCAGTGGGTTCAGGCCGACTTCCACACCACGCTCGACAAGGGTGATCTCGTCCAGACCGGACCGGAAGGCGTCGCCCGAATTACCTTCGGTGATCGAACGTCCTACACCGTCAAGCCCGACACACTCATCACCGTCGAAGAAAATTCGATGGGCAGCAACAAGCCGACGAGTGTCGCCGTCCACATCAACACCGGGTCGGTCGATCTTGCGACGCCGAATTGGACGTCACCGGACTCCAAGGCGGCCGTTACTTTCGAGGATTCCACCGCTCAACTGGCTTCGAACTCGCGTGCAGCTGTGAAGGCTGATCCTGATACCAAGGAAAGCGAAATCGTCATGGCTCGCGGTACTGCCGAAGTGCAGCGCGGCGCCGAGCGCATCGAACTGGCGCAATTCCAGAAGGCGACCTTGCCTGCGGCAGGCCACATCACGAAGACCGACGTCCTCGCGCCGCCCGAACCACTTCAGCCTCTGAACCTGGCTCCGATCATCGGCGAGAATCCGAAACAGACTTCGATCCATTTCGAATGGAAGCCCGTGCAGGACGCCGTGTCCTACACGCTGCGCATCAGCACGACGACGATGTTCACCAAGGCCGTGAAGCAGTCTACCGTCAGCGGCACAGGCACCGATATTACTGGGCTCGACGCCGGCGACTATTTCTGGAACGTCGTCGCCACCGATGCAAAAAAACAATCAAGCGAAGTGAGCGACACATTCAAGTTCACGCTGGTCGCACAAGGCAAGACTCAGGAAATGGTGCTCGAGATTCAGGACACGCAGCTTCATGGCCGCGTTGCCGAAATCATCGGGCACACCGAACCAGGCGCCGCTCTTATCGTGAACGGGCAAACGGTACCGAATATCGCGTCGGACGGAAGCTTCCGTTACTTCACCGATCCGCTGACCCCGGGTGAGCACACGATTGTCGTGATCGGCCAGAATCGCCGCGGTGGGACGGCGAAGCAGCAAGTGTCGATTGTGGTTCCGCGCTAGCGATCGAATTGTGCGCGGGCGTCTCGTGGTAGGCGCATGATGAGATGCAGTGGCGCGATTCGTAATTCCGCGCCGAATCTGTGGGCGACCGAAACGCGTTTCTTGCGGGTCGTGACGGTCGGGGACAATTGGATCGCGTTTCGGTCTGAGGCAGCGCGTTTCCCGGGCAGCGGAGAGGGATCTCCGCGGAGGATCGAGGGATGAATAAGAACGGTTACAACCTCAGGTCGGTATTCAGTCTGTTTTCGTCCGACCTGGCGATCGACCTGGGCACAGCAAACACGCTGGTCTTTTCGCACGGCAAAGGCATCGTCGTAAACGAGCCATCCATCGTCGCCATCAACAAGGCCACCGGTGAAGTTGTCGCGGTCGGCAAAGACGCAAAAGATATGCTGGGCCGTACTCCGGGCAACGTTGTCGCCATCAAGCCGATGAAAGACGGCGTGATCGCCGATTTCAAAGTTACCGAAAAAATGCTGACGCACTTCATTCAGAAGGCGCACAACCGCCGCGTTCTTGTGCATCCGCGCATCGTCATCGGAGTTCCAAGCGAAATTACCCCGGTTGAAAAGCGCGCCGTGCAAGACTCCGCGTATCGCGCGCGCGCCAGCGAAGTTTATCTCGTCGAACAGGCGATGGCCGCGGCGATTGGCGCCGGCCTTCCGGTCGACGAACCGTCGGGCAACATGGTCGTCGATATCGGCGGCGGTACAACCGACATCGCCGTCATCTCCATGAGCGGCATCGTTTATTCGCGTTCGGTCCGTGTGGCGGGCAACGAGATGGACGAGGCGGTCATGCAGTATCTCAAGCGCAAGTACAACCTGCTCGTCGGCGAACGCACCGCGGAACAGATCAAGATGGAAATCGGCTCGGCGTATCCGCTGGAAAAGCCGCTCACCATGGAAGTCAAAGGCCGCAACTTGATCGAAGGCGTGCCGCGCACGGTCACCATTGACGACAGCGAAATCCGCGAAGCGCTCGGCGAATGCGTCGCGACAATCTTGAATGCAGTGCGCGTGGCTCTTGAGCGCACGCCTCCCGAACTCTCCGCCGACATCAGCGATCGCGGCATTGTGCTGACCGGCGGCGGCGCGCTGTTGAAAAATCTCGACAAGCGCATCCGCGAAGAAACCGGTTTGCCGGTTTCGATCGCCGACGATCCATTGGCATCGGTCGTGCTCGGTACGGGCAAGATGCTCAGCGATTTCAAACTGCTGCGCCAAGTCAGCATCGACTAAGTTTCATTTTTTGAGTTTCGGATTTGTGTTTTTCGAGTTTCGATTTTTTGAGTTGTGACGGAAAACCATGGTAGCGATTCCTTCTCGCCACAAAAGCCTGTTTCTGCTGATCGGCGTGGTCGTGCTTCAGATCCTGTTTCTCGCCATTCAGATCCGGCGCGATTCGCAGGGCCGGCTGATTCGCGTCTGGACGGTCGGCGCGGTCACCCCGTTCCAGCGCGCCGGGTCGAGCGGTGTGGGCGGAATTCGCGGCATCTGGAATCACTATTTCGCGCTACAAAACGCGACTCGCGACAACGAACGCCTGACGCAGGAAAACGCTCAACTCAAGATCCAGCTCAACGAACTCCAAAACAAGGCTGATGAAGCCGATCGGCTCGCGAAGCTTCTCGACTTCAAGCAAAGTCACAAAAGCGTGCCGATGCTTGCCGCGCGTGTCATCGCCGCCAGCGCCGATTCGGCGACGCAAACCCTTTATCTTGATCGTGGTGAGCACGATGGCATTCGCCGCAACATGGGTGTCATCACGCCCGACGGCGTCGTCGGAAAAATTAGCGAAACGTATCCCAGCACGTCGCAGGTCCTGCTGCTTACCGATAGAGACAGCGGCGTCGGTGCGATGCTCGTCGAATCTCACATTCAGAGCCCCGTCGGTGGCGCAGGCGAACCGCTTGCTTGCGATGAAATACGTCGCTAACGACGATACTGTCGCCATCGGTCAGCACGTGGTCACGAGCGGCATGGATCGAATTTTTCCTCGTGATTTGCCTGTCGGCACCGTCGCGCAAATCAAGGATGGCAATCCCGTTCAAGCAGATTCGCCTGAAGCCGGCCGCGAATCTCGAGAGCCTTGAGGACGTCATCGTTCTGCTCTCGGTCCAGCCACTTGATCTGACGAAATCGGATGGCAAAGAAGCGAAGGAATCAGGAAGTTCTGCTGCGGAACCGAAACCCATCGTGGAAGCCAAGAAAGTGCCGCAGTCCAATTCGAAGACGGCCAAGCCATGAACGACACCTATGATTTGAGAATGGGCGAAGCCCATATCGAGGTTCACAAATTTCGCGGTGGCGCGATCGTTCTGGCGACTATCGTCGCCCTGTTGCTGCAAACCGCCGTTCCCGTTCACTTCCCGAAATTCGCAATCCTCGACCTTCCGCTGCTACTCACAATTTATTTCGGGCTGAGCCGGCGTAATCCTTCGACAGGTTTACTGCTCGGCATGACGATTGGGTTGTTGCAGGACAGCCTCAGCGGCCCAACCGTTCCGATCGGCCTTTACGGCATCGCAAAAACGATCATCGGTTATCTCGCATCGTCGATCGGCGCGCGGCTCGATACCGAGCATCCGATCGCACGCTTCGCCCTCACCGTAATTTTCTTCGGCGTGCATCAGGGCGTCGTTATCCTGACCCGGCGTCTTCTGCTGGCACAGCCCGAACCGTGGTTCACCATGCACCTGGCCATCGGCGCTGCCGTCAACGCCGTCGTCGGCGTCTTCCTCTTCATGCTCCTCGACAAGCTGCGCAAAAATTAAGGTTCGGGATTTCTCAGACAGGAATTGGCTCAACTCGTCCGCAATCCATCGGAGTTGATTCTTAAAATTTCAGCAGAAACTGCTTGAAGTCGTCGTACTTGCTGGTCGCGGGAATCGAGAGCTTCGGCCGCTTGAGATAAGCCGCCAACCGATCCGGGAGCGGCGGAGCAACACCAATCGCACGCTCGACAATCTCAGCGAACTTTGCGGCATGAGCAGTTGCCAGGACGAGCCCTTGCGAAGGCTCCGTGTGCTCACGCTTGTACGCTTCCCATCCGAGCACGCCGACCGCGGTGTGCGGATCCGCGATATAGCCGAATCGCTCGTGCAGAGATTTCATCGCTGCGAGAGTCTCTTCGTCGGTGGCGCCGTGGCCCCAGATTTCGCGCTGCACATATTCCAGTCGGCCGCGGCACAAATCGAGCAGCCGCGGAAAATTGTTCGGGCTGCCGACATCCATTGCGTTTGAGTATGTCTGTTGCGCCGGGCGCGGGCGAAATTCTCCCGTGTGCAAGTATTCCGGCACGACGTCGTTTGCATTTGTGGAAGCAATGAAGCGAGCGACCGGCAAGCCGATGCGCTTGGCGAAAATTCCCGCCGTAAGATTGCCGAAATTTCCGCTCGGCACCGACACGATCAGCGGCACCGAAGCCACCGGCAACTGCCGGTACGCCGCCACGTGATAGAACATCTGCGGCAGAAGCCGGCCGATATTGATCGAATTCGCTGATGTCAGAAACGCGCGCTTATTCAGCTCGACGTCCGAAAACGCCTGCTTCACGAGGCGCTGGCAGTCGTCAAACGTCCCCGAAACTTCAAGCGCTGTGATGTTTTCGCCTAGCGTCGTGAATTGCTTCTCTTGCGCTTCGCTGATGCGCTTCGATGGATACAAAATCACCACGCGAATTCCCGGGACTCCGAGAAATCCGTGCGCCACCGCGCTTCCCGTATCCCCCGAAGTCGCAACGAGCACCGTGAGTGGCCGCGACTCGCCGCGCACGAAGTAACCCATCAATCGCGCCATAAATCGCGCGCCGAAATCCTTGAACGCCAGCGTTGGGCCGTGAAATAACTCGAGGATGTGCAGTCCCGGCGACAACGAAACCAGCTTCACCGGGAAATTGATCGCCTCGCTGACGATCTGCCACAAAACTTCTTCGGGTACCTCCGGCGCCGCGAACGGCTTCACGACACGGAAGCAGACTTCCGTGAATGGCAGCGCGCGAAATTCTTCGAGTTCTTCGGGGGATCGCCGCGCGATTTCGACCGGCATGTACAAGCCGCCGTCGGGCGCGAGCCCTCGCAGCACGGCGCCGCGCAGCGACGTCAACGGCGCTTCACGCGATGTGCTCCGGTATCTCACGCGCCGAATTTCTTAGAGTTCAGCATTTTCACCATCGTCCGATACGGCTCCGCGTGGCGCAGGCAGTCCTGCCTGCGCATCCCGACGAATTCTGCAAAATGAATCCGGAGGTAGGGCTAACGCTGATTGCCGCCATTCTTACAAAAAACATATCACGCAAAATTGTCGGCAAAGTCTTGTAGCTCTTGGCGAAAGTTTACAGCCCGTTCGCTCGGCCCGTCTTCCTCGCAAGCTGCGATTGAATCTTCTCCAGAAACGCTTCGCCGCCGCCGTCGTTCGCAGCGGCTTCCGGCAGCGCATGCAGATCGGCGACTGCCAGCGTGCAATGGGCCAGCGCCTCATAACTTTGCCGCCGCGCCGCAACCAGCTTTGGATAACACCGCGCCACGGTCTCGTGCGGCGTCTCCCCGTTCTTCCGCTGAAACGCGCCGCGCCACAACACCGGTTTCGGATCGGTCAGGTAGCGTTCGATCAGCAGCTCCTGCTCATGCGGCGAGGCCGCCAGGTAGACGACGGTCATCTGCCGCCGCAAACGCATCAATATATTGTTGCCGGTGTAGATGACGCTGCCCGTCGTATCCAGGACCAACTCGCGCTTGGGATCGCGCTCCAGTTCACTTAGTACTTCGTCCAGCGCCGCGATCTCCGCCGAGAGATAGTCGGCTTCGCGCTGCGCGTAGGTCGCGCTGTCGGGCCAGCCCATCCAGGCGGCGACGCCGTTAATTCCGCTGTGCCCGTCGGCTGCAAGTTGCCCTCTCAGCCGCTCCTCAATCCGGTCGTCGCACGAGATTGCGGGGCGCCCGTTTGCCGCTAAACGCTTGCTCCAGAATGTTTTCCCGGCGCCCGACATGCCGACCAGTGCGATACGCAACGGGGACGATTGGCTGACCATAGATAGTCGTCCCTACGATAACACGCAGTGCGCAAAAATCCGCCCGCGGTGCGCGAACCAAATTTCCACGAAGGCTTGGCTTCAAATTGAGCGGACGGAGCCTTCGGCAGGCGACGATGAAGGCTTTGGAGAAGCCTCCGAAGTTATTGAACGACCAGTGTGAAGTTCGTCGTGTGTTTGACAGTGGCGGAGCCGGACGTGAAATTGCCGGTAACCGTGACAGTATAGGTTCCAGTTTGGGAATTAGCAGTCTCGCTCTGGCCTGCCCCCGAACCTCCGCATGCAGCCAGCGAAAGAGATAGGCAAAGAAGCGCAGCGAGCGCAAACAAGGGCATAGCCCGCCGTTGTCGACCTGGCGACCAAATCGCGATGAAAAAGAGAATCAACAAAGTTGCCGTCTGAACGACAACCCAAGGGGACTGCCGCCAGGTATTTCGAGGCCAGCTTGAAGGTGTTAGGCCCTGTGCTGAAGTGGCAACGCTAACCGTCACCGTTTTTGTTGCGGTTCCGCTCAACGCGACCATGTTCGGCGACACCGAACATGTAGACATCGCCGGTCCGCCGCTGCAAGAGAGGCTCACGCTTTGCGCAAAACCTCCGGTTGGCGCGAGCGCCAAAGAATATGTCGCAGTCTGACCGGAGGTTACTGTCGCGCTGCCACCGGAACTGGCCACCATTGAAAAGTCTTCCCCGGTCCCGGTGAGAGCCACAGTTTGAAAGCCGGTTGGCGAGTTGTCGTTGAACGTCAGCGTGTCTGTGCGCGCTCCGCCCGAGGTGGGATCGAAGAAAACCCCAACCGTGCAATTGGCCTTGACTGGAAGCGGATTGACGCAATTATTCAACACGCCGAAATCCGAAGAGCTCGGCTCGACGGCGCCGATCGTGACGGGCGAGCTGCCAATATTCGTCACGGTAACCGTTTGCGGTAGCCCAGATGTGCCTACATATTGGGATGGGAACGACAAACTCGTTGGGCTGACCATTACGGTAGCCGTCGGAGCTACCGCCGGAAGACCTGTGCCGCTTAGAGGCACCTTGATCGCGTCCGAGGAATTACCGTTATTCACAATGACGACATTTCCCGTCCGTATTCCGAGTGCACTCGGCGCAAACGTCACATTGATGGTGCAAGTGGCGCCTACGGCCACGCCCCCCAGACAATTATTGGTCTGAGCGAAGTCCGATGGATTTGTTCCGTTGATGGCTACCTGCGTAATGTTGAGTGCACTGGAGCCCAGAGAATTCAACAGTGTGACTGGGTAACCGATCGGGCTCGGCGTTCCAACGGCTTGTTTCCCAAAACTCAGGTACGTAGGCCCCCAGGTGGCAAACGCTGTTTCGAAGAGCTCAGCTGAAGGTGACGGGTCCCCGCCTAAGAAAGTTCCGCCCGCGATCAGCACGGTCCCGTCGCTTAGCAAGGTCGCCGTGTGCGACTCGCGCGGAGAAAGCAAAGAGGCAGTCTGAGTGAAAGTCCCCGCCACCGGATCATACAATTCAGCCTCACCTAGAGTGGGCGGGTATTCCAGACCACAATCCGGATTGAAGGTCGGGCCCATGTCACCCGCAGCCACTAGAACGAGGTTGTTGTTCAGCGTTGTCGCGGTGTGCAGATAGCGGTGTTCGAACATGCTGCCCGTGGGTGTAAACGTTCCCGCTGTAGGGTCATACAGTTCAGCCGTGTTCCAGACTGGACTCGCCTCACAGTTCCCCATCGTCGAAACACCCCAACCACCGGCCACGAGAACTTTTCCGGTGTTCAGCAAGGTGGCCGTGTGCGAATGGCGCGGATCCGTCATGCTGCCAGTTGCATTAAACATTCCTGTTGAGGGGTCGTAGAGTTCAGCGCTCGCCAGTTGGGTCGATGTGCTGTTGGCGCCTCCCGCAATCAAAACCTTTCCGTTGCTTAACAGGGTAGCCGTGTGGGAGTAACGCGCAGCTGTCATGATGCCTGTCGCCGTAAACGTGCCGCCCGCAGGATCGTATAACTCTGCGGTTGCCTCCGTGTTGCCACTCGAATCGACACCACCGCTAATGAGCACCTTCCCATTCGCGAGAAGCACCGCTGTATGAGCGGACCGGCCAGTCGTCATGCTACCCGTGGCCGTGAACGCGCCGCTCGCAGGGTCGTAAAGCTCAGCGCTTGCCTCGGCGTTGCCATTCGAATCCACGCCACCGGCGATCAAGACTTTCCCGTTGCTCAGAAGCGTCGCTGTGTGAGCGTATCGGGCCGCGGTCATGTTGCCCGTGGCCGCAAAGGCCGATGTCGTTGCATCGTAAAGTTCGGCGCTTGCCAAACTGACAGTAGCGGGCGGCGTCGCCGTTGAAAAAGTAAGACCGCCTGCAATGAGCACGTTCCCACCACTGAGCAGTGTCGCAGTGTGTTGGGAACGGGGATGGGTAAGCAGGCTTCCGGTAGCTCCGAACTCGTTTACTTGAGCGCACGTAGAAATCGCGCCAACGACACAAAGAAAGAGCGCTAATCCTATCTTTTGTAAGAACTTATCGGAGTGATTTCGCCATCGCAGGCAAGGACAGGCTTGGCCGGTAAGCATGCTGGGACCTCGGAGTAAACGGCGCCATCTGCGGATGGCCAGAACCGGGATACCTAACCCGATCCCGAACTTGGCGGGAAACTACGATATCAATTATACGCTATTTTCTATTGATGAACGAATACAATGCCGGCACGTATCCAGGTCTGGATACGAGCGAAGAGGTTAAATCTTTGATGAAACATTTTGCTCCCCTAAACGTCTTATGGTAAGAGAACAGCATGGCTGACAAAAAAGACGATCTGTTACAGGGCACTCTCGACCTTTTGATTCTGAAGTCGCTCGCACGCGGGCCGATGCACGGTTACGGCGTGGCGGAATGGATCCACGAAAGCTCGCAGGACGTGCTCCGTGTGGAGGAAGGCGCGCTGTATCCAGCGCTGCATCGACTCGAATTGCGCGGGCTGCTCTCCGCAGAGTGGGGCGTTTCGGACAACAATCGCCGCGCGAAATTTTACGCGTTGACGAACACCGGAAAGAAACAACTCATGCAGGAAACGGAGTACTGGCGACGCATGTCGGGCGCGATCGCGCGGGTTTTGCAGACGGCGTAGTCGGGCAAGAAGGAACGACAAGGGAAAGGAGAGCGATGGCGAAGAGCTGGCTCGGAAAAATTTGGCAGCGCGTTCGCGCCACATCGCGTCCCGATCAGCTAAGTCGTGATCTCGATGACGAACTCACCTTTCACCTCGATCGCCGAATCGACAAGAATCGCGCGGCCGGGATGGACGCCGCAGAAGCGCGTTACGCCGCACAGCGCCAGCTTGGCAACGTGACAAATCTGAAGGAACGCACGCGTGAAGTGCGCATCCTCACGTCGCTCGAATCTCTATGGCGCGATTTCACGTACGCGCTGCGCTCGCTGCGCAAGAAACCTGGCTTCGCCGCGGTTGCTATCGCAACGCTCGCGCTCGGCATTGGAGCCTCCACAGCAATATTCAGTGTGATCGAAAACGTTTTGATCGAGCCGTTCCCCTATCCCGGCGCAAACCGTTTCATGACCGTCGAAATCCACGACGCCAACAACGTCGATGCCGCCGGCCGCGCCGAGTATTCCGCGCCTGAATTTCTCGACTACATCGAGAAAAATCACGTCTTCGATCTCGTGATCGCCGACGCCAGCGAAGATGTGCTCTATCAGGTCGGCGGTGGAATGGAGCGTCTACACGGGATTCTCTGCACGCCGAACACGTTCGAATTCTTCGGCCTGCCCGCGCTTTATGGTCGCGTGATGGAGCCCGCTGACTACGAGCCGAGCGCGCCGCCGACATTCATCCTCGGCTACAAAGCGTGGAAGTCGCACTTCGGCGGCGACCCATCGATCATCGGGCAAACATACATTCTCAACGGGACCGCGCGCACGCTCATCGGCATCATGCCGAAGCGTTTTGGATGGGGTAGCGGCGATGTTTTTCTTCCTGTAAAGCCCGTTCGCGCTGAGCAGGCTTTCGCCGCCGGCGAATTTCCTCCGGTGTGGTATCTGATGGGCCATCTGAAGCCTGGTGTCAACGTTGCGCAGGCGCAAGCCGACCTCTCCGTCATCGCGAATCAGCTCGCGAAAATCTACCCAAAGAGCTATCCGCCACGCTTCGTCGTGAAAATCGTTTCCGCGACCGACATGGTGGTCGGCAATTTCCGCACGACGCTCACGCTGACGCTCGGCGCAGTCGCACTGCTCTTGCTGATCAGTTGCGCGAACCTCGCGAATCTTATGCTCGCGCGTGCAACGACACGCGAAAAGGAATTCGCGGTTCGTTCCGCTCTCGGTGCGAGCCGATGGCGCTTGATTCGCCAGCTTTTGGTCGAGAGTTTGATTCTCTCCGTCTGCGGCGGCGCGATCGGCGTCGGACTCGCCGCGCTCGGGCTCAACTCGATCGTCGCACTGATTCCGCCGATCACGATTCCTGCCGAGACCGAAATTTCGCTGAATCTTCCCGTGCTCGGGTTCGCGCTCGCCGTCGCAATGCTCACGCCGATGATTTTCGGGCTCGTGCCGGCCTTGCGCGCAGCACGCAACAACCTCGAGCGTCCTCTGCGCGACTCCGGCAAAGGCACAAGCAGCGGCACGGTCGGCCAAAGCCGATTCCGCGACGCCGTAATCGTCTGCGAAGTGGCGCTTTCGTTCACGCTGCTCGTCGGCGCCGGATTGCTGATGCGCAGTTTCGTCGCTCTTCGCGGCGTAAGCCTCGGCCTGCGCGCCGATCATGTCTTCGTCACGCGTCTGCCGCTTCCTAGCGAGCGCTACCAAACCGCCGCGCAGCTCACATCCTTCTATCGCCCGTTGCTCACTCGATTGAAATCGCTTCCCGGAGTGACCGACGTCGCCGAGAGCAGCGCGCTTCCTCCCTACGGCGGATTCCCCACCGACATCGAGGTCGCCGGCGCCGTCCACGCGGAAAAATGGCCGGCGCTTTTTCAGCTTTGCAGCGAACGATTCTTCGATGTCCTGCGCATTCAACTGCGCGACGGCCGCTTCTTCGACGAATCCGAGGTCGCCGACGCGCGCAAAGTCGCCGTCATCAACGAAACATTCGCGCAGCGCTATTTCGATCGCGTGAATCCGATTGGCCGCCGCATTCGCGTTTCCGATCTCGCCAATTTTCCGGACAAAGTCGCCGATCCATGGTTTGAAGTCGTCGGTGTGGTCAGCGACGTCCGCAACCAGGGTATCCAGCAACCCGTTCAGCCAGAGATTTGGCTGCCTTACACCCTGACCGGCTCCGGCCAACGCGGCATCCTCGTTCGCACCTCGAATGATCCGATGTCACTTATGGATTCCGTTCGGCGCGAGGTCTGGGCTGTCGACCGAAGCGTCGCACTTACCTATACCGGCTCGATGGAAAATTACATTCATTTGCAGTCCTATGCAGGCCCGCAATTCGGCTTCATCCTCATGACGCTTTTCGCGATCGTCGGCCTCGCGCTCGTTTCGATCGGCGTCTACAGCGTCGTCGCATACGCCACGGCGCGCCGAACGCATGAAATTGGTATCCGTATGGCGCTCGGTGCAACGCGAGCCGACGCGCTGAAACTCGTTCTCGGCATGGGCCTTCGCGTCATCGCCGTAGGGGTCGCGATCGGACTCGTCGCAAGTCTCGCGCTCTCACGAATTCTCGCAAGCCAACTCTGGCAAACGTCAGCGCACGATCCGCTTACGATTTTCGGCGTGGCGATTTTGCTGTTGGCGATCGGCGTCGCTGCCTGCGTCGTACCCGCGCGGCGCGCCACCAGCATCGAGCCGACGTTGGCCCTGCGTCACGAATAATGCGAAAGGAGCATCGCTAATGCCGGACTCGCCGAAACAATTTCTGACCCGCCTCCGTTCGTTCTTCCGTCGCGATCAACTCGACCGCGATCTAAATGACGAGCTTGCATTCCATCTAGCACAACGTTCTGACAAAAATCGTGCCGCCGGAATGGAAGCCGCCGACGCGCGACACGCAGCTCACCGCCAATTCGGCAACGCCACCCAAATCAAGGAGCGCACGACGCGGCTGCGAACGTTCGCGGCATTCGAGGACATTCTGCAAGACCTCCGCTACGGCGCGCGCATGTTGCGCAAGAGCCCCGGCTTCGCGCTCATCGCCATCGCAACGCTCGCGCTCGGCATCGGCGTGAACACCGCAATTTTCAGCGTCGTGAAGGCCGTCCTTCTCGATTCCCTTCCGTATCGCCAGCCCGATCGCCTGGTCACAGTCGCGCCAGGTGACGCAGAGAATCGCAATCCGTCGAAGGTTTCTTTCGGCCAGGTCCAAGATTGGAAATCGCGCACGCGGTCCTTCGATCAAATCGCGCTGTATCGCGGCTGGACCCCCGCTGCCACCGGAGACGGCACGCCGCGCATGGTCTTCGGCCTGCGCGTGACGCGAAATTTCTTCGACACGCTCGGTGTCGCTCCGCGACTCGGCCGCGATTTCACGCCCGACGAAGACCGCCCCTCCAGCTGGCACGTCGTCGTCTTAAGTTATCCCTATTGGGTTCGACAGTTTGGCGCCGACGAACACGTCCTCGGCAAGACGATCGTGCTCGACCAGGTTCCGTTCGAAATCGTCGGCGTTCTGCCGCAAAATTTCGAGCCGCTTTCTTTCACCGATGCCGGCAGCCCGCCAGACATCTGGGCGCCGCTTGGTTACGACATGTCGCAGGACTTTGCCTGCCGCACGTGCCACCATCTGGATTCCGTTGCGCGCCTCCGCGACGGAGTCACACTCCCGCAAGCGCGCGCCGAAATGGCGACGATCGCCTCACAACTCGTGCGTGAATTCCCGAACGACTACTCCGAGCACGAAAATATTTTGATACAGCCGCTGCGCGACACCTGGTACGGCAAGGTTCAGACCACCCTGTGGCTCTTACTCGCCGCGACCTGCGTCGTTCTTCTGATCGCGTGCACCAACGTCGCCAATCTTCTACTCGCGCGCCTCGCTCAAAAGAATCGCGAAGTCGCGCTTCGCTCCGCGCTCGGCGCGGGACGCGCACGCATCGTTCGTCAACTTCTTACGGAGAGCGTGCTGCTCAGTTCACTCGGTGGAGTCGCCGGCGTTTTGCTTGCAATCTGGGGGACGCGCTTGATCGCTCAATTGGCGCCGCCCCAGATTCCGCGCGTCGGCGACATTCACGTCGATACCGGCGTTCTCCTTTTTGCGCTGCTCGTCAGCACAGCGACCGGCATCGTGATGGGGCTCGCTCCGTCGCTGCAAGCGTCTCGCATCGATCATCGCCTGGCGTTGCAGCGCGCGTCGCGCGGCATCACCGGCGGCCAAAGCAAATTCCGCGCCGTGCTCGTGGCATCACAGATCTGCCTCGCATTTATTCTCACCGTGGCGTCGGGACTGCTTCTGAAAAGCTTTATACGCGCATGGAGTGTCGATCCCGGTATCGCTGCTCACAACTTGTACGAAACAAACTTTTCGCTAACGGGCAAGAAATACGAAAACGACAAGGTCACTCTCGCCGCGCAGACCGAAATTCTCGAGCGTGTGCGCCGCCTGCCTG
Source organism: uncultured Acidobacteriota bacterium (assembly GCA_963766985.1). Classification (GTDB taxonomy): domain Bacteria; phylum Acidobacteriota; class Terriglobia; order Acidiferrales; family UBA7541; genus Acidiferrum. The sequence continues at coordinate 256,974 of CAVYCJ010000002.1, forward strand.
GTGTCGAGTCGGTTTCCCTGACAAGCACCCCGCCGCTTGCCGGAAATTTCGGCGGATTCGATCAAGCCAGTTTGCACATTCAGGATCGCCATCTGCCCGGGCCTCAGGCTCCCAGCGTCGATCGCTACGTTGTCAGCGCCGATTATTTCGCGACGACGCGCGTCCCGCTGCGTCGCGGCCGCTATTTCACGCAAGCCGACGCTGAATCGGCCGCACAGGTCGCCATCATCAGCGAAAAAACGGCGCGCCAAATTTTCCCCAATGAAGATCCACTCGGCAGACGCATCCAACTCGGCGGGCGACAAGACGACAAGCCATGGGCGGAGATCGTCGGAATCGTCGGCGACATTCATCAATATGGCCTCGACACGCCCACGACGCCGCAAGCGTACCTTCTCTACACGCAGACGCCGTTCAGTTACCCGGGGGTGTTGCTGGTTCGGAGTTCGGTCGCGCCGAGCGCGCTCACGCCCGCCATAAACGAGCAAATCTGGTCGCTCGACAAAAACACGCTCGTGTTCAATCCGATCCTGATGGATCAACTTCTGTCCGATTCGCTAGCGCAGCGCCGCTTCACAATGTCTCTGCTTTCAGGATTTGGCATCGTCGCACTCGTCCTCGCCGCCATCGGAATCTACGGCGTGCTCTCTTGCACCGTCGCGCAGCGTACCTCCGAAATCGGTGTGCGCATGGCGCTCGGTGCGCGCCGATCCGACGTGGGGCGCATGGTTCTCCGCGAAGCCCTGCTGCTCACATTGCTCGCCGTTTCGGTCGGCTGCGGTATTTCGTTGCTGGCGACGCGCGCGTTGCGCGGAATGCTGTTTGAAGTGAGCCCGAACGATCCCGCGACGCTCGCGCTCGTCGCCGCCGGCGTTCTTGCCATCGCGGCATTTTCCGCATTTCTACCCGCGTGGCGCGCGACGAGTATCGAACCGACTTTGGCTTTGCGTCAGGAGTGAAGCTCTAAAGGAGTTGGGACGTGCCTTCACACTGGAATTGGTTTCATGAACTTCGGCTTCGCATTCGTTCGCTGTTTCATCGCGATCAACTCGATCGCGATCTCAATGACGAGCTCGCTTTCCATCTCGCGCAGCGCACCGAGAAAAATCACGCCGCTGGGATGGACGCCGCCGAAGCGCGTCACGCCGCGCATCGCCAACTCGGCAACGTCAGCTACGTGAAAGAACGCACGCGCGAAGTTCGCATTCTCACCTCGATCGAAAATGCCTGGCGCGATGTGCGTTTCGGCACGCGCATGCTGCTCAAGGAGCCGGGCTTCACGTTCATCGTGATTCTCACGCTCGCTCTCGGCATCGGCGCGAACACGGCGATTTTCAGCATCATCAACGGATTCATGCTGCGCCCGCTCCCGATCGCCGATCCGCACAGCATGGTCTACCTCGCGTTTCCGCACGATTCGACCCATTTCGATCACGACTTTTCGTACCCAGAATTGTCAGATCTTCGCGCACAAACTTCCGATCTCTTCACCGGTGTCGCCGGAGTCATCTACGGCAGCTCTGCCGGTTACACGAGTGAAGCCGACGGCCTCACGTTCGGGGGCCACACCGAGCCGGTGCAAACTTGCTTCGTTACCGGGAATTTCTTCGGGCTGCTCGGCATTGCGCCCGCGCAGGGCAGGCTCATTCTTCCCGGCGAAGGAAAATCCGCCGGCGCCGATCCCGTCGTGGTGATCAGCGATCGCTATTGGAAAACGCGCTTTCACGCCGATCCAAATGTCGTCGGCAAACAAGCCGCGATCAACGGACATCCCGTCACGATTGTCGGAGTCACACCGGAAGGATTTGAAGGCATCACGCCTCTGCTCTCGATGCAAGCGTATCTGCCGCTCGGCATGGCGACACTCGACAGCAGCGGCAGCACCGATTTCATCAGCAATCCCAAAACGCGCGCGGTTGTTGCGCTCGCCCGCTGGAAAGATGGGATGAACTCGGCGAAAGCGCAGCCGGCGCTCGACATCATCGGTCAGCGGCTCTTCCAGCAAAACGCCCGTCCCGAAGATGTGAGCTCGTCTCTGCGAGCGATGCCGCTTCGCGCGCCCGGAATCGTCAATCCTCCGGGAGTGCTTCCAAAGCTCGCGAGCCTCTTCATCATTCTCGCGGGGCTCGTGTTGCTGCTCGCGTGCGTCAACGTCGCAAATCTTCTGCTCGTCCGCGCCACCGCCCGCGAACGCGAAATCGCCGTCCGCAGCGCATTAGGCGCTTCCCGAACACGGCTCGTTCGCCAACTCCTCACCGAGAGCTTGTTGCTCTCTTTCGCCGGATGCTTCGCTGGCGCGCTGATTGGCCTGAACATCGTCCGCATGATTTCCACCGTTGATTTCGAGACCGATCTTCCTCTCCTGCTGAGCTTCCCCTTTGACTGGCACGTTTTTATCTACGCCGCCTCAATCGCGTTGGTCACCGGACTTCTCGTCGGGCTCTTCCCTGCGTTGCGCATCTCGTTCAGCAATCTGCGCGACGTTCTGTATTCCGGTGGCCGCGGCTCGACGAATCGCCGTCAGCGCCTGCGCAGCGCGCTCGTCGCGGTGCAGGTCGGCGGCTCGCTCGCTCTCCTGGTCGTCGCGGGACTTTTCCTGCGCAGCCTGCAACACGCGCAAAATTCCGATCTCGGCTTCGATCCACGCGGCGTTGTAAATCTCACTGCCGATCCGCACGAAATCGGTTACGACAAGCCGCAGTCGATCGCGTTTTACAACGAAGTGCTCGACCGCGTTCGCGCGCTGCCTCAAGTCACGTCCGCATGCATCACGTCCACTCCGCCGTTCAGCGACACGATCAACGGCGACGATCTCGAAATCCCCGGCCGGCCAAAGGAAAAGGATCAGCCTGCGCCGCATCCGATCCGTGTAGTGGTGTCGTCGCGCTGTTTTCAAACCAACGGCATTTCTTTGCTGCGCGGCCGGGAAATCACCGATGCCGACACAGAAAATTCCCAGCTCGTCGCGGTCATCAACACCGCAATGGCCGACAAGTATTGGCCCAACCAGGATGCAATCGGAAAAACATTCGCCCGCACTGACGATCCCAAGCGCGCGATCCAGATCGTCGGTATCGCACGAAATTCCCGGATCGACCAAATTTCCGGACCGTTCACCGAAGCCTTCTACATCCCGCTCAGCCAAAGGTTTATCTCCAGCGCGACGCTGCAAGTTCGCACCACAGCATCGACCGACACGATGTCGCGCATCGCGCTCGATCAGATCCACGCGGTTTCTCCGACCATGCCGGTCTTTGGACTGCGCACGATGGACCGCCTGATCAACGGGGCCAACGGTCTCTTGTTCTTCAAAGTTGGCGCCACGATCGCCGGCGCTCTTGGATTGCTCGGCCTCTTGCTCGCGGTTGTCGGCGTCTACGGCGTGATGTCCTATAGCGTCAGCCGCCGCACATCCGAAATCGGCATTCGCATGGCTCTCGGCGCCCGCCGCGATCAAGTGCTCACGATGATCTGCAAACAAGGCGCGATCCTCGTCGCGTTCGGACTCGTAATGGGTCTTCTTTGCGCCTTCGCCATTGGCAGGCTTGTGAGCGACTTCCTGGTAGATGTCGCACCGACCGACCCACTCACTTTCGTAGGCGTCTCAATTTTGCTCACAGCCATCGCGCTGCTGGCCTGCTTCATCCCGGCCCGCCGCGCCACCAATATCGAACCGACGCAGGCCCTTCGCCACGAGTGATTCGGCCAAACTTCAGGGAATCGCTCATCTCGCCCCCGCCGTTTGCCTAATGGCTAGTACCACTCAGGGAACCTGCCCCTGCGGACGGCTTGCAGCCCCCTCCCCACGCGTGTACCGTGAGATCGGACGTTTTTCGCCGCTTTTTGCGCGAAAATGAGCGTCTAGTGGTCACTCTGAGGGCGCGAGCAGCCTCCGTCATACCAGATTAAGGCTGATTTCAAGCGTTGCAGCACGTGCGGCTGAAACCGGCACACGCCGCCAACAAAACGCTCGCGCGGGGATTTCGTGTCGTACTGGTTCCGTAACGATAATCGGTTGCCGCAGGCTCGGCTGGCTGTCGTCTCCTACGTCATCGTAGGCATGATCGGCCTTTTGCTCGTCGGATTCTGGAAGCTCCAGATCATCGATTCCGACAAGTATTCGCAGTGGGCCGACCGCAACCGCATCCGCTCGATTCCCGTCATCGCTCCGCGTGGCCGCATGCTCGATCGCGATGGCCGCGTTCTGGTCGACAATTACCCGTCTTTCAGCGTCCTTCTACTCCGCGACGATCCGACCCTGATCGCAAAGAACCTGCCAGCGATCTCCGAGGGTCTTGGCGTCTCGCTCGACGACCTGAACGAGCAACTGACAAACGCGCGCGAACTGCCCAAATTTCAGCCAATCGTTATCAAGCCGGAAGCCACTCCAGCCGACGTCGCCTTCATTGAGTCGCACCGCTCCGATATTCCGCTGCTCGAAATGCTGATGGTTCATCGCAGGCGTTATCTGCCCAACGGTTTCATGGCGCACGCCAGCGGCTACGTTGGTGAAGTCAGCGAAAAGCAGATCGAAGACAGCGACGGCAAGTTCCGTCCAGGCGACTTTGCCGGCAAAACCGGCTTGGAGCGCCAATATAACGACATTCTGCAAGGCACCGACGGCATGCGCCGGGTCATCGTCAATAGCGTCGGCAAAGAAGTTGACCGCCTCCCGACTCAGGAAGCCATCCCGGGCAAACAGATTCAGCTCAGCGTCGACTACGACCTCCAGGCGGTTGCCGAGCAGTCGCTCGGAACGCGCCCTGGCGCGGTGGTTGCTCTAGATCCGCGCACCGGTGAAGTCCTGGCCATGGTCAGCCGCCCGACGCCCGATCCCAACGATTTCGCAGTTCGAATCTCCGCCAAAGAGTGGAACGACCTCAACCAGGATCCGCTAAAACCGCTGCTCAATCGCGCGATTCAGGCCCAACTGGCGCCAGGGTCCGTCTTTAAGATCGTCACCGCCACGGCCATGCTCGAGGATCACGTGCCGTCCGAGAATTTCACGGCCTTCTGCCCGGGCTACGGCAGTTTCTTCGGCCGCCAATACCACTGCTGGGTCTACTACTCGAAGACTGGCGCTAAGTCCCATGGAGCCGTCAACTTACACGACGCAATTCTCGAATCCTGCGACGTCTTCTTTTACAATGTCGGCATTAAGCTCGGGATCGATCGACTCGCCTACTACGCAAGCGGCCTCGGAGTCGGCAAGAAGACCGGCATCGACCTGCCATCCGAAGAAGCGGGCCTGATGCCCACCCAGGAATGGGTCGAGCGCACTTTCCACCGTAAGTGGTACGCCGGCGAAGTTATCTCCGTCTCCACCGGCCAGGGTGCCGTTGAGACCACGCCGCTTCAACTCGCTCGCCTGATCGGAGGCATCGCCTCTGGCGGCGTATTCAAACAACCGCACATGTTGAAAGATGCTCCGAACGTCGCCGAAGAGAAATTCCCCCTCTCTGAAGATACGGTCGAAAAGGTCACCGAGGCGATGTATGGCGTGATTAACGAGCCTCATGGGACAGGCGGAAAACTCCGGCTCGCCAATGTCGAGTTCAGCGGCAAGTCTGGAACCGCGCAGGTCATCGGCTATAACAAAATAAATCTTGTGAAGAAGGGTTCACAGTTTGCCGACAACGCCTGGTTCGTCGGCTACGCACCCAAGCGCAATCCCGAAATTTGTGTCGCCGCCCTCGTTCAGGAAAGCGGCCAGCACGGCGGCGAAGCAGCCGGTCCGGTCGTACGAGATGTAGTGAAAATGTTCTACGACAAGCGAGCCAAGCGCACCGAAGGCATCACGAACGCCGATGCTACGAAGCCGAATGAACCCGGCAAGGCTACCGCACCGGCCGCAGCGGTGATTCAGCCGGTTATGCGGGTGCCGGAGAAGCGCGACGACGAGCCGCAAGCAACTCCGGCCCGGGAACGCACTCCGGAGCCCCGGCAACAATAGGTTTGGTATCGCCGGCGTCGTGCCGGCGGTTTTGAAGTCTTGAAGTATCGAGGCAGTCCCAATTTGGGAATCTGACCGGCAAAGCCGGCAGCAGGCAGACCGAGACCTTATGAAAGACGCACCCGGAACACGCGATTACGACTGGTGGCTGATCGCCATCCTCTTAGCTATCTGCACTTTAGGTGTCCTTGAGATCTACTCGGCCACTCAGGGCAGCAGCCTCGCCGGCATGCACATGAAACAGATCCGCTGGCTGGCCGTTGGCTTTATCCTTATGTTCGTTCTTTCCCGGCTCGATTATCATCTAATCCTCGACCAGGCGTGGATTCTGTACCTGATCGGCATCGTCGCCTTAGTCTCCGTCTTGCTCTTTGGGCATACCCGGTTTGGCGCAAAACGCTGGCTTCCCGTGGTGGGCGAATTTCTTCAGGTGTCGGAACTCGTAAAATTGATTATAATCATCTGGTTGGCGCGCTTCTTTGCGGAAGTGCGAACCGACGAGCTTTCCCTTCGCGACCTGATCAAAGCTGGGCTTTTGGTGGGTTTGCCACTCGGGCTGATATTGAAGCAGCCTGACTTAGGCACGGCGTTAGTGCTTATGCCCCTGCTGATCGTGGGCGCTTTTCTGGGTGGATTGCAGTGGAAACACGCAGCCGTTTTCGGTTTGGCTGGATTGATTTTAGTGGGAAGTGTTTTTTATCCTCCGGTGAGTAAGCATATTCTCAAGCCGTATCAACGCGAGAGAATCACTTCTTTCCTGCACCCCGAAGAAGATGCGAAGGGCTCTGGCTATCAATTGCTCCAATCGAAAATCGCCGTAGGTTCGGGCGGTTTCTGGGGTAAAGGATTTCGTAACGGCACGCAAAATCAGCTCGGCTACATTCCCGTTCGTTACTCCGACTTCATCATGTCGGCTTGGGCGGAAGAGCAGGGCTTCAAGGGCGTGCTGATTGCCTTGGGTTTGTATATGGCGTTGTTGCTCCGACTCGTGCAAAATGCTCAGCGCGCGAAAGATCGTGCCGGCATGTTTTTGGTCATGGGCGTAGCCGCCGCGCTTGGTTTCCATGTTTTAGTAAATGTGGCTATGGTGATTGGCGCTATGCCCGTCACCGGTATTCCGTTGCCCTTAATGAGCTACGGAGGCTCTGCCACATTGTTTGTTTTCCTGGCGATTGGTCTGGTGATGAACGTCCGGATTCGCCGGTTCGTCAACTGAGCGATTCGCCAGTCCCGAACACGCCGCCTGAATTCGCTCTAAGCGATTCAACGCCGCTCTTGTTCGGAAGATAGTTTCAGAATCAGGAATATAAGTGTGAGGACAGCATCGTCCGCCGTTTGCCCCTCCCGGCAACGGACCGGCCTTCTAAGCAAGAGGAAGTGCGTCGTCGTTGTGAATGACTCCGGTGTCTCCGGGCTCCACACCCCTCGCCCCTCCCGCTTTGTACGCAAAGGCATCGCCTTCAAGCTATCGCCTTCGTATCTCTGCGTTCCGCAGAGCAGGCTATTCGTCCGCGTCGCCGTCGAGCACAAGCCCGGTGCGATGCCGTCCGGTGGCTGCAACCTAGTCGCAGCCACTCTTAGCGATAACTCCGGCGCGTCCGCCAATATCAGCGGGCTCTTTGCGTCCGAAGAATCGCAGAAAGGCGGCTCCGGCCTCTCCGGCGCCGCATATTACGAGGACTTTTCATGTCGAAAGAGTTGGTTATTTCCGCAGCCTCCCACGAACGGCGGGTTGCGATCTTGGAAGAAGGTCAGTTAGTCGAAATTTACATCGAGCGCGAAAAAGAGTTCGCGCTTGTCGGTAGCATCTACAAAGGCCGCGTCACCCGCGTGCTCCCCGGTATGCAATCTGCGTTCGTCGATATCGGCCTCGATGGCGACGCCTTCCTGTACGTCAGCGACGTTTTCGAAAATCTCGAAGATTACGATCATGGCCACGGGCACGGCGATTCGCACGCCCTGCCTTCGGCGCAGCAGTCCGCGCCCGCAGTTTCTGACATTTTGCCCGGCGAAACGGTCGGTCAGGGTCACCCTGCCGAGTCGCACGAGCACGAAGAACATCACGATGAGCACGAGCACCACGAAGCGCACGGCGAAGCTCATCACGATGAGCGTGGCGAAGAAAAACACCACGAGCACCACGAAGAAGAACATCACGACGATCACGAGCACGACAATGTCGGAAACGTAGCCGAGCCTGGAAACGAACTGCGCACGGAGGGCCGTCGCCCGGATGCCGAGATCGAGCCGCACAACGAATACGAAGAACGCCAGCCGGAATCGAACGCATCCGCGCCGCAAAATTTCGCCCCGCACTACAATCCGACGCAAAAGTATCCGCAGCGCAATGATCGTGGCCCGAGAGACAATCGCGGCGGTCAGAATTTCGGGCGCCCGGAGGGCGATCGAGGCGGCAATGATCGTGGTGGCGATCGCGGCGGTGACCGCGGACGCGGCCGTTTCGGACGTCGCGGCGGACGCCGACGCGGCGGTCGCACCAGCCAAGGCCCCGCCCAGGGTGGCCGCAATCTTCCGCCATCGAAATATGCTTCGCCGCAGGGCGATCAGCGCGGCAACGATTCGCCACGCAGCGGCGATTCGCGCGGCTACAACAATCGCGATAGCCGTGGCGACAACCGTAGCAATCAGGGAGGTCGCGGTTTCGACAATCGTGGCGCTCAACAGCGCTACGACAACCGCCGCCCCGAAGGTGGCTCGCGGCCACCGGCTTCACAAGAACCGAGCAGCACCGAAGACGAGATTCTGCTCCCAGGTGAATCGCTCGCGAAGTATCGCAGCCGTCCCGCGGCGGCAGCGCCTTCAGCTCCGATTACCGAGCACGAAGCGCACGACGAGCCTCAACCGATTGTTGACGAAACCGCTTCGCGTGGCGCTGGTTTGCCACCCAACGTTCCTCGCCGCTCTTCGACTCTGCCTCGCTGGCTGCTCGCCGGCTCAGGTGCGGAAGGTGAGGCCGCAGCGGAATCCGCTGAAGGTTCGATTGAAAGCCCGATCTCGACCACACCAAATCGCGCAGAGTCTCACGAACTCGAACAGGAAGCGCGCGAAGACGCTACGCCCGAAGCTACGCTGAGCGATGACGATGTCGCGGCTCTCGCTTCCAGCATCATCGAGGCGAAACAGGACGAAGTTCAGGCACACGCGCCCGCTGACGCTATCGTTGGTGGCGCCGCATTCGACGAAGATGACGACGAGGACGACGAAGAAGAAGTCGACGAAATTCATGTCGTCGATGAAGTCGAGGTTTCTGACGATGCCGCGGAAGAAACCGAAGCCGTCGAAGAGGTCCACAATCTGAGCCCGCAGGAGCGCGCCGACATCGAAGCCGATGCGGCACACGAAGAGGCCGTCCACGCAGCCGAAACCGGCACGCACGCTCACGAAGACGAGCATGAACACGAGCACGGCGACGCCATCTATCATCACGAAGGCGAGCTCCAGACCGAATCGATCGCGGCTGCAGGTGAATCCGCCGCGCGACCGCAGGAAGACGATTCGATCTTGCTACCTGGCGAGACTCGCTCGCCGCGACCCGCAGGCGCTCCGCGTGAGGAATTTGCACCGCGCGATTCTGCCCGCATTGGCAGCGGCAATCCGCGCTCGCGCTTTCAGCGGCCGTTCCGCAGTGGCGGACGCGATCGTGGCCGCGACAATCGCGGCGGTGATCGTGGTGGAGACCGTGGCGGCGATCGCGGAGGTGACCGCGGAGGTCGCGATCATCGCGGTGGCCGTCCCGGCGGACGCTTCCAGCGACGCGGACCCGGTGGCGGACATCAGCGCAACGACCGCTTCCAGCGCTCCGGCCCGCCGCGCCGCCCGCAACTCATTTCCGAAATGCTCAAGGCCGGTCAGGATGTCGTCATCCAGATCGCCAAAGAGCCGCTCGGCAAAAAGGGCGCGCGCATCACGAGTCACGTAGCGCTTCCCGGCCGTTTCCTCGTTTACATGCCGACCGTGCATCACACCGGCGTGTCTCGCAAGATTGTGAGCGCCGAAAATCGCTCGCGCTTGCGCCGACTCGTCAGCGAAGCCGGCAACGCGTATCCCGGCGGCTTCATCGTTCGAACGGCAGCGGGTGAGGCCACCGACGACGAAATTCGCGCCGACATCGATTTCCTCGGCAAGACCTGGCTCGACATCAAGACCAAGAGCGAAGAGCGCAAAGCTCCCGCGCTTTTGCATCGCGATCTCGACCTCGTTGAGCGCATGCTGCGCGATTACGTTAGCGACGATTTCACGGCGATCTGGATCGACAACGAAGAGGAGTACGGCAAAGTCGTCGAATTCGTCAGCCGTTTCCAGCCGAAACTCGTCAACCGCGTCAAGCTCTACACCAAGGAAACGCCGATCTTCGAAGAGTTTGGCATCCAGCACGAGCTCGACAAAGCGTTGCGCGCCAAAGTTTGGTTGAAGTCCGGCGGCTACATCGTCATCAACCACACCGAAGCGCTCGTCGCGATCGACGTCAACACTGGCAAATTCGTCGGCAAAGGCTCGACACGCCTCGAAGACACGATCGTCAAGACCAACCTCGAAGCGGTCAAGGAAATCGTCCGCCAGATTCGCCTGCGCGACCTCGGCGGCATCATCGTCGTCGACTTCATCGACATGGAAGAGCGCCGCAATCGCGAAAAAGTTTTGTCCGCGTTGCAGCAAGCGTTGGAGCAAGACAAGGCGCCGTCAAAGGCTTTGTCGTTCAACGAGTTCGGACTCGTCTGCATCACGCGCAAGCGCACCAAGCAAGCGCTCGAGCGCGTGTTGTGCCAGCCCTGCCCCTATTGCACCGGCAGCGGCATGGTGAAGTCGAGCCCGACGCTCTGCTATGAGATCCAGGCCGAAGCTAGAAAGATGGCCGCCGCCGATCACGAGAATCCAAACCTGACGCTGCGCGTCCACCCCGAAATCGCAAAGGCTCTGAAGACGCGCGAATCCATGCTCATCGACGAACTCGAGCAGACCACGCACAAACACGTCATCATCCAGTCCGACGCCACCCTACATTGGGAGCAGTACGACATCTACTAACCCGGCGCTTCACGCCGCTTGTAAGAAAGAACGCCCGGGGCCTAGTCGGCCCCGGGCGTTTTATTTTGATGCAGGCGTTGTCGTCCCATTCCGAGATCGATTGACTCTTCCGGATAGCATCACGAAGAGCGAGCCCGAACTGCCATTTGAAACTGCCATTTGACGAACAAGTGCGGGCGCGTTTTTTTGGCGAATGCTGATTTTTCGTCTCTACAGTGAACAACGGCTTCGGCGAGACTAGCCTGCGTTGGCTGCCTCGCTTCGGCCCACGAGCAAAAATCGTGCGAAGTCGGTAGCGACCGGTACCGCGCCAAGTTGCCTCATCATCAGCGAAACCTGCCCGCGATGATATGTGGAATGATTCGCCATGTGTTGCATCAAGTGCCCAAGACTGAGGTGTGTCGCGCGAATCGGAAGCATCGTTCCCAACGATTCGTCAGTAACGCGATTTACAAACTCTATTTGCTCTCTCTCGACCTCAACCCACTTCAACCTCACCGCCCCGATGTCGCAATACATCTTCGGGTCGAAGGTAACCTCAATCCGATTCCACAAATCAGTAACGAATGCAGAAGTCAGCGACCGCTCCTTGAAGATCGTCAGCCAACCCCACTCACCACTAACAATGTGCACCAGCGTGTCTCGCACGGAGCCGAAGCTGCCGCCCAGATCCCGAGTAAACTGCTCGACGCTGAGTGCGGAAGCCGCTTGCAGAACGCTGTTGTTCGCCCAGCGGTCATATTCAAAGAGAAGCTGGATGTCATCCTTGTTCATGGCGACGCTTAACCCTTCCTTTCGGCAATCTTACCCTGCAGCAAGATTCCGCCGGGCACTTTCTTCGTTCGCGGCAAGGCAACCACACGCCTCATGAAAGCCATCCATTCAGGAAAACAACAAAACTAAAACGCCGGCGCCTGGGAGGGCTCGCTGTGCCGCCAAAGGAGCGCCGAGGTGCGCTTTTTCTCCAACTGGAAATTGGTATCGCGTAGCGCCTGCACAAACTATTCCCTTCACAATACGCGGAGATTCGCTGCTCGAAGCTCGCGCATGCTGCTGCTCGCGAGTGTGCTGCTTTCGACGTTGCCGGCAATCCTTGCCGCGCAAGACGCCGCTTTCAAAATCCCGCCTCAAAAAATCCCCTTCACCGTGAAAGATCAGCAGGCCTACATCGTCGCGTCCGCGACAGTCTCGATGGTGTCCAAAACTTCCACCGCCGACACCTTCCGCCTGCAGCTCACTGCCGACCTCACCGGCCTGCAAGAAAATCTCACGCCGCTCCTGAGCGCGCAGCTCGACAAAGACGACCGCTGCGGCGAGCGGATCGCAATCCAACAAGCGACGCTCACACCCGCGCCACCCTCCGCCATCGCAACGGTGCAACTCCACTACGAACGTTTCGCCTGTGTGAAAGCTTTCGGTAAGCAGCAAGCCAAGCGCATCATCGCCGGCAATGCAGTCGTCCCCATCCGTTTGACGCCCGCCGTCGAGCAAGACAACACGCAGTTACGCCTTAATCCTGAAGTCGGCGAGATTCAGGCCGACGGCTCACTCGGCGAACTTCTCCGCTCCGGCTCGTTGGGCGAGATGATCCGCGAAAAAATCCGCGACTCCATCCTCAACGCCATGCAAAAAGGAGCAAACCTCGGCGCGACTCTCCCGCCCGCCGCGCAGCCCTACGCCTCCATCGCCTCCGCCCAATTCCAGGACGCCGGCGCCGGCCATCTCGCCGTCCAGTTGGTCGGCGAAATCCGCGTCCCCCGCGATCAACTCCAAGCCTTAACCCAGCAACTAAAATCCCGCGCCGCCACAGCGATATCACGTTGACTGACGTTCATTCGCCCAAGTAATACCCATCGCGGGCTTGCACGATCAAATCCTTTTTCTTCACGGTAAGGGTAAGTTTGTGAAACCCAGGCGTCGCATCCTTCGCCACTGGATACCCGATGCTGTACTGATTCCTCAGTTCCTCTTCGATCTGCGCATAAATTTTGTCGATCGGCTCCTTCTTCGACACTTCAAACAATCTCCCACCCGTCTCCCGCGAAATCTGCTCCAGAATTTTCTTCCCATCGACTTGTTCCGGCATCCGCCCACCGCCGCCGCGCCGGCCTCCGCCCATCGGACCGCCACCCATGCCGCCGAATCCGCCCCGCGGCGCGGCAAATCCTTCGTCATCCTTGAACAAAATCGAATACACGATCGTGTCGGACTTCTGCGCAACTTCAATCGCCGTCGCCAGCGTCTCGCGGCTCCCGTGATCGACGCCGTCCGACAAAATGATCAGCGCTTTCCGCCCTTGCTCTTTCTTCATCAATTCGTCCGCTGCGAGATAGACGCTGTCGTACAACAAGGTCCCCGCTCCGCCTCGTCCACGCTGCCCTCCACCGTCACCCCAGCCGCCAGGGCCGCCCTGCCCACCACTGCCGCCATTATTCCCGCCGCCGCTGCCACCGCCAGCACGACGCCCGCCCATGCCGCCCTCCGGCGTCTGCAACAACTGCAGCGCCGCCTGCAATTTCGGCCGCGACGCCGTGAACTCCTGCAGCAACTCCACCTCGCGATCGAAATGAATTACGAACGCCAGATCCTTGTCGACGCGCAGCAGGTGATCGAGAAATCCGTAACTCGCATCCCGCTCTTCGCCCAGCACGCGCCGCTGGCTCAAACTCGTGTCCACCATCAGCCCAAGCCGCAGCGGCAAATCGCTCGTGCGCGCAAAATACATGATCGCCTGCGGCTTCCCGTCCTCCGTCAAAACAAAATCGTCCTTCGACAAATCCGAGATCGTTTTGCCTTTCTTATCGCGCACGCTCGCCAAAACGTTGACAACCTTCACTTCCACCGAAATCTTCTGATCCGAGCTGTGCCGCTTCAGTCGCGCCCTTCAGCTTCGGCTCGCTCGACTGAGCCTCTCCTGGTTGCGGCGATTGCGCCTCCGCTTGTGTCCCCGGCTGCGAACCCTGCTGCTGCGCCACTACAGCAAGCCCCCACAAAAAGACGGCAAATCCCACGAGCAAGCCAATTCCCGAATGACCCCAAATCTTCATCTCATCCCCAATCTCACCGACCAATCACACCCCTAACAAGAGTTCCCCGCCCAGGCCGATTTCGTTCCAAGTCCGCTCGGCCGGCACCTCTCAAGCCTCTCAACTTCGCCTCGATTTCATCCAACCCGTTGTAACCTCACCCCACCCACCTGAGTACTACCAACAGAGAGTGGCCGATGGACCTGCAGCAACGATTCGTCGCGGGCGACCTCGAAGCCTTCGAGCAGCTATTCCGCGACCATCAGCGCCAGGTCTACGCCTGGATCATGCGAATCGTCCGCAACTCCGCCACCGCCGAGGACTTAACCGTGGAAACCTTCTGGCGTATTTATCGCTCCCGCGCTCTCTTCCGAGCCGACGGTAACTTCCCCGCCTGGAGCCACCGCGTCGCTACCAACGTCGCGCTCGATCATCTTCGCAAAGCGCGCAACGAAACCACCCTGCCCGACGATCTCCTCGCACCGTCTGCGCCCGACCCTGCCGTCTCGCGCGAAATGAGCGAACGCATTCGCGCCGCCTTCGCCAGCCTCCCGCCAAAATATCGCCTTGTCGCCACGCTCGCTCTCATCGAGCAAGCCCCCTACGAAGACATCGCTGCGGCCGCCGGGATCTCCCTCACGCTCGTCAAAGTCCGCGTTTTCCGCGCAACCCGCATGTTGCGCAAACAACTCCACTCGCTTTCCCCCGAAATCGGAGCTCACTCGTGACCCCCTCAGACAAAAGCCGCGCGAACGACGCATACACGCAGTCGAAAGAACGCGACGAACAGCTCAAGCATCTCTGCGGCGCGCAATGCCGCCTGTGCCGCCAGATCAACTCGAGCCACCCAACAACCTATGGCCGCAACTCCGCGCTCGCGTCGAATCGCAACTCAATGGCGATCGCGTTTCACCCGCCAACCGCGCATTTGCCAGCACCGACATCCGCGTCCCTTGGTTCGACTGGGCCCTGGCCGCAGTAGCCGCAGCCGGGCTCTTCTTCTTTCCGAGAATCATCCCGGCGCTCCTGTACCACTTTTGAATCGGAGGCATCATGAATCAGCACACTTATCTACGCGCATACATGGCAGGCATCGTCGTTCCCACAATCTCTTTACTTCTCATTGCGACGGGTTTCACGATCGAGCGATACGTCTACAACTTCCCCATACCTATCGAGCGCGTCATCGTCTTCCCCATGGCCGTCGTCCCGAATCTGTGGGGGCTTTGGAATATCTTCTTCATCGCTTCGCACCAGCGCACTCATCTCTCCATCGGCGTCCACGGAGCCATCCTCCCGCTGATCCTCGCCCCTCTCGGCATTTTGTTGACGTCGCTCCTCGACTTCACAATTCCCGGCTTTGCCTCGCACATCTTCCCGATCGCCGCCCCAGTTGCCTTGATCGCCTACTACCTGGTCTGGAAGTACATCGTCAGCTCGCTCAATCAAATCCTCGGCATCGCCTGAAAAGCCGCCAGCGATTCGCCCCACAAAAAACAAAACCGGCCGCGCCCTGCGACGCGACCGGTTGAGTGGACTACATTAGGCCAAGCAATAAAGCGAAGCCTAACTCCTTGTTTTGAGCCGCCTGCTGTTTACAGCGCGACGAACACCGTCGTTCCGCCGCGATTTACCAGCAACAGCGCTCCGTTCTTTTCCGACTTCGACATCGCCGCTTCAAACTCCGCGGCGTTCTTCACCGGCTGGTGATTCACTTCCTGAATCACGTCGCCCTTGCGAAGGCCCGAATCGGCCGCCGGGCTCGACGGATCAACGCCCGTCACCACCACGCCCTTGGTCGCTTCCGGCAGTTGCAGTTGCTGCGCCGTGTCAGAGTCCAGCGTCTCGACGGTGATCCCCTTCATCGATTCCTTCGAGCCGCCATTCTCCGTGTCATTCGCCGCTTCTTCCTTCGACAGCGGCAACTCACCGAGCTTCACGTCGATGTCCTTCGTGCTGCCGTTGCGGTTGATCGTCAGCTTGACGGTCTGCCCTGGCTGCATCATCGAGATCGTGTTGCGCAGGTCGTTGCTGTCGTTCACGGTGTTCCCGTTGATCGCCAGGATCACGTCGCCACGCTGCACGCCCGCATCTTTCGCCGGACCCTTCGCGCTGACGTCGCCGACAAGCGCACCCTGCATCTTGTCGAGATTAAGCGCCTTCGACATGTTCGGCGTAATCGGCTGAATCACAACGCCGAGGTAGCCGCGCGTCACTTTGCCGTGATCAATGATCTGGCCCATCACGTTGCGCGCCAGGTTGATCGGAATCGCAAAGCCGATGCCTTCGTTGCCGCCGGAACCGTGCGACAAAATCGCCGTATTGATTCCAACGAGTTCGCCACGATCATTCACCAGCGCTCCGCCCGAATTGCCCGGATTGATCGGCGCATCGGTCTGAATGAAGTCCTCGTAGTCCTCGATGCCAAGGTTTCCGCGGCCCTTCGCGCTCACGATGCCCATCGTCACCGTCTGGCCGACGCCAAACGGATCGCCGATCGCCAGCGCGTAGTCGCCGACCTGCACCTTCGTCGAATCGCCCAGCGTGATCGCATTAAACTTCTCACCGGTCAGCTTCAACACCGCGATGTCCGTCTTCGGATCGGTGCCGATAACTTCCGCTTTGAATTCGCGCTTGTCCGACAGCGTCACTTTCACGTCGGTCGCGCCGTCCACAACGTGGTTGTTCGTCAAAATGTAGCCTTCCGGGCTCACGATGACGCCCGAACCGAGGCTCTGCTCGCGCTGTCTTTGCGGCTGTTGATCGGGTCCGTTACCGCCGCGCCCGTGTCCGTTGCCAAATCCCTGTCCAAAGAATTGCTGGAAAAATGGATCCTGCTCCATTCCTTCCGGCATCTGCATTTGATTCCTCGCCGTCTTCACGACCTTCGAAGACGAAATGTTCACCACGTTCGGAAGCACTTCCTTCACGACCGGTGCGAATCCCGTCTTGCTCGGCCCTTCACTCGGATCGGCCAGCTTCAACGACGCATGCACGTGCGTCGTGCTGACTGCATCCTTGGCGCGGGCGACTGCGTAGCCGCCGACACCAAATGCCAGCGCTAGCCCGAGGGCTCCCGCCAGCCACTTGCGCGAAAATTGTTGTCCACTCATTCTGCTTCCCTCTCTCTCGATGCGTGATTTGTTGCTTCGTCTCCGACGCGCTTTCCCGGCTGCCGTGTTGCCTGACCTGAAAATTTTTGCGTCGTGCCTCTCGATTTCCGGCTGATCCTCGACGATCTTTTCCGTCCATCGCCGAATCGATCCTCGACGAATCGACTCGGTTCAACAGTCACGCTCGACTTCGACCGGCTGGGCTCGTCACGCTTCGACGTTCCTGCATCGGTGCACCTCAAATTAGACGGCACTTCTCTATTTCTGCATCTCCCCACCACTGGGTATCTTCACTCCCAACGATTGGGTAGCCCGTATCTGACTGAAAACGCTAGACGTAGGGACACGCCACCGCCGTGCCCGCTCTTGCGCACGCTACCGCTGCTGCATCAAACTAAGCGTGCCGTTGTACGTTCGTCACAACGGCATCGCTCACACAAAGTTTGATTCGATTTATGGAAAGTGATTTATTTCAACGTATGAGTTCCAGCCAGGACGCTAACCCGTCGCGGAGCGACACTCCGACAAATTCGAAACTCGATCAATCCCGCCCCGATCGCGGCCTTCGCGTAATTCTTCTTCTCGGTTTCGGTGGACTTCTCGCGCTCCTTCTCTACTCCGGCGCCAACGCGCTCAACACACTGCGCGACCTGCACAATACCGAGGAGATCGCTCGCAATCGATTCCTCGATCGCGGCCGCGTCCTCTCCACCGTCATTCTTTCCACCAACAGTTATAGCGACCACATGGAGGAATTTCTCCTCAGTGTCGGTCCCGGCGAAGCCCAGACCGCTTCCGACGACGACGCAACGCGCCAAGCCGATCAGGCGCGCCAAGCACTACAGGGCTATCCCTCCGACCGCAGCGACGAAGAAGCCGCTCTTCTAGCCCAACTCCAGAATTACATCGCCGAAGAAGACCGCGCCTTCCGCTCCGCAATCGCGTGGAACGCCGAAGAGCGTCGTCTCCGCGGTCAGGACATGATCGCCCGCGAAATCCTGCCGCGCCGCCAAGGGATCGTCACCATCGCGGAAAAAATCGAGCTCCTCAACAATCAGGAAACCATCGCCGCAAAGCAGGCCAACTTCGTCGAATTCGGACGCCTGCAAAATAATCTCAGCGAATTCTTGATGCTCGCATTGGTCTCCGGTTTTCTTCTCGCCGTCGTCAGCGCCATCTACATCTTGCGGCTCGAGCGCCAGGCGCGTTTCCGCTACGCCGAGCTCGTGAACAGCCGCACCGAATTGCAACAACTCTCCGCGCGCCTCGTCGATGCTCAGGAAACCGAACGCCGCGCCATCTCTCGCGAACTCCACGATGAAGTCGGCCAGGCCCTCGGCCTTCTGCTGATGGATGCCGGCCGGCTTTCGAATCGAATCGGTCCCGCCGACGAAGCCGGACAGGAAATCGTGCGCAGCATCAAGACCGTCGCAGAGCGCACTGTCCACACCGTCCGCAACATGGCGCTCCTGCTGCGTCCGTCGATGCTCGACGATCTCGGATTAGTCCCTGCTGTCGAATGGTACGCGCGCGAAATGTCGCGCCGCGGTGAAACTGAAGTCGAAGTCCGCGCCGAAAATATTTCCGACACGCTGAGCGATCCGCTCAAACTCTGCATCTATCGCATGGTGCAAGAGGCGCTCAACAACGCCAACCGGCACGCTCACGCAAAAAACGTCCTCGGTCGAATCTAAAACAAACCTGCCAACTCGATCAGCGTCAAAATCGAAGACGACGGCTCCGGCTTCGATCCCAAACGTACCCGCGGCATGGGCCTTCTCGGCATGGAAGAGCGCGTCAAGCGCCTCGGCGGCAGCATCAACATCGAATCGCGCCCCGGCACGCGCACGATAATTCGTGCGGAGCTTCCGATCGACACAAATGCGAGCGCGCCGCCTGCGTCCGCCCAATCATGAGTCCGAATCCAAAAAAGATTCGCATCCTGCTCGCCGACGATCACACGCTCATCCGTCGCGGCCTGCGTCTGCTCATCGAGCAGCAACCCGAACTCAGCGTCGTCGGCGAAGCCGAAGACGGCCGCCAAGCCGTTTCGCAAGCGTCACAACTCAAACCCGACGTCGCCGTCCTCGACATCGGCATGCCCAATCTCAACGGCATCGAAGCCGCCAAGCAAATCACCGAAGGCGATTCGAACACTTCCGTCGTCATCCTCAGCATGTACTCCGACGAAACTTACATTCTCCGCGCACTCAAAGCCGGCGCCCGCGCCTATCTCCTCAAAGATTCCGCCGAGACCGATCTCGTCCGCGCCATTCACAGCGTCGCCGAAGGCAAATCCTTCTTCAGCCCAACAGTAAGCCGCGTTCTCCTTGACGACTATGTTCAAAAACTAAAACGCACCGGCGGCGAAAACTCCTACGACCTGCTCACCGCGCGCGAACGCGAAGTCCTCCAGCTCGTCGCCGAAGGCAGATCCAACAAAGAAGTCGCCGACCTGCTAAACCTCAGCGTCTACACCGTCGAAACCCACCGCAGCAACATAATGGAAAAACTCAACCTGAAAGGCGTCCCCGAACTCATCCTCTACGCCGTCCGCAAAGGCATCATTTCGTAGTTGTGCCTCACATTGGTACGAGATCAACCATCTCCGCAATGTCTGGCTCGCTCCAGCTTCGATCCCCTAAGCTAGAAACTTCCTCAACGGCTCCCAATACCTCAGATACCACCCAATGTCCAAATGTCGAAAATTGCCTTCCGGGAATCCCGTGTGATCTAGGACCAGTTTCGTTTGTGAAGCCCAATCCTTCAGCTCGAACTTGACCAGCGTAAACACGCCCGCATCCCAATCGGCGGGACGCCAGGCCTGCACGATCCGCTCGTCGGCTACCAGCTCGACATTTCTGCCCGTGACCAAGCCGCCGAAGATAGAAAAAGCGCCGCCGGCTGCTCGATCGATTTCGGCCGGCATCCCTGTAAATGCTGCGAACTGCTTGGAATCGAGTAGCGCTTCATAGATTCGCTTTCGGCTCGCCTTTATCTCTATTTCTTGATGCAGATAGGTCAGAAGGCCTTCGACTCCTTTGCTTTGCGACTCCTTGATAGTTTCCTGATTCTCCGGGGCCCGCGAGTCTCCCCAAATCGGAGGGCTCGTCAGCGAAGCGCCAACAGCCGCGACCACCCCCACAATCAGCTTGCGTCGCGTTGGAGCAGACATCAAAACGTACGGCCTCTTTCCCTCGTTCATCATCGCCTCCAGATTCAATCTCTCTTTAGTGACTCGCCCGCCTTTTCCGCATAGGACCACGGAACCAAAATATGTTCAAAATAATGTTTTGCTAGTCGCCGCACGATTCAGGCACACTCACAGCCTTCGCATAGGAGGCTTCATGCCTTATCCCGCCGGCCATCGCGTATCAGTCAGAAAAGCCATCGTTCAAAGTGCGCGCCGCTTGTTCAATCGGCACGGGTTTGAAAACGTATCGGTGCAACAAATCATGGCAGGCGCCGGCCTCACGCACGGTGGCTTCTATAGCTATTTCAAAAGCAAGAGCGATCTCTACAAGGAGGTTCTAGGATGCTTTCTCACTGACCCCGAATGGAAGGATTGCTGGGACGGCGTGCATGTCGATCTGTCCTCTACGGATGTGGGGCCGCAGGTTGTGCGTGCCTATCTATCCCATCAACATTTCGACGATATCGAGAATTCATGTCCCATGGTCGCGTTGCCGAGCGACGTCGCGCGCAGCGGGAAAAACGTGAAGCAGGCATACGAAACCGTGTTCAAGGCCATGGTCAGCATTTTGGAGCGCAGTGTTGCCGAAAAGACTCAGCCTCGTCGCATCAAGGCGCGAGCAATCGCGGCACTGTGTATTGGTGGCATGGTCGCGGCGCGCTCTTTGGCCGACCGCGCTCTGGCGGATGAGTTGCGCGACGCATGTATGGCAACGGCACTCAAACTGGGCAACTGGGATGGGCGCACTGTGAAAGCGCAACCGAAATGATTCCGACCTGAGTATTGGCGGTTTGGCCCTCGGGGCTGGCGTCTATATACGCAGAAAAATCTTCTTCTGATACATCCAGTAAAGAATCAGCCAGAAAGCCGCAAGCACCGCGAGTCCTTCAAAAAAGGGTTGCAACGCGACTCCCAGCGAACGCAAAGAAATGCGCCCCCAGGTGGATGCGGAAAGTGGACATCAAAAACTCGGGCGTCAGATGCGCGATTAAATACGCCGCCATCGAGTTCATCCCGATCACGACGAGTGGGAACGCCCATTTCTTGTAGCCTTTCGCTTCGATCACCCAGCAAAACGCCGCTAGAAACAGGAAACACAAGCCGCCGCTGAAAAGCGTCCAGCTCGGAGTCCAGATCCGTTTCACGATCGGGCAGATTCCAGCGGCGTGCAGCAGTAAACCGGCCGCCACTCCTCCCGCTCCCGCCAGCAACAGTTTCTTGAACGGAATCTGCGGAGCCGTCGCTCGCAACCATCGCCCCGCGATCAGTCCCAGAATCATCGTCCCGAGCGTGGGAATAAAACTCAGCGTCAGATACCCACCGTCATTCGCAACAAATGGCGATGTCCGTGGAAATAGATTCAAAAACCACTGGTCGAACCTGTTCCCCAAATTCGCATTCTTATTCCAGTGCGCCATGAAGCCCGTAAAGTTATGCGACCAATCGGCAGGAACACCCACGGCTTGCCAATCGAAACCAGGACCTGCAACCGGATAAAGAGCCCACGCCAGCCAATATCCGAAAAGAATCCCGCCCAACGCGATCCATAGCCACTTTTCCTTCTTCACATAGCCGAGCAAGAAAAGAAAGACGTACCCGCACCCGATTTGCGTCAGCGTATCTTCGAACGTGAAATATGTTTGCGGCCGGTACATCGACCTCAGGAAAAATCCCAAAATAATCAGAACGAAAGCGCGCCATATCGCATGCCCCAGCTGCTCCCCGAAACCTTTTCCCTTCGCGATGCGGCTCGCAATCGAATAAGGCAGCGCCACGCCAACTAAAAACGAAAAACCTGGCTGGATCGTATCGTGCAGCGAGCATCCAACCCATTCCGTGTGCGACTGGTTAAAGCTCAAAAAGCTCCAAAACCAGTTCCCCGGAAACGATTTCGCAACCTCCGAAAACCGCAGCACTTCCGCCATCATCAACAACATCACGAGTCCGCGATACGCATCCACCGCAACATTGCGCGGCGCAGCAGCGGCAGCTGCCGGTCGCACGGCGACGCCCGCCTGTTCCACCACCATCGGTATCTCGACCGCCGCCGTACTGTTCACAACACTGCTCATATCGCCGATCCGTCGCGCTGTTTCCACTGCCCGTGCGTAAAGTCCGGAAATTTCTGCGGCGCGCTTCCCTGCGCAACCGACGCCTCACTCAGCCCGCCGATCGCGCTCCAACTCGCAGCGTCATAAACATCGATGTCCGGTGCCAGCCCTTCGCGTATGCACTGCGCCAGCCGCCACAACATCAAATAATCCATTCCGCCGTGCCCGCGATCTTCCGCATCTTTCCCGTGCTCTTTCCAAAGTTTGTGCTCGTACTGCTCCTTATAAGCGTCCAATCCCGTGTACGCCTCTTCGCCCTTCTGTCCATCCAGAAAAATTCGATCGGGATAGCCGCGAAACATCCCCTTCACACCCTTGATCAAATTAATCCGGTCATACGGCTGCGGATTCACCACATCGTGTTGCACCACGACCGTCCGCCCCTTCGCCGTCTTGATCAGCGAAGTATTCATATCGCCCAAAATATATTTCTCTTTCCACTTCGGACTATCCTTTGGAACATTCGCCTCACGATAGGCGTCCAGCCCCGCCTGCGGCGAACTCATCGACACGAGATACTCAAATTTGTCGCCGCGATTGATCCCCATGTAGTTCGCCACCGGGCCCAGCCCATGCGTCGGATAAATATTTCCGTTGAGCTTCGTGTGCCACTCGCGCCGCCACAATCCCTCGCTTCGATCCTCATTCACGATCTTGCGCAAATCGTGGATATACGCGCCCTCGCCATGCAGCAGTTCGCCAAACATTCCCGCGCGAACCATATTCATCACCAGCAGCTCGCTCTCGCCGTAGCAGCAATTCTCCATGATCATGCAGTGCCGCCGCGTCTTTTCCGACGTATCGACAATCGCCTGACACTCTTCCAGCGTCACAACCGCCGGCACTTCCAGCCCCGCGTGCGCCCCGCCCTTCATCGCCGCAATCCCCATCGGCGCATGCCAGTGCCACGGCGTCGCGATATAAATAAAATCCAGGTCGTTCCGCTTACACAAATTCTCGTAGTCGTGCTCGCCGTTCGCGTAGATCTCCGGCTTCTTTCCGCCACTCTTTTCCACCAACTCCTGCGCGTGCGTCGCGTGCTCTTTCACCGAGTCGCAAATCGCATTCACCTGCACGTGCGGAATCGCCAAGAAATTCTCCAGCATCCCCGTCCCGCGCGAACCAACGCCAATCACACCCAGCCGCACCGTATCCCGCGCCTCAAATTTCACGCCGACCATCGTCTCGCCCGCAGCCGCCGCGCGACCACCCTCAGCAGCAACTGTCGCCGACCGCGAGTCGCCCAGTTCGGCGCCAGCCAATCGCGCGCCAGTCAGTCCCGCCCCGACCAATCCGGCGCCAGCCAACCCCACACCGGTTCGCAGCAACTGTCTTCGCGAAACCTGCCGCTCTTCGTTCTTCTTATCGTCGCTTGTCATCAGTTGTCCTATTTGAGAGCCGAGTCGCTCGCCCCAAGTGCGAGCATGTTACACGAACCCAGGCGTTTTGAGACCGAAACTATCCGAAACCTTTCGGAACAAATAAGCACCGCCTCCGTTATCCGGCCTGTGGGTGCCGCACCCTCCAGGTCTTAGGAGGGTGCGGGTTTAGACTTCAATCCCAACCCAAATCAATGCGACAACCAGCCTTCACACCGCGGGCCTTTGCGCTCCGTCACCACAATTCGCCCCCTCGACAAAATCATGCACGGGCGCAGCATTGCTGCGCTCCATGTCCTCAAGATCTGAAAAAAACTTGGCATCCCTCCCCCCTCCCCAACATCCAACCAAGAAAAATCGATCCGTTACGTCAAATTCAACCGATGTGAAAGGTGTACCCAATGCCCGACGCTCCTGATATCCGCCTAACTCGAATCCCCCTCGCCAACAACGCCGGCCAAATCCCCGCACTCGGCTTCGGCACCCTCATCCCCGATCACGCCGAAACCATCACCGCCACAAAAAACGCCCTCGACGCCGGCTTCCGCCACTTCGACTGCGCCGAACGCTACGGCAACGAGCGCGAGGTTGGCGTAGCCTTGCAAGCAGGACTTGCCGGCAATGCCAGCGCATCAGCCATCTCCCGCGAAGACCTCTTCGTCACCACAAAGCTCTGGAACTCCAATCACCGCCCCGACCGCGTCGAGCCCGCCTTTGAAGCCAGCCTCGCTCGCCTCCAACTCAGCTATCTCGACCTCTACCTCATTCACACTCCATTCGCCTTCCAACCCGGCGATAACCAGGACCCGCGCGACAAAGACGGCAACGTCATCTACGACCCGGAAACAACTCTCCTCGACACCTGGAAAGCCCTGGAAACTCTCGTCGATCACGGCAAATGCCGCGCCATCGGCCTCTCCGACATCACGCTCGACAAACTAAAGTCCATCTACGAAGCCGCGCGCATCAAGCCCGCCGTCGTCCAGGTCGAATCGCACCCCTATCTCCCCGAAACCGAACTCCTCCAATTCTGCAAAGAAAACGGCATCGTCCTTCTCGCCTTCGCTCCTCTGGGTCACGGCATGAAGCCCGGACTCCTCGAAGATCCCGTCATCTCGGCCATCGCCACGCGCGTCGGAAAAACGCCGGCACAAGTCCTGCTCGCCTGGGCAGTTCAACGCGGCACCGCTCTCCTCACCACTCCCCGCTCCGCCGCCCGCGCCAAAGAAAACTTCGACATCTCGCGACTCCCCGAAGACGCCATCGACGAAATCAATCGCATTCAAATCCGGCAGCGCCTCAATCCGGTCGTCACCACGGGCGTCCCCGGTTTCATCCCACAAGCGAAATCAACCGCACAGGGTAGTTAGAAATCCACTCAACCTGAAGCATTCCAACGAGCACCGAAAATCTGTTTACCCTTTTGCGTCGAAGTGGGTCCTCACAAATTCGCGTCAGGTTATGATGTCGAATCCATGCCGACTAGCTCCGCCATCAGAAGTCCGGAAACATGACACTCTCGGGCGCGCTGAGCCGCGGCCTCGACATAGAGCTAGCTGTTGCTTTCGCCCTTCTCATCACCTTTGGATGGGTTCTCTACCGGCCATTCCCTTTTGAATCCTTCTTTAGCTCCACGACGAGAATCGGCCACAAAATCGCCGACTCTCGCTGGGCGCTTCCAGTCCTCGCGATCTTCCCTATACTCCTGCGCCTCTGCCTGCTCCCGATTCTTC
Source organism: uncultured Acidobacteriota bacterium (assembly GCA_963766985.1). GTDB lineage: Bacteria > Acidobacteriota > Terriglobia > Acidiferrales > UBA7541 > Acidiferrum. The sequence goes on from CAVYCJ010000002.1 coordinate 282,528, forward strand.
CCGTCCCTGTTCCCGGAGTCGCGGATGAATACAGCTACCTGCTCGCCGCCGACACATTCGCTCACGGCCGCTTGACCAATCCTTCCACCGCACTCTGGCAACACTTCCAAACCGCCCACGTAAACCTCATTCCCACGTACATGTCCAAGTATCCGCCCGCTCAAGGCGCGGTCCTGGCAATCGGACAACTCCTGGGCAGCCCCTGGATCGGCGTTCTATTGAGCGTATGCGCGCTGTGCATCGCGTCGTTCTGGATGCTCAAGGGATGGCTCCCGCGCCGCTGGGCATTCCTCGGAGCGTTGCTTCTAGCTCTGCGCTTGGGAAGCCTCAGCTACTGGGCAAACAGCTATTGGGGAGGCGCGGTCCCTGCCATCGGCGGCGCACTAATCCTGGGGGCATTGCCACGACTGACCCGGTCGTTCCACCACTTACACGCTGCGCTCCTCGCTCTTGGCCTCGCGATGCTCGCGAACAGCCGCCCATTCGAAGGACTAATCTTCAGCGTCGCGGTCGGCGTCGCCGTGTTCGTCACCCGCGGCGTCGTAAAATCCTTCTCCCTCTTCCGTCGCGCTCTCTCAATCTCTGCTCTCGCCATCCTGGTGCTCACCGTCGCGTTTATGGCTTATTACAACTGGCGAGGTACGAACAACGCGCTCGTCTTTCCCTACACGCTCAATGACAAAGCGTACGCCTGCAGCCCCAACTTCATTTGGCAGAAACCGATTCCGACTCACTACTTTCAAAACGATCAGTTGCAGAGCATCTGCGACTGGGAAGTTCAGTATTGGAATCAAAACAGACTCGACAGTGTCCGGCACTTTGCGGCGCATGTCATCGCGGTCGTAGGGAAGTGTGCTTATTTCTATCTGTGGCCACAGTTCCTCCCTGTCATCGCCGTCACGCTGTTCCTTTTCCATGACCGTAAAATTCGATTTTTCGGAATCATCGTCATTCTGTGCGCCGCGGGAATGGTCGCGGTAGCGTGGTCCCAACCCCACTACGCAGCTCCTCTGACCACCGCGATATTTTTTCTCATCGTGCAAACACTCAGGCACGTGAATCTCTGGACGTATCGAGGCCGGCCGATTGGCGTTTCCCTCGTCCGTTCGATCGTCATATTCAGCGTCATCATGACGGGCGTCTACGTGTTAAACGCGATTCGATTTCCTTCCCTCTCCTCTTTCGTCGCACCCGCCGGAGTGTGGGCAACCCCAGGTAATCGTGACCGAGCTAACCTGATTCAAAAGCTTCAGGGCATGCCAGGCAATGATCTAGTCATAGTTCGATTTGAGACCGGGGTGTTTGAAGCGAACGACTGGGTTTACAACCTCTCGGACCTTTCGCAAGGAAAAGTCGTTTGGGCGCGGGAAATCTTGCATGTGGACAACGACCGGTTGATCAAGACATTTCCAGGCTACAGGATCTGGATTCTGGAGCCTGCCGTCTTCCCTGTTCGGGTAACGCAGATTCACTGACCGGTTAACAAAATGCAACTCGCTCGATCCTCGTCGTCACAGGAGCTGCTCGAGCCTGTTATGATCTTCTTGTGAAAAAGACCGCCACAAAAAAGCCCGTCGCGAAAAAGGCCACCGAAAAGGCCATCGAAAAACCGGCCGAAAAGGCCGCCGACAAAAAGCCCAAGCGCATGGCCGTCCGCGTAAGCGTGAATCAGATTGAACCGGAAGCCATGCATATTCTGGGCACAGTAACTCGCAAGCCCGAAGTCGGCGACGTACTAAAGGTTCTGCCCGATCGCCTTCAAAGCACCGTCTTCGCCAAAACCGTGAAGGTAGAGCGCATCACTGTCGAAGGCGGCGTGACCACCATCTACGCCGCAACCTTCTAAAGCGAACCGGTCAACGCCAGGGTGCAGTTTTTTGGCTTGGTAGCGCCGGCATCTTGCCGGCGTTTTTAATGCTTTGCGTGTAGGACCTTCAGTTCCGAATCCCGCCACGTTTCACTTCTTCTGCCCGTAATAAGCCGAAGCCCCATGCTTCCGCAAAAAATGCTTGTCGTGCAAATGCTTCGAGATCGCCCGCGCCTTCGGATTCGCGCTGACAGTCGCCGTCGCCATCGCTGCAATTTCTTCCACAATCACCGCCGTATGCGCAGCTTCCGCCGCCGAAACGCCCCAGCAAAACGGCGCATGCCCCGCCACCAGAACTCCCGGCATATGCAAGGGCTCCAACTTCGCAAACCGCTGCACGATCGCCTTGCCCGTATTCACCTCATAGTCGTCGCGAATCTGCTTCGGCGTCAGCGCCCGCGTCACCGGAATCGGCCCGTGAAAATAATCCGCATGCGTCGTCCCGAAACACGGAATCTCACGCCCCGCCTGCGCCCAAGCCGTTGCGAATCGCGAATGCGTGTGCGCCACTCCGCCGATTCCCTCAAACGCTTTGTACAAAATCAAATGCGTCGCCAGATCCGACGACGCCCGCAAATTCCCTTCCACCGTCTTGCCGTCAAGATCGACCACCACGAGATCTTCCGCTTTCATCGATTCATACGGTACGCCGCTCGGCTTGATCGCCACCAATCCCTGCTTGCGGTCGATCCCACTCGCATTTCCAAACGTGTACAACACCAGTCCACGCCGCACCAGTTCCAGATTCGCTTCCAGCACTTCTTCGCGCAGCGTTTTCAAAATCATCCATTGCCTCGCGCATTCGCCGCAATCCGCCGCAGCGCCGGCAAAACGCCCCCGACAGAAATCGCCGCCGCATCAGCCTTTCCAAATCCAAAATACAATCCGCGATACAGCGCGTACAGTTCCTCGTACACCTTCGCCGCCTTCGGATCCGGCTCGATCACCCGATGCTTCGGGCAAAGCGCCGCCTGCGCTTCCTCGATCGTATCGAACGCCTTCGCCGCCATCGCCGCAAAAATCGCCGACCCCAAACTCGTCACGTCCGACTGCGGAATCAGAATCGGCTTGTTCAGCACGTTCGCATACACGCGATTCAGCACATCGTTCTTCTGCGGAATGCCGCCGCCATTGATCACGCGATGAATCGGCACGCCATGCTCTTCCATCCGCTCCAGAATAATCCGCGTATGGAACGCCGTCCCTTCAATCGCCGCGAAAAGCTCATCCTGCGCCGTCGTCGAAAGATGCCAGCCCAGCGTAATCCCGCCCAACTCCGGATTCACCAGCACCGTACGGTCGCCGTTATCCCACGTCAGCCTTAGCAATCCCGTCTGCCCCGGCTTGTACGCTTCGAGTCCGACCGAAAGCTGCGCAACCGTGCCGCCCGCGCGCTGCGCAATCGCGTTAAAAATATCGCCGGTCGCTGAAAGTCCTGCCTCAACACCGGTCTTCGTCGGATGCACCGACCCGGGCACAACGCCGCACACGCCCGGAATGAGTTGCGTCGAATCGCTCATCGCGATGATGCAAGTCGAAGTCCCCACGACGTTCACAACGTCGCCAGTCCGCGCGCCCGCTCCGATCGCGTCCCAGTGTGCGTCAAACGCGCCCACCGGAATCGGAATCCCCGCTTTCAACCCCAGCTTCTCGGCCCACTCCGCCGTCAGCGTTCCCGCCAGCTGGTCGCTCGCAGCATATCGACCTTTCAATTTCTCGCGCACGCCGCCAAGAAGCGGATCGACGCTCGTCAGAAACTTCTCCGACGGCAATCCACCCAACGCCGAATTCCACATCCACTTATGCCCCATCGCGCAAATAGAGCGCGGCGCCTTCGCCGGATCGGTGATTCCACACAGCACCGCCGCGACCATGTCGCAGTGCTCCAGTGCGGTCGCAAATCTCTCGCGTTTGTCAGGATTGTTGCGCAACCAATGCAGCAGCTTCGAGAATCCCCACTCCGACGAATACGTCCCGCCGCACCAATCGATCACTTCATGCTTGTCGCGATGCGCCGTCTCCGTGATGAGCGCTGCTTCTTTGGCGGACCGATGATCGCACCACAAATAATATTCATCGAGCGGTTTCAGATTCTTATCGACAGGAATGACGCTCGACCCGGTCGTATCGATCGCCAGCGCCGCAACTTGATCGCCGGAAATCTTCGCATCCGCGACGGCCTTCCGCGTCGCGTCCGCAAGCGCCTTCATGTGGTCGTCGTGGCTTTGCGTCGCGAAATCGGGATCTTCTTTGCGCCGGTGTAGCGGATATTCCGAAACGCCAGAACCAAGTCGCCCGCGCTGCGTGTCCACAATCGTGACGCGCACGCTCAGAGTTCCAAAATCGACGCCGGCAACGATAGCCACAATAATTCCCTACGCTCCGTGCGCGTACATTTCCCAACCGAAATAATTCGTTGCGGCTTCATGCACCACCGGCGCAACCGTCGAGAAATTCGCCGCAACGTGATGCTCGAATCCATTCTCGCAGATGTAGCGCAGCAGCTTCTGCATCTCCGGAATCTCCACGACGCCCGCGCCGCCGAATGTCTCCAGCGGATCATCCGTAAATCTTCCACCGCCGCTGTACCCGCGAATCTTTCCGGTCAAATCGTCCGTCGAAAATCGCGCAAAGCTCATCGCCCCTGATTTCACGCGTCCCACGCAAGTCCCGAACGTGTTGTCCTTCCCAACCGTCCCCGCAATGATCGCCTGAAAATCCATCGTGACGTCGCGGAAGAAATGCTTCGGCAGATTGCTGCAGTGAAAGCAAACCGCCTTGTTCGGATCGGTGCCGTAGTTGTTGTTCCAATCCAGCAGCGCGCTCGGCGTTCCCGATGCCAGCGCCAGCACATGCATGCCCAGCACGCCGCACACATCGACTTCGCAAGCGCTCGAAAGCAGCGAATCGCTCATCATGCTCATGATCGTGCACGGCACGACGCCCAGATTCTCTTCCAGCGACGTCCAGCACTGCACCGCGCTGATTTGCACATCCGCCGACTTCATCCACGAATCGACGACCGCTCCCAGCTTCGCCATCTTCAGCAGCGCTACCTGTGGAATTCCGCTTGTCGAAACGTACTTCTGAATCGAGTTCAGCTTTCCTACCGCGGCGGGATCATCATCTTTCATCCGCGAAATGCGCCCCATCACTTCCGAAAGATCGAGAGTCTCGACCGAAATCCCGTTGTGCTCCAGAATTTTTTCGCTGTAGCGAACCGTATTGAACGCCGCCGGCCGCGCCCCAATCGCTCCGATCCGTAAATTGCGCAGCCCTTTCACCACGCGGCAAACCCCCGCGAACCATTCGAGGTCCGCTTTGAACTCTGCGGAGCTCGGCGCAACTGTGTGCAGCTTCGTCAGCGAATACGGAATGCCGTACTGCTTCAGGTTGTTGCATGCCGACATCTTCCCGCAGAACGAATCCCGCCGGTGCGCGATCGTCATTTGCGCTGGCGCATCGGGCGTCGCCTGGATCAGAACCGGCACATCCAGCCGCGCAAGCCGCAGTGTGTCCGCAATCGCTCGCTCATCTCCAAAATTAGGGAGCGTAACCACGACGCCGTCGATCTTCCCGCCCTGGCTTTTGAACAGCTCCGCGCACCGCTTCGCTTCCTCGTGCGTCTCGACCGCACCGTGCTTACTCTGCTCCGGCCCCAGCACGACCACGTCGATCCCGGCCGACTGCAACACCTGAATCATCTCTTCACGGCCGGTCTTGGCAAGGTGATCGGGGAAAAATCCACGGTTACCTACGATCAGCCCCATTGTCATCTTTGAATTGCCCATGGTGGTGAGCCTCAATCTCGCGGAAATTCGTCAGCGTAGCGGACGGACGCAGGCATTCTAGCCGAATCCACCGGAATTGAGCAAACGCTTACCCGCTGTACCGACGCGGCTTTTTGCGGCGTCGTGGCCTGGCAGTCACTAGGCGCGCGTCAGCGCTTCCAGAAGGCCATTGCAAGCGAACGGCGGAATCAGCGGGAAGGGGGCGGCGTTCGCGTCAGCTTCAGGATCAGCTCGGTTTCCTTCGCGTTGTACGGAGTTCCGTCGCCGCGGAAAATGTCGTGGAACCAGAGTGGCGGCTCATCGGGGTACTGCTTCTCCCACGAATCCCACGCAAAAATTGTATTCGTCTTCCCGGCGACAAATCCCCAGTTGTACGCGCCGACGTCTTCCTTATGAAGCACAGGAAGAACCGTTTCAAAGGTACTGCCGTGCGGTCGCGCCATGTATTCCGTGCAAATCACCGGGCGATGAAAATGACGCAGCGATTGAATCTCTGCGGTCATCTTCTCGGGTGGATCGTAATTGTGAAACGTGATGACATCGGAGTTTTCCAGCTGCAATTTTTCCATCGTGCTGAGCTTCGAGTCGTCGCTGAAGTCGAGTTTCTTCCAGACGCCGCTCGTAAGCGGCTGTGACGGCTTCGCGCTGCGCGCCCAGACCCAAACTTTCGCAAGCAACTGCTCGGCAACTTCGGCCTTATTCGGCAAGCTCAGTTGACTTGTACTGCCCGTTTTCGTTGTCCGGCTCGTTCATCAAGTCCCAGATCACGACGCGCCGATCATCTCCAAAGCGGCCAACGACTGCCTTGACGTACGGCTCGATTTCCGTCGACCAGCTTGCCGGATTTTTCAGAATCGCAGCGCCGGGTGCCTGCACCCACCCCGAATTATGCGTATGCGGCTTCGGCTCTCGTTGTTTGCCGATCTGCGGATTCGGATCCCACACCGAATCGAGCAGCACAAACATAATGCGGATGTGATGCTTGTCCGCGACGCCCAGAAATCTGTCCATACGATCCAGGAAACCAGCCGGATCCTGCTTCCACGCGAGGTTGTGCAAAAACACGCGCATCGTGTTCATGCCGATGTTCTGCGCCCAGCCGAGTTCGCGATCGATCGTGACGAGATCGAACGTGTCCGCCTGCCACATCTCAAGTTCGTTGATCGCCGTCGATGGAATGAAATTGCTGCCGACAAGCCAGGGCTGCGATTCGTACCAGTCGTTGGCCCGCTTCATCGACCAGCGCTCTTTCGCCGAATACTCCGGAGCCGCGGATTCTGCGGAAGTGGCGAACGGAACTGCGACGAGGAAAAGGAAAATCACACCAGCGGCAAGCGATCGAAATCGCATTCAAAAGCTCCTTGGTTGCGCCCACAAGGCAAACGCGGCCTCGCGCGGGCGTTCGGATCACGCAAGTTTCAGTTGAAGCAACGTAACAGAGGCTGGAGGAAAAGTGAATTTGACGATGCGGCCCGACGGCGACCAGTTTTCCGTCCGCGGTTTCACCGCATCCGGGTGATCAAACGTGTTGTGCGCGTGAATATCCTGCGTCGCCAAAATCGTGGCTTGGCCTGACGCTGCTTCCGCCCCGAGAAGATGGATTTCCGCTTCTCGCGGCTGCGACACATCTGGGTTGACGACACTGATCGTTAGATTTTTGTCGCGCAAAGACGCGGAGCCTTTCAATCCCCAGAACGACGCGGACTGGCCGTCGCGATCGTACGAAATATTAGGACCGAGAAATTCCGCGCGAACCGCTTGCGCGCCCTGATGCGCCGCATACATCTGAAAGACGTGATAAACCGGCGTCGCCACGAATTTGTCGCCGTCGGCGAAGAACAGGCAATTGAGGTTGTTGATAAGCTGCGCGCAGTTCGCCATCCCGACTTTGTCAGGATTGCGATTGAAAATATCGAGCGTCGCCGCGCTCATGACGGCGTCACGCTGCGTGATCATCTGCTCGAGCAGATGCGTCGGCGCAATCTCAGAGCCAGGCTTGTACCACGGTCCCCATTCATCGACGACAAGCTTGATGCGCTTCTTGGGATCGAACTCATTCAGCACTTGCCAGTGCCCGTGAATGTATTCTTCGAGCTTGTCGCCTTCGCGCATCAGCTCGTACCAATCCACGGGCTCGAACTTGAGCGCATCGCCTTTGCCCTCTTCCCAGTCTTTCGTCCGGCCGCGGCTGAAATTCCACGAGTAGTAGTGAAGCGAAAGTCCCCAGATGTTGTGCAAACCGTTGGGGCCTTTCTGCAACATGCCTTGTAGAAATTCGCGCGTCCATTTGTACTCGTTGTCGTTCGGACCAGACGCAACGAAGCTCAGCTCGGGGCCGAACTGCGGAACCTCGGCGCAGAATTTGCGAAACTCGACCGAGTATTCCGTGGCCGTCATGTCCCCGCCGCATCCCCACGACTCATTGCCCACGCCCCAGAACCGAACGTTGAACGGATCTTTGCTGCCGCCAGCCGCGCGAAGTTCTGCAAGCGTGGTGCTTCCCGCAGGCGAATTGCAGTATTCGACCCACTGATAGAAATCGAGCGCCGGAAGGCTGCGCAGGTTCGCGGCTAGGTAAGGCTGGCTTCCCGAGAGTCGGCAGAATTCGATGAACTCGTTCGTGCCGAACTGGTTGGGATCGTATTTCTGCGGAATGTTGCCCTTGTCCTTCAGAATCTGGTAGTTGCCCCATAAATTCGAACGCCGCGGGCGCTTGGCTACCGGACCGATTCCATCTTTCCAATCGTAGCTGTCGGCAAAACAGCCACCCGGCCAGCGAATCACCGGCGCTTTAATCTTCTGGAGCGCATCCGTCAGCGCCTTCCGAATTCCGTGCGTATTCGGAATCTTCGAGTCCGGCCCGACCCAGACACCGTCATAAATCACCCCGCCTAGATTCTCGGTGAAGTGCCCATAAATCTCCGGCGAAATGACACCAAGCGGCTCATCAACGACGACATCGATCCGTGCGTCGAACGAAGCCGCAGCCCGCAGCGCCGGTCGCGGCAGCAAACCGGCCGCAGCGAGCGCCAGCGATGAGTTTTTAAGGAATTTGCGGCGATGGAGGTTCATGAGATCTCCGTCACAAGCTTGAGTAAACGTTTTCAGGGTTCTTGGCCGCGCAGTGTAGCGCGATCCTGCTAGAGGTACAAGAAGTCGCGCGACAGATGCCCACGAGGTCACTGGCGACTAGCCAAGGCTGTACCAAAGTTTGGTACCAAGCCCGTAAAATCTGGGCCATGTACTAGTATCTTTGGCGACCTTAAATTGAATCTGTACATAGACTTAACCGCCGCGTAACGTTTTCTACGCTGTAGAAGTTCAGTTACGGAGGCACCCAGCTTGTCTATCAAAGTAACTTCCGTTCTGCGTTACCTGTGTATGGCGTTGATTGCATTGGCCGGGCTCGTACCCGCGTCCAAGGCAGACAGCGTTAATTACACTTTTACCAGCTCGGTCGGGTCATTTGAGTACACCTCGACGTCCGGTTTTATCGCCCCGGATTCGACGGTGTTCCTCTATCAGAATGAGCTCGGCTCGTGCACGGGTTGCGGTTCGCCCAGCTTCCTGCCGTCCGCGGTGCTGTCGTCGTACATTGGCGACGTCGTCGCGTTTGGGAGCCTGTCGAACGGGGCCATCTACGTGTTTCAAACCGGAGCTTTTGAAGCCTACGGTACCTATCAAAGTATCGCGGGCCTTCCCTACGGTGGTGCAACACTTTCGGTCGCGGCGCCGGAGCCCGGCACAATCGGGCTACTCGCTTGCGGACTTCTGTTGATGGCGGCCTTCGCCTCACGGAAGCGACTTGGCGCGATCGTTTCCGTTCGCGCTTAGTTTCCCCAAACCCAATCGGTGAAGAGCGTGGCTTGCGAAATCGGGCCACGCTTTTTGCATTTCAGGCCATACGCGAGCCCACCCGAACGATCTCGGTACAATTTGAATGGGCTAGCTCGATGGGTGAGGAAGTTCGGGGCTTCGCGGCAGGGGCACTAGATAGGCGATGATCGCCTTCGCAGCTTCTGGTTTGCGATAACAGTCTGGGCCAAACGCTTCGGCAATCTTCAGGGGCGATCGTCGTCGTCGTATTCACGCGGGACGTCGTCTTCCAGCACTTCGTGGGTGACGACTTCCGACTCTTCATTGCCGGCGCGCTCGACGCCACTGATAATCCCTGCCTCGAACGACTGACCTTCTTCGAGCAACTCGTCTTCGCTCTCGGAGTCGACATCCTCAACGATGGAGATTCCCTGGAGGTCGCCAGATCCTGCGCCTGCTCGCGCGACGCGGCTTCGCGGCTTCACGCTCACAGTCTCGACTTCCTGGTTCGCACGCAGATCCGTGTCGGAGTCAGCCGCGCTGCTGCGTGGCGCGGTACGCGCCTTTGCGACGGTCGTTTTAGCATTGCTTTCGGCGCGATCTTGCCCTTGGCCTTTGCGGTTACCTTGCTCTTCGCAACTACTTTCGCTTTGGCAGGCGCGGATTTCTTGGCCTTCACCGCTGACGGCTTGGCTTTGGCCTTCGCTTTTTTCGGCGCCGGCTTTTGTTTCTTCGATTTTTTGGGGGCTGCCTTTTTCTTAGCCATGCCGGGAGTCTAGCACCAGCCCGCTCCGGTGCAAATACAATCAATCTTTGGGAACGGGTGCATCTGAGAGTGGTCACCCGAGACTCAAATTTTCTCCAGATCGACGAACTCGACTTTCCAGGGTTTCGCGGCCAAATCCAAACGCGCCACGGTAATCGGCAACGTGAATCGGCGCGGGCCGGCGCTTCCGGGATTGATGTAGAGCACGCCGTCCTTCTCGGTTTGCAGATATTTGTGGGAGTGCCCGCTGACGACGATCTGGAAGCCTGCGGCGGCCGGATTCAGGTCCAGCGCATGAACGTCATGGAGGACATAGATGGAGACATCGCCGGCTTGAGCCACGGCGGTTTCGGGCAGTTCACGCCGGGCCCAAGCCTCGGTATCGACATTTCCGCGCACGGCCACGACCGGAGCGATTTCCCGCAAGCGCGGCAGGATATCGGGGTCACCGACGTCGCCCGCGTGCACGATCAATTCGGAGCCGCGCAACGCGGTCAGGGCTTCTTCGCGCAGCAAACCGTGGGTATCGGAAATGAGGCCAATTCGCGAGGGAGTCTTGCTCATCCGCAAACTATACCGCGATGCGGAGACGCCGAAAAAAGAGTATCGGAAAGAGGCTTCAGGAGCAGGGGCAATCCCGGAAGATCAATCTCGCCCGGGATGTATTCCGGGCGCCCGCATTCTTCAAAGGTGAATCCGGAGATTTATCCGTGAGCTTCGACGGGCTCGCGTTGGTGTGCGTAGCGGCGCATCGGCTTCGCACCCGGCACCGGAAAAACCATGTGCCAGAAATTTACGTCCTTGTCGGTGAACTCGACGCCGACGTGCGTTTTGTTTTCGCGTGACTTCTTCAACGTTACGACGCGCCCTTCGACCTGCTCGCGCGTCAGCTCATTTTCGATCATCAGGATGTCGCCGAGTTGCACCGGAAATTCCAGCTCAAGGGAAGCGCCGTGCAGGCTGATCGTGTGCGTCTTGGTTTCGACGGCGAACGTTTCACCGTCCGTCGAAATCCCGTGAACTTTCAGGGGGATGCGAAGCATCACCCGAACCGTCCGGCGCCGCTCTTTACAGCGAAAGTGAAGAATTGCCATGAACCGTTCCCCTCAGTCAACTTTGCGAAGCAGGCGCCAGGCCCGAAGGCACTGTGCGCGCGACTCCCGCGTGCATACATATTGTCCGACGGAGCTTGTGGCGGACAATGGCATGTCCGTACCACCCGCGAGGGCTACGCTGGCAAGTACCGATGTACCGATACAGCGACCGATGAGGATTTTTCGGCGAAGGGTCGGTGCGGAGTGATACCCACCCCACCCCCTGTTTTGCGTAAGAATGTGATTCTAGGGGCTTTGCAGGCGCGCTACGTGCAAGAGTTTGATTCCAAGGGACTTACGGCGGATAAAAGTGTACGGCGAACACCGGATGGGCGGTTGGGCCGGAGGCGTCATGGATCGCCTTTTTGCAAAAATGGCAGTGGAAAACGTTGATTTCGAGACCTCAGTCGACGGGACAGATTTAACGATCGGGCGTCGAGGCAAGGGGTCGCGCAGCGTCAGCCTAGGCGCAGGCGGGTCATCAGTGAGATCAGGGCCTTTCGATCTTCTTCACGAACGGCAGTGAATTTGAGGCCCATGCCTTGGCCCTGCTTTGGCGTGCTGTACGGTGGCGTCGGCGCGAATCGTGCCTTCCTGCACCAAGAAGTGAAGGTTCGTTGAGGCGCCGATGCGCTTGGGTTGTTTGGTCTCCAGGAAGATGCCGCCCACGCTCAGGTTGCGGACTCGAGCTACGTCATCGCGGCCATCGCAGCGCCAGTAAACCCAGACATGCTCCGCTGAAACAACGCGGCGTGGCATTCTTCGAGTTGATGCCGGTGCGGTCAGTGGAAAGAGCGTGTGCTTCATGCAGGCCCCCGTTTGCAGGAATCGACTGGTCGATCGGACTGGGATGCCCGAATGTTAATCGCGCGGTCGGCCGAACTCATTAATTTTCGCTTAGAAAGTAGAGGAAATGCGGTCTTGAAGCTACCTGGTCTGACGTACAGGTGAAGCGCTCAATTTCCGCCCAAGATGCGCCGCCGGAGTATTACAATCGCTTACGTAACGTCTTCAAGTAACAAGCTCACGCAAGATGGTTCGCACTCCAGTTCGTGCCGGCGTTCTCTTCTGCGCCACAGCTTTACTCGCACTCACCGCCGTTCCTGCACAGCAGGAGCCGTCGCAACAGGGATCTGTGACAGCATCGGGACCCGTCATCAGGGTCAGCGTGAATTCGGTTCTGGTTCCGGTTGTCGTTCGCGATTCGAATGGGCAAGCGATTGGCGATCTGACGAAAAGCGATTTTCAACTTTTCGATAAGAACAAGCCGCTCGAGATTACGGGCTTCACGATCGAACATCGCGCCCCGGCTCCGGCCGCAATAAGCACGGCATCGAATGTTGCCGCAACAGCGCCGCCAGCCGCGCCGCCGTCCGTCGCGGCGCCGGCACCACCGTCCGATCGCTTCGTGGTATTTCTTTTTGACGATCTCCACATTTCGGGAGTCGATCTGTCCTCGTTGCGTGGCGCCGCTAAGAAAGTGCTCAACGACACTCTAAGCGCCGGCGATTCCGCTTCTGTGCTCAGCATCCTTGGTCGTGATGATAGCGGCGTGACGAACGACCGCGCTAGACTCGCGGCCACGATCGATGGTCTTCGTGTGCAAAAGAGCCCATACCGGCTCGACCCTCACGGTTGCCCTAATGTCGATTTCTACCACGGCTACCTGATCGAAGTTCAGCACGACGAGCGCGTCTTTGACGCGGCTGTCGACGAAACAATGGACTGCGCGAAGCTCGACAAAATGCAGCGCTCGATGGGTGAGAAGCTGACGCATGAGGCGGCACAGCGCGCCGTCGCGATCGGCGAACAGGACATGCGCCTGTCGTACATCTATATTCGGGAGACGGTCCGGAAGATGGTCAATCTTCCCGGCCAGCGAACACTCGTGCTCATTTCGCCGGGTTTCTTCGCGGAAACGCCCGAGGCTCTCGTTTTGCAAAATCAGGTCATCGAAGCGGCGGCACGAGCCAATGTGACCATCAGCACGCTCGACGCCCGTGGACTTTACACATTCGCCCCGAAAGCCGAAGAAGAGTTCAACGGACCCGCAAGCGAGACGACGGAACGGATCCGCTCGCACGTGGAAACTTCGACCAGCACGGACGCCGTGATGGCTGGCCTTGCCGACGCGACCGGCGGAACCTTTGTCCATAATTCCAACGATATGGAAGGCGGACTGCGGCGATTGTCGGCCGCGCCTGAATATATTTACCTGCTCGAATTCTCGCTCGGAAATACCAAGCCCGACGGCGAATACCATCCGCTGAAGGTGAAAGTCGATCGCGATCACGTCCAGGTTCAGAGTCGGCGCGGGTACTTCGCGCCGAAGTCCGAGAAGCTGAAGAAAATGATGGCGGACTCGGATGTGACCGCGCCTGCGCCACCGATTACGCCGAAACCGCTCGCGCCGCTGGAGGCGACCGCGGCTCGAACGGTTGATGTTGCACCCACGCCGGTAACACCTGCGCCAAATTCGCCTCAGCCGGCTACAACAACCGCGGTGAACGATGCGATGCCTCCACCACACGCGAGCCCAAGTCCGGCAGACACTGACAGCGGTGATTCGGAATCGGGGCCCGATGCGATCGCTGAAGCCGAAGCCAGAGAGACTGGCATTGCCGTTCCGACGAACGAGCCGCCTTCGCCAGTGCACGAATCCGCGGCGACGCATCCCGCAGCCACTCCCACCAAGACCAAAGCGCTCTATTGGAATCCGCCTGACCTCGATCCTCGCAAAGAGGATCGCGTCGACGCCAACGAGTGCGAACTGAATGAAGTCCTTGCGCAAGCGGCGACGCGTGCGAACGCACTGGTCAGCAATCTGCAGAATTTCACGGCGCAAGAGCACATCGTCTATCGAGTGCTGGGCGGCGGCGCGCAACAGCTCGGCAGCGGCATCGGCGATTTCAATTACAACGCGGCGCTGGTTCGCCACAGGGAGGGATTCACGGTTTCGGAGACGCGCGTCGCCCCGCAAGGTGGCCGCCCCATTCCGCCTACATCGCAAAGCATTGGGCTGCCAGAGATGGCACTGATTTTTCTTCCCGAGATTCAACAGAATTACGAAATGCATTGTGGCGGCGCAGTGTTGTGGCAAGGGCAAGCGGCGTGGCTGGTCACCCTACGGCAGCGCAAAGATCGGCCGGATCACACCGCGACGTTCAGCGCACCGAATGGAGATGTGTATCCAGCGCCCCTGAAAGGGCGCGCGTGGATCGCGCAGGATTCCGGCGAGGTGATACACCTCGAGATCGGGCTGATGCACCCGGTTCTGCCGGTGGGCGTTATGGGCTGGTATCTCGCGATCGACTATGCGCCCGTGAAGTTTCGCTCACGGAACGTCGAGGTTTGGCTGCCGCAGTTCGCCGAAACCTATGACGATTCGGATTACCGGCGGACGATCATCTCGCACGAATTTTCGAACTTCTTGCTGTTCTCGGTCGATACAAAGCAAGAGACAAATTCTCCGGCTTCACGGTGAAGTGGTAGCGAAGCGGCGCACCCTGCGGGAGAAAGTTTCACCACAGAGATCGCAGAGGACACAGAGACGGAAGGCTACTGCTTTCCGACGATTTCCATGGCGTTGACGCGCGCGCGATCGACTTCGAGCCCCCAGTGCAAGTGGGGACCGGTCACGCGGCCTGTGGCGCCGACTTTGCCGATCACGTCGCCGGCCTTCACTTCGTCGCCGACTTTCGCGTCGATCTCGGAGAAGTGGCCGTAGAGCGTGTAGACGCCGAGGCCGTGATCGATCACCACGGTATTTCCCGCGAAGTAGAGCTCTTCGGCTAACACAACGTGGCCGCCCTGCGCGGCATGGACGGGAGTCCCGGTCGGCGAAGGCAGATCGACGCCGGAGTGAGGCGAGTTTGATTTCCCGTTGAGGACGCGGCGCTTGCCGAAATTGCCGCCGGTCTTGACGCCGTCTAGTGGAATGCGGAAGGCGCCGGTCCACAATTTTTCGGGAGTTACGGTGGCGTAGATCTCGCGCAATTTTTTTTGATCTTCGGCAGCTTTTGCGGCCTGCTCGGGATTCGGTTCGACGAAATTCGGCGCGACCTTTAAACGCTCGGTCGGAAACTTTCCGGCTCGCACGGCGATTGGCGCTTCGCAAGTGATGGGCGCACCGCTGGCGGATTTTCCGGTAACGCTGAACTTGTAGTCGCCCGCGGCTTGCTCCAGGTCGACGCCGAGTAGCGCGCGCCACACAGTCACACCTTTTGGAACGGTCGCGCCGGTTGCTTGCCAGAACGAAATGTCGCGGTCGATCCACTTTCCGGCGACGCCGCTCAGCGCGTCGGAGCTGCGGACTTCCGCGACGAGCAACGTGCCTTGCGCAGGCGAGGCGACGCTGACGCGCAACTCGATGCTCGCGCCGCAATCCACTTTCTCAGGCTTGACCGCAGTTGCGGGCGCGGTCTTGCGCGGGGTCTTCTTCGTTTGCGCGAGCATGGTACCTGGCAGCGCGCAAAGAATCGCGAGCATCAACAGGGCGACGCCAACCTTTCGTTGAATGAGGGGTTGCTGCCTTGAGAAATATTCAGATGCATTCCGGGATCGCATTCGGGCCTCAACTTACAAAAGCGGTTGTCTTTCCACAATTTCCCTGGGCGAAGTTGAATCTAAATCCCGCGGTCTGGGAAACGACCGCGGCTACAGGGTGATGAACACGGGGCAGCGATAACCACGTTTTTGCGTGCGCCAGCCTTACATTTTTCTAACAACCATCTCAGGACTTCCCAACCACACGCGGCCCACCATCCATCAAGTGGGGACGCGACCTCCTACAGAGCCTCCCTCGACACCCCGAGACGGCGACAACACCTCGCGTCCCCCATATTGATATGCCGACGATTGTTTTATCGACGTTTGCTTTGCTGGGCTGTGCTTTCTTGGTCTACGCGTGGTTTCAATGGCTGCGCGAAGAACTGGACCTGAAGCGGCCCACGCATCGCGACCGCCGACGCAAACCCCTGCCGCCTCCGTACGTGATTCACGGGTCCCATCGCTGGAACACTTAATAGCGCCGGCTGATTTTCAGAGTTGAAAGCGCAAACGTGAAGGTCGAACCTTGAGGAAAAGCTTGGAGGCGCGGGTGGGAGTCGAACCCACGAATGGAGGTTTTGCAGACCTCTCCCTTAGGCCACTTGGGTACCGCGCCAAACAATTCAGTATACCAAAACTCGTGATATCGAATCTTCGCACCGAGCACCGCGAGAGAGCTCGTTACTTCTTTTCAGCGCCATTGATGCGCACTTCGCGCAAGAATCGCGCGGCTTCTTCAGGCGGCGTCGGATTGATGTAAAAGCCGGTGCCCCACTCGAATCCCGCGACTTTGGTGAGCTTCGGAATAATCTCGATGTGCCAGTGATAGTGATCGTTGGTTTCTTCGCCGATCGGCGAGGTGTGAATCATGAAATTGTACGCCGGGCGATCGAGCGCGGAATCGAGGCGCATCAGCGCGTCTTTCAGCATGCGCGCAAGGCTGGCGTAGATCGAGCTTTGATTATTCTCAAAAGACGAGCCGTGCGTCTTCGGCAGCAGCCACATCTCGAATGGAAAGCGCGAAGCGTACGGCGTCACCGTGATGAAGTGCTCGTTCTCGTTGACGACGCGCTCGCCGGTGTCGCGCTCCTGCCGAATGATGTCGCAAAAGATGCAGCGCTCTTTTTCGTCGTAGTAGTGCCAGCAGTTGTCGACTTCTTCGCGGACGCTCCGCGGCACGATGGGCAGTGCGATCAGTTGCGAGTGCGGATGCTCGATCGACGCGCCCGCACCTTCGCCGTGATTTTTGAAAATCATGATGTAGCGGAAGCGCTTGTCGTTTTTCAGGTCGAGCATACGGTCGCGATACGCCCACAGAACATCCTCGACCGCGCGCTCGGGCAGCGTCGCCAGCGACATTTCGTGTTGCGGCGTTTCGACGATGACTTCGTGCGCGCCGACACCGTTCATCTTGTCGAACAGGCCTTCGCCTTCGCGATCGAGTTCGCCTTCGATGCCCAGCGCCGGGAAGCGGTTCGGCACGACGCGGATGCTCCATCCCGACGAATTCGCGCCGCCGCCATTCCGCCCATACGCCAAAATTTCGGGCGGCGTCTTGTTTTCGGCTCCAGGGCAAAACGGGCAGCCGCGCGGACCAGCAATGACTACGCTCTCGCGCACGAAATCCATCGGGCGCCTGCCACGCTCGGTGGAGATGATCACCCAACGTGCGGTAATCGGATCTTTTCGCAACTCCGGCACAGCAATCCTCCTCGACGACGATCGGGGACGGCAACAAAGGCGAGAGCACTATACCTTTGCCCGGAGATTGTACCGCGAGTCGCCGCGGGCCGCCCGTTTCGGGCCCGAATTCTGCTCGACGGCATAGACAGTGGGACATTGCCCTAACCGACACAGCGCCATACTGCCGCTTACTACCAAGCTTTGAGTTGTGGACTAAACGCGTCTTTGTGGAGCCTGATTTCCGGCGGTGCCCCGACCCGATTGTCGATCGCCACGACATCGAACCGGCACGGACACTCCTTGACGTGCCGCTCGCCGAGAAAGCGCAGCGCCGTTCGCACAACGACGCGCTGCTTGTCGGTCGTGACGCTAAGTTCCGGCAGGCCGGGCAGATCGCCATCACGCACCGTTCGTGTGCGGACTTCAACGAACGCCAGCGTGTCGCCGTCGTAACCGATCAGATCGATTTCGCCTTTGGCCAGCGCGCGGCGAAAAATTACGAGCGATGAAGACGTAGCCGGCGCATCGCAAATACCAATAGGCATACGTCTCGCCGCGCACGCCTTCCTGGCGGGCAGCCGTGCGCATCGCATCTTCCAACGCTTCCGCATCGACGCTGTCGGCGACGTCATCGGCATCGTCATCCTCGGCGCGCACGCCGTCGTTCTCGTTGCGCAGCCCCTTCCGCGCTGCCCATCGCACTACTCCGAAAATGAGTCGCGAAAATATCGGCATGACAGTTACCGATGATTATACATATCCACACCGCTAACAAAACAAAAAGCCGCGACGCCCAAATGACAGGCGCCGCGGCTCAGGTTTCGATTCGTTACTTCGCTACGTCGTTGCTTCTTTACTTCGATTCTTCCTTCTGTAGCAGCTCTTCGAGCGTCTTGACCGCAAAGTCCGCCTGCTCTTCATCGATCACCAGCGGCGGGCAGAATCGCACGGTATTTTCACCGGAGCCCAGAATCAGCAGCCCCTTGTGATACGCCGCGTCGATGATGCGGTTGCGCAACTCGGGAGCCTTCTCTTTCGTCTTCTGATCCTTCACCAGTTCGATGCCGATCATCAGACCGCGCCCGCGCACGTTGCCGACGTTCTTATACTTCTGCGTCCAATCCGCCGTCCGCTTCATGATGTAGTTGCCGATGCGCTCCGCGTTCTTGATGTACTGCGACTCCAGCAACTCAATCGTCGCCAGCGACGCCGCGATGCACACCGGATTTCCGCCAAACGTCGACGCGTGCGCTCCCGGCTTCCAGTTCATCACGCTTTCGCGCGCAATCACCGCGCTCAGCGGCATGCCCGACGCGATTCCCTTCGCCGTGCAGATGATGTCGGGCTCGATGCCCGCGTGGTCCGACGCCCACCACTTTCCGGTACGGCCCATGCCCGACTGCACTTCGTCCGCAACGAGCATGATTCCGTACTTGCGGCAAATCGCCTGCAATCCCTTCAAGAATTCCACCGGCGCCGGCATGTAACCGCCTTCGCCCTGGATCGGCTCGATGAAAATTCCCGCGACCTCTTCGGGATCAACGCGGCGCTTGAACAATTCGTTCTCGAGATAGCCAAGGCAATCCGCCACGACCGTTTCCGGCCCCTTGCCGTACATCCCGCGATAGGTGTCCGGATACGGCATGTGGAACACGCCAGAAATCAGCGTGCCGAATCCCTTGCGCTGCGTGGACTTGCTCGCCGTCAGCGACAACGCGCCCATCGTGCGTCCGTGAAACGCGCCTTCGAACGCGATGATCTTGTCGCGCCGCGTGTGATACTTCGCCAGCTTGATCGCCGCCTCGACCGCTTCCGCGCCCGAGTTGCCGAAGTAGACGCGCTTCTGTTCCTTGCCCGGCGCAATGGCGCTGAGTTTCGATGCCAGCTTCGGCATCCCTTCGTAGTAGAAATCCGTGCCCGACATGTGCAGCAGTTCGCCCGCCTGCTTCTGCACCGCCGCGACGACATCAGGGTGGCAGTGTCCCGTCGAGCAGACCGCGATGCCCGCCGCAAAATCGAGAAACACGTTGCCGTCAACGTCCTCGACCATCGCGCCATAGCCGCGCTTGGCGACCAGCGGGTAGTCGCGCGTGTACGACGGCGAAACCCACTTCGCATCGTCTTCCACAATCCGCTTCGCGTTCGGCCCCGGCAGCGCCATGTTAATCTCGGGCAGCTTGGGCGATTTCGTCCCGACGTTCGTGTCGGTAGCGTTCAAAGTCTTCGTCTCGGTGGCGATCATCATTGGCTCCTTTGGAGGTAGGCCGCGAATCATAGGAGTCGGGGCGGTAGCTGACAGTTAAGTGATTGATACAGTGAGGCTTACAAAAGAGCGGCACCGGATGGACGAAGCCACGGAGAGGGGTGCGGCTCAGAGAGGAAGGTTACTTAGTCGACGCCGTAGAGGTTGGGGCGCACGTCGGCCGGTGAGGAGATCCCCACGAACATATTGAGCAGGTTGTGGTTAGCGTGATTCATTTGCGCTTCCAACGAACGGACCCGTCCCGGCTATCTTCCAGGATTATACCACGGTCCGCAAGCTCTTTGCGGATACGATCGGAAGCCGGAAAGTCTCGCCGCTTGCGGGCGTCTTGCCGCTCGGCGACCAGTTTCTCGACCTCAGCATCGGTGATCGCGCCGTCGCCCGCGCCGTAACCTAGCGCCGCCAGTTTCTCGGCATCCGTGTCGGCGATCACCGCGAATACGCGATCGAACTTCGCCAGGAAATCCTTCGCCGCTGCGACGTCGCCCTGCCGGAACTCGCCCTTATCCATCGCGATGTTTGCTTCGCGCACCAGGTCGTAAGCCGCACCGAGCGCCATCGCTGTATTCAGGTCGTCCGCGAGCGCTGCGTCGAAGTCGTCGGCGGCCTTCGCGATCCGCTCCGTCATCCCCGGACCATTGCCTTCGGGAAACTTCTCGCGCGTCAGACGGTCCGAAAAATTTCGTAGTCGATCGACAGCGGCAGCCGCCTGCTGCAATCCGTCAAACGTGAAATTCAGTTGCCGCCGGTAAGGCACGCTCACCAGCGCATAGCGCAGCGCCGATGGCTTGTATCCCTTCGCAAACAAATCGCGCAGCGTAAAGAAATTGCCGAGCGACTTCGACATCTTCTCGCCTTCGACCAGCAAATGCTCCGCGTGCATCCAGTAGTTGACGAATTTCTTGCCGGTTGCGCCCTCGCTCTGCGCAATCTCGTTTTCGTGATGGGGAAACGCCAGATCGATTCCGCCCGTGTGAATGTCGATCGTCTCGCCCAGATAATGCATTGCCATCGCGGAACACTCGATGTGCCAGCCAGGCCGCCCCGGACCGATCGGCGTCTCCCAGAAATGCTCGCCCGGCTTCGGAGCCTTCCAGAGCGCGAAATCCCGCGCGCTTTCTTTTTCGTAGCGATCGTTATCGACGCGCGCGCCCGCCTGAATGCCCGTCACGTCGATCTTGGAAAGTTTTCCGTAGTCCGGAAATTTCGTAATCCGGTAATAAATCGATCCTTCGCCTGAATACGTGTACGACTTTTCCTGCAGATCGCTGGATCAACTTCACCATGTCGTCGATGTAGTCGGTCGCGCGAATCCAGTGTTCCGGCGCCTCGATGCTCAGCGTCTTGCAGTCGTCGAAAAACGCCTGCACGAATTTCGCGGTGTAATCCCGAATGGAAACGCCAGCCTTGGCGGCGTTCGCGATGATGCGATCGTCCACGTCGGTCAGATTCATGACGTGGTTCAACTTGAAGCCGCGCAGCTCCAGGAACCGCCGCAAAATGTCCTGAAAAACGAACGTCCGGTAATTCCCGATGTGCGCGTAGTCGTACACCGTCGGCCCGCAGGTGTAGATGCTCACCTCGCCCGGCTTTTGCGGCACGAACGGCTCGACCTTGCCGCTCAGCGTGTTATGTACCCGAATTTCGTTCATAGCCCCGTCAGCGCCCGTTTAGACGCCCAAAACAAAACGTTGATTCTATCCGACCACCCACAAGTTCGCCAAAACTCCCGGTAGCGCCGGCGTCTCGCCGGCGTTTTTTCGATCCCCACTACGGACGCTGACACCGACGACAAATTCGAATCCTCCGTAATCTCCAAACAATAAGTCTTCTCATCTAAAAGCCCGCCTTCACCCGTACAGCATCTGATAACCATCTATGCCCACTGCCACTACCCTCACAATCGCTGTCACCGGCGCCACCGGATACATCGGCGGCCGCCTCGTTCCGCGCCTTCTCGACGCCGGATACACGGTCCATTGCCTCGTTCGATCGTCGCGCAAATTGCAGGATCGGCCTTGGTCCGATCATCCCAACCTCGTCGTTATCCAACTCGATCTTTCCGACGAAAAGGCCTTGCTCGATGCGTTGAAAGGCTGCGCGGTCGCCTACTATCTGGTTCATTCGATGGTCTCCGCCGGAAGCGACTATGCGGAGCGCGATCTTCACCTCGCCTCCGTATTCGCCAACACCGCGAAGCAAGCCGGCGTCGAGCGCATCATCTATCTCGGCGGCCTCGGCGAAACCGGCGCCGGCCTTAGCGAGCATCTCACCTCGCGCCGCGCCGTCGAAAAAGCTTTGATCGACAGCGGAGTTCCCGTCACCTCTCTCCGCGCCGCGATGATCATCGGCTCGGGCTCAGCCTCGTTCGAAATACTTCGCTACCTCGTGCAGCGCCTTCCGATGATGATCACGCCAAAGTGGGTCAGCACTCCGTGCCAGCCCATCGCGGTTCGCAATGTCCTTGGCTACCTCACCGGTGTCCTCGAGCATCCCGAAACCGCAGGCCGCGTCTTCGACATCGGCGGTCCCGAGGTCCTCACGTATCTCCAGATCATGAACATCATGGCGGAGGAGTTGCATCTTCGCCGCCGCATCATCATTCCCGTTCCCGTCCTGACTCCACTTCTCAGTTCCTACTGGATTCATCTCGTCACGCCACTCAGCCACGACATTGCTCGCCCGCTTGCCGAAGGTTTGAAAAATCCCGTGGTCGCACGCGACGACTCCATCACAAAAATCATTCCGCAGGAGTTGCTCGCCGTTCGCCAAGCCATCGCGGCGGCGACCAGCAAGACCGCCGAAGGCTCGGTCGAAACAAGCTGGTCGATGGCGGGTCCGATCGAAGGCGATCCCGATTGGGCCGGCGGCACCGTCTTCGAAGATGTCCGCGAAGTTCAGGTCGACGCACCCCCGCACGCCGTGTTTCAAGCGGTCTCGCTGTTAGGCGGCGATCACGGCTGGTATTCCGCAAAATATCTCTGGACGATTCGCGGTTGGATGGATCGACTCGTGGGCGGTCCGGGAATTCGTCGCGGCCGCCTTCATCCCGACCGCCTTGCTTATGGAGAAGCGCTCGACTTCTGGCGCGTGGTCGGAATCGAGCGCGATAAATCTCTCGTCCTGCGCGCCGAAATGAAAATGCCCGGCGTCGCCGTTCTCGAATTCTGCATCGAGCCGGGAAACGGCGGCGGATGCCGCCTCAGGCAAAACGCGAAATTTCAACCGAAAGGCCTATTCGGAATCCTCTATTGGTATTCCGTTCTCCCCTTCCATCACTTCGTTTTTCGCGGAATGCTCGAAGGCATAAAAACACAAGCCGAAAAATTCGCGACCGGCCAAGAACGCCCGACTCCGCACGAAGTCCCCGAACTGTCCCGGTAGCGCCGGCATCTTGCCGGCGTTTTTCCGATCCGTGATGCGAACTCGCTGTCCCGACGACGCCGTCGCAGTCCCCTCTTAGCGCTGCTTCTCCATCACAACGTGCATGACTCGCTCCGACATCGCATGCCGTGTCACGCGAAATCCCATCTTCACCAGATCGAGATTCCCAAAAAATTTCTCTCCCGCCCCGATCAAAACCGGCGACACAACCAGATGCATCTCGTCGATCGCACCCGCCCGCAAAAACTGCTGAATCGTCGAGACTCCGCCGCCAATCCGCACATCCTTCCCGCCCGCCGCCTCAGCCGCGCGCTTGGCCGCCTCTTCAATCCCTTCCGTCACAAAATAAAACGTCGTGCCTCCCTTCATCTCCAGTGGCTTCCGCGGATGATGCGTCAGCACAAACACCGGCACATGATATGGCGGCGTATCGCCCCACCATCCCTTCCACGATTCATCTCCCCACGATCCGCGCACCGGCCCAAACATATTCCGCCCCAGGATCCATGCGCCAATATTCTCAAAGCTCCGCGCCGCAAATTCTTCATCGACGCCCGTGCTCCCGCCTTCGCCCCCATGCATCGCACGAAACGTCTTCGTCTCAAACGCCCACCCATGCACCGCCATTCCGCCTAAACCCATCGGATTGTCGATGCTCTGCTCCGACTCCCGCGCCAAACCCATCCGCCGAAATCCCAAACGCATTCACCCGAAACCGAGTCATGATCTCTCCCAGACAACATCAACACCTAACATCCATCAGAGCGCGCCCATTGGCAACCACATCCTGCACGACCACAATTTTGCAATGGTCGACTGCTTGACCGGACTCCCCTTCCGTCTCAGACTCGCTTGCAACGAAGCGTTCCAACGCTGGAACGATTCAACGAAAGGGGCCTCCTGACGATTCCATGCGCATCGGTCAACTCGCAAAAGCCGCTGGCGTGAGCGTCCAGACCATTCGCTTCTACGAGCGTAGAGGCCTGTTGCGCTCCCCACAACGGACTGCTTCGGGATATCGAATCTACGCAGCATCGGACCTCGAAAGCCTGCGATTCATCAAGTGGTGTCAGCCCATGGGATTCACGCTGAAAGAGCTTGGGGAGTTGCTTCAATTGCATGCCGCCGTTGCAAATCGCTCCGCAATTCTGGGCCGCCGCGGACCGAAAGAATTGGCGTCGATCGTGCGAATAGGCCAGCAGAAGCTCGCGATCATGGAAGAAAAAACCCGCCTTCTGCAAAAGATGCGGCGCCAGTTGCGCTCAATGATTGTTCAGCTGCAAAAGACCGATCTCCCGACCTGTCCCGCTGCCGCCCACGGAAATTCTCCGCGTCGCTCCACGCGTTAAACCAAAGCGTCCCACCGAAATCGTTTGACCCTATACCGCGGTACAGGGTTCACGATGCCCTCAGGGCAGACCTGCCCGGAGGAACTTTCATGGCGCAAACGAACGAAAACCCAAGCCCGGCTCGCAGCCTGGCGTGGATCGCGCTCATCGCAATCGCCGTCGCGCTGGTTGTTTTAATCATCTGGAAAGCTGGCGCCGCCGCCAAGAGAATGTCGTCCGTCATCGCCTCCGACGGACAGGCGCTCTCGCATCTCCATGCTAGGCGACACCACAAAGTTTGTCGAGAAGATCTCCGCTTCGAATGAGCCCGGAACGTTGACCGGTATCGTGCTCAAGAAAAAGACCGACGACCTATACCTGGAAACAACCGACCGCGCGACGGTTCATTGGGACAGTCAAACGAAAATCGTCATGGGCAAATCCGACGACTTGCACCCAGGCGCGATCGTTCACATCACCGCGTCCGTTTTGGAAGACCACACCTTCGCCGCGCAGCAACTCGTCATTCTGACCGGCTATGTGAAGGTGCAGTCGCAATGATCACATTCTTCTTCATCAGCGCCAGTGGATGGTTTGCTTCGCTCCTGATTTGCGTAGCGATCGTCATTCCCTACATGACGCGGCGCAACTGGTTCGGCGGCGCGCTCGATACGCATGGAGCCTCCAACTCGCCCTTTCTGACCCGACTCCGCTCTCACTACTGGGCCGGCTACGTTGTGACCGGCTTGTCTTTCGCGCACGCATGGGTCCCCATGCGGTCAGGCTATATGAAGCGTAGCGATATTCAGGGACTGTGGTTTGCCACCATCGCCCTGCTGTTGTTGTTCCTGCAAGTTTTTGTGGGATTGATGCTCCGCACCCCTCAGATTCCGGAGCGCCGTTCACTGCGAACTCTGCACTTCTGGGGAATGGCCGCAATCGTCGCACTTGTTGGAGCGCATATTTGGCGGAACGCCCGCTGACGTCGGTCCCCGCGACACGCCTCTGTCCCCGAACACTAAAAGCGCCGCTCCCTCGCCATCGATTCGCTGACCGCCACGCCACACGCGCCCATTTTCCTCGTTGCCACTCCACCCCTGCTTCTTTAAGATACCCGCAGCATCCTTGTGGGACCACCTTCGGTCCCCGTTGCTTTCCGAGTCCGAAAAAACATCGCGCCCCGTCAAGAGGAGCCCTCTCATGCCCAATCGCTACTCTCGCATACTGACGCCTCTGATCGCGTTCGCCGCGTTGGCCGCGCTCACTCTGGCATTCCAGTCCACCGCCAAAGCGCAAACGCCAGCCCCCACGCCCGCCACGAAACACCGCGTCGCCGTCATGAACTTCGACTACGGCACCGTGCAATCCTCCGTCTCCGCCATCTTCGGCACCGATCAGGACATCGGCAAGGGCATCTCCTCGATGCTCATCGAAAAGCTCGTCAAAGACGGCCAATACTCCGTCATCGAACGCGCCGCGCTCGACAAGCTCCTCGCCGAGCAGAATTTCTCCAATAGCGATCGCGCCAACCCGACCAGCGCCGCCAAGATCGGCCAGCTTCTCGGCGTCGACACCATCATCATCGGCACCATCACGCAGTTCGGTCGCGACGACAAACACACCAACATCGGCGGCGGAGGCTTCGGCTCCAAATACGGCCTCGGCGGCATCGGCACCAAGAATTCGAAAGCCGTGGTCGCCGTATCCGCGCGCATGGTCAACGTCAACACCGGCGAAATCATCACCGCAGTCACAGGTAACGGCGAATCTTCCCGCGGCGGCACCTCGCTTCTCGGAGCCGGCGGCGGTGGAGGTGGCGGTGGCGGCGGCGCGCTCGACATGGGCAGCAGCAATTTTGGCAACACCATCCTCGGCGAAGCCACGCGCAAAGCCGTCGACGACATGGGCGCGCAGCTCGATGCCGACGCCACCAAGGTTCCGACCGTCAAGCTTGAGTTCAATGGTCTCGTTGCCGACGTCAGCGGCAACACGCTCATCCTCAACATTGGCAAGAAGGCCGGCGTGCATGTCGGCGACGTTCTCGACGTCAGCCGTCCCGTCCGCGTCGTGAAAGATCCAGCCACCGGCAAAGTCATCAAGTCCATCGCCGACAAAGTCGGCTCCGCCACCGTCACCGAAGTCGACGACGACTCCGCCACAGCCACGTACGCCGGCGCCGGCGCAGCCAAAGTTGGCGACGCCGTGAAGAGCCAGTAGCAACGCGGCTCAGCGCAACAGGTTGCTACAGCTAGTCTTACAGGGCGGGGCTAATCCCCCGCCCTTTTCATTCCCGCACTCCCCATCCGATGCCCCCTCCTTTCCGTATTCTTTTCACGGGAGCACGAGGTCGCCGAATAAGGCTCGACGCTCACGAAACACGCCCGTTTCCGCGCCTCCGGCACCCCGAAAAATCGTGTATCCTCGTCCCTAGCTAAGTTCCCCAGCATCCACCCACGGAGGCCTGCATGAGCGCGGGATTTTCCACCGGTCAGCACGTCGGCGATTACGAAATCATCTCCATCCTTGGCGCCGGCGGCATGGGCAAGGTCTACAAAGTCCGCAACGTCATCTCCGAGCGCATCGAGGCAATGAAGATCCTCTTGCCCGACCTCAATTCCAATAAGTCGCTCGCCGACCGCTTCCTCCGCGAGATTCGTCTTCTCGCCACGCTGCATCATCCCAACATCGCTGCGCTCCGCACCGCGCTCACCTACGAAAATCAGCTCGTCATGATCATCGAGTACGTCGAAGGCGAAACGCTCGCGAACCGCGTCGCGCGCGCTCCGATGTCCACTGCCGAAGTCATCAGTTACGCCGACCAGTGCCTCGCCGCTCTCAGCTACGCGCACAAACAAAACATCACGCACCGCGATATCAAGCCCGCCAACATGATGATCACGAATGACGGCGTGCTTAAGCTTATGGACTTCGGCATCGCCCGTTCGACCAAGGAAGGCTCGCTCACTTCCACCGGCACGACACTCGGTTCGCTCAATTACATGCCGCCCGAGCAAGTTCGTGGTGAAGCCGCCGACGCGCGCTCCGACATTTATTCCTTCGGCGCCTCGCTCTACGAAATGCTCACGGGCAAAGTCCCGTTCGACACCGATTCGCAATACGCGCTGATGAGCGCGCAGCTCAACTCCGACCCGCCGCCGCCGATCACCCTGCGCGGGGATCTCCCCGGGGCGCTCAATCAGATCATCTTGATGTGCATGGCCAAAGATCCCGACAAGCGCTTTCAATCCGCCGATGCTCTGCGTTCCGCTCTGAAGACCGTGCCTGTCAGCGACGTCCCTCCTGCGCGCACCACTGCCTTTGACTCAAGCGCCACCTCGGACCATCCCGCCGTATACGCACAAACGCCCCGCGTCTCCACGCACTCCTCCGCGACCACGATTACCGACGCCCCACTTCCGGCGCTCGCGGCGCAACCGCCCGCTCCGCTTCCGACGCAAGCGCAAGCTCCGGCGCCGCAGCCGACCTCAGTCGCTCCGCCCGTCGTGGTTGCCCCTCCAGTTGCTCCGCCGCCGCAGGCGCACCCCAGTGCATCCCATCGCGGACTTTGGCTCGCCCTCGGCTCGCTCGTCGGCGTCAGCGTGCTTCTCGCCGCCGGCATCTACATTCCGCGCCACATGGGCACGCACGCCGATCCGGCAACGAGTTCCGATTCGTCGTCTTCGTCCGGCCAGCCGCCCGCGCCTTCCACCGATTCCTCCGCGCCAGCAAGCCCGTCCGCTCCCGCTGCAGGCTCCGATTCTCCCGTCTCCATCCAGGCGCCCGGCGTCGGCGTTTCCGTCGATGACAAGGGCAACGTCGCGATCAAGGCCCCGGGGGCCAGCGTCTCCGCAACCGCCGATGGCAATGTGGACATCAAGAGTCCGCACGGTTCGGTCAGCGCCACCAAAGATGGCTCCGCCTCTGTGACGGGTGGCGGCGCATCTGTCCGCGTCGGCGGCCGCAGCAACGCCTCTGCTGCCGCAACCCGTGCCGCGTCGCAAGCCGCATTATCGCAGCAGCCTCCCAGCGCACCATCCGCGGCCGCGCCACCGCCAAGTTCCGGCCCATCCGCCGACCAGATTCAGCAACTCACCGATGATGGCGAAAAACTTGGCATCCGCGCCGACACCGTCAGCGAGGGCCTCAACGCCCTCAAGCAACAGCAAGCCGCCTCAGGCCTGGGTCTCCGCGCCGATATGGTCGCCGCCCAACAGCGCATGGGCCTTTTCCTCAAAAAAGGCAACGACGCCCTGCAACACGGCGACACCGCCAACGCCCAAAAATATTTCGACCAAGCCGACGCCGAAATCTCCAAGCTCGAAAAATTCCTCGGCCACTAACGAAAATGGAAAGGTTGTCATCCTGAGCCGCCCGAAGGGCGGTGAAGGATCTCAACTTCAACGCCGCTACAAGCTCGCGCACGCGGCGCGTTGACTTGCCTTCCTCGCCCCACTAATATCTCCCACCAATGCCCGAAGCCCCAGTGGAGATCGGCCAAACCATCTCCCATTACCGCATCCTCGAAAAACTCGGCGGTGGTGGGATGGGCGTCGTCTACAAAAGCGAAGACACGCGCCTGCACCGCTTCGTCGCGCTCAAATTTCTTCCTGACTCCGTCGCCAAAGACCCGCAAGCCCTCGCCCGTTTTCAGCGCGAAGCCCAGGCCGCAAGCGCCCTCAATCACTCCAACATCTGCACCATCTACGACATCGGCCAGGAAGACGGCAAAGCCTTTATCGCCATGGAATGCCTCGAAGGAGAAACGCTCAAGCACACCGTCGCCCGCCGCTCGCTCGATCTCGAAACGCTCCTCGAACTCGCCATCGACATCGCCGACGCTCTCGACGCGGCCCACTCCAAGGGCATCGTCCACCGCGATATAAAACCCGCCAACATTTTCGTCACCACGCGCGGCCAGGCCAAAATTCTCGACTTCGGCCTCGCCAAAGTCACCGGCGCACGCTCCGAAGCCGCGGTTGGCGACACGCTCGCCACCGACGGCGGCGCCCACACCGATCACCTCACCAGCCCCGGCAGCACGCTCGGCACCGTCGCCTACATGTCTCCCGAGCAAGCGCGCGCCAAGGAACTCGACGCACGCTCCGATCTTTTCTCCTTCGGCTCCGTCCTCTACGAAATGGCCACGCGCCAGCTTCCCTTTCGCGGAGAAAGCACCGCCGAAATTTTCGATTCCATCCTCAATCGCCAGCCTGTACCGGTCACGCGCATCAATCCCGATCTTCCGCCCGAACTCGAACGCATCATCAATAAAGCCCTCGAAAAAGATCGCAACCTCCGCTACCAGCACGCCTCCGAAATGCGCGCCGATCTCAAACGCCTGGAGCGTGACTCCAGCTCCGGCCGCATTCGCATTTCCGACGCAAACTTAAACAACCCCGCGAGCGGTTCCGGCTCCGCAACTCCACTGCATCCCTCCGCTTCGTCGCAAGCCCAGCAACCCTACGCAAGCCACTCCGCGGGCGTCGCGGCGGCTCCCGGCAGCAGCGCAGTCCTGCCCGTCGCCGCGGAATCAAAAAGCAGCAAAGGCCTCATAGGCACCATCGTCGCAGCGATTGTTCTCCTCGCTGCCGCCGGACTCGCCTATAAATTCCTCAGCCACAAATCGACATTCGATTTTCACGCGATGGAAATCAGCAAGCTCACTCAAACCGGAAAAGCCAGCGGCGTCGCCATCTCTCCCGACGGCCAATACGTCGTCTATGTCCTGCGCGACGGCGAAAAACAAAATCTCATGGTCCGCCAGGTTTCCACCGGATCCGATGTCTCTGTCATCCCTCCCGAAGTCGTCACCTACTACGGCCTCACCTTCTCACCCGACGGCCAGTACATTTACTTCACCGCCTCCAGCAAAGAGAACAACTTCTTCAGCTCTCTCTACAAGATGCCCGTCCTGGGCGGCACTCCGATGATGATCATTCGCGACATTGATACGGGCCCTTCGTTTGCCCCCGGCGCCAAACGCTTCGCCTTCCTCCGCGGCGAACCGGAAAGAGGTCACGTCGGCTTGCACGTAGCCAATTCCGACGGCACCGGCGATCGCATGCTTGCTGACAAATCGGCTAGCGCGACCCCCTCCGACATGCTTCGCCCTGCGTGGTCTCCCGATGGGAAAACGATCGTCTACACTTTGTATGAACCGTCGAATCGCCAGACTCTCTACGCCGTCTCGCCCGAAGATGGCTCTGTCCGCGCCCTTTTCACCACTCACGAGGATCTCGGTCTTCCTGTTTGGCTCCCCGACGGTAGTTCCATTCTTGTAGCCATCCGCGAGCGAGGCGCCGCCAATCGTGGCCAAATCTGGACGGTCGCCTACCCGTCCGGCGAAGCCCATCGCCTTTCCAATGACCTCACGAACTACAGCCTGGCCTGGCTCGACATTTCTCGCGACGCCTCTTCGATCGCCACCATCGAAAACAACAGGGTCTCCAATGTCTGGGTGATGCCCGGCACCGATTCCTCGCGCGCCAAACAGATCACCTCCGGCGGTTCGCCGGTCGGTGGCGTCACATCTTTGGGAAAAGATCAGTTCGTTTATAACGACGACGCTGGCGAAATTTTTTCCATTTCCGCCGACGGCAGCAATCGCACCATGCTTATCGGCTCCGATCAGCACGCCACCTATATGTGGGGATGTGGCGACGGAAAGCACATCATCTATCAAAAGGGCGAAGGCGACCGCTCCGAAATCTGGCGTATCGATGCGAATGGCGGAAACCCGATGATGCTTGCGCCCGCGATTCCATTCGCAATTCCAATCTGCTCGTCCGATGGCAAGTGGGTCACTTTCCGCGGCGACGACCCTCCTGCGATTTTTCGTATCTCCATCGACGGCGGAAAACCACAACAAGTTCAGCTTCCGAGTCACGCCATGGGCGGCGCATCGATCTCACCGGACGGCAAGATCATCTCGTATGAATGGCAGGACCCTGACCATATGGGAGAACGTCCCCGATTTCTCACGACATCGGTCGACGGTGGGCCCTGTTATCGGTTCCTTCGAACGCATGATCGGTGGCGGTTTCCCCACTTGGTCTCCTGACAGCAAGTCGCTCGACTACCCCGTGACTCGCGGCGGGATCTCCGATGTCTGGCGCCAGCCCCTGACCGGTGGTCCGGCAAAGCAACTCACTCATTTCACCTCCGACCAGATCACCAACGTCCACTGGTCCGGCGACGGCAAAATCCTGGCCGCTTCCCGCGGCACCCGCACCGCCGACATCGTCCTCCTCAAATCCCCCAGCAAGTCCTCCCAGTGATGATAGGTACTGCGGCGCCACAGGCGCCGGTTTTAAGTCGAACCTCGCCACCCCAACTCACACCGAAACAGCGCGTCACCCAACCGAGGTTCGTTACTCGAACAAAAGACGTTTCTCCACCGCCACTTTTCCCAAAACGGTCCTTGACAAGTACGTTACTTTATGGTAACATGGTACGTGATTGCTTCTCAGCCTCTCTTCGTCCGCTTTTCCCGTTCCAGGCCTTCCCGTAAGCCGAGCGTTCTCTTCAGCTTGCGCACTCCCAAAAACCATAGATCTGCAAGCGCCTGCTATAAAAGGACTTGCGCACTCTTCGGAAAAACATGGGGGTATGTGGGGGAAACTACCTCGAAAATTCAGCGCGGTGGGCGGCGCGGGCCTCTTCGGTGAGCGAAAACCACGACTCCGCGATGTCGCGAACGCGTTCCAGTTCGCGTTGCATCTCGGCGTGTTTGGCTTCCAGGTCGGCGACCGAAGCATCGGCTGGAACATAAATGGGCGGGGCATACAGCATCACGGCCCGAGCGAACGGCTTCGGCAAAAGAAAATGATCCCACGTCTTTTCAATGGTTTTGCCGCGATCGACGCCGACGTGAAACACGACCACCGGGCATCCAGTCTTGCGCGCCAGCATCACCGGCCCCGGCTTGGCGACGTAGCGAGGGCCGCGCGGTCCGTCGATCGTAAAGGCGCAATCCCGTCCCTCGGCCAAACGCTTCGCCATCACCGCAAGTCCGCGCAGTCCGCCGCGCGACGAACTTCCCTGCGCCGTGCCAAAGCCGAGCCACTCAATCACTTTGCGCGTCCATTGTCCGTCGAACGCCGTAGTGTTCATCACCACGATGCCGCGGTCGCGCGCCCACCACGAAATCGGAATGATCACCCGGTGCCAGAACGCAAAGATGCATCGCTTGCGCGACGCATAGGTCCGCTCGGCGTGCTGCCAGCCCAAAACCTCGTAGCGCAGCGTCGGCCCCAGCGTGCGAATTACGCTGTACACCGCCGCGGCAATTATCGGAATCTGTATGCGGCGCGACCATTTCAGCTGGGGCAGCCGCGTGTCGTAATGAACGTTCACCGCTTCGGAAGCATCCGATTCTGAAGCCGGCGTCGCGCCCTGTTGGGTGGACGAACGTCGGCATTCGCTGGATCACGCGGCAGTTGGTCGGCTGATTCCACCATGAGGCTCGGCGTATAGTATAGCGAGCGCCAGCAAACACGAACGGCTCGTGCCCTCTTTGTTGAACTATCGAAGCCGCAGATTGAAGCCGAAGAGTTGAAACGTTGAAGTCGAGAATTGACGCCGAAAGCCGTGGCCAGAACACAGACTTTAAATGCTGTGTTGAACATCGCGTCTTGAACGCTGTGTTTTAAAGCATTTCCGAGAACCGGAGCACTTGTTGCCGTTTCATCGCAAATCCAGCGAAACGAAAAGGAAGGTTGCGCTGCGCTCGCGCGCAATGTTCCTCGCTACGAGTCTGCTCGGTGTCGCTATCTTTGCTGCAGTCCGGATCGAGTCGGTCGCCGCACATAGCGCGGAGACAAATGGTCCGAGGACAAAACTCGCGAAAACGAGCGACACAAACACGACCGGCGCGAATGCGGACCGCGCTGTCGGCACCGTGGCGCGCGTCGCGGATGCGCCCGACAAGCCCGCGGGCGACGCCGTCGGAACGATCGAAGGCGATGCCATCGCGCTGCAAGGCCCGATGAGCGTTCAAGTCGTTCGCGGACAAGTCAAAACGATGGTACACAGCGGCGGCGACATCCGCGTGAAGTCCGGTCAGGCCCGCATCGATCTCGTCGAAGGCGGAACGATCGCCATCTGCGGTCCGGCGCATCTTTCGCTTTTGAAGTCGGGCGGCTCGCTCACCATCGCGCTCGACAGCGGCGTCGTTCACGTTCACGTCGACACCGCGCCGAAGGTGACCGTTTACACCGCGCAAATTCAGGCCAACCCGATCGCGATCGGCGATAGCGCGCAGGATGCTTTGATCGGATTCGATGCGAGCGGAGTGATGTGCGTCCGCGCCAGCAGCGGCGCGATCCGCCTCGAACAACAACTCAGCGGGCAAAGCGTGATCGTGCCGCAGGGCGGCGACATTCTGCTCAACAACGGCGGCCTCGATGGAATCAGCAACACGGGCGGCCACTGTGACTGCGAACTGCAATTCAGCAATGAGCCCCCGCCTCCACCTGAACTGAGCCGCATGGCAACGCCTGACGAAATTCGCCAGCGCGACGCGGCCAAGGTTGCCGAAGCGGCCGCCGTAAAAGAAGCCGCCGACAACGCCGCGATGGACAAAGCTGCTGCGGAAAAGGAAGCTGCCGACCGGGCCGCGGCGCAAAGAGCAGCAGCCGAGAAAGCGGCTGCGGACAAACTTGCCGCCGATCAATCGGCAGCGAGCAAAGCCGCCGCGGATCGAGCCGCCGCCCAAAAGCTCGCAGCAGCCCAAGCGGCAGCCGCCCGGGCGGCCGCCCAAGCCCCTGCTGCGCAAACGCCCCCTCCAACCGCTCCAACCGTCACCGCAGAGAACAACGTGAAGCCGCCGGTGCCGTGGGGCGAAACCGCTTCTCCGCAGGTTGAGCAAAAGGTTGCGAGACCCGTTTTGCCGAAGAATCAGGAGCCGGTCTACCAGGTCTTCATGCCGCCGCTGGCCTTCGACGCCAAAGCGGCTGCTCCACCGGATAACTTCGATCCGAAGTTCATCATGCTGGTACGACGAGTACGTGTGAAACCGACCTTGATTTACCAGGGACGAGTCGAAGGCGAGACGCCCGTAGCGAAACAGGTTTCCGACGTAAAGCCTGTAAGCACAACGGCTAAGGTCGGCCCGGTCGCGCCGTCCAACGGGGCCGCACCGGGAGCGCAAGGAGCTCAGCAGAACGGAAAACCCGCCCCGCCGCCCGACGCCTCGGTCGTAAATCGCGTGCGCAACTACATCCGCCACCTTTTCTCCTAGGCCGAGCGTCCAATCCTCGCTCTTGCCGGAGAGCTAGGCTGCTCTGGCATTCGCCTGGTCACTTTGGTAGGGTATCTGGACGCGATCAAAAGCGATGAGCCGTTGTCCTGTGGAAAAATCACGATTTCCTACCGCAGCGTGATTTCCCAGGGAGCGCAGCAGCGGCGAACACCATAGCTGCCGTAGGGTGTCGGCGGCAATGACGTGAAAGACATATAGGGACGCGGTTTCCTATCCCCGGAAGCCTCGAAGACAAAAGCCAATACTGGCCCACAACTGGAGAAGTGTCATGGTACGAGCGCAGAGGCAGCGCAGCTGCCGACTGATGTGCGCGGTCGCAGCATTCATCACCGTTTTTATCGCAGGTTGCGGCGGTAGCGCCTCGACGACCGGCGGCGGATCGACGCCGATCGCGGTCAGCGTGGCGCCGACGACCGCAACGGTCGCCCTCGGTAAAACGCAGACTTTCACGCCGACGGTTTCGAACGACAGCGCGAACAAGGGCGTCACTTGGGCGCTCTCTTGTGCGACGCCGAATGGCTGCGGGTCGCTTTCGGCAACGACGAGCGCGTCGGGCACGGCGGTGACGTACACCGCGCCAGCGACTGCGCCGAATCCTGCTACGGCCACGATCACGGCGACATCGGTGAGCGACGGAACGAAGTCCGCCTCCGCAACAATCACGATTGGTTCGGCAGCCGCGGGAGTTTCCGTCGCGTTGTCGCAGACAACGGCGACGGTTGCGGTGAGCGCGACGACGACCTTTACCGCGACAGTCACCGGTGATCCTTCGAATCAAGGCGTGACCTGGACGCTTACTGGTGCGGAATGCAGCGCAGCGACGTGCGGAAGCTTGTCGTCGGCGACGAGCGCTTCGGGGACGCCGATTGTGTACACAGCGCCGGCGGTGGCGCCGAGTCCGGCGGTCGTGACATTGACCGCGACGTCTGTTGCAGACACGACGAAATCGGCGATCGCAACCATCACGATCGGGTCGACCGCAGGTGGAGTGAGCGTCACGATCACGCCGAAAGCGGGCGGATTTGTTATCGGGCAAGTGGCGACGCTGACGGCGACCGTTGCGAATGATCCGAGCGGCGCGGGAGTAACGTGGACAGCGTCGAGCGGAACGGTGACCCCGGTTACGGCGACGACGGCCACTTATACGGCACCGAATTCGCCGGGTAGCGGCATCACGGTAACCGCAACGAGCAAGGCTGATGCAACGAAGAGCGCAACAGCAATCTTCGGCATCACCGATCTGCCGGGCGTAACGACCTATCACAACGACGGTGAGCGCGATGGCGTGAACAATCAGGAATACGTGCTGACCAAGTCGAACGTGACGAGCGGGACGTTCGGGAAATTGTTCTCGTGCGCGGCGGACGGGGCGCTTTTTGCTCAACCGCTGTGGGTACCGAACGTGAACATCGGCGGCGGCGTCCACAACGTGATCGTGGCAGCCACGATGCGGGATTCGGTATTCGTCTTCGACGCCGACGCGAATCCCTGCGTCACCTACTGGCACCAGACATTGATTCCGACGGGCGAAACCTACGGCAACTGGAATGACGTCGGAAACGACGACATCTATCCGGACATCGGGATTTTGGGGACGCCGGTGATCGATCCTTCAACGAATACGATCTTTGTTGTGACGAAAACAAAGACGAACGCCACGACGTACCACCAGCGTATTCATGCGCTGAGTATGGCGACGGGAGCCGAAGCGGCTGGTGGGCCGGTCGACATCACAGCAACGAACGTGACCTCCACGGGGAATTGCGAAGGCGGAACGTCGATGGCGTTCGATCCACTGTGGGAGAACCAGCGTCCGGGATTGGCGCTCGCTAACGGTGTCCGTGTACGTCTCATGGGCATCGCATGGCGACACCGCTGTCTGGCACGGCTGGGTCGTCGGATTCAACACTTCGAATCTGGGCATCAGCGCGGTGTGGAACGACACGAGAATTGCGGTGGCGGGGGAAACGGGTTGCCGCGGCGGAATATGGATGTCGGGCGGAGCGCCAGCCGTGGACAAAGACAACAATATCTACGTGCTGACCGGCAACGGAGCGTTTGATGGTGGCACGGGAAGTTTCGGCGATAGCTTTGTGAAACTGACGACACCGGGATTGAACGTGGCGGACTTCTTCACACCGTTCAACGAGAACACCATGCAGTCCACCGACGCCGATCTGGGCTCCAGCGGGACCTCTGTTTTGTTCGATCAGACGACCGGTCCGAGTTACATGGTCGGTGGAAGTAAAGCCGGTGTGATCTACGTCGTGGATCGCACCAACATGGGTCACCACAATGCGACCACCGATGCGGTCGTGCAGGAGTGGACGGCGGATGGAAAATCGTTTTCGACGCCGGCGTTCTGGAACAACACGCTGTACTACTTCGGAATACAGTTCGGGACATCGCATCAGGGAGAAATGTTCCCGTTCGATACCGGAATGGGAATGTTCGCGACGACGCCGTCGGCGAGCACGACAGCCCAGTTCCGATTCACCGGAGCGACTCCATCGATTTCAGCATCGAGTGCGACGACGAACGGGATTGTGTGGGCGCTCGAAACCGGCAGCCACGGCACGGACCACGGTCCCGCACTGGCTGGGCCGGCGGTACTGCACGCCTTTGACGCCACGAACATCGGGACCGAGTTGTGGAACAGCGCAGCCGTCGCGAGCGATGCAGCAGGCAACGCAGTGAAGTTCACCGTACCGACGATCGCGAACGGAAAAGTGTACGTGCCGACGCGCGGCAACGACGACACCGAAGGCGGCGGCACCATCTTCGGCGAGGTCGATGTGTACGGGCTGATTCCGTAGCGCGAACGCGCACTACTTGTCGAGGATGGCGGGCCAGTTGACGACGAGGGACATGGGGACGCTGGCGTTTTCTCTTTGCGTCATGGGGACGAGAAAGCGCTGGCCGTCGGGCGCGACGTCGAAAAGTGTGCCGACCGACGAAGTGTTGCGGACTACGAATAAGGGCTGCGGAATGCCCGCTTCCAACTGATTGCCGTTGATCTTCAACTCCACGGCGTAAGCGGTCGCATCGCTCAGGCCGGCGAAATACAATTCCTTGCCATCACCTCGCCAGAACGGATAGCCACCGCCACCCTGGGAAATCTGCCATCGGCCCGAAGCCGTCGGGAATGTTGTGACGTAAACATCTTCGTGGCCGGAATCTGTGGACGTATAGGCGAGCCAGTGACCGTCCGGTGAAAGACGCGTCTGAATGATTCTGCCCTGTGGCGACTGCGGCTGCAGTACGAGGAAAGGTTTCTGGTCTCCCGTAGTCGATTGAGCCCAGAACGTAGAGTTCAGTGGCCCGTTCTGTTTTTGATAAGCGAGATATTTGCCGTCGGGCGTCCACTGGGGCAAGAGATAGCTGAAAGGGCCGCCTGGAGCAGTTGCACCGTCGAGGATAATTTCTTCCTGGCCGGTTCCAGAGGCTTGCTTCGCGCGGATGCTCGAACCGGTGGCCACGTTCATGCCCATCTGCGTGACGTACAGGACGCGCTCCCCATCGCCTGACCACGAGGGCATGGAGTGGATGCCCTCGTCAAATGTAAGGCGAGTGCGGGAACCGCGAGCGAAATCGAAAATCCAAATGTCGGGCTTGGGATCACCCAAAGCAACCGCGACTCGCTTGCCATCGGGAGAAATTCGCTCACCGTTGTAAGCCAACGACTCCGCGGCCTTGCCAACGATGTTGCCTTTGCGGTCGAGCCACATGAAATCGTAGCCGGTCCTCACGGTCGCAGCCTGGTAGATCAGCATGCCGTTGGCGGAAG
The DNA here is from genome assembly GCA_963766985.1 of uncultured Acidobacteriota bacterium. GTDB lineage: Bacteria > Acidobacteriota > Terriglobia > Acidiferrales > UBA7541 > Acidiferrum. The sequence goes on from CAVYCJ010000002.1 coordinate 321,116, forward strand.
CGGTGAATGTGGTGTGCCAGGTTCCGGCGTCGTGGTCGACTTTATCCACAAGAGTCATGGGGGCGCCGGAGAGACTTCCATCTCTCCAATTCAATTTCTGGGCCATCAATTGAGACTCTCGATGGAATAACAAATAGCCGGCGGCATATTGAGCCGCGGAATCGCTGGCGAGGATAAGGCCGCTTTGATGTCCGTCGGTCGATCCCATGTAGATGCCGTATTTGTCTGAAGCCGAGCCTCCGTGGCTTGTCGCGAGAAACAAAAAGTGTTTGCCGTCGGGAAGAAAGCTGGGCCAGCGGTGCGTGCTATGGATGTTTGCGTCAAGCGTTGTGAGGCGCTTGGCATCGGCCTGGTGAAGATGAACGATCCACAGCGCGTCGCGATAATCCGGAGTGTAGACGATGGTGTTGTCGGCACCCCACGCGCCTCCGCGTGGATTTGGAGCGTCCGCGACTGAAGAAACCGGGCCGCCCGCTACGGGAATGGTTTTCAGTTTTTGATCCGCAAAAAAAGCGATGGATAGACCGTCTGGCGACCAGAACGGAAACGTTGCACCCTCGGTGCCTGCAAGCTTTCTGGGCGCGCTCGAATTGAGAGGCTGAATCCAGATTGATTCTCGCTCCTTGGCAGAGTGCGCGCAGAAGGCGACCTGCGTGCCGTCGGCGGAGAGAACCGGGGGACCGGAAAAGTCTCCGTCGAAATCGAAAATGGTATCGGGCGGCGGAAGAAGCGCGGAATGCACAATCGGAGTCGACGGCATCGGTCGCAGCGCCAACCAGAGGACGATACCGAGAAGTGCAGCTGCGAGAACTGCCCATGCCAAGCGTTCGCGCATGCGGCGACCGATCGGAGGAGCCGCTGTGGGCGAGCTGATTTGAGAAGAGTTGCCGCTGCTCGTGCCGATCCAGCGGAGTTCGCGCGCGACGTCGCCGGCGCTGTGCCAGCGGGCGTCGGGATCTTTTGCGAGGCAGCCGCGGATCACGTGATCGAGGGCGGGCGGCGCCGTCGGAATAATTGTGGCGACGGGAGGCGGCTCTCTTTCGAGGATGGAAGAAGCGACGGAAATCTGGCTCTTGCCTTCGAAGGCGCGCTTGCCGGTTGCCATCTCGTAGAGGACGGAGCCGAAACTGAAAATGTCGCTGCTTGCGTTCGCTTCCTTCCCTTCCACTTGCTCGGGCGCCATGTATTGAAAAGTGCCGACGAGCGAGCCTTCGGCCGTGAGCGGATCGGAGAGCGCGGGCGACGAGAGGGTGACCATCAAATCGTGAGCGCTGCCGCCGACGCTGCCACCTTTCGCGAGACCGAAGTCGAGAATTTTTGCTCCGCCCTTGGTCAGCATAATGTTGCCGGGCTTGAGATCGCGGTGGACGATGCCGCTGCGATGAGCGCACTGGAGGCCGTCGCCGATATCGGCGCCGATGCGCGTGAGCTGCTCGAGCGGCAGCGCGCCCTTTTTCAGTCGGTCGGCGAGAGTTTCGCCCTGGAGATGCTCCATGACGATGTAGCGCACGCCGCTCTGTTCGCCGACGTCGTAGAGCTGGCAAATGTTGGGATGATTCAGCGAAGAGACGGCGCGGGCTTCGCGCTCGAATCGAGTTTGCGCTTCGGGTTTTTCGGAAAGATGCTCGGGGAGAATTTTGATGGCGACGGTGCGATCGAGGCGCGTGTCGCGCGCGGAGTAAACTTCGCCCATTCCGCCTGCGCCGAGGCTCGATTGAATTTCGTATGGGCCGAGCTTGCTGCCGGACGTGAGGGGCATTGGGTGGGCGAATTATAGCGCATTGCCTGACCGGGACAGAATTCAGCGCATGCGCGTTGCTGGTGCCAGGCGGACTGTTGAAAACAGAAGCTCTTCGCGCCGCGGGAGGCACGGCCATCCCGTTTGGTACTTGGGGCATCTAAAGTTAGACTCGGGTAAGGCTTCCTCTTGGGGTAGGTGCCCTGCCCTTTCGTACGGTTAACCAATACGCGCATTCGCGAATGGCGAGTCCCCTTGGCCGCGCGGCGCAATCAGGGTCGACGTAGAATCAACTTATTAAAGTAATACGCTTCTAAACCCACCCGAAGCGAAATAGCTGCAAAACCCGGAACGACGAATACTGGAGAATATACGTGATACGAGTGCCTACACGGCGTGTCGGCCGAATTCTATTGGCCGCGGGGATCTCAGTGGCGGTAATCGGGCTCTTAGGTGGATGCGGCGGCTCATCGAGTTCGTCGGGAGGGGGTACGACGCCAGCGATCTCGGTGGCAGTGGCGCCGACGACGGCGTCGGTAGCGACAAGCGGAACTCAGAGTCTTACGGCAACGGTGAGCAACGATAGCGCGGCGAAGGGTGTGACCTGGGCGGCCTCGTGCGCGACGGCGAACGGATGCGGGTCGTTGTCGGCGACGACGAGCGCATCGGGAACGGCGATTGTCTATACGGCGCCGAGCGCGGTGCCGAACCCCGCGACGGTGACATTGACGGCAACATCGGTGACCGATGGCACGAAGTCGGCATCGGCGACGATCACGATAACGTCGAGCGCGCCGGCCGGGCCTGTGAGCGTAACGATTACGCCGAAGGCAATGGGATTGGTGCTGAACCAGTCGTTGGGTTTGACGGCGACAGTGACGAACGATGTGGGCGGCCGCGGGCGTGACGTGGACGGCGTCGTCGGGAACGTTCAGCGCGCAAGCGGCGACTACGGCGACGTATGTGGCACCGAACTCGCCGGGCGGCGGAATCACAATCACCGCGACGAGTAAAGCTGATGCGACGAAAAGCGCGACCGCGACGATCGCGGTGACGGATCTGGCGGGCGTGACTACGTATCACAACGACGTGGCGCGCGATGGGGCGAACAATCAGGAGTATCTGCTCAATACGTCGAACGTGAATCAGTCGACATTTGGGAAGTTATTTTCGTGCACGGTGGACGGCGCGGTGTATGCGCAGCCGCTGTGGGCGCCAAATGTGAACATCGGAGGCGGGACGCACAACGTGATCGTCGTGGCGACGATGCGTGACTCGGTGTACGTGTTCGATGCGGACGCAAATCCCTGCAAGACGTACTGGCATCAGACGCTGCTCCAGGCAGGCGAAACGTACGGAAACAACTCCGACGTCGGATCGGCGGACATTTTTACGGACATCGGGATATTGGGCACGCCGGTGATCGATCCGTCGACAAACACGATTTACGCGGTGACGAAGACGAAGGTGACCGGGACTACGAATTACACGCAGCGGCTGCATGCGCTGAGCTTGGCTACGGGTACGGAGGCGACGAATTCGCCGGTGACGATTGCGGCGACGTTTCCGGGAACGTGCGAAGGCGGATCGACAAATACGTTCAATGCGCTGACGGAAAATCAGCGGCCTGGGCTGGCGTTGTCGAACGGGATGGTCTATGTCTCGTGGGCGTCGCACGGAGACGTCGGCGTGTATCACGGGTGGGTGCTCGGTTATCAGACGGCGAATCTGACGGCGGTGCCGACGATTTTCAACGACACGCCGAATGCCGTATCGGGCAAGACGTATTGCAAAGGCGGGATTTGGATGTCGGGCGGCGCGCCGGCGTTTGATTCCACCGGAAATATGTACTTGATCACGGGGAACGGCGTGTTTGATGGAACGAGCGGTTCCGCAACGCTGCCGACCGATTTCTCGGACAGCTACGTGAAGTTGGGCGCGCCAGCTTTGAACGTGCTCGATTATTTCACGCCGTTCAATCAGGGCAACCTCGACACAGCCGATTCGGATGTCGGGTCCAGTGGAACTTCTCTGCTGATCGACACAACGACTCCGCCGAACGAACATTTGCTGGTGGGAGCCAGCAAGGGACAGATTTTCTTCCTGTTGAACCGCGACAACATGGGGAAATACAACACGACCGCGGATTCGGTGGTGCAGGAATGGCAGGGGAATTCGTCGTCGTTCCAGACGCCGGGATTCTGGAATAACAATCTGTATTATTTCGGCGTTGTTTTTGGGAGCACGACGAGCGGAACGGTGTTTCCGTTCAATGCGACCACGCGGCTGTTTGTGACAACGTCAGCAGCTTCGACACCATCGAAGTTTGGCTTCCCGGGCGCGACGCCTTCGATCTCGGCTTCGTCGGCAACGACGGATGGGATCGTGTGGGCGACCGACAACGGGCAGTACGGGTCGAGCAACAGTGGATCGAAGGTCGGAGGTCCCGCGGTGCTGCACGCATTTGATGCGAGCAACATTGCGACGGAACTCTGGAACAGCTCGCAAAATACAAGCGGGCGAGACACGGCGGGGAATGCGGTGAAGTTCACCGTGCCGACGGTTGCGAATGGGAAGGTTTACATCGGGACGCGGGGAAGCGACGACAGTGTCCCGGCGGACCATACGTCGAGCACTACCTTTGGGGAAATCGACGTGTACGGGTTGTTGCCGTAGTTTTTTCACAGAGGACATAACTGAAATGGAAGCCCGGCGGGTTTGACGCCGGGCTTCTACTTTTTGGCGCTGCCGGACTCGGCACCAACGCGAGCCAGACAGGCCATAAAATGCGAACTATTGCGCGACCTACTTTAAGGCGAGCGCGACGACTACATACCTTCGTAGTTGGGGCCGCCGCCACCTTCAGGGACTACCCAGTCGATGATTTGGTAGGGGTCGGCGATGTCGCAGGTCTTGCAGTGAACGCAATTGGCGGCGTTGATTTTAAGTTTGAAGTTGCCGGCTTCGGTCACGGGCTCGTAGACGGCGGCCGGGACAGAAATATTGGCAGGGATTGCCGTACTCGACGGTGCATTTTGTGGCGCAGACGTTGAGATCGTTGACGTGGAGATGGCAGGGCTGATCTTCTTCGTGGCGCGTGCCGGAGTGGTAGACGTCGGTGAGGCGATCGAACGTGAGTTTTCCGTCGCCCTTGAAACGCGCGGGCGCGGGATGGCCGTCGATGTGGTGATAGTGCTTGTAGCCAGCTTCGGCGTGCATCGGATCGATGAGGCCGCGGCCGCCGGTGATGAATTGCAGGCCGGTGTGAAAAAGGCCGCCGTAGAGGCCGTATTTGAACGATTGGTGGAAATTGCGAACGGCCCAGAGTTCTTTTTTGATGTAGCTGGCTTCAACTTTTTTCGGGAAGGCGCTGAGAGTTTTGGCGCAGGTGTCGCCGGCTTTGAGCGCTTCGAAAATTGTTTCGGCGGCGAGCATGCCGGACTTCATCGCCATGTGAATGCCTTTGAGACGCTGCGAGTCGAGGAAGCTGCCGGAGTCGCCGATGATGAGGCCGCCGTCGACGTAATTGCGCGGCATGGAATACCAGCCACCCGCGGGCAAGGATTTCGCGCCGTAGCGGACGAGCTTGCCGCCGTCGAGAATTTTTTTGACGTGCGGGTGGGTCTTCCACTTCTGAAAAGCTTCGTGCGGATCGAATTGCGGGTCGGCGTATTCGAGTCCGATGACGAGGCCGATCGAGACGCGATTGTTGGAGAGGCCGTAGATCCAGCCGCCGCCGTACATGTCGGTGGCGACGGGCCAGCCGAGCGTGTGCGCGACGTAGCCGGGCTGAATGCGGCCGGGCTGCACGTCCCACAATTCTTTTATGCCGAGGCTGTAGATTTGCGGGTTGATGTTGTCGAGCTTGTATTTTTCGACGAGCTGTTTGGTCAGCGAGCCGCGCGTGCCTTCGGCGAGAACGGTTACTTTGGCGCGGAGCTCGTAGCCGGGCGTGTAGTTGTCTTTGGGCTTGCCGTTTTTGTCGATGCCTTTGTCTTCGGTGATGACGCCGGCGATGCCGTTGTTTTCGTAGATGAGTTCGGCGCCGCCGAATTGCGTGAAGAGGTTGACGCCGGATTTTTCGACGAGGCCGCCGAGCCACTTGGCGATTTTGTTGAGCGAGACGACGTAGTTGCCTTTGTTCTGGAAGGGCGGCGGGGTGATGGGGAATCTTAGGGATGAGTTTTGTGTGAAGAAAAGAGCTGCGTCGTCGGTGACAGGCGTGTCGAGCGGCGCGGATTTCTCGAAGTCGGGGACGAGCTCGGCGAGAGCTTTCGGATTCATGATGGCGCCGGAGAGTTGATGGGCGCCGACCTCACGGCCTTTTTCGAGGACGTAGATATTTTCGGTGGAGAGTTCCGGCTTCGCGCCGGATTCGTTGTGCTTCTTAATCAGGTTAGCGAGATGCAGCGCGCAGGACAGCCCTGCGGGTCCGGCGCCGACAATCAGAACATCGGCTTCGAGCTGTTCACGTTGAACGGTCATGGGATGGCTTGCTTCTATCTTACCAAATCGCAGTTGGTGAACGATTTAGCGAAGCTTGCTGAATTGCTCGAGAGAAACTCCCAGTTGACGAATAATTTTGAAGAACAAGGGCGGTCCGATCTCCGTTCCACCGTGAATCGGGATGGTCACGGCTCGACCATCGGAATGGTTCCAACGCTCGTGGCTTCCTACTGTTCTTGTAAGCGAAAATCCGAGGAGGCGAGCGACGCGCTGAAAATCGCGCGCCGTGGCGCTAGGCATTCACGATCTCTGTCGTATCGGCGGGTAGGCTTAGACCCTTTTCGGCATATTCTTGGGAAATCATCGCGAAGACCTTGGAGAGTTCGTTGAGCGCGGACTCGCGTGTGCCCATCAACGCGTAACAGCCAGGGATGGCAGGAATTTCGGCGACCCATGAGCCGTCTTCCTGACGGTAAAGGATGGTCTTGTAGTCTTCGAGGCTCATGCCCCAATCATACGCCTATTTTGCGCGAAGAGGCGCTAACGGGCGAGCCGTCGACGACGGATCAGGATTTGGCTTTTTCCAGGGCTTCGGTAAGGGCGGGCATCACTTCGAAGATGTCGGCGACGATGCCGTAGTCGGCGATTTCGAAGATGGGGGCGTTTTGATCTTTGTTGACGGCGACGATGGTGCGCGCGCCTTTCATGCCGACAACGTGCTGGATCGCGCCGCTGATGCCGAGCGCGAGATAGAGCTTCGGCGCGACGGTTTGGCCAGAGCTGCCGATCTGGCGCTCCATCGGAAGCCAGCCTTCGTCGCAAATCGGACGAGACGCGGCGATTTCTCCGCCGAGCGCTTTCGCGACAGCTTCGGCCAGCGGAATATTTTCGGGCGCCTTGATGCCGCGGCCTACGGCGACGATGAGCGGAGCTTGCGTAAGATCGACGGCGGATTTCGCCTCTTTGAAAAGATCCAGTGGCTTGGTGCGGATCTGGTCGGCGCTGAGTGTGATGCTCACGGCGTTGACTGGCGCTTTGCCGGATGCGTTGGGCTCGACGAGATCGGCGCGGAAGGCTCCGGCCTGAAACGACGCGAACCAAGGAGCGGCGCTTTGAAATGTGACGTCGGCGTTGGTTTTGCCCTGAAACATCTGGCGAACGAAGACGAGTTTTCCGCCTTCATTTTTGTAGGCGATGCAATCGCCGATCATTCCCTTCCCTAACATCGCGGCGAGTTTCGGAGCGAAATCGCGAACCTGATACGTATGCGGGAAGAGGACGAGATCGGGTTTGGCGGATTCGATGACTTGCTTGAGCGCGACGCAGTAGCCATCGGGCGTGTAGTTTTCGAGCAGGTCATGTTCGACGAGTAAAACCTCCGCGACGTTTTTCGCGGCGAGTTCTTCGGCGAGCGAAGCGACGCCTTTGCCGATCACGAGCGCGGAGACAGTGCTGTTCGTTTCTTTCGCGATGTGCTGCGCGGCGGCGAGCGTTTCAAAGCTTGTATTGTTCCACTTATTTTGGCGCTGCTCGGTGACGACGAGAATTTTCATGGTTAGATCACCCGCGCTTCAAACTTGAGCTTTTCGACCAGCTTGGCAGCGGCTTCCTTCGGTGTGCCGGTCAGAAATTCCGTCTTCTTCGTTTTTGTCGGCACATAAATCTTTTCGACTTTTTGAGTCGGCTGAACTGTCACACCGAGCGACTGCGGCGTAATCGCCGCAATTTCCTTTTTCTTCGCGGCCATAATGCCCTTCAGCGTGGCGTAGCGAACTTTATTGATGCCGGATTGAATCGAAAGCACCGCGGGCAGCGGGCACTCGATGTGCTGGAACCAACCAGCTTCCAGCTCGCGCTTGAGCCGCATTTTTCCGTCTTGCGCTTCGATAGCCATGATGATCGTTGCGTGCGGAAGATCGAGCAGTCCCGCGAGCAACACGCCGGTCTGGCCAAAGCCGTGATCGTCGCTCTGCAAACCCGTGAGAACGAGATCGAATTTTTCCTTCTTGATCGCCGCAGCGAGATAGGTTGCCGCACCAAGCGGATCGAGCTGCGCGAAATTATCGTCGGCGATGTGAATGCCGCGATCGGCGCCTTTCGCCAGCGCTTCTTTGATCGTTTGCTTCACGCGCTCAGGCCCCATCGACAGTGCGATGACTTCGCCGCCGTGCTTCTCCTTCAGCCGAAGCGCCTCTTCGAGCGCGTAGCTGTCGGGCTCATTCATCTCAAAGCCGATGTCAGATTCCTTGATCCAATTGCCATTGATGGACAGCGGCGCATCTTTGGCAGGGACCTGTTTGATACAGACGATGATGTTCATCGGAGTTCCTTGATGGACCGGCGAAAGCCAGTGAAAAGCCGGTGAAAAGCCAACTAAAAGATTGGTGCCGCCGGCGGGCTGGGGTTATTTCCCGGACCAGCGCTTGAAAATCAGAGCGGCGTTGGTGCCGCCGAAACCGAACGAATTCGAGAGCGCGTATTCCACTTCTGCTTTGCGCGCGACGTTGGGCACGTAGTCGAGATCGCACTGCGGATCGGGCGTCTCGAGATTGATTGTCGGCGGCACAATCTGATCGCGCAGCCCCAAGACACTGATGCCCGCTTCCAGACCGCCGGCTCCGCCAAGCAGGTGACCCGTCATCGACTTCGTGGAACTGACCGGCATTTTCTTCGCGCGTTCGCCGAATACGCGTTTGACGGCGATCGTTTCCAGGACGTCGCCAATCGGCGTCGAAGTGCCATGCGCGTTCACATAGCCGATGTCGTCGGGAGAAAGATTCGCATCTTTCAGCGCGGCCTTCATGACGCGATAAGCGCCGTCGCCATTTTCGGCGGGCTGCGTGATGTGATACGCATCGCCGGACATCCCGTAACCAACAATTTCCGCAAGGATCGGGGCGTTGCGCTTTTGCGCGTGTTCCAGCGACTCGAGAATCAGAATTCCGGAGCCTTCTCCAACGACGAAGCCATCGCGCTGAGCGTCGAAAGGACGGCTGGCGTGCGCGGGATCGTCATTGCGCGTGGACAAAGCCTTCATGGCAGCGAAGCCGCCAACACCCATCGGCGTGATCGTCGCTTCGGTGCCGCCGCAAATCATCATTTCTGCGGCGCCGCGTTCGATGATTTTGAAAGAGTCGCCGATGGCGTGAGCCGACGCGGAACAGGCAGTAGCCGTGGCAGAGTTCGGACCACGCGCACCATACCGAATCGAAATGTGGCCGGAGGCAAGATTGACGATCGCGGACGGAATAAAGAACGGCGAGATTTTTCCCGGGCCGCCCTGCACGAGCTTCCAGTGCTCGCGCTCGATGATATCGAATCCCCCGATGCCGCTCGAAACGTAAACGCCGACTTCGTCGAGATCAGGCTCGGTTTCTTTGGACCAGTTCGCCATTTTGGCGGCGAAATCGGCCGCAGCCAGAGCGATCTGGATGAAGCGGCCCATTTTCTTGAGTTCTTTTTTTTCGATCCACCGGAAGGGATCGAAGTTCTTCACTTCGCCGGCGATGGTGCAGTCGAAGCCGGTGGTATCAAAGAGCGTAATGGTGCCGATGCCGTTTTGGCCGGCGACGAGATTTTTCCAGCTCTCATCCGTCCCGATACCAAGCGCGCAGACCAGCCCTACGCCCGTTACGACAACGCGGCGAGTCACAGGATTCTGCTCCCTGATGAGGTAATAAAACTCAGACGTCCCTTACTTTCCCTTGGAGTGTTTGTCGATGTAATCGACGGCGTCTTTGACGGTCGTCATTTTCTCGGCGTCTTCGTCGGGGACTTCGATGCCGAAGGCTTCCTCGAAAGCCATGACCAGTTCGACCTGGTCCAGCGAATCGGCACCGAGATCGTCCACAAAGGACGCGGTGGGGGTAACTTCCGCTTCGTCCACGCCGAGCTGTTCGACAATGATCTGCTTTACGCGCTCTTCAACGCTGGCCATTCCTGTATCCTCCAGAATCTTGCGTTTCGTCGTGCTGGTTTGTGATGAGTGTGAGTACTCGAACCGCTCGGACTTCGCTACCCCACTATATTTTGACCCGTTTTTTGTAACCCAAGCATTCTAGTTAGGCTGTAACGCAAGGTCAACTTTCGTGCAGGAAATTTGCAGCCTTGGTTGTTGTGCCTCAAGTTGATCACGCTCACGTCAGGTGCATGCCTCCATTGACATTGAGGACGTGGCCGGTGATGTAGGCGGCTTCGTCGCTGGCGAGGAAAACGATCGCGGCGGCGACATCGCGCGGCGAACCCATGCGGCCGAGCGGGATACGCGTCTTCAATTCTTCCTTTACCTTGTCGGGAAGCACGTCGGTCATCGGCGTTTCGATGAAACCCGGCGCGACGGCGTTGACGGTGATGTTGCGCGACGCGATTTCGATCGCGACGGCTTTCGTCAGGCCGATGAGACCGGCTTTTGCGGCCACGTAATTTGCCTGGCCGGCGTTGCCGGACTGCGCGACGACGCTGCTGATGTTGATGATCCGGCCCGTGCGGGCTCGCATCATGGTTGAGAGTGCTTGTTGAATACAGAGATGCGCGCCGGTGAGATTCGTTTTCAGGACAGCTTCCCAGTCGTCTCGCTTCATGCGCATCGACAAGCCATCGCGCGTGATGGCTGCATTGTTCACGAGAATGTCGAGGCGGCCGAATTTGTCGAGGACTTGTTTGAAGCCGGCTTTGATTTGCTCGGCGTCGGCGACGTCCATTTTTACAGCGAGGCCCGCGCCACCTGCGGCTTCGATTTCGCTGACGAGGGACGCGAGCTTCTCTTCGTTGCGAGCTGCAACAGCAACTTTTGCGCCGGCCTGCGCCAACGCTAGCGCGGTGTCGCGGCCGATGCCTTGAGACGCGCCGGTGATGAGAGCTACTTTGTCTTTCAAACTAAACATGTCGATGAATGCCTCAGTTGCGAGCGAAAACGCCAGCGCCTTGTGATGCGCAGAAGGCTTTTACCACAGAGGACGCAGAGTTCACAGAGCCGGAGTTGCGCTGCTGCGATTACGCGGCGTCGGCGCGCGATTGGGCGATCTTCTCGATCGTGGTCGCGAGGCTCTTTTCGTCCTCGACGTTGAGCGTGCCGACGGAACGCTCGATCTGCCGGAGCAGGCCGGTCAAAACGCGGCTCGGGCCAACTTCGACGAACGTGTTCACGCCTTCCTCAATCAATTCGCGAACGGATTCTTCCCAACGTACGGGCATGGTGACTTGACGAATCAAGGCGTCGCGCGCTTCGTCGCCGCTGGTTTCGGTGTCGGCGTCGACATTGGTGACGAGCGGAAACTTGAGCGCTGCAAAATCGGTCTTGCGCAGATCTTTTTCGAGCTTTTCCTGAGCGGGCATCATCAGCGCGCAATGGAATGGAGCTGAAACGGCCAAGATCACCGCTCGCTTCGCACCGAGCTGCGATGCGATTTCGACGGCGCGCTTCACTGCGTCAGCGTTGCCGGAGATCACTGTCTGCTCCGGCGAGTTCAGATTCGCGGGCGAGCAGACTTTGCCTTCCGCAGCACGCTTGCAAGCATCCGTGACCACTGCCGGCGACAAACCCATGATCGCGGCCATCGCGCCTTCACCGGCGGGAACGGCTTCCTGCATGTACTTGCCACGCTTGTGGACGATCTTCACCGCGTCGGAAAATTTCAGCGAACCGGCAGCAACAAGTGCGGAATATTCCCCGAGGCTGTGGCCAGCGACGAAATCGGGAGTGATTCCCTTCTCAGCGAGCACCCGATAGATCGCGACGGAGCATGTGAGAATCGCAGGCTGCGTGTTGGCAGTTTGCTTGAGCTCTTCTTCGGAGCCCGCAAAGCACATCTGCGAAATCGAAAACCCGAGCGCTTTGTCTGCTTCGTCAAAGACGGCTTTCGCCGCCGGGTATTTATCGGCAAGTTCCTTGCCCATTCCAGGGTACTGCGAAGCCTGACCCGGAAATACAAATGCAATTTTCCCCATCGCTGTTCCTTTTCCTGCTGCTACGAGCGCATCGCGATTCGATCGGGATGCACGCCCGCGGCTGAGAGCCCCTGTTCAATCTTTTCGTTCATGCGAGAGCGCGCCAGACCAGCGGCAACGCGAATCGCATTTTTCACCGCGGCTGCGTTCGATCGGCCGTGGCCAATCACGCAAACTCCGCGAACACCGAGCAGCGGTGCGCCGCCATACTCGGCGTAATCGATCTTTTTCTTCAGGCCCTTGAAGGCGCCCTGCGACAGCATCGCGCCAAACTGCGAAACCAGCGAGCTCTTCAGCGACTTCTTCAATACTTCAAAAATCTGCAGCGCCAGGCCTTCGCAAATCTTCAGCGCGATGTTTCCCACAAATCCGTCGCATACGATCACATCCACTTCGCCCGAAAATAAACCGCCGCCCTCGACGTTGCCGACAAAGTGCACCGGACTTTTTTTCAGCCGGTTGTACACTTCGCGCGTCAGCTCGTTACCCTTGATCTCTTCTTCGCCGACGGAGAGCAAACCGACGCGCGGCCTGCGATGACCGAACGTCGCGCGGTAATAGATGTCCCCCATGACCGCAAACTGAACTAGATGCTCGGGCTTGGAATCGACGTTGGCTCCCACATCGAGCAGAACCGAAACGCCACCTTTCGCATTGGGAAACGGCGCCGCCAATGCGACGCGATCGACCGATTCGAGCGTGCCCAACAAAAACCGGGCGACTGTCATCACCGCGCCCGTGTTTCCGGCGCTGACCAGACCATCGGCTTTCGTTTCGCGAACGAGACGCGCGGCCACGTGGACCGAGCTGTCTTTCTTCCGGCGAAAAGCCTGCGCGGGGTGATCGTCCATCGTGATCACTTCGCTGGCCGGAACGACTTCGATCGGCAGGTTCGGCGCGGCATGTCTGGCCAATTCGGGTCGGATTACTGACGGTTGCCCTACCAGCAAGATGCGCACGCCAAATTCGCGTGCAGCCAGCACACTGCCTTCGACTTCGGGACGGGGAGCATGGTCTCCGCCCATGGCATCAACCGCAATTGTGATCATGTAGGGCTTCGATCAGGCAATTCCGGAAAAGCACCGGTGAAAGGCTGCCGCTTTCTCTGCAGATGAACCGTTGGGTTCCGCAGACGAACTCTTAGGCCTGGACGTCTTGGACCGCTTTGCCCTTGTAATAGCCGCAATGAGGGCAGACCTGGTGAGGCTGCTTCATTTCGTGGCAATTGGGGCACTTCGCGAGCGCCGGCTTGACCAGAAAATCGTGGGCGCGGCGGGTGCTGGTGCGGCGCTTGGAATGCCGGCGTTTTGGGTTAGGCATGACACTACTCCTCGTTCCGACCTGATAAGGCCGGATTGTATGGGCTTTTGGCCCTGAAACCTATTGTTTTTTCAGCCAGTCCTGCTTCAGGCGCGCCAAAGGCGCGAGTCGCGGGTCTGTCGAATGAGTCTCACAGCGGCACTCTTCGTGGTTCAAATTCGCGCCGCAATTAGGGCAAAGTCCTCGGCAATCGCTGCGGCAGATAACCTTCATCGGCAACGCCAACAAAACCTGCTCACGCAGTACGTCTGCCAGGAACAGCCCTTCCCCTTGATAAAACCCAATCTCTGCGTCGCCTTCCTTCAACTGAGCCTCTTCCGGACGCTCCCCCTGAGGCAACGGGCTGTAGAAAAGATCGAAAGAGCGATGCACTTCATCGACAACCGGTTCGAGACAACGAGCGCAAACCATCTCAACCTTAGTCTCGATCTCACCGACGATCCGAATCTGACCTTCGATCAGTTCCGCGGTCGCTGTAACTTCCAGCGGCTCAATCTGCTTCACTTCGGTGGTCTGGTAGTCGATGCTGCCGGGCGCGTAACTCTTACGAATGACCTGTTTCCGGACAGCAAGGTCCTTGATATCGAGAAACATGTCTGCCGCGCCTCCGGCGCTAACGCTCATGCTTTCTCATTATTGGGGCGGTTTGCCGCCAAGTCAAGGAAGCGCGGAGGCTTCTCACCAAAACGGGTTTCCTGGGAATTACGGCTTGCTACTGGCAGCCACTTGTTTCGAGTTCGTAGAGCCGCATGCGAGCTTCGCGATTGCCCTTGTTGGCGGCGGCCTTCATCAGCACTTTGGCTTGATCACAGTTTTTATTGACGCCGGCGCCGCGCGCAAAGCGCTCAGCGAGCGAGACTTCCGCCGAGACGGAGCCTGCTTGTACTGCGCCCCAGAGGGTTTCGACGCTGTCGGTCTCGCTCCAACTCGGCTCGGGCTTCTGAGCGGCGGCGTTCTGCCGGTCAAGTGCCGAAACGGAACGTTCTGAGACGTTAGACGCATCCGGAGAAGCGGCCGTCTGTGGCTTGGACGTCTGCAGCTTCGCCGTGTCCTCGTAAGCCTTTTTGGACTCCGCAACAGGGTCGGATTCCGGAAGAGCGCTCGAATTCTTGTCTGTCGAATCGGTCGATGCCGGTTCCGGTTTTGTCGTCGGAAGCGACGTGCCGGAGCCGTCGGCTGCCTTGTCGGACGGAACAACCGTGGAAGCCTTGGTCTTACCGCTCAGCGTCTCTCCCAACCAAATGAGCGAGTTACCGACGTCCTTTTGGTAGACGATGCCGAGTGCGAGCACAGCGACTACCGTCGCAGTTACGGCGATGCCACGCCACACCGCGGTCGTTCTGCGCTGGTGCGGATCCCCATAAGGAACGATCGCCTCGCTAAACGGCGAGGTGTATCTGGGCTCTTCAATAGCGGGAAAACCGGCGGCACGCGGGTTGGCCCACTGGGCCGGAGGCGGTGGTGCCTCTTGCGGCGCCGGCATTCTGACGTTAGCCGCTTCTTGCGGATATGAATCCGGCGGCGGGACATTCATGCGGCCAGTGCGGCCGCCAACACCCGCTCCAGCAGCGGCTGCGGAAGCAGCCTGCGCGGAAGCATACCCATACTCCATCGGCGCATTCGTCTCTTCCAGCCACGACCGAATTTCTTTTCGCGCTTCCGGAGGAAGATTTATGAAGCGCAGTCCGCCCATTACTCCGGACTCGTCGGCCCACACAATTTCCGCGTCGCCAGCGATGCGACGTCCACCATTGATCTGAAATCCGAAGCGCGATTCGCCGATCTTCACGGGCGTAATCGCCTGAAAGCCGCAGCCCTCTTCGGAGAGATTCAGCATGACGCCGCCGTTCTCGCGACCCAACTCCAAATACACCAGCTGTTGGGTGCGCCGACGAACGATCGCGCGTTTATTCTGTTTCATCGTTTCGACTTTCACGTCTGCCTCAGCGACCTCAGTGACCGCACCGAGCATGGACAGAAAACCAGGACGCTTGGAGGCACAGTCCGCTGTACTCTGCATTCTATCCGAGACGAATGGTTCTGACATCGTTAATATTTTCTCCCCAGGAGTGAAGGGGGATTTCAACTCCCGCCTGTGGAAATCGAAAAGGTCCGCAGCGCTGCGGTGGCGTAAGACATAAGAGCCGCGACCGGGGTCTGAGATACAAGACGATGGCTCCGAGGAAAGCCCGTCGTTCCTGTCACTTACCCGCGGCATGATTGAAACACCCTGCTTCTCAGGGGGAAATACAGCTTTCAGGGGAGACAGGCAGGTACTTAAACCTGTATTTTGGCCTTATAGTCAACAAATATGGGCGAATCAGAAGGGCGGACACTCGAGGGTTCCGAATCCAAAGCTGTGGAGCCATCGCCATCTAAGGCGAAAATAAGGCGCTTACGCAGGTCGCAGCTACCCGTCGCCACGGTTGCGTTGGCGCGGTACTTGATCGGCAAAATCGTGGTCCGGGACCTCCCAAGCGTGCGCATGGCTGGGCGCATCGTTGAGACCGAGGCATACCCGCCAAAAGACCCGGCCGCTCACCACTATCGCGGCCCGACCCCTCGGACTCAAGCGATGTTCCTCGAGCGGGGCCACGCCTACATTTACTTCTCGTACGGCAACCACTTCATGTTCAACGTCAGCGCGGAATTGCCGGGCGTCGGCGGAGGTATCTTGATTCGCGCATTGGAACCGCTGGAAGGCATCGCAGAGATGGAGCGGATGCGCGGCACCGATCGCCTTTACGACCTCACCCGCGGGCCGGGCCGCCTGGCGCAAGCGCTGCACATCGACCGCAGCGTGAACGGCATCGATCTCTGCGCGCCGGGTCCGCTGTGGCTCGGCGAAATCACGTCGCCGCGCGATGTCGGCGCGGAAAAATTGCATCTCGACCGGCGTGTGCGCATGGGAGTGAGCCGCCGCATCGGTATCACCCGCGCCGCGAATCGACTTTTGCGCTTCTACGAACGCGGAAGCCGGTTCGTGAGCGGGACTTCGCGCCTGAACAAATAACCGTAGGCGCGGTTGTCTTCCGTACAGTCTTCCCCCGACAATCGTGCCTTCAACGTGGCCAAAACACCCCGTTTACCAACTGCCGACCATGTTTCAGGTACCGACTTGCGGTGGTACCTGCAAGCGTATGATGTTCGTTAGACATCTAAAAACCTGGGGGATACACGCATGTCTGACAGCTGGCGCGATTCCGAGGGCCAAGTTATCGACGGGCAGTTTTCGCTCGTAAAGCACCTGGCCGCCACCGATCATAGCGTTTTATTTTCGACGCTCCGCGGTAAAGACAAAAACGAAAAAGCCGCGATCAAGTTCATCCAAGCAGACGCCTCGAACGCCGACGCGCAACTCGCACGGTGGAAGCAGGCCGCGCAGCTTTCTCACCCGAATTTGATCAAGGTGTACGAATCGGGCCGCTGCCAACTCGCGGGACTCGATTTGTTGTACGTCGTGATGGAACAGACGCAGGAAAACCTGGCGGAATTCCTTCCGCAGCGCGCTCTAAGCACGGACGAAACGCGCGACATGCTCGAACCATTCATCGACGCGCTCACGTATCTGCATGGAAAGGGTTTGGCGCATGGGCGCATCAAGCCCGGAAATATTCTCGCGATTGATGATCAACTGAAATTGTCGAGCGATTCGATTTGCCGCGAAGGCGATGTGCAGATCGGCGCCGGCAAACCGGAAATTTATGTCGCGCCGGAAACCAACGGCAGAGCGACGACAGCGGGAGATTCGTGGTCGCTCGGCGCAACGCTCGTTGAATCGTTGACGCAGCGCCGGCCGGAAGAAACATCGGGCGACCCAGGCATTCCTGACACCGTACCGCAGCCGTTTCTCGACATCGCGCAAAACACGCTGCGCCGCGATCCGAAAGCACGCTGGACGATCGCAGAAATTTCGAACCGGTTGAATCCGAAAGCAGAGTCTGAGCCGGCAAAGACTGCCGCTCTCGCTTCGCCGTCGCCATCAACGTCGGCATCACCGGCCACTGCGGCAAAGCCCGTAGCCGCGGCTTCGCCTTCGTCCGTCGCAGTCGCAGAACCGCCGAAGCCATCCTCATCGAGATCCGCCGGTGCGATTGCAGCAACGGCGAGCGCTGCTACCGCGACCGCTGTCGCCGTGGCCCCGGCGCGAGTCGAACCGAAGGCTGTGCCCCTCGCGAAAGCCACGAAGAGCATCGACCCGCTGTCCGTGCCACTTTCTACCGTCGCGCCGAAATTCGACGCGGGCAAGAGTTCGAGCAAGGGTTGGTACATCGCGATTCTGTTACTGATCGCTTTCGCAGCCGGTGCCTGGTACACCGTTCCTGAGGTCCGCGAATTCACGCAAGGCGTGATTTCGTCGTCGCCGTCTGCCACGCCATCAGCTCAACCAGCATCGACAGCTCCGGCATCGTCGGCGCCAACGGCGCAGCCCGCTGCCCGCGCCCGCGCCACC
Organism: uncultured Acidobacteriota bacterium; assembly: GCA_963766985.1. Classification (GTDB taxonomy): domain Bacteria; phylum Acidobacteriota; class Terriglobia; order Acidiferrales; family UBA7541; genus Acidiferrum. The sequence goes on from CAVYCJ010000002.1 coordinate 339,019, forward strand.
GCCAGTCGACAGCAAGCCCGACGCGACTCCTGCTCCAGCCACGAAGCCTTCCGCTCCCGCGCCCACGCCGAGTCACGGCGGGATCGACGGACGCCCGCAAGTTGCCTCGACGCAGCCGTCCGCAAGCGTGACGCCGAATTCAACTCCGGCCAGCGAACGTACGCCGCTGAAGAAAGACACCAGTTCGGCTGCGTCTCCGAGCACTTCCGGAACACTCGCCGTGGCATCGATTGCACCGCTTCCGGCGACGTCGCGCACGGCAACTATCGCGTCGACAAGTTTGCCTGCCGGTCCGGTTACACAGGGCGCGCCGCTCAATCAGGTGATGCCCGAGATTTCTTCGCGAGCGCGCAGCACAATTCATGGCACCGTCCGCGTGATCGTCAAGGTTCGCGTGAGCGCGTCGGGAACTGTCGAAACAGCGATTCCCGCGTCCTCACCGAGCCGATTCTTCGGCGACGCAGCCGTGCAGGCCGCGAAGCAATGGGATTTCACACCCGCGAAAATTTCCGGCCAGGCCGTGCCGAGCGAATGGCTTGTGCGATTTGATTTCACGGAGGCGGGCACGAAGGTTCTGCCGTCTCAAACAAAGCCTTAATACTCAACACACAATTCAGCGGCGAGCGGCCATTTCGTCCGCTCGCCTTTTCATTTCCGCGCCATTCAATTCCAACGATTTGAGGTGTTACCATCTCTCCAGTCAGCCCGAAGGAGAGAACCTATGCGCTGGACGGACGGTGGAGAAAGTTCCGACATCGAAGATCGCCGCGATGAATCGGGCGGCGGTGGTGGCGGCGGATTTGGCGGAATTCACATTGGCATAGGCGGCGCACTGGTCCTGCTCGTCCTCAGCCTGATCTTCCATCAAAACTTTTTTGCATTGCTGGGTGGCGGCGGCCAAGGCGTTCAGTCAGGCCCGGCGACCTCCGGACCTCCGGATACAGCCCGCGATACCGCCGAAAAACCGCTCGTAGACTTTGTTTCGTTCGTACTCGACGACACGCAAAAAAACTGGGCGGAAATCCTGCCGCAACAAACGAACCATCAGTATCACAACGCGAAGCTCGTTTTGTTCCGCAACTATACGCAGTCGGGATGCGGCGGAGCGGAGTCGGCGACCGGTCCCTTCTATTGCCCAAGCGATCAAAAGGTTTACATCGATCTCGGATTTTACGACGAGCTGCAGCGCCGCTTCGGTGCGCCGGGCCAATTCGCACAAGCCTATGTGCTTGCGCACGAAATCGGCCATCACGTGCAAAACATTCTTGGAATTGAACGCCAGGCCGAACAAGGCAGCCGTCAGGGCGCGAATTCCTCATCTGTGAAGCTTGAACTTCAGGCGGATTGTTTCGCGGGTATCTGGGCGCACTCCACGCAGCAGCGGGGTTTGCTTGAACAAGGTGACGTTCAATCAGCGCTCGGCGCCGCAGCAGCGGTGGGCGATGACCGCCTGCAGAAAATGTCGACCGGTCATATCTCGCCCGATTCGTTCACGCACGGAACTTCGGCAGAACGCCAGAAATGGTTTACAGCAGGATTCAATTCCGGGGAAATTGCTTCGTGCAATACGTTCGGCACGAATGATCTGCAATAAGGAAGCAATCGGGCGAAAGCGCGCAGCAGAACGTCACGAGAACATCGACGTCGTCATCTTACCGATGAAGTTCGTGTGTTCCGGAGAATAGCGGAATGTGGAGCTCAGGTACGACGCGAGAACGGTCTTGGTAACGAGCAATGTCATAAGTTCCTCGTTCAGATTGACAGCACTCGCAACCGCGCAAATGACTGCGAACCATCGCGTAGGACTTAGCAAACTTTGCTTGGAGTCGCATGAGCTCATTGTCGGTCTTCTTTCCCCTTAGCCCCAGTTTGCTGATTTCCGCGCGCCGCGCGTTCCATTCGTCTCGCGCCGCGTTGCATTCGTCGCGAAGGCCCTGATGCGTCTCGCAGGTCGATAATCCAAAAAGTGTTGCGCTCATTGCCGCCCCTCCCGGAAATTCCATGGCCTGAGCTACTTGTCCCATCAACGTCTACAGGCAATGCAAAGAAGCTGCCAAACCAAGGCCCTCCGCTTAACCGGCTTATTTCATTGGTCTTGGCTCAAATGGCGCAGCTTTTCGTCGGGCGGGAACGGGCGCTTGGCACGGAGTTTTTGTAATGCTGGTGCGCGATTTTTTCTAAAGCGTTTGCAGTACGACGAGAGGAAAAGCCTTTAGGGAGTGCATTTTTTGCGCGAAGCGAGCGAATGGTTCCAGGACCTACTTCGTGCCGCGTGCGCTGTCGCTCGGCGAGCCATCAGTGCCGGAAGCCCGCCCCGACTCGACCGCTTTCTTTGCCGCGGCGGCCTTCTCCGGATCGATCCAGGCATCCTGCGTGACGATCGTCGCCTGCGACGGCAGCGCCAGCGCGCCGCCGGTGCGATCGAGCGTGTCCAATACGTCGAGAATCAATGCCTCTTGCGCCGCAAGAAAATTCCCAAAGTCGCGCTCGAGGATGTACGCATAAATCTCGACTTCGATCGCATAGTCTCCGAATCGCAAAACCCTCACGCGTGACGTGGGCCCTTCGACTTTCGGATTTCGTGCCAGCACTTCGCGAATTTGCGCCAGCACGTAGCGGAGATGATCGGGCGACAGGTCATAGCGCAGGCGCACCAGCTGTCTGCACAAAATCTTGTCGCGGAATCTGAAATTTTCGAGTATCGCCGTCGCCACGGTGCCGTTCGGAATCGTCAACACCGTTCGCTCTTCGGTTCGAATCCGCGTCGACCGCAGCCCGATGTCTTCCACCGTTCCCGCGCGGTCGCCGATCTTGCAAGGATCGCCGACGACGATTGCCTTGTCGGTGAGGATCGAGATCCCGCCCAGCAAATTTTCGAACGTCTTCTGGGCGCCAAGCCCGATCGCCAATCCGCCGATGCCCAGGCCGGCCAGCGCCGCGGTCACGTTGACGTCCATGCGACTCAGCGCGATCAACGCGATCACGACAAAGATCAGAATGTCGAGAACGCGCCGGGTGAGAGAAACAAGCGACCGCTCAGCGAGCCTCCCGCGCTCTGTAAGCTGGATCGCAATCCCGCGGAAAATCCAGTGCGTGATGCGCGTGATCGCCCAGTAGCCGGCAATCGCAATCACGACTGTCAGAAAATATCGGTAATACTGGCGAAACTGAATCGACGCGCCGATCCAAAGTACGAATATGTAGTGAGTCAGAATTGCGAACGCCAGCGCCCCGGGGCCAAAATGTTTTAGAGGCCGCGGGGCCAGCTCTTGCAAACCGCGAAAGTGACGATACCGGCCCAAGAGAGTCCGGGAGACGAACGCAATCGCCCAACCCAACGCCGCCGCAACCGGCATGAACAAAACGATTGCGATCCACTGCCACAGGGGCATCCCCAGCGGCCGATATCGAACCAGCGACTTCGGTATTTTCTGTTCCAGCGCGGGCCACTGCAGCGAATCGTAAAATTCGGGCACGGCGCTGAGCGTTTGCCTCGAGATGAACCAGAGTTTGACGTTGTGAACGTCTTCCTCGCGCACAAGAGTCACGGGAAGCGACTTACCAATCAGGCTTTTTCCGGTGATCGTGATTTCATCTCGCGCACGCTGGTCATCGCCGCGCCCTTCGAAGTCTGCATTGGCCGAACTCAATGCCGAAGCAGGAAACGTCGTGTTCAGCACGTCGTACAATTGCTTTACGAGTTCCTGATCCTCTTCCGCTGTAACGCGACGTCCCTTCGCCGGAGGCTGAAAGTATTCAGCGGCGCGATCGTTTTCGTCCTGCGCCATCCGGATGAATCCCCTGATCGTCCCAAGCGGCGTTTCGCGGCCCAGACCCAGGGGATCGACGGGCGCATTGGCTGCTGGCGCCGTTGCGGCGGGTTTTGTGGCGCCCGGCAAGAGCGACGAGACCTGCGGCATCGCGAATACGCCCGTCGCCATGCAGAGCGCAACAGTCAGGAACACCCACAAAAATTTCCTGGCGGCAGTTTTATTGGTAACGCTCAAGAAGACTCTTCCTCGCCAAAATCGAACTGTATTGTACTCGCGCTGACGAAGGAGGGAAAAGCAAACCACAAACGATTACGCGGAACTGTTTTTCGCGCCGGTGGAAGCGGCAGCTCCGAACACCTGATGGTGTTGCCGCAACAAAAACTGATCTGTCATGCCCGCAATGTAATCGCAAACGATCACATGCCGCGGCTCGATATGCGCCATCTCTTCATAAAACGCCGGCATCGACTTCGGCGAGCTTAAATAATATTCAAACAGCTCCGCCAGGCATTGCACCGAACGGTCGCGGTCTTCCGTGATGATCGGCCGGTCGTAAATATTCGCAAACAGGAATCGCTTCAGCTCGGCGTTCCGCTCCGCGAGCTCGGGACTGAACCCCGCGATCCGTTTTCCCATCTTCCGCACGTCTTCCACCGTCTGCACTCCGGATTCGCGGACGCGCATTGATGTCGTCTCGATCAAATCCGTCACCAGCTGATCGAGCACGCTCTTCAGCGCATCATTGAATTTCAGTTTCTCGATCACCCCGGCGTACTTCGCATTCACACGTTCGTACGCCTCGCCAAAGATCGGCACATCGTGCGCGAGCGCCCGCAAATCCAGCAATTCGGCCTCGCGCGCGTCATCGAGGTCCGCCGTGTTGTAGGCGATTTCATCCACCCAATCGATCAGTTGCGCTTCGAGCGGCGGCCGCAAATCCAGCTCATACTCCGCAAGTTCCGGCCACTCCGCTTCTCTACCCGCATAGTCGCGCGAATGCTTGATGATTCCTTCGCGCACTTCAAAGGTCAGGTTCAGCCCAGGGTGATCCGGATACCGTTGCTCAAACTGATCGACAATCCGCAACGCGTGCAGATTGTGATTGAAGCGTGCGCCGTGTCTCTTCATCAATTCGTTCAGCTTGCGCTCGCCCGCATGTCCAAACGGCGGATGTCCGATGTCGTGAACCAGCGCCAGCGCCTCGACCAACTCCGAATTCAGCCCCAGCGCCGTGCCCACGGTCCGCGCAATCTGAGACACCTCGAGCGTGTGCGTCAGCCTGTTGCGAAAGTGATCCGAGAACCGCGTTGTAAAAACTTGCGTCTTCGCTTCGAGCCGCCGAAACGCCCGAGCATGCACGATCCGGTCACGATCGCGCGCGTACTCGCTTCGGTATCGATGGGGTGCTTCGGGATAGCGCCGGCCTCGCGATTGATTCGCGTGCATTGCCCAAGGCGCGAGAGTGGAAGGTGTTTCGATGCGTCGCTCCGCTTACCGACGGCGCGCTAAACCGTAAACGCCATGTACGGGCGCGCATCACCCCTGCGCCCCAGGTCCGCAAGATTGAAAATATCTCCGCGGCAAAGACGGCGCCTACGACTTCGGCCCGAGCGTATCCAGGCCGCGATCCGCCTCTTCCGAAATCGCCGACTCCGGAAATTCCTTCTTCACCTGCTGATAAACCGTCGCAGCTTCTTTCGGATTGTTCTGCCGCAGCACGCCCGCAAGTTCCAGCAGCGCCAGCGGCCGCGTCACAAACACCGAAGGCTTGTCCGCCAGAGCGCGAAAAATCTTCGCCGCTTCGTCGCCCTTCCCGGTCCGCGCATACATGATCGCCGTCTGATACTGCGCCATGCTCGCCAATTCCTTGTCGCTGCCATTGCTGATCTTCTTCAACTCTTCCAGCGCCTGATTCTCTTTGTCCAAATCTTCCAGGCACAGCGCCGCGTAATAGCGCGCGAAGCGACCCGGATTCGTACTCGGGTATTTGTCCGCCACCGCCGTGAATTTCTGCAGCGCATCGTTCGAACGGGCAGCCTCGTCCGCGTAGCTGGGATCGCCCGCTTCTGCAGGGTCAGGCGACGAACCGATGTGCCCCGAGTACGCCTTCATCGCCGTATCAAACGCCGCCGAAGCCGCCGCCGTCTGCCGCTCGTGATAAATGCTCCAGCCGCCGTACGCCGCTGCGACAACCAGCACCACCAGCAGCACAATGATCGACGTCTGCTTGTGCGTGTAGACCGCTTCGGCGCCATGCTCCAGCGCGTCGTGAATCTTGTCCTGCTTCAAATCTTTGCGAGAGAGGTGATCAGACACGTGCCATGCTCCTGACAGCAATCAGACGATGTTCGGAACCACCGATTCTAGCATAACGGGCCACCGCTCCCACCCGGCCGAGCCGACCAATCGCTCCCCTGTAGCAGGCAGTTATCCCAGCCCTGCGGCACTGCGCCCCGTCACCCCGATAACTCTCTCAGCACCCCGTTTGCGCCTCGACAATCACGCCCCGCGCCACGGTGCTACCTTCACTCCATGCAGGCAGCATGCAGTAACTGCGGCACGCACCACGTGCTCAAGGATGCCGACGTCGGCGCGCATCCCAAAGTAAAGTTTCGATGTTCCCGTTGCGCCACGACGACCGTCGTCGACACGCACCGCCATCCCGACTCTACTGTCGCTATTTCACCTCTGCCTTCGTTCGCTCGCGGCAATGGTTCGGGCACGCAATCGTCTCTCATCCTCCAGGACCACACTGCCGTCCTGCCTAAAACGAAAAATGTAGTCCTCACCGTCATCGCCGGTCCAGGCACAGGCGAAACGCACATACTCCAGAAACCCCGCGTCGTCGTCGGTCGCGACGGCGCCGACATCGCCCTCCAGGATCCCGAAATCTCCCGCCACCATTGCGTCGTCGAAGTCCGCGACGACTACGTCAACCTCCGCGACCTCGATTCCACCAACGGTACATTTTTCGACGAGGAGCGCGTCCGCGCCGCCATGCTCGGCCAGGGCGCCGAGTTTCGCATCGGCGAAACCACGCTCCGCCTGACTTTCGAGCCCAAATGAACGCAGTCCAAGCGCAGCCGGCCCCGCATGACCAAGGTCCCGATGTGAGATACTGACTCGACCTCGCGCACCCTTCGGCATCATCCGCCGCCGTCGCCAATGAACCGCATCTCCGCCTGCATCATCACTCTCAACGAAGAAGCCAATCTCGCCCGCGCCCTCGCCTCTCTCAGCGGTGTCGCCGACGAAATCATCGTCATCGACTCCGGCAGCAGCGATCGCACCGAAGAAATCGCCCGCCAATACGGCGCGACCTTCGCCGTCCACGACTGGACCAACTACGGCGAACAAAAAAACTTCGCCGCCGAAACCGCCGCCAACGACTGGATTCTCTCGATGGACGCCGACGAGGAACTCAGCAGCAATCTCCACCTCTCGCTCCTCGAATGGAAAAAGCGCAAGCCCGATCACGACGTCTACGAACTCTCTCGCCGCACCTGGTATCTCGGCGCCTGGATCAAGCACTCCGGCTGGTACCCCGATTTCCAGCGTCGTCTCTATCGCCGCACCGCCGCGAAATTCGCCGGCATCATCCACGAGTCCCTTCAATTCACCGGAAATCCCGGCAAACTCACCGGCGACCTGCTCCACTACACCGTCCGCTCCTTCGACGAGCACGAAGCCAACGTCGAAAAATATTCCACGTTCTCCGCTCAGCGCATGTATTCCGAAGGCCGCCGCCGTTGGCGCGGAGCACTCCTCGTCGCCACGCCCTGGAGCTGGTTCCGCAGTTTCATCCTCCAGGCTGGTTTTCTCGATGGTTACCGCGGAGCACTCATCGCGCAAATGGCCGCACGCACCGTTCGCCTCAAGTACTCGAAGCTCGGTAAACTAATTGCATCTCATCGTCGTTCGGGGACCGCTCGTTCGTGAAAATTTTGATCGTCGATTTGGATACGGAATGGCGCGGAGGACAAAATCAAGCGCTCTTGATGCTCGAAGGCCTCAATGCGCGCCATCACACCGCCGAACTCCTCACGCCCGAAGGGTCCGCCCTCGGTGAACGCGCCGCCGCACGCGGTGTCACCGTTCACACCGTTCCGCGCCGCACCACGCGCATCTCGGCCGCGCTGAAAATATTCGAACTCCTCAAACCCAGCAGCCGCGATCCCGCAGCCCATCTCGACGGTCAAAAATTCGACCTCGTCCACGCCAACGAAGCCCACGGCGTCACCTCCGCATGGCTCGCCCGCGCGCATCGCCGCGCCCCACTGGTCATTTCGCGCCGCGTTGGATTCAAACTCAAACACGACAACTTCGCCCGCGCACGCTACCGCGCCGCCGCTCGGATCCTTCCGATTTCCGAATGGGTCGCCGGAATTCTCATCAAGTCCGGCATTCCGCAGGAACAAATGACCGTCGTTTACGAAGGCGTCGAAGTCTCGCGCCTCCCATCGCCGCAAATTCGTTTCGCCGCCCGCTCGCGTTTCGGCATCACCGATGAGTCTCCGCTCATCGGCTGCGTCGGCGTCTTGCTCCCCGACAAAGGCCAGGACTCGCTCATTCGCGCCTTCTCAACAACCCGCGGCGAATTCCCGACCACAAAATTGCTGCTCGTCGGCGACGGCCCCGACAAATCTCGTCTCCAGCAAATCGCCGCAAAGCACAACGTCACCGATTCCGTAATTTTCACCGGCTTCGTCAGCGCAATGGAGTCCGTCTACCCCGCGCTCGATCTCTTCGCATTCCCATCGCGTTTCGAAGGCCTCGGCACTTCCCTGCTCTCCGCGATGAGTTACGAGATCCCTAGCGTCGCCTTCAAAACGTGCGCCTTCCCCGAAATCATCGAACACGGCCGCAGCGGCCTTCTCGCCGAACTCAACAACGACGCATCTCTCGCGAACGCACTCGCCGCCATCCTCCGCAATCCCGAAATCGCCCTGCAAATCGGCCGCGCCGCCCGCAAACGCATCGAACAAAAATTCTCCGCCCCAAAAATGGTCGACAACATGATCCAGGTCTACGAGTCCCTGCTCGCCCCGCCCGCGCCACAGAATTCGTAGGGGCGGGGCTTGCTCCGCCCGCCCCACGCGTCTTGGCTCAACGTCGTAGGGGCGCAGCACGCTGCGCCCCATGTCCGCACAATCACCTGATCTTGAGCTCTGCTCTTTTCGCGACTCGTCAACCGTCACTCATACCTCAGCGCCCGAGTCGGCTCAATCCGCGCCGCCTTCCTCGCCGGCACAAACGCCGCCAACATCGTCACGACAAACAACAGCGGCACCACCACCGCATACGCCACAAAATCCACCCCTCCCGCATTGAACACCATCGCATTCATCATCCGCTCAACGCCAAATCCCATCGCGACCCCGATCGCCGTGCCGATCGCGACCAGCACCATCCCTTTCCCCATCATCAACCGCAAAACATCTCCGCGCGCCGCGCCCAGCGCTATCCGAATGCCGATCTCGCGCGTTCGCCTGCTCACGTTGTACGCCACCAGCCCGTACAAACCCGCTACCGTCAGCACCAATCCGACCAATCCCATCGCCCCGACAAGCTTCATCGCCACTGCCGGCCCGCGTATCGCCCGATTTAGATACATGTCTTCGTACGTCATCGTGTTCAGCATCGGCATGTTCGCGTCCATCTTCCGCACCACGTCTCTCAACGGCTCCACAAGCTCCAAAGCATTGCCGCTCGACCGCACCATCATCACCATCCGCGCCATCGGGTGTTGCGCCAGCGGCAGGTAGACGAAGTCGTCGTTTTTGTCGAACGTGTCGCGCACCTTGATCGTCTTCGCGATCCCGACGATCTCGACCGGCACTCCATCGGCGCGATCCAGCCGAATGCGCTTTCCAATCGCGTCCTGCCCAGGCCAGTAGTGATGCGCAAAATATTCGTTCACGATCGCCACACGCGGACTCGACACCGTGTCCGATGTCTGAAATCCGCGCCCCCGCAAAATCGGAACCTGCATCGTCGTAAAAAAATCCTCATCGACCGTGTCCAACACGGACGTGAAGTTCTCGCGATCACGCGGCATTTGAAATCCATCGGGTACGAACGAGACGGTGTCGAAATCGTCGCGGCCCATCGGCACATTTTGCGTCAGCGTGACGCTCACGACGCCCGCTGTCTCTCGCACACGATCCTTCAGGACCCGGAAAAATTGCTTCGCCTGCGCGCTGTCGTATTGCACTAGCCGTGGATCGAACGTCGTCATCAACAAGTGATCCTTCGCGAAGTCCATCCCATCCAGTAGCGTGTTCTGAAATCCGCGTACCATGAGAAACGACGCGGTCAGCAGCATCAGCGACATCGCCACTTGCGCCACCACCAGCACGCTTCGTCCCCATAACCGCTTCCGTCCTGGCACGTCCACATCCGCCGCCTTCAATCCTTCCACCAGGTCCGTCTTCGAACTTTGCAACGCCGGCACCAGCCCGCAAATCAGCGCACTCGCTACCGAAAACAAAATGCTCACCGCCAGCACACGCGTGTTCATCTGAAACGGAATAATCAGCGGCAGATCGCTCATGAGCACGATGCTTTTCAGCGATTGGAACCACATGCAAATCCCATACCCTATCGCGATCCCTCCCGCGCCGCCCAAAAGCGCGAGCAGGAAACTCTCCGTCAGCAGCAGCCGCACCAACCGCAATCGCCCAGCGCCGATTGCCAATCGCACCGCGATCTCCCGTTTGCGCGCTCGCGCCCGGCTCAAGAGCAATCCCGCCACGTTCGTGCACGCCACTAGCAACGTCGCGATCGCCAGCGTCACAAAAATTACGCTGAATCTCCACTCCACCTCGTCATCGCGCGTCCGCATCTGAAACTGCGTCGCCACCGCTATACCGCGCCCGCGCGTCGTCTTCGAATATTCCTTCTCGAAGTCGTGCCCCAGCACCGCGGCCTCATTTCGCGCTTCTTCGACCGCCGCTCCCGGCTTCAACCGCGCCCGCACCAGTAGCTCGCGATCGTCGCGATCCTCGAAAAAATTCTTCTGTTGATCCGTCGAAAACACCTTCGCCATCGCCAGCGGCATGTAAAAATCCGGCTGCCCAAAAATCAGCATCCCCGGGAAAGTCTCCGGAGCCACCCCAATCACCGTGAATTCCGCTCCGTTCAGCCGTACCTTCCGCCCGATAACACTCGGGTCTCCGCCAAATTCATGCTTCCAGAACGCCGGGCCCAGCACCATCACCGCATCCCGACCCGGCACAGTGTCTTCGTCATCGCGAAAGCCGCGCCCCAGCGTCGGCTCCACCCCAAGCGCGCGAAAATAATTCCCGGATACGCGCATTCCGCCTTTAACTCGCGCAGTTTGGTTGGCATTCGCACTGAATCCGACAGCCTCCATGTCGGCACTCGCGACGACTCCCTCGTAGCTCTTCGTTTTGTCCCGGATGTCGAGATATTCGCGGTAAGAAAAATATTCGTAATTGCTGTCGTGCGTCGTACCAACGATCGTCACAATCTCGTTCGGATGCGGTACGGGATATGGCCGAAAAATCAGCGCATCCACCATGCTGAACGTCCCCGAAGCCATCCCGATTCCCAGCGCCAGCGTAAAAATCACAAACGCCGTCAGCCCCGGCGTCCGCTCCAGACTCCGAATCGCATACCGCACGTCCTGCACGACGTTCTCAATCACCATCAGCCCGCCCGCGGAGCGATAGTCTTCCCTCATCGCCTCCACGCCGCCAAATTTCAACATCGCCTGCCGCCGCGCCTCGACGGGCGGCATTCCCGCGCGCACGTTGTCCGCGGTCTGCAGCGCGATATGCTCGTCGATCTCCTCGCGCAGCCGCCTCTCCGACGTCCTCCGCCCCACCAGCTGCCCCACCCGCGCGAAAAATCGCCGAACATTTCTCATCGCCAACCTCCACCCCACGTCTCAAACACCACCATCATTGCGCGAGCCGATCCAACTCCTAATCACCGGTCGACCCCGATCGAAGCAACGCAACCTGCGGACGCCATGATCGTCGCCCCGCGCCCGACACTTACCTAACGCTCGACCATTCCTTTTGGTTTCCAAAAGGAGCATGCTCCTTTTCCTTTTGGAAAACAACAGGAATAGTTACGCACCCACCCCCGCAAAAGTTCCACCCACCAGTGTAGGGGCGCAGCATGCTGCGCCCCATGTCCGCACATTCATCGCGTCTTGAGTGCCAGCGCCGGCACCCTGCCGGCGTCTTTCCGCCGAATCTTTTACCCCTCAAGAGAGCCTGTCATCCTGAGGCGTCCGAAGGACGCCGAAGGACCTCAACGTAATGGTTCGCTCTCGGAATCTCGTCGGCAGCCGCGATGTTCATCTGCGAACCCACCGCCACTACGCGCCACACGAGCAATCTGCTGTACGGGCGCAGCACCGCTGCGCCCCATGTCCGCACGATCATCGCGTCTTGAGTGGTGGCGCCGGCACCCTGCCGGTGTCTTTCCGCCGCGTTTAGCACCATCGTCCCACCTGTCATCCTAGCGTCCGAAGGACGCCGAAGGACCTCAACGTACCGTCCACCCGCAACCCCATCCGCCGTCACCAAACGCGACGCACGCCAAACTTCGTGTGGGCAAAAATCGCCAGCGCGACAGCGTCCGTCGAGACACACCAACACGCCACTCCCCGTCCAACCCATCCTTCAAATCGTGGAATACCACTCGGCAGGAACAACCCTACAGCTTCAAAACCATCCGCGTCTGCACCAGCAACGGCTCAACATTATCCTTCGAAAAAACCCCGCGAATCCCCAAATCCTTACTCGCCGCCTCAGCCGCCGTAAAATGCGCCGTCAACATCAGTATCGGAATCTCCGGCATCGTGTTGTGCATCACTCGCGCCGTCTCGATCCCATTCATCACCGGCATCGAGTAATCCAGGATCACCAGATCCGGTTTTGTCTCAGAGGCCGCCTTGAGCGCCTCATACCCATTCGTCGCCTCGACGCAATCCACCTTCAGCCGCGATCTCAAATAAAAAATGAGCGCTTTCCGCACAACAGGATGGTCATCCACCACAAGGACCCGGCACATAACTCCAGTGTGACCACCCGCCTCCATCCCCGCTATCAGTAGAACGCGGTATCGCTTCCGACTCCGTCACCAAGGCCACTACGTACGCATTTAGTCCGTCGCGCTAGCAAAACGGCGTCGAAACCGGCGAAATTCCTTCAAACTGTTTCTTACAGAATAACTCGGCTATGCCTACCCTTGCTCCCATACAATCGCTCTCTAAGAGGCTCGAACCGATCCGTGCTGAATTTGCGATCCGAATCTATAAAGCTTCTTTAGCCATTTTGGAGTCCCAAATTCGCAACGAAGCATCCTTATTTTGGAGAAGTCCAAGCCGGTTGGTACAAAACTTAAAAAAAGTCCTCGGTCCTAACAGCGAAGACCGTGTCAGATTCTTCCTAATCTGTCACGGCTACCGACATCGGTCATTCGCGCCTCTGAATATTCCTGTGCCAAACGCCGAAGAGCAGCACGCGATCCTCAAAATGTGCATGCATCCGTCTCGATCGGATGTCGCACAGTGGCAGCTACTCCCGCTTGAAACTCCAAAACCCCGTATCGACCAACGAAAGTTAAATGCGGCTATCCAGAAGCATCTGGGAAATTCGTACCAGGAAACACGCGATCCGAATTCGCCCACTGAACGCTGGTTCTCGACGCGTGTAGGAGCATGGCAATTTGTTTGGCTGATCGACAAACCGCGTCACGCCCAACTTTCAATCGAATTGGACGTCAGAATCGGCATGGGACCTTTATCTCTCGCCAGGCAAATTTCTCTAACAGGTTTTTATGGCGTCGCTGGACACATCTGGAACCTGACATCTCCAGGCGACGAAGAACACCTCGCCGATTATGTGGAAGAATATTCCGACTTCTTGATGAATTTCATCAGCAGCGTGGTGTCGGATCTCGATCCTAAAATCAATCCCGCCGAAGTCGCCCACGCCGAGAAAGAATTCAACGATTGGTTCGCCGAGAACAGATCCCGAAAACCTGCCCAGCGATCTCTTCAATAGTCACCAACCACAGGTCGCCATTCACCTGTCCCCACAACCGACCCTCAATCCAGAAAAGAAACTCCCGCCCCCAAAAAGAATGAAGCGCCGTGCGGCCTTCTCTTCCGCGCGGCGCTTCAACCTTATTTCTTTGTTTGCGTCAGTTATTGGTCTTCTCTGTTCCAGGCGTTCCCCTCCTATCCGCCCTACCGTTGGGCCGAGCTGGTTTTGGATTGAACAACCCATCGCCCAGCCGGATCGAGAAACTCCACCCCCACCGCATAGCCGTCGCCATGCATTGGTTGGCAGTACGCCACTCGAGCCAACGAACGAAACTCTCCGGTGCGCGACGCGAACGTCAGTGGTTCGCCTTTTTCCCATCGTCGCGTGCTCACAACGCGCGCTCCGCGCGCGCTCACGTTTTCCGTAAATGTCGATTCCGTTCCCTGTCCGCCCTCATGACGGTCGAGCACCACCGGAATCTCCATCGGGATCCGGCGCTCGTTGCGGTGAAACGGAAATATCTTCTTGAGCGGCATCGTCGTCAGCCTCACAGGCATGCCGCAATTCGCTTGAGATTTTGGATACTGCTTTTGCCGTGATGCTTCATGCCATAGAGCGCGCGGTCCGCCGCGCCCAGCAGCTGTTCCGGCGTGTCGCCGTCTTCGGGGAATGCCGCGACTCCTGCGCTCACCGACAGCGCCGGTCGCTCCTGCTCCGCCGCCAGCTTTTCGCGCACGCGCGCAACCACGCGCGTCGCAACTTCGCGGCCTGCTTCCGGCAACACCAGCGCGAATTCGTCGCCGCCATAGCGCGCCGGCGTGTCGATCGCTCGCGAATGATTCGAAAGAACCTTGCCCAGCCGCACCAGCGCGCGGCTTCCCGTCAAATGTCCGAACTGGTCGTTGATCGCTTTCAGTCCGTCCATATCCAGCAAAATCACGCTGAACCCGCGCTGCGTGCGCTTCGAACGATCCAGCTCGGTTTCAATCACATGAATCAGCCGCCGGTAATTCGCGAGCCCGGTCAGCGAATCGCTCACCGCCATCGAACGCACCTGTTCGAACAGTCGCGCCTGTTCCAGCATCGCGCCCGCCAGGATCATCACGTAGCTCGCCGTCTTGCACAGTTCCGCAAGAAAGAACGGCCCATCAAATAAATGTCGCGAGAAAATCGCCGCCGCGTGGCACAGAACGTTCAGCGACGCGCAGCCATACAGCGAATATTCGTAGAGGCTGGGAGCTTCCGGCTTGTCGGCGCTGTTTAACTGATCGCGATACCAGACCGCTGCGGCAAGAAAAAGCATGCCGGGGAGCAAATCCCACGGACGCGAAAGAATCCACGCCGCGTGCGCGAAAGGTGCCGCAGGCGCCGCCAGAAATGCCGCGCTCGTCAGATACGCCGCGAGCAAAACCACGAGCAGCGCGCCCGCGGTTTCGCGGCTCGGCTGTCGCGCCGTCGGCATATACCGTTCAACTGCGATCGCCGCCAGCAGCATCACCGCCAGCAGAACCCGGCTGACCATCCAGCCCATCGGCACTGTCGTCGGCAGCGCGTGTCCCGCCTGCAACCGCGCGTTGAGCGCGAAATAACCAACCGTCTCGATGATTCCCGACAGAACGAAACCAAAAGCGAGGATCAGCGCCGTGCGATCGTGCGTCCCGCGGAACCTCACCAACGCATTCGCGGCATAGCAGAAGCTGATCAGCGTTCCGCCGACTTCCAGATAGAGATAGCTTTGAGTGGTGCCGGTCACGCCGGCGTAACGCAGGTAAGCAATCAGCGCAAAATATCCAACCGCGATAATCGAATAGGTGAGAATCGATAGGCGTGAGACAACCGACGACGGCTTTGCCACGCGTCGAACGCGTTCCGTTGTCGTCGTAGCCGGGTGCCGCAAGAACCCGGCGATTTTGGTCCAACTGCCCACGAATCCCCCCAAATGCCAGAGAAAGCCAGAGAAGCCGTAACAAACCGGGATAAATGCACGCGAACGTCCCTTCTCGACGGAAATTACCCGTCTCCAACGTTCTGATTTTGAATGACTTACAGGAGAGGTTACTGGCAGCGCACAGCAAAATGAAACGGGCGAGACGCTGGCACGAAGCCGAGAATCGCTCGAAATGACTTCCTATCTAATTCATTTTTGGACACTTACTGGCAGGCAGGAGGTTCCAAAACAGCAACAGGATCGATTCTCACAATGAGACCCGTCTCACTGAATTGGGAATCTCTAATTCGAGTTGCCGAGACCGCCGATACCCCCTAAGCCGCTTTTCTCACCCAATTGATACAGCCCGTCCTGAGCCCCGACCGAAAAGCCCTTGCTCGATTGTAATTTTCGCCACCCTGTAGCCGCGCTCGTCTTGTGAGCGCGGGGTTTAGACGCAACGCAACGCAACGCAACGCAACGCAACCCAACACAACATAACGCAACCCAACCCGCCCCGAACGTTTGCGACCACCCCTTTCGAATTGCCATCGCGTCAATTCGAATCCGCGAGGCAGTCTCCACCGTACAGGTAGCTATCCACCCCTTCACCGCGTCTTGCTGGCTAGCATCCCTTGCCCGCCGGTCTGTCCCGCTCCTCAGTATTCACGCCGATTCGCGTGCCGCGTTTACCGGATGTCCTTTGCCCCACGCCGCAGACTAAAACCCTACAGGAGCGATTCCATTCTTGATAAGTCGCCAAAACGCCGTTTCGAACACTTCGTCCGCCGCCCCTTCGAATCCCGGCAACCATCCCGCCGGCAAAACCCTACGTTCCCTGGAGTGGCTGAACTTCTTCGTCGCCGACGTCCAGACCGGCCTCGGTCCATTCATCGCCGCCTATTTAGCATCGTCAGGTTGGAACGCCGCGCACGTTGGCTACGCGCTGACGTTCGGCGGACTCGTCACTGTCGCGGTGCAGACTCCGGCGGGAGCAATCGTTGACGCCGCTCGCCGCAAGCGTCTGCTGATCGCTGCGAGCTTGATCGTATTGGCGGCTGGCGCGGCGCTGCTCCTTCTGCGTCACGGCGCGATCGCCGTTTACGTCGCGCAATTCCTGATCGGCGCAACCGGGCCGTTCCTCGCGCCCACCATCGCCGCGATCACGCTGGGAATCGTCGGCGCGAATCTCTTCGATCGCCAGTTCGGTAAGAACCAGGCATTCAACTCCGCCGGCAACGTCTTCACCGCACTCTTAGTCGCGGGAGTCAGCTACAAGTTCGGATACCGCTACATCTTCGCGGTCGCGATCGTACTTGCAATTCCCGCGTTGCTCGCTCTCCTCGGAATCGACGGCAACCAGATCGACTACGCCCGCGCTCGCGGAGCGAACGTGGCCAAGCAAGATGGCAAGGAGATACAGACCGAAGGAATCTCCGCCTTGGCACGAGACCGCACGCTGATGGCGTTTCTCGCAGCGTCGTTCCTGTTTCATCTCAGCAACGCGGCGATGCTTCCGGAATTAGGCGAGATGTTGGCGAAGGGGAATCCGCGAATGGCTCCGCCGTTCATGTCGGCGTGCATCATCGTCACGCAATTGGTGATCGCTGCGTCTGCTGCGTGGATCGGTGCGCGCGCGGGGAAAGGCCGCAAGCCGCTACTGCTGCTCGGATTTGGTGTGTTGCCGATTCGCGGCGTGCTGTACACGCTGACGCATGCGACTGCTGCGCTGATCGGGATTCAGTTTCTGGATGGCGTCGCAAACGCGGTGTTCGTGATTGTGTCGATCCTGGTGATCAAGGATCGAACCGAAGGAACGGGAAGATTCAATCTCGCGTCGGGCGCGCTCGCAACGATGGTAGGAATCGGCGCGGCGTTGAGCAACACGATTGGCGGCGTGTTGGTGCAACGACTTGGATTCAGCGCTTCGTTTTTAGGATTGGCTGCAATTGCGGTTGCGGCATTCGCCGTTCTATTTTTCGGCGTGCCTGAAACTTTGGGCAGCGAAAAAACCGCTTAGGCTTGCGGCTTCGGAACTGGCGGTGGGAGATCGCGAGCCACGACGGGATCGCTGAAATTGATCTTCCTGTGGGCGCCATCGCAAAACGGTTTGTTGGCGGAGGCGCCGCAGCGGCATAGGCCGATGGCGGTTCGGCCCGCGAGGCCGAAGGGTGCGCCTGTGGGATCGACGATCTCGAAATCGCCTTCCACGCGGATCGAACCGTTGGTGTTCACTGTGATCTTCGTCGCTGCCATTGGGTCTCCTGGAATTCTTCGCGCGTATTTCGATTCGGCGCTGCGTCGAGTTTAACTCAATCCTTCGATCAATACTTCGGAACGCTGGGATCGACTTCGTCGGACCACGCCAAAATTCCGCCCTTGAGGTTCAGGATTTTGCGGAAGCCGGCTTTGCGCAGGAAATCGACGGCTTCGGCGGAGCGCTTGCCGCTGCGGCAGTGCGCGACGATTTCGCGCGAAGTATCGAGTTCATGCACGCGACGCGGCAATTCGCCGAGCGGAATCAGTTTCCCGTTCAGATTGCAGATCTGATATTCGTGCGGTTCGCGCACATCGAGAATGAAAAGATCATCGCCCTTGTCGAGCCGCGCTTTCAGATCTTTCGGAGTGATTTCAGGAACACCCAAATCAGGAGCCTCCGCTTCTTCGCCGCGAATTCCGCAGAACTGGTAGTAGTCGATCAGTTTGTTGATCGTGCGATGCTCGCCGCACATCGGACAGTTCGGATTCTTGCGCAGCTTCAGCTCGCGGAATTTCATTCCGAGCGCATCGAAGAGCAGCAAGCGTCCGGCGAGGCTATCGCCTTTGCCCAAAATCAACTTGATCGTTTCCATCGCCTGGATTGAACCTACGATTCCCGGTAGAACGCCGAGAACTCCGCCTTCGGCGCAGGATGGAACGAGTCCCGGCGGAGGTGGTTCGGGATACAGGCAGCGGTAGCACGGACCGTCGGGCATGCCGAACACGGTGATCTGTCCCTCGAAGCGGAAGATCGAGCCGTACACATTCGGTTTGCCGAGCAGGATGCACGCGTCGTTGACGAGATAGCGCGTCGGGAAATTGTCGGTGCCATCGACGATGATGTCGTAGTCCTTGAACAGCTCGAGCGCGTTGCTGCTTTCGAGTTGCGTCTCGTACGCTTCGATCTGAATATCCGGATTCAGATCCGAGAGCCGCTTCTGCGCCGACTTCGCTTTCGACTTGCCGACGTCGCTCGAACCAAACGCGATCTGCCGCTGCAAGTTCGTGAAATCGACGACATCAAAGTCGACGAGACCAAGTTTCCCGACTCCAGCCGCGGCGAGATACAAGCCGAGCGGAGCGCCGAGTCCGCCGGTGCCGATCAGCAACACCTTGGCGTTCTTGAGCTTGAGCTGACCTTCCATGCCGACTTCGGGCATGATCAGGTGGCGGCTGTAGCGGAGGATCTCTTCGTTGGTAAGGCTGGTCGCTGCTCCGGCAGCGGGCGATTCTGTTAGCGGTTTTACTTGCGTAGACATTTCCGATTCCCTCGAATCCAATTCCGTCGAAAAGTTTGCTCTCTAAGTTCGTTCCGTTATTTCGTTGCGCCGACTTCTTGCGGCGCGAAAATTTCTAAGCTTTCTTCCAAGATCGATTAGATGTGATGCGGTGCGGCTCGATGCAAGCCGCCGCTCGGCACGCTAAAAGTTGAATGGAATCAACAACAACAGGTAGAAGCGCAACCGCCTGCGATGGAGGGGACGATACTGATGGTGTCGCCGTCTTTGGTGGGAGTGGCGTCCTTCGCGAGGTAACGGATGTCTTCGTCGTTGAGGTAGACATTGACGAAGCTGCGCAGCTTACCGTCTTCGGTGAAAAGGTGTTTCTTCAGATCGCCGAACTGCGTTGTGAGTCCGGTCAGTGCTTCGCCGACGGTGCCGGCGCTGACTTCGGTGGAGTCGCGCTTGCCTGTGTAGACCCTGAGCGGCGTGGGAATCATGACTTTCACTGCCATTGTGTTTCGCTCCAATCGGAGTTGGAATTCTAAGTCAAAGTGTTCGCTGGTGCCAGTTTCAGCGCCGACTCTACGAGGCGGATTTGGCGCCGGTGTCTTTGCCGGAAATTTCCAGATTCTCCGGAGTGAATTCGGTGCGATCGTCGGTGAGGCGCCAGCTGGTCATATTTTCGGGGCGGCCGTTCGCGACACTGACGATGATGTAGCTGTACCAGGGCCAGGCGTGGTCTTGATCGAATTGGCTTGGCCGGGCTGGATGGTCGGGATGCGAATGATACCAGCCGACGACGTCGATTCCCTTTTCACGCGCGGCCTTCTCCGCATCGCGCACGTCTTCAGATGTCACCGAGAAGCGGTTGCGCGGCGAGTCGTCGCGACGATTGATCAGCGGAAAAAGCGCCATGACTTCACGGGACGGCAAAGCTGCTCCGTCGGAGGAGTGGGTAGCGGGCGCGTCGAGATCACGACCGAGCAAGGCGCCGCAACACTCGTGCGGATAGGTTTCCGCTCCGTGTGCGCGGATTTTGTTCGAGAGTTCGTCGCTGAGTCTGAGAATCGGAACGTCGCTCATATAACGTCGCTCATGTTCTAGTGTTCATCCCAAAAACGTTCGCTGAGGTATTTTGACGCGGAATCGGCAAAAACCGTAACGATGACGGCGTGCTGATCGCGCGAGATCGATTTGGCAACTTTGAAGCAACCCGCGAGTGCGGCGGCGGCGCTGGGGCTGACGAGTAGTCCTTCTTCGCGCGCGATGCGTTTGACGAACTTGTACGAATCTTCTGTGCTGACTTCCAAATTTTCGTCGGCGAGCGTGGCGTCGTAGATCGACGGAACGAGCGCGGTTTCCATGTGCTTCCAACCTTCGAGACCGTGGAACGGGCCGTCGGGTTGGAGACTGATGCAGCGGATTTTCGGATTGAGTTCGCGGAGGCGGCGCGTGGTGCCGACGAATGTGCCGCTGGTGCCGAGGCCGGCGACGAAATGCGTGATGCGTCCTTCGGTCTGATTCCAAATTTCATTTGCGGTGCCGTGATAGTGCGCCTGCCAGTTCGCGGGGTTGCTGTACTGATCGGGATAGAAATATTTTTGCGGGTCGGCGGCGACGATTTCGTGGACTTTGCGAATGGCGCCGTCGGTGGCTTCGTCGCCGGGAGTCATGACGAGTTCGGCTCCGAAGGCGGCTAGGATGCGCTTGCGTTCGTGCGATGCGCTGTCGGGCAGCGCGAGTTTTACAGGGTAGCCGAGCGCGGCGCCGATCATGGCGTAGGCGATGCCGGTGTTGCCGCTGGTGGCATCGATGATCGTCTTGCCGGGAGTCAGAGCGCCCGACTTGAGGCCCGCTTGAATCATGCCGAGCGCAGGGCGGTCTTTCACCGATCCGCCGGGGTTGAACCATTCGGCTTTGGCGCAGAACTCGACGTTCGGGAAGTCCTTCCCGATGCGCTCCAGCCGGAGCAACGGCGTGTTGCCTATGCACTCGAGAAGCGTTTTCCCGGGCAACGTCGCTGCCTGCGGTTTTGGGGTGGAAGGGGTCAAGAGGGTCCCCCCCTATGTTTTTTTCTAAGAATGTGATTATAAAGGGGTTGTGGTGCAAAACCGCTCAAGAATGTGATTCTAAGGGAGTTATGCGAGATTTCGGGGTGAGCGTGGAGTTCCGCCGGGTTTTTGAGGGTTGCGGCGGCGGTCCGTCGATTCACGCTGAAAGATGTATAGCACATAAACGGTTACTTGTCAAGTACTTAGACGATGTTTGTAGCGGCGTCGGAAGTTATTGATTTTGCTCATTGCTAGGATGCTTGGAGGCTCGGTGCGGGTATTTTTAGGCGGTCCGTCGAGTTGGGCGGGTGAGTGACGGTCCTACGAACAACTCGCTCGGTGTTGACGCCGGGCGGAGCGAGCCCCGCCCCTACACAAACAGTTGTGGTGACAGGGTGGCGAAATTACGGTTTGCGAGGGTTAGGTGGAGCGCAGGGGTTTGATGGGGTCGGCGCTGGCGGCTCGCATCGCGGGCAAGGCTGAAGCGAGCAGGGCTAGGAGCATCATGATGAGGACGGCGCCGGAGTAGGCGAAGGGGTCGGTGGCGGTCACGCCGAACAAGAACGAGGCGACCAGTTGCGATACCGCCAGCGAGACCATCACGCCCAAAGAGCAGCCTAGGAGCGCGAGTTTACCGCCGTTCAGCAGGACCATTCGCGCGATGGTTGTGCGCTGGGCGCCGAGGGTCATGCGGATCGCGATTTCTCGGTTGCGCTGCGAGACGGAAAACGCCATTACGGCGTAGATGCCAGTGATGGCGAGCAGCAAGGCGCCTGCGGCGAACGCGGTTATGAGATTCGTATTGAAGTGGCGCGGCGCTTCGACCTCGGAGATCGCATCGTCGAGCGGGCGCACATTTTGAAGGGCGAGCAGCGGATCGATTTCCGCGATAGTCGAACGCAGCGTCTGGATCATGTGCTCGGGATCGAGCGCCGACCGCATCGTGATGTAGCCGCTCGGGGGTCCGCTAAGATTTCCGGGGGTTCCAGAGCCATATAAGGTGGCGGGCTGGTCCATCGGCGTGTACCACTGATCAGTGCTGGGCTCATCGCGAGGAATCTTCGTATCGGCGACCACGCCGACGACAGTTGCCCAGGGCAATGGCTTGCGCGGATTGCCGACGTGCATGCGCTTGCCGAGCGGACTTTGCCCCGGCCAGCAATCGCGGGCCATCGATTGATTCACGATCACGACAAGCGGCGCGTTGGCGTCGTCGTGCATGTCGAAAGTTCGGCCATCGATCAGCGGGATGCCCATCGAGCCGAAGTAGTTTCCGTAAACGCTGGTGAATGCGGCAAATTTCAGTTTCCACTGCTCGGCAGAGACGCCCTCGATGGTGTAGGCCGCTTGCGGGACGGAGTCGGAAACGGCGACAGCGTTGCTGATCGCAACCGCGCTCACTCCGGGCTTACTGGACAGATGGTCGATCACAGCGCGATTGAAAGCGGCGACCGAAGCCGAGGTTGGATACTGCTGAAGCGGGAGTTGATAGTCGGCGACGAGAGCGTGATCGGCGCGGAAGCCGGGATTCACAGCGAGCATTTTTTGCAGGCTGCGCAAAAACATTCCAGACACGGTGAGAAGCACAAGCGCGATGGCAACTTCGGAAACCACCAAGGCGGAGCGCAGCCAGGTGTGACTGGCGCTGCCCGATTGCGCACCTTCTTTCAGGCTCGTGATCAGATTGGTGCGCAAGGCCGCGAATGCGGGTGCGAGGCTGCAGAGGACACCGGTGGCGACGGCGATGAGAAGCGCAAAACCGGCAACCATCGGATCGATCGAGACCGAGCTGACGCGAGGAAGCGAGGCCGGCAAATAGTGCAGAGCCGCACGGATGGCGATGGCGGCAAACGCCAAGCCAAGTACACCCGCTATGAAACTCAAGAGCATCCCTTCCACCGCGGATTCGCGGATGATGCGGTTGGAGCTGGCGCCGATGGCAACACGCACCGCGAATTCCCTGCGCTCACGGATGGCTCGGACCAAGAGCAGCCCGGAAACATTCACGCATGCGACCAACAGCGCGATCATCGCGGCCATGAAGAGAGTGCGCAAGATCGGCCGAGCATCCGCGACCACAGTTTCGCGCAACGGCTCGACGTCGCCCTGTATGTGGATCGCCGACATGGTGGCAGGAAACTCGCTCATGATGTGCTGCGCGACACGGTTTGCATCTTCCGCGGCCTGTGTGACGCTCACTCCATCCTTGAGGCGAGCGACCATCTGATAGCCCCAGAAGCCGGAGTTCTGTTCGGAGAGTTCGTCTGGGGTGAGGCTCATGGGAACCCAAACCTGAGTTCCGGAGAGACGGCCGAGGGCCAAGGGAAATTCGAAATTGCGCGGCATTACACCGATGACCTGGTAGGGCTTGCGGTCGAGCACCAGGCTGGCGCCGATCACGTTGGGATCGCGATGGAAGCGACTGGTCCACAGGGAATAGCTGATGACGGCGAGTTGCTGGCGCGTGTTCTCTTCGTCGGTGGTAAAGACGCGGCCCACCGCGGGCTGAACGCCTAGAGCGGCAAACGCACCGGAAGTGAGGCGCGCGGCGTCGATTTCCTCGGGGCGCTGTCCGCCGGAAAGTTCGAACGATGCGGTGATGTAGCCGCCGAGAGAAGAGAATGCCTGGGTCGCGCCGGTGTACGTCGCGATTTCGCGCGCTCTGACGGACATGCCCGGGCGGCCGCCCAAGTGTTCGCCCAACAACACGAGGCGATCGGGATCGTTGAAGGGGAGCGGGCGAAGGAGCACGCCTTCGACGAGGGAGAAGATTGCGGTGGTTGCGCCGATGCCAAGCGCGAGAGTCAAGACGATGGCGAGAGCAAACCCGGGATTTTTGCGGAAGCGGCGGAAGGTGAGCCGGAGATCGTTTGCGAGGCCGAACATGAGTCCTCCTGATCTGTAAGACGTGAGCGATTAGAGATCATTGCGGGAGTTTCTTCAACGGATGAAGATTTGTGACGTGAGGCGCAAGACCACCGGGAGGGATGCCGGCGCTACCGGTGGGCTTCGCCAGAGATTGAGGCGAGCGCAGCGGCCGGGCGGAGCAAGCCCCGAGCGATGGAGGGCTAGTCGTGGGTGACGAGGGATTCGATCCAGTCGGTGGGGGGAAAGGCGACGGCCCAGAAATGCGGGGAAGGGCGATCGAAGGCAAATGCAACTTCGAAGCCCTGGCCAGGGAGCGCTTCGATGCGAACTACGCGGCAGCTTTCGGCGTAACCGGTCTCGGGATTGGTAATTTTGATGATGTCACCGGGGGCGAGAGGAGCGACCGAGAGTTGAAGCGTGCCGCCGTGGGCGTTGACCACGCGGGTTTCGCCTTCGACGATCCACTCGCGATGGAGGAGATGGAAGCGCGCGACAACGCGAACGCTGAGAAAAACGCGCTGGCTACGGCGGCGGTTGGTGACGTCGGTGGTGGCGCCCTTCGCGGTGTCGTTCGTGGTTTCGTCACTCATACGTTGTGCTCCGTTTTAGAATCCTCGGCACTGGAAGACGGAAACGGCGTATCGTGCGCATGCGATTCTTCGTTGAAACAAACGTTTCGCGCGTCGACGAGTACATGGCAAATACACCTGGTGCATCGTTAGGTCGCGTACAGGGTTCGCTGTATACATCTCGCAAAAGAATTTTCATTTGCAAAACCTGGTTGCCGAACAAACCAAAGCGATAGGATTTCCGCGCTGGCTGTGGATTTTCTGCCTTTTCGAAGCAAGAGGTTCTAGAACCTCGCCGAGGGTGGGGAATTTTCGCTGCGATTCAAGAGCGAGCACGGACAGGAAAACGAGCTAAGGGCTGAAACAATCGTAACGTGCGGACACAGGAACATATTTGAATGAAGGAAAAGCTCGTAAGCCTGGTTCATGAGCTGAGTATGATCGGTGACCAGATCTCATGCCAAAGAATCAGGTCTTGCTTCTATAGCGAAGCAGAAAGCAATCAGTTAGTTCTATTAACCGATGCATTCGGTAATGTTTCGCCTAGGACGTAATACTCTGCGCTCGACCCAGAGGACTGTCCTACTCAGGGGTGTGCGTGATATCTGGCGACCGGTTGAGAGAGTTTCGTGTACGATCTGGCATTACAACTCGGGAAGTGGAAGAGAAGAGTCAGGGCATAGCCGAGGCAGAAGGAAATGATGAGTTTTACATTTCCAATGCCTGGCTGACGAAGCTCGAAAATACCGACTCCATCCCGAGCATCCACAAGCTGGTTACCCTCAGCGTTATCTACCACGTAGGATTTTCCGAATTGCTCACCTTGTATGGCGTGGACCTTGGACATGTCGGGGTGCGCCAATTTGAGGTGGCATCGCGGACGACCTATCTGATGACGTCGGAAGAGTACGAGCCGCAGGGCGAGGTTTCGATGCCGGTGCAGTTTGCCGACAACCTCGAACTGGGGGGAACAAATCTTTTTTCGCGAATGGTGAAGAATTGGGGCGATGTGCCATTCGCGGTTTTGAAGCATCTGCAATTGCGGCAGAACAGCTACGGATTCATCGGAATGCACGATTACACGCTATATCCGCTGCTGCGGCCGGGCTCGTTTGTGCAGATCGATCCGCGGATGCGGCGGATTCAGCCGTCGCGCTGGCGGACGGAATTTGACCGGCCGATTTATTTTCTTGAGCTGCGCGATGGATACGCGTGCGGGTGGTGCGAGGTGCAGGGGAATGAGCTGGCGCTATTGGCGCATCCTTTGTCGCCATGCACGACGCGGCGGTTTTCGTTTCCGGGGGATGCGGAGATTGTGGGACGGGTAACGGGAATTGCGATGCGATTGGCCGGGATACACGATGACGCGGAAGTTGAGATTACGAAATTGTTCCGGCGGCACTAGAGTTTTTGCGGTCGGCGAAGAAGAACGATGGCGGTCGCGTTTGTGTGGCGGCGACAGGTGCGGGTGTGGTGGGGCTTACTGCTGAGATCCCTCGATTCACTCAGAATGACAACGCTTCTTTAATTGCTTAATGGTCGGTTGTGGCTGAAGTTTTTGTTCACCGCGCACGAGCGTGTGTGCCTATCGAGCGTTGCCAGGTCGCTCTTCGCGGGCGATGGTGCTTATTACAGGAAGCAAGCGGGGGAAAGATTGCCCCAAAAATTTTCCACATGATGATATGAGGCCGCCCAGGCGTGTGACCAGAGCACGCGACACAACTTAAAGGCGAAACCGATGACCAGGGACAAGAGTTCTTGGAGCGGAAGTCGACATTCGGAAATTGAAAGAGGCAGGCGTCTTCAGACGATGGAAGTTGCAGCGACGGGACTCACATTTCTTCCTTACGCCGACCGCGCGCAAGAGGGGCGCGTACAGCGAATACCTTACAACTCCTTAGAACGATTCGTCTCGTGCGGCGGCGCGATGACGGTAATTCGCGAAAACGCGTTTCTGGTGAAAACTGCGAGAAGTACGAATGTGTGCGCGCATCCACGCGGGGGCTCTTTTCACGCGTGCTTTCCCCAGTGAAGGGCAGATTCCAACTGCGATTCGTCTCGGGATTCCTGCTCGCCACGGGGTCGCTGGCGATTGCGGCGCTGATCGTACGTGCGGACAGCGCGCAGCATCGCCGAACGCAAGGTGAGATTTCCAACGGGCTGGTCGCGTCGCACGCCGCACAAGATGTTGTAAGGTGCGTGGACGACGCGGAGGCGCAGCGAGACCGATATTTGCACAGCGGAGACGAGAAGGACCGGCAGGAGTTTGAAAAAGCGGAGACCAGAGTTTCGAACGCGATGGAAAAATTAGCGGCGACGACGAGATTCGACCCGGTGCAAGGAGATCGGGCAGAAGCACTGCGATTGTACGCGCGGGTGAGGATGGAGGAGCTGTCGGCGACGGTCGATGTGCAACGACACTCGGAGGTGTTGCCGACTGCGACCGCGGTGCCGAAGTTGAGCGGCGAAACCGATGCGGCGCGGAAAGTGCGGGAGGCGGCAGGCGAGATCCAACAGTACGAAACGAGTCGCGTGACCGAAGCCCAAGAGAAATTTGAGGCGAGCGAAAGCAAACGCGAACGCGCGCTCGCGGTCGTTGGGTTCATGCAGTTCGGAGTGTTGTCGCTGGTGTTCACGTTTTTCTATCGGAGCACGAGACAGCGGGAAGCGTCGGCGTTCCGGCTGCTGCAGGAACACCTGAAGATGACGGCGACGCTGAACACGATGGGCGAGGGATTGTTCCAGGTCGATCGGAACGGAAAGATTGTGTACATCAACCCGGTCGGGGAGCAACTGCTGGGGTACAAGTCGGAAGATGTCGTGGGGCTGAGCGCGCACGCGTTGCTGCACCGGGCGGGCGACGAGAAGAAATGTTCGAATGTGAGCTGCCCGATCATCACGCTGAGCCCGCAAGGCGCGCGGGCACACAACGAAAGCGATTGGCTGCGAAAGAAAGATGGAACGCTGGCGACCGTGGAGTACACGAGCGCGCCGCTGGTGCAGTACGGCGTGGTGAATGGCGGCGTGGTGGTGTTTCGCGACATCAGTGAGCGGAGCCGCATGGAGCGGGCGCTGCGCGAGAGCGAAGAGCGCTATCGAAACCTGGTGGAGAAGAGCGGCGGGCTGATGTTCGTACACGACATGAAAGGGTTTCTGCTGGCAGTGAACGAAGCGACGGCAGCCGCACTGGGTTACACGGTTGACGAATTGCGCGGAAAAAATTTGAGCGAACTGGTGCCGCCGGATTTTGGTTCGAAGCTGGAGTGGTATCTGACGGCGGTGGCGGAATGGAATTCGCACAGCGGGCTGATGCGAATGCGGACCACGGAGGGTGAGGAAGTGGTGTGGTCGTATTCGAATCGAGTGGTGTCGGATTTTGGCGCCGACCCGTACGTGCTGGGGCACGCGCACGACATCACGGCGCAGGTGATGATGGAAGAGGCGCTGAAGGTCAACGAGGGCAAGCTGCAGGCGGCGCTGGAGAGCGAGAAGAATTTGTCGCGCGTGGATTTCCTGACGGGGATTCCGAACCGGCGGATGTTCTATCAGGCGCTGTCGCTGGAAGGAAAGCGTTCGCGGAGATACGGACGGCCAGTCACGCTCGTTTATATTGACGTCGATAATTTTAAATATCTGAACGATCAGTTCGGACATGCGACGGGCGACGAGTTGTTGAAGACGATCGGGATGACGCTGGAGAGCACGGTGCGATCGACGGATATGGCGGCGCGGCTGGGCGGCGACGAATTTGCGATATTGCTGCCGGAGACGGATGAGCCGAGCGCAGGAATTATCGTGGCGAAACTAAGGCAAAACCTGGAAAAAGCGATCGGGCCGAAGGGGTGGCCGGTGACGTTCAGCTTTGGCGTGGTGACCTTCCCGATTGCACTGGACTCGACGGAAGAGATGATCAAGCGGGCGGACGAGTTCATGTACGAGGCGAAGCGGAGCGGCAAGAGCGCGGTGGTTTCGAGGGTGATCGAAACTGTGGCGAAGGGTTGATAGCGCCGCAGAAGGGTTGTCCGTGCTCAATCCCGCGGTGCGTTACCGATTCCACCTGTTCCTGCCCGCGACGCACCTGCCCGAAGGGACACCGGAAGTGCTGGTTCAGGTAGTACTACCTGCCTATTTGCACAGGAAGTGGCGAGACGTAAAGTTGGTCGTGACGAAGGGCAGAAAGAATCTAGAGGGTTGATGGTCTCAGGATTCATACTCGCGTTCTCGCTGGTGGCACTGATCCGATTCGGGATCCTGTATTGCCGCGGGATTATGCTGCGAACGGCGGAGTTGCCGGTTTCCGAGGAAGTAAGGGCGGCGGCGCACCTTTCGGGCGAACAGATTACCGGACGCGACTTCGCGGCGCTGGCGGGAGTGCATAGCATGACGCCGGGCGGCTCGGGTGGAGTGACGCTGGTGAAGGCTTACTACCGCGCGGTGCAGCTGGTTGGCGCGATCGGCCGGACGCAGGCGGCTTGCGCAGCGTGGGCCGAGGAAGAAATGGCGGCTTGTGCGCGGTACGTCGGAGTGCAGATCGACGGGCGGCTGCAGATGAGTTTTGCGGAGCAGGCGGGACGGTAAGGCGATTTGAAGGTTTGAAGCTTTAGGATGGCGGTCAGGGATTTTGAGTTTTGCGGCGAGGCTTTCGGGCCTCGCCTTTTTGTTTTTGGGTAGGCAATTCCACGGCGGCATCCTGGGGACGGGCACGGCAATGCCGTGCCCCTACGGTTCGCCGGCGAGGCCAACGAGGAAACGCCACTGGGCTTGCGGGCGTCCTAGGCGTAGGGTTGCTGAGGCGGTGAGTATGGCTCCGAGTACGTATCGTTCGAAATATCAGTCGAAATCTTTGGTGATGGTTGGGTTGGCGATGGCATGGGTGTGCTGGGGCGGAGTGCGGTCGCTTCGCGGGCAGGATGCGAATGGCACGAGCGCGAAGGGTGGGGGCGCACAACAGACGCAGCAGGCGGCGATCAAGTCGGACGTGCGGATTGTGCTAGTGGATGTGGTGGTGACGGGAGCAAAGGGAGAGCCAACTTCCGGATTGAAGAAGGAAGATTTTCAGTTGAGCGAGGACGGGAAGGCGCAAGCGGTTTCGTTTTTTGAAGAGCACACCGATGGGAAGGTGACGCCCGTGTCGCTTCCCGAAATGCCGCCGGATGTGTTTACGAATTATCCGACGGTGAGGACAACGGATTCGGTGAATGTGCTGCTGCTGGATTCGCTGAATACGCAGGCGATCGATCAGGTGTATGTGCGGCAGCAGATGGAGAAATATATGGAGGCAGCGATCGCTTCGCCGCATGGAGCGCGGCTGGCGATTTTTACACTTGGGCAGCAGTTGCGGATGATCCGAGGATTTACAGCGGATTCGGCGAAGTCGTTGGACGCGATGGAGGATCCGAATTCGCATACCGAAGCGAAGTTTGAGCCGCAGATGGCGTCGCCGCTTCGAAAGGCGGCTGAAGCAGCAGGCTGCGGAGCGAAGGCGCCGATTGGTTTACAGGCGTGTAAGGAGTATTTAGGGCAAGTGAATGCGGAACGAGCCGGGGACCGCGTTGGGATGACGCTACAGGCATTTCAGGCGTTGGCGCGATACCTCGCGCCGATTCCGGGACGAAAAAATATCATGTGGGTGGCGGGATCGTTTCCGATTCACTTCTTTCCGGATACCGGAAGGCGCGGACAGTTCGCAAGTCCGTACCCGAATGCGGTTCGGCAGACGGCGGAATTGCTGACGGCGGATCAGGT
The DNA here is from genome assembly GCA_963766985.1 of uncultured Acidobacteriota bacterium. Taxonomy (GTDB): domain Bacteria; phylum Acidobacteriota; class Terriglobia; order Acidiferrales; family UBA7541; genus Acidiferrum. Next base: position 369,459 of record CAVYCJ010000002.1, read on the forward strand.
GGCGGTGTATCCGATCGGAGCGACGGGCGTGGGCGGAGAGTCGTACCTCCAGGGTGGCGCCGATCCGAGCGCGAACCGAACGGGAAAGGCCGTCGAGGGAGACGAGGCGGACCGAGCGTTCAATCAGATCGCGATGGAGCTGCTGGCGCGTGACACGGGCGGGCATGCGTTTTACAACACAAATGGGCTGAGCGAGGCGATGGAGCAGGCGGTCGAGGAAGGATCGCACTTCTATTCGCTGGCGTATGTGCCGAGCAATTCGAAGTTGGATGGGAAGTTCCGGAAGATCGATTTGAAGGTGAGCGGCGATTACAAACTAGCTTACCGGCGCGGCTACTACGCGGAAAATGCGAAGTTTCCGATTTCAGAAGCGGGGCAGAAGAAAAACGATGCGCTGCTGCCGTTGATGGGATTCGGTATGCCGGACTTTGCGCAGGTGCTTTACAAGGTGCGCGTGGCGCCGGTGGCGGCGGACGCAGCGGGCGGCGTGAAAGAGTTGAAGGCGCCGACGGTGCGGTATGGCCTAGATTTCGCGATTACGCCTACAGATTTACACCTTGAGCTGGGACCGGATGGGGTTCGGCGGGGAAACATCGAAGTGATGCTGATCGCCTACGATGCGGACGGTGGAATGGTGAATGTGTTCCGGAAGAAGAGCGAGATTGTTTTGAATCCGCAGATGTATGCGGAAGTGATGCGAATCGGATTACAGATGCATCGCGAGATCGATGTGCCGGAGAATGCGGCTTATTTGCGGACGGGACTGATGGATTTGGATTCAGGGAAGCTGGGAAGTTTGACGGTGGAAGTGCGAAGCAAAGTCGCGATGAAGTGACGACTTTACAAGAAGCTCTGAGGAAAACAAAAAGGGGCCTTGCGGCCCCTTTTCTTTTTTTGGACGACGTGATTTGACCTGACTAGAACGTCAGGTGAAGGGCCATTTGGAGGAAGCGGGGGCTTCCGATGGTGTGCTGGATGAGGCCGAGTTTGCCGGATGGGGGGCAGACGTAGGCGTCGGGAGCGGCGCAGTTGGTTTGACCGTTGACTGGGAACGGCGCGCCGTATTGCGGCGGATTTTCGAAGAACGGGTTGAACTCGACGTTGTTGTTGGGAGTGTCGAAGCTCGGATGGTTGAAGATGTTGAACGCTTGCACGTCGAATTTCAGGTTGAAGCGCTCGTTGATCTTGAAGTTTTTGAAGACGCCCATATCGACGCGCGACTGGAACGGGCTGACGAAAATGTTGCGGCTGGCGGGACCAAAGTTGGTCTCGTAGACGTCGCAAACTTTGCTGACGGGGTCGCACGGCGGAACGCCGTTTTGTCCGGGCTGCAACAGCGGAATGCCGAAACGCCGCGCTGTTGAGAACGGGAGCTGCCGGGATTGACGCCGAGCGTGCCCTGCAAGACAGGATTCGCGCCGGGTGTGCTGCCAGTGCCGCCGATAGGAACGAGCGGGTTGGTGATGAAGTCGTTGCCGCCGCCGTAGAACTGGCTGGCGACACCGCCGCTGAAGTCGATGACGCTGTAGGGCTGGCCGCTTTCGGCAGAGATGAGGCCGCTGGTGCCCCATCCGTTGACGATTTTGTCGGCCCAGCCGTGAAACATCGCGAGCTTCGGAAATTCGTAGGTGTACTGAATCATGAAGACGTGACGGCGATCGAAGTCCGAATTGCCGTAGCCGGTGCGCAGATTTTCCGGGTTGTCGCCGTTGTAGAAGAGTTGCTCGCCGCTTTCCTCGTCCATGCTGTGCGACCAGGTGTAAGAGCCGGAGAGCGTGAGGCCGTGGCTGTAGCGCTTGGTGACGTTGAATTGCAGGGCGTCGTAGTTGGATTGGCCGGCGGCTTTGGCGTATTGCGAGTTGGGATCGAAGCCGATGAAGGGGACGCGGAGCGCGGTGTTGCCGCTGCCGAAGCCTTCCACAAGCGTCGAAACGTTTTCGGCGGCGACGCCGGGAACGGTGTAGCCGTAGGAATAAATCTGGCCGTTGATGGGGCTCGACGGCGTGGCGATGTTGGGCTGGTTGAACGGCACCGGGATGACTTCGTGGACGCCGTGATTGCCGACGAACGCGAGCGAGAGCACGAGGTCGTTGCGCGGCTGCCATTGCAGAGTTGAGCGTGTAATTTTCGGAGTACGGCAGCTTGTTGGTCGGATCGTAGCCGGCAAAGATGAGCGGGCTGCAGAACGAGATGCCGTTGGCGGTGCAATACGGCGTGGTGTTGTCGATGAGCTGCGCGATATTCGGAATGAGCGAGGCCACGCCGGAGAGATTTTTTGGCGGCGCGGGCGGCGGAGTCGTGCCGAACGGAGTCGCGAAAGTATTGCCGGGCTGGCTGTAGAACGGCACCGAGAAGGGCTGCTGTACGGTGACGCCGAAGGGGCCACCGATGCCGCCGCCGGCGCTCTGTGAGAGTTCGGCGAAATATTCGCCGCGGTCGTAGTACATACCGAAGCCGGCGCGGACGACGACGTTGTGAAGGAAGCCCGGGGTCCATGCGACACCGATGCGGGGAGCGAAGCCCCACTGACGGCCGGTGAGCGTGGAATCGCTCACGCCCTTGGTGGGAAATTCCTTGTTGTTGCCGGCGACGACGATACCGATGTTGCTGATCGTGTCGGTGCCGAAATCGTAGCTGTAGTCCTTGGGATAGAAATTGGTGAGCAGGCCGTTTTTCTCGACGAGCGGGCCGTTCCAATCCCAACGGAGGCCAGCGATGACGGTGAGATTTGATTTCAGGCGGAAAGTGTCCTGACCGAAAGCGCCGACCTGATTCGAGCGGTAGTAACGGTTGGTTTCGCCGCTGACGAAGACGGAAGATCCGTTCTCACCGCAGAACACGGTGGGATTGCAGAGATTGCCCTGGAGGAAGTCGGCAAAGGTATCGAAGTCGAGCAAGCCCTGATTGCCGTTTTTGTTGATGATGTTGAGCTGGCTGTGATCGACCTGCACGCCGCCGACGATGGTGTGACGGCCAACCGTCCAGGAATATTTGGTTGAGCCTTCAAAAGTGTTCTGGAACATGCCGGCATTGGCGAAGTTATTGGATGGGCCGATGCCGAGACCGGAGCCGGTGTTCGGATTGGCGGTGCCGATGCTGATGCCTGGGACGTTCGAAAGGCCGAAGATATTGAGGCCGTAGTCGCCGTTGGTGTAGCCGTCGATCGTGTGGGCGAAAGCTTTTTCTCGGATGAAGCCGAAGCCCTGAGTCCAGACAGCGTTTGGCGAAACGGTGGTTGTGTTCTGGATGGAGAGCAGGTGCGATCCGGCGGATAGTTCCTGCGGGAAATTTCCGACCTGGCTGATCGCGAAGGGCGCGAACGTCGGATCGTTCTGATAATAATATTTTCCCGTGAGGCGATCGCGACCGTTGAGGTTGTAGTCGATGTTGCCGCTGACCTGGTCGGCCTTGAACGTGGTCTTGGGTCCGAAGGTGAGCGCGTTGTAGCCGAGATCGCTGTTGAGATTGTTTTCGGACGGGATGAAGAACTGCCCGTTCGGTAACTTGAGGTTCATGATTTTCAGCGCGGTCGGGCTGATGTCGGCGGCGGTCAACGTGGTGCCGAAGGCGGAGTTGGCGAGGGCGGCCAAGCTGGCGGCGTCGCGATTTGAATCGCTCAGACCGGGGAGAACGTTGGCCTCGGAGATCGAGCTGTCTTCGTCGGAAACGCGCTGCCCTTGATAGGCGGCGAAGAAGAAGAGCTTGTCTTTCTTGATCGGGCCGCCGAAGGTCGCGCCGAAGCTGTTGCGCTTGAGTTCTGGAACGGTCTTGCCGAGATTGCGCAGCGTTTGATCTTGATTGAAGAAGAACGGAGCGGCGTTCCAGGCATCGGTCTGGTGATACTCGTAGGCCTGGCCGTGATACTGGTTCGTGCCGGTGCGCGTCTGGAGCGTGATGTGCGCGCCGCTGTAAGAGCCTTCGGAAGCGTCGTACATCGAAGTGTTGACGCGGACTTCCTCGAGCGTTTCCTGCGGAGGGGCGGGCATGGCCTGACCGATGGCGCTGTAGACCGACGTGCTGGTTTGAATTTCGCCGCCGGGAGCGCCGTTGGTGTTCTGTCCGGTGTTGAGGACGGAGCGGTTGTCGGCGACGCCGCTGGACGATTTGCCGTTGAACAGATTGTTGGTTTGCACGCCGTTGACGACGAAGCTGTTGCTGGTGTCGCGCTGCCCGTTGGCGAAAATGTTCTGGTTACCGAGGCCGGCGTTGGTGCCCGAGCCGGTGAGGAAGTCGGCGTTGACGCCGGGGCTCAAGAGAGCGAGCTGCGTGAAGCTGCCGGTACCGAGCGGAGTGTTCTCGATCAATTCGGTGCCGAGCGTGTAGCCGTTCGTCGTGTCGGTTTGATTCAGGAGAGGCGTGCCAGAAACCGTGATGCTGGTGCTGACTTCGCCGGGCTGAAGCGAGGCGTTGACCGTGGCGGTGACGCCGCCGGTGACGGTGATCTGGTTGTGGACTTCGGTCTTGAATCCGTCGCGGGCGAAGGAAACCGAATAAGGACCGATCGGCAACGCGTTGACGAGGAAGGAGCCGTCGTCTTTGGTGGAGACGGTGACCTCGAGGTTGGTGTCGAGATTGCGAATTTTTACTTCGACTTTGCTCAGGACGGCGCCGGTGCTATCGGAAACCGTGCCGTTGATCGCACCGAGAGTTTGCTGAGCGCGGGCGGGAAGCGAAATCAAAAGCAGACTGCTGAGGAACACCACGAGCGAACGAACGCACTTATGCATTTTTTCTGTACCAGTCCCTTTATCCCCGTCAAAAAAAGTGCACCAGATTGCGCAGAGGTATATCACAACAAACGCGGGCAAATCGAGACGAGTCCTGTGCAAAAAAGGCGGAAAAATGGCTTGTTTAGAGGGAGATGAAGCGATTATTACAATTCGTTAAGAATAGGCTGAAACGCGACCGCTAATCGGTCGTTCGAGCGACTGCCAAGTCGGCGGGAAGGCCAGAGGCATCTCGTGTTGAAGACCGCGGGCTGCGGATCAGTGCTTCGCCGACGCCGTACCGTCGGACCATTTGTCTGCCAGAACGAGGAGAATTGTCACGCGCTCCTGCGGGTCATTCACCATCATGACCGGTGAATTGGGATCATCGGCGGCCCAGCTCTTGGTCATGTCGCCGGGGGAAAAGAACATTGTGTGGGAGTGCCAGGCCTTAGCTTGGTCATTTAAGTACTGCTCCTTTGACATCATGTAAGCCATCGCGCCGGGCTCGAGTGCGGGTATTTCTTTGTCGTCCAGAGCCGTCGCGATCGCCTTCGCAATTTCAGACTTCGACTTCCCTGCCAGCACGAGCTTGGTCTTCATCAGATAAATTTGCGCGAAGCTTTTGGCGGCTTGCGCGTTGAAGCAGTGGGGGGCGCGCATCTTGGGATTCCAGAACTCAGCTTCCTCTGTGCCCTGTCCCCATGACCTTTCTACCAGGCACGTAAAGCCATTCGTGCCTGTCACAACGGTCTTGTATCCATCGCGTTGGAGGACCATCACTTCAGCTGCGTCGGAAATCGAGGCGGGAGCAGCGCTACGAGCCAGCGCGATTTCGGATTTTTCGTCAGCGATGAGGTATTGATCGACGGGAGCCATCGCCGGATAGCTGTTTTTTGCGGCCTGCGCGCCTGCGCAAGGTAGAGAAATGTGCAGGGCGAACGTCAGAACGGCGAGCTTGACGAGGTCATTTCGCATTTGATCCTCCCAATGTGCAGAATTCGCGTCGGTCAGTATCGAGCCCGGTTGTGCTCCCTTAGACTTCCGGAGAAGCCTTTGCGTTAGCATCGAGATTCTTGACGCTCAGTGTACTCGTCGAAGATGCGCTAGGCCCACCGGAAGGCAGTGGCGGATCAGTTGATGGACTCACTTAACGTTCTCTATCGGATAGACCTATGGATTCTCAAACTCCATTGGGCCGGAACAAGAAAGAAAGGCAAAAACCACACGTACTAGAAGTGACAGGCCCTTTGGAGGTGACCTCCCGGTGTTCCTGGCGTTTAGTCTCACGGTCGCTGCGACGTGTTTTGCGCTGATGCTCCTCGGAGGGGGACTCTATGAAGTTCTGGTTGTCGATCCCTTCTGGCCGAAGCGTCCTGATCTCATTCAACCCGACCGTGGCGGAATTTCACGCAGGCGATTCTGGATGCCAGTTCATAGTGCTTTCGAACTCTCGGTGATCTCCGCCCTCATCGCGGCGTGGCCGGCTCCAGTCGTCCGGTCTTGGTTGTGGGCAGCGTTGATCAGCCACGCGATTGGCCGCATTTGGTCATTTTCGGACTTCATCCCCAAAGCCATCGCATTCGAGCGGGCGGATCCCAGATCCATCACGGAAGTCTCGGCGCGGAACTGGACGCATCGAAGTGTCTTTCGTCTGGCACTGGAAATGGTCACCAGCGGCGCAATGGTTGCTGCCCTTGCGCACCTGGCGCGAATGTAGAGAGTCCAACGAGCTCATCGAACACTGGGAGCGGCAGGTCTCTTTACTACATCCGGCGGTTCATTTAACCTAATGGCCCTATGTGGAATGTCGACGAACGATTTGCACCGAAGGCGATTGAAGGGTTGGCGGCGCTGGGGTTCAGCGTCGGAAGCACGCGCGGCGTCGTGCGCGTGGAGAAGTATGGATGCGGCGCCGAGTTCCGCAAAGGCTCGGACGATCATTATCAACTGACGATTTTGCCGACGATCATGGTGAATGGCCAGTTCTCGCGGCTTTGGGATGCGGGCTATCAGAAGTTTTTGCTGACGGATGAAGGCGTCAAGCTGCCGGCGCTGGCGACACATCTGCAGAATTTGCGGAAGTTCAATGAAGAGTTGCGGACGGCGCTGGGAGTGCCGACGTTTTACAACGAGGCGCTTGGATCGGTCAGCCAGGTTTCGGTGTATGACCGCGTGAAAGGGCGCAAGGGCGCGGTGCCGGATGATACGGTTGGCGCGCATAGCGGCGGGAGCGGGCACTAGCAGTGCGAAGTAAAGACGCAACGACGTAATGAGGTAAAGAATCGGAATCTTGGAGGGCGCGGGTTGCCGCGCCCTTTTCTTTTTGTGAAGGAACGTTGGCGACTACGGATTCAGGGTCTGGTACGCAGCGAATGGGCCGGCGTGTGGGTGGAATGCGCGGGCGCGGTACAACTCGGCGATTTGGCGGACGTGACCAAGATCGTGCGAAGCCCATTCGTTGAGCATTTGGTCGAGCGTGATCAGGCCGAGCCTGGAATGCTGCGCGGTGCGCGCGCCGACGTCGGGCGGCAGTGTCTTGAGAAATTGTATTAGCTCGCGCCGCGTGAAAGTGAAACGCGATAAGTGTTCCTGGGGAGTGCCTGCGGAGAAACCTTCGGCTGGCGGCTCGTATTCCTTCAGGTGAGGCGTGTCTTCGAGGACGAAGCGGCGGACGCGTTCGATGAGGCAGTCCTCGCAGTCGGCCAAGTGCGACAAGACTTCGGAAATCGACCAGCGGTCGGGCGCGGGTTTCCAAAGCAGGATATCGGGGGCGACACCGCCAAGCATCGTTTCGAGCAGTTGCGGCGTCTTCTCCATTAGCGCAATTGCGGGACGTAGAGCGGTGGACGGACTGGGTTGCATAGGCGGCCTCTCGATAGAGAAGATTGTAGTCGCGTTTCGGCGGCTGGGTGTTTGCAGACTTTGACGCAAGGCAGCAGGAGTTGTTGGCGGAGGACGGATGGCGGAAATTGTCGGATTGATGGACGACCTGTTTTTTCAGATGAAGGTGTTGGAGACGGCGAAGCAACTTGGGTTGCAGTTCAAGGTTGCGACGACGGCGGATTCATTGATGGAGTTGGTCGCGACTTCGCCGAAGCTGGTGATTGTCGATCTGAATGCGCGAAGCGGCGCGATTCCGGCGATCGAACGCGTGCGCGCGGAAAAGACTGGCGTCCGCGTGGTGGGATTTTTGTCGCACGTGCAGGTCGATCTCGCCGAGCAGGCGCGCGTGGCGGGATGCGATGAAGTGATGCCGCGGTCGAAATTTACGCAGAATCTGGCGCAGATTTTGAGCAGCGCGAAGGAGTAGGAATTTGAGTTTGCGACAGATGATTGTGGCGGTGCTGGTTGCCCTGCTGTTTGCGGGCGCTGGGGCGTCAACGGCGGTCGCGCAGGAATCGAGTTCGAAGCCGAACAATCTCGGCACGCCGCCGGCCGTAACGGGGAACGGGCCGGCGTTGACCGGGCCGAGCCTCGCACTACGACAAGCGTTGTCGGCTGCGTGCCGGCAGGACGAAACCGAATTCACCAAATATCTGACGAAGCGCAACGCGGATACGTTTTCTACGCTGACGCAAGGCGCGCGTGTGGCGCTGATGAAGCGATTTGTGCTGCTGAACGAGCCGGGCAAGCCATCGCTGGTCACCGCCGCGACAGGGCGCCCGCTGGTGCGCTGCGAAACGCCCGTCGGCGCGGCTGAATTGCAGATCGGCGGCGCGGATGTGGATGACAACCTCGCGCTGCTGCCGGTGGAGATTCGCGACGCGACCGACACCGTGGGCGAAAATGTGCTGCACGTGAAGATGGGGCTCGTGCGCGAACACGGCGAATGGAAATTGATCTCGGTAGGACTTGTGCTGCTCGACTTGCCATCGCTGGCGATGGAGTGGGACGCGGCGCAGATCGAATCGACCGAAAAAACCGCGATCGAGTCACTCAGGACGATCGCGGATGCTGTCGAGCGCTATCGGCGCACGTACACGCGGCTACCGGAGTCGCTGGCGAATCTTGCAGCGCCGGCAAAGGGAGCGCCTTCAGCGGAATCTGCGGGTTTGCTCGAGCCTGATCTCGCAGCAGGCGCGCGCAGTGGCTACAATTTCCGCTACGTTCTGGCGACCAACAGCACGCTCGGCGCGCCGGCGAAATACGTTCTGGCCGCAACGCCGCAAGTTTACGGACGCACGGGCAAGCGATCGTTCCTCACGGAGGGCGACGGCGTGATTCACGGAGCGGACCGGCAAGGCAGCGTAGGCACCGTCTCGGATCCAAAAGTCGAGGCGCCGAAAACCGAGTGATCCGGCGACAGCGCTTCTAAACGCCAACTAACGCCGCGCACCAGTTGACGCATTCGCGAGGCTCGCGCCGTTTCAGCTTTTCCTTTCCGCGCTGCGCTCTGAAAATACTGACAGGGGCATCTCTCCGCTTAGCGGCGCTCATCGCTGACGCGATTCGACGCGCTCACTCACTCTCAGGGCAGATCAACATGTATCAAGGAGCCCTGCATGAGCGACGTAATGACCGACCGGCGCGATTCGCCGCGCTTTGCCCTGACGCTGGTGGCCGTCGTCACAGAAATAGCGACATCCAACGTATTGAATGCGCGATCGTCCGACGTGAGCCGCAGCGGATGCTACATCGACACGCTACAACCGCTGCCGCCTGGCGCATCGGTGAAGGTCTTACTACGAAGCGGCGACGAAATTTTCGAAACTCCGGCGAAAGTCGTGTACATGTGCCCGGGGCTGGGCATGGGCGTGAATTGGGGCTTGAGTTTGCCCGACAAGACACTTGCGATGCTGGATCGCTGGCTGGCACGTGCGGCGAAAATCACGGGCGGGTAGCGTCGGAGATGCGCATCCAACAAAGCTCGGGCGAGGATCGGGCGAACGCCGAATGCGGATACGCAGTTTGCTCTCGCCGGAATTGGAGATAACATCGAAGCACTCCGTATGGGCCTTTGTCGCCAGGTTTGGTGCGCCACACTTCTAGTGATATTCGCGATGTCGCTGCCGGCTGGCGCCGCGGCGGCACCCACAGGCACGCCTCAGAGCGAGCCGGAGCAATTCGCCAACCTGCCAATTTTCGAACTCCACAGCGGATTCTGGATCAACCTGCACCACACGCTTTACGGACAAGCACGCGCTTCGCGTGACGGCCGAGGTTTGCCCTCGAGCGCGGGCGGCGCGACGAAGCGCACTCCCAACGAGGAAATCGCCTGGGACAACGCGGTCGCCTACTACGCGGCGAACTATGTCGATAAGGATCTGCTCTTCAGCACGGAGTTGACGCTGCTGAAAAATCAGCTTGGCGATTTCGAACAGTGTGACGAGCTTTCCGGCTCGAGAAAGAAAACATGCGATGCCGGGTTGCCGCCGAAGTTGACGCAAGTTCTAAACGCGGCTGCGGTCGTCTATCGCGCGCACGAATGGCCCGAGCACGATCGCGCGAATCGCAAATGGATCGCGAGCGTTTCGCCGCTGGTTCGCGACAAAGGCGTCTCACTTTCGGAGCGTCTGGCGGAAATTTACCAGACGCGCTGGCCGAAGCAGCGCATTCGCGTCGATGTGTCGGCCTACGCAAACTACGCCGGCGCGTATACGACGATCGATCCGCTGCGCATCATTATCTCGAGCACCGACCCGCGCAATCAGGGCATCGCGGCGCTCGAAGTCTTGTTTCACGAAGCATCGAACGGCATCGCCGAACCGGTGCAGCTGGCGATCAATCGCGAATGCCGCCAGCGCGACAAAGCGATCCCGCGCGATCTGTGGCACGCGCTCGTCTTCTACACCACCGGTGAAGTCATCAAGCCGATGATGAAGAACATGGAGGGCAACGCCAACGGCGAGTACACCCCCTACGCCGTCCGCGAGCGGCTCTTCTTGCGTGGCTGGGATGAGTATCTCAAGCTCCTCGATCGGTTTTGGCAGCCCTACCTCGAAGGAAACGTAACTTTCGACGACGCCATCGCACACATGGTGTCGGCACTCTAGCCATCGCCGCCTCGGCGCATCCTCTGGTCCGTCGAGAGTTTCAACTCGCTGATATCAAATCGCTTCCGCCGCGGCTCTTTTGCCTCGCGCGTCGATATGCTAGTCTTTTGGCGCGGAAATCAGCCCAGCCGCAACATGCTGTCCTCGCGCCGTTCGCGACCACCCCTTTGGTCCTGATCGCCTCCCAAACCGGAGGATTCGTTTCGGGAAGGACATCGCCTGGGCTTAGTCCCGCTGCTCGGAGTCGGGCCCGAACGGCTGCCGGCCACCCAGCGCTGACGAGAGAAGGCAAACACTATGTCCGGCACATCCGCTACCCCAAGGACCTCGCAACAACCGATGGAAATCAAGCTCGCTCACTCTCCCGATTCAGACGACGCATTCATGTTTTACGCTCTGGCGACGCACAAGATCGCGACGCCCGGCTACAAATACACCCACGTTCTTTCGGACATTCAGTCGCTAAACGATGCCGCGCACAAAGAAACCTACGACGTGACCGCGATCAGCTTCGCGGCATATCCGGCGCTGCGCGACAAATACGTGCTGCTCGATTGCGGCGCGAGCTTTGGCGAAGGCTATGGGCCGATCGTGGTCGCGTCGCGTTCGATGCGGCAACAGGACATTGCGGGTAAGCGCATTGGCGTGCCCGGACTGACGACGACCGCGTATCTCACGCTGAAATTGTTCGAGCCGAATTTCGAAGCGGTGGTGATGCCCTTCGACAAGATTCTCGATGCGGTGCAGAACGAGTCGGTCGATGCGGGGCTGCTGATTCACGAAGGGCAGCTGATGTTTCCGCAGCTTGGCATGCATAAGGTGATCGATCTCGGCGCGTGGTGGATGGAGCGCACGAAACTGCCGTTGCCGCTCGGTGGCAATGCGGTGAAGCGCTCGCTCGGCCCCGAGCTTGGCCGCCAGATCGCGCAGACGATTCGCGACAGCGTCGCTTACGGGCTCGAGCATCGTGAACAAGCTCTCGCGTATGCGATGGAATTCGCCCGCGACATGGATCCGGATCTCGCTGACAAATTCATCGGCATGTATGTGAACAAATGGACGATGGGTTATGGCGAGCGTGGCAAGCACGCAGTGAAGGAACTCATTGAGCAAGGCACTGCGGCGGGATTGTTGCCGGGTCCGCCGACGGTTGAATTTCTTAGCGAAAGCTAATTTCTGGGCGCGGTTCGCTCGCGCTGGCTCTATATCCTTCTAAAGTTTTCCTCTGGTCGGTCGATGCCCTGTGTAGAAGCTTCGGGCGTTGAGTGGCTTCGTTCGTTCCTCCTTTCACCATTCGCGCATTGAGGCTTGCGAGTTGCGCATCGGCTTGCGGCAACTCGGAGGTGAATCATGTCTCTTGCGAGCGTCGGTAGTTTGAATGGCGGAGCAGTTGGACAGCCTTCACCGCAGCAGACGCAGGGTTCGTCCGCGGGTGGCGGTGGCGGCACTTCCCTGCTCTCGACGACTTCGGCTTCGGCGCTGCCCCAGGATAATTTCACGCCGTCTTCACAGACCGAATCGCCGGACACAACGGCGCAAGCGGCTGGCTTGTTCAAAGCGCCGAAGGCGTCAACGTTGCCGGCAAGTTCGGCTTCCAGTACAGCGGACGCGCAAAATTCATCCAGTTCGCAGGACGCTTCGACAGCGGCAACTGCGGCGGCCGCTTCAGACACCTCAGCCGCCGCGGCTTCAGGCAGCGTCGCGCAACAGACGCAACTCGATACGCTCAACAACGCGCTCGCCGCACTGGGGCTCAGTCCCGCCGACATTCAGCAAGTCGATCAGGTCGCAAGTTTGATCAACGATTTCAATCCGACCGCGTTCACGAGCCTCGCGTATCAGTTGGAAGCGCAGGCGCAGAGCGCCGCAACACCGAGCGCATCCGCGCAGAACACGCAGGCGGCGGTGGCTGGCGCGTCAACAACAGGCGCTTCGTCCACTTCGACAGCCGCGACTCCAGCGACATCGCAAAGCTCGCCGTCGTCATCCCAGTCTGGATCGAATGGACGCAACCCAACGCAGCAGAATCCGACAAAGACCTTGAGCGCATCCGCCTGAGCATTCCGGAACCGCGCGGAATGCATCTCTAAGAACGCGCGCGTCAGTTCTTGACCTCACCACGCGAATCCCTTACTGTTTGCGCTCCTATGAAAATTTCTCGTGCTTTTCACATGCGCGCGAAGCATTTCGCTCTCTCGCTCGCACTTTTTCTCGCCTGTGCCGGTGTCGCGCGTTCTCAAGCCGCCGCTGAGTTCCGCCCGCATCCCATCGATCCGAAAGATTGGCCGAAGCAGGCCGTGCGCTCAAAGCACGGAATGGTCGCGACCGACGAGCAACTTGGCTCGCAGGCTGGCGTCGAAATTCTGAAGCGCGGCGGCAATGCCGTAGACGCAGCCGTCGCCGTCGCGTTCGCGCTCGCCGTCGTCGAACCCGCCGCGGGCAACATCGGTGGCGGCGGATTCATGCTCGTGCGCCTCGCCGACGGACGTTCGAGCTTTTTCGACTACCGCGAAGTCGCGCCGGGCAAAGCCACACGCAACATGTACATCGGTCCCGACGGCAAGCTGATTCCGAACGATGATGTCACGGGTTCCGTGATCGGTTATCGCTCCTTCGCCGTGCCGGGGACCGTCGCCGGGCTCGAACTCGCGCTGAAAACTTACGGCACGTTGAAACTCGCCGATGTGATGGAGCCTGCGATTCGCCTGGCCGAAACCGGCTTTCCCATCAGCGAAAAACTCGCACACGAATTTGCCGAAGAAAAGAAAAGTCTCGAAAAATTCCAGTTCAGCCGCCATATCTTTTTAAATGACGGCAAAATGTTTCGCCCAGGCGACACGCTTCGCCAGCCAGAACTCGCCGCGACTCTGAAGCGCATCTCCAAAAATGGCGCCGCCGAGTTTTACACCGGCGACACCGCGCACGTGGTCGTTGACGACATCGCGAAATCCGGCGGCCTCATCACGCTTGACGATCTCGCGAACTACAAACCGAAGGTTCGAGAAGTTTTGCGCGCGCAATATTCGGCGAATGATCGCGATGGCAGCGCGCATTCGTGGGATGTCCTCACGTCACCGCCGCCGAGTTCCGGGGGCGTCGCCATCATCGAAGCGATGAACATGCTCCAGAGCACGCCGCTGAAGGGCTGGGACGACGTCGAGAGCGTGCACATGGTCGTCGAAACGATGCAGCGCGTATTCGCCGATCGCGCGGCGTATCTCGCCGATCCGGATTACTCCGACGTGCCGGTCGCGGGCTTGACGTCACCGTGCTACGCAAAGGAACGCGCCGCCACGATCGATCCGCAACGCGCAACGCCGAGCAAAGATGTGAAAGCCGGGACGCCGCACACGTGCGCCGCTTCGACCGAGGCGGATTCCGCTCCGACGACAATCAGCTTGAACGACGGACCGCACACGACGCATTTCTCCGTCGTTGATGCCGCCGGAAACGCCGTCGCCAGCACGTACACACTCAATGACAGTTACGGCTCGCACGTCACAAGTCCCGCCGGCTTTTTGCTGAACGATGAAATGGATGACTTCACCACACAACCTGGCGTCCCTAACGCGCTCTTCGGCTTGATTCAGTCCGAAGCCAACGCCATCGCACCTGGTCACCGCCCGCTGAGTTCGATGACGCCCACGATTCTGTTGCGCGACGGCAAGCTCAGCTTCGTCACCGGCTCTCCCGGCGGCCCGACGATCATCTCGTCTACGTTGCTCAGCGTCCTGAACTGGATGCGCCTCGGCATGGACGCGCAATCCGCAATCAACGCTCCCCGTTTTCATCACCAGTGGATGCCCGACCTCATTCTGATGGAGCAAAACTTTCCCGAATCGATGGAGAAAGCACTGCAAGCGCGCGGCTTCACAACAAAACGCCGCGGCCACATCGGCCTCGTCAACGCGATCGGCGTCGACGCCAAAACCGGCGAGCGCTCAGGCGCCGCTGACCCACGCGACAACGGATCCGCCGTCGGCTACTAGCTCGCGCCGCACCATCGCTCGGCAGATTTTGTCTCGTTCCCCTTAGCACAACCACCACTGCATGAACCCATCTGCGTCTCGCTGAATCTCGTGGATAATGTCCGAGGCGAACTATGGAACGACTGCTCTCGACTTACATTTTTGTCTCGCGCAAACTGACGCGCGAACTCATCACACAAATCGGCGGCGCCGGATTCCACGGCGTGGAAATTTTCTGCTCGCGCAGCCATTTCGATTACACATCGAAAGCCGAAATCCAGAACGTCGCTGGCGCGTTGACTGACGCGAAGCTCAAACTCACGTCGCTTCACGCTCCGACGAGCCGCGATCTCAGCGCGACGCGCGAAGGCGGACAGCCGCTTTCGATCTGCGAGGTCGAACGCGTGCGCCGCATCGAAGCGATGGACGAACTCAAGCGCGCGATCGACGTCGCCGAAGAGCTTCCCTTCTCTCGCATGATTTTTCACATGGGCGGCAGCCGCGAAACCGCCGACCCGCGCAAGCGCGATGCCGCGTTCAGCTCTCTCGAACATTTGATTTTGCACGCGAAGCATGTGGGCGTGACGATTTGCGTCGAGAACACGACCAGCGAGATGGGCTCGCCCGCTTACCTGCGCTCGTTCATCGACGAAACGCGGCTCACCGGCCTGCGCATCAACTTCGACATCGGCCACGCGCATCTTGCCGATGGTCCCGAAGAAAATCGCATTGCCGAAGCCTTCGAGCCGTTGCGCGAACTCACGGCCAGCACACACATCCACGACAATCACGGCGAAAAGGACGAGCATCTTCCGCCGTACGAAGGCAACATCGACTGGACGGCCGCCGTCGCACTGCTGAAAACGGCGCCAGAAGCGAACCTGCCGCTCACGCTCGAATTGAAAGAGAAAATTGGTCCCGAAGCGCCGACTCCGCAGCAACAACTCGACGCCGCCCGCCTCTCACTCGACAAACTCGAAGAAGCCTGGGGCTAGATTAAAGTCGAGGTATCAGTCACCCGTCGCGTGCCAATCGTGATGGCAATAGCGGCATTGTTTTGCTTTCGGAGTCTTAGCTAACCTTCCGCAGCGCGGGCAGTCGTTGAAGAAAATCTCCTCGCGGTGATCACCGTAAATTCGATCCGCAGTTCGTACCGCGAAAGCGTCAAATCCTCCCGCGGCGAGTTGCTTCACGTCCGGATCTGCCGATAGCAATTCGCGTATAGGTTTGGAGCTTCCGATCGCCTCTGCTTGCGCAGAATCATCCGTAGGTCCACGAGTGATTTTGGAAGTAGCTAAGAGGTGTCGGTCCGCAAGGCGTTCTTGAGGAGTCATGAACGCGCTGTAGTGGCGCACGATGTAATGCGCTCGATCGATATCCATTGATGTTGAAACGAAGCGTCAGTTTTTGGCGAACGCTATATCTGGATCGGTCCGTGGTTACTGAACACAGCCTGGATTGTCCACCGAATCATCGGTGCCGCACAACGGCTGATAAGGCTGTCGATACGGCGGATATGTGTAGTTGCTGTTGTCGTAGTAGCCGGGATCGTTCGCATAGACTCCGTACGTACCCTGATCGCCGCCGTAATTCCCGCCGTATATTATTATTGTTGTTGTCGAGATTTCCGAGCGCCTGCACGCCGTCGCCAATCAGATCCGCGCCGAGCGTCGCGAACGGAGTCCACGGATTCAGCGCGAGGCTCGAGAAATTCAGCGCCAACCCGAACAAATCGTCCAGGAATCCGAAGCCGCCCCAACCCCATCCGGGTCCCCAGCCATAGCCCCACCCGCGACCGTAACCCCAACCCCGTCCATATCCCCAACCTCGGCCGTAGCCATATCGCCCATAGCCGCCATAACCATAGTGACCGTAGCCGCCATTCCAGCTACGTCCTAAGCCCGCATTCTGGAATCCTGCCCGTCCAAATCCTGCGCTGCTGCCGAGTCGCGACCCGCCGCTGCTGAACCGCGATCCACTTCCGCTAAACGATCCGCCCGCGAACGAATTCCCGCGTCCCAATCCGCTTCCGCCTGCGGTGCCAAAAGCGCTCCCCCCGAAGTTTCCACGCCCAGACATTCCCGCATTCCCAAAATGGGACGCGCCGCCGTTCATACTCGCCCGATTCTCTCCGGCGAACGATGCGTTTGTCGCGCCTCGATTGCCCATGCCCGAGTTGGCGTTCGCGCTCGAGCGTTCCGGAGTCGTCCGCGAACTCGGTGGCCGATCCGCCTGAAATCCTTCCGATCCGACGCGCTGATTCCCGCGCCCGACCGACGAACCATCGTGCATCGCCGGAGCGTAGCTCGCGGTCATCGTTCGCCCGCCATTCGGCCGGTTCGCCGCGTTCGAACCCGCGCCAACGCGACCCAAAGTTGCGCCCGATGATGTTGGGCGATTGGACCCAAAATTCCCCGCCGTTGTCCTGCCATCAAAACCCCGCTGCGCGCTGGGAGGCCGATTCGAATCGTACCCGCCACTCGCTCCGGTTCGCCCAGAACTCGCCGTGCGCGCCGAGCCCGCTGAGTTCGAACCGTAGTTCCCCGCGTTCGAACCGCGCGATGCCGTCATCCCTGAATTGCCACGATTCCCAGTCGCGCCATAACCGCCGCGCCCCGCACCCGAATTTCCATAAGAATTGTTTCCGTAAGCGTTGCCGTTCGCTCCGCCCTGTCGCGACCCCGAACCGGCATACGATCCGCCGCTGTTTCCGCCGTAAGCGGACCGGCCGTAACTCCCGCCGTTCTGATTGCCCCCGTAGGGATTGCCCCCGCCGCTGTAGCCAGATCGCCCCGCGCCGCCGTAGCCGCCGTTGTATCCGCCATAGCCACCGCTCGAGCGCCCGTAGCTCCCTCCGCCATATGCCCCTGCGGAATATCCGCCAGACTGCCGTGACGCGCCGCCCCCGTAAGCCCCGCCACCCGACCTACCCGCCGACGAATATCCCGACGACCGCCCGCCTCTAAATCCTCCACCGCTCCGCCCATTGCTGAAATGCCCGCCGCCACCACTCGACCGGCCCGCGCTGAAATGTGCCCCACCGCCACTCGAGTGCCGCGAGCCGCCGCCTCCATGCGAACTGCTCCCGTGCGAATACCCGCCGCCACCGCCGTGGGACCCGCCTCCGTGCGAGCCCCCACCATGCGAGCCGCCTCCGTGCGACTTGCCAGCGCCAAAGACTCCCGAACACGCAAACGCGCAAACTCCGACCATCAAAATTGTTTTCAGCGCTGTGGCTCTCGACATTTGCATCCTCCGGACGCACTACAACAGGCAGAGGGCGGTTAGGGACGGGGAATAGTTTGCATCTTACCAGCCGAAAAAGTTTTCCGCGAATTTTCAGCGAAGTGACTGACCACGCAGCGATTAGCTCGACCCAAACTCGGCCGCCCGCAGCAAGAATTCGACCGAATCCGGTGACAGTGACCGGAATCCCCGACAACGCCGAGCGCGAAGTGTCAGATAAACCGGACGCCTCTCGTCCTCGCGCGCGGTCCCGCGCAATCGACGAACTGCGTCGCAACACAAAAACCTAAAACCCCGGCGGATGCTCCCCCGCCACTCCAAACGCCCGCTCCAACGCCATGCCCGCCGAGCACATCGTCCCCTCTTCGAACAGCGACGCAATCAGCGTCACCCCATGCGGCACCCGCCTGGGCGTGGAAAATTTCGGCAGCGGATTCTTCGGATCCGGCGCCCAATCGCTCCGCGCCTCGCTCACCTCGACAAATCCCGCGCGCAGCGTCAGCGACGGCTGCCCCGTGAAATTCGTAATCGTCAAAATCTCATCGCGCAGCGACGGCACCAGCAGCAAATCCACCTCGCCAAAAATCCGCGCCATCTCCACCGCCACTTTGCGCCGCATCCGATCCGCCTGCACGAAATCCACCGCCGACAAAAACCGCGCCTGCCGAAATAAATTCGGCCAAGCATCCGGCACCTGCGCCTTCAACTGATTCATCCGCCGGTCGAGCGTGTATTCCTCAAACGCCGCCGCTCCCTCCGCAAACAAAATCAACTGCATCGAATCGTACGGCCAATCCGGCAAACTCACCTCGACCGGCTTCATCCCAAGTTTCGCAACCGTCTCCAGCGCCGCGCGATCCACATCCGTCGCCGGCCTCTCCTTCATCCACTTCGGAAAATATCCGACGCGCAATCCCGCCACCGGTCGCCCCGCATCGAAATCCAGCTTGCACGGCACACTGGAAAGATCGCCCGCATCCGGCCCCGAAATCGCGTGCAAAATCAACGCTCCGTCCTCGACGCCACGCGTCATCGGCCCCAATTTATCGAGCGACCAGCACAGCGTCATCGCTCCCGTCCGCGGCACCCGCCCAAACGTCGGCCGCAATCCCGTCACACCGCAGCGCATCGACGGCGCCACAATGCTCCCGCCCGTCTCGCTGCCAATCGCAAATCCCACCAGCCCCGCCGCCGTCGCCGCGCCCGGCCCCGCGCTCGATCCCGACGCGCCTTCCTCCAGCAGCCACGGATTCATCGTCTGCCCGCCGAACCAGATGTCGTTCAGCGCCAGCGCTCCCAAACTCAATTTCGCAATTAACACCGCGCCCGCATCATTCAACCGCCGCACCACCGCCGAATCCGTCGCCGGCACCCGATCGCGATAAAACTCCGCGCCCCACGTCGTTCGAATTCCCGCCGTATCCAACAAATCCTTCACGCCATACGGAATCCCATGCAGCGCCCCGCGATATTTACCCGTCGCAATTTCCGCGTCCGCCTGTTTCGCCCGCGCAATCGCATGCTCGCGCGGCTCCGTGATCACGCACCGCAATTTCGGATCGAATTTCTGTATCCGCTCCAGATAAATATTCGTCAGCCGCTCTGAAGTCAGCTTCCTCTGCTCAATCCATCGCGACAATTTCGAAAGCGGCGCGTACGCAATCGCCTCATCGCTCGATGGCAGCGCCCCCGCATCGTCCTTGCTGCGCACAAATACATCGCGCGCCGGCCCATCCTTCTGCCCCGGCAACACCGGATTCCACTGCGAATACGGCGCCAGCGATTCTTCAATCGGCATCTTCCGCGGACCCACGCGCCGCTCATACAACGCCGCCATCGTCACGCGCCAACTTTCCGCCGCCTCCGCCCGCTCCTCCGCGTTCAGCGAAATCTGCACCAACTTTTCCGCCTCGGAAAACGTCGTCGTCGAGACCTCCGGCCCAACCGCAGGCCCGGCGCCATACGCCGAAGGCGCTCCAGCCGGCCCCTCCTTCGTCGGATCTTGCTCAGCTGCCTCAATAACTCCCTCCGGCAACACATCCGCCGCCGTCAGCGCCGCAATCAATCCCGCCGACGCCGTCCCCAAAAATTCCCTGCGCGACTTCCCCATTTCGCCTCCCCGTGATTCGCGGCCCGCGATTGTACACGCACCACACCAAGCTTTTGTCTCCCCCTTCGCAATTTCCAGCCACGCGCAAAGCGCGATATCCTACTCGTTCGCACCACACGCCACGACGCGAAAGGTACGCTCCACAAAACCGCTCCATGACGACGATCAACATCGAAGACGCCGGCAAACACGACGCGCAAGAAGTCACCATCCAGGGCTGGCTCTACAATCAGCGCGAATCCGGCAAGCTGCTCTTCCCGATTTTCCGCGACGGCACCGGCATCATCCAGGGCGTCGTCGCTCTCAAAGAAAGCCCCGAAGCCTTCGCCGCGCTGAAAGGCCTCACGCAAGAATCCAGCGTCATCGTCACCGGAAAAATTCGCGCCGAGCAACGCGCCCCCGGCGGCTACGAAATCGGCGTCACAAAAGTCGAAGTTCTGCAAAAAGTCGACGAGTCCACGCCCTATCCCATCCAGCTCAAAGAGCACGGTGTCGACTTCCTCCTCGACAATCGCCATCTCTGGATGCGCACACCGCGCCAGGCCGCCATTCTCCGCATCCGCGCCGAAGCCCAACGCGCCGCCCGCAATTACATGGACAGCCAGGGCTACACGCTCACCGACGCGCCGATGTTCACGCCCGCCGCATGCGAAGGCACCTCAACTCTTTTCGAAGTGAATTACATCGACGATCAGAAGGCTTACCTCACGCAAAGCGGCCAGCTCTATATCGAAGCCACCGCCATGGCGCTCGGCAAGGTCTACACTTTCGGCCCCACGTTCCGCGCAGAAAAATCAAAGACGCGCCGCCACCTCACCGAATTCTGGATGCTCGAGCCCGAAGCCGCCTTCGCCAACCTCGACGACATGATGTCGCTCGGCGAAGGACTTGTCAGCGCCATCGTCCAATCCGTCCTGAAAAACAAAACGCGCGAACTCGAGATGCTCAAGCGCGACACCAAAAAACTCGAAAACGTGAAGCCGCCCTTCCCTCGCATCTCCTACGAAGACGCGATAAAAGTCCTACAGAAACACGGCAACCCCTCGAAATTCGGCGACGATATCGGCGGCGACGAAGAGACCATCGTCTCCAACGAGTTCGACCGTCCCGTTATGGTCCACCGCTACCCTGCCTCCATCAAAGCCTTCTACATGCAACCCGACGCCGAGCGTCCCGATTTGGCACTCGCCTTCGACATGCTTGCCCCCGAAGGCTACGGCGAGATCATCGGTGGCAGCCAGCGCATCCACGATTACGATCTGCTCGTTAAGCGATTGAAAGAGCACAACTTACCCGAAGAATCCTTCCAGTGGTACCTCGACCTCCGCCGCTACGGCAGCGTCCCCCATGCCGGCTTCGGCATGGGCCTCGAGCGCACCGTCGCCTGGATATGCGGCACCGAGCACATCCGTGAGGTCATCCCCTTCCCGCGCATGCTCTACCGGGTTTATCCTTAAATTGTTATCGAACCCCTGTAGGGGCGGGGTTTACCCCGCCCGTCGTTGCGTCTTGGCTCAATTTTTGCGTGACTGATTTTTCGTGGCCGGTAATTGGTGCGCCTCCTGTGCAAAGGAGCGCCTCCGAATCCTGACCGCGCACCGCTCCGTCACGCCGCACTCAGAGTGATCGTGGATCGTCATTTGTAACTGGCCCCGTCCGCCAGCGAACCACAAATTCGCGTCCGGCCAGCCAGTCACCAATCACGAATCACCAGTCACCGTTCTCAGGTCTCTTCATGTCTCAAAAAGTTCGCATCATCGGCGTTCCCATGGACCTCGGCCAAAGTCGCCGCGGCGTCGACATGGGCCCTTCCGCTCTTCGCAGCGCTGGTCTGCAAGCCGCAATCAAAAAACTCGGCATCACCGTCGAAGACATCGGCAACATGGAAGTGAAGCAGCCCGAAGAAATGTCCATCGGCGAAAAGCGCGCCAAATATTTACAGGAAATCGCCGAGACTTGTGCCGACATCGCCAAAACCGTCGAAAAATCCCTGCATGAGAATTTTCTTCCGTTGGTTTTGGGAGGCGATCATTCCATCGCTGCGGGCGTCGCAGCGGGCGTTTCCAGTTTTTATCGCGAGCAGAAAAAGGACATTGGCTACATCTGGCTCGACGCTCACGGCGACATGAACACGCCGGACTCGTCGCCTTCCGGCAATATTCACGGAATGCCGCTCGCCAGCATCATGGGCTACGGCGCTCCCGAACTCGTCGATTTAATGGGATTCAAGCCGAAAGCCGAGCCCGGCAACATCGTGATCGTCGGTGCGCGTGATCTCGACTCGCACGAACGCAAAATCGCAAAGAAATCCGGCGTCCACGTTTTCACCATGCGCGACATCGATGAACGCGGCATGCGCGAAGTTATGTCCGACGCCATCAAGTACGCCATGGACGACACCGCCGGCATCGCCGTCAGCCTCGATATGGACTTCGTCGATCCCGCCGACGCCCCCGGCGTCGGCACCCCCGTCCGCGGCGGCGTCACCTACCGCGAAGCCCACCTCGCCATGGAAATGATCGCCGACAGCGAATCGATGGTCAGCCTCGAAGTCGTCGAGATCAACCCCATCCTCGACGAACACAACCGCACCGCCCTCCTCGGCGTAGAACTCGTCCTCTCCGCCCTCGGCCAAAAAATCCTTTAAGACCGTACCTTCGCGCCGCATCGGCGAGAGAATGGACTGCCGCGACCTACGCAGCCCCCATCGCCACTCGAGTCGGCCTCACTTACCCTCGCCTAACCCACGCCACGTGTTGTCGCACCCGCGCGTTGTCATCCTGAGCGTAGCGAAGGATCTCAGACGTGAACACGACTGACATAGCGCGATCGAGTCGCCCTCCGTCCTCGCTTCCTCTGCCGCTCGGGCGGCGCTCCACTCCTGACGCGCAACCACGCAATCGCCTGAGATCCTTCGCTTCGCTCAGGATGACAACCATCTATTATTACCTTATGATTATCGACACCGCACCGCGTCGGCAGAAACCTTCGATCACTCAATGAGGACCTACGCCGTCTACATGCTTTCGAACGCAACTCGGATGCTATACATCGGTGTCACCAATGACATCGAGCGTCGCGTATGGGAACACAAGAAGAAACTCATCCCTGGCTTTACCTCTCGTTATCGCCTCGACTCTCTCGTCTACCTCGAACTCTTTGGCAACATCAACGACGCAATCGCCCGAGAAAAACAACTGAAAGGATGGCTGCGCAGCAAGAAAGTTGCTCTGATAACGAAATCCAATCCAAACTGGACCGATCTGGCTGCGACACACTTCCACAAACTCCGCAATCCGGTCCGGTTCCCAGGCAGCGCCAACTCCAAAACCATACCCCGCCAAACGAAAACCACGTGTCATCCTGAGCGTAGCGAAGGATCTCAGACATAACCCCGACCGACCACTCAGCGATTACGCCGTCTCCATTCGACTACCAACCGTCAATGACCCGGCGTTGTCATCCTGAGCGTAGCGAAGGATCTCAGACGTAAACACGATCGACCGACCCAACAACGAGCGCTCTTACTTCTTCTCTTCGCTCGGTCCATCCAGCAAATACCGCGGAATCCCCACGCCCAGCCCTAAATCCTCATCATGCGAATACTGAAACCCCAACTTCCCGAGCACTTTCTTCGAATTCACATTTTCGGGATGATGTCCCGCGATCAGCTTCTTCGGTGCGTAGTTCGCGAACGCGTATGGAATCACAGCCCGCGCCGCTTCCGTCGCAAGCCCCTGTCCCCAGAATTTCGGCAGCAGATGAAATCCCAGCTCGATGATGTCTTCAGCCGGACGCCACGGCCGCAACCCGCACACGCCGACAAACTCGCCAGTCGCCAACAACTCGATAATCCAATACTGAAACCCGTGGACCATCCGCCGCGCCCGCTCATGCTTGAAGCGCTTCCGAACCTCATCTTCTGAAAACGGCCCGCCAAAATATTTGGTGACTTCCAGCTCGCCCCAAAGCTGCTGCGCCAGCGGCAAATCGTCCGCACCCCACCAGCGAAATCCCAGCCGCTCACTTTTCAGAAGATATTTTTCGCTCGTCTCGTTTTTCGCGCCTGTCTCGGTCATCGTCAGTTCCCTGCTGTATTACAGCACGGAACCGACGCGACGGCAGATACCTGTAGGGGCGCAGCACGCTGCGCCCCATGTCCGCACGATCGCTGCGTCTTGCGTTCCTCAATCGAGGCCACGTCGCTCACGCGACGGCATCGCCACCAATTTCCATTTTCCCTTTTCCAATTTCAATCGACGCGCAGCGCTTGCATCGGATCAATCTGCGAAGCCCGTCGCGCCGGCAAATACCCTGCCAGGCCTGCGACCGCCGTCAGAACGACGACCATCATCGCGAACGTGATCGGATCGGTCGGCGTAACTCCAAAAAGCATCCCGCTCAGCGCCCGCGCCAGAATCCACGAGCCGACAATTCCGCCAACCACGCCAATCGCCGCCAGCCACAACGTCTCCATCAAAATGCTCTTCTGTAGCATCTCCGATGACGCGCCCAATGCCATGCGAATCCCGATCTCCTGCGTCCGCTGGCTCACCGAGTACGAAATCACCGCATAAATTCCCAGCGAAGCCAGCACCAGCGCGAACGCCGCGAATCCGCCCAGCAAAATCACCACAAATCGGCGCGGCGAAACCGCCCGGTCCACCATCGACTGCATCGTCCGCATGTTCGACGTCGCCAGATTCGGCTCAAGCGGCAGCAGCGTCTCGCGCAATCGCGCTCCCAGTTCCGACGTAGGCAGCGACGATCGCACGACAAGATCAACAGCCCCCCAATCGCCCGTCTGTCTCAGCGGAATGTAAAACTCGTTGCCCGACCCTTCTTCGAGCGACATGTGGTGCACGTCGCCCACAACGCCCACAACTTTACGATCGACATCCTCGGCGATAATCTTCCCGATCGGATCTTCGTTCGGAAACAAATTCCGCGCGCACGTTTCGTTCAAAATGATGACGTTCAGCGTTCCCTTGTCATCGCGC
This sequence comes from uncultured Acidobacteriota bacterium, assembly GCA_963766985.1. Taxonomy (GTDB): domain Bacteria; phylum Acidobacteriota; class Terriglobia; order Acidiferrales; family UBA7541; genus Acidiferrum. The sequence continues at coordinate 394,485 of CAVYCJ010000002.1, forward strand.
GCCGAAAAATCGCGCCCCTTCTTCAGCGGAATCCCGATCGCGTGGAAATAGCCTTCGCTGATGATGCGCGGAAATCCTTCAGGATATTCGTTCGGCTTGTATTGCACGCCCTTGACGCCGATTCCCCAGCTTCGGTTGTGCCCCAATGGAATCGCGTCCGACATTCCCGCACCTTCGACGCCTTGTATCTCATTCACTCGCCGCAACACTTCGGTGAAGTACGCATTCACCTTCTCCGGCGTTTTGTAAGACGAGTTCGGATCGATCCGCACCGCCGAAACACGGTCGGGGCTGAATCCCATATTTACGTCGAGCACGCGCATGAAGCTCCGAATCAACAAACCCGCTCCGACAACCAGAACACATGCCAACCCAATTTCTGCGACAACCAGACCATTCCGCACCAATGCATGGCCCCGTCCGACGCTCGAGCCGCGGTTCGCGTCCTTCAACGTGTCATGCAGCCGCAGTCCACGCACCTGCAACGCCGGCAGAAGTCCGAAAACTAAGCCCGTCGCGACGGCAACGAGCAGCGTGAAGAGAAGCACGGTGCCATCGATATGTACTTCGCCAAGAAGCGGAATGCTGATGGAGGTGAGGCGCGCGAGCACACGAGTCCCGATGATCGCCAAAATTAATCCAACAATTGCCCCGCAGAACGACAGAATAAGACTCTCCGTCAACATCTGCCGCACCAGCCGCATCTTCCCCGCTCCGAGCGTCGCGCGAATCGCAATTTCCTTTTGTCGCGTCGTGCCGCGCGCCAGGAGCAGGTTCGACAAATTCGCGCAAACGATCAGCATCACCACGCCCACCGCAGTCGCCAGCACGAATAAAGCGGGCCGCAACCTGCCGCTGACGTGTTTCGTCAGCATCGACACTTTTGGATCGAAAGTGTTGCGCTCTTTGTGCGCCTCCACTTGGAGCTTTCGCAAGCACCGTCGCTTCGGCCTGCGCCTGCTGCACGCTGACTCCGGGTTTCAGCCGCCCCACGATCGCGAGCGTATTGCCCCACTTGTTCGTTTCCGGCGTCAGTGGAAAGCATTCAAAAATATCTACGCGGCTGCCCGGCGTGAAGATCGTCGAAAAATCGAACGATGCCGGCAAAATGCCCACCACCGTCTTCTGTCCTCCGTCGAAATCGAGGGCCCTTCCGACGATGTGCGGGTCGGCTCCGAACTTATTCCGCCAGATCGCGTCGCTCAGCATCACAGCGTGCGGCCCATTAAATTTCGCTTCGTCGTCGCTGAATTGCCTGCCCAGCACCGGCTCGACTCCGAGCAGCGGAAAGAAATTTTCTGACACCGGTACGCTCGTCAACCGCTCGGGCGTTCCGCCTTCGATCAGCTTCGCGTCGCCTACGCCGTAAAACGCGAAGTACGCAGCCATTTCCGAAAACGACTGCGTCTTGTCGCGCAAGTCCTTGAAGTGATCGACCTGCGACGTCTTCCCCGACATGTCGTTCGTCTCATCGGTGTTGTTCGCAATCCAGGCGAGATGATCCGGATCCTTGAACGGCAGCTTGTGAATCAGGAGCGTATTCACAACGCTGAAAACGGTGCAGCTCGCGCCGACGCCCAGCCCCGCAATCAAAATCGCAAAAATCGCGAACGCTTTGTCGCGCCGCAGAGTTCGCAGCGCGTATTTCACGTCCTGGCTCAGCACTTCCAGGAACGGCAACCCCCGGCTGTCTCGATTTTCTTCGCGCAAGGTCTCACGCCCTCCCACTCTCAAAATCGCCTGCCGCCGCGCTTCCTGCGGCTGCATTCCCGCCTTCTCGTACTCGGCTGCCAGCAAATCCAGGTGCGACTCGAGCTCCGCGTTGAACTCGTCGTCCAAATCGGTCTTCGACCAAATCGCCCGAATCTTCGCCCACAAAATGCGAACCCCGTCCCCCATCAGCGACTCTCGTTCCCCGTGTAATCGCCGTGCTGCCACGCGAGGGATTCGCGATCAACGCAGCCCCGCTTCGGGGTGCTTGGCACGGTCGTGTAGGGGCGCAGCACTGCTGCGCCCCAGCTTGCCCGGTCGTCAAATATCAACCACGGTTCGTTTTTGAATTTTGCGCTTCCGTTCACAGGCTATCCTTGGCCCCCGCGAAAAACCGCGCGATCACCGCCGAAAGCTGCTCCCAATTCTCCGCCGTCTCCGCGAGACGCTTCGACCCTCGCGCCGTGATTGAATAAAACTTGGCCTTCCGATTGTTTTCGGAGATGCCCCACTCGGACTTGATCAGGCCGCGCTGCTGCAGCCGGACCAACGACGCGTAGATCGTCCCTTGATTCAACAAGATAGCGTCGCGGCTGACCTGCTCGATACGCCGCGCAATGCCGTAGCCGTGCAACGCCCCCATCGCCTGCAGCGTCTGCAACACCATTAAGTCCAATGTTCCCTTCAACATCTCGAGCTGCGGCGACATCCACCCTCCACATGTGCTATTGCCACATGAACTGACGATAGAAACGCCAGATTGTCTTGGGAAGTTCCAAATATTTTTGCTGCCGATCCTGCCCGTTCGTGCGGTTAGGGATTGACAGCATCGGCAGGCGGAATCGCTGGCGGTTAGGGGCTGCGAGGCTAAACTGGCAGGACGACCTGAACGGGTCGTTGCGAAAGACAACATGTCCAATCCTGAGAAGAAATTGCGCGTAGGCGTTTTGTTTGGTGGGCGTAGCGGCGAGCACGAAGTGTCGCTGGCGTCGGCGGCTTCGGTGATTCGCGGCCTCGATCCCGCGAAGTACGAGCCGATTCCGATTGGCATAACGAAGGCAGGTCAGTGGCGCGTTGGTGCTGGCGCGCAGCAGATGCTGCCCAAGGAGATTGTGCGTGGCGGGCAGCCCGTCGCGATGACGGCCGATCCGACCGACGTTTCTTTGATTCCGCTCGGCGGCAATGGAAGTCACAGCGGCGCTGCGGCGCAGAAGCTCGATGTGGTTTTTCCGGTGATGCACGGGACGTATGGTGAGGACGGAACGATTCAAGGGTTGCTCGATCTTGCGGGGCTGCCATTTGTTGGCGCCGGCGTGCTTGGTTCAGCGGTTGGGATGGACAAGGACGTCGCGAAAAAACTTTTGCAGGTTGCGAAGATTCCTGTTGTGCCGTGGGTGACGGTGCACCGCTATGAGTGGGAGAAAAATCCCAAGCAGGTGCAGAAAACGATCGAATCGAAATTCAAATATCCGGTGTTCGTGAAGCCGGCGGCGCTGGGGTCGTCGGTGGGAATGACGAAGGTGCATTCGCGAGCGGAGTTGGCGCCAGCGTTGAATCTCGCTTCAGAATTTGCGATGAAAATTCTCGTGGAGAAATCGGTGGTGGCGCGCGAGATTGAAGTTTCGGTGCTCGGCAACAACGATCCGAAAGCTTCGATTCCCGGAGAGATTGTGCCGCATCGCGAGTTTTACGATTACACGGCGAAATATCTGGAAGACGGAACGCAGCTTTTGATTCCGGCGAAGCTGAAGACAGCGCAGATCAAGACGATTCAGAAGCTGGCGGTGCAGGCGTTTCGCGCGCTGGAGCTGAGCGGAATGGCGCGCGTCGATTTCTTTCTCGAGAAGCGCGCCGGCGGAAAATTATTCCTCAACGAAGTGAATACGATTCCGGGTTTTACTTCGATCAGCATGTATCCGAAGCTTTGGGAAGCGAGCGGGATTCCGTTTCGCGAACTACTCGATAAGTTGATTGGGTTCGCGTTGGAACTGCATGGCGAGAAGGCGCGCACGAAGTATGAGATCGAGTTGCCGAAAGGCGCTGGCGGCGCGCTGCAGGGATAGAGTGTCGCCGGATCGATTTTGCGGACATGGGACGCAGCATGCTGCGCCCCTACATAATCCTGCCTTTCGTCGCTGTTTTTTGCCTCGTCCTTCTTTTTCGATCTCCTTTTCTTCAACTCTTTAAATTTTCGCCGTTCACTCCCTTACGATTTTCAAATTCGATTAGCGGCTGAGCTCGGTGAGAAGGTGGAGGAGTTCGTCGGGGGCGACGGTGGCGGTGCCAAGTTTGCCGACGACGACGCCGGCGGCGGCGTTGGCGAGGCGCGCGGCGTCGGGGAGCGGGGCGCCTGCTGCGGCGGCGAGAGCGAGCACGCTGAGCACGGTGTCGCCTGCACCGGTGACGTCGAAAACCTGACGGCCGCTCGAGGCGCGGTCGATGCCGGATTTTCCTACGCGCGCGTAGGTGACTTCAAAACTTGTGGCGGGAATGTGCAACGGCTGCGGCGAGGATTCCTCGAACAGAGTCATTCCCTTTTCGCCGCGGGTGATCAGGACCGATTCGCAGCCGAAATGCGAGAGCAATGCGCGGCCTGCATCGTCGAAGGATTTTTCATCGGTCAGAGTCTGGGCGAGAAATTGGCCGGCCTCTTTGGCATTGCAGACGATCGCTCTTGCGCCGCGGTAGGCGTAGAGCTTCGAGCGTTTGGGGCCGACGAAGACGGGAACTTTGAGTTTGTGCGCTGCACCGAGAACCTTGTCGGCGAAATCGTCGGTGATGATGCCTTTGTCGTAGTCGGAGACAACGATTGCGTCGAGATTTTTCAGCGAAGCTGAAAGCGCGCGGAGCAGGCGGCCTTGTGTGTCGGGATGGAGCGGTTCGCGGCGCTCGCGATCGACGCGGACGATGTGCTGGTGGCGCGCGATGATGCGCGTTTTTACCGTGGTGATGCGGCGCGCGTCGGAGAGGACGCCTTTGTCTGAAATGTTTGCGGCGCGCAAATCTTTGCGGAGCGATTCGCCGGGCTCGTCGGCGGGAGCTTTGCCGGCGCCGACGACGCCAAACATTTCGACGTTTGCGCCGAGTGCGGCGAGATTCGCGGCGACGTTTCCGGCTCCGCCGAGGCATTCACTTTGTTCGGCGAAATCGACGACGGGGACGGCGGCTTCGGGCGAGAGGCGCGAAGCGGTGCCCCAGAGGTAGCGGTCGAGCATGAGGTCGCCGACGACTCCGATGCGTTTGCCATGGAGACGCGGGACGAGACGCTTGAGGCGAGCGGCGGACTGGGCGAGGTCAGTGGGCGAAGTGGGCATGATTTTTGGCGAGTTCTGGCAAATTTTGTTGGAGCGCGATCAGTCGGGAGCTTTGGTGGCCTGGTCGATGATCAGGACGGGGATTTCGTCGCGGACCGGATAGATGCGGCGGCAGGTCTGGCACTGGAGTCCGCTGGCGGCGTCGGTGAGCTGGTGGAGCGGCGTTTTGCACTGCGGACAGACGAGGATGTCGAGGAGATCTTTGGGAATCGGCATGGAGGCTCCGGTATCGAAGGTTGACTGTAGCAAAGGCGGCGAGGTGGAGTCGAGTTGGGAGGCGAAAGAGGGCGAAAGGGGGTATACCCCCGGTTGTTTTCGCAAGAGTGCGCAACATGTTTGATTTGTTGGAGTTGCACCATTCCCGATTTGGGAAAAGTGAAAGAGTGCGGAAGGGGCTTATTTTGTGAGAGTTGCGGCGACGCGAGTTTTGGTTTTATTTCGCCTGCTGAAGAATTCGTGCGTGATTTCGGGGAGCATTGGGCATTATAAGATGATTCGTGATACTTGTCAAGTCATAGTATTTGTTAGTACTTAGTTCGAATCGTGGGTTATGGCGTTCGAATTGGGGTTGGGTATGGTGTCGAACGAAATGGATGGAGTGTGCGGCGTGAAATGGATCGCGAACTCGGACGCATCGAAGAGAGATTCCTCCACTACGCAAGCCGGCGCGTTCGCAGGAAACGAACGCGAGGGAAAAGGCGCCGGCTCGTTTCGGTCGGAATGACAGGATGGAGGGTTTTGCGCCCGACTCTGACTTAGGCGGAGCGGTTTACAGGGGTAAAGCGGCGCGGGGCGCCGCACTCCATACGGATCGTGGGCGTGGAATTCGTTGACAGAACGAACAGCGGGCACGGGCGTGCCGTGCCCCTAGGGGATCACTGGAGGAACGTCAGGATCATGGGGGGAAGGTTAGGGATTTGTCGGCGGTGACGACCCAGATGCCGATGACGCGGGTTTTCTGGCTTTGTTCTTTTTGGGCGGGGTCGTTGGGGTCGGGCATTGGGGAGAAGGGACTCAGCGCGACGGCGACCTCGACGGCGTTGGAACCGACGGGGGAACGTTCGCGGAGAATTTTGTAGCTCTTCACGGGGCCGAAATAGCCTTTGGGACCCCAGTCGGCGACGAAGTCTTCCATGCGGTAGCTGGGTTTGGGCTTCCAGAGTTCGTAGGCTTTCTGGGTGTCGCCCGCGACCACGGCGTCGAAGAAATGAGCGACGGCGCGCTTTTCTGGGTAGTAGCGGAAGCCAAACCAGAGTGCGATAGCGACGACCAGAACGAGAGCAACGCCGGTGAAAACTAACGGGCGGGATTTATGGGTGACTACCGGGGGCGGATCGAGAAGTGACACGTCGAAGTCTCCTGCCCTGCGAGCTCAGAGCAGCCGCTGGTTGCGCGAGAAGAGCGTTGAACTGCGGCACCTCCACGGTAACAAAAATGGTTTGGTGGAGTAAATGGGGATGAGGCTTGATTCGAGGCAGGCTATGTGACGTGACGCGGCAAGAACTGCTGTGCTTCGTGGAGTTCAGTTCTGGAAGGGTTGTCGGCGCGGGCGCAGATTTTCTGGACGAATATGAATCCCTTTGGGAAAGGAACTTGATGATTGTTTGGGAGTATAACAATCCGGTCGAAACCGCAGGGCGCAAGTGGGTCCATCCGGAAATGGTTGATTCGGGTGGGACGGTCTGACAGCATTTCGACATTATGAAAATTTTCGCATTCATTTTGGCGGCGACCAGTTTTGAGGCGGTGGGTGATGCGCTGATGAGGATTGCGCTGCATCATCATTCTTCCAGCGGGCGTGTCGCGCTGTTTGCGGGGGCAACCGCGCTGCTGGGGATGTATGGATTGTTTCTGAATCTGGCTCCGGTGGAGTTTGCCGAGACGACGGGGATTTACCTGGCTTCGTTGTTCGTTATGTTTCAGATCGTGAATTTCCTGTTTTTCCGCGCGATCCCGACTCCGGCGATTTTGGTTGGAGGGGGATTCATCGTTACTGGATCCGCGATTATCTATTTCTGGAAGTGAAGGCGCTCAGCGAGACGCAGAGGCGCCCCAATTGAGGACGATCGGTTATGGGGTTGTGACGGTCACGTTTATCAGGTCGGAGGTGGAGATGGCCTGGCTGGTGTTGCCGCTGAAGACGGCGACGAGAGAATGAGTTCCGGCGGGGAGACTCTGGACCGTGAACGTCTCCCGTGCACATGGCTTCTCTCCGATGTGTCGAGCCGATGGGGTTCCTTTACCTCAGGCCGCAGTAGAGAGGCTGGCGGCGGACATCGCGCTGGATGCGGAGTTTCGGGGCGAGTGCGCGCTGGAGGGAATTTATCTGAGGTTTAGCTTCGACGGAACAGAATACGTTTTAGTTCTGCCCGAATTTTCGCATTTTCGTGCGGCCGACCGTCCCGGCATGCAATCGTCTTACCGCCATCAGCGACTGCACATGGACTTCCTCTCGGGATTGTTCAGAAACGCTCGGCTGTTCATCGTGGGGTTCGTGCTGGCGGCAATATGCCCGAGCGCACACGGACAAACAGACGAAATTCAGGTTTACGACGCGGAGATTGCCGAGCCGGGCGTTTTCAACCTGATGGTTCACACCAACTTCACGCCGATTGGGCGAACTGTTCCTGAATTCCCGAATGCAATCATCGCGAATGATTCGGTCAACGGCGCGGCGGAATGGGCCTACGGCGTGAAGCCGTGGTTTGAGCAAGGCCTGTACTTACCGGTGTACAGCTTCTATTCGGGAAATCAAGGCGCAACGATCAACGGTTTTAAGATTCGTGAGCTATTTGTTCGTCCGCACGCGCACGATCACAAATTTTTTTACGGGCTTGAACTTCGAATTCAGTGTGAACGCGCTTTACTGGGAATCGAGACGAATCACTTCGGAGTTTCGACCGATCGTCGGACTTCATCTTGGCCGGTGGGATCTCATCTACAATCCGATTTTAGACACGGACTACACGGGCGGCGTGAAAGGATTGGAATACAACCCGGCAGGAAGGATCGCGTACAACTTGAACGATCGGTGGGCCGTCGCACTTGAAGAGTACGACGGCTTTGGCCGACTCCGCGCGTTCGTGCCGCAAAACCAACAATTTCATGAGACCTGGGCGACAGTGGATTGGAAGGGCGGATTCGTGAACGTGGAGACCGGCGTTGGCGTTGGTTGGAGTGGCGGCGCTGACAGGGTAACGCTGAAATTGATGTTGTCGCGCGATCTGAATCCACGAACACACTAGAGATATCTTCCAGTGGTCGCCTTCGCCGTTCGCGAGCGCGACGGCGCTCCTGCAGTGATACCACGATAGGTTATGGGGTTGTGACGGTTACGTTTATCAGGTCGGAGGCGGAGATGGCCTGGCTGGTGTTGCCGCTGAAGACGGCGACAAGAGAATGAGTTCCGGCGGGGAGACTCTGGACCGTGAACGTTGCGGTGCCGGTGCCGTCGAGATTGCCGGTGCCGACGGAGACGCCGTCGACGAGCAACGATGCCGAACCGGTTGCGCCGGGCGCGCCGGTAACTGTTGCCGTGAAGGTGACGGGCGTGCCGGACGTGAGCGACTTTGCCGGCTGGTGAAGCGCGGTGGTGGTTTGCGCTTTGCCATTCAGGATGTCGTCCATGTAGGAGATGCGAAGCTTGAGCCAATTCACGAAGTAGGCGACTTCGCCGTCGTAGCTCCCCGAGGCCTGGACGTTGGGCCAGACCATAATTCCCTGCATGGGCCAGCGACCAAAATTGTTTTTCTGTGATTGCTCGAGAGCGGCCGCCTGGGCGTTGATAGACGCCAGCCAAGCGTCGAGAACGCCGTCGGATTTAAGCTTATTCCACTGCTTTAATACGTCGGCCTGAAAGCCTGGGTCCTGAAACAGCTTCGGGAACCAAGGATTTTGCACCCGCATCCACGGGATCGTCGGATTCGAGATCGGCGCCCAATTCACGTTGCCACCACTGGTGTCGAAATCCCATACAGGGCCCATGTAAAGCAGCGGGTTGTTCGCGTCTTTGTAGAGGTAGTCGCTGCTCGCGAAATCGCCGCCGTCGACGTTACCGGTCACCTCATTGACGATATAAAAGTTGACGGCGGAAGCTTCGTCGAAGTAAGCGCGCCAACCCAAAGACGGATCCGTAAAGTTAGGACCGAAAAGGGCGTTTTCAGCTGTGTCGACATAATTCGTGATGTAAGCCGTCTGCTGAGAGATTTCCGGATCCGGCGTAAAGTCCGGATCTTCGAGTCCGATCACAACACCTTGAGGTGTTGTGAATACGTAAGCCTCATCGTGATGAGCCGGATCGATTTCCATCAGGTAGCCACCGGTTACGTCGGCAGGAGCGGTGTCGGTTTCCGCGAGCTCGGTGATGTTGACGCGATGGCCGTCGACTTTGACTTCCTCGATCAGTTGATAGTTGCCTTCATAGACGCCGTTGAGGAAGAGTTCGACGAAAATGGAATGCGGCGCCCACGGCATCAGCGTTGCTGTGCCGCTCGGACTGGGGGACCCAGGCGGCGACGTGAGATAACCAGTGGTCATGGGAATTGAATTCGCCAAGGACAAGGCGGCCCAGTCGCGCAGGAAAGTCTTGTCGTCGTAGTTGGCGAGAAGGTCGTAGGTCTTGCTCTTGTCGCAGGTGGCTTTCTTGCCGGTTGTGTATGGGCAGCTCACGCCCATGGTGTTGAGAAGATCGAGGCTGGTATTCAATTTGAAGTGGTACGGCTTCTTCGGCATGAGGATAGTCGAATTGCCGTGGAGGTGAAAGGTGGCGGTGTTATCGGTGTCGCTGGCATTGGGGAGGTAGGAGGTCTTGCCGTCGGCGGAGGTGATGGTGATCGAACCCGGGACGTTGGTTACCTTGTCGGCGATCGGCGCGCCGCCCGTGTTGATGTTGACGATGGGAATGTTGATGGCACTGGGAGCCGGGGCGAATGAAGGATTCTCCAGGGAGACGGTCAATTGGAAACTACCGGTGAGGCCGCCTGGACCCGGGTCGTTCGCGGCCGAAACGCTGACGTTTCGTGTATGCGACGTAAGCGCAACCGGCGTGTCGTTTGAGAAGTCCTCTGCATCGGCCGATTCGAACGCGTTGAGAGTAATCGTGCCGCTAGTCTGGCCTGGGGCAAGCGTGAGAGGTGTCGCGGTGATTCCCGACGGGAGGGAAAGTGTGACGTCCAGTGGCCCTGTATGCCCAACTAATCCGACCTTCACGGTGATGGTCGCGCCCTGATCGCCTGGATGAATGGTCAGGGACGATGGGGAGACGGTGAGGGTTTGCGCGTTACCGGTGCTGGTCGAATTACAGCTCGTCAGGCTCGCCGCAACGATGCAAATTGTTAGCGCAAACGAGCAGACAGAGAACCACGCAACTCCTCGCCGACCTTGCACAAATTCCTCCTTGAACCGCTAATCGCGCACCCTTTCGGGCGCCCCTGGCACAAATGAATCCGCGAACTATACCCTTGCAGCGATATCAGTCAAGCCTTGTGCGTTCCATTTCCCTGGCACGTGGGAATAAGTTCCCAGTGAACAGCGGAGAAGGGATTTGCCCAGAGAAGTGGACTGGCTCTGTTATGTCCGCACGTCGCACTGCGGAACAAAAGAACGGGATGCGTCGTTACTCCTTTCACGGAAGTGGCAGGTGAGGACGCGCGGCGTGCTGGTTCGTCTATATGGCGTGACTCAGGACACTTTTGGAGGCGGGATGGATCGGTTGAGGATGGGGACGCGAATTGGTGTTGTGTTTATGGCTGCGATTGCGGGTTTGGCGGTTTTTTCGCCGATGGTGAGGGCGAGGCGGGGACGCACGGTACACGCGGGAGCGAGCACTGCGCAACTGGAGCGGGATATTCCGGGGCTGATGCAGAAGGACGAGATACCGGGGCTGACGATCGCGGTGATTCGCGACGGGAAGACGGCGTGGGCGCACGGGTTTGGAGTGAGGGAAGCGAAGGGCGGGCAGCCGGTTACGACGGAGACCGTTTTTGAGGCGGCTTCCTTGGGCAAGCCGGTGTTTGCGTATGGCGTTTTAAAACTGGTGGAGCAAGGCAAGATCGGGCTGGATGTTCCGCTGACGACTTATTTGCCGAAGCCATACGTTGCGGGGGATGAACGGCTGGCAAAAATTACGGCGCGGATCGTGTTGAGCCATCGGACGGGATTTCCGAATTGGCGGGATGGAGATGCGCTACCGATTTATTTCACGCCGGGAGAGCGGTTCAGTTATTCGGGCGAAGGGTATATCTATTTGCAGCGGGTGGTGGAGAAAATCACGGGGAAATTGCTGAACGAATATATGACGGAGGCGGTGTTCACGCCGCTGGGGATGACGAGCAGCAGCTATGTGTGGAAGCCGGAGTTTGATGCGCTGACGGCGACGGGTCATGACGGCGATGGGAAGCCGGAGAAAAAGTGGAAGCCGAATGAAGCGGGGGCGGCGTCGACGCTGAATACGACGGCGAAAGATTATGCGCTGTTCGTTGCGGCAGTTTTAGATGGCAAGGGGCTGAAGCCCGAGACGCTGCGCGAGATGGAAACGCCGGAGATTGCGCTCGATCCGGAGTGCAGGATTTGCATCAAGAAAGAGCCGAAGGAGTTGTCGAAGACTTTATTTTGGGGATTGGGATGGGGGATTCAACGCGTGGATGGAAGCGAAACGATCTGGCATTGGGGCGACAACGGCTCGTTCAAGGCGTTTGTGATGGCGGACCCGAAAGCGAAATCGGGGGTGGTGATGTTTGTGAACAGCGAGAAGGGGCTGGAGATTGCGAAGCCGGTGGTCGAAGAGGCGATGGGGGAAGAGGCGCTGGCGTTCGAATGGCTGAAGTAGAGCGGTCTAAGGACTGTTCTCAGGGTGCGTGAAGGGTTTCACCTAGCGTTGTCGGAGATTGCAGGGATTAACGGGGGCTGGGCGTGCCGGCGAACACTGATAGCACGGAGATTTCGAATGGAGTTGGATTCGAAATCAGTCCAAAGCAACCTAACGAAATTAGAACAAGGAGACGGACGTGAGTGAATTGTCGACAATCAAGGATTTGTTGGAAGACGAAATCAAGGATTTGTATTCGGCAGAAAAACAACTGACCAAAGCGATTCCGAAGATGGCGAAGGGATCGAACAATGAAGAGCTTTCGGCGGCTTTCGAGGCGCACCTGAAGGAGACCGAGGGTCAAATCGAAAGGCTGGAGCAAGTGGCGAAGTTGCTCGGCACGACGACCTCTGGGAAGAAGTGCAAGGGCATGGAGGGCGTGATCGAGGAAGGCGCGGAGGCGCTCGAAGAGGACGGCGACGAGAACGTGCTGGACCTGGGCATCATCGGGGCCGGAAGCCGCGTGGAACATTACGAGATGGCCGGTTATACGACGGCGATCAATCTGGCGAAGCAGATGGGGAACGATGAAGTTGTGAAGCTGCTGAGCGAGACGTTGAAGGAAGAGGAAGCGGCGGACGAGAAGTTGCGAACGATCGGGGCGCAGATTCTGGAGCAGGCTCCGACGGAAGAAGGCTCGGACGAATCGGAAGAAGAAGAGAGCAACACGAAGTCGAAAGCAAAGGCTGCGGGTCGCAACTAGCGATCGGCGCGCAGTGTAGTTCCCTTCTCAAACGGATCGCATTTCACCAATGTTGAAGGACGACGCCCGGCAGGCGACTGCCGGGCGTTTCGTTTTTTTGCGCGCGTGCGTTTGCGGGTGGCGAAGATGAAGGACGGTGCTACATGGCGCGTTCTTGGTCGAAGTAGGTTCGTTGTTTCAATATGAGAAAAGCGATGGGGGTTGCGAGCATTGCCGCTCCCACGAAGAGAGCGATGATGACAGTGTGCACAGTAGGCTCAGCTGCGAGCATTGTGTAGGTGCCGATTGGCCAGAACAGCAAGATGGAAGTGATCAGGCCGGGCGAGAAGCGGCCGCGCTTCAGGATGAACGGGAAGACGTGCATGAAGGTGCCGTTGATCAACATGAGCGCTGGAAGGCTGAGAGCAATGGCCGGAAATTCGGGCGCGATTTCGACAGCAACGATTCCCACAACGATGACGAGACAGTTGGTGACGTAGAAGTCTTCCCATCGCGCGGGAAGGTGAAGAACCTGGCGCGCCCAGTTGCGCCAGTCGAAAATGAACTCCTCGAGGACGTGGAATCCATAGGCAGCGACGCAAAGCCAGAGCATGATTTGAAGATGGGTCACGGAGTCCGCCTAACTGCGCTTCCAAGTAAGCTGGAACGCATATCCAAGGATGCGGCGGATTTTATACGTCGAAGCCGGGGCGGATGTAAACGGTGAAGCCGATTTCGACCGGCGAGCGCTGGAGGATGGCAAAATAAACGGCTTCGAACGGCAACACAGTCATCCTGCGGAAGTGGGAGAAACACGATGAGCAAGGCGATCGAGAAACTGGAAGCTGCCATGAAACGAGCGATGGCGGGACGGCCGAAAGTCGGAGGCTTTCCATATCTCGCAGAAACGCTTCGACGGGCGGGCGTGAAGCGCAATCTTTGGAGCTTGCCGTCGGGTCAGAGCTTGTATCTGACTGAGGAAGGGCCGGTCGTGAATCAGGGCGCGCCGCTGATTACCGGAATGAGCGACGTGCCGAAATTCGACCGTGAGGCGCTGATCACGGCGCTGCGCACAGATCAAAGAGGCGAAAGCACTTTTCCTGAGTTTCTGATGGCGTCGTGGCGCGCGGGTGTCGTGCGATACGAAGTCGATTTCGACGCGCGAACGTGCACGTATTACGGGTGTAATGACGAGGAATATGTGGAGGACTATCCGGCGGTGAACGTCGAGTAGAGAGTGCGCGTCGATGTCATCTGGTTTAGCGCGGAGTTCGAGCCGACGCTATCGAGGCGTGGATTATACGTCCGGGCAAGCTGGGGCGCAGCATGCTGCGCCGCTACACGGACTTGTTACTTTGATTGAGGCTGAGCGTTGGTTGCGGATTCGAGTTGGGCGATTTGCTTCTTGACCAGGTCGGCGTTGGGGCCTGGCGGCAAGTACTTGATCGCTATGCGCAGGTGTTCGAGCGCGCCGGGGAGATCCTGTTTGTTCGCCAGAATCACGGCATAAAGCTGCTCGGCATTCGGCTCCGTGTGTTGCGGATCGGCGGCGATTGCTTTTTTGACGCTTTCTTCGGCGGCGTCGGGTTTGTTGAGTTTCATGTTGGCGATCGCGTTGAAGTAAAACAGCCGCGGTGAGCCCGCTGGATTCAGCTGCAACTCTTTGTTGGTGTTGTCGAGAACGTCCTGCCATTTCTCGGCTTGCGCTTCGCTCGAAACGAGATGTTCGTAGGGTGGGACGAACTTCGGATCAGCCGCGACCGCTTTCTGGAACGAGTTGATGGCGTCGGGAGATTTCTGCACCTCCTGCAATTTGCCGAGCTGATACCAGGCTTCGGCAAATTGCGGATCGATTTGCACGGCTTTCTGCAAATCCTTTTGAGCTTTGTCGGGCTTGTTCTCGACCCACTCGCTGCGCGCTTTTTCGTAGGCCTTGGTCGCGTCCTTTGGAGCGGCGGCGGTCGTGGCGCTGGTGGACGAGGCCGCCGAGTTCTCGGCGGGCTTGAGAGTGATCGTGCCAATATTCGGATCGTCGGTGAGGTTGCGATTGGCGATGGTCACGGAACTGGAATCGTAGCCGGGGAGCGCGGCTTGCACGTTGCAGCCGACCCACTGCGCGGCAAATTTATTTTGCGCGTCGGCGCCGGGTCCGTTGGGTGTGGAAGCGGCGCTGTTGGCCGCGGCGTCGCCTGGCCTTGGCGAAATGAGGAAGTTGCCCTTTGGATCGGTCGCGGTGGTGTAGCGCGTCTCGCCATTGCAGACGACATTGACGAGGACCGGATCCCACGGGAGCGCGCCGCTGGAGACTTTGACAACGCCACCGTAGTAGCTTCCGGCGTGGCCCTGACGGATAAGCGTATCCATGTCGGGCTGCTTATTCACGTTGGTGTTTGCGTTGGCGTTTCCGCCCGAGTTCGCATTGGGCTGGGATTGGCCCTGGCCGCCACCCATTTGGGCTTGAGCGCCGACGACCAAAAACGAAGATGCGATGAGCCCGATAAACAGTTTTGTTTTCATTCGAGTTTCCGCCTGCGAAAGTGTCGCCTCAGCTTAGAAGAGGCAAGGTGAATTTTCGTTACAAAAAGTTAGATGGATTATACCGGTGAGAAGGATGCGCCGGAAGACGGTTCGGCCGGATGGCGGTACTGGACCGGTCGGCACGGGGTTTGGCCCGGTCGTCCCTGGGATGTTGCGTGGGATCACGTTCGAACGGATTCTTGGAGCCTGAAATTGGATTGAAATGATTTGATGAGTCGTGAGGATGGAGTGGAGCCGCTGATGAAAATCGTGAGCATCATGTGGATGGCGCTGGCGTTAGTGATTTTATGCGGGCTTGGCGCGCGAGATTGCGCCGGGCAAACGAAGGATATCGGCTGGCCGAATTATGGGAACGATCCGGGCGGCGCGCGTTATTCGGAGGCGCGACAGATTGATGCGAGCAACGTCGGGCAGCTCAAGGTGGCGTGGACGTTTCGAACGGGGGCGCTTGACGAGAAGCGCGATTTAAACGAAAAAGCGACGTTCGAGACGACGCCGATTCTGGTGGACGGCAAACTTTATCTGAGCACGCCGTGGGGACAAGTATTCGCGCTCGATCCAGCGACGGGAACGAAGATTTGGGAGTTCGATCCGGACCTGGATTTGCTGCACAGCTACTCGGAGGCCACGTCGCGCGGAGTTTCGGCATGGCACGACACGAAG
This sequence comes from uncultured Acidobacteriota bacterium, assembly GCA_963766985.1. GTDB lineage: Bacteria > Acidobacteriota > Terriglobia > Acidiferrales > UBA7541 > Acidiferrum. Next base: position 410,257 of record CAVYCJ010000002.1, read on the forward strand.
GCGAAGCGCGGCTCGGTTTGTGCGTTGCGGATTTTTATCGGGACGATCAACGCGACGTCTGATCGCTCTCGACGGCGCGACTGGAAAACCTTGCGAGGATTTTGGAGAGCATGGGCAAGTCGATCTGACGCGCGACGTGGAGCTGCGCGATGTCGGCGATTATCAGGTGACATCGGCGCCAGCGATTGCCGGCGATGTGGTGATCACAGGGTCGTCGATTGGAGACAACCGCGCGGTGCGGCTGGAACGCGGAATCGTGCGCGGATTCGATGTGCGGACGGGTCGACAGCTCTGGAGTTGGGATCCGATTCCGTGGGGAAAAGATACGAAGCCACGAACCGGGGCGGGAAACGCGTGGTCCACAATTTCCGTGGATGCGGAGCGCGACCTGGTGTTTGTGCCGACGGGAAGCGCTTCGCCGGATTATTTCGGCGGAATCCGCAAGGGCGACAACAAGTGGGCGAACTCGGTCGTCGCGCTGAAAGCTTCGACGGGCGAATTCGTGTGGGGATTCCAAGTGGTGCACCACGATTTGTGGGACTACGACGTCGCGTCGCAGCCGACATTGTTTACCTGGAAAGATAAAACGCCCGCAATCGCAATTACGACGAAGATGGGGCGCGTGTTTGTTTTGAATCGGCTGAACGGAAAACCGCTGTTGCCCGTCGAAGAAGTCGCCGTGCCGAAGACGGACATTCCCGGAGATGAAGCGTGGCCGACACAACCGTCGGGGATTTCAACGGTGCCTGAAGGATTGAAGGCGAGCGATGCATTCGGCAAGACCGAGGAAGAGCGCAAGTGGTGCGAGGACCGCATCGCGGCATCGCGGTCGGAAGGAATTTTTACGCCACCCAGTTTGCAGGGGACGATCGTGTATCCCGGCAACGCGGGCGGCGTGAACTGGAGCAGTTCCGCGTTCGATCCGCAGCGGCATCTGTTGATCATGAACACCAATCATCTGGCGATGCGGGTGCAATTGATCGAGCGCGCCAAATTGGGCGAAGTGTATGACGAGCGCGAAAAAAATCGGATGACCGGTGAATTTGCGCGGCAGTCGGGAGCGCCGTACGGAATGTATCGGGAGACATTTCTGGGGCCGAAGGGGACGCCGTGCACGCCTCCGCCCTGGGGAACGACCGAGGCGGTCGATTTGTTTACTGGGACGAAGACGTGGGATGTGCCACTGGGGAGCTACGTCAAGGACAAGCATACGGGGACGGTCAATTTTGGCGGGCCGATCGTCACGGCGGGCGGGGTCGTGTTCACGGCGGCGTCGATGGACAACATGTTTCACGCGTTCGACGCGGAGAATGGGAAAGAGATTTGGTCGTATGAATTGCCGGCGGGCGGGCAGGCGACGCCGATGACGTACGTGGTGGGCGGGAAGCAATATGTGGTGATCGCGGCGGGCGGGCACGGGAAGTTGGGGACGAAGCAGGGGGATTACGTGGTGGCGTTTGCGTTGCCGTAGAGAAAGTCGCTCGGGATTGGATTACATCGATAGGGACTGAAGTGCGATGGAGTTTAAGTCCGGGCAAGTTGGGGCGCAGCGGTGCTGCGCCCGTACATGGCGGTGGCGGCGGATCGATTGTGGTTGGGCTAACGGCTGAGATCCTTCGCTTCGCTCAGGATGACAACGCTTTTTTCATTGGGCTTTCGATACATATTTCCTATCGTGAGTTCGAGTCACAACGTCAAATCAGAGATTTTTTGAGGCGCGGAAGGCGCGGACTACGGCGGCGGGGTCGCGCTGGTCGGCGTCCACTTCGGCGTTCATGTGGCGCATGTCGGCAGCGGAGATTTTGCCGGCGAGGTCGGCGAGAGCTGCGCGAAGCGGCGGAAATTTCGCCAGCGTGTCGTGGCGGACGATTGGTACGGCATCGTAGGGCGGGAAATAGTGGCGATCGTCGGAAAGCCCGACGAGATGAAGCGCGTCGATGAGGCCGTCCGTGGAATTGCCGGCGACGATGTCGACCTTTTTGTCGACCAGCGCGCGATAGATGAGGCCGAGATCCATCACGCTCGGTGTTTCCGCAAAGTGGAGGCCGTAGCGCTGGACAAAACCGCGGTAGCCATCCGGGCGTTCCAGGAATTCGTAGCCGACGCCCGCGTGCCAACGAGGAGCAATCGGAATGATGTCGGAGATTTTGCTGAGATGGAATTGTTCAGCGTCGGAGCCGCGGACGACCATCGCGAATGTGTTTTCGAATCCGAGTGGCTCGGTGACATCGAGGTTAAAACGCTGGGCGTAGCCCTGCTTGACCCGCTCGTAGACGGCTTGCGCATTCGAATTGTCGGTAGGCGTTTCGCCGAGGACAGCGGTGAGCGCCGTGCCGGTGTATTCGACGTAAAGGTCGAGTTCGCCGGAAAGGAGCGCCTGCTGGCAGAGCAACGTGCCGCCGAGATTGGATTTGCGATCGACGTGAATGCCGGTGCGGGCTTCGATATGTTGCGCGAGGAGTTCGCCGAGGATGATCTGCTCGGTGAAGAATTTGGAGCCGACGGTGATGTGCGGTTGGGATGGGCCACAGGCGGTGACGGAAAGCGCGAGAAAGATGAGCAGAAAGAAGGCGCGGCGCATGGTTGCAATGTCTCACACATCTCTTCGGTTGGCGGAAGCAAAAGAGAATCAACCACAGAGGACGCAGAGAGCACAGAGACGGCACAGAGAAGATTAGGTGACTTTGAGACGGCGCTCGAGCAGAGCTAATAAGCCGTCGGCGACGATTGCAAGGAGAGCGGCGGGAATCGCACCGGCCAAGATCACGGCATCGCTCACCATGGCAACGCCGCGGAAGATGAACGTGCCGAGACCGCCGGCGCCGATGGCAGCTGCAATCGTGGCCACACCGATCGTGATGATCGTGGATGTGCGAATACCGGCGAGTATCACGGAAAGCGCGAGAGGAAGACGAACGCGCCAGAGAATCTGGCTTTCTGTCATGCCCATCGCTTCGGCAGCTTGCAAGACCGCGGTATCGATGTTCGTGAGGCCAACATACGTGTTGCGGAGAATCGGGAGCAGCGCGTAGAGAACGAGCGCGACGATCGCCGTGCGTGTGCCGATGCCGCCGATGAACGGAATCGGAATCAGGAAGCCGAATAACGCAAGGCTCGGAATCGTCTGGAGAATGCTGGCGACGCCGAGCGCGATCGAACGCAGCGCCGGCCGCCGGACAATGAACATGCCGAGCGGAACAGCAATCGCGATCGCAATGAGCATCGAGATCGAAACCAGCATCAGGTGCGTCAGAGTGGCTTGGAAAATATCGGAGCGATGCGTGACGAAGAATTGCCAGCGGCTCATGCGCGCTCCCCGGGAACATCGGGTGGTGGCGATTGCGTTCCCGGAAATTGAGCGGCAGGAACGGAATCGAGCGTAGCAGCGAAGGCCCGGACTTCCGGATGGTCTACGTTGAGAAATTCGCCGGGTGCGGCGGACGCGACGATGCGGCCTGATTCGAGAAGAACGATGCGCGTCGCCAGCCGGCGCGCCTCGCGAAGATCGTGCGTGACGAAAACGATCGTTTTACCGAGCCGGTGAGCGATGTCGGCGAATTCGCGCTGCATTTCCGCACGAGTCACCGGATCAAGAGCGCCAAAAGGCTCGTCCATTAAAAGGATAGGAGGGTCGGCGGCAAGGGCACGAGCGACACCAACACGCTGACGCTGGCCACCTGAAAGTTGATTGGGACGACGGTCAGCAAATTGCTTTGGATCAAGGCCTACGAGTTCCAGTAGCTCCTGTACACGTTTACTAGTCCGCCTAGGATCCCAATTTTCAAGAGTCGGGACGAGTGCGACATTTTCAGCGACCGTGAAATGCGGGAACAGACCGCCTTCCTGTATCACGTAGCCGATTCCGCGACGCAAAGCGATGGGATCCCAGTCGGAAGTTGCACGATTCTGCACAATAACCGCACCTTTTCGGGGGGTCAGAAGCCGATTGATGAGCTTCAGGAGTGTCGTTTTGCCACTTCCACTGCGTCCGAGCAAGACCAGTGTTTCGCCCGCGTGAATTTCCAACGAAACGCCACTCACAATGTCGAATGTCGAAGACTCTCTGGAAGTCCCAGACAGATTACGGGTTACGCTGTATGTCACATCGCGAAACTGAATGGTAGTTTGCACTCGTTGGGGATGAGGAGTTTAGCCAGCGTTTTGTTGACCGTTTAGGTTGACATCGTCTCAAAATAGGCGCGAACATGGTAGTGCATCCCCGCCGATATTTAGCTGCATCCTTGAGACGAAAGTGGCATCCAAGAGCAGGGAGAAAGCAGGCATGGGAGCCCTCAATAGCGCCGTCCGCATTCGCCACGATCTACACTTCCGATTAATCGAAGCCCGAAAACGCACCGACGACCTGTTTCGGATCGTCCGCGAAGAGGCGATGTACGACCGTCCAATCGCCGAGCGCCACCGAATTATTTTTTACGTCGGCCATGTCGAATCATTCGACTGGAATCTGCTCGCGCAACGGGCGTTCGGACTGCAATCCTTCAACGAAAATTTCGATAAATTGTTCGCGTTCGGTATCGATCCCGTCGGCGGAGGATTGCCGACCGATCAGCCTTCGGATTGGCCCACGCGAGCGGAAATCGATGCTTACAATCAGCGCCTGCGTGATGAACTGGATCGCGCGATCGCGCGGACGCTCGCGAACCCGTCCGAAGGGCACCCGCTATTGCTCTCGATGCTCGAAGTGGCAATCGAACATCGCTTGATGCATGCGGAAACGCTGGCATACATGCTGCATCAGTTGCCCGCGAATCGAAAAGTGCCGGCTCCGAAAGAAGCGGTCTGGAAGACAGCGCGCGCGAAATCGCATCTGGTCGATATTCCCGCCGGAACGGCGACGCTCGGACTCAAGCGCGGAAACAATACGGAATTTGGCTGGGACAACGAGATGGATGGCGTGGAAGCCTTCGTCCCCGGTTTCGCGATCGATACGTATAACGTGATGAATCGGGACTTCCTGCAATTCATGCAGGCTGGTGGATACCAGAATCGCTCACTGTGGAGCGACGAAGCCTGGAAGTGGAAGAACGAAGAAGGGCTTTCTCATCCGACGTTCTGGCGGCACGAAGGAAGTTTGTGGATGTATCGCACGATGTTTGGCGACATCCAGTTGCCGCTGGATTGGCCAGTGTATGTGAGCCATGCGGAAGCGACCGCCTATGCGAATTGGCTCGGACGCAAACTGCCGAGCGAAGAGCAATTTCACCGTGCGGCGTACGGCACGTCGGAAGACGGCGTCGAGCGCGATTATCCGTGGGGCAACGAACCGCCCAGCGAAAAATACGGCAACTTCGACTTTCAGCACTGGGATCCGAGTCCAGTCGGAGCATACCCGCGCGGAGCGAGCGCGTTTGGCGTTCACGACATCGTCGGCAACGGGTGGGAATGGACTCGTACAGTATTCGAGCCCTTTCCCGGATTCGAGCCGATGTCCTTTTATCCAGGATATTCGGCCAATTTTTTTGATGGCAAGCATTACGTGATGAAGGGTGGCTCGCCCCGCACGGCCGCCTGCATGTTGCGACGTTCGTTCCGTAACTGGTTCCAACCACACTACCCATACGTCTACGCAACGTTTCGTTGCGTAGAAGACTAGCGCCGTTCGGGCGCGGGAGCCGATAATGCTGTCTTATTCCCTACCAGTTCGTCATGTGTCGGAGTTCGCGGATGCGGTTCGAGACGGGCTCACGAAATCCGGGCAGAAAGAATTGCCGTCGAAGTATCTCTACGACGAAGTCGGTTCGTCGCTCTTCGAGACGATTTGCGTGCTGCCGGAGTACGGGCTGACGCGCGCCGATGCTCGACTGCTGGAGACGCACGCGAACGATATCGTGGAGCGGCTGCCGCTTCCTATTTCCGTTGCGGAGCTCGGCAGCGGTACCGGGAAGAAGACGCGCTGGGTTCTGGAAGCGCTCTCGCGGCGGCAGCGGACGTTTTACTATCCGATCGAGATTTCGCCTTCGGCGCTGGCAGCGTGCGAAAAAGAGCTTGGACAGATCGACTTGGTGAGCGTCGTGGGATACGAGCAAACGTATCTCGATGGGCTTCGCGCGGTAGCGCGTGGGCGTGACTCGCAGGAGCATCTGCTGGTTCTATTTTTGGGCAGCACAATCGGAAACTTCGATCGCGAAATGGGCGATGAATTTTTGCGCGAAGTGCGCGGGATTCTGCGAAGCGGCGATACGCTATTGCTGGGAACCGACCTGGAAAAGGACGAGGAGACGCAGGTCGTTGCATATGACGATCCCGCCGGAGTAACTGCGGCATTCAATAAGAATCTGCTGGCGCGTATCAATCGCGAACTCGGCGCGGATTTCGATCTGTCGCAGTTTCAGCATGAGGCGCGCTGGAATCGCGTGGAACGGCGTATCGAGATGCATCTGCGTTCGCTGCGCTCGCAAAGCGTAACGATTGCCGCGGCTCTAACCCGCATTGAATTTGCGGAAGGCGAGACGATCTGGACAGAGAGCTCGCACAAATATCGCGCTGCGGAAGTGCTTGAGATGGCGAAGCGGACTGGATTTCGATGTGAGGGGCAGTGGATCGACGAGGAATGGCCCTTCGCGCAAAACTTGCTGGTTTGCGACTGAAGTAGCCGCGTCTGTCAGCGATCTTAAATCAGTCGAGCTGTTCAACCCGCCACACTAAGCGGCCAAGCCAAGTATTTCCGCCGGCAAAATCCGGATACCAGACCGCAAGAATTTGCGATCCTTGGTAGACGCGTTCGAAACCTTCTTCCGATTCGGAAACGGTTTCAATCGGCGCAATCCAGAAATGCTGCGCTCCGGGCGCGTGCAACGCAATTTTCACGCGTTGCCAACCGTCTTCCATTCGCAGCGTCGGCCCAGGCACGGCTCCACTAAAGCGAAGATTCTGTTTACCCTCAGATGTTTCAAAGAACCGGTCATCGGCGTCGGGGGCCAACAGATTTGTCACCGATTCGAGGCCAATTGCCATCGGGCGCTGCAATGGCGTCTTGAATTTAAAGCGAAGCTCGCAGGCGATCTCGCAACCGCGCGGCGCAGGGCCGAACGAAAACTGTTTGGTGACCGCGACTTCAGTCGTTGAATCGGAATTCGCTCCTCCGAACATCAGGTAGCCATCGCGCGCAACCTCCGCTCCACGCGCCGATGACTCTTCGACAGAAAACGCACCGCCCGCGAATCCCGGATCTTCCTGCAACTGCAGCGCTTCGTATTCCGCGGCGCCTTTCGCCGGGTCGAACAAGAACAATCGAAACGCATTCCGCGCCCAGCGATCGTAAATTAAGAATCGATCCAGGTTCCGTTCCTTCACCTTCGTTTGCTCGTACGCCGTGGTGGTCGTCGCAGGTCGATAGTTCGGATCGCGCAGCCGCGCGTGATACGGCTCAGAACGCCTCAAGATCGAGTTGATCAGCGCCGATTCGGTCAGCCGAAAATCCAACGCAGGCATCGTCGCGCCATCGGTCGGCTTTAGCAGCGCCTGATACTCGGGCGCAGTGAAAAGCAATTCATCGACTCCATCGCCGTCGTAATCCAGTGTTTCGACGCGAGGAGTAGCGGCGCCCGGCGTGTGGCGATCGGCAATCGCTTCCGCGCGAATCAGATTGCGTGAAATGTCGGTGCGTAGATGCGGCGCATACAGCCCGCCAAAAATCCCGTGCCAGTAAGCGTCGTTGCACTGCGCGCGCTGCAACAGATCGCGAGCCTGCGCCAACTCTTCTGCCGCTTTCGAACCGCTCCGCCGCCGCGGCGCGTTCGAAATACGACTCGCCGCACGCAGCATCTTCTTATGCAATAAATTCGACTCCGAATATTTGCGGAAAAATCCGCGCCACGGGCATCCGCGCAAAAACGAAAGCACATCGCTGCGGCTACTGAATTCCTTCAATAACGCGTTGTAACGCTCGCGCGTGCGCGTCGGAAGCGCCCACTCCATCATTTCGGTGTACGACGCGGTCGGAAGATCGGCTCGACCCAGCGGCGCGTGCGTCGAAAGATAATCACCAGGCGTGCAAACGTCGAGCCACTCCGAATTACGCTCGAACGCCTCAAACAACTGATCGAGCCATTGCTCGTCGTAGCAATGTTCAAACGTTCCCGGCCAGCCGCCAAATTTCTCCATGTCGTCGCCCATCGCGGCGACGCCGTCAGGATGTGCGCGAAACATTTCGTGCAGGCCGCCCATCACTTTGTCGACCGAATCCCACGGAATCAGATAGCGCAGCGATTTTTGCCCCGGAATAATGCGAATCGTCTCGCCTTTATCCTCGGCGATATAATCGCCGAACAACTCGTTCTGTTCGAATCCCGCCGAAAGAAAGTGGATGTCATCGAGCACCGTGTAGCCCACGCCCGCCGACGACAGCACCGACGCCAACTGCGGCTCCCACACACGCTCCGCAAGCCACGCACCCTGCGGCCGTTTGCCAAAATGCTGCTCGACGTAATCCGCAAGCCGCACGATCTGATCGCGCTGATCCGCCGACGGAATCGATATCAGGATCGGCTCGTAAAACCCACCGCCCAGCAGTTCCACCTGACCGCGCTTCACCATTTCGCGCAGCCGTTCGAAATAATCAGGGTGACGTGACTCGATCCACGTGAGCAGCGGCCCGGTGTAGTGCAGCCCCATGCGCGCATTGGGATGCCGTTCGAGCACTTCGACAAACGGTCGATAGCAGTGCGCAAACGACTGTTCGAATACGTGATCGAAATTGCCGGTCGGCTGATGAGCGTGGACGACTAGGACTAGATGGAGGCGTGCAGGCACGGAGGCTAGATCGGTCTCCCGAAGAAGAGAATAACTCGCGAAGCGATGTTTCGCCGTCGCAGAAGATGAACGTTGTGTGAAACGCGCACCTGTGTTCGATGCGAGCGCGGCGTGGCCGGGTGCAAGCGACAGGGCAAGCATCACCGCTGTAACGATTTACCCCGCGTACCTCAACAAAACTGCTGGAAAAGCATGCAGATTAGCCGATTAGCGCCAGAGGCTTAAGAGGCAGTATGTTGCAGGATCCAGCTGGATAGCGTGCTCATCGCGTCGGGCGCAAACGTCTCCTCGATCGCGCGCGACTCCGCCGGCAGGCCCATATAGCAGTGCTGAAATTCATGATTGAGCCCCGGCAGTTCCAGCACCTTGAAATCTTTGTTCCCGCCGTCCTCCAACGCCTTCTGAATCAGCGGCAGGTTTTCCTTCGGTGGAACCTGTAAATCTCTTTCACCGCTCAATGCCAGCACCGGGCACTTCGTCTGCTGCAACGCAGGCACCGGATCGTAATCGAGGAAAAACCGAAACCACGGCGAGCTCGTCCAGTGAATTTGCCTCTGCATAAATGCTGGCGGCATCGCCGGGCCGATTCCGCTGAGCTTCACCAAATCGGCGAGATCCTTCTCAAGCTCATCGCGATTCTTTTCGTGGCGCACAAGGTTGTACGACTGGCGATCGAAGTCGAGGCTCTTCGCCACCTGCTCGTTGTTCATTCCAGCGGCGCGCGTGATCAGATCCGACTGAATCAACAGCGTCTCTTCGCCCTTTGTGGCAGGGCCCGCAAGCACCGCAATCCAATCCACATTTGAGGACCGCGACGCGATCATCGACGCGATGATTCCCCCTTCGCTGTGACCAATGATGCCGATCTTTCGCGGATCGATTCCCTTTCGCGTCTGCAGAAATGCGAGCGCCGCTTCCGCATCGCTTGCGAAATCGGCAGTCGTTGCCTCGTCGTAGTTGCCGGTCGACTTGCCGATGCCGCGCTTGTCGTAGCGAAGCACCGCGATGCCTTTGCGCGTCAGGTGATCGGCCAGCACAAAAAATGGCTTATGCCCGCCGTCGGCTTCGTCGCGATCGAGCGGTCCCGACCCGGCAAGCAGGATCGCTGCGGGAAACGGCCCTGCGCCACGCGGCAACGTCAGCGTCGCGGCAAGCGTCGTCCCCGTCTTCGCGTTAGTGAACGTGAGCTCTTCTTCCTCGTACGGATACGGCTTTTTCGGATTCTGCGGCCGCCTCAACTCCAGAATCTGATCCGAGCGATGAAACGTCAGATCGATCGGTTCGCCGTTTTGCCTCCACGATCCCGTCATCGAATTGCGCACCGAATTAATCGTCGCGTCGTAGGTGCTGCGTACCGCGGGTAACTCAAGGTGAATCTGCGAATCGCTTTCCGTCGCCTGAGACGCATGAAATCCGTTGATCCCTTGATCGATGCTGTCCATCGTGGCCGTCAAATGCCCCTGCGCGTCGTGCGAAATATGCAGCTGCAAGCGATAGCGCATGCCGTTCTGTTCGATTGCGCCTTGCCACGTCCCTTCCGCGGTCGAGATCGCGCCCGCCGGACTCTTTGATAGCGCAATGCGTGGCTGCCGATGAAACACCAGCGGCAAATGCGCGCCGCCCTGCGACCAGTTCCCATCGATCGACTCGCGATTCGCCGCGATCGTTCCCTCGAATGTCGCGTTCACCGACGGAATGTCGAACTGAAACGTCGAACCATCCTCTTTCAACGATCCAGCTTCAATCCCGTACACGCCTTGATCGAGACTGTCGATCGTCGCAACCGCGACTCCGTATTCGGTGACACCGATGTGCAGCACAAAGTGAAGCACGTTGTCACCGGCCTTCAGCGAACCTGCCCAGCTTCCGGCGAGCGATTGCCCGCGAGTGGATTGAGGAGCTTGCGGCTTCGCGGCGACCGTGTCCGGAGATTGCGCAGGCCGCGCCGCAGTGACGCTCGCGCTGGCGAGCGAACCAAGCGCAAAGATCGCGAGAACCGCGACGCACGCGCACCGGCTACTGCAGCATTTCCGAACCATCTTTGATTTCATCAGAATCGCAAGCCGTCCTGGCACACACTCACCACACAGATAGATGGCACGAACGTGCTAAAGAGTTGGAACCCGTCAATCAACCCGATCCGCCATCCCCATTTCCGCTCGCGCGCGAAAGCAGCCAACAAAAAAGCGGCACGCCGCAGCGTGCCGCCCAAGTTCGTTCGCCCCACATAGTCTCAACAACGACCAGCCGCTACTTCTTCGTGTAATACTCCGCATTCACCGGCGTGAAGCTCTGCCACTTCTCCGGCAGATCCTCCAACGCAAAAATCGCCGTCACCGGGCACACCGGAACGCACGCGCCGCAATCGATGCACTCCGCGGGATTGATAAATAGCTGCTTCACGCCCTCGTGATCCGGCTCATCCTTGCGCGGGTGAATACAATCGACCGGGCACACGTCCACACAGGCTGTGTCTTTCGTGCCGATGCAGGGCTCGGCAATCACATATGCCATTCCAGATCTCCTCGTTTGACCCGGGACCGGTGCTCCCTCAGTTCACGTTGCGCGACCGCCGGAAATTTGCCTGCCCGACCGCTGATCCGCCGTTCGGATGCTCAAGCAATGGCTCCGATTGTACGCGGCACGCATCACTTTCTCAACCGCGTTGCGTCCAGATACAATAGATGTGGAAGGAATTTCCATGCGAATTCGGACTATTTTCGTCGCACTTGTTTTAGCCTTTGCAGCCTCCACTTTCGCCGCTCCTCAGGCGACTGCGCCGCACGATCCTCCGCTCATCGACAGCGCCGGGTATCAGAAAATTCTCGCCGACAATCACGGAAAGCCGGTGCTCATCACGTTTTGGGCGACCTGGTGCGAGCCGTGCCGCGCCGAATTCCCCATGCTCAATGAATTGATTCAGGAATATCAGCCCAAGGGTTTGAAGGTCGTCGGCATCAATCTCGACGACGAAGGCGACCTGATCCTCACGCGTCGATTCATCGCGCGCTACAAGCCGGCGTTTCCGAACTACCGCAAGAAGGCCGGCGGCGAGAAGGCCTTCGTTGAGGCAGTGTTGCCCGGATGGAGTGGCTCCATTCCCGCGTCATTCTTCTATGCGCCGGATGGACGCCAGATCGGCCACCTGCTGGGCGGGACCGACCGCGACACGTTCGAAGCGGCCATTCGCCAACTCCTGGCATCCAACTCGAGTGCCGCTGCTGGAAAGTGAAGTACCATCCTCTGGCGTCACCGCAATTTCGAACCACCGAACTCCGATAACGGCGTCCTGGCTATTCAATTCGAACTCTAAGTTCTCAAATTCCGACTGAGGTCTGCTCATGCTTGATACAAAAGGCAACAAAATCACCTACTTCGGCCACGCCACATTTTCGCTGACGACCCCGAGCGGTCAAGTAGGGCTCATCGACCCTTTCGTGATGCACAATCCCTCGACCCCCGAAAAGCTGAAGAAATTCTCACGGCTCGACGTGATTTTCTTGTCGCATGCGCACGGCGACCATTTCGCCGACCTCATCGAACTGGCGAAGCTAGCACGGCTCAAAAGTATTCGCAATTTTTGAAACAGCAGTCTGGCTGCACGGCAAAGGCGTCGAGAAGGCTCACCCGATGGGCAAAGGGGGCTCGCAGAAATTTGGGGATTTTGAAGTCACACTGACCAACGCGTTTCACTCGAACTCAATCGAAGAAGGCGGCCAGCACATCTACGCGGGCGAACCGGCCGGCCTGATCATTCGCATGCCCGGAGGCTTCACGCTCTACCACGCGGGAGACACATGCGTTTTCGGCGACATGAAAATCATCGCGGAGATATACAAACCCGACGTCGCGCTCCTGCCGATCGGCGATAACTTCACGATGGGACCGAAGGAAGCCGCATACGCCACGCGACTTCTCGGCGCGAAGCACGTCATCCCGATGCACTACGGCACGTTCCCGCCGTTAGTCGGCACTCCGGAACAATTCAAAGCAGAAACAAAAGACATTGCCGGCCTGGAAGTCCACGTCATGCAACCCGGCGACGTTCTGGGGTAGCGCCGGCATCTTGCCGGCGATTTTGCGATCTACCGGACACGCAGGACTTAACCGCGGAAGAAATTCCTCATCAAAAACCCAATATTCGCAGGCCGCTCCGCCAACCGCCTCATAAAATACGGAAACCAATCATTCCCATACGGAATGTAAACCCGAACCCGATACCCGCCCTGCACCAGCCGCCGCTGCAAATCCGTTCGAATCCCATACAGCATCTGAAACTCAAACGCGTCTTTCGAGATCTGCTTCTCCGCCGCCCACCGAATCGTCTCGCCAATCATCTTCGGATCGTGCGTCGCAATCCCGTGATACACGCCGCTCGGCAACAGCAACTGCATCAGCCGCACGTAATTTCCATCGACGTCCTGCTTGCGTTCGAACGCTACGTCCGCCGTCTCCTTATAAGCGCCCTTGCACAGGCGAATCCGGCATCCGTAAGCCAGCAAATCCTGAATGTCTTTTTCGCTGCGATATAAATAGGACTGAATCACCGTGCCAATCGCCGGATTCCGCGCGCGAATCCGCTTCACCAACTCCACGGTGCGTTGCGTGTAGATCGAGCCTTCCATATCTACGCGCAGAAAATTGCCGTGCCCCGCGGCATGTTCCACCACGGATTGCACGAGCCCTTCGCAAAACTCCGGACTCAGATCGAGCCCCATCTGCGTCAACTTACAGGAGACGTTCGCTTCGAGCCTCTCCGCCGCAATGCGATCGAAAATTTCAAGGTAGGCGTCGCGCGCACGCTGCGCGTCCGTGGTGGTCGCAACGTTCTCGCCAAGATAATCGAGACTTGCCATCATGCCGAGATCGTTGCACTTGCGGGCAGCCGCAATCGCATCGTCGAGCGTTTCGCCCGCGACAAATCGACGCGACATTTTCCGGGTGGAATTGTTGGAAATAACCCAGTGGGCAAAACCCGGGCTAGCCGATAGCTTCAGCAGTATCGATCGCAGCATGGAATGCTTCGATTATCGCCGAGAGATACGCGGCGCCGCCAGTTCCCTGCTCAATCCTTGTGTTCTTCGAGGAACTTTTCCGCGTCCAGCGCCGCCATGCAACCCGACCCTGCCGCGGTAATGGCTTGCCGGTACCGGTGGTCCTGCACGTCCCCGGCGATGAATACGCCCGGGATTTTCGTCAGGCTGCCGTGCGTCGCCAGGAGGTACCCGTTCGCGTCCATGTCGAGCTTCGTCTTGAAAATCTTGCTGTTCGGGTCGTGCCCGATCGCAACAAACATTCCCTGAATCGCGATTTCGCGCACTTCACCCGTTTCGGGATGCTTCACGCGCAAGCCTTCGACCGAGCCGTCCTTCTCGACAATCTGGTCAACCACCGCGGGCGTGACGAACTCGATCTTCTCGTTCGCCTTCGCACGATCGATCATGATCTTCGAAGCGCGGAATTCCGTGCGCCGGTGAATCAAGTAGACTTTGTTCGCGTAGCGCGACAGAAAGTTCGCTTCTTCCATCGCCGAGTCGCCGCCGCCCACAACCGCGATCGGCCGGTTCCGGAAGAAATATCCATCGCAAGTCGCGCAGGTCGAAACGCCGTGCCCGATCAGCGCCCGCTCATTTGGCAATCCAATCAACCGCGCCGAAGCTCCTGCCGCCACAATCAAAGTCTTCGCTTCGTAGGTGTCTTTCCCCGCCGTGATCTTGAACGGCCGCTGGCTCAAATCGACTTCCGTAATCGTCCCGGCCTTAAACTCTGTCCCAAATTTCGCGGCCTGCTTCCGCATGTTCTCGATGAGTTCCGGCCCCAGAATCCCATCAGGGAATCCCGGGAAATTCTCGACGTGCGTCGTCAGCGAAAGCTGCCCGCCAGGCTCGTGGCCATCGATCACAAGTGGACTCAAGCTCGCGCGCGCTGCATAGATCGCCGCCGTCAGCCCCGAGCAGCCACTCCCGATAATCACCACGTTATGCATTCCATCGCTCCTGACCATTTGATTCCGCTGCACTCGCTCACGCTACAAATGCCACAAACCGTGCCGCCAGTCTAACGAAGACATTGTAACATCCGGCCACTCCGCGTCTTGCAGGGCGTCCATCCGTCCAATTTGGAGAGCCGTCGAGACTTAGCTCTTTTGACGACTCCGGTCGCGCGCCGTTACGCTGGTCCGTGGACGCCCGCCGCAGCGGTGATCACCGACTCGGCGACATTAGATGCAACGTTAACCTGGAGGATTCACGCATGGATCCGCGCTATCCCATCGGCAAATTCGAGATGCCCGCGCAAATTACACCGCAGCGCCGCACCGAAGCCATCGCCGAAATCGCATCGACGCCAAAGAAAATGCGCGCCGCAGTCGCCGGACTCACCGACGCCCAACTCGACACGCCGTATCGTGACGGCGGCTGGACCGTCCGACAGGTCGTCCACCACGTCCCCGACAGCCACATGAACGCGTTCATCCGGCTCCGCCTCGCGCTCACCGAAAACAACCCCACGATCAAGACCTACGAGGAATCCGAGTGGGCGAAACTCGCTGATGCGAAAGCCCCCATCGCCGTTTCACAAACGCTCCTCGACGCCCTCCACGAACGCTGGGACATCACCTGGCGCGCCGTAAAGCAGGAAGATTTCGCCCGTCCCTTGATTCACCCCGAGGCCGGCCAGAAAAATATCGACTGGCTCCTCTTCATCTACGAATGGCACGGCAAACATCACACCGCCCACATCACCAATCTCCGCAAACAAAAATCCTGGTGAGTGTCGCGGTCTGCTCGCAATAAGGCACGATTTCGTACGGGCGCAGCACTGCTGCGCCCCATCTCGGCAAGATTTCAGCATTCCGAGCGCTCAGACTGCAAGTCTGCGTCAATTGCCGACCAGAAAGCAACCTTGTCATTCCGAGCGGAGCGAGGATTCTGCTTTCTTTCGCCACGATTCACGGATCCAGCCGCCATAAGCAGCCTCAATGCTCCCCGTAAGCCCTTTCAATGAGGACGCGGCATCACCGACGCCTAAAATATTCAAATGACCCAAACCTGGAACCCCGAGCAATACGCCCGCAACGCACGCTTCGTCTCCGACCTCGGTGCCCCCGTCCTCGAACTCCTCGACCCGCAACCCGGCGAGCGCATTCTCGACCTCGGCTGCGGCGACGGCGTCCTCACCGCCAAACTCCAGTCCCTCGGCTGCGACGTACTCGGCGTCGACGCCAGCGCCGCTCAAGTCGAAGCCACCAAGAAACTCGGCGTCTCCGCGCAAACCATCGACGGCGAAAATCTCCCATTCGAAAACCAATTCGACGCCGTCTTCAGCAACGCCGCCCTGCACTGGATGCGCAATAATCCCGACGCCGTGATCTCTGGCGTGAAAAAATCGCTCCGCTCCGGCGGACGCTTCGTCGCCGAAATGGGCGGCGCACGCTGCGTAGAAAAAATAAGGACGGCTCTCATCGCCGCCCTCGACCGCCGCAACATCGACGGAAAATCCGCCGACCTCTGGTTTTTCCCCACCGTAGAAGACTATTCCGCCCGCCTCACCCGCGCCGGCTTCACCATCGACTACATCGCCCTGATCCCGCGCCCCACGCCTCTACCCGGCGACGTAACCGCCTGGCTCCAAACTTTCGGCCACAATTTCACCGACAAACTCCCGCCCTCCGACCGCGACGCCTACCTCGCCGAAGTCCAGGAAGTCCTCCGCCCCCAACTCTGCGACGCCCAGGGCAAATGGACCGCCGACTACACCCGCCTCCGCTTCAAAGCCACCAAGTCCAGTTAGTGCAACCTTTGCCGCCTGGCGAGAGAGCTGCGCAAGCGCGCACCAATGTCCAATTTCCATTTTCCCTTTTCCATTTTCTACACTCCGAATTGCCTCAAGTGATGATCCATATGCAGCCATCCCCACCGCATCCAATCTCGCTCGCTCATCTCTCCAAAAAATGGATGCGGCTTCCACGAAAAATCGCGCGGCACCGTCGAAAATCGCGCCTCCAATCGCCGTAACTCGTTCACATCCGCCGCAAACTCCACCGGCTTCGTTCCAAGCTTCATCTGATCTACTTCCGGCATCGTCGGCGTGCCGCGCGTCCACGTCAAAGGCGAGTCCAGCGCCACCCATTTCACCAGCTTGCCAATCCACATCGGCTTCCCTGACAACGTTCGGTCTCCCATCACCCCGCGAAACGAATCGCACAGGTGACACACCGCCTGGTGCGCGTTCATCTTTCCCCATTGCCGCGCACTGTCCGCCCGCAAATTGTTCCAGCCGCCTCAAAATCATCTGCCGATCCGCCTCAACGCCCAGACTTCCCTTCTTCATCGTCCGTCACCTGCCGTCCATTATTTTTCAACAACTTCCGCCCATTTCAGCCGTGTACGGGCGCAGCACTGCTGCGCCCCATGCCCGCACGATCTATCCGTCGATTCTCCTCCTCTTATAAACGGCACCTTAAACGGCCACCCTTTAAAAAATATTCCTCCGTCACGGAACATTTCGCCGTCCACAGTCGTTCTACCCATAGACAATCTATCCCTAACCCGTTTTCGAACGTCTGAACACAAGACGAGAACCTACATCACCGAGAGGCCACCGCAACGCCAATGACTAAGCCCGACCTGCTCCCCGGCACGCTCGACATGCTCATCCTCAAAACGCTAACCCGTGCGCCCTTACACGGTTACGGCATCGCGCTCTCCATCAAGCGCATCTCCCAAGACGTTCTGACCGTCGAAGAAGGCTCGCTCTACCCCGCCCTCCAGCGCCTCCTCCTCCAGGGCTGGGTCAAAGCCGAATGGAAAATGACCGAGACCAACCGCCGCGCCCGCTTCTACACGCTCACCGCCGCCGGCCGCAAACAACTCGGCGCCGAGCTCTCTCAGTTCCACCAAGTCATCGCCGCCATCACACGCATCCTTCAGGACGCCTGATCAACCTCACGAGCCAAAAGACCAAAGCCGCCAAAGGAGCCGTCCATGCCGAACCCAATCCTTCGCCTCTTCCAAAAATTCCGCTTCTTCGCCCGCCGCGAAAAGTTCGACTCCGACCTCGCCGAAGAAATGGCCTACCACCGCGAACTAAAGCAGCGCGACATGCAAGCCGCCGATCCCGCGCTCACCGCCAAAGACGCCACTCACGCCACCAATCGCGAATTCGGCAACGACCTCTATCATCGCGAGCAAAGCCGCGACATCGTCGGCTTCTGGTTTGAGACGACTCTCCAGGATTTCCGCTTCTCGCTCCGCCAGCTCCGCAAAAATCTCGGCTTCACCGTCACCGCCATCCTCATGCTCGCTCTCGGCATGGCCGCCAGCGTCGCCATTTTCTCTTTCGTCGACGCCGCTCTTCTCAAGCCACTTCCCTATCGCGATTCCTCCCGCCTCGTCGGCGTCTTCGAATCGATCAAGATGTTCAAAGAAAGCAATCTCTCCATCCCCGATTACTACGACTGGAAAAAACGTAACGAAGTCTTCACCGCGCTCGAGATCTACCAGCGGAATGACGTCACTCTGTCCAATAAAAACGGTGTCGAACCCGTGCGCATCGGCCGCGTCAGCGATGGATTTTTCCGCGTGCTGGGCGTTGCGCCAATCCTCGGCCGCGATTTTGCCTCCGGCGAAGATTTACTCTCCGCTCCGCGCACCGTGGTGCTCAGCTACTCCGCCTGGCAAAAGCGCTACGGCGGCAGCCCCGACGTCATCGGCCAATCCGTCGTCCTCGACGAAAAGCCACACACCATCATCGGCGTCCTTCCGCGCGACTTTCATTTCGTTCCCGCCGAGCCCGCCGAATTCTGGACAACGCTGCACCCCGGGCCGGGATGCGACCTCCGCCGCGGCTGCCACGGCATGAACGGCGTCGCGCGCCTCAAAGACGGCGTCACTTTGCAGCAAGCTCTCGCCAACGTCACTTCCATCGCGCAGCAACTCGAACGTGAATATCCTGACTCCAACCGCGACCAGGGTGCCTTCGTCACCCCGCTATCCGAGTACATCGTCGGCGACATCCGCCCCATTCTCTTCGTTCTCCTCGGCGGCGCCTCACTCTTGCTCATCATCGCCGGCTTCAACATTACCAGCCTGCTCCTGATTCGCGCCGAAAGCCGCCGCCGTGAAATCGCCGTCCGCGGCGCGCTCGGTGCATCCCCTCTGCGTTTGATTCGTCAGTTCGTAACGGAAGGCCTCGTCGTTGTAATCGCCGGCACCGCGTTCGGCCTCGCCCTCGCTTATGGCGGGATGCGCATCCTCACGAGCCTCATCCCCGCCGACTTCATCGCCCGCATGGCGTTCTGGCAAAATCTCGGATTCAATCCGCGCGTTCTCGCCTTCGCCGCCGTTATCGCGCTCCTCGCTGCGATTCTTTTTTCGCTCACGCCCAGTGTCCGCGCCGCCACACCCGAGATGCGTGATGACCTCGCCGAAGGCTCACGCGGTTCAGCAGGCAGCGCCTGGCGTCGTCTCGGCTCGAAGCTCGTCGTGCTCGAACTTGCCACCGCCGTCGTCCTGCTCGTCATCGCCGGCTTGCTCGGTAAAAGCCTCTCCCGCTTGCTCCATGTGGACACCGGAATGAACCCCGATCACATCGCCACAATGATGATCTCCTCGCCAGAGTCCACCTATGCCAAAGAACCTCAGTGGATCGCGCTCAACCGCCTCGTCCGCGACAAAGTCGCCGCGCTCCCTGGCGTCACCTTGGTCGGCACATCCAGCCTTCTCCCCATCGACGGCTGGGGCAACACGACCTGGATCCGCATTCTCGGCCGCCCGTGGCACGGCGAGCACAACGAAACCACCTTTCGCGACGTAACACCCGACTACTTCAACGTGCTCGGCGCAAAACTCCTTCGTGGCCGTTACTTCACCGAATCCGACGATAAGACCAGACCGCAAGTCGCCATCATCAATCGATCGTTCGAACGCACCTATTTCCCCGGCGAAGATCCGCTCGCTCACCAGCTCTCCTATTTAAATCCTGTCAGTCCGATTCAAATCGTCGGCATCGTCGAAGACATCAAGGAAGGCCAGCTCGACTCACAGAATCTTCCCGCCCTCTACATTCCTTTCAATCAGGAGTCTGGCTCCGGCTTCATGCTCGCCGTCCGCACATCGCAGGACGAAGCCGCCATCCTCCCCACTCTCACCGCCACCATCCACGACATCGATCCCCAAATCGTCGCGTTTCAGGGCGCAACCATGACCACGCTCATCAACAATTCGCCGTCGGCATATATTCACCGCTCATCCGCGTGGCTTGTCGGTGGATTCGCCGCGCTCGCGTTGATCCTCAGCGTCGTCGGCCTCTACGGCGTCGTCGCCTATTCCGTCAGCCAGCGCACGCGCGAAATCGGCGTCCGCATGGCGCTCGGCGCACAACAAAGTTCCGTCTACCGCCTCATCCTCAGCGAAGCCGGCCGCCTCACCAGCATCGGCATACTCATCGGACTTGCCTGCGCCATCGGTGCCGCTGCCGCGATGCAAGCCGTCCTCTTCGGCGTCCGCTCGTGGGACATCCCCACTCTCTTCGTCGTAGCCGTCGTCCTGAGTGCCGCCGCTCTCCTGGCCAGCTTCGTCCCAGCCCGCCGCGCCGCTACCGTCGACCCCGTCGTCGCCCTACGCTCCGAGTGACCTCCATCGGTGCGAACGGCGCGACGGTTTTGCGATCCGTATAAACGGGCTAATACAAATTTAAATAAACGACTGTCATCCTGAGGCGTCCGCAAGACGCCGAAGGACCTCAACGTCAGCACGAGCTACCAACCCACGCACGGCAAGCCATACTTCAAACTTCGTGCTGCCTTCCCCCCCGTCAGCGTAAAATCCCTCTTCGATGACGCCGCTCATCACCCAAACATCCAGTGACCCTACCCGAAAATAAAAGCCGGCTCGACAAAATGGCAGCTCCACGTTCAGCCCTCCCCGATTCAGGGACTCGGCGTCTTCGCTCTCGAAGACATTCCAGCAGACCGCAAAGTCATCGAGTACACCGGCGAACGGATTACCGAGCGCGAAGCCGTCGCGCGCTTTGAAAAAATCTGGCGATCGGGCGGCGAAGAAAAGAAAATCTGCTTATTCCGTCTGAGTAAGCGCTACATGCTCGATGGCGCCGTCGGTGGCAGCGGCGCGGAACTGATCAATCACAGCTGCGACCCGAACCTGACCAAGCGCCTGATTCGCGGCCACATCTTCTATTACAGTCGACGATCGATCCGGCCAAACGAAGAGTTGACCGTGGACTACGGATTCGAGCAGGACGCCGTTCCCGTCGTGTGCCGCTGTGGATCGCCCGTCTGTCGCGGCACCATAAATAAAGCTCCCTAGATCATCGCTACCAAAATTCAGGTCCTTCGTTTTTGCCGCACGCCTGCGCAGGTCGCGCCACCGATTCGCCACGAATCAGAAAACGATTGTCAGTCCAAGCTTTCCGGTGATATACGAGAGAGCAATGTCTCCCGCATTTGCCTAGCTATTCCGCTTTATTTACCAGGTTAGTAGGTCCAGATGAACTTCCACGGAGGAATCCCATGAACGAAGAAAATCGCAAAAAGCTGTCGCTGTTGGCGGAACGCGCTTGGACGAACGAAGCGCTGAGGAACGAATTGCTGACCGATCCGATGCACGTGATTCAAAGGGATGGCATCGAGATACCGGAAGGATTCGATGTGGAGGCGCTCGCGGACAAGGAGTCAATCTCCTTCAATCTCGTTCCCCAGAAGCACGAGGACGCCGGTGAGCTCTCAGAAAGCAAACTGGAGACCGTCACCGGAGGGGCACCAAGCTCCGGCGGCGTAATTTATCTAACTTTCACCTTCAAGCTGGTCGCGGTGAAAACAGTCAGCTGAACGGGTCAGGTACAGCATCAGAAAACGCGAGCCTCCGCTTGGGCTTTCGTTCTCATGCACGGGCGCAGCACTGCTGCGCCCCAAACGCCACAAACCTCACCTACTCCACAATGCTGAAATCATAAATCCGCCCCGCCGCATTGCCCCCCGACCGATTTCCCCCGCGCGCCCCCGACATCGTAGCCCCCTGCCCAGTCCCCATGAAAAACGCATATTCCCCCGGCTTTAGATCCGATTCCAGCGTCACCTTGTACATTCGAATGCCGACGTGGTCCGCCTTGAACCCGAGTTCCTTGTCCTTCTTCACGCCAGACTTCCCGCCGGTGATTCCTCCGAAGGACCCGACTTGGAATTCCCTGTGGTCGCTCTTCTTGTTCAGCTTGATCAACACGTAGTCGCCCGCGTCCGATCCATCCGGCACGTAGAAATAAAACGACGGGTGACGTTCTCTCACCACGTTTCTCGAAGTTTGCCCTTCGATCGTCGCATCCCAGTGTTGATTCCTCATCCCGTTCGTAAACAGGCTCCCGGCTTTCCCGCCGGCCTTGGTGTTCGTCAGAGCTTGACCCTGCAGCAGCACAAAGTTCGCTCGATCCTTCCAATAAACTCCGACCTCCGGTGGCGGCAAATTCGGATCGACCGTCATCGGCGTCGTGCTTGACGCCGCCACAACCGTCGGTCCCGCCGCGCTTGGATTGATCATCGCTTTGATCACCGAGTCCGGAACGCCATTCGCCTTTAGATTTTTCAATCCTTCGACGCCGGTATCGAAGCTGAGCGCGTCTCCCGCCGCACTCATCGCGCGAATCTTCGCGATGATCACATCGTCGGTCAGCCCGAGCTTCGCCATGCTGATCACATCTTCGTTCGTGAATCTCTTCTTGATCGCGCCGTTATCCTGTCCGAAAACCGCGCACGCCAACGCGAGGCTGCACACCAATCCAATACACCACACCATCCGAATCTTGGTTCCGAATTTCATTTTCGACCTCTCCGTCAACACATCGATGGACTACAAGCGGGGCCTGATTGCGGACTCAAAAGCCACTTCTGTTGGGCAAATCAATAGCACAAGCCAGCCGCATCTCGCCAGCGCGCTTTTGTAAAACCGTCAAAGGCGACCAACCACTCTCCCTGTCATTCCGACCGAAGCAAGCCGACGCCTTTTCTTCGTCCCCGAGTGCAACCACTTCTCACGCCGTTGTCATCCTGAGCGAAGCGAAGGATCTCAGACGTTAGCCACGGCTCGATCGCACCCAACGCGCGTTCACTTCCCGTGAACGCGTCGGCTTGCGTAGTGGAGGAATCTCTCTTCGATCGATCCGGAGCGCCGCAAACGCTCGGAGAGCCGCTACAAGGCCGGAACCAAGCAAAAACCCCCGAAAATCACCCCTTAAAAATAACGCTTGACATATTCCCATATGGGAATATATTGGGACCATGCCGCGCGCCTCCACAACCTCCGATGCCTTCAACGCGGTCGCCGAACCTCGCCGCCGCGACATCCTGAACTACCTCATCCTTCAGGAACGCTCCGTCAACGAAATCGTCGACTCCCTCAGCATCGAGCAGCCTTCGGTCTCGAAGCATCTGCGCGTACTCAAAGACGTCGGCCTGGTCAGCGTTCGCCGCGACGGCCGCAACATGTTTTACCGAACCAATGCCGACGCCATCCGCCCGCTCCATGAGTGGACTTCCACCTTCGAGCGCTACTGGCGCCATCAGCTCAACCAGATCAAAGACCTCGCCGAGCGCAAGGCCAACGAACACCCGGATTCCCCAACTACCTTCAAACCAAGGAGCAAAAATGATTTTGACCGCGACAAGAATTGAAGATCTCGTAATCCAGCTCGACAAGGAAATGCACGTACGCGCGTCGCTCGAAACCACTTTCGAAGCGATGCTCACCCAGCTCGGCCCGGGTAACACCAGGCCCGACGGCGAGCCCATGCCGCTGAAGATCGAGCCATGGCCCGGCGGCCGCTGGTACCGCGATCTCGGCAACAACAACGGCCATCACTGGGGCCACGTCCAGGCCATCAAGCGCCCGACGTTGCTTGAGGTCTCGGGCCCGCTGATGACTTCCTTCCCGGTGACCCACAACGTTCAGTTCCGTCTAAAAGAAGTGGAAGGCGGCACGCTCATCACCTTCCATCACTACGCCTTCGGCGTGCTCATCGGCCTCGACGATTTCCGCGCGGGGATAAACGTCGGCTGGACGCACATCGTCCAAAGCATCCGCCAACTCGCCGAGTCCCAGTCCACCCGCCACTGAGGATCACGTTATGTCCAACGCCACCCACAAATCGCCGCAAACATGCTCCTGGGTGCCGCACCCTCAGAAATTAGAGGGTGCGGGTTTTCCAATCGTGCTTGGCGCCACGTACCGATACATTCCCGGCGCCGCATGTCGAAATTCCCAACCTCGTTCGTCGTGTCAATAGGAAGGAGTCCTGAAAATGTGCCCTGCATGCTTCGCCTCAGCCACATTCCTCATCGCCACCACCATTTCCACCGGCGCCGTCAGCGCCCTGACCTTCAAATTCCTGAAACTCAACAATCAAAATCTGGTCTCACGACCAAAACAAAAGGAGAAGTGAAATGGCAACCGCACCTGTAACCAAAGCAGCCCCCAAAGTCGTCTCCCACTCCGATTGGCTCGCCGCGCGAAAAGAATTTCTCGCGAAGGAAAAGCAACTCACGCGCCTCCGCGACGAAATCGCTCAGCAGCGCCGCCAACTCCCGTGGGAAAAAGTAGAAAAGGACTACGTCTTCGACGGCCCCAGCGGCAAAGTCACGCTCGCCGACCTCTTCGGCGACAAATCCCAGCTCATCGTCTACCACTTCATGTTCAGCCCCGACTGGGAAGAAGGCTGCCGCGGCTGCTCGTTCATCTCGGATCACATCGCGGGCTCCCTGCCGCACCTCGCCGCGCGCGACGTCTCGTACGTCGCCATCTCGCGCGCCCCGCTCGCGAAACTCGAAGCCTTCAAGAAACGCATGGGCTGGAATTTCACTTGGGTCTCGTCCAACGCCAGCGATTTCAACTACGACTACAACGTCTCCTTCACCCGCGAGCAGGTAGACAACGGCAACACCGGCTACAACTTCGGCACCCAGCGTTTCCCCGAAGTCGAAGGCCCCGGCGCCAGCTGCTTCATCAAGGATGAAGACGGCAACATCTTCCACACCTATTCCAGCTTCGGCCGCGGCCTCGATGGAATGATCAACGCCTACAACTGGCTCGACATCGCCCCCAGAGGCCGCGACGAATCCAACATGATGCCCCCCATGGCCTGGGTCCGCCACCACGACAAATACCCTCAATCCGCCCATTCAGCCGCCACAAAAGACCCCGGCTGCTGCCACCACGAAAAGTCATAACTCGATCGCGAAGCCCCGCCATCGACCCGCGACCAGGGTGTTGTAGGGGCGCAGCACTGCTGCGCCCCAGGCCCCCCAGCCGCTAACTCCAACCACGACCTGGTTTTTCTTTTCGGTATTGGAATAAATCGGCACCAAAAAACGTATGTCATCCTGAGCGCGGCCAAAGGCCGCCGAAGGACCTCAACCGAGCACTCATTCCCAGACAACACCGTAAGGGCACGGCACGCCGTACCCGTCTTTCACCCGATCAAAGGAGAAACAAAATGTGGCAATCCCTATCCCCCATGCTTCAGGAATTCCAACGAGAATCCGCCACCACCCGCCGCGTTCTCGATCGCGTCCCAGCCGACAAACTCACCTGGGCTCCGCACGCAAAGTCGATGACCCTCGGCAAACTGGCGAATCACATCGCCAGCGTCCCGGCCGGCATCTCGCGCATCGCGCAAGACGACGTACACGAAATCGATCCTGCGGCTTTCGTTACGCAGCAACCCAAAGATAAGAAAGAGGTTCTCGATACATTCGAAGGCAGCGTCAGGACCGCCGAACAATTCATCGAAGGCCTGACCGAATCCTCAGCCACCGCAACCTGGCGCCTGAAAGCAGGGGGCCAGGAAATCCTCGCCATCCCGCGCGTGGAACTCATCCGCAACGTCATGCTCAACCACTGGTATCACCACCGCGGCCAACTCTCCGTCTACCTGCGCCTGCTCGAGGTCCCCGTCCCCTCGATCTACGGCCCCAGCGCTGACGAAAACCCCTTCACCCAACCCCACTAACGTTGCACTTGACAAATCTAACCAATGTGCTAACATAGTCCCCGTAGCGAAACTACGCCAAGGCGCCACCAAAAATGGCGCCTTTTCTTTTTTGACCGTACCGCAAGCACTCCCACCGTGCTCTTTCTCGTGCTCTTGGCCTCCGTCCCCCCCGAACGCTGTCATCCTTGAGTCGTCCTCGTGAGCCGCCTCTCCCAAAGCGCCGTCATCCTGAGCCATCCGAAGGAGGGCGAAGGACCTCAACCGATCCTCACCCCGACTCACGCACCGCCGCAACCCCTTTCATCTCAACAACCTGCACACTCTCAAAAACAAGCCCTTCCGCAACCCCCTCATTCTCCTCGACTTATTCACTCTTCACAAAACATAGGGGGGTGTACCCCAAAGCTTCCCAAATCGGAACGGAACTTTTCGCGCGCCAGCTTCGTCTTTCATATGGACATTCCAAAGGAGCCAGGCTACCTTCCTTTGCTATGTCCAAAGGAAAGCATTCCGACATGCCCAAATCCGACGTCCTACAAGGCACGCTCGACCTCATGGTCCTCAAAACGCTCCACGCCCTCGGCCCCCAACACGGCTTCGGCATCGCCCGCCGCATCGAGCAAGTCAGCCAGGACGTCCTCAAACTGAACGAAGGCACCGTCTACACTTCCCTGCTCCGCCTTCAGCAGCAAGGCTGGATCTCCGCCGGCTGGGGCACCTCCGAAAATAATCGCAAAGCAAAGTTTTACTCGATCACCAAAGCAGGATCGAACCAGCTCGCCCTCGAGACCGCGGAGTGGGAACGCATCTCCGGCGTGATCGGCCGCGTCCTCAAACTTGAAGGAGAGAAGCCATGATCCTCCGCGCTCTGCTGAGAGCAGCCGTGGTCGGCCCCACCATGCGAATCGAAGGAGAAAAACGGTGATTTCGAGACTCCGCGCGCTCTCCGCAAAATTCCGCCGCCTCTTCGCCAAGCAACAAACACGCGAGCAGCAGGATCTCGAAATCGACGACGAAATTCGCGCGCATCTCGAACAACTCGCCGACCGCTACGTCGCACAAGGCATGTCGCGCCAGGATGCCCTCGCAGCCGCGCGCCGGCAATTCGGAAATCTCGCCGTCCATCACGAAGATCGCCACGAAACGCAAACCGTACACTGGCTCGAAACGCTCTGGCGCGACGTTCGCTACGGCGCGCGCCAGCTTCGCCGCAATCCTCTTTTCACCACCGTCGCGATCGCCACGCTCGCCATCGGCATCGGCGCAAACACCGCCGTCTTCACGCTGCTCGATCAACTCATGTTGCGGCTTCTCCCCGTGAAAGATCCGTCCCGCCTCGTAATGGTGTGGGCCGACGGTCCGAATTTCGGCAACAACAATGGCCAACGCGTCGTTTCGTATCCTTTCTGTCAGGATTTGCGCAAATCTCCCGCGCTCGAATCCGTCATGTGTTCCTACAACACCCGGGAGGCAGTCACGATCGACGGCGCCACCGAAAGTCTCAGCGTCGAACTCGTTTCCGGAAACTATTTCGAGACACTCGGTGTCAGACCCGCGCTGGGACGGGTCTTCAGTTCCGCTGCCGACGATCAGGTTTGGTCGGGCTCTCCCTCGATCGTGTTGAGCCATCTCTTCTGGCAAGAGCGATTCGGCGGCGATCCGCATGTCATCGGCAAAAAAATTCTTGTCAATAATTACCCGATGGAAATTGTCGGCGTATCCGCGGCCGGCTTTGCCGGAGCCGATCCCGCGCAATCGCCACACCTGCGCATTCCGCTGCTCATGCTTCCCGTTCTTCCGACGGACGGCGAATCGCTCATCGACCGTAACTCTCATTGGTTGCAGGCATTCGCTCGCCTCGCGCCAGGTTTTACGCAAACATCCGCCAGCGCTGCGTTGCAGCCGCTCTTCCATCAATCGCTCGAAGTAGACGCCGCCGATCCAAAATTCGCAAAGCTTTCTCCATATGACCGCTCGCTATTTTTCAAACGCATGCTCTCCGTCGAAACTGGGTCGAGCGGCTTCTCCTACATGCGCCTGCAATTCTCGACCGCGTTGATCGTGCTGATGTGCATGGCCGGGCTGATTCTTCTTGTCGCATGTTCCAACGTCGCGAGCCTGATGGTTGCGCGAGCGGCCGCGCGACAAAGAGAAATTGCCGTCCGCCTCGCCATCGGTGCAAGTCGCCGCACGCTAATTCGCAGCCTGCTCGTCGAAAGCATGATGCTGGCCGGCGCCGGTGTTGTCCTCGGCCTGCTTTTGTCCGAAGCCTCGATCCGCGCCCTGTTGGCGATGATGCCAAGCGGAAATTCACTTACGACGTTGCACGCGCAACCCGATATCCGCATTCTGCTTTTCAGCGTCGTGGTCGCGCTCGCCACAGGTCTGCTCTTTGGGCTCGCGCCGGCGTTGCAAGGCACACGTCTCGATGTGTCGTCCACGCTGAAAGACGCCGCGATCGTCAGCGGCGGCAACTCCGCGCGAACCAGAAAGATTCTCGTTACCGCACAGGTGGCGCTTTCATTTCTGCTGCTCGTCGGCGCAGGCCTCTTCGCCAAAACGCTCTACAACTTGAAAAATTTCAACACGGGGATGAATAACATTCAAAACCTCGTGACGTTCAGCGTCGATCCCCGCGGCTCAAGATATACCGCCGAAAAAGCGCAGGGGTTCTATCGAAATGCGCTCGACCAGATTCGCGCCACTCCGGGGGTGACCTCGGCTGCGTTCTCCGTCGTACCCCTGCTCGAGGGATACAACTGGAGCGGCGGCATCAACGTGGTCGGCCACCAGTTGAAAGACGGCGAGGACGTGACTGCCGCGAACAACCTGATTTCGCCGGGATACTTCAAGACGATGGGCATACCTCTGATCGCGGGTCGCGACTTCGACGATCGGGATCGCTATAAGGGGCAGGACCCGAATACGATGCCGACGGTGTGCATCGTAAACAGAAACTTTGCGGAGCATTTTTTTGGCAAGGAATCCGCAATCGGCCACTTTGCCCATAATCTTTTCCGCGAGAAGCCGGCGTTCGAGATCGTCGGCGTCGTGGAAAATTCCACGTATCGCTCTCCGCGCGAAGCGGCGGACCAGCGTGAGATCTACTTCGCGGAGTACGAAGCGCCGGTAATCCTGCAAGGCTCGTTCTATGTCCGATCCTCATCGGACTCCCGGGCGCTCTTTGGAGCTCTACGCTCGATTATCGCGAATCTCGATCCCTCGCTGCCCGTCATGAACATGAAATCGCTCGACACACAGCTTGATGAGGTTCTCAACACGGAGCGCCTGATCGCATCGCTTTCCGTCGTGTTTGGTCTGGTCGCGACCCTGCTCGCCGCGCTCGGCCTCTACGGCGTTGTGGCGTTCTCGGTCGCTAGCCGCACCAAAGAGATCGGCGTGCGCATGGCGCTCGGGGCGCCAAAAGCATCCGTGCTGTGGCTCATCCTGCGCGAAACGATGATCCTCGTAACCATCGGCATCGCCATCGGTATTCCGTTCGCCTACGTTCTCAGCCACTACGTCGCTTCGCAGCTTTACGGCGTCAAGCCGACCGATCTCGCGACAGGCTTAGTCGCCTTGGCAATACTCGTCTCGGTTGCCGCGTTTTCCGGATTCTTCCCCGCGCGCCGCGCTAGTTCCATTGATCCGCTAAAGGCGCTACGCCACGAATAGCGCGCACAATCCTGGTACGGCGGTGCCGTGCCCCTACAGTCCGCAAATGAAAAAAGGCGCCCCGCAAAGGGCGCCTTTTCCGTTCGATGTTGCGTCCCTACTGTCTGATTAGAAAAATGGGAAAGGATCGCGGACCACTTGCGGCACATACTTCGAGCCGCCAAGCTCCGCATCGGTGATGCCGACGACGAAGAACACGTTCGGGCCGCTGGTGTCCTGAACGAAGTCGTTATCGTTGGCAATCCAGAAGGTGTGAATCTTCTGCCCTTGATATTCCACGTCGGGACCAAACGAAATGCCTTCGATCTTCGATGGAATCTGTGTGGGATCGACGCCATTGGCTTTCAACAGCGCAACGATGTCGAGGAACAGCGTCTTCGACACTGCATTCGCTGAGGCAGTAGCTGGGTCGAGTTTCGAGATGTCCGTCGCACCGGCGAGGTCGATCTTGAAGATCTCTTTAATCTTCGCCTTGCTGCCGTCGCCTAGGCCTTTGCCGTCGCGCTCATCGACGAGGAATTCGTGATCGTTCAGCGCGGTGATTTCGCTGACGCCACTGCCGTCGGTGAGATTGTAGCCGTACTGGTGCGTGACTTGTCCCGACGCGATATCGATCGTGACAATGCGCAGCAGGTTCGGCGCCGCGGTCGCATCCTGAATCAACGCGTTCTGCATGATGCCAACGAGCGTGCGCCCATCGGGCGTAATCGCCAGGCCTTCCATGCCCTTGTTCGCGACACGGCCGCTGGTGTTGGCGGAGATTTCGGTGGCTCCCACCGAACTGAGAGTCTTCACGTAAAAAGCGCTCGGTAGCGTAAACGTCCGCAGCCGCTCGCCGGTCGCCCGCAGGAATTGATACACGTACGGCCCGTACTCATCGGAAATGAAAACCGTCAGCCCGTCGTTCGAGATGCGCATCCCTTCCGTATCGAACCGCGCGTCAAAGGGAAATCCCGAATTGAAGTTTGGATCGAAATTGTCCGACCGGCCCGTGAAATAATGACGAAGGAAATTATTCTGTTTCGGCGCACCCGGCCCAACCCCGCCTGCTGCCGATCCGCCCGGGCCGTACGCCAGCGGCAACAGCGAATGCAGCAAAGTGGTCTGCTGCAACACCGGCGTCAGCGTGAACGGTAGCCCCGTGCCTGTTTTGTTCGGCTCGAGGTTCATCTGGATCGTGTGAAACCTGTTGATGTAAGAGACCGTGTTGTCGATCGCGTCGTTATATTCGACCGCGTTCGGCCCGCGATCCGGCAGCGCCAAAAACGTGTTGCCGTTCACATACGTAATTGCCGACCCAAGCCCACCCAGCAGGTTCGCGGGCGCGCCGTTTTCCAACGTTCCCGTCAGACCCGACAAATCGGCATACGATCCCGCCTTGGAGCCAATGAGTTGCCCTTCCGCCAGCAGAACCTGAGCACCGGCGCGCGGCGCAACCGCCATCGTGGCAAATGCGGCCAATCCGGCGAGGCACCAACCTCGAATTATTCTGAAATCCCCCATTACCTGTCCTCCGTTTATTTGATGACACATCAACGACTTCCGGACGGTAGCGGCGGCGGATGAATATCGGGTTACAGAAAATTGAATGTCGCGGTGAAAAACCCACAATCGGTGTCAAAAGATTGTCGTAAAAGCGCCAAATCCGACGGAACAATCGGTCGCGACAGGCCGTAAAGTTGCTGCATGTCTTTTGAGCGACTGGTCGGAACGGAATCCGGCCTCATTTTGCATTCACTCAATTGAAATTTCTCGTCAACGCGGCGCGTCAAACCTGCATCACAATCACGTGGCTAGGGGTGCGGTCCGACTTGGCCACCGGTACAGGAAACGCCTTGGGCATCCTCCCAGACTCGGTACTTGCTCCACGGGATACTGAACGCTATAAAGAAGGAGTCTGGGATTTCACGCTCATGGGCTCCCGTCTACCCTTGCTCGACCACTGCTCGACCTCCGCAATGCGCCGAACCTCCAGCAAGCTGGCGCTCGCGATTTTTGCCGCCACGTTGATACTGGCAGGCTCCGCCCACTCGGCTTTTGCCCAGGATTCCGCGCCACAACAGGCCGCGACTGATCCCGAATCTCCAGCGCTCCCGTCGAACGCGCCCCCGATAACGAAAGAGCAGGCGAAACACGCGCCCGGAACGGTATGCGGTTCGGTTATCGATGTCACCGGCGCCCCCGTTGTAGGCGCCAAAATCACGCTTACCCGCGCCGACCAGTCCTCTGACGAACAGTTTTCCGATGAGAACGGCCGCTTTACCTTCAGCAACGTCAAGGCCGGCGAATTTCAACTGACGATATCGTCGCCCGGCTTCACCTCGCAGGGCACCTCGGGCCTGATTCACGATGGCGAAAACTACTCGGTGCCGCAAGTCGCCTTATCGCTGGCGACGGAACTCACCGAAGTCCACGTAACGATGACGCAGGTGGAAATCGCCGAAGCCGAAATCAAAGAGCAGGAAAAGCAGCGGGTGCTCGGCTTCGTCCCGAATTTTTACGTGAGCTACGTTTCCGACGCTGCGCCTCTGACCGCGAAACAAAAATTTGAGCTGGCGTGGAAGACCACGATCGATCCGGTGAACTTCGCGCTCACCGGCGTGATTGCCGGCATCGAGCAATCACAGGATGCGTTCGAGGGTTACGGGCAAGGGTCGCAAGGGTACGCCAAGCGCTTCGGCGCGGCGTATGCCGACGGCGCCAGCGCTACGTTTATCGGCGGCGCAATTCTGCCGAGCCTCTTCAAACAGGACCCGCGCTATTTTTATAAGGGGACGGGCAGCAAGAAATCGCGTGCGCTCTACGCGCTGGCCAACGCCGTGATCTGCAAAGGCGATAACGGCAAATGGCAGCCTGCGTATTCAGGCATTCTCGGGTCGCTTGCTGCGGGCGGTATTTCCAACCTGTATTACGCCAAGAGCGATCGCAACGGCGCCGAACTCACGATCGAAAACACGTTGGTTGGCATTGGAGCATCCGCCGTCACCAACCTATTGCAGGAATTCGTCGTCAAGAAGCTCACGCCGCACGCGCAAAACCAACCGCCGGTCGCTGCCGCGCCGTAAATCTGCGCGACCGATCACGCAACCCGTTCCCTAATCACGTCGCCTGGTGCCGCTTTTTCAGTCTGTTGCCGAAATTCTTTAGATCCTGGTTTAGTTGCGCACACCTCAAGCGGATCGGAATCAGTTCCGCCTCTGCGAGATCAAGCATCTGCTCATCATCTCTGTCCATTGCTTGATCACATTGCCGCAGATATTGGTTCGCGGTGTCGAGCATTTCCCCCAGAAGAAACAGCTTTTCAGCGCACGTTTGCTGGTCAGCCATTTGGTCAGCCCTCATATATCCACTGTGGAGGTGTATAGAGGGCGCGCCCATACACTGACCACGCCATTTCGTGCTCGATACACTGTATTTGCTGACTTTGGAGGTAGTTTTTGCCGTGCGCGCTACTGGAAGCCCTGTATTTCGCCTGAGGCGTGATGGAGCACAATCGCCTGGAACGATATCAGCGCACAACGGAGGATTCAGCATGCAGAACTACCACGAGGTACCGGAAAGCATCGAAGCTCGCGCCATCATGCGCCTTGTGACGCTTGGTACAACCACGCTCGAGGACGCTCGCGAACTGATCGCGATTCCAACGCATCAGGAAGAAGTCCTGCGATTGTTCGTCGCCACTGCAGGGAAAGAAGGAAATTCGGTCGGTTACGCAATCGCGTTTCGCCATAAAGTGATGGCGGAGTTTGAAAAGCTCGTGGCCGAGAATCAGTTGGCCAATCCAATCACGGTTTGATCCTGAAGTCCCAACCTGGGCAGTCGAACTTCCCGACGCCCAAAGACCACATCCTCGCCGATCTCCTTCGATTGCAGCATGAACTCGCGATTCGCGTGGCGCAAACTGGCGCGTGTGTGGATGCTCGTGTACGATAAATCGACTAACCACTCTTAAGGAGATTTCATGACACGTCCCGCAGGAACGTACGCTATTTTCGAGACATCGCAGGGCGACATCGTCGTGCGTTTGCTCGAAAAAGAAGCGCCGAACACCGTGGCGAATTTCGTCGGCCTCGCCGAAGGCACGAAAGAGTTCACCAACGAACGCACCGGCAAAAAAGAGAAGCGGCCCTTTTACGATGGCTTGAATTTTCATCGCGTGATTCCCGATTTCATGATTCAGGGCGGTTGCCCCGAAGGCAGCGGGCGCGGCGGACCGGGCTACAAATTCGGTGACGAGTTTCATCCGTCGCTGAAGCACTCCAAGGCCGGAAAACTCTCGATGGCCAACTCCGGGCCGGGAACGAACGGCAGCCAGTTTTTCCTCACGGTTGCGGCGACGCCGTGGCTCGACAACAAGCACTCGATCTTTGGCGAAGTCGTCGAGGGTCAGGACATCGCGGACAAGATCTCGAAGGTGCCGCGCGATTCGGGCGACCGGCCGAAGACGCCAGTCACGATGAAGGTGCGCATCGAGCGGGTACAGTAGGGTTAAGCAGCAGAGTCGACGACCAAGGTTGCAATCGTGGCAAGCTGGGGCGCAGCAGTGCTGCGCCCCTACAAATTAGTGGCAGCGATTTTTGTTGAATGGCGGGGATTTCGTTGGAGATGAATTCGGATGGTACGGCCTGAGCAGTTGATTCGAGCTGTGATCGAGCTGATTTTTATGCTGCTGGGCGGGCTGGTGGTGTGGCTAGGCTTGACCAACCAGATTTTCGCCGACCCTCGTAAACCTGCGTGGATCATTCTGGCGGTCGCGCTGATCGTGTGGGGCGCATACGCATTTGCACGGCCGGCGCAAGCATGGCTGCGCGGAGAACGCTGGACGCGCGGCGTCTCTCTGGTCCTGCTGGGAATTGTGATGCTGGCGATTACGCGCGCACCATTTGTGATGATAGGAAAATTATTCGCTGTTGCCGGAGTGATCCTCGCGTTGCGCGGGGTTGTAGGGCTGGCGCTGATTTTGCGGCCGCGCTAAGCCCATTGCAGCACCTTCTCGCGACACTTCGATAGAACACTTCGATAGGACTAGAACCACCGCGATCTGCCTCGGCTTGACGCATTTCCCTACTGGACTGCGCACCCCGATTCGTGAATAATCCGCGCCACACTTGACGGAGCAATTTCGGCACTTAAGGAGATCGACTATGTCGGTAGGATCAGATTTCAAAGCATTCGTAATGCGCGGGAACGTGGTGGATCTGGCCGTCGGCGTCATCATCGGTGCTGCGTTCGGAAAAATCGTCTCGTCGATGGTCGATGACGTGTTGATGCCGCCCATCGGAAGGGCCCTCGGTCATGTGGATTTCTCGAACTTGTTCATCAATCTCGAGCGACAAGGACCTACGACACCCTGAGGCGGCAAAGGACGCCGGCGCGCCGACGCTGAACTACGGACTATTTCTCAATACGGTCATCAATTTCGTGATTGTGGCGTTCTGCGTCTTCATCATCATTCAGATCATTCACAAGTGGACCAACAAGCCCGCGCCGCCAGCTGCGCCGACGACGAAGGATTGCCCGCAATGCGCGATGACGATTCCCATCGCGGCGAAAAAGTGCGGGCACTGCACAACGCAGCTCGCGTAGTGAACTTCTCCAGATTGTTTTGATTGCGACAAAGGGCGCGAGTCGAATCGCGCCCTTTTCTTTCTCACCTACGGCGCGTGAACAGCGCACAGGCTACACAGCAGGCGTGAGCTCTCGCGGGGTTCAGATCTTCGGCTTGCGTTTGTTCTGGTTGGCTTCGAGATGTGCGCGGAGCCGCTCCACGACTTGATCTTCTTCGCCTTCGTCGAGTTCTTTTTGCACTTCTTCCAGCGCGAAGTGCACCACGTCGTGATGGTGCAGCTCCGCTCCCGCCAGCACTTCGCTGAAACGCAGCCACAACCGGTGCAGCATGTGCACTTCGTTCGCAGTGAGATTGGGCGCGTGCGGGCCGAGGACTTTGTAAATCTTGTCCCCGTTGGGCATGTGGATTTCGAGATTGAACTGCGGCTTCTGATCGCCGAGCTTTTCCCACGATTCGCCGATTTGCCGCGCCTGCTCTTCTGTGACTTCCTTGGCGGAATGACCGACGACGATGGTGCTCGATTGCAGCGACGTTGCGGCGCGAAGAATACCGTCCCAGAGATCGTTGGCGGCGACGACCGCGAGGCGAATGGATTTGCCGCGCTTTTCAGCCATCGACAACGCTTGCGAGAAAAGATGCTGCTCGATGCTGCCGAAAAGCTGATCGGCTTCGAGTTCGTTTTCGCCGGAGCCGGAGCGACGGAGCAATCGCACGTGCAGAACGACCACGTCTCGACGGCCAGGCTTCAGTCGATCGAGCACATTGCCGAGGTGATAGAGATTGAAGTGATTGCTGACGGGGACGAGGATGTTGCCGGGCCGGGCGCCGACCGCTTCGGGGCTGAGTTCGCCTTCGAGCTCGAGGTTGAACTGATCCATCTCGACATGCGTGACGCCGCGATTGCGGCCGCGCCGCTCGGAAATGGTGAACACGATGTAGAGCAAGATCGAGAAGATGCCGCCGGCCATTGTCGCAACCGGCTTGGTGAAGAGGTTGACGATAGCGATGAGGAAAAGGATCAGCGTGATGACGCCCAAGCCGATTGGGATTTGCACGCCGCGAATGCGCAGGTTGAACGGCACCTGGAATTCGCGCTCGCCGGGATTCGTGTAGCGCAAGACGAGAACGGCGAGGCCGTTCATCGCGAAGCTCCAGATCACTCCGAAGGCGTACAAGTTGGCGAGGAAGGTGACGTCGCCGCGGCTGATGACGATCGTCGCGATCTGCAGGATGACGACGATGTTGATGATGCGATAGCTCGTGCCGAAGCGGGGATGCGGCTGGCGGAACCACTCGCTGAGCACGCCATCTTCGGAGACGCGATTGAGCACGCCGTTGGAGCCGACGATCGCGGTGTTGACCGCGCCGGCGAGAATCAGCGTGCCGACGACCACGACGAAGCCGTGGAAGATCAGCCGGGCGATAAACGGCCCGGCGAGATTCATGGCGAGGCCGCCGATGAGATTTTCGAGGAAGCCCTGGCGGACGTCGTCCGGGATGATCATCACCGCGAAAAACGAAACCAGCGATGTGAAGACCAGGCTGTAGACGAAGATGACCGCGCCGGCCTTTTTCAGGTTGGGCAGCTTGGGGCTTTCGATTTCGCGATAGACCTGCGCGAGCGATTCTTCGCCGCTCATGGCCAGGACGGAATGGCCGAGCGCGATGAAGATGGCGACGATGCCGAACATGTGGGGCAGGCTGTGAATGCGCCAACCAGCCCAAAGCGTCCTTCGTCAGATGAATGTTGCTGGGATACGGAAATGGCGGCAGCGAGGAATGGCGCAGGATCGCGGTGTAAAGACACCAGCCGATCAGGATCACCACCATCACGGTGACCAGCTTCATGATGTGGAGAGCTTTTTCGCTCGATTCGGAAACGCCCTTGGTGTTTTCCCACCAGAAGTAAACCGTGACGATGACCGCGAAGGTTGCCGAGATACCGCCGACGGTGTGCTCGGAAAACGGGCCGCTCAGATGGAAGTAGACCGAAAGCTCGCTCATCAGTCCGGCGAGATATTGGCCCGCGGCGACGCCGCTGATCGGGCCGGTGAGGATGTAGTCGAACATCAGCGCCGAAACGCTGAATTTGGCGAGCGCGCCGCCGAGGGACTGTTTGACCGCGCGATAAACGCCCCCGCGGACGAACATGCTGCAGCTCTCGACGTACACCGCGCGCACGGCGTACGAGAAAACCATGATTGCCAGGATGAACCACGGAGCGGTCTTGCCGACGAAGCCTTCGGCCTCACCACCCGCGTAATAAGCGGACGAGGCCAAATCGTTTAGAACGATGGCGGCGGCGCGCCAAAAGGAAATGAACGTCAGCAGCGCCGTTGTAGCAACGATGACGCGGGGAATTCCGTTGCCCCGGCTGCGAGGTGCAGCAGGGTTGGATGGAGAGCTACTCATGTACGGGTGATGTCGACCTGCAGATTAAAATGCTCGCAGATTTTGGGGGCGAAGTCTAGTTAAGCGATTGACCTGGATTTGGGAAATTTGAGGGGAACGGGAAGGCGGAGGTTTTGGTTTTCGCGAAAGTGGGTCGATCTCCGGGTTCGCGGCCCCGGACGCAGGAGTGGTGACGATTATCTTCCGCGTTGTGAATGCTTTGACTGGGGAGGTGCCTTACTCAGGCCTCGGCGACGCTTATGGCGATCTTTCCTCGGCCTTGGCGGTTTTTCAGCGTGCCGTTGTAGGCGGCGGCTGCGTCGGAGAGGGGGACGACGGCATCGACGACGGGCTTTAGCTTGCCGGAGTCGATGAGTTTAGTGATTTCGATGAGTTGGCTTTGATTTGGCTCGACGATGAAGAAGGCTTTTTTTCGGCGCTCGTCTTTTAGCGCTTCGGCTTCTTCGCTGGCGGCGATGGTGGTGATGTGACCGCCGGGTTTGAGGACGCTGAAAGAGCGCTCGAACGTTTCGCCGCCGACGCAATCGAAGACTACGTCGATGTCGCGGGCGACGTCTTCAAAGCGTTGCGAGGTGTAGTCGATGAATTCGTCGGCGCCGAGTTGTTTGACGAAGTCGCGGTTCCGGGCGGAGGCGGTCGCGATGACATAGGCGCCAAAGTCGTGCGCCAGTTGAACGGCGAAAGTGCCGACTCCTCCGGAGGCGCCGTGAATGAGAACACGTTGGCCGGATTGCAGATGCGCGCGGTCGATCAGACCTTGCCAGGCGGTGAGCGCGGAGATTGGCACGGTGGCGGCTTCCGCGTGCGAAATTTTCGTGGGCTTCGGCGCGATTTCGGCAGGCGTCGTGACGCAATATTCGGCAAGCGCGCCGTCGCCGAACCAATCGTTCACTCCGTAGATTTCCTGGCCGATCTGAAAATCGTGAACGTCGGAACCGACTTCGGCGATGACGCCGCTGAATTCGTGCGCTGGGATTGCGTTTTTGCGGATTGAGCCGTCTTTCGTGTGGGTCGTCGGATACCAGATCAATTCTGTCGCCGTCACGCCGGCGGCGTGAACGCGGACGAGGACTTCGCCGGCGCTCGGCTTTGGCCGAGGAATTTCCGTGGCGTTGAACTCGGCCACGCCGGCTTCCGTCTTCGAGAATCGCATTGCTCGCATGACTCTCTGCTCCGATGCTTTCATATCGCACCTCGCGTTTTCTGTCCGTTGGATGCGCTACGAAAAATCTTCGTCACCTCTTTTTTTCGCGACTGTACGGCGAGAATAAATGTTTGTCGCTGCTGTAGGTCGGGGCGCGAGTCAATATCCATTTCCCGCGATCGCGATATGACCACTTTTTAGCGCGATTTCGCTAAGCGGGCTGACCACTCGGGCGTGCTTTAATGAAAGCACTTTGCACAGGACTCGAAGATGCCGAACTTGTTGAAACTTGGTCGCTACTTTCTCGCGGTGCCGCTGCTCGTCTTTGCGATTCAATATTTCGCGATCGGGAAATATCAGGGCGGGCTTCCGCCGATGCCTCCGTGGGCGCAGGGCGGCGCAGTCGGAGCCTATCTCGTCGGGTTGCTTGTCCTCGTTACAAGCGCGGCGCTCTTTCTGAACAAACAGGTGCGACTGATTTGCCTCGTGACGGGCTCGTGGTTTGTGTTCGCGTTTTTCGTTTTCCATCTGCAGCACGCGAGTTCGGTGTGGAGTAACGGCACCGATCGCACGCGAGCGCTGGAAACGTTGTGCATCGGAGTGGGCGCATTGGCGTTAGCCGCGATGTCACCCGCTGAAGGATTTGGCGGGATGAGCGCAGGTGCGAATCGCGAACTGACTCTTGCGAGCCGGATCGTATTCGGCGTTTCGATGGTGATTTTTGGATGGCAACACTTCATGTACGCGCAGTTTCTCGTGAACCTGGTGCAGACATGGCTGCCTGCACACGCGTTCTGGATTTATTTTACGGGGACCGCGATGATGGCCGCGGGTGCGGCAATTGCGACTGGCATCCTCGCGAGGATCGCGGGAATTTCGCTCGGCGTCATGTTTGCGCTGTTTTTTCTAACGCTGCATCTTCCGCGCGTGCTCGCCGCGATTCACAATCAGGATGAAATCACGAGCATGTTTGTGGCGCTTGCGTTCAGCGGCATCTCGCTGATCTTCGCGGCATCCGCCGAAAAATAAATAGGGCGGAGACTTAGAGGGCTGACATCAGTTGACCGTGCCGGGTCGCTCCACATTTTTGCGCAGCAATTCCGCGAGATCGTCCATTTTATCGTCGAGCAGGTTAATCTTCTGAGTCACGCTTTGAATTTCTTTTTCCGCACGACGATTCACGTCGTAATCCAATTCGCCTCTTAGCCGGTCCTTCGTGTCTTGCCGGTTCTGGCTCATCATGATGACCGGCGCCTGAATCGCAGCCAGCATCGACAAAAACAAATTCAGCAAAATGAACGGATAGGGATCCCAGGCGCCTTTGCCAAGGATCTGATTGGCGGCGGTGTAACCGATGATCGCGATGGCGAAGGAGATGATAAATGTCCACGAACCGCCAAAACCGGCGACGGCGTCGGCGATGCGCTCGCCAAACGTCATGTCTGCTTCGATGACCTCATTGGGATTGCGGTTGGCGCGCAAGCGCACAAGCTCCTGCGACGCATGGAATTGGCGGCCGAGCACGGTGAGCATATCCATGCCTGCGTGCGGTTTGCGCTCGAGGAGCACCTGAATGTCGTGGCGATCGACCTCGAGGCAGCGCGTCGGCTCCAACGCGATCGCGTTGGTCTGGTGGGGCGTCTGCTCCAGCATCGAGGCGAACCCGAAAAATTCGCCATGCGACGGCTCGTCGACGACGACCTCCTGGTGATCTTCGTCGAAAATCGTCACGCGCACTTTGCCCGACACCATTACGTAGGCGCGGCCGCTGTTGTCGCCCAGCTTGTAGATGCGCTGGCGCGCCGCGAAATCCTTTACTTCAACTTCGTTGGCCAGGACGCAAATCTCGTCTTCGTCGAAAAGCGAGAAAAGAGGCACAGAGCGAAGCGTTTCAGGGCTGCAAGCCATGGAGAAATACCTCCGTTAGTTCACTGAAAAATATGCGCAGCATTTCACAACTGAGAGGTCACGGGCAACTGGGCTCGCAGTCCGGGTTGCGTGTTTCACACGATATTCATTTTGGAGAGCGCTGCCGGGGCGAGCCGAAGTCAAGAGGCAGACGTTAAGAGCGGAATTCGCGTGCGCAGTCGGGGCAGGGGCAAATTTGGCGGAGATGATCGTAGCTGTAGATTCCGGTCGAGTGGCCGTCGCTGAATGCGATGCTGATCGCGTAATTTCCGACGACGTTTGCGGAGCGCGCCGTGGGCTTGGGTTTGAACATCGGCAGGACAGCCGCCGCGGAAGATGCTGGGCCTGCTGATGCAAACGACACTTTCTTCGCGCGTTCGTCGTTGCACGTGGCGCATGGACACTCTTCGCGCAAGAAGGCGAAATCGTAGTGACTGCCGTGCCCGTCGCCCCAGGTGATATCGACACCAGCGCCATTCGACACGTGGATTTTCACGGCAGCAGGTTTTTTGCGGACATCGACCGGGCCAGGCATATCAGGAGAGAGTCGTCTTTTTCTCGCAGCACTCGCCCGGCGGTATCGGATTCCCGTGCGGGCAGGTCTTTGGATGGCCGAGGAATGTGCAGATGCGCTGATCGAGCTCAGGACTGATGATGTGCTCGAATTTACAGGCTTGATTGTGCGCTTCGGAATCTTCGACGGCGAACGTGTCTTTGAAGAGGCGTTCGGCGAGACGATGGCGGCGCACCACGTCACGCGCGCGGCTGGTCCCTGCGCCGGTCAACTCAACGTGGCCGTTGAACGATTGCACGAGCTGCAATTCCACCATGCGGCCCAGCATGCGGGCGGGGGATTCGTCGGTGATCAGCGGCAAAGTTCCGGCGGGACCGGTCGGCTGCAAGGCATCGACACGCGCCGGCTTCCCTTCTTCGCCGAAAATCCAAATTTGCTCGAGCAAGTGGTCGAAGCGAATCTGATCGTCGGCGGTGGGCGCACCGGAGCCGGTGCTGCAGCAGTCGGCGGTGTTCGCCAACGGGCAAAGCATCGGATGATTGGGTCCTTGCAACAAACTGTCGTAGTGCAGGCGGCCGTGTTGCAACTCGATGCGGCGATCGGCCTGGCGCGCGATGTCGGGATCGTGCGTGACCATCAAAATCGTGTGACCGGCACGATGCAGCTCACGGAACAATTCCATCACTACCGTTTCATTTTTTTCGTCGAGGTTGCCGGTGGGCTCATCGGCCAAAATCAGTTTCGGCTGATTGATCAGGGCGCGCGCGATCGCAACGCGTTGTTGCTCGCCGCCCGAAAGCTGCGCGGGCAGATGCGTCAGCCGATCGCCGAGTCCGACGCGGCGCAATGCTTCGGCGGCCTGCGATTCGTCAGTGATGCTGTGAAAATACTGCGCCAGCATGACGTTTTCGACGGCGGTGAGATACGGTACGAGGTGGAATTGCTGAAACACGAAGCCGACTTTTTCGGCTCGATAGCGAACGAGCTGATTTTCGGTCAACTTCGCGAGATCAACGCCATCGACGACAACGCGGCCGGAGCTCAGCGTATCGAGGCCACCGAGCACGTTGATGAGCGTGGTCTTGCCGGAGCCAGACGGCCCCATCAACGCCACCCATTCGCCAGCGCCGATGTTGAACGAAAGCGAATCGACGGCGCGCAGTGCGCCGTACGTTTTCGTGAGCGACTCGATGGCGACTTGAGCGGTTTGCGTTTGAGGCGTCACGCCTCACCTCGAAATACCGACGCGGGACGAATACCGGCAAGCCGGCGCAGGGGATACGCGCCAGCAACGGCAACTACGATCGTCAGGGCGACCACTACAGGATACACAATCAGTCGCGGCTGCGCTGCGACGCCGAATACGGCTTTGCCGAGCGCGACAGAGAGCGCGAGCCCTACCGCGGCACCGATGACTCCGGCGATCAAGCCAAGTGTTGCGGCCTCGGCGAGGAAGAGACGCAGCACGCGGCGCGTTGCTCCGCCGATTGCTTTCATCAGGCCGACGTCGTTCTTGCGTTCCATCGCGACGTTGGTCATCGCGGCCATCACACAGAGCGTGGTGAGGATCAGCACGACGGCGACTGTCGCCGTGAGCAGACCGCTGATGCGCTCGTAAATTTTCCCTTCGGCTTCGGTGAATTGGCGAACGCCCTGCACATCGGCATCGGGGAATTTTTGCTGGAGCGCAGCGACGAAGTCGTTGACCACGCTTGCTTTGCCGGGCAGCGTCACTTCAACGAGGCTGAACTTGCCAGGGGTGCCCGCCAAGCGCTGCGCGACCGGCAGCGTCAAGATCAGCTGATCGTCCTCCGGTCCGCCGGATTCGGGAAGCACGCCACTGCTGCACTCTTCCCTGTGATTCGGCATTCCCGTGGTCAGAAAAATTGTCGGACCTTCATGCATGGCGGCATAGCCATGCGGACGGACGACCTTGAAGGCTCTCGCACCAATCAGGCAGGTAGGAATGTACGTGTATATCCCCGATTTGTATGGAGTAACGGGTGAATTGGCGATGAGGGCGGGCACCCCGTCGCCAGCCACGCCGACGACGAGCACACTCGCGGGAGCCAGCAACTGATTGACGGAATCCGCCGCAACGTAAAGAACGGAGCGCGTTTCGACGCGTTCTCCGTTCCAATCTTTCGGTATCTGCTGAAGGATGGAGTCGTCGAGCGTCGCGCTTGTCACCGTTCCAGAGTTGCGGGGAGCGATGACGATGTTCGGTCCGAACGCGCGAAATTCAGCGGTGAGGCGGCGGTGAGCGTCTACTTGCAGATTGAGCAGAGCTGCCGTGACGGCGGCGCCGGCTCCCAGTGCGAGCAAAATGACGATGAGCCGCCCGCGATTGGCGGCGATGAGCCGTCGTACGATGCGCCAAAACATGGGGCGGGAGTCGGCCATCACTCGCCTCGGAGGATGGGCGCAGGCTCATAGCGAGCGGCACGGCGCAGTGGAATCGCGCTGCCTGCCAGAGTGACGGCGGCGGCAAGCCCGATGATTACCGCGAGAACGAGGATCGACGGCTGCGGCGCGACGCCAAAGATTTTCTCGCCGACGACCCGGGCGAGCGCGATGCCCACCGCGTAACCGACGGCGCCGCCGGCAATCGCCAGTAAGAGTTGTTCGGCCGCGAGCAGAAATCCAACGGTGCCGGAGCCCGCGCCGAGCGCTTTCATCAAGCCGATTTCGGTGCGCCGTTCGATCACGCTCGCGGCAGACGAAGCTCCAACAGCCAGAGCAGCCGCCAGCAACGATGCGAATGTGACAAGCCACAACAATGTGCGAACCCGGGTGATGATCCTGCCTTCACCGTCAGCGACTCGGCGGATGACACGCACATTGGATCCCGGCAGCGCCTGGCCGATCGAATACGCGATCGACGAAACGTAGGGCGAGCAACTCCAGCGCTCGAATTCGTCGCGCGTCATCGTACGCGTATTGCGGCGCGCAAAATCATCCTCGGGTTTCGTCAGAGCACTGACGTAAAGATTGCGATATTCACCCGGCCTGGCGGCGAGGCGCTGCGCAAACTCCAGCGTGGCAACGATGGCGTCGTCCTCGGATCCGCCTGCGTTGAGGATGCCGGTCACTTTCAGCGCGACGTTCTGATCCCCGCTACGAGCGTTGATGGTGTCGCCTGGATGGAGATTCTCGCGAGCCGCTAAATTCTTGCCGACGACACATTCTGGAGCGTCGTCTCCAAACCAACGGCCTTCTTCGATGTGCCACCATGGATTCGTTTTCTGAATTCCGGTCGGGAAAATGCTTCCGTCGGAGAGGACAACCGTGTGCGAAGCCCAGGTGCCGACCAGTTTCGCGCTGATTTCGCGCGCTGGGGTATTTGCGTTTTGCGAAGCGTGAAGCGATGCCTGCAAAGGAACATCCAA
This sequence comes from uncultured Acidobacteriota bacterium, assembly GCA_963766985.1. GTDB lineage: Bacteria > Acidobacteriota > Terriglobia > Acidiferrales > UBA7541 > Acidiferrum. The sequence goes on from CAVYCJ010000002.1 coordinate 454,635, forward strand.
CGTCGGCGCAAAAGCGATGATGTTGTTGTGCCAGAAGACAGTTTTGACTTTCGGGATGTCGGCTTCGGGGAGGAATGCGCCTACGTTCACGGGGCGGTAACTCACGCCGCCGATCTCGGTCGGCAGCGAATCCGCGACGGGCGAAGCGATTAGGTTCGCGCCGAGGCTGCGGAACTCGCGCGAGAGGCGGTCGCCGACGTCGAGCGAAACGCTTAGCGCTGCTGTCGCCACAGCCATGCCCAACGCCAGTGCGGCGCCCGTCAGCAGCTTATGCCGGGGGCGGCGGCCAAACGAATCGGCGACGAGGCGAATGAACATGGCAGCGGTTTAGCTCAGTTCGGAATTTCGTGTGTGGCCTGGGACAACGCGGAAATGTCGAGGACGAGGTCTGTGCCATCGACACGCGACGGCACACCGATCGGGTTGCATCCACCGGACTCACCGATGGTGGGGACGTAGATTGCCGAGCCGCAGTGGCGGCAAATCACGTTCTGACCATCCTGGCGATAGCCATCGGCGCCGCAGATGCGGCACGCGTCCAGCGCGGTACCCCAGCCGGTTGGCTTCTTGATGATCATGAAGCGAACGATCTTCCCGCCGCCAACGTCGGCAGAGAAAAGGTGCATGTCGCCGTCGTTCACCGACGCGATCGGTACGTGGATGTCACTTCCCTGCACAGCGACTTTCGTGATCGTGGGCGCCGCCGAATTCGCGCGCGCGTAGATGAAGTCCGCAGTCAGCGCCAAAATCACGATGAGGCACGCCGAAGCCGCAGCCGCCATCCACCGGCGCTGCCGGCGATTTTGCGATTCGAGCAATCGCTTCTCTGCGTCGTTACCCACGCTTTTGACTGCCAAAGCATGAGTCGCGGACTGCCATTCCCGCAGAACCAGTAGAGCGGCCGCGCCAAAAATAAAGACGAAGAAAAACAGATCGTTGCGCACGATCGGGCCCACGATCGCCATCTCGGTCTTGCTCGATGGCAGCCATTGCGCCTCGCTCAGCTCATGCAGGCCGGTGATCGCCAGCTGAAATACGACCAGCATCAGGATCACGCTCGTGGCCGCAAAGAACCGCGACAGGGGAATCCGCAACGTGCCTTTAAAGAAGAAAACGCCGACCGCGACGGCCGCCGCGATACCCGCCAGGGTGCCGATCCAGGTCTGCAAACCGGCCGTCGAAAGCTCCACGGCCCGGAGGATCAGGGCAAGCTCAGCCCCCTCCCGGACGACCATCAGGAAGACAAACAGGAAAATGCCCCACTTGGCCGCGTCCCCAGCCTTGGCGGCGTAACTTTCCAGCTTCGTTTCGATCTCTTTTTTCAGGTGGCGCGCAACGCGATTCATCCATACGATCATCGTAATCACGAAGGCGGCCGCAACCAGCAACATGACCCCTTCGAAGCCGTCTTCGCTGATTCGGAACCGTTCCAGCGCGATAGCGATGCCCAAGCTAAGCGCCACTGCCGCCGCCACGCCATACCAGGCGAAACGCGCCAGATGAGCACGGCCGGTTCGGGACAAATACACCAGAATGATGCCGACGACGAGGGAGGCTTCGACGCCTTCACGGAGAGCGATGAGAAAGGCAGAAAGCACGCGAACTCCAGTTGTAAATCACTTGCAAGTACTAGATAAGTTTACAGTTCACAAGAACTTCCGTCAACCGGACCACACTGGTCCTATATCTTCGCGATAGAATACCTTATCGATGCGTTTTGCTCAAAATTTCGTGCGAAGTTCGGCAGCGCTGCTCTGTCTGGCCCTGCTCGGGATTTCCACGTCGTCGCAGACCCCTTCGACCACGCGCGCGACCACGGAAGCGGTCAAGATCGACCCGAAACGAGCGGAGAGGGATGTTCAGGCCGGCGATGATGCTGTTGCCGCAGGGCACTTTGACGAGGCACTCGTCGCCTACGACGATGCCGCCAAGTACGCTCCGCAAGATCTGGCGATTCTGCGCAAAGGGGCGACGCTGCGCGCGGAGTTGGTCCGGGCGCACACCGATAGCGCCGAGCAATTCGCCCTGCACGGCGACGTCGTCAGAGCCATCGACGAATATCGCGCGGCGATGCGCGTGGACCCGGGAAATGCAGCGGTTGCCGAGCGATTGGGCCAGGTCAGCGCGATGCGCGACGACGAGGCGCCCGCGGCTCGAACCACAATCCACGGATTGCCGAAGCTGAACATCCAGCCGGGCAAACATAACCTCGATCTTCACGGCGACACCCGCAGCGCATACGACATGGTGACCCACATATTCGGGATCAAAGCGGCGTTCGATCCCGACCTGCCAGCGCGCCGCGTCCATCTCCGCGTTGACGACGTCGATTTCGCCACCGCGATTTCGCTGCTGGCGCAATCGAGCGGAACGTTCTGGCGCCCCGTCGATGGGGATTTGATTTTCGTGGCTGCCGATACGACCGAAAAGCGGAAGCAATTCGCCGTGCAGGCCGAGCAGACATTTCCGCTGTCGGCGTCGGTCGCGCCCGAAGAAATGACGGAGCTTCTGCGCGTGCTTCGCGAAATCACCGCATCGACGCGCGTGGAACTCGATGCCGCCAGCCGGACCATCACAATCCGCGACACGCCGGAAAAATTGGAACTCGCCAGCGAACTGATCGATCAGGTGGAGCGCGCCCGCGGCCAGGTGATGCTCGAACTCGAGCTGCTCGAAGTCGACAAGAATAAGGCGACGCAGCTCGGTATCACGCCGCCAGCTTCGGGTCAGGCGTTTCTCATCAGCCCGAACGACATCAAGGCGCTCAGCCAGGCGTCTGACCTCACCAACGCGCTCACGATTCTCGGCCAGCTCTTCAGCGCGCAAGGCATCACCAGCATCCCGGGATTCACGCTGGTTGGCGGCGGCTACTCGACGTTTTTGCTCACACTGCCATCAACTGCAGCGAATTTTTCGGACGCGCTGACGCTCGTGCAAAGCGGACGTCAGATATTGCTGCGCGCGCAGGACGGCAAACCTGCCACATTCTTCGTCGGCGATCGCTATCCGATCACGCTTTCACTTTTGTCGGGCAGCCTGGGCACGGGCTCGGGAACTTCGACGACGAATGGGGCGGTTCCGGTTATCGGCGCGCTTCCCTCTGCCAGTGAATTTCCCGAGACGACCTTCAACGTCGGCAACAATCCGGTCGCGCTCGCCGCGGCTGCATATTCCGGCGGGACATTGCCCGATCTTGCCGTCGTCAATCAGAACGACAACACGATCAGCATCCTGCTCAATCAGGACAACGGCAATTTCGTTGCGCAGGCGAATTCGCCCGTCAAATTAGGCGCAAATGAACTCGGGCCTGTGGCGATCGCGACCGGCACCTTCGGCAACACCGTGGTGAACTCGAGCGGAGTCACCGTCGCACCAGTCGATCTCGTTATCGCCAACTCGACGACGAACAACGTCACGGTTTTGCTCGGCAACAATGACGGCACATTCACGGAAGCGCCCGGCTCGCCCTACGCGGTGGGTGTGAACCCGAGTTCGGTGGTGGTCGCCGATCTCAATGGAGACGGCGATCTCGACTTCGCGGTGACGAACAAAGGCGACAATACGGTTTCGTTCTTCAAAGGCGACGGCACCGGAAAATTTACGGCATTTCCCGCGTCGCCCTTCACGCTGCAGAACACCTCGACGATTGCGGAAAAGGGACCGGTCGCGCTCGCCACGGCCAATTTCAAGAATACGACGCTGCCCAACTCCACTGCGCCCGAGGTGGACCTCGCGATCGTCAACGAAAACAGCAATAACCTTGCGATCCTGCTCGGCTCGCTCGACACGGCGGGCAACGTCACCTTCAAGGAAGCGACGAGTTCGCCCATCGCGGTTGGCAATACTCCGGTCGCGATTGCTGCCGGGGACCTGAATACCGACGGCATCCCGGATCTCGCCGTCGTCAATCAGGCGGACAATACGGTATCCGTCATTTTGGGCAGCACGAACGCAGATGCGACGTTTAGCTTCGCGCCCGGATCGCCACTGTCGACCGCGACAACGCCCGCGGGCATCGTCATTGCGAACTTTACCGGCGGCGAAGTACCCAGTCTTGCCGTCACCAACGCGGGCGTGAGCACGCTCGGCGTCTACGTCGGACTGGGAGGCGCGGAATTTGCTTCGCGCCTTGAAGTCAGCACGCCGGCAACGCCGTCGGCGATCATTTCGGCAACGCTGACGAGCACCGGCCTGCCCGACGTCGCTCTCACCGCGCTTGGGCCGACTGCCGATCAGGGTGTCGTCACCATTTTTCAGGATTCATCGAGCTTTGCCTCGGGTTCAACGCCAACACAAACGCCGTATCCCGGCGCCGAATATGTTGACCTCGGCGTGAAAGTGAAGGCCACGCCGACTTTGCACCAGAATCACGAAGTCACGCTGCAACTCGAATTTGAAATTCGCGCGCTATCCGGAAACAACATCAACGGTATCCCGATCATTTCCAACCGCACGATCAGCCAGGTTGTGCGCGTGCGCGACGACGAAACCTCAATCATCAGCGGATTGCTCGACAAGGAAGAAACGAAATCGCTCACCGGCTTGCCGGGTCTCGCGAGCGTGCCAGGGCTGAGCTATGCGGGAGCCACGCACAACAACACATCGACCGATACGGAGTTTATGATTATGGTCACGCCGCACCGGCTTCACTCACGCGTGACACAGGCGCGCAGCATTCTTGCGGGACGCGGCGATCCGCAGAGTCGTGGCTCGATTGGCGCAGGCGCGCCGCAGGATCCGGAACCGACTATGCCGCGGCCCCAGCAGCAGCCCGATCAGCAGCAACCGCAACAGCAACCACAGCCGCAGCAACAACAACAGCAACAACCACCGGTACAGCCGAATCCTCCGCCGCCGCAACCTTGATCGTTGGTCGACGCGGCGAAGCGCTCAATTCGCTCGCGTCAGTGAATGCCCTGCCAGCCGCTCCAGAATGCGCAACGGCGAATTTTCCGGCCGCACCATCGCATCGCGCGAAATGATGAACGTTTGTTCCAGCGCGTACTGCCCCTGCAACACGGCGTGGCTCACCGAATCGGTGAACACGATCCAGGTGGAGTGCGGTGGAAATTCCCAGCGCTGCTTCGGACAATTTTCCTGAAACTCGCCGCTCTCTTTCATCGCGTTGTGGCAACGGTGCATGAAGTCGTCGTACGGCGAGCGGTTCGCGCCCGGCATGTGCGCGGCATTGGCAATTCCGCGCAGGGCTTTCGCTACAAAATTCGAGCTTTGTTGGCGCGGCAGTCCGAGCATCTTCGCGAATTGCGGCGCGATTACATCGAACGTCTGGCTCGTAATCCACACGCGATTTTGCGAAGGATTGATGTTGGTGAAGAGACGGAGAATCCGATCACCGTTTGTCGGTCGCGTTGGAAACGCATCGACGTGCGGCAGATCATTGCGCGCGCGCAACCGCGCTGGACGCCCCTGCTCTTCGAGCGGGCGGTAGCTGGCGTAATCCAATTTCCACTTGCCGGCGTACGGCACCAGCAGCCAACCCAAAAATTCCGCAGAGCGACGCGAGTATCCGGCAACGATGGAGCGCAGGCGATCGACTTCCGGCCCTTGCGCCGATTTGTCCAGCCCGGTGATTCGATCTTCCGCTGGCCGATACGCGATATTTTTGTGAAAGCTGGCGGCGGTTTGTTTGAGCCCAAGGAGAAAGTTCAGGTCGTTGTCGGGAAATGCGAATGGCGTCCGCGGAAAATACAAAATGTTGCTGGCTTCCAGTTCGCCGCATAGCGTGCGTCCCCGGTCCGCACCGACGCCTTGCGCGCTGACTTCGTCTTTCACGGTGATGAGCCGGCTCATCCCGGCGATCGAACTTTGTCCCGCAGGAACAGAAGCAGCACTCATTCGCAGCTCCTCAAAACGCAAATCTCGAGCGCCGGATTCGGCGTTCGCTGGCCAAATTCTCTTTTCAAATGTCCAATTTCCGCGCCGGTCACCCCATCGGCTCAAACACGACCACCGGCTGATACGTCCGCGGCACAACCGCCTCAGCAATCGCGATCAATTTATTCTGTTGATTGAAGACGCGCAACTTTGCGGCCTTCGGCTCCCCACCATCGAGCTCCGCGGTCGCCCCCGGCGCCGATTCGACGCGTCCTGGCTGAATCTGCGCCACCATCACGTTGAACTTCGTTCCGTGCCGCACGCGCCGTTCCACGATCGGCAAAACATTGGCGCGCGGAAAATTCGGCAGCAGATTTTCCAGCTTGATCAAATAGTCCGCAAATTTTCCCGCTTTCGCGCCTTCGGCCAATTCTTCCAGCTTGATGGCCTGCTCCAGCGAAAATTCCCCAACCGCTAGCCGCGAGATCTCCGCGAGATGCGCTCCACATCCGAGCTTCTGCCCCATCTCGTGCGCTAGCGCGCGAATGTACGTCCCCGACGAACACTCAATCACAAATCGCGCGATGTGTCCGTCGATCTCGGTCAGTTTGTACTCAAAGACCTCGACTTCGACCGGTTTCAGCTCAACAACTTGCTTTTTGCGCGCAAGCTCGTACGCCGGCCGGCCGTGGATCTTCTTCGCGGAAAACACCGGCGGCATCTGCTCAAATCGTCCGACACGCTCCGCGGCAAATCGCTCGAGCACCGATTTATCCAGGGTGGGCGCGGCATCCGATCCTTCGGCCTCGCCGTCGGAATCGAACGTATTGGTCGCAAATCCAAATCGAAATCCTGCTGAATACCGTTTCCGGCGACCTGAATAGAACTGCACGAGCCGGGTCGCTCGCCCCAGCAGCAACACGAGCACTCCCGTAGCCAGCGGATCGAGCGTGCCCAGATGCCCAACCTGCCGCATCCCAGCCAGATGCCGCACCGCATCGACAACGTCGTGCGACGTTCTTCCCTTCGGCTTGTCGATTACAAGCGCGCCGTCGTAGGGCGCAGGCGTAGGTTGTCGCGGCATGAAGTCTGAGATTACCTGAATTTAGTTGGAATGAATGGCAACAAACTGTGCAATCAACCGCTTCAATCCGACGAAGCCGCCGGCTTATCCTTCTTCAGATCTTTCAACAACTGCTCGATGCGCTCGACGTGTTCCTGCGACGTGTCGAGAGTGAAATGCAAATCGGGCAAGCGGCGCAACTGCAGCCGCTCAATTATCTCGCTGCGAATATATCCCGCAGCATGTTCGAGCGCTCTGATTGCATCGCTCTGCTCTTTGTTGGTGCCCTTTACGCTCACAAACACACGCGCATGCTTCATGTCTGGCTGTACGCGCACTTCGCTCACGACCACACTGCCTTCGAGCCGGGGATCTTTCAGCTCTCCCGCCAGCATGGCGTTGATCTCGTGCGCGATCTCCTCGCCCACGCGTTGATGTCGATGATTCGTTGTGGTCATTTCAGTTCACAGCGGCGGCAATCGCCTAATTTTTCTTCGAGCAGCCGCTCAAACGATCTCAAATCTCTGCCCGATCAGAAACGATCCCAGTATTTCGTCCGCCTTGTCCAACACCTTCTGCAACATTTCGCGCACGTGCTTTTCTTCGTTCGACAATGTGACAACGCCAATAACTGACCGCTGCCACACGTCGTGGTGCTCCAACTCCGCTACCGCAACGTTGAATTCCCTTCGCAGCTTATCCTTCAAGCTGCGAAGCACCTGCCTCTTGTCCTTGAGCGATTGCGCGTCGGGAATGTGCAGCTCGAGGGTAAGTAAGCCGACCGGCATGAGCGGCCCCTGAATTATCGTGATACGGGACGTGCGGGCAACGGAGCTACTTGCGTGCCGCCGACCCTCCGCCTTGAGCCGCTGCTTCGGCGGCTGAAAGCTTGGTCACCTGGAAGCATTCCAAGATGTCGCCGACTTTGACGTCGTTGAAGTTCGAGATACCCACGCCGCACTCAAACCCGGTGCGTACTTCGCTCGCGTCATCTTTGAACCGCTTCAACGAGCTCAGCTTCGACGTGTAGATCACCGTGTCGTCGCGCAGCACGCGCACCTGCGAATCGCGCTTGAGGATGCCGTCGACAACATAGCAACCGGCGATCGTTCCCAAACCCTTGACGCGGAACGTGTTGCGAACTTCCGCGCGGCCCAGGTACGTCTCTTGCACGACGGGCTCGAGGAGCCCTTCCATCGCCTTCTTAATTTCGTCGGAGACTTCGTAGATGATCGTGTGCGGCCGGATCTCGACGTGTTCGCGTTGCGCGAGTTCGGAAGCTTTGCGATCGGGTCGAATTCCGAATGCGATGATGATCGCGCCCGAGGCAGACGCCAGCAGCACATCGTTCTCGGTCACCGCGCCAACGCCAGAACCGATGATCTTCAGCTTCACCTGGTCAGTCGAAAGCTTGGGCAGCATTTCGCTCAAAACTTCGACCGAACCCTGCACGTCGGCCTTGATGATGACGCCAAGTTCTTTGACTTCGCCGGTCTTCATCTGCTCATGCAACTGATCGAGCGTGATGCGGCCACCGCTTGAACGCGCCATCGCGGCATCGCGTTCCTTCGCTTGGCGGAAGTCCACGATATGTCGGGCCTTCGCTTCGTCGGTCACCTGGAAGTTGTCGCCCGCGTCCGGAATACCTTGCAAACCGAGCACTTCGACCGGCGTTGACGGCGTAGCTTCCTTGGTTGTGCGCCCGCGATCATCGAACAGAGCGCGCACCTTGCCGAATACGGAGCCGACGATAAAGAAGTCGCCCGAACGCAATGTGCCGTTCTGAATCAAGATCGTCGCAACCGGGCCGCGGCCTTTATCGACTCGCGATTCGAGTACCGTGCCCGAACCCGGCGCATCCGGATTCGCCTTGAGCTCGCGCAAATCGGCGACGAGCAGCAAAGTTTCGAGCAATTTGGGAATTCCGGTTTTATTTTTCGCCGAAACTTCGATGAACTCGGTGTCGCCGCCCCACTCCGCGGGCAGCAAGTTCAGATCGGCAAGCTGGCGCTTCACGCGTTCTGGCTGCGCCTCGGGCTTATCCATCTTGTTGACCGCCACGACGATCGGCACGTTCGCCGCTCGCGCGTGATCGAGCGCTTCCTTCGTTTGCGGCATGACGCCATCATCGGCCGCCACAACCAGCACCACGATGTCGGTCACTTTCGCGCCGCGCGCGCGCATCCGCGTAAACGCTTCGTGACCCGGCGTATCGACGAACACCACCGCGCGATCGCCTACCATCACTTTGTAAGCGCCAATGTGCTGGGTGATGCCGCCCGCTTCGCCGGTCGCAACGTCCGCTTCGCGAATCGCGTCGAGCAAACTCGTTTTGCCGTGATCGACGTGGCCCATCACTGTAACCACCGGCGGCCGCGGCTTCAGGTTTTCCTTGGTTTCTTCCTTCGCAACTTCGAGAACCATTTCCTCTTCGAAGGAAACTACGCTGACCACTCCGTTGAACGCTTCCGCGATTTGCGTCGCGGTCGGCACGTCGAGCGCCTGGTTGATGCTCGCGAAGACTCCGCGATCCATCAGCGTCTTCAGCAAATCCTTCGCGCGGACGTCGAGCTTTTCGGCGAGCTCGCGAATCTTGATGCCTTCGGTAATTTGCACGTCGCGCGGCGGACGTGGTTCGGGCGGCGCAATGATTGCGGCGGGGCCTCTGCCACCCGCACCCGGACGCTGACGCGTCGGATGAAGCTTGCGCTCACCTTCCATCTCGCGCTTGTCTGCAACAGGACGCTGGCGCTGCGGCGGCTTGCGCGCATAAAGCGGCTTGCCTGGCTCGGCCTTGGCCGGCATCTTGTCTGGCAGTGGCGGCAACATGCCAGGGCGACCTGGCGTGCGCGGTCCTGGACGCGAACCTGTCGGCACCGGACCACGGCGCTGCTCAAATGGGCGCGACGGGCCACCTGGCCCTCCCGGTCCACCGGAACGCGGAGGGAACGATCGGCCTTGTCCGCCGGGACCTCCGCCAGGAGAAAGCGGTCGCATCGGCTGTCCGGGACGCGGACCTTGACGCTGCTGTCCGCCGTAACTTCCGGGAGCAGTCCCCGGCACCGGTCCACGATTGCCACCCGTCGGCATCGGCGGGCGTGAAGGCGGAGTTGGTCGTGCTCCAGGCGCATTTGGAGATGCGGCTGCTGGTCGTTGACCAATCGGCTGGCCAGGCGCAGGGCGTCCAGGCTGTTGCGGTTGCAAAGGTCGTGGGCCACCGGGACCAGGTGCTCCGGGCCGAGGGGCGCCAGATTGCGGCGAACCTTGCGGCCGAAGTGGCGCGCCAGGTTGCGGCGTTGGACGAGGGGCCGCCGCGCAGGTGCCATTGGAGGTTTCGGTGCAGCAGGTGTTGCCGCAGGCGACGCTGCCGGAGCGACAGGCCGCGGGGCGGATGGCGCTGGAGCTGCCGCTGGAGGCTGAGCCACAGGGGCCGCCGCGGCGGGTGCTGCAGGAATCGGGGCTGGAGCTACCGGTGCCGCGACCGGGGCAGCAGGCGCTGGTGGCGGCGGAGCTACCGGCTTGGGCGCAACCGCTGCCGGCGGCGGTGCCGTCGGAGCAGCCGCTGGAGCCGCGGCCGGTGGAGCAACAGCGACGGGCGCTGGCGCGGTGGCGGCGGGTGCAGCCGGCCGCATTCGAGCCGCTCTGGCCGCTGCGTCCTTCGCATCCTTTTCCGCCTGAGCTTTCGCTTCAACCGCGGCTTCTTCGTCCGCGACGCCCTGAAGGTGCTTGCGAACCTTCACGGCTACATCCGTCGGAATCGAGCTGGAGTGCGTCTTCTTTTCTGTTACGCCGTACCCGGGCAACAGGTCGATGATCGCCTTCGCCTTTACTTCCAATTCGCGGGCCAGCTCGTTAATACGTACCTGATTTGGGTCTGTCGTCATGAATCCTTAGGAATTTGCCTCTTCCGAATGCTTTTTCTCGCCGCCTTCTTCCGCGGCCTCCGGCTGTTCATTCGCCGGTTCGCTTGCTTGTTCCGTAGTCGGCTCGGTTGTCGCTGCCGCCGCTTCGTGGGCTTCATTGGAAGCGGCTGCTTCCGAAGTTTCCGCCGTCTCGGTTGCTTCAGCCGGCGCTTCCGCTGTCTCTGCGCCTTCCGCGCTGGCTTCTTCCGCACCTTCGGCAGTGGCTTCGCCGGCCGCAGCCGCTTCGCCGCCGCCTTCGTAGAACCGGTTCACCGCCTGATAAATCTTGTCCACCATCTTCTCGCCGATGCCCGGGATCTCCATCAACTGCTCCGGCGTCATTCCCGCGAGTTTCTCGACGTTGGTAATTCCCGCCGCTTCGATCTTCTCGATCGTCTTCGCTCCGATTCCCGCTAATGTCGTCAGCGGAGTCGTCGGCGCCGTCAGCGCGGTCATTTCCTCTTCAATCTCGCGCCGCTTCTCTTCTTCGCTCTTGATGTCGATGTCCCAGCCGATCAGCTTGCTCGCCAGGCGGACGTTCTGTCCCTTTTTGCCGATCGCCAGCGAAAGCTGCGAATCCTCGACGATCACTTCGAGCTTGTGATTTTCGGGATCGGTGATCTGTACGCGCGTTACCTTTGCCGGGCTCAGCGCCTTCTGCGCAAACGCCACCGTCTCTTCGCTGTACGGAATGATGTCGATCTTTTCTCCGCGCAATTCGCGAATGATCGACTGAACGCGCATGCCCTTCATGCCGACGCACGCGCCCACCGGATCGACGTCCTTATCGCGGCTCGCCACCGCAACCTTCGTCCGCTCGCCCGCTTCGCGCGCCGCATGACGAATCTGCACGGTGCCGTCGTAAATTTCCGGCACTTCCATCTCAAACAACCGCTGCACCAGGCTCGCGTCCGCGCGCGAGGTGATGACCTGCGGCCCCTTCGCCGCGCGGTCCACCATCTTGATCACGACTCGCAGGCGCTCGCCGATGTTGTAGGTCTCTAGCTTGGATTGTTCGCGCTTCGGCAGCCGCGCTTCCGTCCGGCCCATATCGACGATCAGGTCCGGCCCTTCCGCTCGCTTCACGACAACTGTCACTAGCTCGCCGACGCGATTGTGATACTCGTTGAAAATCGTGTCGCGCTCGGCTTCGCGCACCTTCTGCAAAATCACCTGTTTGAACGTCTGCGCGGTGATGCGGCCGAATGCATCGGTCGGCTTGTTGGCGACAATCTCTGTGCCGACTTCCGCCGATGGATTCTTCTTCTTCGCGTCCGTCAGGCTCAGTTCTTTTTTCGGGTCGACAACTTCCTCGACGACAGTCATCACCGAAAACACTTCGACCTGACCGGTCTCCTGGTTGAACTTCGCGCGCAAATCTTCTTCCGTCTTGTAATGCTTCCGCGCGGCCACAACCATCGCATCTTCAATCGCCGACACCACGACTTCCGGCTCGATGTGCTTCTCGCGGCTCAACATCTCAATTTGCTGATAGAGCAGGTTCGCCATTTCCGTTCGTTCCTAGAAATCCTTTGAGTTGTCTCTGCTTCCCATCGTTTCCGCGCCAACGGCGCCCGTTGCGCCAGCGCGTCCGTTTCTTACTGCCTCACCACTCCACCACCAGATTCGCCTTGCGAATCATCTCCATCGGCACTTCGACCACGCGCGCATTCTTTCCCGGCAGCTCCACCCGCACGCGCCCGTCCGCCACACCCGCGAGCCTGCCTTCAAAAAACTTCTGCCCGCCTTCGCCAACCGGTTCGCCCGTCGTGATCTTCGCCAGACGCCCCGCAAACCGCTCGAAATCGGCCGGATTTCGCAGTGGCCGGTCCAAACCCGGAGAACTCACCTCGAGCACGTAACCAGCCGGGCCCTCGATCAGATTCTCCACGTCCAGAATCACGCTCAGCTGCTGACTGACCTTCTCGCAGTCGGCGTGACTGATATTTCCGTAGGGTCCCTCAGTACTTTCGGCCGGCGCATGGTCGGTAGCCTCGACGCCCCCCGTTGCGCTCGCCGATTCTTTCTTCTGTGGCGCGCGGTCGATGTAGACCCGCAGGAACCTCTGCTTCCCTACCTTCCACTCGATGTCGAATATTTCCAGCCCCTCCGAACGCGCCACCCGCTCGGCCGCTGCGCGGATTTTCTCCAAATTCACCTAGAGACTCCCCGGCCAATGCCGGTATCAAGAGCACTGCAACCGGCCCAACAAAAAAGTGGGCTTGCGCCCACTCCATGGTGCGACCCGCTTCAGAGCGAAGAACGAGTATATTCCCCGAGCACGGCAAAATCAAGATACGGTCCCGCCCGCGCCGGCCCGCTAAATCGCGCCGGGTGGTGCCATTGGGGTTGAGTACCACCATCGACCCCAATCGCTGCCCAATAGTTAGCCGCTCGACGCAACCGATTTTGTCCCAGCCTCAGACCCGTGCCGATTCCTCCGCCGGGCTACCCAGCGTTCGTGTGCCTGCGATGTGTTTCTTCCCCCAACGCGCGAACGCACCCAGATATATCCCTCAGCTCTTTCCCCTTTTCCGTCAGACGGTAGGCGTAGCGCACCGGATGCTCCTGATACGCGGCCTTGGCAATCAGGCCTGCCTCTTCCAATCGTTTCAGGCGATCGGCGAGCAGGTTGGTCGGAATGCGCTCGGGAGAATTCTGCAACTCTTTGTAGGTCTTCTGACCTCGGAGCAGATCCCGGACGACGAGCAATGACCATTTGTCGCCTACGACGTCGAGCGTGCATGCGACGGCGCAAGGCGACCGCAGGAATCCCTGGGCCTCCGTGTCCGGCTTCGTTCGTTTACCGCGAGATTTAGTGACTTGCATAATGAAAGTTAGTCTGCTACATTTCACAGTGACTTGCAAAGTGCAAGTTACTCAGACCCTCGAAAGGAATACCTCATGGCAAACTCCGTCGTCTCTCACGTCGATGAGCAAAAACTCTCACGCCGTTTCGGGCATCCGCACTCTATTGGCTTTCCTCTTCGCGGCTTGGCTGGCCCTGGTACTTATTCTCGGCGCGCGTGATGCGTTCGTCGGTCAGCCCGGCAAGCCACCGCTGGCGTTGCTGATCAGCCTCGTCGTGCCGCTCACTCTTTTTCTCGTTGGATATCTGACCGTCCAGCCGTTCCGCGACTTCGTTCTCTCAGCCGACCTTCGCATCATCGTCGGGATGCAGGCGTGGAGATGGGCTGGTTTCGGATTCCTGACTCTGTATACCTATCGGATTTTGCCGGGAATCTTCGCGTGGACTGCAGGACTGGGCGATATGCTGGTCGGAATTACGGCTGTGACGGTCTTGGCTTCCCTGCTTCGTAAGCCCGCGTTTGCGGCAAGCAAGAGGTTTGTGCTCTGGAATCTCCTCGGAATTTTAGACCTCGCCGTGGCCGTTTCGATTGGCGCGCTCCTGCCGCTACTCGCTCCCAATTTTTATGGAGCGGTTACAACGTCACCCATGTCTCAGTTGCCGCTCGTGCTGATTCCGGCGTACCTCGTGCCGACATTCTTGATGCTGCACCTGACGGCGCTATTTCAATCGCGACGCGCCGGGAAATAAGTCAATCCGCGATCGCCGCGACGCACCCGATCGAAATCAGCAATCCTTTTGGCAACGGCACCTGCATCACCATTCGCGCCGGTGGGTTGGTCGGAAACGCTTCGGCGAAGCGGACATTCAGTTCCGCAAAATTCGCGATGTCGGTGACCAGTATGTTTGTGTTCACGACGAGGTCGAGCCGGCTGCCACCGGCCTTCAGCACCGTCTCAAGATTCTTGAACGCCTGCTTCGATTGAACCTCGAAGCTTGGCCCAGCCGCTTCGCCCGTCGCAGGGTTAACGCCTGGCTGCCCTGCGACAAACAACAATCCACCCGCGCGGACCGCCTGCGAGTACGGCCCAATCGTCTTCAATCCAGGAACCTGCACCACCTCTTTGCTCGCCATACGCTCTCCTGATCTGAATTTGCCGAAACAACCTGCGATTCGCCCGCCCGCGCAAAATAGTCGACAACTACCCGTATCGAATGCAACCCAGGCGACTCCTGTCCGCAAAGGGGAGGTTCACCATGAAGACTCTATTTGTCCTGCTTCTCGGGTTGGTGGCATTCGTTGAGATACTTGAGCCACCGGCAACCGCTCCCACCCCTGCCACCTGGACCGGTGTTCGGTACTCGTGCCCAGCTGGCAAGAGGATCTGGACGGATGAATCCGAAGCTTTGATGGGCAAGCAATACGTTTATTGCGTGAATCGCTAGACGCAACTCCGCTACACGAGACGCAGCCCCACCACATAAAGTGGAACGCTGCGTCTCATGCGAGTAAGCCCGTTCAGGCGTTAGTGTCAGCGCGTTAATGTCAGCACGCGTTAGTGTTTGCGCGTCGGCTGCCGGTGCCAGCAGCATCTGGTTCGGATCGCCCTGCACCTGCGTAAATCCCGCTGGAATATCAAACAGGCTCGCATCCAGCGGTGAATCCGAGAACGACGAAACCTGCGTCGTCATTTCCATCAACGCATTCGGATCGGGATTCGGATTCGGTGGCGGCGCAGGCGTACCGGCTTTCGCGTTATCGTCCTGATTTTTCTTTCGCTTGTTGAAGAGCGAGCCGAGTCCTTTCACCATCGCATCCGAAGGACTCGTCGGCGTAGAACTCCCCGAGTCCGTCGACCTCGAATTGTCGCCGGATGAATTATTCGATGCCGTCTGCTGCGACCCACTCGAAGTCATCCCCGGCTGCGGCGGAATGCTCATCGTGGTGTACGAGAGCATCGGCAAGCCCTTCAGCGCATCCGAATTTTTAGCCAACTCGCTCATACCCTGCGACATCCGCGGATCGACGTGAATGTTCGACGGCGGCACCCAGTTCACTTCTGTCGCCATCTTCTTGTAGAACTCGCCGATTTCGCGATACCCCGAAACGCTCGGCGCGACGAAAGTATCCATCGTCATCGAAATTGTCACGCTGTTCGGCTGGCCCGGCTGCGCAGCCTGCGCCGGTTGTCCGTTCTTGTCCTGCGCCTGCATCTCCATGTCCATCTTGATTTTCGTTTCCTTGGTGTCTTGTCCAAGGATCGTGCGCGAGCCCGCGCCCGGCAACACCGTAATCTTCGGCGTCACCTGAAGCTGCTGCGCATCCTGCCCTTGCGCCGGTTTCTCTGGAGTCTGCTTAGCTTTAGCAGCGGCATCCGCCTGCGCCTTTTCCATCGCAGCTTTGATCTGATCGAAAGTCGCGATCGAATACGTCTTCTTCTCGTTGTCGATCGAAATCACGCGCCGCCCATCGAGATCAATGATCTGGATCGACCCGTCCGATCCGTCTGTGCGCATCTTGTTGCCCTTGATGTAATGCGTGGTCGTGATCGGCTGCATTGCCGCCCGCGAATCCTTGCTGAACTTCGCCGCGAAATTCGCCATACCCATCAACGCCCCGCCTGTAATCTGCGAAGTGTCGGTGTATTTAAAATCCGCTAAAGCGGGCGTAGCGATCATGGGAAGCACGAGCAGGATCGACATCGATTTGCGAACTAGATTCATGGAATGGCTCTCTCCGTTTGGCCTGTGGACGTTGGTGTTTCGAGGGACTTCCTGAGTCGGGACCACAACATTCAGTGGCAAGGATTATGTTGCAACCAGTCTCCGCGGACAAGGCTATGCCCAACGTTATCGTGTCCCGTTAGTACTCAACGATATGGAACGCGGCACCCCTACGCCGCCGTTGAGATGTAAAAACCTCGCCCAGCCTCCACCGTTCGCTATTTCTGAAACACCAATGGAGGACCGCCCACCTTTTTCCATTTCAGGTCGACGTTCACTTCGACACGGTTGGCGATCTTGATGAACGGTATGTTGCTGTTCATTCCATATTCCTTCCGGTCGAAAGCCATCGTGCCCGTAATAAAGCCAGAGCCGGTTCCCTTTCCGTTGACCTTAAGCGCCAGGTGCTCTTTCTTCGTCACGCCACGAATTGTGAAATCGCCTTCCAAATCAAAAGTGTCTTCGCCAGTCTGAGTCACCCTTGTCGATACAAAAGTGATTTCCGGCGCCCGCTTCACGTCAAAGAAGTCTTTGCCTTTCAGCTTGCCGTTTTTCATCCCGCTTCCGGTATCGACGCTGTCCGCTTGAATCTTGATTTCCAAAACGCCCGTCGTGACGTCCGTGGACTTAAACGTCATCGTGGCCGACCATTTCGAAAATGTGCCTTTGATCGGTACGGACGACTCCACGTCGAATCTAATCGAGCTGTCTTCAGGGGTGACTTCGTAAGTGGGAACCTGCGCGCGAACACTGGATGGAAGCATCGCCGCGGTGAACGCAAGTAGGACCGCTAATCGCGCAAATCCTCTCCAACAGCTGACTACCTGTTGGCCTCGCCATCTACGGCTGCTCGTATTCCCTGACTCGATGACGCGCACCGATTCACTCATTGAAAGTTCCAAGGATGCTCTCCTCCACTTTCTCGGTCTTCAAGGATTTTCCTGCGACAGCCCAAGAGCTTTCAGATGTTGGCGCGCGTGAGTCCGATACAGCCTTTCGAAGGAAGGAACTCATGCAAAGTCTGTCGCCCTTACTTAGCCGGAACAATTGGCAGCCCTATTCCTTCTCGCAATCCTCGATCTTCTTAAATTTCCCTGGTGCGACCACCTTCGGCGGCTCAACCCTCTCCCGCGCGTCCCTGACAAATCCCGCGAATCGCAACGACAGCTCCTTGATCCGTTTCGCCTGTCGTCGATCGATCGCTTCTGGCGGAATCAACTCGCTCCCAACTCCAATCGCCGAAGCCCCCGCCAAAATATAACTCCCCGCCGTCTGTTGATTCACGCCCCCCGCGGGAATCAGCGGAATCTGCGGCAGCGCAGACTTTACCGCTCGAATGTATCTGTCGCCGCCCACGTCGATGCACGGAAACACTTTCACAAAATCGGCGCCCGCTTCCCAGGCCTCGACAATCTCGCTCGGCGTCAACGCGCCCGGAATCGACGCAATATTATTTCTCGCCGCAAACTCAACAATCTTCAAGCTCTGCCCAGGACTCGTCAGAAACCCTGCTCCCGCGTCCAAAGCCTTCTGAGCAAGTTCCACAGTTAAAACTGTCCCCGCCCCAACCAGCATTTTTGGATGGTAGTGCGAAAGATGTGCAATCAACTCCACTGCGCGCGGCACTGTGAGAGTGATCTCCACGATCGGTATTCCGCCGCTGTTCACGGCTTCTGCCGCAAAGTGTGCTTCCTCAGGCGACGACACGCGGATCGCCGGAATAATTCCGATCTGCTCGATCAGCCGGCAAGTCTCAGCCTTATTCATGTCCGTAACCTCTCTGCTGCGCCACAAGGGACATCGCGATTAAGACGATCACACGACCTCCTCAGGTTCCGGCTCCGGCAGCTTGTCGGTCGAACGCGCAAACACCGTGTAGAGCGCCGGCAAAAGGAAAATACTCATCACAAGGTCCGAGATGAGACCGCCAACAATCACAATCGCAAACGGCCGCTGCGAATCCGACCCGATTCCGTGCGACAACGCCGCGGGAAGCAAGCCCAGCGTAGCAACAAGCATCGTCATCATAATCGGACGAAGCCGCAACACGGCGCCTTCAGCCGCCGACTCTTCGATCGTGTAGCCTTTCGCGCGCAGCTGATTGATGTACTCCAGCATGATCACGCCGGTCTGCACCGATACGCCGAACAACGCCAAAAATCCGACTCCAGAAGACACGCTGTAGTTCGTGTGCGTGACCAAAAGCGCCACCAGTCCACCAAGCCGCGCCATCGCGACGTTCGTCAGAATGAGCAGCGCCCACTTCAACGACTTAAACATCGTGTACAAGATCACAAAAATGACCAGGATCGTTACCGGCAAAACCACCAGCAGTCGCCGTTCCGACCGTTTCTGACTCTCATACTCGCCGGCCCAGTCATACGTATAACCCGTCGGAAGTTTCACCGACGCGTTGACCTTCCGAATCGCTTCTTCCACCGTGCTGCCCAGGTCCCGCCCTCGAACACTGTATTTGATCGCCACATAGCGCGAATTTGCTTCCCGGTAAATTTCCGAGCCTCCATCCTTCACGCTCACCTTCGTGAGCTGCGCGAGCGACACGCGTTCACCGGTCGGCGCCACGAGTCGGATTCTCTCGATCGCCTCGCGAGTATTTCGAAACTCCGGCTGATACCGCAGAACAAGATCGTATCTCTGCTCGCCAATCAGCACCTGACTGAGCGCGTTTCCTCCCACCGCCGTTTGGATCGCGTCCTGCACATCCGACACATTGATCCCGTAGCGCGACGCCTCATCGCGATCGACTCTGAAATCGAGATTTGGCTGACCTAGCAGTCGAAACAGCCCGAGATCCTCGACGCCACGAACTTTCCGCATGACCGCTACAACCTCGTCGCCTTTCTCTTCAAGCGTCTTCAAATCATCTCCATAAATCTTCACCGCCAGCGCTCCCTTTACGCCGCTGACAGCCTCCTCCAGGTTGTCCGAGATCGGCTGCGAAAAATTCCAGATCACACCCGGAATTTTTTCCAGCTCCCGGTTCATCGCCTCGATCACCAGTTCCTTGTTTTGGTGAAATACCGGACGCCATTTCTCCTTCGGCAGCAAATCGACGAAATACTCCGTGTTAAAGAATCCCGTCGTATCCGTACCGTCGTCAGGCCTGTCCGACTTGGTCGACGACCTGCGGCACCTCGGGAAACGAAGCCAGAATCTGCCGCGCGCGTTCCGCCACTCGCGCGCCTTCCGTCGGCCCGGTGCTCGGCGCCAGAGTTCCGCGAACCCAGATCGCACCTTCATCGAGATGCGGCAAAAATTCCGATCCGATCACTCCACCCACCGCCAGAAAAACCGTGAATCCAAACGAAACCAGCGCCGCCCCGATTGTGATGCGCCGATTCTGAATCGCCCAGGTGACTGCATGTCGATACTTCGCCGTCACCCATTCCATTGCAGGATTCCGCCACTCTTTAATCCCCGACCGGAAAAGCAAACTCGCAAGCGCCGGCGCGACTACGATCGAAAACGTCAACGCACCAAGCAGCGCAAACGCGACCGTCCACGCCATCGGCTTGAACAACTTCCCTTCCACACGCTGCAACGTAAAGATCGGCAGATACGCCGTGATGATGATCCCGATTGCGTAGAACACCGGCCGCTGCACTTCATGCGCGGCTTGCCGGATCTTGTCCAGCGGCGTCAGCTGATAATTCCGTGATGGTTGGTTCAAATGCCGAACGATGTTCTCCACCATCACCACCGCGCCATCCACCACCATCCCGAAATCCAGCGCTCCCAGCGACAGCAGGTTCGCCGAAATATGCCGCAGGTCGAGACAGATCGCGGCGAACAACAGAGAGAATGGAATAGTCAGGGCGACGATGAACGCGGCGCGCGCGTTCCCCAAAAAGATGAAGAGGATGATGACCACCAGGATCATGCCCTCGGTCAGGTTGTGCATGACCGTGTGCGTCGTGTAGTGCACAAGATCATCGCGATCGAGATATGGAACGATCTTCACCCCCGGTGGCAGAATCTCCTCGTTCAGCCGTCGCACCATCGCGTGAATGCCATCGAGTGTGGTTGCTGTGTCCGCGCCCTTGCGCATGAACAGAACGCCTTCGACCACGTCGTTGTCATCCAGCA
Source organism: uncultured Acidobacteriota bacterium (assembly GCA_963766985.1). Classification (GTDB taxonomy): domain Bacteria; phylum Acidobacteriota; class Terriglobia; order Acidiferrales; family UBA7541; genus Acidiferrum. The sequence continues at coordinate 475,075 of CAVYCJ010000002.1, forward strand.
CCACGCCATCCGACCGGTGTATCGCCTTTCCAATTTGCCCCAAACGAATCTTCGGCCCCTGCGTAACAACCGCGATGTCACGAATTCGCAGCGGCGTGCCATTCTGCGTTTTGATCACCGTCTTATCGATGTCCTGAATATCGCGGACCAATCCGACGGCGCGGACATTGATCGCCTGCGCCCCTTGTTCGATAAAACTTCCGCCGGCATTTGCGTTCGCGTTCGTCAGTTGCTGTTCGATCTGCGCGAGCGTCAATCCGTACGAAACCATCTTGTCGGGATCGAGACGAATCTGGTATTCGCGCGTGATCCCTCCGAACGAAGAATCGTCCACGACATCCGGCACCGACTTCAGATACTTCGCGATGACCCAGTCCTGCAGCGTCTTCAACTCCATCACGCCGTAGCTCGGGTTGTCGCTCTTGAGCGTGTACCAATAGATCGAACCGATCGGGCTGAAATCCGGCCCGATTTGCGCTGTCACGCCAGGCGGCAACGCCACTTGCCCAACGCGCTCGTTCACTTTTTCGCGATCCCAGTCGTTGTCCGAATCGTCGTCGAAAATCAGATTCACCACCGAAAGCCCCGCCAGCGACGCCGACCGGACGTGCTGCACGTGCGGCATGCCGTTCATCTGAATTTCGATCGGCACCGTCACTTGCTGTTCGACCTCCTCCGCCGCGCGCCCGGGCCATTGCGTGATCACTTGGACCCACACGTTCGCCACGTCCGGATACGCTTCCACCGGCAACGCCTTAAAAGCGATCGCACCCCAGACAAAAAGCAGCAGCGCGAGGCCCAGAACGACAAACCGGTTGTTGAGTGAGAATGCGACGAGATTCCGAATCATTACTGTTGCACCGTGTTCTGGAATTCGAGCGCGTTCGAAACAACGTCCTGCCCTACGGAAACCCCGGACAAAATCATTTGCATGTTTCCGGGCAGCATGTCGCCGGCCTTCACTTCAATACGTCGCAGAGTCTTGTCGCCGGCCGGGATGTACACCCAATCCCTGTCCTGCAGATGCAGGATTGCCGTCGCTGGAACGGCAGCGAAAGATTCTTTCTTCCGGCCGTGGAACGTCGTCGTCACAAACATTCCCGGACGCATCATTCCGGGATTGTGGACTTCGATTCGCACCTTTGACGTGCGGGTGTTGGGATCCAGAATCGGACCGATGTTGCTGATCGTTCCCGTGAAGCTTTTATCGGGATACGCATTTAGGCGAATGTCCGCCTTCTCGCCCGCGTGTACCGCGGAAAGATCGTTTTCGTAAACGTCGCACAGGATCCAGACATACGTCAGATCCGAAATCGTGAACGGATTCGGAGAGCCGAGACCCGCCACTCCCGCTGCGTTGGTCACCTGTTGGTCCGTAATTACGCCGGAAATCGGAGCACGCACCTCGACGGTGCCCGACGGCTGGTCAAGATTGGCGCTCCCAAGCACGCGAAGCTTTTCGGCGCTTGTCTTCACATCCACTTTCGCCTTCGCATCGGTGTCTTCCGCCACTTGAAAGTCATTCAGCGAAATCACGCCCTTGTCATAAAGCAGCTTGGCTCGCTCCAGTTGTGTCTGCGAAAGCTTCTCGTCCGCCACGGCCTTTTGATAGTCGGAATACGCGCCCGCGATGTCCGAGCTTTGCACCAGCAACAGCGTCTGCCCCTTTTGAACGACATCCCCGAGGCGCGCTTTGATCTCAATCACACGGCCCGTCGCGATCGAGATCACCGGAACGGTTCGGCTGATGTCCGGACTCACCGTGCCTGTCGCTCGTAGCTCCGACGCGGCTTCGTGGGCCACGGCCTTCGTCAGCGGAAAACGGTCGGGATGATCCACGCGGAAAAGGTTTCGGTCTTCGACGCTTTCTACCTTCAGCGCCGGCGGAGCGCCTTCGTTCGCCCCGAGTTTGTCTTCGCCGCAACCTGCGAAACAGAATCCGATCGACAGGAACGCGACAGCTGCAACAAGAGTGTTTCGATTCATGGAATGACCTCGCGTCCGACCGCCAGGTTCAACTGGCTTGCCGCGGTGAGATAGGAGCCGATCAGATTCAAATAGCCGAGTTGCACGTTGCGATAGTCCGACTGTGCGTTCAGGTAATCGAGCAGCGAAGACGCACCGTGCTCGTACGCGAACTGCACGGAGTCTCGAACCTCCGTCGCTTCCTGTAGGTAGTGATCTTTGTAGGGTTGCAACAGCAAAACCGTGCTGTTCAGCGTTGCGTGCGCTGTGTCCACATCGCTCAGAACCTGCGCTTTCGCCGCTTCGGACAATCTCTGGTTGCGATCGATGTCAATTTTGGTTCGCAGCTTCTCGCCTTGATTGCGATCGAAAATCCGCAGCGGCACGCTGACGCTGACTCCAATGTACTGATCGATCGGCGGATTGCGCCCCGCGTCCAGCGCAAACGTCGGGTCTGTCGATCCATCGGCGATCGCGAGTCGATGATCTGTCTTTGCCTTCGTAACCGTCTGCAACGCCGCACGCAGGTCGGGTCTCGTGTCGAGCGCAGCCTGACGAACTTCGTCACGCGAGGGTATGCGATTCGCGAAATCGAATGGACCGGTCACGTCAAACTGCTCGACGTTCGTTCCGTCGTTGAGCAGCATCAGCAGTTGCACCTTCGCTGTGATCAAATTCACTTCGGCCGTTTGCAGGTCCGACTCATATTGCACGCGCTGCAATTCCAGTCGCTGCATATCGACCTTCGCCATCCCGCCTGCTTTGAGGCGCTCGCGATTGAGATCGAGAAAATGGTCGTAATAATCGAGGTTGTCTTTCGCCAACTGGAGGACGGCCTTGGCTTGTAGCGTCTGCACGAAAGCTCCGCGCAGCTCAAACAGCAGCGTCCGATCGAGATCGGCTTGCCCCGATACCGCGATGTCCGTCGCCTCTTTGGCGCTCTCTAGACGCAGCTCCCGCTTGTGCCCGCGTTCGTGCAGATAGCTCACCGTCGCTGACGTCAGCAGAAATGAAAATGGTCCGTGCGACGGTCCGCCCGGGAACGGGTCGATCTGATCCGCCAGAATCGTGGCCGTTGGGTTCGGCCGCAAATAGGCGCTGATCTCATTCGCCTTCGATTCGTCGATTCCCAACTGGCCCGCGCGCAGGTTCGGGTTGTTGGTTTCAAAGCGCAGCCGCACGTCCTCCCAGTTCAGCGGCGTCTGCGCCAGGCAGACGCGCGGAAACAAAGCCATGGCCACCATCAGGCCAAAGCTCCAATACCAGGAAACCCTTCGCATGAATCCTCCTTGCCAACTGGCAGCGCGCACGGCCCACCCGAAGCCTCATCACCGGGGCAGAGGCTAATATCACGCCAGCAAGAACTGCTTGTGACAGACAGATGAACGAGTGATTGCTTCGAAATTACCGACCGCTAGGCCGCTTCACTGCTCTCACCGGTGGACGGCCGGTGGCGGAACTCCAGACTCTGACTTGAACGAGGCCCGTGGACTTGCTACCATACCCCCACTGGGTAGGTAGAACGGAGCGTTGATACCATACCCCTATAGGGTAGTCAAGACGGAAAACTATGACTCAAACTGCGCGCGAAAAAATCGACCTGGTCAATCGCACCAAGAAAATCATCGGTCAACTCGAAAGCGCCTTGCGTGGCCTCAATGAAGACGAACAGTGCGCCGACGTCCTCCAGCGCCTTTCGGCCGCCCGCGGCGCCATCAACGCTCTGATGGGCGAACTTCTCGAGGATCACATCCGCCATCACATGCCCCGCAACTCCAAATCCTCCGAAGAAGCCGCCGAAGACGTAATCGAAATCGTCCGCACCTACCTAAAGTGATTTAGGTCCGCGAAACTCGACGAATGTGCCGCGCCCCTAAAAGTCTTAGCAGGGCTACGAGGCTTGTCCGATGTACGGGCGCAGCACCGCTGCGCCCCAAGTCCGCAAAATTTTCTCCCCGCCACCCGTAGCCGCGGTCGTCTCTCACACCGCGGGGTCTAAACTCACCCGCACCCACATTCTCAATGACATACACGTTCGTCCGGTGTGCGCCGCACACTCCCCAGCGCAACAAACCTTTTACAATCACATTCTTACGTAATGCGCACGTGCAAACTCCGTAGAATCACATTCTTACGCAAAAACCCCCGGGGGGAGGGTGTTGCCCCGCTCTTCCCTCTGGTTGACCCCGTGCTTACCGAACGCTATCGTCTGCAGTCAAAGAGCGTAACAATCGCCGCGGTAGGGGTGTCGAAAGTGACCGACAACACGCGCAAGTCCTTCCGAATCCGCCTCTTCGCGGCCCGATCGGCTTGCCTCGCGCTCCTCTGCCTCTTCGCCCTTTTCGCGCCCGCCTCCTACGCCCAAGTCGGAACCCAATCGCCGAACGGAGTCGGCCCCCGCGCCGCGCAATCCGGCGGTCTCTCCGCCGAGATGCTCGTCACCGTCGTGGTAAGCGTTCGCGAGAATGGCGGCACTCCTCTGCAAGGCAACGCCGTCGTCAAACTCAATTCCGATTTCAGCGGTGTGCACCTGACCGCATCCACGCAGGACGCCGGCAACGCGACCTTCCCCCCGGTGCGCGCCGGCGACTACCAGATCGAAGTTTCTTCCGCTGGATACAAGAGCAAGACCGAGCCGGCCACGATCATGCCGAGCTACTCGTCCTATAGCGTTTATGTGTACATGCAATCGGAATCTGCCGCGGACAGTGCGAGCCCTGCGCCGAACTCCACGACGATGACGCCGAAGCTGCAGTCCGAAATCGATAAAGCCATCGCGAAAATGCGCCGTCAGCAATTCGACGAAGCGCGCCAGCATTTTGAGAAAGCCGCGAAGATGGCTCCGGGAAATCCCGACATTCAATACATGTGGGGAATGCTCGAGTACTACCAGCAGCACTACGATCTCGCGCGCACCAAACTCGAGACTGCCGTTTCGATCAATCCGAATCATGAGCGTGCACTGGTTTCGCTCGGAGAAATTCAGCTTCGCGACAAAGAAGATGCGAAAGCGGTGCAAACACTGGAGAAAGCGTATCTCGTCAACGGCGCCGACTGGCGCACGCACTATCTGCTCGCATTCGCTTACGGAGATGAAAAGAATTTTGCGAAGGCCGAAACGCACGCGCAACGCGCCGCCGATCTCGGCGGAAAAGATCACAGCCCGCAAGCTCGCGTGTTGCTCGGCCGCATTCTGACTTCGGAAGGAAAACTGGCCGAAGCGCGAACAACGTTCAACGCCGTGATTCGCGATTACCCCGCCGATCCATCAGCCAAGGATGCCAAGGCTGCGCTCGTGGCGCTCGATAAAGCCGCGGACTCGCCCGCCGCAAATCTTGTCGCAGCTTCCACTGCAGCCGCGAACGCGTCAGGCGCGCCAAACACAGCGGCAACGTCTTCGCCAAATTCCTCAGCAGGAACTTCGCCGAGCGCATCGGCTACAAATTCGGCGAACGTATCTGGCGCTGTGGCTCCCGCGCCGGCGCCGCCCATCTCGATTCGTCCCTGGGCTCCGCCCGACGTGGACGCGAAAGAATATGTCGTCGCCCCCGACGTGGCGTGCTCGCTCGACACCGTGCTGCAGCGAACACAAATGCGCACGATGAAACAGATCGCCAATTTCGAGAAATTCGTCGCGACCGAACACATCGAGCATCAGGAGATCGACCCGTCCGGAAATCCGGGACAGATCCGGTCGAAAGATTTCACCTACCTCGTGTTCATTCGTAAGGAAAAAACGGGATCGTTCTCGCTCGATGAACAGCGCGATGGCGGCGAAAATTTGAGTGAGTTTCCGACGTCGCTCGCTTCGCACGGACTCGTAGGGCTCGGCGTGTTTCTCTTCGATCCCGAATATCAGAACGACGTCACGTATCGCTGCGAAGGATTGAGCGAGTGGCGCGGGCAAGCCGCTTGGGAGATTCGCTTCGAGCAGAAGCGCGACGTCGAATCGCGGCTGATGACCTGGCGCAACAATCGCGGCGTTTTCCCAGTCGCGTTGAAAGGTCGCGCGTGGGTTTCATCGAGCACCTACGACGTCGTGCATCTTGAGACGGACCTGCGCGATCCGATGTCGCAGATCGAACTCGATCGCGATCATCTGGCGATCGATTACGGTCCGGTGAATTTCAATCACGGAACTACGTCACTCTGGTTGCCGTGGTACGCCGAGATGTATATGCAACTTCACGGCAAGCGCTATCATCATCGCCATACACTCACGAATTACGCGCTCTTCTCTGTCGACACCGATCACCAGATCAACGCGCCGAAAGAAGCCGAGAACAAGAACTGAATACTTCGCTGGTGCAAAAGAAAACGCCCCGGAATTTCCGGGGCGTTTTTCATTCGGATTCTTGAACTATTTCGAGTGCCAGCAACGTCTTCGTCGGCGCTATTTTCGCAACGGCTCAGAGCTGCCGGTACGCGCTTTGCCGCGAAGTTACTGCTGCGGTTTCGGAGCAGGCTTCGGAGTTGTTGCCGCGCCGCCGGTCGCTGGCCGCGCTGGCGTTGTCGCCGCGCCGGCCTTCGCCGGGTAGGCGTTGTCGTACAACTTTACGATTTCCTGCGTGATGTCGACGTTGGGCGAAACGAAGAGCACCGGCGTATTCTGTGCCGACGAATCGAGCACGACGACGATGCCGTTTTCACGCGCGTAACGATCGAGCACGTCGACCATCTTGCGGCCGATGCGGTCGAACACGTCGGCCTGGGCGCCCTGAACATCTTCCTGATATTCGTCCTGCTTGCGCTGGAGCTGGCGCGCCATGGACTCGCCCTGACGCTGGAGACGCGTGGCTTCGTCCTGGCTGAGCTTGCCTGCGCTGGTGTCGAGCCGCTGGCGGATGTCGTTGATCTGCTTGTTCATCGCCTCGAGCTCGTTCTGGCGCGCGGCAAATTGTCCCTGCAATTCAGCGCTGGCCTGCTTGCCTTCGCCGGTGCTGGCGATCGCCTGACGAATGTTGATCACACCGGTCTTGCCGGTGGTCGCGGAGCCGGCAGCGGGAGCTGCCTGAGCGTGCGCGCCGACGGTGGCGAACAAGGCGGCGCCGGCCAAAAGAGCCGCGCGCAACAGTTGGCCGCGAAACCGCGATGCGGTGGTAATTCTCGAATTCACTTTATTTCTCCTTGTTTTCATAAAATCCGTATTCATGAAATCTGTAATCAGAAAATCTCGATCCCAAAATCCCGGTTGCCATTCCCGGCTGCGATTCCGGGCCGTAACCTGCTGATTCAAAACGTGGGTCGCCCTCGAAACTCCTTAGAGAGACGCTCGCACAGCCGCCTCGTTAGCGAGATCGATTGGCTTGTATCGCTTCCCCTCAGAGGGTCGTACAGGCAGTACACAAACCTCGGAGTATAGCCGAGCAACTCCGCCCGCTGCAATGAGAAAGCTGGCAGGACCAACCCTTGCTATTTAGGATGTCAATTGCCCAGCCGGCGGTTGGCCGCACCTGCATGCCCTGCCCCGCCGCCAAAGCGAGACTACATCAATTGGGCAAAGGCAAAATCAAGAGCCGGTTGTTGGTCGAGTCGGTAATGACAGCCATGTTGGTCAACGGGTGGATCGCAGCGGCAAACTGCGTCGAACCGATGACGCCCATGGTGGCGACTGTTTTCAACGTTTGCGTGTCGAGCACCGAAATGGTGTTGCTGATCGAGTTGACGGTCAGCAAGGTGCCGGTGTTCGGATTCACGGCGAGCGACGTCGGATTGATACCGACAGCCGCAGGAGTCGCGACTCCGGTCGAAGGATTGAACACATAAATCGTGTTGCCCTCGCTGCCGGTCGAGTAGAAAACACCTGGCGCCTGAGTCGACGCGCCAGTCGAGCCCGTCGTGACGCCTCCGCCGGCCGGGTCAAAGACAACGCCGGTGGGAGTGGAAGTCGTGGTTGCGGCGGTGACCGTGGTGCATTGCGCCGGCACGTTGCTGCTGACGTCGACCGTATCGAGCACGCCGACTGCAGCGCTGGAACTGGTGCCGAGCTCAAGCGCAGTGACGACGGCAACGCCGACGCCGCCCGTTGTCGATCCGGTGCCGCAAGCGGCGCGATTGGGATCGATGGCGACGGCGATGGGCTGCTGATCGATACCGAGGGTGTTGACTGTGGGCGTCGTGGTCGAGGAGGTAATCGACGTGAGATCGATCGCGGTGATGCTGTTCGATCCCGTGTTGGCGACGATCGCTACACCCGAGAGCGGATTGATGGCGACGCCCGTCGGATTGGTCCCGGTGCTCGGAGTCGCAACGACGGTGCCTGAATCGAGATTCACGATGGAAGCAGTGCCATCCGAATTGTTGGCAACCACGGCGTAGCCCAGGCGCGGAATCACATCGATGCCGGAAGGAGCGGTGCCGACGGCGATTGTCTTCTTAAGCGGAGCTGTGGCGCCCGGCGTGAGATCGACGACCGAGATGCTGCCGCAACCGTTGTTGGAAACGACCGCAATGTTGCGCGTCGTATCGATGGCCACGGCGCTTGGCACAGGCGCATTCGCGCCGCTGCAGGCTGGCAGGAGATTCACCGATTCGACCGCGGAGAAATCGGTTGGATTCGAGCCGACGCCGCCAACGATAACATCGAGAGCGTAGCGCCGCGGCACGGTAAGGAACGATGCAGGAATCTGCGCGTCGATTTCGTTGTTATTCACGACAGTGACAGTGGTAAGCGGAGTTCCGTCGAGCCGCACTGCGGCCGGAGAGCCGGAAGTAAAGCCGGAGCCGAAGATCTGCACAGTAACCGGGCCGCCGGCAGTCGGTGTCGAGTTCGTGGTGAGCACAGCCTGAGGAAGAACCGCACCGGGAACACTCGCATTCGCGACGACTTCGGTAATTTGAACCGGCTTGATCGAGCCGAGATGGACGACGCTGATGTTGTTGCTGCCCGAGTTCACAGCGAGAGCGACGTTGTTGCTTGCATCGACAGCGAGCGCGCCGGGAATCGGAAGCGCGTTTGGAGTCGAACCGCCGCTGGGAACGTTCACCGTGCCTATGCCGGTGCCGTTCGTGGGGACGATTGCGATGCGAGCGAGGCGCGCCGGATCGAGCAACGAGATCTGATTCAGGTGCGGATTGAAAACGACGGCGGTGTTGGAGTACGGCTGATACGCGACGTTGGTGTCGCCGATTTCGCCAGCCGCACCGGTCGTGCTGCCACCGAGGACGACATCCTGCAAAAGCTGAATCGAACTGAGCGACTGATCCAGGGTGTTCAGGAACGTGACCTGCGCCAGATTCGAATTGGGATCAGCCATGATCGCCGAGCGAGTGATCGGGTTGATGGCGATGCCCTGGAGCGTTTGCGACACGGAGAATAACAAGAAGGCGTTGCCGTAGCTGACAGTGCCCACCGGGGCCGCGGTGGTGCCGCCAGTGATGGAATCGTCGACGGCAGTCTGCGAGTAAGCGAAGTTGTTGGCGTCGATGACGGTAATGCCCGAGAACGTGCCGTTGAAGTTGGTGTTTTTCGTCGATACGCCGCTGATCAACACCGTGCCCGGGTTCGCGGGATTGATGTTGTGAGCCGAGACGGTCGTGATGGTGACGACGTTGGAGGTGCGAATGGCACTCGCGATACCGACGCTGGTCGACTTCTTTGTCAGATCCACCGCTTGCAGCACGCCAGCTCCACCCGGAGTCACGTATGCCAGGTGAACGCGCGGCTGAAGAGTGATTTGCGGATATTGACCGGTGGCAAGACTGACCGAAGAGATCACGCAAGGCGGCGCCTGACCGGCGACAAGGCACTCCGACTTATTCGCGGCGTTGCCGGGATTGATGTCGACAATGAAACCGATGTTCGTGTTGGCGTACGCGATTAACGCCGTGTGCGTGAGCGAATCAATCCCGACCGAGTACGGGAACGGCGGAGGCGTCGGCGGAGTTGTGGGTGCCGTCGTGGGAATGAGCGAACCGAGAGCAATGGTTGCGACCGGAGTCGGATTTGGAGTGCCGCCCGGCGCCGGAGTGCGAAGCAACTCGAGCGTGCGGTCGGCGTAGTTAATGACGGCGGTGACGTGAACTCCGGCAACGCCGCCGACAGTGACACCAAGGGTGTCCATGGCGACGCCCGTCGGAGTCGTACCGACCGGAACGGCACCCGGGATCAGTACAGGATTGCCACCGTTGAGGTTGATGAACTCGACCTTGTTGGTACCCACTTCGGTGACAGCGGCGACACCGAACGTATCGTCGACAGCGATCGCGCTCGGAGTAGCTGCGCCGGTCAGAGGCAAAAGCGTTGAGGCGCTCGGCGGATTGGTGGCGCCGTAGTCCGGGAAGACAGCGAAGCTGGTTGTAGCGGTGGTCGGCGAAGCGTTGTTGTTCGTGACGCTGATCGGGAACAGCCCCGCGGTAGGCAGCGGAGGCATTGTCAAAGAAAGCTGGCGCGACGAAGGCTGCGAGACCGCGATCGGCGTTCCGTTAAATTGCGCCGAGACCAGCGGGAAATTCGCGGAGCCAAAGAAGCCTCCATCGATGGTCAAGGCGCCGGAGGAAGGAGCGCCCCCAGCGGTCTGCGGCAAGCTGTTGGGCGAAGTGGAAATCAAAGATGGACGCTCTGAGACGACCGTAATTTTGAAAGGTCCGCCGCTTGAATTCGGGGTGCAGGTGCTTTGACCGATCGGAGGATTGCAAATGCTGATCGTGTGCGAGCCCGCTGTGGTCAACTGCGCGGGCAGCAAACGCGCGCGAGCGCCGGTCGGAGTCGCTCCAAGCGTCGGGGGAGACACGACGACAACCTGCGCAGCCGGCAAAGCGGTGCCGTCGAAGAAGATGCTGGTAAGCGAGTTGACGTTCGTGGCGGCGAGATAGATATCCTGCAAGACACCGCCCTGAGGAGCGACGTTGGGCGAAATACCGGTGAAGCTGATGGTGCCAGTGGGAACGATCGTAACGCTGGCTGTACCTAAACGGGTGGAGTCGATCTTGGATATCGCAAGAATCGTGACGACTTGGGGCGTAGTTGTAGTGATGGTCGACGGAGTGGCTGTCGTGGGGACAGCCGCCGGCCCCGTATAGACACCGGTGGCACTTATGCTGCCGCAGGTGGGACTGCAGGTGACGAGGTCCGCGAGGCTGTTGGCGCTGGTGAGAGGCTCCTGAGTGACCTGCCAAGTGACGTCGTTCGGAGTGGGGTCGTTGGTGAGTGTCGCGACGAACTGGAAATTCTGACTGGTCGGGACGGCAGCAGTGGCCGGATTGATGACGACAGAGATACCGGAATCAAGCGAGACGGTGCAGGTGCCAGTAATCTTGGTGTCGGCCTGAGAAGTCGCGGTGATGGTGATGGTAGGCGGCGAGACGATCGTCGTGGACGTTGGAGGAGGAGTCGTGATTTTAGAGGGAGCGGTGTAAGTGACCGTGGTGTTCTGAATGTTAGTGAGGACGCCGGTCTGGGCGGTGCACGGTGCAGCGGCGCTCGTTGTGGAGCTGGTGGTGTTGTCGGCGGCGATGGTCGTGGTGGTGGTGGTGAAGGTGCAGGTCCAGGTGACGTTGAGGTTGGTGGAACCCGCGACGGTGGCGGAGAGGTTGAGGACCTGGGTGACCACGAGCGCCGCCGAGCTCTGGCTCAACGTGACGGTAACGGTGTTAGCGCTGCCGCCGCCACAACCTTGCATGACAAATCCCGCGAGCGCAGCAAACCCGGCCACGCAGCTAAAAAGCTTTCGCAACTTCATTCCCCCTGCCTCCCCTGCTATAAAACGTCCGGCGATTATCGCAAAGAGTGCGTCGATTTCCGCAATCGACATTGCGCGAAGCCCGGTTGCCCGAGCCGCCGGCAAAAAAACAACTGCGCATTACTAGAAAGTCTTGCCCACCGTGAAACGGAAGGTGGTCCTGGGCTCGAAGTAGTTCAGACGGCCCGGATTCAAACTAAACTCCTGCAACAAAGGCAACACCTGGGTCTTGTAGACCTCAGGCGGCAAAGTGTCTTCGAGCAGCTTCAACTCACTCGGATTGATATAGTCCGGCGGCGAAATGATTTCGGAGTGCAGGCGGTTGATGTTGTAGGCGTAGTAGATGCGGAACGGCGCCTGAACGATCGGCAGCTGAACGCCAAACTCGATACCGGTGGAACCACGGAGGCGGAAGTTTGTCCCGTTCGCAATGGGTAATTGGCCGCTGACGTTGGCTCCCGGGAAGGCTTGGAGAAGATTGTTGAGACCTTGCGGATTGAGCTTGAGCGCGTCGGTGCGGACGATGCCGTCGGTGCCGCCATCGAGAAAGAGCGATACGGTGACGGGCCCGACGATGGGAATGCGGTATTCAATGTTGCCGGAAGTCTGAAGGTCGCCGCCGGGAAGCGTGGCCTGATACGTGAGAATGGGGACGGTGAAGCTGCGTTGCAAAGGAGTGCCGCTGGACGACAAGGTCGTCGGATCGGTGAAGAGGAAAGTCTGCGAAGTTTCGGTGGGAATAAAGGTGACCGGCGAAATCGAACGAATGTCGTAACCGCGAAGATCCTGTTCACCGCCCATGTAGAAGCGGCTGTACGGCGGAACTTCCTTGCCTCCGTAACCCGTCGTAAAAGCCGTGGTGAAGTGCACGCCGAGGACGTTGCGCTTTTTGAATACCGGGCGGAACTGCGTGAACGAAAAAACGTTGGTGATGGTGTTGGTGTTGCCGCCAAGCGGGCCGCCGCTGACCGCGGCCGAATAGTAGAAGCTCCTGCCTTTGCGCGGGTTCTGCGGATTGTCGATCGTATTGTAGGAGACGCTGGGCGTGATGGTGCTGGAGACGATGCCGGTCAACGCGCTCGGGCCGGCGACGCTGGTGAATTGCAATTGTTCGAAGAGCAGCTGGGAAGCTTCGTTGAAGGTTTGAATGTTGGTGTGCGTCAGACCGTAAGTGAGCGAGAGGCGCGTGAACGAGAGACGCTTGACCGGATATTGCGCAAAGACCGTGAAGCCGGTGGAATTCTGGGTGTAATTCTGGACGAATTCAGGGTTGATGCTGACGGACTGGCCGAGGGCCAGCGCTTCCTGCTTGGCCTGGTCGAAATTGTAACGATTGTCGAAGATGGTGAAGCCGGTGGAGATCGGGCGATCGAATAGGTAAGGCTCGGTGAAACCGAACATGAAGCTGCGCTGCAAGTCTCCGAACTGGGCGGAGAACGTCAGCGTTTCGCCGAGGCCAAGGAAGTTGTTGGTCTGATAGGTGAGACCAATGAAGGTGCCGGCGAGTCCGCTGACGCCACCCTGCAAGCCGATGGATTGTTTGCCTTTTTCCTTCAGCTTGAGATTCAGATCGACGGTGCCTTCTTTTACGTTGCGCTTGATCTCGACGGCTTTGTCTTCTTCGATGCGCTCGAAATAGTTGAGCTGGTTGAGGCGGAGGATGCTGATTTCCCAGGCGCGCTTGTTGAAGAGCTGGCCTTCGTCGAGGAGAAGCTCGCGGCGGATGACTTTGTCGCGCGTGGTGGTGTTACCGGTGAAGTCGATGCGGCGGACGTAATATTGCTTTTCTTCGCTGAAGCGCAGCGTGAGATTGATGACGGCGTCGGTGTCGTTGATGTCGAATTCAGGCTCAGCGGTAAAGTCGATAAATCCGTACTGGCCGTAAGCTTTGCCGTAATCTTCGATGGCTTTACGAACTTTGGCGGCGGAGAAGATGTCGCCTTGCTTGAGCGGGAAGACGGTCTTGAGCGCGTCGACTTTAAGAGAGAGCGCTTTGTCGGGGTCGGCGCTGACGATTTTCAGCGTGCCCATTTTGTAGCGCGTGCCTTCCTCGATGGGGATGGTGATGTTGACCGCTTTGCCATGGGTACGGCCGGTGAGCGGGACGCCGAGCTTGTAGCCTTGCGTGTCGTAATTTTCGAGGATCGGACCGTTGGGCGCGACGACAACTTTGAAGTAGCCGTTGTCCTGATAGAGGCCGCGAATGCCAACTTCGATATCTTCGGTGAGCTTTTCGGAGTCGTAGGTCTTGCTAAGGACGGCGATGTCCCAGAAGTAGAGCGGAATCGAGTAAGGACGATCGTGGCGCATCGCGCGGATGAGCTTGCGATCACTGAACGCGTGATTGCCAGTGAACTTGATGTGGCCGACTTTGACTTTCGGGCCTTCCTGAATTTTGAAGACGAGGATGACGGCGTTGCTGGAGGCGATGCGCTCGTATTGCGGAGTGACGGTGGCGAATTGGCGGCCATGCTCGCCGAGCAGTTCCTTGAGGACGACTTCGGCTTTCTTGATGCGCGTCGGGTCGAAGCTGCTCTCGACGGTGAGGCCGACTTTGCGCTCTTTGAAGCGGTCGAGAATGTCGGACTCGGAAATCGAGTGGATGCCGTCGTAGCGAATACGGCGAATGACGGGGCGCTCTCTCACTTCGAAGATGATGTTCTTGTGATTGGGGCCGTCGGGAGAATCTTCGACGCGCAGCTTTACGTCTTCGAAAAATTGCGTGTTCCAGAGAGCCTGGAAGTCGCGGCGGAGCGTTTCCTCATTATAAGGATCGCCTTCGCGAGAGAAGATGCGGGCTTTTAAGGTGTCGCTGCGAATGCGGCGATTGCCGATGAAGATGATGCGGTCGACGATGGCGGGCGAATTCGCGTCGGCGGCGGGAGCGGCTTGCGTCGGGGCGTTCTCGAGGGGCGACTGCGTCGGCTGAGGCGCGGGAGTCTGAGGCTGTTGGTCGGGCTGCTGTTGTGTAGGAGCGGGCTGCGTGTCCGGTTGCTGCGTTTGCGGCTGCGAAGACGACTCTTGGGATTTAACGTTTGCGGGTGATGCGGAATCTAACTCTTCGGATCCGTTAGAAGCGCGCGACGATGTGGCCGCGACCCCGCGAGACGACGCGAACATTGGAAGCGACGCGAACGTGAGCGACAACACAAAGCCCACGATCCACGAAGACCGAGTGCGCAGAAGCCTGAACGGCGAACAGAGTTTTATTTGAGCGGCCATTGACGAGGTCAAGGCCGCGCCCCCAAACCCAAGTTGTCCTTCTCCCGCCGAACCCGGTATGGGCCGGCCGTGAAGCCGGTCTCGTCGCGAGAGCGAGACCAGCTATGCGTTGTGTCTGATTCGTTAGTGGACGACCGGGGTTGCCTCACCCACCGGTCGGAACGCGAGGCCTTCCCCGGCGACATAAATCTGGAGCGTCGCAGGCCTTGTGATTCCACCCTGAATGAGAGCTTCCGACAGCGGGTCTTCAACGTATTTCTGCAAAGCCCGCCGCAACGGACGCGCTCCGTAGTTCCGATCCGAGCACGTTTTTTCGAGTATCCACTGACGTGCTTCCGGCGACACAACGATCTGGACTTGACGGTGGATCAGCGTGTCGTTGAGCTGACCAACGAGCAGGTCGATGATGCGCAACAGGTCGTCGTCTCCGAGCGGATTGAAAATGATGACCTCGTCCAAACGGTTCAGGAACTCCGGATTGAACGCTTTCTTCACTTCGCCCATCACCATTTCCTCGATGCTCTTCATTCCGGCCTCATCCGCGCCGGATGCGAAGCCGATCGAGGTGCGCTTCACGAGGTGACGCGCGCCAAGATTCGAAGTCATGATGATGATCGTGTTACGGAAATCTACGGTGTTGCCGAGGCCGTCGGTCAGCTGACCGTCTTCGAAGACCTGCAGCAGGATGTTGAATACGTCGGGATGGGCCTTCTCGATTTCATCGAGAAGAATCACGGAATACGGAGTGCGGCGAACGCGCTCGGTGAGCTGACCGCCTTCTTCGTATCCGACATAGCCCGGAGGTGCGCCGATCAGCTTGCTGACCGAGTGCTTCTCCATGAATTCGGACATATCGAAGCGGACGAGCGACTTTTCGCTGCCGAAGAGAAATTCGGCCAAGCGGCGCGCGACTTCCGTTTTGCCGACGCCGGTGGGCCCGAGGAAAAAGAAGCAGCCGACGGGACGCAGCGGTGACTTCAGGCCGGCGCGGCTACGACGAATGGCGCGGGCAAGAGCGGTAATCGCTTTGTCCTGACTAATGACGCGCTTGTGAAGTTCCGGCTCGATGCGCAGAAGTTTCTGCTGCTCGTCTTCCTTGATGGAGGTGACGCCAATGCCCGTCCAGCGCGACACCACTTCTTCGATGTCTTCGCGGGTGACGATGCCGGTGGAGGCGTCGTCGAGCTTGTAGCGCTCTCGGAGGCTTCGCAGATTTTCTTTTTCTTTGCGCTCTTCTTCGGAGTAGAACCGCGCCTTTTCGAATTCATGCGCGGCGATGGCGCTTTCCATGCGGTGCGTGATGAACTTCACGCGCTTCTGGACTTCGCCCACTTCTTCGGGAACGCTGGCCTGGCGCAGCTTGACGCGGGCGCCGGCTTCGTCGATCAGGTCGATCGCCTTGTCTGGAAGGAAGCGGTCGGGAATGTAGCGGTTCGAAAGATAGACGGAATAACGAAGCGCTTCGTCGGTGTAGCTGACGGCGTGAAATTTCTCGTAGCGCTCGCGAACACCGCTGATGACCTGCACGGCTTGCTCTTCGTCCGGAGCGGGAACTTTGACGGCCTGGAAGCGGCGCTCGAGCGAGCGGTCCTTTTCGACCGACTTGCGATACTCACCCGGCGTCGTTGCGCCGATGCACTGAATTTCGCCACGCGAAAGAGCCGGCTTCAGGATGTTGGCGGCGTCGAGCGAACCTTCCGCCGAACCTGCGCCAACGAGAGTGTGAAGTTCGTCGATGAAAACGATCGAATTCTGGCTCTCCATCAATTCTTTCATGATGGTCTTGAGCCGCTCTTCGAACTGTCCGCGATATTTTGTACCGGCGACGATGAGGGAAAGGTCGAGCGAAAGGATGCGCTTGTCCGCGAGGAACGGCGGAACATCGCCGTCGGAAATGCGCTGCGCAAGGCCTTCGACGATGGCGGTCTTGCCGACGCCAGGTTCGCCGATGAGCACCGGATTGTTTTTGGTGCGGCGGCAGAGAATCTGAATGACGCGCTCGACTTCACCTTCGCGTCCGACGAGCGGATCGAGCGAACCTTCCTGAGCGGCCAGAGTGAGATCGCGAGAGAATTCGGCGAGCAGCGATGTTTCTTTCGGGCGCGCGGCCGTGGTCTTCTCACCCGACGTGCGAGCGAGTTCCTCGCGCAGCGTCGAGAGGCGCAGTCCGCGCTCCATCAAAATTTCGGCGCCGAAGCACTTTTCTTCGCGCAAGATGCCCAGCAGAAGGTGTTCGGTCCCGACGTGCTTCACGCCGAGCCGTTCCGCTTCTTCACCGGCCATATTGAGGATGCGCTTACACTCCGCGCTGAGTGGCACTTCAACAGATGTTGAAATGCGTTCGCGGATGGTGATGCGTGCTTCGATTTCTTTGCGAATGGATTCGATCGAACCCTGCTGGCGCAGGAAACGATTCGCCAGCGCTTTGTCCTCGCGCATCAAGCCGAGCAACAAGTGCTCAGTCTCGATGTACGGGCTGCCGTATTGGCTGGCTTCGTACCGTGCAAAGAATATGACGCGTCGCGCTTTTTCTGTATACCGTTCGAACACGTTAGCTCGCTTCTCCCCCTGGGGCCCTACTCGTTTTGGCCGTAGCCTCACGAGTTCTCAGAACGCCGTGTTCCAATCCCAGAATCCGGTCACATCGCGCGGCGAGCTCCAGATTGTGCGTCGCGATTAAGGACGTCAACTGGTACGTGCGATGCAGCCTTTCCAGCAACTCAAACACAGCCAAAGCATTCTGCTCGTCCAAATCTCCGGTGGGTTCATCTGCCAGCAAAACGGCCGGCTCGGTGACGAGCGCCCGAGCAATTGCGACGCGTTGCTGTTCCCCTCCGGAAAGCTCCCCTGCGCGGTGATCTGCTCGATTTGCGAGCCCGACTTCCGCGAGCCACTTCCGCGCTTTTTCCAGCGTGGAAGCGAAATTCTCGCCGCGCAACAACAGCGGCATAGCCACATTTTCTGCGGCTGTAAAATCCGGCAATAATTGATGCCGCTGCCACAAAAAACCGACTGAGCGATTGCGAAATTCCGCTACAGCCGCGTCTTGATTCGATTCAATGGCTTTCGAAGCGAAGTATACTGTACCGCTTGTTGGCGTGTCTAGCGCAGCCAGCAGGTGCAGCAAAGTGCTCTTGCCCGCGCCGGACGGCGCAACGATCGCAACCATTTCTCCGCGCCGTAAAATCAGATTTGCGTCGCTCAAAATCGATAAAGTCTTCTCGCCGGCGCCATAAATTTTTTTCAAATTGCGCGCTTCGAGGATCGCGGGCGCAGAAGTGAACGATGAGTTGGAAGTGCCCTGCTCCGGGTTGGTGCCGCCCTGCAACATTCGTTGGCGTTGCCCTCGTGACCCTGTCGTTACGGCTTGAATAATGATGTTAGATGCTTAGAGTGCAATCGAAGTGCCGAGAGATAGGCCCCCTCGAACCACCCGGGACCGCCTATTTTCTTCCCTTTTCCAGCACTTGCTTGCCTGTTCCAAAGGGGGTCCGTACTGACTCACTTTGAAACGCCTCTAACCGATTTATTTCTAGATACTTACAGCCGCCCCGCCGCTCTGTCGAACCTGACCAATGCCGCTGGGCTTTTGATACGGCTTTTCTACCCCTCCTAGGGAGCAACCGGCAAGCCAAAATCTGACCCATTCCGTTGCACTAAACGGTCTTCCTTCGGACCGTCCCGCACTGTCAGCAGTCGCCGCCAACTGCCTTGTTTTCCCTGCTTTCTTTGGGTCACCTTCATCACTCAAAACGCAGGATTTCTACCGGTAATAGACGCGACGCCGCCCGCGCGGGTAGTAGTGTCGCGCCGACGGATATCACCATCGCCACGACGGTGATCCAAACGCCGTCCCAAATGCTCGGGTGAAACGGTACGAACGGCACGGAATAAACTTGTGGATCGAGCGGAATCAAATGGAACGCACCCGCGATCCATGAAAATGCGTAGCCAACGACGAGCCCAATCAATGTGCCGGTCGCGCCGATCGTAATTCCTTGCATCAAGAAAATGCGGCGGATCTGCTCGCGACGCGTGCCCATCGACATGAGCACGGCGATATCTCTCGCCTTGTCCGTGACGGTCATCGAAAGCACGACGAGCACGTTCAGGCCGGCGACGAAGGTAATCAGCCCAATGAAGATCGCGGTGACGAGTTTTTCGAGCCGCAACGCTCGGAAGAGGGCGCGATTTTCTTCCATCCAGGTGCTGGCGGCAAAGCTTTCGCCCGCTTCGAGTTCGAGGTGCTGCCCAAACTCGTCGGCCAATTCGGGGTGAACCAGGCGGAATTCCAACACGTTGACGATGTCGCCGGTGCCCGAGAGCTCCTGGGCCGCGCCTAAAGTCATGAAGCACCAGTTTTCGTCGTAATCGTAGAAGCCGGAATCGAAAACGCCGGTGACGCGAAACCGCCGCGTGCGCGGCACCATGCCGAATGGAGTTAACCGCCCTTGTGGGCTGGTCAGCGTGACGTAGTCGCCCGGCTTGATTTTCCATTCCTGCGAGAGTTGCTTGCCGATGAGAATCGCTTCGATGCCGTCGGGATCGCGAGAAAAGTCGAGTTTCCCATCAACAATGCGCTGCAGCGCTTCGTCGTATTTTCGCTCGCGTTCCGGATCGACACCCTTGGCCACCACGCCTCGCGCATCGCCGCCGAACGAAAGCAAAACGTTCTGATAGACCGACGGGACGATCGACTTCACGCCAGGGAGTTCGGAAAATTTCTTAATCAGGTCTTCGTAGTTGCGAATGCCGCCGGTGCCCGGCCGCGCGAGCGAGACATGCGCCTTCACGCCAAGCAGTCGATCCTGAAGCGTTTCTCGAAACCCGGTGTTCATCGAAAGCGCGATGACCAGCGTCGCCACGCCCGCCGCCACACCCAGAATAGAAAATGCGGTGACCAGACGCAGCACGGCCGGTCGATAAGGAGACCTTAGATAGCGGCGCGCAACGAACCACTCGAATTTCATGAAGGGCAAACTTCACGAGCGGCGCGCATCATTTCATCAGGAGCGGGGTGCATGCGTGACGCAAGAATACGTCACGCACCGGGCCCTTCGGAAGCGGAGTCTTGCTTCGCTTCAGGACGCAACAACGGGAATAGGATGACGTCGCGGATCGATGACGAGTCGGTGAGCAGCATGGTGAGACGATCGATGCCGATGCCTTCGCCGGCGGTCGGCGGCATGCCGTAAGCAAGAGCGCGAACATAGTCGAAGTCGACTTGCTTCGGCACTTCATCGCCACCTTGGGCAACTTGAGCGAGGAAGCGCCGTTCCTGTTCCGCGGGATCGTTTAACTCGGAAAAGCCGTTCGCGATCTCCATGCCGGCAACATAGATCTCGAAGCGCTCGGTCAGTGAAGGATCGTCGGGCTTTTGCTTTGACAAGTGGCGAAATGTCGGTCGGGAAATCGTAGAGGATCGTCGGCTGTATAAGATGATGCTCCGCCATCGTCTCAAACAGCAGCCCCGTCCACTCGCCGTCGGACAACGTGCCCTTTGACGCGGCGTAATTCGCACCTGACTGCTTCGCCCAAACGTTGTAGCGCTGCGTGGCCGCTTGCGGACCACCCGGACTGGCCAATTCATCAAGCGAAGGCGCGGCGCCCGCGCCCTCAGGCCAATACTTAATGATGGCTTCGCGCATCGACAGACGCGTCATTTTCCCGAAGTCGAGCTCCGCCTCGCCGAATTTCACCACCGTCGAACCCGTAATGGACTTTGCGATTTCAGCAAAGAGCTGCTCGTTCAAATCCATCAGGTCGCGATAGTTGCTGTACGCTTGATAGAACTCAAGCATCGTGAACTCGGGATTGTGCTGTGTCGATATCCCTTCGTTGCGGAAGTTGCGGTTGATCTCGTAAACGCGATCGAATCCGCCGACCGTGAGCCGCTTCAGATAAAGCTCCGGCGCGATGCGCAGATATAAATCGATATCGAGCGTGTTGTGATGCGTGATAAACGGACGCGCCGCCGCTCCGCCCGGAATCGGGTGCATCATCGGCGTCTCAACTTCAATGTAGCCGCGCGTGTCGAAAAAGCGCCGCAGCGCCTGGACGATCTGCGCCCGCTTGGCAAAAACTTCGCGCGAT
This sequence comes from uncultured Acidobacteriota bacterium, assembly GCA_963766985.1. GTDB lineage: Bacteria > Acidobacteriota > Terriglobia > Acidiferrales > UBA7541 > Acidiferrum. The sequence goes on from CAVYCJ010000002.1 coordinate 496,035, forward strand.
TTCTCGTTTGCGATCAGATCGAGGTAGCGCTGGCGATATCGTAGTTCCACGTCGGTCAGCCCGTGCCACTTTTCCGGCAGCGGCAGCAGCGCCTTCGACAGGAATGTAATTTCTTCAACCCAAACGGACAGCTCGCCGGTCTTCGTTCGAAACAAGTGGCCGCGAACGCCGATCGAATCGCCCAGATCGAGCAAATGAAACAGCTCGAATCCCTTGTCTCCGAGCACATCCTTGCGCGCATAGACCTGCACGCGCTTTCCCGAACCCTGCAAATGCGCGAAACCCGCTTTTCCCATCAGGCGATAGCTGACGATGCGACCCGCCACGCGGACTTCACGCTTGTCGGCCTCGAGCTCTGGAGCGGTCGCGGACGAATATTTCTCGGTAATGGTTGCCGGCGTCTCGGTCCAGCGAAACTCGCGTGGAAACGGATCGATTCCCAACGCTCGAATCTGCTCGAGTTTTTTCTGACGCTGCTCAAACTGGTCGCGCGGCTCGAATTCCAAAGTGGGAAAATCCTTTCCGAAGGCTTCGAAAGTATATCGGTGCGTGCGCACACAGGGCAAGAAAACGGCAAACGTCCGGAAAGCGCGAACTGCGTCTCTCCTCTCGGAAAGTGGGCGGTACTAGTATCAACTTATCCCAAGCAGTAAGTTTATTACTTAGTTAGACACACCCGGAACGGGAATAAAGCTCCTACACGTCCTGTGGATTTTGTTATACTCCTCCGCAGTTGGGGGTCAGGTCACTTGGGCACTCGCACGCTTCCTTCAGTTCAAGATGATTGGTGCGCCTGGTTACCTCGAGAAAAAGATCAGGCGTACAGCGAATTTGTGCGCCAGCTCGAGTCCAGCTACTACATGTTCAGCGTCGCGCTGGACGAGGCCATTGAGCATCGGCAGCAAGGTCAGTTGTCGAAGTCCTATCTCGCAGTGTGCGTCACGCCTGATCTGGCCACCCGTTTAGCGGGAAATCTGAGTGCTGTGCTGCGCGCCCTCTCCGGACACGCGAAACACTACGGCACCGTCCCCAACGCCGCTCCCCTCAACGCCGCGAATTTTCTGGGTCCAAAAGAACAGCGAACCGCGCGCATGAGCGACCTGTTGAGCAAAGTCCTGCTCACCCAGCGCTCGCAGTTCCTGCACAAGATCAACGCGCTCGACGAGATGGTCAGCGACCTTGGGAGAGACTTCCGCATTGCTGTGGAAAACCTAACCGTCGGTGGTTCAGCCAGGCCGGGCGCCGAATGGCAGATCATCGACGCCGCCCACTACGACCTCAACACCTGCCTGCGCGAGACCATCGTCCTTCTGAAATCTTTCTTTGTGGTCCTCCAGAACGACCAGGTCGCCGCCTTCCAGCGCGCCGTTCGAGCCCAAACTCAAGCTTCGGAGCCTACCCGGTCCCTCCAAGATCGCCTCATGCGACCTAGACGCATGGCTTCCGTCGGTGGAGAATAAGGATATCGGCGTCGTCCCTCGTGACGATGTTCGACCTGCGGAACTAACGTTCAGCCCAAGGGAAAGTAGAAACTGGGAACCTGCGTAATTTCCCGATGACGCGGGTTAATTAGCAAAGACAACTCCAGGAGGTAGCCGGTGCATCCGATGGGGTGGATGCGCCGTACTCGGACCGTTGGCCCGGAACCGATCAGTCGATAGCGTGTCAGGTCATACTCAGCCACAACCGCTGAATGAGGCCGACGCTATTCGTCTGGCTCAAGCCGGAGACGGGGCTGCCTTTGAGTTCCTCTACGAACTTCATGGCCGCCGGGTCTATGCCTTATGTCTGAGGATGGTGGGTAACCCGTCCGACGCGGAAGATCTGATGCAGGAAGCTTTTCTGCAGCTCTTCCGCAAGATCGGAACATTCCGGGGTGAGTCAGCGTTTTCGACCTGGCTGCACCGGATGACGGTCAACGTAGTCCTGATGCGCCTGAGGAAGAAGTCGCTCCCGGTCGCATCGCTGGAAGAGACTACCGAGCCGGACGAGGAAACAGGTGGCCCAAGGAAGGACCCCGGCGCGCCGGACCTGCGGTTAACCGGCGCGGTGGATCGGGTCAACTTGGAACGCTCGATCGAGAAGTTGCCCCCAGGCTATCGCACCGTGTTCACGCTCCACGACGTTCAGGGGTATGAACACAACGAGATCGCCGACATCATGGGCTGCTCGGTTGGCAACTCCAAGTCGCAATTGCACAAAGCCCGCACGAAGCTGCGTGACCTGCTGCAGGAAGAAATCAGGGCGCAAGCCCGGCAGGAACGTCATGCGGCGAAATCGCAGACGGGGCATGGCGATTGAGCTACAATGTTGCAAGTTTTGTTCTAGAAGTTGGGGTGGTTCTCAACGAAGACAGGCCGTACGACTCCCTCGAAAGTCGTGCGGGCAAGCCTACTGTCGTCTCGTTTAACGGAGTGAAGGGCCATGCAGTGTAAAGAAGTGGAAGTCGTCCTGGAGCAAGAGGGTTGGACACCTCTGCCGGAAGCGGCGCGTGAACACGTCGCCGGTTGCGGCAATTGCCAGAGCCTGGTCGAAGATCTGACGGAGATCGTCGCCACGGCTCATTTGCTTCCCGCCGAAGTCGAACCTCCCGCGCGGGTTTGGCTTTCATTGAAAGCCCAGCTCGAACAGGAAGGGATCATCAAGTCGCCCGCTGCGGTCGCCGAAAAGGCATCGTTCTGGGCTGGCTTTCAGGATTTGTTTCGATCGCGGGTGCTGGCAACAGCTGTTGTGGGTTTGCTCGTCGTCGCGGCCGTTACTTCGCAGTTGCAGCATCCCGCTGCGCCGCAGATCGAAGCCCACAATGTTTACGACGACACCGCTCTCGCCCTCAATGCGGATGAAGCTAGCCTGAGTCAGGTGAACCTCTCCTCCGAACCCGTGGACATCTCTCTCCACCAAAACCTCGATATCGTCGATAAGTTCATCGCCGACTGCGAACAGCGCATTAAAGATGAACCAGACGACGATCTTACGCGCGAGTATCTTTCCGGCGCGTACGAGCAAAAGGCCGAGTTGATTTCGGCGATGATGGACCGCCGCGGGAGTGTGAACTGAAATGAACACGCAAACGATTCGTCGCAGCATACTGCCCATGCTGGGAGCGGGTGCGTTGCTCTGGGTCGCAGTTCCTGCTTCACGCGCGACCGAGCATTTCGAGAAGCATTTCCCCGTCAAGGGACATCCGGTCGTCTGTATCCATAATATTGGCGACGGCCGCATCGAGGTGAAATCCTCGAAGAATCAGGAAGTCATCGTCGCGGGCACCACCGCTTCCAAGAAAGTCGCGTTGGAGACCGAAGCTCCCGGCGATCGCATCGACGTTTCGCCCGTTGTGGTCGACGCCAGCGCGCAGCCCGGCGAACTCGAAGTCAATTTTCAGCTCACCGTCCCCGAAGAAACCGAGCTCGAACTCAAGACGCAAACCGGCCTCATCTACGTCGAGCAAGTCATGGGCGACATGACGCTACAAAGCGTCGCGGGCGATATTCACCTCAAGGAAGTTTCCGGCTACATCGTCGTGCGCACCATGCACGGCTCGCTCATCTGCGCGCAGTGCGCCGGCAAGCTCGACTTCAACTCCGTGAGCGGCAACGCGCAGTTGCTTCAGCCCGGTCTGACCAGCGTCAATCTCTTCACCACTTCCGGCAACATTCTTTTCGACGGCGACTTCATTCGCACCGGCCTCTATACCATGCGCAGCGGCAAAGGCACTGTCGAGGTCCATTTCTCCGGCAACGACTCGTTCGATCTCAACGCCCAAACCGCGACCGGTACCGTCGACAATCAGGCCGAAGCATTTCTCAAGCCCGATTCGCACGGCATGCGCCACATGGCCTCCAAGTTCACCAAGGGCCTGTTCGGCACGGTCGGTAACGGCCTCGCAAAAGTCGAACTCTCTTCCTACAGTGGTACAATCCGCATCCTGAAGCGCGATTAGTTTTCGCGTGTAGCCCACAATTTTTGAAACTGTGTTGCGCCTGAGCCTCTGCGGCCACGCTTGCGATTTCTGCCCGCTTCGCGCGCAAGCTCAGGTCGCCGGCCGAACCTGATTGGGACCCATTCGCTTCGCATGAGCCAACCGCCGCGTCCACTACCGCCACAGCAACGCGTACCGCTGCTCTGCCTCGCCGGTTTCATGGGCTCGGGCAAGACGACGGTCGGCACGCTGCTCGCGCGCCAACTCGCCTGGCGCTTCGTCGATCTCGATGATCGTATCGAAGCCGCGGCGAACCTGCGCATCTCCGAAATCTTCGAACGCCGCGGCGAACCTGAGTTTCGCCAGATCGAAGCCGATCAACTGCGCGCCACGCTCGGCCGTGTCTTCGAAATGAAAGAATCGATCGTGCTCGCGCTCGGCGGCGGCACCTACGCTCAGCAGGGCGCGCCCGAATTTCTCCGCGCCGCCGGAGTTCCCGTCATCTGGCTCGACGCCCCCGTCGAAGTCTTGCTCGCGCGCTGCATGACCATGACCGGCCGCCCACTTTTCCGCGACGAATCGAGCTTCCGCACGCTCTACGCGCAACGCCTCCCGTCCTATCAACTCGCCGACCATCGCGTCGACAGCTCCGGCGAGCCCGCGCGCGTCGTCTCCGAAATCCTGAGCCTCAACATCATCCCCGGCCGCACCCGCGAAGCGCACTTAGTCGTCGACAAGCCGCAACCCTAATTCAAATCGCAACGCGCTCTGCTCTCCCAATTTCTAATTTCCCTTTTCCAATTTCTATTTCCGCATTCCCATTTTCTCTCCGCGTCAACCAGTACCTTTCTGTACTCATCCTCCCAATCACATCATCTGCAACCTCATCCCCATGCCAAACTGATTCACGAAGGGGAAGCACCATGGACATTCAATCCAAAAACCTCGGGCAGTCTTCCGGTTTCGGGCCAAAAATTTTCACCTACGCGATGGCGATCCTGTTCGTCTGCACAACGCTCACAATCGCCGCCCAGAAAAAAGCTCCCGCTGTGCCCAGCGGCGTCTTCGCGCAAGACAAAGGCAAATTCACGATTCAGCTCGACGGCAAATCCGTCGGCCACGAAGAATTCGAACTCGCGCAAGCAGGCGGCGGCTGGACCGCCCACAGCACAACCGACATCGCTCCGCCCGAAGCTGGCAGCGCGCGTATCTCCGGCACGCTCACCTTGCAGCCTGATGGCGCTCCGATCAGTTACGAGTGGCAATCGCAAGCCGACAAAACCAACGGCGCCCGCATCCTCTTCGCCAACGGCGTGGCCAAAATCACGCTGCAGATGCAAGGCTCTCGCCCGTTCGAACAGGACATGAGCTTCGGCTCGCCGATGATCGCCGTGCTCGACAACAATCTCTACTATCAATACGCTGTGCTCGCGCGCGTCTATGACTGGTCGAAAGGCGGCGCGCAAACGCTCCCGGTTTTAATCCCGCAAGAACTCACGCCCGGCTCAATCACTGTCGAATCCGCCGGCTCGGTCACCGTAAACGGCAAATCCTACGATGGCCTCCGCGTCGCAACCTCCGACCTCGAAGTCATGCTCTACCTCGACAAGAACCACCGCCTCGAACGCCTCGAGGTCCCCGCGGCCAAAGTCTCCGTCGTCCGCGACTAACATCCGCGCGTTTCAATCCGCGACTCGCAAACCCGGTCCGCGCTAATGGAAAGCGCGTGTCATCCTGACGGCGTTTCGCCGCGTTCACGACCAATCGGCGCCACCGCCGACCAAAAAGCGTTTGTCATCCTTAGCCGTCCGAAGGACGGCGAAGGACCTCAACCGCCCCCAATCACCCAACTCATCCACCCTCTTCCGCCGCCCCTCAAAAATTCCCCCGAACTTATCCCCCCGCACCTTCGTACCTCTCTCTGACCATCAAAATCCGCCGCCGCAGCCTCCTCGTCTGCGCCCGGCATTTTCCGCGTCAGGAGAACCATGCAATCCTTCCTTCAGCAGCTCAAACAAGTCCTGCGCCGCCTGCGCCTTTCGCCACTCTTCACCACCATTACTCTCATCACCCTCGCCGCCGGCATCGGCGCCAACACGCTCGTCTTCAGCGTCATCGAAGGTGTCCTGCTTAAGCCGCTTCCCTACCCCGAACCCACGCGCCTCGTCGGCGTCTGGCATACCGCTCCCGGCATTCAGATCAAAGATCTCAACATGGCGCCCTCGCACTATTTCGTCTATCGCGAGCAGGGTCAGACTTTTCAGGACATCGCCCTGTACCAGGGCGACTCCTTCAGCATCACCGGCGTCAACGAACCCGAACAGGTCGACGGCCTCGACGTAACCGAAACAATGCTCCCGATGCTCGGCGTGGCGCCCGTCGCGGGCCGCCTTTTCTCAGCCGACGACGCGCAGCCCAACGCGCCCAAGACCGCGATGATCGGCTACGGCTACTGGATGAACAAATTTGGTGGCGACCGCACGCTCGTCGGCCGCACGATTCTCACCGACGGCGACAGCCGTCTCGTGGTCGGGATTCTTCCCCGCTCGTTTCACTTTCTCGATTACCGCGACCCAGCCATCGTCATCCCCTACCAGTTCGATCGCAGCAAATTGAAACTTGGCAATTACAGCTACGAGGGAATCGCGCGCCTCAAGCCCGGCGTCACCCTCGAACAAGCCAATGCCGACGTATCTCGCATGTTGCCCATTGTTATGAATTCCTTCCCGGCACCGGAAGGTTTCAGCATCAAGTTATTTGAGAACGCGCACATCGGTCCTCAGGTGCGTCCGCTCAAACAAGACGTCGTCGGCGATATCGGCAATGTTCTTTGGGTCGTGATGGGTTCGATCGGCCTCGTGATGCTCATCGTCTGCGCCAACGTCGCCAATCTACTTCTCGTTCGCGTCGAAAGCCGCCGTCAGGAACTCGCTCTTCGCGCCGCGCTGGGCGCCGGACGCGGCCGCATCGCCGGTGAACTTTTCCTCGAAAGCGCCATCCTTGGCTTCATCGGAAGCGCCGTCGGCCTGGTGTTCGCCGTGATCGGCCTTCGCGTCCTGGTTTCGGTCGCGCCAGAAAATCTTCCACGCATTCACGAAATCGGCATCGATGGCCCTGTGTTGCTCTTCACGCTCGTTGTGACTTTGATCGCCAGCGCGCTATTCGCCTGCATCCCGATCTTTAAATACGCTGGCGTCCGCCTGAGCACCGGTATCCGCGAAGGCGGTCGCGCTCTCAGCGCCAGCCGCGAACAGCATCGCGCGCGCAATATTCTCGTCGTCGTTCAGGTCGCTCTCGCGCTCGTCCTGCTGATCTGCTCCGGCCTGATGTTCCGTACGTTTCACGCGATGACCAGAGTGAATCCCGGATTCGCCAACGCCAACGAGGTTCAGACCTTCCACATCAACATTCCCGACGCTCAGATTAAGAACGACGAAGCCGCCCTTCGCATGGAGCAGGAAATCCAGAATCGCATCGCCGCCATTCCCGGGACGACTTCCGTCGCGATCGATACTGCAGTCCCGATGTCCAACAGCAATTCCAACGATCCGGTGCTCGTTGAGGGCCGCTCCTACGCCGAAGGCGAATTTCCCGCGCTGCGCCGCTTCAAATTCGTTGACCCTGGCGCGTTCGCCACGCTCGGAATCCCGATGGTGGCGGGCCGCGATTACACCTGGGATGACATCTACCAAAATCATCTGGTCACCATCGTTTCCGAAAATACCGCGCGCGAACTCTTCCAGGATCCGCAAAGCGCGATCGGCAAGCGCATCCGCGTTGGCACCACCGACCCATACCGCGAGATCGTCGGGGTCGTCGGCAACGTTTACGACGACGGTGTCAGCGAGAAAGCGCCCACTTCAGTCTATTGGCCGCTCATGATGAAAAATTTCGAGGGCCAGGAAAGCAGAATGAATCGCTTCGTTGCCTTCGTCATTCGCAATCCTCACGCAGGCTCCGAAAATTTCATGAAAGACGTTCGCGCCGCCGTCTGGGCGGTTAATCCAAATCTGCCGCTCTCCGACGTGCACACGCTTCAATATTTCTACGATCGCTCGCTTGCGCGAACCACATTCACGATGATCATGATCGGAGTTGCCGGCAGCATGGCGCTTCTTCTGGGCGTCGTCGGCCTCTACGGCGTGATCGCGTATTCCGTCTCGCAACGTACGCGCGAAATCGGCATCCGCATGGCGCTCGGCGCACAAAGCAAAGTCCTCACCAACATGTTCGTCCGCCACGGACTGATTCTCACCGGCATCGGCGTCGCCTGCGGCCTCGTCGCCGCTATGATCCTGATGCGTTTCATGGCCTCGATCCTCTTCGGCGTGAGCCCCATGGACCCGCTCACCTACATCGCCGTCTCCCTGGGCCTGGCCGTCACCGCAATGTTGGCCAGCTACGTTCCCTCGCGTCGCGCCGCCACCGTCGACCCCGTCGACGCCCTCCGCGCCGAATAACTTACGTCGCCTCCAGATTGGCTCGTGTAGGGCGCCGCCGCTGTGCCCCGGCGCGTCTTCCCGCTACCCTGTAGCCGCGATCGTTTCCCAGATAGCGGGCCTTTCCAGATGCTTGCGAATCCCGCCGACGCCTCTCTCGCGCGACGCCCCCTTGCATGACGGGCTCAGCACGTGCGGCACAACTCAGCGAAAAACTTGCTAGCCAGCTCGTTTCCGCGCGCTAACAATCCAACTAGGACTGTCATTCGCGAGACCTTCGAAGATCGTGCCGACTGTGGCCTTTATCTTCGCGTTCACTTCTACGTGATGAATACGCGTCGGCTCGCGCAGCGGAGGAATCTCTACTTCGAATTCGCGCGCTCATTGCGATCACCCATGAATTCCGAGTTCATTCTCGCGCAGAATCCAACCGCGCCAACAATGGCTACAAAATAAAAACGACGCGACCCACCCTCAGGGGTCGCGCCGTCGTTGTGCTCTGTTAAAAAAACCTATCGTGCGATCGGCCGCTGAAACACGGGCGCGCCCGGCCGCCGCATCGGATACCCGCCGTGCGCGTGCGACAACGAATGCGCGTGGGCGTGATTCGGATGCGTGATGTGTCCGTTGCCGTTACCGCTTCCCGTCGCCGTCTGGGGCAAGCGAGCGGGATTACCGATAGGGCGGAGATTCGCCGCCGGTACCGCGCTAACGTGATCGCTGATCGCTTGCAGCCTCTTTAGTATCGACTGCCATTGTTCCCAGTCGAGCTGGCGCAGGAACGGCCGCAGCCCCTGAATGAACGGATCTTCGAGCAGCGCTTCGCCGTCCGATTCCGGAATGAAGAAGCGATTCAGTCCAACGTTCAACGCTTCCGAAATCTTTTCGAGTGTGCCGAGGCTCGGCGTCATCTGCCCGCTTTCAATGCGCGACAGATAAGAACGCGAAACCTTCGACCGCGACTGCAATTGGCTCTGTGTCATCGAGCGTGACTCACGCAGTTGGCGAATGCGCTGGCCGATATTCTCGACCGTTTCGCGATTCGCAAACTTTTCGCTCGCCGCCTCTGCGTTGGCTTCCTCCGACGGTGCTGCTGTCGGAATCATAAACTCCAATCGCTGAGGCAGTGCCCGCACGCAACGCCGGCAATTGCCGGTTCGCGTCCGATACTGCACAAGGCCACAAGTTTTGCAGCGAATGACTTCCCGATCCATTTCAAACGAGCTAATCGTCTCTTTTTCGAGTTGTAGGGACACCAGATGCTCCTCGCTGACTTTGTCCGGCGTGCGGATAGGAGAGGAACGTCGGAACGTACTTCGGGGGGGAAGGCAGTAACTGGCGCGACGGGGAGTATCTGTCACCACCATCTATGTGTCAAGAGGATTTTTAAACTTTTTTTAGGCGTAAAGCCGCGTTTCTCCGGGTTTCCGCCTGTTTTTCGCCTGTTCGTACGAACAGGCGAAACCACTAAACTCCCGCTTTTCCAGAACTTGCAAATCCACTTTCGCCTTCGATTCCACACGCTCAAAATACGGAAAACTTTTGCCACTCCCGAAATGAAACGCAATTGCGCCGCGAATTCGCCGCGAGCTCACGCCCTGTGGAACTTCCCGCGGCCGATTCGAACAAGTCATCACTCACGGATCGCAGTGCTACACTGTCGCCTCAAAACGGAGCCAACGATGCCCACACGCGAAGATGCCTGGAAGCTACTCACCGAATACACGCAGTCCGAAAGCCTGCGCAAACACATGCTCGCGGTCGAAACCTGCGTCCGCGCCTACGCAAAGAAAAACGGCGCCGACGAAGAAACCTGGGGCATCGCCGCACTTCTCCACGATTTCGACTACGAAAAATTTCCCAACAACGAGCACGCCGCCGACAAAGAGCATCCCGCCGAAGGCGCAAAAATATTGAAAGGCCTCGGCTACTCCGACGAAATAATTCGCGCGATTCTTTCGCACGCCGACTACACCGGCGTCGCCCGCGAATCCGCGCTTGAACACACGCTCTTCGCCTGCGACGAACTCTCCGGATTTCTCACCGCGTGCACCTACGTCCGCCCATCAAAAAGCATTTTGGATCTCGAAGTCGATTCCGTAAAAAAGCGGATGAAAGACAAAGCATTCGCCCGTGGCGTTTCGCGCGACGACGTCCGCAAAGGCGCCGAAGAACTCGGCGTCCCACTCGAAGATCACATCAAGTTTTGTTTGGAAGCAATGCGCGCCAACTGCGACGCGCTCGGCCTGCGCGGAAACCCCGCGTCAGCCCAATCAGCCTGACGCGATAAAACGCAGCAAAAGCGGCTCACGACGGCACTTGGGTGCCGCACCCTGGGTTTCTGAGGGTGCGGGTTGTAAGGTGGAGCGCCTCACGCCGCAGCGTGTCGGCAGTTCCGCTTGTTGCGCACCGGCTACTCTTTGTCGATGGCTTGTTTGTCGATGACCTGCGCAGAGGGCTTCGCCGAGGCCTGCGCCTGGTGTGAGTGCCACAGCAACATACTCGCAAACAAAACCGCCGCGGTGACCCAAGTCACGACACTCGCCGTGAACCAAATGCGCGCACGCTCCGAACGCAGCGCATCGCCAAGTCCCAAAAATCCGCGCGCATTCGTCGCCTCGCCGTTTTTTTCTTCATTCGGTCTCATCGTGGGCGCATCCGCGTAGCGCACGGGCGCAACAAATGAATAGCCGCGGCGCGGAATCGTCTGAATGAAGTTCGATCCTTCGCTGGTGTCGCCAAGCATCTGCCGCAATTTGTTCACGGTCGTGTTTACGTTCGCGTCGTAATTCACCTGCGCGTCGCGCGGCCAAAGCCGATCTCGTATCTGATCGCGCGTCACCAGGTCGCCCGGCGATTCGATCAGCACCACCATCGCCTGATAAATCTTTCCGGGAATCTTCACGGCTTCGCCGGACCTGCGCAGCACCTGCTCGTGCAGGTCGAGTTCAAAGTCTCCAAACAGAACGCAACGGGCAGGCACCTTCCTGGGAGATGCCTCCGTAGCACCTCCCGCGCCGCTCGCAGACATTGCTGCGTCCGATCGCCGCCCCTCCGTATTTCGTCTTGTGTCGAATCCTAGGTTCACCACCCACCCCCATGAGTTGGAAGGCACTACGCTGTGCCCCCTTCGATCTGCCAATCGCAACACTCCACAACAGCGCACCGCAAACTCCGGGCGCGGACTACCGCAACGCCTTACTCGACTTGCCACTCGCTTGCTGGGAACAGAAGGACACGGCTTGACAAACGTTGAAATGAGATATACTTTGAGTTGTATATACAAGTCAAGCGTAACTTTCTCAAACTTTCGTGACCGCCTCTCTGGCTCAACTCGACCTGCACGGCACTGGCTACTGCGCTTCCCTCAATTTTCGACGCACGGCCCGGGCGGTGACCCGTCTCTACGACCTCGCTTTCCAAGGCACGAAGATCCGGTCGACCCAGTTCACGATATTGATCGCCATCGCCAAGACCCAACCTGTTCCGATCAACAAGCTCACATCAATCTTACTCATTGATTCGACGACACTTACAAGAACGCTCGGCAAGCTCCAGAAGCAAGGCTTGCTGACGGTGTCGAAGCGCGCGGAACGCCGCCAGCGCTTCGTCAGCCTCACAGAGGCGGGCGTAGAGGCCTTGCGCGAGAGCTTGCCGGGCTGGCGGGCCGCCCAGGAGCGTTTTACGAAGACGATCGGCGCGGAATTCTGGCTCGGCTTCCGCAACGATCTGGAGCGCCTCGCCCACGTCGCCGTCGACCTTGAAATACCCCCCGGCGAATCGAATCCGGCCAGTCCATCCTCTTAGCGGCCCGCCGTTTGCCCAACTCAGAAACGCCGGCGTGCCCATCGACTGCATCATGGCCGAGGTCGGCCTGGGAATCTGACACAGCGTGCTGCGCCTTGGCGTCTGCTTCCACGGCTCGGAAAAAGGGGTAAACTGTGCCCATGCCAAAGAAACCGGAAGGCACAATTCAGGCGGTTTGTCCCTGCTGCAACGCAAAGCTGGTGATCGATGCGGCGCTTGGCGTGGTGATATCTCACGAGGCGCCGCCGAAAGCGGGACCCGGACTCGACCTGAACGACGCTGCGGGCATCCTCGCCGAACAAAATCGCCAGCGCGAAGATAAATTTGCCGACTCATGGTTCCAGGAATCGAACAAGGAAGACATCCTGGCGAAGAAGTTTGAAGAAGCGATGAAGAAAGCGAAAGACGGTCCGGCCACGAAGCCCATTCGCGATTTCGACCTCGACTAGTTTTTGGTTCACCTCCTCTCAATCCCCCGTCTTCTTCGTCGCGGAAGACGGGTTTTGTTTTGCATCGGCAACGCAGTGAGTTTTCCCTTTCTCAGTTAAAATCTTCGTCCATGCCGGTGCGCAAAATTTTTCGGCTGCGTCTTGCCAAGCGAACGTTGGTGCTTGGGAAAAGAACGCTTGTGATGGGAGTGCTGAACATCACGCCGGATAGTTTTTCGGACGGCGGCAAGTTTTTCTCTCCGCAGCGAGCGATTCAGCAGGCAGTCGCGCTGGTGAAAGCGGGCGCCGACATTCTTGACATCGGCGCGGAATCGACGCGTCCTGGCTCGGCGGAAATTTCCGTCGTCGAAGAACTGCGCCGGCTGCTGCCGGTGCTGCAAGCGCTGCGCGGAAAAATCAAAATCCCAATCTCGATCGACACGCGAAAATCTTCCGTCGCCGAGATTGCGCGTTGGAGCCGGCGCGGAAATGATCAACGACGTTTCCGGGCTGCGTTACGATCCGCGCATCGCCGAAGTCGCGGCAGACAAAAAATGCGCGCTCATCCTGATGCATATGCGCGGCGAGCCAGCGACGATGCAAACGGCTTCCTTCGCGAAGAACGTCGTGCAGGACGTCACGAAGGGGCTGCGTGCTTCGCTCGGTGTCGCGCTGAAAGCGGGCGTGGCGAAATCTCAGATCGTGCTCGATCCGGGCATCGGTTTCGGCAAGAGCTTTCCGCAGAATTACGAACTGCTGCGGCGATTGCCGGAGATCGCCAAGCTTGGTTACCCGTTGGCCGTCGGCACTTCGCGCAAAGGATTTCTGGGTCACACGCTGGCTCTGGCGAAAGAGCGCGCGTTCGACGAACATGCGCGGCATTCAGCGAGCGCGTCAAAAAAGCTCGCGACGTTGCGCAGTAACAAGGCCCTGCCGTCGGAAGAGCGACTTTTCGCGACGGCCGCGACTGTCGCCGCGAGCATTCTGGGCGGCGCGCACATCGTGCGCGTCCACGATGTTGCCGAGATGGCGCAGGTGGCTGCAGTGACCGACCGGGTTCTCGATTCGTAGAGCGTGAGCGAGATGCGCACGATGGCGCGATCGAAGAGAGATTCCTCTCTGCGCGAGCCGACGCGTTCGCAGGAAGCGAACGCGAAGAAAAAGCGTCGGCTTGCTTCGCTCGGCATGACAGGACGGGACACATCGTGCGCGTCCACGATGTTGCCGAGATGGCACAGGTCGCGGACATCACCGATCGCGGCCTCGATTCGTGGCGACTGAAATTTTTGTGGCAATGGAACACCGAGTTCCCTTAAACTCTTTTTAGCTTTTTCCGTTGCAACGCAATGCTTCCTCGCAGCGCAACGATGACTGGTGAAATCAGATGAAGATCGTCATCGTAACCCCTGTCGTTTCCTAACACCGCGACCCACGCGGTTCCGTTCCTCTCTACGTTTTTCCTGATGGTGTAAGTACAGCCGCGCGCGTGCATCCGCATCGGATTGCATTGGCGCAGAAATGCAAAGGCATATATGGAAACGCAGCAAGCAACGCTCGAATCGAAGGCGATGCCTATCTGGCCGTCGATTCGAGAGGCGCTCCGGGGATCGCACCAGGATTTCACGAGCGTCAGTCTGAATCGGGCGATTTTGCTCCTCGCCATTCCGATGGTGCTGGAGATGGTGTTGGAGTCTCTGTTCGCAGTTGTCGATGTGTTCTGGGTCGGGCGGCTGGGAGCCGACGCGGTCGCGACAATCGGGTTGACGGAGTCGATGCTGAGCCTCGTTTTTGCGGTCGGGCTTGGGCTTTCGATGTCCACGACGGCGATGGTCGCGCGCCGCATCGGCGAGAAGGATCCGGAAGGCGCCGCGGTCGCGGCAGTGCAGGCGATCGTGCTCGGCTTCGTGATTACGTTCATCGTCGGAGTGCCGTGTGCGTTTCTCGCGCCGAAGCTGCTCGAATGGATGGGCGCATCGCCGAGCGTGGTGGCGGTCGGCTCGGGATACGCGCGCATCGCGGTCGGTGGGGCGGGCGCGATCATGCTGCTCTTTTTGAACAACGCCATCTTTCGCGGCGCCGGCGACGCAGCGATTGCGATGCGGCTGCTGTGGGTATCGAACATCATCAATCTCGTGCTGGATCCGTGCCTGATTTTCGGGCTCGGGCCATTTCCGAAACTTGGTGTGACCGGGGCTGCTGTCGCGACGCTCACGGGGCGCTCGATCGGCGTGCTGTATCAGTTTTACCGGCTGATGCGAGGCTCCGAGCGAATCCGGATTTTGCGCCGGCAACTCAAAATCAATCTTGAGGTGCTGCTCCGACTGCTGCGCGTTTCGGTGATGGGCATTTTTCAGTTCGCTATCGCCAACGTCAGTTGGATCGGGCTCGTGCGTATCGTGAGCATCTTCGGTTCGGCGGCGCTCGCGGGATACACGATCGCGGTTCGCATCGTGATTTTCGTGATTCTGCCGTCGTGGGGATTGAGCAACGCGGCGGCTACGCTCGTCGGACAGAACCTCGGCGCTAAGCGACCGGACCGCGCGGAGCAATCCGTGTGGCGCACCGGCTTCTACAACATGTTGTTTCTGGGCGGCATCGGGTTGTTCTTCATTGTGTTCGCGACACCGGTCGTTCGGCTGTTCAACAGCGATCCGGAAGTCGTGGCGCTCGCGGCGACGTGTCTGCGCATCCTGAGTTGCGGGAACATCGGGTTCGCGTACGGCATGGTGATGTTGCAAGCGTTCAACGGCGCGGGTGACACAACGACGCCGACCATCGTCAACCTGTTCGGGTTCTGGTTTCTGGAGATCCCATTGGCGTATGTGCTGGCGATTCATGCGCATCTGCAACAGAACGGCGTGTACATCTCGATGGTGGTCGCCGAATCGGTGGTCGCCGTCGCCGGGGTGATTCTGTTCCGGCGTGGAAAGTGGAAGCTGCAGAAAATTTGAAGAAAGTTGACAGTCGACAGTTGAAAGTCGAAAGGAATCGGAACTGCGCCGAGACGGAAGTTGCGATTCGGCGCAGTTCCATTTTGGGAAGCTTTGGGGCACACCCCCCATGTTTTGCAAAGAGTGTGGAAGTGGTTTCTTTTGTTGGGGTTGCGGAGGGGTCAATTTTGAGAGTGTGGAAGCTATTGATTCCTCGACGAGTTACAGACTTGCGTGAGTCGGATTTCGCGAAGCGTACAAAGGCTCGGGTACGCGAGAAGAGAGACGGCGAGGGCTAGCGGACACAGAAGTGCCTTTCTTCTCCGCTAGTTACAACACGCTTATAGTATCACATAAGTTATGACTTGTCAAGAGCGATGTGCGCATACGAAAGGGTCCGCGACAAAATTCTGGCGATTCCATTCGACCCAAAATGGCTCTGAGGTCCGCAATACGATGTGAGTTGGACATAGACCGGCGGTGGCCCGTCGTCTGCAGTGTGCTTCATTTTGTGCTCGCTGGGCTGTCAATCGCGGGTTTCGGACCTACTATCAAGTACAGCACGTTTTTTTCAAAGCCAACTGCTGAGAGGGTTTTTTCGCCTGGGTCAAACCATTTTTGCTCACTAGCCAATCCTGCCGCCGAGAGAGCGTGCCTAAGCTTTGGCACCCAGTGGTTTACCAGGTTTTCGTCCGAGCCCTTGGCGAAACCTAAATATATCCCTCGTATATATTGAGTCGAAGGAGCAAAAAGGGTTTTCCATCCAGCCTGATTGAAGGCGTCTCCGATGTCGTTTACGAAGTCTTTGCAATCATCAGAACCGTTTAGGCACCATCCAAACATGATCTGCTGCGGATCATCGCTCAAGAGCGAGCGTAATTTCTCCTTCTGCTTTCCGGTCAGTCGGCGCGGTTCCAGTTCCTTCTGGAGCCGGACGCGTGCGAGTTCCTCGGCCGCGGCTTTCGCTTGGGATTCCGCTGCCGCCCTCTTGGCATCTGTTATCTGCGCTTCGAAGCCCCTGGCTGTCGCTTCAGCTTGTGCAGCCTTCGCTTGAGATACAGCGGACGCTCTCCTAGCATCGGCTATCTGTGCTTCGAAGCCTCTGGCAGTTGCTTCAGCCTGAGCAGCTTTAGCATTGAGCTCGTCTCTGGCGGATGCCGACGCGCGACTTAGCTTATTCTCCGCCCCATATTGCTCAAACTCGACGATAAATTCTCCTGCAACGCCGACCGTAACGAGCAATGCTCCCAAAAAATGCCAGCACATTTTCCTTAAGGCGCAACGTTCTACCGAATTGGACTTGAAACGAATAAGCCTAATTAATCCGTTCCCAATGAGGCGAAGTGCTGCCTTGTACTCGAGCACAAGTCCGATAGCCACGAGAGATGTGAACAACACGAGCACGATTCGGAGGAGCTTTAACGTGTTTTCTGCAGATTCAATGGACATAACCGTTTCGGGGAAACTGGATCGCTCTCGCTTGCTCTGTAACGTCGCATTGCGTTTTATGCGTTTATTAAAACTGCAATTATGTACACAATACGACAAATAAAAGGCAAGCATGAAAAGTGGAGTTCGCCCACTACCCGCAGGTGCGACCTCTTGTACGGCACTACCGCTGGTGAAGAACGTTGTGGTCGTGTTTTATGTTCGAGAAGAGCGGGAAAGTTCACCGGGTTGAATAAGTTTTGGCTACTGCAGCTTGAGTTGTACGGGCGATTCCCCACTGTTTAATTCTTTTTTGGCGTACGTCATTTGGTAGTACACTCCGCGGTTCGTAACTATGTTTCTTAACTTGGGAGGCACCGTGCCTGGCTTTCGTGCGCTTCGAGTTCTGGCGGTGTGTGCGGTCGCGGCTTTTGGCATTCCTGTACGCGCGCAGGACATGAATGTTCGTGTGGAAGCGGTGCAGTTGATGGAGCGGGCGTATGCGGTGAGCAGTTCGACGAAGGCGTTGCCGGATTACAGGGAGGATATCACGTTTCGGACGTATGCGCCGGATGGGGCGACGAAGGACGGGACGTACAGCACGATTTTCAGCGGGCAGATCGAGCGCAGCGAAATCTTATACGGTGATTTTCACATCGTTACGCTGCAAACTCCGGAGAAGACGTTGAAGTCGACGGCGGCAGCGCCACCGGTCGAGATCTGGTGGCTGATGAAGCTGGTTCCACTGACGCTGGGGCGATTCGACAAGTCGGATGTGATTCAGTCGATCACGCTGGCGACGATTTCGGGGCGTCCAGCGAAATGCATTCACTTCGAAACGATTAATGGAAGAGCGCACCAGTCGAACGAGATCTGCGTGGACGCGGAACAGGGACCTGTGCTGCGGTGGAATGTGGGAGATCAATTGATTGAGGAGTCGGAGTATTCAAAGTTTGAGGACTCATTGTTGCCGCAGCAGGTTCGGTTTTATATCGGCGGGAAGTTGCGGATGGAATTTGGGCAAAAACTTGTTTTGATGGACGGGCCGAGCGACTGGGACGCGCTGGCGCCGGAGAATCCGATCACGTACACGACGTGCCAGAAGTATGAACGGGCGCTGGTGCAGTCGGCGCCGCAGCCATCGAACGCGGGCGCCGGGCCGTGGTACGACGTGAGAATCCACGGGACGATCGGGCAAGACGGGCGCGTGCATGAAGCAGCGGCGGTTGCGAAGGGCAGGCCGGAGTTGGAGCAGGAAGCGGTTCGGATTGTGTCGCAATGGGTGTTTACGCCACCGATGTGCGATGGCACGGCGGTATCGGATTTCGCGGCGTTCGTGGTGCATTTTCCGCCGCTCTAGGCAGGCGGACGCGGGGTTTTATGATTCGCTCCTCACTGACGCTCTGTGCAGGGCTGCTGCTGGCGACCGTGAGTTTCGCTCAGTGTCGAGTTACGCGGCCATCCGATCCTCCGTTCGTTCCTCCGGCGGCTTACGCGTTTAAGACTCCTAATCCCTCTTTTTTCCCGTTTGGCACCGACGAGCTTTGGACAGAGCTGCGGGTTGATGGCAAGTGGGTCGCTTTCGGCAAGGAGGGGGACGGTTGGGTTTACCAGAACAAGCTGACGTTTTGGCACCGCGGCTTTGATTGGCGCAAAGACGAACCGAAGCTTACTGTTACCGGCAAGCGACTGGACGGCGACGCGCCGACAGTTACCGTCGATCATGCTAACGCCGTTTTCCTTCCGAATAAGGAAGCACCCGGCATGATGACGCTATTCGCTGTTCCGACGATAGGTTGTTGGGAAATCACTGCACGTTACGAAGGGACACGAACTGAGCTTCGTCGTCTCTGTCGAGCCTGAACCCACGCCGATGACTGAAGAGGAGTTGGAACTCTACGGCCACTTTCTCGATCCTCTTCGATCTCGAACACCCACCGATCGGTTTGAAGGCGGCAGACGTTCGGGAATCTTTCCAGAGGTACGATGCCTTTGATTCTCGATCACGGGGATAAAGACGATTGCTCAGAGGCAATTGGGTTCAAGATTTCCGAAGCGGTGAGCCAGCGTGCTCACGAGTTCCCGGCAAGTATCATCGAGGGCCGCCCTGTAGATCTGGTCGAACCAAGCGGATCGGTTTAAAGGACGGCAGGCCGGGGTGCTCAGGCGTGTCGGAAATCGGTTTTGACAACGACCACCAATTTGCTGTCTTCACGTGGAAATTGGTTCGGTCTGGAATGAGTGGCGCTATTTTACACGAAGGGCGGAACACTCGTATTCCGAAAAACGGACGGAAAGTGGGCGCGCAGCAATCAAGCCTGCGGCTCGGCTGGATCACTTAAGCTTGATGACGCCGATGCCCTTTGGATCGCGTCCGTTCTTTTCGAGGAGTGCGAGACCGAGTGCCGAAGCTCTTACGAAAGTGCGACCGTTCCGATACTCGCTTGCGACAAGGCCGCGATCGTTTGCATCCTCCCAAACGGGAAGGCGAGGACATGACGTGCGCCAGGCATCGAGCACTTGATCGTAAGTCCTGTCCCCGGTCGTGAGCCAGTGAAGCAAGTCGAGAATCAAAGAGTCCACTATGTGGTCGGCCACGGAGCGTATCTCTCCTCCTACGTTTGTATCGCAGAAATACCACAGTTTATTTCGTTGAAGCGTGTTTCAGAGTGGCTGCTAGGAGCAAGGCAAATCCTGCAAATCCTGTGACCAACCGCAGGCAATGCCATCGCCACCACGCATTGCGCAGCCCTATCCAATTGGAGGGCAAAGAGTCGGTGGTCCAAGTCATCACGATGGCGTTGATCGGCATATTCAGGAATCGCGTAATCAAACCAGAAGCAGCGAGACACGCAGCCGTCGCGATGAGCAACCAGAACCGTGCGCTATCGGAGCGTGAGAGCACCGCGGCAGTGATGGTCACCAGGATCGTTGTTACGCCAAGGATAGGCAACGCAGGATGCAGGGTCCGAACACCCTGCTGTTGCAGGGCGACGTAGGTGCCGCCATCGAGCCCCGCGGGATTGAACACAAGCCAGACTGCGAACATGGCGCCGACCAGGAGCGCGGCGAGCAGCAGATTGGTAAAGTCGACGATCACACTCAGCATTTAGAATCTCCTTTTCACATTCAGGCATATTCATCCTAACATACTTCGGATTAATATAGGAATGATGAGAAAAAGAAAGATGCCAAGGTTGAGGGCCAAGCGTAAGTACGATTCGAGAGCACGCCGCGAAGCTGCACAGGAAACGCGGCAGTCGATTCTTGATGCCGCTCAGAAAGTGTTTCTGGAAAAAGGGTATGCGGCCGCGACGATGCCGGCGATTGCCAAGGAAGCCGGGATTGCGCTGGATACCGTGTACGCGACGGTGGGCAAGAAAGCGGCTTTATTCCGATTGCTGGTGGAGACGGCGATTTCGGGGAGCGACAGGGCGGTTCCACCCGAGGAGCGCGATTACGTGCAAGCGATTCGCGCGGAGTCCGGTGCGGCCAAGAAACTGCGGATCTATGCAGCGGCCTTGCGAAGCATTCAATCGAGGCTGGCTCCACTGTTTCGAGTGCTGCAGGGCGCGGCGCCCCTTGATCCGGAACTTGACGCGCTGTGGCAGAGCATAGCGAGCCGGCGGGCTCAAAACATGCGACTACTGTCGAAAGACCTGGAGGCAACGGGTGGCCTGCGGCCAGGGCTCTCGATCGAGAAGGCTGCGGACATTATCTGGAGTATGAACTCGCCGGAGTTCTATCTGTTGTTGGTGGAGCAGCGTGGCTGGGCGGCGAGGGATTTTGAGGAGTGGCTCGGGGATTCGTGGATTCGCTTGTTGCTGAAGGGTTGAAGGCAAGAGCGGTATTAGGGATGGGCCACAGTCTGTTTGAGACTGTGGCTGTGTAGAGCCCAACATGCCAACCAATGAGAAAGCCGGACAAGTGGATGATCCGTTTCGGATCCTTGTCCGGCAATCGGAGTCTTTTTTGCGCGGAAGTCGTTCGAAGCGATTAGCTATGCGGGGACGGGTTCTTTAGCTAGGCGGACGCTGCCCTCTTTGTAGTTCTTGGCGCAGGTGTCGCAGCAGAGAGCTTTGTGAGTGGCGCCATCCTTGGAGGTGGCGTTGGGAACGAGATTCCAGCCCTTTTCCTTGGTGAGCTTGCCTACCTGGTCCAATCGCTGGAATAGGTGGACGCAGACGTATTCCATACCTTCCGCTTGGGATTTGCTCTCGTTATTCAGCTTGTTCAACCAGATTGTTTGCGCCATGTGATGCCTCCTGATTACAGGGACAACTGTGGCAGGCGGGGGCGTGGGGCATAAGCTGGCCCCTGGAGCAGCTGTGTTGGGGGCGATAACTGAACTTTAGTTTTCGGGCGGTAAAGGGTTATAGGTCTTGAGGTTACGGACATTGAGCGTGGGGACCTCGGCATGGGTTGGCGGTTTTGCTTGGAGAAAGGGTGACGGCTGAGATCCTTCGCCGTCTTTCGGACGGCTCAGGATGACAGGTGTGGGGGTGGTGGCGGAAAACGGTCGTTGGGGTTGTCCCGGGGGGCGGTTGTGCGGGGGTCGGGTTGTGCGGCGGTTGGATTGTGCGGCGATCGCGTTATGCGGCTTGGTTGCGGACATGGGGCGCAGCGGTGCTGCGCCCGTACATGAATGCAGGAGACTTCGGCTAGGGTGCGGGCGGGTGGGGAAGACGCCGGCAGGATGGTGGCGATACGAAAGACGGCGAGAGTCGGGCTACTTGGCGACGAGGAATTCGGAGAGGCGGAATTCGTGGTGGAGGGTGGTGAGGGCGCGCTGCATGGCGCTTTTTTCGACGACGAGGGAGATGTTGTATTCGGAGGAGCCTTGCGCGATGGCCATGATGTTCACGTTTTCGCGGCCGAGGGCGGTGAAGGTACGGCCGGCGACGCCGGGGATGCCGCGCATGTTTTCGCCGACGGCGGCGACGATGGCGACATCGGGATTGGCGTTGACGTGCTCGACGGTCTGCTCGGCGATTTCGGGGGCAAAGGCTTCGCGGAGTGCGGCGAGAGCGCGCTTTTCGTCGGCAGTGGCGATGAGGAAGCAGATGTCATTTTGGGAAGAGGATTGAGAGACGAGAAAAACGTTGGTGCGCGTGGCGGCGGTGGCGGCGAAGCTGCGAGCGAGAACGTCGGGAAGGCCGACGATGCCGGGGCCGCCGACGGTGATCATGGTGACGTCTTTGATGGCGGTGAGGGCTTTGACGCCGCCGCCGGAGGAGTTCCCTTTCGCGGTGATTTTTGTGCCGGGATTTCCGGGCTTGAAGCTGTTGCGAATCCAGACGGGGACGCCGGCGGCGGTGACGGGGCGCAGCGTGTTGGGGTGGAGGACTTTGGCGCCGAAGTAGGCGAGTTCCGCGGCTTCGTTGTAGGAAATTTCGGGGATGGTCTGGGCTTCGGGGACGAGGCGCGGATCGGCGGTTTTTACACCGTCCACGTCGGTCCAGATTACGGTTTCAGCGGCATCGAGGGCGGCGCCGAGGATGGTGGCGCTGTAGTCGGAACCACCGCGGCCGAGAGTGGTCTGTACGCCTTCGGGCGTGGCGGCGATGAAGCCGGTGACGACGGGGACGATTTTCTGATCGAGGAGCGGCTTTAGCTTGGCGGTGGCGCGATTGCGGGTGGGGCCCATCAGAGGCTCGGCGCGACCGTGGTGCGGGTCGGTGACGATGAGCTCGGTGGCGGAGATGGCGACGGATTTGACGCCGAGTTCGTTGACGGCGGCGGCGACCAGGGGGGCGGAGAGGCGTTCGCCGATGCCGGAAATGGCGTCGAGGGCGCGCGGGGTGAGCTCGCGAAGCATGGCGGTGCCGCGGAGCAGGCGCTCGAGTTCGGCGAGGACTTCGTGAATAGCTTTGCGGGTTTCTTCGAGCGACTTTGCGTTTTTGGTAAGGGCTTCGAGAGTGGTGATGTGCTGGGCGAGCAGTTCGGCGATGAGAGGCGAGATGAAATCGTGTTCGCCGTGTTCGGCCTTGTGGGCGGCTGAAACGAGGCGGTTGGTTACGCCGGACATGGCGGAGACTACGGCGACAACGGGGCGCTGGGCGGCGGTGGATTGGACAATGGCGGCGGCGCGCGCGATGCAGCTGGCGTCGCCAACGGAGGTGCCGCCGAATTTCATGACTTGGAGGGCGGAGGTCATTTTCGCTCGTGACTCTCTTGGTGTTGAAATTTTCTCACGGGCGGCGGTGGTTTGCGGGACGGGATGTTAGGGGCGTGCCGTGACGCTAAAGCGTTGAGGATCGGGTATTGGCGCCGAGCGTCACTTCCCGATCAGCTCGAATACGGGGTAGTTCGACGCGATTGGGCGGAACGAATCGACGGGCGATTGCGGCGGGACGGGGAAGAATTTTTTGACGGCGCTGGCGTAGCGGTCGAGATATTCCTTCAGGAGTGGCGGCTTGTCGGCGTCGGCGATCGGGCGCAGAGCGAATGCACGGCGGAAAGTGGCTCGCTTCAAAACGATTTCGTTGGCGGCTTCGGCGTTGCGCACCCACTGCGTGCGGCCTCTAGGCGCGACGAGGATTTGTTTGCCGCCGATCTCCATCAGGTTGACGGGGCAGCGGAAGAGGTTGCCGCTTTTGCGGCCGCGCACTTCGAGCAGGTAGATGAACTTTGGCGCGAGACCGAGGCCGGCTAGAAAGCCGAACGTGCGGTTGAACAAGGCTTCGAACGCGCTGGGCGGCTGGTATTTCGCGGCATTCTGAGTGTTGGTCATGAACGCAATCGTACTCGCTTTCTGGATCATCGCGAAGACTCGCTTGGTCAAGTCTGAAGTTGGGGAATGCAATCTCTGGGCGACGCGGGTGTGACAGCGGTTGCTGGGAATGGTCAGGAGGAATAAGCTGCTCCATTAAAGATCATGTTTGAGCGCTACACGGAAAAGGCGCGACGCCTTGTCTTTTTCGCTCGCTTCGAGGCGAGCCGGTATGGAAGTCCTTCCATCGAGACGGAACACCTTCTGCTTGGATTGCTGCGCGAAGACCTAGCACTGCTGAAAATTTTTCTTGGAGATGGGGACATCGAAGGAAGCATTCGCGCTGACATCGAGCGACATGTCAGGCGGGGAGTGGCAATCTCGACGTCGGTCGAAATGCCACTGACGACGGAATGCCAAAGAGCTTTGAATTTGGCGTCGGAAGAAGCACAGAGACTTGCGCACCGGCACATCGATACGGAGCATGTTCTGTTGGGAATGCTCGGAGTCGAGGAATCGCTTGCGGCGAAGCTATTGGAGGCACGGGGGCTTCGAGCCGCGACGGTCCGAGAGAAGGTGGCGACGGATTTTCGTCCGGCCGCTCGCGTGGCGGAACGGCCACATGAAAGCGGAAGATCGACGCTGGAGAGCTTCGTTGCCGGGCTGAAGAGCCTCAATTCCGAAGGACTGATCGAATTCTTCGCTCAACGCGCGCGATTCATCGACGCGGAAGGTAGAGATTGGCAGCGCGAGGAGATTTTCAGGAATTGCGAGGAGCTGTTCGCACACTACGCCAAGAAAAACTCGGCCGCGGTCATCGAGACTCCTTTGATCGATGCAGATCGTTTCTTTGTCGCCAGCGTGGTGTGGAAGAACGCGATGCTTGCCAGCGAGCGGCGCGTCTGGGTGCATCGGATGAGTGTTGTGATGATTCGTCAAAATGAGGAATGGCGGATTGTTCTGATGCAGGTCACTCCCGGCTACGGAGAGCCAAACAGTTCACTTCTCACGCGAAAGCGAAGCGTAAGTTAAGCAGCCTTCGAGTTTCGCATCGGTGCGGTATACTTCGCGCGCCCTACGGCCGGCTTCGTTGGGTTGGCCCATTCTTAGAGCGAGGTATCGTCGGATGCGTTCGCGGTCTCTTCTTTTTGGCTCGCTAGCTTTTTTTCTTCATCGCATCCCCACTGCCGGCCCAGTTGTCTTCGGGCAAACCCGATCCACTCGCGCGAGGCGGCGCTTCGGCGCAGGCTTGCTCGGCGACGGAGGCTTCGTGCGCTGAGGCGGCGGCAAAAATTATTCCGCAGGTGATGGGGCCGTCGCCGCTGGAAGAGAATTTGCGGCGGCTGACGGATGAGATTGGCGGGCGTGTTTCTGGCTCGCCGGAGATGGCGAAGGCGGTGGATTGGGCGGTGGCGGCGTTTCGAGCGGAAGGGGTGACGGTTCACACGGAGAAATATCAGCTGGCGCATTCGTGGAGCGAGGGCGAGACGCGGCTGGAGATTTTGGACGGTGCTGAAAAGTTTCCGGTGCGGCTGGTTGCGGCGGGGTGGTCGCCGGCGCTGCCTGCGGGTGGGATCGAAGCGAACGTGATTTATGTGGGCGCGGGGACGGAAGAGGATTTCGCGAAGGCCGGCGCGAACGTGAAGGGCGCGATTTTGCTGGTGTCCTCGAAGGTGGGAGTGACCTGGGCGGATTTGTTTGATGAGTACGCGCTGCCGCCGGCGATTATCGAGCGTGCGAAGAAAGGCGGCGCGGCGGCGATTTTGTGGATGGGAGCGCGGGAACGGCTACTGCTCTATCGGCATACGAATGTGGGCGATGGGCAGATCGATGTGATTCCGCAGGCGGTGGTGGCACGCGAGGATGCGATGCATCTGGCGCGGGCGGTGGAGGCGAACTCGGGGAAATTGCGGGTGCGATTTAGCATGCCGAACAAGATTGGCGGGCCCGTGGAGCAGATGAATGTTGATCGGAGAAATTCGCGGGCGCGAGAAGCCGGATGAGGCGGTGATCTTGGGCGCGCATCTGGATTCGTGGGAGTTGGGGACGGGCGCGCTGGACAACGGATGCAACGCGGCGCTGGTGATCGAAGCGGCGCGGGCGATTCGCGCGACGGGATTGGTGCCGAGGCGGACGATTCGATTTATTTTGTTCAGCGGCGAAGAGCAAGGGATGGTCGGGTCGTGGCAATACGTGCAGGCGCATCGCGCGGAGATGGACAAGATTCGCGGGGTGATTATTTTTGATGATGGGACGGGGCGGACGCCGGGATTTTCGCTGAGCGGGCGCGCGGATATTCGCGACGGACTGAGCGAGATTTTAAGGCCGCTAGCTTCGTGGGACGTGAACAATCACACGCTGGATGGAGACATCGGGACGGACAACTGGGACTTCGTGCTGGACGGCGTGCCGACGATGGTGGCGAATCAGGTGGAGGCGAATTACTTGCCGAACTATCACGCGGCGTCGGATACGTTCGACAAAGTGGAAATTCGAGAAGTGAAAGCGAACACGGTGATTGCGGCGGTGACGGCTTGGGGTGTGGCGGAGCGGGAGCAGCCACTGGGGAAACGGTACACGCGGGCGGAGATTGAGAAGCAGCTAAAGGATACGGGGCTCGACGAGCAGATGAAGAAGCAGGGGATGTGGGATGTCTGGGTGAATGGGACACATGGGCGGAAGGATTGACGTGGCGGGGCTTGCGCACCGCATCGAAAAATCTAACGCAGAGGCGCAGAGGGTGCGGAGATTCGCAGAGAAGACGGTGGGCGGCGGTACACGCGGGTATAATTGACACGTGAGTTCTTCAGAGCGGGAATCGTTGAAAAATGATGTTGTCGGAGACGTTCGCCGGACGGCAATTCTGGCGATCGACTATGGGAGAGTGCGCATCGGGCTGGCGATTGCGGACATCGAAGCTGGGCTGCCGCGGCCGCTGTTGACGCTCGAGCGCGTGAATCGAAATGAGGATATGCGGCGGCTGCGGGAACTGGCGCGCGAGCATGCCGTAAGAGAGATTGTGGTTGGGTTGCCGCTGCGGCTTGATGGAACGCGCGGCGAAATGGCGGAAGAAGCGACGCGATTTGGCGAGCGCGTGCGAAAACAGTTGGGATTACCGGTCGAGATGGTGGACGAGCGACTGACGAGCTGGGAAGCGGAGCGATTGCTGGAGGAGCAGGCCGGGAAAGTTTTTTACGATGATGCGCCTGCACATCCGCATGTCGTAGCGCATCGGAAGCGGAAGGCTTCGGCGCGTGCGACCGTGGATGCGATGGCTGCCGCGGTGATCTTGAAGGAGTATCTGGAGAGGAAGCAAAATCCCGGCGCGAGCATCTAAGTAAGGTGCCGTACGGCATTTCTCGGATCGAGCACTTCAGGTGCTGTCGGTATGTGGCGGAATTTGACGGAGAACGCGGACTAACTTGAAAACTCTGGGGAAACTTTTACTGCTGCTGGTCATTGCTGGCGCGTGCGTGGCGGCTTATTTCTGGATGAGCATTCAGCGGCCCTATCAGGGTTTTGCGGCGGAGGGTGTGTTCGTCGATTTGCCGCATGGAGCTTCGAGCCGGGCAGTAGCGCGATTGCTCGAGCAGAATGGCGTGATTCGCAGCGCGACTGCGTTCGAATTTTATGCGCGGCGTCATCCGAAGCGGCGATTGCAGGCGGGCGAATATTTTTTCAACAAGCCGATTTCGGGGCACGATGTTTTCTGGCAGATCGCGGACGGGCATGTGTTCGAACAGCCATTCACGGTGCGCGAAGGCGAGACGATGTTTGACATCGCGCGCGACCTGGAAGCCGGAAAATACATGACGGCGGCGGAATTTCTGGCGGCGGCGAAAAATCCAGAGTTGATCCACGACCTCGCGCCGGATGCAAAAACATTGGAAGGATATTTGTATCCGGCGACATATAATCTGCCGCGCCACCCCGCGGCGATCGAGTTGACGGCTGAGATGGTGAAAAAGTTTAAGGAAGAGTGGGGGCGGATCCGTGCGGCGGCGCCGATTCCGCCTGGGAGCGGATTGACGGAGCATCTGGTGACGCTGGCGTCGCTCGTGGAGCGCGAGACTCCGCGTCCGGAAGAGCGGCCTCTGGTGGCAGGAATATTTGAGAACCGGCTGTCGAAAAATATGCGGATGCAGTGCGATCCGACGGTGATTTATGCCCTGGAACAAATCGGACAATATAAAGGGACGCTAACGGGAGCCGATTTGCAGATCGATTCGCCGTACAACACGTATCAACACACGGGATTGCCGCCGGGGCCGATTGGGAATCCGGGCGAGGAATCGCTGAGCGCGGCGATCAGTCCGACGAAAACGCCGTTTTTGTACTTTGTGGCGAACACCCAAGGCGGACATTTTTTTGCGGCGTCGCTGGAAGAGCACAATCGCAACGTGACGAAATACCGGCAATTGTTAAAAAATCCAGCGGGATCAAATGCGCCGGCGGCAACTCCTGCGCCGGATAATGGTGCGCCCGCCGGGCCGATCACACCGAACCCGACCGGAGCGCATCGAGGCGCGGGCCGATGAGCGATATGAACGATTCGCAGATCACAAAGAAAGAGTTAATCCTGCAAACAGCCCGGGAGATCGGCGCGCAGGAATACACTCCGGCTGAAATCGATCAGTTGCGGCGAAGGCTCATCGCCGAGCATGGCGAAGAGGGAAAAACTGGAAACGATTACATCGCGGACGTGCTGAAGCACGCAGGCTTCAAGGTGAATTTGTCGTTGCAGGAAGAAGCCGAGGACCAGTACGAAGAAGAATTTGAGGATTTGCTGCACTTCAAGACGCTGGAAGACGCGGAAGTCAGCATCATGCGGCTGGATGAGCTGATGCGGAAGTTTCGTTCGCATGGTGAACCCGCGGCGGCAGAACGCGTGTTGAATGTGGCTCGGCTGGGCAAGCGGCGCGCGGAGATGATCGCGCGAAATCATAAGGTCGAACCGTTCAAACGCACGGAGAAGGAAGAGATCGCGAACTGGTTCAAGATCTGGCTGGAGACGCCGGAAGTATTTTTCGACTGGCTTGATGTGCGGAAGCAGTCGGCCGAGTTTAAGGCAAAATTTCCACCAGAGGCCGAGGAGTACAGCGAATGAGCGCGACGGGGAATGCGCCGCTCGATCCGGGGGCGCTCAAACTACCGCCGTATTCGATGGACGTGGAGACGCTCGATCTCGGCACGGATACGAAAGCGGTCGGACTGGAATTGCTGGAGACGGAGAGCCGCGAGCCGGTGAAAGGCAAGGAAGCGGCGGCGATCTGGGCGGCGGCGTTTCCTGCGCTGGCGAACAACGATGGCTTCTCGCTGGACTTTTTTGCGCATGTCGATCGCGTGCGGGAGTTCTGCAAGATGTACGACATTCACTATCGCGAGGCGGCGGAGCGGTGCATCGTGCTGCGCGCGCCGACAGAGACGCAACTACAGGAATTGTTCGAGCGATTTGAGGGCGAAACGTTTGGCGTGCGCGCGGGCAGCTTGATCGATGGGCCGGATGCGGAGTTGGAGAAGGAATTGTCGCGCCGCGGACTGGATTCGTATCAGACGGCGTATGAGCGGTATTCGTTTTGCGCGGTGTGCGAGCCGGAAGATGGCTGGGTGACGCTGCTGAGCAAGACACTGTGGCCCAGCGAAGTTATCCGCCGCATCCGTCCGGCAATCGAACGGTTTGATGTTTATTTGGTGCGGCCGCAGTAGGGGAAGTTAACGGTCGACAGTTGAAGGTCGAAAGCGAAGAAGAATCCTCAGCTCGTGCGTAGCGTAGTAGTTCCCCCTCTAGCAATTTCACATAAAAAATCAATCGTGGCGGAGCGCCAGGATCGGGTCGACACGTGTCGCCCGCGCCGCCGGCAAAAAGCTGGCGACAGCCGTTGCGGCAAGCAGCGCGGCACTGATGGCGACGAATGTTGCCGGATCGTAGGGGCTGACACCGACGAGCATACTGCGAACGGTGGGAGCGGCAGCGAGCGCGATGGCGAGGCCGACGAGCAATCCGGTCGACGCGAGAATCAAGCCATTCGCGAGAACCATGCGCAAGACCTGGATGCGCTGCGCGCCGAGCGTCATTCGAATGCCGATTTCCTGCGTGCGGCGGCCGACCATGAACGAGACAACGCCGTAGAGACCCACCGTAGCAAGCACCATCGCGACCAAACCAAAAGCTCCACCGAGCAGTGCGACGATGCGCGGCAAGAACAATCCCTGGCGGGAGATGGCGGCGGTCATTTTGTCGACGGTCACTGGAGCGATTTCGGAATCGAGCTCGGACATCGCTGCGCGAATCTCGGGGACAACGGATGCGGCCTGGGAATCGAGCGCACTGAACGCTCCGATGAATTCCCGCTGCCGCTCGCCTTCCCGGCCTCACTTCCCTGCGCCATGCGGACGACGAGTGTAGCTCTCGGTCCACCCTGCTGATCGTATGGAAAAAAGTAGACCGGCGGAGGCGGTCCGCCAATCTGGCCACCATAACTGGAGTCTTTGACGACGCCAACGATCTGGATCGGTTTCCCGTCGCGGAGACGAATGATGCGACCGAGCGCCTTCCTAAGTTCGCCCGGGCTGGTGAGGTAACGCGTGGCGAACGTTTCGTTGACGATGGCGACGCCGGGCGCCTTGCGTGTGTCGGTCGGTGCGAACGAGCGGCCGGAGAGAATCGGAATCTGCATGGTGGCGAAATAGGAAGGGTCGACTGCGGTAGTGGTGATGTCGAGAAATTTCTCGCCGTCGGGCGCGGTGTAACCGTCGATGGAGATGTCCCACGATCCGCCGGAGACGAATGGGACAGAGGTGGCGACAGTGGCCGAAGAAACGCCGGGCAAAGACTGAACGCGCTGCACGAGCTGTTCGTGGAACCGGGAGGCTTGTTCGTTCGAATAGCCTTGCAAGAGCGGGTCGATGGTGACGAGCAGCAGGCGATCGGGATTGAAGCCGAGATCGACGTTATGGGCGCGGCTGAAGGATTTAAGGAAGAGGCCGCCGACCATCAGCAGCACGACGGAAAGGGCAATTTGTCCGCCGATGAGGATGCGGCGAGCGACGGAACTGAACGAGCGGCTGGCGGAGGCGGAGGTGCGCGTGGTCATAACAGCGCTCCACGCGTCTTTGACGGCCATGAAGGCCGGGGCGAGACCCGAAAGAAGAACGGCGGCCACCGAGGCGACGCCGATGCAAGTCATGACGCGGAAATCGAGACGGAAGTCGGGACCATCCGCGGGACCAAGAACGGGAACGAGCGAGCGGAACCCGGCGATGCAAGCGTATGCGAGCGCGGTGCCTGCAAAGCCGCCGAAGAGGGCGAGCACAGCGCTTTCGGTGAGCAACTGCCGGACGAGCGCTCCGCGCGAGGCGCCAAGCGCAATCTGCGTGGACGTTTCCTTGATGCGCGAAGTGGCGCGTGCCATGAGCAGGCTGGCGACGTTGGCGCAAGCCATCAGCAAAACGAGGATGACGAGACCGCCGAGCAGTGCTGGAACGGCGATCGCGCCGAGTTCCACGCGGCGACCCATCTCCGTGCGGAGGATGGCGACGTTGTCTTTGTTGCTCTCGGGGTGCTCGCGCTCGAGCGCGGACATGATGCTGTTGAGTTCGGCTTGGGCTTGCGCGAGGGTCACGCCAGGATTGAGACGCCCGCGTATTTCGAAAGCGCGGTAGCTGCGTTGTTTCAGAGTGTCGGCGCCGTCACCCGAGACTTCGGCGGCCATTGCGGCGGGGACATAAATGTCGGGGCGATAGAAGTTGTCGGCGCCCGTGAAGGATTTGGGAGCGACTCCAACGATTGTGAACGGATGGCCATTGAGCTTGACGGTTTTTCCGGAGATGGATTGATCTTTCGCGAAGACACGATCCCAAAGCGCGTAGCTGATGATCGCTACGGGATATTTTTCGGGCGTGATGCCTTCTTCGGGAAGAAAATCGCGGCCGGCGACCGGAGCGATTTCGAACGTCGAAAAATAGTTGGCGGAGACGAGCAGGCCGGCGACGTTTTGCGGTTTGCTGCCGGGCGCGGATGTGGATGGGTTCATGCCGGCGGAGAGGCTCTGATATACGCAAAGCGAAGAGAAGGACTTGGCGTTTGCAACCATGTCGAGATAGTCGAGCCAGGATGAGCCGCCGTAGCGCGTGAGTTTGGAGGCGGCGGTGTCGATGGTCACGATGTCGTTGGCGTGCGGCACCGGAAGCGGGCGGAAGAGGATCGCGTCGGAGAGGCTGAAAATGGCGGCGTTGGCGCCGATGCCGAGGGCGAGCGAGATGACGACGATCAGCGTGAAGCCGGGATACCGGCGAATGTTACGGAAGGCGAGACGCAGGTCGCGGAAGAACATTTCGAGGTAAATGCCAGCGCGGATGTCGCGGACGGATTCTTTGACTTGCTCGATGCCGCCGAATTCGATTTGTGCCTGGCGGCGCGCGTCGTCGGGACTGAGTCCCTGGGCGCGATTTTCGTCGGCGAGGAGATCGGTGTAGGAGCGGAGTTCGGCGTCGAGGTCGGCTTCGGCGTGTTTGCGGCGGAAGAAGTTGCGCTTGAGGCTGGCGAGACGCGTGAAGAGGCTCATGACGATGCTCCTTCGAAGTTAGTTCGATTCCAACGCGCGGGCGATGGCGAGCGAGATGCGCGACCAGCGTTTGGTTTCGGAGTTGAGCTGGCGGCGACCGGCGGCGGTGAGTTTGTAGTATTTGGCGCGGCGATTGTTTTCGGATTCGCCCCAGCTTGCCGCGAGCCAGCCTTGCTCTTCCATGCGGTGGAGGGCGGGAAAGAGGGAGCCGGGTTTGACGTCGAAAGTGCCTTTGGTGATTTGACTGATGCGGCGGGAGATGCCCAGGCCGTGTAACTCGGTAAGGGCGAGGGATTTGAGGATCAGCATGTCGAGGGTGCCGAGGAGGAGGTTGGTTTGGTCTGGGGGCATGGCTTGGTCTCGCTTGTATAGACGATCTGTAGGGGGAAAAGTTTCGTTTATTTGCAGGTGGTGTAGAGGGTCGATAGGAGGGATGGGAGGGGATTGCACTGACCTAGATCGAAAGGTGGTGACTATCGTTTTGGTTTGGGACTTGTTTGGTCTAAACCCCGCGGTCTGAGAGACGGGCGCGACTACAGGTGGCGATACAGCGATGCATTTAGTTCGTGGGGGTTGTGGAGTGGGCGGCGGATTCGGCGTTCTTGAGCAGCGTGTCGAGGGCGGGGCGGTCGTAGAGATGGCCGTTGGCGATTACGGCGGCTATTTTGCGGGTGTTGCGGATGTCGGTGAGAGGATCGGCGTCGAGGAGAACGACGTCAGCGAACTTGCCTTTGGCGATCGAGCCTTCGGTGGATTCGGTGCCGAAGAATTTTGCGGGATTGCTGGTGGCGGTTTGCAGCGCTTCCATCGGAGTGAAGCCGGCTTCGACGAAATTGGCGAGCTCGTCGTGGAGGCTGAAGCCGGGGAGGATGAAGATGCCGGGAGCGGTGTCGGTCCCGGCCAGGAATGGAACGCCGGCTCGGTGCATGTCGGCCACCATTTTCAAATTGCGGGCGAAATATTCTTTGCGGAGTTCGAGCGGATCGCGTTGCAGGTCGGGCATCATCTCGTCGTAAAAGCGTTTCCAGGTGACATCACGCCAGTGGGCGGGAACGTATTTGCCGAGCGGGTCGTGCACGAGATCGCGCTGGTCGAGAAACGTGCCGCCGCGCTGCCACGCGAGCGTCGGGCATTGCCACGTTTGCGTTTTGGCGAGAAGCGCCAACAGAGCGCTGCATTTCTTCTGATCGGTCGTGGAGAGCAGAAGCTTCGTACTTCCCTGCCCGTCGATAAACTTCTGTTCTTCGCTGGAGCAGCCTTCGAAACTGCCCATCAGGTGCTCGATGCTTTTCTGGCCGGCGGCGACGGCTTCGGTGATGCGGACTTTATCGGGAACGTGGCCAACGAACGGGAGATTTTGTTTGTGGGACTCGGCGGCGGCGGCGAGATAGGCGTCGTGAGAGATGACGGATTGAGTTTTGATGAAGTCGGAGCCCTGCGATTGGAGCTGATCGACGGCTGCGCGCGCCGAGTCGGGCGTGGTGACGGCGATCGAGCTTGGGAAGCGGAGTTTGCCGCTGGGGAGAACAGCGTCGAGCATCGGGCCGCTGACCATCATGCGCGGGCCGGGAATTTTTCCGGCTGAGATTTGTTTGCGCCAGTCGAGAAGAACGGGGAGGTCGCCGCCCATGTCTCGCACGCCGGTGACGCCGTTGGCGACGAAGAGCGGCAGGATGATCTCGCGGCCGCCGGGGAACCAGTCGCCGAACGCGGAGTGGACATGCATGTCCCACAGGCCGGGGATGAGGAATTTGCCGTGGCCGTCGATGAGGCGCGTGTTGCCGGGCATCTTGATCATCGCGCCGACCAGAACGGTGGAGATGCGATCGCCTTCGATGATGACGGTGGCGTCGTGTTCGACGCTGGAGGTGGCGGGATTGATCAGCGTGACGTGAGAGATGGCGATGGGAGCGGTTTCTGATGGTGGGGTTTGTTGCGCGGAGGCGATGGGAACGCAGATGGTAATTGCGATCAGAAAAGTTGCGACTCGTGTTGCGAGCGGGATCGGAAGGCGCATCGCGAGAGCGTACTACAAAAGGCAACGGCGCCCTTCGCGTTTGCGAAGAGCGCCGTTGGAAATTGCGGCGTCGGATTTGTGTGCCGACGCGCTGAGTTGTCTTAGTTGACGACGAGCGTCAGAGCCGCCGTCGAAGTGGTCGAACCGGACGTCGCGGTCACCGTGATTGCGTAGGTGCCCGCGGGAGTGCCGGTGGCTGGCGGAGGTGGCGGCGTGGAGCTTGATCCGCCGCCGCAGCCGACGAGAACGGTGGCTGCCGCGATCGGCATCAGGATGAGGCAGAGCGACAGGGCGACACGAACCAGGCGCATGCGGCCTGCCTGATTTTGCATCGAGCCGAGCATCATGGCGATGACGAAGAGAAGAGCGAGCGATGCCATCGGCGCGATTTGCATAAACGATGGCGGCTGCATCTTCGTTGAAGGCTGATTGAACGGAAGCATCACGCCGCGAGCCGTGGTGGTGATGCTCACTTTGAAAGTGCCCGCGGCTGTCGGAGTCACAGCGACGGAAGCCGGAGCCGGAGTGCAGACTGCCGCAGTCGGTGCGCCCGTGCAGGTGATCGTGGCGGTCACTGACTGGTTGCCGCTCAAGCTGAGGTTGTAGGTAGCCGTCGCACCCGCGGTAACGGTCTGCGTGGATGAAGAATCGGTGTCTTTAAGTGTCAGGCTCAGGACGGGCGAAGCGCCGGTGCCGTTTAGAGTGATCGCCTGCGAAGCGCTGGCCGGGTTGGTGGCAACCGTGAGGGTTGCAGTGCTGGCGCCGACGGCAGCCGGATTAAAGACGACGTTGATCGTGCAGGTCGCGGCGGGCGCAACCATCATTCCGTTGCAATTGTCGTTTTCCTTGTAGTCGGCAGCGTTCGTTCCGGCGATGGTGATGCCAGTCACGCTTACGGCAGCGCCACCGGAGCTCGTCAACGTGACCACAGAGGCGACCGAGGCTGTGCCGGTGGTTTGCGATGGGAAGACGAGTGGATTGGGGCTGAGAGAAATCGCCGGGATGCCAGCGTTGCTCGCGATCGCTGCGACGCTACGCACGCGGTTGTTCACTGAGTCGCTGATGAGAAGGTCAGACGTCGTGTTGGGTGTAGCCGAAGGGCGCAATACAAGGCCTTGCGGAACGTTTAGCTCGGCTGTTTTCGCGGCTCCGCCATCTCCGGAGAAGCCTGCGGTACCGGTCCCGGCGACAGTTGAAATGTCACCGGTGGACGCGGTCACTTCGCGGACATTCTGGTTCGTCGTGTCGGAGAAGAAGACGTTCCCAGCGTGATCCACGACGACCGCAAACGGTGTCGCGATTTGGGCGGCGGTTGCAGCACTTCCGTCACCCGTGTTGCCGGCCGTGCCCTTGCCTGCGATCGTGTAAATAGAGCCGGCGGTCATCGTGCCGCCAGTTGCCGCAGGGACTTCACGAATGCGGTGATTTGCGGCGTCCGCGATGAACAAGTTGTTGAAGACGTCGATGAAGATGCCGGTCGGACCGCTGAGCTGTGCCTGGTTGGCCGGACCGCCCTCACCACCGAAAGCGCCGGTCGTGGACTGCACACCGGCGACGATGTAGGCATTGCCAGCGACGAGCGGACCAACCGTTACCTTTGGAACTTCCCAGATGACGTTGTTCGTTTTGTCGGAGAAAAAGACGTTCCCATTCGAGTCGACCGCGACGCTATTGACGAAGCCGAGCTTGGTGCCCACGGCAGAGGTACCTTGCGCCGTGAATCCACAAACCGGGACGTTAGCAATTGCGTTGTCGGGATTGACGATTGGCGGCTGAACACCCGCGAAGGTGGTGATGTTGACGGTGCCCGCGGCGATCTTGCGAACAATGCAATTCAACGTGTCTGCGACGTAGACATTACCTGACTGATCGACTGCCACGCCGAGAGCCACGTTCACGACGCTAGGCGGGGTAGGAAGATTGTTGATGAAGCCGTTCGCTTCCGGCGAGCCGGCGATCGTGGACAAGTTGAATGGCGATGCACTGCTGACTTTGCGAATCAGGTCAGATCCGCTGTCTGCGATGATTATATTGCCGCTGCTGTCGATTGCGAGGCCAGCCGGAGCGTTCAATTCACCGGCCGAGGCCGCTGCGCCGTCGCCGCCGTAAGACAAATGGCCGTTTCCCGCGATGGTATAGATGTCGAGCGCTGTCTTGCCACCGCCCGTTGTAGAGGGGACTTCACGAATGGCGTTGCTGCCGTCATCGGCAATGAATAGGTTGCCGGATCCGTCGAGGAAAGTGCCCGCGGGGAAAGTGAGAGTGGCGCTGGTAGCAGGACCGTTGTCTCCGCTAAAGCCACCGTGAGTGATAGTCCCGGCATAGACGCTCATTGCGCCTGCGGAAACCTTGCGAATGACCTGGTTTACGGCATCGCAGAAGAAAATGTCGCCGGTGGCATCTACCGAGAGACCCTTCGGTTGGTTGATAGCCGTAGTGGTTGCCGGACCAGTCGGCACTGAGCCGTATAGGCCGACGCTGCCCGCCACCGTCAAAATATTGCCCGTAGTCGCGGAAATCATGCGAACCACGTTGTTGTTCAGCGGCTGACCGACCTGCGTGTTCGGAGTTCCATCGGCGCCGAAGTTGTTGCCAAGATCAGTAAAGTAAACGTTGTTGTTGACGTCGACGAAAACGTCGAACGGTCCGTAGATTTTCGCGGATATCGCTGGGCTGCCATCGGCACCGTAACCACCTGTCGGAGGATTCGGAGCTGCGCCGTCGGTTCCACCCGCAAACTTGTAGATATTCCCTGCCACCACTGGGCCGGTAACGCCGATTGGGGTCACGGCGCCTGCGCCGATCACAACGCGAATTTCATTGTTACCGCGGTCGGCAATGTACATGTTGCCGTTGCTATCGAAGGAGCAGCCGTCCGGAAAGTGAAGGTGCGCCGAAAGGGCGGCACCACCGTCGCCACCGTAGACCGGGTTGGAGCTGGTCTGAACTCCAACGACCGTATAGATGTCGCCGGCCGTCTTGCCCCCGCCCGTCACCGCCGGAACCTCACGAATGATCGCGTTATCGGAGTCCGCAATAAAAAGATTGCCGTTCGCGTCGATGCACATGCCGCTCGGACCGTTCATCTGAGCGTTGACAGCAGCCGCGCCGTCGCCCGAGAACCCGTTTGTGCCGTTGCCGGCATAAACGCTCATCAAGCCAGTCGTGTGATCAACCTTCAGCACGCGCGCAAACGTGTTGTCGAGGATATACGCGTTCCCCGCCGCGTCTGAGCGTATTGCGACCGGGCTGCCAATGCTGGCGGCCGTCGGCGTAAGCCCGACAGGGCCGCCACCGACCACAGTTGTAATGTTCTGCGCTTGAACCGACACAGAACCGAAAATCAAACAGGCGAGGGCCCACAGAGCCAAACGAACCGAATTCTTCATCGATGATTGCCTTCCTTCGATGGACTTTTGAGCGATGACGCTCTTGAATTTGCACTACATCAGGGACAACAGCGGTTTTCTCTTCGCGAGACGAGAATAAGTCGCACCCAGAAAAAAACCCAATAGTACGGCTTCGAATCGCCGTTAGTACTAAGGGAGAGGCCTCCAATAGTACTATCCATTGGTATTCGCCCAAAAACACACTGATCGCGGAGTACACTGGGCGCAATGCTTGCCATTATGATGAGTCAGCAACGAGAAAAGGCTGCCAACCCTACGTTCGGTGTTCGTTCGATAAATACAGCCATGACTGTACGCAAGCGGTGCGTCTCGATTTGCGACGCGAAACCTCGCAGAGCGCGAACTTTTTTGAGTGATTTCTGCGAAAGATAGCAGTAGTCCGCCGCGTGACCCACCTCCCGCTCCTGCATCAAATTGACGGCCATTCAGGGTGGCTGCTACATTGCTTCGTTTACCTTTATAAGGGCGTAACTCATTGAATCGACGTGTTGCAACATGGATGGTTGCGGCGACAGTGGCGGCCTTCGGCATCGCGGGATGCGGTCGTGGCAGCAAAATCAGCACGAAAACCACGGTCGCGCCCAGCGAGAAGCCCGTAATTAAGGATGCGACCCGCGAAGAGCTGCTCGACAAGTACAATCTCTACGCTCAAAACGTAAACACGGTAAACGCAACGGTTGTGCTCAAGCCGACCACCGGATCGAAATACAGCGGCGTCATTGAGGAATACCACGAGGTCAAAGCGTTTCTGCTCGCATCGCGCCCGGCGAATATTCGCATGATCGGGCAGGCGCCGGTGATCGGCACAACGGTCTTCGACATGGCCAGTGACGGCGAAACGTTCCGCGTATCGGTGCCGTCCAAGAACAAGTTTCTGGTGGGCCAGGTAACCGGGGAATTCAACAGCAGCAAGCCGATCGAGAATCTGCGGCCGCAACATTTACTGGATGCGCTGCTGTGGCCCGAAATCCGCAAAGAGGAATCGGTGCTATTTGAAGAGTTCAACGACGAGACCGCGCGGTTCTACGTGCTGACGGTTTTACGCGGCGGGTATCGCACGGAGATTTTGCGCAAGATCTGGTTCGACCGCGCCGACCTGCAAGTTTCGCGGCTGCAAACATTTGCGCCGAAGGGCTTGCTCGTTTCCGACGTGCGCTATTCCGATTGGCAGCCTGTCGATCCAGCACAAGCCGGAACGCCTGTAAGCGGCCCGGTCACGACATTCGCGCACAACATTCGCATCGATCGACCACATGACGACTATCGCCTCGATCTGCAGGTCACCAAAATCGTGTTGAATTCCGACCTCCCCGCCGATCGCTTTAAACTGGAGCAGCCCACCGGCAGCGAGCTCGTGCGCGTCGAAAACGAAGGAACCAAACAGCCTTGATGGGCGAACTCATCGCGCGCAACCTGCTGCATCGGCCGCTGCGCACCTTCATTGGAATCATGGCGGTCGCCGTGGAAGTCGCGCTCGTCGTCCTCATCGTCGGGCTCACGTCGGGACTTCTCGCCGAAAGCGCCAAGCGCATCCAGGGGATCGGCGCCGACATCGTGCTCCAACCTCCCGCCGCATCCATCTTCCTCGGATTCAGCGGCTCTCCCATGCCGATGAAAATCGGCGAGAAGCTTGCAACTCTGAAATACGTGCAGGCGGTCGCGCCCGCGCTGTTGCAGTTCAATTCGACCGGCGGCGTCGAGACCGTTTACGGCATCGACAAAGACTCCTACCGCGCAGTCTCCGGCGGGTTCGTCTTCCTGAAGGGCCACGACATGGAAGGCCCCGACGACATGCTCGTCGACGATTGGGAAGCGCGCGCGAAAAAACTGAAAGTCGGCGACACCTACAATCTCCTCAATCACGACTGGAAGATCACGGCGATCGTCGAGCACGGCAAAGGCTCGCGCATCTTCGTGCCGATCCTGACGCTCCAGGAGCTGGTCGGCGCGCGCGATAAAGCTTCCATCTTCCTGATGAAATGCACACGCCCGGAGCATACCGACGACGTGATGGAGGAAATCAAAGCGATTTTCCCGGGCTACACGATCCGCCCGCTTGCACAGTTGGCCTCGCTGCTTACCTCGACCAACGTGCCCGGCCTCGAACCGTTCATTCACTCGATGATCGGTCTGGCAGTTTCGATCGGCCTGCTCGTCATTTTCCTCACGATGTACACCACGGTCGTCGAGCGCACGCGTGATATCGGCGTCCTCAAATCGATCGGAGCGAATCGAGCCTTCATCATTCGCTCTCTGCTGACCGAATCCGCCGTGCTCTGCCTTCTCGGGATCGTTGCCGGAGTCGGGCTCAGCTACATCATTCGCGCCGGTTTTCTCGCCGGATTTCCGACGCTCTCGATCCTGATCACCGTTCCATGGATTTTGCGCGCGGGTGGGATTGCGCTCGCGGGCGCCATCATCGGAGCCAGCTATCCCGCGTGGATCGCGAGCCGCAAAGACGCCGTCGAAGCGCTTTCTTACGACTGATTTCGTGTCGCGAATGCCTTGAGTTGCCTAGGCAGCGAGCGGCAAACGCAGCTACAATACTTACCCAACGACGGATCGCATCTTCCAGGGATAAGCCAGGGCCAAAAACGAGTGGAGTCGATACTTAAAACCGAAGGACTGTGGAAGTTGTACCGCGCGGGCAAGGTGGAAGTGCCGGCCCTGCGCGGTGTCAATTTCCAGGTTGCGCCCGGCGAGTCCGTTGCTGTGATGGGCCCATCGGGATGCGGCAAATCGTCGCTGCTTTATGTGATCGGCGGACTCGCGCAGGCTTCGCGCGGCCATGTTTTTGTAGACGGAAACGATCTCACCGAAATGAGCGACGCTGCGCGCACGAAACTGCGGCGTCACAAGATTGGCTTCGTGTTTCAGCGATTTAATTTGCTTCCCACGCTGACCGCGAAAGGTAACATTGCGATCGCGCAATTCATTCACGGCGACGGCTTCGATCCGCATCGTTTTGACGTCGTCACGAAGATGCTCGGCCTCGAAGGCCGGCTGCATCACAAGCCATCCGAACTTTCGGGCGGTGAGCAGCAGCGCGTCGCGATCGCCCGCGCGATTATCAACGAGCCAAAAATCTTGCTTGCCGATGAGCCGACGGGTAATCTCGATTCGAAAAATTCTGATATCGTGCTCGAGATGCTGCGCCAACTGAACAAAGACCTCGGTCAAACGATCGTGATGATCACGCACAATCCGGAAGCCGTCACTTACTTCGACCGCGTCGTGCATATGCGCGATGGCGTCATCGTCGACGGCGTCCCCGCCGACTGAAAATGGCCAGCATTAAAACGATTCTCGGACGCACGTTTTTCTGGTCGTATGAACGCGGCACATGGCAATACGATCTCGCCGTGATCGTGATTCTGATTTTTGTGCTCGGCACGCCGCCGCGCTGGTTTCATGACGAGCCTCAGGTCGGCCTTCCGACCGCGCCCGCGCAAGTCGAACTCGTCGCCGGCACGGAAAAAGATTCGCAACAGACCTATCGCATCGACGCGCGTATTCTGGCTCCCCCTGAACAGACGCCAGCACTACAAAATGATCTTCATAACGCGTTGAAAAAGGCTCTGCCTATGCTGCGCGATGGGCGCTTCTCGATTCTGAAGATTGATCCTGTCCGCGATGGAGACGGAAACGTTATCGCGTATCAGGTCGAGATTCGCCGCTAGTCCTGAGCTGCCTGCACCGAAACGTTCCAGCCCGTCCGCGCATCTTTCTATGTGCTGGCTATGTGCTAGCATCATCGAGCGAAAAACGTCGGCCAACGCCTGGCCCCAGGGGCTCATTTTGAAGAATAAAATCTGGCTTGCTGCTGCGCTCGCCCCGGCATTGCTGTGGTGCGCCGCTTCTCTTTCCGCGGGAACCCACCACAAGCCCGCTGCACAGGGTGGACAAGCCACGACCGAGGCAGTGCTCGGCATGATGGATAAGTCGGCGCTCGACTTTCGCACTCTGACCGCTGATCTCGAAAACACAAAGTACACCGACGTGGTCAAGGACACCTCCGTCGAAAAGGGCCACATTTACGTCCGCAAAGATTCGAAGATGCGCATCGACATCACCGAACCCGATCCTCGCACGATTCTGCGCGTCGGCGATTCCCTCTTCGTATACACGCCGAAAATCAAGCGCGTCGAGGAATACGATCTCGCCAAGCATCGCGCGATGGTCGATCAATATGTATTGCTGGGGTTCGGCACACGCAGCGAAGCGTTGCAGAAGGCTTACGAGGTCAAGCTGACCGGCGAAGACCAGATGGACGGGAAGAAGATCTATCTTCTCGAACTGACGCCCAAATCCGACGATGTAAAACATCAGATCACGAAGATTCAGATGTGGATTGATTCGGCGTCGTGGCTGCCGCTCCAGCAGAAGTTTTTCGAAACGGGATCGGGAGACTACATTCAGTTTCATTACACAAACATCATCAAGAATTTCAAAATTCCCGATTCGCGCTTCAAGCAGGACTGGCCGAAGGACGTGAACCACGTCCGTCCAGGCTGAGAATTTCGCAGAACTCTTATCCTTCGCAGCTAAAAACAGATTCGCGCCGTCCGGTGGGAGATTGGGTGTTTCCCCCGCCAAACGACGCGAGTTGCTTCGATCGAACCTGATTCAATAACTAAGACTCAATTGGCTGCGCTCCGCTCTTGCTCCAACAATCGCTCTTTGCGCGAAATCCCCCATCGATATCCCGCGAGATTGCCGTCCTGCCGAACCACGCGGTGGCACGGCACTACGATCGACACTGGGTTGGTAGCGCAAGCCCGTGCCACAGCCCGCACGGCCTTCGGATTCCCGACGGCCTGCGCGACCTGCGAGTAGGTCTTCGTCGTCCCGGAAGGAATGCGCTGCAATTCCTGCCACACGCGGCGTTGAAACGCGGTCGCCTGAACATCGAGCGGCAATTCCACACGCGGCGGCTTGCCTTCCACTCGCTGCACGATCTCGCTCACCCACTTCTCGAACGAATGATCCGCCGCGTTGATTTCGGCGCGCGGATATTCGTCGCGGAGTTCCTGCACCAATTTCGGCTCCGAGTCGCCAAGATAGACAGCCGAAACGCCGCGCTCCGTCGCCGCGACCAAGACTTCTCCCAACTTCGATTTCGCGATGCTGTATCCGATCTTCATGCCCTTTCCTCCTTGTCGATAAGTCGCTGGCGTCATCCCGAGTTGCGCGTTACTCCGTTCATATACCCGGCTCGATGAGCCATAACCCGTTTCGTAGAGCGCGTCGGTAATTTTGCTGCCGCCGCGCAGCAGCTTTTTGAATTTTGCGAGGCGCAATGTTTCAGCAAGTTCGCGCGGTCGCAAGCCTGTCACTTGCATAAACGCGCGGCGCAGCGTCGCCGTCGTTGTGCCGAGCGATTTAGCGAGCGCGCCGAATCTCACAACGTCGTCGTCCGCGTGCGACTCGAGCAGCCGAGTTGCCTTCGCGACGAGCGCGATCGAGCCGGCCACTTCGTCCGGCTTGCAACGCAGACATGGCCGGAATCCCTGCTGTCTTGCTTCTTCTCTCGTCTTGAAGAAAATCACGTTTTGTCGCAGCGGACGCCGCGCCGGGCACGATGGCCGGCAATAAATGCTGGTCGTTCGCACTCCCAGGACGAAGGTCCCGTCCGCTCGCGGATCGCGTGACGTCGTTGCTCGCCAATAGCGCGCCGCCGCGCTGCTCGTGATTCCCGCTCCGTTTTCTCTTTTGTTTTGGTGTCTCATTGCACCGCCAAAGTAACGCAACGCAAAATCCAAATCTATCCGCAAAAACGCATCAAAGTATTTTGATGTTCGGCAAGGAAGAAAACGTCAGAAAGCGGGATCTTCCTCGGTTTCGATAACATTCGCGCGCGAGGGGGTCGCCGTCTTTGATGGTTTGCGGTGTGGCGCCGTGATCACCAGCAGCACT
Organism: uncultured Acidobacteriota bacterium; assembly: GCA_963766985.1. Taxonomy (GTDB): domain Bacteria; phylum Acidobacteriota; class Terriglobia; order Acidiferrales; family UBA7541; genus Acidiferrum. The sequence goes on from CAVYCJ010000002.1 coordinate 539,605, forward strand.
GCCGCGAGAATCACGGCTGAGGCCAGAATCGTCCGCAACGTAATCTCTTCATGAAGGAACAGCCAACCCAGAAACAACGCCACGATCGGATTCACGAACGCGTAGGTCGCCACTCGGGTCGCCGTGCTGTGCTTCAGGATGTAGAGATAAGACGAAAACCCGATCATCGAGCCGAAGCAAATCAGGTACGTGATCGCCATCCACGAACGCGAGGAAACCGCCGCGAGGTGAAGCGCGCCGATCTCCCCCGTAAAACCGCCAACGATCCACAGAATCGCTCCGCCCGTCAGGCTCTGCATCGCCGAGCCCAGCAGCGGAGAAGATGGCATCTGACCGTGTTTCGCATAGATGGACCCGCAAGCCCACGCGAACGACCCCACGCCGAGAATGACGACACCGATAGGATCGATCCGTCCCGACCCGCCGAGGTCCTTGGGACCTACCAGCAGGGCTAAACCCGCAAATCCGAGCACCAATCCCACAATGACGCGCGCCACCGGCCGCGTTCCGGCAGGCCTGAGCCAATCAATGAGCACCATCCACAGCGACACAGTCGCGACCAGCAGCGCCGCAACACCCGACGGGACGCGCTCTTCAGCCAGACAGACTCCGCCGTTTCCTACCGCCAACAAGAGGAACCCGGTTACGGTCGTGCTTCGCCACTCGGCCCAGGTCGGCCTGGCCTTCGTCTTCCACAGCAGAATCGGAAAGGCGATCAGACCGAAGGTGAAATGGCGTATGCCGGCTACAAGTAAAGGCGGAAAGGATTCGTCACCGATCCGAATCGCGAGGAAGGTCGAGCCCCAGATGAGGTAAACAGCCGCAAAGGCCCCGAGAAGTAGCGTCGAATTCGTCGAGCCATGTGGGTCGCGCGTCGGGTCAACAGACGCCGCGTTAAGCGCGTTGCCAGGCCGGGCCGGGTTTCTGTCGTTGCCATGAGATGCGTTTGCTGGCGTCACCGAACACCAGCGATTCCAAACAATGTAGTCACCTCGAGGCGCAACTTACAGCGCCATTTTGGTGCGACTCTCACTGTATTTTCGGAGAGCCTTGCGGCTCTATCCGTTATGCGCCATCGAACTGAGTTTTCGTGCTCCGTAGCGCGGCGATATCAGCGGCTAATTTTGGATTTTCCAATTTCTACCTTCGGATTTCGACTCTACGTACCATTACGAAGCAGTTGATCTTAGGACACTTGGCGCGTTTTCCACAGATTGACGCTATGTCTCTTTCGATGGCATCGTAGGCCCCCAAACTTTTACAGTTTTGGGACAAGCTCCGTTTCGTCTTTGGTCGGTACCAGAAGCAAGGTGGGCAGTTCCTGGCTCGATGGGAACCAGGCTGTTAGACTTGTTGTCGCTGAGGGGCGATTATGAGGTCAACGAACCTCGCAATAGTTCTTGAGTCGGCTGCCATCGACTCCATCCCGGAAGTCCGCGCCTATTTGGCTCCAGTAGCGCTTGGCGTGCGTGCGCAGCCCTTGACGGCCGTCCGTGAGCCGGCACTCCGGGTCATGCCACTCCTTTCCGACACCAAGACCCGCCAATTCGTTCGCGTGCCGACGCACGCCGTCGGAGTTCACCCCGAACATCGCGAATACCCGCGCGCCACTCTGCGGTCTGCCTTTGCGCCTTCGCAGCGTGAACGACGTTCAGGAAAAGTTTCCGATCACTCTCGTTACCCGCGACATCAGCTCTAGCGGAGTTTTCTTCCTCTGTCCAAAGGAGTTAGCGGCGGGCACCCGGATTGAGATTGAGATCGTTCTGGTGAGCCGCCCGATGGGCCGCGGCAACGTGGTGGTTGCCACCGCCGCCCGCGTAAAGCGTCTCGAAGCGGCCGCAACCCCAGGCTGGTACGGCATCGCCGCCCTTTTCGAGGACGTAGCCTTCGATCGCGACGACCGCATCCCGACTCGCTTCATGAAGTAGCTCGGCGCCGCTTGGCGTAGATCCAATCCAGCTTTCACCTCGGCATCCACCGCCTTCGTCTCGACTCTGCTACCCTTACGCTTCGATGCCAAAGCCGCTCTCTCCCCTTCATGCTGTTCTGTTCGACTGGGACGGCACGCTCCTCGATTCCTTCGACGCCGACTCGTCCGCCTATCTCGCGATGTTTCGCGAGCTCGGCATCCCTTGGGGCCTGAACGAGTTAGCCGCCCACTACACTCCGAATTGGCATCACGTCTATCGCGCCGCCAAAATCCCGCGTTCGAAGTGGGACACCGCCGACAAGCTTTGGGCGAAACACTACGTCCACCACACCCCGAAGCTCGTCCCGGGCGCCCGCAGCATCCTGGCTTGGGTCGCTCGCCGCTACGAACTCGGCTTGGTCACCAGCGGCGATCGCGTCCGGTGTCCTGCGTCAACTTCGCCACTTCAGCCTGACCCACCTTTTCGAAACCCGAGTCTGCGCCGACGATACAGCGCAAAAGAAGCCGCACCCAGCCCCGTTGCGTCTCGCACTGAAGCAGATGCGCCTCGACCCACGCGCCTGCGTCTACGTCGGCGACTCCCCGCATGATTTGGAAATGTCGAACCGCGCAGGCGTCCGCGCCATCGGCGTCATCGGCCGCTTCCCTACTGAGGCCGGACTCCGCGCCGCAAAACCCAAATTTCTGCTGAATTCGCTGAAGGAACTTCCCGACGTCCTGAAAGCTTGGAAAGCCTAGCCGCGAGCAATCCCGACGGTCTGGGACTAGCGCTGCGGCGCCGGCGCGGGCTGCGGTTGCGGCGCGCCTTGCGGAGGAGGCGCTTGTGTCGTTGACGAACCTGACGAAGGCGCAGCCGATCCCGCTCCCGCGCCACCCGCCGCCGGTGCCGCATCCGTCGCCACCGCCGCGAGCGGCCTGAAATCCGTCCACTTGATCACCAGCCGCACCGAAAAATCCCCTTCCTTCACGTGCACCGTTTCGTCCGACCGCTCGTAATTCGGAAACCAGTACTTCCCATCCACATTTTCCCGATACGTCTCAAACGTGCTGAACGGCATCTGCGCAAACTTCATATCGCCCAGCTCGTTCACCCACTTCCCATACGTCTTCACGACTTCCAGGTACTGCGTATCCACCCAAATAATCCCGTCCAGATACGAATGCGCGCGATCCACACTCTTCGGCGTCACTTTGAAAATATACGTATCGATCTCGTCGACCTTCTCCGTCCCGATGTATTTCAAATCGTATTTCGCCAGCTGCGACGAGTTGATCGGAAATTGTGGAATCCGTTCAAACTCCCTCACATCCTCCGGCTGTAGCGCAAACACATGCAGCGTCGACTGCGGATGCTCGATCACTTTATTGACGACGCGCCCGTCCGGCATCCGCGTCGCTTCCGACACCTGCAAAAATTGCCCCATGATCGTTCCCGCGTGATCGTACTCGTCGATTCGAATCGTCCTCTTCGCCGCAAACGTCGGCCGCGCCGCTGCGAACTGATCTTCCTTCGCCACAAATTTTCGAATGATTTCGTCCGGCGGCAGCGACGGCGGCTCAACCGCCTCCGGCGTAGTCCCCAGCCGCTTCACATCGTGTTCCGGAGGTGGCGTCAGCGGCCGCTGCTCCTGCGCCCTCGTGCACAACGCCGGCACCAAGCAACAACCCCACTGCGCCCGCCACCAACCCGACTTTGACGATCAACCTCATACGGATAGATCTCATAGTTGTTGAGATGCGCTCACGCCTCGTCGCGCAACTCGCCCTCAGCTTACTCCACGAAACACGTTCTTGCCTCTGCCTGACATCCCTCCGCGCTTTCGCTACAATTTCAACGCTTGTGGACACCGCCAAAAAAGCATCGCGCTTCTTCATCACCGGTATGGTGCAAGGTGTCGGCTTCCGCTTCTTCGCCGTCGGCGAAGCCGAACTCCTCGGCGTCAGCGGCTACGTCCGCAATCGCCGTGACGGACGCGTCGAAGCCTACGCCATCGGCACAACCGAACAGCTCGCGAAATTTCGCGCGCGTCTCGAAAAAGGTCCGCGCCTGGCCAGCGTCAAATCTGTCGCCGAAGAGTCCGCGGACATCGACTCGCAATACGCATCCGGTTTCGTCACAACATCAACATTTTGAATCCGACAGGAGCCCGCAGGGATGGACGATCTAAAGAAATTGATCCGCGAAGTGCACGATTATCCGAAGCCCGGAATCTTGTTCTACGACCTCACGACGGTCCTCAAAGACAAGCAGGGCTTCCATAGTCTGGTCGACCAGCTTTGCGGACACTACGACGGTCACAAAATTGATAAGGTCGCCGGCATCGAAGCCCGCGGCTTCATCTTCGCGCCTGCGCTCGCCTATCGACTTGGCGCCGGCTTCGTCCCCGTTCGAAAGCCGAAAAAACTCCCCGCCAAAACGCGCGCGGTTTCCTACGCCCTCGAATACGGCACCGACTCGCTCGAACTCCACGAAGACGCCATCGCCCCCGGCGACCGCGTCATCATCTGCGACGATTTGCTCGCCACCGGCGGCACCGCCGCAGCCGCCGCGAAGCTCATCCAGGAACTCGGCGGCAAAGTCGAAGGCCTGGCCTTCGCCGTCGAACTCACCTTCCTCAACGGCCGCAAGAAACTCCCCGGCTTCGACGTCTTCTCCCTGATCCAATACGACAAATAGATCGCCCTGCGCCGCGAAATAATCGCGCTTCGCCACGAAAACGCGTTCTTCACAACCGCCTTTCGTGGAAGTGTCAGTCATCCACCCATTCGCGTTGTCATCCTGAGGCGGCCCCCAGGCCGCCGAAGGACCTCAGCGTTAAGCCCCAGCAAAATCCATCGTTACTTCATTACTTCTTTGCTTCCTTACTTCGCTCTTTCCTCTGCCTCACCACCTCAAACAACACCACCCCCGCCGCCACCGAAACATTCAACGACTTCACCGGCCCCACTGTCGGCAGCGACACCACAAAATCGCACCGCTTTCGCGTCAACTCGTGCAATCCCTTGCCCTCGCCACCCATGACGATTCCCACCGGCGACCGATAATCCACCTCCGTATAATCGCGGTCGCCGTCTTCATCCAATCCCACCAGCCAATATCCCGCCTCTTTCAACTCTTCCATCGTTCGCGCCAGATTCGTCACCTTCGCCACCGGCAAGTGCGATAACGCACCCGCGGAAGCCCGCGCCACCGTGTCCGTCAATCCCGCCGCGCGCCGCTCCGGGATCACTACACCATGCGCGCCCGCCGCCAGCGACGTTCGAACGATCGCGCCCAGATTGTGCGGATCCTCCACGCCATCCAGCAAAACAATCAGCCCCTTCTCGCCCCGCTCCGCGCCCGCACTTGCCACTTCCAAAATTTCCTCAAGCGATCCCGCCGCGCGCGCCGCCACCAATCCAACAATCCCCTGATGATCTTTCGAATCCGCCAGCCGATCCAACTGCGATCGATCCTCAAATCGCACCGAAATATTCCGCGCCCGCGCCAACTGCACAATCTCTTCCACGCGCGTATCCTGCCGCCCGCGCGCAATCACGATGCGGTCGAACGCCCGCCCCGCCTCCACCGCCTCCCGCACCGCATGTATCCCCGTCAGCCGATCCACACGCACTCCTAAGATTAAAACGTCGATCCCAATAAACTAGCGCTGCCATTCTGAAATTAGCGCCGTCATTCTGAAATTAGCGCTGTCATCCTGAAATTAAGCGCTGTCATCCTGAGCCGACCGAAGGGCGGCGAAGGATCTCATCGTTAGCCCCGCTCCAAAACTCAACACACTATCCGACTCTTCGCCTTTTTCTTTACTTCATTACGTCTTTGCTTCTTTACTTCATTCCATGACCGAGCAAAACTCCACCATCCGCTCCCTCACCGTCTTCACCCCAAATCCCGCTTCCGACGCCGCATCAATCAACAAAATCACGCGGTCCAAATGACCTTCCCCCGACCGCCCCGCCAACGCCAACCGCACCGGATGAAACAATTCCCGTCCGCGGATATCCAACTCCGCCTTCATCGCCGTAATCATCTCGCTGAATCTTTCCGGCGTGCACGGCCCTCCATCAAGCACCAATCGCGCCAACAACCGAATCACATCACGCGCCGCATACCGCGTCATCACATTGTGCGCCTCAACATCATTCAGTACGCGTGCCGCGTCATATTCAAAAACCAATCCCAACAAATCCGCGAGCTCTTCGCGATTCGCTACCTGGGGCCCCAACAAAAACGCCGCCCGCTCGCACCATTCCCCCCGCGACGCGTGATCGCCGCGTCCCTCAACGGCGCCCCACCCACGCGCCGACAACACCTCCACCACGTCCGCCCCGCAAAACGGATTCACCGCAACCGCTTGATTGTCTCCAGGATTTTCGCCCGCGCTCATGGTAGCGCCGGCATCTCGCCGGCGATTTTTCTATGCAACACCGTAAGTCGCCAATTTAGTCCAGCTCGTTTCGCGAGCCAACAATCGTAAACTCTACTTCCCGCTCACCGTAGCCGCCACATGACACGCGATCGCCTCGCCGCGCCCCACGGCATCTACACCCTCATTCGTCTTCGCCTTCAAATGAATCTTCTCCGCAGGGACTCCCAGCGCCTTCCCCAACGCCTCGCGCATCTTCGGAAAATGCGGCCCGAGCTTCGGCCGCTCCAGAATCACCACCGCGTCCACCCAATCGATCGCAAACCCCGCGCCATCCAACAGCCCGCGCGCATGCTCCAGAAACTTCAAACTATCCGCATTCTTCCAACGAGGATCCGTATCCGGAAAATGCTTGCCGATATCCCCCAGTCCCGCCGCGCCCAGCAGCGCATCGCACAACGCATGCGCCAGCACATCTCCATCCGAATGCCCCACCGGCCCTTTGTCGAACGGCACCTCGATGCCGCCGATCATCAACTTCCGCCCTTCCGCCAGCCGATGCAGATCGTAGCCAATCCCACAGCGCACGCTCATTTCGCCGCGCGCCCCTTAACACTCGTCGACCCGGCGCCACCGCTCGCCGCCGCCTGCTCCCGCTCCAGATAAAACTTCGCCAGCTCCATGTCTGCCGGCTTCGTAATCTTGATATTCCGCTCCGACCCCAGCACCACAAATACTTCGCGCCCGATCCGCTCCACCAAGCCCGCTTCATCCGACGCGCTCACTCCGTCCGCCTCCGCTCGCGCAAACGCCTCCTTGAGCAGCTTCGTGGAAAACACCTGCGGCGTCTGCGCCAGCACTACGCGCTCCCGCGGAATCGTCGCCGTAATCAGCGCCACATCTTCCGGCAAGCTCGCGCGCTTCACTTCCTTCACCGTATCCATCGCCGGAATTCCCAGAATCGCCGCGTGATGCTTCCGCGCCTCTTCAATCACACGCACAATCTGCTCTTTCTTCACAAACGGCCGCACCGCATCATGTACCAGCACCAGTTCCGTATCGGGAGCCACTTCTTTCAGCGCCGCCGCTACCGATTCCTGCCGCGTGTCGCCACCCTTCACCACGCGCACATTCTGCGAAAATTTCTCGCCGCGAATCGCGTCTTCAATCTTCGCGATCCCGTCGCCGCGCGTCGCCACGATGATGTCCGTCACAAGCTCGCACGACGCGATCCGCCGCAAGCTCAGCATCACGATCGGAACGCCATCCAGTTCCAAAAATTGTTTCGGTGTCTCGGCACCCATGCGAGTGCCCAGACCAGCGGCAGGTAAAATTGCAGCAATTCGGCTCATATAAGGTTTCGCGGGCTGAAGAGAAAAGAGTGTACATCAACGCCCAGTCCCCCGCGAAACTCCCGACCCATCTCCAACAATGTGAACGTTCAGGAAGGAATTTGGGTGCCGCACCCTTTTGGTTCTAAAGGGTGCCGTTTTTCCAAATGATCTTGCCATCACTCAACGAACATATCTCAACTCGCGCGCGCCGGGCCGCTTCAACTCGCCTGGCTTTCCCCTTCCACCAACTCCCCTCGCCCGCCACCATTTTCCGCGCCGCGTGTGGCGCCCGCTGCCGCCCCCCGTGCCAACGCCCCCGGCTCCACGCCTTTCTCATCCACCCGCCCGAAAATCATCTTCCCCGCCGCCGTCTGATGCACCGACGTCACCACCACATCCACACTCTTGTTGATATATCGCCGCGCTCCATCCACCACCACCATCGTCCCGTCATCCAGATACCCCACGCCCTGATTCGCTTCCTTCCCTTCGCGCAAGATCAGCACGCGCATCGGCTCGCCCGCCAGCACTACCGGTTTCAGCGCATTCGCCAATTGATTGACATTCAGCACCGACAGCCCTTGGACCCGCGCCACTTTGTTCAGGTTGAAATCGTTCGTCACAATTTTCGCACCAATTTCTCGCGCCACTTCCACCAGCTTGCGATCGACATCGCCGACGGGCGCCGCAGGATGCTCGATCACCCGCACCTCGAGCCCCGCAATCTTCTGGATGTGATCCAGCACATCCAATCCACGCCTCCCGCGCTGCCGCTTGAGCGCATCCCCCGAATCCGCCACGAGTTGCAATTCGTGCAGCACAAATTCCGGCACGAGCAATGGCCCATCGAGAAACTGCGCTTCACAAATATCCGCGATGCGCCCATCGATGAGCACACTCGTATCCAGCAATTTCGCAATCGGCGCGCCCGTCGCACCTATTACGCCCGTTGAGTTCGTCGCGCTCTTCGCCGCACCCGCGCTGACCTCTCGCGCCGTCGCGCTTGAGGCACTCGCAACCCCGTTCTGCACTTCCTCTTTCCCCTTCACTTCGCGCTCCGCGGCCTTCTGCGATCCCAGCACCGCTCCCAGATACGCAAACGCCACCAGCACTCCGCTCTCAAGAAACGATTTCGTCTGCTCCGGCTCGGCAATCCGAGACACCACCGCCGCCACCAGCACCGCCGCAAAAATTCCCAGCAACGCCCCAAGCGATCCACCAAGCAATCCACGCGGCGTTGCCCGGCTCAGCCGCAACTCAATCACGAGAATCATTGCCGCGAGCAATAACCCTGCCCCGATCGCCGATGCCCCATATAACCCGAACGGCTTCAGTGACCAGCACAGCGCCACGGCCACAACCGCAAGCCCCCCGCGCAACATCCACGGTTCGACGTGCAGCGCCGCTCTCACCAGCTCCGGAACGGCGGCCTCGGATTTTTCTTGGACGTCAGATTCGTGTTGGGACAGTTGAATTCCAGCGGCAAGCGACCCGGAGACTACCCGGCGTTCGACGCCGGTATACGCTCGGCTCATGCGACCTCACAGGACTTGCATAATCACTGCAAAATCGTCCACAGCCTCCGCAGAGCGTGGGACCAGATTAGACCATGCGGGGGTAGAAGCTAGTTACGTTTCGGAGGCGTATATACTCCACTGCAACATCGCCGTCAAGCAAACTGAAGAATTACGTCTACATCTGTGGAAAACGACGCCCCTTTTCTTTCGCAAAAACGCAGCGGGATGCCACTTGAACTTCGATTCGCCTGACTCAGGTTGCAACCGCGTTGCAATCACGCTCCTCCATATGTGACCGTCCCTTACTCGCTCCCAAAACAAAAACCGGCGACGCAACCTCGCGCCACCGGCCAAATCTCTACATCGTCTCTTCGTCACTTCATTGCTTCGTCGCTTCTTTACTTCGCCTTATTCCGTGTACACCCGCGTCACCCGCGCCGACACCGCGCACATCAGATCCGACGTGACCGTGCCGATTCCACGCGCCACCGCGTTCGTCGCCAGAAGCTGCTCTCCATCCGTTCCGTAAATCGTGACGACGTCGCCCATCTCAACGCCGCTCACGTCGGTCACGTCGATCATCGTCACATCCATCGACACGATGCCCACGATCGGCGCCAGCTTTCCACGCACAAGTACATTCCCTCGCGTACCCAGCGAACGGTGCACTCCGTCGCCGTATCCCGCCGCTAACACCGCGATCACTGACGGCCGCGTCGCCACAAACTTCATCCCGTATCCGACGCCCGCGCCCGCTGGAATCTTTCGCAAGTTGATGATCCGCGTTCGCAAACTCATCACCGGTTTCAGCGGCAATTTCTTCTCCGCTTCCTCGCGCTTTTCTTGCGGATCGTAACCCGGGTGATATCCATACAAAATCACACCCGGCCGCACCATATCGCCCCAGGTCTCTGGCCGGCTCGCGATCGCCGCACTGTTCGCCAGATGCACAATCCCCGGATCGACCCCGAGGGCGCGCAGCCGCTCCAGCGCCACAAAGAAATGCTCTTCCTGCTCGCGGGTCTGCGCCCCTACGGGCGATGATGAAAAGGCCTCCGATGACGCGAAATGAGTCATTACTCCGCCGAGCCGCAAGCTCTGACATTTCGCCAATTGCGCCGCAAACTCATCGATCTCGTTCGACGCGATTCCCAGCCGGTTCATACCCGAATCGATTTTCAAATGAAACGACAGCGGATCGCGCTTGTCGTCTTTCGCCGCCGCGCGATTCAATTGCGCCAGCTGCTCGATCCGATGCACGACCGGAGTCAGGTCGTACTTCAAAAGATTTTTTTCTTCGCCGGGCCAGAAGCTCGTCAGCACCAGAATCGGTTTCTTGACTCCCGCCTTTCGAACTTCGATTCCTTCCGCCGCCGACGTCACGCCGAACCAGTCCGATCCAGCCTTCTCCAGGATCTTCGCCACTTGCGGACCGCCGTGCCCGTACCCGTTGCCCTTCACGATCGACAACACCAGCCGCGGCGTGTTCCGCAGCTCGTCCTCGGGATTCACAAATTTCCGGATGGCATCGAGGTTGTACGTCAGCGCCGACGTCGATATCTCCGCCCAGACCGGCCGCCCCACTTTGCCCACCGCTTTCGCCACGTCCGCTCCCACCCCCGCGAATGCGTACTTCGTATTCAGACCGCTCCGGCCGATCTTGCCAGTCGTCGTGATCGCAGGCTTGCCGACCACCTTGGAGCTGACGATGCCCTCCGAGTTCGCTTTGGAAGAGGCAGCCTTAACCGTCCGCGTTTTTTTGCTCACCGTCAATGTCTGTGTCATGTCCGATCCCCGAAGAGAACCAGTGTAAATCCAAGCGCCTCGCCGAGCCCCGCTTCACCACCCGCCCGGCCACGCAAAAGACAACATCCGGCCAACAACCCATCCTCTTCGCTGATCCATTTCTGCAATCCCCAGCCCACCGCTAACCCCAATCCCTTCAACACCGCATGACCGTCCATCGGTCTATACGTGTCGCCCCACCCACACTTTGCGGTCGAGCCATTCGCCAGATCCGTAAGCCCCAACGGGGCTTCTGTACGGGCGCAGCACCGCTGCGCCCCAGGTCCGCACGATCTATCTGCCCTTCCGTAGCGCCGGCTTGTCCTGAGCGATTGCGAAGCACATCTTGCCGGCGCTTTTCGACGCCCGCCACCATCAATGAGCCGGCGGAACCGCCAAACCATCATGTTTACTCTTGACTAACAGTCAGAATCGTGTTATCATTCCCAATGTTGAATCCAAGAGCCCCTCTTTGGCCTTCCACGCTAGTCCGCAACTCAAACAATCAAAACCACTTGCGCACTCTTAAAAAAGAGTGTTTTTCAACCCATTCAAAACAAGCCACATGCGCACTCTTTCAAAAACAGGGGGGGGTGCCCCTTTTCGTCCCATTTTGGAACCACTCACCACAGCCTTCGACCCATTCGATTCTTCGACAGACTTGCTATTGCTACCTTTGCGTCCCCCTGACGTAATGCGTCGGCTCCGTATACAATTAGAACTCACGAGGGTCCCCCGCCTCTCGTGCTTCACGAACACGTAATAATTCGGTTTTTCAGATAGATGGGCAAGAACTACTACGAGATTCTCGGCGTTCCTGAAAACGCGTCCGACGTGGACATTGAAACCGCGTTTAAGGTTAAGGCGCGAGAAGTTCACCCGGACACCGTTTCGGTGGACAACCCGTACCTGCGGCAGGTCGCGTCCGAAGCGTTCAAGGATTTGTCCGAAGCCAAGGCGGCGCTCCTCGACCCCACAGCGCGCCAGAAATTCGATGCGTCTCTTGAAGCCGAGCGCGAACGCAACCGGGAGTCCAGCAGCAACTCGAGTTCGTCGTCGTCCGCGGACAGCACAGACGGTTCGTCGCCGCATCGGGCACGCACCGGATCGCGCACAGGCTCATCGCGCAGAACACAATCTGTACCACGCGTTCGCACCAGTTCCTCGCCATTTCCCGAGATCCGAAACCTGAACAGTTTTCTGTTCATGGTCTTGGGAATGGCCACGATTTTCTTTCTCGCGGTCCTTGTTGCCAGCGGACGCATGCCGCCGCTTTGGCTCGCCGTCGTCACCGCCGCCATTGGAATTCTTCTCTTCGTAAACGGGATGCGTCCCGCCCGAGGTTTTACCAGCGGACGGCCGACGCTGATCGGCAGCACCATCGTCGTAACGTGCATTTTGTTGGCGCTGTGGCTCGTTTCGCCGTCGTACTTCGAGATGGCCACGACTTCGCACATCGCGCACGCCGTTGCGTCCCACACGATCGGATCGAAACCCCAACTGCAGGGTGCGGCGCATCAATCGGTTTCGCCCAAGGTGCTCGCCGACAGCGCTCCAAACGAGGTTGTCGATATGAGCGGCAGCGAAGCGATGTTGCCGACACGTATCTGGTCGAATTTAAAGGACGGTCAAACCTATCGTTCGCGACTCGACGGCAGCACGCTTTACCTCGACGCGATCGCGGTCGGCGGAAAAATCAGCGGCCAATTCGCGGGATGCGAGTTTCATCGCAACGGCGCCAGCGATTCCGACTGGGCCGGCATGTGTACCGAACTTGGCGGCAACGGCGAGGCTTTGCACAAGCTTCCCGCCTCGCTCAATCGCTTCTCAAACGATCGCATCGAAGGAAGCACAGCCGATATTGCGGTTTTCGTGATGACGCCAATCGACTCCGTGCAAATGTCACCGAGTGCGCCACCAAACGCGAACGGAGCGGTCGCGGCCCCCGGCGCATCACCTCTCGCAGGAGCGCCGACTGGCGCGTTGACCGCGACGAACACCTCGCCGGCACCCAGCAACAACGCTACCGCACCGAGCAGCGCGGATCCGAATGGCGCTGCGGCGTCGGCCGCGCAAAATCAGGACACGACCGAGCCAGATTTGTCCGCACTGAAAAAATCCGATAAGGAATCCGTCGAACTGACCTGCGCATCCGATCGCTTGTCACAAGGCGCGGTGAAGTACAACGAGTGCCTTCGCAAACAACTCGACTCGCTGAAGGCGAATCCAAACGCGCCGAGTTTGGCTGGCCTGAGCTCAGCCGAGCGCGAAGACGTCGTCCTCACCTGCTCCAATGAAAAGCTGATCCACGGCCCCGGCGCTTACAACGCCTGCCTTGTCCAGCAACTTAAGAAGAAAAAGAAACTGAAGTAATTTTCCGTTGAGCGGATCTCGCCGAAAGCACGGCCGAACAAAACAAAAAACAGCCTGACGATCTTATAGGTCGTCGGGGCCGAGGTTACTGAAGGCGTCGGGTGCGGCTTCCTCGAAGCGCGTGAATTTGCTGAGGAATCGGAACTTTACGTTTTCCGTCGGGCCGTTGCGCTGCTTGGCAATGCGCAACTCGGTTTCTTCGCGCTCTTCGGGAGTCGCGCCTGCTTTGAAAAAATTCGGGCGATAAATAAACATGACGACGTCGGCGTCCTGTTCGATGGCGCCGGATTCGCGCAAGTCCGAAAGCTGCGGGCCGCGTTCGTCGCGTTCCGGAGCGCGCGTCAACTGGCTCAGCACGAGCACCGGAATCTGCAATTCCTTCGCGAGTCCCTTCAGGCCACGCGAAATGCTCGACACTTCTTCCTGGCGGTTTCCGAATTTCCCGCGCGCCGTGATGAGCTGCAAGTAATCGACAACCAGCAGCGACAATCCTTTGTCGCGCTTCAGACGCCGCGCTTTCGCGCCAATTTCGAGAACGCTCGTTGAACCGGCGTCGTCGATCCAAACAGGAGCGCCGGCGATCGTGCCGAGCGCTTCCGTCATGCGGCGCCAGTCTTCGCGGCTCAGGTGACCGGTGCGGAATTTGTGCGCGTCGATCTGCGCGACTGACGCGACAAGGCGTTGCAGCAGCGACTCCTTCGACATTTCGAGGCTGAAGAACGCCATCGGATGTCCGCCGCGAATCGCGATGTTTTCCGCGAGGTTAAGCGCAAGCGCGGTTTTTCCTTGCGACGGGCGTGCCGCCAGGATCAAAAGCTCCGACCCCTGAAATCCTGAAGTGAGTTTGTCGAGCTCCGTGTAGCCCGTCGGAATTCCGGTGATGCTTTTGCCTTCGCGAAAGATTTTTTCGAGGCGCTCGAAATTATCGCGAACGATGTCTTTGATCGGAATGAGACCGGCGCGCACGCGATCTTCGGCGAGAGCAAAGATCGAAGACTCGGCATTGTCGAGAACGGCGTCGGCGCCTTCTTCACCCTCGAACGCGCGCATCTGGATGTTGTGCGTCGCGTGGATGAGATTCCGCAGAATCGCTTTTTCTTTGACGATGTGCGCGTAATGCTCCACGTTCGTCACGCGCGGCATACCATCGGCGAGCGACGCGAGATACGGCGCACCGCCGGCGGCTTCGAGTTCCCCGAAGCGATGCAATTCCTCAGTAAGCGTGATGAGATCAATCGGCTGCTGCGCTTCGCCGAGCGCGATCATCTTCATGAAAACGCGGCGATGCTGGTCGAGGAAAAAGTCTTCGGCGCGTAGATTTTCGATTGCAGGATTCAGCGCGTTGTTGTCGAGCAGAATCGCACCGAGGACGGAGCGCTCGGCTTCGAGATTATTCGGAAGGGGGCGTTCGAGATGGGAGTCTGTGGCCATGGGACGTGGCGAAATTCGCTTTATCTTCGCCCACGGTAACATGCAGGCGAACGCGGTTCAAGTACCTCTCAGAAATTTCGTTTCAGACGGCTGGAATTTCGGCGCGGCCTCGACCGTTCCCCTGCTTCATGTCCGACTGGTGAGTGGATTGTGCACGCGTGACATCAGCGCGTCAATCGAACTGAAAATTTTTCTGTGAAATCTCTGCGGAAAAAGTTTGAAAAAATTCAACGCGTCTATGCAATCAGAAGAGGTTTCTATTGCGCCGCAGTCTGCAACGCGGTAGACGGTCTTACTTCGCGCTCAATCTCGCGCGCAAGCTCATCTTGTGCAACCTCAAGATCGTATGCCGATTGTAGATTGAGCCAGAAGCGAGCACTTGTATTGAAGTATCGCGAGAGTCGCAAGGCGGTATCCGGTGAAATTCCACGGCGCTCATGAATAATCTCGGCAATGCGCGTCACCGGGACATGCAGATCGATCGCGAGCCTATTCATGCTGAGGTTGAGAGGCTTCAAGAAATCCTCGCGTAAGATCTCACCTGGGTGAACGGGGGGAAGCAGTTTCTCGTTTTTAGCCATCACGCCCTCTCGATCAGTGATAGTCCACAACCTCTACGTCGTAAGCATCACCATCTGACCAGCGAAAACAAATCCGCCACTGGTCGTTAATTCTGATGCTGTACTGGCCATTGCGATCGCCCCGCAATAGTTCGAGCCGATTGCCAGGCGGGGACGCTAAATCTCGGACTTCCGTGGCATTGTCGATTTGGAGTAGCTTCCGTCGCGCGACCAGTTCTACGGATTGAAACTCGCGCGATCGATGACGATGAAAAAGCCTCTCGGTTTCCGGAGAGCCAAACGACTTAATCACGAAAATATCTTATAACGCTAAACGTTAAACGTCAATCGTTAAGAAAATATAGAGCTGAAATGAAAAATGCCGCTGCAACTTTCGGAGCAGCGGCATCGGTGGATCTTGGGTCGCGACTATTCTTCTTTTGCGACGGTTACTTTGAGTTCGGCGGAGATGTCGCGGAAGACTTTTACCTTGACGGGGAATTCGCCGAGGGCTTTGAGCGGGTCGTGGAGCTGGACCTGACGCTTGTCGATCTTGAAGCCCTGCGCTTCGAGGGCGTCCGCGATGTCACCGTTGGTGACGGAGCCGAAGAGCTGATCATTTTCGCCGGTCTTGCGCGTGAACTTGAGCTCGACGCCGTTGAGCGCAGCGGCCTGCTTCTCCGCCGCAGTCTGCTCGGTGGCGGTCTTCTTTGCCAACGCGCCGCGGATGCGTTCGAGCGCCTTCATGTTGCCGGTGGTGGCTTCGATGGCCAGCTTGTTCGGCAGCAGAAAATTGCGCGCGTAGCCCGGCTTCACGTCGACGACGTCGCCGCGGTGACCGAGCTTTTCGATGTCTTCCTGGAGAATCACTTTTTGCATTTGCGTTTCCTCTTCACTCGAATTCTTTTGAGCCTAGGCGGCAAAAGCCGCTCTTTTCTGAGATTGATGGCGACACGACTGAGGTCGTGCCCTCCCGATTCGCTCGGACGAACTCCCGAACGGGCGCTAATGATTCCCTTACGCCTTCGGTGTTTCGGCCGGAGCCGGTGTCGCTGGAGCGCGGCAGGGGCTGCTGGTGCTGCCGCCGGCGCTGCTGGCGGATGCGAAGCCGCGGCCGGAGCCGGTGCGTGCGAACCTGGGGCGCCGTGACTACCTGCGCCGGACTGCGCGTGAGCGCCAGCCGGACGAGGAGCCTGAGAACCCGCAGCGCTTCCGGCGAACGGAAGCAGCGCGATGTTGCGGGCGCGCTTGATCGCTTCGCCGAGCCAACGCTGATGGCGGGCGCAAACTCCCGTCATGCGGCGCGGCAGAATCTTTCCGCGTTCCTGCACGAACTGCGACAGGATGTCGGCGCGCTTGTAGTCGATGAAGTCCATCTTCTCGACACAGAACTTGCAGACTTTCTTTTTGCGGAAATACTGGCGCTTGCCGCGGCGAGGGCCGCCGGGCCCACCGCCCGGACCGCCTTCGCGACGAGGGCCACCGTGTCCGCCACCTGGTCCGCCATGCCCGCCGCCGGGACCGTGTCCACCGGGACGCGGACCGCTCGGGGTTGATGCTTGCCTCTGTTCATCTGCCATTGCTGCCTACCTTTCGAGAATGCCTGAAACTTTTCAACCGCGTTTGGTGCCCGTCTTTTAGTGCGGGGAACCATTTGCGTCTAAACCCCGCGATCTGGGAAACGATCGCGGCTACAGGGTGCCTTGATCTGCCGTTCGCGACTCCGAGGCGTCAGCTTGCCGGTGCTTGCTCGCTGGCCGGAGCCGGCGCAGCAGGAGCGGGCGTTGCGGACGGAGCCGGAGTGCGGCGCGGACGACGCGCAGCGCGCACTTCGCGCTTGTGCTGAAGCTTCTTCTGGCGCTTGAGGTCTTCGTCGAGACGGACGGTCAGGTACTTGATGACCACGTCCTGCACGCGGAGACGGCGCTCAAGCTCGGCGATCAGCTCGTGATGCTGCGTGCGGATCTGCTGATACACGTAAATGCCTTCGCGATGCTTGGCAACGCGGTAGGCGAGCTTGCGGGTGCCCCACTGCTCGGTCTTTTCGATCTTCGCGCCTTTTTCCGCGCAGGTGGCCTCGATGCCCGAGATCACTTTTTTGATTTCGTCTTCCGGCGTGGCCGGGCGGGCGATAAAAATCAGATCGTACAAACGGTCTTCCATGTTGACCTCATTCCTTCAATTCCGAACTTGCGTCCGGGAAACTCGTCTCGTTACTTCTCGGCTTCGGGCTCTGGCGGCTTGCGGCGGTTGTACTTCGTCATCGCGGCGTCTAATCCCTGCGTCAGGATCATCTCCACCGCGTCGCCTACGTGCCCGAGCATTTCGCTTGCGTCTTCGAGCTCCGCCTTTTTCATCGGGCGAAGAACGTAATCCCGCAAGCTGCCGACCGGATGATCCGGCCCACAGCCAAGCCGCAATCGCGCGAACTGCTGCGTTCCGATCGAACCGATCACCGACTTCGCGCCGTTATGACTTCCGGCGCTGCCATCGGGGTGAATCTTGAACGTCCCCGCCGGCAACTGCACTTCGTCCCACATCACCAACAGATCGGCGGGCTCCAACTCGTATTTCGCCAACAACTCACGAACCGAAACGCCGCTCAAATTCATGTACGTCTGCGGCTTGGCCAGCAAAACTTCCTCGCCGGCTAACTTGCCGCGCCCGACGAGCGCCTTGCCTTCGGGACGCTCCACGCGAATCGAACCACGATTCGCCAGTTCGTCCACCGCCATGAAACCCAGGTTGTGCGGCGTCCACTGATATTCCGGGTCTGGATTCCCGAGACCAACAATGAGCCGCATAGCCTTGTCTTCTGTCAGCGCCGAAACAACCCGACGCTGAAATCTTGCCGAGATGGGGCGCAGCATGCTGCGGCCCTACAAAACCTTGCTGGACTCGCAAAAGCGCGAGGCCGAAGCGAACTGCTACTTCTTCTTGTCGCCCTTGTCGGCAGCTTTTTCCGCGCCCTTGGCTGGTTCTGCGCCTTCTTCGCCCTCTTCGTCCTTCTTGCCCTTCTTGATGACTTCGGGCTCGGCTGGCGTTGTCGCTGCGGCTGCTGCATCGGCCGGCTTCTCTTCTTCGACCTTGAGAGTGACGACGTGCGCGATGACGCGGTCTTTGTCGGTGATCAGCTTGATCTTCTCGGCATCCATCGGGATTTCGCCGGCGCGGAGAGCCTGGTTGAGGGCAAGGCCGCTGACGTCCGCGCGGAATTCGCTCGGGATATCGGCGGGCAAGCATTCGATTTCGACTTCGCGTTCGACGATTTCGAAGACGCCGCCCTGTACCTTCACACCGCTCGGATCGCCGAACGTGTGAACGGGAATCTTGACGCGCATGCGAACGTCCATGGCGATGCGGAGGAGATCGACGTGGAGCAAGCGGCCGGTGATCGGATCGACGAGCCAGTCTTTCAGAATGGCAGGCTCATGCTTGCCGCCGAGATCCACCTGGAAGAGCGTATTGTGGCCGCTCTCCGAGCGGAGGATGGCGCCAACCTGCTTTGCGTTGACCGCGAGCGTGAGTGCTTCACCTTTGCCGCCATACAGCACGGCGGGAACTTTGCCGGTGAGGCGGAGGCGACGGGCTTCGTTTTTGCCGCGGGTTTCGCGGTTCGATGCTTCGACTACGATTTTTGCTTGAGCCATCTTGCTTTCCCTTCGTTAACTACAAAACTTTGAACGCGGACTCTTGCGGCGTTCCGGTTTAGTGCTCGGTCGCGCTGCGTTTAAAGCCCGCGATCTGGAAGACGATCGCGGCTACAGGCTTTGACTGATCAAACTTGCCATCCCGGCGTTACGGCGTGCCCTGCCCTTACGACTGAGCCTAGATGAAGAGTTCGCTGATCGACGTTTCTTCGTGGATCGAACGAATGCCGCGGGCGAGCAAATCCGCGACGCTCAACACCTTGATCTTGCCCATCTTTCGCGCCGCTTCGGATAGCGGCACCGAATCGGTCGCAACGACTTCCTTAATCTCCGAATTCGCGATGCGCTCGATCGCCGGGCCCGAAAGCACAGCGTGCGTGCACGCAGCGTAAACCTGCGTTGCGCCTTCGCGGATCAGCGCGTCGGCGGTTTTTACGAGCGTCCCGGCAGTGTCGATGATGTCGTCGACGATCAGCGCGGTGCGTCCACGAACATCGCCGATGAGGTTCATCACTTCGCTGACGTCGATATCGACGCGGCGTTTATCGACGATAGCCAGCGGCGCGTCCATCTTCTTCGCGAAGAAGCGGGCACGCTCCACGCCGCCCGCATCGGGCGAAACCACAGTCACGTTGGGCAGCTTCAGGCCGCGAAAATATTCGACCAGCACCGGCGAACCGAAAAGATGATCGACCGGCACGTCGAAATAGCCCTGAATCTGCGGCGCGTGCAAATCCAAAGTCAGAGCGCGACTCGCACCCGCGGTTTCGAGCAAGTCGGCGACAAGCTTCGCTGAGATCGGGACGCGAGGCTTGTCTTTGCGATCCTGCCGCGCGTAGCAGTAGTACGGCAGAACCGCGGTGATGCGCCAAGCCGAAGCACGCTTGAACGCGTCGATCATCAGCAGCAATTCGAGAAGGTGGTTGTCCACCGGGTAGCAGCACGGCTGCACGACGAAGACGTCGGCGCCGCGCACATTCTCGAGAATCTGCAAATAAATTTCGCCGTCGCTGAAGCGGCTAAGCTTCATCTCACCGAGCTTCGTGCCCAAGTGTTCGCAGATGCTCTGGGCCAAAGGGCGGTTCGCGGTGCCCGTAAAAATCTTGAAGCGATCGTCGTTCACGAAAACGTTGCTCCAGTGGTGCTACTACGGCTGAGACGTTCGAGTCGTGCTGCAGTTGAGATCCTTAGACCCCTTACGGGCGCCTCAGGATTTCGCACAACACACAACTTACAAACGCGGACCGACTCACAGGGCCGAAAACTGAGTTGCGCTGAATGTGCACACGAGGTCGCTGCGAGGAGCAAGCGGACGGACGCAAAGCCTGGCCAACGGCGGAAGCTTTAAAGCGCAGTCTTGACCAGACGCTGATAACGATCGCGCGAAATTGTTTCGCAAACGAAGGTCTGGTCGCTTGAAAACTCTACAGCGGCTCGGCGCGCCAACGCTGGGCTCGGGAAAACTCCAAACACCGCCGAACCGCTACCCGCCAGCATGGCTTCTGCAGCTCCTGCTCGAAGCAATCCCCTCTTAATGGTTGCGAGCCGAGGGTGACGCCGGAAGACGGCTGCCTCGAAATCGTTCGAGAGGCCGGCTAACTGCGCGCTCCAGCACAGAGCACAGAACTTTGAAAGTTTAGAGTTAGAGCGCGAATTTGTCAATTGGCGGCGAGAGGCGGGGCCGGGCTTTGAGGCTGGCTTCTGTGAGGAAGCCAGCGGCGGCGCGTTGACCCAACGGAAGGCTTCGGGCGTGGGAACGTGGATGCCTTGCGGCGCAACGACCAGGATGGCGTGGGTTTTGACGTCGTCGAGGGGGTAGATTTCGTCGCCTTTATTTACGCCGAGGGCGCGGCCGCCGAAGAGGAAGAAGGGGACGTCGGCGCCGAGCGGGGTGGCGATCTCGATCAGGCGCTCGAGCGGGATTTTTTTTCGCGAAAGTTGGAGGTAGCCGAGGAGGGCTGCGGCGGCGTTGCTGGAGCCGCCTCCGAGTCCGCCGCCAGCGGGGATTTTCTTGTGGAGATCGATCTCGACGCCGTTGCGGAGCTTCAATTCGTGACGCAATGCGTCGACGGCGCGATAGACGAGATTTTTTTCGATGGGCTCTTGCGCGAGGCGGTCGTTACCGTGGATGGTGAGTGAGATTTTTTTGTCGCGACTCGCCCGCAGGCGCAAATCATCGTGCAGCGAGATCGTCTGAAAGATCGTGCGCAGCTCGTGATAGTTGTCGGCGCGCTTGCCGACAATGTCGAGACGCAGGTTGATCTTCGCGAATGAGGGGATTCGGACTTCAGACATGGCGATGTAGTTTACACGCGAAGGTCGAGGTTAGGGATCGGTCGCGTCCGTCGTTTTTGTATGGGTGGGGTTGCGTCTAAACCCCGCACCCTTTCGAAACCAGAAAGGGTGCGGCACCCAAAGGCCGCGTCGTTCGCGAAGGGAGCGGAGCTTTTACTGATGCTTGTTGTCTTGCGGCGTCGATTTTTGCGCGACGCGGTGCTTGACCGAGCCGACCTTTTTCTCGACTTCGGCGATCTTGTCGGGTTCCATGTCGGCCGGAAGCGAGCGATGCCACTCGGTGAGCGACTTCTCCCACTCGGCGGCGGCTTGCTCGCTGCGGCCCTGCTTGGCGTAAACGTCGCCGAGGTGCGAGTGAATGTTGGGATCGTGCGGATCGCGCTCGACGGCTTTGTGCAGCCAGTTTTCGGCGTCGTTGTATTTGCCCTGCTTGTAGTAAATCCAGCCAAGGCTGTCGAGATACGCGCCGTTGTACGGTTCCATCTTCAGCGCGGCTTTCACCATCTCTTCGGCTTCGTCGAGGCGCTGGCCGAGATCGCCGAGCATGAAGCCGTAGTAGTTGAGCGCGGGACCGTTGCCGGGATCGAGCGCGATGACCTTTTTGAATTGCTCTTCGGCGCGATCGAACTGCTTCTGGCGTTCGTAAATCGCGCCCAGCAGGAAGTATGTGGTTTCGTTGTCGCGCGGATCGCCGGGTAGCGCTTCGGCGGCTTTGGCGGCCTCTTCGGCTTCTTTGTAGCGGCGGCCGCGCTCGTAGACTTGCGCGATGTTCAGATAGGTTTCGCGATCGGCTTCGGTCTGTGTCAGCTGCGTGCGAAGAATTTTGACGGCTTCGTCGACCTGGCCATTTTCGGCGAGCAGCGACGCATAGCGCGACTGCACGGCGGGATCTTTCGGATATTTCGAGACGGCGTCTTTGCCGGCTTGCAGCGCCTTGGGCAGATCGCGCGCTTCGCGGTAGGTGTCCATCAGCAGCATGCGCGAGCGGCGATCTTCCTCGTCGCCGAGATGGCCGAGCTCGTCGTAGGTGTACGCGGCGGCGGAATAATTCTGGCGATCACGATAAAGCTGGCCGAGCTGTTGGTAAAGGATGGCGAGCGAGCGGCGGCGCGATGGAAGCACCGAGGACTGCTTCACGCCAACGATCGCGTCGGAGAGCACGCGAATCGCATCTTCGTAGCGACCCTGCGCCTCGTACAACATCGCTTCGTTGTACATGATCTTTACGTCGCCGGGCGCGTACTGGCGGGCCTTCAGCAAGTTCTCTTCAGCCTTATCGAGCTGACTGAGTTCGCGATAGATCTGCGAGACGGCGAGATAGTTGTCGGCGTCGTCGGGCATCAGGTCGATCAACTTCTGATAGACCGGCAACGCATCCTGATATTTCTCTTCGGACATCAGCGTCTGGCCGAGTCCGCGCAAATGATTTAGCTCCGATGGATCGATTTCAGCGGCGTGGCGATAGGCGGCTTCCGCTTTTGGGAGATCTTTCGTTTGCGTGTAGGCGTCGCCAAGCAAATCGAGCAGAACCGGCGACGGATTGTGGCTGGTCATGCCTTCCAGCAGCGAGACCGCTTCGGCCGACTTGCCTTCGTCGAGCAAAAGCTGCGTGAGCTGTTCGACGGCGGGCTCGTTTTCGGGATCGGCTTTCAGGATGCCGTGGAGGACGTCTTCCGCTTTGTCATGTTCGTTGCGCAGGCGATAAAGGCGCGCGAGCCAGAGCGCGGACTCGGTGTCGGTCGGCTCGAGGCGGTAAATCTCCTTGTACTGCTCGATGGCGTGATCGGCGATTTCGCTCTGGCCGCTGTTGGTGCTCAGATCGCCGAGGCTGCGGATGTAGATGCGGGCGAGGAGGCGTCGCGTGGGCACGTCGTTGGGATCGCGCTTGAGGATTTCCTGCGCTTCGAGGATGGCGTCGCGTTCGCGGCGCGCCTTCCAATACATTTCGGCGAGACGTTCGCCAATCACAGGGGATTTCGGGTCGAGAGCGTAGGCTTTCTTGTAAAAGTCGATGGCTTGCGTGGCGAATTCGGGCTTGCTGGTGTTCTCGTACTGCTGCTCGTACACGTGGCCCATCGTAAAGGCGTAGTAGGCGTCGGCGCGGTCGGAGGGTTTGCCTTCAGCGGCAGGGGCTTGGGTGATGCCGGATTCCTCAGAGAAGAGCGAGCCTGCGGGTGCGGCTTGGCTGGGCGTTTGAGCCTGAGGTTGCTGCGCGGCCGCGGCTTCGGCGGGCTTTTGCGCCTGGGCTTGGCTGCCCCATGCCGGCACGGACGACGCCGCAACGGGCGCGAGCAGGATCGCGATAACGGTTGATCGGAAAAGGCTCATGTTTACCCCAAAAGAAAAGTATCCCACGCGCCCGAAGGTCGGTCAAAAGACTTCACGGGCGGCATTTCCTGCGTCGGCATGCCATATCGAAGCGGCTTGCGCGCCTGCGGGTGGGGCTGGGCTGGGGGACGACGGCGTCAAGGCGCATCAGAGTAGGATGCCGGGTTGCTGCCAAGCGTTGGGACGGGGTGAGGGACGCTTGCCTTGGTACCGAGGCTCGCTGCAGGTGGCCTCCGGGACTGATTTTGCTCGGCTTAGCTTAGTCGCCGGGCTTGTGCGTCTTCACGTGTTTGTGATCGGCCAGGGGATCGACCAAGCGGAAACTGTGCTCGCCCTTGGTCGCGTCGAACTTATAGAGCAGCGTTGCATCGGCGGCGCGCTCATCGCGCGACAGCTCCAGCTCCGGATTGCTGAGGATGATGTCGCCGTTGTTGCTGATGCGCAGTTCGGTTCCGACTTGCAGGACGATTCTCTGCTCGTTGGCGCCGGATTCGTTGGTGCGCGCGGTGCCTGGTTTCGTGGCCATGTTCGGGCTCCTTCGATGAGGTCTCGGGTTGGATGCGCCGTTTTGGCCGGATGACGCACGCGAAATTCGCGCGGACTAGTGCAGGAAGTGCCGCATGCCGGTGAAGACCATCGCCAGGTTGAGGCGGTCGGCCGCCGCGATCACGTCGTTGTCGCGCATAGAGCCGCCCGGTTGAATCACCGCAGTCGCGCCGGCTTTCGCGGCTTCTTCTACTCCGTCGGGGAATGGGAAGAACGCGTCGGAGGCCACCACGCTGCCGGTCAACGGAGACTGCGCCTTCATCACGGCGATTTTCACGGAGTCGACGCGGCTCATCTGGCCGGCGCCGACGCCTAGCGTTGCGCTGTCTTTCGCAAAGACGATGGCGTTCGACTTGACGTGCTTCGAAACCTTCCACGCGAAGCGCATCGTCGCCATTTCGTCGGCGGTCGGCACGCGCTTGGTCACGGTGCGCAGCTCCGAATCTTTCAGTTCGCCGAGGTCGGGCTGTTGCACCAGCATTCCCCCAAGGATGCGCTTGAGCTGTAACTCCTTCTCAGGCTCAAGTCCGCCGGCCGGCAGTTCGAGCAGGCGCAAATTTTTCTTTGCGGAAAAGATTGCTTTGGCTTTTTCATCAAATCCGGGCGCCACGATACACTCGGCGAAAAGCTTGACCACTTCTTCCGCCGTAGCCGCATCGACCACTTTGTTGAACGCCAGCACTCCGCCGAACGCCGAAACCGGATCGCATGCGTACGCTTTCAAATAGGCATCGCGCAGTGTTTCCTGCTCCGCCGTTCCGCAAGGATTGTTGTGCTTGATGATCACCGCCGCCGGGCGTTTGAATTCCGCCGCGATGCTGCGCGCGGCTTCGAGATCGACAAAATTGTTGTACGACAGCTCCTTGCCCTGAAGCTGTTTTGCCGCCGCCAGCCCTTCGACTGCGCGCCCGGCTGGAACGTACAGAGCCGCGGCCTGGTGTGGATTTTCCCCGTAGCGCAACTCTTGCTGCCGCCGCAACGAGATGTGAACGCGTTCGGGCAATAACGTCCGATCCTTGAGTTCGACGTGCCCGTTCGCAGCCGACAGCCGCTCCAGTTCCGTCGTGATCATTCCGTCGTAGCTCGAAGTCGCCGCAAAAACTTTGCGCGCCAGATCGACGCGCGTCGCCAGCGAGGTTTCCTTCGCTGCTTCCAACTCGGTCGCCACACGTGAGTAGTCCGCCGGATCGGTGATTACGGTGACGCTCTCGAAATTTTTCGCCGCCGACCGCAGCATCGTCGGCCCGCCGATGTCGATATTTTCGATCAGCTCTTCGGCAGTCAGCCCGCTCTTTGCTGCGGTCGCCTCAAACGGATACAGGTTCACGACGACGAGATCGATCGGAGAGATCCCATGCTCCGCCGCCTGCGCCTGGTCTTCCTTGTGTTTGCGCCGGTACAGCAGGCCGCCATGCACCTTCGGATGCAGGGTTTTCACGCGCCCGCCCAGCATCTCGGGCCAGCCGGTGAAATCCGAGACATCGCGCACGGTGACGCCCGCTTCGCGCAACAGCTTCGAGGTCCCGCCGGTCGACAAAATTTCAATCTTCAACGCCGCAAGGCGTTTCGCAAACTCCACGATGCCCGTTTTATCAAACACGCTGATCAGCGCGCGCTCCACTGCCATGCCCGTTTCCTCCATTTGGAAAGGACAACAGTGTAACGCGCCGCACACAAATAGAAACGGACGGGACGAATGCGTCTGAGGAAAAAAGTTTGAAAATCGATTCAACTGCGAGGATTGGAAAAGAATTTCGTATGGCGAAGAAGCGCTTCTATGACTTCACAAGCGCCTTCAACTTCACCTGGCCTGAAACTGTTTCCACGACGTACTCGACATCGCGGCAATGCTGCTTCTCCTGCAAATCCTTGGTCTTTTTCCGCACAAATTCCTTGAATCCCGCCGGCGAGAGCTTACTGGTCTCTTCGCCCGCTTGCTGCTTCGCGCTGACAAAGGCCTGAAATAAGCGCTCGACGTTCTCGGTCTCACGCTCCGGATCGGCACACACCACGCGAAACGCATTCGACTCTTTCAACGCCGCTGAAGCAACCGCCCGCTTCGATGCCGGCGTTTCTTCGCGCAATGACGGGGCCGGCGGCGGCTCGGGATGCGCCTTTGCGCGCTCCGCCTCGATCATCTTCGCCGCGGCACCGTAATGCTTCTGCGCGCGGCCTTCTTCCTTCAGCGCCGTCTTTT
The DNA here is from genome assembly GCA_963766985.1 of uncultured Acidobacteriota bacterium. Lineage (GTDB taxonomy): Bacteria > Acidobacteriota > Terriglobia > Acidiferrales > UBA7541 > Acidiferrum. Next base: position 565,918 of record CAVYCJ010000002.1, read on the forward strand.
TGCGGAAAATATCCTTATATTTGGCGTAAGTCTGCGTGAGGTTGGTCAGCCGGAACCGCTGGTTAAACTTCAATTCGCCGGCGCGCTCGCCGTGACGCTTGACCACCTGCTCGATGCGCCACTCGATTTCCGTGGGGGGACGCTTCCGTCCGCCGCCGAAGAATTGATCGTACTCAATCTTCAGCTGCCGGATATCGCGCTCCATTCCGGCAAGTTCTTCGTCAATCGTCGGTGGCATAAAGCGAGACCTGTTCCTCTCCATTCATCGTAGAAATCGCCCCAGTAAGCGTCAACGGTACCCGCGGCGCATTTCACCCATACCAGCACCGTCCTTCCGTCGCCGCCGACCTGTACGAACGGCCAGCCCTTAGCGACAGCAAATGCTTGTCATCCTGAGCGCGTCCGACAAGGCGCTGAAGGATCTCAACCTAAGCCTTCTCAAAGGCTGTCGCGAAAAATCGACCCATCCACCCAATCGCATCGATTTGTGCTGAAATATCCCCGTGGCTTCCGCTTCCAAATCCGACCTGCTCCGCCAAATCCCGTCGGTCGATGAACTCCTGCGCCAGCCGCGGATGGCCGCGCTCGCTACGCGCATCGATCGTGAACTCCTCCTCGAAATCACCCGCGCCGCGTTGACGGACCTCCGCGCCCGGCTTTCGGCAAACGCCGATGACCGCCGTACGATCATCCTTCCGCTCGACCCCGCAGCCCTGCAAAACGAAATCGCCAACGCGGTCGAGCAAATCCTCGCGCAATCGCTCCAGCCGGTCATCAACGCCACCGGCGTGATCCTCCACACTAATCTCGGCCGCGCACCGCTTACTGAAGCGGCCGTCGAAGAGTTCCGCCGCACCGCCACGCAATATTCCAATCTCGAATACGATCTCAAAGCTGGCGCGCGCGGAAAGCGCGACGTTCACACCTCGCAAATGCTCGAACGCCTCACCGGCGCCGAAGCGGCTATCGTCGTCAACAACTGCGCCGCCGCCGTGCTCCTCGTCCTCGCCGCACTTGCGCGCGAAGGCGAAGTCCTCGTCTCTCGCGGCGAACTCATCGAAATCGGCGACGGCTTCCGCATCCCCGAAATCATGGCGCAAAGCGGGGCGACGCTTCGCGAAATCGGCACCACTAACCGCACGCGCCTTGCCGACTACGAAAACGCCATCACCGACAAAACACGCGTGCTGCTCCGCGTCCACCCGTCGAATTTTCAGATCACCGGATTCACCGACAAACCTTCACTGCAGGAACTGGCGGTGCTGGCGGAACGCGCCCATCTACCGCTGGTCGAAGACCTCGGCTCCGGCTGCCTCGTCGATCTCTCCGCGTACGGCATCGTCGAACCGCTCGTCCGCCATAGCATCGAAGCCGGCGCGCACGTCGTGATGTTCAGCGGCGACAAACTTCTCGGTGGCCCGCAAGCCGGCATCATCGCCGGCAAGAAAGAACTAGTCGCAAAAATCCGCCGCCACCCGCTTTTCCGCGCGCTCCGCGTGGACAAACTCACCATCGCCGCGCTCGAAGCTACCCTCGGCGCCTATCTTCGCGCCGGGTACGACGAAATCCCCGCGCTGCGCATGATTCGCCTCACTGCCAATGACATCAAGCGCCGCGCGGAGAATTTCCTTCGCGAACTCACTCCCGAGCTCCCTGTGGGTGATGGCAAAGATCAAATCGAATTCGAAATCATCGACGGCGCTTCACTCGTCGGCGGCGGCTCGACTCCGGCCCAATCGCTCCCGACAAAACTCATCCGCATCGCCAGCGCCCGCCACTCCGCCGCACAGCTCGAACAACGCCTCCGCCGCGCCGCCGCCGGAATCAGCGTCATCGCCCGCATCGAATCTGACCATCTCATCCTCGACCTCCGCACCGTCCTCCCCGCGCAAGAGCCGCAACTCGTCCAATCGATCGCCGCCGCCCTCCGCTAAATCCTTTTCATTACTTCTTTACTTCGTTGCCTCATTACTTCGCTTCTGATCGCCGTTGATTGACGCCCGCTCTCCGCGCCAAGTACCATCCGTTCACCAATGGTCGGCCAAACAATCTCCCATTACCGCATTGTCGAAAAACTTGGCGGCGGCGGCATGGGAGTCGTCTACAAAGCGGAAGACCTCACCCTCGGCCGCTTCGTCGCGCTGAAATTCCTTCCCGACAACGTAGCCAAAGATCCCGCAGCGCTCGAACGCTTTCGCCGCGAAGCCCGCGCCGCATCCGCGCTGAATCACCACAACATCTGCACCATCTATGAAATCGGCGAAAGCGATGGCGTTCGCTTCATCGCCATGGAATTTCTCGACGGCATGACGCTCAAGCACGCCATTTCCGATCGCCCGCTCGAAATGGATCAGCTTCTCTCGCTCGCCACCGAAATTGCCGACGCGCTCGACGCCGCCCACACCGCCGGCATCGTCCACCGCGACATCAAGCCCGCCAACATCTTCGTCACCGCGCGCGGTCACGCCAAAATTCTCGATTTCGGCCTCGCCAAAGTGGACGAAAAAACTTCCGGCGTCACGGCCGTTGACGACGCCAACACGCTTTCGATCCAACAAGACCAGCTCACGAGTCCCGGCTCAACGCTCGGCACCGTTTCCTACATGTCGCCTGAGCAAGTCCTCGGCAAACCGCTCGACGCGCGCTCCGATCTTTTTTCCTTCGGCATCGTTCTCTACGAAATGGCGACCGGCAAACTTCCCTTCGTCGGCGACTCCAGCGGCGCAATCTACGACCAGATCGTCCACGGAACTCCCGCTCCGCCGACGCAGTGGAACCCGCGCGTCACACCCGAGCTCGACGCCATCATCCGCAAAGCGCTCGAAAAAGATCGCGACACGCGCTATCAGCACGCCTCGGAAATGCGCGCCGACCTCAAGCGCGCCCTGCGCGACACCGGTTCGAACCCATCACGCTCCGTCGCCGTCCCCGCAGCAGCCGCAGCGCCCGCCCCCGCCGCACGCAAACCGTGGCTCGCCATCGGTGCCGCAATTGCCGTGGTCGCCGTCGCGGCGATTGCCTTTGCATTCTGGCCCAAGCACGATTCGCCAAGTCCCGGCCCGCTCAAACAAACTCAACCGGTCGGCGTCGCTGTCGCCGTGCTTCCATTTCAGAATCTCAGCGGCGACACCAATTTCGATTACCTCCGCATGGCTCTGCCCGACGAAGTCACCACCACACTTTCTTCCATGCGTGGCCTCTCGGTTCGCCCGTTCGCCTCAACTGCCAAATATGCGAAGTCCGATCTCGACGTCGAACAAGCTGGAAAGGAACTCCACGTCGGTCATCTCGTCACGGGTCACTACCTGAAAATTGGCAAACAGTTGCAACTGACGCTGGAAGTGATCGACGTCGCCGGCAACAGCTCTCTCTGGACAAAATCCGTGGAGTTCCCGGCCGAAGATCACGTCGCGATGCACGATCAAGTCACATCGAACGTAATGAATGGGATGATTCCTGCCCTCGGCGTGTCGAACGCGGACGAAACCGGCGGCACGCGCCCGAAGAACGAAGAAGCTTACGATCTTTATCTCCGCAGCATCGCTCTCGCCCACGACGGCGCGCAAAACACCGAAGCCATCCGCATGCTCGAACGCTCCGTCGGACTCGATTCAACTTTCGCCCCTGCCCTGGCCGCATTGGGTATTCGTTATTACTACGACGAGGAATACGGAAGCGGTCTCGGACTCGTCAAAACTCCCACTTACAACTCCGATCCCACTTCGTTCCGCTCCTACACCACGCTGCAGCGGGCTCTCGCTCTCGATCCCAATCTCGTCAATGCGGAACAGCAAATCATTTCGCAGGATACCGACCGCGGCAACCTCATCCATGCGTATCGACAGGCAAAGGCGATGGTGGCGCGACACCCGCAAAGCGGCATCGCGCACTTCACCCTTTCCTACGTGTTGCGCTACGCCAGCATTCTCGAAGAAGCGCGAAATGAATGCGACACGGCGATCCGTCTCGATCCCGGCAACTATATGTTCCGCTCGTGTACATCGTTATATCTCGGGCCCGAGATACCGAATCGCGCCAAGCCGTTTTTCGAACTCGATCCAGGTTCTGAATGGATGAATAACATTACGGCGATCCAGTTGCTTCGCGCTGGAAAAACCGAGGAAGGCTTGGCCAAGATTCGTCTGCTTCCCGACAGCTCCTTTTTTCACGGCCGCGCCATCGAAGCGTGTTATTCGAGTCCGCGCCCTGCCAATTACCAGGAGTTGATGGACAAGTTGAAGAAAGATTTGCCTGCGATGAGCGATCCCGAGCCGAGATACGCCCAGGCTCTGACATTCAATCATTGCCTCGGCAACGATTTTACGATCCCGATCATGAGAAGCGCCGTCAAAGACGGCTTCTGCGCGTACGAGCAACTGGAAGAGGACTCGAAGAATTTCCCAAACCTCCGTAAGTCCCCCGACTTTCCCGCGCTGATGTCTGAGGCCAAAGCCTGCCGCGACAATTTCCTCGCCAACCGCGACAAGACCCAATAAATTCGCTGACGCTGGCGCACTCGACATCGCTCCGCGGGGCCGCGTAGCCTCCGTTCTTACACGGCTACCCTGTCAGCCGTCCCACCAAAACCGTCATCCTGAGCCGCCCGAAGGGCGGCGAAGGATCTCAGATGCTTCCGCGACCTATTTTAGAAGTCACACTTAGAAGTTTACCTTGCAAGTTTACCTGTCTTTGCGTTACACTGCCTCTCATGCCCAAGAAACCACACGACGCCGCAACCCTCGACTTCATCCACGCCATGGGCTCGCTTATTCGCCGCTTCCGGTCGGCAGCCGCTTCACACGAGCTGTCCATGACCGAATCCGCCGTGATGCGCCGACTCGACGTCGACGGCCCCGCCACCACCGCCGACCTCGCCCGCGCCGAAAGCGTCAAGCCGCAATCGATGGGCGCCACCATCGCGGCGCTCGAAGAGCGTGGCTTCGTGGAGCGGCGCGCTCACCCGACCGACGGGCGCCAGTTCAACATCGCGCTGACCGCAAAAGGCGCCGCCGTGCGAGAAAGCGCGAAAGACGCAAAGCGCACGTGGCTGGCGCAAGCCATCGCGCAACTCGACGAAGCCGATCGCAAAACGCTCTACAAAGCAGGCGAAATTATTCAGCGACTAGCAGAAAAGTAAGCGCAACGAAGCGCGTCGCAACAGGCACGTAAAGAAAGAAAAACTTCTATGACCGGGCCCGCAGTGAAATCAGAAACAGAACAAACGCGACAAACCCACGCAGACTTCGTCGTGGTTCGCTTCGTTCTCGCACATCGGCCGCGCCCTGCGGCATCGCAATTTCCGGCTGTTCTACTCCGGCCAGAGCATTTCGGTGATCGGCACATGGATGACCCGCATCGCCACGACCTGGCTGGTCTACCGCCTCACACACTCCGCACTTTTGCTCGGCGTCGTCAGCTTCTCCGGACAAATCGCGGCGTTCGTGCTCGCGCCGTTTGCCGGCGTCTGGGTCGAGCGCTTGAATCGCCGCAAGCTCCTCGTGTGGACGCAAGCCGCCGGCGCAGTCCAATCGCTCGCGCTCGCCGCGCTCACGCTCACTCACGTCATCACTCTGTGGGAGATCATCGTCCTCGCCGCGCTGCAAGGCGTGATCAACGCGTTCGACATGCCCGGCCGCCAATCCTTCCTCGTGCAAATGGTCGAGGATCGCAAAGACCTCAGCAACGCCATCGCGATCAATTCTTCGATGGCCAACGCCGCGCGCCTCATCGGCCCCGCGATCGCCGGCGTCGTCATCGCCGCGGTCGGCGAAGGCTGGTGCTTCTTCATCGACGGCATCAGCTACATCGCCGTGATCGCCTCGCTGCTCATGATGCGCTTCACGCCGACGCAGCTGCATCGTCACGCCTCCACCATGCTCGACCAACTCCGCGAAGGCTGGGACTACGTCCGCACGTTCCGCCCGATTCGCACGATCCTCCTGACCTTCGCGCTGATCAGCCTCATGGGCTATCCGTACGCCGTGCTGCTGCCGATTTTCGCCGCGCAAATCCTGCACGGCGGCGCGCACACGCTCGGCTGGCTTTCCGCCGCGTCGGGAGTCGGCGCGCTAACGTCAGCGATTTCTCTCGCGCTGCGCAAGACCGTCATCGGCCTCACGCGCATGATTCAAATTGCTTCCGCCACGCTCGGAGTCGCGCTGATCCTTTTTGGTTTTTCGCACGTGCTGTGGCTTTCGATCCTGCTGATGGTCTTCGCCGGCTTCGGACTGATTCAAACCGCTTCGGTGAGCAATACGATCATTCAGTCGCTCGTCCCGGAAGACAAACGCGCGCGCGTGATGGGCTATTACACGATGGCTTTCTTCGGCGCGTCACCGTTCGGCAGCTTGCTCGCCGGTGCGCTCGCGCACCGCATTGGAGCGCCGCACACCGTGATGGTCACCGGCGCCTGCTGCATCGCCGCATCGCTTTGGTTCACCACGGAGATGCCAAAAATCCGCGCCGTCATGAAGCCGATCTATCAGCAAATGGGTTTGCTGCCGAAAGTTCGAGCAACGGAGCCCGTCGTCGAAGAGCCCGAACTGGTGACCTAACTGTTTCGATTTTCCATTTTCCAATTTCGATTTTCGGATCCAAGGAGCGACTCGTGAATTGGTACAACTACATCGCCGCATTCTTCGCCGGAATATTCCTCGCGAACGCCGTCCCACATTTCGTCCACGGCATCTCCGGCGACCGCTTCCCAAGTCCATTCGCGCAGCCTAGCGGCAAAGGATTGTCGTCACCGACGGTCAACGTCGTCTGGTCGCTTGTAAATCTGCTGGCTGGCTACGCTTTATTTCGCTGCCGGAATGATTTGGGACGGCGGCATCGTCCCACTCGCAATTTTCTTCGCCGGCATCGCCGTAGTCAGCATTTTCTCGAGCGTCCACTTCGCCCAAAAACACGCGGCCTAGTCCGCCAGTTTTGTAGGGGCGGGCTTCAGTCCGCCCTCGATCCACCAAGGAGCCTCATGCCACTCACGCAACTCGACCCCATCGCCGCCTTAATCGTCATCGACCTGCAAAAAGGAATCGTCTCGATGCCCGGCGCTCATCCAATGACCGAAATCATCGACCGCTGCGCCCAACTCGCCCGCGCGTTCCGCGCGCGAAAACTTCCCGTCGTCCTCGTCAACGTCACTCCTACCGCCTCCGGCCGCACCGACTTCGTCCGTCCGAAAATGTCCCTGCCACCCGACTGGGCCGACCTCATCCCCGAGATCGATGCACAACCCACCGACCATCTCGTCACCAAGCACCACCCCGGCGCATTCATCGGCACCGATCTCGACGCCTATCTCCGCAGCCGCAATGTCACCCAGGTTTTCATCGTCGGTGTCGCCACCACCGTCGGCGTCGAATCCACAGCCCGCAGCGCCTACGACCACGGCTACAACGTCGTCCTCGTTACCGACGCCATGACCGACCGTAGCGCCGAAAATCACCGCCACGCCGTCGAATCCGTCTTCCCCCGCATCGCCGAACTCATCACCACCGCCGACGCCCTGCAATCTCTCACTCCCTGAACGACCATGATTCCTGCGCACAAACTCTACTGCCCGTCCACCAAACTCAACTGTCATCCTGAGCGAAGCGAAGGATCTCAGCCGTCACCTCACCACAATCGATCCGCCAAGCCGGCATTTGGGTGCCGCACCCTAGATTCTTGAGGGTGCGGTTTATGAGGTGGGACGCCCAAAAACTAAAATTCCCCGCTCTGCTCTCCAAATCTCAGTCACTCCCACCGCAACGCCACCATCGGATCCACCCGCGCCGCCCTCCGCGCCGGAATCCAACTCGCAATCAACACCACAACTCCCAGCAACACCGGCACGCCAACAAACGTCACCGCATCATCCGTCCTCACCCCATACAAAAACGCCCCAAACAATCGCGCCACCGCCAGCGCCGCTCCCAGCCCCAACACCAGCGCAATCGCCGCCAGCCGCATTCCCTGCCCCACAATCATCTTCTGCACGCCCGCTACTTGCGCGCCGAGCGCCATGCGAATTCCGATCTCGCGCGTCCGCCGGCTGACCGCGTAACTCGTCACGCCATACAAGCCCACCGCCGCGAGCAGCACGCCGCAGACCCCAAACACGCCGAACAACGTCGCCGCAAGCCTTGGCAAAAACAATGCATCGCGCAAATGCTCTTCCATCGTCGTCTCGTTATACGTCGCCATCGCCGGATCGAGCGCGTGAATCTCCTGCCGCACTGCGCTCTCCAGCGCCGAGTAATCTCCGCCACTCGTCCGCACCAGTACCGAGTAACCCAGAAACGCCGGATCGCTCCCCGCGGTTTGTTCGAGCGATCGAAACAGCATCGGCCTCTGCGACTCGCCCAGCGTCCGCGATTTCGAATCCTTCACAACGCCCACAATCTCGTACGTCACGTTTCCGCCTGCCACTCTCTGCCCGATCGCCTCGTGGCCTCCCAGCACCTTTGCTACAAACTCCTGATTCACGATCGCCACTTTCGGCCCGTTCGGCGATTCATTTCCGAAATCTCGTCCTTCCATCCGCGAAATTCCCATCACGTCGAAATATCCGCGCGTCGCCATGTATAGATCGACGATCGGGCCTCCATCCGCAGGCGCCGGCTGCCCCACAACGCTGAATCCGTCGCTGCGCCCTCCATCCGAAAGCGGCACCATATCCGTGCAAACCACAGCCGACACTCCCGGCAACCCCGCAACACGTTCGCGAAGCTGCTTCAGGAACTGCACCGTCTGCGCCGCCGTATACCCGTTCACGCGCGGATCGACCGACGTAATCAGCACTCCGCGCGATCGAAATCCAATATCGATCCCCGATGCATGCTGCATGCTCCGCAAAAACAATCCCGTCGAGCAAAGCAACACCACCGACATCGCTACTTGCGCCACGATCAACGCGCTGCGCAAGCTCCATCGCCGCCCCGGCTGCGCCAGTCCACTCCCGCCCTTCAGCGCGCTCGACAAGATCGGATGCGACGCCGCCCACGCCGGCGCGATCCCAAGCAGCAATCCCGCTCCCACGCTCAACGCAAACGTATAGAACAGCACGCGCCAATCCGCATGAATGTTCAGATCAAGCGGCACCGGCGCCGGCAAATGAAACGCCGACAGCGCCTGCGTCGCCCACAGCGACAACGCAAATCCAAACAATCCTCCGCCCAGCGCCAGAATCACGCTCTCCATCAACATCAATCGCTGCAACGCGCCACGTGAAGCTCCCAGCGTCAGCCGCACCGCCATCTCTTTCCCACGTTCCGCCGCTTGTGCCAGCAGCAGATTCGCCACGTTCGCGCCCGCGATGCACAACACCAGCAGCACCACGATGCTCAGCGCCGCAAGAAACGTCAGGATCGTTCCTCGGTCGCGCGGTGGCAGCGACCCAGCCTGTTCGAATACAAATCCGTTTCCCTTGTCCGTCGCCGGATACTCCGCCGCAAACCGCGAAGCCAGCGTCGCCAGCTCCGCGTTTGCCTGTTCGTGCGTCACGCCGGGTTTGAATCGCGCGATCACCGCGAGCCAGTGGAATTCGCGAGACTCACGCTTGGGCTCCGTCGGATTCAGCGCCGGCCCATTCCCCAGCGGCACCCAGAATTCGGGATCGAGAACAAAATCGATCCCTCGATAACCCGGCGGGCGCCACGCCGACAACCGTGAACGGTCGCCCCGAAAGCGTGATCGACTGCCCTACAATCGCCGGATCGCCCGCGAACCTCCGCTGCCACAACCGGTGCCCCAGCACGATGACCTGCGCGTGGTCTTCGTCGCCGCGAAATCCGCGTCCCACCGTCATCCCAACCTGTGCCACATCAAAATAATTTGTTGTCGTTGCCTGTCCCCACACCCGCTCGGGATCGCCTTTACCGTTGATCGACGCCGGAATCAATTCATCAAACGCCGCCACTCCCGAAAACGACTGCGCCTGATCCCGCACATCCACATAGACCGGCCAGGGCAACGAATTGCAGCATCGGTCCCCTTCATGCGTGAGATGCAAGCTCACCAGAGTCGCCGGATCTCCCACCGGCGCCGCCCGCAACACAAACCGGCTCACCATCGCAAAAATCGTAGCGTTCGCCGCAATCCCAATCCCAATCGACACCACAACTGCCAGCACAATCCCCGGCGCCCCCACCAACCGCCTCATCACATAAACCAAATCCGCTCGCCATCCGGCCATCGCACCCCCCAATTCCGCCTATCTCATCAATCCGCTGAACACACGCCACAACCCACACCCCTATCTACGACCACATTCCCAGAAAGTTCCTGGACGTTGGAACACCTCTAAAGTTTGACCCCAACGAGTGTCGGACCCACCCGCGCGGTTGTCATTCCGAGCGGAGCAAGCCGACGCCTTTTCTTCACGTTCGCTCCTGCGAACGTGTCGGCTTGCGCAGAGAGGAATCTCTCTTGTATCCAAGCGACGCGCACCCACCGTGTCCAGACCGCCGAAAACGCCTCTCACCCAACCCTGCTAAAATCATCCCGAGGAACCAACCCGAGTGAAAGCCTTCCAAGTCTCCGACGGCCAGCTAACCGAAGTCGAAAAGCCCCTCCCCACACTCCTTCCCAACTGGGCACTCATCAAAGTCCGCCTCGCCGGCATCTGCAACACCGACGTCGAAATCCTTCGCGGCTATCACGACTTCCGCGGCGTCCCCGGCCACGAATTCGTCGGTGAAGTCGTCTCCGTCGGCGATGGCGGCCACCTGACGCCCGCAATCAAGCAAGCACGATCGCGCTGGATCGGCCGCCGCGTCACCGGCGACATCAACGTCTCGTGCTCTGCCTACGGATACAAACCGCTCTGCGAATTCTGCCTTCGTGGGTTGAAAACGCACTGCGCCCGCCGCACCGTCCTCGGTATCGTCAATCACGACGGCGCGTTTGCCGAATACCTCGCGCTCCCCATCGAAAATCTGCACGAAACCCCGAATACCGTCCCCGACGAACAATCCGTTTTCGTCGAACCGCTGGCCGCCGCCTGCGAGATCCTCGACCAGATCGACGCGAAGCAATTCCAGGCCGCGGCAGTCTTAGGCGACGGAAAGCTCGCGCAACTCATCGCTCGCGTATTGAAAACCGAAATCCCGCGCGTGGTGATGTACGGAAAACACGAAAAGAAATTAGAGATGGTGAATGCGACCGCCAACGGCGCGGAAAAGAAATCGCGCAAAGCTCGCATCCAAACAGAGGAACTGACAGGGACGGACGCTGATCTAAAGAAAGTAAAAGAAAATTTCGCGCTGGTAATCGAAGCGACCGGTTCGCCAACCGGTTTGGCGTTAGCTCAACACATCACCGAACCTCGCGGCACCCTGGTCCTGAAATCCACCTTCCACGGCGCCACCCCGGTCGAAACCTGGCCCATCGTCGTAAAGGAGCTCACGGTAATCGGTTCCCGCTGCGGCCCTTTCAACAAAGCCCTGCGCCTCCTCCGCGAAACCAAAGTGGATCCCACCCCACTCGTCACGCGCACCTTCCCCCTGGCCGAAGCCCCCGCCGCCATCGCCTACGCACAGGAAAAAGACGTAATGAAGGTGCTCCTGAGACCCTAGGCGAACTCGCTTGCGATTTCTCCGCGCTCCTCTGTGCCCTCTGCGTCTCTGCGTTTAGTCTTCGTCTTTTCTCTCTTCCACGATCTCATAACCGGCAGACAACAAAGGTGTTAGCGAGGATGCAAACACCGTGACCCAGCGCGTCACCGGTGCGCCCTGTGAACTCCACGCAGCCGTAACCCCCTTAGAATCACATCCTTGAACGATCGGCACGTGCAAACACTTTAGAATGACATCCTTGCAAAAAAGGGGGGAGGGGAGGGTGCTGCAGACCCGATCATCCGGAGGTTTTTCGTTACTTCATTACTTCGTTGCGTCGTTACTTCGCCTTTTCTCAGACGCGGTTGATGCACGACGCCACGCAAGCCGCACCAAACCCATTATCGATATTCACGACGGTCACATTGGACGCGCAACTATTCAGCATCCCGAGCAGCGCCGCGACCCCGCCAAAACTCGCGCCGTAACCCGTGCTCGTCGGTACCGCAATCACCGGAGCCGCAACCAGCCCACCGACGACGCTCGGCAGCGCGCCTTCCATTCCGGCGATGCAAATCACCACGCGCGCCTTCGTCAGCGCTTCGCGATGCTCGAGCAGCCGATGAATTCCGGCGACACCGACGTCGTACAAATGCTCGACGCGATTCCCCATCAGGCGCGCCGTAAGCAGCGCCTCTTCCGCAACAGGAATGTCGCTCGTCCCCGCCGACACGACAAAAATCGTGCCCTTGCCTGAAATCTCCGTATTGCGTTCGATCGTGATCGCTCGCGACAGCGGATGAAATTTCGCTGCGCTCGACTTCCCTGTCTTTCAGTTTCTTCACCGCCGCGAAAATCTTTTCGTCCGCGCGCGTCACCAAGAATATTGTGCTTGCTGTCGCGATGGCTCAGCATCGAGCGCACGATTTCCGCGACGTGCTGCGGCGATTTCCCCTTGCCGAAAATCACTTCGGCAAATCCCTGCCGCAGCGCGCGATGGTGATCGACCTTCGCGAATCCAAGATCCTCGAACGGCATGTGCTTCAGCCGATCAATCGCCTTCGACGGCGCAAGCTCTCCCGCCCGCACCAACTCCAATAAGTTTTGCAATTCGCGTTCGTTCATGAGTGTTTGCGTTGCAATCAGCCGAGAATCTCGCCGCGCGTTCGCCTGGTAGTTCACGTCGACGAGAGCGTTCGCAGACGAACGATGCAATAGCGCTGAGCCGTTACGGCGTCGCGTCGCCCATCAATTTGCGCAGCGGTTGATTGTCCGCATAAACGCGCCATTCTGCAATCTTCCCGCTCTGCACGACCGCCCGCCACGCCGCCGGCACTTCCCAGAATCCATTCGGACCGAGAGTGGACTCAACGCCATGTGAAGCAGCATGCGCTGGCGCGCCGTTGCCCGCCTTCGCGCCGGGTCCAAGCGGACCCACGTAACTGCCGCTCGCCGTTCCGAAAATCGCAACTCGCTCGTCGGTTACAAAAAACTCTTCCGCGTGAACCTGGTAGTCCGCGACCATCTTCAGATAATTCGTCCAACCCTGGCGCATCGTTTCACGCCCCATGAAGCGTTTGCCGAGCGCATCCTGGAAAATATGATTCTCCGTCATCAATTCACACAGCGCATTGATGTCGCCTGCGTTGATGCGCTTGATGAAATCCATCGCGACTTCGAGCGGTTGCGAATTTCCGTTCATGAAAATCTCCCGGAGCTGGGCCGAAGCTGAAAGCACAGTTGAATCTGACGAATCGTTTGAAATGCTCGACACGGCCGAAACATTCGAGCCGAGCAACGAGGTTGAGATGCGCGGAGTAGCGCTTCGGACGCGCCGAGTTGACATACCTGGTACCCGCTGAGAAACTTATTTTACCCGCACAAAATGCCCACAGAACAAGGCCAAATCGTAACCGTAGGTGTGACCGGAGCCAGCGGCGCCGTCCTCGCGCAAAAGACCTTGGCGCTACTGGAAGCGGATTCGCGCGTCGCGCGCATTCATCTCGTCGTCACCGAAACCGGCCAGCGCTTGTTTGCGGAAGAACTGGAAATTTCTTCGGGCGACGCGAAACAATTGCCGTCGCGAATTCTCGGCGCTCCTTCCAAGAAAATCGAAGTGCTTCCGAATAAAGATGTCGGCGCCGCGATCGCATCCGGCAGTTACGCCGTTGATGCGATGATCGTGGTTCCCTGCTCGATGGGAACGCTTGCGGCGGTCGCGAACGGCGTCAGCGACGACCTCGTCGCGCGTGCCGCGGACGTGATGCTGAAAGAATCGCGCAAGCTGGTGCTCTGCATCCGCGATACTCCGTTCAATCGAATTCATCTTGAAAATATGCTGCGCGCGCAACAGGCCGGCGCGGTGATCATGCCCGCGGTCCCGTCGTATTACCATCAGCCAAAAACGATCGACGATCTTGTGACGCAGTACGTCTGCCGCGTGCTGGCTCAAATCGGATTGCCGCAGGATGCGATGTATCGCTGGCTAGGTTCCGGCGCATCGAAAGAAGCCAAGGCATGAACCGCGTTCGCACCGTGCTCGAGATGATCAAGTTTGAGCACTCGATCTTTGCGCTGCCGTTCGCGCTCACGGGCGCATTGCTTGCAGCCCGCGCGACGCATCAGCCTCCGCATGGATTACCGACGCTGCGCCAGATTTTGTGGATCATCGTTGCAATGGTTTCGGCGCGCTCCGCTGCGATGACCATCAATCGCATCGCCGACATTCGCTATGACAAGGAGAATCCGCGCACCAAGCAACGCGCGCTTGCGACCGGAGCACTTTCTGTTTCGTTCGCATGGGTATTCACGCTGGTTGCTATCGTGCTTTTCGTCGTAGCGGCGTGGCAACTGAATCCGCTGGCGCTGAAGTTGTCGCCCGTCGCGCTCGCGATTCTGTTCTTCTATTCGTACACGAAGCGATTCACGAACTGGTCGCACTTGTTTCTCGGCTTCGCTCTGGGAATTTCGCCGGCAGCAGCGTGGATCGCCATCACCGGCGGACTCGACTGGCGCATGTTGATCCTCTGCGCCGCGGTCACGCTGTGGGTCGGCGGCTTCGATGTGCTCTACGCCTGCCAGGACATCGACTTCGATCGCCAAGCGGGGTTGTTCTCGGTGCCGAAACGATTCGGCATCGCCAACGCACTGCTGATCGCTCGCGTGATGCACATGGGCGTCGTCGTTTTGCTCTCCTGGCTGGCTTTCAGCTTCGCTCTTCCGTGGCCCGCGTGGGCTGGAATTGCAGTCGTTGCGGCGTTGTTGGGCTACGAACATTCACTCGTGAAGGCAGATGACCTGAGCAAGCTGGACGCTGCGTTTTTCACCATGAACGGTTATATTAGTATGTCGTTTCTATTGTTTTGGGGCGCTGCAACGGCCCTTTGGCACGTTTGAAGCTTTCGGACGTTTTGAACGAAACATGGCTCAACTGACCATCACTGACCAGCGTTTAAAGCCAATCGCCGATAAGGTTTTGGCAGGCGAACGCCTGTCGAGTGACGACGGCATTTTGCTGTTTCGTTCGCCCGATTTGCTGGCGGTTGGCTGGCTCGCGAATCACGTTCGCGAGAAGCGGCACGGCGATGTCACGTATTTCAACGTCAATCGGCACATCAATCCGACCAATGTTTGCCTGGCGCATTGCAAGCTGTGCGCGTTTGGCCGCGATCCCGATGCTCCCGGCGCTTACGTCTATGCGCTCGAAGAGGTTTATCAGCGTGCGGAACAGGGCGTGCGTGAAGGCGCGACTGAATTTCACATTGTCGGCGGCCTGCATCCCGACCTGACCTTCGATCACTATCTGGAAATGGTGCGCGGGCTGAAGAAGCGCTGCCCTGGCATCCATCTCAAAGCATTTACGATGGTCGAGGTGCACTTTTTCTCGCGCATCGCGAAGATTTCGGTCGAAGAAGTTCTGCAAAAGATGAAGGAAGCCGGAGTCGATTCGTGCCCCGGCGGCGGCGCCGAGATCTTTCATCCGCGCGTACGGAAAATTATCTGCGACCACAAGACGAGCGGGCAGATGTGGCTCAACACGGCCCGCAAAGCGCACCAGGCGGGTCTGAAATCGAATGCGACGATGCTTTACGGCCACGTCGAGACGGAAGAAGAGCGCGTCGATCATCTCGTCAAGCTGCGCGAATTGCAGGACGAGACGCACGGGTTCGTGACGTTCATTCCGCTGGCGTTTCATCCGGACAACACTGCGCTGTCGCACATCCCAAAGACCAGCGGCTATCTCGATCTTCGCAATATCGCAGTGTCGCGCTTGATGCTTGATAACTTCGATCACATCAAGGCGTATTGGATCATGATGACGCCGAGCATCGCGCAAATCGCGCAACGGTTTGGCGCGAACGACCTTGACGGCACCGTCGTGGAAGAAAAGATCTACCATGACGCTGGCGCGAAGACTTCGGAGTTCACACCGCGCGCCGAACTCGAACGCTTGATTCGCGCAGCAGGCCGCGTACCCGTCGAGCGCGACACGATGTACCGCCCGGTGGATCGCTCAAAGTTGCCGCCAATCGTCCCGCCGACGCCCCCGGGCTTGGTTTCACTTTCGTTGAACGTCTGATGGATTGTTTTGAGGTGAGCCGATGCGCCAAGTTCTCATTTATCCAGGCGAGAGCGGATTCTGGGTCGCAGAATGCCCCAGCTTGCCGGGTTGTGTCAGCCAAGGCGAGACAAAGGAAGCGGCGATTCAAAATATTCGCGAAGCGATAGAAGCGTACGTCCTGGTTCTCAAAGAGGACGGCTTGGCGATACCCACCGATCGCTTCGACGCATTACTTGTCGCGGTATGAGCAAGCTGCCCCGCGTTTCCGGACGCGATCTTGTGGCTGCTCTCCTCAAGAAAAATTTCATCGTTAAACGCCAACATGGAAGTCACATCGTTCTTCGGCGGGACAATCCCTTCGCTCAGGTCGTCGTGCCCGATCATCGTGAACTCGATAAAGGAACTCTGCGAGCCATCCTTCGTCAAGCTGGCATCTCAATTGAAGAAATTTTCGAGCTGCTTTAATCAGTGAATTGTGGCTGCTGAGGCGGAAACTTTCGCGAGCAACTCTTTCGGGAGCGTCGCGTAACCCTGGTTTTGGGCCACTTGCTGGCCGTCGGCGTAAATCCACTTCAGGTAGGCGGCGACGGCACGTCCGCGTGATGGATCCTTTGCTTTTGCCGGGACGTAAAACCACGTGAAGCTTGTGATCGGGTAACTTTCCTTGCCCGGGGCGTTCGTCAGAGATGCGCGAAAGTCATCGCTGATTTTCACTTCGAGCGCGGCGTTGGCGAAGGTCTTTTCGGAAGGCTTGACGAATTCGTTAGCGGAATTTTTGATTCGCGCGATGCGAAGCGACGCGCGCTCGGCAAGATTCAGTTCGGAGTACCCGATGGCGAACGGCGTCGCGCGGACGCGGTCGGACATGTCTTGTGAACGGGCGGCGCTGGCGCCGATGGGCCAGTTTGGCGATTCGCCGCGCCCGGCCTTCGCGAGAAAGTCCGGACTCACTTTGCAGAGGTAGTCGGAGAGGATGTAGTTCGATCCCTTTCCTTCGGTGCGATGGATCACCTGAATCGGCTGCCCTGGAAGCTTCATTTCAGGATTCAGCTTGGCGATCGCGGGGTCGTTCCACATTTTGATTTTACCGAGAAATATTTCCGCGACGACCGGACCGGAGAGGCGAAGATCGCCAGAAACATTGGGCAAGTTGTAGACGATTACGATGCCGATGAGCACGGACGGCAGTTGAAGGATTGGAGCGCCGGCTTTGAGTTCCTTGTCGGGGATCGGCGCGTCACCGCCGCCGAGATCGCCACTGCCGGAAAGGATGCTTTGGCCGCTCTCGCCCGTGCCCTGCGGCAAATAGCGAATCACGACCGAAGGATTCTGTTTGTGATACTCATCGGCCCAGCCGACGTAGAGCGGTTCGGGCAACGATGAGCCTGTGGCGACGAGCGTAACGCGATCCTGACCGACCGTACTCGGTACTTCGAGAGAGAGTTCGGACGCTCCCAAAACAAGCGTCGACGACAAAGATGCGGCGAGCGTCCACCAAAGACGGCGAGAGAGTCTGGGCACAGTAGCAGTCCTTCGAAGGGATGACGAATCCAACTTGCGTTGCGTACGATGGCTCTACGGTATCGCGAGCAGGATTGAAATTTGTAACGTTCATAGAAAGAGTGCCGAAACAGTTGAGGGCGATTTGCTTCGGCCAATGTTGTTGAGCCGGTAACAATACGAGTGCGAGGAGACGATTTGAGATGCGAACGATTTTGCTTTTGACGGTGTCGAATATTTTTATGACGTTTGCGTGGTATGGACATTTGAAGTATCGGAGTGAGGCGCTCTGGAAGGTGATTTTTGTGAGTTGGGGGATTGCATTTTTTGAGTATTGCTTTCAGGTGCCCGCGAACCGGATTGGGTCGTACGAGTTTTCGGCGGCGCAGTTGAAGACGATTCAGGAAGTGATCACGTTGACGGTGTTTGCGGTTTTCTCGGTGTTTTATCTGGGGGAGAAGTTTAAGTGGAATTATCTGGCGGGGTTTGGGTTCATGGTGGCGGGGGTGTTTTTTGTGTTTCATAAGTGGTGAGGGAGAAAGAGAATTCACCACTGAGGGCGCAGAGCGCACAGAGAAGTGCCCCCAGAGAGATGCGCGCAGGCAGGAGTGCCTGTGCCACTGTTCATGACGATAGGAATTGCGCGGCGGGTCAGATTTTGTGAGGGTGCCAGACGACTACGTCTTGGCGGGCGGAGAAGTGAAGAAGCGGTTCGTTTGGGTGACGCGGATCGGTGGTCAAAGACGGCGCTGAAGCGCCGCACTCCATGGTGGCTTCGATCATTGTATTGTTCTGGAATTCGGCTTGGGCTTGTTGCAGCGACCAAGGGGCGTGTTGGATGTCTCCACTAGAGATTTGGCCTTTCGCATCAGCTGCGTAGAGGCAGTAACGCTCGGTTAGGAAATACTCGAGAGTGCCGGGTTTCGGGTGGAAGATCTCTCCGATCGGGCGATATCTCGCGCGCAAATTTGCTTTGGCTGCACCGCGGTGGGTGCGTTCGCTGGTGTAGTCGATCCAGTCTCTGCGAGCTTCGCACCGCATCCGCGCGTTGAAATAGGGGAGATGGAACCAGGCGCGTGCGACGCTGACGGCGATTGCGTTTGCTGCGTCGAGACTGAAGAACCAGACGCCGGGTTTGTTGCCATGCGTGACGTAGGTGCGCACGTTGAGTTCGGGGAATGCGGAGAGCGTCGGCAATGCGGGCGTGGCGCGTAAACGAACGCCGGACATGCGAAACGGAACTACACCGATCCAGGCATGCGCCATCAAACGTATCGATATCGAGCGCCGCGGGAATCAGCGGCCGCAAAGTGCGCAGCCGGGCTGCGTCGATCGGCCAGTGCGCGAAGAGCAAGTCGTGCCAGCTTTGCGACATGATCCATGGACCCTGAGGAATGGGCCATGGACGATGCGCAAGCTCGGTCAGCGCGCGGTGCATGAGATCATTTCCTGCGGACGAGTTTTGTCTGCTTGATGGGCATCTGGGTGGCGTGGGCTGCTCGGTGAAAGCGGCGCTGGAGCGCCGCACTCCATATCGAGCGTGACATGGGCTATGAGTCGGCCAAGCACTCCATGGTTCCTGAGGCACGCGGCTCGACAGCTTCATCGGTTCAATATACCCTTCGATGGAGCGCGAGAATCGAATTCTCTGCATTCAAAATGGATGAAAGAATCTTCGATTCACCCGCAGCAGAAAGTTTCCATTCGCCGGAACATTTGACAAACCGGCAAGAATAAAAACTTCCAAACAGAAAGAAGGAGCGAACGATGCAACGCAAGGCGAGCGCAGTGTGGCAGGGCGATCTGAAGAGCGGCAAGGGCACGATTTCGACCGACAGCGGGACGCTGAAGCAGACGCAATATTCCTTCAGCACGCGATTTGAGAACGGCGTCGGGACAAATCCCGAGGAATTGCTGGCAGCCGCACATGCGGGCTGCTTCACGATGGCGCTTTCGGCGCAACTTGGCGCGGTCGGGTTGAAAGCGGACAAGTTGGAGACGACGGCAACGATTTCGCTGGAGAAAGTCGGCGAAGGATTCAGCGTCACGAAGAGCCATCTCGATTTGGTGGCGAAGGTGCCGGGCGCGGACCAAGCGAAATTCGATGCGGCGGTAAAGAATGCGGAGACGGGCTGCCCGGTGTCGAAACTTTTCAAGGCGGAGATTACGGTGAACGCGCGGTTGGAGTCGTAGAGGACTGAGTTGCGTGCCGTTGGCCGCGCGCCGACGGTTGGTTGCGCGCGGCCTTACAGCTGAGATCCTTCGGCGACCTTCGGTCGCCTCAGGATGACAACATGTTCGCGGTGGGCAATTGAAATGTGTAAATCGTAGCCAAGCATTGAGGGAAAGCCGCACCCTCTAAAAACTGAGGGTGCGGCACCCAAATGCCGTCGAACACTTCCAACGCTATCTAAGCACTGAGGTACTCGCCTAAAAATATGCAGCATGCCATCCCAGTTCCTGGCGCGTTTGTAGCGGGCATCGCGATCTTTTTGATCGTGGTGTGGGACGCGTTTGAAGCGATTATTCTGCCTCGGCGGGTCACCCGAAAGTTTCGGCTGACGCGGATGTTTTACCGCGTGACGTGGGGGACCGCGCGATTTGTGGCAAATCGATTTTCGGCTGGTAAGACCCGGGAGACTTTGCTGGGATTTTACGGGCCGAGTTCGCTGTTGCTGCTGCTGGCCGTGTGGGCTGTCGGGCTCGTGCTGGGATTCGGGCTGATGCAGTATGGCGCGGGTTCGGCGGTGGTGGTGACCGGCGGGCAGCCGAACTTTTCGAACGATTTCTATCTGAGCGGGACGACTTTTTTCACGCTAGGGCTGGGCGATGTGGTGCCGCGGTCGCAACTCGCGCGAGGCCTGGTGGTGGCCGAGGCAGGCTTTGGATTCGGGTTCCTGGCGGCGATCATCGGGTACCTGCCGTTCATCTACGGATCGTTTTCGAAACGCGAAGTGGAAATTTCACTTTTGGATTCGCGCGCGGGAACGCCGCCGACGGCCGGCGAATTGTTGCGACGGCACAGTTATCCGGGCGGACGCGAGGCGCTGCGAGAATTGCTGAAAGATTGGGAGTTGTGGGCAGCGGAGCTGATGGAGAGCCATCTCTCGTATCCCGTGCTGGCGTATTTCAAATCGCAGCACGACAACCAGTCGTGGATCGCGGCGCTGACGGCGATTCTGGACACCTGCGCGCTGCTGAAGGTGGGGATCGAGGGAGCGTGCGAGAGGCAGGCGCAACTTACGTTTGCGATTTCGCGGCACGCGGTGGCGGATTTGTCGCAAGTCTTTGGCACGCCGCCAAAAACAATGCCGTACGAAAGACTGCCTGCGGATGTTTGGGAGAAAATGCGCGACACGCTGGCGCAGGACGGCTTGCAATTGAAGGATACAGGCGACGCACGCGAAAAACTGGCGGCCGTGCGGCACACGTATGAACCCTATATCTATGCGCTGGCGTCGTATTTGAACCAGACGTTGCCGCCGTGGATTCCGCAAGGCAAGGGGAAAGACAACTGGCAGACAACGGCGTGGGGGGAGACGTCGGGGCTTGTGGAGAAGAAGGCGGAGACGGTTGGGGTGGATGAGCATTTTTGAGTTTGAGAAGCGAAGTAATGAAGCAATGACGTAACGAAGTAACGATAAAAAACCGGCAGCCTCGCCGGTTTAGGGGTTGCGAGTTTAGCTTTATAAACTGTCGGGGAGAAAAATCATGAAGGCGATTCAGGTGCATGAGTTCGGCGGGCCAGAAGTTTTGAAGTTGGAGGAGATTCCGACACCGAAGCCGGCGGCGGGACAGGTGCTGGTGAAAGTGCATGCGGCGGGTGTGAATCCGTATGACACGTATATGCGCTCGGGAACGTACGCGATCAAGCCGGCGCTGCCGTACACGCCGGGATCGGACGCGGCCGGCGTCGTGGAAGCAGTCGGCGACGGCGTTAAAAAAGTGAAGGCGGGCGATCGCGTTTATACGGCGAAGACGATCAGCGGCGCTTATGCGGAGTACACGCTGGCGGAAGAGAGCCAGGTAGAAAAATTGCCGGCGAATATAACGTTTGATCAGGGCGCGGCGATCTGGGTGCCGTACGGCACGGCGTATCACGCGCTGAACCAGGAAGCGAAGGCGCTGGCGGGCGAAACGGTGCTGGTGCATGGCGCGAGCGGCGGCGTGGGCTCGGCGGCGGTGCAGATTGCGCGGGCGAAGGGGCTCACGGTGTTTGGCACGGCGGGGACGGACAAAGGGCTCGAGCTGGTGAAAAAGGAAGGCGCACACGAGGCGTTCAATCACACCAAGCCGGGTTACACCGACGAGATCATGAAAGCGACGGGCGGCAAAGGCGTGAACGTGATTCTGGAGATGCTAGCCAATGTGAACCTGTCGGCGGATTTGAAGATGCTGGCCCAGTATGGGCGCGTGATTATTATCGGGAATCGCGGCGAGATTACGATCAATCCGCGCGACTTGATGGCGAAGCGATCGTCAGCTCGCGGATTTACGTTGTGGGCGGTGACGGATGCGGAGGCGAAAGAGATTCACGCGGGATTGAACGCGGGATTCGAGAATGGGACGCTGCGGCCGATCATTGGGCGCGAGATTCCGCTGGCGGAGGCTTCGCGGGCGCACAAGGAAATTCTGGAGCCGGGGTCGCACGGCAAGATTATTTTGGTCCCATGAGTGGCTTCGACGTTCGCGGCGCTGCAAGATAAGACGGGCACGGCGGTGCCGTGCTCCTACTGGTTGCGATAAACGAGTAGTGGTTCGTTGACTGGGCCGGGGGGCACCGTATAATCGGAGCGGCGCTTTCCCACAGCGTTTTCGCGGACTCGAGGGCCCAGACTTTGTATTTGCATCTCCCGATTTCTGTGCTGCTTGCGGCGCATACCGCCTCCGTCGCCCAATACTGGCACAAACTAACAGACAAAACGTTCACTGGGATCTATCACGCCAATTTTTTTGATCTGGCGATGATGATTCCGTATTTCATCGTGCTGTTTGTGCTGGCGCTGTACGGGATGCACCGGTATTGGCTGGTGTACGACTACTACGCGTATGCGAAGAATGTGCCGGGGCCGCCGCCGGAAGTGACTGAGTGGCCACGCGTCACGGTGCAGTTGCCGATTTTCAATGAGCGGTATGTGATCGAGCGGCTGGTCGAGGCGGTATCGCGGTTTGATTATCCGCGCGATTTGATGGACGTGCAGGTGCTGGACGATTCGACGGACGAGACGCGGCAAGTGGCGAGCGACGTCGTCGATCGATTTGCGGCGCAGGGATTGGACATTACTTACATTCACCGGTCGAACCGATCGGGATATAAGGCGGGCGCGCTTGAGAATGGGCTGAAGACTTCGCGCGGCGAGTTTGTGGCGATTTTTGACGCAGACTTTATTCCCGAGACGGATTTTTTGCGGCGGACGATTCCCTATTTTCAGAATAAGGGCATCGGCATGGTGCAGACGCGATGGACATACCTGAATCGCGATTATTCGCTGCTGACGCAGGTCGAGACGATTCTGCTGGATGGGCATTTTGTAGTGGAGCACGGAGCGCGATCGCGGCGCGGGACATTTTTTAACTTCAACGGCACTGCGGGAGTATGGCGGCGGAGCGCCATCGACGAAGCCGGCGGGTGGCAGCACGATACTCTGACCGAAGACACCGATCTTTCTTATCGCGCGCAGCTTCGCGGGTGGAAATTTTTGTATTTGCCGGATATCGAGTGTGCTTCGGAATTGCCGATCGACATGAACGGCTTCAAGGCGCAGCAGGCGCGCTGGGCCAAGGGGCTGATGCAGACGGCGAAGAAGATTTTGCCGAAGGTGTTTGCGTCGGACGCGCCGTGGTTTGTGAAGGCAGAAGCGTTTTTTCATCTGACGGCGAATATCAGCTACCCGCTGATGGTACTGCTCTCGACGATGCTGCTGCCGGCCATGATCGTTCGGTTTTATCAGGGCTGGCTGCAGATGATTGTGATCGACCTGCCGCTGTTTCTGGCTTCGACGTGCTCGATTTCGAGTTTTTATCTGGTGGCGCAGAAAGAGTTGCGGCCGAAGAGCTGGTGGCGAACATTTTTGTACATGCCGTTCGTGATGGCGATTGGAATTGGAATTTCGGTGCGCAACGCGCAAGCGGTGATCGAGGCGATCATCGGGAAGAAAAGCGAGTTCGCGCGGACGCCGAAGTTCAAGATCGAAGGGAAAAAAGACACCTTCGTCGCGAAGAAATACCGGAATAAGTCGGGCTGGCTGCCGTACGCGGAAGTTGCACTTGGGCTTTATTTTGCGCTGACGGTGGTCTATGCGGCGGCGAATGAAAACTACGCGACTATTCCCTTTTTGCTGCTATTTGTGTGGGGATATCTCTACACAGGCTTTATGTCGCTGGGCCAGAGCTACCTGTCGTTGAAGTTTGATGTGAATACGCCGGAGATGCGGCCGGCGGCTTCAGGCGCTCCCGGCTTCTAGTTCCACTCCGTCAGACCACTCATCGTAAAAACAAAAAGAGCTTCGGGATTTGGGGAGGGGTGTCCAACAAATCCCGAAGCTCACATGACGAGGCGGCGCTGTTTAGCGAGCCGCTACGCCAGAGTCCGGAGTGTACGCGCCAGCCCGCAGGGTCGGCTGCAGGTAACGCTCGCGTCGACGCGTCGCTGCCACGACGTAGACGACGATTAGTCCGGTCCCACTCATTAAAATCGCTGCCATCAGTGCGCCGATGAGGGCCTGGCGCGAGCCTTCTTCCTGGGCAGTCACGCCGGGGGTGAAGAGCGCGACCGTGGCGAACGACTGGCCCGCAGCAACGTCCGCGCCTTCATCGATGTCGCTCGTAGAAACGGCCTCCGCCACCCTGGGTTGCGATAGGTCGGCTTTGACCTGGGTCATTTGAGCCTGCTGCTGAGCCGTGACCGGGCTCGCCAGCGAGGCAACCGCCAGACCGATCGCAACCACGGGAACCATCAGGATGTTTTGCAGTTTCATAGCGACTTCCCCCTCAACTTTTTTTCTCAACGACGCATTAGAGGATTGCAACGAGCGTGCCAACCTTTAGCCGAGGAGTGCAGGGTTGGAAGAATTTGGCAACTGATTGATTCTGCGTCGCTTATCGAAACTGGGCATCGGACAACTGGAGGTGTCCGGAGCTTCGGAGGACTAACCGTGCGGATAGGACTCTATCCGATGAGATAGCGGCACGTGCTTACTTCGGGGGCGATGCCCGAAGGCGGCTGCCAAGAGTGGATTCAGTGAAAGGTCAAACTCACTCGAACTCGAACAGGACGATCTCCGGTTGCGAGCCGACGCGGAGGGGAGGTCCCCACGTCCCTGCGCCGCTGGAGGTGTAGACCAGCATCTTGCCGATGCGATTCAGACCGTAGACGAACTGGCGGTAGATCCGCGAAGCGATCCAGGTGTAGGGAACGAACTGGCCCAGATGCGTGTGTCCGGAGACCTGGAGGCCGATGCCGGCTGCTTCGGCGACGGCGACGTGGTCGGGCGCGTGAGTGAGCAGGACGCTCGCACGATCGCGGTCGATGCCGATCTTGTCGAGGACTGAGCCGAAGTGTTGGGCATGCGTCGCGTGGCGATAGGGGACGCCAACGATCTGGAGACCGTCGATCTCGGCTTTCTCGTTTTCCAGGACGCGAATGCCGCTGGCGCGAACGGCTTCGATGTATTTCGCCGGGTCGCGGAACTCTTCGTGATTCCCTTCCACGAAAAACGTGCCGAACTGAGGTTGCAGCTTGTTGAGCGGCGAAGCGGCGTGCTTGGCGTCGACGGCTGTGCCGTCGTACATGTCGCCGGCGATCCAGACGATGTCAGGCTTGAGGCGATTGATGGCGCGGGTGATGCGTCGAGCGAAGCCAATGTTTTTCACGTGGCCAAGGTGCATGTCACTGACGAGTGCGGCGGTGCGGCCACGCCAGGAAGCCGGCAGGTTGGGAATCTTGATGCGAATGCGGCGCACTCGGGGCCAAGCGGCGTTGACCACGCCGTAGAGACTCACGGCAGCGGCCGCGCCGAAAAAGATTTTGTCGAGCAGGCGTCCGTCCACGTGGACTCCCGCAAGCGACAGCGCGCCATAGACGACCCAGCAAGCAATCGCGGCGAAAAACAGAAAGCTCAACGCGCCGAGCCATATGGCCGACAGCGTGTAAAACCAGCGTAGAAGCCGGTTGGTGTAACGAAACGCGAGCAGCGATGCCGCGATGAAGCTCACCGAAAGGACAGCCAGTGTGATTTGCAACGCCGAAAAGCCGGTCTTGGCCGGCGGCTGCCAGAAGTAATTCCAGGTTTCGTAAAGGAAAACGTGCCCCAAGAGCACGACGGACTGGAACACGGCGATAAAGACCGCGATGCGAGCTTTCATCCTCCGTTAGATGTTGCAGAGCCGGAACTATGTACAAACCGCCCGCGTCGTATAGAATCCGGGGCGCTCTGGGGTGGACGGGGACGATCGGGGTTGGTGGCCTCGAGAGGATGCCCGTATTTTGTTGGACTTACGGTGGTCCGGCGGGGATTGGGGCAAGCGCGGGTCGCCACATTTCGACGGGGGTGGTGGAAATGGCTGTTCGTTCGAGTGGGGTGAGTGTGGGTGGCTGTCGAGGCGTCTTTTTTCGCGTCTTGGTGGCGGTAACTTGCGGAATCGTGATGTTCGCAACGATTGCGTCGAGTGCGCGGGCGCAGCAACGGCGGGAACGTGAGCCGAATAGCGTCTATGCGGCGCGGCGCGCAAAGCTGGCCGCCGAAGTCGACGCACCGATCGTGCTCTGGGGCTACACCGGACGCGAGGAGTTTTCCGAAGCTGCGATCTTCGCCCAGGAAGAAAATTTCTACTATCTGACCGGCCACAACGAAGAAGGCGCAGCGCTGGTGATTTTCCCGGCGTCGAAGTCGGCAAACAGCGCCGGCAATCCTGATGGCAAAAGCGAAATTCTCTTCCTGCCTCCCAAAGACACGGCCAAAGAAAAATGGAACGGCGTACGGATGTCGCCGACCGATCCGGGGATTGAAGCGCGAACCGGTTTCGCGTCGGTAGAGCCGATCTCCGAACTGAGCGCGACCCTCCAGAAAATCGCCGGCACATATCCGCAGATCTACACGATCACGCCGTACGAAACGGAGATGGGCGGCTATCCTCATGAAAAAGACGAGATGGATTGGCTCGACAAGAATGCGCCGCAGCTGAAGCGCGCCGATATTCGCGCGAAGATCGCTGAACTGCGGCAGATTAAATCGCCAACGGAACTGGTGTTTCTGAAACGCGCAGTCGAGCTTTCGGATGACGCGCACATCGAAGCGATGAAGATGATGCGGCCCGGTCTTTACGAATATCAGATCGCGGCAAAGATGGTGGAAGTGCACCTGATGGGCGGATCGGAAGCGGAAGGTTATTCGCCGATCGTCGGCGCGGGACCGAATTCAACGGCGCTGCACTACGATAAGCTGTCGCGCAAGATCGAAGACGGCGACATCGTGGTGCTGGACGTCGGCGCGCAATACGCGGGCTATTCCGCCGACATCACGC
Organism: uncultured Acidobacteriota bacterium; assembly: GCA_963766985.1. Classification (GTDB taxonomy): domain Bacteria; phylum Acidobacteriota; class Terriglobia; order Acidiferrales; family UBA7541; genus Acidiferrum. Next base: position 593,038 of record CAVYCJ010000002.1, read on the forward strand.
GGACACTTCCGGCGAACGGAAAATTCACGCCGCGGCAGCGCGAGATCTACGAGATCGTCCTTGGTGCACAGAACGCCGCCATCGCGGCCGCAAAACCAGGCGTGCAGTTTTGCCGAGCCGGCAAGAACAGCCTGCTGAAAATCGCGTACGACTACATCAACACGCACGGAAAAGATAAGCAGGGCAAGCCGCTCGGCCAGTATTTCATTCACGGTCTGAGTCATCACATCGGTCTCAACGTGCACGATGTCGGCGATATGTGCCGGCCGCTGGAACCCGGGATGGTATTTACGATCGAGCCGGGGATCTATATTCCGGATGAGAATCTCGGCGTGCGCATCGAGGACGATGTGCTCGTGACCGAGACCGGCGTGAAGTTGCTGAGCGAAAAGTTGCCGCGCAATCCGGATGAGATCGAAAAGATCATGGCGGAGGCGGCGAAGAAGCGGGCGGCTGAAGGCAAAAAGGGCGACGACTGAGCTAACGCCCAGGTAGCACCACAGAAAGCAGATTCATCGCGCGAAACAGCGCGCGATGGCGCAGAGGACCTTGCTTCGCTCGGAAATGACAGCCGGCTGGTTTTGATGGCTGGCTAGAGATTGACCGGCTTAAATGCGGGCCGTTATACTGTTAGCCCGCGCTGGCTGAGTTTGGCCGCGTGCCTCGAGTCATTCCGCGTGCAGCCGTCGGCAGGTCCCACGGCAGGCCTGTAGGAATCACTGAAATTAGACAGATTTTGATATAGGAGCCATCGAGCCCGGCGCTCCGGGTTCGCGAAAATCATGAGTAACGTCAAAGCCACACAACTCCGCCCCGGCATGGTGATCCAGCACGAGGGCCAGCTTTACACCGTGTTCAGCACGGACCATCGCACGCCGGGCAACAAGCGCGGTTCGATGCAGACGCGCCTGAAGAATCTAAAGAGTGGAACGATGATCGACTACCGGTTTCGCGCGGAAGAATTTGTGGATCGCGCGATTCTCGACTCGGTCGAGTACGAGTATCTGTACAACGAAGGCGACGATTTTCACTTCATGAACACCGAGACCTACGAGCAGATGCACTTGACGCGCGAACTGCTGGGCGAGACGGTGTACTACCTGATTCCGAACACCGTGTTGAGCGTGGAATTTTTTGAGGACAAACCAATCGGCATCGACCTGCCCGACACGATGGATCTGAAGGTGATCCAAACGGAGCCGACGCTGCAGAAAGCGACGGCGAGCGCGGTCGGCAAGCCGGCAACGCTGGAGACGGGACTGGTCGTATCAGTACCACCCTTCGTGAACGAAGGCGACAAAATCCGGGTCGATACATCGGAAGCGCGCTACGTGCAGCGCGTCGAATAACTTTTTGGCGATTTGTTGCGATTGCGTTGGATTTGTGGGGTAGACTTTAACTTCCGCCTCCGCAGCTGAGCGCGGCGAAAGCCAAGTTCAGACGAGGCATAAAGGCGCGACCGAGGAGACTCGATCGCGCCTTTTGTTTTGGTAGCGAAGTTGTCGCAGCTATCGCGCGGCGGATTTTTCGCGGCCAGGCTCGCTGGCCGGATGCGCGCCGAAGACGCGATCGAAAATCGCGTCGACGTAGCGGAGCTGGCGATTCAGATCAAAAGTGTGCGCCAGCGCGGCAGGGTCGAGATATTTCGTAATGCGCGCATCGTTGGCGACGCGATCGCGAAAGCTTGTGTCGCTCTCGAAAGCCGCCATCGCGTTTTCCTGCACGGCTTTATATGCCTCGTCCCGAGGCATGCCCTTTTCCACTACATCCTGCAAAAGCTGCCCGGAATAGACGAGACCGTGCGTCGATTCGAGATTTTTCATCATGCGCTGCGGGAAGACGCGCATCTCGCCGATGATCGTGGTCATCTTGCTGAGCATGTAGTCGACGAGGATCGTCGAGTCTGGCAGGATGACGCGCTCGACCGAACTGTGCGAGATGTCGCGCTCGTGCCAGAGCGCTACGTTTTCGTAAGCAGCGACCATGTTGGAGCGCACGACGCGGGCCAGGCCGCTGATCTGCTCGCAGCTCACGGGGTTGCGCTTGTGAGGCATTGCCGAACTGCCGCGCTGCTCGCCCCCGAACGGCTCTTCCACTTCGCGCACTTCGGTGCGCTGAAGATGACGAATCTCGGTAGAAATTTTTTCGAGTGTCGCCGCAATCAACGCGAGGGTGCTGACGAACTGCGCATGACGATCGCGCTGGATAACTTGCGAAGCGACAGGAGCGACGTTGAGGCCGAGGCGCTTACAGATGCGCGCTTCGATGTCGGGACCGAGGTGCGACGCGTTGCCGACCGCGCCCGAAATTTTGCCGATGGCCATTTGCGCCGCCGCATCGCGCAAGCGGCCGATGTTGCGCTGATTCTCGGCGAACCAGTTGGCGATTTTGAGGCCGAAGGTGATCGGCTCGGCGTGAATTCCGTGCGTGCGGCCGATTTGAGGAGTCTGACGGAATTCGTGCGCTCGCAGGTCAAGCACTTCGCCGAAGATGACGAGATCGCGCTCGATGATTTGCGCAGCGTCGCGAATTTGCAGAGCTTGCGCGGTATCGACGACGTCGTTGGACGTCATGCCATAGTGCAGCCAGCGAGCGGCCAGCGGATCGCCGACCGATTCGCCGACGGCCATGGTGAACGCGATGACGTCGTGCTTTACGCGCGATTCGATATCGTTGATGCGGCCGGCATCGGCCTTCGCGTTGGCACGCAGCTTCGCGGCCACATCTTTGGGCACGACTCCGGCCTCGGCGAGCGTTTCGGTCGCGGCGAGTTCGACCTCAAGCCATTTGGCGTACTTGTTCGCGTCGCTCCAGACGCGACCCATTTCCGACCGGGTATAACGTGGAATCAAACCAGCTTCTCCTGCGCGACTTCGTTTTCAACACAAGGCGCGTGTTTGGATTTCGCTATGAACATCATACCGTAGGGCGAGAGTGCGGGCGAAACGGCGACGATGGCGGCTGGCAAGGCGCGAGGCAGATGCTGATTACGTATTCGCCCGTTACACGTCTGGAGTAGAGTAAAGCGCCATTCGGCGCCCGCATCAGGCTCGAGGTGAGACATGGCCAAAGCAAGCTGGCTCAGCGATCTCGCAGACGATGTGCGATTCGGTTTTCGCACGCTGCGTAAGACTCCCGGGTTCACTGCGATTGCGATCCTCACGCTGGCGCTGGGCATCGGTGCGAATACGGCGATTTTTAGCGTCGTCGAGAGCGTCTTGCTGAGACCGCTGCCTTACAACAACCCAGAATCTTTGGTCGAAATCTGGAACACCTATCCGGGATTCCCACCTGTCGGACTATCCGCGGGCGACTACGTGGATTTTCATCGCGAGGCCAAGAGCTTTTCCGCGATGGGCTCGTACGACCAACCGCCGCAGGGATTCAACTTGACGGGCATCGGCGAACCGGAGCGGGTTCAAGCCAATACGGCCAGCTATGATTTGTTCCCGCTGCTTGGAATTCGAGCGGTGGCTGGCCGCACATTCTTGCCGGAAGAAGACCAGGCAAAAGGCCCCGCGGTCGTGCTTTTGAGCTACGCATTCTGGCAGCGGCGTTTTGGAGCTGACCCTGCGGCCGTGGGTCGTGATGTTTTGCTCGATGGGCAAAAATATCGCATCGTCGGAGTCTTGCCGCAGACGTTCGAGATCGGGCGCGACATCGATCTGTGGCGGCCGTTGAGTCACGACGGCTACATGGACGATCACGTTCATCACGGAACGGTTGGGGTCGCTCGGCTGAAGCCTGGAGTCACTCTCGATCAAGCGCGTGCCGAAATGCAGATGCTACTGCGCCAAGAGGGCGTGGCATTTCCTGATTCTCATCAGAGTTGGGGAACGATGGTGCGTCCCTTGGAGGATCCGTCGGCCGCAAAGATGCGCGCGACGTTGCTGGTCCTTTTCGCAGCCGTCGGGCTCGTGCTGTTGATTGCGTGCGCGAACATCGCCAACTTGCTGCTGGCGCGAAACGCCGCTCGGGAACGAGAGATGGCTCTGCGAACCGCTCTCGGAGCCGCGCCTGGACGATTGGTTCGGCAGCTTCTGACGGAAAGCGTGTTGCTGTCTTTGTGCGGTGGTGCCGCTGGGCTGCTGCTCGCTGCGGCGGCAATTCGGGCGTTGAGCGCGTTTGCGCCACCCGAACTTTCGATCGTCCGCGAAACCGGCATTGACCTTCGTGTGCTCGGTTTCACGGTCGTCGTTTGTCTCGCAGCGGGAATACTTTGTGGTTTGCTCCCGGCGTTGCGCTCACGCCTGCGCGATTTGTATGGAGTCTTGAAGCAAGGAGGTAAAGGCTCCGCCGCACCCGACAGCCATCGCGTTCACAACACATTGGTCGTCGCCGAGATTGCGCTCGCGCTGATTCCGTTAGTCGGCGCCGGGCTTTTGCTGCAAAGTTTCCGGCATCTGCTGGACGTTTCCCCTGGATTTCAGACCGATCACATCCTGAGCATGCAGTTGACGCAGGCGACGCTTTCTCCGGACGCGGCGGATAGTCTCACCGATAAGCAACAACTGGAACTTGGCAAAACGCAAGCGCTGCAGTTCGATCAGATCGTGCAACGGGTAAATGCTTTGCCCGGCGTGAAATCAGCAGCGGGCATTTCCACATTGCCGCTCGGCTCCGAAATGCGCCAGGCGTCGCGATTCCTCATCGAGGGCCAGCCGGTCCTGGACGCGGGAATACGGCCAGTAGCGCAAACGCGCGTCGTAACTCCCGAATATTTCGCGACCCTCGACGTTCCTCTGATGAGAGGGCGCCTCTTGACCCGCGACGATTGGGCGCTTCAGGACAAAATTGTGATCAACGAAACCCTCGCGAAGCGATTTTTTGCGAGCGAAGACCCCGTCGGACATCGCTTGAATTTTTGTTCGCTCGATCCGAAGCCTTGCTGGTTTTCGATCGTGGGCGTCGTCGGCAACGTCCATCAGTTTGGCCTCGATGCAGGGCCAACATACGACGCTTATTTCGCCGGCGGATGGCCTTCGCATCTTCTGGTGCGAACGGCGTCCGATCCGGCTGCGATTGCCGCCGCGATAACCGGCGTTGTGCATGAAGTCGATCCCACCGTTCCGGTAAATGAAGTCACGACGCTGGATGGATTGCTATCGCGCTCTCTTTCACCGCGGCGCTTCGCGATGGTGCTGATTGGCGTTCTCGCGTGTCTCGCGCTCGTGCTTTCGGCGGTCGGCATCTACGGAGTGATGAGTTACACCGTCGGCCAGCGCACGCAGGAAATCGGAGTTCGCATGGCCCTCGGCGCGCAGCCGAAAAACATGCTCGCTTTGGTGTTAGGCCGCGGGTCGGTCTTGGCTCTCGCGGGTATTTTCGCAGGCACCCTGGGAGCGTTGGCGTTGACGCGATTTCTATCGAGCCTGCTGTTCGGCGTGGCCCCCAAGGATCCGCTCACGTTCGCTGGAGTTGCATTGCTGCTGTTCGCCGTTGCGCTGGCGGCTTGCTACGTTCCCGCGCGCCGTGCGATGCGCGTCGATCCGATGGTGGCGCTACGCTATGAGTAAGCTCGACACGAGCCTTTAGCAAGCCAAATCAGCCATAACATCCCCAAAATCAGCGCACTAGCTCGCCTCGCGCTTTCAAATCACAGCTCCGAAAACAAACCTAACCGCGAACCCGAAATCCTGTCTAATGAACCGGATGAGGCCGAGCGTGGAAGCCACTGGCGACAGTGACGCCATCGCCGTCGAGCGAACGCTCGCGGGCGATCGCGATGCTTTTCGCGTTCTGGTCGAGCGCCACAGCCCCAACGTCTTCCGGCTTGCCTTTCGCATGACCGGCAATCAACACGACGCCGAGGAAGTGGTGCAGGAGGCGTTCTTGCGCGCATACCAAAAATTGAGCCAGTTTGCCGCGCGCGCCAACTTCGGCACGTGGGTCTATCGCATCGCCGCGAACTACGCGATCGATCGCATGCGCCAGCGCAAGAGCGAAGACGCGAATCGCGAGCCAGCGCCGCGCGCCAATGACGACGGAATCGAAGTCGACGCGATGAGCTTCGTACCCGATGCGGCGCCGAATCCCGAGCGGCTCGCGCAGAGCGAGCAGCTCGCCGAACACATGCGCCGCGCACTCGAGCAACTGACTCCCGCGGAACGCACCGCATTTGTCATGCGCCATTGGGGCGGCTCAGGCATCGAGGAAATCGCTGAAGCGCTCAAGTCGAGCTCGAGCGCCGCGAAGAACACAATTTTTCGATCAGTACAGAAATTGCGCCGCGCGCTGGAGCCGTTTGTCGAGCCGCGCGGCCACGCACGCAGCGTAGGGACGGAATCATGAATCACCCGAACGAGGAAGAATTGATCGCGTATCACGGCGGTGAGCCAGCGAAGCGCGAAGCGATCGCCGCACACATCGCGAATTGCTCCGAGTGCCGCGCGGAGCTTGCGCGCATCGACGCGGTGCTGGCGGCGCTGAGTTCGCTGCCGGTGCCCGACCCCGGCGCAGACTATGGCGCGCGAGTGTGGCAGAAGATCGCGCCGCGCTTGCCCGAACGCAGGAAGGCGCGGTGGTGGGAGTTCGATTCGAGCATCAGCCTCGCCGCTGGCTGGCGATCTTTGTTTGAGCCGCGTCGTCTCGCCGCACTCGGTGCTGTCGCCGCGCTCGCCATCGTTGCATTCGTTGCGGGTCGCGTCACGAAACACACTGTGCCGCCGACCGAAACCGTCGCTGCCGACGCTTCAAAAATTCGCGAGCGTGTGCTCGTCATGGCCGTCGGCGAACATCTCGGCCGCTCAGAAATGATGCTGATCGAACTGGGCAACGCCGAGCCGGAAAACAGCAAGCAAAAGGAAGTCAACATCTCGACTGAGAGACGCCGCGCCGCGGATCTCGTCGAAGAGAATCGGCTGTATCGCCAGACGGCGTTGGAACAGGGCGACACAGCGCTTGCGGGTGTGCTCGACGAACTCGAGCGTGTCTTGCTCGACGTTGCGCACAGCCCCGGCGAAGTCACGCCCGCGCAGCTCGACGAAATACAGCAACGCATCGCAGCGCGCGGAATTTTGTTCAAGGTTCGAGTGGTCGGCAAAGATTTGCAGCAACGCGAGAGGTCTGCCGCACCTGCCACAGTGCAGAACGGCTCAGGAACTGGAGAGAGGAACAAGATATGAGTGCAGTCGAAATGGAATCTTTGCGCAGGGCGATTCTCAGAGGCTTAGGCTATGCCTCGCTGGGAATCGTGCTGATCGTCACGCCCGCCTCACGCGTCGCGGCGCATGAACGGATGGCAGCCGCCTGGCAAGAGCGAGCGCAGGCTCAAGCGCCGGACCAGGAACAAGCCGACGATTTCGCGCAGGACTCCCAATCGCAAGAGGACCAAGATCAAGCCAAGCGCGATCGCGAACAGGAACAGCGTGATCGAGAGCAAGAAAAGCGCGACCGGGAACAGGAGAAACGCGATCGCGAACAGGAAGAGCGCGAACGCCAGCAGGAACTCTACGAGCGTGGCCGCGAAGCGCTCGACGAAGATCGCTACGATCGCGCTGCATCTTCCTTCGATGAACTCGCGAAGCGCAACGGACCGCAGACCGACGCCGCCCTTTATTGGGAGGCTTATGCCGAGAATCGCCAGGGGAAACGCGACGCCGCACTCGCGACTCTCGCCGATCTCAAGCATCGATTCCCGCAGAGCCGCTGGCAAAAAGACGCCAGCGCCCTTGAAATCGAAGTGCGCCAGCGATCCGGCCAGGCGCCTCGTCCGGATTCGCAAGACGACGAAGACCTAAAAATGCTCGCGATCCAGGGGCTCATGAACAGCGATCCCGATCGCGCACTGCCGCTTCTCGAAAAAGTGTTGAACGGCACCGGCACTCCGAAAGAAAAATCGAAAGCGTTATTCGTGATTGCCCAAAGCGGCTCGCCGGAAGCTCGCCAGATCCTCGGCCGTATCGCAAGCGGTCAGAGCAATCCCGATCAGCAACGCAAAGCGGTCGAATACCTGGGACAGTTTGGCGGTGCGGATTCGCGCAAGATTCTCGCTGACGTATATTCCAAGACCACCGACGAATCGATCAAGCACGCGATTCTCCGCAGCTACATGATCTCCGGCGACAAGGATGATCTCTTCGCCGCGGCCAAGGCTGAGAAAAACGAGTCGCTGCGCGGCGAGGCCATCCGTCAACTTGGTCTGGTCCACGGAGTCGACGAACTTCAGCAGCTCTATCAGCGGGAACCATCAACTGCGGTAAAACACGAAATCCTGCAGGCGTTTTTTCTTGCCGGCGACTCCAGTCGTCTCGTTCAGGCCGCGACGAATGAGAAGGACCCCGAACTGCGTCGTACTGCTGTCCGAAATCTCGGTCTGATCAGCTCGCCGGATTCTGCCAAGGCGCTCCAGACGATTTATACGAAAGACTCGGACGAAAGTGTCCGCCGCGAAGTGCTGAACGCTTACTTCATTCAGAACAACGCCGCTGCCCTCGTGGCCATCGCGCGAACCGAGAAAAATCCAGCACTGAAAAAGGAAGCGGTCTCGAAGCTTTCAATCATGAACAACAAAGAAGCGACCGATTACCTGATGGAGATTCTGCAAAAGTGAGGTCTGCCATGGGATTCGCGAAACGCGCAGTGCAATTCGGACTGCCAGTAATTTTGACCGCGGCGTGCGCCGCACTGACGATTGCCGGTCCGGCGCAGCAAACCGCTGCGCCCGCAGTCCGCTCTTCGTCCGGGGCACCGAACGTTCAGAACTCACAGTTGAACCAGCAGCCAACTGCCGGCTCATTGGTGAATCAGTTCTCCGCTTGGATCGATCAAGTCACCACGCCTCGATGGCTTGGCTACACTGTCCCCGAAGTCGCCGGCGATCATAGCGTCTGCTGCTCCAACGGCGACTGGCACGGCGATAACTGCGGCGTCTGCCGCCTGGAACACGGCGAGCACGACGTCAACATAATGCGCAACGACGGTGACTCGACCGTCATGCTCGAAGGCTCGCGCGAAATCGCGATTCTCTTCCGCGCGGAAAATCACCAAATTACAAAAATCCGTGTCGCATCCACCGACTGCACACTTGATGCCGGCGGCTTGCCATTTCTTTGGCTTACGAACGTGAAGCCGGCTGAAAGCGTCCATCTTCTTGCCGCGTTCGTTCTCAAAGAACGCTCCGACTTTCGCGACAGCGACGATCGCCACGGTCACCAAGCCCTAGGCGCCATCGCGCTCCACGCCGACGATTCCGCCGAAGCCGCGCTCGAATCCTTCGTCCGTCCGGATTCAGCGGAAGAATTGCGAAAACAAGCCGCCTTCTGGCTTGGCGAAGCACGCGGCAAAGCCGGCTTAGCCGCCTTGCAAAAAATGGCGCACTCCGACCCCAGCACCGATGTTCGCGCGCACGTCACGTTCGCGCTTTCGGTCAGCCGCGAACCCGGCGCCATCGACGAAATGATTCGCATGGCGAATGACGACGAAAGCGCTCACGTTCGCGGACAGGCGCTCTTCTGGCTCGCGCAAAAAGCCGGCAAGAAAGAAGCCGCCGCCATCACCGACGCGATCGAGAACGATCCGGACACTGAAGTGAAAAAGAAAGCCGTATTCGCGCTCAGCCAAATGCCGAAAGGCGAAGGCGTGCCGAAACTCATCGAGGTCGCACAAAACAATCGCAATCCCGTCGTTCGCAAACAGGCCATGTTCTGGCTCGGCCAATCCAACGACCCGCGCGCGCTGGCCTTCTTCGAAAAAGTCCTGTCGCAATAAAAACACTCGACGCGCCGCTTTCGAGCCGTTGTAGGGGGGGCACTCCGCCCGGCCGCTGCGTCTTGCCACACTCTGCGATTCCTAGCCATGTACGGGCGCAGGACCCCTGCGCCCCATCTCGGCAAGATCAAATGATCCAAGGCAGGAACTTCTACCGCAGCAAATCTTCCAAGCTTCACCCGCGAGTCCGTCTTCCCATCGCGATACTTCACAATCACCGCCGCTTGCAGCGACAACCCATGCTTTTTCCCCACTTCATGCGTAATTGCGCGCGAACCCGGCACAACAATCGCCTCTTCCGGAATAATCAGCGGGTCCGTATCCGTCGCCGTATAAACCGCGTCCTTCACCAGGTCATACACCGGAATCGACCGATTCAAAATCGTCCCGCTGCCCAATACCGCCCGCGCCTTCACAACAGTCCCTTCATACACGCCGCAATTCCCGCCCACCAACACATGATCCTCAATGATCACCGGCATCGCCCCGACCGGCTCCAGCACACCGCCAAGCTGCGCCGCCGCCGAAATATGACAATTCTTTCCGACCTGCGCGCAGCTCCCCACGAGCGCATGCGAATCGATCATCGTGTTCTCGCCGACATACGCGCCGACATTCACAAACATCGGCGGCATGCAGATCACGCCGCGCCCGATGTGGCTGCCGTCGCGCACGCTTGATCCGCCCGGCACGATCCGAACGCCATCCGCAACCTCGAAATACCGCAGCGGATAAGTCGACTTGTCGATGAATGCCTGCCGCGCCTGATGCGGCAAATCTCCTGCGGCTTCCGCGGCCGATGTCGACATATCCACCGTCGCGCCCATGCGAAATCCGAGCAGGATTCCCTTTTTCACCCATGCGTTCGCGCGCCAGCCGCTCTTCGTCGACGCATCCGGCTCCGCCGCGCGCACTTCGCCGCGATTCAGCGCCGCCTTGAAGCGGTCGAACAACTCAAAATGCTCTTCTTCGTATTCCGCAGGCGGATGATCGAACAGCTTTTCAATTTGCGACGGCAGCATGCAGCCTTTCGACGAGCCCAAGCGAATTCAACACTCCAACGATTCGCTCGCGATTCTCGCGCTTTGGCGCCACCAATGGCAAGCGCCACACCGGCTCGAGCAATCCCATTTCGGCCATGGCCGTTTTTACCGGTCCCGGATTCGACTCGACGAAATTCACTTCCATCAACGGATGGAATCGCCGGTGAATTTCGCGTGCCCCCCAGATATTTCCGCGCAGCGCCAGCCGCACCATCTCCGTCATCTCCGCGGGAATTTCGTTCGACACAACCGAAATCACTCCGCGCCCGCCCAGCGCAATCAGCGGCAGCGTGATCGCATCATCGCCCGACAACACAACGAAATCTTCCGGCACACTATTCAGAATCGCCGCCATCTGCGCGATGCTGCCCGACGCTTCCTTGATCCCAACGATGTTTCGAATCGCCGCTAGCCGCACCACCGTGGCCGGCTCGATGTTGATCCCGGTCCGCCCCTGCACGCTGTACAAAATAATCGGCAGATCGACTGCCTCCGCAATCGCCCGATAATGCTGATACAAACCTTCCTGCGTCGGCTTGTTGTAATACGGTGTCACCGACAAAATCCCATCGACGCCGATCGCCGCCAATTCCCGCGCCATTGCGATCACTTCCGCGGTGTTGTATCCGCCCGCGCCCGCAAGCACCGGCACCCGCCCCTTCGCTATCTCCACCGTGATCGCAACCACGCGCACGTGCTCCTCGTGCGTCAACGTCGGGCTTTCGCCCGTCGTTCCGCACGGCACAAGAAAATCGATTCCCGCTTCAATCTGCCGAGCAATCAACTTCCGTAGCGCCGCCTCATCCAGCGAACCATCGCCGCGAAATGGAGTCACCATCGCCGTTCCGCATCCTGTAAACATTTTCTTTCTCCTTCCGTTTCACTCTTCGAATTTCGAAATCTTCGCCGCCCAAAAAATTCAAAACGGCAGTTGGGTGCCGCACCCTTTTTGTTTTTAAAAAGGGTGCGGGTTTAGACTCCCCGTGATCCAACTCGACCCGCAACCGCACCCATGCTCCCCGAAATTTCTTCCCTTTCGACTTTCAACTGTCGACTGTCCCCCTTCTCTTCCCCCAGCTCCCCCACCACGTCCCGAAACTCAAAAAATCCCTGCTTCCCCACGACCCATCGCGCCGCCTGCAACGCCCCCCGCGCAAATCCTTCGCGGTTTCGCGCCGTATGCCGCAACGTAATCGTGTCGCCCAGCGAATCGAACCCGATCTCGTGTGTCCCCGGCACTGCTCCCGCGCGGCTCGAACTCAAATCAATTCGCCGGTCGTACCCATGCGCACGCATCACTTCCGCCAATTTCTTCAACGTCCCCGACGGCGCATCCTTTTTCGCCGAGTGATGCATCTCCCAGCCCCACGCCTCATACTCGCGCTGCTTCGCAAACAACTCCGCCGCGCATCCCGCAATCTGCAAAAACAAATTCACTCCCACCGAAAAATTCGCCGCCCAAACCAGCCCCGTTCCGCTCTGCGTCACCGCCTCGCGCGCCGCCGCTAACTCCTCGCTCCAACCGGTGGTTCCCACCGCCGCGCAAACTCCCGCAGCCGCCAGGGCCCGAATATTTTTCAAAGCCGCCGCAGGCTCCGAAAATTCCACCGCCACATCCACTCCACGCAGCGCCTCGCGCGTCAGCCCCGCACCGTCCGCATTATTCGCGCCGCTAAACCGCGCCCGCACCTCAAACCCATACTCCGGCGCCAGCGCCTCACACATGCGCCCCATCTTCCCGCACCCAACAATCGCCAACCCCAAACTCACTTGTGATCTCCTCGCGGCAGTTGGGTGCCGCACCCTTTTGCCTTCAAAAGGGTGCGGGTTTAGAGTCAGCCTCACCCAAATCGCTCCATCCAACTTCGTCGTCCACTCTTCGTACTTTCTCTTCCGTCGTTACTTCGTTACCTCATTGCTTCTTTACTTCGCCTTTCGCCTTCTCCAGCAACACCGTCGTCATCCGCGCATAAATCTCCACCGCCTCCACCAACTCCTTCTTCGGCACCCGCTCCTCCGCCGTATGCGCCAGATGAATGCTCCCCGGCCCGATCAAAAACGGCTCGCCCCACGCACCCATCAGCGCCGGAATATCCGTCGTAAACGCCACCGTCGTCTGCGGCAATCCATCGAACGTGCCCAGCATCAACGCCGGCGTGTGCAACACCTCATGCGCCTCCGCTCGCCCCGCAACCGCATGCGCCACCCCTTCGCGCAGCGACGACGGATCTCCCACCGTGCGAAACATGATTTCCGCCCGCGCTTCATCCGCCACAACATTCGGCGCGCGCCCGCCCGCAATCGTTCCCACGTTCAGCGTCGCCGGCCCCAGCACGCGATCCTGCGGCAGCGCCACCTTCCGCACATCGTTCAGCACATCCAGCAGCGCATGAATCGCCGAATGCCCCAGTTCCGGATACGCCGAATGCGCCAGCTTCCCGCGCGCCGTAATCTCGTATCGCAGCGCTCCTTTCGAACCTGCCGCCACACGATTCTCGGTCGGCTCACCGTTGATCAAAAATTTCGTCCGTCCAGCGAGCGGCGATTCCGCGGCCGCTTTTGCTCCCGCCGAATTCCGCTCTTCGCCCACCACAAATAGCAACCCGATATTTCGCGTCCCCGCCGCCAGCAATTTCTCCGCGGCAAAAATCATCGACGCGATAATTCCCTTCGCGTCACACGACCCGCGCCCCCACACGAATTCCTCATCCTCGTTCGACCCAAAAAACGGCGGCACCGTATCCATGTGCGTCGACAGCACCACCGTTGGCTCGCCCCACGAAACAAAAACGTTGTCGCGCGCCGGCGCCACCACAATCCGCTCGGCTTTTCCGCCCGTGCGCCCCGCCATCTCCGCCAGGTGCGCGAACAGAAAATCACCCACCCGCTTCTCGTTCTCGGTCACCGACTCGATATCCACCAACGCACGCGTCAACGCAAACAGTTCCATCGCCACTCTCTTCACTCACCTTTCAGAGCCACGTGTCCATCACTGAGCGCATCTCGCGAATCCCGCCGCAGTCGCCATCATGTAGGGGCGCAGGACTCCTGCGCCCCAGGCCCGCACGATCTTCGCCCATGCGAGATCTGGTTTTGCTTCTGCCGCATCAATCGCGGCAATCGACTCAAATTTTCAGGGAAGCACAAAACGAAAGGAGGAACCACGAAGAAACCACAACTCGGGATCGCTGCCTCTCGATAGCGCTTCACCCGAGCACCCAAACCGCCGGTGCCAGATGACAGTGGACAGGTCTTAGCCCTGCCCCCCAACCATCGCCTTCAGCCTGCGATGATTTCGGCGGAGAAACCGCAATCCCCTTTCACTTGAGCTCCGATGCTGCTCGGAACCTCAACTCAAGCTACTAATGGTCTCCGCACCTCTACCAAGAACATCCCGAGTCTAGGAGACTCCCGCGCACACTGTCAACCACGAAGACCTGTAGCCGCGATCGTCTCCCAGATCGCGGGGTTTACATGCCACGCGACCACAATCCTTCCCGCATCGCGACGCACATTCCAAACGTTGTCATCCTGAGGCCGCGCCAAGCGGCCGAAGGATCTCAGCCGTAACGACAGCGCAGGCTTCAAGCACATTAATACAACTCGACTTTTCGTTTGCTTGGTCGAACCTGGAGTGAATTCCCTACAACTCAATCGTCTGCAGCGGCTCCGCCTGCGACGCAATCAACAACTCTCCGCCGAACGCGCTCTCCGCAGGCCGGCGCCGCAGCGCCTCTTCCGCCGAAATCCGCGCCACATCCGGATTGTTGTTCTCCGCCGAAATGTGCGCCAGCACCAGATACCGCGCGAACCCGTCGAATCCATCCGCATCCGCCAGATACTCGCTCACCGCGTGATTCGACAAATGTCCCGTGCGGCTCAGCACACGCTGCTTGACCACCCACGGATACGGCCCCACCTTCAGCATCTCCAGATCGTGATTCGATTCCACCATCAGACAATCCGACCCACGTAAATGCACCTTCACCAGTTCCGGCATGAATCCCAGGTCCGTCACAATCGAAAATTTCACGCCGTTCGCGCGGAACGAATATCCCACCGGATCGGCCGAATCGTGCGGAATCCGGAACGGGTGCACCTCAATGTCGCCAACGGAAAACGTCTGCCCCGCGTGAATCGCCTCAACCCCGCGCAGCCGCTTCTCCAGCCGCTCCGGCAGCGCGCGATGCAATTCCGCAAGCGTCGCTTCCGTTACATACAGCGGCGCCTTCCACATGCCCAGCATCTGCGGCAAGCCGTTGCAATGATCCGAATGTTCGTGGGTAATCAGAATCCCGTCGATGTGCTCGACGTCTTTGCCAACTGCCGCCAGCCGCGCCAGCGTTTCGCGTTTGCCGAGTCCCGCGTCCACCAGCAGTCGGGTCTTCTCCGTCTCGAGCAACGTGATGTTCCCCGAGCTACCCGACGCCAGAATCGAGATCCGCAAACCGATCGCTTCCCCCTCAGCCCCGCAGGATTCGGTGCCCGTCGGCGCAACGCGCCCAGCTCATGAGCAAAGTCGCTCACAGCACCGAACTTCCCGCATCATCGCAAAGCCTCCAACCGAGGTCAACGAAGAAAGAGCGAAAATGTGGAAATCGTCACGCCTCTGCGTTCTCTGCGAACTCTGTGGTGAATATTCTTTGGTGGATCTGTAGGTAGGACTCTTAGCAGGCCAACCGCGACCGATCGAGGGAAAACCCATTCAACGGCCCCAGCGCCGTCACCGCAATCTGCTCCGGCCGGAAAAATTCACGCGAGACCGCCTGAATCTCTTCCCGCGTCACCGTTTCAATCCCCGCCAGAATCTCGTCCAGCGAATAAAATCGCCGGAAATACAATTCCTGCCGTGCCAGGTTCGACATCCGCGAACTCGTCGACTCCAGCGACAGCATCAGCGAACCCTTCAAATGATTCTTCGCGCGCCGCAGCTCTTCTTCCGTCACCAGCGTCTCTTTTAGATCGCGGAATTCCTTCACGATCAGATCGATCACCTGATCGACCGTTTCTTTCGCCGTCCCCGCGTACACCGTCATCATTCCCGCGTCCGAATACGGTGTCAGCTCGCTGAACACCGCATACGCCAGCCCTTGCTTCTCGCGAATATTCTGAAACAGCCGCGACGACATCCCGCCGCCCAGCAAATTGTTCATCACCGCCACCGCAAAACTCCGCTCATCCGCCAACGGCACCGACGGAACTCCGATGCACACGTGGCATTGCTCTAATTCTTTCTTCGATTCGATATGAATCGGAGCCTGCGTCCCAGGCGCCGTTTCTTCGTCCGTCTCGCCCGAAGCTTGCAGCCCGCCAAACTCCCGCTCCACCAATTCCATTACCGCTTCGTGGCTGACATTTCCCGCCGCCGAAATCACCAGGTGGTCCGGCGCAAACCACCTCTGAAACCGGTTCCGCAGTGCCTCGCGATTAAATTTCTTCACCGTCTCCGGCGTTCCCAGAATCGGCCGCCCCAGCGGATGCTCCGGCCAGAACCCGCGCGTAAAAATCTCATGCAGCATGTATTCCGGATTGTCGAGATCCATCTTGATCTCTTCCAGAACCACCTGCCGCTCCTTCTTCACATCTTCCGAATCAAATTTCGGCCGCAGCACCAGATCCGCGATCACGTCAAACGCGATCGGCAAATGATCGTCCAAAACCTTCGCGTTGAAACAAATCTGCTCTTTCGACGTGAACGCGTCCAGCATCCCGCCGATCGAGTCCATCTCGCGCGCGATCGCTTCCGCCGACCGCCGCTCCGTGCCCTTGAACACCATGTGTTCCATGAAGTGCGCCAGCCCGTTCTCTTCGCGCACTTCGCGCCGCGAGCCGTTGCGCACCCACACGCCCACGCTCACCGACCGCACATGCGACATCGTCTCGGTCAGGACGACCAAGCCGTTCGGCAACACCCGCTTTTGTATGTCGCGCGCTTCCGTAGTCATCACAAGTAGTGTCACACAGCCCGCAATAAAGGGAAATGCGTACGGGCCTTAGTACGAGCTTAGAACTATCTTAACTTCACGAACAACGCAGCGGGGACTACGTAAGTACGAATCGACTTTCGCTTTTCCGGTTTCTATTTTCCAATTTCTAAATCAATTTCTCTTCCGGATTCAACTTCCCATACTCGCTCGTGTAATGCAGCGGCACATCCCGATACGTCCCTTGCTCCCGCTGATACACCTCGCAAATATCAAACGGCTTCGAATACACATGCACGCTCACAGCCCGCTGATTGAACTCCGGCAAATTCAATACCTGGTGCACCGGCTCGAGCGGATCGACATGCACCGGATGCGCCGCATCCATCTCGTAGATATCCGTCGGCAAGATGTGACACGTCCCCAGCGCCGCGTCCTGATCCGTCACCCGAAAATTCTGCACTTTCAATCTTCCGATCGGCGCCGACATCCAGCAATTCTGATCGCGATGATTGTGTACGCGGCTCGACTGCCCGATTTCCCAGCAGATCGCCATGCATTCAAAGATGTCGTTCTTGAAAATCAGGTTGCGTGTGTAGCTGCCCTTCGAAAAATAAAGATACTTCTCCAGCGTCTCCGGCTTCACCACATGCGCGACGATGTAATCCTGCACATTTTTCAGCGTGAACTCGCGCTCCGACATCGCCGCAAGCCCCGCCACCCAATCCGAAATCCCAATTTGCGCAACGCTGATCTGCTTTCCCATAAAATGAACGCCTCCGCAGGGCACATCCGGAGTTTTCCCACCGTTACCCGCCAATTATAGCGCCGTTCGTGACCGAGCGACGTGAACCCGCCCTCCGTGTTGCCCTGCGCGAAACCTCTCGCAGGTTAGAACACCGCCCGTATTCGAATGGCAACCCTTAAGAAACGCGTGTCATTCCGATAAGAAACGCGTGTCATTCCGACCGGAGCGAGCCGACGCCTTTTCTTCGCGCTCACTTCCTGTGAGCGCGTCGGCTTGTGTAGCGGAGGAATCTCTCTTCGATTGATCCGTTCGCCTCCAGCACTTCTCCATGCCTTCCAACCCAGCATGCTAAAATAGTGCGCAGCGGTAACTTCATGCCCATCGAACTCCTCGGCCAATCCAAACAAGTCCCTCACCGACCTCGCCGTCTCCCTCGGCGAACCCGCCTACCGTGGCGCGCAACTCTACCAATCCCTCTACGTCGAACGCCTCTTCGACCTCGCAAGAATGTCCACGCTCCCTGCCGCCTTCCGCGAACGCCTCGCCAACGAATCCAAAATCACGCTCCCCCTCATCCGCCAGCGCTACAACTCCACCGACGGCTCGGTCCGCTATCTCTTCTCCCTCCCGCCTGGCGACGACCGCGCCACTTCCCGCGCCGCCAGCGTCGAAGCCGTCTTCATGCCCAGCGACGGCCGCCAGACCATCTGCATCTCCACGCAAGCCGGCTGCGCCGTCGATTGCCAGTTCTGCCTCACCGCGCAACTCGGCCTCATCCGCAATCTCACGCCCGGCGAAATCGTCGCGCAAGTTCTCATCCCGCTCGAAGAACACAAAGACGCTCTCCAGCCCAACACCAACATCGTCCTCATGGGCCAGGGCGAGCCGCTCCTGAACTTCGACAACGTCACCGCCGCTCTTCGCCTGCTCCTCGACCCCAAAGGCATCGCCATCTCGCCCAAACACACCACGCTCTCCACCAGCGGCATCGTCCCCGGCATCGAAAAGCTCGCCAAGGAAGAAGTCCGCCCCGGCCTCGCCATCTCTCTCAACGCCTCCAACGACGAACAGCGCGACGCGCTCATGCCCATCAACAAAAAATATCCGCTCGCCGCCTTGATGAAGGCCTGCCGCGAATACCCGCTCCGCTCCTGGGAATATCTGATGTTCGAATACGTCATGCTCGGCGGCGTCAACGACTCCCTCGCCGACGCCAAACGCGTATACAAACTCCTCGCCCCGCTCAAAGCCTGCAAGGTAAATCTCATCCCGTGGAATCCCGGCTCACTTCCCTTCCACGAATCCTCCCCCGAAGTCATCGACGTCTTCCAAAAATATCTCATCAAGGCCGGCATCCCCACCTTCGTACGCCACTCCCGCGGCCGCGACGTCATGGCCGCCTGCGGCCAACTCGCCCTCAACGAACTCAACGCCGCGCCAAACTCAAATTCCCCGCTCCCCGTCCTCCCCTAAGCGGCAGTTGGGTGCCGCACCCTTTTTGCTTTTTGAAAAGGGTGCGGTTTTTGACTTTCTCTTCCTCCTCTGACATACAGGGACCCAGCGGCACCTCTGGTAGAATCGCCAACACCCGCACGCAACAGTGCCCCAGTCGCAACACGCATTATCCTTGGAGCAAATTTGATCGGCCGCACCCTAGCCCACTATCAAGTCGTCAGTGCCCTCGGCTCCGGTGGCATGGGCGAGGTCTATCGCGCCACCGACACAAAACTCCAGCGCGACGTCGCCCTCAAGGTCCTCTCCCCCGAAACCGCCCGCGATCCCGAGCGCCTCGCCCGCTTCCAGCGCGAAGCCCGCGCCGTCGCCGCTCTCAACCACCCGCACATCGTCACCATCTTCTCCGTCGAAGAGTCCGACGGCATCCACTTCCTCACCATGGAGCTCATCGAAGGCCAATCGCTCGATCGCCTCATGCCTCCCGGCGGTCTCCCCGCCGCGCAAATCATCGAAATCGCCAAAGCCGTCGCCGACGCGCTCTCCGCCGCGCACGAAAAAGGCATCGTCCATCGCGACCTCAAGCCCGCCAACGTCATGGTCACCCACGAAGGCCGCGTCAAAATTCTCGACTTCGGCCTCGCCAAAGACGTCAGCGCCCAATCCTTCGGCGACGCCACCCTCACCTCCGCTCAAACGCAGATCGGCGTCGTCATGGGCACACCCGCCTACATGTCGCCCGAACAAATCTCCGGCCGCGCGCTCGACCATCGCACCGACATCTTCTCCCTCGGTGTTCTCATCCACGAAATGTGTACCGGTCATCGCCCGTTCACGGGTCACTCCTCCGCCGAACTCACCTCCGCGATCCTGCGCGACGATCCGCCTTCCATTTCCGACTTGCGCTCCGACCTTCCCAGCGATCTCGCTCGCATCGTTCGCCGCTGCCTCGAAAAAGATCCGCGCTACCGTCTGCAAACCGCCCGCGACATCAGTAACGAATTTCGCGATCTCGCCCGCCTTAGCGGCATCGCTTCCTCCGCGCGCCCCGCGTCAATCTCATCCGCCGCGCCGCGAACGGCAACCACTCCCGGCTCCGGCACATCGCACTCCACCATTCGCGAAGACGAAGGCTTCTGGGTTGCCGTGCTTCCCTTTAAGTACAGCGGCACCAATCCTGATCTCGCCGCCCTCGCCGATGGCCTCTCCGACGACATCGTCGCCAACATGTCGAAGTTTTCTTATCTGCGCGTCGTCGCTCGCAGTTCCACCGCCCGCTATTCCCAACAAGCCGTCGATGTGCGCGCCGTCGCCAAAGAACTCAACGCGCGCTATGTGATGGAAGGCAGCATCCGTCAGGCTGGCCCAAAAGTTCGCATTGCAACCCAGCTCGTCGACGCCGCTTCCGGCACGAGCCTGTGGTCGGGCAGCTACGATCGCCCTTTCAACTCCGACTCCATCCTCGATCTACTCGACGACGTCGTCCCGCGCATCGTCGCCACCGTCGGCGACACGCAAGGCATCCTCGCCCACAGCATGACCGAAGCTCTGCGCAGCCGTGATCCCGAATCGCTCACTCCTTACGAAGCTCTGGTCCGCAGCTTTGGTTTTCACCAGCACGTGACCGCCGACGAGCAGTTAGCCGGCGTCATCGCCCTCGAGCGCGCCGTCAAACTCGCGCCCGATCGCGCCGATTGCTGGGCCATGCTCTCCTGGCTCTATCGCGCCGAATATTCCCACAACTACAATCCGCGTCCGAATTCGATGGATCGCTCGCTCGACGCCGCACGCCGTGCCGTCGCCCTCGCGCCATCCAGCCACCTCGCCAACGCCGCTCTTGCATCTGCGTTTTTCTTCCGCCACGAATTTGGATCGTTTCGGCCTGCAGCCGAGCGCGCCCTGTCTCTCAATGTCATGGACGGCTACGTCACCGCCTTCCTCGGCATGGAGTTTGCTTACTCCGGCGACTGGGAACGCGGCTGCGCGCTCGCAGAGCTCGCCACACAGCTCAATTCCAATTACCCGAGTTGGTACGTTTTCGCGATGATCGTCAACGCGTATCGCCAGCGCGATGCTCAGCGCGCTCTCGAGCTCATGCTCCGCGTCAACATGCCCGGGTTGTGGACCGCGCACATGATGCTCGCCGCGGTTGCCGCGCAAGCCGGAGACCTGCTTCAAGCACGCGCAGCCTTGCAACGCTTGCTAAACCTGCGCCCGGATTTCGGCGCCATCGCCAAGGTAGAACTCTCGAAGTGGTGGCAGCCCGACATCGTCGAGCAAATGCTTGGCGATCTCCGCAAAGCCGGACTCGATACATCGTCGTCGGATGCCGCGCGATCCGTTCCGCCTGCGAGCGCGGCGCCAGTGAAAACTTCTTCCGGAGAAAGTAGAGCGAGTGAAGGCTTCTGGATCGCCGTCCTTCCTTTCCGCACCGGCAGCGGCGACGCCAACCTCGATTCACTCGCCGATGGTCTGACCGAAGACGTCACCGCCGGCCTCGCGCGCTTTCCCTATCTTCAAGTCATCGCACATAACTCCGCGATGGCTTACAAAGACCGCCCCGCCGACATCCGCACCGTGGGTCATTCGTTGGGCGCGCGCTACGTAATGGAAGGCAGCATCCGCAAACGCGGCCCCGCCATCCGCGTCAACGTGCAACTCATCGATGCCCAGAGTGGCACTCAACTTTGGTCCGAATCCTACGACTGCGAAATCACCAGCGAGGACGCTTTCCAGATTCAGGACGACATCACCGACCAGATCGTCACTTCCGTCGCCGATGGCTATGGCGTTCTCGTTCGCTCCATGGCCGCACCCACCCGCGATCGAAATCCAAACGACCTCACCGCCTCTGAACTCGTCCTCCGCTATTACGCCTTCATGCAGCAGGTCAATCCCAAGGAGCACGCCGCGCTTCGCGACGCCCTCGAGATCGCGCTTCAACGCGAACCCAATCACGCCAACGCCTGGGCCTGCCTTTCCAGCATCTATCAACTGGAATATTTCGACCGGTTCAATCCGCGAGAAAATTCACTGGAGCGCGCGCGTGACGCCGCATGGCGCGCCGTCAAAATCGATCCCGCCTGCCAGGCCGGCTGGAAGGAACTCGCGGCTGTCCAGTTCTTCAGCCGCGACTTCATCGCCTTTCGCGAAACCGCCGAGCGCGCCATGTCGCTCAATTCCCGCGACGGCTCAACCTGGGCTTACATGGCCATCATGCTTGCCTTTTCCGGTGAGTGGGAGCGAGGCGTCGCCCTCGCGCAACGCGCCCTCGATCTCAACCGCCACCACCCCGGCTGGTATTACCTCATCTTTGTTCATCATCACTACCGCAAAGGCGACTACAAGGCCGCTTTGCAAACCGCAAAAAAAATGAACATGCCCGAATTCCACTGGATGCAGCTCACAACCATCGCCGCCTGCGGCATGCTCGGCCGCCACGAAGAAGCCCGCGCCGCCATCGATTCCCTTCGCAAATACAACCCCGCCTTCCTCGACCTCAACAACGTTCGCGACGACATCCTGCTCTGGGACCCCGACGCAGCCGAAGTCGACAAATTCCTCCTCGGCATGCAAAAAGCCGGCCTAACCTTCGGCCCCGCCGATCCCCCCGCCCAAACCTGAACAGAAAACCCGCCGACTCCCTGTAGCCGCGATCGTTTCCCAGATCGCGGGCCTTTCCCATCCCAACCTCCGACTGATTCCGCCTCCGCAACCCACAGCTGGAAACCACCTCCGCAACCCTCAACCTAGAAACCCGTTGTCATCCTGAGCCGTCCGAAGGAAGCCGAAGGATCTCAGCAGTAAGTCCTACCGCGAATTATGCTTCTGTGGAAAGTCTTGTTGCTCGCGGCCGGGTGCCGCACCCTCAGTCGTCAGAGGGTGCGGGTTTCGACTTTGCCCCTCCAGCCAAGGTCCACACACACACAAACCCGTTGTCATCCTGAGCGAAGCGAAGGATCTCAGCAGTAAACCCCGCCACAAACTATGTCGGCAGGTGCCAATTGTGAGCCGCAGCTTGCGGGTAACGCTCCGTGGTCGCGGCTTTCGTCGCGACATTAAGCCGACCGAATAAAGGGGCTTCAGCCCCTGAAGCACCAACTAAATCCTCTCCAACGTCCCCGAATCCATCCGCCCGCCAAAATACTTCTCAATCGCCCGCCGAAAAACCGCCTCGTCCCCCGCCTTCGCAAACAACGTCATCGACGAACAAAACTTCAAATCATCCGGAGACCCAAAAATCTCCGACGCCGTCCGCCCCTCCACCCCATTCACCAGCTCCGTACACTCCCGCAACCGCCCACCCAACGCCACATGCCCCAAATAAGCCCGCGCCTCCTCCAACGACCCAATCGCAAACCGCTCCGCCATCGGACTTCTCCCCAGCCCCCGAATCTGCGGAAAAATAAACCACATCCAGTGACTCGTCTTCGCCCCGCGCCGCAACTCCTCACACACCCGCGCATAAACCGGCCGTTGCGCCTCCTCAAACCGACCCAAATTGTAAGGATCCCCGCCACCCGTCATTTCGAATCCCAAATCCAATCAATCTTCCGCTTCATCCCCAATTCGAACGCTTGAACCGATCAACTTGGCTTTCACCCGGTTGCGCTTGAACCGATCTACTTGGCTTTCACCCGTTACGCTCGGACCTATCAATGCTTCACCGGCTCGCCGCTACACCCAGACCTGTCATTCCGAACGGAGCGAGCCGACGCCTTTTCTTCGCGTTCGCTTCTGTGCGAACGCGTCGGCTCGCGCAGAGAGGAATCTCTCTTCGATTTCCCCATCGTCGCGGACGTTCGGGTCTCGGTACCGTCTCAATTCCCAAATCGGTCCTTGACAAGTACGTTACCTTGTGGTAACATCCCCTGTGAACTCGCCAAACCCACTCTTCCGGCGCTCTCCCGATTCACGCACTCCCGCAAGCCCACTCTTTCCAATCACTTCCACACTCTCGAAAATCATCAATTCCGCAAACCGCTCAATCCACTCCACTTATTCACTCTTCAGAAAAACACCGGGGTATACCCCCAAAAAGCGAACCCCAAGCGAAACCTCACCCGCGAATCCCGATCACCGACAGCAATCGCCCGCTCATCGCCCCTTCCTTGCGATAGCTGAACAGCCGCTCCACGTCGCACGACGTGCAAAGCTCGCTCACAAAAATATTCTTCTCGCAACACCCCAGCCTCGAGCAGCTGCGCCCTGTTCGCCTTCTTCAAATCCAGCAGCACCTTCTTCGGCGGCGGCTGATGCCCCGGCGGCATCATGTTCAGCCATTGCAACGGGTTGGGCTCGTCCCCAGTCCGCAGCTCATCGAAAAATTCCGAAGCGTTGGAAAACTTCGCGGAAAAATCCGCCGCCACTTCCGTCCCGACTTCGTAGCAGCACCCGCCAATCGTCGGTCCGATCGCCGCAAGCAGATCTTTCGGCTCCGACCCGAACTCCATCTGCATCTGCCCGATCGTCTTCGCCACGATCCGCGCCAGCGTCCCGCGCCAACCCGCATGAATCGCTGCCACAACACGCTTCTTCGGATCGGCCACCAGCACCGGCGAACAATCCGCCGTCCGCACGCCGAGCAGCAAGCCTTTTCGATTCGTGGCGAGCGCGTCTCCCTTGCACTGCTTACTCGGCGTCGCATCGAAAATTCGCACCACATCCGAATGAATCTGGTGCAGCGACACAAATTCCAGATCGCTCGCGCCGGCCGCCGCCTGAAATCGTTTCTTGTTTTCTTCGACGTTCTCGCGCTTGTCCCATTCCACCGCGCCCAGATTCAAAACTTTCTCGCCGTCGAGTTCGCTGACCCCACCGGATCGCGTGGAAAATCCATGCACGAGCCACGGCAACTTGTTGAACGCCGCGGCCTGCAAAACGGTAACGCCCCGCTGAGTCCGCTCCGTCCAATCCTTCGAGCTTGGCTTCTTCGTGCTTGGCTTCGAGACGGTCTTCGCGCGCGACTTCGCGCCAGTTCTTTTGCCGGACGCCGCCTTCAGCGCCACGGATTTCGACAACTTTACTTTCCCTATCGACGTGCCGCGCTTGCGCGGCGATGTTTTCTTGGTGGCCACAATCCTGTCAGTATAATCGCAGTCGGGCGCCACACAGGAATCGGCGCCAACGCTCTTGCGGAGGGATCCTTGATCATCGGCCTCGGAGTCGACATCGCCGAAGTCGGCCGCATAAAGGCCGCCATCGAGCGCCACGGCGAAACGTTTCTCCGCCGCCTCTACACGCCCGCCGAGCGCGAATACTGCGAGCGCTTCAAGAATAAGTACGAACGCTTCGCCGGCCGCTTCGCCGCAAAAGAAGCCGCGATGAAAGCTCTCGGTACCGGCTGGAGCCGCGGCGTGCGCTGGGTCGATGTCGAAGTCGTCCGCCAACCCGGCGGCCGTCCCACCGTAAAACTCCACGGCGAAGCGGGCAAAATCGCCGATCGCCTCGGCGTAAAAAATATCGCCCTCAGCATCACCCACACCGCCGACCAGGCCTTCGCCCAGGTCATCTTTGAGAATTGAGATGAAAACGGATTCTTACTTCACGACGAGGAAGGAACCTAAAGCCAGCGCATCGATGCCGGAGGTGTAAAAGCTGCGGACGGCTTCGCGAGGGTCGGAGACGAGCGGTTCACCGAAAAGATTGAAGCTGGTGTTCACCAGAATCGGAGCAGGCGCGGATTCGCCGAATTTCTGAAGCAGCCGCCAGAAACTTGGATTCGATTCTTTTTCCACCGTGTGAACGCGCACCTCGCGATTGTTGAACGCGAACTGCTCGAGCCCTTCGATATTCGATCGCAGTTTTGCAAGCGAGGCCATGAAGCGGCAGTTCGGCGAAGCGTCGAAAAATTCATGCGCGCGTTCCGCAGGCACCGACAGCGCGAACGGATGAAAGTCGGCGCGGTGCTTGATGTACTGATTCACGTTGTCGATGACATATTCGGAAAACGGCGACGCAAGAATGCTGCGATTGCCGAGCGCGCGATGGCCGAATTCGGTGCGGCCCTGGCACCAGGCAACAATCTTGTCGCTCGCCAGAATCTTCACGCATTCGGAAATCAGGTGTTCTTCGCCCGACGTGTACTTGTAAATGATTTTGCAATTGTCGAGCACCGCCTTGATGTCCTGCGAGCCGAGCCCCGGGCCGAGCGCGAGCGTTTTCAGCGGGCCGCGGCCGGATTTTCCGCTCAGTTTTTTGCGCGCCAGAAACGCCGCGCCGAGCGCGGTGCCTGCGTTACCAGCGACCGGCTGCACGTAAACGTGATCGAAGGTACTGCGCGTCTCGAGGGCGCGCACAAGGAGAACATTCAGAAACACGCCACCCGCCAAGCACAGCGAATCCGCGCCTGTCTGAGCTTGAAACCGGTGCGCGATGTCGAGCACGGACTCTTCGAGAAAAAGCTGCGCGCTGCGCGCGATCGCAGCTTGCACCGCAGAATCGCCGCGAAGTTTCTCTTTGTTGATTTTCATCTCGCGGAAAAATACCGGCGAGAACGTTCCGCGCTCATCGGATCCCGCGGCGAAATAGCGGCGATCAAGTACGGGAAGGCCATACTTGTCGGTGCGGAATAATTTGCGAAAGACCGGGAGATATTCGGGCTGGCCCTGCCGGCCAAGCCATTGCACTTTGTGCTCGTCCCAGTGCGGCCGCAGTCCTAGCAGCGCAGTGATGCGCGAGTAAAACCAGCCGAGCGAATCGGGAAACTGCATCGTGCGCAGCGGACGAATCTCATCGCCTTCGCCGAGCGAGATTTGCCCGCAGCGGCTCGCACCGCCGCCGTCCAGCGTGAGAATCAGCGCGCGGTCAAACTCCGACGTGTAATACGCGCTCGCCGCATGGCACAGATGATGCTCGTACTCGTGCAGTTTGACTTTGCTGTCGCTGTTGAGAAGTTCGCGAAGCTGTGGAATCGCAGTGGACTTGCGCAGATCCCGCGCGGAGCGGCGCTTACGGCTCGTGGAAAATTTCGAGCCGAGGCCGGATTCGCGCAGTCGCGCTTCTTGCGACGAATCGGCAAGCGCGGCGCCATCGAGATCGGCGGCCGTGATGTTGTGTTGATCGAAAATGCGCTGAAACGCGGCGGCGGGAACGGTGCTTACGCCAGGCGCGCGATCGACTTTCTCTTCTTCGATGGCGCCAAGTATGGACTTGTCGTCGAGAAGCGCGACGGCGGAATCCTGATCGAGGCTGGCGACACCGAGAACGAGCATGAACGAAGTTTACAGGTGCGACGCTGCGTGGTGCACGGCAAAATTGCTTTCAATTTCCGGCGCGGCATGCAGAACGCCATTTTCGTGGCCGCTGACTTTCGCGCGCAGAAGTTGATTCGGCGGAAAAACTCCAGCGAGACGCAAATGAAGATAATTCGTGGAGATCGCAGGCGTCCATTCTTCGGTGGATGTGGCCGCATTCGATTCATTCGTATGGCGCAGCGTCAGAACTTCGATTGCCGCACCGAGTTGCGATTCGCGGAATGCAGCCGACTTTTTCTCGGAGAGTGCGCGGAGTTCACGGGCACGCGCATGAATCGTTGCAGGATGAACGTGATCGGGCATCGACTCGGCGGCCGTGCCGGGACGGACGGAGTACGAGAAGACGTGGAGATAGGTGAACGGGCGGCGTTCGATGAACTCGATCGTAGCGGCGTGGTCTTCGGCGGTTTCGCCGGGGAAGCCTGCGATAACGTCGGCGCCGATGGCGGCGTTCGGAAGCTCGTCGCGGATTAATTCAATGCGTCGCGCGTAATGTTCGGAGCGATACCAGCGATGCATCGCGGCGAGGATGCGGTCGGAACCGGATTGCAGCGGCATGTGGAAGTGCTGTGCGATACGCGGCGTCGAAGCGAAGAGCGCAATCAGATCGGCAGTGACGTCGAGCGGCTCGATGGAGCTGATGCGCAGGCGAGCGACATCGGTTTCGTCGAGAATGCGACGCAGCAAATCTTCAAATTCGACGCGCGGACTCAGGTCGCGGCCCCACGTGCCGAGGTTGATTCCGCTGAGGACGATTTCGCGATAGCCGGATTCCGCGAGGCGGCGAATTTCGGCGACCACTTCGTTGGGCGGCATGCTGCGGCTCTTGCCACGCACGAATGGGATCACGCAATAGGAACAGCGGAGATTGCAGCCGTCCTGGATTTTCAGCGTTGGGCGCGTGTGATTGGCTTCCCCGCCCAGAACAGGAGCCGAGAGGAATTCGGAGCGATCGAAAATGTTGGCGGTGAGAATTTTGGGATCCGCCAACGTGTCGAGCGACACGAAGTTCGATGACGCCGGCAAAACGGGTTCGCGGTGAGATTTTTGCGATGAGACTGGGGATTTCGGGTTTGTGTGAATTCCCAACTACATGCAAAACACCGGGGAGCGCAGCAAGGTCTTCGGGAGCGCGCTGGGCGTAGCAGCCGGTGGCGATGATTTTTGCTGCCGGATTTTGCGCGTGCAGCTTGCGAATGGCATCGCGCGCCTGCGAATCGGCGGCCGCGGTCACCGTGCAGGTGTTGACGACGATGACGTCGGCGCGGTGGGGAGCAGAAGCGACGTCGTGGCCAAGCGCACGGAGTTGGCGCTCGATCGCGGCGGCGTCGGCCTGCGTGGCGCGGCAACCGAACTGTTCAATGTGGAATGTCGGCATGAGTTCGCATCAGTATGATATCGGGTATACACCAACGATTAAAGTTTCGCCGCGCAGGGCGGGCACTGCAGAATAGAAAACACGTCGATTCAGTTTTTTTCAGCGGAGAAAGTCCGTCTTCATCGGGGAGCATCTAACTCGAAGTATGAGCACTACGGAAACTACACAACTTTACTCTGCAGGGGACGCGCCGATACAATCGGGCCACGTTATGGCTCGCAGAAGATACAGCCCGTCGGCACTGGTCGATCCGAAAGTGTCCGTAGTGATTCCGGTTTACAACGAGAAGAACACGATCGACGAAATCCTGCGGCGCGTGCTGGACACGGAACCGCGCAAGGAAGTCATCATCGTGGACGATTGCTCGACCGACGGCACGCGCGAGCGGTTGAAAACGATGGAGGCGCTCCAGGAAAAGGGAGACGCAACGGCTCCTGCCACCGACGGCGCCGACGCGATTCCTCTGGGTGATCTGCGATTTTTCTTCCAGGCGCAGAATCAGGGAAAAGGCGCCGCGCTGCGGCGCGGATTCGCGGAGGTCACGGGCGACATCGTGCTGGTGCAGGACGCGGACCTGGAATACGACCCGCGCGACTATGCGAAATTGCTGGAACCGATCATGGATGGGCGCGCCGATGTTGTTTATGGATCGCGATTCTTGGGCGGCCCACAGCGCGTGCATTATTTCTGGCACTACGTGGCGAACTCGGCGCTGACGTTGCTATCGGATATTGCTACGAACCTGAAGCTGACCGATATGGAGACTTGCTACAAGGTTTTCCGGCGAGAGGTTTTGCAAGGGATCAAGTTGCGATCGGACCGGTTTGGGTTTGAGCCCGAGATAACAGCGAAAATTGCCAAGAAGGATTGGCGCGTGTACGAAGTGCCGATTTCTTATGCGGGCCGCACGTATGAAGAGGGAAAAAAGATTACGTGGAAGGATGGAGTGCAGGCGCTGTGGTGCATCATCAAGTATAAGTTTACGGATTGAGTGGGTTGCGGCGAAGAGCGGGCGACGTCGTTGAGTTGGTCGATCGAGTTTACGGCTGAGATCCTTCGCCGTCCTTCGGACGGCTCAGGATGACAAATCTTCCTTAGTGAATGCAAAATTAGGAATATAAATTTCAGGCGACGGGGGCCATGCGGCGCTGGAAGGTCAGCAGGATCAGGTCGGCGCGGCGGCGGACACCGAACTTGCTGAGCAAGTTGGAGACGTGAAACTTCACGGTGCGCTCGGCGATGTTGAGCTTGCTGGCGATCTCTTTGTTGGAAAGATTTTCGAGCAACGAATCCAGGACTTCCTGTTCGCGACGGCTGAGATTGGTGACCGTGTCGGTCTTGAGGCGGCGGCCCTGACCGGTCAGGATCGAATCGACGAAGCCGGATAGCACCGACCGCGGAACCCAGAAACCACCGACAGCGACCAGAGGCAGCGCGCGGATCAACTGTTCGCGGGCTTCCACGTAAGTCAACAAACCCTTTACACCAAGACGCAGCAGCGAATAGCTGTTCGCGTCGCTGAGCTGTTCGCCCACGACGATCAAGCGAGCCTCGGGGTAGCGCTCCAAAATATTGGCGAGCAGCGCGCCGGTTGCAGGACGGGCAGCGTGCGCATCGATGACGTAAACCTGCGCCTGCGGCGGTTCAAGATTGCGAAGATCGGGAGCCAAGGTCGATTCGAGATGTTTTACGGTGACCTTGAATTGAGGCTTGGCGAGCAAGCGCTCGAATTCGCTCAGCACCAGAGGGTGCGGCGAAAGGATGCAGACGGATAGTTTTGCGGTAGTGCGTTTCGTAGCCACTGTACAGTCAATGTAGAGGACAGGGTCAGTACTGGGCAAGCAGGTTTCGGGCAGGTGTTGTCGAATTGTTACGTAACGTTTGGGACGCTTTTTCAGGGTGGTTATGGCAGTGGATTCGAAGGGTATGCGCCCCTGCTGCAAGCTACGAAAACGATAGCCTTTAGCGAGATGGGAGCGGCCGGCAGGTGGCGACTCGCTCGATCAGGGCCAGTATCCCTTCGGCTATCGCCCCAGGATAAAGGCGCGCTCATGCATCAGCGAACCGGGGGTAACAGCTATTCGCGGGCGGTAGCTCGGCCGTGTTTCAGGGCGTCGATCAGGTTGTCGAAGGTGGACTTGGTCCAGTTAGCGTCGCGCTGAGAGGGCTTGGCGGAGCGGCGATCTTCAGCGGCGAGTGTGGCCGTCGCGGTGGAGGAAAGATTCGCGGATTCCGAGGCGGCCGCGGCGGCGCGCGCCTGCGGGCGTTCCCAGTTGCTGGTGCGAGGCGCGGACTCTTCGGCACCGGAGTGGTCGCGAGCGCTAATTGCGGCATTCGTCGGAATTGTGCCCATGGCGCCGCCTGGTGCGAACGGCCCCTTCAGCAAACCGAGAACATCTTCGGAAGCCTGTTCGACGAGGAACTGGTCGATCTGTTTGCGCTTGAGTTCGAAGCCGACGAGCAAGCACGCGTCGGAGAGCAAATTGATGAGGCGCGGAACGCCGCCGGTGAGGCGATGAATGACTTCGACGGCGGTGCCGGTGAATGGGCTCGAGCCGCGCAAGCCGGCAGCGTGGAGACGCTCGGCCATGTACGCGCGAACTTCGGGAAGGCTGAGAGGACGAAGCAGGCAGGTGCTTGCGATGCGCTGCTGGAGCGCCTGAAGTTCGGGGCGCTGGAGAACGGCGAACAATTCGGGCTGACCGCAGAGAACGATCTGAAGAAGTTTTTCCTGATAGGTGTCGGTGTTGCCGAGGAGGCGAATTTCTTCGAGAAGCTCGACGCTCATGAGGTGGGCTTCGTCGATCAGCAGGATCGCGGTGCCACCTTGTTGTTGCGTCTGGAAAAGCATCTGGTGGAGAGCAGCGAGGCGGCGCGGCTTGCTCGTGGCGGTGCAGGTGATTTCGTATTCTTCGAGAACAGCCTCGAGAAGTTCGGAAGGAGCGAGTGTGGGATTGACGAGGAACGCGGAAACGAGGCGTCCGCGGCCTTCGGATTTTTCGGTGAGAATTTGGAGAGCCGTGTGAAGCAGCGTGGTCTTGCCGGTGCCCACAGGCCCAGCGACAACGGTGAAACCTTTGCGTTGCAAAACGCCCTGAAGAAGAACTTTGAGCGCGGTGCGGTGAGGATCGGCCAGATGAAGAAATCTGGGGTCAGGGGTTAGACGAAACGGTTCTTCTTTGAGTTGATAAAAAGCCGTGTACAAATCGTTCTCCCAGGGTCCCGAACATCTGAAGCAACTGCCGAACGAACTAAACCAGCTTAAAGGAGAGCACTTTTCTTACCAGACTGCCAATTCTACAACATTCACCGGAAGCCGGATTAAATGCATTGTGCTCAGTCGCTTTGGTGTGTACTCCCCGCAAAGCTGATGCATCGGGAAGTGACTTTCCACGCGGAGCGCGGAAAATCGTTCACACCAACAGCCAAGTTTTTTCGCTCACGCCCCAACGATTAGATGCCGAAAACGCATCCTTTGGGACGCGAAAATAGTGGCCGCCTTTGGGGGGACAGTCGGTTATTCCGACAACGCAGCTGCGTTGCGGGCCGATGCTAAAGGCGACTCAATACTCTTGCGGTGATGCTTTTGCGAAAGCCCAGCTTCCTGGATCTTGTAAATCAGGGCCCGGTAGCTGATGTTCAAAACAATTGCGGCTTTGCGACGATTCCATTTGTTCTCTCGCAAAACCTGCAAGATCACATTGCTTTCCATTTCGCGGACAGCTTGCTTCGCAATATGCTTCAACGAAACCGTTCCGTCCACCGAAACTTTTAAAGGGGTAATTGACGGACGCCGCAAAGTTCGGTCCGTCGAAACGGGATCAAGCCCGCCTAAGATAGCATAACGAGCAACGAGGTTCTCAAGCTCTCGAACGTTTCCCCGCCATTCCTGCTGGGTGAAGGCATGAAGCATATCCTCGGAAAACGGAGGAGCTTCGCGCTCGTACTTTGCTTTGAGCAAGGTCAGAAAGTGGTTGGCGAGCGTTGGGATGTCTTCTCGACGTTCGCGGAGCGGGGGCAGATTCAGAGTGACGACGTTGATACGGTAGAAGAGATCCTGGCGGAAGCGGCCGGCGGCGATCTCGTCCTGGAGTTTGCGGTTGGTGGCGCAGATGATGCGCGTGTTGGAGCGGCGCTCCTGGGTGTCGCCGATGCGGCTGTAGGTGCCGTCCTGCAGGAGTTGCAGGGTTTTGGCCTGGAGACTCATGTCGAGCTCGGAAATTTCGTCGAGGAAGAGCGTGCCGTTTTCGGCGAGTTCGACGTAGCCGGGTTTGGCAGAGTTGGCGTCGGTGAAGGCGCCCTTTTCGTGGCCGAAGAGTTCGCTTTCGAGGAGCGGGCCCGGAATCGCGGCGCAGTTCACTTTGATGCAGGCGCCGGAGGCGAACCGCGAGCGTGCGTGGATGTATTGTGCGAGGAGGCCTTTGCCGGTGCCGTTCTCGCCCTGGATAAGCACAGGGAGGTCTGTGGCGAGGATCTTGGCGACCGTCTGACGAATGGGCTGCATGGCCGCAGAACGGCCGAAGATGACGTCTTCTGAGGGCAAGGGCGCTACTTTGGGAGACGCCTTTGCCGTTGCTGTCACGGGCATGCCTGAGATCCCTCGACGGAGCCTATTCGCGGACGGTTAGGATATAAGCACACGCATAACCACAGATGTTCTGAACGGGATAGAGTCAGGGTGGGAAGAAGTTGGGAGTCGTAAGATGCTGTGGGGGCTAGGGTTACTGAACAACAGTCCAGTTCTAGGACTAAAGGGTAAATTTTTGGTAGAACGGGTAGTACTCCGCTCGATGGCTCAAAGTTTTCCGCTAAGGGCAAACAACTGCCCGCCCTCGCCCGGTCGAGCAAGGCCAAATCATTGATGGGGATAGCGTTATAGGCTGAGCAGACTCGCTGAGTCCAGGAAAGCGCGGTTGCTGGGGTCGTTGAACTAAGCGCGGCCGTTTTCGCCACGAATTATATCGTAGCGTTCGATCACTGCGGCCACGCCGAGGCGGGCACTGCCATCTTCCATGCGGCGCTCGACGCGAACCACTTTGCCGAGTGCGCGAACGAAAACCTCGCCCCCGTGAGTGACTTCGGCTGGCAGCGTGAGCGTGATATCGAGTTCCGAGCCGGCTTCGAGATCCTGATCGAGAACAAAATAAAGGCCGCGCGTGGAGACGTCTCGAGTCTTGCCCTTTTGAGAATCGGGCAAACGCTCGGCTGGGACGCGAATAATCACCGGCAGCGAGAGGTCATAACGTCGAGCGGTACGACGTTCCGTCATTATACTCATCCTCCACTCCGCCCGCGGTCACGCTGGATGCGACCGCGCCCCTTTCACCCGAATTTTTACGATATTACGAAGATCTCTGCGACGACTGGGCACACCGATGAACGAACGGCCTCATTCACACGCCCGGACGCATTCCACCTGAAACGACGCCAAGGCCTTCACCGGTAATTCACATTTCCGATTTGCGTGACAATACAAGAAACGAATGCTTCACGCCATCGAAATTTGGCGCAATGGGGCTTAATCCGCACGGGCGGGGCGGCGGCAAAACCCTACAGAGCCTGGGCTTACCGCGGGCGGGGATGCCGCGAAACGATGCTTCGAACGTTGCGTTGCGGTCAGCGGCTATTCGCCGCGAACCGCACCGACCGGCGCCACTTCTTCGGCCGCAGCCGGAGCAGCAGTACGCCGCGTTCGAGGTGTATCGAGATTAAACTGCCGCATCTTGTATAGCAACGCCTTATAGCTGATGCCCAGCATTTTGGCGGCGTCTTTGCGGCACCAACGCGTCTTTTCGAGCGCGTCGGCAATCGCTTCCATTTCGGCTTCGTCTTTAAGGCCACGGACGAGCGCTTTGAGTCCCTGCTCGCGCGGCACGGTAACTTCCTGGCGCGGCGAAGTGCGCTGACGCGTGGACGACATCTCGATCAATTCGCGGAGGCTGCCCTCGTCGTCCTCGAGAATGACGTAGCGCTTGACGAAGTTTTCGAGTTCGCGGAGGTTGCCGGGCCACGGATAGTTTGCGGCGGCGTCGAGCAGGTGCTTCGACGGCGCCATGGCCGGCTTGCCGAACTTCTCGCTGTACTTGTCGAGGAAGTGGCGGAACAAGAGCGGGATTTCGGTGGCGCGTTCGCGCAGAGGCGGAACGAGGATCGAGAGAACGTTGAGGCGATAGTAGAGATCTTCGCGGAAGCGGCCGGTTTTCATGGCTTCCTGGACGTCGACGTTGGTTGCGGCGAGAACGCGGACATCGGTCTCGACCATATGGCGACCGCCGAGACGCGAATACTGGTGATCCTGCAAAACGTGGAGAAGTTTCGCCTGGAGGTGCGTGCTCATCTCGGCGATTTCGTCGAGGAAGATGGTGCCCTTGTTGGCGAGTTCGAATTTGCCGGGCTTAGCGCGATGAGCGCCGGTGAATGCGCCCTGTTCGAAGCCGAAAAGTTCGGATTCGAGAAGTTCGCCGGGGAGCGCGGCGCAGTTGACCTTGATGAAGGCTTGATTGCGGCGCTTGGAGCGAAGGTGAATCATGCGAGCGACGACTTCCTTGCCGACGCCGCTTTCGCCGCAGATGAAGACAGGAACGTCCACCGGGGCGATCTGGAGGATTTGCTGACGGATGCGAACCATCTGCGGGCTGGCCGCGAGGAAGCTGAGATCTTCGGTGACCTGATCGCAGTAATCGCGCAGCGCCTGATTTTCCTGGGTGAGATGCTTTTTCTGGCGCGACTTGAGCATCGCCGCGTCGAGATCGCTCTTTTCGAACGGCTTGGTGAGGTAGTCGTGAGCGCCGATGCGAATCGCTTCGACGACGGTGCCGACTTCGTTGGAGCAGCTCAGCATCACGACGTTGAGGGTGCGATCGAGCTGCAGAAGCTCACGCAGCGTATCGATGCCGTTCATCTCGGGCATGAGCACGTCGAGAATGATGAAATCGGGACGATCACCGTCGCTGATTTTCGCCAGCGCTTCCTTGCCGGAGCCAACGGTTTCGACGTCGAATCCATCGACTTCCAGCAGGGTCTGAAGATATTTGCGAATGCTCGGTTCGTCGTCGACTACGAGAATCTTTTCCTTAACCGCCATTTCTCTCTCCTCAAATCTGCTGACGCTTGGGCACACATTAAAGCGATACAGCGAAAATCGTTTTAAGTCTTAGGTCTGATCCATGGGCAACAAAAAGGTGAACTTGCTTCCGTCGGCTGTTTCGCTCTCGACCCAGATTTTGCCGCGGTGCGCCTGGACAAGGCGCTTTGCGATTGCCAGGCCAAGGCCCATGCCGGTCGTATTGCGATCGACGCGGACGAAGTCTTCGAAAATTTCCTGGTGATGCTCGGGCGAAATTCCCGGGCCGGAGTCTTTGACGGAGACTTCGACGCTGTTCGGGCGCGGCAAACGGAAGCGGCGGCGCTCCTGTGGGGGCACAGCCTCGGAAACGCGACGCTCCCAGAAGTGCGGCGCGGCGCGCAAACTCACGCTGCCGCCTGGCGGAGTGTGCTTCAAAGCGTTGTCGAGCAAATTCGCCGCGGCTTGTTGGACCTTTTGATAGTCGAAGCGGAAATTCGGAATCGATGGATCGAACGCGGCATCGAGACGGACGCCCTTGCGCTGGAATGCTTCGTGCCAGCGCTTGGAGAGCTCATCGAGACAATCGCGAAGATCATTCTCGCGAAGCTGCAAAACCAGTTTGCCGCTCTCGAGCGCGGAATAATTCAGGAACATCGAAACGAGGCGGACGAGACGTTCGCAACTCTCTTTCGATTCCTCAAGAATGTCGCGCTGCTTTTCGGACAAGCGGCCGAGCGAACCAGTGAGCAAAAGGTCGTAGTAGCCCTTGATGACGGCGAGCGGAGTCTTTAGCTCGTGAGCGGCGGACGCGAGGAAGACTGTCTTCTGGCGGTTGACTTCCTGCAATTTCAGATACGCTGCGAGCAAATTGCGATACGTGATCTCGCGTTCCTGCAACAGCTCTTGCACGGTGATCTGTGTGGCAGGGTCGGGCGCAGACTGCGCACCGGCAGGAAGTTCGAATTCGATCAGCAACCAATCGGGATCAGCGAGCCATTGCACACTTGCCTTCGTGCGTTTCTCGCCACGCTGCAGATCCAGCTTTACTTCTTGTTCGCCGCTTTCGATGGCCGAGAAAATTCTCTTGGCATCGACTTGCAAAATATCCGCAAATAGGCTCAATTGAGCGTAGTCGGCGAGCCCAACGGAATCCAGGCACTTTCTCGCGCGCGCATTAGCCAAGACAATTCTTCCGCTCCTCTCGGAAACGAGAAGGGAGCGGTCAACCGTGTCGAGAAGTCGAATGACGTGCGTCAAGGGGACAGCAGCCGCGCTTGACGAGCGTGGGTCGGATAAGGTCGAGGTTAGGGTTCGTCCACCCATAAAGGTCGATATCAAGGCTGAGGGAAAATATTTTCCCTTGCAGCGAGGTGTCATGGTCGCAGAGCGATTCTCGGACTGTCAATGGTAAATACGTGCCATTTGCACAAATGAGGAAAACAAGGTGCTATCCTTTCCGTGCGTACGAATGGTACTCGAGTGGAAGCAAATTGGAACTGACAGTATATCTTTGAATCTGAACGGTTTAATGGCGCACTAAAGGATGTGTTTTGTGGCAGCGAATCTGCTCAAATTGAAGAACGACCGTACTAGTGCGCTAGTACTACGGGGCTGTCCCATTGCGAACACAACAAATCAAGAAGGAGCCGCTCGTGGAGTATAGCCACCAGCGCCGATCTCCTCGTATCCGGCTGCAGGTGCCGGTGTTCTTGCGGGCTGCCGATCCGTCAGGGATCGAGTTCATCGAGCTGACGAAAACCCTCAATATCAGCTCATTTGGCGCCTGTATTACGTCTGCTCATATTCTGCGCGAAAACCAGGTCGTGCAGCTTACGGTTCCCGCTCCTTCGCCAACTTCCTCCAGCCTGGTTCCGACGGAAACGCCCCCGATCGCGGCAAAAGTGCTCCGGCAAGAGGTTGTGGGCGATACCCGCCTGTTTGGACTGGAATTCCTCCGACCGCTTGAGTAAATTTATGCCAATCCCAGCCACTATTTGGTCGGGATTGCAGGTTGCGAAAGCCGAGTCGGGGTGTATCCAAAGACTTTCCCACAGGGTCATCGCCCGCTAAGTCTATTTGAATCAGCGGGCTTCGGGTCTTAGGATGGCTATTCCTTCCAGTACGATATATCCTAGGCCGAAATACGGATGGACTCTCAGTTGCTCCCATTGTACAAGCGAGTTGCTTACATCCCCAACCCCCGCGGGGACAGGCAAAGTTAGGTGTATACCTAGATGCCCAACCTTGGCGGCGCCCCCACCCGTTTGCCAATCGAGGATTCATACCTCGACCTCCTGGCCGAAACGTTAGACGGCCTGGACACAACTGCACGCGGACAATTTCTCCAGCGCTATATTCGCGCGATCACCCATCTGGATCTGCGTGAGACGCAGTGCATCCAGCTCTGGGACGAGACAATGACGCGCCGGCGCGAACTGACCGACCACCTGGGCCGGCAAGTTGCGCTGAAGACGGCGCTAATGGATGTGCTCACTTCGGCCGGGCTGTTTCGCGTGCCGATCGTCCTGGAATACGACGAACTGAAAATTTTGCAGGTCAATGCTGTCACCGACCCACTCACCGGACTCTACAACCGCCGGCTCTTCAGCGAAGGATTTGAGAAGGAACTGAACCGGGCGCGGCGCTATGGTTTGCCGCTCGGCCTGGTGATGCTGGATCTGCACCGCTTCAAAGAAGTGAA
Organism: uncultured Acidobacteriota bacterium; assembly: GCA_963766985.1. Classification (GTDB taxonomy): domain Bacteria; phylum Acidobacteriota; class Terriglobia; order Acidiferrales; family UBA7541; genus Acidiferrum. Next base: position 631,313 of record CAVYCJ010000002.1, read on the forward strand.
TGACAAGCACGGCCACCCCGGAGGCGATGAAGTGTTGCGCGCCGCGGCGACGACTTTGAAAAAGGCGCTCCGCACTTCGGACTCCGCGTTTCGCATCGGCGGAGATGAATTCGCAGTGTTGCTGCCGCAGACGGATGCCGACCAGGCGCTTGCCCTCAGTCGCCGTATCGAAACGGTTTTCGCGGAAACGCTGGAAAAGCTGCCCTTGAGCGTCACCGTAAGCATGGATCACGGCGTCGCGACATTTCCACTCGACGGCGAACAGGCGGATGAACTGATTCGCGTTGCCGACGAGCGACTCTACCGTCTGAAGCACGCCAATCATCGCAAGTTGGGTAGCGGCGAAAATCGCGCCGCGACTGCGCCGGCGCTGGGACCATCGGTTCCGAGCGCGACTGCGCCAACCGCGCCAATCACGGCACCGCCAGCGCCGCAGCCACGACCCGCGGTTTCGGTTCCGCCAGCGGCGACCGAGAGCACGCCTCGCCCGGCTTCTCCGATTTCCATCGATTTTCACCGGCCGCTTGAAAAGCCTGAAGCAACGATGGCAGCGTCGGCTTCCGCGAGTACGGCGGAGATCGCGCCGCAAGCTCCAAAAACGCCGACGGCGGACACGGGTTCACAGCCGATCTACACAGCGCAGCGCAAAGCGGAGCGCGTCTCAATGACCGGGACGAATGCGTACGCGATGCTCGGCGAGCCGAATACGAAGCGGGCGCGCGTCGTCGATCTTGGATTTGGCGGCGTCGCTATCGAACTCGACAAACAGGAAACACTGCCGGCCAGCATTCTTGCGGTGCTGCATGTGCCGATTCTGCCGCCGGTGCGCGTCAGCCTGAAACCGATCTGGTCGCAACTCACGAAGCAGGGCGGCTATCGCATCGGGTGTGCGTTTATTTCGTAGCGCTGTGGGCGATAAAACTCCCCCGCGACTGCGCGTAGCTTCACTCCTCCACATTTCCAAACCGTCACGAATCAGCGCTGGCACACTTGCGTTCGTCTGTGTTACCTAGGCTCGGGGGAATCCCACGATGAGCGAGCCGAAAGCTGGGCGTCCGCACTGGCCCGACGCGATCCACAATCCATCGGACGACCTTTCCGCACTGAAGTCGTGGGCCTGGGCAGTCGAGCGCCTGGAAAAATCGCACAACTACTGGATTTCGACGACGCGCCCCGATGGCCGGCCGCACCTGATGGTGATCTGGGGCATCTGGTGGGAGAAAGCCTTTTGGTTCAGCACCGGACCGAAAACCCGAAAGGCGAGAAATATCGCGGCTCAGCCGCAATGCGTCATCGGAACGGAGAAGGCCGACGAAGCGGTGATCGTCGAAGGAACTGCGGCTGAAATCACCGACCGCGCCGAATGGAAGCGCATGGGCGAGGTCTACGACAAAAAGTATGGCGGCAAGTTATTGCCGCTGCTGGAGTCTTCGGGCGGCAGCGTTTTTCGAGTCGAGCCGAAGGTTGCGTTTGGTCAGGATGAGCACGCCGAGGATTTTGTGCAAGCCGCGACGCGCTGGACGTTTTGAGCTCGCGGCAGCCAGACGCTGGTCCCGCAAGTCGCTGAGCCCGCAGTCAGATACAAGTTTTGGAATCCGGAGAGCCTGTCGTATAATCTAAGTTTGTCTAGCGACCTAGCGACGCGGCTGTAGTGCCGATTCACCGACCGCGCAGACCGGACGCGACAGACTGGAGCATCATCATGAAAGCCGGCATTCATCCCGACTACCACGCCGTCAACGTGCACTGCGCGTGCGGCAATTCGTTCCCTACGCGGTCGACCATCAAGGGCGACACATTGCGCGTCGAAATTTGCTCGAACTGCCATCCGTTTTTCACCGGCAAGCAGAAGCTGATCGATACGGCGGGGCGCGTCGAGCGGTTCACCAAGAAGTACGCGGACGCCGCGGCGAAAGCAGCCGCACCGAAGAAGTAAGAAGCTACTTCATATCGGTTACTCACACGGGACAAGCCGAAAGGCTTGTCCCGATTTTTTTGCTACCTTGGATGAATAAGAGAAGTAAGTGTGCGCAAAAGAAAGAGGCGCCTTGGATCCATCTTCCGACCTGGACGCTGCTCTGAAGTTCGTAGTCGAGCGAATCAACGAACAAGCCGATCGGTCCGGCGATCCGCTCACTCAGGAACAGCTCGCGCTTCTCCGCGATCTCCCAATCAGAAATGGCGCTTCGTTGTTTGGAAGCGGGGCCTTTTGGTCGCCGGCAACTCCAATCCCACGAGATCGCAATTACGAGAAACTCTGCGCACTTGGAAAAGCGGCTTACACAGAGGCGTCAAAAAAAGATCCGGGAATACTTGAATGGGAGTTTGCTTCGGCGGTTTTGCTGTTCCACAGCCATCCCATGTGGACCCTGCTGTACCACGCTGGTGTTAGAAATCAGAGGCCGGGACTCGAGCCGCTACTGCTGGTTTTATGGGCCGTAGTTCTGATCGTCACGCTTGAGGGCACCGCTGTTGCGCTCAACCTTCATTCCGATCACACGACAGTTACATGGATAGCGATTTGTGCCGAGTTGATCCCTTTGGCGCTCCTGACGCGCTGGGGTGTGCGCCGCACCCAACGCTGGCGACTAGAGTTCGAAATGGAGCGATGCAGAGCGGGGCTCAATTCGAGTCACGAGAAATCAGAACTTCTGCAAACGAAATAACACATGGCGGCGAAGCGGGTGTGCTTCGGGCAGGTTCGGGTGTTCGAAATCACCACTCGCGTCGCGCGTCATTCCGATTTTTTCCATCACGCGAATCGAACGCTGATTCGCCGGGACGGTGAACGAAACAATTTCGCTGAGTCTGAGATTTTCGAACGCGTGATGAGCTACAGCCCGCGCGCCCTCGGTCGCGAGTCCCTGTCCCCAAACGTCGCTCGCCAGGCGCCAGCCAATTTCGACGCAGGGAGTGAAATGCGCCTTGAACGTCGGTGTGTGCAAGTCCGACGTAGCCGATGAAGCGACCCGTCGCTGCGCAACTCCGCGGCGTAGAGCCCGAACCCTTTCGCCCGAAGGTGTTCCTCGATGCGATCGACCATCGCGTCGCTCTCCTCGCGAGTCAGCCGCTTCGGTAAAAATTCCATCACGCGAGGGTCGGCATTCAGTTCCGCGAAAGGCTCGCGATCGCTCAAATGCCAATTTCTTAGTCGAAGTCGCTCGGTCTCCAGCACGACGTCACGATACCACTGACGTTCGCATCCGAGCCGTTGGCGTCCCGCACTCTCCGGCAACTTCCCTTTTGAACTCGCGCTGCTTAGAGGTATGCTCCCGTGGTTTCGTCGACCATGCAGCGTAATGAGCGACGGTCGCTCAGAAAAACAAGGGGAGCTCGATGCGGAAATTTGTTGCGGGCCTGAGTCTGGTAGCGGCGATTGCGTTGGCAACAGCGATTGAATGCGTTCCGTCGGCGCAAGGCGCGCCCGGGACGACGAGCGCCGGTGAAGACAAAGCCGCGACGCAGCCGAAGGGACCCGGCGCCGTGAAGTGCGGCAAGTTGCTCGATGTGCGCTCAGGCAAGCTGCTCAGCGATCAAGTGGTCGTGTTCGATGCAACTGGCGCGATCACATCCGTCGGACCCTCCAGCTCATCCTCCGCACCGAGCGGCGCAGCCACAGTCGATCTCTCGAATGCCACGTGCCTGCCCGGGCTGATCGACGTGCACACGCACATCACCGGCGACCCGACTGACGGCGGCTACGCATCGCTCGGCGTTTCCATCCCCGAGGAAACGGTGCGCGGCGTAAAAAACGCGCGCACTACTCTGCACGCTGGTTTCACGACGATTCGAAACGTCGGCGCGACCGGTTACACCGATGTCGCCGTGCGCGATGGAGTCAACGCCGGCGAAATTGAAGGGCCGCGCATGCTGGTTTCGGGACCGCCACTCGGAATCACTGGTGGACACTGTGACGACAACCTTCTTCCCTACGAATATCACCATCGCGCCGAAGGCGTGGCCGACGGACCGTGGGAGGCGCGCGCGAAAGTTCGCGAAACCGTGAAGTATGGCGCCGACGTGATCAAGGTTTGCGCTTCCGGCGGAGTCCTGAGCAAGGGCGACCAGCCGGGAACTCCGCAATACACGTTCGAAGAGCTGCAAGCCATCGTCGAAGAGGCGCACAAACTTGGACGTAAAGTCGCCGCGCATGCCCATGGCACGCAATCGATTAAAGACGCCATCCGCGCGGGCATCGATTCTGTCGAGCACAGCAGCTTTATCGATGACGAAGGTATCGCGCTGGCAAAACAGCACGGCACTTACCTGGTGTTCGACATTTACAACGACGATTTCATTCTGCAGGAAGGCGCAAAAGCCGGAATGCTCCCGGAATCCATCGAAAAGGAAAAGAAAGTTGGTCGCACGCAGCGCGAGAATTTCCGAAAGGCCTGGCAGGCCGGCTCAAAAATTGCGTTTGGCACCGACGCCGGCGTCTATCCGCACGGCGACAACGCGCGCCAATTTTCGAAAATGGTCGAGTGGGGCATGAAGCCGACCGACGCGATTCAAGCCGCGACGATCAAAGCGGCTGATTTGATCGGCTGGCCGGATAAAGTCGGCGCCATCGAGCCGGGGCATTTTGCCGACGTCATCGCAGTCTCAGGCGATCCGACCTCCGACGTAAAACTGCTTGAAAATGTGCAGTTCGTCATGAAAGGCGGAGTCGTCGTAAAAAATGAGCTGGCCGGGAAGTAAGTCTCAGCCACTCAGGCCGCATCATATCTTTCGATGGATCATCGTCTCGCGTTCGTTGCGTTGGTGGCATTGCTGATCGCGGCGGGTACGCCGCTGGCATTTGCCTGGGCGCGGCTGTTGCCCGAGGATGCGCCGCCGTTCCCGATCGAGCCGGGCTCGTTCCCTTCCGTCGATCACGAAATCCCGCAGGAAGACTCCAGCCGCAAAAAGGATTATTGGATCGCCGCGCCGCTGCTGCTCTGCCTGACGATCGCGTTCGCGTTCCGCGTTCCCGGATTCCCCGGCGGAACGGTGATCGGCTGGATCGGCGGAATGATTCCTGGACTCGTCGCGCATTGGAGCGCGATCGCCGTTCAAATAATTGTGGCGCTGGTTGCCGTGGGAGTCGGAGTGTTTGGCGCGCTTCGCCCCGGACCGCTCAGAATTCCTCTGATCGCGTCGGGAGCGCTGACTCTTCTTCTTTGGTTTGTCGGACCGCTGCTTCAAACCGCGATGCTTGCCGCTGCTTAAAAAGAAAAGGCACGGCGTCGCCGTGCCTTTTTCGTAATCTCAAATTCAGAACAAGTAACGAACTACGCCGTCGCCGACTTCACCTGCGTCAGCGCCGCCGCAACTTCCTTTATGTCCGGCACGACCGGAATGTCGTAGTTCTTGAACCACGCAACATTCCCTTCTTTGTTCACGATCGCGATCGCACGACCGGTAATCCCCTTGTCCGCCAGATAAATCCCGTACTTCGAGCTCACTTCGCCCTTCGGATGAAAATCCGCCAGCAGCGAGTACTTGATCCCCATCTTGTCGGCATACGCTTTGTGCGACCAGATGCTGTCCACGCTGATGCCAAGCACCTCGGCGTCGAGCGTATCGAACGTCTTCATATCGTTGACCACGCACGCGTGCTCGTTCGTGCACACCGGGCTCCAGTCCAGCGGATACCAGATCAGCACCACATTCTTCTTCCCCGCGTAGTCCGAGAGTTTCACTTCTTTCTTGTCCTGATTTTGCAAAGTGAAATCAGGCGCCTTCTGTCCGACGGCAATGCTCATATCGTTCCTCCATCAATTTGGATCGCGCCTTGATAGTAGCGGATTTGGGCATTCGCTCAAAACTCCGCCACGCGAGCCAGCAGCGGTCGACTCTGTCGCCTGCGGCCCGGGTTACCTTTAGTGAGATTCGACCGCCGCCGCGATGTTTCGGGAGTAGACTTAACGCAAGGAGCTTCACCGATGGCCGCCGAACCGCGTCGCGCACCGATCATGACCTTGCAGCAATTGGTCGCCAAGTACCAATCGCTCGCGGGAAACTTCGGCGTCGCAATTCCTCTAGGCAAGTTTGGCCTGAGCAAAGCCGAAACCGAGCAACTCCTCACCGATTACGACGAGGACTACCACATCAGCCGCTTTTTCGATTTCACCGATGCCGAAGGCGATAGCGAGAAGTTCCTGATCGACGGCGCGCCGGCAACGCACCTCGCCATCGACGCAGAAATCCGCAACATCCTCTAATTTCCGAGCGTGTAGGTTGAACGATCTTGAAGTAGCAGCCGCAATCCGCGGCTTCCGTCGAGTTGCGCCTAGCGCGCGACTCCCGCCGAGTGCCCCAGCCGCCCCGACAACTTGTCGTGCTCCTCGCGAATCTCGCGCGGCAGCCTGTCCCCGAACTTCGCCAGAAACTCCTTGCTGTCCGCCAGCTCCTGCTCCCAATCCTCAGGATCGACCTGTAGCAGCTCATCCACCGTCTGCGGCGATAGATTCATCCCATCCAGCGTCAGCGCATTCCGTGACGGCACAAACCCGATCGGCGTCTCTTCCGCCCCGCCTCGCCCCTCGACGCGCTCCAAAATCCACTTCAACACGCGCACATTCTCGCCAAATCCCGGCCACAAAAATTTCCCGTCCGCGTCTTTCCTGAACCAGTTCACATGGAAAATTTTCGGCGGCTTCGGGATACGCTTGCCCATCTCCAGCCAATGCCCGAAATAATCCGCCATGTTGTATCCGCAGAAGGGCAGCATCGCCATCGGATCGCGCCGCACAATGCCGACATTGCCGGTCGCCGCCGCCGTCGTTTCGCTCGCCATCGTCGCGCCGACAAACACGCCGTGCTGCCAATCGAACGACTCATACACGAGCGGCGCCACGCGCGCCCGCCGCCCACCAAAAATAAACGCCGAGATCGGCACGCCTTCCGGAGCTTCCCACTTCGGCGAAATGCTGGGCGACTGATTTGCCGGCACCGTGTACCGCGCGTTCGGATGCGCCGCCGGACCCTTCGACGTGTCCCACAGCTCATTCTTCCAGTTGATCAAGCCGCTCGGTGGAGGCCCGCCAATTCCCTCCCACCACGGCTCGCGATCCGGCGTGATCGCGACGTTCGTAAAAATTGTGTTCTGCCGCAACGCACCCATCACGTTGCGATTCGTCTTCATTCCCGTGCCGGGCGCCACGCCGAAAAATCCCGCCTCGGGATTGATCGCGTGCAAATACCCGTCGTCGCCAATCTTCATCCACGCGATGTCGTCGCCCACTGTCCAGACTCGATAGCCCTGGCTCTCGAGCGCGCTCACCATCATCGCCAGATTCGTCTTGCCGCAAGCGCTCGGAAACGCTGCGCCCATGTACGTCACTTTTCCGCCGGGCGACTCCAGGCCAAGAATCAACATGTGCTCGGCCATCCAACCTTGCTCGCGCGCCATCACGCTCGCGATGCGCAGCGCAAAACATTTCTTCCCGAGCAGCGCATTGCCGCCGTAGCCCGAGCCCACGCTCCAGATCAATTTCTCATCCGTGAAATGCGCAATGTAGCGCCGCGTTGGATCGAGATCGCCGAGCGAATGCAGCCCCGGCACAAAATCTCGCGTGTTCCCAATCCGATCCGTCGCCACTTTCCCCATGCGCGCCATGATCCGCATGTTCGCCACGACGTAGGGGCTATCCGTAATCTCCACGCCTGCTTTGCTGATCGGTGAATTCACCGGCCCCATGATGTACGGCACGACGTACATCGTTCGTCCGCGCATCGCTCCATCGAGCAGCGCGCCAATCTTGAATTTCGCCGCCTCTGGATCCATCCAGTTGTTCGTGGGTCCGACGTCGTCTTTGTCGGGAGCGCAGATGAATGTCAGGTGTTCGGTGCGGGCAACATCATTCGGACTGCTTCGGTGGAGGTAACAGTTGGGAAAGGTCTTCTCGTTCAGCGTTACGGAATCCGATCCGCGCAACATCTCATCCAGGATCCGGCGATTCTCCGCCTCCGAGCCGTCGCAATAGACAATGCGCTCCGGTTTGGTGAGCCGCGCGGACTCCTCGACCCACATTTCCAGTGGTGTGGCCACTCGATCCCTCGTTTTCTAAACCTCAGCCGAATATCGGCCCAAGAGCGACCACGCGCGAAGCTTGGTAACCCTCAGGTTTGTCATCCGACTTCTGAACCGCAGGCTTTTGGCGGGGAACGTCCCTACCCGAGACGTTCAAGACACAATTTTATGTTAGCGCCTCGCTCCGCTGCAAGACGCTCCATGTTCACCCTTGTGCAAAGTTCCTATATCTCGTTAGCACGATAGCAACTTAACCTGCCGTCCCCGCCTACCCCGCCATTCTTTTGGATTCGCCGGAAACGCTTTCGTCTGCGACCCCGTTGTCCTTTCAAGGGCACAGGACCACCCATGTACTCATTCGTGCTTCGCCCAGTCTTCGCCTTGTCACTTCGGTTTTTGCCGAATAACCTTGGTACCCCTGCGCGCCCGCAGAACTCGTAAGCCACCTTTAAGGAGCGGCAATGGCGACTTCGGTCTGGAAGGGCTATCTCACCTTCGGGTTGATCTCCATCCCGATTCGGCTGTTCTCCGCCGCGCGCACCGAGCGCATCGGCCTCAACCAGCTTCACAACGTCTGCAAGACGCGCATTCGCATGCCGCTGTATTGCCCGCAGTGCGAGCGCCAGGTGCCGCGCAACGAAATCGTCAAGGGCTACGAGTACGAGAAAGATCAGTACGTCCTCTTCGACGAAACCGAACTCGACAAGATCGAGCCGCAATCCGCGCGCGCCATGGAAATTCTGGAATTCGTGAAGGTCGATGAGATCGACCCGCTCTACTTCGACGCTTCGTACTACGTGACTCCTGAAGACGAAGGCCGCAAAGCGTATCAACTCCTCCTCGAAGCCATGGAGGAATCCAACTACGCCGCCATCGCCAAGCTCACCATGCACCAGCGCGAGCACATCGTCGTCGTCCGTCCCCGCACCAAGGGCATGACGCTTCACACGATGTTCTACACCAACGAAATCCGCGAAGTCGCCGAGTACGGCAAGATCGACGCCGCCTCCGAGCCCAAGCCCGCCGAGAAAAAACTCGCCGAGCAGCTGATCGAGAGCCTTGCCGCTCCGTTCGAACCGAACAAGTACAAAGACAACTACATGGAAAGCATGCAGGCAATGATCGACGCCAAGCGCCAGGGCCAGGAAATCGCCACCGCCGAGCATCCGAAGCTCGCTCCCGTCATCGACTTGATGGAAGCGCTCAAAAAGAGCATCGCCGAAAAGACTCCGAAGACCGCAGGCGGAAAGAAGCCGCCAGTCCGCGCCGTCCCCGCGCAAGCTGAAGCTGCCGCTCCCGAAAAGAAGCGCAAGAAATCTTCCGCCGGCTAACCCGTCCGGAATCGTGGCTTTTGGGTGCCGCACCCTCAGCTTTCAGAGGGTGCGGGTTTAGATTCAAATCGATCGAGGTCAAAAATTCCCCACCGACCTCCGATCCGATTCCTTCAGGCCTTTCGCTCTCTTCACATCCGAGTCTTCCCCTAACGCCCGCCCTCCCCTTTGCATCCAACTCCCCCGCATGGTATTTGTAGCGCTGGGGCGTTATCCGCGGAGCCTCGTTACTTTTTGATTCGATTGGTCGGATTCTCCCGCTTCTGAGAAAACGCTCCGCGCCAGACGCCACTCCGTGCCACCTGCGCACTCTTGCCAGAAATGCGAGTCACCTGATCGATGGGCGCTACCGCCACAGACCGCTTCTCGCGGCGTGAATTTCTCCGCCTGCTCGACATCACCGACAAGCAGCTCGCCTATTGGGAAAAGGCCGGCCTCGTTTCGCCCCGCAAAGCCGCCGGCGACGACTTCTACGATTTCCGCGACCTGATCAGCCTTCGTACCGCGAAGCAGCTCATCCAAAGCGGCGTCTCCGCCAATCGTCTCCGCCTCGCGCTCGCCGCGCTGAATCAAAAACTCTCAAAAGTCGAAAAGCCGCTCACCGAACTTCGCATCCTCTCCAACGGCCGCGACGTCATCGTCGATCACGACGGCGCGCACCTCGAACCCATCTCCGGCCAATTCGTTCTCAATTTCGACACGCGCGAGCTTCGCGACAAAGTCCGCGTCATGCCAGAGCGCAATGCCAACGACTGGTTCGCCCTTGCTCTGCAATACGAGTCCGATCCCGAAACGCATCTGCAAGCCATCGACGCCTACCGCCGCGTGCTCGCGATCACTCCCACACACGTCGAAGCCTTGATCAACCTCGGCATGCTCTCCTACGAGCAAGGCGACCTCGAAAACGCTTCCGCCTGCTTTCTGCGCGCCGTCACCGGCGAACCCGACAACTCCGTCGCTCATTTCAATCTCGGCAGCGTCCTCGACGAACTCGGTCACCTCGAAGCCGCGCGCCGCCACCTGCGCATCGCCGTGCGCATCGATCCCAGCTATCCCGACGCCCACTACAATTTGGCCTTCGTCTGCGACAAGCTCGGCTCCGCATTCGAAGCCCGCCAGCACTGGCAGCACTACATCCGCCTCGACCCCACCAGCCCCTGGTGCGACTACGCCCGCCAGCGCCTTGCCATGCCCCTTGTCTGAGCCAGCTCCCGCGAGTCACGCAAACGCAGCGCACCCGTGTCGCGTCAGCGATGCCATGTACGGGCGCAGCACCGCTGCGCCCCAACTAGCCCGGGCGTAAACGCATCCTCGATTCAGTTTTTCTTCTGGTTTTCTCGTTAACTCGCGAACACCGACGCTCGCGCCGTTTAGTAAACCTGCTGGAATCCCACGTTCACCACATCGCGAAACTTCGGCGTCCCCGGCGGCAGCTTCGACAAATCCAGGAACTGCGTATCAAACGCATACGCACGCGTCGGCGGCGAATACACCGTGCCGCAGCACTTGAACACTCCCGTCGCGTACTGCGAATAGAACAAGCTCACCATCGAGCCTTCATAGTTCAGCGTCTGTCCGCCCCAGTTTTCCAGGTAGCGCAAGAAGTTGTGCACGCCGCCATCGGTGCCAAAATCCTGCGTCACTCCCGCAAACGTCGGTTGAGGGAAGTTGATATTTTTTCCGGAAGCAATCGCCAGCCGGTAGTAGCTCGTCGCCGCCGGCCGCCCAGCCACCGACGCCGGACTCTTGAAACTGTTGAGGTCCGTCCAATTCCCCGAAAGCAGCGTGACCGTGTCGCCCATCACCGCCGCTGCCGCGTGCGGATCGCCGAAGCCGGCCGCATTCGCGTTGTAGTTTCCGAGCACATACGCCGGTTGCTCGCTCGCCAGCGTGAATCCGCCCAAGCCGTTATCGGGCCGGACCGGCAGGTTGCCGAGCGACCCGTTCACCAATCGCACGCCGTGCCGCGGTCCCGACACCCAGTTCGGTCGAGCCACCGCCAGGCAACTGACTGGCGCGTTCGGCAATGTTCCCGGCTGCATAACACCGAAGCCGAGCCCCATGTAATCCTTCGCCGCATTGTCTAGAATCCCGTTGCCATTCACGTCTTCGCCGGCATTCAGCGTACTGTCCGGAGCTCCGGTAACCGAACTCGGATTGATCACATCCTCGTAGCCGTACTCTCCGTTTTTGTAGCCGACAGAAGCATTCGCGATGATCGTCCCGCGCCGGTCCGATAGAAACAGCACATATCCGTTCTGCGAGACATACTCCGTATTCGGCCCGCTCGCACCAATCGATCCCGCAAGCCACCGCTGCAGGTTGTGTACATCGATCTCAACCAGGTTCAGAACGCCACCGATGCTGCAGTTCGTCGTGGTCCGCTGGTTCTCGCGGAATTCCCCCTCCCGCGCTTCGTACATGTTGATCGGATACCAGTTATTCCGCGTCGCCGCTCCCGTAATCGTGCTGCCGGTTCCGCCATCGGTCACGAGTTCCGCGGCGCTCGCCGTCCCGTCGCCGTTACGATCGGCCTGTTGCTGCAGGATCAGGATCGCGCTCGGATGAACTGGGTTGGCAGCACCATTTACAAGAGGACTCGCTCCACGCGCAAACCCAAGCTGCAACCATTCCGTCGTCACCGGCGTATACGCTCCGCCGCCATTTCGAATCTCGACGCGCAGATACCCGTCGAGCAAATTCCACGGCTGCACCGTCGTCGTCGTCGGACCGACCGTCGTCACCGTCGGTGTCAGCAGCGGCGCGGTCGCTGGCACCAGCGTCGTCAAACCCGCCGGTGGCGTCGTCGGAAGATTTGTCCAATTCGTTTCGCCGCCTGGTCCCACGCGATAAGTCGTCGATCCGCCCGTTGTATCGCTGGTTCGAACACCTTCCGCAAAGTACGTGTTGCCGACGCCAACTACGGGAACGCCGTTCGTATAATCCGGCGCGCCGCCGTTCGTCTGAAGATTCGCCAGCCGGATGTTTTGCGGGTCGCCCGCTCCGCCCGGAAGTTCGTTCGGGTCGTCGCTCAGCAGAACGCGAATCTGCGCCTGGTTATAAAGCCGCGACTCACCAACCAATGAAGTCGGAGACTCCGCCGGCGCTGGTCGCCGAATGATTTCGATCGGGCCAACTCCCGGCTGGACGAATGAAAGCGTCAGCTGCTTCGCACCGGTCGTACCGCTGAGAATATTTCCTGCATACGTCGTCATCGAAATCGTGTTCCACGCCGGATTCACAGAGCCCGTGCCGCCAGGCGAGTACGTCGCTGTCGGACCGCCAATCGAACTGCCTTCGTTCGGGTTGACCTGCAAATTTCGGCAAGCCGGCTGGCCGGCATCGCATCCATTCGGCGCCGTCGGAATCATGACCTGGCCGGTGCGCCCTTGCGCGAGCGTGCTCGCTCCGTTCGCCAGCTGGTCGCGAACCACATCGCCCGCCGCGCGAATCGGGCTATGAAACGTCAGCGTTGCCCCGCCGCCTTCGGCCAGAAACAAATTGCCGTTGGTCTGCACACGCCCGGCGAAGTCAAAATTTGGACCCGGAAAGTAGCTGAGATCGCTCTGCGAAAAGACACCAAACTGGAAAACCGGGATTTCCGCTACTTCGACGTTTCGAATCAACCGTGCTTCGTCCCCCGCCGGGCTGTCGGCGGTGACCTGCAGGTTCATGCGAACGATCTGCGCCTGTAGTCCGGCGTTCGCGCCGCTGCTGATCGTCTGCACGTTTGTCGTCGGTGCCGCGCAGCCCCCGCCCGGTGGCGGAGGAACGTTGTAAATATATTCGCGGTACGTCGTGCCCACAGCCGCCGCATTCGGCGGTGTCGCTTGCAGCGCGATGATGTCGCAGTTTGTCGGCGCAGCCTTCTGCGTGTACAGCAGCGAAAGGTCCGCCATCATTTTTTCCATGCCCGCTTCGGCGCCGTAGTAGGCGACCGTGTTACCAGAGTCGGCGCTTTGCAGGTGCTGTTCGTGATTGACCTTGTAGACCAGCGCAACCGCGATGCCCGAGAGCAGTGTCAGCAGCAACAGCACCGTGATCAGCGCAATTCCGCGCTGTGGCTTGCCCGCGCCGTTGCGCGCGCTCTGCCTGCGCAATGTTGTCCGTGTCTTCATAAACATAAACTCGCTCCTGCTCATTTGCTGCCTCACACAGCGGAAGTTCTCACCCTCGCGCGCCATCGCGAATCTTCTCTGCGCCCTGTGCGGTGAATCTCTTCCCTTTCGACTTTCAACTGTCGACGGTCAGCCTCTTCACTGATACCGATCCCGGAAGCTCAGGTTCCTGGGCCCTACCGATGTCGTCAGATTGACCCGCTGGTTCGTCTGCGCTCCGCTGATGTCCGCGCGAAACGCCTTGCTCGTCACGTTGATGTTGATTTTGCGAATCTGATTGGGCTGCACCGTCGGAGGCGTCCCGATCAACGCGTTCGGTGAATTCGCCGTGAGCGCGTTCGAAACCGGATCGATCAAGTCATATGTAAACTTCAAATCCTCGATGTGCTCCGCGACCGGCACCGGCGGATGCGCCCCGCTTTGCCGCATCAGTCGCGCGTCGGGCCCGCTCGGCCCAACAAACTTCTGGATGAAATACGTCGCCATCACTAGCCGCGACACCTGCGTCGGCGGATATGTCACCGGATTCGAAAGCGGCGTCGCCAGCGATTTTATATTTCCCGAAAGCGCTGCCGGCTGATTGATGTTCAGCGGATCGCCGCCAAACGTAATCGTCAGCCCTCCGACGTTCGTCACCACGCCAATCGCCGATCCATAGGCGTTCTGCAATAAAATGACGTCGCCCGTCGTGATACCCACCGCCGGGTCGGTTACGGCAGGAGTCGTGCCCGCCGGCATCGTCAGGCTGCTTCCATCCGCCGCGATCGTCGCCGCCTGGTAAGAGCTCCAATCCAATGTCGGGTCGACGTAGGTAATCTTGATGGCGTCGCTGGCTTCCGAAACCGTCGGGCCGATCTGATTCCCCGGCGTCACCTTGTAGAGAATTCCCTGCCCATACGCCGGATCAGCAGCCGTGTAGCACTGCGAAGTATCGCAAGAGAAATTTGGATCAGCACCGCCCGTCGAAGCCGACGGTATTGCAATGCCGTTCAGCGGCACGCCTGTGCCCGCCTGCGAAAGATCGCGCGTAATCTGCGTGAGCGCCGCCCGCGCTTCCGTCTGCACTTCCGAATGCTTCAAGCTTATGCTCGACGTATTCACCGAGTGCGCGAACAGCATCACCGCGCCTCCAACAACCGTCACCGTGACCGCCGTGGCCACCAGCAGCTCGACCAGCGTGAAACCTGTCTGTTTCTGTTGCGTGCGCGTCATACCTGTCCTCATTGAAAGCGCGATATGTAGCCAGTTACCGTGTAATTGCGGGCCGGGCGACCCTGCGAAGTCACCTGCACGGTGACGGTGATTTGCCGCACGTCGGGGCTCACGTTGCCGGTGGAATCGATCAACGGCTGAATCAGAATTTGCCGTTGCATATTCACTAGCGGGATGACTTCGTCGTCGGCCGTTCCAACAATCCCGTCAGGACCCGGAAGGATCTGGCGGTCCAGGATCGTTGTTTGTCCCGTCGTCCCGACGATGCCGTTGGTCCCGGCAAGAAACATCGGATTGAATCCATCGATGAAAATTCCGCCGTTCGAAACGTTCTGAATTCCGGCAAACCCGATCGTGGCGTCGTTGCGCGCGCTATACACGCTCTCCAGCGCTTCACGCGCTTTCTGTTTCGCAATCAGGTCTTCGCGTGTGTATTGAAGAAACGTAAGCGACTGGCTGAATAGTCCGGCGAGACCGACCAGCCCGATCACGAGAATCACCGATGCGACGGTCGCTTCGAGCATGCCGAAGCCGGCCTTCGACGACTTCCGGCCGAGTTGCCGCCTTTGACGGAAAAGTTGTGTGCTCATTGCGTCCACCCCGGCGCTCCGCCGAGCGTGGCCAGAGTCCAACCCTTCGACCGCCCTGTCGATCCGAACAGCGTCACCGCGCGGCTTGAGTACAAATTCCCCGGCTGCGCGAGATAGACCACACCGTCATTCAATCGATTCGCGCCGTCGAGCGCGCGTCCATCCGGCTGGAAATAAATCTGATTTCCGCCACCGCCATTTCCCAAATCGAAGTCGATCGCATTGACGCCGGATCCGAGTCCGTCAGGCACACTGCCGGCACCCGTCGGGATACCGCCAATACAAACGAACTGGATGCTGTCGGGCAGCGTGAGCGGCTGCTGTGCCTGCGTAAACGCGGGCGTCGTTCCCGTGATCGTGCTCGCTACGTTCGCAACCTGTCCGACGTCCAGTTGGATCTGGTTCGGCGCAACGAACGTGAGGCGATAGATTCTGCGTTCGTCGATTGCGCGCTCATGGGCGCGCCTCATCTCGCCAAGCACCAGTTCCATCCCCGCATTCGCGCGCGAATTCTGGACGGTTGGCACCATGTTGATCAGCGCAATCGCAACCAGAATCAGGATGATCAGTACAACGACGCTCAGTTCGACCATCGAAAAGCCACGTTGCGTGGAGCCCGTGTGGGGATGCTGCGAGTTTCGCCTGGGGGTCATAGCTTGCTTCTTCCTTAACCGCTCGGACCGTGGGGGGCCCTGAGGATTTGCCCTGGGAAATAGCACGCCCGGGACCTACGTGGCACCTTTGCACGCCTCCTACTTTCAGCTACTTAGGGGGCACTGCGTAGCCCGCGCAGGAGTCTCATAACGCGACGGGGAGAATTTGTTACAAATTGCCCGTTCGGCCAGCCTTGCGATTTGTCCGCACCTCGAACTTCGGCCCTCAGCTCGTGCGTTCGACTTCGGGAACGAGCAATGATTAAAAATTCCGAATGTTCAACCCGCTTAGCCCTGGGGCGAAACTATTTCGAAAATCAAAACCCAATTTCCCGGTACTGGTCTTTAAACAAACGCACTGTCCGGTGAATCCTTTATGGACATGTAGACACTGATGGTGTTGAATGATGCAACGCTTAGGAGAACCTGGTCCCGGTACCTATGCGTCGGCGTCCGAGTCTGCGTTTCGGGATTGCGATTCTCTCGAAACTACCGCAGCAGCCCCACGACGCTCGATCCCAATCAAACTGTGCGGGTAACGTGAGCTCTTCTCTCATGCTTGGCGCTGGGGTGTCGCTTCGAATTCGCCCGGTGCCGCGCGGGCCGATTGTCAACGAAGACTTTTTCGGGTTGCGTGAGAACCCGTTTAGCCTCACGCCCAATCCCCGCTACATCCATCGGACCCGCCACGCGCACGAAACCCTCGGCCGTATCACCCGCGGCATTCTGGACCGCAAGGGCCTGATCCTGCTTACCGGCGACGTCGGAACCGGCAAAACCACTCTTCTCTACACTGCGCTTCACCTTCTGGATGGAAATCCTGCCGTCCAGCACAAGATCAGGACAGCCGTCATCGTCCATCCGACGCTGACCCGCGAAGAATTCCTGGAATCCGTTCTCGACGAGTTCGACGTGCATCCCGCGTCACAGCGCCGCCAGGCGCGCCTCGAAGCGCTGCTCAAAGTCCTCCTGGAAGTACGCCGCAAAGGCGGTCTCGCCGTCCTGGTCATCGACGAAGCGCAAATGCTGACCGTTGAGCTGCTGCAAGAGATTCGAACGCTCCTCGAGCTTCAGACCACGCAGGAGAAACTGCTCCAGGTCATTCTCTGCGGTCACCCTGCCATCGCAGCCAAAATCGATGCGCTCAATGACGGCGCAGGTCAGCAACTGGAAGCGGTTCATTGCACCGCAAGGCCACTGACGCAGGAAGAAACGCGCGACTACGTTCAGCATCGTCTGCGTATCGCCGGCGCGCGATCCGACACCATCTTTATTCAGGAAGCCATCCAGCGGGTCCATGAGCGCTCTGCCGGAATTCCTCGTCTCGTCAATCTGTTGTGCGCGCAAGGTTTGTCGGTCGCGGCCAGCCGCCAGACGACCCGCGTCACGCCGCGAATGATCGAAGATGCGGCCGCGAGAATTTGCGCCAAGGCCCAGGCAAGTACCTTCGAAGCTCCCGAGTACGAAGCGGAAGTAGCTGCCGTCGTCGAAGCAACGACTTCGCAAATTGCCCAGAGCTCCGTAGCGGCAGCCTCAACCAGCGTCAGCATTCGAACGGCTCGCCGCCACAAACGCGCCGCGCGTCGCGCCCGCATCGCCGAAGCCGCAAGGCGCATTGCGCAAGTCGATCCGCAAGCAATCGCCGAACGAGTGCGCGCCGCCGAAGCAGCGGCTCCGTCGCAACCGCCGGTGTCTGCCTCCGTTGGTGCAACTGTTGCCCCGGCTGCCGCTGCCGCCACGGCTGCCATCATTCCGCTAGCGGCAAAGTCTGCCAAGCCGGCAAAGTCTCCGAAGCCCGCGAAAAAAGAATTTCACACGGCGCAACGTATAAAGAGTTCGCTTCTCGCGCTGAACACCCAACTGAATCGCTGGGCCTCCAACAGGTTCATCAACAAGCCGCGCGGCAAGCGTCTTCTTCAAATCGGCATTGCTGGAGTGCTGCTTCTTGCAGTCGCCGAAGTGATCGGCGACCTGGCCCCCGCACACGTAGTTCACGTCGCCGTCGGCTTCATGGGCATGCTCTTCATCGACATAGCCCTGGGTCTAGGCATATACATGCTCCTGATCAGCCGCGGCCTCGTAGGCGCCCGCCCCGCCTGGGCCCAAGCCGTAGTCAACTCCTGGTCCTGGCTAACCCGCCGCTCCGGCTAACCGCATCCCCCCTAAATCGCACCGTCATCCCCAAGTCGCCCCGTCATCCGCCAAATCGCAATCATCCCCAAATCGCACTGTCATCCCTCAAAGAGCGCTGTCATCCTGAGCGAAGCGAAGGATCTCAGGCGTAAGCCTTGCCACGATCAATCCGATCACGCCGCCGTGACTAACGCATTGCCCCCCAAATAGCGCCGTCTTCCCTGAAGAGCGCTGTCATCCTGAGCGAAGGATCTCAGGCGTAAGCCTTGCCACGATCAATCCGACCACGCCGTCCCTCTGGCCGAACCGAACCGGGCCAACGCTCCGCCCCTCGCCCCGACTCCCACCTCTCGAGCGCATTGTCATCCTGAGGCGTCCGAAGGACGGCGAAGGACCTCAACCGCCGGTCCTAGCACGATCCATCCGACCGCCGCGTCGCCCTAATTAAAGCGTCGCCCCTAAAGAGCGCTGTCATCCTGAGCGAAGCGAAGGATCTCAGGCGTAAGCCTTTCCACGATCAATCCGACCACGTCGCCCCTCTGGCCGAACCGGGCTAACGCTCCGCCCCCTCGCCCCGACTCCCACGTCTCGAGCGCGTTGTCATCAACCGCCACTCCCGGCAACGCGGTTCCGCCTCCCGCGCCTGCATTATCACTTGACTAATGTTCAATTTCTGCTATACTCCCCTTGTAGCGATCCACGCCCAAACGCCAAGCCGACAAAGAGTCGGCTTTTTTCATTTCACGCCCGTCCACAACTCACTCATTGCAAAGGCCTTGCGCACTCTTAAATCGCGCCTTCCCGCAACCCTCTGTTTCCAAACCACTTGCACACTCTTCAAAAAAAGGGGGGGGTGTACCCCCAAAGCTTCCCAAAATGGGAAAGCGGCCCGAGCCGCAGGCCGCTTCTCTATTTTCCATTTTCCAATTTCCCTTTTCCAGCTTCTAAGCCAGCTCACCGCGCTTGGCCAGATCTCGAATCCGATCCGCCGCCCGAAATGCCAGCGCTTCGATCGTCATCGTCGGCTGCCCGCGTCCGGAAGTCACAAGGCTGCTGCCGTCGCACAGAAACAGATTCTTCACGTCGTGTGTCCGGTGGTCCGCATTGATCACTGAATTCTTCGGATCGTTGCCCATCCGGCAAGTTCCGAGCAAATGCACCGCGAACGACTGCTCTTCGATCGGGAACGACCATTTCTGCTTCGCCCCGGCCGCATCCAGCAACTCGAGCCCGCGAGCGTTCAAATACGCCGCCAGTTTCAGATCGTCCGGATGGTCCTTGTACGTCATGCACAGCGCCGGCAATCCCCAGTCGTCCTTCACGTTCGCATCGAGCGAAAAACTGTTCGTCTCGAGCGGCAGCGACGTACCGTGCGACATCACTTCCATCGTCCGCGTGAAGTTGTGCGCAATCGCATCCTTGAATCCTTTGCCCCATCGCGGCGTTCCCGGAGGCAGCGCGCCATTCGCAAATCCGATCGGCGTGAGATCGAAACGCGCATCGATTCCACCACCGCCGTAGAAGCCAACCTTCTGCGCATCCAGCTCGTAGAAATCATGAATGATGCGGCTGACCGCAAATCCCTTGTAATCATTCAGCGGCTCTTCAAATACCCCGATCGAAACCGCGCCCGAATTAAGCATCAGATGCTTGCCGACAACTCCGCTGGAATTCGCCAGCCCATTCGGAAATTGCTTGTTGGCAGAAAGCAAGAGTAGACGCGGCGTTTCCGCGCCGTTCGCGGAAATCACAACCGCCTTTGCCTTCTGCAAGTGCACGTTGCGCTCGGAGTCGAAATACACCGCGCCGGTCGCGCGCCCATTCGCGTCCAGCTCAATCCGATGCACGTACGAATTCGGCCGAATTTCGCAGCGTCCCGTTTTCTCCGCGACGTGAATCATCGCTGCGAGCGAACTCGACTTCGCTCCAACTTCGCAGCCGAATCCAAGGCAGAATCCGCAATTCACGCAAGCGCTGCGGCCCGCGCGCGGCTGCGACAAAATCGCCATCGGTGCCGGAAACGGATTCCATCCCAGCTTTCGTCCCGCCTGCTCCAGCAACACGCCGGAAGACTTCGTCGGCAGGGGCGGCATCGCATATGGCTTCGACCGCGGTGGATCGAATGGACTCGCACCAGCCAGACCGGAAACCCCGACTTCCCAATCCACCTTGGTGTAATACGGCTCCAGATCGGCATACGTAATCGGCCAGTCCGTAAATCCAGTGCCTGAAATCGGCCCGATCTTGCTGCGCTCCACGAAATCGATTTCGTGGAATCGCCAGAAATTCGCCGTGAAATGAACGCTCGTCCCGCCAACCAACCGGCCATATACAACGGCGCGCTGCGTCTTGGCCGCTTCGCTCGGCGTCTTCCGAAACGTATTCGGCTGCTGCTTCGGATGATTCGTCAGCAGATCTTCGTTGAGCACTTTGACTTCGTTGTGGCTGAAGTCCGCTTCCGTCAGATACGGCCCTTGCTCCAGCACCACGACGCGGAATCCGTTCTGCGAAAGCTCCTTCGCAATAATTCCGCCGGCCGCGCCCGATCCGACGACAACGAAATCCACTTCCTCCGACGTCTTGTACTTCGGCGTGTCAGGCGTCATGACTGCCCCTTGCCCGACGCCGGGGTAATCGGCCGCCAGCCTGCGTAGTCTTTGTCGTAGTAGCCGAACGGCGAATGAAACATGTGCTCGCGTTCGCGCCCAATGACGGTCCAGCCGACGCCTTTCGGATCTCCGCCTGCGTCCGGATCGAGAAGAAACGCCACGATCGTGTGCATGCGCACGGTCTCGAAGAAATTGTTCGCGCCTTGGCGCGGCCGATAGGGCCTCCGCGATAGCTTCGCATCGGGATCGTCGAAGGAGTGCAGAATTTCGTCCTGCTGCTCGGGCGTCGCGGTCGAAAATTTCTCGACAGAGGCGAACATCTCGTGCGCACGCGCTTCAAACTCCGGCAAACCCTCGCGGTAGTCTTTCTGCTGATCGACCGCGAATGTCGTCAGCGCGCGATCGATGAAATACACGACGCCCGCTTCATGCGCGCCGGGCGTATCGGTCGTCGGAATGATGCGCGCCGTAATCGCGTCGATCTCCACCGCTTGCGCGGGAGTGAAAAAACTCAGCTTGGTCGTTCCGGGAGCTTGTACTGCCTGGCGGGCGTGCGTTGCAGCGGAGCAGAGCGAGGGCCAATGCGCGGAAACCCAAATCGCAGTTAGGCTGCTACACGAACGCAATAGAAAATCGCGACGGTTCAGATCGTTCATCATATTTTTTTCGCAGGACACGAGGGCGTTGACTGCTGTGACTCTAAGATGCCGCTATTGTAGTGGTCAAGGACAAAGCTCCGATAGCTGAAATTGAAAACTTGCATCGCGAGAAAACCAAAGTGGTCTGTGCCCGTTTGCGGCCAACCGCGCCGCTGTTGTACGATTCCGAGACACCGAAAGCGCAATCGATTGAGATAGTTCCGGACTTATCGCGCCGGATAACAAATACGCATGGCTACGCTTACAGGCGGCATCGGCACAGGAAGCAAATGGCTGCTGGACAAGATTGTCGGAGCGCTCGCCGCCACTGGCGTGAACCCTAATTTCCTGACATTCCTCGGACTCGTGGTCAATTTCGTGGCCGCGGGTATGTTCGCGATCGGCCACTTCTTCACCGGCGCGTTGATTATTTTCTTCGCCGGATTCCTCGACATGCTCGATGGTCAGGTTGCCCGCCGTCAAAACCGCGTCACCGCCTTTGGCGCGTTTTACGACTCCACCTTGGATCGCTACGCCGACATGGCGTTGTACATGGGCTTGCTCGTCTATTATTCCGTCAGCGGCCGCACGCCTTACGTCGTGCTCGCCGCCGTAGCGACCGCAGGCTCCGTGATGGTCAGCTACGCCCGCGCCCGCGCCGAATCCCTGATCCCTCTCTGCAAAGTCGGATTCATGGAGCGCCCCGAGCGCCTCGTGCTTTTAATCATCGGCGGCGTCTTCAACCGCATGGCCGCCGTGTTGTGGGTCATTGCAGTCGTCTCAACGATCACCGTCATCCACCGCATCGTCTTCACCTGGCAAGAAACCCGCGCCGGCCGCACCCTCCCCGGCATCCGCCTCAGCCTGTAACGATCTTTAATTAGGTTCGACGCCCTTAAGTCGCGCTTCGACGGGGGCCTCGACGAGGGCGCGGACGCGGTCGCGCAGGGCGGGGACATCTTCCTTCGTCATGCCCTTCGTTTCGATCGTTTCGTGAATCACGATGGTGACTGTTTGCGGCCAGAGCATCCAGTGGCCGGTGCGGTGATGTTGGAATGATCCGACCAGGCTGATCGGGACGATCGGGATGCCGAGTTGCTGCGCTACGCGGAAGCCGCCATCCTGAAACGGATTGAGATGGCCGTCGCGCGTGCGCATCGCTTCGGGAAAAATGATCAGGCTCGTGCCGCCGTCGATCGCGTCCTGGGTCATCCGCCACATTCGCTTCAAATCCGACGGGCGGCGAACGTCGGGTACCGGAACATTGCCGAACCGCTTCATCAGCCAGCCATAGGCGGGAATCTTGAAGTGCGATTCAAGCTCCCATCCACGAACGTATTGCGGAATCGCGCAGTACAGAAAAAACGGATCGAACAAATTGACGTGATTCACCATGAAGAAGCACGTCCGCTTCGGATCGAAATCCGGTGCGCGGACCGCACGCACTTTTGCTCCGGAAAGAAAGACGATACGGCGACAGAACGCGCGTTGCAGCCAGTCGTGTTTCTTCGGGTCGAGAAATATCGCGAGAAAAACAAGGACCGGAGCCGCCAGAAAAAAATGGAGCAGGGTCACGGTCCACAGCAACGCGCTGCGCACCTTCAGCCACGCACTCTTCATACGTACACGTCCAGTGCGGACGGCAAGATGTCGAGCGACTTGCATGTCAGGGAAACAATTTCGCCGTCGATCATCACATCGACGGGCGTCGGAATATTGAAATCGACGTGACGCACTGAGCGACGCGACGCGAGCGGATGCTGAATGTGCGTGCCGTCATAAAGCTTCGGCAACATTCGCAACAGGCCGAGTCTCCCGATCGGCCCCCAGCGCACAAACTCGATGTAGCCGTCGGTCGGGTCGGCATTCGGCGCGATCATCATCGTGCCGCCGGTGAACTTGCTGTTGTTGAACGTAAGAAACAGGCTGCGCCGCTCGTCCCAATCTTTGTCGTCGTCGCAACGCAACGCGAAGGGCCGCCGATTCAGCTGCGCGACGCATACAAAAACTCCGAGCAGATAGCCAAGGTGACCGAGCGGTTTGAATCGCCGGTTCGTCAGAGCGCCGACATCCGCAGTGAACCCGATGCTTAACAAATTCAGCGAATAGGTCACGCCATCGGCGTGCGTCAGCTTGACCAAATCCACCGATCGCTTGCGGCCTTCGAGAATTGCCTTCAGCGAGGTTTCCGCTCCATCCGTTGTGAAATCACGCAGGAACGAATTGCCGGTTCCTAGCGGCAAAAAGCCCAGCGAAATCCGTCGTTGCGATGCGCCCGCCGCGAACACGCCGTTCACAATTTCGTGCGCCGTACCATCGCCGCCGACGGCGATGAATTGCCGGTAACCCTGATCGAATGCTTCTTTCGCAAGTTGGGTTGCGTGTCCGGCGGCCGTCGAAGCAATCACATCGACGTGCAATCCGGCTTCGCGCAACCGTGCCAGTGCAGGACCTGCCAGGTTCGCGGACCGGCCGCCACCCGCAGCCGGATTTACGATTGCCAAGAAGCGTTCCATCGAGACGCTATGTGTCTCCAAGTTTCCCAACGGGCGATGTCACAAAGGCTTGACTACGGTAGCGCGGTCGAGCTTCGCGAGTTGTTCCGCCAATACGTTCCTTTTAATCTTAAGCGATGCCGTGCGTGGAAAATCTTCTTCAAAAACCACGATTCCATGAACGCGCTTGTAGTTGAGCAAGCGCCCGTTCAAAAACGAAATCGCTTTCTTCAGCTCGTCGTTGTAGCTCTGCCCATTCTCAAGATGGATGACGAGCAGCAACTGCTCTCCGACCATCGAGCGCTGCGGCCAGATGTAATTCGCAGCAAACACGCAGAATTCCTTCACCGGCAGCGGCTCAAATACCGCCTCGATATCTTCGGGATAAATGTTCTTCCCTTCTTCGGTGACGATCATATTTTTCTTGCGCCCGAAGAGTTGCAGGTGCCCGCTGCGATCGAAACGGCCCAGGTCGCCGGTGCGCAGCCATCCATCCACAATTGTTTCCGCCGTCAGTTCCGGCTCATTCAAATACCCCGCCATCACGGTGCGGCTCTGCACCTGCACTTCGCCGATTCCTTCTTTATCAGGCTCGACGATGCGAACACTCATCCCCGGCAGTGGCTTTCCCACGGTGTCGGCGCGAAACGGATGCAGATCGTTCACGGTGATCGCGGTGCCGGCTTCGGTGAGCCCGTAACCATTCGCGACCGGAATACCCAGATCGTAGAAAAATTGAAGCGTCTGCGGCTCCGTAAACGCGCCACCCACGATGATCGCGCGCAGTTCTCCGCCGAACGCAGCGTGGACCTGCTTCAGTAACATGCGGCTCAAGCCAAGCCGCGGATGGCTCTTCGTCAGCGCCTTGTTCACGCCAACCAGCGCATCGAACACGCGCCGCTTGCCCGGCGTCAGCGCATCGAACCGCGCCTGCAATCCCTTTTGCAAATTTTTCAGCACGAGCGGAACGAGGCTGACGTACGTAATTTTGTATTTCGGAAACGCCTCGCGCACAAACTCCGGCCGCAGCGTTCGCAAATGCACGACCGCGGCGCCGCAAATGAACGGCCCGAAGAAACCCACCATGAAATCGATCGCATGATTCGTCGGCAAAATGCTGAGGTAGCGATATCCCGGCGCGAAAGGATAGAGCGAAGTGAGCGCGACGCACTGCTCCAGATAGTTGTCGTGCTTCATCATGCAGCCCTTCGGACGGCCGCCCGTCCCGGACGAATAGACGATCGTCGCGAGATCGCTTCGCATGCGCGGCGCAAAAACCGGCTCCTGCGTATTCCCCTGCGTTTCTTCCCAGCGGCGCGCGCCATCGAGATCGGCACTCGCGGGCGCTTCGGTGACGTAGACCAGCTTTAGGTTCGTCGCGTTGCTGCGACCCGTCGCGGAGGCGAGCTGTCGCCACACGGGATACTCCGTGACGAGCACGCTCGCACCGGAATGGGCCAGCAATTGCCACTGCTCGTCGGGTAGTCAGCTTGTAATCGAGTGGGACGAGCACGCCGCCGGAGAAAAAAATCGCGTACGCCGAAATCAGCCACTTCGACTGATTCGTCATGATGATCGCGGCGCGATCGTCGGGGCGGAAACCCGCATCTTGCAGCGCCCGCGCAACCGCGTGCCCACGCTGCTGAAAATCGCGATAGGTGAGCCGTTCTTTTTCGCGCTCGCGATCGGCTTCGATCAGGCAGGTCTCGTTGGCAAACTGATTCAGCGCGTCTTTGAGCGCTGCGCCGATGGATTGATACTTTTCGAGATCGAGCATTACAGGCGGGACTGAATGCGTGAGGCTAGAGTGCGGAAATCGCTGACGCCCTGCACTTCGTAGTCGGGCAGCTCGATATTGAAATGATTTTCGATGCGGCTCAGGAGTTCGAGCGTCTGCAGACTGTCGATGCCGAGCTTTTTGAAGAAGTCGTCGTCGGGAGCGAGCGAGCCAGCCGGCACGTTGAAATGCTTCGTGGCCAGGTCGAGGATCTCCTGCGTGGTTTGGTCGATGGTGCGCATGGATAGGTCAATTTATCACCTTCCCGAGGAAGATGAAAACTGCGCGTCGCCGCGAATTTACAGCAGAACGAGGCCGCGACGAATGCCCATGGCAACCGCTTCGGCGCGCGTCGAGACGCCGAGTTTGCCCAGGATTGAGCCGACGTGGAACTTGGCCGTGTGATCGGAGATGTTCAGCCTGGCCGCGATTTCTTTGTTGCCGAGACCGGACGCCAACATTTGCAGGACTTCTCTTTCGCGCTTGGTCAGCTGCTCGGTCCATTCTTCCGTCGCGCGCGATGTGTTCACTGCGGCGTGTGGAATGGCAGCGATCGTTGATGGGTGCAGGACGATCAGGCCTGAAGTAACCGCACGGAGTGCGGCGATCAACTCGGAGGGAGATACTCCTGCCGGCAAAACTGCTCGGGCACCTTGCCGCAACAGATCCGATCCCGCTGCGGCATTTTCGGAGCTTTCCAGCACAACTATCGGAATATCCGAGCCGATGTCGGATGGGCCGCCTGACAGATTCACCGCTAACGCGACCGGGATCGCGCGACGCATCGACGAGGATGACGTCGGGCTCCGCGACTGGTTCGGACAGCAATCCCGACGCCGAATCGAGATCGACGGCGCTGCCGACGATTTCAATCTCGGGACTGGCGAGGAGCTGTTGCAGGCCGCTCCTCGCCAGCGGTGACGCAGCGACGATGAAGACGCGAATCACGCCGCGACGCCGCTCCGCATATTGAAGTGCCGAGTTGCACGGTGACGCGGCGCGAGCGCGCATAGTCACCGCGAAGAAATTCCAGCCGTAGCGTGCGCGAACCTTCGCCGCGCAACGCTCGCGACAAATCTTCGAGCACGGAGAACGGGCGATCCTCGGCGCCGAGCAAGATGTCCCCCGGCAGAAGCGACGCCTGCGCCGCGGGACTGTTCGGCTCTACGTGAAGCACGACGAGACCAAACGTTTTCGCCGCCCGATTTCCGTTGCGCGGGACTTGAACGGGATAGAGCGTGACGCCGAGCCAATTTTCGGACGACTGGCGATTCGAGGTGCCACCGGCGAGAAATTCCACGACGGCGTCGCTTGGAATCGCGAGAGCGAGCTTCCACGCAACCATCGTGTTGATGCCGATCACGCGGCCTGCGGCGTCGGCCAGCGGACCTCCGGAACTTCCGGGGGCGAGGCGCACGCCGGCTTGCACCCATTTCTGCGTACCTAGTCCGGGCACCGCGCCGACGGTGTGGATTACGCCGGTGGTGAGAGCACCGACAAAGCCCATCGGATTGCCGATGGCGATCGCGAGTTCGCCCGCGCGCAATCGCGATGAATTTCCGATGGCGGCCGCGGGCAGGTTTGTGGCGCGCACGCGAATCGAAGCGATGTCGCGCACCGGATCGGACGCGATCACGGTGGCATCGAGTTCGCGCGAGTCCCAGAGTTGCACGCGCAACTGGCGCTTCTGCGCGACGTGCGCGTTGGTGATGATGACGCCGTCGCTCGACCAGATCACGCCGGAGCCGTTGCCGCGGCCGCCGGCGTTGATCAGAACGGTGGAGCGACGGAGCGATTCCGCGATTTCGCCGAATCCATTGATGCTTGCGCTCATTACTCTCCTCCGTGCGGCCGTTCCGCGATCGTGATTTGTGCTTCCTGCAACGCGCCGCCGCGGACGAAGCCGATGGCGAAGGGCTTGCCGATCGCAGAGCCGTGCAATTTCGAATGGATGTCTTCGAGACGGCTGACGGTTTGGCCGCCGAGCGTGACGATGATGTCGCCGATCATCAGGCCGGCGTTGTTGGCTGGGCTGTTCGGCTCGATTTCGAGCACGATGACGGCGGTGCGCTCGTCGCGCTTGAGCGTTTGGCGAAGCGATTCGGGCACGCGCACGGGTTGCAGGCCGACGCCGAGGTAGCCACGCGGGATGCGGCCTTTCTCGAGCAGCGTGTCGACGACGTTGTTTACGGTTGCTGCGGGAGTGAGCGTCGAACCGAAGCGGCCGAAGCGCGGCGTGATGACGCCGAAGATTTTTCCAGCGGCGTCGATGACCGCGCCGCCGATTGCGGTGGGTTGAATCGAGACGTCGAGGCGGACGTAAGGTGTGAGCGAAACGCCGGTCCAGGTTTTGCGTTCGGGCGCGACGAGGCTGACGGCGCCGAATGCGGCGACGGGTCCGCTGGCGCGTGTGCGGCCGACGGCGAGAATCAAGCTGCCGGGCTTAAGCGTCGTTGGATCACCGGCGTTGGCGCTTTCGATTGCGTTTGTAGCTTCGGCGCACTTTCAGGACGGCGAGATCGGTCGAAGGATCGCGGCCGACGAGAGTTGCTTGCGCGACGCGGCCGTCGGCGAGAGTGACGCGAATTTCTTCATCGCGGCGCAGCGCGTGTTCGGATGTGACGATCACGCCGGGGCGCCATACGACGCCGCTGGCCGAGCCGCGCGGCTCGGAATGCACCGCGACGACGGTCGCTGCGGCCTGCTCGGTGGCCGATAGCCAGAGCGTTTGATAGTTCAACGAGTTGAGATGCCATGTACTGTACAACCTCCTTGAACAAGATGCGGCAATGCGAGGGGCATCTACATCCGCCGATCGGGTAGGTTGGACCTGGAAGAATGGCTAGGTTTTTGTGCGATTGAGGCTACGGAGCGGTGTTTTCCATCAGCTCGATGCGATTGCCGAAGGGATCGAAGACGTGCGTGCGGCGATAGCTGCCGATGGGAGTATCGGCTCGAGTGGGGAGGCTGGCGCGTTCACAGGCCGCGACGATTTCGTCGAGATTGTCGACGGTAAGCGCGGGATGCGCGCGCCTGGCGGCGTGAAAATCGGCGTCGGCTTCGATGCCGAGATGAAGATTCACGGGGCCGGCTGTCAGCCAGATGCTGTTGCGGCCGGCCAGCGCGGCCGGCTTCTGCTGCTCGGTGAAACCGAGGATGCCGATGTAAAAGGAGCGCGCGGCTTCTTCGCCGCCGGCGGGAATCGCGACTTGCACGTGATCGAGGCTAAGGATTGGCATCGTGTGACGAAGGGAGCGGGCCGCCGCCGGCCCAAGGGGAGACGCAGAAGTAGCTGCCGTGCAAGCCTGAGGCGAGGAACATCAGGATCGCGAGCAGGAAGAGAGCGATGATGCGAAATTTGTAGCGGAGCATGGCTTTCTACAGCTTTAGATTCGATTTGACCGGATTTCGTTACTTGCGATTCCTCGCGGGCCGATTCGCTTCGAGTTACGGCAGATAGGGCATCGCGTCTTTGGACTCGACGAATTTTTTCAAGGCGGCGATCACTTCTGGACGGATAAAAAGTTCGCAGAAGAGGTCGATCTCATGTCGGAGTTCCTCGTGCGGGATCGGCTTGATGAATTTTTTCGCGGTTATGCGCGTTGCGGGGTTGAACTTTGTGATTTGAGCGGCTGTGGCGCGAGCTGCGCGGAGCGCTTCGCCTTCGGAGGCGAGTTGGGCGACCAGGCCGACGGCTTGCGCGCGTGTGGCATTGACGCTGCGGCCGGTAAGGAGCAGGTCGCGGACGAAACCGTTGCCGAGATCGCGTTTCAGACGCGGAATGCCGCCGAAGCCGGGAATGAAGCCGAGGCGCAATTCGGGAAATGCGAAGCGCGCCATTTTGTCGGCGACGATGATGTCGCAGACGAGGGCGAGTTCGAGTCCACCGCCGAAACAGACGCCATGGATGGCGGCGATGGTCACGAAGGGCGCTTCGTCGATCGCGTTGAAGACGGCGTGAATGCCTTCGAGGAATTCGCGCATTTTCGCGACGCGCTCTTGATTTGAGATCGGAGCAGCGGCGCGTTCGTAGAGTTCGCGCAGGTCACCGCCGGCGGAGAAGCCTGCTTTGCGGGCGCTCGTGATGATGCAGGCGGCGGTGTCGGGCGCGAGCGCGGGGATTGCGGCGACGAATTTTTCGAGCTCGGCCAGCATCGCGGTGCCGATTTCGTTGGCGGGCTCGCGGTCGAGAGTCAACTCGATGACGCCGTCGCGCCACTCCCAACGCAAAGTTTTGCCGGTGAAGGATTTCATGTGGTCTTGGAAGCGTACAACGCATCAATCTGCGAAGCGAAATGATCGTTGATCGCGGAGCGGCGCAGCTTGCCCATCGCGGTCAGCAGGCCTGAGTCAGGCGTGAGAGTTTCGCTCAGGACGGTGAAGTTGCGAATCTGGCGATAGTGCGGAAGGTCGCGATTCATATTGTCCAATGCGGACTGTACAGATGATTTGTCAACCGGGCCGGTCAGCAAAGCGCACAAATAGCCGCGGCCATTGCCGACGAGAATGACGTGCTGCGCGGCGGGCAAGAGCTGCGCGAGCTTATCTTCGATTGGCTCCGGTGGAATTTTGTGGCCGGAATTGAGAATGAGCAGATTTTTCACGCGGCCGACGATGCGCCAGTTGCCGTGTTCGTTTTTCTCGCCTTGATCGCCGGTGTGAAACCATCCGCCGCGCAGGACAGCAGCGGTTTCCTCTTCGCGATTCCAGTAGCCGGGGAAAATATTCGGTCCGCGCACGACGATTTCGTTTTCTTCGCCGACCTGCATCTCGATGCCGTCGATCGTGGGGCCGACGTGACCGGTATCGACGGTTCCGTCGGGATTGTCCATGGTGCAGATGCCGGTGGTTTCGGTGAGCCCGTAGACCTGAAGCACGCGAATGCCGAGCATGCGGAAAAAGTTCTGCGTCTCGGGCGCCAGCGGCGCGGAACCGCAGATCAGCGCGCGGAGATTCGGGCCGAAGCGCTCTTTGATCTTGGAGAAAATCAGGGCGCGACCGAGTGAAAGCCAGATTCCGTCGAAGGTTTTTGGATTGCCGTCGATTTCGCGCTGAGCGGCGTCGCGCGCTCGTTGGTAGAGCGAGCGAATCACCGACGGGCGTTTTGAGATCGCATCGTCCACGCCTCGGCGAACGCGTTCGAGCAGCGTCGGAACGTTCAAGAAGTAGTGCGGTTGCGAGAGGCGAATTTCGTCGGCGAGTTTGTTGAGGTCGGTGGAGAGCGTGACGACGCTGTCGCGCAACATGAATGTCAGCGTCGCGATCCAGGAGGCCGCAAAATTCAGCGGCAGATAGTGAAAGATGCTCTCGTGCCCTTGCGAACCGCGCATGAGCTGATCGAGCCGCCCCGTCGTGCGATCAAGCATGAAGGTGACGTTGCCGATGTTGAGGCAAACGCCCTTCGGCTCGCCGGACGTGCCCGACGTGTAGACGATGGTGACCAGATCGGAATCGCTTCGCGGTTTCGGGCGAACGTCGCCGGTCTGCTCTTGCGCGCGGCCGATCGCGCTGGTCGCAAGAATTTCGTCGAACAGGACAGTGTCGAACCGAAAACCGGCGTCGGCCGGACTGGCGGCGGCAATCGCATCGCGAAGCGCGCCGCCGTCGGCGATCAGCATTTTCGGCTGGCAATCACGCATCACGGCGACGAGTTCGCCCGCGGCCTGCCGATAGTAGAGCGGAACCACCACCAAGCCTTCGGCCATCAGCGCGAGATCGATCGCGATCCATCGCATGGAGTTCGGCCCGACAATCGCAACGCGATCACCGGGCGACAAATCTCGACGGCGGATCCACTCCTGAGCGCGCCGAATCTGTTGCAGCAATTGCGCGCCGGTCAGCTCGTGAAAACTTTCGCCGCGAATTTCCCGAATCACGACGCGGGAGGCGCTTTTTTCAAGTTGTGCGAAGACGTTTTCGAGGAAGTTCGGCATTGGCGGCGAGGAAAGTCAGTCGGTGTTCGTCTCGGATCCGATCAGCGCGAAACGGCGACAGCTTGCGCCGGCGCGGCGTGCGCCTTGTCATCGTAGCGTTCTACCAGGTCGCGCAGCGTCGGGCTCAGCGGGGGCAAATAGTCTTCCCAACTCAGGACGCCGGTGCGCAGCGGAAACTCCGGATACGTCTGGCGGACGACATCTTCCAAGATCGTGCCCATGCGCGCCATGACCTTTAGATTCCGAACTACGGTTTGGCCGATGCCTTCGCGAACGGAATCGGCGGTGGCGTAGAGGGTTTCCATGATGGCGAGGAGCTTGGGCTCAAGTTGGGGATCATCGACCGTGAGGAAGAGATGTTCGTGGCCGCGTTCGCGCATCAGGTTGCGAATGCGCTCGTCCATCGTGACGCCGGCCGACGCGACCAATGCGGGCATGCACGTTACGATGCCGTGATAGCGCGACGCGACCATGTACGAGCAGATGCGCAGGATCGAGACGAGCTCGAACATGTTGTAGTCGTCGGACGTAAAGATCGGCGCGCTCGGCAGAAATTCGCGCATCGAACGGCAGGCGACCGCGTCGAGGCGTTCCATCGCGACAAGAATCGGGAAGACGTTGTGACGCGCGACGAATGCAGCGGCCGCTTTGCCGAAGCCATCGATGTAGTGCTTGTACTTGCGATCGACTTCGGCGCCGGACTCGTGGAAATAGACTGTGCGATATTGCGCTTCCTTGTAGGCACCGGTGGTGATGCGCGCGATATATTTCGCGATCGACGCCTTGACCGGCCAGACGAACGGATGAATCGGGCAGAGCACCAGGATCGGCGTCTTCTCATCCCAGCCCGCCTCGCGCAGAACTTTGCGCGCGTATTCCGGCGGATTTGGCTCGAAGGTCCAAGCCGTGTCGGTGCCGAGTTCGGTTGGCACGCCAAGCTTGCGCAGTAAATCCTGCGACTCGACGTTGCGCGTGATCACGAGCGAGTCGTGAACGTAGCGCTCGCACATGTCGCGAATGAGCGGGTCCATGTGCCCCGCTTCGCCGCCGTAACCGACTGAAATTTTGTTCTCGGCCGATGCGAGGCCGAGCGAGCCGATCATCATCGTCGTGAGCGCGTTAGCGAATTTGCTCTTGAACATCGAGCCTTCGCACGTGATGACACCGTGATTGTGCTTCACTTCGCGGGACAAAAACGGCGGGAACATATCGGGCAGGTGCACCTGGCGCGTGCCCTCGAAATATCCTTTGGAGCGGTTGAAATCCTGCGACATCACGCTGAAGTCGACGTTGTCTGCGCCGAGCACGTGGCGGCACTGACGAATCATCTCTTGCACGCGCACGTCGGAGCCGGTGTTGCGCGTGCCGTTGTAGCCGGCAAAGAGCATCTTGAGCTTTTCGCCGGGAGTCCAGCGCTTGCCCAATCCAAACATCCAACTGAAGCGGCGGATTTCGATCAGCGCGCTGACCCACGCGACTAGGAAAAAGTCGGTCATGCGTGTGCGCTCCCCGCAACTACCGGATTGCCCGAAGCCGGCACGGCCTTCGGATTCGAAGGCCACGGTTTAGCTGGATAGCGAAATTTATTCGCGCGGCAGAATTTCAATAGCGGATACGCGTACGTCGTAAATTTCGCGGGGGCGACGCCGCCCATTTCGCTGACGACGCGCGAATTGTCGAACACGGTGTTCCAATCGAGATACGGCCAGAAAACTTTGAGCAACGAAGCGCCTTTTCCAACGGAGCTGTTGCGCTTCGACAAACGATCGACGGTCGCCGAAAATGTTTTGCCGAGCGACGGTAGATATTTTGGTTTCATTCCGCCGCCCGCCGAAGCGAGCGCCGTTGTAATTTCGCGATATGTCTGCGCACCCGTTCCCGCCGAAAGGTGATAGATGCCGAACGACGGCTCAGCCTTCTGGTGAATCTTCACAATGGCGCCGCCCACGTAGTCCGCTGGAACGATATCGATGCGATCGTCGGGCCGCAGCGGCAACACCGGCAGCCGCGCGAGCACGTCGAACGCCTGCACCATATCAAATTGTGAAGTCTCGGCGCGACGGCTGTCTCCCATCACGATCGCGGGACGGAAGATCGTGCGCGGCACATCGGGCAAAAGCTGATGCACCATGTGCTCGCCGAATTTTTTCGTGCGCGCGTAGGGATCGTAATCGGAGCGCGACCAGTCGATCGATTCGTCTTCCTTCACGACTTCGTTCTGGCGCTTCCCGGCTACCGCTACGGTCGATACGTGCGAATAGCGCAGCACGCCATTGCGATTCTGCGCGCGCCGCGCGAGCTGGATCACTTCCAGGCCACCTCGCAAGTTCACGTTCATGCACTGCTTTTCGGATTTTCGATTGAGCGAGGCCGCGCAGTGAATCAGCGAACTCGTCGTGTCCACGAGCGAGTGATACTCGTCGTCGGACAAACCAAAACGCTCGGTCGTGAGCTCGCCGCGAAAAATGGTGATGCGCGAATTGAGATACTCGAAAAATTCAGGAAAGCCGAGGTGGAGCTGGAGAGACTGCCACAGCCGCTCGCGCGCCTCCTGATCGGATTTCGCGCGCACGAGCAGATTGAGCGGCTCGCGGTATCCGGTCAGAAGTCCTGCGACCAGATAGCTGCCGAGATAGCCGGTCGCGCCGGTTACGAAGATCGCCATAAAGGATCAGCCGGCTGCGCGGGACTGCCAGCCGCGGATGCGCGCGCCGATTGCGTGGACCAGTCCATCTCTCGCGGCGTTCGCGATTCCAACGGACGGCCCTCCATCAGCGGATAGCACCAGCGACGCAGCGCCGGAATGTGAATGTTAATCCAGTAGTTCCACCAGTCAATCGATTCCGGGTCAAACTCGAACGCGTGCTTTTCGTCGGGCGGCAAAGCGGCGGAAAGCAGTCGCGCATTTTCGCACTCGAAGACATGCTCGTTGTGCAGGATGAATGGCTCGTAGAGCTCGATCAGCTTTTCGGCGCGGCCCAAGTCGCGTTCCTGCCGCGCCAGCGGACCTTTTTTCATGTGCAGCGTCGTCGCGGCGCGGTTGATGCGAGACACGACGGCTTTCTGCATCGGGATGGACATGCGCTCGTAGCGCTGCTTCGACACCGGGATCGTCTCGAACTTCACCTTGAGCCACGGATCGATGCCGGGCTGCCGCTTGTAATATTTTCTGTGGGCCAAGCCCGTGAGCTCGATGCTGCGGCCCATGTTGACCGGATTCACCGCCGACGTCGCAAGCTGATACATTCGCGCGTTTTTCCGAGCGACAACCGCGGCAGCAATCAGCGACATTCCGCGGCAGACCATGTCCACCGGAATCACGTCGAGGCACTTGCGCGCGTTCGTCGGCAACTGGCGGAAGTTCGTGCCGAGCAAATACGAAAGCGGCCCGGACGTGTTGATGCCTTCGTTCCAGCCGGGGAACGGCGAGCGCGTCGAGCTTTCGACGATCGATGGCCGCACAACCGCGATCGCCAGATCTTTCCCTTCTCGAGATAACACCGATTCGCCGAGACTCTTCGTGAACGTGTAGGTGTTGGGCCAGCCGAGGTGTTGCGCGCGGCGCAGGCCAGCCCGCGTGAGCCGGTTCTTCGCCCAGCGCGCGCGGTTGCGCTTCAGGACGCCGTCGAGTTCCGCCGCCGGCGCCTTTGACGCATCGCCGCCGCGGCCTAACGCTTGCCTCTGCAATGCTTTCGTCAGTTCGGGGCTCTGCGAACGCTCCTCGACATTGCGAATCATCTCGCGCATCGATTCGATTTCTTCGGCAGCGCTGAAGTCTTTATCGTGCTTCGGGTTGTAGTTGTCTTCGAGATCTTCGTCAACGCGGCCATCGCGCATGCCGACGACGTAGCACGTCGATAGGTGCATCAACCCGGCGTGATCGCACTGGCGCAGAGAAATCGATCAAGTTCAACGTGGAGTCAACGTTCGATGCAATTGCGTCGCGCAAGTCGGGATTGAAATCCGTCAGACCCGCGCTGTTCACAACCAGATCCAGCGATTTATGCAAGCGCGCTTGCGTCTCGGGATCCATGCCGAGGCCGGGCTGGCTGACGTCTCCTTCGACGACGTCGACTTTTTCCTTTAAGAACGCGCCAAGCTTTCGACCGTATTTTTCCTGCAGCGGATCGAGCGTCGGCGACTCTTCGACAATTTTCTCAAAGCGGCGCTGCGCTGAAGTCGTGCGATTGCGCCGAATCAGCAGCGTGATCTTGCCGATGTCGGGAATATTTTCGAGCAGATCGACCAGCCAGACTTTGCCGATGAATCCGGTCACGCCAACGAGCAGGATGTGTTTTCCCGCGAGTGTCTGCCGTACGGACATGTGATCAACGCGCGGCGTATCGCCCAGCAGCGCGACGGCGCGGCCGACAGCGGGCACGGGATGCACGGACGATTGCTCTGCCGACTTCAATTTCTCCGGCGATTTCGTCCATCCGAGGCGCTGCAATAATTTTTCGCGAGAGATCCGTCCGTCAGCCGATCCGCCGGAGATCCACGCCAACGGTCCGCGCGGCCGCACGACCGGGTCCAGCAATCGCCCGGTGGCATCGCCGTCGCGAAATTCCATGCGGTTGGAGATGAACGACTCCACTCCAAAGTGGTTCGCGAGCGGGCGCATGATGTGGTCGAGCAGTTGACCAACGAGCACGACGCGCTGCCCGCTGCGAACGGCTTCGAGCAGCTTTTCGCTCGCGTCTTTGCGCAAGTCTGGTTTCAGCACGTACTGAAAATATTCTTCGCCGAGCAAATCGAGGCGGTCGCGGCTTACTCCGCGCAACAGGGTGTGCAGAAAACGCGTTGCGAACGTGCGGCTCACGGCGTAGGCAAACGGCCGCGTCAGCGCCATCCCAGCCATGCCCAGCCGCCGCGCCCAGCGCTCCGAAAAGCTTTGCGAGTTCCAGGTGAAAAATCCGACCGGGCGCATCGCGCCAACCTGTAGCAACGAGCCCTCGACACGCCAATAGACGGGCTCGCGCTGGTCCGCGCGCACACCCGTCGGGCGCTCCGAAACTCGTGTCGAAGGGGGAAAATTTTCGCTCATGCTAAATGAGACATCTGAATCAACCAAGGACCGAAATGCCAATAGTCATGTCGCCGGGTGCCGCGGCGCACCCACGCCCTGTCTGGACCTTGGTTGATCTGGGACGATGCTCGCCGATGACCCGATTCGCCACCTAAAACGTTGCACCCACGAAACAGAATCATCAGCACGTAACGAATTGTAAAGTTAACATTATCAGTGGCCTGCCGCAAGAGATGCGGCTTCAGGGTGGTGGGCGAGTTTCCGGGATTGACCTTAGCTCTGGAGGAGTGGTGACGCCGTTTCAGGCGCTAAGGCTCGCAATACACTCCTCTCGAATCGACCAAACTTGCTCGAAAGAGAAGTCCTTCAGAAGAGCGTTCCCAGCGATCCACTGCTTGAGCAATTTTTGATGTAGATCGGTCTTGTAATGCGTTATTTGCTTTGGATCGATCTCCTCTTCATGAAGGAAAGGCTCGATGGGGTCAACCCGATCCGTGGCCGGCTCCTTTGTCACATCGATACGGTTGCTTCCAGATCGAAGATAGCAGTGCGCTTCCAGCAAACTATTGAGGCCGTAGCGTCGCAAAACGGGTTCGATCCCTGGCGTATTGCGTCCCGTCATTTCGTAAAGCCCAACAATGAGCGAGATCGGCAGCGCCTGCTCTATAGCCAACCGGCAGAGGAGCGAGTGTTTCGTACTGCAGGTTCCTCGCTGTTCGGCGAGCACAATCAGCGGATCTTCGGGTTGTGAATTTCGGCCGTACGGCAACCGCGCCACATATTGCGCAGCGGAGCGCAGGTCCGCCTTTGCAACGGCTGCGAAGGCAGCTGTGACCGCGCCAGCAGGCGCGAGTCGAACCGGATCAAGTGCATCCCAGGAAAGCATGGGTTGATCGTGGGCTATTCGCCGCCTATCCGGAAACCGACCGCTGCTGGCTCTGGCGCTGCCTGTTGCGGTCTACGCGGATTGATCAGGTCTTACCCCCGCTAATAGCGCGAGTTCGCGCCACTTCCAGTGGCAATCGACGTCGGAAAAGCCGATT
Organism: uncultured Acidobacteriota bacterium; assembly: GCA_963766985.1. Taxonomy (GTDB): domain Bacteria; phylum Acidobacteriota; class Terriglobia; order Acidiferrales; family UBA7541; genus Acidiferrum. The sequence continues at coordinate 668,885 of CAVYCJ010000002.1, forward strand.
TCGCGCAGCCATTGGAGCTGAAGCTCAAGGTCGAGGAGCTTGTTGGAAGGGTCTTCGGTTTCAGGAGTCAGATCGAGTTGCGCCAGGAAGCTCTCGTGCAGGCGAGGCGTGGCGGACGCAACGTGCTCCAGATTCAGGAACATACCTCCGGGATTGAGCCGCGCGAAGACTTCACCGTACAGTACTCGCTTGCGCTCGTGAGAGACGTGGTGGATGGCAAAGCTCGAGACGACGGCGTCGAACTTGCCAAGTTCGGGGAGCGGAGCTCGACAGGTCGTGCTCGACGATGCGGGTTTTCGCATCTCCGCGATAAGCGTCGCGCAGGACTTCGAGCATCGCTGCTGAGAAATCGACGGCGACCGCCTCGGCGTTCGGTCGCGCCGCCTTCACCAAACCGAGCAGCCGACCGCCGCCGCTACCCAGGTCAAGGAAGCGCTCGACGCGTTCGGGCAGAAATTCGAGCAGGGTCGCTTCGCCTTCGCGACGATGCGGAATCGAATCCGCTCGCTTTAAATAATCTTTGGAATGTTCAGGGGTTGACCACAGATTCACATCCGGGGCCGATTGCGAAGCATGCATGGCTTCTAGACGCCCCAGCCGTAGCGTTCGGCGTGTTCCAGCGTGCGCTGCATCTCTTCGCGCAGCATTTCGGTGAAGATTGAGCCGCCCACGACGCGCCCGCCGGGTCCGGCGATGTCGGTAGTGCGATAGCCGTTCGAGAGCACGCGGTGGAGCGACTGCTCGACCCAATCGGCTTCGAGCGAGAGGCCGAAGGCGTCACGCAACATCATCGTGGCGCTGAGGATCGATCCGATGGGATTCGCCGAGTCCGTGCCGACCAACGTTGGCGCGGAGCCGTGAATCGGCTCGAAGAGCGGTGCACTCGAGCCGAAGCTGGCCGACGGAATCAAGCCAATCGAGCCGACAAGCGCCGCCGCGGCGTCGCTCAAAATGTCGCCGAACATGTTCGTCGTCAGCATCACGTCGAACTGCGACGGGGCTGCAGGGTGAGCTGCATCGCCGCGTTATCGACGTACATGTGTTCAAGCCGCACATCCGGATGCGCGGCGTTCATGCCGACGACGGTGCGCCGCCAAAGCTGCGAGCTGGAGAGCACGTTGGCTTTGTCGACGGAAACCATCCGCCGCGAGCGCATTTCAGCGCGAGCGTACGCAAATTTTGCGACGCGCTCGATTTCCGGCACGGAGTACGATTCGGTATCCCACGCGCGCTCGACACCTTTTTCGCTCACGTTGCCGCGTTCGCCGAAATACATTCCCCCGGCGAGTTCGCGGACGATTTCGATGTCTAGATCGCCGAGGCGTTCAGGCTTCAACGGAGAAATGAGGCGCAGCGGCTCGAGTAATTTCACCGGGCGCAAATTTACAAAGAGGCCGAGGCCCTGTCGCAGCGCGAGCAAGCCCGCTTTCAGGCCGCTTCCCTACTGGCAGCGCATCCCACTTCGATCCGCCGACCGCACCGAGGAAAATCGCGTCGGCCTTGCGGCACGCGTCGAGTGTTTCATTCGGCAACGGCACGCCGGTGGCGTCGATCGCCGCGCCGCCGACAGGAAACTCCTGAAACTCAAATTGATGGTGAAATTCGTGGCCCGCTTCGCGCAGCACCGTGGCGGCGGCGCGGGTCACTTCCGGCCCGATGCCGTCACCCGGCAGTAGGACGATCAGTTTCTTCATGGACTTCCCCGATTCCCGAAAAATCTTTGTGAGCCCAGCGTAGCCGCCGGACGAAAATACTGCGCCTCAACCCGCCGATTGCGTTTACGCGACCGTGGTCGCCTGCTTTTCTGTGCTCGAACCTGCACCGCGACGAATCACTTCGTGAGCAATCGCGACCAAATCACGCTGCCGAATTTCTTTCGACTTGTCCGCCAGCGCCGTAACGCGCTTATAGCATTCGGCAAGCTCGGCCGGACTCGGATCGTAGCCAAGATCTTTCAGGCTCGTCTTCAAAGCATTGCGTCCCGAATGTTTGCCGAGGACCAAAGCGCGCGCCGGAACGCCGACTGTCTGCGGCGAAATGATTTCGTACGTGAGCGGATTCTTGATGATGCCGTCCTGGTGAATGCCCGCTTCGTGCGCAAAGGCGTTCGCGCCGACGACCGCTTTATTGGGCGCGACTTGCGCTCCGGTGATTTCGGTCAGCATGCGGCTCGAGGGGAATAAATGTTCGAGCTTGATGTTCGTCGACACGCCGAAGCTTTCTTTGCGCACCGCAAGCGCGACTACGACTTCCTCGAGCGATGCGTTACCCGCACGCTCGCCGATGCCGTTGATCGTACATTCAATTTGACGCACGCCGGCACGAACCGCCGCCAGCGAGTTCGCAACGGCCATGCCCAAATCGTCGTGGCAATGCGCGCTGAGCGTCACGCCCTTGGGATCGCCAAGGTGCTCGCGGATGCGCGTAAACATCGCGCCGTATTCTTCCGGTACCGCGTAGCCGACTGTGTCGGGAAGATTGAGAATCGTGGCGCCGGCTTTCACCGCTACGCTGCACACTTCGCAGAGAAAATCGATGTCGGTGCGGCCCGCGTCTTCAGCCGAAAATTCCACTTCGCCGACGTGCTTACGCCCCTCTTTGACCATCGCGCCGATGGCTTCGAGGCACTTTTCGCGCGTCATGTTCAATTTCACCTGGAGGTGAAGGTCGGAGGTCGCAAGAAAAATGTGGAGGCGCGAATCGGCTGCCGGCTCGAGCGCTTCGACCGCCGCCGCAACGTCTTCTTTTCGGGCGCGAGCGAGCGCTGCGATCGGCACGGTGCGCACTTCCTTCGCGACCATACGCACGGCTTCAAGGTCGCCACGCGACGCAATCGGGAATCCGGCTTCGATAATGTCCACGTTAAGCACGGCCAGCTGCTTGGCCATGCGGATTTTCTCCGCCGTGTTCATCGAGAACCCAGGCGATTGCTCGCCATCGCGGAGCGTGGTGTCAAAGATGCGTACGACGTCCATGGATGTTCCCCCAAGCTAAGTTATGCAGAGCAAGGCCCTTCTAGTCAAATTTATCTTTATTCTGCATTTGATAATCCTGCCTTATACTGTTTTGGAGCCGTTCCGAGGCTCGGAGCAGCGTTTTGGACCTGAGTGAACTCCAAGTTTTCCTGATGGTCGCCCGCGAAGGCAGCTTTTCGCGCGCCGCGGAGCGCCTTTATCGCACGCAGCCGGCGATCAGTTTGGGCATTCGCAAGCTGGAGGATTCGCTCGGCCAGCCGCTGTTCGTGCGCGGCTCGCGTCCCGTTAGGCTTACCGACGCCGGCGTCCTTTTGAAGGAGTACGCCGAGAGGCTACTGAATCTGCGCGATGAAGTGAAAAAGGGGCTCACCGAGCTTGAAGGGCTGAAGCGTGGCGAGCTTTCGCTGGGCGTGAACGAAAGCTCGATTCATGCGCTGCTGCCAGCGCTGGCAACATTTCGCGCGGCGCATCCCGGCGTGCAAGTCCGCGTGCACCGGATGTTTTCGCGCGACATTCCTCACGAGGTGCTCAACTATCGGCTGGACGTCGGCGCGGTTTCGTTCGTCCCGCGCGAAGCCCAACTGCAAGCCACTGAAATTCTGAAAGACGAGCTCGCCCTTGTCGTCCCGTTGAAACACCCGCTCGCCAAGCGCCGGGAAGTGAACATTGAAGACCTCGGCAAGGAAACCTTCGTCGGCCATATCGTCGAATCGCCGTATCGCCGCCGCGTCATCGAACTCTTCGCGCGCCATCAGACCATGCTCAACATGCCGATCGAAATGCCGACGATCGAAAGCATCAAGCGTTTCGTGCAGATGGGAATGGGAGTCGCCATCGTGCCGCGCATGTGCGTGCAGTGGGAAATCGAGCACGGCTGGATGAAGGAAGTGAAAGTGCGGCAGATGAGCATGCCGCGCCATGTCTATATCGTGTCGCGCCGCGGTGCGCGCTTGCCCCACGCGGCGGCCGAACTCATGCGCATCCTCAAGACCGAGTAGCGGCTGCGCTCGCGGTATTAAAGTGAGTCTCCATTGCGCTAGGATACGCGTCTAATGGAAGGCGGGTTTGCCGCCCGGGCTAAACCTGCGCGACGCAACGCGACTACATAAAATGACAAGTCTCATCGCCATCCTCGGCTTCGGATTCCTGCTTGGCATGCGCCACGCGACCGATCCCGATCACGTGATCGCGGTCTCGACGATCGTCAGCCGGGAGCGCTCGATCGTGAAGGCCGGACTCATCGGCGCACTCTGGGGCGTCGGTCACACCGTGACGATCCTGATCGTCGGCGCTGCGATCATTTTGCTCGGCATCGCGATTCCGACCCGGCTCGGCCTCACCATGGAGTTCTCGGTTGGGCTGATGCTGATCCTGCTCGGCATTTTAAATCTGACCGGCGCGCTCACCTGGATCACCGACAAATTTTCGCCCGCGCACCCGAAGGTCGAAGGAAGCCACGCGCATCTTCACGAGCACGACGCCAAGCTGCACCTACATTGGCATACACATGCAGGCGAAGCGCAGCACCACGGCGAAAGCATGGCGCCGCCGCGATGGCTCGACAGATTTGGCGACAGCGCACAGAAAAACGGCGGCTCAATGAAGCTCGGCCTCTTTCATACACTTCGACCGCTTTTCGTGGGCCTGGTGCACGGACTTGCCGGTTCCGCGGCGGTCGCGCTGCTTGTGCTGAGCACAATTCACAACCCGAAGTGGGCTGTTCTTTATCTTTTGATCTTCGGAATCGGCACCGTCGCAGGGATGATGCTGATCACCGCCGTGATCTCGCTGCCGTTTTCTTTCGCGGGATACAAATTTGCCTGGCTGAATAAAGGATTGATCGTCGGTTCGGGCGTGCTGAGTCTCGCGTTCGGCGTTTTCGTCTGCTATCAGATTGGATTTGTCGACGGCCTCTTCACCAGCCATCCGACATGGACTCCGAGCTAGCCACTCGTTCGCTGGCGCGATGTTCTAACCAGTTCTACTTGGCTGCGACCGCCTCATCCACCGTCGCATACAGCGGCAAAAGCTTAATCAATCCCGAAACCTGCATCACCGCGTTGCCTTGCGGCGTCAGCGCCGCAAGGCCCAATTTCTTTCCATGATTGCGCCGGCTCACGAAAAGCGACACCAATGCGCCCACTCCGGCCGAGTCCAAAAACGAGCACTTGCTCATATCAATGATCAGCACTTTTGCCGGCTCTTCTCGCATTGTCGCTGCAAAACCGTGCACGGTTTCAAGGCTCAACTTTCCGTTCAGACCTACGATGGCCAGTTCCGAGTTGTTACTGTCGCTTCGTTCCAAATCCAGGAGTGAGGTTGGCATAAGCCGAGAAGCCTAGCCCAATTCACCCGGCTGCACATTAAGATTGTGTTACAGCCCTGCCGGGAGGCTAGTCGCAGCGCGCCAATTACCGTTTTTCCCGTTTTGGTAAAATCAATCGATAAACACATCGTATTTTTACTAAACAGGCAACATTTTTCTTGACTACGCGTGACCGCGCGTTTATCTTCTCCCGGCTAACGCAAGCGCAGTGACCGCGCCGTCTTCCCCTCCCCAGGAAAACGCATGCGCCTTTCGTGTCTGCAGTCGCCGCTTCGCACCGTTGTGTTTGCCGGATTTCTCTACCTTTTCGGGCCGGCTTCCGCTCAAGCCCAAGCGCCTTATCTTTATGCTTCGATCCCCGGCGGTGGGACGACCTCGCAAGTCGTCGGATTCTCCGTAGCGCTCGATGGCACGCTGACGCCGGTCTCAGGCTCGCCTGTCTCGCTGTCCACCGAAGGCGGCTTCGTCACGACCGACCCATCCGACCAATTTCTCTTCGTGCTTAACGCGAAGTCGAACTCAGTTTCAGTTTTGTCCATCGACTCAGCCACCGGCGCGCTAAGCCCGGTCGGATCGCCCGTCCTCGCCCCGATCGGCCTTCCTGGTAGCGGCGGTCTCAATCCGTCTGGCCCTATTTGCATGGCCACAATCAAAGGCATTCCCCCAAATCCCAGCTTTCTCTTCGTCGCTTACCAAAACACCTCGTCGCCCGCGGCGTCGTTCGGCGGCGCCATCGTCGCGTTCCAAATCGGGACGACCGCCCCAGTTCTCACTCCGACCGTGCAGTCAAACCTCGGAGTGACTCCGCGTAGCATCTTGACCAGCACGAACGGCCGCCTTTATGCCGTTCTGCAGTCCGCCACTGGAGGCAATCAGCCCTCTGGTGTCGGCGTCTTTGAGATCGACCCAGGTTCTGGCGCTGTGAATCTCGAGTCGAACGAAGCCGCCATACACTTCAATGAGGAGTCAATTGCGATCAACCCCGCCGGCACATTTCTTTTTGATGGGTGGGGCCTGACCTCAGGGGGAATCGAAAGCTCGCCAATACTTGCCGATGGATCGGCGCTCCCGTCCTCCTCCAACTTTATTCCTTTGTCGGAGTCGAGCAGCCCGCCGTCCGCCATGCTCGTCGACGGTACTGGCCAAATTCTTTACGTACAGCAAGGCGGCCAAGTCGCGGCCTACGTCATCGCTTCTACCGGCGAACTTTCTGCAACTGGATTTGTCGCCCCTCCGGACCTAAAGCTGGGGGACACGGTGAGCGATCCGGTGGAGCCCTATCTTTACACGCTGCAAAGTGGCCAAATCTCGGTGTACGAAATCTTCGACTTCGCGTCGGGCGGCCTTCAACTGATAGGTCCGCCCACTTCGTTTGTGGGCGACGCGGGTGTTGGCGGTTTAACCCTAACTCACAACGCCGCAGGACGAACTCCCGAGAAACACGCCGCTAAGCTACTTCCACTGTCGATCAACTTTGATGACACACCCATTGGTCAGTCCGTCTCTGACTCCACTAGCCTGCTCACAAACATCGGCACGGAGCCTCTGAACATCAGCAACATCGCTGTCGGGGATAAATCCGACTTTTCTTACACAACGACCTGCCAACAGCAGCTGCCGGCGCACATGTCCTGCTCCATCACCGTCAAATTCGCACCAACCCAGGCCGGCGCTCTCGACACAGCGCTGACCGTTACAGATGATGCCGATAACAGCTTCCAGTCCATCCAGCTCACCGGTAATGGCGTCGCCGTCAGCTCCGGAGGCCCCGGTTCCGGCAACGGCTCTGGATCTGGCGGCACCGGCGGTTCAGGAAGTGGCTCTGGTTCGGGCTCAGGTAGCTCAGGTGGGTCAGGCTCGGGAGGATCAGGCGGTTCTGGCTCCGGAGGGTCCGGCGGATCTGGGGGCTCGCCATCGCCAACCCCTCAACCCGCGGTCTCCTTCTCTGTAACCTCTCTCACGTTCACTGCCACGGCGATCAACGCAACGACACCTGCACAAAGCATTGCCATCACTAGCGCCGCGGCCTCCCCGCTCAGCATCACGAGCATTCAGCTCGCGGGCGCCAACAGCATCGACTTCAAGCTGACGAGCGACTGCAGCACTTCAAGCTCTTCCGCTTATCCTCAATACCAAGGGTGCACTCTAACAGTGGCCTTCACTCCGTCTGTCACTGGCTCCCGCTTCGCCCAGATCCTCATCACCGACAGCGCTCCCAACTCGCCACAAACGATCGCCCTCTCTGGCATAACGCAACCCGACGCGCTGACTATCTCTCCGGACACCTCCGAAAGCGGCCAGAGCTTCCAGGAGTCCGTCTCGGCCGGGCAAACCGCCCTCTTCAAGCTCCAACTCGTCTCTACGTTCAACGGCACCGTCTCCTTCTCCGCTTGTTCGGGCACTCCGTCGGGCATGACCTGCTCCGTTCCTGCGCCGATTTCCGCTACGGCGAATCAAGTCATGCCGTTCACCATTTCCGTAGGCCCGGCCGCTTCGACGTCAAGTAGTCGTTTCGACCGGCTATATGTGCCCCTACCGACGGCCACCGCCGTCTCTCAATTCGGCGGCCAGGCGCCAGCAGCGATGCCGATCAGCTTGGCTTTAGCGGGCATGCTCTTTGTCGCGATTAGCGAGCATGCGACGCCGCGCGATGACCTTCGATCCCGTCCTCAAAACCTCGCGCACGCTCTCTCTTTCCGTTTCTGCGATCGCGATCGCAATCCTCGCGCTGACGCCGTTCGTCATCGCCGGCTGCGGCGGCGCCTCGACAATCGCAACCGCCCCAGCCGTCACGCCCACCTCCGACTCCCAGACCTACACCATCACGGTTACGCCGACCGCCGTCACGTCCGACAATCTCCCCGTTCCAAACGTTCAGCCGATCACGCTGACGCTAATCGTCAACTAACGCACCCTCGCAAGCCGTCCACACAAACCCCACGCACAAAAAAATGGGCGGGAGCCGCAAAGCTCCCGCCCACTCCTCCAACCTCATTGAGTCGTCGGCTAGCTTTAGTCCGCCGCCGCACCCTTCGCCGCTGTAATCCGATACACAACCTGAGCGCCATCATCGGAAACTAGCAACGACCCATCCGGCGCCACCGTCACGCCCACCGGCCGCCCATTCACATTTCCCTTCGACGGATCCGGCACCAGCCCCGTCAAGAACGGTTCGGGATCACCCGACGGCTTCCCATCCTTGAACGGAATGAACACCACCTGGTAACCCGCGCGCGTTGAACGGTTCCACGAACCATGCTCACAAAGAAAGACACCGCCATCGTATTTCGACGGGAACTGCTTGCCCGAGTAAAACGCGAACTGCAGCGGCGCCCGGTGGGCTCCCAGCAAAACATCTGGAATGATCGCCTTCGCCACCAACTCGGGCTTCTGCGGATTCACGCGCGGATCGACGTTCTTTCCGATGTAGCTGTACGGCCAGCCGTAAAATCCGCCGTCCTGCACCGAAGTGAAATAATCCGGCGGCAGATCGTCGCCCAGTCCATCGCGCTCGTTGACGCTCGTGTACAAAACGCCTGTTTTCGGTTCGAACGCGATGTTCACCGGATTGCGCAAGCCGGTGGCGTACAACCGCGCGTTCTTTCCGTCCGGATCGCAAATCGTCACCGCCGCTCGCCGCGTGTCGCTCTCGATATCGATGTTCGATTGCGAGCCCACGCTCACGAACAAATGCTTGCCGTCCGGGCTGAATGCCACTGCGCGCGTCGAGTGCCCTCGGCGCGGCAAATCCATAATCTTCTCCGCATCGCCAAGCTTCTTCGAATTCACCGGATCGAATTTGTACCGCAGCACCGCATCCGTATCGCCCACGTAGATGTAGTTCTCGTGAAATGCGATTCCAAATGGCTCATCGAGCCCGCTCAGAAACTCCTCTTTCTGACCAGGCCCGTTCCCGCTGGCTGGCAGCCGCAAAATGTAAATCTTCCCGCCGTGCGTGTCGGCCAGGAAAATGTCCTTGCCGTTCGGCGCCACGGTCAGCCAGCGCGGCTCCTTGAAATCGGTTGCGAACACGCTGATTTTGAATCCGGCCGGCACTGTCGGCAGAAATCCGGCGGGCGGTTTCGATTCCTCGGGCGGATTACCCGCCGACTTCGTCGCAAACGGCGCAGGAAGTTGCGGTGCCTGTCCGTGCGTCACTTGTCCGAGCAAAATTCCCGGCGCAGCACACAAAATGCCCAACGCCGCAATTCGCATCCCCAATCGCTTGCCGTTCGCTTCCATAAAAGTCTCCTCAGCGCTCTGCGAAAGAATCACCACGATAATTCCGCTACTGTCTTACCACCTTCGGGTCGCATTTCACCACTAGGATGTCCCAAGGAGCCGTTCGGTTTTCACAGCCGACCGACCCCGTCTAATTTCAGACGACCAATCCTTCTGCCGGTAAGCACCGCTCATGGCCAGTCGGCAACCGAAGGCCTCCTCGCCCCAGCTAATATCCTTCTCACCACACAAGACTTCCTGTTTACATACCGCCCCATCCCGTCCCGATTACAGTGGCTTCAGGCTCAAATCCTGGCCAAAGACCCGTGTCTGCGGTCGAAATCAAATGAGGTCGCATGAAAACTTTCCCAGCAGTTCTTTGCCTGCTCTTCGCAGCAGCCGTCGCCAACGCCGCCACACCGCCGCCGGCTAAGCCCTTCACCGTCGATATCAAGAACGGTCAAGATCAAGTCGTCGGCACGGCCACTCTCTCCCAAGCTCCACACGGTGTTCGCATCAAGCTCGATATCAAGAGTCTCCCTCCCGGCGAGCACTCTCTCCACATCCACCAGTTTGCCAAGTGCGACGGGCCCGACTTCAAGTCCGCCGGCGCTCACTTTAATCCCGACGGCGCGAACCATGACCATGCCGGCGGCCTTCCGGCCGGGGACATTCCGGACTTCTCGCTGATCGTCGGCGCGGACGGTACCGCTCACGCCACAGTGGTCGCTCCCAACGTCACGCTCGGCACCGACAACCACTCCGTTTTCAGCAACGGCGGCACCGCCATGGTGATCCACGCCGTGGCCAGCGAAGCGTCGAGCACCGCGCCACCGCGCATCGCCTGCGCCGTCATCACCAAGCCCGCGGAATAGTTCTCACAGGACCCGCAAACCGAGGGGCGCGGCGATATGCTGCGCCTTTTTTTTGCACCAATCGGTTCCAGCCTGTCTGTCCCTATCTCCTTCTCTCAGATGGTCTTCCGAGCCGGAAATACATGCGTCGAAACTTTTCTTCGTCCATCTAATTTTCTGGTAACGCAGGAAACAAACTCCGCATCCAACGATTCGTTTCCGGCGTATCTTATTCAGAACCTAAATGTGACGTGGTCCCTGCCGTCCGCGCCGCTTCTTTCGGAGTCGTCATGCGCAGCCCGTATATCGGCAAAGCTTTCGCAGTCGTAGTGATCATTCTCTTCCTGGGCTGGAGCGTTGTGCGCTCCATCGGTTCAAAGCCCGCGGAGCCGAAATTCCCATTCCCCAAGCCAACGGCCGACGAACCTCTTGCCGCCACCAAGGGCCAGGAAAAAGTCGTGCTCGCCGGCGGCTGCTTCTGGGGCGTCGAGGCCGTCTACGATCACACCAAGGGCGTAATCTCCGCGGTCTCCGGATATTCCGGCGGCCACGTCGAACATCCCGGCTACGAAATGGTGAGCACCGGGTTGACGGGCCACGCTGAATCGGTCGAAGTCACTTTCGATCCTTCGCAGATCTCTTTCGGCCAAATTTTGATGATTTATTTCTCGGTCGCGCATGATCCGACGCAGCTCAATCGCCAGGGTCCCGACGTCGGCTCACAATATCGCTCTGCGATCTTTTATACGACCGAGGATCAGAAGCGCATCGCGACGGCGTATGTCGAACAGATCAACGCAGCGAAAACATATCCCGTCGAAAATCGTGACCCAGATCGCGCCGTTCAATGCGTTTTATCGCGCCGAGGATTATCACCAGCACTACCTCGAGTCGCACACCACCCAGCCGTATATCGTCTATAACGACCTGCCGAAACTCTCGAACTTGAAAAAAGACTACCCCGACCTCTACGTAAAGAACTAAGTGGCATTTAAACGAGAACGATAGCGCCGGCGATCTGCCGGCGCTTTTTCTTTCTGTTGTACGCGCGCAGCATAGCTGCCACCTCGAAGGCCCAACTGTCGTGTTCAGCTCATCTCGTCAGGGGCACGGACGTCCTTGTCCCTCTTGCGCGAAAACCCATCGCAACATTCCCCACCCGCCCGGGTTTCTTTAACAGCACCAAGCAGTCGCAAGACCGGAACCCAACAACCGAAATCAGCATCGAACTACCAGTTTTTCCCCCGTGAGGACCCCTCACGGAAAATGTTACGGAGGAAGTATGTTCAAACGAATCGCTCTTGCTTCAATCGCTCTTCTGTTCGCTTTCGCACTTTCCAGTGTCCGCACTCAGGCCCAAGAGACTTATCTCGGCGACGCCCACGTGGACGGGGGCCAGGATCACGACAGCATTCACGTCGGCAAGCACGACGGCCGTTTCCGTGCCATCCAGTTGCGCGTGGAAGGGGGCGAAGTTTTCTTCGAGCGCGTCGTCGTCCATTTCCATGATGGCTCTCACGAAGAACTCGTCATTCGCGACCGAATCCCCTCGGGTGGCTCGACCCGCGCGATCGATCTTCCCGGCAATCGCCGCGTGATCGAATCCGTCGAACTTTGGTACGGAAAAGCTCGCTGGGAGCACCGCCCGAAGGTTTCTCTCTTCGGCCTTCGCTAAACCCGCGCAGCAAAATCACGGGCGCAGCAGCCTTCGGCAACTCCCGAAGCGCGCTGCGCCCGAATTTCTTTTGATCATTCTTCGATCACGATTTTCTATTTTCCGTTTTCTATTTTCTATTCGCCATTCCCATTGACGCTTCACGCTTGTTCTGTTCTTCTACGCTCAGAGTCCAAGGATTGCGTTTCGGACAGGCACGATGAATTTCCACCATCACATTCCTGCGGCGCCGCTCTGCCACTTCATCAGCATGATGTGGTTCGGCGACGACTACATCGCGCCTCATTCGCTGGAGCGCGTTCTCCCTACGGGCGATATGTGTTTGATCATCAACCTTTGGGAAAATCGCACGCGCGTTTATAACCCGGCTGATCCTCGCAAGTTCACCAGCTATGAAGGCTCCATCGTCGTCGGCGCGTATTCCGGATTCACCGTGATCGATACGGGGGAGCAGCGTTCGACTGCTGGGGTCGTGTTTCGACCAGGAGGGGCATTTCCGTTTCTCGGCTTGCCGGCGGGCGAACTGCAAGACAACAACACGTCGCTCTCGACTCTTTGGGGCCGTCAAGCTGCTTCCGACCTGCGCGAGCAACTGCTCGCTGCTCCGTCGCCGGAAGCGAAATTCAAAATCCTCGAACGCACTTTTCTCCAGCGCATCAAGCGCTCCGCTGGATCCAACGCATCCCGCCGTGTCTTTCGCCGTCGAGAACTTTCAGCATCGCCCGACCCTTCCAGTCTCCTCTGTCACGGATCAGATTGGGTTGAGCGATCGGCGTTTCATTCAGCTCTTTTCACAGCAGGTCGGCCTGACTCCCAAATTGTTTTGCCGCGTACAGCGCTTCCAGAAAGTTTTGCGCAACATCACGCGCGCCGCTGCGGGCTCGGTCATCGATTGGCCGCAGATTGCGTTGACTTGCGGCTACTTCGATCAGGCACATTTCATTCACGATTTCCGCGCGTTCTCCGGAATCAATCCGACGACATACGTCGCGAACAAAACTCAATTTCAGAATCACGTCGCGCTTTAGCTACACGAAATCAAAAAAAGGCGCGCCCGAAATTTCCGGACGCGCCTCATCACACAACCAATCACAGCACTTCGAATCAAGGAATATTCAGTTCCATGCCCGGCTTGATCAAGTCAGGGTTGGGCAAGGTTTCCTTGTTCGCGTTCACGATCTTCATGTACTGGTTTGGATCGCCATAAAAATGCTTGCTGATCTTGGAGAGGTTATCGCCCGCCTGCACGGTGTAGGTTCGCGCCGCTGCTGGAGCGGCTCCAGCGCCCGCCGCGGCTGCTGCGGCCGCTTCCGGCGCGCTGATATCCGCGGTCAAATCCGAGTAGGTTGGATCGACCAGCTTGATCTGATCCCAAATCTTGTTCTTCACGTCCTGCGACGGGGCTGCCGCACGGATGAAGAGCTTGTCGCCTTCCATGTTTACGTTCTGGAGTTGTGTGTTCTGTTGCTGCTCGATGAAATTCAGCACCGACTGATACTTCGCCTTCAATGTTTCCAATTTATCCGCCATGTGATTTTCCTTCCTTGAATTGCTCCAGGCCTCGGTGGCTCGGAGCCCAACTACTGCGACGACTTAGATACTTGTCCAGGCTGGGTGGGATGGAAACCGTACCACTTCGACTTGTCGCCCACAAGCGACCGTGAAGTTCTTCTCTCGAAAATTCATGTCACTGAAATGTAAAAACGCCCCGACAAGTAATCCACTCTACGGCGACCACCGTACTACCAGTCACGAAGGTTGGCGCGGCCTGCCCTGCACCAGTGCTGGTGGTTCGCTGGTGTTGTACCGCTCTCGCCTGCCTCGAAATTCGCAAAAGGTGGGGAAAGTATATGAACAACGCAGATGCTATGGGTGTGTCCGAAAATCCCGGCGAACGCAAGACCAGCGATCGCCGTTCGTTTCTCCGCAGAGCTTCCATGATTGGTGCAACCGTAGGTGCCACGGGCCTGATCGGTTTCGACAACCTCATGGGCCTTGCGGCCACGCAGCCGAAATTTCGGCGTCCCGAAGGGGATGAAGCGGGAGTCGAAAAAGGCGATTTCGATATTCTGCTTGCCGCGCAGATTGCCGAAGCGCTCGCCGTCACCACGTACTTCAACATCATTGAAGTCGCGCCCTTCTTCAACGGCCTGCCTGACGACGATCAGGGCTACTTGGTCGCCGCCTACAACGAAGAGATGGCGCATTTCCTGCTTGAAAAGTCTGTCACGCAAACGCACACGCCGTTTACTTCGTTTTTCTATCCGAAAGGCATGTTCTCCAGCGCGCAGGTCACGCTGAATACGCTGGTCACGCTCGAAGACGCGTTCATCGCCGCGTATCTGGTCGGTGTGCGCAATTTCAGCACTCCGGATCTTCGCGTCACCGCGGCCCGCATCATGGGAATCGAGAGCGATCATCGCACTTTGGCTCGCGTGCTCGCGGGCGATGTTCTTCCAAAATTCGGCGGCCCGATCGAAACGCTGACGGGTCTCGCAGGAGTCCCGGAAAGCGCCGATCCACCAAACAACAACACTTACGAGCGCACCGCGTGCTGGACCGATATCAGCCAGGCGTTGACTGCGCTCACGCCATTCGTGGACATCGCGACCGCTCAGAAAGCCGGCTTCGACGTGAGCCGTTCGTTCGCATTCGACTCTTTCAACCCGAAGATTCCGAACAAGCTCGGCGACTTCATTTCGTTCACAGGCTGCTAACGTTTCCGCAGATCGCTGCGAGCTTGGACGGCCGATTCGCGCGAGCTATGGGGCGCACTCAAGGTGCGCCCCATTTTTGCGTTCAGCGAGACTGCGCATCCGCGCGCTCTCGCTCGATGCGAAACGTGAAGCAACCGGCGGTGGTGCTGTTCACCTGGATGTAGGCGGCTGCCGAATTCGCGAACAATTTTTCGATCGAGGCTTCGTATTTCCCGTCCGCGACGTACTCCGTTGCGATCAGCTTACGGCCGGGTGCGTATGATTCGAGAGTCCGCGGGCTGTTTCGCAGTTCTTCCGGAAATGCGGCGGCGTCGTATCGCTCGCAGTTGTCCGCATGAATGTAGACGGGGCCTGGCTGCGGGAGCGATTCGATTCCCGAGAATCGATCGTAGGTAAAAAGGATGCGCCGTTCCCTTCCGGCCACAAATGTTTTCAGGCAATGGCGGCACGGCGCTGCGTCGGTTGCGATTTCGATATGCGCCGGGAAACCGTACGTCGGGGCCTTCAGGGTCGATCGTACTGTGTTCGCCACTTCAGTTGGCATCGCTACAACTCGTATCGTGGTGTTCATTTCTGTTCTCCCGTTCAGGACATTCGACTGTTGCGGCTCTATTTCGAGCAGCTTCACAGCAGCATCATGCGATGTTCGGGGCAGACGTTCTATCCGGCGGGGGACGTCAAACTTTTCTTTCCTCCGTGAGAGACGCGCTCGGTCCGGATTCACGAGTTGCGGTAAGCTGTGCTTCGTCACCTTCTACCGGGCCAATGCCGAAATCGAACAAGGTCAGTGCGGGTCTTCTCCTGTATCGCCGGGAAAATGGCGAGTTTGAGTTTTTGCTCGTGCATCTCGGCGGTCCCTTCTGGGCGAAGAAGGATGACGGAGCGTGGTTTCTTCCGAAAGGCGAAGTAAACCCCGGCGAAGACGAAAAGGCAGCGGCGCTCCGCGAGTTTCGAGAAGAGACCGGGCTCGATGTTCATCCGGCTCTCGAGTTGGTTTCGCTGGGTACCGTGAAGCACAAGTCGGGAAAACTCGTCCATGCATGGGCGGTGGAAGGCGATTGCGACCCGACCGCGCTGCACAGCAACACGTTTGAGATCGAGTGGCCACCACGTTCCGGGAAGAAGCAGACATTTCCGGAAATCGATCGCGCCGCGTTTTTTACACTGGCCGCGGCCGAGAAGAAAATGCATCCAACCGAGTTCGAGTTTTTGTCCCGGCTTGTTGGACTCCTTTAGCGTCGCTTCCCGGTGAACGTAGAGAGTCTGGGCCTGTGCGATGCGATTCTCTGCGTTTCTCGAACGGTGCAATTTGGTTCTTGCCAAAACTGGCGTTCCGTTTCAATTTCAGGCCAGCACCCAGCCTAACTTCGGAGTGATTCTCCATGCCGGAAACCGCACAGCAGTACACGCAGCGCATCCTCGGTCACGTAGCAGGCAAGAACGCGCTCAAGGTCCAAACGGAGACGCCGAAGCGGCTTGCGGCGCTGATCAAGAACGTATCGCCGGCGAAACTTCGCAAGCGGCCGGCTCCTGATAAATGGTCGGTGACGGAAATCCTGGCGCATCTCGGCGACGCCGAGATAGTCACCGCGTGGCGCATCCGCTCGATTCTCGGCGCGCCGGGAACGGCGATTCAGGCCTATGACCAGAATGCGTGGGTCGCCGCCGGAAGGTATAACGAGCGCAACCCGCGCGAATGCCTGGAGGTTTTTCGCGCGGTGCGCGAAGCCAATCTCGGCGTGCTCAAGCGGCTGAAGCCCGAGCAATGGAAACATCACGGCATGCATGCCGAGCGTGGTGAAGAAACTATCGAGCGCATCCTGCACATGATGGCGGGCCACGACATCAATCACCTCCAGCAGATCGAACGCATCCTCAAGCCGGCGACGGCGCTGAAGAAATCACGCTAGCCGATCGCGAAAAAGCACCCTCTGAAGGCTGAGGGTGCGGCACCCAAGATAATTATTTTTTCTCGCCGGACTTTGATTCGGGTTTCTCGGACTTCCCTTCCGCTTTTTCAGGTTTTCCTTCGCTGGCTTCAGATTTCGCCTCGGTACCTCCTCCTTTTTCACCCTTTGCATCGGACTCGCCTGGTTTTTTCGGGAGGTATTGAACGATCAGGGAGATGCGGCGGTTCGAGGGATCAAGGGGAGCTTCTTTTTTGCGGAGGCGTTGGTCAGCGAAGCCGCGGACTTGGGTTACCTGATCGGTACGAATGCCGTGGAGGAGCATAAGACGGCGGGCGGCGTTGGCGCGGTCGGAGGAAAGCTCCCAGTTGGTGTAGGTGCTGGCGGAGGAGTAGGGCTTGGAGTCGGTGTGGCCCTCCATCGCGATGGTGTTGGGAAGTTTGCCGAGTTCGCCGGCGAGGGCGCCTAGGAGTTCGATGCCGTCGGCGCTGATTTTTGAGCTGCCGCTGTCGAAGAAGGTGCCGTTGGCGGATTCGGTCAATTCAATGCGCAGGCCCTCGTTGGTGACGGTCATGTCGATATTGTTTTTGAGCTTTTCGAAATCGGGGACCTCGCGAATTGTTTTTTCGAGCTGCTCTTTGATTTCGTCCATGTTGTCTTTGGTGACGACGAAATTCTCGCCGACGCCCTGCATGTCGCTGCCGGCTTTTTCGGCGGTGCCAGTGGGGTCGCGGAAGTAGCCGCCGACCGCTTTTTGAACTTTTTCGCTGGAGCTGAGAAGCCAGAGGACGATGAAGAGCGCCATCATCGCCGTGACGAAGTCGGCGTATGCGACTTTCCACGCGCCGCCGTGATGGCCGCCGTGGCCAGCTTTTTTCTTGATGACGATGATGGGTTTCGCGTTGGCCATGGAGGTCGCAGGTCGATGTGCTTATGCAGCCGGAGCAGCAGCGGCGTCGCCGCCACCACCGCCGCCCTTGATGTACTTTTCAAGATCCTGAAAGCTCGGTCGCACGTGGCCGGGAATCGCGCGGCGGCCGAATTCGACGGCGACCGTGGGCGGAATTCCTTTCATGAACGCGACCATGGCGACGCGAAGGACGTAGTAGTAGGCGTGCTCGTCTTCGGTGCCTTTCGTCATGCTCGCGGCGATGGGGCCGATGAGGCCGTAGCAGAGCAAAATGCCGAGAAATGTGCCGACGAGCGCGGCGGCGACTTTGTGGCCGATTTCTTCGGGAGGTCCGCCGATAGCGCCCATGGTGATGACGACACCGAGCACGGCGGCGACGATGCCAAGTCCGGGGAGAGAGTCGGCCATGGTGGAGAGCGCGGCAATGGGCTGGCCCGCGCCGTGATGATGAACGTCCATGTCGAGCTCCATCATTTGATCCATGTCGAAAGGCTCGACGCCGCCACCGGCGGCGAGACGAATCGTGTCGCAGACGAAGTGGAGCGCGTGGTGATCTTTTAAAAATTTCGGATATTTGGAGAAGACAGGGCTTTTGTCGGGACCGTCGCTGTCGGCTTCGAGCGCCATCAAACCTTCTTTGCGCGCTCGGCTGAAAAGCTCGTACATCATTTTCATGGTGTCGAGATATTTGTCTTTGCCGAATTTTGAGCCGCCGAATGCCCCGGCAAGGCCGCCCACGATGGCTTTGAGAATGTGCAGCGGATTGGC
This sequence comes from uncultured Acidobacteriota bacterium, assembly GCA_963766985.1. Taxonomy (GTDB): domain Bacteria; phylum Acidobacteriota; class Terriglobia; order Acidiferrales; family UBA7541; genus Acidiferrum. The sequence goes on from CAVYCJ010000002.1 coordinate 687,238, forward strand.
GATAAGCAGGGTGCCGAGGGCAGCGCCACCGATGATGACGAGCTCGGCGGGCTGGACGAGCACCTTGAGATTGCCGTGCTCCATCAAGTAGCCGGCGACGACACATCCGAAGACAACGACGATGCCGATGATTACGAACATGACGAGTCGATCCTCTGAGAGTTTTTGCGAAAAGAAGACGCGACGATTCTGTTTTTGCGAGCGCGCAGGTCAGTCATAGCGCACCTTGGTGCGATTGCCGCCTTCGGCGATGCTTTCGCGAAGCGCGCGTTCGGCGCGGAGAACCATAGCTTCGACGGTGTCGCCGTGTTTGACGACCGTGCCGCCGACGGAAATCGTGACGGGGACGCGATCGCCCCACCACGCGATTTTGCTGGCGTTGACCATGCGGCGGAGACGTTCGGAAGCGCGTTCGATTTCGTTGCCGCTGCACTCGGTGAGGATGGCGAGAAACTGATTGGCCTGCCATCGGCCGAGATAGTCGGTGGGGCGCACGGTGTTTTCGAGCGTCTGACCAACGACGCGGAGAATGATGGCAATGGCGCCCGGTCCATCGCGCTGTAGCACTTTGTCAAGGTGATCGAGCTCCATGCAGAGGATGGAGAACGGAACGTGATGCTCTTCGAAGAGGCGGATGTTTTCGCCGATGTGGGATTGCGTTACGCCGTGATTGAGGACGCCGCTGGCTTCGTCGATGCAGCCGTACGTGGCGAGTTTCGTCTGGCGGCGATCCCATTCGGCGAGCGCGATGCTTTCTTCAAAGCTTTCGGCGGCGCCGATGATGACACCTTCGGAATTGCGCACGGGAAACGCCCAGAGTTGTACGGGTATGCGATGGCCGGACTTGTGGCGCATCGAGACGAGCGCCTGCGTGGGCTTGCCTTCGCGCATGGCGGTGGTGGTGGGAGCCTGCGTGCCGCTGAGCTCGTTGTCTTCGCCGTCGGTCTCGCCGAGAAAGTTGTCGGTGTGGAGGCGGCCGATGACGTCCTGGCGGAGATAGCCGGTGATGCGCTCGGCGCCATCGTTCCAGAAGAGAATTTTGCCTTCGCGGTCGACGACATAGACGGCGACGTGGAGATTGTCGAGGACGCTGCGAAAGAAATCGATTTCAGAGAGACGCGCCATTCGGAGCTCCGCGGAGAATGGGAGGGGCAAGTCGGGTTCCACTTTTTGCGATGGCTTTGACGAAGCAGGAAGGCGCGGATTTGTTGGAATTTTGCAGGGTTGAGAAGAATGAGCGGCGCTGTTGTTGCGATGGCATGCGGAATTGGGAATTGTGCGGTTCGATTTGGGATTTCGTGGGTGAGAAGTAAGAAGGCGCAGCTTGCGCTGCGCCTCTTTGAATGATGCTGGAGCAGATTTGTTTTAGGCGGTGACGCTGACCCCAGTGGTCGCGGACGGCGCAGTGGAGCTTGAGGTCGATCCCGTGCCGGACGCGAAGCTCGGGAGAAATTGCTGCAGGTCGGATTGCAAGGACGAGTAGGCCTGCTGCGCCGACGAAAGATTGCCGGATTGTAGATCCGAGCCGAGCGACGTGAAGTCTTGTTGAAGCGTGGAGACTGGCGAGTTCGTGTTGGTCTCGCCGCCCCCGTGATGATGGTGATGTCCGTGATGCGCCTGACCGGAGGCCTGCGCTTGCTGCGCGCTCTGCTGGATGGTGGCGAAGTCTTGCTGCGCGGCAGAGAGATTTCCGGACTGGAGATCCTGCCCGAGCGATTGAAAGGCTTGAAGGATGGGATTTGAGCTTGAAGTTGTGGCGGACGTTCCGCTTGCGCTCGTGCTGGTTGCGCTGGACTGTCCTCCATTTGGCAACTGTTGCGAGAGCGATGCGAAGTCGGACTGCGCCTGCGTCAGATTGCCGGACTGAAGATCCTGGCCGAGTTTCTGGAATTGAGATTGAATTTGCTGGAAGCGATTTTGTGTCTGCTGGACGACTGAGTTTTGAAAAAGATTGCTGCCCGCGATTCCGGCGATGGACATTTAAGGCCTCCCGATCTTAAAGCTTTCTTACAACAAGTTGCTGTCGCGTCCGTCGTTTGAGTTCGTATCGACCCGCGACGGCGAAACATTAGTGCCGAGTCTTGGCACGTGAAGGAGTGCATGCGGAGTGCCAGCGATGCGCTGCGGTGTAAGGCGTCTTAATTCAGTGTGAAGAGTCGCACCGAATGCGAGCGCGAGCCGTGGGTCGGCAAGATTTTCCGCGGCGGTCGGCAAAGATTGATAGGGCCGCGTCTTGTTTCGGTCAACCACTCTAAGCACGACAAATGTAATTCATAGAAGTTGAAGAATCTTGTCCGCCAAGGTACTCTCCGTCTACTAGGAACGCACCCACACCAGAATTTTTGACGAAGCTTGGCACGCAGTCGCGATCGGTTCACAAAGACTAAGGCGATGCAACACATGGACTTCCTGGTCCGGCTGCCGAGTGACGACACAGAAGGGCAAGTGCATAATGATCATTCATGCATCTGTTCCAGCCGATGATACTGCACGGGTCGCGCGTGTCCTCGGCGAACTTTGGCGCTGCGAGTATTTCCCTTTTCTTTTTCCGGGACATTTCCTCGTTGTTGCCGGCGATGAACGCGGAACTCAAATCGAGGTCGGGCCGCGGGGAAAACAGATCGTTCCTGCCGAAACGATGATGTCGTTTGAGTCGAATCCTTCGCCCTCGCCCTATTCGGAAGTGCATCTCAATATCGCGACACCACTTGCGGTGGACGAGGTGCTGGCCATCGCGAAACGCGAAGACTGGACGGCGCGGGTGTGTGATCGTGGCGGCGCGTTCAAGGTCATAGAATTTTTTCTTGAAAATAAGTTCATGCTGGAACTCATGACGGACGACGAGCTACGACGGTACCAACACTTTATGAAACCCGAGAACCTGCGCATGATCGGGAAGAAAGTGCCTCCACCGCCGAGGGCTCAGTAAATTCCATCCGGAACCGTCCCAAATGAAGACACGGCCGTTGAAGAATCAGGCAGGGATGAAACAGAGAAATGGTGGGCCTGGGTGGACTTGAACCACCGACCTCGCCCTTATCAGGGGCGCGCTCTAGCCACCTGAGCTACAGGCCCTTACAAAACGGCAGGAACTACGCAACTTGTTAAGTTTACGACGGCCTACGATGATTCGCAACCAGGCAGGGAGCCAATTCTTGCGAATAATGCTCGGTTAATACTGCCTCGCACTACGCCCGCCAGCAACGAAGATTGACCACAAGCTGTTTCGCCATCGCCTGGATTTAACATTCGAAATCATCCGCAACGCCGTCATTCTGCTACAGTGAGCCCGGATTTCTGTGAGGGCTCTTTTGACGAAGCTCACGCTGTCGATCGGCTTGCTTCTGCTGTCTGCCATGCTCGCGTTCGTACATCGCGCCGACGCGCGCCCAGCAAGCGCATCGGAAAAAGCGAAGCCGCAACACGAAGTCGACCTGCTGGATCATCCCACCGGCGGCAAAACGCCCGTCGAAGTGGCGATCGGCCTGTATGTGACAAACCTCGTCTCGATCGACGAGACGCGCGAAAGTTTTGAGGTTGGCGGCTATCTCCAAGCGACATGGAAGGATCCTCGCCTGGCGTTGCCCGCGAGCGGAAAGAACGGAGCCGGCGAGCCGCTAGACACGACACGCTCCAGAATCCTCAAGCCCGAGCAAATCTGGATGCCGGCAATTCAAGCCACGAACACGATTACGCACAAAACGAACGGATATGACCTGGAAGTCGACGCGAGCGGCCTGGTTACCTACACCGAGCGCTTCGACGTCGCGCTTTCGAACGAATATTTTCTGCAGAAATTTCCGTTCGATAAGCAGGTGCTGAGATTCGAACTCGAGCCATTTCGATCGCCGGCCTCAGCGATTGTCTTCGCGCAGCAGGCGCTCCCGATGACTGGCGTAAGCACTGGGCGAAACACGGAGCTCGCCTCGTGGCGTATCGATGGCTTGCGCTATTTGACCGAAGAAGTCCCCGACCGCCCCACGATGCCGGGTATTCGCGAAAGCGCATTCGAAATGACGATCGCGAGACGTCCTGCGTTTTATGTCTGGAAGATTTTTCTGCCGCTGATGATGATCTCGCTGATACCCACCGTGGTTTTCTGGATCGACGCGAAGGAATTCGACTGGCTGCTGAAAATTCCGATGACGATGCTGCTCTCCATGGTGGCGTTCGAACTGGCGATCACCCGCGATTTGCCGCGAGTCGGCTACGTCACGTTTCTCGATGCCGTGTTCGTGACGGGCTTCGCGCTCTGCTTCCTATGCATCATCGAAATTCTGACGGTATACCTGATACATAAGCGAGGCTCGCCACAACGCGCAGCGTGGATTCATAGATCCGGCCGCTGGCTGTATCCGCTTTCTTATTTCGGAATGGTCGCGCTGCTCGCGCTGATTTTTCTGATCTAACGCGCAGTCAATCTCGTATCGTACCGCTTACTGAACGAACCCGACCGTCGGCGGCGGAGTGTCCTGCGTCTCCTTGATCGGGCCAAACTGCGCTTCGTAGCGGGCGATGTTTTCGCCGAGCGCTCTCCAGATGCGCTTGGCGTGGCCAGGGCTGACGATCATGCTCTTCAGCAGCTTGCCTTGCGCGCCGTTGGGAAAAATGTAAATGAAGTTGAGCGTGAACTCTTCGAGGTTGTGGTGAACCATCACCAGGTTGCTGTACTCGCCCTGTAGTTCCTTCTCTTCCGCTTTGATTTGCACCTGGCCTGGGGCTTGCGGTGCGCGCTGCTCGTCCATGGTGTGAAGCTCCTTTTGGTCGCGTCCACGCAAAGTGGATGAAACAAAGTATCACAAGCGGAATGATGTTTCCGGCGCGGAGCATCGCAATCCGGGAACGCAACCGGAAAAATGGATTGACGGACGGAGATGTTAATGCTAGTTTATTTCGAAGGTTTACTATGCTTAACTCGATTGGAAGAAGTCTGCGATCGAGTGGAAGCAGCCGAATGGAATGAACTCCTCAACGCAAACCGTGCCCCTTACTCCCGCTGATGTCGGCGACGCGCGGGGGCAAGCCGTCCCGCTGCCTTCCCTTCCTGAAGCGCATCGGACAATTCCTGTCGCGAAGGGCGCTTCATGGGTGCGAAAGCTTCTGGCTTTCGCGGGGCCAGGTTATTTGGTCGCGGTCGGATACATGGACCCCGGCAACTGGGCTACCGACATCGGCGGCGGATCGAAGTTCGGCTACTCGCTGCTGAGCGTGATCGTCATCAGCAATTTCATGGCGATGCTGCTCCAGGCACTGTCTGCGAAGTTGGGCATCGCGACCGGGCGAGATCTGGCGCAGGCCTGCCGCGAGCATTACTCACAACGGACCTCGTTTGTGCTGTGGGTGTTGTGCGAGGTTGCGATTGCGGCGTGCGATCTTGCGGAGGTTTTGGGGTCGGCGGTCGCGCTGAAATTGCTGTTTGGGTTGCCGCTGATTGCGGGCGTGCTGATCACTGCGCTGGATGTGCTGGTCGTACTGGCGCTGCAAGGACGCGGATTCCGGATGATCGAAGCATTCGTGGTGACACTGATCGCATCGATCGCCGCGTGCTTCGCTTACGAGATTTTCTGGGCGCAACCGTTGTGGCGCGAAGCGGCACGCGGTGTGATTCCAACGATGGACATCTTGCGAAATCGCGAGATGCTCTACCTTGCGATCGGAATTTTGGGCGCGACTGTGATGCCGCACAATTTGTATCTGCATTCGAGCATCGTGCAGACGCGGGCGTTTGGGACGTCGGTGCAGGATCGCAGGGAGGCGCTGCGCTACTCGGTACTGGACTCGACGGTGGCGCTGGGGTTCGCGCTGTTCATCAACGCCGCGATTTTGATTTTGGGCGCGGCGGCATTTCACACGCGCGGGTTGCATAACGTTGCGGAGATTGCGGACGCGTACAAATTGCTGAGCCCGGTGCTCGGCGCCGGGCTGGCAAGCACGATTTTTGCGTGTGCGCTGCTGGCGTCCGGGCAGAACTCAACGCTGACGGGAACGCTCGCCGGGCAGATCGTGATGGAGGGCTTTCTCAATATCCGGCTGAAGCCATGGATACGGCGCTTGATCACGCGGTCGATTGCGATCGTACCGGCGGTGCTGGTGATCGGGATCGCCGGCGAATCGAAGGTTACGGCATTACTGATCTTGAGCCAGGTGATTTTGAGTTTTCAGCTTCCCTTCGCGGTGATTCCGCTGATTCAGTTCACGGGCGACAAGAAGAAGATGGGCGAATTCGCAAATTCGCGCCTGACTTCGGCGATCGCGTGGGTCGTCGCGGCGGTGATTCTCGTGTTCAATGCTGAGTTGCTCTGGCTGACACTTCGCGCGTAGCGCGACCTTTCGCCAAAAGCAGCGGCGTGCGACACTTTTCTCTCCGACATGCCTGAGCGGCCAGCCAAAGACCTGCGCACCCGAAAAATCCTGTTCGTCATTCTGTTGCTCGTCATCGCCGGAGCGATCGGCTTTTTCATTTGGGAAAATCGGCCGTGGACCGTCCCGGAATCCGCGCGCGCGATGAAAAATCCAATCGCACCGGCGGGCGCTGATCTCGATTCGATTCGGCCCATATATCGCGACAAATGTTCTTCGTGCCATGGATTGACGGGGCGAGCCGACGGACACGACGCGTCACTTTACGATCCGAAGCCGACGGATTTCACCGACACGCGCCGTATGAACGCGGTGACGGACGGCGAACTCTTCTACAAGCTGACGGAGGGGCGCAAGCCGATGCCGTCGTTCAAAAAACGGCTGTCGGATGAGCAGCGGTGGCGGATGGTTCTGCTGATTCGATCTTTCTTGGAGCCACCAACGATTGGTCCGGCAGGGTCAGCGCCGGCGGCGCACTAACCTTCATCACATTTTCCTATCGCAACGTTCGCTGCTTTTGTTCGCAGGTCTCGTAACAATCGAATTGCAGAACTCGCAATCCGATTTTTAGCCGCTATTTCGCGATTATTGAGAGCTACAACCTTTCTTTCTCATTGCGTGCGGAAAAATTTGTTCCAGGCATAACTCAGTATCAATTCGATTGATTCCCTTCGAAGATTCTTTGCGTTAGACAACTTGTTCGCGCGGCCGCAAGATCGATGGCGTAGTTAGCGTAAACGCGCAGTCTGCATTTCGCGAGCCTGTTCGAGAAGAACCCAGAAGTTCTTTCGCTCGCAGAATCATTTCAAGTCAGTTCAGTTCGCGTTGGTCGTAACGCGGTTTTGTTGCGAATGGGCGAAGCCTGCCCAGTTGGTCGGACTGTCGCTACGTGAATTCAAATTAAAAAAGGATGGTACACATCATGCGAATCGAAAATCGGAAGAGCATCACTTCAGTTGCGAAGAAAGTTGTCGTCGCCACAGCACTTGGTGCGGTTGCTTTGCTGGGCGCGGCAAAGGCACAGGAACTGGTCAAGGGCGCGTTTACTTTGAACGCAGAGACGCATTTTGGCTCGACGATTCTTCCTGCCGGCCACTACACGGTGTCCATTGCGCCGGTGACCGCGGTGGCGGCGTCGGGTACGCGCGTGCTCGTCTTCGTGCGACCTGATTCGAAGCCGGGACCAGTGGCGTCGATTCTGGCGATGGCGTCGAGCGAAGCCTGCGATACACCGTCGGGATTGACGTTGGTGTCGGAATCGAACGGGCTCGTTGCGCGTTCGCTCTGCCTCAGCAAGCAGGGATTGGCGATCGATTTCGATTTGCCGCACGCAGGCGAGGTAGCAAAGATCAAGGCCTCGGTCGCTTCACAGCAGTAATCGAAGCGATCCTGGTCAAAACGCCGGCAGGGATGTCGGCGCAACCAAGAAGGCGGACTCTCGGGTCCGCCTTTTTGTTTTTGCACATCCTGCGACATGTCGTTGGTTCTCGAACTCACTTGTGTAGAATGATCTACATCGTGGCTTCCCAATCCCGCATGTTTGATTCATCGCGCTCTGGTGAGTTGGTTGATACTGGCCCGCCGGTCGTCACGCTGCGGAACGCGTTTGCGCATCCGTACGATTCGGCGATCGCGGCGGCGCGAACTTGTTACGCGCAGAGATTGATCGGCTCCGAAGAGATTACGGACAAGCAGAGAATCAACATTGGTGCTGCGACGTTTTACAGCGGTCACCACACCGTGTATCAGCACGCGCATTTTGAATTTGGACTTGAGAACGTAAGCCGGCAGTTCGTGTGGTCGTTTCTGCACGCGCATCCTTTTTACAATTCCGAGCAACAGAGCCAGCGTTACGTCCGGCTCAATCGCGCGCACGCATATGTGCCGCCCGAAGACCTTTATTTCAGCGCAGCCTGCCGCGAAATCTATGAGCGGTCGATCGCGCAGTCCTGGGAGTATTACCGCGAATTGTCGGCGCTGCTTGCGGGCGACGCGAGAGAGATTTTAGGCGACATCTGGCACATCGGGCCGATGTCGCACCTGAACCGTATCCAGAAAGTGGAGAAGTCGGCGGAGAAGCGATCCATCGAAATTGCGCGTTACGTACTGCCGCTCGCGGCGTTCACAACAATGGTGCACACGATCTCGGGGATCGTCCTGCATCGGTTGTGGCGGATGTGTTCGGCGTCCGACACGCCGAATGAAGCGCGCGAAGTCATCGGGCAGATGGTCAAGCTGGCGCGCGATATCGATCCGCAATTTTTCGAGCGCTTCGGCACCGAACCGATCCAGGCACTGCCAGAGTGGGGCGAAGCGAATGTTGCCGCCGCGATGGCGGATGCTTCCTCAAATGGCGAGGGCCGTGACGTTTCGCGTGGCGAGGCGTTCGCGCGCGAATTCGACGCGAAGCTCGATGGCCGAACTTCGAAGCTCGTCGATTATTCACCGAACGCGCCGCGTGTTGCGGCCGAGGCCTATCGCGCCGTCGTGGGACTCCTCGAATCGCAGTGCAGCGATTCGGAAGCGATCGATCGGCTTCTCAATCCTTCGCGCAACATCTATCGACTCGAGACGCTCAACGTCGGCGTTCATGCTCCGCTGATGCGCGCGCTTCAGCATGCGAATTACACGTTTGCGAAGAAGATCAGCCACACGGCCGACAGTCAGGATCAGCGGCATCGTATGGTGCCCGGATCGCGGCCGCTGCTGACCCTTTCGGATACGCGCGAGCCCGATTACATCACGCCGATGTTGCTCGATCGCAATCCGCGCGCGAAGGAAGTTTACGAGCGCGCGATGCACGACGCATGGAAAGCAAAGAACGAATTGCTCGAACGCGGCGTGCCGGCCGAGATCGCTCTCTACGTGCTGCCGAACGCGAAAGCGATTCGGCTCGTTGAAAGCGGCTCTCTGTTGCACTTGATGCACAAATGGACGATGCGTACGTGTTTCAACGCGCAGGAAGAAATCTATCAGGCTTCCATGGATGAACTCGACCAGTTGCGACAGGTGCATCCGCAATTCGCGAAGTACATCGGGCCGCCGTGCTATCTGCGCGCAGGGATCACGACTCCCATTTGCACGGAAGGTTCGCACTTCTGCGGCGTGAAGGTATGGCTCAACTTCCCGAACGTCGAGCGGCGTATCTAAGCGCTGATACTACCTCTCGTCTCGTTCAAAATTACAATGTCTTGCAATTTATGATCGCCAGTGGAGCGTGACCGGGCCGCCCATTGGGTGCGGCAGCGCTTCGCCGGTTCGGCGCGATTCGATCAGGTTCGCCTTCAGCGCGAAATACCACTTCGCTGGGCGATCGGCATCGTCAATCAACATCAGATGAGGATTGTGCTTCAGGCCTTCGGCTTGCTGGATCATTGTTTCCTGATCCTGCCGCAAAAAGATTTTGCCGAAGATTCGGAAGACCGAGACGGGCAGAAAAAAGAGATTCCATGCCGCGACGAAATCGATGCGGCACAAGTCGCGCCGGACCGGAGTCACCGTTGTCTGGCTCGAGAACCACAGCTTGCCGCTGTGAATTTCTTCGAGTCGGCGATTCGGCAAAATGAAATCGATCGTCGTTGTGACTGGCTCGCCGGTTCGCTTCTTCAAAATCTGATACGGCAGGCTGTTCGAGCTCGGCGAGTGCGGGCTCATGCGAAATCCGTCTGGAATCGGCTCGAACTGTTTTTGTTTTTCGTGAATCGAGCCGCGGCTGCGCCAGAACCACGACTGATGCACGAACGGCCCGTGCGCCGGATCCATCAGAGCCGATGATTCCGTGATCGACGTGTGCCGGAAGATCGCAACTCAGATGCATTAGTTTGAATTTTTCGCTGAAGGTCGCAAGTCGCGGCGCCGGCGGAATTTTTCCCGTCTCCGGCGCTCGCGAGCCGGACGAGTGCATGAAGACCCAGACGTAACCGTCATGTTCTTCGCACGCATAGTGACCAGCGAAAATGCGCTCGGTCTTAAGTTTGTCCTGATCCGTTCGCGAGGGAATCTCGATGCAACGGCCGCTGCACGCATCGAAACGCCAGCCGTGATAACTGCATTCGACCGCTTTACCGTCGAAGCGCCCGTACGAAAGCGGAATGCCCCGGTGCGGGCAGGAATCGCGCATCGCGAACGCTTTGCCGTCGGACGTGCGACCCAGCACGAGCGGAACTTCGAGCAGCATCGCCGTAGCGAGCCTGGTACCGACGATTTCCGTGCTGCGCAGCGCCGGATACCAAAAATCCCACAGGAAACCGAGGTCGGCTTCCCGCGCCTGCTGACTCGCGGGCGCATCATTCATTTGGACAAGCGCTCGCGTTGCGTCGCTCATCGCTCCGGGCTCATCGACGCGGGGTTCATCGTTTTGTGCTCATCGTTGGGTTCGCATCGTAATATAGCGCCATGCGAAGTCGCAATTTTTGCCTGGGCCATCCGGTGTCCCGGCTACTAAGTCTAATCCCATCAACAAATTCACCCACCCCACAGTGAACCTTACTCCTTTAGAATCACATTCTTACGTAATTCTTCGCTGTATCTTCTTTAGAATGAAATTCTTGCGCAAAAATGGGGGAGGGGTGGATACCTACCTCGTCCTGATATAAATCTCGAAAACAATACATCGAGCAGACGCCTCCGTCATCGAACGAGTGGATTCGGAAACGTAGAAGCAAACCATGATCAAGAAGCTGGCGGAGATTTTTCGAGGCTTTTCACTTGTGTTTGGGATCTCGGCGCCACCGCCTGGCCAGGATGAGCGTCAGTTCGTGATGCTGTGGCTGGGGATCATTTCGATCACGATTTTGTTTTTCGTTGCTGTGCTTTTCGCCATCTCGCACTTTCATGTTGGTTAGTCTCGCCCGCCAATTCGCGATATAATCGTTCGAGCAACCGATGTACGCCACTTTCTATTAGTTGACCCCGAATCGCTCGCCGCCCGGCGAGCCCTGTTGTTCTCCGCTCACAATTCACCAATCGCTAGTCAGGATTTCGAGGGGTCTGCCATGGCAGCAATGACGTTTACCGAAAAATTGGATCAGTTGGGCGCGCGTTATGACGAATTGACGCAGCAGCTCTCGACGGCGGAGCTTGTCTCCGACTCGTCGAAGTTTCAGAAAGTCGCCAAACAACACGCCGAGTTGGAAGAAATCGTAGCGAAGCACCGCGAATTCAAGCAGATCGAAAAAGATCTCGCTGGCGCGCACCAGATGTTTCTCGAAGCCGACGACTCCGAAATGAAGCAGATGGCGCAGGAAGAGGAAAAACAGCTCGCCGCGCGCAAGGAAATTGTCGAACGCGACCTCAAGCTCCTGTTACTGCCCAAAGACCCCAACGACGAAAAGAGCGTCATCGTCGAAATCCGTGCGGGCACCGGAGGCGACGAAGCCGGCCTCTTCGCCGGCGAACTATTTCGCATGTATTCGCGCTACGCGGAAACCCAAGGCTGGAAAGTGGAAATTCTGGAGAGCTCGCCGACTTCCGTCGGTGGGATGAAAGAAGTCGTCGCCGCGATTCAGGGCGACAAGGTGTACTCGAAGCTGAAATACGAAAGCGGCGTACACCGCGTGCAGCGCGTGCCCGCGACCGAAACGCAGGGCCGCATCCACACTTCCGCTGCGACCGTCGCGGTGTTGCCCGAAGCCGACGACATCGACATCAAGATCGAGGCAAAGGATTTGCGCATCGATACGTTTTGCTCTTCGGGTCCCGGCGGCCAGTCCGTGAACACTACGTATTCCGCGGTGCGCATCACGCACATTCCCAGTGGTCTCGTCGTTTCACAGCAGGACGAGAAATCGCAGATCAAGAATCGCGCCAAGGCCATGCGTGTTCTGCGCACGCGCCTGTACGAACTCGAAATGAGCAAGCAGCAGGCTGCGATTCTCGCCGAGCGGCGCGGACAGATTAAAACGGGCGATCGCTCGGAAAAAATTCGCACGTACAACTTCCCGCAGAATCGCATCACGGATCACCGGATTGGTATGACGCTGCACCAGCTTACGGATGTGATGGAAGGCAAGTTGGCGGCTTTGGTGGATGGCCTCGTGTCGCACTACGAGTCCGAGCGGTTGCAGCAGGAGCTTTCGGTCGCGTAGGCGCCGCCGTGTTGCGTTGTCTCGCGAATTATTTTCTTCGCGCAACAGACGCCAGCCTCAATTCTTAAATTCACATTGATCCAACGCTAAAAATGGACGCTCGCACCGCCTTCAAAACTGGAATCGCTCGCCTGCGCGACGCCGAAGTGCCTTCCTACACGCTCGCCGCGGAACTGTTGCTGCTGCATGTTGTCGGACGCGATCGAACCTGGCTTTACTCACATCCGGAAGATGAAATCACATCAGCGCAAGAACACCGATTTCTATCGCTCGTCGAACGACGGACCGCGGGCGAGCCGACTCAATACTTGACCGGCAAACAGGAATTTTGGGGACTCGAATTCGAGGTCACGCCCGATGTGTTGATTCCCCGCCCTGAAACCGAGCACGTGATTGAAGTCGCGCTCGATCGTCTGGCGGTGCGCGAAATTCGCGCCGGACGCAAGCAGACGCTCAGTGGCGAGGGGCTACGAATCGCCGACATCGGAACCGGTTCGGGATGCATTGCGGTCGCGCTGGCAAAAGATTTGCCTGGCGCGAAATTCCTCGCGACAGACATTTCTCCGGCAGCACTCGAAGTGGCGCAACGAAATGCCGCGCGGCACAACTTTGCGGATCAAATCGAATTCCGCCACGCAGATTTGTTGAATGGGGTGACCTCGCCGGACATCGAGCTTCGTTTCGACCTGATCGCGAGCAATCCGCCCTACATTTCGCGGCGTGAGGCGCCAACGCTGCAGCGCGAAGTGCGCGATCACGAACCCGAAGTCGCACTCTATGGCGGCGAAGAGGGATACGAACTTTACGCCGCGCTCGTCACGCAATCCGCCGCGCACCTGAATCCCGGCGGCATTGTTGTACTCGAACTCGGTCACGATAGCTTGCCCGCAGTGCAACCTCTTTTCGATACGCCCGACTGGACGCGCGTCGGCGTAACCAACGATCTTGCCGGCATCCCTCGCGTGATCGCCGCCGAACGAACCGCACCGATTGGCACCGTCGCAAATCGGGCGTAGGCTACCCTCATGCCGGAGCTGGCACGGTTTCGAGCGATTCACGGCGCGCCGGAAGAGCACACGCTCCCGCCTATCGCGGCGATTCTTCATGTCGACATGGACGCATTTTTCGTGTCGGTCGAGCTGCTCGAACGGCCTGAATTGCGAGGCAAGGCCGTCATCGTGGGTGGCGGTGGACCGAATGATCGCGGCGTCGTGACGTCGGCGAGTTACGAAGCGCGAAAATTCGGTGTGCATTCTGCGATGCCGCTACGCACCGCCGGCAAACTTTGTCCTCACGCGATTTTTCTCGATGGACATCATAAGAAATATGGCGAATGGAGCGACCGCGTCGCGACGATCTTGGCGAAGTTTTCGCCGATCGTCGAAATGGTCTCGATCGATGAGGCTTATCTCGATCTGGCCGGCACCGAGCGTCTCCATGGGCCACCTTTCGCTGCCGCCGACAAGCTTCTGCGCACAATAACGAGCACGACCGGACTTCCCTGCTCCGGCGGGCTGGGCTCGACGCGACTCGTTGCAAAGGTTGGATCGGAACAAGCGAAACCCCGCGGATTGGTATGGATTCCTCCGGGAAGCGAAGCACGCTTTTTGGCGCCGCTGCCGGTGCGGAGGATTCCAGGCATCGGCGAAGTAACGGAGCGATCGCTCCTGGCGTTGGGACTCAAGACGGTCGGCGACCTTGCGGACATCCCGCACGAAAAACTGGTGAAGATATTCGGCCAGTGGGGCACAGCGCTCTATCGCAAGTCGCGCGGCGGCGATTCGTACGAATTTGTCATCGACGCCGAGCCGAAATCGATCTCGCACAATCACACGTTCGGCGAAGACACCTCCGATGCGTCTACGCTGCTGACGATGTTGAGCCATCTTTCGCAGAAGGCGTGCAAGAGGCTCCGCGAATCAGGGCTCTCCACGCGAACGCTCACACTGACGATTCGTTACACGGGATTCGATACCTACACGCGATCAAAAACGCTGCCTGAGCCGACCAATCTCGACTCCGACATCTTCGCAACCTTCCAGAATCTCTTCCACGAGCACCGCAACCTGAAAAGAAAAGTCCGCCTCCTCGGCGTCGCATTGGGCGGCTTCTCGCACGGAAACGAACAACTCGACCTGCTCGAAAGTGAAAAGCGCACCAAGCTTGAGAACCTCGTGAAGACAACCGATGGGCTCCGAAATCGTTTTGGATTCGACTCCGTTCAGTTCGGAGGCTCACTGCGAAACGAAAAACTCAAGCGCAACACCGGCGGCGAAACGTAAACACGCCCAACGCCGTATACTCTTTGGCGATGACTCACTTCCTCCGGCCCACTCCTTCCGCATCTGAACTTCGCGCGAGGCTCTGTGTTTAAGCGCGCCAACGCATTCTGGGAGCGCGTCAGCGAAGGGCGCCAGATCGACGAACTCTGGGCGCAAATGCGCGCGGATGCTCGAGCGACGTATGGCTTTTACGGACGCGACGTCGATTGGGACGTCATCAAAGGGATGCCGCACTGGCGGCGGCCCTTTCACATCGCCAAGCAATTTTTCTGGGCGCTGATGATGAAGTTGTCGCCGGCGCGGCGTGTGCTCCTGCTGATCGCGATTGTCCTCTTCCTGGTTTCTGGGATTCATTTTCACGCGGGCGACAACGAATCAGTGGATGCGCGATTCGAGTGGATCTCTGCACTCTTACTCTTGCTGGTGCTCGCGCTCGAACTCGCGGACAAAGTCATCATGAAGCGCGATCTGGAGATCGCCCGCGAAATTCAGAACTGGCTCGTGCCTTCTGTCGCTCCCGACGTGCCTGGCGGCGACATCGCCTTCGCAACACGTCCGCAAAATTCGGTCGCCGGCGACTACTACGACGCGTTTTATCCGACGGCGAGTGCCGCCGAGGGGGGCAAGTTAATGCTGGTGGTCGCAGACGTCGCTGGCAAAAGCGTGCCGGCCGCGCTCTTGATGGCCACGATGCAGGCGAGTTTGCGCACCGTCGCGGGCGACGACGCACCGCTCGATGCACTGGTTGCACGATTGAATCGCTACGCGTCGGCTTACAGCCTCGATGGCCGACGATTCACGACGGCAATCCTCGCTTTGTACGATCAGGCGTCGGGCGAGCTGACATACGTAAACGCCGGCCACAACGCGCCCATTCTGCGCCGCACAGACCTGACGATGGAATTCCTCGACAAGGGCGGACTTCCGCTTGGAATTATGGCGAGCGCTGTCTACGAGACCGGTACGGTTTCGTTGCGTAGCGGCGACACTCTCATCCTGTTCACCGACGGAGTCGTGGAAGCGTTCAACGAGGCCGGCGAAGAATTCGGAAATGGGCGCTGGCTGAACGCGATCCGCAATTTGCCGGCCGGCAGTGCGACTCAAGCACTTCAGTTCCTGATGCGCCAGGTCGATGACTTTGTCGGAGCGACCCGGCAATCGGACGACATCACCTGCCTTGTCTTTCAACGCAAATAGAGCCGCACAGCCACCGCGGCTTTCGAGTTCGATAGCCGCTTAAGTAGCTCCAAACACAGCTCTTCGGGATGGCTACAGCTTCGTTAACAGCCGACGCGACACGTCGCGGCCCACTTCCGCGCAACCAAACCTCACGCTGGCGCATACTTAAGGTGTGCAAACATCCACAACGATTGCGTCGCAGCACGAACTGGCTCAGTCCGTCTGCGCAACACTCAGGAGCAGTGGCTATCAGGCGCTGCTTGCGGGTGGATGTGTGCGCGATCTGCTGCTGAGGCGCACACCGATTGATTTTGACGTCGCCACCGATGCGCTACCCGAGCAGGTGATCGCGATATTTCCGGAGAGCCTCGCTGTCGGCGCGCAGTTCGGCGTCGTGCAAGTCTGGCATGGTGACCTGAAGGTCGAAGTGGCGACATTTCGCGCGGACGGCGACTATTCCGACGGACGCCGCCCCGACCGGGTGATCTACACAAAATCGCCTGAAGAAGATGTGAAGCGCCGCGATTTCACGATCAACGGCCTGCTGATGGAGCCCGAGTCCGGCGACGTGCTGGATTTCGTCGGTGGCCAGGCGGATTTGAAGGCCGGCTTGATTCGCGCGATCGGCGATCCCGACAAGAGATTTGCGGAAGACAAGCTGCGCCTGATGCGCGCAGTGAGGTTTGCCGCGCGCTTTGGCTTTGCGATCGAACCGGCAACGCTCGCCGCAATTCAGCGTCACGCGAAAGAGATCTCCGTGGTGTCCGCGGAGCGCTTGCGCGACGAACTCACAAAGATTTTGACCGAAGGCGCCGCAAGGCGCGGATTCGAACTACTCGACGAAACGGGCTTGCTATCGGTCGTATTGCCGGAAATTGCGGCAATGAAAGGTGTCCAGCAGCCGCCCCAGTATCACCCCGAGGGCGACGTGTGGACCCACACCCTATTGATGATTGAGCAACTTCCAGCGGGAACCCCGGCGACTCTTGCCTGGGGAGTGTTATTGCATGACGTCGGAAAACCTCCTACGTTCAGGCCCATTTCGGAAACGGGCGATCGGATCCGATTCGACGGCCATGCGGGGGTCGGCGAGCGTATGGGCGAGGAAATCTGTCGCAGATTCCGCTTTTCCAACGAGGATATCGAGCAGATCGTGGCTTTGATCGCCAATCACATGCGGTTCAAAGACGTCGATCGGATGCGCTCCTCGACGCTGAAGCGGTTCGTGCGTATGCCCCGCTTCAACGAACACATGGAGTTGCATCGGCTGGATTGCACTTCAAGCCACCGGCACCTGAAAGCCTACAACTTCATCCAACAGATGTTGGCCGAGACGCCTCATGAGGTCATAAACCCGCCTAAGCTGTTGACCGGCGATGACTTACTTCTGATGGGGTATCGTCAGGGACCGGTTTTCGGGCAGATTCTAGCGACTGTCGAGGACGCCCAGCTTGAGGGAAAAGTAGAAACAAAGGAAGAAGCTGCCCAGTTCGTACGAAGCAAATTCAAGCCAAAGGGGCCGGCACGTCCTGAAGAAGAGACGGGTTCAGCCGATAGCCAGAATAGCGGCTTGCGTGGTGTAGGACGGAGCTAACGATGAGTGTAACCCTTTCAACACCAACGAGATATCCAGCTTACCAACCCAGTTCCAGGCCCGTGTTAAATTGTTTAGTGTAATCGACTAATATTTTCTGCCGTCCGCTCGTGCACCTTGTACATCGTTTCAGGTCTTGCTGCATCTAAGTTATCCATAGCGTGGATGGTTCATCGGTTTTCTGAGGTCGACGGTCACCACGCTTCAGATTGGGGACATCATGGCTGAGAAGAAATTTTCGGTGCCTGAAGTTCTACCCATCCTACCCGTTCGGGACACGGTTCTGTTTCCCGGTGCGGTGCTGCCGCTGACGGTAGGACGTGAGAGCTCTCTGGCACTGGTCAACGCTTTGGACGGTGAGGATAAGCAGCTGGGTGTGGTCGCTCAGCTTGATCCGCGGGTGGAAGATCCTGCGGCGGCGGACCTTCACAAGGTCGGAACGCTGGCCAAAGTACATAAGACCGTAAAAATGCCGAACGGCAATGTGGTGATCTTTTTGGAAGGCCTACAGCGCATCCAGATCACCGAATTGATCACGTTGCGGCCGTATCTGCGGGCACGCGTCGAGGCGCAACCGGACATCAATGGTGAGTCCGATGCCGAACTCGAGGCGCTCCAGCGCAACGCACAGGATTTGTTCCGCGATGTTGTGAGCCATTCGCCACAACTTTCGGACGACCTGACATCCGTCGCTACGGCGATTGACGATCCAGGCCGCCTCGCGGACTTCATCGCGGGCACACTGCCGTCGCTCTCGACATTGGTTCGTCAGGAACTGATCGAGACGCCGAACGTGCGCAAGCGGCTCGAAGCGCTGATTCGCGAACTGTCGAAAGAACTCGAAGTTCTCGAATTGCGCTCGAAGATTCACGAACAGGTTCAGGAGCAAGTCAGCCAGAACCAGCGTGAATACCTGCTGCGCGAGCAGATGAAAGCGATTCAGAAGGAACTCGGCGAATCCGACGATTCGATGCAGGAGATCGACGAGCTCCGTAAGAAAGTGGACGAAGCCGGCATGACGGCGGAAGCCAGGAAAGAGTGCGATCGCGAACTGAAGCGGCTGTCGAAGATGACGCCAGCTTCGGCGGAGTACATGGTCTCGCGCACGTACCTGGAATGGATGACGTCGCTGCCGTGGAACAAATCGAGCGGCGCCGAAGAGATCGACATTGCGAAGGGCAAGACGATTCTCGACGAGGACCACTACGATCTCGAGAAGGTCAAGGAGCGCATCCTGGACTATCTCGCGGTCAAGAAGCTGCAGCCGGGCATGAAAGGCCCGATCCTGTGCTTCGTCGGACCTCCGGGAGTCGGTAAGACTTCGCTTGGTAAGTCGATCGCGCGAGCGCTCGGCCGCAAATTCGTGCGCATCGCCCTTGGCGGCATGCACGACGAAGCCGAAATTCGCGGACATCGCCGGACCTACATCGGCGCGCTGCCGGGCCAGATCATTCAAGGCCTGAAGCGCGGCGAAACCAACGATCCGGTCATGATGCTCGACGAAGTCGACAAGCTCGGCCGCGATTTCCGCGGCGATCCGTCGTCGGCGTTGATGGAAGTGCTCGACCCGGAACAGAACAACGCGTTCCGCGATCACTATCTCGATGTGCCGTTCGACTTGTCGAAGGTGCTCTTCATCGCTACGGCGAACTGGATGGATCCCATCCCAGAACCGCTGCGCGATCGTATGGAGATCATCGAACTGCCCGGTTACACGGGCGAAGAGAAGCTCCACATCGCACACAAATACCTGATTCCGAAGCAAGCCACGGAACACGGGATAAAGGTGCCGGAGCAGATCGAGTTCGAAGACGCCGGACTGCGGGAATTGATCCACAGCTTCACGCGCGAAGCGGGCGTCCGCAACCTGGAACGCGAGATCGCAACAATCACGCGTAAACAGGCGCGACGCATCGCTGAAGGCAAGACGGAGAAGATGATCGTTACACCGGAAGTCGTTCGCGAATTCCTGGGCGTGCCGAAGTTCCGCACGGAAAAGGAAGTCGAGGAGCGCGTCAAGAAGCCGGGCGTTGCAGTCGGCCTGGTCTGGACGCCGGTGGGCGGCGACATCATCTTCATCGAAGCCACCAGAATGCGCGGCGGAAAGCAATTCACGATGACCGGCCATCTGGGCGAAGTCATGCAGGAATCGATGACAGCGGCGCTGACGTGGACACGCGCGAACGGCGAACGCTATGGCATCGATCCCGACTTCTTCCGGAAGCAGGACATTCACATCCACGTGCCGTCGGGCGCGGTTCCGAAGGATGGTCCTTCGGCCGGCGCGGCGATGGTGACGGCGCTGGTTAGCCTGCTCAGCGGGCGGCCGGTGAAGGATCGACTGGCGATGACGGGCGAAATGACTTTGTCCGGAGTCGTGCTGCCGATCGGTGGCGTGAAAGAAAAAGTGCTCGGCGCGAAGCGAGCTGGCATCAAGGAAGTCTTGCTGCCCGCCGACAACGAGCCGAACGCGGTCGCGGATCTTACTCCGGATATTCTGGGCGACATGAAGATCACTTACGTCCGCACGCTGGACGAAGTGCTCGAGCATGCGCTCCAGAAGGACCCGGTCGCTCCGCCGATCGTTCCTCCGACTGAGCCGAAGCCGAAACGGCTTCCGGCCGACGGACCGCGAGCGATTCACTAAACGCGGCGAAACAACTTGAACCACGGAAGGGCCCGGCGGCGAAAGCTGCCGGGCCTTTTTGCTTCGCGGCAAGCGAAGATCGGCTTTGACGCTACCTGCTAATATGTCTCCCGATGCCGCCGGGCAAACGCAATCAGGCCGACATTCCAGCGGAATTAAGCGCGAAGCTCACCGAAGCATTAGTGCGAGAGCGCGTCGTGCCGCGCTTCGTCGATGGTTACGTCGAGGAGCATCAGCGCTACGGCTTGCAGGTTCACGCCGCGCTGTACAAGGATTTGATCGGCCTGCTCCAGCGCGAGGCGCTCGTCGCGTTGACCGTCCGCGCGTTCGAAGTCGCGGTCGATCCGCCCGAGCAATCGCCTCGCAGCAAGGTGAAACTCAAACCTCTGCCCAAGAAAGAAATTCCCAACTTTCGCCGCAAATTCCTCAATGCGCTCACGCGCCAGCAAAAATGGGGAATCAACGAAGCGCTCGATTTTCAGCGCGATCTGCAAATGTATGAAGCGCTCATCGCGCGAACTGGCGCATCCCGCCGCCGCAAGGCGTTCGAAACCGCGAATCACCCGTTCGTCGATCGCTGCGCGTTCCTGCTGGACTCATCCTTTATGGAGAAAGCGCGCATGGCGGCGAACCGCGCGCTCATCGAAGTGGAAAATCTCAGCGCAAAAGTGACGACCGAAGTCCTGCACGGCCCGCAACCGGAAAAATAACACTCACCGACGTCGCTACTGGAAGAACTCGTCCTTGATCAGCTTCTTCCCGCCAAGCGATAAATAGAATCCCCAAACGCCGATCGCAAAGAAGCTGAATACGAGCAGCAAATTGTGCGCCGCATACCAGTTCGAAAAATCCAGCGAATACGGCACGTTGAGCAGTACATCCGCCAGAAACACGCCGATTCCCAGCGCGATCAAGCCAAACCGAACCACCGCCAACGCCGCGATCGCATAGACAAGCGTCCACACGACAAAATCGAGCAAGACATGGTTGCTGCCCAAAACCCGCGGCGTGACCTGAATCGCGAGAAAAACCAAAACCGCGAGCCATTGATTCCGAACAATCAGTTTGATCAGCACGAGCATCAGGAAAAACGCGAGCGCGCCCTGAATCGAGTTTCCCGCAACGTTGAAGTAATACCCAACCGCCTCGCGAAATCCGCCGAGCAAATCGCTCGACCCAAATTGCAAAGCGTCGCCCAATCGAATGCTGAATAAATTCCCAATCTCAAAAATCAGCACCCAGGCCATGCCCAACAGAACGCCTGACACCATGTCTCTGCCAACCAGCGGATCGCGCAGTTTCCCCGATACCAAACGCGTCCACGAAATAATCGTTTGCGGCCAATTGCGGCGAACGTACGGTTCCAGCGCGATGTACAACAACCACATCGAACCGGCGTAGAGCAACGCTGTCGCAATCGCGAGCAACAAGATGCCGATCAAATTCGACGAGGCAACGAAGTGCGCGCGGAAGAAAAACGTCAACATCTGTAGCGTGAACGCCGCCCAGGCCAAGCGTCGCGCTCCAACCCGGTCTCCACGCCCGCGCTTCAAATTCAGAAATGCAAAGAAAAGACCGCCGGACAAAATCAAGCCCACGATCGTCAACCCCATCAGGCTCTTGAATCTCGCGCTTCCCTTCTGCTCCGGCGGCGGCATCCGCGAAGCCTTCGTCCATGGCCCCGACAACGCGAAATACACTGGCTTGCCGCGCAGCGAAGCCGCCTCAACGTGCAAAGGCCGGCCGCTGCCGGGCCACGTGCCGTCCCACGCCTCCCGGTAGTCCGACGCCGCGAGTGAATTCCACGTCGAGGGCGCGCTCTTCAATTGAGATGGGTCGATCTCAGCCGCGGCGAAAAGCACTCCCCAGTCCGGCCGCTTGATTTCGGTCGTCGCGTTCGCACCCGACGCGGGCGCATCTTCTTTCTCATCCGGTATCGCCTGAAACCAACCGAGCCGCCCCTCGTCGTCCATCCAAAGATCAACCATGCCCGACGTGATCATCGGTGGATCGTCGAATGTGACCACCCCCGGAATAGCGTTCCCCCAAAAGCCGTCCGGTATCAAAAGCTTTTCGCTCTGCCGATACCAAAAGCTGAGCAACTCGGGCCGCTGAAACGGCAGCTTGCTCCAGTCTGGGTGCGGCTTATCGTGCGTCCCTACCCACTCGATAAAATCGCTGTTGTCTCCAAAGCCCCACCCGCGATCGACCGGCCGTTCCGGATATCCAATCTTCGCAACGAGTTCCTCGGCGCGATTCGAAAGTACCTCCGGCGATTTGCGGGGATGAACGCGCTCCACTGCGTTTTCTTTCACGCCGAAATAAAGCAGCAACAGAGTTCCAACAAGGATCGCCGCCAGAAACGTCAAGGCCACCCGGGGCGCGATTCCGTCGTTTTCGCCCGCAGCTGCAACCATCTGCGGCGACGGCGTCTCGCCCGCGGCCAGTGCCGCCGCCAGCGGATCGCCACCCGGTAACGCCGCGGAAACTTGCAGCGCCGTGGCTGGACGCAACACCGGATCCGTCTGCAGACATCGCAAAATCACTCGTTCGAAAAGCGGATCGATGTCGCGAACCAGCGTCGATGGATTCGGTACGCGCGATTCTTCGCGCATCCGCATTAATTCCGGCAACGTTGTCGCATCGAACGCCCGTTTGCCGGTGATGATTTCGTAGAAGATCAGCCCGAGCGAATAAATGTCGCTCTTGATCGTGACCTCTTTGCCCGCAAGCTGCTCGGGCGCCATGTAAGCAGGCGTTCCGGCGCGAACATCCGAGCCTTCAATCATCGCGGCGATTCCAGCCAAGCCGAAATCCGTGATGCGAACCTTCCCCGCGCCATCGAGCATGATGTTCGCGGGTTTTAAGTCGCGATGAATGACGCCCTTGTCATGGGCAGCGGCGAGCCCGGCGCACATTTGTCGCGCGATCTCGGCAGCTTTGTCGGTCGAGAGCCGCCCAATGCGCCGCACCAGCGAAGAAAGATCCTCGCCATCGACGTATTCCATCGTCAGAAACGTGATGCCGTCCATATCGCCGATGTCGAACATGCGGCACACGTTCGGATGCGACACCGTTCGCGCGATTCGTACTTCCGCGTGAAATCGCGCCAACGCAGAGGCATCTTGCGACAAGCTCTCCGGCAAAAATTTGATCGCGACGATCTGCCCCAACTTGAGATCTTCGGCGCGATAGACCTCGCCCATGCCGCCGCGTCCCGCCAACGCAACGATGCGGTAGCGCTCGGCAACGATCTGCCCAGGCACGAATCGTCCACCGCCGATGGCATCAGAACTCGAAAGTGTCCCCGCCGAAGCGGATGGCGGACGCGGCACGCGCGGCGTCGAGTATCTCGGAGCGGCCGGCGCCCCGCCGCCAGATCCCATTCTCGGTCCAACAGGAGGGTGAGGTGCCGCGGAAGGAGTTCGCCCGGGCGCTACCGGCGCCGGGGAGTCCAGCGTCATTCCATCGCTGATATCGGAAGCGGGATTATCTATCGTCGCCGCGTCTTTGAAACCGCCATCGAGCGTGTCGCCAACCCCGATTGGCTCATCGCCCAAAACAGTGGCGCCATTGTCGATGTCAGGGGCTGTTGAGGAGCCGCACGACGAGCAAAATCGCGCCTTCGTGGAAACCTGTTGACCGCAGGCCGAACAGAACATGGGGGGCCGATTCTACCAGCGCAATCGACACAAAACTACACCGTCGATGCCAACGCAGGCGCCCCCTGGATCCTCGCGCAGGACGTCGTCAGGAAGCTCGCTCGACCTGCACCGCGGTCCCGTAGGCGAGCACCTCGGTCACTCCCTGCATCACTTCGGTCGCGTCATACCGCATCCCAACCACCGCGTTCGCGCCGTGCTGAGCCGCATGCTGCAACATCAATTCGAACGCATCCTCGCGCGTCTTCTCGCAAAGCTGCGTCAGGATCGTAATGTTCCCGCCGACCACCGTCTGTATCGCTGCCGCAAAATTCCCCACGATGCTCCGCGAACGAACGATGATCCCCCGAACAATCCCGAAATTCTTAACCACGCGATAGCCCGGCAAATCGTTCGCCGTGGTAACCATTCCCATGTCTACCCGACCGTTCATTTGTCCTCCTCACGCAGCCTTGGGGCGTTAACTGGTGCGATTCTACCCGTTCACGTCGATCCAGCGAATGCAAGGCGCTCTGTTACGCTCGAACTACCGTGGAAATCGCTTTTTACGTTCTGTCGATTCTTCAGATCGCGCTCGGCCTCTATTTGCTTCTACAAGGGCTGCAGTGGCTTTACTACGCCCGTCGCCGCAGTATGGCCGACGCCGGTTTTTACGCGCCGCGCACCGCCGTCCTCTGTTCCTGCAAAGGCCTTGAGCCCGGCCTCGAACGAAATCTCACCACACTCACCGAATTCGATCATCAAAACTACGAAGTCTTTTTCGTGCTCGCCTCCGAGTCCGACCCCGCGCACTCCATCGTGAAACGCGTCGCTGCCGGTTCTCGCCCTAAAGCGCACATCTTGATTGCCGGCGCCCCCGTCGAATGCGGCGAAAAGGTGAACAATCTCCGCTACGCAATCGAACAGCTTCCGCCTGACTTCGAATTCCTGGCATTCGTCGATTCCGACGGCCGCCCAGGGAAATCGTGGCTCAAGCGCATGGTTGCCCCCTTGTCCGATTCACGAATCGGCGCCACCACCACGATGCGCTGGCTCATTCCCAATCGCACCGATCTCGCAACGGCGCTTCTCGCTGCCTGGAACGCGCCCGTAGTCACCATGCTCACCGAGAAAGGCAAGAATTTTTGCTGGGGAGGCGGCACTGCGATTCGACGCAGCCTTTTCGACCAGATCAATGTCATTGAAGACTGGAAGTATTCGGTCAGCGACGATTATTCGTTGACACGCGCCTTGCACAACGCCGGCCGCTCGATCATATTCCTGCCCGACTGCCTGATTGTCTCCTACGTGGAAGCGACCTTCGCGAGCTTGCTCGAATTCACAAATCGCCAGATCCTCATCACGCGTGTCTATTCCGAAAAGATGTGGGGCTTCGGTTTTGCAACCCACACGCTGTATTGCCTCACGCTGTTGCTCGGCATCGGGCTCACCTTCTCCGATCTCGCCGCCGGCGTCCCGGCGTTTCATCACGCGATGCTCACGTTTCTTCCGGTCCTTCTGGGCATGATGCGCAGCAGTCTTCGCGTCGCGGCCGTTACCGAGGTTCTGTCCTCGCTCCGCGGACAAATCATGGGCCAGGCTTGGATCTACATCCTCCTGACCATCTTCATCCCGTTCCTCTACGTCGCGAATTTCATCACGTCTCTCATCACACGCAAGATGCGATGGCGCACCATCACCTACGAGCTCATCTCCCCGAATCAGACCCGAATTCTCGCCAACTGAACTGCACGCGAAGAGTATTTTCACTTTGGAAACATGCGGGAAATCCGGCCGAATCTGACGTATTCTAAGAGTGCTCGTATCCGCTGAGCGGTGGAATCAGGGCGCCTGCCAACGTCCTGTGGAAAATCGAATGCGTCGGGGGACGCGTCCGATGCTGTAACCGTTTACCGCGGAAAATTTGCGTAGTACATGCAATTCCTACCGCTATATGGCGGCAGGGCCAAGTACTAGGGGAAAATAAGTATAGATATTGGAGTAAGTTGTAGTACCCCTCGACTTAGGCGAATTGTTTGCATAGTGTTGGTAGTTCGGTGGGTCGTATAAGATAGGGTTTCGCGAGCGAAGTTCAAAGGGTGCTCCTTCTCACGTCTCGGCGTGCTGTCTGAGGGTTACGCTGGGTCCCCAAAAGCCCCCAAAACTTGGCTTACACCCAGTCGCTCGCTGTTGCAGTGAAGACGCCTCGCCAAGAGGCTAACAATAAAATCCAAGCGGGTCTCAGAATGTCGAGGCGACGTCGAGGCTTCGCCGGAGGGGTTACGTGAAAGTAGTCCGCAGAAGTGATCAGCCGCATCACGGCGAACCACACCAACTGAATCAGTCCATTCGTTCGGGGGAAACCTATTTCTTTTACGAGAAAAACACCGGCGTCTCCCACTTCCATGTCGAAGCCGGGCCTGAGGGCCAGTTTCCGGTCGAGGAAGCTGCCGGCCTCCTGGCGATGCATTGCATGGTCCGTGGCCAGTCGCCGCGCGACTATGTCGTGATGGTGGAAGCTACGCACGACTCTCTGGAAGGCCTGACCGAAAAGGCCGAAAAACTCCTCCAAGCTGGCCACTCCGTGGGCAGCTCGGTCAAGCTGACGCGCCGCGAAGAGGAAGTTCTCGGCGGCGTGATGCGCAGCCTGGCCAACAAGGAAATCGCTGCAACCCTGAATCTTTCCGAGCGCACCGTGAAGTTCCACGTTTCGTCGCTGCTGACGAAGTTCCGCGTTCGCGGCCGCATGGAGTTGGTCCGCGAGGCGACTCGTCGTACGCCTGCGATGCAGAGTCCGCAAACGATGGCGACCCGTGAAGCTCGCGGTGGCTACCTGAATCAGACGCCGCCAAGCTTCCACAGCGCCCCGCGCGTCGGCCCAATTGCCATGGCCAAGCGCCACGCGTTGGCATAAACCATTTCCCGATATTGCTGAGGGGCAATAGAAAAGGCCCGGTCCAGAAATTTGGATCGGGCCTTTTACTTTTTCTTGCTGTCCGCGATCAGCTGT
This sequence comes from uncultured Acidobacteriota bacterium, assembly GCA_963766985.1. Classification (GTDB taxonomy): domain Bacteria; phylum Acidobacteriota; class Terriglobia; order Acidiferrales; family UBA7541; genus Acidiferrum. The sequence continues at coordinate 714,037 of CAVYCJ010000002.1, forward strand.
CAGTTACGTGTAGGGGCGCAGCATGCTGCGCCCCATGTCCGCAAGATGTCAGACCGATCGCGGTCCGTCTTGCTGTTACTTCTTCGCCTTCTCAAAATGCTCTGAAGCCGAATCCCAATTCACGACGTTCCACCACGCCGCGATGTAATCCGGACGCTTGTTCTGATATTTCAGGTAGTAGGCGTGCTCCCAAACGTCGACGCCAAGCACCGCCTTTGCCTTTAGCGAGATCGGCGTGTCCTGGTTCGGCGTCGAGTCGATCGCCAGCTTTCCATCCTTCACTACAAGCCAGGCCCAGCCCGAACCGAATCGCCCAACGCCGGCCGCCGCAAACTTCGTCTTGAACTCGTCGAACGAGCCAAACGTCGACTTGATCGCATCGCCCAACGCGCCCTTCGGCTCGCCGCCGCCGTCCTTCTTCATCTGTGTCCAGAAAAGTGAGTGATTCCAATGCCCGCCCGCATTGTTGCGAACGGCGTTGCGAATGCTCTCGGGAATCGCGTCGAGATTGCTCAGCAACTCTTCCAGCGATTTCGACTGCAGGTCGGCATGGCCTTCGAGAGCCTTGTTGAGGTTGGTCACATAAGCGGCATGATGCTTGTCATGATGGATTTCCATCGTCTTCGCGTCGATGTGTGGCTCGAGCGCGTCGAACGAGTACGGCAGCGGGGGCAGTGAGAATGCCACGGGTTTTTCCTCCAGTGTGAGATTAGGTGCGAAACTCTTCGTTGCGTTGCCTGTGACGTTATTTGTTGCGTTGGTTGCTGCGGTGCTTCCTGGCAGTAAGCCGGAAATGTCGCCCGTGCCAAACAATCCTGCGGTCGCAATTCCACCGCGCAACAAAAACCTACGGCGATTCAACAGGATTCTCCTGAGGCGCAAAAGGTAAAGCGACCGGCGCTGGGATTATACCGCCACGATGTGCGGCAGCGTAAATCGATGCTTGGCCGACTCCGTCGTATCGCCCTATTGGATGCGCGCCAACGCCCAAAGGGCAGACTCTGAAATGACGGCGTCGCTCGACGTGGATAGCCGCATGCAGCACCGTGACGGCCTCCTGGTGGGCCGCGCCGCCATGTTCAAACTTCGCGTTCCCTAGCGCGATGCAAGCGTTTCTCACGATCCCACGATGCTTCGTCCGCTTGATAGCGCTTCCGCGAAACGCCACTTTGTATTCGTCTTCGTTGATCGCCGCCAGCGCCGTCAGGTTCGGTCGATACAATGAGTCCAACCTGCCGCCGCCCTCGCTATCATCTGCTATCGATCCGCCCGTAAGCTCAGACCTCCGTGGCTGGAACTCCGCAATCGCCGTCACCGGCGCCCTCCGATTCCACGGGCAGACATCCTGGCAAATATCGCACCCATAAACGTGATTCCCGATCGCCTCTCGAAACTCCATCGGAATCGCCCCACGATGCTCAATCGTCAGATACGAAATGCACCGCCGCGCATCCATCTCGTAAGGCGCGATCAACGCATCCGTCGGGCAAGCATCGATGCATCGAGTACAACTCCCGCACAAATCGGCCGGTGGAGAATCCACGCTGTCTAGCGAAGCCGTCAGCTCCAGCGTAGTCAGCACCACTCCAAGAAAAAACCACGACCCCATCTGCTGATTCAGCATCAGCGTATTTTTCCCAATCCAACCAATCCCCGCATACTTCGCAAAAATCCGTTCCTGTAGCGGCCCAGTATCCGCATACGCCATCGCTTCGAACGCTTCACCGAACCGCGCTCGCATCTCCGCAATCAGCGCGTTCAGCCGGCTCCGCAGCACATCGTGATAATCATCGCCCCACGCATACCGCGAGATCCATCCGCGCGCTTCACCGTCGTCCGCTTCTTCGCCCAAACCACCGCCGTTGCCATCGCCACCCTCATCAACCTCAATCGACCGCGGCATCTCGCTGTTGTAATTCATCCCGCAAACAATCACGCTCCGCGCACCCTCCAAAACCCGCGCCGGATCGCCACGCCGCGCATCGCCCAGATATTTCATCTCCCCCGCAAACCCGCGCGCAAACCACTCCTCCGCCCGCGCAAGCTCCGGAAACTTCTCCGCCGGCGCGACGCCACACAACTCAAACCCAAGCGCCCGCGCGCGCTCCGCAATCCACGCCGTATCGGCAGCCGTCCTCATCATTCCAATTGTGGCAGCAACCAACTCACAACGAGAAGCCCGCCATCAAGAATTCAAAAGGGAAACTCAGCAAAGGAAGGAACAACCGAACCAAACTACTTACTTGAAGCTTTGAATCACCACATTCTCGTCCGAAAAAACCTCAAACACCGTAAACAATTTCGTCAGCTGCAAAATGTCATGCACCTTCTTCGTCAGGTGCAGCAACTTCAAATCCCCGCCCGATTTCTTGACGGTTGTAAATCCCGTGACCAATTCCCCAATCCCCGAGCTGTCGATGTAATTCACATCCCCGAGGTTCAACACAATCTTGTTCCGGCCTTCCGCCAGCAGATCCCGGATCGTCGTTCGCAGCAGCGCGCTGCCTTCACCCAGCGTAATCCGGCCGCCGATGTCCACCACCGTGACCGCACCCGCATCCCGATATGTCGCACGCATCACCACGGCGCGCGCTACTTACCCTGTCCCTGTTGCGGCGTCGCACTCTGCCCGCTCTGTCCGCTCTGCCCATTCGGCACAGGATTCGCTCCCGGCAATTTCTTCGACATGATAATTTCCGCGCCGCCCGTCCGCCCCTTCAACACGTCGAACTCATCCATAAACGCGCGCATCAAAAAAATCCCGCGTCCCGACGTACTTAGCAAATTCTCCTGCGCCAGTGGGTCTGGCACATGCGTCAAGTCAAAGCCCTTCCCCTCATCCAACACGTGGATGATCATCTTCTCCGACGTGATGTCCACCGCCAGATGAATTTTCTTGTCGGGCTTTTCCTGATTGCCGTAGTGAAACGCGTTGATCACGCCTTCGCGCACCGACATGCCGATGCGGTAGCAGTCGTCTTCGCCGAATCCCGCGGACTCCGCGACGCGCAGGCACATTTCTTCTGCGACGTTCACGCTCTCTACGTGCGTATCTAGTGTAACTTCGAGGTGCTTGGTGTCTGGCGCCATGCTACCTGTGACTTCTTCCCAAAGTGGGCTGTTCTTGGGCGCACTATTGCTAACACACACATAGAAACTGAGTCAATGAGCAGCCTGCCCGACCCGGCTACATACTTTCCAGTAGACGCCCCCTCCAAACCCAAATGACCCGCCCTTAAGCTCCTCGATCTGCTCTCCGATACCGCTTTTCACGCCCAATAATTCCGGTCCAGCGCCCGATATTGAATCGCTTCGCTCAAGTGTTTCGACGCGATGCCCTCCGCCCCGTCCAGATCCGCGATCGTCCGCGCCACCTTCAATATCCGATCGTGCGCTCGCGCCGACAGCCCCAGCTTCACGATCGCGTTCTCCAGCAACTTCTCGCCCTCCGCCGATATCGCGCACACTTTTCGGATCATCTTCGGCATCATCTGCGCATTGCAGTACGTATTCTTCTCCGCCTTATACCGCTCCGCCTGCCGCACTCGCGCCGCCATCACCCGCCCGCGAATCGACGCCGAATCTTCCGCCGGCGTCGGCGCACGCAGCTCCTTATATTTCACCGCCGGCACTTCGATCTGAATATCCACGCGATCCAGCAGCGGCCCCGAAATCTTCGACACATACCTCTGAATCATCGGCGGCGTGCAATGACACTCCCGCGTCGGATCTCCAAAATATCCGCAAGGACACGGATTCATCGCCGCCGCCAGCATGAACCGGGACGGGAACGTCAGCGACACCGCGGCCCGCGCGATCGTCACCGACCCATCCTCCAGCGGCTGCCGCATCACCTCCAGCACGTTGCGCTGAAACTCCGGCAACTCATCCAGAAACAACACGCCGTTGTGCCCTAGCGACACTTCTCCCGGCCGCGGATTCGCGCCTCCGCCAATCAGTCCCGCATCCGAAATCGTGTGGTGTGGCGACCGGAACGGCCGCGTCCCTACCAGCCCGCGCGCATCCTCCAACACTCCCGCCACGCTATGAATCCGCGTCGTCTCAATCGCTTCTTCCAGCGACATCGGCGGCAAGATCGTCGGGATGCGCTTCGCCAGCATCGTCTTCCCCGCGCCCGGCGGCCCGATGAACAAAATGTTGTGCCCGCCCGCGCATGCCACTTCCAGCGCGCGCTTCGCCGCCATCTGCCCGTGCACGTCCCGCATATCGACCAGATACTCGGACGCCTCTGCGAGCATCAGCCGTGCATCCACGCGCACCGGCGTAAACGACTCCGGCGAATTCACCAGATCCACAGCCTGCGGCAGCGACTTCACCGCAAACACATCCACGCCCTCCACCACCGCTGCCTCGCGCGCGTTCGACTCCGGCACCGCAATCGACTTGATCCCCACATCCCGCGCCGCCAGCGTCGCCGACAGCGCCCCTCTCACCGCGCGCACGCTCCCATCCAGCGACAATTCCCCCAAAAACATGCACTTATCCAGCGGCTTGCCAAAAAAATGCCCCATGCATCCCGCCAGCCCCATCGCCATTGGCAAATCGAACGCCGACCCCTCTTTCCTCACATCCGCCGGCGCCAGATTGATCGTCACACCCTGCCCATGCGGAAACTCAAAAGAACAATTCCGCAGCGCCGACTTGATCCGCTCCCGGCTCTCCTTCACCGCGTTGTCCGGCAGCCCCACGACGTTGAAGTCGTTCATCTTCGTCGAACCGACGTCCACCTCAACCTCAACCAAATAAGCGTCGATCCCATGCACCGATGCACTCAGCGTCTTAAAGAGCATAGTTCTCCGCACACACCGCAGCGCCGCGGAGTATAAATCATGTCAACACTATTATCTATAGTTAATACTTCAGAATTGTCGGTACTTATATAGATCGCGGCGCACCCGCACCGCCTTTGCGATCGAAACACCCCTCCAAAACCAGCAACCGCCTACGGCTTCTCCTCAATCGTCCCGCCAAACCCATACAGATTCAGCACATCCTGCAACGTCACAATCCCTTCCAACTTATGCAGATCCGCCCGGCTCACCACCGGCAACGCATCCAGATGCGACGACCCGAGTCGATCCAGTGCCACGCTCAACGGCTGATCCGAATGCAAATGCGGAAACTCTGGCTCCGTCACGAACTGCTCGAGCACACCCGCGCCCCCGCCATCGCCCGCCGCCTTCTCCAGCGCCGCTCGGCTCACCAAACCGACCAAACCCACCGTATCGGTCACCGGCCAGGCGTGTATCACGCTGTTCTTCACTTCTTCCAGCGCATCGTTCACAGTCATCGCGCACGGCAAAACCTTATCCGGCGAACGCATCGCCCGTATCACCCGCCGCTGGCCTTCAAGCTCTCGATCATCCCCCGTTGGCAGATGAATCCCATCCTGATGCGCCAGCACTTCATAAATCGGCTCCGGCTGAAACTGCGACGAAATAAAAAAACTCACCAGGTTCGAAATCATCAGCGGCACAATCACCGCATAATCCCGCGTCGTTTCAAAAATCATCACCACCGACGTCATCGGCGCGCGCACGATCCCCGCAAACGCCGTCCCCATTCCCACCAACGCGTACACTCCCGATGTCGCCACGTGGTTCGGCCAAAACCCATGCGCGATTGTTCCTAAACTCCCGCCCAGCATCGCTCCCAAAAACAGCGCCGGACCAAAAATGCCGCCCGCATTTCCCGATGCATACGCCGTCGTTACCGCAAAAAATTTCAGCAGCAGCAGCAATAACATCAGCTTCAGCAGCATTGCGCCGTTGAGCGCCATTCCAACGTACCCATATCCGACGCCCAGCGTCTGCGGCACGAACCATCCCATAATCCCGACCAACAGTCCGCCCGCCAGCGGTTGTATCCACGCGGTCTTGCGTGGCAATCGTAGGAACTTCCCGCGCATCCATGTCAGGAACTTCGTAAACGCAACCGACATGAACCCGCCAAGCACACCCAGCAACGCGTACAACAGAAACTCCCACGGACTCACCAGCTGATAGTTGGGCACCTTGAACAGCGGATCGTTCCCCAGCAACAACCGTAACATCGCCCACGACGTCGCCGACGCCAGCACCACCGATCCCAGCACCGGCGCGTGCATATCGCCCACAACCTCTTCCAGCGCGAACAGCACCGCCGCCAACGGCGTATTGAACGCCGCAGCCACCGCCGCCGCTGCGCCCACCGGAATCAGCGCCTTCACCTTTTCCGGACTCAGCCCCAGCGCTCTCCCCAGCAGCGACGACAATCCCGCGCCCACCTGCACGGACGGTCCTTCGCGCCCCAGCGGAATGCCGCTCGCCAGCGTCGCCGATGTGCAGAAAAACTTCCCCAACACGGTGCTGAGCGAAATGTATCCGCCGCGCGCGTACAGCGCCGCCTTTGTCTGCGGCACGCCGCTCCCACGCGCATCCGGAAAATATTTGAAGAGGAGATAACCCATCGCCAGCGATCCGATCACCGGCGCAAAAAATCGATGCCATCCCGGACTCCCCACGGGATACACGCGCAGCGCAACATGCTCCGTAAACCAGATGAACGCAACGACCGTCAGCCCGACCAGCGCCCCAATCACCAGCGTCAGCACAAGAAACACCTGCTCCTCGCGCTTCCGCAAAAACGCCAGCCACTCCCGCGACGGCACCCTCCACCACGGCAGCGGAGCCTGCATCTGCGCCCCAGCCATCCCCGCCCCCGCCGACACCCCCGAAGTATTCGTCACCAAATCTCCCCTACTCTCTTCAGCTCAAAGTAATGATGAAACACGAACCACCAAAGACGCCCTCGAATCAAACACCGGCGCCGTGAGCGGCACTCACCCCATGCGCCGTCGCGCGAATCATTCACCTCATGTCCCATCCTGTACGGGCACTCCAGCGATTTACCCGTCTTCACGTCGAAGTCGGCATCGTCTCGGCATTGCAGTGCGCCGCGAAACGTGCCGATTCCCGCTTTCTCCCCCGACCACAATCTAAAAAGCCTTGTCATCCTGAGCGAAGCGAAGGATCTCAGGCTGATACCCAGCCATCAACCGTCCGTCGTCGCTCCCGGAAGACCCTGTCATTCCGAGCGGAGCAAGCCGACGCCTTTTCTTTCGCGTTCACTCCCGTGAACGCGTCGGCTTGCGCAGAGAGGAATCTCTCTTCGATGTCTCCGCCGACGCAACCAGACCCCTACCGCGCCACCCTCTCCTCCACTTCCTCCCCACCAAACAACCCTTCCACCCTCAACGGCCTCTCCCTCCTTCTCTCCTCCTCCAAATGCCGCGTCCTTCCCTTCAACATATCGTCCAGCGATATCAGCCCCAAAAACTTCCCCGTCCCTCGCTCCACCACCGGCATCCGCGTCACGCCGTTCTCCGCCATCCGATACACCGCCGCGCGCAGCGGCTCATTCGGCGCCGTTTCCACCGTCTCTCGCCGCACGATGTCACGCAACAAACTCCGCATCGCCGCGTCGCCTCCACTCGCAATCGCCTCGCGCATATCCGCTCGAGTCAAAACCCCAACCAGCGCCCCGGCCCCATCCACCACCGGCAACAGCCTCTGCTCCTGCGGATGATTGATATCGACTCGCAACAAATCCTGCACGTCCGCCAACGTCCCGCTCGCCGGCAGCGCCCGCACATCCGTTCTCATCACCTCGCGCACATACAAAATTTCCAGCGGATCGACCGCATACTCGCAGCTCAAGTGATACCCGCGCCGCGCCACCTTCTCCGTCAGGATCGACCGCTTCAGCGTCAGCACCATCACCGCATACGAAATCAAACTCGCAATCAGCAGCGGCAACAACGAGTTGCTGTCATGCGTCAATTCGAATGCAAAAATAATGCTCATCAGCGGCGCGCGCATCGTTCCGCCCATCACCGCCGCCATACTGATCAACGGCCAGAACCCCGCGCCCTCCGCCGGCAAAAACATTGCCTCGAGTCCGCCCAGTGCCCCGCCCATCATCAGCAACGGCGCCAGCACGCCTCCAGATGTCCCCGATCCCAGCGACACCGCCCAGATGAACCATTTCACCAGCAGCACGCCCAGAATCACGTGCGTCGTCACCGAACCTTGCAGCAAGCTCCCGATCGTGTCGTATCCAACGCCCAGCGCCTGCGGAAACACCAGTCCACCCAACCCAATCGCCAACCCGCCTATCGCAGGCCACCACATCCAGTGAATCGGCAATTTGTGAAACGCATCCTCCGCCGCGTAAATCGATTGCGTCAGCAGCGCCGATAACACGCCCGCCAGCAATCCCACCAGCACGCAACCCAGAATTCCCTTCACCCCAATAAACAGCGGATGCTCCGGCACTGGAAACAACGGCCCAAACCCGAGCAAATATCGCCGGCACACCGCCGCAGTCGCACTCGCGATCGCAACAGGAATCAAACTCCGCGGCTTCCACTCAAACAGCAGCAACTCCACCGCCAGCAGCACCGACGCCACTGGCGCCGCAAACGTCGCCGACATTCCCGCCGCCGCGCCCGCAACAAGCAGCGTCTTCCGTTCCGCGCTCGTCAGATGAAAAAGCTGCGCGATCATCGACCCGAACGCGCCGCCCGTCATGATGATCGGCCCTTCCGCGCCAAACGGTCCGCCCGACCCGATCGAAATCGCCGACGAAATCGGTTTCAGCAGCGCCACCTTCGGCTCGACGCGGCTCCCATTGATCAAAATCGCTTCGATCGCTTCCGGAATCCCATGCCCGCGAATCCGCTCCGACCCGTACCGCGCCATAAATCCAATAATCAGCGCACCGCCAATCGGCACCAGCACGCTGAAATACCCCAGGTGATTCCCCGAAGGAGACACCAGCGCCGTGCTCCACCGCCCGAAATAAAATAAATTCGTAAACAACCCAATCAGCCGCAACAGCGCCAGCGCCACCACCGACGCCAACCCACCAATCGCCAGCGCCAACCCAGAAATCGGCAACACCCGCGCCGTAACCGTAAAATCCCCGAGCCTCTCCCACGACGCCCGCCGCGCCCCCGTCGCCATCTCCCTCTCGTTCTTCTCCCCCACCGTCTTCACATTCCCCGCTTTCATTCCCACCAAAAACCTAAAAAGCATTGTCATCCTGAGCGAAGCGAAGGATCTCAGGTGTCAGCCCCTTCGCAATCCCATCCGCCCTCTGCGCCACTCCATCGAAACCATCTCGTTCCCGCCATCGACCAAAAGCCTGTCATTCCGAGCGAAGCAAGCCGACGCCTTTTCTTCGCGTTCACTTCCTGTGAACGCGTCGGCTTGCGCAGAGAGGAATCTCTCTTCGATCGCCACGACGTGCAACCAACCCCGCGCAATCAACGACCTGCAACCACCCCCGCCGCTACCGCCTTTTCTTCCCTGCCCGTTTCACCCCGCGCTTCCCACCACCCGCCTTCCCCTCCCGATCCAGCAACCGATCAATCGCCCTCACCAGCTCATGCCCATTCGACCGCAACTCATTGATCCTCTGCCGCGCCACTTCCTCCAGCAACCGCTCCCCGCGCGGCAACAACGACACAATCACATTTCTCCGGTCGTCCCGCGCCCGCGTCCGCCGCACATACCCGTTCCCCTCCAGCCGGTCCACCAGCTCCACCGCGCTGTGATGTTTCAGCGTCAGCCGCTCCGCCAGCGTCCGAATCGTCGCCGCCTGCCCGTCCGGCAACCCGCGGATCATCAGCAACACGAGATACTGCTGAGGCTCCAGCCCCGCTGCCCGCGCCGCCCGATCCCCTTCACTCAAAAACTGCCGGATCTGGTGCCGCAATTCCGCCAGCGCCTGATACTGTTCCGTCTTAATCTCGCCGCCCATCCCATAACTGTATCGTATTGCGATATACCCAGTCGAGCCCCCGCCACTCCTCGTTCGAATCAATCAACGCACCCAATGGATCGCCCTGCCGGCCATCCTCGATCCTCCTTGTAGGGGCGGGGCTTGCCCCGCCCGGCCGCAGCGTCTTGTCTCAAACTCTTTCGCGAAGCCAAGCACCGGCCTCTGCGATTCTCCGCGCCCTCCGCGCCTCTGCGTTTAGTCCCTCTCTTGGTGCTCCGGAACGCGATCCCTCAAAACGCCATTGACAACCCGTACCTTCCGCGATATAATCCCTCTCAGTAAACACTCCGTCCACACGCCTCCGCCACAATCGAACAAATAGCGAAACTCACGAATCCGCAACCAACTCATTCCAAATAACTTGCGCACTCTTTTACTGTTGTGATTTTCTGTAGGACGTAACCCGAACAAAACAAACCACCTCCCCACTCTCGCCAAAACATGGGGGGGGTGACACCCAGTTCTTCCCAAAATGGGAACGCACTCCGCAGGACGCGGCGCGCTACTTCACGACGATCTCAAAAATCTTCGACCAATCTTTCCCGGTAACAAACAGCCTCTGTCGTCCCGGATCCCAGGCAATGCCATTCAAAACATCTTCCTGCTCGTGCGTATCGCGCTCCGCAATCGCCGTAAGATCAATCCAAGCCGTCACTTGCCCCGACTTCGGATCGATCCGCGCAATCCGGTCCGAGTGCCAGATATTCGCCCAGATCTCCCCGCGAATGAATTCCAGCTCATTCAAATTCGTAACCGCTTCCGGCCCGGCGAAAACTTCCAGGGTCTTCGTAACCTGAAACGAAACCGGATCGATGTACTGCAACCGGTTCGTCCCATCACTCAAAATCAGCGACGCATCATCGTGCGTAAGTCCCCACCCCTCAGTGTTGTAAGGAAATTGCCCCAGCTTCCGAAACGTCCGCAGGTCGTAAATGAATCCAGTCTTGTCGAGCCAAGTAAGCTGATAAATCTTCCCGTTGAAAATCGTCAGCCCTTCGCCAAACGTTGCATCCGGCAACCGAACCGACTGCACCACCTTGCCGGTCTCCAACACGACGCGGCGCAGCGTCGACTGCCGCTGCCGCCCCGTGCTCTCGTAAAGATACCCGTCGAAAAATTCGAGCCCCTGCGTAAACGCACGCGGATCATGCGGAAAACTTTTCACCACCGTCGCACTGAGAACCGGAATCGCCCCCGGCTGTGCAACCGTAACCGACGCCGGTTTGCCCTTGAGTTGAATCCGCTCCTGTCGGCTGCGCAGCGCGGCTGTTGCGACGCGCAGCAGAAACAAACATCGCTGCCGCAACAATCGGCAGCAGCGCACCAGCAATTTGTCGTGAACCTACTTTAAACATGAAGTGTCCAGACGATGTGCCAAGACCTGTAGCCGCGATCGTTTTCCAGATCGCGGGATTTAGATGGCACAACACTAGCCATCAATCCGACGTAGAGAATCTTGCTGACAAAATGCGTGTCCGCGCCACTCTCTCTCAAAGACTCACAACGGCTTACGGAACGACTTCTGCGTCTTGTAATGCTCGTACCCGTTCCGCTCGTAAAACGCATGCGCGCGATCGCGAATCACATTCGACCGTACCGACATCCCTTCGCACTTTTTCGTCCGCGCCCAGGCTTCCGCCGCTTCCAGCAAACGCGCCCCGGTCCCGCGGCTCCGTGTCTTTTCGCTCACGATGAGCCCATTGATCTCAGCGCGCAGCGGAACTTCAAGCAAATACGAAACGCTCACGTGAGTCCACCCGATCACTTCACCGTCATCTTCCGCGACAAAAATCGCATTGTTCGCCGCCGGCTTTACGCGCCGCAAGCCGAATCTTCATCTCCGCCGTCGACGTCGGATACCCAAGCTCGCCCGCAAGTTCCGCCAGCCGCGCAACATCCGACGGCCTCGCGCGCCGGATGCGCAACTTCGTCGAACTCGAATTGGTCGCCTTCTTAACCATCACGTAGGGGCACGGCATGCCGTGCCCTTCTTCCGCATTCAGCGTCGAGACGCCGGACCGTCAAAAAAGAGACCCGCACCACTAAAACGTTTTGTCCGAATCCAGCAAAATCGTGACCGGCCCTTCGTTCACCAATTCCACCGACATCGTCGTCTGAAACACGCCAGTCTGCACATCAACTCCAAGCTTACGCAGCGCCGAACAAAATTCTTCGTACAACGCGACGGCTTGCTCCGGCCGCGCCGCCGCGATAAAGCTTGGCCGCCGCTGCCCGCGCGCATCGCCATACAACGTAAATTGCGAAACAACCAGCGCCGCGCCCTTCACGTCGAGCAGCGACTTATTCATTTTCCCCTGCTCGTCCTCAAAGATGCGCAAGTTCGCGCACTTCTCCGCCATGGAGGTCGCGACCGCCGCCGTGTCCGTCAGTCCGACGCCAAGCAGAATCATCAGACCGGATGCGATCGATCCCGTCACGCGAGACTCCACCGTCACCTGCGCGCGGCTGACCCGCTGCAGCACCGCTCTCATCGCGTCCTCGGAGCTCTCGACACGACGCCCACTCGACCGCTCATTTCGGTTGCGCCGGCGCTGGCTTCACCGGTTTGCGCGGCAGCAAATCCGGTAGCTGCGCTGTGTTATACGCGAACACCGCAAGCACTTGTGCGCCCTCGGTCAGATCGTCCCAGCGCACGTGATCGAGCGTGTCGGCCTGCGAATGGTGCATCTTGTCGTAGTCGGCGACGTCCTGTACGCAATAGAATCCCGGCACGCCGGCTTCATCGAAGGAAACGTGATCCGATCCGCCTTCCGTGCGCAAGCTCGGCTCCGCCAAGCCGACACCCGGCGCCGCAGCGAGCGGATACAAAACGTGGTCCATCGTTTCCCGCGCCGCATAATTTCCCATCATGCCGACGGTTAAGACTTTTCCAGTGCCGCTGTCGTGAACAAGCACAGCAGAAGTCTTCGGCAGTTCCGCCGCGTGCGCCTTCACGTACGCCTTCGATCCGTTCAGGCCTTGCTCCTCGCCGCTGAACATCACGAAGCGAATCGTGCGCTTCGGTTGCACTCCAAGTTTTTGCAACGCGCGCGCCGCAGCCAACACCGCCATCGCTCCAGTTCCATCATCTGTCGCGCCCGTGCCCAAATCCCACGAATCGAGATGCCCGCCGACGATCACGTACTCATCCGGCTTCTCGCTCCCGCGAATCTCGGCAACCGTGTTGTACACTTCGGCAGGCTTCCCGCTCAATTTTCCGCCGATGTTCAGTTCCACTTCCACCGCGCCTTGTTCCAGGAATCTCCACAGCTGCAAATAATTTTCGCGGTCGACGTACGCCGTCGGGACCAGCGCCGGCCCATAGTTTCGCGACAGCGGGCTGCTCATGCTCATCAGTCCGTATTCTTTCTCGGAACCGTACAGGACGGCGAGCGGCTTCTCTTCCTCGATCAACTTCGTCATCGCCTCGCGGATCTTCCGGCCTTCATCCGTCGAGTACGGCCGAGCGCCCTTTGGATGAGCAATAGGAATCGCTTCGCCGTCCCACGGCGTGATCAGCGGATTTTCCGGGAGACTCCATTTCTCGCGGCGCGCCCATCAACACAATCGCGCCTTTCAACTTTCCGTGATATTGGTCGAGATCGGCCGCCGAGCGATACGAAACTCCGACAACATTTCCGCGCACCGCTCCATTCGTGCTCGGCGACCATCCACCGGACGCGAGAGTGATATTTTGCTCCGCAGGCGCGACGATTCGTCCGGTCGCAGGCTCGCGCGTCCAGCTATTCGCGATCTGCCACGATTCCAGATGCGCGCTCGCCAAGCCGGCGGCTTTGAATTGCTCTTCCGTCCAGTGACTCGCGCGATCCAGTTCCGGCGAGCCCGTGAGCCGCGGCCCGATGCGATCCGCTAGATACGTGAGATCGGATTTCAACGCCGGTTCGTCTTTCTTCACCTGCTCGATAATTTTCTTGTCCATCTCCGCGATGGGATCGGGCGCAGGTTCGGCCGATGCGGACGCGGCACTGCCGCTCGCGCCAGCCGCCGGTTTCGGAGCGGGATTGTACGGGAGCGGTCGTCGTGGCAGCAGCGCCGGCAACTGCGCTGTGTTGTACGCCCAGGCGGCCAACACTTGCGCTCCCTGATTCAAGTCGTCTTTCCATACTTTGTCGAACGTGTCGGTCTGGCTGTGATGCGTAAACCGATACTCCGCTGGATCCTGCATGCAGAAAAATCCGGGCACGCCCGCATCGTCGAATGAAAGATGATCGGTGCCGTACGAACGAGACATGCTCGGCTCGAGCAATTTCAATTCCGGCAGCGGCGTCAAAACTTGGTCCATCAGTTCGCGATCCTGATAGTTGTCGTGCATCCCGATCGCGAGCACGCGTCCTGTTCCCGTATCGTGTACCAGCACCGCCGAAATTTTCTCCAGCTCGTTCTGATGCGCCTTCACGTATTCCAGCGAACCCCACAGCCCCTGCTCTTCGCCTGAAAACAGCACAAAGCGAATCGTGCGCTTCGGCTTCAGTTTCAACTTCGACAAAGCGCGCGCCGCCTCGAGCACCGCCATCGATCCGGTACCGTTGTCGGTCGAACCCGTCGCCAAATCCCACGAATCGAGATGCCCGCCGATAATCACCATCTCATCCGGCTTTTCCGACCCGCGAAGATCGGCAACCGTGTTGTAGACCTCGACCGGCTTGCTGCCGAACGAATTGGTCATCGCGATTTCGACGGTGACTGGCCCATGTTTCATCAGCCGGTAAATCATCCGGTAGCCTTCGCCCGTGACGAACGCCGTCGGAATCAATCCTTCGGCGTAGCGCGACAGGCTGACGTCGGTCATATTCAGCAAGCCTTCCGGCTTGTTGGAATCGCGCAATACTGCGGCGACGCCTTCGGCTTTCCAAAACTCATCGCGCTCTTTTTCCGCCTGCAGTAACGATTCGTACGGATCGCCTTCCGGCAATTCTCCGATGCGCGCCGGCGGCTTCTGCATCGGCCGCGTGAACGCGCGAAAGTTATCGACCGGTTGTTGCGGCGAGAGACTTGCCGGCTCCTGATAAATGACAATCGCGCCCTTCAACTTGCCGCGAAATTTCTCGTAGTCCTTTTTCTCTTTCGCGTCGAAGTACACGACCTGCCCGTGAACCGCTCCCGGCGTACCCGGCGACCACGCAGCCGATGCGATTGTAAGCGGATGCTCGGTGGGAGCCGTGATGCGCGCTTGCGCGGTGCCGCGCGTCCAGGGTCGCTCGACGGTCCAGGGTTCCAGATGCACGTTCGTCAGGCCGTACTCTGTAAATTTTTGCTTCGTCCAATCGTTGGCGCGCTTCAGGCCGGGCGCTCCGCTGAGTCGCGCGCCGATGTTGTCGGAGAGATACTCGAGATTCGCCATCGCCTCGCTGTTGTTTTGAATCTCAGCGAGAATCCGCGCGTCATCCGCCGCGTAAGGATACGGATTGTCGGGCGCTGGCGCCGGATTCGCGAAACCCGCGCGCACCGCGATCAAAATCAAAACAGCACTCAACACAAACGCGACGCTTCGACGCGTGTTCATCCGTTCTCCTCTATCTTGAATCTGAAACCTTTGCTTGGCCGTCGTCGGCGTTTAGACGTCGGTGAACAGCGGACCGTTTCGAGCGCGCGACCAACGATTTTAGCGCCGCGACTTGGGGCGTTTCGACTTACGCCGGCGCGGCGCAGGCTGGCACTTCGGGCAAAAGTAGCTGCTTCGTCCCGCAACGATAACGCGCCGGATCGGTGTACGACACCGATAGCACGGCTTCCCTTCTCGTCCGTAAGCTCGATGATGGCGCTGATATTCTCCCGGCTCGCCGTTGGCGTCAAGAAAATCTGAAATGGATGAGCCGCGCATGACGATGGCGCGATTCAAAATGTCTTGCAGCACACGGCGCAGCGTCCCGGCTTCTTTCGCGCTCAGTTTTTGTCCGACGCGCGCTGGATGAATCTTCGCGCGCCACAAGCTTTCGTCGGCATAGATATTCCCGACGCCGCGGAACACGCTTTGATCGAGAAGGAGCGCTTTGATGCGAGCGTTGCGCGAGCGAACGCGCTCATCGAATTCGGCGGCGCTCACTTCGAGCGGATCGGCACCGGCTCCCTCGACTTCTTTCGCGAGCAATTCTGCCGTGAGATACGCCATGCGCCCAAAGCGACGTGGGTCGGTATAGCGAAGCTCGCGGCCATCGTCGAGCGTCATGGAAACATGTGTGTGTTTGTCGAACGGAACCTGCGCTTCGCTCGGCGCCAGTTGACCGGTCATGCCCAGATGAACGAGCAACGACGCCGCATACTCTTCGCGGCTTGCGCTTGCTGGCGCGGTCGAGTCCACGACGGCTTCAGCCACTGCAACGACGCCCGCCGCCGTTGCCACGCCGACCTCTTCACCGCCAGCCAGCCGTAACAGCATGAACTTGCCGAAGCGCTCGATCGCCGCGATCTTCTGCCCGCTCAAGCGAGTGAATTCCGCCGGATTGTCGATGAAATCGCTCTTGCCGATCCACACCGACATAATTTTACGGCCCAGAACGGACCTCTGGAGGCCGCGTACAACGGTTTCGACTTCGGGAAGTTCAGGCATGACTCAGGTATCCGATTCACGCTATCACAACCGCGTCGTTTCGTTCTTCGCTCTACTTTCGATCCGCGCCCTTCATCGACATCACACGGGCTGCACCCGTCATGCGTTCCCTGCGACCCGTCCGCGCATCGAAATTGACATGGTAAAATCGCATTGGCGGGGGATTGTCTTGAGGAACCTTTGTGTACGACTGGCTGCGACGTTTGTGTTGCTTCTCGCGACGGCGCATTGTGCGCTCGCAAAGCACGAAACCGGATTCCTCGATCGCACGCTGACGATCGATGGCACGACTTACAAATATCAAGTCTTTCTTCCCGAGGATTGGACTCCACACCAGAAATGGCCGGTGATTTTGTTTCTGCACGGTTCGGGTGAACGCGGCGAAGATGGAATGGACGAGACCGACGTCGGCATCGGCACCGCGATTCGCAGCGACCGCGGCCACTTTGAAGCAATCGTGGTGATGCCCCAATGCCGCAAAAACATCTGGTGGACAATGCCGCCGATGGGCGACCTGGCGATGACGGCGCTGCACAACGCAACGCGCGAATTTCACGGCGATACGAATCGCACGTACCTCACCGGAATTTCGATGGGCGGATACGGAAGCTGGTACCTGGCGCAAAAGTATCCACACACGTTTGCGGCGCTGGTGATTATCTGCGGCGGAATTCATCCGCCGGTCGCAACATTGAAGGCGCACCCGGAACTGGTGAATTTTTCGCCGCCCGATGGACCGAATGCGTATGCCGATGCGGCGGCGAAAGTCGGCAAGGTGCCTGTCTGGATTTTTCATGGAGGCGACGACAACATCGTCCCGGTTGTTGAGTCGCAACGAATGGCCGACGCGATGAAAACGGTCGGCGCCGAAGTTCACTACACGGAATATCCCGGCGTGAAGCACGTATCGTGGGATAAGGCTTACGACGAGCCGAAGCTTTATCCGTGGCTTTATTCGAAGACGCTGGCCGATCGCCAGAAATAACTTCTCGCGATCAGCTCGGCGCTACTTCTGATGGTAGTTCGGGTATGGCGGATGATCCGGAAGCACGACCGGATGCTTCTGCAGCGCATCGAGCGTGACCTGCACGGCTTTTTCGAGTTGCGGGTCGTGGCCTTTCGCGACCGACGCGGGATCGTTTTCGACTTCGACGTCGGGTGCGATGCCGACATTTTCCACTTCCCATTCGCCGTGCAATCCGTAAATCGCGCCGCGCGGAGCCGTGACGCGGCCGCCATCCATCAGCACCGGATAATTCCAGATGCCGACGAGGCCGCCCCAGGTGCGCGTGCCGACCAGCGTGCCGACCTTATCCTGCTTGAACATCCACGGCAGCGCGTCGCCGCCTGAACCCGACATTTCGTTGATGATCATCGTCTTTGGTCCGTAGATTTGCGCGAGCGGCGAGCAGAATTTTTCGCCTTCACGCGTGATGGCGCAGTTGCGCAGCGGACGTTCGAGCAGATCGATGATGGAGTCGGCAATTTCGCCGCCGTGGTTGTAGCGTTCGTCGATGATCGCGGCTTGCTTGCCGACCTGGCCGAAATAGAAGCGATTGAAATTGAGATAGCCGCCGATGTTCGTGTCGGGAACGTGAACGTAAGCGAGCTTGCCGCCGCTCAGCTCGTCGACCTTGCGGCGATTGTCCTCTTCCCACGCGCGTGTGCGAAGCTCCTCGTCGCTTGCGACGGGCACGACAGTGAGTTCGCGCGCATCTTTTCCATCGGGGTTCGGACCGACTTTGATGCGGATCTGCTGATCGGCGGTGTTTTCGAAGAACATGTTCACGTCGGCGGGCGGCTTTACGTCGACGCCGTCGACTTCGAGCAGGTATTCGCCGACTTTCACGTCGACGCCCGGCTGCGTAAGCGGCGCGCGCAGATCGGGATTCCAGTTTTCGCCATTGAAAATGCGCGCGAAGCGGTAGCGGCCGTTTTCGATTTTGTAGTCGGCGCCGAGCAATCCGCCTTTGACTTGTGGCGGCCTCGGCACGTCTCCGCCGTTGATGAACATGTGGCCGATGGTGATTTCACCAAGCATTTCGTCGAAGAGATAGTTGAGATCGGCGCGACCACCGAGATTTTTCAGATATGGCGCGTATTTCTTTTCTGCGGCGGCGAGATTCAAACCGTGATGGTTGGGATCGTAGAGAAAGTCGCGCTCGATGCGCCATGTCTCGCGATACATCTGATTCCACTCGACGCGCGGATCGACGTAAACCTCCATTGCGGAGACTTTCAGCGCGCCCTCGCCGGGTTTTGGCAGCGGCGGCGGTAGCGGCGATGAACCAGCCGGGTCCCTGGCGATACAAAGCTTTCTCGCCGTTGGCGGAGACCGCGAAGGCCAACGCGCCGCCGAGGAATGGTTCGGTCTTGCGCGTTTTTAGATCGAACTTCGTGACCGTGATGGCCTGCGGACCGCGCTCAAAACGGGGTACGTCGGGAACTTCAGAGAGGAAAAGCACGCCTTCTTTTCCCGCCGCGACATCGACGTAATTCGCCGGCTGGATCGGCAGCGAAACGGTGCGCTGCTCGATGCCGTCGAGATCGATTACGGTTTTGGCCGGCTCGTCCTTCTTTTTGTCGTCTTTTTTATCCTTGTCGTCGGCTTTCTTGTCGGCGTCTTTGGATTTGTCGGCGTCCTTCTTGTCGCCGTCTTTTTTGTCGTCGGACTTTGCGCTGCCCTTTTCTTCGTCGCTCTCGGGCTCGACAGGAGATTTTTCTCCGGATTTCAGCACGATGGCGTAGACGCTGCGCAGAACCGGATGTTGATAGCTGGAAAGATCGAGCCAGCCGACGGAAAGACCGACGTCGGTGCTCGCGGCGAAGAAAAGATATTTGCCGCTCTTGTCGAAGACCGGATAGCGCGCGTCGCCGATCGAAGCGGTGACTTGCGAGACCTTCGCTGTGTCGAGCGAATAGACAAAAATCGCTCGCAGGTGGCTATCCAGAAATTTTGAATAGGTGAGCCATTTGCTGTCAGGCGACCAATTCAGCGCGAGCTGCACGCTCGGGTCTTCGAAGCGATCGGAATCGACTTTGACGGGCGAGCCTTTTTCGACATCGACGTACCAAAAGTTGAGCCGTTTGTCGGTGTACGCGATTTTCTTGCTGTCGGGCGACCAGGTAGGGCCGTAGAAATAGGAAGGCGGATTGCCGAGATTGATTTTTTTCACGGCACCGGAGCCGGATTGATCGACGATGTGCAGCGCGTATTCGCCGGATTCGTCGGAGAAAAATGCGATCGATTTTCCGTCGGGCGACCACGACGGATCGCGCTCCACGATGCCGGTCGTGCGCGTGAGGTTGCGCACGTCGCCCTTTTCGGCGGGGACGCTGAGGATTTCGCCGCGCGCTTCAAAGACGGCGCGAGCGCCGGTGGGAGAAATCGCGGCGTTATTGATTTTGTCGCCGACTTTTTCATAGTGCGGGCGCGTCGCGGGGAGGTCGCCGGAAACGTGAACGCCGACCTTCGTCGATTTGCCGCTGCGGGGATCGAAGGTGAAAATTTCGCCGAACTGTTCGTAAACGAGCGCGTCGGGACCGGCGGAAAGCGATTTGAGGTCGAGGCCCTTGTTTTCGACAACTTGCTTCACGGATTTAGATTTCGTGTCGTAAGCGAAGAGCGAAACAGGCCCGCTGCGATCGGAGAGGAAGTAGACGGTGTCGCCGAACCAGACGGGTTCATCGTCGTTGGAATTTGGGCGCGGAACTTTTTCGAGTTTTAGATCGTCGAGTTGCACGATGTAGATCGGCGTGGTCTGGCCGCCTTTGTAGCGCTTCCACGCGGTTTGCCACTTCAAGTTGGGCACGTAGGCGATGCGCTTTGCGTCGGGCGAGAACGAGGCGGCTTCGCCGCGCCACATCGGAAGAACTTCGGGCCAGCCACCATCGACGCTGACGGTGTAGAGGCGATCGAAGTCGGCGTAAGCATCGCGCGCGGAATCGAAGAGCACGCGCTTGCTGTCGGGCGTCCAGCCGCGCACGACGTCGGCGCCGGGATGCCACGTGAGACGGCGCGGAGAGCCGCCGTCGGCGGGCATCACGAACGCGTCGATGTTGCCGTCGTACTGGCCAGTGAAGGCGATCCACTTGCCGTCGGGAGAAAAGACAGGCGTCGTTTCGTGGCCGCCGGTGGTGAGCTGGCGGGCCTCGCCGCCTTCGCGAGGAACGCTCCAGAGATAGCCGCCGTACACGAAGACGATTTGGGTCTTGCTCAGCGTTGGCGAGTGGACGAGCAGTGGTTCATCGGCGGCCGCGGCGACGCGCGCGAATGACAGAGCGAGAACGAACAAGATCAACAGCTGAAATCGAAGACGCATTTTTCCCCCATCAAATGAAAGCCTTGTTTGCGCACCCTTTGTGAAGACGAAATTCTGACTGCGTGCGGCGCCAAGGCCGCGAGATTCGCTGCGTCACCGTTATTTCTTGCTCGCTACCGCTGGCGCCGGCCAGAAACCCGGGTCGGCGATCGCGCGCGTATCTTGCGTCGGCGCGTACTTTTTCACAGCTGGGCCGACTGCCGCCGCTTTGCCGATGAGAACGAACACGAGATTCTCTGCCGGAAAATGCTTTTGAATTATCTGGCGAGCGATTTCGGGTGTCACCGCATCGACGCGCGCTTCAAGCTGATTCACTTCGTCGTCGCCCAGTCCGTAGAATTCGTGCGACGCGATGATACGCGCGAGTTGGCGCGAAGTCTCGATGTTCGGCGGGAACTGCCCCTTGATGTAGCTCTTGGCGGAGTTGAGCTGCTTCTCGGTCACGCCGTCTTTGTGCAACTTGGCAAGCACTTGCAACGCGAGATCGATTGCGGGAGTGGTCGTCTCGTTTTTTGTGAAGCTGAAAATCGCGAATGGGCCGGCGACTTTGCGATCGTCGAAAAACGATTCGGCGCCGTAGGTGTAGCCGGATTCCACGCGAAGAGCTTCGTTGAGTTCGGACGTGAAGCGTCCGCCGAAGATCGTATTGACGACGCGGATCGCGACGCGGTCGGGATCGGTGGCGCTGACGCCGGTGTTGCCGATCGTGAAATAGACCTGCGACGCGTCGGGCTTGTCGACGAGAAGGAGGCGCTTGCCTTTCGCCGGCACGACCGGAGGGATCGCTTCGGATTTCACGGTGCGCGCTGGCCACGAGCCGAATGTTTGCTCGAGCTTCGACTTCATTTCGTCGGTGTTGAATTCGCCGGCGATCGCGATGATGGTGTTCGACGGCGCGTAGTTCGCTTCGTAGAACTTCGCGACATCTTCGCGGCGAATCCTGGTCATGGAGATGTCGTCGCCGCTTGCGGAGCGCCCATACGGATGCGTGCCGTAGAGGTAGCCGTCGTAGTACGAAAACATCACCGATTGCGGATCGTCTTTCGCGGAGCGAATCGCGTCCGCGGATTGTGCGAGCAGCTTGGTCGTTTCGTCTTCGGGGAACGTCGGGTGTAAGAGCGCGTCGGAAAAAAGCTCCAGACCGCGCGCGAGATCCTTCGTCAGAAATTCGGCGTTGATCACCGTGTAGTCGGACGTCGCTTCGCCTTCGAACGAACCGCCGATGTAGTCGAGGTCACTGGAGAATTGCTGCGCTGTGCGTGTTTTGGTGCCCTTGCGCAGCAATGCAGCGGTGATGGTTGCGAGTCCCTCCTGGCCTGCCGGGTCGCTGACCGCGCCGGCTTTCACGATCGTCGAGATGTCGATGAGCGGAACGCCGTGCTTCACGAGAAGCAGAACGGTGAGCCCATTTTTCAGCACGACTTTTTCGTGCGGCGGCATGCGCAGGCTTTGGGCGCGGAGTGGTGACGACAAACCGACGACGAGCGTCAGCACAAGTGCGAGGGCTGACAACGCGACAGAGCGACTGAGCATGCGATTCGCGCGGGAGTGTTGCGTCGTCATTGCGCCGCCTTCTGCGCTTCTTCGGGAAGCAGCGTCGCCACCGTGCGATTGTTCGCGCCAAAATATGTCTTCGCTACGCGCAGAATGTCTTCCTTGCTCACGGCTGAGTAATTTTTCGCCGCGTCGAAGAGCTTGTTGTAATCGCCGAAGAAAACTTCATACGTGCCGATCGTGTTTGCGCGGCCGTTGATCGTTCGCACCTGTCGATAGAATTCGACGAGGCGGATGTTCTTCGCTTTTTCGAGCTCCTTGTCGCTTACCGGCGTGTTCGCGGCGCGATCGAGCTCTTCGTAGATCGCTTTCTCACACTGCTGTGGATCGATTCCCTGTTTCGGTTGCGCGACAACTTCCAGCATCGTCGGATCGAACGCGGGCTCATCCTGCGACTGCACGTCGAGCGCGATCTGATCCTTGTCGACGAGCCGCTGATACATCCGCGAGCTCTCGCCCTGGAACAAAATCGTCCGCAAGACGTTGAGCGCGTAAAAATCGGCGTTGTTTGTTTGCGGAATGTGATAGCCGAGCATCAGCAGCGGCAATTGCGCCGACTTGTGCACGACCAATCGGCGCTCGCCCATCTGCTCGGGCTCGACTGTCGTCACCGGCGGTGGCGGGTCGTGCGTGGGGATCGGTTCGATGTACGTTTCACAAAGCTTGAAAATTTCTTCGGGGGAAACGTCGCCGACGACGACCATCGTCGCGTTATTCGGCGCGTAGCCCATCTCGAAGTGATGCTTCAGGTCGGCTATCGTCCAGTGTTCGATGTCGCTCATCCAGCCGACTACGGGCCACTGATACGGATGCGCGATGAACGACGTGGCCCACAGCTGCTCGTCGAGCAGGCCGGCGTTTTCGTTATCGACGCTCAGGCGGCGCTCCGAAGCGACGACTTCGCGCTCGGACTTAATCTTTCCGGGATCGAAGCTGAGATCGCGAATGCGATCGGACTCGATGTCAAAGATCAGCGGAAGCGCCGAGCGCGGAAACCAGTCCTGATAAACGGTGACGTCGCGTGTGGTGTAGGCATTGTTCGAGCCGCCGTTCGCCTCCATCACTTTGTCGAGTTCGCCGGGGCCGTATTTTTTGGCGCCGTTGAACATCATGTGCTCGAAAAAGTGCGAGATGCCGGTCGTGCCCGGGCGCTCGTTGCGCGATCCGATGCGATAGAAAATGTAGAGCGACACGTTCGGGATGTTGTGGTCGGTCTGGACCAGCACTTTCATGCCGTTTTTCAACGTTCGCGTCACAACAGGGAATTCCTGCTGTTGTTGCGCGCGCGCGATGGTCGCGCCGCTGCATAGAGAGACCGCTGCGCAGAGAACCGCCAGCGCGAATGCATTCCACTTCGCTTTTCTCATGAACCTTCCTTGCGAGGAGCACCTATCGTGAGACGTATGGCTTCGCGGAAAAGTTCAGCGAAGCGCACCCCTGCCGTTGCCGCAGATTGTTTCGTACATATTCTAGACTCTTAACGCCACCACTGCGTTGCTTGCTATCGCGCGCCGCTCGCATCGCCAGGCTTGCCGGCATCGTTCGCGCTCGTCGTCGCGTTCGAGAGCAATGCAAACACGCGGACCGGCCCGCCAGAACCGCCTTCGAGCTTAATCGGCGCGACGATCAGAAATGCGCCGGTTTCCGGCAGCTTGCTGAGATCAGCAAGATTCTCGAGATTGTAGAGTCCGGCGCCCAGCCCGAGATGGTGCACTGGATAATCCGACGACGCGCCGTAATCAACGCTCAGCGTGTCGCAACCGAGCCCGCTAACTTTGCGATCGAGCAACAGCTTCACCGCTTCGACCGAAAATCCGGGGAAATGCATTTTGCCCAACGCATCCTGATTGCGGTATCGCTGCACATCGGGCCAGCGCGAAGCCCAACCCGTGCGCAGCAGCACGATCGCGCCGGCAGGAATCTTCCCGTGCCGCGACTCCCAAGCTTCCACATGCGCGGCGTCAACCAGATAATCCGCGGTCTTCGCGCTCTCGCTCTGCACGTCAATCACAACGGCGGGACCAAAAAACTGCTTCACCGGAATTTTGTCGACGGGAATCGTGCCCGGCGGGAAATGAATCGGCGCGTCGAGATGCGTGCCGTAATGCTCGAGCATCCAGAAGCTGCGCGTGAAGACGCCATTCTTCGCGACGGTGGCGTTGTCTTTGGCCTCAAAAAATTTGCCATCGCCGGGCCAGGGCACGAGTTTGTCGTTGATCGCGTAGGTGAGATCGATGACTTGCGTTTTGCCCGTAGAAATGTTGGCAAGCAGATCGTCGTGCGGTGCGTTTTGTCCGAAGAGCGACATGGCGGCGAGGAAGGAAAATCCAAGAATCGCAAAGCGGCTTAATGACATCATGCTGCACCCCCAGTCGAATCCGGGAAACTGGCGTGCAGCGAACCGCCCGATCGAGTGACATCGCCGGCCGAATGGCTACGGCAGCGGTATACCCGGAGTCGCCACGATGCCGGCCGTGCGCAAAATCTCCTGATAGTCGACGTCGGTAATCGGCGAAATCAGGAGGCGCACATTCTTCAGCAACTTCATTTTCTTCAGCGCGGAGTTGGCGCGCATCTCGGCCAAAGTCACCTGGCGCGGCAGCCGATCGAACGCCCGCAAGTCGGCGACGTAGTTTTTCCCTTTGGAATCATAAGGATCCGGATAGGGGTCGCGCGTCACTTCGGCAATGGAATAGAGCGAACGCTCCGGAGCGGAGTGGTAGCAAAGCACCCGGTCGCCTTTGCGGACCTGTTTCAGCGCCCGGACAGCATCCTGCTTGCCCAGCGCGCCGTGCCACATCTCTTTCCCCTTAACGAAAAGGGTATCCCAATGGTAGTGGTGCGGGTCGCTGCTGAAGATCCAGTAGTGTCGTTGAGGAGTCGGAAGCGCCATCGTTTATTAGACTTAGTCGAGTCGGCACTATACACAGGACCTCAAAAAAAGCGAAACGAAATGTGAGGGTTAGGCCGACGGCTACTGAGGAAATCGGAGCTGCGCAATCGAGCGGCTGGCAGAACGTCAGAAAGAGAGTCTAAATCATTGTGGACAAGACACTTAGCTGCGCACCGCGTCAGCCCAAGTCCACAAATACTTCGCCGGCGCGCAATTCCGTCGGATAGCAGGCAACGCCGGCGGCCGGATTCTGGACCGACTTGCCGTTGGTCACGTCGAACTGCCACCCATGCCAGGGGCATGTAACAATTTTACCCTCAAGGGTTCCTTCGCCGAGCGGACCGCCCCGGTGCAGGCAGGTGTTGTTGATGGCGTGGTACGTCCCGGCGATATTGGCGACCGCCACCGCGGTACCGCCGACGTTGACCTCCTTAATCGTGCCGACCGGAATCTCGCTTGCCGCCGCTGCCCGAGCAAAAGCCATCTGCATCTCCTCGAAATCGGCGGCGAGTATAGTGCCCGTCGCCGCGCGGAGTCAAAAATCGCGGCGAGGATTCCCAAAATGGAACCGCCGCACGCTAAAACCTCCAGGCGATCCGATTCCCTGGAACTGCCAAACCCACGAGTGAAAGAACTCTAAGCAATCGAATGGATGGGAGGTCTGATCGCGCCAGCTTTTGGCTCAAAGCTTGCTCCTCTTTTGCCCGCGTAATGACGCGATGCTGACTCTCACCCCCAAAGCTCCGCCGCGAAACGCTCGTCCTATCGGCGAGATTCTTGCGCGCG
The DNA here is from genome assembly GCA_963766985.1 of uncultured Acidobacteriota bacterium. GTDB lineage: Bacteria > Acidobacteriota > Terriglobia > Acidiferrales > UBA7541 > Acidiferrum. Next base: position 740,006 of record CAVYCJ010000002.1, read on the forward strand.
GACTGGAGCACCACCAATCAGGCAATCTTGCCGAAGCCGAAACCTGCTACCGCGAAATCCTGAGCATCGAGCCGAATCATCCGGAGGCGCTCCATCTGCTCGGCGTCGTGGCGCAACAGAATGGCGATTGCGTTGAGGCGGAACGACTCATCCACGCGGCGATCGCTCGCAATCCACTCGTCGCCGATTATCACAACAACCTCGGAAACACGTATCGGCTCACGGGCGATCTTGCACGCGCGGTCGCCAGCTATCGTCAGGCGCTTGCGTTGGACTCCGATCACGTCGAAGCGTTGCACAGCCTCGCGAACTCGCTCGCCGAGCGCGGCGATTTCGCCGAAGCCGAATCCTGCTTTCGCGAACTGTTTCGCCTCCAGCCGAACTTTGCCGACGGTCACTACAATTTCGGCAACGCAAAATTGCAACAAGGCGACGCCACGGCCGCAATCGACTGCTACCGTCGAGCGATCGAATTGCATCCGGGATGCGCGGCATATCACTTCAATCTCGCACACGCTTTGCAGCGGCTCGGCCGCCTCACAGAAGCCGCCGACGAATATCGCCGCGTCGTCAGCATCGCGCCCGATGATTTCGAGGCGACCTACAACCTCGGCATCGTCCTGCACGAGCTCAAGGAATTCGCTGACGCCGCCGAAGCATTTCGCCGCGCGCTCGCTCTCCGGCCCGATCTTCCGCAAGCGATGAGCAATCTCGCCGCGGCGCTGCAAGGCCTCGACGACTACGACGGCGCCGCTGACTTGCTCCGCCGCGCCATCGCGTCGAATCCAAATTTCGCCGAGGCTCACGGAAACTGGGGCGGGCATCTCTGGCGGCAAGGAGATCTCGAAGGCGCGAAACAATCGTGCTTCCGCGCGATCGAACTCAATCCAAATCTGCCGGGCGCGCACGGAAATCTCGGCCACGTTCTTTTTGACCAGGGAGACTATCGCGGCGCGCTCGACTGCTACGATCATTCACTGGCTCTGAAACCTGACGCGGTCGGCGTGCGACGCGCAGTGGCAACGCGGCGATCTTCTCAATGCGTTCGACGCGTGCCGCCGTGCCGGCCCCGATTTTGCCACCGCCGAATATCGTCGCGCCCTGGCGAGCAAATCCAATTGCGTCGAGCTGCTCTACTACGTCGGCCTCCTTCACTTGCTGCACGGAGATTTCGCCGCGGGCTGGCACAACTACGAATATCGCTGGCAGACGAAGATGCTGCGCAACGCGCGGCGCAATTTTTCGCAGCCGCAGTGGCTCGGCCAGCCAATCACTGGCGCTCGCATCCTGCTGCACGCCGAACAAGGGCTTGGCGACACGCTGCAATTCCTTCGCTACGTCCCGATGGTCGTCGCACGCGGCGCCAAAGTAATTCTCGAGGTCCCGTCTGAACTTCGCCGCCTCATCGAAAACGCGCGCCTGATCACGAGCGGCGGCTCGGTGCAGATCGTCACGCGCGGCAGCCGCCTGCCCGACTTCGAATGGCAGAGTCCGCTGATGTCTCTGCCGCTCGTCTTTCAAACCGATCTCGCTTCGATCCCGGCATCGATTCCCTATCTGCGAGCGGATTCGCAACTCACCCGCGAGTTCGCGCAACACTTCGCCTCACCCGCCAACACCGGCCTGCGCGTCGGCCTCGTCTGGTCCGGCAGCCCCCGCCACACGCGCGACCCGCAGCGCTCCATTCCACTCGCACAGTTGTGCACGCTCACCGAAATTCCCGGCACCACCTTTTACTCATTGCAGAAGGGCCCGGCCGCAAAAGAGCTGCTGGACATGCCGATCGACATGAATCTCGTCGATCTCTCGGGCTACCTCAACGATTTCGCCGACACCGCCGCTGCGGTTGCGAATCTCGATCTGCTCGTCACGGTCGACACCGCTGTCGCGCATCTCGCCGGAGCGCTCGGCAAGCCGGTCTGGCTTCTTCTAACCCGCAATCCTGATTGGCGCTGGCTCCTCGAACGCGAAGACAGCCCGTGGTATCCAACCGCTCGCCTCTTCCGGCAGAGTGTCGCCGGAGATTGGGCGTCGGTCATCGAACGCGTCCACTACGAATTGCAGCGACTCGTTTCCGCAGCTGCATCATCACCACGCTCCGCCTCGGAAAAATCTCCTGCTCTTTTGCACCGCAACTGAAATCCGCCACATGTTCATGGTCGTCAACCCCGAATCGCGCGACTGTAAAATATGCAGCGGCCCCAGCCCGCTCTTCGGCGTCGTCGATTTTCACAAGAGCTGCATCGAAGCGCAGGGCAAGCGGCTCCCGCTGTCCGGCCGGCCGATCTACTATCGCCGCTGCACGGCGTGTGGATTCGCTTTCACCGACGAATTCGACGATTGGTCCGCCGACGCATTCCTCGCGCACATTTACAATTCCAGTTACATCCACGTCGATCCCGACTACGCCTCGGCGCGTCCCATCAGCAACGCAACCGCTGTCGCCGACACGTTTCGCGCTGCGCGCGACTTCATCGCAATTCTCGACTTCGGCGGCGGCAGCGGAGCCTTCGCGAGCCACCTCGTCTCGCAAGGTTTCACCGCCACAACATTCGATCCATTCTCCAGATTCAACGAGCGCCCATCGCGCCGCTTCGACGTCATCACCTGTTTCGAAGTGATGGAGCACACTCCATTCCCCGCGCGCACCGCCGCCGAAATGTGCGACTTGCTCGCCGACGAAGGCATCATTTTGTTTTCTACGCTGACGCAGCCCGCCGATTTCGATCAGCAACGGCTGCACTGGTGGTATGCGGGCCCGCGCAACGGGCACGTTTCACTTTATTCGCGCGAATCGCTCACAATTTTGTTTCAGCAGCTCGGCCTGCGACTATTTTCGATTTCTGAACTCGTCCATGTCGCGTATCGCCGGCTGCCTGCCTTCGCCGCGCATCTCGTACGCGAAGGTCACTCCTGAGCGCTATTCCTCGCCGATTCCCGCGGCGCACAATTTCACAACCGGATTATTGGGATCCATCGAAAAGCTCAGCCCATCTATTCAGCCGGCGGCTGAAACAACTCCACGCGATTCCCTTCCGGGTCGGTGAACCAGCCAAACTTTCCATATTCCGAATCTTCCACCTTCGGATCGACCGCCACACCGGCCGCGCGCAGCTTTGCCAGGACGCCGTCGAGATCGTCCACTTGAAGATTCAGCATCACCGGTTGCGTCAACGGAAAATGATCGGAACTCTTTTTGAAAAACGAAACGAGCGAGTATCCGCGCAGATCCTCTTTCGGAAACATGATGAACCCACCCTGCGCGCTCACGCCCAGATTCGCTTCGTACCACGCATACAGCGCTTTTGGATCGCTCACTCTCAAAAACGCTCCGCCCAAGCCGGTTACCTTTGCCATGAATCACCTCACCCGATAATTTTCGTCAGACCCTGGTGCCGCTCCATCATCCAGTCCGTAATTGCAGCATCGACTTCCTTCAACTTGCCTGCAAAAAAATGATCCACTCCCGGCACGATCACCAATTCCTTTTCACCGGGCAACGACTCTACCAACGCTTCGACTTTCTTCACATCGCCAAATTCGTCGAGCTCGCCATGAACGAACAGCTTCGGCTTGGCGCATTCCTGCAGAAACGAAAAATCGGTGTTGTTCACCGGCGTGCCGAGCCCGATGCATTCCGCGACGCGAACATCTTTGCATCCGACACGCAGGCCGACAAAACATCCGAAGCTGAACCCCGCGACCAGCAACGGTGTCGCAGGAAATTCCGTCGCCAGAAAATCAAGCGCCGCCGAAACGTCTCCGCGTTCGCCGCGGCCGCGATCGTGCGTCCCGGCGCTCATTCCGGTGCCGCGAAAATTGAAACGCAACACGGCCAAGCCAAGCGCGTCGAGCGATTTCGCCGCCTGATACACCACTTTGTTGTGCATCGTGCCGCCAAAGAGCGGATGCGGATGGCACACGACTGCCGCGATCGGCGGACGCACGTTGCCTTCGGGCTTCCAGAAAATCGCCTCGAGGCGACCTGCCGGACCGTTCAAGAGTAAATTTTGCGATTCGTGGCCCATTGCGATGTCCACCAACGAGATCGGCAGCACATGCGGCAAGTCGGCCACCGAAACCGCTACAACGATAGTCAATTTTGCGGGATTTGAAAAATCAGAACTGAATCAGACGTGGATCAGAACCGAAACGCGAACTGTTGCGTTCTGCAGACCGCCACTTGCAACTCGGCAACGTCGGGCTCGCTTTCGACGCGCACTACCATCAACAGCGACTCCGTCACTCCCTGCCACGGTGAGGTCGCCGCGCTCTCGAACGACACGAACAGGAATTCCCCGCGCGCATACTCGCGATTGCTGCGAAATTTCAGGCCGTCGCCCGAGCAATCGATCGTCATTGTCTCTTCGAACCACGGAACGTGCTCGGTCCGCACCCGCACCGGCACCACAAACGGCCGCCGCGCCGTCATGCGCCGCTCGACATCGCGCAGCGGCACGATGGCATGAGCCGACGTCGATTGGCGCGAGGGCACAATTTCGAATCGCAGCGCCAGCAACGTCAGAAACTCCGTCGCCGTGACAGAATCCGTGCCACGCGTATCAGAAGCACTCTTGGCTCCATCGCTCTGCGAGTGCGCTTCGGAAGCTCCTCGGGCTAATTCGGCCGCAGCTGCGTCGGTTGCCGACGGCGATCGGAACGCAGCGTCTCCATCTCCGTGATGATGTCCATTGCCATTTCCGTTTCCATGCTTGTGCCCGTTCCCATTTCCGCTTTTGTGATGACCATTGCCGTTGCTGTGGCCGTTCCGGTTGCCGTTAGCGTGCCCATTTCCATTCCCACTCTTTTTCGTCGCCGCTCCAACCTCATCACGCACCACCACAACCGAGCGCACCACGCGCGCCAAAACCTCCGGCTGCCCAACAATCAACGAGGAATCAAAAGGGAAAGTCACCCACAGCGGCATGCCCTCCGCGTGCGGCTCGCGGCACGGCACCAGCATTCCCGCGCGCGAAACATCGACGGTGGTGCACACTTCGGTTTTCTGGCCGAAGGGCGTCGTCCAGCGGAGTCGTGCGGGCAGACGGAGCTGGACGCGATGATAATCGCGCCGGTCCATAGCTCACCACGATAGCGCTCCAGTACGTGCATAACTCGCGGCCCATGAACACGTTGCACAATCCGGCAACACTGTCGTACTAGGACAGAAATTCGGCATCTTTCGGATTGCTTCCCGCACCCTGTGCGGTGTACCGTTTGGCATAATTTCGATGATTCCGCAGTCGCAGTTCGCAGTCGCGATCGGGGGAGTTGTATGGCCGATGGATCGGAACGGCGCGTAGCCCGGCGATTTACCATGAGCCTGCCGCTACGGGTGCTTCCCCGCGAAGCGCGCAGCAGCGAACTTCGCACCCAGACGCGCGACGTCAGCTATCAGGGCCTCTATTTTCTCGCCGAAGCCCAGTTCGAAGTCGGCGCCGAAATCGAATTCGTCCTCACTCTTCCAAAGCAAATCGCGCAAAGTACGGAAGTCGACATTCGGTGTCGCGGGCAAATCGTCCGCGTCGAGTCCAATCCCGACGGCCACGTCGGCGTCGCCGCTAAAATCGAGCGCTACGAGTTCCTGCCGTCCGCAGCTTCCGCCGCCTGACGTTTGCCTGCGGATTCGATTTTTCCGCAAAACCACCTTTCGCGCGTTATAACATCCAACTAAAGCGCTGGCTGGCATTACACGTTCACTTTTTCAATTGGAGCCACATGATGTACCACTACGATCCGTCCATCGCACTCGAAGAACTCAACGAAGACGCGCTCCTCCCCCATCCTGTGAAACTGCGCGACATGATCATGCGCATCAAGCTCGCGCCCAACGAAGCGCAAGTGATGAACTCGGAATTTCAGGACTACATCACCCGCTTCGGCGAAATCCAGAAAATCGCGCGCACCATGCTCGAAAAGCTCTCCACCGGCGCTCGCAAATCCGCGTGATCAGCGCACCTTCGCCCGGCCAAACAGCGCGCGGCGCAGATGAAGCACGCCCCCGCGCCATTTCTCCCTCCTCACGCTCGCTGCTAAACTAATTTTCATGCGCCGAAACACCCTTCTCATCGACGCCGACGACACCCTCTGGGAAAACAATGTCTTCTTCGAAAAATTGATCGAAGACTTCATTACGCTCGTCGAGGGCTGCGGGTACACCCGCGCTTACGTCCGCCACATCCTCAATGAAACCGAGCGCAAAAATATCCGCCAGCACGGGTACGGGGTCCGCAGCTTCGGCCGTTCGCTCGAAGAGACCTACATGAAGCTCGCCGAGCACAAAGCGGAGCGAGCCACTCTCGCGCAGATTCACGATCGGGTCGTCGATCTCGAACGCACGCCGCCGAAAATTCTCGATGGAGTGCCCGAAACGCTCGCCTATCTCACCGAGCGACACCGCCTGATTCTATTCACAAAAGGCCAGCCAGCCGAGCAAGCCGCCAAAGTCGAGCGCTCCGGCCTCCAGGGATTTTTCGAGTTCATCGAAATCGTCAGCGAAAAAGATCCCGAGACCTACAATCTCCTCGTCCACAAACACAAAATCGTCAAAAATCACGCCTGGATGATTGGCAACAGCCCGCGCAGCGACATCAATCCCGCGATGAAGATCGGTCTCAACGCCGTCTACATCCCGCATCAGCACACTTGGGCGCTCGAGCACGAGCCCGTCCTCGCCGGCGTCGGCAAACTCGTCATCCTCCCATCCTTCCGCGAACTCCGCGGCCACTTCTAAACGAGATTCACCACAGAGTTCACGGAGTCCACAGAGAGAATCCAGACTTCTCGTTTTTTCTTCTCCGTGCTCTCTGCGAACTCTGTGGTGAATCCTCCTCGCGCCGCTATCAGCTGTCACTTTCTTCTCGCCAATTTGGCCGTTGTGCGCAACCCCTCTCCTCTCCGAAACTTTGCTTTCAAAGGAGCACCCAGCCATGGCTACATCTCCCATCGCTACAACTCCCGTCAACCCGGCTCCCCGCACCGACTGGCGCGAGCACTGGTTCGAAAACGAAGAAGCGATCTACCTCAACCTCGCCGGCCAGAGCCCGATGCCGAAAGTTTCTTTCCGCGCCGTGCAGGCTTCGCTCGAGTGGAAAAAATTCCCGCAGCGCATTCCCGACACCGCGTTCTTCGACGTCCCGAATCGCATTCGCACATCGATTGCGAAGCTCATCAACGCGCAGCCGAACGACATCGCTCTCACCACCGGCGCAAGCTCCGGCATGTCCGGCATCGCCTACGGCCTCGCGTGGAAACCCGGCGACGAAATCGTCACCGCCAGCGGCGAATTTCCGCTGCAATACGCGACGTGGAAACCGATGGAAGAGCGCGAAGGCGTCGTGCTCAAAATCGCCAGGCCGCGCGACCGATTCTTCGACGCCGACGACATCATCGCCGCCATGACACCGCGCACGCGCGTCGTCTCCATCAGCCTCGTGCGCTTCGATGACGGCGTCCTCTTCGACGCCACTCGCATCGGCGCCGCCTGCCGCAAGCAAGGCGCGCTTTTCGTCGCCGACGCAAGCCAGGCCTGCGGCGCCGTTCCTCTCGACGTGCAAAAAATGCAGATCGATTTCCTCGTCTGCGCCGGCTACAAATTTCTTGCTCGGTCCTTTCGGTACCGGCTTCTGTTGGGGCCGCCCCGAAATCGTCGCCAATCTCCGCCCCGGCCCCTTCTACTGGATGGCCGCGCAAGGCATGGAAAATGGTTTCGCCTCGATGAGCGTCACCGATCCCAAACCCGCCGCCGGCGCCAAGCGCTGGGACGCCGCCGAAACCGCCAACTATTTCAATCACGCCGCTCTCGACGCGAGCCTCGAATTCGTCTTGCAAGCCGGCGCCGAAACCGCGCTCGCTCACTGTCACAATCTCATCGACCAGCTTTTCGAACGCCTGCCGAAGGATCGCTGCATCCCCGCGAGCCCACTCGACCGCGCGCGTCGTGGTCCCTACGCATGCTTCGCCGCGCGCACGCCAGAAAAAACCGTCGCGCTCTACGACAAGCTCCGCAAAGAAAACGTCATCGTCAGCCTGCGCGAGGGCAACATCCGCGTCTCGCCGTATCTCTTCAACACCGAGCGCGACATCGATCGCCTGATTTCGGTGATCACCACGTGAGCGGGAACGCAAGCGACCCGCAACCCGCGACGCAGCCGCCCTGGCCCAAAATCGCCGTAGTCGGCGCAGGCGCGGTCGGTGGCTACTTCGGCGGCATGCTCGCCCGCGCCGGTGCCCCCGTCGTCCTCATCGGCCGCGCCCCATTCGCCGCCGCCGTCAACGCCAACGGCCTCCTCCTCGACACGCTCCACTTCAAGGAGCGCGTCCGCGCCCAAGCCTCCGATCAACTCGAAGCCGTCCGCGGCGCCGATCTCGTTTTGTTCTGCGTGAAAACCATCGACAACGCCGCCACCGCGCGCACCATCGCCCCGCTCCTCGCGCCCGGCGCAACCGTCGTCTGCATGCAAAATGGCGTCGACAACGCCGACCAACTCCGCGCCGCCGCCAACATCGACGCCATCAGCGCCGTCGTCTACATCGGCGCATTCGTCCCCGAACCTGGCACGGTCAAGCACGGCGGCCGCGGCGATCTCGTCATCGGCCCGCGCAACGCCCGCACCGAAAAAATCTCCGCGCTCTTCGAACGCGCTCAAGTCCCCTGCCGCATCTCCGACAACATCGAAGGCGAACTCTGGACCAAGCTCACCTGGAATTGCGCGCTCAACGCCATCTCCGCGCTCGGCCACGCGCGCTACGGCGAAATCGCCGCCAGCCCCGACGCGAAAAAAATCGTCGCCAACCTCGTCACCGAATTTCTCGCCGTCGCCCGCGCCGCCAAAATCCATCTCCCCGATTTCGAAAATCCCGACAACGCCATCAACGGCGCCTACAAAGTCGCCGAATCTCTCGCGACCGTCTACTCCTCGACCGCCCAGGATCTTCAGCGCGGCAAACGCACCGAGATCGATTCCCTCAACGGCTACATCGCCCGCCGCGGCGCCGAACTCGGCGTCCCCACCCCCGTCAACCAAGCCCTCGCCACCCTCGTAAAACTCACCGAATCCCATTCCTCAGCCACAAATCCCGAAACATGTACGGGCGCAGCACCGCTGCGCCCCATGTCCGCAACCAACGCGCGAACTTGGCGCAACCTGTTCTTTTTTCGCTTTATGGGTCGCCGCTTCAGCCGCGCCAGGATTCGGCTCTAAAATAAAATCAGGGGCTTTAGCCCCTGAACTCCTCGCCTTTATCGTTACTTCGTTACGTCATTGCTTCTTTACTTCGCCTTGTCACTCCTTCGGCGGAATACGAAACGGAATATGCGCGATAACTTCCACTTCAGTCGGTTCGCCCGCCTTCATCGCAGGCCGGAATTTCCACTGCGCCAGCGCCGATTTTGAATTCTCATCCAGCTGATCGTCCACCCCGCGCACAACCTGAATTTCGCCGACGGAGCCATCCTTTGCGATCACCGCGTACAGTACGACTTCGCCCTCGACGCGTTCCGCCACCAGCGTCGGCGGATACTTCGGATCCACTTTCGTCACCGGAACCGGCGAAGCCAAATCCGTCGACGTCGGCGTAATGTGCGGCCCGCTCGCATCGCCGCGATGCAGCTCCGAAAAATTCAAAATCCAGCTCCCCGTCGCGCTGCTCAAATTCGGCATGTTCACATTCATCGTATAAACGCGCTTGCCCACGAAAATCTGCTCCGGCTTCGCACCCGGCGGCAGCGCCTTGAAATCCGGCGGCCCCACCCGCACCGCATCTTCAGCCGAAGCTGACGGCTCCTGCGGCCGTGCCGTCAGTGACCGCATCGATCCGACGTGCGTCCCCGCGCCCAATCCCGAAATCCCGCTCTTCGCCGGCGGATTCCCTCCGCTGATGCTCACGCCCACCGGACTCTTCCCGCCTCCGCCCGTATTCGGATCGACCGCGCCGCCCTTTTTCCCGCCGTCCGGCGAAATCGCAACCTTCGCCGCCAAATTTCCCGCTGGCGGAGCAACCGGCGCAGCCGGCCCCGGAGTCGCCGACAACGCAATCAACGTTTGCGCGCTCGCCCCTCCCGCCGACGACGCCGCAATCTCCGGTGCAGGCGTCGCAACTTCACCCGCGGCATCACGCTTCGCCGCACGCGGTGCCACTCCCGCATTGATCTCCAGCTTCGGCCGCGCCGGACCATTCTCCGTCGCCGGAATATTCAACTCCGACGCCACCTGCTCCTGCGCAAGGACCGGCGCATCTTCCGGCGGCGCCACCTTCACCAACTTCACCCGCCGCTCACGCGGATGCAGCTGCTTCAGCGCATCCTGACTGATCGTCACCTTCGGCTTCGCGGGTCCAGTCGTCGCCGCAAGCTCCACCATATTCGGCATGTCCGGCAAAATCTTCGGCGCCTCCATCGGCGCTTTCGGATTCACCAAAGTCTGCTTCGCGTGCGTCGGCCGCACCGGATCGGTAAAAATCCTCTGCCGCGGATGAAACGCATCCGCCCCCGGCTGCGGCGCCGGATCAACAGGCGCTGCCTTCGCCATCGTCTTCGCTCGCGCCTTCGGAATCTCCAGCAGCGGCAAATCCTGAATCGGCCCCGACCACGTCAGCTGAAAATTCTCCAGCCCCGAAACTTTCTTCGGCTCCATCACGCCCTTCGGAAACGGCATCGCCAAAAACGCCACATGCCACAATAGCGCCGCCACAATCGCCCGCCGCGGCCACCGCGACTCAATCCAGCAATCCTTAAAAAATCCCGCGCTTGCAAATCCCTTGACGCCGCCCCGCGCCACCAGCGCCCGCACACTGCTCCCCACGCCCTGATGAAAATCCCCCCAAGCCACATCCAGCCGCGGCCCCTCATCGCCCGCAGGCAGACGCGGAGCCACCAACGGCGCCGACACCGCCGCCTGCCCCAACAAATTCAACGCCCCATTGGCCGAACTCAAACTCATCCCGTCGTTATCCGTCCTGGATCGCCGTCTGGCTTCGTCCAGCGCTTGCCGCCACTGAAGCCCCTGAATATTCCCTACAAGGTTGCGTGATGCCCCTCCCACCGGTCAACCCGCATTTGGATGCGCCCAAACCTGCCCCACGCCGTCTCACCCCGGACTATCCCAGGACATAAGTTACAGTCGGCCTTTGGGTGCCGCACCCTTAGCCTTTAAAGGGTGCGGGTTTAGATTCCACCCCACTCAACTCACCACGACGACCTCCGTCGATCACCCCCACCCTGTAGCCGCGATCGCCTCCCAGATCGCGGGTCTTAAATTCCACCTCTCCCATTTCTCACCGTTCGCCACCCACCGCACCAACGATCCCGCGTGACGCGACGCAAATCCCTGCCATAAAATCAAAATATGCCCATCAATCTCCGCCCCGCAACCGAGGCCGACTTCCCCGCCATCGTCGCCCTCATGAACACCGCCTTCCGCGGCAAAGAAGGCTGGAGCATCGAAGGCGAATACATCACCGGCGAACGCACAAATATCTCTCTGCTCACCGAAGAAACCACCAAAGGCACCCTCTATCTCCTAGCCAACGACACCAACGACAGCGCAAACTCGACTCTGCAAGGATGCGTAAGCCTCCAATCCGCCTCCCCGGAAAAGTGGTACTTGGGTTCCCTAACCGTCCGCCCCGATCTGCAAAAAAGCGGCTTCGGACGCGAGCTCCTCACCTCCGCCGAACAATACGCCGCCGCAAACGGCGCCCGCACAATCGAAATGACCGTCGTCCACGTCCGCGAAGCCCTGATCTCCTGGTACGAACGCCGCGGCTACCGCCGCACCCCCGAAACCCGCCCCTTCCCTTACGCCGACACCCGCTACGGCACCCCCACCCGCCCCGACCTCTTCTTCGTCGTCCTCGAAAAACACCTCTACCCTGGCTAAAGACCCAGTCCGACAAAATTCAAGTGCAGAAAGGCTCAGTTCCCCCCTTGACAAAATCCGAAATCGTGCTACACTTGGAAAAGTTCGAAAAACGCCAAGCGCCGAAAGGCGCTTTTTTCATTTCTGGTCGAGAACTCAGTCTCCCTTCTACCCTGGTCACCGCGCCCAAGATCATTGTCATCCTGAGCGAAGCGAAGGATCTCAGGCGTAAGAACCAGCAATAAGCGTACAAAAAGCGAACATCGCCGATCCGCAAGCCTCTCATTCAAATCAACTTGCGCACTCTCAAAAAGAGCGGTCCGCAACCACCTGACCACAAACGCTTTATTCACTCTTGAGAAAAAAGGGGGGTGGTACCCAGACGTTCCCATTTCGGGAATCACCAAAAGGAAGGAAAAGCCTAACGCGCCAAAAACGTCAGCGCCGCGTCGCCCTGCTCCAGCCGCCGAACCACGGTCAGCCCGGCAACCGTCGGCAACTCAAACGCCCGCCGGTGCTCCACGGCGATCCGCGACTCCGGATGAAACAGCGGCGACTTCGCCACCGCCTCCAGCACCTGCGCATACTGGCCGGCATCCGCATACGGCGGATCAATATACGCAAGATCGAACCGGGCATTCGGCTTCGCAGCCAGTTTCTCCAGCCCGCGAACCGCGTCCATCGCCATCACCGAAACGCCAGTCTTAATCCCCAGCGATGCAAGATTCTGCTTGATCAGCGCTGCCGCCGGCTGATGACTCTCGATAAAAACCGCTTCCGCCGCGCCACGGCTCAGCGCCTCGATCCCGATCGCCCCTGTCCCGGCAAAAATGTCGAGAAAACGCGAGCCCACAATCAACGGCGCCAGCACATTAAATACAGTCTCGCGCAGCCGGTCGCTCGTAGGCCGCAGTGCAAGCCCCTTGAGAGACTTCAGTTGACGCGAACGAAATTGTCCGGCGATTACGCGCATGAGTTTTTACGCATTACTTTTGAATGTCATCCGATTCGCGCGAGGTGATAGCGCCGCTGCCATTCCGCCGGCAACCGACGCAGCAACCGATCGAGTTCGCTGACCTGTAATTTCTCGCTCGTCTTCGCACCATCGACGCCAGATTTAGAGCCAGAAGCAGGAGAAGCCGCGCTCGGCGCCGCCGCTTCGACCAATGCGAACGCTTCCTGCCGCGCCAAATCGAGCACAGCGCGGTCGCGCATCGGATTCGCAATCTGAAATCCCAGCGAGCCCGATTGCCGCGTGCCAAAAAATTCTCCCGGCCCGCGCAGTTCCAGGTCGGTCTCGGCAATCTCGAATCCGTTCGACGTGCGCACCATCGCCTCCAGCCGCGCCTTGGCCTCTTCCGTCATCCGCGTCGGCCCGACCAGCACGCAGTGCGACTTCGCGGCGCCGCGCCCGATGCGCCCGCGCAGCTGGTGCAGTTGCGACAGCCCGAACCGCTCCGCGTGTTCGATCACCATCACCGAAGCGTTCGGCACATCGACGCCGACCTCGACAACCGTGGTCGAAACCAGGATGTTTACCTCGTTCTTGCGGAAGCGCTGCATGACGTCGTCTTTTTCCTCGCTCGACAGGCGCCCGTGCAACAACCCCAGTTTAAATTTTGGAAAAACTTCATGCGCCAGCCGCTCGAATTCTTCCGTCGCGGCCTTCAGCTCGAGCTTCGATTCCTCGATCACCGGATACACGATGTACGCCTGATGCCCCGCTTCCACCTCGCGCTTGATGCCGTTCCACACGCCGGCCAGATGCGGCTCGCTCGTCAAATGCGTTTCGATCGGCGTGCGCCCCGGCGGAAGCTCGTCGAGCACGCTGACGTCGAGATCGCCGTACAGCGTCAGCGAAAGCGTGCGCGGAATCGGCGTCGCCGTCAGCACCAGCACGTGCGGCGCATGCCCATGCGTCGCCGCTTTGTCCATCAATCGCTTGCGCTGGAGCACGCCAAAGCGATGCTGTTCGTCGATCGCCACAAATCCGAGGCGCGCGAATTCGACATTGTCTTCGATGAGCGCATGCGTTCCGACAGCAAGATTCGCTTCGCCGCTTTTGATGCGCTCCAGCGCCGCCGCTTTCTCTTTCCACTTCATCCCGCTGATGACGAGTTCAACTTTGTATCCCGCGGGTTCGAGAATGCGCCGCGCCGAAAGAAAATGCTGCACCGCGAGAATTTCCGTCGGCGCCATCAGCGCAGCCTGGCAGGCGTTCGCCATCGCAATCACCGCGGCTTGCAGCGCAACGATCGTTTTTCCGCTGCCGACATCGCCTTGCAGCAGCCGATTCATTGGCGACGATTTTTCTAAATCCGACGCAATCTCGCCGAGCACGCGCTTCTGCGCCGCCGTCGGCTTGAACGGCAAAATTTTCTTGATCGCATCGCGCACGCTGTCATCGCGCAATTTGAACGCGATCGCATTTTCTTTCCGCGCCGCGCGCCGATCGAGCGCCAGGCTCAACTGATACAAAAAGAATTCCTCAAAAATCAGCCGCCGCTGCGCCGGCGAAGCATACGCATTCAACGCATCGACCGATTCGCCCTGCGGCGGAAAATGCGTGTGCGCAATCGACTGCGCCCGCGACGGAAATCCAAGCCGCGCCTGGAGCGCCGCCGGCAAAATCTCCGGCACCTTCAACTCCACCGTCTGCAACACCGTGTAAATCGCCCGCCGGATCGACCGCGAACCAAACGTTCCGATCGCTTCGTAAATCGGAACGATCCGTCCAACTTCCGTCGAGTCGTTCTCGTCCGCGCCGAGCATTTCCATCTGCGGATTGACCATCTCGAGCCGCGCTGGCCGCAGCTTGTCCACGTTCACGGTGCCGTGCAGCACCAGCCACTGTCCCGCCTTCAGCCTTCCTTCCAGATACCCGCCGTGAAAAAACTTGCAGGGCAGCAACCCGCCCGCCTCGTCCTGCACCAGCAAGTGATAAATCGCGTTGTACGCAAACTTGTTCGGAATCGCCTGCCCGCTCATCACCTTCGCGCGGATCGTGTAGACACCGTTGGGCTGAATGTCCTTCACATTGGAAAAGTGGATGCGATCTTCGTAACGGAAAGGCAGGTACAGCAGCAGGTCTTCGACGGTGTGAATCCCGCGCTTCGTGAGCAATTCCGCGCGTTGCGGACCAACGCCCTTGATCATCCGGACTTCGGTGGCCAGAGTTAAAGGAGGCATTCGGCGAGGCGCGGCAGCAGTCGACATTCTCTTTCATTTATACCATTTCTCCTCCGCCCCCCCGGCACAGCGGCAATATCAAGGCGAAGCCACTCCGGCTCCTGATTGCGTGCGCCGACAACCCCGCCGCAAGGCGCCTGTCCGAATCGCATACGGCGTGCGTCCAATGAAGGCGTGATGTAAAGTTGCGGCTGGCGCACGAGCGTTTTTCGGGCGCGATTGAGCGCCACGGTTTTACGGCTCCATCGGAACTTGCGGAGGCGGAATTGGATAGCGGCAGGCTGAGCGGGCGAGACAAGCGGGCGCTGGTGCTGTGGGTGCTGGCCGGGATTATCGGCGCGTGGTTCGCCCACCACTATTATTTCCGCGCGTTTCCAGAAGCTTCCATCGACTTTCGCGTGTCGCGGCCTGAAGCGCTGAAGCGCGCGCAGGATTTCATGGGCTCGATGGGCCAGAACATTTCCGGCTATCAGTCCTCCATCGTTTTCGACGTCGACGAAAACGCGAAGACTTATCTGGAGCGCCAGATCGGCTTGCAGAAAGCCAATCAGCTCATGGCGTCGCAGCTCAACATCTGGTATTGGGACGTCCGCTTTTTCAAACCGCTGCAGGAAGAAGAATACGGCGTTCGCATCAGTCCAGCGGGCAACGTGGTCGGCTACGATCACACGATCAAGGAAGCGCAAGCGGGCGCTTCACTGGAACGAGCCGAGGCGCAGAGCAAAGCACAGAATTATTTGACCGGGAAGCTCGGCGTCGATCTCAACAGCTGGAATTTCCTTCCGGAAGAAGCGAACTCCGAGAAACGGCCGAACCGTCTCGACTGGTCGTTTACCTGGGAGAAAAAGGATTTTCGCGCGGTCGACGCGCCGTATCGGCTGCACGTCGAACTGCAAGGCGCGGATATCGGCGGCGACAATGAATATCTGAAAGTGCCGGAAGCGTGGAAGCGCGATTTCGCGAAATTGCGCTCTGGCAACGACACGCTCGCTTTGGTTTTCACGATTCCCTACATCCTGATCATCGCAATCGCCGTGCGACTGGGAATTACGTTCACGCGCCAAGGACGCACGGAGTGGCGGGGCGCACTGATCGTGGCCGGAATCGCAGCGCTCCTGCTCTTTCTGCAAAGCCTGAACGGGTGGCCGCTCTGGGACGCAAGCTACGATACGAACACGGCCTACAGCACATTCATCGTGTTAAAAATCGGGCAGGCGCTGGTGATCTCGGTGGTCACCGCGATCACGATTCTCGTGCTGCCCGCCGCCGAGCCGATGTATCGCGAGTCGCAGCCGAAGCAACTTCAGCTTGCGAAAATAATCACGCTGCGCGGACTGCGCTCTCAGGAGTTTTTCTCGGCCGCGGTCGTCGGGCTTTCGTTTGCCGCGGCTCACATTGGCTACGTCGTCGCCTTTTACGTGATCGCGACGCGCTTTGGCGCATGGGCTCCACAGGAACTCAACTACGAAGAATCGGTGAACACATTTTTCCCGTGGATCTCCGGAGCAGCGATCGGCTTGCTCGCTTCTACCAACGAAGAGTTCACATTTCGCCTTTTCGCGATTCCCTTCTTCAAAAAGTTCACGAAATCGACGTGGATCGCCGTCATCGTTCCCGCATTTTTGTGGGGCTTTCTGCACAGCAACTATCCACAGGAACCGGCTTACACCCGTGGAATCGAGATCGGAATCATCGGCATCGTCGCCGGGCTAGTGATGTTGCGCTGGGGAATCATGGCGACGCTGATCTGGCACTACACGGTGGATGCGTCGCTGGTCGGACTTTTTCTGATTCGCTCGAACAGTCTCTACTTCAAGATTTCGGGTGCCGTCGTCGCCGCGGCTGCGGTCGCGCCGCTGGCGTTCTCTGGAATTTCGTACCTGATTCGCGGGCGATTCGAACCTGACGCGGATCTCTTAAACGAGGCCGCCCCGCTCCCAGAACTAACCGTGGCCGCGCCTTCATCCGAAATTGCGGCAAGCCAAGGGAGGCGCTACGACGCACTTGCTCCGGCGATGCTTGGCTTGCTCGCGCTGTGCTCTGTCGTTGGCGGTATCTTGATCTGGAAAGTAAAACCCGCATCGATCGGCGACTACCTCAAACTTTCCATCGATGCCCGCGGCGCGCGCGATCGTGCCGATGAGATTCTGCGCGGGAGCAACGTAAATCCCGCGAGCTACATTCACAACACACAATTCGTGGACGTGACGAATCCACAGGCGAATGAGTTTTTGCGCGAACGCGGCGGAGTCGATTTCGTCAACAGCATCTACTCCGGCCAAATCCCGGGCGCACTTTGGCGCGTACGTTATTTCCGTGACGGCCAGCCGGAAGAGTACGCCGTCATCCTCAAACCAGATGGCTCGCTGCACTCCGTGCATCACACACTTGCCGAAGCCTCACCGGGAGCATCGCTCAGCAAAGACGACGCGGTTGCGCTTGGCGAAAAATATCTTCGCGAAGTGAAGACCATCGATCTGAACCAATGGTCGCTCGTCGAATCGAAATCGGACAAACGCCCGAAGCGCATCGATCACGACTTAACGTGGCAGTCGAAGGCGCCACTCGATCATTCGACGAACAGCACCGCGACCGGTGACGATCACGCTTACGCCCGCATGGAATTGGAAGTGATGGGCGATGAAGTGACGAGCTATCGCACTTACATCAAAATCCCAGATGAATGGAGCCGGCAGCGCGAAGAACTCACGATCTCTCGCATGATGCTGGGCATCACGATTCCCGTAGTGTTTTTTGCGGGACTCGGCCTCACCGCGCTCATCATCTTCCTGAAGCATTTGAAATCGCCGGATTCGCGCGGGATTCCCTGGCGGCGACTGTCGATCTGGGCCTTCTGGGCGCTCGGCGCTTACATCTTGATTTTCGCGCTCGGAAATCGCATCCCCGCGTTCGTCGCGCAATACAACACCGCGATCCCGTTCAAGACATTTATCGGCACTTTAGCCGTCGGCGGAATTCTCGGCGGGCCTTTTTATTTTGGCTTGATCGTGGTCGTTCTGGGAATCGCGTGGTTCTTCGGGCGCCGCGCCTTCAGCGAGGCCTACTTCCCGTCGTGGACCGGGATGCCCTCCAAGTATTATCGCGATGCGTTTTTCATCGGGATCGGCGGAGCGGGCGCGCTGATCGGATTGCAGACGCTGATCCAAGCGGTCGCACAGCACTGGCCGACTCCACATCGCGCCGCGGCGGCGGACTTCGGTTCGAACTTCGATGCGTACGTGCCGGCGGGAGCGATCCTCGGCACATCGCTGCTTCACAGTTTGTTGTACATGGGATTCGTCGCACTCGCCGCGACGTTTATCGCGTCGGTTCTTCGTCCGACGTGGCTGAAGGCGCTGGTTTTCTTCGTTGCGACGTTCGCGGCGATGCCGGGCAATTGGGGCAGCCCGGCCGACTACGCCAAGCAATGGATCGCGGAAACGATTCTGCTCGCGGTGATCGTGCTCGGTGTGCGGTATGTGATGCGATTCAACATCTTTGGGTGCTTTCTGGTGGTTGGGCTGATTTCGCTGGCGAGTGGCGCGGCCGAGTTGCTGGGGCAACCCGATCGCTTCTACCGGTTGAATGGTTACGGCGTCGTTGTCGCTCTCGTGCTGCTGCTCGCGTGGCCGTTGATGAACTGGAGAGGCGCGGGGGGAGACAACGCCGCCGGACCGGCCGGAATCTGAAATTGAAGCGGGGCGGGGTCGGGATTGGGCAGGTCGTTGGATCTAAACCCCGCGATCTGAAAGACGATCGCGGCTACAGGGTGGCTTTGAGCCGACCGTGATCGTCGTGGCGATTTGGGTTGGGGTGGATCTAAACCCGCACCCTTAGAAACTAAGGGTGCGGCACCCAAATGCCGGCGGCGGGTTGGAAATTGCGGCGTGTGTCGTGGTCGATTTCAGGCAGGCTTGAGCGGCGGGAAACAAAGATGGTGGCTCGGTCGTTATAACAATGTGTAGCGGCTGCTTACCCGGTATCGAAGCCTGCGTCCAATTTGGTGATACTCTGCGGGCTCATCGGTGGGCCGATTTGTTTGCGAAGTCGCAGAGTGGGGCTAAGGTGTTAAGGCTAATGCCTTAACAATCCGGGACGCGAACAGAAAGCGAAATATGCCGCTATCTCGATTGGCTTTGGCGAATGTGTCTGGCCAGACGGCTCAGTCCGGTGCCGCGCTGGCAACGGTGGCTTCCTTGGCCCAGTTGGATGAGCGCTGTCTGGTGGTCGAGGCGCAGGCGGGCTCGCGCACTGCGTTCGAGGAACTGGTGCGCCGGTACGACCGCGACGTGCTGCGGCTGGCGCTGAACCTGATGAAGCGTCCCGAGGACGCCCGCGACGTTTATCAAGAAGCCTTCCTGAAGGTCTATCGCAACCTCCACCGATTCCGTTTTGAATGCAGCTTTTACACCTGGCTCTATCGCATCGTCACCAACGTTTGCCTCGATCAACTGCGCCGCCGCCAGGCGCGTCCCGAAGATCAGGCACCCGAGGCCGGGTCGGCGCACGACGAAGGCATCACCGATTTCTTCGAGAGGCAGAAAGAACAGCGTCCGACGCTCGATCCCGAACGCAGACTGCTCGGCCAGGAAATTCAAACGCGGATCGCGATCGCGATGGAACTGCTTTCGCCGCGCGAGCGCGTCGTATTTGAAATGAAGCATTACCAGGGATTGAAGCTGCGCGCGATTGGCGATGCGCTCGGCACCACCGAAGAAACGGTGAAAAATTCGCTCTTCCGCGCGACGCGAAAATTGCGCAGCCAGCTGGGGATATTGCGATGAGCGCGGCGATGAACGGCAGCCCGGAATTGAATCGCTGCGCCGAAGTGGCGCCGCTCCTGATTTTTTACGCCTGTGACGAAGTCGAGCCGCACGAGCGCGAACAGATCGACGCGCATCTTGCGAGCTGCGAATCGTGCCGTAGCATCCTTGGCGAAGAAGCGGAATTGCACACGGCGTTTTCGAGCGTGTCGCAAATGGCGGACGAAGCGGATCCGACCGGAGCACTGCTGGCGCAGTGCCGCAGCGAACTGTCCGAGAGACTCGACGATCTGGAAATGCCGAAGGTGCGCGAGCACTGGATGCCGTTCGGCTGGGTGCAGCGCTGGATGGCGTTGCGACCGGCGTGGAGCGCGGCGGGACTTATCGTTTTCGGCGTGGCGATCGGGACGCAGTTGGTGCCGTGGCTCGCGGTGCGCAGCGGCGGCGGTGATGATCGCAGCACAGCGCACGCGGTGAATGTGATGGCCGCACCGCGATTGACCGACGAAGAGCTTTCCAAGATGGCGGTGGCCGGAATCACGTTTGCACCCGCGCCGGATGCGGCGCCCGGAACATTGCAACTTCAGGTGCGGACCGAGCAGCCATTGATGGTGGTCGGTAGCGTGGATGACGAAGATGTCCGACGCGTACTGACCTACGTGATTGCAAACGGCGAACGATTCGATCCCGGCACGCGACTCGATTGCCTGGATGCGGTGAAGGCGCGCACCGACGACGAGCACGTGCGCAAAGCTTTGGTGAAGGCGGCGCGCACCGACAAGAACGACGCGGTGCGATTGAAGGCGCTGGACGCGCTTCGCGATTACACGCATGAAGCATCGGTGCGCGACACATTGCTCGACGCGCTGCATCACGATGCGAATCCGGGTGTGCGCGTGGAAGCGGTGAATCTGCTGGTGAATTCGCTTGGCGGCGATACCGAGTTGGTGTCGACCGAAGACGGCCTGCCGGTGGTTGCGACACCGCCTTCGAGTTCGGAACCCGCGGTGATCAATGGCGATGGCGCAGATGTCGGGCGCGTCGTACGGGCGCTGGAAGATTTGCAGCGGCGCGATCCGAATCGTTATGTGCGAATGAGGAGCGCGGCGGCATTGCGACAGATTGGTTCGAGAGATATGCAGTAAGCGCGACAGGATCGCGCTTTTTTTGTGAGTGACGGAGCAGGGACGGAGTTCGAGAGTTTCCAGACGGATGAAACCAGGAATCAAGTTTGGGTTTGAAAAGCGGCGCGGAATTACGCTGGTGGCTTTGTGCCTCGGCGTCGCGCTGCTTGGGCTGACGTGGCTGGCCGCACCGATGCCCCACGGCGTCGCGGCGGCGACCAAGCCTGAGCCGGTTCCTCAGCCGGCGCCGGAACCGATGGGCACGAATCCGCCGGTCGAACCAACAAAACAGCCGGGTGATCCCGCGGGTGTGCATACAGGCGCAGACCGCACGGGTTCATTTCCCACGAGAGAAAATCTGACGCTGCACCTCACCACCGACCTCGGCACGGTGAAAATTACGGCGCTGCCTGCGGGCGCGCCTCCGGTGGTTCGCTACACCGCGCATATCGAGACGGATGCGCGCGAGCCGCTCGCGGATCATTTGCTGAGCCATTATTCGCTGACAGCGCAGGCGACAACGGCAGGCGTGGAGATCAACGGCACGTTGCCGTCGCAGATTGCGAAGAGTTCCGCGGCGGGCGTGCAGTTCTGGGTCACGTTTGAAGTGGCGGTGCCGCACGGCTTCAATGTCGATGTGAAAACGGACGCGGGAGATATTGAGACGCAGGATCTCGGCGGGACTGCGATGCTCTCGACGCAAGGCGGAAATATCACCACAGGGCGCATTGGCACGAGCTTCATGCGCAATGCGGGCGCGGGGCGGCTCGTGGCGAAGCTGCAGACCGAAGGCGGGCACATTCAGGTGCTCGACGTCGGCGGAGATTGCAATGCGTTCACGGCGGGCGGACACATCAATGTGCGCAACATCGCGGGCGATGCGCTGTTGCACAGCGGCGGCGGGCACATTCGCGCGGAACAGATTGCGGGACGCGCCGATCTCGAGACAGACGGCGGAAATATTACGGTCGGGCAGGCTGGCAGTTTAGTGAGCGTGAAGACCGGCGGCGGGCAAATCGATTTCGGCGAAGTGCGCGGCTCGGTGCGCGCGCAGACCGGCGGCGGCGGAATTCGTGTCATGTATGTTTCGGGACCGATGGAAGTGGAGTCGAGCGCGGGAAGCATTTGTTTGACGCGCGTGGCGGGAACGGTGCGCGCGGCGACGGCGGGCGGCAGCATTCGCGCGTGGATCAATCCGGATTCGCCGGCGACGGGCGGCGGCGTGGTGCATCTGGCGGGAGTTTCGCAGCTGACGTCGGGCGATGGCGACATCGTTGTGTTTTTGCCGCGCAATCTGGCGGCCGACATCGAAGCGACTGTGGACGCGGGCGGCGAACGGCACATCGAAGCCGATCCGGCGCTGGCGATGATGATTTCCGGCAATCGCGGAGCAGGCTCGGCACGCGGCATGGTGGCGTTGAACGGCGGCGGGGCGCCGCTGAAACTGCGCACGACATCGGGAACGATTCATTTGCGTTTCCTGGATGCGGAAGTGGCGCTGCGCGATTCGTTGATTCGCGATCAGAAAGAGCGGCTGAATCAGCACGGCGTGCAGTTGGTGGCGACGGGATACGATCCGTCGGAACCGATGGGGCAAGCGCAGCCGGGGAATGCGCCGGCGCTGGAGAACGGCGATTGGCTGGACAGCTGGATCGATCGATTGCAGCTCGCGTTTATCGGCGGCACGCATGAAGATCCCGAAGAATTTCGCAAGCATCTGACGTGGCAACCGAAACCGATTTATCCGGAAGTGGCGATGCGCGCGGGAGTGACGGGGCTGGTGAAATTGCAGGTGCGGGCGACGCGCGATGGTCGCATTGAGGTAGAGAAGCTGGTGGATGGCTCGCCGGCGTTGGCGGACGCGGCGATTTCTGCGGTGAAGCAATGGCGCGTGAGCCCGGCGTGGATGATTGGCAAGCGCGGCGATGTGATCACTACTCTGACGTTTAATTTTCAGTTGAACTGATTTTGGTGAGGGCGCGGCGAGAGAGGCCGCGCAAGGCGGGGAGTTGCAGGCCGAGTAGATTGACGATCGCGCGGCGAGGCGATCACAAGCGAGTTTCAGTTCGGGTGAACTTGGGTCCCTGGTCGAGATGTCGGGTGTCGGGTCCGTTCGGATTTGGGGAATCGACAGGCTTCGAGGGGGAGGAACGGTTATGGCTCGCCGCGCAATCTATTTCGCTTCGGTTGTGGCGTTCGTTCTGGCGACAGCTTCGGCTGTGCCTTGTTTTGCGATCACCAAAGAATTCAACCAAACCTACCCGCTGACGCCGGGCGGAATCTTCGAACTGCAAAATGTGAATGGCACGGTGGACGTGCAGACGTGGGACCGCGATGAGGTCGAAGTGCGCGCGGTGAAGACGGCGAAGCATCAGGAGACGGATCTGTCGCTGGTGTCGATTGATGTCGATGCGAAGCCGGATTCGGTGATGGTGACGACGCGGTATCCGCAGAATGAAGGCGTCGAGGTGGCGGTGGAGTATGTGGTGCATGTGCCGCGCTGCGCGCACGTGGAGCATCTCGGCACGGTGAATGGTTCGCTGCGCGTGGTGGGCGTGGAAGCGGTGGAAGATTTGCGGACGGTGAACGGGAACATCGAAGTGTTCGATGGCGGCGGCGCGGTGCACGCGCATACGACGAACGGGAACGTGCATATCGAGCTGCTGCGCGTGCAGAACAAATTTGGCGCTGTTGCCGAGACGACGAATGGCTCGGTGTTGCTTGCTGTTCCGGTGAGCACACAGGCGGAGCTGGATGCGCGCTGTTTGAACGGGAGCTTTTTTTCGGAGCTGCCGCTGTCGCTGCTGAGTTCGCAGAAGCCGCGAGAGACACGCGGGAAATTGGGTAAGGGCGGAGCGCCAATCCATTTGAATACGATCAACGGCGGGATTCGCGTGGTGGCGCTGCGATCGACGGTTTAGTTTTGGATTTTCTGCCGGCTGCGCGTCGAGTGCGCGCTGACCGGACCAGCCAATTTGACTTTCTTTGCGTCTAAACCGGGCAAGGAGGGTCACCCATGAAGAAAAATATCTGGATCGGTGCGGCAGGCTTTGCGATTTTGACTCCGGCGCTGATGGCGTTGCCGGGACATTCGACGGTGCAGGATTCGGTGACGGCGAAAGCGGCGACTCCGCAGACGCAGCAGGGCGCGCGCTCGGAAGTACGCCGCATCGAGATCACGCAGGACCCGGAGGTCCTGACGATCAGCAACGATGATGAAGGCGGGCCGAGTTTTCTCGGCATCGAAGCGCGCGAAGTTACTCCCGAAAATGTGAAGCAATATAAGTTGCCGGCGGAGCGCGGCGTTGTGGTTGGACGTGTCGCGCCGGATAGCCCGGCGTCGAAGGCGGGGCTGAAAGAGACGGATGTGGTCACGGAAGTCGATGGGCAGCGCGTGGAAGGCGCAACGCAATTTCGGCGAATGATTCGCGAGATTCCGGCGGGGCGCACGGTGAAGTTGACGGTGTGGCGCGATGGACGCGCGCAGTCGCTGAGCGCGAAATTGGATCAGGCGGAAGAATTGCATCGCGTGATGAGCGGGACGATGCCGGGATCGTTCGCGTTTCGCATGCCAGACGTAGAAGTGCCGGAAATGCCGGAAGTTCATGCGATGCCGGATGGTCCGGTCGTCGCGTTTGGCGATGATGGCGGGCTTGTAATTCCGTCGGTGCGTCCGCGGCTGGGGATCGATGCGGAGGATGTCGGCGGACAACTTGGCGAGTTCCTGGGCGTGCCGGATGGCGAAGGCGTGCTGGTGCGCAGCGTGAATGCGGGGTCGGCGGCGGAAAAAGGCGGACTGAAGGCGGGCGACGTGATCACGAAGTTCGATGGCGAGCGGGTTCGTTCGCTGGGCGAGCTGCGCGAGAAGCTGGCGGCGAAAAGCGAAACGGCGACGCTGACGGTGACACGGAATAAAGCGGAGATGACGCTGAGCGTCGAGCTGCCGGCGGCTCCGACAAAAACGCGGCATCACGTCGTACACGGCACGAACATTTAGAAGCTTCAGATCGACGAGTGGCCTGGGGTATGGGGCGAGCGTTTTGCGGTAAGCGCTCGCCCCTTTTATTTTTCACTTCGGAATTTTGCGCTCAATTTATCGATGCTATTTTTCGGTGCGGCCATATTTTCGAGCGAGACGGAACGGCCTTTCGAGCAAGCTCTTGGCGCCTTGTTTGTCGCTCTCGGAATGGGCGAGCCAGTCTTCTTCGGTCGGAGAGAGGGAGAGTCGCAGCAGGTACGTCAGTCCCGGAAATCCGCCGCCGCGCATTTTGACGCGGAACATCGCTCGACCGAAAAGACTCATTGGCTGATTGTCAACGTGGGGCAGGCGATCGGCGATTTCCTGGGCCATGCGGGCTGCGCCGGCGTCGGACTCTGCGTCGATCTGAATCGCGGGCGGCAGCGGGGCGCCTACGACATTTTTTGCCAGCAGCAATGACATTCGCAGCATGCGCTCGGCGTCAACTTCACGAGCTAACGCCGCCGCGCGATCCCAGTCGATGGGATGGTGAGTGATCAGCGCGGCAACGTCGGTAATCCATAGCAAGCGTTCCCAGAAATGTTTTGCGCCGTGAATCGAGATCAACAGGAGCTCGTCTTCGACCGAGAGCGCCGGGACGTCCTGTTCGCCGAGACGAACACTCGCCTTGCGGCTCAAAAGCTCATCAATGGAGAGGGGTTTCGGATAGTAGCGGAATGTTTTTTCGGTGTGCAGTTCGACGAGCAGCTTCGTCGCGAGTTGTGTGAAGGCGTATTCGCCGGCGGGTCGATTCGCACGAATGGCGCTTGGCGGAACTTTAGCGTCATAGCCGAGCGAGATGAGCGTCTCGGTGGCGCGCAGAATATCGGCATCGCGCAAGACAAAATCGAGATCGGTATATTGGCGCGCGAACGAAAATCCGTAGCAGCGTTGCGCCAGGACAGGGCCTTTGGTCGCCATCACGGCGACCCCCTGGGCTGCGAAACGATCGAGAATGCGGTACATCTCGGCGAGCATGCGCAGGTCGAAAACCATTTGCTCGCGGAAGGAAGACTTCAGCGTTTGCTGGGCGTCGGAAGGAATGACGCCTGGCTGGGCGTGAGAAAGTTTTTGCGTCAGGAGCGGGAGCAGGCCTTGATCGCCCGCGAGCGCGAGCAACTTCGGCCAGTCGAGCGATGACGCTTGTTGGGGATGTAAAGCGAGAAGAGTGACGTTGGGATTCGCGCAGTCGAGCAATACGCGCCATTCGGCTGAATTGAAATCCGATCCAAGGCTCGACGCTTCGGTCAAGAATTCTCCCGCACTTGGCTCATCGCAGGATAACGCGATGCGAAACGATCAGACCAGCGCGACAGCGAACGAGTCTCATCGCGCCAGCTGAAAAGAAAAAGGCCGGCCCGTGAAGGACCGGCCTTGAAGATGAAGCTTGGGTTGCAGCGTTACGACTTCTTCTTGCCGGTGGTCTTTGTCTTGGTATCGATGCCCGGCGCGATCTGCGCGAGCGCTTCGAGACCCTGCTTGGCCTGCTGCCCGTACGTCCCGTTGGGATCGAGCTCGACGGCCTTCTGATACGCCTCGACGGTGCCGGGCTGAACGATGACTTCCATCTTGTCGCCCTTCTGTTTGTATTCCATCGCACCGACCAAAGACGCGCCGAGCAGATACCACGCCTGCGCGCTCTTGGGATCGAGTTCCGTCGCTTTTTTCAGCGGCTCGACAGCTTCCTTCATTTTGCCGACGTTGTAGAGCGTGATGCCGGCATTGCGATAGGCCTGCGCTGCGTTCGGCGGATCAAGTTCGGCGCTCTTCTGGTACGCAGCCATCGCTTCATCGATTTTGCTGTTTCGACCCAGAATTCCACCGAGATTGTTGTAGTAGCCGGGCGTCGGCTTGAGCGCAATGGCCTGGCGATATGCGTTCGCCGCATCGTCGGGACGGCCAGCGAGATCGTAGGCGTCGCCGAGGCGCGCCCAGATCAAATGAAGATTCTGATCTTTTTCAGGCGCGGCGGTTTTTGCCGCTTCCAGTTCGGTGATCGCTTTGCCGGAGAGATCGGCAACTTGCGCCTTCATCGTGTCGCGCTGGTCGGCGGGAGCCTTAGCCAAGTCATTCTTCGCGGTCTGCGCCTGCGTCAGATCGGCGATGCCGGCGTCGAAGTGCTGCTTCATGCCTGCGAATTTCTGCTTGTCTTCTTCTTGTTTCTTCACCTGCTCTGCGGCGGCGGCGCCCTGTTTGGCAAGAACGTCCTTGAAGTTTACGTTGACGTTCGGCGTCTCGCCGCTGCCCACCTTGATTTGCGCAAATTCATAGGGCTTGTTTGGCGCGGGAAGTTCGACGGTGAAGCTGTATACGCCGGCGCGCATATTGTGAAACGAGTAGTGGCCATCTTTGTCGGTCTTGGCGGTGAGCTTTGCACCCTGATCGCTCACGGCGTCCACCGTCATGTCCACCCACGGCTTGCCGGCGACGTCCAGCACGTTGCCGCTCACCGCTCCGTCCATCTGCGCGGCAGCGCGCGGCGGCGCGACGACGGCCAGCGCAGCGGCAGCGACCAACAGCGCTGCGCGGAGCCAGTTGTTGCGCTGTGCGATCGAACGGGTTTGCGACCGCGACGCGGTCAAATTCATATGTGGCCTCACGGCGGCCAGCAGTTGCAGCTTCATGCTCGGTTCTCCTTTGTCTCGGGACGGCTCCTACCCTGAAGTCCCCCGGGAGCGGCGTGCGCCCTATTATGCCCAATTCAGGCCGGAATCCAAGCTAAACCGCCGCTCTTAAGTCGAGGCGAATGAAAGCGGTCTAGCGAACGGCTGCGGCTCGGCGGTACGGAATCGGGTCTGGGATGCCCGCTTCCTCGAAGGCTTTCAGGCGCAACAAACAACTGTCGCAAACACCGCACGCAACATCGTCGCTTTGGTAGCACGACCAGGTTAGATGCAGCGGGGCGCCCAATTCGACGCCGCGGCGGATGATCTGGTTTTTCTTCAGCTCGATGACCGGCGTGACGATGTCGATCTTCGTTTCGGGGCGCGTGCCTTCGCGAATCACATTCTGGAAGGCGCGGTAATACTCGGGCGGCAGTCGGGATAGCCGGAGCTGTCTTCGGCGACCGCGCCGATGTAGATCGAATTGGCGCCGATGGCCTCGGCCCAGCTGACAGCGACGGAAAGAAAATGCGCGTTGCGGAATGGGACGTAGGTGACGGGAATATCGCTAGCGTTGGGAGCGGCGGGGGCGTGGAGCTGATTTTCGGGGACGGCGATGTTTTGGTCGGTGAGAGCAGAACCACCGATGGCGCGGAAGTGATCGAGTTGGACGATCAAGCGGCGATCGGTGGGAACGGAGTAGAAGTCGGCGATTTCGGTGAAGGCGCGGCGTTCGCGAGATTGCGTGCGCTGGCCGTAGCCGGCGTGGAGGAGAGCGACGCGATCGGCGCCGTGCGTGGCGATTGCCTCGGCGGTGCAGACGCAGGAGTCCATGCCGCCGCTGAGGAGGACGATGGCGGATGCTTTGGAAGTGGATGAGGGCATCGTTCGGCGTTCGTGATTATACCGCGCGGTGAGTGGTCGTGCTGAGCGTGGCGAGCGGACTCAAGTACGTTGGATCTTGCGGACTTGGGGCGCAGCATGCTGCGCCCCTACACGATCAAGACCGTTAAGGTAGCTGCGGTTGAGAGTGGCTAGACGCCCTTGGTGGAGGGGTGCCAGACGAATTTGTGGAGTTGGAGGCCGAGGCGGACGGGGAGTTCGTCGGCGAGAATCCACTCGACGAGCTGTTTTGGATCGAGTCCCTTCCATTTGCCTTCGGGATCGTCGAACACCGGCGAAAACAAAACCTGGCGAACACGTTCGGTAAGGTGATGCTTGTTGGTGAACTCGCGCGCAAATTCGTAGTCGTTGCGGGAAGAGATTACGAATTTCACCTCGTCCCTGTGGGTGAGCATATCGAGATTGCGATACTCGAATGTGTTGGCGGCGCCGGAATCAGGGCACTTTACGTCGACGATTTTGATGACGTGCTCGGGCAGCTTGCCGATGAAGCGCTCACCGCTGGTTTCGATCATTACGGTGTAGCCATCGTCGAGCAAAGTTTGCGCAAGCGAATAGACACCTTCCTGCAAGAGGGGTTCGCCGCCGGTAATCTCCACAAGCTGAATTGCCGCTTGGGAAGCGTGTTGGTGATCGCCACGGCCGGTGAGCTCATCGACCTTGTGGCAGACCTCATCCACTTTGGTGCGCTTGCCGCCGTGGAAGGCGTACGCCGTGTCACACCAAGTGCAGCGGAGATTGCAGCCCGTGAGGCGCACAAAGACGCATGGCAGGCCGGCGCGCGTCCCTTCACCTTGAATCGATTTAAAAATCTCGGTGATGAAGACGGAGGCCGCTTCGATCGTTCTTCTATTTCTGGGGACGAGAGGTCTTTGCACTTTTACGTACCATCCACCACGCAAGGCCAACAAACAACGCCATGGCAACTAACAAACGTTCGTATCCCGGAGCGAGTCCCACGGCGCGAAAAATCAAAATGTAACCCACCGCAACAAAAACGACCGGAACCATGATGATGTAAATCGCGCGATTCATTTCGTGCCGGTTGCTGGGAAATTTCGTTCTGGTTACCCAGGGCTGAGGGGCCGGAATTTGCACAGAATTTATTTCGCCGGGCTGTATTTCGCCTGGCTTGTGTCGGTTTCCCAGACGGTCGCATCCGTGATGCGCGCGCCCGAGGGCAAATCCTTCAAGCCGCGCTGCATCTCGTCGTAAAAGTATTTCGCGAGATTTTCGGCCGACGGGTTCACTGCGCGAAACGGCTCGAGATCGTTGATGAACTGATGATCGAGGCGACCGATGATTTCGCGCATGACTTGCTTGAGCAACGTGAAATCGACAAGCAAACCGATGGAATCGAGCTGCGGGCCTTCGACGGTGATGCGCACACGATAATTATGCCCGTGCACGTTTTCGCATTTACCGCGATATCCGCGCAACGCATGACCCGACGAAAATGTGTCTTCGACGCTTACCTGGAACATCGATCCCCTGAGAGAAGCCGCTGATTGTGCGCGGCCTACGCCCGTTGCGATTTCTTCCCTGGTTGGAAGAACCGCTCCACGTCTCGCAAATCGTGGGTGGTGGCGTACTGCGGCAGCGACTCCAAGAAAATTTTACCATAGGGCATACGTTCGATGCGGCTGTCGAGCAAGGCAAGAACGCCGCGATCGGTCTTGGTGCGGATGAGGCGGCCGAAGCCTTGTTTGAGCGCCAGAACAGCTTGCGGAACCTGAAATTCGGCGAAAGGATTGCGGCCCTCTTCCTGAAGCGCGCTGACGCGCGCGGCGACGATCGGATCGCTTGGGTACGGCGAAGGGCAAGCGATCGACGATGACGCAGGAAAGTTGATCGCCGGGGACATCGACGCCCTGCCAAAAGCTGGCCGTGGCGAACAGGACGGCGCCGGTCGTGTTTTTGAATCGCTCGAGCAGGACCGAGCGGGGCGCGGTCCCTTGCAGCAGCAGCGGAAAATCAACGCGATTGCGGACGCGCTCGAATAAATCCCTCATTTGCGAATAGCTGGTGAAGAGGCAGAAGGCACGGCCCTGGCTGAGTTCGAGCAGGCTGACGATTTCGTCGGCCGCGGCGGATCCGAAACCGGGATTGCGCACGTCGGGAATCGAGCGCGGCGTGTAGAGCAAGGCCTGATTCGCCCAATCGAATTCGGGAGGAAGCGAACGTTCCTTGGTGTGATCGAGGCCGACGCGCTGGCGAATGTACTCGAAGCGGCCACCGACGGTGAGCGTGGCGGAGGTCAGGACGACCGTGTCGAATGTCTCGAAGAGGCGTTCGCGCAAGATTTGACTGACGTCGATGGGAGTCGCGGCGATAAAGACGCCTTTGTTGCGGCGCTCGTACCAGTAGACGAAATTTTTCTCGTTTGATTCAAAGAGGAATTGGAGTTCCTGGCGAATCTCGAAGCTGCGGCGGGCGAGGCGCGTAAGTTCTTCGGGCTTTTGCGTGAGAGCGGCGAATTCGGTTTCGAGTCCCTTGAGCGAATTCGCGAGCGCGTCGTAGGGTTCGCGGTTTTGTTCGACGAATGCGGCACGCTCTGGGCGGGTAAACGGGAAGCGCCCATCGCGCGGCGGGAACGTGTCGAAGAATTCGCGGGAGCGTTCGCGGATGCGCTGCGTCTTACGCAATAGCGCCGCGGAACCAAGACGCAAGGTGCGCAGAGTTTGATCGACGTCGCGCGCAAGCTCTTCAAAGCGATAGTTGGAGATCTGGCGGCCGAAGTAGTCGCTCGCGACGTCTTCCATTTCGTGGGCTTCGTCGAAAACGACGGCGGAGTATTCGGGAAGAATGCTGCCGAAGTCGTCCTGCTTGAGCGCGAGATCGGCGAAAAAGAGATGGTGATTGACGATGATGAGATCGGCGTCTTTGGCGCGCTGGTGCATCGCGGTGACGAAGCACTGATTGAACTCGGGACACTTCTGTCCGGAGCAGGTGTCGCGGCGCGCGTCGAGGCGCATCCAGAGATCGGAATCGTCGGAGAGAAATGTGAGTTCGGCGCGGTCGCCGGTCTCGGTGAGCTTTGACCAATCGTTGATCTGGCGGAACGCGTCGATTTCTTCGAGGCCTTTGAGCATCGGCTGGTCGGCCATCTGGTGCGCTTTGACGCGACAGAGAAAATTTGAGCGGCCCTTCATCACGGCGACTTTGAGTTCGGGCGCGAAGTGCTTTTGCAGGAAGGGGATGTCTTTCTGGTAGAGCTGCTCTTGCAACGATTTCGTGGCCGTGGAGATCACGACGCGGCGGCCGCTGCAAATCGCGGGGAGCAAATAGGCGAGCGTTTTGCCTGTGCCGGTGCCGGCTTCGACGACGGCGTGATGCTTTTCGGTGAAGGCGTCGTGGACTGCTTCGGCCATTTCGAGCTGCGCGGGGCGATGTTCGTAGCCACCGATCATGCAGCGTTCGAGCAAGCCGCCGGGACCGAAGATGTCCTGCATGGTGGGGCCTGATCCGCCGGCGCTGTGTTCGGAAGAGCGCGCCGAATTCTTGCGGAAATCTTCTTCTTCGCGATTGTCACGATCGTCGCGCTCTTCACTGACATCGCGCAGGCGGTCGTCGATGCGCGACGACGGCGACTCATCCTCCAACGAAGCGTACACACGCTCGATGGAAATGACTTTTTCCGCGTCGCCGGACTTTTCTCGTTTTCTTGAGGTTGCTGCCTGGCGCTTGCCCAAAATTTCTGCTTTCGCGCGCCTGTTCTGTCGTACAGGTTTGCCGTCACCAACGATAGCACACGGTATGACAAGGCGATTACAGCGGCATGACACGCGCTGAAACGCGCGCTGGCACACTCCAAAACAACCAGTCCCACCTACTTCATAGAACGTGCAACTCAAACGGAGCGTGCCATGAAGCGCAAGAACAAACTCGGACTTTTTACATGTCTTGGAATCGCGGGGAGCGCGTTGGCGTTCGGCGGTTGCGGTGGAACGGCGTCGAATATGGCGACGACTCCTCCCGCGAGTACGTCGCAAACATCGGCGGTGACGCTGACCGTCACCGATGCGCCGCCCGTGGGCGTGACCGTGCTGTCGTTTGAGGTCACAGTGAATGGCGCGGTGCTCAATCCCGGCAACGTGCAGCTCATCGCGAATCCGCAGCGGATCGAAGTGAAGCAGCTCGAAACCGATTCTGCGTTTCTTTCGACGATGAACGTTCCGGCCGGCACGTATCAGAGCATCACGATCAGCGTGACGAATCCAGAACTCACGGTGATGAATCAGAGCGGAGCGGCCATCGGGAATTGCGCGAACAATTCCGTCTGTCATCTGGAGCCGGCTGCGGCTGGAAACGTTACGCTTTCGGGCGCGCCGTTTCCCGTGGTGCTGGCGGGCGGTTCGCCGACTGGATTTCAAGTCGATCTGAACGTGGCGAATCTGCTTTCGGGTACGCTGGGCATCGATTTCAACGCGAGCGGCGCGATCAATGTTGCGCAACTTCCACTGGCAGGGCAGCCGAACAACGACAATCAACTCGACGACGTGGATGATTTGCTGGGGACAGCGGAAAGTCTGGACGCAACGGATTCCCAATTCACGCTGCACACAATGAGCGGCGATTTCCTGATTCAGGCGAACACGAATACGCAGTTTGAGATTGAAGGTTGTGCGGCGGACAACTTCTCGTGCATTCAGACGGGGCAGGTCGTCGAGGTCGATTCGGAAGTGATGAGCGGCGGCGCTTTTATCGCGAGAAAAATCGAGGCCGAGAACGGCGACGATGACAATAATGACGACAACAATCAGGCCGAAAATGAAGTCGAGGGCATTATTTTCAAGGTCGATGACGCGACGCACTTCGAGCTTGTTGTGTTGGGTGAGTTGAGCGCTTCAAACAATGTGGCGCTGGGCAATCCGGTCGTCGTCACGCTGTCGAATCCGCAATTCCAGGTCGATGCGAATGGGCTCAACGTGCCGAGCGCGTTGCAGGGTGCGTTTGAACAGGCCGCCGACACGTCGCAATTGATGCCGGGGCAAGTCGTGCAAATTCGCAGCACGAACGGTGGCGATCCGACGGGATCGCCAATCACGATGACAACGAATCGCGTTCGCCTGCGCGAGACGCAATTCACGGCGACGGTCTCGGGAGCGCCCGTGCCGCCGAATTTCACGGTGAGCAATCTTCCAGGACTGTTTACGTCGATGGGCGTCACTTCGATCCTGGTGCAGACGTCGAGCCAGACGAACTTCCAGGGCGGCACAGGGTTGAGTTCGCTGGCGGGTCAGAGCCAGGTGTCGCTGCGAGGGCTGTTGTTCGCGAACGGAACAAATCCGCCGACGTTGATCGTGGACAAAATCAGAAAAAGGTAGGGGTTATTTCCGCAAGCTGGGCCGGCCGGGGAGATCCTTCTCATCCCCGGTCGTTTGTTTTTCCAGCAGTCGTGGCACGCTCGGGTCGCTCGTCCGTCGGACGCCTGCCATTGAAATTTTGGGCAATATCCCTAGTGTTTCCAACACTCTGAACGCGGCTGCGAGTTAGAGTCGAAGAGTCGGAATCTCCGTCACGTTTCCCGGGGTGTGCGCCGTGCCCAGCTACGGCGTGGGGGTCTTATGAGAAAGCAACTCTTCACGACAGCCGGCGTTTGCCTCGCGGTGCTCGGCGCCGGCGTTCTTTGTCATCACGTCAGCCGTGCCGGCTCACGCAATTCCGCCGCGACCCGTGGCGGCGATGCTGCGATTCGGCTTCGCGCACTCGAGGCTTACGCCAAGATTCCTCTCACATTCGAAGCGAATTCGGGACAGACCGACGCACGGGTTAAATTTTTGGCGCGCGGCGCGGGCTACACCGTTTTTCTGACCGACCGCGATGCGACGCTGCGCCTTCAGCAAACATCAACGAAGGCGAACCCAGCGGCACCCGCGACGGATACCGTCGTCCGCCTCGCACTCGCTGGCGCAAATTCGCACCCAGTCGCGCACGCCATTGATCAGCAACCCGGCCACGCCAACTATTTTGTGGGCAACGATCCGCGCAAGTGGCGCAGCAACGTGCCGGAATACGCGCGCGTGAAGTTCGACGCCGTCTATCCCGGCATCGATCTCGTCTACTACGGCAGCCAAGGGCGACTGGAGTCGGATTACGTCGTCAGCCCCGGCGCCGATCCGAATCGGATCGCTCTGCGCGTCGAAGGCGCAGATCACATTCGAATGAATTCCGACGGCGACGCGATCCTCTCGACGGTCGCTGGCGACGTTTCTCTGCATCAGCCGCGCGCCTATCAGCAGAACGACGCCGGCCGCACCGAAGTCGCCGCAAATTACGTTCAGCTCGGCTCAGGAGCGCTCGGCATTCGCGTCGGCGCGTACAACTCGAAACTTCCGTTGGTGATCGATCCCGTCGTCGGCTACGCGACGCTTCTCAGCGGCAGCACCAGCGCAACGGCAGCCACGGCGATCGCAATCGATTCGGTCAACAACGCTTACATCGTCGGCGTAACGGGCGCGGCCGATTTTCCGACGACCGCAGGCGCATATCAGCCAGCGCGAACCAACACGGCGGGAAATGCTTTTGTCACCAAACTCAACTCGGCCGGCTCGAGTCTGATCTTCTCAACGTATCTGGGCGGCTCGGGCTCTTCCGGAAAGATCGATACTGCGACCGGTGTTGCAGTGGACTCGAGCGGAAATGTCTATATCACCGGCGCCACGCCTTCGAGCGATTTTCCCATCAACACGAGCAACGCCTACCAAGTCGTGAACAACGGCGCGCCTCTGAACGGATTTCTGACCGAGCTGAACCCGACAGGCTCAACGTTGCTGTACTCGACCTATCTCGGCGGCTCAGGCAGCGACGCCTGCGCTGCGATTGCACTCGACTCCAACGGCAACGCTTACGTCACTGGCACAGCGACTTCGACAGCTTTCCCGGTCACGCCGGGTATGGCGATTCAGACCGCGGGACAATCCAGCGGCCTGGCATTCATCTCGCGCTTTAACACGACGCTGAGTGGCACCGGATCGCTGGTCTATTCGACCTTGCTCGGCGGAACGAGCTCGAATCAAGGAACAGGCATCGCGGTCGACTCGAGCTTCAACGCATACATCACCGGACAAACGACTTCGACCGACTTCCCGGTTGCAGGCGCGTTTCAATCGGCGCTCAAGGGCACCGCCGGCAACGCGTTCGTCGCAGAAGTTGACACGACCACTGCACACCACCTTGTTTACGCTACCTACCTCGGCGGAACAGCAACGAGCGGGTCCGGCGACATCGGAACGGCAATCGCGGTCCCACAAAGTTCGAGCGTTTTCGTTACGGGCAATACGAATACGACTGATTTTCCTGTGACGGCTGGCGTCTTCCAGACCGCGTTGAAGAACACGACCAAGACAACCTTCGTCGCGCGGTTTGATACCACAAAGTCCGGCGCACCATCGATGGTGTATTCGACTTTTCTTGGCGGCTCAACACAGGATGCGGCAGCAGCTATCGCGGCCGATTCGAGCGGAAATGCATACGTGGGCGGAGCTACCCAGTCTTCCGATTTCCCGGTAACACCGGGCGCGCCGCAATTCACTCGAACGACGCAAACTGGCGACATCGGCTACGTCTCCGTGCTCAATTCAACCGGAACGGCGCTGACGTTTTCTACATATTTCGGTGGAAGTACCAGCGACGGCGTCACAGGTGTCAGCCTCGATGGAGTGGTACCGCCGAACATTCATATCGCCGGCCTCACGGCTTCGTCGGATTTTCCGGTAACGACGGGAGCGTTTCAGACGACGTTCAAGACGGGTGCTGCGTTCGTCGCGAGATTGACGCCTGGCTTGGCGACGGGCGTCATCCTGAGCCCATCGACGCTGAACTTTGGCAAGCAAGCTGTCGGTGTGACGAGCCAACCCTTCATCGTCACTCTGGCGAACCTGACCAGCAACCCGGTCACGGTGAGCAAGATTTCGTTCCTCGGCCCTGACGGCGCTGACTTCACCGAGACCAGCACCACCTGCACCACGGTCGCTGTTGGAGCGACCTGCTCCATCTCGGTCACGTTCACTCCTTCGATCACGGGAACTGAGACATCGACGATGAGCGTCATGGACAGCGACTCATCAAGCCCGCAGACCATTCAAGTGACCGGCACGGGCGTCACCGCGGCCCTGGTCTTTCTTTCTCCCGCGACTGTCGATTTTGGAACTCAAGGCGTCAATAAAACGAGTACCGCGCAGACCGTGACGCTGAAAAACAACAGCACGGCGACCTTGATCAACATCGTCGTGAGCATCACCGGAACAGGCGCGTCGTCGTTTGGTCAGACAAGCGCATGCGGATTGACTCTCGCCGCCGGCAAGACGTGCACGATCAGCGTGACGTTCACGCCAACCGCGACGGGCCCCGTCAATGCGACGTTGAGCGTCGCCGATAGCGACGCCAGCAGCCCGCAAACGGCCACGCTTACCGGCACGGGCACGACCACAACACCTGACTTCTCGGTGGCAGCGTCGCCCGCATCCGTCAGTGTCGCCGCAGGTGGCACGGCCAGCACCACGGTGACTGTGACGGGGTTGAACGGTTTCACGTCGGCAGTCGCTTTAAGCTGCAGCGGTGCGCCGGCCGGCTCGTCGTGCTCGCTCAACCCAAGTTCGGTGACGCCAACGGCGACCGGGGTTACCTCCTCCGCCGCAATCGTCACGACAGCGCGCACGGCTCCTGCCATGGCGTACCGCATCGATTCACGACCGACAACGGGCATCTGGAACGCTGCGCTCGCAATCGCTGCGTTGAGCCTGATCTTGTTTGTATGGATTGTCCGGCAGGTCGGAACCGCACGGAAACTGGCGTGGACGTTCGGGGTGCTGCTGACGCTTTCGCTGACAAGTTGCAGCGGCTTGCCTGCAACAGGAACTCCGGCGGGAACCTACACGATCACGATCACCGGCACGTCGGGAACGTTGACACACTCAACGACAGTGTCGCTGACGGTGAGCTGAGCCCGATAACTCGAGAGCCCGACAACTGGAACGAAGCTGCGCGATGCGCTTGGTGATGCTGCGCGCCTGAATCTCAGGCCGGTACAGCGCCGCCCACCGTTGCGGTCGGTGGAAGCGGAGACATGACCGGCGCCATGCCGGCCGCGATCGGCGGCTGGAAGCGGCGATAGAGCGCGAGCGAAATCGCTCCGGCGCCCCACAAAGTTACACCCAGCTTGATCCAGCCTCCGGCGTGCGGAATCATTGTCGCAAGCCGCACAATCACAATGCCGACAACCATGCGCCCGATCAGCGGCCACGTCTCACGCGTGCGGCCTAGCAGCCACTGGCCGACGAGCGCGCCCACAATCGTCTGCGCGTAATACAGTCCCGCGTACCACGCGAACAAAGTCGCGAGCCCAACGAACAATCCAACGACAGTCACACAAGCGATCAGCGCGGCAATCGGCACACCGAAAAATACCAGCACGCCCAACCCAAACGACGCGCCGTATTGCTCCACATTGGCCACCGCCTCTTTGGAAAACGACGGCATCAACTGGAACAAAACCAATCCGAACAAAACATACGCCGCCAGCCAGATCACCTGCCAAACAAAGTAGCTGCCTTCGGTATAGTCCGGCTTGTGCTCCATCCTCGTGAAAACCGGGGCGGAAGCAAGTTTCGCGTCGCTCGCAACATCGGGGGGATTTTTCCCTTCGAACCTTACAGGACCGCCGACTTTCGCCGAGCCGTTGATCCGCAAGTTCTCGCCCTTCGCGCTGATCTCGCCATTGACGTTGCCCGACACCGTTGTTTGCTCCGCAAAAAGCAACGCATTCCGTCCGATTCCGCCGTCGATATTCAGGTTGTGCACAAATGCCGTGAGGCTGCCGCCGATTTTGCTCGAACTATCGAAATTCGCCAGCTCATTGAAGGTAAGTACGTTGCGCGTAACATTGCCGCTGAGCGAGATGCTATTCGTGAACGCCCGGATGTTCCCGTCGATTGTGCCCCCGACATGCAAAATCTGGGAGAAAGCGATGATGTCGCCGGTCACGTGGCCGCCGACACTGGCGTCCTGGGAGAAAAGATAGACGTCGCCTTCTACTTTCCCGTCGATACGCGCGCGGTGGGCGAAAACAAACACATCGCCTTTCACCGTCTCGTCGCTGCGAATCTCGACGCTATCGCCCTTGCGCAAGTCTTGCGCCGAGGCCGTGGCTGGCGTCATCAGCGCTCCTACCGCGCAAAAGCCGGTGAGCACCAGAGCCAGCGCGGTGGATCCTCGTCGTAACCGTTTGCGGAAGAACGCCAACGTGAAACCGCCAACGGTGAGCATCGCCACCACCTCGACTAAAGTGATCACGGATTGCCATCCTTTCCAGAACACGCCTTGAAAAATCAAAAGATTCAGAAGACTCGTGCTGCCGAACCCGGCCTGCTGTAACTGCGCTTCCCACGGTTCGACG
Organism: uncultured Acidobacteriota bacterium; assembly: GCA_963766985.1. Taxonomy (GTDB): domain Bacteria; phylum Acidobacteriota; class Terriglobia; order Acidiferrales; family UBA7541; genus Acidiferrum. The sequence goes on from CAVYCJ010000002.1 coordinate 778,860, forward strand.
TAGCCCGTGTACAGCGCATAAACTCCCGTGGCCGCCAGCCCGAACAATACTCCCCAAATCCACTGCAGGGAACGGCGCGCGCGTTGCTGAAACTGCATGAGCCTCGCCGGCAGAACTTCGTCTTCCTCGAGCATCGCGCGCGTCAGCAGTCGTGATTCTCGCTCCATCGCGCGCAGCAGCGTGCGGCACTCGTTACACTCTTGTGCGTGCGCCGAAACTTCGGCCGCCTTCGCTCGATCCAGCTGCCGCTCGATGTAGAGCAGCAGGATCATTTCGTCGAGGTGCTGCACTTCGCCATGTACGTCGCGGGGGTCGTCGGCCATATCGCTCACAAGGTTCCTCCTGCGGCCATCGCGCTAGGCTCACCCAGCGCCTGCCGCAGTTCATGCCGTGCGCGGAGCAGCACAACGCCCACAAAGGCGCGGCGCACTCCCAGCGCATCGGCAATCTCGTCGTAACTCATATCAGAGTAATAGCGCATTACGAGCGCCATCCGCGCCCGCGCCCCGAGCTTGGCCAGCGCTTTGCGAACCTCATCGTTCGTGCTCTGCTCGATCATGCGATCGAGCTGGTTCGGGTCGGGATGCTCCAGTGGCACCGTCTCCACATCTTCGGTCTCTTTATCCTGACGTATTTTCCGTCGCCGCAAGAGATCCCAGCAGTGATTCGCCGCCACTTTATAAAGCCACGCGCTGAACGATCGCGTCTCGTCGTACTGCACAAGTTTGTCTCGCAGCTTCATGAAAATTTCCATCGTGGCATCTTCGGCGTCTTCCCGCGTCGGCAGCGCTCGCCGACAAAAACGAAACATAGCGGGAGCGTACTCCCGATAGAGATCGCCCCAGGCATCGGCATCACCGGCCCGTGCCCGCGCGATTGCTTCCGTGGGTTCCGTCTTCCCCGGCGCGCTCATCCGATCTGGTCTCGGCGCATCCATAGACTAGTACGCAGCAGAGCTGGAAAAACTTACACAAACCGAACTGAGGTGCACCCAGCCGATTTAGGGGCAGCATGTCTACCTGTCCCAAAATGGGTCTGAGCGATACTTCTGGCCTCGTAATGTAGACGGTTGAGGCCACCGGAAATCGACTTTTGTGGCCGAACTGTAACAGAATTAGTGGATTAGCAGCAAAAGGCATTTTCTTCGGATTCTGGCTGACCGTAGGTCCGCACCCGCTTTGCGTAACCCCGAAAATGTAAAAACGATGTAAGAACCAAAAGATTTAATCTGCCGTCTATTGAAATGCGACCAATCTTGTCGTACTTTGCGTTCTGCAACACATTTGCAACAACTTCCCCTGCTTCTGCGTTCGATCGGTCCCAGTTTTTCCGGACTCAAGTTTGTTCGACCCGCTCGTTGGCAGGATTTCACGGATTCGGAGAAATAGTTGATGGTCGCCCCGCTCGCCCTTACTGTGTCCAAGCGTCGCTCGCCCTCGTCGCAACGTATCGCGCTTTTTCTTTCTGTTCGTTCTCGTTTCACTGCTCACGTTTGTAGGTAAATCGTCCGCCGGAACCGGCGGCAGCATTTCGGGCACGGTAACCGACGCCAGCGGCGCCGTCGTCGCCAAAGCGAGCGTCACGGTAAAGAATCTTGAGACCGGTATCACGCAATCCGTCACGACCGACGCGAAAGGCTTTTACTCCTTCCCGGCGCTCACCATCGGCTACTACGATCTCGAAATCTCAAGCTCGGCGTTCCGCCCATATCGGCGCACGAGCATCATCGTGGACGCGAACAGCGCACTGACGATCGACGCGGTTCTCTCGGTCGGCGAACGCACCGACGCCGTGACCGTCGAAGAGAATCAGGTCCAGGTTGAGACCACGAGCACGCAAAACGGGCAGGTCATCAGCGCGAGGCAACTGACGACTGTTCCGCTCAACGGCCGCAGCTACACCGACTTGCTGACGCTTCAGCCCGGCGTCGCCCCCGCAACGTCGGTCACGTCCGACACCGTGCAGGACGTTGGCGCGAGCGTGCTGTCTCCCTCCGGCGATCTGAACCCAGGCACGATCTCCATCAACGGGCAGCGTGAATTCGCGAACAGCTTCATCGTCAACGGCAGCGACGTCGAGGAAGACGTCAACATGGGCGCCGCGGTCATCCCGAATCTCGACTCGATCGCCGAATTCCGCATCCTGACGAACAATTTCGACGCCGAGTACGGCGAATTCAGCGGTGGGCAGATCAACGTCGTTACGAAATCGGGATCGAACTCGTTTCACGGCGACGTTTTTGAATTCGTTCGCAACACCGATCTGGATGCTCGCAATTTCTTCTCGCCGACGCGCGGCGAGTTCAACCAGAATCAATTCGGCGGCACGATCGGCGGGCCGATCAAACACGACAAAATCTTTTTCTTCGCCGATTATCAAGGCACGCGTTCCACGCAGGGCGTGGACACCGGCCAGATTCCGGTACCGTCCGCCCAGGATCGCACCGGCAACCTAAGCGATTTGGCGAGTTCCTTCGTTACCACCGACGCAACCGGCGCGACCGTTCCCACCACCGTCAGCGGCCCATTTCTGGCGAACATGCTCTCGCAAAAGCTCGGCTATGCCGTGTCCGCGGGCGAGCCTTACTTCACAGCGGGTTGCACCACCGCCACATGCGTCTTCCCAGGCGCAATTATTCCGCAGAGCGCCTGGTCCGCGCCCGCCAAGAATTTGCTGCAATACATTCCGTCGCCAAACATCGGCGCGAATACCTTCGCTACGTCTTCCTCGAATCTCACTCTTCGCGATGACAAAGGCGCGTATCGCCTCGACGCGAACACCCGCTGGGGGCTTCTTTCCGCGTACTATTTCCTCGACGACTGGCAGCAGAACAATCCGTATCCCGTCGCGCAAGGTGGCGCGAACGTTCCGGGCTTCAGCGCCGACTATCTGGGTCGCGCGCAACTGCTGAGCCTGGGCGACACGAAAAACTTTGGCAGCACTTCAGTGAACGAGTTCCGCTTCAGCGTCTTGCGCAATTCGAACGACCTGGGCAAACCTGTCGGCGGCCTCGGCGTTAGTCTCGACTCACAGGGCTTCGTCACCGGCCCCGGCACGCCGGGCATCGTCGCGCTCTCTCCGAAGACCGAGGGCGTCGAGAGTGTCGGTTTCAACAGCTTTACGATCGGCACGAATACCAACGAGCTTCATCAGTACGGAAACACGTTTCAGTGGATCGACAATTTTTCGAAAGTGATTGGCACGCACACGCTGAAATTCGGTGGCGAATTTCACTACGATCAGGTGAACGTCAACGCCATCGCGCAGTTCAACGGCAGCTTCCTCTTTTTCGGCACCGAAACGGGATCGGATTTCGCGGACTTCCTGCTGGGAGCGCCAAGCCAGTACAACCAGAGCCAACTTCAGCCCTTCTACGGCCGCAATAAATACGCCGGCCTCTACGCTCAGGACAGTTGGCGCATCAACCGCAGCCTGACGCTCAACTACGGATTGCGCTGGGATCGCATCGAGCCGTGGTACGAGAAATATAATCAGATCGCGACGTTCATTCCTGGCCAGCAGTCGGTTGTTTTTCCGGGAGCGCCCGCTGGCATTCTTTATCCGACCGATCCCGGCGTTCCTCGCACTCTCGGGCCTCCAGGCAATCGCGATTTCGCTCCTCGCATCGGGCTCGCTTACTCGCCGTCCTCTTCCGGCGACGGACTACTCGCAAAAATCCTCGGCGGTCCCGGCAAAACCAGCATCCGCGCCAGCTACGGCATGTTTTACACCGCGATCGAAGCGCTCACCATCGGCGTCATGAGCGCCAACGCTCCGTACGGAACCACTTATACGAGTCCCGCGCCGCCTCTCTTTTCAACTCCGTTCGTCACCGCCGCTACCGGCCAAAATCTTGGCCAGGCATTCCCGGTCGCGCTCGCTCCGCTGAATTCCAGCGCGAGTCATCCCGACACCTCGATCGACTGGTCGCAGTTTGAACCGATCACCGGTCTTCCGAATTACCTCACGACGAATCGCATTCCCTACACCGAGGAATACATGCTGTCGCTCGAGCGTGGATTCGGCGCGAACACCGTTCTCAGCGTGAATTATGTCGGCACGCAAGGACATCGCCTGCTCGTAATCACCGAATCGAACCCCGGCGATCCAGCGCTCTGCCTAACTCTCAGCAATCCGGCGAATCTCGCGCCGGGCCAAGCTCCGTGCGGCCCGTTCGGCGAAGACAGTCAGTACATCAGCTGCGACCGGTCAGGTTTTCAACGGCACGCGCGGCCCGCTCGGTTCGAATTTCGGCAGCAACGCGAGCCAGACCACCATCGGCAATTCGAATTACAACTCACTTCAGGTCACGCTGCGCCACACCAGCCGCGGACTGACGATTCTTGGCGGATACACATTCAGCAAATCGCAGGATCAATCGTCGAATCTCGGCGAAGCCGTAAATCCTACCAATCCATCGCTCAGCAAAGCGCTGTCATCGTTCGACGTGAAGCACAACTTTGTCGTCAGCTATAACTACCTGCTTCCCTTCGAACGGTTGTTCCGCGCTGCCAATCGCTTGACCGCTGGTTGGGAACTCTCGGGCATCACTCATTTCAGTTCTGGGCTTCCGGTCACTCTCGTCAATTTCGGCGACAACTCGCTGCTGGGATCGGAACCAAACGGCATCAACAATTTCGGCGTCGATGAACCCGATTACAACGGCGCGGCTCTGAACATCAATCAGAATCCGAGAAACGGCCAATCGTATTTCAACACCGCGGCGTTCAGTGAAAATGCGCTCGGAACTCCGGGCACGGCGCGGCGGCGATTCTTTTACGGTCCCGGTATGGACAACTACGACATGGCGCTTCTCAAAAACGTGCGGTTGCGCGAGGCCAAATCGCTGCAATTCCGCGTCGAAGCGTTCAACGTCTTCAACCATGCGCAATTCTTCGGCCCGCAGGCGGTCGACGGAAACATCGATAGCTCGACCTTCGGCGACGTCGTCAGCGCGGCCCCGCCGCGGCTGCTGCAATTCGGCGCGAAGTTTTTCTTCTAGATCGCTGAATCTCCAATGAGTGCGCCACCCCAGACTCGCGTTACGGCCCGGGCCGTAACTCAAGGCAAATGACAATCCCGCTTGTGGTGTACACTATTTTCGTGTACACTAATTCAGTGAAAAATATTACTCTGAGTGCCGATGAGCATCTAATTGAGCGCGCTCGGTCTCTCGCCCAGGCGCAGCATAAGACACTCAACACGCTCTTCCGCGAATGGCTTCACCAATTGACCTCCCAGCACGGTGAGACTCAATCCTATGAAGCTCTGATGGAGCGTCTGAGCCACGTTCGCTCCGGTCGTCACTTCAGCCGGGACGAAATGAATGAGCGGTAGATTTTTTCTCGACACAAACATTTTTGTCTATACATTCGACGCATCGGCGCCATCGAAAGCCGCGAAAGCAACGGCCCTCGTCAAACACGCGATTGACACACGGATTGGTGTCATCAGCTATCAGGTCGTTCAGGAATTTTTCAACGTTGCAATGCGGCGCTTTGAAACTCCAATGACTGCGGCGGAAGCCGACCAATACCTCGCGGCCACCTTTCGTCCCTTGCTCACGGTACATTCCTCACCCTCGCTTTTCAGCGAAGCGCTCCACCTCGGATCGAAATTTCAAATCTCTTGGTACGATTCGCTGATCGTAGCCGCCGCGATCGAAGCGCAATGCGACATGCTCTACAGCGAAGACCTCCAGCACGGTCAGCGCCTAGAGTCTGTAACAGTCACAAATCCGTTCGCACGGAACGCAGCGTAACTCACTTTGTTCGCCGTACGTCGTAACTCCATCAAAGTCCTGACTTCAAACACTTGCCCTGAAAGCGCTTAGTCGTATGATTGTGCGACCCTGTGGACGCTTGAACACACTTCTGACGGTTGGAGACCAACACGAATGACATTTACGCGGATCCTTGCCCTCACGCTTGCTGCCCTGTTGTTGATTGGAAGTACCAACTCCCTCGCGAACGATAAGAACGATAAAAAGAACACGAAAGCCCCAGAAGCTTCCGCCGGCTGGACCGAATCGCAGATGGATCAGCCCGCCACCGAATCGCTTGACCTCGGAATGTACAACGCGATTCGCGACGAAGGTCTCGAGCATTCGCACGTGATGGATTTCGCCGGCGGCCTGATCGACGGCATCGGTCCGCGCCTCACCGGCTCGCCGAATATGGCCAAGGCCAACGCGTGGACCCGCGACCAACTCACAAAAATGGGTTGCGTCAACGCGCATCTCGAGGATTGGGGTGAGTTCGGTATGGGCTGGCAGCAGCTCAACACCTGGGTGCGCATGGTCGAGCCCGACACCGCCGATTTTTGTCGCGCAGGCGACGCCTTGGTCGCCATCATCCAGCGGCCCGGTGAAAGCCGAAGCCATTTCCGTCGTCATCAACGAAGAAGCCGACATGGCGAAATATAAAGGGAAGCTCGCCGGCAAAATTGTTTTGCTCGGCGCGATGCGCGAAGTTCCCTCCACCGATAAAGCTTTCTTCGAGCGCTACACCGAAAAAGAGTTGAAAGAACTCGAAGAGTACCCGCTCGAAAATGCTAACGCCGACATGCAGGCGCGCATCGAGCGCTACATGAAGCGCATCATGCTGACCCGCAAAATCCTGCCGTTTCTAACGGAAGAAAAACCCGCCGGCGTGATCGTCCCGAGCCGCGACGGCAAAAATGGCGGCGGCACGGGAATCATCTTTGACGATAACGGCGCCGCGCTGGGCCGCACTCCGTATCATCGCGACACCGCCGTTCCTTTCCCGGTCGTTGTGACGCAAATCGAAAGCTACGGCCGCGTCTTCCGCCTTCTCAAGCACAACGTTCCCGTCACGATCGAAATGAACGTCGAAACAAAATTCACTGGCGATCACGAACACGGCTTCAACACCGTCGCCGAAATTCCCGGCACCGATCCGAAACTGAAAGATGAAGTCGTGATGGTCGGCGGCCACCTCGATAGCTGGATCGCAGGGACCGGCGCGACCGACAACGGCGCAGGCTCCATCGTCGCGCTCGAAGTGATGCGCATCCTCACCTCTCTGAAAGCCAAGCCGCGTCGCACGATTCGCATCGCGCTCTGGTCGGGCGAAGAGGAAGGTCTATTCGGCAGCAAGGGCTACGCCAACCAGCATTTCGGCAGCTACCCGCTCTCGACTGCTCCCGATCAGTTGAATCTGCCCGAATTCATTCGCAAACCGGCGGGACCGCTCGAGATCAAGCCCGAGCAAAAAATGATCTCGGCGTACTTCAACGTCGACAACGGTACCGGCAAAATCCGTGGCATCTACACCCAAGACAACGGCACCGTCTACGACATCTTCAAGCAATGGATGGCACCGCTCGCCGACCTCGGCGTCACCACCATTACGAATCAGAACACCGGCGGCACCGACCATCTTTCGTTCGACGCCGTCGGCATCCCCGGCTTCCAGTTCATCCAGGACGACGCCGACTACGAGACGCGCACGCACCACTCGAACATGGACACCTACGAGCACCTCGTGCCCGCCGACCTGAAGCAGATCGCCACCGTCGAAGCCATCTTCGTCTACAACGCGGCGATGCGCGACAAAATGATCCCGCGCAAGCCGTTCCCGCATCCCGAACTGCGCGAGCAGCAAAATATGCCACTACCTGGCCTGTATCCGACAGCAACACCCGGCGACGCGAGCGCAACCAATTAATTTGCTCGCGACATTCAATCGCTGAAAACAAAACGGCGGAGCGAACAAAAACAGTTCGCTCCGCCGTAATTTTCTAACACTTCACCACAACTCCGGCCCGTTACGCCTTCTTCAACGACTCCATATCGATCACGAACCGATATTTCACGTCGCTCTTCAGCAGCCGATCATAGGCCGTGTTGACGTAGTCGATGTTGATCTTCTCGATGTCCGCGGTAATCCCCTTGTCGGCGCAGAAGTCGAGCATCTCTTGCGTCTCGCGGATTCCGCCAATCGCCGAACCCGCCAGTCGCCGCCGTTTGAGCAACAAATTAAACGCGGCAACCGACGCAGGTTTTTCCGGCGCGCCAACCAGCGTCAGCGTCCCATCGAGCTTCAGCAAATTCAGATACGCATTCAAATCGTGATCCGCCGACACCGCATCGAGAATGAAGTTGAAGCTGTTGGCATGCTTTGCCATTTCGTCAGCGTTCTTCGATATCACAACTTCGTCCGCACCCAGTCGCACCGCATCCGCCGTCTTCCCCGGCGAAGTCGTAAACAGCACCACGTTCGCACCGAGTGCCTTGGCAAACTTCAGCCCCATGTGGCCCAGTCCGCCGAGTCCCACGACGCCAACTTTCTGTCCCTTCTTTACGCCCCAGTGATGCAGCGGAGAATAAGTCGTGATGCCTGCGCACAAGAGTGGCGCAGCACCCGCCGGATCAAGCCCGTTCGGAATGCGCAGCACATAGTTCTGGTCGACGGTAATTCCATCCGAATATCCGCCGTATGTCACGCCACCAAGAATGTGATCGGGGCTGTTGTACGTCAGTATCCACTCGTTATTGCAATACTGTTCTTCGCCGGATAGGCAGTTCTCGCACTTGCGGCAGCTCATGACCATACAGCCGACCGCCGCGATGTCGCCTTCCTTAAACTTCTTCACATCCTTGCCGACCTTCACTACCCGCCCGACAATTTCGTGTCCCGGCACAACCGGATACACCGCCGGCATCACTTCTTTCCATTCATCGCGCGACAAATGCAAATCCGAGTGGCACACGCCACAGTACAAAATCTCGATCTGCACATCGTTCGGCTGCGGCGAGCGCCGCTGAAAACTGAACGGCGACAATCCCGAGGTCGCACTCTTTGCCGCATATCCCTTCGCCGGATACGACGCCACCTTCGGAGCTTCCACTGTTTTTTGAGCCGCTTCACTCATAATCGATTTTCCTTAATCTCTCAGAATTTTGGGTTTACAGGACAACCGCGTAAAGCGAGAGGTCGCAACGGGGCGACTTCGAACTACTCACCTTGGATGCAGGTGCCCGTAGCGATGTCACAGAATCAAATGCGCGCCAGGCGGCCAAGCCGAAGCTCCATTCTTTAACAAATCTTCACAAACCGGCCGAAACGTCGCCTCAACGCCTTCATTTCTCCCATTCACGAGTCACAAGTCACCCGTCACCGAGTCACTCCCGCCAAGAAAAAAATCTCGCCAGGTTTCTAAGGAAATCCCTTAGGCCACGAGTCCTATTGGTCCATTCGTTTCCGCTCTCTAGAATCCTCACATCATGGCAACGACAGAATTTCTGAGCCACCTGGCTTCGCAACTCAAACTGAACAAACAACCCGCGGAACGCCGCGCCGTCGAAAAACTTCTCCACGTCGTCACCGAAAAATTCACAGACGGCCAATATGCCAATCGCTGCGACGCCGAACGCGACTTCCGCGAGCTGGTAGACAAAGCCTGCGCCGCCTAAGGCACCTTCCTCAAAAAAATACAGCCCCCACGCTATCTGCAGTCGGCCCACTTTTTTGTAGCCTGCCTTTGATATCAACGGAGGCTCTATGAAAACTCGCGCAACTCTCGCGTCTCTGACTCTCTTGCTCTTCGGTTCCGTCGGCGCATTAACCGCCACCGCCCAATCACAAGACTCTCAAGACACGACCGCCAAGCAGGACGCCAAAGACGCCGGCCACGACACCAAAAACGCCGCCAAGAAAGCCGGCAGCGCTACCAAAAAGGGCACGAAGAAGGCCGTCAACAAGACCGCCAAAAAAACCGACGAAGGCGCCCAAAAAGTAGAAGACAAGACCAAGCCCAACTAAACCGCGGCCCAGCTCATTTGCTGCAAATGCTCGCGTAAACAGTCCGCATTCGTAGGGGCACGGCGCGCCGTGCCCGCTTCGTTGCTCGCGTCTTCCCGCTCTCCCCGAACTATCGTAGACTCGCGAACCTATCGGTACTCGACGATTCGGGAGTCTGCGTGGACATGTCTCGCGAAACCAAAAACAGAATTGCGATCGCCCAAGCAACGCGCATTCTCGCCATCACCGCTCTCGCAACATCGCTCTTCATTTCACTTCCCGGCGGCGCCGCCGCTCAGGCGACTGCCCAGAGCTCTCCCGCCGCCACAACCGCCGCCAGCACCGCCCACTCCAATTTCTACTCCGTCTCCGCCGGCACCAACCTCGCCTCCTACGCCAACGGCGCCTTGATCCGCTCCGAGCCAATGGAAAACGCCCCCGACAACGCCTCCGCCTTCCGCGTCCTCTACCGCTCCGAAGGCCTCCACGGCGAACCCATCGCCGTCTCCGGAGTCGTCATCGTTCCCGCAGGCACGCCGCCACCCGGCGGCCGCCCCATCGTCGCCTGGGCCCACCCCACCACCGGCATCGTCGCCGCATGCGCTCCCTCGCTCGCCCGTGTCTTCTTCCGTTCCATTCAGGGACTCCACGAGCTTCTCGCCCAAGGATTCGTCGTCGCCGCCACCGACTATCCCGGCCTTGGCACCGCCGGCCCGCATCCTTATCTCGTAGGCATCAGCGAAGGCCGTGCTGTGCTCGACTCCGTTCGCGTCGCCCGCAAAATTCCCGGCTCCGGCGACGGCAAAGTCTTCGCCGTCTGGGGCCACTCCCAGGGAGGCCAGGCCGCTCTCTTCACCGGCATCCTCGCCCACGACTACGCCCCCGAACTCGAACTCGTCGGCGTCGCCGCCGCCGCTCCCGCCACCGACCTCGCCACTCTTCTCTCCGCCGACCTCGACACCAACGGCGGCCGCAACATCACCGCTATGACGCTCTGGTCCTGGTCTCGCGTCTACAACGCTCCCATCGACAACGTCGTCACTCCCGAAGCCATCTCCACCATCGACCGCCTCGCCGGCGAATGCATCGAGCGCTTCTTCGACGTCGTCGCGCGCCGCGGCCCTTCCCGCGCTCTCACCCGCTCCTTCTTAAAGGTGAAAAACGTCTCCGACATCGAGCCTTGGCACGCCCTCCTCGTCAAAAATTCCCCCGGCCCACTTCCCGCCACCATTCCCGTCTTCCTCGCCCAAGGCACCAAGGACCAACTCGTCCTGCCCGCCGTCACCCAGGCCTACTACGCCAAACTCTGCCAGTCCGGCACCCCCGTCCAGTTCGACTCCCTCCCCAACGTCGGCCACCTCTTCGCCGCCCGAGACAGCGTCAAGTCCGCCATCCCCTGGATCGCCGCCCGCTTCCAACACACGCCCGCGCCAACCACCTGCCCCAAATAGCCACGCGAGCAAACCAGTCCGAATTCCTGCTATTCCCGAATTAAGCTCACCCTGTAACTCGCTCCCACCAAAGCACTTCCCTGTTTAGAGACAGTTTGGCGTCAGTTACTTTGACGCCCTATCTCACCTCCCCCCAATGTGGCTCCATCAGCGCAGTTCTCGAAACGCTCGCTTCACTTCAGGAGGAGTAAAATGTCTTTCCGCTTCAAGTTTCCAACAGTCCGCGTCAGGCTGGCGGCGGCCGCACTAGCTTTCGCCACCCTGCTCAGCCCCGCAGCCCGCTCTCAACAATCCACAACCAACCCAGCCACCGACCCCAACAACGCCCCCGTTCAACTCATCACCAAATCCCAATACGACCAGATGATCGCCGACGGTCAGCTCAAGGCGAACAACCCTGCCGTAGTTCTTCAGCAGTTCGTTGCTCGCCTCCTCCAGGATCTGAAAAACGGCGCCATCGTCGACAACTACATCCGCCAAAATCCAAACGTCTCCGGCTTGGCGCAACTCGTGTCCGCCGCTCCCAAGAACCCCGGCACTCACGTCACCCTCGACGGTAACTACCGCACCGTCATCACCGCCAACGGCATTTCCCAGACGATCGAAACGTTCGGCCCCAGCACCAAGCTCGGCCAGTTAGCCAAATCGATCGTCGCTTCCAGTGACCCCGCCAACCAACTCTCTCTCTACAACCTCGCCTACTCCCAGTACAACAACACCTACGCTCAGTTCTGCGGTTCCCAACTCGGGAATGCTCCAATCAACACCGACATTCCCCCAGGTCAAATCAGCACCGTCGGCCCACAAGGTCTCTGCCAGACGCTCGTCGCACCCACGTCCCTGATCAGCCCAGCTTCTCTGCAAGGTGCGCCCATCGGCCAGATCAACGCCGCCCTTGTCACCATCAGCGCCAACGGCCCCGCGCTCCTGCACTTCTTGCCGACGGGAGTTGGCACCGGCTCCGGCCCCGTAGCCTGCAACCAGGAACTCGGCACCAGCTTCACTCCTGGCATCAACGGACCGACGAACGCCTCTTTCGGCGACATGGTCCGCAGCATCGGCTTCACGCCATCCTCGTCCGGCCTCGTAGCCAACTTCAACTTCCCCGCGAAAAACATGCTCACCTGCATTCGCAATCAAGGTGCGCGCGGCACGTGCCACATTTTTGCCGCCATCTCCGCCATCGAAGAACTCATCGCCCGCGACACCGGCGTCTACGCAAACCTCTCCGAAGAAGACCTCATGGAGAATTCCAAACTCGTGTGGTCGAGCGATTACTTCAACGACGGCGGCTTCTCCAGCCAGGACTTGCTCAACGCGCAAACCAATAACTACAAATTCGCCTTCGAAAAAACGTGGGACTACAACCCTTCGCTCTCTCAGCCCGCGCCGCCAGCCTACGAATACATCGGCAGCTGCACGAACTATCCTTCGAGCGAGCCCGGCTGCTCCGCCACCGCGCCTCAGGCCAACGGCTTCTGCGTTCCTGGAATCTTCTTCGCTTGCGGCCTCTCGCCTTTCCAGAATCCGAGTCCGTCACCCTATTCTTCCGCCGGGTTCCAGCAGCATCTGGAATCCCAGCAACCCTGATCTCTCCGTCGACTACATCTTCCTCGCGCTCGCTTTCAATAACGCCGTGGTCCTCGGCTTCAACGAGACCCAGGCCTTTCAAAACGCCACCAGCAACGGCTTCATCAACTACATACCAGCGGGCCTCGATTTCCTTTTGGACCCGACGCTCGGTGGCCATGAGGTTCATATCGTCGGCTACGTCAGCAACGAAGACATCGCCGCCAATCCCAACACCGCCTCCGTCACTCCTGGAGTGGGCGGCGGCTACTTCATCATCAAAAACAGCTGGGGCGCCTTCGTCGGCGACGCCGGCTACTTCTACATGCCCGTCCAATACCTGAAGGAGCATGCCACCGAAGTCATCGTCGTCAGCTCCTTCAACCAAAACTAACGCACGCACCATCGCCGATCGCACCAAGTGCTCCGAGGACGCTTCACCCTCGGGGCGCTGGTGCAAAAATACCGCGTGATAAAGTTCAAGCACTCGCTGGTCGAAAAAGATGTGGATTCTCTGGAGAGAACCCGATGCGGATCTATCTCGCTATTTTTCTGGCTCTTTGCGCGGCACTATTTTTGACCGCAACGGAAAACGCTCAGTCTTCGGCGCCCGATCTCATTTTGTTCAACGGCAAAATTTTCACCAGCAACGTGCAGCAACTGCATGTCGAGGCCGTCGCCATCCGCGGTGATCGCATCATCGCCGTCGGCGAATCCTCGAGGATCAAAGCATCTGCCGGACCTTCGACGAAGCTGATCGATCTCGGCGGCCGCACCGTGATCCCCGGCATCAACGACGCGCATTTGCACCTGGGAATTCAACCCTCCAACACAGTCGAATTGAAATTGAGCGGCATAAATCCACCGTGGGACGAAGTGAGGTCGGCGATTATCGCAGCCGAAGCAAAAGCTCCGGATGGCGCATTTATCTCCGCCGAGATCGGACCGGCGATCTTTTTCAACCTCGACGTCAATCGTGAATCGCTCGACAAGATTTCGCCCGACCATCCGGTAATGCTCACAACGTTGACCGGGCACGCCCAGATTTTGAATAGCGCGGCGCTCACAAAACTCGGCCTTCACGATGGCCAGCCCGATCCGATGGGCGGCCGGTACGAGAAGGATGCCAATGGCAAATTGACGGGTGTATTGCGTGAGTACGCCGTGTTCGACACCGATCGCTTGTTCGAAAGTATGACCTCAGACGCGGATGGCGTGAGCGAACTGCGAGAGCAGCTCCAGCAAGCGGCGAAGTTTGGAATTACCTCGATTCAAAATATGTCCGGTGCGCCGCCAGCGCGGTTCATATCGCTGCTCGAGAAAGTGCCGGCTCCGATTCGCGTTCGCGTGATGCGCATTTCCCCCACGACGCCCGCCGGCCGCGACACAAAGGACGGACTCGGGCTGCCACGAAATCCTTCGCCGATGATCACCGTGAGCGGGACGAAATGGCTTCTCGACGGAACGCCGCTCGAAAATACCTTCATTCCCCGAAGTGCGGGACCTGGCGGCGAACGAACTCCGTTGGAGGATGGCGTTCTTCAACTGGGCTTGTCTCTTCCGAAACCCGAAATAGCCGCAATTCTGCGAGAGACGCTCGAAAGCAAAGATCAGCTTCTGGTCCACACTTCGGGAACGCTTTCCGCCACCGAAATGCTCAACGCGATGGAAGCATCCGGCGGAGAAAAAGTGTGGTCAGCAAAGCGTGTGCGGTTTGAACACGGCGACGGAGTACTCGCCGACATGCTGCCACGAATGAAAAAACTCGGAATCATCGATGTGGAGAATCCGACTCACCTCGGGATGATCACCGTGCTCCCCGAATTTTTTCACGGTAAACAGTTAGAGAAGACCCAGCCCTTGAAATCGTTTTTGGATGCGGGCATCCCGCTCGCGCTCGGCTCAGACGGCCCGCTGAATCCCTACCTCAACATCATGCTCGCTTCGCTGCACCCGAATCGCCCTTCCGAAGCCATCACCCGCGAACAGGCCGTGATCGCCTACACGCTCACATCCGCTTACGCCGAATTCGCCGAAAAAGAAAAAGGAAGCCTGGAGCCAGGCAAGCTGGCCGACCTCGCCGTCTTGTCACAGGACATCTTCACAATCCCACCCCCCGAAATGCCCAAGACAACATCCGTCCTCACCCTCGTCGGCGGAAAAATCGTCTTCGACGCAAAAATCCTGTCGGTGAATTGACACTCCTCGTCTCGATGATGGTGGGCACGTTACGCGAGCAGTTCCAGTCCGCTTTCACCAACTTTACGATCGTGGGGCTCGCGTAACCTTCACGCGTTTGCCCCCGCCATAGTCTCTCTGTGCAGAGAGCGTCACCGCCAGCGCCTCCATCGATTCCAACGTAAGCAGTCGATAATGAACTTTCCTTTTGCAGCGCACTCTCGCCATCGCCACCGAATCGCAGAACGCGAGATCGACGCCGCGCAAGTCCGCCGTTCCCGCCTGAGAAACCAAGAACTCCTTCAACGTGTGCCGTTCGCCGACCGCGGGCGCGAGCAAACCTCGAGCGGTCTTTAGCAATGTCCTGCTGATCGATGCCACGCCGATCGTCGACGGCTGCGTCAGCTCTCGAACCAACTTGACGTGTTCGTCCGCTCCCGAAAAAGTCAGCGGCACGCAAGGCCGGTCTCGCGGCACGATCGACTTCACCAGCCGCACCGCGTAATCCGGCGCCGTCACCTGCGCTCTCGCCGCCAGTTCCGGACTTTTCGGCAGCTGTTCCGGCGCATATGCCTTCACGCTGCGGGTCACTCTCGAAATCAACTCCGTCCGAATGATTTCTCGTAATCCCGGTTCAGCTTCCACGACCACGACACAATCGGGTGGCGCCGAATACACCCGCTCCATCACTCGCTCTTGCAGCACTTGCAGCGAATATCCCATCTCTCGCGCACGTTGAATCGTTTCGTTGATTAATCCGTCGAGATCGCCCTTCGAAGACTGTTCGACCGGCTCTGTCGCTGCCTCCACAAACAATCGGCTTCCTTGCCGGCGCACCAGCCAACCCCGGCGTACGAGTTCCTGGTAAGCCTTGCTCACCGTGTTGTGATGAATTTTTAGTCGAACCGCCATCGTCCGAACGCTCGGCAGTTGTTGACCTGCGCGAAGCTTGCCGGTGCTGATCAGAAAAACGACCTGTTCGGCAATCTGCTCCTGCAACGGAACATCGTTGTTTCGGCTCAGGTGAATTTGCATGGTCGCGGCTTCGTCATTCTAACTTCCTCGCCTTCAGCGATGAAGTTCTTCGGTAGCGCCGGCACCCTTGCCGGCGATTTTGTCTGGAGCACAGCACCCCGGCTCCCAATGTGACAGTCAAGGTTCTGTCACTCCCGAATCCCACGGCCGGCCGCACCTCCCCCATTCTGCTCGTGACGGAAACGTTCCGCGATTGTCCAGACGGAACCGAGAGGGAAACAAAATGATTCAAATTGCCTTGATAGTCGCAATCACTGTGTTTTTCTTCGTTCTCGAGCGTGTGCTTCCCGGCCGGGAACTCCCTGAAGCACCTGGATGGTACCTACGCGCGGCCTTTCTGAATGCCTGCCAGATTTCGCTGGTCTTGCTCGCCGGCGCAGTTTGGAACCATTGGTTTCAGCGGTGGTCGCTTTTCCATCTGGCCGGCAAAATGAACCCGCTTCTGGAAGGCTTCCTCGGCTGGTTCATTGGAACCTTCGTGTTCTACTGGTGGCATCGCGCGCGACATGATTCCAATTTTCTCTGGCGCGTCTGCCATCAGATTCATCACAGCCCCACCCGTATCGAAGCGTTGACCGCTTTCTATAAACATCCGCTGGAAATAACCATGGACTCGATGATCGTCAGCGCCCTGATGTTCTCGTTCCTCGGCGCTTCCTTGGCGGGCGCCGCTTGGTACAACGTCTTCGCCGTCTTCGGCGAGTTTTTCTACCACAGCAATCTGCGCACCCCGCATTGGATGGGCTACTTTCTCCAGCGCCCGGAACATCACTCCGTCCACCACCAACTCGACTTGCATCGCTTCAACTACGGAGACATCACGTGGTGGGATCGCCTCTTCGGCACCTTCCGCGAAACCGACACCTTCGCCGCCCATTGCGGCTTCCCCGAAAATCACGAACGCCACCTCGGCCACATGCTCCTCTTCCGCGACAGCTACTAACCCCACATCCGGGCGTCGCCGCTCCCCGCATCGCGACGCCCGATCTTTGCATCGAACGGTGTCTTTCGATGCGCAGCACCTTTAAAGGTGTTATCATCACGTTGGGAGGGGTTCATGCTCGACATCAAGAAAGACATCCAGGCTATGACGACGTTCCGCCGAAATCCTGGCCAATTCATGAAGCACCTCAAGAAAACAAAACGCCCCTTAATCCTCACCATCAATGGCAAGGCCGAAGCCGTGGTGCAAGATGCCGAGGCCTATCAACGACTCCTGGACATTGCCGCTCAAGCGGACGCATCTGAAGGAATTCGCCAGGGACGCGAAGACATAAAAAAGGGACGTACCCGCCCGGCTCGCGAGGTATTAGAAGCCTTCCGCCGCTCCCGTGGCATACCAAGTTAGACTCACAACCCGCGCGGCACGCGACCTCGAGCTTCTTTACGATTCGATCAGTGCGAGTGGTAGTGAAAAGGCGTTCGAGTGGTTTAAAGCCCTCGCGGAAACAATTTACAGTTTGGATCGATTCCCGGAACGCGGCGCCCTCAACCCAAAGAACCGTGCGCAACGGCAGCTCTTTTTCGGTAACAAGCCGCACACCTACAAAATCATCTATGACATAGACAAACGAAAGCGCGTCGTGAGCGTCGTTCATATCCGCCACGGCGCGATGGCCTTTCCGGAAAAATAGGTGGTGTCGCCACGGAATATGCGACGGACATCTGCCAAATTCTCTGCGCCATCTGCGTCCTCTGTGGTGAAATCCTCTTCTCGTTCGAACACACCCTTACTTCGTTCGAACACACATGCGCCGCGTTCGAACAGTACCATAAAATTAATACTATTGACATAGTTAACAATTCATGCTATCGTGGGTTGTGATAGCTTCGACCAGTCCTCTCGGAACCTCACTACGCACCGCCGAATCACTCCGATCTGCGTTAAATCCCTTAGAATCACATCCTTGCGCAATCTCGCCGAATAACTCCCACAGAATCACATCCTTACGCAAAAACACCCCGGGGGGAGGGTCTCATCCACTTCCAACCTCGCCAACGGAAGCCCTTCCGCCCTGCAAACATTCCCCGCGCATGCTAACTTCTCTACTCCACTAACCATGTCGCAAAAACTTCCATCGCTCGTCATCGTCGGCCGCCCCAACGTCGGCAAGTCCACGCTCTTCAATCGCTTGACCGGCACGCGACGCGCTATCGTCACCAACGAGCCCGGCATCACCCGCGATCGCATCTACGGCAAAGCCGAGTGGCTCGGCCACCACATCGAAATCGTAGACACCGGCGGCATCGTCCCCGACGATAAAGCCCTCATCCCGACCGAAATCCTGCGCCAGGCCAACATCGCCATCAAGAACGCTTCCCTGCTCGTTCTCGTCGTCGACAGCCAGGCTGGACTCACGCCGCTCGACGAAGAACTCGCCCGCCTCCTCCGCGCCACCGGCAAACCCTTCGTCGTCGCCGTCAACAAAGTCGACGCCACCTCTCAGGTCAACAACGCCGCCGTATTCCATCGCCTCGGCGCCCCCATCTTCCCGATCGCCGCCGAACATGGCACCGGCGTGGACGACCTCCTCGACGCCGCCCTCGCGACGTTCGATCCCGACGCAACCGCCGCCGCGAAAGGCGCACCGTCTCCCACTAAAAAACACGTAGGGCCGCAGCACGCTGCGCCCCAGCTTGGCGAGATTTCAGATGTCGAGCCTCCATCCGACATCGACCCCGAATACGCCGAAGCCGAAAACGAATTCGCCGACGAGTCCGCCGTCCCCGACGCCAATCGCCCCGTGCAAATCGCCATCATCGGCCGCCCCAACGTCGGCAAATCCACGCTCCTCAATCGCATGGTCGGCGAAGAACGCTCCATCGTCTCGCCCATTCCCGGCACCACCATGGATTCCGTCGACACCGAAGTCGAGCACGAAGGCCACCTCTACAATTTCGTCGACACCGCCGGCATCCGCCGCAAAGGCAAGACCACGCTCGTCGCCGAAAAGCTCAGCGTCGTCATGGCGCGCCGCGGCCTGGAACGCTGCGACGTCGCACTACTCGTCGTCGACAGCGAGCAGGGCGTAACGCAGGGCGACGCGCAAATCGCCAACTACGCCGAGCAATCCGGCCGCAGCGTCATCATCGTCATGAACAAGTGGGATCTCGCCGTCGAAGCCGCGCGCCGGTCCGCGGAGCGCGACGCCGCCACGAGCAAAGG
The DNA here is from genome assembly GCA_963766985.1 of uncultured Acidobacteriota bacterium. Taxonomy (GTDB): domain Bacteria; phylum Acidobacteriota; class Terriglobia; order Acidiferrales; family UBA7541; genus Acidiferrum. Next base: position 798,023 of record CAVYCJ010000002.1, read on the forward strand.
CGAGGCTCGCCGCGCCGCTCACGATCGACGCGCCGAAGCCGCCGCAAAATTCAGTACCACTGCGCAGACCCGCGCGAAATTCAAAGCAGGCGAAGCACGCGCCAGCGCAAGTCGCGCCAACCGCGGCAAAGACAGCTCGCACAAAAGTGGTTCGCGCGAATATTCCTACGCGGGCGCGACGCAAGGCGTCCACGGTTTCGGCGATCAGGACAAAAGCCGCCTGCTCTTCGACTACGAAAAACTCGTCCGCGACAAACTCAAATTCCTCAGCTACGCGCCGATCGTTTTTCTCTCCGCAAAAACCGGTGATCGCGCCACCAAGCTCTTTCCGCTGATCGATCTGGTCATCGCCGCGCGTCGCAAGCGCATTCCCACGCCCGAACTCAATCGCTGGCTCAAGGAAGACATCGACCTGCAACGCGGAACCACTCCGAAGGCTCGCCCGGTCAAGATCTATTACATGACCCAGGCGAAGACGTCGCCGCCGACGTTCCTGATTTTCACCAATCAAAAAACGCCACTTCATTTCAGCTACCAGCGCTTCCTCGAAAATCAGCTCCGTAAAAAATGGGATTTCCCCGGTGCTCCAATCCGCTTCGTCCAGCGCCTGCGCAAAGCGGAGCGCGACACGCGCGAACCTGAGTCGCGCGCCAAAGCCCGCGAAGCCGAGCGAAAGCAGCACGGCCCTCGCCTCATGCGCGAGCACGAAACAAAAGAAATCGACGACTAGACCACTTCACTGATACGCTGCGCCGTCTTGTCACAAAAACATTCCACGACAAGTTAGGAGCCGCGTTCATTTGCAGATGAAATTACGAATGAAGGTGCAATTTCTTGCGCTCGCTTTGCTGTCGTTGACCGCATGCGCTTACGCGGCGCACGCGAACGAAGCCAGCGTAATTCTGGTCAACGGCAAAGTCTGGACCGAGAATCCCGCGCTGCCGATCGCGCACGCCGTCGCTCTCGACGGCAACAAGATCCTCGCCGTCGGCGACGACGCAGCCATCCGCAAGCTCGCCGGCCCCGACACAAAAGTCATCGACCTGCACGGCCGCTTGCTTCTGCCCGGATTCAACGACGCCCACGTCCATTTCCTCGACGGCGGCGCGTCGCTCATCTCCGTCGAACTCGGCACAGCGAATAGTCCCGCCGAATTCAGGGAGCGCATCGCGCAGTTCGCGAAGACCCGCGCGCCAGGCACATGGCTCCGCAACGGCAACTGGGATCATCAGCGATGGAATCCTCCCAACTTGCCGACACACCAACTCATTGACGATGTGACCGGCGATCATCCGGCGTTCCTGTGGCGCACCGATGGCCACATGGCGCTCGCGAACTCTCTCGCGTTAAAGCTCGCCGGCATCGATCGCAGCACGAAAGATCCTCCCGGCGGCGAAATCGTCCGCGACAAAGACGGCAATCCAACGGGAATGCTGAAGGACTCCGCCACCGCTCTCGTCACGCGCGTAATGCCCCCGCTACCCGCGGCAGAGCAGGATCAAGCGATGGAAGCCGCCATCCACGAAGCCGCGATTCACGGCATAACGAGCGTGCAGAATCTCGCCGATACTCCGGAAGACGAAAGCCAGCCGGAAGTCTTTCGTGAGTTCCAGAAGTTCGAGCGAGAAGGCAAACTCACCGTGCGCATTTATCAAGGCGTGCGCGTTCGTGACTGGAAGATGTTCGCCGATCCCGGAATCGTCGCACCGTTCGGCAGCGCGCCTCTTGCGCATCGGGAATTTGAAGGCGTTTGCCGACGGGGCGCTTGGCTCCGAAACCGCGTGGATGGATGAACCATTTGCGAACAATCCGTCGAATCGCGGCCTCGCCAGCCCTGATCTTCTCGACGTCGAGAAGTTTTACGGCGAGATGCGAGCCGCCGACAAAGCCGGGCTTCAGCTGACGATTCACGCGATTGGCGATCGCGCGATACGCACGATTCTCGACCTCTACGCGCGCCTGGAAAAGGACAATGGCCCCGCCAATCGCCGCCCGCGCATCGAGCACGTGCAGCACATTCATCCTGACGATTATTCGCGCTTCGCCAAGCTCGGCGTGATCGCCTCGATGCAGCCGTATCACGCGATCGACGACGGCCGCTGGGCGGAAAAAGTGATCGGTCCCGAACGCGCTCACTCGAGTTATGCGTGGAAATCGCTGCTCGACGCCGGTGCGACGCTCGCTTTCGGCTCTGACTGGGCCGTTGCGCCGCTCGACGCCGTCCTGGGAATTTACGCCGCCACGACCCGTCAAACGTTAGATGGAAAAAATCCCGGCGGCTGGATCCCGGAGCAGCGCATCACCGTCGCACAAGCGGTGCACGCGTATACAGTGGGCTCCGCATTCGCCGAGCATCAGGAAAAAGTGAAAGGCTCGATCGAGCCAGGCAAACTCGCCGATCTCGTGATTCTTTCCGACGACATCTTCTCGATTCCGCCGGAGCGAATTCAGAACACAAAAGTTGACCTGACGATTTTTGATGGCCGCGTAATCTACGAGCGCAAGTAATGCGCTGTCTGGCGGACGGGCAAGATAAGTTTCAGACAGGCTTCCACAGCCTCGTACCGTTGACACCGCGCGAATTTGGCCTAGGATGAAAGAGAGCCCACCGCCTGATCGTGCCTAGCGCCGATCAGGAAATAAAATTTCGAGAGCGGATTTAGAAAAAGATGAGCACCGCTACCGCACTGCAACCCGAAATCGACGACGAGCGACTGTATCGCATCGGTGAAGTCAGCCGCCTCTCCGATCTCAAGCCCTTCGTGCTGCGCTATTGGGAAACCGAGTTCCCGATGCTCGAGCCGGTGAAGAGTCCGAGCGGCCACCGCATGTATCGCCAGCAAGACGTGGACATGGTTTTCAAGATCAAGCGCCTGCTCTACGACGAAGGATTTACCATCGCCGGCGCCCGCCGCCACCTCCGCGAAACCAACGGAGCCATTGCCGTCGAACCGTCCGCGCGCGCAGCTTCGGCCTCAGGTGCAGGTTCAGCCGACGAAAGCTCGAACGGCTCTTACGCAACCACATCCGAGCACGCTCATCACGCCGATGCGGAAGCCCACGCCGCGCATGCCGCGCCCCGTGCCACCACCGAAAACGCCGCCGAACTCCTGAATCGCAAGATGCTGCTCGACTTGCGCGATTCGCTCCGCGGCTTCTTGACCCTTCTCGAACGCCGGGGACAGTGATAACCTTGACGTTAGCCGGTGCCCGTGGATTTCAAAACTCCGCGTGATTCCGGCTGTTTTTGATGTTGTCGCCCTGACGCCGCCTCAACGGCGTCGTTTTACCCCGGTCGGGACGTAGCGCAGCCTGGTAGCGCGCACGCTTGGGGTGCGTGAGGTCGCTGGTTCGAATCCAGTCGTCCCGACCATAATTTTTCAGTTCCTCGCAGTACAGTCTTCGCGACCCTCCGAAAAGACCCACACCTCAGTGAGGTTGCTTTGATGCTGAGAAGCTGATGAAAGAATCTGATTCCCACGAACCCGCGACTCTCAATCGACGGGGAGAGGGGCGATCAGCGGGGTGGCGGATTCGGCGGGGGCGGTGGGCATGATCACCGTTATGGTGGTGCCGTTGCGGTCGGATTGGATGTCGAACTGGCCGCCTTGTTCGCGGACGCGTTCGCGCATGCCGGCGAGGCCTACGCCTACGTTGCCACCGCCGCTACGCAGGAAGCCTTCCAGCATCTCGCGCGAGATTCCTTTGCCGTAGTCGCGGATGCGCAAGATCGCGCCTTTCGCGTTGGTCTGGAGCGAGATTTCGGCGCGCGAACTGCGCGAGTGGCGATGAATGTTCGTCAGCGATTCCTGCAACACGCGAAAGAGCACCAACTCCGCGGGACGCGACATGCGCTTCAGATCGTCGGGAATATCGGCGACGATTTCGATGCCGCTGCGCTTCGCGAATCCTTCGGCATACCAGCGCGCGGCCGACGCGATCCCCACTTCATCGAGCAGCGGCGGATGGAGCAAATGCGAAATCGTGCGCGTTTCAGTGACGGAGTCCGTCAGCAGTTGATCGATTTCCTTCAGCAATTCGTCATGCGGATTTTTGTCGAGCAGCACCGTCATGTGCATCTTGGCGACGGCGAGCAGTTGCCCCAGGCTGTCGTGCAGCTCGCGCGAAAATTTGCGGCGCTCTTCGTCCTGAAGCTGTAGCACACGCACGCTGAGCCGCCGCGCGCTCTCTTCCATGCGTTCGCGTTCAGCAAGCTCGGCGCTCAGCAGGCGGAAGTGAATCCACAACAGAACCACCGCGATGATGAATCCCGCGGCCAGAATGAAAAGCACCCAGAAGAAGAGCGAACCGAACAACTGGCGCCGCTGGCCGAGAAGTTTTTCCTCTTCGTCCATCATGCGCTGCGAGACGTCCATGAAGTCGGCGACGGCGGTGACATTTTCCCGGCTGAGCCGCAGTTGCGTGGAATCGTCCAGCGGACCGGCGCGACGCATTTCGATCGCCGCGTCCATCAGTTCGAGCCGGCGCAAGACAATGTCGTCGAGTTGCTGTGCCTGGGATACTTGCGACAAATTGTCGCGAACTAGTTCGCGGATTTGCGTGAGATCGTTATGAACGCGCTTTTTGGTCCCGGGATACTCAGAGAGGGTGGTCTCGTCACCAGAGTTCAGATAAACGGTACGCGTGCGCGCGGCACTGGAAAGTGACGTTTGCAGGTCGCCCAGTGAAACCTGCACCTCGTAGCTGTGCGCCGCCCATTTGGCCGCGCGAATAAAACGGGCGATGGTAATCGTTGCCGCGAGGCCGCAGCCAAACAGCAGGATCAACGCGGACAAAAATGCGAGCCGCGCCTTCTTTCTCGATGAGATGCCCTGGACGCTTGCTGGAAGCATGAGTGACGAGCCAGATCGAGCGTGTTGCCGAATGAGGCAGCATAAAACAAAGGCTGCCGCCTTGTACTACACGAAAGACCCTACGAAGAAATGGCGAATCCCGCGAACAGCATCATCTACGAAGGCTTAACTGCGATCCGCTAAGTGCGTAGGTCATTTTCATGACCGACGGCCTCTTCAGGTTAGAGAAGCGCGAAGTCGGCCTCGTTGCCTGAATAATGAGCCGCGACCGCTCTTCCCCACAATGACTCAGACGGAGCCGGTGCCACCGCGCGTTACGCTTCCACCGCATCCTGCTGCTAACATCGCAAGGGACATGACTCACATACTTTTGACGAACGATGACGGCATTCAGGCCGTCGGATTGCGAACGCTTCGCGATGCCATGGAAGGGCTCGGGACGATCAGCATCGTGGCGCCCAGCCGCGAACAGAGCGGCGCCGCTCAATCGCTGACGCTGCGCCAGCCGATCGTGTGCCACGAAGTCGCGGAGCGCGAATGGGCGGTCGATGGGACGCCGGCGGATTGCGTGATCGTAGCGTTGCACAAGCTGCTTCCGGAACCGCCTGATATCGTGATTTCGGGCATCAATTACGGCGCGAATCTTGGGGAGAACGCGTACTACTCCGGCACCGTCGGCGCAGCGCGCGAGGCCGCGCTGCATCACATTCCGGCGGTGGCGATGTCGCTGTGCTCGAAGAAATCGGGCGTCGATTTTGCGCCGGCCGCACGCATCGCGCGAACCGCCGCCGAGCTTGTGTTAACCGAGAAATTGCCCGATCAGGTGCTGCTCAATATCAATGTGCCCGAACCATGGAAGGGCGGCGTGCGCTTCACGCGGCAATCGAAGAAGATCACGCGCAACCAACTGAGCGAAGGTAAGGATCCGCGCGGGCGTTTGTATTTCTGGCTTTTCGAACAGCGCATCGATTCCGACGTCGCGCCCGATTCCGATTACGCCGCGATTTTTGCCGGGGACATTTCGATTACCCCATTGCATCTGGATCCGACGGATTCCAAAGCAATTCACACACTTGCGCCCTGGGCGGACACGATCAAGAACCGGGATGCCGTCAAGAAGTGACGCGAATCAGTATGCGAGCGCGCAGCCGTCGGCGCGCATTTCGCTAGCGGCGGCATAGACGCGATCGTCGCCGCTCATGTGCGGCGCGATGCATTCGTAGCGGCCGAAGCCGCCGTCGCTGGGTCCAAGCGGCCAGCCGAGGTCGGCGAGCGCTTTGCGCGTCGCTTCGGGCACACCGGATTCGAGACGCAGAATTCCCTTCGGACCGAGACCCGCCACATCTTCGCCCATCGATTGCGATGAACCTTCGTGGTGCCAGCGCGGGCTGTCGCCTGCCGCCTGAATGTCGAGACCGTAGTCGATGCGATTGATCACGATTTGCGATTGACCTTGCGGCTGCATGTCGCCGCCCATCACGCCGAAAGACATCCACGGTTTGCCGTCTTTCACCGCGAAGCCAGGAATGATCGTCTGGAACGGACGCTTGCCGGGCGCGTAGATGTTGGGATGGCCGTCCTGCAATGAGAAAAGTTCGCCGCGATCCTGGAACATGAAGCCGAGGCCATCGGCGACGAGTCCCGAACCCATGCCGCGAAAATTGGATTGAATCTGGCTGACCATCATGCCGCTGGAATCGGCGACGGTGAAATAGGTGGTGTCGCCGTGACTCGGCGCCTGGCCGGGATGAACGGGATCGAGAATCGCGTCGGGCTTGATGAGCTTCGCGCGCTCTGCCGCGTAGGATTTCGAGATCAGCCACTCGATGGGAATTTTTGCGAAGTGCGGATCGGCGTAATAGCGCGCGCGATCTTCGTAGGCAAGGCGCTTGGCTTCGACTTGCGTGTGAAGTGAGGCGGCGGATTGGAATCCCATGCCGCGCAGATCGAAATTTTCGACGATGTTGAGAAGTTGCAGCGTGGCGAGGCCTTGCGTGTTGGCGGCCATGGCGTACACGTCGAGGCCGCGATAATTGGTGACGAGCGGATCGAGCCATTCGGCGTGTTGTTCGCGCAGGTCTTCGCGTGTGAGCCAGCCGCCGATGCGCTTGAAGTAGGCTTCGATGGTTTGCGCGATGGGGCCGTCGTAGTAAGCGTCGCGGCCACCCTCGGCGATCATTTTGTATGTGCGAGCGAGATCGGGATTGCGGAAGACGTCGCCTTCGCCGACCGCTTTGCCGCTGGGCGCCCAGGTGTGCATCGCGTTGGCGGTTTCTTCAACGCCGGAATTGGCGCGGGTGAAGGCATCGAGATTGCGCTTGATGTAGTAGCCGATGATTTGCGGAACGGGAACGCCGGATTCGGCGAGATGAATCGCGGGCTCGAAAAGCTCGTGCCATTTTAATTTGCCGTAGCGCTGGTGCATCGTCCACCAGGCGTCGAGCGCGCCGGGAGTGGAGACGGAAATCGCGCCGAGCGGGGCGATGACACCTTTCGGTGACCGAGCGCGGACGGTTTCGAGTGTCAGCGATTTCGGCGAGCGGCCGGAGCCGGCGAGGCTGACGACTTTCGACAGTTTTGGATCCCAGATCATCGCGTAGCAATCGCCGCCGATGCCGGAGCTGGTCGGTTCGAGGAAGCCGAGGCATGCGTTTGCGGCGATGGCGGCGTCGACTGCGGAGCCGCCGCGTTTCAGAGTTTCGATGGCGGTGAGCGTCGCGAGCGGATGCGCGGTGCCTGCTGCGCCGGAGCGGCCCATCGCGGCGGAGCGGCTGGCGAAGCTTGCTCCAACGGGGCGATCGCCGGCGTGAACGTCGGGGCGGATGAATTTGTCGTCGCCTTTGGGCTGAAATTTTGGGAGCGGCTGAGTTTGTGCGTCGGATTTTGGCGCTGAGTTTTGTTGTTGGGCCAAGGCGTCGCCTGTGAGGGAGCCCGCTGCGGCCGCGGCGACTGGGATTGTTGCGATGAAAGAACGGCGACGCATGGGGCCTCCGGAGATTCTGCTGCGTTTGATTTTGAATTTGCGACGCGTAGCTTAACAGCATCGTGGTGCGACAGAAAATCCGTTCGGATCAGAACACTCTTGAGGATTCGTTGAGAGAGTGCGAGGAAGGTGCGGCGTTGGGGCGGATGAGATAGGATTTGAGCGCGTTTTCGATGCGGGCTTGGTGCAATGGAACGATTCGATGTAGTCGTCGTCGGGGCGGGAGTATTTGGCGCGTGGACGGCGTCGCATTTTGCGCGGCGCGACAAACGCGTGCTGCTGTTGGACGCGTACGGGCCGGGCAATGCGCGCGCGAGTTCGGCGGGCGAGTCGCGCATCATCCGCATGGGATATGGCGCGGATGAGATTTACACGCGCATGTCGCAGAATTCGATGGCGCAGTGGAAGGAATTTTTCGGATTCAAACGGCCGGGACTGTTTCACGAGACGGGCGTGTTGTGGCTGGCGTCGGAAGGCGACGCGCGGATTCGCGATACCGCGGCAACGCTGACGCGCTGCGGGGTTGAGTTTGAGCAGTTGGATCGAGCGGAGTTAGAGAAGCGCTATCCGCAGATCAATTTGAATGGGATTGCCAGCGCGATTTTTGAGCCGACGAGCGGTGTTTTGATGGCGCGACGGGCGGTCGCGGCGGTGGTCGAGGATGCGATTTTTCGCGGCGTGGAATATCGCGTGGGTGAAGTTATGACGCCGGCGATTGCTGCGGGGGCGAAGTCGATTTCGTCGGTGCGGACGCGCAGCGGCGAGGAGTTTGAGGCCGATGTCTTTGTTTTTGCGTGCGGCGCGTGGCTTGGGAAGGTTTTTCCCGATGTGCTGGGCGAGCGGATTTTCCCGACGCGGCAGGAGATTTATTTTTTTGGCGTGCCGCCGGGTGACACACGATTTTCTCCGGCGGCGCTGCCCACTTTTCTCTTTCAGGGTGACGAGACTTACGGGATGCCGGATATCGAGGCGCGCGGATTCAAGATTGCGCTCGATCGGCACGGGCCGCGCGTCGATCCCGACACGCAATCGCGCATCGTCACCGAAGCTGCGGCTGAAGAAGTGCGTGCCTACGTGGGGCGGAGATTCCCGGCATTGCGCGGCGCTCCGATCGTCGAGACGCGCGTTTGCCAGTACGAAAATACTTCGAGCGGAGATTTTCTGATCGATCGGCATCCGGGCGCCGAGAATGTGTGGTTTGTGGGAGGCGGTTCGGGGCACGGTTTCAAGCACGGGCCGGCGGTAGGCGAATACGTCGCCAAGCGCATCCTAGATGGGGCGGCCGGCGATCCTCGATTTTCGCTTGAGACGAAAGATAAAATGCAGCATCGTGCAGTTTTCTAAGAGAGTTTGGCTGTGCTCGGCGGACGGTCAGCGGAGTGAAACTTCCAGGCGGAATTTGCGTCTGTATGTAGAGATTTGGAGGGAGAACTGTGGGCAAAGTGATGCGAGTAGCACGAGGGGTCAGCGGCAACGGCGGTCGCGTTCGCACTGGCGTTTGGCAGCGCGCGGATTTCCTACGCAGCGGACGATACGGCCGCGGCTGCGAAGGCCAGCGCGCCGGCGGGCAGCGTCGGCGAATTTAAAATCCCGGTCGAATATTACAAGCTGCCGAACGGGCTGCGCGTCGTGCTCTCGCCCGATCACACTTCCCCGATTATTTGCGTCGGCGTTTATTACCACATCGGATTTCGCATCGAGCCGCGCGACCGCACCGGCTTCGCGCACTTTGTTCGAGCACATGATGTTTCAGGGCTCGCAGAATCTCGGAAAGATGGAGTTCGTCAAGCTGGTGCAGACGAACGGCGGAATTCTGAATGGCTCGACGCGCTTCGACTTCACGAATTATTTCGAGGTGCTGCCGGCGAACAAGCTGGAAACCGCGCTGTGGGCGGAAGCCGATCGCATGGGCGGGCTTGCGGTCACGGACGCGAACCTGACGAATCAGCAGGGCGTCGTCGGCAGCGAAGTGAAGCAGAACGTGCTGAACCGGCCGCTCGGCGGATTTCCGTGGCTCGACATGCCGCAGGTGGCGAACACGAATTGGTACAACGCGCACAACTTTTACGGAGACATCAAGGACATCGAATCCGCGAAGCTCACCGAGGTGCAGGATTTCTTCAAGACGTACTACGCGCCGAATAACGCGGCGCTGACGATCGTCGGCGACTTCGATCCGGCGGAAGCGAAGAAATTTGTGGAGAAATATTTTGGGCCGCTGAAGGCGTCCAATTTGCCGCCACAGCCCGATTTGAAAGAGCCGCGCCAGGAGCAGGAGAAGCGCCAGACGAAAACGGACCCGCTGACGAAGCGGCCGGCGTTGGCCGTTGCGTATCACGTGCCGGAGCGCGGCACGCCGGAATATTACGCGATGATTTTGCTCGATCAGATTTTGATCGAGGGTGATGACAGCCTGCTGCATCAGGAATTGGTGCAGAAGCGCGGCTACGCGGGTGGCGTTGAAGGCGGCATCAACCTGCTCGGCAATCCGTACAACTATCAGGGGCCGATGCTGTTCATCGCGAATCTTTTGTACGATCCATCCACAAAACCCGACGAGATTGTTACAGCAATCGACGGCGTGATCGAACCGCTACGCACCAAACCGGTGGATCAGAAGACGCTCGACCGCGCGAAGGTGAAGGCGCACTCGGATTTGTACGACACGTTTGGCACGCAGGGCGGATTCGGATTGATGGACATCCTTGCGAGCTTTGCGCTATTTGACGACGATCCCGGCAAAGTGAATACGCTGGCGACTCAGCTCGACAAAGTTACGCCGGAATTGCTGCAGAAAACCGCGGCCGAATATTTGCGGCCGGAAAATCGCACGGTGCTCGTTGTAGAGCCGAAGGCAGCTGCGGCCGAGCCGGCGGCGGGAGCGAAGCCGTGAAAATCTCGCGCGCGAATTACTCGATGAATCGAACAGCGATACAGGCAACGAAGACGACGCACGCAATGAAGTTGACGGAACGAACCGGCGCGGAGGAATTGATGATGGCGACGAGAGCCAGACGAATTGTAGTCACTACTGCGATTGCTGCAACGATGCTGCTTCCCTTCCACGCATCCGACGCTGCTCGCGCAAGATGCGGCTCCGACTGCTCCAACGACTTCGACCGCGCCGAAACAGGCGCCGCCACCGGGCAGCGCGCCGAAAGCATTCACCGTTCCTTCGCACGAAACGTACTCGCTGCCGAACGGGATGAAAGTCACGCTCGTGCCCTACGGAAATATTCCCAAGGTCACCGTGAGCCTCGCGCTGCGCAGCGGCAACATCGACGAAACCGCTGACAAGCTCGGCGTCGCCGACATCACCGGCGAATTGATGAAGGAAGGCACGAAGACGATGTCGTCCGAGCAAGTTGCGCAGACCGCCGCGCAGATGGGCAGCTCGCTCGGTATCGGCGTCGGCGTCGACGAAACGACGGTCGCGATGGACGTGCTCTCGGAAAGCGGCCCGGCGTCGGTAAAGCTCCTCGCCGATGTGGTCCAGAATCCGCTCTTGCCGGAGTCGGAGCTCGCGCGCATCAAGACAAACATGCTGCGGCAAATCGCCGTCTCGAAAACGCAGCCTGCACAGATCGCGCTCGCTCGCTTCCGCAAGCTGATGTATGGCGATCATCCGTACGGCGATGTGCTGCCGACCGAGGCGAGCGTCAACGGCCTTACGATCGACGACGCGCGCAAATTTTACGCCGCAAATTTCGGCGCGGCTCGCGCACATCTTTATGTCGCTGGAAAATTCGACGCCGCGGCCATGAAGAAAGCGATCTCTGAAAGTTTCGGCGGCTGGGCCAAAGGCACACCGCCAGAAAATCGCCCAGCTTCGCCAAAGACACAGCGTTTACTCGACGTAACCGACCGCCCCGGCGCGCCGCAATCGACGCTGTATGCGGGTTTGCCCGTCGCAGGGCCGACCAACCCCGACAGCATTCCGCTCGGCGTGACCAACGCGCTGCTCGGCGGCTCGTTCGCGTCGCGTATCACCGCCAACATTCGCGAACAAAAAGGCTACACCTACTCGCCGCGCAGCCAGGTTTCGACGCGCTATCACGACGCCTACTGGGCTGAAGTTGCCGACGTGACGACGAAGGACACCGGCGCTTCGCTCAAGGAAATTTTTGGCGAGATCACGCGCTTGCAACAGCAGGCTCCGCCCGAAGCAGAGCTGAAGGGCATCCAGAGCTACATCTCCGGCCTCTTCGTGATTCAAAATTCATCGCGCCAGGCGCTGATCGGACAGTTGCGCTACGTCGATCTGCAAGGACTGAGCGATGACTACCTGAAAACGTACGTGCAGAAGGTGAATTCAGTTACGCCGGCGCAAGTGCAAGCGATGACGACGAAATACATCAAGCCAGAATCGATGACGATCGTGGTCGTCGGCGATAAATCGAAAATCACCGAGCAATTGAAGGATTACGAACCGAAGTAGGTCAGAGCCCGCGGCACATCGCTGTCTGCCCTAAACGGCGTTCAGGCTTTCTGCGCGCGCCGGCGAATGTTCAACGCGGCGGCGGCCGCCGCAGCCGGCGATTTGCGCTGCGCTTTCTCCGCATAAAGATGCTCGTCGGCTTCCGACAGCAACTTCTCAATTCGTTCGCCGTTTCCGTTGTATGTCGAAATACCGATGCTGGCCGACAACGTCGGCGTCTCCGTATCGCGCGAGAGCACATCGCGAATGCGCGTGGCAACCTGCTGCGCCTCCGGCTCCTGCGCCTCCGGCAAAATCAATGCAAACTCATCGCCGCCATAACGCGCAGCAGTGTCGATCGCGCGGCAATTGATGCGCAGCGTGTCGGCAAGACGGCACAGCGCGCGGCTGCCCGTCAGATGCCCGTATGTATCATTGATTTTCTTCAGCCCATCGAGATCGAGCAGCAGCACCGAAAACGGACGCCCATTGCGATTCGTGCGCTCCGTTTCGCTCTCCAGCACATCCAGCAGCCGCCGATAATTCGCGAGTCCCGTCAGCGGATCGCTGACCGCCAGATGCTGCACCTGCTCGAACAAACGCGCATTGTCGAGCAGCGCCCCGCCGAGCGCGACCGCGTAACTCGTCACCGTCAGCGCCTGCGCCAAGACAAACGGCGAATCCAGCAGCCGCGACGACTGCGACGCCGCAAGCTGCGCCGCGACGTTCATCCACGCCGCCGAATACAGCGCGCGATCGAACGCCGAGTCCTCAATCTGCAAACGCCGCCGGAACCACACCAGCGCCACCAAAAATAATACGGCGGGCAAAAGTTGAGCCGGATTCGGAATGAACGCCAGCGGGTGCGGCGAGGCCTCCGCCGGAAATCGCCGCAACAACGCTGTGATTCCCCACGTCAGCATGACCACCGTGAACAGCGCGCCGGCAATTTCGAGCCGCGGCCGCCGCGAACGCGGCAAAAAATGCTCGACGAGCAGCGCAACTACGAGCAGCAATCCCAACACGATGCGCCCGACCCACCACGACACCGGCGCCCATCGCAAATGGATCGGCGTTTCCTGCAAAAATTGGAAAAAGAGAAGGCTCGACGCCGTAAGCAGCGTGCCGCTGAGCAAAAATCCGGATCCGAGAATGAGTGAGATGCGGTCTTGCGTGCCCTGGAATCGAACGAGGGTGACAGCCGCAAAAACGAAGGCGAGCAATCCGGTCGTGACCTGCAAATATCCCTGCAGGATCGGATCGGACTGTAACGGCACCACGCGCAGCCACATCGAGAGGAAAAACACCACGACAAAGCCCGATGCGTGCGACAAGAATGGCGTCGCGCTGAGTTGTTTGGTGACGAGTGAGCCCTTGCCCATATTTATTTCTGACCTGACCTCGGCTGGGACCGGGCCCTCTCACAGTATTAGACCCCGCTTTCATCGCAGGGGTTGCGGCTCAATCTGCGCTTCTTTTCACTAAAAGATACCGTCCTTGTGGATTGTCGGCCCTGTACACACGGACAGGCGATCTCACGCGCGTGAAGAAGAAATGACAATGAGGCGGTCTGGCGTGCGCAACGCAGGCCTGTTCGTCAGGGCAATCTACTTTTCTGACGTTTCGTCCGTTCGCGAAGGCGGCGTTTGGCTCGCAAAAATTTCACGAACGCGTGACAAAGTGTCGATTTCGTTGACGGGTTTATCGTCGCGGAGGCGCACGATTCGTGGAAATCGGAGAGCGAAACCGGAGTTGTGGCGGTTCGATTTCTGGATGTTGTTGAACGCGACTTCCATGATGATCACCGGTTCGACGTCGCGGACGTGGCCATGATCTTCGATGGTGTGCTCAAAGAAAAATTCGGTTAGATGCGCGATTTCAGCGTCTGTCACGCCGGAATAGGCCTTCCCGATGTTGACGAGCCGGCCCGGGCCTTCACCGGAATCCGTATCACGCACGGCGAACGTGTAATCCGAGAGCAAACCGCGGCGCTTTCCGTGTCCGAATTCGGCGCGGGTCACGACGACGTCGAGCGTCGCCAGCGGCCGCTTCAGCTTGATCCAATATTGCCCGCGCCGTCCCGGAACATAAGGCGATTGCGGCCCCTTCGCCACGAGCCCTTCGTTCCCTTTCGCGAGGGCCGAGGCAAACGCAGCTTCGATTTCATCGACAGTCGTGCAAAGTTCGGCGCGTGTAAATTGCAACTCGGGCTTCTCATGAGGAGTAAGCAGGTTCGTCAGTCGCAGTCGCCGCTCGGCAAGCTCAAGATCGAGAAGCGATTCGCCATCGAGCAAAAGCAAGTCGAACGCGATGAAGCTCACCGGCACAAGCGTCGATGTAAAAAGGTCGATCTGCTTGCGCCCCAGCCGCTGCTGTAATTCGGTGAACGGAATCGCGCGACCATCGCGCCAGCCGATGATTTCGCCGTCGAGAATGAAGTCGCCAGGCACTTTCCGAAGCGGCGCCGCAAGCTCTGGAAACTCGGTGACACGGTCGAGAGTGCGCGAATACATCTCTACTTTGTCGCCGCGCTTATGTACCTGGGCGCGGATGCCGTCGAATTTTTCCTCGACGAGCGCGCCGTTCGGAAAAACCTCGACCAGCTCGGCCGCGGTATCGACCGGACTCGCGAGCATGACAGAAATCGGCCGAAACAATTCGAGCTGCAATCCCGCCAGCCGGCCTTCTGCCGCCAGTCGCAGCGTCTCGCTGATATCACCGGTCAACATGTTCGCTCGCTGCACGACGGCCGAAGGCTGCTCATAGCAGCGCGCGATTCCTTCTTCCACCAGGCTCTCTTTCAGCCCGATGCGAAGCTCGCCGGTGCAAATCTTGATGAAGTATTTCGCCTCGAGCGCGGAGAGCTTACGCAGCGCTTCTTCAAACAGCGCCTGCTTCCCCGCGGGCCCGCGCTGCCGCGCCAGCGCATCGTAGACATCCGCAATGTCGGTCAGCCGCATCGTAGACGGCGTCTGGTGGTCGGCCAGGATTTCCTCGGCTCCGGCGCCGATGTCGCCATGGTGACGGAGCGTCGGTCCGAGTCCGTGCGGCTCTTTGCCAGAGATTGCGGCGACCGCGCGCAGAATCACCGAGAAACCGACCGACAGGACGCGCTCTTCGCGGCGAGGAAAAACGTTACCGCAGAGATAGAGTGCGCCCAGCGCAGCGTTGTCGAGATCGCCGTGCAGGGAGCGAAAATAGTCGGCGACAAGTTGAATCTTTTCGAGCTTCTTCGTGGTTGCGGCGATGGATTCGCAGAGTTGAGAAAAGGCGTACATGGGTAAGTCACGCTGCTTCGCGTGGGCCGAGTTCGAGTCAAAGTTCCGTCTGCGTTCAGTATCGCACGGGCCGTTATCACGGCGGGGCGCAGGCGCAGATTGGGCTTGCTTGGCGAGCAGGAATCACGCAAGATGCCCAATTCAAACGATTCAATATTCGGCCTGAGCTGCAAGGTTGAGGCCGCACCATGCCGCAGGCGAGTGTGTAAGCAGGCAGAAATTCGCCGCGGCACGAGGTCGAATTGAGCAACGAAGCTACGGTCACAACGAGCAACGCGGGACCCAGTCTCCGGCGCACGCTCACGCTCTGGGACCTGATTCTGTACGGCGTGATCGTGATTCAGCCGGTGGCGCCGATGTCGGTCTTCGGCGTTCTGAGCGATCGCGGCCACGGTCACGTCGTCACCGCGATCCTGATCGCGATGGTGGCGATGCTCTTCACCGGCATCAGTTACGGACGCATGGCGCGCGCGTATCCCTCCGCAGGGTCGGCATTCACCTACGTCGCGCAGGAAATTCATCCGGGGCTTGGCTACGTCACCGGATGGAGCATGGTCATGGATTACATGCTCAATCCGCTGATCTGCACGATCTGGTGCGCGCAACAGGCGCACGCATTCGCGCCCGGAGTGCCAGTCTGGACCTGGAAGGTTTTCTTTGCCGTCGTATTTACGCTGCTGAATATTCGCGGCATCAAGACGTCGGCGCGCGTGAACACAGTGATGGCTGTGGCGATGGGCGCGGTCGTTTGCGTCGTGATCGTCGCTGCGGCGCGCTACATCTTCGGCCATCCGCACAACGATCCCGGATTTTTCCTGCGGCCGTTTTACGATCCGCAGACGTTCAGTTATGGCGCGCTGTTTGGTTGCACTTCGATCGCGGTGCTGACCTATATCGGATTCGACGGAATCTCGACGCTGTCGGAAGAGGCGGAAAATCCGCGGCGCAACATTTTGCTGGCGACGGTGCTGACCTGCATCGTCATCGGCCTTCTGTCGGCGATCGAAGTCTACGTCGCGCAGTTGATCTGGCCTGCGTCCGAGAAATTCCCAGACGTCGATACGGCTTACGTCTACACCGTAGGGCGCGCGTGGGCGCCGCTTTTCCCCATCGTCGGGTGGACGCTGTTGCTGGCCAATTTCGGTTCGGGCATGGGCGCGCAACTTGGCGCGGCACGCCTGCTGTTTGGCATGGGCCGCAGCAACGCGCTGCCGAAATCGTTCTTCGGCGTGGTGGACGAAAAGAATCGCGTGCCCCGCAACAACGTGATCTTCATTGGGGTAATCGTGCTGATCGGCGCGTTTTTCCTGAATTATGGGCTGGGCGCCGAAATGCTGAACTTTGGCGCGCTGATCGCGTTCATGGGTGTGAACGCGGCTGCGTTTCTCCGCTATTTCGTGAGGGCGCCGGAGAAAAAAACCTGGAATCTGATTCCACCGGTGGTCGGTTTCATCATCTGCCTGGCGCTGTGGGTCAGCCTGAGCCGACTGGCGATGATTGTCGGGAGCATCTGGATGATCGCGGGCATTGCGTTTGGCGTGTGGAAGACCAAATGGTTTCGTGAACCGTTGTCGTTTGAAGTGCCTGCCGAATAGGGCCTCGTACGCTGGAGGCGTTGCAAATTGGGTGAATCTGGCCGGATGATGGGTCCCGCAGAGGAGCGTCCGAACGTGAAACGCGCCAGCGGGAAAAACGCGGCAGTGACGATGCGCGACGTCGCGACGCAGAGTGGATTTTCGCCCGCAACGGTGTCGATCGTCCTCAATAATGCGCCGCTGGCGCGCTACATCGCTCCCGCAACGAAAAAACGAATCGAAGAAGTGGCACGGAAGCTGGGCTATCGCCCGAACGCGATGGCGCGCTTTTTGCGCAGCAAGCGTACTCACAGCGTTGGCGTGATGTTTTTCGACATCACCGATCCGTTTTGCACGATGGTGATGCGGGGCATCGAAAATTCACTGTACCAGCAGTCGTATGTGCCGATTTTTGCCGACGCGCACAACCAGCGGAATCGATTCGAGCGTTATCTTGAGATGCTGATGGAACGGCACGTCGAGGCGCTGATCGTTGTGGCGAACTGGCTGTTCGTCGATATTCAACTGCTCGGCGATCTGGCGAAGCGCAATATTCCAGCGGCGACGATCGGGTGGGAATTGCCGGGCAACGTGATCAGCTCGGTGATGGTCGACAACGAAATCGGAGCGCGCATGGCGCTGGAACATCTTTATCAGCTTGGGCATCGCAAGATCGCGTTTATCCGCGGGCCGAAGATGCTGATCGACAGCGCACCGCGATGGCGCGGCATTCAGAAATTTGCGCAGACTGCCGGGCTCGATATCGATCCAGTGCTGGTGCAACAGTTACCGGAATCGCTCGATCCGGCGTCGAGCTTCGAGGCCGGATTTCGGCTTGCCGAGGAATTGCTGCAACGGAAGAAGAAGTTTACGGCGCTGATGGCGTTCGACGATCTGTCGGCGCTGGGAGCGATTCGCGCACTAACGAAGGCGGGCGTGAAGGTGCCGGAGCAATGCTCGGTGTGCGGATTCGACGATGTGGCGCCGTCGTCTTTGTCGGCGCCGTCGCTGACGACGGTTCGTCAGCCGATGGAATCGATGGGCGGGCTGGCGGTCAACATCATCATGGAAGGAATCAACGCGTCACTCGAAAAGCGGGAGTGGACGATTGCGAATCATAAGATGAGCCCGGAGCTGGTGATTCGGGAATCGACGCGCGCGGTGTCCCTGACGGGATCGGACGACTGAAGCGCGAGATTTTCATTTGAACGAAAATGAAAGGGCGCAGCGATTGCTGCGCCCTTTGTTTATTCAGCTGTCGGGAAAGTTATTCCGCCGGCAGGAACACTTCCGAAGGCACCATGAATTCGGTTTGCGGAACTTCGGTGTTCAGGCGGATGCGCTCGAACTTCCCTTTTTTGCCGCCGTTTCCTTCAAACGTGAGCAAGTATTGGTTCTTGAGGTGATCGGCGATCTCGTCGAAGTAGGGCTTCAGCGAAACCGGGAAACCCGTGCTGAGGTAATACGACTCGGCTCCGGTTTCTTCCGAGAGACGGCTCAGGTTCGATTGCGCGTTGAATGCGCGGAACGGACGGCGGCCAATGTGACCCTGGTCCGGGTAATACACCGTCCAGATATTGATGTTCTGTTTTTGCGCGCGCGAAATCGTCGAGTCGAGATCGGGATCGACGGGATCGAAGCTGCCGCGGAAATAATCGATGCCCGAAGAAACCATCATGATCGAGCGTCGATCGCCGCCGTTGTCGGGCCAGCGCTTCATCCAATCCTGAACGGAAAGATAGGGGCTGGTGAACGCGCCGCCAGCTCCGAGCGGGAGACGCAACGCTTTGCCTGCGAGCGCGTGATCGTTTGTGAAATCCTGCGCGACGGCCGCGGTGCCGTTGCGGCTATACGCAACCGCGATGTACGTGGTTGGCGGCTGCGCCATGAAAAATGCTTTCAGATCATTGAAGTTACTGGCGACGCGCGGATCGAGTGAATCGTCGATCAGCACGGCGATGAAAAGAGTCTCACCGCGGCGCCAGTTGGCGACCTGCACTTGTTCCTTGCCTTGATACAGCTTTATGTCGTCCTTCTTGATTTCGGGCGGCGCGGTGTTTTTCTTTCCGACCGCGGTAACGGTTGTCGTTACGGAGTCGGCGCGAACGGCCGAACCACTGAACAAAAACATACCGACTGCAAGCGCGGGCGCGATGATCGTCAAGAGCGTCCGCGAGAACCGAGTTATGCTCTTCATAAAAGTATCCTTTCGTTCATGCGTCTAATTAGATGCATTCAAAATCGAAATCGCGTACATTCCCGTGTGGCGCGAGTGCTGCCAAGCATTCCGCTCTGTTCCGGGATAGACCTAGTGCCGGAATTCTAGTCAAGAAGCGGGAGAGCGGGTAGTGAAAGATTACGTCGGCGCAATAGACCAAGGAACGACGAGCACGCGGTTTATGGTATTCGATCGTTCGGGACGAATTGTCTCGGTCGCGCAAAAAGAGCATGAACAGATATTTCCGCGGCCCGGCTGGGTGGAACACGATCCGCTGGAAATCCTGCGGCGCACGCACGAAGTGATCGGCGAAGCGCTGGAAAAACGAGGGCTCCAGGCGGAAGATCTTGCGGCGATCGGAATCACCAACCAACGCGAAACGACTGTGGTGTGGGATCGCAAGACCGGTCGTCCGATTGCGAACGCGCTGGTCTGGCAAGACACACGCGTTGCGGACGACGTCGCGCACTTCGCGAAAGACGGCGGACAAAATCGCTTTCGCGAAGAGACGGGATTGCCGCTCAGTACCTATTTCAGCGGGCTGAAACTGCGGTGGATCTTGCGCAACGTCGCGGGCGCAAGAGAAGCGGCGGAAAACGGTGACCTGTTATTCGGAAACATCGATACTTTCCTCGTCTGGAATCTGACGGGCGGCCCCGACGGCGGCCAGCACATCACCGACGTCACCAATGCGAGCCGTACTCAGCTCCTAAACCTACAAACACTGAATTGGGATGAAAAGTTGCTGTCGGCGTTCGAGATTCCGCGGGCGATTCTGCCGCGCGTGTGCTCGAGCAGCGAGATTTATGGTACTGGAACGCTGTCACAGATTGCTGGCGTGCCGATCGCCGGGATTCTGGGAGATCAGCAGGCGGCGCTGGTTGGGCAGACGTGTTTTCGTCCGGGCGAAGTGAAGAACACGTATGGGACCGGCTGCTTTTTGCTGATGAATACAGGCGAGCGGATCGTGCCATCGAAGTTCGGTTTGCTAACGACGGTGGCGTACAAGCTGGGTAAAGAGCCGGCGCGGTATGCGCTGGAAGGCAGCATCGCGATCACTGGGGCGCTGGTGCAGTGGCTGCGCGACAATCTTGGAATTATCGAAAACAGCGGCGACGTGGAAACGCTGGCGCGCAGCGTGGAAGACAACGGCGGCGTTTATTTCGTGCCGGCGTTTTCGGGATTGTACGCGCCGTACTGGAAAGAAAGCGCGCGCGGCGTGATTGCCGGGCTGACGCGGTATGCGAACAAAGCACATCTTGCGCGGGCCGTGCTGGAGGCGACGGCGTTTCAGAGTCGCGAAGTTGTCGAAGCGATGGAAAAGGATTCGGGTATCTCGCTGGCGTCGCTGCGCGTCGATGGCGGCATGGTGAAGAACGATTTGCTGATGCAGTTTCAGGCCGACATTTTGAATCGCGAAGTCGTGAGGCCTGCGGTGCAGGAGACGACGGCGCTCGGCGCGGCGTATGCTGCGGGGCTCGCCGTCGGATTTTTCTCGGATCTCGATGAGTTGCGGTCGAAATGGGCGGTGGATCACAACTGGGATCCGCATATGAAAGAAGCGGAGCGCGATGATTTGTATCGGCAGTGGAAGAAAGCGGTGACGCGGTCGTTCGATTGGGTTGACGCGTAGCTTGCAGCAAATGCGGGGATTCGGTGTGGACGCATCGTGCGGACATGGGGCGCAGCAGTGCTGCGCCCGTACAAATTTAGAGTGAATTTGCGGCGTGGCTCGATTCAGCGCGACGAATTGTAGATTTGCGGGCTACGGTTTTCTTTGGACTTCGAGAGGGACTTTGATGACTTCGCCATTTCTTGGTGAATTCCTGGGGACCGCTGTGCTGATCCTGCTCGGCAACGGCGTGGTTGCCGGCGTGGTGCTGAAGCGCTCGAAAGCGGAAGCGAGCGGGTGGATCGTGATCACCACAGGGTGGGCGCTGGCGGTGATGGCCGGTGTGTTCACCTCGATTGCGTGCGGGAGCAGCGACGCGCACCTGAATCCGGCGGTGACGATCGGGGCTGCGGTGCGGACTGGAAATTACGAGAAGGTGTTGCCGTACGTTACGGCGCAGATCCTCGGTGCGATCGTCGGGGCGACGCTGGTCTGGATTCACTATCTGCCGCACTGGCGCGAGACGGAAGATCCGGCGGCGAAGCTGGCTTGCTTTTGCACGGCGCCGGCGATTCGCAGCTTTGGGGCGAATCTGGTCAGCGAGATTATCGGGTCGTTCGTGCTCGTGTTCGTGGTCGGAGCGATTTTCTCGAAGAGCGTCGCGGCGACGGGGCCGGGAGCGCTGGGGCCGTACCTGGTTGGCTCGCTCGTGTGGGGTATCGGTCTATCGCTCGGAGGGACGACTGGGTACGCGATCAATCCGGCGCGCGACTTTGGGCCGCGGGTGGCGCATGCGGTGCTGCCTGTGGCCGGTAAGGGCGGATCGGACTGGAGCTATGCGCCTGTTCCCATTTTGGGACCGATCATTGGCGGTGCACTCGCCGGGGTGCTGCTGAAGGTGCTGGCGATCAGTTAGGGACGGACAGCTGGCGCGTAAGCGCCGTGCCGAGACGACTTCAGGACTTGGAACAAACAAGCCGCAGCCCCTATAAACTTCGGACGGCTTCGCTTTTTATTCGACTGAGACCCCATACCCCCTATGTTTTTGCAGAGAGTGTGCAAAGCACTTGTTTTCAACGGGTTGGCAAAGAGGTGTTTTTCAAGAGTGCGCAACGTGTTTCGTTTGTTTGGTTTACAGAGAGGGCTAACCGCAGTTAGACACTCGTTCGTTTGATCCACATAGCCGTGAGGAATAAAAAAAGCGCCTTTCGGCGCTTGGAACTTCTCTATGCTCAGATCGTATCAAATCTCTAGGCATTTGTCAATAGAAGAGTGGCTTAGCGGGCGACGCCGACTGATGCGAGGGAACTCGCTAAGTCTGGGCCGGCGCAAATAGATCCTGAGCAACTGCACGTCTCAACCGAACACACACTTCGTGCTGGATTCGCGCGTGTCGGTTGCTTGCCGCGCTTAGTCTCCGACCCATTGCCAAGCCGGGGTTCCTCCGGCGGTGTAGGTGAGGGTGATATTTTGATTCGCGGCGAGACGAATTGGTGATCCTGCAGCTTTTGCAGGAATCGTCACACCCACGAGCGGGGCTCCATTGATCGCGATAGAGATAGGAGCCGTACCTGCAGTGATGTAAATCGTTACGTCGTAGCCTGTGTTATTTGTAATCGCACCCGCGCTTGGCGCAGGAAACGGCGGTGGTTGGATAACGCCGACAGGATTGAAGGCGAAGTTATTGCGAACCGATAGATTTTCAATTGTCGCGGTACTGAGTAGACCGCTCTTAATGTTGCCAGCCAGATCGTTACCTTCGATGACTACGTTGGAGAAACTGGTGACCGGCGACGTCAAGCCGAGCCCGATGCCAATTCCATACTGTTGCGTCGGAGTTGCCTGATCGTCGTAGGAATGGTTGCCCCTGATCATAACGTCTGAAATCGTCGCCGTGCCGACGACACCCTGAGAAATAGCGAGCTCAATCCCCGCGTGGGTACTGGAATCCTGAGTGCTGTTATTTTTCGTAGTGTTTCCCCAGATGTTAACGCCGTTACGAGCACCTGGAGAGTTGACTGAAAATGCGATCCCAGCGGCGCTGCATCCCTGAACGAAATTATTCGAGATGGTTGTGTCGCTCTGGCCAGCCACGATACCGATCACCGAGACGGCGTTCGTCGGCACTCCGTAGCACGAGTTCGCCTCGATGAGACCGTGGGGCGCGTTGACGCTGGAGATGCAACTCGTAGTGGTGGCGCCCCCAACCGGAAATTGGCCGTTGTGGTAGATGATGTTATGGGTGACCGTGAAGTCGGTCCAATAGGAAAGATCAATCAGGTTGTCGGGATCAGTCGTGACGTTGCTGATGAAATTATGATGGATGTTTGCGCCCGCGGAGCCTGGGGTACCCTGACCGAGGGCGACAGCGAAACCATTCAAATTGGTGATCGTGTTGTTCGCCACTTCAACCATTCCACCGCCCGAGACCGACGTAAACATCGCAAAATGCTGGCTGCCGTCTGAATGGTTGCGGGTGACATGGAGACCGAGCGGCTGGCGAATCAACACATTCGCGCAGCTGTTTGCCTTACCGCATGCGGACAAGCCCTGATTTTGAAATTCATTTTCGGTAATCAGCCAATTCGCAATGAAAAGCCCAACTCCGGATGTCGGACTTACGATGTCACTGCCCGTAGCGTTGGCGAAATTCATCCGCTGAATCGTGACGTAATTCGAAGGAGCCGAAGCGGCAATGCTGTCAGCGGATGCAACTATTCCGGGGCCTCCCTTGCTGCCGTCGATACCAAAGTCACTGAGAGTGATTCCATCAGCAGCGAGACTCAGGATCGAGCCGCCAGCGGAGGAATCCTTGCGTTTGAGAGTCGTGCCATCGCGCCCGGCTCCTCGCAGCCACAGCCCTGAACTAATCGTGACCTTTGCCGCGGGATCTATGACGCACGTGCCAGGCGGCATGATCACGGCCACGTTTCCGACACTCGCCTGAGCCAAATTCAGCGAGTATTGAAGCGCTGAAGAGTCGTCGGATATTCCATCGCACTGCATGGCTGTAGCGAAGATCGGGTTGACCGGGTTGGTAACGCACGTGTGTTGCACACTACAAGCGCGTACCGTTTGGGGGCCAGGAGATGGACGAGTGCGCGGCTCTTGACCGATGGGGCGGCCATCCACGCCTTGTGCGGATGTGCGAATGGAAAAACATGAAGCTGCAACCACTCCCAGGAGAAGGAAGGCCTTCAACAGTCCCTCCCAGTGAGATTGGCTCTTGATCGAGTGTTGCCAGTCAGGCTTGGCATACGTGGGCTAGGAGACAGAACTGAAATACGCTGCAAGGTAATCGAGACACGGTTGGCGGAGAGTAGAATCACGCATTGAGAGTTCCACGTTTGCTTTCAGGTTACCGAGACGGTCTCCAGCGTCGTAGTGGTCGCCCATAAAGAGGAAACCGTACAGCGGAGTCGTCCTGCAATGCAGATTCAACGCGTCGGTTAACTGAATCTCCCGGCGACTGTCCTCGGAAGTCTTCTCGATTGCGTCCCAAATGGATGGCTCGAGAAGATACCGACCAAATATTCCCATGCGCGAGGGGGCGCTGGCGGGCGTGGGTTTTTCGACGAGGCCCGTAACCCTCAGAGGTGCGTCACTTTTCGGCTGCTCTGTTTTGACGATGCCGTGGCGTTCCACGTCTTGGAGGTCGACACGACGTACTGCGATGAAGCTTCCGCCGACGCGTTCGTGGGCGCGGATGAGTTGAGCCGTAACAGGTTCGTCGTTGACCATGATTACGTCGGGCAACAAGACGACAAATGGATCGTTGTCCAGCAGGGGTCGCGCACAGCGAATTGCATCGCCCAGGCCGCGAGGTTGCTGCTGCTCCACAAATTCGAGACGCACCAACGTGGTCAGACGCGAAACTTCGTCGGCCGCCGCATATTGATGGCGATTTCTGAGGAACGTGTCGAGCGCGGGGTCTGCTGCGAAATGAGATTCAATCAGGCTTCTGTGATTTCGTACGACGATAACAACCGTGTCGATGCCACTCGCCGCGGCTTCTTCGATGGCGTATTGGATGAGCGGCTTGCCGGCTACCGGGAGCATCTCTTTGGGGAGAGCTTTGGTGGCGGGAAGCATGCGCGTGCCGTAACCTGCGGCGGGGATTACGGCTTTCGTGATTTTTTTTGAGTGAGGCATGGAAGAGTGACTCAGGGGCAAAGCCCTCCTGCGGAGAATGTCGCGGCTTAGCGGTCGATCTCAAAGTATTTTTGGTAGGCATGCGAAAATTTTCGTAAACTTGGCAGGCTATTTGCCAGATTTTGCGGAGGGTTGGACGGACTCCCATTTTGTTTCGGCGGCTTTCACTTTTGGGTGAGAGACGAGGAGATGCCAGATCAATGCCTGGAACGACTCGGTGTGAGGCGTGACGTTGGTGGGATTTACGGTGGGGACGATGACGCAGGCGTCGGCGACTTGCGCGGTGTAGCCGCCGTCGCGGCCGACGACGCCGCAGATTGTGGCGCCGGATTCTTTGGCGTATTCGAGAGCGCGAACAAGATTCGCGCTGATGTTTTTCACAGCGTCGCCACCACCGACGGAAAAAACGAAAATCATGTCGGCTTCGTTGAGGTGAGAGCCGCGGAGCCAATTGGCGTAGCAGGTGTCCCAGCCTTCGTCGTTGACGCGCGCGGTGAGCTCGGAAATGTTGTCGGAGGGCGCGTAGGCTTCGATCTGGGCGATTTTGCGGAAATCGCAAACGGCGTGAGACGCATGGCCAGCGCCGCCGCCGACACCGAGGAGGAAGAGGCGGCCGGAGCGTTCGCGAAGGTCGGCCAGGAGTTCGGCGGTTTTTTCGACGGAAGACTGGTCGAGCTTGTTGAGGATGTCGGCGGCTTCCTTGAAGTATTCGGCGGTGAAAGACATTTGTTTAGTTAACCCTCTCTGAGCTGGAAAATTTTTGTGCGCCGATTCTTGAGCGCGCGTGTGAAGACGGGCACGGCGTACCGCGCCCCTACCTTAGATTGCTGCGTCAGACTTCGGCTAGAGCGCAGGGGATGGCGGATTGCTTGGCTTCGCCGTTTGTGACTTCGTCGCGGATTTTTTGCGCGGCGTCCCACAGGCTCTTGGCGACGAACGCAGGGCGCACGTGCGGGGATTCGGTGAACTGGCAGATTTCGCACTTCCAACGGCCGATGAAGACGGGGCGGCAGCCTGCGCGCGTGGCGGCTTCGAGATCGGGAATGCCGTCGCCGATCATGTAGCAGTCTTTGAGATCGACAGACATATCAGATGCCGCTTGCTGGAGCATGGCGATGCCGGGCTTACGGCAATCGCACTTTTGGCGGAGCTTGGCGACCTTTGCTTCGGGATGATGCAGGCAATAGTAGATGTGGTCGATGTGGCCGCCGGCTTTACGAACCGCGGTGAGAATTGTGCGTTCGAAATATTTCAGTGTTTCGCGTTTGAGGTGGCCCTTGGCGATGCCGGGTTGATTCGAAACGATGGCGACACCGAGGCCGAGATCGTTGAAGAGGCGGATGGCTTCGGGGACGCGCGGGAGAAGCTGGAATTGGGAGCGCGTGAACGGTGCATCGATGATGCCTGCGTCTTGGTGATAGACGAGGGCGTTGATCACGCCATCGCGATCGAGTAGTACGGCTTTCATTTGCGATTTGGAGACGATCGGTGAATTTGAATCCGGGCTGACGTTGAGATCCTTCGGCGTCCTACGGACGCCTCAGGATGACAGCAGCGAGCAAGCAAAGAGCGATCTTGCGGACATGGGGCGCAGCGTGCTGCGCCCCTACACTAGGAGCAAGAACTTTGCGATCAGGCGGTTGTTTTTTGCGCTTGGGCGAAGGTGGCGAAGCGGTCGTCGTGATTGTTATGGCGATGATTGTGCGCCAAGCGACCGTCGCGCGAGACGGCGTCGAATACAACCTTGCTGCCTTCGAAATCGAAACGGAATTTGAGTTCGCGCAGGCCAGCGTTGCGCATCGCTTCGCGAAGGCGAGCTTTGTTTTCTTCGCAGTAGAGCATGAGGAAGCCGCCGCCGCCCGCGCCGGAAATTTTGCCGCCGATGGCGCCGTTGGCTTTGGCGAGTTCGTACCAGGCGTCGATGTGCGGATTCGAAATGCCGTCGGCGAGGCGCTTCTTGACCTGCCAGTGCACGTCTAGAAGTTCTCCGAAGCGGCGAAGATTGCCGCGGGTAATGGCACTACTGATTTCGAGGCCGATATCTTTAATTTCGCGAAGGCTGCCGACAACGGTGCGATTTTTGTCTTTCGTCGAATCATCCTGCTGTTTGAGGATGGAAGTCGCGTCGCGCATTTCATTGGTATAGAACATCAAAATGTTGTGCTCGAGGGCTTCAACGAGATCGACGTCGAGATCGAGGCGCGTCACGTCGACTTTGCCGTTGGGCTTGATGTCGAGCGTGGTGAGGCCACCGAAGGCAGCCATATATTGATCTTGCTTACCGATGGGCTTTTTCAGGACTTCGAGTTCGATGTGGCAGGCTTCCTCGGCGAGCTTCGTGGGTGTGGCGGGTTCTTGAAGCAGAGTGTGGAGCGCGTTGAGCAAACCTATCAGATAGGAGCTGGAAGAGCCGAGGCCGGTGCCGGCGGGAACGTCGGCGATGGACTGAATTTCGATACCGCTGTTTACTCCAAAATATTTCAAGCCTTCGCGAGCGAGGGTGTGCTTGACGTCATCCACGTGATCGACGATTTCGGTGCTGGTGTACTTCACACGGACCTTGTCGTCAACGATGGGAGTGTTGACGTTGAGATACATGTATTTGTCGATTCCAACAGCGAGAATGAAGCCGCCGTGCTCCCTGTAAAAGGAGGGAAGGTCGGTCCCGCCGCCGCCCAACGTAACCCGAAAGGGCGTTCTAGTGATGATCATTGTCGCTCCGAATGGAAATTAACTGACCCAAATGCACCGACAACCCTGCTGATGAGTCCAAGAGATACTAACCCCGATTGACGCCTGATGTTTCTGGGTGTTTCCGCAGCTGTGCAGAACGTGGCGGCCCCAGCGCGATGCGTGCGCGGCGCTCACTGTGCACCGGCAACACCAAGCGTAGCGTCCATTGCCTTGCTACGCAAATATTCGATGGTGCGGCGCAGGCCCTCCTCGATATTGATGCGCGGAGACCAGCCAAGGGATTTCGCCTCGGTGATATCAGCCAGCGTTATTTCGGCTTCGCCGGGAAGATCGGGCTTGGAGAGCGGCTTGAGGCCGGTCTTCATGAGGCCTTCGACGCAGCGCGTAAATTTCGTTGACGGAATGATTGGTGCCGGAGCCGACATTGAAGACGCGGCCGTTGGCTTCGTCTTTTTCGAGGATGGTGAGATGGAGATCGTTCACATCGTCGATGTAGATGAAGTCACGGCGCTTTTCGCCGGTACCGTAGATCAAAGGCTGTTCGCCGCGAAGCATGCGGAGAATAAAGGAGCTCATTACCGGCGGGATAACTCGGCGCCAATCCTGTGCGGGGCCGTATACGTTGAAATACCGTACCATGACGACGTTGATACCATACAGTTCACGATAACTTTCGCAAAAAGTAGCGCCGCCGTGTTTGCTTGCAGCGTAAACACCAATAGGTTTGACCTTGTCTTCCTTTGTGGGGAAGGTGTGGATGCCTTCATATTCTGCCGAAGTGTCGGCATAGATGATCTTGTGGACCTTGGCGGCGCGGACGGCTTCGAGAACATTAAGCGTGCCAGCGACATTGTGATCGACGGCTTCGAGCGGCTTTTTGAGGCAATCGACCAGCGAAGTTTTTGCGGCGAGGTGGAAGACTCCGTGAGCGCCTTCGAATAGCGGAAAGATTTCAGACCCGCGAATGTCGGCGCGATGGAATTCGACGCGCTTGTCGACGTTGTCGAGAGTGCCGGCGGAGAGATTGTCGATGCCAACGACGGAGTAGCCTTTATTGAGAAGATCTTTTGCGAGGTTGCTGCCGACGAATCCGGCGACGCCGGTTACGACGATGCGTTTTGGCATGTCAGCGAGATAGGCTCCCTATGCGGAGAATTATTTGGACGTCATTATATGCAAAGATAGCGGCCTAAGCACACAAGACGAAGAAGGCGCTCACCATCGGTGAGCGCTTGTTACGGACAACAACTTGTGTTGGAAATCCGAACGTCAGTAGGCGCCTTCGGCGCGAACGACGACCCAGAAAGTCTTGAAGATGATCAGGATATCGAGCCAGATCGACCAATGGTCGATGTAGAACATGTCGAGACGGACCTTGTCGTCGTAGCTGGTGGTCTGCCGTCCCATAACTTGCCAGAAGCCAGTGAGGCCGGGCTTGACGGAGAGCAACTTCGGGAGAAGAGCGCCGTAGTTGGCGCACTGAGCCTGGGTGATCGTCCGGGGACCTACCAGGCTGATATCGCCGCGGAAAATACTGAAGAAAGATGGAAACTCGTCGAGGCTGTATTTGCGCAAGATGCGGCCGATTCGAGTGACGCGTGGGTCGTTGGTCAGCTTGTGTTGGACCAGAAAGGCTTTGAGCATTTCAGGGTCGCGGTTGAGGATCTGGTCGGCGTCGACGCGCATCGTGCGGAATTTCAGGTAGTAACCGTCTTTGCCATCGGATTGGACGTACGGACTACGGTAGAAAATCGGACCGCCGTCTTCGAGTTTGATAATCAACCCGATGATCGGTGTGAGAAACAGAGTGAAGACGCTACCGATCAGGCCCAGAAGAACGTCGGCTCCACGCTTGAGCATTCGCTGAACCGTGACCGACCAGCGAGGTTGAGCGTAAAAACGTAGCGAACCAGCATATTCGTCGATTTCGTAATTGAGGTTGGAAGTCGCCAGCACACCCGAATAAAGCTGGACGTCAATCTTGCGCTGACGGCAGCGCCAGAGGAGATTGGAGACCCATTCGCCTGCGCCCGCCACAGCCGGATAGGCGACAATGAGCAGATCGGCCGAAGAAGTCGCCAAACAATCCTGCCATCGCTCCAGAGTTCCAAGGATCGGTACGTTGAACGACGATTCGAGCCTGAGCTCGCCAGAGTCGGAGCCGAACTCAGGAACGAGAATCGCACCGGCGACATCGTAACCACGGTGACGCTGGATTGAAAGAAGCTGCTGATATTCCTTTAGACCTGCTGTGGAGCCGACCAGCAGAGCACGGCGCCGCATCAACCCCGCCCGCCAGAATTTTTCCTGAATGACGCGGAATGCGAAACGCACGCCAACCAGGAAGACGTAGGACGTGAGGAACCAGCAGACGAGCAGGTAGCGTGAAAAGGATTCGGATCTGAACACCACGAAATTGAAAAGAACGAGGCCAAGAAAGGTAACAACAACCGCTTTCCAGCTTCGCTCCAATTCCTGTTCGGGACGACGCAACTCCGGGCTTTTGTAACCGTCGAAGAGATAGAGCAGCACCGCGAAGAACGGAATGTAGAACCGGTGATACTCAAACGGATTCAAGCCCGCGAGCGGCACGTGCAACAGGCCATGAACGGCGCGAAATGCAACCATGTGCGCCAAGGTCAACGCCAGGAGGTCGCCGCAGAGATAAATCAGCTTGTGAGCTCGCGACTTTGCTAACAGTCGCAGGAAACCCGACTGGGTAGCCGGCCGGACAATCGCCGGCACGGCTGTTGGCCGAGGTGTGGACCTCAGTAGCTCTGTATCTCGTGAAGCGATGGATTCGCGAGTCGACATGTATAGAACGAAACAGCTCCCTTGGAATTTGACCGGCGAGGCCGAGCGAGGCGCTGGATTAGCGCGAAGCCGCGACCGTCGCTTTTCCTTTCTTGATCTGGTCCAAGGTTTTCTCGGCGTCCTGCACGAACTGACGCACCGTTTCACGGGTGTAGCGATGATCGACCATCTTCGGCAAAAACTGGGGTGGAATCGTGATTATGTGCGCACCCGCGAGAGCCGCATTCTGGATGTCCATGACAGTGCGAATGCTGCCTACGATGATGTGCGAGGAAATCTGCCAGTCGTCGAGCCAGCGGCGCGTGTTGCGAATCGTCACAGCTGGATCGTTGCCTTCGTCAGCGACGCGGCCTGCGAAAATGCTCACATAAGTGGCACCCGCTTTTGCGGCGAGCATCGCCTGATTGAAGGAGAGGATGGCGGTCGCGTTGACGCCGATGCCTTCCTGCGAGAGGCGGTGCATCACACCGAGGCAGGATTCACCATGTTCATTGACGACCGGAATTTTTACTACGATGTTGCGGGCCCAAGTGGCGAACGTGCGAGCCTGTTCGACCATCACTTTGCGGTCATTGGAAGTCACTTCGACGCTAAGGGGCTTCTCACCGAGCATGGAGGCGAGATGGCGAGCGCAATCCTCGAGATCGGTCGCGCCGTCTTTAAACATGATGCTGGGGTTCGTGGTAACGCCGTCGACGACACCCTCTTCGAGCCAATAGGCAATTTGTTTTTGATCTGCAGAATCTACGAACACTCGCATGGAAGCTCCCTCCAGAAAAAGCGGTTAAACTGCGCCGAAGCAAGATCAACTAAGCAACATTAACTGGCTACTACGGTTTTGTTCGAGGCCTCCGTGCCGGGTTGACCTTGGCCTTTGTAGCGATTGAAAAGGGAATCATACTTCTGTAAGACCTTGTCTTTGGCAAAATGCTGCTGAACGTAGGCCCGACCGCTAGCACCGAGGCGACGTTGGAGAGCAGAATCCGCTTGGAGTGAAAGAACGGACTCCACCAGAGCCTCTGGTGATTCAGGATGAAGGATTAAGCCGCAATTGGCACTCTCGACATAGCGGGCTGTTTCACTTTTGTCACTAACCGCAGCAAGTATAGGGCGACCTGCAGCCATATAGGTTAACAGTTTCGAAGGAATCACTGAATCCACAACGGCTGCCTTTTGATGGATGAACAATGCGTTTGCCGCGGAATACATTTCTGCCAAGGTCGAGGCCGGTTGCAGCGGCAATAAGCGAATGTTGGTCAAACCCCGCTGCCGGATCGCCTCGTCAATGAGATTCCGCTCTTCCCCTTCCCCTACAAGCACCCAAGTTAGATCGGTTAGATGCTTAGAAAGTTCCGCGGCACGCACAACGTTCATCAGATCCTGTTTTTTACCGATGTTCCCTGTATACATCGCCAAGAAGTCATCCGGCTTGAAATTGTTGGCTACGCGGAACTTTGTGGCTCCTTCGATGGGATAAACGCTATCGGTATTTCCCCACAGCGGGATGAGAACCAAGCTCTCGAGATCGACGCCGCGAGCTGAGAGTTTTTCCACAAATCCCTGGCAGATGCAAACGACGTTTACGGCGTGGCGATAGAGAAAACCCTCGAGGTTTCGGGCCACGCGAACGGCAAAGCCTTCCTGCATGATACCGGTTGCGAGCGCTGCATCAGACGCCAAGTCGGTGAGCAGAATCATGTAGGGCTGCCTACGGAAAAGCGAGAGCAGATATCCCGTCAGCGCTAACGTGGGCGGAGGGCAGACACAGCAGACGATATCAAACTTGGACATGAAAAGCGCTGCGAAAAAAACGTGTACGGCGAACGATACGTCGTGAACCAGCCGTTGTAACAAACTACTAGCCCGAGCCGGGACGTAGTGCCAGACACGGCGAACCTTCACGCCGTTGATCTTCTCTTTCTGGGTCAGCTTGCCGCGGTAACCATCCCAAATTCGCCACTCCGGGTAGTACGGGAAGGTCGTAATGACCTGTACGTCGTGGCCTTGCTCGGCGAAGTGTTCGCACAGACCGGTGCTGAACGGCGCCATGCCGGTGCGCTCAGGGACATAATTTGTTCCGACGACCAAGACCCGCATTCAATTACTCCAAGTGTGCTCGATTCACTTGCGTGTCGCGACGACTAATAGGCAATCGCCGTGGCCGCGGCGGTTTTCGAGCCATAGCTTCGGAAACGCCACGAAGCGTGCGAGTGCCATAAACAAGAGGGTCAGAAATGGGTTCCGCAATTGCCAGGTTTTGGTTCCAGGTTTGGCAAAAAGGTACGCAATCGTCGACTGAGCAACCCAAAGCGCCGGGGAAACCTGTTGAATTTCAATGTTTGAGAAGCCCGTCTCGGCCAGCAACTTTCCCAGAGTGGTGCTCGAAAAATGCGAAATATGAAATGGGACGTGCCAATTAATCCAGGACCGTCCAAATGCTTTTCGCAGCCAACTTTGACTGTTCGGGAGGCTTATCCAAACCTCGCCGCCGGGCGCAAGGACGCGATTGACGTCCGAGAGCATTCTGCGCGGGTCGAGCGAGTGTTCCAGCACGTTGGAAAGGATTGCGACATCATACGGATTTTGGGGGACAAACTCGTCGATCAAGCATGTGTAAACCGTGAAGCCAGCTTTTCTGGCGACGTTCGCGGCGTTTTCGTTTACCTCGAGTCCCTCAAGTTGACTGAATCCATTCCGCGCAAAGATGCGAAGGCTACGCCCTTCATTGCAACCGACATCAAGCAACCGTCCGCGACCGCGCCGACTGTGAAAGCCGACGTCGCCATCAATGCGTGTCCAGAGGCGATACGCCGAGGAGAGAAGAAATTTTTCGCGGAGTCGCGTGTACAGCGTGTCGGTTTGCCCGCCGAAATTGTAGTGCGACTCATAGAGTGCGGTTAACTCGCTCTGGGTCGGCATGGGACCGGTTTGCTCGAAGCCACACCGAGCACACTGAAGAATCTGCCAGCCGCCGGGAGTGCCGAGACGGTTGTCGACAAGGTCTGAAATAATTGCGCGAACAGGGCCGCCGCACATGAGACAAGGAGTCACGCGAGTTGTAGGCCCGGGCTCATTGGCGACTTGGGTATTCACCGCTGCTCCTGAATCGTGGGCACGATCTAAAGGGGCGCTGAGAAAATCCGAATTGGAAACAGATGACGGCATTTCGTGGTCGTCGATGCTTGAGCTTGTATCGTCGTATCGTCAGAGGGCGCTGGAAATCCGGTTTGATTCGGCTGACTCGGCGGTCTTTTGAAGAAAATCACGATAGGCGAGTCTCAAGCCTTCACGGTGTGTTACTTGTGGCGTCCAGCCCAGATTCGCGAGACGGCTGACGTCGAGTAACTTACGAGGCGTCCCATCCGGTTTCGATGTATCGAAGGTGAGCCTTCCCTGGAAGCCGACAACTTCAGCGACGAGCTCGGCGAGTTCACGGATCGTCAAGTCTTCGCCGCAACCGACGTTGAAGAGATACGGGTATTGAGCCGTGGAAGACCGGACGAGTGAATCGAGTTTTACGTCATCGAGTTGCATCAAGTAAACGCAGGCGTCAGCGGCATCTTCACTGTAAAGAAATTCGCGGCGGGGCGTACCGGTGCCCCAGAGAATAACTTCGGATTGAGCGGTTTCCTTTGCTTCGTGCATCTTGCGAATCATGGCAGGAATAACATGCGAATTCTGCAGGTCGTAAGTGTCGGCTGGCCCGTAAAGATTCGTCGGCATCGCTGCGAGAAAGCGAGTTCCGTGCTGCCGATTGTAGGAGTCACACATTTCGATGCCAGCGATCTTGGCGATGGCGTAAGCGCGATTGGTCTCCTCAAGCAGCCCCGTGAGCAGATATTCCTCTTTGATGGGTTGCGGCGCCATCTTCGGGTAGATGCAGCTTGATCCAAGAAAGAGCAGACGCTTCACACCCGAGATGAACGACTGCTCGATGACGTTGGTTTGAATCTTCAGATTCTGGGTGATGAAGTCCGCGGGATTGGTGGCATTCGCGAGGATTCCACCGACTTTTGCCGCAGCGAGAATGACGTAGTCGGGACGCTCGTTGCGAAAGAATTGCGCCACCTGTGCTTCGCTGGTCAGATCGAGTTGGTCGCGCGTTCGAAGCGCGAGGCTCGAATAGCCGAGAGTCTCGAGTCGGCGGACGATTGCCGAACCGACTAGTCCGCGATGTCCGGCAACGAAAATTTTGGCTTCTTTTTGCATTGAACGGTGGATGAGGATCAGTCGAACTGACCGTGCACTTTGTAACCGGACGCATGTACGAGTAAATCTCGCTCGGCTATCTGCAGGTCGGCGGCTGCCATTTCGGCAACGAGTTGGCGGAAGCTGGTCCTGGGTGACCAACCCAATTTCGCGCGTGCTTTGCTCGCGTCACCGAGAAGGTTTTCCACCTCTGCGGGACGGAAGTAGTGTGGATCGACAGCTACAAGGCAACGTCCACGAGGATCGAAGGCTTTCTCATCGACGCCAGAGCCTTGCCAAGTCAATTCCAATCCGAGCTCCTCGGCAGCCGCTTTGACGAAATCACGGACGGCATATTGTTGGCCAGTCGCGATGACGTAGTCTTCCGGTTTGTCCTGCTGAAGCATGAGCCATTGCATTTCGACGTAATCACGCGCATGTCCCCAATCGCGTTTGGCGCTGAGGTTTCCGAGAAAGAGGCAATCCTGGAGGCCTACCTTTATGCGAGCAAGACCCCGAGTGATTTTTCGCGTTACGAAAGTTTCGCCGCGAACAGGCGACTCGTGGTTGAAGAGGACACCGTTACAGGCGTACATGCCGTACGCTTCGCGATAGTTGATGGTGATCCAGTAGCCGAAGAGCTTTGCAACGCCGTAGGGGGAACGTGGATGGAACGGCGTGGTTTCTTTTTGAGGCGTCTCCTGCGTCAGGCCGTAGAGTTCAGAGGTCGAGGCCTGATAGAAACGCACGGTACTCGACATGCCGAGAACCCGAATTGCGTCGAGGATACGCAGTGTGCCCAGGGCATCTACGTTTGCAGTGTATTCGGGCGATTCGAAGGAAACACCCACGTGGCTCTGCGCGGCGAGATTGTAAATCTCATCGGGCTGCACTTTCTGGATCACGTGGATGAGACTGCTCGCATCGGTCATATCGCCGTAGTGCAAGCGAAAATGCAGATCGCGATCATGCGGGTCTTGATAGAGGTGATCAATGCGACCGGTGTTGAACATGGAGCTACGGCGCTTGATGCCGTGCACTTCGTAGCCCTTGTGAAGCAAAAATTCGGCGAGGTAGGCGCCGTCTTGTCCGGTGATTCCGGTGATGAGAGCTTTTCTCATATTTTGCATTTGTAGTGGTCGGCTATGTCCTGTCGCGGAATTTCGCCAGGAGTTCGCCGTATCCGTTTGGCGCGGAAGGACTCAAGCGATCAACTTTGTAACCCAAGGCCTTGAGTAGTTCGCAGCATTCGCGATCCACCTCGTGTCCGTGTGTTGCGAGGAAAATTTCGGGATGATGCGCGCGCAAGAGCTGCTCCGCGCCTCGCAGCGCCAACAATTCGGCGCCTTCGATGTCCATCTTGATGTAATCAGGCGGCGGGATCTTACCACCGCTGACGAGCGCATCGAGAGTGACTGAGTTGACGTCGATGCCCCCACCGTTGTCCGACAAGCTGCCCCCAAAGCCAGTCCTCTCCATCTGAAAATGAAGCACCTGATCCCGGTCGCTGACCGCGGACTCGAAGACGCTAACGTTATGGAGCTTGTTCAACGCGATGTGTCTTCTCAAGTATTCGAGATTTCTCGGGGAAGGCTCAAACGAGAAGACCTTGCCTGAGCCGACAAGCTTTGCGGCGAGCAATGTGTGGAAGCCGACGTTCGCTCCGACGTCATAAAATATGGAACCAGCTCGCACCTCTTTTGCCATCAAGCGCTGTTTGTCTCTCTCGTACCATCCCATCCAACAACGATGAATAGCAGATTCTGGAATCCATCGCAGTCCCCGCACTTCTCCCGTCAGAATCCGAAGGGGCTTGGAAGTGGGGACGAGCGTGAGCGGCGCTCTGAGAAGTCTGCCCAGGAGCGATCTTCTCGAAAGAGCATCGGTGTCTACAATTGCTGTCATGTCTTCGATACAGCTAAAGATCCGCAAAGCTTACTCGGTGAAATTAAGAAGCCGGTTGAACCCTCGGGACTCGCAAAGCAATGCTCTTGTCGCGAGCTTCGCTGGCGGCTGTGACAGCGCGAAAACAGTAGGCTGCATAACCGCCAAAGATGAACATGGGAATAAAAATATAACGATTGAAGATATATGGACCTAAGTTCGTGACAATGAAGAAGAACACGGTACCGGCCATGCATAAGCGAGCGGCATTCGCAGCACGTTCCGCGACGTTGAACTTGAGAACTTTTCGCAGATTCCGAAACGGTGCGATAAAGAACATTAGGAAACCGATTGCACCGAGTATGCCGATCGCATACCAATAGCGCAGAAGCGTGTTGTGTGCACCGGTGATTTCTCCGGTATCGGGAAGATAGACGACGCCACCTTCGTCGAAGTGGTCAGCCCCCCAACCGAAGATTGGTTTTTGCGAAATTTCAAGGAGCGCTTGTGCCGAGGCCGCAAAGCGGCGATAGTCGATGAACCCTACACTCTCAACACGCTGGCTGAATTGGGATACGACGTTCGGTGCAATGTAGGAGACGGACACCCAGATCAGCACCAACCC
Source organism: uncultured Acidobacteriota bacterium (assembly GCA_963766985.1). Lineage (GTDB taxonomy): Bacteria > Acidobacteriota > Terriglobia > Acidiferrales > UBA7541 > Acidiferrum. The sequence goes on from CAVYCJ010000002.1 coordinate 835,276, forward strand.
GAACGCCGAGTAGAGTATTTTCATGCGCTGCTTCCTCTGCAGCAGCGCGTATACCAGCAGAGCCGGAATCAGCGAGCCGAAGAATGTTCGGGAGCCACTTAGAAGGGCAGCAACGCTGCAAATAAACATCGAGAAGATCAGTGCCCACCGCACAAGCGCCGATTTCTCGACTGCGAATATTCCCATTGCCAGCAATACGCCAAGAGCGCCCGCCAAACCGAGCGTGACTGGATACTCAGTGAGACCTTGGTAGCGCCCCGCGAAAGCCACGTCTGGCTGCGGTGGGTTGATGGAAAGTGCGTCGACAATCCCCGGAAAAATCGACGCCTGTAACACGGTGATGAAACAATTGAGAAAGATTCCGCCGGCGAGAAACAGGAAGCAGCGATAGATGTCCCTTGAATGACACAACGAAAGCGGCGCAATGATGCCAAACAACAAGCCGAGCCTCAGGAGATTACCTGCACCTTCGTCCCAGCCACCCGAAAAATAGACTGAAAGAACCCCGCCAATCAGAACTGCACCGGATGCGAAAAGCACGCCCGATCCACTAATTTCCTTCAAACGAGCCTTCGGGAGGAAGATGACAGAAAGTAGGAAAAAATAATCGGAGAGCATGATTCCGCCGGGCCGGACTTGCTCAAAGGTAGCAAAGGCCAATCCGAACAGGAAAAAATATTTGGAGGCGACATAGGCGGAAGTTGATAACTCCGTGTTCGCCTTGACGATAACGGACTTCATGATTGCTTGATGTTTGGCTTCAATTGATGATCGTCGGACTTTACGGCGATCACGTGAATCACGACATCGCGAAGATTCTGCTTCGCGATCGTGAAGCCACGATTCTCGATGAAGGCAATAATTGCATCCTTTGTTACACCGCTCGGCAAAAGGTCCGGATGTACCTCGACACACAAGCGACGGCAGTGCCTGCTGGACAAAGTTGTCGCGAGGCCTTTGAGGACGGAAAACTCGTGCCCTTCCACGTCCACCTTGACGGCCGCCGGGATCCTGATGCCGTCCGTGAATAAGACATCGCCGCGGAGAGAGCGAACGTGATGAACAGATGACTCCGGGTCGTTGAGACCTTTCGGACCAGCTCCGTTTTCGTTGTAGGAAAGTGGAATTGAACCCTCGACCTCACTCAACGCCCCTTGCACGACTTTGACGTTCGAAGAGTGATTCAGGTCGATATTTCCTTGTAGGATTTTGAGGGTGCCGGGATGAGGCTCGACTGAAAACACTTGGCCCTGCGGACCGACGAGCTTCGCACCAAAAATTGAGAAGATTCCGTAGTGACAGCCGACATCCAAAAATGTCTCACCCGCTCTGAGATCTTCTAGCGAGGCCTCGATGAAATCCATTTCCGTGGTCAGAATATAGTCGATAAACGCCAACTGCTTACTGTTGTCCGCCTTGAACTCCGCGGTGGCACCGAGACAGGACGCTTGGAGGACGCCGTTCTCAGCGAGCAAGCGGGTATAAATGTCGCGCGCGAAGTGGGTCAGGTGAAGCTTTCCGGCGACGCCTCGCAGCACGGAGTTTTGGGATAGCTTCCTAATGGAAGTTGGCAACATGATTCAGCATTTCGACTTTCGAATTAATTTCCCGATGGTCGCCTTGGCATTCGCCTAGCGACTTGAGTTTAATTCAACGATCGGTAGAACTTTGCTATGGGTAGAGCTCCGCCCTTTCAGTCCCATGACTGAATCGAATGAAGGCAATTAAGGACCAGTTGCCTAGTCCAACTTCGAGCGAGGATCTGTCTTATCGACGGAACCCCTCTCGCCGGCGCTGTCTTTCCATGCATTTCGACTTTCGGTTTGCGTGCCGTTCCCATACGTCCAAGGAAGGTGGCGGCCAACCGAATGAAAAACTTCCTGGGCAAATTGTTTCCCCGGATCGCTTGCGTCTGTCTCATTCCATTGCGATCGAAAGAACAAGCTGATGACAGCAACGCCCAAGAACAAAAATCCGACAAACAGGGTGATGAGACCTCTTGGAGGAAATGATTTCCGTTCGGGAACGATTGGAGCGTCGAGCACTTTGACGCTCGGAGTCTCCTTCGCCTCGTCAACCTTTGCCAGCTCGTACTGCTGCGTCAAAACTTCGAACACAGTTTCTTGAATCTTGCTGTTGCGATAAAGATCGGCCCAAGTGACTCCGAGCAACGGCAATTGGCGGATGGTTGGGTACGAGGCTTGTGACGAATCAGCATTCTGCCCATCGGGTGTCGACGTACCAGCTTGGCCGTTGCTCCCGGTCTTCCCACCAAGCTTTTCCATCTGGGTTTGTAACTCGCCGATTCGTGCCTGAATTGCGCGCACACGTACGTTATTGGGCGTATATATCTGTTCAAGGCCCCGAAGCTCTGATTCAGCAGCAATTTTCTCGCCCTCGATTCGAGAAGCTGCTTCGACCATCGCGCGGCCCTGGTCCTTAATATCAATTGTGGCGTTCTTGCTTGCAAATTGACTGAACTTAACGGATGCATCGTCCAGATCCTTCTTCACTGCAGCGAGCCGACCCTCAAGAAATACTCTCTCGCGATGCGCTCCAGAGGTGGAAAGTTCGGCCGTGAGTTGATTCAATTCCTCGACATAAGCGCCAGACAATGCGGCCGCGCGGTTCGGATCGTGATCTGTAACACTGATGGAGATAATGCCGCTCTTACGATCCTCGGCGACATTGGTTCTTGAGGCGAGCTTCTTTCGCGCGTCCTCGTCCAAGTGGACACCGTAAACTCTTTTCAAATCGAAGCGTTGAACGAGCCGATCCAGCACCGTCCGGCTTCCAAGTACTCCGACAAACAACGCTCCGTTGCTTTTTACACCCAGAAGGTCGCCCGCCATGCTGCCCAACGAGCTTGTCGCCCCCGCCTTGGCAGTTAGCGCCGCCATCATCATCGCTCCGGTGCCGGACTGACTGTCAGGCGGCATGAGTTGCACGGTCGACTCGTAGCGGACAGGAATTAGAAACGCAATCAGCAACCCAGCGAGCAGACCAATGCCGAACGATTTTCCGAGAAAACCTCGTCTCGACCAGAAAAACCGCAGTTGCTCGACAGTTTTAGCGCGAGCTTCGGGAGAAAACATCTGCTCTTCTGTCGGGTCATCGAGCAGTGGTTGAAGCGGCTCTTCGATTTGTTGTCTTGTGCCGGTCGGTACCAATTCTTTTCCTTCAAAGATAAAAGTTGCCGAGCCCACCGCGTCGTTGCCTCACGGCAACGGTCGCGCGTTTACATCACCTCGAACATCGTTTACAACATCGCCTGCCGAATGCCGTAAAATTTTCAGCGGTTGAAACGAAACTTGGAGGGTCGCGGAGACAGGGCGTTCAGAGAATGGCTGGATCACAGGGAAAAGCCATCGCTCGTATTGCACGGAAGCTGAGAAGCTGACGTTTGAACGCAACCAGTAATCCCCACGAACACCGAAATCGGTCACAGTGCCGCCTTGAGGCACAAAAACCTGGCTCACTTTCTGATGCCGGAAATTGAATTGGATACGATTCCGCGACGTGAACCAGTAATTGCTCCAAGCCTGCGCGCCTTGAGCACCGCGGCCAACCCAGCTTCCGATGATGTTGCCGTCGTTTGTGTAGCCGCTTCGCCACGTCGAGTTGAAATAAAAATCACCGGGAGTAATCGGGCCACCGCCCGGAGGGACATCGGTATAAACTCCTTCGGCACGCAAGTCGAGCTTATTGATCCAGGGAAAATGTGAAAGATAAAGACCTGCTTGCCATGCGGAACGGTCGGCGTAGGCGATCGGTGAAAACTGATCGTCAGTGTATCCGTCTCCGTAAAATGTAAGCCAATTCCGCAAACGTGGAAGGCGATAGCTGAAGCTCAGCGCCGAGGTACGATTTCCTGGCTTGTTTGGAGTGCCCACTGACTGGTTTTCACTACTAACAAGACTTCGAATAAAAGTGTGCCAAGTTAGCGGGTAACCCGGGCCCCCATAGATCGTTGTGCGAAAGAATCCAAATTCGAAATTTCTTGTCGGCTTGAAGCCGATGTACTGGCCGTTGATGAATGGTTGCGGACTCAACGTCGTGCCATAACTACCGACAAAACTGGAGGGGTTCTGAAGAAACATCTGCCCATCCAACTGGCCCAGAAAAAACTCAGTTCGCAGCGGACCAAGCCAACCCAAAAAGCTGGGCAGCTTCAGCGGAGTCGTGCGATTGATGCGGAACATGTTTATTGGCTGAACGTTGTCACTAAAATCGAGAGGTCCTCCATTGCCGGGCCCCCACCACAAGCTCTGTTTGCCAAACGTAACTTCCCAGTTTGAGAACATTAGTCCGACGTAAGCATCAAGAAGGCGCGCGCTATCAGTTGCGGGTTGTGGCGTCCCGGGCGCGAGCATCTGAAAGTGGTCGATGTCCAGAATCGCTTCTCGCGTCGCAAGCGAGTAAGCCGGGATGCTCGGCGCAGTATCCACTTCGCCGCGTACGTAAGCTACCCAAGGGCCCTTCGTGGCGTAAGCGGAAAATCCGTTTACCGTATTCCACCCCTCAGCGAACGGTCGTCCGAAGTCGTTGTATTGAGTTTGCGCGAATGTGTAACCGTCGGTAAGCGGCGAGCCCGAAATGTGCTCTGTTCGTGAATACAGCGACTCGAGGTGAAAGCCTGCACCATCTGTACCGTCGCCGGTATCTTCCGCTTCCGAGTGAAATTCACGCTCGAGAGTGTCTATTAAACGGCCAGCTTCCGAATCCTCGTCGGCACCCTTTGCTTCGGCTTCGTCGAGTTGACGGAGGCACTCGCGGCGAGTCCAGGGGCGCATGCTGGAGAAGGCACTGTCGATCAATCCCAGGGATGCCAAGCGATCGAGCGCGGGGTAAATCCAGCTATCGAGTGGAACATAGGGCGTGCCGAGATTCTGTGGGCCGCTGGATTCCCAGGCGCGCGCGATTCCCGTAAACGATCGCCACTCGCCTCCGCCCAACTCGGGATCGTGACGGCGCGTGTAGATGTCTTGCGCGATCATCTGTCCCATCAAGCCGCCGACAAAGACATCGGAGTTGAAATGTTGGCGTGCTCGGACGCGATAGGTGTCCACGAATGCGGCCAATCCGTACGCCAGAATTTTCGGGACAAAGCCTGGGTATTCATGCGCGACGACACCGGCGACGGACCATGCGATTGCGGCGTGCTCCGAGGGAAACGAAGTTCCTCCGGAGAAGAAAGGACCGCTGCCGTCGCCCTGAAAAGGCCGCTCGCGCCGTGTCGTGTACTTCAAAGCCAGGACATCTACGTAGCTGTTGATTGCGGCTTCGGCGGCGAGGTAGCCGGTTTCTCGCCAGTGCTCGCGATGGGTCGGATAACTGAACAACCACATCGCGCCCACTCCGCCAGCGAGCGCCCCTAGCCCCGCGTTCGAAAGAGTGCTGCGATGATTCATCGTTGCGGGATCGGTCGACAGATGGCCGCTGAAATCGCGATCTGTCGTGAGCATTCCCGTGAAGAGTCCGGCCGCGGGAACGAGCCAATCCGCGTCAATGAAGCGCAGACGCGCCGGGCTGGTGACGACTTGTTTCTGATCTTCCAAAAAATCCTTCCCTGCGTTTAGCAACCAGTTCGACGAACCCGATCCGGAATTTTGTTGCTGCGTCCCCAGATCCCCTGTCGAATCCCGATCTGTCTTCGACGAACGGCGCGATGCGTCTTGCGCTTGGGTTCTTTTCGAACCATCTTGCGCATCCGCTTTTGCCACCGGCGCGTCGACTTGCTGCTGCGATTGCGCCGAAGCGTGGCTTGCCAGTCCCATCAGACAAAGCCCGAAAATGATTAAACTCGCTTTCAATGGGCCCTGTCTAACGTCACGCTACGGATGTATGTACGCCACGGCCAGAGCCGCCGAAGCTGCCAACTGGCCGGCTTGGAACAGGTTCTGGAAATTGCGCGTACCGATTCGCGGTGCGACTTCCGGCACGACGACCGAATCGCCCGGACGTAACGTCGAGCCCAACGGATCGCCTTCCCAGAATTCCGAGTTGTTCCGAGCGGCAAGCACGGAGCCATCGGCGCGGATCACGAATATCGCTTTCTTGTTGGCCAACTGCGTAAGTCCGCCGGACTGGCTGAGATACCAACGCGCACTGCGTCCCGGGCGGTAGCTGACGGCGGTCGGATTGAACACTTGGCCGTTGACGGTGACATAGTCGAGCTTCTTCGGAACCACGATCACATCGCCGTCGCTGACCGGCACGTCGGCTGACGTGTTTCGCCACTTGCCTATGTCGGACTGAATGCGAATTACGACACGACCGACTGGAGGATTCGCCTGAAGTTGCTGCATGGTCACTTCGGCTTCGGCGATCGCGGTGAGCTTCGCGTTCTTTTGGTCGGTATCGTTTTCCGGCAATTCTTTAAGATTGATCTGCTCTTCGCGCAAACGGCGAACCATCTCAAGCCGTGCGTTGGTTTCCATTTCTCGAACTTCGCGCCGCATGAGCACAGCGCCGTACGGATAGGCCTGAGGGCCAAAGCCACCGGCGCGTTCGAGCACGGAGCTGAGTTTCTCGCCCGGACGGAATCCGTACGTGCCGGGATGGCCGACTTCGCCCTTCACCGTGATGTAGGAGCCGAGATCGTTCCATTGCGGAAGCTGGCGAATTGTCAGCACATCGCCGTTGTTCACCGGCAGATTTGCCGAAGCGTCGCCGGCCAAAGCAGCGGAAATGCTGATCGATTCGTGATGCGCGTTTAGTTCGCCGTTGGTGTATTCGTAGTGCGTGAGATCGGCGAGTTGCGTGTCGGCGCTTGGCTTGAGTCCGCCGCCGATTCGAATCATGTCGCCGACGGTCATGTTTGTGGTCAATGGATAGCGACCCGGTTTGCCGACATCACCCTGCACGAGGACGGTCGAAGGCTGCGTCGCAGCGGCGCTCTTGTGAATCAAGAGGCGGTCACGCGGCTCGAGCAAGATATTGGCGCTCGGATCGCCTTCGAGTGCGAGGTTGAGGTTGACGCTGAAAATCTTCATCTTGCCGTCTGGCAAATAGCGGAACACTTGCGCGTCGTCCACCTGCGCCTCAGGCGTAACACCGCCAGCGAGATGCACCGCGTCGGCGACGTGAATCTGTCCGGATGTTCGATAAGTTCCGGGGCCGCGCACATCTCCCCAAACCGAAACGCTCGGGGGATTCTCAAAGTCGAAGCGGCTAAAGATGCGAACGGTGTCCATCGCCTTGAGCACCGGCGATTGCGAGGGATTCTGAAGAGCGTTCGCCAGGTCGAAACTCTCGACGCTCGGATGAAAATCGGGCGCATTGATTCGAATGATCTCGGCGTATTGGTTTGCAGGCTCGGGCAGGATGTCCTTATATGAGCCGATCAAGTCGGTTACGTGCATGTCGGCTTTGTAGGAGTAGCGGCCCGGGCGAATGACGTGTCCTTCGAGATAAACAGCGTCAAGATTTCCCGGAGCGATCGGGAATACGCGAATGCGATCGCCGTCGTGGATTTCGAACGCTTCCATTTTCTTCGTGATATCGGCGTCGTTATCGGTTTCCGGAATATCGAAGCTCAACATCGTTTGGTTCTGGTGAGCGATGAGCCGCTGCACCTCGATGTGCCGCAACGTTGCGGTCGGAAGCAGCCCGCCGGCCAGTTCGAGGACAGAGGCGAGATTTTTTTCGTCCTTCAATTCGTAGACCGATGGGCGGCGCACCATTCCATCAATCGTGACTTGCGGGCCGATCGGCGGAACCTGCACAGTGTCGCCATTGTCGAGCTGCAGAAGATTCGATCGCACACCGTGAAGCAGCAGGTCGTATAGATCGACCTCCTGCACCAATTGCCCGCCGCGGAAATGCTTGACGATACGCATCGAGCCTTTTTGCGTGGGCCCACCGGCAACGAACAATGCGTTGAGCGGCGTCGAAAGCGCACTGATGTCGTACGCGCCAGGATTCGCGACATCACCAACTTCATAAATGCGGATCGTGCGCAGCTTTGAAAGAGATACGTCGGCAGAAATATCGTGGTATTGCGTTCGAAGCGTCTGCTGCAGGTATTCCTGCAGTTGGCCCAAGTTTTTGCCACTGACCAAAACAGGGCCAACTTCCGGAAGGCTCACGCGACCTTCACGGTCCACAACGCGATAGATTCGCTGGCTGACGCCTCCCCACAGATTGACCGAGAGGCCGTCGCCGGGGCCGACGACGTAATCCGGACCCGCCGGAACATCCATCGGGATGAATTGCGAGTCGCGGGTGCCGTTTTCGAACACCTCGGCGCCAAATCGCTTCGGAGTAGTGGGACGAGGAATCGCCTGAACGTACATGTCGTACAGGGACGGAATGTTTTTGTAGGGATTCGGAGCGCGAACCAGTTCGGCGGCCGGAGGCTGCGGCTTTGGCTGGTAACGGCGATCGTACGGCATGGGTCCGTATGGCGAAGAAGTGGCGCGCGAACCGGTATTCCCACCGGAGGATGAGTCCATGCCGGACGAGTCCATTCGCTCACTGAGACGAGCCAAATCCGACGGGCTTATCGAGGGGCGCCCGGCCCCGACCCCGAACGTGGAAAGCGAATCGACAGTATTTCGCGATTGCGAACTCGAAGTCGACATCAATGAGCCGCCACCACTGCCGCCACGATCCTCGGAACCATCCTCGGAAGAGCGCGAGGAACTCGAACCGCTGCCGAAACCAAGCGAACTTCTGCCCCCACCTCCGCCAAGAAGCATCGATGTAGAAGCGTCGGCGCCTCCGAGGGGAAGGTCGGAAAGATCGCCGTTGAGCCCTTCTTCACCGAGCGATGCGCGTTGAAGCTGTCCGCCGAAGTTACCGCGAGGCTGGTCCTGCTGGTTGGGCTGCGACGGACCATATTGTTGGCCCGGCGGGTTGTTCTGATCTTGCGACGATTGGTTTGGGCCGTACTGAGCCGGGTATTGCTGCCTGTCAAGATCGCGCTGCTGGTCCAGGCACTGCTGATACAGCTGAGGATCGTAGTTCTGCGGCTCGCAATAATCTGCAGCGCGGCGTCGCGCCTCAGTCTTCTCGCGGTCTCTTGAGGAACGCTCCTGCTCGTCCGCCGCGATCAACTTCGCACGCTCTTTGGAGAGCATGTCCTGCTCTTTGCCGGCGACGGAATCCGGGTTCAACTGCGGCACAAGATAGCCATACCGTTGAAGGAGTTGCGTGGCCACTGAGCGGAATTCTCCGTCGGAGACCAGGCGGTCAAAGATTGCATCGTCGGTGAGATCCTGTTCGATGAGTACCTGGCCGTGTTGCGTCGCGTCTCTTGCAACCAAACGCTTTAGCTCGACCATGAGCCCTTGGTCTTTGACCAGGACCGTCTTGATGTCGGTCGCAGAAGCGCCGACCCGGCCGTAGTTCTGGCGCGCCAAGTCGGAGTTATTGATCGGTGCTTGGCGATTTGTCTGCGCATGAAGCGAACTCGCGGAGAGCGCGAACGCACACGCGAGCGACCAATTCAAAACGAATGTCTTTGAAATCAGGTGCATTAGACCCGTTCTCCCGCGCTCGCAGGGGTAATGTTTCGAACCGCATTCAGGATTCCCTGCTCGGAGGCTTCGATCTGGCTGGAGTGAATGTCGAATGAAGCCCAATAGAAGACGCTGTAATTTTCCTGGGATGCAACGGCGATGATGCGCAATCCGGGATTGTCGCGCAGTAGCGTGTCACACAGGTGAGGGCGCTTCGTAGGCTCGTCAATCGCGATGACAAGCAAGTCGGGGGATGTCTCGCGAACCTGCTGGGAAATCTGTTTTTCGTCCGCGACTTCGCCGACGATCTCGATACCGGGCTCCTCTGCCAGGGTGGCGAGGATCAGCTCGCGCATGAGCTTTGGTTGGTTAGCCACGAGAATTCGAATCGACCTGTCCATGTCGTCACTCCTTGGGTCTCTTAAGTATTTGCGAATGTGGGAGAAACGGAAGACTCAAAGAAGAGTGGTTTTGCCTGCCAACCTAATACCGGGGCTTGGCATCAGAGCTACACGTCCCAGAACTGGTGGAAAGCACTAACAAAGCACTAAGCCTCGAGGCAAGAGGCACTAACGTCTGGTTGGGAAATTAAACCCACGCTACCCCTACCTGATTGTTAAATAACTTTGACGCAACAACTTTTTGAGGGATACTAACTCACGCCTGGTCGTTATAATTATTTGCAGGTACCTACCGCAACTCGGCCAGTTTCAGTGGGTTGGATAGCATCAACAAACGAAAGTAAATCCACTTCATGAGGGCTCTGAGGGCTCTGAATGACGCAGATTAGCGATAGGCAGTCGTCTTTGACGAACATCTATGTTGTTGCCGAGAACAGGCTCTTGAGGGAGTCTCTGGTTCGGCTGTTTCGCAAGCGCGGAGACCTTAGCGTGGTGGGTCAGGCGTCGTATTCCGACTCCAGTTCTGAGCAGATCGCAGCTGCCGAGCCGGAATTGCTCCTGTTGGACTGCCTCAATCCCAACCACAAGTCCGATGACCTCATTTGTGACCTCCGTGAATCCGTTCCCCATATAAAGGTAGTGCTCTTCGGCATGGATGAGGATTCCGACATCTTCCTACAGGCTGTTCGCCTAGGAGTGAATGGATATGTCTTAAAAAGCGCGTCGGCGTCGGAACTGGTCGATGCGGTGCGTTCCGTTGCCCAGGGTGAAGCGAGCTGTCCGGCAAAGTTCTGCAAGGTGCTGTTTCAGGCTCTAGCCAGTGAGAGCAACCAGCAGGCCGCCATCGCCGAGCAGCGCGCCGGAATGCGTTTTGAATTGACGCAACGCCAGCGACAACTTATGTCATTGGTCGCGATGGGACTGAGCAACAAGGAGATCGCGGCAAACCTCAATTTGTCTGAGTTCACCGTCAAGAACCACATCTATCGCGTGATGAAACAGGTCGATGCCCAGAATCGTCACGAGGCCTGCAACCTGATTCGCGCCGGCGAATCGCATGAAGAGTGGCAAGGCGTGCCGATGCGTGGCGTCTAGCGGTACCCTTCAAACGGTGTTCAACATTTCGATTCTAAGAGGTTTGGGTTGGCTCGTAGTTCAGGTTTGGACCTAGCCAGCGCTCGACTTCGGTCACGCTCATTCGCTTACGTTGGCTGTAGTCGGCGACCTGGTCACGGTCGATCTTCCCGAGGCTGAAATATCGAGATTCAGGATGAGCGAAGTAGAGCCCGCTCACACTGGAACCAGGCCACATCGCAAACGACTCGGTGATAAGCATCCCGGTATTTTTCTGGACGTCAAGCAACTGCCATATCGTGCCCTTCTCAGTGTGGTCCGGACACGCGGGATAACCAGGAGCCGGCCGTATACCGCGATACTTTTCCTGGATCAAATCTACGGCGCTGAGATTTTCGGCGCGGCCGTAGCCCCATTCATCTCGTACACGCTTGTGCAGACATTCTGCAAAAGCTTCGGCAAGACGGTCCGCAATGGCTTCGGCCATGATCGCGTTGTAATCGTCGTTCTCCGCCCGGAACCGGTCGCAAAATTCCTTCAGGCCGATGCCGCTGGTGACCGCAAAAGCGCCGATGTAATCGGCGAAACCTGTCTCTTTGGGAGCGATAAAATCGGATAGCGACCGGCACGGTTCACTACCCTCGCGGTTCGCCTGCTGGCGCAAGAAATGAAGTCGCTCGCGGACGGCTTGACGTTTGCAATCGGTGTAAAGCTCGACGTCGTCGCCCATCGCGTTGGCAGGAAAGAGACCGTAAACTCCGCGCGCCGTTATCGACTTATCCGCGATCATTTTGTTGAGCAGCGCCTGGCCGTCAACAAACAATTTCCGCGCTTCTTCACCACGATCGCTTTCGTCCAGAATTCGAGGGTAAACGCCCTTAAATCCCCACGTATGAAAAAAAGGCGTCCAGTCGATAAACTCGCTGAGGGTTGCCAGCGGAAAATCGTCGAGTACGCGCACACCGGTGGATTCGGGAATCGAAATATCCTCGGCGCGCCACGTTATCGGAGTACGCCGCGAGCGAGCAACCTCGAGCGAGACAACGGATTGGCGCGGCGAAGCGTGAGTTTTACGCACAGCTTCATACTCGGCGCGATGCTGCGCCACAAATTCTGTTTTGCTTTCGTCACTCAGCAGACTCGTAGCCACGGGTACGGCCCGGCTCGCGTCCAAGACATGCACAACGGGTTCGCTATAGTGCGGCGCAATCTTCACCGCGGTGTGCGCGCGGCTCGTCGTCGCGCCGCCAATCAGCAGAGGCAATTTAAAACCTTGGCGCTCCATCTCTCGAGCCACATGCACCATCTCATCCAGAGAGGGCGTAATCAGCCCGCTGAGACCGATCATGTCGGCCTTCTCCGTTTTGGCGCGTTCGAGAATTCGCTCGCACGGCACCATCACGCCTAGGTCGATCACGTCATAGTTGTTGCAGGCCAGCACGACGCCGACGATATTTTTGCCGATGTCATGCACGTCGCCCTTCACCGTGGCCAGAATGATTTTCCCCTGTGCCTTAACCACTTGACCAGCCGCACTCTGCGCGGCCTTCTCTGCTTCCATGAATGGCGTCAAGTGCGCCACGGCCTTTTTCATCACGCGCGCCGATTTCACGACCTGCGGCAAAAACATCTTGCCGGCTCCAAATAAATCGCCGACGACGCTCATGCCCGCCATCAGCGGACCCTCGATCACCAGCAGCGGCCGCCCAAGTTTGACGCGCGCTTCTTCTGCGTCTAATTCAATGTACGTGTCGATTCCCTTGACCAGCGCGTGCGAAAGGCGCTCTTCCACTGTCCCGTTTCGCCACTCTTCCGTCTTCTTTTCGGTGGCGACCGCGCCGGCGTTTTTCAGTGTTTCGCCAAATTCCACCAGACGTTCGGTCGCATCCGGACGCCGGTTGAGCAACACATCCTCAACAAGGACTTTCAGTTCGGGATCAATCTCCTCATAAACTTCGAGCATTCCCGCGTTGACGATGCCCATATCCATGCCCGCAGCGATGGCGTGATACAGAAACGCCGAGTGCATCGCTTCGCGAACTTTGTTGTTGCCTCGAAAGCTGAAGGAAATATTCGATACGCCGCCGCTTACTTTTGCGTGCGGCAGGTTGGATTTGATCCAACGCGTCGCGTTGATGTAATCCACGGCATAGTTGTTGTGCTCCTCCATGCCGGTGGCGACAGTAAGAATGTTCGGGTCGAAAATGATGTCTTCAGGAGGAAATCCAACTTCATCGACGAGAATCCGATACGCGCGCCCGCAGATGCGAATCTTTTCTTCGTAGGTGGCGGCCTGGCCATTTTCATCAAAGGCCATGACAACCACTGCCGCGCCGTACTTCAAAACGGTTCGCGCATTTTCGCGAAATTTTTCTTCGCCCTCTTTCAGCGAAATCGAGTTGACGATTCCCTTGCCCTGCAGGCACTTCAGTCCGGCCTGGATGACTTCCCATTTCGACGAATCCAGCATGAATGGAACTTTGGCGACTTCGGGCTCGCTCGCAAGCAGTTGCAGGAAGCGGTTCATCGCCGCCACGCCGTCGATCATGCCTTCGTCCATGCAGATGTCGATGACATTCGCGCCATTCTCGACCTGCTGCCTGGCGACGCTCACGGCTTCTTCGAACTTGCCTTCCTTCACTAGTTTCGCGAATTTGGGAGAACCGGCGACGTTCGTGCGCTCGCCGATCATGATGTAGACGCCAGCTTGTTGTGTGAATGGCTGCGACCCGGAAAGGCGCAGGGGCTTCGTTTCTATGGTTCCGTTAGTGTTGGTAGCTTCCTCCGTCGTCACGCTGCAATCTCTTTCTCTTGCTGCGCATTCCGCCATTTTCGCGGTGCTTGACCTTCCAGCGCTTTCGCGATCGCCGCGATGTGCTCGGGCGTATTTCCGCAGCAGCCACCGGCGATGTTGATCAGCCCGGCCTTCGCAAAGTCACTCAGGTATCGGGCCATGTCCGCGGGCCCGAGATCAAATCCGGTTTCCGAGAGAGGGTTTGGCAATCCCGCGTTTGGATAGCACGAGATCGCGACATCCGCTTTCTCCGAAAGATCGCTCAAAAATGGATACATCAGGTCCGGACCAAGCGAGCAGTTCAGCCCCACCGACAGCGGGTTGACGTGCTTCACCGCGTTCCAGAATGCTTCGGTCGTCTGCGCGGAAATCAGCGTCTCGCCGCCGCGACCAACGGCCGCCGAAATCATGACCGGTAGCTCTTTGCCGTCCTCGTCAAAAACTTCACGAATCGCAACGAGTGCAGCCTTCGCATTCAGCGAATCGAAAATTGTTTCTACGAGCAGGAAGTCCGCACCACCGGCAATCAACGCGCGAGCCTGCTCGGCATAGGCGGTCTTGACCTGATCGAAGGTGACTACGCGAAACCCGGCATCGTCAGGATCCGGTGAATTCGAAAGCGACACTGTTAACGGACCGAGGGCGCCCGCCACAAAGCGCTGACGCGAAGTCTCGTTACCAACCCGGTCAGCCCATTCCCGGCACTGCCGCGCCGATTGCTCATTGATCTCAAATGCAAGATTGCGCAGAGACGAATCGTGAATGATCTTTTCGTAGAACTCCGGGTCTTTTCGGCCGCCATGTTCCCGCGGATCATCGACGAAAAATTCGCTCTGCGTAATGCTCGTGGCTCCGAAGGTGTTCGTCTCGATGATGTCCGCGCCCGCTTCCAAAAACCGCCGATGAATGTCGCCGACCATCTTCGGTTGAGTCAGCGAGAAGAGATCGCCGTTGTTCAGCAAATCCTTCTTGGAATCCTTGAATCGCTCGCCGCGGATGTCGGCTTCCTTCATGCCATAGGTGCGAATCGTCGTCCCCATCGCGCCATCGATGATGGCAATGCGCTTGTCCAGGATCTGTTCCAGAGGGTGTTTTGGCCGTTTTTTCATGTGGATATCCAACCTCTATTATAGCGATTTCGCGCTAGGCCCGCCCGGCTCTGCCCTCCACGGCCCGCAAGATCAAGCGGCCGCATATTCAGACTGCTTGAAATGCGGACCAATGCGTTAGGGATTGGTGACCACCTACCGAGCGCACGCTCGCTCGCGCCAGCGAGCACGAGCCACATCGCCCCGAAGAATCGCCACGATACTCAACATGGCATATCGCGCCGAGTAAAGATGGCTAGCTCGACACGTCTAGACAAACCGCGTACGAACTGGATAGGATTCAGCGCATTCCGGCGCTGGTCTCACGGCCCCGGTTGATGTGTGGGAAGAGCCCTTCAGGGAGCAGATTCCAAGTCGCAAGAAAGTATTGGACAATCGGATTTTGCTGAGGCTTCGAAGTCCCACGAGCAGTGAATTTCTTCAGATCGAAAAAACAGGATGAATTCGGGAACTCCGCGCTGAGTTTCGGGGAATTCCATCCGCAGGGGTTTCGTCTCAATACATCGAAATAATGAATATTCGGCGCACTACGGCGCCGCAAAGTGAGGTATTTCATTGAGCGAGCGGGGGTCACGATTTTGCCTTCTATTTCCCATGTTCATTGCAGTTGCAATCATGCTGGGATGCGGGGGCACATCTTCATCGAACAGTTCTTTTGAGCAACCTGCAAACTTCTTCCTTACTCCGAGCAGTGTACTTGTGGAAGCAGGGCAAACCGTAGCGTTCGCACCAACGGGAAGCGGCGGCGGATCATTGGTGACTCCAGTTTGGAAGGTCAATGGAGTCGCCGGAGGGTCGGAGGCCACAGGAACAATCACGGCCAACGGCGTCTACACGGCACCAGCAACATTGCCGACCGGGACGGTAGCGGTGACGATGACGAATTCCGCAGAGAATCTAACAACAGTTCCCTCGGTTGTTGGATTTTTCTCCGATACCGATTTTAGCGGCACTGTCTCCACAACAAACAATCCGTTAGTCGCTTCCTACAACGTTCCGGCACCACTCGGAGCGACGGTGCAAGTTCAATTCGGCACGACCACCGCGTACGGATTGACGACGTGGGCGCAGCCTGCGGCAACGACGGCGACCTCGACTAATTCAATTTCGACCACTGTATTGGTTGCAGGCATGCGCGCCGGCACGACGTACCATATGCAAGCCTTGCTGAAGCTCGCCAGCGGTAAACAAATCGTTGACTCGGATCATACATTTACGACCGGAACCATCCCAGCCGCTACGCTGCCGACGTTAACCATACCTCAGCCCGCTCTGGCCGGGGCCTCACCGGGGGTGGAGATGCTCGACATCTTCAACCAATTGAATACCACCGGACTTCTTCAGGCCGTGGTGACGGACATACAAGGAAACGTAATCTGGTACTACCCGCTGGGGACCGAGGAAGTGCCTTATCCTCTTAAGCCTCTGCCGAATGGGAACATCCTAATCGTAATATCGGGCCCGACTAGGGAGCTTATCCGGGAGGTTGATCTGGCGGGAAATACACAATACGAATTGACTCGCGAACAGATCAGCGCCGGACTGACGGCGATCGGATCCTCACTCCAGGTTGCAAACCTACATCACGATATCCTGAAATTGCCGAATGGACATTACGTAATTTTGTTCAACTATAATCCGCTGCTGCCAGACGGATCCACGTCGCCGGTGACAGGCGATGGACTCGTCGATTGGGATCCAGTGCAAGGCAAGCCCGTGTGGACGTGGTCCGCATTCGACCACCTTTCGACGAGCCACGCGCCCTACAGCGCGACTGATTGGACCCACTCGAATGCGGTCATTTATTCGCCAGACGATGGGAACCTCATCATGTCGATGAGGAACCAAAACTGGGTTCTCAAGATCAATTATCAGGACGGGGCCGGAGACGGCACCATCCTGTGGCACTTGGGACCAGACGGCGACTTCACAATGCCTTCGGGACAGGCTCCCCTCGAATGGAACTATGGGCAGCACTATCCGACCGTCGTCAGTTCGAACAGCTCCGGCATCTTCTCGTTGATGTTCTTCAACAACGGGAACAATCGTCTGGTGGATTCAGCGAACGACATTTGCGGAACAACGGGCTTCATTCCGTGTTACAGCAGCGTGCCGATCGTGCAACTGAACGAGAGCGCGAAGACCGCGCAAGTGACCTGGGAGAATAAGCTCTCCCCGCACTATTCGATCTGCTGCGGCGATGCGCTCGTCCTCCCAAATGGGAACGTCGAGTACGACGTAGCGTTTGACGTAGCGACTCCGAACCAGTCCTTTTTTCAGGAAGTGACACAAGAGCAGAATCCACAATTGGTATGGCAGATGAATCTTGTTGGTCAGCTGGCCTACAGAGGGTTTCGGATACCGAGCCTCTATCCCGGAGTCTCGTGGTCGCAAGCAGCTATCGCGACAGCGAACACAGCTGCTGTTAAGAAGAAATAGTTCGTAGCTTCGGCGGCTTCGGTTGACCGGAACCCTTTGCCACAAATTCAAAAGGCTCGCTGCCGAAAGGAGCGAGCCGTTTGTGTTTCTCTCTGGTCGAATCGTCAGTCGCCAATCCATTGCCAGACCGGAGTGCCACCTGCCGTATAGCTGACTGTAATATTTTGATTTGCGGCCAAGCGTATGGGAACACTGACCGCCCCTCCACCGGGGATAACAACCCCCGCCAACGGCACGCCATTAATTGCGACAGTTATCGGGTTGCTGCCAGACGTGATGTAAATGCTCACGTCATAGCCAGTCGTATTCACTAGTGGACCCGCACCACTGGCTGGGAAGGTCGGCGGTTGCACGGCACCAACCGGATTGAAGCCGAAATTGTTTCGGATCACGAGGCCCGGTATGGATTCGGCGCCACTTAAAATACCGGAGTGAAGATTTCCTGCGAGATCGTTCCCTTCTATAATGACGTCACGAAATCCTGTTTCCAGGCCGCCGAATCCGATTCCTATTCCGTACCCTTGTGTCTTCGTGGCTTGGTCGTCGTAACTGTGGTTGCCCTGGATCACCACGTCCGACAGTGTGGCCTTGCTTGTTGCGCCTTCTGCAGTACCTAGATAAAGCTCGATGCCAGCATAACTTCCTGGAACGCTCTGGCTATTGTTCTTGCACGTATTGCCAATGATCCGAAGACCCCGAGCGGGTTCCAAGCTGCTCACGGCAAAGCCGATGCCAGCCGTGCTCGCTCCCTGTACAAAATTGTTCGTAATGCTGACGTCGCTGCCACCAACGCTAATGCCTAAGACGTTGGTCGAGAGTATTGGAGACAGGTAACAAAGATTCCCATCGATCTCGCCATGGTTCGCCGGCGGGAAATCCGCGATGCAAGCAGTCGGGACCGCAGTGGAAGAAGCGAATCCGCCGCTGTAATACATTGTGTTGTGATCAACGTGAAAGTCACTCCAGAACGCCAGGTCGAAGATATTCCAGGCGTACGTCTTGCTGGTCACGACGAAATTGTCATGCAGATGCGCGCCCGCGGAGCCGAGCACTCCGCCTCCTAGTGCGGCAAAGTACCCACTGATATTTGTGGCGATGTTTTGTCCGACGTCAACTTGTCCGCCGCCGGGAATTGAACTGAAAAGAATGAAATGCTGGCTGTTCGTAGCCGTGTTGCTGAGCACGTTGACGCGAAGGGGCTGATGTAGATAGAGGTTCGCGCAAGTGACAGAGTCATTGCAGGCTGTGCTGCCTTGATTGTCAAATTCGCTTTCCAATACAAGCCAGTCGGTCGTATAGGCCCCCGCGCCGGTAGGGTATGTGGCGACGTCGCTATGAGTTGAATTGAGGAAGCGCATTCGCTGGATGGTGATGCCGCTAGATGCAGTGTTCGTTGCGATACTGTCGGCGTCGGCCGTGATACCCGGACCACCCTTGTTGCCGTCGATTGCAAAATCGGAAAAAGTAATCCCATTGGAACCGATTCGAAGGATTGCGCCGCCAGCGGAGGCATCTTTTCGCTTCAGTGTTGTGCCAAAGCGGCCCGCGCCCTGCAGCCAGAGCGCGGAATTAATTGTGACGTTCGCAGCAGGATCGATGACACACGTCCCCGGCGGAAGAATGATAGCCGCATTCCCTGACCCCGATAGCGATGCGGAATTGAGCGCTGACTGTAGGGCTGACGAGTCATCAGTGACCCCGTCGCACTTCATTCCTGTCGCAAATACTGGATTGATGATGATCCGTGGCTTTGCGTTATTAGGTTGACCATCCCCGCGAGTCGATTGTGGGTTCCTTTCTATACTTTGGCCAGATGCGCTGCTTGCGAGACTGAGAATGAGACTCAAACCCAGCATCGATAACGCACGGATCCGCAATATGACCTCCGAAGACGACTCGTAATTATAGACCGCTCACGGGGAAGACCAATATTCTAAACTACTTAAGGGTGAAAAATGTGGCTGGGTGGATACGTGGAGGTAGGATCGCGGAGCTGACACTGCGATCCAGTTTCAGTTTCCGGGGCCTCAAATTAAGTTCGATGACCTTTGGGCGAGGACCAGAGTCGAGTAGCCGACGAGCACTCGACCGAAAGTCACATAATAAAGCGCCTGAGACATGGTGAATACAAACCACTTCGCGGCATCCCGATAGAATGGCGGGTTGAACACAACGGGCGCGTTCTGGATCTTTATGACCTTATAGCCAGCTCGTCGCAAAAGATCCGAAATCGTTCTCGGTTGGAAAGAACACAGATGATCTGGAACACGAAACCCAGAAAGGAAGGGAGCGTTCTCCAACCAGTATGGATCGGCAATTCCCACCATTTTACGTGCTCGACCGACAATGTCGTGAAATCGTGCGTCCGGAACCACGATTGCAACGATCCCATCGGGCGCCAGAACGCTACCGAGTTGTTCCATCGTTTCGACAGGATTCGTTAAATGCTCCAGAACATTGAGCAGCGTAATGACGTCAAATTTCCGATCCGGATTTAGCTTTAGAAAATCCTGAATCATTCCGTGGAAGATTTCGACCTGAAGAGCATCACGAGCATATTCGGAGCCACTCACCGATGGCTCGATTCCCAAAACAGAAAAGCCTTTCTCCTTCATGCAACGCAGAAAATTCCCCGAGCCGCAACCCACGTCAAGAACCTGGCCTGACTGTTTCCGCTCAAGAATTGTCTTCCGGACTGACCGGTTGAAGCCCTCTTCCATGTCACGCCAGAGGTCGCCTGAGTCGTATGTTGCGTAGTACTGCTGTAGTTCTTCCACGGTGGGCTGCGGACTTACGAACCACAAGCCGCAATTTCGACACTGAGCTATGCGGTAACCGCGCGCTTGAAGGTACGTATTATTTTCAGTGCTCAAGCAAGCATGACAAGGCACCGCCACTCGACCTTTCGCTTCGACCATTTGTGTTGTAGTAGCCACTCTTCGGTGCTCCCAAAACTAAATTTGCTACTCGAAGTTTCGAAATCAAATCGTCGGATATTCAGCGCGCAATTCATTGATGGCGCGAGGGCGCAGTTGAGTACGACACCCTTGTTTCTTTTACTGACTCCGCGGAATAACAATTATAGGCGTCAGTGCTCACCTTGTGCATCACGACTTCAAACACAGAAGCCGGCGGCAATTACTGCAGGTTAAGGTCGGATTGCGCTTTTTTCTTCTCCGTGATACCGAATCGTTTCCTCGTATGCTCGGGCCATCTGCGCCGCCACAACATTCCAAGGGAGATGTTCGGCAACCCAACGTCGGCCATTGCTCCCCATTTCACGGCGTCTCTCCGGATCATCCAGCAAGGTAAGCAGTGCCTTGGCGGTCTGATCCGAATCACACTGGACGACGAGCCCCGCATTGGCATTCGCAACATCCTGCCAGATGTTCACTTGATCTGAAATGACCACCGGAACTCGGGATGCCATGGCCTCGGTAACTACACCACCGAAGTTCTCCGTGTAAGACGGCAACGCAAACACTTCCGCTTCCTGCATCACGGCAAGGCGTTCTTCGCCCGCAAGCGGCCCGGTAAAGGTCGCTTTCTCCAATACGCCTCCCTCAGTGAGCCAGCGCTTGATCTTGCTTCCATAGTCGTCGCTGTCAGGACCGGCCAGGACCAAGTGAAGGTCATCCCGATCTCGAGCAATCTTCGCGAACGCGCGCGCCAAAATATCCAGTCCCTTTTTGAAATTGATGCGGCCCAGACAAACGATTAGTCTCTTCCCTTTCGTCGCGGGAAATTTGTTCCTCAATCGTTCTCCGGCCGCTCGGTCGGGCTCCTGCAGCCAACTCGGATCAATGCCAACCGGCACCACGAAAGGTTTCGGAACGTGGCCTGTATAGCCGTTGGGCGTTTTCAATCCCGTCCAATTCATCGCCAGCCGCATTTCGTCGGCTGTGTTGAAAAGCACTGCGGACGCGTTGCGGTAATCGCGCTCCGCAAATAGCTTTGTGTAAATCCATTTGCGCGGGCTATTACGCTTCAATAGGAAGGGATCGATAGATCCGTGCGGAAAAACCATATGTGGGACGTTTTTGTTTCGGCACCAATATGCGGTAGCCGTGGTCGAAAAGCTGTACACCGACCAGCTGTGAACGACATCGAAGTCTGTCACCGTGTCGCGAAGTGCTCGCCATAGCCCCGATGAATAAATGTAATGCCCAGGGAATGTCGTCCCGCGGAAGTAGTGAAACGCTACGCCATTTTTCATCACCGGACGGTCCGTTGGCACTTTCAGGCGATTCGGACCATCAATATCTGTCGTGTAGATCGAAACTTGATGGCCTTGGCGGACTAACTCATACGAAAGCTCAGGGCCCATCACCGACAGTCCGCCATAGCGCGGCGCAATAGCATGAACGACCAACAGAATTCTCATCGGATTATCTCAATTGGGCGGCTTCGCCCGATAACTCTTTATTCCTTTCGTTCAGCAATCGCGTTTCTATTCGCGTGTGCCCTGGCGAAATCCGCACCCTGAACTTTGCGAAATACGGCCAGATAGCTCGCCGCAATCGTCTCGCTTGTGTAACGATTCAACGCCAATCTGCGTTCAGCGTCGGCCTGAACGTGCCGAGTTTCCTCAGATGCCAGCAAGGTCTCAAGAGCATGCGTCAAACCATCGACACTCTTCTGTTCGAACAGCAACCCGGTCGAAGCAAGCACCTCAGGAATTGCTCCGCTTGTAGATCCGATTGAAGGAATACCAAGTAACATCGCCTGCGCCAAAGACAGTCCAAATTGTTCCTGCCAAGTGGGCGTCGCGTACGACGCCAAGACAAAAATATCCATGCATCGAAGATATTTCGCGACCTGGTCATAGCGGACGGTTGGCACAAGGATTATCCGATTCGGAAATCTCTTCATCCAGTCTTCCCGAATTTCGTGCTCTAGCGCACCTCCGCCAACCATTAACAACTTCCACGGCAATCGCTCGAGTCGGGTGAGTGCCTCAAGCAAAAGCAATACTCCTTTTTCCGGAACCAGTCGTCCAGCGTGGCCAATAACAATTCCGCCGTCCAAACCCAGCGAGCGCCGCAAGTCCATCTCGGTACCCGGCTGATGTTCCGCGATGTCCAGTCCAAATTGTGGCAGTGTCTCGATTGCACCGGCGAACAAATGCTCTTCGCGAACAAGCTCGGCGGCGCGTCGATTCCCGCAAATTACAGCTGAAGTACGCGCAAGAGAGTAGCTGCGCAAACGTGATTTTACCGTTCCCATCGGGAAACGCCGGGGACGGAGCAGATTGTCCCAAGTGAATAGAGTGATGCCCGAGCGCTTTGCGACCGCCCGTTGAATCGCAATCGTTTCGACTGTGATCAAAGCTTGGGGCTCTTCGTCGATGTGGATAACATCGGGCTGATAGTCTCTCACAACACGGGCGAGCTGGACCGGATCGTGGATGTACGTCATGTGTCCCTGAATCTTTGCCAGCCGAGTACCTAGAGTAGTAATCTCGTGTGCAGCAAAAGAGGGATGAACTTCAGCTCGCTCCGTTCGAAATCGATCTTGAATTTGTTTCGGAATTACGAGTTGAATTTGCAGATCCGGATCGAGCTGCTTCATCGCGATGAATTTCTTCTGCGCGTAGGCAAGAAGAAAAGCATGTCCTACCACCATCAACTTCATTGCTGCTGAGAAACAACGCTAGGTTGACTACGCACGGGTCGAAACGTCCAATAGAATGTCACAGCGAGCACGATCGTGTACGCGGTGCTTGAAAGAAGCATTCCGTAAACCGCCCCCCACAGGCCGAAATGTGTCACGAGCGGAATACCTAGACAGATCGTAGCGGCACCACTCCCTACGTATGCCCAGAAAACAAACTTTGGCTTCTCCGCTCCGTAGAAGGCTTGAGCCATTGTGGTACCAATCCACATGATCAGCGGTAAAAAACCAAGCGCATAAAAGTATGGAACCAAGTCATCGTATTTTCCTCCGTATAAAACGTGGACGACCGGTCGCCCGGTAAGCCTCACCAGGAGAGCGAAAAGGCTTGTCACGAGTACCGTGGCTAACGTGAATCGCCGCCAGAGCGACAAGAAACTCTTCATTCGATGGGTAGCGTAGTGAGCCGCCAGCGCAGGTACGATCAAGTAGGAGATTGCGATGAATACCTGGTCTACCGGGCCAACCAGAATGTACATTGCTCTAAGCTCGCCGACTTCTTTAGCCGAAAGAAATCCACCTAGCAGCCAGTAGTAGCCTTGAGTTGTAAGCTGAAAGACAAAGGCTGTTGCCACGATCCATTTTGCATAATTCCAGTGTTCTCCCCAATGCCCGGGTACGATTTCGCTAAAATGCTGCGCGGGCTTCCCGAACTGCAGCTTCCTTCCAAACAGCACTCCGGCAACAGCCCAACCCGCCGCCATCAATAGAAATACCGAGAAGCTATCGAGCTTATGTTCCCTACTTCCCAGCCAAAGCCCTGTAAGCAATACAACAAAGAACGCGAACGAACTCTTGGCCGCAAGATCGGGTCGCTGCTGTACATAGAACGCGCGCCGCAGGAAAAGACCCGACAACAAAAAGCCCACCGCGACGGCCAGGCCCAAAAGCGCGGGTGAAAGCCACTGCGGTCGGACCCAATGGAACACCAAACAACACGACAGGAGCAGCCCAGTCAATCCCGCGCTGAGCACGGCGTTGCTCCGCACCATTAGCCGCAGATATTCGGAAAAACTGTCTCGGTATCTGCCAGATGCGTATACGGTATAAGGCTGTAGTATTGCCGCGTTGTGTAGTCCCGACAGAAACGTGAACACCGAGTACCATAGCGCGAACAACCCGTACTCTTCTTTGGATTGACTCCGCGCGAGCGCGACGTTCGCCAGAAACCCGCCGCCGACGGCAAACGCTTGATCCGCAAAGCTATAGCCGATCATCGCTATTTTGGAAGCAGCGGGTATTGAGGACAACCAATTTCGCCGCCGCTTCCCCGGGGAAGTGCTCAGAGGCCGCCCATCTGCCTCCATGCTCTGATTTGTTTTAATTGCTTCCGGCGTCGTCATAGTCGGTGAAAACATGCTCCGGTCACGGACACGCCCCAAAATCATGCCCGCTTTCCAAAGATCCGACTGGGGGAGAATTGACCGCGCACTATTCATCCAGTGCTTGGATGCCGACTCAGCGCCCCTACATTCCGAGCCACTGACGGCTGATGCGTGCTTATTGTATCGAGAATTCGCTGCATTTCTAATATAGCGCGGCGTTGCTCTTCAATGCCAATTGCGCAGTCTGATTCGCAAACACGCTGGACTTCTCCCCCATCAAGTAGTGCTCGAGCTTAGCCAATTTCTCGTTTCCGAAGTCCGCTGCTGGCTCAACGAATTGGCCAACTTCGATCAGAGTCGTGCATGACGTGGTTGGATCGGCCAAGGTGAAGCAAGAAGCAGATTAGTTTATCGAGTTGAAGTACAAGCCCAGTACGAAGCAATGAGGGAGGCGCCGGAAAGCAGTCCTTCAGTCCTGGGCAAATCTTGGCGACCTCCGGATGTTCGACATATATCTGATTCGCCAAATCACGATGACCGTAGTGATTTAGCATAATTATGTATTTCGAAAGCCGCTCTGGTGAGAAATCCTCTAAGCGAGACGGGCTCCGACCGTAAACGGCATCGGCGCAGATGACTTGGCCTTTTGACAATCCTCGATAAAAATTCTTGCGGTGATGGAATATTCGATTCAGATACAGTAGTTCGAAGCCTGCTTTTCGCAATAGGGGATCTAGATCCGAGAAAACGGGCTGCCCCTCATACATGGGGTAGAACTCGACTTCAACTTCGATTAAGGAGGTCTCTCGTAGCACATTCGTCGAGCCTCGCAGGATGTCGAGTTCGGAACCCTGGGTGTCAATTTTTAGCAGATCAGCTGGCGACAGGTTCTCTTTCGCTGCGACTTCGTCCAATGGCACAGCTTGCAATTGCACCTTACGGTCTAGCTTTTCTGAAGGATCGCCAAATGCCCGGGTATATTCGGGGTTCATTGCGTACGTCGAACTCATAATGCGGTTTGCGTAAAGATTAAAATCCACTGTTCCCGGCGACCCGATGTAGTAAGGATAGACGCGGAACTCTGCGTAATCCTCGGGGGGCGCCTCCATAAGCCGACGACACTCCTCAGCGTCGGCGTCAAAACCAACATGATTGACAAACCTTGATAGACCTTCCAGCTCACCAGTTCCACCACCACGTGCCCCGATGTCTATCACTACAAGCGGATTCGCGCGAAGGAAGGCCTGAACAGACTTCGGTGTCCGCCGCCAGTTCAAGTTGTAAGGAAGACATGCTGAACAATGATTGACTCGCGTGAAAAATGCCTTCAGTAATGTGCCCATGTCATTCCATCGAAAATTGTTGAAATCAGGACTATCGGTTGAGACTAGCAGGTGGCCTAACTAATGCCAAACCACCACACGTGCAGGTTGATCGATTATTTCAGCCAGGTGACGTAGCGGGCACAACACAGGCCAGCGTGGATCAACGATCTAGTGGATGGCCTAATCAGTTGCCAAGATCAATTTGCGCCATCGTTTTGTCGAATCACGATGTTCGTCGAGCCCCGGGTGTTGTTGAGGATGCCGCGATGGTTCTGGTGAACGTCATTATTTTCCACGGTTATGTTCGCGAAGCCTGCAGGGTTACTGATGCCGGAGCCGATAGCGATGCCGGTTCGTTGCGTAGCACCATGTCCTTGGTCATCAAACACGTGATTGCCTCGAATGATGATGTCGGACATTCGCCCTCCGGGCGGGAGATAAAGCGCGATTCCAGCATGGTCACCTAGCCCAGCTCGATTGCAGTTCTTCACAACATTGTTTTCGATCAGGGATCCATGTGGCGTCGTTGCGTCTCCAGTGAGGACGATGCCCGCACCCCCGGCGTTCGAACAGATATTGCCTGTAATGACCTCTCCGCTTCCGCCCAATGCTATGCAATTGTTCGTCGGCGCGGCAGGACTGCTGACGATTGTATTATTCGTAACGGTAATTTTGTTTGCAGGCGGAACATCGCCGACGGCGCCGCAGGAGGCATGGCAGGTTCCGGACTCCATATAGTTGTGATCTATTACGACGTCGCTCCAGTAGGCGACGTCGATGACGTTTTCCCGTGTTGTGGACATCTTGAAGGTGTTGTCTCGGATGGTGACGTCGGTTCCTCCTGCGGCGCCTGGTCCACCGCCACCCAGCGCGATGCCAAAGCCCTCAACATTTTTCAGAACGTTTCCCGTGATGACAACTTTACCCATCCCCGAAGGATTGCCAGCGGTTCCCGACACGAAGAAACTGCCCTGTGTGTTGTTCGCGTGGTTGTTTAAAATGCGGAGGCCCACGGGCGGGGCGATAAGGATATCGCCATTGAAAACATCGCTTTGAAGTTCCGATCCATGACCATTATTTTCGAAGTCGTTGTCGGCGATCAAGATGTTCGAAAGAAAGTGTCCCGGAGGGTAGAGGAATCCAAGTGCGAGCTTCCACGAATTTATCAGGCGAGTTCGTTGGAGGGTGAAGTTGTTGATCGTGGTTGCAGATGTGCCGATTGTGTCGTCACCAGTCGCTTGATGAGAGCGATTGTAGTCAATCGTCAGATCGGTGATTGTTATGGTTCCGGTTTTGCCGACGACCGTGAACATATTGGTCTTAGCATTGACGTTGTCTTCGCGGCGAATAGTGGTGGCGGTCTTGCCCGTGCCCTGAAGGACAGCGTTATCGGGCACAAGTATGGCGGTAGCGTTTGTCAGACAGGTGCCGGCAGGAAGTAGAAGTTTTTCGTGGCGAGCAGCGGCCGCGTTGATGGCAGATTGGATCGCGGAAGTGTCGTCGGAAACGCCGTCGCACTTTGGTTGAAATGAAGTTTGAGCATGACAATGCGCGCAAAATATTGTGGCGTAGAACGTTAGAGTGAGGGCAAGAAGTTTAGATGCTCGTCTCATGTCGCCAAATTGGATTCGTCGAGCCACAGAAAGGGATGGATCAGTGATTCAAAACTTCGAAGGACCGACAGGATAACACCGATTTAGCAATCACCTCTTTGAAACTGATCACATCGCATCGGGCTGCCCTTTCATGTGCACAGCCCACGTATATTGTAACGATTTCGCTGCGATGCTGCCCGAACAGGCTGCCGAATCGCCTCTGGATGCACTTCGGCCTAACGTAGCGAGACCCGCCCATTTTTCATATCTCTTGGCTTAAATCCCGTGCATCAAATCCGCCATGAACGACCAAGGAGCGAGCCAGGTAACGTTCGAGCCCGCTTCGCGAATAACAAAGCCATTAAGACCACGACGGAGAATCAAAATCATGAGCGTGAACTTTGGGGAGAAAGGATCTTTTGTGTCTGGGGCCGGATTTTTGTGTTTGTGCATCTTAATGTTCTTCGGTTCCGGTTGGGCACAGGACCATCCCGCTGACAGTGCCGCGCACGAACACGCAGACCACCAGCATATGTCGATGAGCGCGGACGAGATGGCTCAGATGGACCAGGCCGACGTTGCGAAAGCTCTGGCGGACAAGAAGGAGAGCGAATTCAGTCATCACCTCGCGGGAATCTTCGTGATCCTGGCAGGCCTTTTTCTTGTCGCAGAGACTTCGCTGCCTGTGCGTTGGTCTTTCCTGCGATACGCATGGCCGCTTTGTTTCTTGCTCGCGGGAGTGTATCTGCTTGTTTTCAGTGACATGGAGCTCTGGCCATTTGGCCCTCAGAGTTGGTGGTATGGATTGACCCACAACGCCGAGGATTTGCAGCACAAAGGATTCGCCGTGATTCTGCTGACGCTCGGGTTCGTCGAGTTGCAGCGTGCTCGCGGCGTTCTGAAGTCGCAGTGGGCAGCCTGGGTTTTCCCAGTCGCCGCTTTCTGTGGCTCGGTGATGCTTCTTTTTCACGAGCATCATCCCGGGATGCACGGAGCCGATCACATGGCGGTGATGGCCCGAGTCCAATCGGAACATCTGAATTTCGCCGTTGCAGGTTTTGGGATAGGCATTCTGAAGGGTTTGTCGGAGTTCCCGACTCGCTGGCAACGCTTCCTCTCGAAGCTGTGGCCAATTCCGATCATCGCCCTGGGCGTGCTTTTGATGTTCTATGCCGAGTAGCGAGGGGCTCGAAGTCCTCTCACTCACCAGGAATATGGGTAACCGGCGGAGAGCGCCTTCTGGAGATCCGCGTCGTATCCGTAGATGTCGTCGAAAAAACGGATCTGGTTTTCTTCGTTGACGGCGGCCGTGCCATATACGATCAAGACCGGAATCCGCTTAACAAGATTCACCTGAAGATTCTCTTGATCACCGTTCATGAGGGCTTTCACCCGCTCGACGTCCCACCCCGGATTGTTTCGAAGGACCCACGCAACGAGGTCGGCTGGTTGATCCACGCGGATGCAGCCGTGGCTCAAGTCGCGAATGTCCTGTGAAAACAATAGGGGTGCGTCCGTCCCGTGGAGATAAACGTTGTCAGGATTGGGAAAAATGATCTTCACTAGCCCGAGTGAGTTGGACGGCCCAGGTTTTTGCCTTACTCTCAGACGCCCCGCTTTGATTCCCTCCAATACGTCTGCGCTGACGGCACTTTCCGTTACGACTTCACCTCTTGTCGTCACCACTTGAAAATTATTCTTCGCGACGTAGTTCGGATCTTTCTGGATGTGCGGCAAGATTTCGTTTCTCTGTATGCTCGGAGGCACTTCCCAATAGGGACGAAAGATGACGTACTGAATCTCCTTCTCAAATACCGGCGACTTGTGGCCGTACGCCTTTCCAACGATGACCTTCTTGTAGAAGGAAACAGTTCCATCCGGATTCATTGCGCGCAAACGAAACTCGGGAAGATTCACGACGATCGGCGGCGCGTTAAATGAGCGCGGTATCCACCGCCATCGTTCCAGCGTGAGTTTGATTTGGGTGATGCGGACCCACGGCGGGGTGTTCAACTCGTTGATGGTTCGGGTATCCAGATCACCAGTGGGATTCTCTCCATGCCTGTCCTGGTAGTGCTTCACACCATCGACGAACGCACCGTCGTAAATCGTTGCGTTCGGATCTAGCTGCGTTGATAGCGGAATATCGCCGATGGTTTGGAGGAATCGACCCAGACGAGGCAGGCTTGAGTAAGGATCGCCAGGTCGTATCGTCTTTACTGTGGTTTGCAGCTTCTCGCCATCATCTTTGCTTGCGTACCCTTCATACACTGGCAAAAGAGCCAGCAACTTTCGGTAGCCTGGGAAAGGCGGCTCGAGCTTCTGAATTTCCGCTGCAGGATCGGCACTGTTCGCGACCTTACTCTGAAGAAACTCCGCAAGGCTGAACTGGCCTTCTCCGTTATCGAATTGAAAATTGAATTCTTTCGGGTTCGCGCGGCCTACATGAACCGCTCGGATGTAGCGCATCGCCGAGACAGTGAGGGCCGTATCGAATGAGACGAGGTCCTGCTCAGAAGGATTTTGCTGCAGCTTTAAGAGCCGGGCAGGCCAGCGAGGGCCATCGTAGTCGTCAGGCTCGAGTCCTCTTGAGTTTGCGTTCTTCAAGACCTCAATCAGGGCGAGAGCCTGCGGACGCACTTGACCGTTCTGAACCCAAACCAGCGAACCACCATTCGCATCATAAAGCTTGCTGAACTCCGTTTTGTAGGGGGCGAAATCCGGCGATCGAAGCTCCTCGTTCCGAGCCGAGTCCCCGATCGCGTGAAGAGCGGAAAGACCCGCGGGCGTCAACTTCTCTACCGTTTGTTGTGGGTGGACTTCCGAAGCGGAGATTGTTCGTCGACTAACGATGACGATCAAAGCCAACATCAAACACAAAATTGCGACAACGGGCTTGAGCGAGCGCATGGGAACTCCTCAAAGTGACCGACTCTCGACCAGGTTTTGATTCCGAATTCTGATTGCTGAACCTTGGACAGGCAAGCGAGAAAATCACACTGAAGTGAATCCGAAAGAGTCTTGCAGACCTTCTAAATCGTTCATGGAAAGAGTCGTGACTGCCGACGGCCACTCCGCGGAAGGTTACTCCGGCACATCGGTAAGACTTGACTCGCTTAGGCCTGTTCGCCAGACTTACCGCCAACCAACATGATCGTCACAACCGAATATGCCGATATTTCGATGCCGGGTTCCCCGATGCGAACCTTCGTCGCAGGACCCAAAGCGGAAGGCCGATATCCCGGCATCTGGTGCTATTCCGACATTTTTCAGCTGACTCCACCCACGCTACGTGCCTGCGTAAGGCTGGCCGGGTACGGATTTGTTGTCGCTGCGCCAGAAATCTATAGGCGGATCGAACCACCCGGAACGGTGATCCCATTTGATGACGCCGGACGCACTCGCGGACAGCGAGACGCCGCGAACACTCCCGTAGCGAATTTTGACGCCGATTGTCGGGCTGGTTTGGACTGGCTCTCGCAGCATCCCAAAGTCGCCCAAGGAAAAATAGGCGCGTTGGGTTTCTGCATCGGCGGCCACCTCGCTTTCCGCGCGGCTTTCCAGCCCGATGTCCGCGCTACGGTCTGCTACTACGGCACAGGCATCCACGACGGCAAGCTCGGTCAGGATTCAGACGCCGGATCGCTGGCACGCGCAAAGGAAATTCGCGGTGAACTCCTGATGATTTTCGGGACCAATGACCCGCACGTTCCCGAGGCAGGACGCAAAACGATCGATGAGGCGCTGGGGCGCTCTGGCGTGCACTACAAAACGCTCCTATACCCAGCCGAGCACGCGTTTACACGCGATGAAGGGCCCCGTTTCGATCCCGAAGCGACCGACCTGGCGTTCGCAGAAATGATTCGTCTGTTCCGTGATGTTTTTCGCGGTTAGATAAGCTGAAATCGAAGTCTTGGTTGCCGAAGCAGTGGTGGTAACGATTTGAACGGATGACGGAAAGAGTGGTCGGGGCGAAAGGATTTGAACCTTCGACCTCCTGGTCCCGAACCAGGCGCGCTAGCCAGGCTGCGCTACGCCCCGACAGAAAACGCTCCGCCACAAAGTCCTCTACGGAACGTGCCAACAGCTTAACACAGCAAATACGACACATCTAGAGTTGTCCAATGGTCAGCTTAACGGTCAACAAGCCAGAGAAAGGCAGCAGCAACTCAACACGTTCCTCGCGCCAGCACCAAGAGCTGTTCACCAAAAAAATAGAACCGCCGGAGAGGATCTCTCTCCGGCGGCCCGTTCTACCAATTGCGTCAGCTCAACTCGCGCTCAAATTCTTAGAACTCGTAGCGCAGCGCAAACTGCATCGTTCGTGGGTTGGTCAGCAAGCCGGAGTAATCTCCGAACGTGCTGCTGTTGGTGATCGACAGGTTCAATGTCGTGACATCGAACCGGGTCAGGTTGAGAACGTTGAAGACCTCCCAACGGAACTGGAGGCTATGCCCTTCTTTCCAGGGCATCTTCCAGCGTTTCGAGAGGCCCGCGTCAAAGCTGGCAAAGCCGTCGCCACGCAACGTGTTGCGGGCGCCGACCTGTCCGGGAAGATCCGGCGCATAATTTGCCAACGCCGCAGCTGCCGCCGCCGCATTGCCGAAGAGATTCACGCTACCATCAGCATTTTTGGAAGCACCGACGGAAGACACAGGACCGATCTGCGTGGCAAAGCCCGAAAGCTCCCAGTTCGTCGGCCATTGCTGACCGTTGCCGACACCGACCGGGAAGCCGCTTGTCCAGCGAGCCAATCCGGTCAACTGCCAGCCACCAAGAGCCGCTTCAGTGAATCCATGGGCGTTAGGAGCGATCCACCGCCCACGGCCGAAAGGAAGTTCCCACACCCAGTTCGCATTGATCTGATGAGGAGTGTCGAAATCCGAAACGGCGCGCAGCGCTTTCGGATCCCACGGGTTGATGATCTGTCCGCCGAGTCCACCTTCGCCAGAGATTCGGTTCGCATCCGACGAGATGTCGATCGACCTGGAGTAGGTGTAGTTCAGGTCGAACTGGAAACCATGCGTCATGTTGTGGCGGAAGCTGACTTGCAATCCGTTATACGCCGCGGCGGTCATGGAACGCCACGCGAACAAGGATGCGAACTGCGAGTCGAGGTACGCATAAGGCCCACCTGGACCGTAATAGGTCACGCCAGGCAGGTTCGCATCGGTCAGGATGCCCTGATCGAGCACCTGGATCGCTGTGGTTTCGTTTCCAGAGAAGCAGCTGAACAAATCGTACGCCGCCAACAACGGACTCTGGGTCGAACCACCGCTGCAAATCTGCGAGTAGGCCCCGCCCTTCTGGAGCGGTTGCAGGATGTCACCCCAGTAGGAGGCCGTTGGTCCGATCATCGCCGGTGTGACGGAAGCGGTCGGCACGCCTTGGCGATAAACTTTGGCCAATGCGGTAGCGGCTGCGAAATAATCCACGCCCGTCTTCGGATCGCGGATGTCTTCGGGCGCCGCCACATCTTCCTGCGCGAGCAGGCGATGCGAGAACCGTCCGACGTAGGCAACGTCCATGGTAAAGCCGCGACCCAAGTCACGCTGGACCGAAAGGTCGACGGTGTATGCGTACGGCGTCTTCAGACTTTGGTCTGTTCCCCAGTAAACAGCGAAAGAACCGGTTCCGTTGGACGGAAACGTCTGGGGGAACGTGGCCACGGGCGGCGGAGCAAGCAACGGTGTGCCATCCGTGCCTTGCGTTGGGATCGTGTTCAAGCCAGTGATGCGTGGCGCGGTAGCCGGAGAAACTGCACCGGCTTGGTTCGTCAAAGTCGTCGATAGACCAAACGAACCTTCCTGGTCAAACGTTGCAAGCAATGCCGGTCCGACGCGGTCATACACGATACCCGCGCCTGCACGGACGCTGGTCTTTCCGGGTCCGCCGAAGAGCGCTCCCAGCAATCCGCCAGAAGCGTTAGGAGACCAAGCTACCGCGAGTCGCGGAGCCAGGTCCTTGTAATCCCAGTTATAAAAACCCGTCGTGTGATTGGCAGGTCCCGCTAGATTGAAGCTGATGAGTGGCGCAGCATTCGAGCCGATGCCCTGCTGCATGTTTGCGCCGCGTTCCGCGAACCAATCGGAGAGGTTCACGTTCGGCGCGACCTGGTTTCCGTTGGTCTCCCACGGAGGCGAGAACAGGGAGTAGCGCAAGCCGTAGGTGACGGTGAGATTCGGCTTGATCTTCCACGAATCCTGGATGTACATCTCGTACGCATCGTCGGCAAAATGTCGCTGCACCGGTGCGCCTTGGGCTAGTGTGCTGCCGTCTTTGTTGAAGTTGTAGTTTGCGTTGACCTGATTCACCATGCCGACGAGGGTCATCAGCGGGTAGTCATAGTTGTTGGCAAATCCCGGATCGACACCCTGGAAGCCGAAGGCCCCCGGGTCGAACGCACCGCCCTGATTTGCGAGGCCGGAAGGGATAAACCACGAGGCGTTCCCCGACGCGGAAGTGTACGACGTGCTGTTGCTGGACTGTGGATTTCGCAGGAAGTTGAGGTTCGCACCGAACTGCAAGGTGTGATGACCTTTAATCCACGAGAGATCGTCCACAAAGTTATGCACCGGCACTTGATATGCCGTTGTGCTGGTGACTGCTTCCGATGCGTTGTTCGATGAACTGTTGTCGTTCAAGCCCCGGAAGAAAACGAACGGCTGTGTCTGGTTTCCAATGATTCCGAGGCTCTGTCGCGTATAGCCGTAGCGGAAGTTGTTAATCAGGTTCGACTTGATGACCGACGTATATCCGGCCGACAAACCTTTGCTGTAGTCAACCTGATCGGTTAGGACACTCTGGCCCGGCAGGTATGGCACCCCCGATGTATTGTCATTTCGCATCGCGCCGCGCAGGAACAGCGCCTGGTTGCCGCTCGCCGTCAACTTGTAATCCAAGCGCGCGATGTACCAGTTCTCTTTAATGGGCGCCGCACCGGGGAAACGATACCCTTCCTCGTTCAAACCGTCACCGACGGTGTTGTCGTTGGGCAGTGGGAACGAGTTCAGGTACGGAACAATGACGCTCGTGCTGACTCCGATTCCCTGTGGGTCCATCGTCTTGATGTCTGCTGGCCCCACTGCCGCGCTGCCTGCCGGAACAGCATGCGTCGTCGTGAGCCCTTGCACCGTGCCACCAGGGCAGGCGGTCGGGTCAGCGCAGTTGTACATGATGACGCCGTCGCGCATCGCCGCGCTTGGCACCACGCGCACAACGCTTTCCTGTTGCGCTTGCCGTTCACCTTCGTAGTTCACGAAGAAGAACAATCGGTTTTTCCAAATTGGTCCGCCGAGTGAAGCGCCAAAGTTGTTTCGAATGAGTTGCGGCGCCTTGTTTGGTTCGCCGCTCGTCAACTGCGCCTGCTTGATGAAATAGTCGTTAGCGCTGGTCAATGTGTTGCGGTTGTATTCGTAGACCGAGCCGTGAAAGTCGTTCGTGCCGCCCTTGGTCACCAACGCAACCTGCGCGCCCGAAGAACGGCCTTCATCCGCGTTGTAGTTCGACGTCGTCACGCGGAACTCTTGCACCGAGTCCGCCGTCACCGGCAACACCGACTGGAACGCATAGCCCTTGGTGTCCGTGTTCACATCGACGCCGTCCAGCGTGATGTTGCTCTGGTCGCTGCGCGCGCCGTTTACAGCGCCGCTACGAGTGTCCGTATCTCTATCCACGTCGGGGCGGTTTCCCGTATACGCCACGCCCGCCTGAAGAGAGAGCAAGTCTGGAATGTTGCGGCCTTCCATCGGCAACTGCTTGACCTGGTTCTCATCGAACGCGTTACCGAGCGACGCATCGTTCGTATTCAGGCGTTCCGATTGCGCCGAGACTTCGACGGTCTGTGCCGCCGAGCCGACTTCCAGCGTGACATTCGCCGACGCCGGTGTACCGACCAACAAATCCAGGTTCTTCCGTTCATACTTCCGGAAGCCGGATGCCTCCACCGTGAGCACATACGAGCCAGGTTGCAGCGCCAGAAACTCGAACTCGCCGGATCCCGACGAATCCACACTTCGCTCCGCGCCCTGTTGAGTGTTCAGGAGTGTAACCTTCGCCGCTGCGATCGTTGCGCCGCTCTTATCCAGCACCACACCGTGCAACGACGTCGTTCCAGTCTGCGCGTTCGCGCCCACCAGCGCGAACAAACAGACCGCTAGCCCCAAAAGAAAACTTGCGTAAAAATAGCGATGCATCATCAACCGCCTCATGTACTGCTCCTTTCGCGCACCATTAACGGGTTGAACAGACACACGGGGAGAGGGCTCAGTACGGGGCACACGCATGCCGCGGAAAAGAAACACTCCACGGCGCCAGATGATCTGACGCTGGACTCCGAGCAACCTTTACCCACCACAAGGAAACTTGGGATACCTTCTAAGTCTTTTCGCGAGGTTATGTCAAGACATGTATTTTAATGCGCCGAATCAAATAAACGGAATGTAGCGATTATGTGCAGTTCATCGAGCCATTGTTTTGTTGGGGATACACGACAACCGAATCGAGGGTTGAAGTACTGGAGCCGCATCCCTTCTCGCCATGACTGAGCTATCGTAGGAAAATTATAGGTCCCAGCCCCGTTGCGAAGCGTTCGCGATACCTGACAGGCATGGAAGTCCGGCCACCCGACGCGTTTCGGCACACGCCGACCTCGGTCGACTTCCGAAGGCTGACACCACGACAGCACTCCGGTCGCACAAAACGAAACCGCCGAGGAAACAAACTCCTCGGCGGTCTCAAATTGCCGAACGGCGCTTAAATCGACAGTCGGATTCGACTTAGAACGCCAACCGAACCGCCAACTGAATAATTCGCGGATCGTAAGTCGAGGTGATTTGGCCGAACTGCGCGCTGTTAATGTTCGTGCCCGGCCCGGATCCCGAGAACGTACCGTTCCCATTATTGACCACTCCTGGATTCAGGAAGTTCGTGTGATTGAAGATGTTGAAAAACTCCCCGCGAAGTTCCAGCTTCAATCTTTCTCCCATCAGCGCCGTCGTCTTCGAGAACGCCAGGTCGAAATTGATATAGCCCGGTCCGCGCAGGAAATTCCGCGGCAGCGTCCCATAAGTCGCCACACCTGGATTTGCGACAACTTGGGAGTCCGCCGGTAGAATCGTCGGCCCCGGCACGCATGTTGCGATTGGATTGTTGGAATCCCCGCACTGCGCGTTGCTGAAGCTGGTCGGATTAATGATGTAGTTTCCGGTCGTCCCATTGAACGTCTGCGCAGTCTTGGGATCGAACGTATTCGTCGGTCCGACGATGTTCGCGTGAATGTTCGTCGGGTCTCCCGCTCCGGACGGCCCTTCCGCTCCCGGATCGAATCGGTCCGCAAGATTAGCGAAGACGTCGAAGGGGAATCCCGAGTGCCACGTCACGATTGGGAACAAGCTCCAGCCCTGCGTCAGCCGCTTCGGTCCCGAGTCCCACATGTGATCGAAGGGAAGGTCCCATCCGCCGCTGAACGTAATTCGGTTTCGCACGTCTTGATCGCTGTCAGCGTAGAACAGGTTCGGCTGATACGACGGTACCGTGCTGTTCCTCTGGCGAAACCCCGAAGAATTGTCCAGGCTATGCGCCAGCGTGTAAGCCAACGTGAAATAAGTTCGACCCATGTAAGGCGTGTTCGAAATCTGCTTCGTCAAGCTGGCCTGTAAGCTGTTGTAGTTGGCTTTGCTGACGTTCTTGAATTCCGGCAAGCCCGCAAAACTGCAGGTCGACGCTGGATCGACGCCTGACGTGCTATTTCCGTCGTCGTCTACGCAACTGGTGTCGCCCGCGCCCAGATTCAGTATGCGGTTTGTCGTTCCGAGGACGAACGGGTTGACGTCTTGCAGGGACGTCAGGCCGTGCGAACTACTCCCAACGTAGTTCACTTCCAGCACCATCGTCGGTGTCAATTCGCGCTGCAAGCTCAGGTTATATTGATAGGTGTACGGCGTCTTCAAGTGCGGATCGACCAGAAAAACGGCGCCGTTTGCGTTCAGGGGCAAGAAACCCGAGGCCAGGAAATCGACATTCGAGGGCGGCGTGTGCGACGGAAAGGGATTGACCGCTCCTGCTGACCCGAATGGATCGGTGAAGTACGGCACGGCGCCCGCTTGACCGGGGCCTACACTTGGGAAAAACAGTCCCGCGTTCGCGAAGAACGGTGGCTGACCGTTGAATTGCAGATTGTCCTCGCCCTTCAACACGTCGTAGAACATTCCAAAGCCACCGCGCAGGCTCGTCTTCCCGTCTCCGAAAACATCCCAGGCAAACCCAAGCCGTGGGGCCCAGTTCCTGGTGTCAGGGAAATTCACTCCGTTCGGCGCTCCCGGATCGCCCGGATAGACCAAACCGGTCGGTGCGTTCGTAAACCGCTGCGATTGCAGTCCCGGAATCACGGAGAACGATCGCCCCTGTGTATCTGATTTTGGAGAGCTGTACTCGTACCGTATGCCCGCCGTCAGCGTCAGCCGCTTTTTGATCCGCCATTCATCCTGCAAAAATCCGTAGTAACCCTTGCTGCGAATGTTTGAAGGAGCGGAGGGCGACTGGAAGTATTGCGACGGAATACCCAGAACGAAGTCAGCCAACGAGTTGCCGGTGCCCGAGCCTCCCTCGCCGTTAAAGTCGAACTCGCCGTTGTCCACGAAATCGAACTTTGTGTCGTTTCGATACGCGGAGATTCCGCCGCCCATCTTCCAACTGTGCTTTCCGTGGATATAGCTGACGTTGTCGCTGAACCCGAACGTAGTGTTCACCAGCGACGTTGGCCCCTGCTCACTGAATCCCAGTGCAAGTCCGTTGTCGAAGAGGATATTCGGCGGTCCCTGCGGATCGTCTTGTGTGATTCCGATTCCCAACTCCGCTGCGGTGGGAAGTGTCACTCCAGGCTTGTCCTGTAAAGTGTTCGTCTTCTGAACGAATAACCGCAGCTCGTTTACAAGGTTTGACGTGAATACATGGCTGTATGCAACGTTTCCGAAATAATTGTTGAATTGACTCACGTTCGGAAAACCGGGTGACGTAGCGAATTGAAAAGGAAGAAGCTGTGGATTTCGCACACCGCCCAGCGTCGCGCTGATTTTGTCCTTCTGCGTAGCAACGAAATCGAACTTCATCGTCACTTCATTGTTGTTGTTCGTGTTCGCGCCTTGATAGTTGGCAACTCCCGTCGCCGAACTGGGAACCAACCCTGCCGCAATATATTTCTGCGAGATTGCGTTGATCTTTGTCGGATCGATGATCGCGCATGCGGCCTTGGCCGGATCCGCCTGGAAGAACGGGTTCGCTTGCAGGAAGCCTGCTACGCCAGGATCGGCGTTCGGGCAATTTCCCACGACTCCACCGCCAGAGAAATCGCCTCCCAACTGTGCCGGCGTATACACCGTGTTGCTCCCGGTGGACTCTTGCGCCGAAAGCCGCTGCCCTTGATACCCAACGAAAAAGAAAAAGCGATCCTTACCGTTTACGACCTTCGGAATCGTAATCGGGCCGCCGAAAGTCCCGCCAAACTGGTTGCGCTTCAGGACGTCTCGAGGAAGCTGGTTGTTGGGATCGCTCTTATTGAAGAAGCTGTTCGCGTTGAGGGCATCATTCCTCAAAAATTCAAACGCGCTTCCGTGCCAGTCGTTCGTGCCCGACTTCGTCACCACGCTGACTACGCCGCCGCCGTTCCGCCCGTACTCCGCCGAATAATTGCTCTCCAGCACTCGAAATTCAGCGATCGTGTCGGGGTTCGGATTGAATACCACGCCGTTGTTGAGCAGATCGTTGTTCAGTCCGCCGTCCAACAGAAACGTCACTGAGTCGCTTCGTCCGCCTGCGACGCTGTACGTTCCCGCCGCGGTGGAATCTCCGTTCGTTTCCGTAACACCCGGCTGCAACTTAGCCAGGTCCAGCACGTTCCGCCCGTTCAAGGGAGCTTGCTGGATCGCCTCGCCAGTAACCGTGTCGCCGACTGTCTGGTTCGAGGTCTCGACATTGGCCGTCTGGCTTCGTACTTCCACAATCTCTGACTGATGTCCAAGTTCGAGCTTCGCGTCCAGGCGCAATGATTGGTTGATCTGCAAAACCTGGTGCTCGAATTGCGCTTTGCGGAATCCCTGCGCATCAATCATCACTTGGTAGGACCCGATCGGCAGACCCGGCGCCTGGTAAAATCCATCCTTATCTGTCGTCGTCGCCACACTTACCTGCGTGGCGTCATTGGTTACCGTCACCGCGGCTCCTGGTATCCCAGCGCCAGTCTGATCGGTCACGCTTCCAAGAATGCGGCCTGTCGCGTCCTGCCCGCGCACTTGCTGCGCACCTACGGCCAGACTGGCGATGATCGCTAGAGCCAAAAACACTCGCCTCCTTACCCATGATGTATATGCAGACATACGTCGACCCATAAATCTCCTTTCAGACACACTTATTCCGTTAATGGGAAATCGGAGGCGTGCACCAGCCGGGAGGGCCCCGGCGTTCGTCCCGAATTCATCGCGACGACTCAGTCGTCGTGTCTAGATCATCTCTAGGCAATCAAAAATATATGCTCTTGATTTAAATCCCGACGAGCATTTATGTCAAGAAAGTAATCTGTAAATACTTTGTAAACAGGAAGAATTTATGAATGCAAACGATACTCGTAACTTCTTAACCGGAAATAGCTTATAAATTTTAGAGAAAATTTATAAATCGTCTTTCATGCGCCTCCGGGGCGTGGTTTTTGGCGCCTAGGTATCAAGGCCATCTATGGAAAATCATCCCTTTCCCAAATTCAGAAGTTTCGCCTCGGTTATGGCTCCGATGCCCCGAATCGGCTCAAGGACCGATTCCGATACTTCGCCATCCAGACGTACTAGCGAAACGGCGTCGGCTCTGCGGGTCTCATCCCGCCGCCCAAGTGCGAACGTCGCAATATTCACGCCCAACTTGCCCAATGTCGCTCCAACCTGACCGATCACACCGGGTTCATCGCGATTGCGCAGATAAAGAATCGTTCCCTCGAGCTGCGCCTCAACCGGAATACCGCCGATCTGTAGCACGCGTGGGGTCCCATCGTGCAAGACAGTGCCTTCCACGGTGAACGCGCCTTCCTCGGATCCGCCTTTGTCTGTTAGCGCCGAAACCTCCAGAGTGTTCGGGAACCCGTGTTCGCGCTTCCGGGTTTCTTCGTGCACGGTCAAGCCGCGCGCTGTCGCAACCTGTGGTGCGTTTACCACATTTACCTTCTCATCGAGCACCGCGTTCAAGAGTCCCGCGAGAACCGCGCTCCGCAGCAGGTTGGTCCCGACTTCGGCTACTTCTCCCGCGTACCGGATTCGAATCCGCGCCGGACGGGAAGCTGCCGCCTGCGCCACCATCGATCCAAGTCGTTCCGCCAGCGCCAGATACGGACGCCCACGCCGATATTGATCGGGCGAAAGGGCCGGCAGGTTCACCGCGTTTCGAATGACGCCATCGGCCAAATAATCCCGCACTTGTACCGCAACCTGTGTTCCGACTTCTTCTTGCGCTTCCGTGGTCGAGCCCGCAATGTGCGGCGTCGCCAAAACATTCGGTAGCGCGACAAGCGCGGTATTCTTCGTCGGCTCTTCCACGAACACGTCCAACGCAGCTCCGGCAAGGTGCCCGCTCTTCAGCGCTTCCGCCAAATCGGCTTCATTAATCAGCTCACCCCGCGCCGCATTGATCAGCCATGCGCCCTTCTTCATCTGCGCCAGCGTCTTCGCGTTGATCAAGTTCTGTGTCGCCGGGCTGACCGCCGTGTGCAGCGAGATAAAGTCGCTCTCTGCCAGCAACTTCTCCAGCGGCACAAGCTCCACCTGCA
The DNA here is from genome assembly GCA_963766985.1 of uncultured Acidobacteriota bacterium. Lineage (GTDB taxonomy): Bacteria > Acidobacteriota > Terriglobia > Acidiferrales > UBA7541 > Acidiferrum. The sequence continues at coordinate 876,279 of CAVYCJ010000002.1, forward strand.
TCTCCTTCGCCGCCGCTTCGCTGATGTACGGGTCGTATCCGATCACGCGCATATCAAACGCTTCCGCGCGCACCGCCACTTCGCTTCCGATGCGTCCCAAACCGATCAACCCGAGCGTCTTGCCCCGCACTTCCGTTCCCGCCGCGCTGCCCTTTTCCCACTTTCCTTCGTGCATCGACTTATCCAGCCGCGATACCTGCCGCGCCATAGCGAGCATCAGCGCGAAAGTGTGCTCCGCCACGCTCACGGCATTTCCGCCCGGCGTGCTCATGACGAGTACTCCGCGACGCGTCGCTTCATCCAGGTCGATGTTATCGACGCCGACTCCAGCGCGCCCGATCACGCGCAGCCGCGGCGCCTTCTCCAGCAAATCCGCCGTGGCCTTCGTCGCGCTTCGGATGATCAGCGCATCCGCATCCACCAATTCCTTGACCAGCGTCTCCTTAGTGGTCAACACCACGTTCCAGCCCGCCTGTTCCTTCAGCAGCTTGACGCCGCGCTCACTGATCTTGTCCGCAACAATGACTTTCATCATTCCTCATTCATTCTTGGTATGTGCTGCGCCGCCATAGCGGCAAAAATTTTGCCCAAACTAAAACATAAACGGTAGCGGCCCCATCGCGCCAAGTCAAATGACCCTGAAACATTTTCACGCCGCTTTTTCCCCGGTCAGACGTGCCAGTCACATTTCATTTCGCAACCGGTGCCGGCCAGCGCGCCTCCTCTGCTATATTCACAGCCAGAGGATTCCGATGACTCTCTCCGAAAAAATCCAGAAAGATCTCGTCGACGCGATGAAGAGCAAGGACGAGCTGCGTCTCAGCGTCCTTCGCGGCATCAAGTCGGCGATTCAATATAAAGAGACCGAGAAAATCCGCGCCATCGACGAAAACGAATCCATTCAACTCCTGCAGACCCTCGTCAAGCAGCGCAAAGAGTCGATCGACCAATTCACCAAAGGCAATCGCCCTGACCTGGCTGACAAAGAAACGAAAGAGCTTGTGATCATCGAAACGTATCTGCCCGCCGCAGCCTCGGATGCCGAAATGGACGCCGCCATCACAAAAGCCATCGCCGAGACCTCAGCTACCTCAATGAAACAAATGGGCGCTGTCGTGAAAGCGGCGAAAGCCGTCCTGGAAGGCAAGAATGTTGACGGCAAAGCCTTGAGCGACCGAGTCCGCTCGCGCCTCTCCTGACGTTAGGCCGATCTGAGCCGACGCCGAACCTATGTCTCAGCCAACCGAATCTGCGCAGCTGCTTGACGCTAACGCTCGCTCGCTTGGCTTCCTCCGCATCACCGTCGGCATCCTCTTTCTGATCTTCGGCGAGTACAAAGTCTTCGGCACCCAATTCACACTTCACGGTGGCTTTCAATTCTGGATCAACAAGTGGTTGCAGGAGGGCGGCGCCTATCCATTTATGGTCGGCGTCCTCCAAAACTTTGTTCTGCCGCATGCCACACCGATCGCGTTTCTGACTGCCTACGGAGAATTTTCCATCGGCATCGCCCTGACCTTCGGCATCCTCGTCCGAGCCGCCAGCGCCGGCGGCCTGATTTTCATGCTGACCTTGCTTTTTTCCTCCGACTACCCCGGTTCCGGCGCGCCTCTCTGGCAATATTTTGGCGCCAGCCTGGGCCATTCCGTCTTTGCCCTTTGCTTCGTCTCTTTCCTCATCGCCGGCGCGAACATCCCTTTTTCGCTCAATAATTTACGGTCAAAACGGCCGGGTTGAATTCGCGCTAAGGAACCCTACAGAACAGTCCTGATTGTCTGCCCTCTCTCCGCTTTTTACTCTGACAGCCAATCCCATTCCCACGGAGAGCGCCCATGCGCCAGGTTTCAAACTCAGCTGACAACTTAGTTTTGCTTGGAGAAATGGTGGAAATGGCTTCGGGGTACGCCGATCAGGTCGAGCAGAACGCCGCCCACGAGGATGCCTTTATGGTACGCCTGGCCCACGATCAGATTTCGTACCTAAGAAAGCGCCTGTCGAAGCTCGACGATAAACTCAAAGGCCTGAGTAACTTACTTGGCTCTAAAATTCGCCATCAGTCGCCCTCCAGGGAAAAATGGGGCAACGAAGAGACACCAGTCCACGACGCAGTAGGTGGCCTAAGCCAAATTTCGCACTGAGGAACGCGATCCTACGCGGGATTCGTCGGAAATCTATCGCGCTTCGCCGCAGTGGCGAGCAGGTCTACTGTACGCGCGCCTTGATTGCCACCGGCAACCCATCTCCGGCGCGCTCAATCGTTACTTCATTCGTCGGAACGCGATAATTCTGATCGCCCTTTACGACAGTCAGCGTCACGGTCTCTCCGGGTTTCGGGCAGGCCGACGTCTGCGCCGTTCCGCGGGAATCTACGGTCACTTCCGCCGACAGCCCCTCCGAGCATGGGTCAAGCGTCACCGGCCCTGAATAATCCGCGGGCACCTTCACCTTCAACTCCCGCGGAGCCTGCTTGGCCCCGCACGAATACAGCAAGAACGCCGCGAACACCGTCGCCAGCAAAAGCGTAGTCAGACCATCGAGCTTCCGGATCATTTTGGGCTACACCCCAACTCTGTCTAATTTCACACCGTTTTGAACTTGGTCTGTGAAGGAAAGCCCAGACCCAACCGTGGTGGCACCTTAACCTGATATCACCCTACATTCAAATAATGTATTTCCTGTACGTAGCTATGGAGGATTCCGCCGGTGTGCTTGTCATCGCCACCGTAAGGCCGCTATTGCTTCCCGGTCGCCGCCGTAGTCGCGCCCGGCCGCAGCACCGCCGTGTTCTTCTCATCTGACGCGATAATCCGATAGAGCGTCTTCAGATCATTCACTTTACTCAGCGGAACACTCGGCTCCCGAATCTCCAGCGTCCGGCTATACGTCAATACGCTCCCACTGACTTCCGTCTTGCTGTGGTAGCTCGCGAATCCATAGTCCACACTCACCGGCTCCGGCAAATCCTCCACCTCAAACCCCGCCGGCATCGTAATCTCCACGAAGTCGCTGTCCCGCCGCGGTCCATCGAACACCACCGGATACTTTCGCGCTTCTTTCGTCTCCAGCAGTCCACTCGACTCATTGCCGACCACTCGCATCCTCACAATCAGCAGCCCACCGGTCGACTGTGCGTAATTGTCCGCCACGATCGAATAATTCCACTGGAACGGTTGATCGATCTCATTGAGATTCAAGAGGCCGGCATGGGTGATGTGATACGTGGGCAACGAACTCGCCAGCGTCGTCTCGATCGGCTTGATGCGGTCCGCATCCTTCGTCACCGTCTTCAGCAGGTATCGTTCATACGCCGCCGAATCGCCAACGCGAATTTCCACGAAGTCACCACTCAGCGTACCTTGCGGCGACAGTTTCAACTTGGCCGATCGACGAACGCCCGTCGTTGCGCCGTTAAGTTGCGGCAACTCCACCAGTTCCCCGCCATCCTCGCTGACCAGCAAGCCATAGTTCGCTTGCAACGCGCCGCGCAAGCTGCCGAGCGGCGTCAGCTCGTCGGTCGGATCGAAAAATAACAGCCGCCCGAGCTTCGGATGCTGCGTCACCGCAACCACCGACGCATCATGAATTTCATCCGGCAGCTTGATCGCCAGAATCGCGTGATCGAATCCGCCCACGTGCGGCGGCATGTCCGGCGTCACCGAGCCGCGCTCCGTATTGATCAGCACGTAGTAGGAATCGACGCCGACGCTTTTCAGCATCGCGCTCATCAGCGTCACTTTGTCTTTGCAATCTCCATAGCGATGCGCAAAAACCTCGGTCGCCGCGTGCGGTTGGAATCCGCCGATTCCAAGCTCGATTCCGACATACCGGATATCGCGCTGCATAAAATCCGCAATCGCCCGCATCTTCGCCAGCGTCACCTTCGACGAAGTCGTGATCGCCGCGGTCTTCTGCGTGATGTCGTTCGAAGTGTCTCGCCGCCCGCGCGTCAAATCGTTGTACCAGACGCCCATGTCGCGCCAGTTCGCGAAAGTTCGTCCGCCGCCCGGCGCCAGAAACGACACGATCATCTGTCCTTCGATTCCGCTGTGCGGTGGCATCTCCCTCTCGGACTTGATCGCAGGCACCGCACTCACAACCCATTGCCACTGATTACTTCCCGACGGCGTCGGCTTGGCTTCCGCATGATTCAGCCACGACGCTTTGTATTCCCAACCCGCTGGCATTTGCAGCGAATATCGCTCTTCGCGCGCCGGATACTCACTCTGAAAATACCAGGCGCTCTGCAACACGAGCGGCCGTTCTTCCATTTCATATTCCCAGCCGATCACGTTTCCAGGATCGGCCGCTGGAATGCGCACAAACTTCGCGCGCACATCGCTGATGAGTTCGCTCCCGGGCACCGCCGGAATCGCGACGTCCGCCGCATCTTTATCCCTGACTTCGAAATCTTTCCCCTGCGCCGGAATGCTCCACGCGCGCATCGACAAAACTTTGGAGTCCGATCGATAAGGAACCACAAAATTTCCGAGATCCCGCCCGCCCGGACGCAAAATCTTGTACGCAACGCGAATCTGTCTGTGAATTTTATCTACGGATTGAACTGTGACGTTCTCTTCGGAATACAGCAGTACCGCGTCAGTCTTTTCATCATGCTCGGGCAAAGGCGCGCTCACCAGCGCGTGCAGCCACGCCGGAGCCTCAGGATTATTGCTCGCCGACGCGCGCCGCCCCGCAAATCCTGCGATGCATGCCAACGCCGCCAGAAAGCCCAGCCCGACGCGAACCTCAGTTCGTCGCAGCCGACGCCGTTCCAGGTTGCACAACGATGGCCTGCTCATCGCCTGTCCTCACGATTTGAAAAAATCCCTGCAACGACGGATATTGCTTCTGCTCGATCACCAGCAAATCGTTTCGCAGCAGCCGCGTCATATGCAGCACGCCGTTCTCGTTCGTAATTTTCAGGTCGTACACGACCGCCTTCGAATCCTGCAGCTTGCCCGCCGGAATCGTGTTCACCTTCCAGCTCAGCGGCAGTTGAATCGTCACGTCGTCCTTCCTCTGGCACGGAAACTGGAAGTAAATCGGATGCACGCGATTCCCATGCGTGAAAAGCTGTTTCTCCGTCGCGCTGAAAAGCCCCACAGGCACGAGCGCTCGGTGTCCCGCAGACGTCGCCCAACCCGGTACTTTCAATGTGTATTCCGCGACCAGCGTTGGCGACGAACTGTTCCAGTCGGGCTTGTTCGTTAACTCCACTTCGATTCCCACCGGCACATATTCCTTGAGCTGTTCTTCCATGAACTGCTTCCGTTCCGCGTCGTCCTCATTTCGTTCTTCGATGCGTCGGCGTAGCGCTTCCAGCCCGGAAAACGTCATCGTCACTTTCCCGGTCAGCGTTCCGTCTTCCGACATCTTCAGATCCGCCTTGCGCTCCACGACCGACTCCGCGCTTTCCGGCAGTCCCGTCTGCACAAAAGCTCCGCCATCCTTGTCGAGCCTCAGTCCGATCGTTCCCGTCTCGTTCCACGGCAACAATCCAAACGGTGCGAACGCCGTTCCCGGATCGCAATACACGTCCTTCCCGTTGAGCTTCACCAACACGACGTTGGCGTTCAGCTCGTTCGTACTCATCGCCTTCGCATTGAAAAAATATTGGTCCCGGCTCGAGACCCATACCGGATACGCTTCGATTCCCGCCGCGCGAACCAACCCGAGATAGACCCACGTAATGTCCCGGCCATCGCCGCCACCGGCGCGCAAAAGATCCGCCGCGGTTTTGATCGCCTTTGCTTGTTCGCGTTTCTGTTCCTGGTCTGTCTTCTCTACGGCGAACGATGTGTTGCGCAGCTGTTGCACGCGCGCATAAATTTTCTGTGCTTTGACTTCCGGCGTATCGCTCGGTGACACCATTTGTGCCACCGCTTGCTCCAGGTCTTTCTTCTTGCCCAGAAAACTGTCGACTTGCGAATTGAGCGACTTCCCCTGCTGTTTCCAGAATTTGGCAGGATCGCTTTCCGCGGTACGATCGCTGTATTCGAACGTGACGCGATACTTCAGCTCGTTCGCCGGCGGCATGTAATCTTCAATTTGAAATGCTGGAATATTGCTCGCTTCCATCTTCACGAGCTGCGACGCCGGTTCCTGTCTTGGCGGCTGAACTCCCGGAGGCAAGCCGATCGGCCAGCTCCACCGCAACGCGAAATCCTTGTTGGGTCGCAGCGAAAACCTTGCCTGCTTCGTGAATAGCTCGTCGCTCAGGATCCACTTCGAGTTGTACACGTAGTTTTCGACCATATCTTCCGTGTACCGATACTCGATGATGCTTCCAACTTGCACGTCTGGCAGCGTGAACGTCTTCGCCAGATACTTCACGTTGCGCGCCTTCACGATCGTTTTGTCGTACGCTTTGCCCTCAAACATCGCGATCGAGCCATCCGGCCGAATCGTCCGCGCGCGCAATCCAACAATGTTTCCCTGGTCGCGAAAATACGGAATCTCCACGTCCGCGTACTTGCGTCCCTCTTCCGTCAAAATCTTGATGCGAACGTAGTCCTGCTCATTCCCGGTTCGCGCGCTGTCATCTCGATCGACTTGCCGGTAGAGGATCACGGCCGAAGCGCCCGGCGCTTCCGCCACGCTGGTCATCTTTAATTCATCCTGGGAGATAGGCTGCCAGTCGTCGGCTTCGACCGTTTGCATCGAGCGAACCACCTCGAAGGCAAAGACGGAGACGGCGGCGAAACAAGCGAAGGCAAATAACGCGGTGGGCTTCAAGCGCAGACGAGAGTTGCGCCCGAAGTCTTGGCTCTTCGGTACAGAATGCATCGACGATCTCCCTGAACGACCTGTGTACAGAGATGAGGCACACCGCAGACTTCGACCTGCAAACAACTCGCCAATGAAGCTGCTCGGTTAACGACCTGTTACCTATATTGTTCGAGAAATTATCGTGCCGTACTGTTCATGTCAAGAGAACGACTGTCCTACTCGTTACATGAAGGCTATCGAGCGAAGGAGCACATCGGGCCGGGGCGCGGGCCCGCTGACAGAGGCGAATACCAGGCGAACAAACCCTCTTAACAACTCGTGTTCGGCCCGACTCCAACGCCATCCTTTAATAGTCCCCGTCCGACGCAACCCGTTTCCCTATAACGTTTCCCCAAACTTTGCGGCATAATCCCACGCGCATGAAGGGGTGTGTGCCGCGAGTTCCGCTAAGCGGCACGGTTTCGAATTTCCAGTTTCGATTTTCCAATTTCCGCTTCCAGGAGTCCCGAGTGGCCGACAGATCATGGAGTTCCACCGCTCCTCCAGGTGAATTCCGCACCTATATCTCCGCCGACGAAAACATCAAAGAATTCACCATCCGCGCCGTCATCCTCGGCGCGCTCTTCGGCCTGCTTTTCGGCGCAATCACCGTCTACGTCGGTCTGCGTGCCGGACTCACCGTCTCCGCGTCCATCCCGATCTCCGTTCTCTCGATCTCAATCCTCCGCGCCTTCGGCCGCTCCACTATTCTCGAAAACAACATCGTGCAGACCACCGGCTCCGCAGGCGAATCGCTCGCCGCCGGAGTCATGTTCACAATTCCCGCGCTGATCTTCCTCGGCTTCGGCGCCGAATTCACATTCTGGAGAATTTTCCCGCTCGCCTTACTCGGCGGATGGCTCGGCGTCCTCTTCATGGTTCCGCTGCGCCGCCAGCTCATCGTCAAAGAGCACGGCAATCTCAGCTTCCCCGAAGGTACAGCATGCGCCGACGTGCTCGTCGCTGGCGAACGCGGCGGCTCCTTCGCTGGCCGCGTCTTCTGGGGACTCGGCCTCGGCGGCATCTACACCTTCTTAATGAACAGCGTCGGCGCCTGGACCGCTCAGCCCGAAGCTCGCCCGAAATGGTTCGACGGCGCTTCGTTCCGCGTCACCATCACTTCCGAATATCTCGGCGTCGGCTACATCATCGGCTCGCGCGTTTCCGGAATTCTCTTCGCAGGCGGCATCGTCTCGTGGCTCGTCATCATGCCCGCCATCCGTTTTTACGGACAGCTCGCGAACAACGTTCCGATTTATCCGTCCACAATCCCCATTCCGATGATGACGCCCGACCAGATTTGGGGCACCTACATCCGTCCAATGGGCGCCGGCGCCGTGGCGGCCGCCGGACTGATCACTCTCTGCCGCACTCTGCCCACAATTTTTACCGCTCTCCGCGCTGGACTCAAAGACGTTCGCGCCGAAGGCGCCGGTGAATCCACCGCGATCAGCCGCATCGACCGCGACATGCCGCTACGCTGGGTCGTTGTCGGCTCGCTCGTCATCATCGCGATGATGTGGATTCTCCTCACCTTCCATCCGATTCCTGGCGCCGAGACGCGCTGGTATCACAACCTCTTCGCCGGAATCTTCGTTACCGTCTTCGGCTTTCTCTTCGTCACCGTCGCCGCTCGCATCAGCGGACTCCTCGGCAACTCTTCGAATCCCATCAGCGGCATGAGCATCGCCACACTCATGGCCACCTGCGCCATATTCTTCGTCGCCGGCTGGACCGCTCCCAACTATCAAGTCCTTGCGCTCATGATCGGCGGAGTCGTTTGCATCGCCGCCGCGATCGCCGGCGCCACCTCGCAAGATTTAAAAACCGGCTACCTCGTTGGCGCCACTCCGTTCTGGCAACAAATGGGCCTGCTCATCGGCGTCACCGTCTCCACGCTCGCCATCGGCACCACCCTCAACCTCATGAACAAAGGTTTGGAGAAATACATTCCGACCGAAATTCCCGTGAACATCCAATCCCTTCCGGTCGGCGTAAAAGTCGAGCGTGACACCTTTTCCTATCACGGCAAAAACTACGAGCTCATCAACTCGCTGGGCTCTCACGAAATTCCCGACGGCGAATATCTTTACGATCCCGGCGCGCAAAAAATCGAATACCAGTGGGCGCAAGGCATCGGCAGCGCGAAAGCTCCCGCTCCGCAAGCGCGCCTGATGGCCACAGTGATCAGCGGCATCCTCAATCAACGCCTGCCGTGGCGCCTCGTTCTGATGGGAGTCGCCCTCGTAATCGCCGTGGAAATTCTCGGCGTGCGCTCTCTCGCTTTTGCCACCGGCTCCTATCTCCCGCTCGGCACCACCGCCGCAATGTTCGCCGGAGGACTAGTCCGCACACTCGTCGACGCCACCACCAAAAAGAAAGACGAAAGCGAAGCCAGCCCCGGCGCCCTCTACTCCAGCGGACTCATCGCCGCCGGCGGCGTATTCGGCCTCTTAGGCATCGTCATCAACCTCTTCCAGGATCCCGAAGTCGGCACCCGCGTCCCCGCGTGGGTCGCCTCCACACTTCGCCTCCCCTGGAATCCCGACACCATCGCCTTCGGCCCCAAACTTTTCGGCTCCTGGGCCACCAACAACGCCTTCGGCCTATTCATGTTCGTCTTGCTAGCCGCCAGCCTCTTCTACTTCGCCCGCAAAAAACTCGACTGACCGTCGGCGAGTTGCACAACGATTGGGTTGCATCCGAGGCTCAACAAAATTTAGCGCTGTCATCCTGGGGCGACCGAAGGTCGCCGAAGGATCTCAACCTTCAGTCCATACTACAAACGCATCCGTCGACTCGTTCATGTACGGGCGCAGCACTGCTGCGCCCCAAGCCCGCAATATGTAATCCGCCCCACAAACCCGTCGTCATCCTGAGCGCAGCGAAGGATCTCACCGTTCAACACGACCACTCCGCATCCGCCATCTCCTTCCACACTTTTTCCACCGCCATCAAACCTTAACCAACCGTTAACCACCCTCTTCTCGAATTCCCCTTCCGTGCCATAAAATGGATTGTCCTCGCACCGTCCTCGGTGCACCGATGAAAATTCTTCCCCCGCCCCAGGAGGCCGCCGCATGCGCTGTCGCTCCATCCTTCTCGGCTTGCTCGCGCTTGCCACGACGGCGACCCTCCACGCCCAGTCTCCGCGCCCACAAATCACCGAGTCCATCGACGAAACAAAGCTCGTCTCGCTCCCCGGCAATACGACTCCCGCCGCTGCCCTCGCCCAAAACGACCGCGGCCCAGTCGCCGACGACCTTCGCCTCGATCACATCCTCATACTTCTAAAACGCGATCCGCAAACCGAGTCCGACCTCCGCGAACACATCGACGCGATGCACAATCCCGCGTCGCCCGACTACCATCACTGGCTCACGCCCGAACAACTCGCCGCCCGCTACGGCGTCCACCAGCAGGATCTCGACACCGTCCAGCGCTGGCTCACCTCGCGCGGCCTCACCATCAATCAGACCTACAAAAATGGAATGGTCATCGACGTTAGCGCCACCGCCGCGCAAGTCCGCGATACCTTCCGCACCGAGATTCACAACCTCACGCTCGCCAACGGCGACCGCCACATCGCCAACATGCGCGACCCGCAAATTCCCGCCGCGCTCGCTCCCGTAATCTCCGGTGTCGCTTCTCTCCACGATTTCTTCCCGCGCCCGCGCCACACCCAACCCAAACCCATCGCCTTCGATCTGAACGAGAAAAAGTGGAGCCCGCGATTCCAGGTCACGATCCAGAACGACGCTTTCAACGTCGTCTCTCCCTACGATTTCGCCACCATCTACAACGTGCTCCCGCTCTGGCAGCAAGGCTTCACTGGCAAAGGCGTCACCATCGCGCTCATCGAAGACACCAGCCTCGCCACTCCCAAAGACTGGACCACCTTCCGCAAAAATTTCGCGCTCGACACCTTTAAGTCCGGCAACTTCACGCAGGTCTACCCGGACTGCAAAAATCCCGGCGCCAACAGCGACGAAGACGAAGCCGCACTCGACGTCGAATGGTCCAGCGCCTCCGCGCCCGACGCCAACATCGTTCTCGCCGCCTGCGGCGACACGAAAACCGTCTCCGGCCTCGACCTCGCCACACTCGGCATTCTCGAGCAGCCCAATCCGCCCGACATCGTCTCCGTCAGCTACGGCCTCTGCGAAACCATCTCCGGCCAGGCCGAAGTCGCGCTCAACGATTTCGAAGCGCAGCTCGCCACCGCCGAAGGCACCACCTTCTTCATCGCACAGGGCGACACCGGTGCCGACGAATGCGCCCCCGCCGAAAAGCCCGAATACTCCATCCTCGGCATCAACAGCGGCGACAACACCGCCTCCGCTTACGCCGTCGACATCGGCGGCACCGATTTCATGGCGCAATACAACGCCGACGTCAGCAAAATTCCTCTCTCGCGCTATTGGTCCACCACAAACGATCCCAAGACTCACGCGTCCGCAAAATCCTACATCCCCGAAATCCCGTGGAACGATTCCTGCGCCAGCCGCCTCATTTTCACCGACCCGCTCATCGCCGGAAATTACAGCCAGGCCTTCGGCGAAAAAGGATTCTGCAATTCCAGCGTCGGTCAGCAATTTTTCTTTTTCGACGTCGCGGGCAGCGGCGGCCCCAGCAGCTGCTTCACCGGCACTCCTTCCACGCCCGGCGTAGTCAGCGGCACCTGCAAAGGAAATCCGAAACCCTCTTACCAAAAAGGTGTCGAAGGCGTCCCGCACGACGGCGTCCGCGATCAACCCGATCTCTCGCTCTTCGCCGCCGACGGCGTCTGGGGCAGCTTTTATCCGTTCTGTCTATCCGACACCGCGCAAGGCGGCACCAACTGCACCGCCGAAAATGACGCCGTGCTTCTCGGTGGCGGCGGCACTTCCTTCGCATCGCCCGCGATGGCAGGAATCCAGGCGCTCATCAATCAGCGCTACGGCAAGCAAGGCAACACCAACTACGTCTACTACGCGCTCGCCCAACAACAATTCGCACACACCGCCAGCGCCGCGCGTTGCGACGCCAGCCAAACTTCCGGCAATCTTGCCCGCCGCTTCCTGCGTCTTCAACGACATCACGCTCGGCGACATCGACGTCCCCTGTGGCAAAAATCCCAAAACCGGCGACTTCTACGATTGCCACGGCGCCGACAAAAAAATCATCGGCGAACTCTCCACCTCCACCGACGACGACGACCCTGCCTACCCCGCCACACCCGGCTACGACTTCGCCACCGGCCTAGGCTCCGTCAACGCCACCAACCTCTTCAAATCCTGGCCCCAACCCGCCGCTCCAACCACCACAACGCCCTAACAATGGGTGCACACTAAATAAAACGCTGTCATCCTGAGCGAAGCGAAGGATCTCAGCCGTAATCCACTCCACAATCCCATCCGCCCTCGCCCAATTTCCCTTTTCCAATTTCCATTTTCCGTGCCTTCCCCCTGTACCACGCACCTGTCCTCCACCCTCTTTGACTCCCCTCCCACCCCCACCGTAAACTTCTCCCATGGGCACGCGTTTCCCCAATCGAAACGTCGGCGGCATCAGCTTCGACTGGCGCGGCTTCATCACCCCCGGCGTAAAACTCCTCGTCATCATCTTCACCAGCGTCTACATCGTCGAGGTCCTCGCCTACCTTCTCGCCGGCGGCGTCTACTACCTCGAAATCCTCAAGTGGTTCGCGCTTATCCCCGAAGCCGTTATTCATCACATCCCGCCGCGCATCTGGCAGCCCTTCACTTACATTTTTCTTCACGATCCGCGCTCGCTCTTCCACATCCTCATCAACATGCTCATGTTGTGGATGTTCGGCCGCGACCTCGAACTCAGCTGGGGCAAGCGCCGCTTCCTCAATTTCTTTTTCGTCTGCGGCGTCGGCGCCGGCCTGATCGAACTCATCGTCAAAGCGATTCCCTATTTATTTTTCAGCCGCGAACTCTCCGTCACACCCACCATCGGCGCCAGCGGCGCGATCTTCGGCATTCTCATGGCCAACGCCGTCCTCTTCCCCGATCGCAAAATCTGGCTCATCCCTCTGCCGATCTCGATCCCCATGCGCCCCTACGTCGCCGTCATGGGCGCCATCGAATTTTTCTCCACGCTCGGCAGCGGCGGAGACAACGTCGCACACATCTGCCACCTCGGCGGCATGTTAGTCGCCTACATCTATCTCCGTCGCGGCTCTTTCCTCTACAGCGTCCGCAACTCTGTCAGTGATTGGAAACACGAGCGCAACAAAAAGCGCTTCCAGGTCTACGTCAACAAACACAAGCAAGACCCACCCAGCCGCCCCGACAACTGGGTCAACTAACTCCGCTTTTTCTTTTGGTTTTGTTTGCCTTCAAACTTCGCCCGAGTCTTCACCGTCGGCCCCCGGCATTTGGGTGCCGCACCCTTCTGTTGTTGAAGGGTGCGGGTTTAGATTCAACCCAACCCATACCTGTCATCCTGAACGAAGCGAGCCGCGCCTTTTTTTTCGCGTTCGCTTCTGTGCGGACGCGTCGCCTCGCGCAGTGAAGGATCTCAGCGTTGCGCCCTACTAAAAACCTCAACCGGGCCGCACCCATTTTTTGCTTTCGACTTTCAACTGTTGACTGTCGACTTCCCCAACGCCCTCACCAACAACTCCTCCGTAACATTCGATCCACTCACCAACAGCACGACTTTCTTGCCGACGTATTCCTCTTCCCTCTTCAAAAACCCCGCCGTACTTGCCGCCCCCGCAGGCTCCGCAATCACATGCTCCGTCAAAATCAGCCGCCGCATCGCCCCCAGCATCTCTTCGTCATCCACCAGCACAAACTCATCCACTAGCCCCGCAATCGCTCGCACATTCTCCGCAGTCGCATCCCGCACCGACAACCCGTCCGCAATCGTATCCGCCGAATCCAGCGAAACCGCCGCCCCACTCTCAAACCCCCGCGCATAAGCCGGCGCCTTCGCAGCCTGCACGCCCACAATCCTCACCGACGGCCGCAGCTGTTTCGCCGCAAACGCCACTCCCCGAATCAGCGTGCTATCCCCCACCGGCACAAAAATCGCGCCCACCTGCGTCAACTTATCCAGAATCTCGCACGCAATCGTCGCCGTCCCCGGCAGCATCTCGTCATCCACACCATCGACGACGTCATACCATCCCGCCTCGCGCGCAAACGCCGCCGCATGTCGCCGCGTCTCCTCCAAAAATTCTCCAGCCTCCACAATCTCCGCGTCCAACTCCGCAATCCGCGCCCGTTTCGCCGGATTCGGATCGCGCGGCAAAAATATCCGCACCGGCAGATTCAACTTCGTCGCCGCATACGCCACCGCCGCCCCGTGATTCCCCGTGCTGCTCGTCACGACGCCTGCCAACGTTCCGCCAGCCGCCGACGCCGCCTTCATCCGCGCCGCAATCGCGTGATAAGCCCCGCGCACTTTGAACGATCCCGTCGGCCCTTCACACTCCAGCTTCAAATACACAAACGCGCCGCCCTCCTTCGACAGCCGCGTCGTCCCCAACAATCGGCTCTCCGGCACAACCTGCCGCAGCACTGCCTGCGCCGCGCGCACCCGCTCCATCGTCAATCCCATCGGCGGCGCCGCCGGACTCGCCATCACACTCCTCCCACCACATGAAACTTCATAAAATTCGTCGTCCCGCGAATTCCCATCGGCGTTCCCGCCACAACTCCAATCACATCGCCCTTCTTCACCAACTTCTCCTCCAACAGTCTCTGCTCCGCAATCTCCGCCAGCCCATCCACCTTCTTCACGTCTGCAATCCCGCGCGCAATCACGCCCCAGATCAGCGCCATCCTCCGCCGCGTTTCCGCCTCCGGAGTAAACGCCACAATCGGCACCAGCGGCCTGTATCGCGAAACAAGCCGCGCCGTAAATCCGCTGTGCGTAAACACCGCAATCAACTTCATGTGCAACTCGCGCGACGCATGACACACCAATTCCGCCACCGTCTCCGCCACTTTCAACTTCTCCTGCATCGGCGGCCGCGGAAAATCCGTAATGTTCGCCTCCGCATCCTCGATGATCCGCGCCATCATGCTCACCGCTTCCACCGGATATTTCCCTGACGCCGTCTCCGCCGAAAGCATCACCGCATCCGACCCGTCAAAAATCGCGTTCGCCACATCCGACGCTTCCGCGCGCGTCGGCCGCGGATTCTGCGTCATCGACTCCAGCATCTGCGTCGCCGTGATCACGGGACGCCGCGCCTCGCGCGCCCGCGCGATGATCATTTTCTGCACCACCGGCACGCGCTCCGGATTCATCTCCACGCCCAGATCACCGCGCGCCACCATCACGCCATCCGCCACGCGCAAAATCGCATCCAGATTTTCGATCGCTTCCGGCTTCTCCAGCTTCGCGATCACCGGCGTGTCGCGCCCCGCGCGCCGAATCAGATTCTTCGCCAGCACCACGTCTTCCGCGTGCCGCACGAAACTGACCGCAACGTAGTTCACGCCCTGCTTCAACGCAAACGCCAAATCGGCCCGGTCCTTCGCCGTCAGCGCCGGCACGCGCAACTGCACACCCGGCAAATTTATCCCTTTGTTTTCGCCAAGCGTCCCGCCATTCACCACCTCACAAACCACTTCCTGCCCGCGCACTTGCTTAACACGCAACTCAATCAGCCCATCCGAAAGCAGAATCCGGTTCCCTCGATGCACCTCGCGCGGCAGCGGACGAAACGTCGTACTCACCCGATTCGCGTCGCCCACAACTTTCGCCGTCGTGATTACAAACCGTTGTCCAGTCTTCAACTCCACCGGCGTCTTCCCCGCCAGTGAACCCGTTCGAATCTTCGGCCCCTGCAAATCCCCCAGAATCGCAATCGGCTTCTGATGTTTCATCGCCGCGTCGCGCAGCAGCGCAATCCGCTCCGCATGTTCCTCATGCGTCCCGTGCGAAAAATTCAGCCGCGCCACATCCATCCCCGCCTCAATCAACCGCTCAATCATCCGCGCCGTCGACGTCGCCGGCCCAATCGTGCAAACAATCTTCGAATGTCGAAACATCATTCCCACCTCAACTCTCCTTCATGTACGGGCGCAGCACTGCTGCCCCCCATGTCCGCACGATGTACCGCGTCATCCATAAGCCGCCGCGGCGTTTGGGTGCCGCACCCTCAGCCTTTAGAGGGTGCGGGTTTAAATCAAGCATCACCTACTCCACAACGACGACCAAATCGCGTCAACATAAGAGCGCCCGGCATCCTGAACGAAGCAAGCCGACGCTTTTTCTTTTCGCGTTCGCTTCTGTGCGAACGCGTCGGCTTGCGCAGTGAAGGATCTCAGCGTTCAACGCTGCCGAGGCTTCCACCAGGTACACCCCTCCCAACTCAACCATTCCCAAGCCAACTTTTCATCCACGAGTCCTACCGAGAGGAAGGCGTCCTGGCCCCAACTCACCCAACAATCAATCCCGTATCACCGCGTCTATCTTCTTCCCAATTTCCCTTTTCCAATTTCCCTTTTCCGCTACTTCGCCACCGCAAACTCCGCCACGATCCCCGCCTCCACACTAATCCCCTTTACAAACGACGCCACCGGAATCCGCTCGTCATTCCCATGCATTCTCTGCAAATCTTCCGCCGTCAGCGGAAACGGCCACAACCCATACGACTGCACATTGTGCAGCCGCAACTGCGCCGAATCTGTAGCCCACGGCGACTGATACGGCAACACCGGCGCCCCGCCAAATTCCTGCGCCGCCACCTTCGTAATGTCTGCGTAAAAATCGTTCTCCAGCGACGACGGCGGCGCTGCGAATCCCGCATCCGTCTGCACTTCAAATTTCACCAGCGGATCATTCACCAGCTTCTGCATATCCAGAACCAGCCCGTCGATCGTGTCTCCCGGCAGCAACCGAATATTCAGATTCGCTCGCGCCTCCGCCGGAATCACATTGTTCCGCACGCCGGCGGAAAGCATCGTCGGCGCAATCGTATCTCTCAACATCGAGTTCCATTGCGGATTGGCTTCCGATACCACGCGCGCCGCATGCTCGCCGCGATCTCCCGTATCGAGCGATCGCATCCACTTCGCAATCTCGTCATCTTCCAGTGGCGCCAGCCCCTCGAAATATCTCCGCACGATCGCCGTCAAATGCACTGGCGTCGTAAGTCCGCCGATCTTCTCCACCGCCGCCGACAAATGCACCACCGGATTGTCTTTCGTCGGCATCGACGCATGCCCCGAAGTCCCGCGCGCAATCACTGTCACGTTTACCGAAACTTTTTCGCTCGCCTGCACCGCGACATACTTCACCTTGCCGCCCTCAAGCACCACATTCCCGCCCTCGTTCAGCGCATAACCCGCCGCGATCTTGTCCCAATACTTCGCGATCAATATCTTGATGCTCGCGTCGCCTCCCTGCTCCTCATCATCCGTCGCCAGAAAAATCACGTCGCGATTCAGCCGCGCGTTCGCTCGCTTCAGCGCCACGATCACCGCAAGATTCGTCGCAAGCATCGCCTTGTTGTCGATCGCCCCGCGCCCGTACAAATATCCGTCCTTGATCGTTGCCGCAAAGGGATCGACCGTCCATTTCGGCTTATCCACTCCCACCACATCCATGTGCGCCACCAGCAGCAGCGCCTTCGACGGATCGGCCACCGCCGAACTTCGCAGCCGCGCCACTACCGACGTTCGCCCCGGCGCTACCTGCAATTCTTCCGCCGGTATCCCTTCCTTCTGCAGCACTCCTAAAATGTATTTCGACGCCTCCGCCTCATTCCCCGGCGGATTCGTCGTGTTGATCTTGATCAGATCTTGCAGCCAGACCTTCGCGTCCCCCGTCAGCTTCGTCAGGTCCCCCAGCGGCGCTCCACCCTGCGTTCCCGGCAATCCGTTCGTCGCCGGCGGCGCAACTTGCGCGCACACCAATCCCGGTCCAGCCAACGCGAGAAAGCCCATGAACGCGACCGCCGCGGACACCTTCGCAAAAACTCCTCCGCCAATTCGTCTCACGAATTCATCCTCTCTCAACTGTTCCAACCTGGAGCTATTTGTGGTCTTCGCTCGCCGGGGCATGTCCTTGCGCTTCCGGCTTTTACAACGTTTTCCGGCATTTCTGATTCATACTAGCATGCAGGGTGAGGGGACCCTGTTTCAGCGAGTCGGCCCCGTTGCGTAAGGTCAACGTCGCGTAAGATCGACGTTTCGGAAGCCCAACCTTTGCCGCGATCCGTAGCTCAATGTTGCGTATACCCGGCGCCGCTCGCATCCGTCCAACGGGAACTGACGTGATTTGCCGGGGGAATGCCATTGCGGCATCCTAGTGATCTCTATTGAAGGGGTTTCGCCATGAAGGCCATTCTCACCACCATCTTCCTCGCCCTCTCCGCCGCCTTGCTGCTCCTCCCGCTAGGCACGCATCTCGCGCACGCGCAGTCGCCCGCGGGCCCCGCGGGAGCTGGCCAGTCGACGCCGCAGCAACCGACGCCGACGCAACCGCAGCAACAGCAGAAGCCGCCCGAAGCCGGCGCCTCCATCAACGTCGAAGTCCCCGTCGTCACGCTCGACGTCATCGCCGCCACCCAACACGGCGACATCCTCACCGGTCTCAAGCGCGAAAATTTCCGCGTCGTCGACGATGGCGCTCCACAAACAGTCACCGGATTCGGCGCCACCGATGCCCCGATCACCATCGCCATGGTCATGGAGTTCAGCAGCCGCGGCTACTTCGATTGGTTCGCCTATCAGGCGAAATATTGGGCCGACGCTTTCTTCCCCAACTTGAAACAGAAAGACTGGGTCGCGCTTGTCACCTTCGACATGAAGTCTCGCGTTGAAGTCGACTTCACGCAAAATAAAGACGAAGTCCGCCAGGCGCTCTATCACATGTATTTTCCTGGCTTCAGTGAGTCCAACGTTTTCGACGCCGTACTCACGACCGTCAACGACATGAAAGAGGTCAAGGGCAAGAAGTCGATGCTTCTCCTCGCCACCGGCGTTGACACCTTCTCCAAACACACCCTCGATCAAACCATGAAGGAACTTCGCCAGTCCGACGTCACGATTTTCGCCGTCGGCCTCGACAAGCCCTACATCAACTTCATCGAAGCCCACGGCAATCAGGGCTCCCACATGAATTACTTGCAGGGCGAAAATCAGCTCAAGACATTCGCGCAACTCACCGGCGGCTACGCCTGGTTCCCCCAGTTCGACGGCGAAATCCCAGACATCTTCCGCCAGGTCGTAACCTTCCTCCGCAACCAGTACAGCCTCTCCTACACCCCGACCACCGGCGCCAACGACGGCCGCTTCCACAAAGTTAAAATCGAGCTCGTCCAACCCGACGGCAGCCCGCTAATCGTCAACGATCAAAAAGGCAAAAAACAAAAAGTCGTCGTCTACGCCCGCGAAGGCTACACCGCCATAAAAGGCGGCGTCGGCGACTAACCGTCACGACGTCAGTCACCAACGTTTCGCCTCACCGCAACCTTGTACGGGCGCAGCACTGCTGCGCCCCATGTCCGCACGATCCCAACACGTAACTTGCATTTGGGTGCCGCACCCTTTCGGCTCTTGAAAGGGTGCGGGTTTAGACCCACCACCAGCCAAATCATAACGACAACTCAGTCCGATCATCCCCACCCTGTAGCCGCGCTCGTCTTCTGAGCGCGGGGTTTAGACTCCTCCCCACCCGCCTGTCACCCCCCACCCCGTATTGCATTCCTCCCCACCCTTGGTTCACCCTACCCTTTACCCCACCCGGGAGCCACCCATGTTCGACAACGTCAGCCGCCGCCAATCCTCCGAGCCTCAAAAACTCGCCTTCGGCAACCTCCCCGTCCCCGGCACCAAAGCCGGCGCCATCGTCTCCGCCGGCCTCGTCATCATCGCCTGGATCGCCATCCCCGGTGCCGTCATCTTCATCCTCGGCACAGTCGCCGTCGGCGCCCTCGTCGGACTCGGCCTCTCCTGGTACCACAGCCGCGAATAACCCGTCCCAGCACCAAATGCCTCTTGACAAATAAGTTACCAAGTGGTACACTGCCCTGTGAATACCCTCCCACGTTCGAACCCTCGGCTTTTACGCCATTTACGCCCTCCTGCAACTCCCGCCGTATCAATCGCTTCCACACTCTTCAATTTGACCTCTTCCGTAACTCTTTCATTCCTAATCTCTTCCGCACTCTTCACAAAACCATGGGGGGTGTACCCTATTCTTCCCGTTTTGGAACTGCGCCACTCGCCGCGCGTCCAAACGGGCGCGCCCAATGCCCCCGGAGGCCTCTTTGACCATCGCTCGCACCAAGCCCGCTGACACCAAGCTCATCGTCTGCGTCTGGCACCCCTTCCCCCAGTGGCGCGCCGACGAAATGATGCCCGCCGCCATCCGCAAACGCTGGCCAGAGATGCGCGTCGTCCATCTCCCCGATTTCGACCGTCTGCCGGACGAACTCCCCGACACCGACATCTTCGTCGGCGCCTCGCTCCGCCCCGACCAATTCGCCTACGCGAAAAAATTGAAGTGGATTCACTCCACGGCCGCCGGCGTCAACCAGCTCATGTACCCCGCGCTGAAAAATTCCGGCGTCCTCGTCACCAATCCCAGCGGCCTGTTTTCTCCCGGCATGGCCGAGCACGTCATCGGCATGATGGTCCTGCTCGCGCGCAATTTCATGGACTCCGTCCGCTACCAGGACAAACACGTCTGGGCGCAGAACGAAGTCTCGAGCATTCCCGGTGAAATCACGGAATTAAGCGGCGAGTTGATGTTGATCGTTGGCTACGGCTCAATCGGGCGCGAAGTCGCGCGCCGCGCCAGCTGTTTCGACATGCGCATCTGGGGCATGACGCGTTCCGGCAAAGGCGACGCGTCACTCGTCGACAAAATCCTGCCGATCTCCGAACTCGACGCCGCGTTGCCCCACGCCGATTGGGTCATCCTCGCCGCGCCCGACACACCCGACACTCAAAAATTGTTCAGCGCCGAACGCTTCGCCCGAATGAAGCGTGGCGCCCGCCTCATCAACATGGGCCGCGGCACCATCCTCGACGAAGACGCCTTCGCCCACGCGCTCAACAGCGGCCAGATCCGCGGCGCTGCCATCGACGTCGCCACCACCGAGCCGATTCCACCCGACAGCCCGCTCTGGACAGCGAAAAATCTCTTCATCACGCCACACACCGCCGGCGTAAGCGACCGCCTCTGGCGTCGCGAAACTGAAATCCTGATGGAGCTTCTCGAACGCTGGTTCGACAACCAGGAAATGTTCAACGTCGTCGACGTCTCCGCCGGCTACTAACGCCGAAACAGAAAATCGAAATGGAAATTGGAAAAGAGAATTCGAGAACGAAAAGACTGCAATGCGGACCCACAACTACAAACGAAAGGAGCAACCACCAACAAACTTGTCACCAACAACTTGCCACCAACAACTGTCACAAGACGTGTCACCAACGACGTGTCATCCTGAGCCGACCGAAGGTCGGCGAAGGATCTCAACGTTCAGAGCCACCACAAACGACAATCCGTCCGCTCTTGCTTTCGACTTTCAACTGTCGACTGTCGACTCGCCCCTAGCGCTTACCGCGCAGATCGCGCCCCGTCATATCCGCCGGCGCAGGCTGACCGAGCACACCGAGCATCGTCGGCGCAATGTCGCGCAACGAACCGCCCGGCTGCAACGGAGTGGAAGCATCATCGCTCACCAGAATGAACGGCACCGGATTCAGCGTGTGATACGTATGCGGCCCACCCGTCACCGGATCGACCATCGTCTCGGCGTTCCCGTGATCGGCAGTAATGATCCAAGCGCCGCCCCGCGGCTTCAGCGCGTTGTAAATGCGCGAAAGTCCAGCGTCGATCGCTTCGACCGCCTTGATCGTCGCTTCAAGCTTGCCGGAGTGCCCGACCATGTCGGCATTCGCGTAATTCATGATGATGGCGTCGAACGATCCGCCTTCGATCGCTTTCACCACGGTGTCGGTGATTCCTTCGGCCGACATTTCCGGCTTGAGGTCGTAGGTCGCGACTTTCGGTGACGGCACGAGCACGCGCTCTTCGCCGTCAAACGGCTTCTCGATGCCGCCGTTGAAAAAATACGTAACGTGCGCATATTTCTCCGACTCCGCGCAGCGCAGATTTTTGTACTGCACGTCGGCAAAAACCTGCGCCAGGATGTGCTCGAGTTTTTCCGGGCCGATCACATACTTTAGCCACGGCCACGATTTGTCGTACTGCGTCATCGCGACGTAGAAAAGATTTTTCGGCCGCTTCGCATCGACGAACTTGTCGAAGCTGGGATCGGCGAGCGCCATCGTCATTTCGCGAGCACGATCCGCGCGGTAGTTGAAGAAAATCACCGCGTCGTCGTCGCGAATCAATCCGACCGGCGGCGCATCGGCACCGACGCCCTTGGTAATCACGACAGGCTTGACGAATTCGTCGGTCACGCCCTGTTCGTAGCTGCGCTGCATCGCCGCATCGGGATCGTCGGTACGCGTTTCTGCTTCGCCGTGCACCATCGCGCGATACGCAAGCTCTTCGCGCTCCCAGCGATTGTCGCGATCCATCGCGTAGTAGCGCCCGTTGATCGTCGCGATCTGCCCGGTGCCGAGTTCGCGCAGCTTGTGCTGAAGCCGCTGCAAATATTCGCGCCCGCTGTGCGGCGGCGTGTCGCGCCCGTCCATAAAGCAATGGACAAAAACGTTCTGCACGCGCTCTTGCGCCGCCACTTCGAGCAACGCGAACAAATGATTGAGATGCGAATGCACACCACCGTCGCTGATGAGCCCGAGCAAATGCAGCGCGCGCTGCCGTCCGCGTTCCATCGCTTGCTTGAACAGCGGCACGTCTCCCATCGCCTTGTTGGCGACGAGCAAGATCGATGCGCGTCATGTCCATGTGCACGATGCGCCCCGCGCCGATGTTGAGATGCCCGACTTCGCTGTTGCCCATCTGCCCGTCCGGCAATCCAACGGACGGCCCGGAGGTGTGAATCGTCGTGTTGGGAAAATTTTTAATCAGAGAATCGTAGGTAGGCTTGCGCGCCAGAGCGATCGCGTTCCCTTGCGATTCCGCGCGATAGCCCCAGCCATCCAGAACAGTCAGCACAATTGGTTTCGGTCGTTTCGCCATAGCGAATCAGCATACAAGCAGAAGCGCGATGAGACAAAACGAGGGGTGCAAGAAAGTTGACAGTCGACAGTTGAAGGTCGAAAGAAAGGAAAATCTACCGCGGAGACGCAGAGAACACGGAGTTCAGAAAGGAGAGCAGGCGAAGCTGGTTCTGGAGCGCAAACTCCGCCCAATTTCAGTCGTGTTGAAGAAAAACGCCGGCGAGATGCCGGCGCTACCACGCGTTAGCGGCCGACGAGTTTTTGGTGCTGCTCGGAGTAGCGGGCGCCTTGCGGCGTGATGTTTGAGGCGGCAGCTTCGATCGCGCGAAGATCTTCAGGCGTGAGTTTGATGTTGGCCGCGCCGAGATTTTCGTCGAGGCGATTGAGTTTTGTCGTGCCGGGGATTGGGACCATCCACGGCTTCTGCGCGAGGATCCATGCCAAGGCGATCTGAGCAGGCGTGGCTTTCTTCTGCGCGGCAAACTGATTCAGAAGATCGAGCACCGGCTGATTTGCTTTGCGATTTTCGGGGGTCATGCGCGGAACGGTGTTGCGAAAATCGGTGCTGTCGAATTTTGTATTCTCGTTGATCGCGCCCGTTAAAAATCCTTTGCCGAGCGGGCTGAATGGGACAAAGCCGATGCCGAGCTCCTCGAGCGTGGGGATAATTTCTTTCTCCGGTTCGCGGAACCACAGCGAATATTCGCTCTGAAGCGCCGCAACCGGCTGAACGGCGTGCGCTTTGCGGATCGTTTTCGCGCCGGCTTCGGAGAGGCCGAAATGCTTCACCTTGCCGGCCTGGATGAGATCTTTCACGGCGCCGGCAACGTCCTCGATGGGAACTTCGATATCGACGCGATGCTGATAGTAGAGATCGATGTGGTCGGTCTTCAGCCGCTTTAGCGATTCGTCGCAGACCTTCTTAATATGCTCAGGCCGACTGTCGAGCGCGTTCCATTTTCCACCGTCGGCCGGATTGGCTTTCCAGCCAAATTTGGTGGCAATTACGACTTTGTCGCGGAACGGAGCAAGCCCTTCGCCGACGAGTTCTTCGTTCAAAAAAGGGCCGTACACTTCGGCGGTGTCGAAGAAGGTGACGCCACGGTCGACGCAAGCATGGAGGAGTTTGATCATCTCCTTCGTGTCTTTGGGCGGGCCGTAACTAAAGCTCATGCCCATGCAGCCGAAGCCGATTTCAGAAACTTCGAGGCCGCTTTTTCCGAGTTTGCGTTTTTGCATTGGTTTCTTCCCTTCGCTCGCGGTTAATGGAGTGTCGCTATGTTGGATTCACCGAAGTGTACGCCGGTTCCATGAACGAGGCCAAGAAACGAAGTCTTGCGCCAGAAATCTGAATTTTGGGAGAAATTGCGAGGCGGAAGGCTTCTTACTGGCTACAGGATATCAGGCACGCGAAGCATAAAACAGACTGTTCTTTTCAATCCCTCTCCGGTAGCGTCGGGCAACTGCATTCTGAGGAGAATCGATGATCCCGGAAGACAAAAAGACGGCGGTGGAACGGGGACTTCGCGAAGCGTTTGGCGTAACGGAGTTTGAAGACATCCAGATGCTGACGGCAGGGCTTTCGTCGGCGCTGATTTTCCGGATTGTGGTGCAAGGGCGCCCTTACTTGTTGCGCGTGATCATGCGGACGGATGCGATCGCCGACCCGACGCGACAGTTTGCCTGCATGAAGGCGGGCGAGAAGGCGGGACTTGCTCCACGGATCTGGTACACGAACGTGGAAGATCGGATTTCGATCACGGATTTCGTGAATGCGAAACCTTTTCCAAAAGCGGAGGCGCTGGCGCGAATTCCTAAGACGATCCGCACGCTGCATGCGCTGCCGCCCTTTCCGCAGGCGGTGAATTATCTCGATGCGATGGACCGGTTCATTGAAAATTTTAGAGTGGCGAGCATTTTGCCCGACAGCGAGACTGCGGATGCGTTCGAGCTTTATACGCAGGTGCGAGAAGTTTATCCGCGCGTCGAAGCGGACATGGTGTCGAGCCACAACGATTTGAAACCAGAGAATGTTTTGTTCGATGGCGAGCGCGTTTGGCTGGTGGACTGGGAGGCGGGATTTTTGAACGATCGCTATCTGGATCTGGCGGTCGTCGGAAATTTTGTGGCGACAAACGAAGAGGAAGAAAAAACCCTGTTGCGCGAGTATTTTGGCGCCGAACCAACGCAGTACCAGCTCGCGCGGTTTTATCTGATGCGGCAGATCCTGCACATGTCGTACGCGGCGGTGTTCTGCCTCATGCGGGCAGCGGTGAAGCCGGTGGATCCCGAAACAAAGGTGCGCCATTATCGCCATTTTCATGACCGGGTTTGGACCGGTGAAATCAGCCTGGCGGGAGACGACGAGAGAGTGGAGTATGCGCGCGCGCATTTGAAGCAAGGTTTGGCGGAGATGCATCTCCCGCGATTTACAGAGGCGTTGCAGATCGTTCGAGATTTTCATGAACGTAGCGCGTGATGATGTCAATTGCAACGATGGGGCCGGTGGCGCTTTACGAGGTGGGATGTGGACGACGCGGTGCGAAGTTCGAAGATGCTCGAGCACTACGCGGAGACGCGAGAGGCGGAGCGGCTTTCGGCTGGTATTGGCGAGCTGGAGCGTGTGCGGACGCAAGATGTGCTCACGCGTTGGCTGCCGAAGGCGCCGGCGCGGATTCTCGATGTCGGCGGCGCGGCGGGCGTTCATGCGCTGTGGCTGGCGAAAAGCGGCTATGAAGTACATCTGAGCGATCCTGTGCCGAAACATGTCGAGGAAGCGAAAGAGGCTTCGCGGGTGCAAGGCGAAGTTTCCGATTGCGAGTTGTGTGGTTGGCGATGCGCGAAAGATCGAGCAGTCTGACGCGAGTGCGGACGGGGTGTTGCTGCTGGGGCCGCTGTATCACTTGACGGAACGCGCGGACCGATTAGCGGCACTGCGCGAGGCGCATCGCGTTTTGCGGAGCGGCGGGCGCGTGATTGCTGCTGCGATTTCGCGGTTTGCGTCGCTGATGGATGGGCTGTCGCGCGATTTCGTGAGCGATCCGAGGTTTGTTGAAATCTTGCGGCAGGATTTGAAGGATGGGCAGCACTGCAATCCGACGGACAATCCGCATTACTTCACGACGACGTTTTTTCATCACCCGGAGGAGTTGCAAGAAGAAATCGAAGAGGCGGGGTTTTCGTTTGAGAGAGTGAT
The DNA here is from genome assembly GCA_963766985.1 of uncultured Acidobacteriota bacterium. Classification (GTDB taxonomy): domain Bacteria; phylum Acidobacteriota; class Terriglobia; order Acidiferrales; family UBA7541; genus Acidiferrum. The sequence goes on from CAVYCJ010000002.1 coordinate 902,316, forward strand.
TGCGGTGGAAGGGCCGGTCTGGGTGATGGGGAATTTTGCGAAGCATTGGGATGATCCGACGAAGAGGGCGTTATTGCTGGAGCTTTTGCGCAGTGTGGAAGAGGAAAAGGCGTTGATGGGCATGTCGGCGCACTTGATTGGGATTGGGAGGAAGTGAAAGAGGTGCACGTCGTAGAGATCGAAGAGAGATTCCTCCGCTGCGCAAGCCGACGCGTTCGCGCGGAGCGAACGCGAAGAAAAGGCGTCGGCTTGCTACGGTCGGAATGACAGGTTGGTGGTGATGCGACAGTTGAGATCCTTCGCGGTCTTTTGGACGGCTCAGGATGACAAGTGCTTTTTATATTTTCGAAAAATCAATCACTTCAGTTCGCGGAGGGCGGCGAGCAGGCGGGTGATTTCGTCGGCGGTGTTGTAGTGGACGATGCCGACGCGGAGGAGGCCGCCTTTCTCTTCGACGCCGAGGCGTTCGGTGAGATTGAGGGCGTAGTAGTTGCCGTCCCAGGTGAAGATGCCGCGGTCGCCGAGATGCTTGGCGATGTCGATGGGCTTGTGATCGCCGAGACGGAACGAAATCGTAGAACAGCGATCGCTGAAGCGCTTGGGATCGCGAATACCGAAAAATTGCAGGCCGGGGATGGCGAGCAGGCCGTCGATGAGTTGCGCGAGCAGCGTCATTTCGTGCTGACGCGTGACTTTGTAGGCGGCGAGGAGCGCGCTGCGGCGATCTTTCGCGTTTGCGTCGGCGCGGCGGCCGACTTCGGCGATGTAATCGACGGCGGCGCCGATGCCGGCGATGAGTTCCTGCACTTGCGTGCCGGTTTCCCAGCGATCGGGGCTCGCGTTGGAAGCGGGACGCACTTTATACGGGTGAAATTTCTGGAGGAGTTCGCGTTTGCCGTAGAGCGTGCCCATGTGCGGGCCAAAGAATTTGTAGGGCGAGCAGACGAGAAAATCGGTGTCGAGGGCGCGAACGTCGATGGGGCCATGGGGCGCGTAATGGACGGCGTCGATGAACATGAGCGCGCCGACAGCGTGAGCGAGTTTCGTGATTTCGGCGACGGGATTGATGGTGCCGACGGCGTTGGAAGCGTAACCGACGGCGACGAGTTTCGTTTTTGATGTGATTTTTTTGCGCAGGTCGTCGAGGTCGAGCGTGCAGTCGGCTTCGTGGATGGCGGCCTGGCGGATGACGATGCCCTTTTCTTCGAGCGCGCGCCACGGAGAGACGTTGGCGTCGTGATCGAGCGTGGTAACGACGATTTCGTCGCCGGGCTTCAGATCGCGGGCAATCGCGCGAGAGAGCGCGAAGGTGATCGTGGTCATGTTCTGACCGAAGACGACTTCGTCTTTGTCGCAGTTGAAGAAGTCGGCCATCGCGGCGCGCGTATTGGCGACGATGGCGTCGTTGCGGCGGCTGGTTTCGAAGGCGCCGTAGGTGTTGGCGTTGGCGGTGAGGAAATAGTTTGTGACGGCGTCCATGACTTGTTTGGGGACTTGGGTGCCGGCGGGGCCGTCGAGGAATGCGGCTTGGTGGCCGTTGATTTTGAGATTGAGTGAGGGGAATTGCTGGCGGACCCAGGCGATGTCGAGAGAGTTGGCGTTGATGGTGGGTTCGGGAGTGGCGGCGGAGCTCATTTTTTCGACGATGACCTTTTGAGAGAGTGGAGAACGTTTGGGTAGTTTCTCACAAGAGTGAGATTCGCGGGTCACGGATTGACGCCGGTCGTTTGAGATTTTCGTCGTGCGACCGCTGAGATCCTTCACTGCGCGAGCCGACGCGTTCGCACAGAAGCGAACGCGAAAGAAAAGGCGTCGGCTCGCTTCGTTCAGGATGACAGGTCTCGGTAGGGTTGCAGGTGTTAGGGACAGCGCGGGAAAAACCGAACACAAGGGATTGCGGTGTGGAATATGTCGTGCGGACATGGGGCGCAGCAGTGCTGCGCCCGTACATGAGCGTTAATGTGGCCAAATTGGAATAGCGCGGACGCGTGGAAGCGCGAATGTGGCCAAATTGGAGTTGCGTCTGTCGCGGTTTGAGGCGCACAACGGCCGGGTGGCGGCGGTCGCGTGGTAGCATCGATGAGATTGTGCCTACTCATGCCGCGGCGGCGCCGGCTATCAACTTTGCGCTGCGTTCTTCCTGAGGCTTTACCATGGCAGACAATTTTGTTGTGACTGAGCGGACGCGTGTGATTCGCGAGCCGCAGCGCGGCGTTTTCGATCGGGCGACGATTTACAAAATTCTGGACGAAGGATTTATCTGTCACGTCGGGTTTGCGGTCGATGGGCAGCCATTTGTGATTCCGACGATGTTCGCGCGGATCGGCGATGCGATTTATTTTCATGGGTCGGCGGCGAGCCGGATGTTGCGAAATGTGAGCGCGGGGATTGCGGTGTGCGTGACGGTGACGCTGGTGGATGGGCTGGTGCTGGCGCGATCGGTTTTTAATCATTCGATGAATTACCGGTCGGTGGTGGCGCTGGGTAAGGCGACGCTGGTCGATGCGGGGGCGGAAAAAATGGAGGCGCTGCGCGGATTTACGGAGAAGATTTTGCCGGGGCGATGGGAAGAGGCGCGGCAGCCGAATGAGAAGGAGTTGAAGGCGACGAGTATTTTGCGGTTGGAGTTGAATGAGGTTTCGGCGAAGGTGCGCGTGGGGCCGCCAGAGGATGACGCGGAAGATTATGCGCTGGGGATTTGGGCGGGGGTTTTGCCGATGGAGTTGAAGGCGGGCGAGCCTGTGCGCGATGAACGATGCGATGCGGAGATTGCGGTGCCGGCGTACTTGAAGAATTACCGAAGATAGATTTGTTGTCTCATCGAATTGCGCGTAGGTGCAATCAAGCCACGGTCCCTCCACTGCGCGAGCCCACGCGCTCGCAGGAAGCGAGCGCGAAGAAAAGGAGTGGGCTCGCTTCGGTCGGGATGACAGGTATTTAAGTTTTGCGATTTCTTGGATCGATGTTCGGTGCGGAAGAACCCGATGAAGCATGCGCGCGAGCGTTGGTTTGTAGTGGCGCGGTGCGCTGAGATCCTTCGCTGCGAGAGCTGACGCGTTCGCGCAGAGCGAACGCGAAGAAAAGGCGTCAGCTCTCTTCACTCAGGATGACAGTTCGGTAGTAGGGATCGACGATTCGCGGATGTTTGGTTATTCGCGGACGGCGCGGATGAAATCGGCGAGGAGGCCGTAGCCGGTGGCGTCGATGCCGGGGTTGTGCTCGACGAGCGAGAGGCCGAAGACGTCGAGATCGAAACGGACGGCGGAGCTGCTGCCTTCGAGATTGGCGAGCGGGTCGCTCGCGAGAAGCAATTCGGGCTGAACGCTGCAATCGACGCCGGCGCCGCGGCGTTCGGCGCGACACACGAGCTTGTAGCGCATTCCGGAATTGCGCACGGAGCGGATTTTTTCTTCGCTGAGATCGCGAATGCCGGTGCGGCGCACCTGATCGAGCTTGAGCGGCACGCCGAGAAGAACGATCGCGAGCGCGGCGACTTTCACGGCGGCGTCCCATCCATCCAAATCCGCAGATGGATCGGTTTCGGCGATGCCCATTTGCTGGGCGCGGCGAATCGCGTCTTCGAATGAGCGCCCTTTTTCGATTTCAGTGAGCACGACATTGGTCGTGGAGTTGAGAACACCGGAGAAACCGCGCAAGTCGGTGGCGGGCAGGCCGAGCGGGAAGAGAGAAAAGATCGGGACGCCGTCCATGACGGTGGCTTCGTAGAGAAAGCGGCGATCTTTTTCTTCGGCGAGCGCGGTGAGTTCGGCGAACGCGTGGACGACCGGGCCCTTGTTGGCGGTGATGGCATGGGCGCCGAGTTCGAGCGCGGCTTTGATGTGATCGATGGCGGGCTCGCCGGTGGCGACGTTGAGCGAGCTGGCTTCGAAGACGACGTCCGCACGAGCGCGTTCGATCCATTCGCGAATATTGTGCGGAGCGGATGCGGGATTCGGCGTCGGCCAATGATTGTTGAGGACGGCGAGCGGATTGAGGCCGTCGGGATCGGCGACCCAACCGTTACGGCGGGTGGCGATGCCGGTGAGGCGCCAGCGCACGTCGTAGCGGCGGCGGAGTTCGGTTTCTTTGGAGATGAGCAGGCGCAGGAGGGAGCGCGCGACGTTGCCGAAGCCGACGATGGCGAGGTTGTAGGACGGCACAGTCGCTCCGAGAAGATGAAGTAATGACGCAAAGAAGTAATGAAGTAACGATTTTGGGGCGATGCGTCGAGGTTGATTGTAAACGAAACAAGAAAATTGAAGAGAGATTCATCGGAAGAGCACTCAATTCGACGCAATGGCTCCGCGCTGAAATCGAAGAGAGATTCCTCCACTGCGCAAGCCGACGCGCTCGCAGGAAGCGAGCGCGAAGAAAGGGCGTCGGCTTGCTCCGGTCGGAATGACACGCGTTAGTAATGAGCGACCGCTCGTGCGCGCGGCGGTCGCGGTCACCCTAATGCGACGAAGTTGCCGCCGACAGTTTGGTGGCGGCGGCGTTGATTAGTTCCGACTCGGATTGGAGGACTTTGCCAACGACCACGATGGCTTCGTCGGCTTGCTTCCACTGTTTTGATTCGATGGATTCGCGGACGGCTGGAATAGTTTTGACGGCGTAGCCGGTGTAGAAGCCGGGCGCGTAGATCTGATGCTTGAACCAAGGGCGATTGGGCAGGCCCTCGGCGGTTAAGAGTTTGCGCTCGCTTTCGATGAGGAGGGCGTTCACTTCAGTGAGCGACGCGGATGCGAGCGCGGTGTTGCCGTTGGCGATCGCGTGTTCGTAGGCTTTGTGATATTCGGCGGCGCTGCGGGCGAGAACGTCGGCAGCGTTGTCGAGCGGCGCGAAATTCAAATAGGTCGGGACGGTTTCGGTTGGCGGCGGAGAGAGCGGCTCCTTTGGATCGGTGGTCGCGGTGAAGACGCCTTCTTCGAGTTCGCGATTGCGTTCGAGCGCGTCTTCACGCGATTTTTGCGCGAGGGCTTTCAGTTCCTTGATGTACGTCTGAATCGTGTCGCTGAAATCGTTGAATTCGAAGGGAAGAAGATCGGCGTCGGCGAGGCGCATGACCATCGTGCCGCCAGCTTGCGCGAGCGCGCGGCCGTAAACGAAATCGGTATCGCTGAAATGCGTGTACCAGTAGAAGTCGTCGTAGATGGAGTGGTAGATGCCGCCGCCATCTTCGCCGCCGAAGCCGAGATTGACGCTGGCGACGCCGTCGTGTTGCAGGAACGCAGTGTAGTCGGAGCCGGAGCCGAGCGCGGCGATGCGCAGGTCGGCGCGCTGGCGCGCTTCCTGGCGAGCCTCGGACGAATGCGCGTTGGCGATCTGGCGAAGCTGGTTGCGCTTCCACGTAGAAAGTTTCGTCTCGGGATCGGAAATATCTTTCGAAACTTCGTTGGTGAATTTTTCGAGCGTGTGCGAGCCCTCGATGAAGAGGTAGCCGCGGCCGTTGGTGTCGGAATTCACGTATGCGACGGCGTGTTTTTTCAGTTCGTCGGCGTGCTCTTCGGCGTATTCGGTTGAGCCGAGCAGGCCGGGCTCTTCGCCGTCCCATGCGAAGAAAATAATGGTGCGCTTGGGCTTCCATCCTTGCTTGAGGAGTTCGCTCATCGCGCGGGCTTCTTCGATGACGGCGTCCATGCCGGAGATGGGATCTTCGGCGCCGTTGACCCATGCGTCGTGATGATTGCCGCGCATGACCCACTCGTCGGGAGCGGTCGAGCCGGGAATTTTGGCGACGACGTCGTAGACGGGTTTGATGTCCCAATTCGATTTCACTTTGAGGTGAACTTTCGCGGGGCCGGGGCCGATGCGATAGGTCATGCCGAGTCCGCCACGCCAGTCGGGCGGCGGGACGCGGCCGGTGAGAGCGGCGAGAAGCGGTTGCGCGTCGCCGTAGGAAATCGGGAGAACGGGAATTTTTGTGATCGTGGGCGCTTCTTCGACTTTGAGGCGCTTTGCGTCTTTCGTTGCGCCGACGCCGGGCGTGAGCGGATCGCCAGAGTAAAACGGCATGTCGGCGACGCTGCCGCGCTGCACGCCGTCTTTCGGGCGCCACGCGCCTTGCGGAAAAGTTTCGCCCTGCATGAAGCCGTCTTCGTGCGGATCGGAGTAAATCAGGCAGCCGACGGCGCCGTGTTCGGCGGCGACTTTTGGCTTGATGCCGCGCCAGGAGTGGTAATAGCGCGCGATGACGATCTTGCCTTTGACGCTGACGCCCATGCGCTCGAGTTGCTCGTAATCTTCGGGGATGCCGTAGTTGACGTAGACGAGCGGCGCGGTGACGTCGCCGTCGATCGAGTAGACGTTGTAGGTGGGAAGCTGCTCGTTCTGTTGATTCGAAGTCGGATCTTGCGGAACCGCGGGCTCTTGGAGCTTGGCGACGAATTTCGGGCCGCCTTCGACGAGTTCAACGACGCGCTCTTTCGGCGTCGGGTAGAGGACGTCGAATTGTTCGATGTGCGTGTCGAGGCCGAACTCTTTGAATTTGGCGGCGATCCATTCGGCGTATTCCTTGTCGTAGGGCGTACCGACGTTGTGCGGATGCGCGGTGAGGTGCTGCATATAGGCGCGCAGATTATCGGTGCTGGGGATGGCGCGCATTTTTTCTTCCCACTGGCGTTCGGTGCGGGAAGAATCGGCGGAGTAGCCGAGGAGTGGTTGATCGTCGGCGGTGACACGCGTGGAGAGCGGCGAGAATATGAGAGAAGCGGAAAGTGCGAACGCGGCGAGGAAACGTGCGTGCATGAAGGCCTCCGATTGGAAGCGGTATTTTGCACGAAGCGCGCGGGATTTGGAAACTACGAAACGATGATTGATCCGATTCCGATTGCTGGCGCTGTCGGACGCTAAAGTGCAGCGGGATTGTATTCGCGGAGCAGAAGGCGACCGAGCACAGGGTAGCCGGCCCACTCGCCGCGGTTCGCTTTGATGCCGTAAACGATGCCGAGAATGAGATTCACGAGCCAGCCGCCCATCCAGAAGAGCCAGACCAACGGAAACAGAAAAACGAAGGCCGGCGGGGGTTGGTTCGGCTGGCCATGGGGCGCGTGAACGGCGGATCCGATCATGAAGATGAAGAACACCACCATCGCTCCAATTCCGATCACCATGTAAGCGGCCTGCCAAATCAAGCACTGCAGCGCGTGATATTTCACGAATTTCGAATCTTTTTTGACGACAAAAATGATGAGCGGCCCAATGAAGCCGCTGAAAACCTGGAGCAGATGCGCGAGCATCGCCATCGTGCATTCGTCTTTTGTGGGCTCCGCGGCCGAGGCAGGTTGCCAATTGGCAGGGAGTGCAGGCGCGGCCGACAATGGCGGCATCTGCGGGGGGACAGGAAGGCTCATCGCGATTCTCCGTTTTAGTGATGCTCGGAAAAACTACGGATCGATGAACTCAGGATGGCACGGAAGCCTGGGCCGAACAGGGTGAATCAGACGGTTCGTGCCGTGGTGGGTATTTACGGATTGGGACGCTTAAGGTGGCGCTCGGGTCGGTGTGGAGGGTTAGGAGAGGCGTTTTTCCATGACGACGAATTCGCATGGAATTTTGGGATGGAAGACGGGCGGGAGCGGGACTATCTCGAGCAACGTGTAGCCGAAGTGTTCGTAGAAGGGACGCAGCGGCGGCGTGCGAGCGCTGAGAGTGCGCAGCCAGATGGTGTGGCAGTTTGCGTTGCGAGCGAAATCTTCGGCGACCACGAGAATCTGGGGGGCGAGGCGTTTCCCTTGATGCTCGGGCAGGACGGAGAGCAGCCCCAGATAGCAGCGGCCGTCTGGGCTCGTCTCGAGGTAGACGCAGGCGATCAGATTATCGGCGGGATCTTCGTGGAGCAGGAATTTGCCTTTCGTCATGTAGTCGCGGACGCCGATGTCGTCGATGCGATCGTGGTCGAAGATCGGGCGCTCTACGACGAATGCGGCGTTGATCACTCGCGTGATGGCGGGAACGTCGTCATCGGTGGCAAGGCGCATCGGCAAGTGGCGAGCGGAAGATGATGCGTCGGCTTTCTGTGAGGCTGACATGGTGATGAGGACTGGGTCGGGGTCGCGAGCGGCGGCTTAGCTGTTGGATCGAGGCGCGCGTAGAAATTCGATGAAGCCGGTGAGCGCGATGCCCAGGCACATGCCGCAGACGACAAGTTGAAAAGCATCGACCTTGTGGACGCGGCTGACTTGCGGCCGGTGGTACAGATCGAAGAGGCCGAATGCCGCGATGATCAGAGGCAGGACGACACCGGTCACCACATGGCGCGATTGGCTGGTCATTTTGCGTCTCCCTGGGGAGAGGGATATTACTCTCGTCGGGGAGATGAGGTCTAGTGAAGGGTAAGAAACGGCAAATTTGGAGATAGAGTGCGAGCGATGGGCTTACGTCCGGGCAAGCTGGGGCGCAGCAGTGCTGCGCCCCTACATGATCAAGCTATCTTGCGAAGATGGACTTGCCGGGGAAGCGGGCGGCGGCGCCGAGTTCTTCCTCGATGCGCAGCAGTTGGTTGTATTTAGCGATGCGGTCGGTGCGCGACGCTGAACCTGTCTTGATTTGCCCGGCGGCGGTGGCCACGGCGAGATCGGCGATGAACGTATCTTCGGTTTCACCGCTGCGGTGAGAAATGATCGAGTTGAAGCCCGCTTTGCGGCCGAGTTCGATCGCGTCGATCGTCTCAGTCACGGTGCCGATCTGATTCAGCTTGATCAGAATCGCGTTCGCGATGCCTTCGTTGATACCGCGCGACAATCGCTCGGTATTGGTAACGAACAGATCGTCGCCAACGAGCTGGATTTTTTTCTTCGAGGTTGCAGAGCCGACGCTGTTCGTCAGCGTCTTCCATCCGGCCCAATCATCTTCCGCCATGCCGTCTTCGATCGAGACGATCGGATACTTCTCGACCCATGAAGTCCAATACGCGGCCATCTCATCGGACGAGTGCTGCGATTTGTCGGACTTCTTGAATACGTACTTGCCGCTCGCCTTGTCGTAAAACTCGCTCGATGCCGGATCGAGCGCGATGCTCACCTGCTCGCCGGGCTTGTAACCCGCGTTCGAAATCGCTTCGAGCACGATCTGAATCGCTTCTTCGTTGGACTTGCAGCTCGGCGCAAAACCGCCTTCGTCGCCAACCGCCGTCGAGTATCCGTGCTTTTTCAGCGCCGCTTTCAGCGCGTGAAAGATCTCGACGCCCCAGCGCAGCGCCTCCGAAAAATTCGGCGCGCCAATCGGCATCACCATGAATTCCTGGAAATCAACGGAGCTGTCGGCATGCGCGCCGCCATTGAGAATGTTCATCATCGGCACGGGCAACAGGTTCGCCGAGCTATCGGTCGAATACTTCGACAGATATTTGTAGAGCGGCAGGTTTTGCGCGTTCGCTGCGGCCCGAGCTGCCGCCATTGAGACGGCCAAAATCGCGTTCGCGCCTAACCGCGACTTCGTCTTCGTGCCATCCAGCTCGAGCATGTGCTTATCGAGAGCGCGCTGGTCGCCGGCGTCGAGCCCGCTGACCGCCTTGGCGATCTCGCCGTTTACGTTTGCGACGGCTTTGAGCACGCCTTTGCCGACATACTTCGACTTGTCAGCGTCGCGCATTTCGAGCGCTTCGTGCTCGCCGGTGGACGCCCCTGACGGCACCGCGGCGCGTCCGCGGACTCCGCCGCCCACGTAAACATCGGCTTCCACAGTAGGATTGCCGCGCGAATCGATGACCTGGCGCGCGTGAACTCGAGTGATCTTTGTCGACATTTCGGTATGTTCTCCTCAGTAGTTGTGAATCAAAGATTTTACAGAAGAAATAGGAGAAGTCACAACGCGGGGAGAGTCGCGAGGTTCGAATACATAGCCTTATGGAATTTCACATCAGTTTTGCTTGCCGCCGACACGATATCCGAGACACCCATCACCTTCGCTCGTCGTCAGCGCTTTCAAATCGCGGATGCGGCTCTCTGTTAATTTTTGCTTCATCATCGCCCAGCACATCGGGTAGATCGAGCCGTACTCAACGCGTTCATCGCTGACCGGCGGATAAATCGCCTTCAGTTGAGCGTCACGGTACGCCTCCCACGCTTTCTCCTCGGGGCTGTTCGGATCGATGCCGAGTCGCTTCAGCGCTGCTGCCAGCCGCGCCTCCGTTTTCTTTAGTTCCTCGCCCGCACACTGGCTTAAGTCCGTTTGGGTCGTCGCGGCCTGCGAACAGGACTGGGCTTTAGCCCGCGATGAAGTCTGGGGTTGTTGCGAGGAAGTCTGCGCGGTCAGTGAAGCCGACGCGAGAAGTAAAGACACACCAAAGCCCACGGTGCGGTGAACGCGATTCATACAATTCTCCGTCTCACTTTCAGCTTGAGGATGACCACACAGGTCCAGCAGGAACTATCGGCAGTTCTACTGCGTCTCTGGCTCTTCGATCAGCGACTCTTGCCGCACCACAATCACAATCCCGGATTCCGTGACATGGAATCGCCGCTTATCCGCCTCGGTGTCGAAGCCGATCTCCGTCCGCTCTGGCAGCGTAACGTGCCGGTCGATGATCGCTCGCCGAATCCGCGAATGCCGCCCGATGTTCACGTGGTTGTACACGATCGAGTCCGTCACTTCGCTATAGCTGTTGACCCGCACATCGTAGCCAAGAATCGAACTTTGCACGCGCCCGCCCGAAACGATCGAGCCGCCCGCAATGATCGAATCGATCGCCACGCCCATGCGCTCGGGATCGGCAAACACAAACTTCGCCGCCGGATACTGATGCTGCCACCCACGAATCGGCCAGTTCTTGTCGTACAAGTTAAAAATCGGCGAGACCGAAGTGAGGTCCATATTCGCTTCGTAGTACGCATCCAGCGTCCCCACGTCGCGCCAGTACAGCGCATCCTTCTTATTCTCATCGACGAAGTTGTACGCAAACACGCGATGCTTCGAAATAATCCGCGGCAAAATGTCTTTGCCAAAATCGTGGGCCGACTTCGGATCCTCGGAATCCGCGAGCAGGATCGGAATCATCAGCTGGGTATTAAAAATGTAGATGCCCATCGACGCATTGCAATGCCCGACGTGATGCGGTGATTCTTTCGGATGCGCCGGCTTCTCCTCGAATCCGCGAATCCGGTAATCTTTGTCCACCTCAATCACGCCAAACTGCTTCGCCGCCGCCTCGATGGGAACCTCGATGACCCCGACAGTGACTTCCGCGCCCGACTCAACATGCTGTTGCAGCATGCGGTTGTAATCCATCTTGTAGATGTGATCGCCCGACAGAATGAAAATGTATTTGGAATGCTCGCTACCGATCGAATAGATGTTCTGGTACACGGCATCCGCCGTGCCCTGATACCACTGGTTCGACACGCGCATCTGCGGCGCGAGCACTTCGATGTAGTCGCCTAGCCCCATCAGTGACGACCAACCCTGACGAATATGCCGGTTGAGACTCAGCGCTTTGTATTGTGTGAGGACGAAAACTTTTCGCAGAGCGGAGTTGATGCAGTTCGACAGCGTGACGTCGATAATGCGATAGATTGCGCCGAACGGCACGGCTGGCTTGGCGCGGTCGCGAGTCAAAGGCCACAAACGCTCGCCTTGGCCGCCGGCAAGAAGGACCCCTATGGCGTCACGCATATCGGACATTCCGGACCTCCATACCGCGGGTAAGAGCGGCACATTCTAACAACACAACGGTTGCGAAGAGCAATACCCTGATTCGCCGTAACCCAAGCCGGGGCGAACCTCGCGTGACGCCGCGCAAGCTTGGATGCAGGTGAGGCTGTTTAGACTGCCGCGCCGTCCCTATCGAAAGTCGCCTTTCAGCTTTTCCGGTCGTTTGTGGCCTGACAGGCAACAACCCGAATACCCATCGGCCGAAAGCAGCCTAACCCATCTAAATGCTTGGAATTCCAACCAAATCAAGCGTTTTCGAAATTTTTACCAGTACGGTATACGTATACCGCGCGCCAACACTTCGCAATTTTCCCCGTCAGGCGGCCCTCTTTTCACAAGAATCACTTGACACCTGATACCTGAATTGACTACAAGATGCCCCATAATCCTGTCCACGTGCTCATGCACATAACGCTGATTGCATGCGATAATGTCCATGGGCGGTGCACCGTAAAAACGACACCGCAAGTTACCAATCCGAACCGGATTGGGGGTGAATTTAACGTGGCTGAAGTCATCATCCAGGAATCCGAGTCCTTGGAGAACGCTTTGCGCCGTTTCAAGCGCAAAGTGCAACAGGAAGACATCATCAAGGAAATCAAGAAGCATAGCTTTTACATGAAGCCCGGCGAGAAGCGCCGAGCCAAAGAAGCCCTTTCGCGAAAGCGACTGCGCAAGAAGCAGCGTCGAGAAGCGGATTAATCTGTAAGGTGGTCCCGGTTTCATGACCGGGACCGCCACTTCCCTCCTCACACTCCTCTGGGCGCCGCGCTTCCGTGATGTAGACCCGGTCAAGCAGTTGTTTGGGTTGTGTTGTAGCTAGGTACCTCAGGCCCAAGGAGATGCGGCATCCGGATTTTTCCCCCCGGCGGCAGCAATTCCCCACGTCCCGGCCCCACGGTGCATGGCTCACTCATTCCCTCTCGCTCGGCTCGGGCTAAGGGGGGCGGCTCATGGAATTCCACGACAAGGTATTGAAGTGCTCGGAATGCAATTCTGAGTTCATATTCACCGCCGGCGAGCAGATGTTTTTCGCCGATAAGGGCTTCAAGAACGAGCCCAAGCGATGCAAGGCGTGCAAAGCCAAGCGTGCCGAAGGTGTGGGCGGCGGCGCAAACGGCGGCGGCGGCGCACCGATGCGTTCCGAAACGAAAACCACTTGCTCGCAGTGCGGTAAAGATACGACGGTGCCGTTTCGCCCAACGCAGGGCCGGCCCGTGTTCTGCCGCGAATGCTTTCAACAACGCCGCGCGATGGGCGCAGCGTAGTGCCGGCAGCATCGTTCGTTGATCGCAATCGTCGTCGCTGTTGTCGGAGCCGTCGCTGTTGTCGCTATCCTTGTAGCTTTTAGCCTCGTCGGTTAGTCATCAAGTGGGGGCTTGGCAAGCCGTGCCCGTCCTGTCCCGCCCACTCGCTCTCCCCCATGAAACGCATTCGTCGACAAATCGCTAACATTCTGCTCTTTGCACTCTTCGCGGCCTTCCCGACGTCTGCAAACACACCTCTGTTTTCGGTCACGCTCGACGCGCCGAAAGCCTCGTTGAAATCGGGCGCGAAGCTGATCTTGCGCGTGACTGTCACAAACACATCGGATCACAACATCCCCTTCAAACGGACTCCCAATCCGATTTCGAACGAAGAGTTTCGTTACCAGATCGAAATCCGCGACGCGGATGGCCAACCGGCTCCCCCTTCGGCTAGAGTGCGCGCACTCCAAGGCCAAATCACAATGACTGAGGACTGGCACAATCACGCGTATTGGTTAAAACCGGGCGAATCTTATTCTGATGATTTGGAGATCACGAAATTCTACGATCTCGACAAGCCAGGGATATACACCGTATCGGTCTCCAAGGATCTGCTCACCCGGCAATATCCGGTCGCGCTGGAGAGCATCGTCAAGTCGAACGCCGTTACGATCACGGTGGTCCCGTAGTACTCCCAGCGCTTGCAACCGCCTCGCACTCGCACGTACCACATCCGCCTGATGTAATTTTAATTTCAGCGGCGTATGATACCGCCTCTTGGTCCCCGTTAAGCCCAAGGCAAACCGGAGGGCCGTCCTATGGCTCACCGCTTCACAATCGGCGTCGAAGAAGAATTCCAAATCATTGATCCCGCTACGTGCGAACTGCGTTCGCACGTGCTGCAACTCGTCTCGGCTGCCTCGCCCGACATCGTCGAGCAGGTGAAACACGAGATGCATCAATCGATCGTCGAGACCGGATCGAAGATCTGCGAGGACGTCGGCGAATTGCGCACCGAGATGCACCGCACGCGCGGCGAACTCGTCGCGGCCGCCGAACGCGTCGGATTGCAAGTCGCCGCAGCCGGCACGCATCCATTCTCAAGCTGGATCGACCAGGTGATCTCGCCCGGCGAGCGCTACGAAAATATCGTCGAAGAGCTTCAGCAGCTTGCGCGGTCGCTTCTGATTTTCGGCATGCACATTCACGTGGCCATGCCCGACAAGCAAACGACCATCGATATGATGAACATGGTGCGCTACTTCCTGCCGCACTTGCTCGCGCTCTCCACCAGTTCGCCATTCTGGATGGGCCGCAACACGGGCCTCAAGTCGTTCCGCACCACAGTATTCCGGCGCTTTCCGCGCACCGGGGTTCCTGAGTTGTTCGAATCGTGGAGCGCGTACGAAAATTTCGTCAATCTGCTCGTGAAATTGAACTCCATCGACAACGGCAAGAAAATCTGGTGGGATGTGCGGCCGCATCCGACGTTTGGCACGCTTGAGTTTCGGATGTGCGACGTCGCGACGAAGCCTGAAGAGGCCATTGCAATCGCTGCGGTCACGCAGGCCATCGTCGTAAAATTACACAGACTTTACACCGGCAACATGAGCTTCCGTTTGTATCGACGCGCCCTTATCGAGGAAAATAAATGGCGTGCCGCGCGTTACGGCATCGAGGGCAAGCTGATCGATTTCGGCAAAGAAGCGGAAGTTCCGATGCGCGAGCTTGCTACCGAGCTGTTGGAATTCATCGATGACGTCGTCGATGATCTTGGCAGCCGCAGCGCGGTCGAATACGTGCACACGATTTTGCGCGAAGGCACCAGCGCCGAGCGCCAGCTTCGCGTCTACCAGGAAACCGGCGACCTTAAAGCGGTCGTTCGGCACCTGGTCGAAGAAACCCGTGGGGGCGTCATCCAGCCGAGAGCGTCATCCGCAAATGCGATAAATTGAATGAACCAGTTGTCCGCGGCCCTGAATAGCGCTCGCTTGTCCCTCGAAAATGTGAACCGGTTGCTTGACCGGTTGGCTGACGACGATGAGAGGCGCCATGACTCCGATTTGATTGAGGAGCCGATCATCCATGAGCGCGAAGGGCATGAGCCAGAGCAGGAATCCCTGTCTGGCTACCAAGTGCATGCCGATACAACCAGTGCGCCATTCGAACACTCAGAGTTTTCTGCACCGTCCCTAGTCGTTGAGGAGCAATCGATGCAACCGATAAAGAAGGTCGGCCTGCTCTGCGGCCGCGAGTACAGCTTCCCGCCTGCGTTCATCGCCAAGGTAAATCAGCTCGGCAAAGGCGTGGGTGTCGCCGCCGAATTTGTAAAGCTGGGCGGAACGAAGATGAACGAGCCCGCTGAATACAGCGTCATCGTCGACCGCATTTCGCACGAAGTCGAATACTATCGCGGCTATCTGAAGCACGCGGTGCTGCAGGGCACGTACGTCATCAACAATCCCTTCTGGTGGACGGCCGACGACAAATATTTCAACTATTCCGTCGCGGCTAAGCTCGGCATCGCGATTCCCAAAACAGTGCTGCTGCCGCAAAAGGGGTATCCCAAAGACGTAGACATCACTTCCGAGTCGCTTCACAACCTCAAATATCCCGTCGATTGGGATGGTTTGCTCGATTACGTCGGCCGCCCCGCGATTCTGAAACCTTTTTCGGGCGGCGGATGGAAGCACGTCTATAAGGTGAGCAATAAGGAAGAATTGTTCGCTGCGTACGATCAAACGGCGCCGTACTGCATGACGCTTCAGGAGTTCATCGATTTCGAGGGCTATGTTCGCTGCTTCACCTTCGGCAAGACCGACATTTTGCCGGTTCGTTACGACCCGAAAGAACGCCGCTATCTCGTCGAGCACGATTATCTTTCGAAGGAACTCGGCGCGCGCATCGTGGACGACGCGCGCACCATCAATCAGGCGCTCGGCTACGAAATGAACACCATTGAATTCGCGATCAAGGACGGCGTGCCTTGGGCGATCGACTTCCTCAATCCCGCTCCCGATTTCGAGCGCGATCGCATCACTGAATTTTATTTCGAGCACGTCGTCGAGCAGATGGCGCATCTCGTCATCGATCGCGCACTCAATGGCGACATTTCGAACGCGTGGCCGCGTTGGGAAGAGATGCTTGGCATCGGGACTTCAAATGGGTTCGTCGGATCTCCTAAAACGGCGTCACGCGTGGCCACTGCCACCACGGGTGCAGGATCTCAACCATCGGCTGACACCGCACGCCCGGCGCAGCCCGCGGCACAAAAACCGGCGACCAAAACTGCCGGCGGCATCAAAAATAAGTGATGAGCGCTTCCGCGCACATTTCGGCGTCGTCCGCCGATCCGGCCGAACACTGGCACGCGCTGCTCCGGCCCGTGCTCGCCGAAGACCCGCATTTCTCGACTGAATTTTTCGCGCGCCTGCGCGACGCCAAACTAACTTTTGGCGATCGCATCCATTGTCCATTCCTGCGTCCGTTCTTTCTCTCGCCTGAGGACGAACGCCGCGTCCGCGTCGTTGCCGAAACCGTCGCCGATCTCGGCGAACGCGTAGTGACCGCCGCTCTTGAAGTCCCTTCCCTCTTCGCGCAGCTTCATCTCCGTCCCGAAGAAACTCGCCTCGCCCGCCTTCCGGTTGGCTACGGCCGCGCCAGCACTTCGTCTCGCCTCGACGCTTTCCTGCTTCCCGATTCGTTGAAGTTCGCCGAATACAACGGCGAAGCTCCCGCCGGTGCGGGATACACCGAAACGCTCGCCGAAGTTTTCCGCGAGCTGCCCGTTTTCGAAGAATTCACCCGCACATTCGAAGCGCACAGCTACCCGCTCAGCGCCAAGCTGCTCGATGCGCTCATCGCCAGCTACCTCGACTGGGGCGGCAGCGACAAGCGCCCGCAAATGGCCATCGTCGATTGGCGCGAAGTCCCCACGTGGAGCGAATTCGAAATCCTGAAATCGCGTTTCGAACGCATGGGCGTTCCCGTCGTGCTCGCCGACCCGCGCGATCTCGAATTCAACGGCAAGTCGCTCATCGCTCACGGCAAGAAAATTGATCTGCTTTATCGACGCGTCCTCATCAACGACATCGTCGCCCGGCCGCAGGAATGCGCCGCGCTGGTGAAAGCCTACGAAGCGAACGCGATGTGCATGACCAACACGTTCCGCTGCAAAATTCCCCACGTGAAAGCGTTCTTTGCCGTTCTCACCGACGAGCAAAACTCCAGACTCTTCTCACGCGACGAGCAACAGCTCATCCGCAATCACATCCCATGGACCCGCGTCGTCACCGACACGCGCACGCAGCACTACGGCGACGCGATTGAGCTTCTCTCTTTCATCCGCAAAGAGCGCAACAATCTCGTGCTGAAGCCGAGCGACGAATACGGCGGTACTGGCGTGACGCTGGGGTGGGAATCCGACGAAAAATCCTGGGAAGCTACCATTGAAAAAGCGCTAGCCGCAGCAACCGCAGGCGGCGACGCCGGCTGCTGGATCGTGCAGGAACGTATCCCGATCCGACGCGAAGTTTTTCCCTACGTCACGCAACCCGGCAGTGCCGACTCCACCGTCGATTTCAAAGACATGCTTGTCGATTTCGCGCCCTATCTTTTCCGCGGAAAGCTCGCAGGCTTCCTCACCCGCCTCAGCGCCACCGGCCTCGCCAACGTCACCAGCGGCGGCGGTCAAGTCCCCGCCTTCCGCGTCAATCACCGCCACTAGGACTGCGTAGACCACGCGTCCCGCCCATTAAAAACTCGTTCCAGTACAGACGTCCCAGCGCAAATTACAATCGAGTTGCGCTAAAATAAAAATATGATTACGACATTCGGCCCGCCTCAGTCCGAGCTGATGCCGGGCGCCAAAAACGCCGTCGAGACCTGCCTCGCCGTAAAACCTCACGAAGCCGTCGCGCTCATCGCCGACGAAACCAGTCGCGCCGTCGCCGCTGCAATCGAAGCTGCGCTTGAAGAGCGCAAAGCTCGGTGCTTACCGCTACTTCTCGAAGACTTTGGCCCACGCCCACTGAAGGCCGCGCCCGCGCTCGTTCTCGATGCACTTGAAAGCGCCGACGTCGGCATCATGGCCATGACGCCGCAACCCGGCGAACTCGGCGCCCGTATGTCCATCGTCAAAGTTGTCGAACGCCGCCAGATTCGCTACGCCCACATGATCGGCGTCACACCGCAAATCATGCAGCAAGGCATGCGCGCCGATTACAAAATGGTTGATCGCCTCAGCGACAAGCTCCGCGAACGCATGCTCCGCGCCCAAACCCTTACCGTTCGCACGGAAGCAGGCACTACCATCGACGCGCATTTCGATCGCGGCCTCGATTGGGTCAAGACGAGCGGCCTCATCAGCCCGCGCTATTGGTCGAATCTCCCCGCCGGTGAAGTTTTCACGACGCCCGCAACCGTGGACGGCACCTTCGTCTGCGACGCCACCGCCGGAGATCACTTCAACGGCAAATACGGCGACCTGCAATCCACGCCGCTCACGCTCAAAATCAAAAACGCGCGCCTCGTCGAAGTCCACTGCGACCGCAAAGATCTCGAACAGGAATTCTGGGATTACTGCCACACCGACGAAAATAGCGATCGCGTCGGAGAACTCGCCTTCGGCACGAACCTCGGCCTCTCCGAAATGATCGGCATCTTGTTGCAGGACGAAAAATTCCCCGGCGTCCACATCGCCTTCGGCGACCCCTACGGCAGCCAGACCCATGCCGACTGGAAATCCAAAACCCACGTCGACGTCCTGACCCGCAACTGCGACGTGTGGATCGACTCCGACCAGGTCATCTCCAAAGGCAAATATCAACTCGACCACCTCGGCCTGGCCTAGCCTTTTCGACATTTAGCTTCACAAACAACTGTCATTCCGAGCGCAGCGAGTATCCTGCTATTCCTTGGATTTTGTCCGTCTCTTGTCGCTCATAGCCTCTTCGCTCTGTGCCTGACCAATTTCAATTTTCCCTTTTCCGATTTCCAGTCTTCTCCCTATCCCCCGCCGAGCCCGTTTTGTTCTAGAATCCCCGTTCAGAGGTCACACCATGCCCATGCATGCCGACAAAGCTGAAGTCTCCTGGGACACCTCAAAATCCAAGTGGCTCGTTCGCATCCAATCCGGCGACGAGGTGATGCGCCGCCATTGCAACGTCCCCAAATCCGCCACCGAGCAGCAACTCCGTGCTGCCGCCGAACAAACCGTGCGCGACGACGGCTACGACATCGATCCATCATCCATTACCGTTCGGCCTGCGTAATACGAAGCGGAGCGCGTCGCAGCATGCTCGGCGCGGGGCCCACGCTGAACGCATTGCAATGGCGCGATGCATCCCGCCACACCGCTCGCGCGGTGCTTCATTGACCACAACCTCAGCCGCCATCTAACATGTCCTCTCTCATGTCCGGCCCCGACAAGCTCATCGGCCAATGCTTTTCTCACTATCGTGTTCTCGAACGCCTCGGCAGCGGCGGCATGGGCGTCGTATACAAAGCCGAAGACACTCGCCTCCGCCGCAATGTCGCGCTGAAATTCCTCCCTGAAAATGTCAGCACCGACCCCAGCGCGCTCGCCCGCTTCCAACGCGAAGCCCAGGCCGCCTCCGCGCTTAATCATCCGAATATCTGCACGATCTACGACGTCGGCGAAGAAAACGGCCAGGCCTTCATCGCGATGGAATTCCTGGAAGGCGCCACGCTGAAGCAACTGATCGCACATCGCTCGGTCACTTTTGAAATGTTCGTCACGCTCGGCATCGAAATGGCCGACGCGCTCGACGCCGCTCATCAAAAAAACATCATTCATCGCGACATCAAGCCCGCCAACATTTTCGTCACCGATCGCGGCCACGCCAAGATTCTCGACTTCGGCCTCGCAAAACTCCACGACGACGAGCCATCCCTCGCCGGCGCCACCGCCGGCTTCACCGTCGCCACCCCCGCTTCCGCGCACGATGCGCCGAACGCCGCCGCCGAAGCCACCCTCCTCCGCGACACCGCCGCCGAAACTCAAATCACCAACACCGGGGTCATCGTCGGCACCGCCTCCTACATGTCGCCCGAACAAACCCGCGGCCAAGCGCTCGACCGCCGCTCCGACATCTTCTCTCTCGGCTCCGTTCTCTACGAAGTCGTCACCGGCCAATCCCCGTTCACCGGCCCGAGCACGCTCGCCATCCTCCACGACATCGCCACCGGCACTCCCGCGCCTCCCAGCACGCTTCAGCCCGGCTTGCCGCGCACGCTCGACGACCTCATCCTCCGCTGCCTCGAAAAAGATCCCGCCCGCCGCCCTTCGCGCGCTTCCGAAATCGTCCAGACGTTGAAAAATCTTTCGGTCCCTTCCGCCGCCATCGCGCAGACTCCGCGCGCCACCGGCCGCAAATCCATCGCCGTCGTTCCTTTCCAGTTCCGCGTGCCATCTCCCGACGACCAATTCCTTTCCGTCGCTCTCGCCGACGCCGTCGCCAATCGCCTCGGCTCCTCGCCGAGCCTCGTCGTCCGCCCCACCAGCTCCGTTATGAAATATTCCAAAGGCGACACCGAGTGGTCGCAAATCGCCCGCGAACTCAATGTCGACATGGTCGCCGAAGGCACCATCCAGAAAATGGGCACGCGCGTTCGCGTCCTCGTCCAGGTCTGGGAGCTTCGCGAAGGCCGCTCTACCCACTCCGCCAAAATCGACGGCGACATGGGCGACCTCTTCACACTCCAGGACAATCTCGCCGACTCCGTCTTCACCGCGCTCACGCCGCGCAAGCCCGAAAAATCTTCCTCCACCGACGTCCCGCCCGCGCGCCATCCGCTCGCCTACGAACACTACATGCGCGCCGTCGATCGTTCGATGTGCTTCAACACGTTCGACCTCAACAACGCCATCGAAATGCTAGAGCGCGCCGTCGATCTCGATCCCGAATTTGCCGAGGCCTGGGGTCTTCTCTCCATGGTCTGCTGCCAGATCGCGATGCACCTCGATCCCGATCCAAAGTGGTTCGCCCGCGCCGAAGTAGCCGT
This sequence comes from uncultured Acidobacteriota bacterium, assembly GCA_963766985.1. GTDB lineage: Bacteria > Acidobacteriota > Terriglobia > Acidiferrales > UBA7541 > Acidiferrum. The sequence continues at coordinate 923,234 of CAVYCJ010000002.1, forward strand.
CAACCGTACACTCGAGCTCGACCCCATCAATTGCAACGCGCTCTGCTCGCGCGGCTGGATCTCCTGGTCGCCCGGCCGCGGCTTTCAGATTCGCCCCGCTCTCCGCGCATTCAATTCCGCTGCGAAGATCAATCCCAATTTCTTCGGCGCACGCGCCTATCGTGCCGCACTTTACTTGCACTACGGTTTTCACGACCTCGGAATGGACGAAAACAACGAAGCCATTCTCGTCGCTCCCGCATTCGCTCTGCCGTACGCATCCAAAGGATTCATCGCCCTCTACGAAAGCGACTACGAAGCCGCTGACCACTATTTTCAGCAGGCGCTCGCGCGCGAACCCGCCCTGGTCCACGCCAACATCCAGGCGCCTCTGCCGCAGATTTACTTGGGGAATTTCGGGAAAGCGCGAGAAGTGCTGCGTCGCGCTCAGCAAATGGTTCCCGGCGAACCGCAACTGACAGCCTGCGAAGGATTAATTTACGCCAGCGAAGGAAATTTCAAACGCGCCGAAGAACTCGCCGACGAAGCCGCCACCTCAACACGCAGCGTGCTTCATCTCCACCACATGATCCACACCGCCGCCGAAGTCTACGCACTCTGCGGCAAATCCGATAAGGCCATCCACGAACTCAAACGCGCCGCCGGAATCGGTCTCGCCAATCACCGCGCCTTCGAAAACGACGCCCATCTTCGCCCCATCCACCGCCATCCCGACTTTCTCGCCCTCATGCGCGACTTACGCCGCGACCACGAACAACTCCGCCTCGAACTCGACCTCTCCGCCCAACGCCAATCCTCGTCCGGCCACTAGAAGTTCGGCGCCGCGCTTACGGGCGAAGCTTCATCGTTTATGATCGGTAACTTACAGGCAGATCTAAACCAGTTGCAGTAACACCTAAACGCTCAATGGCTGTTCCTCCGACTCAAGTTACCCAACCAGAAACAACAAGTCGGACTCCGGCTTAAAAAAGCCGCCCCACATACTCCCGCATCTCATTCTTCCAATAAGGCCAATCGTGCCCGCCCGCCGGCCCCCAATCATCCAGCGAATGCCGAATTCCCTTCCCCCGCAAGATATCCGATAGCCGGTACGTGGGCGCCGGCCGCTCCCACTCCCCCGTCCCCGTCACCAGATGAATGTCGCAGCTCGCCAGATGGTGATACGCCCACCCATCGCTCAAATTCGCCAGATAATCCACCGGATTATTGAAATAAAAATTGTCGTCATACATCCCATCCATAAAATTCTTCAAGTCATACACGCCCGACATCGCAAAGCACCGCTTGATCACATCCGGATGCTTGAACAGCGCATTCGCCGCGTGATACGCGCCAAACGACGACCCCATCGTCGATATCCAGATCCCTGGTGACTGGCAGTTGTCCCAGATAAACGGCACCACTTCGTCGCGCAAATAAGAATCAAACATCGCCTGCATCCAGCTCCGGTGAAACGGATGCGCGCTCTTGTTATAAAAACTCGCGCCATTGATCGAGTTCACGCTAAACACTTTCACGCGACCCGCTTCAATAAAATCCCCCAGCGCCCCGATCATCCCCTGATTCTCGAGCTCCCACTCATCCCCCGCGCTCGTCGGAAACCCGATCAGCGGCTGCCCATAATGCCCATACACCACCACTCCCATGTCCCACCCAATCCGGGACGAATACCACCGGTGATATTCGCGTTTCATGCCTCTCCTAACCGTCGGCCCCAGTCCGACGATTCCGTTTGCGGCCCAAAGTATGCCAGCGGCCCCCGCTCCCATCAACCCACCGACGAAGCCTTCAATATCTAAGGCGGCCGCCTCGGCACCCTGGGCACTTGACCGTCGATAGTCGTACTTCCGTACAGAAAACACTGTATTGTTGGTATTGATATGTTAAGTATCTTTACAGCACTCTATGGCCAAGCCTTTAACTCTCCGGGAAAAAGAGATTCTGGTCTTGCTTGCGGAGGGCCAGTCCAATCACGCTGTCGCGGAACGCTTCGGGATTAGCGTCAGAACCGTGGAAGCTCATCGAGCGCGTGTGATGTGGAAGCTTCAATGTCGAAATGTCGTAGAGATGGTTAGATACGCGATGCGAAATGGATTCATTAAGCCCTGATCGTAACGTTGACCCTGGCTTCTAGCCTCGCTATATTGCTCGCATCAGTGCATAAGCAAGTCGAGTCTCGCGACCGAGCTGCACGCGCTTTCAAACGGCGCGACGATCTGTTTGCCGAGACCGTCACGGGATGGGCAACAAATCTTTTTTTCCCGATTCCCAACATTCCTAATCGTTATCTCAAGCTGCCTTGGCGCAGAATCCTGCAAAGTCGCGGTCGCATTCGCGGTGTGCTGTTCGTCCTGAAAACGCTCGCACTTTGGCCTTTTGAATTGGGTTTGGAGTTGCTCCGCACCAGGGACGAACTCGAGGACCTCCGCGAAGACAGAAATTATGTTTCGCGATTCAATCACGGCGATCACGTTTGCTTCCTGTACCGCAGCGAAAAAGCGCTCCAGGGTATGCTCGTCCGCTATGTGAACGAGGGACTCGCGAATGGTGAGCAGTGTGTCTGCGTCGAGAGCCCTCAGGTGCGCGAAACCCTGTGCGATGACCTCCGCTCGCTCGGCATCAACATTGATAGCGAGATTGCGAAAGGTTCGCTCGTTTTTCTCTCCGAAGAAGACGTCTACTTTAAAGGCGGCAAGTTCGATCCCGAAGGATTGTTGAAACAGCTCGGCGATTCCATCGACACGTCGCTCCGCAGCGGTTTTACCGGCTTCCGGATCACCGGAGAAATATCGCGCGCCTCGGGCGATCCCCAAGTTCAAAAACAGGTGATCGACTACGAGAAGCGTGTAGATGAGTACTTCGCCGGTAAGAAGGCGATTGGTTTCTGCCACTATCGCCTCGAGGCATTCCCCCAGGAAACGCTCGACTCCGTAATCGACGCCCACGCCCTTCATCTCGTCGAAGTTCCCCCGACCGCCACCGCTTAGCTGTCCCGACGCAAAAACGCTTGTCCCACCAGCAAGACCGTTGACGTCTTTCCATATTTCTGCGATTATCGAAATATGGCTAAGGTCACCGAAGATCAACTCGCAAAATTCGCCGATATGTTTTCCGCGCTCGGCACCGAACCGCGGCTGCGCATCGTGCGAGCGCTGCTGTCGGCACATCCTGAGGGGATGATCGTCGGCGACATTCAGGAAGAGCTGGAGATCCCCAACTCGACGCTCTCTCACCATCTGGAAAAGCTAAAAAACGAAGGCCTCGTCAACGTGCAGCGCGAGAGCACCTTTCTTCGCTACACCGCGAACACCGAGGGGCTACAGGAGCTGCTGACCTTCCTTTACGCCGAATGCTGCACGCGCAACAAGGCATTGAATCCCAAAGAGATTATTCAGATCTGCAAATAGGAGTTCGTATGAGTGAGCCAAACATTCGCGACACAGTGCGGGAAAAGTACGCGGAGGCTGCGACGCGCGCGCAGTCGGGCGGCAGCTCCTGCTGCGGGGCGGCGCCGGCGTCGAACTGCTGCGATCCAATCACGTCGAATCTGTACGACGCGACGCAGGTGGGGCAGATACCGGAAGAGGCGCTGCAGGCTTCGCTGGGATGCGGAAATCCCACGGCGCTTGCGAAGCTCAATGCAGGCGAAACCGTTCTCGACCTTGGCTCGGGCGGTGGAATCGATGTGCTGCTGTCGGCAAGGCGCGTCGGGCCGACCGGAAAAGCCTACGGCCTCGACATGACCGACGAAATGCTGGCGCTGGCAAACGAAAACAAGCGCAAGGCCGGCGTAACGAACGTGGAATTTCTGAAGGGCGAGATCGAGCACATCCCGCTACCCGACAATTCGGTCGACGTGATTATTTCGAATTGCGTGATCAATCTTTCCGCGGACAAGGACGCGGTGCTGCGCGAAGCATTCCGCGTGCTGAAGCCGGGAGGTCGGTTTGCGGTTTCCGATGTGGTGACGCGCGGCGAGATGCTTCCGGAGATTCGCAAGAGCGTGCTGCTCTGGGTGGGATGCATCGCGGGAGCGCTCGAAGAGACCGATTACCGCAACAAGCTGTCGGCTGCGGGATTCACAGACGTCGACGTCGAGCCGACACGAGTCTACAAAGTCGAGGACGCGCGGGAGTTTCTCTCTGGCCAGGGCTTGGATGTGGACTCGATCGCGCCGCAGGTGGACGGGAAATTCCTGAGCGCGTTCATTCGTGCGGCGAAGCCGAAAGACGCGAAAGCCTGCTGCGGCCCGGACTGCTGCAACTGAGGGCGCGATGGACAAGCATTACAACGTCCTGTTTTTGTGCACCGGCAATTCGGCGCGCTCCATCATGGCCGAGGGCATTTTGAACGGCAGAAAAAACCCGCACTTCACCGCGTACAGCGCGGGAAGTTTTCCGTCGGGGACAGTGAGGCCGGAGGCGCTACAGCAGCTTGCCCTCGCGAAGCTGCCGACAGACGGCGCGCGTAGCAAAAGCTGGAGCGAGTTCGCAAAGCCCGGCGCGCCGGTCATGGATTTCGTTTTCACGGTGTGCGACAGCGCGGCAAAAGAGGTTTGCCCGATCTGGCCAGGCCAGCCGATGACGGCGCATTGGGGTGTGGCCGATCCGGCAGCGGTGGAAGGTCCACCGGAAGTAATTGAGCGAGCGTTTCGCGATGCATTTGTAACGCTGGGCCGGCGTATCAATTTGTTCTTGAGTCTGCCTCTCGCGAGCCTCGACACGCTGGCGATTAAAAAAGAAGTCGATCGAATCGGCAAGCAATGACGGCAACCTTATCGCGGCGTGCTGGCGGCGGAATTTCTGGGCACTGCCTTTCTCGTGGCCGCAGTGGTCGGCTCGGGAATCATGGCAGAGCGTTTGGCCGGCGGGAACGTCGCGATCGCGCTGCTTGCGAATACGATTGCGACGGGCGCCGCGTTGGCGGCGCTGATTCTGACATTCGGTCCGATTTCGGGAGCGCATTTCAATCCTGCAGTCAGTCTGGCTGACGCGCTCGACCGCGGCCTTCGGTGGAACGACGGCATCGCATACATCGTGGCTCAAATGAGTGGGGGCGTGACCGGTGCGATCGCAGCCCACGCGATGTTCGGCCTGCCAGCAGTGTCGCTTTCGAAGCACGCGCGAAGCGGCGGCGCGCAAGTCTTCAGCGAGTTTGTGGCTACGTTCGGTTTGTTGTGTGTGATTTGGGGCTGTTCGCGGACGCGATCGAGTGCGGTTCCTTTTGCGGTGGCCGGATACATCACGGCGGCGTACTGGTTCACGGCATCAACTTCTTTTGCGAATCCCGCGGTGACGATAGCGCGGACCTTGAGCGACACATTCGCGGGGATTCGGCCAGTGGACGCGCCGTGGTTTGTTGCGGCCCAGATGGCGGGTGCGATCGCGGCGACGATTTTGTTTCGGTGGCTTGCGCCAGGGATGAAACCCAACATTCTAGTGAGCTGAGAGGCGCGCGAGGAGGCGAGTCAAGAGAAGCGTGGCGGATCAGAGCTCGGTTTCGGGTTTATGATCTGCGATATGTCGCGCTTCGGCGGAAGTTTCGGGGCAGCTTTCTTCTTGACCTTTTTGGTCTCGCGTCGCCTGGCGTCTTTATTTCCCATCGCTGCATACTAGCATCGATTTCGACCAGCCGCTCGCGATCACTGATGGAGCTCGGTGGGTTGCGACGTCACGCTGACGGTTCATCTGAAATCCTCAGGAACGCTTCGTTCACAAGCTTCCGAAACTCCGACTCCGCTTCAACTTGGCTTGGATATTTTCCGGCTTCGAATCGCGCGACAACAAGCGTCAGAATTTGCTGAATGGTGCGCCCGCTGGCCGCGCTCCTGCCTTTTCGAAGCTGCCCAGCGAGCTGTTTCAGGAATGCCGATGTCATAGGACGAGTCTGCTCTCTCTCGGCCCAAAACTCCATGGAACGCTTGACTGGTACGAACCGCCTCCAGGTGTCAGCGTGACGTCATTTGCGCACAGCGAAACCCAAGAGATTGAATTCGACCAATACGAATATCACCCCGAGCTGAACGTACGGTACTAGAAATAGGTAAGCGGTAGGTGCCTCCCACCACTTTCGAGGACTGTTCTTGATGCGCCGTCTGATGATGTTGCCCATCGCAACGATCCATCCGAGCGGATAGCACAACGTTACTTCGACGAGGATTAATATTTTGTGCTCGTCAGCGGGGCTACGTGGGGCGTCGAACGCAAATCCAGCAATGAAAAGAAACATCGGCCAAGCCAGCAAAAGAAGCGTTGATAAAACGGCTGTGACCATTGCAAATTTCTTCATGGAGTGAACTGAAACGAACCTTCTACTTCTCGGGCTGAATCCCCGGCTGACACGGAACACATGTTAACGCGACTTACCGGGAGTTGCTTCAATCGCCGCCCGGTATCAACTCCTATCGCGGCCCGCAATCCTTGCGAATCTTCTTGGCCAATTCGCCCATCTCGTCCTGAGTGGAAAACCCGCCTCAGCTTCACCGTGGTCGGAAATCCCGATCAAGAGCCCGACGTGTTGATCCTGCCAAAAGAATTCTCCGACGGCCTTGTCCACCGCTTTGTCGAGAGCTGTTCGCGCTGACCTCGAATCCTTGAATTAGCCTAAGGTTCTTGCGTCGATGAAACTTGAGGCGTATGTTCCCACCGGAGGTGCTACCGATGAGCGAAGAAATCAAAAAGCCAGCGGAACCTGCGAACATTCCCGACATACAGAGCGACGAATTGCCCGCTCAGGAACTTGACAAGGTGACAGGTGGGTCGGATTCGGGGTCACAATACCAGCAGGTCATCTTAGGTCTTAGAAAGTCAGCGGGCGGAAATACGGGTGGAGATGTCTAAGAGACCAGACACCACTACTTCAAATAACGCAGGCGGGGACAGGTCTCGGACGGCGAATCGTCCGCAGCGAAGGTTCGCTATCGCGGGGGTTTTCCCAATACGTGTGCAACAACGGTTCCCGATGACCTCTCGATCGCGAGGAAATGGCTGTCGTACAAAGCGCTGAGCTGATCAAGCCTCGGCTGCGCTTCAGCAACCGTTCCCACGCGCCCCATCCAGTCCGCCGACCCGTCCTCGTGAATCCTTAGCAAATCGATGCATGCGTCCGCAGCCACAGCTCACCTCGCCGTGGGAGAGGAGCGACTGACAATGAGCGTGATACTGGCCTGTAAGTCGAATGAACCATTGGTACTACCCGAGCAGCCCAGTCCAGTTCAGGCAACCAACTCACTTCCCGATTTCTTCTTTAGGTTTTGCGGTAAGGCCGCACCGAGGCCGCTTCTGCTCACGCGTTGCTTCGCGTCGGTCCCCTTCTGCTCATTGCGCCGCTATTTTCTGCCATAGTGGATTGGAACCGCCGCTCGCTAACCGGAGGAAAGCTGGTGTCCAACGTCCGGCTCAGGTATACCTGATTGGTGAAGATAAAAGCGCGGTTACTTATTGCGGATGACGCAGACATTGTGCGGCGGGCGGTTTTGGGGATCGTCGCGGATTTGTGCCACGGCGTCGAGGTCGTGGGTGAGGTTAAGAATCACGACGAGCTCTTCGCAATGGCATCTGCCGTCAAACCTCACATCGTGCTGATGGATTTGAATATGCCGTGTGAGGACCCGTTAGACGCCGAAGCGTTGAGGGCCCATCTCACACCTGCGTGCTTGCTGGCGATGTCGGCCTGGTTTGACGAACCATCAAAGGAAAGAGCGCGAAAGTGCGGAGCCGTGGAGCTTTTGGATAAAGCGACGCTCGCGAAAACGCTCCAGCCCGCGATCGACCGCTGCATGGCGCCGCTATGGACCGCGGCGGGCCAGCAGACTTAAACAGCCCGCATGGAACGAGTCTACGTCTGGAAGTGAGAGCGAAATCATTGAAGGAGTCTTGTATGCGACATCCCCAAGCTGCATTTCCTTCTGTCACATCACGCCGTTGCTTTCTTCGGTCCGTCTCGACCGCTGCCACGACATCGATGTTCTCGGCAGCACCGTTGGCACTTGCCGCTCGGCACGCAACTGTGAACTCCCCAAGTCAACAGGGATCGGCCCTTGACGAGAAACGAATGCGAGCGCTGGCGGCATGGACTGCACTGACGTTTCAGACTCCCAACCCGGTGCCCTTTGGCGCGGAGATCGTACACAGCGAGAGCGGCGAAAGCCTGCTCCGCGCCACGAATGCTGTGGGAGAAGAGCACGACCCCAGCGCGCACGCCGAGTTGCGCGCGATTAGGCTGGCGTGCAAAAAGCTCAACGCCTACTCACTGAGCGGATACACGCTCTACACAACGTGTGAGTGCTGCCCAATGTGTATGGCGGGCGCGCTGTGGGCCGGTCTCGACCGCGTGGTGTATGGCGCAACCATTGCGGACGCCGCCCGATTCGGCCATCAAATTCACATTCCCGCAGCCGAGGTCGTGAAGCGCTCCGACATGAAGTGCGTCGTCGATGGCCCGGTCGAGCACGATCTTTGCCTCTCACTCTTCACAAATCCGAAAATGCAGGACACCTTCAAGAGATGGAATTCCCAAAAGCCCTGACGGCCAGCTGTCCCGAGCAGGGTCGCAAGAATCATTGAAACGGTCAGAGACCGTATGCCGTCAGAAACTGCGCTCACTAACCCGCTAAATACTTCCGGTTTTTCAACGTGCATCAAGTGTCCCGTATCGGGCACAACTGCTCGAACCGCTCCAGGAATTGCCATGACAAGAGCGCCACTGCCTGCCTGATTGGTGTGACGCCGCTCACATCTGCTCGTGACACGAGACACAGCGGCTTATTTTGGTCCCCTCTACAGTTATTTTCGACAGACGCAGACGCACAACGCAAGGTTCACAGCTACCAGAGGTAAGACCATGACTAGCCCCCGGAAACCTTGGAAACAGAACGCAGTCCTTGCAGTGAAAGGTCTCGCCCCACTGATGTTTCTGTTTTGGCTTTTCTTGGCGATGAAGCAGGATGCTAACGCGGTCCCGAGCTATTCACGCCAGACCGGCTTACCTTGCTCGTCGTGCCACCTGTCACCGCCTGAGCTCAACGCCTTCGGCAGGAAATTCAAGCTGGACGGCTACACTTTCGCCACGAAACCTACAATCACCGACGACAAAGACAAAAAGGATCACAGCGCGGCGTTACAGCTTCTGGAGGCTTTCCCTCTTTCGGCCATATTCGACACATCGTTCACTTCAACGAAACAGCCGCAACCCACTACGCAAAATGGCAATTTCGAATTTCCGCAAGACGTCTCGCTCTTCTTGGCCGGCGGCTGGTCCAGTCACATCGGTAGCTTCGTTCAGGTGACGTACGACGCGCAGGCGGATCACTTCAGTTGGGATAACACCGACATTCGCTTCGCCAAGGGTGATGGTAAGTTGTTCGGCAAGTCATTCGCCTACGGCTCAACACTCAACAACAACCCGACAGTCGAGGATCTTTGGAACAGCACGCCCGCGTGGGGTTTTCCATTCACATCGACGGACGTCGCTCCGTCTCCGACAGCGAGCGCGCTCGTAAATGGCGGCCTGGCTCAGGATGTGGCTGGCGTGGGCGGCTACTTCATGTGGAATGAGCACTTGTATGTTGACAGTACGATCTACCGTTCCGAACACATCGGCGGAACTCAGCCTAATCCCGGCACCGGCTTCGGAATCAACATTCGCGGCGTCGCTCCATACTGGCGCGTCGCCTGGCAGAACGTTTCCGACAACAACGACCTGATGGTCGGCGCTTATGGACTTCACGTGAAGTCCACACCCGGAGCGGTTGTCGGTTTAGAGGACAGCTTTACCGACTGGGCTTTCGATTTTCAGTACAACCGCACGATTCCGCAGTTCAAAAATGACGTCCTCTCATTTCGGGGTTCGTACATCCGAGAAAATTCCGCGCTCGCAGCCACACTCGCGGGAGGCGGCGCGTCCTTCTCCGCTCACCACCTGAACACCACACAGATCCAAGCCGAATATCACTACGGCACTCGACTGTCCGGAACCGCCGGATTTTTCGCCATCACTGGCACCGCCGACCCGTTATTGTTTCCGCAAACGGCCGTGACGGGAAATCTCAACGGAAGCCCGGCGAGTCGCGGTTACATCCTCAACTTGTCCTGGTGGCCGGTACAAAACGTTGATCTCGCTTTTCAATACACGGGTTACACCTCGTTCAACGGCGCAGGTACCAACTACGACGGGGCTGGCCGAAATGCGAGCTCCAACAATTCAGCGTACGTTCTTGCACGATTTGTTTTTTGAGCTGTCACGGTACAGGAGACCAATGTCGATGAAAGAGAAAGTTCTAACCGCGGTCGTGTTCGTCGCAATGCTCACCGTCCCTTTTTGTATCGCACGTGCCACACCGCCACAGGGTTCGGCCGAAAAGGACTATAAGGCGAATTGCGTCACGTGCCATTCGATCGATGGAAGTGGTAGTTCGCCGGCAGGAAAAGCTCTCAAAGCGAAAGACCTGAAATCTCCTGAAGTGCAGAACGCCACGGATGCTGATCTCGCCGCGGTTATCACCAACGGAAAAGGAAAGATGCCCGCATTTGGCAAGAAGCTCAGCGCCGACGTGATCTCAGGGCTCGTGACGTATGTGCGCTCGTTCGCTAAGAAGTAGAGGTTTTACATCGCCTAGACCAGCCGCTTGAGAAGCGAACTGCTCCAACTTCGTAGACTTCCGGAATCTTCGCAGGAGAGTTCAATGTGCGCATTCACTGAAGGCGCGTCCGCTTCAGAACACCGGGGAGCCGCAAGTGGCAACACCGGTCGAAGATCTTTTCTCGGTGTCCTGCTGGGCGTCGGCTCAGCGCTGATTGGGGCTTTGCTCGCCGTGCCTCTGCTTCGTTTCGCGCTTTTCCCGCTCATTCGGCGAACGACCGACGTAAAGTTTTCGCCACTCGGGCTAGTCAGCGATTTCGCGTCCCTGTCCGAGCCGGAAATGCGCACCATCGAGATCGACCAGATCGATGGGTGGAGAAAGGCAGTCTCACAAAGGGCGGTCTACATCACTAAGGATCGTGCCGGTAAGCTGCTCGTCCTCACTTCGATCTGTCCTCATCTAGGTTGTACCGTGCCGTGGAAAAAGGAACGAAATCAGTTCGTTTGCCCGTGTCACGGAGGGACTTTCCTCCCCGATGGCACCCGCGTGAGCGGTCCGTCGCTCCGTGGCATGGATGCGCTCGAAACATCCGTTCAGGACGGCCAACTCTCTGTTCGCTTCCAGTACTTCCGTCAGCTCGTACCCGACAAGGAAGTTTTGGGGTAGCCAGACCGCCGGACAACGTTCAAAGCGATCAGCTCACGTTCACGTCCGCGAAAGGATTCGCTGCGAAATGCACACAAAGCCGCCGACCACGATCGAAAGTAGCGCCCCGCCGTCCGGCATTCGTGCATGGATCGATCGCCGGACCGGAATCGATGCGCTGCTCCGCGGCGCTTTGGACGAGCCGATTCCCGGCGGCGCTCGCTTCGCCTATATCTTTGGCTCCGGCCTCTTGTTCCTATTCATTTCTCAGGTGATCACCGGCGTGTTTCTCGCCCTCTACTACGTCCCGTCCGCAGATCACGCACACACAACGGTTGCATACATCACGAAAGCGGTTACAGCTGGCTCGTTTCTCCGCAGCCTTCACGCCTACGGTGCCAGCGCCATGGTAGTGGTCATGCTCATGCATCTTTCACAAACCTATTTCTACGGCGCCTACAAAGGACATCGCGAGTTGCTATGGCTCTCCGGCTGCGTTCTGTTCTCACTTATTCTTGGGATGGCTTTTACCGGTTATCTCCTCCCCTGGGACCAGCGCGCGTACTTTGCCACGGCCGTTGGCACAAATGCCGCGAGCGAAGTCCCTTTCGTCGGCGAAACCATCAAGCGCTTGATGCGCGGCGGCAACGAGATGGGCACCCTCACCATCTCGCGTTTTTTCGTCGCGCACGTTTTCTTGATTCCGGCCTGCATCTTCGCCATCGTCGCTGCCCACATTTTCTTTTTCCGCAAAGCCGGGGCCGCTGGTCCAGTCGATGAGCACCCAACTGCGCCCACCCGGAACGCGGAAATGTTCTACCCGCGACAAGTGCTCATGGATCTCTCTCTCACCACTTTGCTCATCGCGGCCCTCGCATTTCTCAGCGTGCTTTATCCAGTCAACCTCGGTCCTCCCGCGAACCCCGCCGACACGCAGTACATCCCGCGTCCCGAGTGGTATTACCTGCCCATCTTTCAGTGGCTGAAGTATTGGCACGGCTCGCTCTCGGTCGTAGGCGTCCTCGTGATCCCGGGCATCGTAGTCGCTGGCATCATCGCTCTGCCCTTTCTGGACCGCAGCGTGGAGCGTCGTCCGTGGAAGCGTCCCACGGCCATGACAGCTTATGCGGTCGTCGCGTTGTCTCTGATCGGCCTCGGAATGCGCAGCCATTATTCGGACCGAGCCGACGCCGGTGTCGCTCAACAGCTTGTCAAACAAGATGATGAGGAGGAGACGTATATGTCCAAGCCATTCGAACCGGAGCTGTCATCGGCATCCCTCGCCGCCTCCAACGTCTCGCTCGGCGACCCCGTGGCCGCGAAGGGTAAAATCGTCTTCGAGGGCCAAACATGCAACGCGTGCCACGGTGATGGCGGAGTCGGAACTGCCGCCGCCCCTGCGCTCACTGGTGTGGGAAAGAAACTCTCGGTTGAACAGATGCAACACCTGCTCTCGCATCCGACCGACAAGATGACTAGCGGAGGAATGCCCGCCGTCGACTTGTCTTCCTCCGACCTCACATCTCTAATCGTCTACGTTCGTAGCCTGCAGTAATTCAGTTCAGCAGCCGTTCACGTTTCCCGATGAATGGGATTGTCGTTTGGGATTGTAGAACCCTTCAATGAGCGCAAAATCAGTCCTCCCGATGGACGCCGCTACTGGACGAGTGGCCCGGTTTCATTGAACCGTTGTACCTGTATCAACCGGGCAATCCATATCAGTTGATGTTGGCTTCATAATGCGCTGAGGGTTAGACCTCCCAAGGAGTGAACATGGCAACTACTTTGAAGGACCAACTCTCCCGATATCGGGAAATTACCATTAGCGTGACCGGAAGAAAGTCGGGACGCACCATCTCCATTCCGGTTTGGTTCGTATTCGAGGGAACCACACTTTACCTCCTGCCGGTGCAAGGGTCGGACACGCAGTGGTACAAGAATGTGCAAGAAAAGCTGTCGGTCGGAGTTCGCGTAGGCGGGGCAAAGGCTGAATTAAAAGTTGCTCTTACCACCGACGCCGCTCAGGTAGCGTCCGTCGTCGAAAAATTCAGATCCAAGTACGGGACGAATGACGTGAAGAAGTACTACTCGAAGTTCGACGTCGCCGTTCTCGCCCAGGTGGGCTGACTGTGCGCTGTGGGCAGTTAAAAACCGCCCTTCAATCTTCACCACTCGCCCGCTTACGCAACCTATCAGGAGCTGACTCTCAAATCGACAACCGGCTTGGGTGCGCGCACATGAACCGGTGGACCACGACGCTAAGGGCAAAGAAAATGCCGAAACAGAAGGCAACATCGATTGCGTAGCTGAGGCAAATTCTTAACGCGATGATCGTAAGCGCATCTGGCGCCGCAAGGTACGGAACGAGGTAGAAGGCGAGAAAGTCTCCGGGCGTTTGCGAGATCGGACCTAGCCGGTGCGAGAACACCAGTGGCTCCAGGCAGAGTGCCGCGGTGACGCTCAGCAGGAAAATCACAATCACTTCTACAACGGATGGTTTCGCGGACATTGGATCTCCTCTCATCTCAAGCGCATCGCTTCTCGTGTTGCGCTTCGCCGTGGCGGACAATTTCCTCAAAGGCACGGCGGGTCATCGGATGGCCGGCACCGATCTGGAAGCTTTCGGCATAGTCGAGCGCGCGTTGCAGTTGAAATTGGTATTCGTGCGAATGCGGTCTGGAAGCTGCGAACACCGTGACCTGCTTGTCAGAGTCGATCACGTAGATCGTGATCTTGCGATTCCTTAGCCAGAAATCCAGGACGCGATCGTATGTCAGCCCGTACATTTTTCTCTTCTCCAGTTGTCCGTTCACTTCGGCAGTTCTGAAATTGAAGTCGAAGGGACTCGCGTTGCGAGGAAGAGGCCCGCTCTCTCTCGGTGGGCCTGGCGGCCCAGGCGCGAGTCCCTACGAGGGCCTTGCCTGACGCCATCGCGGGCAAAGTCGCTAGTTGTGGACTGGCACAGTCAGCACCGGACAAGGCGCGTGAGCAATGACGTTGTGGACCGTGTTGCGTGCCGTCCCAGTTGCAGCCGACGAGGCGTAAGCGCCTAACACGATCAGGTTTGCGCCTTTCTTCTCAGCCACTTCGATTATCTTTTCCCAAGGCTCGCCGTGTTCGACGACGAACGTCGGATCGCACCAAAAGTTTGCTTCGCGCGGAAGCATGACTTCCATCTTGTGCTCACAATCGCTCACATTTCTTTGGGTTGCGAAGTCGCCGGCGTGGTTCTTTCCGAAGACGTGAATCACCGCAAGTCGCGTCGCGAATTCCTCCGCCATGGACACGGCGTATTGAGATGCCGTCAGCGATGCAGGACCGAAATCGGTCGCAAAGATGATGGATCGCATGTATCCGAGCTGGCTCTTAGGTTCCCCGACGTTCGGACCAATGATGTACACGGGGACGCTGCTGTGACGCAGAATTTCCTCCGCTTGAGAGCCGAGTAGAAACTTGCCAAGTCCTGTTCGTCCTCGAGTCCCAATGACGACGAGGTCGATCTCATTTTTCTTCACCGCATCGGAGACTTCCGACCATACGATCCCTTCACCTTTGAGAATCTGTGGCGGCAGAAGCCCCGGCCGTTCGCGATGGATGTCCTGAACAATCGTCTCCAGTTCCTGCTCGCGAACGATATCCAGGCCCTTCCAACTCTCGGGCGGTAAGTGCGTAGTTGACGGGCTCCTGAACATTCATCACGAAGAGCCTGGCGCCGACGCGATCCGCCAGCTTCGCCGCAAAAGGCATCGCGAGTTTCGACGCTGTAGAGAAATCTGTAGCAAACAAAATTCTGCGCAGACGAACACGTGCATTGTTTTGGTTTTGAGCTTCGATCATTTTCTTGCTGGTCGCGGGCATATTGCACCCCCTGAGTGCAGCTCAAATGTAGAATGCGGGCTGGAAAAACGTCGGTGACGTGCGTCGTGGTTGTACGTGACGCGCGTCACGTGAGCCGGTGTGGGTATGAACTGGACAAGTCGCGAGCATGGTCGGCGCGTCGCGTAAGACGTTGCCGCTGAAGCAGCTAACCAGCCTCGTCTACCGCAGCCGGTTTAGATCGAATTTCGCAATGATGTTCTTGCAGTGCGGCGTGATGATTTCAACTTCCAGCGCCTCCGACGCGACTTCTTTCGCGTCGAATTCCAGTACAAAGTCAGCGCCGTCGAGCCGGGATGGGTTTTCTTTGGTAGCCGTCGAAAGCAGCGGCTGCGTCGTCATCGATTTCGGCGATATGAGCTTGCCCCGCTGCCTCACGATAAACGCGAAGTTCTTCCACACATTTTCCGGTTGCAGCGGCGTGTTGTCGCACGCTTCGGCAGAGTTCTCCGAGGTCGGATAGTTCGCGACCAGAAGGATCGAGATGCGCACCACGACGTTGTCGGCATGCCCGCGATAGTCCTTCCGTGCCTGCTCGAGCGTATAGCCGTCGGCGTTTTTGCGCGACCGATCGACGATCTGAAGAAATGGTGTCAGAACCTCAATAAAAGCGTTATGGATGCCGTCCGTGCCTTCCTCCGTGCGCTGGAGCAAGTAAGGTTCAACGAATTCCGCTGTGACCGCGTCGTTCCGGCGGCCCAGGGAATACGCCGCTTGGATGGTCCCGTCGTCGAGAGAAGTCTGATAGGCCTGCAGTGCGTTGGCGCTCAGCAGCATCGAACCTGCGAGAATAGCTGCACTCGCGCGCCATGATTGGCTAAGGGTCACGTCTCACCTCCACCGAGGCTAGTGTCGCGCAGCCGCGCAGCGGAGTTTGTGCTCGCCGTCACGGTGTGAAGTGCCACGGCTCACACAATCCACTCGCACGCAACCAGATCAGCGTCAAGGTCGTATCCACCAACGCCGCCGGCGACTGAGCACGGGAATTTGGCTGGCTGGGCGAATGCGCGAAGCGCGGTTATCTGCCTCTCCAGGTAGCACTTGGCGCCTACCCGCTTAGTACAGGAGTTCCATTTCCGTCGTCAGAGTCATTCCTTACCCTTGTGAGGTGGTTTGCGGTCAGCCGGCATCCCGTGCGCGCCGCAAAATGCGAATAAAATGCTATACCTCGCCTTAAACTCGATTCCGGACGGCCCGCAGTTCGTTTGGGTGCCGTCGATTTTCGACGCCATGAGATTCGAATCCCGCGGGGTTGCGGACCTTGTCCGCACTCAAGTCAGGGACGCCGAGCGACTGCTGCAATTTGACGACAGCTGGTTCATCACCAAGGCCATCCAGCTCCAGTAACAAAAAGCATCTATCCGATCACGCAACTTATCGGCAGTTGAGCTGTTCAGTTTTGAACAGCTTCTCGATGTCGTTTTCAGTAGAGTTTACTGAAGAAACGTATATCGAGGCCGGTTATGCCTAGAACTCTAAGTATTCGCGAGACAGAAGTAATCACGCTCATCGCTGCGGGTCGAACGAACCAGCAGGTTGCAGAAGCGTTGAAGATCAGTTGCCGAACTGTGGAAGCGCATCGTAGCCGAGGGATGATGAAGATTGGATGCACCAACGTTGCCGGCCTCATTCGTTATGCGCTTCGCGAGCGCCTGATCGAAGCATAGAACTACCCCTGGTCTCGCGTAGTTCCACATGCCCGGTTGCGCGACCTATCGGGAGCTAGTCACCCCTACACGGTTCACTGCATAGCCACGGCGTAACCCGCGCGTATTGTCGCTAGCATGGAGTTTTCCGGCCCTTCCCTTCACGAGAGACTCAACACTGTTCGTGCCTTTTCTCAAGACGCGACCCGCAACTACTTGTTGGGCCAGATTCACACCGGCATGTTGCTGGTTCGAACCGCCCGCCGACTTTACGACCGCAAGGAATCTCAGGCCAGATGTTTGAACTTCGCAAGAAATTGTGAACAGCGTGCTCAGGTAAGTCTTTGGAGGATTCGAAATCAGACCGACCTCTTTAATCAGCTCACTGCCGAGCTCGAACGGCTCGTTTGCGAAATAAAGGCTCTCGCCAGTCGTTCAACATAAGCTCCCGAGGAACGCCGTAACCGGACAAGTCCTTTTGCGTTGTAAGCGTCCGCTCGGCAGGCGCAAAAACCCTATAGCGAAGAAAAAGCGAATATGCTAACTTGCCTTCGTCATGGTCACTCTTACTCGCGCAAACGCCCAACCACTCCCTGCAAACCAGATCGCCCTGAAATGCCCTCTCTGTTCCGAGCAATTCCATCTGCACTACACCGAAGACGAATGGAACCGCGTCAACGTAATGCTCCAGTCCGCGCAAAAAGCCCTGCGCGAAGACCACAAATCCCGCCACCAAAATAATCCCGTAGCTCTAACCTGGACCCCGCGCTGACTGTAGCAGCCAGAGTGCGAGCCGACGCCCGCGGTGCGTGCCTCTGGGCGTCACGTGGATGCCTATATTTATAAATCAATAAATCTTAACCATAAAAGTGATAACAAAACAGTATGGACAGAAGCTCATATAAGGTCTAACTTCATGGCTGTAAGGCGGTGTCGCCATGGCTCATGCGCGAGTCGTTCTCAGTACCCTTCACGAGCACCATCCCGTGGGTTCCAAAATAGCTTCTGAGCACTGCGCGAGGGTCCAACTGGAATACGGCTGCGTCGTAAATGAGCGACGACGGTTCGTTCACGTCTCCCTTTCATTCTCTAAATTGCTTGGCTACCGCGAAGAAGAAATGCTCGGCCTGACGTTTGACGAGTTCACGGTGCCCCGGACCAACCACATTCCTATCATGTGGCAATTGCTCATCGACAAAGGATATTTACATGGAATTTGGGTATTCGCGCATCGATGTGGAACCAAGTTCTTCGTCCGGTTTAAGGTCTTTGCCAGAAGCGACGGTCTGTACGAAACACGAATGGACCATTTGGGTGCCGGCGCTTAGTTTCTCTTGATTGACTCCCGCTTATCGCTGTTCCCGATCAACGCCGTTATAAGCCGTCTTGCGATTTCCGTGATAGCTTTCGATTGTGATTTCTGAATTCTGTCGCCTCGGGAGTTGACCCTATCCGCCGGCGCAGGCTTGAGAAGCTAAGCCAATGCACGTCGTGCCCAGGATTGCCAGAAAGTTGAAACTCCGACAAAGTAAGCCAACCACAGCAGGCAAATTTGCACAGTGGCCCATTTCGCGAACACGGGATGGAGCTTTCGATGGACTGCCAAATCCGTGACTGCGATCGATACGATTAGAATTGTCCACAATATCAGCGGAGGAAGGAAACTAGGCCACCACACTGTTAAGCGCACCAGTGCGTTGGGTATCATGCAGAGCGTGGCCAGGACCATTAGCCGCTTATGGTATTCGGGACGATTACGTAACCACAATCCGGCGAAGACAAAGCCCCCGAACATAAGCATTTGCGTCAATTCGAGCGCAAGAACGGTTATAACGATTGGCACACCAGGGGTTTGGGCAGCGACCTCGCGTTTTGCCGCGATGACGGTTGCAGATACTCCGAATGCCACGACCAAAACGGCGAACACAATTCCCAAAAGACCAAGCTTGCGGTGCAACTGGACTCGCCGGGCGGAAATGAGTAGGGTTTGGACCAGAAAAAGTGTAATCCAGCTCGTCATCACGATGCCGTGGACATGGATAAACGTACGTAGGTCCGGCATGCCAAACCAGCGATGGAAGAAGTAGGTTCGAGAGAATCCGAAAAAGACGCAAAGTGCGATGACCACTGCGGTCCAAGTGAACAATTTATTGGAAGACAATCTACGTGATTTGAAACTTTCCTGCGCCGAAGGTACCCGGTTAGCCGTCACCATGCCTCACCCTCTGCGACGCTCAACTGTTACTGCGGAATACTACTGAATAGCGTAGCCACTTGGTTGGTCAATCACTTAATCGACCTTGCGGGCGTGGTGCCCGGTAAACGCTGTCGGGAACTGGCGCTAGGCGTTCCGAAGCGTCGATAGACAAGCCGGACCTCTGTCGCTTTGGAACATTCGCGCCAATACTTTTCATCATTTAGGAAGGAGCGTTGCAGGATTATTGGCGGAGAAGGTTATGGACAGCTTAGTGAAGATTGTGAAGTCGGTATGTAGTCGCGTCCCCTTCAAAGTTTTCACCATCGGTGTTTACGTGGTTTCCCTGCTGTGGATCCCCCTGTGGTTGCTCGCCCTTCCTTTGGTCTATCTATACCAGTCTGTTTTGTGCGTGATCGCTTGGTCCGTGATGGCGAAGGAAGGCAAAGACGTCATTGCCATAAGCGACGTGAATACAGATTACACGCCGTGGACAACTGAAATCGCACCGCTGATCCAGAAAAGAGCATGGTTCTTGTTCTACAACCAGCGCGAGAGTTGGGATCGATGGTCGCTCGCGGTTCGCCTTTTTCATGCCTTCGGTCCGGCACCTAAGACAGCTTTATTCTTACCGCGATACCTACCCACGGTCATCGTGGTGAGGAAATTTCGGTTTCCTGTCCACTTCAACTTCGGCCCCCTTGCTAGGGATAAGGAAGCAAATTTGGAAAATCTTCGCTCCTCTCTTGTCGACGGTCCCAGATAAACGCCGTCACCGGTAAAGTGGTTTCCAGCCAAAAAGCCACTTGCCCGGTTACGCGACTTATCGGGAGTTGGTGCAGTTTTCTGAGACGGGTCAGTCGAAGGTGACAACCAACTCAAACGGAACGCCGACGAAATCACGCCACAGGTTGAGGAACTCAGGCCTTAGCTGGAAGCGCCGGCCTTCGCTTTCCTCGCTCGGCCAGTATTTATGGCAGTCCACCACCAGGGCAAATCGGAACGTAAGTCCGCCAAGAAGCGGCGTAGGCTCACCAGTCCAACCGTCCAACACTTCGCAAGCTTTGTCTGTGAGATCGAAGTTCCTGCCGCAATTTGGGCATGAATAGTGTATTCGTTGCGAACTGACTCCGTGAGCGTAGCCGGTCCAATAGGCGAGCTGCTCGCCACAAACGCATTTCGTTTCTGCGTCATCGAATGGCGTTACGTTTTCACCGGTCCAGTAAAAATATTCACGGCCCAAAATGAGGCGCACGTAAAAGAAGGGCGGTCCTGAATCGGGATACGGGTCGAACACGAACGGATATCGAACGCCCGCTTCCTTCTGATTCTGTACGTGCCAATCGAGCACCAACTCGTGTTCGCTATGGTGTTCCACCCAACTTGGAGTAAACGGATCACTCGTGAAGGGCTGAGTTCGTTTCGGCTTGTTCTTGGTGTGATCATCTCCAGGGAGAAGCTCGCTGAAATTTGAGCGTTGTCCTGGTGACTCGACTTTCGGACACCAGCCTCCGTCTCTCAGCGCGTTTGCAAGGCCGGAAAATTGATCCGGAGTTGGTCGAAAGTTTCTCTGTTTTGGAAAGATCCAAACTACGCAGTCGACGCCCATATAACGCCAATAATACCTAAGCCTCACATGTCTGGAGGCACTTTCAAAGTCCCGATTAACGCCGTTACCGGACAAGTCAAATTTGACAAAAACCATTTGTCCGGTAATGCGACGAATTAGGAGTTGAGGTATTTCCGCTTTTCATGACGGCCCTGCTCCGAGGGCTTCTTCTTTCGATCATTCGATCCAAAGCAACATCGCGTGTTTTCTTGATACCGCTTCCCGGTAGTATTTGGTTAGCAGCTCAAAATAGTGCGCTAACTCCTTGGGATTGTGATTCGGGGCAGTATATTTTCGCGGCTGAGGCAGCACGCGGATCGAATTTTGCTGCCGCTCGCTCAATCGGATAGTTTTCGAGCGCGACCGTGATTTTCTTCACTTCGCCGGATTCAAGAAAGCGAACGGGGCCGTACCCCATTATCCCTTCGGTGTCCGGAATCTCCGCGCCTCCCAATATTGCCTTCTCAATCGCTGCCTTGCCGGTTTTCCACACTTTACCGCTGAACATGAAGTGAAGGCAGTGCCATGACTTTTCCAATTCCAGACCCTTAGGAACTTTTGTCACTTTCGGCGCAAACTGTGAGAGATTAGGCCGAAAGTCAATTCTGGGGAGGAGTTCAACCATTTTGCGAGCGAGCACCTCTTGATCTGATTGATCTGGCGCTTTTCGGTGTAGCACGGCTTGCGCTACACGCTGAGCCTCGGGTATACCCGTAAATTCCTGCGCCAGCGGAGAAGCTTTTATCGCGGCGCCGATCTGCTGCCCAAGACTCTGCAGCATCACGCTCCTATCGACCGGTTTTCCTCTGAGCCCGTACAGGCTGCGATAAAAATTCGCAGGCTCTTTCTTCGCAGCTTTGAGTTCCTTCACGGAAACGTGGCGGAACTTGGCATACATTCCCATTTCGTGACCCTCGCGGCCGTTCCCCTTACCGAGATTGTATCGAACGTCGCTCGTTCCATTTACGGATTCGAGGCGCACGTTGCGGACTCCTTGGTTAACGCCGTCACCGGTAAAGTGAATTCCGGCCAAAAAAGCACATGTCCGGTAACGCGATTAACGAGGGACTTCAATTCTGACGCCCCAAGCAGACGGTTTTGAACTAGACGGAGACGGCATCGAGCGTCTACACGGTGGCCGGTTCAGGTTGAGCCAGCATTGGGGGACGAGGAATGAAGAGTCTGGACTAAGCTGGCCGCGACTTGACCAATTCAAATTTGCTCTTCAAGTCAAGGAACGGCTTTTCGAGGAATCGGTAGGAAATAGCGGCAATTGCTATCGTAAAAACGAAAGACGTCGGCCCCCAGATAACCCTTCTCATCAATAGCTGCGCGGCGACGGCCTGGACCAGTGCGTGATAGACATAAATTCCGTAAGAGAGTTTCCCGAGGTACGCTAAGTTTTTGTTGGCAAGAAATGCGATGCCGACCTTGGGCGCATCGTAGACCGCCAGAAGCATGGCGCAACTGCCAGCAGAAACGATTGAGTATCCAATCGTCACTCGCCAGACAGAGAGCTGCGGGCTGTCGAGAAGGTAAGCATATTTCGTGACTGCGACCCAACAGAGGCTCCCAAGGACGCCCAGGCATATTCGTGCAGCCAATCCCCAGGCGGCGGGCCGTTTCTTAAGCCAAACACACATAAGTATTCCAAGGGCAAAAGGATCCAGCCGCACAAATGTGTTGAACCAGAGCGTGTAACCGCTACTAGTGAAGGGCGCGAGAAATAATCGAGTAAGAAATCCAACGAGAAGCATCCCAACCGCGATCTTCGTGAGCCATTTCTCGGCGAGGCGGCGCATCGCCATCGGCCAGCACACGTAGAACTGCTCCTCAACGCAAATGCTCCAGAGGGGATTTGCAACCCACTTCGCGAGTCCGTGGGTAACGAACACCCAGTTGCCATACAGAAGAAGCATTCCTATCACGTAGGATTTTGCCAACTGCTGCGCGTGCGAGAAAAACGTCAACGCGTAAGCGATCCCGATGAAGAAGAAGTAGAGCGGCCAGATTCGCAGTATTCGGCGGATGTAGAACGCCCGTAAGTCGATTCCTCCGAACGCCTCTCGCTCCTGGAGAAGCAGGTTGGTAATCAGGAATGAACTGAGCGCGAAGAACAGATCAACACCGTAGATTCCGGATCCAGTCAGGAGGGTTACGAACCGCCGATCCGCTGGCAGCCAATGACCCAAAAACACGGCCGTCGCCGCAAAGAATCGAAGCGCATCTAGCTCGGGATGGTAATACCCGATTTTTGACGACTCCAAAGAATTGCCCCCAGACACGCGCGTCTTCAGTTATCCGTGATTAGCTTCAGCCTGACTCATATGGAATCCTGTTAAGACGCTCTCTGATATCGCCTGTTTGCTTCTCCAATCCCTTGATCGATTCGTCCGTCTTGTTTGGTCATATTGAAATCGGCAATTTCGACCAGTTCTTGCATTTGAGCACACTCCCACGCCATGTTTCGAGCGCAGACAAGCACCCAACCAAAAAGAGCCCGACCGCGAATCGGGCTCTGGTATCTACCCTCTAACGTCTAGAAGTGTCAATTTACGCGGCGCAGCGACTGTTCAATAACGACAATCAGGTGCCGTGGTTATCGTAGCGTTATTCAGGCACTTGTCCGGTTACGCGGCTTTTCGGGAGTTGGCCTCATGTGGCAAGCTCTCTTCATGCGCGATATCGATGTGCACTTTCTCTCTACCATCGACTAAGACTTTGGACTTCACGCCACTAGGAGGTCAGTCGTGACCTTAGCAGAGCTTGAGACTGTCTGGAGATGCACGGGAGCGTCAGAGACGAGCGATTAAAGCGCTGGCACCGAAACATAAAGGTGGCGCGGCCGAGGAATTCGAATCAGCCAATGCTGCAGTGCGCGATGCGGAGCGCGCTTTCGCCGCCCAAAAGGTGAGCAGTTCGCAGTTGGGATTCCCTTCCCGTTTTCTTGGCACACGGGGCACCTGCCTCATTTGTTGGAGCGACTATGGGTATTCCTCGTGTTCCGTCTGCGCGGGGTTGACCCAATTGGGACGGGACACATGTTACGTGCGTCATGCGAGTAACCCTGAAATGGAGAAGCTCGGAGTAATTGAGGTTCGAACACTGCGATTCGACAAAAATGGGTTGGATGCCAAATGAAAAAGTGACCAGCGGGTTTCATTGAAAACGGCAAGGATTGGTCGGCTATCGGTCGCACTCACGAGTTGCGGAGAACTCCGGACAAGCTGAAAGCTTAGGCACCCAATGGCCGTTCACAATAACTGCAAACCGGACGACTGGCAGAATAATCGCTTTGCTAACGACGTATATCTGCCGTTTCAGACTGCAAATCTCTGCGTGCGTCGTAAAAGATTTCACAGCAGAGGGCCGTCCGACAACCATTCCAGAGGCCTCTCGCCGAACGAGTCTACGATTGCGGAGCTGACGGTCTCCATTACGCTGGGCGCCGTTGGCATTGGCCACTGCAAAGCAAACAAACAGACAGTAACGCTCATAAGTCCCGATTAACGCCGTTACCGGACAAGTGGAATGCTTTCAGCGGTAGAACTGGACCTTCTTGTACTGGATGGGTAGTTGGTCGTCAGTGTGGCGCGGGTGGGTTTGCGGATGGCAGCGGCCGCGGTGCGGATCCACTCCGGCACCACTCGGCGAGGGGAAAAAACGCCACGCTCACTCTGAAAGCCTAAGTCGCTATTCGAAGCCGTTGATAACCATGATCTCGGCATTCTCCTGGTCATTCTTGCTGAATAGGAGATATCTCTCGTCGGGAGACAAGGACAAGCCGAATGAGAAATGGTTCTCGATGCGAAACACGGTCGTAGTTCGTTTTGTCGCGAACTCGTAGAATTGCAGCTCACTTCCATCGCTCGCCGGGACAAAATAAATTCCGTTTCGAGCTACCGTCCAAGTGCCGCTATAAGCAACAGACGGAAGCCCTTCTACAGGGTGGGCCTTTGTCCCTTCGTCAGAACTTCGGTCTAGGCTGATTTGTAGGATGAGCGTGTTCACGGTTCTATCGGCAAAGTAGAGTGTGTGGCCGACGAATGACTCCTCCGGGTTGGTAGCGTCCATCAAGGACTGGGGGGTTATCGCCGTCGCGTCCCCACCCGCGGCCGGGCAGCGATAAATTCTCCGGCCACCATTCTTAGACGACGTGAAATAGATCCATGCTCCGTCCCGGGACCAGTACGGTCTTTCAATGGTTGGTACATTGGTAGCGAGCTTACGCGGTATGCGTTCGGCTATATCCACCACGTATATTTCAAAGCGGTCCCCGCGATGCGAGTCAAAGGCGATCTGGCTACCGTCAGGTGACCAACGAGGAGCCCCGTAGCCGCTGTCCAGGTTGGAAAGCTGAACCAAGTTATTGCCGTCTGCATCTCCCATCCATAGGTTTAATGCGCCGGAACGATAGGAAATGAAGGCAATTCGACGTCCGTCCGGCGAGTACTCGGCGTAGTGTTGCTCCCTCGTTGATGACATTAGTTTGCTCATCGGCGCGTCGGCATGAATCAAGTCCCGGAGCCAAATTGCCGAATTGCCATACTCAGTGCTGTACGCAAGCTTGCGAGCTTGAGCGGATAAACTCGGCCAAAGCCCGCCATCAGCGAAATGAAGACGCTTGAATGATCCGTCCGAAATATTGATTTCGTCTAGAACAGGACCGTCATTTGTCGTTTGGCAAAGCAGTAGTCTGCGGTCGTCCGCCGTCCACACGTATCCCGCCGGATAGTTGTGGAAGGTTGCGAAGTGGCGCGCCGAGTCGCCGGTTGGACTGGCGGTGTACAGTTCGATTTCGGTCTCGCTGATAACGCAGACATAAACGAGCTGAGTGCCCGAATGAGAAAATGTTGGCGTTGCTGCGCCAAGAGTGCAGCGAGGATTGAGAGCGACTTGCCGCACCTCAAGGGTTGTGGGAGAAATCAGAAAGCTTCCGTCGGGTTTGCCAGGAGTCGAGTCCGTGAAGGCGATCCATTGACCATCGGGTGCCCAACTGATGGGTGCGGCGACAGAATAGCCAATGCGCGTGGCCTTTAGTTTCCGCTCTTCGCCTCCAAGGGCCGGAACTACGTAAATTCCCGTGTTGCCGCCGTCCATGCGGTGAAAGGCAACTTGCGTGCCGTCAGGAGACCAGGCGGGACTTATCCACTCGGACGGATGCCTGGTTAGAGGCAATACTGTCTCGCTACCTACAGCTTTTACGTAAAGATCGAACCCTTTCCCTGCCGATGGCGAACCGCCGTTCCATGCAAAGGCGATTCGCGTTCCATCTGGCGAAACGGCCGGGGCAGTCTCGATTCCAGGAAGAGTGGAAAAAGGGACGGCAACGAGATTTTCGGCATAGTGGTGCGGTCGAAACATTAGCCAGGAAATGAAGAGAAGAAGCGCGACAACACCTGCGCTCGAGATCAACAGAACCCGAATGCGCCATCGTATTTGTACTTTCGTTTCGCGGTGTGAAGTAGAAACGGGGCTAGACGGAGCTTCTTGTTTGAGTTCGCCGATAAAGCGAAACCCTCTTTTTGGCAGCGTCTCTATGAAGCGTGGATTTTCAGCCGAGTCTCCCAATGCCTCGCGGACCTTGCTTACGGCGGTCCCTAAACCGTGATTGAAGTCCACGAAGGTGTCGCCACTCCACAGTTGACGCCGAATCTCTTCGCGAGTCACCAGTTCGCCTGGGCGTTCGAGCAAAAGCAACAGCAGTTGAAACGGCTGTGCCTGAAGACGGACACGGCGGCCGTTCTTGAGAACTTCGCCTGATTGCGGATCGACTTGGAATGAGTCAAATATGAAACGTCGAGGTCGGAGCTTATCCGAGTCATGTCCCATACGGCATTCGAAGACCACTTTTCTTGGACTGTGGCTAGTTTAAGGAATCTAGCAAGGCTTATAAGTCCCGTCAATTACCGCGTAATGTTATCTCGATATAGATAACTCCATGATTGTCATAAAGATAGCCGAAGATAAGAAGTGGATGAAAAAGTGAAGGGATGACGATTGCCTACTCTCAGCGGGATGGTTGAAAGTGCGCCAGCCTCAGATTTTTCGTGTCACACGAGCGAAAGTCAACGAGGTGACATCAGTCATCAAGGAGAGAAGACCGCTATGAGGACTGCATCCAGACTAGCTGCGTTGGCGCTCGCATTAGCTTCATTAGGAAGTGTTCTTGCCACTCAGGCGACTGCTAACTGCGGATCAGCCGTAATTGCGAGAATCAAGCCGACTGGGATAACGGCGGAATCCTTCCCGTACCACTTCAAGAATACCGCCTGGGAAAAGGAGGACGAATCTGGGATCGTCGGATTCTGGAATTTCAGTTTTGTCGCGAAAGACAGCCCTGGGATTCCGGACAGTACTCCGATTGATGCGGGGTTCGTGCAATGGCACCGGGATGGAACAGAGATTACAAATTCGTCGCGCGCGCCCATCACCGGCAATTTTTGCCTGGGTGTTTGGGAATTCGTGGGCAATGCCACTTTCAAACTCAATCACTTCGGAATATCGTGGGACGCCAATGGAAACTTGATAGGTCCCGCCCGAATTCGCGAAGAGGTGAAGCTCAACGCTGAAGGCGACAAGTATTCCGGGACATTCTCGATCGACCAATACGATACAAAAGGAAATTTAGTGCCGATGGGACATGTGCAGGGACAAGTCACCGGGACGCGTATCACCATCCAGACCACCGTTCAGGACGTGAAGGTGCTCTGAGCACTGGAACATGATTAGAAGGGCGGACAGCTTGTCGAATCCCGCCCTTCCTTCGGCGAGTTAACAGGCTTGTTGCGAACACCAAGCTTCGTTGGACCGCCCATTTTAGGCTTTTACACGCGTCGTCTTCGCGCCGTCCCAAACTCCAGTGATTCTCCTGGAATTTGCGGCAGCAAACCTTCCGCACGGACCGGCGGCACAACCGAGTATCTCCGTCCGTCGGAGCGTCAACTCGTCAGTGCCGATAAACTCGGTTACCGCACAAGTGGATCGGCGCTGAGCGTGTGGCGGCGTGTCGGGTTCCCGTTTCCTCGTTAGTTCGTTACTTCGTTACGTCGTTGCTTCTCTACTTCGCCTTTCCCCTTGACTTTATCTTTACCATCTGATACACTGCTCCGTGTTTACCTCTTACGCAATTCGAATCACCGCGCTCCTCACCCTCCCGCCCCAGAAATCGCCGCTAACTCCTTTAGATTCACATCCTTGCGCTATTTCGCGGCATAACTCCCCTAAAATCACATCCTTACGCAAAAACACCCGGGGGGAGGGTCGCCCTCTGAAAATTTCAGGAAGGCAGAGCCATACACCCCCCGTGTTTTTCCAAAGAGTGCGCAAGCCGCTCGTTTTGTTCAGGTTGAGAAATCGCGTGTTTTTCAGGAGTGCGCAGGCTGCTCATTTTGAATGGTTTGCGGACGGGCGTGAAAATCGAAAATCACTCATTCCTTCGCGGCATCTTCGCCCCGGTCCACCGCAACTCCTTCATATGTATAATGGCGCCAACTTCAGGTCATCCGACCCACAAGACAGGAGAGAACATGGCAACGCCATCCCAAACTGGGAAACCCTCACCCGAACGCATTTTCAGCACGCTCGTCGCCTACCAGCAGTCCGAAGCCCTCAAGGCCGCAATCAATCTCGACATCTTTACCAAAATCGGTGAGGGCGCCGACGAGGCTGCCGCTCTCGCCAAGGCCATTGGCGCTTCCGAACGCGGCACACGGACTCTCGCCGATTACATGACCGTACAGGGATTTTTGGCCAAGGAAGGCACTCATTATAAGTTGACGCCCGAATCGGCCGTCTTTCTGGACAAGCGCTCGCCCGCCTACATGGGCGCCATGGCGGGCTTTCTCGGTGCGCCGCATCACCGCGACAATTTTGGGAACCTGACCGAAATCGTCCGCAAAGGCGGCACGATCGCCGGCGAAGGCTCGAATCTCGCCCCGCACGATGAGTTTTGGGTCGCGTTCGCCCGCTCCATGGGCGGGCTCGCAACGCCCAGCGCGCAATTCATCGCCGCGTTGATCGGCTCAGCCGACGCCAAGCCCGTGAAGGTGCTCGACATCGCCGCCGGCCACGGCATGTTTGGGCTGTCGATTGCTCGCATGAACCCGAATGCGCAGATCGTCGCGCTCGATTGGCCCAATGTTCTCGCGGTTGCGGAAGAGAACGCCAAAACATTTGGCGTGGAAAATCGCTGGACGAAAATCGCCGGCAGCGCGTTCGAGGCCGACTATGGCGAAGGATACGATTACATTTTGCTAACGAATATCCTCCACCACTTCGATCACGCCGGAAACGTCAAGCTGATGAAGCGCGTTCACGCCGCGCTCAAACCCGGCGGCAAAGCGGTCACGCTCGAGTTTGTGCCCAATCCTGACCGCGTATCGCCCGCGGTTCCGGCCGCGTTCAGCCTGGTGATGCTCGCCAATACCGATAGCGGCGACGCTTACACCTTCAAGGAGCTCGATAAAATTTTCAGCGAGGCGGGCTTTTCGCGGACGGTCGCGCATCCAATTGCGGAGATGCCGCAGACTGTTCTGGTATCAGAGAAATAGCCGCGGCGCTCTTCTCCGGTGTGCTTCCAAAAGGAAGCAGCCACCGGCTCGGCGGAGCAAACGTCTCGCAAGTCCCTAGAATCGAATCGCTGAATCAAATTCGATTCGAGAGATGAGACCAAGCCCACCGGGCCACACGGAGAAGTCATCTTGAAAAACGCGAGTCGCGTTAAATTAAAAGCAGTCTCCGGTAAATCCGCCAAGGAGCGAACGCTCCGCCGCGAAAAACGCTCTGCCCGGTCCGATAGACGATCCGACAGGCGACCCGATCGGCGAACCGTTGCGGCGCGAAAACCTATGAGCGAACACGAAGCAGCACTACGCGAACAGCTCGCTTCCCTGCTGAAGGGCGGCGGCGCGCACGTCCATTTCATGGACGCCATCGAAGGATTTCCCATGGCCAAGCGCGGCACCTATGCGCAAGGTCTCCCGCATACCGGGTGGCAGCTGCTCGAACACGTCCGCATCGCGCAGTGGGATATTTTGGAATTCAGCCGCAATCACGCGCACGTCTCGCCCGAATTTCCCGAAGGCTACTGGCCCAAAACCCCGGCGCCGGCGAGCGAAGAAGAATGGAACAAAACCGCCGAAGCCTTTAAACACGATCTGCGTGAAATGATCAAGCTGGTCGAAAATCCAAAGACCGACCTGTACGCAAAAATCCCCCACGGCCAGGGCCAAACAATTTTGCGCGAAGCCTTAGTCCTCGCCGATCACAATTCGTACCACCTCGGCCAGCTCATCGACCTCCGCCGCGCCCTCGGATCCTGGCCCGAAGCCTAGAAAAAATAAAGAGCCGAACAAATCGCCACCACAAAAGCGTTTGTCATCCTGAGCGAAGCGAAGGATCTCAGCAGTAAGCGCATCTACAAAACAAAGCGTCGCAGAAAAATCTAGCGCGCGTCCGAACCAATTTCCACTTTCACTTTTCTAATTTCGATTTTCTCTCAGTACTCAGTTTTGCTTTCGCTCTTTTTCCACGCCGTGAAAATCAAAAGCGATTCTTCCCGCATCAATTGCGTCATCGGAATCTCTCGCGCCGCAAACGGAAGATAGAGTTCATCGTAGATGAACTTGTCGTCGAATCCCGCAGCAGCCGCATCGCCCGCGCTGCTCGCATAAAACACGCGCGCAGGTCTTGCCCAGTAAATCGCACCGAGACACATCGGACACGGTTCGCAAGTCGTGTACAAATCGCATCCATCCAACTGAAACGCAGCGAGTGAAGCGCAAGCCGCGCGAATCGCCACGATCTCCGCATGCGCTGTCGGATCGTTCGTCGCCGTCACGCGATTCACGCCTTCGGCAACGATGCGTCCGTCGCGCGCAATCACCGATCCGAACGGACCTCCTCCGTTGCGCACATTCTCCAGCGCGATCGCAATCGCGCGCTTCATGAACTCCGGATTCGCCGCAATCTCCTGCATACATTTCAGCTTGCCTGCGTCGTGCCGAAACCGCAACGGGATCGCGGATTTGCAGCTCGACGGTGAGCGGATTTGGAGTAGGATAAGCGCACCGATTCGGCATGAGAATCCGATGCGCGCAGTTCCTCGCAGTGATTCTGGCTTTGCTGGCGATCGCGCCGATTGCACCGGCGCAGCGCAAGCCCGTGCTTCCGCAGATTAAGCTTCCGCATCCCTACTACTATCGCGAGATGTATCTGCCGCAGTTGACGAGCGGACCGAGCAGCGTCACCTGGTCGCCGGATTCGCGCGAAGTGATTTACTCGATGGGCGGATCGTTGTGGCGGCAACGCATCGACTCCGAGACCGCGCAGCAACTCACCGACGGAGCGGGTTACGACTATCAGCCCGATTGGTCGCCCGATGGAAAGAGCGTCGTCTTCGTTTCGTATCTGCACGACACGATGGAATTATTTAAGCTCGACCTCGAGAGCGGAAAGTTCACGCAGATTACAAAGGATTCCGCCGTAGATGTGGAGCCGCGCTGGTCGCCCGACGGAACACGCATCGTCTATGTGTCCACCGCGTACCACGGACGGTTTCATATATTCGTGTTGGACGCGGTCGAGGAACCGGTGGAGAACAAAGCGAGCATCGTGCGGCTGACCGAGGAGACGAAGAGCACGCTGCCGCGCTACTACTACGCGGAGTACGACACGGAGATTCATCCGACGTGGTCGCGTGATGGGAAAGAGATTCTGTTCGTGTCGAATCGCGGACATATTTACGGAACGGGCGGGTTCTGGCGCATGCGCGCGGAGCCTTTCGCCGAAGCGCGGGAGATTCATTACGAAGAGACGACGTGGAAGGCGCGGCCAGACTTCTCGCCGGATGGGACGAAGATTCTGTACAGCTCATATCTTGGCAGACAGTGGCATCAGCTATGGGTGATGCCGGCGAACGGCGGCGATGCGTTTCCGATTTCGTATGGCGATTGGGATGAGACGTATGCGCGATGGTCGCCGGACGGAAAACGGATTGCGTTTATCTCGAATCGCAACGGGAATACGGAGTTGTGGTTGCAGGATTTTCCCGGAGGCGGGCAGCGTCGTCTGAGTGCTACCGAGCGGAAGTATTTGAAGACGAGGGGGCGAGTGGAAGTCGAGATTCTTGGCGGCGATGGGAAGGCGACGCCTGCGCGTGTTTCTGTCACGGATGCGGACGGAAAGTTCTTCGCTCCGCGGGATGCATGGATCAGTGGAGCTGACGGATACGACAGAAGTGAGTCGGCGTTTGAGCCGCACTATTTTCCGTCGAGCGGGACGGCTGCGATCGAAGTGCCTGCGGGCAAGATTCACGTTGAGGTGATGAAGGGATTTGAGTTTGGGTTCGAGAAGAGAGATGTCGATGTGACGGCGGGCGGCACAGCGCACGTCACCGTGAAGCTCAAGGCGATTGACGGGAAGGAAGGACCGGAAAAGTCAAAACCAGAGGTTGCCGAGTATCTGGCATCGTGCGGGCCTGGGGCGCAGCAGTGCTGCGCCCGTACAGCGCCCGGGAGAAGTGACGATCGCGATCGTCGGCGCGATGGCGGGCGCGATCGGCGGAATGGGAGCGATGGCGGGGAGTGTTGGGTCAGCAGCGATTTGCATGTGCATATGAATTATGGAGGGGAGTACAGGAATACGCCGGGGCATTTGGTGTTGCAGGCGGAGGCGGAGAATCTGGGGATTGTGAACAATTTGATTGTGAACAAGGAGCAGAGGATTCCGGATATTGCGTATTCGGGGCGAGCAGGTTGATCCGGCGTCGAATGCGCGGGCGATGGTGGTGCACGGGCAGGAATTTCACACGACGCAGTGGGGACATTTGGGGCTGCTCGATATTCGCGACGGAATTTTGCTGCCGGGTTATGCGGGATATCCGGGAACGGCAGCGACGAGTTTGTTGCCGATGGACGCGGATGTTGCGGACATGGGGCACGCGCGAGGGGCGCTGGTTGGGATAGCGCATCCGTTTGACGAGGATCCGGCGACGGTGCCGCGAACGCAGGAAGATACGCCGGAAGAATTGGCGGCGGATGTTGCCCTTGGGAAATTGGATTATCTGGAAGTCGTTGGATTCAACGACTATCGCGCGACGGCTGGGGTTTGGTATCGGCTGCTCGATCTGGGATTTCGGATTCCGGCTGGAGCGGGGACGGATGCGATGGCGAATTTTGCTTCGCTGCGCGGGCCGGTGGGGATGGATCGCGTTTATGCGCGCGTGCCGAACGGACCCGTGAAGATTGAAGCGTTTCTGGATGCGCTGAAGAACGGGAAAACGGTCGCTACGAACGGGCCGCTGCTGGATTTTTCTCTGGGTTCCGAGAAGATCGGCGGAGAAGTGAAGCTGAACGGCGCGAAGAATGTGTCTTTCTCGGCGTCTTTGCGATCGATTGTGGCGCTGGATCACTGGGAGCTGGTTTGTTACGGCGCGAAGGCGACGCCAGGCAGCAGTGGGCCTTATTTTGTGCAGGAATTAAAAATGGACGAATCGCGCGAAGCGGGAGAGGCGAGCGGCGAGGTTACGATGGAGAAAAGCGGATGGTGTCTGGTGCGGGCTTCGAGCGATACGTCGAAGTATCCGATTCTCGATAACTATGTTTATGCGACGACCAGCCCGATTTATGTGACGGTCGATGGGAAGAAGCCGAGTTCGCATGATGATGCGGAATATTTTGTGGCGTGGATGGATCGGACGATGGCGATGGCGTCGAAGTATGCGTATTGGAATTCGGAAGATGAGAAAGAAGTAGCGATGAAAAGGTTGAAGGCGGCGCGGGAGATTTACGAGGGGCTGCGGTAGGGAAAAGCGAGGAAAGAATTAACCACAGAGAACTCAGAGGACACGGAGAAGAGAAAAGCGCCACAGCCAAGTGCCGTGGCGCTTTCCGTTTTCAGACTCAGACAATTATTCGGTTGAGGTTAACGTCCGAGGCGAATGGCCTCTTCGGTGTGGTGATGGGCGCGGTCGATGTGTTCGATCGCACGGGCTTGAAGACCTTCGGCGAAACGATTGTCTTCTTCGCGGCTCACGTCGCTGTGGGCTCTGTCGAGGAGTTCGAGGGCGCGGTGCAGGCGGCCGGGCCAATCGAGATGCGCGTCGACAGGCATGTGATCGTTGATGTTCTTGCCGTCATCGATCGAAGCGCGTTTGATCTCAAAAATGGCCGCGTCGATTTCTTCGATGGCTTTGCGTTCCTGTTCTTTGCGCTCGCCACCGCCTGGACGTTCAAGATGGGCGCGCGCATCGCGCAGGTCGGACAAGGCGTGCAAGTAAGCGGGATGCTCGCCACGCGCGGCAGCCGGAGCAGCGGTTACTGCGCTGTAGACCGGGGTGATCAACGCCGCGCCCAGCACTGCGATTGCGAGTTTCGTCAGGCTCTTCATCTTTCGACTCTCCTAAAGTGAGTTATTAAAATGCGGCCTGGTGGTTGAATCCAACCTAACGTGGGGGAGTGACGGTGACAATCGCAGCACGCAAGAACGGCATCGCTTTAGGTAACTGTACGTTGGTGCAGGCTCGATGAGGCGAAGAAGGAGGAAGGAATAAAGGATAACGCGGAGGCGCGGAGGACGCTGAGTGACGCGGAGATTGATCGTGCAACGAGGCGGAGATTGACGGTACAACTTTGGGGAATGGCACAGGGATTCGTTGACGGGGTGCGGGGCGGGTGGTTACGATGGCTCGGGAGTCGCATCGAGACGGACTGAGGGAGACCGATGGCAAAGAAAAGCGGATTGACGAAGGTTGCGGTGAAGATCGGGACGGCGGTCGGCAAAGCTGACAAGACCGCGCACAAGTTTGCGAAAGCGGGCTCATTGGCCAAGCGCGAACTGGACGATATTTCGAAACAGGTAGATGCGCTGAAGAAGCAGCTGGCGAAGACAACGAAAAAGCTGCGGCTTGCGTTGCGCTGATGCCAGGCCGACGATTCGGTTCACGGCGAATGATCTCTCGGGGAGGAGCGTTGTTGGCGCTCCTCTTTTCTTTTTGTGCGGTCGCCGAGGCGCAGTGGAATCCGCTGAATCCTGTTCGCGACATGCAGAAGCAGACGGACGGGATCGTGTTGAAGATGGAACGCGGGACGCTGCGGATTACGGCGGCTTCGGATTCGATTGTGCGTGTGACGTATGCGCCTGGCGACAGCATTCCTGACACGCCGGAGTATGCGATCACGAAGAAGGATTGGCCGGCGGTGCACTGGTGGCTGCTACCCGACGACAAGGGTTACAAAGTATCAACGCCGCTGGTATCGGTGACGGTTGCGAAGAAGGACGGCACGATTCTGTTTGCGGATGCGAAGGGAAAGAAACTTTTCGAGGATTATGACCGGTCGCTGACGCCGGTCGAGGTCAATGGCGAGAAGACATATCACTCGGAAATGTTTTCGAATTTGTGGGATTCGACGGAAGGATTCTTCGGGTTGGGGCAGCATCAGGCCGGCGTTTGGAACTATCACGGCGAGACCGTCGATATTTCGGAAGCGAATACGAACATCTCGGTGCCGCTGGTGCTCTCGAGCAATGGATATGGGATTTACTGGAACAATTCGTCGCGCAGCCGATTCAACAATCGGTTTCCGCACGAGCTTTATTTGAGCTCGGAAGTCGCGGACACGGTCGACTATTACTTCATCTACGGGCCGGAGTTCGACAACATCGTCGCGGCGTATCGCGACATGACGGGGCAAGCGCCGCTCTTCGGGAAATGGGCGTACGGATTCTGGCAATGCAAAAACAAGTATGAGTCGCAGGCGGAAGTGCTGGGCGTCGCGCATAAATATCGCGAGCTGCATATTCCGGTCGATAACATCGTGCAGGACTGGTTCTGGTGGAACATCATGGGGGAACCAGTCTTCAACAAGAATTATCCCGACCCCAAAGGGATGATCGATGACCTGCACGAGAATCACTTTCATGTGATGTTTTCGTTCTGGCCGTATTTTCGTCCGGGCTCGCCGGTTTACGACGAGATGGACAAGCACGGATATTTCGTCGACAAGATGAAAGTGAGCGGATTTCATCCAGCGGGGCAGGCACTATATGACGCGTTCAATCCGGATGCGCGGAAATATTACTGGGGACTGATTGATAAGGGATTGTTCAAGATCGGCGCGGACGCTTGGTGGCTGGATACGGACGAACCGGAGACCGAAGGGCGCGAGACGAATATTCTGGTGACGAACAAGGTGGCGCTCGGGAGCGGCGCGCGATACGCGAATCTCTATCCGCTGATGACGACGACGGCGGTGTATGAGGGGCAGCGCGCGGCGTCGGATCAGAAACGCGTATTTATTTTGTCGCGGTCGGGGTTTGCGGGGTCGCAGAGAAATTCGATCACGGCGTGGTCGGGGGACGTGGAGTCGAACTGGCTGAGTTTTGCGCGGCAGATTCCGGCGGGATTGAATTTTTCGCTGTCGGGGATTCCGTATTGGACGACGGATATCGGCGGATTCATCATCGGGAATCCGGACGATCCGGCGTATCGCGAATTGTTTATACGGTGGTTTGAGTACGGAACGTTTTGTCCGATATTTCGGCTGCACGGAACTCGGACGACGAATCAGAACGAGCTTTGGTCGTACGGAGCGGATGCGCAGAAGATTTTGACGAGCTACGACCGGCTGCGTTACCGGCTGATGCCGTACATTTATTCGCTGGCGTGGAAGACGACGAGCGAAGCGTACACGCCGATGCGGCCGCTGGCGATGGATTACCGGACGGACACGCGCGCGCTGAATATCGGGGATCAATTCATGTTTGGGCCAGCGCTGCTGGTGAATCCGGTGACGGAAGCGGGAGCGACGAGGCGGCGCATGTATTTGCCGAAAGCGGATTGGTACAACTTCTGGACGGGACGGCGCGTTGAAGGTGGAAAGATGATCGACGCGGAAGCGCCACTCGATCGGATGCCGCTGTTCGTGCGCGCGGGATCGATCGTGCCGATGGGGCCGGAGATTGAATACGCGAGCGAGAAACCGGCGGATCCGATCGAAATTCGCGTTTATCCGGCGCGAACGGATCGTTCGTGTTGTATGAAGATGAGGGCGACAACTACAACTACGAGAAGGGCGCGCATGCGACGATTCGATTTGATTGGGATGACACGGCGAAAAAGCTGACCATCGGCGAGCGACAGGGGACATTCGCGGGGATGCTCGACAAACGCACATTTCATATCGTTTATGCGAGCGACAACAGCGGAGCGGAGAGCGAACTTTCGACACATCCCGATAAAGTTGTGAAATATTCGGGAAAAGCGATCAGCATCTCGAAGTGAGCGAGATTTTTGTTGCGTCTACGCGATTCTATTGCGAGCGACCCGTACGAAGATCTCAGGGGACTGCTGAAGAAGTAGCGCGTGGCGGGCGGCGAGTTGGTGGGCCTGGGAGGATTCGAACCTCCAACCAGTCGATTATGAGCCGAATGCTCTAACCATTGAGCTACAGGCCCGCCGGGTCGATTTCTACAATACCGCGAGTGGCGAAGCGAGCCAAGGTCCTGGCGAGGATTGAAAAATTGAGGACGGAACAGCGCAGCTCAGGAAACTGAGGGATCGCCATTCGGCGCCTTCTTACCTGCGTTCATCACGCTGACGATGACTTTTTCGTAGCCCAGGATTTCGCCGGTCTTCTTGTGCCATTCGGGGGAGTCTGGCGGCTCGACTCGTTTTTCTTTCCAAGCCTGCGTTTTCAATTCGGTCACGACTTTTACGATCTGGTTTTTTTCAGTCGCCGTGAGAGCAGGACCGTGCGTTCGAAGCACAGCTTCCAACTGAGTCAGGCGATTCGCTTCGTTGACGAATACAAGGCGCTCGGCCATCCTGCGGCGCATTACTTCCTCTCGCAGCGCGCTTGCTTGTTCCTGGAGTATTACGAACCAAGCGGATGCATCTGTGCCCTCTTTAGCCGGCAAACTCGCGAGGACTGCATCATGGCGGTTGCAGATGTCGCAAAAATTGTGGAGGCCAGGAGATTTCGCGAACGGCGTCTGCTCGTATGCGCAGTAGAGCATCGCGGGATAGTCAGCAAGCAGGTGATTCCAGATGTCTTCCAGGTCAAAGGCGCCGTTGACGGCGCCACGAGCGACCATCACTGAAACCATCTCGCCGAGAAAGCGGCAGCTGCGGGACGGAGCGCGCTTCAGGGTTTCCTGAACCCAGAGCTCCATCTGCGCGTTCTTTTCCTGTTTGGGGATACTGGGATCGAGCCACTGCGCCAGTGCGGGTATGACGTCGGTGCAGGCGAACCTGCCATTGGACAAGAGCTCGTCAACTCGCAAGCCGCGAGCTCTTAATTCGTCGGTGATCCAGCCGGCGTGTTCCGAGGTCGCGACGGCAACAACGGCTTCGCCTCCGCGCAGGCCTTCGGCAAGGTAATCGCAGACTGTTTTAATCGGATAGTGAGACTGATCGTAAAAACTGACGAAGTGACGCGCTGATATCGTCGGCAGGTCTACGTTCGAGTTGAGTTCCCCGGACATGGGTCGAGTTGCTTCGATGACGCGAAGCAGCTATCTCCGTCAAATGATGAACTTGAGATGAGAGCATATGATATCCGGAGTTAATGCTCAACGTCGCAAACTTGTGCGACTTGTGCCGAAGCAACGGCTAGCTGATGCCGCCGAAGCAGAGGTATTTCACTTCGAGGTAGTCGTCCATTCCGTACTTTGAGCCTTCACGGCCGAGGCCGGATTCTTTGAAGCCGCCGAATGGAGCGACTTCGGTGGAGATCATGCCGGTGTTGATGCCGACGATGCCGTACTCAAGCGCTTCGGCGACGCGCCAGATGCGGGAGATGTCGCGGCCGTAGAAGTAGGCGGCGAGACCGAATTCGGTGTCGTTGGCGAGAGCGACGGCTTCGGCTTCGTTTTTGAAGCGGAAGAGCGGTGCGACCGGGCCGAAGGTTTCTTCTTTGGAGATGCGCATTTGCGGCGTGACGTCGGCGAGGACGGTGGGCTCGAAGAAACGGCCGCCGAGTGAGTGGCGATTGCCGCCGATGAGAACTTTGGCGCCTTTCGATTTTGCGTCGTTGAGGTGCGTTTCGACTTTTGCCAACGCAGCGTCGTCGATGAGCGGGCCTTGTGTTGCGCCGGCTTCGAGACCCGAGGCGGGCTTGAGATTTTTCACGGCTTGCGTGAGCTTGGCGGCGAAGGCGTCGTAGATTCCGTCCTGGACGTAGAAGCGGTTGGTGCTGATGCACGTTTGGCCGGTGTTGCGATATTTCGAAGCGGTTGCACCTTCGATTGCGGCATCGATGTCGGCGTCGTCGAAAACGATGAAGGGGGCGTTGCCGCCGAGTTCGAGCGAGATTTTTTTGATGGTGCCGGCGCATTGCGCCATCAGCAGCTTGCCGACTTCGGTGGAGCCGGTGAAGGAAAGTTTGCGGACGATTGGATTGGACGTGAGTTCGCCGCCGATTTCGACGGGAGAGCCAGTGATGACGTTGAAGACGCCTTTTGGAACGCCGGCGCGTTCGCTGAGGACAGCGAGTGCGAGGGCGGAGAGAGGCGTTTGCTCGGCGGGCTTGATGACGAGCGTGCAGCCGGAAGCGATGGCTGGGCCGGCTTTGCGCGCGATCATGGCGAGCGGAAAATTCCACGGCGTGATTGCGGCGACGACGCCGACCGGCTGCTTGATCACGACGATGCGCTTGTCGGCCTGATGCTGGGGGATGGTGTCGCCGTAGATGCGCTTCCCTTCTTCGGCGAACCACTCGATAAATGCGGCGGCGTAGGCGACTTCACCTTTTGCTTCGGCGAGCGGCTTGCCTTGTTCGAGCGTCAT
The DNA here is from genome assembly GCA_963766985.1 of uncultured Acidobacteriota bacterium. Classification (GTDB taxonomy): domain Bacteria; phylum Acidobacteriota; class Terriglobia; order Acidiferrales; family UBA7541; genus Acidiferrum. The sequence goes on from CAVYCJ010000002.1 coordinate 962,570, forward strand.
CAGCTTGGCGAGATCTTCCTGATTTGCGAGGAGGAGATCGAACCACTTGCGCAGGATGACGGCGCGCTCTTTTGCGGTTTTCTTGCTCCAGGCGGGGAATGCGCGATTGGCGGCTTCGATCGCCTGACGTGCTTCGCTGGCGCCGAGATCAGGGACGTTGGCGATGATTTCACCGGTGGCGGGATTGTCGACCGGGAAAGTTTTGCTCGCGGTGACCCATTGGCCGTCGATGTAGGCGGCTTCGCGGAAGAGGTCGGGATCTTTGAATTGCGAGGCGATGGATGCAGTTTTTGTGGCGGCTTCCGGCATGGAGGTGCTCCTTGGGAACGCGACAGTTTAGATCCGGGGAGATGAGTTTGCTACGCGAAGGGCGTCGGTGCAACTGTCGAGTACAGTTGGCTGTGGGCTTCGCTCATTTCACCTCAAACGTGTTGACGCCGGGCGGAGTGAACCCCGCCCCTACAATCGGAATCTCTCAGCTCGCGTGGGACAACGCGGGCTGCTTTTTCTCGGCGACGGCGGCCAGAGCGGCTTCGATGACGTCGAGACCTTCGTCGAACTGAGCTTCGGTGATCACGAGCGGCACGAGGATGCGGATGACGTTGTTGAACGTGCCTGCGGTGATCGTGACCAGTCCATGTTTGTAGCAGAATTCGGCGATCTGTTTGGTTTCGGTGTCGGCAGGTTCGCGCGTGTCGGCGTTGCGGACGAGCTCGATGGCACACATGCCGCCGAGGCCGCGGACGTCGCCTACGAGCTGCCACTTTTGCTGCCAGCTTCGAGCGCGCTTCTCGAAATGTTTGCCGAGTGCAGTGGAGCGCGCGAGCAGGCCGTCTTTTTCGATCGTCTCGATCGCGGCGAGCGCGGCCGCGCAGGAGAGCGGATGGCCGCAGTAGGTTCCGCCGAGACCGCCGACGGCGGGCGCGTCCATGATTTCGGCACGGCCTGTGACGGCTGCGATCGGCATGCCGCCACCCAGCGATTTCGCCATCGTGATCAGGTCGGGTTCGATGTCGAAATGTTCGGACGCGAACCATTTGCCGGTGCGCGCGAAGCCGGATTGCACTTCGTCTGCGATGAAGAGGATGCCGTGCTTGCGGCAAATCGCATGCAAGGCTTTGAAATAACCGCGCGGCGGAATGATGAAGCCGCCTTCGCCCAAAACGGGTTCGGCGATTACGGCTGCGACGGATTCGGCGGCGACCTGGCGCTTAAATGCGTTTTCGAGATGATGCGCGAAGGCTTCGACGGTCGCTTCGCCGTCGGCACGATATTCGTAGGCGAACGGAATGCGATAGACATCGCTGGCGAACGGCTCGAATCCGGCTTTATAAGGATGCGCCTTGCTGGTGAGTGACATCGCCATCAGGGTGCGGCCGTGGAATGCGTCCTCGAAGCAGATGATCGCGGGACGCTTGGTGTACGCGCGGGCAATTTTTACGGCGTTTTCAACGGCTTCCGCGCCGGTGTTGAGGAGGATGGTCTTTTTCGCGAAATTGCCGGGTGCGAGCGCGTTCAACTTTTCCGCCACGGCGATGTAGCCCTCGTAGGGCGTGACGGCGAAGCAGAGGTGGAGATGCTTCTCAAGTTGCTCTTTGATCGCGGCGGTGACGCGCGGCGCCTGGTGGCCGATATTGAGGCAGCCGATGCCGCCGGCGAAATCGATGTAGCGATTTCCGTCAACGTCGGTAAGCGTGGCGCCTTCGGCCGACGCGGCGAAAACCGGGATCGTGTTGTACGGTGCGCGAGGCACCGCGACTTCGCGGCGCTTCATCAGCGCGATCGAGCGAGGACCTGGAATTTCGGTTTTGATTTGAATTGTGGCCATTTCAGTACCATCCGATCGGAGTTTCGTCGAGATTCACGAAGACTTGTTTGGTCTCGAGGTATTCATCGAGTCCCCAGGGGCCGAGCTCGCGGCCGAAGCCAGATTGTTTGTAGCCGCCCCACGGCGCTTCTACGTAGGTGGGTTGCATGTGATTGACCCACACGATTCCGGCTCTCAAAGATTTGACGACACGGAAGGCCTTATAGATGTCACGCGTCCAGACGGCGGCGGCGAGGCCGTACGGTGTGTCGTTGGCGATGCGGATGGCATCGCTTTCGCCGTCGAACGGGATGACGGACGCGACGGGGCCAAAGATTTCTTCACGAGATATACGAGCGTTGTTGTCGACATCATAGAAAATCGTCGGCTCCAAATAAAAGCCTTTGCCGAATTCCTTCGGCCGTCCGCCGCCGATCGCAACCTTCGCTTCCTTCTTGCCAAGATCGAGATACGACGCAACGCGGTCGTATTGCTCTTTGCTCACCAGCGGGCCCATCTTCGTTTCGCGTGCGAGAGGCGGTCCTAGCGTGATGCGCTTGGCTTTTTCGGTCATCGATTCGACGAATTTCTTGTAGATCGATTTCTCGACGAGGATGCGGCTGCCGGCGGAGCAGACTTCGCCTTGATTGATAAAGACGCCGAAGAGGGCGCCATCCACGGCGGCTTCCCAGTCGGCTTCCGCGAAGAAAATGTTGGGCGATTTGCCGCCCAGTTCGAGCGTGACGCGCTTCAGGGTGTCGGCGGCGCTCTTCACGATGATTTTGCCAACAGCGGCGCTGCCGGTGAACGCGACTTTATCGACGCCAGGATGCGCGACGAGCGCCGCGCCTGCGGTTTCGCCGAAGCCGTTGATGACGTTGACGACTCCGGGCGGCAGGCCGGCTTCTTCGAGATAGCCAGCGAATTCGAGCGCGGTCAGCGGCGTTTGCTCGGCGGGCTTCAGCACGCAACAGCAGCCGGCGGCGATCGCAGGCGCGAGTTTCCATGCCGCCATCAGCAGCGGATAATTCCAGGGAATAATTTGCGCCGCGACTCCCACCGGTTCGCGCAAAGTAAAACTGAGAGCGTTGGCCGGAACCGGATTTACGTGGCCGGTGACTTTGGTCGCGAGGCCGCCGTAGTACTCGAAACAGGTTGCGACGTCCGCGATGTCGTATTCGGCTTCGACGATCGGCTTGCCCGTGTTGCGGCATTCGAGTTCGGCGAGCGCGGCGGTGTTTTGGCGGATTTTTTCGGCGAGCTTGAAAAGGATGCGGCCGCGATCCTGCGCGGTCGTCTGGCGCCACGGTCCGTTGTCGAAGGCTTCGCGCGCGGCTTTCACCGCAGCGTCGACGTCGGATTTGCCGGCAGCGGCAACGTTGGCGATGACTTCTTCGGTAGAGGGATCGTAGACGGGAAATGTTTCGCCGCTTGCGGCTGCGACCCATTGGTTGTTGACGAAATTCTTGTATGTTTTTGCGTTCGACGCTGCGCTCGTGGTGGTTGCCATCCTGGGCCTCCGTCACTTCTTTGTGTATCGATTCTAAGACGGGCACGGCGTGCCGTGCCTCTACAGTTTTGCGCGGCATTGGCCGCCGATCGTTATGCTACCGGCGCTACGATGACCTTTCTTGCGGCTTTGCGCCGGCCATAGACGAAAAAGAAAAACGCCGCGAGGCCGACGAACAGGAGCGTGCCACCGAACATCCAGATTTCGTAGGACGCCACTGAGGTAATCTGGGCCGCCGGAAAAAACGCGAGCGCGATTCCGAGAATCGTCGTGATCAGGCCGCTGACACCAGCGAGCAGCAGTGTCGTTTTGCTGTAGCGCCCGCGCACGAAATCATCGGCGGCGGCGAGTTTCAGCAGTGCGCCGAACATGTAAATAAACGGCACGAGCTGGAGCACAACGGCGAGCGACAAGAGCTTTTGAAATGTTTCCTGCACGCCCGCGCCACCGGAAAAATTGACGATCACTAAAATCATCGAGACGACGGCGTGGACGATCAGGGCGGCATAGGGCGTCGCATACTTCGGATGCACCTTGCCGAGCCACGCCGGCATGTAGGAGTCGAGGCCGGCGACGAAGGGGATGCGAGCGGAACCTGCGAGCCAGGCCGAGCCAATTCCTGCGATTGAGAAACTCAGGAGAATTGCGAACGGGGCGACGATCCAGGAAGCGTTCACTCGCGCGGCCATGCTGCCGACCGCTTGCACGATGCCTTGCAAGACGCTTATGTCTTTCTTGCTGACGGCGATGAGCAAAGTCAGCGTTGCGCCTATATATAGAAGTCCGGAGAGAACACCGCCCCACGCGACGGCGCCGGGCAGAATTTTTTGAGGGTTCTCGATTTCGTCGCCCATGACGGAGGCGAGTTCCAGACCGACCAGGCCGAAGCAGATCACGCCGAAGGAATTCAGGACGAAGCGCGGATTTGCAGGAATCTGGAAATCGGCGGCGGTGATGTTGGTGCCGAAGCGTGCGTAAACAATCAGGCCGAGTCCGATCAGAACGGCTGCGGCGATTCCGGTACCGATGGCGCCGAGATTGTTGATCCATTTGCCGACGCCGAGGCCGATCACATTGAGAATCACGAGGATCGCGAGCAATGCCAGCGACGAACTGAGCGCGAATACTTTGTTATCTGCCAGCGCCTGGTGGCCACTGCCTAGCGCGAAGACCGAGACGCCGACGAAATAGAGCATCACCGTCGGGACATACATCATGTTGTTGGTCCAATAGCACCAACCGGAGAGGAAGCCGTGAAAATCGCCGAAGACTTCTTTGGCCCAGAGATAGACGCCGCCTTCGCCGGGATAGCGATGGGCGAGTTCGATGACTGCGATGCCTTGCGGCCAGAAGAAGAGGACGAGCGAAATGATCCAGAGCCAAACGGTGACGCCGCCGTTGGCGGCGATCGACGGGACGACGTTGAGATTGAAGACAGCGACAACGAAGAGGAGAACGAGGTCCCAACGACCGAGCACGCGGCGCAGATGCGGCGTGTCTGACGTGGAAGCGGCTACGGGGGAATTCGCAGCGAGCGGCGTTGTGGCGATTTCATTCGACAACGTTGGGTTCTCCCCGTGGTGCAGAAGAAAGAAAAATCAAAACCGGACTGCGGCAAGATTCTTACGCCCGGGCAAGCTGGGGCGCAGCGGTGCTGCGCCCGTACACACACCTTGCCAAACGCGCGGCTAGTGGCCGGTGGCGCCGACTTTGGCGGCGCCGCGTTCTTTCTGGGCCTTCGCGAGGGACGGGGCGATTTCCTCGAATACGGCGAGATGTTTGTCGATGTCGGCCTCGGTGTGCTGCACCGAAATCGTCCACTGCTCGTCCCACCAATACGGTTGAGCGAGCACGCCGCGATTCACCATCGCGAACCAGTAGTGACGCCAGAGATCGACGTCGATGGTGGTCCAGTCGCGATAATTTCTGATTTCTTGCGGATAGAGCATGAGCGCGCCGTTGACTCCGGCGCTGGCGATGTAGGCCGTGAGGCCAACCTTGGCGACGATCTTGCGATAGCCGTCGGTAAGCTGTTTGCTGAGCTTGCCGGTGTGGGCGTAATTCTCGCGAGTCAGCACTTCGCGGAATGTCGCGAGGCCCGCCGACATCGCGACGCGATTCGTGTTGTACGTGCCGCCGTGGAAGACCTTGTGTTGCGAGATCAAGTCCATCACAGCGCGGCTTGAGCCAAACGCGCCGAGCGGAAGCCCGCCGCCGATGGATTTCGCCAAGCAGATCATGTCGGGCTTGACGCCGAAATATTCGCTGGCGCCACCCCAGGCGAGTTTTGCGCCGGTTTTCACTTCGTCGAAGATCAGCAGAGCGCCGTTTTTGTCGCAGAGATCGCGGAGGCCTTGCAGGAATCCGGGCTGCGGAATGCACAGGCCGACGTTCATCAAAATCGGCTCGAGGATGATGGCCGCGATCTGGCCGGGATTTTCTTTGAAGCGGCGCTCGACGCTGCCGAGATTGTTGAAGCTCGCGACGACGACATTGGCGATCGACGCCTTCGGAATGCCGCCGCCACCGGGAACGGAGTTGGGCGCGTCGGGATCGCCGTACTCGTCGGCCTTGGGCTTCACGCTGACGAGCGCGGTGTCGTGCAGGCCGTGATACGAGCCTTCGAACTTGAGGATTTTGTCGCGGTTGGTGGCGGCACGCGCGATGCGGCAGGCGTGCATCGTGACTTCGGTGCCGCTCGAACCGAAGCGAACCATGTCCACGGGATAGCGCTTGCAGATTTCCTCAGCGAGTTCCCATTCCTGATCGTGGGGCATGCCGAAGGTCGTGCCTTCGTGCAGCTTTTGCTCTACGGCTTTGACGACGGCGGGATGGCAGTGGCCCGCCATCAATGCACCGAAACAAAGGTTGTGATCGATGTATTCGTTTCCGTCGATGTCGTGAATTTTGCTGCCTTTTCCGTCCTTCACGAAAATTGGATACGGCTCGTAGTGGCGATAATTGCTGGCTACACCGAGTGGGATGCGTTCGAGTGCGCGTTTGTGAGCGGCCGCCGATTTCGGCGTACGCTTTTCGTAGAGAGCGATTTCCTTATCGAGTGCTTCGTACATACGAACTCCATTGCATGCAGGTCTGTTCCCTGCGGTCAGTTTGTTTGCGTTGTGCGTTCTACTTTCGCCGATCGAAATTGCGAGAAGCGAAGCTTGGCGTTTCAGGCAGGAAAGCGCGGCCCTTGCGAGCCGCGCCTTCGAAGCCAATACAAGTTTATCCGGTCCGCGCTAGAACTTGAACTTCAGCGAGAACTGAACCAACCGGGGATCGTGCACGTGCTGCACCTGGCCGAATGTGCTTCCCGTGTTGGAAACGTCGCCGTCCACGCTATAAAACTGCGCGTGGTTCCAGATGTTGAAAACGTCGCCGCGGAACTCCATCAGCCAACGCTCGCCGATCTTGGTCTGCTTGTTGAAGCTCATGTCCCAGTTGTTGATGCCGGGGCCACAGCAGATCGAGCGCGGCGCGTTGCCGATGGTGCCGGGGGCGACGGTCGCATTCGTGAAGAGAGCCGGATTGAAAACGAATCCGTTGTTCTGGCGAATATTCTGCGTGTGGAACGGCGCGGTGAGATTCGGCTCGCCGGGGAACTCGAACAGGTCCGTCGAATCGAGTTCTTCGATGTCGTCTTGCGACGTGATACGAATTGGGAAGCCGCTCTGGAAGGTGAGGATTCCGGAGAGTTCCCATCCATCGAGCAGCTTGCCCTTGAAGCCGTCGAATTTCGGGACGGGAAGATCCCAAACGTAGTTGAAGACGAAGCGATTCCGCGCGTCGTACGCAGAGAGGCCGTAGGTCGCGTCGAAGTTGAGCGGATTCAGCGCACTCTCGAAGCTCGACGCGTTGTCCATCGTCTTGCTAAGTGTGTACGAGGCTTGGAATTGCAGGCCTTTGTTGAAGTTTTTCTGGAAGAGCACTTGTAGCGAGTTGTAGTTCGATTTCGCGACAGTGTTTTCCGTGAAGATGCCGGAGAAGACGGGATTGCCGTCCGCCGGGCAACCAACGCCTGTGAGCGGCTGACAGAGCGGCGACGAGTATTGCCGGATGCCGACCAGCGTGATCGGATTCGCGAGAACGCCGGCGGGAACTGTGAGGCCGCCGCTGCCCGCATTGTAAGGAAGCTGGAATCCGCCAGCGGGGATCACCGTTCCAGCGGGAATCGTGTATGAAGAATCCTCACCGAACGGACCGCAGGTTCCGTCGCCGAGAATGGTGTTCAACTGGTTGCACGTCGTCGGATTGCCGGGATTGATTTCGTAGCTAGCGAGCAAGCGATGGCCCTGCGATCCGACATAGCCGACCTGGAGAAGAATGTCGCCGGGCAACTGGCGCTTGATCGTCAGGTTGTATTGATCGGAATACTGCATCCGCAGGTTTGGCGGAAATTCGCCGAAGAACGTCATGGGGCGGAACTGCGACCAGTCGACCGCTTGCCCGCGCGGCGGAGTCAGGATGCCGTTGAACGGATTCGGGAAAACATCGCCGCTCTGATCGACATATGGAGTCTGCAGCAAGGGACTCGAGATGAAGTTGCTTCCGCCGAACGGAGGCTCGGCGCTGAACTGTTCGAGAACGAGCTGTTCGATCGGGTTGTAGAAGATGCCGTAGCCCATGCTGACGCTGGTTTTGCCTGGGCCGCCCGCGAGCCTGCCGAGCAGACCATCTTTCCAGCCGGGACTCCACGCGAGGCCGAGGCGCGGCGCGAATCCCTTGTAGTAGGTGTTCGTCAGCGCGTTCGGCACGTTCTTGTCGCCTGGGAAAACGAGTCCGACCGGAGTGACGCCGGCCTGATCGCAATTTTCGACGCTGCCCGGAACGAACAGCGGGCTGCTTGTTGGCAAGGTGCAGGGATAAATGGAGGAGGTTTCTCCAGGACGGAACGTCTGCACTTTTTTGCCAATGTCGGTGAGCGGCGTGTTCATTTCCCAACGCAAGCCGTAGTTCAACGTCACGTTGGGCTTGATCTTCCAACTGTCTTGCGCAAACAAATACAGCGAAGTGCTGCGCACGAGTTCGTGCTGCGCGGAACCCTGGAAATAGGAATTGGCGATGCCAAGGAGGTAGTCGGGATAAGCGTCGGAGAAGCCGAGATCGTTGCCGACCGGTCCGTTGGGACTCGAGAGGAACTGCATGTCACCATTGACGTCGAAATAGAGCAATTGATCGAACATCTGGTAGCGAACATCGCCGCCGAACTTCAGGCTGTGATTGCCGATGATCTTGCTGAAGTTGTCGGAGAACTGGTAGGTGTTGCCAGTTTGCGGCAATTGGCCGTTGAAGTTGTTGCCGATTGTGAATCCGCCGCCGACGTCGATGAAGGGCACGCCTTCGGCGCTGGCGCCGAGACCCGTGTGAATGCCGTAGTTCGCGTTCGTGCCGAGTGGGGCGCCCGCGTCGTTGAGCAGCGGCGTGTCGGATGTGCCGGTGAAACAGAACGCAGATGCCGCGCCGGTGCCGCACGAACTTTGAATCGAACCCGTGCGGGTCGGCGTGTCGAACTTCAGTTGGCCTTCGCGAAAATAGCTGAAGCGCGCTTCGTTGACCGACGTCGAGCCGATTGTCCAGGTATGTGTCGTGTTGATTTGCTGCGTGCGCGTGGTGTATACGCCGGGAAAATTTCCGGTCGTAGCGCCGGACGCCTGGAACTTCGCGAACGGGTCGAGGGTATTGTCGTCGTCAAAATAATAGTAAACGGCGAGTTTTTGATTGTTGTTGATGGAATGATCGACGCGAATCTGGAATTGGTCACCGCGGTCGGTTTTATTGGGGGTAACCTGCACACCGCCGCTGCCTCCGGCTCCGGGTACGTACTGCAAGAGGCTCAGCGCGACCGGATCGAAACATGTCGTAGGAATGTGGAAGTTCGGAAAGATGGAGCTGTACGGCACCGCCGGTCCACCGCCCGCAACCGACGCGACGGCAGCCGCTGCCGGCGCACCCAGGCTGGAACCGCAACGCGTCGAGAGAATGTTGGCGACAGTCGCGTCCGACAGTGAACCCGCGAAACCCGGATTGCCGTTGGCATCGACGACACCATTCGCTAAGCCTGGCGCTGAAAAGTCGCCGCTGGTGAGCTCTGCGCTCGTCGGCACGCTAATCGGCTGCGACAAAATGCCCTGTACGATGCGACGTCCTTCGTACGAGCCAAAGAAAAAGGTTTTGTCTTTGCGAATCGGACCACCGAGGGTGCCGCCAAACTGGTTCTGGCGAAATTCTGGCTTCGGCGCAGGGAAGAAAGTGAACGGATGCGCATTCAGCACGTCGTTGCGGAAAAATTCGTAGAAACTGCCGTGAATCGCATTGGTGCCGGACTTCGTGACAACGTTCACGACGGCACCCGAGTTGCGGCCGTACTCGGCGTCGAACGAGTTGGTGATGACGCGAAATTCCTCGATGGAGTCGGGCGAAGGCTCGATGGCGGGCAGGTTCGCGAAGAGGTCGTTACCGTCGCCGCCGTTTACGGAATAGTTGTTGGCGCGGCCGCGGCCGCCGTTGACGGTGACGACGCCGGCTTTGTCGGAGCCGTAGAAGGTGTCGTTGCCGAGCTGTGATTGCACGCCCGGCTGGAGTTGGAGAAGCTGATAAACGTCGCGCTGGTTCAGCGGGAGTTGCGTCGAGGCTCGTTCGTTGACGACCGCGCCAAGTTGCGTGCTCGTAGTGTCGACAACCGGGGGAGCGCCCGTCACTTCAACCGTTTCGGCGGTGGTGCCTAGTTGCAGGGTGATGTCGACGCTGATGACTTCGTTGAGGTCGAGCGCAATTCCCTTGCGCACATATTTCTTAAACCCTTGCTGCGTCACATCGATTTCATACGAGCCAATAGGTACTTCGTTGAGTAGATAGTCGCCGTTCGAGCCGGTGTCGACGTCGCGCGAGACATTGGTCGCTTCATTGATGAGCGTCACTTTTGCGCTCACGACGGCGGCGCCACTCGGATCGCTGACCGTGCCGCGAATGCGGCCGCCGGTGCTCTGCGCAGCGATGGTCGGCGCTAGCGCCAGCGCCGCGATTGCCAAAATGGAAAGGAAAGACAAACAAGAAACGCGGAATGCGAGCGCATTCCGCCGAGTAACATCGGACTTCATGAGATCACCCCTCAAGTGCGGAGCTGCGACGCCGACCCAGGACCCACGACACGACTGCTTTCAAAACTTTCTAAAAAACCACTGCGATTCGAGGTTGCTGCGTGATATGAACCTTACTATAATCCCGCAAACTTAGAGAAAGCCACCACCGGTGTCAAGCGGAAAGAATTCATTCAGCCAATCGCGAACGCGGTTGCAAAGAAGTGCGTCGCACAAGCGCATGTTGCGCATCAGCGAGGTCGCGCGACGCGTCGGAATCTCGTCGTCCGCGCTGCGCGCGTGGGAGATGGTTGGCCTGGTCGCGCCTCAACGAACAAAAAGCAAGTACCGGCTGTACACCGAAGCGGACGTGCGGCTGTTGCAGCGCGCTCTGTTCCTGCGGCGAGCGCGCGGGCTGAACCCCGCGGCAATCGTGCACGTGCTGAAGGGTCAGGGCATTGTCTCGGCGCCCGCGGAAAAAGAATCGCGGCCCGGCCAACGATTTCGCCGGTTGCGTACGCGACGCGGGCTTTCCTTGGCGCAGGTTGCGCGAGCAACGCGTGTGTCGGTTGGATTTCTCAGCGCGCTCGAACGCGGGCAGATGCGCTCATCGGTCGCGACCCTGCGGCGTATTGCGCGCTTCTATCGGACGAATATTCCGTCGCTATTCGAAGCCGCCGAAGAGAATCCCGGGCTTGTGCGGCCGCCGCAACGCAAAATCCTGGAAACGACCGCCGGCGTACGAATGGAACTGCTCGCGTGGGGCCACACTGCGATGGAACCCCATTTGTTTTGTATCAAGCCCAACGGCGGAAGCGGCGAATCCTATGCCCACGAAGGCGAAGAGTTCCTGCACGTCCTGCGTGGCGAATTCGAAATCTGGCTTGGCGGGAAAGAACATCACGTGCTAAAGACCGGCGACAGCTTATATTTCGAGAGCTCGACGCCACATCGCTGGAGAAATCCTGGGCGTACTGAAACGCGGCTGCTGTGGATCAATACGCCGCCGACGTTTTAGCGGGAGTGCTCGCAGAGCGCCGGTGAGTTTCTGTTGTTTCGAGATTCTTGGTCACGAGGGAACATGAAGCGATCATTCGCGCGATTACCGGTCGTTCGATCAGCCTGCTTTCTGATTCTTCTGTCGCTCGTCGCGTGCACTGCGACGCCTCGAGCGAATGCGCAGAGCGCGGACACGATCGTCCATCACGCAAAGATTTACACCGTCAACGCGAAGCAGCCGTGGGCGGAAGCGGTTGCGATTCAGGGCGATAAGATCGTCGCGGTCGGCAGCGAAGTCCGAAGTCGAAAAGCTTCGTAAGCCAAACACGAAAATGATCGATGCCGGCGGGCGTCTTGTGCTGCCGGGATTCGTCGATTGCCACATTCATTTTCTGGACGGCTCGCTCAGCCTCAGCCGCGTGAATCTTGATGGAGCGAAGGACGTCGCCGACATCCAGAAGAGGCTGCGCGAATACGCCGCGAAACATCCGGGGAAGGATTGGATATTGGGGCGCGGCTGGGATTACGCGATGTTTGGCGCGGTGGCGCTGCCCGATAAAAAATATCTCGACGAAGTTTTTCCCGATCGCCCCGCGTATCTGGAGGGCTACGACGGCCACACCTACTGGGCGAATTCAAAGGCGCTCGCGCTGGCTGGGATTACAAAGGACACGCCGAATCCGCCGAACGGAATTATTGTGCGCGACCCCGCAACCGGTGAAGCGACCGGCGCGTTGAAGGAAGCAGCGCACGGACTCGTCGGCAAAATTGTGCCGGAGCCGACGCGCGCGGAAAAACTTGAGGCTTTGCGTGCCGGCATGAAGTGGGCCAACGAGCATGGCCTGACCCGCGTTCACAGCGCCGGCGGCGATTTCGAGGAGCTTGCGCTTTTTGATCAGCTCCGCCGAGAAAAACAACAGACGCTGCGATTTTACATCGCCTACTTCCTTGATCCGCCAGAGTTGCGCCCAACCGACATTGAAAAAATCGAAGCGGCGCGCAAGAAATACGCCGACGACTGGATCAGTGGTGGCGTTGTGAAAATGATGGTCGACGGCGTGATCGAGTCGCACACGGCGGCGATGCTCGAGCCGTACACCGATGACCCTTCGCTCAAAGGCAAGCTTTTCTGGGAGCCCGACAAATATAAAGCTGCCGTCGCTGAGCTCGACAAGCGAGGCCTGCAACTTTTCACCCACGCGATCGGCGACTATGGCGTGCGCACCGCGCTCGATGCCTATGAGAACGCTGAAAAAGTGAACGCCACACAGGATCGCCGCCCGCGCATCGAGCACATCGAAACGATTCAAGCGGTCGATATTCCGCGCTTTGGCAAACTCGGCGTCATTGCGAGCATGCAGCCGCTGCATTCGTATCCCAACGAAGACACGCTGGACGTTTGGGCGCGCAACATCGGCCCTGATCGCGCGGGCCGAGCGTGGGTTTGGAAGAGCATCGCGAACGACGGTGGGCATCTCGCGTTCGGAAGCGATTGGCCGGTCGTTACGCTCAATCCGTGGGAAGGCGTGCAGACAGCAGTTACGCGTCAGACCACGGACGGCAAACCCGAAGGCGGCTTTGTACCGTCTCAGCGCCTTAGCGTTGCAGATGCGGTGTACGGCTACACGCTGGGCGCGGCGTTTGCCGGCCGGCGTGAAAAAACGGAAGGCTCGATCGAAGCCGGAAAGCTTGCGGACATCATTATTCTTTCGCAGAACATTTTCGACGTCGACGCGCGCAAGATTTCAGACACCAAAGTGACGGCCACCATCGTCGGCGGGCGCATCGTGTATCAAAACGACGCGAAGTAGGCGATTCGATTTTCACTGCATCTGCATCCGCTGGATGCAAAGGGAGAACGGGATGAAGCGAGCGCTGTTCGCGACAATCTTTGTTTTAGCGATTCTCTTCGCGGGATGCGGACCGAAAACGGAAACGTTGAGCCTGCTGGTATGGGAAGGCTACGCCGATCCCTCCTTTCTCAAAGCGTTCGAAGACGCGCATCACTGCAAGGTGGTCGCATCGTACATGGGCTCGAGCGACGAGCTCGTCGCGAAACTGCGAGGAGGCAGCGCGGGCAATTATGACGTGATTTCGCCGTCGAGCGATGTCGCTACGTCGATCGTACGCGCGGGACTCGCGGCGCCGCTCGACCTCTCCAAAATTCCGGCTTACCCGCAGCTTTCGGCGCGGCTGCGTGAATCTCCGCTCGTCAAAGCGAACGGGCAGACATACGGCGTTCCCTTTGTGTGGGGACCGAATCCACTTCTCTACGACACGAATGCGTTTCCGAAAGCGCCCGACAGCTGGAGCGACCTCTGGAATCCGAAGCTGAAGGGCAAAATTTCTCTGTGGGATGAGCTCTCCAGCGTGTACATGGCGGCGCAGGTGCTCGGTTACGACAAACCTGATCCGAATCAACTCTACAACCTCAGCGACGAGCAGCTTGAAGCGGTGAAGAAAAAGTTGATCGAGCTCAAACCAAACGTGCGGAAATACTGGACGACCGGCGGCGAGCTGACGAATCTTTTTCAGCAACACGAAATCACCGCCGCGATGGGCTGGCCATTGATGACGGTGGAGCTGCGCAAGCTCAATTACCCGATCGGCGAAACGATTCCCAAGGAAAACACGACGGGATGGATCGATCACCTGATGATCACGGCGGCGAGTTCGCACAAAGAGCTTGCACAAGCGTTCCTCGAATACATGGTCGAGCCGCAAACGCAAAAGCTCGTCACCGACGTGACGCACTACACGCCTGCGAATCCGGGCACCGCACAGCTTCTCACGCCCGACGAAGTGAAAAGCCTGCACCTCGATGATCCCGACTCTTACATGAAACGAATTTATTTCTGGCAAGACGTGCCACGCCGCCAGAAATACACCGAAATCTGGAACGAGGTAAAAAACGCTCAGTGAGCTCTTCCGTGGCCAACGCGCATAGCGCAACAAGTGGCGCCTCGGGTGTCTTGCTGGCGGTGCGCGGAGTCGCGAAGCGTTTCGGCAACAAGGAAGTACTGAAAAGTTTGTCGCTCGACATCGCGTCGGGTGAGTTCATCACGCTGCTCGGCGAGAGTGGCTCCGGCAAAACTACGCTGCTGCGGTTGATCGCCGGATTCGAGCAGCCTTCGTCTGGCGAAATCTGGATGAACGGCGACCGCCTCGATATTCAACCCGCGCATAAACGCCGCGTCAACACGGTGTTTCAGCAGTACGCGCTGTTTCCGCATCTTTCGGTGCGCGACAACGTCGCCTACGGCTTGCGCGTGAAGAAAACGCCGGCGGCAGAGATCGGCGGCCGCGTCGATCAGGCGCTGAAAATGGTGAAGATGAACGAATTCGCCGACGCGAAGCCGACGCGCCTCAGCGGCGGCCAGCAACAGCGAGTCGCGCTCGCGCGTGCGCTCATCAATCGGCCACAGCTTTTGCTGCTCGATGAACCGCTTTCGGCGCTCGACGCGAACCTGCGCAAGCAGATGCAGAGCGAACTGAAATCGCTGCAGCGCGAAGTCGGCATCACTTTTCTCTTTGTCACGCACGATCAGGAAGAGGCGATGGCGCTTTCGGATCGCATCGCGCTGCTGCGCAACGGCGCACTCGAGCAAGTCGCCGCACCTCGTGAAATCTATGCGCATCCCGCGACGGCCTACACGGCGCAATTCATCGGGCAGACGAATTTGCTGAATGCGGCCGTAAAGAACGGTGTCGCGACATGCGGCTCGTTGAAATGGCCGACGTCCGCAACGGACGGCCAAGCGCTTTTCTCGCTTCGGCCGGAAACGATACAACTCGCATCGGACGTTTTGCCGGTCTCCGCCCGATGGGTTCGCTTTCGCGGAACGATTCAGCAGCAGATTTACGGCGGCGCAAACGAACTGTTGGAAATCGAGTGCGGCGCAGGTCAAATTTTGCGCGCACGTATCCCCGCTCGCAGTCCTCTGGGCCATGAACAGGAATTTTCGTTCTCCGCGGATGAAGTAGTGAGAGTGAAAGGCTGACGAAGCACCGGAGAAATGTACTCGCGCGCTTACAAAGCGATCGTCACCGCGCCGCCGCTGCTGTGGGTCGGCCTATTCCTGCTACTTCCCTATCTATTGATGTTCGCGCACAGCTTCTGGCTCGTCCGCGACGGCTTCCTCATTCACGAGTGGAATCTTCAGAACTATCACAAGCTTGTCTCCAATCCTCTCTACGTCGAAGTGCTTTTGCGCACGATGCGCATCGCCGGTTCCGTCACGCTGCTGTCCCTGCTCCTCGGCTACCCGCTCGCCTACTATCTGTCATTTCACGCCGGCGCGCGCAAAGAACTGCTCTATCAACTTGTGATCGTGCCGCTGTGGGTCAGCTACCTCGTGCGCGGCTATGCCTGGAAGACGATTCTCGGCAGCGACGGCGTTCTCAACGGGTTTCTCCAATATTTTCACATTACGCACGAACCGGTCGGCGCATTGCTCTACAGCCCGTTCGCCGTCATCGTGATGCTGACGCACATCTACACGCCGTTCGTTTTTCTCCCGATTTACGCGTCACTCGAACACATTCCGCGCCCGCTGATTGAAGCGTCGCACGACCTCGGCGCGAATCGACTCACGACATTTCTTCGAGTGATCCTGCCGCTCTCAATGCCCGGCCTTCTCGCCGGTGCGACCTTCGCATTCGTGCTTTCGCTCGGAGACTTCCTCGCGCCGCTGCTCGTCGGCGGGCCAAGCGGCACGATGATCGCTAACATCGTGCAGAGTCTCTTCGGCGCAGCTTACGACTGGCCGCTCGGCGCCGCGATCTCTGTCTGCATTCTGTTGATCACCATCACGCTGCTTTCGCTGACCGAACGTTTCGAAAAGCGATGGTCGTTCAAATGACGCGCGCCAAGTCATCCGCAGACCTGGCCAAGCGGCCGCCGGTTCTCACGATCTACGCGATTCTCATCTTTGCGTTCATCTATCTGCCGATCGTCGTGCTGATCGTTTACTCCTTCAATCGCGACGGTGTCGGCGGCTTCCCTCCGCGCCATTTCACGCTCGACTGGTATCGCCAGCTTTTCGCCGACGGCGCCATCTGGGACGCCGTGCTGAACAGCTTTATCGTCGCTGCGGCGAGCGTCGCGCTCGCTCTGACGCTAGGCCTGCTCGCCGCGCTCGCGCTCGATCGCGCGGATTTCCCCGGCAAAGCGCTCTTCCGTCGCCTGGTGCTGCTGCCCCTCATCCTTCCCGGCATCATCACCGGCCTATCCTTATTAATGTTCGCGGTCTTCGTGCACCTGCCGCTCAGCCTCGCCACGGTGTTTCTCGGTCACGGCACCGCGCTCATTTCCGTCGCCACCACGGAACTCTTCGCCGGGCTGCAAAAAATTGATCGCGCGCAGGAGGAAGCTTCACTCGATCTCGGCGCAACGCCGTGGCAAACGTTCTGGCGCGTCACGCTGCCGAATTTGAAGCTGTCTCTCATCGCCGCTGGCTTGCTCATCTTCACGCTCTCGATGGACGAAATTGCGGTCACATTCTTTTTGATCGGCCGAGACAACACTCTACCGCTCGAAATCTGGGGGCGCTTGCGTCGCGGCATTACGCCCGAAATCAACGCCATATCAACGCTTATCTTCGCCCTCTCGGTCGCGCTCATCGTGATCTGGTATCGCATTCGCACGCGCAGCCTCGGCCCCGAACCGCAAGATCTTCTCGAACAACGCGCAACGCAGGAGCAAGCCGCATGACGCCGCCAAATTCCCGCCGCGATTTCATCAAATTTGTCGTCGCAGGTTCGGTCGCCGCCGGATGTCCCATCGACCAATCGCTGATCGCCGCACCTTCAGAGAACTCCAATCCTGCTCCAAGCCCCACACCCCAGGTCGATGGCGAACACTTCGAAATCTGCCACGAAGTTCGCGACGGCCACGCGTTCGACTTCCCCGCCGTCACGCGCAAAGTCGAAGTCGTAATCGTCGGCGCAGGATCCGCTGGCCTCTCCGCCGCCTATTTCCTCCGCGGCAAAGATTTCCTGCTCCTCGAAAAAGAAGATCACTTCGGCGGCAACGCCTATCAGGAAGAATTCGACGGCCAGCCGTTCGCCACCGGCTCCGCGTACGCTTTCCGCGACGATGAGGGCGATCAGCTCGCGCGCGAAATCGGCCTCAAGCTGTTGCCCGTAGACAATCCCGATCCCACCATCGTCAACAAAACGTTCGTCGCCGACACTTGGATCAAAGGCATCGACGAATTGCCGTATCCAAAAGCAGTTCGCGCCAGTTTCCGTAAATTTCGCGACGACATGCGCAAAATCGATGCCGTCAAGCGCATGAAAGAACTCGACGCGCAGCCCTTCACGAAATTCACCGCGGGCTACGCACCCGAAGTCCAGCAATGGTGGGACGGCTACGGTCCCTCAAACTGGGGCGCAACTTGCCAGGACACTTCTGCCTACGTCGGGATCGACGGGATGCGCGGCCTCGCCTCCGGCGAAGACAGCAAGCGCGTCATTCTCCCCGGCGGACTCGGCTGCATCACGCACAAACTCGTCGAAGTCCTCCAGCCAAAATACGGCGAGCGCATGCTTGGCAACGCAACAGTGGTCGCCGTCGTCTCTGAAAAAGACGAAGTGAAGGTCACCTACATCCACGAAGCCAAGCCAATCACCGTCAGCGCCAAAGCCGTCCTCATGTGCACGCCGAAGCACATCACGTCGCGCCTCGTTCGCAGCCTCCCCGACAAACAACTCGCCGCCATGCGCCACACGCGCTTCGCTCCGTATCCCGTCGTCAACGTGATCTTCGACAAGCCCGTCTACAATCGCGGCTACGACAATTGGTGCCCCGGCAACACATTCACCGATTTCATCGTCGCCGACTGGACCGTCCGCAACGAGCCCGGCTACAAGCAGAAAAACAACATTCTCTCGTTCTATACGCCGCTCCGCGAATTCCAACGCGCCACGTTGCTCGATGAAAACGCGTGCAAAATTCTCGCCGCGCGCGTGCTCGCCGATTTTCAGAAACTGATGCCCGAGTTCAACGTCGACCCCATCGAAGTCCGAATCTACCGACGCGGACATCCGATGTTCATGTCGGTCCCCGGCCAATACACCGTCAATCGCATCGCCGCCGCGCAGCCGATGGACCGCGTCTACTTCGGCAACGCCGATTCCGGCGGACCGGAATCGCTCACCAGCGAGGCCATCCGCCTTTCAAAGGTTGGCGCAGAATGGCTCGATCTCGTTCTCGCAGGTAAACCCGGCGCGAAAGCACTCGTTCAAAAAGCCCTGGAACCCACAGCCGAAGCGTGAAATAAATCGTGAATTGAAATCAGAGTCTGCGCCGCATCAGCGAGGAGATCGCCATCCGTAACTTCGTCCGCTCAAAACGCTCCGCGAAATTCGCAGCGACAGTCCTGGCGGTTTTCGCCTTCTTGATCTTCTCGACGCTCTCCACCGCGCAAACTCCGCCCGCGACGAAAAGCATCCTCATCATTCACGCCCAAGTCGCCGACGGCACCGGCGCCCCACTCCGCAAGCTCAACGTCCGCATCTCCGGCGACCGCATCGTCGCCATCGCCGCAAATCTCAAGCCCCAGCCCGGTGACCAGATCATCGACGCGAAAGGCCTCGTCCTCGCCCCCGGCTTCATCGACATCCACAATCACTCCACCAGCGGCCTTGAGTCCGATCCGCTCGCCGAATCGCAAATCGCGCAAGGCATCACCACCATCGTCCTCGGCGCCGACGGCGATTCCCCCTGGCCCATCGCGCCGTATCTCGCCGCGCGCCGCGCGAGTCCTCCGTCGCTCAACATCGCGATGATGGCCGGCCACGCCACCATCCGCGAACAAATCATGGGCAAGGATTTCCGCCGCGTGGCGACACCCGACGAAATCACAAAAATGACGCAACTCGTCGAGCAAGCCATGAACGAAGGCGCCATCGGCCTCTCGACCGGCCTCGAGTACGACGTCGCCAGCTACAGTTCCACCGACGAAGTCGTCGCCGAAGCCAAAATCGCGGCAGCGCACGGCGGCTTCTACATGACTCACATCCGCGACGAGGGCGACAAAAGTTTCTCCGCGCTCGACGAAGAAATCGCCATCGGCGAACGCGCCCACATTCCCATCGAGCACTCCCACATCAAAGTCAGCACCGTCAGCGTCTGGAACAAAGCCCCCGAGTACATCCGTGTCATCGAAGCCGCCCGCAAACGCGGCGTCGATTTCCTAGCCGACTGCTACCCCTACGACGCCTGGCACTCCAACATCAAAGTGATCATGCCCGACAAGCAGTACGAGAATCCCGCCAGCGTCGAAAAAGCTCTGCGAGACAACGGCGGCGCGCAAAACATCACCATCACCGAATTCACTCCGAATCGCGCCTACGAAAACCACAACATTGCCGACCTCGCGACCACCAACCACATCACTCCCGTCGAGATGTACATCCGCATCATCCGCGAAGGCGACGCCGCCAACACCGAAGCCGAGGTGATCGGCAAATCGATGATCGAGCCCGACATCAAAGCGTTCTATCAGCAACCGTGGGTGATGGTCGCCAGCGACGGCGGCATCGGCTCAGCGCATCCCCGCGGAGCCGGCACCTTCCCGCGCGTTCTCGGCGTCTACGTCCGCGAAAAACACTGGCTCACGCTACCCGAAGCCGTCCGCAAAATGACCTCGCTCCCCGCCCAGCGCATCGGCTGGAAGGATCGCGGTGTCCTCCGCGAAGGCGCAATCGCCGACCTCACCCTGTTCAATCCCAAAACGGTACTCGACCGCTCCACCTTCGCCAAACCTTTCGAACTCCCCACCGGCATCGAGAAAGTCTTCGTAAACGGCCAACTCGTTTGGGATTCCGCGAAGCCAACCGGCGCTCGCCCAGGTCGGGTACTAGAACTCACTCATAATCCTTAAGCACTCGCTCAGAACTCTCTTAACTTCCCCATCCCATCCTTTCCCGACTGCGCGATAATGGCTTCCCCATTCCACCCAAATCGCACGACTTTCCGGAGGATTTGTGCCTGGTCCCGGCAGTTTGGACGAATTTCAGAAGACCCGCGCCGATCTCAACGAAGAGATCCTCGGCTGCGGCCACCTGGGCATCAAGCGCTTCTTTGCCCTCGACCATCAGGCATACGAGCCCGGTCCCCTCGGTACCAAATCGAAGGAGCTATTGGGCCTAGTCGCGTCCGCAGTGCTACGCTGCGATGACTGCATTACATACCACCTCGTGCGCTGCGGCGAAGAAGGATGGAACCGCGACGAAGTGGTCGATGCATTGAACGTAGCTCTCGTCGTTGGCGGTTCGATCACCATTCCGCACGTCCGCCGTGCCTTCGCCCGAATGCGCGAAATTCCGAATCTCGCGCCTTAGTGTGTGAATTTGTCACGTGTAGTTGTCGGCTGAAGTTGTCACGCTAGATTGAAGTCGAGAAATTTTCGGTATCGGTCGCCGGTTTTACGAATCTATAGCAGTAAGCGAAAGAGTAAGAACCAGAATGGATAGCACGGCCAACCCCGCAGCCTCACAAACCGCCAACGCCCTGGCGCGCTTGCAAAAAATGTTCATCGGCGCGTTGTTCGCCGGAGTTTTGCTCGTTCCCAAAATTCTCAATCTGCGCCGCGACGAGCGTTCGTGGACCCTGTTTCGCGTTCTGCTCGGAATCGCCGGCGCCGGCTTCGTGATTCTGCCGCTCGCCTTTTGGAATTCCTGGCTCGCCGCCATCGCCGGCCTCGTCATGTTCCTGACGGCTGCCCTGCTGCCGCCCGCACTCTCCACCGTCACCGTCGACGACAAAGCCCGCGAACTCGGCGCTCTCGTCGTCGTCAACGGTGGAAAAACCCGCGTGGCTAACAACGTCTCCGTTCCCGTTCGCCTGCTCGTCGGCACCGAAAATATCTGGGCGCTCGATTCGCATTTGCAAACGCGCCTGATCATTCCCGTCGCCGAAGTCTCTTCGGTCTACTCCGAAGAAATTGAAAACGCCTGGGTCGTCCGCCTCCGCCGCCCCAACAACGTCGAAGAATTCGCCTATCGCGGCGTCTTCGCCGAACACTTCGCCAAAGTCGCCGAAAACACAATTCTCGGCGTGATGCGCCCCGGCCTCCCCGTACAGCCCAAAGCCCGCGCCGCCCGCGCGTAACCGCCGCGCTCAGAAACATCTGTTACACCGCCGCCAAATCATCGACGCGTCATCGACGATCCTGGGTGCCGCACCCTCCGCTTTCAGAAAGTGCGGGTTTTCCGCTCCTCAAGGCTCGGCCGATCTACCCTTCCCGTTCAATTGTCAACTTCTTCATTTCTCCCTTCGAAACCCAAATGGATTAAACCCTCCCCGCCGCCACTGTCTGTGCGACAATAAGTCATGGCCAGAGGTTGGGAAAGCAAGGACGTGGAAGCTCAGGTGGCTGAGGCAGAACCTCGCAAAGCACCTTCCGACAAGGGCGAAAAGAGCCCGGAACAGCTCCACCGCGAACAAACCGTAAGAGATCTTCAGCTCTCGCGCGTCCGCATCGCCAACGATCTCGCCAACGCCACGAACCCGAACCACAAAAAATCTCTCGAAGCCGCTCTCGCTCACCTCGACAAAAAAATCGCCGAAAATTCCTAAGCAGAACGCTTTTCTGTTTCCTTGAAAATTCAGAAGTGAGAAAGTGCCCTCATCGTTTTTGGTATTTGGGGGGCGACTATGCCACGTCAGTTGGACCCTGGTCTTCACGAGCTTGCTACAGCGCCGTCTGATCGCAACGTTGGGCACCGAAAACGCCGACGGATCGATCCACCTCACTGCCGTCTGGTTCCTATTCGAAGAGAATTCCTTCTATATCGCGACGTCTTCCAAAACGAAAAAAGCCCGCAACGTCCTCGCGAAGCAGAAAGCCTCATTGATGGTGGATCTGCGCAAGCCCGGGACCGAGCGTGGCCTCACGGTTGCCTGCAAAGCAGAGTTGCTCTCAGGCGATCAATCAAGACAGATCAACCGCCGCATTCACAGCCGCTATCTCAGCGCAGCCGCGATGGCCGATCCCGGCATCGAGCCGGTTTTCGCTTCCTTTGACGATGTGACGATTCGCCTGACGCCCGAATCCTCGTTTACCTGGGACATGGCCACGCTCGACGCCCAAGCCTTCGGCGGCCGTTTGGGCGGAACTCCTGGCTACTTGTTGCCGCTCGATTGACCTTGCGAAACGTGGGCTTGCTAGACAGTCGCAGCCCAACTGACAAGCTCTCCGTGCAACTCGGAGCACTCCGCGCCTCTGCGTTAGATTTTTCCTTCTCTTCCCGTTCGACTTTCAACTGTCGACTGTCAACTTCCTTCAAGCAATAAAATCTCCCGCCAGCCCCCAGAAATCATTCACGTAGTAGTGCGACAAAACATTCCCGAACAAATAGCAAATCCCTTCGCAAGGCGGAATCTCTCCGTAACGCTTCTTCCCCCGCGCAAAAATCTTCTTCAACGATCCATCATGCAATAAATTCCCCGCCACCTTCCGCAGCGGCTCGCACGGATAAAACACGTCGCCATTCGGATACACCCGCGGAAACATCGTCGGGAAGCACTCGAAATTTCGGAATCGCAGCAGCGTGTCGATCGTCCTCGGCGTCCCATTGATTGGCTGTTTGTTCTCGCGCCGCCTCGCGATGATCGTGTCCACCAGCGCCTGATACTTCGGATTCCGCAGCAGCGCCAGGTTCGGCATCTTCTCCATCTGCGCCGACTGCGCCGCAAAAACAAACCCTGCTCTCCGCACCAATCCAGCAGCCGCTCGACCTCCGCGATATTCCACTCTTCGATCACCGTGCTGATCGTGATCTTCCGCGGATTCCCGAATCGCTCCTTCGCGAACTGCAAATTCTCCATCACCTTGGGCAGCGCCGCCGGCTTCGACAGCGGATTCGTAGGATCGGCCTGCAATGCATCGAGGCTCACGACCAACCCCGTCACCCCATCGAGAATCTTCGGCTTGCGATCCAGCAACGTTCCATTCGTGATCAGCAACACCGACCGAAATTTATTTTTGAATCGCGCCGCCTCCACGATCGTCTCGATGTCCGATCGCAGCGTCGGCTCGCCCCCAGTGATCACGATCGAATCCGTTTCGCGCCGGATCTTCGCCAGCACTTTCAGAGTTCCCGCCGTCGGCAGCTCCTGGCTGAAAACCTCCGGCTCTTTCTGCGTGCAGTACGTGCAATCCAGATTGCACTTGTGCGTCACATAAAATGTCACCGCATACGGCGCCACAACCTTCGTCTGCAAAACATGCCGCCGCCACCCATTCCGAAAATAGAGCGCAAAATTCTTCCCCACAAACGGCGCCTGCCTCACCAACCCACGCAGCAACTCCATTCGCGTAGGCCCGCGCCTCCCAGCCCCACTCGCCTGCAAACCCGGCGCCGGGCCACCACTCGTGGTCGAGCCAACACCCTGCGCCGCGCTAGCCGCGCGCGGATCGAGCGCGCTAACAGGAACAAACCCCACTCGATTTTCGGTCACCTTCAAATCCCGCATGTCTTGCCGTCCACTTTAAACACACCCGAGCGCTTACGTCTGTAGATCCACACCCAACTGCCCCAAATGTCATTCGGACCGGAACGAGCCGACGCTTTTTCGTCGCGTTCGCCCCTGCCACGATGCTACTCCCTAGGTCAGTCTCGCACTAGCCCCGCGTCAAGCCAGCCGGGCTCCCAGACCACACAAAAAAAACGGCGCAGCAATCGCCGCGCCCGCTCCATTCCAACTCCGAACTCCGTGATCTCTGCGAACTCTGTGGTAAGTTTCTCTTCCCTCTCGACTGTCAACCCTCTTCAATCCGTAAAAACCACGCCCACCGAACTGATCCCCTTCTCCCGCCCTTCATCAATCCTCACCACGTACCCCTTCAGCCGCATCGCCCCCTGCAATCCATTCGGCCCCGGAGTCTCCATGATCACCTGCAATTCCGACTGCAACCGCGGACTATGCTTCAACGTGATCATCGCCCCTTGCAGCGACAAATCGCTCACCAGCGTCTCTTCATCGAACGTTCGCCCGCCTTCGGTCGTTCCCGAAACCCTCGCCCGAAACTGCGCCTCGCGCCGCAACGCCGTCCGCGTTCCCGGCATGTGCGCGTCAACTCGCCCGCCCGGCGAGCCCAGCGTGATCACCATGCCTTCGCTTGCCGCAAACACCGAATCAAATTCCTCCCGCGCGAGTCTCAAGGTCGCATCGATCATGCGATCCGTCGAATCCGGATCATGATGAAACAGCACCAGCGTCTTCGCGCCCGCTTCGCGCGCCGCCCTCACTGCTTCTTGCCACGAAGAATGTCCCCAACCACGCTTCGGTCCCGCAAGTTGTTCTGGGGTGTACTGCGCATCGCTGATAAAAATGTCCGCGCCCGCCGCCAGATCGCGAAGACTCTTGTCGAGTGCCGGATTCCCCGGCTCATTGTCGGTCGCGTACACCACGGTTCCCGCCGCGGTCTCGATCCGAAATCCCAGGCATCCTTGCGGATGATTCAGCGATCGCACCGTTATCTTGTTCTCGCCGATGAAAAACGAGTCGCCATCCGCCACTTCCTGGAAGCGCCGCTTCGCATTCATCGCCGACAAATCCACCGGAAAATACGGCTGCGCCATCTGTGTTTCGAAAACCTGCTTCAAGCTGTCGCGGCCTAGAAACTCCGACCGGAAACTGTAGAAGTGAAACTCGTTCTCTTCGGAATACAGCGGAGTGAAAAACGGAATGCCTTGAATGTGGTCCCAGTGATAGTGAGTTACCAGAAAATGCGTCTCGTTCCGGCGCGGCGAGTGCAGCTCGTCCTTGCCCCAGCGCGAACCCAGCATCCGCAGTCCGGTGCCGCAATCCAGGACCAGTTGCATCCCGTCCGGCGTCGTCAGTTCGACGCACGGCGTGTTGCCGCCATAGCGCCAGGTAGCCGGATCAACGGTCGCCGTGGACCCGCGCACGCCCCAAAACGTCAGCTTGGCTACCGGACTCGTCATTTCACCCTGGACGCTCGCTCCGTCGAACCCGAAACGCAAAAGCATGCGGCGCGTGCTGCGCATCCTACCCCGAATGCACTCGCTCGCACTACCACAGACAAGTTCTGCTGAGCCTCATTCGATGTTGGCAGCCCCCCAAAACACCGTCAACGGAATCGCTACTCCGACGTGTCAAGATATCACTAAGTAAGCGCGCCGCACTTCGCCAACCGAGCACACCGCGCGTAGAATGGGTTGTAGCGTTTATGCACACGCATTCCCACGATCACGCGCACGGCGACCACACGCACGATTGCCCGCCTGGAACTGTGCCCACCGCCGTCCCTCACGTTCACAGCCACGGCCATTCGCATGGACACGGTCACGGTCACAGCCATGCCGGTCACGATCATCCGCCACTCAGCCCCAGCATCCTGGGCTGGGCCATGGCCGCCACGCTCGGCCTGGTCGGCGCCGAAGTCGTCGGCGGTATCGTCGGCCACTCCGTCGCTCTTCTCAACGATGCCGTTCACAATCTTTCCGACGTCCCCGCCATCGGCCTTTCGTATCTCGCCATGCGCTGGGCCCAGCGCCCCGCCGACTCCGAGAAAACCTACGGCTACCACCGCGCCGGCACACTCGCCGCGTTCACCAACGCCGTCGTGCTCGTGCTGCTTTCTCTTTGGCTGGGTTACGAATCCATCGAGCGTTTCCGCTCTCCCGTGGAAGTCGTCGAAAGCTGGATGATTTGGACTTCTCTCGCCGCTCTCGCCGTCAACGGCGGCATCACGCTGGCGCTCGTGCGCGGCCGCAACGACCTGAATCTTCGCAGCATCCTCATTCACAACTTCGGCGACGCGCTCTCCAACGTCGCTATCATCATCGGCGCCATCATCATCGGCGCGACTGGCATTCGTTGGATCGACCCGCTACTCGGCCTCGCCATCGGCCTTCTCGTGCTTTGGTCCAGCATCGGCATCCTGCGAGACTCCGCCCACGTATTGCTCGAAGGTCGCCCGCCCGATTGCACCGTGGAAGATGTAGCTCGCGCCGTTCTTACCATCGAAGGCGTCCTGGAAGTTCACGACATTCATATCTGGTCACTCGGCGACGACCATAACGCGCTCAGCCTCCACGCCCGCATCCCCGACATGCACATGGACGAGTGCGAGCGCATCCTCACCGCCATCCAGACCAAATGCTCCGCCGACTTCAACATCGGCCACGCCACCATCCAACTCGAACGCGCCGGCCTCCCCGCCACCTCCGGCTACGTAATGCCCGCCCCCGCCGCTCCCGCAAAGTAACTCGCCTAATCTCGACTCGCCGCCCTCACCACTGCCATCACTGCCACCACCGAAACACTGTCATCCTGAGGCCGCCGCAGGCGGCCGAAGGACCTCAACCGACAGCACGACTCAACGCTCAAACCACGAGCACTCTACGCACAACCACAGTGTCATCCGGAAAAACCACAGGAGGGAAAAACTCACGCCACACAAACAACGCGACGCGAACCAATCGTTACTTCTTTACTTCATTGCTTCTTTACTTCGCTCTCGCCCTACGCCCCAACCCGGAAACTCAACCCCCGCGACTCATTAAACTGCGTCGTCGCATCCATATCCAGCGAGTCCGCCGCCACACTCTTGCGCTGCCCTTCCGGCGTAACATACCGCAGCGTCCCGTTATCCCACGAATACGCCACCGCAAAGACCACCGCTCCATCGCGCATCACAAACACATACGACGCCGCATCCGGAGTAGGCTCCGGCGCTGGCGGAGACGGCGCTGCCTGCTGCACCATCGATTTCTGCCCCGCGCGATACGCCTGCATCTGCGCAGCCTCAAACTGCGCCTGTGCGTCCGCATCGCCTTGATCCGCCGCAGTCTCCTGCGCTTCTTCCACCGCTTGCGGATTCTCGACGTAGATTTCAGGAGTCGAAATCAGAAACCCGCCAAATCCAAACGGCACCGTCCCGCGAAACCGATTGCTCCGCCCCAATTGCCCGTTCTTCGGGCTGACAGCCGCCAGATGTGGATAGTCGAATCCGAGTCCCGGCACATCATTCGAAACAAAATTGGAATTCGCAAACCGCGGATTCGCCGCCACGATGCGATTTGGAGAGGAAGTTCGAACATGCCCGCCAGGCACGATGCGCGTGGCCACAGCCACATGATTGACGGGATGCGCCGCAACCGGCGCGCTCACACGCCCAACTGCAACCGGGGCCGAAACAGCGCCACCGTGTACCGCCGCGCCTCCGCCGACTCCACCAGCCCTCTGCGCAAACACTGCCAAAGGCAGCCCCAACACCGCAACCGCGACTGTCCCAATTCGTCGCATAGCAGCACCATGCCTTTATCGAGCCTTCACATAGAAAGATGCGCCTTTCCTGCCACAGGTTTCAAGACCCACCTCCTCCCAGTACCCCATGCCGCCGTATTTATAGCCATGTACAAACTGCCTACCATTTAGAGCGCGCTTCACGCCTCGTTCTCTGTATGCTGCCCTCGCTTTTTCCGTGGACTACAGCATCGACTTCTGACCGCAACCGCCGACCTAACACCGCGAACGACTTTGCTGTGGCGACGTTTCAAATTAGAATTCGCCCCAAATGTAAGCTGGCATTCAGACAGTTGGAACATTCGCAGCTGACGTTCACTCACACTTCGGAGCGATTCGATGATTCAGGACCGCCGCGTCTTCCGCACACTACTTCTCTTCGTTCTCGCGTTCCTTTCGCTCCCTGCTTTCGCGCGCAGCGACGATGATCAAAAACCAAAGGACAAGCCCGAAGAAAAGTGGGACACCACGCTCGCCCGCGGCACCACGCGCGAAATCGCCTTTGACACTTCCGAAGGCACCTGGATGTCCGTCGACATTTCACCCGACGGCAAATGGATCGTCTTCGACCTTCTCGCCCACATCTACCGTATGCCCGTAACCGGCGGCAACGCCGAATGCCTGACGCAGAAGAGCGGTGTCGCACTCAACGCCCATCCCCGGTTCTCGCCGGACGGAAAGTACATCGCCTTCATCACCGACCGCGCCGGCCAGGACAATCTCTGGGTCATGAACGCCGACGGCTCAAATCCTCACGCGGTCGTCGAAGACAAAGACCTCCGCATGTACGAACCCGCGTGGACTCCCGACAGCAAAAATATTCTGGTCTCGCGGCATTCCGAGGCGACCGGATTGGAAGCTCCTCCCCCCTCCGGAATCTGGCTCTACAACCGCGATGGCGGCAAAGGAATAGAAATCGTCAGCAGCAAGGACGAGAAAGGCGCGAGCTGGCCGGCGGTCTCGTCGGATGGACGTTATGTTTATTTTGCGTACGCTGCGGGCGAACCTTCTTCCTACGCCGGTCACGATGATCCGTTACAGGGTTTTTTCCAAATCAAACGGATCGAGCTCCGCACAGGCGACAAGGAAGACGTCACCTCCGGCCAGGGCGCGCAGCAATACCGCCTATCTAACGGCGGCGCTTTTGCACCCGAGATTTCGCCCGACGGCCGCTGGCTCACCTTCGCGCGCCGCATTCCCAACGGCACCATCTCCTACAAAGGCCACAAATACGGTCCGCGTACCGCCCTTTGGCTCCGCGATCTTCAATCCGGCGCCGAGCGCGTCCTCATGGACCCAATCGAAAGCGACATCGATTCCTGGAGCGCATGGCGCGTTCTCCCCGGCTACGCGTGGGCACGCGACGGAAAATCCATCGTCATCTCACAAGGCGGAAAGATTCATCGCGTCTGGATCGCCGACGGAAAAGTCGAAACGATTCCCTTCACCGCGCACGTTCAGCGCACGATTTCGCAGATGGCAAAGACCGAACGCCGCATCACCGACGACGCATTCCCAATGCGTTTCGCGCGCTGGCACACCGGCTCTCCCGACGGCAAAACACTCGCGTTCCAGGCAGTGGGTCACATCTGGCTCATGGACATGCCCTCCGGACAACCGCGCCGCTTAACCGCTCCCTCTTTCACCGCAACCGAATACTCCCCCGCGTGGTCGCCCGACGAGAAGTCCATCGTATTCGCCTCGTGGGACGAAAAACTCGGCGGCGCGCTCTGGAAAATTTCGGCGCAAGGGGGCTCGCCGCAACAACTCACCACCGAACCCGGCGAATACATTCATCCCGCATGGAGTCCCGACGGCGCAACCATCGTCGTCGCTCGCGGCTCCGGCGCATTTTTCCGTGGCCAGCCGTGGATCACCAACACCTGGTACGACCTCGTCTCCATTCCCGCTTCCGGTGGCGAAACAAAATTAGTCGTCCGAACGCCGCGCTACTCCGAATATCTCGAGCGCAATCAGATCGTCGCGCCTACGTTCGGCTCCGACGGTCGCATCTACTATCCCGAATTCGCCAAGAGCAAAGACCCCGAGGCGCGCCGTCCTCTCGCGATCAATTTCGTCTCCGTCAAACTCGACGGCACCGACCGCCGCATCCACGTGATTTTTCCCTTCGCCGATGAAATGACCGTTTCTCCTGACCTGAACACCCTTGCCTTTCAGGAAGGCGACAACGTCTACACGCTCGCTTTCCCTTCCGCCGGCACCGCGGGAAAGCCTCCGCTCATCGACAAAACCGCAGCAGTCCTGCCTCTCAGCCAAATCAGCAAAGAAGGCGGAAACTTTCCCCGCTTCCGCGACGCGCAAACGCTTGAATTCGGCAGCGCCAATCGCTACTTCGTCTACCATCTCGATTCCAAAAAGACCGACACCATCGAAATCAAACTCGCCGTACCTCGCGAAATTCCATCGGGCTCCCTCGCCCTCACCAACGCAAGAATCCTGACCTTCGACCATCGCAAAATAATTCAACGCGGCTCCATCGTAATTAAAGGCTCGCGCATCGCCTGTGTCGGCGATTGTTCCACCGCCGGCGTCGATCGCGTCATTGACGTCAAAGGCAAAACCATCATCCCGGGTCTCATCGACATGCACGCGCATCACTACAGCATGTACAACGGCATCACTCCTCCCCACGATTACGAAATCGCCGGCAACTTGGCCTATGGCATTACCACCACGCTCGACCCCGCCGCGTGGTCGCAAAATGTTTTTCCACCCGCCGAAATGGTCGATGCCGGCCTCATGATCGGCCCGCGCACATTTTCCAGCGGCGACCCTCTCTACGCCGGCAACGGTTTTCGCAATAACGATCTCACCAGCCTCGAAGTCACCGAGGAAAACATCAAGCGTCTCGCGAGTTACGGGGTCATCACGCTGAAACAATATCTCCAGCCCAAACGCGAACAGCACCAGTGGGTCGCCGAAATTGCGCGCAAATACGGACTGAACATCACCGCCGAAGGTGGCGGCCTCGAATACGATCTCGGTATGGCCATGGACGGCCAGACCGGTTCCGAGCATCCACTCGGTTACGCGCCCCTCTACAGCGACGCGACAAAATTTTTCGGCATGGCCCACTTCACCTATTCACCGACGGCCATCGTCGGCGGCCCCGGCGTCTGGAACGAAGAATATTTCTTCCAGACGTTCGACTATTACAAAGACGCCAAACTCCTCCGATGGACTCCCTGGCGCGAAATCCTTCCTCACGCGCGCCGCCGCATGATGCGCCCCGAAACCGACTACAGCTTCCCGCTCATCGCGCAAGCCGTCTCCGACATTCGCGACGCCGGCGGTTTCGGCGCCCTCGGCGGACACGGCCAGCAGCAAGGTATCGATTCCCACTGGGAGCTCTGGATGTACTCCTCCGCGATGGGTCCAATGGGTGCCCTTGAGATGGCAACCAACGACGGCGCCCACTTCCTCGGCATGGACCAGGATCTCGGCTCCATCACCGTCGGCAAACTAGCCGACCTCGACGTCCTCAACAAAAACCCGCTCGACGACATCCACAACAGCGCCGACCTCGCCTTCGTCATGAAGGGCGGCATCCTCTACGACGGCACCACCCTCGACCAAATCTGGCCAAAGAACATCCCCTTCGGCGACGATTACTGGATCTTCCCGCCAGCGCTCCTGAACGACGACCGCCCCACGGATTATTGGGACCACCATTAAACCCTCGCCGCTACAAGCAATTGCCGACGTCCGCCAAGCGCGCTCCCCGGTAAGCTGGCGCCCGGTAGCCTGCTGGCTTCCGGCCCGCTGCTTTCGAGCCGCCGCCGTACCCCTTCGGCGGCGCGCCGGTTCGAGTGCACTTTGCCTTCTCCTCCGGAAGCCGCGCCACCTGCCCCACCCCGCCTACCCTTCCGACCCGCTTTTCCCCTGCGGAGGGTTGTGCTATAACCTTCGGGCCGTGGAACGTGCCGCGAAAGCAGGGGCAACTTCGGTTCACCCGGAGAATCAAAGGGTCCGACCGGAGCCTGGTGCATTTGTCTCTTCGGAAGCTGCGCCAGAGCGTGTGGATTCGAACGCGACAACTGTGAATCCGGAAAAGGATTCCGCCGCGCCGCACGAGGATGCTTCCCGGTATTGCCCGGTTTGCTCGCAGCGGCTTACGTCCCGGCGCTGCAAGTTGATTTGCACGGTCTGCGGATATTACATGTCCTGCGCGGACTACTATTGATGTAAGCTGTGCGGCCTCGGCAAGGTTGCTGCCGGCAGCCGCTCCGATTTCATAGGAGGATACGAACGTGGCATTGAAGATGACGAACCGGGAAGTGGATGGCGTGTCCGTGGTGGCGCTGGACGGGCGCATCGTTCTGGGTGAAGAGAGCAACGCACTGCGCGAGAAGGTAAAGTCGCTGCTCGCCGAGGGCAAGAAAAAGATTGTGCTGAACATGGACAACATCACGTTCATCGACAGCGCGGGCTTGGGCACGCTCGTCGCGGCGCATCACAGCGCCAAGGGTCAGGGCGCGTCGCTCCGCCTCTGCCATCTCGGCAGCAAGTTCCAGGAAGTGCTGCAGATCACCAAACTGCTCACGGTGTTCGATGTGTATGACACCGAAGCGCAGGCTGTGTCGAGCTTCAGCAAGAGCGCCGGCGCCTAATTCCGGCGTCTGCAAAACGCGACGCGAGTACTATGTGCGTTCGCGGGCGATGTTGAACGCAAAACTTATTTCGTAATTTCGAGGGCACGCTTGCGTGCCCTTTTTGTTTTCGCTTGGTAGCGCGCTACTCGAGGAGTGCATTTACGTGGCGGGCGATCTGCCCGTCTTCGTCGGTTTCGATGACTTCGACGGAGATCGCTCTTTCGATCCAGCCGATGTCCCTTGCGTTCTTTTTGTTTTCGTCTTCGTCGAGGCGTACTCCGAAGATTTCCATCCCAGCGCAAATCTTGGCGCGAACCTCGGCGTCGTGTTCGCCGATGCCGCCGGTGAAGACGAGCGTATCGAGCTCGCCCATGGTGGCAACGAGGCCGCCGATCGCTTTGGCTGCCGCGCGCGCGAACATCTCGATCGCGAGCTGCGCTTGCGCGTCGCCTTTGCCGGCAAGCTCGTGCAGCTTGCGCATGTCCGAAGCCTCGCCCGAAATTCCCAGCAGCCCGGATTGTTTGTCGAGCGTCTTTTCGAGCGTATCGACGTTGTCGCCCTCATTTTTCAACAGGTAGAGCAACACTCCTGGATCGAGGTCGCCGGGCCGCGTGCCCATAATGATGCCGCCCGTCGGTGTGAGCCCCATCGTTGTGTCGACCGATTTTCCGTCGACGATCGCGGTGATGCTGGCGCCGTTGCCCAGATGCGCGACGATCAGATGTTTCGGCAAACGATCCCGCAATTGGTGCACGATCGACTCGCACGAGAGGCCGTGAAAACCGTACTTGCGGATTCCGGCGTCCCAATACTTTTTCGGCAGCGGCAGTCGCGACGCGGCTTCGGGCATCGTCGTGTGAAACGCGGTGTCGAAGCAGGCGAATTGCGGCACGTCCGCGTAGAGCTTTTCCATTTCACGGATGAGCGCGATCGCGACCGGGACGTGAAGCGGCGCGAAGTGTGCCGCGCCTTCGAGCGTTCTCAACACTTCAGGTGTGATGCGCTGATGGGTGGTGAGCTTCGGGCCGCCGTGCACGACGCGATGGCCGATGCCGTCGAGCTTGGGAAGTTTCAGCTTCGCTAGTTTTTCCGCGACGGCTTTCGCTGCGTCGGCCTGCTGCGCGAAGCCGCGCGATTCTTCCTCAATCGTTTTGCCGGCGGCATCCTTCAGCCAGATTTTTCCTTCGCCGCTGCCGATGCCCTCAATTTCGCCACGATACGTCGGGCGTGGATCTCCGGTTGCACCAGAATAGACTCCGAACTTGAGCGACGAAGAGCCGCTGTTCAGGACGAGGATCGCGTTCGTGGGCATTCGTATCTGTTTTCGCGCCGGCGATGCAATGCGACGCCGGGCGGCGTCCTGTTCAGGCGCCCTGAGCCTTTGATGTCGCGGGCGACCAGCGCCATTCGGCGACTTCGGGCATGTCCTCGCCGTGTTCGGAGACGTAGGCTTTGTGGCGCTGCATCGCTTCGGTGAAACGCTGCGTGGCTTTGTCAGCGATGCTCTTAAGGCGCGGGACGCGGCGGATGGCGTCAAGCGCCAGTGTGAAACGATCCATGCGATTGAGCACGACCATGTCGAACGGCGTCGTGGTCGTTCCCTCTTCGACATAACCTCGCACGTGGATGTTGTTGTGATTGCGGCGCCGATACGTGAGCCGGTGGATCAGCGTTGGGTAGCCGTGGAACGCGAAGATGACCGGCTTGTCCGCCGTGAAGAGCGCATCGAAATCTTCATCGGCAAGACCGTGCGGATGTTCGCTGAGCGGTTGCAGCGTCATGAGATCGACGACATTGACGACGCGAATCCGCAAATCGGGCAACTCTTCGCGCAATAGCGAAACGGCCGCGAGAATTTCAAGCGTTGGCACGTCACCCGCGCAGGCCATCACCACATCGGGATTTTCGGGTTCATGGCCGGCCCAATCCCACGCGCCCACGCCGGCGCTGCAATGCTCAACGGCGGCGTCGATATCGAGCCAGTTCGGCGCGGGTTGTTTCCCTGCCACGATCAAATTCACATAGTTCCGGCTCTTCAGGCAGTGATCGGCGACGGAAAGTAAACAATTCGCGTCCGGCGGGAGATAGATGCGGACGATGTCGGCTTTCTTGTTGGCCACGTGGTCGATGAAGCCGGGGTCCTGATGCGAGAAGCCGTTGTGATCCTGCCGCCAGACGTGCGACGTGAGCAGGTAGTTGAGCGATGCGATCGGTTTGCGCCACGGAATGTGGCGCGTCGTTTTCAACCATTTCGCATGCTGATTAAACATCGAGTCGATGATGTGGATGAAGGCTTCGTAACAGGAGAACAGCCCATGGCGGCCGGTGAGCAGATAGCCTTCGAGCCAGCCTTGGCACATGTGCTCGCTGAGCACTTCCATCACGCGGCCGTCGAGCGCGAGATTTTCGTCAACGGGCAGCGTTTCGGATTCCCAGGTTTTCTTGCTGACGTCGTAAATCGCTTCGAGGCGATTCGACGCGGTTTCGTCGGGCCCGAAGACACGGAAATTTTTCGACTCGAGATTGCACTTCATCACTTCGCGCAGATATTTGCCGAGAACGCGTGTAGCTTCACTGTCCGTTTCGCCGGGGTGTTTTACATCGATCGCAAATTCGCGAAACGACGGCGTGCGCAGCGGCTGCAGCAGCAATCCGCCGTTGGCGTGCGGATTCATCCCCATGCGGCGACGCCCTTTCGGTGGCAGATCGGCGAGTTCGGGGACGAGCGTCCCGTTTTTGTCGAAGAGTTCTTCGGGTTTATAACTGCGCATCCAGTCGTCGAGAATTTTGATGTGATCCGGTTTTTCGTGAAGCTCGGCAAACGGAACCTGGTGCGCGCGCCACGTTCCTTCGACCGGCTTTCCATCCACGACTTTCGGGCCGGTCCAACCCTTCGGCGTTTTCAGAATCAGCATCGGCCAGCGCGGGCGTTCCTTATTGCCGTCCTGGCGCGCGGCCTTCTGGATCGCTGCGATTTCGTCGAGCATTTTGTCGAGCACCTCGGCCATGGCCGGGTGCATGACGTCGGGATCGTGGCCTTCGAGGAAATACGGGTTATAGCCGTAGCCGCGGAAAAGATCTTCGAGTTCGTTTTGCGGAATCCGCGCGAGCACCGTCGGATTGGCGATCTTGTAGCCATTGAGATGCAGGATCGGCAGAACCGCTCCATCGCGCACCGCATTCAAAAATTTGTTGGAGTGCCAGCTGGTGGCACACGGTCCGGTCTCCGCTTCACCGTCGCCGACGACACAGGCGACCACGAGATCGGGATTGTCGTACGCAGCGCCAAAGGCATGCAGCATGGAATATCCGAGTTCGCCGCCTTCGTGAATGGAGCCGGGGGTTTCGGGCGCGACGTGGCTGGGAATTCCGTACGGCCACGAGAATTGCCGGAACAGCCGCTTGATACCGTCCGCGTTACGCTCGATGTAGGGATAAAGCTCCGTGTAGGAGCCTTCCAGATAGGTATGTGCAACGATGCCGGGACCGCCGTGGCCCGGGCCGATGATGTACATCATGTTGAGATCGCGCTCTTTGATGACGCGATTGAGGTGCGTGTAGATGAAATTGAGGCCGGATGTTGTGCCCCAGTGGCCGAGCAGGCGTGGCTTTACGTCGTCGAGCGTGAGCGGTCGTTCGAGGAGCGCATTGTCCTTGAGATAGATCTGGCCGACGGTGAGGTAATTGGCAGCGCGCCAGTAGGCGTGCATTTTGCGGATATCATCTGTGCTCAGAGTGGTGCGGCTCAATGTGGTGCTGCTCGGGGTCGTGCTTAGCGCGGACATGATTCAGGTCCTCCGTAATGGTGCGACTGCAGTATGTCGTTGTAATGCCGGGAAGCAGGTGACGGTTCTGTGAAAACCTTGTAGGGGCGGGGCTTGCCTCCGTCCGGCCGGTGCGTCTTGCCGCGATCTCTCCGCAGCACCTGCGTTTAGCGAGCAGAGGAAGACGTGGCACATCGGTTGGATGCGTTCCGTCGAGCCTTTTCCATTCGAAACGCAAACAAATCCGTCGCCGCTCCCGAAAGACGATTCGAACACGCCTGCGCGGCGTTCGAATGAGTACCACTCAATACCTATTGACAACTCAATAAAATCGTGTTATTCTGCTCCGTGATAACTCTCCTCGTTCGAACTCTCGCCGCTCAAGCAAATTCACGCGCTTCCGCATCTGCCCTCTTTTCAGCCACTTCCACACTCCCGAAATTTGTATATCTCGATCTTCAACATTCCAAACAACTTGCCCACTCTTTCAAAAAACAGGGGGGGTATACCCCAAAAGCCGAACCCCCACCAAACCAAAACTTCATGCTCACTCCAAACCAGGTGGCGCCATCGATCGCGCGAAACAAGCCCGCTCCTACAGATTGGGGCACGAGGTGGCATTTGGGCTGTGACGACGGTCACATGCGCAAGTGCCAGCGACCGGCTGGGACTCAAGACGCTACCTCTTGGGCGTGGAGCCCGGGCATAGCACCGCAGTGCCTGTACGGGGCCGTAGTGATATCGAAATCGCGGCAAGAAGCGGTGGCCGGGCGGAGTAAGCCTAGACACTGCAACATCGCGCCAAGCTTCTAACTAGGCGCCGACGAGTTCTTCGAGGGCTTTTTTGTTGGTCAGGACGAGGCTGGAGCCGTGCAGTTCGATGAGGTGCTTGCGTTTGAACCCGGTCACGAGCCGGGAGACGGTTTCGCGGGAGGTGCCGATCATGCCGGCGATTTCCTCATGGGTCAGGGTGAGCGTGCGCCGATCGTGCGCCGGGTCGGCGATTCCCTTCGCAGGCTTCAGGTCGAGGAGGAAGCGGGCGAATTTTTCCACGGCGTTGCCGGCCAGGCCGAGATAGCGGATCTCCTGGCACGTGGCGTAATAGATCTGGCTGAGCATTTCGGCGACTTTGAGCGCGGCGTCGCCGTGCTGGCGAAGGAAGCCGAGGAAAGCGTCGCGGCGGATGAAATTGGCCTGCGTGGGCTCAAGCACTTCGGCGGTGACTTCGTAGGGCTTTTCGGAAAGCGTGCTGGGCAGGCCGATGATTTCGCCGGCGTCGGCGATCCGGAAGATGACCGACTTGCCGTTGGCGGCGGCCCCGTAGAGTTTTACGCGGCCGGTGCAGAGGATGAAGACGCCGCGAGGTTCCTGGCCTTCGACGAAAAGAATCGCGCCCTTGGGATAGGTGGCCGAGGCGGAAATAGCGTCGAGACCGGCAAGCGCGTCCTTGCCAAGATTGCAGAAGACGCGGTCCTTCAGAAGAGGGCAGGCAATGCAGTCCTCGATGACCTCGAGGCCGTAGGGTGTGTTCATGGCGCCCCTCGACACAAGCTGGTTGCGACTCGGTGTGCGACCCGTGCTGGGATTATACGCCGTGTGGGGATGTGTCGCGAAGTGTGACGACCGTCACAGCGGAGGGCGACGCGGGTCACCGACGCCGCCGGATGGAAGACTTACTGTGCGAGCAGACAGAGGCAGCAGGAGGTGAGCGATGCTCGCAGCGAAAAGAACGGCCGAGAACGGTACACATACGCAGAAGCGGGTGACCTTCCGGAACATTTTGCTGGCGTCGGATTATTCGGCGTCGGCGAATCTGGCGATGCCGTACGCGGCGGGGATGGCGCGCAGCTTTGGCGCGACGCTGTACGCGATGCACGTGCAGGAGCCGATCAACTACGCTCTGCCGCCGGGAACGTGGGAGGGACTCGAGCTGACGCGGGAGATGGAGGAGAAGTTTCTGGTCGAGGCGATACGCCGGGATTTTCCGGAAGTGCATCCGCATGTCTTACATGCCGATGGCGTGGTCTGGCGCGCGGTGGATCTCGCCGTCCAGAAGCACGCGATCGATCTGGTGGTGGTGGGCACGCGCGGAAGAACGGGAATCGGCAAAGCGCTGCTCGGGTCAGTCGCGGAAGAGGTTTTGCGGCACGCGCGGTGCCCGGTGCTGACGGTGGGGCCGCAGGCGTGTCATGAACCGGGGCGCCGCGGGCGGATCGCCTCGATTTTGTTCGCGACGGATTTTGGCGCTGCGTCATTGGCGGCGGCGCCGATCGCGGTGTCGCTGGCCGAAGAATATCAAGCGAAGCTCACGTTGCTGCATGTCGTGGAGAAGCGCGGCGCGAACGAGATGGAAATGCCGTGCGATGCGGCGGAGTCGTGCCAGCAGAGACTGCGCGCGCTGGTGGCGGAGGAAGCGAAGATGTGGTGTGAGCCGCATTTCGTGGTGGACTGTGGAACAAGCGATCGGGCCGGCGCGGCGTGGGAACGGATTTTAGGTCAGGCACAGGCCCGCGAGGCGGATCTGATCGTGATGGGTGTGCATGCGCCCGAGGGAGTGCCGGGAGCAGCGTCGCATCTGGAGATTGCGACGGTGCATGGCGTCGTAGCGCATGCGCGGGTGCCGGTGCTGACGGTGCGCGGCGAATATTCAGCAAAGATTTAAAAGAACTGCGGCGGCGGGGTTTTCGCGACGCAGGACATCGACGTAGCCGGGAAGTTTTCTGTTTGCTAGGCCCCTCGCCTAAAAAACTTCCCGGCGCGTTTGTGTGCTTGGTGGTCGAAGGTATCGATCGATCTTGCCGGGAGGAGGCGCATCACGCTGCGCCCCTGCGCAGAAACAATTAGAGCTTTACTTCGCTAATCTGGAGCTGCGGCTTGAGATCGGTGTAGTTGGGAATGTCGGCGATGATTTCTGCGGCGTGCGGAGTCCACGCTTCGACAAACGCGGGCACGGACTCGAAATAGAGATGGCCCAGCGCGACGTAGAGAGGTGAGGATCCGGGTGTGCCGCCGGAGAGGCCGTGTTCGATGGCGGCATTTTTTACGGCGGAGCCGAGCAGGCGGCGGACCATGGGAAAGTGCTGGTCGCGATAGTAGGTCATATCAAATTTGGCATCGGGTTGATAAGGATAGAAGACGCTCACCTTGATCATTTTTCACCTCGGCGAATCGCGGATGCGACGGATCAGACGCGGTACATGGTAATGCCGCTCATGAGCTTCGGAAAAAAATCGGTCGATTTTTGAGGCATGACCTCGCCGGACGTCGCGATGTTCCAGGTCTGCTCGACGCTGCAGGCGTTGAGCAGGAAGGCGACCTGGGCGGCGCGGCGGTCGACGGCGTCGAGAGCGGCAGAGGCTTCGCGTTCGTAGGTGAGATTTTTTTCCGCGGTGGCGGCGGCGAGGGTGACGCCGAGCGCGGGTTCGAGTATGCCGTCATGGAGCAGGACGACGTCGAGTTCGCGCTGCAGCGGGGAGACGTTGGGGAGGAGTTCGGCGAGGTTGGCGCCAGGGCGAAGCGTGAGCACGTAGTAGGCGCCTTTGCCGGATTTTTCAGGCGTGGGGTAGACGCCGATGGCGCGGGATGCACGCGCTTCAACGAGCCGCTTTAGAAATTTGTCGCGCATCGCGGTTTTTTCGGCGTCGTTGGAAAACGTGAAAACTTCGGCGGCGAACCACGGCTCGAGATAGCGGCGCACGGTGGCCCAGGAAAAGTCGGGAATATTTGCGACCACGCGATGCGTCGGGAGAATCGTCAAACCTTCGCTGCGCGTATTGACGAAGGTCATCATCGCGGCTTCATAGGGCGCGGACTCGATCGAAGCGGCGGCGCTGGTCGAGGTCGCAGGGCGTCGCGCCGGAGGCGAGCGACGCGGCGGTCGCGGTGGCAACGGATGCAGAGGCGCCTTCGACGTGTTCGGCTGCTGCCGCTGCGGCGGCGCCGGTCGAGGTCGCAAGCGACGGACTGGATGCGGTCGCGTCATGCGCTTCGGCGCGATCCGGAAGACCTTCCTCGCGCGCGCTTTCTTTGCGGCGCTCGTTGCGATAGTTGAGCGCGGTTTCGTAGCGGTGGTGGCCGTCGGCGATCACCAGTTTTTGACCGGCCATCGCTTTATGAATCGCGTCGATGCGCTCCGGCTGCCAGACGACCCAGAGGCGGTGGATCACGTTGTACTCGTCGGTGAGTTCGGTCGCGGGAGCAGCTTCAGACTCGGCCTGCGCCAAAATCTTGTCGATCACGCGGTCGGCGTCGCTGTAGAGCAGAAAAAGCTGGCCGGTGTGCGTTTGCGTGTGACGCAGGAGTTCGAGGCGGTCGGCTTTGGGGCCGGAGAGCGTGTGCTCGTGGCGGAAGACGACGCCGGCGGAATATTCCTCGAGTTTTCCCGCGCCGATGAAGCCGCGGCGCGTGCGCCGCTCTTGTGTGCCGGGGACGGTGTACTCCTGCGTGTAGGAGTAGAAGCAGGGACGCGTGTCGGGGACGACGACTTGTTCGCGGATCCAGCTTTGCAGCGCATCGGCAGCGCGGGTGTAGACATTTTTTTCGTCCGGCACGCCGGCGGGCGTGTCGCCGGGAAGGACGCGGCCCTTCTCGATGGTGATCAGGTTGTGGGGGTCGGCGGCGTAATACTTGTCCTGCATGGCGGGAGAGATTTTGTCGTAAGGCTGGGTGAGGACGCGGTCGTACGCGACTTTGCTGGCGTTGTAGCGATAGGCGGGAAAGGGATAGACCTGAGCCATATTAAAAATTTCTCCGGTGAGGCGGCGTTGGATTGTTTAGGGGATTATTTTACGCGAAGTCCGTCGAATTCCGAACTGGGCCGAAGGGCAGGAACGATCGCGGACCGGAAGATTTGAATGCGGCGTGGATGCGGCATGAATGGCGCGAGACTTACGAATGGTGAAATTAGAAAATAGAAATTGGAAATTGGAAATTGGGGTCGTCGCTACAAACGTGCAGTTTGCTTCGATGGATAGACGCTCCTGTCCCATTTCCATTTTCTAGTTTCTAATTTCTAGTTTCAATTTCTAATTTCGTTTCGTACGGACTTACTGCAACATCGGGCGAAGCTTGGCAACCCAGACGGCGACGTTGTCGAGCGGAACGTGCTCGATGCCTGTTTTGCCGAACATCTCTTTCAGAAAAACATGATTTTCATTTTCCAGGTTGAATCCTACGTCGGTAACCGCGACGAATTCGGGCGAGACACCGATTTTCGCGTCCGATGCCTTCGCTTGAATCTTCTGGGCGGTATACGCGAAGACTTTTCCATCGTCGAGCCGGGTTGACAGCGAGATGGTTTGGGCGAACCCGCGCATTTTGTCGTTGCGGAGGTAGCTGTAGTCGATGCGCAACGGGTCTCTGTCGAGCGAGTATTCGGAAACGTGCACGTTTTTTTCGATGCGGTTCCAGAGATTCGCTTGCCGGAAGACCTGGTCCATGTAGTCGCGCATCTGTTCGCGGGCACTCGGGCGGTTGGGCCGCGCGAGCCCGTAGCTTTGACCGACCGCGACGCGTTCATTGTAGAGGCGATCGATTTCCGCGTTGATATCGCCGGCGATGGTGGCTTTGGAATCGGCGAGCTGCAGGGATTGACTGAGCGTGGCGTCCCACTTCTCTAAAATCAAAAACCATTCGGTGGAGTCGGCCCTGGGATTTCCTTCTCCGTTGCGGAGCGTGCCGCGGATGGGGCCGCCGTTGCCGCCGGATTGCATCGCGGCACCGAAGCGGCTTTCCAGATGATCGCGCAGGCCGCGGAGCGCGGACTCATCGAAACGGGGATGCAGCCGCCGCAAGCGGTTGTATTCGGCTTCTTCTTCGATCAGTCGGAGGCGGCGTTCGCCGGTGTTGGGGTCGTAGAGGAGGACGCCAATATTGACCCACTCATCGCGGAGAAGATTCGGGACGTAGCGCAGGATACGGTGGATGAGCGTGCGATCTGGGGGCGCGCCGCCGCTGGCGCCACCATGGGAATCGTGAGGGTCGCGTTCCTTGTTTTCAGGCATGGCGTTCCTCGTGTCTTGCTCCCTGCAAAAAATCTAGCGCCAGTTGGGGAACGGCTGGCGGTTGCTGCGCTTGGCGTCGAGAATCAGCTCCTCCAAGCGTTTTACGCGCCGGAGAAGCTGCTCCAGAAGCCGCATCAAAGTGTCGAAATCGTCGGAATACCATTCCGGCGGGATTTCTTTCGCGAATTCTCCCAGCACTCGGTCGGTGAAATTTTCCACGCGCCGGATCCACGGGGCGAAGGATTCCATTCCGGTTACGCCTTCGTAGACGCGGTTGCGCGCGTACAGGCCGCGCAGCGGCGCGTCGGGATAATTCCATTCGCCGGCGTTGAAGCAAAAACCCTGGTCGATCATGACCGTGCTGTAGCGTTCGTTTTCCATGGCGCTGCCGGGCGAAGGAGTTGAACCGGGCGATGTGTGGTATCCGGCGGAACCGCGATGTCCGTTGCCGTTTTCATTCTTGCGGTAGAAAAGCGTCTGGCGGCCGTTGGTGTTGCACGTCCATTTGTCGAAGACCAGCATGCCGGCGAAATCATGGATATTTTCGACCTCGCGCAACTGCTCGTCGGGTAAAAAGTCGTGCAGCGTCATGCGGCGCGGGTCTCCCGGATGGCCGGAGCCGAATTGCAGCCCGGGGCAGCAGGGTGTGCTCGAACGCGGCATC
Source organism: uncultured Acidobacteriota bacterium (assembly GCA_963766985.1). Lineage (GTDB taxonomy): Bacteria > Acidobacteriota > Terriglobia > Acidiferrales > UBA7541 > Acidiferrum. Next base: position 1,005,290 of record CAVYCJ010000002.1, read on the forward strand.
TCGATGCACAACGCCGGAGTCCAGCGAATCAATTCCGCATCCACCTTCACGATTTCGACACGCGGCACCGGAAGCCCCATGCGGCGCGCGATGCGATTGCCGAGCAGTTCATTGACCAGGACGCGGGAGTGCTGGGGGTTGTTCTGGAATTTCACGACGAAGTAGATGTTGTGGTCCTTCCCGTCGGTGCAGCGCATCAGGTGCGACTGGGCGCCGCCGCGCATGCGCCGGATTTGTTCCATGGCACGTATCATTTTAGTAATGTAACGATACGGAATCTGGGAGGGTTAAGGCAAGGATTTTCATTTTGGAACGACCGGCGTTCCAAAATGAAACTTTTTCAACGGAGCGTGTGGAAGCGCGCCGGTGGGAGGAGCTTCGTGGAAAGAGCGTTTCAGCATCTTCGCCACAACTGCCGGGAAAAGAAAAAGGCCTCCGGACTGGCCGGAGGCCTTAGAACTTTCACCGCGACTCGGCAGGCTTGCGAAGACGGCCGACGCGGCGAGAAATTAAAAAATTAGCGCTTCTTTTTCTTCTTGGCCGGTTTTGCGGCTTTCTTGGCCTTGGCTTTGGGCTTGGCTTTTGCCTTGGCCTTTTTGGCGGCCGGCTTGGCAGCCTTTTTCGCGGGGGCGGCTTTCTTCGCGGCAGCCTTGGGAGCCGGCTTCGCCGGAGCAGCCTTGGCGGGCTTGGAGGCGGCCTTGGGGGCCGGAGCCTCGCCGGGTTCCTCGTCGCCCTCTTCGTCGCCGATGATCAATTCCTCTTCTTCGGTCTCGACGACGTCTTCGCCGCCAAGCTCATCGTCCTCTTCCAGCCCAGCCAGCTCGTCTTCTTCGAAATTGTCCTTCTCGAGATCCATTCCGTCCTCCCCAGGGGGTATTCCGCCCGAGGCATCGCACCCGGGGACGCCGGATGGCACGTGTCGAGTCGGTGTCGCTGCAAACGGCCGGAGGCTCTTCCATTGCCCTGCTACGCGCTCCAAAGCCTTGGCCGTTGTTACCGTACTCGCCGGAGGTTGTCAAGAGTTCTGCGCGAAAAGCCGCCTGAAACGACGATTTGGAGTTAGCAGGTTTCAAATATTGCAGGTTCGGACTATGCCCGGCCCGGCCTGCATAGCGCGAAGCCGTTCGAATGGAAGCCGCGGAGTTGCTTGTTGCAGGTTTTCCACGTTGAAGGTCGCCGTCTGAAGATTTGGGTAGGCACGGTCCGGGCGACATCGCGCGAACGCCTTACGATTGGAAGCCAACTCGATCCGTTTAAAAATCAGTTTTTGTCGGAGGCGGGGGTGACGGACTGGGCGACGTGGGTGGTCTTTTTCTTGGCGGTGGTGCGGGAGCGGGACGAGGCGGTTTCGGGCAATCCACCCTGCGTATAAATACGGAGGACCATGCCGCGGGCGACGTGGTTGGTTTTAAGACGGTTCCACTTTTTGACGTCGTCGGAGTCGACGCTGAACTGATCGGCGATGCCAAGCAGGGTATCGCCCTTGCGCACGCGGTAGCTGACGAGGCGGCGTTTGGTTTCGGCCTGCGCCTGCGTAGCGGGAATGATGAGCTTTTCGCCGGGATCGAGACCCGCGCCGCGCTCGAGGCTGTTGGCCTCGGCGATGGCCGCCGGGGTGACGTGGTATTTCTTCGCGACCGAGCTGAGCGTCTCGCCATTTTCGACGCGATGGCGGCGCCAGCTGACCCACTTGTCGGCGGGAATGTCGGCAATTTCGGCGGAGAACTTTTCGGCGCTGCCCTCGGGGAGATGCAGTTCGAACGCCGGGTCGTCGGGGGTGGCGAGCCGCAACAGCGGAGGATTCAGCGAACGAAGAGTTTCGACATCGACGTCGATCGTTTCGGCGACGAGACGCAGATCGATGGCGCGGCCCGGTTTTACGACATCGGTCGTGACCGGTGTTTCGGGATCGACCTGCACGCCGTAATGCGCGGCGTCTTTCGCGATCAGCGTGAGAGCCAGGATGATGGGGACGTAGTTTTTCGTTTCTTTCGGCAGAACGTTGCGGCGGTAAAGCTCCCAGAAATCGGCGTAGCCGGTGCGCTCGATTCCCTTCTGCACGTTGCCCGGGCCGCAGTTGTAGGCAGCCATGGCCAGGTACCAGTCGCCGAAAAGACCGTAGAGATCGCGAAGATGCTGGGCGGCGGCGCGGGTCGCTTTTTCGGGATCCTGGCGCTCGTCGATCCACCAGGTGCGGCGCAAGCCGTATTGCTGGCCGCGGTAGGCGACAAATTGCCACATGCCGCGCGCGCCGGCTCGGGACAAAGCCAGCGGCTGGAAGGCGCTCTCGGCCTGAGCCAGATAGATAAGATCCTGCGGGACGCCTTCTTCCTTGAGGACGCGCGAGATCATGTCTTTGTAACGGCCCTGGCGGCGCAGTCCGGCTTCGACGATGGCGCGGCCACGCGGGGTCTGGAAGAAGTTGAGAAACGAAAGCACTTCGTCGTTCACGGTGAGCGGGAGGTCGTGGGAGCTGTTCTTGGCGGCCTGCTCGGCGCGGTCTTTCAGGCGCGGGTCGACCGGGAAGGTCATCTCTGCCACTTCATCGATGGGAGCCGGGACAGCGGGGGCCTCCTGAAAGCCGTCGCCGGCTTGAAAGGCCTGGAGTTCGTAGGTGTAGGTGGTATCGACCACGCGATGGAAAAGCTCGTTCAGTTTTGGATCGCTGTTCAGGTCGCGGCCGCTTTCGAGCATGAGGTCGAGGGCTTCGTCGAAGTCTTTGCGGGCGGCTTCGAGGTGGCCGGCTTTGTAGTTCTGCTGGCCGGAGGCGAATTTTTCCTCAACGCGGCTGATCAGACTTTCGTTGTTAACGGGCTGCGCCTGTGGTTTTGGTTGCGCGCGGAAGAAGACGATCTGCGTGCGCGACGGGGTGCTCAAGGGCAGTTTCGGCAGAAGAAACGGTGGGGCGCCTGACGGGAATCGCGGTCGTGGCGGCGGAAGCGGTCTGCGGCGCGGGGCGGGTGGCCGGGACGCGAGCCTGCGCGGTGGTGTGTTTGGCAGAGTCGTCGCAGCCGGTCAAGGCCAGGGAAACGGCCAGGGAAACGGCCGCGGCTGCCGCAATGCAAAACAGGTCGCGCTTCGCGTATCGGTACGTCAAGTCTGGGGGACCTCAGACTGACTATGGTAAGGAGCGGGGCGGAGGGTGGTCAACCGGTTCGAGGTACAGGGTGGGCGGACTGGGTACAGGGGCGGAAAGGGAAGCGGAAATTGGAAAAGGGAAAATGGAAATTGGGGGCGACTCGATGGAATGGCGACTGGGGCCGCAGGCTCTTCCCGAATTTCCAATTTCCAGTTTCCATTTTCCAGTTTCCAGTTCCAAGTTAGGGCCAATCGGGGAATAACGCGTCGACGGCGGGGTCGACCCAGTGGTCGTAGAAGGCGTCGTCGCAGTGTTTTAGTTCGGAGCCGTAGGTGGCTTTGAAATGACGGCCCCAGTGGGGGCGGGAGCCGTCGGCGTCGGTGAAAGAATATTCGTCGGAGAGGCGCCAGGAGCTGAAGACGCGGCCGGATTTTTTCTTGACGTTCGGGTCGGCTGCCAACGCGGCGATGGCGCGGCCGGCAAAGAGAGGGGTTTCGGAGGCGAGGTAGTTCGGGTCTTGTTTCGCGGCGTCGCGCCAGTTTTCCTCGGCGACGCCGAAATGTTCGAGCATCGCTTCGGAGCGTAAAAACCCGGGTGTGAGGGCGACGGCGGCGACGTTTTTCTTGCGGAGTTCGCGGGCCATCGCGAAGGCCAGGCGGATGACGGTTGTTTTGGTGAGATCGTAGAAGAGGTGGCTGCGATAGCTGTAGGAGTCGCCGTCGCCGATTTCGACGATCAGGCCCGTCACTTTTTCATTGGCTGCGGTTTCGATCAGCAGTGGAGCGGCGAAATGGCTGGTGGTGATGTGGGCCTGGACGACGTTGCTCAAATTTTCCATGCCGCTTCGAAGGTCAAGCTGCCAGAAGAGCTTTCCGAAATCCGCATGAGTGAGTTCGGAGATGTCGTTGACGAGAATGTGGAGTTTTTCGTTCTCGGAGCGTATGCGCTGGACGAGATTTTTTACCTCGGATGGGGCGGTGTGATCGACGACCACGGCGATGCCGCGGCCGCCGCGTGCGGTGACCATTTCGGCGGTTTCGTGGATGGTTTCGGGGCGGTGTTCGTGATTGAACGGCGATACCTTTTCATCGGCGCGACGAGGGATACGGTTCGCGCTGGTGCTGCGTCCGGTGCAGTAGACGGTGGCGCCGGATTCGCCGAGCGCTAGCGCGATCCCACGGCCGAGGCCACGGGTGGCGCCGGCGACGAGGGCAACCCGGTCTTTCAAGTTGGGTGGGCGAAAGGGGGCAATCGCTTCCATCGGAACACCTCGCAGCGAAGATGCGGCAATAATAAACGCCCATTCAGTAATGTCAAGGCGAAACTGAATGGGCATTCAGTTATACTGTCCGCCGCATGAGTCCGCGGCCGCGCGAAACAACCGACAAAGAGATTCTGGCGGCGACCGGCCGGGTGATGCAGCGGCTTGGGCCGGCGCAGATCACTCTGGCGGACGTGGCCAAGGAAGCTGGGGTCGTTCCGGCGACGCTGATCCAGCGGTTTGGGACGAAACGCGGGCTGTTGCTGGCGACTTGCCGGACGGCACCGGACATGGTGCCGCGGCAGTTCGCCGAGGCGCGTGCGAAATTCCCTTCCCCGCTGGCGGCGCTGGTCGAGATCTACGCCGACTGTTCGGGCTTTTCCACGACACCGGAGGCGGTAGCCAACGGACTGGCGTATCTGCAGGTGGATCTGACCGACGCGGAGTTTCACGCGATCACGCTGGCGCAGTTTCGCGTCCTGATTGCGGAGACGCGGCGGCTGCTCGATGAGGCCGTCGCGGCGCGCGAGCTTTTTCCATGCGATACCGAAGAGCTCGCCCGGCTGCTGCAGCAGCTCAACGGCGGGGCGATGCTGGGATGGGCGGTATTCCGGGAAGGAACGCTGGAGCGCTGGGTTCGGCGGGAGGTGGAGGCGCTGCTTCGTCCGTACCGGCGCAAGTCCTTGGTTCGCAAGGGGCATGGAAGAGGACTAAAAAAGCACTAGACAAATGGACGAAAGTCGTGTTACTTTGAGGCTGCGTTTGTTGCTCTTGTATCGCCTGCGTTGTGTGAAAGCGGTCGCAAGGTTCAAACTTGCGGCCTTTTTTTATGCCCGGAGGCGGCCCGTAACTCTGTAGAGGGGTTCGGAGTCGAGGCACCAGATAGCTTAATTATCGAGAACGCGCACCAATCAAGGTTGAGCGGGCTCAATGTGTGATCGCAACGCGGTCAACAGAAAAGAGTAGATGCAGTGAGTAAAGAACAAGGAACAGTGAAGTGGTTCAACGCGAGCAAGGGCTTTGGATTCATCCAGCGCCAGAGCGGTGAAGATGTATTCGTTCACTTCTCCGCCATTATGGCTGATGGCTACAAGTCGTTGAATGATGGCCAAGCGGTTGAATTCGAAGTGACCAAGGGCCCCAAGGGCCTGCAGGCCTCGAACGTCCAACCCCTCTAAGCTACTTCACACGTTGTAAAGACTCGGGCGGTGTGCTTCGGCGCACCGCCCTTTTTTTTTGCGTGGGGATAGGTTTCGGTCGACGGAAAGTTGGTCGGTGAGGATCGGTTGAGATTCTTGACACTTCCGTGGGAGTGCGGGTGGTGAAACCTTGGCTGGGCACAAGTTGAATGACTAGGCGAGACCGCCGCTGACCTGGATGGACTCGCCGGTGATCCAGCGGGCGGAGTCGGTGGCGAGGAAGCAGACGACGGAGGCGATCTCTTCAGGAGTGCCGAGACGGCGAAGTGCGGTGCGGCGGATGAGCGCGTCCTTGTAGTCCTGCGGAGTGTCGGAGGCGAGTTCGGTTTCGACGAAGCCGGGTAAAACCGTGTTGATCGTGATGCCGCGGGCGCCGAGCTCCTTCATGTAGCAGCGGGCGAGCTGTTCGAGCGCGCCTTTGGACATTTGATAGACGGCCAGCAGGCCGGTGATTTGCGCGATGTGGGTGCCGCAGCTGGAGATGTTGATGATGCGGCCGTTGTCGCGCATGCGTGGGACGGCGGTCTGGATGGCGAACAGCGGGCCGCGGGCGTTGACCGACATCGTCCAATCGAATTCTGCCTCGGTCATGTCGGCCATTTCGGTGCGGTTGCCGATGCCGGCGTTGTTGACGAGGATGTCGAGCGCGCCGAACTCTTCAATCGATGAGGAGATGAGTCGCTGGATGTCGGCGATGTTTTCCATGTCGGCCTGGATTGCGACGGCGCGGCCGCCGCTAGCTTCGATCGCGGCGACGGTTTCGGCGGCTTGGGCGGCGCTGTCGCGATGATTTACAACGACGGCGGCTCCAGCGGCGGCGAGGGACTCGGCGATGGCGCGGCCGATGCCGCGGGAAGCGCCGGTAACGATGGCGACTTTTTCCGCGAGAGACTGGGAGAGGGTTGGCATTTGGAGATGATTCTTAACAAAGATCAAAGGCTGTGCAAAGTTTACGGAAAGAAAAAACAGAGCGTGATGAATATTTGACGTCCGGGCAAGCTGGTGCGCAGCAGTGCTGCGCCCCTACACGGGCTAGACAACGGCGAGGGCTTGGCGAAGATCTTCGATCAGGTCGGCGGGGTCTTCGAGGCCGATGGAGACGCGGACGGTGCCGGGAGTGACGTGGGCTTTTTCGAGCTCGGCAAGGCTCATGTTGTAGTGCGACGTGTAGGCGGGAAGCACAACGAGCGATTCGACGCCGCCGAGGCTCGCGGCGAGCAGGAAGAGGCGCACGCTGTCGCAGAATTTTCGCGCGGCGGTGAGTCCGCCCTTCAAGTCAAAGGCGAGCATCGAGCCGAAGCCGCGCATCTGGCGCTTGGCGAGTTTGTGATCGGGATGCGACGCGAGGCCGGGGTAGTGGACGCGCGCGACCTTGGGATGCTTCTCCAGATATTTTGCGATGGCGATCGCGTTTTCGCCCTGGCGCTTTACGCGCAGGGCGAGCGTCTTGATGCCGCGGCTGAGGAGAAAGGCGGCTTCGGGGTCCATCGAGCCGCCGAGATAAATCACCATGTGCTGGATTTTGTCGATCCAGGCGCGGCTGCCGGCGACGGCGCCAGCGATGACGTCGGAGTGGCCGGCGAGTCCTTTGGTGGCGCTGTGGACGACCATATCGAAGCCAAGCGAGAGCGGCTGTTGCAGAACCGGCGTTGCAAACGTGTTGTCGATGATGGCGACGAGATTGTGCTTTTTGGCGAAAGCGATGGCTTTCTGGAGATCGACGAGGCGGACGGTGGGATTGGTGGGCGTCTCGATGTAGAGGACTTTGGTGAGCGGGGAGAGCAGGCTGTCGAGCCGGGCGAGATCGGTCTCGACCTGGCGGACGGTGATGCCGAGGCCGGGGAAGACGTCGCGCATGAGGCGGTAGGTGCCGCCGTAAAGCTGGGCGGAGGAGATGACTTCGTCGCCGGATCTGAGTGCGGCGAGTAGCGCGTGGGAGATGGCGGCCATACCGGAGGCGGTGACGACGGCGGCTTCGGCGCCTTCGAGGGCGGCGATTTTGCCTTCGGCGATGGCGAGGGAGGGGTTACCGTAGCGGGTATAAATGTAGGCTTTGCTTTTGCCCTCGGCCCAGCGCTTCATTTCGGCGGTGGAGGAGAACGTGAAAGTCGAGGTGCGAGAGATCGGGGCGCTGACGGGGCCGCCGACGCCGTGGCGGTTGCCTTCGCCGGCGTGGATGGCTTGGGTTTGGGCGCCGAATTGATGTGGGGAAGATTTTGGGCTGGCGGATTTTGCTTTAGCGGACTTCTTTGGCGATGCCGTTTTCATAATGGCGCCATTCTGCGCCGCGGCAGGCGACGCGGCAAAGCGCCAAATTGGCGACCGGCGGCGACGTCTCGCCGGGCGCCGCGAGACGGGCAGCGGCGAAATTTGTAGCGTCCGGAATGCGTAACAGGAGTGACCAGTTTCAGCGGAGAGTTCTATGACGATGCTCTGTTTATTGGCAGCAGGTTTGTCGGGTGGGCCGGCGATAACGCCGGGCGAAGCGGTCAACGATTTGTGGATTGTGTTTGCGGCGTATTGGCTGATTTCGGCGTTCAAGCGGAAGAAGACGAAGCAGCGCGAATCGATCCAGCAACGGATGCTATACATCGCGCCGATACTCATCGCGGTTTTTTTCCTGTACAACCCGAGTGCGAATTTCGGATGGCTGGGGACGTATTTCGCGCCGCATACCCTGGGAATACAGTGGGCGGGAGTGGCCGTCATGGCGGCGGGGCTGGCGTTTGCCGTGTGGGCGCGGGTACATCTGGGGACAAACTGGAGCGGCGTCGTGACGCTGAAGGAAGGACACGAGCTGATACGCACCGGGCCGTACCGGAGTGTCCGGCACCCGATTTACACGGGGATTCTAATTGGATTCCTCGGGAGTGCGATTGTGAATGGGCAGGTGCGCGGGCTGATTGCGCTGGCGATTATCTGGGGGTCATTTTATATCAAGGCGCGGCGAGAAGAGGCACTGCTGGCGCAAGAATTTGGGCCGAAGTTTGAGGAGCATACGCGGCATACGGGAATGTTCGCGCCGAAATTTTCGTAATGGGAATGAATGTTGGCGCGCGATCCCGATTTGAAACTCGAGCAGGGTTCAACTGTTGATGTTTCAGTATGAAACGCGCGTTTTTGCTGCGAGCAGTTACGCGAACGGAGTGAATTGTGTTGGGTGCTGACGTGCAGTTTGCGTCGGCATGAAATGCCTACCTCGATTTTTTCATTCACATGCGGGACGAAGTGGTTTTGGATTTTGGGTCTTGTTGGTCGCGAGTTTGTTTTGCTCACTCGGCGCGCGAGCACAGGACGATGGGCTCAACGCCTCGCCGACGGCAGAGATCGCGCTTAGCTGACGAAACCGGCTTGAGAACGTACATCGCGGCGCTGCCTTCGGCGCCGACTGCCAAGGTCGAGCCCGCCGCAAACGCGGCAATTTTGCCAAGAACAAAAATGCCGAATTCAGGTGAGCGAACGCGGCCGTTTTATTGGCTTGATCGAAAGTCGCTGACGTATGGATTGGTGCAGGGTGGCGCGGAGATTTTCGACGGAGTGACGACGCGATACTTCATCCACCATTGCAGCCTTTGCTTTGAGAGCGATCCGATGTCGAGGCTGTTGATGGGGACACATCCGTCGTGGGGCAAAATGATTCCGATGGGAATTGGCGAAGCGGCGCTCTCGACCTATTCCTATCGGCGGCTGAGCCGTTCTCCGAATCGACTCTTGCGTGGCGCGGCGCCGCTGGTGCCGATCGGACTGACTGCGGTGCATGTGATTGAAGGGGCGCGGAATATTACGCTGAAGAACAAGTATCGGTGCGCCGATCCCGGTTACATCGTGGTTGGCGCAGTTTGCGTGATGGCGCCGCTTCCGGTTTTGACTGTTGAAACAGGCGCTGCGGGTGTTCTGGGCTCAAGTCACAATCTCCTTTGAAATCCGACGATTGCAAAAATCCAGCGCACATCGTTATCGCGGTAACCTTGCTCGGCAAAAGCGAATCAAACCTCGGTATGAGCACACCTAACGCGACACCAAATGCAAAAGCGAGCGGTACCTTCTCCATTGGAGGAGATCTCACGGTGCATCGGCTGGGATTCGGCGCGATGCGCATCACGGGCACCGGAGTCTGGGGCGAGCCGAAGGATCGCGAGGAGGCGAAGCGCGTCCTGCAGCGGCTGCCAGACCTCGGCGTGAACCTGATCGACACGGCGGACGCCTACGGGCCGGAGGTCAGCGAAAATCTGATCGCAGAGGCGCTGCATCCGTATCCGGCAGGAATGGTCATTGCGACTAAAGGCGGCTTCACGCGGCAAGGGCCGAACAAGTGGACGGTTGTCGGCAGGCCGGAATATTTGCGGCAGTGCGTGGAGATGAGCCTGCGGCGGTTGAAGCTGGAGCGAATCGATTTGTGGCAATTGCATCGCATCGATCCCGCGGTTCCCGTCGAGGATCAAATCGGCGAGCTGAAGAAGATGCAGACGGAAGGCAAGATTCGTCACATCGGACTGTCAGAAGTCTCGGTGAAAGACATCGAGCGGGCGGCGAAGACAGCGCCGATTGTCAGCGTGCAAAACAAATACAACATCGCGGACCGTACGCACGAAGAGGTGCTGCAATATTGCGAGAAGCACAACCTCGGTTTCATTCCGTGGTTTCCGATGGAAGCGGGCAAGTTGAATCGGCCGGGCAGCGCGCTGGACAAGGCGGCGAAGTCACACAACGCGTCGACGGCGCAACTGGCGGTGGCCTGGTTGCTGCACCATTCGCCGGTGATGCTGCCGATTCCAGGGACGTCTTCGGTGAAGCATCTCGAAGAGAACGTCGCAGCGGCGGAGGTTAAGTTGACAGATATGGAATGGCAGACGCTGGAAAAAGGGATTGGCAAGTCGGCGTCGGCATAAAACACAGCATCGAAAAACAAAAGGGCGCGTCGATTGTGACGCGCCCTTTTCCATTTCTACCAATTATTGCGCTAGCTTACGGACGCGCGTCGGGCGAGAAAAAGCCGATCGGCAGATCGCGCGCGGTGCGCAATCCCGCAGGAGCATCGAGAATCACGGGGATCGAATTGATAACGACGGATGCGGTCGCGATATCGCCATGCGATCCGCCAGGGATCACGAGGCTGATATCGGGGTGGCCTTTGAGGATGACCGTATCGGCGGGATCTTTTGCGCCGACGTACATCTGCAATTCGAGGTACACCAACTCTTTCCCTTTGCTGAGGCCGCGCGCAATCTGATGAACTCCGGCGGCCTGGCCGGCTTCGACGGTGAGATATTCGGTTTGCACGCGCTCAGTGGCGACTTTGGGCTCGATCGTCTCGGTAATTTCGTCGACAGGAAGGCTCAAGCTGTCGGCAACCATTGCGACGGATTCCGGAAGGCCGACGTGCTTGATCACACCTTCGGCGACCTTGGCGCGAAATTCTTCGACGGTCATGCCGGCACCGATTTTTTTCTGCAAGGGCAGGCGGCGCTTAGACGCGTCGACAACACGCAGTGCTTTTGCGTGTTCGATGCGCTGCGAAACGGCTGCGAGCGTGACGACGAGCTTGTCCATCACGAAGCCGGGATTCACACCGGTGCCGACAAGGGCGACGCCATACTCTTTGGCAGCCGCATCGAGCTTGGCGGAAAGCTCGGGGTACGTGCGATACGGATAAGAAAGTTCTTCGCACGTCGAGACGATGCAGGATTCGGCTTCGAGGCAGGCGAGGAGTTGATCCATCACTTTGGGCAGCGAAGACGACGTGGTGTGAATGACCACGTCGGCGTTTTGCTCGAGAACTTCCCTGGCATCGGCGGAAATTTTGACTCCCCAGGGAGCGTCGCTCGCGCCGACGACTTCGCCAAGGTCGCGGCCGACTTTTGCCGGATCGCTATCGATAGCGCCGCAAATTTCGATGGCCTGTTTTTCGCGCATGAGTCGAGCAGTGGAGGCGCCGATAGGACCGACGCCGAATTGGATGGCGCGAATCTTCTTTTTCACGATCTTCTCCGATGGTTCGGGTAGCGCAGCCGCACGCCGCGCATTTTTGCCACAAGCGAATCTCATACGATACGGGAAATCACAGGGTCAGGCAATTGAGGAAATCGCGGGCCGAAGAACTGTCTTGCCGGCGTCGAAGCGCCACTCAACCGCTTCAGTCGAGGCGTATTAGAATGAAAGATTCATGACGACCCCGAAACGGTACCCGGTGCGCGCGCTGATTTTCGATCTCGACGGTACGTTGATCGATTCCAAACTCGACCTGATTCACGCGGTGAATGCGACTCTCACCGAAATGGGCCGCGCGACGCTGAGCGACGAAGTGATTTCGAGTTACATCGGGCACGGCGCACCGATGTTGATGTCGCGAGCCCTGGGCGGGGTGGCAAAGGAAGACGAACTCGCGCGTGGGTTGGGATATTTTCTCGAGTACTACGAGGCGCACAAGCTCGACAATACGCGCCTTTATCCGGGCGTGGCGGAAACGCTCGGGAAGCTTAGCGAACAGAAGATCGCGATGGCGGTGCTGACCAACAAGCCGGTCAAAATCAGTGTGCGGATTCTTGAGGAACTCGGCATCGCAAAATATTTTCAGGCAACTTACGGCGGCAATAGTTTCGAGACGAAAAAGCCCGACCCGCTGGGAGCGAAGACGATTCTCGGTGAGTTTCGCGTGAACGCGGGCGACTCGATTATGGTTGGCGATTCGGAAGTGGATATTCAAACGGCGCGGAACGCGAACATGATCGCGGCGGCGGTGAATTATGGATTTGGCATTCATGATCGCGCGCAACATCCGGCGGACATTTATCTGGATCGCATGAGCGATCTCCTAGAGGTCGTCGACTCGTCGCGTTCTGGCCGATAGTTTTCTCCGATTGTCGGCTCATCCTTTCGCAACTTCAATTGCGAATCAGCACAAGAGAAATCGCGCCTTGCCTTCCTTCGCGGCTGTTGGCAGACTCGGCGCGTGATTATTGGCCTCTTTCCCGAGCTCGAACCAGCCGGCGGGATCCAGAGAGCAGGACGGCATTTGGCAGCGGTGATCACCGAGTTCGCCGAAAGCCGAAAGATGGAGTGCCGGCTTCTGAGCCTGAACGACACGCCCGAGCTGCATCGGATGTCGGTCGGCGATCGCGAATTTGTTTTCACGGGCAGCGCCCGGGCGAAGGGACGATTTACGGCGACGGCGCTGCGATCGGCGAGGCGGCACGCCAAGTTGGTCGTCGCGGCGCATCCTAATTTGGCCCCGGTGGTGCAGGGTTTGCGAATTGCGGCGCCGCGAATGAAATCGATCATCGTGGCGCACGGAATCGAAGTCTGGGAACCGCTATCGACATTACGGAGGCGCGCACTTCGCCGCGCCAACCTGATCCTGACGCCCACACAGGACACAGCGAATCACGTTGCGACGCAGCAACAGATTCCGCGCGATCGCATTCGCGTGTTGCCTTGGGCGCTCGATCCCGAATTTGAGAATCTCGCGGTGGCGACGGCGCAGTCCTCGCTGCCCCTCAACTATCCGGCTGGGCGCGTGATCTTGACGGTCGGACGCTGGCAATCGAACGAACGATATAAGGGAATGGACACGCTGATCACTGCGCTTCCGCGCTTGTTGCACGAGTGGCCGGATCTGCAACTGGTGGCCGTCGGCGATGGTGATGATCGAGAGTGGCTGGAACAGATTGCGAAGGGTAGCGGCGTGCAGGGTCACGTTCATTTCTACACGGGGTTGACGTACGCCGAGCTTGCGGCGTGCTATTCGGCGTGCGAGATTTTTGCGTTGCCCAGCCGAGGCGAGGGATTTGGGCTTGTATATTTAGAAGCGATGGCGCGCGGCAAACCCGTGATTGGCGGCGCACATGGCGGAGCGCCCGAAGTCATCGACGACGGCAAAACGGGATATCTCGTGCAGCATGGCGACGTGCCGCAGCTGGCTACTTCGATCCAAACGCTGCTTTCCGACCCTGCGCTGGGACGAGAGATGGGCGCGCGCGGACGCGAACGCGTGAATCGCGAATTCAAATTCGGAGTTTTTGCAAAATCGCTGAAAAAACTTCTTCGCGAGCTATGCGAATCCTGAATGTCACGCAGAGCTATGCACCGTTTCTCGAGTTCGGCGGGCCACCGGTAAAAGTTCGGGCGCTTTCGGAAGAACTGGCGCGACGCGGACATCAAGTCACAGTGCTGACGGCGGATTGGGGCTTCGAGGCGCGGCTGCCGAACGGCGTGCCGGGCACTGGCACGACACGTTCTCCTTTCGGCTGGCGACGCGATGAAAATGGCGTGCAGTCGATCTATCTGCCTACGTGGCTGCGTTATCGCGCGCTGAGTTGGAATCCGGCGGTAAAGCGATTTGCGCGGGCGCGATTGCAGAATTTCGATGTCGTGCATATTTTTGGGCTATACGATTTGCTCGGGCCAGCGATCGCTACGCATTGCCGCACTCTAAAGATCCCATACGTGGTTGAACCGATCGGGATGTTCGTGCCGATTGTTCGCAGTTTCTGGAAGAAGCGGCTTTATCAGTCGCTGTTCGGGAAGAAAATGATCGACGGCGCGAGGTTTCTGATTGCGACGTCAGAACAAGAAGCGGATGAGCTCGCTTCGGGTGGGATTTCGCGCGAGAAAGATCGTTCTTCGACGAAATGGCATCGATGCGCCTGCAGAATTGCCTCCGCGCGGCGCATTTCGGAGGAAGCACGGCATTCCTGACGCGGCAAGTTTGGTTCTGTTTCTCGGGCGTCTTTCAGCGAAAAAAAGTCCAGAGCTCCTGCTTAAGGCATTTTCGGATCTTGGCGCCGGGTTGGTGCAGAGCAAGGATGCTCGACTTGTTTTCGCTGGTCCGGATGATGAAGGCTTGAAGGCGCGCTTAGCGTAGTCGGCAGATCAGATGGGCATCGCGCAGCGAGTTTTGTTTACAGGGCCGCTTTTTGATGTTGCGAAATGGGAGGCGTATCGCGACGCCGACGTATTCGTGCTGCCGTCACAAAACGAAAACTTCGGCAACACCGCGGCGGAAGCGGCGGCGGCGGGTACACCAGTGATTGTCACCGAAGGATGCGGCGTAGCGCCGCTGCTCGGCAGCGATGCGGCGATTGTCGTTGCTCACGATGCCAACGCAATTTCGCAAGCGCTGCGGTCGCTTTTGACTGACTCAGGACTTCACGCAAGACTATCGAATGGGTGCCGCGAAGTCGTCGAGCGGCTTGGCTGGACCGAACCGGCACAGGCAATGGAGTCGCTCTATCTGAAGCTTGTTTCGTCAACCCCCTCCATGCAATAATCCTCGTGCTGTTATTATTTAGTACATTTATATGTATCGTATCACGCCGTTCCGCGCTTTGTGGTGGACTGTTAATTTTCTGTTCGCCGCTTCACTGGTGTGTCTCGCCTTCGCCGCAGCGCGAGAGTGGTCGGTGCGCCAGTACCTACACGGATTCTCCGATGCGGTGGTGCCGGCTTCAGAGCCGCCCGAACGGAAGATCGAAGCCATCCTCGATTGGATGAAAGCCGGACCGTCGCGAGCAGTGGCGAGTGAGCCCGACGAATTGTCGCGGCGCAATCCGGAAAATACGCTGAACTATCGCCAACTCCTGACGGTATGTGGGACCGCGACCAACGCGTTCTTGAATCTTTCAAGGAGCGCCGGGCTCGAGTCGCGCCGCTTGCTCTTGCTCACGCCCGACCGCAAGACAAAACACGTCGTCGCCGAAGTATTGGTCGACGGGCGATGGATCGTAGTCGATCCATCATTTCGCATCGTGATGCGCGACGGCAGCGGGAGAACGCTCACGAGGAAGGAACTGCAAAATGCTCTAGTGTTCAAAGAAGCGATCGCGAGCGTGCCGAATTATCCGCCTGGATATACGTACGAACGCTATGCACATGTACGCCTCGCGCGCTTGCCTCTGGACGGCTTTCATTTGAGGAAGCTGCTAGAATCGATTCTTCCCGGCTGGGACGAAACTCTCGATTGGAGTCTTTTCTTGGAGCGAGAATCGTTTTTTGTTTTGGTGATCACCGCCGCGTCTGCGTTTCTGTTGCTGGCGTTGCGGCTCATGCTCGCCTGGTATGCGGACCGCCGGCCGCAAGTTTCCCGTTTTCATTTCCGCCAGCACTTCCTGCGCGCTACTTCCGCGTTTCTGACTACACCGGAGATCGAATAACGCGTGTGCGGCATTTGCGGCGCCGCATTGACGAATCACACGACCGAAGCTGAGACGCAGGTGCGCGCCATGACGGCGGCACTCCGGCATCGCGGTCCGGACGAAGATGGATTTTTGGTGAACGATCCCCGAGCGCCGGGACTTGCGCTCGGCATGCGCCGGCTCAGCATCATTGATTTGCCCGGTGGACATCAGCCGGCGTGGAATGAAGCGAAAGATGTCGCCGTCATGTTTAACGGCGAGATTTACAACTATCGCGAGTTGCGCGAGCGGCTGACTTCGTTGGGCCATACTTTTTCTTCGCAGTCGGATACGGAAGTGCTGGTTCACGCGTGGGAAGAGTGGGGCGAAGATTGTTTGCCCGAGTTGCGCGGGATGTTCGCGTTCGCGCTGCTCGATTTGCGGAAACGCTACGCCACGTCGCCGCTGCTTTTTCTGGCGCGTGACCCGCTCGGCATCAAGCCGCTCTATTACACGCAGACGTCGGACGGTCTTGTGTTCGCATCCGAAGTGCGCGCGTTGCTGGCGCGCGGCGATGCTAGTGCGTCGAAGCAGATTTCGCCGGACGCGCTGACGTCGTACTTATTCTTTGGAAGCGTGGCGGAGCCGGTGACGCTGCTCGAAGGCGTCTTCTCGTTACCTCCCGGGCACCGCATGCTGTTGTATGTCCCCGAACGCCGCCGCACGCCGCGCGCGCGACCGTGGTGGGACTTGATGCGATCGCCGGCTGCGCGCGATCCACGCAGACCACGCGTCTTTGATACAGCCGTCGAGCGAGTTCGGCCGATGCTCGAAGACGCCGTGCGCGCTCATCTGATTGCCGATGTTCCGGTCGGATTATTTCTTTCGAGTGGGATGGATTCGGGAGCAATCGCGGCAATTGCCGGCAAGCTGAAACCGAATATCTGGAGCTTCACACTTTCATTCCCAGGGACTGCGTACGACGAAGCGCCGCTGGCGCGCGCCGTCGCAAACGCTTGCGGCACACAACATCGGGAGATCGCGTTGGACGGCGACGCGATGCTCGGGCGTCTCGACGAAGCGATCGGAGCTCTCGATCAGCCAACGATGGACGGCATCAATACGTACTTTGTGTCGTGGGCGGCGCGGGAAGTGGGTTTGAAGGTGGCGCTGTCGGGACTCGGCGGGGATGAATTATTCGCTGGCTATCGGACGTTCGAGAATGTGCCGCGGCTCGAACGGTTGATTCGCACCGCGTGGTTTGCGCCGGCTCCGGTTCGCCGAGCGCTCGCGCCGATTCTGCGCGGGATGATTGGAAATCGCGCGAGCTCCGATGGCGCCCGCAAAGTAGTCGACGCGTGGATCGCGCCGGATGCGTTGCCACATCCTTATTTTTTCACGCGAACACTTTTCCCGCTGTCGGAGTTGTCGCGATTGATCGAGCCGCGATTTCGTCCGAGCACAGTGCATGCGGATGGCGTGACGCTGGAACCCACGTGGGTGGGTCGGCTCCAACAAATTGCCGACACAGCGCGAAAATTAGAACCGCTCGCCGCGATTTCGTGGCTCGAGATGCAGAGCTACATGGTGAACACACTGCTGCGCGATACGGATTCGGTGAGCATGGCCCAGTCGCTCGAAGTGCGCGTGCCGCTGCTCGACACGCCGCTCGTTGAATTCGTGGGCTCGTTGCCGGATGCGGCGCGTCAACGACCGGGAGTTCAAAAAGCGTTGCTGGCCGAAGCGGTTGGCGATGCGCTGCCGAAGCAGGTTTTCGCGCAACGCAAGCGGACGTTTACGCTGCCGTGGAAGGAATGGCTGCATGGCGCATTGCGGGCGCGCATCGAACGCAGCTTTGCTGACTTGTCTCCGGCTCTGGCGCCACACATCCATGCGGGTGGAGTGAAGAGTGTCTGGCAGAGCTTTCTTGCGGGTAAGACTTCATGGTCGCGGCCATGGTCGCTGTACGTTTTGAACGAATGGTGCCGGCAAAATCTCTAGCTGCGTGCGTTGGAAACTTCGCGTATTGCGATCGGGCGAGCAGCGGGATAATCGAGTGTATACTGCCTTTACCGAATGAATATCCTTGGTATAAACGCGTATCACGGCAACGCGTCGGCCGCGATCGTTTGCGATGGCAAGCTGATCGCTGCGGTCGAAGAAGAACGCTTTAACCGCGTGAAATACGCCGCCGGATTCCCGGCGCTGGCGATTCGCTACTGCCTGCAGGCCGCGGGCATCACGCTCGCCGACGTCGATCACGTCGCGGTGCCGCGCGACCCGTATGCGCGGATGGCGACCAAGCTCTTATACGCCATGAAGATGCCGTCGTTCGCGCGAGAGCGAGCGAAGGTGCTCGTCAAGTTCACAGGAATTCCCGAAGCGCTCGCCGCAGCATTCGATAGCGATCCGGCAAAGTTGAAATCACAGTTTCATCGCGTCGAGCATCACCAGGCGCATCTCGCCAGTGCCTTTTTCGTCTCACCGTTTGAGCAGGCGGCATTGCTGTCCGCGGATGGGCTTGGCGATTTCGCGAGCACCATGTGGGGCAGCGGCGCCGGTGCGCGCATGAAGATCGACGGCGCGGTCGCATTCCCTCATTCGCTCGGTCTTTACTACAGCGCGGTCACGCAATATCTCGGATTTCTGAAATATGGCGACGAATATAAGGTGATGGGCTTGGCGGCCTATGGCCAACCTGAATCGCTCGACGTGTTTCGCGACATTGTGCGATTCGACCCAGATTCGCGGAGCGAACGGATTTCAGCTTGGGCTCGACTTTTTCGTTCATCATCGCACCGGTCCCGAGATGAGTTGGGCCGACGCAACAAAGACACCGGTCCAGAGCAAGCTTTTTTCCGACGAGATGGCGCGCCGGCTTGGACCAGCGCGCACGCCGGAAGCTCCGTTGGAGCAACGGCACAAAAACCTTTCAGCGTCGCTGCAGGCGCGATTGGAAGAAGTATATCTCGGCATGCTGACCAAGCTCGCGAAGCAGACCGGGCTGAAGTCGGTTTGCCTGGCGGGCGGTTGTGCCTTTAACTGCGTCGCGAACGGCAAAATTCTGGATGCGACTCCGTTTCGAGAAGTGTTTGTCCAGCCCGCCGCCGGAGATGCGGGGCTCGCAATCGGCGCCGCATATTACATTTGGCATCAGAAACTCGGAAAGCCGCGCTCCTTCGCGATGGGCAATTCGTATTGGGGACCGGAGTTTTCGCGCGACGAGATCCGTAAGGCGATCGATGCAAGCGCGATCGCTCACAACGGCTTCTGTGTGACGTGAATCAAGCGAAGAGGATGTTTGCAAACGCGCAGCTGCGGTCGATTGCCGATGGAAAAATTCTCGGGTGGTTCCAAGGGCGCGCCGAATGGGGCCCACGGGCACTCGGAAATCGCAGCATCGTCGCCGATCCTCGGCGGCCCGACATGAAAGACATCTTGAATCGCCGCATCAAGCATCGCGAGATTTTTCGACCATTCGCGCCCTCGATTCTGGCGGATAAAACCGGCGAATGGTTCGAGAATTCACATCCATCACCGTTCATGACGATGGCTTATTCGGTTCGACCGGAGAAGCGCGAACAAATTCCGGCGCCAACGCACGTTGACGGCACGGGACGTCTGCAAACGGTGACGCGCGAGGCAAACCCGCGCTATTGGGGGCTCATTCGCTCGTTCGAGGCAGCGACCGGCGTGCCGATTGTGCTGAACACTTCCTTCAACGACAACGAGCCCATCGTTTGCCGGCCCGAGGAAGCACTGGATTGTTTTCAGCGCACACAAATGGATGCGTTAGCCCTGGGCGATTTCTTCATCACGAAACAATGAACTCCGCGTCGCACCCGCCGACACGATGAAAGTTCTTCTGCTCAATCTCTATTACCCGCCCGACACGTCGGCCACGGCGAAGATGGCTGCGGCGTTTATCGAGCCTCTGGCGCAGAAACATGCCGTCACTGTGATTTGTGGCCGGCCGTCTTACGACCCTACAGAACGGCGCACGTGGCGACTCTGGCGGACCGAAGAACAGAATGGAATTCGCGTCATCCGAGTCGGTTCCACCGACTATCCGCGAACGCAGATGTCCCGACGCGTCTTCAACTATTTGTCGTACGTCGCATTGAGTGTCCCGCGAGCGCTGTTCACATCGTGCGATGTCATCCTCGCGATGACCGATCCGCCTTTCGAGGGAATCGTTGGCGCGTTCGTGTCGATGCTGAAGGGCAAGCCGTTCGTCTATAACATCCGCGATATGTATCCCGACATGGCCGTGGGTGGCTCGATCGTCAAGCCTGGCCTGATGGCGCGCGTGTGGGAGAAGCTGCACCGTTGGGCGCTGCGCCGTGCCAGTCGAGTCATCGTGCTCGGCGAAGACATGAAAGCACGCATCGCGGCGAAAGGTGTCGCCTTAGATCGCATCGACATCGTTCGCGACGGAGTGGAAGAATCCGCTACCTCTTCTACAAACACCGACTTCGATCCCGAAGTAATTCGGTCGATTCGCAACGGCTTTCGCTTCGTTCTGGTGCACGCCGGAAACCTTGGTTTCTACGGGGCCTGGGAAACACTGCTGTCCGCCGCGCGCGAATTGCAACGGGATGGCGTGAGCCTCGTTTTCGTAGGGGACGGCGCACAGCGTGCCCGGTTGCAAACACTTGCCGCCGGAATCTCCGAACATTCGCTTCCTTCCCTTCTTCCCGTCGAGCAAAGTCTCTTCCGTACTCGCCGCCGCCGACGCTCACGTAATTACAATCAAGCGCGGCCTCGAAGGCGTGGTCGTACCGAGCAAAATGTACGGAATCCTGGCAGCAGGCAGGCCGATTCTCGCAGTCGCACCAAAAGAAACCGACGCCGCCGCGCTCGGCGCACGAGAAAACTTCGGCTGCGCCGCCGATCCCGAGCGTCCCGAGGACGTGGTGGCCGCAGTGCGCGCACTGCTTGCCGACCCTTCACTCGTCGCCGCAATGGGTGCTGCAGCGCGCATTGCCGCCCCCGGCTACGCACGCGCAGCCGAGATCCAGAAGTTCGCCACAATCCTCGAATCTGCGGCCCGGCGATAAGCCCCAGCCTCAGCAAGTAACGCCCCACCAACAACTTCACCGCCATTTACTGTCTCGTGCGGCCCTCGAATGTTTTCGGTATCACTTGCATCCCCCGGGGTATCTTGAGTTAAGCTGTGTGGGACAGCTTTGTTTACTGCAGAGTACCGTAAATACTTGGGATGCTCGGTCCCCAACCGGGCATAAATTTACGTGAATCGCCGACTGTTTGCAGTCTCTCCCCGGCCGGCGCGATCACAAGTCATCGAGGTCTCATGGCCGCAGGATTGTTGGCCTTTGGTATCGCTCTTTTCGCATCGCTGATGCTCACCGTCCCGGTTCGCGCGCTGGCGCTACGTGTCGGAATGGTGGATTTGCCCGGACCTCGCAAAGTACACATGCAGCCTATCCCGCTCCTGGGCGGCCTCGCAATGTGGGGCGCCATCATGCTCGCCGTATTGTTTGCGTTCGACGGTCCGGCACGCGCACAAAGCTTCGGCATCGTCGCTGGCGCCACACTCGTGGCTGCGGTCGGCTTCCTCGACGACAAAGGCTGGCTCCACCATCAGATCAAGCTTTTTGTCGCGATGCCCTTCGCGGCCGGAATTCTTCTCGCCAGCGGAATCCACGCCCAGGTGTTCGAGACTTTCGTTGCCGGACGCGCGGGCTATGCGCTCGACGCAGTCCTGACCGTAGTCTGGGTCGTCGGGATTACCGCATCCTTCAGCATTCTCGATCACATGGACGGCTTGTGCGCCGGCGTCGCCGCGATGTCTTCTATTTTCTTCGCGATGATCGCTTACCTCAACGGTCAGACGCTTGTGACGACACTCGCCGCGGCGGTTCTCGGTGGCGCGACCGGCTTCCTGCGCTGGAACTTCAAGCCGGCCAAAATTTTTATGGGTGACGGCGGCGCCATGTTCCTGGGCTTCCTGATGGCCACACTGGGCTTGAAGCTTCGCCTCGAACACTCAAACTCGATTTCCGGTTGGCTTGTGCCAGTCCTGATTCTCGGTGCGACCATTTTCGACACCACGCTCGTCACGATTTCGCGATCGCGCCGTGGCCTCATCCCATTCACAACGCCTGGCAAAGACCATACTGCGCACAGGCTGGCGAACCTTTGGGGCCAGCGTGGTGCAGTGCTCGCGATGTATTCTCTCGGTGCGATCACGGGCGGCGCCGCGGTCCTCTTGACCTATGTTTCCGCAAAAGACGCTCTTGCAGCCGGTGCGATCGCCGCCGCTCTCACCCTCGTCGGCGTCGCGCTGCTGGAACAAACTCCCTACGAACCGCAGAAACGCAAAGCTCCGAAGGCGCTCGCCGCGTAGTTGTACGCGGTCCGTCCAGGATTTCCTCAAGCAGCTTGAATTCCTCGTCGAGAAATTTTGTCCTCACTTTTGATTTCGCTATACTTGCGGCAGACGAAGTTCCAATCGTTGGCGAAGCGGCTCGCATAACCATTCGCCACATAGTCCGTAACACAAACATTGCGTTCATCGACTGTCACCGATGAGCCTTTGTCCAAAGCACAGGAATCCGCAGAATCGTGCCAAACCTTTCGTCGCAATCCGGCGTCAGCCGGCAAAAAGATGAGATTGTAATCGTGGGTGGCTCGGCCGCCGGCCTTTTTACGGCGACAGCACTCGCGCGTGGCGGTCGAGCCGTTCGTGTTCTCGAATCCAAATCAAGTTTCGAGCCTGACCCGCGAACCCTGATTGTTACCGATCACTTTCGCAATCAACTCGGCGCGTCAGCCGGGACAAGCATCCTGAACGAAATTCGCCGGTTTGAACTGTTCACCGATGGCCGATCTGCACAGATCGCGCTCTCGAAACCTGACCTGATCATCGAACGCTCGAAGCTCATCCCGGCACTTGCCGAGGAGGCACAACAAGCCGGCGCTCAGGTTTCTTTTGACTCACGCTTCCTGAGCCTCTCGCCGAATTCGCGCGGACTGCATCTCGACGTTGAATCTTCGGGTAAACGTGAGGAATTGCATGCTGCGAGCGTGATCGGTGCCGACGGTGCCACGAGCCGCGTCGCGCGAACGGCCGGGTGGCCGCCGATCGAAACCGTGCCGCTGGTCCAGGCGATCGTGCGCTTGCCAAAGGATTGCCCGGTTGACACGACGCGCGTGTGGTTCGTGCCTGACGACACGCCCTACTTCTATTGGCTGATTCCCGAATCATCAGAACGCGCAGCGCTGGGCATCATTGGCGAGGGTGCTGATACGGCGAAACGGCTTGCGCGCTTCCTCGAGAAAAAACACATGGAGCCGCTTGAATGGCAGGGCGCGCAGATTCCGGTCTACCGCAAATGGATCCCTGTAAAGCGCCGCGTCGGCAATGGTGACGTGTATCTCGTCGGCGATGCAGCCGCTCAGGTGAAAGTCACGACGGTGGGAGGGATCGTCACCGGTTTTCGCGGCGCGATCGGCGTTGCACAATCGATTTTGCGCGATGGCGCGAGCCGCGAACTGCGAACACTTCGCCGCGAGCTCGACACGCACTGGCTCATTCGCCGGACGATGCATCACTTTCAACAAAAGGATTATTCGAATCTCGTGGATTTGTTGAGTCTGGCGACACGCAATACGCTCAGCGAGATTAATCGGGACGAGTCCGCGCGGCTTCTATGGACGGTGCTGCGACGCCAGCCGCGCCTCGCGTTGCTGGGGTTGCGTGGATTGTTGCTCGGTAGAAACACCGCTCCTCGCACAGCCAACATGTCAGCATAGAGAGACGCCTCGGTAAGGCACTCACGCGGTAACTCATACTTTCCCCGTCAATCTGTTTCCGTCACAATAGAAGTTCGAGCCGACCCACACGGTTTCCGATATACGTCTAAGTTTCGCAGGGAGAGGCAACTTGAACCTCTGTGTAATCGGTTGTGGTTATGTAGGCTTGGTCACGGGCGCTTGCCTCGCCGAGGCGGGCCATCGCGTCATTTGCACTGACGTCGACACGAATCGCATCGCCCGACTCAACGCTGGCGAAGTTCCCATCTACGAGCACTACCTCGACGAAGTTCTGAAGTCGGCGGCAAAGGCCGGCAAAATCTCGTACACCGCCGATGCAGGCGAAGCGATTCGCAACAGCGATGCGATTTTCATTTGCGTTGGCACACCGCCGAAAGAAAACGGCGAAGCCGATCTCTCCGCTATTGATAACGTTGCACGGCAAATCGCTGCGGAAGCGCGTTCGTCAAAACTCGTCGTTGAAAAGAGCACGGTCCCCGCTCGTACCGGTCTCGAATTGCGTCGCGCTCTCAATGCGTATTCGCGTGGTAGCGGGCTGACCTTCCATGTTGTCTCCAACCCCGAGTTCTTGCGCGAAGGTACGGCAGTCGAAGACTTTTTGCACCCAGATCGTGTCGTCGTTGGAGTTGAAGACGAAGCGTCCGCGGCCCAAATGCGCGAAATTTATCGCCCGATTCTCGAGCGAAAGTTTACGTGCCCGATTCACAAGAACGGCTGCCCTGCTGTGGCGGACGCGCCGCTGCTCGTGACGACGATCAACAGCGCCGAACTGATCAAGCACGCTTCCAATTCGTTCCTCGCGCTGAAGATCAGCTACGCGAATGTTCTGGCTGACCTGTGCGAAAAAATTGGCGCGGACGTGAATGAAGTTACGCACGCGATGGGTCTCGATCCGCGCATCGGCGGACAATTTCTGAAGGCTGGACTTGGATTCGGCGGATTCTGCTTCCCGAAAGATTTGCAGGCCTTCGTCCATCTTGCAGGGACCGTCGGCGTGGATTTCGACATTCTCAAAGCCGCCGAACGCGTCAACAAACAGCGCATCGATCGCTTCCTCGACAAAGTTCATCAAGCTTTATGGGTGATCAAAGGGAAGCGCGTCGCTATGTTAGGCCTGGCGTTTAAAGCGAACACTGACGATACGCGTTTCTCGCCGGCGCTCGACGTCGCTCAGCGGTTGGTTAGCGAAGGCGCCGACGTTCACGCCACCGATCCCGAGGCGATTTCGCGTGCCAAGGCGGTCCTGCCCCAGATCACGTACCACGAAAACGTTTACGAAACGCTGCGCGATGCCGAAGCCGTCCTGATCTGCACCGACTGGGACGAATTCCGCAATCTGGACTGGGAGAAGGCCGGGAACCTGATGGCGCGCCGCCTGGTCATCGATGGTCGCAACATCTGCTCGCCGCAGCGCATGCGCGAACTCGAATTCGAATACTTCTCATTCGGCCGCGAGCAAATTCGAGCGATCGCCCACGAACCCGCACGTTGATTCGTAGCGGCAAGCCTAGCTCGGCCGTTACCTCGTAGCTGCAAATTCGCGCTTGAAATGATCCATCGTGATCTTCAAGCCTTCGGCGAGCCCTACTTTAGGCGACCAGCCGAGCAGTCGCTTGGCTTTGGAAATATCCGGGCAGCGTTGCTTCGGATCGTCCTGCGGCAAGGGTTCAAAAATGATTTTCGGAGCGTTCTCGAAATGTTCACGGATCTTTTCCGCAAATTGCAGAATCGTGATTTCCTGCGGGTTGCCGATGTTCGTCGGCAGGTGCTCGTCCGACATCGCCAGCTTGTAGATACCGTCGATTAGGTCCGACACATAGCAGAAGCTGCGCGTCTGCTTCCCCTCCCCGTAGACCGTGATCGGCTTGCCCGTGAGCGCCTGGTGCACGAAGTTCGGCAGCGCGCGGCCGTCGTTCAACCGCATACGCGGTCCATAGGTATTGAAAATACGCACGATATGCGTGTCGACGCCAAAGTAGCGGTGATACGCCATCGTCATCGCTTCGCCGAAGCGCTTTGCTTCGTCGTATACCGCGCGGGGTCCGATCGAATTGACGTGGCCCCAGTAGCTTTCCGGTTGTGGCGATACGTCCGGATCGCCATAGCATTCGCTCGTCGAAGCGATGAAGAACTTGGCTTTCTTGGCGCGCGCCAGATCGAGCGCGTTCTGCGTTCCCACTGAGCCAACTCGCATCGTCTCGATCGGAAATTTCAGATAATCAAAAGGGCTGGCCGGCGACGCGAAGTGCAAAACGTAGTCGACCGCGCCATCGACCGAAATCGGCTCGCAGACATCGACGACGCGGCTCTGGAATTTGGGGTTCTTCGCCAGGTGCGCGTGATTCGCCTCGACGCCGGTGATCAGGTTATCGAGCGACAGCACTTCCCATCCCTCCGCGATAAACCGATCGCAAAGATGCGAACCCAGAAATCCGGCACCGCCGGTGATCACTGCCCGCATACATCCTCCCGAAGTTGCGCGAACTGCGAAGCTGAAATTTAAATCTATGACATTTCAGTCTATCTTCCGCTGCGTTGATTGACCACTTCCACCCGGCACGCTACCATCCGGTTTTTCTGTGGCTACCGCCGACCAATTCGCGTCTCCAACTTTCGATGATGCCGAACCACCACGCCCACCGCGGTCAAGCGCGCTCTGGATTTTTGCGAGTGTCTTGCTCGTCGCGATCGCCGCAATCGTGGTGCTACTGCTGAACGTTGGCCGCTGGCTGGTGGTCGAAGATCCGCTCGAAAAAGCAACCGCGATCGTCGTCCTCAGCGGCCGCATCCCGATGCGTGCGCTCGAAGCCGCGCGCCTCTATCAAGCAAGCTGGGCGCAGCAAATCTGGCTGACGCATCCCAACGAACCCACCGCATCGCTCGCTGCTCTCGATATCGACGCACCTGGCGAAGACGCACTCAACGCCCGCGTGCTGCAACATGCCGGCGTGTCACCGGCCAACATCTATACGCTGACTCCCGCAATCACCAATACGGTGGACGAAGTTCGGGCCATCTCAGCCGAAGCGAAAAAGCAGAACGCAACCCTCGTGATCATCGTCACGACAAAAGCGCATACGCGCCGCGTTCATGCTCTCTGGAAAAAGTACGCCGACAGCAGCGCTCGCATCATCGTCCGAACGCCCGCCGACGATCCCTTCGACCCAACACACTGGTGGCGCTCCACAACGGATGTGCTCGACGTCGTTCGCGAAGTTCTCGGCATGTTCAACGTGTGGATCGGAATGCCGCTCCGCCCGGCTCATTCGTAGAAATTCCTGACGCAACGCTCGGCGTTCAGCCTGAAACTAGAAAAACAAAAATCGCTTCTTCGCCTTCGGCTTCTCATCGGGCGTAATGTCGGGCACATACGGCAAGTCTCGCCCCTCAAACGCCGCAAACGGATTGTCGGAGAACAACGCTCGTGCCCGGATGTCCCCGAATTTCTCTCGAACTACTTCGTACGCAGGCTGCAACCGCAGCGGCCGCCCTCGTGTGTTGTGCGCATCGCTCGCCACGAAATGAATCAGTCCCTGCTCGATCCATCGCAGCGCCGCCGCCTTCGCCTTCGGCCCAAACGTCCCCGTAACCGACGCGGCCGTTACCTGCCCATAGCATCCCAGACGAATCCACGACGCCAGCATGCCCGGCGTCGCCTCAATAATCTGGTTGCGCTCCGGATGCGTAATGATCGGATGCAGCCCCATAAGCTGCATGTCATGAAGCGTGTGCGCCGTGTTCGGCGGAATCGAATAGTCGCTGAACTCAACCAGCAGATAGTTCTTTTGATTGATGCAAAACCGGCGCGCATCTCGCCGCAGCGCTTCCAGATTTTCGATATTGAGATGAAAATCGCACCCGGTCGCCAGCACCAGCCGGTCACCGACCAGCCTCTGCAATTGCCCGTGAAGCTGCCGCACCCGGTCATAGTCGAAGCGGTACTCGGAGCTTGAATGGGGCGTGGCGACGATGTGGGTCACGCCGTCGTTAATCGCCGACTGGACCATCGTCAACGATTCCTGGATGTCGGCAGCCCCGTCGTCTATGCCCGGCAAGATGTGGCAATGCACGTCGACCATATCCGAATACTCTAACCCATTCCAATGTCAGCGGTCATCGCTAGCTTATTGGTTGAAGCCCTATCATAAACGACTGTAGAGAAAAGACTTAACACATATTCCGCGAGGACTAATCACCGCCCGGGGAGTACTGGAGCTTTTCACTCTGGAACCCATAGGACCTTGGTTTCTTGCGCCCAGTTCTCACCCTGCTAGTATTGAGCTGTCCCGGTTCTCCCGGCCTTTAGGCCCGCAGCACCCCCAAAATATCTAGGAGCGCGACGTCAACTCAAATGCCAAGCGATCGTAAACCCGAATTTTTCAAAAGTTCCCAGCTGAAAGTCGGCATCATCGGCTGCGGATATGTCGGCCTTCCCCTCGGCCTCCGTTTCGCCGAGGCCGGCCACAAAGTCACAGGTTTCGACACCGATCCCAAAAAGGTTTCGATGCTCAATGCCGGCAAGTCCTACATCGAGCACATTCAGCAAGCCAAGATTCAGCAATACGTCAACAGCAAGCACTTCCGCGCGACGACCGACTTCGCCGAACTCAAAGACGTCGACGCCATCATCATCTGCGTCCCGACTCCGCTCGACGAACGCCGTGAGCCCGACCTGAGCTACGTCGAGAACACCGGCCTCTCGATTTACCCACACCTGCAAAAGGGTCAACTCGTCGTTCTGGAATCCACGACGTATCCCGGCACTACCGAAGAACTCCTTCTGCCGATTCTCGAAAAGAGCGGCCTCAAGTGCCCCATCGCCGCTGGACCAGACGCTGAAAACGTTCCGGGCGACTTCTTCCTGGCTTTCTCGCCCGAGCGCGAAGATCCAGGCAACAAGCAATATGGCCTCGCGCAGATTCCAAAGGTCGTTGGCGGCGCCAATCCTCCCAGCGGCCGCGCTGCTGTCGCCCTCTACACCCCGATCGTCGCCAAGGTCGTGCCGGTTAGCTCAACGCGCGCCGCTGAAATGGCCAAGCTCCTCGAAAATATCTTCCGCTGCGTCAACATCGCCCTGGTCAATGAGCTCAAAATGCTCAGCCTGCGCATGAACGTCGACATCTGGGAAGTCATCGACGCCGCGGCGACCAAGCCGTTCGGCTTCATGCCTTTCTATCCGGGCCCGGGCCTCGGCGGTCACTGCATCCCGGTCGATCCGTTCTATCTCTCCTGGAAAGCGCGCGAGTACGATTTCGCGACTCGCTTCATCGAGCTTGCCGGCGAAGTGAACACCGCGATGCCGTATCACGTGGTCGAAGCCATCGCCAGCGCGCTCAACGATCGCAAAAAAGCCATCAAAGGCTCGAAGATCCTGATCCTCGGCGTCGCCTACAAAAAGGACGTCGATGATTTGCGCGAATCGCCCACGCTGAAAATCATGCAGTTGCTCCAGCAGCGCGGCGCCGAACTCGATTACAACGACCCCTATTTCCCGCAGCTCCACAAAATGCGCCACTACAACTACGAAAACATGAAGTCGGTGCCGCTGAATCCTCAGACCATCGGCAGCTACGACGGCGTCGTGATCGCAACCGACCACACCAGCTACGACTACGCGTCGATCGTGGACTCGGCCAAGCTGGTCGTCGACACGCGCAACGCAACTCGCCGCGTCGTTCGTCACCGCGACAAAATCGTGCTCTGCTAGTCGGAGCTCAAAAATAACCGTAGGGGCGCGGCACTGCCGTGCCCCTCTTTTTTGCCCTGAAAGATTTTGGGAACACTCGTGCCGATGCGTTCGGTGGATCTAGTTAACGCCTGAGACTTGCTTCTCGATCAAAGCACACGCTATGTGCCCGATCGTAATGTGAGATTCCTGAATCCGTTGCGGATCCGTCGAGGGAACATTCAATAGAAGATCGGCAAGTGGAGCGAGCTTCCCGCCTGTTTCACCCGTGAACGCGACAAGATACGCGCCGCGTGCGCGAGTCGCTTCCGCTCCACGAATAATATTCGGGCTCGTTCCGCTCGTTGACAGAGCCACCACGACATCTTTCGCCTCAACCAGCGACTCAATCTGTCGCGAAAAGATGCGCTCGAAGCCGTAATCATTCCCGGCAGCGGTCAAAACCGACGGATTCGTCGTCAGCGCCAGTGCAGGCAGCCCGGGCCGCTCGGCCCGAAGCCGAACCACGAGTTCCGCCGAGAGATGCAGCGCATCCGCCGCGCTGCCTCCATTGCCGAACAACACCAGCTTGCCCCCGGCCCGCAGCGCCGCGCTCGATTTTTCCGCAAACGTCGCGATCCGTTGAATGAGCTCCGGAGAAAACGACTGCTTAACCTGCGCACTTTCGTTGAGTTGTCTTCGTATCTCGTCGGTCGTAGAAGGCATGGTTCGCGTCAGCGTCGAAGTGACAGTATCACAATCGGATTTGCACACGAGGAGCGCTTCCGATTCATTCGCGGTAACAGTTAAGCGGCTATCGAGGTCACCAAAAAAGGGACGAAGTCACTTCGCCGATTTCAGCGAAACCCGTACCGAAGCAAACGGCATTTCCGCTTCAAGCAACACCGGCGTCCGCGCGTCATTTTTCGCAAAATAAACAAAGAAGTGCGCGTCTTTCATTTCCTGCCCATTATCGAAAACACGAATCTCAACTTTGTCCGCATTAAAAGTCCCGGCCGGCACCGTCACACTCTGCCCTGATCCCGCCAGCGAAGCGATCACGTCGTAAAGTTTGTGCCCGTCGTAAACGGGCCCTTCCACCTTCGCTGTCTTCGACCAATCGACATGCCGCAGATACTGCATCATCCCCAGCGGATCGCGCGTCCCCGGCAACACATGCGTCTGCACTGCATTCGGTGGCGCTGCATCTCGCCCCGTCGAAGTCAGATGCTGCACCGAGTCCACTTTCTGCCCGCGCTCGCTCAAGTGCATCTCGTACTGCACGCTGGTCATCGTCAAAGGATCGCTGTACGAGTCGAACTGGTCGTCCAGCTCAAACACCATCCGCAGCGGATTCTGCGTGTGCGCAAACGCCTGCAAATGCCACGCATTCTTGCCCGAGACGTTCCGCTTCTCAGCAGTCTTGAGCTGCAACGTTCCGACGTTGCTCACCTTCGCGACGTCCGCAGCGAAATCGAGCACCTCGCCGCCCTTCAGCGGTAAACCAGGATCCGCTCCCGGCGAAGCCTTCGCGGCCGCCGCGGCTGGTGTCGCTGCAGCCGTTGAATTCGTCGCCGGTGCGGCAGCCGGAGCAGCCGGCTCGATGGTTGACGCGGGAGCCTCAACCGGCGCAACCGCCGCCGGCACACCCCGCTCGGCCCGAGCCGAGCGCTCATGCACAAAGTAATACGCGCCGCCAGCAACCACGGCGATAACCACAATTCCGATAGCAGTTTTACCCAAGCTCATAACCCTTATGCGACTCGTTTCCCAAACTTTGCGTTGCCTGGCCTCCTTCCATCGTACAATACGATTTCGCGCGAGTCTGGTCGCGGCCAATCTCGCGTGCGGTGCATCGAACTGGAGCGTACCGAAGCGCAGCCCGGCCTTCTCCCGGTTTGCGGCGAGCCGCGATACTGTCCCACCACAGTTCAACCCGATCGGTGGTTTTTGGGTTCAATTATGCTGTCCCGTCGTGACGCCCCGCGCCGCGACCGAAATCGGATGGGCCGCCCTGCGGCCAGCAGTTGATTAGCCCAGTTGGTTAGAGTCGATCAGGAGGATTTCTCCACATGCGTTACGTCGTGACAGGCGGCGCCGGTTTCATCGGATCGAATACCGTAGACGAACTCGTTAAGCGCGGCCACAGCGTTGTCGTCCTCGACGACCTTTCCGCCGGCAAGGAAGAGAACCTCGCCGACGTCCGCAACAAAATCACCTTCATCAAGGGCAGCATCACCGACATCGAAATCGTCCGCAAGGCGATGCATGAAGCCGACTTCGTCCTGCATCTCGCCGCGCGCACCTCGGTCCCCCGCTCGGTCAAAGATCCGATCGGCTCAAACACCATCAATATCGACGGCACACTGAACGTTCTCGTCGCCGCCCGCGACGCCAAAGTGAAGCGCATCGTTTTCGCCGCATCTTCCTCAGCCTACGGCGAAACCGCCACGCTTCCCAAAGTCGAAACCATGCAGCCCGCGCCGATTTCTCCTTACGGCGTCACGAAATTTGTCGGCGAGCTTTACCTCCAGACTTTCGGCCGCTGTTATGGCCTTGAAAACGTAGCGCTCCGTTATTTCAACGTTTTCGGCCCGCGCCAGGATCCCAGCTCGCCATACTCCGGAGTGCTCGCAAAGTTCTGCACCGCCGCGTTGAATGAAACCACGCCGGTAATTTTCGGCGACGGCGAGCAAACCCGCGACTTCACCTACGTCGAAAACGCCGTGCAGGCCAACCTCCTCGCCTTTGAAGCGCCGAGCAATGTCTCCGGCAAAGTCTTCAATGTCGGCGTCGGCGGCCGCGTCTCGCTCAACAAAGTCGTCGAGCTGCTCGCCAAAATCTCCGGCCATCCGATGGAAGCCAAGCACGACCCCAACCGCGAAGGCGACATCCGCGATTCGCAAGCCGACATCACCGCCGCCCGCAACTTCCTCGGCTACGAAGCTCCTGTCGATTTCGAGGAAGGCCTGCGCCGCACCTTCGAGTGGTACAAAACCGTTGCCGCCGCAGCCGCCGCCAAAGCCGCCCAGACCGAAGCACAACCCGCTTCGACCAAGTAAGAACCTACAAATAAATTTCCCGAGCCAGGTTCGCCCGAACCTGGCTCTTTCATTTTGAGTTCACATCTGACCACGCAACCTGTCGCGAGGCCCGGCATCTATCTGGATGAGCAAGCAAACCGCACATAGAGGCGAATAATGCGCTACCGGCTTCTTGGCAACAGTGGACTCCGCGTCTCTGAAATTTCACTCGGCACGATGACTTTCGGTGAGGATTGGGGCTGGGGCGCCGCAAAAGACGAATCGCGCAAAATGTACGACGCTTACCGCGAGGCCGGCGGCAATTTCATCGACACTGCCAACATCTACACCAATGGCACGAGCGAATCGCTGCTCGGCGAATTCATGGGCGGCCATCGTGAGAGCATCGTCCTTGCGACGAAGTACAGCAACTCATTTCCCACTACCGACGCGAACGCCTCGGGCAATCACCGCAAAAACATGGTGCAAGCCGTCGAAGCCAGTCTGAAACGCCTGAAGACCGACTACATCGATCTCTACTGGATGCACATCTGGGATCAACTCACTCCCGCCGAAGAAACGATGCGCGCGCTCGACGACCTCGTCCGCCAGGGCAAGATTCTCTACGTTGGAGTTTCCGACGCTCCCGCATGGTGGGTCGCGCAAGCCAACACGCTCGCGCAACTTCGTGGCTGGTCGCCTTTCATCGCCATGCAAATCGAATACAGCCTCATCGAGCGAACCGTCGAGCGCGAACTCATCCCCGCAGCAAAAGCGCTCAACATCGGCGTCACCGCCTGGTCGCCTCTCGCCGGCGGCATCCTCAGCGGCAAATACCACGGCAAAGACAAAACCGGCGATCAGGGTCGTATGAGCAACGCTATGGTGAAAGACTTCCTCCCCGAAGAACAACGTGCCGAGCGAGTTGTCGCCGCCCTTAAATCCGTCTCCGATCAAATCGGCCGCAGCCAGGCGCAAGTAGCCCTTGCGTGGCTGCGCTATCGCCCCGTCCCGGTGATTCCGATCATCGGCGCCCGCAAATTCGCGCAATTCCAGGACAACATGGCGAGCGTTGACCTCAATCTCACGCCAGAACAAGTGAAGTCGTTGGACGAAGCCAGCACCATCGACCTCGGCTTCCCCTACTCCATGTACTCCAAAGAAATGGTCCGCGGCATCGCCTACGGCGGCCTCCGCGACCAAATCATCACCTGACAGAGCTCGCGCGTTACACTCCGGAACACTCGGGGAATATATTCGTCCGAATGCGGCGCCAGTCAGGAGTCTGCTCTGTAGCGTATGTCCCGTCGTTACTGGCGGTGGGGTTCGAGTAGCACCCATCGAAACGCCGTCGCGATTCTTCGCGTCCCAAAGGCGAAATCGCATACGAACCTTTCAAACTCCTTACGGCTAATTCCGAAAACCCTTATGAGTTCATTACAGCTCACCTTCTAGTGTCTTGCCACACGAAGTTCCCCGTCCGAACAGCGTGATTGACGCGCTCGTCTCTGTCATCGACGAAACAAGACGATAGATGGAAGGAGAATTCAGATGGGTACGGGTGTCTCTCGCAGAGGTAGTTTTTCTGCTTTCCCAGCGATGGTCATTGCGCTGGCATTGATTGTCCTGAATTCCGCGTTTAGCCCCATTACTTACGGTCAATCGACGTTTGGAGCGATCGTTGGCGTAGTGAAGGATCCGGGTCAGGGCGCGGTAGCAGACGCACAGCTGATACTCGTCAATCTCGACGATCGTAGCGAGCGGCACGGAAGCTACGGACACGAACGGCGGATTTGAGTTTCTCAATCTACGGCCCGGGCGCTATGAGCTGTCGATTCACGCCGAAGGTTTCGGCGAGACGAAGATGACCAGTCTGCAGCTCGAGGCGCGGCAAACCTTGCGAGCGGATACACAGTTGAAATTGGCATCGGCGTCGGAAACTGTGGAAGTCGCTGGCGATTCCGGTCCGGTAATCAATACGGAGAACGCGACGATCGGCGACAGCAAAGATTTCCAGCAGATTACAAGTCTGCCGGTGAACTATCGCGGATCGACGACGAGTCCGCTCGCGATGCTGTCAACGGTGCCCGGAGCGCAGCAGGATGCGAACGGCAACGTGTCGGTGGGAGGAGGACTCCCCTCGCAGGTGCAGTATTCGGTGGATGGGTCGTCAACGGTGAACATCCGCCAAAACGGGGCGCTGGGGAACATGAATCCGTCGACGGAACTGATCGGCGAATTCAAGGTGACCCAATTCAACAACAATGCGGAGTTTGCCCAGGTCGGCGACGTTACGATCAGCACCAAGAGCGGCTCCGACCAATTCCACGGGAGCGCGTTTGAGTACATGCAGAACGACGCGCTTGACGCGCGCGTATGGAACGCAGACGACAAACCACACAAGGCTTTCAACACTTTCGGCGGAAGCCTGGGCGGACCGCTGAAGCTTCCCAAGATTTCGGGCGACAAGCCGCAGACGTTTTTCTTCGCCGATTTCGAGGCGAACCGGCGCCGCTTCTCGACGCCGTTGTTTTTGTTTGTGCCGACGGTAGCGATGCGGTCGGGAGATTTCTCGGCAGTTTCGACGCCGCTGATGGATCCATTCACCGGGAAACCTTACCCGGGGAACAAAATCCCGAGCGGCAGCGCGTGTCAAAATACCAGTGATTGCATCAATCCGGTCGCGATCAGTCTGCTCAACAATTACCTGCCGGCACCGAATATTCCGAACGCGCAGTTCGGTGTCCAGGCGAATTACCTCCAGCAAACGCCGACTCCCAGTAACACCGATGGATTCGACACACGCATCGATCGAACTCTGACCAAAAAGCAGACGATGTTCGTGCGGTGGAGCTGGAAACGGATCAACTCCAGTTCGCTGACGGATACGGCCCTCGCGACGCAAAACAGTTTTCTTCCGCCCGACAACGACCTGGAACACAACAACAACGTGATCGTGTCACACAACTACGCGATCACAGATCATCTTGTGAACGAAGCGCGCTTTGGCCTTTCGTACTATCAGTTGCAGGTGACGTTCCCGATCCAGGGAGCGACTGCCATCTCAACGCTTGGCCTGCAGGGGCTCGACATTAGCGACCACCCGACGGCTGGAGCCTTTCCGATATTCAATTTCAGCGACGATGTCGGCAACTACACGCCGATTGGCCGCGACAAGGACGGCACGACGAAGTCGCAGACAATTCAGTTCTCCGACAATTTGTCATGGGTGAAAGGACCGCATACGCTGAAGTTCGGCGTCGATGTGCGGCGCGTGGCTTACGTCGACCTCGAGAGCTTTGGCGGCGCAGACGATTTTGGAGATTTCACGTTTGACCAGGGCGTTTTTACCGGGAACGCGTTTGCAAATCTGCTCCTCGGGCTTCCCACGAAAACGTATGTGGCACAGTCAGGTCCCGATGTGCATGCACACACGATTCAGACTGGCATTTATGCTCAGGACGAATGGCGCGCCAACGACCGATTCACGGTGTCATTCGGGCTGCGTTGGCAGGCGTTGCCGCCGTTCGTCAGTGACCTCGGAAATCTGACTGCCTTCGATATCAAGAACGGCGGCATCATCATCCCCGACGGCAACACCCCCCGGCCGGCATTTCTGGCCTCGGTCAACACTTGTGTGCCTGGGAGCGCTGTCGCGCCCTGCGGCGGGCCACTTGATCCGGCTTTGGGCTGCGCCCCGGTCAATCCAGCGCTTCCGTGCGCTCCGGTACAGACGGCGAGCAGCGTTGGACTCGGTCCTGGGCTGCGGCAGTTCTACAAGAAGAATTTTCAGCCGCGGCTTGGCTTCGCGTATCGGCCCTTTGGGAATAACAAAACGGTGATTCGCGGAGGCATCGGGATTTTCACGATGACGAATCTCGGCCAGCTCTCGTTTAACACGACGAATATCGACGTCTCCGTTGTGCGCACGACATTCAACGCCAACCCAGCCACCGGTTTGCCGACGTATCAATTTCCAAACGTACGCACGCCCGACGTTCCAACGCAGATCGCCGGCACTGGAGATTTTTACCAGAACACGCTGACCAACTATCGTGATCCGCAGTCGGCGCAATGGAATTTTACGGTCGAGCGCGAGTTAATTCGAAACCTGACCCTCCGCGAGAGCTACGTAGGGATGAATTCCTATCGCATGAGCCAGACCATCGACCTCAACCAGGTCGCGCCTAGCGCGATCTCACCAAACCCGAATCCAAAACCGTATGCAAATTGGGGACGCGTGCTTTCCACAACGAACTCCGGCCACGTGAATTATCAGGCGCTGCAATCGGAGTTGAATCAGCGCGTGCGCGGAGGACTTACGCTGCAAGCGAGCCACGTATGGGCGAAGAGCCTCGGTGACGTTGGAGGAGACGCGCCGACGACATTCAATCCTGAAATCATTTATGGCACGCCGGTCGCGAATCGCTTCGATCTCGCCGCGAATCGCGGCAACGTAGCGCAGACGCGGCGGAACCGATTGCTCGTGTCAGCGGTCTATGATGTGCCTGTCGGGAGCAATCGGCGATTTTTCGGCCACATGGCCGCCCTGCCCCAGGCTGTGCTCGGAGGTTGGTCGATCAGCACGGTCAGTCTGTGGGAGACCGGACCCTATCTCACGCCCACAACAAGCCCGAGCTACGATCCGGGTAATCTGAACCTGTCGTATCGCGGATCGTTCCAGCGGCCCGATTGCATCGGCAATGGCAATGTTGCAAATCCGGCGACGGGAAGCATGTTCGACATCAACGCGTTCAATCCGATTCCAACCGGCCCGGTCGGAAATTGCGCGGTGGGCAGCCTGGTAGGTCCGGGCACCGCTACCATCGCCGCCGGATTGTCTAAGACGTTTCACTTCACGGAGCGTTGGAGACTTCGCTTCGAAGGAACGTTCACCAACCTGATGAATCATCCCAATTATGCGCCACCGCCGACCAACGTTACGTCATCGTCGTTCGGCATAGTGCAAAACGTGCAGACTGCCGAAAACAGCGGCAACCGCGTAGGCCAGTTGTCACTACGATTAGACTTCTAAATCGAATTTTGAATTTAAGACGAACTGCAACGGCGGCCACACCTATGTTCGTCACGCTAGGCATCGAAATTTCTGACACGCTCGACGCTGCCCATCAAAAAAACATCATTCGCCGCGATGTAAACCGGCCAATATTTTCGTTACCGAACACGGGCACGCCAAGATTCTGGACTTCGGCCTCGCCAAGCGGCATCAGACCCCGCTCGTAGCTTCTTTAGTTCGCGTCCCCGGCCGCAGTCGCCGTTATGGCGTAACCGTCTTGCCGTAGCTTAGCGGCTCGGTGATTTTCGGCGCGTCGAAATTCCAGAAATACAGCGGCTCGAGCTTCTTCTGCTCCGGCCACACCTGATTCAACGTGTCGCCCTCGAACAGTTCGCCGTTCTTCATCACCCAGTGAATCGTGTTCGTGTTGTGAATGTCATCGAGCGGATTTTTATCCATGATGACAAGATCCGCCAGCTTCCCCGGTTGAATCGAACCCAAGATCATCCGGCCGCCCGATGATTTTCGAGCCATTCACCGTCGCGCAGCGCAGCACTTCCATCGGCGTCATGCCGCCGCTCGCGAGCATCCACATTTCCCAGTGATAGCCGAGCCCCTGTAGCTGCCCGTGACTCCCGACGCCGACCAGTCCACCGTCGCGCTGCAATTTCGCCACCTGTGCCGCCAGCTTCGGAAACGCATATTCGTCCTTGCGGAACCACGCCGGCCGTCGCTTCGTCTTCTCATCAATAATTTTGTGCGGCGTGAAGTGATTCAGCTTCGCGTTGTCGTGCACCTCGGTGTACTCATACCAATAATCTTCGCCAAATGGACCGCCATAATTCACGATCAGCGTCGGCGTCTCCGAAATCCCCGACTGCGCAAAAATCTGCAGCACATCTTTGTACAGCGGTGTAATCGGCAGCGTGTGCTCATTCCCGTGGAAGCCGTCGATCACGTGCGTCAAATCCAGCTTCAGGTCGAGCCCGCCTTCGGTCGTCGGCATCATGCCGAGTTCCTTCGACGCCATCACCATGAACTGCCGCTGTTTGCGATTTCCGACGATGTAGCTCTTGATGTTGTGCGTGCCGTAATACTTCTGATACTTCGTCAGCACGCCTTTCACTTCTTCCATCGACTGGAAATTATTGTCAGAGAAAACACCCGGACCTGTCGAAAACGCGCGCAGTCCGAGGATGTCGCCGCTATCGACCAGATCCTGATACGCGAACATATCGTTCGAACCGGTCTGCACATCGAGGCCAGCCGTCACGCCATACGCCAGATTCGCCAGAAACGCCCAGTTCTGCGTATCCAGAATCCCACGCCGAATTTCCGTCCAGTGCGCGTGCGTATCGACAAACCCCGGCACGATCGTCTTGCCCGCAACATCGATTACCTTCGCGCCCGGCGGCACGCTCCCCTTCGCGCCGACTCGCTTGATCCGGTTGTCTTCGACAACGATGTCGGCATTCTTCAGCACTTCATCGCCCTTCATCGTCACGACCGTCGCGCCGCGCAGCACCACAGTCCCCTTCGGCGTCTTCCGCGGCACTTCCAGATTCACCGCAATCTCGGTGACGTCCTTCTCCTGCTCCTTAAATTTCTTCTCTTCCTTCTTCGCGTCTTTCTTGTCGCCATCCTTCTTATCGTCGGACTTCGCAGCATCTGTTTTCGTTGCATCCGACTTCGCGTCCGCCGATTCCTTCTTTGGTCTCTTTCCTTATCCTCGCCGTCCTTCTTCTCATCCTTCGGCGGCTCAAACGACACTGAACTCAGCGGCTGACGAAAATAGCTCGACCCCACCGCCCACGTAATCGTCTTCCCGTCGTCCGCCCACCCAAACCAATCCGCGCCAATATCCGTCAGCCTCTTGATCGGCACCGTCGGCGACGACACATCCACCGTCGGCGGCTCACCACCAACCACCGGCATCGCGATCACATAAAGCTGATTCATCACGTGCGCGAGCACCCACTGCCCGTCCGGACTCGGCTGAATATCGTCCGCCGGAATCGGCTCCTCGAAAAAGTAGAGTCCCTTCCCCTTCACGATCAGGTGCGTTCGCCGATCCGTCCCGTCATAACGCAACGACACCAATCCGCCCGGCGTGTTCACATAAATCCGATCCTTCTCATGCGTGAAGTGCGCCCCGCCCGATCCGCGCGCCGGCAAAATCAAATTCGCATCGCCGCCCTCCGCCGGAATCCACACCAAATCCGCATTCGACGTCTGCCCGCCATCAAATTCGCTATTCTCGCGGTCATACGCATTCCCGCGCAGCACCACGATCTTCGTCCCATCCGGCGACCACGCCGGCTCGCTGTAAACTCCGATCGATTTCGAAAGCTGCGTCGGCGCCCCGCCGCTCGCCGCCACCTTCCACAATTCCCCGCCTTCGTTCGACCACGTCACAAACGCAATCGTCTTCCCATCCGGCGACCACGCCGGCTGAAATTCCGGCAGCTTGCTTTCCGTCAGCCGCTGCGGCTTGCCGTTCGGCAAATCCAGCGTGTAAAGGTGCGTCATCGCCGAAAACGCCAGCCTCTTCCCATCCGGCGATTCCACCGGCGCCTGAATCAGCCGCACCTTAACCGGCCCCTGCTCCACCTTCTGCGGAAAATCCAGCTTCGGCCCAATGTCCTTCGAGACCTTCGCCGTGAACGGAATCACCGTCTCTTTGCCGCTCGCGATATTCAGTCGCCGAATCTTTCCATCCTGGTTGTAGACAATTTCATTCCCGCCTGGCAAAAATGCGAACCCCGGAAACACGTCGCGCGAAAACAGCGACTCCTGATCGTCGCGCGTCACCGGATATTTCACCCAGCGATCCTCACCGCTATTCAAATCACGAATGCGCAGCTCGCTCTCCGTCTCATAGCGCGTCACATAAATAATCTTCGTCCCGTCTGGAGAAAGCGTTGGACGAAACGCGCTGTCGAGCTGCTCGATCAGCGTGTCTTCGTCACCCGTCTTCCGATCGCGCCGCATGATGCTCCACTGCGGAAACATCGCGTTGTACGAAAACGGCCCCTTGCGCTGCGCGTAGTAGATGTACTTGCCGTCCGGCGACGCCACGATGCCCATCGAATTCGGCCGCTCGCGCCGCGGAGTCGTCGGCGTCGGCTTTGCCTTCGTAATCTGCACGCCGGTGCCGCCATCGACGTGGTACATCCACACCTCATACGCCGCGATGCCAAATCCCGCCTTCGACACATAAACGTATCGCCCGTCCGGCGCCCACGCCGGTGACGCCATCACGCTGTTCGGATCCTTCGACACCTGCTTCGGCTCGCTGCCATCCGGATGAATCATCCAGATGTTCTCGCTGCCGTCGCGATCCGAAATGAACGCAATCCACTTTCCATCCGGCGAAAATCGCGGCTGACTATCAAACGCCATGCCACCCGAAATCAATTTCGCGTCGCCGCCCTCGATCGGCAGCGTGTAAATGTTGCCGAGCAGCTCGAATACAATCGTCTTGCCGTCCGGCGACACATCCAGCGACAGCCACGTCCCCTCATCCGTCGTGAACTCGATCTTCCGATCGGGTTTCAGCGGCAGCTTCTTGTCCTTATCCTTGTCGTCCTTCTTGTCTTTGTCGTCTTTCTTCTCTTCCTTCTTATCCTTATCCTGCAAATTCTGAGTGGCGGAATCATCCGGCCCATGCGCAAACGTGGCGGCGCGGTTCACATCGCCCGCCATTCCGGCGAGCACCATCGCGATCACCGCCAGCCAAAAACGCACACAAGCGCTCTTCTGCTTCAAAGCCATTCCCCACCCTCCAATTTGTGTTTCACAACGGATCGACGACCAAATCCGACCGAACCCCAACGAAAGCGCCCTACCCGAGCGGCGCGAAATTGTACTCCGCCATATTTCCCCCGGCAATTGCCCGCCACGCGCACAATTTCAAAATTTCAGCTCGCCTGAGACATCCCGCGAACCGTGCTAGGCTATCCAACTGCCTTTATCGACCGACTTTACTGATTGCCACTGATCGAATGTTCAGCGTGAATCGCAATCCCAGTGCTCGGAATTTCCCCGCGCCTCGCCTGAAGTCTCTTCCAAGGGCGCTGCCCTTCGCGTTCATGGGCTTCGTCGCGTTCGCACTCCTCGCGCTCTTAAGCACCCCTTTGACGCGCGCTCAGGAAATCCGTAAGCCGCAAAAAGGCGGCGTCGCCGATCTGTCCTCCGTCGGACCGCAAACCCGCCAGGGCGACGTCACCACTGCCGAAGGCGCCGTCGACATCCACTACGGCAACCAACGCCTCCGCGCCGATCACGTCGAATACAACGACCAGACCAACGAAGCCATCGCGCGCGGCCACATCATCTTCGACTACGAAAATGAGCATCTCGAAGCCGACGAAGCGCACTACAACGTCAGCACCGGCCGCGGCACCTTCACCAACGTGCGCGGTTTCATCCGTATCGAGCGCAAACCCAATCCGACCGTCCTGCTCACCGACAATCCACTCTATTTCGAGGCGAAGCACGTCGAGAAATACAACACCGACCTCTACATCTTGTCCTCGGCCTGGATTACCGTTTGCGATCCCGAGCATCCACGCTGGCAATTTTTCGCGCAGCACGCGCGCGTCAAGGTCGATAAAACCGTCGCGCTCGTCAACGCGAATTTCCGC
Source organism: uncultured Acidobacteriota bacterium (assembly GCA_963766985.1). Taxonomy (GTDB): domain Bacteria; phylum Acidobacteriota; class Terriglobia; order Acidiferrales; family UBA7541; genus Acidiferrum. Next base: position 1,047,089 of record CAVYCJ010000002.1, read on the forward strand.
CTTCTCCGCGTCCCGCTCGTCTGGCTACCCTACGCGACCGCTCCCGCCGGAGAAAAAGTTCGCGAATCAGGCTTCCTTCTCCCGATTATCGGCAACAGCAGCAGCAAGGGTTTCGTCTTCGGCGACGCGTTTTACTGGGCGCCCACTCCCTGGATGGACACGACCATCGGCGCCGAACTCCTCAGCCGTCGCGGCTCTGCCGAACGCGGCCATTTCCGCGCCAAACCGTGGGAAAACACTTCGATCAGCTACACCTACTTCGGCGTAATCGATCGCGGCGTTCCTACCGTCATCAATCCCGGCCTTCCAGATCAAACGACTCAGCTCGTTTCGCAAGGCGGTCACGAGCAGCAACTCGAAGTCGTCTCCAATCTCAAAAATAATTGGCGCTTCGTCACCGATTGGAATGAGCTGTCCTCGCTCACCTTCCGCCTCGCGTTCGCCGACAACTTCGGCGACGCCATCAATTCCGAAACGCGCAGCTCCATTTTTCTTACGCACAATTTCGACGGCTACAGCTTCGACGTCGCCGCGCTCAACGACAACAGCTTCCTCACCGTCAATCCAGTGCAGACCAGCGTCTCGCTGCGCAATGCGCCCGAGGCGCGCTTCAGTTCCGTCGATCGCGCTCCGTGGGCAAATATTCCCGTATATTTCAGCTTCGACGCGTTCGCCGGAGCCTTGCACCGCAACGACGGCGTCATCGATACTCCCGCCGCCGTTCCCCGCCTCGAATTCGCGCCGCGCATGACTGTGCCCTTTCACTTCGGCCCGTGGCTTGACGTCACCGCGACCGCAGCCTTTCGTACTGCCTATTACGGCGACTCGCTCGTGCCCGGCTCGGTTCTCACCACGCCGGTCCTCAGCCCGCTTTCCATCACGCGCAACGATGGCGAGTTTGGTCTCGATTTTCGCCTACCCGTCATCCAGCGCTATTTCCAGAAGCCCGGCTCAAAGAAAAAATACAAACACACCATCGAGCCGTTCTTCGACTACAACTACGTCACCGGCATCCACAATTTCTCGCAGCTCATTCGCTTCGACTCCGATTCAACGCTCACCGACACGAACGAACTCGAGTACGGCGTCACGCAGCGCCTCTTCATGAAAAATGGCGACGACCAGCCGCAGGAGCTGATCACCTGGACGCTGGTGCAGAAGCACTTCTTCGATCCCACGTTCGGCGGCGCGCTCGTCAACGGCGCCCGTAACGTATTTCAAACGCTCGACGATATTTCGCCGTTCGCCTTCGCCGACGCCCCGCGCAATTGGTCACCGCTGATCAGCGATTTCAAGATCACACCGGGCGGACCGTTCGATTTCGAGCAGATTCTGGAATACGACACGCAACGCGGCAACAGCGGCCAGCTCACTACCATCGGTACGCTGGCGAAGATCAAACCGTATAAGGAATTTTTCGCGACAATCGCGGATTTCCGGCTGGACGCCGATCCGCTGGTGCTGCAGCCAAAATCAAATCAGATTCGCACTCTGATCGGCTACGGCAGCGACACGCGCAAAGGATTCAACATCACGACGGGTGTGAGCTACGACATCACCAACCACGCCCTGCAAAATCAACTCGTCCAGATCGGCTACAACGGCGGCTGCTGCGGTCTGGCTCTCGAATATCGCCGCCTCGAACTCGGCCAGGTCCGCACCGACAACCAGTTCAAAGTCGCCTTCGTCATCGCCAACATCGGCAATTTCGGCAACCTCCGCCGCCAGGAAAAAATCTTCTAGCGAACGGTCACGGCAACACGCGTCAATTCGCGCTCTCTTCAAAAACGCTGTCATCCTGATACGTCCGCAGGACGCCGAAGGATCTCAACCGATCCCAATCTCCCAACCACTCGTCGAAGCGCCCTGTAGCCGCGTTCGTTTCTCAGAACGCGGGGTTTAGAATTCACTCGCGGCAACAACTTGCCGCTCTTGCGCACTCTCCCTCAACTCACTCTTCTTCATAATCCACGACCCAATGAAATACCCAATCGTCGCCGTCGTAATTCCCCCGAAAATATCCGCAATATAGTGGTACCGCCCATAAATCGTCGACACACACATGCACAACACCAACGGCAACAACGTCCAGAACAACCACCGCCGATGCCGCCACGCCCCCCACAACGCCGCGAACGACCCCGCCACATGCTCCGACGGAAACGCCGCCCCTCGCACACGCCCATAGTGCTCAATGAAACCAATCAGCGCCGTAAACGGCCCGCCCTGCAAGTCCCCATGCCACATCCCCGCCATTGAAAACCACGGACTCTCGATCGGAAACAGCATCGCAATGATGTAGCCGATCGAATACGCAACCATCGAGTACGTCATCACCGACCAGTACGCGCGCCAATCCTTCCTGTAATACAAGATCCCGCCAAGAATCAGCAGATACGTGAAGTACGTAAAGTAAGTGAACTGCATGAAGTCGTTGCGAAACGGCGTCGTGAATTGCTCCAGCCAGATCGACGGATGCACTCCGGTCAGCCAGAAATCAAATGCGATCAGCTTCGCGTCCTGCCACGTCGGTACAACCAGGTGCACGAGATGCGCCAAGTTCCTCGAAGCAGAACAAGAAGAAAAGATGCGGATACCAGTGCCGCCAGAAATGCCAGAACTTCTGAGTGAACGTCGCCGGATTCGCATTGTCAGGAATCAGAATGTTCACGCCGCGGCACAACAGAGAGAATCAGCGCCACAACGCAAGCCCGCGTGGCGAGCAGCCGTACCGGATGCGCCAGGTTTTCCGCAAAAATCGCGATCAGAATGCTGGTCACGGCGAAATAGCCAAGCGCCATCCATTCAAAAGGTCCGCAAGCCGCCCCGAGCGCGAGCCATTCGTTGCGAATCGCCCGGCCAATCCCAAGCGAGCGTGGCGGCGCTGCCGCCGCGACAGCGGTTGTGGCCATCGCCGCCGGCCTCTGCCAGTTCGTCGCCGACTTCCGGCTCGTTTGTTCGACTTCGTAAGGGGGCTTCATTGCACGTTCTCCGATGGAATACCGTGAAAAAATGTCGCGTCGAATTCGGTCGGGGCTTTCGTTTCCGCGGACTCGCCGACGGACCAGTCAAAAATGGGCCAATGCCGCAGCATCGCGATGCGTCGCAACTCGGGCGAAGGATTCACCGCTGCAGGCCGGCCGACCGCGCCCAACATCCAGCGATCGTGCGCTGTATCGCTATACGCATAGCAGCGTGCGAGTTCGAATCCGTTTTCTTCGGCGACGCGGCACATCGCATTCACTTTTTCTTCCGCAAAATTCGCTGCGCCGATGATTTTTCCGGTGTAGCGTCCGTCAATCCGTTCGGCGCGTGTCGCGCAGACTCCGATCTTCGCGGTCACGCCGCGCGTCGCAAGCCGCATCGTCAACGCCAGCGCCGCTTGCCGCGCCAGAAAATCGAGTGTTCCCGAAACCAGAATCACCGAATGCCCTTGTGCTGCGTGCCAAGCTACGCGACGTATCGCATCCGGGAAAAAAGTGAGCTGCCGAAAAGAAAGCGCGCGCACCGGAACATTCCTCAAATGCGCTTTGTTGCTATGAATTGAATGCAAAATGCCGCGCGGCGCGAGCCGTATCGCCCTTCCGAGCCATCGCAAGTAATTGCCAGCTGGAACCAGACCTTCGTCCCGCAGCTCCGCAACAAAACGTCGCTCAAGTGATGGCAACGGCAGCAACGTGCCGTCGATATCGAAAAAAGCCGCGACACGCGCCGCATCCGACTCGTGTCCGCGATACGCATTCGAACTATCGATGTGTACGACGGATTTCATGCCGTTTTCCTCAACGAAATTTTCGCCGCAGCGACAGGCGCGACGCTTGCCGCCCCAATACTTCCTGCGATGAACTGCCAGCCTTCCACCAAAACCGGAATCGCCCGCACAAAGCAAAACGCCGCCGTCGCCGAAGTCAGCGCGATCGCGCCATTGCGAATCGCGGTGTGCATCTCCGGCGTAAGCCCGCCAATCAATGCCACGGGACCGCGCGTCAGCGCTAACTCAAGCCCGAGATAGCAAAAGCACATGCACTTCATCGCCGCGTACAAACCGCGGCTCCAGCGCGAACCGACCATCGTTCGCCCCCACCACGTTTGCAGCATCGCATTCGCGCCCCACCCGGAATACCCGGCGCGCGTCGCGAGGCCGCGCAGGAAATCCGTCATCGCTCCGCGCGCGAAAAAGAAAACCGGCAGCCACCACGACACCATTCCGACCACCGCGAAATACGTGAAGTACAAATTCTCGATCATGCGATCGCCGAGAATGTCGATCTGCGCTCCGACCGGCGTCGCCAGATTTTTCCGCCGCGCGATGTGACCGTCGAGCGCGTCCAAGCCGATGCACGCAACCGTCAGCGCGACGGCGCTAAGGTTGAGCCACGGTCCGCGGCCAAACAGAAACACGGCCGCGAATCCGACGACTACGCGAAGGCAGGTGACTCGGTTGGGCGTCCAGTGCATCGTCGGTCCTTGGCCACGAAGCGAGCCCGCAGCACCGGTACTCTTGTCTGTGCGAGGCAGGTCTCCAGCCATACCCAGGAGAATGCACCGCCCGTGCCAATCCAATGAGCCTGCAAGCCGATGATAATAAATAGCTTTATTAGAGGTCAGGCAGGGCGAGATCCCATCCGTCCGCCATGCAAAAACGTCATCTGTCGGTGTTTGGCTTCCGTATTGTCATTGAACGCCGCCGCCGAGCGTTAAACACTGTGGCGCCCCGGAATAAGCCGCGGGCAGCGCCAGTCAACAAATTGTCTGCGCCGCCGTCCGAACCTGAGAGGCGGCGCGGGATATGGGACAATACGAAATTGCCGAATGGCCGATCGGGCTTGTACACTTGCGGCCCTTTGAGAGTATTTAGGACTGGCTGAGTTGCTGGCAGTCGCGTTTCGCGGTCACCGAATTTTGTCGCCGGGGTTGGTCGCAGAGGTTGCACCGCATAGTTGACGTGTTGCAGTAAGGACGAATCGGGAATGACGGATGTCTCTTTAGCTGGAGCGTTTCTCGCGGGACTGATTTCGTTTTTGTCTCCGTGCGTGTTGCCGCTGGTGCCCGGATACATCTCGATGCTTTCCGGCATCGGCATGGAGCAGTTGCGCCAGGGTCAGGCGCCGCGCTCGGGATTGTTCTCATCCGCGCTCGCTTTCGTTTTCGGATTTTCGGCGGTCTTCATCACATTCGGCGCTTCCGCCAGCGCGGTCGGCGGATTCCTCGGCCAGCATCGCACCACGCTCGCGCCCATCGCCGGAGCGCTCATCCTTCTCTTCGGCCTGCACCTGCTCGGCGTTCTCATCAAACTGACTGTCCGGGTAGGAATCATTCTCGGAGTCGTGCTCGCGATTCTGGGCGTGATCGCGCTCGTGCATGGCGGACCGCTGTTCGCCGGGCTTAGCGCCGTTCATTTCTTCTCGCTATCGGTGATCGGATTCTTCGGCCCCGCGATGACGCGCTGGCTGAACCGCGATGTCCATTTGCGCAGCGGTGGCAAACAGCCCGGCATCTGGAGCGGTTTTCTGCTCGGCTTCGCATTCGCATTTGGATGGACTCCTTGCATCGGTCCGATCCTTACGGCGGTGCTCGCGCTCGCAGCTGCCAGCGACACGATTGCGCGCGGCGTGCTGCTCCTCGCCGTCTATTCGGCGGGTCTTGCGGTTCCCTTCTTGCTCACCGCGCTCGGCATCGGCCAGTTCATGAAGTTCTATCAGGGCTTCCGAAAATATCTCCATGCCGTCGAACTATTCAGCGGCGCGCTGCTTCTGTTCGTCGGCGTCCTGGTTTTTTTCAACCGGCTGACGTGGCTGGTGACCAAGCTGAGTTTCTTGAACAGTTTCGTTTTGTGGCTTGAGCACGCGCTTACCGGAGCCAAGTAGCCGCATCCAATGAAGTAAGGGCGACGGCACTTGGTGGCCGCCGTTTAGTCGGGCTTCCGTGCTGGAACAGGCCCTGGCGTTCTGCGAAAATGGTACGCGAAGGATGAAATGACATGACACCAGTTGAAACAAACAACGGTTCTCCTGAGATCACTCCCACGCCGAATACCAACGCCTCCGATCCGGCTTCCGGCCAGCCGCCAAGCTCAGGCGGCTTCATGAAGACGGCGACCATCGTGATCGCGATATTGGCCGTGATTGTTATCGGCGCGCACTTCGCCGACAAAGCGACGCGATTGCCAAAGACGGCAGCGGCTTCGCTGACGAAGACGGAATCGAAAGACGAATCGAAGCCCGAGCCGGAGCTGACGCTGAAAGATCTCGACGGCAAAGATGTGAGCCTCGAGTCGCTCAAGGGCAAAGTTGTGCTCGTGAATTTCTGGGCAACGTGGTGCGAGCCGTGCAAGATCGAGATTCCGGAATTGATCGAGCTGCAGCAGGAATACGGCCCGAAGGGATTTACGGTGCTGGGAATCGCTATGGACGATGAAGGACGCAGCGCCGTCGCGCCGTTTGTGCAGAAGGAAAAGTTCGATACCGACGCCGGCAAATCGACGATGAATTATCCGATCGTGATCGGCAACGACGCGGCGGGCGACAAATTCGGCGGCCTGCTCGGCTATCCCACCAGCATCCTATTGAGCCGCGACGGCAAGCAAGTGAAACACATCACCGGGCTCATTACGCGCGATGACATCGTGAAGTCGATTCAAGCGCAACTCTGATACTCTCCGAGCATGATCGACGAAAAAGATTTCACGAAAAAAGCGGATAGCGCCTTCGAGGATTTGAAGAAGCGGATGCTTACGCTTGGCGATGAGCACGGCTTCGACGTCGAGGGCGAAAGCGGAAAGCTGGAAGTGATTTTTGAGGAGCCGGAAGAGGCGAAATTCGTGATTTCGCCGAACACGCCGGTGCGTGAGATCTGGATTTCGGCGCTTTCGACGAGTTTCAAGCTCGGCTGGAATGAATCGCGCAATGCCTTCGTGCTGGAGAAGACCGGCGAGGATTTGCATGAAGTGATGAGCCGCGTGATTTCGCAGCAGATCGGCGAGCAGGTGAAAGTTTGAATTTTCTTCGGGCCAATTCAGAGAGCGGCAGCGCGAAGCTCGGCGTTCGATTTGTCGGGATCGCCGCAGGCGGCAGTCGCTTTGCTATTCGCGGCAGCGAGCCTGAAGACGCCGCGAGCAGTGGCGCAGGTGCCTTCGCCGAAGGACGTCGTCGCTCCGACTGCGTTTGCTTCGTATGATCCAGTAGCGCGCGGCAAAGAATTTCAGATTGCGGTCGTCATGAAAATCCGCGACGGATTCCATGTCAACGCGCGCAAAAAATCCGCGGAGTATCTGATCGCGACGGATTTGAAAACGGACGGCGCGACCGGATTTAAGATCGGCGAAGTGACGTATCCCGAAGGCGAACTGCACACCTTCACATTTTCCAAGACGCCGTTGAACGTATATGAGCACACGATCGTTTTGAAAGTGCCCGTAACGGCGCTGCCTGACGCGCCGACCGGCGCACAGCACATTCCGTTGAAGCTGAAATATCAGGCGTGCAACAACGAAGTCTGCCTGCCGCCAGTGACGTTGCCCGTGGATGCGATCGTGAACGTCACCGAGAGCGCCGGCTCGGCACATCCCGCGCATCCCGACGTGTTCCAAGCACCCCGCTAGCGCATCTCCAAACTATCTTCTAGTGCATCAAAGCTATAACCTTCAAGACGTTCCGCTGCGCAGCGTTCAGGAGGAGAATCCAGGTCAAGGAGTAAATCGTGTCAGATCCTGAATCACGGCCGCGACGGAAGTGGCCTTACGTCGTTGGGATTTTTGTCGGCTTGCTCGCCGGCGTGATTATTTTTGTTTCGCTCAAGATGCGCAATATCGACGACCGCACGCGCGAATGGGTCGTTGCCGCCCTGCAAGAGAAATTTCACACCGATGTGGAGTTGGGCGAATTGCACGTCCGGCTGTTGCCGGACGTCGGCGTTTCGGGCGGAGAATTATCACTTCGCATCCACAACCGAGCAGATCTGCCGCCGATGTTCCACGTCGCGAAATTTTCGTTCAACCTTGGATTGCTCGGGATTCTGAACGCACCCCACCACATTTCGGGAATTTACGTCGAGAACATGACGATCACGATTCCGCCGCGCGGAGAAAAGAAAGAGAAACCGCCGGAGCCGAAGAAGAAATTTCCTGATGTCACGATCGACGAAATCGTGATCAGCAACACGGACCTCGTAATCACGCCAAAAAAACAAGGCAAAGTCCCGCTCGATTTCGACATTCACGATCTGGTGCTGAAATCGGTGGGTCCCGACAAGCCGTTTGATTTTCACGGTGAGCTGACGAACGCCAAGCCGCAGGGAGAAATCGCGACGCGGGGCACGTTTGGTCCGTGGAACGCGGACGAACCGGGCGACACGCCATTGACGGGAAGCTACAAATTCACCGATGCGGATCTCGGTCCTTTTCCCGGAATCGCAGGAACGCTTTCTTCGACGGGCGATTACAAGGGGCAACTGAACGAGATTCAAGTCAGCGGAAAGACCGACACGCCGAATTTTTCGCTCGATCCCGTAGGGCATGCGGTGCCGCTGCACACGGATTTTTCTGCGACCGTGGATGGCACGGATGGCGATACGTATCTGCATCCAGTGAAGGCTACGCTCGGAAAATCGGTGATCAATTGCGAGGGCAGCGTGGTGCATGTGCCGAATCAGGGGCACCTGATTCAGCTGAACATCGATGCACCAAATGCACGCATCGAGGACATCCTCGCGTTGGCGATCAATTCGGACAAACCGTTTATGACGGGTCCGGCGCAGATCAAAGCGAAGCTGACGTTGCCGCCGGGTAAATTGAAGGTGCTCCAGAAAATGATTCTGGACGGCAAAGTCGAGATCAAAAATGCGAACTGGTCCGATCCGAAGGTTCGCGACAAATTGGAGTCGTTGAGCCGGCACGCCGAAGGAAAACCGAGCGACGAAGATGCGGGCAGCTCGGTCGCTAACCTGATGGGCGATTTCAAACTGACGAAGGCGATCATCGATTTTCGCAGTCTGACGTTCAGCGTGCCGGGGGCGAATCTGGACCTCGTCGGAAATTACGACATCGGCGAGGGGAATCTGGATTTCAACGGACACCTGCGACTGCAGGCGAAGCTGTCGCAGACGGTGACTGGGAAAAAGTCGATCTTTCTGAAGGCAGTCGATCCCTTCTTCAGCAAGGAAGGGGCAGGGACGCTGCTGCCGATCACGATTACTGGCAAACGGGATGCGCCTACGTTGGGAGTGTCGGCGTTCCACAAGACGTTCAAGCGGTCGCTGGGCGGCGATGATAAAGGCGACCAGTCGGGCGATGGCGACGACAAGGGTAAGCAGGACAATAAGGACAAGTCGAAGGACGCCAAGCCGTCCAAGAACGACGCGAAGCCCTGAGTCGGGTTGGGTCAGTTCCATTTCGGGAAGGAAAGGGGTACACCCCTTCGTTTTCCGAAGAATGCGCAAGCCATTATTTTTCAGCGAGTTAAACGCGTACCAAAAACAAGTGTGTGCAACGTGCTGATTTTGTTTGAGTTAGAAATGATCCTAATTCAAATTTTCATGAGGAATCTTGTAGCGTAGCTTTAATCGTAGGTATAGTACCACATTAATAACGTTATGTCAATGCTATTCCGCGAATTTTTATGCGCACCGCTGCTTCATCGCCCCAATTAGTTTCTTGCCGAGGGCGATGCCGGGTTTTTCAACGTATACGTAAGCGACCCAAGCCAAGGGAATCGAGGCTGCGAGCGTGGCAAGCATCAGGGTGGCAGCAAGGATGTCCACCGGCGCGTGAATCGCTCCGATGATTTTGGCGAGAGCAGACATCACAATGAAGTGGATAAGGTAAAGGCTATAAGAAATATCGCCGAGCCAAATGAGGAACGGGCCTCGCAGAAATGCGATCGGCCGAACGGCAACGCATAGCACGACGCCGGCGGCAAAGATGGACTCCATCATGGCCGGAGCGAAAGCAACGTACTTCATTTCGAATCTCCAGTTGGGGCTTAGTAGCCGGAAGAATTGGAGGGCTAAGAAGCACATGATCAGCATCGGGAGATTTGCAGAAAGGGACTTGAGCCGGTCGTGGTATCGGAAAGCGAGAGCGCCAATCGAAAAACTCGGCAGATAGGTCAGGAATTCGATCCGGACGTTGGCCGCAGCTGTGGCGGCGAGGGCTACCGTCAAGAAAAATAACCAGATACCGAGTTTCTCGCGGTTGGCAATCACGAACGCCGGCAACGCCAAAGATCCTACGATCTCGATAAATATGGACCAAGAGGGCGGGACGATTGCCGCCGGGTCTTTCCCGAGGGTGAAGTTAACAAGGATTTGCTCGGGAGACGGGAACGTTTGGAAGTAGCCGAGATACCAGTTTGAGATGTGTCGCGTCGGCGTCTCGAAGTGCAGGAAGGCGAGGTAAATCAGGCCCACCGCGCAGGCAAGCCACAGGGCTGGGTAAATCCGGAAAGCCCTGGCCAAGTAGAATTCTAGGATGCGCTTCAAATCGAGTTCTGGGCCGCTCAGAGAGCGCGACAATACGTAGCCACTTAGAACGAAAAACAGCATCACAGCCGCGTGTGCGTTGAGCACGACCTCCGACCACAAGCGAAAGTGCGGGGTGGTTGCGAACAGAAACGAAGCGTGGCAGAGCAAGACCACTGTCGCGGCAATCCCGCGGATCGACTGCAATTCAGGTATGTGAGGGTGTCTGACTTTCAACGGCGAAAATTTAGCATAAGAAACGGGATCGCACGAATTTCGAGGTGCGTGACGAACGCGTTTTTAGACTAGGCGACGCCGGGCGGAGCGAGCCCCGCCCTACAAAGCCATGCGGTTGCGCTCGTAAGTTTCCGTTTGTGATTCGGGAGGGGGATGAATCTAAACCCGGACGAAAGGGTGCGGCACCGAGGTGCCGGCTCGGGCGCACGGTGCGGGTTGATCTAGGGGAAGGAGGCGCGGAGGCGGCGGACGACGCGGTCTTGGCCGAGGGCGACCATGGTGTCGAATAAGGGGGGGGCGACGGATTGGCCGACGATGGCGACGCGGGTGGCGTTGATGAGGAGGCCGGCTTTGACGCCGGCGGCTTCGGCTACGGCGCGGGAGGCGTGGTCGCAGGCGTCGTGATTCCACTCGGTGAGTTTGGAGAGGGCGTCGGCAAGGCAGCGCATCAGGTCGGGGACTTTGGGGTCTTTCCAGAATTTGGTTTTGCCGGCTTCTTCGATGGTGAAGTCGTCGCTGAAGAAGGCGCGCGACCAACTGGAGAAATCGGGCAGGAAGCGAACGCGCGGGCGAAGAAGGTCGACGGTCTTCGAAAACCATTCGTGACCTGCGCCCGAAGCCCACTCCTCTTTCCACAAGCCGCTGCGTTTGAGTTCGGACTCGACGAAGGGCAGCAAATCCTCGATTGGCAATTTCTGAAGATATTGCGTGTTGAACCACTCAAGTTTGGGGCGGTCGAAGACGCCGTTGGTGCGGCTGACGCCGGAGAGGCTGAATTTTTCGATGAGTTCCTTGGTGCGGAGGAATTCTTCGTCGCCGCCGGGCGCCCAGCCGAGAAGAGCGAGGAAATTGCGGAACGCCTCGGGGAGGAAGCCTTCGACGCGGTACATGTTGACGTCGGTCGCGCCGTGGCGCTTGGAGAGGCGCGATTTGTCGGCGCCGAGAATCAGCGGCAGATGCGCGAAAATCGGCGGCTCGGCTTTCATGGCGCGATAGAGCAGAACCTGTTTCGGCGTGTTGGAAAGGTGATCGGCGCCGCGGATGACATGGGTGATGCGCATGTCGATGTCGTCGACAACGACGCTCATCTGGTAGGTGGGCATGCCCCACTCTTCGCCGTCTTTGCCGGAGCGGAGGAGGACGAAGTCTTCGATCTCTTCGTTGTCGAATTCGCGGTCGCCGAAGACGGCGTCGCTGAAGACGGTTTTTCCGGCGGGGACGCGGAAGCGGATCGCGGGTTTTACGCCGGGATTCGAAGGTTTGCCGTCGCGGCAGGAGCAGCGAACGATGCGGCGGACTTTTTCGTTGCCAGTGGCGCCTTCGGCGGCGTGATCTCCGCCGGCGTATTTTTCAGCGGCGCAGTAGCAGAGGAAGGCGCTGCCGTTGGCGAGGCATTTTTGCGCGGCGTCTTTGTAGAGAGCGAGGCGCTGGGACTGGTAGAAGGGGCCTTCATCCCAGTCCAAGCCTAGCCATTGAAGACCGTCGATGATTCCCTGTACGAGTTCGGGCTTGTTACGCTCGGCGTCGGTGTCTTCGACGCGGAGGATCATGGTGCCGCCCTGCTGGCGGGCGTAAAGCCAATTGAAGAGAGCGGTGCGCGCGCCGCCGACGTGGAGATAGCCGGTGGGGGATGGGGCGAAGCGGACGCGGACTTTGTTGGTGGAATCGGTCATGAGATTTGGGTGTGGCTGAATTGGATAGTTTAGCGGATGGGGATGGGGTGGCGCAATTTGGGGCGTGATCGAAGGGATGGTTTGAAGCGAAGGATCGTTTGAGATCCTGCGGCGTCCTTCGGACGCCTCAGGATGACAAACGAAAGATACGATGGTTCAGGGAGCGGTGAGGCGAGATGCTGTCTTTTTAGCAACCAGTACTTAGGTACTTTGCTGGGGGCGAAATTCGTGAGCGATAATCGAGCGCAAGTACTTTGTTTTGTGTGCCGAAGTCTGCTCGTCCTCGAAGGGTGAAATAACAAAAATCGAGGGGAGAACTGCGGCTCTGCGGATTACGTGTGTGCTCCGGGCGAGTGATGTCGGATTCCAGTGGGCCGGAGCGAGCGGTAGACGGAGCACGGGCTGAACTTGATTCACGATAGCTATATCGCGATTACATTGTTGTCTGCCGCGGCCATCGCGGCCGGCTTCTTCGCGTACGTGTATACGCTGAAGAGGCAGACGTACCTGCTGTTGTGGACAGCGGGCTGGAGTTTTTTTGCGCTGCATTATTTGAGTCCTGCGCTGGCTCCGTGGCTGGCGAGCGGACCGGTACAGGTCGCGCTGAATCGCTGGCTGTATGCGCTGGCGGGGCTGAGCTTCGTGCTCGGCGCACAATTCTATTCGCAACGAAAAGTCTGGAAAGCGCCGGCAGGCATTGCGGCGGTGGCGCTGGGCGTGTGGGCCGCGGCGAATGCGCTGGGCTGGTTCACGATTGTGCCGGTGGTGATTCCGTCGATCTGTCTGTACCTGACGGTCGGAACGATTTTCTGGATTGAGAGCCGAAGACAGGAAACGCTGGCGGACCGGCTGCTGGCGATTTCGTTTTTGGCGTGGGCAGCGCTGCGGCTGACGATTTTTCTTAGTGGTGAACGGCGGGAACGCGAGCGCGGATGAATTGGGATTGCGCGCGCTGGGCGCGGTGCCGTCGGCGTTCGTGGCGATGCTGATGGTGATGGCAACGTATGAAGAAGAGAAGCGCCGGATCGAACGGAACATGCTGGCGCTGTCGAATTTGAACCTGGCGACATCGAGTTTTGTGGGCGGAGAGATTCAGCGAATGTTGTCGCAGGCGCTGGATCGCGTGCTGGGCGTAGTGCGGCTGCCGGCGGGCGCGCTGTTTTTGCATCACGGCGATCCGCAGGGGCCGACGTCGGTGGTGGCGGCGGGACTGAATGATGATTTTTGCCGCGTGGCGCAGGAAGAAGGGCTCGACGATTATCTGGTCGGGCTCGTGTCACGCATGGGCGGGCTGCTGGGATTCCGCGATTTGCGCGATGCGTCGCTGGCAGCGCTGGAGAAGGACGAATCGATTCGGCGGTTCCGGCAATTGGGGCTGGCGCAGGGATTGCGCAGCGTCGTCGTGATCAGTTTGCAGGCGAAGGAGCAGGCGTTTGGTGTGCTGCTGTTGGGGACGCCGGACAATCGGAGATTTACGCCGGCGGAGTTGAGGTTGCTGCTGGCGCTGGGGCATCAGATCGGGATGGCGGTGGAGAACAGTTACCTGGTGCAGCAGACTTCGCGGCGGTCGGAAGAGCTGCATGTGCTGAATGAGATCGGGCGCGCGCTGAGCTCGACGCTAAACAAAGAAGATTTGCTGAACAAGATCTGGGAAGAATTGCGGCGGCTGTTTGCGGTGGAGAATTTTTATATCGTGGAGCTCGATCCGCTGCACGACGAGATTTTGTTTGATCTGGAAATGATCGACGGGATGCGCATGCCGAAGCGGACGCGGCCCGCGGGGAATCACTTGAATGAGTATGTGATCCGGACGCGGCAACCGGTTCTGATTCGCGAGAATTTCCTGGAAGAGGCGAAGAAGCTTGGCGTGGCGCCGATTCGCACGAAAGGCTGCATCTGCGTGGTGCCGCTGGTGGCGTATGACCACGCGATCGGGGCGATGGGAGTTTTCTCGGATCACGATCATGTGTTCGACGAAGGGCATCTGGAGCTGATGCGCGTGCTGGCAAGCGAGGCCAGCATCGCGATTGAAAACGCGCGGTTGTTTAACGAAGAGCGGACGAAGGCGCGGCATTTGTCGCTGCTGAACACGATTTCGAAGAATGCGATCGCGACGCTGAATCCGGACGAGATGCTGGCGAAGATCACGGAGCAGCTGGAAGAGGGATTGACGCACGATCACGTCGGAATCGGCATGCTGGACTATTCGACGCGCGAGTTGGAGATTCGGGCAGAAGGCGGTGTAAGGCGCGGCGTCCTGGGGCATCGCGTGCCACTGGGAACAGGATTGGCCGGGCAAGTGGCGCGAACGGGGCATATGGCGGCGTTCAAGACCGCAGCGGGTGCGAACGATCCGGGATTGAGGCCGATGCTGCCGGATTCGACCGCGGCGATTGCGTTGCCGATTTTCTATGCGGAGCAACTGCACGGCGTGCTGTATGTGGAATCGTCGAAGCATACCGATTTTTCGGAAGAAGAGGTGTTGCTGCTCAAGACGCTGGCGGACTTGATCGCGGGCGCATATCACAACGCGCTGTCGTTCCAGAAGGCGCAGGAACAGGCGATTACGGACGGATTGACGGGCGTGAAGACGCACCGGTTCTTCATGGAGTCGCTGTCGGCGGAATGGAAGCGGTCAACGCGCGCGGGGCGGGCGTTTGCGCTGGTGCTGATGGACCTGGATCGATTCAAGTTTGTGAACGATTTTTACGGGCACCTGGAAGGCGATCTGGTGCTGCAGCGCGTCGGACATATTCTGGAAGCGAATTGCCGGCGGTCGGATGTGGTGGCGCGGTATGGCGGCGACGAGTTCGTGATGCTGATGCCGGAAACGAATATGGAGCACGCGCGGCAACTAGCGACGAAGCTGCGCGGATGGGTTTCGGCTGATCCGCTGTTGCGGGATAAAAATATCAGCGCGAGCTTTGGCATTGCGTGCTATCCGCTGCACGGATCGACGCCGCAGGAATTGATTCAGGTGGCGGATGCGTCGATGTATTTGTCGAAACATCAGGGCGGGAACGCGGTGTCGACGGCGGATCATTTCGATCCGAATGAAGCGAAGAAGTGGAAGCGCGACGTGCTGGAAGCGTATCTGGGCGTGACGCTGAAGCGACTGTTCGCGACGGGGCCGGAAGCGTTTGAAGAGATTTATTCGCGGCTGAAACAATTCACGGAATCGCTGGCTACGACGGAAGTTACGCCGG
The DNA here is from genome assembly GCA_963766985.1 of uncultured Acidobacteriota bacterium. Lineage (GTDB taxonomy): Bacteria > Acidobacteriota > Terriglobia > Acidiferrales > UBA7541 > Acidiferrum. Next base: position 1,062,660 of record CAVYCJ010000002.1, read on the forward strand.
GTCCGAACGAGGCGCCGCAACCGACGGCGTTGCCGCAGGCGGTGCTGGACACGGTGACTTCGCTGGCGTTTGCGATCGATGCGAAAGATCACTACACGCAAGGGCATTCGCAGAAAGTTTCAGCATATGCGGCGCTGATCGCGGAACAGATGGGCATGGGCGATGCGGACATCGAGGAGGTTCGGCTCGGCGGCGTGTTGCACGACATCGGGAAAGTGGCGATCCCGGAAAATATTTTGAACAAGAGCGGGCCGCTGAATCCGGATGAGTGGGACACGATGAAGTCGCACGTGACGTTTGGCGCGAAGATTCTGGATCCGCTGGCGCCGCTGGCGCGCGTGCGGGAGATGGTGCTGCACCATCACGAATATTTTGATGGGTCGGGTTATCCGCATGCGCTGGCGGGCGAGCAGATTCCGCTGGGAGCGCGAATTATTGCGGTGGCGGATGCGTTTGACACGATTACGAGCGACCGGACCTATAAGAAGGCGCGCGCGGCGGAAGATGCGTTGAACGAACTGGAGCGATGCGCGAATGCGCAGTTTGATGGGCGAATTGTGGAGTTGTTTGTGCGGACGATGCGGCAGTTGCCGAATCCGGTGATTGAAGTGGCGTCGCTGGTGAGGAATTCGTAGAGTCGTTCTGGCCGTAAAGTCTGGCGGCTATCCTTCCTGATTTTCAAACGTCGAACGATTACAAGTTTTGTTGTGCCTGGACGGACTTGTGGTGATCCCTCTTCTAGCGCGTGAAATTCCGGTCGGAGAATTGATATGAGGCGGGTACGGCGAGTGTGTTTGTTGGTGATTCTCGTTTTGATTGCGATTTCGCCGTTGTTTGCGGGGAGTGGCGCCGGAGGGCGTTGAGGCAGAGCGCAACGGCGAGAAAAAGCGCAGGGCTCCGCGATACGTGGAGACAAGACGCTTCGGCCGGGCGGACCAAGGCCCGCCCCTACAACGGAGTCGGAGCGAGTTAGCTGGCGGGCGCGAGTGAGCGCTGGCGCGTGAGATCGCGGGTGCGAGATTTGTAGCGGTCGACTTTGCGAAGGACTTCGCGCAGGCGTTTGCGAGCTTTGTGTACTTGAGATTTTGAATTGCCGACGCTGCAAGCGAGGATTTCAGCGATTTCGTTGTGCTCGTAGCCATGCAGGTCGTGGAGCAGAAACATCCGCTTGTAGCCTTCGGGAAGGCTGTCGATCGCAGATTGAAGATTGACGCGGTCGAACATGCCCGTCAAACGCACATCGGCTTCGCCGATTTCGAGCTTTTGTCCTGAGTCATCGTCGTTCACCCTGCAAATTTCGTCGAGAGAAGTGAGGTGGGCTTTCTTCTTGCGGAAGCTCATCAGGACTACGTTTGCGGTCAGGCGATGAAGCCAGGAGGAGAAGGCGGATTCGCCGCGGAACGTGTGGATTTTGCGGAAGAGCTGGAGGAAGGCTTCCTGAGCGAGGTCTTCGGCCTCGAATGGATCGCTGACCATGCGGAGGCAGAGACCGTAGACACGGCGAGAGTTCTGGCGGTAGAGGTCTTCGAAGGCAGCGGCGTCGCCTTGCTGAGCGCGGCGGATGGTGGCATCGAGTCGGGCGCTGACTGGCTTCAGGGGATGCATCGGCGAATTCGGAAGTCGTTTCATCAGTTCTCGCTTGGGCGCGGGGTGAAGTCGTTGATCTATACCAACATGGTGTCGCGAGTGGGGATGCGGGCTTGTCATTGTGGCGTCACAAAGGTGCAAAAAACGGTCTGCAGGGGCGACTTGAACGTAGACGGCGGGTCGGGCTGGGGGTGAGCGGATGGCAGGAAGGCGGGGTGGGCGTGCTATCGGCAAGTGCTTGACTCAGTCAACTATCTTCATGACAATGGCATCGATCTGGCAGTGGGTTGGGGGTGATCGATGTCGGTAAATGCAGCTAAGGCCAGGCGCCGTGATGAGCGGGCTGGGACGGGCGGGAGCGTGGGCAGGGCCGACCCGTACGTGGAAGGGATAAGACGGTTCAGCCGCTTTTACACGCGAAGGATTGGGTTGCTGCAGGAGGAATTTCTCGGGACGGATTTTTCGCTCACCGAAGGGCGCGTGCTGTATGAACTGGCGCACAAGGGCGAGGCGACGGCGGCGGCAGTGGGCGCTGCGCTGGCGCTGGACGCGGGGTACTTGAGCCGCATCCTGAGTTTGTTTGAGAAGAAGAAGCTGATCGTGAAGACGGTGTCACCGACCGACCGGCGGCAAAGCATCGTGAAGCTAACGGCGGCTGGGCGGAAGGCGTTTGCGCCGCTGGAGGCGCGATCGAGCGAGCAAGTGGGAAGGATGATTTCCACGCTGTCGGAGTCGAAGAAGAAGCGGCTCGTCGAGGCGATGCAGACTGTCGAGAGTTTGCTTGGGGGCGGCGGCGTGGAGGCGGAACGCGCGAAGGCGACGGGTTACGTGTTGCGACCGCCGCAGGTTGGAGATCTGGGCTGGGTGGTGCACCGGCAAGGCGCGCTGTATTGGAAAGAGTGGGGTTATGACGAGCGATTCGAAGCGCTGGTGGCGGAGATTGTAGCGAAGTTTGTGCAGAACCTTGATGCGAAGCGGGAGCGATGCTGGATCGCGGAACGGGATGAGGAGATTGTCGGGTCGGTGTTTTTGGTGAAGGAGACCGAGAAGACGGCGAAGTTGCGGCTGCTTTATGTCGAGCCAAGCACTCGGGGATTGGGAATTGGCGGGCGGCTGGTGGCGGAATGCGTGCGATTTGCGCGTCAGGCCGGGTACGAGAAGATTGTTTTGTGGACGCAGGATGAGTTGGACGCGGCGCGACACGTTTACGAGAAGGCGGGATTTCAGGTGGTGGAGAAGAAGGAGCATCACAGTTTTGGGAAGGATTTGACGGCGGAGGTCTGGGAGTTGACGCTATAGAGGGCGATTACACACGCGGGCATGGCGATGCCGTGCCCCCCACACGACGGGTTGCGGAGGACCGAATGCAGACGGCGAACGTGAAGTGGATTGGCGAAGAGAGATTTGTGGCGACGGGGCCGTCGGGGCATGCGGTGACGATCGATTCGGACCGGAAGTCGAATACCGCGATGGGGCCGATGGAAATGCTGTTGATGGCGCTGGGCGCATGCACGGCGACGGACATCGTAATCATTCTGGAAAAGAAACGGCAGAAGCTGGAGTCGCTGAATGTGGTTTGCTCGGGGGAGCGGGCGGCGGATCCGCCGCAGGTGTGGACGAAGTTTGAACTGGTGTATCAGTTGCGCGGGGATCTGGATGATGGGGCGGTGAGGCACGCGATTGAGTTGAGCGAGGGGAAGTATTGCTCGGTGTCGGCGATGCTGAAGAAGACAGCGACGGTGACGTGGCGGTACGAGATTGAGCAGGTGAAGTGAGGGATCGCCACAAAAAACCAGAAGGCCGAAACAAAAAGCTGAAAAATTTGGTGATGTGGATTGGGTGCAGTGACTGTGACACTTGTTGTCACGTGTTGGCGGCATCGCATAGAATTCAATGTCTCTGCACGGCATGAAAAACCCCAAGGAGCGCTATGCCTCATCGCATCGCGGCCAAGATAACCGGCGTCGCGGGATATGTTCCGCCGAAAGTGCTGACCAACGCTGACCTAGAAAAAATGATTGATACGAGCGATGAGTGGATCCGCACGCGAACGGGGATTCGCGAGCGGCACATCGTGGAGCCGGGCAAGGCGACGTCGGACATGGCGACGGAGGCGGCGAAGCAGCTGCTGGCGCAGACGAATACGGACCCGGCGGAAATCGATCTGATCGTGCTAGCCAGCGTTACACCCGACATGTTTTTTCCGGCGACGGCGTGCCTGGTGCAGGAACGCATCGGGGCGAAGAATGCGTGGGGATTCGATTTGTCGGCAGCGTGCTCGGGATTTGCGTACGCGCTGACGGTGGGCGCGCAGTTTGTGGGCGCGGGAACGCACAAGAAGGCGCTGGTGATCGGCAGCGATTCGATGAGCCGGATTCTGGATTACAAGGATCGCGCGACTTGCGTGTTGTTTGGCGATGGAGCTGGGGCGGTTTTGTTGGAGCCGGCGAAAGACGGCGAAGGGATTCTGGATTTTCAGCACGACATTGATGGGTCGGGCGGCGCGTATCTGTATATGCCCGGCGGCGGGTCGCTAAACCCTTCGACTCATGAAACCGTCGACAAGAATATGCATGTGGTGCATCAGGATGGGTCGCAGGTTTTTAAGTATGCGGTGCGGCGAATGGCGGAACTGGCGACCGGTCTATTGGAGCGAAACGGGTTCACGAGCAAGGATTTGAAACTCGTGGTGCCGCACCAGGCGAATCTGCGAATTATCCGAGCGATGCAAGAGCGGCTGGGTGTGGACGATTCGAAGGTCATGGTGAATATCGATCGCTATGGGAATACGACAGCGGGGACGATTCCCTTGGGACTATGGGATGCGATTGCGGAAGGAAGATTGAAGAAGGGCGATTTGGTTTTGTTGGCGGCGGTAGGAGCGGGGTATACGACGGGTGGATTGTTGTTACGCTGGGCGATGTAGAGACGGGAATTGGAAAATAGAAAATGGAAGATGGCTTGATGCGGCTGCGATCTTGATGATGTGACACGAGTTTGAATTTTGGTTTTGTAGCGATTGGGGCGCAGCGATGCTGCGCCCCTTCATTTTTTATGGCGAGCTTTTGTGTTGTGCCGCGATGTATTCGACGGCGATTTTATTCGTAGCGGAGGGCGATGACCGGGTCGACGCGGGTGGCGCGGATTGCGGGAATGGCGCAGGCGGCGGTGGCGACGCAGAGCAGAACGATGGAAACGGTCAGGAATGTGCGCCAGTCGTTGGGATTTACGGCGTAGAGCAGCGAGCTCATCAGGCGCGTGAGGAAGAGGCCGGTTACTACGCCGGCCAAGACTCCGAGCGCAGCGGTTGTGAGGGCTTCGCGCAGGACCAAGCGCAAAACGTCGGGGCGCTGTGCGCCCATGGCGACGCGGATGCCGATTTCGCGCGTTCGCTGCATCACCGAGTACGAAATCACACCATACAAACCGATCACGGCGAGGACGAGAGCGAGTCCCGCGAAGCTGCCAATGAGCAGTGAAGGATAGCTGCGCAGAAATACAGATGGAGATTGTTGCGCGACCTGGTCGAGCGTGCGCGGCTGGATCAGCGGAAGCTGCGGATCGAGACTGTGAAGAATTTCGCGAGCGGCGCCGACGGTGGCGAGAGGATCGCCACTCGTGCGCACGACGTAGCTGAGGTATGTGTCGCCGTTGCGCTCGTTGAGTTCGAAAACGACGGCTGCCGGGGGTTTATCCAGATCGATGAGAGCGGCATCGGCAACGACGCCGATGATGCGGCGGTATGGCAGGTCTGGTTTGTAGGTGTAGCGAACGCGCTTGCCAATGGCGCTCTCACCCGGGAAATAGGTGCCGGCGAAGGAGCGGCTGACGATGACAACTTCTTCGGCGCCGGGCTTCGCGTCATCCTCGATGAAGTAGCGCCCTTCGAGCAGCGGCATTTTCAGCGTGGAGAAATAGTTGCGGCTGACTTCGGCGATATTGCATTCGTCTTCGTGGCCGAGTTGCTTGGGGCGGCCTTCGATCAAGAATCGAATCGTCGAGCCGTTGCCGCCGGCAGGAATTACGCTGCTGGACGCGACATCGAGCACACCGGGGGTATTGCGGAGGCGTTCGCGCATTTCGCGCCCGAATTTGTCTACGCTGGAATTGTTTTCCGGATGGTCTTTGTCCGGAGGATACGAGCTGTCGGGCAAGTTGACGTCGAAGGTCAGAACGTTGTGAGGGTCAAAGCCGTGATTGGGGCGCAAGAGCGCGTTGAGGCTTTGCAGCATCAGGCTGCCGGCAACGAGGAGAATCAATGTGACCGCGATTTCGACAACGACCAGTGAGCCACGCAGGCGGGCATGACTCGCGCTGGTACCGCCGCGCGTTTCGTCTTTCAGTATGTCGTTGACGGAAGACCGCGCCGCGGTGATCGCGGGAACCAGGCCGAACAAGAGCGCAGTAATCAGCGTGATGAGGCAAAGGAATGCGAGGACCGGAAAGCTGACTCCAGCGGAACGCAAATAAGGCATCGCGAGAAGCTGTGACTCGGGAATGGCGGAGAGAAGCAGGCTTACACCCCATTGCGCCGCGATGAGGCCGATGGCAGCGCCAACGACGGAGAGCAACAGACTCTCGGTCAGCAGTTGCGAGGCGAGATTGGTTCTCGTCGCTCCCATGGCAGAACGGACGGCGAATTCTTTGCGGCGCGCGATGGAGCGCGTGAGGAGCAGGTTGGCGACGTTGGCGCAGGCGATCAAGAGAACGAAACCGACGGCGCCGAGCAAAACGAGAAGCAGCGGACGAATCTTGCCGACGATGCGATCGCGGAGCGAAGTCATCACGATGGAAATGGCGTCGTTCTCTTTCGGATAGGCGTGCGCGAGTTGCGCAGCGATGGTGGTCATTTCCGCCTTGGCTTGATCGGTTGTGGCCCCAGGGGCCAAGCGGCCGATGACGCCAAGCCAGCGAAGACTGCGGCGGGTGAGGAAACCCTGTGGGTGCAGCGGCACATAAAGTGGCGCGCTGCGCGCTGCGAATTCAAAATTGCGCGGGAGGACGCCGACGATCGTAACGGGCTTGCCATCGAAGCGGATCGAAGTGCCGACGATTTCAGGCCGCGCACCGAACTCGGAGCGCCAGAAGGCGTCGCTGAGGATTACGAGGTGCGGGCCGTCGGGCTGATCTTCGCCGTCGACAAAATCACGACCGAGGGCGGGCTTGACGCCGAGCGTGGCGAAAAAGTTCGAAGTGACGCTTGTGGCGGTGACGAGTTTGGGCTCGCCGCCTGCGTCGAAGATAAAGCCGTCACCACCATAGGCGGCGAAAGACTGAAAGGTTTTCGAAGTGCGCTGCCAATCTCGAAAGTCCGGGTAGGAAGAGGCCACGTCGTCAGGCGCGACTTGTTGACCTCGGGCTTCGCCGAGAAAGAGGAGTTCGCCGGGGTTGCGATAGGGGAGGGGGCGGAGGAGGGCGGAGTAGACGACGGAGAAGATGGCGGTATTGGCGCCGATGCCGAGAGCCAGCGTCAGGACGATGACGGCGGTGAAGCCTGGGTTATGGCGCATGAAGCGGACGGCGTAGCGCAGGTTTTGGATGAACATGGACACCTCGAGCCCCACTCGGTTGAGGGTGGTTATGCATGACCAGCGCCACGCGACGGCCTGGCCAAGTTTCTGAGCAATCTAGGTTTAGTAGAGCTGTGCGTTTGGCCGCGCAGTGAAGTATGACCGGTCGCGGGATTGGCAATTGCGAAAGCGGACAGAGGTAGTGGTTAGCGGCGGGGTTTGGCGTGGGCGCGAGCGGAGAGGAATTCTTCGAACAGGAGTTGCGCGAGGGCGGCGGAATTGTGGCGAAGGACGCCGTGCTCTTCGAGGAGGTTGTCGAGGATGACGCGGTAGCCGAGTTTTTGGAGCGCGTAGAGATCGATCGCGACGGGTTCCGCTCCTTGAGAGCGATAGCGCTTTGCGACTTCGCGCGAGACGGCCTGGCGGTTGGCGACGACCCAGTCGATGACGTGACGCGAGGTGTGCTCTCGGATTGCCTTGAGGTGGTCGGCGAGGGCATAGCCGGAGGTTTCGCCGGGCTGCGTCATGAGATTGGCGATGTAGACGCGCGGGGCTTTTGAATTGGCAATGGCGTTGGCGATTTCGGGTATCAACAGGTTGGGGAGGATGCTCGTGTAGAGAGAGCCGGGACCGAGCAGGATGAGGTCGGCTTCGCGGATGGCTTCGATCGCTTTGGGAAGGGGGCGGGCGTTGCGCTGGGACAGCGCGAGGCGCTTGATGCGTTTGCGGCTGGCAGTGATGCTGGTTTCGCCATGGACTCGGCGACCGTCTTCGAGAGTGGCGACGAGGGAAACGTTGGAAATTGTGGAGGGAAAAATCTGGCCGCGGATCGCAAGGATCTTGCTGCTGACGCGGACGGCTTCGGCGAAATCTCCGGTGACGTGAGTAAGGGCGGCGAGAAAGAGGTTGCCGAAATTGTGGCCGATGAGGCCGCGGCCGGCGTGGAAGCGATATTGGAAGAGCCGGCCGAGAAGAGCTTCGTCCTGGCCGAGAGCGACCATGCAATTGCGGATGTCACCCGGCGGAAGGATGCGGTTTTCGCGGCGCAGGCGGCCGGAACTGCCACCGTCATCGGTGACGGTGACGATGGCGGTGAGGCTGGCGATCGGAAGTTCGCTGGTGATTTCGTCGCGGCGGCGGGAGACGAGATTCTTGAGGCCGCGCAGCAAAGTGGAAAGACCGGTGCCGCCGCCGAGAGCCACGACGTTGAGTCCATGGGCGGAAGGCTTTGATCGCTTTGATTTGGAGGCAGGTCTTTTCACGATTCGGTCAGGATGCGAGCGTAGAAATCATGAAGCACAAAAGCAGGATCGCTGTCAGCGACGGGCAGGGGGCCAACGATCGTGACGACGCTCAACGCATAAATATGCTACGGGTTCCGGGATGCAGTTTCAATGCGGCGGTGCGAGATGTTGCGCCGAGGAGATATTAGTTGGCTGCGCCGTCCTTTTCCGGATAGAGCATTTCGGTGAAGCGCGGATCTTCCTGAAGGAAGGCGAAATCTTCGTCGTTGCGCGCGTGGTAGCGATTTTCGGGACGGAGATCGATCGCGATTTTGAGATTCTTCATCGCGGAGTCGGCTTCGCCGGTGAGGCAGTCGAGCGCCGCGAGCGCGTAATGAACGTGATCGGCTTTCGGCGCAGCTTTGCGAGCCTTGTCGAGGCTCTCGCGCGCATCGTCCCAACGACCGATGTTCATCATCGCGACGCCACGCTGGTAATGCTCATCGACGGTCTTTGGATTGGACTCGTGGCTCGGCTTCATGCGCTGCTCGGTGATTTTTAAGTGCATGCGAGCGCGATCGACGAGCTCTTTGCTGGGACCTTCGAGAACTTTTTCGAGTTCGCCCTTGGCTTTCGCGAACTTTTGTTGATGGAAGAGCGAAAGGGCTTCGTCGTAAAGCTTCAACTGAGCCTGAACGCGAGGGTCGACCATCTCGACGCCGCCACGTTGGGGGGGATGCTGCGGAGCTAAGGGTTTTCTTTTCAATTGGTTAGCTGTGTGACGCGTGGGACTTTTGGAGCGCCCAGGATTTCCCGAATTGGGCTTGCGCGCCTTTGGCATGCCGCGAATGTAGCAGAGCCACTATCGCGCGTCAACGCAACAAGGGGGTAACTAGTTTGATACACAAAGCGTTATCACGTTCGCATAGGCGGCGAAAATTTTCCTCCCGGAAGGGCGCGGAGTCGCAGAAACTAGATGTGCGTATCGAACTCGCAACAGCCAGATGGAGTGAGGTTTGGCCAGTCCAGTTGCGTGTGCTATAAATTTTGAATTGAGTCTCGACCAAGGAATGGCCAGGAAAAGTGCCCTTCATCAACTTTCCCGCACGCGAAATTAATTGCAAGTTGGTCTACTACGGACCGGGTCTAGGTGGAAAGACCGCGAACCTACAGTGGATCTATGACCATACGGGTCAGAACCAAAAAGGGAAAATGGTTTCGCTGGCGACGGAGACGGACCGGACGCTGTTCTTTGACTTTTTGCCGTTGGATCTGGGGACGGTACGAGGGTTCAAGACGCGGTTTCACCTCTATACGGTGCCTGGGCAGGTGTTTTATGAGGCCAGCCGCAAGCTGATTTTGAAGGGCGCAGATGGCGTGGTTTTCGTGGCGGATTCGCAGGAAGAACGTCTGGACGCGAATTTTGAGACGATGGAAAACCTGCAGGAACACCTGAAAGAGCACAACCTGAATTTCGACACGATTCCGTATGTGTTGCAGCTGAATAAGCGGGACCTGCCGAATGCCATGGCGATTCCGGATTTAACGAAGCAGTTACAGCGCAAGGGCGAGCCTGTGCTCGAAGGCGTTGCTGTGACGGGACAAGGCGTGTTTGAGACGCTGAAGGAATTGGCGAAGCTGGTGCTGGCGGAGTTGAAGAAGGGCGGCTAAGACCCGCGCGATCAAATTTCCAAGAACGTTCTGCGGTTACGTCCTTCCTAAATTAAAAAACACATCTATTGGCACGGCTACCGTAACCGGCTTTCCATTCTGCATCGCGGGATGGAATTTCCATTCACTGATATCTTCAATCGCCTTTTCCCCTAGGCCGAAGCCTGGACTTTTGTCCAAGACCACTTTGATCGGTTCCCCTTTGGTGGAAACCGTGATTGTTAACGTGACTTTCGCGGTCTGGACTTTTGCGGCCAGCGCGTCATCGGAGTAGCCGGGAACCGGGCAATATACGCACACTGGAGCGCTTACACCGTCGACACCGATTGTTTTGAGGTGTGCGGTTTCTTGATCCGTGCCTTCGGGAAGAAGCAGATCGAGAAAGTGGCGACGCGGAATATCCTGATCGGCGGTAACGATCGTCGAACCGTCGGAAACATTTTTGGCGATCGCTTTGACGACGTAACGATCCGGGTAAACTTCGATCGTTCCGGTGACGATAGCGGCGACTCCCCAAATAGCGCCGATGCGCGCCAAGTCCGTGGGCGAGCTCATTTCTTCGGTAGTCAGTTTCGAGTCGGTCAGCGCACCGCGACTGACAAACCTCAGGCCAGGTGTTTCGGCAATGTCTTTTCGAAGCGCGTCGGAAACTTTTCCGGAGAGATACCAGGTGAAGCCGTTGCCTCGGCCGTCGGCGCTAACGAAGTCGGCGACGGCTACCGATTTCACGCCAGCGGTGCGTAGTCCAGCGTTCAGAGTCGTTGCGAGCGCCTCGAGATTGACGTGATTTTTTCCCGTCTCGGCGGGACCAGCACAACGACCGATTGACGGCTGGGAAAGACCCAAGAGGAACAGGGTCAGGACCTGTGCGGCCAAGCGAGGAGAAGCGGACTTCATGCAGAACCTCCTGCCACGCCGCGACGTGCCCCCAATCAGGCGAAACTGGCGGTGGCTGAAGAATCCGTTTCGAAGGTGGGGATGGCCTCGACGAGGCGCGTGACGGTGAGGGCGTCGCGGACGCGGCCATTGCCGCAGACCAGGTGCAGTGCGCCACCTTCGCGGGCGAGCTGGATCGAGCTGCGAACGAGCGAGGAGATGCCGGAGCTGTCGATTTGCGGGACGCCGTTGAGGTTGACCACGACTTTGCGGCCGCCGCCCTGAACGACGGACTGGAGAACTTCGGTGAGCTGCTCACTAGGCTCGCCAATGGTGAGACGGCCGTGGACTTCGAGCGTGTGAACGCCGTTATTTTCGCGGACAGCGATTTCCATGGGAAGACGTTCGGTCATGGGTAAGTTTCTCTCACGGATCTATTCGCTTCCGGCACATCAAGCTGAAAAACACGCAAAAACCCAAGCTTAAGACCCGAGCTCGAATCACAAGCTCAAAAGGAGCAGGAACGTCCCTAGGATACCCCGGGCAAGGTCGCAAGGGAACCCGGCGGGAATGCAGAACTGGGGGCAATTTGGCTGGTGTCAGCCGAATCCCGACAGTGCTCGGACGGGCATTATACGATGATGGCCGCCGGTGACAAGTACGTCCTGAAAGACGTGGAGATTTCGCGGAAGTTAGGGCGTAAATCCGGTACTACGAGACAGTTGACAGTGAGGCACAGTCAGGCGAAAGTGGAGGGCCTGAGGTAAGGTTTACCTCTGTCCTCGAAGCAGGTTCCAGCATGAGAAAGTATACCCAGGGCCCCTGTGTGCCCCTGATTGTTGCAGTGCTTGCACTTCTGTGCGCCGCTTTCCCTATCCGATCATCAGCGCAATTTAAAGTGTATTTCCCGCCGCAGCCGATGCCGACAAAGTCGGACTCGGACTCGGGTGGGCAAATTTCTGTGCAAGTCATGGAAATGACTGGGGGACCGTTTTCGGGCGGAGCGAAGGTCGAGCTTAGGAGGGGGACCCGGACGACCACCCAGAATTCGACGGCGGTCCTGTACAACCAAACGATCACCACTAGCGAGTCTGGCCTCGCCCAGTTCCAAGGATTGCTGGAAGGCGAATACATTGTCGAGGTGAGCGCGCCAGGCTATCGAACGGTGCTGGAAGACGCGTCGATTAATGTCGGCCATAAGAACGAGGCCTTTGGGGTGATGTTGATTGGCGACGGAACGCTTGGGAAGAACGGACACGCGGGCGGACCTCCAGCTAAAGCATTGAAAGAAATGGAAAAGGGCCTGCAGTCGATGCAGGTCGGAAAACTCAACGAAGCCGAACAGCATTTGAAGAAAGCGCAGGAATTGGCACCGAAGAATGCCGATGTGAATTATCTGGTGGGCGTGTTGTACATGCGGCGCGGGAACTCTGGACAGGCGCGGGAATATTTGCAGAAAGCGGTGGATGCGGCTCCGAATCATGCGTCGGCTTTGCTCGCGCTAGGCCAAGCTGAGATACAGCAACGGGATTACGCGAAGGCGGCGGAAAGTTTAGAGCGCGGTGTGCAGTTGCAGCCAAGTGCATGGCGCGCGCATTACCTCGCGGGAGTTGCGTCGTATCAAATGCGCGACTACGAGAAGGCGCTTGAGGAAGGTCAAGCGGCGGTGGCCTCCGGTCAGGACAAGACAGGCGGGTCTTTGCTGCTGGTGGGGCAGGCGCAAGCAGCGTTGCATCAACGGGATGCGGCACTGGCGACGTTCAATCAAATTTTGAAGGAGCAGGTGGATGGTTCGCGAACGGCCGCAGTTAAGCGCGAGATCGAGAAGCTAAATGGGCCTTCGTCGGGACAAGGCAAGCTGGAACTTGCGTCGGCTTTGGCGCCGGCGGGCGGGAACGGATCGAGCTCAGATGTCTCTCCGCTGAAGACGACGGACGATTCGGGCGACGCCGCGACGGAAACCGCTGACTTGCCGGATTTGCCGGCGGTGCCTTTGGGGACGGAGACAAAATGGGCACCACCGGATGTCGATGAAGAAAACCTGATGTTCGACGCGAGCGCGGACGCGTGTTCGCTGGATTCGGTCACGAGCAAAGTGGGCGCACGGGTCGAGGAGTTGGTGTCAAACGTCGACCGGTTCACGGCTACCGAGGACATGGATCACACTGCGTTGAGTCCTCTCGGGATACAGGTGTCGCACGAGACACGGCAGTTCAATTACCTGGTCGAGATTCGAAAGAGCGGCGCGCAGGATCTGGACGTGCAGGAGTATCGGGACGGGTCGGTTTCGGTACAGCAATTCCCTGCTCACCTTGGAACGGTGGGTCTGCCGACACTCGTACTTGTTTTCCATCCTTACTACCAGCCGAAATACGACTTCAAGTGTGAAGGCGGCGGGTCATGGAATGGGAGAAGGACCTGGGTCGTCCATTTTCAGCAAAAAGCAAACAGCCACAGCGAAATGCTTGTGTATCACGTGAACGGCCGCTTCTATCCTGTTGGAATGAAGGGCCGTGCGTGGATCGACGTGGAGACGTCGCAGATCCTGGCGATGGAGTCGGACATGATCAAGCCGATTCCCGAGATTCGGCTGATGCGGGATCACCAGTTGATCGAGTACGGACCGGTGGCGTTTGCCAACGCGGGCACGAACATGTGGCTGCCCAAGAGCGCGGATTGGTATTGCAGCATCTCGGGCCACCGCTATCACCGGCGGCACTCGTTCAGCAACTTCCTGCTGTTTTCGATCGACGATTCGCAGAAAATCGAGAAACCGAAACAAGCGACTGAACCGGTGGAGAAAAATTAGGGGCTGCGCAGGTGTATCGAGATTCGTGGGTCGTCGTTACGCTAACATCATAAAAAGTGATTTCTTCGATGAAAATTTCAAGACGTCTGCGTGTGAGCCGCCGCGTATAATCTCGCTTTCGATTTCACGTTCTGTCCCGGTAAAACCGGCCTTTGGTGTCGGCAAGAGTCACGGTGGTGTGTGACTTCAAGGCCGAATCGATGCAGCGGAGCGGACGCCTTATGAAGCCAGCGGTCTTGCGATGTTGTTGTTTGTTGGCTGTGCTGCTTGTCGTAATTTCGGCCCCGGTAACTCTCTTTGGACAAACGGCCGCTCCCGCGGCCACTTCTTCCACGCCTTCCGTAGACTCCTCAAAAGCTCTCAACGACAAGCTAGCCCAACTGGATCAACGGGTTACCGCAGCGCAGTCTTCGGCGGACAACTCATGGATGATGGTGAGCGCCGCGCTTGTGCTGATGATGACTGGCCCAGGCCTCGCGCTGTTTTACGGCGGCCTGGTTCGCCGCAAGAACATGCTGGCGATCATGATGCAGAGCTTCATGCTCATGGCAGTGATTTCGGTGCTGTGGGCTCTGGTGGGATACAGCCTCGCATTTGGCGGGAACGGGCCGGTAATCGGCGGCTTCGAGCACGCGATGCTGCGTGGCGTTGGCGCTGAGCCGAATCCCGACTATGCGGGAACGATTCCGCAATCGACCTTCATGATTTATCAGCTGATGTTCGCGATTATTACGCCGGCGTTGATCACCGGCGCGACTGCGGAGCGAATGAAGTTCAGTGGCACGGTATTGTTTTTGACGCTGTGGTATTTCGTTGTGTATACGCCGCTGGCTCATATGGTGTGGGGCAAAGGCGGAATGCTGAACGCCGCGTTGGGCGGCAAGTTCCCATGTCTCGATTTTGCGGGCGGGACGGTTGTTCACATCAGTTCGGGTGTGTCGGCCTTGGTGTGCGCACTATATATAGGACGACGCACAGGCTTTCCGAAGCAGCCGATGCCACCGCACAGTTTGACGCTGAGTTTTGTGGGCGCGTGTCTTTTGTGGGTGGGTTGGTTTGGGTTCAACGCCGGTAGCGCCCTCGCATCGAGTTCGCTGGCGACAAGCGCTTTCATCGCGACGCACTTCGCCACGGCGGCGGCGGCGATCAGCTGGAGCCTCGCAGAGTGGATCAAGAATGGACGGCCGAGCGCGCTGGGCGCAATCTCGGGAGCCGTGGCGGGGCTGGTGGCGATTACGCCGGCGGCTGGGTTCGTCGGGCCGATGTCGGCGCTGGTGATCGGATTCATCGCGGGAATTGCCTGCTACCTGATGGTGACGAAGGTGAAGGCGGTATTCGGCTATGATGACGCGCTGGACGCGTTTGGCGTCCACGGCGCCGGCGGCACAATCGGCGCGATCCTGACGGGATTTTTCGCTCAACAGGTTGTGAATCCGATTTTTGGCGCGGGGAAACCGGTGGGCGCCCTTGACGGACATTGGGGCCAGATTGGTAATCAATTGGTTGGCGTTGCCGTCGCATGGGCCTTCGCGCTGGTTGGATCGATCGTGCTGCTGAAGGTGACCGATCTCATCACGGGAATCCGCGTGAGCGAAGAGCAAGAGATTGAAGGTTTGGACATTACGCAGCACGGCGAAGAAGCGTACAACCTGGAGCTGTAACGTAGACTAGTCGCGGGCTGTGCCTGGTCTGGGTTCAAAGGTTTAGCTGCATTTGGGAATCATGCACATCTTCGCAGCAGGATTGTGACTCGCGAGATGTGGGAGCGCACATTTTCATGATGAAACTTGAGGCGATCATTCAGCCCTCTCGGTTCGAGTCGGTGAAGGATGCACTGCGAGAAGCGGGGATCGAAGGCATGACCGTGACCGAAGTGCGCGGACATGGCCGGCAAAAAGGACACACCGAGGTCTACCGCGGCCGGGAGTACACCGTCGATCTTTTGCCGAAGATAAAGTTAGAAATGGTCCTGCCCGACAAGTTGGTGAATACCGTTGTGGACACGATCCTGAAGACGGCGAAGACAGGAAAGATCGGCGACGGTAAAATATTTCTATCGAGGGTTGAAGAGGCAATAAGGATCCGCAACGAAGAGCGGGGAGAGAACGCGCTCTGAGATGACGACTGCAGCCCGTCCCGGCCTCCGATTGTTGTTCGGTCAACCCATAAAGAACATGCAAGGTTCCATTACCCCTCAGTCTGTCCTCGGCCCGCAAGCCGACGACGAACGCCAACGTATCCGCCAAGAGTTCGAGTCTGGTGTGAGCGCGCGGCAGACGGTTTTGTCGCTGTGCGCGCTGGCCGATCAAAAGACGCAACAAGTATTTGAAGACGCGCTGCAGACGCATACGTTGAGCTCATCGGGACTTTGCCTGGTGGCGTTGGGCGGATACGGGCGGCGACTGCTTTTTCCGTATTCGGATCTCGACATTTTGTTTTTGTTTGGGACGGAGAAGGCTGAGCAGACTTTTCGTCCGCTGATTTCAGATTTCTCGCGAACGCTGTGGGATATGGGATTCCGTGTCAGCTCGGCGGGGCGGACTCTCGAAGAATGCAAGCGGATTGAAGAAGATAACATCGAGTTTCATCTTGCATTGCTCGATCGCCGATTTCTGGCGGGTGACGCTGAACTCTTTGGTCGTTTAGACAGTCGGATTCTGCCGACATCGGAAAAAGCCGCGCGGCCATTCTTGCTGGCGCAACTGCACAAGCTGACGAAGGATCGGCTGAACCGGTATGGGAACACGATTTTTCATCTCGAGCCGAACGTTAAGGACGCGCCGGGCGGATTGCGCGATTATCAGGCGGCCGCCTGGTTGCGGCAGATTTCGGAAAACAAGCAGTCCCTGAACATTACTGCGGCGGAAGAGGATTTGGCTTCCGGCGCGGTCGATTTTTTGAGCGCGATTCGATGTTTCTTGCATTACGCGAACGGGCGTAACGACAACACGTTGACGTATGAGCTTCAAGCCGCGGCTGCGGAGCGGTCGCTTGGTGTGTCGGACAGTGAACCGCGAAATGCAGCGGAGTGGATGCGGCTGTATTTTCGTCATGCGCGCACGCTGAATCGGCTGCTGTTGCGCTATTTGGAGCAGAAAGCGCTTGTGCCGCAGACGTTCCGGCAGCGGATTTTTAACGTCGCGCGTGGGCCAAAAACGGAGCCGACGAATGGCCGGCCGTTTGGCGTTCGCGACGGGATGTTCGAAGTGCTCAACCAGCCGGCACTTTCCGATCGGTCACAGATTTTTTCGATGCTGACGGAAGCGGCTCGCGCGGGGATTCCGCTGAGCAGGCAAGCCGAACGATGCATTGCGTACATCATGCAGCACCCTGAACTTACTGTGAGCAATGCCGAAGTCAGTTGGAGCGGTTTGCGAGACATGCTGGGAGCGGATTATCCCGGGTTCGCGCTGAGGCCGATGCAGCGGCTCGGTTTGCTTACCGAAATATTGCCGGAGTTCAGCCGCATCGATTCACTGGTTGTGCGCGATTTTTATCATCGGTATACGGTCGACGAGCATTCGCTGCGCACCATTGAGCATTTGCAGGAACTGGCCGATCCTCCCGATGAGCGCGCGGAACATTTTCAGCCGCTGTGGCGAACGGTTGACCGACGCGATTTGCTGATTTTTGCGTTGCTATTGCACGACGTCGGCAAAGGCATGCCAGTGGAGAACCACGTTGCGGGCAGCCTGGAGGCGCTTGCGAGCGCGGCTGCGAGATTGAAGCTTTCGGACGAAGAAATCGCTGAAGTGCATTTCCTGATCGAGCATCACCTCGATATGTCGGCAACGATGCAGCGGCGCGATATTTTTGACCCGGCAACCGTGTCTGGATTCGCGGCAACCGTTGGAAATCAGGAGCGGCTGCAGCGGCTGTGTTTGCTGACGTATGCCGACATTCACGCCGTCAACCCGGAAGCGCTGACGCCGTGGAAGGCAGACATGCTGTGGCAGCTGTTTGTCGCGACGTCGAATCACTTCAGCCGCACGCTCGATCGCGACCGCGTTCACGCGCCGGATGAGACGTCGTTGCTCGAGCAGGTCCGCGTTGTACTGGCTGGCGGAACGACCGAAGAGATTGAACGATTCCTTGAAGGTTTGCCGCGGCGCTACCTTGCGGTGCATTCGGCAAACGACATTGCGCAACACATTGCGATGTACCGGAAGTTGAAGGCTGATCCGGTGCAGATCGAGCTGCGCCCGAGTGGCCGCGCGTTTTCTCTGACGCTAATGACAGCGGACCGGCCGTCTTTGTTCGCCACAATCGCGGGCGTGCTTGCCGGGTGGGGCATGAACATTATTAAGGCGGATGCGTTCGCGAACGCGGCGGGGACGGTTGTCGATACGTTTCACTTTGCCGATTTGCATCGCACGCTGGAGTTGAATCCAACGGAAATCGATCGATTCCGACGGAGCCTGGTCGATGTTGTGAACGGCAAGGCGCCGTTGCAGCCTTTGTTGCAAGGGCGGGACAAGGCGATCCGTGAGCGGCCACCGAAGGTGGCGATCGAGACGAAATTTGGCTTTGACGACAATTCGTCGGAGCACAGCACGCTGCTCGAAATCGTGGCGCAGGATCGCCCGGGCTTGCTTTATGACGTCGGATCAACGCTGGCGCGGCTCTGGTGCAACATCGAGGTGGCGCTGATCGATACCGAAGGGCAAAAGGTCATCGACGTTTTCTATCTAACCGAGCAGGGGAAGAAGCTCGGAGCTGAGAAGCAGGCCGCGCTTTTTGAGGCGCTTCGGGCAAAGTTGGGATAGCGCTCCGCTTATTACTGTCGTCTCCTCGTGGTGCTCTCCGGTCGTTCTTTTAGCCCCGCCGAACCCTTCCGCCATTGATTCGCATCGAACACGTGGGACAATCTCTGCATGCGAATAACGATTGCTCACAAGAAACCGAAGCAAGAAGTCGTCGATTCGATCGATCGCGGGTTCGACGACGTATTCAAGATGGACGGGCTCCCGCTGAAGTTGGTGCTGGAGCAGAAGAACTGGCAAGGATCGACGCTGACTTTCGCGCTGAGCGCGAAAATGGGCTTCATGAGTTCACCGATCAAAGGCACGATCGAAGTCACGGATCGCGACGTGATCATCGACGCCGATCTTGGCATGTTTGAGCGATTCGTTTCGGAGGAGAAAGTGCGCGGTGCGCTTACGACAAAATTCAAAGGGTTGTTGAGCTGAGAGAGCGTCGTTAATAACAGCAGCGGTTTAGGCTCCTCACTAAGCAACAAATCACACTTCGCATTCACCCACGTTGGTTCTTCCGCCCTGCGTCATTGTTGCGCGTCAAACCTGTGTAATGTAGCCTGCCTCCGAACCGATTCGACGACAATGGAGCCGCCAATGCCACGCATGCATCGCGCTGTCTGTTCGATCTTCAGTTTCCTCACCATTTTCCTGCTGACGGTGATCTCGGTGAACGCCGACGACACGCGGACGGAGATCACGTTGCCCGCTACTCGGATTTTTCCCGAGAGCATCACGTCCACGAAAGATGGGACGATCATCGTCGGAAGCCTGGGCCACGGCAACGTTTTACGGATTGCACCGGGAAAAACCGAAGCGGAAGAATGGATCAAGCCTGGCACAGGTGGCTTAAATTCAATTCTTGGTGTACTTGCGGATGAGAAAGACAACCTGCTTTGGGTGTGTTCGAACAAGTTTGAGGCTACCGGCGAACCAACGGCAGTAAAGACGTTCGATCTCAAGACGGGCGCGCCGAAGAATAGCTATCCGCTACCCGGCGCCAAAGCGCTGTGCAACGACATCGCGATCGCCGACGACGGCACCGCCTACATCAGCGATACGGAGCAGGCGGCCGTGTTTATGCTGAAGCGCGGTGGCAATGCTCTGGAAGTGGCGGCGAAAGATCCGCTACTGGCAGGCGCCGATGGATTGGCATTTGGAGAGAAGACGACGCTGTACGTGAACAGCGTCACCACGAACAAATTCGTGCGGCTCGACATCGGCCCGGACGGCAAGGCGAAGAGCGTGGTCGAGTTGAAAACGTCGCGTCCGCTGGGGGCACCGGACGGAATGCGTACGATCGGCAAGGACCGCCTGCTGATGGCGGAGAATGCCGGCGTGATGTCGATCGTGACATTCAGCGGCCCACAGAAGGACACCGCCGTTTTTCAAAACTTGAAGGAAGGACTCGAAGCGTCGTGCGCCGTCACCGCCACGAAGGGAATGGCGTGGATCATTGAAGGAAAGCTGAATTATCGCGACGACGGCGAGAAGAAGGGGCAGGATCCGGGGACTTTCAAGATATATGCGGTGCCCCTGCCGAAATAAACGGGCTCGGCGGAACAATGCTGACGTGACAGGGTTCCACGTGGGACGCTTGCGCCAAGAGCTCTCGTCAATTTCCGTTCTGGACTAGCGATTCCAGGCAATCGATCGCGGAGTCCAGATCGGAATAGCAAAGCTCATGTATTCCGCCCTGTAACAACCCGTCCAGGGACGCATGCAGCAGTTTTTCCGATCAGAGACCAACCCCTTCGACTCGCTTCCCACCACGAATGCTCAACAGCCGACCTTTGGCCTGAATTATTACCTTCCTCACGAAGTTCGCTTGAATGCCAGTTACGGGCGCCAGTTACTCGCGCAAACAACGGATACCAACGTCTGGGACTTCGGAATCACGTGGCGTTTTCTTTTCCCGGCTTGGCCAGGATCGTCTAAATGAAACGTCGCTCGCTCATATTTGTTGTTAGCTCCTTAACGCTAATGCTTTGCTCGTTGGTCGCAGCCCAGCAGAAGCAAGACAAGCCGCAAACCACGCCTTCGACAAACACGCACGTGAACGCGTCGAACGAGGCCGCGCAGGGCGAGAAACTGTTTCGCACGAACTGCGGGCGTTGCCACAATCCGCCTGAAAGCCTCTCTCCACGTGAAGTACGAGCGGTTGTTCGGCACATGCGAGTGCGCGCCGTGCTGACCGACGAACAGGAACGCTTGATCGTCAAGTTCCTGGCTCCTTGATTTCTTGAGTCTCACTGAACCCCTACGAGGAGTGCTTTGGATGCTAGCTCACAAAATCGTCAGCGTAGTTTTCACCGCGTTGTTTTTTGCAGCTCTCTATTCGCAGGGCCAGAAACGCCTCGTCGAATCGAGATTGCCGCCAGCAAGTTTTCGTATAGCCCAAACCAAATCACCCTGAAAAAGGGAGAGTCCGTTGTGCTCGTTCTTCGCAGCACGGACGTCACCCACGGCTTGACAATTCCGGACTTGGGCGTCGAGACGACAGAAATCAAAAAAGGCAAAGACAGCGAAATTCCTGTGACACCCGAAAAAACGGGTCACTTCGCAGGTCAATGTGCGCACTTCTGTGGCACCGGACATGGATCGATGATCTTCCAGGTCGAAGTGATCGAGTAACCTTCGCCGAGGGATCTACGTGTACAAGACGATTCTCGCGATGTGTGCCGGCGCTGTGTTGCTGGCGTTGGCGGCAAGCTTGTTTCTCCTCGCACGCGGCGCCGCTGCGAAACCCGCAGGCAAGCTGGAAATTTTGGTGCTCACCGCGGCGAAGCATCACCTCCTCGTAGGAAACAAAAGCGCGAGAAATCCTCTGCCAGCAAACTCGCAGAATATTCTCGAAGGGAGACAGAATTTCTCGCACTACTGTTACGTGTGCCATGGTCTCGACGGTCAAGGCACGGGAGTGCCTTTCGTGGATGCAATGTCACCGCCGCTGCCGTCACTTGCCTCTGCGTCAGTGCAGGGCTACAGCGACGGCCAGCTTTTCTGGGTCATCAAAAATGGCCTGTGGCCCAGCGGAATGCCACGGGCAAACGGCATCCTAAACGACGCCGAAATCTGGTCCATCGTTGCGTACATCCGCCACCTACCGCCAGCCGGCAGCCTCCCGGATCCGCCCGCCTACAGCGACCACCCCTGCGATAAATCCTCGAACCAATAACTCATGCGCGGCGGGCATGCTAAGGCGGCGACCACGGCACCGCTGCAGAGTTGCGCCCCGCAGCGTATGATGGCGCTGACCGCGTTGCCATTTTCGGGCGACACCTCTGCAAATGAATTTCTTCGGCGCTCTCATCTTCTTGGCTCTGGCGTTACTCCCTTACTCCGCCTTTGTGGAGCAGAATCCCCCGCCGTCAGGGTCGGCGAACATCAACGATCAAGTCCAGACGGCTTATCGCGCAGGCGCTTCCGCGGTCGCGAGCAACGACTTCAAGACCGCTGAGGTGCAGTTCGAGACGGTGGTGCGCTTGATGCCGCAGATCGAAGAGGGACATAGCGCGTTGGGCGCGGTTCTGATGAGCCTCGGAAAACTTCCCGCTGCAATCCAGGAATTGGAGAAGGCCGTCGCGCTGAAACCCGGCGATAGTTCGGCGAAGCTCAATCTCGCCCTTGCCTATGAACAAACCGGCGCGGACCAGAAAGCGATCGCTCTATTCAAAGAACTGGAGGCCGACGCGCGACAAAGCTCTGATCCTTCGCGCGCGCTGCCGCCTTCCGTTCCCGTAGCGTATGCTCGCGCGTTGGCCGCCACCGGACAGGTCCCGGCGGCAATCACTGAAATGAAGATGGCCGTCGCCAAATCACCACAGAGCGCTGATCTGCATGACGCTTTGGGCTCTTTGTACGCGCAGCAGCAGAATTGGCCATCGGCGGCGGGGGAATTTCACGAAGCGATTCAGCGCAATCCGCAACTCGCTGCAGCACATCTGCATCTGGGCGTTGCGTTGCGCGAACAAGGGAATATCGCGCTGGCGATCCCCGAGCTCACTACGGCGTTTCAGTTGTCGCCGAAGAGTGCGGTCGCCGCCACCGAGTTGGGAAAAGCGTACGCGGCCAATAACGAAGATGAGAAGGCGATCGCAACGTTCCGGCGTGCGCTCGAATTGGATC
Organism: uncultured Acidobacteriota bacterium; assembly: GCA_963766985.1. Lineage (GTDB taxonomy): Bacteria > Acidobacteriota > Terriglobia > Acidiferrales > UBA7541 > Acidiferrum. Next base: position 1,085,218 of record CAVYCJ010000002.1, read on the forward strand.
CCGCGTCGACGGAAGCGAAATATCAATTGGCTCGCACGCTGCAACACGCCGGTCACAATCAGGACGCTATACCCCTGCTTCGCGAAGTTGTAAGAGTGCAGCCGAAGAACGCCGAAGCCGTCGCGAACCTTGGACTCGCACTCCTTCTCGCCAATGACGCCACCGATGCCATCCCCTTCCTAGCGCGGACGGTCGCGCAAAAGCCCGCAGACGCCACGGCCCACGAAAACCTGGCCGCAGCGTATCTTCAACTAAACGAAGTCGATGACGCCATCCGGGTTCTCAGCTCCGGGCTCAAGCACAATCCCAATAGCTTCCCGCTTCACTACAATCTCGGACTCGCGCTCAAGCTCAAGGACGACAATGCCGCCGCAATCCCCGAGCTGGAAACCGCGGCCAGGCTGAACCCTTCCGCACACGAGCCTCACTACACTCTTGGCTTCCTTTATATGCAGGATGGTCGCGACGACGACGCGGCGCGCGAACTCTCACTCGCAATGAAGCTGCATCCCGAGAATCCTGACGGCTGGGCCACGTTGGGCAGCCTCTATCGCAAGATGAACAAACTGCCGGAAGCCGCGGCTGCTCTGCGAGAGGCAATCCGTCAAAAACCCGATGCACCCGACCCGCACCTCACGCTGGCAACCGTGCTCTTGCAGCAGGGTGACAAAGCCGGAGCCGCAGCCGAACGCCAGAAGGGTGCGGACCTGGAGCGCGTCTCTATGAATCGGCAGCGGGCCACCGTCTCCACAAGTTCCGGCAACTCTCTATTGCAAAAGGGCCAGCTGGAAGATGCCATCGAACGCTATCGGCAGGCCCTCCGTGACGATCCTAACTACGCCGAAGCGCATCGCGGCTTGGCCAACGCGCTGGAACGTCAAGGCAAGAAAGCGGACGCGGCAGCGGAACGGCAAAAGGCCGACGAGCTGGATAAGTCGCACATGTAGCTGGAGTTGGCAGGCTGATTTGGTCAACGCTGCCATTTACACGGTGCGACCGATGCGCTATACCAGAATGCACACGTTGCCAGGTTAAGGGACATAGTTTGCGATGGAATCTCCTGGTGCAGAGATTCCGCAAGGTTCCGTGATGAAGTCTCGATTAGCCCGCATCGTCGCTGGCCTCGTGGTGAGCACCGCCGCGCTTCTGGGAGCGGTGCACTTCGTTACTCGCGCTCAATCCGACGGCACTCTCGATAGCACGAATTACTCTGAAAAGATCCGCCAGACCTACAATTTTCGTTTCGGCAAAGATAACTTTACGCTTCCGGGTAACGCCGCCACCGAGACCAACGATTTCATTCGGGCCGGTGCTTTTCCCAAGGCCGAATATTGCGCCCATTGCCATGAAGAGGCCTACCACCAGTGGCGCCAAGCCCTGCACTCCAATTCCTTCCGTACACCGTTCTACCGCGCCAGCGTTAACATCCTGATCCGTTCCAAAGGCATCGAGTTCACGCGTCACTGCGATAGTTGCCACAACCCGATCGCTGTCGTTTCGGGCAGCCTGACCCAGGAGTCCCATGTCGATCGCTCGTTCGATAAGGACGGCTTGACCTGCGCAACTTGTCACTCGGTCCAAAAGCTGCAATCGACCTCAGGCAACGGCGGTTACGTGATGGGCGTGCCCGCGGTGATGGTCGACGAAATGGGAAATCGCATCCCCGGCGAGGTCCCATACGCCGATATCCTTGCGCACCCAGAGCGGCATTCGAAGGCGGTGATGCAATCGTTCTATCGCGAGCCCGAGTTCTGCGCCGCCTGTCACAAAGCCAACCTTCCGAATCCTTTGAACGAATACAAGTTCATTCGCGCCTTTACTGCCTATGACGAATGGCAGAATTCAAAATTCTCGAAACGCAATCCGCTGACTTTTTATCAAGCAGAATCAGTCGTTCCTTGCCAGGGCTGTCACATGCGTCGCGCGCAGGCAACGCTGCCCGAATACGGCGCGAAGGCCGGATGGTTCTCGTCACATCGTTGGCTGGCAGGAAACACCGCGGTGCCGTACTACTACGGCTTCGATGAGCAGTTGCAAAAAACGATCGAGTTCCTCAAGGCGGGCAATTTTCTCAACGTCGATATTTTCGCGCTGAAAAAAGCAGGCGACGACGGGATGATCGCTCCTCTGGGCTCCGTGCCTTTTGAGCTCAAGCCGAACGACGTCGTCGAAGCGTACGTCGTCGTGCAGAACAAGAACATAGGTCACTCACTGATTCCCGAGGTTCGTGATCTCTACGAATCCTGGGTCGAAATGATTGTGAAGGACGCCGACGGAAACGAGATCTATCACAGCGGTTTCCTGAAGCCCGACGGAATGCTCGATACCCGCGCGCACAGCTTCACCAATCGACCCGTGAATGTGTCCGGCGAATTCGTCGATAACCACAAGGTCTGGACGATTCATTCCATGGCCTACGACAATTCCATCCAGTCCGGACGGTCCGCGTTGGTGCGGTATGAATTTCAGGTGCCGGCCGACGCCAAAGGGCCGCTCAGCGTCACTGCCCGCGTCAACTATCGTCACCTGCGTCAGAGCTATTTGAACAACGTCCTTGGTCCCGATCATCCTCTCTATCCCGTGGTCGAGATGGCTTCCCGCACGCGCGCATTGGCTGTCGGCATGAATCAACCCACCCCGCCTGAAACCAGCGACAATCAGGACTGGATGCGGTGGAACAACCTCGGCATCGGCTTCATCGATCAGCAGCAGTACTCCGACGCCGTCGAGGCATTCGAACATGTCGTCAAGTTGCGGCCCGACTACGAAGACGGCTACGTGAATGTCGCCGTGGCGTATCTCGAGTGGGAAAAATATTCGTCCGCGCGTCCGAGTCTCGAGAAAGCACTGCAATTGCATCCCGACTACGCACGTGCGCTCTACTACCTCGCGCTCGTCGAACGCCGCGAGGGACATCCCGAAGCGGAAGTTGCCGACCTCCAGCGCGTGGTCGAACTGTATCCCACAATCGCGCGACGCTCGACGTGAACTTGGCATCGCTTACTATCAGCAGCATCGGTCCGAAGACGCCATCGCGCAATTTCAAGCTTTACAGGCGATCGATCCCGACGACCTGGCCGCGCATTACAATCTCGCCGTTCTTTATCGTCGCAAGGGGATGAAGGCCGAGGCCGCGGAACAAGCCGCTCTCTACGCTACGAAGCGCATCGATCCGGCGGCTCCTACCTATTCCCTCGATTTTCTGCGCAAGCATCCCGAGATCTCCACCGAAAGCGTTCCTTGGCACATGCACACGGACCGCGAGCCGACTGCCGCAAGTGTCACCGCCGGCGGTCAGCATTAACCTGGGAGGATTCGTTTGTCACCTTTCGATCGCCGAAAGTTTCTCCGTTCGCTGAGCCGTACAGCCCTCGTGCTTCCATTCGCCGACCTGGTGGCGTTGGCAACTCCTCCGCAGCAGCAGGATGCTTCGCAGAACAAGAAGAAAACGCCCATAGAGCGCTCCTACGACGCAAAGCCCGCTCCTCCTCCGCCCGGCCCGAAATCTCCGATCGAAGGAACTCCACTTGGCGTCAGCTTTGTGGACGTCGTGAAAGGTTCCGGCCTCGACGTCGAGACCATTTACGGCGCCGTCGGCAAAAATAAATATCTGCTCGAGACCACCGGCTGCGGTCTCGCCTTCTACGATTACGACAACGATGGCTGGCTCGACGTCTTTCTCGTAAACGGATGGCGTCTCGAAGGTTTCGCGAAGGGACAGGAGCCGCACTGCCGCCTCTTTAAGAACAATCGCGACGGCACCTTCACCGATGTCACCAAAGGTTCCGGCCTCGAACTCCGCACCGGTTGGGGACAGGCCTGTTGCGTCGGCGACTACGACAACGACGGTCACGACGATCTGTTCGTGACTTACTACGGGCAAAACGTCCTATATCACAACAATGGCGACGGCACCTTCACGGATGTCACCCAACGCACAGGTCTCATTCAGCCCGGTCCCAAAACCCGTTGGAATACCGGTTGCACTTGGGTTGACTACGACAAAGACGGCCACCTCGACTTATTTGTCGCCAACTACGTCGATTTTGATCTCAAGACCGCGCCTTTGCCGCAAGACGTGCCGTGCACCTACAAGGGCATCCTCGTGGCTTGCGGGCCTCCTGGCTTGGAGGGCGGAAAAAACATCCTGTATCACAACAACGGAGACGGTACTTTTTCCGACGTCAGCGAGAAATCGGGAATGTGGACGGCAATTGGAACCTATGGCCTCAGCGTTGCCGCCTCCGATCTCGATAATGACGGCTGGCCAGACATCTACGTGGCCAACGATTCCGCACCCGCCACGCTCTATCTCAATCAACACGATGGCACCTTCAAAGATGTCGCCATCCAGAATGGCGCAGCTGTGTCGGCTGAAGGAAAGCCCCAGGCCGGCATGGGCGTCTCCATCGGCGACTATAATCGCGATGGCAGTCTAGATGTCGTGAAGACCAATTTCGCCGGCGATACCGACTCTCTCTACACGAATCTTGGCGACGGAGTCTTTGAAGATCACACCTATCCCAGCGGCCTGGGCGTCAATACTCGACTCCTCGGTTGGGGCGTCGGCTTTTTCGACATGGACAATGACGGCTGGCTCGATATTTTAATGTCGAACGGCCACGTCTATCCCGAAGTAGACAAGTCGAAGGCCGACCTGAAGTACGCCGAACAAAAATATCTCTACCGCAATCTCCGCAACGGGCGTTTTGAAGAGGTCACCCAACAAGGTGGGCCGGGAATTTCTGAAAATGCCCCTGCCCGGGGCTGCGCGTTCGGCGACTATGACAACGACGGCGACATCGATATCGCCGTGAACTGTGTAAACGCGATCCCACAACTCCTGCGTTGCGACTCCACACTCAATCGCAACTGGATCAAGATCAAGCTCGTAGGAGTGAAATCCAATCGAACGGGCATCGGCACACGCGTCCTTGTGACGGCAAAGACTGTTCCGTCCGCCGACAAACCACTTGTGCAGATGGACGAGCTCCGCAGCGGCGGCAGCTACTTTTCACAAAACGACATGCGCATGCACTTCGGCATCGAGCAAGCCACCAAGGTCGATCTGCTGGAGATACGCTGGCTCAGCGGCCAAATCGACCAATTGAAAGATCTGGATGTAAATCGTCTCTACGTCATTCAAGAAGGCGGCAAGATCCTGAAAGCGGAAGCATTGAAGCCAGCCGCGAAATCGTAGCGTGGTGAGGGCGAGTCGCCTTGAGTGGAAAGCGGCTCTGAGTTTTCACGCGGTCTCGAACACCACTTCAATTGTTTGGATTGTCCGAAAGTCTTGCAGACTCTTGTGAGAGCGGGAATTAAGTTGGTGGACGCGACAGGGTTCGAACCTGCGACCCCCTGCTTGCAAAGCAGGTGCTCTCCCAGCTGAGCTACGCGCCCACTGCTATGGCTACTCTCAATTTTAAAGCATTTTCCGGCTTGGCGGTACCTCGAAAGCGGTCGTTGCCACTGGCATCGCGCCTTGCGGACCAGCTTGACCGGTTTGGAGCGAGGCCCAGTCGGGACGGTTGAGTCTGATCGGCTCCTTTCGTTCCTTCGCCAGACCGTCAGTTGATTGACGCGTGTGGGTGGCGATGCTAGATTTTTCTTTCCGTCAAAAAGGAGCATTGCCTGAAGATCTCTCGGGAAAAACGTCGGCTTTTCGAACTTAGCCGGCGGGAATTCCTGCGGCGGTCTTGTCGGGGAGCCTCACTGGCGTTTATACCAAGCGGTTTCGCCACTTCTCTCATTCTTCCCTCTCCTCCCTACCAACCGACGACGCCAAGCGGCGAATACCAGGTCCATCCCCACTATCGGACTCCGAGGAATCTCGATGCCGTCCTGCGCAAAGTCCAGCCAGGATTCGACGATTTCGTCGCGGAGAAATATCAGCATCAGGTTGCTGCGGTTTTCGCTCGATGGGCCGGCCAGCTACTGAAGTCGCCTGCACAAACATCGGAAATCGAAGCAGCGCTCGCCTCTTCTCTGATTGCGACTTCGTCGATTCCTGTCGACTCGCAGCGCACTCGCACTTCTTCGTTTCTCAACGTTTTCCGTAGCAAGTTTTCAGCCGACAAACCCTTTGAGCGAGGCGCATGGGTTCGCGATTGGCGTTCTGCGCTGAGTCATTTCTCGGTGCTGCAAGCCGCCGAATTTCAAGTCACCGAGATCCATCTCACTGGCGGATCGAACACCGCCCCTCCGTCTTCGATTGAGACACGCGTCCGTTTCGAACTTGTCGGCTCCGGCGCCGGTTTCCATCGCGAACATCGTATCGGCAACTGGGACCTGACCTGGGAGGCCGACGCCAACGCCGAATTGAAAATAAAAAAGTGGCTGGTCATCGACGAAACGCGAAGTCAGTCGCTCTCGCCAGTATTTACGGACATTGCGCAACAGACTCTTGGCCGCAACACCTCGTTTGCCGCGCAATTTCTACCGAGTATCGATCATTGGCGCACAGTTCTCGACGGCGCCTCTGGCATCGACATATATGGTCACAACGGCGTTTCCTTCGCTGACATCGACGGCGACGGCTTCGACGATCTCTACGTCTGCCAGCCAGCCGGACTTCCGAATCGACTTTATCGAAATCGCGGCGACGGAACGTTCGAAGACATCACCGAGAGTTCCGGACTCGGCCTCCTCGACAACACGGCCTGCGCACTGTTCGCCGATTTCTCGAACTCTGGCCTCCAGGACGCGATCATCGTGCGCACGACCGGCCCACTGCTCTTCCTCAACGACGGTCACGGCAAATTCACGCTCAAGCCCGACGCATTCCATTTCGCGGAGGAGCCACAGGGCACATTCACGGGCGCCGCTGTCGCCGACTACGATCGCGACGGCTGGCTCGACATCTATTTTTGCCTCTACATCTACTATCAAGGCACCGACCAGTATCGCTACCCGTCGCCTTACTATGACGCGAACAATGGCCCGCCCAATTTTATGTTCCGTAACAATCGCGACGGCAGCTTTCGCGACGTAACGAAGGAAACGAAGCTCGACCAGAACAATACGCGCTTCAGTTTTTGTTGCGGTTGGAACGACTATGACGGTGACGGCCTGCCCGATTTGTACGTCGTCAACGATTTTGGCCGCAAGAATCTCTATCGCAACAACGGCAACGGCACGTTCACCGACATCGCCGCCGAAGGAGGCGTCGAGGATGTTGGTGCCGGGATGAGTGTTTGCTGGTTCGACTCCGATAACGACGGCAAACAGGACCTCTACGTCGCGGATATGTGGACGGCCGCAGGAGTCCGGATTTCTCAGCAAGAGGCATTTCAGAAAGACGCCAACTCGCAGACACGCGCGTTTTACCGCAAACACGCGATGGGAAATTCGCTCTTCCACAATAACGACGGAAAACGATTCGAAGATCAGACAGCAAAATCAGGAACCGCGATGGGACGCTGGGCTTGGTGCAGCGATTCGTGGGACTTCGATCACGACGGCCACGCCGATCTTTACATCGCGAATGGAATGATCACCGGCCCGGCCCCGGCTCTCGACGATCTCAACGGCTTTTTCTGGCGCCAGGTCGTTGCGAATTCTCCCGCCGAGCCACGCCCCAACTACAACTACGATCAAGGTTGGAGCGCCGTGAACGAATTAATTCGCGCCGACGGCACCTGGAGCGGATTCGAACGCAACGTCTTCTACGCAAACAACGGAAACGGAACGTTTTCCGACGTGTCCGGTGCCGTCGATCTCGATTTTATGGAGGACTGTCGGTCATTTGCCCTTGCCGACTTTGATCACGATGGCCGATTGGAACTCGCGCTGAAAACGCGCAACAGCCCTCAACTTCGCGTCCTGAAAAATGTTGCAAAAGATTTGCCTCCGACGATTGTGTTTCGATTGACGGGAAAGAAAAGCAACCGCGATGCAATCGGCGCGCGCGTCGTTGTCGATACCGGCACGATGCAGATCACTCGCGTCTTGCACGCGGGGGCGGGGTTTCTCGCGCAACACAGCAAGGAATTGTTCTTCGGCCTCGGGCAAACCAAGCCGGCCGTCAGCGCAACAATTCAGTGGCCGAGCGGGGCTACGCAAACGCTCCGCGATCTCCCTATCAATCATCGAATTTGGGTCGAAGAAGGTGAAGCAACGCCGCGAGTGGTGCCTTTCAAAGAAGCTCCGGCAGCGCTCAACAACACATCTACTTCGGCTTCACCCGAGCCACACGTCACTCCAACATCGTTTGGCACCTGGCTGCTGGCGCCTGTAGAGGCGCCCGATTTCTCGGCACAAGACCAGAACGGCAAAACCCAAACTCTCACCTCGCTGCGCGGCAAACCTGCACTTCTCTACTTCTGGGCGTCGACATCAATCTCAGAGAAAAACCTTGCTGATCTGAGCTCGGCTCACTCGAAGTGGCAAGCTCACGGGCTCCAACTTCTCGCAATCAATGCCGATGATCCGCCCTCGAACGCATCACAAGCATCGCCCACGCCGAACATCCGCTTTTCCTTTCCGACCCTCGCATACGATTCCGACCTCATTGCGATTTACAACATTCTTTATCGCTCTCTCTATGACCGTCACCGCGACCTGATTCTCCCGACTTCCTTCCTGCTCGACGAGAAGGGCTTGATCGTCAAGATCTATCAAGGCCCAGTCGACCCCGCCGGCGTTCTGGAAGACTCTCAAAACATCCCGGCCACCGCAGAAGCTCGAATGGAACGCGGTCTGCCCTTTCCGGGTGTCGCCACATCAACGGAATTCACGCGCAATTATCTTTCTTACGGTTCCATTTTTTTCGAACGCGGCTACATGACCGAAGCGCAACACTTTCTTCAGCTCGCGATGCGCGACGACCCCGACAACTCCGAAGCGCTCTACGGTTTGGGCAGCATCTATCTGCAGCAGAACAAACCCGCTGAAGCGCGCGCCACCTTCGAGCGCGCAATCAAACTTCCTCAGCGCTATCCAGGCACGCTCCCGAATGCGTGGAACAACCTCGGCCTCTTGTCAGCGCGCGAAGGTCACACCGACGAAGCGATTCAGCAATTTCAGCAAGCGCTGCAGCTCGATCCCGACCACTTCATCGCGCTCGAAAACCTTGGCAACGCATTCCGGCAGGCAAAGCGCTGGGACGATGCGAAAACAACTCTCCAGCACGCGCTTCAACTGAATCCTGAAAGTGCGGAGGCAAATTACGCGATGGGCATGATCTACGCCCAGACCGACGATCCAGACCGCGCCTTCGAATTCTTGCAAAAAGCGATTGCCGACAAACCCGCATATCCCGAAGCCTTGAATAATCTCGGTGTTCTCTATCTCCGCAAGAATCAGCCGGCCGACGCTGAGAACAGTTTCAAGGAAGCAATCCGTGTCGCGCCGTCATTCGAACAGTCGTATTTCAATCTCGCAAGGCTCTACGCCATCGAAGGCAACAACGCAGCCGCGCGCCAGCTCTTAACCGATCTCCTGCAACGACACCCGGGCGATCCGCAAATCGAACGCGCCCTCTCTCAACTCCCCCAGTAAAAACAAATCGGCCCGCGACAAACCACACCGCGAGCCGATTCAACACTCAAACTAGAATTCGACTATTTAGAACGTTAGCTTCAACCCGAACTGAACCAAGCGCGGATTGTTCACCGTCGAATTCACCGAACCAAATCCAGGCGCCGAAATGTCTGCGACCGGGAACCCAAACTGCGGGTGGTTAAAGAGGTTGAAGAATTCCGCGCGGAAATTCAGGCCCATTCCTTCGCGCGGCAATGCAAACTGTTTGATGACCGAGAAGTCGGTATTGACGAAACCCGGCCCAGTCACTGGAACACGATTCGCATTCCCCAACTGTCCCGCCGGAGCAGCCGCGAAGCACGATGGATTGATGTACACCAGTGAGCTGTGGTTCGCCGCGTACGGATCGCATCCCGAAATCTGGTCTGGGCGGTTGAAGTTGTTTCCGTTGCCGCCGTTGTTAAAGAACACGCCCGACTGGTTGTTGCTATCGATCAGCGGAACCGCAAATCCCGACGTGATCTTTTGAATCAGCGTCAGTTGCCATCCACCCAGCACGGTGTTCGCTACCGGACTCCAGTCATTACCGAACCTCTTGCCACGTCCGAACGGCAAATCATAGAGGATGCTGGCAGTGAAGTTGTTTGCCAGGTCGATCTGCGACAATCCCCAATCGAGATTCTGCCAATTGGGCAACGGGAAGTAGGGAGCGCTCGTCAACGACCCGAGCCCGTCGCTCAAACCGTTGTCGTAGGTCTTCGAGTACGTGTAGCTGACCAGCGCATACAGTCCGTGCTTTGGCGTCTTGGTTTCGAGCTTGAGTTGCAGCGAATCGTACTGCGTCCGGCCGATATCGCCGAAGAGCAGCATCGAGTTCGCCGCCGCGTATGGTGGAATGTACGCCGACCCATCGGGGTTGCATCCGATCGTTTCCGTCCCGCCCGCAACGCACGAGCTCGGGCCGAACGTGTTGAGGTTGTTACCCGCAACGAGCAAATGCCGCCCGCGCGATCCGGCATAACCGGCCGTGACAATCACATTCGCCGGCAACTGCCGCTCCACGTTGACGTTAAATTGCTGCACCATGCCGAGGTGGAAATCCGTCGGCTGGGTGAACAACGTTCCGGTAAAAGTCGATAGCGTCGGTGGCCCCGGGAAAATCGGGAACCCAGCTGACATGCTCGCACCACTGGGCGTCTGACCCAGCACCGTCGCGCAATACGACGTAGCAAACGCGCAGCCCGCCGGATTAAATCCATCCGACTCCGCGAAGAATGGCGGGTTCTGCCACAAGCCCTGCGCCCCCATGCTCCACGCAGAGTCGTGATAGATCGCGTACCCAGCGCGAATCGCCGTCTTGTCGCTGCCGAGAAGCTTGTACGCCAAACCAATCCTCGGTTCGAACGCAGTCTTGTTCATTTTGATGCCAGCCGATCCGCTGACACCGCCCTGATTTGCGATCAAAAGCTGATTCGTGTCCGGCAGATAGTCCGCCATCCGGCCATCAGCTTCCGTGATCGGCGTAGTCAGATCCCAGGCAAGACCAAGGTTCAGCGTTAAGTCCTTCGTGATACGCCAGTTGTCTTCGACGAACGGCCGATAAATCTTCCATCGGCGTCCCGTCACCGGCCCGTTGAACGTTTGATCGTGCTCCGCCAAACCCAACATTCCCATGAGCACATCCGCTTCTGGGTTGCCAGGAATGCTCGTTGTCGCGTTCGTGAATCCGCTGAAATTGCCGGCAACGCCAGGAATCCAGAAACCATCCTGGAACGCTTCCGCGCCGACGTTCATCTGGTTGGCGCGAATATCAACTCCGACCTTGAAGTCGTGCTTGCCGCGAATGATGTCGAGCGAATCTTTGAACGAGAACACGTTAGTTCCGCCCTGGAACGGCGTGTAGCCGCGATCACCCAACGACCAATAGCCGCCGACCATCAACACCGATGTGAGTCCGCAGCTATATGCACCCGGTGCGCATGTGGTGCCTCCGGTGCCGCCACAGCCGAGGTTTGCGCCCGGAATTCCAATCGCCGCCGATGCGCACGTGCCAGTGCCCTGCGAAGTGATGTAATCGAAGATTCGGTTGTACCCAAAAGTTGCCTGGTTGACCATCGACGGTGAGAACACGTGCGTCTCGCCAATCGCGATTTGCCGCGAGTGATTCTGAATTCCCTGGTTGCTCCCGAATGCGCTCGCTTCCGCGAACGACCCGATCCCGCCACCGCCCGGCACATACGAAACCGCCTGGTCATAGCTGAACCGCCCGAACGCCGTGTCGGAGTTCGAGAAGTTGTGGTCGAGCCGGACATCGAACTTCGTCTCATCAAGTTTTCGAACCGGCGAGTTCACGAAATTGAAGCCTGCCCCCGCGTTGCTCGCGTTCGGCGCTGGATACAAATTGATCAGCTTCTGACCGACGGAGTCGAACAATCCCGCCGGAATCTTATTGCACGCCTGTCCTGGGGCTTGGAGTCCATTCGCCGCGACCGGCAGCGGATTGCCCGCCGGATCGCAATGGAAGTAAATGTTCACTGGCGCGGTAGGGTCCGTCGAAGCGCCGATCATATTCGGGTTGACGATGGCCGCCACGAAGGGCCCTCCCACCGCCGAAATTGGAGTCCCAAACGGATCGGCGCTGAAATCGCCCGATCGCATCGCCAACGACGGCACCAATCCCGTAACCGTTTGGCCGTGCCGCTGGGACTTCTGCTCGCCATCGAGGAAGAAGAACGTCTTGTTCTTCCGAATCGGTCCGCCGAGCGAACCGCCATACTGGTTCAGGTTGAACTTCTCGGGCGAGGTCGCAAAAAAGCTCTTCGCGTCCAGCGAGGTGTTGCGCAAAAACTCAAACAACGAGCCGTGAAAGTCGTTCGCACCCGACTTCGTCGTCACCAGCACCGTCGGTCCCGCGCGCGTCCCGTATTCTGCGGAGTAGTTGTAAGTCAGAACCTTGAATTCCTGAATCGAGTCGATTCCCGAGAAAATTCCGATGCCGCCCGACGTCAGCTCATTGTTATCGACGCCATCCAGCAGCCAGTCCGTCGCGTTCGGCCTCGAGCCGCCGACCGACAGCGAGAATGATCCGCGCGCCGCAACTTCGCTGTCCGCGCCGCTCGTGAAGAAGCTGTTCGGGTTCGTTTCTTGCACCGTGCCAGGCGTCAGCGAAGCAAGCTGCACGAAGTCACGGCCATTCAACGGAAGCTGCGCAACCTGCTGCCCCGTGATAACTTGCCCCAGCGATGGATTCGTCGTCTCCACCGCTACTGCCGCCGCTTCGACTTCAATCTGCGAAGACACCGCCGCTGGCGCCAGCGAAAAATCTAGCGTGCGCGCTTCATCGACCTGCAACTTCACATCGCGCTGTTCCGTGGTTTGAAACCCTGAAAATTCCACATGCACGACATAGTTCGCCGGTGGCAACAGCGGGATGAGATAGTGGCCGACTTCGTCGGTCTTCACTTCGCGCGATATTCCGGTCGCTTCCGAAATCGCGCGCACAGTCGCGCCCGAAATCGTGCTGCCGGATTTGTCCGTCACCGTTCCCGAAAAACTTCCGACGGCTTGCCCGTACGTGGACGGTGCAAGCGTAATCAGAAACGCAAAGACACCCGTGATAATGGAAAGGATAGATTTTCTACACATCTTAGACGCCCCTCTGCCGCAACCCTTGGGTTTGGTTGCAGCCCTCAGCCCCGACACCGCAGATAGGTAAGGCGATCTTCGTGGAGTCGCCCGAACAGTGGTAAGGAAAGTTAACCGCCGTCGACAGCCGTGTCAAGTTGACCAGCGCGCAATCCACAGCCGGAACTTTGTGAACAAACTGAAACAATCGCACGAGTCTTGTGAATCGCTCATGAAAAACGCGCACATCGTTACGTGAAGAGTGACTTTCGACTCGAATCGTTCGCACCCATCGCACGTACCTCACCTCGTGCGCTGTTCTCCGTTTCCGCAGCGACCGCCTTCAAGTCTTCGACCAAAATTCGATAAAGCTCATCCTGCGCAGCCTGAGAGTCCGCTCTCAGCACCGCCGACGGGTGATACGTCGCCAGCGTCTTCCCGGCGAATTTGCTTTCGATGAATTTTCCCCGTTGTTCCGTCAATCGAAACTGCGCTCCAAACACCGCCTTCGCCGCGGTCGCGCCCAGGCAGACCACAAACTCCGGCGCCACTCGCTCCAGCTCTGCTTCCATCCACGGCTTGCACGCCGTCACTTCGCTCAGTCGCGGCGTTCGGTGAATGCGTCTCTTGCCGCGCTCCTCGAACGCGAAATGCTTCACCGCATTCGTCAAATACACATCCGACCGATTCATTCCCGCTTCGGCCATCGCTCGATTCAAAACTTCGCCCGCCGGTCCGACAAACGGTCGCCCCGCTCGATCTTCCGAATCACCGGGCTGCTCGCCAATCAAGACGACGCGCGCATCGGCCGGCCCTTCGCCAAACACCGGCTGCGTTGCATGCTTGTAAAGCTCGCAGCCTTCGCAACCTTTCACCGCTTCGCGAAGCTGCCGCAGATCCGCACTCGGCGGCACAAACGCTCCCGCACCCGGCGTCTTCTTTTGCACGGCAATCATCTCCTCCACACGCTTCGGCGCTTTCGCCAACACCTGTCCAAGATTCGCCAGCTCCGGCATATTGTTCCAGAAACGCTGCGGCATCTCCGACCGCATCATCCGCAGATTCGTCCGCGCCGGATTGAAACGTCGTCGCATAGTAGCGGCTCCACAACTCCTCCAGCTCATCTTCATTCGCCGGCGGCGCGTCGACTCCTTCGCCAAAGCTTAGCGTCTTACCGTCCCAAAACGTCGAGCCATCCGGCGTCAGAATCGACCAGCGCATCCCCGCAAACCGCTTCGCAAAAAACGGCGCCGCCAGCCGAATCGATTTGTGATCCGGCTTGTACCACGCGACGTATCGCTCTCCCTCGGCGTCGACCACCTTCTTGAACCGGACGAACGCATGAACATGATGCACATCGCGCGAAACCGCATCCTCCATCCGCAACAACTGAATCACTTCATCGTCGGTCTCAACTTTCAGCAAATGATGATTTTCGTGCGCGATCCGCCACAAAACCGAGTACAGCAAATCCCATTTCTTCGAATCGCGAAACGCAGCAACACTCCGCGGCAAGCTCAACAAATCGCTTCGGCACCTTGAACCTCACCGAGGCCCCATTTCCGCTTTGCTGCGAATTCCCTGCCCCTCCAGTCTACTTGATTGTCGGAAACCGCACCAAACAACGGCTGTTGCCCCGATTCCTCAAGCCACACAACATCCCACCGCGCGACATTCCTCTTCAACAATTCCCGCGCATTCTTCTGCCAATCCTCAAACAACCCACTTAACCGAATCTCCACCATCTTAAACTCCCTGGCCCTATGTCATCTTCGACGTTTGTCACAACCGCCTACAATTCCCCATTCACCGCCGCCACCTGCGCCTCAAACAACCCCATCTGCACCGGCGCCGCCACAAATCCCTTCTCCAATACCACCGAATCCAACTCCGCCAACTCCGGCGAAAAATCTGCCGTCGTCACAAACGCCTTCGCCCGCCGCAAAAACACCCGCAGCTTCTTCAAATCCTCCAGCCGCATCCGGTGATACCTGCGAATCGACAAAATTCGATTCACCGTCCGGTACCCGATCCCCGGAATCCGCAGCAACTCCTCCCGCGTCCCTCGATTGATGTCGACTGGAAACTTCTCGCGATTCCGCAGTGCCCAGTTCAGCTTCGGATCAAGCCGCAAATCCAGATTCGGCTGCGACGCCGTCGTCAGTTCGTGCGCTGAAAATCCGTAATACCGCATCAACCAGTCCGCTTCATACAGCCGATGCTCCCGCACCAGCGGCGGCGCCTGAATCGGCAACCGCGAATCCGCCTTCGGAAACGGACTGAACGCCGAGTAATAAATCCGCCGTAGCCCATGCGACCCATACAGATCCGACGCCAGATTTAAAATCGTCGCGTCATTCG
Source organism: uncultured Acidobacteriota bacterium (assembly GCA_963766985.1). Taxonomy (GTDB): domain Bacteria; phylum Acidobacteriota; class Terriglobia; order Acidiferrales; family UBA7541; genus Acidiferrum. Next base: position 1,100,683 of record CAVYCJ010000002.1, read on the forward strand.
TATCCGTCGCGCCAACCACCATCTGCGTGCTCTGCCCAGCCGGCGCAAATTTCGACCGCTTCGTCGAAACTCTCTTTGGCGCAGCACCGGCAGCAGAAACAATCTTCGAAGCCGCTCTTCGTTCTTCCTTCGCGCGCTCGACATCCGACGTAATCCCGCTCATCGTCTGCCGAATCGTCACCAACTGCTTCTCCGGCGCCAGCTTCGTCAAATCATCCTGCGTCGGCAGCTCGACGTTCGCGCTCAACCGATCCGCCCAGCACCCCGCCTCATGCATGATTTCCGGCGACGCCCCCGGAATCGCCTTCAAGTGAATGTAGCCGTTGAATCTGTGTTCGGTTCGCAGACCGCGAGCCACCGCGACAAGCTGCTCCATCGTGTAGTCCGGGCTCTGAATAATTCCCGAACTCAGAAACAATCCCTCGATGTAGTTCCGCCGGTAAAAATCCAACGTGAGCGAAATAATTTCTTCTGGCGTAAACCGCGCGCGCCTCGTATCGCTCGAAATCCGGTTCACACAAAACTTGCAGTCGTACACGCAATAATTCGTCAACAGAATCTTAAGCAGCGACACGCACCGCCCATCAGGCGTATAGCTGTGGCAAATTCCCATGCCGGTGGAATTTCCAATCCCGCCCGGAGCCGTCTTCCGTACCGCCCCACTGCTCGCGCACGAAGCGTCGTACTTCGCCGCATCGGCAAGAATTTCCAGTTTGGCCGCGATTTCCATAAAATTTAGTATAGGCGAAGATAAAGCGAATATGCGAGACTGACTTCGAGCAAAGTCGCTCGTGGCTGGTTTCTCTCAATTACGTAGGCTGGTGCAAAATTGGATGATCGTGCGTCGCCTCGCGCTTCGCGACTGTCCCGTCGTCAAACAATTAAAATATTCCGAAATTTCTGAAATCGAATAAATTCACGTCCATGCGCATCTAATTGAGTCAACGGCTACCGACCCAAGCATGCCCAAACGCACTTCCAAAAAAGCGGTGTCTGAGCCGCTTCGCGAGCTACGCCCTACGGCGCCTGAAACCACCCCGGCCCCGGCGAACGTGCTCGACTTATTTCATCCCGCCGTCCGCGATTGGTTTTCCGCCGTCTTCACCGGCCCGACGCGCCCGCAAATCCTCGGCTGGCCCGCCATCGCGCGCGGCGATTCGTCGTTGATCTTCGCCCCCACCGGCACCGGCAAAACTCTCGCCGCTTTCCTCTGGTGCATCAACCGCCTTATGTTTTCGGCCGACAAGCCACCCACCGCCCAGCCAAAAGAGGAATCGCGCTGCCGCGTCATCTATATATCGCCAATCAAAGCCCTCGCCGTCGACGTCGAGCGCAACCTCCGCGCCCCCCTTGTCGGCATCGCCCAAGCCGCCCAGCGTCTCGGCTACGCCTATCAGGAACCAACCGTCGCCATTCGTACCGGCGACACTCCTCAATCCGAACGCGCCCGCTTCCTGCGCCATCCCTCCGACATCCTGATCACCACTCCCGAGTCGCTCTACCTCTTATTAACGTCTCAGCCGCGCGAACTCCTGCGCTCCGTCGATACCGTCATCCTCGACGAAATTCACGCGCTCGTTCCCACGAAGCGCGGCTCACATCTTGCGCTGTCGCTCGAACGCCTCGAACGCCTCACCGGCCGCCGCATTCAACGCATCGGCCTTTCCGCCACCCAGCGCCCGCTCGAAGAAGTCGCCCGCTTCCTCGGTGGCGCGGAAGTTCCAACAACCATCGCGAAATCAGAATCATCCTCGAGCGCACTCGACGCGTCTGAGTTCGAATCCGAGTCGCCAACGCCCAGCCCCCGATCAACCTCTCGCCGAATTCGAGTCCTCCTTCTACGCCCCCGTCTATCGCCCCGTCACCATCGTCGACGCCGGCGAAAAAAAGAGCCTCGACCTCCGCGTCGAAGTCCCGGTCGAAGACATGGCGCGTCTCAACGACATCGAGCCGCTCCCCAGCGGCCCCGCATCGCAAGGTCCCGTCCGCCCATCGATCTGGAGCGCCATCCACCCCAAGCTCCTCGAACAAATCAAAGCTCATCGCTCCACGCTCATCTTCGTCAACAATCGCCGCCTCGCCGAACGCATCTCCGGCGCCATCAACGACCTCGCCCAAGAAACTCTAGTCCGCGCTCATCACGGCAGCATTGCTTTGGCTCAGCGTAAAGAAATCGAAGACCGCCTCAAACTCGGCACTCTCCGTGGCCTTGTCGCCACTTCATCTCTCGAGCTCGGCATCGACATGGGCGCCATCGATCTCGTCATCCAGATCGAATCTCCTCCTTCCGTCGCCAGCGGCATGCAGCGCGTTGGCCGCGCCAGCCATCACGTCGGCGCCATCAGCAACGCCATCATCTATCCGAAGTATCGCGCCGACCTCGTCGCCTGCGCCGCGATCACCCAAGCGATGTATCAGGGACAAGTCGAAAGCGTCCACTACCCACGCAATCCGCTCGACGTCCTCGCGCAACAAATCGTCGCCATCATTTCCTTCGACGAGTGGCACGTCGACGACCTCTTCCAACTAGTCCGTTCCGCCGCGCCTTACGCAAATCTGACGCGCTCCGTGTTCGAATCCGTGCTCGACATGCTGGCCGGCCGCTATCCCAGCGACGAATTCGCCGAGCTTCGTCCGCGCATTACCTGGGACCGCGTTTCGAATCGCCTTACGCCCCGCCAAAGCTCCCGCCGCGTCGCCGTCATCAACGGCGGCACAATTCCCGACCGCGGCCTCTACGGAGTTTTTCTTTCCGGCGCCACAAAAGGCGCTCGCGTCGGCGAACTCGACGAAGAAATGGTGTTCGAATCGCGCACCGGCGACACGATCATTCTTGGCGCCACCACGTGGCGCATCGACGAAATTTCCCACGATCGCGTTCTCGTCTCGCCCGCTCCCGGCGAACCCGGCAAAATGCCTTTCTGGCACGGGGACACCGTCGGCCGCCCCGCAGAATTCGGCCGCAAAATCGGCGCGATGACGCGCGAACTTCTCGCACAGCCGCGTCCCGTCGCGTTCAGCACGCTCGTCACAAATCACAGTCTCGACACCAACGCCGCCGAAAATCTCCTCCGCTATCTCGAAGACCAGGCCGTCGCCACCGCGCGCGTTCCCAACGATCAGGACATCGTCATCGAAACTTGCCGCGACGAACTCGGCGATCGCCGCATCTGCGTCCTCACTCCGTTCGGCAGCCGCGTTCATGCGCCGTGGTGCATGGCCGTCAGCGCCAAGCTCCGCTCCGAGCGCGCGCTCGACGTCGAATCGATGTGGTCCGACGATGGATTCGTCCTGCGCATCCCCGAGAGCGACGAAGAAATCTCAGCTGAGCAACTCCTCCCGGATCCAACCGAGTTCCAGCAACTCGTTCTGCAACAACTTGGCTCAACTTCTCTCTTCGCCGCAAAATTCCGCGAAGCCGCGTCCCGTGCTCTCCTTCTCCCGCGTCGGCGCGCCGGACAACGCACTCCGCTCTGGCAGCAACGCAAACGCGCCGCCGACCTTCTCGCCGTCGCCGCGCGCTTCTCTTCGTTCCCGATCCTTCTCGAGACCTACCGCGAATGCATCCGCGACGTCTTCGATCTTCCCGCCACTTCCAACATTCTTTCCGCCATCCAGCGCGGTGAAATCCGCGTCACCAGCATCGCCAGCGACAAGCCTTCGCCCTTCGCCTCTTCGCTCCTCTTCTCCTACGTCGCCAACTACATTTATGACGGCGACGCGCCGCTCGCCGAACGTCGCGCCCAAGCGCTCTCGATCGATCAATCCCAACTCCAGGAAATTCTCGGCGACACCGACCTCCGCGAACTCCTCGATCAAAACGCCATCGACGAAGTCGAAAGCCGTCTCCAATCGCTCGAGCCCGACTATCAAGCGCGCCACGCCGACGGCGTCCACGACCTGCTCCTCAAACACGGCGACCTCACCGAATCCGAAATCGCCGCACGCTCCACCACGCCCGCTATCGCCTCGACAATCACCGACCTCACCAACGCGCGCCGCGCAGTCCGCGTTCGAATCGCCGGCGAGTCTCGTTTCATCCCCGTCGAGTACGCCGGTCGCTACCGCGACGCCCTCGGCACTCCGCTCCCGCCGGGCCTCGCCGAAGTCTTCCTCACCTCCAGCGAAGATCCGCTCCGCGAACTCATTCGCCGCTACGCGCGCACCCACGGCCCATTCACCACGCAAGAACTCGCCACGCGATACGCGTCTGCAGCCCGCGCAAGTCGACGCTGTTCTCCGTGGCTTACACGCCAAAGGAAAATTGCTGGAAGGCGAATTTCGCCCGCGCGGTCAGCATCAGGAATGGTGCGATCCCGAAATCCTGCAACAAATTCGTCGTAAAAGCCTCGCTCGCCTTCGCCGCGAAGTCGAACCTGTCGAGCAGCGCACCTTCGCGCGCTTCGCCACGCGCTGGCAAGGAGTTGCCACGCGCCGCCGAGGCCTCGACGCACTTCTCGACGCCGTCGAAAATCTTCAAGGCTCCGCGCTCCTCGTCTCCGAACTCGAACGCGAAATCCTCCCCGCGCGCATCGCCGACTACCGCTCCGGCGATCTCGACGCCGTCATGGCCGCCGGCGAAGTCGTCTGGGTCGGCCTCGAACAAGTCGGCGATCGCGACGGCCGTGTCTCGCTCTATCTCACCGAATCTCTCCCCGCGCTTCTTCCACCCGCCGAGCTCAGGCTCTCCAAACCGACGCGCCGCAACTCTCCGAGAAATCCGAAAAAATTCTTGAAGTTCTAAAAAAGCAAGGCGCCTCCTTCTTCGCCGGCATTCACAACGCCCTCGGCGGCGGCTACCCCGGCGAAGTCCGCGAAGCTCTCTGGCAACTCGTCTGGGCCGGCAAAATCACCAACGACACTTTCTTTCCGCTCCGCGATCTCCTGCGCCCCAGCGATCCGAAACAAGACCGCGAGCATCGCCGCGAGGTCGCTCAAGGCCCGCCAGGCTCGCCCGAATATCTCCGTCAACTCCGCTCGCGCAAATCCATCGGTGGCCCCGCACACGGCCGCTGGTCGCTCGTCGCCGCGCATCAATCGCAACCCATCGGCGTCACGCAATGGAGCGCCAACATCGCGCAACAACTCCTAACGCGCCATGGCATCGTCATGCGCGAAACCGCCATCGCCGAAAATATCCCGCGCGGCTACAACACAATCTATCCCGCTCTGAAAACTCTGGAAGAAAGCGGCATCATCCGCCGCGGCATGTTCGTCGCCGGAATGGGCGCCGCTCAATTCGCCGCCACCTCCGCCGTAGACATGCTCCGCAGCCTGCGCACCGAACCGCCCAAGCCCGAAACAATCTTTCTCGCTGCCAGCGACCCCGCAAATCCCTACGGCACTCTGCTCCCGTGGCCTCGTGGTGAAAGTGGAGAAAACAGCGAAAGCGAATCGAATCAATCGTACCAACGAAGGATCAAACAATCCCGACGAATCGCAATCGCCCGCGCAGTTTCGAAATTCGCCACCGCAAAATCCCAAGACGCCTCAGCCCGCCCGCATACCATGTCCCGCACCAAAGGCGCCGGCATCATCCTCATCAACGGCGTCCTCGCCGCCTTCCTCCGCCGCCGCAATCCCGCGATCCAAGTCTTCCTCCCCGAAAACGAACCCGAGCGCACTCAATTCGCCCGCGAACTCGCCAAAAAACTCGCCGAGCTAGCCATCCGCCGCCAAGGCCGCCGCTCCGGCCTCCTCATCAGCGACATCAACAACGAGCCCGCCCGCGAACATTTCCTCGCCCGCTTCCTCGAAGAATCCGGCTTCACCCCCAGCGCCTTCGGCTACCAAATGCGCCGCATCACCCCGATGGTCCCGTCGCAAGACGATGTCGCCGCTAGCGAAATCGACGCCGCGTCCGAAGCCGACGCAAACGACTCTGAGAATGACGCCACCTCCGACGACCTCTCCGAGTCCGCATGATCAAACTCCTCCCACATTCAAATGGGTTGTCATTCCGACCGGAGCGAGCCGACGCCTTTTCTCTTGCGTTCACTTCCTGTGAACGCGTCGGCTTGCGCAGTGGAGGAATCTCTCTTCGATCGGTCCGTCGAAGCACACTCGCATCCACGCCGCCTCCTCGCTTTCGACTTTCAACTGTCGACTGTCAACTTCCTCTCTTCCCCCATGCCTGAAGGCGACACAATCTTCCGCACCGCCCGCACGCTCCACCGCGCGCTCGCCAATCAAACCGTCACCGCCTTCGAATCCGTCCTCCCCAAACTCGAACGCGTCGAAATCGACACGCCCATCACCGGCCGCACCATCGAAAAAGTCGAATCCAACGGCAAATGGCTCCTCATCCATTTCTCAAACAATCTCATCCTCCTCACGCACATGCTCATGTCCGGCAGCTGGCACATCTATCGCCCTAACGAAAAATGGAAGCGCCATCGCTTCCACATGCGCATCCTCATCCGCACTCAAAATATCGACGCCGTCGCCTTCAACGTCCCCATTGCTGAGTTCCACACCGCCGACTCGCTCCGTCGCCGCCACGCCTTCAATCAACTCGGCCCCGACGTCCTCGCCCCCGAATACAACGACGCCGAAATCCTTCGCCGCCTCCGCGCCCATCCCGACGTCGAAATCGCCGAAGCCCTTCTCACCCAATCGATCCTCGCCGGCATCGGCAACGTCTTCAAATCCGAACTCTGCTTCGCCTGCAACGTAAATCCGTTCCGCAAAGTCGCCACCCTCAGCATCACCGAACTCACCTGCCTCGTCTCCACCGCGCGAAAATATCTCCAGGCCAACGTCACCGACAGTTCCGGCGACCAGATCGTCACCCACACCGGGCTCCGCCGCACCACCGGCCGCGCCGACCGCGAAGAAAATCTCTGGGTCTACAAACGCCACAACGAATCCTGCCGCAAATGCGGCACCCTCATCGCCCGCCGCAAACAAGCCCCCAGCGCCCGCACCACCTTCTGGTGCCCCACCTGCCAGCCCGCGTCTCTCGCTCAAATTTGAGTCATTCGCAAACTGAGCCCTCCCGACAGACGTGTTCCTCGCACGAAATTGGACTGTCATTCCGAGCGGAGCAAGCCGACGCCTTTTCTTCGCATCCGCTTCCTGTGAATGCGTCGGCTTGCGTAGAGAGGAATCTCTCTTCGATCAATCGCGCGAGCCATCGCCGCGCCCCTGCCTCTTAGTGAACACCCCATGCATCACCCGCCGCGCCTCGCCCACTCCTTGCTAACATCCTCCAAAACTCCACCAAAGGGTGTCTCTCAAAAATGAATCGCTTCCTCCTCCTGACGCTCGCACTTTTTCTCTGCGCGACCTCTCCCTTCGCCCAAGAAAAGCCAACAAACTCCGACGAAATCCAGATCCGCCAACTCGAACGCGCCTGGAACCAGGCCGAAGCCAATCAACAAGTCAAAGAAGTCTCCAACCTCGTCGACGACACCCTCGTCTACACCGACTACGACGGCTCCATCATGAACAAATCCGAATACATGAAGTGGGTCGCCGCCCCCGAACAAAAAGCCGATCACCTCTTCGACGAAGGCATGACCGTCCACGTCTACGCCAACGCCGCCGTCGTCAACGGCATCTATCGCGAATCCGGCACCAACAAAGGCAAGAAATACGTCATCCGCTCTCGCTACACCGACACGTGGATCCGCTACGGCAACGTCTGGCGTTGCGTCGCCAGCCACAGCACCCTGATCCCACCCAAATAAATCGCGCTTTTGTTCAGGATCCACGCGATGTTGACAATCGCCTCTCCCGCATCACCGACGTCGTCCTACATCAATCACCCGACATATCCTCACGCGAATCAACGCTAAGGTTTCATCAAGTACCCACGCATGCCGACAACCGCCGAAGAAGCAAGAGCAATCGTCAACGATCCAGAGAGCCCCATCTCCTCGGTCGCCGAAGCTCAAAAAGTTCAGGAACGCGTCGCCATCGGCGCCAAAGTCGTCTATGAAGCTGTCCGTCTCGAAGGCGAGGAAGAACTCGAGCGTCATGCCGTCGCTCTGGCATGGTCCGCCTTGGCCGCCGGACTCTCCATGGGTTTCTCGCTGCTCGCCGAAGCTGCCCTCACCTCGTATCTTCCCGACGCGCCTTGGCGCCCGCTCATCGCCCGCGCCGGTTATTCCCTCGGCTTTCTGATCGTCATCCTCGGCCGCCAGCAGCTTTTCACAGAGAACACCCTCACCGTCATCCTTCCCCTCCTCTTGCACAAAAATCTTGAGATGGTCGTGAAAGTTTTGCGTCTCTGGGCCATCGTCCTGTCCGCCAATATCGCCGGCACATTTCTCTTCGCTTTGTTGATCGCCCGCACTCACTTCCTCGAGCCTGCTATTCAGCGCGCCATGATCGACATCGCCTCCACTCACATTGGCCAGGGATTCTGGACCATCGTCTTGCGCGCAGTTTTTGCCGGGTGGCTCATTGCGCTCATGGTCTGGATGCTTCCCGATGCTTCTTCCTCTCGGGTCGTCGTCATCCTCATCATCACCTACGTCATCAGCATCTGCAGTCTGAACCACATCATCGCCGGTTCGACGAATGTCTTCGTCCTCGTAGCGCTTGGAAAAATCTCCTTCCTTCGCTACGTAACGGGCTTCTTTATCCCGACGCTCCTCGGCAATATCGTGGGCGGAGTTTCGCTCGTAGCCGCCTTAGCCCACGGCCAAGTCCTCGGCGGCAAGAAGTAAAAGACTCCCGTCTGCCGGCCCAAAACTTCCTGTTGTTTTCCCAAAGGACCTGTGGCATTCTCCTGTTGGAAACCAAGATGTCTCCGACAAACAAAAAAACCGACGTCCTCCAAGGCACTCTCGCCCTGATGGTCCTTAAAACCCTCGACGTACTCGGCCCTCTCCACGGCTACGGCCTGGCCCGTCGCATCGAGCAAATCAGCGGCGACCTCCTCGCCGTCAACCAGGGCACCCTCTACCCCGTCCTGCTCAAACTCGAACAGGAAGGTGCCATCGAATCCGAATGGGGTGCCTCCGAAAACAATCGCCGCGCCCGCTTCTACAACCTCACCAAGGCCGGCCGCAAAGCCCTCCGATCCGAAACCCAGGACTGGCAACAAACCGCCGCCATCATCTCCCGCTTCTTCGAAATTAAATCCGAGGATCTCCCATGAGTCTCGCGCGCAACATTCGCCGCTTCTTCCACCGCCTCTTCAATTCCGGCTCCCGCACCATCGACACCCACACAGACCGCGAGTCTCGCCTCCGCGAAGAAATCGCCGATCACGTCGCCCTGCAAACCGCAGACAACATTCGCGCCGGTCTCGACCCCATCGAAGCCCGCCGCCAAGCCATGCTCAAATTCGGTGGCGTCGAGTCCATGAAAGAGGATTATCGCGACGAACGCACCTTCCCCTGGCTCGAGCATCTCCTCGCCGACATCCGCTTCGCGCTCCGCATGCTCTACAAAAATCCCGGCTTCACCGTCGTCGCCGTCGTCACGCTCGCGCTCGGCATCGGTGCCAACGCCGCCATCTTCAGCGTCGTCCGCGGAGTTCTCCTTCGCCCTCTCGTCAATCGCGACGAAGCCCGCCTCCTCTTCATCGGCCAGATTGCCGCCGATTCCTCCGACGTCACATTCTCCGTTCCCGAAATCGAAGACCTGAGCGCCAATCTCAAAACCATTCAAGCCATCGGCACTCTTTCTGCTCTCGACTTCACCGTAACTGGCCTCGGCGAAGCACGCACTCTCACTGCCGGAGTCGTCGACGGCACCTACTTCGACGTCATCGGTCTCAAGCCGGTTCTCGGCCGCCTCATCGGTCCGGCCGACGATGGCCCCAACGCGCAAGGCGTGGCCGTCCTCACTTACAAATTCTGGACGAACACGCTTCACTCCGATCCGTCAGTCATCGGCAAAGTCATTCGCCTCGGCAGCTTCGAGGGCGCGCGCTCAGCAACCGTCATCGGCGTCCTTCAACCTTCCGTCCCATATCCCGTCGAAACCGAACTCATCGCCAACATCGTCACCAGCCCGCATCACCTCTCCGCGACAATGGTCACGGGCCGCCTTCATCGCATGACCGACGTCTTCGCGCGCCTCAAGCCTGACTCCACTCTCGAAGCCGCTCGCGCCGAACTCACCGCCAAGTACCAAGCAATGACCACCGCTCATCCCCAGGACTACAAAGACAGCGGCCTCCACTTCACCGTCACCCGCATGCACGACCAAATCAATTCGCGTGCGAACACTGTCCTCTGGGTTCTCCTCGCCGCATCCGGGTTGCTCTTCCTCATCGCGTGCTCCAACGTCGCCAATCTTTTCCTCGCGCGCACCGTTCGCCGCGAACCAGAACTCGCCCTCCGCTCCGCGCTCGGCGCATCCAACGCCGCTCTTCGCCGCTCGCTCCTCGCCGAAGCCATCGTTCTCTGCGGCGCCGGACTTCTCGCCGGCATCGTCATCGCCGCTCCCATGGTCGGAGTCCTCAGCCGCTACGCTTCGCGCTTCTCTGTCCGCGCCGCCGACCTCACGCTCGACTCCAGCATGCTCTGGATCGGCGTCGCCCTCGCTTTCGTCGCCACCATCTTTCTTGCCTTCATCCCGCGCCTGCCCAACACCGACAAATCCCACGCCTTCGCCGTTTCCAGCAGCGGCACGCGCGTAACGCTCGGCAGCCGGCGCCGTCTCCGCATCTTCGCCGTCACGCAAATCGCTGCGTGCTTCCTACTGCTCGCCGGAGCCGGCGCTCTCCTCCGCACACTCTTCGTACTCGAAACGGCTCAGCCTCCCTATGCAACCGCGCGCGTGCTCGCCATCAATCTCCCGATCATGACCGACGGCCGCACGCCCGAACAAATCACCACCTTTTACCGCGACGTTCGTCGACGCGTCGCTTCTCTCCCCGGCGTCGAAAAAGTTTCCGCCGCCATGATCGTTCCCTGGCGCGATTCCCTCGCACTCGATTTGCATATGCAATTCGCCATCGACGGCGCGCCCAAAGAAGACGGAAAAGAAGATCCGCGCGCCCGTTTCCGTACCATCTCCCCCGACTTTTTCTCCACGATGGGCATCCCCTTCCTCGAAGGTCGCGACTTCAACGACAACGATCGCACCGGCTCCGAACGCGTCGTCATCATCAGCGAAGCCCTCGCCAAACAACTCTTCCCTGGCCAGGATCCCCTCAATCACAAGCTCCACTGGACCGATCCCCTCCTCCAGTTCAGCCATATGAGCCCCGAGCCGCGCCGCATCGTCGGCGTCGTTCCAGAGTTCGACGACACCGGTCTCATCCCCGAACCAACAATGACGATTTACCAGCCCAGCGACCAGGATGGTTTCAGCGGCCGCCTCTTCGTGCGCGCCCAAGGCGATCCCTACGCGCTCATGCCCGTTCTCACCCGCGAAATCCACAACATGTCCGACAATCAACCCGTCGAACGCGCCAGCACCCTCGACGACGTTCGCGCCGAAGTCATGGCCCCCGACCGCCTCAACGCCATCGTCTTCGGCGGCTTCGCCAGCCTCGCGCTTCTCATCTCGATCGTCGGGGTCGCCGGCGTCCTCGCCTTTTCCGTCAGCGGCCGTCTCCACGAATTCGGCATCCGCCTCGCCCTCGGCGCCAGCCCCCGCAACATCCTCTCCGGCGTCCTCAGCGAAGGTTTCGTCATCGCTCTGATCGGCGTAACCGTCGGCACCGCCGCCGGCTTCGCCGTAGTTCGCCTGATCGCCAAATACACCACCGAACTCCAAATCCCCGGCGCCACCCCACTGATCATCTCCGCCGCCCTGATCCTGGTCGCCGCCCTAACCGCGAGCGCCATCCCCGCCATCCGCGCCGCCAGCGTAGACGCCGCCCGCGCCCTCCGCTCCGAATAACTCTTGGTAGCGCCAGCTTCCAGCCGGCGTTTTTGTGTAGCCGCGAGCTTCGTTCTAGCCCCCGTGGTTGCACGTCGCGGTTCCAGCCACTCCATCGATGCCCCAAAAGAAAAAAGGGCTTCAGCCTCTGAAGCCCCTCCAAAAAAATTCATCTCCAACGAAGAACACCTGTCATTACCAGCGAAGCGACGGTCTCCTTTTCACCTCGCCCCTCAGCGCTCTCCGCGCCTTTACGTTTCGTCTCCTCTTCTCTTTCGACTTTCAACTGTCGACTGTCGACTTCTCCCCTCAGCGAATCTTCTCCCCCTCCGGCAAATCCCGATTGATACTCGTCAGCGTCTGAAACCCATCCTTCACCACCGTCTCTTTAATATTCCCCCGCGTCACCACCACCGGCTTCAGCATAATCGTCGGCACATCCACCTTCTTATTGTTCACCGTGCGCGTCGTCTCGATCTTCTCGCCCTTCGCCAACCGCACCGCCTCTTCCGCCGTTCTCCGCGCTTGCTCCGTCACCGGCTTATACACCGTCATGCTCTGCACGCCCTCCGCGATGCATATCACCGACGCCAGATCCGCATCTTGCCCCGACACCAGCGTCTTCCCCGCCAGCCCATGTTCGCGCAGCGCCTGAATTGCGCCGCCCGCCAGCGCATCGTTCGCCGCGATCACTCCCGCTACATTTCCGTTCGCAGTCTCCAGCGCCTTCAACATAAACACGTACGCGTCCGACGCCACCCAATCCTGTATGTATCCGTCCGCCACGATCTTCACATCCCCGCGATCCACATAAGGCTGCAGCACTTTCATCTGCGCGTTGTGAATCACCCTCGCGCCCTCATCGCCCGGCGATCCACCAATCAAGACGTAATTCCCTTTCGGCGCGCGCTCCACCAGATACTGCGCCTGCATCGTCCCGATCTCATTCCGGTCAAAGGTCACATACAAATCCACATCGCTGTTCAGCGCAAGCCGGTCATAGCTGATCACTTTCACCTTCGCCGCTTTCGCCGCATCCACGATGCGCCCAGCCTTCGCGCTGTCGTGCGGCAGCAGCACCAGCACGTTGATCCCGCCTTTGATCATCTCCGCGACTTGCGCGAACTGTTTGTCGTCATCCCCGCCCGCATCCGCTTGCACAACGTCCGCGCCCAACGCTTTCGCCCGCGCCTGAAACGCTTCCAGATCCGTCTGCCATCGCTCGCCCTTCATCGCCTCAATCGCAAAACCAATCTTCGGCCGCTCACTCCCACCCGCAAGAATCCACGCCGGCAGCGCCACCGCCGTCGCCACAACCGCCATTCCCGCCAACAAAATTCGCTTGTTCAAGACTCCTCCAAGGGCGTGCAATCGCAAAAGAACGCACCGGCCACGTCTGCGGCGCGCGTCCTATCGTTGCGTCCGCAAACAAACTCCCGCTCAATTCAAGGCCTGGATCGTGATGCGGTCTGACTCGTGCCCCCAGTATCTTTCCGCCCCAACACACACACAACCATGCGACACAAATCAGTCAACGCCCCTTTGAACACCGCAGGATTGTCGGTCGCGGCTTCAGCCGCGACATAACTACATCCAAAATAAAAAAGGGGCTTCAGCCGCCGAAGCCCCAACCCCGAACACCGTCATCCAAACCCTCAGCCTGGAAAGCCCACCTTTCGACTTTCAACTTTCGACTGTTAACTCGCCTTACTTCTTCGGATACTCAAACACAATCGACTGGTGCCCCTTGCCCACCCCGTCATCTCCACGTCCACTTCGCGCTTTAACACCCATCCATTTTTCTTCGAAATCCAAACCGTCCCGTTCGCCGTCCCCGACTTCGACGCAAACACATCGCTGTAAACATTCGCATCCTCGCCGGTCACCGCTTCATCGCGCAAATACTTGCAGGTCTCTTTCCGCCCTGCCTCAGACGTAATTTTCTCGTACGCCTCAGCCACATTGATAGAACCCGTGTTCGTCGCATTGCTGCTGTCCGAAGCGCTCGCCGTCTTCTGATACGCAGCCTGAACTGGCGCACAGGCATCGCTCGCCGCTTGTTCCCCACCCGCAACCCGCGGCGCCGCAGCCGCAATCGACGCGCACAAAATCCCGCCATCATCGCCACCGCCCCGCGCACGAAAGAATCCGCCGGGCGAAATCGCTCCGAACGATCGAAACCTATATGGAGTGCGGCGCTTCAGCGCCGCTTTCGAGCTCTCAGCCAAGCCCCCGACCATCCCGTTGCCACTCGCAACCATCATCCTCACCTCCCGCATAAAATTGGAGTATAGGTCCAACCCCAAACAATCCGCCACACACCCGCCGCCTCCGCGTTCCCCCGAACCTGCTATGCTTCCCGCCAACCAAGATAAGCCCTTCACTCGCGAGGATCACATGCGCAGATTCTTTTCCATCGTGGCATTCGTCGTTTGCGTCGTCGCCCCTTCCTTCTCTGCGCCCAAACAAAAATCGCCATCCGGCCACTACCTCTTCGCATGGACCGGCGATCGCGCCCAGCAAGGCAAAGACTTCCTCGCCATCATCGACGCCGACCCCGCTTCACCTTCCTACGGCCATCTGCTCACCACTCTCGCCACCGACCAGACCACTCTCCGCGTTCATCACACCGAATACACGATGCCCGAAAGCGCCATGCTCTTCGCCAACGATCACGACGCTGGCCGCACCTTCATCTTCGATCTCCACGATCCGCTCCATCCGTCCGTCGCCGCTTCTTTCAACGACATGGCGGGCTACATGCATCCGCACTCCTACCTGCGCTTGCCCAACGGACATGTCCTCGTCAGCTTCCAGCATTCGCACGCAAGCAGGGACTCCGGCTCTGTCGGCCAAACCGGCGGTCTCGTTGAAATCGACGACAACGGCAAACTCATTCGCTCCGCCAGCAACGCCGATCCAAAATTCCGAGACGCATGGCTCACTCCCTATAGTCTCGTCCCACTACCCGAAATCGATCGCATCGTCTCAACCAATTCTTCCATGCAGGAAGAAGGCACCTTCCGCGGTGTCACGTATCAAGTCTGGCGCCTCTCCGATTTGAAATTGCTCAGCACCAACTATCTCGACGTCGGTGACAATCGCTACGCACAAATCAGTCCCGAGGAACCGCGCCTCGGCCCGGATGGCTCCGTCTATGTGCAAACTCTCGCCTGCGGTCTCGAACGTATCACCGGACTAACGTCAGACCATCCAACCTCGCAACTTGTGTATACCTTCCCCGGCGATGGGTGTGGCGTCCCCACCATCGTCGGCCACTTCCTGATTCAGACGGCTTTTTACGCCCACCTCGCCGTTGTGCTCGATATCTCCAACGGCGCAAAGCCCGTGGAAGTCTCCCGCGTGAATTTCGGCAACAATTTTTTCCCGCACTGGACCGCGTGGGATCCAGTCACCAACCGCATCGTGATCACGCCCGGCCGAGACGGAAACTCGCGCCTTTACCTCATGAATTTTGACATCAAGACTGGCGCCCTGAAAATCGACGACACTTTTCATGACACCGACGGCAAACCCGGCTTTAGCTTTGAAGACCGCGAATGGCCCCACGGCTGGAAAGGCTCCGCCTGGCCCCACGGCGCCGTCTTCTCCCGCTAACCGCAAAAAAATCTCGCGCCGTTTGGCGCCACCCGACCCCAAAAATGTGTGTGGTATAATCCGCCTCGTAGAAAACTTCGCCCGCATTCCGAAGTAGTCAGCGTCGTTGGCGCAGCCAGCGAAACCGGCACGGAGCGCGATTCCGCGCAATAGTCATCCCCAACACAAGTATCGTCATCCCCCACACAAGCACGCAATCGTCATCCCCTACACAAGTATTTGTCATCCCTTACACAAGTATTTGTCATCCTGAGCGGAGCGAAGGATCTCAGACGTTAGCTTTGCTTCAATCGATCCGTGGCCTCAGATCCACCGGCGTCATCAACATTCATCAACAAATTCCGATTCACGCATCGCCGCAACTCCAACAATCTAAACCACTAGCGCACTCCCAAAATTGGTAGGTTTGCAACCTCCACAAAACAAACTCTTTGCGCACTCTTTAGAAAAACAGGGGGGTATACCCCAAAGCGCCTTCCAAAAATTCCGGCATCGAAGGCAAAATACAGGCGCGAAATCGCCAGCCTCTACACTGTTCTTGCTCACTCTGTTACACTTAGACGTTCGGTACGACATCAATTTCTAAGCAAAGTAGGTCAGCAAAGATGGCGAAGTGTGAGTTGTGCGGTAAAGGTCCCTCGTTCGGTAACGTGATCAGCCACGCGAACAATACGCGTCGGCGTCGCTGGAATCCCAATCTGCGAAAAGTTCGCGCCGCCGTAAAAGGCGGGCGCAAGCATCTCCAGGTTTGCACTGCCTGCATCCGCGCCGGCAAAGTCAAGAAAGCCGCCTGAGCCTCTAACCTTGGCTGCGTCTCTCTCCAAAATGCGCTCGTCGGCAATTCGCCGCGTCGGCATTTTGTTGCCGCTCGGCGCAATGCTGCTCGTTTCTGTCGGCTGCAAGCACGACGTCGAGCACGGGCCCGACGTGTGGGCGACCGTCAACGGCCAGGAAATCAAGCGCGACGACGTGGACAAGTATTACCGTACGCGTGTGAATCCCGAGGGCCAGGAGCCTTCGCAGGAAGAAGCGCTGTCGCTCAAACTGAACGTCCTCGATGAGCTCATCAACAACGAAATCCTTCTCGAGCGCGCGAAAAAACTGAATCTCGAGGCGAGCGACGGTGAAGTCGAAGATAAATTCACCGAGCTGAAGAGCCCCTACACCGAAGAAGAATTTCAGCGTCAGCTCAAAGAGCGCAACGTTTCCGTCAGCGACTTGAAAGCCGATCTGCGCCGGCAACTCTCGATCACCAAGCTGCTCAATCGCGAAGTCGTCGCCAAAATTACGATCACCGATCAGGACGTCACCGATTTTTACAACGGCAACAAGGCGCAGTTTAACGTCGCCGAGCCGCAATATCGCATCGCCCAAATCGTCGTCACCCCGCGCAAAGAACCGCAGATTCGTAATCGTAAAAACGACGACGCGACCAACGACACCGAAGCGCAGCGCAAAGTAAAAATGTTGATGGATCGTCTCAACAGCGGCGCCGATTTCGCGCAGCTCGCGATGGACTATTCCGAAGACATGAATTCCGCTGCAACCGGCGGCGATCTCGGCTATGTTCCAGAGTCCGCGCTCAATCAATCCGATCCAGCGTTGAAAAAAATGGTCATGGGCATGAAGCCCGGCCAGGTCAGCCCGCCGCTCGCGCTGAAAGAGGGCTACCGCATCCTGAAATTAGTCACGCGTGAATCCCCCGGCCAGCGCAACATCGCCGATCCGCAAGTGCAGCAAACAATCCGCGACACCCTGCGCAATCGCAAAGAACAGTTGCTGCGTTCCGCCTACTTGGCCATCGCCCGCGACGACGCCCGCGTCCGCAACTACCTCGCCGAGCAAGTCGTCGAAGCCTCCGGCAAACTCCCCGACGCCGCCAAGAAATAGCCGCCTCAAAGTTGCAAACCGAGTCTCTGGTCGATCGTCTTCCGAAAGTCTCTCGGTCGCCAATCACTCAAAATAAAAACGCGTTGTCATCCTGAGCGAAGCGAAGGATCTCAGACGCAAGCCCAATCACATTCAATCCGACATCGCCCTGTAGCCGCGATCGTGTCCCAGATCGCGGGCCTTTCCCAAGATGCTTGGCGCGATTTCACACTCTCGCAAAACGAGTAGCCCGAAAAACAAAAACGACCGCCAAAATCGCGGTCGCTTTCAACTTTCAACTGTCGACTTTCAACTCTCCTAAATCGTCTCCGCCACCATCGGCAAAACATACTCCGCCACCGCCGACGCCGCCGTCAGCCCCGGTGACTCCATGCCCACAAGATGAATCGCCTGCGGCACCTTCGGATCTCGCGTAATCACAAAATCCGCAATCCCGTGCCCCGTCGGAGGCACCAGCTTCGGCCGCAGCCCCGAATACCCAAGCTGCAAATCCTTTTCTTCGATCTCCGGCAACAACGTCTTCGCGCTCTCCGCAAAATCGCGAATCGCCAGCCGACCGCGCTCGTAATTGTCTTTGCCTTCGACATACGTCGCCGTCGGCCCCAGCAAAAACGTATCCCACAACGTCCGGGTGAAATGCACACCGAGACTCAACCCATCGTGATGCGGCAACGGATACACGAGCGTGTTGATCAAACTCGCCCGTGGCCCGCGCACTTCGCAATACTCGCCGCGCACCGGATAAATTTTCCACGAATTATTGCCAAGCATCGCGGCCACTTCATCTGCGTACAAACCGGCTGCGTTAATCACGCACCGCGCTTCGATCGATTCCTTCTCTTTCGATTCTTCGTCGCCGATTTCCAGATCGACGCGCACCGCATCCTTTACCGGCGTCAGCGCAACGACTTTCGCCCGCGTCACGATATTCGCGCCGTTGTCCGCCGCAAGCCGTGCATGCGTCCGCACCAATTCTTCGGCCGATAAAATTCCGGTCGAAGGCACATCGATCGCCGCGGTCCCGCGAATGTGCGGCTCGCGCGCATGAATTTCTTTCGGCCCAACGATCTTCAAACCCTTCACGCCGTTGGTGATTCCCTTTTGCACCAACTTCTCAAGCTCAGGTTCTTCGCTCTCGTTCGCAGCCACGACGAGCTTGCCGGTCTTGCGATACGGCACTTTGTATTTCTCGCAGAACTCGTACGAAAGAACATTGCCTTCGACGCACAGCTTCGCCTTGAGCGAATCTTTTGGATAGTAAATTCCGGAGTGAATCACGCCGCTGTTGCGCGTGCTCGTCGCCATGCCGACGCGAGGATTCTGCTCCAGCAGAAACACGTCCTGCCACTTTTGCGCAACCGCGCGCGCGATCGAGCATCCGATCACGCCGCCGCCAATAATCAGTATGTTTGCTTGATCCATCACTACCAGAATAATTCAGTTTGGCCGCAACTAGAATCGCGAGAATGAAAAATCTCGCCGCGCAATTCCGATGGAGCCGGCCGACATCCTATTCGTCGCCGCCGATGTCGTCAAAGAACGGAGCGCAATCCATCAGCTTCGCTTCGGTCCCGTCGTGCACCGCATACGTCGAATGCTTGCTGCGATCGTACGTGTTTTTCCAGAGCGACGCTGCGCCGTGTACGCCGTCTTTGTTGATCGCGTAAAAGAAAATGTGAAACGTGCTCAATTTCTTTTTGTCGTTCTTGTAGTTGTGCGCAATCCGCGCCAACGCTTCGAGGCATGCATCCTTCGGAGATTTTCCCTGGCGCATCATTTCGATGACCGTGTGGCCACCGGAAATCTTGATATTTTCTTCGCCCTTTCCCGTCGATCCTGCCGCACCTACTTCGTTATCCACGCAACAGCCCGCGCCAATGATCGGCGAATCGCCGACGCGCCCGGGAATTTTCCACGCCAATCCCGACGTCGTGGTCGTCGCCGAAATATCGCCCTTCTCGTTCACCGCCATGCACGGAATCGTTCCGGTCGGCGGGTGCGCGATCACGTACTCCGCGAACGCGATTTCCTTTTCGTCGCCGTCGAAGAGCTTCGTCATGTGCTCTTTCCATTCCGGCGAATCGATTCCCGGCCGCCAGTTCATCGACGAAGAAGCCTTCCACGCCAGCCAGATTTTCCGCGATTTGTCGGTGAGAAGATTGATCTCCTCGAATCCTTCATCCACACCGTAGCGCCGCGCGCCATCACCCACCAGCATCACGTGATTGGTGTTCTCCATCACGGTCTTTGCTAGCCGCGCGACATTCTTGATGTTGCGCACCGATGCGACCGAACCCGCGCGCGCCGTCGGTCCGTGCATGCAACTCGCGTCGAGCTCAACCACGCCTTCTTCATTCGGCAATCCGCCATAACCCACCGACGTGTCATTGGGATCGTCTTCGACCACAGTCACCGCTGCGATCACCGCATCGAGCGTGTCGCCGCCCTGCTTCAAAATCGCCATGCCCTTATCGAGCGCGTGCAGTCCGTTCGCGCTCGAAATAATCAGCGGCCGCTTGCCCTGCGCCGCCGGCGCGAGTGCTGCAGATTTAGATGGCGTTGCGTTCGCAGACGCCACGTTGCCAAGCAAACTCGTCGTGCCAGCAGCAGCGCCGCCCGCGAGCGATGTAAGAAAGAATTTTCGGCGTGACCACAGTCCCATATGAACTAGCCTCCGTGTTTCCGCGCGCCACTATAACGGGAACCATCGCATCCGTCGAGAGATCCGAAAACTGTACTGAATCGGGCTGAGAATCATAGGAATGACACGGAGAAGTTCGCGCTCGTAGTCAATCCGTGGTCGGATTGAAACGCTCTGGAAGCTGCAGCGCGCTAGGCGAAGAGGAGCTGGTTATGGAGTACGGGCTTTTTGTGGGCGGTGGTGCGGTTGGCCCACCATTGGCGCCAGGCGTTGGCGTCGTTGCCGAGCTGGGCGCCGGTGATCAGGCGGAGAGCGCCATAGACCCAGCTGCGCGTGGTGGCGTCGAGCGCGTCGTCATCGAATAAATTCAAGAGTTCGGGAACCGCGGCGAGGCGCTGCTCTTCGGTGAGCATGCCGGTCTTCGCGAGATTGCAGCCGGCGCGTTTGCGAACGCGGGCGGACGGATCGTGCGCGAAGCGATCGAGAAGCGGATCGACGGTCGCATCGGTACCGAGCAGCGAAAGACCTTCGACTGCCCAGTAGCGCGTGACTTCATTGCCATCGTGAACGTAGTGCAGGAGCTGCGCGAGGACGAGTTTCTGTTCGATGCCGCGATTGCCGAGTGCGCCGAGTTGCCACAGGGCGACCGTGCGATCGTCAGGATCGTTGTGTAGCTGCTGGACCAGGCGCGCGACGCTGTCGGAAGTCTTGTCGAGATTGTGGGAGGCGAGATCGATTTCGATGGCGGAGCTTCGGACGCGCATGTCGTCGGAATTCAGCGCGGTGTGGACGAGATCGTAGAGATGATCGGTGTTGCGGAGATGACCGCGCCAGAGCGGAAGCTTCTGGTCGATGGCCTGGAGCGACTCGAAATCTCGCGCGATGGCGCGTTCGAGAAGCTGCTCGGCTTGCGATTGAGGCGCGAGGCGGCTGATCGCTTCGAGGGTTAAGGGCTGGGCCGGCGTTGCGACGACGGTTGCTCCTTCTCTGCCCGGAAGTGTTGCGGCTTGCACCAGGTCGCTGGTCGCCCATTTGGACTGGGAGTGGCGAGCGACCTCGAATCCGGCGAGGGTCGAAACGACGGCAAGGGCCGCCATCGGAGCGGCGAATCGGCGGAGGAGGTCGCCGACTCGGCCGGCGCCGGTAGGCTTGGCCGGGCGCTGGGACTGCGCCTGAACCGGGGCCTGCGTCGAAGTTTTGGGCCGGAAGTCCACTTCAGTTTGCCTCAGTGCCGCGATGAAAAAAGTGCTCGCGGTATGAGCGAATTTTCGTAGTACCCCGTGCGGGCTCCAATGGTACGGGGGGACATCGGCCTACCAAACTACCTCTAAGCCGCTTATTTACAGATAGATGGAATGGTTACTGATCCGCGCGGAAAATCGCGGTGTGTACCTCGGAACAGGGTGATTGGCGGAGGCTACGTGCTGTGGAAAACCTATAAAGCCGATTGTTGCCCTCTTGGTAGCACTACAGGGTTGTTCAGGGCAAACCCCGGCTAGCACTGGATTTGAAGGGCGATACCGGAAGCTTAAGGTTTGGGGATGGATCAAGAGTATGCCAAACAGCGCCGGGTACCACGCTACTCCTTCGTCGCCCCCGCGGCAGTGTTGCCCGAAACGGGAGTGCCGGTCGGCGGGAATGTGAAAGAGCTCAGTCTCTACGGATGCTATCTGGATACGACGTCCACGCTGGCACCGCGGACGAAGGTGCTGGTGAAGATTTTTATGCCCGGCGAATATTTTGAGGCAAATGCGACGGTAGCGTACGCGAATCCGGCGCTTGGGTTGGGACTGGTCTTTCGCGATGTGCGACCGCATTTTCGGACGGTGCTGCGGAAATGGTTGCTGATGGCGATGCAGCTGAGTCAGCCGTCGACGTTGCAGGGTGTGACACTGGATGAGACCGAAGAAGAGAGCGGCCGCGATGCGAGCGTCGAAGAAACGTCGAGTGGGCAGGGCGGGAAAGACGAATCAAGCAAGCGCTAAGACCTTTCGGACGAAGTCGTCACTCCGATTCTGATCGTTCAGATCTAACCTGCGGCGGTAGCGAGAAGTCCCGGATTTACATCCCTCATTACACACAAGACAAGCAGGCGCAGGTGATGGGCTTAGGCTGCTATTCGGCGTCGCCCAGGGGGAGGAAATATTGCGTGCCTTTGACGGGGTCTTGCAGGCGGCGGAGGAGTTGCTGTAGGTCGGCGCTGCGCTCGACGAAATCGATGTCGGAGGTGTTGATCACGAGGAGATCGCTGGCGGCGTAGTGGAAAAAGAAGTGTTCGTAGGCACGGGCAACTTCCTCGATGTATTCGAGCGAGATTTGCGTTTCGTCTTTGGACGCTTTTTTTGCGATGCGGGTGCGCAGGACTTCGGGTTTGGCCTGCAGATAGATGACAAGGTCGGGCGCGGGGACTTCTGAGGCGAAAATATTGTAGTAGCGGTCGTAGAGCTTGAGTTCTTCGTCGTTGAGGTTGAGGTTAGCGAAGATGCGGTCCTTTTCCATGAGGTAGTCGGAGAGGACCGGGCCGGGGGATTCGACGGCAAGCGCTTCGCGAAGGCGTTTCTGGCGCTCGATCAGGAAGTACATCTGGGCGCGGAAAGCGGAACCGGGTTTCTCGTTGTAGAAATCGGCGAGGAACGGGTTGTCTTCGCAGTCGTAGACGCGGCGGGCGTGTAGGCGCTCGGCGAGCACCTTGGCGAGCGTGGTTTTGCCGACGCGGAGCGGGCCCTCGATGACGATAAAGCGCGGAGCTTGGGGGCCGCGTGTCGGAATCGGAGCGCGTTTGGCGGAGGATGATTCGTTGGCCATTTGTCGTTGTCGCTCTTGGGTCCGCGCGGGCTGCGGAGTCGGTGATGATCAACTCGAAACGAAATCGCGACGGATTATAGCAGAGTCGTTTGCATGCGCGACCCGGTTGCAATGCACAAGTTTTGATTGAATCAATGGATTTTGCGCAGGGGATTTCGCACAGGCCTCGCGATTCCAACTGATTCGCTTTTCGCGTTTGAAAAAGTGCTAGTACATCGGTTCCTCTTTTTCTAAACCGGATTCCCACAGGCGAGTACCACCCGAAATGTGACCAGTGGGCCAGTGTCACCTGAACCTGTGCGCAGTAAAGTTCAGGTGTTGCAGGCACGTACTTTTAGGCAGTACGGCATCCAACGCTGCAACGCCTGAGGAGAACACAATGTTGTTAGCAACAATCCTGCTACTCTGCCCCTTTCCGCAGATCGAGGGCACGGCCAAAGCAGTAGAAAATCCCCCCGCAGCGATTACGATTTCCAGCGAATCCGCAGATTCGGCAAACGTTTCTTCCCTCTCTGAACCGCTGCCGGCAGCGCCGACGCCTAAGGTCAAGACCGATGCCGAAATTGAGCCGGGAATTCAGCCGGCTGCAATCCCAGCGGCAGGCGCTCCGATGCGCGGGCTGAAATCGGCGACTTCGCGGCCGGTGGAAACGCCGATGCAGCGCAAGCTTTGGTACACGCTGTCGATCACGGGCAGCAGCGCGGCGGTGTTTGACGCATGGTCGACGCGGCGCGCGATTTCGGGCGGCTACGGAGTGGAAGGCAATCCGCTGCTGCGGCCATTTTCGCACTCGAATGCAATGTATGCCGCGACGCAGGTCAGCCCGCTGGTAATGGATTTTATCGGCAAGCGCATGATGACTTCGCATCATCAGTGGATGCGAAATCTGTGGTGGGTGCCGCAGTCGGCGGGTACGAGCATGTCGATCTATGCGGGCGTGCACAACACGCGCATGGTTCCGTAGGAAGTTCAGTTAGGCGATTTTTCCCTCCCAAGGTGAAGTAGCAGTTGGCTTAAGCCGCGCCGGGTGCCCCGGCGCGGTTTTGTTTTTTGGCGGCGTCAGTTCGTTGGCGTCGCTTTTGTTTTGAGGGCGGGATTCCGCTAGGATGTGCTCGCCCTGGTGGCTGAATTCGTGTGTCGAGGTGCGTCTAATGCTGAGAGTCCTGTTGCTCGCATTTTTGTCGTTTACTTTGTCGCAGGCGGCGCTGGGACAAAAGAGCGAAAAGGCTGAGACTGAGGCGGCGGCTTGCGAAAAAGTGGCCAAGCTCGCGTTGCCGAATGCGAAGGTCGCGTCCGCCGAGGTCGTCGCGTCGGGATCGTTTCGGCCAAGCAATTCGGTTACGCCGTGGGCGGCGCAGGCCGAGCCACTCTACCGATCGCTGCCCGCGTTTTGTCGCGTTCGCGTGGAATCCCATCCAAGTTCGGACTCGGACATCAAGATCGAAGTGTGGCTGCCGCTGGAAGGTTGGAACGGCAAGCTGCAGGGCCGCGGCAACGGTGGGTTCGCGGGCGAGATCGACGACTTCTCTCTTGCGCTTGCGTTGCACGAGGGATACGCAACGGCAGGAACCGACACGGGCCACGCAGCGAGCGGCGTCGACGCACGCTGGGCGCTTGGGCATCCGGAAAAGGTGACGGACTTCGGCTATCGCGCGATTCATGAGATGACGCAGGACGCGAAGCTCGTCGTGAAGCAGTTTTACGGCAAGCATCCGTTGCAGCACGCGTACTTTGCGAGCTGCTCCAACGGCGGCCGGCAGGCGCTGATGGAGGCGCAGCGGTATCCGGGCGACTACGACGGAATTATCGCGGGCGCGCCGGCGAACTACTGGACGCATCTGGTGACGAGCGCGATCTGGCAGTTGCAGGCGACGATGCAGGACGCGGCAAGCTACATTCCGCCGGCGAAACTGCCGGCGATTGCGAAGGCTGTCGACGCAGCGTGCGACGCGCAAGACGGGACCGCCGATGGGATTTTGGACGATCCAAGAAAGTGTCACTTCGATCCCGCGACGATCTTGTGCAAGACGGAAGATTCAAACTCTTGTTTGACGAGCCCACAAGTGACAGCGCTCAAGAAAATCTATGCGGGGCCGAGCGATGCGAGCGGCGCCCAGATTTATCCCGGCCTGCTTCCCGGCGCAGAGGACGGACCGGGTGGCTGGGGGTTGTGGATCACTGGCTCAGAGCCGGGCAAGAGCTTGATGCAAATGTTTGGCGTGGGATTTTTCTCGGACATGGTGTTTGAAAAGGCCGATTGGAATTATCGCGATGCGAATGTCGCTGAGATTGTGAAAACCGCGGACGCAAAGCTGGCGAAAACGCTGAATGCGACCGATCCGAATCTGTCGGCATTCAAGGCGCGCGGCGGAAAATTGATTCTGTATCACGGCTGGAACGACCCGGCGATATCGGCAGTTAACACGATCAACTATTACCAGAGTGTTGTCGGCGCGATGGGGCAGGACGGATTCGACTCGTTCGCTCGCGTGTACATGGTGCCGGGAATGCAGCATTGCGACGGTGGCGTAGGAGCTGATTCTTTTGGCGAGAATGGACCGTGGCCGAACGTGACTGACCCGCATCAAAGCTTGCAGGTGTCGATCGAGCAGTGGGTGGAGAAGGGCACGGCGCCGAAAGAAATTGTGGCCACAAAATTTTCCGGGCCGCTGAACTCGGGGCATGCAGAAATGACGCGGCCGCTTTGCGCGTATCCGAAGGCGGTGAAGTACAAGGGCAGCGGCGACGCAAACGACGCGAGCAGCTTCGTTTGCGAGGACGAACACAAGCAATAACAACTTGGATTTGGAGGCAGCCATGCCGGCAGCGAAGAAATTGACGGAAGCGGAAGT
The DNA here is from genome assembly GCA_963766985.1 of uncultured Acidobacteriota bacterium. Taxonomy (GTDB): domain Bacteria; phylum Acidobacteriota; class Terriglobia; order Acidiferrales; family UBA7541; genus Acidiferrum. Next base: position 1,126,279 of record CAVYCJ010000002.1, read on the forward strand.
GAATCATCGCCTGAGCGGCCATCCGGACTGGGCGCTCGTGAACGGCAAGCTGCATCGCGAATTTACGTGTAAGGATTTCGTCTCCGCGTTCGGCAAGATGACGAGCGTCGCGCTGGTGGCAGAGTCGTTAAACCATCATCCGGAATGGTTCAACGTGTGGAATAAAGTTGTGATCGACCTGAACACGCATGACGTCAATGGCATCAGCGATCGCGACTTCACGCTCCTCGGCAAGATCGACGAAATTTTCGGCAAGTGAAGGTTGGCGGCGGTGTGGCTGTTGACGAGGCGACACGCTGCTCGGCGTGCGCCGCAGGATGCGGCGTGTTTTGAGATAACCTTCCCGTTGTGATTTCCCCTTCATGATGGAACCTGAGCGAACGCGGCGGAGCGCGCGCGGCTGGACGATCATCGCTTTGCGATGGATCGCCGCGCTTGCCGTAATCGGCGTGCTCCTGCACTTTCTGCCGCTCGCAGCGGTGCGTACGGCGATTGCCCGTGTGCCTCCCAAATATTTCTTCGCTGGCGCTGGCCGGATATTTGCTCGCGCACGCCGTCGGTGTGCTGAAGTGGCGCATGGTGGTGAACGCCGCCGGGGCGCAGCTCGACTTCGCGACAAGTGTGCAGTGCTACGGCGGCGGCCTCTTCGGCACTTTGTTTTTACCGTCGATCGTCGGCGGCGACGTAATTCGCCTCGCGGTTGGACTGAGGCGAAGCCCGCGTCCCGCAGCGGTACTCGCGGGAAACGTGGTTGACCGCTTCCTCGACGTTGCGGCGCAAGTCGGGCTCGTCGCGTTAGGTCTCGCGCTGCTGCCAGGATCGCTGCCGGAGTCTCTGCGATCGATCGCGACGCGCGCGTTACTCGCAGCAATCGCGATCGGCGTACTGTTAATTGCGCTCGGATTTTTTCTGCGCGGCCCCCTACTTCGCGGACGTTCCTTCCGATTTCGCCGCCGGCTCGCTCGATTGCGCCACGCTTTGCGAAGCGTGTCGGCGCGTCCGCACTTGCTCGTGGCCGGCTGGCTCGCCGGAACTTTGATTCAATCGACATTCCTCGTGCTGACTGCGTGGCTCGCGGTCGCTTGCGGGCTCCGACTCCCTTTGCGCGTGTGGCTGTTCGCGTGGCCGCTGGCGAAGCTCGCGGCCCTGCTACCGCTGACACAAGGCGGAATCGGAGTTCGCGAAGCCGCGCTGGTTGCGCTGCTCGCGCCATTCGGTGCCGCAGGCACGCTCGTCCTTGCGGCTGGCCTCGTGTGGGAAGGCGTGATCGTCGCCGGCGGCGTCATCGCTGGTCTCATTGCACTCATCGCAAGCCGGCGTTACAAAAACGCAGCGCGAAGAACCGCCTGAACCGCCGCCCTTTGATGAGAGCATTCTCATGATCCATCGCTAATTTTTGCGCTCACCCCGCATCGACCAAATCGTAGTTCCATAGCAACTCCCCTTCGCACCGCCCTTGACTCCGCCTCGCTTTCAGCGAAAATGAACGCACCCCCTTCCAGGCAGTTCTCCATTTTTTGGTCAACGACTGTCCTCTCCGGTCGCGCGGCGGATTTCTGCGGCAACAACGACCGCGACAAGCGGTAGCGTCACCAACAATGACGCGTCCCTGTCCGATTCGCTAACCGCAGCATCACGCCGCCCGCTCCCACCGACGTGGGACGAGGTGAGGCATGGTCCAAAAGAAATTGCGCATCCTGCTGGCGGAAGCCGAACCGAGCGAAACCGCCGACACTTTGCGCGCCTTATTTCCCGAATCATCCGGCGGCCTCGATCTCACCGTCGTTTCCACGATGGCGACGCTGGTTCCTACGACAAAGATCGTCGATCCCGAAATTATTCTGCTCGACCTCGAGCTGAGTATGCGCGATCCGCTCGACGCGGTGCATCTCGTGCATCGCTCGGCACCCGGCATTCCGCTCGTTGTCCTTGCTGATCCTTCGCAAAAACAATCCGCCGCACAAAGCCTGAGCGAAGGCGCGATGGACTACGTTTTGAAAGGCTTTATGGATGCGCGCACTCTCGGCCGTGTGCTGCGAACTGCGCTCGAGCGAAACACATTCGAAGGCCTCGCCGATCTGCTACGCGATCCGATGACCGGCCTCTACACGCGCGAAGGATTGCAGACGCTCGGCTCGCGATGCATGGAGGAAGCGCGCCGCACCGGAGAATCGATGGTGCTGATCTGCGCGCTCTTCGAAAATCTTCAAACGCTACGCGACGGCTTCGGGCCAGGCGCGGCCGACCACGCGTTGCGCGACATGGCATCGTTGCTCGCCGGCAGTTGCCGCCGAAGCGATTTGGTCGCCCGCCTCGGTCCGGCTCAATTCGCGGTCTTGGCTGTCGACGCGATCGCGCCGAGCGCACCCGTAATGCTCCAGCGCCTGGAAAAACATCTCGACGTACATAATCAGACGCGCTCTCCGTGGGGACCAATCGACTTGCGGCTTGCCGTTGGTGCGTGGTCAGGTCGCGACGGCCGTAGCTTCAGTGAATTCGTCGATGAGGTGGAGGCGCAGCTTCGCGAGAGCGCGCCGGAAACGCGACATAGCAAGTCTCCCCAGGCCGCGCCGCCGTTGCACGATGCCGACGCAGTGCGAGGGTAACGCCTGATGAATCGCGCACTGAAATTCCGGCGCAATTTATGGAGCGTCGCGACGATCGTCATCGCGATTCTCGCTTTCGCCTTCTTCCTCGCGCTGCGCAGCGCGATGCAGGCCGAGTCCGTGTTCGACTGGTCGGCCCATGCGGGAGATGTACTCGACAAAATCAGCCAGGCGCGCTTCGGCCGATCGCGGCTCATGAATCAGCTTTGGTCTTTCCGCGTTACACGGCGTCCGGATTTGCCGGCGCACTTTCGCGACGACATGGAGAATCTTCGCAAGACGCTCCAAGACCTGCGAACGCTCACCGCGGATAATCCCAAACAACTTCAGATTCTCGACGAGCTGACGCCGATCGTCACGGAGCAACTCGTTTCCCTGCAGAAGGCGATGGATGATGCCATCGCGAACGACACATCGCCCTCGGACGCTTCGACATGGTCGCTGCCGTTTCAGCCTTCCGACCGTGTGCGCGATTTGTTCAACATCATGGAAAAAGATGAGCGAGCGTTGCTCGCCGAACGATCCGCAGCGGTCCGCGCCAACGTTGCGCGCACACGTATTGTCCTCCTCATCGCTTGCGCTCTCACCGTACTCATTCTTTCCGCCGCCGTGTACCTCGTGCAGAGAGAAATTCTTTTGCGCGCCACAGTGGAGGGTGGTTTGCGCCGCGCGCAGGAAATGCTCGGTGTGAAATTGGAAGGGCAGCGCGCAGAACTTGGCCACGTCCTCGAGGATCTACACGCGCAGATTCGCGCGCGCTCGAAGGCGGAAGAGGAAGTCCGCGAGCTCAACGACCACCTGGGCCGGCGCGTCAGGCAGCGCACCGCCGAGTTGGAGGAGATGAATCGCGAACTGGAGGCCTTCAGCTATTCGGTGTCGCACGATCTTCGCGCGCCGCTCCGCCACCTCGATGGCTTTTCTAGGATTCTGCAACAAACGTATGGCCCGCAATTGCCAGAAGGCGCGCAGCACTACCTCGAGCGCATTCGCAGCGCGGCGAAGCATATGTCGGAACTCGTCGAAGATCTGCTGCAGCTTGCGCGCGTCGGGCGCCAGGCCACGCGGCGCGAACTACAGTCCTTGCGCACTCTCGTCGATGAAGCACGCAAGGAAGTCGAGCCTGAGTGCGCGGGACGCGATATTCGCTGGGAGATCGCTTCCCTGCCTGAACTGGAGATCGATCCCGGACTGTTGCGCCTCGTTTTTACGAACCTGTTTTCCAACGCGGTGAAATTCACGCGCGAGCGGCCGGTCACGACGATCGAAGTGGGCAGCTTCGAGGGAACCGGCATGACCGTCATCTTCGTGCGCGACAACGGCGCCGGATTCGACCCGCGTCACGCCGACAAGCTGTTCGGCGTCTTTCAGCGATTGCATCGCCAGGACGAATTCGAGGGCACTGGCATTGGCCTCGCGACCGTCCATCGGATTGTGCAGAAACATGGCGGCCGGGTTTGGGCGGAGTCGGAACTTGATAAGGGTGCGTGCTTTTATTTCAGCGTGCCGACGGCGTCAGCAGCCGCAACGGAATTCAAAGAGCGGATTGGAGAGATGGTATGAACCCTCGAGACGAAGAAATTCTCCTGGTGGAAGACGATCCGGCCGACGCCGAACTCACCTTGATGGCCATCGGCAAAGAAAAACTTACGACCAACGTCCACGTAGTGCGCGACGGAGCCGAGGCGCTCGATTTCATTTTCTGCCGTGGCTCCTACGCGGATCGCAAGTTCGAGCGGCCGCCGAAACTTATTTTGCTCGATCTGAAATTGCCGAAAGTGAGCGGTCATCAGGTGCTGCGCGCCATCAAGTCCGATCTTCGCACGCGTTCGATCCCGGTCGTGGTGCTCACATCATCGGCGCAGGATCGCGATTTGGTGGAATGCTATCGGTCGGGCACCAATAGTTATATTCAAAAGCCGGTCGATCTGCAGAAGTTTCAGGACACCGTTCGCAATTTCGGCACATATTGGCTTCAGGTCAATCAGCCTCCTCCTCTTGCTGCATTTGTCGATTCCGACCCTGGAGCGCGCAAATGAAATCGCCAGTGTTGCCCGTGATTTCAAGGATAGAAGATGCGCCGCTCGCCCCTGCGACGATGCCGTTGCGTCTCCTGCTCGTCGAGCATTCACCTCACGACATCGAGTTGATTTTGTTCGAGCTGCGCGACTCCGGTTTTCGCGTCGAACCGACGCTTGTGGAAACACGTGACGAATTTCGTCGAGCGCTCAAGAACGGCAGCTTCGACGCCGTGTTTGCCGACTATCGCTTGCCGGGCTGGTGTGGTCTCGACGCTTTTGCCGATCTGCGTGAGGCCGGGCGCGACATCCCGTTTCTGCTGGTAACGGGAACGCTGGGCGAAGAAGCCGCGGTGGACTGCATCAAGCAAGGCATCAGCGACTACATCCTGAAAGATAGGCTGAAGCGCTTGCCCGTCGCGTTGCATCGCGCGCTGAGCGAAAAAGCGTTGCGTGACGAAAATCAGCGCGCGCATGAGGCGCTGCGCATTTCAGAGACGCGAAATCGCAGCCTGGTTGAACACGCGATCTATGGAATTGCACGCGTATCGGGTGATGGCGCGTTTCTCGATGCGAATCCTGCGCTGCTCCGCATGTTGGGGTGCGCTGCAGAGGAACCCGTAGCGAAGCTGAACCTCGCACGCGATCTGTTTCGCTTCCCAGAGCAATATGCGCGGTTGATGGCGGCATGCCGCGAATACGGCCAGATTCATGGCGCGGAAGCGGAGTGGAAGCGCGCCGACGGCGGAATTCTCGCAGTGCGCCTACATCTGCGCCGGTTAGCCACGGACGACGATCCCGACGCGTTCGAAGTAATCGCCGAGGATGTGACGGAGTTGCGCGCCCTCGAGCGGCAATTGCGGCAATCGCAAAAATTTGAGGCGATCGGCCAGCTTGCCGGCGGCGTTGCGCACGATTTTACCAATGTAGTCGGCGCGATTCTGGGTTGGGCTGAGATCGGGCTCGAACACAGCCGCGACAATCCGGCGATGACGGAGCGATTCGAACGCATTCGCGAGCAGGCGGACCGCGCGGCGGCGCTCACTCGCGAGTTGCTCGCGTTTGCGCGTCGCCAGGTACTGCAGCCTCGGCCCGTCGATCTGAACAGCGTCGCGACGGGACTGCAAAGCTTGCTCGATAAAGTCATCGACAAAAATATCGAGGTGAAATTTCTGACGACACCGCTCGATCCGGTCAAAGCCGATCCGACGCAGCTCGAGCAAGTGCTGATGAATCTCTGCATCAACGCGCGCGACGCAATGCCCGAGGGCGGACGGCTCGTGATCGAAACAGAAATGGTGGAGCTCGACGAGCCGTATTGTCGCTTCTATCCCTACGTCACGCCGGGACGTTACGCCGTGCTTTCCGTTTCCGACACGGGCTCTGGAATGGATCCTGAAACACGCGAGCGTATTTTCGAGCCGTTTTTCACGACGAAGGAACGCGGCAAGGGCACGGGCATGGGGTTGGCGACGGTCTATGGGATCGTGAAGCAGCACGGCGGGTTCATTCACGTGTACACCGAGCCGTCGCACGGCAGTCTGTTTCGCATTTACGTGCCTGCGATGGAGGGCGGTGCTTCCCATGGCCCGGCAGCGAAATCGATTGTGGCCGCGCGCGCGGAAATGCGCGGCACCGAGACGATATTGCTCGCCGAAGATCACGAGTCGATTCGTGAAATGGCGCGGCAGACGCTGGTGAGCCTCGGGTATCGCGTGCTCTCGGCGGCCGACGGCGAAGAGGCGTTGCGGCTTTCGGAGCACGAACGGCCCGCGATGGCGATTCTCGACGTCATCATGCCGAAAATGGGCGGGTCGGCCGTAGCCGGGCAATTGGCGAAGCGATATTCGGGAATGCGCGTGGCTTTTACGAGCGGGTATTCGTCGGAGTCGGAGATGGTTCCGGAAGGGACGACGGGACGATATTTGCAGAAACCCTATAGCCCGATGACGCTGGCCCGGCTGGTGCGCGAAATTCTCGACGAGAAGTGAGTCCGCAAATGCAGCGTTGTTCTTCAGAACGCCAGTGATTTTAACCCTGTCCGATTGGTCAGTTTGGTTTGGCGAACGACTGGCCCGCGTGAGCGATGAACGTTTCCGGCTCTACACATACACTGGATTCAGTGGAGCAGACGCGGTTTTTCGTGTCTGACGACGGAATGCCGCCGATGCGACTGACCGGCGGAGACGGAAACGAGATTCGATGAAAAACACATTGTTCGCCGCAGCATTGTTGGTTACTGGCGGTTTATTGTACGGCTCGAATGCTTTCGCGATGCCGCAGGGCGGCTCCGGAGTCGTGACAGGTATTGTGCTCGGCCCCGACAAGAAGCCGGTCCCCAACGCGGTGGTGACGTATCAAAACGCTGGCGGGTCCGCGCCTCATATGGCGCACGCCGACGCGCACGGCCACTTTACCATTTCCAAGCTGAGGGGCGATGTCTACTCCATCCGCGCTACAAACAACGGTGTTTCCAGTGATTGGGAGACCGTTGCGGTGCATCCCGGGAAGACCAGGACGATCGCGCTGCACGCAATCCATGAGAAGGAAGAAGTAAAACAGTACACCGCGACGCACACATACGAACAACAAACCCAGTAACCGGCGATCCAACTACAACGCGGCGTAGATTCTCAACTCCCGCGCGATCGCCTCACTTCCATTTTCTAATTTCCAATTTCCAATTTCCATTGCGCGCTATTGCTCGATTAATTTTTGCAGCGCTGCCAAATCCTGCGCACTCACATCGGAAATAGCAACGAGCTCCATTCCGCCCTTTCGCCAATCGATCCAGTTGTAGCCGAGTTGTGAACCCTGCTGTGGCGAGGCGTCCTGCTCGCTCGTTGGCCAGATAAAGACATTGATGACGTGCTTGCGGCGGCCGTACACCAGCACGGCCACGGTTTTGCCTCGCACGATATCGAGCCGTCCGCCCTGCAACGGAAATCCATCGGAGACGAAATCGTGAACCGGAGGCGCGAAATCGATGCGCCCGTCGAACCACGGCTTCACCGTGTGCTGGTCGGTGGAAATGACATCTTCCAAATGCCCCGGCTGAAGCGAGCGCAGATGCGCATCGACAATCGCGGCGGTCATTTCGCCTTCACCGTGACCTTGCGACAGATTCGGAAGAAAGCGCGAGCCGAGGACGACTGCGAAGACAGCGGCGGCGGCAAGCGTAAGCCACCATGTCGGACGGATCGATTGCTTCGCGCGAATCGGAGTGACCGTTTTCACCGGTTCGGCGGTTGTGCTCGTCGCGAGCAGCGCTGCCTGGAGATTGCGGCGGATCTTTTCCGGAGCGCGCTCACGCAAACCGGCGCTTTGAATCGCGGCGCGCAGCGTCTCTTGCGATTCGATCTCGGCAACGCATTGCGGGCAGGAAAGCAGATGCCGCTCGAACTCGGCGGCGCGGACTGCGTCGAGTTCGCCGTCGAGATAACCGTGGAGAACGGAGTGTGTCATTTCACAGCTCACGTTGAGCCTCCAGATTCTTCGCGGCCCCGCCCTGGGTTAGCGATTGCTGCAACCGCTGGCGCGCTCGAGAGAGAGCAGACATCACGCTGCCGATCGGCATGGAAGTGATCGACGCGATTTCCTTGTACGAGCACCCCTCGAGTTCTCGCAGGATGAGAACTTCGCGGAAGCGCGGAGGCAAAGTCTCGAGTGCTTGCGTCAATCGCTGCTTGTCGTCGCCCGCGATTGCGAGCGATTCGGGAGTGGCGCTCGATTGCGGATAAAGCTGTTCGTCGAATTCGGTCGAGAGGTCCATGGGGCGATTTTTCTCCAGCCAGCTGTAACAGGCGTTGCGCACGATTTGCAGGAGCCAGGCACGCGCATCGGCTCCGTTAAATCCACGAAAGAAGCGATACGCGCGCAGCAAAGCTTCCTGCGCGACGTCTTCCGCGTCATTGCGCCCGCGCAGCACCCAGCGGGCGAGGTTAAACGCCGCGTCCACATGGGGCAGCACGAGCTGCTCAAAGCGAGCTCGCTCCTGTAGATCCAACACGCCCAAATCGCTTCCTTCGACACCCGGACTCATCGCTATAGACCACCCAGCCCATGATTTTATTCCCGATATCCACGACGAACCACGAAATAAAAATTTAGCGGCGGGCGGAATAAAAGCCGGCGGGCCGTAGTTGAGAAAGGTGCAACACGTCAGCGGGGCGGCGCAGAAACCCTGGACAAAATCACGACTGCGCCGCTCCGTACTTTTAGCCCCAGGGTGCGATGCGTTGGCCGACGTGGCAAGGAGATGAAATGAGTGATCTGAAAAAAGACGATTCCAAAAAAGACGAACTTCTGTATGACCACAATCACGACGGAATCAATCGTCGCGGCTTTCTGAAGTGCATGGCATGGGCGGGAACGGGTACGCTTTGCGTGATGCAAGGCGGCGTCCTGAAATCGTTCGCGTTGAACCGGCTGCCCGATCCGAAATCGGCCGGCGCGGCCGGCGAATTGAGCTTCGTGCAGATCAGCGACAGCCACATGGGCTTCAACAAGCCGGCGAATCCGGATGTAGCAGCGACGCTGCAGGCCGCGGTCGACAAGATCAAGGGATCAACTGTGGCTCCGGAATTCCTGTTGCACACCGGAGACGTGAGCCATCTTTCTCGACCGGACGAGTTCGACGCCGTCGATCAAATCCTGAAGAGCACGGGCAAAGAGACGTTTTTTGTGCCCGGTGAACATGATGTGCTGGAAGACGACGGCAAACAATTCCTCGAGCGCTACGGGAAAGGCTCAAACGGTTCCGGCTGGTATAGCTTCGACAAAAAGGGCGTTCATTTTGTTGGACTCGTGAACGTGATGAACTTGAAAGCGGGTGGACTCGGGACGCTCGGCCGCGATCAGCTCGAATGGTTGGAACGCGACGTGAAGCATCTGAAATCGAGCACGCCGATCGTAGTCTTCGCGCACATTCCGTTGTGGACGGTGTATCCGGACTGGGGCTGGGGTACGGAAGACAGCGCGCAAGCACTCGGATATTTGAAGAAGTTTGGCTCCGTCTCGGTATTGAACGGACACATTCACCAGGTGATGCAAAAAGTCGAAGGGAATGTGACATTTCACACCGCGGCTTCGACGGCGTTTCCGCAGCCCGCGCCGGGACAGGCTCCTTCGCCAGGTCCGATGAAAGTGCCGGCGGAACAACTGCGGAGTTATCTCGGGCTTACGTCGGTGAACTACGTGCGCGGGCAACACGCGCTTGCCGTCGTCGATTCAAAACTCGGCTGATCGGCTTAGCTAAAGAGGCTCAGGTAAGCCAGGTCAACGAATTCACACACGCACGAAAAATATTTCAAATTGAAATGCAAAGGAGAAAGACGATGAGTATTAGTGTGCGCATTGGAATTGCACTTCTTGCGACAGTGTTTTGTGCGCTGACAGCAACCACAGGCGTGGAAGAAGTTTTCGCTTTCGGCGCGGCGGTGCGAACGGCGGACCGAAGCATGGCGGAGCCGGCAACTCCGCAAGCGGCTGCGCCGGCGGGCAAAGTTGTCGAAGTGAAAATCGACAACTTCAGCTTTTCGCCACAGACGATCACGGTCGCGCCCGGAACAACGATCATTTGGACGAACCGGGACGACATTCCTCACACCGTAGTGAGCGATGACAAGGTTTTCAAATCGAAAGTGCTCGATACCGATGAGAAATTTTCGTACACCTTCGACAAGGCTGGAAACTTTCCGTACTTTTGCTCGGTTCACCCGAAAATGACCGGCAAGGTCATCGTCCAGTAGGCACGGTGCGCGACGATGATGAGCCCATTCGATTTACGTAGCGCGCTGATGGCGCGTCATGCCCAGCACGTCGTGCTGGTTCACTTCCCGATCGCGCTGTTCATTGTGGGGGTCGCCTTTGACCTGGCGGCCCTCTGGAAGAACCGGCGCGCGTTTGCCGATGCCGCGTATTACAACCTGTCCGTAGCGGCGGCTTCGACGATCCCAGTGGTCGTTACAGGAATTCTGGCGTGGCAATTTCAGCTGGAAGGGCAGGCTTTGAAGGGGATTCTGCGGCTTCACCTGATCTTCGGGCTGCTGTCGAGCCTGGTGATCTGGACGACGTGGATCCTGCAATTCCTGGCTCGGCGGAAGGACGCTCTTCCGATTCCAGTCGGATATCGATTGGCGGTGGAATTGGTAGGGCTGGTCGTGATCTCAATCACGGGACACCTCGGAGGCTTCCTGAGCGGCGTAAATGGGGGTCCTTAGTACTTCGCGAGGTTTTCGGCGGTTGTATCTCTTTGATATCAAGCAAGTTGCAGGGGTAGAAATTACTAGTACCAAAACGCGGGTACCGTAATTTTTGAGGCCTTCGGTCCATTGGCTTAAATCTGCACCTCCCGTAAATTGTTTATAACGGGTTGGGGGCCGCGCGGGGACAGCGGCTCCGAAAGGGGTCGTGTGCGAGCTAACCCAACCCGCCAGATTTGATTTGCTTCCCTTCTCAACAGCGCCGGTGAAAACCGGCGCTGTTTGTTTTTCTGCCCCCCTCCCCCCTACTATTTCTTCTAAGAATGTGATTCTGTGGGCTTTAGGCCTTCTCTTTGCGTAAGAATGTGATTCTATGGGGGTTAGGTTCACTGTGGAGTGCGGGACGGGCTTGTAAAGGTAAGGAAATCAGTGGGTTGCGGCAAAGGATAAAACGGCGATCCAGGGATGCAGCGTCGCATGTCCAGCTTGGACGCCGATCGTAAAAGGATAACGCAGAGGCGCAGAGGGCACGGAGATGCGCGGAGTTGGGAGATTTGAGCAGCAGATCGGGAACGGAATACAAAGGTCTTCGTAAACGGGATGGGGTCGGCCAGAATCGAATGTTGATGATGCATCGCGATTTCGGAGCTGATGGTGGGATTGGCACGCGCGTGCTCCTGAGCGTAGCTCTGGCGCTGGCCATGGCCTGCTTACCTGTAGTTGCGGCGCCGGGTGCAGAGCTTCGTACCGCTACGAATGCTGCTTATGATCGGTACGTTTCGCTGACCGATCAGCGCAACAGTCATGAGCTGCAATCCGGGCAGCACTTGCTCTGGATTGATTCGCTGCCGGAGGCGGAGCGATCGAAGGCTTATGCCGACCTGAAGCAAGGCCAGGTCGAAATGAACAAGCTCGACACGCGGGACAACGGGGCGGAAATCCCGGTGCCGAACGGCATGATCCACCATTGGGTTGGGCTCGCGTTCATTCCGGGTGCGCACGTCGACGACGTACTCGCCATTCTGGAAGATTACGACCACCATTCCACTTACTACGCGCCCGACGTGGTGCGGTCGAAGATTGAATCGCGCGACGGCGATCACTTCCGGGTGCTGCTGCGATTTCAGCGGCACAAGGTTGTGACGGTTGTGCTCGATACGGAGCATGACGTTCACTATTTCCGCGATTCGCCCACGCAGGCGCACAGCAGAAGCTCGACGGTGCGGATTTCTCAGGTGGAGAATCCAGGGAAGAGCGACGAGCGACTGAAGCCCGCCGGCGAAGATGACGGCTTTATGTGGCGGATGGACACGTGGTGGCGCATCGTCGAGCGCGATGGCGGAGCATACGTGCAAAGCGAAGTGGTTTCGTTGACGCGGGACATTCCGACAGGGGTCGGATGGCTGGTGCGGCCGTTTGTGACGAGCATTCCGCAGGAGTCGCTGGAATTTACGATGGAGGCGACGCGGAAGGCGGTGGAGGGCAGGATGGGGCGGGGGCGGGCGAAGTAGGATCAATCGAAGAGAGATTCCTCTCTGCGCGAGCCGACGCGTTCGGAGGAGCGAACGCGAAAGAAAAGGCGTCGGCTCGCTCCGTTCGGAATGACAGGCGCGACTGTTTTCGTCGCAGACTGTTTTGGTCGCAGACAGTTTCGGTGCCAACCTCGGCTCGTAAGTTGATGACGCGCGGCTTCAGCGAGGGCGCTTCGTTGTTTGTAGCCACTGCCAGAATTCGGTGGCGTTTCGGTCCCATGTCCAGGTTTGAGCGGCTAGCGAGGCAGCGTCACCAAGGCTGGCACGGGCGGTCGGGTTCGCATGCAGATCACGCAAGATATCCGCCAGAACTGCCGTATTTGACGGATCGGGCAGGATGAGGCCGTCGCGATCGTTTTGAATCAATTCTGAGACTCCCGCAAATTTCGACGTGATCACGGGCAGCCCGCAGGCCATCGCCTCCGCAACGGGCAGACCGAATGAGTCTTCCAGGCTGGGACTGACGTAGACGTCCGCTGTTGCATAGAAATCGATCACATCGGCGCGCGGAGATTCCCACCGGCAACGATCGGCAATTCCGAGCTGTTGCGCATCGGCTTGAAAACTTGTGGCGACATCGGACCCAACCACGATCAGACGCAACGGCAAGTCGCGCGTTGCCGCCATGGCCGCGAGGATTGTTGGCAAGCCTTTTACACGCCAGTCATTGCCGATGAGCAAGAGCACGAATTCTTTGTCGGCGAAGTTGCGTCGATAGCGCGCTCCCTGGCGAAGCGCAAGCCGAGCGGGAGCTGAGAATTGAACGGTGTCGATACCGTTGTAGATCACCGCAACATCGGTGCGGTTGAAATAGCGACCAAGGAGATCCGCGGTGCGACGCGAAACCGCGGCGAGGTGTGTTTTTCGATTCGCGTAGACGATGCGCTCGAGCGCGGCGACCGTTGCGTAGTAAGCACTCCGATGCAAACGGCGCCAAGGGCTGACGTCTTGGGTTTCACCCGCCCGGCGTTGCGAGGAAGGCTGGTCCGCCAGTTCACGCAACCTGCGGAACAGCGCGTGAACCACGATGAAATCGGCGTCGAGACAGTTGATGCCGGGCGAAAAAACCAGATCGAAGCGCAGGCCGTGAGCGAGGCGATGCCACCACCGCATCGCGGTGTTGGCGACAATCCAGAATAGAAACTTGAACAGGTGCGGGCCGGGCAGAGTCGGAACGCGATGCCAGACGATCGACCCTGTCTGTGCGTTTGAACGGCTCAGGATGACAGGTTCTTGGGTGTGGGCCGCATCCAGGGTTCCTTTAGTGCGTCCATCCGCCGAGTGATACTGCGGTTGTGGCGCGGCACCAGGCAACGTGACCGCGAGATCTGCGACGCGCTCCGCGTACAAGTGAATTTCGCAACCGTATTCACGACGCAGCCGATCGAGCAATTCGGCCATGGCCCGCTCCGTGCCGTGTTGTCGATCGACGAACGGAGTGACGACCGCTAGACGCAAGTCAGATATTCCCGGATGCGTATGGGGCTGAGGTGACGAAGGGGACGCGAGATGTAGCGGGCGCAGCATCGGCCGCCGCTTGCGCGGAGAGAGCAAGCTTAGGCAGGCGGAATAAAACACCGAGCAGGAGCCAGAGGTAAGCGTTCAGTACAAAATCCTGATATGCCTGCATTCCTTGAAAGGTGAAGGGCAAGAGCAATAAAAATGCATAAAAGAAAATCATGAACGCGAGCGGAAACCACGGCGAGCCGCGCAGTTTGCGAACGACTTTCCACGCAGAGACCAGTACCGCGCAGCTCATGACCAACCACAATGCCAGCCCCACGATGCCCAGCTCCAGGATCAGACACCCAAAGCCGCTCTCAACGGTTCCGGTTGGAGGAGCAACCTGAAAGATGCGCGTGACGTATTGACCGCCGAGGGAGGCGGTGCCAATGCCAAAACCGTAGGGCCAGCGCGGACTATCGAAAGCGGCGAGAAAATTCTGCAACGGATAGTCGCGCCCACGATGCATCAATTCGTTCGCGGGGCTGCGTGGATCGAGCGTTTCGGAATACACCTTCAAGCGATTCACAAAAGCTTCGGGGAAAAGCCAAAACAACAGCGTCATGCCGAGTGCGATACCCAGTGTTGCGCGCTGCAAGGTTTTAAGGATGCGGCGCGCTTCGCCGTGGCGCCAAGGCGCTCCCCAGAGGAAGGCGGCTCCGCCCACGATGCTGCTGCCCAACGTCCACATGAAAACGCCGCGCGAGGCACACATGACGGCGCCGGCGGCAATTAACGCAATTGCGAGGAAGGCGTAGATCCGGCCTTTGCGGAAGCGGATCAACAGGTAGCCGCTGAATCCGAAGACGATCATCCACGAAACGACGAGCATGTTGCCAAAGCGCCCGGTGCTGACGAATACGGAAGTGGGTCGATAGACGATAACGCCGGAAATCGGCGCCTCGCGGTAGGTCTGGCTTAACGTGCGAATGTCGTCGGAGAGAACAGCCGGATTGAGGAAGCCTGGGCCGATGACGGATTGCGCGATGCCAAGGATCGCGATGACGGACATCAGACCGATGTTGAAATAAAAGAAGCGTCGCAGATCGATTTCGGAGTTGATCAGCGAGTAGCCGATGAGGAAAAGAGGCGTGTAGTAGAAGTAGAGCTTCATTCCCATCAAACCAAAAAAGATCGTCGTCGATCCGGGATTGAAGATTTGTAGAACGCCGAACCAAATGAAAACGAGAAGGGCGGGAAGAAAGGGAGGACGAGTGATTACGAGGTCCTTGTCTTTCCTGCGATACGCGATAAAGAAGGAGAGATACACGAGGGCCGTCAAAATATCTTTGGCGAAATAGATCGCCATGTTGTTTCCGGCATATTTACGGACAAAATCTTCGAAAAGCAGCCAGGCGATGAGGCAATAGACACCGTGGCGCCAGTTTCGCAAGATCGCGACGACGAAGGCGCCAGCCACGCCGATCACCGCCACGAGCAAAAGGCTGATGACATCGTTGGCGAGGACCAGGCCGGAAAGCTTATAGGCCCCGAGCATCGCAACTGCCAGGAAACCAAGCCCGAAGATAAGCTGGCGACGGCCGCCCGGTAGAATCGCAGCGGCGAAAGCCCTCACTTCGCGGCCTCTAGGACGAAAATATGGTTGTCGCCCAGAACGGAGTCGCCCGGAAATGCGGACGCGAGCATAGCCAAGGGAAGAGCAAAAGGCTTCCGCGTGAGTTGGTAGCCCTTTGGCGGAAAGACTTTGTGTTCGGCCAGACGCAGACCGGCCTGAGGCAAGAATTGGCGGCGCAACAAATCGGAAAAAATCGGCGAGATGTGCGTCGGATCGCTAAATTCGTCCATCATTCGAATTTTGCCACCAAACAAGAAGCGCAGACGGGCTGGAAGTGAATCGACGTTCGGAGTGGTTATCACGGCGCATCCGGCGGGAGCGAGCAAGCGCGCGACGTTGCGGAGGAAGTTGATGGGGCTTTCGACGTGTTCGATGACTTCCACGGCGACGATGAGGTCGAAGGAGTTGGGGCCGATCGCGTCGGAGAAATGGGGATCGTTCAGGTCTTGCGTGAGGAATTCCTGTTGGCCGCGATATGCGGCGGAGTCGCGA
This sequence comes from uncultured Acidobacteriota bacterium, assembly GCA_963766985.1. Classification (GTDB taxonomy): domain Bacteria; phylum Acidobacteriota; class Terriglobia; order Acidiferrales; family UBA7541; genus Acidiferrum. The sequence continues at coordinate 1,142,206 of CAVYCJ010000002.1, forward strand.
TCGACCGAGAGGACGTCGAAGCCGAGTGCGTGCAGACGTTCGCCCATTGCGCCGGGGCCGGCGCCGAGATCGAGAGCGCGGCCGCGGACCGGCGTGGAATCCGCAACGACGGCGTGAACGAAGTCGTGCAGACCTGAGGGTGTGGCTGTTCCGATCACAGGCATAGGTCACCAAAACCAGAGCTTCGTATCGGGCGTTAGAGGTGGGTTAGTTTACCACTAAGTTTACTTATGGATAGAGAAAAAACGTAGTCTAAGCGAGCTTGGAATAGGCGGCGGCGTGTTCGGCGACCATGCGGTCGGCTTGGAATTCTGAACGTGCGCGGGCTTGGGCGATCTTGCCAAGGTCGGACAACTGCGGGCCACCCTGGATGACGCTTTGCATTTGAGCGGCGAGGCGGGCTGCATCGCCGGCCGGAAATTTAAGGCCGGCGCCTGCGACGATTTCACCCAAGCCTCCGATGTCGGACACGATCACTAGACGGCCGCGCGCCATCTGTTCGATGGCGGCGAGACCGGCGGTTTCTTCCCAGATGGATGGCATTACGACTGCGTCAAGAGAGTTCACGGCTTCACTGAGTTTATCGCCGTGGAGGAAGCCAGTGATTCGGATGAAGTCTTCGGCATGGGCGCTTCGTATTGAGTTTTCGATTTGAGGGCGTAGCGGACCGTCGCCGATCAAGACCACCTCGAAGTCCTGGCGATCTCGTCTGAGCCTTTGAGCGGCTTCGATGAGGACGGAGATTCCCTTCTCTGGGACGAAGCGGCCGACATAACCGAACCGAATTCTTGATGGTGTGGGCGATTTGTCCGGCGCGGGTTGCGACGGAGAGAAAGAGGCGGGCTCAAGGCCGTGATAAATCACAGTCGTTCGGGGTAGCGCGATTCGTTTGGCGACGTGCTGCGAAACGGCGATGTTGGTGGCGGCTCGTTTCGCGAGGAAATGACGCGGAATCGTGAGGAGCACCTTTGCCCACGGATCGAAGCCAGGAAACTTCCTGGGATTCGCACTTGATGCATTCGCGATAGCGGCCGGCCTGAAAATTTCCGGGGCAGACCGTGGCTTCGGGACGCTGGAGCAGAATTCCGTTTGGACAGATGGCTTGATAGCCGTGATGTTCGATGACGTAAGGTTTTCGCAGAAGCCATGAGAGAAGCATCGGGGTCATGGCGGGGCCAGCGACATGGACGACGTCCACGGAGGCAATCAAACGCGCAAGAGCTAAGAAACTCGGCTGGCGCACGATGCGACAAGGAAACGACGTGGCGTCGAAATCTCCTGCTGGGGTTTGCGTTACGATCGTCACTTCGATCGATTTCGCCAAGCCGCGGGCTAAGGTGGACACAATCGTTTCGACTCCTCCGACGCTCGGAGGAAATGCGTGCGAGTAGAGCAACAACTTCACGTGTATTTTTCCGATGAGACTGTAGGGACGGGAATCGCGCCATGGGAACGGGAGCGCGCGCGCTCGACGGCTTCGACGAGGGCATCGGCGCTTGCTTGTGGAGTCCACGAACTGATTCGTTGCAATGCGTTTGCTCGCACGGACTGGAGTTGAGCCGGATCGGCGAGGACATTTCGCAGCAACGCCGCCAAAGCGTCGGTATCGCCGCATGGGTAGACGTAGCCGGTTTCACCGTGCGTGATGAGGTCGCGTACCGCGCCGACTCTATCGCTGGCGACGACGGGGCAGCCGCAGAGCATCGACTCGTTGACGACCAGGCCGAATGGTTCGTAGCGCGAAGGGATGACCATCAGGTCGGCGGATTTGTATAGGGCGGGAAGCTGGGATTGATTGACGAACCCGAGAAAGCGAACTTTGTCGGAGATATTTTTTTGTGCAGCGGCGTTTTCCAGTTCGGCGCGCTGGGCGCCATCGCCGGCGAAGATGAGTTTGGTGTTGGGGATTGCGGCCGACGCAAAGGCTTGGAGGAGATCCATCGGGCGCTTCCACGGTTGGAGCTTGGCGCAGAAGAGGATTATTTTTTCTTCGGGCGCGAATTGGAGGGATTTGCGAGCTTCGGCGCGATCGACTGCGTTCGCCTGAGCGAGCCACCAGTCGTTATCCACCGTGTCGAGCGTCATTGAAACGCGGTCGGCGGGAAAACCGAGCGAAACCATCATGTCGCGTCCAGCGGAGGAAGCGGTCAAGACTTGGCCGGCGAGGCTGAAGACGGCGGGCCAGAGGACGCGCTTGACCGCGAGCTTCCATTTGCTCTCGTCGCGCGGTTCGATGCGCGAGGCGTCGGTGCCGAAGATGAATGGGATGCCGACGCTGCGCGAGGCGAGGTAGGCGATCCAGAAAGTCGCTCGCACGTAGCCGATGTGAGAAATGACGGCGTCGAATTTTCCCTGGCGGATGAATTTCCAGAGGCCGGTGTTTCGCCAGGCCCAGAAGCTTTCGGCGCCATTGCCGCGATTGGGGATGTGCGTCCATTTATAGCCGTCGAGGAGAGGCACGTCCCACTGGACGTTTGCGCCGAATTCAGGGTCGTAACCCGACTCGGCGCCGCGCAGGCTGCAAAAGGCGACCTGGAAATCGAGCTTGGGATGCTTCGCCATGAGGCGAAAGAGAGGGGCGCCGTACTGAATCGGATGCGAGGAGATTGTGAGGACGCGGAGTTTGCGCTCGGTCATGAGATGCGCCGGTGCGGGTTGCAAATGTGGGCGTTCAAGGTTTAGCCTTGGCGCGAGTATAGCCCGTTTTTTGGCGCCACTGGCTGTGCTAAACTGCGTAAGTTCCGCAGGGTAAGCGGTATACCGAAGTCTCCGCATAGCAAGTAGCGCGCACCGGCCAGTGAAAGAACGCGAGCCGGACGCCCAAAAATTCATCAACTCGACTGCGCAGAAAGCCGACGCCAAGCGACGGCATCGGTAGCACGGTCGGTGAGCAAAGAGGACGGTCCATGTCTGGGCATTCAAAGTGGGCGACAATCAAGCACAAGAAAGCGGCCACGGACGCGAAACGCGGGCGCGTGTTTACGCGCGTGATTCGCGAAATCACGATTGCCGCGCGCATCGGAGGAGGCGATCCCAATTCGAATCCCCGCCTGCGGACAGCGATTCTCGCCGGCAAGAACGAAAACATGCCCAACGAAAATATTGAGCGCGCGATTTTGCGCGGCACGGGGCAGCTCGAGGGCGAGCAGTATGAAGAGGCCACGTTTGAAGGCTATGGGCCGGGCGGCGTTGGCATGCTGATTCAGGTTGTGACGACGAACCGCAATCGCATCGTTGGCGAATTTCGTCATTTGATGAGCAAGAACGGCGGCAACATGGCGGAAGCGGGAGCCGTGGGATGGATGTTCAGCCGCAAGGGCGAAATTGCGATCCCGAAGGAACAGGCGTCGGAAGATAAGTTGATGGACATTGTGCTGGAAGCGGGCGCGGATGATCTGAAGGACGATGGGTCGGCCTGGTATGTGACGACGCCACCGGAAGCGCTGGAAAAGGTGAAGGAAGCGCTGTCGAAGGCGGGGATCACTCCGGCATCGGCGGAAGTCGGCATGGTGCCGCAGAACTATGTGAAGTTGACGGGCGCGCAGGCGACGCAGATGGTGCGGCTGGTAGAAGCGCTGGAAGAGCACGACGACGTGCAGCACGTTTACGCGAACTTCGATATCGACGAGAAAGAAATTCAGGAAGCGGTCGGGGCGAACTAGTTTTCGTTTCGATCTTCAATTTACGTTCTAGCTTCGCGATTATCTTCGCTGGTCCCCTTGCGACCAAAATTAGCGTATCTGTGACAACTGAGGCGGACAAACCGCTGGCCGCGGGCTGTCGAAGGCCGTAGACTGTCACGCGATGACTTCCACACCGACTGTTGACGTCGACGCGAAGAGTGGGATTCGTGTGCTTGGGTTGGATCCTGCGGCGGCGGGCCCGACGGGGTACGGGATCGTTGATACCGACGGGCGACGCTGCAAGATGGTCGATTACGGCGCGTTTCGCGTCGATACAAAACGACAAAAGGAATTCAGCGGGGCGGCGCTGCACGATATTCACTCGCTGCTTTGCGAGCTGATTCGGAAATTCGAGCCGACGGTGATGGCGGTCGAGTCGATTTTTAGCGCGTTGAATGTGCGGACGGCGTTGCGGCTGGCCGAAGTGCGGGGTGTCGTGCTGCTGGCGGCGGCGCAACACGGTGTCAGCGTTTTTAGTTATTCGCCGCGTGAAGTGAAGGCGTCGGTTGCGGGCTATGGGCACGCGGATAAGCGGCAGATTCAATTGATGGTGCGGGCGCTGCTGTCGCTCAGTGAGATGCCGGAGCCGGCGGATGCGGCGGATGCGCTTGCGGTGGCGCTGTGTCACATTCAGGCGGACCAAGCTCGAGTGAGGTTTGGGATTCCGGCGACGCAAGGGACGGCTGCGGTCGCGTGGCTCCCGGCCTGCGCGTAGGGAAAGCCGTGAAACACCGTTGAGCGTGGCTGGCATCTAAGCGTGCTATGAACGGAACTGGCCTCAGGCTAATCTTCCAAGTCACACGAATTTCGATCTGCTTGTCTGCGCTTTTTGCGCCGGCGCTATTCGGTTCGCCGGCTCCGGCACACACTCTGGTGATTCGGGCGGCTTGGCGCGCCGCGAATGTAACGCCTGCCCCGACGGCCGCGAAGCTTGTTTTTCGCCGCGTCTTCAAAGAGAGCACGCCGGAGTTCATCGAAATTGTCGTCGGGCAAGATACGGACAAAGCGACTTACGAGATCCGCCAGCTCGAAGAAGATCCCGAGAAGGTGCCCTTCGAGGTTGGCGCGTCGCTTCGCGCCAAGATGTTCGATCTGGCCTCTCAGATGAACCACTTTCAAAATCAGGACCTGGATGTCCACCGGAAGATAGCGAATCTGGGAGAGAAGACTTTCCGATGGGAACAGGGCGCCGAGGCGCACGAAGTCAAATTCAACTACACGCTTAATACGGCAGCTACCCAGCTATTGCAGATTTTTGAGGGACTCGCCCGCCAGCAAGAGCTCGTGGAGTTGCTGGAGCGGCGGATGAAGTACGATCGGCTGGGAATCAACGACGCCCTTCTGCAGTTCGAGGCGGATTTGAACCGAAATATGCTTCCCGAACCCCAGCGCGCGTTGCCGGCCCTGGATCAGATCTCGGGGAATCCGCAATTTGTCGAGATCGCCCGGCAGAGGGCGCGCACCTTGGCAGAACGCATTCGTCACGGCGCTGCCACCAGCTGAACATTTCAAAGTCGAAATCCCGCCAGTTTAGCTTGTGGGTTCGTCGGAGAAATCCGAGCGGGTTCTACTACCTGTCCGCTTCGGAGGTCTCGGAAGCATCACGATACTAGTGGCGAACTCCATACTTCCATAGATCGCTATGGAAACCCGTAATACCACCCCGCCCGCTCAGCCGTATATCGCGCGTAAATTCTAAATTCATCTAGGACTTACATAAACTTTAGCTTGGCAAAGCGCGTGCACCGCATCGGATTACTCAGAAAAATTAGTGCGGGCATCGGTCGCAGTTCTGCGATCGGTTGACGGCGGTTTTACAGGTAGGGCTCCTGGCTTTGGAAGCCGATTCCAAACGCGGGCGCGGGAGCTTGCTTTTCACAAAATCGTTCTCACGTTCACTTTGATTGGAGGAACAATGCGTCGATCGTCGTTCCGAGTGACCTTGCCAGCGACCCTGTTCGTCGTAGCAAGTCTTGTATTCGTCGCGTCCATCGGTGTTCTCGCACCTAGCTTGTCAGCTCAAGTCTCCGTTTCTACGGGCGGCTTGAGTGGTACTGTTACCGATCCTCAAGGCGGTGTCGTTCCCAATGCGCACGTCACCATCTCAAACAAGGATAACGGTACGGCTCAGACTATCGACACAGGCTCGAGCGGCTCCTTTAGCCTCGGCAATCTGGCTCCCGGTATTTATGTTGTGCGCGTCGAAGCGAAAAACTTTAAGACGTTCCAGTCGACTCTTCCTGTGCAGGTCGGTCAGATGTCTTCGGTGAACGCCAAACTCGAACTCGGCGATTCTTCCAGCGTGATTGAGGTTACGGGTTCGGCGGTTCGGATCAACTCCGAGCAGGCTACCGTGCAAGACGTGCTGACGGCAGCCGACATTGATCAGCTTCCGATCAACGGCCGAAACTTCCTCGATTTGGCCACGCTTGAGCCGGGTGTTCAGATTCAAGACGGTTCGACCTTCGACCCCACCAAGAACGGCTACTCCTCCCTATCGTTCGGTGGGCGGTTCGGCCGTTCGGCGCGTATCGAAGTGGATGGCGTCGATATCAGCGACGAGACGGTCGGTACGGTTACCCAGAATATCCCCCAGAGCGCGATTCAGGAATTTCAGGTCAGCCAGTCGACACTCGATCTCTCGACTGAGTTGACTTCGTCGGGCACAGTAAACGTGGTAACCAAGTCTGGAACGGATAGCCTGCATGGCGGCGCCTACTATTATGGTCGCAGCGACCAGACCTCGGCCCGCATCGCGCCCGAACAACTCGACTTCGGCCGTAAACAGTTCGGTGCAGACCTCGGCGGTCCGATCTGGAAAGACAAACTCTTTTTTTATGGCAACTTCGAAAGGACCGATCAGAATCTCGCCAACCCCGTTCAGCTTAACGGCAGCTTCTCGCCACTCAGTGGTTCATTCGATGCTCCTTTTACCGAGCGGGAATACCTTGGGCGCGTGGATTACAACATCAAGCCGAACTGGACGGCGTTTTATCGCTTCAACTATGACCAGAACCTGAGCGTTCGCGGCTTCAACCCCGGCGTGTACCAGCCATTTCAAAACGTTGACTTCGCACCGACTCACGTTGCCGGAACCGATTTTTCGATCGGCAAGAGCACAAACAGCATCCGCTTTGAATACTTGAAGTTCCGGAATGCGATCGCGGATGCCATTGCCTCATCCGGCGCGCTCGATCCGATTCCTGGGATAGCAGTTAACATCACGCCGAACGGCGGCGACCTGACTTGCTTGGGCGGCGGCGAAGCGTTCTGCTCTGGCGCCAACATTCTCGCGCCACAGAACACTTTCCAGACCGACACGCAGATCAAATACGACGGCAGCTACACGAAGGGACGCCACACGTTCCGTTATGGCGTTGCGTTTAACCACATCCTCGGTGGCGGCTTCGCGAGCTTCTTCGCTCTGCAACCCGCGGTTACATCGGTTGATAACGCCGCCAACGAGGCGTTTGCCAATACGAATCCGTTCGGTCCGGGCGGCGCGGGCAATCCGGGCAATTGGCCGGTTGACACGATCCTGATGGGCAACGGGCAAGGTTTCTCAACGGAGAAACCACAGTTCAATCTCCCTGGCGGCGGACAAGAAGACAACCGCTTCGAAGCGTATTTCGGCGACCAGTGGAAGGTGAAGTCGAACCTGACGGTCACGCTCGGTTTGCATTACGGCCGCGACACAGGCCGCGCCGACAGCGATCTCGCTTCGATTCCGGAGCTCGCTCAATTCAATAACCAGTTTTATTCCAACCTCCAGGCTCGCGTGAATCAACCCAACAGGAATTTCGGACCGCAGGCGGGCATCGCATGGGATCCGTGGAAGAACGGCAAGACAGTGATCCGCGCCGGAGCTGGCATTTACTACGAGAACGCGATCTGGAACAACGTGTTGTTCGATCGTCCGGCGCGTCTGACGAGCGGTCTCTTCCTCGGAACGGCAGCTCCTTGCTTCAGCGGCAGCGCCACCGGCCCCGTGCTTGGCGTAACCGATAGCCAGACCGGCGCCGGAGTTCCCTACTGTGGCGAAGCGATTGGGACGGCCGCGGCCCAGATTGCCGCCGACCAGAAGGCATTCCAGGCAGCAACCTTGGCTGCTGGACCAGCCTCGAACGCTAACTTCATCGGAAATGCGTTGGCGGACTCACCGACGTCGACCGGCGAACAACTCATCGCGCCCGACTATCGCTCGCCACTTTCCGAACAGATGAATATCGGCGTACAGCGCCAGTTCGGCAAGAATACCGTGTTGAGCGCCGACTACGTTCGCAACGTCGGCCTGCATTACCTTTTGGGTGAAGACACGAACAAGGTGGGCGATGCGCGGTTTCTGAATGTGCCGAACGCGCAAGCCGCAATCGCAGCGACACTAACGGCCTGCGGCGTCGCGACCATCAACGCCGCAATCGCCGCGTGTCCTGGCTTGCATCCCGGCGGTGGCGGAGCGACGATCTCCGACTTCGCGTCCAACGGCCTTGATTCCGGCGGCGACTCAACTGGCGGCTTCCCGTGCCCGACCTGCGCATTCGCGGGCATCAATCCCTCGCTCGGCCAAAACGACATGCTGTTCCCAATCGGCCGCTCGACCTACGACGCGTTGCTGGTTTCCCTCAAAGCGAATCTCGGCAATCCCGTGCGCGGCATGAAGCACCTGAACCTGATCGCGTCGTATACGTTGTCGCGATTCGATTCGCAGGCGCAGGACCAGGACTTCGTCAACAACGCCGCCGACTTCAATAACCCACAGATGTTCTTCGGGCCGAGCGGCCTCGATCGTACTCACCAAGTTAGCGTCGGCGCCGTGATGGATTTGCCTGGTGCGACGCGTTTCGCTCTTACCACCCACTGGGACACGGCGCCTCCACTGACGCTTACGCTGCCGCAATCCGGCGAACCCGGCGAAATCTTTTTTAGCGACGTCACGGGCGACGGAACGGTTGGCGATCCGGTTCCCGGGTCCAACGTCGGCTCCTTCGGACGTAGCATCAAGGCATCGCAAATCAACAGCATTCATCAATCAATACAACAGCACAGCAGCGGGAAAGCTCACGCCTGCCGGCAACGCGTTAGTTTCAGCGGGTTTATTCACCGCTGCGCAATTGACGTCGCTCGGCGCGGTGACTCCGACGCTGGCATTAGCGCCGGCCGGTCAGGTTGGCGTCTCGCCATTGTTCACGTTTGACGCGCACGTCTCCTGGGAGCTGCGGCTCGCGAAGGTGCTTCACGCTCTGCCGGAGCGTGTGGTACTGGAACCGCAGATCGCGCTGTTTAACGTGTTCAACTACCAAAACCATGATCCGTTCGGCAATCAGCTGAGCGGCGTACTGAACGGTTCGATTGGATCCGCGAACGGCACGACGGCTCACGGTCCGCTCGGACGATCGAACCTGATTACTCCCGGCTCTTCCTCGGGCGTGAACTGGTACGCCGTGCCGCGCCAAGCGGAGTTTGGCGTGAAACTGTCGTTCTAATTCAACCTTAAACTCGGTCGCAGCTTTGCCGGCGAAGGGCGCTCGCTCTTCGCCGGTTTCTCTTGGTAGTTGCAAGGCCACTGTGCATAACGCCTAGTACCACGATCGGCTATTCAATCGAGAGATACGGCAAATTGTAAAAATTTAGTTGCAATTCATTTCCGGTTTATATAAATAGGTCCCCCCTAGCGAACGCGTATGCCGTTTTTGTTGTTTGTTTGGGGAAAGTGGATCCTGTGGTGGGGTCTAGTAACTCGTAAACGTCCAAGGCGGGTCGACTGAGGCGGCTTCCAAGGCTGCGCTCGGTCGGGGTGTAGTTTCCGTCCCGTGTGTCCAGGAGGATAAAAGATGTCCAGTCGTCGGGTTATTAAACCCATGATTGTGTGTTTGTGTCTCTTGTTGTTGTTCGTCGGTTACATTTCCGCTCAAGAAACGACCGGCGGTATCGTGGGAACCGTAAAGGATCCCTCTGGTGCTTCCGTGCCAAACGCGTCGATTAGCGTCACGGCTTCGACGCTGGTAGGTACCAAGACAGTTCAAACAGACGCCTCTGGCTACTATCGCTTCGCGAACTTGCCGCCGGGCAGCTACACGCTGACCGTAACAGCGACGGGATTCTCCACCGAAAAGCGAACCTTCGTTTTGGAAGTCGGCCACTTGCCGACCGTCGATATCACGCTTGAAGTCGGCAAAACCACGTCGGTCATTGAGGTGACTGGCGCGGCGCCGCAGATCGACACGACCACAAACGTTACGACCACGAACGTGACTGAGGACGTGATTCAGAACATCCCACACGGCCGCTCGTTCCAGTCGGTCATTCAGTTTGCACCCGCAGCCCGCAACGAACCCTTGATGGGCAATAACTCGGCCGGTGGCTACGGCGGCAACGGAACCGGCGGCTCGTCACCAGGCAGCACGGCGAACGGAGGAAATTTTGGATTCTCGGTTGCCGGAGGCTCCGACTCTGAGAACTCCTACCTTGTGGAAGGCCAGGAAACGGCCAACCTGATCGGCGGCTACTCACACACGAGCGTGCCGTTCGACTTCATTCAAGAAGTGGAAATCAAGAACTCGGGTATTCAGGCGGAACACGGTGGCGCGCTCGGCGGCGTCGTGAACGTCATCATGAAAAAGGGTTCGAACAACTATCACGGATCGGTTTTCGCCCAATTCGAAAACGATGCGATGGACGCGAGCCAGCTTCCGACCCAGGCTCGCTACAATCCGCTCTCGAGCCAGACGACAACGTCGTGGGGGTTGCTCGACCCGCAATTCCAGGAATACCAGCCGAATAAAGATCACACCAGCGACATCTTCCCCGGCTTCACGTTTAGCGGGCCGATCCTGCGCGATCGCATCTTCTTCTTCGTGGGATTCAACCCCGAACTGAACAATGATGAGCGCGCCGTCAACTACGATCAGGCGGGCGGTTTGGGAGGGCTTGGCGTCGTCAAATTTGCCCAGAACACGCGCACGTATTACACCACGGCGCGCGTTGACGCAGAGGTAACCAAGAAGCTGCGCGTTTACGGCTCGTGGCTCTATCAGCTTGCGAAGCAGTACGGCGAAAACCTGCCGAATCCGGATTCGAGCCAGGGTTATTTCAATACTTCGTCAACGGTGGACCCGTCGGCGTATTCACACAACGTCGGCTTCACAGCTCCGAACCTGACTGTAAACACCGGCGCCGATTACAGCCTGACGCAACGCCTGATTCTGACCGGGCGCTTCGGCTACTACTTCGAGAATTATCACGACTTCGGCCTGCCGACGAGCGGTACGCTCACGGAATGGGAGACGAACGGTGTCGGCGCCCTCGATGCACTGGGTGCTCCGCTGCCGGCTTCGTTACAGCAGGCGAATGGGTTCTTCAACCTGGCCAACAGCCAGAACTTCACCAGCCACAACGCCAGCAAGGCTACCCAAGTGGATGTCAACCTGGCGTGGTACAAGAGCGGCTGGCTGGGGACGCACAACTTCAAGTTCGGGTATCAGCTGAATCACCTGAACAACAACATCGATCAGCACTACAACGTGCCGCTGGTGCAGTACTTCGTGGGCCAAGGTTCGTCATACACGCCATTTGGTCCCGTCGGGCAGGCGAATTGCCAATCATTCGTTGCGCTCTACGGCTCGTGCACCGGCCAATACGGATACATCAACGTCGAAGACTACGGGTCGGGAGGACAGGCGACGAGCAACAACGACGCCTTCTTCGTGCAGGATTCGTGGTCGATCGCGCGAGGCTTGACGATCAACGCCGGGCTCCGCGTCGAGAAAGAATACCTGCCGGCAGAAAACCAGCCGGCGGGCGGCATCACGCACCCAATCGACTTCGGATGGGGAGACAAGATTGCGCCCCGTATCGGCATCGCTTGGGATCCCACGGGCCGCGGGAAGATGAAAATCTTCGGCGGCTACGGACAGTTCTACGATCAGATGAAGCTCAACCTGGCGATCAGCTCGTTCGGCGGTCAGTATTGGAGCAACTGCTACTACGCTCTCGACACACCGAACGTCGCTTCGATCAACCCCGTATTCAGCAGCAGCAACCGCTACTGCGGCGGCATCGGCACAAACTCGGCGAGCGAAGCGAACTTCGGCGGAACAACCCCTGCCGGGCTCACCTTTCTCGAAAACCAAAACTATCGAACCAATCCGACGACTTGCTCCACCTGCACGATCACAGAAGAGGGTGTGGCTCCGGGTCTCAAGCCTTACAAACAGCACGAGATGACGGTCGGCTTCGACTATCAGATCACTCCGACGCTGGCGTTTGAAGCTCGCTATGACCGGCGGCGGCTCGATCACGTCATCGAAGACTCAGCGCTGGTCAATCCGGAGATCGGCGAGACTTTCGTCATCGTCAATCCGGGTCAAGGTGTAAACAGCACGTACGATAAATTCTACAACTTCCTTTATGGTCTTACGCCTGGACAACCGGGAGCATCGCCATGTGGTTCGGCGTGCCCCCCGACGATTCCGGCGCAGCGCGATTATGATGGCGTGGAATTCCGTTTGACGAAGCAGGCGACCCGTCACTGGACCAGCATGTTCTCGTACACCTACAGCAGGCTGTGGGGGAACTACACCGGCTTGACCAGCTCGGATGAAGCAGACGGCGGCGGCGGGCGCAACTCTCCGAACAACAGCCGTTCGTTTGATGAACCGATGTTCTCGTGGAACGATAACGGCGGCTCTTCGAGTGGTTTGCTTCCGACAGATCGGCCGAACACGTTCAAGGGCTATACCTACTATTCCTTGAGCTGGGCGCATCGTTTTGTTACAGACTTCGGTCTCTTCCAGGTTCTGTATCAGGGTTCGCCGGAAAGCACGTATCTGGATCTCGGTAACGCGTTCCCAAGCGGTCTGACGGGCGGCGCGTTTCCGGTGTACGTCGCGGATCGAGGCAAGTTCATACCGACGAGCCAAGATCCGACGACCGGTGTGATTACTATGGGTTCGCCGATCACTCAGCGGACGCCGTGGTACATTCAGACCGACTTCAACTTCCAACAGAGCTACAAGATCAGCGAAAGCAAGACGGTAAGCTTCACAGGAACGATTCAGAACCTGCTCAACCGTCGCTCTGTTACCAGCGTGGAAGAGAACATCACGAGCGGCTTCAACTATAACTATGCCGCTCCGTTTCCACTGACAGGAGCTGCCTGCTCGGGGCCGAATGGAGTAATGCCTCCAACTTCAACGACACCGTGCTTTACAGGTGATGGAACTCCGTTCTACGCAGCGAGCTTCCATCCATACAGCATCAGCAGCTTGCTGAACGCATCTCCGACCAACGCGACGGGAGGACCGGTAACCGTGAACAGCGGATACGGTCTGCCGAACCGCTATCAGATCGGACGGACGATTCGTTTGGGCGTGAAGTTCACGTTCTAAATCAACCCAAGCATCAGCTACCGAGGGAGCCGGATTTTCGGCTCCCTTTTTCTTTGTGGCCTTGCGCGTTTCTGGGGAGGGATTGGGCCGATTCGGTTGCGCTGGGGAGTGTATCGGCGCGGTTTGTGGAGGCATCAAAATCTATATGAGCGATGCGAGTAATTTTGCGGCGCTGGATAAGCGCGATTATTTGAGCCTGGAAACGTTTCGAAAGAATGGCGAAGGGGTGCGAACACCAGTGTGGTTTGCGGCTGATCCGACGGCGGATCTTCGTTCGCGCGAGGCGAAGCTCTACATTTATACGATTGAGAACACTGGGAAGGTGAAGCGTGTTCGTAACAATCCACGCGTCAGGGTTGCTCCCTGCAATCGAACGGGCGTGGTGGAAGGCGAGTGGATCGAGGCGCAGGCGAAAGTTGTTGTCGGCGAGGAAGCTGCGCGTGGCTTGAAGCTGCTGACGCAGAAATATTTTCTGAAACGGATATTCGATTTGTTTGCGGTGTTTCGACCGACGAAGCGCGAAGTCTTGGTCATTACCCCGGCTTAGCTCAATACAGCGGCTATCTTGCGGCTCGAATGAGCCGAAGAGCTATGCCGTTATCAAACGCCGGAGACGCGAGTGACTTGTCGCCGCTTGCGTGGAATTCTTCAGACTTGTCGGTCGCGCCCGTCTTTGTGTTGAACCATTCCACTTTGTAATCGCCGGATGGCAATGTCAGCGTTACTTCCGTCGGGCCTTTGCCGTCGAGATAGATCGCGTATTCCTGGCCGGGATTCGACAATGCGTGAGCGACGACGCCGTTCGCGTGCTTCACGACACTGGCGTCCGGCCGCAAATCCAGAATCGAAAATTTACTCAGGAATTCACGCAGGATATGAAGTTGATGGCGAAAAGTTGGGCTGCCGCCTCCGGGGCCGTTCGGCTCGAGATCGGCGCCGTCTTCATGCCCAGGTGAGAACGAATAGTCGAGCGCGTCGAAAATGCTGCCACCTGAGAGCATGAAATTCCATGCTTGGCGGCGGTAGGCGTCATCGTCGCGACCAAGGAACCCTGTTTCGTCGTAGGCGATTGCTTTGCCGAGGCCGTAATTCAGCGAAACCGCTTCGGGATACGCATAGTGAAAGTTGACGACGTCGACTCCGGGGCTGAGATTGCGGATTGAGGCGCGAAAATTGGAATAGTTTTGTGCGATCAGGTGGCGGTTGGGAAGCGAGGCTTCCTCCTGCGTGATCCATTCGGCGACGCGAGCCTGCCACGCGACGGATAGATCGTCGGCAACGTCGACAGAATTTGGATACGTGTCGCGTCCCGGCGGACGGAGATAGGGATTCACGACATCCGTGAGCGTGGGCCGGTCGGACCACGGCTCATTCTGGATTTCGAAGATGACGTTGTCGAAATCGCGCGCCTCGCTGATGAGCTTACGCGCGTATTTTTCCTGGAACGCGAGGATGTTGCCGTTCTCCAGCGTGTTCAATTTCTTCCATTCAATCTCGGTCGTGTTGTTGACGTTGTTCGATGGATTGAACGGGCTGATCTTCCACATCATCTCGTCGTAATGTGAGGAGAAGAGCGTGATCTCGACGACGATGCCGCGCTTCGACGCGTCCGCAAGAAACGCGCGATAACGCTCGAAGTATTCCGGATTCCACTTTGCGAGATCGAATTTGTTGCCGCCGCCCGCGTAGCCGGGAGTCTCGCTGCGCAGCCACGGTGCGATGTAACGATTGGGCTGCGGCGCCAGGTCGTTGCGCAAGATGCCGAACGATTTCGCCGGCACTTCGATGTACGATCCGCCAAAGATACGCGTGTAATTCAGGCCATCGGAATCGATCGTGGCGAGATATTTGCGAAAGTCGACGTCGGCGTTGAGCACAGCGCCATAGTGCTCGCCGGATGTGACCAATGCGATCGCCTTGCCGCGAAACAGAAAGTAGTGTGGATTCTTTGGGTGAAGTCGTATCGGTGGAGCGGATTGCTGATTGGATTGCGGCGTCTGAGTTTACGTGTGATGCGAGAAGGATCGACGGAAGTATCGCAGCCAGGAGCAGTTTGCCCGCACGGATCGACATGGCGGGCATTATACGCTCTCAGACGCTGGCGGCTTGCTTCGCATTCGCCAGCGCGCGCAGCGATTCCGTATAAGGCGCGCGCGCGATCCCGCGTTCGGTGATGATGGCGGTGATGTACCGCGCTGGAGTAACGTCGAACCCAGGATGCGCAGCTTTGACATCCGGCGCGATGCGGACGTTCTTGATGTAAATCACTTCGTCGGACGAGCGTTCTTCGATCGGGATGTAACTGCCATCGGGAATCGAAAGATCGAATGTCGAAACCGGTGCGGCGATGTAAAACGGCACGTTGTTTTCTTTTGCCAGCACTGCAATCTGATATGTTCCGATCTTGTTCGCGGTGTCGCCATTCGCGGCAACGCGATCGGCTCCGGTCACGATGGCTCCGACCGTGCCCGTTTTCAAAAAGTGACCGACCATATTGTCGGTGATGAGCGTCAGCGGAATGCCACCTTTGTGGAGTTCCCACGCGGTGAGGCGCGCGCCCTGGAGATACGGACGCGTTTCAGGTACGAGAACGTGGAGCTTTTTACCCTGCTCCACCGCGACGCGAAAGACGCCGAGCGCTGTGCCGATGCCTGCCGTCGCAAGCGCGCCCGCATTGCATTGCGTCATGACGCGGCCTTCGCTGGGCATGAGTTCGGCGCCGAAGCGGCCCATCGCTTCGTCGGTCGCTTTCTTTTCAAGATGGACTTGCTTCGCCTCGGCAATCATCGCGGCCCGAATTTTCTCGAGATCGGAGGTTTGCGCAGTGAGTGCGGCAAATTTCGCCTTCATGCGATCGATTGCCCAGAAAAGATCGACTGCCGTGGGCCGGGTCTTCGCCAGAACAGCGCAAATCTCGTCGAACTCTGGCCGCAACTCATCGACATTCTTTGCCGTCGAATGCAGCACGCCGATCGCTACGCCCATCGCGGCTGCAACACCGATCGCGGGCGCTCCACGAATAACCAT
This sequence comes from uncultured Acidobacteriota bacterium, assembly GCA_963766985.1. Lineage (GTDB taxonomy): Bacteria > Acidobacteriota > Terriglobia > Acidiferrales > UBA7541 > Acidiferrum. The sequence continues at coordinate 1,158,302 of CAVYCJ010000002.1, forward strand.
GTCGGTGATCGCTGAAGCGACCTCGCGATAGTTCGTGTAGGTGTAGTGAACTTCTTCCGTCGGAAGCAGCGCGCTGGTCGAGCATGACCACGCCGCGGTCGGTCCATTCAATCGGTTGAGCGATATACATAAGAGTTGAGAAGGATATTGTAGCGAAGGTTGGCACCCAAAACGAGTTGAGCTGGCGATCACGCCGAGGGCGTCGGCGCGAGATCAGGGACTCGTGGGTATTTTGGTGAAGCCGTGTGTTCCGATGATCGTCGTGACGGCGATCATCGAGTTATAGCCGAGGTGAAGGAGAAAACTCGCCAGCACCGTGCCCGTCCGAGCGCGTACGAAAGTGAAGATGACGCCGACGAGGATCAAAAGACCGACCACGCTCCATGTCCAGCCCAGCTGCGCGCCGTGCATCAGGCCAAACAGCACGCCGGTAATCACAACACTGCTGAACATGCCGGTTCGAATCGCTTCCGGCGGCTGAGCGCCAAAACGGCGAGTCACGCTGTAAACAATCCGCGCAAGCAGCGGATAGAGGTATCCGCGAAAAACAGTCTCTTCGACGAGCGGCGCGACAAACACCGCCATACACATGAGCAGGACCGCGTTCTCGCGATTCTTGAACAGCTCACGAATCGGCATTTTGTCGGTGTCTTTCACCTGCGAACTGGCCACGCCGACAAAGATTGCAAGTGCGCACCCGCCGAGAAAGTAAGACCAGGGTCCGCCCCACGTGGAAGACAGTCGCACGGTGAGTTTTTTCCAACCGAGCGACGACCAGAACGGGGCATCCCGCAGCACGGCGAGAGTGACGTAGAGAAAAAGAAAGACCGACGCGTACCACAACACGTTGGTGCCAAAAATAAACTGCGGCTTGCTGAGCAGATATTCTTCGAGCTGCTCCCTGGGCATCGGCTGCTTTGGCCCGTAATAAATGAACATCGCAGTCTGCACGACCAGAAAGCTAGCGAACGTGAAGAACACAAAAAGGATCAGATGCGGCCAGTACCACGAGATGCGGAGGTCTTCGGGAAAGACGGTGGCGTTTCCGCTGAAAGGTGGCACCGCTAAGTGCGGCGACTCGGCGGCATATGTGATCGGATCGCCAGCAAGCGGTGCGGCGGGATCAATCGGTTCGTGCGAGGCCGGAGCTACGTTGTCGGAAAGCTCATCTCGACGCGGTTCGGACGGCGGATTTTGCTCCGCGTCAAGATCGCCGGGCGACGGGTTCTCTGGATTGTCGTCAAATGACATCATCGTACTTTGCCGCGCTTCGATTTCTGCGAGGGGCTCTTCCCCCAGTTGGATGCCAGGGCCGCGGCAAGCAGTGGTAAGAGTATTTCGTGATGTCCGGTGATTGCGTAGCCGTGCGACTGAGCGCCGGATGCGCTCTTCGCCGACGGCGCAGTCGGCCGCTTCACAACATTCTGCAAAGGCCGGTAGTGCTGCACAAAGTCGAAGTTCGCTGTGGTGATCGGCCGCAGAGGCACGCCGTAATTGCGGCTCACCGATACCGCTTTGAGGAAAATCTCTGGAAGAATCACGGCGCTTCCCCAATTGAGATAGACGCCGTTGGGTTGCATCCCTTGTACGAGCGCGCTGAACAGCCGGAAATCTGTGTAGGTCGCAGCTCCCAACGCCCCTGGATCGACGGCCGGATGCATATGCGGGATATCCGTGCCGATTGCGAGATGAATCGTGACGGGAATTTTGAATTTGTAAGCTGCTGCAACGACGCTCTGCTCCGCATAAGGCGCGGGCACGATTCCACTGTTGAGAAATTGCCCCGCCGCTTCTCCGTAGCCGAGCCGAATCCGCGACGCGAGCTTTGCGATTTCGTTGACGTAGCGGCCCGTTTCTTCGGCCATGCCAAATCGCCCGTCGGGCAGCGACGCTTCGACGTCTTCGGACGTATTTCCCGCAAGCGCGATTTCAAAATCGTGAATTAGCGCAGCGCCGTTCATCGCGATGCCGGTGATGAATCCACGCCGCATCAGGTCGATGAGGATCGGGCCGAGCCCCACCTTGATCACGTGCCCGCCGATGCCCCACAGAATCGCCTTTTTCTGCCGGCGCGCGGTGTGAATTGCAGCGGCAATATCGCGAAGGTCTTGCGCGGCAAGAATGTTTGGAAGCGAATCGAGGAATTTTTTCAGCGAAGCGTTTGCAGGAACCGGCTTTGCAAAGTCGCTGACATGCACCTTGCTCTTGCGCGACGACAACGGATACGTATGAACGGAAGACAACGCGAGAGGCTTTGTCGAGTAGAGGGACATGGGTGAACGAGTACTTTAGCGCGGGGAGAAGGTGAAGTCGAATCGGAACGGACAGTGAGAACGAACGGCCGAAAAGTCGCTATTTCGGCGCGGATTGACCGTTGGAACCGTGTCCGTTCGCGCCGTTGAGGTGAAGGACGCGCGCCAGTGCCTGCCCGGTATACGACTTCTTGTTTCGCGCGACCTGCTCTGGTGAGCCCTGCGCTACGATGCGACCTCCACCGTCGCCGCCTTCCGGGCCGAGATCGATGACCCAGTCAGCTTGTTTGATGACATCGAGATGGTGCTCGATGATCAGCACCGTGTTGCCAAGCGACACGAGGCGCTGCAGAACGTCGAGCAGTTTTCGCACATCGTCGAAGTGAAGGCCGGTGGTGGGCTCATCAAGAATGTAGAGTGTGCGGCCGGTCTGCCGCTTGGAAAGCTCGCGCGCCAGCTTGATGCGTTGCGCTTCTCCCCCGCTGAGCGTGGTTGCCGATTGCCCAAGCTGCACGTAGCCGAGCCCGACTTCAACCAGCGTCGCGAGCTTCTGTTGAACCTGCGGAATATTCTCGAGCAGCTTCAGCGCTTCGCTCGCCGGCATGTTCAGCACGTCGGAAATCGAATGCCCCTTGAAGCGCACCGCGAGCGTTTCGGAATTATAGCGGCGGCCGCGGCATACCTCGCACATCACGTACACATCGGGCAGGAAATTCATTTCGATGCGGCGTAGTCCGTCACCCTGGCACGCTTCGCAGCGACCACCCTTCACGTTGAAGCTGAATCGGCCCGGTTTGTAGCCACGTTCGCGCGATTCAGGCAGCATCGCGAACAGTTCACGAATTGGCGCGAACACACCGGTATATGTCGCGGGATTCGACCGCGGCGTTCGTCCGATCGGCGCCTGATCGATCTCAATCACTTTGTCGATGTGCTCGATGCCGGCAACGCTCTTGTGCGCGCCCGGGGGATCCATCGAGCGATAGAGTTTCTGCGCCAGCGAACGATAAAGGATGTCGTTGACCATCGTCGACTTGCCCGAGCCGGAGACGCCGGTGACGACGGTGAGCAAACCAAGCGGCAGTGTGAAATCGACGTCTTTGAGATTGTTTTCGTGCGCTCCAAGAATCTGGATCGATTTGCCATTCGGGCTGCGCCGGTTTGTCGGAACCGGAATGCTCGTCGCGCCGCTGAGATATTGTCCGGTAAGCGATTCCGCAGTCGCGGCCACTTGCTCGGGTTTGCCTTGCGCTACCAGATGACCGCCCGCATCACCCGCGCCCGGGCCGAGATCGACCACGAAATCGGCGCGGCGGATCGTGTCTTCGTCATGCTCGACGACCAGCACCGTGTTACCAAGGTTTCGCAGTTGCTCGAGCGAGCCGAGCAAGCGATCGTTGTCTCGCGCGTGCAGTCCGATCGAAGGCTCGTCGAGAACATACAGCACGCCGCGAAGGCGCGAGCCGATTTGCGTCGCGAGGCGAATGCGCTGCGCTTCACCACCCGAGAGCGTGGCCGCAGAGCGATCGAGACTCAGATAGCCCAATCCGACTGCAAGAAGAAAATCCAGCCGCTCGGCGACTTCCTCTAACGGCCGCCCCGCAACGGCACGTTGCCGCTGCGTCAGTTCCGTCAAAATCTTCGCAACAGCGGGCCTCGCTGATTTCAGCGAGAGCGACGTGAATTCGGCGATGGAATGCCCAGCAAGCTTTACCGCCAGCGATTCGGGCCGCAGCCGCTTACCGTGGCAAACGGTGCAACGCGTCGCCGACATGTACTGGGTCATCCACTCGCGATACGAATCGGAGTTCGACTCCTGAAAATTGCGGTCGAGGAATTTCAGAACTCCGGGAAAGCGAAAACCCTTTTCGGTCTTTGGTTTCTTCGTCGCCGGCGCGCTTCCGCCATTCGACGGCGGATAGCCGTACAACACCAAATTTTGAGTCGCGGCCGGCAGCTTCTCGAACGGCGTTTCCAGATTGAATCCGTGCGCGTAGGCCGCGAGCTGCAACGTGCGCTTGAGCACCGCCGAACCGGAGCCTGGTCCCAAACCACCGTCAAACAGCGGGCGCGTCCAGTCGGTTATCACGCGCGCCGGATCGAAATCATATTTCGAGCCAAGACCGTTGCAAGCCGGGCAGGCGCCATAGGGAGAGTTGAAGCTGAATGATCGCGGCTCCAGCTGCGGCACCGAAATGCCGCAATCCGGGCAAGCCAGCTTTTCGGAAAAGACGTGATCCGCGCCGCCAACGATCGAAACAGTGACCAACCCCGAAGCCAGCTTCAGTGCCGTCGCAATCGATTGCTCCAGTCGCGCGGCAATCCCGGGCTTCACAAGCAGCCGGTCCACGACGACTTCGATCGTGTGATTCTTCCGCTTGTCGAGTACCGGAATTTCGTCGAGCTGCACCAGCTCGCCGTTGATGCGCGCGCGAACGTACCCGTCCTGCGCGAGCTTTTCGAGCTCCTTGCGGTATGCGCCTTTTCGTCCGCGAACGATCGGCGCCAGGATCATGACGCGGTCGTCAGTCTTGCAAAGCTCGCCCGTGAGAATCGACTGAACGATCTGCTCGCTCGACTGCCGCGTGATCGGGTTACCGCACTGCGGGCAATGCGGGACGCCGATCGAGCTATAGATGACGCGCAGGTAATCGTAAATTTCGGTGATCGTGCCGACCGTCGAACGCGGCGACCGCGTGGTCGTCTTTTGCTCGATGGCGATCGACGGCGACAATCCTTCGATCACGTCGACATCGGGTCGCTCCATCTGATCGAGAAATTGGCGAGCATATGCCGATAGCGACTCGACGTAACGGCGCTGCCCTTCGGCGTAAATCGTGTCGAACGCCAGCGAAGACTTGCCGGAACCGGACAGGCCGGTGATCACGGTAAGTGAGTTGCGCGGAATTTCGACGCTGATGTTCTTGAGGTTGTGCTGGCGCGCGCCGCGCACAACCAGTTTGGTCAACGGCATGAGGTCCCTTGGTGCTGCTCACCGCGAACCGTGCTGACAGTAGCCACGGCGCACAGTGGGCCTGATGAGGCCAAGATAACTTCTTACAGTAGCAGGTGCGATTCTGGGTGGTCAAATCGAGGAGATTTTATTGGGAAAATCGAGAACGGAATTGTTCGCGTGAACGAGAATTCCCATTTTGAAACTCGGCGGGCTCCGGAATCAGGACGCGCTTTTGCGAGCTAACTCACATTTTTCCACAGGCTTACAGTGTTTACCTTAGTACGCCCGAGAGTCCGGTAATTTTGCGCGATAGTACCGCATTTTTACGCAGAGCGCGCCAGTCATAGGACTGAAAACAGGAAAGTTAGAAATGGCTCATCGTTTGCACCCTCTTAGGCCGGGGGGCGCGAGCCGAGGATCCCTTTAGGGGATTGAGGGCTGGGCCGGTTCGCTTGTCCCCCACTTTTTATTTCCCACAAGTTCCGCTTTTTGCTGCTTCACAGGTTTTTTCGCACTTTCGCCGACCTCCCAAAAACACCCCAAACGCACCCAATCGGCGAAGGTGTGTTGGCACGTCCTCAATCGTTCATCCAAAGCAAAGCCAGTGCGCGGAATCAGCGACCACACGCGTAGATCCGCGCAGGTATTCGCAACCGCGAACAGTTCAAGACTAAGGATAGATTTATGGAGTAGTTCGACTTACTTCCAGGGGCGAGTGACGTAGTCGCTCATCGTCATGAAGAGCATGATCGCAAGCCAGAAGACCGAGCAGACGATAACAAGCTTCGTACGCTTGGGGCTGTATTTGCCGTGCATGAAGAAAAGCACGACGAGAGATGCCTTAAAGGTCGCGATCACCAGCGCAACGATGATGTTCAGCCCGTTGAAATACGCGTTGAGATCGACCTTGGCCGCTTCGACCGTCAGGAAAGTGCAGACCATCAGCGCCGCGAAGATCGTGAAATAGACCTTTGGCGAGACTATGTGATGCTCGGAATGAGTGTCGGCTGAATTGTCAACCACAGTGCCCTCTCGCGGTTTCCGCTAATGTCGGTCGATCAAATAGAGCAACGGGAACAGAAAAATCCACACAATATCGACGAAGTGCCAATACAAGCCCACAAGATCGACGGGGGTACTGTACTCGGGATCGAATCGCCCCTTGAACGACTCCTTGATCAGCCAGATCAACAGGCCCGCGCCGATGATCATATGCAGCGCGTGCAGCCCGGTCATCGCAAAATACAGAGAGAAAAAGAGTTGCGCGTGAGCATTGGTAGCAACAGAGGCGCCCGGCTCGAAATTGAAGTTCAGGCCCGGAACGTGATGCTCGACGAACTTTTCATGATATTCGACGCCCTTGATGCCAAGGAATACAGTTCCGAGTATCAGGGTCAGGATCAGGAAAATTGTAACGAGCTGCTTCTTGCCCACCTGCGCAGCCCAAACGGACATCGCCATAGTCAAGCTGCTGCCGATCAGGACGACCGTGTTGACCGCGCCCAGCGTCAGATTGATGGAGCGGCTCGCCTCGCCGAAAACGTCGGGATACGTAGACCGGTTGAGCGTGTAGGTCATGAACATGCCGCCGAAGAACAAAACTTCGGTGACCAGGAATACCCACATCCCTAGCGAAGCGGTTTCCCGCTGCTGGTCCAGCGTTTCAAACTGTCCGTACAACTCTCCGGTGCGATGCACTCGGCGCTCCTCTTTGGACCTTGTCGCCGGTCCGCGCGTCTTTAATTTCGGTTCTGCTTAGTCGTCCCCGTGAGCCGGCGCTAGCGACGGGTGACCTTTTACGTCGAGCCCCAGATCATGCCGGTTGTCGAAATCGTACGGCTCCCAAGTGACTTCGGGTGTGACATCGAAATTTTCGGTGAGCGGCGGAGACGCCGTTTTCCACTCGAGTCCGGTCGCCGGCCAGGGATTCGGGCCTGCAATCTTGCCGTAGCGCATCGACCAGGTCAGGTAAATCATCGGCAGAAGGTAGCCAAGCGCGAGAATCGAGGCGCCCGCGGTCGACATCACGTTAAACACCTGAAATTCCGGTGGATAGCTGTGATAACGGCGCGGCATGCCGAGGTAGCCCAGAATGAACTGCGGGAAGAACGTGAGGTTAAACCCGATGAAAAGGGTGACCGCCGCGGTCTTCGCCAAGCCCTTCGGGATACAGCCGACCTGTAATCTTGGGCCACCAGAAGTGCAGCCCGCCGACGTAGCCCATCACCGCGCCGCCGACCATGATGTAGTGGAAGTGCGCGATGACGAAATACGTGTCGTGAAGGTGGATGTCCAAGCCGAGGCAGGCGAGGAACAAACCAGTCAAGCCGCCGATGAGAAACAGACCGATAAAACCGAGGCCGTACAGCATCGGCGTTTCCCAAGAGATTGATCCCTTATAAAGGGTGGAGGTCCAGTTGAACACCTTCACCGCGGAAGGGATAGCCACCAGGAAGCTCAGGAACGAGAACGTCAACGCGGCGTAGACCGATTCGCCGGTGAGGAACATATGATGGGCCCAGACGAAGAAGCCGATGACCGCGATCGCGATACTGGAGCCGGCGATAAAACTGTAGCCGAAGATAGGTTTACGCGCGAATGTCGGAATGATCTCAGAGATGACGCCCATCGCCGGCAAGATCATGATGTACACGGCCGGATGCGAATAAAACCAGAATAAATGCTGGAAGAGGATCGGATCGCCGCCAAGCGCCGGGTTAAAGAATCCGAGGTGCAACATGCGCTCGAGCCCGGCAAGCAGTAGCGTGATGGCGATGACAGGCGTGCCGAGGATGAAGATCATGCTCGTCGCGTAGTGCGCCCAGACGAACAGAGGCAGCCGGAACCAAGTCATCCCGGGCGCGCGCATCGTGTGGATCGTGACGATAAAATTCAGCCCGGTCAGAATCGACGAGAACCCGTTGATGAAGATACCGATGACGGCCGGTGTGACCGCCGAATTGGAGTAAACGCTGCTCAGCGGCGTGTAGAAGGTCCAACCGGTGTCGAGCCCGCCGGTCGCGAACGAATAAAGAACGAAGCAGCCGCCAACCAGGTAGATGTACCAGCTCAGGAGGTTGATCTTCGGAAACGCCAGGTCCTTGGCGCCGATCATCAGCGGAATCAGGAAGTTGCCGAGCACCGCGGGAATCGACGGGATCAGGAAGAAGAAGATCATCGCCACGCCATGCATCGTAAACAGCTTGTTGTATGTTTCCGGTGTGACCAGGTAGCCGCCCGGCGTGAGTAGGTGGATGCGAATCAGTGAGGCGAACGTGCCCCCGATAAAGAAAAAGAACGTGACCGAGACGAGGTAGAGCAGCGCGATGCGCTTATGGTCAGTGGTAAGCAGCCACGAGCGGATTCCGTAAGTGGCGTTGAGATAATGCTCGCGCGGCAGCTGATAGCCGCCCGCGTTCGATGGTGGTGCACCTAGGTTATTCGACGTACTCATGATTATTTCTTCCCTGCCGGCGCAATCCCCGCGCCCGTAGCTGGAACCGGCTGCGACTGCAACGACTTAATGTAGGCGGTCAGCGCCAGGATCTCTTCCTCGGTAAGCTGCCCCTGGAACGTCGGCATCAGCGGCTGGAACCCAGCGACAATTTTAGCATTTGGCGCCAGGATCGACTCGCGCAGGTAAGCGTCGTCTGCAGTAACGGTGGAACCATCCATCAGCAGGACTTTCGCCTGGTAGACGCCGTTGAGGGATGGCGCGCGTCCCTTTCCATCGGGCAGATGGCAGGTCGCGCACGCTTTTTCCGTGAATAGTTTTTCACCCGCGACGACCGGGTTCGCGTCAGCGGCGGAAGATCCGGAGAGCCACGACTCGTAATCCGAAGGTTCCATTACCGTGACCCAACCGCCCATCAACGCGTGGTTCGTGCCGCAGTATTGCGAGCAGAAAAAGTGGTATCGACCAGGCTTCGTCGGACGGAACCACATCGTGTTGTAGTGTCCCGGAACGACGTCCATCTTCACGCGGAAATCGGGAATCGAAAAATTGTGGATGACGTCTTCGCTCGCCAGGATCAACTTAACGTTGCGGCCCACGGGAACATGGAGTTCGTTGATTTCGCGCAATCCGGTCGGCTGCTGCGCCTTCCACATCCATTGCTTCCCGATGACATAGATATCGAGCGTATCCAACGGCGCACGCCGGTAGTCCACATAAATCACGGCACCGCCGGCGAACATCGTGAGTGACAGCAGAAGAGGTACGACAAGCCAGACCGTCTCGAGCCGCATGTCGCCATGGATCGGAACGCCGACTTCGCCCGGGCTCTTACGCTTGTACTTGAAGAAGAAAAAGATGACCGCGGCAGTGATGGCCACCGCGAAAAAGATGCAGATCGCGGTGATGTACACCATCAGGGCGTCGACGCTGGGAGCGAAGTTGGACGCCTGCTCCGGATACAGTGGTAGTTGCGACTGCACGGCTCTAGTGTGCTCCTTGCGCTTTCGCTTCGAGCGCGTGATCGCGTCGCCGGAAGATCAAAATCCCCGCGACGATCGTGAAAATCGTGAGTAGTCCCCCGAGGCGGACGATGCGAAGAATCGTGGCGCTGTAGCGCGCGGTCGACGGGTCGTACTGAAAGCAGTACATCAAAAGATGATCGATCGGGCTTCCGATTTTACCGGCGGAAGCATCGACGAGTCCGAGGCGCATGTCGCGCGACGGATATTCCACGCCGTAAAAATAGCGAGAGATGCGTCCGTCCGGAGTCAGCAGCATGATGCCGCTGGCGTGCGCGAAAATATTGGTCTTCGCGTCGAACGAGTAGCGGAAATTCGCAGCCTTCGTAACGCCGTCGATCTCGTCCTGCGTGCCCGTCAGAAAGTGCCAGCCCCCAGCTGTTTGCGGACGCTGAAAGTGCGCGAGCATCGCCGCCTTTTTCTGCGCCGCCATCTCCCACGATTCGCGCGCATCGAAGCTGACGAAAACGACTTCGTAATCGGTGCCGGGGTTAAACGAAAGCATTTTCAGCGAGCCTACGACGCCTTGTTCCACCTGATTGCAGAGCATCGGGCAGCCGTAGTACACGAGCGCGAGCAGCACCGGCTTGCCGTGATAGTAGTCGCCGAGAGTGACGTCTTTGCCCGTTTCATCTTTAAAGCGCAGCGTCGCAGGAATCTGACCGTTGAGCGGCGGCTCAAAGCCGACATTGCGCAGCGCCGCAGGAAGCCCGGAAGAAGCCGCTCCGACGTCGCTGGGCACGGTCTGCGCAGAAACCCGCGCACCGCCGGCAAACACGAATGCCAGCGCCAGCGCCGCGACCCAACCCGTAATTGTGCGAACCTGCTTCATTCCTTACTTCTTCTCCGCCGTGGCGGGTACGCCCGGCAAACCCTTCTCCGCGATGATTTTCATCGCTTCCGAAACCGGAATCTGGGCGACACCTGCATTCTGATCAATCCAGCCAGTGGTTTCGTTGGCCGCTTTGTCGGCGGCAATCTTTTCGCGCAGATCCGCTTGCGGATCATTGGTATGTCCCGGCACGCCTTGCAGCCGGGGCTCGGGCGGCAGCGCATCGTAAGAGCTGCCCATTTCTTGACGAATAGCGGGCGGCGGCGTGTCGTAATCGACCGCGATCTTGGTGGTGACGCGCAAAACGAAGATGCAAACGACGTAGGAGAGAATCACCGCAACCGCGAGCGCGCCCAGGTACCAGTAAATCGTTGCCGGATGGACGTCGGCCGTCTCAAACGAAACGTCGTCGTTCCGCGGCTCCTCGCCTGCAACGCCGTGGTGCCCGTGATTAAGATTAGTGCTCATGGGGCTCCAGGAATTCTTCGAGCTTCGGCTCGCCCAAAGGCAAAAGCGGCATCTTCTGCAGCTGCCAGGCGAACACGAACAACCACAATCCGCCCAGCGCCAGCGCCGCAGCCAAATCCCAAATGCTGGGGACCGCGCTCGGCGTAAATTCGGGCCGTGTCAGCCAGAAGAGATCGACGAAGCGCATAAAAATCATCCACGCGGCGATCTTGGGAATAACCGACGGATTGCGCTTGATGTCTCGCGACAACAGCAAGAACCATGGCACGAAGAAATGGAAGATCAGGATGAAGACGGAGAGATATCCCCATTCGCCGTAGAGCCGCGAGCGGTAGAAGCTGATCTCTTCAGGCGCGTTACCCGACCAGATGATCAGCAGCTGCGAAAAACTGAAGTACGCCCACAACATAATGAAGGCGAACAACAGCTTGGCGAGGTCGTGGAGATAGCGCGGCTTTAATACGCCGGCAAACGCCGGAGCGCGAGAGAGCATCACGACGACGCAGATCATCAGCGCCATCGAGGAAATCAATTGCCCCGCCACATAAAGGAAGCCGTAGATCGTCGAAGCCCAGTGCGGCGACAGCGACATCACCCAGTCGATTGCCGCAAACGACATCGCGAAGACGTAAAGGATAATGCCGGGACCCGCGAGCATCTTCAGATTACGGCGCAGAGTGCGGTCGTCGCGGTCGACGTCCTGGCGGCGCGACCACGCGTTGAAAATCCACATCAGCAGCAGCCACACCGCGAAGTAAATAATCGCGCGAATGTGGAACCAGCCTGGTGTCAGGTAGTGCTGCTGGAAGTCGGACAGCGCGCCTTCGTGACCCGGTGCCGGAGCGTTGAGCCACGCGCCGTAAAGGTAGCGGAAGCCGAAGAACAATGGCGCGAACAATACAAAGATCAACGGAAGCACACGCGTCGCCGATTCGAGCGGACGGCGTATCACGATTCCCCAATTGCCGCTGGTCAGATGCTGCAACATCAGCAGACCGAGCGAGCCGAGCGACAAGCCCAGAATGAGCATGAATGCCATCAGGTAAGAGCGCAACATGTCCTCGGGCGCTTTGACATACCCGATGATGCACGCCACGACGCCGATAATTCCCACAATGAGCGCGCGCTGCTGCAGGCGGCTGACGCTTTCGGGCGCCTTGAAATCCTGCGCGGTCATTCCTTCGCTCCTTCGCTCTTCGCTGCTGCGGCCGGATGCGGATGCGCAAGCTCTTCGCGCAAGCTGGCCGGCAGTTCTGAAACCTTGGCGTTTCGGCTCAATTGCAGCGCCCGCACGTACGCGATGATCGCCCAGCGATCACGCGGCGGAATCTGCGCCGAATAACCCAGCATCGCGCCGAAGCCGTTGGTGATCACGTCGAAGAAATATCCGTTCGGCGCCTGGCGCAAGCGATCCTGATGGTATGTCGGCGGATGCTTCATGCCGCGCATCGCCACCATGCCGTTACCGTCGCCCTGCAATCCGTGGCACGGGGTGCAGAAAATTTTGTAGCGTCCTTCGCCGCGCTCCAGCAGTTCCTGGTTGATCGGCAGCGGGAAGGCGTTCGAGTCTTTCGGAATCGTATATACATCGTCGGCCAGCGCGCCGTGATGCACGGTATTTTCGATGATCGGGCGCTCGGAGCGGCCATCGGTGAAAAAATCGGATGGCGTGAGCGGCCGGTTCTTCGGCTGCAGCGCCATATCCTGCTTCAGGCTGCATCCTCCGAGCAGCGCGGAGAACGCGACCGCGCACAGCGCGATGCGGGCAGGCTTAATCATCCTGCACCTCGCTGATGTTGGTCGCGTGGACACTCTCGAAGAAGCGCTTCGCGTCGTCCACATTAAATTTTTTGTCGCGCGCCTCGATGCACAGGAAAAACTTATCGGTGGTCGCGTGCTTCACGAAGCGATCCACGTTGAACAGCGGATGATACGGCTCCGGCAAACCATTCAGCGCGAGCATTCCGAAGACGGCCGAAAGCGATGCGCCCAGCACGGTCAGCTCAAACGTGACCGGGATAAACGCGGGCCAGCTATTCAGCGGGCGCCCCGCGATGTTCATCGGGTAAGCGTAAATGTTGACCCAGTATTGGAAGAAGAACCCGCCTAGGCCGCCGCACAGTCCGCCGATCAGCGTAATCAGCGGCACGAGATTGCGCTTCAATCCCAGCGCGTCGTTCAACGCTTCAACCGGGAATGGCGTGTAGCCTTCGATCTTTACCCAGCCGGCTGCGCGCGCCGCGCGTGCCGCGTTACAGAGCTGGTGCTCGGTGTCGAACTCACCCAGCACGCCGTACGTGTGTGAGCGATGCTCGATCATTCGTGATCCTCGGACGTCTCGTGCACAAGTTCACGCATTTCCGCGATGGAGATCGCCGGCAACACGCGCACGAACAGGAACAGCAGCATGGTGAACAAACCCATCGTGCCGACGAAGGTCGCGTAATCCCAAACAGTCGCCGAGTAACGGCCCCACGCCGACGGCATGAAGTCGCGCGTCAAGCTGATGACGACGATGACGAAGCGCTCCAGCCACATGCCGAGGTTGATCACCAGCGACATCACAAACAGCGCCGCCACATTGGTCCGCACCTTCTGGAACCACAGCAATTGCGGCGTGATGATGTTGCACAGGATCAGCGCGAAGTAATAGTAGTTGTACGGCCCGTGCAAGCGTTGCTGCACCAGGAACACGTCGAACTTGTTGCCGCTATACAAAGACAGGAAGAACTCGAAGAAGTATCCGTAGGCCACGATCAATCCCGTGGCGAGCATGACTTTCGCCATGTTCTCGAGGTGCCGCATGGTGATGAAGTCTTCGAGGCCATACGCGGCGCGCAGTGGAATCGCGATCGTCAGCACCATCGCGAAGCCGGAGTAGATAGCGCCGGCGACGAAGTATGGCGGGAAAATCGTCGTATGCCAGCCGGGAACGATGGCCACCGAGAAGTCGAAGCTCACGACCGTGTGGACGGAGAGCACGAGCGGCGTTGCAAGGCCAGCAAGAAGCAAATAGGCCGACTGATACCGGTGCCAGTGACGCGCCGAACCGCGCCAGCCCAGCGCCAGCATGCCGTAGATGATCTGCTTCGGCTTGCCGATCGCGTGATCGCGCAGCGTTGCCAAGTCCGGAATCAAGCCGACGAACCAGAACAGCGCCGAAACCGTGCCGTACGTCGATACCGCGAACACGTCCCAGATCAGCGGGCTGCGGAATTGCGGCCAGATCTCCATCGTGCTCGGATACGGGAACATGTAATACGCCATCCACGGACGCCCGGTGTGGATCAGCGGGAACAAACCCGCGCAAGCGACCGCGAACAGCGTCATGGCTTCGGCGAAACGGTTGATCGACGTGCGCCACTTCTGATTCAACAGAAACAAAATCGCCGAGATCAGCGTGCCGGCGTGACCGATACCGATCCACCAGACGAAATTGACGATCGCGAATCCCCATCCGATCGGGATGTTGATGCCCCAGATGCCGACGCCCTTGATGATCAGCCAGGCGACGGCAACGTTGAGAATCATCACGAAAGAAAACGCGAGGCCAAATCCTGCGAGCCAGCCGAGCGACACCGGCCGCGTCAAAACGATCGACGCGATCTTGTCCGTTACCGTGGCGTAGCTGTGCCCCGGTTCGAGCACCGGCGAAAGCCGGCGGATGTTGGGCGAATCGATGGGAGGCTGGTTGGCGCTCATGCCTTTTCCATCTCCGGATTCGGATTGCGCACCGCGGCCAGGTACGTCGTGCGCGGCCGCGCGTTCAGCTCACCGAGAATCGTGTAATTGCGCTGCTGCGCCTTCAGCTTGGCGACCCGGCTGTTCGGGTCATTGGCGTTGCCGAATACGATCGCTTCCGACGGGCAGGCCGCTTCGCAGGCGGTGACGATGTCGCCGTCGGCGATCGGGATATTCTTTTTCTCGGACTCGATGCGCGCATTGTTGATGCGCTGCACGCAGTACGTGCACTTTTCCATGACTCCGCGGCTGCGCACGGTGACTTCCGGATTGCGCTGCAGCTTGAGCGAAGGCGTCTCCCAATCCTGGAAGCGCAGGAAGTTGAAGCGCCGCACCTTGTACGGGCAGTTGTTCGAGCAATACCGCGTGCCGACGCAGCGGTTGTAGACCATGTCGTTCAGGCCTTCGGAGCTGTGTACCGTCGCGCCCACCGGGCAAACCTGCTCGCACGGCGCGTTCTCGCACTGCTGGCAGGGCACCGGCTGGAAGTAGGTCGCCGGATTGGCCAGCGCGTCATTTTCGTTCGTGGTCGGATCGTCCGTGCTGGTCTTCGCTTCGTAGTACCGGTCGATGCGGATCCAGTGCATCTCGCGTCCGCGCATCACCTGATCTTTGCCGACGATCGCGATGTTGTTTTCCGACCCGCAGGCTACGACGCACGCGTTGCAGCCGTTGCAGTTCTTCAGATCGATCGCCATGCCCCAGGCATAACCGGGATACGCGAATTCCTTGTAGAGCGAATCTTCCTTCGGCGGATTCTCGTCGCCTTCGTGCGCGAATGCCGGATTCTTTTTGTATTCCTCGAGCGTTCCTGCGCTCAGGATCTTGCGGCCTTCCATGTTGAAGTGATACTGCGTGCAGGCCAGCGGATACTCGTCACCGGTCTTGGTGATCTTGCCGCCGCTCGCGACCCACAGCGCCTTCGACACGCGCACCATGTTCGCGTTGAATCCCTTGTTGGTGCCGGAGTAGCCGGCATGCATGCGGCCGTAGCCCAGCGGCAGAACCACCACGCCGTCGGCCTGGCCTGGCAATGTCCACGCCGCAGCCGTCACTTTACTGTTGGAAAGCGCGATGTCGATCACCGGCGAAATAATCTGTCCGTGCTCGCCGCCGCGCGCCGCAACCTTATGCGCCAGGCCCAGATTCTCCGACGTCTTCGGGCTGACCATCGCCGCGTTGTCCCAGGTCAGTTTGGTAACCGGCTTCGGCAATTCCTGCAGCCAGCCGTTATTGGCATAGCGGCCGTCGTAAATGCTCGGATCGGGACGGAAGATGAACTCGAGCTCTTCGCCTGTTGATGCCTTCGGCGCCTGCAAGCTCCCGATGTTGACCTTCGCGCTGGCGCTGATCGGCGAAAACGCCGAGTTGGCCACAAAGCCATCATTCAACGTCTTGCGCCATAACTTCTCGAAGTCGCCGCTCGGGTTCGACGCCTTCAAACGGTCGCGCACTGCCTCGTACGTCGAAATCCCAGGTTTGTCGCTGAACGCCGCGATCACATCGTGCGCCGAACGCGTGTAGTACAAGGGCGCGATCAGCGGTTGAATCACGCTCACCGTGCCGTCAAACGCGCGCGCATCGCCCCAGGTTTCGAGGTAATGCGACTCGCCGATATGCCACTTCACGTATTGGGCGGTTTCGTCAAAGTGCGTGCTCAACTGCACGGTGTTGCGCACTTTGCTCAGCTTGTTGACGAAATCGAAATCGTGCGGCGCGTCGTACACCGGGTTCACGCCGATCATCAAGAGCGTGTCGACCTTGCCCGCATCCATGTCGGCGCAGAGATCGCGCAGCGACTCGACGTAGCTCACCGGATTCGCTTCCACCGGCTCGGTGTAGTACAGCGTGTTGCCGACGTTGCTCAGTGCGGCATTGATCGCGTGCACCATTGCGTGTACTTCCGGTGTCTGTTGCTCGCCCGCGATCACCAGCGAACTTCCGCGGTGTCCCTGCAAGTTCTTGGCAACGCCTTCGAGCCATTTTTCGGCTGCGGGAGGAAGCGTCGCTCCGCCTTCGGCGCCGGCGACTCCCAGCTTGGCCGCAAGGGCGCGCGCGAACGTGTCGATCTGCGATGCGCGCAGCGGAAGCCGGTGATCCGCGCTCGACCCAGTCACGGTCGGCGTCGGCTCGACCACGTACAGCCGGTTCATCTCGCCGCCAACCCGTTCGACGCCCGGATCGGTGTCGAGCTTGCGCCGGCGATAGAACTGCTTCATGTAGCGAATGTGTCCGGGGCCACTGGCGAGGAAATCGGAATCGAGCGACAAGATGACTTCGGCGCGCTCGGGGCGATAGACCGTATTGATATAGCGGCCGAAGGCCAGCTTGCCGCCTTCGCGCACGCCGTCGCCGACCGCCGACTCCCACTGGTGCCACTTCGCCTGTGGATACAGCTTCAGGATGCCTTGCAGTTGTTCGGCAAGCGTGGGCGACGTGATCGTGCCCGTCAGGATGCGGAAACCCGCTCCGTTTGCGGCTTTGATATCGGTGGCAGCCGCCTGCGCTGCCTGCGTAAATTCCGACCACGTTCGCAGCGACCCTGCAAACGAAACCGTTTTCGCCCGGTCGGGATCGTACAGATTCAGCACCGAAGCTTGCGTGATCGCATCGATGCCGCCCAGGCTCGACGGATGATCCGGATTGCCCGCCATGTTCGTGGGCCGGCCTTCGTGGCTCTCGACCAGCACGCCGATCGCGTCGGCGCCGAATGGCATCACCGTCGCGAAATACAGCGGCTTGCCCAGCACCATGCCGTCGGGCTGCTTCACGTACGGAATGATGGTTTGCTGCTCGTTGGACTTGCAGCCTGCAAGCCCGGCAAACGCCAGCGAAGCGCCCATCAATTTCAGGAAGTTGCGGCGATCGACCGACTCGTCCCACTCCGACGCGTGCCGCGGAAATTCCCGGTGCATCAACTCGTCAAAATGCGGATCGTCGGCCAGCTCGTCGAGCGTGCGCCAGTACTGCTTGCCCGATTTAGCGCCCAGCTTGGCGCGCACCGCCGCCAGATCCAGCGGCCGGTCAATCGGCGTCAGCGGTTGCTCGGCTTCTTCCTCATTCGCATGAGAAGCGCCACCGCTCGGGTGCATCGCGAAATATTTGCGTTCTTCGTCGCTCATACCGTCCGTCGTAACACGTGAAACATGCGTTGCGCTTGCGTGCTGCCCACCTACAACCGCTAAATCTCTACGACTTGCTCAAACTCAAATTCCAGACTACCGATGGCACGTCGAGCAGCTTGTCAGATCCGCCACCGAGCGAAGTTTGCGCTCATGCGCATACTGCGCGCCGAGTTCCGCCTGGTTTGCCGGAGCAACCCAATCCATGTTGAACACCTGGTCGGGCGCCCGCAGCACCGCTTCCGGATTGCGGTGGCAGTCGATGCACCAGCCCATATTCAGCGGCGATGCCTGGAACATCAGCGGCATCTGGTTCACTTTACCGTGGCACGTCGAGCAGCCCACGCCCTTCGCCACGTGAATGCTGTGATTGAAATAAACGTAGTCGGCCAGCCGGTGCACGCGCACCCACTGAATCGACTTGTCGGTGCGATAGCTTTCGCGCACCGGCTCGAGATACCCGACATTGTTGAACAGCACCGAATGGCAGTTCATGCACGTCTTCGTCGGCGGTACGCCGGCCGTCGCGGAACTCTCGACCGCCGTGTGGCAGTAACGGCAATCGATGCCATCGTCGCCCACGTGATGCTTGTGGCTGAACTGAATCGGTTGATCGCGCGTAACGTTCTGGTTCGTCAAATAAGGAGAGCGCGCCGCGAGCAGCACACCGGTCAGTGCGATGCCGGCCAGAAATACGCCAGCAAATACACTGAATTTCGAGATGAAGTTTGTGCTTCGATGAAAAATCTGCGCCATGTTCTATGTGTGCACTCTGGAGGTGAGCGCTCCGGGAAGGAGCGAATACCTAGGCGTCCACCGACTACAATCCGGGTTGTGCGAGCCCGTGTCCAATTTGACGCGATGAGTTTCCAACAAAACTTTCTGGATTGCAACAGCGGAGCAAAATTATCCGTTACATTTCCGTAAAGTCATGGGGCGCGAAACGCTCGGCCTGTTCAAAACTTTCGAAAGTCCGCCGACAAATCACGGACCGTTTTTGTCGCATTTCCACCAACTGCGATTGGCTGATTCTCATTTTTGCAGAAATGGAGTTCCGATTTGGTTCTTGCCCCGCATTCACTGAACAGATACCACCGTCGCTGGCCCCTCTCTTCGGTTATTTTTGATTCACGTGATCGCTACTCGAACAAAGCAATCTCTCCATCCCTTCCCGCACATATATGACCTGCAAATGCTTCCCATAAAATCTTCTGCTAGCTGGTTGGCCCCACAGGTCGTGCTATCTTTAATGGACTCTGTGCCGCACTGCGTCGGCGGCTGTGTCACCCTTGCACTCGCGTGACCAGAGTCGTGCTGCTCGGCACGCAAATCCCGACGCTTTACCCAACCGCTGGGGCGTGGTCCAACTGGTAGGACACCTCACTGTTAATGAGGACGGTGAAGGTTCGAATCCTTCCGCCCCAGCCAATTTTTCAGAACTCCATCCGTATCGTGGTGTGACCCATAGCAAGGGCAAACAATAGAGGAGCCGACACATCCGGCTCCTCAGTCTCACTCGAACGCTTTGACCGCGATCCAGTCCGGTTTCCTACTTCTTCGGTTTCGGCGGGTAGCTCTTGAAGATCTTCTGGACGCACGCTTTGGTCTGCTTCTCGTCGCCCGATTCCGACTTCGAGACATTCTCCACCGTCGCCTGACCACGAAATACCAGTGCGTTCGCCTTCGCGTCCGCCAGATCGACGGTCAAAATCAGGATCGTTCGCGGATGCTCCGAGGTGAACGTCGTCGAATCATCGCTGAACGTTCCCCAGCCGCCCCAACCGCCGTTCCAGCCCCAGCCACCGCCCCACGGTCCCGCGCCCATCCCGAACCCGTCTGTAGTGGAAGTCGCGTCCACCAGCTCTTGTCCCTGCATGTGATAGGTGACGATCAGGTCCGCCTTTTGCCCCGCTGCCGCTTGGGTCAACCCTTTCGCCTGCAACTCCGCGATCGTATCCGCCTTGACCCACGGTCCGTAGAAAGGAACGGTCTGTGTCTTCGGATCCTGCCAGGTGAACGTCTTATAAGTTGAAAATGGCGCGCCCGTTTGCCAATTCACCTTCACGGTCTGCGCGCACAATGGCATCGCGCACAACAACAGACATACGACAACGAACCCTCGAAATGACCTCATATCCGCACTCCTCCGTTTGGATTCCTGGTAGCTGAACTTTCTGCGCGTCTCAGAAGAAAATCCTGAGGGCGTTCGCATGGGAAGCGAACGGCGGGAGCCTATACCTTGGCGGTAATCGTTGGCAAGAAGAAACGCATTCAAGCGAACCAGCCACAAAACTCCGCTTGTCGCAGCCTGTTTACACAACGTTTCTGCGGCATGCACCGAGCATCGTGGTACCATCGGCGCCACGGAATCTTCAATTCGCGGGCTCACCCAGAAGCCCTTTTCTTCACCTACTTCATCTATATCTTCACTAGCCGTATCTAAAGGAGAGAACTGCAATGCCTACCAGGTTGATTCTGTTTTTCTGTTTCGTTTTTGCCGCGCTGCTCGTGCCGATCGCGACGCCGGCGCAACAAACCATTACCTGCGAGTCCAACGACGGTGGCCGCAAGCATTGCGGCCCGCCCAATCCCGGGCAAGTCAGTCTTCAGCGCCAGATCAGCGGCACCGAGTGCATCCAGGACCGCACCTGGGGCGTGGATGACCGCGGCCTCTGGGTCGATCGCGGCTGCCGCGCCGACTTTCTCATCGGCGGCAACAACAACGGGTACAACGCCGGTTATAACGGTGGGTACAACGGTGACAACGGCGGTGGTCCCGGCGCCACGATCAAGTGCGAATCGAACGACGGCAACCGCAAATATTGCGGGCAAGTCGATCCGAGAGCGCAAGTGGCCATACAACAGCAAATAAGCGGCTCACCCTGCGAGCAAGGCCGCTCGTGGGGCGTCGATAACCGCGGCCTCTGGGTCGACCACGGTTGCCGCGCGATCTTCGCGACGGGTGGCGGCAATGGTGGCGACGAATACGGTCCCGGCCCCGGCTTCGGTGCGGCGATCAGCGACTATCCGCGCGTCAAAATCGACACGTCAGGCCACGGCACGTTCAATGGACAGAGTTACGGTTCCGGCGATGTCACTCGCGGCTGGTTCAACACCAAAGAAGGCCGGTCCGCGGTTGCGCTGTCGGGCTCGCGCAATTTCAAAGTCACTTTCTTCGGCGACGTCGTGAAGGTCGACGATCGCCACATCACGATGCGCATCACCGATTCGAGCCAGGGACCGGCGCGCGGTCGCGCTGAAATCTTCCTCAATCACGATCGCAATGAGATCGAGTCCATCAGCATCGGCGGCCGCGGCTTCAGCGGCGATTTCAGCCGTCGCTAACTTCGCAACCCCAAACAAAAAGGGGAGCCAGAAATCCTGGCTCCCTTTTTCATTTAACTTTGGCGTTCATCTTCGCGGCGCGAGCTGATGCTAGACTCGACGACGCCATGTACAAATTCTTTTTCGTTTCGCTTCTCACTTTGGCGGCGCTGAGGCCCGCGGCCGCTCAACAACTCGCTCGCCCCGACGTTCCCGACAAACTCTCGCCGCCCGCCACCGAAAAACTAGTCCTGCAAGCCCACGCCAGCGGCGATCAGATCTACGTCTGCCAGCCCGGACCCGACCCCGATCAAAAACTCGCGTGGATTCTCAAAGCACCCGACGCGCAACTCTTCGACGCGCAAAATAAAGTGATCGCGAAACACTATGCGGGACCAACCTGGAAGAATAACGACGGCAGCGAAGTCGTCGGAAAAGTCTCCGCACGTGCCGACTCGCCCGACGCGAGCGGAATTCCCTGGCTCTTGCTGACTGCAGCCAGTCACTCCGGCGACGGCGCCTTCTCGAAAGTGACATTCATTCAGCGCTTGCACACGAAAGGCGGCCAGCCACCGCAGTCCGGCTGCGACGATGCTCATCGCAACGCCGAAACAAAATCCGCCTACTCCGCCGACTATTATTTCTACGCGCCGAGCAATTAGTTTTTTGACGGAATCGCCGAAGCGACGACCCTTGCTCACGAGTACGAGGAAGCTGCGAATTCCGGCGTCTTTACTTTCGACTTTAAACTGTCGACTGTCGACTTCCCCATTCACTTCTCGGTGGGAAATCCCGCGTCATTCCAACCCTTCCATCCGCCGTCCATGGACTCAACGTTCGTATAACCCATCTTCTGCAAATTGTCCGCCGCAAGCGCCGACCGAAATCCGCCGCCGCAGTACAGAATAATTTTCGCCGCGTTGTCGGGCACTGCTTTCTCAATGTCGCGCTCAATAATTCCCTTGCCGAGATGCACCGCCCCCGGCAAATGTCCCGCAGCCCATTCGCTATCCTCGCGCACATCGACGAGCACAAATTTCTCGCCGCCATCGCGGCGCTTCTTCACATCCGCGACGTTCGTCTCTTTCACTCGCTTTTTCGCGTCATTCACAATCTTCAAAAACTGCTCCGCGTGCGCCATCTTCGCCTCCGAATACTCTCGTTGAAATGCCTGCAAATAGCGTAGCACACGGATTCCATGCAATCGGAATCGCCCGACGAAATCAGGCTGACTGAATATTGATTCAGAATGTAGGGAAGTTACTTATTGTTTCAGCGCTGACTTCACAGCAGACTTCGCGGCCGGCACGCGGCAAACCGTTCGCCGCGGCTCAGCACCGCTATTCCCCGCCCGGAACCGGCTCGATTCGCGCACGCGCGTGCGCAGCCCATCGATCACCGCCGGAATCGGCGCATGCGTCGCGCCGCGAATCACAAAAATCATCAGCGCCGCTTCGCCCGGAGCATCGACGCTCGACGTAACGCCCACGCCCTGCACGCCCGCCATCTTCATCAAATCTTTCGCGTGCGCCGTCTTCACGACGCTCGCCCGCGCCATCTCCGCCGCCGCAATCGAATACACCAGCCGCGGCGCCGCTCCTGCGCGCTCGTTCGTTGCGCTGTCGGCCGCCGAAATCTCCGCGCCGCGCTTCGTAAACAAATCGCCTTCGACGATGCGCGTCCGAATCCCATTCACTTCCGCCGGAATGCCAGCCAACGAAGCTCCGCGCGTCACAAAAAATTCAATCGCCGGCTCGCCGGGACTATCCAGACTCGCGCCAACGCCCACCGCCTGCACCGCAGCATGCGCCAGCAACGCCGACGCCCGCGCATCCCGCGCCACAACCGCCCGTTGCAATTCGCTCTGCTCCACCGATGGCGTCTTCACCGCCAGCACCGCAGCTTTCGCCGCCGCCGACTGCGCTCCCGTCGGCAACGTGCACCCGATCACCCCGTGCGGCCCGCCGCCCACAAACGTCGTCGGATTCCCGCCGCTCGAGAAAAACGCCAGCACCTGCGACACCGGATTCCCCACAACATCCGAATCCGAACCCGCATACAGCAGCGCCACCGGATCCGCCGTATCCTGCGACACGATCAGCGACCCCGAATCGCCTTCCGCCGCAAAACCTCCGCCGGTCACGTCGACCTGATTGTTGTAGTCCACCGTGAACGTCGCGCCGGTCCCATCGCAACTTTTGTTGTACTCGACGCTCGTATCCATGTCGACCGCCAGCACCGTCGAGCACGTCAGCCCTGTCGAGCGCCCGCTTTTCGCCACATCCAATCCGATCGTCGGCGTAATTCCCGCGCCCGCATTCGGAGCCGCCGCCACCGGCACGCCATTGGAATCCGCCGTTCCGCCCAGAAATAAAATATTCCCCGACGGATCGACTTCTCCCGGCACAACCTGCGCAATCGCCGCATCGATATTCGACGACGAAGCCGAACTCTCCGCCTCCAGATTCACGAACTGCGACAAATTCGCCACCGTCGTCGCCTGCGTCGCGTCGCACTTCGTATCCGGCGTGAGCCCCGCATCGATCAATCCCGGCTGCACGATCGGATCGCCGATCGCCGCCGTGTCACTCTTCGCCAGCACGTGATTGTTGCTCAAAATGTATTGCGTGCCCCCGCGTGTTACCAGCGAACCCAGCGTGCCGCCGCAACACGTGATCGTGTGCGCAGCCGCATTGATGTTCTGATCGGTGCCGTTCCCGCCAGACGTGCCCAGCTCGATCGCCCCTGTCTGCGTCGTCTGATTCCCGGGGACGATCGTCACCGTCGACATGCCGGAGGCATTCGTGTTCGCTTGCGACACCGCCGTTACCGTCAGCGTAGTCGCCACGTTTCCGCCGCCACCATCCGAAGTCGTCGGCACATTTCCCGGCGCCACATAAAATCCCGACGATGAAATAAATCCGACCGTGCGGCTGCCGCCCACCTGCCCGTTCACAACCCAGGTCACCGCCGTGTTCGTCGAACCCGCGACCTGCGCCGTGAAAAGCTGCGTGCTGTAATTCGCGATGCTCACGATCGCCGGCGACACCTGCACCGTCACATTCGATGGCTGCGACGTACTCGTGATCGTTATCGTCGCCGTGCCCGTCTTCGACGTGTCCTTTTGCGACGTCGCGATGATCACCACTTGCGCCGGAATCGGCACCGCCGCCGGCGCCGTGTACAAGCCCGTACTCGAAATCGTCCCATTCGCGCCGCCGCCCGCCACCTTCCAGGTCACCGCCGTATTAAAGGTATCCAGCACCGTCGCGTTGAATTGCTGCGACTTCCCGATCACGATGTTCACGCCGGTCGGGTCCACGCTCACCGACACCACTTTCCCGGCCGTCCCCGTCTTGCAACCCGCCATCAGGCACACCAAGCCCAATGCGACCAGTGGCAGAGTCGCCTTAATCTTGTGGGTTCGTTGGCGCGTAGGTTGATTTGTCACAGTGGTCGGTGGCATCGGAACACGCTCTCGGCTGTCGCGAAACGACCCGAATAATGGGGGACTAATCTACCAGACTTGCCTCAATATAGGCTGGATAGGGGGTTTAAGTGGATAGGCCGCTTGTCACATTACTTTTCGGGCAATCGTACCGCTACTACTAGAAGGCCCCGTAAGCCCTCCCGCCGCGCTAATCGCCCTCTTCGACGTCTTCCAGGTCGCGCCAATTGGCGCCCACGCCGATTTCGACCACCAGCGGCACCGCCAGCTTGTGGACGTTCTCCATCTCTTCTTTCACTAGCTTGGTCAACTTCTCGGCCTCACGCTTTGGCGCCTCAAACAGCAGTTCGTCGTGCACCTGCAGGATCATCTTCGCTTCAAATTTTTCGGTCTTCAGCCGCTCGTCGATGGTAATCATCGCCATCTTGATCAAATCGGCGGCTGTACCTTGCAACGGCGAGTTCAACGCAGTGCGCTCCGCAAAATTGCGCAATTGCACCTGCGGCGAATTGATCTCTGGAATCGGCCGGATGCGCCCGAAGAGCGTTTTTGCCATCTCCGTCTTCCGCGTTTCTTCCAGCGACCGCTCCAGATATTCCTTCACGCCGCGATAGCGCGTGAAGTACGCCGTGATGAACTGCGCGGCTTCCTTTTGCGGGATGCTCAGGTTCTGTGCCAAGCCGAAAGCCGACAATCCATAAATAATCCCAAAATTGATGACCTTCGCGGCGCGCCGATGTTCCGCCGTCTGCATCATCGGCCCGACGCCGAATACTTCCTGCGCCGTGCGCGCGTGAATATCTTCGGCATTGCGAAACGCCTCGAGCAGAACGGGATCGAGCGACAAATGCGCCATCACGCGCAACTCGATTTGCGAATAATCCGCCGCGAGCAGAATATTTCCCGGCGCCGCGACGAACGCCGCGCGAATCTGCCGCCCAAGCTCCGTCCGAATCGGAATATTCTGCAGATTCGGATCCCACGAGCTCAGCCGCCCCGTCGCTGCAGTCGTCTGCGACAAGCTCGTATGCACTCGCCCGGTATCGCGTGAAATCAGCTTCGGCAGCGAATCGACATATGTGCCCTTGAGTTTCGACAGCTCGCGAAACTCAATCACTTTCGCCGGAATCGGATGCTGGTTCGCCAAATCTTCCAGCACATCCGCCGCCGTCGAGCGCACACGTCCCTTGCCACGTCGGAACGGCGCCTGCAAATTCAGTTTGTCGAACAAAACTTCCGCAAGCTGCGTCGGCGAATTCACATTGAACTCGACACCCGCCATGTCCCAGATTTCCTTCTCGAGCCGGCGGACTTCCTTCTCCATGGTCACCGACATCGCATCGAGCGCCTTTGGATCGACGCGAATTCCCTCGCGTTCGACGTCGGCGAGCACCGCCGCCAGCGGCAGATCGATTTTTTCGTAAGCGTCCGTCAGCCCATGCGATTCGACGCTTTCTCGCAGCAGCGGCGCCACACGATGCAGGTAGTCCGCGCGTTCGCCTGCGCCTCCGCCTAGAATCACGTTGAATTGCCGCATCACGACGTCGGTGAAATCGTGAGCTCCGGTCGTCGGCCGCAACAGGTACGAATAAATCTGCGTCGCATGCTGAATATTTTTCGCGCGCCCGCCTACGATTTGCAGCAGTTTCGGGTCGTGCACGATCTTCGGCCGCTTCGCGTCTTCGATCAGCGGCACCAGCGCTGCGAGCGCTTCGCCCTTTTCGTCCATCCAGATCGAGCGCCCTTCGCCGGCCTTCGACGACACTTCGATCGACGCCACACGCGAGCCAAATCCTTCCGCCTCGCGTTCGCCCGGCTCGAGATTCAGCCAAATCGAAATCGGCGCCTTCGCCGGCAGCTTCGCCAGGTACGCGCGAAACTCATCGACGTTCGCAAGCTGCGCATAATCCGTCTTCACCGCAGCCTGCTCGTTCGCCGTCGCCTGCGCCGCCGCTTCCGCTCCCAACTCTTTCAGCAGCGAATTGAATCCCAGCTCGCGATACAGCGTCGTCAGCAGCGCCGGATCCGGATCTCCCCGCTTCATTTTTTCCAGTTCGAGCGTCACCGGCACGTCGATCGCAATCCGCGCCAGTTGCTTCGACATCATCACTTGCTCGCGCTGCTGCTGCAGCGCTTCGCGATACCGCTTGTTCGTAACCTCGTCGGCGTGATCGAGCGCGTTCTCGACGGTGCCGTATTTCACGATCAGTTCCGCCGCGCCTTTTTCGCCGATTCCCTTCGCGCCGGGAATGTTGTCGATGCTGTCGCCAAACAGCGCCATGTAATCGACCACTTGCTCCGGCGTCACGCCCAGAATTTCTTTCACCTTCGCGGCATCGACGATCACGTCGTTCTTCATTCCGCCGGTGCCCGGCCGCAACACGCGCACGCCGCTCCCGACAAGCTGCATCATGTCTTTGTCGTTCGTCACCAGCAGCACATCGAGCTTCTGCTTCGCCGCCTGTACCGACAGCGCGCCCAGCACATCGTCCGCCTCAAATCCGTCGAATTGAATCACCGGCAGGCGCAGCGCTTCGCAAAGCCGCTTCACATACGGAAGCTGCTGCTTAAGCTCATCCGGCATCGGCGTGCGATGCGCTTTGTATTGCTCGAAAAGTTTGTCGCGAAAGGTGGGCTTCGACGTGTCGAACACTACGCCGATGTAATCCGGCTGGTAGTCCTTCACCAGCCTTCTCAAAATATTGTTGAAGAGAAATGGAACCTTGGTCGGCATCCCCGACGGCGCATTCATTCGCACCATCGGCGCAAAAAACGCACGGTAAACGTGCGCCATAGCATCGACCAGAAATAATTTCTTCGCTGCCGCCATTCAAGCAGTATAACAAACGCTTCCCTAGCGTCCTGTAAACCTCGCCGTGGCGGATTTTATCTTTACTTCGTTACTTCACTGCGGCGCTGCATCGCCCTTTTTCTCCTGCACCATCAGCACCAGCCGCGTCCCGTCATCCAGTTTCACGCTCTTTCCATTCGAGCTGATCAGCGTCGCCGCGCGCCCATCCGCCGTCTGCGCATCCAAAGAAATTCCCTTCATTCCGACTGCGCCCTGGCTCCGCTCATCCAGTCGTGGCCCGGCCGCGCCAGGAAAATTTCCCGGCGCTCCGCCGCCGTCCGCTCCCTGCGGCGAACTGTTCGGTGCAGGCGCATGCCCGGCGCCCATCGGTGACGTCTGATTCGTCCCGATGTGTTGCGGGCTGGAATCATCGTCGCCTCCACCGACCGGTCCCGAAGATTGCCGCGGCGCCATCGCCTGAATCACCACGTTGAGCGCGATTTCAGTGCCGTCCTTCAGTGTCGCTTTATCGAACTGAATTCCCAGCGTCGACGCGTTTCCGCCTTTGCTTCGCGCGTCGGCCTGCGTCACGTGCCCTTCCAGCTTCGTTCCGCGCGGGATGATCGTCCGGCCGTCTGTCGATTTCATCGGCTCGGTTACGTGCGCGGTGACCTTGTCGCCCGCTTTCACTTTTTTCGAGTCGAGCCCCGAATTCAGCTCCGCAAGGATCGCGGTTCCACCGGCAAGAATCGCTTCCGTTTGCTCAACTCTCACGGAAGGCGCCGGCGCGTCCTGCGCCACAGCGGGCTTCGCACCGGCGACTCCAAAACACACGATGACTGTCGGCAGTGCCAAGGCTTTTGCAACAGATCGTAATCGCATCGCTCAACCCTCTCTTGAAAGTGTAGGCGCTAAAACCCCTGTGGCTTTAATCTCTTCAATGAATTGACGAAACTCCAAATAAAAAAGGAGCCGACACCGTGTGCCGACTCCTCATTTCATTGAGATGCAGTTTTAGCCGTCTACCGTTGCGGCGGCTCCGCCTCAGCGGGCGCGGCCGCGCCTTCAGGCGTCGTCTCGGTCGGCGGCGGCTGCACCACGAGGAGGAGATGCGTGCCGGGATCGAGATGCAGCGTTTTCTTGGACGACATGATCACGGTGCCGTGCGACCCTTCCGAAGTCGGTGTGTACACCTTCAGGTCCGGACGCCCGAAGGCGCCCTTGCTGTCGCTCGAAAACAATCCGTCCGAAGTGAACTTTCCTTGCGCCGCGGTTGCTCGACCCTGCGTGCGCAAACTTTGCGGGTCCTGATAGTTCGTGCTGACGACTTCCGTGTCGCTGCTGGCTTCGTTATCGTTCTCTACGGCGCCGGCTTGCGCATCCGATGAACTTTTCGCGCTCTCCGGCGGCATCGCGGCCGTTACGGCCAGCGCCTGGATGCCGGCATTCAACATGATTTCCTGGCCGTCCTTCGTCACGGCCTTGTCGAACTGAACGAAGATTGCCGATCCAGTGTGGCCTTTGCCGCTCGAGGTCACCTTCACGATGTGGCCCACGATCTTGGTCCCTTTCGGGAAGATCATGCTCCGCTGGTAATACACGTCTTCGGCAGCTTCAGCCTGGATAGCGTCTCCGGCCTTGGTATGGCGCGTATCGACTGCTTCAACCAGGGACGCGTTAAACGCGGTCCCGACGCCCATCGGCGCAATGACCGGCGCTGACGTCTCCGTGCTCGCTACAACTTTGGAGTCTTTCTGAATGTCTGGAGGGTTCTGAGCGGTTACGTTTGAGGAGAACCCAAAGAGCGCGCCCGCGATTATTAAACCTGCGGCGAATTTCATGGCGCGTCCTCCCTTCCGCGGGTCTTGCAAGGGCTGGGGAACAGCGTGTTGCGACACCAATCCCGCGACAAAGTGTAGATGCACGGAAAGAACCGAAGATAAGCTGCTGATTTTACGAGAGATAAAAGTGATGGCCGTGTCCTGGTGTGATTCGAAACGAAGTCACAGTACTGCAATTATACTCTGCCCATCCGATAACCTCAAATCCCGATTGGTAGCGCCGGCATCTTGCCGGCGTTTTGGCGGTGTCGACTTCCTTAAACGATCCCGAGAGTCTTCCCGACTTCCGCCAGGGTGTCCGCAGCCTTAAGCAGCTCGCCCCTTTTGTGGGCGGCGCTGATGATTGCCCGCAGCCGGGCCTTCCCTTCCGCGACCGTCGGATAGCCGACGGCTGGGGCGAAGACGCCCGCCTCAAACAGCTTCTTCGAAAACTCGTATGCCTTGGCCGCTTCCCCGACGTGAATCGGCACGATCGGCGTTTCGCTGGTCTTGAACTGGAATCCGCGTTTTTTGAGTTCCTTCTTGAAGAACTTCGTGTTGGCCCAGAGCTTCTTCACCAGCCGCTCGCCTTCGGGCGAATCGAGTAAAGTAAACGCCGCCGCGCACGAAGCTGCCGAAGCGGGCGGGTGCGACGTGGAAAACAGAAACGGTCGCGCGCGCAGGTACAGAAAGTCGATCAGGTCGCGCGAGCCGCAAACGTAGCCGCCCATCACGCCAATCGCCTTGCTCAGCGTGCCCACCTGGATGTGCACGCGCCCATGGACATTGAAATGATCGATCGTGCCGCGTCCGCCGCGGCCGAGCACGCCTGACGAATGGGCGTCGTCGACCATCATGATGCAGTTGTACTTGTCAGCCAGGTCGCAAAGCTGCGGCAGCGGGGCGATGTCGCCGTCCATCGAAAACACGCCGTCGGTGATGATCAGCTTGTGGCCCTTCCAGTCGTTGGTCTCTTGCAGGATGCGTTCGCAGTCGGCGATATCCTTATGCTTGAAAACTTTGATGGTCGCTTTCGACAGGCGCGCTCCATCGATAATCGATGCGTGGTTCAGCTCGTCGGAAATAATCAGATCTTCTTTGCCGAGAATCGCGGAAACGGTTCCGGCGTTAGCGGTGAATCCCGACTGGAACACAACGCACGCTTCGACACTCTTGAATTTCGCGATCTGCTCTTCCAGATCCATGTGCAGTTTCATCGTGCCCGCGATCGTGCGCACCGCTCCGGCACCTGCGCCGTACTTGCGCACCGCTTCAATCGCCGCCTTCTTCAACGCTTTGTGGGTGGTGAGCCCGAGATAATTGTTCGACGCGAGATTGATGACTTCTTTTCCGTCGAAGTCGGCGTGCGTTTTCTGCTCGCCCTGCAGCACGCGCAGCTTCGGCGCCACGCCGCGTGCGCGCAGATCGTTCAGCGCATCGCTCACAAACTGCATCGGATTCTGCTTCGTCGTCTGCGTACCTGTATCGCTCATGATTTTTCCTTGCGAGGATTTCGACTTCGTTGGTTACTTGATTCCGTCGGGATAAAGCAAAATCTTGCCCGGCAACCCGCCCTGCAATTTTGCGAATGCGCCCTCAAATCCTTCGAGCGCGGCGCGTTCGCCGAAAAGCGGCTCGAGATTCAGGCGTCCCGCTTTGAGCAGTGCGGTCATCTGCACCCACGTTCCGTACATGCGGCGCCCATAAATCCCCTGCACGGTCGCGCCTTTGAAAATCACATCGTTGACGAGATCGAGCGATACGGATTCCGTCGGAATGCCGAGCAAAGATGCTCGCCCACCCGCACGCAATGCTTTGAATCCCTGCTGAATCGCAGTTGGATTGCCTGACATTTCGAGCAGTACATCAACCCCGGTTCCCTCGGTTTCGCCGAGGATACGCTTCACCGCGTCTTCTTCCGCGGGATTGATCACGACTTCCGCGCCCATCTTTTTCGCCATGGCGCGGCGCTCCGCGTTCGTCTCCGTCGCGAAAATCGTCGAGCTGCCGCAAGCCTTCGCGACCGCGATCGACATCAATCCGATCGGACCGCATCCTGTGACGAGCGCTGTCATTCCAGCGATCGGTCCGGCAAGCACGGTATGCACTGCATTCCCCAGCGGATCGAGGATCGCGCCGTAATGTTCTGGAATGGCAGGATCAAGCTTGATGATGTTCGAGGCCGGAATCTTTACGAATTCCGCGAATGCGCCGTCCTGATCGATACCGATAATTTTGAGATTCTGGCAGACGTGCGCTTCGCCGATGCGGCACTGGCGGCAATGCCCGCAATTCACGTGCATCTCGGCGCTGACGAAGTCGCCCGCCTTCACGGCGGTCACTTCGTCGCCAAAACTCTCGACAACGCCGCAGAATTCATGCCCAAGCGTAACCGGCGGCTTGATCCGGCCCTGGGACCAGCGATCCCATCCATATATATGCAGGTCGGTTCCGCAGATCGATGCCGTCCGGACGCGGACCAGCACGTCCGTCGGCCCAATCGCCGGCACAACCGTCTTTTCCAGTGAAAGTCCCCGCGCCGCCTGTACCTTGCGCAAAGCTTTCATCGTGTTCGCCATAAGGGAAGGGAGCTCCGGATCGAAACGGTACCAAGTGCGGAACCCCATCGTAGCATAGGAATGTTGGGGCTCCGTCCCACGAGCAGCGGCTGAGGTGCTTGCGCGCACACTGGGCGAATGCCGCTCGCTTAACCTCCCTGTCTGCAATGATCTGCCGCCCGACCTAACCGTTGGCCGCTCCGAATCGTCATTGCAGGGAACATCCGTCTGCCCGATCTCGTTCTGTTGTCGAGACCCCTCGAAGGGAAATGATGAACACTCTTAAAGCGAACATCCTCTATGCCCTGAGGCAATTTCGCCAGGCACCCATCTTCACGGCGACGGCGATCCTGACGATGGCGCTCGGCATTGGCGGCACCACCGCCATCTTTACGCTGATTCACGCGATCATGCTGCGGTCGCTGCCCGTCGCCGACCCTGCAACCCTTTATCGCATCGGCGTGGGCGACGATTGCTGCGTCGAAGGCGGCCCGCAAGACAACTGGGGAATGTATTCGTATCCCCTCTTTCAGAGGCTCGCGAGCAATACCCCGGAATTCGAGCAAGTCACCGCGTTTCAGGCCGGAAGCTGGCACGCCACGGTCCGCCGCGAAGGCGAACAAGCGGCTCGGGCGCTTACGGTCCGAATACGTCACTGGAAATTATTTCGACACTCTGGGTGTCGGCGCCTTTGCCGGCCGCGTTTTCACGGCGCAGGACGACACACCAGCTTCGGCACCCGTCGTCGTGCTCAGCCACCGCGCATGGCAAACCGTCTATGCTGGCGACACCAAGGTGATCGGCGCTTCATTCGACGTCCAGGGTCATCCCTTTACCGTCATTGGCATCGCGCCTCCTGGATTCTTTGGCGAGACGCTGAACAGCGATCCTCCCGACATCTGGATTCCTCTCCAGCAGGAAGTGAACATCAGCGGCAACACTTCCCTTGTGCGCCAGTCGGTTTCCGCATGGCTTCGCGCCATTGGCCGCTTGAAGCCCGGCGCAACCACCGACGGTATGTCCGCGCGGCTGACCGGCGTGCTGCGCCAATGGCTGGTGAACGATTCGGGCTATCCCGCGGCGTTCATGCCCGACGTGGAGCGGTTGCTGCCGAAGCAAAACATCAGCGTGATTCCCGCTGGCGCGGGCGTTGCCGTGATGAAGGAAGAATACGGACGGAGTTTGCAGATTCTGCTCGCGGTATGTGGAACGGTGCTGTTGATCGCATGCGCCAACGTAGCGAATCTGCTGCTCGCCCGCGCCGTCAACCGACGCGCTCAGACCGCGGTGCGGCTTGCGATCGGCGCGACGCCGCGCGAAATCATCGTGCAGGCTCTGACCGAAAGCGTGCTTCTTGCCATCGTGGGCGGCATCGCGGGTCTGGTGGTAGCCACCGGAGCAGCGCAACTGCTTCTCGCCCTGGCGTTTCACAGCGCGCACTTCCTGCCGATCAGCACCATGCCTTCGCTCGTCGTCCTGGGATTCGCCTTTGGGCTCGCACTGATCACCGGCGTGATTTTTGGCGCGGCACCCGCGTGGTTCGCCACGCGCACCGATCCTGCCGACGCGCTGCGCGGTACGGGCCGAGGAAACACCGATCGTTCATCTTTTGCCCGCAAGGCGCTGCTGGTAACGCAGGCGACGCTCTCGGTTGTGCTGGTTGCCGGCGCGACGATGCTGGGCCGCAGCTTGAACAAACTCGAGCATCAGGATTTTGGTTTCCAGGTCGCGAATCGCGTCGAGGTGGAGATCCTCGGTCCGAGCTCCGAGAAGCCTTTGCCGGCCCAGATCGCTTTCAGCCGCCGGCTCGCGGAAAATCTGCGGCGCATTCCCGGCGTCGAAAGCGCGGACATCGCGATGTACAACCCACTTACCGACAATTGGGGCGAGCTGATCATGGTCGCGGGCCATCCTCCGGCGAAAATCAATGAAGAGTCGGGAGCTTCGTGGGATCGCGTCGGCGCCGACTACCTGCAGCATCTTGGCGTTCCCGTGCTACAGGGGCGGCATTTCACGGAAGCCGACAACGAGACCACCGCGCCGGTCGCCGTTGTGAACCAGGCGTTCGTGAAACGATTCTTCAAGAGCGATGAAAATCCGCTCGACCAGCACTTTGGTCTCGACCTCCCTGAACTTGCGGGTACATTCCGCATCGTCGGGGTCGTCGGCGACGCTAAGTTCGCGGGCTACGCTCTCAGCAAGCCCGCGCGGCCGATGTTTTATGTTCCGGTGGCGCAATTCGTGAAATACGACAACGAGCTGATGGCCAAGCTCGAAGCACGCACCCATAACCCGGGCGGAGTTCTGCTCGTCACCAAAGTGCCGAACGGCAAGCTTGAGCCGCTGGTTACGCAGGCTCTTGCGGACATCGATCCCAATCTCACGATCAACCACATCCGCACCATGCAGGAACAGATCGATTTGTCGTTCGATCAGGAACGCGCGGTTGCGAGCCTGGCCGGATTGTTCGGCGTCGTCGCGCTGGTTCTGGCGGCGATCGGACTCTATGGCGTGACGGCGTATTCGGTGGCGCAGCGGACGAACGAAATCGGAATCCGCATGGTGCTAGGCGCGGACCGCGGGAAGGTTCTGGGCCTAGTGTTGCGCGGAGCGTTTCAGCGCGTGGCGATCGGGCTGCTGCTCGGTCTGCCGCTCGCGGTTGGCGCCGGCAAGCTCATCTCGGCGCAACTTTACGGAGTGTCGTCGTGGGATCCGACGGCGCTGACGATTGCGGCCGTCGCGCTGGCGGTCTGCTCGTTTTTCGCGGCGCTCATTCCGGCGAATCGAGCGGCGGGCATCGAGCCCATGAAGGCGCTGCGGATCGAGTAGTTTTACCTGCGTTCACGACCGTCGATCCGGGAGACTTTCGCTTGGGGTTCGCCTTTTGGGCCTATACCCCCTATGTTTTCCAAAGAGTGTGCAATCGACTGAAACGAAAGGGCTTGCAGAAATCCCGATTTTGGGAGTGCGCAAGCTGTGCTGTTTGTTGGGGTTACGGCGATGCGTGAGTGCCAGAAAATAAAAAAACGCCGATTTGGTCGGCGCGTTTGTGCGTAAAAACGACTTCGATTAGTTTAGCACAACTGGGGGATTTGTCAAGGGGTGAAAGAAAAAAAGCCGCCTCTTTTTGCCGGAAGCGAGCGCGTCTGTGCGCCAAGGATCGAAGGAGCGGGAGCCAGATGTTTCTCGCGGGGCCAGGAAATATTGAGTAGGATTTGTCGATTCTGGATGGGATGGGCGACGTATCGGCAGGAGGCTACAACGCCATGCAATATCTATTGTTGATTTACGACTCGGAAAAAGAATGGGCCAAGATGAGCCAGGCCGACTATGGAAAGATGTTCGAGGAATACGTGGAGTTCACCACGGACATCAAGAACAAGGGGAATCATCTGGCGGGACATCAGTTGCAGCCGATTTCGACGGCAACGACGGTGCGGGTGCGCGACGGCAAGCGGCTGACGACGGATGGGCCGTTTGCGGAGACAAAGGAACAGCTCGGCGGGTTTTACCTGATCGAGGCAAAGGACCTGGATGAGGCGATCGAGATCGCGAGCCGGATTCCGTCGGCGAGGGTGGGATCGATCGAGGTGCGGCCGCTTGTCGTGCATGGGCAGGCGGCGAACGGGTAACAAGTGGCGCTTGTTAGAGGATGGTCGTGGAGGGATCGAAGAGGGGTTCCTCCACTGCGCTTGCTCGGGTCGGAATGACTGATTTGCGTTTGGACTTACGCTCTAACAATAGGGGATGAGTTCTGCTGGGGATTACGCCTGAGATCCTTCGCTTCGCTCAGGATGACAATGCGCTTTTTAATTGATGAGTGACTGACTGCGCTTTTTAATTGGACTGAGTGACTGACTGAATTAATGAATGGATGAATGACGGAATGAGTGAGAAAGCGATCACCTGAGAGAACCGCACATTGGCTTCGGCGATCGGGAAGACTGCGGAGATGCGGTGAAGGGTGGCGCTGGGGGTTAGCGGATTTGGGTGCCTTGCGCCGAAGCAAGCAGCCAGCTGCCGTCTTGTAAGACGAAGACGTGAGTGTAACGGCTGCTGAAGGTGTAAGACGATTCGCCGGCGCGAAAGCGCATTTCGGTGCGACCGACGATAACGGCGGTGTCGGTGGAATAGATGCGCACTTTGCTCTCGACGGGATCGATCGCCTCGAACTTCACCTGACTTGCACCGACGGCCGCCAAGAGCATGGGCTTTGAGATTTCGGAACCTGCCAAGACGTCGATCATCAGAAAATCGTCCGCAAGGATCGAATCTAGAGAATCGATATTCCCCGACAAAAGAGCAGAAAAAAAGGCCCGCTCCGTGACCAGCGGGTCGAGTTTCGTGTCCATGTTGAAACTATAACGCAAGCGTACAAGAAATTCGTCAGTACGCTGTAACAAGGAGTGCGCGAAAGCGGTATCGATTATCTCGCCACGTAATTTCTTATTTTGCGAGTTCTTCGAGAACAATTCGATTTGTGCGCGGGCCGAAGATCGCGATGACGAATGCGACCCCGCACATGGCGATGGCCAGAAGAGTGAAGACGGCGCCGACGCCGCTGCGCGTGAGAATCGCGGCGATCAAGACGGAGGAAAAGGCGGCGCTGAGACGGCTCCAGCTGTAGGTGAAGCCGACGGCGGTGGCGCGGATGCGCGTGGGGAAAAGCTCGGCCTGATAGGCGTGGAATGCAGCGGAGAACCAATAGTTGGAGAGCGTGAGCAGCGCGCCGAAGGCAACGACGGTGACGGGGGTGCTGGCGCCACCAAATCCCAAGCCAAATGCGGCGACCAGGACAGCGAGCGCGACGATGGTCCATTTGCGCTCCATGCGATCGGAGCTGGCGGCGGCGAGAAGCGGGCCGATGGGAGAGACGACGGCGATCAGCATGGTGTATTCGAGCGAATGGAGCAGGGAGAAGCCGCGCTTGAGGAGAAATGTGGGTGCCCAGTTGGCAAAGCCGTAGAAGCCGATGGTTTGGAGCGCCTGGAAGACGATCATCATCAGCGTACGGCCGAGATACGGATGGCGGAAGAGTTCGGCGAAGGAGATTTTTTCCACGGCAGGATCGGAAGCGGCGGCTCCGCCAGCGTCGTCGCCTGCGCCCAAGCCCGTGTTGCGCGCCCGTTGGGCTGTTTGCTGCGATGCGAGCGATTCGGCGAGATGTTTTTCGTCGAGATTGGCGAAGGATTCGGATTCGAGAGCGGCGAGGACGGATTCGGCTTCGGCGGTGCGGCCGCGGCTGGCAAGCCAGCGCGGGGATTCGGGCAAGTGGCGACGGAACCACCACGTAAGCAGCGCGCCGAAGCTGCCAATCAATACAACCCAGCGCCATCCGGCCATCAGAAAGTGCGTGGGGACGAGGACGCGCGCCAAGACGGCGGCGACGGGCACGGCGGCGAAGCCGACGACCTGGGTGATGGCAACGTAGCGGCCGCGCGCGGCGCTGGGAACGATTTCGCTAACGTAGGTGTCGATGACGATGATTTCGGCGCCAATTCCTGCGCCGGCGAAAAATCTTAAAGCGATGAGCCAACCGGCGGATGGAGCGAAAGCGCAGGCGAGCGTGAAGACGGAATAGAGGAGCAGCAACGTCATGAAGACGATGCGGCGGCCGAAACGGTCGCTGCCCATGCCGAACACGATCGTGCCGACGAACATGCCGAAGAAGCCTGAGGCGATGAACTCCGTGAATTGCTGGAGCGAGAGGAAATGGGATTGCTGCAACGCGGCGCCGATGTAGGCGACGACGAAGATGTCGTAGAGGTCGAAGAAATTGCCGAGGGAGACGAGGGTGATGAAACGGCGGTGGAAGCGGCCGAGAGGGAGATGCTCGATGCGAGCGGCGATGGAGGTGGGGTTAGGCATGGGCGGATGTCTGTCGCGGCTGGTGCTTCGTGACAGTGAGGGGTAGTGATGCTGTGTCTTGCGCCAGGGTTCCTCCACTGCGCGAGCCGACGCGTTCGCGGGAGCGAACGCGAAGAAAAGGCGTCGGCTCGCTTCGGTCGGAATGACAAATGGTGGACGGGTGAGTTGGACTTTGTTGAAGAGAGGAGTCACTTGGGCTGCTCGAGGACGCCGATTTTTGCGAGGGCTTTCAGGTATTCGACGACGAGTTCGAGCGGGATGGGGCCGTATTCGGCGGAGACGCGATCGCGGATTTGTTGCGCGTTGAGGACGCCGTCCACGAAGTTCAGAGTCTCATACGCGTATTCTTCGCCGGCACCCCACAGGCCTTCGTAGTCGAATAGTTTTGGCATCGGGATTCCGGCGGCTTTGGCGCGATCGGCGAAATAGTCGGAGCCAAAGACGGCGGCTGGGCCTTTTGGTTCGGGTTTGCGCACAAATCGGAGCGCAGCGTCGCCGTTGGTGTTGCTGTCTTGATCGCAGATTGCGGGGTGGGCGGAATATTCCTTTTCGCCTTCGGGCTTCGTATTGAGAAATCCGGCGAGGCGACCCTGCAGACCCCACTGAAATTGAGCCTCGAAACTGCGCATGCACTCGATTTCTGCGGCGGTCAGATTGTTTTCGCGTGGAAACATGGCGTCGCGCCAGAGATTGGCGCCGTGATGAATCTGTTTTTCGAGGTCGGGAAGATTTTGCGCGGTCATCGTCGCGAGGTAGTAGCCGCTGGCGGCGCCGATGAAGGCGGCGCGTTTGAGCTTGGTGGGATCGATGTTGGCGGCGGTGTCGAAATTGGTGTGGATGTAGCGGTCGGGCCAGTCGTTGAGATAGATGGCGGGGATTGCGAACGAGCTGTCTTGATAGACGTCGTGATCGCTGCCCATCGAGTAAGGCGCGTCGAGCGCGAGCAGCGGCTCTTTGCCGCCTTCGGGCGCGATCAGCGGATATTGTGCGGGAAGACCGGCGGCAAAATTGTAGGACTGCTCGTTGACGAAATTGCCGAAGGCCCAGGCGACGTCGTGGACGAAGGACGGAAGACTGCGAGGGCCGCGTGTGACGTGGAAGACGGATTTGGTGTTCTGGTTGCCGCCGACCATGTCCATGTGGATGACGGCTTTGATGCGCTGAGCGAATTCGGGCTTGGCGTTGAGGAGCGTGAGCGTGCCTTCGACTTCGGGCGGCCAGATGAAGCGAATGGTGCGCGCGGGGCGCTCGAGTTTGCCTTCGGAGATGAGGCGCTGGAGGGTACGCGCGACTTCGAGAATGGTGACGCAGCCGCTGGCGTTGTCGTTGGCGCCGGGGCGCTGATGATCGAGATGGCAACTGAAGGCGATCTCTTCGTTCTCAAGACTGGGTGGGGCGCCAGGGCCGGGCTGTCGAGCGCCGGGAATCGTCGCGGTGACGAGTTCGGTGAAGCCGGGATGCTGGCCGGCTTTCACGATGGCGTGGAGCTGGATTTTTTCGCCGGCGGCGAGGCGGGCTTGATAGGCGCGCGCGGTTTTGAGCGAAAACATGAAGGCGAAAGTTTTGTTGGGCGAGAAGGATTCGAGGTGTCCCCAGCGGATTAGATTTTCGTCTTCGCCGGACCATGCGGTTGGTTGGTTTTGCGCGTAGCTGATGATTCCGGCGGCGCCGAATTTGCCGACGGCGATGTCCTGGACGGCGCCGGGTTGCGCGGCGACGAGGACGATCTGTCCTTTTACGTTTTTGTTGGCGTAGTCGGATTCTTTTGTGCCGTTGCCGACATCGATGAGCGTTGCGGTGACGTCGGCGCTTTCGCTGTCTTCGGCGAGCGTGACGGGTTCGGCTTCGTAGCTGGCGAGTTTTACGGCGGGCTGATTGTTGACGAGCTCCCAGAGTTCGGCGAATTCGGCGTCCCACGGCGGACGCGAGCGTTGCGTGCCGTAATAGATTTTTCCGTCGGCGGGAAATTGGAGGATTTGCACGTCGGAGAGGCCGTAGGCGCGGGCACGTTCGGCGACGATTTCGGCGGCGGAGTGGAAGCCTTGCGAGCCGCGCTGACGATGGAAGCGGGTGATGCCTTCGAGATTGCGTTTGGCGATTTCGCCGGAGAGTTCCTGGGCGAGGGCGGCGATGTCTTTTTCGGGGAGGAGGGGAGGCTTTTGGGCGAGGGCCGGGAGCGCGCTTGCGGGGAGAAGAACGATGGCGAGCAGGGTGCGGATGCGGTTCATGCGGCCTCCGGAGGAAGGGGGCATTCTAGCGGAGATTGGGAAGAAAAACCGGAGGGTACTTGAAGGGGGAATCGTGCGGACATGGGGCGCAGCAGTGCTGCGCCCCTACATGTTTTGTAGTGAGGATCGATTGTGCGGGATGCGGCGAGATTACTGGAGGAGGGGTTCGGTGGGTTGGGGGAGGGCGGTGGGGAGGTGGCGTTTGAGGACGGCGACGATTTCGGATTTGTTGATGGGCTTGGAGATGTAGTCGTCCATGCCGGCGTCGAGGCAGCGCTGGCGATCGCTCTCCATGGCGTTGGCGGTCATGGCGACGATGATGACGTGGCGACGACGATCGCGGTGATCGTCTGCGTTTGAAACATCTCGTCCATTTTCGTCTGCATTTTCGGAGCGGCGGATTTGTTCGGTGGCCTGGTAGCCGTCCATGACGGGCATCTGGCAATCCATGAAGACGAGGTCGTAACGATTGGCGGCGACCAGGTCGACGGCTTTTTTTCCGTCGGTGGCGAATTCGACGGTGAAGCCGAGGCGCTGGAGCATGCGGGAGGCGACGAGTTGGTTGACGGCGTTGTCTTCCACGAGCAGAAGGCGAGGGGCAGAGTTTTTTGCGGCGGGAGACGGCGTGATTTCCGGGAGTCGTTGCGAAACAAGGGGCGCTGTTGTGTCGGATGGGCGAGTTGTGGGACTCGGAGGTGAAGACGGTTCGGGCGCCGCGCTCGGAGACATACGCTCGGCTAAGGAATGGCGCGTGACGAGCGGATGGATTTGAGTTGGATCCTGCGCGTTGGCCCAGACGGCGCGAAGAGCTTCGAGCATGAAAGATTGGCGGACGGGGCGGACAAGATAGGCGGCGAATCCGGCTTCACTGACGCGGCGGGCGTCTCCACGATGGCCGCGCGAAGAGAGCATGACGAGTTGCGTGGCGGCGAGTTGCGGATCGGACTTGATGGCGCGGCCGAGAGATTCGGGATCGGCGCCGGAGATTTGATCGTCGATGATCGCGATACGAAACGGATCGTTGGTGCGATGGGCGGCGCGGAGGAGCGTGAGCGCGTCTTCGGCGGAGGCGCAATCGGAATTGCGGAGCTTCCAGTGGTCGAGTTGTTCGGCGAGGGTGTGGCGATTGGCGTCGTTTTTGTCGACCTGAAGGATGCGGAGAGAGGTCATGTCGAGCTGAGGAGCTTCCGTGGCGGCGAGAGCGGTGTCGATGATGAGCGGGAGCGTGAACCAGAATGTGGAGCCGCGGCCGACGGCGCTCTGGACGCCCATTTTTCCGCCCATGAGTTCGGTGAGGCGAGCGGAGATTGCGAGGCCGAGTCCGGTGCCGCCGTAGTGGCGCGTGGTGGAGGCGTCGGCCTGGGTGAATTTTTCGAAGACGGAGTTGAGTTTTTCTTCGGGGATGCCGATGCCCGTGTCGGAGATCGAGAATTTGACGCGGATGGATGGTGCGGTCGTGTCGTGAACGGCGGCGGTGTCGCGGCCGGTGGAAAAGTCGCCGGACGTGTCGGGCTCGACGCTGAGCTGGATCCCGCCCTTGGCGGTGAACTTGATGGCGTTACCAATGAGATTCATGAGGATCTGGCGGATGCGGCCGGGATCGGCGATGAAACGCGAGGGGAGCGAGGGCGCGTAACGAACGGCGAAGCCGAGCTCTTTTTCGCGCGTTTTGCCATGAAGGAGTTCGGCGACTTCGTAGACGACAGTGTCGAGCGCGCAGGGGATCGGATCGATGGCCATTTTGCCGGCCTCGATTTTTGAGAAGTCGAGAATGTCGTTGATGATGGCGAGCAACGCGTTGGCGGAGTGGCGGAGAGTGAGAGCGAATTCACGCTGTTCGGAGTTGAGTTCGGTATCAAGCAACAGGTCGGCCATGCCGATGACGCCATTCATGGGCG
This sequence comes from uncultured Acidobacteriota bacterium, assembly GCA_963766985.1. Classification (GTDB taxonomy): domain Bacteria; phylum Acidobacteriota; class Terriglobia; order Acidiferrales; family UBA7541; genus Acidiferrum. The sequence goes on from CAVYCJ010000002.1 coordinate 1,200,084, forward strand.
TGCGGATTTCGTGGCTCATGGCGGCGAGAAATTCACTTTTGGCGGCGCTGGCGCTTTCAGCGTGCTGTTTGGTGCGCTGAAGTTCGCGCTCGATTTCTTTGCGGCTGGAGATGTCGATAAAGCTGCCTTCGACGATGCGGGAGGCGGCGCCGGATTCGTCGCCGTCCACGAGGTTGGCGTTTTCGAGGACCCAGATGGTGCGGCCATCGCGACGGCGGAGGCGGGCTTCGAAATCGGTGAGCTGGCGATAGGTGGAGAGCGATTCGATGTGATTTTCTTCGTCGGCGGATTCGACGAACTCGATGCGCGCGTGGGCGGCGAGCGCGGCGGAGCGGGAGTCGTAGCCGAGAGCGCGGGCGCAGGCGTCGTTGCAATGGAGGATGAGGCCGTCGAGCGTGGAGCGGTGAAGCGGAGACATGGAGCGTTCGAAGACGAGGCGGTAGCGTTCGTGGCTGAGGGCGAGTTGGGCGGCCTGCGCGGAGAATTTGCGATCGAGGACAGAGGTGATGGTGACGACGGCGAGGACGACGCTGGAGACGATAGCGATTCCGAACGCGCCGAGTGAAGTGACTTCGATGGAGCGGGAGATGTTGTCGGTGAGCGGCGCGGGGACGAAAGAGACGGCGGCCATGCCGGTGTAGTGCATGGAGGCGATGGCGAAACCCATAACGATGGAGCTCGCGATTTTGGATGGGCTGAGTTCGCGTTCGGTTTGTCGAAGGCGAAAGGCGAGAAGAAGAGCTACTACGGAAACGACAACGGCGACGAGAATCGATGCGGCGACGATGCGGAGATCGTAGCGGCAATCCGCGGGAAGGCGCATGGCGGCCATACCGATGTAGTGCATGGCGGAGATGCCGGCGCCCATGGCGAGGCTGGAGGCGAAGACGGGCCACGGTTTTAGTGCGGAGCGGCTGACGAAGAGAAGCGCGACGGCGGATGCGAGAACGGCGGCGAGGAGAGAGAGGAGAACGGTCGGCAGATCGTAAAGGACGCGGACGGGCAGCGTGAGAGCGAGCATGCCGACGTAGTGCATCGACCAGATGCCGAGGCCCATGGCGAAGGCGCCGGCGCCGGTCCAGACGAAACGGAGGCGGCCTTCGTAGGCGGAGGTGCGGCCGGCAAGGTCGAGCGCGGCGTAGGAGGCGAGGACGGCGATTGCGATCGATACCAGAACGAGGAGCGGAGAGTAGGCGTGAGGGAGGGTTGTGGCGCCGGCGTTGAAGTTGGGGTTTGCGGTCGTAGCGTGATCCATGAAGTGCGGCCAGGCGAGAAGAATGTGGCGCCAAATGCTGGCAATGGCGGCGATCAAGGCGGAAGGCCGGCGAATGGACGTGAAAGAGCGCCGACGCAGCTGGCATTGAGTCGATGCCGGCGCGACCTGCGGACGCAGGAATGCGGAAAGCGACGAAGTTCGTCATGCGAAATGAAGGGGAGCGCTGGCGGAGGAAGGGTTTGCAGATTCCGGAGCGCAGAAATAGTTTAACGGGTCGCGGGGCGAGGTCAATTGGCGTGGGCAGTAATTTTCCGGGACAGCAACCGTGGAGTGAACGAGGCTGAGCGAGGCGAGGTTCGAGGTTCTCGTGCGTTTATGGCATTCTTTTAATGGAGGCTCGCACGCGTGAAAATTCTGGTGACGGGCAGCAGCGGACTGATCGGGTCGGAAGCGGTGACGCATTTCGATGCGCAAGGGCATGACGTCGTCGGCGTGGACAACAATATGCGGCGCGTGTTTTTTGGCGCGGCGGGCGACACCTTGTGGAATCTCGACCGGCTGAAGCAGTCAACGAAGCGATTTCAGCACGCGGAGCTGGATATTCGCGATCGCGCGGGGATCGATGAGCTATTCAAGGCGCATAAGTTTGAGTTGATCGTGCATTGCGCGGCACAGCCTTCGCACGACAAGGCGCGGGACATTCCGATTCTGGATTTTGAGGTGAACGCACTGGGGACGATCAATTTGCTGGAGGCGACCCGGCAGCATTGTCCCGAAGCGGTGTTTGTGCTTTTCAGTACGAACAAAGTTTACGGCGACGCCCCGAACGAAATTCCGATGAAGGAACTGGCGACGCGGTGGGAATATGCGCGGCCAGAGGATTACGACGGAGTCGATGAGACTTGCCGGATCGATCGGACGCTGCATTCGCTGTTTGGCGCGTCGAAAGCGGCGGCGGATTTAGTGGCGCAAGAGTATGGGCGATATTTCGGGATGAAGGTCGGCGTGTTTCGCGGCGGATGTCTGACGGGGCCGTCGCATTCGGGAGTGGAGTTGCATGGATTTCTGTCGTATCTGGTGAAGCAGGGCGTGACCGGCGGCAAGTATTCCGTGTTTGGGTATAAGGGCAAGCAGGTCCGCGACAACATTCACAGCTATGACGTGGTGCGCGCGATCGAAGAGTTCGCGGCGGCGCCGAGGCCGGGCGAAGTCTACAACCTGGGCGGCGGGCGCGGGAACAGCATCTCGATGATCGAAGCGATCACAAGGATTGAAGAGCTGACGGGACGCAAGATGGATTGGAAGTATGTCGATGAAAATCGCAAGGGCGATCACATCTGCTACATCTCGAACCTGTCGAAGCTGAAGAAGCACTATCCGAACTGGAGCATTACACGCGGGATCGATTCGATTCTAGAAGAGATGACGCAGGCAGCCCGGGTCACCGCCGGAGTGAAGTAGCGGGGCGGCGTCTTTGATTGCGGGCGCTTGAAACGGCGCCCTTCCCTTTCTCACTCACCACTCAGCGGAACCAGCCCCAGCCCCCTCCGGACGCCTAGCAGGCGCGGCGATCTCTGGCTATCTTATTTAAATATTATTGTGTAGATATCATTACTGCCTTGGTGTAGTATCCGTGGCCTGTCATTTACCTATCCGTACACTTAATTAAGTGGGATAGGCGGAGGGCGACGGATGCTCACTCTTTTCACCACCGCAAAGCCTTTCACTGGACATAGCGCGATCATCCAGCGCAACGCGCTGAAGAGTTGGACGCTGCTCCATCCCAACGTTGAGGTCATTTTGTTTGGTGACGATGCGGGAGCGGCCGAGACCGCGCGGGAACTGCGCTTACGCTTCGAGCCGTATGTGGCGCGCAGCGAACAGGGGTCGAAGCGGCTCGACTACATGTTCAGCACGGCGCGGGCATTGGCGCGCAACGACATCCTTTGCTACGTGAACTGCGACATTATTTTGATGGATGACTTTTTGCGGGCGCTGAAGCGGGTGCGCGATAGGCACCCGAAGTTCCTGATGGTCGGAAGACGCTGGGATATCGAAATGCCGGAGCCGCTGGATTTTCTGCAAGCGAGCTGGAGATCGCGGCTGCAAGGCGTGGCGCTGATGCGGGGTGTGCAGCGGTCAGAGGAGTGGATCGATTATTTCGCGTTCAGCAAGGGATTGTATGGGGCGAGCGTGCCGCCGCTGGTAGTGGGGCGGGTGCATTGGGATCAGTGGCTGATGTGGAAGGCGCTCGATTCGGATGCGGCTGTCGTGGACGCGTCGCGCAGCGTGATCGCGGTACACCAGAACCATGACTACAGCTACCACCCGAAGGGGCGGGCGGGTGTGTGGTACGGGATTGAGGCGGACGCGAACTTTCATCTAGCGGGAAACGGAAGACATATGCGGCGAATTTCGGATGCGACGGAGGTGCTGGATGCCACAAGGATTCGATCGAAGGCGGGGAGATATTGGTCCGCGACGCGAAGGACGGCGAAACGATGCCAGAACTTCGTTCGGGGCTACATGGTGCAGCCGGTCGCGTTCTTCTTCTATGACATCACGCGACCCATACGGCACGCGCTGGGATTGCGAAGCGGAGCGCTTCGGCTCCGGCGTGGCCGGCAGAATGCGTAGCCAGACAGTGCAGGAAGACAATGAACTCGCAGAAGCCGTTGATTAGCGTTCTGATCGATTCGTTCAATTACGGTCAGTATGTGGAACAAGCGATTGAGAGCGCGATCGCGCAGGACTTCCCTGCTCGTGAAAGGGAGATTCTCGTCATTGATGACGGTTCGACGGATGACACGGCGGAACGCGTTCGGAGGTTTGGAAAGGCGGTTACGTATTTCCGGAAGCCGAATGGGGGCCAGGCTTCGGCGTTCAATTTCGGCCTGCAGCGAGCGACAGGAAAATATGTCGCACTGCTGGACGCCGACGACTATTGGCTGCCCGGAAAGTTGTCGCGAGTGGTGGAAGAGTTCGAAAGAAAGCCGGAAGTCGGGATGGTGTATCACGCGTATTGCGAATGGAACGCTTTAAAAGGGCTGTATCGCGAGGGCCAGTTGCCACTCGTATCGGGGTTCCTGCCGGCGGATGCGGATGAATTGCTCAAGTATGTTTTGTACCCGACGTCATTTCTGTCGTTTCGGCGGAGCGTGATCGACTTGCTGTTGCCCATCCCAGAATCATTGACGATCCAGGCTGACGGGTTTCTCTCGGCGTTGGCGATTTTTGTGGCCCCGATCGTTGCGATCCCAGATCGCCTGGCTGTGTATCGAATCCATTCGACAAATTTGTTCGCAGACGGCGGGAAAGTGGATTCGCGCAGACGCGAGCTGCGGATGCAGACGCGAACTGCACTGGTTCGGGCAATGCGAACCTGGCTGGATGAGCGCGCTTATGCGCTCGATCGACGTGAACTTACGGTCTTATTCAAACAATGGGAACTGACGCAGGAAGGTGACGAATTCGACTTGGTGACGCCTGGGCGATTCAAGACCGCGCGGCACCTAGTGAGATACGCGTCGCATTTCAAAGCGCGAATGACGTGGCGGCACCGGGCCGTGACCTATTTGAATGCGGCTGGGTCGCTGGTCGTCGGGTACAAGAACATTCACAAACTGGATGAGTGGCGGATGGCAATCACGCATGCATTTCGGCCTTCGCGGAAACCTGAGGAGGTTAAGATGACTTAACCGAAACGCCTTCGAGGGGGTTGATGAACGCTACCGCTCTCAAACCCAAAGATGAAGACTTCAGCGCGCGTAACCAGCGCTTACCGCAACTCGATGGGTTGCGCGGTGTGGCCATTTTACTCGTGGTTATTTGCCACTATGTTGCGAATCCTGATCACTCGCACTTGGGATACTGGACGGGTCATTTCTTGAGCGGGTTGACCGTCGGATGGAGCGGAGTGGATCTGTTCTTCGTGCTTTCGGGTTTTTTGATTGGGGGCATCCTGCTGGATGTTCAGGATTCGCCGCGCTATTTCAGAACGTTTTATGCGCGACGCGTATTCAGAATTTTGCCCGTCTACTATTCGTGGATTTTGATTTACGTCGTGATTGTTGCGATCGGTGTTTATGCGATCCCAGGGGCGATGCCTGTTGGGCGCCGAGACCTGACGACGGTACCTATATATGTGCTGTTCTTGCAGAACGTGATCTTTGTGCCGTCGCCGTTTCAGTGGAAATGGTTTGTGGTGACGTGGTCCCTGGCAGTGGAGGAGCAGTTTTATTTGCTGGCGCCGATGGCGATCCGTTGGATACCTGTTCGACGGCTGGTGTGGCTGCTCGTGGCGGTCATTTGCGCGGCGCCGGTGATGCGATTTGCTATCCATAGCTATTTGCCACGATTTTATTATCTGGCGGGATTTGCGATGCCATGTAGAGCGGATGCGCTGGCATTTGGGATATTGGCCGCGATTGGATGGCGGCGACGAGCGTTTCGCCAGATTCTGGAAACGCGCCGTGGCTTGGCCTGGGGCGCTTCTTTCGTCGCATTTGCGGTCGTAGCTGGGCTTTCGCCGACATTTGTCAGACCTGCTGGAGTTGTGACTTATACCGTGGGCTACAGCGCGCTTGCAGTCTTTTATACGTGTGTCTTGCTTCTTGCACTCTCGCAGACCGATAGCTTGCTGGTCCGAGTGCTTAAGAATCGAGCGCTCCGATATGTCGGCGGGATTTCTTATTGTGTGTATATCGTCCATCTGACGATCAATCAGTGGGCGTATCACCTGTTGTTGCACTCGGATCCGGAGACGAACGACCTCAGAGGGGTCGGAGTGATGGTGCTGGCTCTGCTTATCACCTGGGGAGTGGCGGCGACTTCGTGGAAGTATTTAGAAAATCCTGCGATCCGACGGGGACATCAGTATGTGTATTGAGACATCGACGAGGAAACTGCGCGAATCGGGTGGTCGCGATTGGCCTAATATGAGGTTATCGCTTCGATGTGTGCGCATTATCGGTTTTTGGGGCGATTCCGTGGGCAAATGGCGCGACCTTATATCAGCGTACTGATCGACACGTATAACCACGAACGGTTTATCGAGCAAGCCGTGATGAGCGTGTTGGATCAGGACGTCGCGGACAGCGAGCGGGAAGTCATCGTGGTCGATGACGGGTCGACCGACCAGACGGCGGAGATCGTGGCGAAATTTGCGCCGCGGGTTCGGCTGATTCGGAAGGCGAATGGCGGGCAGGCATCGGCATTTAACGCGGGGATTCCGGAGTGCGCGGGCGACATTGTTGCGTTCCTGGACGGCGACGACTGGTGGGCGCCGGGCAAGCTGCGGGCTGTGGCAGATGCGCTCGCATCGGATGAAAAGGTTGGGCTCGTTGGGCACGGGATAACGGAAGTTTTCGCGGATGGCCGGCAACACACGGAGTTGCTGCGCGAAACACCGAGATTTCGTATCAATTCGCGCGAGGGCGCGCAGGCGTTTCGACTGCGGAAAAGCTTTCTCGGCACGAGCCGGATGACGTATCGCGCTTCGGTGTTGCGCGAGATCGGGCGGGTGCCGGAGACGCTGCGATTTCAAGCGGATGAGTATCTGTTTACGCTGGCGGGGCTTTTTGCGGATGTTTTGATTTTGCGTGAGTCGCTGACGTTTTACCGGCTGCATGACGCGAATCTGTTTCAGTTCAGCGACGGCAATGTGGAAGCGATTCGCCGCAAAGGGCAAGTGCTGGCGGCGTTGGCTGTGGCCTTGCGAGACGAACTACAGCGTCGCGGGGTTGCTCACGAGATCGCGGAAATCGTCGTGGATTGGGTACAGAACGAAGCGGATCAACTTTTGCTGTTAGCCGATGGTGGGATGCCATGGAAGACCATTCAGACAGAACTGCACAACTATCGAGTGACCCACGAGTCAGCGTCGATGGCGCATTGGATCTTCAAGTGCGCGACGCTGCTGCCGGCGTGCGTTCTGCCGCCGAAGATTTATTACTCGTGGAAGCGCCAGTTGGCGACGAATGGAATGTATCGAAGGACGCGAGAGAAGTGGCTGCCGTACCTCCGACCGGGACACGTCGACCGGGATCGGGGGGCCAGCGTTTGAGTTCGGCGGTCGACAGTTCGCAAGAGCAAAAACTCAACATTCTGATGGCGGCAGGCGTTCCGAAGCGGCGCGAAGGCGGAGTCGCCACGATCGTATACAACCTCGGCCGCGAAATGGAGCAGCGCGGGCACCGCGTCACGTACGTGTTTCTGGACGATCTTATCGCTCCGGGTTCGGTGTCGCCGCGATTCAGCGAGCTGATTTTTTCGAGGCGACTAGCGAAGTACATTGCGCAGCATCGCGATCAGTTTTCTTTGCTGAATCTGCATGCGCCAGCCGGACTCATTTACGGGTTGAAGCGCAGGTGGCTCGGACGAAAGACGGGGCCGCCGTATCTAATGACGCTACACGGACTCGAAGAACGGCGCCTGGATGTAATGACGCGCGAGGCGCAGAAGGGGCGTGCGTGGAATTTTGGGTGGAAGAATCGCGCGTGGCATCGCGTCTACCATTTTCCACGATTTCGGTGGGCGATTCGAACTGCCGACGGGGCGCATGCTTATAGCCGCGATGTTTGGAACCTGCTGCAACTGAAATATGGAATGGCGCCGGAGCGTGTTGCGTATATTCCGAACGGCGTGGAGCAAAGATTTTTCGGGCGGAGGCGACGATATGCGCGCGGCGAGACGTTGCGACTGTTGTATGCGGGAACCTGGCTCGATCAGCGCGGGATTTTTTACATTCGAGAGGCAATGGAGCGGTTGGTGCGGAGGATTCCGGGATTGAAGCTAACGATTGCGGGGCCGGGCGCTCCGGCGGAAGAAGTGATGCGATTTTTTGGGCCGAAGCTTGCGGCGAATATCGACGTCAGACCCGTAATTGCGGCGGGCAGCATGCAGGAGCTTTACGCCGAGCATGACATTTTTGTTTTTCCGTCGCTGATGGAAGGGCTGCCGTCCGTACTTTTGGAAGCGATGGCGAGCGGCATGCCGGTGATCACGGCGGAGACGTGCGGGATGCCGGACGTGGTGCAAGACGGATTCAATGGCTTGCTTGTAGCGCCTGCGGATGCCGGCGCGCTAGAGAGCGCGATCGCCCGATTGGCGGAGTCGGAGGAGTTGCGCGAGCGATTGGGTTGCGCGGCGCAGGAGTCGATGAAGCGATACGAATGGTCGAGCGCAGCACAGAGATTGGAAGAATTGTTCTTGAGGGTTGTGCGGGCGGAGGAAGTATCGAAACGAGTGTGAGTAGCGTGAATGCTCGAGTGGCAAGCGGCGCGGTCATCGCCAGTGAACAACTTCGGATCGGGCCGATGCGAGCGACTGGTCGTGATGCGATTGCTTCAGGCCGGCTAGTTGTTGCGGGGATTATTTTTGTGGTTGCGATTTGCTACGTCGCGACGATCCGACTTGGGCATGTTTTTGTGAACGATGACTTTGCGGCTTATATCATGCACGCGAAGAATCTGGTCGAAGGGCATGCTTACTCGGACATTGGGTACATCCCGAATCCAGATGCGATGTGGCTTTCGCCATCGACGGGGTATCCACCGGTTTATCCGGTGATTTTGGCGCCGGTGTATCGGATCTTTGGGCTGGATCTTCGGGCATTCAAGATTGTAACTGCGTTCTGTTTCATCGGCTTCTTAGCGGTGTACGTCGAGTTGGTGCGAGATGAGATTGGATGGGCTGGGACGGCGATTTTGTTGGGGCTTGTGAGTTTCAGTCCGGTGTTTTGGGGGCAGCGCGATTTCATTCTGTCGGAATTTCCGTATCTGCTGTTTTCCTTTGCTGCCCTGTTGGCTATCGAGCGGCTTTACAGGCGGCTTCAGCGAGATCGATTTGAAATTGGTCATGCACTTACTCGTTTCAGCGCTCGTCTATTGCGCTTACGGAACCCGGACGATCGGGATCGCATTGGTGTTCGCGCTCGTGGCGTCGGACTTAGCTAAGTTTCGGCGACCGAGTCGATTTTTGCTGTGTGTACTTGGGCTTACTGGATTGTTGGCAGGCGCTCAGACCCTACTGCTCACTTCGCCGCAAGGTTATGTCAGCGCGTTTCATTTTTCGTGGCGGACGATTGCGGTTAACACAATCTACTACGGCAAGACGCTTTCGTACGTTTGGCAGAACGGAATCAGCAAAGAGATTCAGATCGTGGCCGCGCTGGTCTTTACGGCAGCTGCTGCCTGGGGCTTCCTGAAGAGTTTGTGGCGCGAATGCGGCGTGAAGGAATTTTATTTGTTGGCGTATGTCGCCGTTTTGCTTGTTTGGAATTCAGAGATCGGACTGCGTGGCTTACTGCCGATTCTGCCGCTGTATTTCTTTTATGGGCTGCGAGAGTTGATCCGGGTTCTTAGCTCGTTGAGGTTACCTGTTCGAGTCACGGCGTCTGCTGCGCTCGTTGGGATCGCTGCGCTGAGCTACGCTGGAGCAATTAGACATGAGCGGTCGCTGTCAGCCGAGCCGAACGTTGCTGATGTGACGGCTACGGAACTGTTTGCGTTTGTGCGAGAGCATACGTCGCCGGAGGATGTGCTGGTTTTTCCGAAACCGCGGACGTTGGCGTTATTTACCGGGCGTCGAGTCGCGGCGTTGAGTTCGGAGCAGAGTTCGGCGCAATCGATTGCGTTCGTGCGAGCGATTCATGCGACGGTGCTGATCGATGCAGAGTGGAGCGCCGTGAGGCTGGGTGACGAGATTAAGGCGGTTGGTGCGCGTGAAGTTTTTCATTCCGGTGAATACCGAGCGTATCGAGTGAATTGGGCGGCGGAAGAGCAAGGAACTCAGTGAATCGATGCTGACGATTGGGGTCAACTATTCGCAGATGCATGATTCGTCCGCGTGCATCGTGCGCGATGGCGAGCTGCTTTTTGCGGTGGCGGAAGAGCGTATCAGCCGCGTGAAGCACGATGCGCGGTTTCCGGTGCACGCGATTGAGGCGTGCCTTGGATTTGCGAACGTGCGCGCCGATCAGATCGACGAAGTGTGTTTTGGATGGCAAACGGCGGGACCGGTGTTTCGCCACGATTTGAAGATGTATGGGATGGGTCAGTGGCCGGCGACGTACCTCAATGTTTTGAATTCCTCGCGACATTTTTTGAGCATGTGGCATCAGGAATCGGGTGCGCGAGTTTTTGAGCGCAAGTTCGGGACGTCGAAGCCGCGGATGAGATTCGTAGAGCACCATCTGGCGCACGCGATCAGTGCATATGGCTATTCGGGATTCGACGACGCAGCCATTGTGGTCATGGACGGACGCGGGGCCTGGGAAGCAACGTCGATATGGCATGGGAAAAACGGACGGATCGAGCATGTGCAGACGATTCCGTTTCCAAATTCGATCGGCGGATTTTACAGCGCGTTCACCGAGTATTTGGGGTTTGTGCCGAACAGCGATGAATGGAAAGTGATGGGGCTGGCGCCGTACGGCGAGCCGGGCATCAAGCTGGACGCATTCATCGACGCCGAGACGAACAACGGGACGCCGTATCGCGTGCACACGAACCGAATGAACGGTGGGCGAACAGGAGCAGTCGCGGGGATTGCGGCGGCACTCGGCGCGGCGCGCGTTGCCGAGAGCGAGATCGAGCAGCGGCACAAGAATATTGCGTTCGCGGTTCAAGATTACTGCGAGCGCGCGATGATGAGCGTGGTGCGGGCGGCGTTGAAGAAAACGAACAGCAAAAACCTTTGTCTCGCGGGCGGAGTGGCGCTCAACTCGAAAGCGAATGGGAAGATTCTGGCGTCGGGTATTGTTGAGAAATTGTTTGTGCAGCCGGCGGCTTCGGATGATGGAGTCGCGCTCGGGGCTGCGCTGGCGCCGTATCTGGATCATGGCGGGCGGTTGCCGAATCGGGCGATGCGACATGCGTATTTTGGGCCGGCGTTCGATGACAGCGCGATTGAAACCGCGCTTCAGACCTATAAGCTCCGGTATTCACGGTTGGACGATCCCGGCGCAACAGCTGCTCAACTATTGAGCGAAGGAAAAATTCTTGGGTGGTTTCAGGGGCGGATGGAGTTTGGTCCGCGTGCGCTGGGAGGAAGATCGATCCTCGCCGATCCGCGAGATCCGGAGATGACGGCCAAGGTGAACAATGCCGTCAAGTTTCGCGAGTGGTGGCGGCCGTTCGCGCCATCGATGAAGAGCGAAGCGGCGGGAGAGTTCGTGGAGAGCGCGACGGATTCGCCGTTCATGATTTTGACGGCGCAAGTGCGTCAGGAAAAGCAAAGCGTAATTCCGGCAGTGACCCACGTAGACGGGAGCGCGCGGCCGCAAACGGTGGAACAGACAGCGAACCCGGTTTACTGGCGGCTGATCGATGAGTTTGGGAGGCGTACGGGAGTGCCTGTGGTGATGAATACCTCATTCAATCTGCGCGGTGAGGCGATCGTGAACACACCGACCGATGCGATTCGAACGTTTTTCAGTTCGGGGATGGACGGGCTCGTGATCGGCAATTTTTTGGTGGAGAAATAGGTTGACCGTCGCCGAAGGCACGCTCGGGCGGATTTTTCAGCGACATTATCAGTCGCTGCGGGGAATGGGAAAGCTGCCGTTGGTCGGGCCGGTGCTGACTTGGGCCGCGTCTCGCGCGGTACCTCGAGATTCGCGGGTGTGGATGCAGGTGAAAGGCGGACCCGCCGAAGGAATCTGGCTGAGACTGAATCCACGGACAGCCACCGCGACGATGAATGGAACGGGCGAACGGCGGGAACTGGAAATCGTGCGGGATCATCTGCGGGCCGGCATGACATTTTACGATGTCGGCGCGAATATCGGGATTTTCTCGATGACGGCGGCGCGGATCGTCGGGCCTGCCGGTCAAGTGGTTGCTTTCGAGGCAGATCCAGAGATTGCCGAGCGCTTGCGAGAACATGCTCGGCGCAATCTGTTTTCATGGGTGAACGTCGAGCAGAAAGCTGCGTGGCACGAATCGGGCACTGTGATGTTCGAACGCGTTGACGCGAGTGTGTCGCCGGACCGCGGCGTCGGGCATGTGGTGGATTCGACGAACGAGCATGTCGTTTCGATCGACGCGGTTGCTTTGGATGATTGCTCGCCGAAGTATCGGGCGCCGGATTTCATCAAGTGTGATGTGGAAGGCGCTGAAGGCGAGGTGTTTCGAGGAGCGCGGACGCTCCTCGAGAAACAAAGGCCGCGAGTGCTTTGCGAGATTCATAGTGAACACAGCCGCCAGCTTGTGCTGAGCGAGTTTTCCCGCTTCGACTATATTTGCGAGAACTGTGACGACAACCACATTCTCGCCCTGCCGAAATGAACTCCGAAGTAGTCCTACTGCTCGGGCGGAAAGATGAACCGACCGATGCCGTTGAGGAATATTGCCGTTATCTATGTGAGGCGCTGGGCAAACGCTCGGTAAAGGGCGAGATTGTTCGCGTGCCTTGGAATGAGCGCGGCTGGACGGACGGTGTCGACGAACTGCGGCGACAGGCGGGGAACTGGCGAGATCGGTGGGTTTTTCTGCAATACACGGCGTTGGCTTGGTCGGAGCGCGGATTTCCACGGCGCGTGCTGCGCGTTGTGCGTGCGTTGCACAATGCTGGAGCAAAGGTCGGGCGTGGTATTTCACGACGTAGAGCCGTTTGCGGGGACGCGGGCGGTTGATCTGCTACGGCGGCAAGTGCAATTGAGAGTGATGCGGCACCTGCTGCGATCGGCCGACCTCGCGGTGTTCACCGTTTCGCTGGAGACAGTTTCATGGCTTCGCTCGCCGACGAACGCGATTTTCATTCCTGTGGGAGCAAATTTGCCAGACAGGCAGATCAACGACGAGACTTTCCGTGATTCTGGAGTTACGCGAATCGCGGTCTACGGAATCACGGGAGGAGCCGCGGGAATCGAAGAGTGCTCGGAGATTGCGCGCGCTTTGCGATTTGCGACTGAGCGAGGAGCGAAGCTGGAGCTGCACGCGTTTGGGCGAGGAGCGGCGGAGCGCGAGGCGGAATTGCGCGGGAAGCTGAATGATGTGCCGGTGGCGCTGCGGTTCGATGGGCTGTTGCCGGCGGATCTTGTCGCGTCTGCGTTTCGAACGGCAGATATAGCACTTTTTGTGAGGGGACCGATTTCGACGCGACGCGGGAGCGCGCTTGCGGGAATCGCCTGCGGCAAACCGGTAATCGCGTACCGAGGTCCGGAGACGGCAGCGCCGATTACGGACGCAGGAGTTGTGCTAGTCAACCGCGATAGCCCTACGGAGCTAGGCGAGGCTGTATTGCGTGTCGCGACTGACCGCGTCTTCCGCGAGGAACTGTCCGGCCGAAGCGCAAAAGCGCAAGAAATGTTTTTCAGCTGGTCGGCGATCGCGGACCGTTACATCGAGGCGATGGGTATCAAAGCTTAGAAATTATTTGGAAAGCGTCTCAATCAGAACTTCCTTCTTTTTCTCAGCCACATTACTGAGTGCGTCGAGCGCGGCGAAGTAGCCACCGAGTGATGCGAGTGCGAGCACGGCGAAAGCTTCCGCCGGCAGCCAGGGATTCTTCGTCCAGCGACCTGCGAAGAGAATGGCCGTGCAGATTCCGGCCAGCAAGATTTGCACGCCAAAAGCGATCCAGATCGAGACCCCGGAGCCGCGTTGCCCGCGCATCGATCCATATTCGAGCTTTCGTGGAAAGCTGAGCGAAACCCAATCGGCGATTGCGAATTGTCCCGTAACCGCAAAGACGAGAGCCAAAAGCGTAGCCGCGAAAACCGGGGGCGAGGGTAATCCAATTCGAATCGAGAGCAATGTAGTCGAGAGCACGATTTCGAAGATGAGAATCACTGCGTATATCAAATTTTTCGCGAGCAGGACGTCGCGAAAACGAACCGGAGCCGTGAAGTAGTTGCGGATGCCTTTGCTCTCGTATGCGAAGCAATTGTAGGCAGGGGTCATCAACATCAGGATGAGATACCCCATCATGCCGGGAAAAAAGGTGTCGGATGTAATGTGCGTGTGAGTGACCGATGGATGTTTGCCGGCAAACTGAGAACTGAACAAGAGAACGAGCAGTGGCGGCATCAACAGAGAAATGAGAACGAAGCCATTTCGTATGAGGTATTTGAATTCTTTCGTCAGAACGGCAGCCACCGGCGCAGAAAGGAACGCGAGCGGATCGGATTGCTCCGCCGCCGGAATGGAAGATGGGCTCGCCACAGTTCGGGCGGGCGCAGAAGCCTCGCTCAGTTCTTCGCCGCGATATTGCGCGGCGAATCGGCGCCACAACAATGCGCTGAAGATCGCGATGTAAAGGAGCAGCGCGCCGAGGCGCAGCACAAATTGCAGAGGGTCGCCTTCATGCGCCGCAATAATCGAAGAGCCTGCAAGTGAGGGCGGAAAGGGTGACAGATCGGAGACGAGGCGTTGCACAGGGATGGCCCCGTGTGCTCCTTCGGAGTAGTGGATGATCGCGGGGCGAATGAACTGCGCGGAGACGCTGAGGAGAATGAAGAGGCCGAACAGCAGTTCACGTGTTCGCCTGCGCGCGAGCAGACGCTCAAGCCAGGAACTGAGCAGGCGCTCCAAGGTGATGTTCATCCAGATGAACAGGATGATGACGAGGACGACGGACGGAATGAGGGACGGCCTCGCCATTCCGACGCCGACGGCAATTGAAACGAGCCAGCATGTTCCACAGACCGCTGCAAAATCAGCGAGGCCGTACGCGAGGCCAATGATGTAAAACGCACTGAAGCGAAGAGGAAAACGCAGCAGAGTGCGAAATTCGAATGGGGCGCCGAATCCCGCGATGAATATGGGAAATGCTTGCCAGAACAGAGAAATGCTCCAAAAAAGCAGCAGGAGCCAAGCGAGGTTACCGGTCGAAACGGAAAAGTAAGCGCCCCACCAGAAGAGACCACAGAACCCGATGACGAACGCGCTTGCAAAAAGCGCAGCCCAAACAAGCCCGAAAAGATCCCAGCGCGAGTTCCGATTGCGGAGAAGATTTCGCAGTATGCGCCAGCGCAGTTCGGCAACGAGGTGGATCTGCGCAAGAATGCCGGGACCGGCGGCTACGTCAGCCACGAAAGCTCTTCCAACTGGGAGCGAGTGCCGCCTCCCTGACCAACAATCGACAGAAATATCTGCTCAAGCGTACGCGGGACGGAATCTTGCGACGGAATTCCGGCACGGAGTTCGTCGAGCGAACCTTGGGCGACAAGGCGGCCCTTGTGAATGATCGCGACGTGACTACAAAGACGCTCAACGATTTCGAGGACGTGGGAGGTGAGGAAGATGGTGACACCACGTTCGGTCATGCGAGCGAGCAAAGCTTTGAGTGCACCAGCGGCAAGCGCGTCCACTCCTTCGAAAGGTTCGTCGAGGAAGAGAATACGCGGACCGTGTATTACGGCGGCTGCCAGAGCCAATTTTTTCTGCATCCCGTGGGAATAATCGGCGATGACGGATTTGGGGCGATCGTCGAGTTGCATGAAGTGAAGCAACTCGTCGGAACGGCGCTTGGATGTCTCGCGATCGAGACCGTACATTCGTCCGACAAAATTCAGATATTCGGCGCCGGTGAGCCGTTCAAAAAGTCCCATGCCTTCCGGGACTACACCGATCTGGCGTTTCACCTGGACGGGATCGGCGGCGAAATCCATTCCAAGCAGCCGGATTCGACCCGACGTCGGCGCCAACAGGCCCGTGAGCATCTTGATGGTTGTCGATTTTCCGGCACCGTTGGGACCGAGAAAGCCGAAGAATTCGCCGGCGGCGACGGAGAGATTGATGCCGTCAACCGCGGTTAGAGCTCCAAAAGTGCGCGTCAGATTCTCGGTGAGAATTGCGGGTTCGGTCATTTACTTGGAGGTCGGATGCGGCCAGCCCCTGAAATCGTGTTACTGAATTTGACTGTAACACGGGTTTTGGAGGGAGCGGCTCAGCGAGCGCACAGCCCGGCATTTGATCGCGGCCGCGTCAGCGCTTTGGCGGCAGTGGCAGAGGAGTCGCGCCGGCAAGTTGAGGTTCACGCGCGGGCAGCGCAGCAAGAACAGCGGGAAGTTCGACGCGAAACACAGCGCCGCCCGTCTGCGCGTTGTAGCACATGATTTTGCCGGCGTGCTCCTGAACGATTCCAAAACAGATGCTCAGGCCGAGACCGGTGCCTTTTCCGACGGGTTTCGTCGTGTAAAACGGATCGAAAACGCGATGAGGCTCTTTGATGCCCGGGCCTGTGTCGGAGAAGAGAATGATCACACTTCCGCGGTCGCGCGCAGTTTTGACAGTAAGGATGCCGCCTTCATGCGATTCCATGGCGTCGACAGCATTGTTGATGAGGTTGAAGAAAACCTGCATGAGCTGATTGCCATCGCCGCGCACGCCGGGAAGGACGGATTCAAGCTGCAACTCGACTCGCGTTTTTGGAGAACGATCGAGAGAGCGCAGCTGTATGGCATTCGTGACAACCGTATTGATGTCGAGGAGCGTGCGTTCCGGCGGAACCTGGCGCGCGAAGCTTAAAAGATTGCCGACGAGAGTTTTCGTACGGCGGGCCTGGTCGCGAATTTTTCCGGCGCTCGCGCGGGCTTTTTCGGAGAGCGATGGATCATCTGCGAGAAGGTCTGAGAATCCAAGAATCGCCGCTAGGGGATTGTTGATTTCATGAGCTGCGCCTGCGGCGAGCTGGCCGAGGGACACGAGTTTTTCCGTCTGAACAAGCTGCGCCTGGAGGCGCTGCAGATTTTCTACCGACTGTTCGGAGCGCGACAGCAATCGCACGCGGTCTTTATCCGCAATGTAGGTTCGAAAGAAAATGATCACCATCAGCGGAATTGACGCAATCAAAGCAGTCAGAGTTCGATAGTCCCGAATTTCGTGAGGCTCGCTGGAATAGTGAACCGCGTAAATCGCGAATAAAGGGAGCGACAGGGCCGCTACCATGGCGAGGCGCGAAGCCCAGTTACGATCCTGGCTGGTGGCGTCCGCACTGCTTGCGGGTTCGTCGTCTTCTGCGGGCTCGAGATCAGCCCGATTGCGGTAGGCCACAAGACCAGCGAGCGCGAGCCATAAGAAAGAGGAGACGAGGGGAATATCGTAGATGCTTCCGGTCGAATAGCGGTGCAGCGTGATCGCGACGTTGATCGTTAGCGACGACAGCATGTACATCGTCGCCGCGCCGAAGAGATTCGCGTAGACGAGCCGCCAAGCGCCCTTCGAGCGCAGCCAGAGGTAGCCGAGGCCACCGACAATCACCATGTTCTGAATGTTGGTGATGAGATCGTAGTTGAAATTGTATTGAGCATCCGATGGAAGCGCGTACATCCACGGAAAGACGACGAAGACGTAGAGGAAGGTCCACCAAGTGAGCAGCGAGACGAAATCAAGGTAGCCTAGGCGCAACTGAAGTTCCGCCTGGCGACGATGCGGCTGCAACGCCAGCGCGGCCATCATTGGGATTCCCTTGAGGAAGAACACGATATCGCCGCCATACATCGTCGGGACCGATTCGTGTTTGTAGACCTCCCAGTAGGTCCAGTCGAACTCACCAAGCATCCAGAGCGTGCAGCTCAGCGCAAGCAGCATCCAGAAAATATTGCGGCGCCAATGCGGAGTGCCGGCATTGAGCAACAGGAACGCATTCGCGACGAGCGGCACGATGCATTGCGCGATGTTGCCGAACGTCGAAAGCTGCTGGCTCCCGTGCGGGTATACCAGCGACATCGAGGCGTAGGTGGCTATCGCAAGGAGCCACACCACCATGAATGTGACGATTGACCGAGGGGAAGACATACTTTTGCTTCAATTGATTTTAGGTGGGAAGGATGAAGCCAGGCAGGGAGGTTCGGTGCGGCATGGCCTAAGGATAACGAGAGGGGGTAACTTCGAGGAAACAGGCGGGATGAGGGGTAAGAGGACAGCCGGAACGTGGCCCGTGGGTGGGGCACCCGTTGCGGTGTTGAGTTTGACGAAGCTTGATACTTCCAGCTGAAGCGATTCGGACGGGATTAAGGCGTGCTTTAGGGGACAGCTACCAGGTTCGTGTTGGCGAATTCGCGCTTGAAATGATCCATGGTGATCTTCAAGCCTTCGGCGAGCCCTACCTTGGGCGACCAGCCGAGCAGTCGCTTGGCTTTGGAAATATCCGGGCAGCGTTGCTTCGGATCGTCCTGCGGCAGCGGTTCGAAAATGATTTTCGGAGCGTTCTCGAAATGCTCGCGGATCTTTTCCGCGAACTGCAGGATCGTGATTTCCTGCGGGTTGCCGATGTTCGTCGGCAGGTGTTCGTCCGACATCGCCAGCTTGTAGATGCCGTCGATCAAATCCGACACATAGCAGAAGCTGCGCGTCTGCTTCCCTTCTCCGTAGACGGTGATCGGCTTGCCCGTCAACGCCTGATGCACGAAGTTCGGCAGCGCGCGGCCGTCGTTCAACCGCATGCGCGGTCCGTAGGTATTGAAAATACGCACGATGTGCGTGTCGACACCGAAGTACCGGTGATACGCCATCGTCATCGCTTCGCCAAAGCGCTTTGCTTCGTCATATACCGCGCGGGGGCCGATCGAATTGACGTGCCCCCAGTAGCTTTCCGGTTGCGGCGATACGTCCGGATCGCCGTAGCATTCGCTCGTCGAAGCGATGAAGAACTTGGCTTTCTTGGCGCGTGCCAGATCGAGCGCGTTCTGCGTTCCCACTGAACCGACTCTCATCGTCTCGATCGGAAATTTTAGATAATCAAAAGGGCTGGCGGGTGACGCGAAGTGCAAAACATAGTCGACCGCGCCATCGACCGAAATCGGCTCGCAGACATCGACGACGCGGCTTTGGAATTTGGGGTTCTTCGCCAGGTGCGCGTGGTTCGCCTCGACGCCGGTAATCAGGTTGTCGAGCGACAGCACTTCCCATCCCTCCGCGATAAACCGATCGCAAAGATGCGAACCCAGAAATCCGGCACCGCCCGTGATCACTGCTCGCATGCAATCTCCTTAAATCTGTATCAGGCGCACAGAGCCGTCAGCTTACGCGTGCAAATGTTGCGGGCGAGACGCGGAATGTGTTTGGTGCGCCATGAACCCCAACACAAGTGAGCGCCGACCGTTTCTTTTCGCGCGTCATAAAATAGATTTCCTGCCGTAAGACGAGGATGGAATACGTCGCGCGCGGGAAGGGCTATATCGGTGTACTTGGTACGATTTTCTACGAAGAAATCCGTAAGCCCCTCGGGCCCGGTCGTCTTCTCGATCCTGTTTTCAGCGAGGCTCTCCAGATTGTCGGAGGAAAACAAAGACGCCAGGAAATCGCCCCAAAATGGATGATTGGGCTCGGAACCCATCACCGCGTTCCCGAGTCGCAAGGACGGCAAGTCAGTGAGCGAACCGCGTGAGATCGGCAAGACGCACGGTGCGCCCATCGTCTGGGCGTCGATCGGCGCGATGATCTTATAGTCGGTATCGAAATAAAAACCGCCGAAGACGTAGAGATACATGCAGCGCGCGATATCGGCGCGAACGACGCCGCGCTGAATGCTGCGATAACGGCTTAGGTAGCGAGGGAAATGCTGCACGACAAGACGTTCATTGTCCGCGTCGTCCCACAGACGATACTCCCAATCGCTGAGGACGGAGCGCATGCGCCGGATCATGCGGCGTTCTTCCCAGGATAGGGTTTTCGTCGGCGTTGTTTGGTGAATGATTTTCGGGATCATGTATTCGAACCGTTTCGCGTGTTCGCCAATGATCTACGGTAACTGCTCGTTGTTGTGGAGCATTTGCGCCAAGAGAACGGAGCCATCTTTCGTGAGATGACCGTAGTCGAATTGTAGCGGAACACCGGCGGCCGCATATTCGACACAAGTCTTTTCGCGGCACAAGCTCTTGAAAAACGAAACGTAGCGCACCTGCCAATCAGTTTGCGCCATATGAGACATTTCAGCATCCAGTCTGGCGTAGCCGGCAACGCGGTGATTGTAGGGAATGTCGGGATCGTTGTCTTTGATTGACGTAGCCAGCAAGCGGGGCAAGGACGAATCGTATTGGACCATAGGACCGAACAGTGTGACCTTAAGTCCCTGTTGTTTGGCCCACGCCAACGTTTCCGTGAGGCGCGGCAGATCGCCTTCCTCCCATCGAGCGGCGATCAGTAGAGCATCGACGTGGTGCTTCGGCAAATATTCGTTGAAGACGTAGTCCGTCATGTCGGTACATTTGGACGTCGACTGGCTGACATGATGCAGCGTCGGCTTGCATCCGGCGACAGTCGCCTGCATGACATTGACCCCGACGAGTTCCCTGGAAATTCCATACCATAACGCCGCGGCGTGACTGTCTCCCAGAAGCAGGTAGTTGGGTCGCGCCGGATCTTGACGTAGGCAGGCCGTCGAGTCGAACGCTTCTGAAGAGTTTGAAGGAAGGACGAAGCAGGTGCCCTCGCGATACTCGTCCTTCGTCCCGTAGTCCAGATATGAGGCGACGCGAACGGCTTCGCTGGGATAACGCGACGGCAATCCGTGGGAGACGAGCATCCAAACCGCCAAGCTTGCCGTGAGCAACGAAGCAAAGCCGGCTGCATTGAAGAGTCGGGCGCCGTGGAGCTTGAGACGACCGTTGCGAAATGGCAGTTCGACAAACTTCCAAGAAAGCACTGCCAAGACGAACGCCACTGCAAAGGCAACCAAGCCGGCGGTCCGGTCCGTGACTCCATTTACGAGAACTGTTGAGATTCGCTGGAAAACGATGATGGGCCAATGCCACAAATACAGCGAATAGGAAATGAGTCCGACAAAAACAACCGGCTTCCAGGAAAGAGCACGGCCGACCCAAGATGTTCCGGTTTCACCGCCCGCGATAATCAGCGCGGCGCCGAGACACGGCGCAAGGGCGGCAAGTCCTGGGAAGGCGGTCGAGGAAGAGTACGACATTCCGGATGCGCAAATCAGTGCAGCTCCGGCGAGCGTCGCGATGTTTCTGCGGACCGCGTCCTGAATTGCGGGGAACATGCCCAACGAGAGCAGCGTGCCGACCATCAGCTCCCAAGCGCGAGTGGGAGCGAGGTAGAACGTGGCGTTCGGAAATCGATACGCGCCGACAGCACTCGCGAGCGAACGAAACAGCCGTAATGGCGACGATCGATGGGCGCAGCCATTTGCGTGAAACGCGCTGGATCAGCATCAGGAACAAGGGGAAGAAGATGTAGAACTGCTCTTCCACGGCGAGCGACCAGGTGTGAAGCAGAGGCTTGAAGGCCGCAGGAGCATCGAAGTAGCTGGATTGGCTCCAGAAATAAAAATTGGATTGAGAAAACACTGCCGCGACCAGCGATTTTGCGAAATCTTCGGTTTCGACCGGAAGCAGATACAGATATGCGAGCACGGACGTCCCTAACAGCATGACCAACAATGCTGGGACGATACGCCGCACGCGTCGTTCATAGAACGAGAAGAGCGAGAAGCGCGACTCGGCGATGTCGGCAAAAATGACCGAGCTGATCAGATAGCCCGAGATGACGAAAAAAACGTCGACGCCAACGTATCCACCGCGAAATCTGTAGATACCGATATGACAAGCCACAACCAGCAACACGGCGACAGCGCGCAGACCATCGATGTCGGCGCGATAACGAGGCCGCAATTCCCTGGTATTGGTAGCGTTGGGCATTTGGCGTTGCTTATCTCTCGATCGACAAGCCGACGGAAGCTGGAGGTTGATGGCGAGGGGCTTTGGCGGTGGCGCGTTTAACGTCGCGGATCAAATCGTCGGAGATTTCCGAAATCGACCGCAAGCGAGAGCGGTCAGGCGTGGGCAATCGGCCATCGACAGCCTGACCGAGTTTTTCTCGAAACTCCCGCGGGTCTTTAGGGTCGAAAATGCACTCCGGAGCAAGCAGCTCTTCAGCGCATCCGGCGTATTTGGAACAGAGGACGTCGAGGCCTGAGAGCATCGCTTCGTTGACGACGAGTCCCCACGGATCTTCCAGCGTTGGAAAAACGAGGACGTCGGCGGTGCGGTAGACCGACAGGATTTCGGTTTGTTGCACGGGCGGGCGGATGACAACGTTCTTGAGTTCCAGATCGCGAATGCGCTGTTCCAGAAACTGTCTGTCGGGTCCGCTGCCAACGAGAACGAGCGAAAAGTCACGCCCGCTTTGTTGGACAGCAGAGGCCGCGGTCAGGAGCAGGTCGACACCCTTACGCGCGATGAGCTGACCTACATAGAGCAAAGTCGGGCGATGGCGAACATCGGATTCGTTACGTAAAGCTGTTGCGAAGTTGCGCTCATCGACGGCGTTTTGAATCTGCAGGATCCGGTTGCGCTGAATCCCCAGACTTAAGAGATATGTCGTTGAGGATTCGCCGTAGCTGATCCATCGACGTGTCCACACCGAAACAAATCGACGAAGGACGCGCTTCACAAGGCCAATTTTGCTCTCGGTATGTTGGGTACCACCCCACCAGACCCAAACGGGTTTGCGGAAGATCGTGCCGTAAGCAAGCGCGATAATCGTGCGCAAGCCCATTTCATTCGTAACGACCGCGTCCGGTTGAAATCGGAGCAGGTGCCAGAGGTATCCGGGCGTGATGTGGAGATAATGTCGATCGAACACCTGGCCATTTTGTTTGCGCCTGAGCGGGATTTGCCAGCCCCACGCTTTCTTGACGGTAGCGTTCTGGAGCCCATTGTCAACGTTGGCCCACGCATCGCGATTACTTTCTTTTCCGCCATGCAGGACCAAGAGCTCAAACTGCGACGCCAGCGCGGCGTAGACCGGGACGCGCGACGGCGCAAGCGTATTAACGAGTACAGCGACTCGGAGACGGCGATGCTGTCATTTTGTTGAGGCGAGAGAGCAAGTCCGAGAATTCTCACACGCGAGCCGCTACGGCCGGTTCGCTTATAACGCGAGCGTCACCACGCTCGAGTGCAATGACCTGATCGTGAATCCACGCGTAAGTCTGTTCCAAGCCGCAGCGCAACGTTGTGTCGGGCTGCCAGTTCAAAAGCCGCTGAATCAGCGTGTTGTCGCTGTTGCGGCCGTTCACGCCCTTGGGAGCGCTGAGGTCGTATTTGCGTCGCAGTCTGATCCCCGCGATTTCCTCGACGAGGTCAACCAGGCGATTGATCGAGACAGCCTCGCTCGAACCCAGGTTGATTGGATCTGTGATCTGGGAGCGAGCGATCAGATCAATTCCCTTGATGCAATCATCGATGAACATGAAGCTGCGGGTCTGTTCGCCAGATCCCCAAATCTCGATTTCGTGCCGGCCGCTGCGCTTCGCCTCGATGACTTTGCGGCAAATCGCGGCTGGAGCCTTTTCGCGGCCGCCGTACCAGGTGCCCCAGGGCCCGTAGACGTTGTGGAAGCGAGCGACTCGTGTTTCCAAGCCGAAGTCTTCGCGGAAGTGGCGGCACATTCGTTCGGAGAATAATTTTTCCCAGCCGTAACCATCTTCTGCGAGCGCGGGATAGGCGTCTTCCTCTTTCAGAGATGGCGCTTCGAAGCCTTTCTGTTTGTCGGCGTTGTAAACGCACGCGGATGAGGAATAGAAGTATCGGCGAACTCCATACTTGAGGGCGGCCTGCAGCATGTGGGTGTTGATGAGCACCGAGAGCATGCACAGCGCTTTGTTCTGTTCGATGAAGCCCATCCCGCCCATGTTCGCGGCAAGGTTGTAAACCTCAACAGCGTCGCGGACGGCAGTTTCGCAATTTTCTCGAAGGTTGAGATCGAGCGATAGATTTTCGACGTCGTCGAAACGCTGATACCACTGCTTAAATGGCTTGACGTCGACTGCGCGGATCGACGAGCAGCCTCGCCGGCGCAAGTCTGCGACGAGAGCCCCGCCGATGAAACCGCCTGCACCAGTTACGACAATGCTGCGACGCGTATCGGACTCCATACAAAGATTATATTCATAAAACAGTAACTACCATCAAGTGTAAACTTTTAATGACTGGCGGTGGGATCGAACAGCACCGGCGCCTGCCCGACGTCCATACTATTCGCTTTCACAGGGCGCGAGGCGTCGAGTAATGGTGTGGCTGTTCGAATATGCCACTGGGCAGGGACTGAGAAAGTCTTGGTGCCGTCCGGGTTCCACACAACGAATTGATGCACTTGGCCACGAATCAGCTCGCAACTCCAAAAGCCGCTCGTAGTCTTGGCTGCACGGGACTCATGCGGGCGCCGACCATCCAATTTTGAATCACAGCGTAGGCCTTTCCGGCTGGAGTGACCGATGTGGGTTACGGTGGTCGACTAGTTGTAGCGGAGGGCCCTGATCCCAGGCATACCAATAGAAGCGCTGGACACCACCAGACCAAGCCAAGTAGGTAGGATCGCGCCACATACGACGCTGCGATTTCGTCGGACTCAAAAGTGGACGGCTTCAGCCAACCCGTCTCGGTGTTCCATAGCGGCTTGCCGCTGACATTGATTGTCAGCCATTACTTGCCGAATCTGGTTGATGCTGGCGACCATTCTTCTCGGGGGGCTGCGCATTCACGTAGAAGTGATAGCCAATGACGTCAACGTATTGCCCACCACCTTTGCTGAGAAATTCGTTGACCCACGATGGACCGGAGGCGTTGTTCGTGGCCGCGGGCGACACGATGATCGCTGTCGGATCGATGCCCTTGATGATCGCTGACGCTTCTTTCGTCAGCGTGAGCAGTTCATCGGTAGAGCCCGACCAAAACACTTTGTAGTTCGGTTCGTTCCAGATTTCGTAGGCGTGAATTCGGCCTTTGCAATGCGTCGCGACCGTTCGGACGTAGTTGCTCCAATCCTCGAATGTCTAGATGGGAGGCGCGGCCCAGCCGGGTTGGTACACCGACTTCTCATCGGGCGAGAGGAAGCCCAACGAGGGGTCAGTCCCAGTGCGAAATAGAATCTCGGCGTGATTTTGATCGGCGAGATTCATATACCGATCGATGTAGGAGAAATCCCACTGGCCGCGGTCGAACTTCCATATCGGGCCATGCCGCGTGGGCATCCCAAAAGCGCCAGGTCCCGACCGGGACCGTAGGCCAAGTATTGGCGGCCGGACGATGAACGTGCATGCCGAAGAATGTGAGAGGAACTAATGTTTGTGCGTTTGGCGACGTCGTTTGAGATTCGGAGGCAGCTACGGTTGCCAAACCCAAAAGAACAATCGCTGCGAGGAAACTAAACCGTGTAAAAGTCCGCACTCTCACGTTTGGCTTGTGCCGTGTGGCTCGCTTCCGAAAATCTCCGTTTTGAAGCCATTGCGCCTCTCAATTTCGAGCCGAAGAAGCAAAGTCGAGCAAACCCAGCCTGCGGTAGAGCGCTATGGCGGATGAACCGTAGCGTTCCCAAGTTTGCTCTCGACCCAAGGCAGCCGCGTTTCGGCTCATTCTTGCCAGAAGCTCAGGCGACTCATAGCAAGCGAGCAATGCCTTTTCAATTGCCTCAACGTCGCGAATCGGCACGACGAAGCCGTGTTCTCCGTCTCGCACGATATCGACACTACCCGTGTTCTCCGAAATAATCGTGGGAAGTCCGGAAGCCAAGGCCTCTAGAACGGTGAGTGGATACGCATCCGCAAGGGAGGGCAAAGCGTAAACGGAACTGCGACCATATTGCTTCAGCAGATCGACACGAGCCAGCTTGTCGATGTGTGTGAACTTACCTTCGAAACGCGCCAGAACTGGCTGAAACGCCGGGTCGATACGCCCGACCAGAACAAGCTCTGCGTTCTTGAGCTTTAATTTGTCGAACGCCTCAAGCAGGTATTGAATGCCTTTGCGATAGGTGATTTGGCCAGTGTACAGAACGCGAAATACGCCATCGTTATTTCGAACGGGATGAAATAACTGCCCCTCGACGCCATAGTTGAGAATGTGAACCTTTTGATCGTCGAAACCCCTCTCAAGAAAAGTCCTTTTCGCGTGCTGGGACGGCACAACGATGTGGTCGGCTAGTTCGAATTCCTTCAACATTTTGTCGCGGTAGGACAGATTGGGTATACAAGGGGCGGGAAGGCCAAAGCGCGTGGCCTCGTCATTCAGGATCTCGGCCTGGAAATGCGGATGCTCCTGCCGACTATCGCAGATCGTTGTCGCGCCCCACTTCTTTGATCGTTGCGCGGTAATCAAGCCGATGCTGCTCACGAAATGAACCACCCGGCTCTCGGGGATCGATCGGCTCGCGAAATAGTCGAACAAATAGTTATTGATGTACGATCCGGACTCGTTCGAATAGATGCCCAGACTCGGTGGAATTTTCTGCAGACCTTCCGGTATCACCAACTGCTTCACCTTCGCTTTTGACACCCGCAGCCGGCGGCCCATGAGCTTTTTTCGAATCTTTACAGGCATCAAGGACGAACCTTCTTCGGTCGTCTGGCTCAGGACCGTTACATATTGGTCCAGCGCGCCAGCCTTGTCGAAGGCCTCGGCCAAATGGTGATAGTGCGGAATATTTGAGAGTAGAGAGATGGACATCGAAGTATTCATGAGCGTTTGAATGTCGTTCGGCTAAGAAGAATTCTTCTGAACGATTCGTCGTGGTTTTACGCGTTCGGCGCGAATTCGGAAATTTTCTTCGGTGAATCCACACCGGCTGATCGATATTCCTCGTACCGATGACCCCAGAGCCCGGAGATCTGTCCAGCCCCATACCAGATCATCTGAAGAGAGCGTATGACGGATGCCTTGCCTCCGATTGGAGAGACGATACCCGTCACAAGACCCTTCACAATGAGCGCGAGGCCTTTCACAAAACGCAGAAACCTCGTCGCCGGGCGTGTGTCGATCAACTTCTCGCAAAAAGACCAGGAATTACCCAATCGATAGGCGCGCCTCAGCAGCCAGTCAGCATTTGCTCTATTGCTCGAAATGTCTTCGTAAACCACCGCTTCGTTGCACCACACGATATTGAATCCGGCTCGGCGAGTACGAAGAAAGAACTCCGTGTCCTCGGCGCCTGTGAGTTCAAACATGTCACTGAATGAAGCAACGCGATCGAACACACTTCGCTTGATGAGAACGTTGTTGCTGGAGCACTTCTCCATCGGCTCGCCGGTCGCAAAGGCCGGGCGGTCGAAGAAGCCGCCGGCGAGCACCCACTTTGGGACATCGTTTGAATATTCAGGAAGAACCGGGCCCGCTACGACGTCTGCGTTGGTCGTGGCACAGGTCGAAAGGAGTTCGTCGAGCCAGAACGGAGTTACGAATTCATCGTCATCGACCATCACGATGAAATCGTGAGCACCTGCCTCAAGGATTGCGCGATTCCTGACAGTCGCGATACCTCGGCGGGGCTCAACGACATACTTTAAGGACCAAGGAAGAATGATCTGAGCACAGGTTTCTTGAGCCGTTTGCTCTTCGTCATTATCTACGACCACCACCGAAATGAAAGGCGCAGAAACTTTCTTGAATTTCAGATCAGAGAGACTGACCAACAATTTAGTAAGCAGCTCACGGCGCCTATAGGTCGGAATGCAGATGGCAACACGTACGGATTCGAACACGCGAGCGTCATGCATATTCTGCCTCCGGCAATGCGACTTCGTCGGATTGCTCAGCAGCGGAAAACGCGTTCAGAAGCAATGCGTCGGATCCGATGACGGTCGTAACACACAGACCCCACTCGAGCGAATTCTGCATCAAAAGCGTGCACTCACCCATGTTGTGAACCAGAACAAAAACAAATAAGGCGATAGGCCACATATTCTGAGCACCTTGGTTCACGCGCGGATTCGCAAGCACCCGCTTGAGGCCTACACCTACGATGTAGAGAACAAGAAGTAGTCCAATAATTCCCAGGCTCAGAAGGATTTCGAGATAGCCGTTGTGGGCGTAGATAGGGGTCCAGCCGAGTTGACTCTGAGTATCGAGCGTTTCATCGGATGCGCCCATCCAGAAACCCGAGAGGCCGTATCCCAGCAGCGGCCGTTTGGCGATCATGTTGACGGCAAATTCCCACAACTCCGTACGGCCAGTTAGGTCTGAGTTGCGCCCGAGAGCTTGTAAGGCGACATCTTGAAGAGCAAGAACTCCTCCGACCCCGATCAAAACGGCAGCCAATATCAACGGGAGCGGAATCCTGAGCCGCACATGTAGGAAGTTGAAGCAAGAGACCACGATTACCGTGGCGATGACAGCAACCAGAGGATGTTGCGGAGTTTGAGACTACGAGAAGAACAAAAAAGACGACCAGGGCAATACGGCGCAGCAACTTCGCGGTTGCATCAGTTTCCTTGAAGTACCACTCCATCAGGAAGCCGAGCGCCATTGCGGCGCCCTCATGGTTCTTGTGAACAAAAATTCCTCGAACTGCCCATCCATCACCGACTGTGGCCATCGCCGAGTGCGGAGAAACGGCGAGCAGAGCTACACCCATGCAGGCGATCGCGCGGTTCATCCATCGAAATAATTTGAGCTGGTCGAAAAACGAAAGACGAACTGCGACGACGACACCAAATAAAGTCGCCCCTGCCACAGCGATCGCACGACGCAAGACGATGTCAGGCGATTGAGCCCAAAGCACGGAAACAAATCCGAGCGCGACGACTGCCACAACCGCGAGGTTGCGCCGAAGCGCGACGGCAGTCCACCGAAAGTGCGCGAGGGCAATCGCGACGACGATGAGATAACAAAATACAATGAAGACTTGCGCTCGAGAGTCCCCATCGGCGGTGTCGCCGCCGCCCGACACAAATCGCATCAACGCCCCGGACAGCATGAGCGCTACAAAACACAACCCCGCATTTTCGAGTGATCGTCGAGAGTACATATCTGTGCTTCGGTGGTTCAGTCACCGCTCGCGGTGGCTACCACCAGAACCTTCGCGCGTGTTCGAACGAGAAAAAATACTGCTGCCGCCACACCGCAAAGCAACAGACCATCAGAAGCAATGCTCGCCCACGCCGCACCGCGCCATGAGTAAGCGGGGATTAACCACAGATTGATGAGGATATTGAAGGCGCCGACGCCGGCCTGAATGCAGGTTCGAACAGCCTGATAGCCTGCACCCGTGAGAGTGTCGGCGAGAAAATAGTGCATGGCTTTGAGTATGGGCAGCACCGCAAGCCAGCGCAGCGCTTCAACAGCGCGCGCGTACTCACTGCCCAGCACGATCGGGACAAGGCCTGCGCCCAACAGAACTGCAATCGCGACGACAGAGGCGTATCCGACAGCTCGAAGAATCAATGGTTTCGCATATCGAAGGCTCGCAGAGATTCCGTCGGCACCGGCACGGAAAAAGTTTGGATAGGCCGAATAGAGCAACGCGGAGACGGGAACGAAGCTGACATCGATCAAGCGATACGCGGCGCCGTAAATACCAGTCGCATCCAAGGTTGCGAGCCGCGCGAGCATGGTTTTGTCGATGTCGTTGTAGATCGTCTGCGCGCTCTGAGCGGTCGAGAACCAGAAGCCTTCGCGGAGCTTCCTCGGCTGGGCGTCGCCAGTTCCATCGTGGAGCGCCCAACTTGAAGGAGACGATCAGCGACGAAACCAAAGCCACGAAAGCGCTGCTCCGAAATACGAGTATCCCCATTGCAAGTGCTGAAGGATGCGGTATGGCAAGGATAAGCGCTGCCGCCGCAATCAATCGACTGGCGTTCATCAAGACGCCAAGAGCGGCTGTCCATCCCAATCTTTCGAATGCTTGAAAGGTCTGGCTCGCGATCGTCAGAATATTCAGC
This sequence comes from uncultured Acidobacteriota bacterium, assembly GCA_963766985.1. Classification (GTDB taxonomy): domain Bacteria; phylum Acidobacteriota; class Terriglobia; order Acidiferrales; family UBA7541; genus Acidiferrum. The sequence continues at coordinate 1,229,917 of CAVYCJ010000002.1, forward strand.
GCAAGAATATCGGACGCGGCAACGAGGAATACAAGCAGGAGCGGAATCTGGTTCGGGAAGGACGAAGCTTCGAAGCTAGCAAAACCCCGACGAGCAGGACAGAGCCAAATGCAAATGTCGTCGTTAGCGCTCTTCCCCAGTAGGTTCGGAATGTACTTTTGTCGCGCGCTACGTTTTTGATGAGGAGATTGCTACCCCCGACCGATGCGAATGGCCAAACGATTCCAACCAGCGCCACCACGCTAACAAATGCGCCGTAGTTGGTAGCGCCCAACGAACGAGCAATCTCGATGAAGTAAAGCGCCTGGATTACAAGCCCGACACCACGACCCAGAATCATCCAGGTCGTGTTACGAGCTAGGGCGCTTTTTGAAAAGAGACGACGCATATTGGCAGATCGGGTTAATGTCGGTCGATCAGAGGGTTTTAGCCGTATAGGAACTCGGACACGGGCGCCCGACCGTCAGTGGGGAATCGCGAAATCTTTAAAGCTTGCGCGGCCAGAAGGCACAAGTAGGCGGGATTGAGGAATAAATATCGACGCCAGAGACGCATCGGTTCTACAGAGAGGCGAAATAGCCACTCCAATCCCGCCCGCTGCATCCAGGCTGGCGCCTGACGCAACTTTCCAGCGAGAAATGGGAATGCGGCGCCGACGGCAAGTATCGGCATCGGGAGAAGCTCGCGAAATTCGTATGCAAACACTTCCTGCCGCGGGCAGCCCAGTCCTACGAAAACAATTCCCGCGCCCGAGCGGGTAATCCGCTCGGCGACGTCGATCTTTTCTTCCGGTGTAAGTCTGCGGAACTTTGATGGCTCCATTCCGGCGATGATAATTCCGGGGAACCGAGTCTCCAGCGACGATCGCAGAGAAGTTAACGTTTCGGCCTGGGTTCCGTAGAAATAAAGTGGAACACCATCCTTTGCCGCCTGCTCGCAAACGTAAATGGTCAGGTTTGGCCCGTAAACTCTATCCTTCAGATCCGCGCCATGAAATAAATTCAGCGCCCAGCGCACGGGCTGACCATCGGGCAACAGCAAGTCGAAATGATTCAACCGGAATTGATGTTCGCGATCGAGCGCGCCCGTCATCAGGCCGTGTACGGCTAGTGCCGTAACGGTCAGATTCCGCTTTTCTTTGGCTGCGTGAAAGATCTTCGCGCAGGCGCCTTCGTAGTCGGCGGCATTGATCAGGATACCGAGGACATTCCGTTTGCCGGCGTCAAGCATGCGGTCCTCCAACGATCTTTATTGAGTTCATAGATTTCTTGCAGGATTCGAGGGACGTCGTACTCAAGCTTCCACTCCGGAAAATGCTGTTCGAAGTGCGAAGTATCACTAACCCACCAGATGTGGTCGCCGCGGCGGCTTTCCTCAACGTATTCCCAGCGAATTTGCTTCGATGTGATCCCTTCGCAGAGATCGATCGCTTCGAGCATCGAGCAGTTGCTGCGTCGTCCGCCGCCGATGTTGTAAACCTCACCAGATCGCGGGTGTTTGAAGAACTCGTGAAAGGCGTGAATCAGGTCGGAACTGTGGATATTGTCGCGGACCTGTTTTCTCTTGTATCCGAAAATTTTGTACGGCGTTTCAGTGACGGCGCACTTCATCAGATACGCCAGAAATCCGTGAAGCTGGGTTCCCGAGTGGTTTGGACCGGTAAGACAGCCTCCCCTAAAGCAGGCGGTCTTCATTCCAAAATACCTGCCGTATTCCTGCACCAGAACGTCGGCGGCGACTTTCGACGCGCCAAACAGACTATGCATCGTCTGGTCGATCGACATCGACTCAGGAATTCCACGTTGGGCGTAGGGGTGCCCGGGTTCGACTTCCCAACGAGTCTCACGCTCCACCAATGGCAAGCGGTTCGGCGTGTCGCCGTAGACTTTGTTTGTCGAGGTGAAAATGAAAACCGCATCTGGAGAGAAGCGCCGTGTCGCCTCCAGTATGTTCGACGTGCCGTTAGCGTTGACGGTGAAATCGGTGTTTGGATCTTTTGCAGCCCAATCGTGCGAGGGCTGTGCTGCCGTGTGAATCACCAACTGTATTTCTCGACCGTACTGCGCGAACAATTTCGCGATGCCATCTGCATCGCGTATATCCACCTCGTAATGTCGATATCCTCGAACGGAACGGCACAGCGAATCGCGAACCCACTGCGTCGAGGCATCTGGCCCGAAAAAAGTGGCGCGCATGCCGTTATCGATCCCGACGACGTCCATTCCAAGTGAAGCGAAATAGGACACTGCTTCTGAACCGACCAACCCGGCCGAACCTGTGATGATCGCAACGCTCATTTGCCGCACTACCTCCGATATTTCGTTGTGAATACTGCGGAACTGCGAATCAATTCAGTGACGCCGTCGAAAGCAATTGGTCGTAAATCCCGGTCAGCATGCGGTAATTCTGTTCTGCGGTGTAGCGCGCTTCGTACTCTCTGCGCGCCTCTTTCCCCATGTGCACCAACTCAGCGGGATGACTCGCGCACCAGTCTATTTTCTCTGCGAGATCGACAGAATCGCCCGCGGCAAAATGCAAACCAGTGCGATAGTCGCTCACGATTTCTTCCAGCGCGCCGAGCTTGGAACACAACACCGGCGTGCCGCACGCGAAGGCCTCCGCAATAATCATTGGAAAACCTTCGTACCAAACACTGGGAATGACCAAAAAAGCCGCGCGCTTCATTGCCTCGTGTGCTTCATTGGATGGAACCCATCCTCGAAACTCCACGGATGACAATCGGCTCGCCTTCGCTCTTGCTTCCAGTGATGGGCGCTCCGGACCATCGCCTACGATCATTAATGGCATTGACGGGCGGAGCTTTTCCCATGCCGCTAGTAGCGTCCCGGCGCCCTTCTCCGCGGAGAGCCGGCCGACGAAGAGCGCATATTTTCCCGGACCGCTGCGTTCACCTGGATCCTGCTGCACAAAGTTTGGCTTCACGTGAAGCTTTGCGCTCGGAAAGCCGCAATCGACGAACTTGCGTCGAGAAAATTCGCTCAGCGCGATATACCCGTCCACAGATTCATTCCAGGTCCCCTTGCCACGATGCACCTGGAGCATCAATGCCACGCTTGCCGTCATAAGTCTCGAATTTCGATAGCAGCCATGCCACACGCTGCGCAGCAGGTTGTGGTCGATGCACTCTTCACAAACTTTTCCTTGCCGGCTCAAATTCCAACCTGGGCAAAGAAGGCGAAAGTTGTGCAAGGTCTGAAGGACGGGGATGCCCAATTCCTGGCACGCTTCGTAAACCGCGGGCGAAATCATCATGAAGGTGTTGTGCACGTGGACGAGGTCGGGCCGCTCGTCTCGTAGTAATTTTTCGATCTCACGTTTGCTATTGCCTGAGTGAATCATCTCTTTTGGCATCGTCAGTCGTTGAAGCGCCGACATCGAATCGAGTTCGTGATTGCTGCGGTGATACGCGACGACCTTGTGCCCGTGCTCTTCCAACAGTCGCGTCTCGTTGGCAAAGACGGTGTCTTCGCCGCCGGGGAGTTGATAGCTGTTGTGTACAACGACGATTTTCATCAGTGCTTTGCGTTTTCGAATTGGCGGTGTTGTTAATGAAAAGGGCGGTATAAAGGCGACCGTTAGCCGCCCCCTTTCGCGACGATGTCAGGGACTTGTTATACGGCGGTCGCCGTCTGGCTCAGCACGGCGCCGTCAGTGACGCGCTCGTTGTCCGCAGTGCCGTGCACAACCGATTCCATCTGTTTGGGAACCGCGACATTCCTGCCGATGCTGTGATAGATCAGCCCGGCGTCAGCCATTTTCTGCGGCTCATACAAATTGCGGCCGTCGATAACGATGGGATATTTCAGGAGCGCACGAACTTTCTGCAAATCAAGATTCGCGAACTCTCGCCATTCCGTGAGGATGAGTAGTGCGTCAGCGCCGGTTGCGGCGTCGTAGGGGCTACTGGCGAAACTCGCCCCCTTTGACAACATCCGCTCGGCCTTGCCACCCGCGGCGGGATCAAACGCGCGCACCGTTGCGCCTTCGCGCAGCAGCGCTTCGATAATCTCGATCGCCGGCGATTCGCGCACATCGTCGGTGTCGCCTTTGAACGCCAGTCCGAGCACCGCAAGTCTCTTACCGCGAAGCGTCCACAGCGCACTTTGGACTTTCTTGACGAACCGGCGGCGCTGCTCCGCGTTGATGCGCATTACTTCCGTCAGCAAGCCGAAGTCGTAACCATACTGCTGCGCGACGGCAGAGAACGCTTGCACATCTTTCGGAAAGCAGGAACCGCCATAGCCGATTCCGGCATTGAGGAATCGTGATCCGATTCGCGAATCGGCGCCGATGCCGCTGCATACCTGGGTGATATCGGCTCCAACAGCTTCGGAAATATTCGCCACCGCGTTGATGAACGAAATCTTCATCGCTAAGAAAGCGTTCGAGGCATGCTTGATCAGCTCAGCGCTCTTGGCGTTCGTTACGATGATGTTGGCTTTTTCGAACTTCGCCGCGCCCGGTGCTGGAATGAAAGCCTTGCTGTAATAGGAGCCACTCGTCAGCGGACGATAGATCTCCTGCATGACCGTCGAACTCTTCTCGTCATCAACGCCGACGACGATGCGGTCCGGGTACAGAAAATCTCCCACGGCGGTGCCTTCGCGAAGGAATTCTGGATTCGAAACGACAGCGAATGCGCTGGCTGCCGCGCCATTCAACATAAGCGTTCGTCGAAGTCCTTCGCACGTGCGTACGGGAACCGTACTCTTCTCAATAATGGTCTTGTGATCTTTGATCGCGACGGCGATTTCGCTCGCGACCGCCTCCACAAACGACAGATCCGCTTCGCCGGTTTGTGATTGCGGCGTTCCCACGCAGATAAACACCGCCTCGCACTTGGCGACAGCATCCCGAACCGAAGTCGAGAAAGTGAGCCGTTTGTCGCGATGTCGCGCAAGCAATTCCGGCAAATGTTGTTCGTGTATGGGCGTCTCGCCGCGCTTCAGAGCTGCAATCTTGGCGGCGTCATTATCCACAGAAATCACATCGTGGCCGATCTCTGCAAAGCAGGCCGCTGAAACCAATCCGACATAGCCGGAACCGATGACTGCAATTCGCATTTGTCCCCCAGGGTAAGTCATTGTGAAAAAGTTGTTGTCGCTGCAGAATCGCAAACCTGTAAGAAGCTCTACGCGGCGCCCGAGCCCTTCAGCACCGCTGGAATCGTCCGCGCCAGAATCTTTACGTCAAGCCAGAGCGACCACTCGTCCATGTACTGGATATCGAGCTTCATCCAGTCTTCGAATTGAATTGTGCTTCGGCCATTGATTTGCCAGAGGCACGTCAGCCCAGGCTGGATGCTAAAACGTCGCCGTTGCCAATCCTTGCTGAATCCTTCGTAGTCTCGAACCGGAAGCGGCCTCGGACCGACCATACTCATGTCGCCCTTTAGCACATTGAACAGCTGTGGCAGTTCGTCGATGCTCGTTCGCCGCAAAAATTTTCCGATAGGGGTGACGCGTGGGTCGTTCTTGATTTTGAAAACCGGCCCGGACATCTCATTGAGCTCTTCGAGCGCGTCGATTCGCTTCTCCGCGTCGGGAATCATCGTGCGGAACTTATAGATCACGAATCGTCGCTTGTTGAGACCGAGACGCTCCTGTCGGAAAAGAACCGGTCCGGGTGAGGTCAGTCTTATCAGCGCAGCGACGACGAGCAGGAGCGGCGTCAGTAAGAAGATCATCGTGGCCGACATCATCACGTCGAGGATGCGCTTCGCAACGAGTGGCCAGCCTTCCAGAGAATTCATCGACGTAGAAATGTAGTGATTGCCGTCCACTTCCTCCGATCGGGATCGGGCCGTTTTCAATGTAAATATGTCGGACGCGAAGCGCACGATGATTCCATGCTCCTCGCAAAGCGCCGCAACCTGTCGGCAGTGGCCGTAGTAAGTCCCGAACGGAAGATAGAACGCGACCTCATCGACGACGTTCCGCCGGAGAAATTCCGCCAAGTCTTCAAGATGGCAAGCGATCGGCATGCCACTCTTTTTCAGCGCCTCAAAGTCGGCCCAGTTGTCATCGACGAATCCAACCAACCGATAGCCGCGCTCGGGAGAGCTCTCGAGTCTCCGTGCAAACTCCTGGGCGCGTGCGTTCGTTCCGAGAATCAACACATGCCGAAGGTTGCGCCCGCGACGCCGTGCAATCGACAGCGCATAACGAAGAGAGAATCGAGTGAGCAGTGTCGCCGCGAAAGAGATCACCCAAAAGAACGCCAAAAATCGCGACGTAACCATGCGAATCGAAAAAACCGTCGTCAGGAAGACGACGCACAACGTACAAAGGGTCGTCGCCTTGAAAATGTCAAAGAGCTCCGACGCCCGCGTCGACAGGCGTCGCGACTTATACAATCCGCTCGCGACGAGAATCACATGCCATACCACCATCGCAGCCAGGAAGATGGCGATGTTCGACAATTTCACGCGCAGCGCCAGAAATCGCTCGAGCGATACGTGCTGATCGGCATAGACCACGAGTGCTGTTGCCAGTCCATAGGCCACTACAAGGACTGACAGGTCGAATAGCTTCAGCGCGTTGAGAAGGAAATTGCGTTTTTTATCGTACATTGGCCCCGTTTCAAAAATCTCGCCGCTGCTCTTCTTTCACAGCCAATCGCGAATTGCTCACCAACAGAAAAGGCTTCGCCCCTTTGAGTCCCATAGGTTCTTGTTTTCCGGGAAACTCACTGATTCCGCGTCACTTGCGATCCTGCTGACGGAACCGTGAAGCTGCACTTCACTTCAAAATTGGTCGTTCGTTAGAGTTTCTTGTAGAGCGAAGTCGGGATCGGGAACGTTCGTTTGTTCAACACCGCGCCCAGAATTCGCACGTTCGCGGCTTTGAGACTGTCGGCCGCCATTTGTGCCACTTCTCGTCGAGTCGCGTTCGCTTCCAACACGAGAACAAAACCGTCGGTCACTTGGCCAAGACTGATTGCATCGCCGTAACGGCTAAGAGGGGCCGCGTCCACCAACACAAAGTCGAACTCGTCACGCAATTCTGCAAATCGCTTCCTCAATGCGTCCGAGGTCAGCAGGCTCGGCGCATCGGTTCGAACCGATCCGCCCGAAAGGAGAGAGATATTCCGGACGCCTAACGGTTTGACGAAACTCTTGATCGGCCCGGCTTGCCGCAACGCGTCCGTAAGCCCCCAGTGATTTGTTGTGCCGAAAATCCCCGGCAGCCCCGGCGATCGAAGGTTGGCATCCACCAGGCAGATCGATCCGCCGGTGTGGTCCGCCAAGGTCTCGGCCGTCGAAGCACAAAGTTCGCTGCAACCGTTTCCATGATCGATTCCCGCAAACACGACGGCCCGTGGAGCGTTCGGAGTCTGAAGCAAGAAAGTGCGCTGCACGAGCCGCAGCGACTCCTCCCGAGCGAACTGACCAAAGTCGACGATCTTCGCTCGTTTCGGTCGTACTTCATGTACCACTTCTCGCTCTTGCGTCCACCGATTGTCGGCCGCTGGAGGTACGATCGCCGGGAATTCCCGCGCGCGTCCCATTTGTTGCATCAGTTCAAAGTTGCGACTCATGGCGTATCCACCTGTTCGTCGTGTGCAACAACACCGAGCGAATCGCCTGGATGCGAGTCCGCGGGAATGGGCTGAGAAACCTTAATCGGCGCAGTCACTACCGGAGTATTTTTGACAACAGCGCTCCCCACGTGCGGTGTCTGACGCTTGTTCAGCGCGAATGGTGCACCGAGGAGCAAAAACAGAACAAAGCTTGCCGCAGCGAGTCGGGACCAAAGGCCACGCAGACCGTGCTTCTCGACCTTCATAGCAGCGGTTTGCGAGAGCTTCAGCTTCAAGTCCTTCGCGTGACTTACATTCGGATCGCTCTCGAGCGAGTTGATGTCGAGATCGGCCAGCACCTCAAGCACGACGTTGTGGTCGAGGGTCTTATGCTTCATCGCGCATCCCAACGTCATCGCATTGAAGCAGATCGTGTTGATATTTCGGGGAATTCCCTGGCTACGCTCTGCGATCAGCCGCAGAGCAGCCATCGTGAACAAGGGTGGTCCCTGATATCCCGCTTGTTGAAGTCGATGATGAATGTAATTTCGTGCTTCCTCAAAATTGAGCGGTTCCAGTCGGATGATCATCGACAGCCGCTGCCGCAGCTGTAGCAAGGAAGGCTTGGCCAATCGACGCGCGAGTTGAGGTTGGCCGACCAAAATAATCTGCATGAGTTTGGTCCACGGCGTTTCAAAATTCGAAAGCAACCGTACCGATTCGAGCGTTTTCTCTTCCAGGTTCTGCGCTTCGTCGATGATAAGAATGAAGCGCCTGCCGTTTTTCATCTCCTCCGCGAGAACCTTGTTCAGCATCTCGTGCATTGTCGGCAGGTCTTTGCCGGCGGCATCAATTTTCAGATCCAGGAGGATGTGGCGGATAAACTCGCGCGGGTCGCAGTCTGTTTGAAAAACAAAAGCTGTCCGCGCGGTTTCGCTCATGCGGCCGAGGTATTCATAAATCAGGGATGTCTTACCCATACCCGGCTGCGCGATCACTGCCATAAATCCGCGGTTGCTTTCGGTCCCGACAAGCAGGGACGCCAACGCCTCCCGATGTTGGTCACCCATGTAGAGGAAGCGCGGATCTGGCGTATCTCCGAACGGCGCCTCGTTCAGCTTGTAATAGTCCAGAATCATTTTGTTACGCTGCCTTCCTCGGCATGGACGCCAACACTGGAATGTTGAGCGCGTCCATAACTTCCTTCGGAGTGCGGAATGACGGGTCGAGGTAATCCGCCGCGAATGCGGCGATGACGCTCAACATGAGTGAAATCAGCAAACCGATCTTGATCACGAGAAACGGCCCGTATTGCGGGACCACCGGCACAACCGGCGGCACAGCAACCGCTACGTCCGCGATTCGTTTTTCGTCCAACGCGTCCGATGTCCGTTCTTGCTCGCGCTTGCCTGCATAGAGCAAGTAATTGCTCTCATCGACTTTCGCTTCGCGCAACAGAGCTTGCTGCTTCACGGCTTTCGAATCGAGGCTAACCATCTGCGCGTTCATTCGATCGATGCTTTCCCCGATTGCTGTCGCTGTAGCCTTCTGCGCTACGATGTCCGCTTTCGTCCTGGCGATCTCTTGCCGGAGCATTTCGTGAGTCTGATCGCGGTCTGTTGTTTGGGCTGTGTACTGCGTCTCTTTGGCCCTTGTGATCGCGGCTTCGGTGGCGACAATTTCTTGATCGGCTTCCTGCACCAAGGGATACGACGCGTCGTACTTCGCCAGCAGCTGTGTCTTCTTGAGTTGGGATTGCAACAAAGTGTTCTGCAGTTCCTGGAGTAACCCGTTGGCTGCGTTGGTTGTTTCTTGCGCAAACACCCGTTCCGGCGTCGCGTCGAGTTGCTTGGATAGTTCCTTCAGTCGGATCTCATCAGCCGCGAGGGTCTGCTTTGCCTGATACAGGCTCCCTACCGAGTTCACGACTTGCTGCGCCATGCTGGTTCGGAGCACGTCGGGTGCGGCAGTCCCTTCGTCCTTGCTGAAGTTCTCGAGTTCCGTCTCAACTTTCTCGAGGTCCTGATGATATTTGTCCGCCTGCTGTGCGAAAAACTCCGACGCGCCCTTGGGGCGTCGCAGCGCAAGGTGCTTCGCGAGATACAACTTGCTGAGATTTTGCAAAACGCAAGCCGGGACTTCGGGTTCTCCAACCCGCCCGAACTTCACGTTGATGACGTTTGAGGTTTTTTCGGGTTCGACTTTCACTGCCCCCGCGACGCTCAGTGCGGCATTCTCCAAATTCATCGCTTTTTTGCGCTCTGGATTCGGCCCAATGAAGAGGTCACCAGGCGACCACTTCGTGTCGGACACCATTCCGCAAGTCGCGACAATCTCTCGGTACATGTCCACGCCGTGGAGCAGCGCGATCTCGGAGCTGATCTGGTCTGTAGAAACCGACTTCGAATTCTGCACGGAACTGAACTGTGCCGACGTTACGGCCGGATCCGATCGGTTTGGCTCGACTGCAATCTGCATCTTTGCCACGTAGTATCGCGACGCCCATCCCCACGTGAAGATCACCGTCAGAGCGGTAAGCGTGCAGAACGTTCCAATCACCAGCCAACGATGCCGGAAAATCGGCGACAAAATGTCCCGCATCGTCGGGATCGGCAAAGCGTCATCAAAACTTTTTTTCGAATTCGGTGAACTCATGCGCTTCCCTCTTCAGGTTTCGGATCGCCGGCGCTCGGCCAACGAGTTCATGCTCTGCAGAATCGATCAGTACGCGCCGGGATACGTGCTGATGCTCGTACCGACGCCGTAGGGAACGTACTTGCGAACTTTCGTGATCATCTTTTCAGGAACAAAAATCATGTCGCCGTTGCGCATCTCGGCATCTTCGGTGACGTTCTTACCGTGCAGGATGTCGTTCAATTTCAGCTCGCGCGACTCTTGCCAACCTCCGGCAACTCGCCGGTACAAGAAAACTCGCGTTTTCGCCGTAGACTGAAACCCGCCCGCGACTGCGATTGCTTCGGTGACCGTCATTTCGTATCGAAGGTCATACTGTCCAGGCTTCCCGACTTGTCCGAGTACAACGAAATACGGTCTCTGGAAATCGATCAGATCGATGTCGACAATCGGGTCGTGCAATACGCGACCGTAAGCCTTTTTCACCGCGTCTACAGCCTCTGGTACCGTGAGTCCACGTACCATCGTCGAACCTGCGCCTTGCAGGGTTACGTACCCATCCGGCTGCACCATGACTTTCGGTTGGTTGAATTCGGGTGTGAGCGGAAACGTCAGCGACAGAATGTCGTCGCTGTTGATGCGATACCGCGGATTCCTCTCGGCGGGAACCGGGCGTCCTGTATTTTCCACAGCCTGCGCTGGAGCGTTATGCGGTTCGGTCAGCGTGGCCTGGGGAACTTGCCCATTTTGGGCAAGTACGCTTCCGGCCAGCGCGAAAACACAAATACCAAAACGAACTCCAAGAGAGTAAATGCTTCTCAATTGCCTTCCCCCCAGAACCCAGAAAAACTAAGACCCTTCAGATCGCCTAGGCGCAACTGCGAACTTGGCGCGACAGCATCTGAAAGCTGTCACCCTTTAGCGCGAACCCCATGCGACCCGATCGCCCTGCGTTGGTATCCACTCGCGAGGCCTTCATCATGGCCTTGATTCGAGACTTACGTTCGCGGAAGCCCAGAAGGTAGACCTCCACGTGAACCACAGCGCCGACAGGGGGAGAAGTGACCGCCAGTACGTACGCCCCTTTGGCGCTGATGTCGCGCGTGACACCGTCACACTGAAACCAGTTGCGTCCCGCCCCTTGCCATCGGAAAACAAGCGGAACTTCCAATCGGTACCGAACCGCCCCGCGGCGCTCGGCTGAATCAACGGAACCGTCGTGCTGTACGTCGAGAGATGGGTCTAGCGACGCCTCTGGCTTCATACTGTGGAAAGTAGCGGCTCTAGTACGTAACCGGCAAGTGGTGAAAAAACCCGTAGGACTCGGGGTGAGAATGTCCCTCTCGCCACGAGGATTTTCTTCTGCTGCGCGAAAGAGTAAATGGGTGAATCGAGCGGGAAGAATCTCTTGCGGTGGGGTATTTCTTCCCTACGTACGCCGAGTCAAACATGCTGGCGACCAAACACCTAAACGTTGGGCGGGCGCCGGACTGGTCACTCAGCTGCCTTTCGCTCTAAATTATTGATTAAAATGAAACTTAGAAGTCCATGGACTCGAGGGGTCAGCGGGTCAATCGTCCGAATTCCGCTACTCGATAAGGCTCGTTTCCCACTGCAGAAAGGGGCCTTGTACAGTCGATTGCTCGATGAAAATTAGCGTGTCCTCATCCCGAACCGAAATTTCGATGTTCTCCATCATCCTTTTCGCGTTCCATTTCGGTATTTTTAGCCCTACGATTCCTAGTACCCCGGCTCCCAAATGGGAGGTGTTTTTGATGTCCGATGTCCCCAGTTCGCGCATTGACGTGCTGATCGCCGACCGCGACCGTATGGCTGGTCAGCTCATGGCCAGCGCTTTAAAGCGCTGCCGCAACCAATTCGACGTCGTCTCGGTTGCCACCAGCTCCGAAGACGCAATCGACTGCCTCGCGGCTCATAAACCCCACGTTGCCCTGGTCAGCCCAGAGCTCGCTGACGGCTCTCAGACCGGTTTCAAGGTCCTGCAGACCCTGCGGGCCTCCCACCCGGAGACTGCCGGCATCATGATGCTCCATTCAATCGTCCGCGACTCGGTAATCGCATCCTTTCGTGCAGGCGCGCGCGGGATCTTTTGCAGGGCCGACTCCTTTAAAGCGCTCTCGAAGTGCATCCGCACCGTTCACGAGGGAAAAATCTGGGCTAGCACCCAGGAACTCGACTACATCCTGGATGCTCTCACTCGCCTCAAGCCGGTGCAGATTAGTTCGAATGGCGGCATGGCGCTGCTCACGCCCAGCGAACAGCAAGTGGTGACGTTAGTTGGCGAAGGAATGAAGAATCGCGAGATCGCCACCCACCTCGGCTTGGCCGAGCACACGGTTAGCAACTATCTTTACCGCATCTTCGATAAGCTCGGCGTTGGCAGCCGCCTGGAATTAGTGCTCTACGCCATGAGCCATCAAAACACGGATGCTCCCGTTTAGCGGCTGCGCATCCCAGCCTATCTCGAGCCTTTTGCCGAAACCTCTAGGCGACGGGATGCTCCAGGATCTTCGCCAGGGCGCGTAGCCTTGCCGCATCGGCTGGAGTCTTCGCCGTATCTGCACTTTTTTCGACCGACGGCGCCATCTTCTGGAGATTCTTCACTTTCCCCTTGCTGAGGTGGGACGCTTCAGCGTCATGAATCGCCTTCCGCAGGTTTGTGACCTGATCGGCAGGCAGCGCCTCTGAACGCGTCAACTGATCCAGATAAGCCTTGGCGACAACCAACTGCGCCGGCCACTCGATCTTCTGCTGATTCTGCACGTTGAGCGAAGCGACCTTGACCGTCTTGGCCGCGTCGATTTCGTTCTGGGTCAGATCCTTCGTCGGCGTGAGTTCAAAGATGTCGAGTCCGCGTGCGATCTCCGACGCATAAATGTTGCCGTTGTACCAATACGCCGACCAGTCTCCGCCCAGCACGAGCATCTTCGGATCGATCGGTCCGCGATCGAAGTAGGCGATTTCATACGGATGCGCCGGATCGGTAAAATCCATCACCGAAATTCCGCCCTGATACCACGCCTGCACTTCGATGTCGCGACCCGGGACTGGCACGAGGGAGCCATTGTGCGCGACGCAATTCTCGGTGTCGCCCTGTGCGGCCGGCAGCTTGTAGTAATTCGCAAATGCCAGCTTGTCGTCCTTCAGGTTAAAAATTGCGTCCGCGCCCCACTTGTTCGGATCGTTTTCGCGGCAACGCGCTCCGAGTCCGCCTCCCCATTCGTCGGTGAAGACCACTTTCGTGCCGTCGTTCGAAAACGAAGCCGAGTGCCAGTAGGAATAGTTCGGATCGTTCACGGCGTCCACGCGCTTCGGATGTACCGGATCTTTGACATCAAGCAAGATCCCGTTGCCCGAGCACGCGCCCGCCGCGAGACCTACAGCCGAATACACCGTGATGTCGTGGCACTGATCGGTGTCCGACGGCTTCTCCGGGCCCTTCTTTCCATGTGAGCCGCCGTTGCTCAATCCGTTCATCGCGCCGGTGCGCGCGTCGATGAACACGCGCGGGCTTGAGACCACTTTCGCTTCCTGCGGTGTCGCGACCGGAACTTTGATCACATCGATGCGGAATAAAGCCGTGTTCGGATCCTTGTCAGGCTTTTCGCCAGAGCATCCCGCCAGCTCTTCCGGCTGCCGCACAAACGAGGTCCCCGAGACGTAGATGTAGACGTTGTCCTTGTCGTTTGGATCGAGCACCAGCGTATGCGTGTGCGAACCGCGGCATGTCTGCACCGCAGCTACCTGCTTGGGATTTCGAATGTCGGAAATGTCGAAGATGCGCACGCCGCGGAAACGATCTTTTTGCGCCGCGGGAATCTTACGCTTCTTCTCTTTATCCTTTGGTTGATCGGCTGGCGGAGGTGGCTCCGGCGGAAATCCTTCGACGCCGCAATCCAACCGTCCGTTCGGCATTTCGACCGACATGAACATCAAATTCTTGTAGACCGACACGTCCCCTTGCCCGCCCGGGCACACCATCGTAGTGAGCAGCTTCGCATTCGCGGGATTCGAAATGTCGAAGATACTCATTCCATAGAAGTTGCCCTGGAAAAGATGATTGCCCTGAAACGCCAAATCCGAGTTCGCAAACGCCAATTGCGCGATGACGAGATTCATCTCTTTCGGAATTTTGGGATCGTTGATACCCATCTGGCCCATCATCTTTTTGACTTTGTCCGCTTCGGGATCCGACGTTCCCAACTGAAACGCGTCGGGCTTTTTGATGAGCGCCAGGTGCTTCATCCCCTTCGACGTTTCGCCTGCGTCGTAAAGTCCCGGTGTCAGCTTTGCGCGCGGATCGCTGGCGTCCGAACCTTTCATTCCCGGCGGCAACGCCGGAGCCGGTTCAGGAGCGAACGGATTGCTATCTTCGTCGTCCTCCTTATTCTTGTCCGCCTCTTTGTTGGCGTCATCGGGTTTCTGCGCCGCGGGAGGCGTCGAAGGAGTGGGGGGCGGATTCTGCGCTTGCACTCGCAACCCTCCAAGGCCTAGTAAAATGGCGCATCCCAGCACTCGCATCGTCAGACTTGGCACTCGATTCATCGATTCTCCTCAGGCGTTTTCTTTTCCAGCATGGACTGCATGATCTTGATCTCGGCGCGCTGCGTATTGTCCGCGTCTGTCGCAAAATTGAAAAGCTCCGCGTCTTGTCCTGCGCCGGCCGTGTCGAACAAATCCTTGACCATCGTCAGCGCGCCGTCGTGGTGTTGAATCATTCCGGTGAGGAACAGGTGATCGAAGTTGGCGCCCTTCGCGTCGCGCAGCGCCTGCATTTGCTGCGCGCTCAGCATTCCGGGCATCAACGCCATCGCTCCGCCGGACGCATTCATCCCGGGCATACCTGCCATCTCCACAGAGATCGGCTCGCCGCGCGTCGCCAGCCAGCGCTTCATAAATCTGATTTCGTCGGATTGCGAACTGCTGATTCGCGCGCCAAGCGCTCGTAAGTCTTTGTTCTCGGTGTGCGACTCGATCAGTGCAGTCATTTCGACGGCTTGGGCGTGATGCATGATCATGCCCTGCATGAACTCGACGTCTGCTTTCGAGCGCGGCGGAAGAGTCGCTTGCGTGTTCGGCGGGAGCCTTTTGCTGGGTGTACCTGGCGGCCCCGGCTGAACAACAACGGGTGACCCAGGACCATTTTGTTCCGGCAAGTGAGCGGACGAAAAAAAAGCCATCCCGGCGGAAACGATAACGAAGAGCGAGACCCTGAATATGGATATGAACATCGCGGAAAGGTAGGGCCGGCACCTAGAGGCAATATCGCTGTTCTTGTTCAAATCGTCGGAAACCATTCCGCGTGGATTCACCCAAACCGCCCAGTTCCGGAATGGCACTACATACCATCTGTGGGCAATTTTCAAGCGTAACGAAAACAATCACCGATTCGCGCCAAGCCACCGAGCAGTCAGGCGATGCACCGTTCGATGCAATATACGACCATTACGGTCGCATATCGACGCTTAACATCCTTTAATACGCCGTTCACTGAGAGCTAGTTGACACCCGATTTGCAAGAAGAAGAGACTGGCCTCATCAAGTTGCAATTGACTTGCAACTAACTGACGACGGAGCATCCAGTTCACTCGGATGGTTGGCCTATGACTCGAAACGCTCGAAGACTGTCTCATCGCAACTCAAAAAAGAAATCAAAAACCTCAAGATGGCCGGTTACGTACCGGTTTGTCGCCATGGGCACCTTGATGGCGTATACCGCGTTTGGCGCCAGCAAGGTCACACTCGCCCAATCACCCGAACTCACTTCCGGCACGCAAACTCAGACCAACGGAGCCCCCACCCCGACTCGTCGCTTCGAAATCCAGGCGGGATCGCTCGACTCCACAATCGCGTCATTCGAAACGATTACGCATATTCACGTGAGCTTCGTCGACGACGGTATCCGATCGCTGGCGTCGCCCGGCGTGCAAGGCGTTTACACCGATGAGCAAGCGCTCATCCGCCTCCTGGACGATTCCGGAGTCACTTATCGATTCACGGCACCCGACGCCGTCATGCTGCGGCTCGCGGCGGCAAGCAGTTCAGTCAACGTAACCGCCGACGCGACAACGATCACGAGCATGCCGAAGTACGACGAGCCGCTCACCGAAGTGCCGCAGACGGTCACCGTCGTGTCGCAAGCGTTGCTGCAAGAAGAAGGAACGACCACGCTGCGCGATGCGCTGCGCAACGTGGCAGGTATCAGCCTCGCGGCCGGCGAAGGCGGCGCGCAAGGAGACAATCTGACGATCCGCGGCTTCACCGCGCGCAACGATATATTCCTCGACGGCATGCGCGATTTCGGCAGCTACTATCGCGATTCGTTCAACTATCAAGACGTCGACGTTTTGCAGGGCCCGACTTCCGTGACGTTCGGTCGTGGATCAACCGGCGGTGTCGTGAATCAGGAGAGCAAGGTTCCCGTCGATCGTTCGTTCATCAACGGCTCGCTGGTATTCGGTAGCGACGCAACGCGCCGCATCACGGCCGACATCAACCAGCCGCTCGGAAAAGAGACTGCCTTCCGCCTCAATCTGATGGGCGTCGATCAAGGTGTCGCCGGCCGAGACATCGCGCAGAATCGCCGGTTCGGAATTGCGCCCACGATCGCGTTTGGTCTCGGCACTCCGACGCGGGTGACGCTCAGCTATCTTCACGAGCAAGCGGACGACAATCCGGACTACGGCATTCCGTGGCTCTTCAACGGTCCCGCGCCGGTAGATCGATCGAACTACTACGGCTTCGAGCACGGCAATTTCTTGCGTACCGACGTCGACATTGCAACTGCAAAGGTCGAGCACGACGTCAACAGCTGGATCAGAGTGAGCAATCAGGCGCGCTACGGCCACTACAAACGCGCCGTGCAAATCACCGAAGCCAAAGTCGCCGGCACCGTCGATCTCGACACTCCGCTCGAAGACATCAACGTGAATCGCAACCAGATCGCGGTGAACAGCCTCGAAACATTTCTCGACGACCAGTTCGACGTGACACTCAATTTCGACACCGGCTTCTTGAAGCACTCGCTGGTGACCGGAGTCGAAGGCAGCCGCGAAACATCGAGCCCGACGCGCTTCGCCTGGGCAAATGTTCCGGGAACGAGTTTGCTGAATCCCGACGAAAGCCAGCCGTTCAGCGGAAATTCGACCGTCAGCTCCGACGTACACGCCATCTCCATCAGCTTCGGCGCGTACGCCGTCGATACAGTGAGGATCGGTCGCCACTTCGACGTGATCGGCGGAATGCGATGGGATCGCTTCGACACCGATTACAACTCGCAGTCGCCGACTGCGGCGCCGGCGGAATTCAGCCGCGTCGACCAACAGCCAAGCTATCGCGCTGCGTTCGTCTACAAGCCCGTCGAGTACGGCAGCGTCTACTTCGAATATGGAACTTCGTTCAATCCTTCAGCCGAAACGTTAGCGCTTTCTGCGGGCACCGCGGATCTTTCTCCGGAAAAGAATCGTACCTACGAAGTCGGCACCAAGTGGGACCTGCCGTCGAAGCGATTGTCGGTCAACGCGGCCGTTTTCCAGACGACGAAGGAAAACGCGCGCGAAACATCACCGACGAATCCGCTGCTCGTCGTGCTTGCGGGGACTCAGCGCGTCAACGGCTTCCAGGTGGCAGTAACAGGGCGAATCACTAGTCGCTGGCAGCTCCTCTCGAGCTATGCCTATCTCGACGGCAAAGTGATCGCGTCGCAATTTTTCCCTGCGGCCGTCGGCGCTCAACTCGCAAACGTTCCGAAGAATACGTTCAACGCCTGGACGACCTACAACTTGCCATGGCGTTTCACCGCTGGCGCCGGAACTCAATTTGTCGACAGCCGCACAGCGAGCTCGACGGTGCCGCTCGATCCGACGACAGGTCTCGTCAAACAAATCCCAAGCTACTGGGTCTTCAACGCGATGGCGAGCCATCCGCTCACGGAACGCATCTCGCTGCAATGCAATCTCTACAATCTGACGAATCGCTATTACTTCGACGAGCCGCATCCCGGCCACATCGTTCCCGGCCCGGCGTTCACCGCGCTCGTCGGACTCAATTTCAAATTCTGACGAAAGACGAAGAACAATGCTTCTGACGATTCCGGATGTACTGAATGCCGCGCAAGTAAAGCGCTCGCTCGAAATCCTGAACACCGCGGACTGGGTGGACGGCAAAGTCACAGCGGGCCACCAGTCCGCCCGCGCAAAAGACAACATGCAGTTGCCCGAAGGCAGTCCTGCCGCGCGAGAACTCGGCGCCATTATTTTGGAAGCACTCGGGCAAAATCCACTCTTCATCTCCGCGGCGCTGCCACGACATGTTTTCCCGCCGCTTTTCAATCGCTACCAGGGCGGTCAATCGTTCGGCACGCACGTCGACAATGCATTGCGGCAGATTCCTGGCACCGGGCATCGCATTCGCACCGACATTTCGGCGACGCTATTTTTCAGCGCACCGGATGAATACGACGGCGGCGAACTCGTCGTCGAGGACACCTACGGATTCCACAGCGTGAAATTGCCGCCGGGACATATGGTCATTTATCCCGCGTCGAGCCTTCATCACGTGAAGCCGGTGACGCGCGGCGCTCGCATCGCATCTTTTTTCTGGATTCAGAGCATGGTTCGCGACGACGGCGAGCGCACAATGCTCTTCGATCTCGACACCGCGATCCAAAAGGTCAATCAAAGATCATCCGATCCATCCACGGGCGTGCAGCTAACGGGCGTGTACCACAATCTGCTGCGACGTTGGGTCGACGCCTGAACCCGGAGCTGCACACCGAATGAGCTTTCGCAAACTTATTTTCTGGTGCCATCTCACCGTCGGTAGCATCGCCGGCCTCGTGATTCTTACGATGTGCGTCACTGGCATTCTGCTCGCCTTCGAACGTCAAATCATTTCGTTGGCCGAGCGCGGCTTCCGCGTCGACCCGCCAACGAGCGCCCAACACCTGCCACTCGAAACTCTGCTCGACAACGCGCACGCGGCAGATCCCAATCCGCCGATGAGTATTGCGTGGAAGTCTGACCCCTGCGCACCGGTGGAAATCGCGGTCGGACGTAATCAGTCTCTTTTGCTGAATCCGTACACAGGGGCGGTTCTCGGTGAAGGGGCAACCGCACGCGCGCGTTCTTTCATTCCGTCGAAGACATCCACCGCTGGCTCGGCGCTTCACCAGAAAATCGCTCGAGGGGCCGAGCCATCACAGCCGCCTGCAATCTAGGATTCTTGTTCCTCATTCTCTCAGGGCCGTTCTTGTGGCTCCCACGAACTTGGTCGCGCGCAGCGGTCCGGGCAGGCACACGTCTCAATTTCTCTTTCCGCGGCAAACCACGCGACTTCAACTGGCACAACGTGATCGGATTTTGGACATGCATCCCGCTTGCGGTGATCGTGCTTTGTGCCGTCGTGATGTCATACCCATGGGCCAACAACCTTGTCTACCGCGTGACCGGCAACACGCCGCCTCCTCCAAATTCCCAGCAACAAGCGGCCGCAAAGTCGCAGCCCAATGGTCAGCGAAATCGAAATCGCGACGGTTCATCCGCCGCAGTCGACAAAACTGAAGCCGCATCGCCTTGGCGCGGTCTCGACGCACTGAGCCATCAAGCCGAAGAACGCGTCCCTGCATGGCGCACGATCACCGCCCGACTCGGCGCGCCATCGGATGCAAACATCAACTTCTCAATCGATTCCGGCAACGGTGGCCGCCCCGACAGGCGCGCACAACTTACGCTCAATCGCAAATCGGCCGCCGAAGTCCGCTGGGAGCCATTCTCCAGCTACAACAGCGGCCGCCAACTGCGCGCGTGGATCCGCTTCACGCACACTGGCGAAGCCGGTGGCATCGCAGGCCAATCGATCGCAGCACTCGCCACGCTCGGGGGCGCACTTCTCGTGTGGACCGGCCTCAGCCTCGCGATTCGCCGCTTGATCACGGCTCTCGCGAAGCATAATCACTCAGTTGCTCGCACAACTGCCCGGGATGCATTCAGTCAACCCGGGGCAAGATCCGCAGTCAACGACTCCATTCAGCTGGAAAATTAACAAGCTTTTCATCTTTCCCGCACTTCCATCCACAGACCCTAGCTTGACAAACTCTCAGATTAGATATATTCCAATCTAGTGCCCGCCGACCAAATCCAGATCAAACGCTCCCTCGAGGAGAAAGGTCTGCGTTGCACTCCGCAGCGATACGCGGTAATGGCTTTTCTGATGGATCACAACAGCCACCCGACCGCCGCGGAAACCTTCGAAGCCGTAAATCGCGTCGATCCGCGATCTTCGCGTGCCACCACTTACAACAATCTTCGGGACCTGGTGAAGGCGGGTCTTGTCCGTGAAGTCGCCGTCGAAGGCCGCGCCGCCCGTTACGACGCGAAGGGCATGCGCCATCATCACTTCATCTGCGATCGCTGCGGCGAAGTGGAAGACGTCGAGTGGTACAACGTACCCAACCCTGCATCGCGCCAGCTCGGCAAGCGAGTTCTGCGCGAGTGCGAAATCATTTTCCGCGGACTTTGCACAAAGTGCGCGCAACATCGCGCCAGCCGTCGAGCGCGATCGCATTAATAATTAAGAAAAATTTCAGCACCAACTCTAGATTCAATCCAAGGAGCACAGAAACATGGCGACCGATTTCGTAGGAGCCGAAGCAGCAGTCCCCAGCAATCCCACCGATGCAAAGTGCCCGTTCACCGGCGCGACCGGTCCCCGCAAACATACTGTTGCGGGCGGTCCGACCAACGCCGCGTGGTGGCCCGATCAGCTCAACCTGAAAATCCTTCACCAGAATTCCACTCTCTCCAATCCCATGGACGAGAAGTTCAACTACGCGAAAGAATTCAAATCGCTCGATCTCAACGCGGTCATCAAAGATCTTCATGCGTTGATGACCGACTCGCAGCCCTGGTGGCCCGCCGACTACGGCCACTACGGACCCTTCTTCATCCGCATGGCGTGGCACAGCGCCGGCACCTACCGCATCGCCGACGGACGCGGCGGCGCCGGCTACGGCACGCAGCGTTTCGCGCCGCTCAACAGTTGGCCCGACAACGCGAACCTCGACAAGGCACGCCGCTTGCTCTGGCCGATCAAACAAAAGTACGGCCGCAAACTTTCCTGGGCCGACCTCATGATTCTCACAGGCAACGTCGCGCTCGAATCCATGGGATTCAAAACTTTTGGCTTCGCCGGCGGCCGTGAAGATGTTTGGGAGCCGCAGGAAGATATTTTTTGGGGGCCTGAAAGCAAATGGCTCGGCGACGAACGCTACCGCGGTGATCGCGAACTCGACGCGCCACTCGCCGCCGTGCAGATGGGTCTTATCTACGTCAATCCCGAAGGCCCCAACGGCAAACCCGATCCTGTCGGTTCCGCGCGCGACATCCGCGAAACATTTGCGCGCATGGCGATGAACGACGAAGAAACTGTCGCGCTGATCGCCGGCGGCCACACCTTCGGCAAGACGCACGGCGCCGGCGACGCTGGCAAGTATGTCGGCGTCGAACCCGAAGGCGCTCCGATCGAACAACAAGGCCTCGGCTGGAAAAATTCTTTCGGCAACGGCCATAGCACGCACGCCATCACCAGCGGCCTCGAAGTCGCGTGGACCACGACGCCGACGAAGTGGAGCAACAACTACTTCGAAAATCTTTTCAAGTTCGAATGGGAATGCATCAAGGGCCCCGGCGGAGCGTGGCAGTGGACGCCAAAAAACGGCGACGGCGCCAACTCCGTGCCCGACGCGTACGATGGCAACAAAAAGCACGCGCCCGGGATGCTCACGAGCGACATCGCGCTCAAGACAGATCCGAATTACGCCGCGATCTCCAAACGCTTCCACGATCATCCGGATCAGTTCGCCGACGCGTTCGCAAGAGCGTGGTACAAGCTAACGCATCGCGATATGGGCCCGCAGGCTCGCTATCTCGGCCCACTCGTTCCGAAGGAAACTCTGATCTGGCAGGACCCCGTTCCTGCCGTCGATCACGAATTGATCAGCGAGCAAGACGTAACCGCTCTCAAAGCGAAAATTCTCAAGTCCGGATTGTCGCTCTCACAACTTGTGAATACTGCCTGGGCATCGGCTTCGACGTTCCGCGGCTCTGACAAGCGCGGCGGGGCCAATGGCGCGCGCGTTCGCCTCTCTCCGCAAAAAGATTGGGAAGTGAACGAGCCCGCCGAACTCGGCAAGATTCTGCCGAAGCTGGAAGAAATTCAAAAAGAATTCAACAGCTGCAGCGGGCGGCAAGAAAAAAGTTTCGCTCGCCGATCTCATCGTGATGGGTGGCGACGCCGCCATCGAAGAAGCCGCGAAAAAAG
This sequence comes from uncultured Acidobacteriota bacterium, assembly GCA_963766985.1. Classification (GTDB taxonomy): domain Bacteria; phylum Acidobacteriota; class Terriglobia; order Acidiferrales; family UBA7541; genus Acidiferrum. The sequence continues at coordinate 1,252,432 of CAVYCJ010000002.1, forward strand.
GCGGCAACGCGGTAAAAATTCCGTTCGCGCCCGGCCGCACCGACGCCTCGCAATCACAAACGGACGTGCATTCCTTTGCCGTGCTCGAGCCCGCCTCAGACGGCTTCCGCAACTATCTCAGCGCCGGCCAGCATCGCCCCGCCGAAGAATTACTTGTCGATCGCGCGCAGTTGCTCAAGCTCACCGCGCCGGAAATGACCGTTCTCGTCGGCGGCCTCCGCGCTCTCGACGCCAACTTCGGCAAGACCAAGCACGGCGTCCTCACCGATCGTCCTGAAACGTTGACCAACGATTTCTTCGTCAACCTGCTCGACATGAAGACCGAATGGCAGGCCACACCGACTCCGGGTCTGTTCGAAGGCCGCGACCGCGCCACCGGCAACGTAAAATGGACGGGCACCCGCGTCGATCTTGTCTTCGGCTCCAACTCCCAGCTCCGCGCCATCGCCGAACGCTACGCCTGCAGCGATTCCGCCGAATCCTTCGTGAAGGACTTCGCTGCCGCCTGGCACAAGGTAATGAACAACGACCGCTACGACCTGGCTCAGGCGTAGCACGAATCACTCAGAGCCAGAATTGATCACATAGACGCGAAATGGCGCGGTCCATGGACCGCGCCATTTTTTTTCTGACTCTGAGTCTATTGAACGATGAGCTCGCGCTGAAAGCCCTGCCAGTCTAGATAGGCTTCATATCCTTGCCGCAGATCTGAAGATCGAACCCGTTCGGGTCCTTCACATGAAAACTGTTGTCCGTATCGGGTTGAGGATTCAGACCGCGACGTTCCAGTTCCGCCTTCACCGCATTCTTGTCCCAATTCTCGATGGTATAAGCAACGTGATCGATACGCGGCGGGGTGACCCCTTGCGGCGCGTTGCGAGGAATCACGAACGTATTTGTGTCGCCTAAGATCAGGTTGCACTGCTTACCTGTATCTGCAACGGGCTTCATACCCAATAAATCCGCGTAAAAGTCCCGCGTCTTCGCATAGTCGTTGACTTGGTACGAGATGTGATTGACCGCGATCGCCCTGAATCCTTTCGAGCTTTCTCCCAACGCTGGTGTAGTGCCGGCCGCAGCTGCCGCAACGACGCTGAGGCTCTTGATGAGTTGGCGTCGCGTCATCTTCCCGTGATCGAAATCGTCCAGCAACTTGGAAATTAGGTTCTCCATCTCGCCTCCACGAAAATGTCGCTCTCTGGCGGCTGCAATTGAATCACGATAGCAGGGCCGGCGTGAACAGATTCCGGCGGTCGCAACAAAGACTCATCTCGCAAGCCACAACGCAAATCGAATGGCTTGGAATACCTTCCATTCATGTTGTATTCGCAGGATTCGATACCACTTCAGAATCGACATGCGCTTCCTATCGATTCTTTCGAACAACGAGCTTCCTGTTTGCGACTCGGTCGTGACGAGCCACTTCTTCCCATCCGTGGTAGAAGCTTGAGAAATGTACAAAACCTTCGCGAGTTCCATGATGAGTCTCCTCAGCGAAATTGTGATTCGCGCCCCTCAATTAATTCAGAACGCGCTACACAATTGCGATTAAGCCTTGACCGCTGAAGCGAAACAATTGGACGAAAGCATTGGCGATACGTTCGTATGACCGGCCGCGAGCAACGACGCTCATGATCGCAACTTTGGTTTTCTCGGAGGCATAAGGCTGGACGAGCGGGAGGCCGAAAATGATTCTGTGAATGACCGCTTACACGTTCGAATGGGTGGAAAAGGAAAAGCGCTTTCGTCTCGTAGTGAAGAGATTCCGAAAGCGCTTTCCGGTCTTGATGGATTTCGGTTGAATCGTTTCAAATATTCGGCAAGAAACTCAAAATAACCTGCACGACGAATATCAGGAGTTCGCAATCGGAGTAAGGCAAAGCCTCGTGGCCATCCTCACCAAATCAGCGAGCGAGTTGGCCTTCATTTTTTGCATCACCTGCCCTCGATGCGCCTTCACCGTGATCTCACTGATGCCGAGTTCTCCGCCCACTTGCTTGTTCAACAATCCGGACACCACCAGCGCCATGACCTGCCGTTCGCGAGGTGAAAGTGAAGCGTAGCAATCTCGGAGCCCGCTCATTTCCGCCTCGCGCCCAATGGCCAGACGGCTCCGCTTTAGTGCGTCTCCAATGGCAGTCAACAGCACGTCTTCCCGGAATGGCTTCGTGAAGAATTCCGCCGCTCCTGCCTTCATGGCTCGCACCGTGGTAGGCACGTCGACATGCCCAGTGACAAAGATGATTGGCATATCGCCTCGCTCACTGACGACACGCTTTTGCAGCTCGAGACCATTGATCCCTGGAAGAGAAATATCAAGCAGCAAGCAACTCGGAACCCGAGTTTGCGGGTGGTCCAAGAATCCCTGTGCGGATGCGAATGTTCTCGCCTCCCAGCCTTCGCAGGCGATCAACATTTTCAAACCTTCGCGCATCGATTCGTCGTCATCGACGATAAACACGATTGGCTTCGGCTCCACTTTGATGGATGCCCCGATAGCGGGCCTGAAAGCGTGTGCTGAGCTGATGCTATTTGTCTGAGAAATCGCGGCCGAATTCATATCCCACTCCTTATTCGGACTTTGCTGTGAGTTTCCCTCCCCGAGGGTCGCCCACGAGATGTCACTTTGCGGCAGCCGACTATCGACGAACAACCCCAAATGGACTGATTTTGTGGCATGCAATTCGTGGGATTCGATGCTCCGACTTTTGGCGGAGGTTACCGCCTTAGTTTCGAGGCGTTGCGATATGTTTTCTGCCAAAGAGGCGGGCGTCAATCGACCATGCACCCGGCCCGATCATCGCCAGCGAACCGCCAAGCGTCGCCAACGCAATCGCCATGCCCGGATCGATCTGAGCGGACGTCGCCAGCCACAACTCAACAATCGCGATGAGCGCTCCAACGATTGGCGTCCAGAAACCCACGAGAACAAACAGACCCAGGCTGGCTGCAACATATTCCAGCGCTAATGCGAATCCCGAAGTTGTTCTGCCATGAGTGACAACAGAATGGATCAGACCCGCGGCAGTCAGCACACGCAAAGCGAGCATGCCTCGGCCAGGCCAACCATTTGCGAAATTTGAGAAGAGTCGTTGCAGAAATTTTTCCGTCTGCAAGAAGGCTAAGACATTGCGAAGGGGCGGAAAACGCCAGAAGGTGGGATTTCGATATCCTACTTTTGGGGGATGCTAAAGCTCGACGATTCCGCGTTTCAGCCCGATCGTCACCGCGTGGGATCGATCGTTCGCGCCAAGTTTGGACAATATATTGGTCACGTGGCTTTTGATCGTCGCTTCGCCTACGGAAAGCTTGTCCGCGATCTGCTTGTTCGAATTGCCGCCCGCAATTAAACGAAGAACATCAATTTCGCGCTCGGTCAACTCGTCATCCGCCGCGTGTTCCGCAAGTTCGTTCGCGATATCTGGCGGAATCCTCTTCTTTCCCGCATGTACAGCGCGAATCGTTTCCAGAAGCTCCTTATGCACATGTCCCTTGAGGATGTACGCTCGCGCACCTGCCCTGAGAGCTCGCAAAACTTGGACGTCGCCCGTGTACGTCGTTAGCACAATGATGCGTGCGTTCGAGAATTCACCAAGAATCCGCGTGATAGCCTCAATTCCATTCAGCTCCGGCATCTGAATATCCATCAAAGTCACATCCGGACGATGCAAGCGGAATTGCTCGATGGCTTCTTCTCCGTTCGAAGCCTCTGCGACCAGCTTCATGTCAGGCTCGACATTGACGAGGCTCGCGATCCCCTTCCGAAGGAGCGCGTGATCGTCCACCGTCAGAATTCGAATCATGTCAGAAGCGCCGCTCATCTTTGTGCCTTGGGCGAGAGCCAGGATTGACGATCTTTTTGCCGAGCTTGATATGCGATCGAAGCCGGAATCGTCAATTCGACTTCCGTGCCCGCCCCAGCTTCGCTCCAAAATTCCAATCCTGCTCCGATGCGCTGCGCACGCTCTCGAATTCCAGGTAGCCCCCAATGTCCCGCGCGGCCGCTGGCCTGCAGCACCTTCGGGTCGATTCCCTTTCCATCATCGCGCACACGCAATCGAAGCTGTCGTGCATCGTAGCGAATCTCCACTTCGATGCTACTCGCGGCTGCGTGGTGAAAAGCATTTCGAATCACTTCGCGCGCAATCCGATAAATCTCATCTTGAAGTATCGGGAAAAGCGTCTGCGGTTCGCCCTCGACAAGGACACGAAAGACCGGCAATTGCTTGTTCGCACCTTGATTGGCGCTCTGTTCCTGGCCCGTCTCGGTCAGCAGTTGTGCAAGGTCTCGCTGCGTGACCGACGTGGGCCGCAAGTCCTGAATGGCATCGCGACTCTCAGCGATTGCGTTTTCCGTCGAAAGAATCGCGTCATCGAGAGTCTCCATCGCCTTTTGCGGAGCCTGCGGGAGCATATTGCGCGCCGCCTGAAACTGAAACATGAGTCCGTGAAAGCTTTGCAGCAGCGTGTCGTGCAATTCCCGCGCGATGCGAGTTCGCTCGCCAATGCGCTCTTCCATCCCAACATTAAATTGGCGATGAAGCTGAGCTAATCGCATTCGATAGAAACCCAGAACCAACAGCGCGAGCGCCGCAAAGCATGCGACCTGGAACCACGCGGTTTGCCAAAACGCCGCCTCGACCACGACCGCAGTTGTAGCTTCATTCCCATTCCAAATGCCTTCCGGTCCACGAGCCATGACGTGAAATTGGAATCTGCCAGGAGCCACGTTCGTATAATCGATTTCCCTCAATGCCGTTGGCTCGCTCCATCCAGGATCGACGTTCTCCAGCCGATAGCGATACCTCACTCCATCCGGGTTCGTCACATTGACTCCCGCATACCGGAACGTCAAGCGATGCCGGCCGGAAGGAATCCGGATCTCAGCAGCCGATGGCACGAGTCTTCCGTCAACAAGTATCCCGTCCGGACGCGTCATCACCGGAAACGTAGGCGCCGCAAACGCGGACGGTTCGAGAACAGATATTCCCCGATTCAGCGAAAACCAAATCCGTCCGCGCGCATCTTCTATAACCGACTGGCTGCGCTTCACGCCCTCAGCACTCGGCAATCCTTCCGCCGTTCCAAATTCTCGATAATCACCTTCTCCGAGCGATTGCTTCAGCAATGCCGCGCTGCTCACTCGAACGACGTGATCCCGAGTTGTGATCCACAACCAGCCGCCGCTCTCCGCAATGCCAAGAATTTCTCCATAGAGCGCATTCGGCGCGCCCAGCGGCACATGTATCGTTCCCGATTGCAAAAACGAAATCCCTTTTGTGGTCCCGACCCAAAGCGTTCCCTGCTTATCAAAATACAAGCTCTCCACCGGACCTGGCGGCAGCCCATCGTGCGATCTGTACGCGAGCCAATGCTCATCCTTCAGCACGCCTAGTCCACTCGGTGTGCCCACAAAAATATTTCCCGCGGCGTTCCCCGTGATCACGGAGATTCGATCCGACGGTAGCCCGTCTTTGCTCGTGAACGTCCGCCACTTGCCGTTTTGAAACCGGCTCAGCCCCTTATCCAGTGTCCCGGCCCACACCGCGCCATCCGCCGCTCGATAAATCGAATCAGCCGCGTCCTGCGCGAGTCCGTCCTCGCGTCGTAAATGTCGTAGCCTGCGGCGCGCCATCACCCACAACCAGCCGCGTGACTCCACCCCGCTTGCGCGCCAACCAAATTTCGTCTTTCGCGCCCCCCGCGATCGAGTAAACCGTGTCGTCTTTCAGTCCCGCCGCTTCAATCTGCTGAATTTTCCCCGGTGAAAGCTGAAAAAATCCGCCGTCCAACGGCGCAAACCAAACGCGCTGCCGCGGATCGACGTAAATCGCGCCACAGTTATCGCAAGGCAATCCCGCCGACGTGAAGTAAGTTTTGAATCCGCCCTCGCGATAGCGCTCTACCGACTCCGCCCGGCCGATCCAGAGATCGCCATCGCGATCTTCGAAGAGTGCCGTCACGACTCCGTCCAGGTTCACTCGATCCAGCGCCCGAATCGTGCCTTCGGCCTCGACATCCTTCGAGTCAACCCGGAACGCGCTATCGCTTGTGCCGATCCACACGTTGCCCTGTCGGCCGCTTGCCATCGCCAATATCTCCGGATTCCCCAGTTCGGGGTGCGACAGCGTCAGCTTGCCATCGTGGAGAGTGTAGAGCCCTTTATCCGTTCCGATCAGCAATGTCGAATCTCCGCTTTGCAGAAGGCAGTTCACTTTCAAATTGCTGATGCCTTCGAAGTGCTCAAGCTTGGTCTTCTCGGGAACTGTGCGCAGGTAAAACAATCCCGCTCCCCGAGTACCGATCCAGATCGTTCCGTCCGCCATTTCAACAAGCGCCGTCGGTTCGCGCGGCACGTCCGCTGGATCGAGAAGAACCTTCGGCGTCCGATTCTCATAGTCCACGACGCCCTGTACTTCAGAAGCGAACAACATCCAACCGTTTCGATTTTTGCTGAGTAGTCCGGTCAGATTCGTATGTCTGCCATTGTCGGCCAAAGGTTCCGTTATGTACCCTTCGGTGCTGCTGTAGATGTGAGTGTGATCGTCGATGGCCCACAGCTGACGATTCAAATCTGTAAGCAGCCCAAAAATTGGAAATCTCGCCTCTGCGTTGGGACTGCGCCTGTGTATTGGAGCAAAGTTCAAGCCGTCATATCGCACGAGTCCCTTGCTGGTCCCGATCCAAATGTATCCGTCGCCCGTTTGAGCGATCGAATAGACGTACCCGCCGGGGAATCCTGCCGCCATGTTCCACATGTCATGCCCGTTGGTTGGAGCGAATCTGCTCTGTGGAGCAGCGACCGCGACGCCGAGAAATACCAGTGGCAGCGCAAGATTTAAGAGCAGACGGCGCATCACGATTCTCGAACCTCGAACAACCTACGGCATGAATTCAAATCCATCCACGACCACTTCCACCGGGTGGCGAAGTCGGGACGATGTACTATTCGGATTTTCAAACACATATAAAGTCATCCGCAGCGATTCGGATCCAGGTGTTGGAATTTCCGTCGTGAAAACGTGGCTGAAAACAATCGCGCCTTCCGATGATCCCGACATCCGTGATGTCGTCATCGTGATGCGGTTCGGTTCCCAGACAACAGTGTGCTTCAGCTTTCCCGCAGGAGCATCAAAGCGCGAAAAGTTGACCGGCAGGAAGCCGGGTTGCACAGCGAATTCGGCATTCTTTCTTTGCGGATCGCCCCACTTGCTGATGTTGATGTCGAATTCGCGGTGGTTTTCCTGGTCCGTCGAATAATCCCAGGTGAAAATGCCAAACACCGCGGAAACATCCAGTTTCGAGATGTCTTCGACAACGAATGAGTAAGTCCCGTAGCCCAGGCTCCGCGTCAAATTCAATTCAGAGCAGGTCCACTTTCCGTCGCGGCTGATGATCCCCATGTGCAGCGCTCCTGCATCGTCCGTGTACACGTTCTCGGGAACATAGGGATTTGTCTTCCCGCCACGATCGCTCGGCTTCCATCGGACTCGCCACGTAAACCCGCTGAAGTCGATGAAATGCGACGACGATTTTTCCTGCCCGGGAGAAACCGCAACACTCGCCACGCCTCTTCCCGGTTGAGGCAATTTATCCATCACCGCCTCAGGCTGGTACCCAGCCTCAACCAACAAAACCGCATAGTCCGACCCCAAATGCGTTTCGTTTCTCCACACGCCTCCCGGCAAAATCGCCGTAAAAGGAGAAGTCAGCAACGGCTGCAACCACCACAATCCCCCCGTCTTCGAATACACAACCAGCCGCTCCCCACTCCGCGCCCCGCTCACCGTCCCTTCAATCACATCCTGCTGATTCCGATCCCCCTGCGTCGCCTGCGGCACCTGCGTAAACAAAATCTTCGCCTCAACATCCCGCGCCTCCCCCCGATGACACCCGCCGAGCCAAAGCATCGTCGCGATGAACAGAAATGTGGCCGCGAAGCGCGCCAACCCGTACCCGAAACGTTTCGTCTCGCGCCGGGTAGTGCCGTCGCCGCGCTCAAGCTTCAGTCCATACGGACCAGACCGGATCAGCACGGCCGTTCGTTAGCCGTTGAAATCGACAACGGGGAACTGGTGGACGCAACGCACACGCCGCGCTCGAGCCGCAATCCGAAGCGACTGACGCGCACGCATCTTTTCGTTCCAAAAATGTTAGGAGATTGAATCCGAGAAAGTATCGATGTCCCAGCAGACTTCCAACCACTGACGCGCCCGAAGAGCCTCAACGGCGTCATGCACCAACTCCCCAATTCGATGAGCCAACAGGGAGACGCTAGGCAGGCCCCACCACCAAGCCACTCCACCCATCAGATCCAAATCGAAGAGTTAACTCTACATCAAATCCGCCACTTCTTGAGAGCGCCGGCAACCTCGCGATTCACGCTATCGGTGTTTCCCCGCGGCTCAGTCACTCACTCATATACAAACCCGTGGTAAACCTGCTGAGCGTCTATGTAATAACCCACAATCGCTCCAGCAGTGTTTATCTCTACCGGAAAGGTGTCGCCGGAAGATTGAGCGTTTGGCGCATCGAGCATGACGAATGTCCCATCCGACTTGCGAAAGAACCCATGCGTGCTGGTCGTCGTCTGGGCGTAGGTGCCTACAACCGCCCCATCGTCATTAATGCCGCTCACCTGTGAAAATTCAACTCCGCTGCTGATCGGATCGAATACGCTGAACCCTCCGCTGGAAGTCAGCAGAAAACTATGCCCGGTCTGAGGTGAATTCATTGTCAGCGACAATCCGCCCACGGAATCAGCAGCGTTGATGGAATGCGGGATTGTACCCGTGCTAGCCGCCGTGCTTGCGCCCGGCGCGTCCAACACAGTTATCGTTCCGTCTTCAGTTCGTAGAAAACCATGGATGGCCAAACTTGCGTCGTAAAATTCGCCGGTGATGTCGCCGTTCACATTGATCGCGAACGCGAGCGTGCCCGTCCGGCTCGCGCTCGATGCCCCGGCAACGTCAAATGTAGTGAGAGCACCGCCCACCGGCTGAAAGAATGCATGATATGCGCCGGTGGTGTCCGTGAAATATCCGATCACTTCTCCGGCATCGTTGACGGAAACTACTTCGGTAGAGGCCGCCGAAGGAACATCGATCACCGTAATGCTGCCGTCCGACTCGCGAATGAAACCGTGATTGGCGCCATCCTGACCCGTGAACCAACCTGCGATCGTCGATGAAGCATTAATTTTCGCGGCAAATGTTCCCTGCGTTTGCGCAGTTCCCGCGTTGGGCGCATCAAAAGTCGTAATTGCCCCATTGGCGGAGCGAACAAAACCGTGTGCAACGGTATTGGCGTCATAAAATTCGCCGATTATCTGGCCATTCGCATTTACGTCAGAAGCCAACGTACCGAGAAATTGTCCTGAACCCGCGCCCGGCGCATCAATCGCCGTGAAAGTGGCGACATGCGACGGCGGCGTTGGTGTTGGCGGCGGCGTAGAACTCGACGAGCCCCCTCCTCCGCAACTCGTGAAGCTGCCAGCCAGCACACAAATAAGGAGGCCCAGAATGCAACCGCGCTTCGGAGCAAGCGACCCAAGAAAACGATAAGTAAACGTTCGATGCACAGCACCCCATTCTCCACGCGCATAGTTTCGCTAGCACGTAGAATTCGAACGGTGATACCACCTTTTTAGATGAACGATTGCTAAATACTAAGACTTTGTTCTTAGGGCTCAATGGATCTCCAGTTTGCTCACTCCCTAAGAATAACTGGGCAGATCGTAGCGGATTTCACTCGTCGTCTAATTTGAAGCGGCCCTGTTGAGTGATTCGAGGGAAGGAAACGGGAAGGCAGGATAGCACCGTAGGGCTGGGGTGTTATTATTAGGGATCCCCACCAAGCACGGGCCTCTATGACAAACAAAACTCTTTTCACCCTGCTGGCAATTTTCTACCTAACAGCCCTGGGTTGCGGGGGTGGTGGTTCGTCAAATGGCGCGCCGTCTACCTCTCCAGTTTCGGTGACGCCGCCCACTACGCCTCCCCCTAAGCCGGGGAGTCCACAGGACGTATCGGGCCCTTGGTCCTTTACTGCTAAGTCCTCGACCACAGGCAATTATTTCGCAGTTCAAGCGAATCTGACCCTGCAATCCACAGGCGTTTATTTTTCGAGTACAGGCAGCACAATCTTCTACGCAGGTACGCCCGACGCTAGTGGCGACGGCTCAATTGATGCGGTCACTTTTGCAACGCCGTGCGACCTGCTAAATACCCCAGGTCCAAATAAGTTTATGGATACCTTGAACGTCACATTCAGCAGTCAAAATCAGGCCGTGCTTCAAATCAATGAGGGGTTGGATTACTCGGCGAATCTGCAATTTTCGAGCGACGGCAATTCTGTTTCTGGGACTTACACGACTCCAACGCCACCCAACTACTGCGCTGGCGCACCGCCTGACTCCGGCACTATAACTGGCAGACGCGCTGCTGCGTTTGCGGGTACGTATTCCGGTACACTTTTGGCGTATTGCGGGGAAGCTACCCAGAACGATTTCGGTAGCCACGTCTGCGACAACAACAACACACCGGAAGCGGTTGTCCTTGCCGCCAGTGAAACCAACGGAGCGGTTACGCTTACTGGCAGTTCCAACAACATGCCGATTATTTTCAGCGGGAATGCCGTGGGAGGCGCGTTCAGTGTCGCGGGTGTCGGCCCGTTCAACGGAAATGGAGCGGGCGCTCCGCCCGTTACGGGGCCCGCTGAAACTGGCGCTACGTTGATAGGCATTTACGACCCGGTTGCGAATAATTTTCGCGTGTACAGTTTCGTTCCTCTGTTCGAGCCCATTATGAATGGGTCACCGACAGACGAAGAATTTATCGGGATTCTTGGCCCTGGCCAGTAGAGCTTTCGACGTTATTTGCCATCATCCCTCTTAATGCTCGTATCGGACTGGCCTGGATGCGATTGCTGAACAATGCCGAAACGCTTTTGCCAAGTGTGTCGGACCCGATGGGTTGGCCTTTTCGCTTAGCTGGGTCCAATTCAGTAAGCCGCACGGTGAAGGAATAACCCGCTGAAACCATCCAACACCGGTCGGAAGCTGGTTAATATTTATGCCCGCGAATCGAAGGCATTTCTGAAGTATGTGTGCATCGAAAGTTTCACTTCAGGCGGATTATTTCGAGCTTCGGTACTCTGCGCATTAAGGACCGTCAGCTTAAGGACCGTCGGCTTGTTTAGGTCCCTTCAACGCTTTCAGTGGCGCCCATCTTTGAGGCTGTGATCGAAGAGGCGGAGTGTCTTTTCGACGTATGGCGGAGGAGGAGGGATTCGAACCCCCGAGACCCTTTCGGGTCTAACGGTTTTCAAGACCGCCGGTTTCAACCGCTCACCCACTCCTCCGCTTTCAATTCTACGCTGAGAAATTAGCGAACGGAAATAGCTGACTCGTTGACTGGTGCGCAACGTCGCTCGCGAAATGGAACACAAGAGAGCCATGACGCCTCGCGAAATTACTCTGGTTGTTCTTGAAAGAAAAAGAACGTGGAACCTGCTCACGTCAATCGAAGCATGCGACGGCGACCCGCAAGAATTTAAACTGCCGCTTCCTGCCCAGAACTCGCCACCAATCCGTCGGCGAACTCTAATCCCCAGAAGCGCGGCGCCGGCGTCAAAAACTCAACGCCTACACGCTGGCCGTTATCGTTCGGCTCGCCTAGGAACACGACGCGGCACTCTTGCTCTTCATCCGTGTCTGGATTCGTCAGCACGATCATCTCGCCTTGATCGATCTCGTGCTTCAGCAGCAGCAGTCCGCCGTGCGAGTTCACCACCATTGTCTGGCAGGTCTCGCGAAATTTGCGTCCATCGTGCCCACGCCCATGCGCGTGCACTGTCATTTTGTGGAACACACGCCCCGATCGGCGTGGCGCGGTGAAGGTGGCGTTGCTCATGATACATCCATGTTCAGACGCCCGCGCTGCATGGTCAACTGACCCAAAGTACAGGTGTATCCGCTTCCGAAACGAACCCAGCAGTCTCACTGCCTTCAATCTCAGCGCAAACTTGTCGCGCTCCGCAATTTTCCGCAGGACCTGTCATTCCGAGCGAAGCAAGCCGACGATTTTTCCTCGCGTTCGCTTCGTGTGAACGCGTCGGCCTTGCACAGGGAGGAATCTCTCTTCGATTACTCCGCCGGACCACGCGAGTTGCTTCCCTCTCCGAATCTTTACTTCATTACCTCATTGCTTCGTTACGTCGCTTTTCATGCCGCCCGCCCGATCCGCGCAATCAAATCCATCTGCTCCGCCTTATTCTCCGCGCCGATCGTGAACGCATCCACCAATCCCATAGACAGCGCATATTTCAGCGCATCGTCCTGCCGGTTCCGCATATCCCCTTGACCCAGAATCTTCATCCCGATAATTCCCTTGCCCGCCGCACGCATTTCGCGAATCACCGCCGCCACCGTTTCCGGATCAGCATCCATGTGCGACCCGATCGGATTCGTCCGCACCAGATCGACCTCGACCCACAGAGATTTCGCCGCCGCCCGTAGCGCCTCGATGCTGTGGCAAGAGCATCCATGCGCCCGGATAATTCCCTTCTGCTTCGCTTCCGACAGCACATCGCGCGCCGCCTCAAACTGCGTCGTCCAGTCGCCTTCCGTCACGCAATGCATCAATACGATGTCGAGATAATCCGTCCCCAGCTCTTTCCGAAAGCGATCCAGGTCCGCGCGCACTCCCGCCGCGTCGCGCGACCACGTTTTCGTCATCACCGTAACTTTGTCGCGCGGCACATGCTTCAGCGCATCCGCCACGTGCGGATGGCTCCCATACGAATCCGCCGAGTCGAAAAATCGCAGCCCGTTGTCATACCCGTTCTGCAAAAGCGCCGATAGTCCCGCCACTCCCAACTGGTCCGTCTGGTGCGAGTGGTGCCCCACCCCCACAGTCCCTGTCCCCATCGCCAGCCGGCTCGTTCGAATCCCGGTCTTCCCCAGCGTCACCGTGTCGCTCGCTTCCACTTTCTTGTCGAGCTTCGGCAACGCCGCCATGCGCGCCGCGAATCCGCTCGCGCCAAACCCGCGCCAGGACATTTCATGCGCGGCGTGCGCCAACCCAGCCGCGCCGAGCCCCGCCGAACCAACCAACGCCGCGCCTGCTCCGTACGCCCCGCGCCGCAAAAACTCTCGTCGCTTCATATCAACCTCCTCAAAACTCTACTTCGGTAGTCCAACGCCCGTACCGCTACGCAAGGACTCCCCGCTGCTTAGAAATATAGACGCGCCGCCCGGCGTTTTGGAACGACCGCCTTCTTAGCCGCGAATTTTACAAACTCGCCTCAAATCCGCGCCGCCAAACTTGTGTCCGACGCCCGGAACACCCTAAAATATCTAGCGCGCCCTTAACCGTTTTCTTGCAGTCATCGCTCGCGCTCCCCGGACTGCAACATTCTTTATTACCCAAGCGTATTCCTACACGAAAGGATCGGCTCTCATAACGTCCTCTATGAACCTTACTGAATTTATCGAAGGTCGCCGCGACGCGAACCTTGAAGAGCTCCGCGAATTCCTCCGCATCCCGAGCGTCAGCGCCAAGAGCGAGCACAAGCCCGACATCGAGCGAGCGGCACAATGGGTCGCCGATAAACTCAAAACAGCCGGATTTAAAACCGTTCAAGTCGTTCCCACCGCGTTGCATCCTCTCGTCTATGCCGAGTCACTCGAAGCTCCGGGCAAGCCCACGATCCTCTTTTATGGTCACTACGATGTTCAGCCGGCCGAGCCGCTCGATCTCTGGACCTCGCCTGCTTTCGACCCGACCGTTCGCAACGGAAACATCTACGGCCGCGGCACCGCCGACGACAAGGGCCAGGTTCACATCCACATCAAAGCGCTCGAGTCGCTCCAGAAAGTGAATGGAAAATTTCCGATCAACGTAAAAGTCTTGATCGAAGGCGAAGAAGAAGTCGGCAGCGTCAGCCTGTGGGACTACGTCCAAAAAAATAAAGAAAAACTGAAAGCGGATGCGCTCATCGTCTCCGATACATCGATGCTCGCCAAAGGCGTGCCTTCGATCACGTACGGTTTGCGCGGCTTGAACTACTATCAGATCGAGTTGACAGGTCCGGCGCACGATTTGCATTCCGGCGTGTACGGCGGAGCGGTGCCGAATCCGCTCACAATTCTGACGGAGATTTTTGCGCAGCTGCACGACAAGAATTTTCGCGTCGCGATTCCGGGGTTCTACGACGACGTCGCCAAAGTGGGCGCTGCCGAACGCAAAGCGCTCAACGCGCTACCGTGGAAGATGAAAGAATTCGACAAAGCTGTGGGCGCTCCTGGCTATGCCGGCGAAAAGGGATTTACAACTGTCGAACAACTTTGGATTCGTCCAACATTTGAATTGAATGGAATCTGGGGCGGCTATCAGGGCGAAGGCGCGAAGACGGTGATTCCGTCGAAGGCGTATGCAAAATTCTCGACGCGGCTTGTTCCCAATCAGGATCCGCACAAAATCGCGAAGGCTGTCGAGAAGCAGATTCGCAAGCTGGTTCCGAAAACAGTGAAGATGAAGTTTGAAGTGCTGAGCACGGGCAAGCCGTGGGTTGCGCCATTCAACGCAGCGATTTTCACGAAGGCGCAAGCGTCGCTGGAAAAAGGATTCGGGAAGAAAGCTGTCTTCATTCGCGAAGGTGGATCGATCCCGTTCGTGACGCAGATGCATGACACTTTCAAAGTGCCTTGCGTGCTGCTCGGCTTCGGACTGCCCGATGAAAACGCGCATGCGCCGGACGAGCATCTCTATCTGGAAAATTATTTCAGCGGGATCAAGGCGATCGCACACTTCTACGGCGCGCTGGGCGAAGACTAGCCGTCGGTTACTCAGTGGTACTCAATTACTAAGCGCTAAATTTTTGACAGGGATTTGCCGTCGGCTGGACGCGGCGTTGAAACGCCCTGTTCGCAGCTGAGGACATCCTCCGTCCGATCCGTGGTTAACCGTAATCGGGTACCCCCACCACACCCCCGGTGTTTTGTTGAAGAGTGTGCAGGTTGCACATTCTAAGGGGGTTGCGGGAGTGTTCGATTTCGGGACTGTGGAACCTATTGATTCCACTCGGGATATGGCGAGGCGTAGCGTACAGGGGTGGGTGGACGAGCGGAGCGGTGGACCGTCCCGCGGGTCGGAGCAGGCGGCCTTCGGTGAGTGCAGTCGGGCGTCGTGCGAACTGGCGGTCGGGCTGAATCGGTGTGATATTCTCGCGGTTTGCTGAAATCAAAAAGGGGGAAACATGACGGCGGCGGCAAATTGGAAGGAATTGGAGCGGCAAATCGGAGCGGCCGTCAAGCTAGCGCGAAGGCCTGTGGCAGTTACGTTTCTGGATTCGGCGCCGACTAACGTCACAAAGTTTTCGGGCACCGAGCCTTCCGGATGCAGCTTCTGGCGCCTCGCGGCGAATGGCCAGACTTTCTATACCCTTCCCGAAAATCACTTCAATTGTGCGGTGGGCGCGTATACGCACAACATTCCGCTTTCGCCCGAACGGGAGAAAGAGACCGAGCAGACGCTGAAGATGATGTTCGATCTCGGCTACGTCAAACCCGAAGAAGTGCCGCAAATTCCGCGACTTGCCAAAGACTCCCGCCGCCGTCTTGTATGCTCCGCTTGGAGACTCGCCGGTGGAACCCGACGTCGTTTTGTTTGCGGCCAAGCCCGCCGCGGCAATGCTATTGAACGAAGCCGCGGGACGCGCCGGAGTTGCGAGCGGCATGCCGGCCCTCGGCCGCCCGACCTGCATGGCGTTGCCCGCGACAATCGGGCACGGATCGATTTTGAGTTTGGGTTGCATGGGAAACCGCGTCTACACAGGGCTGGGCGAAGACGAGATGTACCTCGTTGTGCGAGGCCGAGACTTGGCGAAGATCGCCGATGCGCTCGGGGTGATTACGGGGGCGAATTCGGCGTTGCAGGAGTATGCGACTGGGCGGCGGAAGGATTTGGCGACGAGCTGAAAGGGCAGTCGACAGTCGACAGTTCAAAGTCGAAAGCTCAAGAAAAAAGCGTTAGGGTGCGGCACCCTGGATGGGGCGGGCGAGGTTTGGTCGCGTTGAAGTTGAGGTCCTTCGGCCGCCTGGCGGCGGCCTCAGGATGACAAACACTTGAACATGAGACGTGAAGACAGGGGAAGTGGCTACAGGGATTTTACGTAGGCGACGACGTCTTTGATTTGGGCTGGTTCGAGGACTTCTTTGAACGGGGGCATCATGGTGTCGCCGTTTTCGATCCAGGTTTTGAGAGATTCGTCGGTGACCTTGTTGTTGTTGACGGTGAAGGTGCCGCGCTTGCCGATGCCCTTCAGGCCGGGGCCGATCTTCTTGGAGTCGCTGTCGGCGTAGTGACAGACGCTGCATTTCTTGTCGAAGACTTCTTTGCCGCGCTCGATGGCTGCCGCCGATGCTCCTGAGCCAGCGGCTTTCTTTGTGGCGGGCTTAGCGTCGGGATCCTGCGCGTACACCGCGCCGGCTACGGCCAAGATTGCAACTCCGAGCACCATAAAATTGCGATTCACGATTCCCCCTGAAGTTCGCATCGCGGATGCAGGACGCGCGATTGCGGGCACAAAACGATATCAGGCCGAATACCTCAATTGGACGCAGCATCGACAGGAATGGTGCGCCCGCATAAGCGGCTCTATTTTCCACGTTCTAAGCGCAAATTTCCACTGTGGAGCGATGCGATGCCGGGGAGCGAAAAACGAAGAAGAAAATCTAACGCAGAGGCGCGAAGGGCACAGACAGATGCGGAGGGGTGCGTTGTCGCGGTACGAGGTGACCGTCTTTTGGACGACCAGAACAGAGTTCACCAAGAGTTCACAGAGGGCACAGAGAGGGAATGTCATAGAGCGCGGTGTATTTTTGGTGACTTTTCCCGGCATAAAGTACAGGTTCCCCGTAGCACACTCGCTGCACCATCGTACTGATGACGCAGGCAAAACCGCTTGCCACAATCGACTCATCATGAGCATGAGCCAGGAAACCCTTTCGCGCGCGTGGGAAGTGCTGCAAGACGCCTATCAGGCACAAATGGAAGGCGATTACGACCGCGCCATCGAACTCTATCAATCTTCTCTCGACCTCTACCCGACCGCGGAAGCGCACACGTTTCTGGGCTGGACCTATCACTTCCAGGGCAAGCTGGACGATGCGATCGCGGAGTGCAAGCGCGCGATCGAAATCGATCCGGAGTTCGGCAATCCGTACAACGACATCGGTGCTTATTTGATCGAACAGAATCAGTTCGACCAGGCGATTCCGTGGCTGGAGCGCGCGGTGGAAGCGGCGCGGTATGAGCCGCGGCATTTTCCGCACTACAACCTGGGGCGGGCGTATCTGGGGAAAGAGATGTACGGGAAGGCGATTGAGTGTTTTCAGCAGTCGCTGTCGATTGAGCCGCGGTATGCGTTGGCGCGGGAGGCGTTGGATTCGTTGAGGAAGATGGTGAATTAGGGGGAAATGAAACGAGATCGAGTTGGAGAAGGGCGCGGCGGTTGCTGCGCTCTTTTTCTTTTGGGGGGAGGGATGGGGAAGAGGTCGAAAGTCGACAGTTGAAAGTTGAAAGTGACAGGCGAAGAGAGATCGTGCTCGTTGCGTTGATCGAAGAGAGATTCCTCTCTGCGCGAGCCGACACGTTCGCTCGGAAGCGAACGTGGGTAAAAGGCGTCGGCTCGCTCCGCTCGGAATGACAGGGTTTGGGTGGTCGTATTGGGTTGGCCGATTCGGAGGACATCGTAAGGGCGGCGGCGGGACCGCCGCAATCCATAGAAACAGTGGCGAACGGATGCATTCGTGGGCGGGCGATACGGCTGAGGTCCTTCGCTTCGCTCAGGATGACAAGGGTTTCGGGGTCGCAATCGGGGTGGGTGCTTGAAGTTGACGTTGGGGTCCTTGGGCCTCCTACGGATGCCTCAGGATGACAACGTTAAGAATGGGAATGAAAGATAAGAATGGGAACGGAAAATCAAAAGCCCTCCGGTGAGTGAATGGCTCACTTGCCGGAGGGCGAACTTGATTGATCGAAACTGGCGCTTTGTCGAAAGGCCAGATGATCTAACCCCAACAGGGTCCGATGCTGCGCTGGTCGAAACGGCGACTGAGGTCCTTCGACTTCGCTCAGGATGACAGTCCGAAACGGCTGTCAGCTGAGTGGCCGCCGGTTTCGGCGCGCTGATGCGGGGCCCGACCTCGCGGCGCGTCGAAAGCGGCGCGCGAATCACGAGGAGAAAAAGCTACTTCAGAACGGCATCCTTGAGCGCTTTCGACGGGCGCAAGCGGACGACGGTCTTCGCCTTGATCTTGATCGCTTCACCGGTCTGGGGGTTGCGGCCCATGCGCGCCTTGCGGTGCGCCTTGACGACGCGGCCGATGCCCGGAATCACGAATTTGCCCGCACTACCCTTGGCTTCTTTCACCGCGAGCTTGAAGAGTTCTTCGAAGAACGTAGCTGCGGTTTTCTTGGGTGTGCCGACTTTTTCGGCGATGTGTGCAACGATCTTGGTCTTGCTCAAAGGCTTGGCTGCCATCTTTTATTTCTATCCTCCTCAGTTTTTCAATCGGCGTCGAAATAAATTTCGAGACCAGCCGCGCGATTTTCCCCCTCTGCTGCACGAAAATGCGGGCCGCATTGGACTATAAGCCAATGTTTACGGGGAACGCAAGGGACAAAGGGCGAAAAAGCATGGAAAAATGCGGGATTTTGGGGGGTGGGGTGCGGGAATGTTGATTAACAGCGGGGATTTCCACAGTGGGAACTGTCAGCAGCGCATCCATGGCAGGAGCCTGTTATTCGAACGTGAGTCGATGCTTGCCACGTTGATGAGCTTTGAACCAACCTTCTTTTTTCAGTCTATCCCAAGCGTGTCGTATATGGTCTGCGCGAAAGATTGCGCGCTTCCGAGCGTTCCATCCATGAACGGCTCTGATGGCGTCTTCAGCATTGTGGACGGTCGGGTCTTGTGTGGCGACCCAGTGGACAGTAGCTAATAGTTCCATGCCGTATGGTGTCTCGAATCCTTGAATCAAATCACGCACCCGTTCTACTTGAACTGCCAACTGATCGTCGCCGCTTGTCTCGATGAACTTGTCGGCTTCGGCCACCGCGCCCGGCAAGATGCCAATTTCCGACTCTCCAGCAAAGTCTCCAACTCCAGCGATGTAGTGACCGTCCAAAGCCTTCACTACGTGCCTGAGTTTATCGGAATATGGGCCGTAATGATCCTTATCAAAATCGAGATTGAGTTCTCTGCCGGATTTTTCGAGAAAATAAGCCAGCTTTTGAAGTTCGATTCTAGTGAGCCCGTATTCCATCTCGCGATAAATCGAAATGATCTTGATTATGGCTGCTCGGACGGCCGTCAATTTTGGTTTCGCAGTCAGGTTGACCATCTCCCGTGCGGGAGGAGCGCCCTTCGGTTCGAACAGATGAACATCAATCTCAGGAAGATGTTCAAATGCAGCAAGAATTAATTTCCGTACATCGTGCCAATCTAGACCTCCGTTGCCACAGCCAAGGGGCGGAAGCGAAATGCTTTTGATACCGAGGCGCTTCACTTGCTTGATCAGATCTTGAAGTCCGTCTTCGACATATTCGATTTTAGAATCTCCGCGCCAATGCGTTTTGGTTGGAAAATTGACGATATACCGCGGCTTCTCCCATTCACCTAGGTCGTAGATGAACATACGACCTGGCCCAATTTCCTTTCGTTTCGAAGCACCTTCGTACGCCTTAAAATTGTTGGGCCATCGCTGTTTAAACTGCAATGCGATTCCTTTGCCCATTACACCGACACAATTTACCGTATTCACGATTGCGTCTGTCGTCTCTTTCAGGAGGTCACCACTCTTAAGCTGAACCGTCACTCATTCTCCTAGTAGTACCAATTCGGTTTTACTTCCACAGGAATATTTATTTTCGCGGTGGCCAAAATCTTCCGCACATCCGTTGCTTTGGCTTGGTCGTATACTCCCACGCGCTCGACCAGTTTCAACGGAACATTGTCATGAACCAGAAATTCTGCTTGGCGTGTTTCCATGCGCAGAGTGTATTTCGGATTGTCCATTCGGCTGTTCCAATATTTGCAATAACCGTCCAAGAGAGGCGATTCGAAAAACAGAGGCCAGTCGATCTTGTCAAGGTCCTTTAGATTGCTGTAACACGTCGAAATGCTTAGCGTGGCGTTGTAGTCATAAAAGACATATGGAAGACCTGCGTCCACGATTGCTTCTACCGTCGTGACGAGGTGCACGATATCCGGTTGGCGATACGGACAGTTCGCAACATTTCCGCGGTCTATTGTTCCCAGCATCGGCGATCGCGGCGCGAAGTAGAACGGAACGTAATCGTGAATGACACCACCCGGTGGTTTCGCCACCATCTTGGTCGCCCGTCTACCTTGAGCGCCTTGGTACGCGACATTTTCGTGCCGAAGTTTCTTCTTCTGCAGCATCGAGTTTGCGTACATCACCTTTGACTTGGCAATACCTACCAGATTCGGTATCGCAGTTATGTGAAAAATGCGCAGTGGTTTTGGTGGAGGCAAGATTCTGTCCCGCTCAAAATCTATCGCATCTCACGTTCATCGCAAAGGCGCCTGAGTTCGCCCAGGAATCGTGCGGTTTCGCCTTCTGTTCGCCTAGAGTATACCCCCTCTTTCACCACCTCAACTCCGATTTGCAGCTACGTCTTAATTCCGCCGGTCGGCCCGAGCCATCCCAGAATGTACGCTGGGGTCCTCACAATTGTTATTGCGACTCGGACGATGTTCGGTGGGTTTGACGAGGCGGTCGTAGATTAGGAGGAGGAGGGCGGTGAGGACGCCGACTCCGGTGATGACGTACCAGGCTTGGGCGGGGTGGTGTTCGATTTCGGCGTAGTGGTGCATGACGCGGCCGCCGAACCAGCCGCCGACGAGGGAGCCGATGCCGAGCGGGAGGAAGGCGAATCCCATGTAGGTGCCCTGCTGGCCGGGAGGGGCGAGGCGGGAAATGTATTCGTAGTAGCGGGGCTGATGAATGATTTCGCCGAGGGCGAGCACGAAGATGGTGACGTAGCAGGCGAGCACGGTGGGATGGAAGGCCAGAATCAGCCAGGAGAGCGACGTAATCAGCGTGCCGATGATGATGGCGGTGAAGGCGGGGATGGAGCGCGTCAGATAATTGATGAGCAGGGTGAGGGCGATGACGGCGGCTGCGTCGGTGACGAGAATCCATTCGACGCTGGCGTTGGGGTCGATGTAAGCGTGCACGTAGCCGGGCAGGCTGATGTATTGCTGCCAGTAGACGATCCAATAGCCGGTGAAGATCAGCAGGAAAAGCATGAAGCGGGGATTGCCGAGCACGACGAGAAAATTGCGGAGCGTGCGCGCGATGGTGGGGGCGGGCTCGTCGGCGGCGCGCTTTGGTTCGCGGAAGAGAAGCAGGACGAGGAAGAACATCGCGAAGACGCTGAGCGCGGAGATGCGGAAGACGGGCTCGAGGCCGAGATGCTTGTGGGCCCAGCCGGCGACGTAAGGTCCGGCGGCGCCGCCGATGTTGACCATGGTGTAGTAAATCGAATAGCCGATGCTGCGGACGTTGGGCTTGGAGGCGCGCGCGGTGGTGCCGACGACGCTGGGCTTGACCATGGAGATGCCGAGCGCGGGGAGGATCAGGATGACGCCGACGAAGAGGCCGAGCGGGACGGCGTTTCTTAGCGGGGCGAGCCAGGATGCGCCGACGGAGCCGATGAGGAAGTAGGCGGCGGCGAGAATCAGATAGGCGATCGAGAGCGCGCGGCGGAAGCCGAGACGGTCGGCGACAGCTCCACCGAAAATAGCGAGAAACCAGACCATGCCGCCGAAGATGCCGGTGAGCGTGCCGGTCTGCTCGGTGGAGAAATTGAGTTTTTCCTGGAGGTAGACGGCGAGAGAAGAGAAGGCGCCGTAGTAAGAGAGGCGCTCGAAAATTTCGGAGATGTTGGCGATCCAGAAGGGGCGCTCGAAGCCGTCGCGGATTTCGGTGAGGCGTTGGGGGAGGGGCATGGGTTTTGTTTGAGCGGCGCGAGCGGTGAATCATAGCACCGGTGCGGGTGGGTGAGGCTAGCGTGGCGATTCGGATTTTTGGGCGAGGTAGATGGTGTGGCGCGGGCCTTTGCTGGCGTGGGCGCGGGTGTGTTCGAGGTGGACGGTGAAATTTGCGGCGCGGAGGCGGTCGACGAATTGGCGATCTTCGTGGGCTTCGGCGGACCAGAGGGCGAGTGTGCCGCCGGGTTGGAGAGAGGCGTGGGCGGCGGCGATGCCTCGCGCGCTGTAGAGAGCGGAGTTGGCGGAGTCGGTGAAGGAGGCGGGGCCGTTGTCAACGTCGAGGAGGATGGCGTCGAAGGTTTTGGGTGGCGCGGTTTTTGCGGCTTGCGCGGCTTTTGCGGTCTGTGCGGCGGGCGCTGGGCGGGAAAGCAGGGCGGCGACGTCGGCGATTTCGATGTGGACGCGCGGGTCGGCGAGCGGGTGGTTGGCGAGATGAGCGAGTGGGCCGCGATTCCAATCGACAATTTCGCGGATGAGTTCGGCGACGATTATTTTTACGAGCGGCGGGAGGAGATCGAGCGCGGCGCGGAGAGTGTAGCCCATGCCGAGGCCGCCGATCAGAATTACTGGATGATGCGGATGCGAGCCGGTGGTGATGTGGCGGCATCCGAGAGTGGCGAGGGATTCTTCGGAGGCGTGCGTGCGGCTCGACATGAGATGGCGGCCGCCGGCGAAGATCACGTACTCGGTGTCGCGGCGCTTGAGTTGGAGGACGGTGCCGTCGGGGGAGTGCGCTTGGGCGAGGAGTTCGAATGGCTTCATATGCGGCGGATAGATTACGGGAGGCGGATGCCGTGGCCCATGAAGATCAGGAAGGCGGCGGCGAAGATTGAGGCGGAGATGGTGAGCGGGAGGTTGAAGGGGATTTCGATCGCGGCGCACGGATACGGATCGGGAGTCGAGTTTTGCGCGGCGGGAGATTGCGGAGCTGCGCGCTGGGATTGGCGGAGGTCGGTGAGGGCGAGGAAGAAGCCAAGCGTGAGGCCGATTGTGCCGGAGAGGCCGTCGTAGAGGATGAGGCTGGGGCTGATGGGGTTGAGGCAGGAGGCGAGGAGGAAGAGCGCGCCGCCGGCGAAGCAGGCGGTGTGGATGATGCGGCGGGCGTCGGGGAGGGAGAGCGGCGCCGCTGGAAGCGGCGACGAAGGCGGCTTGGAGATGGGCGGCGAAAATGAAGCGAGGAATCGCGCGGTCTGCGCGATTCCGTAGCGGTAGCCGAGCGCGCCGATGATGACGAGCGCGGCTCGATAGAGCCACGCGGGACGGAGTCCGTCGATGACGGCGGCGAAGTCGCCGAAGTTGATGAGGCCGGAGTAGAGGATGTAGCCGGTGGCAAGGAAGAGATTGGCGAAGGCGAAAAAATAGAGGAAGAGGCTCAGTGATGTGCGCTGCGCCTTGAGCGCGCGCAGAAGCGCGAGGGCGGCGAGGCCGAAGATGATGTTGGCGAGCGGTCCGGCGGCGGGGACGAGGCGCGAGGCAGACGCAGTCTGCAACGCGGTGGATGAGATGAGAGTGATTTTGCCGCCGGTGAGCCAGCAGACGACAGCGTGGCCGAGGACTTCGTGAACGACGGGTTCGAGACCGAAGGCGAAAATGCCGATCGACGCGACGGTGGCGAGGCTGATGCGGCTGGGCATGGGATGAGCGTGGATTATAACGGAAGAATTCTGTGAACTGAGTGACGCGAATTACCCCGACCAGTGAAAGATGATGTGTGCCTTGAGCAATTCGACGGAACGATAGCGAAATAGGTGTGTGAACTGTCCGCAAGCGAAGGCTGTTGCGGTCACGCGGTGGTGGCGGCAGACGCGGCGCCGGAAGTCGCGGATGCAGCGCTTCCGCGGATATGGAACGGCTTATCGGTTGTGTGCGGGGGCGGCTGGGTTACCAGCCGGTGCGCGGCGACCGCTGGAGAAATTCGTTGGCGGCGGCGACGTTGGTGACGTGCATCGCGGCGCCGTCGTATTCGATCTTGCGTCCGGCGCGGAGAGCGACAACACCGAGCAACATTACTTCGGTCAACTTCGCGGCGTATTCGAACGGCGATGACGCTTGCGTCGTGCCTTTGGCAGCGTTGACCCAGTTCAACTCGTGATCTTCATTGGGGATGCGCGGCAATTTTTGCGGCGGCTTGCCTACACTCGCGTGGAGCGACGCGGGAAGCAGACGCGGGCGCAAGCCGTAGGTGTCGTGCAGCAATTTTCCCTTCGTGCCGACGAGAAGCGCGCCGCCACCTTTGTTGAGTTGCTCGTTGTCGGGCAGCTCGACGGGCTTGGGCGGTAGCAGGCCACCGTCGTACCACGTGAGCTTTACGGGTGGCTTCGAACCGCGCGCGGGAAATTCGTAGAAAGTCTGCGTGGCGAGCGGATACGACGCGCCATTGAACGGCGTGGAAATTGTTTCGATCGTGGTCGGGTAGCTGAGGTCGAGCGCCCACATCGAATGGTCGATGAGATGCGCGCCCATGTCGCCGATTGCACCCATGCCCCAGTCGACCCAGCCGCGCCAATTGAACGGATGATAGATCGGATGATACGGGACTTCGGGGGCGACGCCGAGGAAGAGGTTCCAGTTGAGTTCGGGCGGCATCGGCGTCGCCTCGGCAGCGAGTGAAGCAGCCTGGCGCACATTGACGTCGTGACCGCTCCAGCCGGGAGCGGGCGCGGACGGATTGAGCGGTTCGGGGCGCGGAACACCTTGCGGCCAGAAGCCGAGCGGCCGATTCGTCCAGATATGAACTTCGCGAACTTCACCGATCGCGCCGGACTGGATGTATTCGATGACGGTGCGCGCATCGTCGGTGGAGTGACCCTGGTTGCCCATCTGCGTCGCGACTTTCGTTTCTTGCGCGCGCTTGGAAAGCTGGCGCGCTTCGGCGACAGACCACGTGAGCGGCTTCTGCACGTATACAGCTTTCTTCAAGTCCATCGCGGCTAACGCGATCGTCGCGTGCATGTGATCGGGAGTGGCTACGAAAATCGCGTCGATGTCTTTCTGCTTGTCGAGCATCTCGCGATAGTCGGTGTACCGCTTGAGCTTCGGGAGGTGAACGTCTTTGAGACGCTGCATTCTCTCGATGCGAATCTTTGTGCGTTCCGCGTTGAATGCCGGAAAGCCGTTCGCGATTTGCTCGGGCGTCAGCGTCGGCGGGTTTTCGAGGCGCTTCTGCGCCGTTTCGATTTCGGTGCCGAGGCGATCGAGACTCTTGTTGGCATAGCCCCAGTCGACGTCGCAGATGGCGACGATATTCTGGTCGGAGAGATTCACGAGATTGGTGTGACCCATGCCGCCAACGCCGACGCCGGCGACATTGAGCAGATCGCTAGGAGGCGTGTAGCCGCGGCCGAGGACGTGGCGCGGCACGATCGTGAACGCGGCCGCGGTTGTCGCGGTCTTTGCGATGAACGAGCGGCGGGAGATTTCCTTGGCCGAGGTCGACGCGGCGTCCGCAGTACCGGTGGCATTCGCGACGGATGGCTCCGCGACGTTCGAGGCTTCGTTCGTGAGATTCGGCTTCAGGGTCATTCCGGAGTCTCCAGGGCAACGCCGCTTATTATCGCGCTAACGGCGAGATTTTTGTGACGCTTCTCGAAAGTTTCGAACGTCGACGACAAGTGATTGCGAGCTTACCGCTACTGCAACGCCTGCTTAAACGTCGGTGGCGGATTTTCGGCGGAGACATCGACGATCATGCCGGACTGGAACCAAGTGTAGGCCGGTGTGCCCACGATCCGCGTAAAGTTTTCGTCGAAATATTTTTGCTTCGACTGATCAGCCGGGATCGGGTTCGGGACCAGATTGTAGAGGGCGCGAGAATGCTCGGTGCGCTGCTGCATGTAAGCCGGATCTTTCATGCGCCAGTAGGCTGCCGCGATGCGATTCGCGCCATACTCGACCGCGTAACGGCCGGCGGCGTTTTCGTCTTTATGTTGGCATGCCTGCCACCAGTGACCCAGCTCGTGAACGAAAATCCAGTGATTCACACTGTCATCGAAGATTGCTTCGGGTGAGCGCGGATCATGCAAAATCGCTTTCAGGCGAGCAAATCGCGCTTCGCCATCGGGGCCGAGTTCGGACCATGCCGCGATGTGAAGAAGGTTCGAACCGTCGTCGTAACGTCCGAAGGAAGGCGGATTATCGAGGGCGATTTGCGGTGGCTCGAGGCTCGGCTTGAATCCGGCGGCTTTGATCGCATCGACGAAGGAGTCTCGCAGCACAGTAAGTTGCGCGTGCAGGGCGTCATTCGAAACGGCTTGCGTCTTCGTTGCCGCCTCCGGCGACTGAGCTTCAATTCCGCGAGAGTGCGAACCGAAGGCGCCCGGCAAGATCGCACCGGCGAACGCGTATGCCGACAGGGCGGCAACCACACAAGTAACGAATCGTAGCGAGGAAGTCACGGCGTCTCCGTCCTTGAAGCATGGGCGATTCGAATCGAGGGCGAATCGCGATATCCATAAGACGCACAGAGGAGAGATATCGTTGCGAGATCTGTCGGTTTCCGAGGCGGTCGAAAGCGACACCGGGGAAGCGTCAGGTAGACGGTTCGGATTTAGGGGAATTTCTTGCGAATACTGGCGGCCTCCGACTTTCATTCCAGTCTATAATTCCTGAACCATGTGGGCCGGACCCCGTCGTTTCGGTTTTGTTTTCTTCTTTTTATTGATGATTATCGCCGCGGCAGCGCAACGAGCGCATGCCGCCCCTGCTTCCTGGCGGGGCACATTGCGCGACTCGGAAGGACATCCGATCGCGAACGCGTTGCTGGAGATCCATGCGATCTCCAGCAGCCAGACTTACTCCACCAATACTTCCGCGACAGGCGATTTCGCTTTCGGCGAGATTGCGCAAGGGGCGTATTCGCTGCGCGTTACGGTGGGCGCGAAGATCTGGAACGCCGCGAGCACGATCGCCTTTAAAGATGACGTACCCGCTTCGGGCGTTCTCGAACTTTCCGCGACGGAGGCAGTCGTTCGCCTAATCGCCAGCGGCGACGCCAAGCGCACTCAGGGCAGCGGCGGCGAAAATCTTTCGAGTGGCGAAGTCTCGAGCCTCCCGCTGAACGAGCGCGACTTCAGCAAACTGCTCTTGCTCGCCGCCGGCACGATGACCGACACCAACGGCGCCGCAAACTTCACGCAGCAATTTGCCGTGAACGGCCAGCGCGGCGTAGCGTCCGTATTCGCAACGGACGGAGTGGATACGACTGATCCGGAACTCGGCGGCGCCACATTTTCGAATTTCAACGTCGATGCGATCCAGGAAGTGCAGTCGAGTTCCGGGGTGATGCCGGCGGACATCGGTCATGGCGCCGCCGGATTCACGAATGTCGTCACCAAATCCGGGAACGACTTCGTCCACGGCAGCGTGTTCGAATTCGTGCGCAACGCGGCTTTCGACGCCCGCAACTTTTTCGATCACAGCAGTGCGATCGATCCGCGCCGCATTCCGCCGTTCGCGCGCAATGAATTCGGCGTGACCAACGGCGGCCCGATCGTGGTTCCGAAACTTTACGACGGCAGGGGAAAGACGTTCTACTTCGTCGAGTATCAGGGCTTTCGTCAGGTGCTTGGCACAACCCAAGTGTTTGCCGTGCCGACGGCGGCCGAGCGACAAGGCATCGACACCACATCGTTTCCGGGCGACACACTCTTCGTCCCCGTGAGTTCAAAAATCGCGTCGATTCTGGCGCGCTATCCGTTGCCTAACGAACCGTCCGGTCCATACGGCGACCGAACCTACGCCGCGTCGTCGAAAGTGGTGACCGACACGGATCAATTCTCGATACGCGTCGATCATAAGATTTCCGACAAGGCGAATCTCTTCACGCGCTTCAGCCTGAACCAGGTCAACGGACCGACAACGAACCCCGACCAAACGGCGATCGATCCCGACTTTGGCGTCAAGTTTTTCGATCACCAGCGCAACGCGGCGGTGCGCTACACGCGGGTTATCTCTCCACGCATGACCTCGGCGACTTCGTTCGGCTATATCCGCAGCACGCCGACGTTTCCGACGACGAATCAAACAGATCCATCGATCAGCTACGGCGACGGCCTTTATGAGGGATTCAACACCGCCGACGGATCGATCTACGGTTCGTTCGGCAACGTCTATCAAATCAAAGAAGATTTGACGTACACGCGTGGCTCGCACGCTTTCAAGTTTGGCGGCGAAATTCGCCTGAATAAGGATGCGACGATTTTCGGCGTGAATCCGAATGGCGCATATGTCTTTGGCGGCGGCACGGCGTACTCGCAAGTGCTGATTCCGTCGGCGAGCGGGCAGCACAACATTTTGCCGGGGCAGCCGTTACCCGACGCGTTGACGGGGCTGCTGACGGCGACGCCGTATTCCTACACGGTCAGCGCGCTCGAAGGATTGACGCCAGGCGGAAATCGATTCGACGAAGCTTCCGTCCGGCGCGAAGCCTACAATTTTTATTTTCTCGATGTGTGGAAGGCGACGCCAAAGCTCAGCGTGAACTATGGTTTGCGATACGAACTCAACAGCCGGATTAAAGAGTCGCAAAATCGCACATCGGTCGCGCAGCCGATCGATGCAAACGGCAATCCGACTTCGTTCTTAACGCCCGGCGCGACACAGATTTACATCTACAATCCGCAGCCGATTTACCCGCTCGACAAAAAGGGCTTCGGACCGCGCCTCTCCGTCGATTACGCGGTCGCGTCGCATACGACGCTGCATGCGGGCGGCGCAATCACAACGATTCTGCCGAATCTGTGGCAGGACAATTTCGTCACCGGCGCGTTTCCTCTGGTGTTTTCGCCCGTCATTACATCGCTGCCCGACGTGCCGGTTGCATTTTCGAACGTTGTAACTCCGGTTCAGCTCCCGACCGTGTACAACATCAACGGCGCGCCGCTTTTCCCGAATGGCGACAGCTCCAAGGTTCCGGCAAATACCGTTGTGGATTTGCAGCGCTTTCAAAATGATCTCGCTGCGATCACTCCGGGCCACGAAGTGCAGCTTTTTTCCACTGGTGTGATCTCGCGCAACTTCGTGAACGGCTACATCGGCACGTGGACAGCGGGAATCGATCAGGACATTCATGGATTGAAAGTAAGCGCGGCCTACGTCGGCACAGCGGGAGTGCATCTGGCGACTGTTTTTTCTCCAAACGGCTATGCGGGCGCCGACCCCGAATTCGCGCCGTTCACGCAATTCAATTCCTCCGGCCACGCGATTGGAGGTTTCGGCCCCGAATCGATCATGAGCAACGGAGCGCACTCGAGCTATCACGCGCTCCAAAGCAGCGTGACGGAAAATTACTCGAGAATCGGTTTGAGCTTGCAGGCGAGCTACACATTTTCAAAATCGATCGACGACACCAGCGCGGTGCTCGGTGGACTGCCGGCAAACGCGGGAACGATCTTGCAAACATTGCCGCAGGATCCGCGAAATCCTGAAGCCGACAAGGGCCCTTCGACCTTCGACGTACGCAACGTGTTTTCACTCAGCGTGATTCAAGGGCTACCGTTCGATCGGATCGGATTCCTGGAGCCGGTGAGCAAGAAAGTCACGCGTGGCTGGCAATTTCTGAATATCACCAGCATCACCAGCGGCCCGCCATTTACCGTTTATTCGGGAATCCAGCAGACTGGAGCAGGAGCGGGGGGCACTGATCGGCCCGATCTCGTCTCGATGCCCGATTTTTCGACGAGCCGCAATATTCGCGAGGATTATTTTGGGCTGGGCGCAAATAACAGTTCGTTTTTTTCGATTCCGATCAACGTGCCCGGTGGCAGTGGCCCGAACGACGGTACATTCGGCACGCTGGGACGGAACACATTCCGCGGACCGGGCTTCAAGCAGCTCGATATGGCGCTGATCAAGGACACGCCGTTCGGTCGTCGGGGCAAAGGCGAACTCGGCATCATCGAATTTCGCGCGGAGTTCTTTAACATTTTCAATATTGTGAATTTTGGTTTGCCGGCGAATACCGTGCTCGGGCACCGGATTCGGCACGATCAGCAAAACCGCAGGGCCATCGCGGCAGATTCAGTTTTCACTCAAGCTAGTTTATTAGTCGGCGTGCGACACGCAGTCCTAGCGAGTGTACGAAAACAACTTAGATCTGATGAGAAAACGTCAGTAGCACGCCGTCAAATCACTCGAAGTACCACCCGCCGCCGGAACATAACACTTCAGCGTGTAGTCCTTCACCATGCGATCCGCGCTGAATCGCCATCCGAGCGTGCGAATGGTGCGCTTCATGCGCTTGATCCAACCGCGCGGCAAGCCGTCCTGGTCGCGCTGATAGTACAAGAGGAATCACTTCGTCGTGGAGCACGCGATATAGATCTTCGCCGTCGCGCGTGTCGTGCACATTCATGTTCGTATGCGTGCGGCCTGTCCCGATCGCGAAGCCGTTCTGCCCGTCGTAAGCCTCGGCCCACCATCCGTCGAGAATCGAAAGATTGAGGCCTCCGTTGAGCACAACTTTCTGTCCGCTCGTGCCGCTCGCTTCCAGCGGCCGCCTCGGATTATTGAGCCAAACATCCACGCCCTGCACGAAATGGCGACCGACGTTGATGTCGTAATCTTCGACGAAAACAAATTTGTCGCCAAACTGCGTGTTGCGCATCATCTGCGCAATTTGCTGAAGCACGCGCTTGCCCGGTTCGTCGAGCGGGTGCGCTTTGCCGGCGAAAACAAACTGAACCGGCCGCTTCGGATCGTTGACCATCGAAGCCAAACGCTCGATGTCCGCAAGAATCAGATTTGCGCGCTTGTATGTAGCGAAGCGGCGCGCGAAACCGATCGTCAGTGCATCAGGGCTGAGTATGCTGCCCAGGCGGATGCGCTCTTCCTGCGATTCGCCGCGGCGCTCGGCCTGTTTCATCGCGCGGCGCCGAACAAATTCGAGCAGTCGCGCCTTCAAATTGAGGTGCGTCTCCCAAAGCTCGCCGTCGTCAACGTTCTCGATACCTTCCCAAATTTTCGCTTCGGCTCCATGCTGTTGCCAGCCGGCACCGAGATGACGGTCGTAGAGGCGTGACATCTGCGGTGCGAGCCACGACGGCACGTGCACGCCGTTCGTGATGTGCCCGATCGGCACGCGATCTTCGTCTTTTCCCGGGTTCAGTCCGCGCCACATCGCGCGCGAAACTTCGCCATGCAGCGCCGAAACCGCGTTGGCGCGACGCGCGACACGCAGTCCAAGGACGGTCATGCAGAAATCTTCGTCGCGATTGCCTGGATTTTCGCGGCCGATCTCCATCAGCCGATCGTGCGACAAGCCGAGACCTTCGCGCAAAGGACCAAGATGCTCCTCAATCAAATCGCCGCTGAATCGATCGTGACCAGCGGGAACAGGCGTGTGCGTCGTGAACACTACCTCACGCGCAACGTCCGGAAGCGCAGCTTCAAAACTCACGCCTTCTTCCTGCATGCGATTGTGAATCGCTTCGAGCACCACGAATCCGCTGTGGCCTTCGTTCAGATGCAGCACGCCGGGCGTAATGCCCATCGCTTTCAGTGCGCGGAAACCGCCCACTCCGAGTAACAATTCCTGGCGAATACGAATTCGTTTGTCACCACCATAAAGTCGCGACGTCAGCTCGCGATCTTCCGGCGCGTTGCCCTCGACGTTGGAATCGAGCAGCAACAAATCGCGGCGGCCCACTTTCATGCGCCAGACGCGCGCCCGAATTGAGCCCGTTCGTGTGTCGATCTGCACTTGAACCGGCTCACCGTTCGAGCCGATCGCCGGCTCCATCGGAAGATGAGCGACGTCGTTCTCGGTGTACTCTTCCTGCTGCCAGCCTTCGATATCGAGACGCTGGCGAAAATATCCCTGGCTGTAAAACAGGCCGATTCCTACAAGTGGGATGTCGAGATCGGATGCGCTCTTGATGTGGTCGCCGGCCAGAATTCCGAGGCCACCCGAATAAATGGGAATCGATTCGTGCAAGCCGAACTCCGCAGAGAAATATGCGACCGGACGCGGCCGCAAAACACCGGCGTGCCGCGCACCCCACGTGTTGCTATCGTCGGTCAGATATTCGCGCTGGCGGCGAAATGCGTAGTTGATACGGCTGTGCAACACGAGTTCTGCCGCGCGCTGCTCCAAAGTCGCGAGCGGAATTTCGCCGAGCATCGAAATCGGATTGTGGTTGTACTGGCGCCACGGCACCGGATCGATGTCGCGGAAAAGCGCGGTGGAATCGGCGTCCCAGCTCCACCAGAGATTGCGGGCGAGCGACCATAGCCGCTCCTGCATCGGCGCGATGAAACGATCCAGGCTGCGGGCTTCGCTGACAACGGGCGCGACCTGTGTCGCCGCCTGCATCAGCATTCGCACTTCGTCCTCGCGGAAATTGCGCGCTTCGACTGTCTGCAAGATCAACACACCCTGCAAGACGCCGCGATCGATCAGCGGGACGCCCAGAAATCCTTCGTAGGCGTCTTCACCGGCTTCCCGGAAATACTTGAACCGCGGATGCTTCTTTGCGTGTGTAAGCGCGAGCGGCCGCAACTGTTCCGCGACTAACCCGGCGAGGCCTTCGCTGAGCGCCATGCGCAAAGTACCCACACACTTGGGTCGGAGGCCGCGCGTCGCCGCAAGCACGAGATTGGCGCGATCAGGCTCAAGCAGATATATCGAGCAGACATCGGTTTTGAATCGACCGGCGATCAGAGCGACCACGTTGCTGAGGGTCTCCGCCGGTTTACCACTGTCTTTGGCAAGATTCCGGATTTCTTCCAGAGTCAAAACGTGTTGCGCATCACGCGGATGTATCGTTTGGCTCAAGCTCGGCTGTCCTCACACGTCACAGATTGGCGACACAAATAGCGCTTAGAAAGCATACCGGTCTGGGTAAAAACATAGTACGCGGCTACATATCGGGGACAAAGTGCAATTTCCACCCACGGTGACAGAAAGGAATTTTGCAATTGCGCACACGAGAGGAATCCGTGCTTTTGCGTCGGTTAAGCCGGTTGTAGCACGAGCACCCCGTACGGGTCGATGCTCGCTTTCGATTCGAGCGTTCCGCCGCTCAGCACGTTTTTGAAGCGTCCTGGCAGCGTGATGGTCTGCGCTGCACCCGTGTGATTTAAAACGTAAATCCACTGTGCCGAGCCGGATTTACGCGTCGTGAGTTCAACGCCCCGCGGAATTTCGAACGTCGATTTGCTGCCTGCGGTGGCCACAAGCGTGGCAAGCACCCGGCCAAGACTCATCGGATCGAGATCGGCACCGATGTAGACGGCCTTGCCCTTGCCGAAGGAATTCATCGTGATCGCAGCGTCGCCCGCGTATGGCGAGGTGTAAGTCGCCAACACTGTGGCGCTCGACCCAGGCTCGAGCCGATCCGCCCACAGCGCGCACGTACCGTCGGGTCCGGCAAGCGGGCCGGAAAATTGCACACCGATCTTCTCGCTGTAGATAGGAACGTAGTCTTTCACCGTCGCGCCCATAACATCACGAAGCAAACCCGGAAGCGGTGTGCGCACAATCTGGCTGCTCTCATCTTTCACGCCGAGCCGAAAGCTCGTTACGAAAGTCCCTCCGCCCTCGACGTAGCTGCGGATGGCAGCCGCCTGCCTTTCCGAAAGCACGTACTGCAGCGGCGCAAATACAATTTTGTAGCGCGACAAGTCCGAGTCGGGCGAAATGACGTCGATTCCAGTGTGCATGCCGGAAACAGACGCATACCACGAGATCGCGTGCGACATGTACGTCAGATCGCGCTGACCAGGCTGAATTTGCAGCGCCCAGTCCGAATCGCTATCAAAAATCAGCGCGCTGTCGGCGGAGTAGGGCGCGTGCAGTGCGCCCGTGCCGAGCGACTTCATGTCTTTCACGACTTGCTTGATCTCGTCGAATCCGGGGCTCTTCGACCGGTCGTGATTCAAAATTCCGTGCCAGTATTCTTCCGCGCCGAAGTCAGCCGTGTCCCAGCGAAAATAGTTGACGCCCATAGCCCCGTGAGCGACCGCTTGAAACGCCCACAATCGCAACTGGCCCGGATGAGGCTGCGCTGAGAAAAATCGCTGCCCCGCTTTTCCCGATTGCTCTTCCATGATCAGGAAGGGTTTGCCGTCTTTCACGCCGCGCATCGAATCATGTCCCATGCCCACGATGAAGGGCAGCACTTGCGACGGAAAATTCGGAGCGTAGATCTCAATGAAGCCCGGATAGTTGTCGTGCGACACGAAGTCGAGATCCTTGTAGAGTTCGTGCAGATTCAATGTGTCGGCCGGTGCGCCGACGTTGTTGGTCGTCACAAAATGGCGCGGGCAGTTTTTGCGCAGTACTGCGAGTTGCTCGTTCGAAAACGACGCGTTCGCGAAGGATTGATATCGATCGTAGTCGAGCGCGAGCCCGGGATTCGGATCACCATTCGATGGCAGCGGCACGGGAATCTGGCTGAAGTCGGTGTAAATCTGGCTCCAGAACGCAGTGCCCCACTTCGTGTTGATCGTGTCGAGACTGCCATACTTCCCGCGAAGCCATTCCTGAAATCCCGCGCGACAATATTTGCAGTAGCAGCGGCCCCAACGCTGCAGCGTGAATTCGTTGTCGATCTGCCATCCGATCACTCCCGGCGTTTCGGCGAAGCTTCGCGACATCTCCGTCGCGATCGTAAGCGACAACTTGCGATAGGTTTTGTTCGAAGGACACGTAAATCGTCGGCCTCCCGGCGAGACCGTCATGCCTTCGTCATTGATCATCAGCACTTCGGGATATTTCTGCGTCAGCCATGGCGGAGGCGCCGCCGACGGCGTACCAAGAATCACGCCGATGCCATGCTTGTGCAGTATGTCGACCGAGCGATGCAGCCATGCAAAATCGAATTTGCCTTCCGACGGCTCCATCAGCGACCATGCGAATTCGGCCACGCGCACGTTCGTGAATCCGAAATCCGCCATCATCCGGGCGTCTTCTTCCCACAGCGACTCCGGCGTTTGATCTGGGTAGTAATCGACGCCGAGCAGTAGCGGCACACTAGGTGAGCCCTCTTGCGCGGTGGCACCGCCTGACTCAGCGAGTGAAATCGCCCACATTTTGGATGGAAATGCCGTGGCGCCTACAGCGGCGCCCGCGCCTGTTAGAAATGCTCGTCGGGAATACATGTCGACGACCTCCGTTGGCCGCTCGCGCTATCATGGGCGCAGATGCAGGGAGGCCATCTTCCGCCTGGCATGCCTATCTGTCAAGAAAACGTTTTCTATTGCATAAATGCTTGAAATTACGTCCTTCGAGGCGTGCTGTCGGAGCACGCCTACCGAATGCGTCTGTCCGCCTCTTTGATCGGCGCGTCATTGATGCTTGAAACTCTCCGGCGCATGAATCCCTCCGGATTAAACTCCCACAGCTCAATACCATAGGACCGATACCATTGGCTCGAATCGTCGTGCCATTCGTATTCGAAACTCACCGCGATGCGATTGTCATTAAAAGTCCAAAGCGTCTTTTTCAGGCGATAGTCCAGCTCGCGGGTCCACTTGCGATAGAGGAACGCTTTGATCTGCTCACGCCCAGAGAGAAACTCGGCGCGGTTGCGCCACTCACAATCGACGGTGTACGCCAGCACAACGCGCTCGGGATCGCGCGTATTCCAGAGATCTTCCGCAACCTTGACCTTCGCAGCCGCAGATTCGGCTGTAAACGGTGGAACGATGGGCGATGGCATCAGGCTGACTCCGGCCGCGGTCCTCGTGGACGCGACCCGACTTGCGCTTCAGCCCATTGGATACACGATCGCCATCAAAGTTGCTCGCAACTTTCTTCTTTCCGTCAGCCGCCCACAAATTCATGTTCGCGACACGAACGGACAACTCCATGCGGCTGCTGAAGGAGTTCGATCGGAGTGCTCGACAGTTGGATTCCCATTTCGCTGAATTCAGCGATACGCTCATGCGGCAACGCTACGAGATTGCCATCGTAGGACGACAGCTCGCTTGAGATCGACTCCAGCGACCCATCATCGGCGAGCGCGAACCACGAATAACCGGCGTCCGATAAGCACTTTATGATCTCTCGCGCAGCATAACCCCATGGCGTCGTTCGAACGTCCTGCACCTCTACCAGAATGGCAGGTCGTACATCTCTACGAAGCATCCTGCGCGCACCGTGTAAAAAGCTAAGCTCCGCGCCCTCAACGTCCAGCTTGATGAAATCCACTCGCGGCCAGCTCATGTCCTCGAGCACGCCGTCCACTCGCCGTACCTCCACTCGAACCCTCGACGTCCTCTCCTCGACATTCGGCGCGCGCAGACTGTTACACCAATCATGCGCGCCTTCCACTAAATACAAATCTGCTTCGCCATCACGATCGCCAAGCGCACAGGACTGAATTTCGACATTTCCGCATCGATTGAAGCGCAAGTGCCGCTCTAGGCGCCTCCGTTCGCGCGACGAAGGCTCGAACGCGATCACCCGTCCATCCCGTCCCACGCACTTGGAAGCTAGCAACGTATACAGCCCGTGATGCGCGCCCACATCGAGCACCGTCATCCCTGGCCGCAAAAACCTCGCGACGAACGCCGTCTCCGCCGTTTCGAATCCGCCGTCGATCAGCTTTCGATCGAGTGCACTGTTTTCGGCCAGCCACAATGCTCCGAAAGGTAACCACAGGGGCAGCGGCAACCGCATTACCCGTCTGGCGCGATTCGCCAGCGCGATGTATCGCATCCGCATCGACTTCGACAGAAATAGTCGCACCCGCGCGGTAATCTTTCGGGGGTTAGCGCTGAGTTTCGTCCACGGATCGCGCCCTTGCGGCGGTTCGGCAACTCGTTCCAGACAACTGACTCTCGCGGATTGGTGCGAAGCGAAAAGTATTGTTCTCCGCCGCGCGTGATCGCTCGTCTCGCGAAAGTGGTCGTGATCAGGCAACCGCGGCACGCGATATACGTGCGTAAACCCGGCGCGATAGAGCATCTTCACCAGGCACGGCTCGCTCGGATAAAACGCCATGTCCGTCAAGCTCTGGTCGTGTTGCAACGGCTCCTCGCGCAATGTCATCAGGGCGTCATCGCCCGGTACGCACATGCTCTCGATCAACAAGCCCTTGCCGGTTAGCGCGCGCAGATGCCGCACCGCACGCATCGGGCTTTCAAGGTGATATAGCAGTCCAAAACACAGCACTAGATCGAACGTGCCCAGCGCCGCGGTCTCCGCAGCTCTCAATATCTCCGTATTCGAAGACGAGTCTTGGATATCGCCTCCGCGCTTCGACTACGTTCTCCAATCGTCCGTCGAACCCGCGCGTCTCCAAGCCTAGTTCCGTCAGCGTCTGCGCGAAAAATCCAACACCACACCCCGCATCGAGTGCGTTTCGCAGTCCCAGCGCAGGCTTCAGGGCTCTCACCACCCGACGAATCGTTGCCGCACGAGCTCGAATCAGATCCTGGTAATACCCTGTGTCGAACGGAGACAGGTTCAGCGCAAAGGTATTCGCGACGTCAGCTTCAATGCTGTCACCGATATCATCAAAATGCTCGACGCGTGCGCTACATCCCGTCTCGCAGGCCACGACCCTCTTCGCATCCTTAACTCGTACGGACACACCATCATTCACTGGGGACATGGCTGGGCAGCCTCCCTTAACCGTCGTTTCGGATTCGCACCGCGCGGGCATGGTGAACGCTCACACATAGCCGCGTCGGATTCGAAGATGCGAATCCTAGAAGAGTCAAGTTATAGAGTCAAGGACTATTATCTAACAGTTATCATTACGAGACTGCTCTAACCCGGCGCTTTCCCTCGACAGCCCGCTATCCCTTCCGCACTCCCAATCGATGCCGCGCCGGACGCGTCAAATTCAGCATTCCAAACCATGCCTGTGACAGTCCCTGCGCCACCCGCTGTCTCGCCGCAATCCATTTCGCTTTGTAATTTCGCTTCAGCCCACCCGCCGTTAGCACATACGTCGCATTCGAAAGCGTCGCAAACTTCCCGTAGTGCAGCCGATAATTTTCCTGCGCCTCTTCGCCTTCCCAGACGCCCTTCTCGCCCTGCGGGTGATACCCATAGTCATGATTCTGATGCACGGCGCGCACTACGCTCGACGCATCCACCACCGGCACGCCGATCGACAGGGGATACCACAGCAGCCAGTTGTCCCACCCTGGGCGCCCGATCACAAACGCCGGCACCTCGCCCGCATACAGCCCGCGCGAAAACACAAAATAGTCGATCCACTGCGGTGGCCGCTGCCGCTGTTCCATCGCCGCCAGTTCGTCGATGCGCTGCTCCCAATCGCTCTCCGCAAAATCAATCGGCGCGGTTACATCAACATCCCACCTCCGCCCCGCCATCAAAAATTGTTTGTCGTGCGTTGCCACTTGCGTCGCCGCGCGTAAAAAATCTCCCGTCAAAATAATGTCGCAGTTGATGTGACAAAGCAGATCGTGCCGAGCCGCCCTTTGCGCCTGATCGTAAATGTCCGCCAGATATTTCGTTCCGTGTTCATTCCGCCGCACTTCAGGGATATGCCGCAGCCCCATCTCCGCGCACACTTCCGCCGCACCGGCATCATTCCCCATCAAAATAATCTCAACGTCCGGATGCAACTTCTGCCAGCTCCGGATCGCATTCCGCTGAATGATGTCGATGTGCCCGACAAACGGTTTCGCTGTAGTGAAAAACGTCAGCATTCCCAATCGTCGCCCGGTCCGCAGCTCGTCACTCGATAGGCATCGAGGAACACGCGAAAACGGCGGCTACCCCCAACTCAGGATAGCCCTCCCGACGCAAGCTCAACAACACGCGAGCGACTAATCCTCATTACTCATAGCGTTACGCTTTCGCCCCATCAACTCCGACGGTCGCGGCTTCTAACTCTGTCGCCGGAGCCACCTCCACCGTGCCGCCGATTGCGTCCTCGCGCCGAGACGCCACCGCCTCAACTCCGCCGACGCCGCTGCGCGTTCGACCGAGCCGCCGCGCCAACCAATGCGACGGCCGCTCCACCAACAAATAAAAAACGTACGCTCCCACCAAACTGCTCAAAATAATGCCGCACCACATCAGTCGCGGCCCAGCGTTCGGTACGTGCAGCCAATACCAGATACCCTCCGTCTGCGCGTGCACGAGATAGAGCGAGTAGCTCCACAGCCCCGCCCACGCGAGTAAACGCCAGGGCTCATGCCTCTTTCCGTAAGCAATCTCGTTTTTCACCCAAAAATATGCGATCAGCCCAAACCAAGCCATGGTTTGTGTCAGCGGCACATGCGCCTTGAAATGCAGCATCTCCGTGACCCACGACGCAGACCACGCCGCAAATCGCCACGCCCAGATTCGACAACGCGCACTGTCACCTGGCGTAGGCAACGCCTCCGCCTGTTCCGCCAACAGGCAACCGAGCAGCCATACTGGTAGCAGAATCGCCGCCGTCCCCAACGGTCCAAACTCATGCCACGAC
Source organism: uncultured Acidobacteriota bacterium (assembly GCA_963766985.1). GTDB lineage: Bacteria > Acidobacteriota > Terriglobia > Acidiferrales > UBA7541 > Acidiferrum. The sequence continues at coordinate 1,291,908 of CAVYCJ010000002.1, forward strand.
AGCGCGTGCACGTTCGTCGCCGCCACTCCCACGCTCACCACGAACGTAACCGGGATCACGCGCTTCCAACTCACCGCGCGCCGCAATCGCCGCAGCAACGGATACACCGCGTAGTAAATCTCCTCGCACAGCAAACTCCACAGCGGAGACTGCCACAAAATCGAATGCTCGCCCCAAAACACAAATCGTTGCCCGACGAAGCGATAGACGCACACCGCGCCAGCCACGGGAATCAGAATCCGCGTGTAGCGCCGCACATAATATTTGCCAATTTGAAGTTCCGCATCGTCGCGATACGGCAGATGAATGCAAAATCCCGAAATTACAAAAAATACGATGACCGCGGGCGTCCCAAATACAATCGATTGCCACGCATGCACCACAAATCGCCCGACCGGTGTCGCCTCATTCACGCCCGCAAACAACGGAAAAGCCTCGTAGTGCCCGATCGTCACCCAGAGTGCCAACACAAACCGCAACGCATCCAGCACCGCGTATCGCGGCTGAACATTCGCCGGTTTTTCGAATGCGTGTGCGCGTATCACGACACTTACCTGGAAAACGCGATTTGATGGGCCTGACCTGGTAGGTGTGTTACCTGATTCTTACGAAATTTAGATGCCAACAGAAACTCTGCAGCGTTCTTGACGTCCTTTGTTCCTACACCGAGGATGCAGTGCGCGTGATTCTGCCCGCACCCGTTTTTGCACGGCTCCATTGGCGCCTCAGGCTGAAGGACAACGCTATCGATCGTCCACGGTTTGAATCGCACCGGCGAATTTTCGTGATTCGCATCTCCGGTTTTTGGATGGCACGAAATCTCAACGACTGCGCTCCCCGCCGCCGCCGCTAAATGCATCGGCCCCGAATCATTCGCAATGGTCAGTTGTACTCGTTCCAGCAAAGCACCGGTCTGCCGAAGACTCAGGCTTCCGCAAAAATAAGTCGCGCCAGGGATCGCATCCTTAACGCGTTGGCCAAACTCGCTATCTTCCGCGCCTCCGACGACGACGATCCTCGCGCCATGTCTGGCTTCCAGAAATCGACCGACGTCGACAAATCGCGCCAGCGGCCATCTTCGACGCCGATGCGCAGCCCCGACTCCCAGCGCGACGACGAGGTCAGTCTCGGAAACTCCATTTAACTCCATCATCCGCCGAGCGGTCTCTCGATCCTCATCCGAGAGCCAAAGCTCAAGTTGGCTGCTCTCGATCGTTCCACCAGCGAACTGCAGCAACCCCAGATTACGCTCCACTTCATGTTTCGGCGCTCGGTCGTGAATCGCTTGCGTCAATAGCCGGTCGAATCCTCGGTTCACTTCACACTTCGCGATCAAGACATCTTCCGAATAGCCGACGCGCCGTTTCGCACCGCTGAAAGCCGCAAGATAAGCTGCGTGATAAAGATCAGCATCCCACCGTGGAATTAATGCCAAGCCAAATTGACTCGCTCGAAGATTTTGTCGCGAGAACCGCAGCGCCTCCAACACTTTTCCCAGACTTACCGTGGCGCCACAAAAAGACAAGTCCACGCTCAACACCCGATTTACGTGGGGACACAGTTCCACGAGATTGAACACCTTCGGATCGACGACGAGCGTTATCTGTGCCACCGGATTTGATCGGCGTAGTTCGCGCAGAAATGCACTCAATAAAACGAGATCGCCGATGCTGTCCTGTCGGATAACGAGAATATTCTTCGCATCACGCACCGCGCTCGTGGAACCGCCGGTTTGATCGTTTTCGCTTTCGCTATCACCTGCAAACGGCTTCGACCAGATCCCGGCCATTCGCGGCGACAGCAACGCATGCGTGACACTCGCCACTGCTCGCCGTGCCAACCGCGTTGGACCCCGGTAACTCGCGCTGACGACCGACGACCTCATACTGCTATTGGAAATCAGTGCCGGAAAGTCGACGCGCTCCGTGCCCTTGCGTACCGCGTACGCGCAATCCGACACCAGCGTCGGCTTTTCCAGTTTGTCCCGAAAGAATTCGTCGACAGCTCTCATCGCGCCAGGACACGAAGGCGCCGCGTAGTCGTCGAACAGCATGAATCCGCCCGTATCCAGCCGCGGATAGGCAAACTCACACGCCTCTTTTACGCTCTGGTACAAATCGGCGTCGATATGAGCAAAGCAAAAACGGTGCTGGCTCACTTCACGTAAAGTGTCCGAAAACAGTCCCGGATGAAATCGAAACGGAAACCCCGGAACGACGTGATTCAGGCTCTCACCGACGGAAGCCACACTCGTATCCGAGAAATCGAACTCTTCGTGAGTATCCAGTTCGCCCGTGGCGGGCATGCCACCAAACGTGTCGAACAGATGAACTGTGCGTTCAAGCCCCGCCTCCCGCAGCATCCAGGCGATTGCAGCCGCACTGCCCCCGCGATAAACGCCCATCTCGATAACTTCGCCATCGCTCTTTGAAGCCGCGAGTTTGACCAGTTGGATTGCGGCTAAAATGCGCCGTGGATCGAGGAGCGAATTCAGCTTGCACTGCTCAAGCGCCTTGAGACATCGGGCAAGTTCCGGCGAATAGCGCACACAAAAGTCGCTGATCTCCTTCGTGGCGGGCGCTGTTCGACCTTGCTTCAATTCGCGTCCTTCTGTGCACATTGCCAAAAGCTGTACATCGCATCCGGACCGTCGTCGCGCGCGATGACGGTGCAATGATTCTTCTCAAGCGCCACTCGGATAACGTCTGGAGTCGGCGTCCATCTGTGATCGCCTCCGACAAACGGCGAGCCAACCTCCCAAATTCCACAATCCGGATGGGGCAGATATAGAAAGACGACGCCACCGCGTTTCAGCTTCGAAATCCAATCGTGCAGTTTATTTTCCCAATCCGAATTGTGTTCAAGGCAATGCGAGCTGAACACAAAATCTCGGCTGCCGGCAGAAATCTCATCGATGTTTGTCGTGGCTCCTGGCCCGCGCCAGATATCGACCGGAACTGCTCCCGGTAACGGCCACAGCCCGGCACCAACATCGATTCCATCACCCTTGCAATACTTCAGAGCTTCACGAAAAATAGCGTGGCAGGCGCCACCCATCGTCAAATAGTCCGGATAAAACTTCCCTTTGTATTCCCACCCTCCCGGTTTTCGTGTCACGCCTGGCTGCGCAAGCCAGGTTCGATACACACGAAACAAATCAGGCGAATTGGGCAGGTTTTCGAGTGGTTCCGTTCTTGCTTGTCCGACGAGTTTCCGCAAGCGCTGGAGGTAGCGGGCACCATCTCGTCGGTCACGCGGCTCGCGGCCTTCGGTCTTCATCTCACTAGCCACGAATCACACGTTTTAAAAGCGAATGCACCGGCTTGGGCAATTGCTCTTTCACCTGTCTGCTGAACTCGCCGAATCGCCATTGCATTTCCATTTTGAATTCTTGATAACTGGCGTCCGGTCGCGAACTTTCGACTTTATCTACCCAAGGTTCATCGGTCCGTCGAACTGAAATTGCGCCAGTCACATAATTGTGGTGTTCGGCTGTCGTTCGATGCCAAGCCCAGTATTCGTCGATCGTCTCAATGTTCCACGGCACATCGGACAGGCCGCGCTCAAACCACGGGCAATTGGCGAAGAAATTGTCGAGTTCTGCCATCGAAACGGCTCGGCCATTCCACTCTGGAAACGTCATACCCATTTCCGGTTCGCAAATATCAAAACTCATCAGCAGCAAACCACCCGGTCGCAATACGCGCGCCGCTTCTTCCAGCGCTTTTGTTTTATTCGGTACATGCTCCAGGATTGAAACGCTCTGATAAACATCGAAACTCGCGGTTGGTAGCGCCAAAGCTTGTGTGTCGAGTATTTTTAGTTTCGGCTTCACGCCCAAGCCGCGCTGCGCGGTCCTCCACAGACCCCAGTAGTTCGAAGTCACGTCGGACACCGTCACATCGAACCCTTTTTCCGCCAGCAACCAGGGATAAGGACTCCTCTCACTTCCGATATCCAACACACGAAGCGAACGTGGGTAATTTTCAAGCTGAAACCACAGCCACGGATATTCCCAGACGCGACTGTACGACTTGTATTCCGCGAGCCCCCCGCGCCGTGCGACGTCGTTGAGCTCTTTCATAAAACTCACCCAACGCACCGTGGAAATATCAGTGTAGTTCGCGAGAAGCTTTTTCATCGATAAGCCAGATTTCCTTCGTTGTCGCCCATTTTTTGCCCAGCTTCGAACGGCACGGGAAAATTCAGAATTCCATTCCACCGGTCATCAGGATGCTGATGGCTTTCCGTCACGACACACAATTCCGGCACGCATTCGTACAAATCTGTAAGGTCGGATTGCTCCCAAAAGCTGACGGTCCAACTATAAAGTCCAGGGCGCAATGGCAGCATCGGAAAGGCGTGGCGAAGTTCGTGTCGGCCAACCTCAAACTTCAGCCCATCAATCGCTCTCCCCCAGATGATCTCTCGATTGTGGTTGTAGAGTGCCACCCCGTGATGACCATGACGGATGGGCGTGTTCACCTTCAGCGCAAACGTGATGGTCACTGGCCCGAACGATTCCAATCGGTGCCGGCTATCGGGATCCGCGCCTTCGATTTCCCACCCCGTAAATTGCGCCGCTGTTTCCCGTTTTGTGGTCGCCGAGCTTTGCGCGCGATCAACGCTCGACATCGCCGCCTCATAAGCGCTCACCACCTCATGCGCCGCGCCCACCATTCTCACGGACCCGCCATCCACCCAGACCACGCGGTCGCACAATCTCCGCATCTGGTTCATCTGATGGGACACAAGCACCACCGTCCGCCCAGCCCGCGCCACATCTCCCATCTTCCCCAGGCACTTCTTCTGAAAATTGATGTCCCCGACCGCCAGCACCTCATCCACCAGCAGGATCTCCGGCTCGAGATGCGCCGCCACCGCAAACGCCAACCTCACGTACATCCCGCTTGAATAATGTTTCACCGGCGTGTCGATGAACTTCTCGATCTCCGCAAACGCAATAATTTCGTCCAGCTTCCGGTCGATTTCGCGCTTCTTCATCCCCAGCAGCGACCCGCTGAAGTAGGTGTTCTCCCGCCCGGTCAGCTCCCCGTGAAATCCTGTCCCGACCTCCAGCAAACTACGCACGTGCCCGCGAATCTCCGCATGCCCCGTCGTCGGGCGCGTGATCCGGGACAATATCTTCAGCAGCGTCGTCTTCCCCGCGCCGTTCCGCCCAATCAGCCCCAGAACTTCGCCCTCTTTCACCTCGAGCGACACATCCTTCAACGCCCAGAACGTCTCCTGCTTCGAACGCCGCAGCGCCGCAAACGGATTCCGCGCGAACCGAGTGATCGAGTCGCGCAGCATCCCACGCGATTCCACCGCCCCGCGCGAGTACCGCTTCCCCAATCCCTCAGCCGCAATCACCGCCGTCGCCATCCCGCCCTCTGCTCCACTTTTCGCTGCTTCATTACTTCTTTGCTTCATTACTTCGCTTTTCAAACTCTGTCCGCAACGGTTCCTTCCACCCGCTGGAAGAAAATTAGTCCCGCCGCAACCAAGCCAACAACTACAATCGCCGAAACCGCCATCTGCGCTCCCGGAGGCTTTCCCACTCCCGTCAGCGCCCAACGGAATCCGTCAATTACGCCCGCCATCGGGTTCAACCCATACAGCCAGCGCCAGCGTTCCGGCACCAGCGAACTCGGATACGCCACCGGCGAGGCCAGCATCCAGAACTGCACGATAAAAGGAATGATCGACGCCACGTCGCGATACAAAGCGTTCAGCGCCGAAGTCCAGAGCCCGACGCCCAGCGCGGTTGCCACAGCCAGCAGCAAAAACACAGGCAGCAGCGCCACCGTCGCCGGCGGATGGATCCCAAAACTCAAAGTCAGAATGATCATCACCGCGAAGCCGATCACAAAATCGAGCAAACCCGAGCACACCGCGGCGAGCGGCAATATTAGCCGCGGAAAATACACCTTGGTGATGACATGTTGATTCGCGACAACGATCGTCGTGCAGTTTTGCAGCGCCTGCGCGAAATATGTCCACGGCACCAGAGCCGCGAAATAAAAAACCGGATACGGCAGCCCTTCGGAAGGCAGCTTCGCCAGACGTCCAAAGAAAATCGTGAAAACGCCCATCGTCATCAGCGGCTGCAAAATCACCCAGGCGACGCCGATCACCGTTTGCTTGTAACGAACTTTGACGTCGCGCCAGACAAAAAAATACAGCAGCTCTCGATATTCCCAGAGCTCGCGCAATCGCAGCTCGAACAAGCCGCGCGGCGGCTCAATGCGCACCGTCACAGGCGCATGCACCGGCATAGGTATCGCTTCCGCAACCGCTTTTGCAGCGGCGAGAGCGCCATCGGCCGATGATGGAGGTGTAGTAAGTGTCGCCATCAAAATCTCAACGCATTTCACCGCGCGAAAAAGGTCTCAAATGAGCTGGGAACTCTCGAAATAGGCTATCAGAGCCATGTGAAATGCAATCGCCGGCAAACGCGTTTGTTTCGTGGAATGCGCTACCAAGTACTATTCCCGTCCCAGCCTGTCCAACGCGGCCCTTTTCACCGCGCGATACGGTCTGCACAGCCGCCAACCCTCCGCGGGAAGCTATTTCTCATGCATCTGCTCGATGTCGCCCTGCTCGATTTGCTTCATCAGGTTCGAGCGGTGAAACAGGTAACCTCGCGCCTTCCCGGCGATTTCTCGCGGCACGATGGCGAATTGGTTGTGAATCATCTCGCTCCAGACAATCGGCCCGCGAGCCGGGACCAGATGTGTTCCCCACTGAAAAATGAATGCGAGATTCCATACGACGAGCAGTGCAGCGGTCGCACCAAGCGTCGCCCACGCCGTTCGCTCGGAAGAAATGAATTGTGCGATGCGATCGAAGAAGACACTCAGACCGATGATGAAGATCGGAGTGAGCGATACGAAGAATCGATTGCCAAAGCTAGAAATTCCGGCCCAATCCGGATAGCACGCAATGAAGAAATAAAACGCCAGCATCGCGGCGAGAATCGCGCCACCAACGCGCGGCTCGCGCAGCGAGAAAATCACCACGCCGATGCAGGCGAGCGCAATCACCGGAGTCCAAACGAGCAGCCCATGCTCGGAAGAAAAAAGCACCGCGAGAAAGTACGGCGATCGCCACGCCCAATCCTTCAGCGAAGCGTAGCCGGACTCAAACGGATTTCCGTAGATAACGTATCGCGACAAGAACGTCGGAAAGAGGCAAGCCATCATCACTACGCCGAACAGCGCGTGATTCGTCAACAGTTGAAAAATACTCGGCGGCGCTTCGCGTGTGGAGATGTGGGGGTGAGCAGCTTTGCTGCTGAGCGATTTGGACTCGGTCGATGGCCTGCGTCGCAGTGCCGCGAAGTATTGCGGCAAAGCTTCGACGACGAGCACTACGAGCACCATCGCGTTCGGGTAATAGACGTTGAGCATCAATCCGGCTATCGCCGCGAGCACAATCCATTGCAGTCGTGCTGCGTGATTCGCGCGTCTCGTGCCAATACCAGAGGAACAGCGCAACCATGAACGCCGAATGCGCGTGCGACCACGACGGATTGAAGTACATGTACACGGGAAGCGAACTCGCCCACCAGATCGCGACCGTCGCAAGAAATGCCCAGCGTTCGCCGACATATTTCGCTGCAATCCGCATTGCGAGCAGCAGGCCGAGGAATCCATACACCGCTGTTCCCAGCGCCATCGCGAACCGATACGGAGCCGAGAATCCATCGGCTGCAACAGTGGATCCAAGTGCGCGAGCCAAGAGCACACCTATGTGCGCCACAATCAGAAACGGCGCCCACAAAATCGCCGGCCCGACAGTGAAGTGATTTTCAAGATGATTCGTCGCCGTGCGAAAGATCGGTTTTGCATTTCCATTTTCGTCGAGACGCGCGTCGCGAAAACTCGCATTCGCGGCGTTGTAATCCGGCGTGAAGTCGAGATTGTGCTGAATCAAGACGGCGCGCGCGAACGCGTAGTAGCCGACACCGTCTCCGCGCACCCACGGATTGATCAATGTCAGCGACATCACGAAGAGAGCGAGCAACCAGCGATACGTTCTGCCGGAAAGCGGAGCTTTTGCCGTCGCGGAAACTTCATCGTAGGACGGCACAGTTTCATGGTCGCGCAATTCAGAAGGAGGCACATCTACAGCAGTCGCGAAACGCGGTTCAGACGCGGCTAAATGCGCGGGGAGCATCGTGGGTTACATCATACAGCACTAGGTTACCCGTTGAGTATATCGGTAAGTGCGTGTCGCAAATCGAACACCCAATAATCGCCTCAAAATCGCGCATTGGCGGCGCTAAAGGGAGGCCGCTACAAATGCGGCGGTTAGACCGCGGAGTTGGCGGCGGCACGCGATGGCTGCGGCGCTGGCTCAGCCTTTTGCCGGAAGAAGGTGGAGACGCGGTCGATGATTTCATTGAGGCTGGTGCGCGGGCGGAAGCCGGTCAGGGCTTCGAGCTTATCGACGCACGGCACGCGGCGCATCATGTCCTCGAAGCCGGGCTCGTAGGCTTTATCGTATGGAATGTATTCGATCGAAGAGCGGCTGCCAGTGCGCTGTTTCACAAGTTGCGCGAGGCCTTCGATCGTGACCTCTTCGGTGTTGCCGATGTTCACGACTTCGCCGATCGATTTTTGCGTGTCGAGCAGGCGCAGCAGAGCTTCTACCGTGTCGCGAACGTCGCAGAAGCAGCGCGACTGCTTTCCATCGCCGTAAACCTGGATGGGCGCATTGTCGAGCGCCGATTTGACGAAATTCGGAAGCACCATGCCGTAACGGCCGGTCTGCCGTGGCCCCACCGTATTGAAGAAGCGAACGACGATGACGGGCAGATGCTTTTCTTTCCAATAGGAGAGCGCAAGAAATTCGTCGAGTGCCTTGGAGGCGGCGTAGCTCCAGCGGCCTTTCGTGGTGGGCCCGAGAACGAGGTCGGCATCTTCGTGAAACGGCACATTGGTGTTTTTACCGTAGACCTCTGACGTCGAAGCCGTGAGGACGAGCTTCTTTTTCTTATTCGCGGCTTCGAGAATCATCTGCGTGCCGTTGACGTTGGTTTCGATGGTGCGAACCGGGCTTTCGACGATCAGCTTCACGCCGACAGCGGCCGCGAGATGAATCACCGCGTCCGCATCATCGACAAGTTCCGCGACAAGCTGGCGATTCTCGATGTTGTCGAGGTGATATTGCATCCGCTCGAAGGACTTAAGGTGCCGGATGTTGTCCATGCTGCCGGTGGAAAGATTGTCGAGCAGGACGACATTGTCGCCGCGATCGAGGAGACGCTCCGCGAGATGAGAGCCAATGAAGCCGGCACCGCCGGTAATCAGAAATCGCAAAAATCCTCCCAGAACCCACCGGAATAAAGGTTACAGCGCACCAAGGTGTGATGAAAGCCTAAAGCTGCTGAATATCGTCCTCGCGGTCGCCATGGTGATGATGCGAACCGTGGGCCGCCGCCCCGGCAAAAGCAGCTTCGGCGTCGTGCTCATCGGCGTCACCAGACTGCGCTTCGGGGGCCGAATCCCGGGCGCCGTAGCCGTAAGCATACGGGTAGTAGCGGTACGAATAGTAGTAGTCGGGCGCGTTGGAATCGACCGCATTGAGAACAACGCCAAGCATGCGGCACTTGACGCTCATCAAGAGATCGCGTGTGCGCGTGAAGGCTTCCTTGGGCGTTTCGCCGCTGCGAACGACCATGACCACGCCGTCTGCTTTCACCGAAAGGATCACGGCATCGGTGGCGGCCATGACCGGCGGCGTGTCGATGACGATGAATTTGAATTTTGTGCGCAGCTCGGTGATCGCGTCGGCGAGCCGGTGCGACGAAAGCAGGTCAGCAGGGTTGGGCGGCAGCGGGCCCGTCGGAATCGCAGAAAGATTCGGAATCGCGGGATGCTGCACAGTGACGAGGTCGAGACTCGAAACGCCGGCAAGATACGAGCTCAAGCCAGCGTACTTGTTGCTGTTGAGATTCAGGAGACGGCCGACGCCAGGTTTGCGGAGGTCGGCGTCGATGAGCAATGTGCGATCGCCAAGCTGCGCGAGGGTAACGGCAAGATTCGCGGCTGCGGTCGTCTTGCCTTCGCGCGGCAGGGCGCTGGTGACGAGAATGACCTGCGGCGGATGACCGGCTTGCGACAACAACAGAGCGGTGCGGAGCGCGCGAAACGCTTCGGACATCTGCGACTTGGGCAGATGCTGCGCGACCAGTTCAACGTGGCGCGAATGGCCATTGCCAAGCGAATCGGCAAGCGTGCGCCGCTTGGGCGCATCGCCTTCCGAATCCTGGAAAGCAGGGACAACCGCGAGCGACGGCAGACGCGAGAGCGTCTCGATGTCGTCGGGCGTCTTCACAGTGTTATCCATGTATTCGCGCAAGATGGCGAGGCCAACACCACCGACGAGGCCGACAAGAAACGCCAGCGTCACATTGCGCATTTTCGCAGGGCGAGCCGGGGTTGACGGAATCATGGCGGGATCGACGACGCGGATGTTCGACGATTGCAGCGCCGACGAAATGCCAGCTTCCTTCAATTTGGTGAGCAGGCCGTCGTAGAGCGCTTTATCGGCTTCGGCGTCGCGCTTGAGGATGTTGTATTGCACCATGCGCTCAGACATCAGGCTTGCTTCGGACTTCTGCTGCTCAAGCGTGCGACTCAGAAGTTCTTCCCGCTGCTGTGCTTCGTGAAATTCGCTGCCGAGGCGCGCGACGACTGCTTTTTTCTCGCGCTCGAGATCCAGGTCGATTTCCTTAACCTGGGACTGGAGGCGCTGGACCTTCGGAAAATTGGGGCCGTATTGCGCAAGAGCTTCGGCGTATTGGCCGTTGAGATCGGCACGGCGCTTGAGCAGCTCCTGGACGGCGCCGCTGTCGCGAATCTGCGGCACGATGTCGGCGTCGCCCTGCTTCGCGAAGTCGTACATCGATTGCTTTTTCATCCGATCGCTTTGCGCATCGATAAGCTCTCGATTGAGCTCGGAGAGGCGTTGCGTCGTGATGTTCTGCTTGTCGTCCACTTCCCAGATCTGATTCTTGCGCTCGTAGTCGAGCCGTGCGTCTTCGGAATTTTTGACTTTGATTTTCAGCTCGTCGAGCTGATCGGTGAGCCACGTGGTCGCGGCGGTCGTCGCATCGTAGTGGCTGCGGCGATTCTGGTCGATAAAGTTGCGGATGTGCGCGTTGACGACTTGCGCAGCCAGTTCGGGACTGTTGGCCTCGTATGTGATGTCCATCAGGCGGCTGTTGGGCACGCGCTTGACGCTGAGAGAGCCGAGAAACGCGCCGAGCTCGGGCGGACGTTTCTGGTTGGCAAGATTGCCCGTGGCAATGGCATCGGACTGCGACTCGGCGCTCGCGACGCCGGTCAGTACGCCGGTACGGATGGTCTGGAGCGCCAGCGTTTCGCTGGTCAAAATTTTGGATTGCGTCTCGATGTAATTTTCGAGATCGAGCATGTAATCGTAGGAATCGGTGCCCTGGAACGGCAGGACGTTCGCAGTCTCCCGGCCAAGCTCGATGCGTGTTGACGCGACATAGACGGGCTGCATGCGGAACGTAGCGATCGAGACGATCGTGACGACCGCAAGCATGAAGGAAAGAATCAGCCACTGATGCTTGCGGAGGATGAGCAGGTAGTCCAGGAGATGCGGTTCTCTTGGAGCCAACTCCCACGCGGGGCGCATCGCCGAGGGCGGCTGGGGAATGATGTCGACGGTTGCCGCGCCTGGCGGCACGTCGCGTGAGAGCACGTTGAATTCGTCAGCCATAAATTACTGCGTCACCCTGTAGACCAAGACGCCCGTGCCGACCGCTGCTGCGATTTCAGCGGCGCGAATTGCTGCCTGTTTAGCCACGCTGCGCGGAATGTAGAGGATGTCGGACGGGCGAAGCTGTACGTCTTCGGCTTCGAACTTCATGATTTTTTTCAGATCGACGTCGACTTGCTGCTGCTGGCCGGTGGCGTCTTTGCGGACGATAACGGCGCGATCGGATTTCGCGGTGCGATCGAGGCCACCCGCGAGAGAGAGAACTTTAAGCGTCGAAAGCTGCGCGCGGTCGTTGGTGACGGTGTAGCCGCCGGGTTTGGAGACGGCGCCGAGTATATAAACGATGCCGGCATGCGGGACGGTGACGACATCTCCGGGCTGAATCACGATGTTGTTGGCCATGTCGCCGGCTTCGAGAATCTGGCTGAGATTTACGGTGATGGTGTTGACGAGCGGCGGAGGAATTTGCGGCGGTTCGGCAGCGGGCTTCTCGTTCGTCTTTGTACCAGCGCCTGGGGCGTTGTTGTTCGATGCGTTCGACCTGGATGAGTCGTCTGCGATAGAAGAAGCTTGCGAGCCCTCGGCTGATACATCCGGTGATGCATCGCGCTCGGGACGCGTAACGATGACGTGGTCCGAAGCATCGGTCGTGATGCCGCCGGCCTGCGCCAAAACATCGATGAGGGTGACCTGGCGGTCGGCCTCGTAAACCATCGGATGCGCGACCGCACCCACGATCGTAATCGGCCGGCTCTTCTTTTCTTTTACCGTAACGCTGACTTCGGGATGCGAGATCAGGCCGTTGGCTTCGAGGACCTCGGTAATTTTGCGCTCTGTTTGAACTTCAGTGAGTCCCACAACCTGGAGGCGGACAGGCACGAGTGGAATGCCGATGGTGCCGGTCTGGCTGACGCGCAGCTCGCGTGACATCTCTGGCACATCGAAAACCTGGACGTTGATCATGTCCCCGGGGCCGATGACGTAGTCGCTCGGCGGCGCAGTACGCGAAGAAGAAGAGGCGAGAGTACGCAGGCGCTCGTTGGCTTTGTCGGAAGTCTCCACAGTTTGCGCGCGGAGGGAGGGGGCCGCATGCAACATCAAGAAACCGGAAAAGCTGAGAGACAGAGCCAAGGCGCGCAGGCCTATTGGCTGCATAGGATTATAAGACCCCCTACTGTTGATTACACAGTTAAAAGGCCAAAGTCAACAAAGTTTTCAACGTTGGTGTCGAATTGGTCGAGGTGGTAAATCGCTAGGCGGGGATGCAATAACTGTAGCTGTGGCCAGGTGAGCGGTCAACAGGAAGAGCAGAGCATTAGCCGGGATGTGGAGGTTAAAATCGACCAGACTGTGTACCAGGAAGGCACTACATCCGAGGAGCCCGGAGAGATGGAGAGACGCCGCAAATGACTTGTCTCGCTGGAGAACCTGGCGGAGAGAGATGAAAAAAAGCGCCCCGAGGAGCCAGGCGAAGCAAATTCCGCCTGCAATTCCGGTTTCGGCGAGAAGCTCGAGGTAATCATTATGGGTATGGTTAACGATTTTGCCATCGTACTGGGTCTCGTAGGCGGGGAAGACGGTTTGCAGCGTGCCGAGGCCGGTGCCGGTGTACTTGTGGTCGAGAAAGATGCGCCAGGTGTCCAGACGCATCGTGGCACGCTTGCCGGTGGTGACCTCCAGACTCTGGAGCGAATTAAAGCGGTCGAGCACCTGCTTGACGCCGAGCCAAGAGACGAACAGGAAGGCGAGCAAGAGGACGAGGCCGCCGGCGAGAACGTGGCGGCTGCCCGTGCGGCGCAGCATCGAGATCAGGAGGAGCAGACCGATCTCGACGCCGAAGCTGACGACGCCTCCGCGTGAAGCGGACAGGAAGAGCGCACCGATCGGGAGCAGCGCGCAGATGGCGACGACGAACCAGCGCTCGCGGCGAACCTTTCCCAGAACGAGCGGCACCAGCGAAACGGGAATCACCAGCTCCACGAAGCCCGCGAAGTGGTTGCGATTAACGTATGGGCCGAATGGAATTCCGCCGTAACGCATTTCGCGGAACCAGTAGAGCTTTCCGTTGAACGTAAGCTGCTGGAGGATGCCGAACGTGGCGACCAGAAAGCCGAAAATCATAATGAACCAGATGTAGCCACGCCAGTCGTCGGAATAGCGGAAGGCTTGCGTCGCGAGGAAGAGAATAAGAATGTAGGCGACGAGGAGATTGAGCTCCATGCGCGTGTCGTAGGTGGACGCGGTGGCGCGGAGCAGCAATTGGCCCAGCGCGACGGCAGCCAGCAGGATCAGCGGCGGGAGCAGTGGAGAGATATAGACACGCTTCTCGTCGTCGCTCTTGTCGAAATAAAAGAGGAAGGCCCAGACGAAGAAGAGCACGCCGGCGCCGGTTTCGATGACGGCGCGCGCCCAGTCTTCGACACCGCCGTGAGCGAGGACGCCGAATACGACGAGTGCGCAGATGCAGAAGCGGAGAAACTTCATGTGGCCGGACCCGGGGACGGGGGTGGCGACTTGGGAGTCGGATTCTTTGCCGGCGACGAGGGCGCGGTCTTAGGTGCTGCCGCGGGCTGCGTCGTAGATCCCGGAGTTTGCGTGGGCGAAGGAGCACTTGCGTTCGGAGTTGGAGTTGAGCTCGGCGCTACAGGTGGCTGGTTCGGCGCGGGAGTCAGCGCGACATCGTCAATCCAAGCCGATCCGTGAATGTGGCTGCCGAAATCGCTGCTCGGTTTGCGGCTGATGCAGACGCGCACCTGGCGCGAGCCATCGCCGGTTGCGGTCCAGGGGATGCTCACTTCGGTCCAAGGCTGCGTGCCATGCACGTCGGGAGTTTCTACGCTGGCACTATGCGCGTTTTCCGTCCACTCCAGGCGGAAGCGAACGCCCTGATCGGTGGTGAGCGCCTGGGTGTGCACCCAAGCCGAGAATCGATATGACGCGCCCGGCTCGACAAACGCGATGTGGCAGATGCCGTCGAAATCGACGTTGCGGCGCCCGTCGAAAATGAGCCTCAGCGAGCGCTCGCCGGAATGCTTCTCCTTCGCGTCAAACGAAGACTGCACGCCGAGCGACGCGGGCGCATAAACCCACGAAAAGCCGCCGGCGTTAACGCCGGTCTCGAAGCCGCCGTCCCAAATCAGCGAGCCCGGCGCGTCATTCGGTGGCGGAATCGGATCGGCCAGCGTGACCGCTTGCGTCCAGACGCGATGTGCATCGTCGATGCGGTGCGCCTGCACAAGCGAGTCGGTGAACGGGATTACATCCGCTAGCGCGATGCGTGGCGGCGGTTGAAGCGCGCGCAATTTGTCCCACACTGTGAGCGCGGGATCCATCGCCGCATCGGCATCGAGCTCGCGAATCGCATCGAGATAAACCGGCGCGGACGGCGGCAGCACATTCTCGATGATCGAGTTGATGTCGGGATCGAGCCGCCACGAACGCGAGACGGCCTCCGCGGCACGCTTCGGATCGACAGAAACCGAATGGCGAATCTCAGCGAACGCCGCGGGAATCTCGTTCTGGCGCAGCAAAAAATTCCCGTAGCGCCACGCCACTTCCGCCGAAATCGGATACACGCGCTTCGCCTGCTGAAATGCGTCCCGTGCCGCGGCCGCATCGCCCTCAGACTCGTAAGCCGCAGCCAGATCGAGCCACGTATTCGCCGAGTGCGGATCGAGTGAAAGCGCCGTGCGATACGCGGAGATGGCGCGCTTCGCGTCGGGCTCTTCGATGTTGTATTGCCAGTAGCGCCCCAGCAGGAACCACGTCTCAGGATTGCCGGGCTCAAGCTGCACGGCGCGCTCTTGCCCCGCGCGCGTTTCCATGCCGGCAAAGTGCGCGGCAAACGCGTTGCGGGTGCTCGAATAACCGAGACCGCCGGCGAGGACTGCGGCGACGAAAAGAAGTGTGGCGCGCGCGATCGAGCTGGAGAGGCGCAGAACCATTCCACGGTACTTTGCCTAACGCAACCGCACGGATGCAAGCCGAAATTTACGAAATAGAAATTAAAGTTGAGGGGGTCAGCGAGCAGTTAACCTTGACGCTTTGCGGAATGCGTGGCTCGGCATGAAGCCGCCGCCAAATCTAGCCGCCGTTTGACGCGCTGAACGAATCGTCACCGCGACCGCGCCGGCGCACGTCGATGCCCAGCCGCTTGATCTTTTGATTCAGCGTTGAAAGCGGAATCATGAATCGCTCAGCCGCTTCTGTCTGGTTCCATCCCGTGCGTTCGAGCATATCGACGATGATGCGCCGCTCGATTTCGTCCATGATCTGAAAGAGCGACGGCTGCGGACGGTCGGCTGCGGTGCGCGAACCCGGCTCTCCAGCCATCGGCGGCAAAAACTCTGAAAGTTGCAGCCGCACGCCGCGCACGATTTCTTTGCTGCGAATGCTGTCGGGCAACAGATCGACATCGACGCGCTCGGTTGTCGACAGCACCACGGCGCGCTCGACCACGTTCTCAAGCTCGCGCACATTCCCCGGCCAGTCGTAGTCCATCAGAAGCTTCAGCGCGGGCTGCGTGAAATGCCGCATCGGCTTGTCGTTCTCTTTACAATAGCGGTCGAGAAAGTGCGCCAGCAGCGACGGCACATCCTCTCGTCGATCGCGCAACGGCGGCAGTTTAAGGTGAATGACGTTGAGGCGGTGAAATAAGTCTTCGCGGAAGCGCCCTTCGCGCACGAGCGTCAGCAGTTCGATATTGGACGCCGCGACGATGCGAACGTCGACTTTAATCGTCTCGGTGCCGCCCAGCCGCATGAACTCGCGTTCCTGGATCACGCGCAAAAGCTTGGCCTGCGTCTCGTGGCTGATGGTCGCGATTTCATCGAAGAAAATTGTGCCTTGGTCCGCGACCTCAAACAGCCCCTTCTTCGACGCGATAGCGCTGGTAAAAGCGCCTTTCACGTGGCCAAAAAGCTGCGACTCCAACAAATCCACCGGAATTGATCCCGTATTCACCGGAACAAACGCTTTGTCCGCGCGCGTCGACGCCGAATGAATCGCCTTGGCGATAAGCTCTTTACCCGTGCCGCTCTCGCCGCTGATCAAAATGGTAGAGCGCGACGGCGCAACCTGCGCGACGAGGTCGAACAGCGCCAGCATCTTGTCGCTCTTACCGATAATGTTTGGGAAATTGAACCGCTGTTTCAGCGCGCGCTTGAGCTGAACGTTTTCATCGCGCAGCCGCCGCGACTCGACCGCCTGCGCCACCTGCGCCAGCAATTCATCGTTGGACCACGGCTTCGTGATGTAGTCCATCGCGCCGCTCTTGAACGCAGCGCGCGCCATATCGATCGACCCATATGCCGTGATCAACACCACAGAAAGCTGCGGATCGCGCAGCCGAATCTCTCGCAGCAAATCGATCCCGTTCCGATCAGGCAGGCTCACATCGAGCAACAACAGGTCGAACGGATGCTCTTCGAGCTTCGCGAGGCCGCTCGCGCCAGTACCGGCGCTGGAGACACCGTAGCCTTCGCTGGCCAGCAGCATTTCGAGCCCTTCGCGAATTTCCGATTCGTCATCAACTACAAGGATGGAGCCCTTAGACATGAACCGCTTTCCTCACCGCGGGGAACTCGACGTGGAAAGATGTGCCCTTACCCGGCGTCGAGCGAACATCGATTTTTCCTGCGTGTTCTTTGATGATTCCGTAGCTGACCGAAAGTCCAAGCCCAGTGCCGCGGCCGATGGCTTTCGTCGTAAAGAACGGGTCGAAGATCCGATTGATGTGTTCTCGCGAAATGCCGGCGCCGGTATCGACGACTTCGACTTCCACGCTGCCGTTGTGCGCGCCCGTGCGAACTTCGAGCATCCCGCCGCCCGGCATCGCGTCGCGCGCATTCAAAAACAGATTCAAAAACACTTGTTGCAGCTTGTTCGCCGAGCCACGAACCGCCGGCAGCGTCGGCCCGAGCTGCTTCACCACTTGGATTTGCGACGTCTTCAAAGGATGCGCCACCAGAGACAGCGTTTCTTCCACCACACGATTGACGTCGATATCGGCCAGTTCGGTTGCGCTCGTTCGCGAAAAATTCAAAAGATTGTTGACGATTTCGCTCGCCCGGAATGTCTGCTTGACGATCTTCTCGATGATGCCCTGCCGCGGATCGCCCTCGGGCATCTGCTTGGCCAGCATTTGGATGTAGTTGGAAATCACAGCCAGCGGCGTATTCACTTCGTGCGCCACGCCCGCGGCCAGCAATCCAAGCGAAGTGAGCTTTTCGGTCTGCGACATCTGCTCTTCCATGCGCTCGCGCTGTGTGACGTCGTCGAACAAAAGCAATCGGCCGATGCGTTCGCCCGACTTGCTCACCAGCGGGGTGATGGAGACATTCAGCGTCAGAAGTTTGCCCTGATGATGCAGTCTCTGCTTATAGATGCCCGTGATTTGCTCTTCGTCACGGCGCGCCGCGATTTCGCTAGCCAGCTCTTCCGGCAACAACGCGCGCAACTGATGCCCGACCGCTTCGTGGCGCGTCACGTTGAAAAGCTGCTCCATCCGCGTATTCCACGATTCGACGATGCCGCCAAGATCGACCGCGAGCACGCCGACGTTCAGGGATTCAACGATGTTTTCGCTGAAGTCCTTGAGCCGCGCAATTTCCAGCGCCTTTTGCTCGAGCGAGTTGTAAAGCTGCGCGTTGTCGAGCGCGACCGCAACATATCCCGCAATCGTCTGCACCAGCTCGACGTCATCGCTCGAAAGAAAATCGCCATCGACCGTCTTACCAAGCCCAAGCACCGCGACCGTGCGCTCGCGAATGCGGCATGGAATGAAGTAATTCAGATCGAGTTGCTCGAGCGTCTGGCGAACCGAGTCGCTGACGTCTCTCGCCGCGCGGGGCGACTCAAAAAAGAGTGCCCCACGGGCGAACTCGGGCCGGGCCGGCTCGAGGAAGCTAAGGTCCATGGGTTCCGCAAGCCGCACACCCATTGAGCGCGCAAGGCGCAACTGGCCAGGCTGCAGCGGATCTTCCATAAAAATCGCCAGCCGATCGACCAGCAGTGTCTGCGAAATGCGATCCATCACCGAACCCAGCATCGGGTCGAAGCGCACTTCGTTGGTGAGCGTGCGGCCAAATTCGATCAGCGTGCGGCGATAATCCAGCCGGTCGCGATAGAAAAATCGATCGAGCCGCGTCTGAATCCATTCGCGGAACGGCTGGAACAAAAACGCCGCGATGACGATGGCGATCATGCCGCCGACCGGCCCAGTCGTCTGCGCATGCGAAATTTCCGCAATCAGCGCGATCAACGCGAAGTAAATCGAAGCGATCGCCGCAGTCGCCGCCGTATAAGCCAGGCCACGCTTGAAGATGATGTCCACATCCATCAAGCGATAGCGAATGATGGCGTAGCCGAAGCAGAGCGGGATCAGCACCAGGCTCAGCGCCGAGAATTTCGTCCAGACTGGCGGCACAGCGTCGAGCACGAACGGAATCACATACATCAGCCCGAACGGAAGAGTTCCCGCCAGCGTTCCGAACGTGAGCCACTTCAGCTGCTGCCGAAGTACGCCCGATGGCGCCTCGCGAAAGCTCTTATAAAAAACGAGCGACGCCGCGACGAAATAGATCGCCAGATAGCTGTACTCGATCTTGTCCAGCAGGATGCGTGAGCCCAGCCAGGGCACGAAGCCCAGCGCGTTGAGCGCAATGCTCACGTGGAACAGAATCAGCAGCGATGGCGGCCCATACACCAGCGCGAGTTTCGAGAACGATTTCGCCGCGCCTTCTGCGCGCTCCGGGAAGACCAAGCGCGAAGTGGAACAGCAGCGCCGGCGCCAGCATCAGCGAAGCGATCTTCAGCCAATAAATCTCGTAATCGAACGCGTCGAGTTTTCCGCTGTAGTGGAACGAGAACAGTACGAACGAAACAAGGCAGAAGACGTAGAAGTGGATCGCGCGCGGCGCATTCCACCGCCGAACGAAAATAAACAATCCGATGAACAGGTAGAGCAGGCCGACAACGCGCTCGTAATTCTCGATCGATGCCGGCTTTTCAGCGGGAACCGTAATCAGCGGCGTTTCAAATTCACGCCCATTGCGCGCCAGCTTGTAGCGCACCTGCGACCAAAGCCCGGCCCGCCAAAGCCGCTTCGTGACCTGCACCTGGTTGTGCACAGGCACGTCGTTGATCGCAATCAGGATGTCTTCAGGCCGGATGCCCGCGCGTGCGGCCGGAGAACTCGGCGTCACCTTCCAGGCTTGGGCGCCCGCGGTCGTGTCGAGCCAGGCAACGCCGTCGTCCGGGATCTCGTAGATCTCCCGCTGACGGAAGTTAATCCAGGCATAGATCACCGCAGTCAGGGTGGCCAACGCAAGGACCACCGCGCCTAGACTAACTCTGAGGTTCTGTTTCATCTAAACCGAACCCACACTTCTAGCTTACTGGACACACACTCGCACTCAAAGACTGGTGCAAATCAACTTCCAATGTTCTGTAGGGCGACTCGCGGCTAAGTGATGCAGAATCAGTTGTTTAACAAAACGACCGCCGCACCAACTCGAGGAAATACACTTTATGGAAGCGGTCATACAGCTTTTAAAACGATTCAACCGTATCTAAAACTGGACGCTTAACCCACCTCGGAACGTCCGAAACGCCGGGACCAGCGTTGTTCGTCCATCCGCAGTGTTCAGGGTCACATACCCCTGAGCCAGAATATTGTCGCAATCCGCGATCGCTTGCCATCGGCCCAAGCCGAACCGCGGCAGCGTCTGCCGAATCCCAATATGAAGGTACGGATCCATTCCGTACTGCGCGGCGCCG
This sequence comes from uncultured Acidobacteriota bacterium, assembly GCA_963766985.1. Classification (GTDB taxonomy): domain Bacteria; phylum Acidobacteriota; class Terriglobia; order Acidiferrales; family UBA7541; genus Acidiferrum. The sequence continues at coordinate 1,312,443 of CAVYCJ010000002.1, forward strand.
TAGCTGTCGATTGGTGAAATCGCAGTCCCACTGATCCAATTGTACCCAGCCACGACTTTAGTTCCCGAGCGCGGCAGCTTCGCGGTCACCGAAGCGCCCACCGAGCTATGCATGGCGGTCTTCAGCATGTCGCGCAGGGCGCCTTCGGCCACGTCGTCCGGGGTGAGGGCTCCGGCATACGAGTAGACCGCCGTAACCGACACATTGTCTGTTAGCTCTTCCCGAATCGCGACGCGCGTACCCCAGCTATTCATCGACCCGCCGTCATACGCAAAGGCGTTCGAGAAGTAATCCTGCAAATATTCGGCGGCCGGAAGGTCGCCACCGCGCCCATAGATCGCGGTGTTGCGATCGTCGTCGTGAAACGCTGCCACTTGAAGCTCGCTGTGCGGGCCAAGTTTGCGTTCAGCGGAGATTTCTTCGTGCCAGCCGCCTTCGAGCACTGGGTTATTTCCGCGCCAGAGCAATGTCGGGAAGGAATCCAGCTCGTTGACCGCAGCGGCCAGATCGGCGCTCGCGTCGTGATCTTCGGGATCGAGCGGCGCCATCCCGCCCGGCTCCTCTGCAAAAATCACCGCGGCACGCCATGCGTCCGAGAGCTTCGCGTCGAGTTCGACCCGCGGCCGCAGCGATGTCGCCGACCTATCCAGGCCGACCATCACGTACTCGCCGCTGTACAACATCTTCAGGTGGTCGCCCATGCCGATCGAGCCGGCCTGCTGCAGGCGAACACCGCGGAATGTCTGGCCATCCGGACCAAGTTTTGCTTCGCGCAAAACCATCGTCGATTGCGGACCCGACAGCGAACCGGTCGGCAACCAGATTGTCGCGAGCCCGCCGCCGGGCGCATCGTCCATGTAATTCATCTGACCCGCCATCAGCAGGCGAGCGGTGTTGCCTAATTTCTGATCGTAGGCGAAAGCGGTCGCTGGAGCGGACGGAACGCCCGAAGGCGAACCGGGACGCCGCGCCCCATCCGTAAAGTCGAGGCGCGCTTTCGGATGCGCCATGTGCGTGTCGATGACGGTCGGATTGGACTCGACATCGGCGCTGGCCTCTTCGTCATCGACCCACTGCAAGACCGGGCGAGTCGCGGACGCCGAACGCAGCACCCACTTGAAATCGTCGGATTCCACGGTCGCTGTCGAAGGCGTGCGGCGCAATGCGTCGAGCGACGCAAACATCGATTCGAGCTGAACCCGGACGACGGTCGTCACGTGTGGATTGATGCGAATGTGCTGCTCCACCGTCGGCAAAAATCCGGCGAGCGTGACGCGCACGGTGTACATGCCCGGCAGAATTTTGTCGCTGCGGAAAATACCCTGCGTATTCGTGAGGAAATCGATCGCAGACGTCGTGCCGGCCGATTCCGAAATGAGCAGCACCGTTGCGCCCAACTGAGGAACGCCGCTCGTATCGTTGACAACGCCGGCAACCTTGCCGTCAGCGCTCTTGAATTGTTGTGCGGGGGCAGTCGAAACGCAGATCGACAGACAAGTCCCGGCGAAAAGAAACGCGCCCAGGATTCGCAGTCGTGTCTGCTTCACTTCGATTTATCTCCCCGGTGCAGCTTTGGCGGTGTTGGCGGCCGTCTTGGTGTCGGCTGGCGGCTTGATCGTAAAATCAGCCGTCTTCGAAACTGTCTTTTGCGTGTTGGCGTCGGTCGCCACGATCTCGAGCGAATACTTGCCCGGCGTGAGCGTTGCGAGCGGCAGCAGGCGCTCAATCGTCACCTGTTCGCCCGTTTGCTTCATCTCTTCCGACGTTTCCTTGAACTGCATGATCTGCTGATCGCCCTTCTTCACCGTGTAAAGGAAGTTGGCGTTGGACTTGTGCGTCTTGTCGTCCTGCTTCAGGTTGTAAATCTGCATGTAGATGCCGAGCTTTTCGTTGTTCAGGAACTCGCCATCGAGTCGCGGAACAACTTTCGTGGAGCCCAGCACGAACTGGCCGGTGCCGATCTGTTTAGACGGAACATGCTCGAGTTTGCTGCCGTCGGCGACGATCAGCGAGCTGGCTTCGAGCTTGTCGTCTTCAAAGCGCGGAACCTGCAGGCGCGTATTCACCACGCCGACGTTGCCGCTCTTCACGTCCTTGATGACGATGTCGAGCCGGTACAGTCCGGGACGAAGCGGCACGGCCTTTTGATAAATCGACTGGAGCTTCAGCGATTGCTGATACAGGCTCTCCGGGAAGTCGCGGCTGACTGGATCTTCAAACGTCTGCACAACGCGGCCGGTCAGCGAACTGACGCGACCAAACACATTGAGCGTCGCGGAATAGACGCCGTCTTTCGACGCGAACGAAAGCTGATTGTTCGGAACCTGAACCGTGATCGGCACCAGCACGGTGTCGTTGGTGACCTTCACGTAGTCCGTGCCCCAGTTGAAATGCATCTGGTCGCGCACGATGCGCGCGGTAACGATCGCTTCCAGATCCTTATATTTCACTTCGGGCGGTTTGAACGCCTTCGAATACTGTTCGAGGCGGTTGAACTCGTCCATGCTCGACGGTGTGCCGCCAAGCGCGGTAGGAGTGGTCATGCCGTCGGCGCGCGTGAAGCGATCCGTCTTCGACGCCATGCCCATTTCTTCGAGCAAGCTCAAACCGGCGCCGGGAACGTGCAGCAACGCGTCTTTTTCGCCCGGATCCATCGTCAGGTGATATTCGCCGGAGCTTGAGGGGTCGACGAATTCCCAAATCACGTTTTCGCCGATGCCTTCCATGTAGCGATAGCGCCAGGTTTCCCACGGGTACGTCGTGGTCGAACCGCCGCCTTCATCCATCGGACGGTCGTAGGTGCCGCCCGTCGGGTGCGCTTCGATTTCGTCCGGCGCGCCCCACATGATGTACATGCGGCCGCGATCGGTCTTCCATCCGGGAATACCCGAAGCGAAATGCTCGTTCGCGTAGGCGATGCGGCGATAGTGCTCTTCTTTGAAATCGTTGTCGGGCAAATCCGGATTCGCGCTGCGGCGCAGCCAGAATTGCTCGATGAACTGTTCGCGCTCTTCGTTGGTCGCGAGTTGCAGGAAGGCTTGGCGCTCTTCCGGAGAAATAATGTAGATGACGTCTTCGTTCAGCCACTGTTTGTAAGGAGTGTCGAGTTCCTTCAGCGTCTTCTTAAGCTTTTTCTTCTGCTCTTTATCGAGCTTTTGCAGTGGCGGTGGAGCAGCGGTGGGATCGACCGGCGCTTGCGTCGCTGGGGCTTGAGATTTTTCGCCTTGGGCCTGAATTGGCGGAGGTACACAAATGGAGAGAGAGAAAAGGACAGCAGACAGGGTACGGACTACCCGAGACATGTTTACCACCTCAACTTCCTGAACTCAGGGATTCTACTCTGGCGCCGCGCGTGGCGTCAATCAGCGAATGTCCTGCGTTTTGTGACACTTGTCCCCTCTTTGAGAGTAGGATGCGAGCGTTTTCCCCGGGTTGCCTGAGGAAATTCACCCTGTTCTTCCGTACGGGGGTTTTTAGAGGACGAACTGGACGAAGGTTCGGTTTCACGAAGTGCAGGATGGCTTAAGGAATCGTCCCGGGAAAGATTTCCTCGCGACGGTTTTTAGGGAATTTGAAGAAGAAGAAGGGACTTACTGAACGCGCTGCTTCTGAGCGTCCCACCCGACCAGCGAGTCGAAGATCGCGAGCACATGCCGCCGGTATTCGACCATGCGGTAGAAAATGTCGCGCAGTTCGGGGTCGCGCTCGGCGTCGCGGTGCCACTTCAGCAGGACGGCCTGGGGCACTTCGATGTCGCGGCGCAGCTGCTCCGGCGAATGGCCGCGCAGGAACAGGCCATAGAAGAACGCCGCTTCCCGCTGGGGAAACGCGAAGTCTGTCGTGACTTCCGTCGGAACGATTTGGGCAATGGAGGCCATGAGAAAAATGCAGTTTACCGAAAAGCGTCTCCGCGTCAAGTGGTACAGGCTGTCAGGTGTGGCGTGGCGGGCAAGGCCAGTACCGGCAATAACCCGCCGAGATAGGCGAATCCGGGGTTATTCCGCCGGCGTCTAATCTTTACGGTTTCCCAAACTGGGAATCGGACTACCGGCGGGTGCCGCTCCCCTTGGCTCGTACTAGCTAAGCAACGTGGGGGTTGCCACCTGAGTCTAACCCGCCATAGGATGATGTCAGGCGGTCCAAGGTTTCAATTATGGCTAAACAGGGTTTGGCAAGTCGAGGATTCGGACGGGTTTTCCGGTTGGGCGTCTTGCGCGGGCTCCGGACCGTGGAAGTGAATCCGGATGACTTCCGAAAGCAGCTGGCGAATAAGCATGGCTTGTGGGTGCCCAGCTTTTCGCGCATGCACGATGTGCCGCTGGAACGGCTGGACGCCATCGCCAAGAAATTGATCCGCGATGCCGAGCGGCTGGCGCTCGCGGAAGGCGCGGGGTTCGGCCTCGGCGGAATGATGACCGTGATTCCTGATACGGGACTGCTAACCGCGATCACCCTGCGACTGATTCAGCGACTGTGCCTGCTCTACGGTTTTGAGCAGCGAGGCGTGGACGATCGGATGGAGCTATGGCTGGCCGCAGCAACCGCGACCGGCGTCGATTACGGCAAGGATTTGGTCGAGAAGCAGATGTTTGAAAAGGTCGCCCCGAAAATAGCCGGGCGGCTGGCGACCAAGCTGGGAGCCGAGGCTGCCGAAAAGTGGGTTGGCCGGTTGATTCCGCTGGCGAGTTCAGCGATCGGCGGCGCGATGAATTTCTCGTTCGTGCGTACCTGGGGTCGGCGCGTACAGGGGAACTTGCGCGAACGGCACATAGCATCGCGAGCAGCGAGTGCACGGCCCGCGTACAACACGACTGGGACGCCGAGGCCGGTGCTGGTCTAGGTGAAGATCCGCTTGGTGGCGTAGCTGAGTTCTGAGATCCTTCCCTTCGCTCAGGATGACTCGGTTTTGCAAGTTGATGATGGAACGGGGTGAGGGTCTGAGATGACCGCAACAAGAAAGTCGCGCAAGAAGCTGATTTTGGGATTTGTATCGCTGCCGGTGATTGCGATCGGCATGATGCTCTTGCCGCAGCACGCCGGGTCGACGGCAGCGCAAGATGCCGGTAAAGATCCGGTTCCGGCTTACCACGACGAAGTACCCTCCGGTGCGATGCCGGCCACGCTTGCTCCTGAAACGTTCACCGAGGCGACCGTGCAGAATGCGTACGCGCTTGCCGCGAAGATCAAAAGAGTTTTGTATCAGCAGCCGTGCTACTGCTACTGCGATCGCCACGCCGGACATGGCAGCCTGCTGGATTGTTACACCGGAAAGCATGCGGCGGAGTGCGGCGTTTGCCTTCGTGAAGGCCTGTACGCCTACGAGCAGACCAAGAAGGGCAAGACTGCCGCGCAGATTCGCGAAGGAATTGAAAAGGGCGACTGGCGCACAGTCGATATGACGAAGTATCAGACTCCTATCACCGCAGCCAAGTAAGAATTCCGAAGTCACGGCGGCCGCGCCGACACCGGAAGCCTTTGTAAATCTTCTTAGAATTCTCCGCTTCTACATTCTGTTTTATTTCTGCGGTTCGAGAGAAACCGTTTGCGCTGTTCGTGTAGTCTAATCGGCGAAGCGAAACTCGGCTGCGTGCCGGATTCCGTTAAACGATCGGAGAATCGAAATGAAAGTACGCGGGCAGATTTGGATGTGGACTCTGGGAATGGCTTTAGCGCTTGGTCTTGCGGCAGCGCCTTCGCGAGTCGCGGCCCAGGACAAGGATCACGTGGTTTCGCTCGATGAACTGAAGTCCGATTCGGCGAAGCCGGCGCAAACACGCGACGCGAACGAAGCCGAAGTGCGTCACCTGTTGCAGACGGAAGCCGGTCAGCAAGCGCTCAAACAGTCGAAGGTCGACTACGCAAAGGTCGATAAAGCGATCAGCCAATTGAGCGACGAAGATCTGGCCACGGTCGCGGAGAAGTCGCGCCAGGCCGATCACGATTTCGCAGCGGGCGGACTAACGCAGACGCTGATCATCGTCATCGTGCTCATTGTGATTTTGATCGTGGTGCTCGCGCTCGTATTTTGAAGTCGCGGATGCATCCGAGCGATCGCTGATCGCTCGAGGCAGCCATTTTCAGAACGGGCACAACCACAATAGAAACTCATTTGCGCCTCCTGCGCCGTTCGTACACTGAGACACCACCCAGTGAACGAACTCTCAGGAGGCGTTTTTCATGCAGACGAAAAAGATCACGCGGTTCGCGACGCTGGTGCTTGCGGCATCGATAACCGCCGGTCCGATGCCGGCGCAGTCGCAGACGGATCAACATGTCGTTTCGCTTGGTGAGTTGAATAAGGATGCCGCTGGACCTGCCGAGACGCGGCGGGCGAACGAAGCGGAGATTCGTCAGCTGTTTGCGACTGTCGATGGGCAGAAAGCGCTGAAGTCGGCCAACGTCGATTACGCGAAGATTGATCGTGCCGTCAGTTCGATGAGCGATGAAGATGTGGCGCGGATTTCGAGTCGCGCGCGCGAATTGGATCGCGATTTCGCAGGCGGAAATTTGAGCGACCACGATCTGCTGGTAATTTTGATCGTTGTCTTGATCGTGGTTATTCTGATTGTTGTGCTGCGTTAAACGCTGCGAGCCAAGCGAAACCGTCCAGGGTTACATCGTGCGGACATGGGGCGCAGCATGCTGCGCCCCTACACATGATGCGAAGACTTGTTTTGTTGATTGCCTGCTTTCTAGCTGCCTCGGGACTCACTGCCCACGCGCAGGAATCCGACAAAGATAAAGCGGGCATCTGGCTCGACGTTCCTTTTATCAAGCAAACCGTGGAAGGTTGTGGGTCGGCGTCGATCGCGATGCTGCTGCAGTATTGGTCCGCGCACGGAACACAGATCGCGCCAGAGCGCGAAAATGCCGACGCGATTCAGAAACTGCTTTATTCACGCAAAGGGCACGGAATTTACGCTTCGGACCTGGAGCGGTATCTGCGCGATTCGGGATTTCGCGTGTTTGCGCTGCGCGGTGAGTGGAGCGATCTGCGCGATCACTTGTCGAAAGGCCGTCCGCTGATTCTGAGCATCGAACCCGGAGGTTCGCATGCTCCGCTACACTATGTTGTCGCGACCGGGATGGATTGGCAGCGTGAAGCTGTGTTCGTGAACGATCCCGCGCGCGGCAAACTTTTGCGAATCGAGAGAGCGGAATTCGAGAAAGAATGGCAGGCCGCCAAGAATTATTTGCTACTGGCAGTGCCCATTTCCGCCCCTGCGGAATAGTTTTTGTCGTTGGTTTCGTTTTTTCCTTCTTCATTTTGAGCAGTCCTTGCTTCGCTCAGAAATCCTCCCAATCCGCGGCGCCCGCTTCCGCAACCGCTGAATCCGACAGACTTGCCGCCGCACAGAAAGCTTTCGATGCCGGGCTGTTTGCTGATGCGGCGCGGCTGGCGCAGGGTCCTGCGAATCAGTCCGCGGATTTGGATTTTCTTGCGGGTCTCGCGCTGGCGAAGCTGCAACGCTGGCAGGAATCGCGCGCGGCGTTTGAAGCGGGACATCGCAAGATGCCGCAGCAAGCGAAGTTCCTCGTTGAGTTGGCCGGCGTCGATTACAAATTGAAGGACAATCGCGCGGCGAAACGCGAGTTGCGTGCGGCGTTGAAGCTTGATCCGAAAGATAAGTACACGCTGGAATTTCTCGGCACGCTTTATTTTCTCGACGGCAACACCGAGGCGGCGTTGAAGTATTGGAACGCGATCGAGAAGCCGCGCCTGCGCAAGGTTTCGGTCGCGCCTCCGCCTACGCTCAATCCAGCCTTGCTGCAAAACGCGATTGGATTCAACGCGCCGCAAATTTTGACCGGCGATGCGCTGCTTGGCGCAGAAGCTCGGCTCGACAATCTGGAAATTTATCCGCACCGGCGCGAGGACCTTACTCCAGCGGGCGATGGCAACTACGACGCGACGTTTCACATGCCGGAGCGCAACCTGTGGGGCGACACGTGGTGGGAAGGCGCGCTGACGTGGCTGAGTGGCTTGCCATACGCGACGGTTTATCCGCAGGTTTTCAATCTCGGACACGAAGCGATAAACGTGACCTCGCTGCTGCGCTGGGATTCGGAAAAGCGGCGCGCGTTTGTCGATGGCTCGATGCCGCTGCTGCATCAATCGAAATACCGGCTGCACATTTATTTCGACGGCCGCAACGAAAACTGGAACCTGACAAATACATTTTTTGGCGGCGGCCCCGCTCTGAGCGATTTGAATGTGCGGCGGGTTGCGGGCGGCGCGGAGTTGCGATCGGTGATGAGCGGGCGATGGAACTGGAGCACGGGCATCGAGATCGCAAATCGCTCCTTTCGGAATCTGACGCCGGAGGCAACGAGTTCGGCCGCGGGAAAGACATTTTTCACCGATGGAAATTCGATTTCGTATTGGGGACGGCTCGACCGCTCGCTGCTGCGATTGCCGGAGCATCGCTTCACGATCGATGGCTCCGGCGAAGGACGCGTCGGGCGCGAGTTCGCGACTGGACTCGGTTCGTATGGCGCGGTGCGCGGGATCGCTGACGGCGCACTGGCTGCCGCAAGCTCGAGGTGACGATTACGAGATGTTGGCTCGCGTGCGGGCCGGCGAAGCGTTTGGCGATATTCCTTTCGACGAGCTCTATCAGCTTGGGATCGAGCGCGATAACGATTTGTGGTTGCGCGGGCACTCCGGAACCGACGACGGGCGGAAGGGTGCGGCGCCGCTGGGGCGGCGATATTTTCTGGCGAACTGGGAAGTGGACAAGCGCGTTTACTCGAACGGGATCTTCACGGTGAAGCTGGGGCCATTTGTCGATAACGGGGCGATTGCGGATTCATCGGGATTGTTTGGGTCGCAGAAGTGGCTCTGGGATACGGGAGCGCAGTGCAAGATCCGTGTTTTGAGCAGCGTGACGGTGGTGCTGATTTATGGGCGCGATCTGCGTGGGGGGAAGAATGTGTTTTATGGGACGGCGTTGCATTAGGAAAGAGAAGAAAAAGATAACGCGGAGGCGCAGAGGGCGCTAAGTGACGCAGAGTTGGGACCCGACTACCTCTCCCCCACCACTTTTTTGCAAGGATGTGAAAAGAAACGGGTTATTGCGGTCCCATGCGCAAGAATGTGATTCTATGGGAGTTATTGGCGCCGAAGTGAAAAAACGGCGGCAGGATGCCGGCGCTACCGAGCTCTTGCAGGCGCAGTTAGCTACAAAGAGATGATATCAGAAGTGTTAACTGATGTCAAATGATTAAAAGTAAGAGTAGATTCATCGCGCGAGAGATGCGTGATGGCCCGGTAGACCTGGCTTCGCTCGGAATGACAAATTCACTCCATATCGGGCGGCGGAGTTCGAATCAGGTGTCGGAGCGTTCGAACGGCATGTTTGGGATTTCGAATCGAGGTGTGTCCCGGCAGCATTTGCTTGCGTCTATATTTTGCGAGCGGATGTGGGCTGTGTGAGTGCTTGTCGCGTTGAGTTGAGTTATCGGGGTGTCTAAATCCCGCGATCTGAGAAACGATCGCGGCTACAGGGTGGTGAATTGTGATTGGTCGGAGATTGATGGCGGTGATGGGATTGGTGATTTTTGTTTTGGCGGGTGGACTGATGGCGCTGGCTTCGCCGCGGGATGGTGGGAGCGATGCGTCGGCTGGCGTGGTGGCGGATGCGCCGGGGTATTGGGGATTTGATACGAAGAATCTGGATCGAAGCTGCAAACCTTGCGATGACTTTTTCGAGTTCGCGATGGGCGGGTGGATGAAGGCGAATCCAATTCCGCCGCAGTATCCGCGGTGGGGCTCGTTCACTGTGCTGCTGGACAAGAACCAACAGAATTTGCGGACGATCCTGGATGCGGTGGAAAAGACGAGCGCGAAGGCGGGTTCGAACGAGCAGAAGATCGGCGACTTTTATGCGAGCTGCATGGACACGACGGCCATCGACGCGGCGGGCGCGAAGGCGATCGAGCCGGAGTTGGCGAAGATCGCGGCGGTGAAGAGCACGGCGGAGTTGCAAGCGGAAGCGACACGACTGCAGGAGAGCGGAATCAACGTGATGTTTCGATTCGGATCGCGGCAGGATGCGAAGGATAGTTCGCAGGTGATCGCGACGGCGAACCAGGGCGGACTGGGATTGCCGGAACGCGACTATTATCTGCGCGACGACGACAAGTCGAAGAAGCTGCGCGAAGACTATGTGAAGCACGCGACGAAATTGTTCGAGCTGCTGGGCGACCCTGCGGACAAAGCGGCGGCAGAGGCAGGCGCAATCATGGCAATCGAGACCTCTCTCGCAAAGGCTTCGATGTCGAACGTGGAAGTGCGTGATCCGAACAAAACATATAACCGGATGACGGCGGAGGAAGTGCAGAAGCTGACGCCGGATTTTTCGTGGAAGGCGTACTTCACGGAAGTAGGACAACCGGGTTTGAAAGAATTGAACGTGGGGCAGCCGAACTTTTTCAAAGCGCTGAATGCGCAGTTGACCGCGACGCCCCTAGACGATTGGAAGACCTATCTGCGGTGGCGGCTGGTGGATGTGACGGCGCCGGGATTGTCGGAGCCTTTCGTAACGGAGGACTTCGATTTTCACGACAAGGACTTGCGTGGCGCAAAAGAAATTTTGCCGCGGTGGAAGCGGTGCGTGCAGGCGACGGATCGAAGTCTTGGCGAAGCGCTCGGGCAAGTCTACGTGGAAAAATATTTTCCACCTGAGGCAAAGGCACATGCGCTGGAGATGGTGCACAACTTGATCGCGGCGCTGCACGACGATTTGCAACAATTGCCGTGGATGAGCCCCGAAACACGGACGCAGGCGACGGCGAAGCTCCAGGCGTTTGGCGTGAAGATCGGGTATCCGGACAAGTGGCGCGACTACTCCGGGCTGAAGATCGATCGCACTTCGTACATGCAGAACGAATTGAGAAGCGCGGCGTTTGAATTTCACAGACAAGTGGAGAAGATCGGCAAGCCGGTGGATCGGACGGAATGGGGAATGACGCCGCCGACGGTGAACGCGTACAACCGCAGCAGCATGAACGAGATTGTTTTTCCGGCGGGAATTTTACAGCCGCCTTTTTACGATCCGAAGGCAGACGATGCGGTGAATTACGGGGGAATGGGAGCGGTGATCGGACATGAGATCACGCACGGGTTTGACGATCAAGGTAGCAAGTTTGACGGGAAAGGGAACTTGAGGGATTGGTGGACGGCAGACGATCAGAAAAACTTCAAGGAACGCGCGACGTGCGTTTCGGATCAGTTCGACGGGTATGTGGTCGATGGAGATCTGCACGAGAACGGGAAGTTGGTACTGGGAGAAAGCATCGCCGATCTTGGCGGACTGACCATCGCGTATGCGGCGTACGAAAAATCGCTGGAGGGAAAGCCGCGGCCGCCGGAGAAAGATGGATTTACGGCGGAGCAGCGATTCTTTTTGGGTTGGGCGCAGGTGTGGGGCGCGAACGAACGGATTGAGTATGCGAGATTGCAGACAAATACGGATCCGCATCCGCTGGCGAGATTTAGGGGGAATGGGCCGCTGTCGAACATGGCGGATTTTGCGAAGGCGTTTGGGTGCAAGAACGGGGATGCGATGGTGAGGGAGAAGGCTTGCAAGATTTGGTGAGGGGGTGGGAAAAGGCGGGAAAAGACAGTAGCCGTTTGCTGAGATCGAAGAGAGATTCCTCACTTCGCCAGCCGACGCGTTCACGGGAAGTGAACGCGAAGAAAAGGCGTCGGCTTGCTTCGCTCGGAATGACAGGTTGGTTAGTGCGTTCGCAGGGGTGAACGCGAAGAAAAAGGTGTTGGCCTCGCTCGGAATGACAGGTTGGGGTGGTACGTTCGCAGGAGCGCGAAGAAAGGCGTCGGCTTGCTTCGGGTGGAATGACGGCGACTTTTTGTCGTCGGATGGTCGGTTGCCTTCGAGCGGAAAAACCGCACCCTTGAAAAGCGCAAGGGTGCGGCACCCAAAGGCCGACCAGGGCGTTCGGACCTCGCGAGGGCGGGGACTTCCGTTTTTTGTAGGGGGGCGTCTAAGGGGGCGGGCGTTCGTGTCACTCTAAGGGCAGGACTTACGACCTACAGGGCAGGGATTACGACGGAATTCAGGAGAGAAAGAATGATGCTGCGGCGGCTGTGTGCGTTGGTGGGACTCGGACTGGCGATTCTGGCGGGCGGGACGATGGCGCTTGCGGGCGGGCAGAGTGGCGGCGCGGACGATAAAGCCAGCGGTAAATTCGACGTGGCGAACATGGATAAGACGTGCAAGCCATGCGACGACTTTTATAAATACGTGAACGGCGGCTGGATGAAGAAGAATCCGATTCCGGCGCAGTATCCGGCGTGGGGTCCCGACCAAATCATGTTTGAGCGGACCGAGGCGCGGCTGCACGAAATTCTGGAAGCGGCGGCTGCAAATAAGTCGGCGGCGGCGGGTTCGAACGAGCAGAAGGTCGGCGACTACTACGCAAGCTGCATGGATACGAAGGCGATCGATGCGAAGGGGATCAAGCCGCTCGACGCGTATCTGCAGAGCATTGCGGCGATGCATGATGGCGCGTCGCTGCTGGAAACAACGGCGCGATTGCAGGATCTGGGCACGAACGTGTTGTTTTCGTATGGGTCAGACCAGGATTTTGCCGACAGCACGCAGGTGATCGGCGAGGTGCGGCAGGCCGGACTCGGATTGCCGGATCGCGATTACTACACGCGGGACGACGATAAATCGAAGGAAATTCGGAAGCAGTACATCGAGCACATGACGAAGATGTTTGTGCTGATGGGCGACGCGCAAGACAAAGCGGCGGCTGAAGCTCAGGCGGTGATGGGAATCGAAACGCCGCTGGCGAAGGCTTCGCTGAACAACGTCGATCTGCGCGATCCGCAAAAGAACTATCACATGATGAGCCTGGCGGACGCGCAGAAGCTGACGCCGAAGTGGAACTGGGAGGCATATTTTCGCGCGATCGGCAGCCCACAGCTGACGAAGATGAACGTGTCGCAGCCGGAATTTCTCAAAGCGATGGACGCGTTGCTGACGAGCGTTCCGATGGAGGACTGGAAGACATACTACCGGTGGCAGTTGATTCACCGGTCGGCGCGGTTTTTGTCGGATCCGTTTGTACAGGAGAACTTCAATTTTACCGGGCGAGTGCTGGAAGGCACGACGGAGATGCGCGTGCGCTGGCGGCGCTGCTCGTCGGCCGTGGACGACGGATTGCCGGAAGCGCTGGGGCAGATGTATGTGGCGAAATATTTTCCGCCTGCAGCGAAAGCGCGCGTGCTGGAAATTGTCCATAACTTACTGGGAGCGCTGCACGAAGATTTGAAGGGGCTGGAATGGATGAGCCCGGAGACGCGGAAAGCAGCGGAAGAGAAACTGCAGGCGTTTGCGCTGAAGATCGGCTATCCGGACAAGTGGCGCGATTATTCGAAGCTGAAAATCGATCGCGAGTCATATGTGGGGAATGCGTTTCGAGCGACGGAGTTCGAAAACGCGCGTGACCTGGCGAAAATCGGCAAGCCGGTGGATCACACGGAATGGGGAATGTCGCCACCGACGATCAACGCTTATTACAATCCGCAGCTGAACGAGATTGTGTTTCCGGCGGGAATTTTGCAGGGTGTGTTTTTCGATCCGGATCGCGACGATTCGTATAACTATGGCGCGATCGGTTCGATCATCGGGCACGAGATCACGCACGGGTTCGACGATCAGGGCGCGCAGTTTGATCCTCAGGGGAATTTGAAGAATTGGTGGACGGAGAAGGATCTGAAGAACTTTCAGGAACGCGGGGAATGCATCTCGAAGCAGTTCGATGGATTTGAAGTCGAGAAAGGGCTGCACGAGAACGGGAAGCTGGTGGAGGGCGAGAGCATCGCGGACCTCGGCGGGCTGACGATTTCGTATGCGGCATTTCAAAAATCGATTGCGGGGAAGACGCTGGGGAAAGATGCGAATGGATTTACGCCGGAGCAGCAATTCTTTGTCGGGTATGCGGCGGTGGCGGCGATGAATTTGCGGCCGGAGTATGCGCGGCTGCTGGCGAATACCGATCCGCATCCGTTGCCGGAATTTCGCGTGAATGGGCCGCTTTCGAATATGGAGGCGTTCCGGAAGGCGTTTGGATGCACGAAGGGAGAGCCGATGGTAAGGGAGGATGCTTGCAGGATTTGGTGAGGCCGAAAGAAAAAAGTGAGAGGCTTCGCGTAAACATCGAAGAGAGATTCATCGCGCGAAAAACGCGCGATGGGGCAGAGTAACTCCCTACGCAAGCCGACGCGTTCATAGGAAGTGAACGCGAAGAAAGTGCGTCGGCTTGCTCCGCTCGGAATGGCAGGCGGGGTAGTTGTTCGCTAACTGACAGGACAGCTTGAAGTAATCGAGCCATTGCAAAAGCAAGGGGAAAAAAGGGCGCGACTGTCGAGGTCGCGCCCTTTTTATTCATCGAGTTGTTGCGCTGAAGCTAGAAGAGCAGCTTCAGGCCGAGTTGGATGTGGCGTGAGCCGCCGCTACCGATGACGGGGTTGGAGGCTTCGACGTCGGGAGTGGCGCGTGCAAGGCCGAGGTTGTTTTCGCCAAGGGCTTTTTTGATCGAACCGATCGAGTAGATCGGATGATTGAGCACGTTGAACACTTCGCCGCGGAATTGAAGTTTGAAACGCTCACCGATATTCCAGGTTTTGCCCAAGGAGCCATCCCAATCGGCAAAGCCTGGACCGCGGAAGATGTTGCGGCCCATGTTGCCGAACGTGCCGATCGCGTTGGGATAGAGGACCGTACCGTTCTGCACGTAGCAGCCTTCTTCCTGCACCAAGCTGTCCATGAGTGCCGGTGTGTTGGCGGCCGAAAGGCACGACGAATACGCAGCGTCGCCCGGTCCGACAAACGGGATGCCTTGTGATTGCGACCACTTGATGTTTTTCGGATTCCCGAGAATGTTCCAACGATCGTTGCCGGCGTTGTTGAAGCCTTCGCCCGTTCCCGTGAAATCGGAATCTTCGTCGAAGAACTCCATTGGATAGCCGCCCTGGACCGTGACGAGGCTGGTGATTTGCCAGCCTTTGCCCATTTGCAGCGGCGCGGTGAAGCCGGGGATTTCGTACGTGGCGGAGAACGTGAAGCGATGACGAATGTCGTAATCGCTGCTGGCGCGTTCAGCCGGGAAGTCGAGGCTGTTTTGCGGAACGTCGGCGAGGTTGGTGGTTTCGGCTGCCGTGTCGATGGCGTGCGCGTAGGTGTATCCGGCAAGCAGGTAGAGGCCCTTGGAATAGCGCTTCGTCAATGTGACCTGGAGGCCGTGATAGATCGAGCTGGATTGATTGCCGAGGGTATTCACGAAGCCGAGGTACGGGAAGCACGGACCCCCGGTGCCGAGTCCGCCGAGCGCAACCGGGCAATTGGTGGAGAATGGGCGCGCCGGTTGGTAGCACGCCGTGTTGTCGGAGAACGATGAGTAGCAGCCGGTCGCGGGATCGGTGGCGATCGCGGGATTCGGCTGGTTCTGGTCGACAGTGCTGTAGAGCTTGACGCCGCGATTGCCGACGTACGCGACCTGCAACATCATCGTTGATGTCAGTTGCCGCTGGATATTGAGATTCCAATTCAGCACGTAAGGCGTGTGTAGATTCGGGTCAACCGCGAAAACCGTGCAGGGAACAGCGGTGCTGCACGAGGCTGCGCCTACGCCGGTGACGGGGAAAATTGGGCCCGCCTGATTCCAATTGATGAGGCTCGGATCGGCGCCAGAGACCAAGAAGGTGTTGAGGTCGCCGGTGCCGGGAATCGTCGTGCCGTCGGGCAAGATTTTCGGCAAGCCGCTGGGATTGAGGTTGAGGCCGCCGCCTCCGAACATGAAAGTACGGATCGAAGGCTGAATGAAAATCATGCCGGCGCCGGAGCGGACCACGGTCTTGCCGTTGCCGAAGACGTCCCACGCGACGCCGAGACGCGGCGAGATGTTGTTGTAGTTCGTCGGATAGAGCTGGCTGAGGCCCTGACCAACCTGCGCGAGACCCACGTTGGGGTCAAAGTTGGCGAGGAGATTGTTCTTTTCGGTGATGGGGAAGGTGATGTCGTAGCGCACACCCAAGTTGACGGTGACGCGGTTCGTGACGCGAAAATCGTCCTGCGCAAAGAAACCGAATGATTGCATGTTGACGTTTCGCGCGGGCTCGCCGTATTGAAGACTCCAGTCTCGGACGTTGCCGGTGAGGAAATCGGTGAGGCTGTCGAAGTCGATGCGGCCGCGGCCTTCGGTGGCGCGCAGATAGTCAACGCCGCCGTTACTGAACACGCCGCCGAAGCGGAACGTATGCTTTCCGTGAATCCAGGAAACAGTGTCGGAGTAATTTTCGGTGTGGCTCGGGTTGGTCCAGAGAGGCCAGCTGGAATTCCCCCCGAGATAGTCGAAGTCTGATGGGCTGGCGTTGATGCGCGGCAAACCGAAGAGACGCGGGTCGGTGATGCCAGTGTTCAGGCCATATGTAGATGCCGGAGTGTTGGAGTCGACAGGCACGATTTTTTCGTAGAAGCGGTTGTAGCTGAAGCGCACGTCGTTGGTCACCGAAGAGTTCGGAGTGAAGGTCCAATCCACGCCAAAAACGTGAGTGGTTGGTTTTGCGGTGGTGAGCCACTGCGGACGGAGCGCGTCGGTATCTTCTTCGGTTTCGTTCGTGTTCGCGTAGATGTAGCGGGTCGAAATCGTGTTTTTGTCGTTGATGTGATAGTCGGACTTGACGACGAGATTGTCTTCGCGGTTTGTGTTGTTGAGGTCGTAGTTGATCGCGGACGGATCGTTCGGATCGAATGTAAAACCGGGATTTTTCGGGAAGAGGCTCAGGAGTTGCAGGCTCAGCGGATTGCAGGCCGCAGGGCAGCCGGCAGCAGCTTCGGCGTCTGGGATGCTGTACTCGGTCGGATCAATGCCGCTGGAGGCGGTGAGCGGATTGCCGATCAGCGAGGACGTCGCGGGCGTAAAGACTTCGAACGGATTGCCGACCTTGTCGCGCACGCCTTCGTAATTCACGAAGTAGAACCACTTTTTCTTTTTGATCGGGCCGCCGATGGAGGCGCCGAACTGGTGGAGTAGTAGCGCCGAAAACGGTTGGGGCGACGGATTGAAATAGTTGCGTGCGTCGAAGGCGGAATTGCGATGGAAATAGTAGGCGCTGCCGTGAACGTCGTCGGTGCCGGATTTGATCCCGATGTTGACGACCACGCCGGGCTTGGAGCCGAACTCGGCGCCGGGCTGTTCGGTGGTGTTGAATTCCTGCATTGCGTCGAGTGGGAGAGTGCTGGCGGGCGTGCCGGAGATGCCGGCGTCATTCATGACGGTTTCGCCGTAGTAGGCGTCGTTGTCGGTCGCGCCGTCGATGATGAAGTTATTGTCGTCGGGGCGATTGCCGTTGGAAGTGAGCGTGTGGAAGCCGCCGCCGGGATCGCGCTGCACGCCGGGGTGAAGGGGGAGCAAGTTCTGGAAGTCGCGGCCTTGGAGCGGGAGTTCGTTGATGGCTTTGTTGGAGAGGACGCCGGTCAGGACGGCGTTGCTCGCTTCGGTGAGCGGGGCTTCGTCATTCACTTGCACGATTTCGTTGATCGAGCCGATCTTGAGATGGAAATCGATCTTGAGATCGTTGCCGACTTCGATCTGCACGCGCTCGCGCACGACTTTCGTGAAGCCGGACGCTTCGACGGTGATGGCGTAAACACCGGGATCGATGTTGGGCGCGGAATAGTCCCCGGTCGAGTTGGTTTGGAGCGTACGGCTGACGTGCGTTGCGATATTTTCGATGTTGACCGAAGCGGCAGGCACGGCTGCACCTGTGGAATCGGTGACCTGGCCGCTGATGCGGCCTTGCGCGGTCTGTGCGAGCGCGCCCGGCGCGGCCAGAGCGAAAGCCGCCACCAACACTGCCAGCGTTGCGAAAAGCGAGAAGCTGAAACATTTGCCTAACCGAGTCATCGTGGACTCCCCCTTGGAAAACAATCGAGATACTCACTGCGTACTTACTTCGACTGCTTCACACCCCAACGTGTGAGCAGCGCTCCGCCGCAAAGAAATGAAACATTCGTTGAAAGGAGGTCTTACAAGCCGGATTCGAGTGTTCCGGCGGCAACCAAAACGCTGACTTGCGTCAGGGCGATGTAGCGGAAATTGTCGGACACGCGCCCTCCCTCCAGGGCAACCTGGCACCAACTACATTGGCGCGAGTATGAGAGACGCGTTTCGAGGTGTCAATCGTGAAAACATGTCGTCGTCATTTGTTGAGCACGGCGAACGACGGATACGGAGAGAATCAAATGTTGATTTGATTGCTTGACCGCTGGCGGAAAAATGTTTAGGACTCTAAGCGAAGAAATTATGGGGAGAAATGGAATGAATCGGTTTGCTGGAGCAAGATCGATCGCAATTGGCGCAGTTTGGCTGTTGTTTTTGGCAGCGTTGGCGCCACGGGTGGAGGCGAAATGGCGGTACACGCGAACCGGCAGCCCGACCGACGTCGCGGTCGTGCCGCGGACCGGCTACGCGCTGATGGGCGGAGGCGCGAAGCAGGATCCGGCGTTTCACTTTTTGTGCGAGCGGACGAACGGCGGCGATTTTCTGATTTTGCGCGCGAACACCGACGACGATTACGCGCAGAGCGTGAACAAGGAAATTTTCGCGATGTGCCCGCTGAATTCGGCGGCGACGATCGTATTCGAAGAGCGCGAAGACTCGGACGATGAAACTCTCGTGCAGATCATCGACCACGCCGAGGGCATCTTCATCGCCGGCGGCGACCAATCGAACTATCTGCGTTTCTGGCAAGACACCCCGGTGCAGGCGGCGCTGAACCGGCACATCGCGGCGGGGAAACCGATCGGCGGCTCGAGCGCCGGGCTTGCGGTGCTGGGCGAGTACTCCTTTGCGTCGATCATCGACACAATTCATTCACCGGAAGCGCTCGCCGATCCCTACGGGAACAAAATTACAATCTCGCGCGAATTTCTGACGATTCCACTCTTGAAGGGAGTCATCACCGACACACATTTCGCCAAGCGCGATCGCATGGGCCGGCTGCTCGTGTTCATGGCGCGGATTCTTCAGGACGATTGGGCCAAGCAGGTGCGGGCAATCGCTGTCGAAGAGAACGTAGCGTTTTTGCTTGAGCCGGACGGCAACGGCAAAGTTGTCGGCGAGGGATCGGCGTACTTTCTCGAGGCGAAGCATCCGGCGGAAGTCTGCCGTCACAACGAACCGCTGAAATTTGACGGCATTTCGGTGCGGCGCGTCGGAGACAAAGGGTCATTCAACGTGAAGACCTGGAGCGGGAATGACGGTGACACCTATTCGCTCTCGACCCAGGGCGGCAAAGTTACACCGAGCGGCTCGAGCCACGGCATTTACTGAAATTGCCCGCGCAGCCAACGAATTTTGGTGGAATTTAGAACCGCAGAGCCGCGCCGACCACAAACTGAAAGCTGCTTTGCCACTCTCCGAACATGTGCGTACCGATGTAATCGACACCGGCTTTAGCGGAAAACACGTCGTTGAACGCGTAGTCTGCGCCTCCGCCCATCGTGACCTCGAATCCATTTCGTCCACTGCTCGCGGTTTGCGGAATCAGATGCACTCCACCCACCAGAGCGTGCGCCCAAGGCTGTAAACGGTCGTGACCAAAAAAGATTTTCGGTCCGCCGCCGTAGCCGAGATAGCGAAAGTGTTCATTTGCGAAAACAGGCGGCGCAAACGCGCTCGTAACATTT
Organism: uncultured Acidobacteriota bacterium; assembly: GCA_963766985.1. Lineage (GTDB taxonomy): Bacteria > Acidobacteriota > Terriglobia > Acidiferrales > UBA7541 > Acidiferrum. The sequence continues at coordinate 1,332,164 of CAVYCJ010000002.1, forward strand.
CCCTCGACCGCGATCCAATCCTTAAACGAATAGGACAGCGACGAATTGAGTCCCGGCGCGGTGGCAACATAAACCGACGAGCGAAACCGTAGTAGCGCGAAAGCGATCCCGAGTTCCCATTTGCGCGGAAACTGTTCGGAATAGGAGCCGTACTGCTTGGGTGTTGGCTTGGCCGGGAATGCCGAAGGCGAAGGGACTGCTTCAGTCGAGAATTCGGCGTGCGGTGTGTAACTCGCGAGATCACCGGGATCGCTCACGGTGATCGACGAAACGAAAATCGAGCCCTGCGCTGCTGTGGCGGCGGCTGATAAAAGTGACGCATCCGTAGGGGGAAAAGATGAAGCTAGAGCGGAAGGCAGCGCCGGCATAACGCCGGATAGACTAGTGTCGGATTTGGCAAAAACGTCCGGACCCTGCGCGTGCGCCGGCGCACAACCCAGGACGGACAACACCAGTAAAAAAGCGGCCGGAATGATCCGCGGAATGACGTTCGACACAGGCGTGCTTACCCCTCTTACATATACGGTAAGCAGACCCGCACGTTGATGCCTTACTTTCTTTCTGGAGTGCTGCCACAGCAACAACAGCGGCTTTGCGCCGTGACGACGGCTGTTGCGCCTGCGATTCAGCGTTAGCGGCCGTGGCGGAGATACGCGTCGGTCTTATTCAGCCAGTCTTCGCGCGGCGGATTGAAGACGTCGAGATCGATCGTTTCTTCGAGGGCCCACGCTTCATGCGGCATGTTGGGGGGAATGCAAAGAACTTCGCCGGCGCGCACGACAACTTCCTTGCCATCGAGCGCAAATTTCAGCGCGCCTTCCAAAATGTAGGTGACCTGCTCGTTATGGTGATGGTGCAGCGGTACATGCGCGCCCTTTTTCATGATCACGCGCGCGAGCATCACCTGATCGCCGACGAGCATTTCGCGGTCGATCAGCGGATTCAGCTTTTCGCGCTCGACATCTTTCCATGGAATGTACTTAAAGCTTTCGGGCGTGCTCATTTCGTTCCCCCATACAGTTTTTCGGCGTTGTCGTGCAGATACATGTGCGCGATTTCCATCGCTTTTGCCTCGGTGTAAGCGCCTTCGGAGACAAGTTCCGCGAGCGCGGCGGCCAGCGCCGTGCGCGTACTGCGCGCAGACAGCCAAAAGCTTTCTTCGGCGCCGAGCGCGTCATTGAAAGGAAACGCGTCGGACGCGTACATCATTTTTTCCGGGAAGAGCGTGAGCAATTGCTTCAGCACTTCCTTGAATTGCGACGGATAGAGAAATTCGGACTGGAACGAAGTGTCGAGATAGACGTTTTTCACCGCGGTGAGCAGCGCGGCTTCTTTGTAATACGGCCAGCCGCCATGCAGAAGGACGAAGGTTTGTCCTTTATAGCGCTGGTCGCGCAATACGTTTTCGAGGTTCAGCACGTTTCCGTTGTGCAGGCTGAAATAGTCGCCGATGCCGACGGCGCTGTGAATGTGCGTGGCGATGTGGAGTTTCCCCGCCTGGTTGATCAGCACGCGGAAGATGTAATCCTGAAACGTGACGTATTCCTCGGGCGATGGAACGCCGCCCGCGCGATACTTCGCGTAAATCGCTTCCGCAGCGGAGCGCGGAGGATCGGTGAAATAGAGCGAGCGGAAATAGGCCGCTTCGAACTTCATCGCTACACCGCCGCGCTTTTGTACGTTGTCGGTCATCGTGCGACGGATGAAATCTTCGTAGCCGGCGAGATCGGCGGGCAATCCCTCGACTCCTTCGAATTTCTTGTAACGCGCGAGCATCTTTTCCTGAAGCGGGATGTAGACGCCCATGTCGGGCGTGCTCGCCGTGCGTTCGCTGTTATCGAACGGGTAGAAGAACGAGTCGACGAAGAAGACCCAGTGGAAGCGCTTCGGATCTAGATACGGCGCCATTAGTGCGCGATTCGCGAGAACCGTCTCGGTGTTCAGTTTGTCGAGAATCGAATCGAAGTATTTGGTGTCGCCCGCCGCTTCGGCCGCTTTGGATTTGTCGGCCAACCACTTCATGTGTTCCGGCGAAAAATCATTATAGGGATAGCCGAGCATCTGCTTCGCCGCGGTGATGAATTCAGGATTGTCGGCTCGCGTGCGCATGAAGTCGGTTTCGCCCGGAGGCGCGGCCATCGCATCGACGTCGCTGTCGTCTCCGAAGCCGGGGTGCGCATGATTATCGTAGAGCGGGAATTTTTTCGATCTGCGGGAGCAGGCGGTCGTAAATTTTCTGGACGTCGGGGCCCGGCAGAGGACGCGCTTGCGCGCCGGCAACGGCGGTGACAAGCAGGCAGGCGGCGAGCGCCAGGGTGAAATGAAGCAAATGTTTCATTCGAGTCGGCTCCGGGCTGGATTGTCCTGCGATTCGAAACCTGGTGCGCTTCAAACTGTGGCCTGGCGACGGATCAACGCGCGACCGCTGCGCGCCAACGCGTCGAGACGCGCTCGATCCGCTCCAGCGCTTCTTCCAACAGGTTGCGCGCGCTGACGAGCGAGAAGCGCAAATAATTTTTCCCGGCTGGACCGAACGCCGCGCCGGCAATTCCGGCGACGCCGGCCTCTTCCAACAACACGCGCTGGACTTCTTCGGCAGGTAGGCCGGTATCTTCGATATTCACCCAGGCATAGAACGCGCCATCGGGCGAGAGGCATCGGAATCCGGGGATCTGGTTGAGTTTGTTGACGAAGAGATCGCGGCGCTTGCGATATTCGAGCACCATCGCGTCCACTGCGTTCGTCGAGTCGTTCAACGCTTCGATCGCCGCCACCTGCGAAAATTCCGCCGTGCACGTAAACGTGTTGAGCACCAGCAAGTCGAGCGCATCGATGAAATGCTTCGGCGCGACCGCATAGCCGAGCCGCCAGCCGGTCATCGCGAACGACTTCGAGAATCCATCGATGATGACCGTGCGCTCCGCCATGCCCGGCATCGCGTAGATCGACTTGTACTCGCCATTGAACAGAATGCGAGCGTAAATCTCGTCGGCAATCACCCACAGGTCGTGCTTCACCGCGAGCGCGGCGATCTGTTTCAGCGTCTCCTCGCTGAACACGGTTCCGGTCGGATTATTCGGCGAATTAAAAATCAGCGCCTTCGAACGCGGCGTGATCTTCGAGGCAATCTCAGCGATGTCGGGCTGAAATTGATTCTTTTCTTCGAGATAAAACGGCACCGCTTTGCCGCCGAGCCCGCGCGTGAACGACGGATAGATCGGAAAGCTCGGATCGGGATACAAAATCTCGTCCCCCGGCTCGATCAGCGCCATCATCGTGAGCGAAAGCGCCATCTTGCAGCCCGGCGCGACCAAGACTTCTTCGGGCGAAACGTTCAAATGCCGCGTGCGTTTGAGATATCCCGCGATCGCTTCGCGCAATGCCGGAACTCCGCGCGGCGAAACATAGCGATCTCGCCCTTCGGCAACCGCGGCGCGCACCGCATCGACCACCGGCGCAGCCGGATGGAAATCGGGCTCACCCAGCTCCAGATGGATGATCGAGCGTCCCTGCTTTTCAAGCTCTTTCGCGCGCGAAAAAACCGCCAGCGCGCCTTCGCCGTTCAATTGTGAAACGCGTGATGCAATTGGCTTCATAGCGCAAGAATCCTATCACTTCGGGGCGGGAAGTGGTGTCACGGGGATGTGTAAGCCGTCGATGAATCGCGGAAACATCTCAAACGCGGCTGCGGTCAGAAATAATTCCACGAGTTCCGTGTCAGCGAAATCCTTCTTCAGCTCGGCATAAAAAGCGTCGTCCACTTCCTGCGGCCCGCGATGAAGACGGTCGGCGAGTCGAAAACCCAACTTCTCTTTGGCGCTATACGGTCCCGTTTCGAAATCGGGAACGCCCGCAATTTGCTCTTCGCTCGCGCCTTTTTTCCTCGCGGAAGCGTTGTGGGCTTTGATCGCGTACTCCGACTTCATCAACGTCGAGATTCGCACCGCAACGAGTTCCTTGTACCAACCCTTCAGCGCGCCGTCGCTCAGCAACGCCTTCAGAAATCCCGCCATCGCAGCCGCGATGCCCGGATTGTAGGAGAGCACCTTGAACATATTCGGCACGACGCCGCGTTGCGCCAGCAGCGCGTCGTAGATCGCCTGGGTTTCGGGAGTGACTTTGTCTCTTTCAAGCAGCGGGATGCGAGGTGTAGCGGACATGGAATCTCCTGTGAGAACAGCAGCTTGGCACAAAAAACGAGGGGCGCAAAATCGCGCCCCTCGCATTCACTCGATAACGCTTTCGATCGCCTAGAACGAGTACCGCAGCGAAAACTGAATCAATCGCGGCGTACCCACGGTGCTGGTGATCTTGCCGAACGGACTGTTCGTCGTGCCAATGCTCTCCACGTCGAGGAACGACGGGTTCGCGAAGTTGGCGTGGTTCCAGATGTTGAAGAAGTCCGTCGTGAAGCGAAGCGCCTGCCGCTCGGTGATCTTGAAATTCTTGATCAGCGAGAAGTCGAAGTTCGACTGGCTGGGGCCGCGGAACGTGTTGCGACCCAGGTCGCCGAAGTTCGTCGTGCAGAAGTTCGCGTTCGGGAAAATTGTGGGATCAGGCTGGTTCGGATCGCACTCCGCCGGATACAGCAACGGCGCCGTCGTGAACGCCGCCGGATTCAAGTATCCATTGACGCGCGTGCCGATGCCGCCGTGTGAGTAACCGCTCGAAATCGTCGCGCCCGAGGCGAGACTTCCGCCGGTGACGCCCGGCGCCGATCCCGCGCCCAGGAACGCCGTCCCTGCGCCAGAATCGATGACCGAAAACGGCAAGCCCGACTGAACAATCGTGATGCCGGCCACGGCCCATCCGCCGAGTGCCTTGCGTTTCCAGCCTTCCGCAGACTGGAAGAACGGCAAGTCATACCGATAGCTGATGGCGAGCCGATGCGTGCGGTCGAAGTCCGAAAGACCGTACGAATCCTTCAGCGTCGATTCATCGTTGAACGCCGTGTTGAACGCGGTGTTCCCGCTCGACGTCGCATCCGTCGAACGCGAGAACGTGTACGCCGCCTGGAAGTAACCGGCATTCCAGCGCCGCGTCACCGTCGACTGCAGCGAGTTGTAGTGTGAGTACGCATCGTTGGCAAATTGCTGGAAGCCGCTGTAGCCGTTGATGCCTTGCGCTCGCGAACGCGCAATCGCGTTGTCGAACGTGTTCGTCGTGATCGAATTGCCGTCGACCACCACTGGATTCGCCGGCGTGGCGTTTTGCGACTGCAGCGCATCGCGCGTCTCGCGCAGGTGCACGCCATGCGTGCCGACGTAACCGACTTCAAGTACCCATTGCTTGCCGAGCGCTCTCTGCACGGTGAGGTTCCATTGTTGCGTGCTCGGAACGACAAAGTGCCGCGGCACGGTCAGGCCGAAGATGCCGAGCGTCTGGAGCGGACCCGGGCAACCTGCGCCGGTCGCGGTTCCATAGTTCGCCGCCTGCGTCGTGTCGCCGCCGGGAAAACCCTGGAACACGTTCAAGCACGGCACAAAGTTGGGATCGAGCGTGCCCGCCTGCGGCAGCGCGTTGGGATTCGGATTCGGGCAGCCCGGCAGTGGCGTCGCCGAAAAGAATGTGCCCAGGCAGCCGGGTGAGCCGCCGCCAAACGTCACGGGCAAAAACGGCGGGTTGAAGGAAAGCTGGTCGGCCGTGCCCACGTCTTCGCGCACGTAGTAGATGCCGAAGCCGGCGCGGATCGTCGTGGTGTGTTGGCCGAACAAGTCATACGCCAGGCCAACGCGCGGTCCGATTCCGGTCGCGTAGTTGTTGTTAAAGGTCGTGCCGTTGGCGTCGCCGGTCAGGCCGGTCACATTGAGCTTGTTCACGCAGCTCGGATAGATGAAGGGGAACGTCCCAGCATTCGCCAGCGACGGATCGAGATTGCTGATGTGGCAGAGATCGTCGTGGAACGCGCCCAGCACTTCGGTACGCAATCCCAGGTTCAGCGTCAGGTCGTGGCGAATCTTCCAGTCGTCTTGCGCGAACACCGCAAAGTTGTTCGACCGGTATTCGTGATTCGAAAGGCCGCCGCCGCCAAAGCTGAACTCCGGCGCGCCGAGCAGGAAGTTTTGGAAGTCGGTGTGGCCATCGGGCGTATTCGTGAAGAACAACTCGCCGTTGAACACCTGCGGGAAGTTTTTGTCGAGGTTCACGTGTGTAAATTCGCCGCCGAACCGGAACACATGCTGACCATGCACCCAGCTCACGGTATCCACGAAGTTGATGTTGTTCTGGTTTTGCGACTGGTTTCCGAACGGCGCTGGCCCGAGTTCGAAGCCCGAGCTTTCGAAAAAGAATCTATAGATCGAGTTGGTCAAGCTGTTCGTCGGACGATCGATCCCCAGGTCGGACGTCGTCACCGGCGGCTCGTTGTTGAGGTCGTCGTTGATATGCACGAAGCCGAAGCGGAACTCGTTGACCAGCGTCGGCGAAAAGAGGTGCGTCTCGCCGATATTCAGGAAGCGCGCGTGTACCGGCACGTCGAATGGAAAGTTCAGCGAGCTCGAACTGACGGCGCTCGCCAGCGTCGATCCCAGCGATTCCTGCAAGTCACCGCCGCCGAATGGGAGAAGGCTCTCCGAGTCCGAGAAGAAGAAGCGCACCGACAGCTTGTCCTGGCCGCCGCGGAATTCGCGGTCCCAGTTCGAGGTGAACTGATCGTCCGTATATTTACCGGTCTCGCTGACCGCAAACGCGCCCGTCGTCGGGTTGCCGCTCGGGATCAGGAAGCCGCCCGGCTGCGCGCCGAACTGGTTGCCCTGGAACTGCAAAAGCTTCAGCACCACCGGGTCGATCGGCGTCGTCGTGTTGCCGAAAAACGCCTGCGAGATCGAAGCTTCCGAACGATCCGCCGGCAATGATGGAATCGTCGTGCTGATAAACGTGCCTGGCGAAAGCCCGCTGCGCTGCCGCGTACCCTGATAATTCACGAAGAAGTAGCCCAGCTTCTCTTTCACCACCGGGCCGCCCACGCTGCCGCCAAAGATGTTCTGCTTCACCGACGGCCGCGCCACGCCTTGCTGATTCAAAAAGAAGTCGTTCGCGTTGAGCACGTCGTTGCGGAAAAATTCATACGCGTCGCCGTGGTACGTCCGCGTTCCCGACTTCAGAATCGCGTTAACGTTCCCGCCGCCGTTGCGTCCCTGGCTCGCGTCATACAACGACGTCTGCACCTTGAATTCCTGGATGACGTCTGGATTCGGCAGCGGCACATACGTCGCCTGCGCCACGTTGTAGTCCGTCGCGCTGATGCCGTCGATCAGGTAGTTGTTGTTGTCTTCGCGCTGGCCGTTGACGAAGAGCTTCACCGCGCCGCGTCCGAGCTGCGCCGCCGCGTTCAAATCGCTCTGCGCGCCGGCCGACAATGTCAGCAGTTGCTGATAGTTCTGCGTCGCCAGCGGCAATTCGCGCACCGTGTCGGTGCCGATCGATTGCCCGGTCGTGGCGTTCGACGTCTCGACGCTGGTCACCTGCGCCGAAATTTCCACCTTCTCGGATACCGAGCCCGGCTTCAGCGGGATCGTCACCCTCACGGTCTCGGTGACGTGTACCTCGATGCTCGCGCTCTTGGCCTCCGCGAAACCCGACTTATTCACCACCACCGAGTACGTCCCCGGCGGCAGCAGCGTTACGGTGAATGCGCCGTCCGCGCTGGTCGTTAACTTACGTGTCAGGCCTTCGGTGCGCTGGTCGATGACCTGCACCTCCGCCCCTTCCACTGCGGAGCCGGTCGTGTCGACCACAACCCCTTCCAGCGCGCCTGTCGCGCCTCCTTGTCCATACGTTCGGACCCCGGCCAGCGCGCACACTACAAAAAACACGGCGGCCAGTAAACTTCGAGACATCCCCCTCATGATTCCCCCTAAATGCCGACCGGCTTTACGGTCGTTCGAATCGACCACGGAAACGACGACAACCGACCAAATCGTTTCGCAGTCTGTTATTGGAACTGGTTCTGCTCAAGGACACGACGTGAACGTTCGTGGGTTCAGTTCGAACGACAACACGAACACTGAAGATTGACTCGGGCTACTCGCGGATTCTTCAAAACCCACCCCTGAGTTGAAATTAAGCTCCCACCCTATTGCTGTCAAGCCGACAGGCCATGAAAGTTTTCGCTTTGTCTCATCCGTGTCAAACCGCAGCCCAGAGCATCCGCGCCTCTTGACGCGGGCTTCCCCGTCACAGAGTATGTAAGAAGACCAGGTGGGCCGTTGGCAGGTGCAACGTCCGGTGTGTCTAATCCGTCTCACAAATGGCAGTGTCCCCGCTAGGGGGTGACATCATGTTTTCCCGCACGCTTCGTTTCGCATCCTTTTCCGTCGGCCTATTCGCACTCTTTCTCCTCGCCGCTCTGTCGAGCGCTCCGACCGCTTCCGCCGACGTCAGTCACATCCGGATTATTCGCATCAGCTACGTCCAGGGCGACGTGCGTTTCGCCCGCGACGTGAAGGGCGATCCGCTCGCCGGCAACGAAAACATCACCTGGGAGAACGCCGAACTCAATCTTCCCGTTCGCCAAGGCTTCGTCATCTCCACCGAAAAAGGCCGCGCCGAGGTCGAGTTTGAAAATGGCTCGCTCGCGATAATCGGTGAAAACACCGTTCTCCAGTTCTTCGACCTGTCTCTCGAAGATGGCGCCAAGACCACGCGCCTGATTCTGCGCCAGGGCACCGCATCCTTCTCGGTCAATCCCGGCGACGGCGACTATTTCAGCGTCACCGGCGGCGACTTCAGCGTCGAAGCCGAAGGCCACAGCACATTCCGCGTCGACAATTTTGACGATGGCAGCCGCCTCAACGTCATCAAGGGCCACGTGAACGTTTTGCGCAAAAAGGGCTCGACCGAGTTGGCCAAAGGTCAGACCTTCTCCATGAAGGCCGACGACCCGAAGAATTTCGACATCGCGACGAATACTTCGGCCGGCGATGATTTTGACAAATGGGCTGCGAACCGCATCAGCGCCGAGTACAACGGCACCGCCGCTGCCCAGCAATACGTCAACTCGCCCAACTATTCCTCGGGCCTCTCGAGCCTCTACGCCTACGGCGCTTTTTATCCGTGCCAATTTGGGAATTGCTGGCGTCCGTATGGATACGGCCTCGGCTGGTCACCGTTTGACAGCGGCTCTTGGGCCCTCGATCCCTCGATCGGCATGTCTTTCATCGGAAGTCAGCCTTGGGGCTGGCTCCCGTACCACTATGGCGGCTGGATCTTTGATCCCCTATACGGCTGGCTCTGGGCTCCCGGCGCCGGCGGCAATTTCATCAACGGATATTCGCCCGTGACCGGTACTTGGCTGCGCGGCAAGAATGGACCGATCGGCATCGTGCCGACCCATCCTCTCGACGCTCACAGCAAGACACCGCTCAATCTCACCCGAGGCATTTTCACCGTTTCCAACGGGACGCTCGCAAAGCTCACTCCGGTCCAGGCTGGTGAGCAGTGGAAGGCCGTGAAATCGGTTCCAACCAACACCATCAACACGCGAGTCGCCAACGCAGCAGCCGCTCCGGCTCGCGTCGAGCGCACCATGGCCGGCGGAAACTTCGCCGCTCGCGGCGTCGCTCTCGGTAACGGCTCGTCTCTCAGCTACGACGCAGCCGCACATCGCTTCGTCAGTTCCGGCTCAACCGCCGCGACCAGCGCACGCGTTGGCGCGATGAGCGCTTCGCCGGCTTCGGCGTCAACTCTGCGCGTCGCGAATACAAGCGCCCGTCCAACCGCGACTCCGGCACGCAACTTCGCCGCGGCCTCACGCTCCGTAGCGCCGCCCTCGGCTCCTCGTTCCGGCGGATTCTCCGTCGCCCGTGCAGGCGGCAATTCCGGAGGCGGCAACAGTGGCGGACGCTCCGGCAGCTTCTCCGCCGCAAGCGCTTCCGCTTCACACGGCTCCTCCGCCAGCGCCTCCAGCAGCAGCGGCGGCACCTCCGGCGGCGCTCGCTCCCACTAAACAAAATTAGATCAACGTAAAAAAGGCCGCCATCCCGGCGGCCTTCTTTATTTGTAGTCGATAAGGAATCGGTTCGAGACTCAGCGTGCCTTCGGCGATGCCACAATCGCAGCCATGCGACCCACGACGTTGAACACGATCGGCCAAAGCAAATAGAAAAGAACCACCAGGAACATCACTTCCATGCCCTCGCCAAACGCCCACATCCCAGACGAGGCGTTCTGCGTAGCGATGATCTGCGCGGTCGAAGCTCCCGTGGTAGCGGACTCATACAGGATCATCAGGTTGCGCTTCACAACCATCGCCTGATAGGCAAGCAGCCATATCAAGACGAACCTGCACACCTCGTAGCCGATGCGCGCAAATATGTTCAAGCCAGCGACAAACCGCGCATGGCGGTCTGTTTCCGCGGGCACTCTGTCATTCAGTGTCGCCAGAATCGCGAGCCCGAATGGTCCCAATGCCGCCAATAACAACCACCAAAGAGATCGCTCTTTCGATCGAATCACCAGAAAGAACACCAGCAGCCACAGGATCACCGCGACTACACCTGATCCAAGGAGCAATCCGACTCTGAGGCGTTGAAGCAGATAAAAGTTCAGCGCGTAGTTCGCATGACCCGCCGCAATTTCCGGGTTGATCAGGGAGAACAGCAATCCCCCCATCATCAGGACGGCGGGAATGAGCAATAACAGGCCGAGGGCGACGACCGTTTGTCTCTTCATTACCCACATCATGCCAGAGCCTGCCCAGGCTCCTGGGCGACCTTAAGACGAGTGTGTTTTCGTTGCTAACTCCCGATAAGCCGCGTCACCGGACAATGGAATTTTCGGCTCCACTTAGGACATCACACGACAAGTTGGGCTCAAGGAATACGGGTGGCCTGTTTCGTTTTCACCAGTTCGCCCATGACTTCGGAACTCCCGCCAAAAGGTTGTGTTGTTTTTCCCCTTCGCACGAGATTGTCCCGCTCTTTCGCAGGCGTTGACCATAGAGCTCCGCCTTTACCTCATCCGCTTCATGGCAAAAGGCATGCCCCAGTTCGTGCCTTACCGCAAAGTCCAGAAACTGATCGAAGGGGATCTTCCATTTCGTGATCAGTTCAGTCTCTCGTTCAGGCTTCAGCACAAGTAACGCCTCATCAAAGAACGTCTGGCGATTCCCCAAATGACTGAAGGCGGGACTGGCCGGGTCCAAATGAAGCCGCGAGGCGAGTTGTTTCCAATCCGCGGATCGCACCACCACCCAACTCCATTTCCCAAGTTTATCGGCATCGTAGTTCCCCAGGACGGCTCGCAACAGGGCCGCCTGCGTCGCACATTCAGGAATGGAATACTGGCCGACGCAGAAGAACTCTTGCCCGTTCGGCGTAACTCGTCCGACCCTCAACGCATTCAAGTGCGAATCTGATTGCGCCTCAATCAGCGTGGGCAATGCAATCGCCAGTAAACCCGCCACCAGCCTGCAAAATTTCCTCACCGAATCCCCCGGACCGCGAACTGCGCTATCGCGGAACGCTGGGTCAGGTGGGCGCGCTGCTCAATAGCGCGGGGCTAAAATCCGTCGTACTTGCTCATAACGCGCCAACCGCTTGCGATCCAGCGCGTTGCGGCTCCAGATGTCGCGATTTTCTTCGAGCCTCAGCCAGTGGTATTGCTAGACTAGCGGTCGATTCTGAGGGACCCACGGTGTCTTCCGCGGCCCTGACTCAGCGCCCCTTCCGCTTCGGTAGTTTCGAAGCAGATCCGCAATCGGGCGAACTGCGCAAAAATGGCGTCCGCTTGAGGATTCAGGACCAACCCTTCCAAGTCCTGCTGAAACTCCTCGAACGCCCGGGCCAGGTGGTCACCCGCGAAGAGCTGAAAGCCGCGCTCTGGTCAGCCGACACCTTCGTTGACTTTGACAACGGCCTGAACATGGCGGTCAAGCGGCTCCGCGAAGTGCTCGCAGATGACGCCGACCTTCCGAGATTCATCGAGACCCTCCCGCGACGCGGTTACCGCTTTATTGCCGCCGTGCAAAGCAGTAACCCTGCGACCGAAGCGCCTCAGCCTTCCTCTTCCCAAAGAGGTCTCACGTCGGGAATCAGACGGCGGGTTGTTCTGGGCTCGCTGCTCTGCCTTTTCGTTGCCACGGGAATCGTCGCTTGGATCAGCCTGCGTTCTCCACTACCGATTCCACGAGTCGTCGATACGACTCAAATCACGAAAGACGGCAGACTCAAGGAGGCTTCCACCTACAGGTTGGTAAGCGATGGTGAGCGGCTCTATTTTCAGGAAGGTGCGTTTACTCAATCCGAACAGAACATCGAACTTGCTCAGGTCGGAACCCAAGGCGGTGAAACGATCCGCATCCCGGTGCCTTTGCGGAATCCCGTTGCCTTTGACGTCTCCCAGAAAAATTTCGAGCTTCTTCTGAGCGCTGGCGGCGATTTCGGTGTAACCCCGGTCGACGAGCGCCCTCTCTGGGCTTTGCCCCTCCCGGCGGGACCTCCGCATCGACTTGGCGACGTGATCGCTCACGACGCTGCTTGGGCGCCCGACGGCCGCTACCTGGCATTTGCCTATGGCAAAGACATTTTTGTCGCCCAGCCGGACGGCAGCCAAGTCCGCAAACTCATCACCGTAGATGACTTTGACGCCAACTTTTACATTCAATATTCGCCCGACGGAAAACGGTTGCGCTTCACGGCTCTGAAATTCTCCAGAGCCGGCGTCGAGCCGGACCAGACGAATATTCTCGAAGCAGCGGCGGACGGAACGCGACTCCGTCGGCTGCCTGTTGAGGGCGGTTTTGGTAAATGGTCGCCGGATGGAAATTATTACTTCTACCAAAAAGGGCGTGATATCTGGGTCCTGCCGGAACGACACTCCTTATTCGGCAAGATCGTACTGCAAGATGCTGTGCAGTTGACCTCTGGCCCGATCGCCTACGATCCACCAACACCGAGCGCTGACGGAAAAGGTTTATTCGTCATCGGTTATCAAAATCGAGGCGAGCTGGTTCACCATTCCAACGACACGAAACAGTGGGAACCCTTTCTGGGCGGAATCTCTGCGGCAGAACCGGATGTCTCGCCTGACGGCCAGTGGGTGGCGTACACAACGTACCCGGACTCCAACCTGTGGCGTAGCAAACTGGACGGCAGCGAACGCCTCCAATTGACATTTACACCCATCAACCCACACGAGCCACGCTGGTCACCCGACGGAACACAGATTCTGTTCACCGATTTTCCAAACAAGGTCCTTGTCGTTTCAGCGAATGGTGGCGCTCCGCGGCAACTCGTGTCCGTGGACCGGTCGGCTTACGTCGGTGCGGGAGCGTGGTTTCCCGATGGAAACTCGATTATTTTTGCGCGTCACATCGGATGCCCACTGAACGACTCCTCCTGCCTTTGCATTTATCGCTTGGACCTTACCACTCAGCAGGAATCCAAAATCGCCGGTTCTGATCGAATGGTTGCCGCTCGTCTCTCCCATAACGGCCACTATCTCACCGCCATGCCTGAAGACCAGAACAGAGGAACCGTGATGCTTTATGATTTCCAGGCGCAACGTTGGACGAAGCTCGCCAAGGCGAGCGGCTCGGTCGCCTGGTCGCACGACAGTCGATCTATAGTTGTGCGCGTCAAAAAAGAGAACCAACCGGCGGAGTTAATTCGTATCAGCGTTCCAGATGGCCGTGTCACACACATACTCAATCTGAAGGACTTGACCTTGGGCGGTTTGTGGACCGATTGGGTCACTCTTCTTCCCGATAATTCTCCTCTGCTCATGCTCGACCGCAGCACCGAGGAAATCTATCGCCTCGACCTCCAATACCACTAGTGATTCTCCCGCTTTCGCCGTTTCCCTGTAGCTGACGTTTATCCCGTGTTGCTCAGATACGTTCGGCGTCTAGTCGATCTTCATTTCCGGCCGCACTTCGATGCTCGCGAATTTCCCCACCGGAATATTCTCGGCGATTCGTATTGCCTCCTCCATGTCCCGCACCTCAATCAGGATAAATCCGCCCAGGACTTCCTTGCTCTCGGCATACGGGCCGTCAGTCACTACGGCCTTTCCACCTGGGTGGCGGATCGTCTTTGCCGTTTGCGGCGGCTGCAACGCTGACGCGGCGATGTAGTGTCCTTTTTTCGCGAGTTCGTCGTTGTACGCCAGAGAAGCCCGGTTCAGCTTCACCATGTCTTCGGCGGATAAGCCCTGATAAGCGTCCGGCTTAAGGTAAACACAGCAAAGATATTTCACGATTTCCCCCAGTCTGGTGGATAGATCCCAAACTACCGCAAATCATGATCGAGTTTCCTCTGCCTCTGCAGATACGTCGAACGAGGGAGAGTGGAATCGACACGTTTTTTGGGTTCCGCTACAGCATCGGCGGAATGTCAGGTCGAGCGTCGCCGCCCCGACTTGAGTTCGACCGCATTGCGACTATGCGCGGTGTGAGACTTCGATTCGGAATGAGGCGCTGAACTGCTCGCCCGCCGCAATTACACGCAAACCTCTGCCGGAGCTTAACGCGTTCGTTTCCGCAGTCATCGGCTCAATGGCGATGAAATCTTTATCTTTCGGAGCAAAAATCTGCGCGAAGTGATACCCGCTTTTGAATTCGATGGCGATCGAGTAGCCATTGCCGTCGATCGAGAACCTGGCTTGCTCACCCGAAAGCGCAAAGCCATCGTCATAACCGGTGTTTCCAAGCCGGGCAGCGATCGGCGACGACGGAGTTTCCGCGCCGGTGGGAATCCCTTGCGCATCGAGAGTGAGTTTGCGCATCGCAGGCGCGTTCAGCATCCACTCTGCCCGCGCGATTCCAGGAAGTCCGAAATAAGGATGGAACCCGAAACTGATCGGAACCGGCGAACCTGAATCTGCAAAGACCGTAGTCTGAATCTCCAAATCAACCGGCCGCAGCCGTACGGCCATTTCGACATGATGCGGAAACGGAAAAATCGCGAGCAGCTCCTGGCTGACCCAATCCAACCGCGCCGTCAGCGCATCCCCATGAGTCGAAATAACGTTCCACTGGAGTTGACCCCATGGAACGCCGTGCATAGAAAGTTTGCGATCATCGAAATGCAAAAGTGGTGAGGACGGATCCAGCGAAACCTGACGCCCAGCCGCGCGATATTGCAGGCTGCTCAGGCGATTTGCCCACGGATACAAAAGTGGAATGCCGGCGGTGCTTCCCTTGATGCGGGCGGCATCGAGATCGTCCACGCGGCGGAGAAGCTCAACTCCACGGAACCGTAGAGAAGCCCCAAGCATTCCAGCTCGCGGGCCAGAATTCCGCCTGCAAGTCGCCAGCAGTAAGTAAATGTGTGGAAGGGCTGCTCATAACACTCCGCGATGCAATCGGACCACTCACAGCATTTTCTAAGAGTGTCACACGGAAGACCGATATATCATCGACATCTAGCCCGAGTACATCACGTTCACCGTTCGAGGAATTATCGGGGCCAAAACGCGCGGACCTTTCGAAATTGAATCATCCACAACCACACGAAATCCCATGACAGACTGGCAAACGCGAGAAAAGCGGCCGCTTCGAGGGCCGAGGCCGGATCCACCCGGCCCGCCACTCAAAAACTACATCACGCCCGCCGGGTTGCAGCGGCTGAAAGACGAGCATGCGTTCCTGCTGACTCGCGAGCGGCCCGCCATGGTGGAAGTCGTAGCGTGGGCTGCCAGCAACGGCGACCGCAGTGAAAACGCCGACTATCAATACGGCAAACGCCGCTTAAACCAGATCGATTCGCGGATTCGCTTTCTCACCAAACGCATTGACGCGGCCGTGGTTGTCGATCCCGCCGCTCGGCGGCCAGAGTCGGTCGCGGAGCGCGTTTTTTTCGGCGCGACCGTGACTTACAAGGATGAGGCCGGCGTCAAACACGTCGTCTCGATCGTAGGCATCGACGAGGTGGACCTCGACCGCGGCTACATCAGTTGGCGCTCGCCTGTCGCCATTGCCCTCACGAAGGCCAGCCCTGGCGACCGCGTGGAACTGCGCGCCCCAGGTAAAACCGAGCACCTTGAAATCATCGACGTCGAATATGCGCCGATTCCGATCGATCCTTTCCGCATACCGCTCGGAGCCGAGTCGAAGCCCGAGCCCGAACGCTCCTAGAACGGCCCGGCCGGATAGGTCGGAAACGTTCCATCCGACGCGCACTTTCACCGCTAACCACGTTAGTCAGGCCTGGCAACAAGCGACGACAAAAAAGCGTCCGGCATCTCCACGTGACAGTCGTGGCCGGTCGGGAGCTCGTCGTAACTCCAACCCTCCTGTTTTGCCCGGTCGGCGAACCGCTGAAAAATGGCACGCGCGGGATATCCTTCGGCAACACACGCAATGAATTTTCGTGGGAGCTTGGCTGCTGCGTTCGCGGGAGTGCCAATTGCTTCCTGAAAACAATTCAAGCTGAAATCTGACAAATTGGATCGAACAAAGTCTCGCGAAGGCCCGGATTTCAGGCCCCACATATCGAGGTGTCCTTCGCCCGCTCGCAGCCGCCATCCCTCACCTGTATTGGCTGCCTGTTGCCGAAACGACTGCGCGACGGTTTCGGGAAGAAGGTCCAACGCGGACTGACCGTCGAACGGAATGAAGGCATCGACGTACACCAAACGGTTTAGTCTATGCAGCGCATGCTCCGCAACGCCGGTGATGATCATGCCTGCGTAGCTGTGACCCACAAGAGTCACATCTCGCAAATTTTCGTGAGTCAGGAATCGAACGACGTCGTCAATGTGCGTCTGAAGCCCAATGGCAGGCGTGAGCAGGCTCGCATCGTTTTCCAAGCCGCTCAACGATGGAATCCATATCTCATGGCCAGCCGCTCGCAATTTAGGAATCACGAGATCCCAAGTGGAAGCTGTCTGCCACGCGCCATGAACTAAGACAAACTTTGCCATTGGACCACCTTCCGTGGATGCGATTCTAATGCCGGTAGCGAGTCACACCGTGCTGTTCTTTATCCTTACTTCGTTGCTTCATTACTTCGTTACTTCATTATTTCGTCGCTTCTTTACCTCGTTCCTTCTCTCCCCAAATCACTCCTGCGTACCCAACCACTGAACTTGTGCCCCCCGAAGCATCCGCCGAAGTTGCATACCGCACCAACTCCCCTCGCGTCACACCCATCGCCCTCACTGCTGTAATCGTCGCCACCGCCGGCCCCAATCCGCACATCGAAATCTTCTCCGTGCGGCAAAGATCAAACAGCCCGCGCGCATCCAGCGCCAGCAACTTCTCCACTGCCTTCGCGTCCTTCACCCGCGTGGTCGCGTCGTCCTCGTAATGATTTAAATCCGAAGTCGCCAGCAACAATACGTGCTCGTTCGCTGCCAGCAAAACGCGCGCCACCGCTTCACCCACGCGGACCAAATCCTCGAATCGCACCGTCCCCAGCGCCACCGGCACAAACGAAAATCCTGGCGCCAGCACCTGCAAAAACGGAATCTGCACCTCGAGCGAGTGCTCCTGGCTGTGCGCCACCGAATCTTCCCGCAGCAGCGGACACGCATCTCGCAATGCCGTCGCCAGCGCGGTATCGATCGGCGCATCTCCCAGCGGCGTGCGCCACGCTCCACTCGAAAGGATCGCCGCCGATTCGCCGCGCGGAAAATGCCGCACACCCAGAATCAAAATCTTCTTCGGCAGCGCGATGCGCCCAAAGACTTCACCGGCGACTCCGCCTGAATACATGTAGCCCGCGTGCGGCACAAGACAAGCCGTGACGGGAATTTTCTCGGCGCTTTTCGCGGCTGTATCAGCGCTGCCGTCGTGCGGCGCACTCATGCGACGCACGGTCGCAGCAAGCTCATTTGGATTCGCAGGATAAAAACGTCCGGCAACTGCGGGAAGACGAAGCATCGCGGCTCTAGAATGCACAACGAGTCGCTCTTTGAAAATTGAAAAGTGAAAATGGTAAAACTAGCGGGTCAGCAGTTCGCGAGGTCGAGTGCGAGAGGAAATCACCGATCGACTCCCCCATGCGTCATCGAACCGAACCCATGTTCCTCTGCGAGTCTCTGCGCCCTCAGCGCCTCAGCGTTATCTCTTGAGGCCAACCGTGAGATCGATCCCAAACGGATGTCATCCTGAGCGAAGCGAAGGATCTCAGAACGATCCGCTCGCTACACACATTCAAGAAGCACGTTTTTAACGAGGGAAAACAGCAGGAACTACAGCGACTTCGAAGCTTTGCCCTTGATCTTCAAGGCCTGTAGCGAACTCTGATTGTAAATCACGCTGACTTTGTCACCGTACTGATAGCCGCCCTTGGCGATCGTCTCCTGCATTTTCGCCGAAGCTGCCGGAGCCAGCGCGAACGTTCGCACCGACATATCGTCGCCCTTGGCTTTCACAGTGATTTGCACCGAGGTAGCGTTCATCACCGTTCCATCGAACTTCGCAATTCCCGCCGGAAGCGGTTTCGGCTTGATCGTGTTCACCACGATAGGCACAGCCGTATCGACGATCGGTATCACCGTCGCGGGATCTTGCGCCGACGCGGTCGAGCACGACAGCCCAGCCAGCACCAACGCCGGCAGGCTCAACCACAATGTCTTGCGAATAAGTTTCATGGGACTCTTAAAATTTGCTCCGCGAAAAACTATTCCGAATCATCCGTCGCGATACGCAACGACTTCAAAAACCGCACATCCTGAGGGGTCATCGGCAGCCGGCCCACCGGTCTGCGCTCCTGATCCTGTTCGAACGATTCCTGATCGACCTGAATCCTCAGCGATTCCAGGAATCGCTTGTCCTGCGTCGTCAACGACGTCGACTCCGGCGCCGACCCATCGCGCTTTGCCAGCCCGATCGTCGCATCCAGCTTCAGCACGATGTCGTAGCCATGCGCCCGAACCCCGGCAATTGCGCCGGTAATGCGCTCGGACTCCGAAACGGTATCGTTGATTGCGTGACCCAGTTCACGCAGCAGGTTTTTCAGGTTATCGTCGAGTTGCAAGGTATTTTCCCCCTACTCTCTAACTCCATTTTAGGCCCGCTACGGAAGCCTGACAAGAGACCTTCCGTACAGTGTCTCCAAAGGATTCATACCTGTACTCGTTTATTGTGGATATCGTCACGCCAGGGGCCGTCGCAACTGGCTGAATCCGCTGCGCATACCGCTACGAATACCTTGTCGGCGTTTCGCAACTGTGATGAAGTGTCACGCAACAAAAATTTTACCGAGGGTCGACATGAAAATCCCGTCGTGCGCCAATTTCACCGCTCGCTGTTTCGTCCCAACGGCCTTCGCTGCTATCACCGCGTTCCTCGCCGCACCCGTTTTCGCACCTACATCGGCGCAAACCCTACCCTCCGCCGAAGCCCGCACATCGCGCGCTCTCGACGCCGTTCGCGCAAACCCCCTCGAGTTGGAAGTATTCCTCATCGATATGCCCAAGGGCACCGATCTGCACAATCACCTCACCGGCGCCGTGTATGCCGAATCCTTTATTCGTGCCGCCATTGAAGATCAGCTCTGCGTCAATCCTACTGCGCTCGCTTTCGCAAAGCCCGAACACAAATCCGACGACGCGGCTAAAGGCCCGTCATGCGAAGCCGGTAATGTCCCCGCCTCGCAAACCTCCAAAGATCAGCATCTCTACGACGCACTGATCGACTCTTTCTCCATGCGCAGCTTCGTTCCTGTCACCGGCACGAGCGGCCACGATCACTTCTTCGACTCCTTCGATAAATTTCACGGCACCAATGAACGCCACAAAGGCGATTGGCTCTACGAAGTCGCCACACGCGCCGCAGCGCAAAATATTCAGTATCAGGAGCTGATGGAGACGCCGCCGTTCGGCCGCGTGGCCGTGGCCGCTCACGAAGTCGGCTGGAATCCCGACCTCCCCAAAATGCGCGAAGCGCTGCTCGCCAAGCTGGGCAACGGTTTGCAGCAGGATCGCGACGACGATCTCGCGTTCTTCAAGGAAGCCGAGCAAACGCGCGACGAGCTTGCGCACTGCGGCCAGTCCGACGCCCAGCCCGCCTGCCGCGTCACGCAAAAATTTATCTATCAGGTTCTACGCGGATTTCCGAAAGAGCAGGTCTTCGCGCAAACGCTTCTCGGATTCGAAACCATCTCCGCCGATCCCAAGCGCATCGTCGGCATCAACATGGTCATGCCCGAAGACGGCCGCGAATCCATGGCCGATTTTGAAGAGCAGATGAAAATGCTCGATTACCTTCACTCGATTTATCCGAAGGTCCACATCACCATGCACGCCGGCGAACTCGCGCCCGGCCTCGTTCCTTACGAAGGGATGTGCTGCCACATTCACTGGGCCGTCGAGCTCGGCCACGCCGAACGCATCGGCCACGGCGTCGACATCATGCATGAGCAGGAACCCTACAAACTCATGGACACGATGGCGAAAAATCACGTCATGGTCGAAATCGCGCTCAGCAGCAACGATCTGATTCTCGGCATCAGCGGCAACAATCACCCGTTCCCGATCTACCGCAAACACAACGTCCCCGTCTCCCTCTCTACCGACGACGAAGGTGTTTCTCGCATCGACCTCACCCACGAATACGTCCGCGCCGTCCAAACCTACAACCTCCGCTACGCCGACCTGAAGCAAATGATCCGCACCGGCATGGAACACAGCTTCCAGCCCGGTGAAAGCCTCTGGCAGACTCGCGACGTATTCAAAGTCGTCGTCGCGTCCTGTGCCAAGGATCAACTCGGCGCCGAAAAACCAAGCCAGCCTTGCGCCGACTTCCTCAACTCCAGCGAAAAAGCCACCCAACAATGGGCCCTTGAGCATCGCTTCCACCAATTCGAATCCACCCACTAACATTTCGAACCATTGCCGGCTGTTGGGTGCCGCACCCTTGTGCCTTTCAAGGGTGCGGGTTTAGATTCAACCCCGCCGATACCAGAACGACGCCCCCCTGTAGCCGCGATCGTCCCCAGATCGCGGGGTTTAGATCCAACCCGATCGCTCCCCTAACCATTCGCCCCTTCGTTGTACGGGCGCAGCACTGCTGCGCCCCAGGTCCGCACAATCGACCCGATTAAGACCTCCCACCTCAAATCCATCTTGACGAATCGGTATATTTGTGGTACTATACCACTCAGGTAATCAAGCGTCCGCAACAACCTTGCTCTACCCGCTTTCACGCATCCCCGCAACCCCAACAATCAAAACACCTTGCGCACTCCTAAAAACGGTAGATCTGTAAGCCCATGCAAACAAACAATTTGCGCACTCTTACGAAAAACACCGGGGGTATACCCCAATCCTTCCCAATTCGGGACTGCCCATTAGCCGGCAGCCGCCTCATCCCCCAAACCGCGCCGCGAACGCCACCAACCGCGCATCCGCCCCTCGCGCCGCCGCCAACTGCACGCCGGCTCCTCCAAGTGCCGGCAACGTAACCACCGGCGCCCCCGCCAGACTCATCGGCGTCGTGTAACTCAGAATCGCCTTCCGCGCACTCGTGTGATCCGCCCCAACTTCCAGCCGAGCCACCGGCGCGCAAGGCGCCATCACAAAATCAAACTCGCGCAGCAGCGCATCCGTCCGCTCTCGAAAAGCCGCGTGCCGCGAACGAAATTGGGCAACCTCGGCCGCAGGCAACGACGCGCCCCAAGCCAGCCGCTCCGCAATCCGCGGCTCAAAACACGAGTAATCCCCGCGCGTCGCCGCAGCGTGAATCGCCGCCGCTTCGCTCGCCTGAATCGGCGCATAAATGTCCCAGGCTTCGCGCCACCACGACGAATCAAACGTGACAAATCTCCGCGCCCGCATCACGCAGCCGCGCAGTCCAATGCGAAAGCCCTTGCATCACCACCGGCTCCGCATCGCTGACAAATTCCGAATCCACCACGCCGATGCGAACTTTTTCAGCCCCACGATCCGATGCAGCAGCAGGAATCTCCAATCCAAATAGCGCGCTCACCAGCAGCGGAGCGTCACGCAAATCGCGAAACAACCAGCCGAGTGTGTCGAACGCCTGCGACAAATGCACGCCGCCGCGCCAAAGCCCGCGCTCATGCGCCAGCTCAATCGACGCGCGAAATCCCGCGAGCCCGCACAGCGCCGCCGGAACGCGCACCGATCCGCCCGTGTCGGTACCGATCGCCGCGGCCGCCGAGCCTTCCTGCACGCTCGCCGCACCCCCGCTCGAAGAGCCGCCTGTCAGCAGCTTCGCATCGCGCGGTTGCGTCTCGTCGCCGTAGTCCGGATTTTCTCCGGTGATCCCGTAAGCCAGCGGATGCAAATGCGTCTTGCCCACGATGACCGCGCCTTGCTCTTTCAATCGCGCCGCAACGGCCGAGTCTCCCGTGCTGGTGCATTGTGCTGCGCATAAAATTGCGTTCCCGCCGTCGTCACAAATCCGGCAAGGTCGAAACAATCCTTGAGCGAAATGGGAATGCCATAGAGCGCAGGTTTCTCCCGGCCGGCAAAATGTCGCGTGACATCGTCTGCATCGCGCAGCGCGCGCTTCGCGATCGAGCGCGATGTAAACGTTGCGTCCGGAATTCGAGTTCGCGATGAGTGAGATGTTGCTCGACAACTTCAAGCGGAGAGATCCCGCCGGATTGCAGAGCAGCGTGCAGGTGGCCGAATGGAGTTTGCGTAGAGTTCACGCCCGCATTGTAACCGCATCGCGAAGGCGTGCGACAACAGACCGTCACAAGCAGGTCGTCGTGTCGAGAAATTTACGCAGTGGAGACGAGTAAGCTAGCATGTCCCGCATGAAGAGATCGCTGGAAGGCTGGCGCGGTTGCCGTGTTCGCATATGTTTGGGCGTTGCGCTCGCCGTACAAAATGGCGGCGCAAAAAGCGGCGAACCAAACCACCGGCGTCGTGCGGCGGCGGGAAACTTGGAGTTTGGCTCGCCCGAAGACGCACTTCGCCGTTGGATCTCGAACTCGACGGAGATATTCTCGGCGCTGACCGCGGGCACAGCCAAGAGCTACGTCACTCGCGAACAGCTTCTCTCGTTGCCCCAAGTCAGCTATACCGTTACGAATGATGCGAACTTCAGCGGCCCGACAAAAATCAGCGGCGTCGCCATCGATCAACTCGTCCTGATGCTCGCCGCGAATCCACAAGCCGATCTTGCCGTCGCGATTTGCAGCGACGGATACGAAACGCACTACTCTCACACCTACATCGCGGCGCATAACCCGGTGCTCGTTCTGAAAATCGATGGCAAGGATCCCGCGGACTGGCCGAAGTTTCACGAAAGCGGCGTAGACATGGGGCCGTATTTGATTTCGTCGCCCGACTTCAAACCGAGCTTTACAATCCTGTCGCACGAAGACGAGCCGCAGATCCCCTTCGGTGTCGTGCGCCTTGAGATGCAAAGCGAAGCCGCCGTATTCGACGCGATCCGGCCGCACGGGCCCGACGCGAACTCGCGCGAAGTGCAGGACGGCTATCGCATCGCGCAACAAAATTGCTTCCGCTGCCACAACAGCGGCGACAAAGGCGGCACGAAAGCGCAGCGCCCGTGGACGGTGCTGGCAACCTGGGCGACGGCATCGCCTGAATTTTTCCAGGCTTACATTCACGATCCGAAATCGAAAAATCCGAAATCGCAGATGCCCGGCTTTCCGAACTACGACGCCGCTACGCTCAATGCGCTAACAAAATATTTCCAGGCATTCGCGGACGATACAAAGAGCAAGAAGCCATGATCCTGCGCATCGCGAAAACATTGCTTGTTCTGGCGGTCGCGTTCTACTACACGCTCGTCGTTCTCAATAACACGACCGACTACGACTCGAATTTCCAGTTCATCCGCCACGTGCTGATGATGGATTCCACGTTCCCC
Source organism: uncultured Acidobacteriota bacterium (assembly GCA_963766985.1). Lineage (GTDB taxonomy): Bacteria > Acidobacteriota > Terriglobia > Acidiferrales > UBA7541 > Acidiferrum. The sequence goes on from CAVYCJ010000002.1 coordinate 1,355,922, forward strand.
AACAATAGCGGCATGTGGCGCGCCATCAACTCGCCATCGATTCACACACTGTTCTACATTTCGATCATCGCGTGGGAATCGCTGACCATGATTCTGTGCTGGTGGGGCGGCATCCAACTGGCGCGAAATCTCAAAGCGCCGGCGGCAATATTTCAGCAAGCAAAAACGACCGCCATCGCAGGACTCACGCTAAGCCTGCTGATGTGGTTCCTCGCATTTTTAACGATCGGCGCCGAATGGTTCTTGATGTGGCAGTCGCAGAAATGGAACGGCCAGGAAGCCGCCTTCCGCATGTTCACGGTCGTAGGAATCGTCCTGGTATTTCTCGCGATGAAGGACGACGAACTCTAAATGTCCCGCTTCGTTATTTCTTCTTCGCTTCGGTTTTCTCCGGAAGCGAGAACGCGTACATCGTGTCTCCCACTGGCACGATGATGTATTGCCGCCCCGCCAACATATAGGTCATCGGCCCGGCAACGACATGATCGCCGACGTTGAGATGCCACACCGTCGCACCCGTCGTGGGATCGAGCGCCAGCAAATTTCCCAAGTGATCCGCGGTGAAAAGCAGATGCCCCGCGGTGGTCAGAATTCCGGCCGTGTCTTCGCCTTCGCCGAGTTCGTGATTCCAGACGACCTTCCCGGTCCGATAGTCGAGCGCGCGCAACGTTGAATCCATATAAAGGTTGCGATCGCGCCCGCCCCATCCTTCGACTTGGCCTTCCACCGTGCGATAAAACACGCTGATGATGCGCCGCGCCATCACATAGAAGAGTCCGGTCTGCGGATCGAAGCTCGGCGCCATCCAATTCGTCGCGCCGTCGGAACCCGGCTCAACGAGCGCGCCGTCCGGAGTCGGTGTCGCTTCAGGCTTCGCGATTGGCCGGCCTTTTTTGTCGACGCCGTTGGCCCACGTCTGATCGATGAACTCGCTCGTCGCCAGGTGTTCCCCCGTCGTGCGATCGAGCAGGAAATAAAATCCGTTGCGGCTCGCCTGCCCCAGCAACTTGCGCTGTTTCCCTTTGTACGCCTCGTCGAAAAGAATCGGCGTCTGCACCGCATCCCAATCGTGCAAGTCGTGCGGCGAAGGCTGAAACGCCCACACCAATTTCCCCGTGTCGGGATTCAGCGCCACGATCGAACACGTGTAAAGGTTATCGCCCAGCCGGCGATCGCCGACCAGCACCGGATTCGGATTGCCCGTGCCCCAATACAAAAGATTCAACTCGGGATCGTACGTGCCGGTCATCCAAGTCATGCCGCCGCCGTGCAAGAGCGCATCGGTGTCGGGCCACGTCTCGGATCCAGGCTGGCCGGGATCGGGTTCCGTGTACCAGCGCCACTGCACTTTTCCGGTGTCGGGATCGACCGACGTCAACACCCCGCGAATGTCGGTGGAGTCGCCCGAAACGCCGGCGATGATGTGGTCCTTAATCACGAGCGGCGCCATCGTCGCAAAGTATCCGAGCTTGTCGTCGGTAAGAACGATGTCCCACACAACTTTGCCGTCTTTCGCGGTCAGGCAAAGCAGGTGCGCGTCCGACGTTGTGAAGTAGAGACGGTCTTTGTACATCGCGACGCCGCGATGCCCGATGTGATCACCGGCAACTTTGCGCTCAAAATGCCAGATCGGACGGCCGAAGCGTGCGTCGATGGCATAAACATTGTCCGGCACGGTGAAATAAAGAATGCCGTTCACTTCCAGCGAGCTCGCCTTGATCGCTTGGCCGTGCGTGCGATAAATCCATGCAAGCGTGAGCTGATTCACGTTGCTTGCGTTGATCTGATCGAGCGGCGAATAACGTTTGCCGGAGTAATCTCCGTTGTACGTCGGCCAAGTGTCGGTCGCTTGCTTCTGAAGCAGGGCTGAAGGATCAAGTTCTTGCGCCGAAAGCGATGGCGCGCGCATAGCGAGCAGAAGCATCAGCGCGCACGCTGCGCGGAAAATATTTGCGGAAATTCGCGACGGGCCCGATCGGTGCAGTTCGCGTCCTAGCTTTGCGATTCATGCGGTGATTCCGTAGCACGCTCATTGGCCCGCCTTTTCGAGGGTGTGCACGTAGGCGAACAAGTCGTGCATTTGCTTTTGCGTGAGCTTGTCGAGCAAGGCTCGATGCGCCGCGAGTTTGTCGGTGACTTCGACCTTCACTTCATTGCGCGAATACGCGCGATACCAGCCGTTGGAATCCGTTACCGCTACGGAAAATTCGTCGAGGTGTTCGAGCTTTCCTTCGACGACCTCGCCGGAAGCGAGCGTTATTTTGGCGGACTTGAATTTTCCTTCGGGATAGAGCATCTGCGCTTCGAGATCGATCGCGGAATATTTTCCGGACACGTTGGCGAGATCGCCGGTCGCGGAGTGGCACTTCGTGCAGCCACCTTCGCCTTCAAAGAACGCTTTGCCGGCTTGCGCATTTCCAGTGAGCAATTTCTCAGCAGGATAGCCGTTGGGAACTTCAGACGACGACAGCCCTTCGGCGATACGCCAGTGGAGATACGCGGCGATGTCGGAAATCTGGGCGTCCGTAAGCGGCAGCGCGGGCATGCCTTTGTCGGGACGGCCGTTGTGAACGACGTCGCCGATCAAGTTGCCTTTCACGTCGTGCGCGACGATGGGCGAGCGCAATAGGTCTGGTCCGCGCGCGCCGGTGGCATCGGCTCCGTGGCAAAAACCGCAGGATGCGGTGTATTGCGTCTGTCCACGCGCGGCTTCGGGATTTTCGGGTGGTGGCGGGCGTCGCTGCTTTTTGAGGGGCGCGGGACCGTTTGGCGCTGCGGCGGGAGCGGCCGCGGTGGCGGGTTTCTGCTGGTCCTGCGGCCTGCGAGCGGCAGCCGTTGCGACGATGGCCATCGCGAAGGAAATTCCTGCGAATAACGCGACGAGTAACTTCGACCTGGAAGTTCGTTTCATTCTTCACCCGAGAATGTGATGCACGCCGGTCTGCCGGAGAAAACGCTTACAGATGCGGCGGGGCTAGTTTCGCAAGGTCATGGACGGGAGGGAAGAGAAATTCGTTTCAGGCGTGAGAAGGGCGCGGTTGCTGCGGGCTGCGGCGCGGCGGATTTGTGGCGAGTCGGATCGGTTGAGATCCTTCGGCCGCCTGTCGGCCGCCTCAGGATGACAGCGCTTTTTTGCATGCGGATGAAAACTCTCTCTGTTGTTGCGTCGGGTGGAGGAGCTAGCTGTTAGGACGCGAGTTGGCGGATCAAGAGGATCGACTCATCGTCGAACTGCAAGCCGTGGCGACGCAGGCTTGCGACCATCGCGGTGTGGATTTCGGATAAGGGTTTGTTGCCGAATTTCTGAAACTCGGCTTGTAAGCGCTGGATGCCGTATTCTTCGCCGGCCGCGTTGGCGGTCTCGACAAAGCCGTCGGTGTACAACGCGAACAAACTGCCGGGCTCGGATTCCACCGCGACACTGGCGAATTCGCCTTCCGGCAGAATGCCGAGCGGCATGTTCGAGGCCTGATACTGCGTGATTTCGTTGGTGCGCGCCGAAAAATGCAAGATCGCCGGATGACCGGAGACACCGAGGCGCAAACCGTCGCGCGTTTTTGCCAGGAAGCAGAACGTTACGAACATGTCGGGCTTTTTGAGCGGGTAGAGCACTTCGTTCAAGCGTGGCGCGAGATGCGTCGCGTCATCGCCGGAGGTGAGCAGCATGCGAGCCGCGCTTTTCACCATGCCCATGACGACGCCGGGCGCAACGCCGTGTCCCGAAACGTCGGCGACATAGGCGACCCAATTCTCGGCATTGCCGGCGAGATCGATCAGGTCGCCGCCGACTTCGCCGCTCGGCAAGGAACGCCCGTAAAACTCCCATGCACCGAGTCTTGTGTCGATCGGCGGCACAAGAATGCGGTGCACTTCGGTGGCGAGGTCGATTTCGGCCTGCGCGCGGAAGTAGCGCCGGCCTTCCTTGATATTTACGATCAAAAAACAAATGTAGCCGAGGACTGTCGCGATGATGATCGCGTAGCCGTCGACGGCGAGTCGCTTCTCCAAGGCAGCGATCGCCGCGGAATCCATTTGCGTGGGTGTGGGAATGTTCGGAAGGTACCGCGCGATCAAATTACCGAAAAAAAGCTGGAAGGCGAGAATGGGAAGGAAAGCGATCCAGAATCTCTGGCGCAGCCGGAACCCCGCGACGGCGTAAATCATCGCGGTACAGCCGGCAAACACGATATTGAGGATGAACTTCGCTGGGGTCTGGCGGCCCACGTCGAAAATGTCGGTGGCGACCCCGGTGATACTGAACAGGAAGAAGACACCCGCCAGGAACAGGATCATCGACGCAATGGGAAGTCGCTGCCAATAGGTTTGCTTCGTGGGCATTTTGGTGGACATTACTATACGCGGGGGCAGGGTGAAAGGTAGCGAAGGGCGATGAGAGAAGCAGGCGGGAGGCTTTTAGAAGGACTTAACGTTGAGATCCTTCGGCGTCTCGCGGACGCCTCAGGATGACAACGCGCTAGAGTTGGGACGTCTAGTGGTTTGGTCGCCGGATCGGAAGGGGCCTCTGGGTTGTGCGCAGTTCCGACCCCCGGCAAGGCGGAAATGAGCGTTTTGGGCCATTTTGGATGGGGGATTTGGGTGGAAACTGGTGCGGTTTCGGCAAGTTGCGGCGGGGTAGGGTGGCTGTTAAAATTTAAAGTTTGGCGGGACGCGGCCGTTCGCGTTGGGTAGCGCGGGTGGCTTTTTCCGAGTCCGGGCAATCGCGGGTAGCGGGAGCCCTGCGCCATTTCAACGAGTTGCGCGGAAAAATTGCGCTGGCGTTTTCGTGAGCTTTCTCTAGGAGAGTGCGCGTGGCTAAGTATGACGTAGCAATTATTGGAAGCGGTCCGGGCGGGTACATCGCCGCGATTCGGGCCGGCGAGCTTGGATTGAAGACGATTGTCGTCGAGAAAGATCCATACCTTGGCGGCACGTGCTTGCACGTTGGCTGCATTCCGACCAAGGTGCTGCTGCACCATGCCGATGTTTACGACCATTTTAAAAATGGCGAGGAACTGGGCTTCGAGGTCAGCGGACTTAAAATCAATTGGCCCAACATCATCGCGCGCAAAGAAAAAATCGTGAAGAAGCACGCGAAGGGCATCGAGTTTCTTTTCAAGAAGAACAAGGTGGAGTGGGTGCAGGGCTGGGGCCGGTACGAAGGACCCGGCAAGGTCAGCGTGGAAAAAGACGGCAAGAAGACGATGATCGAAGCGTCGAACGTGTTGCTGATCAGCGGATCGGAAGCACGCTCGCTGCCGGGGATTGAGCCCGATCACAAACAGATTTTGACGAATCGATCGATTCTGGAGCTGCCGGCGATTCCGAAGTCGCTGATTATTGTGGGCGCGGGTGCGGTCGGGGTTGAATTCGCGTCGATCTACAACTCGTTCGGGACGGAAGTGACGATTCTGGAGGCGCTGCCGCGCGTCGTGCCTGTCGAGGACGAAGAAATTTCGGCGGAGCTCGAGAAGACGTATAAGAAGCGGAACATTAACGTCTTCACGTCGAGCATGGTGCAGTCGGTGAAGAAAGACGCGAAGGGCGTCACGGTTACGTTTAAGGATAAAGACGGAAAGACGCAGACGCTGCAGGCGGAGAAGCTTTTGCTCGCGGTCGGCCGCCAGCCGATGACGGATGGCTGCGGGCTGGAGAAATCGAAGGCGAAGGTCGAGCGAGGGTTTGTGCATGTCGGTCCTTATATGGAGACCGACGAGCCGGGCTTGTACGCGATCGGCGATATCGTTGCCGGATTGCCGCAACTGGCGCACGCAGCGGGCATGGAAGGCATTGCGGCGGTGACGCACATCGCGGGGAAGCAGCCGCCTCCGATCGTGAAGACGCGCATTCCGAACTGCACGTATTGCGAGCCGCAGATCGGTTCGATCGGGCTGACGGAAAAGCAGGCGAAGGAAGCGGGCTATTCGGTGAAGGTCGGTAAGTTCCCGTTTGTGGGCAACAGTAAGGCGACGATCCTCGGCAACCACGGTGGATTCATCAAGGTTGTGTCGGAGGAGAAGTACGGCGAAGTGCTGGGCGTTCACATCATCGGGCCGCTGGCGACGGAAATTCTGGCGGAGGCGGCGGCGGTGTTGCATCTGGAAGGCACGGTCGATCACATGATGGAGATGATCCACGCGCATCCGACGGTTTGGGAAGCGATGGGGGATGGGTTTGCGAGTGTGCGAGGGTTGCAGATTAACGTGTAAGAGGAAGAAGTTGACAGTCGACAGTTGAAAGTCGAAAGCAGAGCAAGATGACTGCGTGTTGGATTGTCGATCTCGGATTGATTGGATATGAGGAAGCTTACGCGCTGCAGAAGCGAGTTGTTGCGGCGCGCAAGGCTGACGCGATCGGCGATGTTTTGTTGCTGTGCGAGCATCCGCATGTGATTACGCTGGGGCGCAGCGGGAAGCGCGAGAATTTGCTGGCTTCGGAGCGGGTGCTGGCGCAGAAGGGTGTCGAGCTTCACGAGACGAATCGCGGCGGAGACATTACGTATCACGGGCCGGGGCAGATTGTCGGGTATCCGGTGATTCAGCTGGCGGCGATTCGGCGGGATGTTGTGTGGTATGTGCGGATGCTGGAAGAAGTGATGATTCGCACGTGCGCGGATTTTGGGATTGTGGCGCGGCGGGAAGAGGGTAAGACGGGGGCGTGGATCGATCCGCCGGAGAAAGAAAAGGCGAACGAATTACCACAGAGGGCGCAGAGTACACAGAGTTTGCGGATCAGCGAGGACGGCGCCGCTGAAAAGATTGGCGCGATTGGCGTGCATATCAGCCGGTGGGTTACGTCGCACGGATTTGCGTTTAACGTTGCGACGGATTTGCGGTATTTCGAGCTGATCGTGCCGTGCGGAATTGCGGAGCGGAAGGCGACGTCGCTCGAAAAAGTTTTGGGGCGTGCGGTGAAGCGGAACGAAGCGGCGCCGAAGCTCGTCGAACACTTTGGCGAGGTTTTTGGGCGCGAGCCGCGGCAAGCGACGCGCGAGGAATTGTTCGCGGCGCTGGAGCGAATTACGAGCAGCAGCCGGTCGCAGTTCCGGCGTAACGTAACGCGTCGGCACTCGCGCTGAACACGAGATTCGCACGACCGTGAGCCAAGGCAACACGCCTGCTCACCGGAGACAGAATGAAGAACGTCGAGCTCTCACGGCAGCAGCATCTCGATCTCTACTACCACATGCGGCTCAACCGCGCCGTCGAAGACACGATGGTGAAGCTGTTCCGCCAGAACAAAATCGTCGGCGGACTTTACTCCAGCCTCGGACAGGAAGCGGTTTCGGTCGGCACCGCGTCGGCGCTGCAGAAAAAAGATTGGCTGGCGCCGATGATTCGAAATATCGGGGCGCTGCTCGTCAAAGGCGTGCCGCCGCGCGACATTTTCACGCAGCACATGGCGAAGTACACGTCGCCAACGCTCGGCAAAGACGGCACGAGCCACTTCGGCGACCTGGAAGATCTGCACATCGTTTCGCCGATTTCGATGCTGGGCGATCTGATTCCGGTGATGACCGGCGTCGCGATGGCGGGCCGCTACCTTGGTCAAAAGATTGTTGCGATGACGTGGATCGGTGACGGCGGCAGCTCGACGGGCGTCTTTCACGAAGGTTTGAATTTCGCCGCGACGCAGAAAGCGCCGTTCGTGCTTGTGCTCGAAAATAACGGCTGGGCGTACTCGACCCCGGTGAAGCGCCAGGTGCCCATCGAGAATCTCGCCGACCGCGCGAAAGCTTACGGCATCGACAGCTACATCGTTGACGGCAACGACGTCGCCGACGTTTACACGACCGCGAAAGAAGCCGTCGAACGCGCGCGCAACGGCGAAGGGCCGATCCTGATCGAAGCGAAAACGTTTCGCCGCATGGGCCACGCGCAGCACGATCCCGCTGAGTACGTGCCGAAAGACATGCGCGCGTATTGGGAAGCGCGCGATCCAATTTTGCTTCACGAGAAATTCCTGACGGAAAAGGGCTATCTCGACGACGCGACGAAGAAAGAAATAGAGACGAAGCTCGACGCGCTGCTGTCGAAAGACCGCGACTTCGCCGAGAGTTCGCCGATGCCGCCTCCCGAGCTTGCGGAGAAGGGCGTCTATTGCACGGGCGACGATTGCCACAAGATCGCGCCGAAGTGGGAGCGCGATAAGTCGGAAGTGATGCCGCCGAAATCGAGCATCGATGCGAGCTGGATCGTCGAAGGATTCGGTCGCGGGAAGAGTTCGGGTGGCGGTGTGGCGCCGATTCACTTTGGCGATACGGCGCAGAGCGAAGAGCGCAAAGAGGTTGAAGAAAAGCTTTCGCCGGAGACTCCGGAAGAAGTGGTGACGGAAGAAGTGATCAGGCCGTCGGCGGCGAAGGCGGTTGCAGCGAAATCGAAGAATGGCGCGGGCAAGAAAAACAGCGGCAAGGATGCCGGCGCGACCAAAACGAAGCCGACCGCTAAGGTCGCGGTGAAAGTTGCGGCAAAGCCGGTTGTGAAAGTTGCGGCGAAATCATCGGCTAAGCCATCCGCAAAGCCCGCAGCAAAATCCGCAAAGAAGCCCGTCGCTAAAATTGCGGCAAAGAAAGGCCGGAGGTAACCCATGGCAAAGACTTCCACCGCTCCGGCAACAAACGCAGCCGCCAACGGCGGCAAGGGCGACGCAAACGCGCCCACGCAAGTCACCTTTCTCGAAGCCATCAAACAAGCGATGTACGAAGAGATGGAGCGCGATCCGTCGGTCGTCGTGATCGGCGAAGACGTCGGCGTTTACGGCGGCGCGTTCAAAACGAGCGAAGGCCTGCTCGCGAAATTCGGCTGGGAGCGCGTCATCGACACGCCGATCAGCGAAAGCGCGATCATCGGCGCGGCTTGCGGCATGAGCTACCTCGGCTTGCGCCCGATTTGCGAGATGCAGTTCATCGACTTCATCGTTTGCGCGTTCAATCAGCTCACCAATTTTGTCGCCAAGGGCCACTATCTCTGGAATGCGCCTGCGCCGATCGTCGTGCGCGGACCGTCCGGCGGCGGCGTCCACGGCGGACCGTTCCACTCCGCCAACCCCGAAATGTATTTCGTGCACACCCCGGGCCTGAAGGTTATCTATCCCTCCACACCGTACGACGCGAAAGGCTTGCTGAAAGCGGCTATACGCGATAATAACCCTGTGCTCTTTTTCGAGCACAAGTACCTCTACCGCCGCATCAAGGAAGAGCTTCCGGCGGAAGATTACACCGTGCCGATCGGCAAAGCCGCCGTTCGCCGCGAGGGAAAACACCTCACGATCCTCTCCTACGCGGCGATGATGCACAATTCGCTGGAAGCGGCCGAGGCGCTCGCGAAAGAAGGCATCGAGATCGAAGTGATCGACCTGCGCACCTTGCTTCCACTCGATGAAGAAACGATTCTGAAATCGGTGAAGAAAACGAATCGCGTGCTCGTCGTACACGAAGATACGAAGACGGGCGGGATTGCCGGCGAAATCGCGGCGATTCTGTGCGAGAAAGCGTTCGGCGATTTGGATGGTCCGGTGTTTCGCGTGACGTCGCTCGATACGCCGGTGCCGTACTCGCCGCCGCTCGAAGAGCACTTCTTGCCGAACACGGACAAGATCATGCACGCGGCGAGAGAGCTGGCGAAGTACTGAGGCGAATGCGCTCTATCAAGCAGCTGTCATCCTGAGCGCGTCCGAAGGACGCCGAAGGATCTCAGCCGTAAGAGCAGGCAACAAACTCAGCTCATATGTCGCCGCTGAAGAACGAATTTAGAGCAGTCGGGTTTTCCAGGAGACAGACATGGCCGTTGACATCGTAATGCCCCAGATGGGCGAAAGCATTTTTGAAGGCACCATCACGAAGTGGCTGAAAAAGCCCGGCGACAAAGTCGAGCGCGATGAGCCGCTGTTTGAAATCTCCACCGACAAGGTTGACGCGGAAATTCCGTCGCCGTCGGCGGGCGTGCTCAAGGAAATCAAAGTCGGCGAAGGCAAGACGGTGCCGATTCAGACGGTTGTTGGCGTGATCGACGCAGCTGGCGGCGCGGCGCAAGCTGCGGCCCCGGCGCCCGCCCCAGCAAAGGCCGAGCCGGCGAAGCAAGCGGCTCCGGCTCCCGCTCCGCAACAGGCCGCCAAGCCCGCCGCGGCTCCGCCACCTCCTCCGCCGCCAGCCGCGAAGCCCGCAGCACCCGCCGCGCAAGCCGCTCCCGCACGCGAAGGCGCGCGCATTCATAGCTCGCCGCTCGTTCGCCGCATGGCGAAGGAGCACGGCATCGATCTCACTGCCGTACAAGGCACCGGCGCAGGCGGGCGCATCAGCAAGCAAGACATCGAAGCGCACCTCGCCGGCGGCGGCTCCGCAGCCGAAGCGGCGAAGCAGACCGAACCAGCCGAGGCCGACGTTTACGCACAGCAGCCAGTTGCGACGTCAACGCCGTCGTACGCGCCGCCGCCACCTCCGCCGCAGCGTCAGGCGCCACCGCAGGCTCCGCCTCCGGCAAGCACGATGGGCGGGCAGCATCACGTCGCGTTCGAGACCGCCGTGCCGCGCGAGCGCATGTACTTCGGCAATTACGAAGTGCAGCCGATGACCATCATGCGCCAACGCATCGCCGAGCACATGATCGCGTCGAAGCACGTTTCGCCGCACGTTTACAGCGTGGACGAAATCGACATGACCAAGGTCGCCGCGATCCGCGCAAAATCTCGCGCCGAATTTGAACAGCGCTACGAAACCAAGCTCACCTACATGCCGTTTTTCGTGAAGGCCGCTGTCGCGGGCTTGCGCGCCTATCCGACGATGAACGCGTCGCTCGACGGCACCAACGTGGTGCTCCACAAAGAAATCAACATCGGTATGGCCGTCGCGCTTGATTGGGGATTGATCGTTCCCGTCATCAAGAACGCCGATGAGAAAAATATTCTCGGCATCCAGCGCAATTTGAATGACCTTGCGGAGCGAGCGCGCTCGAAGAAACTCAAGCCGGAAGAAGTGCAGGAGAGCACCTTCTCCATCACCAACCCCGGCGTATTCGGCGGCCTCTTCGGCCTCCCGGTGATCAGCCAGCCCAACGTAGGCATCCTCGGCCTCGGCACAATCGAAAAGCGCCCCGTCGTCATCGACGACGCCATCGCCATCCGCTCCATGTGCTACATCACGCTGAGCTACGACCACCGCGTCGTCGACGGCGCCATCGCCCACCAGTTCCTCCACAAAGTAAAAGACACCCTGGAGAATTGGTCCGAATCCGTCCTGTAACGCCGCGACTCCGGCGGGCTTTTGTAGGGGCGGGGTTCACCCCGCTCTCGACCAACCAGCAATCCCGATCCGATGGCTCGTAGGGGCACGCCACACCGTGCCCCTCCTTCGCTTTTGCTTTTCTCTTTTCCGCGTTACGGGCGCAATACCGGTCAGCGGACCCGTCTCGACTATCTGGATGGCCCGATAACACTACTCAATTCCAGTGCCTCTCAGTAAGTAGTGATGGTCGATTTCTCGCTCTGGCAAATACATCGAGATATATGCGGATTCGATTCGTCCATCGGGCAAAACCAGCGTTGCCGCTAGAACAAACTTTCCATCTGTCAGCCCAGAGAGAGTGTGCTCCTTGGCCAGCGTTCTGCCCGCGAGCGGAACTAATTTCCAATCGAGGAAATCGTTCTCGAAATCGGAATCTACGACTTCGAAAATTTGATGATCGGACCAAAATAGCGTCTCGCCTAGTCTCACGGTATGACACCTACAGCTTGTCCACTCTCAAAACGCGGTTAAAAGCTCCCATGGTGAATTGCAGTTGATCGCCCGCAACGGCACTGGATGAAATTGCGTCCTGCAGTGTATCCCGATCGCGCACAACGAGTTCGTGCTGATCCAGGCGAATCGTGAGAATAGGTCTGCCTCTCTTATTGAAGCTCGGAAACATCGAGAGCAGGCGCCCCGATACGAACTGCTTCAGGAATATATTTCGTATCGGAACGTAGACCAGCAGCGCGCACATGAACGCGAATAATGGATAGCCGACGAGCTTGAATATCGTGGCAATAATCGTGATTATCGGGCTCTCCCGGAATGCCGCAGGAAAATACTGGATGTCGTCACGGATGGTGGGACCGATGCCCTTCAGGAAAAAGACAGACAACGCTACACCCCAACCTAAAACGAACAGTCCCCCGGCCGGATGAAATGGCGGCTGTTTTTGCAAATCATAAATCGTCGTTGGCACAGATTTCGTTCACCTGCTGGATGAATTCGTTCAGGCTCCGCTTTCAGCTTCGCAAGAGAGCATGTACCGCCGAAACTCTTCCCGTGCCTGCTCCGGTAGAACCGAAAATGCGAGCGCCAACCCATACACGAACGCATCGACCGAATCCTTCGACGAGGTTCGCAGGAGAGCCTGATCACCAGAGTGCACGAACCAGACGCGGATTCCTCGCTGACGGTCAAATGCCACCGCAACCGCTCGAGCAATTTCATCCCGCCGACAAGGGAATGGTCGGGCAGCGCTTCGAGCCAGTTGAGTTCTTGCACAGCACTCCTTCTACTGCTTCGGCGGTCTGCCTATAAATGCAAAGTGTCGCGCGGCTTATTCATAAATTCGATCGCTTCTCTTATCGACCGATTCACTCCAAAGCAAAAGACAGGATTCACCTCGAATGCCAGCCTTTGCGATGTCATCCGTCCAACCATAATCAACTTTGCCAATCCGGAGTCAACGAATGCCTACCGATTTCAACCATCTGCCTAAAATCGAACTGCACTGTCATCTCGATGCGTCTGTCCGCGTCTCTACAGTCGCCGAACTCGGGCGCAAAATTGGGCTCTCGCTGCCGACTCCGCTCGAACCGGCGCTTGTGTTTTTTTTTTTTTTTTTTTTTTTTTTTTTTTTTTTTTTTTTTTTTTTTTTTTTTTTTTTTTTTTTTTAAAAATAAAATTTAAATCATTCTCGCTAAAATCGAACTGCACTGCCATCTCGATGCGTCTGTTCGCGTCGACACGGTGGCGGAGCTTGGGCGCAAGATTGGGCTTGATCTGCCGACTCCGCTGGAACCGGCGCTTGTTGCGCCTGAATGCTGTGTCGATCTTGCGGACTATTTGGTCCGCATCGATCTGGCGCTGGAAGTTATGCAGCACCGCGATCATCTCGTCCGCATCTCGCGCGAAATCGTTGAAGACCTGGCCGCCGACGGCACGATCTATGGCGAAATTCGTTTCGCGCCACAGCTTCATCTCCGCAATGGACTCAAGATGCAGGAAGTTCTCAATGCGGTGCATGAGGGACTGAAGCAGGGCGAGCAACTAACCGGGATGAAGACTGGTCTAATCGTCTGTTGCCTGCGGCACGAATCGGGGGAGCGCAGCGTCGAAATCGCCAAGCTGGCCGCGAACAATCGCGACAAGGTTTGCGCGCTCGACCTTGCTGGAGACGAAGCGCGCTACATCGGGGCGCCGCATGTTGAGGCATTTGCGCTTGCGAAACGCGAAGGGCTGCGGCGCACCGTTCACGCCGGAGAAGCCGCCGGAGCCGAAAGCATTCGCGAAGCGCTCGACCTACTCGGAGCCGAGCGCATCGGACACGGTGTCCGCATCATCGAGTCCACGGATTTAGAAGAACGCGCAAAGACCACACGCCTGCCGCTCGAAATGTGCCCGCTTTCCAATGTACAAACGCGTGCGACGAATTCGCTGGCCGAGCACCCGATCGATCGGCTGTTCCGCAAAGGCCTGCGCGTTACTGTGAACACCGACTGCCGGACCGTCTCGTCAACAAACCTGACCAACGAATTCCAGCGCCTGGAGAATACATTCCGGTGGGGCATGCCTGAGTTTCACCAATGCCAGCGCAATTCCGCCGAAGCCGCCTTCGTGACCGACGAAGTACGCGCCGACCTGCTGCGCCGCCTGACCGCAGCCAAAGCAGCTTCGTAATCGTTCGCAGAACTTCCAAGTAAGAAGAGCGGGTTTCGAGTTCTGCGTTCCCAATTTTCATTTCACTCGGCTGACATGGGTTACTTTTCCACAACGCTCGCCGTACTAGTCCGATGCAAGAAACGACAACCCAGTGGCCTCGCGCCGGTCAAGTCTACCCAAAAGTAATACTTGCATCTCCTTCAACGTTTAGCTATTTTACCTGTCCGTTAATATACCAGTGTCAGAACCGGTCGGGTCTCGCACTGGCATACAAAAAGTCTGCGGATTGAGGGGGGGCGCCATGTTGATGAGAGCGAAAGAGCGATGGCACTGCGTGAATCCCACTTGCGGATGCCAGGTCATCGTCGAAGTCGGCGGAATGATAGACGGTCAGAATCCACGCTGTGCCTGCGGCGGCATCATGAAAAAGAAATATGCGGCGCCGTCGTTTTCCTATCTTGATTTCCTGCGAATCGATGAACCGCCCGCGGCGAGGGCTGCTTTGCGTGAGGAAGAGCTATGCTCAAGTCACTCGTAGTCCCGGGGGTACATGTGCTCCCCGACAAGCGCGTTGCGAAGCGTGACGGCGCATTCCGTATCTTCGCCGCGCCGACGTTTTTCTTTGCGATCGCGATGTTGCTGGGCGGCGGATTCATCGTCGAGGATCAACTCTCCAGCCCGGCGGCGTCGCAATCCTACGCGCTCTTCGCGGGCGCGTTCTTCATCGCGACCTCCATTACGCTTATCGCCGAACTCTTCCACGTGGCGAACCGTCATCGCAAAGATGCGTTCGATCTACGTTCGGATATTGCCCGGACCGATTGGCGCAGGACCGACGTGGCTCGCGCATCGCGGCAGGCAGCTCGCGGCGTCAGTCATCGCACGCGCCTGCCGTATCACCGCGGCTATATTGATCGTGTGCGCGTGCGTGGCTGAATCGCAGCCGACGGCCTTGGAGTTGTGTTATTCGAGGGCGGGGCGAACGCGTTAAGCGCGCGGAATGGCGGGGAAGTAGCGCTCTTTTAAAATTTCGCGATGGTGCAGCTCGTGACCCGCGATGATGAACGCCAGGGCTCGCGTCGTAATCGGGTTGTTGCTCGCGGTGCCGCGCCGCCCCCATGCCTCGGCGTTCAAAGACCGCAGCAACGCCAGCGTGGAGACACGGACCAGGCCGTATTCCTGCACCAGGTCGGCAAGCGATTGCTCGGCGAAATTGCCGTTTTTGACGTAGTCGTCCTGCTCGAATCCAGGCAGGGCCGTCTGGTCGCCGCGCGCAATCCGCAAAGCGCGGTAAGAGAAGATCCGCTCGCTGTCGCTCAAATGGCCGACGACTTCTTTGATCGACCATTTGCCCGGCGCGTAGCGGAAGTTACCATCGCGCTCGGTGCTCGCCGCAAAGAGTTGCGCCGTCTGCACCCGCTGCGATTCGAGCTGCGACAAAACGTCTCCGCCCGGCACTTTGGAAATGTAGGTTTCGTAGAACGCTGCGTATTCGCCCGGCTCGGGCCGCACGAGTGCGAATTTCGGGGAGCTCATAGCGGGCCATTATACTCGCGCAGTCGCTTCAGGGGCACTACGGGTTACTGCGCAGCCTCGGCCACGGCGGGAGCGGCCGCGTTGGCCGGTTCGGCCGGTGCCAAAGGCAAAATTTCGACGACCACATCGCGGAATCCACGCCGGAGCTTCTCGCTCACGCCGATGGTGAGCGCGCAAAGAATCCACGGAATCGCCACCGAATACCAGAACAGTTGCGGCCAGTATCGCAGCGACCAGAGCCAGACCAGCAGCGTCGCCAGCCCGAATACGAACGGCGTCAATCGCCGCGAATCATTCCACTTCAGCGACGTCGCGCACATCGCCTGCAGAAACAGCACGAACGGAAATGCCACAACGAGGTCGATCAGATAGTGCTCGCCGGTCCCCATCGTGGCGACGATTGTAAACAGCACGAACAACATCGCGAGCCCGCGCTCCCAGATCGACAGCCCGCGCGAATACCACAGCGCCATTAGCGTCCATCCCATGTGCAGCGACGGGATCGCATTGCGCAAACCGCCGATCGCCACTGGCTCGAGCAAAAGGCGCCTCGCCTGATCGCTCGCCAACGGATGCCACGGAAATCGGTCGCCAAAAAGATGCCCCGGCCCGAGCGCCGGAAACAAATTGTAGAAAATTCCGCCGATTGGCCCCATCAACAGAAACGCCACGAAAATCGGAATCGCCTTGCCGCGCAGCCGCGAAGCCTGCCCGGCGTACACGAGCGCCAGCGAAAATGGCAACCCTACATAAAACACGAAACTCACATCGCCCAGCGTCTTCCACTTCGCGTACATCTGTCCCATCCAAAAAGCGATCGGCGCATGCAAGCTACTGTCGAACGAATACAAATAAAGGTCGAGCACCTTTGGGTGAGCGTTTTCCGTAAACTTGTGCAGATAACCCGCGTAATGATTCGACGCCAGAATCAGAATGCTCGGCACCAGCGCGAGCAGCACCGTCTTTCGCTCTTCGCCCTTCAACCACACCGCGTTTAGCCCCATGATCACGAGGCTCGCCATCCCCAAAAACGAGATCCATGTCACGACGTAAACGGTGCTCGAGCGATGAATCACAAATTGATCGAGCAACGCGACCGCCGCGCCGAGCAACACGATCCCGCCGGCATCCAGCCACCGGAATCGCATCCTCAAATGAATGAAGACAACGCTCGCGAAAACGTAGGGGTAAAACGCGCTCGCAATTGCCGAGACGTAAAAGAGGTGGCTCGCCGCAAGCGCCGGTACTCCGGCGACAATCGCGACCGAAAGCAGAACGCGCCAAGCGCGCTCAGCGGGCGTAAATGTGGACCACGTGGACGAAGACATGACGCTTTCTCAATTTCAACACGCCACGCCAAGCGCATCCACGCGCGCACTCATCATTTGTGTTTAGTTGAAGACTTGACGTTCTGTCGTCACGCCGAGAGCGAAGTCGAAGGCGCTCGAACTCTGAGGTCACCGGTACAGCCGCCTGCTATTCCCGCGCTGCTGGCGTCGCCGCCGTGCCAACCGGCTCCACGTGCCCGATCTGCGCCTGCACGCTGCGCCGAAATTCCTGCGGATGCGAAATCATCACAAACGACTCCGGCGTTCCGCCCGTGCCGCGCACCGTCACCGACCCATACCCGAGCATCCGCCCCCAAAAACTTTCTTCGACTCCGATGCTCTCCACGCGCGACAACATGATGTCCAGCGTGCGGCGATTACCCAGGCCCGTCTTGATCAGCACACGCTTGTTCGTCACCGCCATTTCCGTCGCGCTCCGCTTCGTGAGTCCCCACACCAGCGCAATCAGCGCCAGCACCAGCAGGACAACCCCTGCGATTTCGAACGCATGAATTTCATTGACCGGCGCATCGACCAAAGACCCGCGACCGCCTCGCGCCGCCGCCACTTCTCCCAAAGATCCCAGCCCGAGCGCCGCCAACAGAAAAAACATCAGCAGCGGTCCAATCAATACGATCCAGTGATGCCGCGTGTCGTACATCAGCGTCTCGCCCGGCACCAGACTTTTTCGAACGTAGCTCATCGCAATCTCCGCTGCATCTTACGCACGCAATTCCATTTGTCTCTCAAAGCTGCGCGAATCATACTGAATAGAGCAAAGCCGTCAATACACTGGTTTGCCCAAGGGAGCCAGCCCCGTTGCAGCCCGATCCGCCATCGTCATCGCCAAACACAGCAAACTCGCCTCACGCGTCAAAATCCCTACGCGTGGCCTTCCAGGGCGAGCCCGGCGCCTTCAGCGAAGCCGCCGCCATCCAACTCCTCGGCCCCGATATCACCACCATCCCGCGCGCCACGTTCGACGCTGTCTTCCGCGCCATCCCTGAAAATGCCGCCGACGCGCTGCTGGTCCCCGTCGAAAATTCTCTCGCCGGCTCGGTCGTCCGCGTCTACGACCTCATGCTCGAAAATCAGCTCACCATCACCGCCGAAACAATTCTCCCCATCGAGCTCAATCTCATCGCCGTCCCCGGCGCATCGCTCGACAAAATCGAATCCGTCTCGTCGCACCCGATGGCGCTCGCGCAATGCGAACGCTTCTTCGCGCAGTATCCGCTCTACAAGCGCGTTCCCGCCGAAGATACCGCCGGCAGCGTCCGCGAAGTTCTCGCCCGCGGCGACAAAATTTCCGCCGCGATCGCCAGCCGCCGCGCCGCCGACTTCTATCACGGCGTGATCCTCGCCGAAAAAATCCAGGATAACTCCGAAAATTTCACACGCTTCGTCCTGCTGCGCCGCGAATCCGACGCCGCTGCAATCGCGCCCACCGCCGACGCCCGCAAAATGTCCGTCGCGATGCAGCTCGCGCATCGTCCCGGCGCGCTACTCGCCGCACTCGAACCCTTCGCGCGCCACAACATCAATCTCCGCAAGATCGAAAGCCGCCCGATTCACGGCCAGCCCTGGGCCTACAGTTTCATCCTCGAAATCGAAGCCGACAAACCGGAACTCCTCGACACCGCCTTGGCCGAAGCCCGCAAAGCCACCGACGACCTCCGCGTCCTCGGCCTCTACGCCGCCGCAAAAACCGATCCCGCGCGCACCGCAGCCCCGAAATAGAAAAAGACCGGCACGAAAAACTCGCGCCGGCCCAAAAACTTCCAATCATTACTTCATTGCGTCTTTGCTTCTTTACTTCCGTTTCTTTAGCAGTAGCTGCAAGCCCCTTCACCCATCATCCCTGGAGCTCCATCGCCATTATTTCCCGTCATGTCATCGCTGATGCGCCGCAGACGCCGCCCCAGCCGTTCCGCCAACTGGTGCCGCGCGCGCCACAATCGCGCCTTCAGCGTATTTTCCGTCACGCCCAGTTTCTTCGCTGCTTCTCCCGTCGAGTAACCCTCGACCTCGCGCAACACAAACGCCGTTCTTAGCAGTGGCGACAATTCATCCAGATTTTCGCTGATCATCTCGCGAATTTCCGTCCCCTCAAAAACCTGCTCCGGGTTCGGACCTTTCGCCGCGAATCGCTCCACCACCGGCAACTCGTCTTCACGCGGCGGTTCGTCCAGCGACACAGCGGGCCGCGCCTTCGCACTTCGCCGCCGCATCAGCGCCGCGTTGATCACGATGCGCGTCAGCCACGTCGAAAACTGCGATCGCCCTTCGAATCGCTTCAAATTTCGATACGCCGACAGCAATCCGTCCTGGAGCGCGTCTTCCGCGTCTTCCGCATTTCCCAAAACACGTAGCGCCGTCTGGAACAGCGGCCGGTGATAACGCTCAAACAGCACGTCCACCGCCTGTTGATCGCCTTTTTGCCCCGCGCGAATCAACTTGTCTTCGTTGTACTGCGCCCCGCTTGCCGCCACTGCGCCTGCCACGTTCCCAACAACTGCCGCTTGTGTCGCCATCAGGTCCCCCATTTACGCTCTAAATCTGTTACGCCTTCATGCTCTAAAAAATTTCTCTCTGTTCGCTCGTCAACACGGCTCAAACGCGGCCGAAACCCGTGCCATCAATGCACCGGTACATCTCCCGCCGGTTTGCCCCTCGGCCTCTTCAACAGCAGCAGCACCGGAATCACCGCAAAGAAAACCACGCCCAGCAATTTGAAGTTGTCGATGAACGCCAGCATGACCGCCTGCCGTTGCACCGTCCCATAAATCATTCCCTGTGCTTGCGCTGCCGCTTGCGCTACCGTCGAGCCCGCCGCCACAAGCTTCATCTGTGTGCCGGCAATCGCGTTGTGGTACGCCACACTCAACGAATTCACGTGCTCCATCAGCTGCGACTGGTGATACTGCGTCCGCCGCTGCAGCATCGTTGTTACCGTGGCAATTCCCACGCTCGCGCCGATATTCCGCGCCAGATTGATCATTCCCGTGCCCATGTTCATTTTTTCTTTCGGCACGTACGCGAACGCCGACACGTTGATCGGAATAAACAAAAACGCCAGCCCAAAGCTCTGCAACATGCGCGCCGTCACCGCGTGGCGATAATCGAGCTGCAAATCCCAACCCGCCATCACGAACAATGCCGTCGCCGATACGACGCAACCAAACGTCACCAGCAACCGCGTGTCGACCTTCGACACCAGAAATCCGACCACCGGCATCATGAACATGATCACTGCGCCGCCCGGCGATAACGCCATTCCCGAAAGCTGCGCCGTGTAACCCAGCAATTCCTGCAACATCTGCGGGATCAGCACCGTGCTCGCATACAGCACGAATCCCAGGAAGAACATCGCGACCGTCGCCACCGCGAAGTTCCGGTTCTTCAACATCTTCAAATCCACGACCGGATCTTTCTGTCGCAGCTCCCAGATAATTCCGCCGACGATTCCGACGAGCATCAGCACGAAGAAAGCTTGAATGAATCCCGACGAAAACCAGTCGTCGCGCTCGCCCTTGTCCAGAATGATCTGCATGCTGCCCAGGCCAAGGCTGATGAGCCCGATTCCGATGTAGTCGATCCGGAATCCTTCCTTCAGGCTCGCTTTCTTCATGTACGGCGGATCGCTGACCAGGAACGATGTCAGGATCAGCGAAATGATTCCCACCGGCACGTTGATATAGAAAATCCAGCGCCATGAAAAATTGTCGGTGATCCATCCGCCCAGCCACGGCCCGATCGTCGGCGCTACAACCACGGCGAGTCCATACACGGCGAACGCCATGCCGCGCTTTTCCAGCGAAAACGTGTCGTTCAGGATCGCTTGTTCGCTCGGCTGCAATCCGCCGCCGCCGATTCCTTGCAGCACGCGGAACAAAACCAGCACGCCCAGGCTCGGCGCCAATCCGCACAGAAACGAACTCACCGTGAAGATCGCCACGCAAATCATGTAAAACTTTTTGCGTCCGATCAGCGAAGAGAACCAGCCCGACAGCGGCAGGACGATGGCGTTCGACACGAGATACGAGGTGAGAACCCACGTCGATTCGTCCGCGCCCGCCGACAAATTTCCGGAAATGTGGGGAAGCGCAACGTTCGCGATGGAAGTGTCCAGCACTTCCATGAACGTCGCGAGCGTCACCGTCAGTGCGATCACCCAGGGATTGACGTGACCGTCCGGCGTCCTCAGCTTCGCTAGAATTCTGTTCTTCATCTACTTGGACGCCCCAACCGCGAACCCGTTTTCCCGCCAGCTTCAATCAGCCACACTCTTAACGACGTGCAGCCTTGCCGCTTTCGACTTTCAACAGTCGGCTTTCAACTTATTTCGTAATCACCGTCGCATCCACGTTCATGCCCGGCCGCAGCACCGCCACATCCGGCGAAATCTTGTCCACGATGATCTTCACTGGAATGCGTTGCACAACCTTCACGTAGTTGCCCGTCGCATTTTCCGGCGGCAGCAAACTCAACACCGCTCCCGTCGCGCCCGCGATCGAATCCACGTGTCCTTCGAACGTCTTGCCGTACGTATCGACGTGAACTTCCGCCTTCTGCCCCGGCTTCATGTTGCGCAGCTGCGTCTCTTTGAAGTTCGCCGTGACCCACACGTCTTGCAGCGGCACAATCACCATCAACCCTTGTCCCTGTTGCACGATTTGTCCCGGCTCAACCTGTTTGTGCGTCACCACGCCATCGACTGGCGCGACGAGTTGCGTATAGCTCAGGTTCAACGACGCCGCTTCCACCGCCGCCTGCATCTGCTGCACCTTCGCCGCTTTGCCCTGCGCATCCGCCGCGCGCATATTGATCTGCTTCGAATCGGCGTGCGCCGCTGCAACTCCGGCTTTCATTTGCTCGACGCGCGCTTGCGCCGCGGCAACTTGAGCTTTCGAGACATCGATGTTGCGCTGCGCCTGCCCGAGCTTTTCCTGATCGGCCTTCAGCGCGCTTGCCGTCGCATCCGCATTCGCTTTCGCAGCGTCGTACTGCTGCTGCGAAATCTCGCCTTTGTCGAGCAGCGGCTTGTACCGTGCCAGATCGGCCTTCGCCAATTCCGCGTTTGCCTTGCTCTTGTCGATGTTCGCTTGCGCGTACGCCAAATCAGCCGTCTGTGCCTGCTCATACGTCGACTGCGCCATGGCCAACGATGCTTGCGCACCGAGAAGTTGCGCATCGGCGCTCGATGTTCCGCTCGCCACGTTTTCACGCGTGCGCGGCACGTCCACGCCTGCCGACTGCGCGTCCGCTTCCGCGAGCGCGAGCTGCCCCTTCGCTTCGTCTAGCGCCGCCTGGTAATCGCGCGGATCGATCTTCACCAATACTTGTCCCGCCTTCACCGGCTGGTTATCCAGCACCAGCACTTCCGCCACGCGCCCGTAAATCTTCGACGCCACCGGCGTGATGTGCCCATCGACCTGCGCATCATCCGTGCTCTCGCGGCCGCTGTAGTAAACGAAAAGTCCGATGATCAATGCGAGCGCGACTACGCCGCCGATCAGCAGAAGTCGGCGCACCTTCGGGTTCGCCAGCCCCTTCTTCGGCTCTTCGATCGGAAACTCTCTCAGCGCCGGTTCGTTCTTCGTCCGCACCGGATTGCCCACTTGCTCTTCGATGTCCACACTCATCGCACCCTCACTTGGCGTAAATCTTTTCCATCTGGCCGATTGAACGCGCCAGGTCCGCTCTCGCCTGATTGAACCGGTACAACGCCGCGATCTGATTGTCGTTGGCGCGCGCCAGTGAATCCTGCGCTTGGATCACTTCGATGTTGTTCGCCACGCCCGCTCGAAAGCGGTCGCGCGCTTGGTCCACTTCTTCTTTCGAAAGCTGCACACCCGAATTTGCTACCGCTACTTCGTTTCGCGCCGATCCGAGGTTGATCAGCGCTGTTTTCACTTCCAAGCCGATCTGATTTCGCAGATCGTCTTGCTGCTGCTCGATGCGTTGAATCTCCAGGTTGGCGCGCGCGATCTCCGCGTGAATCCGGCCGCCCGTGAAAATCGGCATCGAAACTGAACCGGAGTACGTGTAGGTCGGAATCACCGCCGTCGGCGACGTGCCAAGCTGCGTGTAGTTGCCGTTGAAATGTGCCGAAGGCAGCCGCGATTCGCTCGAGGCCTTCTTTTCGTAATTCGCCGACTTGATCTGCTCTTGGAGCGACTTCCACTCCGGCCGCGCTGCGAGCCCCTGCTCGATGCTTTCGTCGAGCTCCGGCTGTGGCGTCTCAAAGAAGCTCAGCGAATCCGCCAGGTCCACTTGCTGCCGCGGATCGAGATTCAAAAGGCGGCTCAATCCGAAAATACTTGTCTCGCGCTGTGCCTGCGCCTCGATCAGCCGCTGCTTTTCGTTTTGCAGCTCCACGTTGGCGCGCAGCGTATCGATTCCCGTGCCGACGCCCTGCTTCTGCAGGTCCGCCGCTTGGTCATACAGCGCCTGCGCCAGATCGACGCGCGACTGCGAAGCCTGCACATCGGCTGTCGCTCGCAGCGTTCCGATGTATTGCGATACGACCAGCAAAATCACTTGCTCGCGGGTCGATTGGCTGTCGAGCCTGCTCGCATCTGCTGAACTGCGTGCCGCCTGATAACGGCGAAACAACGTAAGATCGAAAATCTGCCCGTTGAATCCAACTCCGGCCGAAAAAAGCGCAAATGGTCCGATGTGGCCGGGGAATACTGTGCCCGGAGGAAGCCCGGGAAACCGCCGCCGCCAAATTCCGCCGCGAGGTTGAGTCGCTGCCACTGTTCGCCAACGCTCAGGTTTGCTTGCGGCAGCAAATCGGACCGCGAAATGTTCTTCTGCTCGACGGATTCTTTCGCCGTGATCAGCGCAATCTGCGCTGTCGTGTTCTGCTTCAGTGCTAGGTTGACCGATTGTTCCAGCGTCAGCCGGAGCACTCCGCTTGGCGCGTTCGCTGGCAAGCTGTTCTGTTTGTTGGTCTGAGCGCGCCCGATCGACGGACTCACCAGCAGTCCAAACAACAGTGTGTAGAAAACAATATGCGAGCCTTTGGTGCCGTTACCCTCGCCCTCGCCGCCTTCTCCGCGCTTCTTCGTGCCGTCCGCGCCGATCTCGCGCACAATCGCTTGGTTCAAACATCCCTCAGCCACCAACTGTCCTCCCTGGTGATGGATCTCTTTCAACAGTGTCTTTCCGGCTGGGTCGATAAAACTCACACCGCACAAATTGACGCTGACCTTTTCGTTGCTGGCGCGCGCGTCGCGCCATGACTGCTCGAGCGTTCCGACATGAGGTCCGGCCAGGCGTCCCTCGACGGTCAAAACAACTTTTCCCTTTTTCTGTTCCGTTGTGATTCGTAGCATTAGTGATCTTTCCCGCGGGCCTAAGAGATGCACTTTCCCTACCAGACGGTTCAGGAATCTACGAATCCATAACTGTCAGATTTTATTGGTCTTAGATGACTCTAAGACGGAGAGCATCTCAGAAAGGCTGCCCACCTGTTGGCACCGGCCCATATTTTGCCGCCCAGTGACTGCCCATATAGTAGCATGACTGCCTTACCGAAGCGCCGATTGGTGCCATCAGAACGTCAGAGAGGAGAGCCTCAGCTCGCTACAAATTCTCTGACGGTCAGGGCTACTCGCTTATTCCGTTCCCGTTGGAGGCATCATCCAAAGCGGAATAGAGGACCTCGGCGGCAGAGGCCTTTGCGTCATGTCCAATGGAACACCGCCAACTCGCACACCCAGCCGGAACCCAAAAACTCGCGTGGTATAATCGGCTCGTGTCACTCGTGCTCCACTGCGACCCCACCGAAGCTCCCTCGGCCGTCGTCAACCGCCCCGCCCGAACGCAAGCCAAAGTACGAGTTCCCGCAAACTGACCAGGAATCAGTAGGTTACACACTCTTGCAAAAGCAGATTTCCGCATCTTCAACAAACGAAGTCACTTGCGCACTCTTTGCCAAAACATGGGGAGGGTATATCCCCTCAACCCTAACCCCCTCAAACGCAAAGACTTCTACACTCTCGCGCATCATTATATTTCTATTTTTCTTCGCCTTCGCCGCTGCGCTTTCTTCGCCGACCTACTCTCAGGAGGCCGCCCCGACCTGCCCCTGATTCCGGCCCCGTAATCCGCTTCGTTCGCAATCCCGACCAAGCTCCCGATTTCAAAATGGACGACTTGGACGGAAAGCCGCTCTCGCTCTCCGCTTCGCACGGAAAAGTCATCCTTCTGAATTTTTGGGCTACCTGGTGCGGACCGTGCCGCGCAGAAATTCCCGATTTGATCGAGCTTCAAAAAAAATACGCGGACAAACTGCAAATCATCGGACTCGATGTTGACGATGACGATGCCGGCGAAGTGAAAAAATTCGTCGAGACCAACGGCATCAACTATCCCGTCGGAATGGCGACAAACGAAATTCGCATTCAGTACGGCGGCGTCGCCGCGCTTCCGACTTCGTTCGTACTCGATGATCAGGGCCGCGTCGTGCAGAAGCACGAAGGCCTGCGCAATCCAGCTGCTCTATGAATATGAAATTCGTTCGCTCATCGGTCTGCCGATTCCGGCGCGCGTCGAAACTTTTGAAGACACCGGCGAAATTTTCCTGAAACACGCGGATCGCGCCAGCGTGCTACCCGGCGTCGATATGTCGAAGCTGACGCCCGAGCAAAAACTGGTCGCGCTGCATCGCTTCAACGCGGAAGGCTGCACCTGCGGCTGTCAGTTCACGCTCGCGCAATGCCGCATCTACGATCGCAACTGCCCCATCAGCAAAGCGCGTACCACGAAGATCATGGCCGAAATCACCAGCCACCCCGACGCTTCGCCCGAACACAAAGCCGAATCGCCAAAGGCTGCTCCCGACGGGGACGCGCCCAAATCAAATCCATCGCAACACACCAATCGCCCGTGATCGAACGCGAACATTTTGGAGTGCGGCGCCCCCGCGCCGCTTTTGCGGTCGAAGCCACATCGTTGGCCGAACGCAAAACTGTTTTGTCGCGGGTCTCCCAGACGTCGTCGTCGCGAATCGCAGCACCGCAAAACTGCAACTGTTGTCGCCGTTGTTGTCGAGCGTAAACGAACACTATGCAATACGAGATCGCCGGCGAAAGCTTTAAAACAATTCTCATCAAGACCCTGTTTTTCGCCGGTCTGATCGTTTCCGCGAGTGGCTACGTGTCGCCGCCGATCGCGCTCACCGTGGGAATTATTTTTGGGTTGAGCGTGTCGCATCCGCTTCCCGCCGACAGCAAAGACCTTTCGCGATTCTTGCTGCAAGCCAGCGTTGTCGCGCTCGGCTTCGGCATGAACCTGCACGAAGTCATCAAAGCCGGCCGCAGCGGATTCGTGTATACCGCACTCGGCATTTCTTTCGCGCTCATCGTTGGATTGGCTCTCGGAAAATTTCTGCAAGTGCGCGGCAACGCTTCGTATCTCATCACGACGGGAACCGCGATTTGCGGCGGCAGCGCAATCGCCGCGATCGCTCCGATCATTCAGGCGGACGAACAGGAAACTGCGGTTTCACTCGCGACGATTTTCATTTTGAATTCGGTCGCGCTCATCGCATTTCCGCTGATTGGCGCGGCGCAGCATTTGTCGCAAACACAATTTGGATTGTGGGCCGCGCTCGCGATTCACGACACGAGTTCGGTCGTCGGGGCCACATCGAAATACGGCGCGCAAGCTCTCATCGTAGGGACGACGGTGAAATTGGCGCGGGCACTCTGGATCGTTCCGCTCGCGCTTGGAACGGCCGCGATCAAGCGCAGCAAATCCAAAGTTAAATTGCCGTGGTTTATTTTGCTCTTCTGTCTCGCCGCAGTCGTCAACACATACATCGCGAGCGCATCATTTTTCTCGACGACATTTTTTACGCTCGGCCGCTATGGCCTCACCGCAACACTGTTCTTGATCGGCTCAAGCATCTCTCGCGCTTCGATCAAGAAAGTCGGATGGCGCCCGCTCGCGCAGGGCATCGCGCTCTGGATCATCGTCGCTGTCACTAGCCTCTACTTCATCCACATCGGCTGGATCTCGCTGTAACGACGAAAGACAAAAGTAGATTCCTCGCGCAAAGTACCGCGTGCTTTTGTGTCGTGTCCGGTGCTCAGTAGCCAAATCGCGTCACAGATTGCAAATTCGCTCGACAATCGCAGAGTTCGGCGTCATGTATAACGCAGATTGCGTTGCCATTGGAATGTTCCACCAACGGCGGTGCGGGAGTTTTTGTAATGAATCGCGATTTTGCGTTTGCGTTAAGACAGTTGAGGACGAATTTGAAGTTCAGCGTGATTGTGGTGCTCACGCTGGCCCTGGGGATTGGGGCGACGACGGCGATCTTCAGCGTGGTGAGCGGAGTGTTGCTGAAGGCGTTGCCGTTTCCGGAGCCGGAGCGGGTTGTTTCGCTGCAGACCTTTGTGTATCCGCAGATGGAAGAGAGTTCGACGGAGACGGGCGGAAGTAACGCGGGCTCACCAACTGCGAACCCGGGATATATCGATGTGGTTTCGTTTCCGGATTTTTTCGATTGGCGGCAACAAAACAAATCGTTTGAAGCGGTCGCATCGTATTCCTACGGAACGACGAGGAAGTTCACGCCACCGGGACACGGGCCGTCACAGATCATTCCCGGCGAGTACGTTTCTGCCAACTTCTTTCACGTGCTGGGAGTTACGCCGATGCTGGGCCGTGATTTCACTCTGGCGGATGAGACCGATCCAAATCGGCCGGTTATTTTGAGCCATCGATTCTGGGTGACCGAGTTTCACGCATCGCCCGACATCGTGGGGCAAGAAATTACACTGAGCGATCGCGTCGCTATCATTGTCGGCGTCTTGCCGGCGGATTTTAGTTTTCCGGGATCGGACGATGTGCCGTTTTGGGGAGCGTTCATGCAGGGGAGCATGTCGAGCGCGAATCCAAGCGGCATGCCGCAGAAGGATTTCGTCAGCAAGTTTTCGCGGCGCAATGAGCGAACAACGCAGGTCATCGGAAGGCTGAGGCGCGGAGTCAGCGTCGCGCAAGCGCGGGCAGAGATGAACGCGATACAGCGAAGCCTTGCGGAGCAGTATCCGGAGGATCGCAACGCGTATGCGGTCGACGTCCGGCCGTTGCTCGATTATGTGAGCGGCGATTATCGCAAGCCGCTCTATTTGTTGCTGGGAGCGGTGACGGCGGTATTGCTGATCGCGTGCGCGAACGTTGCAGGACTTTTGCTGGCGCGGGGATTTGCGAGGCGGCACGAGTTCAGTGTGCGCGTGGCGCTGGGCGCGAAGCCGGTTCAGATCGTTCGACAAGTTCTGATCGAATCGACGCTGCTGGCTTTGTGCGGGGGAGCTGTCGGAGTCGCGCTCGCGTTTGCGTTGCTGAAGACTGTGCTCGTACTCGCGCCGGCGAATTTGCCGAGAATCAACAATGTGCAAATCGATGCCAGCGTGCTGGCGTTTGCATTCGTCGTTTCGATCGTGACGGGAATGCTGTTTGGAGTATTTCCGGCATGGAAAGCAGCGCGATCGGATGCGTCGGGAATGTGGCGCGCGGGACGTGGAATCAGCGGAGGGCGAAGCGAACATCGGTTGCGAGCAATCTTTGTGATTGCAGAGACCGCGATTAGTTTGGCGCTTGTGGGCGGCTCAGGATTGCTGATCGGCAGCTTTGTGGAGACGATGCGGGTGCCGCCGGGATTCGATTCGCATCACATTCTGGTCTTTCGACTGGGAATGTCGTTCGTGGAGTTTCCGAACGATAAAGCGCGGCTTTTTTTCCGGCAGTTGTTTCCGCAGCTTGCGGCAATTCCTGGCGTAGAGGGCGTGACGAGCGCCTATCCAGTTCCGTTTAGTTACAGCAACACGAGCAGGTTCGCGATTGCCGGAAAGCCGAACGATCCCAATGATCTGCCGCAAGCGGATCGAGTGACGGTCGAGCCGAATTTTTTCGAGACGCTGCGGATTCCGCTTGTTGAAGGGACGGACGTTTGACGTTCGCGACGATCGGAACGCGAAACGAGTGGCGATCGTGACTCAGGAGTTTGCGCGGACATATTTTCCGGATGAGGATCCGATCGGGAAGTCGATTCAACCGGACTTTGGGGAGTTTGGAGAGGATCCGACGTGGTACGAAATTGTTGGCGTCGTAGCCGGGATTCATTCGGTCGACCTGACGGCGCCGCCGGAACCGGGATTTTATGTGCCGTACGAGCAGGCGACGATCTCTCCCCAAGGCGTGCTGATGCGCGTATCGGGAGATCCGCACGGTTACGTGAACTCCGTGAGATCGATCGTTGATGGGTTGCATCGCGATGTACCGATGTTTGCGGTGCAGACGATGGATGAAAACATTCACGATTCACGTACATCGGATCGATTTGAAGTGGCGTTGCTGAGTTGTTTCGGGGCGTCGGCGCTGTTGCTTGCGGCGGTGGGACTGTATGCGGCGCTTTCGGAGATGGTGGCGCGGCGGACATTTGAGATTGGGCTGCGCGTGGCGCTGGGTGCGCAACAGGGCGATGTGTTTCGGCTGATTGTGCGGCGGGGATTGATTTTGGCGGGGATGGGATTGGTTGTGGGGATTGGAGGGTTTGCGATTTTTGGGCGGGTTGTGGCGGACATGCTTTATGGGGTGCGGGCGTTTGAGCCGGCGGTGTTGTGGCGTGGCTTGTGGCGGTGATGTTGGTGGTGGCGTTTGTGGCGAGTGCGGCGCCGGCTTGGAGGGCGGCGAGGTTGGAGCCGGTGGTGGCGTTGCGGGAGGAGTGAAGGCGGGCCGGCTGTAAAATGGGGGCAGAATGAATCGACGAAGGTTTATAGCGGCTGGATCCGGCGCAGCGGCGATGACGATTGTTGCACGACAGTTGGCGACGGGTGCTACACCCCACGAGAATTCACCGCAACGAAAGTCGAGTCGCGGCGAAGTGCTGGTGCGAGCGGGAAAGACGCGGAAGTCCGACGGGACGGACGAGTCTGCGCAAGGGCAGCAGACGGTTGTGCGGTCGTTCGATTCGGAGGGGCGATTGGCGGCGTTCGTCGTTCCGGTCGGTGAGCACACACCTTATCGCGGTGCGCCGTTACATGTTCATCATGCGCAGGACGAGTGGCTCTACATTTTGGCCGGCGTGTTTGTGGCAGAGATTGGCGGGAAGAGAATCCGCTTAAAGGCCGGCGATTCATTGCTGATGCCGATGAAAGTTCCACATCGGTGGAGTTTTGCGGAGGAGGGACACGGAGGAGCGATTCATCTATACACTCCGGCAGGATTGATGGATGTGTCGTGGGATCCAAAACCGGATGACAATGCGGCGCAGACCGAGGCGCAACGGAAGGCAGAGTTTGAGAAATATGGAATGAGTCTGCTGGGAGCGCCGCTCACGAAGGAGGAGATTGATACAACGATGTGAGAGGTTTGGCGGAGCATAAGGATCCAGGGGCTGAAGGCCTTTTTTCGGAGATTTCGAAATGTCGCGGCTGAAGCCGCGACCCACAAAGGGAAACGCTAAAACGAAAGTTTAAGAAAAACGGTGGCGAACGGAGAGATCGAAGAGAGATTCCTCTCTGCGCGAGCCGACGCGTTCACGGGAAGTGAACGCGAAGAGAAAAGGGGTCGGCTCGCTTCGTTCGGAATGACACGGTTTTGTAGTTGTCGCTCGGTCGGTAGGGCCGCTGACGTCGAAGAAAAAGCAGATCCCTCACTTCGTTCGGGATGACAGGTTTTTGGCGTGTCTGGAGTTGGCGACGACACTCGACGGTTGTGTTCTGCGAGCGTAAAAACGCCGGCGAGACGCCGGCGCTACCAAAGCTAAGA
>CAVYCJ010000003.1:0-445987 GCA_963766985.1 uncultured Acidobacteriota bacterium
ATGGCGGAGAGGGTGGGATTCGAACCCACGGTACGGTTTCCCGTACGCTCGCTTTCGAGGCGAGTACTTTCAACCGCTCAGTCACCTCTCCGCGGTCGTAGCACGGCGTGACCGTGCAACGTTTTGAAGTCAACTCAATCGTAACAGACCCCTCCGCGCCTCAGCAACGACCGGAGTCGGCTTGTTGCGCACTCGAATTGTGGACAAAACGCCCTCGATGGCGAATGCGAACCCCCATCTGCTTATTGAGCACGGTATGTTTATGGAGTGCAGCGCCCCAGCGCTGCTTTTGACCAAATAATCTGAGCCATCGATTTCACCGTCCGCAAAACTCAGCGGCGTTCGGCGAAGAACGATTGGATGACTGCGGCGCACTCAGTGGCCAGGACGCCTGCGGTGACTTCTACCTGGTGATTCAGCTTCGGGTGCGATAGCACCTCGAAGCAGGAGCGGACGGCGCCGCCTTTGATGTCGTCGCAGCCGTAGACGACGCGAGGGACGCGTGCTTGGATTATGGCGCCGGCGCACATGCTGCAGGGCTCGATGGTGACGTAGAGAGTTGTTCCTGCGAGGCGGTAATTTCCGAGGGCGCGCGACGCTTCGCGCAGGACGACGACCTCGGCGTGCGCCGTCGGATCGCAATCGCGAATCGTGCGATTCGCGCCACGCGCTACGATTTCACCGTCGCTGTCGCGCACGAGCACTGCGCCTACCGGCACTTCACCGGCAGCCGCTGCGGCGCGCGCTTCTTCGAGCGCGATTCGCATGAACTCAATGTCTCTCTCTGTCGAAAGGCCTTCCATCGCAACGCGAGAATAACACGCACGCCTTCCGCGGCTTCTTGACAAACCTGAGGGCGGCCAACAAACTACTTCGCATGGTCGAGGCTCTGCCGCGTTCGCAGTCCGCCAATTCAGACATTCCCACGTGGATTTGCCGCGCTGATGGTGCGCGCCGCGACTCCCGCTGACCACCATTCATGGAAATCCGCCGCGATCCAATCACGCAAAGTTGGGTAGTGCTGGGCCAGCCCGAAAATTTTGATGAGGCGGCTGCTCCGTGTCCGTTCGACGGAGCCAGCGTCGACAAGAAGCCTGCGATATTGAGCGTGCCGAGCGAAGGCGCGTGGCAGGTTCGCGTCATTCCGCATCCCGATCCGCTCTATCGCATCGAGGACGAGCCAAGCCGTTTCGCGGAAGGCATGTACGACAAAATGGGCGCACTCGGCGCCCACGAAGTTGTGATCGAGACGCCGCATCACGACAAACAGATGTCGCAGTTCAGCGACGAAGAAATCGAGCGCGTGCTCTCGGTGTGGGCGTCGCGCATCGCCGATCTCAAGAAAGACGCACGCTTTAAATACGTCACCGTCTTCAAGAATCAAGGCGGCAGCGCGGGCGACGAGTGGTCACACGCGCATTCGCAAATCACCGCGACGATTTTTGTCCCGCGCCGCATCAAGTACGAATTGAGTTCGGCCAACGAATGGTTTCGCGATCGCGAGCGCTGCATTTTTTGCGATGTCGTGCGCCAGGATGAGAAAAACGGAAAGCGCATCGTCGACGTGCAAGGCGATTACTACGCTTTGTGCCCGTACGCGTCGCGCGTGCCGTATGAGATTTGGCTGCTGCACCGCAAGCACAATCATCTTTTTGAGCAGCCGCGCCCCGGTTCAAATCGCCGCCAGTTAGCCGCGTTGCTTGGTCGCGTGTTGCGCCGTCTGGAAAAAATCGCCCCAGCATTTCACATGGTCGTTCACACGGCGCCGAATACGCGCAGCAAAAAAGGCGAGCTTGCAGGGTACTGGAAGACGCTGGCTGACGATTTTCATTGGCACATCGAGATTCTTCCCATCCTCGAAAAGCGCAGCAAGTCGTACAGCATCAAAGAGGTCTACTTCAACGCGATGCTGCCCGAGACCGCTGCCGCGGCGCTGCGCGCGCTGGATCCGAATTCGTGAAGTCGTTGGCACGCCGCCGATCCCTCCAATCTGAATCCGGTGGAATCATCTCCTCGCTGGTGTCGCTCGTTTTCATCGTCGTGCTTTGTGCGGTGTTGTATTTCGCGCGTGGCCCGATTCTGCGCGTCATCGGCGAAACCTGGGTTGTGGAAGATCCGCTGGAAAAATCGGACGCCATCGTCGTCTTGAGCGATGACAATTTTTACGCCGATCGCGCCGCGCATGCCGCCGATTTGTACCGGCACGGTTGGGCGCCGCTCGTAGTGGCGAGTGGCCGGAAGCTTCGCCCCTACGCCGGGGTGGCGGAGTTAATGCAGCACGACCTGATCGAGCGCGGCGTGCCGAAAGACAAGATACTCACCGTCTCGCACAATGCCGAGAACACCAGGGAAGAGGCGCAGATACTCCTCCAGCAGGCCGTCGAGCACAAATGGCACAGCATCATTGTCGTTACCTCGAACTACCACACCCGCCGGGCACGATATATCTTCCTGCGGATCTTCCCTCAGCAGATCGGGGTGACCGTAAGTGGTGCCAATGACGGCAGTTTCGACCCCGAACACTGGTGGCAGAGCCGGCAGGGGCTGAAAGAGCTGACCCGGGAGTGGGGAGGAATGGTTGTCGCGATGTGGGAGCTCCGGGGTGGTACCAAGGGTTTACCTCCGCCCCCAGCCGTTGTGGCCCTGTACGAACTAAGACCGCAATAAGTGGTATAGAGCAGGACGTAACACCCCACATTTAGAATCCGGGATTTCCCTTTACTCTCAGTAAGTCCCGTACTATCTTCGCAATTCTGAGTCGTCGCTCGCCTCCCACAGCCGACGAAAACGACTTTAGAAGCAAAAATCATCGTTGAGGTGTCCCCGATGTGGAAGAAAGAAGACTCGAAGCCTCAGGGAGTCGAAACCCCCAGTTCCTTTGCTCCCGCTCCGGCGAGCCATCGGGACGCTCCGGCGTTCAGCCCTGCCTCCGCTCAGCCATCAGTTTCGAGCAAGGCGACGGCGTGCATCACCCAGGGAATCAAAATAAAGGGTGAAATTACGGGCAGTGAAGACCTCTTTATCGATGGTCCGGTCGAAGGTAAGCTGAATCTGGGCAGCAGCAGCGTCACGATTGGCCCCAACGGCACGGTCAAGGCGGATATCTCGGCGCGCGAAGTGGTCGTTCGTGGGCGCGTCGAGGGCAAAATCGCCGGCAAAGAGCGCGTTCAGCTCTGGAATACCGGGCACGTCAGCGGCGAGATTTCGACCCAGCGCCTCGCGATCGAAGATGGCGCGGTCCTGCGCGGCAAGGTGGAAACCGGCCGTCCCGTGGACAAGGGCGAGGACCGTGGCACGGTGAGCGCAGCCAAAGCGAATGGCTCGACCGTTCCAGCTACCACAACGATTTAAGATCTAAGACATGACCCTATTGAACAAGTTTGGCATCGGACCAGCGAGCGGAGGCCGGGGAGTTACACACCCAGCCAAGCCGGGGCACGATGCGGCAGGCACGAAGACTCACGGCGCCCACGGCAGCAACATGCCGGCGGCGGCTGTCGGCGCGACCCGGGTACCCGCGGTCGGTGTGGAGAGCACGCGCGTTTCAAACGGGCTCAAGGAATTGATGTGGAATCTCGATGGGCTTGGCCGCGGCACCCTGCTGGACATGGGCGGCGCGTGGCAGGCGACGCTCAGTTTTTTCATCGAGAAGGGTTTCCGCGTCACGACCGACGATCTGCTTCGCACCTGGAAGCAATTTCTCGACAACGAGGAAAAAGAATTTCGAGAGCGGAGCAAAGCGGATCAGTCGCTTGACTTGACGCCGGCGGCGCGCGCGAATCGATTCTTCGAGTCGAACATTCAGTATCCGATGTCGTCGTTCGACGTGGTGCTGCTGTGGGATTTGCTGGATTATGTCGATCCGGCGATGGCGACGCGAACCGTCGCAGCGATTACAGATTTGCTGCGTCCGGGCGGCGTGGTCTTCACGATGTTTCACAGCAAGAAGCCGGAAGGATTTCAGCGCTATCGCGTCGCGGATGCGGGGACGCTGCAGGTTGTTTCGTCGCAGCTGATTTGCCCGGCGCAGCGCGTTTATCAGAATCGCGAGATTCAGGATCTGTTTGGGCGCTACCGGACTGCGAAATCGTTCATCGCTCGCGACCAGCTTCGCGAAAATCTTTTCATCAAGTAATTTTCAATTGAAAATTTGAAGAGGGGCACGGCAATGCCGTGCCCCTACTTTTTTGTGTGCGACTCGGCGTGCGTTCGCGGACAGTTGCGTGCGGCGGGAAGTTGCACGCGAATTAGCGGCGGGTTGTGACGGCTTCCAGGATTTGCTCCCACACCGTTTCGTCAAACATACCCATGACGCGGGCTTTGGTGTGGCGCTGGGCGGCAGTTTCCATTTCGGCGTGGCGGGCGAGGACGATTCCGCGGTCGCAGCAGGGAAGAAGCGAGGCGGCTTCGGCTGTGCCTGCAATTCCAATGATTGAAGGGTGCGATCGCAGCGCGCGCTCGTAGAGTTTTATGAGGTCGCGGACGCACTCGCGGAGATTGGCGCCGACGGCGGCGGACCATAGGACGCCGTGTTGGCGGAGGGCGATCTTTTTTTCGGTCGCAGCGTTTTGAAATCGGGCGACGTCGGTTTCGGCGGCGCCGGCGAAGAAAAACAGTTCGTCAAAATCGCGCTGGCGCGCAAGTTCCGCTTCGCGTTGCGGCAGGCCGGTATTTTGCGTCAGCTCGCGCGGCGAAAGCGAACGGAGTGGAACGGCTTCGACGCCGGTTTCTTCGGAAAGCGAATCGAGTGCTTCCTTCGCAGCGGGAAGTATCTGCGCGATCGGGATGGTTGTAAATCGGCCGAGGCGGACCGTCTTGGCGCCTTTGAGGTGGAAGTAGTCTTCAGGCAGATAGACGGCGCAGCCGTCTTCGG
Organism: uncultured Acidobacteriota bacterium; assembly: GCA_963766985.1. GTDB lineage: Bacteria > Acidobacteriota > Terriglobia > Acidiferrales > UBA7541 > Acidiferrum. The sequence continues at coordinate 4,874 of CAVYCJ010000003.1, forward strand.
CGATGAACGGATTTCCGTGGCCGAATCGGCGGCGCGGCTCATCGACCTGTAACCTCGAGCGAGAAGTGACCCAGACCGACGGGATGCCGTTGTGGTCGAGCGTAGCGCAGAATTCATCGAAGCCAGCGACGGCTTTGCCGCGGTCGGGAATGATCGAGTCGATAGCGATGAACAGGATGGCGTGAGTCTGGTGCAAGAAGTTGCCTCCGCGGAGTGGCGGATCATTCTAGCTGGGGCGAGGTGCAGGACAAAATCGGAGGCCGGTTCGATCTTCGACGCCTATTGCTGATGGCGGTCGGGTCGCCTCAGTAGGGAATAGAGTTGGCACGGATGCCCTTCGGATCGCTCCACGCTCAGTGGGCAATCCGGGCTGACGGTGGTGTTTCAGAATGGGAAGCTCTGGGGCATACCCCCCTGTTTTTTCAAAGAGTGTGCAAGTGGTTAGTTTTGTTGAAGTTGTGGATTGCTCATTTTAAAGAGTGCGCAAGTCGTTTGTTTAGAGTGGATTGCAGAGATGCGTGAGTGCGTTTTTAAACAAAAACAGCGCCGGAATCGGCGCTTGAGGACGTACTTTTGACTGACAAGGAGTGTATCACAAAAACAGGGACCTGTCCAGTGGGATTTGGTCTTTCGGCGAGGGCCGCCGTCCAGAGGTTGTCGCAGCGGCGCCGACAGGCGGGAACGGGCGGCTCTTGGGCGCGGTTGGGCCAGCTCGGGCCGGGTGAACCTGGCATGCGAAGTGAACTCGTGTGTCTCTGAAGTCGGACGATTTGCACAGTTGTGGCCGGCATAGGACTCCCTGGGAGTGTGGCTGGAGGCTAACTGGTTGATTTGCGATGGGATATAGGTCATGGCCTTTGGTACAGGCTGGCAGGTCGATTGCCCTTTAGGACAGGTGCAGACCGCACTGCAAGAAAGCCGAGGTGCCCTTGATGGGGCACCGCATTGGGAGACCTATCCATGTCGAAGCTGAATGGTCCTGCTTCCGAGTCTCAGAAGAATGTCGTGCTTGTGGTCTGCCTGCTGGTGATGTCGGTGATGTGTATCGGGCTGATCTGGCAAGCGCAGATCATCTCGAATCAGCGCGAAGATATTAAGTGGCTACAGACGTTGAAGTTCGGCGGGTAGAACGGCTGCGATTCGAGAGGAATTCCTGCTCTCGGTCGATCCCCGCGTCGAGTTATGCACGGACGCGTGTGTGAGAGTCAAAACCCGCACCCTTAAAGGCTAAGGGTGCGGCACCCAAATGCCGTCCGGGCGTTTGACTGGGTGAGGGAATTTCAACAATCACGGAACTACATCGGGCGAATCACGGCATATGCCGTGCACTCCTTTTCGCGTTGCGACGAAATGTCGCAAACTTTTACGACTCGCGGCGAAAAAATGTGGTTGAATGAAGGTCGCCCAGAGTTTACGAATCGGGAGATTTAACGTGAAATACATTCTCAAGCTGGCGTTGGTTGCGATTGTTCCAGTGTTGTTGATCGCGGGTACGGCAAGCGCGGCGCAGCATCATCATCGCAAGGGCGGGCATCGCGCGCATCATCGATCGTCGGGGCATCATTCGCATAGCGCGACGCGGCATAAGAATCCGAATTAGGAGAGTTTGAGTTTTTGTGCGGCTGTAGGCGGGCTGCGTAAGGCGGGTCGATTTTGTGGAGAAGGGGCGCAGCGATGCTGCGCCCCTTATTTTTTTGGCTGAGTGTTGATCGGGAATTGACGGATGAGGTTGCGCCATGGCTGACGGCTGAGATCCTTCGCTTCGCTCAGGATGACATCGGTAGAAGTCGGATGACATCGGTATAAGTGTGATGACATCAGTTTAAGTAGGGATGACGATGGGGCAAGACTGGGAGCACTGCGGCAGGGCTAAACTGCGGCACGTAGAAGATTAAAAGTGAAAACGGGGAGCCTTGGGCTCCCCGTTTTCGTTTTGCTGTGTCGTCTCGGAAGCGCCGCGAAACTGAGCGTGTGTTTCTGGGCGACGCGCACCGCAAGAGCGGTGTGATCAGCGGTTGTTTCGCTCTAAGCCCGGTGGAGTCATGCTCCCCTCCGAAGCTGCGTGAGCTCACGGAGTCAGGTGTACGCCTGTGGGTGTGGGGGCGCAAGTGGGAAGGATACTTAGTACTGAGGAAAATGTTGAAAGGTGGGAGGAGGGATTGGGTGGTGAATGGATCGGGTTGAGAGCGTGCTGGCGCCTGAGATCCTTCGCTTCGCTCAGGATGACAACGCGCTTTTTTTGGGGGGTAGGGAACACTAGCACTGCGAACGAACTGGGCGCCGTGCTCAAGATTTGGTGATTGTGCGGACTTGGGGCGCAGCGTGCTGCGCCCCTACATGAGGGGGCTTGCGCGATGCGTCTCGGTCTGGCGTACGCCGGGCGGGGCAAACCCCGACCCTACAACGGATAGGCAGGGAATTGCAGGGCGATGGAGGGCGCAAAGAGAAACGGCGCTGGGGTTAGCCAGCGCCGTTTCGGTGGTGCGATTCGTTCGGTGATGCGAGATTTAGAGGCGGACGGCGTTAGCCGTCTGCCGAATTGGGTCGGTTTAGCGGCCCGAGGTTGAGGTGGCGGCGGGTTGCGCCGAGTTCGCCTTCGGGATGCTGATGTAGCCGCTGACGGTGTTCTTGCCAGCCTTGTTGATGACGACTTCCTCGGGGTAACGAGCGCCCTGAGTGTAGAAGAAGATGGGCTCGTTGAGAGCGCGGTTCTTCTTCACGAACTTCTTGTCTTCGACCGTCATCTCGACCGTGAAGCGGTTGTTCTTTTCGTTCACGTTCTTGAGTTCAACCGTGACGTTACCGGCCTTGGTCGGCTTGTTCTTGCCGTCAACCGTGAATTCGACGTAGTCGCGCTCACCGAGGCGGCGGAGCTGGTCGATTTCATCGTGGTTGCGAGCGATGAGCGTGCCCATTTCGCTGCGCGCCATCTTCAGATCTTCCTTGGTGCCGGCGAGGTCGGTAGCAACGCCGCCAACCTTGGTGTCCACCGTCTTGACGTCATCGGTGGTGGCTTTCGTCGAGAGCTCGGTGTGGACCGAGGTATCGAGAGCGGTCAGCTTCTGGGTCGTCGCGTCGTTGGCCTTAGCGGCGTCTTCGCGAGCGGTCTTGAGCTGGCCCTGGGTAATCTTGAGTTTCTTGGTGACGAGGGTCAGATCGCCCTGGAGGTCGGCATTCGCCTTTTCGTCCTGCGCCAGGCGGTCTTTCAGGGACGACACATCCTGCTGCGTCGACTGCTCAGACTGTTTGATCTGAGAGGCAATCGTCTGCTGCGTGGTGTCGAGTTTTGTCGAGGCATTCCAGCCAAACCACAGGCCACCAATCGCGATCAGACCGAGAACGATCATCGCGGGAAGCTGCCAAGACGGTGATTCTCTTTCGATTACTTCGGACATATTGGGTATCTCCTCCACCCTGATCGGGCTGAAATTTGGGTTTCCCTCAAGTTGAACGGCCCGTGGCTATGGAGGAGCATTCGCCGCGCCAAACGGAGGAGGGGAGGAGGGGGGATGAGCTGGGGTGCAAGTCGTTATGGGTGATGAGGTTATGCAGGGTGATTGCTGTATGGGAAAACTAGTGGAGGTACTAGTCCTGGGAAAGATTACGCGGTATTAACTTTTTCCACCGAAAAGTGCTCGCTGTGGAAAACGAAAGAGGACGGGTATCAGGCGAAATACAGCTTCTTCTGTAGCAGGCCGCAGGTCATGGGGCGGGCGAAGAAAGCGGCCGGGCTAGGTTGGGGGCACGCCTGGGCAAGCTGGGGAGCAGCGGTGCTGCGCCGCGTACAGAGCATGGGTAGGCCTAAGTGATTTCGACGCCGGCGGCTTTCAGGCGCTCGGTCAGTTCTGCTGGGACGGCGCAGTGGATGCCGATCATTCCCAAGGCTTTGGCGGCGGCGACGTTCTCTTCGAGGTCATCGATATATACAGCTTCGTTGGCTTTGACCTTGGTGGCGCGGAGGGCGTCCTGATAGATGACCGGGTTGGGCTTGCTGGTGCCGACGACGCAGGAATAGATGCGGACGGGGAAGTACTTGAAAAAGGTGAAGGTCGACTCCATATGGGCGACGTGGATGGGGTCGGTGTTGGAGAGTAAGGAGAGGCGATATTTTTTGGCGAGGCCGGCCCAGAGCGAATCGGGCTGGAGCGGCTCGGGGAGGAGAGCGGCGTTCCATGCCTGAATGAACTGGTCGTAGGTGAGGTTGCCGCCGAGACGCCGGACGATGTGGAGATGCCAGTCGCGGGCGTTGATGCGGCCATCCTGCAAATCGGGGAAGCGAGGATCTTTTTCGATGGCGCTCCAGATTTCTTTGGGGGTGAGCGCGATGCCGCTGGAGAGGCCTTGCATTGCGCGCGAGACGTCTACACCGACGATGACGCGGCCGATGTCGGAGATGATGGCGCGGATTTTTTGAGGGGGCATGGGCTATTCGCTCGCCGTTATGAGGTTGCCGATGAGCCGGGCTTCTCGATGGCTTTGCGGCCGCGGAGAACGCCGATGACGGCGGGAAGGATGGAGACGACTGCGACGACGATGATGACGTAGTGGATGCGCTGGCTGATATTCGGAACGGTGCGGCCGAGATAGTAACCGCCGAGAACGGTGGCACTCACCCAGGCGCCGCCGCCAACGATGTCGAACATGACGTAGCGCGGATAAGGCATTTTGGCGGCGCCGGAGACGGGCGGGCAGAAGGTGCGGACGATCGGGACGAAACGAGCCAAGATTACGGCGCGGCCGCCATATTTTTCGTAGAATTCATGCGCGCGCTGGAGATGGCTGCGGCGGAAGAAGAAAGAGTCTTCGCGTTTGTAGAGTGCCGGACCCGCGGTGCGCCCGATCCAGTAGCCGATCTGATCGCCGACGATGGCGCAAAGCATGACGGGGAGCAGCAGCCATTTCAGGGGAATGACGTCGGCGGCGGCGAAGATGCCTGCGGTGATGAGCAGGGAATCGCCGGGGAGGAAGAAGCCGACGAAGAATCCGGTCTCAATGAAGACGATGGTGCAGACCAGCGGAGCGCCGCCGGTTCGAACTAATTCTTTAAGTGCTTCTGGGTCGTAGGCAGACCGGAGCAAATGCTGGAGAAATTCGAGCAAGCCTCTGACTTCCTTTGTGAAAGAGTGGAGAGAGCCTGCGAAACGGGCGCAAACTCAAGAGCGCGTGAACGAACTTCAGTCAACGCACCGCACCCAATACGGTAGCAGAAAAGAGAAAGATCCTCGCGGCATTCATACCAGAGAAGACCCAAAGAGCCAAAAGGACCAGTCCACATCCAAGAGTTGAAAGAGTTCGGGGAATTCAAGCGCGTCATCGACTGGCCTCGCTACCTTTACCAAGGTGGCTCACCGCAACCAACGGCTGGCTTACCGCCACGTTAACCAGGGTGGCTTTTCGCCACTATCACCGAGTTGCTTCCGCCACCAGCAACATGCTTTGCAGATCGGATTCCAGACCGCGAGCGGCGATCTCGGCGCGTTCCAAGAATTTTTCAATGCGCGGGACAGCGTGACGAGCGACGGCAGCGCCGGCTTCAATGGCTTCGTCGGCACGATCGAAATCGTCCCAGGCGATGGACTGCACGTCGGGGCGAAGGACGAGGTCGGCGTGGCGCTCCCAGCCTTCGAGCTGATGTTTTTGAGCAGCGCTGACGGCGCGCGCGACAACTTGAAAGATATTCGAGGGCGAGCCGCGGTGGCCGTCCTGAATCCCGACCGAAACTCCGAGTACGAATTCGGCGCCGAGTTTACGGGCGGCTTGGGTGGGGACCGGGGCGACGAGGCCGCCGTCCACGAGGCATCGAGTTCCAATATTGACCGGCTCGAACAAACCCGGGAAAGCGCAGCTGGCGCGAATCGCTTCTTTAAGGTTGCCGTGAGTCAGAACGACCGGCTCGCCATTATTAAGGTCGGTTGCGACGACGGCGAGCGGTATGCGCAAATCTTCGAAATTTTGTGAGTCGAAAACGCGGTCGATCAAATCGCCGAGGCGGTGATTGCTGGCGAGGCCGAGGCGCGAAACGCTCCAGCGGCCGATGTCGCGGAACTTGAGAGTGCGGCAAGTGGCGATGATGCGCGCCAGGGGAGCGCCGCTGGCGTAGGCCGCGCCGAGAATGCTGCCGACGCTCGTTCCCGCGATGCAGGAAATCGGGATGCGGTGCTGCTCGAGAACCTGAAGGACGCCGAGGTGAGCAAAACCGCGCGCAAATCCGCCACCGAGCGCAATGCCGATACCTGTCCGAGTGGCCAGGGGCGCCTTCGTGAGCGGTCCGCCTTGAGATTCACGTATCACGCGAGGAGTATCGCGATTTTGAGGTGCGGGGAGCGATAGGTCTGGCGTCCTTAAAAACCAGTACGTTTGTACTTTTAGAAAATCCTCACAAAAAGCGGGTGTCACGACGTACAGGAGTACGTTCTTACTACGCTGGTACCCTCGCTGTACCATAGGCGGTTTTTGAGCCGTGAGCGATTCTGTTTGCGTCAGGACGGACTGCAAAAAGCAACAGAGCAGACAGTCCTGAGGGGGCCAGCGAAATGGACATGGCATACGCAAGTTGGATCGGATTGCCGGTGGTTTTGCAGGTTGTTTCGGGCGACATCAAAGTGCCCCTGCGCGGAAAGCTACTGAAGGATAAGGGCGATACGGTGCGGATCCGGATCGACGGCTCGGATATCGACATTTATAAGACGATGATTTTGGCGGTAGAAGAAGACGCGATGGTGATGCTCCCGGCGTAAGGCCCGGCTAAGGAGACTCGCGATGAACAACCAAGTACCCAAGTATGTGACGTGCGGACGAGCAGCGCTGTTGTTGGGAATTCCGGAAGATGAGTTGAGCCGGATTTCGACGCAGTCGGGACTCGGTCATACCGAGTACGCCGGCGAAGAGACAGAGACGTTTTTCACGTACGACGAATTGCGACAGATTTGTTTGATTTCGACGCACCAGGTGCACTAAAGGCGCGTCAGCGAGTTTCCTCCGGCCCCCCTCAGCAGTAAGCCCCCAACCCCGGATCTCCTCCCCCCAGGAGATCCGGGGTTTCCCTCTTTTGGGGGATAAATTTCGGGAAAAGATAAAGCTTCTCGAACAGCAGAGATGGTACGGACATGGGGCGCAGCGGTGCTGCGCCCGTACATGGGCTCGGGGATGATTGAGCGGCCCGGCGACACTGCGATCAGTTCTAAACCCGCGCCCTCTAAAACCTGAGGGTGCGGCACCGAGGTTCTGGGGGCTAGCTGCTTTCGGAGTAGCGGGTGGCTTCGCGGAGGTGGGCGATCAGGAGGCGGATGCTGTCGGCGAGCTGGACGACTTCGCCTTCGCCCTGAATGTCGAACTCGATTTCGTAGTTGCCGGCGGCGGCGTGGTCGACGGCTTCTTTGAGGCTGAGGAGCGGCTTCACGACTTGTTTGGGGAGGGTGAAGCTGATCCAGACGCTGACGAGAAGGGTGATTGCGGAAACGATGGAGAGCGACCATTCGGCGGCGGAGATGAGGCGGCGGGCTTTGCGGTGGTCGTGCTCGACGCGGTCCCAGCTTTTCGCTTCGAGTTTGCCGGTCATCGCGAGGACTTCTTGGCCGGTGCTTTGGAGGTCGACGGTGATGTGGCGCAGGGCGGGGTCGCCTTCCTGGACGGTCTTGGTGATTTGCGCGTCGAAGGAGCCGACGCGATTGCGGAGTTCGTCTACGAGTTGGGCGCGCGTCTTGTAGCGATCGCTCTTGAGTAGATTGTCGAGATCCTTTTCATACGTCATTAACACGGCGTCGATGCGGTCAGCGGGAGCCTGTCCGGGCTGGCCGATGACGGTGACGGCGGCTTCGAAGCGCTCGTTGTAGCGGCCGAGAGCGGCGAGCGTTTCCTGCGTCATCGTTTCGTCGGAGGGCTGCAGGTCGCTGATGGCGCTCATGATCTGCTCGATTTTTTGGATGGAGTCGCGATTGGCCTGGAGCGAGCCGGGATCGTAGAGGAGGAGATAGTTGCGCTCGGCGTGGCGGGCTTCGAGCATGGTGATGGAGGCTTGCTGGGCAAGAGTTGCGGCGGGCGCGTCGAAGCTGACGATGCGGTCGACGATCCAGCCAATTTCGAAGAGGTAGTAAATCGCGAGGAAGATAACCGGGACGAGAATGAGGCGAACGATGGCGAGGCTGTAGCCGATGCGCTTTCGCAACGAGGCGCCGGGAGCGAGCACCTGGAAACGTTTGCGGATGCCGGCGCGGGACCGTCGAATGCCAAATTTCATAGCCCAGCCCTCCCGCTGGTGATGGGTAGGAACATATACGGGAAGTGTACCTGAAGTGGTGGGGAGGAGAGGGTTTGGGGGTTTTGGCGTTACGGGTTGAGGCGACTCGTGACTGGCGAAAATTCGCCGGGTGCGAAGGGATCGCGCCCGGCGGGCGATCACTTTTTGATTTGTGCGAAATGCGAAGAAGGGCACGGCGGTGCCGTGCCCGTACGCCTTGCGATCAGGGATTGATGTCTTGCTTTTGCTCTGCTCGGGCGATTAGGCCTTTGACTTGTGCCTTGACGGGATCAGGGCACGACTGAAGCGTGAGATTCAGTTCTTTGATGGTGGTGGCAAAGTCGCCCTTGGCGCTGGCGATGCGGGCGAGTTCGCCGTGTGTGTACCACTCGTTCGGGCGATTCTTGATGTTGATCCGGAAGACGGCGAAGCCTTCCTCCTGTTTCTTTTGAGCCTGGAGGCCGCGACCGTAAGCATGTATCTGGATTCCGGACGCCATCTGGAGCGCTTTTGCTTTTGTTGCAGCGGCTTCCTCTTTCTTGCCTTGTGCTTCGAGTATTGCGGATTTGCTCAGCAAATTGTCGAAGCGCTCTTCCGCCAGGATCGAGCGGTCTTCCCACTGCAAGGCTTGATCGAGGTTTTCATTGGTGTCGAGGAGCCAAAGTGCGGCTTCATCGTAGCCAGCCCAGGTAAAGCCACCGACGCTGCGAAGTTGGTTCTTGATGCTCTTGAGGACGATGGCGTTCACATCGGCCGAAACGTGGAAGGGAACCACGACTTTTGCCCAGTGCAGCGTGACGGCGGTTGAATCGGGCTTGAGATCTTCGAATGTGTAGGAGAGCGCTTCCTCGAAATCGCCGGTTGCTGGCTTCACGTTGACGCGGAGCGCGTCCTCTTTTTCGTCGTAAGAAAAGCTGCCCCATGAAGTGGAATTTTTCGAAAAGATGATCGTCCATTGATCGGCGGCGGGGATCATGTGGAGGCCGTACGTGCCGGCGGCGAGCGGCTTGCCTTCCACGCTGACGTCATCCGTGAAAGTGATGATGGTGTTCTCGTTCGCGCCGGCGCGCCAGACCTGGCCGTAGGGGATCGTCTTGCCGAAGAGTTCGCGGCCGCCGACGAGCGGGCGGCAATAGTTTACTGTGATGTCGGTGAGGCCGATGCGCTGGGTGACGATGGCGCGCTGGCTGAGCGTGGGGAGTTTGAGTTCCGTGGCCTGTGATCCATTTTTGAATTGAGCGCTCGCGGGTACAGCGATGATGGTAGTCGCGAGCAGAAGACACAGACCGAGACGATTGACGAGTTGCATGCACACCCCTCTATTGTTCGTATTCGCGGAGCTGACGGCTGCGAAATCGAGGATGCTCCACGGGAAGAAGTTGTCGCTGTGAGCATAGACGGACGGATTTTGGCGGCGTGAGCAGGTCGGCTTGGCGGATTCAAGCCGTGAGGCACCTTGACTATCTGAGGCAGCGGCGGCAAATTCGAAGGGTAGATATTACAAAGTGGGCTAAATTTAGACCATACGATGCATGAAACGCTGTACGAAACATCGCACGAGACATCGCACGAAACCCGGCGAAGTCGCCTTGAATCAAACATTACAGATGAAAAACGAGAGACGGGCGAATCTGGGGTAAAAAGCGATTGGAGGAAGGAAATAGGATGAAGGTCATGTTTGGAGTTTCAGGCTTAGGCCGAGTTTTCTCTTTGGTGATGCTGTGCCTGACATTTGCGGCCAGCTACTGCAGTGGGCAAGCTCATCCGAATACGCTGCCACCGACGAGCGGAAGCAAGGTTTTGGGCGAAGTGAAGCTCGATGGCGTTTCGAAGGTCGAAAAGGAATCCGGCGTTTGGGTTGACGGGAGTTATGTCGGTTACCTGAAAGAGCTGAAGGGCGACAAGAAGTTGCTACTGCTGCCGGGCGAGCATGACATTGCTGTGCGCCAATCGGGATACGACGACTTTGATCAGAAAGTCGTGGTCGAGCCCGGGCAAGTACACACGGTGGTGGTGCGGCTCAGTTTGAGCCCGCGCGCGGTGACGCCTGACATAACCGCTACATTGAAACTGGATGTGCAGCCAGGCCGAGCCGCCGTGTTTCTGGACGGCAAGTTTGTCGGACACGCCAGCGAATTTGGCGGCGTGGGACACTCGATGCTGATCAGCCCGGGCAAGCACCGGATCAAAGTGGAGTTGCCGGGATACCGGACGTTCGAAACCGAAGTAAACCTGCTCGCCAATCAAAAGTCGGAAGTAAAGACGGAATTGGTGAAGGGCAGCATCGAGCAGGCAGGACCGGAAATCAAACAGCCTCAGTGAGTCCCTATTCGATCAGCGCTTTTCTCAGCGAACGCCTCGGTTCTTGACGGAGCCGAGGCGTTTTTTCGCGTCGCTTTGCAGCTCGTGGTTTCCGGCGACTTGAACTTTACGGCGCGACACTTTACTTTCTAGCAGGCACCCAGGTCGATGCATACCTCCAAGCAAACCGTAGCACTTCGAGGTGTCGCCGTTTTTGAGGCGACCAAGGGCATTATCGTTCTTCTGCTGGGATTAGGGCTGCTGAAACTCGTTCACAAGAATCTGGACGAATTCGCCGAACAGCTCATTCGTTTTCTTCACGCCAGCCCGGGCGGCCGGCTTTCGAATCTCTTCGTTCATGCCGCGGACAAGACAACCGATAAAGGGTTGTGGGCTTTGGCCGCCGCGGCGATGATCTATTCGCTGGTTCGATTCGCGGAAGCGTACGGTCTTTGGAACGCACGTGAGTGGGCGGAGTGGTTCGCGCTGTTGTCGGGCGCAATGTATCTGCCGTGGGAGGCGTATTCACTGGCGCGCCATCCGCATCCGATCAAGTGGATCATCTTGCTCGCGAACGTGGCGATCGTCGTCTATATGTTGGTGCTGCGGGTTCAGGCGAACTCGCAGAAGAACGCCGCTCGGGGTTCGTCGGGCTAGAGCGAGGATTACTTCAACAGATCGTTGGCGTAGCGAACAGGAACCGCGAGATTCGATCCGCCGAATCCCTTCAGAATTGCGAAATTCACTCCGATCACTTTCCCGCTGCGGTTGAAGAGCGGGCCGCCTGAGCCACCGGATGTAGTCGCAGCATCGTAGACGATCTTGTCTTGCAGAATGTCGCCGATGTGCCCTTGGGTCGTCGTCGGACGGATCAATTGTTCCGAGGCGAGCTGAGAAACGATACGCGTCACGCTCTTGGTGTCGGTAATTTTCTGCGCGACGTCGCTGCCAGCGCGAGCCAGAATTCCTTCGATGCCCGTTGGGTAGCCGATGAGCACGACGGGATCACCGCTGACCGTGGCTTCATGACGATCGTCGAGTTCGAGGAGCGTGGCCTTTGGCGGCGCTGGAGAATCCAGCTTCAGTACGGCTACGTCCGCATCGGACGAGATTTTATCGAGCTTCGCGGTGATGCCTTCGGCACTTCCCGGGAAGTAGGCGCGATAGGAAATGACGTAGGCCGAGGCGCCGCGATCGATCAGATCTTTCAATTCGTCGTTGTTCCACCATGGCTCGGCCACATGATGGTTGGTGATGATGCGGCCGTCTTTGCGGACCAGAAAGCCGGTGCCGAAAACATCGATCTGAAGATGCGGACCGGGGCCGCCGGAATCGAGCTGAACCATTCCTTGATCGTCGACGATCGGCTTTCCGAGGCCGTCGACCGCGATTTGAATCGGCTTGCCGGACTGGCGGTCGAGAAACTCGACAACGACGTGAAGCAGGCAGACGCTGGGCGAGTAGGTGTGGACGACCGTCTCAGCGACCTTTCCTTCCGTTTCCAGTAATTTCAGGCGCGTTTGCGTGTCGGTGAGTTGTTGTTTCAGCGACGCGGATTCCGATGCATCGCTTCCAGCTGCGGCGATTTTCTTTTTGATGTCGGCGGACTGCGCCACGAGCGTGTCGTGTGTGGCAGAGCTGGTCTTGCTTTGTGCCTCGAGCGATTCGCGTAACGCCTGTGTGCGCTGAATCAGGTCGGCTTCCTGCTTTCCCTCACCAAAACTGAGCCGCGCGATCTCAGCGCGAAGCTGCAGCGCGTCTTTCCGCGTGCGGCGAGTTGTGACCACCATCGATACCGACGCGATGATCGCCGCGGCGCTGACGGCAAAGATCGCGGGAATGAGCCACCAGCGACGTTTGCTGACGAGGTCTTCGTTGAGCGATTCGACGGCGAGATCGGCGATGTTTTCTCGCTGCGTCGCGTACTTGAGCATCGTCTGCATTTCGAGGGTCGATTGGCGCTCGCGAAATTGCGTGCGGATGCGTGCGGCGAATTCGGTGCCGTCGAGCGGGAGAGAGACGGCGTCGTCGGCCCCAAGATTTAAGGCGTGCGCGCGGTCGTTTGCTCCACCGGGGACGATCAAGATGATTTTGAGTGCCTTGACGTCAGGACGGGCCTTGAGCGACGAAACGAGTCCCGAGCAGTCGAGATCGCCGGCGCAGGCCTCTGTGACGAGCACCTCCGGGGAGAGCGCGAGAACCTGATCGATGGTCAACCCAATTTCGGCGGAGACTTCGTAGCCTTGGCCCGCGAGCGCGTTGTTAGCTTCGAGCAGGGATCCGGCTGTCAGGTTGAGAAGAAGAATTCGCATTGGGTTGTCAGTTTACCATTTTTGCCGAGCACGAAAGTAAGACGCCTGGTGGTGGCGGTCCGGTTTCGATTTTGTGTCTGGTAGCGTTGCGTTAGAGGTTGCGGAGAGGAGCGCGGTTACGAATATTCTCGGCCTGGTGTAATCCTTTCGGTCGGTGACGAATATTTTGTATCCTGGTCGCGCCTCAGTGAATCTGTGAATCTACGTATCTTTTCTGATTTCAGTAGATTATGCTCCCGTGCACTCCATCCGGTTTTGCGGACAGAAGTGCCAAAATTCATGCAGTTTTGGGAGCACGATCCCGGCAAAGGTTCACCGATACGATGAGAGACGGAAAGCGGGGTGCGAGATGAACTTGCGAACGAAGATCGCGTTTCTTTTGGCATGTTTTGGCGCAGCAGGGGTGCTGGCAGCGAGCAGCGTTGCGCGGCAATCAGCAGGGGCATCCGGGGCGACGGATGCGCCGGTGAAAGTCACCGTGGTCAAAGGGCTGCCAGGCGTGAAGGACAACACGGGTGGCACGCTCATCATTGCCGACGGCTCGATGCACTTCACGCACGAGGCGATTAAGTCGGACCTCGCTGCGCATTCGATTGAAGACGTTGTGACCGGGGATGACAGCCAGAGGGTGATTCGCGGGACGGCGGGAACCCTGTCGTGGTTCGCGCCTTACGGGGCGAGTCGATTCCTGGCGCTGTTTCGAACGAAGCTGGATACGGTGACCATAAAATACCGCGATGCCGACGGCGGGCTGCACGGGGCGATTTTTACGATGCCCGTCGGACAGGCCGAAGTGATCAAAAAAGATTTGCTGGCACAGGGGGCGCATACGACCGTGACCGAAGCTGATTCGAAATCCGCCGCAGCGGCGCCGGACGCGAAGGAGAAGCCATGAGAGAGCTTCGGATGATTTCGCGCGCGACGATTTTCTTGATGGTGATGCTGCTCTGCGGCTTTGGCGCCGTGGCGCAAGATAAGCCGAAGCCGGTGAAAATCAAGGCGTCGGCAATCCAAGTGGATATGATTCATTCGGACGAGATCAAGCTGCCGGCTGAATTTCAGGTTTCGATGTACGAAGATCTAGTTCGGCAGATGGAGAAAAAGGGCGGGTTCGCGCACGTCTATCGCGAAGGGGATCGCAACGCGGCGAGTGCGACGGACCTGGTGATCTTGCGCAGCAACGTGACGGGATTCAAAGAGGGAAGTCAGCGCAAGAGGGAAGTAACGACAGTGGCCGGCGAGACGGAGATCAAGATTCACTGCATTTTTTCGGATAAGGACGGGAAGACGCTGTTGGAAGCGGATGTGACGGGGAAAGTGCGATTTTTTGGCGGAAACCTGCGAGCGACGTACGATTTTGCCAAGGCGACGACAAAAATCGCGCGCGCAAACTTTTCTTCGACGACATGAGTCTTAAGGATGATCACCGGATGGCTCAGGGCCAGCTCTTGAGGGTGGATTTACCCAGCGATCCTAGTATGCTGTGCGTAGTTCGTGCCGCGATGGAGCGCTTGACGGAAGCGCTCGGGTTCGCCGAGCCTGAAGTGCGATCGGTGACCCGGGCCGTCGATGAAGCACTCACCAACATCATGAGACATTCTTACGGTGGGGCGTTGGACCGCCGTATCGAGCTTTACTGCCTGCGCGTAGCCAAGGGGCACGCCAAGAGCGGTGACGGATTCGAGGTTCGACTGGTCGATTACGGCCCGAAAATCGATCCGACGAAGCTCCGCGGCCGAAAATTGGACGAGATCAAGCCGGGGGGCCTGGGGCTGCATTTCATCCGGCAAAGTATGGATATCGTGGAGTTTCGGCGCGCTCGGCGGGCGAATGTGTTGCGCCTGGTGAAGTATTTATCACCGGAAGGGCGAGACGGAAATTGATGCTCGGAGGAAAACCTTTGCAGATTGTGACGCGGGCGCTGGGGACGACGACGGTTTTCGACGTGACGGGTGATATCGATCTGGCGCATTCGCCCGAAGTCCGGAAGGCGCTGCTGACGGAGATCCGAGAGAAGAAGACGCCGAAAGTCGTGATGAACATGAGCAAGGTGCGATATATCGATAGCTCGGGCGTGGCGTCGTTGGTGGAAGGACTGAAGGCATCTCGGGATGCGGGGACACGATTCCTGTTGGTGGGGCTGAGTCCGGCGGCGCGTGAGGTTTTGCAGTTGTCGCGGCTGCTGAAGATTTTTGAAGTGTTCGACACGGAAGAGGCGGCACTGGCCGGATAACAGCGGGGAAGGCGCCGCCGCAGCGCGGTTCAGCAGTTGTTCGCGGGTATCCAGGGGCGAATGGAACTGGTTTCACAAATAGGCGGAGGCGTCACAAACGGCCTGGCGTATGTCGGGTCGCTGGCTACGCTGGCCGGACGCGCTGCGTGGTACACGTTTGTGGCGCCGTTTCGCGGTCAGCCTCTTCGGATTGGCCGCGCGTTTTCGCAGGCCATGGACGTCGGCGTCCGAGCGCTGCCGATTCTCTCGCTGATCACATTTTTCATAGGTTTGATTCTGGCGCTGCAAGGCGCGTACGAGTTGCGCAAATTCGGCGCGATCGATCTCGTGGCGACTGCGGTGGCCATTTCGATGACACGCGAGCTGGGTCCGTTGATTACGGCGATCGTCGTCATCGGGCGGTCGGGTTCGGCGTTCGCTGCCGAGATCGGCACGATGAAAGTAACCGAGGAAATCGACGCGCTGCAGACGATGGCGATCAGTCCAGTGTCGTTCCTCGTGGCGCCGAAGTTCATCGCGATGATCGTGATGCTGCCGTGTCTTACGATCTGGGCGAACACGATGGGCATTCTGGGCGGCGCGCTGTTCGGAGTCGCGCAAGCGGACTTCACGGTAGCGCGCTATATTCGCGCATCGGTGGACTCGCTGTTTTTGCGCGATATCATCACGGGTCTCGTGAAGAGCGTGATGTTCGGGATGACGATTACCGCGGTTGGGTGCCTGGAAGGTTTGAATACGGGGGCGGGAGCAGAGCAGGTCGGTAAATCGACGACGCGAGCGGTGGTGATGTCGATCTTTATGGTGGTGGTCGTGGATCTGGTTTTTACGATTTTATTTTTCTTTCTTGGAGGATAACGGAAAGAAGTATGGCGATCGACGACCTGGAGATGGATCGCGGCGAGGCGGATGAGGAGCCAATGGTGTCGCTGCGCGACCTGCGCGTGAGCTATGGCGATCGCGAAATCCTGCATGGGATTTCGTTCGACGTGAAGCGCGGCGAGACGATGGTGATTCTGGGTGGCTCAGGTTCCGGCAAGAGCACGCTTTTGCGCACGCTGGTTGGACTGGAACGTCCGAGCGCCGGCGAGATCTGGCTGAGAGGGAAAAATCTTGCGACGATTTCGGATGCGGAAATGGACGAAATCCGTAAACACATCGGGATGTCTTTTCAGGGCAGCGCATTGTTTGGTTCGATGACGGTGGGCGACAACGTCGCTTTGCCACTGCGCGAACATACGAAGCTGGAAGATTCAACGATCGAGATTATGCTGCGGCTGAAACTGGAGCAGGTTGGGCTTGCGGGATTTGAGTACTACATGCCTTCGCAGCTTAGCGGCGGCATGATGAAGCGCGCAGCGGTGGCGCGTGCGCTGGCGATGGATCCGGAGATTTTGTTCTTTGACGAGCCGTCGGCTGGACTCGATCCGATCATTGCGGCGGGAATCGATCAGCTGATTCTGGAGATGAAGAAGGCGTTTCACATGACGATCATCGTCGTGACGCATGAACTTGCGAGCGCTTTTTTGATTGCCGATCGCATGGTGCTGATCGACAAAGGAAATGTCGTGGCGATCGGAACGGGTGAGGAGATGCGGAACAGCAAGCAGCCGCGTGTCCGGCAATTTCTCGATCGCGTCGCCGAGCCCGAAGTCGCGCGCGAACTTGATTACCTGCAGATGCTGACCGAAGACCGGCGGCCCGCCAACATGCCGGGCGGTAAGGGGAGAGCCTGATGAACGCGAAAGGCGAGCAGACGCTGGTCGGGCTGTTTGTGATTGTTGCGGCGGGCGTGCTGATCGCGACGGTGTTTGCGATCAGCGGAGCGTTTGGGCGCGAGGTGAAAACGTTCCATACATATTTTGGGTTTGCAGGTGGGCTGGAGCCCGGGGCCACCGTGAGATATTCCGGGGGCACGAAGGCGGGGCGCGTTGAAAAAATGCAGATCGATCCGCAGGATCCGGGCCGCATCGAGGTCACGTTCAGTGTGCAGTCGGATATTCCGGTGAAGACCGACAGTCACGCGAAGATCATGAGCCTCAGTCCGCTCGGCGAAAATCATCTGGAGATTGTGCCGGGGACGAAACAGGCGGGGCTGGCGAAAGACGGTGCCTGGCTGCCTGCGGATGATTACGTCGATTTCAATGCGATTACAAAGCGGATCAACGATATAGCTCCGGCGGCGCAGCAGCTGCTCGGGACGCTGAACGATCGCGCTTCGGAGTTGCAGGTTACGGTGGCGCGGATCAACGATTTGCTGAATGACAAGAATCGCGCGAATCTCGCGGGAACGCTGGCGACGACGCGCGGAATGCTCGAGGAAGATCGTCCGCTGCTCAAGGGAACGCTTACGAATGTTAACGAGGTTACGAAAAAGCTGGAGCCGCTGATCGATGATTTGAAGAAAACGACGGCGACGGCGAACCAGACACTCGATCATATCGACTCGATGATCGGAGAGAATCGCGAAGATGTGCACGCGGCGATCCTCGAACTGCGGAAGACGCTGACGAATACGACGAGCCTGACAACGAACCTTGATCAGACGCTGAACGTGAATTCGGAAAATATCGACGAACTGCTCGACAACCTGCGGCAGATCAGCGACAACCTGCGGGAATTCTCGGCGACGATCAAGACGCGGCCGTACTCGCTGATACGCTCGTCGGCACCGAAAGAACACAAGCCGGGTGAACAACCATGAGGATCACGGCGATGCTGAATCGGAAGAGATGGGTCGGTGAGTCGAGTAAGCGCAAGGCGAATTCGTTCGCGATGTTTGTCAGCGCAGCGATTTGTTTAGCGGCTGTGCTCGCGGCTGGATGCGGGGCGGCGCGGCCGGTGAAATATTACCAGTTGACGATTCCCGGCGACATGACCACCCAGACGGATGCCAACGCGTTTCCGATCACGCTGCTGGTCGGGCCACTGACTGGTTCGCACTTGTACCGCGACGACCGAATTGTTTACAGCAGTGCGGAGACGATGGGCACGTACGACACGCAACGCTGGGCGAGTCCGCCGACGGAGATGCTGCAGGAGGTTTTGTTTCGGGAGTTACGGGCGTCCGGAAAATATAAAACGGTGAACACGCTGCGCAGCAACGCGCGCGGGGATTACATCATCAACGGGCGGCTGTATGACTTTAAGGAAGTGACAGGGAGCGCGTTTGCTGCGCGGGTTGCGGTGGAGTACGAACTGCGCGACTCCAAGACTGGCGCGACAGTGTGGTCGCACTACTATTCGCACGATGAGCCGGTGAGCGGCAAGGATGTCGGGGCGATTGCGGCCGCGATCGATCGCAATGTGCAGGGAATTATTTCGCAGGTGCAGGCGAGCGTCGCGGAATACTTCCAGGCGCATCCGCCGACGGCGAGCACGCCCGCTCAGTCCGGGAATTAGTCGGTTGTCACGGCGACCCAAGCTGTCTGGGGTCAAAACCTATGGCCTTTGGACCCCTCCCCCTTCTTTGCGTAAGAATGTGATTCTATGGGAGATGTGCGCCGAAAGCGCATAAGAGTATGATTCTAAAGGGTTAAGGTTCGCTGGTGGTCGGGTGAATTTGTTGCAGCGATTGGAGTTACGGGACGCCTGCGGGGCGAAAAGCGTCGTCTCGAATGCTTGCAGTTACGGAATCCGGCGGAGGGTGAGCAGGGTGATGTCGTCGTCGAGTTCTTCGCTGCCGCGGTACTCGTGAATTCCGGTTAAGAGAGACTTGGAAAAGTCAGGGAGCTTTTGAGGCGCGGGGAGCTTCGAGAGCGTTGAGTGTGCGAAGTCGAGGAAGCCGGTCGGACTGAGTTGAACTCCGGATGGTGACTGGACTTCGGTGGCGCCATCGGAAAACGCCAGGATCATGTCGCCTGGGTCGAGCTTGACGCTCTGTTCGGTGTATTCCTCGCCGGTGATGAAACCGAGAGGGAAATTTTCCATGCCATCGCCGATGGGGTGGAATTTTTCGTCGGAGGCGCGCCAAAGCAACATGCGTGGATGCGCGGCGTAAGCGAAGTTGAATTCCCCGGTTGCGGCGTCGAACGTGCCGGTCACGACGGTCGTCAAGCGCAGCGCGCCATCGTCGTCGGCGGCGTCGAGCGTGAATTCATTGTTGAGCGATGCGAGCAGGCCGGCGGTGTCTCGCGTGTCCTGAAATTTGTGCAGCAGCCGATGAATGTGCCTGGCGACGGAGCTGGCGGAGTAGCCATGACCGACGCAATCCGCCAAGACGACGCGAGCGACATTGTCGCTGCAGGAAAAAATCGCGGAAAGGTCGCCGCCGGAGTCGGCTCCGGAGGGTACCGCGATGACGTCGGCTTCAAGGCCGGCGAGTTCGAGCGAGCGATGCGCGCGCTCGTTGCCAGCCCACAACTCCATGCATCCGAACGGGCGGATGACCGAGGTAGTGCACGCAACGGTTTCGGGTTCGATTTTTTTGAATTTCATTCCGTGTAACTCGGCGCGCCGCTAACGCGACACGAACACAAAATCGAGGCTCGGGGTACTTCGACCTAACCTGAATACCGCAAGCTTATCGCTTTTTTATTAGATACGGCACGCCGGATTTGGGTACATTTTGGTGATTCTCTAACCCTTGCCGAGCGTGCGATCGAGGTTGAACGCCGCACTGATCATGGCGAGGTGAGTAAACGCTTGCGGATAGTTTCCGAGCGCCTGGCCTTGTGCGCTGGTTTGCTCGGCGTATAAGCCGAGATGATTCGCATAGTTCAACATGCGTTCGAAAAGCAGCCGTGCTTCCTCCAGCCATCCGTAGTTATTCTTGCCTGCACGAGTGAGGGCTTCGACCAGCCAGAACGAGCACATATTAAATGTGCCTTCTTCCCCAGGGAGGCCATCGACGCGAGGTTGCGGAGGATAGCGATAGACGAGGCCATCGCTCACGAGGCCTCCGTCTTTCGGCTCTTTCAGGATCGCTTGAATTGTCGAGATCATGCGCGGATCCGTCGGCGCCATGAAAAAGACGAGGGGCATGATGAGCGCGCCGGCGTCGAGATCGTCGCTGCCGTAATATTGCGTAAACGCTTTGCGCTTCTCGTTCCAGCCCTTCGTCATCACTTCTTCATAGATCGCGTCACGCTCGGTGAGCCAGCGGTCGCGGTTTCCGGGGAACGAGCGCTTCTCGGCCAGGCGGATGCCGCGGTCGAGCGCGACCCAATTCATGAGTTTTGAGTAAACGAAGTTTTGCTGGCCGCTGCGCATTTCCCAGATACCTTCGTCGGGGAGTTGCCAGTTGTCGCAGATCCAATCGAGGCGGCGGCGAATGCGCACCCAGAAGTCGTAGTTAATCGGACCGACGTATTTATTGTAGAGATAGAGGGAGTCCATCAGCTCGCCGTAGATGTCGGCCTGATATTGCTTGTTCGCACCGTTGCCGATGCGCACAGGGCCTGAGCCCATGTAACCTTCCCAATGATCCAGCGTGATTTCGTCGGGAACCTGCTCGCCGTAGATGGTGAACATGGTCGGCAATTGCTCGCCGGTGTGCGGATGTTTTGCGACGTAATTCTGCAACCAGTTCAGAAAACCCGCGGCTTCGCTCGTGAAGCCGAGCCGAACGAAAGCGTAGACCGTGAACGCTGCGTCGCGCACCCACGAGTAGCGATAATCCCAGTTGCGGGAGCCGCCGATGACCTCGGGAAGACTGGTGGTCGGCGCGGCGATGATGGCGCCGGTCGGTTCGTAGGTCAGCAATTTCAGTGCGAGTGCCGACCGTTCGACGCGTTCGCGCCAGCGGCCACGATAGGTGCAGGCGGAGATCCAGTCTTGCCAGAACTTAACCGTTTGTTCGAATGTCGCCTGCGATTCGGCTTCCGAGCCAGGAATCGCCGCGGGATTTCCACTGCCGTCGTCGTTCTGGAAAATAAATGTTTTTGATTTGCCTTCTTCAAGGACAAAATCCGCGGAAACACCGCCGCCGTCTTCGAGTTTCAGGGGAACATTGGCCGCGAGGCTGAAGCGATCTTTGCCATTTCCGGCGTTAAAGACCGCGCTGCCATCGCGAAGCTGCACTTCATGCGACGCACGACCGTAGTCGAATGCAGGCTTGCATGTCATCCCGAGTCTGACCGTCCCTCGCACGCATCGTACAGTTCGGTGGAGCTGATGATACGAAGGGGAATCGTCGGGGAAGCCTACCGGCATGAAGTCGATGAGTTCGGCGATGCCGTCTTCATGCGAAAAGCGAGTTACGAGGATATTGGTGGAGGGCCAGTAAAACTGTTTGCGGCGAACGGTTTCCGCGATCGGCGCGATTTGGAATCGACCGCCTTTGCGGTCGTCCAAAATTGCGCCAAAAATGCTCGGTGAATCGAATCTCGGAGAGCAGTACCAATCGATCGCGCCATTTATGCCGACCAGCGCGACGGTTCGCAGGTTTCCAATGATTCCGTAGTCTTCGATGGCGAGGTAGGGCATCCAATCTTCTCCAAGCTCGGTATGCTCTCATAGATTCATTTGGACTGTGGAATGATGCGGTCTATGGGCCGGGTACTTCGCCGGCGGGGCGAATTTTGGGCCCAGCCCTGGGTAAACGGGAGTCTCTGAACTCAATGAACGATAGCGCTCCAGCGCGAGTGATTCGATGGCTGTTTGACCCGCGGCAGGGTTCCACGCAGCAAATGCTGCCGCGATGGCTGTTTCTGCGCGCGATCGGGTTGATCTATTTCTCGGCGTTTTTCTCGCTGCTGTTTCAGATTCGCGGACTGATTGGTCCCGACGGGATTCTGCCCGCGTCGGAGTATCTCGCAGCGGTCGCGAAGTCGGCGGGCGCAGCTCGTTTCTGGTATGCGCCGACACTTTTCTGGTTGTCGAGCAGTTCGCATATGTTGATGGCGGTGTGCTGGCTCGGGCTGGCAGCGTCGGTGTTGGTGGTCTTCAATATTTTCCCGCGGACGTCTTTGTTTGTCTGTTTCGTCGGGTTTCTTTCGTTCGTCGCGGCGGCGGGCGAATTCGCGGGGTATCAATCGGACGGGATGTTGCTCGAAGCTGGGTTCATCGTGCTGTTCCTTGCGCCGATGGGATTTCGTCCGGGGTTTGCTGTTACGCAGCCGCCGATTCGCGCAGGTATTTTTCTGCTGCTGTGGGAGTGGTTTCGGATTTATTTCGAATCAGGCGTCGCGAAAATGGCGAGTGGTGATCCGCAGTGGCGGAATTTCACCGCACTGGACGAGTACTACTCGAACGGACCGCTGCCGACATGGATTGGATGGTATTTGCAGCATTTGCCGCATTGGTTTCATGCGGCGACGGCGTTTCTTACGCTGGCGCTTGAATTGGTTTTGGTTTTTATGGTGTTTTTGCCACGGCGGTGGCGGATTGTTTGTTTTTTTATTGTGACGCCTTGGCAGATCGGCGTGATTTTGACGGCGAACTATACGTTTTTGAATTATCTGGTTTTGGCGCTGGGGATTTTTTTGCTGGATGATCGATTTTTGCGACGGTTTGTTCCGGCAGGGTGGAGAGAGGAGTTGGGAATCCCATCGGCCGCGCTCGCGCAAACCGCCGTTCGCGGAATCGGCGATCGAGCCGACCAAAGATGGTTCAGGTGAGTCCAGCGAAACGAAGAGCTTGCAGTCAGAAGAGGCGTAGCCCGGATGCGCGCCTGCTGAGCCTGCCGCGCAGGCTGGCTGGATGCGTCCCGTTCGGCACAATCTGGCCAATCTTCAACTTACGCTCACATGCGTGATGTTCGCGTGGCTCTTCTACGCTAGCTCCACGTTGCTTGTCTGGATGCTGTGGCGTTCGGCTCCGCTGCCGAGCGGGCCGGTGGTCGCGCTCGAACCGTTTCGCATTGCCGATCGATATGGGCTTTTTGCTCGGATGACGCGGGGGCGATACGAGATTGAATTTCAGGGCTCGAACGACGGCAAGAACTGGACGACCTACAACTTTCGCAATAAGCCGCAGGATCCGCACGAAGCGCCACGCATCTATGCGCCATACCAGCCGCGCTTCGATTGGAATTTGTGGTTCGCGTCCCTGAGTGATTGGCGTTCCGATCCGATCGTGGTGCGCACCGAGGAGCGGTTGCTGGCGGGGAGCGCAGATGTGGCGGCGCTGTTCGCGTCGAATCCTTTTCCGCAGCAACCGCCGCGCATGGTTCGCGCTGTGATCTGGCAATACTGGTTTTCCACGCCGAGGGAGAAACGCGAGCAGGGAATCTGGTGGACGCGCCAGTTGCTCGGATTGTACGCGCCGACGCTGCAACGGCAGGCTGACGGGAAGCTTAGCGTGGTCGAATGGCCGTCGGCGACGGAGCCGCGTGAGTGAGAGAGCAACAATGAGCGCCGCCGCCTCAGGTTCAGTCGCGAGTCGCCGAGCCACCGTCGTCGGCGGCGGGCCGAATGGTTTGTCTGCTGCGATTGTTCTAGCGCAGGCGGGAATGCGGGTAGATGTTTTTGAGGCTGAAGCTGAGGCGGGTGGAGCTGCGCGCACGCTGGAACTCACGCTGCCGGGATTTCGGCACGATTTTGGATCGGCGGTTCATCCGCTTGCAGTGGGGTCGCCGTTTTTCTCGAACCTTCCGCTAGCGCAGCACGGGTTGGAGTGGATTCACTCGCCCTCGACTGTTGCGCATCCGCTGGATGACGGGACAGCTGTGCTTCTTGATCGCGATCTGGCGCGCGTGGGCGACACGCTAGGGCGCGATGCGAAGTCATGGCGACGGCTCATGGAGCCGTTTGTGCGTAATTGGGAGACGCTCGCGAGGGAAGTGCTCGCGCCGATTCATATTGTCTCGCGTCATCCATACTTGCTGGCTCGGTTCGGACTTGCGGCTTTGCCTCCGGCGAATACGGTTGCCAATTTTTGTTTTCGCGACGGACGAACGAAAGCGCTTTTCGCCGGGCTTGCTGCGCATTCTTTCTTGAGTCTCGACGAGCCGCTCAGCGCGGCGTTCGCAACATTGTTGGGGGCGGCGGCCCACGCTGTCGGTTGGCCGATTCCGCGTGGTGGAGCGCAGTCGATCACCGATGCGCTCGTCGCATATCTTGAAACGCTCGGAGGGCGAGTTCATACCTCATCGAAAATTGAAAAGCTTAACGATGTGCCTGAGCTGACTCTGTGCGACGTCACGCCGCGGCAGTTGCTGCGCATGTCGGAGACGGATCTGTCGGAGGCTTTTCGCGGCAAGCTCGAAACATTTCGATATGGGATGGGCGTTTTCAAAGTTGACTACGCGCTGTCGGCCCCGATTCCCTGGAAAGCGAAGGATTGCCTGCGGGCGGCGACGGTGCACGTTGGCGGGACGGCTGAAGAAATTTCGGCGTCCGAGTTGGATGCGCGCAGCGGACGGCACAGCGAGCGGCCGTTTGTTTTGCTGGCGCAGCCCAGTCTTTTCGATTCAACACGTGCGCCCGCAGGGAAGCACACGGCGTGGGCGTATTGCCACGTTCCGAACGGGTCGACGGTTGACATGCTCGAAAGGATCGAGAATCAGATCGAGCGATTCGCCCCTGGTTTTCGTGATTGCGTGTTTGCGCGGCGCGTTTTTTCGCCAGCGGCGCTGGAAGCGATGGACGCGAATCTGGTGGGCGGCGACATCAACGGCGGCGCGATGGACTCCGGGCAATTTCTTTTTCGCCCGACGATGCGTCACTACGCCACGTCATCGCCAAAGCTTTATCTGTGTTCGTCGTCGACTCCCCCGGGCGGAGGAGTTCACGGAATGTGTGGGTATCATGCTGCGAAACTTGCGCTTTCGCGGCTGCGATGAAATGAAAAATCCCGAGTGGCAAGTTGGAGAGGGGAGCCAACGCGATGAAAGCCGCACTGTTGAACAAGCCTGCGCCGGTCAGCACGAATCCGTTAACGGTGACGGAGGTTGAGACGCCAACTCCTGGGCCCGGCGAAATTCTGATTCGTGTTTCGTATTGTGGTGTTTGCCGCACGGATCTTCACGTCGTGGAAGGTGAGCTGCCGCAACGGAAGTCGCCGGTGATTCCTGGTCATCAGGTTGTCGGCACGATTGAATCTTTTGGGTCGAGCTCCAGCGCAAACCGCAAATTCAAAATCGGCGATCGTGTTGGCGTCGCGTGGCTGCATCACACGGACGGTACGTGCCACTACTGCCGGACAGGAGCGGAAAATCTCTGCGATCATCCGACCTTTACCGGTTACAGCGTCGACGGTGGATATGCCGAGTACGTCGTGGCGGACGAGGATTTTGTCTACGCGATTCCGCCGAGTTTTACGGATCAGCAAGCGGCGCCTCTGCTCTGTGCAGGAATCATCGGATTTCGTTCGCTGCGGCTCGCCGCTGTTAAGCCCGGCGACCGGCTGGGATTTTATGGATTCGGCGCGGCGGCGCACCTTGCCATTCAAGTGGCGCTGCATTGGAAAGCCGAGGTCTACGCGCTCACTCGCGACGAAGGTCACCGGCGGCTGGCGCTTGAGCTTGGAGCAAAATGGGCGGGCGACACGTTTGACACACCGCCGGAGCCGCTCGATGCGGCAATCGTTTTTGCCCCGGCAGGTGAAATTGTTCCGGCGGCGCTGAAAATTCTCCGGAAAGCCGGGTCGGTTGTTCTTGGCGGCATTCACATGAGCCCGATTCCCAGCTTCGACTACGATTTGCTGTATCAGGAGCGCATGGTTCGAAGCGTTGCCAACAATACTCGCAAGGATGGAGAGGATTTCCTGCGGATCGCGGCCGAGATTCCGATTCGCAGCCACGTGAAGATTTTTCCGCTGGCGGAGGCCAATCGCGCACTGAATTCGCTGAAATCGGATGCGATTGAAGGAGCTGCGGTCATTCAGGTGCGCGACGTTTAGCGATTCGAACGCAAACGTGAGAATCTCCAATTCCGGACATCCGTCCGAAATCGGGATTGGCATTCCCACACCTGGGCAGGCGCCCCTTTTTGGAAATAACCTCGCGCGCTCAACTCCCATCAAACGAGTGCTTTACGTCAAATTGAGTGTGGCCGCTCGCCTGCCTATATCTCGTTAGCCGCAATTTTGGGCCTAATGGAGCTACCTGTATCATGGCAGCAGCAGCCGCAGAACTGTCCCGCGATATGAAAACGATGCAGACACGCATCCTGATCGCCGACGATCAACCCGACGTGCTCCTTGCGCTGCGATTGCTGCTCAAGGGGAACGGATACGCGACGGAAACCGTGTCGTCGCCGGCGGAATTGATTGAGGCCGTCGCGGTTCGCGAATTCGATCTCGTGCTGATGGATCTGAATTACGCGCGCGATACGACGTCGGGGCAGGAAGGGCTCGATCTGCTCGCGCAGTTGAATTCGATCGAAAATATTCCGCCAATTATCGTAATGACTGGCTGGGCGACGGTTGGGCTTGCGGTCGAAGCGATGCAGCGCGGCGTGACGGATTTCGTCGAGAAACCGTGGACGAATTCGAAGCTGCTGGCGAGTCTGGAAAAGCAGGCGGCGATCGGACGCGAGCGCCGGGCGCTGGCGAAGAACGTTGTTCGGGCGAATGAAGAACGCCGCGAGATGGCGTCACTCGTCCATCAGCATGAGCGGGAAATTGCTGAGGCTCGCGCGATACAGGAAGGATTTTTACCGAAAGAGATTCCGCAGCTTCCGGGATACGAGATCGCCAGTGCGTGGCAGTCTGCTCGTGTCGTGGGCGGTGATTATTTCGATGTGCTGTCGTTCGAACATGGTTCGCTCGGAATTTGCATCGCGGACGTGGCAGGGAAGGGAATGCCCGCTGCGCTGCTCATGTCGAACCTGCAAGCGGCGGTGCGTGGTCTGGCCTCGGCCGACATTCGCGCCGTCCGATCTTTGCGCGCGGCTCAATTTTTTGTTGTGCCGCAATATGGCGCGGGATCGCTTCATCACGTTTTTCTATGGGTTGCTTGATGGACCCACCGGTATGCTTCGCTACGTCAACGCGGGGCACAATCCGCCGGTGGTGATGCATCGCGACGGATCGCACGAGCGGCTGACCGAGGGCGGGATTGTCCTCGGCGCGTTTCCGAATCAGACTTTTCAGAATGGATCGGTGAAGCTGGAGTCAGGGGATCGGCTGGTGCTTTACACTGACGGCGTGACCGAAGCGGCGAATGCTGACGATGAGGAATTCGGCGATGCGCGCTTGATCCAGGTTTTGACGGAGAACCTCGCTGGCTCGGCGCAACATATTCAAACGCAGATTTTGGCGAGCGCTACGCAATTTTGCGCGAACCGTTGGCAAGATGACGCTACGTTGCTCATTCTCGCGGCGTCCTGATCGATCAAAAGTTTGACGTCTGCGATTTGCTCTAGCTTCGGAGCGAGATGCGCCATCGCGAGACCCTCGTGTATGATGGCGGCACAAAGTACCGCCAGGTCGTACCTTACACATCAAAAGAGAGGGAAGAATGAAGCTTAAGAATTTTCTGTTGTCTGTGTCACTGCTTACTGGCCTCGCGGTTGCATCAACCACGGTTGCCGTGGCGCAGCAAGCTCAGAGTTCAGGAAGCGCACAGAGCTCGACGAGCAGCACGACCACTACGAAAAAAACAAAGCAGGCGCCTCCAGATCCGTCGAAGATTCCGCAGGCTCCCGGCGGCGGCAATGGCAAGGTGTGGGTCAACACCTCGACGAAAGTCTTTCATCGTGAGGGCGACGAGTGGTACGGGAAGACGAAGCACGGTCAGTACATGACGGAAGCGGATGCGGTGAAGGCGGGGTTTCACGAGGCGAAGAAGCCTGACGAGAAGTCAGGTGCAGCGGCGGCTCCGAAAGCTGCGAAGCAGTAACGCTTTCGAAGCTTCTCTGCGTTTGTCGAACATCATCAGGGATGGGAAGAGGCCGCCGGGACTCGGCGGCCTCTTCGTTTTGTGGGATCAAACTTTTGGTTAGACCGAGAATCGCGCTTCGTGTTCGCCCTCGACGATCTTCGCTTCCATCTTTGGCGCTTCGCCGTGCTTCCAGATCGGCGTGCGAAAACGTGCGCGATAGCGTAGCGGGCCGCCGTCGTCGGTGGTGCTGCGTTCGATTGGGCGCGGGATGCAGATGAACTCCGTTTCGATCGCGTCGTTCGAAACACGGACAACGGAATATCCGTGGCCTCCCATATCGACGAACGACACGTGAGGAGCGTTGTCTGGATTCGAAGCTGCGTGGGCCGCTGCAATGTCACCCGTCTTGGCGTATTCGAGGCAGGATTTCACGCCGTGTTTCAGCATCATGTTGACGGTCGGTTGCGGCTTCGTGTCGGCGGAAGCCTGTCCGAGAAATAACGGACGCAGAGGGTGATCTTTCGGGAAGGAGTGTTCGATCGCTTCGATCATTCCCGGTGCGGAAATCGATCCGGTGATAAACGCGATTCCGACGGGTTCGAATTTAGCGGGGGGCAGAGCCTTTGCGGCGTAGCCTGCCCAGAAGCTGTGGCGATCTCCGGCCACGGTGGCGAATCCTGTGATGTTATGGTTGCGAACGAAGTCGTAGATTTCGGTGCGCTCGACGTATGCGCCGCTGTGGTCGCCGCCGCCGAATCCGGCGTAGCCCGCGCCGGGCCACGGTTTGCCGATGCCGGCGGGAAGATTTTGAGGGTCGGCGCGCATGTCGAGTGTGCCGGTTGTGTTGCCCCAAATTTTCCATGTCGCTTTCGACTCGCGCAGCCGCTCGCAGAACCATGCTTTTTGTTCGAAGCCCAGGATTGTTTGCGCTGGGCGGTCTTTGAAGAAGTTTGGTATTTCGCTCGTGCCGTAGCGGATTGTCGAGGGTGGTTTGCCGCCGTTCCATGTGCGTCCAGCGTCGAGAATCTCCATCGCTTCTTGCGGCATCATCTCGGGGAAGTCGCGGCTCGAAAATGCATCAGCCTCGGCCATTCCGGTGGGATCTTCCGAGCGGAACGTGCGCTGATCGGTGATGATCAGCTCCATATTTTTGCCGTAGCGAATCGCGCGGTAGCCTTTGAGGCTGTGAAGCGCGACGAGGTTGTTGGGCTCGGTGCCAAGGCCGTGGTCGTCGAACTGAGTTACCGGCGTGTCGACGACACGTGGCGGTTCGAATTTTTCGAGAGAGCTTGAATTTGGCCGCGACATCCGCGCCGGCTGATATTCGAAAAACGCCTGCATCGCGGCGACTTTTCGCGTCTGCGCGGGCTTGGTTTTGCCGTCGAAAATTTGCAACGACTGCCAGCCAAGCCAGCTGAATTCGTGGTTGTCCCACATGTTCACGAAGGGCCAACGGGCGCGGGCGTCTTGTAAGTCGGGATCCTTCAGGTAGCCGCGGTAGACGGCACGGTAGCCTTCGACGTTCGTGGGGATATGAAAGTCCTCGTGCTTCTCGCCGTCCGGGTAACGCACGACGTCGAAAATCTTCCGGTCATACATTCCTTGCGGCCGATCCTCGGGATACCAGACGATCTCGTAAATGAAATCGCCGAGATGAAGGATAAATCCGATCTGGTCGGCCGCTGGCGCCTGCTTGTCTTCGAAAATCATGCGCCGGTAGGCGTTCTGCGCGCCCTGATTCGCGTTCTGGCAGCTCACGAAAACGAATTTCACGGGCCGCGTGTCGGACTCATCCGGCGCCGTGATCGTCCGTCCGATACGGCTTCCTTCGCCGAGTTTGTCGGTGAATCGATACCAATAGACGTGCGACGGCTTCAGCCCGCCGACCAATACGCGGCAGGTATAGTCGGCGTCCTTGCTGATCGGCGCATCGGCGGTAGCTACGACGCGCTCGAACTTTTCGTCTTCGGCCACCTCAACGTGAAGCTTGTCCACGAACGCATCGTCGATCGGCGCACGCCGCGTCCATAGCAACACGCTGTGGCTGTCAGGATCGCCTGAAGCGACGCCCTCTGGAAACAAATCACGCCGTTCTTTCCACACTACCGTCGACGCGAACGCGACCTAACCACCCCACGCCGCCGTCGCGCCTAACGCAACGGCCGATCTCCAGAAATTTTCGCCTGCTGACTCGCGCCATCGCCACACCTCACACCAACACGGACGTAAGACAACGTATTTCGGCTTCTGCTCCCATCCCGAAAGGAGAAGCATCATCCTTTACTTGGGTCCTGTCTCCGTTCGACGCTTCATCTCAGACCGCGGGCAAAGTCAGTCCCATCGCCACCTGATATAAAATTCAATGTAATCATGCCGCAAGGGCCACCCGACGGAATCTCGAAGACGCGATCCACGATCGACCTCGCTCCCCGACGATCGTTGATTCTCCCCGCCGCGCTATCGATTTTGATCACCATCGTGTCCTACGTGTTTCTGCTGTTGCTCGCAGCGTCGTGCGTCTATTTCCCATATTGGCTTCTTGGCAGGACCGCCTCCGAACAGTATCTCGACGGCGTTCAACCGCAGCTTGTCATGTTGATCGTCGGAGGCGCGATTGTTGCCCTCTCGATCGTCGTATCCCTTTTGCCACGTCGTCTGAAGTTCGAACCACCCGGTGTCCTCCTCGACCGCGCGACAAACGCTCGGCTCTTCGCTGAAGTCGATGCCGTCGCCAAGGCGCTCAACGAACCCGCTCCCGCCGAGATTTACCTCGTGACCATGGCCAACGCTTATGTCGCCGAAGTCGGCGGTGTGCTCGGGTTCGGCAAACACCGCATCATGGCCATCGGTCTTCCTTTGGTTTCAATACTCACCGTTTCCGAATTTCGAGCGCTTCTCGCCCATGAATTTGGCCACTTTTATAGCGGTGATACGGCGTTAGCCCCTTGGGTTTACCGCGCTCGCTCGGGTCTTCTCCGCACGATCCAAAACATGGAGCAGACTCAGGAAATTGTCCGCATTCATGCTTTCCGGGTGATGGCCGTCCTTGTTGGCGCTGCGATCGGAAAATATTTCGTGCTGTTCCTCCGCATGACCGGCCAAATCTCAAGACAACAAGAGTTGCGTGCCGACGAGCTTGCGTGTTGGGTTGCCGGCAAAGAATCGGCGCGAAGCTGCCTGGAAAAAATAGAATCTGCCGATCTGCTTTGGACGATCTACTGGACCAGCTGCGTCGAGCCTGTCTTGAATCTTCGCTTCATTCCGGATATTGCTGACGGTTTCCGCCGCTTCTTGGCGAATTCGGGGCTCGCCGGACACTTCAAAATCGATGTAACAGAAGACCCCGATGACCCCGAGCCCGATCGATACTCCTCTCATCCACCCATGGCTCGCCGCGTCCTCGCGATCGAACAGATGAACACACCCGAGCGCTCCGTGGACGACGCGCCGGCTTCATCTCTCTTCACCGGCCTGCATTCTGCCGAACGCCTGCTCGTTGAATTTACCGACCCTCGCACCGCAACTGGAACACTGCCATCAATACCGTGGGACGACGTCGCCTCTCAAGTCACAATTCCGTTCTGGCGATCCGAAGTCGTCAAGCTCAGCGACTTGATAACCGGCACGCCCGCCGCCGCTCTCCCCGAATTCAAGAACAACTTGTCGAAAATTACCTCCCGCATGCCCGATCCGCCGGGAAGGCTTTTGACCGTCCGCGAGCGGGAACACCGCGCGGTTCAACTACTGGGAATCGCCGTCGCCGTGCTCCTACTCGAAAAGGGTTGGCAGTTGCATTCTCAACCCGGAGTTTTTAAATTCGAAAAGGACGGCGAAGATTTGCCCGTCTTTGCTATGGTCAACGACGTCCTTACCGGCGCGATCCCGTCCGAGGACTGGCGCCAAAAATGTACCGCCCTCGGAATCGCCGAAGAGCCTCTGGCCTAGCATCGCTTCGCTTCACAGGAACGAATCCCTTCACCGCATCATTCGATATATTTCCACCGAGGACAAATCGCTCATGCAACCTGACCAAGCGCGGTTTCTTTTCAGCTTTCTCTTCCCGCAACTCAAGACCGAAAACAAGACGACGCGAAAAACTATCGCCGCCGTTCCCGCCGACCGGTCTAACTACTCGCCTCACCCAGCCAGCATGACCGCTTTAAAACTTTGCGGCCACATCGCGGGTACCGAGATCTGGTTTCTCGCTGCGATCCTCAAACACAGATTCGCCGAAGAGAATGATGACGACGGTGCGCCGCCATCAAAGTGGGATACGCCCGCCGAAATTATCCGTTGGTATGACGAAGAACTCGCCATGCGCCTCCCCAAGCTGGAGGCGCTATCGGATGAGCACCGGGTGGTTCCGGTCAACTACCACTTCCGCCCCGCTGTGCCTTGCTGTACCATAGGCGTCCGCAGGGGGCCCGCTTCGAAACCTCTTCCGATAATCGGGCGTCTATTAAGCAGGTAACCGTTTACTCGATTCTTCACTCGCAGCACGCATCTCAGGGGGAACCATGCAGCGTCGCGACGTCTTAAGGTTGCTCGCGGTCGGGGCGACTATTCCTGTCTTGCCGCCCAGCTTGCTGGCGCACCTGCGCGAGGCGCAGGACAAAGTCAATAGTGGCAGTTACACGCTACGCACCTTAAGCCCGGCGCAAAACGCGCAGGTCGTGATCATGACCGACCTGATCATTCCGGAGACCGACACCCCCGGAGCCAAAGGCGCTAAGGTCAATGAATTCATCGATGTCGTGCTGACGGACTGGGCGCATGACGACGAGCGGCAGGCGTTTCTCAAAGGGCTCGCGGACGTGAATCAGCAGAGCAAGGATTTGTTTGGCAAAGAATTTGTTGAAGCTTCACCCGAGCAGCAGGCGACGCTGCTGCGCTCGATCGACGATGCAGCGATGGCGAAGCACCAGGGTCCACGCACGGTGCGTCATGGAAACACAATCCCGGCCGAGCGCGATCGCCAACTGCAGGGACCTTTCTGGGATGTCTTCAAGGGCATCACTGTCTACGGCTACTACACGTCCGAAATCGGATTTACGAAAGAGCTTGGCCTGGAAATTATGCCGGGTGCATATCACGGTTGCGCACCGTTGACCGAGAAGAAGGCCTAGGAGAAAACATGCCAGCGAATACATACGACGCGATCATCGTAGGCTCGGGAATCACCGGCGGCTGGGCGGCCAAGGAACTCACCGAAAAAGGTTTGAACGTCCTGATTCTGGAAGCGGGACGCACGATCGATCCGGGTACCGACTACGTCGAGCACAAGCCGATCTGGGAACTTCAATATCGCAACTGGGACAATCGCGACGTGCGGCAAAAGACGCAGCCGGTGCAGCGCGAGGTCTATTACGCGTGCGACGAGTATTCGTCGAAGTTTTTCGTGAGCGACGTTGAGAATCCGTATACCAACGTCGAGGGCACAAAATTTTCCTGGATTCGTGGCCGGCAAGTCGGCGGCAAGTCGATTACGTGGGGACGCCAGAGCTACCGCTGGAGCGATCTCGACTTTGAAGCCAACCTCAAAGAGGGAATTGCGATCGATTGGCCCGTTCGCTATGCCGAGATGGAGCCGTGGTACGGCTACGTAGAGGATTTCGCGGGGATCAGCGGCCAGCCCGAAGGTTTGCCGCAATTGCCGGACAGCCACTTTCTTCCGCCGATGGAGATGAACTGCGCGGAGATCATGTTCCGCGACGGTTTGAAGAGCCATTACGACGATCGCATTCTGACGATCGGGCGGACCGCGATCTTGACGCAAGTTCACAAAGGGCCGCGCGGCGTGCCACTACTGCGGCGTCTGTCATCGCGGTTGCATCACGCAGTCGTACTTCAGCAGCTTGAACTCGACGCTGCCCGCTGCGCTAAAGACAAAAAAGCTGACGATTCGGCCGTACAGCGTGGTGCAAAGTCTTTCGTTCGATTCGAAAACGCGAAAGATCAACGGCGTGCGCGTGATCGACGCGAAGACCAAGGAAGCTCTCGAATTTCACGCCCGGATTTATTTTCTCAACGCCGCGACGCTCGAATCCACGCGCATCTTGTTGAATTCGGCGACGAGCGAATTCCCGGATGGGCTTTGCAACAGCAGCGGCGTGCTCGGGCACAACCTGATGGACCACCACATGGGCGCAGGTGCGAGCGCAATCATGCCGGGACACGAAGACAAGGCGCCATTCGGTAACCGTCCGAATGGCATATATCTCCCCCGCTTCCGTAACGTGAAGGTGAAGGAAAAAGATTTCGTGCGCGGCTACGGTTACCAGGGCGGCGGCACCCGCGAAGGGTGGAATCGCGGCACGACGATGGTCGGAATCGGCGCCGACTTCAAGAACGCGCTGAAAGCTCCGGGGTCGTGGCGGATGAGCCTTGGCGGCTTCGGTGAGTGCCTGCCATATCACGAGAACTTCGTGAAGGTGAATAAGGAAAAGGTCGATGCTTGGGGAATTCCGACGCTCACGATCAACTGCAAGTTTCGAGACAACGAGCACACGATGTCGAAGGACATTGCTGTGCAGGCCGCTGAGATGCTTGCCGCAGCGGGTGGACGGGAAGTCAGCATGTATCAGGACATTTCGACGCCGGGATTGGGCATCCACGAAATGGGTACTGCGCGTATGGGGCGCGATCCAAAGACGTCGGTGCTCAATGGAAATAACCAGGCGTGGGATGCGAAGAATTTGTTCATGACCGACGGCGCTTGCATGGCGTCGGCGTCGTGCGTGAATCCGTCATTGACCTACATGGCACTGACGGCCCGTGCGTGCGACTTTGCCGTCAATTCCATGAAGAAAAACGAACTGTAATTTCGCTCGACTTTTAATCGGACGAAGACAAACCAGCGATGTGAGACGGGCTGTGCGCCAAGCGCTCAGCCCGTTTTTATTTGTGTTTCTCGGCTTTGCGGCCGTCGACACTCGGCGGCTCTTTGCCTTCGCTGCTGCATTTTGAACAAACGGGATTCGCTCCGCTGGGAAAAAGATTGGGCGTCTTCCATCGTCCGCACACAGCGCAACGTCGCTTGCCGTTTGTAAGCGGCAGCGCACGGAAGTGTTTGATAGGCGGCACGCCGAGTGCACGGACGTGATAAGCGATGGTCGAAGGCGCCTTGCCTAGTTTCTCGGCAATCGACACCAGTGTCTCGCCCGATTTGAAAAGCTCTCTGATTTTCTTGCGAAGCTCTGTCTTGACTTGACCCCCGCGGGGCATTCGCCTTCTCCAAAGGGCTTCGTTGGCTTCTGGTTCAGATTTAAGTGCAGGTTGGATGCACGGGTGGATAGAGAATGCTGCGGGCAGTAGCCCCCGAAGGCATCGGTGAAATCCTGCATGTAGCCTGGGTATGGAACCATCTGGTCGGCCTAGTGCCGAGATCACGAGATCGCCGACATGCGTTGCCCATGACCCGAACGAAACGACAACGATTCAGGTAAGATGGGCACCCTCCGCGGGTCCTTTTTGGACCGGCGCGGACATTTGGAACCCGTATGTCGGCTCTATTTGCGATTTCTCGCCTTAGCAGGCGGCCCTCGATCGTCGCGCGTGTCGCCGCGATCCTTTCGTTTTTGGTGGCGATGCAATTGACACCGCTGTGCGGCATCGCGCAGCAAACGCCAGCTTCGAATCCGTCGCCCACGCCAACGGCACCGCCGGGCGACGCTCCTTTACAACTCTCGCTGAAACAGGCGGTCCAGTTAGGGCTGAAGCAAAATCCGCAGCGTGTCATCTCGCAGATTCTCGTGTCCGAAAGCCACCGCAACATGCAGATCTCGCGCTCCGCACTGTTGCCCCAAGCGGCGATTACCGGAAGGGCCGGACTCAGCCAGTACAATTTGCAAAGTGTCGAAGCCGGCCCCCGTGCAGCGGCGGGTCCGTATCAATTTCTCGAGGTTGGTCCTTCGTTTTCGCAGACCGTCCTCAGCCTGTCGCAGATCCGCGGCTACCAGATCGGGCAGGAACAGGTTCGCGGCGCGCGAGCCGACGAGCAGACCGAAAGGGAAACGGTTGTCTCCGCCGTCGTGAGTCAGTACTTACTGGTGCTCCGGGCGATCGCCAATCGAGACGCCGTCCGCTCCCGCGTCGCGTTGGCGCAACGCCTCTTCGATCAGGCAGATGAACTTCAGCGGACGGGTATCGGCCTGCACATTGATTCGACACGCGCCAATGTCGAGTTGCAGAACGAAAAACAAAACTTGATCGACGCGGAGACGCAAACTCGAACGACGAAGTACAGCCTCGCCGAACTGTTGGACCTTCCTCGGGAACAAGAACTCGACGTAACCGACAAACTCGATTTCTACGATTTGCCATCACTGCAGCGTGACGCGCTTGTCGAGCAAGCGTTGAAGCAGCGTCCCGAAGTGCGCTCGCTCAATTCGGAACGGCGTGTGGCCAGACTGTCAACGGATGCCAATCGCGACCAGCGCCTGCCACAGTTGGGCTTCAGCGGCTTCTGGTATTACCAGGGGCGGCACCTGAATGACGGCATTCCGGCATACACTTACGAGCTTTCGCTCGATTTACCGCTCTTCACCGGAGGTCGCATTCGCGCTGAGGAGGCTCGCGCGAAACTCGAAGAAGATCGCGTCGAGCAAAATCGGCGGGCGCTCGAAGCTCGAATCGTCAGGGAAGTGAAGACGGCGTTCGACGAACTGACCGCCGCGCGCGCCGCGGTCGATGTAGCGAATCTAGGTTTCAAACTCGCTCAAGATGAAGTCGCGCAGGCCCAGCGCCGATTTGCAGCCGGCGTCACGACAAACGTTGAAGTCATAACCGCGCAGGACGCTTTGGCACGCGCCAGCGACAGCCAGATTGACGCGCTGTTCCGGTTCAACCTCGCGCGCGCTGACCTCGCTCGCGCGACGGGCGAAATCGAGTCGATGTATGCCAAGTAGAGGACGCTGCAAAAGTTCATCCGATACAGGAGCCGACGGAACACCCAACGACGTATGAGCTCGACGCCACTGACATCTCCGACGAACACCGCGGTCACCGGTCCGGACCCGACAGAAATATCGCTGCGCAAAACGTTGCTCGAATGGTTCCGCGCGCTCGGCCCTGTGGCGAGGCTTACGCTCGCCGTACTGATCATCGCAGCGCTCGTCGCTTTGTATTTCTACACCGGCCGGGTAACCACCGACGACGCGCAAGTCGACGCGCACATCACAACGATCGCTCCTCAAGTGCCTGGCTACGTCATCCAGCTTCAGATCAACGACAACACGCCCGTAAAAGAAGGCGACCTTTTGCTGCAAATCGATCCGCGAACGTACGAGGCCGAAGTCGAGCAGGCTAAAGCGATGCTTGCCGTGGCGGAAGCGCAGGCGAATTCTGCGAAGCTGCAAATCCGCCTCACTCGCGAAACCACCGTAAACGGCACGAGCAGCGCCACGGCGCAGAAGGAATCCGACGCCGCGGACTTTACAGGGTCGCAAGCGCAACTCGAACAATCCGCCACCGCGAATCTGAAACTCGCCGAAGCCAACGTCGCCGCGAAGAAAGCGACGAACGAGCGCGCACAAAGCGACAAAGAGCGGTACACACCGCTGCTCGGCACCGGCGACGTCTCGAAATTCCAATACGACTCGGTCGATGCCACCGCGCGCGTCGCTCAAAGCGATCTGGACGCTGCCCAGCAACAACTTGCCGCTGCGCAGCAGGCCGTCTCGATCGCTCGTGCCAACACGCGTTCCGCCGAGGCAAAGCTGACGCGTTCCCAGTCCGTCTTCCTCGAGACCAAAGCCCGCGAACAGCAAATTCCCATCAGCGAAGCCGCCTACAAATCCGCTCTTGCCGCCGTCGAGCATGCGAAAGCCGTCCTGCAACAAGCGGAACTCAATCTTGCCTACACGCACATGACGGCACCCATCACCGGGCAGGTCACACAGAAATCCGTCGACCTGGGCCAATACGTCTCGCCCGGTCAACTTTTGTTCACGATCGTCCCGCTCGACAGGGTGTTCGTCACCGCGAATTTCAAAGAGACGCAGCTGGAGTATGTGCGCCCCGGCCAGAAAGCGCGGCTGCATGTCGACACCTACCGCGAAACCTTCGAAGGCGTCGTCGATTCAATCGCTGGCGCGACCGGTTCGCGTCAGGCGCTCTTACCTCCACAAAACGCCACCGGCAACTTCATCAAAGTCGTGCAACGCATCCCTGTAAAAATTCTCGTGAAGCCGTCGCAGGATTCGCAATTGGTCCTACGCCCCGGCATGAACGTCGAAGCGACGATCTACACCCGATGACGCGCCCGCAATCATGGCGCCGACGGCCTGAACCCGGGATGCGCACGCGATGAGCTACCTCGGAAACCCCACAGCCGCCACCCTGGAAGCCTGGGAACGCGAAGAAAGCCAGTACATCACCGCGTCGATCAGCAATCTTTCGCATCGACAGCGCATGGCGATCATGTTGACGGTCGGCCTGGTCACTGCGATCGAAATTTCGAATCGCTTGTCCATCAACGTATTGCTGCCCGACATGCAAGGCAATGTCGCCGCCAACCCCGACGAAATCAGCTGGGTCGTGACTCTCTACAATCTCGGCTTCCTCTGTTCGATGGCGCTTTCCTCTTGGATGACAAGAGTCGTCGGCGCCAGAAAGCACTTGTTGTACAGCATCGGGTTCTATTCGATCGGCGCGCTCGGCTGCTTCCTGAGCCCTCACAATCTGCAGTCGCTGCTCGCCGCTCGCCTCATCATGGGTTTCGGAGGCGGAGCTTTTCTGGTCCGCGCCGTGATTCTTGCGGGTCTGATGTTTCCCGGCAAAGCGCGAATTGCCGCGGTCTCATGGCTTTACGCCGTCCTCTTCTTCTTCATGATTACGTATCCAATAGCCATCGGCTGGATCGCCGATCAGATTCACTGGAACTACG
Source organism: uncultured Acidobacteriota bacterium (assembly GCA_963766985.1). GTDB lineage: Bacteria > Acidobacteriota > Terriglobia > Acidiferrales > UBA7541 > Acidiferrum. The sequence goes on from CAVYCJ010000003.1 coordinate 43,544, forward strand.
CTTTCCTCCTGGATTTCCCGTTTCTCGCGCTCGGCGCATACCTTGTTTGGAAAATCGTTCCGCGCGGGTACTTGTTTCGCCGCAAACGAGAGAAGCCCGACATCCGCGGCGCATTTTTTCTCATCACGGCGCTCAGTTGCCTTCAAGTCGGCACCAGCCGCGGCGAGCGCGACGAGTGGTTCGACTCCACATGGATTACCGTCGCGCTCATCGCAGCGGCTTTATTTTCGGTGTTGTACCTCTGGTGGGACAGCCGCGAGATCAACACGACTCCCGTGTTTCACCTGCGGATGATCTGGCGCCAGGCTGCGGTCCGCACCTCGTTTAGCATTGTGCTGATCGTCGGATCCATCCTGGGCGCCGGCCTGTACGTGTTGCCGCAATATCTGCGCTACGTCCAGGATTTCTCCACTGCGCAAACCGGATGGTTCATATCGGCGTTCACCCTCGGTCTTGGCAGTTGCAACTTCCTTTCGTTGCGCGTCTTGTTACCTCATTTAGGTGGACCTAAGACGATCGGCCTCGGGTTGATCTGCATGATCGCGACGTTTTCCAGCTTCATTTATATCTGGACACCGACGACGCCAACGTACGTCTTATTGGGCTTCATCTTTCTTCAAGGAGCTTCTCTATCTCCCGCGCTCTTGGGCGCCTCGAACATCAGTACCGGGAACGCTCTGCCTGCCGATCTGAATGACGTATCCACGATGTTTTTCTTCACCCGTCAATTGGGTAACACCTTCGGCGTGACCGCAGCCACCGTCCTATTTGATCGCCGCATGACGTTTCATTCGTCCCGATTGCTGGACGTTGCCAATCATCTCGACCCCACGGTCACGCGAACGCTTTCGACCTACACTAGTTTGATTCACCGGAATGGCGGGCCGGGAAGCGTGCCCGCATTCGGTGCGCTGCAAATTTTTCAGAACAACGTCATCACGCAAAGCCGCCTGTTGTCCTTCATCGATATCTATTTCGGAATGGCGGTGCTCGTCGGATTCGGGGTCTTGCTTCTCGTGATCACAAGATTCCGACTCAAGAACGGCCCGCATTGCTTTCACGTTTGGTAGCTGCTCTCCTGCTCTGAAAAGAAACAGGGACGCAGATTTCTCTGCGTCCCTCGTATTTGAGATTCTGCTTGGGTTGAGTGAAGGTTCCGGCTAACTCATTGATAGTTAGTCTGGTTGAGCCACTGCGTACCCTTCCAGGTGACCACGGCTGCGGCTCCGACGCCCGCCTTCGGGGTAACCGTCGTGGACGGGAACCATGGCGGAGCGAAGCCGTTGAGGAAGCGGCGATCAAAGAGGACGTTACGCGTCGTGGCGCCGATGCTCTGAATCGTGTTCTGAATACGGCCACCGACGATCGTCAGCGTGTTGATGCTGTTGCCGGTGTTGACGATACCGCCCGAACCGGTCTGCGAGATCGTCGCGATCGAAGCATCGATCTCGAGGTTGCCGTTGGACTGGCCGTTTTGCAGTTGCACGTTACCGTTGGACGTGAAAATGCCGAGAACCTGTCCGGTATTGTTCGCCGGAATCAACTGGTCGATGGTGGTCACCGTGCCGGTCATGGTCACCGGTTCGGTCTTGTACAGGATGTCTCCCGTGATAGTGATGTTGTTGCTGCCCGAAGCTACAACGGTCAGCGCTGTACCGTTCTGAATGGCTGGCTGACCCTGGCCGGGACCGGACAAGCTGTTGATGGCGCCATTGACATACAGCATCGTCGCATCGCCTGTGGCAACTCCCGCAGAGCTGTACTGCTCAGGAACACCGTTGATGACCTGCGTTCCCGCTCCGGAGCCGCCGGTGGTAACGATCGTCGTCGTACCGGCAGAACCCGCCGCCGGATCAATCGTGATTGTCGTGGTAACGCCACTCTGTACGATCGTATAAACCTGTGCCGTAGCGTTTGAACCGGGCGCCAGCGTGATGTTGGCGTTGCCTTGGACGTAGATTCCGCCGCCGGTAAACGTCTTGACCGCCGGGGAGCCGGACACCGAGTAAGGAACATAGACGCCGCTGCTGGCGCCGCCCGTCGGATACGCAACACCTGCCGCGTTCTTCAAAGCCGCGTTGAGCTGTGCGTTCGTCGGTGCCGTGGTGGTGTTGCCGATGCCGTCAAGCACCGCTTGTTCCTGGTTAAACGAGTTTTGCGGCAGCGGAATCGCGTTCTGAGAGACGTTGAATCCGCCGGCGAACGTGGGCCTGATGCCGTTCGTTGGCGTCGCCGATGCCGTGCACGTACCGTTGTCCCAGCCGGCTGTGGCATTCACTTGTCCAACGGTGTCGGTGAACGTGTAGGGAGCGGAGTTGCTAAAGTTCCATGAGCCGTTCGTGAATACCGGCCCGGTGATCGTTCCTGGAACGAGGTCGGCCGAGCACAGGGCATACGTACCGATGAACATGCCCCAGGCCGCGAACGACTGGTTGTAAGCCGGTGGACTCGTCGGCGCGGTCACGATAATCGTTCCGCTGTCCGTGATGGTTGCCACTTCGCTGCCTTGCGACTGGCCCACCACCGTAAAGGTATACGGGAACGTGTAGACGTAAGCCGTAATTGGGTTCGACGTGGTCTGCGTTGGTGCCGAGCAGGGTCCGCCTGTGCCGCCTTGCACCACGCAGCTGGCTGCCGCGGTGTTTGGCGTCGTAGCGACGTAGGCTTGGCTGATCAGGAACCGCTCTTGCCACGACCCGGTAGTGCTGACCGGGGTGTAAGCGCTGTAGGAGCTCTTCATCGAGGTCGCCGCGTTGGCGCCGGCGGTAGCCGGAGCTGCGATCGGCGAGGCCGCTGCGTTGAACCCAGGCGTCACGTTGGCGCCCAGCAAGTTCATCAGCTGCTGCCGCGCGGCCGCGACACCGGAGTCCGCAGCGTAGAACGAGCCGCGGTAACGGCCGTAGAATCCGTTGATCAGCGACTCAGAGCTGACCGCGAGAACCATGGTGAGCGACATGCCGATCAGCAGCAGAAGCAGCAGCAATGTCGTGACCAGCGTAATGCCTTTCTCGTTGCGTGAACGCGACGAGTTGGCTTTTGAGCGTGAGGGGCGGTTGTTCATGTTGTGCTCCTGAATCCTTGTGACCGAGCGCTGGCTCAGTCGTTCATGCTGAGGTTGCGGGGATTGACGATGATAGACAGCGCCTGAATCTTGTAGGGCTGGCCGTCAAAAGAGTTAGTGAACAGCGTCGTCGAGTTCACGTTGCTGTTCGTGTAAAGTCCCGGCGGCGTACGACCAATCAGCGAGATACGCACCGATCGAATCTGGTCAAATTGATTGTCGTAGCACGGCGATGTCGTGGAGGCGGCGTTGTAGCAATAGGCGCCCGAACTGCCCGTAATGGCCGTTCCGTTGAGTACAACCGTCGATGCGCCGACCTTGAACCCGATGATCTGGCTGGCGATCGGGTTGGCGATCCCGTTCTCGGTGCGCGTCAATGTCGGGTTCGTCGGAGTGGTGGTCGTATCGACCGAATATGTGATCGGCGCCACCTTCACAACCCAGTCGGTGCCACTGCAAAAGGAATTCGTTAGGGTCGTTGGAACCAGCGCAGGGTCTACGTTGGCCGTCGTCGTCAGATTGAGCGGATCGTTCGCCGCAGCCGAATTGGTGCCATCGCTTTTGGTCGCACCGAAGGTCAGCAGTACGTTTGCCCCGGAGGCCGACGCGGCTGTGCTCAGAACCGCCGTTGTCATCAGCGTGCCGGACGTCCCCACGTGAATAAATATCACCTGGCTGTTGGCGATCATTCCCGTTAGAAGTTGCGCCTGCGTTGACGGCGCGAGCGGGGAGATCGTCATCGTCGCGGTGCCGCTACCGGTTGTGCCGGTGAGTGCCGGAGTCGCGCAACCGGCCGTACCGGGCGCGACGTAGACTTGGCCCGGAGGCGTCGTCGGATCGGGCACGATCAGGCTCAGCGTATCGAAGCAAGACGCGTTATATGTCGCTGTACCCGCGGGATGGCAAGTCGCTCCACCCGCAGTGTTGTTGACGATCTTGACGCCGACCGGCCAGCTCGCGACGTTGTTCGCGGCGTTGTACCAGCCCGTGCCGGCATTGACCACGTCGTTTTCCATCTGCGCGAGACCATTGCGCAGAGATACGTTCAACCCGATCTGGTATTGCTGATCGTTGAACAGCGACGCGTGCTGTTTGAAAAGACTCATCGCCGCGGCGCCAATCACCAGGAAGACAGTCATGGCGATCATCAACTCGATAAGCGTGAAGCCGTTAGCCTCAGAGCGCCGGCGCGTGAAAATGAGACTTGTGTTTGCGGATTTCATGGATGCACCAGGCTCGTCTGATAGGTGACTACAGGTTTCAACGCTTGGTTCGTCAGGGTGACGAGCACCGTAATCTGTACTGCTCCCGTGATCACGTTCGCGCCCACTGTCGGGTTGGCTGTAATCAGCCAGCGGCGATCGTAGGTCAGCATGTCGGACGTCGCAGCCGGAAGGCCTGCGCCCGAAGTTATGACGACCGTGCCATCGGGCTTCTGCGTATAAAGGGTGGTGACGCCATTCGCGGTCGTCACTTCGTTGATGTTGCCGTTGGCCGTCGAAATCTGCACCGAGTCCGAATAGCCGGTAATATCCGCAGTCAGGCTCCCGCCGGCCGCCAGGTTCGGGTCATTGTCGGGAAAACGGTCGAGGTCTTCCATCTTTTCAGAGGCAAGGAGCGCTGCCGTGCTGACGTAGCGCGCGTGCGCGCCCATGTTCACGGAATTGCTCATCAGTGCGGCAGTGCCGACCAAGCCGACGGTCAGAATCAGAATCGACACCATCGTCTCGACCAGCGTGAATCCCCGCTGACGGGACCGCTTCACAGGCTTACGGGGTGACAGTGACGTTTCCATAGTTGGACACCTGAACAGTTTCTGCCGGCACCGTGCTGGTGAAGCCGGGATACGTAAGAATCATTTGGATTGGGCTCATCGCCGGCGTGCTGCCGACGCCGCCACCGGGAGTGAAGGTCAGCGTAACGTTCTGGTTGATCGCCACGCCTTGACCCATCAGCGGCACTGAGCCGCCGACGTTGGCAAAAGCTGTCAGGCAAGCTTGACCGCCGTATGCCGGTTGCTCGGATTGAACCTGGTAGCTGTAGCTGGCCGCGGTGAATACGATCTGCGTTTTGCAGCCGTGAAAGATCGCCTGGTAGCGCGCAGAAGAAATCGCGCCTGTCACTGAGGTTGTGGCCGAGCGCATTTTGTAAATGCGCATGGTATTCGTGATCACCGGAATCGCCATGGCGGAAAGCACACCGGCGATCGCAATAACGACGACGAGTTCGAGCAGCGTGAAGCCGCGAGCAGCCCGCGCTCGAACCGTTGCGCCTTTCTGAATTCTAGAACTGCGGATCATCCAAATCTCCATGAAGCATCGAATCGACAGCTTGACTGCCATGGAAGGAGCAGGTGCGGTGCCAGTGATCAGGATGCCTAAGTTGTTGTAAATACAGCAGCTTAGGGGTGGGCCTGGCGGTCCCCGTTCCCGACCCGAATAGGGCGGGGAGAAAATGTAACAACTTGCACCGTGTTTTCCGCAGGTCGCTCCGCAGTTTTTGGGGCGCCTTGCTTGCGCAGTTCGACCTTATCTCTGACAATGAGTCGATTGGGTTAAGCGGTTTTCTCTGTGTGTTGCCTCATGAGCGGTTGAGGTTGAGCCAGACGGGGTGTCGAGCCACATGGTGAAGTCGAGTCGCGCCACGAAGCGCATCGTTGCGTATTTTTCGATGGAAATTGCCCTGCAGAATGCCATGCCGAGTTACAGCGGCGGCCTGGGCGTGTTGGCGGGGGACACAGTCAGGGCGGCAGCCGACATCAAGCTGCCGATGGTTGCGATTTCGCTACTCTACCGCAGCGGATATTTCACCCAAAGATTGGGCGAAGACGGAACACAGACCGAAGAGCCGGTCGTCTGGCGGGTCGAAGACTTCCTGAAGGAAGAGTCGGCGCGGGTGACCGTGCCGCTCGAGAACCGGCGCGTCGAGTTGCGCGCCTGGCGATACGACGTCAAAGGCGTCCACGGTTTCGTCGTTCCGGTCTATTTCCTGGATGCGGCGCTGGAGTCGAATGCGGAACAGGATCGCGCGCTGACTGGATCTTTGTATGGCGGCGATTCCTACTACCGTTTGTGTCAGGAAGTGCTGCTGGGAGTTGGCGGTGTGCGCATGCTGCGCGCGCTCGGCCATACCGACCTGACTCGGTATCACATGAACGAAGGCCACGCGGCCATGCTCACACTCGAGCTGTTGGGCGAGGAAGCCGAGAAGGCTGGACGCACTTCGACTCGCGGCGAGGACATCGAGAAAGTGCGGAGCAAGTGCATATTCACAACGCACACGCCGGTGCCGGCCGGTCACGATCGCTTCCCAATGGAATTTTTGACGCGCGCCTTTCCCGATCAGAATGGATTTTTTGATTTAAAGGACGCCCCGTCGGCCGATCTCGTAAAGCGAATCCTGCAGGCCGAGCAGAATTACCCGGATATGCAGGAAGCCGCGCGCGCAGGCGCGTCGCTGAACATGACGTACCTGGCGCTGAGTTTGAGCACGTACGTCAACGGTGTCGCAAAGCTGCATGGCGAGACCTCACGGAAAATGTTCCCGCAGGTCCCGATCGAGGCGATCACGAACGGCGTACACGCCGGAACGTGGGTGTCGCCCGCATTCGCGGAATTGTTCGATCGCTACATCTCATCCTGGCGCGAAGACAATTATTCGTTGCGCAGCGCGCTGGGGATGCCGGCAGAGGAGTTGTGGGCGTCGCATCTGATTGCGAAGCACGACTTGTTCGAAGCCGTGCAGGACGAAGACCGGAATGACCCTGGATCCGGATGCTTTCACGATTGGTTTTGCGCGGCGCGCCACCGGATACAAGCGCGGCGATTTGATCCTCAGCGATCTCGACCGCTTGCGGCAGATCGCCAAAAACGCGGGAAAGTTTCAGATCGTGTACGCCGGTAAGGCGCATCCACATGACGCAGGCGGCAAAGAGATCATCCGGCATATTTTTGCGGCCAAGAAGGCGTTGAAGAAAGCCGTCACGATCGTATTCTTGGACGAATACAACATGGAGGTCGGCGGAAAAATTACCGCCGGCGTCGACTTGTGGCTGAATACGCCACAGTTTCCCCTGGAGGCATCGGGAACAAGCGGAATGAAGGCGGCGCTCAACGGTGTGCCGAGCCTGAGCATTCTGGACGGATGGTGGGTCGAAGGGTGCATTGAAGGCGTCACCGGATGGTCGATCGGCGAGTCCCGTTTGTCGGCGGGTACACAGACCGCGGTGGATAACAACGCTGACGTCCAGTCGCTCTATCAAAAACTGGAAAACGTGATCCTGCCGATGTTTTACAAGGATCGAACGAAATATCTGTCCGTGATGCAGCACGCAATCGCCATCAACGGGTCGTTCTTCAATACGCAGCGCATGGTGCAGCAGTACGTTACGGACGCCTACCTGAGATAGGCACGTCAAACTTCTCTTAAAATTTTGATGCGATTCTGCGCCGGCGGCTTTCGCCGGCGCTTTCGTTTTCCGCCGAACCTTCTTGCTATTGAAATCGACGCTCACTTCTCAGGTTGCGGGATTTTCTTGTCGCCGCGGATTTCGGCGGCGGTGTCCAGGATATCGGGCTTCGCGAAATACTTGAAAAAGTCCCATTTGCCGTACTTTTCCGTTACGGCGGGGAGAGCAGCGTTGACCAGGTCATCTCCCGTTTTGTTCTGTTGCACCAGAGGCGCGATCTGTTCGCGAAGAAATGACAAGTAATCACGGAAACTCCTAACGTCATCGACGTTGCCGACGTCGCCGTGACCAGGAACGTAGGTCGCGTTCGGCGCAGCGGCGATAACACCGTTAAGAGTCGGAATCCATGCCGACGTCGTCGCGTCGATTAGGTTCGGTAGTGTGTTGCGCCAGAACAGATCGCCGGTGAAGACGACTTTCGCGTCGGGGATAAAGACGACCGAGTCGCCGCCCGTGTGACCCGGGAATACCCGAACGTCGATGCGTCGCGTCCCGAGAAAAAGCGTGACGCCATTCTCATAAACAGCGTCGGGTGCGCCAAGCGTTTCGACCATCTTGCGTTGCTCGAGCTTGATGTCCTTCCCGAAGAACTTCAAATTTTCGGTGTGTATCCAATTCCGGACATTGCGTTGCGCGAAAACGATCGCGCCGTTTTGCTGGAACAGGGAATTACCGGCAACGTGGTCGATATGATAGTGCGTGTTGACGACGAACTTGATCGGGAGTTGCGTGAGCTTGCGAATCTCCCCAAGCATCTGCTTCGACGCTTCAGGATTTTCAAACGTGTCGATCACCGCGACGCCGTCGTCGCCGATGACGAAGCCCGCGTTCGCGCCGGCCTCGCCTTTCGCGTCGTCGATCGCAGCGTACACGTTTTTCCCGACGGGCTTGAGAGTGAAAGTCAGCGCCGGCTGAGCCGCCTGCCCCGCACCCACGGCGACGGGCATTGCGGTCACGTTCGCGTCAGTTGACGCCGCGCCCGCGAACATAACGGCTGCAAATACGAAGGACAATGCCAACGAGGAGATGGCTGCTTTTGAAATAGACATGGCGTCAGATACTACTTCATCCGCAAAGCGCACTTGTCAATTCGACGAAAAATCTGGGCAGGGGTGTCATCCGTGGCTTGCGTGGCGACAAAAATCTGACACCGATCCGGGCTGCCATCTAACGAAAGAAATCAAACAGAAGCTTGATCGCAGACGAGGTAATGTCAGATCCAGCGACACTCGGAGAGCTGGACGACTGCGGCTCAAACGTGGTGCTGTGCAGTCGTGCGAAAGCCAATCTCCGCTGCTCGTCTCTGAGTTGTTCCAGTTCCTGTGAGCGAGCCTTCTCCAGACCGCCTCCACGGATAAATTGCACCGCACGCCGCAATTCATCCTTGTCGAACCACGTCCCATGCGCTTTGCACACGTCCACGATGACATGAGAGCAATGCGCGAATTGATCCCGGTTCATCAGTTCGTGGCAAACCGGACAGGGCACATACCGAATATTTCTCTCCAACTGCAACGGTTCTTCCGCACCAGCGGGAACGCTCGCCACAAACGCCTGCTTGTCGCGGTCGGCCGAAATCTGATTCAGCGTGTCGACGTCGACCCAGATTCCTTCACACCGAGCGCATTCGAGAAGGCCCGTCGTGCCGACCGTGACGCGATTCATCGGGACCTGACAGCGTGGACAATGCGAAGCCTCGGCACCCGACGCTTCGCTGCGGCTTCCTTTTGTGCCGCAATGCGAGCAGAACTCTGCGCCTGCGAACATCACGCCAAAGCATGTAGGGCAAGTTACCGTTGCGAGAGTCGCTTTGCAAAAATCACAGCGAGTCGCCGCGGATGAAACTGCAGCGCCGCAAGAGGGACATCGAAGTGTTTCGGCGGTCATGTCCGGTCCGATCGAGATTGATTCGATCATAGGCACCGAAAAGCTTTTCGTACACCGTTCGTGTCAATCGGTGTCTCCAAGCATCAACGTCCGTGACACACTAACCCGGGCCTGCCCAAGGCAATCGATACTGATAGACCGGCTCAATCTCAGAAATGCGCGGTTGCTTTCAGCCGAAACGTTCGCCCGTCTTGCTGGATGGTGTCTTCGATATCTTCGGGGCGGCCAGGATTGAAATATTTATTGTCGAGAAGGTTGTAGACGCTTGCGGAGAGATCGAGATGCTTGCTGAAGACGTGTCCAAGCGCGGTCGCATTCAAAACTCCAAAGCCGCTGACCGTATTTCCCGTCAGCGTCTGCACCGAACTCGTGTATTGCGCGTCGAGACTCCCGAACAAACGCCGCTGGATCACAGGAACCGAGACACTGAGCTTGCCGAGATGCCGCGGCGAATTTGGAAATAAATCGTTCGCAGCAAGCTCGTGCGCAACAGTGTAGCTGTAGCTGGCGCTCCCCTGAACTCCATCAAACAACCGCGCATTGAACTCGAATTCCGCTCCCGTCGAATCCACTCGTTGAGCATTCAGATAGATCGAATTGCCGTCAGCGGGATTCGATTCGAGCGTAATCAGATTCTTGATCCAACTTCGAAAAATATCGCCAGTCAACGTAAACCGCTCGCCGAGCGATTGCTCCATCACACCTTCAACGTTACGAATCTCTTCGGGATGCAGCAACGTGTTGTTATCGAAGCTGCCAAAGTCCGGCGTGACCTCAAAAGGTTCAGGCGCGCGAAAAGCGGTGCCGTAAAGCAGTTTGAGCGTCGTAGGCCGCGCGACGTGATAGATAAGCGCGAGGCGAGGATTTGTCGTCCCGCCGAACTGCGAGTAGTGATCGTAACGCACGCCGGCGTTGAGAATCAGTTTGCGAGTGATGCTGAATTCGTCCTGCGCGTACAGAGCCCAGATGACGGAACTCTCCTGAGCGAGCACGACCGAGTGGTCGAGCTCGAGCGCGTCACTCTGGTCTTGTTTGAAATTGTCGATAATCTCCGTGCCGAAAGTAATCTTGTGTTTTTCATACAGCGTGCGGCTCAGCTGCGCTTCGCTATCCCACCATTCTCCCCAAAAGGAATATGTATCGAGAGTCGTGGCGATGTCCGGAAGTCCCGTCGCGAAAACCAGAGGCGCGCGCAGAGTCGCATGATCGTAGGAGGTGCGCAGCGCGATGTCCCAATGATCGCCAAGCGAGTGACGGTAGCTGAGGTCGAGATATTGATGGCGGTCGATATTTTTCGTGCGCGGATCATTAAACACGGACCCGAAGTAGCCGGTCGGCACGCCTTTGTCGCGCGCGCTGTAAAGGCCTTGCAACGTGAAACCGTGAAAACTTACGGTGCCGATGATGTGCTGGAAGTTTTCATAGTCGGTGTTGCTCGTGATGCCGTTATTCGTAGCGGGAGTATTGAACTCGGGAAAGAAGAGTGTCGGCCCCTGGCTGTCGTAGAAAGTGCCGGAGAGCGCGAGATCAACATCGTTTAGACGAACGCCGTAGCTGGCGCGGCCCTGATACGTGTCGTAACTCTCGCCCGCAAACGAAAGCTCCGCGCCTTTCAATTGCGAAGATTTGCGGGTGATCACATTGATTACCGCGAAAAACGCGTCGGCGCCATACAGCGAAGAACTCGGCCCGCGCACGATCTCGACGCGCTCGATCATATCGACATCGACGAGAAATTCCGTTCCGAGGTACGGCTGGCCGAAAACATTATCGTTGATGCGGTGACCGTCTATAAGAACGAGCAATCGATTGTTGGAGTCGCCCAGACGTCCAAACCCTCGCACTCCGACGAAGCTGTAGTCGCGGTCATAGGTCACGTAGAAGCCGCGCACGCTCTCGAGAATATCGGCCAAAGAACGATAACCATATTTCTGGATTTCGTCGGCGGTGATTACGGTCACCGACGACGGAGCGTCGCTGGAGCTTTGCACGCGTTTGGATGCCGAATAGACCGAGATGTTCATCAGGTCTTCGAGGTTAAGCTTCGAGAGATCTTCGCGCGGTTGTTGGTCGGCTTGAGTGGGCGCAGGTTGTTGCGGCTGCTGGCGAGCTTCGAGCGGAGTGCTTGAGTTGAGTGCCGCTATCGCGGACAGAACGACGACCAGAAGAGTCGCAAAGTTTTGGTGGCGAAACGGCGACGAGAGAAGTTGATCGAGTCTGGTCAGGCGCACACACTTCCTCACGTTGATTTGGTGCGTCGATCGGCGAGAGGAGCAGCCCGTTCAGGCTGATGCGCGATTACGCAGCTTCAAGGGCAAACCTCGAAGTCGAAAGCGTTTCGATTACGAAATTTCAGTAGCTGATGGAAACCATCGTCCGGCCGGACGGTGGCGAAGGGGAACAGCTGTAATAACCATACATCAGCGAATGCGAACAAGTACGCGGTTGTGACTGCGTGTGCCGTAGAAAGCATTCGGCAGATTAGCGCGCTCTCATCGAATGCGTTTTTGTGTAGCTCTATAGCGCGAGGTTTTTCACCGAATTCGATTTTTGTAGAGCGCCATGCCAACGGCGGCGTCCATATTGATTTTCTCGAGCGCGGTGATTTCGCGGCGTGTGGTGATGCCGCCGGCCGCGATGATTGGCAGCGCAGTGGCTTTGCGGAGTTCGCGAAAATAGCGAAGATTCGCGCCGGTCATCGTGCCTTCGCGGTCCACGTCCGTGCAGAGAAAGGTAGAGCAGAAAGGTTCGAGTTGGGGAATGACGGCGCTCGGATGGAGTTTCAGTTTTTCGCGCCAGCCCTGCGTGAGGATCTGACCTCTCGCGGTGTCGAGTGCGATCACGATTCTTTTGCGGCCAAATTTCTCGACCAATCGCTTCAGGAATTTCTCGTTCATCGCTCCGCCGGCGAACGCGGCGCTGCCGATGATGATTTGGTTTGCGCCGGCGGTAACGGCGGACGTCGCGCGAGCAATCGTCCGGATTCCACCTCCGACGCGAACTTTGAGCTTGTACTGCGGTTGCGGCTTTTTTGCAGAGCGCGCGTACCAGTTTTGTGTTGGCTGCCTTATTCATCGCGGCGTCGAGGTCGATGATGTGCAGCCATTCGTACGAACTAAATTTGTCCAATAGGCCAAATACGTCCGCAACTGCCAGTTCGCGGCGCCGACCGTGAACAAGTTGGACGGCTTGCCCGCCTTGGAGATCGATGCAGGGAATCAACACGAGAGACGAACCTCGATTCCTTCCGCAGCCAAAAAATTCTTGAGAGCGCGGATCGGCTGGATATTGTCGTGGAAGATGGACGCTGCGAGGGCAGCGTCGGCGTTGCCTTCACGAAAGATTTCGGCGAAATGTTCGGGTAGTTTTGCGCCACCGCTGGCGATGACGGGAACGCTCACGGCGTTGGAGATCGCGGCGGTGAGCGGGACGTCGAATCCTTTTTGCGTGCCGTCGCGATCGACGGAGGTGAGGAGGATTTCACCGGCGCCTGCGGCGACACCTTGTTTCGCCCATTCGATGGCATCCAGATCGGTACCGTCATGGCCGCCGCGAATCCTTACTTGCCATCGATTATCTGAATCATTCCGCTTCGCATCGATCGCCAGAACGACCGCCTGAGCGCCAAATTCTCTTGAAAGTTCGGAGATCAGCTCAGGCCGCTGGACCGCGGCGGTGTTGACCGTGATCTTGTCGGCGCCGGCGCGAACCACGGCGCGAGCATCTTCGAGCGTACGAATTCCGCCGCCCGCAGTGAGCGGGATGGCGAGTTCAGCGGCGACACGGCGGATCGTGTCGAGAAACGTTGGCCGGCGATCACGCGAAGCGGCGATGTCGAGTACCACGAGTTCGTCCGCGCCTTCCGCGTTGTATCGCGCGGCAAGTGCCACGGGATCGCCGGCGTCGCGGAGGCCGACAAAGTTGACACCTTTGACGACGCGAACTCCGTCGGTGTCGAGGCAGGGAATGATGCGGTGAGCCAGGGTCATGCCGCGGCTTTCGCGATGGTCAAGAAGTTTCCGAGAAGTTGCGAGCCGGGATGGCCGCTTTTTTCGGGATGAAATTGCACGGCGTGAATATTTTTGTGTTCGAGCACGGCGACGAACTCCGAACCGTGGGTGCAAGTGGCGACGGCGTTCGTGTCGCCCTCGGTCGCGCACGCGGCATAAGAGTGGGCGAAGTAAAAGTGCGCGTCAGATGCAATGCCGTCGAGCAGTTGTGAATTGTGCGTGCGGTGTACCTGATTCCAGCCCATGTGCGGCAGTTTCACATTTGCGGGCAAGGCGCAGACCCTTCCTTGAAACATTTCAAGTCCGGACAGCTCCGGCGCTTCTTCGCTGCCGTCGTAGAGCGCTTGTAGACCGAGACAAATCCCCAGGAATGGAACCCCGCGTTCGAGCGCCGCAAGCAGCGGGGCGCGGAGATTCTGTTCGTCGAGCGCACGGATCAACGCGGCAAAATGGCCCACGCCAGGGAGAATCAGCACTTCAGCTTGGTCGATCTGATTCGGACGTGTTCGCACGGATCGATTCCGCACCAAGTTTCTGCAGCGCGCGCTCAACGCTGGTGACGTTGCCGGCGCCGTAGTCGATGAGTGTGACGGGCGGCCTCAAAGCAGCCCCTTCGTGCTCGGAAGCACATTGCGGAGTCGCTTGTCGCGCGAAACCGCGAAGCGCAGCGCTCGTGCAAATGCTTTGAATAGCGCTTCGACCTGATGATGCGACGAACGGCCATAGACCACGCGGAGGTGTACGTTCGCGCGGGCGGCTTGGGCGAATCCCTGAAAAAAATCTTCAGTCAGTTCGGTTTGAAAGTCGCCGACCCGTTTGGCGCTGATTTTTCCGGTAACGACGCAGTGCGGCCGTCCGCTGAGGTCGATCGCCGCGGCGGCGAGCGTTTCGTCCATCGGCATCAAAAAGTAGCCAGCCCGAAGGATGCCGCGTTTGTCGCCGATCGCTTTCGCGACGGCTTCACCTAGCGCGATACCGGTGTCTTCGACAGTGTGATGTTGATCCACGTCGAGATCGCCTTTAGCTTCGATCGTGAGATCGAATGCTCCGTGGCGCGCGACGAGATCCAGCATGTGATCGAGAAAGCGAATCCCGGTGGAGATGCGCGACGCGCCCCGGCCATCGAGATTCAGCCGCAGCTTGATACTGGTCTCGTTGGTTTTGCGATCGATGGTAGCTATGCGAGGCATTTTATTTTTTGCGACCTTTGAGAAAGCGCTTGATCAGCTTGAGCAAGCGCTCCATTTGCTTTTGCGTGCCAATGCTGATGCGGATATGGCCGGGTGCGATGTCTCTACGATCGCGAACGATGACCTTTTGTTTGGCGAGGTTGGCGATGAGATCTGGGCCAGCATCGCGAAAATCGACGAGGACAAAATTCCCGGCGCTCGGGTAGGTGTTGAAGCCGAGCTTGTGCAGCTCTTGCTCGAACCACGGACGTAGGCGAAGAATGTTTTTCACGTAGCGCTGCATCGTTTTGGAATCCGCGACAGCGGCCTCGGCGGCGACGAGCGCAGCGAGATTTACCGGGAACGGCGCAGTCGCGCGGCGAAGAATGGCAAGCGAGTCGGGATGTGCAAGGATTGCGCCGAGGCGAAGTGCGGCCAGCCCCGCGGCTTTTGAAAACGTGCGCGCGACGAATAGTTGCGGATATTTGTCGATCCACGGCGCGACGGTGACGCCAGAGAACTCGACGTAAGCTTCATCGATGACGACGGAAGTGCGCGGCGCGGCTTGCAGGATTTTTTCGATCGTCGATTTTTCTACGAGCGTTCCGGTCGGGTTGTTGGGATTGCAGATGAACAGGACGCGTGGGTGTGAGTCGAGCGAACGGAGGACGGCGTCGGTAGGGAACTCGAACGACGGGCCGTAGGGCAGCGAATTGATTTTCGCGCCGGCGACTTCACCCCAGTAACGATACATGGGGAAGGTGGGCTCAACGATGACGACTTCCGTTCCTGCGTCCACGAAGGCGTCGAAAAACAGGCGAAGCGCGTCGTCGCCACCGTTGGTGAGAAGAAGTTGGTCCGGTTTTACCTTGAAGTGGCGTGACAGTCGCCGCGTGCTGCGATCGTACTCCGGGATACATCGAGAGAAGCTGCGGCGTGAGTTTCGCGAGCGCACGCCGAACTGCCGGCGAGCAGCCAGCGGTGTTCTCGTTGAAATCAAGCCGAAGCTTATCAGCGCGACCCTCGCCGGGCGGCTCGTAGGTGCGGCGATCGAGAATGGCCTGGCGCACGTGGAGTTGGACGTTCATCTTCATCGACGAACCTCGATGGCGTTGGAGTGAGCTTGCAGTCCCTCAGCGTTGGCGAGTAGCTGCACGTCGTCGGCGAGGCGCGCGAAGCCGGCGCGATTGATTTGCTGCACGGTGACGCACTTTACGAAATCAGCGGCGCTCAGTCCGCCGCGCCGTCTTGCCCATCCCGCCGTTGGCAAAACGTGGTTGCTGCCGCTGGCGTAGTCGCCGAGAGGTTGAGCGGCGTATGGCCCCACGAAGATCGTTCCCGCTGCGTTGCATCGTTTCAGTAGCGAGTCGCTGTCGTCGCCGGGAAGGCTGAGGTGTTCCGGAGCGAAGCGATTCACAAAGTCGCAAGCCTGGCTCGTCGAAGCTGCAAGAACGATCGCGCCACTCTTACGCATGGAGACGTGAGCTGGATTTGCGGTCGGCAGTTGCGCAAGTTGTTCTTCAACGACTAACCGAACTCTTTGCGCTAACTGTTTGGATGTAGTAACGAAAAAGCTGCCTGCGTCAGGGGCGTGCTCGGCTTGCGCCAACAGATCGGACGCAATGCACTCAGCGTCGGACTTGCTGTCGTTGGTGAGCACAACAGCTTCCGTCGGGCCCGCGGGCAGATCGATGGCGCAGTCGCTGCTCACAAGCTGCTTGGCGGCGGTGACGTAGCGATTTCCGGGACCAAAGATTTTTTCCACGCGCGGTATCGATTGCGTGCCGTAAGCAAGTGCAGCGACGGACTGCGCTCCCCCGATCTGCGCGATTTTTTCAATGCCCAGAAAATCCGCCGCGGCAAGAAGCTCGGCGTTGGGATGAGGACAGACCACAACAATGTTTTTAACGCCGGCGACCTGCGCAGGCACGACGGTCATCATCAGCGTCGAGACGAGCGCGTTTCGTCCGCCGGGAATGTAGCAGCCGATCGTGTCGATGGCGCTGACGGACTGGCGAATGATGACACCTGGTTCAACCGTGAGCGACCACGGCCGGGGGAGTTGTTTCTCCGCTACGGCGCGAACGTTCTTGGCGGCGTGTTTTACGGCTTCGAGAAAACGAGTTGAGGTGGATTCATTACGCCTGGGCAAGCTGGGGCGCAGCAGTGCTGCGCCCCTACACGGAATGTAGACGTTCTTGGAGTTGAGATTTTGGCGGTCGAGTTTCTTTGTCCAGGCGAAGAGTGCCGTGTCGCCGCGTTTGCGGACGTCGGCGATTATTTTCGCGGCGACGCGCTCAGCTTCCGTGTCGCGGAACTGGCGCGCGCGCAGCAGTTGTTTCTCGGTCGCGGCGTTGAGTTTGAGGATGCGGATCATAGGACGATTTTATTCAAAGGGTATTCAACGATCCCTTGCGCGTTCGCGGCTTTGAGTTTCGGCAGAATCTGTCGCACGACGCTTTCTTCGATGATGGTATTCACCGCAACCCAATCGGGATCGCTCAGCGTCGAGATCGTCGGCTTTTTCAGCGCGGGCAAGACATCAAGAACGCGGTTGAGATCATCGCGACGTACGTTCAGCAGTAATCCAACCTTGCTGGCCGCAGCGATGGCGCCTTGCAACATCAGAATCAAGTTTTGCGCTTTTTCGCGCTTCCACGGATCGGCAACCGCATTGCGATTCATGACGAAAACTGTTGCGGATTCAAGAACGGTGTCGATGATACGCAATCGATTCGCGCGCAACGATGCTCCCGTCTCCGTAACTTCGACGATCGCGTCCGCAAGCTGCGGAACTTTCACTTCCGTCGCGCCCCAGGAAAAATCAACGCGCGCGGTGACTCCATGCCGCGCGAGGTAACTCTCAGTGATGCGCACAATTTCCGTGGCGATGATTTTTCCCGCGAGATCAGCAGGCTTGCGAATCTCCGAATCCTCGGGAACAGCAAGAACCCAGCGCACGCGCGAAAGCCGCTGTTTCGCATAAATAAGTTCAGCCAACTCCTCAACATTCGATCCGGTTTCGACAACCCAGTCGTGGCCGGTGATTCCGGCGTCAAGCGCGCCGGTCTCGACATAGCGGGCCATTTCCTGCGCGCGGACCAGCAGGCATTCGATTTCGGCATCGTCGATCGTGGGAACGTAGCTGCGCGAGCTGACTCCGATTTTCCATCCAGCGCGACTGAACAGATCGATCGTCGCGTCTTGCAAGCTGCCTTTCGGAATGCCAAGTTTCAGGCGGCTCATCGTTTGCTCTCCGTCGGTTTGCCCTCTTGCTGCGCGTAGATCTTCTCGGGATCGAATGTACGTTGCTCGATCACCCGTGTTTCGCCATCGCTCGCGATACTACGGAAGAAGCAAGAGCGATAGCCTTCGTGACACACGCCGGGCCCGATCGGGTCGACGCGAATCAGCAGGGAATCGGCGTCGCAGTCAATGCGGATGTCGCGGACCTTCAGCACATGCCCGCTGGACTCGCCCTTCTTCCATAGGCGATTGCGCGAGCGCGAGAAGAAGACAACTTCGCGCGTGCGCTGCGTTTCGGCGAGCGCGACATCGTTCATGAAGCCGAGCATGAGGATATCGCCGGACGCAGAGTCCTGAATGATAGCGGGGATGAGGCCGTCAGCCTTTGTGAAGTCGAGTTGCATCGCGTCCTCTCGTCTGCGTTTCTACTTGTCTTACCGCTTTGTTGCTAACTTCCGTCGAATTCGCCGGGCATAAAAACAAAAAACCCGCTGGGCCGTTGCGCCAGCGGGTGATGAGAACTGTGTGGTAGCGAATCGCTATGCACACATCATCAAGCGCGGCGCTGTGCCGTGATGATGATGGTGGCGATGGACTCGCGAAATCATTTGCAGGAGCAGAATAGGGAAGGACGCGCGTTGTGTCAACCGGCGTTTGGCAGCGGGCGTGGAACGAGGGCGCGAGATCAGGTGCGCATTTCGATTGTTGCATCCGGCGAGAGGGGTGATGTATCCAATCGCCTAACCGCATATCATCGAAGGGCGAGGTCTCGTGCAGCACCGAGAATGAGTCTGAGGGCTATGGGAACAATGGCGGTTGCCGCACCCCCTCCCCCTGTTTTTGCGCAAGAATGTGATTCTGCGGGAGTTAGAGCTGCGAAGAGTGCAAGAATGTGATTCTAAAGAGTTTGCGGGAATGGCGGCGAGGTTCACAAAGAAGAGTAGCATAAGTTATACGAGTTGTCAATAGTAATCGACGAGTTATTCGAATCGTGGGTTTCGTGGTTCGAATCGAGCTTTGCTTGGAATTGATTGGAAATACTGAAGTTACTGGGAGGATGGAGATGGCAGAGAAAGTTCAGAAGAGTGAGGCGGAGTGGAAGAAGGAACTAACGCCGAATCAATATTACGTGACGCGGCAGAAGGGGACGGAGCCGCCGTTCACCGGGGAGTATGAGAGTTCCGAGACGGCGGGGACGTACAAGTGCGTTTGCTGCGGCGAGCCGCTGTTCCGGTCGGAGACGAAGTATCACTCGGGATCGGGATGGCCGAGTTTTTACGCGCCGGCGAGTAAGGAAGCGGTGGCGAGCGAGGATGATCGGAGCCACGGGATGAAGAGGACCGAGGTGAAGTGCAGCAAGTGCGAAGCGCACCTGGGGCACGTGTTTGATGACGGGCCGAATCCGACGGGGCTGCGGTATTGCATTAATTCGGCGTCGTTGAAGCTGGATGCGGATAAGAAGTGACGACGGCGACCACCTGATGCTTGTGGCTCGTGCTTAATTGACTGAGACGTCTGAGATCCTTCGCTGCGCTCAGGATGACAACCGCTCTGGAAGGATGAATAAACAGGGTCGCCTAGCGGCGGGCATCGAGACAAATCGCCTGAGTGGGGACGAAGGAGATTTACCACAGAGGTCGCAGAGGGCACAGAGCTACAGAACAGAAGAGCTGAAAAGTTGAAAGGCGCCCCGGGTTTATCGGGGCGCCTTTTTTAATGGTTTATAGAATTGTGTGAGTTGAGGCGCTTAGGCTGCGTTGCCTGCGCAAGCGACTAGTTCCGCGACCGGATCGCGTTCACGGTCCCACACTCCCAACAGCAATACTTTCGTGCCGGTGGGATATTTAAAGATATAAAAAACGTTTGCATCGCCGTCCACTTCAAAAAAACCCGGGCGTCGTGCATCGGCGCGTAGTGGTGCGCCCATGCTCAAGAGCGTTCGCAGCTCGAGAATCTGATCCTGCGAATGGTTCCGGAGATCTTCCAGAAGAGGCGGTTGTTTATGTTTGAGAGTTGTCATCATTGTATTTCTCCGCCACATTTAGCTTAACTGTGTCCTCACCCATAAAGACGTAGAAAGTTGGCGAAAGTTTCATGGACTGCAACCGATTTTTCGGTGCAGGAAGGGCAATGAATCCAGTTAGATGCGGGGTGGGAGGCGGGCGTTAGGCGGAAATTGGACGAGACAAAAATGTGACAAATGGCGGGTAATCGCTTGCTCGTGGGGAGAGAAAGCTTTAACGCAGAGTAAGCGGAGGCAGCGCGCAGGGGTCGCGGCGAGTTTGGTGCTTGGTGAATTGGCGGTCGGTGCGGCTACGCGATCAGCGACTTCGTGAGGCCGAGTCGAATGCGAGAATCGAACAAGGCGAGCGCACTCGTGCCGTGACCCTGCGGGGCGATCGGGTTAGGGTGGTTGATGTTTGTAATCTGTGTAACGGGTTGCCGCAAACCGCATCTGACATGGTTTAAACGCTTCCAATGCGACGCAGCCGCGCGGGCATGGTTTACTTCATCGTTGACTTGGAAATTATGGTTCTGCTGAGTCTCGTTATGGTAGAGTTCCGAAGTTCATACAGGTGGTAGTTGCGTGGGGCCTCGTTCTTTGCAATAGTTCCGCAACGACCTACGACTACAGGAAATCATTGTGACAAAAACTGTGACGAAGAAGAGCACGAGCAAGGAAAAGAGCACGTTCGGCAAAGATCGACGGAGAAAGCATCATCACTGGCTTGTCACGGTTTTTTATGCCGACGGCGAGAAGTTCGGCCGAGTGTATACGGATAAGGATAAAGCGGCGCGGTTCGCCGAGCGACAGAGGCGGTCGCCGGTGGTGAAATCGGCGCGCGTGAGCCAGGTTTCGTAGAGCTGCGCTTCCGGTTTGAAAAGCGACTCAGGTTGTTTGGTTTTTGAAGCAGGGGACGATGCAGCACTTGTGAGTGCTGTGTCGGCGTGTTATAAAAGTCTTGCGGTTAAGCGGCCTTAGTATAGTGGTAGTACGGAACCTTGCCAAGGTTCAGGTGTCGGTTCGATTCCGATAGGCCGCTCCATAAATTCCAACAACTTACGCCGCCGCTCCATTTTCGTTATTTTCCAAAATTACATTCTGTTTGGCATTTCCAGTGTGGCAAACGCGCTGCTTGGTCGAGAATCCTGACATGCGCATGGTTTCGCTACGCATTGCGACGATCTTATTGGCCACAAGCTTGGCCACTATCCAAATCGATTCGCGCGAACAAAGTCCCAGATGCTCGGTCGTTGGACATTTGGTGGTCGAGCCGCTGGCGAGCAAAGTTTTTGGCAATTCACGCATGTTGCGGGTTTGGCTGCCGCCAGGATACGACGCTGATGACCGTGCCAAACGCTATCCGGTGCTTTATCTGAATGACGGGCAGAATTTGTTCGATGCGTGCACGTCGATGTTCAGCTCCGACGAGTGGAAGGCTGATGAGACTGCAACGACGTTAATTGAAAGCGGAAAGATTCCGCCGATGATTATCGTAGGAATCGACAATGCGGGAAAGAAAGACCGTCCCAAGGAGTATCTGCCTTTTCCTGATGAAACGCTGACTCCCGCAACGCCCGAAGTCCGCGGCAAAGAATACCCTCGGTTTCTGTTGGACGAAGTCATACCGCTGATTAACAAAGACTTCCGAACGGATGACAGGCCTGACAAGACGGGGCTGGGTGGGTCCTCATACGGCGCCGGAATAGCGCTTTATACGGTCATGACTCATCCCGACAGATTCGGCAGGCTGCTGCTGGAAAGCCCGTCCTTGTATGCTCACGATGATTTTCTTCTGCACGAAGCAGAGCGGGTTCATCATTGGCCCGAAAAGATTTTTATCGGGGTTGGATCGGTTCGCGAGCCGGTCGACGACGTGCATCGGCTGACAGAAATATTCCGGCGCGCCGGCCTAGGAAGGGATCGGGTGCGCGTCGTCGAACAGGTGGGTGCGGCACACGACGAACAGGCATGGGCGGGCCGATTTCCAACGGCATTGCAGTTTTTATACGGTGCTGCCCAGTGACAAACGAGTTTAGGCAAGGCTTGGTGTTCGTGCGCTCGGGGAATTGCGTTAGGGTGATCTCTTCCAGATCAGTTCGCGGATTGTTTTTTCGCCGGTGGCGGGGTCGATCGAGGGATCGGTGGTCAGTTTCAGGGTGTTGCCTTCCAACTTGAAACGCCGAACCTGGTCGGTGCCGGTGCGGGACTCGTCCCACGAAATCTCTACGTGATGAGTTACGGTTTTGGCCTCGCTGTCTACCGCAAACGTTCCGGCGTACGCGAGCATGCTCTTGAGCAAGGCTGCGGCTTCGACAGGGGTGGCAACGGCTGCGGCAGGCTTCTTTTGATTGCTGCCGACAATCATTACGATCATTCGGCCGTCGCGGCCGTAATTGATGTAACCCTGCGGATGTGGCCCCATGACATCGGACTTCACGCCGGACGGAATCTCTTGTCGGACATAGGAGACGAGTTTCCAAGTCCCCAGAAATTCCTGCGGGAGAGACGCTGGATTTTCGGGCTGCGCCGAAAGGTGGTAGGGAAGAGCGAGAACTGCGACGAAAACGAAGAGGACGGTATGTCTCATTTGCTCTCTCTGTCCAGCAGATGGAGATACTTTATATCTTTTCAATTTGTGGATGTTCCGGTGCCCTCGAGGTTCGAATCGGCGGTGTATGATGGCGGCGCGTTAATTCTGAGGGAGTGACGGGGGAACGAAATGCGACGGAAAGCGTTGGGAGTGTTGGCTTGCGTTCTGAGTGCGACAGCGATCGTCGCGGCTGTACCGCCGCGCAACTGGAAGTCGGGTGTGCTGACGTCGATGGAACAGCAGAAGGTGAACGAGGGGTCTACGACGACAACGAACAGGGATGGCCAAATAAAAGACAAGGGCAACAAGACGGACTACTCTTCGAACTCAACGACGACGTCCACCGACAACATCGAGACGTATCAGATGTACACCATCGAGACCCACAAGGTTGTATATGAAGCCAGCGAACACCTCCTCTTTCCCTGGTCGAAGCCGGCGAATGTGAACGTAGGCGAGGACGTCAAGTACGTCGTTGAGAAAGGGAAAATCATAATTCTCGACGACGACAACAAAGAGCACAAAGCTACGATCGTCAAGACTTCGATGAAGCATAGCGATTCGCATCCGGGTAACGGGCAGCCGAATTGAGGAACGGTGATTCCGTCGGGCTCTGTCTGTTGCGCCAAGCCCGATGGATTCACGAAGACGCACGGGGATGTCGGTGATTAATTTCCCGCGGAACGTTTGATTGGTGGCGCGCTGCTTGTCGAGGTCACTATGGCGCAAGGCGGGTCGGTTTCGGTGTATACTCCCGGCCAATTCGTTCTGGATAGGTGAGCTTTGACTCTTCCGCAAACGTCAAATATCTGGATTCCCGTTTGTTGTGAACGGGTCATGCGCTTCAACGTGTTCATCCAAAAAGATAGTTCGGCTTACGGGGCGCTGGTTTGCAGCGTCTGCAACAAGAATGTCACGTTGGAACTGGAACAGACCGTGGATCTGGCCGCTTACGGCGACGGATCACGGGCGGTCAATATGCTGGCATCACCAAAGCCGCCCAAGACCGAGCGTCGCAAAGCGGACGACGAACCGTTGAGCGATCAAACCCTCTGAGTTGAATCACTGATCTGGAACACCGGCGGTATCAGCACTGGCCCAAGCGACCATGATTGACCGGACCATTTCTCACTTTCGCATCCTGGAGAAACTCGGTGCTGGAGGAATGGGTGTGGTCTACAAGGCCACCGACACCCGGCTGGAACGTTTGGTTGCGCTGAAATTTCTGCCCGACGGCATGACGCAGGACTCGCAGGCTTTGGAGCGCTTTCGTCGAGAAGCGCTCGCGGCGTCGGCGCTCAATCATCAAGGCATCTGTACGATTTACGACATCGGCGAGCAGGACAACGCGCCGTTCATCGCGATGGAGTTCATCGACGGCGAAACGCTGCGCCAGCATATCAATGGCAAGCCGCTACCGATCGAGCAGATTCTCGATTTGGGGATTCAGATCAGCGACGCCGTTGACGCGGCGCACAGCAAGGGCATTATCCATCGGGATATCAAGCCATCGAATGTTTTCGTTACGTCGCGAGGGCAGGCCAAGGTTCTTGATTTTGGGCTGGCGAAACTCGTTTCTAAGGGCGTGCTGCAGAGTGCGGGAGACGACACTTCGTCGAAAGCGACGGAGGAGAATGTTTCGATTGTTGGAATCATAAGCGGCACTCCGGCGTACATGTCGCCGGAACAGGTGCGGGGCGATGACCTTGATCCCAGGGCGGACATTTTTGCGCTGGGGCTGTTGCTGTATGAGATGGCGACGGGGCGAGCGGCGTTTGGCGGCAGGACCGGCGGCGCGATCATTGAGGCGATTCTCACGCGCGTGCCGGAATCGGTGCGATTTCTGAATCCGTCGGTGCCGGCGCAGCTCGAAGAGATCATCAACAAGTGCATCGAGAAAGATCGCGATCGACGTTACGCGAGCGCCGCGGCAGTGCGCGCGGATTTGCTGGCACTGCGGCGCATCACTGAGTCGGGGCAGACGACGGTTTCTGTGACGGTGCCAGCGGCTGTGTTAGCGGCTGCGGCTGGCGCGCAAAAACGTGATTCGGGGTTGGGATGGAAAGCGTTCGCCATTGGCGGTGCCGCTCTGGTTGCGGTGCTGGCGATCGGAGGATGGCTATACAACACCCGGCGCGCGCATGCGCTGACCCAGGCCGACACGATCGTTCTCGCGAATTTCACCAATAAGACCGGCGATCCGGTTTTTGACGAGACTTTGCGGCAAGGGCTCGCCGCACAGTTACAGCAATCACCGTTCTTGTCCCTGATCTCCGAGCAACGAATTCAGCAGGAACTGCGGCTGATGGGAGTTCCGCCGGAGAGCAAACTTACGTCGAAGATGGCGAGCGATCTCTGCCAGCGCCTGGGAAGTAAGGTGTATCTGGGCGGTTCGATTTCAAACATCGGGAATCAATATGTTGTCGGTGTAAGCGCGGTGAATTGTCAGACGGGAGATTCCGTCGCCGAGCAACAAGTCACGGCGAATGGGAAAGAGGCAGTGCTAGGTGCGCTCGGTACGGCCTCCACCAAGTTGCGAGAGCAACTGGGTGAGTCCCTTAAAACGATTCAGAAACTCGATACGCCAATCGAACAAGCGTCGACCCCGTCCCTTGAGGCTCTTCAAGCCTATAGCCTCGGGAGACAAGACCTGACGGCCAAAGCAGACTACACCGCCGCCATCCCGTTGTTGGAACGCTCCATCCAGTTGGATCCGAATTTCGCCATGGCGTACGGCATTCTCGGCACCACGTATCGCAATCTCGGCGAAAAATCTCTCGCGTCGAAAAATGCCGGCAAGGCCTACGAGCTTCGCTCTCGCGTCAGTGAATGGGAAAAGTTTTACATCGAGTCGCATTACCACGACATGGTCACGGGCGATCTTGAGAAAGCCAGCAAGGTCTACGAACTCTGGGGGCAGATTTATCCTCGCGAAAGTGTCGTTCCGACCAACCTCGGCGTGCTCTACCAAACGCTCGGACAGCATGAAAAAGCGCTCACCGAATTCCGCGACGCAATGCGCGTCAGCGCTCCCGACGGCTTGGGCTACGGCAATCTCGTCCTTGGCTATGTGACGTTGAAACGTCTCGACGAGGCCGCCGCGGCTGGAAAAGATGCGCTCGCAAAGAATTTCGACTCCGCCGGACTGCGCGTCTACCTCTATGATCTCGCGTTCTTGAAATCGGACGCGCCGGGAATGGCGGAGCAAGTCTCGTGGGCGACGGGAAAACCTGGAAAAGAAAGCGTGATGCTCGGTTTGGAAGCGAGCACTGCCGCATACGCTGGGAAATTGAACACGGCTCGCGACCTCTTTCGCCAGGAATCCAACTCTGCCCAACGGGCCGGCGATAAGGAAATGACCGCCGACTCCGAAGCCTCTGCAGCCCTGTGGGAAGCCCTGTATGGACACGCTTCGCAAGCGAAGCAGCACGTGACGTCGAGTCTCGCCGCAATGAACGGCCGCGACTCTGAGTATGCCTCCGCGTTGGCTCTCGCCCTGGTCGGCGACTCAACGCGTGCCAAAAGCCTGGCGGACGATTTGGACAAACGTTTTCCCGAAGACACCGTCGTCCGCTTCAATTACTTGCCGACGCTTCGGGCCCAGCTCGCTCTCGGTGACCCCGGCAACGCTGCGAAAGCCGTCGAATTTCTCGCCGTCGCTTCGCCCTACGAACTCGGCATCCCCGGCAGCAACACGCTGCGAACGAGCCTGTACCCAGTATACGTTCGAGGCGAAGCTCTTCTCGCTTCTCATCAGGGAACCGCGGCGGCCATCGAGTTTCAGAAAATTGTGGATTGGTCCGGCGTTGTGATCAACGAGCCGATTGGAGCGCTTGCGCATTTGGGGCTGGGGCGTGCTCACGCGCTGGCGGGAGACGCGGCAAAATCTCGCGCCGCCTACAACGATTTCTTCGCCCTCTGGAAAGACGCCGATCCAGATCTGCCCATCTTGCTGCAGGCAAAAGCCGAATACGCCAAGCTGCAGTAGCTAAGCCCCAGCTCTCAATCCGACCACTAAGGTTCCAACTCACTACCCGTCGCTATCGATTGCGTTCGGCGGGCATCCCGTCAAATAACACTTGCATCCGACTTCGCGCGGGCAATGTTAACGGTCGAGGTAGTCTACCAGCACGTTACGCCCGGTCGAGACGAGACGGAGGAAACCAAATGAGAAATCTGATACTCGTGGTGTGCCTTATCGGTGTTCTTTTGGGTGGCCTGTCGGGATGCGGGTCGGCGAGCGCTACTTCCAGCACAGCTTCAAGCGACGAGAACGTCATCATGCAGGGCGGACAGTGGGAGTACGTGGTTACTCCACAGAACGGGATCAAGATGTACTTCGGCACGAATCTGCCGACGACGAATGCAAACTTCAGTGCGAGTAACCTGGTCATCTTCCAGCCATCCCAAATTTCGTTGACTCAAAATATCGCACCCATCTCCTGTGAGCAGTATTCGATCAATGGGGCGATTGGAGGCACGGAAGTTGACGCTAAAATTGCGACCCCAACCGGTGCGTTCGCGTCTTTTTCAGGACAACTGAGCGCCGATGGACAATCCATCTCGAATGGCAAATATACCGGGCAAGCTTGCACCGTAGCGCCATCGAACGTCACCGGAACGCTGACGGGATACACCGTTGCTCCGCTCAACGGCACGTTCACGGGCACGCTCACCAGCAGCGCCTACGGGGCGAGTGTCATGACAGTTGACTTCGAACAGGCAGTGGCCTACACGGTCAAAATAGCGGGTACCTTCGTGGAGAATGGCGTGACCACATCATTCACGGACATGCCGGGGACGGACTCGAGCTTAATCTCGGGCGCATCGCTGTTCTTTGGCGTAGATGCGGTCAACGTGAACGGAAAGTCGCAGTTCACCGGCCTGGGGCATATGAATCCGACGGGAACACAGATAGACATCTACCTCGGCGGACCCAACGAAACGATAATCGGAACGCTGACTAAACAATGACCACCCGAGGCGCGGTCGATCGCACTCTAGCTCAGTGGGTTTCCCAATCGAGCGCGTAGATTTCCTGAATGCTGGCGTCGCGCACGAGCAGCGGCGTTCCGTCGGGCGCAAGACCGCTCCAAATCCCGAAAGGTCCGCTGGCCGGCTGAAACCCATCGAGGCTGAAAAGCCGTTCGAGTTTTCCGCCGGCCACTTGCACGCGGAAAAAACTTTCTTTGTTGTCGAGGATTCCGTCGAAATAAATGTAGCGTCCGTCTCGCGACCACGAGGGATACGCGACAAAAATCTTGGCAAGCTCGCTCCACTTTTGCGTGGTGCGATCGAAGAGCATCAGCTTGAGGGAATCGAGCGGAATCGCGGCGATGTAGCGGCCATCCGGCGACCAGCGCGGCGAATAGAGCCCATCCGAGCCCGGCAGCTTTGTGGCGCTTCGCGTCTTCAAGTCGAGCGTGTAGATCGCTGATCCCTGGTTGTTGAGGGAATTTTCTCCGAAGGCCAGGGACTTTCCGTCGGGAGACCAGTTCGGATCAGCGAGGTTGGTATCGTTGTGATAGAGCAGCTCCGGAGAACCACCCTCCGCGGAGATCAAATAAATTTGAAAATGCTCGCCGGGCGGATGACCGAAGAAGGCGATTTGTTTGCCATCGGGAGACCAGCGGGGGAGATACGCGACCATCGGCGGAAAAACGAGCTGAAGTTTCTGGCTTCCGTCCACCTTGCTCCGGCGCAGCGTGCCATCGGTCGCGTCGTTATAGGCCATCCACTGCCCGTCCTGAGAAAAATCCAGGCCCATCGCGGAGATTCCACCCAAGTACGGGACGAATTGCGAGGATCGCGAATCATAGCGAACCAATTCTCCCCGTGGCTGCCAGCCTTGCACGAAGAGCTTCTTGCCGTCACGGCTGGGAACAGGCGTTCCCACATTCATCGGCCCGGTCGTCAACTGCATCGGCGCCGATTGGGACGACATGAAATTGCCGCGCTCGCGTATCGCCCACAGATTCTCTGCACCATCGCCCGTGGCCTGAAAGACGAAATACTTCCCGTCGGGCGTCCAGCTGCCACAACATTCGTTGGGCGAGTTGTTCCAACCCGGCAGAAGGGCATGAAGGTTGCTCCCGTCGGCGGATGCTTGCCAGATGGAGCGTACGTTGGTTCGCGGATCGTTCACGGTGAAACGCAGAATCGATCCGTCGGGCGACCATCGCAGATAACTCGGCGTGCCCGCCGGCGTCAGCAACCGCCGCGATTCGCCACCGTCTTTATTCGCGACGAATACATCGTTGCCGTTGCAATAGGCGATCTTTGTGCCGTCGGGCGACCATGCTCCGCAGTGGCCATCCAAATTTCCCAAGCGTCGCGGCGTACCGCCGAGCACCGGTACAGCCCAAAGATCTCCGTCCAATGCTGAACCCGATGCGGTGTTCATCAGCAACATCGAAAGGTCGGGCGAAATATGAAACACGTTCGCAAACCCGGTGTCCTCCAAGGCGGTTCGCATCGGGTACGATTCGCCACCGGCGACGGAGATCTCCGAGAGTTTTGATTGGCCTTCGATGAAATAGAGCCGCGCACCGTCTGTGACGATTCCCGATTTCGGTGGTTGGGTGCTGGTGAGCTGGACGGTTCGCAAAATTCGAGGCGGCGGCACCGTGCGCGTCGCAAAGTAACCGATCACGGCCATCGCAATGAGAACCGCAGCGCTTGCAATCGCTCCCCAAAGCAGCTGCCGGTGCGACAGGTTCGCTCCGCGGCGTTTTTCCGGCGCGTACGATGGAACGCTGACCGAGCCCGACCGGCCGGAATCGATATCCCGTTTTAATCGCTTCAAGTCCGCGCGGAGTTCGCCGGCCGTCTGATAGCGCAGCGCGGCGTCCTTCTCGAGCGATTTCTCGAGAATATTGTCGAGCGCCAGGGGCAACCGCGGATTTACCTTGGTCGCGGGTCGGGGCGTAGCGTTCAAGATTCCGTCGAAGACGAGAGCCGGGACTGGACCTGCAAACGGCGTGACGCCCGTGGCCATTTCGTAGATCACGACGCCAAGCGAAAAAAGATCCGTGCGCGCATCCAGCGCTTCGCCTCGCGCTTGCTCCGGCGACATGTACGTGACTGTGCCCATCGACGCGCCGGGATTGGTCTGTTCGGCTTCGAGGAAATGCACTTGCGTCGGAATCGACGATTCGCTCGTGCCCGTTGCGGCGGGCTGCCGGTACGCCGCGAGTTTCGCCAGGCCAAAATCGAGAATCTTCGCCGGGCCTCGATCGACCAGGAAAATGTTGGCGGGCTTGATGTCGCGGTGGACGATCCCCTTGGCGTGCGCGGCTTCCAACCCGTCGGTGAGTTGAATGGCGATGTCCAGGAGTTCGGAGATTCCGATCGACTTTTTCGCGATGCGCTGATTGAGCGTCTGGCCCTCCAGCAACTCCATCGCAATGAAGGGCCGTTCCTTGAACTCTCCGATATCGTAAATCGTGCAGATGTTGGGGTGATTCAGCGAGGACGCCAGGCGGGCTTCACGCCGGAATCGCTCGATTGCTTGAGGATCATGCGAGATGTCGTCGGGAAGAAACTTCAGCGCCACCTGCCGCTCGAGGCGCGTATCCTGCGCCTTGTAAACGACTCCCATGCCTCCGCCTGCGATTACTTCAAGGACGGTGTAGTGGCCAACGTTGAGACCGGCGTTTGGGGGAGTGTCCGGCACTTGCAGCGAATTTTACTCCTGCACCCTAACCCAGGCAAACATCCATCGCAGTCCAGTTGCGGAAGGATTCTTGTACCGCGATCGCTCAGAAGTCGCTTCACTAAAGCAGTCATGGTTGAAGTGAGGCGATGTAGGCGGTCAGGTCGACGATGTCTTGATCTGTGAGTCTGGCGACGACAGGTTTCATGATGGGGGCGTAGCGGCCATCGCGCGTGCCGCTTTTGAAGTCGTAGAGTTGGCGTGCAGTCGCAGTCGGAGAGCGGCCGGCCAAAGGCGGAAACATGTCGCCGACTCCTTTCAAGCCGTCTCCGTGGCAAGTGGTGCAGGGAAGAGTCTTGCCGGAATTGCCGGTCTTCGCCAACAGCTCGCCGCGCTTGATGCTTCCGGTTGGGACGAATGCGACGAACCCGGAAGTGGCATCGCGCAACATTGTTCGATTTACGTCTTCCGGGATTTCGACGATGCGCAGCCCGAGTGGTTCTTTGGCACCGCTAGGGTCCACGAGCTGAACATTGTGCGGGCCGGGACGTGTTACGGGAACGGTATCGGTTTCGATGACGCGCGTGCTTTGTCTCGCGGGTATCGAATGAAAATAATCCGCGGCGAGTTTTGCGTCGGCTTCGTCGAGAGCTTTCGCAACCGGGATCATGTCGGCGAGACTCGCGTGGGCTATGGACGCGTGGCGCTTGTCGTCCTTCATGTCCGCGAGTTGCTGAAGAAAATAGGCGACCGGGAGCCCTTGTAGATCGGCCGTGTCGGGTTTGCCTCGGCCGTCGATCAGGTGACATTGCCCGCACGCGCTGTATGCGCCTTGTTTGCCCGAAATTACCGGAGCGGGAGGAGTGGGATGCAGATCCGGGAACCAGTCGACCGTGCTGATGCTTCTGTTGATCTGAGTGTCGGTGTAGCTCTTCGTGCTTCCGGGAATGCGGAATAGCTTGCCGTCGTCGGGTTTCGCGGGTTCGTGGACGCCCTTCGGGTAAGGCCAATCGGGAAAGTCAGTCCTTGCGAGATTTGCCGGTGGATCGTAGTTCGGTTTCGTCGCCGTTTGCTGGGCGTGAGACAGGTGGCTCACGGTGAATAGGAGACAGGCCGTCGAGATGACGCACAACGAGATTCGCAATCTGTGATTCATGTCGGGTGCCTCACGCACTGGAGCTTGGAACATCTATCAAGATCGATGTCTTGTAGCAAGATGCCTGGTGGAATCTCGTGAAGTTCGTCGAGTGCAGGATTTGCGGTGGGATTGATTCTGGAGTGAATTTGCGGCAATGCAATCGACGTTATACTGAGTGAATCGATGCCGTTTCTCTCGTCTCTACGCAAACCTCAATATGTTCTCCGGCCACGATGGGCGGTTCGCCGAATTCTCGCGAAGGTCGGACTGGCGAGTGCGCCAGAAGTAATCGATCTGCCGTGGGGAAAGCTTCACATCGACATACGCGATACGGTGGGCCGGGCCTTGGCGGCGCAAGGGCTTTACGATCTGGTGACGACGGAAGTTTTGTGGCGGCTGACGGATGAAGGCGCCACTGTTTTTGATGTAGGCGCGAACATTGGCTACTTCACGACTCTGCTTGCACATCGCGTCGGGCCCAACGGGCGGGTGGTGGCGTTTGAGCCGCATCCCGAGACGCTTCAATGGCTCCAGCGGAACGTCTCCGGGATTCGCAATCGCAATGTGCGAGTCGAGGAAGTGGCATTGAGTGACACAGACGGCGAGGGAGCGCTCGATAACTTTACGAATGAAGAGTCGAACACGAGCTACTCGTTTCTGACCGAGAAGCCCAGCGCGAAAGCCCTGAGGATCAAGAAAGTCCGGGGTGAGAAATATCTGGCCGCCGAGACTCCCGTGTTGATGAAGATCGACGCGCAATGGCATGAAGCCTCGGTTCTGGCTGGATTCGGGGATGCGCTCCGGAGCGGAGCGATTCGCGACATCGTGTTTGAAGAAGATGCTCAGTATCCGGCGCCGAGCCACAAAGTTCTTCTGGATGCCGGGTACAAGCTCCTGTGGTTCGATCAGCGCATGGCGGGACCCGTCGTCATAGCTGCCGACGCGCGGCCGAAGGGAATTGAGTCGTACGAAGTCTTGCCAAGTTATCTCGCCACGCGGGATGAAGACCGGGCCAGGCGGTTGCTCGCCGCGCGCGGCTGGCAAAGTCTGAAAGGCTGAACGAAAGCCGGCGATTCCTCACCTCCGTCGAGCATCCGCAAACTTTTCCAAGCAAATCTTCAGGCACTACTTCTTTTGCACTATTGAACCGCTTCACCGCTAAACGAATAATCCCGCCAAGAAAATTTCTGCGCACACAACGCACGCGTCGGGGTCGTGTGCGCGGATGAGTGTTCTGGATTCTGGCGCAAATCGCGCACATTACGGAAACGTGGAAGAAAATCGAATGAAGAAATTCGTATACGTGTTTTGCTTGATGGTGGTTGTGTTTTTCTCCATCGCTTCGAATGCGACGGCTCAAGAAACCGCAGCGAGCATTCGCGGAACTGTCGTCGATCCCAGCGGTGCGATCATTTCGGGCGCGCAGTTGACGGCGACGCACACCGAGACGGGACTCGTTCGCACCGTCAGTTCGGACTCGCACGGCGCGTACGTCCTCGTGGAGTTGCCGATCGGCCGCTACCGGCTGGAAGCGGTCGCGAAGGGTTTTCAGCGGTACGTGCAGTCGGGAATTACCCTCGAAGTGAATCAGACGGTGACTGTGACCGTTCAGCTCGCGGTCGGAACCGTCGAGCAGAAGACGGAAGTGCACGCCAACGCTCCGCTGGTCGAGACGACGGTGACGAGCCTCGGGAAGACCGTCGATCAGCGCGCCGTGCTCGATTTGCCGTTGAACGGGCGCAATTTTTCGCAGCTTGGATTGCTGCAGCCGGGCGTGGTGCCCATCACGCCGGGTCTCGCGGAAGCGGGCGGGAGCCTGCGTAACGGCCAGGCGTATGCCGTCAATGGACAGCGGCCGGAGTCCAACAACTTCCTGATCGACGGCGCGGACAATTTCAACAGCGTGGACGGCGGGTTCGTCATTCAGCCGCCAATCGATTCGATTGCGGAATTTCGCATCCTGACGCACACGGCGAATGCGGAGTTCGGCCACAACTCGGGATCAACGACGAACATCATCACGCGATCGGGTAGCAATACGTTCCATGGAGCAGCTTGGGACTTTTTGCGCAACGACGCGATGGATGCGAAGAGCTTCTTCGCGCAGGATACCGAGCCATTGAAGCGCAATCAGTTTGGCGGCGTGCTTGGCGGACCGGTCAAGAAGGATAAGACGTTCTTCTTCCTTTATTACGAAGGCCTGCGCAACCGGCAAGGTGAGACGTCCAGCGCAACCGTGCCGACCGCGGCGGAGCGAACCGGAAATTTCGCCGGGATTTGCCCAGAAGGTTTCACCGGCGGCTTCTGCAACAATCCGCAAAATCAGCTCGTCAACGAATTCTCGGGTCAGCCATTTCCGAACAACCAGATTCCGTTCATCAATCCGATTTCGCAGAACCTGCTGCCATTTTTCCCTCTGCCCAACGATCCGGCACTCGGACCGAACGGCTTTACCGCCACGCAGACGTTGGATCAGAACTACGACCAGTTCGGCGCTCGCATCGACCACTATCTGACTTCGCGCGATGTGCTGAATTTCCGGTATTCCTTCACGCAGGGGAATTCGCTCGATCCGCTATCCACCTCCGGCGCAAACGTGCCGGGATTCCCGGTCGGCGAAGATCAGCGCGCGCAGAATTTCGTCGCGCAAGAAACGCATACGTTCTCTCCGAACTTGACCGGGCTTGTGCGCTTGTCGTTTCTGCGAAACAAATATTTGTTCGACGAGCACATCAACCACACGACGCCCGCAAGCTTGGGTTTCGAGTACGCCCCGCAGCTTGATGTCGCGACGGGACCCCCGTTCGTGCAGGTCAGCGGATACGCGGCCGTCGGTGATCCGATCACCGGCCCGCGCAACACGTACGAGAACAATCTCAACGTTTCCGGATCGATGACCTGGGTCCACGGCCGGCACGAATTCAAATTCGGCGGCGGATATGGCCACGATCAAATCAACGTGCTGTTTGGCATCGCGACGAACGGCTTCTTCGTATTCGCGCCGGCGCCGATCAACGACGCATTCGCAAGCTTCCTGATCGGCCAGCCCGTTCTGTTCCTGCAAGGCGGCGGCGATTTGTCGCGCGGACTTCGCGGGTAACAACTTCAATCTCTATGCGCAGGACAACTTCAAGGTCACGTCACGGCTGACGCTGAACCTCGGCCTGCGCTACGACGTGCCGTCTCCTTACACGGAAATTCACAACCGCCAGAATTTGTTCGAACCCGGCAGGCAGTCGGTCGTAATCCCGTCTGCGCCTCCGGGGCTGGTCTATCCGGGAGATCCGGGTGTTCCTGACGGCCTGATTCCGACAGAGCGAAGAGCTTTCTCACCGCGCCTCGGACTCGCGTGGGATCCGAACGGCAGAGGACAGTGGCTGGTCACAGCCGCATACGGCGTGTTCTTTGATCCTTATTACAACGGCCAAGGCGGACCGCTACAGACACCCAACAGCGCGCCACCTTATTTACAGACGCCTCAGGTCAGTTTTCCGCCGAGCTTCGCTGATCCTTTTGGCGGCACGAATCCATTCGCAGGTGGATTCGCGACTCCAATGACGCTGCTCACACTCGATCCGAGACTGCGTTTGCCCTATGCGCAGGACTGGAACCTGAATTTCCAGCGCTCGTTCGGTGCGAACTGGCTGCTGGAAGTCGGTTACGTTGGAACGAAGGGAACGAAGCTGCCTCGATTCATCGAAGCCAATCCGGCAGTGTTCATTCCCGGCGAAACGGGTGGCCAGCCGAACTCAACCGAGGACAACGTCAACTATCGGCGTCTGTATTCCGGATGCACACTCGCGGATCCGACAGGGCCGTGCAACTACGCCTCGGCCGGCGAGATCTCGGGCCAGGCGAATTCGCTCTACAACGCGCTGGAAGTCAGCCTGAAAAAGCGCTTCAGCCACGACCTGTCATTCCTCGCGTCATACACGCTGTCGAAAACGCTGGATGACGTTTCCTCGCTCAACATCACCGGATCGGCTTCGCAAAGCGTCGCGGGCGAAAACGACCTCGCGCAGAATCCGTTCGATCTCGCAGCCGAGCGCGGACGATCGATGTTCGACTCGCGACATCGGTTTGTCCTCAGCTACGAGTGGAACCTGCCGTTTCTGCGAAATTCGCAGACGTGGTACGGACGCGTCTTGGGGAACTGGCAGGCGAATGGCATCACGACAATCATGAGCGGTACGCCGTTTACTGTTTACGATTCAACCGACGTCAGCCTCCAGGGCCAAGCGCCCGAAATTTCGGGTTTTTCGAGCAATCGGCCGGATCTGATCGGCAACCCGAATGCCGGGCCACGCACGGTTCAGGAGTGGTTCAACGTAAAAGCGTTTCAGCAGTTGAACCCAACCACGCAAGCGGGGCAATTCGGCAACGAGGGCCGCAACGTTTTGACCGGCCCGCCGCTCCAGCAGTGGGACTTCTCGCTGTTCAAGAACATCCCGATCCGCGAGTCGAAGAGCCTCCAGTTTCGGGCGGAGTTCTTCAACGTGTTCAACCACGCGAACTTCCGGCTGCCGGATAACGACATAAGTTCGCCGACGTTTGGACAGATCAGCGAAGCGCTTCCGGGTCGAGTCGTCCAGCTGGCGCTGAAGTTCCTGTTCTAAACGCGAGCCCATAAACCACCTGAAACCTGTAGTCGGGGCGGCGGTCGCATCGGGCGATTGCCGCCCTTCTGGTTAGCGTGTTCAGTCACGGATATTGCCTTTCCCGCTCCTCGGTTCGCTTCGCGTTCTTGAGCCTGGGGCGGCCTTCCGGCACACTGCGTAAGTCTTGCAATGGCCCAGAACTGACGGAACCAAGGCTACTTAGCGGCACCAGTTAGCCACACCACTTAGCGGATAAACATGCGAATCGAATCGAAAGCTCCAACGCGCGTCGACCTGGCAGGCGGGACGCTCGACATCTGGCCGTTGTATCTCTTTCATCCGGGTGCGGTTACGGTCAACGCGGCGATCACGCGATACGCGTCGTGCATCATCGACCAGCATCCTCAAGGGGATAACCACATCAAGCTGATTTCGCGCGACACGCAGCGCGACGAAAGCTTTGCGTCTTTCGATGCCCTCATGAAGGGGAAAAAGTACCAGCTTCCGTTGCTGGCGGAGATCGTGAAGTTTTTCCGTCCTGAAGGCGGTTTCACGTTGACGACGGATTCCGAAGCGCCCGCAGGCGCCGGGATCGGCGGCTCCAGCGCAATGGCGGTCGCGATTTGCGCCGCTCTGGATCGATTTACGGCGGCAGGGAAGAGCAAGGCGGATTGGATTCACATCAGCCGCGATGCCGAGGCTATCGTTATTAAGGTCCCGACCGGCACCCAGGACCACTACCCGCCTGCTTTCGGCGGCGCGGCCGCGATCGAATTGCCACCAGGCGGTGAACGCCGGACGGAGTTGCGCGTCGATCTGTCAGAACTCGAGAAACGGATCGTTCTTTGCTTCACCGGCAAGCCGCGCAAGTCGGCGATCAACAACTGGGACGTCTTTCAGAAGCACATCGACGGAAACACCAAGGTCTACAAAAATCTGGCTCGGATTTCGGAAGTGGCGCAACAGCTTCGCGGTGCGCTGGAGAGGTCCGAGTGGACGGAAGCGGGCCGCCTGATGCGCGAGGAATGGACCTTTCGAAAGCGCAATCTGCCCACGATTTCGACAAAGACCATCGACCGCATTATCGACGGTGCAAGGCGGAAGGGCGCGCTGGCCGGCAAAGTCTGCGGCGCTGGCGGCGGAGGCTGCGTCGTCATGCTGATTGATCCCGACGCTCGGGATCGCGTCGAAGCTGCCGTGACCGATGCCGGCGGCCAACTCCTGCCCATGCGGATTGACCGCTCCGGTGTGCAGGTAACCGTCTCCTAGGCGAATCCGCCAGCCCTTGTAAAATTCTTCCCCAGGGATCTGTTCAACCGTGTCCAAGCATCATAGAATGTGAGGACCGTCCACCCCTCGGTGGCCGAACCCGGGGTATATGTCGAACTGGCTTCTACCGACGCTGGCCGTTTTTGCGCTCGTCGTTGTCGACGTTCCTGCGGTAGAACGCCTCCGCCCCGCACCACTCTCACACAGGGAAGCCCCCGAAGGCGACATCGCGCTTTTTCCCACAGCACAGGCTCCGTCCAGCGATCCGCAACATCCGGCGTCGGCTGCTCAGAAGGGCGGCACCCTTCAGGAACAATCGAAGCTCGACTTGATTCGTTATGTCTCGGGTGAATTCGCGAAAGCGACCAAGCCTTTGCCGCGCGGCAAAGACGGATTTTCGGTTTTCGTCGGCCAGCCGCTGATGACCGACGTACTCGATCGCGAGGTCGCCAATCACGGCGCGGCGGTCAACGTCGGCGATAACGTACAAATCACCAAGCTTGAATTTCACGATCACACCATCGCCGTTGATGTGAATGGCGGCGGCAAGGGCAAGCGCAACTGGAGAGATCACGTCCAGATGGGGATGGGCGGCGGCTATCCATCAGGACAGACGAGCACAACCAAGGTGGACGACAATGCTCCCCCAGGCGTGATTCCCGGCATGGGGAGCACGATTTATCTCGAGTTCAAGAAGCCAGTGCCCGATCTGACGCCCGACGATCTGAAGCAACTTTTGGCGCCGTTTCTGGATTTCACAAAGCAGCGTTCCGCTTCCGTTCATTGGGTCGATACGCTTTCTCCGGAACTGAAGAAAGCCATCCAAGATCGGCGCCCGACCGTTGGCATGGATCGAGAGGAAGTGGTTGCCGCGATCGGCAAGCCGGAACACAAGGTCCGCGAGCGCGACTCGCAAGGGAACGATATCGAAGATTGGATTTACGGCCAGCCTCCCTCCAAAACGATCTTCGTGCGCTTCCAGGGCGAACGTGTAACGAGCGTTCGTCAGTTTCCGCAGTAGCTCGTAAAATTTCTGCCAGTTTATGCAGTCACAGTCCTACAGGATTTCACTCCCTTACATAAAGTGTTTTTAGCGGTATCACGCTCATCGCCCTCGCCGTCCTTTTCGTAGCAATCTCATCCAACGTTCGGTTGAGTTGTGCCCGTTTTCGGTACTTCCAGGTCCCCAATTCAAAGACGTCATTTCCCTGCTTCAGGAAGAGATAAAGGAGGTTCACACGTATGACTATGTTTAAGAGCCGTGCCGCTTTGCTGACCCTCGCGGCCGTTGGACTAGTTACCGTTGCGGGAATCGGTTGCGGCGGATCGGTCCGTTATTACGACGAGGATCATCATGACTATCACCGTTGGAACAACCACGAAGTGGTCGTCTATCACTCCTATTGGGACGGCCGCCATGAGCCATATCGCGAGTATTCGACGCTGAACAAAGATGAGCAGCGCGACTACTGGAAGTGGCGCCACGAACATCACTGAGATTTTTGATTTGTCCTGACTTGATTTGAATTCGCCGAGACACGGCGTGGTGAATTCCGCGCCTTGTCCCGGTGAAGTCGTTACCAAATTGGTTCCGCTGCACCGCTAATCGAATTTCCCTCCAGACTCCTCGCGTTGACTTTTCTTCCGGCTGCCCATACGATTTCTAGTTCGCAGTTCGATTTGATTTTCATCCGTCGTACTGCGTCGCACTCATCTCATTCGGAGGAAGAATGCCCATCAAGGTAGGCATCAACGGCTTTGGCCGCATCGGACGCAACATCATGCGCACGGCGCTGGATGACAAGGATATCCAGTTTGTGGCCGTCAACGACGTCACCGATGCCAAGACCCTCGCGCACCTGCTCAAATACGACTCCATCCTCGGCAACCTTCACCATCATGTGACCAGCACCGACGATACGATCTCCGTGGACGGCAAGAGCTTCAAGGTTTTCAAGACGAAGGATCCGGGCGAGATCGACTGGGCTTCGGTCGGCGCGGATATCGTCGTCGAATCGACGGGTCTATTCACCAAGGGCGCCGACGCCAAAAAGCACCTGCGCGGCACGGTGAAGAAAGTCATCATTTCGGCCCCTGCCGATGGGCCGGACGCGACCTTTGTGCTCGGTGTGAACGACAACACTTACGATCCGAAGGCGCATAACGTCGTTTCGAACGCTTCGTGCACGACGAACTGCCTCGCGCCCGTCGCCAAAGTGCTGAATGACACGTTCGGAATCGTTGCCGGTACGATGACCACCATCCACTCGTACACCAACGATCAAAAACTTCTCGACCTGCCGCACAAGGATCTGCGTCGCGCTCGTGCCGCCGCTCTCAACATGATTCCGAGCTCGACGGGCGCCGCGAAAGCGCTGCACCTCGTGATTCCCGCACTGAAAGGCAAGCTCGACGGATACGCGATGCGCGTGCCGACGCCGAACGTCAGCGTCGTCGATCTCACGGTGTTCGTCGAAAAGCCGGCCACGGTGGAATCTGTGAACGCGGCGCTGAAAGCCGCTGCCAACGGCCCGATGAAGGGCGTTCTCGGCTATACGGAAGATGAACTCGTCTCGAGCGACTTCAAAGCCAACTCGAATTCGTCGATCGTCGATGCGGGTTACACCAAAGTTGTCGGCGACAAGTGCGTGAAGGTCCTCGCGTGGTACGACAACGAGTGGGGCTATTCCTGCCGGTGCCGCGACCTGATCAAGCTGCTCGCGTCGAAGTTCTAAGCAAACTCAGCCGCCGAAACAAACTGCGGCGTGAATCACGGTCATGTACGGGCGCAGCACTGCTGCGCCCCATGTCCGCACGATTTCAGCAATTCCCGTTTTTGACTTTCTCCAGGGACCACGAAACACGAATCACGGATCACGAAAAATGACCAAACTGACCATCAATGATTTAGACCTGAAAGGGAAGCGCGTTTTCATCCGCGTCGATTTCAACGTTCCGCTCAAGGACGGAAAAGTCAGCGACGACACGCGCATCCGCGAAACCTTGCCGACCTTGCGTCTTGCCATGCAAAAGGGCGGCCGCTTAGTTCTGGCGTCGCATCTCGGCCGTCCAAAAGGTGGACCTGATCCGAAGTATTCGCTCGCACCGGTCGCCACCAAGCTCGCCGAGATGCTAGGCACACCGGTCGTCTTCGCCACGGATTGCGTCGGCGAAGACGCCGAAGCCAAGAGCAAGTCGCTCGCCGATGGCGGCGTGCTGCTTCTGGAGAATGTGCGCTTTCATCCCGAGGAAGAAAAGAACGTCGAATCCTTCTCGAAGCAGCTTTCGCAACTCTGCGATGGTCTGTTCGTTTGCGACGCGTTCGGTTCGGCGCACCGAGCGCATTCTTCCGTCGTGGGCATCACAAAATTTGTGAAGCAAGCCGCCGCTGGCCTTCTGATGGAGAAAGAGCTCGCCTACATCGGAAAAGCGATCACAAACCCGGCGCGCCCGTTCGTCGCCATTATCGGCGGAGCCAAAGTCAGCGACAAAATCGAAGTCGTCGAAAATCTGATGAAGATCGCCGACGTGATGCTCATCGGCGGCGGCATGGCCTACACGTTCGAAAAGGCGCAGGGACTTCAAATCGGCAAATCGCTCGTCGAAGACGACAAGCTCGAGCTTGCGAAGCGTCTCATCGCCGACGCCAAAGCCAAGAACTTCAAGCTATTGCTGCCGACCGACCACGTCGTTGCGCCCGAATTCAAAGCCGACGCGCCCGCCACGATTTGCGACGTGACCGCGACCCCCGCGGATCAAATGGGGCTCGACATCGGCCCGAAAACGATCGCGGCCTACTCCGCCGAAATCGCGAAAGCCAAAACGATCGTCTGGAACGGGCCCATGGGAGTGTTCGAAATGCCCGCGTTCGCGAAGGGCACCCTCGAAATCGCCAAAGCCGTCGCCGCCGCGACCGCAAACGGCGCAACCTCCATCATCGGCGGCGGCGATTCTGTCGCCGCCGTCCACCAATCGGGCTTGGCGAAGCAGGTTTCCCACATCTCCACCGGCGGCGGCGCTTCGCTCGAATTCCTCGGTGGCACAAAACTCCCCGGCGTCGAGGCGCTCACCAACAAATGACCTTCGCAAACGCCGCATCTCACGCATCTCACGATTCGAGGCCGCTATGAGCCACCGTCGCCGCGTCATGGCCGGTAACTGGAAGATGTACAAGACGCTCGCCGAGACCCGCGCCTTCTTCTCGGCGTTTACTCCAGCCGTTGCCAACTCCACCCACGCCGACATCATCATCGCCCCACCCTTCACCGCGATCTCGACCGCCGTCGAAGCCACCAAGGGAACCAACATCTCCATCGGCGGCCAGAATCTCTCCTGGAGCAAAGAAGGCGCCTTCACCGGCGAAGTCTCCGCAGGCATGCTCGCCGAAGCCGGCTGCAAATACGTCATCGTCGGCCACTCCGAACGCCGCCAGCTCTTCCGCGAAACCGACGATAACGTTGCAAAGAAATCGCTTATGGCGCTCAGCGTCGGCCTGACCCCGATCGTTTGCGTCGGCGAAACCGACGAAGATCGTTCGAACGGCCTCGAAAAGGAAGTGCTCGAGCGCCAGTTCAACCACGGCCCCGGCGCGTTGACCGCCGATGAATTCTCCCGTATTCTGTTGGCATACGAGCCAGTTTGGGCGATTGGGACGGGTAAAGTGGCGACGCCGGAAATCGCTGCCGCCGCTCACAGTTTCATTCGCCGGTGCGCGGCCCAGAAGTTTTCGGTAGCCCACGCCTCCGCCCTTCGTATCCTGTACGGCGGCAGCGTCAAGCCCGACAACATCAAGGGCCTGATGGCTCAGGAAGAGCTCGACGGAGTTTTGGTCGGTGGGGCGAGTCTCGACCCGAAATCCTTCGCATCGATCGTAAATTTCCTGGGTTGATCGTATTTCGTTGCAGAATTAAGTTCGTCGGCGCGTCGAATCGCGCGAATTTACCGCGGCAACGCCGCCAATAAATCGAGGTAAGCAATGCAAGGTATGCCAGGCTGGATGAAGTGGGTTATCGCTCTCCTGATCGGATTCGGGATCATCATTATTGGATTCCGGTTCGCCGGCTGGCTGCTGACCATGTTCTTCGTGATGAACTGCCTCGTGCTCATCATCGTCGTGTTGCTCCAGAGCGGCAAAGCCGCTGACTTGGCGGGCGCATTCGGTGGCGCCGGCAGCCAGACCGCCTTCGGTCCTCGCGGCGCCGCAACCTTGCTTTCTCAAGCGACGACCTGGTGCGCGATCATGTTCATGATTTGCGCGATGGCGCTCGTGCTTCGCGTCGACAAGGCGGGCGGAACTGGCGGCTCGGTCCTCGAAAAGTTCTCTAAGCCGGCGCCGGCAAAGACCGCGCCTGTGACGTCTGTGCCCGCGGTACCGGCTCCGCAGTCGAACACGACGCCGGCTCCCGCAACGACGCCGTCGTCAACTCCGCAAACTGCTCCTCAGTCCAACTCGACGCCAGCGACCAAGCCGCCGGCCTCGGCTCCGAACACGCAGCCCAAAAAACAGTAAGCAGACTTCGCAGGAAACAGGAGTGGAACGGTGCCGTTACACTCTGACGCGAAGAGCGTTCTAATGTATAATTTGGTTCGGGCGGTCGTGGCGGAACTGGCAGACGCACTAGCTTGAGGTGCTAGCGCCGCAAGGCATGGAGGTTCGAGTCCTCTCGACCGCACCAAAATTTAAGAAGCATCAAGTGGTAGTTTCAGCGCCGGAGACAGTCTCCGGCGTTTTCGTTTTTCGGGGCTGACTTCCGCGGCACGTAACTCCGCTCGATCGCGAGGGATTCGCAGTGGTAGCGCCGGCGTCCGCCGGCGTTTTTCCCGAAACGCCCCACCCAAGCGTCCGTCTCCTAAACTCGCTCGTCCTCGACTCGCCGCTGAACCAATCCTCCCGAAATCACTTCCAAGCGACGAATCTTA
Organism: uncultured Acidobacteriota bacterium; assembly: GCA_963766985.1. Taxonomy (GTDB): domain Bacteria; phylum Acidobacteriota; class Terriglobia; order Acidiferrales; family UBA7541; genus Acidiferrum. The sequence continues at coordinate 86,558 of CAVYCJ010000003.1, forward strand.
CCGAGAATTTCTCATACGAAAATCCGGATCTCGCGGCGGCTTCGGATCCTCACTCGCTGAGTAAACGTTGACTTCGCGCTGTAACGCCTCCGTTAACGTACACGCCAGCTTTTCCCGAAATGAAATTTGCTATTTAAATTATTCGAACAGGTCCTTCCGTACTATTGCTTCCGCATTTTCCCAGAACTAAAGTGAATTCCGGATGGCAGTAATTCAAATTTTGAGTAACCTGCTAGACGCAATTACGCATCATAATTAGTAGCAGTTGAGTGAATAGTTTTGCAGCCTCAGCGATCTCCGCGTCGAGATTCTCTGCAACTGCCGATTCGAAAATTTCGAAAGGTTGAGCTTCCGATCCTGTCCCCCAGGAGCTTGATATGAACGACAAAGAGATTTTGGTTATCGCCTCGGATCCGGAAATTCGTAAAGCCCTCAGCTCAATTTTGCAGACCGAGGGATTGAAGTCTGTGCAGGCTTCCCAACTCAGCGAAGGCCGCGCTCTTCTCGCCAGCCAAACGGTTGGCATGGTTTTCTGCGAGCGTCATCTTGCGGATGGCACCTATCTCGATCTTCTTCCGGCCGCACAGACGAAAGCCGGCAACGTGCCTGTCGTCGTGACTTCACGCCTCGCCGATTGGGACGAATATCTTGAAGCGCTTCGTCACGGTGCCGTCGATCTGATACCCTCGCCGTGCAAGAAAAGCGACGTGACTTCGGCGTTGGCTCAGGCGCTGAGCGAAAAATCGGCCGCAATGACCGCGTAATTTTCGCCAGGCAATTTTCTTCCAAGCAAAAAGGGCACGGTTCGCCGCGCCCTTTATTTTTTTGCCAGTGGCCGTCGCCGAATTCTGCCGCCTTGTTATATCCTCGTCAGCGATGATCTCCGAATCCGAGAAAAACGCAGCACCGCCGGTGAATCCTGCCGACCTCCGGACCGTACTCGCAGCGATAAAAGATGCGATCGCGCTCCGGCCGTCCGCGGAGGCCAGATCCATTGACCTCCGATCGCTTGCTCCATCGTTGAGTCCCGGGGCGGACGTCCAGGCTGTTTGGGCGCGCACTTTGATCCTGGGGGTCCTCAACCACATCATGCCCGGCTGGATGGAACGCGCCGGCATGGACAAAGTCATCGAGGTTGCCGCCACATTTCCGATGAAGCGCATGGAGCCGGGCGTCCAATACAGTGAGCCGCCGTTCGACGTGCAGGCGTTCGTGCGACAGATCGCTGCGCGCTAAACAGCACGCTCCCCGGCGCTCAGTCCATGAAACCCTCGTGTATCATGTTTGCGTGAACTTCAACTTATCTCCCGTCGAAGCCCGCGTCCTCGGCTGCCTCATCGAAAAAGAAGTCACCACCCCCGACTACTACCCGTTGTCGCTGAACGCCCTCCAGAACGCCGCGAACCAAAAGTCCAACCGCGAACCCGTCATGGAGCTTGACGAGGAAGCCGTCCGCCGCGCCCTCCATTCGCTATCCGACCAGGGACTGGCGCGTTCCGCCGCCACCGACAGCCGGGTCGCAAAGTTCGAGCATCGTCTCGCCGACGTCTTCAACTTTCACCGCCACGAAATCGCCCTGATCTGCGTCCTGCTGCTCCGTGGACCTCAAACGCCCGGCGAGCTTCGCACACGCACCGAGCGCCTCTACTCTTTCGACGACCTGAACGCCGTTCACTCCGCCCTCAACCTCCTGATGAACCGTCAGCCGCCGCTCGTCAAACTTCTCGCGCGCCAGCCGGGTACGAAGGAAGCGCGCTACGCGCATCTCCTCTCCGGCGATGTGGCCGAGCAAACCGCAGCGCACGACACGCATGCTTCCCACGATTCGTCATCCGCTGGACTCGAAGCGACTGTCACCGCGACGTACACAGAACGTCTGATGGACCTCGAAAGGGAAGTCGCCGACCTGCGCCACGAAGTCACCGAATTGAAACAACAACTCGCTGCCTTTCAAAAACAGTTCCAGTAGTCTCCGGTTGTGCACACTTTTTCCCGAGAAAACCAAAATGTTGCGAACCTTCCATGAGGCGCGTACTGGTACGTGATGTTGTGTTTTACGAAAAGGTATTGAATACGAGGCAGTTGCATCGTGGTATAGCTCGGCGATAATCCTACTTCTCCCAGTACCTACAGCACTAACGAGCGATGGAATTGCGCATGCATCATCGATAGCATAAATGCACGTTTTGAAGAGCGGCGCCCAAGGTTGAATCGATGAGTAAGAAAGTTCGAGGAGCTATCTTTGTTTTGATTTGCGGCTTGTTCTTGTTTCAAGCCGTGAATCGCGGAGCCAGGAGACTGGTCGCTCCGCCCCAGCCGGCCGTCCCGGCTGCAGCAGCAGCGCGCCCGAAGGCTGTTTCAGCGGCGAATACGCCAATCATTCACGCCACCTTCCGTCCCCTTCGTTATTCGCTCTTGCGTGGCGGATTCAACTCGGTCGATGAGTTTTATGAGCGCGTAAACGAAGATCCTGTCCTCCACGATTTTTACGGCGATTGCGCCGACCGCAACGCGTCGATGCACGCCCTTCCGGAAGACATCGTCACGTTCTCGACGTTCCGCCGCGGCAATGAGATCAAGTGGGCCGCAAAGCCCGTGGTCGTCAAAAAGGGCGAGTACGTCATGAATTTCTGCGGCAAGACCGTTCTTGCTCGCTGCGGCAATCTCGTCAGTGTTTCGCCGATGCAGCCGAGCGAAGACGTTCCTCCCGCTCTCCTCGAAGATCCCGAGGAAGCTCCTGTAGTGCCTCTGACTTTGGCTGCGAGCTCGGAAGCGCCCGCTCCTTTGGCGGCATTGCCGCCACCGGCAGGAGCAGCCCCAGTGAGTCCGGCCGTCGTGGCCGCCGCGCATCATCCGTTTTGGTTCATTCCGCCATTCTATGTTCCACAGGGACATGGTCATGGCGGTCCCACACTGCCGACTCCAGCCGGTCCGCCGATCGTCACGCCCGTCTCACCGCCATCAGGGCCTCCGCCACCGGGTGGTCCGCTGTCTGGCGATGAATTCGACGGACATACCGCCTACATCACGCTGTTCATTGGCATGTTCGTGATCGGCATCCTGAAACTAACGACTCGATGAGTGGAAGCGCCCCAGCCCGAGCGCAACTAAATCCAGACGCAGGCAACTCGATCGCGAGTGCCGCCGAAGCATCACGTCCGGTGTCGCCGTACGTTGTGCCCACACCCGACGTCGCGGCCGCATCGCTGCCGTCAACTGGCCTTGCAAAGTTCAGCCTGTCCGATCTGAAAGCGCCCACTTACGTGCTCGTCGCGCTTGCTCGCCACATTCGTTGTGATCGCGCCATACTTCATGCACGCAAACTGGAACACGCTCGGCCCTATCTGGGCGCGCATCGCTTCCGCGGTCGTCCCCGGATCGCACACGGTCGGTGACCACGTCGTGACGCCCAACGTCGACGTCATCATCACCTGGCAATGCTCCGGCGCCGAAAACATGCAGATTTTCTCGATGCTCTTCGCCACCGTCTTCCTGATGAACTGGAAGCGTATGCAGACCTGGCGGTCCGTCCTCCTGTACGTCGGCGCCTTGGCCGGCTTATTCGTCGTCAACATCGGACGCATTGTGACCATCGTTGTTCGCGCCAAAGAGACGCACTATGGCTTGGCGAACACAGTCGCCTTAGCCTTGCTGATCGTTCTGGTCTGGAAAGTGAAGTGGCTCCGCCCAGACTCTTCGGAGCCATCCACACCTGCTGTGCAAGCCCGATAATCTCTACATAGACCGCTTACCTCGAAGCCGCTTTCCGTTCCTCATCATCTCGAATGGCTTTTCGCGCCGTTTCCCAGTCTTCCGGTCGAATCTCCGTCAACCGATGTTCCTTTTTCGCGTGTTCAGCATGCTGATGCAAAATCTCATCTTCCGTTTCGCCGCGAACTTCAAACTTGCATCCCAGATGAACGTCCGAGCATTTCAGCACTCGTCCCATGTCGTTCCTCCTCGATACAGACTCGATACAGAATTGATGCCCCAATCGTCCGCCGCGAAAACTCCCTCCGCAATGCAGTGAATCGTTTAGAAAGTAGGACTGTCCTGGGACAGTCCGTTTTGTCCCAGCGCCTTGCACCAAAACCGTCCTTCGGAAATGGAGTGATCGGGTGTATCGTTGGGGCTGTAGAGAGCTGCGCGCGCCCCTCCGCATTCGCGCCGCGCATTTTTGCTCACGAGACACGCGTGCTCCGTTCCTCACTCGTCGCCACAGATCACAAAATCATCGGCCTTCGCTACCTTTGGCTCGCGCTGGTCAGCGTTTTTCTCGGGATGATCACGTCCCTCGTGATGCGCATCCAGCTTTTGTGGCCCGGACCTCACTTCGTGGCCTCGCCCGACGCTTACGCTTCGCTCACCCTCGTCCACGGATCGCTCATGGTTTTTGTGGTTTTGACATGTGCTCCGCAGGCAGGCTTCGGAACCTATTTCTTGCCCACACAAATCGGCGCGAACGAAATGGCATTCCCCAAACTCACGCGTTTGGGATTCTGGCTCACAGCTTTGTCGGTTTCTGGAATGATCGCGGCGTTCTTCTGCGCGACGAACACAGGCCTCACGCTGTGGCTCGCATCCGTTACGGTCTTCTGCGTCGGCGCCGCGCTCAACGCTCTGAATTTTGCAGTCACCACAATCGACTTTCGCGCCAAGGGCATGACGCTGCCCCGGCTGCCGGTCACAGTTTGGGCGTGGTTCATCAACGCCGTCCTGAGCCTGCTCATCTTTTCCATGCTCGTCGCGGCGTGCGTGCTGTTGCTTTCCGACAGGCTGGCTGCGACGCATTTCTTCGTACCGTCAGCGACACCGATTCTCGCGTCGCCCATCGTGACCTGGCAGCGCCTGTTCTGGTTCTTCACGCAGGCCCAGATTTTCGTCGCGATTCTCCCGTGCTTCGGCATCGTCACCCACTTGATCGCCACCTTCGCCCGCAAACCCGTTTTTGCTCATCGCGGCGTAGTCCTCGCACTCTCCGCTGTCGGCCTGTGCGGTTTCTGGGTCTGGGGCCAGCACAATTTCGTTTCCGGCTTCAATCCTTACTCACCGCTCGTCTTCTCGATGCTGGCCTCGTCGCTCGGCATACCGTCGGCGATCCTGCTCATCAGTTGGTTCGGCACGCTCTGGAACGCGAAGCCGCGCCTCTCGACGGCCATGCTGTTCTCCCTAGGCTTCATTTCACTGTTCGTCTCCGGCGGCCTGACCGGACTCTTGCTCGCCAAGGCAAAATTCCCCGGCACGTCCTCCAGCGATGAACTCGTCAGCGGTCACTACCATCTCGTAATGGGCATCGCCGCGACGTTCGCGATGCTGGCCGCTCTGTTCTTCTGGTTCCCGAAGATGTTCGGCCGCGCTCTCAGCGAACGCTTAGGCAAGGCCCACTTCTGGCTGACCTTCGCCGGCGTCTATCTCCTGTTCATCCCGATGCACTGGCTGGGTGTGATTTCTCATTTAGCCCATCCCGCAGGAGAACTCCCGACGGCGTCTCTGGTTTTGGCGCTGCAAATCTGCATCACCTTCGCGACGATAACCACCATCGCCGCGCAGGCAATCTTCGTCGTCAACGTCGCAGTCACACTATTAAGGACGGCGACCGCTCGTGACACCAACCTCTGGCGATGCCGCGTCTCTTGAGTGGGTGGCGCGAGTCCCGGCGCATTCGCACTGGCGAGATCATCGTCCATCGCGGCGCATACGAATTTCTCCCGTCGGGAATTCGCGACAGCGATGATTTCGACGATTTCCTGCCGCAGACCGCTCCGCCAACGGAAACGCTTCCGCCGCCGGCGCTCAACCCGGGAGCCGTGTCACCACTGAACCCGCTAGGCTCGACCTGAAGCCTCTGCAGTGATACAAAGGCCATTCCTGAGGGGGAATCGAAGGTAAGCATGCCCGGCACAGACGTACTCGACGAAATCGACCTTGTTGTCGAAGACATCGGCCACGGTGGCGGTGGAAAACCCCCTGACCGCGACGACCACCGGGGCGGTGGAGGCGACGACGGCAGTTTTCGCCCGCGCCGCCCGAGTCAGTCGCAATCCAACCAGCGCCGCTATCAGACCGCCATCCTGCTCGGCATGGTATCGATCTGCATGTTCTTCATGGCGCTCGCCGCCGCTTTCCTTGTGCGCAAAACAGGGAAGGACTGGATCAATTTCAAGCTACCGGCAATCGTTTGGATAAATACGATTGTTCTGCTGACGAGCAGCCTTACCATCGACCTAGCACGCCGCCGCCTCGCGCTGAACGACTTCACCGGATTCAAAACCATGTGGCGCGCCACGACCGCGCTCGGTGTAGCGTTCCTCGTAGGGCAGGTTGTCGCCTGGCGCGACCTCGTGCAGATGGGCTTCTACGTCGGCTCGAACCCATCGAGCAGCTTCTTCTATGTTTTCACGGCAGCGCACGCCGCGCATTTAATCGGCGGAATTCTCGCGCTGTTCTACGTCCTATTTCGCGATTTCAGAAAGACCGCTCGCCTGTCGCTTCCCGTCGCCGCCGAAGTCACTTCCTACTACTGGCACTTCATGGACGGCCTCTGGCTCTTCCTCGTGGTCTTGCTCTACTTCGGCGCCTGATCGAGTCACGCTGCACACGTCAACGCCCCGCAAGTGACACTGAGCGCAGCAGATACGCAGACGTCCGCGTGCCGCCGCGAGACCTAATCCATTTAGAATCACATCCTTACACTTTTTGTTCGTAGAAACCCTTTAGAATCACATCCTTAGAAAAAACAGGTGGGGGGAGGGTCGGCTGCCCAAAACCAGCGCGCCGTCTCACTCCGACTTCGCTAGCGGGCCGTCCGCTGAAACTGCTCTACAACCTCAACAACCCGCTCGATCTGATCGATCCGGAGCTCCGGAAACATCGGCAGGGAAAGAGCTTCCCGCGCTGCCTGTTCGGAATTCGGGAAGTCACCCACCTTGTGGCCGAGCGACGCGTACAGCGGCTGCAAGTGCAAAGGAACCGGATAATAGACGGCGTTGCCGATTTTTTTCTCGTTCAACGCTCGGTGTAGCGCATCGCGATTGCTCACGCGAATCGTGTACTGGTGGAAAACGTGATCGTATCCCGGCGGAACCGTCGGCGTCGTCACTCCGGAAACCTTGGAAAGTCTGCGCGTGTATTCCGCAGCATGCGCTTGTCGAGCGCTCTGCCATTCGGCCAAATGGCGCAGCTTCACCCGCAAAATCGCCGCCTGAATTTCATCGAGCCGGCTGTTCCAACCCGGTTCAGCGCTAACGTATTTTTCGACCTGACCGTGATTGCGCAATGTGCGTATCCGCGCATCCAGTTCCGCGGACTTCGTAACCACCATTCCCGCGTCGCCGTAAGCTCCAAGATTCTTCGTGGGGTAAAAGCTGAGGCACGCAGCATCACCAAGCGATCCGGTCGCCCGCCCTTTATAAGCAGCGCCGATCGCCTGCGCATTGTCTTCGATCACGGGGATTTTTCGCGGCTTTGCGAGCGCCACGATCGGATCCATGTCCGCAGCCATGCCGTAGAGATGAACCGCTACGATGGCGCGCGTACGCGGTGTGATTCTGCACTCAATCTCGAGCGGATCGATGTTGTATGAATCGAGGCTGATATCCGCGAAGACGGGCTTCGCATTCAGCGCGCTGATCGCGCTCCCGGTCGCCACGAACGTAAAGGGAGGAAGTATTACTTCGTCGCCGGCGCGAACCCCGCAGGCGCGCAAAGCCAGAATCAATGCATCGGTTCCACTGGCAAGCGCAACGCCGTGCGGAACCTGGCAAAGCGCCGCGATCTCCTGTTCCAGCGCCGCCCCTTCGCGTCCCAGAACGAAATGCTGCGACGAGAGCACGCGCTCGACAGCTTCCCGAATCTCCGCACCAATCGCGGAGTATTGTGCAGCAAGATCAAGCTGCGGAATCGGCGCGTCGGCCGCCGTCAAAGATGGATTTGCATTCACGAGTTGAGTGTATCGCAAGATGCCGAAACCGGCGGAACGCTCACTCAGCTACAAATTGCGCAGATGAGCCAGCCGGAATGGCGACCCAAGGTTTTCGCGAAGTTCGACCCAGTGTTCTTCGGGAATCGAAAGAAAAACCTCGACGACCTTGGGATCGAACTGCGTCCCGGAGCAGCGTCGTATCTCTTCGCGAGCGTGCGACAGCGGCAGCGCCTTGCGATACGGACGGTCGCTGATCATCGCGTCCAGCGAGTCGGCAATCGTAAAGATGCGCGCACCCAGCGGAATCTGTTCGCCCTTCAATCCGCGCGGATAGCCCGACCCATCAAAAAACTCCTGGTGCGCCAACACGATCTCCGCGGCATCCCGCAGAAACGGAATCCGGATCAGCATGTTGTAGCCGATCTCGCAGTGCTTCCGCATGATCTGCTTCTCGTCGTCGGTCAGCGGTCCCGGCTTACGCAGAATACCGTCCGGAATCGCCATCTTGCCGATGTCGTGCAAAAACGCCGCGCGCGCCAGCACCGGCAAATACGGGTTCGGCACCGGCATCGTCTTCGCGATCGAAATGCAAAACGCAGTAACGCGCTGGCAGTGGCCTTCGGTCTCCGCGTCCTTCAAGTCCAAGGCGCTGCCCAGCGCTTCCAAAGTGTCGTCGTACGATTGCTCCAGCTCCGCGTGTTTCGCGGTGAGCTGCGCCGTGCGCTCTTCCACCAACTGCTCAAGATTGCGCTGATACGTGCGGTTCTCCATCACCAGGCGGCGATGCTGTAGCGCCCGGCCGACGCCCAGGAACAACTGATCCTTCTCGAATGGCTTCAGGATGTAGTCGTAAGCCCCGCGGCGGATCGCTTCCAGCGCCGTCGAGATATCGTGGATCGCCGTCACCATAATGACCGGCACTTCGGGGTCGTACTGCCGCAGCCAATCCAGCAACTTGATGCCGTCCATTTCCGGCATGATCATGTCGCTCAAAACGAGGTCTGGCGTAACCCGCTTAACCTGGTCCTGCGCAGCCCGGCCGTTGCTGACGGCGGTGCACTGATACCCCTTCGACTCGAGCATCGTCGAAACGACTTCTCGAATCGCCTCTTCGTCGTCCACGACCAGTATGTTTTCCGCGTCCACTATGTTTGGCTCCCAGGAGTCATTATAAGGGACGGCACAGTACTAAAGTGGGGTGCTTGCCCAGTCTGAAAATAGCGTGTTAGCGTCACAGTAAAGCTGCGGAATTAGGCTTCAGCCAGTCCTCGACACGGCACTTCTCCGGTTTCCGCCGGCCGTGATGATGAAATTTAGGGAGGCAACACCGCGTGTTGGGCAATCAGGGCCTGCTCGCCATCTCGTTCTTCGAGTCGACAGCATTCATCGTGCTGTCGGTGTTGTTTATTCTCCTGCGCCGGGACCACCCGGCGAGCTATTTCCGCCTGTGGCTGAGCGGCTGGCTCTTACTGACCCTATCCTCGGTGGCCGAAATCGGCCTCGCCGTCACGAATGTCCCCCAATTGCGCCTGGTAGCCATCGCCACCCACGTTGGGGCGCTCCTGGTCTTCCTCTTCTCCGTAATGCAATACGCCGCCGGTGTGATCAAGCGAAAGTGGCCGATCATCCCCCTGGCGGGCGTCCTTGCGCTGACGGTCTGCTGGTTTGAGCGGGTTCCATCTGGGGTGTTCGGTGGCTTGCGTTGGGAAACCGCGGTCCTCGAATCCCTGATCTGCCTCTGGACCGGCTGGATCCTCTGGCGTGCCGTTGGCGCTCATCGCGGCCACGGCGTGCGCCTGATGGCCGGTGGTTTCTTCGTCTGCGCGCTCAATGGAATGGACCGGCCGCAGTGGCCCATCCATCCGCTCTTTTTCCTCCGCGTTGCTTTTGACCATTTGGTTTTCGTCGCCATCGGTGTTGCGATGGTCGTTCTGGTTTTGGAGCGCGCGCGTGCACGCAGCGAAGAGCTGAACGACAAGATGCGGCGGCTCACAATGCTGATCGCCGCCAGCACGCAGACATTCTCAGCAAAGGAAGTGCTCGATCGCGTCCTCGGACATTTAGTGGAGAGTCTTGGCGCCACCCACGGCGTTGTTCGACTGACGGAAGGGCAGGGCGAAACCGCGCAACTCGTCGCTCGAACCTCGGTCGGCTACAGTCAGCCATTCCTCGAGCGCCACGCGCGTGTAGCCATGTCCGAACCCTGGATGCAGCGCGTCATCAATGAAGAGTGTGTTTTCGTTCGGAACGGAGATTCGCTCGACCCGTCCGCGCGCGAGCGCATGGCCGAAGGCGGCTTGCTCGAAATCGTAGCCCTTTCGCTGCCCGGCAAGGACGGTCCGCTGGGCATCATCGCCGTCGGGTCCATCCAGCATTTGAAATTTCAGCAGGACGAAATCTCCTATCTCGGAAACGTCGCGAATCTGCTCGGTCTGACGTTGCAAAACCTGCGCTTGTTCGAGCAGGTCACAAACGCCCAGCAGCAGTGGGCCTATACATTCGATTCCATCGGCGACCCGATTCTCGTCCACGATCGCGAATCGCGCATTCTCCGCAGCAACAATCGTTTAAGCCACTTGCTCGGCCGCGAAACCAAATCGCTGGTAGGCCGCAAAGTCGGCGAAATTCTGGCGCGCAAAAACGTCTACTACGAATCCTGCCCTTACTGCGAAGGGATTGCCGGCGAAGGCGACGAGACCGATCCGTGGCTCCCGGGCTACTTTCTTGCGTCTAACTCAACCTTCACCGATCCCGAAGGCCGCCAGCTCGGCACCGTCCACGTCCTGAAAGACATCACCGATCGCAAACGCGCCGAAGAAAAATATCGCACTCTCATTTCCAACGTTCAGGAAGGCGTATTCATCTCCACGCCCGCCGGCCGCTTCCTCGACTTCAACGACGCCTTGATGCGCATGCTGGGCTACGAACATCGCGATGAACTCATGAGCGTCGACATCGCCGCAATGTACGTCAACAACGGCGATCGCGATCGTCTTAAGAAATTGCTGCACGAGCACGGCTCGGTTGCGGATTTTGAATTCGAGATTCGCCGTCGCGACGGGGAAGTGCGCACCATGATGGAATCCTCCATCGCCGTGCGCGACGCTCAATCAGCCGTTACCGCTTTCCAGGGATTCCTGCTCGACATCACCGACCGCAAGCGCGCCGAGCAGGAAATCCGCCGCCGAAACCGCGAACTGCTCGTCCTCAACTCCATCGCGCAAACGCTGTCGGAGTCGATGGATTTGAACGATTCTCTGTATCGTACGCTTCGCCAGATCGCGGAACTCTTCAAGCTCGATGTGACTTCACTCTATCTGTTCGATGAGCCTGAACTCTCTTTGCGCCGCGTTGCCGCGGTCGGCTATCGATCGGAGTACGCGCGAAATTTCCCGAAGGTCACGGTACAACCCGAATTGCTGCAGCATATAAAAGCCGTTCACGCGACGTTCCTGTCGGCGCAAGGCTTGCCGCTGCCTCCAGTCTTCCGCACCGTGCAGCAAAAGGAAGAAATCACTTCGCCTTACATGGTGATCCTGTGGTCCAAGGACAAAGTCGTCGGCGTCCTCTCGATCGGCACGCGCTCTGCGCGTGAGTTTTCTCCCGCCGACATCAACTTGCTCATCGCCGTCGGCAGCCAGATCTCGAACGCCATCGATCGCACGCTGCTTTACGAGGAAACGCGAACCGCATACGACAATCTGCGTCGAACGCAGGAGCAACTGCTCCACAGCGAAAAAATGGCTGCCGTCGGCCAGCTGATCTCCGGAGTCGCCCACGAGCTCAATAATCCTCTCACCGCGATTCTCGGTTACAGCCAGCTCCTCACGGCCAGCTCAGATGTTGGCACGCAGGGCATCGAATATTCCGAGAAGCTCTACAAACAGGCGCAACGCACGCATCGCATCGTCCAGAACTTGCTCAGCTTCGCCAGGCAACACAAGCCCGAGCGAATTGCCGTCCAAATCAACCAGATCCTTGAAGAAACGCTGGCGCTTCGCGACTATGACCTCCGGATGAAAAACATCCGCGTCCATCTCGAACTTGCCGCCGACTTGCCGGTGACATCAGCGGATCCGCACCAGCTTCAGCAAGTGTTTCTCAACCTTGTGAATAACGCCGTGGACGCTGTCCTCGAATCCGCCAGCGAAGGCGATTTGTGGGTTCATACTGGCCTTCGCGGCGATCGCCTGATCGCGGAGTTTACGGACAATGGCCCTGGTGTCCGCGAGCCATCGAAAGTCTTCGATCCGTTCTACACAACGAAGCCGGTTGGGAAGGGCACCGGACTCGGTCTAAGCATCTGCTACGGCATCATCACCGAACACGGCGGCACGATTCGCGTCAGAAATGTCCAGCCACACGGAGCGGCGTTCACGATCGAGATGCCGTTTCAGCCGCCCTCACAGCAACGGATTTTGCCGGCCGGAACGTTGGCGACGTCCGCGCGCGCAGGCAAAATTCTTCTCGTCGATCAGGATGTCTCCGTTCTCGAAGCGGTTAGCGGCATACTTCGCGCCCGCAACCATCAGGTGCGTCCCGCAGCCACGATCACCGACGCCCAGAATGCGCTGCGTGAACAGGAATACGACGTGGTCGTTGTGGATCTGCAGATCTACGATGGCGTGGGAAAAGAAGGGTTTCGTCCGTGGTTACGGCTGCATCGCCCGAGCCTCGCGCAGCGCGTAATACTCATGCGCTCCACGACGCCTGCGCCGTCACATAATGACGCGTGCGCTGGGAGCGCTTCAGATTTTGCAGAAACCTTTTAAAGCGGGTGAATTGCTTGCCGTGATTGAAGCAGCTTTAAGCGATGCCAGCGCCGTTTCCGTCGAGAGGTGAGGACGCGCCTCGTACCGCCATGGCGGCCCGTTCGCCGAATTCCTCCATCGACGTTTCCATCTGAATCGAGAGGTGGCTCACCATTTGGCTCAGTTGGCTGAGTTGCGCGATCGGCGCAAAGCCCCAGCCGAATGCCAGCCGGATGGCATGGTAGCGGGCCAGGAATTCAAAGCTGAGTTGAGCCCGTTCAAACTCCTGCCGTACGCTCACTGACGGCGATAGCGCCGCGACGGCGCGCGCCATTTTCGTTAACCGGTCAAAGTCAGATCGCAACTGATCGAGATAAATCAAGACAACCTTGCGGCGCTCGCGATGTAATCGCGATTGCAATTTCGTATAACCACGCTTGCCGAGAAACGCCAGATCATCGGTCGACGAAACGTGCCGAATCAGCGAAAGATACGTTGCGTGCCGCCGGCCTGGCTGCTCAAGCGCATTGAGATCGAAATTGCCACGCGACTTCCGCCTCGGCGCACGCAGCGCCGAAATCAAGGCGGCAATCAGCAGCACCGCCAGGCTCGAAAAGACGATGATCGCGCTCGTCACGATTCCGCCGCCTGCCTTCGGAAAAACTTGCGAAGCGTATCGTTCAGCTTTTGTAGCTCCAAATTAACCTGAGGGCCAACGACTTCGTAAGCGCCGCCACTCGGCGGAGCAGGCCTTGCCGGCACTGCCACGGAGTGACGCAAAGCCACAACCCACACCACGAGCACCGTGAAAAAAATCAGCAACTCCGATTCGTTCCACACTTCCGAATACTTCGGAAAATGCTCCAGGAACTGCGCCTTCAAAACCGTGTCGGCAACGAAAGCCCCGCAAGAGTAGAAACAGAATCCGCCCAACATGATTTTGTAAACGGGATCAATCGAAACGGAATAATGGCGAATCAGCAGCAGGCACGAAATGAACGCAACCGCGAACGTGAAATAGTAGCCGCGGTCCGCGGACAGCAGCCCCCATTCATCGGCACGGTTCGCCGTGTACCAGGAATAAGCAATGACCACGATCACCGCGCACAAAATGAGCCGCCAGGTAAGCTCCCAAATCCCCGGATAATCCTGCAACGCTCGGTGGAGGATCTCCGCCGACGCCAGCGTCTGCACGATCATGATGACAACCTGCGTCCCCCAGTACGTGTGGAAGGAAGGCCCGGAAACGAAACCGTAGTGACTGTATACGATCAGAAGCACGATCGCTTGCGCCAGGTTCAGTCCGATGTACCACGAGAATGTGGGCAGGGTTCGATAGTGCCGCAGGGAAAAAATGAGCACGAGTATCCCCAGCTGAAGTACACCGCTGGCAAACCAGATGATTCGCAGGAAGAGAGACAAACCCGTCACGGTACCGAATGTTATCAGATTGCCAATTAAAGAGTAAATTCAAACTCGAGATGACAATCCGCCGGCATGACGACGCGAATAGATCAGAGGAGAAATTTTATCTTGCCACGCCACCCGCTACGCGACGCCGAAAACGCCGTCGCCCAGGGACGCGGTAGCGCCGCGTCCCCAGCTCCGTTTCGCTGTTAAGCCGCGGCCAACTCGGTTTCCGGCATCATCCACGGATTCGGCACCGGTGGCGGACCTGGCGATCCCGAGGCGACCATCACGGGTTCCTGCAGCCACGGGTTCGGCACCGGCGGTGGGCCAGGCGAACCAGACGCAACCAGCTCCGGCTCAGGTTGTTGTAGCCAAGGATTGGGTACGGGTGGTGGCCCCGGCGATCCGGACGCAACTAACGCTGGCTCGGATTGCGGTATCAACCACGGATTGGGAACGGGCGGCGGACCGGGCGACCCGGATGCGACGAGCGCAGAATTGTCAGTGGCATGCTGCGCTGGGGTTGCGTTGACGGTGCTGAGGACCGGGAGTACGATCAGCAGCGTCAACATCAAAAGGAATGCGTAGACAACTTTCGAGTTCATGGGCGACTCCTCCTGCGACCGAGCGTGCGAGGAGGCGCCTTGAGCGGAATTTCAGAGGACGAAACGTTCTGTCTGCGGAACGGCTAGGTTGGCGATGGGAACCCTGACGCAGTTGCAGCAAAATCGGAGGGTCATTCAGGACTTCACGCTGCGAACGCTCGCGGCTATACCGGGAGCCTTCGCGCGGTTGACGTACATGGCTTCGCTGCGCGATTTATCGAGTGGCCGATATGCGCACGAAGGCTTGCTCGCGGTCTACCAGCCGGAGTCGGTGCAGCAGGCGCTCGAGCAATGTCACGAAGAAATTTTTGAGCGGTTACTCGAATCGAGCCTGGAAGAGCAGGAGAGCGACCTGCGAGTGCATCTGGAAGGAATGGAACAGGGTTTGTGCGTGGCCGTGGCGCACTGGCGGAAGCTTGAGGCCTATCGGAGTTTGATGCCGGCGGACGCGCCCGACTATCTCAAAGAGCTTTTTTGCTCGAATACGCGCGCGCTGCTGGAGTTATTGGCTGCGGAAAACTGCAAGGCTCGTTGAATCGCGTCACAATTCCGACCACCCGGCCGACGACCTCGGCTTCATCCGGCATTTCCCAAGACTCAGGCAGGCAGCGTGACAGCGGGTGCGGCTGCATCACCAAACGCGAGCCGCCCTGGTGGAACCATCCGCAGCGGTAACCGTCGCGAATCTCCACGAAATACATCGGTCGATCGTACTCGTTGACCCAATCCGTCTCTTCGATCCGTCGCATCGTTACATCGACCAGCACGATGCTCCCTGGCCGCAGCAAGGGCATCATGCGGCGATCGTTCATGCCGATATAGCCATAGCGGTGTTGGTCGTTCGCGCTGGTCAGTGCGCCCTCGAATCGGCCCCATTTCTCCACCATGCGCGACAAAAACTCCGTGCGATTTGGGTCGAAAGACGGGTCGAAGTGAACGGGGATGCGCAATGACGCCGGAGGAGCCATCAAGTGGCTCTGCGGAGCATGGAAAACAGCCGCATCGCCGAAAAATTCGTCGATCGGCACCTCATACCAGCGAAAAATGTCGAGCGGGTTCAGGTGATAAACGACCGCCAGCGTATAGATTTTGTGCAGGCTCGGGACGACGCCGTGATTCTCGATGTCCGCAAGGCGGCTGATGTGCAGAATGAATTCCGACCGTCCACGCTGCGCAGCAAGTTCAAAGCTGGACCGTTCGACATCACGATAGGTTAAACCGAGTTTTTCTCGCACCTGCCGGAGACAGAGGCCGGGGATCATGTTTTCCTCAGGGAGGGGCAAATCTGGGTGGAAGGGTACAACACAATTATCACTTTGTTAAAGAATCGGAACAAGCACTTTGCGACTCACTGTGAAAATATTCTCAGCATTCACTAATCAACGAGATTTCGGGAGAAATCCCTCTTCGATGCAGCTCTCGGCGGCGTTGGGACTGTGGAAATCGGAATCTGTTATGCTCGAATGATGATGCTGCATCGAGGAAAATTTTCTCGTTCGATGATTTTTGTGGCTGCGCTGGCGGCCTTGGCGCTGGCTGCGGTGTCACTCCTGGCCGCTCAACAGCCGGCGACTTCTCAAAAGCAGGCACCCGCTGCCGGCGCCGCCACAGCCGGAACAACGAACGCCGAATTTGCCGCCGCGGCCGACGAAGTCCTGCAGCAAATGAGCGAGATCACTGGCCTGAAGTTGCTAACGCCGCTGAAGAAAAGCTTACGCTCGCGTGATCAGATTCGCGCCTACGTCGTCAACGAAATGAAGGAAGACAAGGACGAAGCCGAACGCTACGCCGGTCAACGCAGCGCCGAGGCGTTTGGTCTGCTGCCGAAGGGTTTCGACCTCGACAATTTCATGATCGATCTGCTGACCGAGCAGATCGCCGGGCTTTACGATCCCAAAACACACGAGTTTTACGTCGCCGACTGGATTCCGGCTGCCGACCAGAAAATGGTGATGGCGCACGAATTGACCCACGCGCTGCAGGATCAACACTTCAAGATCGATAACTGGGTGAAAGCCGCTCGTCCTAACGATGACGCCGAGCTCGCGCGTGAATCCGTGCTCGAAGGGAGCGCGATGGCTGCCATGGTGGACTACCTGCTCCAGGGCACCGGCCGTTCGCTTCAGGATTTGCCAGACATCGACCCGTCAATGCTTGTCGGCGACATGGAAAGCACGCCGATGCTGAAAAAGGCGCCGCCGTTCCTTCGCGACGCGCTGATTTTTCCGTATCTCGATGGGCTGAATTTTTCCGCTGCGATCGTTCGCCCCAAAGGTTGGGACGCGCTGTCCGGCGTTTTCGCGAAGCCGCCAATCTCGACGCAGCAGATCATGCATCCGGCAACATACTTTTCCTTCCGCATCCCGCCAAAATCGGAACTGCCGTCTCTCGACAAGGATCTGGGCTCAGACTGGGTTCGGCTGGAAGACAATTTGATGGGCGAGTTCGGCTGGAAAGAAGTGCTCAAGCAGTTCTTGAACGAGGACCGCGCGACGCCGCTTGCCGCGGCGTGGAGCGCGGACCGCTACATTCTGTTCGAGCAGAAAAAGACCAAGAAACTCGTATTGATCGCGCGGCTCGACCTGATCGACGAGCGCGCCACGTCCCGCTTCTTCACGGCGTACTCGGAAGCGTTGGCGAAGAAATACGATAAACGCACAAACGAGAAGAAGCAGGAAGAATTTCTAAGCTTCGATACGGCTGACGGCGGCGTCTTCTTTAAGTGCGTTGCGATGTCTTGCGTCTCGCTGGAAGGCGCTGATCGCGCACTGTTCGACAAACTGAATAGTGGCGTGCACTGGGAGACCACTCCGCCCGCGAACTCGCTCGACCGTGCGAGCGTGAAATTTCAACGGAAGACCACCAACCAACCGCCTTTAACTGCGAAGATCCCGTTTTAGATTGAGCCGCGAAGATTAGAGCAGGTTGTCGCTTATTTCAGGCTGCCCGTTGAAGCGCAAGCAGCGTCAAGTCGTCAGCCGGCTTCGCTCCTGCCGTGAAATCGTGAAGATCCGCGAGACAATGTGAAATCAGTTCCGCCGGCCGCTTGCTCCGGTGCCCATCGGCGACCGCCTTCACTCGATCGAGCCCGTACTCCTCGCCGCCGGCATTGCGTGCTTCGGTGAGTCCATCGGTATAAATGAGCAGGGAATCGCCTGCTGAAATCGAGAAACTGAAGACCGGGAAACTCGTGTTGGCAAACATGCCGAGCGGCACGCCCGTCGCGCCCTGCGACTTCGTTTCGCCGGCGCACAGATGCAAGAGAGGCAGATGACCTGCGCTGACGAGCTCGACAGCCCCGTCTTGCGTAGCGCGTCCGACGACCAGCGTCGCGAATTGTCCAGCCATCGTGCTCTCGGCAAAAATGCGATTCGCCACGCCGACCATGCGCTCGAGCGGCAACTCCGCATCGGCCAGGCTGCGAAACGTTGCATGCAGATGACTCATCAGCATGGACGCCGCGATGCCTTTGCCGGAGACATCGCCAAGCAAAAACACGAGACCCGACTTCGACTCAAACACGTCGCAATAATCGCCGCTGACCATCTGCGCCGGGGCGTAGTGATACCGCACGTGCCATCCATTCGGCGCGAAATTCCGCGACGGAAGCAGCTTTTGCTGAATCTGCGCCGCGAGCACAAGATCGCTCTCCAGCGCCCGTCGTTCCTCGGTCGTCAAATGGTCGAGACAAAACTGTTCCAGCGGATTCGCGAGCAGTCGATCGGCTTCAATCGTGTCGTGACATGTTTCGCAGAGGCCGTACGTCCCGGCGTCCATTCGTTCCAGCGCCGCGTCAACCTCGCCCAGTAAATTCGAGAGCGACGGGTCGGCAACTGCCGCCTGAATCGCGGCCTCCAGTCGGTCGTATCGCTGTTCCAATTGCGCGCGCAGGTAAGCTTGTTGTGGGCTCGCCATAGGTAATCCTGTTGAAGTTTCTGATGTTGCGGCTTGGGGTTCCATCCGGTTTCTCGCTTCAAACTAACGTTTGCGGAGCTATCTACCGGCCGGCTTTCGCGGCAGAAAAGCTCGCGCTTGCGGTTCGGCCCGCCGGGAGCGCTGCCTCTCGTTGAAGCAAGGGAAGGCTATGGGCGCGCTCCCGTTTAGACTCCATCCGATGCCGCAGGCGAGCCGCGCGATTCAGGAGTTTTTCTTCGATTCGAGCAAGTTTTGGCGTTGCGTAGAATGACCGGGAAGCCGCACGGAGCTGCCTTACCTTCGCCAAAGCGAGGGAAATGAACTCGGTGGCACGATCAAAATCCTTCATCCGCCGTTCGTGGTACATCGCGAGTTGTTCACACGCGTGAATGGCATCGATCACATCCATTTCTTCGGACGCGCCAGCCGTCTCGGCAGCCAATTCCTGCCAGAGCGACACCGCATGGTCATGATCGCCGCGCCGCTTCGCATGCTGAGCCAGTTCGCGCCGCGCCCGCGGGCGATGCTCGGCCGGCAAGCCGAGATCGAGCGCTTGCGAACACGCCGAATGTGCGCGGTCGCGTTCTCCGCGCTTGTGCAGAAATCGCGAAAGCCCAAACAAATCGAGGCTCTCGACATCTTCGTCGGCGCGCTCAGCCGCGTTCAGCAATCCTTCAATTCGCGCAAGAATCGCCGCGAGCCCGCGCAAATCCATCTGATTGTGCCGGATGACCGCCGCCAGCGGCTCCGCCGGACCGCCGCGAATGTAATCGAAATAATGCTGCGGAATCATCGACGACAGCACGTCTTCATCGCGATGCCATCCTAGCCGCGGCGCATCCAGAACATGGCGCTCCAGCTCGACCAGCCGCACCGAGCCGAGCCGTAACTTCCACAGCGCCCGCGACGGATGCAGCAAATCCAGATGGGCCGCAAGCTTTGGCGTCTTGATCGCGCGCGTCATCGTGAAGCGATTCTCCAGCAGCGGCCAATCGAACGACTTCCCGTTGAAGGTCACGAGCACCGGCCGCTCCGCCAGTCGCGCCGAAAGCTCATGCAAAATCGAATGCTCCTCATGAAAATCGCGCATGAAAAGCTGCTCGACCTGGAGGCCGCCCGAATCCCACCAGGCGAGCCCGATCAGAAATGCATACGTCCCGGTGCCGCCGGAAAGCCCGGTCGTCTCCGTGTCGAGGAAGAGCCACTTCGTTGGATCGGAAAGCGCCGCCAGCGTTCGCTTGGAAAGCTCGCGGTCTCGGGTTCGGCACAACAAATCGAGCGTGTTGCTCGAAGCCTCGACAAATTCCGGCGTCGAATACCAGTTGCTGACCGACACGTGCTCGCCGTAGTGATTCGTCGAAATTGCCGATCCGACAAGTTGCGACAGCGCGTCCTCTTGTTCCGGCGCACGCCGCGCAGCCGATCGTGCTAGGCCAGCCGCAGTGGCCGAACGCGATGGCTTCAGCGCCGTCAGTCGCGAAAATTTGTCCGCGAGGCTCGCCATCTATGCACACAACCGATCGAGTATCGCCAGTGCCGCCTCTTTCGCGCGCGGCGCAAGATCACCCGCCGGGCCGACGCAGGAAGGGCAACCTTGCTCGCAGCCGCAATCCACAATCAATTCTCGCGTCTTGGTCACCAGCAATTCGTGCGCGCGAAACAGCGGCTCCGAAAAGCCGATGCCACCGGGATACGCGTCATACAAATACAAATTCGGCTCGAAAAACTCCTTCGCGCCGACTTTGACGGCGTCTTCCATCCGCATCGACACGATCGATTCATTGCTTTCGCCCGGCACAGGCGGCTTTTCGCCAATCGCCGTCCCAAGATCGCGACCGTCGCACATCAGCAGCAACGTCGCGACGGTCTCCAGCGCATGCAGCAACCCGAACATCCCGCTCTGACGCTCGCTGATCGTGTAGGGAAGCGACTCAATCAGTTTTCGCTCCAGCGTGATCCAGTAAGCGGTCGTGTGCATTTCGTTTTCCGGCAATTGCAAGTCGCCGGCGCCGATATTTTCATTGGTAAAAAATTTGAGCTTTTTGAATCCCACAACCTGCGAACGCACCAACACGTCCCCATGCGATCGCAACGCCGCAACGCTCGGATTCCTTTCGCTCGCTCGCGCCTCCTGCGCAACCTCCAGCACCTTCACCTGCGTGTAGCGAATCGCGTCGGTGTAGTAATCGACGTCCACCTGCTTCACGTAAGCCTTGCGCTCTTTAAAATCGAGATGCTCGACGTGGTACTGCTGCGCCCCGTGCAGATAAATCGCCTTCTCATGCACCGTCGTCAGCGCGCTCGAAAAATCGACTTCGCCGATCACCTCCGGCTGCCCCGTGATGTCGATGATGATGAAGTTGTCGCTGGTCACCGACCGCAAGCTCACCGTGTCGGCCGGATACGCCTCTTGCGTCCAGTGATAGTGATTGCCCGCGTGATGCAAAAATCCCGCCTCAGCCATGCGCGCGCACAAATCCGGCACATCGACATCGCCAAACTTTTCATCCGGCGCAATCGGCAACTCAAACGCCGCGCACTTCAGGTGATTCACCAAAATTTCCAGGTTGTCGGGTTGAATGAACGCATGCTCCGGCGTATTCCCAAAGAAATAATCCGGATTCCGCACAATGTATTGATCCAGCGGCGCCGACGAGGCCACCATCACCGCGCACGAACTCCCGCTGCGCCGTCCCGCGCGCCCCGCACGCTGCCAAGTTCCTGCGATCGTTCCCGGATAGCCGGCCATCACTACGGTATCGAGCGATCCAATGTCGATCCCCAATTCCAGCGCGCTTGTCGAAACCACGCCGCGAATTCGCCCATCGCGCAGTCCGCGCTCGATCTCGCGCCGTTCGCCCGGCAAATATCCGCTGCGATACCCGCGAATCGTCTCCGGCTTGCCCGGCTGCTGCGGATTCGCCTTCTGCAGATACGTCAGCAGCAACTCCGTGTGCAGCCGCGAGTTCGCAAACACCATCGTTTGCAGATTGTGTTTCAGAAATTCCTGCGCCACGCGCGACGACTCATTTAAATAGCTCCGCCGAATTCCAAGCGCGCGATTCACGACGGGCGGGTTGTAAAACACAAATGTCTTTTCGGCCGCAGGCGCGCCGTTCGCGCTCAACACCTCGACATCTTTCTCGATCAACCGCGACGCCAGATCGCCCGGATTCGCGATCGTTGCCGAGCAGCACACGAATTGCGGCTCGCGCCCGTAAAATCGCGCGATGCGCCTCAGCCGCCGCAACACATTGCACAGATGGCTGCCAAAAACTCCGCGATACGTGTGCAACTCATCGATCACGATGTAACGCAAATTTTCAAACAGGCGCGTCCACCGCGCGTGATGCGGCAGAATCCCGGTGTGCAGCATGTCGGGATTCGTCAGAACCAGATGTCCCTTTTCGCGAATTGCCTTCCGCGCATCGCTCGGCGTGTCGCCGTCATACGTAAAAACGCCGAACCGATTCGCGAGCCGTTCATTCAGATCATGCAGCTCGGTGAGCTGGTCCTGAGCCAGCGCCTTCGTCGGGAAAAGATAGATCGCGCGCGTATCCGCATCTTCCAGAATCGCGTTCAGCACCGGCAGGTTGTAGCACAGCGTCTTTCCCGAAGCCGTCGGCGTCACAATGACGACGTTTTTCCCGTCGTGTACAGCTTCAGCAGCCGCAGCCTGGTGCGAATAAGGCTGCCGAACGCCTTTCGCCTTGTACGCAGCCGCGAGATCGGTGTGAATCCAGGAAGGGAACTCGGCGAATTCGGCTTCGCGCGCTGGAAAGCGCCGCACCGCCGTGATGATTTCCCCGGTCGGATCGCGTTCCAGGAATCCGTTTACAACGCCAAATGCACGCGTCATCGGAGTCGGCAGCGTCTCTGGTGCGCGAGAAACAGCAAATAGGCTCGGCGGCATAACGGCTCCCTTCAGAGGCGCCCACAAGGCGCCGATTCGCTTTTTGTTCGCTAAAACTAGCACGCGGTCGCGCGAGCCGCAACGGTGAATTTCGCTTAATGTTCGATGGCGAAGACAAGGCGTAACAGCGGGTCGATTGCAATACCGTAGAAGAACAAGCAGGATTCGCGGAAATGCCGATCCCGAGGGGGAAGGCGGCATGCGTGCCCGTCTTTAGCTCAATGCCGCAGGCGCAGCACCATCACCGCACCAACCAAAAACAGCACCGCCGAAGTCCCGAACGCCGCCTGCACCGAAAACGCGCTCCACAAGAATCCGACGATCACGCTCGAAAAAAAATCTCCCACTGCATTTACCGCCGCGAGCGTCCCAAACGCCATTCCATGCTGATCCTTTGGCACCAACTCAGCCGCCACCGAGTCCTCCAGCGCCTCTTCGGTTCCGACGTACAGTCCCGCGAGTGCGCTAATCACCGCGAGCAACGCGAGCGAATGCGTCCCCGTGCACAACAAAAGCGCCGTGACAAACGCGAGCCCATACCCCGCCGCCAAGACAAACTTCCGCTCGCGCACGTGATCGCTGATCCATCCGCTCAAGTAAGCCGACCCCGCATAAAACACGTTGTGCAACGTATACAGGCCAACGGCGATGCTCGCCGCGCGCGCCACTCCCTGCGCCGGCGTCAGCGCCCGCGCTGCGTACAAAATCAACATCGTGTGCGAAAAATCGCCCGCGCCAAAAACTCCAACCGCCGCCAGAAATCGCCGAAAGGGAACCGGCAGCGATTTCAGCCCTACGACAAACGATCGTCGCGGCCGCGCTTCCATCGGCCGCTCTCGCACAAAAAGCCAAAACACGACGACCGCCGTCAGCCCCGGCACGAGCGTCCACAGAAATACTTGCCGGTACGAATGCCGCGTCTGCTCCAGCAGCCAAAGCGCCGTCAGCGGTCCCGCAATCGCGCCCACGGTGTCCATCAACCGCTCAAATCCAAACGCCCGCCCATACGCGCCCGGGGGAACATCGGCCGCCAATAGCGCTTTCTTCGCCGGCGATCGCACGCCGCGCCCGAGCCACGCGCCCGTTCGCCCGAGCATCACCTGATACGCATGCGTCGCAAAAGCGAACGAAGCCGTCGCCAGCGCCGTCACCGCATAGCCAAATACCGCGAGCGGCTTCCGCGTCTTCAATCGATCGGTAAAATGCCCAGCCGCCAGCTTCGTAAAACTCGAAAGCCCATCGGCAACACCCTCAATCGCGCCGAGCCACGCTGGCCCCGCCCCGATCAGCGCCAGAAACGCTGGCAGCACCGCGGTCGCAGTCTCATGACTCCAGTCGCTAAATAGACTCGTCAGCCCGACGCCGAGTACCGTGCGATTGAGCCACGATGATTTTGGTTTGTTTTCCGGCATTTGAAGGTGAACCAAGTATCGCGCCGGTCAGATAAATTTCAGATGAACGCACGAAAAGCCACTGCTCGATCCACGACTCTCTCGACGACCTACTTCTTCGTCGCCCGGTGCACCAGCACGCGCACTTTTTCCAGCGTCACGATCCCGCCGTCGAGCATTTCGTCAATCCGCGGAAGGATTTTCTCGATCTTCTCGTTCGACTCGATCACTTCCAAAATGATCGGCAAATCCTGCGACATCCGCAGCAGCTTGTCCGTATGCAACACGCTCGATGCCCCGAATCCCGCAACGCCGCGCAGCACCGTAGCGCCTGAAAATCCCTCTTTGCGCAACAGCTCGACAATCGCGTCATGCAGCGCTTTACCGTGCCATTTGTCCGATTCGCCGATATGGATCCGCATCAACGTCCGTTCGCCTTCAAATTTCTCGTATGCCATGTGCCCTCCGCGATCAAACCGCCGCGCACCGCCAAATCTAAAAATAGTTCGCCAGCCGAATCCCGGCCACTGACAATAAAAGCCCGATCACAACACTGGCCGCCACGTAACCCGTCGCCGGGAGCCATTCTCCGCCTTCCAGCATCTTCGCCGTCTCCCACCCGAAACTCGAAAATGTCGTGTAGCCGCCAAAAAATCCAACCGTGATCGCCACACGCCAATCCGGCGAAATCATCATCCGGTTCAGCGTCATCTGCCCGATCAGGCCGAGAAGAAAACATCCCGTGAGATTGATCAGCAGCGTGCCCCACGGAAACGTACCTCCCGTGCTGACCTGCATGAATCCCTGAATGCCGTAACGCAGCAGAGTTCCGACAGCTCCAAAAAGCCCAATCAGTGCTAAGCGCAACGTTTCTCCGATCCTCTGCTCGCGACGCAATGCGATTTCCTCGCAAAGTGCGCGGCAAACAAAAAAACTCCTGGAGCCGTTTGGCTGCCAGGAGTCATCAGTCCTCGAATGCTCGGGACGGTTAGGGCGAACTCCATCGCCTCAGTTGAATTTCGACGACAGTGTAACGTTGCCGCCGCCTCCAGACAACAACTTGTAGCCGGAAAGCGGCGGCTTGGTCACGTCTCAGGAGGCAGGCCTAGAAGTGAAAGTGATACCGAACCTGCACGAACAACTCTCGCGGGTTCAAGAAATGCGTCCCGCCAAACGTAAAGCTGTTATCCAGTAGCACGCGGCGATTCGCAACGTTGACTCCGTTCAGGCTCACCGAAAAGCGCTCGCCAAACGATTTGCTCAACGTCATGTCGAACGTCGTGTGCCCCGGCAAATGCTGGTTCGGATCGGGCGGCGAATTTCCGTTGGTAAATCCCGACGCGTAGTAAACATCGGTCGAGACGTACGATCGCCAAGGCAGCGTCCACTGCCCGCCGACGTGCAACGTATTCCGCTGATCGTGGTCGAGCAGCCCAAATCCGTCGCCAAACGAAAAATCCGTCAGCCCGCCATTGATGTCCCCGAATCCCAGCGCAAGTTGGTTCGAGTACGTCAGATAAACCTGTCCGCGATTGTGAATCCGTGGCGAACGCAGCGTCAGCTCCCATCCGTTGATGCGTGCGCCCTGGATCGTGATGGGAAAGAACACGTCCGAATTGTTCAGATTGTTGTGGTCGAAGAAGTTCTTCGCCCGCGTCAGAAAGTTGTCCGCGTCGATCGTCCATCCAAAGAGCGGGATCGTCACGCCAAACTGGTGCTCTTCATCGCGCTCCCCGTGCAGCGGAATAAAGCCCAGATTCTGCAGCGTCACAAAATCGATCAGCGGTCCAGTCACCGTATCCAGCGGCGGCGCCTGATAAAAGTGTCCGTAGAATCCGCGGAACACCCAGTTCAACTTGGGTATTCGCACGGACACGCCGACGCGAGGATCGGTCGCGTTCTCGACCACGCCGCCTGAAAAATGCGTCTGCCGCAGCCCCGCATTCAACGTCAGCCACGACGTCACGCGAAGTTGATCCTCGGCATACACGCTGACGAGGCTTCCGTCGGGACTCGTTTTCACCGGTGGATTCAAACTTGGCTCGCTGCCGTCGTTGAAAATCAGCCCAAATGTTTGCGAATCCTGCTGCGCGAATCCATAGAATCCGCCGCGCAGGTTGTTGCGATCTTTCACCCACGCGATCGTTGCTTGCCCGCCTTCATAGTTCGACGAGCGGTCTTGCGTTGTCGAGCTCGGAATATCGAGCGGGCTGCTCTCGTAGTTCGCGCTGTTGTGATGAAAAAACGGCGATACCGTCAGCAGCAATCCCGGATTCAGCGTCCGCACCCACGAAAACGTCACGAACGAATCGTTCTCGACGTTGGCATCCTTCAGAAACGTGCCCGCCGTATCTGGATCGTTCGGATCAAACGGCACCTGATAAAAGTCGCGCCGCACCTGCGCCACCACGCGCAGTTGATCGTTGGCGTCCAGGTTGTACATCAACGAAGTGAATCCGCCGAACCCATTCGCCGCGTCGTGGATCACCGCCGAGGTGGGTGGCTGCAATCCGAGGTTCGTCCGGTTGCCGTTCACGCTGGCGTAGTACGCGAACTTGTTCGTGTGTCCGCCAAAGTTGAGTTGATCGTCGGTCTGATAAAAATTGCCCGCGCTCAGAATCAACTCCGCGTCGTTGTTCATCTCGAAGCCCGTTCGCGGCGCTACGTTAAAGATCCCGTAAGTGCGGTCGCCATAGTCAGCCGAGTAGCTCCCGCGCTGCGCCTCGAGCATGTCGATGTCTTTCGGATCGATCTGCGGTCCCAGATTGCTCGCGATGTTCGTATTCGGAATCGGCACGCCGTCAATGAGCCAGCTCACCTGATGGCCGCCGCGAATGTGCAATTGATCGTGCGTCACATAAGCGCCCGGCGTGAAATCCGTGATCATCGCCAAACTGTTGGTGCGCGAGGCTCCCGGTGTTTGCAGGATTTCCTGGCGATCGATCACGGTCGTCGGCGTTATTGTTTCGGTCTGCGCCGGCGCCGCATCCGCCGAAACTTCCACGGACTGGGCTTGCGCCGCGGCAATCCGCAACTCCAGATGCAAAATCGGCGCCGTTCCCGACAATACGGTTATGTTTTGCTCGCTGGCCTCGAATCCGGTCTGCTCGACCTTCACCGAATATTCGCCGAGCGGCACCGCATCAAAATGAAACTGGCCCTCATCGTCGGTTTGCACCGTTTGCGTGTATGCCGACTTGCGAGCCTGCAAAGTAACTTGCGCATTGGTCACCGGACGATGCTGCGGATCGTGAACGATTCCACGCACGGTTCCAAAAATCGTGGCCAACGCACCTCCTCCGAAAAACAGCAAAGCTGCCAACAACCGTAAGACGCGTCGCATGAAATTCTTTCTCCTCGAATAGGTAAGCGCGACTCTCGAGAGATCGCGGAAAGGGAACTAAGCGGAATTACAGAAAATTCTGGGAAGTGTTCTTACAGAAGTTAGCTTAGGAATCGAGGAGGGGGAGAAGCAGGTTCAATCGCGCGAGGAATCTCAATTGCGCGCGCACTCTCGCCAGCGCGCGTCACGTTCATCGAAATCGCTACGAAAAATACCGGTGGCATCACAAATGTCACCGAGCCGACAGCGGCAGGTGCTTCGTGGGTCTGGCAGCAATCCATTGAGCAATCGTTCATTCCGGCCGTTTTGCCGGACATGTCGTGTCCGCAATCTTCGTGCGCCGCCTCATGGGTGACGGCGGCATCCGGGCTCGTCGCAGCCCTGCTCTCGTGATGATGCTTGGGAATATTGCAGAACCCGGCCGTGCAGCACGCCATCGATGACGGAGAAAACGCGGCAGCCGCCAGCGGCGCGTACAAAAACGCGATCGCGAACAGGCAAGCCAGCGCGCCGAGCACTCTCTCACGATTGTGGTTTCTGCGATTCAAGCTCGATCCAAGAGACGAAACTCTACCCCTATGATAGTCCAGCCCGCCATCCGGCGAGCGTGAAAAGATGTCGCTCGTTTGTAACCTGTCCACACCGCCGATTCTTGACTTGCCGTTCATCGCATCGCAAACTTCTTGAATGGCCCACACTTACATGGTTTTCGAGTTCCCCAACGAAGAAAAGGCGCAGCAGGCTCGCCACAAATTAGAAGGTTGGAAGCAAGCGTTCCGCCTCGACAAAAAGCTCCAGGTAAAGTTCGACCGCGGTGACGAAGCCACGACGGAAGCCGCCGAAGCCGGAGCCGAACCGGAAGAGGCCGAAGAGCCGAAAAAGGGCGCGAAGTCGAAAACAGCCACGAAGGGCTCGAAAGCCGCGAAATCGAAAAAGTCCGACAAAACCGAAGACGAGGCCGCTGACTCCGGCCCGGTCAAGCTCTTCGTGCGCCTCTATTTCTCCAGCCACGAAAAGATGTCCGAGAAGCAATGGCTCGACCGCATCCCCGCCGACGAACTCTTCAAGGTCGCTAGTCCTCACGTAATCCACGAAAAGGACGCCGCTTTCGACGACACCCTGAAACAATTCGACGCCCTCGAAAAGCGTCCGTCATTTAGCCGTAGTGGTAGCGCCGGCTAGTCCGGAGCCTCGAAGGGCCTTCTGTCGGTTTTCTCATCCGCCGGCAGTGGCCCTTAGAACAGGCCAATTTAGCCCAAAGCATTAATCCACAGGCGGGCAACAACCCATTGCCACCCGCTCCAACACAACCAGATTTTCGGTATAATTGAGCTTCCGCGGACGACACCGATCCACTTCCAGACGAGGGCAAACCGAATGGCCGTGCAAACTCGCGTCAAAGTGGCCAAGCTCGACACCAAGCTAGACACGGGCAAATATCACGGCCTTAACCGCGACTCACTCGTCCGTCTGTATCGGACGATGTTCCTCTCCCGCCGCCTCGACGACCGCGAAATCCAGCTCAAACGCCAGAACAAGATCTACTTCCAAATCTCCAGCGCCGGCCACGAAGCCATTACGGCCGCAATGGGGTTGCTTCTTCGTCCCGGAGTCGATTGGGTCTTCCCGTACTACCGTGATCGCGCGCTGTGCCTGATGCTCGGCGTCACTCCCGTCGAAATGTTGATGCAGGCCGTTGGCGCCGCCGCCGATCCCGCTTCGGGCGGCCGACAGATGCCATCGCACTGGGGCCACAACAAGTGGAACATCGTCAGCCGCTCGTCCTGCACGGGCACGCAGTTTGTCCAATCGATCGGCGCCGCGGAATCGACGCTGTACTACGAGCATCGCCAGAAAGCGCTCGCCCTGGCGAAAAAAGCTCCGCTCGGCGAACACGTCAAGTACACCAGCGACGAAATCGTCTACGTCTCTGCCGGTGATGGCGCGACGAGCGAGGGTGAGTTCTGGGAATCGCTCAACGCCGCCTGCGCGAAAAAACTTCCGCTGCTCTACGTGATTGAAGACAACGGCTACGCCATCAGCGTCCCCGTCGAAGTTCAGACCGCCGGCGGCAGCATCTCGCGCCTCGTACGCAGCTTCCCCGGCCTGCACGTCGCCGAATGCGACGGCACCGATCCGCTTGAAAGCTACGCCGTCGGCAAAGAAGCCGTTGAATATTGCCGCGCCCGCCGCGGACCCGCGCTGATCCACGCGCACGTCACGCGCCCCTATTCGCACTCGCTCTCCGACGATGAAAAGCTCTACAAGACCGCCGAGGAGCGCGAAAAAGAAGCGCACAACGATGCGCTCTCGAAATTCTCGCTGTTCCTCGTGCGCGAAGGCTTGCTCGATCAAAAGGGAATCGAACATCTCGAAGCCGAAGTCGATCGCGAAGTCCGCGATGCTGCTGACGAAGCGCTCGCCGCCGAGCAACCCACGCCCGACTCGATTCTCGTCAACGTCTACTCGCCCGATATCGATCCCACATCGAGCGCGTTCGAGGCGCAGCCGCAACTCCACGGCGCGCCCAAAACGATGGTCGAGATGGTCGCCGCCACACTCTCCGACGAAATGGGCCGCGACGAGCGCATCACCGTCTTCGGTGAAGACGTCGCCGACGCCAGCCGCGAAGAAAATCTCAAAGATTTGAAAGGGAAGGGCGGCGTCTTCAAAGCTACTGCCGGTCTTGCAGCGCAAATACGGCGCCGACCGCGTTTTTAATACGCCGTTAGCCGAGGCCGCCATCGTCGGTCGCGCGATCGGCATGGCCGTCCGCGGATTAAAACCCGTCGCCGAAATTCAATTCTTCGACTACATCTGGCCCGCGATGATGCAGCTTCGCGACGAACTCTGCGTCACGCGCTGGCGCTCCAACGGCAACTTCAAAGCTCCCGCCGTGATTCGCGTCGCGATCGGCGGCTATCTCACCGGCGGCGGCGTTTATCACAGCCAAAGCGGCGAATCGATCTTCACGCATTGCCCCGGCTTGCGCGTCGTCATGCCGTCCACCGCGCTCGACGTCGCGGGCATGCTGCGCACTGCCATCCGCTGCGACGACCCCGTGATGTTCCTCGAGCACAAACATCTTTATCGCCAGCCCTACAATCGCTCTGAATATCCCGGACCCGACTACACGGTCCCGTTCGGTAAAGCGCGCCTCGTCAAAGAGGGCACCGACGTCAGCATCGTCACCTACGGAGCCATCGTTCACCGCGCCGAAGTCGCCGCCGCGCAGCTCCAGCGCGAAGGTATCTCCGTGGAGATCATCGATCTCCGCTCGCTCTCGCCCTACGACTGGGACGCGATCAACGCGACCGTCTGCAAGAATCACCGCGTCATCGTCGCCTACGAAGACATGCGCAGCTTCGGCTACGGTGCTGAAATCGCCGCCCGCATCGGCGAAGAGCTCTTCCACGAACTTGACGCCCCGGTAAAGCGCATCGCCGCCATGGACACCTTCTGCGCCTACCAGCCCAAGCTCGAGGACATCATCCTCCCCCAAACTGAAACCATCGTCACCGCAGTGAAAGACATCCTCGACTATTGATGGATTGGCGCCGTTGCCGCCGTTAGCGCAAAGCGCGTTCGGCGGATGGAACGAGCAGCGGGCCACCGCTGAGATCCTTCGCTCCGCTCAGGATGACACGTGTGGTTGTTTGCAGATGGCGGGGTGGGGCTGATGTCGTGGCTGAAGCCACGACCCACCAAGCCGTCGTATCCGGACCTGCCAACCATTAGCCTGTCCCCGAACATGTGTCATCCTGAGGCGTCCAGCAGGACGCCGAAGGATCTCAGCGCGACGTCCAGGCACCCAATTCAGCCGTTCGTCAAAAGCGCGACCAACCCAAGCACAATCAATCGTTTACCGGCCATCCCCCACGCCCTTAAGGAAACTTTTCCTCCCCCTCACTCGTATCTAATGGTAGAAATAGCTTGTTCAGCTCTGTGGAGGTGCCACCATGATTTGCACAAACTGTCAGCGGCGCATCACCGACGGCTCCAACTTCTGCTACAACTGCGGCGCGAAGCAGCCGCCCTCGCAACATGCCTTTGGCGCGGACTACGAAGCCGGCGGCAAAAAGCGCCTCGTCCGCAGCAGCACTGACAAAAAGATCGGCGGCGTCTGCGCCGGCCTGGCCGACTATTTCGATGTGGACGTCACCATTGTGCGCGTCTGCTGGCTGCTGGCATTTCTGCTCGGCGGCACCGGCCTGCTCGCCTACGTCATCCTCTGGATCGCGTTGCCCCTAGCTCCAACCGGCGTAACCTACGCGCAAGCGCCGGTAGCCCCGGTCACATCCCAACCCGTCCCGCGCTAATCGCGGCTCTCAAAAATCGGTGGACTTTGTAGGAGCAGGGCTACGCTCCGCCTGCCGTTCCATCGCGTCGAGAGGAATGTTGGCGGAGTCCATCGATTAGCGCACCGACGAAAAACCATTGAACGAATGAAATCAGGCAGGCGCATATCAGACTGTAGCCACCTACAGAAATGCTCCCATACATTTGATCGACGACGATCCCTCTGCTTGACGCGTACGAGTTGATCGGACCTGCGGCGTAGAAACTGGGGCTCTGTAACAAGCGACTTACGCGCATGAACGGCGACGCGTACTGGTCAAAGGGAAAGGCTCTCGAACAGATTATGTACGGCGGCGATTCTTCCTCGAATGCTTTTGTGTGCGGTGTGTATGCGTAACTGTTCGCAGCGAAATAGACGGCGAAGATCATCCAGAAAGCGGCGTTGCACAATATCAACAGCCGAACTGTGCTGCAATTGGCCTTTGTGAGGCGCAAGCGGTTGAGCGCTCCTCGTCCTTTTGACACCACGCCGCAGGCGAAGTGCCTGGCAGTTTTGACCGTAGGAGGTTTGCTGACGCTCACTAGTCGTCGTAATCCCGATCCCGCTTCTGCCCCTTGTATTTCACCTTCGGCGGCTTGTAACTCCCGCCGCCACCACTTCTGCGCCCACCGCCCCCGCCCTCAAACACAAAATGATCCACCGAGATCAGCCCCGCTCCCACGCTCGCGACCACGAAGCACGCCGTCGCCAGCGCCAGCGGAAACTCATAGTCCCGCACCGCGTAAATCCCATGCGCGCTGTGCACTTTCCAGATCGCCACGCTCATCTCGATCGCCAGCAGCATCGCCGCAGGCCGCGCCAGCAATCCAATCAGCAACAGTCCGCCGCCAAACGTCTCGATCACTCCCGCCAGCAGCGAAAAATATCCCGGCAGCCCGTGCTCGACAAACATCTTCTGCAAATCCCCATGCGTATGCGTCAGCTTCGGATACCCGTGAAAAATAAAAATCAGCGCCAGCGCCACGCGCAGCGCCAGCAACGCCACCGGCTGCAATCGATCGAAAAATTTCACCGAGCCTTCTCCACTTCGTTCTGCACCTCGCACCAAACTCTAGCAGCTTCCCGATTTTCTCTGCTTCAATTTCCGTCGCAAATGTTCAGATGCGCACGGAGAGCAGGAAATTACGCCACATAGCGTCCGTTTGCTCTCCCTCCGAATCGGTTACACTTATCTCGACGCAAGAATCACTCGATCGCACAGACCCAAAGCGCCGCCGTGGTGGTTGGCGCGGATTCCAGCAGTAAAACTGGGAGCAAGCTAGCTCGTGGATTGTCGCCACAACAGGCAAGAACCCTTCGCCCGCGCCGCAAACGCGAAAATCTCATCCCGCAATTCCGGTAGCGCGGCATGAAGCGCAAGCTGCTCGTCGCCATTCCTCTCCTATTACTCGTTGCCATCGTCGCGTGGCTCCTACGTCCAAAACATGAATCTCTTGGCGACGCCTACATCAGCGAGCGCAGCGTCACCCTCTGGAGCAGCGTCGCGCAAGTCCGCGAGCCGGTCGACACGCTGCACTACGGCGATCACGTCGAAATCCTAGCGCGCCGCAACGACAACGTGAAAATTCGCACCGCCAGCGGCGAAGTCGGCTGGATCGATGGCCGCATCCTGCTCGAGCCCGCGCTGTGGACGCGCAGTACCAAGCTCCTACAGCAAGCGCAAGCCATCCCGTCGCAAGCCCACGGTCGTACCAAGGTCCAGACCAATCTTCGCGTTCAACCGGGCCGTACCGAGCCGCGCCTCTATCAATTCGGCCGCGGCATTCCCGTCGAAGTCGTCGGTCGCGCGGTCGCTGACTGGGTGCAGACCACCGACGAAAAAGACACCGGCGCCGACGCCCCCACCAAAAAAGAAGACTGGTATCTCGTTCGCGCCGTTGCGACGCGCCCACCCGGCGAAACCTCTGCGCGTACCGCAGAAACCAACACCACCACGCAGCCCGGCGATCAAAATATTCCGATCGCGGGATGGGTCATCTCCCGCTTCGTCGAACTCGACTTGCCCGATCCCGTGCGCGAAGGCATCAACTCTGCAAACGTTCGCGCCGTTGCCTGGTTCGAACTCAACCGCGTTCCTGACCAGTCCGGCGAAAAGCCGCAATTCCTCGTCGCTGGAACAAAAGGCCCCGAGGGCCAGGCGTGCGATTTCACCACACTGCGCGCCTACACCTGGGACGCGAGAAAAACCCGCTACGAAACCGCTTTCATCGAAAACAATCTGTGCGGCGCGCTGCCCATCCTCGTTGGCAAAGACGCCAAAGGCGAGCCTGAATTCAAATTCCACACACTTGACGACAAACAAGAACGCACCTATCGCCTGATCCAAACCGTCATTCGCCGCGTTCGCGAGCCAGGCGAAGCCCCGCCGAAGTCCAAAGCCGCCAAGCCGTCAAAATCGGGCAAGTCACGCTGATAACGAGACACCGTCGCGCTGAAGGCGCCCACTCTCAACTTTTCTCCAAGTGTGAGATAGTTTTTGAACCGCAACTCTGGTCGGAGACACGTGAATGACGCTGCACATCAGCGAACCCGAAGTCCGCAGCCTGCTCAGCATGCCGATGGCGATCGACGCCGTCGAAGATATTTCGCGCAAGCAAGCGAACGGGGAAGTGGTCGTGCACCCGCGCCGCCGCTTCGAATTCAACAAGGGCAATTTCTTTCACTACATGGCCGCCGCCGACTATACCGACGGATATATCGCCATGAAGCAGTACACGTATGTGCGCGGCAAGCTGCAGTTTCTCGTGCCGCTCTACGAAATGGCGACCGGCCATTTGCTGGCATTGATTGAAGCCGACTACATGGGCCAGCTCCGCACCGGCGCTGCAAGCGGGGTTGCGACGAAATATATGGCGGCGCGCAACGCGAAATCCGCCGCAATCATCGGCACCGGTGGCCAGGCGAAAACACAACTCGAAGCGATCGCCGCCGTAAAACCCCTCGAGATCGTTCACGCGTACGGCCGCGATCCCAAGCGGCGCGAGGCGTTTTGCGTTGAGATGTCCGAGCGCATCGGCGTTCCGGTGCACGCCGCCTCGTCGGCCAGTGAAGCCGTGCGCGCCGCTCACATTGTCTGCACTGCGACGACCGCGGCGGATCCCGTCGTCAAGGGCGCGGATCTCGAAACCGGCGTCCACATCAACGCGATCGGCGCGAATCATGCCCACAAGCGCGAGCTTGACGATGAAGCGGTCGCCAGCGCCGACGTCATCGTCGTCGATTCCGTCGAGCAATCGCGCCAGGAAGCCGGCGACCTCATCATTGCGTTCCATGGCGACGAATCCTGCTGGACCGGCGTGAAGCGCCTCTCGGACATCGTCGCGGGGAAAGCCACGGGCCGCACCAACGACACCGAAGCCACGCTCTTCAAATCAAACGGCATCGCTTCATGGGATTTAGCCGTAGCGATGAAAGTTTACAAGGCCGCCCGCGAACAAAAAGTCGGCCGCGAGCTTCCGCTTTGGACCGACTTCGCGAACATCACTGCCTTCTAGTAGTCCCGCACAAATCGCGGCCCGTCTGCGGTTCCCAGTTTTTCCTGCTCGCTAGTCGCGCCTTCGGCTATGATGCGCCACACATTCCCTGTGGCCGGAGACCAAATGTCCAATTTCCTGCGTCGTGTTGCGTTTCTCTGCGTTCTTGCCTCGCCAATCTCTCTCCTTGCACAGCAATCGACAACTCCTCCGCAAGCCGCGAATCTTCCCGCGCTCAAATCGGAAGCCGTCGCCGAAATCGACAAAATGCAGACGCTGACGCAGCAAATGGTCGATCAAATCTTCAGCTTCAGCGAACTGGGCTTCCAGGAAGTTGAAACCTCGCGCTATCTGACCGGCCTGCTCGAGAAAAATGGATTCCAGATCGAACGCGGAGTCGCCGGGATTCCAACCGCATGGATTGCGACTTACGGTTCCGGCAAACCGGTCGTCGCGTTTATCACTGATGTCGATTGCATCCCTCGGGCGTCGCAAAAACCCGGTGTCGCCTATCACGACCCAATCGTCGAAGGCGCACCCGGCCACGGCGAAGGCCACAACTCGGGCATGGCGGTAAACATTGTCGCAGCTCTGGCGCTGAAGAAAATGATGGCCGAGCACCACATCGCCGGCACGATCAGGATTTTTCCCGGAATCGCCGAAGAACTGGTCGGCACAAAAGCATTTTACGTGCGTGCCGGCTTCTTCAAGGACGTGGATATCGTTCTTGGTTCCCACGTCTGGGACAAGTTTTATACCTCATACGCGATGGGCAACGGAGAGTGGAGCGGGCTTGTATCCATTCAATATTTCTTTCACGGCAAAGCCGCACACGCTGCTGCACGCCCATGGGAAGGGCGTAGTGCACTGGATGCCGTCGAGTTGATGGATACCGGCTGGGATTATCGTCGCGAGCATCTTCGCCCGGCGCAGCGTTCGCATCGCGTCATCATCAATGGCGGAGACCAGCCCAACGTCGTTCCCAGCGAAGCAGCCGTCTGGTATTACTTCCGCGAGCTCGACTACCAGCACATCAAAGAGAACTACGATCTCGGGAATGTGATGGCCGAGTCGGCCGCGAAAATGACGGGCACGACGGTCGATCATCATCTGGTTGGTTCTGCGTGGCCGCCCTACTACAACAAGGTGATTGCCGAGGATCAGCAGAAAAACATCGAAGCCGTTGGCATGCCGACGTGGAGTGATGATGATCAGAAACTCGCGAAGGCCCTGCAGAAGGATATCGGCGCCAAAGAAGACGGCCTCAGAACCAAGGTCGAGTCGCTGGAAGAGCCTGCTAAAAACCCAACAGGCGGTGGTTCGGATGACGTCGGCGACATTTCGTGGAATGTCCCGATGGTCTATCTGATGTTCCCGGCAAATATTCCCAATATGCCCGGTCACAGCTGGCCCAACGCTGTTTCCATGGCCACGCCGATCGCACACAAGGGAGCGACCGCGGGAGCCAAGGTGCAAGCGATGACGGCGCTCGACGTTCTACTGAAACCGGAACTCGTCACGCAGGCATGGGATTATTTCCGCAACGTGCAGACGAAGGATGTTCATTACGAATCTTTTCTTTCGCCCGACGACAAGCCGGCGATCGAGATGAACAAAGAAAAGATGGAGAAGTTCAGGCCGGAATTGAAAAAGTATTACTACGACCCTACGAAATACAAAACGTACATGGAGCAACTCGGGATCACGTATCCCACAGTGAAGTAGCGCCTACGTTATGGATTGAATTTCAGCTCGACGCGGATCAGACCCGGCTCGTCCGGTGCTGCTGGCGGTAACTCTACCGTCTCGATTCCGTGCAGCGGCTCGGGTTTCATCCACTGAACCTCCCAGTGGCCCGGATGCTTTGGCGATGGGTGGCTCGGCTGATCGACGACGGTGCCGTCGCCGCGATGATAGCGAACGTGAGGCGACGGACCGCCTGTATCCCAATCGAGAAAGAAACTCGGCCACCGGTGGTGATGCATCGGCTCGGTTTTGCCGACGGGAGGCATCGTGACTTCCAGCACACGCACGAACGTGTTTTCGAAAATCACCCGGTGACTGTTCGGCGCGGCCTGGACGGCGTCGTAACCGTCGGGGAATCCGGATTTGTCCTGCGCGTAAAGATGAAAATGGCCGGCGAAAATCACGAACGCGATCGTGATTACGCCGGCCGTTATTGCTGAGGTTTTCAGGAAGCGGATGGGCACTCTCATGACGGGCAGTATAGTCCGCCCGCACTTTGCTCGTCCGCTAGTTGTTTTGATCCGGCGTCAGCCCTTGGCGGCGGCTGCGGTCACGAACTTTACTTCGTCGGCGAGACCGAACGCCTGGAACAGCGAATCTTGCGTCTTTTCGCAGAGATCGTTGATGGCATCGACGCCGATGTCTTGCGGGCTGACGCGATAGTGAGCCTTGCGCTGGATGGCGGGAGTTTCGATGATGCGAAGAACGGCATCGGCGACTTCCTGCGCATTGCCGGCACCCTTCGTCAACCCTTCGTTGATTTTTGGCAGGATCTGATTCGCGACTCCGTACGTCTCTGCCCGCGACTTGTCTGAGCCCTCTTGGATGTTACCGAAGATGGCCGTCTGATACGCGCCGGGCTGGAGGGTGATCGACTGAATGCCTTGCGCCGCGAGTTCGTAGTTGTACGCTTCGGAAAACGCTTCGAGCGCGAACTTGCTGGCGCAGTAAAAGCCAAATGTCGGGAACACGAGCCGTCCGGCGCCGCTGCTGATGTGCAGCAATAGCCCGCTCTTCTGTTTGCGCAGGTAAGGAAGGGCGGCGCGGTCGACACGCACGCAACCGAAGAAATTGGTCTCGAACTGGCTTTTTGCCTGTTCGACAGTGATCGTCTCAGTCAGGCCGACGATCGGGAATCCAGCGTTATTGATGACGACGTCGAGACGGCCCGCTTTGTCGACGGCGGCCTTGATCGCTTTGTCGACGGAATCATCTCTGGTTACATCCAGATCGAGAATGTGGATCGGAAGCGATTCCTTCTTTGCGAGCGCTTCGATCTCGGCGGCGTTTTTTGCGTTTTTGCCCCCGGGATCGCGCATCGTCGCGAAAACCGTGTAACCCTTGCGCGCCAGCGTTTCCGTGAAAAGCCGGCCGAATCCTGTGCTTGCACCTGTGATGAGAACGACTTGCTTGGTGGCCATGAAACCTCCTCATTGTCTTAGGAATGTGCCCATCAATGGATGATAGGGAATTGCGAACGGTTACTTCGATTCGGTTCAATCCGGGGGACGGGGAGGGACTATTTCGATTTGTGAATCTTCTGTTTCAGTTTCTCGTGGAGCCGTGCGCGAACATCCTTCGGCATATCTTCGGATTGGTGCGTGGAGAAAATCCGGATCGTCAATTCCGTCTGGCGCACGATCGTCGCGCAGCCTTCGCACTCGCGAAAATGCTCCTCTAACTGGATGCGAATCGAAGCCTCGAGTTCGCCGTCGATATAATTCGAGATCTCGTGAATGGCGTTGGTGCAGTTCAATTGGGTTTCCTGTCGCGCAAAAATCGATCCAGTTTTTGGCGCAGTTTCAATCGTGCGCGAAGCAATCGCGACTTCACCGCGGGAACTGAAATTCCCATGGCTTGCGCGGTCTCTTCGGTCGAAAGCTCTTCAATATCGCGAAGCACAAATACAGTGCGGAAATCGGGATCGAGTTGGTCGATGACCTGGTCGAGAATTTCGTGCAGTTCGGACTGGGCGTAGCGCTGCTCGGGGCTTGGTCCCCAGTCTTCGACTTCGCGCGGTATCAAATCGTCTTCGCCTTGCACCGGTTCGTCGAGTGAAACCTGATTCGGGCGTCGTTTGCGCAGACGCATCAACGCTTCGTTGGCGGCGATGCGCACGAGCCACGTGTAAAAACGCGAATCTTCCTGGAACGTATCGAGGTGGGAGTACGCCTTCATGAAGGCGTCTTGCATCGAGTCTTCGGCGTCTTCACGATTGCGGGTGATGTTCATCGTGAGGCGAAAGATCTTGGTTTCGTAACGATTGACGAGTTCTTCAAATGCAGAGGCGTCGCCGGACTTCGCCGCTTTGACGAGAAGAGGCTCGTCTTCGCGAGCGATCTTCGACTGGAGTCGATTTTGGGAGGACGCGCTCAATTTCGGGTTCTTCGCCAAGATTCGGGTGGATAGCGCGGCCGAGTCGATGAGGCCGAAGCCGGTTCCGATATTTAAGGTAGCACACTGCATCAAAGTTCCCGAATTGCACCCACACGCCGAATCTACAGCCAAGTCGAGTCACAGCCACGCCGGAGCGAGTACGGTTCTTCGCGTTGACCGGCTACATTCGCGAAGCCAGCGCTCCACGGGCGGCCCACCATCGCGCTGCGACACATGAAAATGCCCAGCTTTTCGATGATCCGGGGCGACCCCGCGATTCAGGAATCTGGGGGACGCTTTGCATACGTCCAACGAGAGCCGTTGTTGACCGTACATGGACCGCGGGTTACATTGGATTCGCAGGCTGTTCTCGGCGAACGGCATCTCGTTCGCTTCTCGCAAGCCGTGGAAGATGTGCCCGTTCGCGGCGAGTTTTTCGACGGATTCGTTTCGGAAGCATATTTATTCGAGGTTCTTTTTCGAGTTTATTCGCAGTTTTTTCAGTAGGTCTTGTTTTCGGCGTAGCAATTCGGAGCATCGTATCCCAACCGCGTCCCAGCGATTGCGATCCGGCCTCGATTGAGGCCTAACTCTGAACTTCAGGTAACCAAACCAAATGCGTACATTGCCGGACCATCTTCGGAAGGGTATGAAGCTGGTGATCGTCGGTTGTAATCCCACGGAGTCGTCCGTGCGGGTGGGCCACTACTATGCCGGGCGCGACAATCCGTTCTGGCCGATCATGTACGAGAGCGGTGTAATGCCCGAGCCGTTCGATTATCACGACGACAAGCGGGTCATCGAGTTCGGGATCGGCTTAACCGATCTGGTGAAGCGGCCGTCGAAGACGGTGGAAGAATTGAAGCGCGAAGACTTTGCCGAAGGGCGCATCGTGCTCTCGCAGAAGCTGGAAGAGTTCGCGCCGCGCGTGGTTGCGTTCAACGGCAGGCTGCCCTACGAACAATTTGCGCAGCGCAAGTGCAAGTTCGGATTGCAGAAGGAGTCGTTGTACGGAGCGCGCGTCTATGTGCTGCCGGCAACGCCGGGCGCGGCCGACGACAAGCGGTCGGAAAAGGTCGCGCATTTCCGCAAGCTCTCGCAGTTGTTGAAGAAGATGGAGAAGGAAGCGGAAGACAGTTCGCGCGTGGAGATCGGTTCGCGATGAGCACGCCGCCGCAACCGGTGCAGGAAAATCCGAACGCGCCTGTTTTGCAGCATGTCGAGAACGGGCTGGCGATCCTCACGCTGAATCGTCCGGACAAAATGAACGCCATCAATACCGAGCTGGCGACGGCGTTGAACGAAGCGCTCACGGCGATCAGCGTCGATAAACACATTCAAGCGGTGGTCATTACCGGCGCGGGCAAAGGGTTTTGCGCGGGCGGTGACCTGAAAGAAATCTGGGAAGGCCGCCAAAAGAACGATAAGGAATCGCTGGAGCCGTTGCTGCGCTCGGGCATGGGCGTGGTGCTGAAAATGCGCACGAT
Source organism: uncultured Acidobacteriota bacterium (assembly GCA_963766985.1). Lineage (GTDB taxonomy): Bacteria > Acidobacteriota > Terriglobia > Acidiferrales > UBA7541 > Acidiferrum. The sequence continues at coordinate 127,249 of CAVYCJ010000003.1, forward strand.
GCGGCAGCCGATTGTGGCTGCGGTCAACGGCGCAGCGGCGGGCGCCGGGATGAACATCGCGCTGGCTGCGGATGTGCGGATTGCTTCGGATACGGCGAGTTTTGGCGAGACGTTTGCCAAGGTCGGACTATTTCCAGACTTCGGCGGGACGTACTTTCTCCCGCAGCTCGTCGGGCATGCCAAGGCGGCGGAGTTGTTTTATACCGGCGACATGTTCGATGCGAAGAGGGCGCTGGAGCTTGGTGTTGTGAATCAGCTGGTACCAGCCGATAAATTAATGGACGAAGCGAAGAAATTTGCGATGACGATCGTGACTGGGCCGCGCGTGGCAAGTCGAGCGCTCAAGCAGATTTTGTTTGGCAACGATCGCAATGCGCTGGCCAAGGCGCTGGAGTACGAAGTCGAAGAGCAGTTGCGATGCTTCGAGTCGGAAGATAGCGCCGAAGGTTTGCGCGCGTTTTTTGAGAAGCGAAAGCCGAATTTTCAGGGGAAGTAATTTCGGCGAGCTGTCGTCAAATTCCAACTTAAGAAGAGTTTCGTTCACCGCGTCGTCCTGCTCGATTTGCGTTTAGGTGACGGCGCAAAGAATGCCGGCGGGATGCCGGCGCTACCAGTTGCGTTTCTCAAATGCGTGAAATCCGGTGAGTGGTTTGCTGCATCGAAAAGGAACATGGATAACAACCTGGAAATTGCACCATCGGAGTTGAAGCAATCGTTGGATCGCGGCGAGAAGGTTTTGTTAATCGATGTGCGCGAGCCGTGGGAATACGGGATCACGAAAATTGAGGGATCGAAGCTGATTCCGATGGGGAGCGTCCCGGCGAATCTGCAATCGCTGGATTCGGGCGAGCCGGTGGTTTGCTATTGCCATCACGGGATGCGCAGCCTGGATGTCGCAGTTTGGCTGCGTGCGCAGGGCGTCGAGAACGTCCGCTCGCTGGCTGGTGGCATCGATCGGTGGTCGCTGGAGATCGATCAGAAGGTGCCGCGGTATTAGTTTGAGCCAAGTTGGCGCGAATTAAGAATTAAAGCCTCTTTTCTGATTCGTCGGCGGCCTGCGGCATTTCAGCTGTTCCGTTTTGGGACACTCCTGGGCATACCCCCCTTTTTTTCACAAGAGTGAATAAGCCTTGAAGATTGATGCGGTTGCGATTTGCTCTTTTCAAAGAGTGCGCAATGGCAATGGAATCAGTGGATTACGCGTTGGATTGTTTCGCTTTGGTTTTGCTTTTTGAGAGCCGAGGCGTTCGAGCGGATGACGTAGTTGTCTACGAAGGCAGTGTACCCGTATCTAACGTATTCGTCAAGGCCTTGAGCGCCGTATGACGGAAATATTACGAAAGGTATTGGAACGTACTGGGCACTGATGTGAGTTCCTGAACTGGTTGGAGTTGAGTGACCCCAAGAGAAGGCAAAGGTTACGCGATAGATCGAAGAGAGATTCCTCCGCTGCTCGATCCGACGCGTTCGCACAGCAGCGAACGCGGAAGAAAGGCGTCGGCTCGCTTCGGTCGGAATGACAGTGTTGGGCGAGGAGCGACGTCCTGGTTTTAGTGGTTAGCGATATGGCGTTAGAAGCCGTAGGAGATGCCGAAAGCGAAGCGATTGCGGGCGTCCAGGTTCAGGCCGGGGGCTACGTTGCCGGCGGCCTGGAGCAGTCCGAGATCGATGGTGAGGCGGGGGCGCTCAGCGCTCCAGCCGTGGATGGGCAAGGCGCCGCCGGGGATGATTCGAACGGCGTAGGTGACTGTCGTGGGGATGACGACGCCGGGGAGATCTTGTACGCGGCGCGGCTCCTGCATGATTTCGGACCCGACGAGGATGGTGCTGCGGCCGGGGCCTTTCAGCGCGAATGCGGCGGCGCCGAAGAATCGCCCCTGATAACCGGGGGAATTGCCGGCGAGGCCCAAGATCGATGCGTTGGTCATTTTGAAGCCGGCATTGAAGACGAGTGGAAGGTGGCGCATGTCGACGGTTTTGGTGGCGACGACATAGAAATCGCCGCTGCTGGTGTTTTTGTTCTGGATGAAGCCATCGATATTTCTCATCTGGGTGCGGGCGATGAAGCCAGCGGAGATGGCGGGATGAATGCGACGGCCTTCTTTCAAGAGGCCGACTTTTCCGTGAAAGATATTAAAGCCGCCGCCAAACAAATTGCTGAGACCGGCGGTGCTGCCTTCCTGATGGATGTCGCGCGTGTAGCCGAATTCAAATCGGTCGTATGCGCCCTCGGTGATCGATATCTGGTTAAAGTTGCCGAGGACCGGACCGGCGTCCACGAAGTGATAGGAGACGGCGGGCAAGTCGAAGCCGTTTTGTTTTCCGGGGACGGTGTAGGCGAGCGGAGTTACGAAGATGCCGTCCTGTCCATCCCAGTTCAGACTTTGCGCCGAAGTTTTTTTCACGCTGCCGGTGCAGGCCAACGCGAGAAACAACATTCCCAGCAGACCGCGGATGAGGCCAGCGGGGAAGATGCGAGTGAAGGTTTGCATCTTGTCCTCTCTCCTTTGGCGGCTGGGGACGCCCGTTATTTGAAATGCTTGCCGGCGTTTCCGCCGACGAAGATCTTTGTCGAAACTCGACTACTGTGTTGCTTTCGAATCGGCTGAAGGTGGATTCGAATTGCCTGCCGCTCCGTTCCATTGCCAAATCTCGACACCGCCGTCTTCGCTGCCCGCGGCGAGCCAACGGCCGCGCGGATCGAAGGTGACGGAGTAAATCGCGCGCGCGTCGGGGTGCAGCGTTTGTACTTCCTTGCCGGTCGCAACGTTCCAGATGCGGACTGTTTTGTCCCAACTGCCGGAGGCGAGCCATCGGCCGTCGGGGCTGAAAGAAATGCTGCTTACGGCGCCTGAATGACCAGAGAAGGTGCGAATGTGTTTGCCGGTGGCGGTGTCCCAGAGGCGGATGGTTTTGTCGCCGCTGGCTGACGCGAGGAATTTCCCGTCGGGACTGAATGCGACGGCGTTGATCACTTTTTTGTGGCCGGTGAGGGTGGATGTGGGAGCGCCGGACGCGACGTTCCAGAGTTGAATGGATTTCTCGTCGTTGCCGGTGGCGACGAGTTCGCCGCCAGGGCTGAATGCTGCATACACAACGGGACGACGAGGGCCAGTGAGGTCGCGGATTTTCGTGCCGGTGGCGACGTCCCAGATGCGAACGGTTTTGTCGTCCACGGCGGAGGCGAGCCAGCGACCGTCGGGGCTGAAGGCAATGGAGTAGACCCAGCTGATGCCGACGGAAGGGACAGCTTTGTCGGTGGGGAGTTCGCGAATGCGAGCGCCGGTTGAGGCGTCGAAGATAGCGACGGTGTCGCTGGTGTCTTCGGCGGCGAGCAGCTTTCCGTCGCGCGAGAAGGCGATGGCCTGGACTTGTTTCATTTTGTTGTTCACGGCGTGAACTTCGTGGCCGGTGGACAAGTCCCAGAATTTGACGGTGCGATCCCAACTGCCAGAGGCGAGTTCTCCTGTGGAACTGAACGCGAGGCTGCTCACCCAGCCGGAGTGGGCTTTTAGAGTTTGGGCGAGTATGAAGTTTGGTTGGACGCCGACGGGATTGATGGGCTGCACGGGTTCGGGCGAGGAGGAGGAAGCGGCTGAGTCTGGTGCGGCAGATTCTTTGGCCGGAGCGGATTCGTTCGACGAGGGAGCCTCGGCCGGAGCGGAGGCGGGCGAGTCCGCACTGATGTCTGGTGCGGAAGGAGGAGCGGAGGCGCCTGCATCGGGCTTCGTCGAGGTGATGTTGGGAGACTTCAGGATGCGGCTCAGGAGCGCGGGCAGCTTTGGCTTAGGCGGTGCGGATTGTGCGGCGGCTTCTGTCGGCGGTGGAGTGTTGAGGTCGGGGAGCGGCTTGGGCATCTGCTCGTCGGACGAAAGCGATTTGGAAGGCGGCGCTGATGAGACGGGCGAGTTCTTGGGCGCGCCCGAACTATTTGCAGATGTTGTTGGCGTGCCGGATGGCGATGGCGTAGTCGCGACGTGATTGGCGTTCGCGCCGCTCGTGGTTGCTGACTTGGCGATGGATGCCGATACGGAATTTCTTGCCGCGGCGTTCGCGCGATTCCAATGCGAGCGGAAATACCAGACAGGAAGCAGAACGACGAGAAATACGGCGAGCATAATGAGCCAGGTTTGGCGCTGTGGCTTACCGTATTCGAGGCGGTCGAGCGGAATTGGTTCTGCGGGAGCGAGGAAAACTGTCGCGTCGGCTTTTTGGGCGGCTTGGGCGATTGCGTCGGTTTCGGGGGAGAGAGCTGCTACGGAAGGAGTTCGCGATGGGTTTGGGTCGGCGGAGGCGGCTGGTAGTTCGCGGTCCAACGGGCGAGATGGCTGCGGTGGTTCTGGGTTTGTGACTGCAAGGGCTGCGATGGTTTCCGGTAGGGGTGCTTCATTCGACTTTTCGTCGAGCAGATTCGGCGCACGCTCTGCCTGTGCCGATTCTTCCCGCGCAGATTCGTCTCGTGCAGGCTCTTGCAGCGTAGGTACTTCTGCGGCGGGACTTGATTCGCTGAACAAGACCGGCGCTGGCAGTGGGGTTTCGTCGAAGATTGGCGGAGATTCCACGGATGCGGAATTTGCGTTTGCGTCAACCGCGATTGCTGCGGGAATACCGTCGGGGAACCACTCGTCTGCCATCACTGGTCCCCAGAAGTCTGCGATGCGGCTGAGCGCTTTGATGTCTCGAGATTGAATCGCGGACTCGCGCCGGGAGAAGACGGAGATCAGGCCGATGATCACGCCGCCCGTGCGCATGGGAAGAGCGACTGCCGAGCGAATGAGCGAGACGCCTTCCGTGGTGAGGCCGACACCCAAGACGCGATGCGCGTCGTCTGGAAAATCGACGGCGACGACGGAACCCGTCCGAAGACATTCGAGGGCGATGCCAAAGTCAGCCGGAAGGCGAGAGCCGACTTCGGGCGCGTCGCCAAGACTGCCGACGCAGTGGAGACCCGCGGAGTCGCGAACGGCGATGAGAGCGCCGCTCGCCGGGATCGACAGACAGATTTGCTCGAACGCGCTCATGGCGTCCGGAGCGGAAGTGAGTTCGAACTCAGCGGGTGGTAGGGCGTCTTCCGGGTTGAGCCTCAGTCGTTTCCGAAGCGCTTCAGGCATAGTTTGTTCTTACGCCTGCTGGGGACGGGCGACGTTGCTCAGACGATGCAAAAGCGATGAGACGGTACTCGTCTAGTCTGATGCTGGGAGGAGACGGTAGGTGTGCGGGGATAATGGTACTAGGTGCGGGAGGGTACGAAAATGATACGGAGGAAGTGGGACGTTATGGGACGCGGGGGAAGAGAGTTGACAGTCGACAGTTGAAAGTCGAAAGCGGGAATGGGAGCGGATTGAGTCGGCGGGACGATTGTGGCGGGGATTGGGCTGAGATCCTTCGCTGCGCTCAGGATGACAAACTCTAGCTTGAGTGACGAAAGCTATTTCAAGAAAGGGAATAATTCGCGGAAGAGGGCGGTGCATGTGGTGAAGGTTTGCGATGAGGTTTGTTGGCCGGGGATGAGTTGGAATGAGGAGTTCGGCGTTAGATGGCGCGACCGTGAAGCGGATGGCCACGCAGCGGTCGGGGCAGAAGGTGATTTCGGCGAGGTCGTCGATGGGGATGGAGCCGGTGGTGATGAAGATGGCGTTGGGCTTGGCGAATTTGTCGAAGAGGGTGAAGAGTTCGAGTTTGACCTCGAGGTCGTCGGGGAGGGCATCGATGAGGAAGTCGGCGGCGCGGATGGCGGATTCGATGGATTGGGTGAGGAGGAGATCGGGGAGTGGGGACGGCGAGGTTAAAAGCGAGGACAAATCAGATTGCGGCGAGGCGGATTGATTTTGCGGGCCTGGGGCGCAGGAGTCCTGCGCCCGTACAACGGCGCGGAGATTGATCGAGATTGCTTGTAGGCGATGGTCGGAGACGTCGTCGATGATTACGTTGAGTCCGGCGCGGAGCGCTTTTGCGGCGATTTGCTCGGCGATTGGAGTGGCGCCGATCAGGGCGATGGTCGAGCGAGGTTCGGGTTTGGAGGATTCGATACGGGGCGAGTCGGTTTGTTGAGATTCTGATGGCACGCGATTGGGTTACGCGGTGAGCTTTTTGAAGGCGGGTTCGTCGTAGCCGAGGATGATTTGGGCGCCGGAGATGGTGACGGGGCGGCGGATCAGGTTGGGGAATTCGGACATTAGTTTGATGGTTTCGGCGCGGCTTGGCGGATTGTCTTTCATTTTGCGCGAGCGGTAGAGCTCGTTGCGCGTGTTGAGAAATTCGCGGTGGTCGCGTTTGCCGATGAGTTTATCGAGCTCGGATTCGGAGAGGCGCTCGGTGTCGAGATTGCGCAGCTCGAGATGGGCGCCGCGCTTTTCCAAATAGGCTTTGGATTTGCGGCACGTGGTGCAGGTTGGCTTTTGGTAGAACGAGATTTTCTTGGGCATAGCCGGCGGAATCGTAAATCAGGGTCGAGTGTTGAACCTAGAGTCGTTTTTGGGACTCGCGAAAAAGACTTGAATCTAAACCCGCACCCTTTGAAGCAAAGGGTGCGGCACCCAACTTCCGACTGAATTTCTGACAGCAGCGGTAAATCGAATCCAGGTGCGAATCAGGGTGAATCGGGGCGGCGCTTCAGGACCGGGCGATTGTCGGGATTGATTGTGGACTGAGAGCCGCCGTTGCTTGGGCTGCTCTGCGTGCCGGTCGGGACCTGCGCGGCGATGGAGCCTTCGGAGTAGGCCTTCTTCAGGAACGATTCGGCGACTTCCTGAGCGCTGCCGGTGTCGTCGTTGGTTTGTTTCGCCTTGCTGTATTCGTTGACGGCGCGTTCGCGCTGGCCGAGCAAATCGAAAATTTTGCCGAGATAAATGTGGCCCCAGACTTCGGTCCACTTTTCGGATGGTTCGGGGACGGTTTGCAGAGCCTCGCGGAAAGAGTTTGCGGCGGCCTGATAATTCTTTTGGTAGAAGAACGCTTCACCCATGCGGAAATTGGCGAGCGGACGATTCGGCTGAATCGAGAGTGCGCGCTGATATTGCGCGATGGCGTCGTAATACTGACCCTGCTCAGCGAGTTCTTCGCCTCGCGCGATGGCGGCGCGTGCGCGGAGGGAAGTGCTGCCCTTGAGCACGACGTTGTTCGGGTCGATGTGAATTCCGCCGGGTTTCGGGCGACCGAAAGTTTCGACGGTGAACGGAGATTCTGTGCCGACGACGTCGACGGTTTTCGTTTCAGGATTGCCTTCGGTGTCGATTTTGATCGCGACGGGCATGCTGAACGTGTCGATGGGCTGCTTGATCTTGCCGACGATGCGGAAGCCTTGTTTGGTGCGGTAAACGACGTACTCGAGCGTGAAGTCTGGGACGCCGGTGGAGTTAAGCCACTGCGTGAAGAATCCGCGGAGTTGCGGAGCGGGTTCGGGCGGCTTCGCGGCGGCGTCGGCTTTTTGCTGCGCGAGGGCTGCGAACTCGTCGATGGTGGCGCTCTTGCCGTCGTACTTGAAGTAGAAGTCGCGGAGGAGCGCTTTGAATGCGACGTCGCCCATTTGCGCGCGCAGCATGTGGAAGATCATCGCGCCTTTATTTTCGACGACGGAGCGATAGTCGCTCGAGTAAGGAGCGAGACGCGCTGCTTGCGCGACGGGAGCGGCGTCTTCGCCCATCAGCGCGCCGACGGCGAAGTCGTCAACGGCTTTGAGGCCGGCTTCGCGGCCGGATTGCTGTTCGGCATAGAGCGATTCGCAATAGCGCGCGAGGCCATCGCTGATCCAGACATCACCGGGAGTCGTGGGAAGAACGGCGTTGCCCCACCACTGCGCGGCGACGAGATGCGCGATGGTGCGGTCGGCGCCTTTGGGATCCCAGTGGCGCTTGGAAACGAGAAGCAGGCCAGGCGCGGCAAAATCGCGAAGCGTGCCGTCGGGAAGTTGCGCGAGCGCAAGATCGGGATTGTGGAGCGGGCCGAACATGTCGGAGAACATCGTGACGGAGCGCGCGACGTCGGCGGCAAAGTCGGATGTTTTACCGGGCGCGGAAGGGGGCGCGTAGACGGCGACGTTGATGCCTTCGGCTTGCTCGGGGCTGAGCTTGAGTTCGCCGGCGACGAAGGTGCCGTAGGGTTCGGGCGTGTCGCCCTGGAAAGTGTAGAGGAGGCGACCCCCAGCGAGCGGCGTTGGCGCGGAAACTTTGCCCGTGCCTGCGACGGCCATCGAGTCTGGAACATTGAGATGGAAGACGGCGCTGTAGCGGTTCGCGGGATAGTTGGTGAGCGGGAACCAGCGCGCTGGGAGCAGAAGGTAGGTGCCTTCCTTGCTGATGACAGCGGTGCGGAGGCCGGGGATGGGGCTGTTGTCCTGGTTGGCGAGAAGGCCGGCGTAGTCGAATGTGAGCGAGATTTTGGTGCCGGTCGCGACGGCTTGCGAGAGAAAAACGGTGACGACGAGAGTGTTGCCGGAGTCGCGCTCGAAGTTGAGAGTTTTGCCGTCGGCGGTTTTTACGTCTTTGAGATCGAGGTTTTGGTTCAGTTCGACGCGAATGCCGCCGGAGACTTCGTTGGCGATGAAATCGACCTTAGCGATGGCGGCGAGAGATTGGCCGCCGGGATCGAGAGTGGCGGAAATGTCGTAGTGCGTGGCGGTGAAGGCGGGGCCGCGAGGGGCTTGGGCGCGAGAAGCGGTGGCGCAGAATGCAAGCGCGAGAGCGAAGAGCATCGTCGCGAAAATGGCGGTTTTTCTGAGGTGAACTGCGCGGGTCATCGGACCCCTTTCAGGCTACTGGCACGGACGCAAATGTGCGGAAACCAGGGCTCTTTACCTTTATAGGATAGCAGAACGGGCCGTTGGCGTTGCCAGTGTGATGCACGTCGAATTGATCGAGATGGCGTGAAGGGCTGAGATCCTTCGGTGCGCTCAGGATGACAAGTCCATTCATTAGGTGGTTTGACGGATGAGATGGAGGATGGCGTCGGCGGCGCGGTCGACGGCGCCTGGGGGACCCAAGCGGCGACGGACTTCGGCGAGGTCGGCGCGCATGGCGTCGCGGAGCGACGGCGTGCGGAGGAGGGCGAGGATTTCGTTGGCGACGCGGTCGGGAGTGAAGTCGGACTGGATGAGTTCGGGGACGACGCGCTTTTCGGCGATGAGGTTGACCATGCTGAAGAATTTTGTGCGGACGAGAGGTTTGGCGAGGAGTGCGGTGAGCGGGGTGACGCGGTAGACGACGACCATGGGGACGTCGAGGAGAGCGGTTTCGACGGTGGCGGTGCCGCTGGAGACGATGGCGGCGTCGGAGGCGGCGAGGGCGTCGTAGGTTTGGTCGGCGACGACGCGCAGCGGTAGCTGCGCGGACCAGCCCTCGCGGAGGGTGGCGAGAGAGGCGTTGCTGCCGCCGGGGGCGGCGGCGACGACGAACTGGGTGCGGGGCTCGGCCTGGTGGATGCGGAGGCAAGCCTTCGCGCAGCACCGGTAGGTGCTGGCGAAGCTCGGCGGAGCGGCTGCCCGGAAGAACCGCGACGAGCGGTTCTTCCGGATGGAACTGGTGAGCGGCGCGGAACGCGGCGCGATCGACGGTCGGCTTGACGTGGCCTACGAGCGGGTGGCCGATGAATTTTGTGGGGACGCCGGCGTCGGAATAAAATTTTTCTTCAAACGGAAAGATGCAGAGGCCGAGAGCGAAGCGGCGGCGGACGATTCGAACGCGCCAGGGACGCCACGCCCAGAATTGTGGGCAGATGTAGTAGGCGTTGCGCATGCCGCGCCATTTTAGTTTGCGGGCGAGGCGGAGATGGAAACCCGGGAAATCGGTGAGGATGGCGAGCGCGGGTTTGCGATGCTCGGCAGCGGAGACGAGTTTGCGCATTGCGCGGATGAGAGAAGGGAGGTGGCTGAGGATTTCGGTGATGCCGACGACGGAGACTTCGGAGTAGTCGGTGATGATGTCGACGCCGGCGGCGCGCATTTGCGGACCGCCCATGCCGAAGATTTTTACGTCGGCGCGTTCCTGGAGGGCGGTGGCGAGGTGGGCGGCGTACATGTCGCCGGAGGCTTCGCCGGCGGAGAGTAGGAGAGGGATGGGCGGCATTGGATCGCAGACATGATACGGCAGTTTCTGCGTGGCCCGAGATTCGAGATGCGAGTTGCTGATCGCTTTGGCGAAGAAGAGCTTCGCAGTTGAGATCGAAGAGAGATTTCTCCGCTCCGCGAACCGACGCATTCACAGGAAGTGAATGCGAAGAAAAGGCGTCGGCTCGCTCAGGTCGAAATGACACGCGTTTGGTTTTGCGGCAGAGCGTTGTGGCGGCGATCAGTCCTGGCGGAGGGCGTCAACGGGGTTGGTGTGACTGGCGCGGCGGGCGGGGATGTAGCTGGCTAGCAGCGCGGTGGCGAAAAGGACTGCGACCATGGCGACGAAGGTCAGCGGTTCGGCGGGTTGCATGCCTTCGACGAGGCGATGGAGGAGACGGGCGGCGGCGATCGCGCCGAGTAGACCTGCGCCGATGCCGATGACGATCATCGCGAGACTTTGACTCAGGACTAACCGCACTACTTCGCGGGTGGTGGCGCCGAGGGCCATGCGGACGCCGATTTCGGGGACGCGCTGGCTGGTGAGATACGACAGCACTCCGTAGATGCCGATGCACGCGAGCAAGAGCGCAAGGCCGGCGAAGATTCCAAACAACAGAAGAAGGAAGCGCTGACTATCGAGCGAGGCTGCGACGAGCTGGTCCATCGTGGCTTCGTCGTAAAGCGCTTGATCGCCGCCACCGCGGAGTTGCTGGCGGAGGGGCTCGATCATTGCGGAGGGATCGCCTTTGGTGCGGACGGCGAGCGACATTACCGTGGAGAAAAAACGCATGAGGTGGTCGGGTACCTGCGCGAAGGGGTAGTAAATCTGATCCTGGACGCGCGATTGGTCGTCGCCTGCGAGGCCCCAGTGGCGGACGTGGCCGACGATTCCGACGATGACGATTGGCGCGGTGTCGATGCTCGGAATATAGAGGCGCCGGCCGACGACGTCGGTAGTTCCGAAGGCGTGACGCGCGAGATTTTCGTCGATGACGACGACGGGAGCGGAGCCGAGTTTGTCGTCATCGGTAAAGAAGCGACCAGCGCGAAGCGGAATGTTGGTGGTGGCGAGGTAATCGGGCGTGACGCTCGAAGCGAGCGCGAAAGGTGTGGCGTCGGCAGGATTCGCGATCGGTGTGGCGGAGTAGGGCAGGACGTTTTCGCCGTCGCGCATGGGGATGATGTCGGCGAGCGCGGCGGACTGAACTCCGGGCAAGGTGCGCGTCTGGTCGAGAACGGACTGCCAGGCGGCGCGAATTTGCGCGGGAGTGGAGAGAGAGGCGGGGGAAAGCGCAAACCGGGTGGTGAGCAAGTTGTGCGTGTTGAGGCCGGGATCGAGCGAGGAAAGTTTGAGGAGCGTGCGACCGAGCATGCCCGCGGAGGCGAGAAGTACGAAAGCGAGCGCGATTTCGGCGACGACGAAAGCGGAGTGGAGTCGACGCGAGCTGCCTGCAATGGCGCGGCCTCCGACGCGAAGAGCGTGTTCGAGATTTTTGAGCGGGATGCGGAGTGCGGGAGCGAGTCCGAAGATTAGTCCGCTGAAAAGAGAGACGCCGACGGCGAAGAGAAGAATACGCCAGTCGATGTGAATTTCCTCGGCACGCGGGAGGCTTCCGGGCCAAAACGCCACGAAGGGGCCGATGCCGATAGCGGCGAGCGTGACGCCGAGCGCGCCTCCTGCCAGTCCGAGGACGGCGCTTTCGGTAAGGCATTGGCGGATGAGGCGGCCGAGGTCGGCGCCCAGAGCAACGCGCATCGCGAGTTCACGTTCTCGCGAGACTGCCCGGGCGAGCATGAGGCTGGCGATATTGACGCAGGCGATCAGCAAGACAAGCGCTACGGCGATGAGCAAGAGCCAAAGCGTGGAGCCGATTGTGCCGACGATTTCCAGGCGCAGTGGGCGGACGAGCATGCTGAGGTCGGCGTCGGTGTCTGGATATTGTCGCGCGAGGCGGCTGGCGATCGTGTCGAGTTCGGCTTGCGCTTCGGTTGGCGTGATATTTGGATTGCGACGGGCGATGAGATGAACGAAACGCGCGTCGCGGCGTTGCGCGCGGTGGTCGGCGCTTTGGTGGATCGGCGTGAAGATGTCGGCGTTGCCCGCGAGGCGAAACGTTGCAGGGAAAATTCCGACGATGGTGTAGGGCTTGCCTTCGAAGACGAGCGTGGCGCCGACGGCGCTCGAGCCTTGTGCGAAATGGCGGCGGGCGACTGCAGGGCTGATGATCGCGACGGGTGCAGCGCCGAATTTGTCTTCTCCGGGGCGGAAGTCGCGGCCTTCGCGCATAGGGACGCCGAGCGTTGAGAAGAAGTTCGCGGTGACCTGGCGGCCGAGGATGTATTCAGGTGCGCCGGGGCTGCCGATGGTGCCGCCGCCGTAGGTCCACGCGGCGGCGGCGAACGAGTGCGCGTCTTTTTCGACGTCGTCCGCATCGGGAGCGGAGAATCCCCAGAATTCGCCGAACCCTTGTGTCGCGCCGTGCAGGGTCATCAATTGGTCGGGGTTGGGAAATTCGAGCGGCTTGAGAAGGACGCCGTTGATGACGGTGAACATCACGGTGGTTGCGCCGATGCCGAGAGCGAGAATGAGGAGCGCAATTGCGGCGAAGGCTGGCTTTTGGCGGAACGTGCGAAGGGCGTAGCGCGTGTCTTGCGCGAGGTCTTCGAGCCAGCGGGTGCCGCGAGCGTCGCGGCATTGTTCTTTGACTTGTTCGGGGCCGCCGAGTGCGAGGCGGGCGCGACGATGGGCTTCTTCGGGAGTTGCGCCGCGGGCGATCAGGTCCTGCTCGTGTTGTTCGATGTGGAAGAGGAGTTCTTTGTCGAGTTGATGCTCGAGTTTGTTGCGACGCGTAAGAGGCGAGCGAGCCAGTTCATTTTGTGTTTCCTTCGGTGTTGGCGAGGCCAAGGATGAGAGCGACTGCGTCGGTGAGGCGATTCCAACTGGCTTCTTCGGAGGCGAGTGCTGTGCGGCCTTTGCGCGTGAGGCGGTAGAACTTGGCTTCGCGGCCCGTGTCGGTTTGTTTCCAGTCGGCGGCGAGGAGGCCGCGGTTTTCGAGACGGTGGAGAGCGGGGTAGAGCGAGCCTTCGGGAGCTTGGACTACGCCGCGGGAGACTTGCTCGAGGCGTTGGGAGATGGCGTAGCCGTGGACGGGGGCGAGGGCGATGATTTTCAGGATTAGGAGGTCGAGGGTGCCTTGAGGGAGGTCGGATTTGGGCGGCGTGGGCATGGGTTTTGCTCGATACCTCGGGCTTCTATAGGTTGGACGAAGGGAAGGTAACATTGGATAGGTAGAAGGTCAAGGTATGGGTGATTTTTGGCTCGGACAGCGACGTGGGTGATGGATGTTGGAGGATGGGCTGCGTTGAATCTAACCCCGCGATCTGGGGAACGATCGCGGCTACAGGGCGGTTGTCGTTGAGGTTTGGGTGGGGGCACATCTAAACCCGCACCCTCTAAAAACTGAGGGTGCGGCACCCAAAATCCGGGGCGAAGGTGAAGTTTTACCGGCGGAGTTGAATTTGGGGGGCGAGCGCAGCTACGCGCGCCAGGCGAGTGCGACGCCGAGGATGGTGAGGAGGAGGAATGCGAGAGGGATGAAAAACGGGGAGCCGACTTTGCGCATGCTGAGGGAGTTGATGCCTTCGGCGGGAATGACCAGCAGCAGGATTAGCAACAAGCTGCGGTGGAGGGTTTCCGGAGTGGAGGTGTTGACGAGCGCGCCGACGGTTGCTCCGATAGCGACCAGCGAGCCGCCGAGGGCGCGTAACAATTCGCGAACCAGTTTGCGGGCGCGCTCATTGTCGCCGCAGATGGCGGCGAGGTTGGGCGGCAATTTTGGAGTGAGGAGATCGTAGAGGCCGCCAAAGAAGATCAATGCCGCGGCACTGTTGAGCACGATGCGCGCGATCGGACTCATCGAGAACACCCGTCAATTCGGTACTTGTGCTTCAACTTTATCGGAGTTCGTCTCGCGCGTGAACTATCAAGCGGTGATTTCGACAAGTCGTGCAGATCTGTGTTCATTCGGAGCCATGATTCGCGGGTCAGTCGGTGGCAGGCTGCGGGGATGGCAGCGCCGGCGCTGGAGCAGTTTGCGCGTCGGGGAGGTGGAGTTCCTGCTCTTTGTATTGGAGCTGGTAGAGGCGGTAGTAAATGCCGCGTTGGGCAAGCAATTCCTGATGGGCGCCTTGTTCGCGGAGGCGGCCTTTGTGGAAGACCATGATGCGGTCGGCGTGCTGGATTGTGCTGAGGCGATGGGCGATGACAAGCGCCGTGCGTCCACTGAGCAGGCGATTGAGTGCTTCGCGAATCAGGAATTCGGTTTTTGTGTCGACGCTCGATGTGGCTTCGTCGAGGATGAGGAAGCGCGGATTGTGCGCGAGGGCCCGCGCGAAATTGATGAGCTGGCGCTGGCCGACGCTCAGCGTGGACCCGCGCTCGTTGACGGTCGAGGAGACGCCTTCGGGCAGCGCGGTAATGAAGTCGGCGAGGCCAATCTCTTCGCAGGCGCGCAGCACGGATTCACGATCGATGCCGGGCGAGCCGAGACGAATGTTGGACTCGATTGTGCCGCTGAAGAGGAACGGATCCTGGAGGACGATGCCGAACATGCGGCGCAGGTCTTGAATATTGATTTTGCGGATGTCGACACCGTCGAGAAGAATCTGGCCGCGTTGCACGTCGTAGAAGCGGAGAAGCAGCGAGATGAGCGTGGTTTTACCGGCGCCGGTGTGGCCGACGATGGCGACGGTCTGGCCGGGAGCGACGCGGAACGAGACATCGCGGAGAACCCAGTCGTCGTCGGTGAATTCGGTTTTGTTGGCGTAGCTGAACCAGACGTTGCGGAACTCGATTTCACCGTGCGGTGATTCGATGCGAACGGCGTCGGCGGGCGAGTCGAGTGGAGCGGGTTCGTCGAGGAGCTTGAAGATGCGCTCGGAGGCGGCCATCGCGGATTGCAGGATGTTAAATTTTTCGCTGAGGTCCTGAATCGGACGGAAGAAGCGGGTGGCATACATCGTGAAGGCGGTCAGCACGCCGAGGCTGAGCGTGCCGTTGAGCACGCGATTGCCGCCGGACCAATAGATGAGCGCGGTGGCGAAGACGCTGAGAATTTCGACAGTGGGATAGAAAAGCGCGAAGGCGAGAATCGCGTCGCGCCAGGCGAGCATGTTGTCGCGATTGCGGCGGTTGAACTCGGCGCGCGCTTTTTCTTCGCGGTTGAAGAGCTGCACGACGCTCATGCCGGAGATGTATTCCTGCAGATAGGCGTTGATGCTGGCGACGGCGGTGCGAATGCGGCGATTGGCTTCGCGAACGTATTTGCGGAAGAAATAGGTGACGACGAGGATGAACGGCAGAACCGCGAGCGCGTCGAATGCGAGTTTGTGATCGATGGAGAAGAGCCATCCCGCCAGGACCGCGAGCAGGAAGAAATCGTTGATCATCGTCACGACGCCGGCGGCGAAGAGATCGTTCAAGGCATCGACGTCGGTGGTTACGCGCGTGATCAGTCGGCCGACCGGGTTACGGTCGAAGTAGGCCATCGGCAACCGTTGGATGTGGCGAAAAATTGCGGTGCGCATGTCGTACATCGTCTGCTGGCCGACGCGCTGCATGATGCGAATCTGGATGTATTGCGCGAGGAAATCGAAGAGCAGAACGCCGAAGAAAACGATGCTGATGATGCCGATGCCGCGCCATGCGGCGGATTCGACGAGTTCATGGCGCATCCCGGGGACGAGATACTTGTCGATCGCAATCTGAAAAAGTTTCGGTGGCGCGAGTTCCAGCGGAGTAACGATTGCGACGAAGGCGAGCGCCAGGATCACACGCCAGCGATACGGGCGCAGATACTCCAGCAACCGCTTCAGCAGGTGCGAGTCGTACGCCTTTCCTAATGCTTCTTCGTCGTGAATATTGCTCATACGTTCTCAAGCTCTTCTTCGAGCAACTGCTTGCGGTGCAAATCGGCGTAATAGCCTTCGTTGGTGAGCAGTTGGTCGTGCGTGCCGCGCTCGATGATGCGGCCGTCGCGCAGGACGATGATCTGATCGGCGTTCTGCACGGTAGAAATGCGGTGCGAAATCAAGATTGTGGTGCGGCCTTCCGTCACATCGCGGAGGCGCGTGAGGATGCGTTCTTCGGTTTGTGTGTCGACGGCGGAGAGGGAATCGTCGAGGATCAGAATGCGCGGATCGCGGATAACGGCGCGTGCGATGGCGCTGCGCTGCTTTTGGCCGCCGGACAGGGTGACGCCGCGTTCGCCGACGACGGTGTCGTATTTATTGGTGAAGCTTTCGATGTCGGTGTCGAGATTCGCGATTTCTGCGGCGGCACTGATCTGGTCGTCGCCATATTCGGTGAGGCCGAATGCGATGTTGCCGCCGACGGTTTCGCTGAAGAGGTAGGTGTCTTGCGGGACGTAGCCGATGGCGCGACGCAGATTTTCGAGTGGCCATTCGCGGATCGGGTGACCGTCGATGAAAAGCTGACCGTTGGGGGATTCCCAGAGGCGCGCGATGAGAGAAGCGAGCGTAGTTTTGCCGCTGCCGGTCGGGCCGACGATTGCGAGCGTGGAGCCGGCGGGGATTTTCAGGCTGATGTCGCGTAAAACAGGGTGAGCTGTGTTCGCGCCGGCGCCGTTCGTTTTGCCGGCGCTTGACGAGGCCGCTGCTACCGCTGGCGCATTCGCGCCGTTGCCGGCGAGGTTCGTTGGGTACGTAAACGTGAGATCGCGAAATTCGATTTCACCGCTGACTTTGGTCTCTTTCGAGATCGTTGCGGCGCTGTCGTCGATTTGCGGCTTCGCGCGCAAAATGTAGTTGAGGCGGCCGGTACTGGCGGCGCCACGCTGAAAAATGTTGGTGACCCAGCCGAGCGCAATCATCGGCCAAACCAGCAAGCCAAGATATGTGTAGAAGGCGATCAATGCGCCCAGGGTGATGCGACCGCTCAAGAGCTGGTCGCCGCCCTTCCACAGCACAATCAAAAACGAAGTGCCGATGAGCGCCTGAAGCGACGGCATGAACATGCTCCAGGTGCGGATCAGCTTGATGTTGGTCGCGACGTACTCGCGATTTGGCTCGTCGAAGCCGCGAATCTCGGCTTCTTCCTGCGCGTAAGCACGCACAACGCGAACGCCGGAAAGATTTTCCTGCACCTTTGCGGACAGCGACGCGAGCGCAGCCTGAATTTTTTCGTAGAGATCGTGGATGACTTTGCCGAAATGACGGACCGAGAAGAACACGATCGGCACGGGCAACAAAATCCAGAGCGTGAGCGAGCCGGACAGCCGAGCAAGCACGAACAGCGCGAGAACCATCGTGGCCAGCGTCTGGCCGGTGTACATGATGCCGGGGCCGAGCACCATGCGAACGTTGTTCAGATCGTTGGTGGCGCGCGACATCAACTCGCCAGTGCGATTGCGAACGTAAAACTCCGGCTCCATCACGAGGAGGCGATCGAAGAGATCGACGCGAATATCAAATTCGATGTCGCGTGACACGCCGATCAAAATCCAGCGCGTGCAGAAGGAGAAAAACCCTTTCAGCAAGACGCAGACGAGCAGAATCAGGCAGTAGATGCCGACTGCATGACGGCTGTGCGGCGCGTAGAAAGGAATCAAATTGCCTAGCCAGGAGCCTGTCAGCGAGGTTGCCGTGCTCGATTGGAACGGGCGCGGATTGCCGGCGACAACGTCGGTAATCACGCCGGTGGCGAGGGGAATGATGTTGCCAATCAAGCTCGTCAGCAAAAGGCAAAGCAGGCCAAGCGCGGTTCCACCGGGATAGCGCTTGAGATACGGCCAGAGCCCCGCCAAATTTCGCCACGAGGATGATTTCGCGGCGGGTGGCTTGGATGCGCTCGCCGGGGGAGCGCTCGACGACACCGCCGCGGTTTGATTCGCAGCTTTCGCGTTCGTAGTCGTTGTTGCGCCAGTGGTCATTTCAGTTCTATACGTTCAGCAATCGCCACAAACTTCAAAACGTACCGCGCCCAGGTCGTTGCGATTAGTGCAGCACGGACTTCGGCGTGCCACTAATCATCGGCTGTTCCAGCAAGAAATGCTCATATGTGCGGTCAAGCGTTTGATACCGCTTCGTCTGAGGATTCCAGCGCACGCCGATCGGCAACGAGTGCGCAGGATCATCGACACCTTTCAGCGGCGTCAGGTATAGCGCAAGCCCCTTCGCCGGATCCTGCTCGAACGCGATGCGCCAACCGCTCACATCGGACATCGGCGTGCCGCCGAGAAATCCCTTCGCATTTTTCAGGTGCTCGTCGCAGCGAAAAATCTCTTTCCACTGACCGTCGTCATTCTGCGCGATGACGGCGCGCGTGATGATCGTGCCGGGAATGTTGTTGTTCTTCGTCGTTTTCGGGACGACGTTGGCCGCCAAAAATTGCTGCTTCCCATTTTTCGCCAGGTCGCCGAAGAGCAGCACAGTCGACTCGGTGCCGAGCAGAGACTGTGCGCCGGCTTGAATATCGTCAGGCACGGCCGGCTTCGCGGGTTCAGCGGGAGCCGCAGCCGCGTCCGATTTCGTCTCGGCGGGTTTCGGCGCGTCGCCGCATC
The DNA here is from genome assembly GCA_963766985.1 of uncultured Acidobacteriota bacterium. Classification (GTDB taxonomy): domain Bacteria; phylum Acidobacteriota; class Terriglobia; order Acidiferrales; family UBA7541; genus Acidiferrum. The sequence continues at coordinate 145,870 of CAVYCJ010000003.1, forward strand.
CGGCAGCCAGCACGCCGCCAGCTGCGATCAAGAATGCGAATGCGGTCGTGAGTCGGCGGTGTCTCAGGGCGAAGCCTCCAGGAGTGACGAATTTGCGGATGCGATGAAAGGATGAGACACACAACATAAAGGACGGCAGGCGGGCGGCGTCGTGAGCAGCCGAACTCTCGACGGCGTTGTACCGGTCGATGCGGCTACAGCCAGATGGCGCGTTGGTTGCGTTCACAGCTTCGTTCTGTGTGGACGAGTTCATCGTTGTGTGGGCAGATGCATCAGAGGCTTGGCGCCATCAGTGTGATATCCACCACTCGACTGGGTTTGGCGCTGCTCCCCGGCGTGCAAAGTACCGCCATCACCTGCGGTACGTCCGGACCCGCCCAATCAAAGGCGTAGTACAACAATTCTAACTGTTGCCCGTCTTTCGTGGAAGGACCCCTCGATCCGGGTTGTCCATATAACTCAAAAACATTCGAACACGAAGATCCGATGAGGAGCCCGTGGCCGGTAATCCAACGCGATCGTGTCTCGCCCGTACCCGATGCGCAGCCGGACTCCGCAACCGTCGAAGACGGCGTTGCCGCTGTAAATCTCGAATTGTTTTCGAAGACGCGCACTTCCTGGATCGTGCCAGTGTCCGCATCCGTGATGATCGACAAACTCTGATTGCGGCACTTGTCGTTCCAGATTGGATTCGTGCCGTCGAATTTCGTGACGCTCGGTTTGCGAAATAATTTTTGCGCTTTGGTGAGGTCGTCCTGGCCAGGGCGCAGGCCTGCAAGAGTCAATTCATCGTTGCGGCGCGCGGTGATCGTGGCAGTGGACTTGGCGGGCCGTTGAAGGATGTGCCGTGCTGATGTGACTGGACAGCGGAGGTGGCGAGGTTTGTGCGACGGCGACGCAGGTTGCGAGCGCCGCGCATAGCGCTGTGGTCGAAAGCAGAATCAAACGCCGCGCCCTCGCGCCCGACGACAGCCGCGACCTACCTCCGCGCCAGAATCGCGTCCAGCCGCGCCTCAAAATTTTCTTCTCCCTCGGACCATAGCTCGCTACGTTCTACCGGCAGCGCGCGCTGCACGCCCTCCACCCAGCTGAACAACTGTTGGATGTTTTCGCGCGTCTTTGCGTGATATTCCTTCAGATTGGCGGGAACCGCCATCCACTGGCGAAACGTATGCTCTACCGGATGGTCGGACGAATCAAATGGATTCGATGCTGCGCCGGGGGCAAGCAATCCTGCGTGTCCGGTGAAGAAAAATTCGAAGCCCAGATCGGCGGAGAAGTGTCCGGCGGTTGCGGCGATGCCGTCTTCGTAATCTTTTCCGTGGCAAGTCAGGATCAGTGGCTGCGGGTCCTGCCGCCACTTCAGCGTTTCCATCTCGAAGTTCCACAGGTCCCAGGTCGCCGACGCGATGTAAGCCGAATCGGAGTTGAGGCTTTGTGCCGCCAGCGCGGCGACTTCAGCCGGATTTGCGCCCTGTGCGCGCAAATCCCACTCCGCAGCGGCGGGCTCGGTGGGATCGATGGGTTGCACGATGAGTTCGGTGAAGGTGTTCTTCGTCGCGGAGAGCGGCGCTGTCGTCAAAAATCGCGCAAACTCCGCGATCATCGTCTCGGTTGAAAAGTCTCGCGTCCAGACGCGCAGGTAAGAGTGATTGGCCATGGTTGAAAACTCCATTATAGCGAGCGCCGAGCGCGAAGGCGAACGAGCGACGGTGAGGAAAGAGGTTCGCAGTCGAAAGTTGAAATCGAAAGTAGCTGGGACTCGACGCATGTGGTGCTGACGTGAAAAAAGACCCCGCGACTTGCGTCGCGGGGTCTCCAGAAGGTCGAAACCTTACGAGTTAGAACAGGTTTCGCAGGAATTGCGCGAAGTTGGCGACGTCGATGGTTCCGAGGCCCGCGGCGGGACTGTAGCCGTTGCGGCCCCGGTAGAACCAGTTGTCGCCGCTGTTGATGACGTGCAGCGGCGCGTGCGAGCCCTTGTACGCCTGACCGGTAAGGGACAGAGCGTAGAGCGGATAGTTGAGCAGCCCGAGGCGCGCGCCGTGCAATGACTGGCCAAGCAGCGCGGTCACGCCGTTGAGCTGAGGGGCGACGAAGCTGGTGCCGCCACCTTGGGGAATCACCTGGAAGCCGTCCACATCCGATGTGTACACGACGACATATCCCGTGTATGGATCGGCGTCGGCGGACACATCGGGAACGTTACGGCCAGGAAAATGGCCGGGCAGGCTAACGGAGATGGGTTCGGTGGGTGGGGTTGTGTTGTCGTCTTCGCCCTTGAGTACCCATTTTTGTCCGGGCTGCGAGGTTTGGACACCGGGGATCAAGAGCTGGTAAATCGGGACAGTATATTCGAGGCTGACGCCGCCTCCTCCTCCGCCGGGGAAAATGCCGCATGCAATGGGATCGGAAACGCCAAGATAGACGCAGAGCGGTTCGATCCAATCCCAGCCCCACACGCGCTCTGCCGGTATGACAACGGGGAAGTACGGCGGAGTGCAGTCGGCATTGAGACAAAAGTTGATGGTGCTTGCGAGCGTTGTGCCACCGGCCGCAGTCATCGCTGTATCGTCTGCCGGATTATCAACGCCGAGGGTGAGCGAACAAGCTGGGGTCGTCTCTGGATTGCAGGCGAGGTCGTTGTTGGCATCGTAGGCTCCTCCATCTGCGGACGCGGCGAAGAGAGATTGTCCCTGCAACGCTGCGCGTACGAAGAGCTCGTGTAAAGCCTGCAACAGGCCAACGGTCCTGCCGGTGGAAGGATCTTTGACGGGCGAGAACTCGGCGCCCTGATAGAACTCCCAGAATCCCCAACTCGTGGAGATGCTGTCGGCGGCATTCGATTCGATCGCTTTGGCCCACGTATCGACGGTGCTCTGGTTCGTGTTTGCGCCCTGGTACACGATTATTTTTGCGCCAGGGGCGATGCCCCCGGATTGCTCGACGTCGAGCGTGGTTTCGATCGAACCGGACGCGTCGCTGGGAGCGCCGGGGCCGCCGTCAACGTTTACGACCTTGAGGCGATGCGGATCCACGCTCAGGCCAACACCGTTCCAGTAGGTGAACGCATCGCTGGGAGTTAAGGCGGCAAAAGTGACAATGCCGATGGTTCGGCCCGCGCCGGTGATGTTCTGGTTGTACAACGGCTGCGCATCGTAGTACTGAGCGAAATCAGTGACCAAGAGGTCGCCCGGAGGATTTGTCGTGGTGCCGCCGCCCTCTTTGATGGGGAGCGTCCGGGTCGTGCGCCTTGGAGCGAACTTGACACGCGGTCGAAGACTCGGATGGGAGTCCAATCCAACGACGGCCATGACGGAACCTGAAATTTCATCGGAGACCGTGGGCCGCGTCAACGGCGCGTGATAGGTGTAGCCCATGTTTTTGCCGTGCGCGGGGACTTCGAAAGAGTGGAGGCTGACGGAGAAGGCGCGTTCCATCGCGGCCGCGCTGCCAGTGACAGTCAATGTGGTCGTGGTGGAGCGTTCGGCGGTGAGGCCAAGCTTGTTGAAGTGGGCGATGACTTTGGCGACGTCCGCGGCGTTCGGGCCGAAGCGCTGCTCGAATTGCTCGGGAGTCAGAAATTGATGGAACTTGGCGTTGCCGGGGGTGTGGACGGCGGTGAGAAGTTCTTCGGCTTCGTCGCTGTTGCGCATGCGAAGTGCGACGGTGACGCTGAGCGGCGATTGCGAACTGAACGCTCCACGATCGATCGCTGTGGGAGTTTCGCGGCTCGGATAGGGAAGGGCGACTCGCCCTTCAACGGCCGCATCGGATTGGGCGAACGTGACGGAAACACATCCCAACAAGACAAGGAACGACACGAAGATCCTTACGGACATTTTCAATGGGTTCCACCTCGAGAAAGATTTACAGGGCCGAAATCTTTGTTGAATCGAGGACGACCGCCGTCGACACGTGACGGCGGCGATTCGGTTGGCGAGTGTTTACACCGGGGTTAGCAAGCTGTCAATTGGACATTGTCAAAAAGATCTGTGTTCTTCGGGCTTTTTTGCGTCCGATAATGCTGCCGGCTGAAGATTAAGTCGAGCCACGTGGGGGTGCATCTTGGCGAGGGTTTTTTCGTTGTTAAGCGGCGCTGTATTGGTTGGCGGAGTTCTCTGCGCCTTGATGTCGGCGCACGGTCAAACGCAAATGAAGAAGCCACCGCCGTTGGTGCGTATCGCGGAGCTGGAGATCGATCCGGCGCAGCTCACGGAGTATAAGGACGCGCTTTCGGACGAGATCGCGACTTCAGTTCGCGAAGAACCGGGAGTGCTGATGCTGTATGCAGTTTCTGTGAAGGATCATCCCAGCCAGGTCAGAATCTTTGAGACGTACCGAGATCAAGCAGCGTACGAATCGCATATTCAATCGCCGCACTTCAAGAAATACAAAGACACGACTCATGCGATGGTGAAGTCTCTGAAATTGATCGAGACCGAGCCAATTATATTGGCCGGCAAATAGGTTTCATGCTCGATTAGCGAGCATGAGGCTTGGTTGACGACTGCGAGGTGTGGAAGCGTCCACTCGCCTCGGGGTTACGCGTGCGGCAGCAACTCCGTGCGGTACTTGGCAGCGAGCGCCTCGGCCTTCTTGCGGAATTCCGCTTGCCCGGCTTCGTCCAACTTGGGCGGCGCAGTGGTGCGACCCGTGACGGGAACTCCAACCTCAACGAAAAAATCTTCCTGTCCAGCGGGCGCGCAGATGCAAAACATGCGCGCTGGTTGGTTCGAGGAATTGTGGAATTGGTGCGGGGCGTTCGCCGGGATATTCACGGTCTCTCCGGCGCGAACCGTAGATTTGTTGCCTCGAAATGTAAGTTCGAGCTCACCTTCGATGAGGCTGAAGGTCTCTTCAAAATCGTGGCGATGCGGTGGCGGACCGCCTCCCGGCGGCACAAACATGTCGATGAGGCTAAACCGGCCGGCGGTGTCATTTCCGCTGACTAGAATCGTATAGGTGTCGCCAACGATGCCGATATGGCGACCATCTTCCGTCCGAGTAACAGCCAATTTACGTTGAGGATCGTCCGCTGGCAGCGTTGCTGGGGTTTCCTTCTGGGGTCTTGCTTCCGATGCCATGTTCGGCTCCTCTCAAGCTCGCCGATTGGATGCGAGAACTACGAGTTCTGGAGCGCCGATACAGGACATTTGCCTGCCTTAAAGGGTGATGATGCAAAGGCCGGTATCCGCTATTCGGATGCGGCCTTGGCCTTGCCGGGTTCAGCGACTGGGTCGGGAGTTGATTCCGGGGCCGGAGCGGGGGCTGCTGCGATGCTCAAATTCGACGCGATCTCGCGCATGCGATCGCGGAGAGCATCTCCCATGTCAGCAAAAACCTTGGTAAATGTTTCGCGCAGTCTTTCCTCGGCTCCGGCGGTGACTCGGGCGACGGAATCGCGCGATTGGTGATCGAACGATGTGACGGTCGCGAGCATCCACTGGTTGGAAACGTTGTCGAGACGGTCGCGGAACTGTGCAGCGGCCTGATCGCCGATGCGTGCGTAAGAGTTTTGCAGCTCATCGTGCTGCGCGGCGGTCATCGCTTTCCACGATTCGATAACGGGGCGGAAACCGGCTTGGACGCGCTCGTTCGCTTCCGCGACGCCCGCTTCGATGGTGCCATGCAATGAATCCTGGAAGCGGCGGAGGAAATTTTCCTGTTCGCCGGTGACACGCTGTGCGAGTTCAGAATGCGCTGTATCGATGAGTGAGCGCGTTTCGTTGGTTGACCGCTTCAGTTCGGCTTCGAAGCCATCGAGATCGCGGCGAGCGTGCTGTTGAATTTCATCGATGAACGCCGCGGTCGTCGTTTCCGCGGCTTCGGAGAAGAGCGAACGCGCGCGGTCGAATGCTTCGGAGACAACGTCGGCCATTTGCGTCTGCGCATAGGCGACAAAATTGCGGCTCGACTGATCCAACTCACCCGCGAATTCGTTCGCGACGGTGCCGGCCTGCTCGCGCAACTGCTTGGCGGCTTGCTCGCCAGCTTTGTCGGCGGCGGCCTGCGTCTGAGTTTGCACGCGCTTCTCGTACCATTCCGCGGACTTGTTCAAATCTTCGACAGTTTTCTGTTTGAGCTCTTCGAGGCGCATCTCGAAGTCCGACATGCCACGCGAGGTGACACTGTCGGTGGTGACGCGCAGGATTTCCTCCACGCCGCCGAGGTTCGAACGGAATTGCTGCAACGCTTCGGCAAAAGCTTCGTCGGTGCTGGAGCGGATTCTGTCCTGATGAAGTGCAAGCGCGGCGTCGAGAAGCGAGCGTCCGCCAGCGAGGCGTTGCATCGCTTCGTCGGCCTGCTGCACTTGCGGCTGAACCATAGTCTCAACCTGCTCGGTGAATCGCGCGACTGCCTGTCGGCTCGATTCGTCGAAGGCGGTTCGGATGCGCCCGTTGATTTCTTCGAGGACCGATTCCGAATGGCGGTGCAATTCGTTGCGATGCAGGCTGAGAACGTCATCTGCCTGCGACTGGAAATTGGTTAGCGCGTGCTGCTGCACGGTTTCGAGGCGCGCGGCAAGTTGTTCGAGGCGGTCGGCGGTTTCCGTGGCGCGAGTGGCTGCGGCTTCGGCGCGTTCCGTCTGGCTCTGGAGCAGTTCGCGCGCGGTTTGCGCCTGACGCTCGGCCTTGTCGGAATGTTCGATCGCGATGGTACGGAGATTCGCGACGTGATAATCGGATTCCTGGTGGAAAGCCGAAAGCAGAGCGTTGGCGCGTTCGGTCACGGAGGCGCCGGCGGCTTCCTGAGCGGATGCGATGCCGGCGTCAACTGCAGCTTGCCAGCGATGTTGCGCGGCCTCGACTTCGGCACCGAGATCGCTGCGCCACTTTTCGAGCGCGGCGGCAAGCGCGGCTTCCGTTTTCTGCTGTGTTTCGTTTGCCGCGGTTGTGAGAGTGTCGCGATTCGCGTTCAGAATCTGCTCGCGTTGCGCGGCCGCTTCTGCGATCAGTTTCTGTAGCGCGTCGGACTGCGCGGAAATATGTTTGTCAGCTTGTTCGGAGGCTGAGAGCAAACGTGCAGTCGTCTCTTCGGCTTGCGCGCAGACTTCGCTCAAAGTTTCCGCGGCGTTCGTGAGTTGCTCGGCGTGAGCGGCGCGCTGCATGCGGCCTTCGTCGGAAAGATGCGTAGTGAGATTGCGCGTGACTTCTTCGAGTTGTGGCGCGAGACGTTTCGGCAATTCTTCCTGGAGCGCGGTTGCGGCGGCTTCGTGGGCTTCGCGGCTGCGCGTCTGCGATTCTTCTTTGATTTTGTCGACCGCGGTCGCTACTTCGTGCTGCAGAGCATCGCGTGTCTCGGCGACTTTTTTCTCCCACTGCTCGCCACTCGCGGATCGCTCGGCTGCGACTGCTTGCGATGCGGCTTCTCGCGCAGCGGCTTGAATCTGCTGGCGCGCTTCTGCGAGGAGTCGAGTGACATGACGCGCAAGTTGGAGCGACGCGTCGGTGGTGCTTGCCGGAGAAGGGAAGACGCGAACGTTGTCCGGATTTGCGGGCGTTGGCGCTGCGCCCGCTAACGACGTTGCGGCCGTCGCATCGGCATCGGTAAGTGAAACGTGAAATTCGGTTTCGGACGATTCCGCGGGCGGCATCGGTGGCGGCGCGAGCGGAGGCAGCGGCAATTCGAGGTGCGTTGTCGTTCCGATCGGAGCGGCGGCAGACTGGGCGGCTGCGGTTTCGGATTGCGCGAACCAATCCTCAGGAGGGAACGCGATGCCCCAAACGTTGCCGGGAGCTTCGAGTTCAAGTGCAACCTGGAAAAGTTGGCGCACAGTACGCGGACGCTGGATCCACGCAACGCGGCCACGCACGGTGCGCGGCGGTTCGCCTTCTTGCGGGTTTGGCACTTCGAGCTTCACCCACATATTTTTCAGAACGTAATGCTTGGACTGATAGCGGCAGCCGTGGCAGTTCAATATTAAGGATGAAGTGCGCTCCATGAAGGGGCGGCCGAGCGCGTCGACGCCGGTCACCTGGAGCGGAACGGCTTGCACGATGCGGGTGCTGCGCCGTTTTCTGAGTTCGGAAGTCGGGTTCACTGCAGTCTCTGGCGCCATTTCCGTCGCTTCACCGGCAACGTTTCTGCCAAGGTCTTCCATTTGGGGACCCGCCGTGTTGAATTTTGTGTTGCTCGAACTGGGATCAATTCCGCTTCGATTCCGGAGCGTTCGGCGCTGGGGACGCGTGCTTACCGCTCAGAAAATTCCAGAACTCTTTCGCGACCCAGATGGGTCCAACGAGCAGATAGATCGGTCCCTGGAAAAATGCTGGATGATTGCCTTCAATGCGATGACCCAGGAACAGAAAAATCCAGCCGCCGAAAAACAGAAAAGCGCCCAGAATCCACTTCATCAGAACCAAAAGGACGATGCCAGCGAAAATCAACGGAATCCCGACGCCATGCAGGAACTTATTCCAGGCGGAGGTGTGCTCATGATCGTACCGCTCCATGTAGCTCGCCAGACCTGGCATAGCCGAAACTCCGCGTGGGGACGCTGCCTGCGGAAGTACACTGTATACCGAAACGCATGAAAATTCTAGGCGGCAAGCGTGTGGAAAATGGCGAAATTTTTGCGCTGGGGCAAGCTGAAAAATTCAACTTACAGTCTCGAAGTTTGGGTTGCGCGCCACGTTGCAATGGAGTAGCGCGCGATGTGAACGCGATGCGGCTAGAGTTCGCGGCGGCCTTCCATGGCTTTCATCATGGTGACTTCGTCGGCGTATTCGAGGTCGGCGCCGACAGGGATGCCTACGCCGATGCGCGAGACGCGTACTCCAAGCGGCTTCAGTAATTTCGACAAGTAGACGGCGGTGGCTTCGCCCTCGGCGGTGGGATTCGTCGCCATGATGATTTCTTCGACGGTACCTTCCTTCAATCGCTCCACGAGAGGTTTGATGCGCAATTGCTCGGGGCCGCGTCCTTGTAGCGGAGAGAGCGCGCCGCCGAGTACGTGGTACATGCCGCTGTAGGTGCGAGTTTTTTCGATCGCGAGAATGTTGTGGGCTTCTTCGACGACGCAGATGGTTTTGTGATTGCGAGTCGGCCCGACGCAGTAGAGGCACGGATTCGTGTCGGTGATGTTGCCGCAGGTGGAGCACTCGCGGATTTTTTCTTTGGCATCGCGGATGGCGTCGGAGAGCGCCATGGCTTCTTCGGGTGAGGCGCGCAGCAAATGGAACGCGAGGCGTTGCGCGGTTTTTTGTCCAATACCGGGAAGATGTTTTAAAGCGTCGATGAGTCGTTCAACCGGGGCGGCGAAATCAGGCATGAGTGATGAATAGCATAGGGAAGGATTCGGCGCAAATTTCGGGTTCCATTTTGGGAATTTTTCGAAGAAGGCACGTACACCCCCGGTGTTTTGTTCAAGAGTGCGCAACACGTTTAGGAATGTGTGAGTTGCGCGAAGTGTTCGATTCCGGGACTCTGGTTGTTGTTGATTCGATGAGGATTGCGGGCGGGCGTAGCTTGCAGGTGGTGGTGGACCAATTTGTGCAAAAGCTAGAAGAGGCCGGGGATTTTCAGGCCGGGGATGCCGGGGATCGTGGCGGAGAGATTTTTCATCTGGTTGGAGAGTTCGTCGTCGACGCGGCGGGAGGCTTCGTTGACCGCGGCGCGGATCAGGTCCTGGAGCATTTCCTGATCTTTGCTGGCGAAGACATCGGGTTCGATACGGACGTCCACCAACTGTTTTTGGCCATTCATGCGCACTACGACCATGCCGCCGCCGGCGGAGGCTTCGACAGCAACCGCGTTCACTTGACGCTGAAGATCTTCCTGGACTTGCTTCATGCGGGAGAGCATCTGTTGGAGAGCGTTGACTTCCATCAGGATTCCTCTTGGTTGCGCTTCACTTCAGTAATCTTACCACCGAAGCGCTGCATCATGGACTTCACGACCGGATCGCGCTCGAACTGATCACGCAAATCCTGCGACGCCGATCCGCGAGAAGCTGAAACAGCGGTCGCTGCAACCGACTCCAGTTTAGCACAGACGCGCACGGGACGACCGAGCACCTTGCTCGATATGGAACGGATTTTCTCCAGAGAGTCGCGACCTTCGATCATCTCGGCGTACGTGCGATCGGAAGTCGGAAAATAAATTCTAAGTTCGGCGCCTTCGAGTTCCCAGCGATGGCCGTGTTCGAGAAGTTCGCCGAGAAATTTTTGTTGAGACTGAATCGCTGATTTGATTTCGGCGACTTGTTCTTCGGAGAGGCCGCTCGCCGGAATTGTTTTCGCGGAATTGTCGGAAGAATCGGCCGCTTCTTCAGAATCTTCGACGGGCGCTACCGCGGCTGGCCGAGTTGCGACGGGAGCCGGCTTTGCAGCAGGTGCGGGCGCGGCGAATACCGACGAGGAAGTTTGCGGCGTGCGATCCGCTGGACGGAAGGGAACTGGCTGCGGCGAAGATGAAGAGGCTGCAGCCGCCGCGGATGCGCGAGGGGGCGGTGCGAAAGGCGATGGGGAGCGCGAGCGACGAAGGAAGTTCGCGCTTCGGCGCCGCGGAAGAAATTGGAGATGGCGCTGCGCTGCGCGTTGGGCCGCCGCTTGGAGTTCCTGGAGCGCCACTGCGGACCTCGGCCATCAATTCTTCGAGTGGGGCGAGACGCGCGGCGTTGATCAGACGCAGCAAACCCATTTCGAGATGAACGCGCGGATCGAGTTTGCGGCGCAGGTCTTCGTCGGTCTGCAAAAGAATCTGGAAGAAGCGCGTGAAGTCTTCTTCGGTAAAGAGCGCGGCGGCGCGTGCGAGCGCGGGGCGCTGGTCAGGCGTCGCGGCGATCAAATCGGAATCGGCGCCGCAGACGCGAGCGACGAGCAAATTGCGGAAGTGGCGAATCGCTTCGCGACAGAAGTGCTGGAGGTTGCGGCCCTCTTTTTGAAAGCTGTGAACGAGCGCGAGAGCGCGGTCTGCTGATCCTGCGGCGATCGCATTGACGAGTTCTTCGAGCGCATCTTCGGGAACGACGCCGAGGAGTTCGCGAACTTCCTTCGCGGGAATCGTGTCACCGCAGTAGGCGCGTGCTTGTTCGAGCAACGAGAGCGCATCACGCATGCTGCCTTCGGCCATGCGCGCGATGACGGCGAGAGCGCCGGGTTCGATCTGGAGATTTTCTTTCGCGGCGATTTCTTCGAGACGCGCCGTGATTTCCGCGAACGTGAGCGCACGGAAATGGAAATGTTGCGAACGCGAACGAATGGTATCGACAAGATTTTCGGGCTCGGTCGTGGCCATCACGAAGATCACGCGATCGGGCGGCTCTTCGAGCGTCTTCAGCAAAGCGTTGGAAGCTTCGCCGGTGAGCATGTGCGCTTCGTCGAGGATGACGACTTTGTTGCGCGAGCCGGCGGGTGCGTAGCGAACCATTTCGCGGAGTTCGCGAATCTGGTCGATGCCGCGATTGGAGGCCGCGTCGATTTCGATGACGTCGAGCGAAGAACCGGTCGCGATTTCTTTGCAGGAATCGCACTCACCGCAGGGATCGGGCGTGGGACCGTGGACACAGTTCAGCGCCTTAGCGAGGATGCGGGCCGCGGTGGTTTTGCCGACGCCGCGCGCTCCGGAAAAGATATAGGCATGCGCGACGCGATCGTTGCGGATAGCGTTGGCTAAAGTTTCGGTAACGTGGGTCTGGCCGGTGAGATCACGAAATGTTTGAGGTCGCCACTTGCGGGCTATGACTTGATAGGCCATTCGTATTTGATGAGGTCCGAGGAATTCGGATTGGGATATTCGCGCTTGGCGATTTTTGCTGGCTGCCCGTTCAAGGAACCTCGGGTGATCTGCGGCACCCGAGGCGATCCCGATACCGTTGCTCCCTTCCGGGCCTGGCGGGGTTCGCGGGACCTCGTTGCACAGAGCCCGAAGCTCCATGAGCGGGCAGTCGCGAAAAGCGAATAGCGCGAATGCGAGTTCAGTTTAACACAGAGGTGTGAAGGGAATGGAAGCGGAGCGGTGAGTGGTGTGTTGATATTTTGGATTGTGGTTCGTGATTTGTGGTGTGGGTTTCGGTGTCGCTTTGCAAAAGCGTTGCACGTCGTTGAGATCGAAGAGAGATTTCTCTCTGCGCAAGCCGACGCGTTCGCAGGAGCGAACGCGAAAAGAAAAAGCGTCGGCTTGCTTCGCTCGGAATGACAGGTCGGGGGAGTTTGAGAAGCAGACGGGGGCTGGTAAGCGACGTAGCGATTTGGGTGCGGATTCAGTCTGAGATCCTTCGCTTCGCTCAGGATGACAACGGGTTTTTTAGAGCCTCGTGGGTCGGTGCGTATCCGGATTACCGACTAATGGGCGGATTCGCCCTGGGCCGCGGCGCGGGCGGAGAGTTCCTCGGGAGTTAGATCCTCGGTATAGGTGGCGATGTACCAGTGGTTGCCCCAATCGTCGACGAGGCCGGCGCTGCGTTCGCCGTAGAACTGGTCGGTGGGCTCACTGAGAGATTTGGCTCCGGCGGCGAGAGCCTGTTTGTACACAGCGTCTACATCGGGAAGATATACGTGGAACGTCATCGGCATCGATTTTTTGTCGACGGATTCGCCCATTTCGATGATGGAGTCGCCGAGGGTAACGGCGGCATGAGCGATGGAGCCGTCTTCGCGCTTCATGCGCTCTTTTTCGACCGCGCCGAAGGCTTGCTTCAGAAACTCAAGCAGCTCCGCGATGCGGGGAACGACGACATACGGAGTGACGGTGTGGAAGCCTGGAGGAATGTGACTTTTGCTCTTGGCCATGTTCAGTTCTCCTTCGGATTGGGCGATTGTTTTGTATTGCAAGGATATCGTGGCGGAAGTGGGATGGCGTCGTATTGTAAAAAATTGACCGGCATAGGCAGGCCCGATGGCGTTCGGCGGAAAGATTCTGGCTCGAGGTTGTTGGCGCTCCAAGGGGTAAGGGCGCATCACTTCGAAGACTATTTTACGGGGACGTGATTCACGTGGCCCAGGTAGTCGGCAGTGTAAGCGGAGGGGTTGATGCCGGAGAAGGCGCGGAAGTCGTGGATGAAGTGGGCTTGATCGAAATAGCCGCACTTGAGGGCAAGATCGGTCCAGTTGACGGGCTGGCCGGCGGAGATTCGCCGTAGAACTTTTTGGAATCGGCGGACGCGGCAGAACAGTTTTGGCGTGAGGCCGATTTCGTTTCGGAAGAGATCGATGAAACGCCGAGGGCTGAGGCCGATCTTGCCCGTGACCTCGGAGATTTTCTGCATTTCGGGCGCCGCGCGGAATTCGTTCAGTGCGAACGCAACTGCGGAATGACGTGAGGGCGTTGGAGCGGCGGCGAGGAGAGCATGTTCCAGAACACGCGCTTTCGATTCTGGAGTTGGAGCTTCGAGCAGTTGCTCGCGAACGCGATTGGCGGCGGCCTGCCCCCACAGCGATTCCAAACCGACGTGTGCGTTGTGAATCTCGCCAAAGGGCAGATTCACGAAGGGACGCGCACCGCCGGGCTTGAAGTGAATCCCCGCGACACTGGTTCCTACCGAGGTATCGATTGCGAAAGGCTGCGAGTGCGGGCCGCAGAGCACATTTGCGCGAAAGACTTCGCGCTGATCGAGATTTTCGCGGCTGAAGATTGGGAAAGGCTGATCCTTGAGGGAGAAGACGAACTCGACGGAGCCGTCGGGCAGAAGCCGCTCCCTTGCGTGCGAAGACGGGCCGGATTCCATGATCCAAATTACTTCGACGAAGCGGTCGAGGGGAGCGGGCGGTTTGTAGCGGTAGGACAACATTCGGTGAGATTATCGCTTCTGAGCTTACGCTCCTCGAAGGGAGGTGCAAAGTACGTCGCACGACCGATAGATCCGACATCCACGCGGCATCTGTGCTATACTTCACTTGCGCTTAATACCGCGGTTGTGCAGTGCGGCTGCTCTAGGGTTTGACTCGCAGTACCAAGAATACCCGCCTCCAGTTTCCTCCGTTCGTCTTAGGTGTAATCAATCAGACTGGCGATGAATTTGCCGAGTCGCATTCCGCTCTAAGTGTGTGCGCCGCTACTGTTCCGCCAGCAAGAAAGTTATATCGAATGCAAAGTTTTTCAGAATCAATCATTTCCGCCTATACCAAGGAGCGGCTCGCGTCGGCTCGTTTCACGACGCCCACTCCGGTACAGGCTGCCACGATTCCCCAAGCGCTTGAGGGCAAGGATGTTCTCGCCACGGCGCAGACCGGAACGGGCAAAACACTCGCGTTTTTGATCCCCGTGATGGAGCGATTGCTCCAGGGCAGCACGCCCGGGATCGCGGCGCTCGTTCTCGTGCCGACCCGCGAACTCGCGATGCAGGTCGTCGAACAATACAATTTACTGCGCGGGAAGCAGTTGACCCAGGCGGCGTGCGTTGTCGGAGGAATGGGCGAAGGCGGACAGCTGAGCGCCATCCGGCGCGGCGCGCGGCTCGTTGTTGCCACTCCCGGACGGCTCGAGGATTTCCTCGACCGCAAACTTTTCCACCTCCGCGATTTGCGGATTCTGGTGCTGGACGAAGCAGACCGCATGCTCGACATGGGATTTCTGCCAGCACTCAAGCGCATCGCTGCGGCACTGCCGAAGGAACGCCAGACGATGTGCTTCTCGGCGACGATGGAAGCCTCGGTCGCCCATCTGGTGAAGGATTACAACGGAACCCGGTGCGTCTCGCATTCGGGTCAACATTGAAGCCTTCCGAGAATGTGCGCATGCAGGCGTTTGAAGTTTCGACCGATCGCAAACAACAAACGCTCAACCGCTTGCTGGCGAAAGAGACCGGGCGCTGCCTGGTGTTCGCTCGCACCAAGCGCGCGACGGATCGCATCTGCAAGAATCTCAATCGCGACGGATTTTCGGCCGCGATGATTCACGGCGATCGTTCGCAATCACAACGCAATTCGGCGCTTGCCGGATTCCAGCAGGGGCGGTATCGCGTGCTCGTGGCGACGGATGTGGCGTCGCGCGGGATTCACGTGCAAGACGTCGCGCATGTGATCAATTTCGACTTGCCGGAGATCGCGGAGAATTTTATTCACCGCGTTGGCCGGACAGGGCGCGCCGGGAAACATGGCGTGGCCTCGACGTTGTTCACCCGCGAGCAGCGGTCGGAACTGTTTCAAATGGAACGAACGCTGGGCATCAAGATGGAGCGCTTGCGCGCCGAAGATGGCGTGTCGGTGCCGGCGGCTGAACAGACGGGGCGGTTGCCCGAGTACCGCGAGCGGCCTACGGTTGCTGGCGGCAGCTTCGGCGGACGACATAAGCCAAATCATGGCTCAGGTCGTGATTCGCGTCGCGATTCGAGGCATTACGCCACGGTGAGCGGTGTCGAGCCAGTTGCGGCTCGGTCCAGCATGGTTCGGTTGCCGGGCGAAGTGTTTCAGGTCGAAGCCGACTGATTCTTTTAACCGTAGTTTGAGGTTCAAAAGGCAGGACACGAATGTGTCCTGCCTTTTTTGTTCTTCGGGACGGAAAACGGAGTCGCGGTGCCGATTCCGTCCCGGGTTAGGCGTTTGCTTCGCGTGAAGAGCGGAGCAGCGTGTATATTTTTATCGTGGTGTGGTGTGGTGGGGCGCGTCGCTAGGTTACGCGAAAGGAAAATTCCGACTGTGGAACCGATTTCGCACTTTTTCTATTCCGACCGTCTAAAACTGCAGTTCTGGGACTATGGCCAGGATGGAAAACCATCGCTGGTGCTGGTGCACGGAGCGCTGGATCACGCGCGGAACTGGGACTGGGTGGCGCAGGAATTGTGCCGCGACTATCACGTGTTTGCGCTGGATTTGCGCGGGCATGGGAACAGCGCGTGGGCGCCGGGGGCAGAGTACGCGGTGGCGGAGCATGTGCTCGACCTGTCGGCGCTGCTCGACGTGATTAACGATTTTCCGATCCGGCTGGTGGGCCATTCACTGGGCGGCGGGATTGCACTGCATTACACCGGAGTCTATCCGCAGCGTGTGCAGAAGCTGGTGTCGATCGAAGGGATGGGATTTCCGCGGCAACATCCAATGCATGGGCCGGCGTCGGAGCGGGTACGCGCCTGGATCGAAAATATTCGCGACATGGAAAAGCGGCGGCCGAAGAGTTATCCGAGTTTGGCGGCGGCGATGAAGCGTATGCAGGAGGTCAATCCGCGTTTGAGCGATGACGTGGCCCGGCATCTAACACTGCACGGAACGAACTGGGAGTCGGACGGGTCGTTGCTGTGGAAGTTTGATAATTTTGCGCGCGTGTTTGCGCCGTACGGGCACAACATCGCGGACTCGGTGGAGATTTTGGGGCAGATTTTGTGTCCTACGTTGTTTTTCTGGGGACTTGAGAGTTTTCTGCCGGTGCCGGAGGATGACTCGCGATTTCAGGCCGTGCGGAACCGGAGGTTGGTGAAGGTGCCGGGGGCCGGGCATTGGGTGCATCACGATGCGCTGGAGCTGTTTTTGCGAGAGACCGCCGCGTTTTTGAAGGATTAATTGCCATCGAAACAGAAAAACGGCTGGCCGAAACGTTCGGTCAGCCGTTTTTGTTTTTGCTAGGTTGCTGTTGGCACTGCGACAGATATCAATCTGGGTGGTCGTGGCGCCAGGCCCAATATTCGTCCTGTTCTTTTTTCTTGGCTTTCATGTAGTCATGGTCCTTGCGATGTTTTTCGGCAAGGAACCGGCCCCACGCGGCTTGCTCATGCTCGTCCCACTTGCGATGGTCACGATCTTCCTGAGCAGCGGCTGACGCCGGCTGGGCGAAAAAGGCGGCGCCGAGCGGAGCAGTAAGTGCTGCCGTAAGCAAAATCGAGGCGAGATGCTTTTGGGTTTTATGCATTCGGGATCCTCCGAAGGCATGAAAACAGAAAGCGCGGGCAGGGGACTATACGGGAAGTTGCGTAGAGTGCGTGTGGAGTTTCTGTATGAAGTATCGGAAAAATTTTGTGGCGCTCGCGGGAACTTTTTTGGCGGGCTGGAGGAATGCGCATGAATTCGAAGGCGATTGGGGGTAGCATGCGGCTATGACAAAACACTTCAGTAGCGCTATTGGCAAGATCCGTAAACGCACGAGCGCAAATTTCTCTCGGCGATCGTTCCTGGCGATGTCGGCGATGGCGCCGTTCGCGATGCGCGGGGTCGGTGCGATGGCGCTTGCTCCGAAGTCGGCGATTCCCGTGGGGCTGGAGTTGTATTCGGTGCGCGAGGGATTGAAGAGCGATCTCGACGGGACGGTGAAGGCTGTGGCCGGGTTGGGTTATCAGTGCGTCGAGTTTTATGCGCCCTATTGGGAGTGGAGCGAGGCGCAGACAAAAGAAGTGCGAAAGCTGCTCGACGATCTGGGCGTGAAGTGCTACTCGACGCACAACGCGGCGTCTTATGTAAGCAAGGAGAACATCGGGAAGACTCGCGACCGGTGCGGGATTTTGGGTTGCAAATATGCGGTGGTGGCGTCGACGGATGTCGAGGGGCACGGGCTGGATGGATGGCGGAAGTTTGCGGACGTTTTGAACGAGGCGAATGAAGGGCTCGCGCCGGCGAAGATGCATTCGGGCTATCACAATCACAAGGCGGAATTTGTGGCGATCGACGGCGTGCGGCCGATCGAAGTGCTGGCGAAGAACACGAAGCCGACGGTGATGCTGCAACTCGATGTGGGCACGTGTCTGGAGGCGGGCGCGGATCCGGTGGCGTGGATCAAGGCGAATCCGGGGCGGATTCGCTCGCTGCACTTGAAGGATTGGTCGCCGGATGCAGGGAAGGGCTATACGGTGCTGTTTGGCGAGGGCGTCGCGGACTGGAAGGCGATTTTTGCGGCCGCCGAACATGGTGGGGGCGTGGAATATTATTTGATCGAGCAAGAGGGATCGAGGATGTCGGAACTGGATACCGCGCGGGAGTGTTTGAACACGTATCGGAAGATGCGGGGCTGAGGTTGGAAATTGGAAATTGGAAATTGCCTCTCCTCCTCGGACCGCTTGAACTCGAGCCGTTGGCGCAAGATGGGCCTGGCGAGTTTCGTTTCTAGTTTCGAATTTCTGACGCCGCTGGGAGGAAAGAGCGCCGCGCAACAACTACGGGGACGTCACACGGCGCTCGGGGGTGTTGGCAAGTGGGTAGTGGGTACGCTGAGGTAGTACGGCTGGTGGGAGCTGTTTGGATTGCCGGGAGCGAGTGCCGCTTCGGTCGCACGACAATCGAAAATCCTTTCGTAATTTGAACTGCTCGCTTTTCGTCGCGTCGCTTCTCGTACCGCTCCGCAACATTCTTCCTGCGCCGTTAAAAAATATCTCAGGCTGCTTGCGGCGTCGTTCTCAGTGCTGTTTCTAAATGCAGGGCGGGTGCCAAAGTTCGGAGCGGTCAAGTCCTTTGTTTTCGTCGGGTGGCTCTGACGGAAAAGACCGTTTCTGCATTGGGGCGGGAAAGCGTTCCAGTGCGGAACAGCATGTTCTCTATGCGATCGCGGCGCCGGCTGTTTTCCTGGGCCGAGCGTCGTCACCGTTGCGTTTTAAATAGCGATAAAGACTGGTGCGGCCGATACCAAGGATGTGCGCGGCGCGCAGGCGATTGCCCTGGCACATTTCCAACACGCGCTGGATGTGAATCTTGCGGACTTCCTCGAGGGAAAGGGGGTGCCATTCGCCGGCGGAAGCGACGCGGAGAGCGGGCGACCGTTGCATTTGTTCCGGGAGGTCGCCAAGGTCGATGAAATCTCCGGTGGCCGTGATGCAGGCGCTCGAGATAACGTTTTCAAGCTCGCGAACATTTCCCGGCCAGAGGTGCTGGAGGAGCACGGCTTGGGCGCGGCGGGTCAGCCCCGGAATTTTCTTGTTGTACGCCTCGTTGTATTTCTTCAGGAAGAACTGTACGAGCAGTGGAAGATCTTCCAGACGCTCGCTGAGAGGCGGGATTCGAATCTGGATGGAGTTCAGACGATAGAAAAGATCTTCCCGGAAACGCCCCGCTAAAACCTCGGCGCGAAGATCGCGGTTCGTGGCGGCAATCAGGTGCACGTTGATCTGTTTGACCTCGGGAGACCCGACGCGCTGGATTTCGCGGTTTTGAATAACGCGCAAAAGTTTGGACTGCATTGCGAGCGAGGTTTCGCCGATTTCGTCAAGGAAGACTGTGCCGCCGTTCGCGTATTCGAATAGTCCAGGGCGAGTGTCGGTCGCACCCGTAAAAGAGCCGCGAACGTGCCCGAAGAGCTGGCTTTCGAGAAGTGTATCGACGAGCGCCGAGCAATTGCACACCGCAAGGCGCTGCGCGCTGACCGGACTGATCTGGTGAATGGCGCGCGCGACAAGTTCTTTGCCCGTGCCGGTCTGGCCCACCACCAGCACGTTGGTGTAGTGACGCGCAACCTTGCGCGCGAAGTCGAACACCTCGAGCATCGCCGGGCTTTTCCCGATGATGCCGTGAAACTCAAGATCTTTTAATAATTGCTCCTCGAGGGCGCGGACACGCCGCCGCTGATCGTACAGTGCGGAAACATCGTCGAGCGCGCGTTTTAAACGCCCTCGATCCACAGGCTTCGGCAAAAAGTCGCTGGCCCCTCTTCGAATGGCTTCGAGCGCGGACTCCAGCGTGTAGTGGCGTGCGGTCACGATGACGTGAACGCCCGGATCCGTACGCAAAACACGGTCGAGAAAGTCGTAGCCGTAAAGCCCCGTTTCGCACACTTCCGCCAGCAAGAGCCGGCTGCGCCCGTCGCGAATGCACTGCAATGCCTCCTCGCGGTCCGAGGTTTTTACCGATGCATAGCCGAGATCTTCGACCAAGGCGGCAAGCGCGTCTCGCTGATCCGGATCTTCATCGAGGATGCAGGGGGTGATGAGACGTTTTGTGGGGGGTACTTCAACCGTCCGGGTAAGAGTCAGACTCACACTTCGGCTCGGGCATACCGGATGCCAATGAGCTCTTTTTCACACCCGCCGATACCAATCAGAAACGGTGCGTTCGTTTCGCGGCAGGAAGCCCAGATTGAGTTCGCTACAACCCTGAAGCCCTGGAGAGGTTCGTTACGGCGACGGACGATCCGTCGAATGAGAGCGTGTCGCACGGAGACTTAGAGCCGAATCGGACCGTTGTTCCATTTTGGAGCTTCGGTCCCTCGAGCCGTCGCTACGGTTGGACATGAAAAAATCAGTTCACGTTACCGTGTTCTATGGTTCGCGGGCTTACCGGGTGCAGGCGGAACTGGTTGTATCCTTCGGGTGTCACAGACAGAAACTCGGTTTCGTAGGGCACCGACTGCGAGCGATCGGCGCTCAGCGGCTGAATCAGCCGCAAAAACACCACCGAACCGTCGGGCACGGCGCTACTCAGCGTGACGTGTTTGCCGGATTCTTCATTCCATTCAAGCTCCGACTTTTCGACGAAAAAGGTTTGCGATTTGTCCCAGCCGGACACCTCGACGCGATACAGGCTGGTGATAGGAAAACGGGCAGACGCAGCTCATTTCAATTTTTTATTGAAAAACCTCCGGGCGCGACATGATGCAGTCCGGTGGCCAGTGTTTTTTTGCACATAGACCAACAAATGCTGGAGTTAGCGACATGCTGTTCGTTGGTGAGTGTTTCCGTTCGAAACAAACCATATTTCGGTGTGCGGAACTGAACCACGAGCCGCGCGGGTATGTGAAAAGAATTAAAAGTGGCCGCGCAACAGCACGTTCGTGGCAATCGATTCGATCGGTCCGTAAAGATAGCGAAAAGCAAGCAGCCCCACCAAAAGCCCGAGCCGGGCATAGCTGCTCTCCCGCAGCCAGTCGAGATAGCGCTGCGCGGTCGACTCGCTCATAAAAATCATGATGCCGGTGCTGCCGTCGAGCGGAGCCAGCGGCAGCAGGTTAAACGTGCCGAGCAACAGATTCAGGTTGAACATGGCGAACAGCGTGGCGACCAAGAAGCCGATGCCTTCTCCGGGCACGCGTAACCATGCCAGAGTTCGAAGCCCCACCGCGCCGATGAACATCAGGATGAAATTGGCGGCCGGGCCAGCAAGCGCCATCACTGCGGCGCGTTTTGGATATCTGCGTTCCCATGTGGGATCAAACGGGGCGCTTGCCCAGCCGATCATCTGACCCATGAACAGAAACGCCGCGATCGGGATGATGACCATGCCCCAGAACTCGCGACGGATGTGCGGAATCGGATTGAGCGTGACCTGACCATTCAGCGCGGCCGTCGAATCACCGCCCCATTTCGCGACGAGCGCATGGGAGGCTTCGTGACAGGTAGTGGAGAACAGGAAAACGATGTAGTAAATGAAGCCGATGGTCAGAAATTGAGGTGTCAGCTCAGGCATTCGGGTACGGTAGAGGTTCGCGCTCCTGTTTGCAAGTTTTCAACGCGCCGGATGTTTTCACGAACGGTTGCCGCGTTTCACCAGCGCACGATCGAGCGCAGATTTTTCCTGTCGAAGTGAGCCGCCGCGTTGCTCCGCGTTTCAGATCGCCGAGCGTCAGTGGTCCGATCGACACGCGAACGAGCCGCAGCACTTCGATTCCCAACGATGCAAGCATACGGCGGATCTGTCGATTTTTTCCTTCGTCGAGCACGACCTCAATCCACGAATTTTTCTCTCCGGCGCGCAACGACGATACCCGTTTGGCATGCAGAACTTCTCCCTGGCTTTCGACACCGCGCCGCAGCATAGAGAACAGGTTGTCGTCCGCAACCGCACCAATCTGAACATGATAGGTCTTGTCGAGGTGCGACTCGGGTGCGGTGATGCCCGCGGCCCACTCCGAATCGTTGGTCATCAATAGAAGACCTTCGCTCGCCTTGTCGAGACGGCCCACCGGGTGCGATCCACTGGGATTCAGCGCCCCGCAAAGACTCAGGAAGGGAATCATAGACCGTCGCGCGTCCCTGTTCGTCCGACGCGGTCGTCACGACGCCACGCTCTTTGTTGAGAACAAGATAGATTTTTTCTTTTGCAGCGGCAGGTTGGCCGTCGATCTCGATGCGGTCGGTTCCGAGCCGCACCGGAGCCTCGGGATTTCGCGTGATCGCGCCCGATAACCGGACTCGTCCCGCCACGATCCATTCCGCAGCCTGCGAGCGCGAACAGATCCCTAGTTTTGAAAGTGCGCGCGCCAAGCCGACACGCCGCCCGGCAGAATCCGAGGGCTGTGAGGATTTCGAACGCTGCGCATCTGTTCGGTGAGGCCGCCGTCGCACCGCGACATTATACGAGTGACTGCACGGGATACGAATGAATCCGTGCGAATTCCGCTCGCCAGCAAACTAGTGGATATTTTTGAGATCAAACACGGTGGGGAAAATTGTTAGAAGAAGGAGAAGCGTCGCGTCCCAGCCCTACCGCCTCTTTTAAGAAGCGTACCACGCCGCTCCCCCTCCTCCAACGTGCGAACTTGGTAGCCCGCATGACGATACTCGCAATCCTTTTTGACTGAATCCATACCCCAGATACGGTAGACGACCTCACACGCCGATATCAGGCCGCTTGGCGAGGACTTTTCCACAACCCTGGGAATGAAAAGAAGGGAAGCCACTACGCAGGAGATGTGGCGCACCCCGAGGGACTTGAACCCCCAACCCTCACGTTCGAAGCGTGATGCTCTATCCAATTGAGCTAGGGGTGCGTTATTCGCATGATACTACGGCAAAGCCCGAGGTGTAACCGCGCAGTGACGAAGCTGGTTTAGAATTTCGGACCGCGAATCGAATAACGTTCGGAAGGGAACTGTGTGAAGCGAACTCATCGTACCTATCGAGCTGCATTGCTGCTGGGCTTTTTGTTTTTCGTTGGTTCCGGGCGCGATCGTCTTTTCGCGCAGGAGATGAAGCCGCAGAACGCCCAGCCAGCGCAAGCAACCGAAAAACCGAAGAGCGTCTTGCTGCGGCTCGCCGTGCAATGCTCCACGGACATCGTCGCTGTCCCCGACTGCCGCTCGTTCACGGAAAACGAGAAGCAGGAGTACATCATCCTGAAAGACAACGCGCCCCAGAAACCGCAAGGATTTCTATTGATCCCGGTGCAGCCGGTTACCGGCGTGGAGGATGAAAAAATCTTTTCGGCGCCGTTTATCGATCTGTGGTCGAGCGCGTGGCTTTGGTCGGAAAAGTACCCGGGTAAGACCGCCACCGTCACTGCGCTGGCAATGAATTCCGCTCTGGCACGAACCCAGAATCAACTTCACATCCACATCTCGTGCGTTTTACCCGACGCTTCGAGGAGTCTTTCGAAGAAGAAGATTTCGTCGGACCGCGAACCATCCAACATCGCTGAAACTTGGACCAAGCCATTCGACGTATTGGATCGTTGCAGTTCCTACGCTCGATGGCGCCAACAGCCCTTTCCTCATCGCGCGGACGATCGCTCAAATCACCAAAACCGAAATGAGACAGCAGGGAATCGCCGTCGTTCGAGGAAAAAAGAACAACGGATTCTACGTTCTCGACACGGCCGAAAATCGCGGTGGCGCGGAAGAGCTTCTGGATCAAACCTGCGCGAGCAAATAACCGTCAGGTGGAAATCTTCAACTCGCGGATCGCTTCACCCGCGCCGCTGAGATTCGCCAAGCGCATCTCGGAGTATTTACGCGACAACAAGACTCCCGGAGCGCCCGCTTGAAACGCCGCCGTCACCGCGCCCTTCACGCTCTGCGGCGTGCACTTGCTGTTGCC
Organism: uncultured Acidobacteriota bacterium; assembly: GCA_963766985.1. Lineage (GTDB taxonomy): Bacteria > Acidobacteriota > Terriglobia > Acidiferrales > UBA7541 > Acidiferrum. The sequence continues at coordinate 169,469 of CAVYCJ010000003.1, forward strand.
TTTCTCCGTCGGAATATCGATATCGATGCCCGGCCAGATCAAAGTCTTCGTGCCTTCCACTCCTCCGAGCGCGCGCTTGGTTTCGCGGAAAACGTAATCGGATGAAAGTCCCGTGTGCGGAATCTCGGCGTAACTCCGCTCTTTGAGATTCATGAGTCCATAGTTCATATCAATGATCGCCGGCTTGGAGAGATCGCCATAAATCGTCGAACCGATATTGTCGGCGTACAGCGCCATGCGCTCGCCGCCGCAGTTGTTGTACATCACGACCTTGATGAAATCGGAATGCGCCGAGAGCTCGTGGAGATCCTGCTCTGCCCGGTAAATCGGATTGAACGAATTGTTGTGCCAGATATGCCAGCCGACGGGAATCGACGGCTTTGCGTTCTTGACGCTTTCGTAGATCGCCGCGTAGGTTTCGCGCAGGCTGTCGGTCCATAGCATTTCCCAGGCAAGCAGCTCGGGATAACGAAGCAGCAGGCGCCAGAATTGCGGATAGTAACCGTCGACGGGGCGCTTGCCGCTACGGCACGCCCGCACATATTTTTCGAGTTCGAGAAAGCCTTCGCGGGCGCGGTCAGGATTGATGCCGCGCTGCTTCGCTTTGGCCTGGCAGAATTCGCAGAAGCACGTGACCTGCCCCGGATCGACCGGCGGCGTATCGTGCGTCGCCCCAATGCTGTCGCACAGCGCGCCCTGGCGTTCGGAGCCCCACATCAGCCCGTCGATGTCGTACGACCGCGCGTAGTCTTCGACCAGTCCCGTTAGAAAATTCCGATAGTTCGGATTGTTCACGCAGAGCGTGTCCGCGTTTCGTCCATGGAGATCGCGCTCTTGCAGCTTGTCGACGTTCGGCAGGTCGGTGCGGAAGACATCTTCGAGCCAGCAAATCACCTTCATGTTGCGTTTTTTTGCGGCAGGAATGACTTCCGCGAGAATGTCGAGGCTGCCGTGATCCGGCGCGCGCGTTTCTTTGAGAACGGTGTTCTTGTAGAACTCGGGATGCGGCGTGGCAAAGTTTCCGCCGTGGAAGTTGAGGTCGTACTCCTGCTTGCCGTGGTCGGGGAGAGGCTGCCCGGGAATTTGCCGGCCGGCGATGCCGCGTCCATACGTGAAGACCGCGAGGAAGAGCGTGTTGACCGCGCCTCGCTGCTGGAGAATGTCGAGGACTTGCTCCGTGCCTTCGTCAACGAAAGAAATGGCGCCGACCTGGATGCCAATCATTTTTTTCGACTCGCCAGGGAAGGCGATGGACGGCATCGCCAGCGCGGCGCCGGCGCCCGCAGTGAGTTTTACGAATTCACGCCGATTGAGATCGGATGTGGACACGGATGAATCCTTTCGCCGGCGCATGCCGCAATGCTGGATGTATTTCGGCTGACTTTACACTGCCTGTCGTAGATTTTTGCGCAGCGTCAGGCTGCCGTCCTCATTGAGCTTCTGGTGGCACGCCCAGCGAACGGGGTAGCGCATCCCTTTCACTTCGATCTCAGCCCGAAGTTTCAGTCCTTCGAACTTTGTCCCCTGCGGCAAGACGAGTTGCGCCTGACGAATCTTTCCCGGCAGCGGATATCCCGGATCGAGGCAGCCGCTTTGCAGAACTTTTCCGTCTGTACTCTCGACCGTGACGCGCAAAACGCCCGGCACGCCCGCGATCCCATCGTTCGCAAAACCGATGATCAAACCGAGATAGCCCGTGTCCTCGTAGCTCCAGATGAACGATGGCCGGACGCGGTACCCGATGCGGCGACCGATGCGATCGAACGCGGCGGGATACGCCTGATAATAAGCCTCCAGGTTTTTGGCGTTGATCTGGTGAAAATTCCAGAGCGAGAAGTAGTTCGCGCCGATGTCGATGACGTGCGAAATCATGTTTTCGGCAGGCGATATACCTTCAACTACCGTGGCCGGGTCGGGCGGCTTGCCCGGGATTCCTTGCTCGAGCAGCGCCGCGATCCATGGCGGGCGATTGCTGAGCGCTTCGATTTGCTCGTTCTCGATGAAAATCGTGTCGCTGCGAATCCAGTTGTTGCTGCGCACGCCGAGATCGAGCATTTCGGAATTGCCGACGCGGCTGAAGTCCGGCTGCGTGTTGGTAAGCAGCGGGGTCTTTTTGAAATTTTCGATCTGTACTTCCATCATGTGAATCCAGGTGCGCTCGGCGGTCTGGTAATCCGGGAAGGGATTGTTGGCGAACGGCCAGGTGTGACCCTCGCCCCAGAAGCCGTACATGAACGTGTCGATGAATTCGATCTGCGGGTTGCCGTCGAATTCGGCCGCAAGTTCACCGACAAGATTAGCGAATGCTTGCTGAAAAAACGGATCGTCGTAGCGCGGTTGATACTTGGAATGCGGATTTTCGAGGTAGCGCTTCGCGCTGCGAGCTTCCGACTGATCCTTAAGAATCAGATCGACTTTCGGAACCTTTTCGAGAACGAAATCGGGAAGCGCCGCCGAGTGCGTGTAGTCAGGAGCGCACATCTGAATGCGCAAGCCTACGCGCTTGTCGTTCTTTTTGGCGAGTTCGAAGACCAGCTTCACGTAATCGGGGAGCTGCAACTTGCCGGGACGCGGCTGGACTTCGCGCCACGTCGGTCGAATGTAAAGCTGCTGGCCCAACGGAAATTTGACGAGGTCTTCGATCGCCTGCGGAATATTGTCGGATTTGATTTCCTCGGTGCCGGAATCCGCGGTGACGTAGGTGACGAGACCTTTGCCGTAGTTCGGAACGACATCGTCGGAGGGGGTAGTCGTCATCACGACGTCGTCAGTGGGAATGATCGCGGTGGGCGGATATTGCGGGAAAGGACCTTGGTTCAGCCGATCCGTTACTTTCGGGCCGGAGCCGAAATCGTATTTGCCCCAATTATGGGCGGGGACGTCGGCCTTCGCCTCTTTGGCGGCCACGCCTGCGGTTGCCGCGAGTAGTGCGCTATTTTTTAGAAAATCTCGTCGTTGCATTCAGATTCTCCACCTTGGAAGTGGAGAGACCATAGCATAAGAAAAGAAATGGAAGGAAAGAAAACGGAAGAGAACGAAAGTAGCCGTGCCGAGAGATCGGCAGCCTATGAACGGCGTTCAGCCAGCCTCACGTCGTCCTTGATCTACGCCTTCTTCGGCGACGCGGTAGGAACCACAAGAGTGAGCGACTGCGCCATGGGGCACTATCCGATTTTCCAGCGCCTATCTTTTCGGATAGCCGGCCAACGCGACAAAACGAAGAAACGAGTCGCTCAACAAAACGCATAGTCGCGCAAAGGCTTTCGTTTCAATTGCAACCGGCGGTGCGACGCAAATTCGGAGACTGGCATCCAGAATGCTTTCGTACTCTGCGAACGTCGCAAGCAAATTCCAGCGAAAAGGGGAACGCAAATGTCCGACCAGAATCCAGAAGCCGTCAAGAACGGCAAGGAACTGAACGCCGAAGAACTGAACCGCGTGAGCGGCGGGAACCGAATCGACCCGATTACGAAACTGCCGGGATACACCGGTCCCTATGTCGGAATGGCATACAAGAACGGTTCGATCTCCCAGCAGGAAATCAACAGCGACGCGACCGACGACAACTTGCCCGACTCTGGCGGCGGCGTCATTGTTTAGCCGATCGATTGGCCTGATTGAACGGCAGAGCGAATAGGCGACTTGGCCTCGCTCTGCCGCGCACGGGAATGCCGCTGATTTTCGAGCATTACAACTGATTTCTTGTTACTGTTCCGCCGGGCCACGGGGCATTTTATTTTCGAGGAGGCTTACAATGAGCGAAGAACCGAAAAAGGACGACCAGATCCCAGCAACGAAGAACGCCGAACTCAGCAGCGGAGAACTCGACAACGTAGCAGGTGGCTTGGCGATCAAGAGCGACCCGGACGAAGGCGGCGACTACACCGGCCCCGAAAAACCCGTGGTCGAGAAAACCAAAGCGGCATCGCCGCGATAAAGCGGCAGCGATACCTAAAAGACCGATGCGATTTCGCGCGAAGCCGGCGGCGCAGATCGCCTGTGACGTTTATGGCGACTCAGAATGCTTCGGGTGGCGCCGAGGCGATTTCGAGTGTCAGTGACTGCTCGCCCAACACCGGGTGCGTTGCAGTGAGCTTTACGGTGCCGGGCTGCTCCTTGGCGCGGATCCAGATGGCGCCAGTTCCGCCGATCACCGCGAACGGGTTGTCGCCGATCAATTCGGCGGGTCCTTCCAGTTGGAATTTCACTGCGTCGTTCGCAAATGGACGGATAGCGCCAAATTCGTCGGTGACGCGCAACACGACGCGCGTTGTATCGGCGCCGTCAGCAATGAGCTTCGTATCATCGGGAACCAGCGCAAACTTTTGATCGACGCCGCGACCCGACATCGTCTTCTCGATCACTTTCTTCCCGCCGATATAGCCTTCGATTCGCAGGTCGCCCCAATTGCCCACGGCTTCGCCAAGCTCCGCGACAAACGGCGCATACTTCAAGTTCTTGAACTCGGTGCGGTTCGGATCGACCTGCGCCACCATCTTTTGGCCGATGTAAAACTTGAGCTGCTCGCAGTTCGAACATACCCACGCCTTCGTAAATCCGATCGACTCATCGCCCCGCGCCCAGTGGAATGCGGGTTCGAGAACGATTTCTTCCGCCGGATCGCACTGTGACTTGTAGAAATACGCCGCTGGCTTCGGCTCGCGGAACATATCGGTCACGCCGTGGTAGCAGATGCGGTCGCCAGTGCCGAAATCGGCGTGGGTGTTGTAGTCAAACGCGCACCAGCCGATTCCGCCCGCGTATTGCGGGTTCGACGCAAGCTGATCGTGGATGCGCGCGTGCCGCAGCATGTGTTCCTGGATGCGCTCCACTTGGTCGATCGTTTTCGTCGGATACGTATGACCGACAAATTCCGTGTTCAGGTAGCGCGGATGGTTTGGCGGTTTCAGCGGAAAGCCGAAGTCGTTCATCGTGAAAACGTCTTCGAGAAATTCCGAGGACTGAAAATAGCGGATGCCGCCGGTCTGCCGTGTCGGGTCGAGCTTGTGCGCCATCGCGTTCGTCCGCACATAAAAGTCATGATTGTCTTTCGACTCGTTGATGCGCACGCCCCACAAAATTATGCTGGGATGATTCCAGTCGCGCCGAATCATGCGTGAAACGTTGTCGACCGAGATGTCTTGCCAGGCCAGATCGCCAATGTGCTGCCAGCCCGGAATTTCTTCCAGGACAAGCAGTCCCATTTCGTCGCACGCGTCGAGAAAATGCCGTGATTGCGGATAGTGCGACGTTCGTACGATGTTGCAGTGCATCACGTTGCGGAGAATATTTGCGTCGCTGCGCTGGCAGCGCCCCGGCATCGCCTGCCCGACGAAAGGAAATGTCTGGTGACGATCGAGTCCGATCAATTTGATGACCTTGCCGTTGAGCTCGAAGCCGTGATCGGTAAATTCGGCGTGACGGAAACCAATTCTGCGCTGGTCGCTGTCGAGGAGTTGCGCGCCCTTCAGCAAACGCACATGAACCGTATACAGATTGCGATTCTGAAGATCCCACAGCTTGACCGCGCCCAGATTGTCCAGATGAACCGTATGAACGGTCGGCTCAGCAGCGACTTGCGCCGCCGGAATCTTCTGAGAACCCTTGGCGAGCGTGTGGTCCCCATCTCGTAGCTCGACTTCCAGTGTCAGTAGGTTCACGTGTCGCTTCGAGATGCTGGATGTGACAGTCGACATCCAGCGTCGGCTTCGCGCTCATCACATCTTTCGGTTTCGCGAAAATGTTTTCGATGAACGTGCCCGGCACGATGCGAAGCGAGACTTCGCGATAGATCCCGCCGAATGTCAGGTAGTCGATCTGGTATCCAAACGGCGGAATATCGGCGCGTTCCGTTGAATCGACATCGACCGCCAGGACATTCTCGCCGTCGAAATCGATGTGCGGAGTCAGGTCAAACGAAAACGGCGTGTAGCCGCCTTTGTATTCGCCAAGCTTCTCGCCATTGATCCAAACGGTCGACGCCGTCATCACGCCTTCGAAATCGACGAAGACGTGTTTTCCCTTGGCTTCGGGCGGCAGCTTGAAGCGCCGCCGGTAGATCGAGACGAATTCGTAGTCCTTGTCGTCGAAGCTGTGCCACGGAAGCCGAACATTTGTGTGGGGAATTACAACTCGATCAAACGACGAGTCGTCGAAATCCTTGCCGTGCGCACCTTGCGCGTACTTCTTGCTGAAGCGCCAATTTCGATTGATGGGCAGAACGATGCGCCCAGTCGAATCGGACGCGGGCGCGTTGGAGGCGAGTGCGCCGGGAACCATCGTGGCACCGGCAATGGCGGTGCCTGTCGTTCGGAGGAAATCGCGTCGATCCATGGGGCTCCTTCTCGCGGGGCGCGAAAAATCGGTGCGGCTCGAAATCAGGAGCCCGCCGATGAAAAAAGTTGCGCCTTCGGATTTGTGTCGCGAATCTTAGCAGGTTAAGCGCGTAACCTCCAGAGCAGCCAAACGGGGTCAAACTCCGGCTAGCGATGAAGGGCAGGGAGGATCACAACTGGAATTGGCTTTGTCGCGTTCTGCTGTAGATACCAACAGGGGCTATTGCCCATGTGCGGAAACAGGGAGTGCACGCACGGCATCGTAACTTCTGGCTGATTCGCGTCCAGTTCGTACTCCACGCGGCCATTCTTCTGCGAAATCGCATAGAGCCGCGTCATGACCACGGTGCCAGTCGCAGTTCCGAGCTTTGGAAATATGATCTTCGCCCGCAGCACCACATAGTCCAGGATAAACGCCGCAAGCAGCGCAACCACAATCCCGATCACAGCACGTTTAAAGATGTTGGAAAGCCGGCTCATCAAATTCGCGTCATTTTCTAAAGGTGGTTCGACGGACGCCGCGCGCTGGCAATCATATGCACGAGCGCTTGATCGGCCGCATCGAGCACCGGGTCTTCCCTGGCCTGCAAGCTCTTCAGGGTTGGCACTACCGTTTGGTCAGGCAGAATCCCCGTGCCCTCGAGCCGGCGCCCCTTCGGCGAAAACCACAGCACTTCGCTCATCTCCAGGACGCCGCCGCCTTTCATAAAGCGCGGTTTCGCAATCCCCAAAACGCAGCCGCAACTTTGACTCCCGACGATGCGTGCCCGCTGTGAATCCTGCATGCCCGCCGCAAAAACCTCCGACGAACTCGCCGAGTGAGACCCCATCAGAATCACGACCGGCCCCGAATAAATCTGATCGCCGCTTCGACCGACGTATAAGTCCAGCGGCAATCGCAAAATTCCGACAAATTCCGAGAGTGGTTTCCCCGTTCGTGTTTCGTCTTTCGCAAACAGCGTCTTCTTGTCGAAGAAATATCCCGCGATCGGAACCAGAACTCCCAGATCGCCGCCTCCATTACGCCTCAGATCGATGACGAGGCCAGGCGAGTTGCGAAATCGCTCCAGCGCCTGCCGAAACTCCTTCGTGATTGATGGCTGAAATCCGTCAAACCGAATATAGGCGTTGCCTGCCTGCGTCGTGTCGGTTGCCAGGCTCGGCGTCGCCGAATAAACCTGCCGCCGCACCTCCGTTTCGAATTGCGATCCGTCCGCGCGCTCCAGACCTAACTTGACCTCGGTGTCCGCCGGGCCCGCGAGCAACCGGCTATACGTAAACATCCGCGTTGCACGACTCGTCGACGACTCCGACTTCGCGCTCTCGATTTCCGCGATGCGCTCGGCCACCGGCTTGCCATCGACCGTCTGAATGACCATCCCCGGCTGAATCCCGGAGTGCGCCGCATCGGTGTCCGGCCTGATCGACGTAACGACCACTTTACCGTCGATCTCGTCGAGGCTTAGCCCCGAGCCAACCCCCTGTTGCTTCTTGATGTTCCTCCACTGCTCGGGCGAATTGAAACGCGTGTGCGCGTCATGCAGTTCGCCCGTCATCCGGCTCATCAGCGCGTAAAACTCGCGATCATCTTTCGCCGCATCAACGAGCGGCTTGTACCGCGTGTGCACTCCATTCCAGTCCACGCCATTGAACGACCGGTCGTAGTAGTGGTCTTCGATATCCTTCCAAATCCGTTCGAATACCTCTTGCCTGGTCTTGTGAGACAACCGGCGTGATGTTTCCGTCGATGATGCTTGGGAACGGGACGCAATAACCATGTGCGATGTTCGCGCTGGCATCGCCAAAGCAAAGCAAAGCGCGAAAATCAGCGCGAGGCTGAACTTCAAGATCGTGGCGGACGAACGAGGTCCATGCATCGAGTGAGCGGGCCTCCAACGCAATGGATTATAGGGATTTGCGGCCATTTCCGCACGCCGAATTCGTGCGAAGCTAACGACGCTACAAGGGCAGGGAACGGCGCCTCAAAAGTTGAGGCCGGATCAGCTTGCCGGGGTTTCACCCGGCTCATTCGCAAAAATCTTCGCCAATTCAGCGTGCTCCATCACCACCGCCGGGTCGCGTTGGATCGCATCGAAATAGCGCTTCTGAAACGCGTCGCCCGATTCCGACGGAGAGAACATCTTCCGCGCCAGCATAATCGCGTTATGCGTATCTTCCGCCGTCACCGGATTCTCGGCAGCCAGACTCTCGTCGATCCGCACTACAAACTCGGAAATATTGTGAAGCCACGCAAACTGCTCGTGGTCGATCACCAATCGAAATAACTCACCGGTGTTGACCTTGCCATGCAACCGCTCGTAGTCGCGCCGCTCCATATCCAACAGCTCTTTGTGCAGTCGCAGCAGGCTAAGCCGCAACGCAACCAGTTTTTCGCGCGCCGGATTGGCCGGGCCGCCCGTATTGGCGGCGTAAGGATCGGAGGTAGTCATGATTTTGCAAGACGGCCTCCCAGGAATCGGCGAGGTCCTGATATTTATTGTGGTACAGGATTAGCCCAACGCCAAGCGCAGGAATCGCGGATCAAAACGCAATGTGCCAAATCGTTAAAAACTCACTGGTGATATCGCAGCTCGCCGACAGGCAGCGCAATCGGCAGCCGATTCCCTCGCGGCGGCAGCGGGCACGTCGCAAACGTCGTATAAGCGCACGGCGGATTTTCCAGATGATTGAAATCGAGAACAAGCTCACCCGGTTTGTCGAGTCCTCCGGGCGGCAACGGCGTGTAAAGAAATCGGCACGCTCCGTAAGTCTTCGTCGCGCTCGTCGTGTCCTTCAAAATAAAAAATAATTTTACCGGCGGACTGTCTTCCGTCACAGGCTCGAGCCGGTATGTCTTCCCACCGAGTTGAAATTCCGCCACTCCCGGAACCGGCGCGTCGTACGCCGTCCCGATCATCGTCGCCAGCTTGATCGTCTTCGGCGGATTGTACGGAATCCACTTCGCCGTGACGAGATAGTGCGAATTCGGCGGATACCAATTCAATCCGTGAAATCCAACAAGAGTCGGCGCCTTCGCGTCCTTGATTCGCACCGCGAATCGATCTCCCCGCCTCACCGCGTAAAAATTCAGCGACCCAATCGTCATTCTCGGATTGCCTTTGTCGTTGTCCAAACTTGTGTGCAGATCTTGCGCCTGCGCCGGTTTTCCATCCACAAGCAGCCCAGCAGGGAAGCCTCCCGCCGGCGCCCGAAGCGAAACCGTGGTGCCTTCGAGATGCAGAACTCCGACCTGTGACCGGAGCGCTCTCCGGCAACCGCACCTTGCTGTCGGCGGATGAACCCATCGAATTGTCGCCGCCATCGAGCCACACAAGCCCCGCAAGCGCGAGCCACCCATCAGGTTTCTGCAAGTCGGCCGCGTGTTGCACGCGCCACGTGGAAAGATCCTGCTCCCACGCCGCATTCTTTTGCCCAGAAGCGACGCCGGTGGCGAAGAAAGAAAGCGCGGCGAGACACGCAGCGGCGAAGTGTCGCCCTGAAAATAAAGAAGAGAAACCGCGAGGATTTTGGCCAGACGTCATGCCGCATTATAGGGGCATAACTCGCGCCGCAAGAATGCAACATACCGATTTGTCGAATTCGCCGTCGATCCGAGCGACGATTAAGAGTCAGACCCGTTCGCCCTTCATTTCACGAATGGCGATTCACTGACGACGAGCCGGACTCTTCCGCGCCGGGCTCTTCTTATGCGCAGCCGACCGCGTTTGTTCTTCCTGCATACGGTCCAGTTGTCGATCCAGAATAATCTCCGCCGTTTTCGGCGTGAAAAACGTCCCGCCAGCCTGAATCGCTTCGACCGCGGCAATCAAGTCACGCGCCGCATCCGATTTCAAAACGAATCCTCGCGCCCCCGAATCAACCACTTGCCGGATCACATTCTTGGTGTCGTGCAGGGACAAAATGAGAATCTTGACATCCTCGTTGCTGGCCAGGATCTTCCGTGCCGCCGTCAGACCGTCGACTTTAGGCATGCCGATATCCAGGATCGCGATGTCCGGCTCGCAGTCCTTAACGCCCTCAATCGCCGCTGCGCCATCAGACGCCTCGCCCACAATCGTCCATTCGCCTCGAATTTCCAATAGGGTCCGAAGCCCATATCGGACGATTTCGTGGTCATCAGCCAAAAATATGCGAAGCGGCGCCATGCGTTGCCCCAAGCGAGTTGCCCCAAACGAAGCGGCTCAAGCTGAACTGGATGGCGACAAGTATCACGCTCTGTGCGCGCATGGATATCGGGGCTTTACCCGACGCGCACGAGCCAGACAACACTCCAGGAACGCATCGATGCCCGTAACTGCATATCCTGAAAGGACTTAGCTATCGGGCGAGGGTGAGAAGCTGGGAGTTCAGTTCCATCAAGTCAGCTTCAAAACAGTAGTAGCCGGTCCGCCATTCGCCTTGGGCTTCGGCTGGGCTGATTCCCAACACTGCAAAGTCTTTAGACTGACCCTCGGCCCCTGCGACGGTCGGGAACTGCTCTCCGACGTACTTGACGGCCCCTGACCCAACCAGCCGCTCACAGTCGGCCAGCGAGATCACCGCGCGGAGCATGCCCTGGTTCTGGGCGTGGGGTTGGCAGAAGTAGAGGTTGGGCATGACTGGATCATCATCGGCAGGGCGAACTAAAACCTTAATGGTACGGGGGTCCCACCGCGTACGTGTCAGTCAATAGGTGCACTATCTGGTCGGAATGCTGACCAGAGGCGCCTGCAGCAGCTAAAACAAAGAGCCGCCGAACCCGCGAAAAATACGGGTCCGGCGGCTCAAATTCCCGCGCCTGCTTCGCTTACTTGCTCACGACGAGGTTGTTTTTCACTGAAAACACGTTCGGCACGCCGTTGGCCCTCAATCCAGCTAGGTTCTTGTCGGTATCGTTGTCCGCCACGCCTTCCAGCGTCACGTTCCCGTTCTTCACGATGATATGAATCGACGGCACTGCCGAGAGGGCATAGCGCGAAAGCGCTGGCTCGCTATAAATCGCGCGATACACGGCGCGGCGAAGTTGGTCGTCCATCGGCGAGTTCGGCAGCACCTCGATGTCGTTTTGCACGCTCGACACGCCTTCCACGCCCTTCACGGCGGCCTCTGCGTCCGACTTCAGGGTGGGCTTTACCACCTGACCCAGCAGGATGACTTTGCTGCCTTCGATCCGGAACGACAAATTGTCGAACACCGAATACCACGGCAGCAGCACCAGTTGGTGCCGGATCTCCTTGATCATGTTTTGCTGCGCCTTCGGTTCCTGATTCTGCGCCATTGCCGAAGCAGGCAGGGACACGAGGCCGAGCGTCAGTGCAAGCAATGCGACCGCAATGCGGCGATGGATGGCCATTTTCTCTCCTCTACGTTTTCCGTCTGTGATTTCGAGTTTAGACTCACGACGCGGCTTTCAAGTCCTGCGTCGGTACTCGGCGCGCCGGATGTTAGCATGAATTGCGTCGAGTCGCGGTCGGAAGCCACGCCGCATCGATCGACTGCTCGTTTCGCCAACTTCAACAGAGGAGCGCCAATCGCAGCTGTGCTTGTGATAGCCCATCGAGGGGCGTCGGGACATGCGCCGGAAAATACCCTGGCTGCATTCCGTCGCGCTGTGGCGCTCGGTGCCACGTTCATCGAAACCGACTTGCAGCTCACGCGCGACACCCGTCTGGTCGCGATCCATGACGACACGCTGGAGCGCACCACAAACGGCCACGGCAAGGTACACGATCTCACGTTGAACGAGTTGCGTCGCCTCGACGCAGGCTCCTGGTTTGGAAGCGAGTTCACCGGCGAGCGCATTCCCACACTCGACGAGATTCTCGAGTTTTCCAAGAAGCATGACGTTGTTTTTTATCTCGAACTGAAACCGACCGGCTCGTGGGGCGGGGAGCATGCTTTGGTCGGAGCTTTGCGTAGCTCTGGAGAGATTGCCCGAACCATCGTGATTTCGTTCGACTCCGCGATTCTTGAGACTTTGCGCAAGATTGAGCCGACGCTGATGACCGGACTTCTTTTCGAAGGCCAGATGGAGAACCCGATTCAGCGCGCGGTTGAAATCGGAGCGCGACAGCTAGCTGTCCGCGGCGACCTCGTCACTCCCACTCTTCTCGCCGAAGCGCGGAAGCAGGATTTGCAGGTCGTATGTTGGACCGTCAATCAGCCCGCCCACATGCGCCTTTTGATCGAAGCAGGAGTCGCCGGCATCATGAGCGACTATCCCGACCGCCTCGTCGCCGCCTCCAACCCGAAATAACGTATCGCCTCCGGTGCAATCGTACGCAGTTGGGTGCCGCACCCTCAGTTTCTGGAGGGTGCGGGTTTAAATGAACCGTCATCTCAAATCACAACGACGACCCTGTAGCCGCGATCGCTCCCCAGATCGCGGGATTTAAATTCAGCCCCTTCGATATCGATCCACGGCGCCATCATCCCGATTTTTCTACGTTCAACTCCCGCCACAACCCCGCAAATTCCCCAACGTGCAACTGTTCAGCACGCGCATCAGCCCTCAGTCCACGTTTTTCGAGTGCCGATCGTATTTGTTCCGCTTTGCCGAACGTCTTCAAGTTATTCACCAGCGTCTTCCTCTTATGCGCGAAACACATCTTCACAAAATCCAAAAATTCCTCCGTGTCGATCCCGTCCAACTGCGCGTCCTTCCCAGGCAGTCGCAATGTAACCAGCGCAGACGCCACTTCCGGCGGCGGATCGAAAGCTTCCCTCGGAAGCTTCAAAACAATCTCTGGCCGCGAATACAATTGAGTGGCAACGGACAGATAGCCGTAATCGCGGCTGCCCGGCTGTGCCGCCAATCTCTCCGCGACCTCGAACTGAATCACGATGTGAATCTCATCGATGATCGGCGCAAACGTAAACAAGTGATGCAAGATCGGCGACGTAATGTAGTAGGGCAGATTGCCGTAGACGCGCACTCGCCGGCCTGCGGCGATCTCGCCTATGTCGACCTTCAGTACATCGTTCGAAACGATATGAAGATTCTTGAAAGTTTGCGTCAGGTGGTTTAGCCGCCGCACGAGTGGCGGGTCGATCTCGATCGCCGTCACCGGTACGCCGGTTGACGCGAGGTATTCCGTCATCTCGCCGTGCCCGGCTCCGATTTCGATCCAGCAATAATCCTTCTTGGGAGTGCGGTCGAGAGATGCCGAAAACTCCGGCGAATGCGCCGAAACGCGAATCGCCCGCGCGATCTGTTCGCGCCAGTCCGAATCTGCCAGGAAATGTTGCCCGAGGCGTTGGCGAGCCATGCCGCCAAGTGTAACGTCACAGGAGCCCAGGCGCTAAACAGCAGCTACGCGCGGGCTCGTCGCAGGTGCGCCGCGCGCATCATCGCCGCAAATGCGCCCGCGAGTTGCGTCGACAAAAAGTAGAAAAGGAACGCCACCGTCCACAACGTCGTGGAAATCGCGAAAAGCACCAGCAGATAGTTCTCGGGTCGCAGCAGAGCTAATATCGCCCCTAGCTTGCCCGGTTCTATGCTCGACGAAGTGGGTGTCATGTTCACGCTCATAAAACACAGATTCGACGAAAAAGTTGCCGCCGCCGTTACCATTCCGGCGTACCGAATTCGCTGTAAAAACCAGCCTCTGAGCCATTACGGATCACCCGAGGGCTAGGTATCGTCAAAGGAGTAGCCACAAAGCCAAAACTTGACGCCCCACCTGCCCGTTGGATAGCGTTAGTTGTCCCGATTTCATAGACCAACCCGTTGATCGCGATATTGACCACCATCCCGTGAAGATCCTCTTCGTCGCATCGGAAGGATTACCGTTTTCAAAGACCGGCGGCTTGGCAGACGTCGTCGAGGCGCTGCCCAAGGCGCTCGTCGCGCTTGGTCATGAGGTCGCCGTCGTTCTACCTCGTTACCGAGGCACGAAAGCCGCTGGCGTCGCCATCCCCAGCATCACTATTTCGATGGGCGGACGCCTTAGGTTCCCAGCGGTCGCTGATGGTGGGACTTTGGCCGGCGTCCGTTATTTCTTCGTCGACGATCCCTATTATTTCGATCGCGGCGGCATATATGGCGAACGCGGTGGCGACTATCCCGACAATGCCGAGCGCTACAGCGAGTTCTGCCGCGTCGCCATCGAAATCGCGAAAAACTTCTGGCGCCCCGATGTCATTCATTGCCATGACTGGCAGGCCGCACTCGTCCCGATTCTGCTGCGCACGACCTATGCAGCCGACCCCGGCGCGCAAAACTTTCCCGTCGTCTTCACGATTCACAACATGGGCTACCACGGACAGTTCGGCTTGAATGCTCTCGGCGCAGCCGACCTTCCTCTCGCCGGATTCAGTGCGGCTGGCTTCGAGTTCTGGGGCAGTGTCAATTTCCTAAAGGGCGGAATCGTTTATTCCGACTACCTGACGACCGTGAGTCGCAAGTACGCGCAGGAAATTCAGACGCCTGAATACGGCTACGGCTTGGATGGTGTGGTGCGCAATCGCGCCGACCGCCTCGTCGGCATCATTAACGGCGTCGATTATTCCGCGTGGAATCCGGCGACCGATAAACTCATCGCCGCCAAATACTCCGCGAAAGACCTGACCGGTAAGCAAGCCTGCAAAAAGGCGCTACTCGAATTGTTCAACCTGCCGACCGAGCCGCTGAACCGCCCTCTCATTGGCATCGTCTCTCGCTTCGCCGACCAGAAAGGCTTCGACCTCATCGCCGAGCGCGCCCACGAACTCATGCAGGAAGAAATGACCTTCATCGTTCTCGGCACCGGTGAACGAAAATACGAAGATCTCTTCCGTTCGCTCGCGTCCACATACCCCGCGCACGTCGGCGTCAAGGTCGCCTACGACGACAAAATTGCTCATCAAATCGAAGCCGGCGCCGATATGTTTCTCATGCCCTCGCGTTACGAGCCGTGCGGCTTGAACCAGATTTACAGTCTGAAGTATGGTACCGTGCCGATTGTGAGGGCGACCGGCGGACTCGATGATACGATTGAGCCGTTCGACCTCGAGAACGGCACCGGCACCGGCTTCAAGTTTTACGACTATTCCGGAACCGCATTGGTGCAAACCGTTCGCCGCGCTCTTCAGTTGTTCGAGGACGAGCGTATCTGGAAACGCATTCAGTTGAACGGAATGGCCAAGGATTTTTCGTGGAAAGGTTCGGCGAAGGAGTACGAAAAGGTCTACGCCGCGGCCCTTGCCTCACGAAACCGATTGCCTGTTGCAACATCTAATTAAAACTGTAAAGGGAGTAAACGGCGCGATTACCGTAAGCCGTTAAGGATAAAAGACATGGCTGACAACAGCATTCCAGCAGTTACTGACGCAAACTTTGAAGCGGAAGTTCTTACCGCGAGCAGCACGCAACCCGTGCTGGTGGATTTTTGGGCCGAGTGGTGCCGCCCATGTCATATGCTCGCTCCGACAGTCGCTGAAGTCGCACACGACTACGCGGGCAAGCTCAAGGTCATGAAGCTCAACGTTGACGAGGCAATGAATTCCGCCGGCCGCTACAACATCCGCGGCATCCCCACCTTGCTCGTTTTCAAAAACGGCCAGGTCGTCGAGCAGATCGTCGGCGCCGTCCCGAAAGAGCAGATCACCAAGGCTCTCGAGCGCCACGTCACCACAACCGCCTAAACGAATCGTTCTCCACTGGGAGCACTCCGCGCGCCGCGACTTGAACGCGGCGCGCACTTCTTTCTCCCGCCGAACCGCATCGCGCTATTCGTCCATAAGCCCTTCCTCTTCTGCATCTTCCGAAAGCACCCGCGGGCTCTGTCAAGAATCTCCGCTCGTAAACACCTTAGAATCACATCCTTGAAGGGTGTGCGCGTGCAACGTCTTTAGAATGACATCCTTAGAAAAAACACCCGGGGGGAGGGTCACACCCATTCCCAAATCGGTCCGCTCGCCGCCGTCGCGAGTCCTGCTAGAATCTGCCACCATGCCTGCGAGCACCAACACCGATCCCTCCAGCCAAGACGCGTTGCCGCTGGGCAACGCGTGAACCAAACATCGCTTACCACGACCAAGAGTGGGGCGTGCCCGTCCACGACGATCGCACCTGGTTCGAGTTCATCACGCTCGAGGGCGCGCAAGCCGGATTGAGTTGGGAAACGATCCTGAAAAAGCGCGAGCGATACCGCAAAGTCTTCTCCAACTTCGATCCGAAAAAAGTCGCGCGCTACGACGCCAAGAAAAAGAAATCGCTCCTCGCCGACGCAGGCATCATCCGCAATCGCCTGAAAATCGACTCGACGGTTACCAACGCCCAAGCCTTCCTGAAAATTCAAAAGGAATTCGGCAGCTTCGACAAATACATCTGGCAATTCGTCGAAGGCAAACCTTTGCAATCGAACTTGGAGCCCGCCAGCCAAAATGATCGTCAGCACAAAAATCTCCGACGCCATCAGCAAAGACCTCAAGAAGCGCGGCTTCCGTTTCGTCGGCACCACCATCATCTACGCGTTGATGCAAGCCACCGGACTCGTCAACGACCACACCACCAACTGCTATCGATTTGAAGCTTTGAATCGCTGAGTCGATACACGGACTAGTTCGCCGAATCACCAATCTTGCATCGGAACTCCGGCGAGCTTAGGATTAGATGTAACTCCGTTGTTAAGTTTCCCGCGGCAGTTTGCTGTCCAAATAGAACAAGCCACACCCGCTTTTGCGATGTCGTGTGACTGAGGAGAAGCCCGCGAATGAAATCGGTGGTCGTTGTCGGCGCGCAGTGGGGTGACGAAGGGAAGGGCAAGGTCGTCGACTATCTCGCCGGCTCGTTCGATTACATCGCGCGCGTCGCTGGCGGACACAACGCCGGCCACACCGTCATCATCGGCAAAGACCGCTACGTCCTCCAACTCATTCCGTGCGGCATTTTGCGACCCGAGCAGCACACCGTCATCGGTACCGGCGTCGTCATCGACCCCGCTGCGCTCGTCGCTGAAATCGAAATGCTGAAGAAAGTTGGCATCGACGTCAAAGGTCGATTGCACGTCAGCAACCGCGCGCATCTGATTTTTCCGTATCATCGCGAACTCGACAAAGCTGCGGAGAACGCGCGCGGCGAAAATAAAATCGGCACAACATCGCGCGGCATCGGACCCGCCTACGAGGACAAGATGGCGCGCCGCGGCCTGCGCACCTGCGATTTGCTTGATCCCGTGCTGTTCCGCGAAAAAGCCGCTCGCGTCGTTGCCGAGAAGAATCGCCTCGCCAAAGGCGCCTACGGCGCGGACATCGACTTCTCGCACGAAGTCGATGCGACACTCGCGCTCGGCGAAAAAATTCGCGAATACATCTGCGACACTGCCGAACTCGTTAATCACGCGCTCGACGGCGGGCAAATCCGTGCTCTTTGAAGGCGCGCAAGGCACGATGCTCGACATAGACCACGGCACCTATCCGTACGTCACTTCATCCAGCGCAATCTCCGGCGGCGCGACCGTTGGCGTCGGTGTTCCTCCTACAAAGATCAAGCACGTTCTCGGAATCTCGAAGGCATACACGACGCGTGTCGGCGGGGGCCCATTTCCCACTGAGATGCCGGACCTCGACGCGCAGGCGATTCGCGAACGCGGCAAGGAATTCGGCGCCGTAACTGGACGCCCGCGCCGCTGCGGATGGCTCGACCTCGCCGTCCTGCGCTACGCGAAGATGATCAACGGCATCGACTCGCTCGTCGTTACCAAGCTCGACGTCTTCGATACACAGAAGGAAATTCAGATCTGCACCGGCTACACCTACAAAGGTAAGCCGATCAACGAAATGCCCGCACTCGCCGAAGAACTCGAGCAAGTTAAACCAACCTACAAGACGCTCCCCGGATGGTGCGAATCTACCTACGGCGTGAAAGACGCGGCCAAGCTACCAAAAGCCGCCGTCGACTACCTGCGCTTCATCGGTGATTTCCTACAGGTCGAAATCGGCATGATTTCGACAGGTCCAGAGCGCGACGCCACCATTGTTCCCGAGGGAACAATCCTCTCGCGCTGGCTTTAACGAACCCCCCGGTTCAACCCTATACTGGGACAGCGTTGAGCCTCGCGTCAGGTCGCGAGCCTTCAGCGCAATTTCATAGCAGTTGCGGTTCGCCACTGAACCGGAACTTGCGCGTTCAATTCGATGGCCACTACTCCCCAGTCGCTCGAAATGCTTAGCTACGATCAGGCTCGCCAATCCGTTATCGACGAAGTCTCGAAAAAGAAAGGCCCCGCGCGACTGCGCCAGTTCACATCTGGGACGCCGTAGGCTACGTGCTCGCTCAGGAAATCAAAGCCGAGCGCGAATATCCACCGTTCGATCGTGCGACACGCGATGGTTACGCCGTGCGCGCACTCGATGCGCACACAGGCGCCACGCTTCGTGTGGCCGGCGAAATCAAAGCTGGCGACAACGCCACAACTCCGCTCGGCCGCTGGACTTGCGTTCAGATCATGACGGGAGCCGGCGTGCCGCCCGGAGCCGATGCCGTTGTGATGGTCGAACACACCGCGCGCAAAGGCGACAACGTCAATTTCGATCGCACCGCGCAATCTGGTCAGAACATCGTCCCCAAAGGCAGCGAAGCGCAGCGCGGCCAAGTGGTGCTTAGCTCCCGGCACTCGCATCGGCCACGGAGAAATCGCTCTAGCCGCTCAAGTCGGCGCCACCGAACCTCTCTGTGCCGTGAAGCCGCGTGTGGCGATTCTCTCGACCGGCGATGAGGTCGTTCTCGTGGAGCAAAAGCCCGGACCATTCCAGATTCGCAACAGCAACAGCGTCTCGCTCGCGGCACAAACACGCGCTGCGGGCGGCGAACCGGTTCTCCTCGGCAATGCTCGCGATCGCGCCGACGAACTTCGCGCCAAAATCGAGCGCGGCCTTAAAGAAGACATCCTCGTCATGTCCGGTGGAGTTTCAGCAGGGAAGTACGACCTCGTCGAATCCGTTCTCAAATCGCTCGGTGCCGAGATTTTCTTCGATGCCGTCGCGATTCGCCCAGGAAAACCCGCAGTCTTCGCGCGCTGCAAAGACAAATTTGTGTTCGGCCTTCCGGGCAATCCCGTTTCGACGATGGTCACTTTCGAGCTTCTCGTCCGCCCCGCAATCGACTTGCTCAATGGCGCAGAAGCGCGACCCCTGCCCCTTCTGCACGCAACCCTGGCCTCTCCGCTGAAAGAACGGCCGGGACTTACGCATTTTCTTCCCGCGCGCATCGAGTGGCAGGGTTTTGACGCCCAAGTCTCGGCGATCGAGTGGCGCGGTTCCGGTGACGTGGCCGCCCTCGCCAAGTCGAATTGCTTCCTGATCATCCCGGCCGATCGCGAGGAAATCCCCGCCGGCGAGTCGGTGCCCGTCCTACTTCGTAAAGACATCGCGTGAGGCGCGCATCAAACTCCATGCCCGCGAGCTCTTTTTAGCTGGATAACAAGCTGAATGCCGCAAAAACTCTCTCATTACGGCGCGACCGGCAGCGTAAGAATGGTTGACGTGTCCGCCAAAGCGGTCACTACGCGCACCGCGGAAGCTCAGGCGTTCGTCCAGATGAAGCCAGCCGTCCTTCGTGCGGTCCGCGGGCTGAAGACCCCCAAGGGTAACCCCCTCGAAATCGCCCGGATCGCCGGTATTGCGGCCGCAAAACGCACCGCCGAGTGGATACCTCTTTGTCACCCGCTGCCTCTCACTCACATTGATGTGACCGCTACCCTATGCAAAGATGGGGTGGAACTTCGCTCCAGTGTGGCTGCGACCGCCCAGACAGGTGTGGAGATGGAAGCGCTGGTCGCGGTTACAGCCGCAGCCCTCACGGTCTACGACATGTGCAAAGCCCTCGACAAATCGATCGAGATCGCCGGCATCGCCCTGGTCAGCAAGACTGGCGGCAAAAGCGGCGATTTTCAACGTGACGAGGCTGCCCGCACGGGCGCGAACGCGCGCGAAATCCGGCAATCGCCGCAAATCCCCGTCCAGGCGCGGTGCCCGATGAGCGCCGCTGCAGCCGCATCCGGGAAGAATGTCACGCTACTCCTGGTTGACGACAACCCGCTCGTACGCAAGCTTGTCGAGCAAGGCCTCGACAATGTCTGCGAAGTCCAGATCGCCGCGGACGGCGCCGACGCACTCCTGAAGGTGATCGACGAACCGCCGGACGTTATCCTCTGCGACTACAAAATGCCGGGCCTCGACGGCCGCCAGCTCTTTGAAAAACTTCGTGGCCGCGACAAGACGCGCCACATCCCGTTCCTTTTCATGGCAGGTCGCACCGATATCGAAGAGCGCCTGCGTCCGCTCGTTGACGGCGTCGAAGAATTCATCGTTAAGCCGTTCCTGGTGAAAGACCTCGTTCGCATCACGAAAAAAGTCGTCGATCGCCTGCATCTCGAAAAATTGCAGAAGTCCGCGTCGCGTCCTGGCGTGATCCAGGGGCGCCTCGAAGAGATGAACATGACCGATTTGCTCCAGTCGCTCGAAATGGGGCAGAAGTCGTGCCGCCTGATCGTGCGCAAAGGCGCGGAGCGCGGCGAAATGTATTTCGCCAGCGGCCAGTGCCGCGACGCCAAGATCGGCGACCTCGAGGGCGACGAGGCCGTCTACAAGGTCATCCTGTGGACCGAAGGCGAATTCGAGATCGACTTCAACGCCGCCAACGCGTCCACCCGCACCACCACAACGCGCAACACCACCGGCCTCCTGATGGAAGCCATGCGCCTGATGGACGAAGCCAGCCGCGAAGATTCCCCGGTCGAGACGCAGTAGTCCCGATGCGCGTCGCGGTCCTCACCATCAGCGATTCCGTTTCGCAAGGCGTGCGCGAAGATCTCTCCGGTCCAGCGGTCGTCGCCTTCTGCCGCGGCAAGAACTGGGAAGTCGTGACCAGCCTTCACCTGCCCGACGATCCCGCCGACATCCGCCAGCAACTCCGCGAACTCTCCGACAAAAATCGCGTCGATCTCATTCTCACAACCGGTGGAACCGGCCTTGGCCCACGCGATAACACTCCGGAAGCCACGCAAGCCGTCGCCGATCGCATCGTTCCTGGTATCGCGGAAGAAATGCGGCGCAAGGGTTCAGTCAAAGTTCCGACCGCGCTCCTTTCGCGCGGCGTCGCAGGCACGCGCCACCGCACCCTCATCATCAATCTCCCTGGCAGTCCGACCGGCGCCGTGGAGTCGCTGGAAGCCGTGGCCCATTTGGTGCCGCACGCCCTCGAAGTTCTCAGCGGCGCGAATCACGACGAATAGCATGCGTCGAGTCGCGTTGGTTGAATAACCTTGTCGCGAGGCACTCCGTAGTTGACCCATCCCCCAAACCCGTCAACAATGATTTGCATCATGACTCAGAAGCAATCCGATAAATCCCTGTCTCACAAAAAGCTCGCCGTTCTCGGCACCGGCAAACTCGCCGGAATCCTGCTGCGCGCGTATCTCAAACAGCATCTTTTCGATCCAAAGAACGTCACCGCCACGGTCAAGCATGCCGAAAAAGCGTCCGCGCTCACGAAGGAATTGGGCGTCTCGGTCACGACCGAAAACAAAAAGGCCGTTCACGGCGCCGACATCGTGTTGCTCGGCGTGAAGCCGCAAGTCGTCGGTGAAGTGCTACAGGAGATCGCCTCGGAACTCAGCGAGAAGACGCTGGTGATCTCTGTTGCCGCGTCGGTTCCGACGAGTTACATCGAGCAGCATGCAGGCTCAAAGGTTCCCGTGGTCCGCGCCATGCCTAACACGCCATCGACTGTCGGCTGTGGCATGGCCGGAATCTGCCGCGGTTCTCACGCCTCGCCCGAGCATCTGGAAATCGCGCAGGCGATGTTCGACGCTGTCGGCCGAACTGTGGTCGTGGACGAGAAAAACATGGACGCCGTCACGGGGCTCTCCGCGAGCGGCCCCGCTTTCGTTTACATCATTCTCGAGTCGCTTGCTGAGGCTGGCGTCAAAATCGGCCTCCCGCGAGACGTCTCAACGCTGCTCGCCGCGCAAACGATGAAGGGCGCCGCCAGTGTTGTTCTCGAGACCGGCGATCATCCTGCTTTGCTGAAAGATGCGGTCACTACGCCCGCCGGCTGCACGATCGACGGCATCCTCGAGCTCGAAGAGGGCAAACTGCGCGTTACGCTCATCAAAGCGGTAGTGAAAGCGAAGGAACGCGCGGGCGAGTTGCTATTTGAGAAGTAAGAGTCGTCGGCGGATCGGCCGCTGCTCGTGTTGACGTTGAGATCCTTCGCCGCCCTTCAGGCGGCTCAGGACGACAATCGTTCTGTATTGTTTTGTAAGTTTTTTGAATGCGGAGCCGACGATTTGGATCCATCCTACGAGACCAAGCCTTTGACGCCGAACGAGCAGAAGGTCAAGAAATACGCTTCGAACACTGCACTAGCGATCGAGCTTCCATTCACGATCGTTGGCGCTGTCGTATTCGGCGGGCTGATCGGCTATTTTCTCGACCACTGGCTGCACACCCGGTTTGCGTTCACGTTCATCCTCGGAGGACTCGGTTTCGTCGGCGGCCTGCGCGAAGTTCTGCGGCGGCTAGGCTAGTTCGATGGATGCAACCGCGCCAGCATTGAACAATGCGGTCGGGACCGCGACCGAGCGCCGCATCGCCTGGCTCACACCGACAATCGGAGTCGTGGCAGCGGTGATCATCGCGGTGGCTGGCCGCCGCGATTGGGCCGCAGGCGTCGCTGTCGGCTCGGTCCTCGCGTGGTTCAACTTTCGATGGCTTCGGCAGGGCATGGACGCCCTCGCGGCCGCCGCCACCGCGCAATCCGGAGCCGCTACAACCCGTGTACCGATTGGCGCCTATTTCCGCGCGCTTTTCCGCTACGCCTTGATCGCTCTTTGCCTGTATGTTATTTTTAAATTGTCAGCCATCCCTCTCGTAAGTATGGTCTTTGGTTTGTTCGCTTTAGGTGCCGCGGCGATGGCCGCAAGTGTGTACGAAATCTGGCACCCCGGTTCGGTTGAACCGCACGGAGAGCAGTAACCTAAAATCCCGGAGCCGGCAAGACTCGAGGCTCTTCTGAGGCGCGCGCAGAACGCATGGAACAAAACGTAAGCTGGATCACACAGATCGTGAATCACGTACTTGGCGGCGCGGCGCTCTCGCTGCTGCACGCGTTACACATCCAGCCGGACCATCCCGATCTTCCGATTCCCGAGCACGTCTGCATGGGCATTTTGGTCCTGATTCTCGGAACGTTCCTCGCGCTCCTGGTTCGTTCGCGCCTGTCCGTCGAAAATCCCGGCGCGACGCAGCAAATCGCAGAATTGCTCCTGACGAACCGCGAAAACTTCGGCATCAACGACATTCTCTCGGAAAACGCCGGCCATCATTGGCGCCAATACGTGCCACTGGTTGGCTCGATTTCGCTGTTTATTCTGCTCGCCAATCTGTTCGGCGTGTTTCCCGGCTTTACGTCGCCGACCGCACAGGTCACCGTGCCGCTCGCCTGCGCCGTCATCGTGTTCTGCTACTTCAACTGGCAGGGCATTCGGCATCACGGCCCGATCGGATACGTGAAGACATTTACCGGCGGTCTCGACTGGTGGCTGGTGCCACTTGATTTTCCCGGTCGAAATTCTGAGTACCTGCGCCCGGTTGCTCTCTTTGACCGCGCGTCTCTGGGCCAACATCTTCGCCAGCGATTTGATCTACGGCTTGTTCGTGGGCCTCTTCACCGCGCCTGCGATCGCGGGCTGGACGAAGCATCCGGCATTCGGCATCGCGCTCGGCATTCTGCCCGCGTTCATTCCCATCGCGTTCATCGTGCTGCACATTTTCGTTTCTGTTGTGCAGGCTTACGTCTTCACGATTCTGCCGGCCGTTTACATCGGCTTGGCCACCGCCGACGAGCACTAATCGCGCGGCATTTTTGAATTTGTAGCCGTCAGTGTGAGCCCGGCTGCTCGGTGTCCGGGAACCACCTCCTGCCGGCAATTCACGAAGGAGGCAGTACAAATGAAGAAAGCAGCGGTAGTTTGCATCATGCTGATGGCGATTATGTTGATCGCGCCAGCAGCGTTCGCGCAGGGCAATGCCCCGGCGGACAAGGCCCCAATCAACTCGACCACACTGGTCCTCGCAGTCGGCTTCGGCGTCGCGGTTGCGGCGTTCGGCGGCGGGCTTGGCCAGGGTCGTATCGCGGCAGCGGCCTGCGAAGGCATCGCGCGCAATCCGGGAGCAACGGGCGGCGTTCGCGCGGCCATGATTCTCGGTCTGGTGTTCGTCGAAACGCTGACCCTGTTTACGTTCGCGCTCGGCTTCTTGCTCTACACGAAGCTGTAACCTTGAGCTTTTGAGCCATCGCAGAATCGGTGGCGGTGCATGAGAAAGGCCCGGAGAAATCCGGGCCTTTTGTTTTTTCGGGTGACGGAAGCTTTAGATTCGTTCGTCCGCGTGCCGGAGCGCGGGTGTCTCGGCGACGGATGATGCAGATGACGCAGCGCCGCGCAGCAACCGAACGCGACGTCCGAGGAGCAGCGCAATCCCGAGCGGCGGCGCCAACGCAAGCGCGAGTGCGCTGAAGTCGAACCACGTAAATCGATAGCGCTTGTAAACGGTGTACAGCGGCTCGAGACGAGGCGCGATGCCGACGGCCGTGGCGGCGCGTGTCAAGTCATCGTAGTTCTCGAAATTTGTGCGCGTGTGAGCTTCTGTGTCGAGCAGGAAATAGTAATCGACGCGGTCGCGTGCTGCTCGCGAAGAATATTGACCGAGCGGACCGGCGCCGCCGAGGATCTTGTTCTTGGCAACCTGGACGACTCGAACGCCGCTCACCGCGTCGGGCCCGTCGGGATGAATTTCATTGTCGGAGCTGTTCGAGAAGTGCGTCTTCGGATTGAAGACAGTCCCGTCGTGCTTCTCGTCGAGCAACAAAATCGCGTAGCCGTTGGGCAGCGGCGTTTGCCACGTGTGCCCGATGCCGGCGTCGCGGTACAGCACCGATTCGTTGATGTAAGCCTGAAATACGAAGACGCACAGGAGCCAGGAGAGGCAGGCGAAGGGGAAAACGCACACCCAAAGGATGGTTCGCGTGCGCCGTGCGCGACCACGCGGCACAAGAATCGCCGTCAGCGTGCCTGCAAGCACCGCGACCGCAGTCGCAAGGATAGTCCCTTTGACAACCCAGGACACGATGGCGAGGCCAATTCCCATAGTTCTAGCAGAACATGACCGGGTTCAGTTTGGAACCGGGCGGAGGTTCAGGCGTCTCCTGTTTCGCACTGACCCCGATGCGAGGATTGAAGAATCGTCAGAAGCGTTGGCTGCCGATGAGAGGCTATTTGCCGAGCAGGTTGGACTGCAGAACGAAGTGCAGCACCTGGTTGGGGAAGAGGCCGAAGTACACGGTCCCGACCGCCGAAACGAGCAGCACGATGTTGACCGGCAGCGGGAATGGCGTGAGCGGAGCGCCGGTTGCCAGAACTTCGGCATGCGCGGGTTTCGCGTCGTCGCCGTGCTCGTCGTGGTCGTGGGCGGCGGCATCCGCGGCGGATTCGCGCATGTACATGACAACGATGAGGCGGAAGTAGTAGTAAGCGCCGATGATGCTGTTGACCGCCATGAGGACGGCGAGCCAGATGAGGTGCGAGTTGACGGCGGCTTTGAATACGTAGAACTTGCCGAAGAATCCAGCGGTGACCGGTAGGCCCAGCAGCGAGAGCAGGAACAGGCTCAGCGCCGCTGCAACGACTGGCTGACGACGGCCCAGGCCGGTGTAGTCTTCCAGCGAAAGATATTTCTCGCCCGCCCCGCCGAGCTGCCCGACGATCGTAAACGCACCAAGCTTCACGAGTGCGTAGCTGAGTAGATAGAAGAGCACCGCGGCGTAAGCGGCTGCCCCGCCTGTATCGGAATTGTTCTGAAGATACGTGACCGCCGCGAAGGCCACGAGAATGTAGCCCGCGTGCGCGATCGAGCTGTACGCCAGCATGCGCTTGACGTTGGTCTGGACCAACGCGCCGAGGTTGCCGACGAACATAGTGAGCGCCGCGAGAATCCAGAACGCCCAGAACCAGAAGTGCGTCGCAGCCGGCACGGTGGCGAAAATACGCAGCATCAGCGCGAACGTGGCTGCTTTCGGGCCGGCGGAGAAGAGTGCGGTGACCGGAGTCGGCGCGCCCTCGTAAACGTCGGGCGTCCAGAGCTGGAAGGGAGCAGCGGCGACTTTGAATCCGAGGCCGATCAGGATCAGCGCGAGGCCGAGCTTGATCAGGTTGCCGGACGTGTCGGCGTTGGCCATCTGCGTCAGGTTCGTGGTGCCGGTGACGCCGTAGACAAGGGCGATGCCGTAGAGGAAGAAAGCCGTCGCGAACGAGCCGAGTAGGAAATACTTCATCGCCGATTCGCTGGACTTGATCGTGTCGCGGCGGTACCCGGCAAGCACGTAGCTCGAAATCGAGCTCATTTCCAGGCCGATGAAGGCGGTCAGAAGTTCCTGAGCTGACGACAGCACGCCCATCCCTGCGGTGGCGAACAGCACCAGCGCGAAAAATTCGGCGGACTCGAGATTCTCACGCTCCAGATAAGGGCCCGCTGCGAGAACGACGAGGATCGAAACCAAGCCGATCAACAGATGAAAGAAGATGCTGAAGGAATCGAACTGGATAAGCTGGCTGAAGGCGGAACCCGTGCCAACGGTCTGGTACGCGTAAATCGACGCGCTCGTCCCGAGAATCGTGCCCAGGATCGCGAAGAAGCTCAGTACGTGACGATTCCGCGTGAACGGCTGCAGCAGCATCATCAGGCAGCCGAAGACGCACCAGATGGTCTCTGGCAGGACGCGGATCAGGTCTTCGGGGCGGGGAATCATTAGCGCGTTGCAGGCCTTTCCACGGAATTGATGACTTTCGAGTGCAGATTCGCCTCTTGCGGGCCGGACCGCTGCATCTGGTCGAGAACGTTTTGGCTCGATGCTGCCGAGCGGCTTGTGAAGAACGTGCTGCCGATGCCCATCCACAAGGTGATGATGGCCATGGTCACGAGAATGCCGATTTCGCGGCCACTTGCGTCGGGCAGCGTCTTGTTCTTTTCGACGGTGACTTCACCGAAAAACACGCGCTGATAGGCCCAGAGCAGGTAGCAAGCTGAGAGAATCACGCCGAGCGCCGCCCAGCTTGCCCAACTCGCGTGGGTCTGGAACGTGCCGAGGAGAATCAGGAATTCGCCGACGAAACCGTTCAGCATCGGCAAGCCAAGGCTCGACAGCGCGACGAATAGGAAGAAGGCGGCAAGCTTCGGCATCGGCGTCGCCAGTCCGCCGTACTGCGTGATTTCAAAGGTGTGGCGGCGGTCATACAACATGCCCACCAGCAAGAAGAGCGCGCCGGTCGAGATGCCGTGCGCCAGCATCTGGTAGACCGCGCCCTGCATCGAGATGTTGTGGAACGCGAAGATGCCGAGCACCACGAAACCAAGGTGGCTGACGCTGGAATAAGCCACGAGTTTCTTCAGGTTCGGCTGAACGAGCGAAACGAGCGCGCCGTAGACGATGCCGATGATCGCCAGCGT
Organism: uncultured Acidobacteriota bacterium; assembly: GCA_963766985.1. Taxonomy (GTDB): domain Bacteria; phylum Acidobacteriota; class Terriglobia; order Acidiferrales; family UBA7541; genus Acidiferrum. The sequence continues at coordinate 197,290 of CAVYCJ010000003.1, forward strand.
CGCAACCCAAGGCGCAGCTTTGTGCGCCGCGTTGGGGAAGAGTGGCAGGCAGAAGCGAATCATGCCGTACGTGCCCATCTTGAGCAGCACGCCGGCAAGCATCACGGAGCCGGCCGTCGGAGCTTCCACGTGCGCGTCGGGCAGCCACGTGTGCAGCGGGAAGAGCGGAACCTTGATCGCGAACGCGCCGAAGAACGCCAGGAACAGCAGCATCTCTTGCTGCGACGTCAGCGTGAACACCCGGCCGTCTTGCAGCGCCTGCTGAATCTTTGGCAGGTCGAAGCTGCCCGTCAGGTTGTAGAGCCAGATGATGCCGACCAGCATCAGGATCGATCCGGCCATCGTGTAGAGGACGAATTTAACGGCGGCGTAGATGCGGCGCTCGTGGCCCCAGATGCCGATGAGGAATGCCATCGGGATCAGCATTACTTCCCAGAAGAGGAAGAAGAGGAACAGGTCGAGCGAGACGAAAACGCCGATGACGCCGACTTCCAACATCAGCAGCATCACGAAGAATTCCTTCACGCGATGGTTGATGCTGCTCCAGGACGCCAGTACCGAGATCGGCGTCAGGAACGTGGTCAGAATGACGAGGAACAAGCTGATGCCGTCGATGCCGAGGTGATAGTGAATCGGCGGATTCGCGATCCAGTTGTAATACTCGACCAGCGAGTAGCCGGAGACACCGATCGGCACCTTCGGGATCAGGAAAAGCGAGAAAATAAATTCGACGACGGAAATCGTCAGCGCCAAGCGGCGAATCCAGACGTGATCGTCGCCGCGCAGCAGCAACAATGCCAGCGCGCCCAGAGCAGGGAAGAAGATCAGGACCGAGAGCAAGCCGGGAAGAGGCATCAGCGCACCATCCCGATGGCCGTCGGTCTCAGGTACGGCCAGAAAATAATCGCTATCACGACGATCGCGCCGATCACAACCCAAACCGCGTAGCTGCGCGTGTTGCCCGATTGCGCGTGCCGCACGCCATCGCCGACCTCGGAAGCTCCGTGGGCGATCCCGTTTACGGCTCCATCGATCATCTGCACATCGACGGTCTGCCACAGCACATGCGTCGAGAGCCAGAGAAGCGGCTTAACTACCACCGCCGCGTAAAGCTCATCGACGTAATATTTGTTGAGCAGCGTGTTGTACGGACCCTTCATCGACTTCGCAAGTTCTTCCGGCTTTTCCGGTTTCTTCAGGTAGAGCCAATACGCGACCAGCAATCCAATCGTCGCGGTGATCACGGCGACGATCGCGAGCGGGGTCTCCAGCGCATGCGCCGCGGCTTCCGCGCTGGCCGCTTCCGTCGCGCCTACGGCAAACACAGGCTCCAGGAACTTTGCGAAGTAATCCGGGCTGCCCCAGAATGCCGGCGCCGCCATCCAACCGCCGACGATCGACAAAACCGCAAGGATCATCAGTGGCACCAGCATGTTCTTCGGCGACTCATGCACATGCACGTGATGCTCGTCATAGCGCTCTTTGCCGAAGAACGTCAGGAAGATCAGCCGGAACATATAGAACGAAGTGAGGAGCGCGGTGAACAATCCCACGCCGTACAGAATCTTTCCGCCGTTGTCGAACTGATAGGCGTTGAGGAGGATGGAGTCCTTTGAGAAGAACCCAGCCAGCGGCGGGAATCCCGCAATCGCCAGCGTCGCGGTCAGCATCGTCAAGTACGTCCACTTGATCTTCTTGCTGAGGCCGCCCATCTTCCGCATGTCCTGCTCGCCGCCCATCGCGTGAATCACGCTGCCGGCCGCAAGGAAGAGCAAAGCTTTGAAGAATGCGTGGGTCATCAAGTGAAAGACGCCCGCGGTGAACGCGCCGACGCCGCAGCCCAGGAACATGTAGCCCAACTGGCTGACCGTCGAATACGCCAAAACTTTCTTGATGTCGGTCTGAACGAGGCCGATTGTCGCCGCGAATAGCGCGGTAGCGCACCCAACGATCGCGACGATCACCATCGCGCTCGGTGCATGGAGATAAAGGATGTGCGAGCGCGCAACGACGTAAACGCCGGCGGTCACCATCGTCGCCGCGTGAATCAACGCCGATACCGGCGTCGGGCCTTCCATCGCGTCCGGCAGCCACACATACAAGGGAAGCTGCGCCGACTTACCGGTCGCGCCGACAAACAGCAGCAAGCACGCGATCGTCAGCGTTCCGTACTGACCAATCGAGTCGGCAGGCATCGGCGCCGCTTTGGCGAACAGCGGCACGAAATCCAGCGTCCCGAACGTCTTGAACAGCAAAAACATGCCGAGCATGAAGCCGAAGTCGCCAATGCGATTGACGATGAACGCCTTCTTGCCCGCGTCCGCAGCGGACTTCCGGAGGAAGTAGAACCCGACCAGCAGGTAGCTGCAGAGGCCCACGCCTTCCCATCCGACGAACAACAGCACATAGTTCGCGGCGAGAATCAGGATGAGCATGAAAAACATGAACAGATTCAGATACGAGAAGAAGCGATAGTAGCCGCCCTCGTGCGCCATGTATCCGGTCGAGTAAATATGGATGAGCCAGCCGACGCCGGTCACCACCAGCAGCATCACGACCGTGAGCTGATCGATCTGGAGATCAAAGCCCGCGCGGAACGTTCCCGCCGAGATCCATGTGAAGAACTGCCTCACATAAGGAATCTGGTCGGGCGGCAGCTGCGAAAACTCGCGAACCGCTTCGAGCGCGAACGCGAACGACAGCCCCGTCGAGCCGACAGCAACGCTGTTGACGATCTTGTTCGGCCACTTCGAGCCCAGCAATCCGTTGATTGCCGAGCCGAGCAGCGGCAGCAGCGGGATGATCCAGAGATTTTCGAGTATCGGCATTAGAGTTTGAGCAGGTCCACGCGCTCGACGTTGAGCGACTGACGGTTACGCTGAATGAGAATGATGATGCCGAGTCCAACGGCCGCTTCCGCCGCCGCTACAACGATCACGAACAACACGAAAACCTGGCCGCTGAGGTGATTCCACGCCTGGCTGAACGCCACGAACGCCAGGTTCACCGCGTTCAGCATCAGCTCGATCGACATGAAAATCGTGATGATGTTCCGTCGAAAGATGAAGGCGATGACACCCAGGCCGAACAGAATGGCACTGAGAATCAGGTAGTAGTTCGTCGGGATCATAGATGGCTTTCCTTGCGGTCGCGCTGCGCGAGCACCATCGCGCCTACGATGGCGACCAGGATCAGGAATGAAGTCAGCTCAAACGGGTAAACGAACTCCTGGAAAAGTTGAGCCGACAGCGCCTTGGTCGGCGCCGGTGCGCCGGCTTGCGCCGCGATTTGCACTTGCTCGGGCGAACCGTAGATAGCGGCGAACAAACAGCCCATCAACGCAACCGCAAGTGGCAGCCCGGCAAACTTCGCGAGCGAAGAAAAACTCGTCCGCTCTTCGACGCCCGCATTCAATAGCATGATGACGAAGACAAACAGCACCATGATGGCGCCGCCGTAAACGATGATCTGCACCGCTGCGACGAATTCGGCGCCCATCAGCAAGTACAAGCCCGCGAGCGCGACCATCACCACGATCAGCGACAGCGCGCTGTGAATCGGATGCCGCTGGAGAATCAGGCTGACCGCACCGAGTATCGCGATCGCCGCAAGCACGAAGAAAACGATCAGAGGCACGTTCATTCTAGTGCCCCCTCAGCATGATGATGGTGGCGGTAATCACGACATTCGCGAGAGAAACCGGCAGCAGCAGCTTCCAGCCGAACGACATGAGCTGGTCGTAGCGGAAGCGAGGCAGCGTGCCGCGCATCCATACATAGACAAACAGGAAGACGAAAATCTTTGACAGCAACCAGAACGGCCCCTGGATGAATTCGTTGACGACCGGGAGCGCGATAAGCACTGCGCCGATGAGCGTAATTACCGTGCCAACGCCCGGCAGAATGATGCGCCCGAAAATCGTCTCGTACCGAATGCCGTCCCAGATCACCCACAGACCAAACGGAATCAGAATCAGCGACGGCACATAGTGCGTGAAGGTCCACGAAAGGGGGAAGGGAGACAGCCAGCCACCGAAGAACATGATCGCGCAGAGCGACGAAACCGTGATCATGCTCGTATATTCCGCGATGAAAAACATCGCAAACTTGAAGCTCGAATATTCGGTGTGAAATCCCGCGACGAGTTCCGATTCCGCTTCCGGCAAGTCGAACGGGACGCGATTTGTCTCCGCCACAGCCGCGATGAAGAAACAAAGGAAGCCAAGAATCTGCGGGAACACGTTCCAGGCAAATAAGCCGCGCTCCGCATGAAGCGCCTGCACGTTAACGATATCGCGCAGGCTGAAGCTTCCCGCCATCAGCAACACGCCGACAACCGACATCGTAAGCGCCAGCTCATAGCTGACCATCTGCGCCGAGCTGCGCAATCCGCCCAGCAGCGGGTATTTGCTGTTCGACGACCATCCCGCCAGCGCCACGCCGTAAACGCTCAGCGCCGTAATCGCAAACAGCGCCAGCAATCCGATGTTGAGGTCGACGATGCCCAGATAAATCTTGTGCCCGAGCAAAATAATAGGATCCGGCCCGAAGGGAATGATCGCGATCGAAGTCAGCGCCAAGGCCAGCGCCATCAGCGGCGCGAGGTAATACGTAAATTTATCGACGCCGCTGGGTGTCGGATCTTCCTTCAGCAAAAATTTCAGACCGTCGGCGGCAGGTTGCAGCAAGCCGTGCGGTCCCACGCGGTGCGGACCCCATCGCGATTGCATGTGCGCCACAACCTTGCGCTCAAACCATGTGAGGTACGCGTTCACCGTCAGCACGATGAACACCAGCAGCGCAATCTTCACGAGCGAAATGATCAGGTCCCAATGCTCGTTGAGGAACTGGGTGAGCGTATCGATCACGGCTTGGCGTCGGCCTCCGACAAGGAATCCATCATCGTGCAGAAACGGCCCAGAGTGCCGCTGGTAAAGAGCGTGTCTTGCGCCGAGCGAATCACGCCGACCGGCACGTCATACGGCGCGTGACCATTGCGCGTCACATGCGTGTGAGTCAATTCGGCGCCGCCTGTGAGCAATCCCGCGTGCGCCACGTCATAGCCCTGCACCGACTTGCGAATTTCTTCGAAGACAGCCTGCGGCGTCCGGTAGTGGAACGCCTTGCCGAGACCAGCCTTCGCCAGTTGGTGCGACAAAATCCGCAGGAGATCGAAGTCGCTGCGCGTGCCCATGATTTCCGCGGCCTTGCGCAGCCCTTGGACTTCGCCTGCTGTGTTGGTAACGGTGCCGTCTTTCTCGTATGCAGAAGCTGCCGGGAAGACAATGTCCGCCGGACGCGAAGTGTCGGTAGGGAAGAGCTCTTGGACGATGAGCAAATTCAGGTTCCCGCGGCCGAATCCGAGCGTGCCGAAGTGCGTCAGCGGATTCGCGCCCATTACAAACAACGCCTTTAGCTTGCCCGACTGCGCCGCTTCCACCATCTGCGGCGTCGTCAAGCCCGCCTTCGACGGAATCACGCCGCCCCAAAGTTTTTCAAATGCCTCGCGCGCCTGCGCGTTATCGACGTAGGCGTAGCCCGGCAGCCGATCCGGCAGCACGCCCATGTCGGCCGCGCCGCGCGAGTTCGCGTAGTCGCCGAGCGCCATGTAGCGAACCTTGCCCTGCAGTCGCGAACCAAACGTGATCAGCTCCGCGATCGCCGCGCCTGAAACTTCGGCGCCGAAAACAATCGCGACCTCGGGCTCCGCATCGAGCGCCGCTTTGAGCTGCACCAGTTTCTCGACCAGCGCCGGTTCAAGCTGTCCCTGCTCGCTGCCCATCCAGCGAATCGCCGCCGCTTCGTGGCCTTCGGGAATCTGAACGAACTGCGTCGCCTTGCGATTCAGCTTGATGTCGCGCGAATTCAAAATATAGAGACGCTGGCTGTGGTGGCGAATTCCCGTGCGAATCTGCCAGCCAACCAGCGGATTCTGCGAAGTCGGATCGTTCCCGATCACCAGCACCGCGGGCGCGTCGTAAAGCTGCTTCATCGTCAGCGAAGCATCGCCTGCGCGATCGCCCAGCGCCGTCACCAGAGCCCGAATAGTCGACCGTGCGGTGGTGATCGATGTTGTTCGTGCCAAACGTCGCGCGCGCCAGCCGCTGGAACAAATAATTTTCTTCGTTCGACGTGTGGTTCGACCCGATGAATCCAATCGAATCCGTCCCATTCGCATCGACAATCTGCTTGAGCTTGGTCGCCGCGGTCTGCACCGCTTCTTCCCACGAAACGGGATACAGCTTGTCGCCCTTGCGCACCATCGGCTGCTTGAGCCGTTCGGGATGCTTCGTGAAATCAAATCCAAAGCGGCCCTTCACGCAAAGAAAGTCGCCGTTGATGCCCGACAAGGTCGCGATTGTTCGCGCGCAAAATCTCGTGGTTGCGCACGCTCAGCGTCGTCTTGCAGCCGTTCGAGCAGTGCGTGCAGATCGTCGAGACGTACTGCATCTCCCAAGGCCGCGTCTTATAGCGATACGTGCCGCTGGTGAGCGCGCCGACCGGGCAGATGTCGATGCACATGCCGCATTCTTCGCACTCGAGATGATCTTCGCGATTCGGGATGATGACGCTGTTTGCGCCGCGCATGCCGACGCCGAGCGCCTTCACATCCATGCCTTCGTCGCAAACGCGCACGCAGCGGAAGCAAAGGATGCAGCGCGGTGCATCGTAATAAACCAGCTCCGACCACTTTTCTTCCGGCCGGTGAATCTTCTCTTCGACGAAGCGGCTCGTGTCCGCTCCGTACGTGAACACCATGTCCTGCAATTCGCACTCGCCGCCCTTGTCGCACACCGGGCAATCGAGCGGATGGTTCGTCAGCAAAAATTCCAGCATGTACTTGCGCGCTTGCCGCACCTGATCGGTGTTGGTGCGCACGACCATGCCTTCGGTGACCTGCACCGTGCACGCCGTCTGCAGCTTCGGCATCTTTTCGATTTCCACCAGGCACATGCGGCATGCGCCCTGGAGCGAAAGTCCGGGGTAATAGCAGAACGAAGGCACTTCGGTGCCGATGCGGCGCGTGGCTTCAATCACCGTCGTTCCCGCCGGAACCTGCACGTCGCGGTCGTTAATCTTCAGCGTTATCAGCTTTTGTTCACTCATCTCGTTTCGCTTGGGCCCCGACTATTGCCTGACTCTGGGTTGACTCTAGCGTGACCGATCTATCGTGATCCGATCAGGGCTTCCGCCGACTTGTACGCGCAGCGCCCGTTCAGGTGATCCTCAAATTCATTGCGCCATTTTGCGACGATGCTGATCGTCGGCAGTGCCGCGGCGTCGCCGAGCGGGCAGAACGTCCGCCCCAGCATGTTTTTCGCAAGATCGCCGACCAGATCGATGTCTTCCGGCCGCCCGAATCCCGCGTGGAACCGCTCCAGCATCTTGCGCAGCCACGTTGTGCCTTCACGGCAGGGAATGCACCAGCCGCACGACTCGTGCGCGTAAAAATGCATGATGCGCCGCGCCATATCGACCATGCAGGTGTCTTCGTCCATCACCACCATGCCGCCCGAGCCCATCATCGAGCCCGCTTTTGCGACGCTATCGTAATCCAGTGGAATGTCGATCTCGTCGGCCTTCATGAGCGGGCACGAACTGCCTCCCGGGATGACTGCCTTCAGTTTCTTGCCGCCGGGAATGCCGCCGGCCATCTCGTAGATGAACTTCTTCATGTTCATCCCGAGCGGAATCTCATAAATGCCTGGCTTGTTGATGTGCCCGGAGATGCACACCAGGTGCGTCCCGCCATTCTTCGGCGGGCCGTAGCTGGCGTATTTCTCGCCGCCCTCCAGGATGATCGCAGGCACGCTGCTGAGCGTCTCCACGTTATTGATGATCGTCGGGCAGCCGTATAGACCCACCACGGCAGGGAAGGGAGGCTTGATGCGCGGATACCCGCGTTTGCCCTCGAGCGATTCCATCAGCGCGGATTCTTCGCCGCACTCATATGCGCCCGCGCCGGTGTGAACCAACAAATCGAAATCGTATCCCGAACCACGGATATTCTGGCCGAGATACCCGCGCTGGTACGCTTCGTCCAAAGCCGTCTGCACGATATCCAGCACATACCGGTACTCGCCGCGAATATAAATGAAGCCGCGCTTTGCGCCGATCGCTTTCCCGGCGATGACCATGCCTTCGATCAGCTGATGCGGATCCATCTCCATCAGCGGACGGTCTTTGCAGGTGCCGGGTTCCGATTCATCGGCGTTGCAGATCAAATATTTCGGCTTCGGCGAATCCTTCGGAACGAACGACCACTTCATACCGGTCGGAAATCCCGCGCCGCCGCGTCCTCGCAGGCCCGACTTCTTCACTTCTTCGATGATCGCCGCCGGCTCCATTTCCTTCAGCGCTTTTTCCAGCGCCTTGTAGCCGTCGTTTGCCAGGAAGACGTCGATCGTTTGCGAATCCTTGATGCCAAAGCGCCGGCTGATGACCGGAGTTTCCGCTTTGTCGCGCGGATGCAGCGCGCCCGAAGTAACCGGTTCGGGAGTCGTCTTGCGTCCCGCATCCAGATCTTCGATCAGGCGATCGAATTTCTGCGGATTTACATTCTCAAAAAAGTCGTAGTTGACCTGCAGCGCAGGCGCGCCGGTGCAGGCGCCGATGCATTCCACTTCTTCCAGCGAAAAAACGCCGTCAGCGGTCGTCTCTTTGTGGCCAATCTCCAGGCGCTTCTTGGCCGCTTCGAGCAGTTCCGCGCCGCCGCGCAGCATGCAAGCCACGTTCGTGCAAATCTGCACGTGGTGCTTGCCCATCGGCTTGCGCCGCAGCATCGAGTAATACTCGAGCGTCTCTTCGACGGCCACGGTGCGAATTTCGAGGCGCTTCGCGATTTCGGCAATCATCTCGTCCGAGACGAAGCCGTACTCGTCCTGCGCGTACATCATCATCGGGATCAACGCGCTGCGCTTGGCCGGATACAGGTTTTGCAGCCGTTCAAACCGCGCCGACAGTTGCGGTGAAAGTTCCATGCTTTGCGGAATCCTCTTTCCCAACCAACGACTAAAATTGTTTACCGGTCGACGTCGCCCAAAACGATGTCGATTGTGCCGATGCACGCGATCACGTCGGAAATCAGCTGCCCGGTAACCAGCTTCGGCAGCGCCTGCAAATTGATGAACGACGGCGAACGGAAATGGCAGCGCAGCGGCTTCTGCGAACCGTCGCTCGCGATGAAGCAGCCGAGTTCGCCGCGCGGCGATTCGATGGACGCGTACGCTTCACCCGCCGGCGGCGCGAAACCTTCGGTGAAAATCTTGAAGTGGTAGATGAGCGCTTCCATCTCCGTCTTCATTTTTTCTCGACCCGGCGGAATGATGCCTGGCGCTTCGGTCCGGAACGGTCCTTCCGCAGGAAACTTCTCCATCGCCTGGCGGACAAGTTTCAAGCTCTCGCGCATCTCCGCGACGCGGACGAGGTAGCGCGCGAAGCAATCACCCTCCGTGCGCGTGGGCACGTTGAACTCGAATTCTTCATAGCTCGAGTAGGGAAATGCCTTGCGAACATCATGCGCCAAACCGGCGGCGCGCAGCGTGGGACCAGTCATGCTGTACGAAACGGCGTCCTCGGCATTCATCACGCCGACGCCCTTCAGGCGTCCCAGCCAGATGCGATTCCCGGTGAGCAGTGTCTCGTATTCGTCGATGCGGCCCGGCATCATCTTCAGGAACTTTTCGACGCGCTCTTTCCAGCCGGTCGGAGGTTCCAGAGCCAGTCCGCCGATGCGGATGTAGCTCGTCATCATGCGCTGGCCGGCGACAAACTCGAAAATCTTCAGGATTTCTTCGCGCTCGCGGAAGCAGTACAAAAACGCCGACATCGCGCCCATGTCGATGGCGTGCGTGCCCAGCCAGACCAGGTGCGACGAAATGCGCTGCAACTCCACCATCAGCACGCGGAAATACTGCGCGCGCTTCGGAACTTCAATTCCAAGCAGTTTTTCGACCGCGAGGCAGTACGCCAGGTTGTTCCCGAGCGGATTCAGGTAGTCCATCCGGTCGGTCAGCGTGATCGCCTGCGAATACGTCTTGTCCTCGCAGGATTTTTCAATGCCGGTGTGCAGATACCCGAGGTCGGGAATCGCCTTCAGAACCGTTTCGCCGTCGAGTTCCAGCAGAATACGCAGCACTCCGTGCGTCGACGGGTGCTGGGGGCCCATGTTGAGGACCATCGTCTTTGTCGGGCCAACCGCTGTTTCGACGATTTCTTGCCCGAACGGCGTTGTTCCAATCGCGCTCATGGCCGACTCCTGGTATAGCGGGTCGCGATCGCCGGAATATCGCGGTAGCCCTCAACGGGATAATCTTTGCGCAGCGGATGGCCTTCCCAGTCGTCGGGAAGCAAAATACGCCGCAAATCGGGATGTCCGGTGAACTGAATCCCGAACATGTCGAAAATCTCGCGCTCGAGCCAATTCGCGCCCTTCCATACGGGAACGAGCGAATCGACGACAGGATCGTCGACGCTCAGCTTGACGCGGATGCGCAGCTTCTGTCTCAGAGGGATCGAGACCAGCTGGTAGTTCAATTCAAAGCGCGGTTCCATGGGATAGCGGTCGAGAGCGGTAGCATCGGTGAGGAGGTCGAATTTCAGCTCTTCGGTGTCGCGACACTGTTCGGCAACGCTACGCAGCACTTTGCGAGGCACGACGATCGTCGTATCGCCCCGATATTCAATGACTTCCTCGATCGCGTTCGCGCTCCATGAGCGGAGCTTCGCGACTACAGGATTAGTAGTTTGACCACCACTGTCCGTCACAGTTTCCGAATCCCCGCAGCGTTAACCGTTATTTGTGCCAGTCGAACGCGCCTTTTTTCCACAGATAGATGTAACCGACCAGCAGGATGGCGATGTAGATGAGCATCTCTACGAAGCCGAAGACTCCAAAGCTGTGCGATATCTTGAACATATCGCGGTAAATGTAGGCCCAAGGGTACAGAAAGATCGCCTCGACGTCGAACAGGATAAAGACCATCGCGACGAGATAAAACTTTACCGAAAAGGGTTGGTGAGCGTCGCCGACCGGTTCCACGCCGCATTCGTAGGCGGTTTGTTTTGCGCGATTTGGTCGTCTCCACCCGATTGCAACTGATAGCGTGGTCAGAATACTGGCCAGCGCCACCGCGATGATGAGGTGTAAGAGAAGTGGAGCGTAAGCGTGGAGACCTGATTCACTCATGGGCGAAGCGTTATAATAACGAGCGGGCGGCGTTGGGTCAATGCGGCCTCTGAAAAAATTCTGCGGGCGATGTCGGCTGCCGTCAAATTAGGATGTGTTAAGGAATGCTTTTCGGTCATAACACCAACGTCACACTCGATGGCACGGTCTTCCATGTTCAAACCGAAGATCGCGGCGTGAACTCCGCTACCATCGATACCACCGTGCATTGCCGCGGCCGTGTGCTGCACCGGCGCACGAATAAATATCACGACTTGCTGCCACTTGACGCAGAAAAAGAGAAAACGCTCAAGACTCGCTTGGACGAGCAGCATTTTGGCGTGGTCGAAGAATTGAAGACCGGCGCGCTCAAAGTCGAAGCTCCTCCACTGCCACCGCCTCGGGTTACGTCCCCGGCGCCAGCAGTTTCAGGTGCGGCTTCAAGTCCCGCGCCAGCGCTGGCGACTCCGATTGCCAAAGCTTTGACCGTCGAAATGTTGAATCCGCGAACGTGGCTGAGCGGGAAGCACGCGACGCTTTATCTGGTTGTGCGCTTCAAGGAAGGCGGTACGCCGGTAGCGGGCGCTCGCGTTGTTGCGCGGATCGCCGGCGCGGCGGAGCCGACCGAGGTGCAAACGGAAGCGAGTGCCGATGGGCATGCGCGGCTGGAGTTCGACATGCCGCGACTGGCGAGCGAAGACGCTGCGCTGGTGATCGAGGCGTCAACGCGCGATGCGCAAGGGCAGTTGCGTTTTGCGCTGCGTGCAAAACCGAAAGCCCCGGCTGCGAGCTGATTGCGGTTGCATCGGAAGCGGATGCGCCGTTTGCGCGTGAATTGATTTGGGGAGATTGTTGCCAGATGGAATCGACGATTCAGGTGAATGGGGAAGCGCGACCGGCGATTGCCGGCGGTACGGTGATCGATCTCTTGCGCGAGCTTGGACTGGAAGATGGCCGCGTCGCGATCGAACGCAACCTCGAAATTCTTCCGCGTCAAAAATGGAGTGAGACGTTTGTCGTGGCCGGTGACCGCTACGAGATCGTTCATTTCGTCGGCGGCGGCTAATCCGAATCGGTCGCGGCTTGTTCTGGTTTTCGTAGCGCCGGCATCCTGCCGGCGTTTTTTTGTTGTGGATGATCTAGCTGGAGAACTTCACGCCGCGGATTTTGCGGGCTTGTCTAAATATTTGACGAGCACCACTTCGTTGCCTTGCTCGCTGTAAATCAGTTCATCCACAAGTTTGCGCGCCATTAGCAAGCCAAAGCCACCGGGGCGCATGCCTTTCTCTTCGCGCACCGCGACATGACTGAACAAATCCTCAGGCGTTTTCACGTTTACCGCGTGACGTAGCTCTTCCTGCGAGAATCCCTGTCCGGGATCCTTCACGCGGCAGATCACGGCGCGACGCGCCTTCACGAACGAGATTTCAACGTGCTGGCTTGGATCGAAATGTCCGCCGTGTTCCATCGCATTCAGCAAAATCTCGCGAAACGCCGTGACGATGTCGCTGCGATCCGCTTCGGAAATGTTGGGATCGCGCACGTTTTGAAGAAATGATACGAGGCGATTCGCTGTTTCGATGTCGCAACGCGCCATCACGCGGACCCATTCCGGCGTGGCGGATAACACCTCGATGCCATCGTCCCAGCAGGGGGCGTTCATCGCCGCGCGTACGGACTCGGCCAGCGTCTCGGGTTGGAACGGCGCGCAAAAATAGCTGAACGCGCCTTCGCGCATCGCGGTGAGCACATCACCCGGCGTCCACTCATCGGCCAGGATGATGAGCCGCAGGTGCGGACGCGAGCCGCGAATCTTTCGCAGAAATTCGACGTCCTCCGGGACGCGTGCTTTTCTTCCGGTGATGATCAGGTCAAACTTCTCGCGCTTGGTAAGCTCGAGCGCCTCTTCATGATTCGCGACGTGTTCGATGACCCAGCCATCCTGCGAGAGAACGCTGCTGAGCAATTCGTTCAGCTCTGGGCCGGAATCAATGATGAGTGCGATTTGAGCTGCCGATACGGGAGCAATACACGGAGAAGGCATCAAAGGACCTCGTGGGCGGGTGCGGGCCGTACTTGCAGCCCGCCAGAAAACAGACCCTATTGCATCGCTGCTTGACTGCGGCCCGAAAAGCTTTCCAGCGCGGCTGCTTCTTCCTGGAAATTCGGGATCACTTGCAGCAGGTGCGTAATCTCCAAAACTGTCTGCACTCTTCCGGTTGGATGTAACAACTTCACTTCGCCTTTGAGCCGGCGCAGCGACACGTAGCTTGCGACAATCACGCTGACGCCCGTGCTATCGATCTGTAAAAGTTCAGTGAGATTCAGGAGCAGCTTGCGGCAGCCGCCTTCGACGATTTTCCTGAGCTCTCGATCGAGTCTTTCCGTTTCGTCGCCAAGCGTACACCTGCCGCTGAGATCGACGATGGTGACGTCGCCGACTACACGCTTTGCCAGTTCTAGGGTCATGGCGGTTTCCTTAGGCCCCTATCTTCATGCATACGGGGTTAACTGGCAATCAAAGAGAATTTGGTGCCTGGGTTCATGACCAGACGGAGTTCTTTCGCTCTCCGTCGGGCTCTATTTGTTTGGACGTTAGCCAGCGAAACGCGTTAGACGCGGTCGAGCAGGTGGCCCATCTTTTTCTTTTTCGTTCGCAGATAGGCGTGGGAGATCTTGTGGACGCGCGGCTGGCAGGGAACCCGCTCGACGACTTCGACACCAGCTTCTTCCAGCTGGCGCACTTTTTCGGGGTTGTTGGACAGGAGGCGAATTTTTTTCGCGCCGAGCTGTTTGAGGATTTGCGCGGGGAAGTCGTATTCGCGCGCGTCGGCGGCGAAGCCCAGCTCCTGGTTGGCTTCCACCGTGTCCATGCCGCCGTCCTGCAGTTCGTAGGCGCGGAGTTTGTTCATCAGGCCGATGCCGCGACCTTCCTGCGGCAGATAGAGCAGAATGCCGCTGGGCGCCTTGCTGATTTTCTTGAGCGAGAGTTCGAGTTGCGCGCGGCAGTCGCAGCGGAGCGAGGCAAGCACGTCGCCGGTGAGGCATTGCGAATGAACGCGCACGAGCGGCGCGGTCTTGCCGTTGAGCTTGCCGCGAACGAGCGCGACCGCTTCGTCCTGCGGGCCCTGGCCCTTAAATCCATAGATCGTGAAGCGGCCGTTGCGGGTCGGCAGTTCTGCTCGCGCAACGTTCTGCAAGGTCGCGCTGCCGTTCGTGGAGTGCGAATGCGATTTCGACTTCGGCAAAGTTTTCCTTCGTGAGGTTCGAGCCATCGGTAGCCACGAGTTTAGCAGTACGGACATCGGTTTCTCTATTCGCTGAGTGTCAAGGCATTCGATGCAGCGCGGGCGTTTCCGTTGCAGCTATCACGCAGGCGTGATGAGGGTTTGCAACACTCCGTGGATTGGCTTAGCGTAAACTTTCCTAGGCATGATCGACTCACCGATTTCATCGCGTGATTTGCTGTTCACGCTGTTGCTCAAGGTTGGCGTCGCCGCATCGTTTGCGGCGCTGCTGGCCCGGTGGAACACGTTTCGCCGCGTGTTGTTTACCGAAGAACGCGATCCCGACCAGAAGCTGAAGTTGATGCTGTTCATGACGCCGCCGCTGATTGTCGGTGTGGCGCTGCGTTTGGTTGGCTTGCCGTACCGGTTCGCCGATTTGTCGCTCGAAGGCGCATTTCTGATGGGATTGCTTGGCGGCCGCGTTGTCGGGCCAATCGGCGGCGCGATCATCACGATTCCAGCGCTGATGGCGCACGAGTGGCTCGGCATGCCGGCGGCAGCCACGGCCGGACTGCTCGGTGGATTGATTCGCCAGATTATTCCGACGAAGGAAGATCTCTGGAATTTCGGTCCGTTCACGTTTTTGAATATTCCGCGCGATTTGGTGCGCCTGGCGCGGCGCGCGAAGACTTCGTGGGAATTATTACCGCTCGTAGCTTGCGTCGGTCTGGAGTTGGGGCGCGTCGCGTTGGTGCGCGCGACGACGCCGAAGTGGCTGTTCGCGATCGATCCGGACTGGAACTGGTGGCTGATTCTGTCGGTGCTGGCGACCGTGATGGCTGTGGCGGTGCCGCTGAAAATCTGGAACAACACGCGCATCGAGATGAATCTCGAGCGGCACCAGCAACTACTGCTGAAAGCGCGCATGGACGCGCTGTCGAGCCAGATCAATCCGCACTTTTTGTTCAACACGCTGAATACGGTGTCGTCGCTGATTCGCGTCGATCCAGATTTGGCGCGCGGCGTGGTGCTCAAGCTCAGCAACATTTTGCGGCGGCTGCTGCGCAAGCATGAAACGTTCGTGCCGCTGAAAGAGGAGTTGAGCTTCATCGACGACTATCTGGACATTGAAGTGGCACGATTCGGCGACAACCTGGAGTTTGTGCGCGATGTGGACGAGGCAGCGCTCGAAGCATTCGTGCCGAGCATGTTGCTCCAGCCGATCATCGAGAATTGCCTGAAACATGGGTTGGCGTCGAAGCTCGAAGGCGGCCGTATTCAACTGCGCACGAAGAATACCGACGGCCGCTTGCACATCGAGATCGAAGACAATGGCGCCGGAATCTCGGAAGAGAAGATGCCGCATGTCTATGTCGAAGGCATTGGACTGAGCAACGTGCGCGAACGCCTCCGCGTGCTGTATGGCACCGACTTTCGCCTCGAGATTCAAAGCCGTCCCGGCGAGGGCACGTTGATCCGGATAAACATTCCGGAGCTGGCTGCGACGATGCAGACGGTGGGGTAGAAGATGGAAATTGGAAAATAGAAATTGGAAATTCGCCGGCAAAGTTCGCAGCAGGGAATCCGGATGAGGCAGATGGGTTTAAATGTTTTGGTTTGTGCTGCGTGCCTTTTGTTTGGGGCGTCGGCGGTTGCGCAGGGGGACCTTTTTGTATCGAGCGCGAGTGTGACGTTTCACATTTCCAGCGAGGAGAGAAGCTACAGCGCAGACGATGACGTTCGGCTGAACTACCGCATCACGAATGTGAGCAAGGTGCCGTTGTATGTTCCTCGCGAATGGGAAGCGACTTGCCCGCCCGGTTCCACACATCTGGGTTTGGTTTTTAGATAGCTCTGGCAACCACCTCAGCTCCGGTTACGCGGGCGACTGCTTTCCGCAAAAGCAGACTATGCAGGAGAGGATGAGCAAAGAAGCGGTGCTGCTCAAGCCCGGCGAATCCAGTTCTGGGCCGCTGCGGCTATACCCGAAGACGTTTCATCTTGGACCGGGAAGGTATCGAGTCGAGGCATCCGTGACGGGTTGGACCCGGGAAAAGTTCACAGCGGAAGAGCGCGGCGAAATGGAAAAGATGGGGCATCCCTTTCTCACCGGCGAGGTACCGGATTCGCTGACGGTGGTACTCACCGGCGAGTTGCCGGATCATCCGACCGATCACAGGCTCTGACGGTGGTTGGAAAACTGAAAATGGAAAATGGAAATTGGAAAAGTGAAATTGGAGAGGCCCGATGGGCTGTTCCGATTTGGGAAGAAGTGGGCACCACCCCCCCCTATTTTTATGCAAGAGTGAATAAAGCCTGTAGAAACAATGACTTCGGTAATTCTGGCGTGTCAGTTTTCTTGAAGAGTGGGCAAGTTGTGCAAAATCAGTGGGTTGCGAATCGCTGGGATTCGCTGGAGTTTCGCCCTTTTGTGGATGGGAATGAGCGCGACTTTCTACAGGGACAGGATAGCGCGATTTTGATGTTTTGTCAAGTTATTGATGGGTTATTCGAATTAGATGCTCGAATCTTGCCGAGATGGGGCGCAGCGGTGCTGCGCCCGTACATGGATCGTGATTGGGGCGGAGTTGCGGCCATTGTGGAGACTGTAAAAGCGGTGCAGGGGCGCGGCACTCCAAAATGGGCTATGAGTTGACGCGGATCAGGGTGTAGCCGTCGTAGCCTTTGGCGCCGACGGTTTGGATGGCGGTGGCGGTTACGCGGGGTTCGGCGGCGATGACTTCGTGCATGCGGCGGATACCGACTATGTCGGGATCGATGTTTTTCAGGTCGGCTACGGCGCCATCGCGGACGACGTTGTCGACCAGGATGACGGTGCCGGGGCGGGAGAGTTTGAGCGCCCATTCGAAGTAGCCGGGATTATTTTTCTTATCGGCGTCGATGAAGATGAAATCGAAGGGGCCGCGCTTTTCGGCTGCGAGGAGGGGCAGTGTGTCGAGGGCAGGGCCGACGCGGATCTCGACTTTTTGCGACAGGCCCGCACGGGCGATGTTTGCCTTGGCTACTTCGGCGTGTTTGGGGCTGAATTCGCAGGTAATCAAGTGGCCGTCGCCGGGCAGGGCACGGGCGAGCCAGATGGTGCTGTAGCCGCCGAGGGTGCCGATTTCGAGGATCTTTTTGGAGTTTTGCATCTGCGCCAGAACGAGGAGTTGCTTGCCCTGGAGGGGCGAGACGGCGATGGCGGGCAGGCCTGCGGCCACGCTGTCGGCCAGAGATTGCTCCAGTGCTTGATCTGGTGAGAGCAGGAGCTTGCTGAAGTAGTCGTCTACGGCGGTCCAGGTTGTTTCGTTGCTCATCGTCTTGGCTGTCCTTGGGGTTGGGTCCTTCGGCTCGTTTCCTGCCGGAATAGCGCGGTGGCGCTTGGATTCCAGTGTACATCGAGGGTACGAAAAGGGGCTTGACAGGGCGATTGTCTGTGCTGTAGTTTCTGTACAGACAGAAACAACGGGAGCGACAGGTTGTACGGTACGAGCGGGAACTGGTGGCTGGGCGGTCGGATCTGAAGGCTTTGCTAGCTCGGATTCAACCGTAATAGCGGCGCTGAAGCGCCGCACTCCAAGGAGAAGCGATGGCACACGGGAACAAATTCACGCTGACGCCGGTGGCGCAGAAATTCATTTTGCACTGGGGCGAGATGGGGACGCGGTGGGGCATCAACCGCACGGTGGCACAGGTGCATGCGCTGCTGTTTTTGTCGCCGCAGCCGCTGCCGGCGGATGAGATCGCGACAACGCTGGCGGTAGCGCGATCGAACATCAGCACGAGCTTGCGCGAATTGCAGGGCTGGGGCATTGCGCGCGTTGTGCATGTGCTGGGCGACCGGCGGGATCACTTCGAGTCGACGAAGGATGTGTACGAGATATTTCGCATCGTGTCGGAAGAGCGGAAGCGACGCGAGATCGATCCGACGTTACGGGTGATCAATGAGTGCGTGTCGGAGTTGAAGGCAACTCCAGAGGGAGATGCGTACACGCGCGAGCGCCTGGAAAGCATGCTCGAGTTTCTGACGGGTATGACCGGTTTGTTTGAGGAAGTGGTGCGGATGCCGACCGGCGCGCTGAAAGGCGCGATGAAACTGAGGGGCAAAGTTGTGACATTGCTGGGACAAAAGAAGGCTGCGAACGGCTGAGAATCCCAAGCCAAATGATCGGGCGCAGGCGAAGGAATGCCCGAAATTTTGGCGGAGGGTGGTATGCGACGGGAATGGCTGGCGCTAGGCATTGGGTTGGTGATCACTGTGATTGCATTCGGCGTTCTTCGGATGAACTCCATGCGTGAGATTCCCAACAGCGAAGGCGGAGTCACGTATACCGACGCGTATCCGCAGCGGATCGGTCTTAGTCTTCCGGGTCTCGCGTTGATCGTGCTTGCGATCAACCTCACACCGGTGATGTGGGGTTCGCACCCGATGCTGGCGCAGGCGGTGGTCGCGACAGGGAATTTCATTTTCTACAGCGTGGCCGCGTATGTGGTGCTGCGGCTGTCGGCAAAATTCTCGGCGAGGTGGAGGCGACAATGATCTCTCTGGCCTCGGAATTCACGGATGCAAAAGGGCGGCACGCGCGCGGGTGGTTTTTCTTTGACGCGGAGTGCGGATTCTGCACGCGGATCGCGCGAAGACTGGCGCCGATTTTGCGGCGACGAGGGATGGATGTTGCGCCGCTGCAGGATCCGCGAGTTGCGGCGCTTCTGGGAATTTCGCGCAGCGAATTATTTCGCGAGATGCGGCTGCTGCTCGACGATGGCCGGCAATATGGCGGCGCTGATGCCGCTGTCGCGATCGCCAAAGAGATCTGGTGGGCTCGGCCGCTGGCCTGGATGGCGCGCGTTCCCGGCGTGATGACGGCGCTTCGCGCTTTGTACCACTGGATTGCCGCTCGACGCCATTGCGCCGCCGAACGGTGCGAACGAAGTCTTTCAAAAGCTCCATAGGCCCCGCAGAAAACTCAAATTCTTCCGCTTGCTCTGAGATGGACAGAGCGAAGGAGAGTACCCGTGCGCTTCCTTGACTTGTGGCGTTGGCGTGGACGTGTGGATCGAAAGACGTTTGCGGTGATTGGCTTTGTGGCGTCTGCGGTGAAGCAGTTGATGGACTTGCAGATTGCGCAGGCTTTTCACCCGAATCGTCCGGGACTGTTTTTCAATTATTGGACGCCGTTGGGTATGCCGGTGCCGCTGTCGGAGCTGTCTCGGGCGCAAGCGAATTTCCTGGCGACGATGCTGGCCGCTGCGATTCCGTTTATGTGGCTCGGGTTGGCGATGACGGTGAAGAGGCTGCGCGACATTGGTCAACCGGTGTGGCTGTCGGCGATCTTTTTTATTCCGATCGCAAATATTCTGTTTCTGCTGGTGCTGTGTTTCGCGCCCACGAATGACGAGCCGAATTCGTCTGAAAGAGACGCGGCTCCCTGGCCGAAGACGCGGGGGATTGGCAGATTTATTCCTGGGAGCAAACTTGGCGCCGCGGTGTTCGCCATTGTGGTGTCGGCAATACTTGGAGTGAGTTGTTTGTTGCTGGGGACAGTGTTCCTACAGACGTACGGATGGGGATTGTTCGTGGCGCTGCCGTTTTGTCTGGGGCTGTTCGGCGTTCTTGCTTACAGCTATCACCAGCCGCGCGAGTTTGGCGAATCGATCGCGGTGGCGCTGATTCCCGTTGGGGTGATAGGCATCGTGTTGCTGGCCGTCGCGATGGAGGGGCTGATTTGTATTTTGATGGCAGCGCCGATTGCGGCGTTTCTGGCGGTGTGCGGGGGAATGCTCGGCTACACGATGCAAGGAGCGTACTGGTTGAGAAAAGGTACGTCTTCGACGATGTGCGCGATCGTGCTGATTCTGCCGGCGATTTTTGGCGCGGAGCGCGCGGCAAAATTGGAGGTGCCGCGATTTGTGGTGCGGACAGCGATCGAGATCAACGCGCCACCGGAAGCGGTGTGGAAGCAAGTGGTCGCGTTTTCGGAGATAGCGCCGCCGAAGGAATTGCTGTTTCGATCCGGGATTGCGTATCCCGTACGCGCCGAGATTACCGGGCACGGGCCGGGAGCGATTCGGCACTGCGTGTTTTCGACGGGGCCCGTTCGTCGAGCCGATTGAGATTTGGGACGAGCCGCGGCTGCTGAGTTTTGGCGTGACGTCCACACCGGCGCCGTTGAATGAGTTGACGCCGTACGGGCACATCGAGCCGAAGCATTTGCACGGATATTTTGTGTCGGAGCACGGGCAGTTTGCGCTTACGGAATTGCCGGGAGGGAGGACGCGACTCGAAGGGACGACTTCGTACCGGAATACGATTTGGCCGGGGCAATATTGGCGGCTGTGGTCGGATTACATCATTCATCGCGTGCACATGCGAGTGCTGGAGCACATCAAGATGGAGGCGGAAGCGGGGAAATTTTCCACGCCCGCGGGCGAGCCGAATTAAGCGGAGGCGGCGCGGGTTTCGGCGAGGACGCGCTGGTAGTAGCGCTCGTATTGGGGGATGACGTCGTTGGCGCAGAAGCGGGCCTTGGCGTTTTTGCGGGCGAGATGGCCCATCTCGCGGCCGCGGTCGGCGCGAGAGAGAATGTCGAGCGCGTACTGGCCGGCGGCTTTAACGTCACCGGGTTCGACGAGGAAGCCGTCGACACCGTGGGTGACGACTTCGGGGATGCCGCCGACGTTGGTGGCGACGACGGGGACTTCGCAGGCCATCGCTTCGAGCGCGGCGAGGCCGAAGGATTCGAGTTCCGAAGGCAACAGGAAGAGGTCGGCGGAGCTTAGCTTTTCGTAGACGGCGTCTTGTTTGCCGAGGAAAAACACGTCTTTTTGCAGGCGCTTCTTGCGGACAAGATACTCGGCGGCGCCGCGGTCTGGACCATCGCCGATGAGGACAAGCTTGGCGGGCATTTTGGCGCGAACAATCGCGAAGATCTCGATGGCGTCGGTGATGCGTTTCACGGGCCGGAAATTCGAGAGGTGCATGATGATCGGCTCGCCGTTCGGAGCCCATTTGGCGCGCTGCGCTTCGTTTGGCGTGCGCGTATAGAGGTCGCAGTTCACGAAGTTGGGGATCACTTCGATGGGGCGCTTGATATCGAACTCTTTGATGGTTTGCTTGAGCAGGTAATCGGAGATGGCGGTGACGCCGTCGCTTTTCTCGATCGAGAATTTTGTGATGGGGAGGTAGCTGCGATTGCTGCCGACCAAAGTGATGTCTGTGCCGTGCAACGTGGTGACGAAAGGGAGGCGGCGCGGAGCCGCCATCGAGCGGGCGAGCATGGCGCTGACAGAGTGGGGAATCGCGTAGTGAACGTGAAGGATGTCGAGCGATTCGGCCTCGAAGACTTCGAGCATTTCTGTCGCGAGGGCGAGCGTGTAAGGCGGGTGGTCGAACAGCGGATAGGAAGTGACTTCGACTTCGTGAAAATGGATGTGCGGATCGGCCGCGTTCATGCGGATCGGCGGGGCATAGCTGATGAAATGGATGTCGTGGCCCCGAGCGGCGAGTTCCTGGCCGAGTTCGGTGGCAACGACGCCAGAACCGCCATACGTGGGGTAGCAGGTTATGCCGATGCGCATAGAATAGGTTCCGTCATCCTACACTTTTTAACGACTGGGACTGTTATCGCGATGTAACAGCGCGTCCGCTGGCCATGACGGTGACTGCACCTGACGTCTGGAGTGGCGGTGCGTTCTTCTGGCTGGATTAGACGCGGAGAGAGGGTAAAACGTGACACAAGCGGGTAGGGCGCGGAACGAGGTGAGGAAGGGCTCGGCGGAGATGGCTGCGATCGCGCGGCGGACAATGCGGGAGAGTCACGCATTACGGTTTCTGGGATTCTCGCTGGAAGCGATCGATAAGGGCTGGGCGGTTCTGCGACTTAAGGCGGGAACGCGCCACAAACAGATTCACGGTGTGGTGCATGGCGGAATTTTGGCGGCGCTGGCGGACACGGTGGGAGCGATGGCGGCTTACACGGTGGTGCCGCGGGGAACGGGGATCGCGACGATCGAGATGAAGATCAACTACCTCGAACCGGTGCCGGTTGGACGGGTGCGCGCCGAGGCGCGCGTCTTACGAGCCGGGCGAAATTTCGTGGTGACGGAGTGCGATGTGTTCAGTCCAGCGGGAAAACTGGCGGCGAAGGCGCTGATTACCTATGGAGCTGCTGCGGGACATTCGATGGAGAGGGATACAGCGAGAGAGGGGAAGAGTTAACGACCCAGTCCTGAGTGCAGATTTTATAAGACGCTTAAGCGACAAAAACAGATGCGCACGGCTTCTGCGCCGCGTCGAGCAGATTCGAAGTTCTTACTCCTCGGAACCTTCGTCCCCGTCTTTGTGGACGTACTTGATCACGCGCTTGAAGATGAGCAAGTTCGGCTCGCCATTGCGAGTGAGCTTGATGCAATCGCGGTCGTACCACTCGACGGTGCCGCGCAGGGTTTCACCGTTATCGAGCACGATCGCCATCTGCGTGCGCGCTTGCATCTGTTTCACCCAATAAAAATTCTCGGCGTGTGTGAGTTCCGGCGGAGCAGGTTTCTTGCTCGGAGCAGGCCCGTTGCTGTTGTTATTGCCGTGCTGTCTTGGAGGCAATTGTTCCTTCATGTCCGCGAAACCAGGGCGGAACATCCTGCGGTTCACCATGACTGCTCCTTAAGAGGTTTGGGGGTCGGTATCTTTTCGTATGATGCATGCGCCCCGAACCGGGTTACAGTGCGCGAAAGAAAGTTGCGCAGGCCCGATTACTCTATGGAACAGTCGAAATCACGGATGGGAACCCACTTCGCGTTGTGAATTTGGCGCCAAAGAGGCGGCCAGCGCGTCGAGACCGAGCTGTCGATTCAGGTTGCGGCGCGAGCCTAGATGCAGCTCATCGAAGCCCGCGATAGCGCGCATGACCCATTCGACATGAATTCCTTTGGAGAGAGCTTCCAGTTCCTTTGCAAGATGCGGATTTCGCAGCTGGGGCTGCTTGGCGTGGGACGTCAGCTCTAACAAGTCGGTGAGCAGACCGTAAAAAATGAGCAGCTGGTCGTCGAACGATGATTCGCGATCCTTGGCGAGCGCTGCGGTGTCGGCGAAGAGTTGCGAGAAGCCTTCGCCCTTGGCGGATCGCTCCAGAATGCGGAGAGCATCGCGGCGACGCTGCACAGCCTGGTCGACATCCATCTCGATCGCGAGGCCGGGGCTGCCCTCAGAAAGCTGCGCGGCGAGGCGGCGCTCGGCGGGCTTGCGGTTCGTTTTCTCTTCAATAATTTTTTCAACTTCGGGGGTCGAGAGCGGCGCGAAGTGGAATTGCAGGCAGCGCGAAACGATCGTCGGCAGGAGCATGTTCGGCGACGGCGCGGTGAGAATGAGCGTGGCGCTGCCGGGTGGCTCTTCGAGAATTTTCAGGAAAGCGTTGGCGACTTCGCCGCGCATGGTTTCGGCGCTATCGACGATGAAGACGCGGCGTTTGCCCAGCGGTTGGAAGTAGGCGGCGCGCTGGACAGCGCGGATCTGTCCGATGCGAAGGAGTGGGCGAACGACGGGCGTCTTGAGACGAACGGGATCGGGGAAGAGCGCCCAGACGTCGGGATGCGATTGCAGGATGAGAGGCATGCGCTCGACGGTGGCTGCGTCGGCGCTTTCGCCGCGCTCGGTGAGGCCCTGCTCAAGGAGTTTTTGCGGGTCGGCGAGAGGGGCGATGCGGCGGCAGGTGTCGCATTCGCCGCAGAAGTCGTCCTTGAGGCGTTCGCAATTGCTGGCCTGCGCAAACATGCGGGCGAGCGTGAACTTGCCGACGCCGCGCGGGCCGGTGAAGAGCAGTGCGTGCGGGACGCGTTCGGCGCGCATTGCACCGCGAAGCGCTGCGATGATGCGTTGCGTTGCCGAGAAAGTCGGAGAAGCCCATGGTCAGCGGGCCTCCTTGGCGGAGGCTGTCGCGGCGTGAGAGCCTTCGGTTGTGTCGGCGCCGTCGGCGCCGAGTGTCGATCCGACGAGGTGGAGCAAATCAGCGCCGATCGATTCCGGAGAGCGCATCGTGTTCGTTGACCGGTCGACGCATTCGATAGTCGCCCAGTGCGGGCGCTTCGCGAGCTGATCGTACATTTCGGCGGCGTCTTGCAGATGGCGCAGGCTGCTTTCCTGGATGTCCTGCTTGGCGGCAGTGTAGCTGCGCGCGGCTTTTTGCGTGACGAGAGCTTGCGCCTGGGCCGGAGGAACGCGGAGATAGATCACGCGGTCTTCGCGCGGCAGGCCGTAGATGTTGTATTCGAGATGCTCGAGCCAGGCGATGAATTCCGCGCGTTGAGCGGTGGGTACGCGACCGGTTTGGTGCGCGAGATTTGACGCAATGTAGCGATCGGCGAGCACGAGCTTGCCTTGAGCGAGCGCGTCGGTGAGTTCGCTCTTGGCCTCGAAGCGATCTCCGGCGTAAAGGAGCGCGGCGAAATGCGGATCGACGGTTTCGAGCGCGCCAAATTTGCCATTCAAAAATTGGCCGACCATCGCGCCGAACCACGACTGATAATGAGGGAAGTTTGTGGCGTGAATCGCGACGCCCCGGGCGCGCAGAGCTTGCTGAAGCAGCTGAAGCTGCGTGCCCTTGCCGCTGCCGTCGATTCCCTCGATCGCGATGAGTCTGCCAGGAGTGGTTGCCACGTTGGGACCAGTGTACCCCCAGCGTGCCTCCGGCGGCAAAATGGTCACGAGATGAGCGCGGGCGTACGGGCATGGTATCTTTGATGGGCCGAAACGGAGTGCTCCAGACACGCCACCAGCCCATGTCTTCCGCGCCCATGCCCAGTCCAAATGTTCTGCGCGACAACATCGCGCGCGTCTGCGATCGCATCGTAGCTGCTGCCACTCGCGCGGGTCGCGATCCATCCGAAATTACGCTGGTCGGCGTCTCGAAGACGCATCCGGCGGAGATGATTCGCGCAGCTTACGAGGCGGGTTTGCGGGAGTTTGGCGAAAATCGCGTCCAGGAATGGGAAGGGAAGCGACAGGCGCTGACCGACCTGACCGATGCGCGCTGGCACTTGATTGGTCATTTGCAGAGCAACAAGGCGACGCGCGCGGCGACGATATTTCATTCCGTGGATTCGGTGGACGATGCGACGCTGGCGCAGCGCCTGGATCGCACGCGGCAAGGGAACGCGGAGGCGCAGGGAACGCTGCGCGTGCTTTTGGAAGTGCACATCGCCGGGCGAGGCTGCGAAGAGCGGCGCGGAGCCCGAGGATTTGGCTGAACTCGCGGAAGCGGTAACGAAGTGCCCTTCGCTACATCTAAGTGGGCTCATGTGCGTTCCGCCGTTTGTGGAGGACGCGGGCTTGGTGCGGCCCTATTTCCGGCGGCTGCGCGAGCTTCGCGATCAGCTCGAAGGGCACGTCGGACACAAGCTGCCAGTGCTGTCGATGGGGATGTCTCACGATTTTGAAGCGGCCATCGAAGAAGGCGCGACGGAAGTCCGCGTGGGAACCGCAATCTTCGGGCAGAGGCCTGCGCCGAAGAAACGCTAGATAGAAACGATAGTTCGGCCCCGGGAGCCCCTCCGCATGAAGCTGTTCACGCCTCTGAAGATCCGTGAAATTGAGTTGAAAAATCGCATCGTGGTTTCGCCGATGTGTGAATATTCGGCGAAGGACGGGCATCCGCAGGCGTGGCACATGGTGCATCTCGGCAGCCGGGCGGTTGGCGGGGCGGCGCTGGTGATGACGGAGGCAAGCGCGGTCGAGGCGCGCGGACGAATCTCGGCGGCGGATGCCGGGATTTACGACGACGGGCACGTTGCGTCGTGGAAGCCGATTACGGAGTTTGTGAAGTCGCAGGGCGCAGTGGTTGGGATGCAGTTGGCTCATGCAGGGCGTAAGGCGAGTACGGCGGAGCCGTGGCTCGGCGGCAAGCCGGTGAGCATCGCCGCCGGCGGCTGGGAGCCGGTTGCGCCGAGCGCGGTGGCCTATGACAACGGCTACACCGTCCCGCACGCTCTGAGCTCGGGCGAAATCGCCGATGTTGTTGTGGCGTTTCGCAAAGCGGCGCAGCGGGCTCTGGCATCGGGATTTCAAGTCGTTGAGATTCATGCGGCCCATGGATATCTGCTTCACCAGTTTTTGTCGCCGCTCAGCAACAAGCGTGATGACCAGTACGGCGGAAGCTTCGAGAATCGGATTCGCCTGGCGCTGGAAGTGGCAAATGCCGTTCGCGAAGTCTGGCCGGCGAGTTTGCCGCTATTCTGCCGCGTGTCGGCGACGGATTGGGCCGATGGCGGCTGGGATGTTGGCGAAACGGTTGAGCTCAGCAAGCGGCTGAAGTCGCTGGGCGTCGATTTGATCGACACATCGAGCGCAGGGCTCGTGCCATTTCAGAAGATCGCGGTCGGGGCCGGCTATCAGGTTCCGTTTGCGGAGGCGATTCGCAAACAGGCAGATATTTTGACGGGTGCGGTCGGAATGATCACAGACGGCGCGCAGGCAGACACGATCCTCACCACCGGACAAGCAGATCTCATCTTTCTGGCTCGGGAATTCCTGCGAGATCCTTACTGGCCGCGCCGTGCTGCGCAGGAACTGCACACCAAGATCGAGCCGCCCGTGCAGTATCAGCGCGCCTGGTGACCTTTTGACGGACTCGGCCGATACCGGCGTTCGTTCCGCATCAGGGGCCGGGCAAAGTCTCGATATCGTTGCGAAAGATGGCAGCGTCGTGTTTTCGATCCGTGTGCAGCCGCGGGCGAGTCGCGACGAAGTCGCTGGCGTGATTGAGGGTGCGCTCAAGCTAAGAATTCAAGCCCCGGCCGTCGAAAATCGCGCGAACGAAGCGGTCTGCGAATATCTCGCTTCGCTTTTGAAAACGTCGAAATCCGCTGTTAGAATCCTCGGCGGCGAGCGCAGCCGCGTGAAACGCGTGGAGATTCGCGGAGTTCAGTCGCGAGACATTCTGGCGCTCCTGTCGCACGAGGCATAAACAGCAGCCACTCCAACGAGGCGCATGGCCTTCCAACTTCAAGAACTGCAAAGCGATATTCGGGCCGCGAAATTCGACGGATGGCTCTTCTACGACTTCCGCGGGCGCGATCCGATCGCGCATCGCATTCTCCATCTTCCTCCGGGGATGCGAACGCGGCGCTGGTTTTACTTCGTGCCGGCGAAAGGTACGCCCCGCAAGCTGGTGCATAAGATCGAGTCCGAATCGCTAGCTGCGTTGCCGGGCGAAACTCTTTATTACGCGGGACAGGATGAGCTGCGAAAAAATCTCGCGAAGTTGGTCGGCCGCGGAAAAGTTGTTGCGATGCAGTATTCGCCCAAGGCGACCGTGCCGTATGTCGCGATGGTCGATGCGGGAACGATTGAGTTGGTGCGTGGCGCTGGCGCGAAGGTTGTCAGTTCGGCCGATCTCGTGCAGAAATTCGAAGCCTGCTGGACCGCGCAGCAGCTTGAATCACATCTCGCGGCTGGAAAAATCATTGATCGCGTGATTCGCGGCGCCTTTGAAGAAGCCACAAAGCATGTTCGGGCGAAGCAGACGCTCACCGAATATGATCTTCAGCAGTGGATTCTGAAGGAATTCGCAGCGAGCGGAATTCATCGTGAAGATGGACCTGATGTCGCGGTCAATGCAAACGCGAGCGACCCGCACTACGGACCGGTGCAAGGGAAGGCCGCGGCGATTCGGGAAGGCGACCTGTTGCTGCTCGACGTCTGGGGCAAGACGAAGGATGCCGGCAGCGTCTACTACGACGTGACCTGGATCGGCTATCTGGGCGCGAAAGTGCCAGAAAAATACGCGAAAGTCTTTGGGGTATTGCGCGATGCGCGCGACAAAGCGGTCGATCTGATTCGCACCAGCGTCGCCAAGGGAAAGCCATTGCAAGGATGGCAGGTCGATAAAGCCGCGCGCACGATCATCGAGAAGGCCGGTTACGGAAAATATTTCTTTCACCGCCTCGGCCACAACATCGGCGAAACCATTCACGGCAACGGCGCCAACATGGACAATCTCGAAACGCACGACACTCGCCACCTCATACCGAAGACATGCACGTCGGTCGAGCCGGGGATTTACCTGCCGGAGTTCGGAATGCGCACGGAAGTGAACGTCTACATCGGTGAGAATGAAGCGCGCGTGACCGGCGCGGTGCAAACCGAAATTCTTCCGCTGTTAGCCTGACCTCGCGTAGCAACCGTGGAAGCGCCCGAAACGCGGCCGCGAAATCCGTCGACGCGGCAGGGCCAATGTCGGATGATAGTTTTTGCGAATGAGCGACGAAACTCAAAACCAGCAGCCCGACTCCGAACTTTCTCATCCACCTTCAGCGCCTGAACCCGAGCCTGTATCTCAGGTTCAGCATGTGCGTCCGCACGTAAAGCGCACGAACGCGGTCGCAGCGGGCATCGGCATCGCCGGATGGCTGTTGCCGGGACTGGGCCACGCGCTCCAGAAAATGTGGGGCAGGGCATTGGCGTGTTTCCTCGCGGTCGGCATTCTGGTTTTGATCGGGTCGGGTATGCGCGGCAACTTGTTTCAATCCGGAGACACCGATGCATTCGGCCGGCTTGGCTACATCGCCGACGTCGGCACCGGCAGTTTCTATTGGCTGGCGAAATGGCTCGAGGTCAAAGGACCCGACGTGTCGCGCGCCGACGGCGATTACGGCACGCGTTTTCTGGCGGCCGCCGGCGTTTTGAATCTGCTCGCGGCTCTCCATGCGTACGAGGCTGCGCGCGGACGCAAAGCGTGATGCATCCAAACGTGCGGGATCTTATTGTTTCGAAGCGAGACGACGTGAGGAAAAGCGCCGAATGATTTTCAACCTCACCCACTTTCAGGCGATGGTTCTGTTCGCGCTGATGGTTTCGGTCGCCTTCGGATTCCTGAGCCGCAGGCCAATGCGCGAGCGCGCGAAATACATCGGCTGGTCGTTCTTGCTGTTTGTGCTGGTGGGAATTGGGATCGGCTGGATGATGTATCCGTTTTCGCGCTAGGCCGGAGCAGGGTGCGAGGCGACTCGAGCGCGAGAGCATCGAGCCAGGTCTAAATGAAGGCTTCGCTACTAATCTTTCGCTTTCGCCATCTTGGCGGTGACATACAACAGAAGCTTGCGATCTTTCTCATCCATCTTCGACAAAAATCGGATGATCTGCTTCAGATAGCGGGCGTCCTTGCCGGTCGAGCCCCATGAGTCGGCGCCAGTGCCCTTGATGTCGAGCGCGGGATGCCGTTGCGGCGGTTCATCGCCCTCGTAAAGTAATTCATAAAGGGGCACTTCGAGCGCACGCGCGAACTTTTCGAGCGTTTCCACTGCGGGCACGGTGTGACCATTTTCGACGCGCGAGACGTAACACCTCAGGAGCCCTGTCCGCTCCTCGATGTCGCCCTGGGACAACTTCTTTTTCTCTCTGAGCGTCCGCAACCGATCTGCCACGATCATCTGTCTAGCCTCCCGGTAAACGATTCCCGACGACTGCTTTGCGACGAAGCATACCTTAATTTCGGTTTAGTACCAGCCGTTATTTATTCCCAGGAGTAGTATGTAACTATTGAATTGACCCTGGGTTATGAATTGTGGTTCTATGTTACCAATGATGTATCTAATTACCGGATACAATCTTCATATCGATTCATCCGGCCAACCGAAGCGTTCGATTTCTATACCGGCCAGCTTTCGTCATCGCAAATAGAAGATGTGCCCGCGGGTCCTGCAGTGCCAGCGAAAGGTTTCTATTTCGAGGAGATGACCGAATGCGTCAAGGGGCGCGCACTGTCCACGAAGTTGATTTAGACACAAGCCTGAATGCCTTTCGCGGCCTGCCCGTGGGTCTCGCGGTTTGGCAGCTTCGCGATTCCAGGGATTTGAGAAGTCTTCGTCTCATCGGCGCGAATCCCGCGGCCGATCGCGAACTCCGCGCGTCGATCGGATTCGCTTTCGGTAAATCGATTAGTGAGGCATTCCCAAAGCTGCTCGACACTCCTATCCCGGAGCGCTACCGGCAAATTGTGCTCTCCGGCAAGCCAGAAACTTTTGGCGAACTCACCTATCAGGACGCCCGCATCGCAGAAAGCGTTTTCTGGGTCGATTGTTTTCCGTTGCCCGACCGTTGTATCGGGGTCACATTCGAAAATATCACCGAACGCAAGCGAGCAACCCAGGGACAGACCCGCGCCTTGCAGCTTCTTCATCGCGTCACTATGTTTTTGAACGACGCGCCTTCGGCGCTTGACGCCGCGCAATATTGCGTAGACGCAATCTGCGCGGAGATCGGCTGGCCCGTCGGTCGTTTCTTCCTAGCCGACGAAATCAGCCCTTCGCGCTTTCTGCCCAATCCGGTGTGGCACTTCAGCGACCCGCAGCGTTTTAGATCATTCCGCAAGGCGACCGAGATGTACGAGTGCGATTTCACGAACAAACTGGCGCTCGAATACCGCACGCTTCAGGGCCAAAAGGCTGGACTCACGAAATCGGTGGGATTCTCTGTTGGCGAAAACGGCTTTCTTCGTGGCGTCATGGAGTTTTCATCGGAAGGCTTTGCGCCGCTCGACGAGCATATTTTCCGGGCGATCTCGAATATCGGGTATCAACTCGGCCAGGCCTTCGCTCGCGAACGGATCACACGGGAGTGCGACCGCGTTCAGGAGCAGATGCTGTCACAGAAAGCGCATCACAACGCTATGTCCAGAATTCTTTTTTCGGGACCGCGTTCGTTATCTGGCGTGGTTGAGGTACTCGAGTCGAAGAAACGAACTCATCGAGCCATCGCTCGCTCATCCAAAGAATTGTTTGAATCCACGCGCCAAATGCGCCAGCACCTCGACGAGTTAAAGCGAATCATCGCGAGGCCCGTCGAGTTTCGGTCACACTCGAATCCATAACGCGCACAGTCTGAGCACATTGTTAATCCGTCACGCAGGCCGAAAATCTGTCTGCGCCGCCACTGGCGAGAACTCGTATCCTTTGCTAAATTAGAAATGCTGGATTCAGTCCTCGTGCGCCGCGCACCGGCGCTTCCTGCAAGGCCGAGGTAGCTCAGTGGTAGAGCAGCCGATTCGTAATCGGCAGGTCGTGGGTTCAACTCCCACTCTCGGCTCCACTCTTTTTTCCACCATTCGCAACCATTTTCGCCAGATTGCGCCATTCCTCGCGGCGATGATGTCTTCATGACCTCGCCATGGAAAACCGAACTACCCCCGCAAAAATGTTCGCCGCAAGCCTCATCGCGGCAGGCCTTCAATTCGGAATAGCCAGCTATCTATTCGGCGGCTGGAACGCATTCGTAAGTCATCCGTCACTGATCGCCTTGATCGTGGTGACGCTGGTGATGCTGTGTGTCGCGCCCTTTAGCAACGTCAATCTCAACTCCGGCGAAAAAGAGGACCGCGCCAACCGTTGGGTTTTCATCCTTTTCAGCGTCATCGCCCTCGCCAGCGCCATTGTCCCGCCCTACGCGGACCGCATCGGCTTCTGGACCATCGACGGCGAGACGACCCGCTGGATTGGCGTGGCCGTCTACATCCTCGGCGGCGCGCTTCGCCTCTACCCGGTCTTCATTCTCGGCCGCCGATTCAGCGGACTCGTCGCGATCCAGACCGACCACAAGCTCGAAACGCGCGGCATCTACAGCGTCATTCGCAATCCCAGCTATCTCGGCATGATCGTCAATATGATCGGCTGGGGCCTCGCCTTTCGCGGCTTGACCGGCGTCGCCATCGCATTCCTCCTGTTGATCCCGCTCGTCGGCCGCATTCGCTCCGAAGAACGCCTGCTCCGCGAACATTTCGGCGCCGAATACGACGCCTATTTCTCGCGCACCTGGCGCCTCTTGCCCGGTCTCTACTAGTTCAATTCCACTATTCGCTATTCGGCTACTCCCTCGATAAGCCGCCTCGTTCGGAAAGTTTTCTGGCTCATGCGTTCCAGCCTTGACTTTCCGCATTCGTTCTCGAAACGAACACTTGACATTCACAACTAAAGGAAAGTAAATGAAACAAATCGAAAGTGTCTCTTTATCGCGGCTTCCGGCTCGGAAGTGGGCAACAGGTCTCAAACAGGCGGCCGCGGTGCAGGTCACAACGAAATGGGGTGGGTATGGACTCGAATCTCCGCAGCAGCGGCAGCGCCATGCATTTTCGGAGCAGGGCTCTCGCCGCAAAATCCGCATTGGCAATCGCATCATTATTCGCGGTCGCAGCAACCGCAACTCTTCTGACTCCACAGCCAGCCGCGGCGCAATCCGGCTACGCCGCGCAACTCTCCGGCGTCGTCTCCGACTCCAGCGGCGGCGTCATCCCCGGCGCGAAGGTCACGCTGACCGACGAAGGCACCGGCGTCGCCTCCACTCTCACCACCGACGAGCGCGGCATCTTCGTCTTCACCGGTATTCGCCCATCGACGTACACGGTCAGCGCCTCCGCCGACGGCCTCAACACCCAGGAACGCAAAGGCGTGGTCCTCGCCGTCAGCCAGCAAGCCAACCTCGACTTCAAGCTCACGCCCGGCACCACTACGCAAACGATTAACGTCAACGACGAAGCTCCGCTGCTCGACACCGGCAACGCCTCGCTGGGCACCGACGTGACCAACGAATATGTTCGCGACATCCCGCTCATCAATCGCAGTTTCTTCGGCCTCGTCTTCCTCGCCGGCGGCGTCACCGAGACTTCTGGCTCCGGCACGCAGGACTCCTACCCGTCCGGCACCAACTTCGTCTCCAACGGCCAGCGCAACGCCACCGCCGAAGTCCGGCTCGACGGCGCCCTCACCAGCGCACCCGAACAGGGCGAAGGCGGCACCACCAACGTCTACTACCAGCCGTCGGTCGAAATCGTTCAGGAATTCAAAGTCGAGAACAATAGCTTCTCCTCCGAATACGGCAACAACGGCGGCACTGTCGTCAACATCGTCCTCAAGGAAGGCACGAACAACTATCACGGCAGCGGCTGGTGGTATGGCCAGCGCTCCGCGCTCGACGCCAACGACTTCTTCGATAACGCAGGCGGTATCCCCAAGCCCGATCACGTCCGGGATCAATACGGCTTCTCGCTCGGCGGCCCGATCAAGAAGCAGAAAACATTCTTCTTCGTCGACTTCGAAAAAACCCGCCAGAACGATCCCGTCAATCTTTCCGGCACCGTTCCTACCGACGCGCAGCGCAACGGTGACTTCTCGCAGACATTCAATCCAGACGGCTCGCTCGAGCAAATCTTTAACCCGTACAACTGCGTTCCGGTCAGCGGCAATCCCGCCGATGGCTGTAACCGTACGCCAGTCGCCGGAAACAATATCGCCGCAGCCGGCTTGATCAATCCGATCGGCCAGGCGCTACTCAAGCTCTATCCCGAACCAAACCAGCCTGGCGATCCGGTTACCGGCGCCGACAACTTCCGCACGTCGATCCTCTCCGTCGCCCCTGGCTACCAGTTCGACGTGAAGATCGATCATCACTTCAGCGACAAGCTTCGCGTTGGCGTCCGTTACAGCCAGCTCCACTCTGAATTCAATGTGCCGTTCGTCCTCGGCAGCGGCGATTTCAACGACGGCTTCACTTCGTTCACCGACGTCCATAACGTCGGCGTCGAAATGAACTACACGCTCACGCCAACCACGCTCATCACCAGCCGCTTCGCTCTCGATCGCGTCAACGCTCCCGTCCACTCTTCGTTGCCCGATCTCTCCAGCGTTGGCTTCCCGGCGAGCCTCGACGTCAACGGCTTCACTCGCATGCCCGCTATCAACCTCGACTCCAATAACGACGAGCTGTCGATGTACACCCAGTGCTGCACCGACACCAACTTTGCCCACACACTCTTCAGCTATTCGTCCGCGATCTCTTTCATCAAGAATCGCCACACCTTCAAAGTCGGTTTCGAACAGCGCGTATTCTTTAACAACTTCGATCAGCCTTCCGATCCGACCGGTAGTTTCCACTTCGCGCAAAACGTCACCGCGCAATCTCCCCAGAGCGGCGACACCACGCAAGGCGACTCGTTCGCCAGCTTGCTCATGGGCTACGGCGATTCCGGCAGTCTCGGCATCTCCCCGAGCGTTGCCGACAAATCGATGGAAACCGCCTTCTACGTGCAGGACGATTGGAAGGTCACGCCGAAACTGACGGTCAACCTCGGCCTGCGCTACGAGTGGAGTTCGCCATACACCAATCGCAACAACGATCAGCAATTCAGCGATTTCTCAGGCAGCACCGGCCAGTCCGTCGTTCTGTTTCCCGGCCAGGCCCCGACCCCGATCAACGGCACCACGCTCTTCGTGAATCAGGGTGGACTCGGCCGCAGCGTTCCCACCGATCGCAATAACTGGGCTCCGCGCGTCGGCTTCGCGTGGTCGTTTGATCAGAAAACCGTTATTCGCGGCGGCGCCGGCGTTTACTATGGCCTCAGCCCGGCAACCAACTTCCAGTACACCGGCACCGCGTTCAGCACCACCGACCCGGTGCTCTTCACCACCGACAATTTCGCCACACAGTTCGCAACGCTCGCGAATCCATTTCCGTTGGGAATCGGGCAGCCGCAAGGCACCAAGTACGGCGCCCTCGCCGAATGGGGCTACGACAACGGCAACAACCTCGGCACCGAGGAAGCGCACAACGCCGACATCTTCCAGTGGAATCTCGGCGTCCAGCGCCTGCTCCCCGCACAGATCACCATCGGCGTCGACTACTCTGCCAATCGCAGCACGCACCTGCCGTGGGGCGGCTACTCCAGCACGCGCAATCGCAACTTCATCCCCAGCGACACGCTTGCCAGCCTCGTGCAGCAAATGAATCCGTCGCACGATCCGACCAGCAACGACGTCAGCAACTATCTTTTCGCCCCGGTGGCCAATCCGTTCCAGTCTTATTTTCAGGGACCCACCGCGATCTTCAACGAGCCCGCCTCGGCCTACAATTTGCCGACCGTCCCGCTCGTCAACC
The DNA here is from genome assembly GCA_963766985.1 of uncultured Acidobacteriota bacterium. Lineage (GTDB taxonomy): Bacteria > Acidobacteriota > Terriglobia > Acidiferrales > UBA7541 > Acidiferrum. The sequence continues at coordinate 232,591 of CAVYCJ010000003.1, forward strand.
TGCTGCGTCCGTATCCGCAGTTCGATGGCACCTTTCAGGGTCTCCCAAACTTCGGCGCCAACTCCTGGTATCAATCGTTACAGGTTCGTTTTCAGAAGCGCGCCAGTCACTACGTCAGCTTCGAAGGGAACTACACCCTTTCGAAATCGACTGACGACTCGTCCGTCGGCTTCAACGCGTTTGTCGGCGGCCTCAACCTCGGTAATCCGCAACAGCTCGATCGCCTCAATCTCGAGCACGCGATCAGCGCCAACGACGCGACGCACCGCTTCGTGCTCGCTTCCATCGTCGACGTTCCTGTCGGTCGCAATCGCTGGATTGGTCGAGACATGAACCGCATCCTGGACGGCGTCGTCGGCGGTTGGTCCATCTCCACAATCATCACGTTCCAGAGCGGGCAGCCTCTCGCGATCGCCATGGCTCAGCCGCGCCTCGAAGATGGCAACCAGCGTCCCAACGTCATCTGCCCGCAGGTTTCCAGCGGCATCAGCTACCATCAGGCTGCTGCGAATTTCCTCAACGGCACTGGCAATGCGTCGCTCTTCAACGCCGCTTGCTTTGCCGATCCTGGCGACCAGACTCCCGGCGATGCGCCGCGTTACTTTTCCAACCTCCGGTCGGACGGCATCCACAACGTTGACCTCTCGTTCAGCAAGGAATTCAGCATCCGCGAGGAGATGAAGCTCCAGCTTCGCGCTGAATTCTTCAATTTCACCAATACGCCGCGTTTCGGCTTTCCCGACTTGAACTACGGCGATAGTACCTTCGGCGACGTCACTTCGACCGCGCCGGGCAGCACGCCGCGCATCATGCAGTTTGGCCTGAGGTTCCAGTTTTGATTTTCCAGTTCTAGCCATCGGCGGACGGGCGGCCGCCAAAAATGAAAAAGAAACTCATACCAGCGCTGCTCGTGTGTCTGGTGGTGGTTGGCGCGGCGTTGCGAGTTGCTGAGGCGCAGACGCAAGAGCCGCAGCATTCGACCGACTGGACGCACTGGGTCCGCATCGGAGCGTTCGGATTGCGCTCCGACGCGCAAGCCGATGAAATCGTCCGCAAAGCCACCGAGAGCAACGTCTATGGCATCGAGGTCGATAACGACATCCCGGGCCGCTACGAGAGCTTTCTCGATCCGACAGCCAAACTGAAAGCCATCCACGCCGTCGCCGATAGCCGCCCACAAAGCAGGCAACCGCGCTTTCGTCTACATCGCCGGCACCGAATGCATCACCGCCAACGCCGACAAAGCACCGCACTCCGTGATGAAAGACCATCCCGACTGGGTCCAGCGCAAAGTCACCGGAGAACCTGCTTCGTTCACCGGCGGCGCCGCTTTCTGGATTCGTAAGGGCGACGAAGACGTTTGGATCAGCCCTTACGCCGAGCCTTGGCGCCATACCTACATGGAGCGCGTCCGTCAAATCGCCGCCACCGGCATCGACGGGATCTACGTCGACATTCCGTACTGGATGACCCACTTCGACGGCTGGGAAAAAACCTGGGCGAGCTTCGATGACTTCACCGTCGCCGCCTTCAAAAAGAAGACCGGCCTCGACGCAAAAAAAGATCTCAAGATCGGCGACTTCTCCGACAAGAACTTCCGCAAGTGGGTCGACTTCCGCATCGACACGCTCACCGACTTCATGGCCGACATTCGTTCCAACGCGCGCAGTGTAAAACCCGACATCATGGTCATTCCCGAGATTTATCCCGGCATCGAGGAAGAAGCCACGCGCGTCGGCGCCGATGTCTACGAAATGTATGCCGTCACCGACGCCATCGCCCACGAATACGAATTTGGCAACGGCGAGCACATGGCGTCCGGCCGCACGCAGATTGACTGGTTCCTCTATCAGGCGGGAATGCTGACGTTCCGTGGCTTCGCACAGGGCAAAGCGACGTGGATTCTCAATTACTCGTGGGACGGCGACAAAGTCGTCGACAAGCGTGACGCAATGAAAAATCTCGCGATGTCGCAGGTGGTCACCGGTTCGAACTTCTGGGACGCCCCCGGCCACAGCATGGGCGGCTCGAATGACCTCCCAACACGCAAATTGATCTTCGATTGGATCGCCGCGAACGAGAAGACTCTTTACTCGACGCGCACGCCGATCGAGCCTGTCGGCGTCTACTTTTCGCCGAAAAGCCGCGACTATGACGCCTCGGAATTCCTGCCTTCGTATCGCGGCACACTCGTCGCGCTGCTCCAGGCACATCGCGAATTTCAGGTCGTTACGCCGCGCACGCTCGGTGAATTCAAAGGCAAGGCTCTCGTCCTTCCGAACGTCACCACGTTGAACGACGTCGAGAAGGGCCAGATCGAAGCGTTTGCCCGCAACGGCGGCCGCCTGGTCATCACCGGCGCCGATGTCACAGGCTTGCCTGCGTCCGAAGCTGTGGTTCGCTTCAAGGATTGCCCCGCGAAGGCCTATTTCGACGTACTCGAAAAGGATTTCCCGTCAGGCTCGCAAAAGTCGCCGGCCGAACTCCTCGCCGCCATGGACGTGAAAGCCAGGATCGAAGTCGAAGCACCTGCGACCGTCGCGGCCAATATCTCCAGCGTCGACGGCACGCCACACATCTTCCTCGCCAACTTTACCGGCCTCGTCCCCGGCAAAACAGCCACCCAAACGCCCGTCCCCGGCATCCGAATACGCGTACCGGCCTCTAACGGCGACACGCTCGCATATTTGCCGTTTCTGGGCCAAAGTCAGATAATCCACGGCACGAAACACGCCGATCAGTTTGAATTTACGCTGCCGCCAGTGGAACGCGGCGCGATTGCTTGGACGACAGCCCACTAGAAAATAGGGAAGACGGAAGAAGATGACTTCAGAACTCACGCCGGGCAAAAAGCGCGGCCTTGACGCAGTTTCCGATGGACGCGGCGTTATCGCCGCTCTTGCAATCGATCAACGCGGCGCGATGCGCGAGTTGTTCTCGAAGCCGATGGGCAAAGATCCTGCCGATGTTCCCGGCGAAAAGCTCATCGAATATAAGAAAGCCGTCAGCCGCATTCTGACACCGCACGCCAGCGCGATTCTCCTCGATCCGGAATTTGGCTTGCCCGCATCGCGTGAACGCGCCAAAGACGCCGGACTCTTGCTCGCCTACGAAGTGACGGGCTACGACAAGGCGGTGAAGGGAAGGCTCCCGCGCTTGCTCGATCATTGGTCTGTCTACCGCCTGATGAAAGAAGGCGCCGACAGCATCAAGCTCTTGCTCTACTACTCCGCGTTCAGCGAACCCGAAATCAACGACATCAAGTACGCCTTCGTCGAACGCATCGGTGCGGAGTGCGCCGCGGCCGACGTTCCGTTTTTCCTGGAACTCGTCAGCTATGCCGACGGAATCGACGGCAAATCCGCCGAATTCGCGCGCAAGAAAGCCCGAGTTGGTTTCGAAAGGCATGGCTGAGTTCACCAAGCCCCAATATCGCATCGACATTTTGAAGGTCGGCATGCCGGTCGCCCTCGCCGCCGTCGAAGGCGCGCCCTCGCCAGCCTCCGAGGTCGTCTACTCGCGCAAAGAAGCGCAGCAGCATTTCCTGTATGCCGCGCAACAGTCCACGCTGCCGTTTATTTATTTGTCCGAAGGCGTGAGCAACGAGACCTTTCAGTTCGGCCTCGAACTCGCCGCCGAGTCCGGCGCGAAATTCTCGGGCGTTCTCTGCGGCCGAGCCACGTGGAAAGACGGCGTCGCCGTGTATGTCGAGAAAGGTCCCGCGGCGCTCGATGAATGGCTGCGCACCGTCGGCACGCAAAACATCGAGAACGTCAATGCGCGCTTGCAGGCCGCAACGCCGTGGCACGCGATTCGCTCGGCTTCGGCTGCGAAATCCGGCGCTCAAGCGAAATGACCAGCAGTGGCAACCCCGCGCAGTCGTCGTTCATCTGCGTGAGCCTGAATCCTGCGATAGATAAGCGCCTTCGCCTCGACGCGTTAAAACCCGGCAAGGTAAATCGCGCGACCGAAGCGATTCCTGCGCCCGGCGGCAAGTCCGCACACGTCGCGATGGTTTTGCGTGCTCTCGGCGCCGATCCGCTTTGGTTGGGTTTTAGTGGCGGGCCGAACGGCGACGCACTTCTGCAAGGCTTGCGCGATCTTTCCATCCGCGCCGAAGGCATTCCGACCGCGGCCGAAACGCGCATGAATCTCGAAATTCTGGAAGAGAACGGAAGCGTCACGGAAATTCTCGAGCCCGGCGCACGCGTCACGCCTGCGGAAAGGGAATCGCTCCTCCGCGCATTCGAAACCGCACTCGAACTCAATCCGAATGCCATCGTCATCATGTCCGGCAGCTTGCCACCAGGGCTTCTGAAGGACGAATTCGCCACGCTCGTAAAAATTGGCCGTCGTCACAACGCTCGCGTGTTTCTCGACACGAGTGGCGAACCTCTCAAGCTCGGTTTACAACAGCGGCCGGATTTCGCCAAGCCCAATCAGGAAGAAGCCGAATGGCTCATCGGCCGCACGATCGACGGCGCCGCTTCGGCCGGATCGGCATTGAAAAGTTTGGTGCGCGAAGGACCGCACAGCGCAGCGATTAGCTTGGGGGCCAGCGGCTTGGTCTGGTTGGGCGCAGGCAGCCCAGAAGCATTCGTCGCCGTGCCTCCGAAATTGGAAGCGGCCTCCGCTGTGGGCAGCGGCGATGCTACGATTGCTGGCTTCGCGTTTGCTGCGAGCCAGGGTCTCGAACCCGCAGATACATTGCGGCTCGCGGTTGCTTGTGGCGCCGCGAATGTCCTGGCCGATCTTCCCGGGCGCGTTCAGTTGCACGACATCGAACGCCTTCGCGATCAAGTTCAGGTTCAGGCACTCCGATGAACGAGAAGACGATGAACAGGACCAGGACGAACAGCAAGACGTTGAGCGCGATTTCAAACACGAGGCATATTCCCAACCATGCTTAGCGAAGAACGCCGCCGCGAAATTCTCGAAATGCTCCAGACCGAAGGGCGCGTGCTTGTCGGCGCGCTCGCCAGCAAGTTTCGCACGTCGCAGATTACGATTCGCAAAGACCTCGAGTTTCTCCAGCACGAAGGCCAGCTCGAGCGCACACACGGGGGCGCGCTGCCCGTAAAAACCGGAGCGCTGCGCGACCGCTCGATTCAGGAAAAAGAGCAGATGCACCGCCGCGAAAAGCTGCGCATCGCCGAAGCGGCCGGCCACATGATTCGCCAGGGCCAAGTCATCATTCTGGATTCCGGCACAACGACAACCGCAATCGCGCGCTCGGTGCGACATTTCAAGAGCCTGACGGTCATCACGAACGCGACGAATATCGCCGCGGAACTTGCGGACACTTCCGTCGAAGTTATTTTGACGGGCGGCGTGCTTCGCAAAAATTCATTTTCATTAGTCGGTCCGCTCGCCGAGGAATCGTTGAAAAAACTCAGCGCCGACCTGCTGTTTCTTGCCGTCGATGGATTCGATGTGCGCTACGGGTTGACGACGCCGAACGTGCTCGAAGCGCGCGTCAATCGCGTGATGGCCGAATCCGCGCGCCGCGTCGTCGTCGTTTGCGACTCCAGCAAGTTCGGCCAGCGTAGCCTTTCGTTGATCATGCCGACCAGCGCGGTGCATGAAACGATCACCGACAAGCGCATCCCGAAAAAAGATTTAAAAGTTCTGCGCGAAGCTGACGTCGAAGTGAAACTCGTCTAGCAACTGTTTCTCTTGAAAAAGGAGAAGTAAGCGGTGGGCAAATTTGACGTCAGCGTGATCGGTGAGCTGAATCTCGATCTGATCTTCTACGGATTGCCGGCAAAGTTAGAGCTCGACCGCGAACACCTCGCAACAAACCTGAGCCTGACGCTCGGTAGCTCGTCGGCGATTTTCGCGCACAACTTGGCGCGCCTCGGCAGCACCGTGAGTTTCAGTTCCAGCATCGGCAGCGACTCGCTCGGTCCCATCTGCATCGAACGTCTTGCCGAAGCGAAAATCGATTTAACCCGCGTTCGCAAGTTCGACGGAAAAATCACCGGGCTCACCGTGATTCTGCCGCAAGGGAAGGAACGCTACATCCTGACCTACCCCGGCACGATGGCGGAATACAGCATCGCCGATCTCGATTTGAAATACGTCTTCGACGCGAAACATCTGCACGTTGCGTCGTATTTTTTACAGCGCGCGATTCAGCCAAGCCTCGAGCAAATTTTCCGCGAGGCCAAAGCCGCGGGTCTCACGACTTCGCTCGACACCAACGATGATCCCGAGGATCGCTGGACGCCCGAGATTCAGAAACTGTTTCCGCATCTCGATCTGTTGATGCCGAATGAGCATGAAGCGTGCCGCATGGCGGGCGTTAGCGACGACGAAGTCGAGAAGGCGATCGAGATTCTCTCGAAAAAAGTGAAGACGCTCGTTCTGAAGCGCGGCTCCAAGGGCGCACTGGTCGTTAGCGGCGACAAACGATTCACGGCGTTGCCGCTGGCGGTAGAAGTTGTCGATGCGGTTGGCGCCGGCGACAGTTTTAATGCCGGCTTTCTGCATCAATTCGTTCGCGGCGCGAAGCTGGAAGATTGCCTCGCGTTTGGAAATGTCACTGCGGCGTTGTCGACGACGCGTGGCGGCGGCACGGAAGCGTTTCGCGACGCGGCGTACCGCGACGGGTACATCGCAAAGAACGCCGCGCGCTTCGTTTAGCCAAAATCCAACTACGAGTTCGCCGATTTCCTTCCTACTCGCGCCGGAGAATTACTGCGCTGGCGCGGCTTCCAACAAAATGTTGCCGGTGAAATCGACGTTGAGTTTGGCGGTTGGGCCGGTGACTGTGCCGTAGTCCTTCTGGTGGACGTAATCAGTGACTTTGTAGGTTTTGCCTGCGTCGAGCCCGCGCAGTTCGACTTCGCCGGCCCACTTCGTGGGCTTCGGCGGCGTTAGTTTTTCTTTCTTCGCGGCTTTGAGCGTTCCGGTGCTTCCGCCTTCGCTCACGTCTTCCGATGGCGGCGCGAAGAACGCGTAGTACATGTCGCCGTCTTTTTGAATGGCGTACGCTTCGGGCAAGTCGTAGCCGTAGGTGTAGAGATCGAGGAAGTCGCCTTTCGAGAGAAAGCTTCTGGTTATAGAGACCGATCCACTTCTTCCAGTGTTCTTCTTTTTGCGGGTCGAGATAAACCTGCTTGAATTTCGGTCCGTAGTCGGGCCACGTGAACTTGGTGCCGAGCACGCCGCCGGTCCCGAGCGTCGAAGCGAAATCTTCGCCGAGATCCTGTTCATCGTTGGTGGCGTTGGAGATGCGCGTCAGTTCGACGTGGTCGCCGTAAACGGCAGAACGCGCACCGAGCAACGCTTTGTACATCTTGACGCGGCGGCGAACCTGAACGGAGCCGACTGGATCGGCAGTGACGGCTTGATCCATGTAGCGAATCCACGCAAGGCTCGGCGGAGTGCCGCACGGGCAGCTCTGCGTCACGCTGTCGGGCTTGAGCGAGCGCGTCGTCTCAAAAATAACTTTGTAGACGTCGCCCATCGCATAGATCGAGTCGTTCGGCGATTTGTGATGGTGAGCCGGGTTGAAGCACTGCGGCACGGAATAAATATTGTCGAGCTTCGAGCCGTCGAATCCCCAATCCTTGATGAAGCGCGTCGTGAGCTGTTTGTAGTATTCCTGCACGCCGGGCACGGCAGGGCAGAGCGTGGCGAGATTGCGCGCCATGCGAGCGGGTTTGCCGTCTTTATTGAGAATCAACCACTCCGGATGCTGCTTCAGAACGTCGGCCTCAACATATTTTCGGCCGCCGTAGCCGTAATGGCCGTCTTCGACCGCGAGCGGCAACCACCACAGCTGCACTTTGATTCCTTGATCGTGGAACTGTTTCACCATGTCGGGAATCGCGTTGTTCGCAAAGGTGGGCAAGCGGGGCTGCCAGTCGCCGTAATTGTTGAACCAGCCGTCGTCGAGCGTTGCCCAGTGAATGCCGAGTTCCTTGAGCTTCGGAATCGTGTCGAGCATCTGCTTGGTGGTCACGCCAAATTCATAGCCCCAGCCGCACCACGCGACCGCGTAGTCCTCGTTATTGTTCGACTGTCTTGGTAAGACCTTCCTTTTCGACCACGTCGGACCACGTGCTGAGCGGTTTGTAGAAGTCGCCGCTGTAGATCGCGAGGAACGTGCGCGGGGAAGAGAAGACGTCGTTGGGCTTGAGCGTCGACTTCACCGGCACTTTTACGCCGGCTTCGACTTGGCCATTCTTCGCGGTCTGCACCGGAATGTCGATGACGAGAGGAATCGTTTCGATGTGGCCGATGGCTTCGCCGACGTGGCGCGTCCAGAAGGCGACAACGGGGATGCCGCCGCCCGCGCTGCCGAGATCGCCACCGACGGCAACTGGAGCGCCGAACGGATTTTCTTGCGTGAACTTCGCGGGCATCTGGAAGATTTCATCGCGGCCCCACTCGAGGCTGGAGCCCATAAAGGTCCACATGTCGTGCGGAGCGAGTTTGGAATCGGTGACGGACGCATCGAACGCGTGGCGCTGGAGGGTGACAGAGTCGAGCGCGACGTCCTTTGCGCCGGTGTTCGTGAGGCGGGTGGAGAGGATCGCGATGCCGGGGAAGTCGTCGTAGACCTCGACGGTGACGGTTTCTTCGAGATCGGTGCCGGGGACTTTGCCGGTGGCTTCGACTTGTTCACCGAATTTGCCGAGTTTGCCGGCGGCTTCGCGGAGCTTGGCGTGTTCGAGGTCAAGAGTGGCGCCGGTGTAGTCCTTCTTGGCGATCGTGACAACGGGCGCGTTGTTGCTGGGCGTCGACGAGGCTTCCAGAGTTGAGGCGGCGCCGTTCTGCTCCATGGTGGCGGTCAGGCCGCCGTCCGGAGCGAGCGTGAACTGCGCTTTGCCGGTGGAGATGATGACGCCCTGGGGGCCGGGCTTGACGGTGATTTTCGATTTCGCCGGCGCGGATTCGGTTTTTTCCGCCGTTGTTTCCTTCTGCGAACAGCCGCTGGCAACGATGGCGAAGATGGCGACGGCAGCGGTAGTCGATCGCAGTACTTGCTTGATGCTCGAGTTCATCCGATTGCCCCTTTTATGATGGCTTCGCGGAGTTTACTACAGGCGAAAGGATATGAAGCGAAAAGAAATGAAACGTAATGCGGGGAAGATACGGACCGAGGTGGGGCGGACGTCTGGGCAAGCTGGGGCGCAGGAGTCCTGCGCCCGTACATGATCCCGCCAAGAAGCGGCGATCCTGCATGACTTAGGAAGCGAGCGGGACGACGGGCGATGGCTGGTTTTGACGAGGGTGTGGTCAATTCTGGTCATAGGACATACACCCCCTGTTTTTCGCAAGAGTGGGCAACATGTCGTGATTGATGCGATTAGGGGAGTGGTCGGAAATGGGAATGCGCAAACGTCGTCGGTTGAGGGAGTTGCGGCGGCACTCTTTTGACACAGTGGTGAGGTAGGGAAGCCGCAGTTGAGGGGGAACAGGCGACGCGGAGGCGACAAACACAGCGGAGGATAGCACAGATTAACTGCCTTGTCAACCTATTTACCGTATTCGAATCACCGAATTTGCGCTGGTCCGAGCTGAGTGAGCGTTCATTTCTTCGAGCGAGTGTTCGAACGGCGTGCTTTCGTTTTACTCGCTTTGGGTTTTCGAGCTGGCTTCGCCTTTTGTGTCGCCTTAGATTTCGGCTTCGCGGCGGGTGCCTTCGAGGGTGTCTTCGCATTTTTGTCCACGCGGAGTTTGTGGGCGGTTTGCAGGGCGCCGAGGACTACATCTTCATTCGCCACAGCGAGGTTGACGTGCGTCGCTCCGCCGCGTCCCCAGCCGCCGGGAACGGGGATGAAGACTTCGGGGAGTTCTTCGACGAAGGCGGATTGTTGCTCGGGGGTGATCATGATGTTGCCGTAGCCGAGTTTGGCGGCGGCGAGCGTGGCGAAGATGCGGCCGCCGACGCGGAAGTCCGGGGAGCCCATGTGGGAGCTTTCTTCGGCGCCGGGGAGGGAGAGTGCGAGACGGCGGAAATCGTGGATGTTCATGGGTGGGGCCTCAGCAGGAGTTTAGCGCGTGCGGGTTCGGTCACGCACGCCGGATCAATCGAAGAGAGGTTCCTCCACTACGCAAGCCGACACGTTCGCAGGAGCGAACGTGAAGAAAATGCGTCGGCTCGCTCCGGTCGGAATGACAGGCGCAAGAGGTCGCGCCGAGCGACGCAACTTGAGGCAGGACTGGCACGGCGTGGCGTGCCCCTACGACTCGTCGGATAGGAGTGGTACAGTCCGAGGCCATGTCCGTGACGACATCGATGACCGGTAGCGCTGCGCGCGAGGGGATTTCGCGGCGGTGGTTGCGGATTATTCCGGTGGCGCTGGTGATGTATACGATCGCGTTTATCGATCGGACGAATATTTCGCTGGCGTTGCCGCGGATCAGTCGCGATTTGGGCTTGGATCCGGCGCAGGCTGGGAACGTCGCCGGGATTTTTTACTGGGGATACCTGGCGCTGCAGATTCCGGGCGGGCACCTGGCGAAAAACTGGAGCCCGAAGAAATTCATCAGCGTCCTGCTGGTTTTCTGGGCCGTATGCGCCGTCGGATGCGGATTTGCGCGCACGTATCACGAGATGTTGATTTTGCGGTTGATGCTCGGCGTGGCCGAGAGCGGCGTGTTTCCGGCGACGCTGATTTTGATCTCACACTGGTTTTCGAAAGCGGAGCGGGCACGCGCGAATGCGTTGTGGCTCTTGTGTCTGCCGGGAGCGGTGATTGTGTCGTCGCCGTTTTCGGGCTGGGTGCTCGACCACTGGAACTGGCGATGGATGCTGATCGCCGAGGGCGCCTTGCCGTTTGTGTGGCTGATCATCTGGCTGGCCTTCATTCAGGATCATCCGAGCGAGGCGAAGTGGCTGCCGGAAGCGGAGCGCGAGAAGGTGGTGGCGACGCTGCGCGCGGAATCGAGCGGCCTCGAAAGCGCGTCCTCGGGCGGATCGTTTTTGGCTGATCTCCTGCGGCCGCAAGTATTTTTGCTCGCAGCGGTTTATTTTTGCTTCGTCGCGGGGCAGATGGGGTTGCTGTTCTGGTTGCCGAGCGCGATGGCGGCATTTAAGGGACTGAGCGGGCTGACGACGGGATTTTTGTTCACCCTGCCTTATATCGTTGCGGCGATCGCGTTGGTCGTCGTGGGACGACTCTCGGATCGGGCGCACGAACGCCGGCTGCATGCGGCGGCGACGATGTTTTTCGGCGGATGCTGTCTGCTAGCTGGCGGTCGTGGCGGCTTCCCACTCGATCGGGCTGGCGTTTTTATTTGTGTCGCTGAGTGGCGTCGGTTTGTACGGGGCGATGGGGCCATTCTGGGCGATTCCGACGGAGACTTTGCCTCCGCGGATTGTCGGGTCGGTGATGGGGCTGGTGAATGCGCTGGGGAATCTAGGAGCGTATTTCGCGCCGTTGATTGTGGGTTATTTGAATAAGCGGACCGGGAATTTTCATTCGGGATTTATCTTTTTGGGATGCGTGATGTTAGCGGCGGCGGCCTTGTCGTTGGGACTGAAGACGGCGAGCGGTGACAACGGCCGCGTCGAGGGAAGGCTTCAAGACGCGTAGACCTTGCGGACTGGGGCGCAGCGTGCTGCGCCTCTACATTTACAGCGCGAAGGTGACCGAGGCGAGATGAAATCGTACAAGGTGGCGGTGATTGCGGGGGATGGGATCGGGAAGGAGGTTGTGCCCGAGGGGATTCGCGTTGTCGATGCGGCGGGCAAGCGATTTGGATTTCGGTGTGAGTGGACGCCGTTCGATTGGAGCTGCGAGCGGTATGTGGCAACCGGAAAGATGATGCCCGACGCCGGGCTCGATCAGTTGCGGCGATTCGACGCGATTTTTCTGGGAGCGGTCGGCCACCCCGATGTACCAGATCACGTTTCGTTGTGGGGATTGCTGATTCCGATCCGGCGAGCGTTTCAGCAGTACGTGAATCTGCGGCCCGTAAAATTGTTTGAGGGGATCGAGTCGCCGCTGAAGAATTGGAAGCCGGGCGAGATTGAATTTGTGATCGTGCGCGAAAATTGCGAGGGCGAGTACTCGAACGTCGGCGGACGGATGTATGAGGGGACGCCGAGGGAATTGGCCGTGCAGCAGGCGATCTTCACGCGGATGGGCGTGACGCGCATCATTCGCTACGCGTTTGAACTGGCGAGGACGCGGAAGAAGCGGCTGACTTCGGCTACGAAATCGAACGGGATCATTTTTACGATGCCGTTCTGGGATGAAATTTTTCGCGAAGTGGCGAAGGATTATCCCGATGTGAAGACGGATCAATATCACATCGACATTTTGACGGCGCATTTTGTGCGCCATCCGGACTGGTTTGATGTCGTGGTGGGATCGAATCTATTTGGGGATATTTTGTCGGACCTCGGGCCGGCGGTCGTGGGATCGATCGGCATTGCACCTTCCGCGAATTTGAATCCGGAGAAGGAGTTTCCGTCGATGTTTGAGCCGGTGCATGGGTCGGCGCCGGATATCGCGGGCAAGGGGATTGCGAATCCGATCGGGCAGATTTGGTCGGGGGCGATGATGCTCCGGCATTTTGGAGAGGGCGAGGCTGCTGACGCGATCGAGGCTGCGATTGCGAAGGTACTTGCTGCCGGAAGCGTAATGACGCCGGATATTGGCGGGGCGGCGACTACCCGCGACTTGGGCGCGGCGATCGAAGCGGAAATCGTGAAATAGCGAAGCGACAAAGGTCAAAAAAGGCGGGAGCTTCGGCGGACAAATCGAAGAGAGATTTCTCCACTACGCGAGCCGACACGTTCGCAGGGGCGAACGCGAAGGAAAAAGCGTCGGCTCGTTCCGGTCGGAATGACAATCTACCATTAGCGTTTAGGGCGCAACGAAATTTGGTACCTTGCGCGAGGAGAGGCTCCTGTGTATGCTTTTTATGTGAACGCTTTCCACCAGATGACAGTTCATTCGGCAGCGTGTTGCTGTCCATGTTGTATGTGTGTGTCTTCTGGCGAAGGGAAGCGAACGGATTAGCTGCTAATAGCTGAATTCGATTCTGTGAATCCCACCGCCAGTGACTGGCTGGTGGGTTTTTTATTTTTGGGCGTCATCTGGAATTTTTGTTGCGCGCCGTTCACCGCGCGAAAGGTTTCTGAGAGAAAAGCGAAGACGAAGAAAGAGGAGACAGAAATGGCTGACTACAAGCATCCGGAAGTTTTAGTTTCGACGGAGTGGGTGGCGGAGAATTTGAACGCGCCGAACACGCGGCTGGTGGAAGTGGATGTCGATACGACGGCGTATGACCAGGGGCACATTCCCGGCGCGGTGGGATGGAACTGGCAGACGCAGTTGCAGGACAACGTGCGGCGCGATTTGATCAGCAAAGAGGCGCTGGAGGCGTTGCTGTCGAAGTCGGGGATTTCGAACGACACGACGATTTTGCTGTACGGCGATAACAACAATTGGTTCGCGGCGTATGCGTTCTGGCAGTTGAAGTATCACGGGCACAAGGACGTAAAGCTGATCAACGGCGGGCGCAAGAAATGGTTGGAAGAAAAGCGCGCGCTTACGACGGATGCGGCGAACGTGACGCCGACTACGTACAAAGCCAGTGCGCCCGACGATTCGATTCGCGCGCGCCGCGACGAAGTGCTCGCGGTCGTGGAAGGTAAGACGAAGGGGCACCTCGTGGACGTGCGGTCGGTGGATGAGTTCACGGGGAAGGTGATTGCGCCTCCTGGAATGTCGGAGACGGCGCAGCGCGCGGGGCACATTCCGGGCGCGGCGAATATTCCCTGGGCGCAGGCGGCGGCAGAGGATGGGACGTTCAAGTCAGCAGATGCGCTGGCGGCGCTGTATCAGGGCAAGGGCGTGACCGGCGGCGCCGAGGAAACGATCGCGTATTGCCGCATCGGTGAGCGCAGCTCGCATACCTGGTTTGTGCTCAAGTATTTGCTCGGTTACGACAACGTGAAGAATTATGATGGGTCGTGGACCGAGTGGGGGAATTTGATCGGCGCGCCGGTGGTGAACCAGACGGTGTCTGGTGTGGCGGCTGCGGCGGGCGGTTCCAAGTAAAATAGGTTGAATGAGTTTTGCAGTGGCGCGGGCGATTGCGTTTGAGTTTGCTCGCGCCGCTGTGATGAGGCGCGGTGGCCAAGTGGTAAGGCGGCAGCCTGCAAAGCTGCTACTCGCGGGTTCGATTCCCGCCCGCGCCTCCAAAATTTTCCCTCGATATCCAATCTTCCATTTTTTCCTGCTAGCGTTCATCTTTTGCTCACGCTCCTATCGCCTCGCGATGGTAAATTGCGGTGTGAGGCAGCGTTGTCGGTGTCAAATCTGATGTTGGAGCCGGGATGAGCGTCCAGGAGCAGATTCAACGGGAATATTACGAGCGGACGGCAGCCCAATATGACGCCGCGCATGTGGTTGAGGGCGACGAGCATTACATCGCGCTGAAGTACATTTCGATGATGATTGGGGCGCACGGCCTGGAGAGCGCATTGGATGTGGGATGCGGAACCGGCCGCGGGATGAAGTATCTGGCGCAACGACACCCTGAAATTAAAATTCGCGGAATTGAGCCGGTGGATGGATTGATTCGGCAGGCCATCGAAGCCAACGGAATTTCGGAGACGGATATTACGAAGGGAAGCGGTGAGTCTCTGCCATTCGAGCGGGAGAGCTTCGACGCGGTTTATGAGTGCGGTGTGCTGCATCACGCCAGGGAGCCTGAGAAGGTCGTGCGCGAAATGATGAGAGTCGCGCGAAAGGCGATTTTTATTTCCGACGAGAATCGCTTCGCGTATGGCAGTGCGTTGGGGCGATGGGGGAAATTGCTTTTGTGGAAAAGCGGATTGTTCAACGCGGCCTATCGATTGAAAACGCGCGGGAAGGGTTACCGATTTTCGGAAGGCGACGGACTGGCGTATTCCTACAGCGTGTTTGATTGCGCGGAAATGCTTGGGCAGTGGGCGGACCGAGTGATTCTCGTGCCGCTCGACAGCACAAAGCCAAAGACGATTTTTGCGCCGATGATGAGTTGCTTTCACGTGCTGCTCTGCGCTGTGAGGGACTGAAGCGCGTCAGCACGTCATCAGGCGAAGGTTGAGTCGGAGTGCGAGACGACCGGCATCGGGTGGCGCGGGAGTTCGACGAGCATGACCGTGCCGGATTCGGAGCTGCGTTCAAGCGAAACGGAACCGCCGTGGTCCTGCACGATTTTGGTGACGATCGCGAGGCCAAGACCGGTACCGTTCGGCTTGCCAGAGCTGACGAACGGATCAAAGACGGTCGTGCGGATTGAAGGTGGAATTCCGCTGCCGTGGTCGGTGACGCGGACCTGGAAAACGTCCTTGTGATTCTGAATGTCGATCGTGACGCGGCCATCGCTGTCGGGAGTGGCTTCGCAGGCGTTGAGAACGAGATTGAAGAAGGCGCGCTCGAGTTTTTTGGGATCGAAGACGCCTTCGGTGGTTCCCGAGGCGGTTAGGGAAATGGTGCGCGATCGGAATTCCGGGCGCACGCGGACGGCTTCGACGGCGCGGCGGACGATTTGATCCAGATCCGTGGGCTGCGGGGAAATTGCGGAGCCTTGCGAGGCAATCTCGCGTAGCGAGTCGATGAGATCGGTCATCTGCGTCGAAGCGGTCTGAATTTCCTTGTAGATCTCGCTCTTGTCGAGATTGAGTTCGTCGGCTTCATAGAGAAATTCGGCGTTGGCGACGACTGCGGCAAGATAGTGGCGCAAGTCGTGCGAAAGGGAACTGGCAGCGCGGCCGAGCGCGGCGATGCGCTCGTTTTCGATGAGCTTTTGTTGAGAGGCGGCGAGTTCGCTGCGCATCTTTGCGAAGGCGGTGCTGAGTTCGGCGACTTCGCTCGTTCCTTCGGGGACGATCGAGTAGGTGTAGTCGCCTGCGGCGAGCGCGCGAACGCCGGCGACGAGATTGTCGAGCGGCTTGGTGATCGTGCGCGAGAGGAAGCCGAACAAAAGCGCGCCGAAGACAACCGCGGAGACGCCGAGCACAGAGATCGTGCGCGTGAGGCGCCGCATGAACTCATCGATCGGCGCGAGCGGCATCATGACGTAGCAACGCACCGGCGACGGCAGCGCGCCGTGGAGAAGTACGGAAGCGATGGCGTAGTGATCGGTGTCGAGCTTGATTTCGGTGGAGTCGGGCCGCGTCTGCGGGTCGGACTTTCGAATCAATTCCACGAGGATTGCCTCGTCACTACGTGGAAGCGTTGAGGCGATGACGTCTTGATCGGTGGCGAGCGCGATCTGATTCTGCGCGACGAGCGCGAGCTGCTGCGCGACGCTCGCATTGACCTGATAGCCGATCGCGAGAATGCCGAGCTCCTGCGATTCCGGGCCGGCGCCGGCGGTGATCGGGCGAAGAAAAACCCAATAGAGGCGCCCGTTGTCGTACCACCACGAAGCGGTGTCGCCTTGATCGACGGAGCGCTTCAAATCGCGCTCGGCGGCCTCCGGAGGGAATCCGCGATCGGTGACGTGCTGTGCGACGACTTCGCCGTCGGGCTTCGCCAGAACAAAGAGGTCGCTGCCCGACAGTTTCCAGTACGTCGTTGAAGCGTCCTGGATCGTGGGCGCGTGGCCGGTGGTCATCAGGCTCTTCAGCGGTGGCAGATCCGCGATCATCGCCGCGCTGCTGGATAGCTGGCGCTCGCGCTGGTGTTGGACGCCTTCGAATGCGCGAATCGAATCTTCGGTGCCGGCGCGAACCTGTCGATCGGTCTCGATGATCACGGTGTGCCGGATGATCAGCAAGAAGCTCCCCGTCAACGCGCAGATCGTCAGCAGCGTAGCGAGAAAAAGCTGCGTGCGCAGGCGGAGACGCGACATGGTGGTGCGACCTAGGTTCATTGAGGAATCGATGTAGCGCCGCTACCGGGAACGAATTTGTAGCCTGCGCCGTGAATGGTCAGAAAATAACGCGGATTCGCGGAATCGGGTTCGAGTTTTTGCCTCAGCCGCAGAATGTGGTTGTCCACAGTGCGCGTGGACGGGTAATTCTGGTAGCCCCACACTTCATTGAGCAACTCGTCGCGCGAAAGAACACGGCCAGGCGAGCCGGCGAAGAATTTCAGCAGCTTAAATTCCTGCGCGGTGAGCGTGACCGATTTGCCCGCTTGCTCGGCTTCCATGCTGGTGAAGTCGACCTTCGCCTCACCAAAGACCAGAATTTCGTGATTCACGGATTTTGCCGGCACATTGGAAATTTGCGGGCCCTTCGAAACGCCCCTGCGCATCGCGCGCCGCACCCGCGCCAGCAATTCGCGCGGGCTGAATGGTTTGGTGACATAGTCGTCGGCGCCAAGCTCGAGCAACAGCACCTTGTCTTCGACTTCGGCGTTCGCGCTCAGCACCACGATCGGAACCGACGACGCGATCGACTTGAATTCGCGACATAGCTCTTTGCCGGAGAGGCCGGGGAGTTTGAGATCGAGCAGCACGGCGTTCGGCTGTTGCTTGCGGAAATATTCGAGGCCCGTAACTCCGTCAGAAGCGATCTGCACCTGCAGCGAATCGGCTTCCAACAAGCGCTGCAGCGTGCGCTGCATGGCGCGGCTATCTTCGACGACCAATACAGTTTCCATGTCTCCGTCCTCACTCCATTTGTGATTTCGTTTCGCGCCAGCCGGTAACTTTGCATTCCGCCTGGTTGCCATCTCTGACGCGCGCTGGCCCCGAATCGACGTTCAGTAATCCGGATTCAATGCGTCGGGATCGTAGTCCTGCCCATATTTGTTTTTGTGTTCCTTTTGGATCTGCTTCACTACAGGTACAGAAACCGATGGCAGCGTGCGCGTCGCGTCATCGACGACGACCGTGCGCTGCAAATTCGCGAGCGACTCCGGCTTCGCGTTCTCGTACCAGACGTGCATCGTGTATTTGCCCGGCGCGACGCCGTTGATCATGTAGCGTCCCGACTTGTCGGAAATCGCGTACATGCTCGAGTCGACCGCGAGCACGACGCCCGTCATCTCTGGATGAATGTTGCAGAACAAATACGACGGGCCGATTCGATCGAATCGAACCGAGCGCTGCGCGCCCGCCTGATACAAGCCGAGATCGAATCGCTTGCCGCGGTAAAGCGAAAACACGTTGTGGAACCACGGGTCTTCGTTAGGGAAATCGACGACGCTGCCGACGGGCACAACCAGCAGGCCCGGCTCGAATCGCTTGTTGTGCTGGACGAGCCGATAGCGCGGCCTGTCGCCGGCGGCGTGCGGCATTGCCAGGGCTCCTGACGGAGTGAGCCACACGACGACCTGCGAAGCGTCCGGCGCGGTGTCCGAGCCCGATTGCGTGAGCGTGACTTCGCCGGAGACTTCGTCGGCTCGTGGCGTTCCGACCGCGGAGTGCGGGCCGCCGACAGCGCCGGAGGCGTTAGCGCCTTTTGACGCGAAACCAGCCGCGCTAATCACAAGGCCAGCGCCCGCAATCACGCACAAGAGAAATCGCGAATGAGTCAAAATGATCTTCATACGCTAAAAGAGAAATCCGACGGCCAGGCCAAGCTGATTTGCCGCGTCCGCTGGTCCGTTGACGTCATACGTTCGTAATCGCCGGTATTCCACCGAGAAAAGCAGATCCGATCGCGGCTTGAAAATATAGTTCGCGAATAACATCTGATTGCGCGCGGGAACCGATAGCAGAAATGAATCGCTCACTCCGGCGTTGCGAAGATCGCCGGAGTTGCGTCCGCCCGATCCTGCCGCGACGTTGAATTCGTTGCGCGAGTTCACCCGATACTTGAATTGCGTCCATCCGCCGATGACGCCAATGTTCGCCAGTTGCGGCGCCGTTACCGAGGCGTAGTACGTCGCGTCCGTCGGACGCAGCGGGCTCAGCGGCAGACCGCCGAAGCCATCGATGCCCCGGCCAGTGAAGAATTCGCCGCTGAGTTCCGCACGCGGAAAGAGCGGGAAGCGCCAGTCCATCGTCCCCACCCATCCGGAGACGTCGTATCCGCCGACAAACTTCTGCGGCGAATAGACCGCGCCAAAGCCAATCGTCGCTGGCCGATCTTCCGAGTGCGTGCTGGCCGAAATTCGGGTCGCATAAGTCGGCTGCCGGGAATTCGACGACGGCGATGCGATAAAAACATTCGTATTAGGTGCATAGTAGGAGTACGACGACGGCGTGAGGAATCCCGCTTCGACCTTGAACGCCGAAAACGGCCCGTCAAAGCGATGTTCCGCTCGGACCGTCGGCGTCCAGGACCACAGCTTGCCCGCCGATGCGAATCCCGGCACGACCACAGTCATGTAGCTGGTCGGTAGATTCGGCGCAAAGAACGGATAATCAAGCCCCGCCACCACCGACGTCTTTGCCCAGTCCATCCGGAACCGCGCCAGTCGGAGTTCGGCGAGCCCCGAGTTGCTTCCTCCATAGGTTGTCGGCACGCCTCCGAAGAAGTCCATCTGCAGGTCGGCGCTCGTGTGCGCACCAAAAACGGTTGGCCCGAAGCCCGTCAGCCCGATAATGGATTGCCGCACCGAAGCGGTGACGCTACCGTCGGAATATCCCGGGATCGCCGGCAAAGCGATGCTCGGCAGGCTGGTGTTATCGACCTGCCCATAGTTGGCGAACGCGGTGAACAGCGCCAGCCCCGACAACTTCACTCGATAGCGCGACATGCTCTCGACCTTGACCTGTCGCTGCTCCTCAACCCGCTCGTTCAGGATGTCCCAGTCGTCCTGTGATATCTGCGCCGGCCCGGGTTTGGATTCTTCACCCGTGACCTGCTGGTTCGCGACCGCCGCGTTCGCGGAGCTAACCTGACCGACAGGCTGCGTGCCCACGTTTGCCGTCGTGGCGTCACCGCCAGTCGATCCCGGAGTCATGCGCTCCAATACCTGCTTCAACGTCGCTCGCAGTTCCTGAATCTCGGTGCGCGACTGTGCCAGCTCGACCTGCGTCTGTTGGAGCGATCTCGTCAGCTGGTCGATCTTGTCCGATATCTCCGCCGTACTCGGCGCCGCCGTCGCGTTCGCCGTGCCATCCTGCGACTGCCCAAACGCAGCTGGGCTACAACACAAAAGAACGCACCCTAGAATCCCCGGAAAGAATCCGCTGGTGCGCCGGTGGGCGCGGCGAGAAGGGTACGTCATGAGAAACAGCCTCCTTGGACTGCGACGCTCGTGCCGATTAGTTTAGCCTTACCCGGTCTCAAAACGCTTAGAGCCACGTTCGTGTCTCCGACTTGTAAGACCACATTCCGGAAGTTGTTATTCCAGATCTGCCGTCGCGTCATCCCGAGGTTTCCCCGTTTGCGCGACCCCGGCCGGGCGATACACGGATAGCCGCTGGTCGTATCTCGAGATCAGTTTTCTTGCGATCTAGAATACGTCGGGAAGTGCCGAAATCACGGCACCCTCGTCGGTTTCACAAAAACGAGACAATTCGTTAACAAAAATACGGGTGCCGAGGGCGGTGTTTGTCAATAATTCGTCAACAGGAAGTCACAACATCGTCGGTCGGGCGTTCTTGATTGTCGTTGCGAGCTTAGACAGAAGCGGAGGAGAACTTGAGGACGCCGAGTCTCGGCGCGTTGAGTCGAGCCTTAGCGGCGCACTTGAGAGCCAAAAATAGTGCCAGCTTTTCGCCGGTCAGAATAGCTGTCGCCTACGCGAACACGTTCACCCGCGTCCCATTCGTGTCGTTCGCAGTATTCTGCTCCTGGCCCTGCTGCCGACCCACATTACTGTCCGCCGTGGCTTTCGGCTGCGTCTGCGCGACAGGCTCGTTACGCCCTTGTGAATTCCGCCGTTCGACGGCGTCCGCTTTCGTCGCCGTACTCTGCGCCTTCTGCGAATTCGCGCTCTGGACGGCTTCCGCTTCCGTGGCGTGCGACTGGCTGATGCGATTGACCGACATAGGGACTCCTACCCTCGAGACCGGCCCGGCTGGCCCAGTCCTGAGAAATGCCTGAACAAACTGCGACTCACTCGGACCTATCGGCAGGCCCAGCAAAAACTTCAGTCATTGACAGTTAGATAAGGAAGATTTAATCCGCCGGCTCTGCCGCTATCACCGTATGCGTCTGCCGGCTCGGCACCAGGCTGCGCACCAACACATACAGCACCGGGATGAAGATCAAGTTCAGTGTCGTCGCCGCGATCATCCCGCCAAATACCGTCGTGCCCACCGAGATGCGCCCCGCGCGGCCCGCACCTTGCGCGAAGACCAGTGGCACAACGCCGAGGATAAACGCCAGCGACGTCATCAGAATCGGCCGCAGCCGGATGCGCGCCGCCTCGATCGAGGCTTCGACGATCGACAGCCCCTGCTCGCGCAACTGTTCCGCGAACTCAACAATCAAAATCGCGTTCTTGCTCGACAGGCCGATCAGCATGACCAATCCGATCTGGCAATACACATCGTTCTGCAATCCACGCAGCGCCTGCGACCCGATCGCGCCCAGCAACGCAACCGGCACGGCGAGCAACACGATGAACGGCAGCACAAAGCTCTCGTACTGCGCCGCCAGCGTCAGATACACAACGACCAATCCAAGCCCAAACAGCAGCGTCGCCTTGCCGCCCGATTCCAATTCTTCCAGCGACAATCCACTCCATTCAAACGTCATGCCGTTCGGCAAAACTTTCCGTGCCAGCGCTTCCATGTCTTCAATCGCCTGACCAGAGCTGCGCCCTGGCGCCGCGTTGCCGTCGATTTCCGCCGACCGGAACAAGTTGTAGTGCGTGATGACCTGCGGGTTCGCCGTCTGCTCGATCGACGCCACGTTATCGAGCGGAATCATCTTCCCCGTGTCGGAACGCAAATAATATTGCCCAATGTCTTTGGCCTGTGCGCGGAATCCTTCGTCGGCTTGCACATAGACGCGATAGGAGCGGTTATTGAAGTCGAAATCGTTCACGTACACCGAGCCCATGTAAACCTGCAGCGCATCGGTGATCTGGCTGAACGGCACTTGTAAGCTCTTCGCTTTTTCGCGATCGATACGCACGAGATATTGAGGATCGTTCGCCGTAAAGCTGGTGAACAGGCCGGCCAGCTTCCCGCTGCTGTTGCCTTGCGCCACCAAAGTATTCGCAGTGTTCGCAATCGTTTGCAGGGAATTGCGGCCCAGATCTTCCAGCTGAAACGTAAAGCCGCCGAACTGTCCGAGACCCTGCACGGCGGGCGGATTGAAGGGCACCACAAGCCCGCCCGGAATCATGAACAGCGGCCCGCGCAGTTTGTTGATGATTGCCTGCGCCGAATGCGCGTCGCCCTTGCGCTGGTCGAACGGCTGAAGGTTGGCGTAAATGATCGCGCGGTTCGGCGCGTTCCCGGCCTGGCTGAATCCGGCCACAGTGAACGCAGCGCTGATGTCCGGCTCCTTCGCGAGCTGCTCCTCCACCTTTGCGCAAAGATCGCGCGTGTACGTCAGAGAAGCGCCTTGCGGGGCCTGAATGATGAACATGATGAAGCCTTGGTCGTCTTCAGGGATGAACGCGCGCGGAACGATCTGATAGACCCAGTAAGTCGCGCCCAGGATTCCGATAAAGAGTAGCAAAGCAACAAATCGCCACCCGATCACGTGTCGCACCGTCGAGCGATACACCTCGGTGACCCACTCGACGCCGCGGTTGAATGCTCGGAAGAACGCGCCCTGCGCTCGCTCGCGGTGATGTCCAAGGAAGATTGCCGAAAGCGCAGGCGTCAGCGTCAACGCGTTGAACGCCGAGATCGATACCGAGAATGCGATCGTCAGCGCGAATTGCCGGAACAAAATACCCGTCGTGCCGGGAAACAGGGCCACCGGGACGAACACGGCGACGAGCACGAGCGATGTCGCGATAACCGCGCCGGCCACTTCTTTCATCGCCACAGATGCCGCATTGTGCGGCTCGGTGATTCCTTCGGTGATATGGCGCTCGACGTTTTCGATGACGACGATCGCGTCATCGACGACCAATCCTGTAGCCAGCGTGATTCCAAACAGCGTCAGCGTGTTGATCGAAAAGCCGAATAGTTTGACGAAGATGAACGTCCCGATCAGCGAGACCGGTATCGTGATTGCCGGAATGAACGTGCTGCGCCAATCCTGCAAAAATAGATAAATGACGACGATGACCAGCAGCACCGCTTCAACCAGCGTTTGCAGCACGTCTTTGATCGATTCGCCCACCACCGTCGTGGAGTCGAACGCGATCGCGTACTTCATGCCCGGCGGGAAATTTTTTGAGAGCAGCGCGAGTTCTGCCTTCGCGTCGCGATCGACGTCGAGCGCGTTCGCGCCAGGTAGTTGCGTCACGGCGATGCCCACGGCATCGTGCCCGTTGAATCGCAGCAGGGAAGCGTAACTTTCGGCGCCCAGAACCGCGTGACCCACGTCGCGCAACCGCACCAGCGTGCCGTCCGTGCCCGACTTCAAAATGATGTTGTCGAATTCCGAAGGCTCCGTCAGCCGGCCGACCGCGCGCACGCTGATTTCATACGCTTGCCCGTCTGCCGAGGGCTGCTGCCCGACTTCACCCGCGGCCACCTGCACGTTTTGCTCTTGCAAGGCCGCAAGCACGGTTGTAGCCGTCAAGCCGCGCTGTGCCAATCGCGCCGGGTCGAGCCATAAGCGCATCGCGTATTTGCGCTCGCCGAAAATAATCGCGTCGCCCACACCCGGAACGCGCTTCACCGCGTCGCGCACATAAATGTCGAGATAATTGCTGAGAAAGAGGCTGTCGTACTCGCCGTGTTCGGTATAGATGCCGCCACCGAAAACGAATCCGCCGATCTGCTTGGTGATGATGACGCCGGTATTCTTCACCGTGTCGGGCAGGCGGCCCTGCGCCTGGCTCACGCGATTCTGCACGTCAACTGCGGCGAGATCGACGTTGCGCGTCACGTCGAACGTCACCGTGATCTGGCTCGTTCCGTCGTTGCCGCTGCTCGACGTGATGTACTTCATGCCCTGCACGCCGTTGATGGCTTGCTCGAGCGGGATCGTCACCGCGGATTCCACCGTCTGCGCATTCGCGCCGATGTACGCGCTCGACACCACAACCTGCGGCGGCGCCAAATCTGGAAATTGCGCGATGGGCAGGGAAGGAATCGAAATCGCGCCGCCCAAGATGATCAGCAGCGCGCAAACCGTAGCAAACACCGGCCGTCGAATGAAAAAATCAACAAACAAGGATTAACCCACCGAGTTCAAATTTTTTGCTGTAGCTTCCGTCAAAGTCCGTTGGAGAACACCTGTTTCATTACTTGCCCGGTGCTCCCGGCATTCCCTGTGCCGGCTGTCCATCGACGACCGTCTCTATCACGGGCGCACCATCGTGCAAAAACTGCAATCCCGACACGATGATGTGATCGCCGGCCTTGAGGCCGTCCAGGACGGCGTAATCATTCCCGACCGTATCGCCGACCTTCAGTAGCTTCTGCCGCGCGACCGTTTTGCCATTCTCTTTCTCCGCCAGAAACGCGAAGAACTCGCCGTTGATCCGCGTCACCGATAGAATCGGAACCACCGTGCCTTCGGACGTGCCCCAGATGAGCTGCGCCCGCACCTGCTGCGAGATGCGCAACGTGGCGCGCGAATTCTCAACGGTCGCCTTCGCCAGCACCGTCTGTGTGTCCGTATCGACTTGCGGTGAAATGAACGTAATCTTCGAGTCCGCCAGATCCTTGCCGGCTGTATCGACCAGATGCACCGGCACGCCGATCTTCAACTTGCGCGCGCGGTCTGCTGGCACATAGATATATGCCTCGACCGGGCCAGGCTCATCGACCGTCGTCAGCAGCGTCGTTACCTGTACGCGATCGCCGACACGCACCGGAATATCGCCCACGATTCCATTCGTGGGTGCGGCCACTGTGTAGTAGTGCAGCTCGACTTGCTGCGAAGTTACTGCTTGCGCGAGCGATTTCAGCTGTGCTTCCGCCGCGTCGTATGTCGTCTGCGCGTTGTCCAGGTCTTGCTTCGGCACAACACCCGCTTCGTACAGCCGCTTTTGCCGGTCGAGTTGCACCTTGGCGTAATTCAGGTTGGCTTCCTGCGCCACCCGCGTCGCTTCCTGACTGCTGACGGTCGCCTGTTGCTTCAGTGGGTCGATCTGCAGCAGCGGTGTGCCGGGCTTCACCCGGTCGCCCGACTTCACGAAAATCTTCGTGATGTAGCCTTCGACCTGCGGATTGATGATCGACGAATTTCGAGATTTCAAAAGCGACAGATACTCCGTTGAGTCCGGAATCTTCTGCGTCTTGGCGACCTGGACCTGCACAGGCATGGCCTGCATCGCGCCCGCCCCGGCAGCGTCTCCGCCCGCCGACGTCTTGCCGCAGCCTACCGCGCCGACTGCAACCGCCGATACGGCCAGTGCAAACACCGCCATGGTGACGCGGCTGCGTTCCGGCCTTCCCAACCTGAAAATGTGTGCTGATTCCAACATACGACCTGAATCCCCCGTAGGCACTGGTCTGGGCATACACAGCCGCCCGCGCTCGTAAGGCCGAAAATACCGCCAACTCTAAATCCTACGCGAACTTAGCTGCTCTGCCTAGACACACCCAAACCGTGACTAAATTAGACGCCAGCGCGAAAAATCCGTTACTTCGTCCTGAAGTTATTTGAGCGCAGGGTACTAAAAGGAGCTTCTGAGGGAGCGTGGAAATACGGCTGGTGTTGGTCTCTGCCTAGTACATATCCGACGGATCGATCGGCTTCCCGGACAATCCCAGTTGCAACACTTCGATCTGTTCCTTCCGGTCAAAGACCTTCCCCGGAAACAGTCTCTTGGTAATCACGCGCACGCCGCCAAATGCGATACCCAGGACCAGCGTGACCCCCATAAACACGAAGGTCGCGATAATGATCTTCACCAGCGTGCTCGTAATCGGCGGATCGGTCGCCGTCTGGCTCGGCTCGTTCCAGGTCACCGAAGTCTCGTAATTCACCGAGCGGCGCAGTTTCTCCGCGTATTCCGGGGAAGTTGGCGCCAGGACGATCGACAGTAGCGAACCCTTTCGCTCAATGCTGCTCGAAGTCAGCTTCGCGTCCGCCAGTGCCCGCCGCAAATGCCGCAAATGCAACTCCGCCAGCTGTGGCGTCGGATACTCAATCAGGAGCAGCGTCGCCTCATCCTTGCCGCTCTTGTAATTCGCGAACGTCGCCTCCGCGTGCGAATCAAACCCCACGGAGTCGGACAGAGCCGCTAACTTCTCCGAACCAAGTTCGTTGGCATACTCACGAAAACCTTCCGGACCGAGTGCATATCGCGCCGTTGACTGATTCTGAGTTGGCAGGTAGTCCGCGATGGGAGGCGCAGCAACGTGGTCAGATATCGATTGCACCCAGGATTCCGCTGCTTTTACGGTCTCAGGATCGATTTCAGAATCACTGGCGATGTTCAGGATCAAGTTGCTCTTGTAGATCGCGTGGTGACTACCAGCGCTATTTTGTGGCGGATACTGGCGAACCTTGGCCAGGGCTTCAAAGGCGCCGCTGGAGTCGCGAAAGGTGTAGAGGGCGAACTCCACTTGATGGTTCCCCTGCTTGTAAGCCCGATCGGCGACACTCACAAACCCAGATTCCCGCAGCGCAGGATCAGACATCAAAGGAGGATCGATATTACGGTAAATTCGCCCCGCATCGGTGTAGCTCCCGATCTTGGCCGGCCACTGGACGTCGGCGGCGCGGAGAACGGGTGTTGCGAGGAAAATTGCGGCAAAAACGACGAAAAACTTGATCCCTGTTCGCATGAATCCAATTAGTTAGACACCACCAGACTAACGCTGGTTTCGAGGTGAATCAACTGAGGCGGCTGCCGTCGATCTTCCGGTGGGAGAAACGGTCATTCTTGGCTGGATTCCGGTCATGCTGTTCAAACTCTGCAAGTAGTCCGCGACACCCTGGTAAAGCCCCTCGGCGACGCGCTGGCGGTGCTCCGGCTTCTTCAAAAGCTGCTCGTCGGCCGGGATTGCTGAGGAAGGAAATCTCCGTGAGGATCGACGGCATGTCCGCGCCGATCAGCACCACGAACGGCGCCTTGCGCACGCCGCGATCTTTCACCGGTTTGTATTGCTTCTGGATGCGCTTCGACAGCGAGTCCTGGATGTCCGACGCAAACTCGCGCGACTCGTCGATCTTTTCGCTGCGCGCGATCTTCTTCACGATGTCGTCGAGATCGTGGATGCTCTCGTTCGCCGTCGCGTTTTCGCGCGAGGCAACCTCCATCGCATCCGGAGACCCCTTCAAATTCAAATAGTAAGTTTCAATCCCGCGTGCCCCGTGATCGTGCGACGAATTCGCATGAATCGAGATAAACAGATCCGCCTTCGCCTCGTTCGCGATGTGCGTCCGCTCTTCCAGCGGAATGAACGTGTCGTCCGACCGCGTGTAGATCACATCCGCGCCCGGCAGTCGCTGCTGGATGATTTTCCCCAGCCGCAGCGCCACGTCGAGGCACAAATCCTTCTCCATCAATCCCGTGGGGCCAATCGTTCCCGTATCATGCCCGCCATGCCCCGCATCGATCACAATCCGGCCAATCTTCAATCCCAGTGCGCGCGTCAGCGTCGATTGCCCGTCACGCGTAGGCTGCGCCGACGAAGCCGGCTGAATCAAATCGGGTTTCGCGCCCTTCTTGGATTTCGACTTTGAAGAAGGATCGCTACGCACCAGCGATGGCGGCAAGTTCGACGTGCCAACGCCATCCGAGGCCGGGGCCGCATTCGACGCCGAAGTCGTGCTCTTCGCAGAATCGCTCGTCGCGCCAGCAGCAGATCCCACGCCATTTTTCTTTGCAGCTGGAGCAGGCGGCGTTCCCGCAGTCGCATCTGCTGGCAAATCCGCAGCGTCCACGCCCTTCGCCTCGCTCGCGGGCGCAATTTGTTTGTCTTTGTTCTTTCCGCTGATATTCGCCGGACCTGCCGGCAGCACGTCCGCCAGCTCCGCCTCGCCCTTCGCATCGACCACCGGCGCATTCACCGGCTTCTTTCCCTTGGCCGTCTGCGGCGCCGCGCCCGACTTCGCGTACAAATCAATGATCAGCGCCGGCGGATTATCCTGCAGCGACGCGTTGTATTCCTTCACGCCGTTCACATCCAAAACCACGCGCACAATCCCCGCGTGGTTCTGCGCCGCGCGCACCGCCGTCACCAGGTTGCCTTCCACCTTGACGTTCGCTTTCGCCACTTCCGCAGGCAGCCGAGCGTCGTGAATGTCGAAAAATATCCGATCGGGATTCTTGATTCGCGCCGACGAATACTGCACCGCATCTTCCAGATCGATCGTCACCCGCGTCTCATCGGGCAAAACCTTCGTCGTGATCCGCCGCACCCGAGGCGTGCCCCCGCTCGGCGTCACCGGAGGCAGCGGCGGCTCGCCTTGCGTCACCGCACTGGACGAATCATCATCCGAGTCATCACCATTCTTCGCGCTCGCCGCACTCGAACCGCCACGCGCAGTCTTCCCGCCGGAATTGTTCCCGGCCTTGCCGCCAGAACCCGAGGCTGACGCCGAAGTAGATCCCGATCCCGTCTCGCCCAGCGTCAGAGCCAGATCCGCGCGCGCTTCCTGCGCCTCGCGCCGCCGCGGCGACTTCGGATACTTCTTCAAAAACTCGTCGTAAATCTTCACCGCCGCCCGCGGATCGCCCAGCTGATCTTTTTCCAGCGCCGCCACTTTCAACATCGCGTCCTGCGACAATTTGCTCGCCGGATATTCGCGAATCAAAAATCGATACGAATCCACCGCCGATTGGTAGTAGCTCCGTCCAAACCGATCGCCCATCTCGCTGTAAAGCTGTCCCACTGCCGCCAACGATTCCGGCACCTCCGGCGCGCGCGGCGTAATCAGAAACACGCGGCGATACGTCGTCACTACATTCTTGTATTCCGCAAGCGTTCGCTTATTGGCAGGTTTTTCGTTGAGCGCAGATCGCTGCTCTTCCGCGCGATCGAATTGCGCAGTCGCCGCCGCGCGCCGCGAGTCCGCAGTTTTCGCAGTGTCCGAGGGTTTAGCGTTCGCCGCGAAGAAGGGAATTGCACACGCGCCGAGCAACAACCAGAGTGCCGCGCTTCCACGCGAGAACCGCGCAGCAAAACGCCGCGACGCGAAAACCGGCGAAAACCGGGCGAAGCTCATGTGGAAGATTCTAGACCTTGCCCCCATGCCCAACCTAAAACCTCATCCCGATTGAACGGAAAGAGTAAACGGCAGGGACTACAACCAGGTTCGCGCCTAAGCTCTTCTCAGCGAACCTCCGCGAACTCAGCGTCTCTGCGTTGTCTTTTCTTGCTGCCGAGCCAACACACACTTCCGCCACTCGCACCATTCTGTGCGTCGCAACATTCTGCTGCTCGAGCTTCTGTGCGGGAGACGACTTAGTCGTTGGAGAAAATGACGCGGCCGGTGGGTTCCACGTTCTTGCGGATGGCGTGGGGATTAAATATGTACGCTGCAAGTCTCCCCGAACCTGGCCTGTAGTACGCATTCTGAACTTTTTGTACGTAGTCGCGCGTCTCTCGAAAGCGGGGAATTCCATGCGCCCGGTCAACGGCGCCTTCTCCCGCATTGTAGGCCGCGAGGGCCAAATCGAGATTACCATCATACCGCTCCAGCAGCGTCTTCAAATATGTAACACCGGCCTCGACGTTCTGTTGCGGCGTGTAGAAATCGCTGGCGCCAAAACGCTGCGCGGTGGTCGGCATCAACTGCATCAACCCGACTGCGCCCTTGCGGGAAACTGCGGAAGGATTCCAGTTACTCTCGGTTTCGATCACGGCGCGAACCAGCGCGGGATCGACGTTATGCCGGTCGGCGGCTTCGTGCACGATGCGCTCGATGCCGTCTCGATCGATGCTGACTGCCGGGCGATCATTGCGTCCTGAGAAAGAGACTTCGCTCGGCATGTAGATCGCGTTGCGCTGTCGCGCTGGCGCAATCTTGGTCGTGACAACGGGCTCGGCGTTCACCCAGAAGTGCCGTCCGCTGTCGTCGGTCACCTTGGCGATCTGGGCTGCAGCGGGCTGCGCGCCCACGAACGAAAAGGCTGCAAAAACGACGAAACCTGCCGCAAAACGAGCGTTAAACGCTCGAAAGCGGCGTTGGATCACCGTTGGCCGGGGAAGGCGCACTTTTGCAAAACCTCGCGAACTCAAAGTCGGGCGGAGTACTAGGCCCCGGTAAATGCTAGGGGTTGGTCCATGGGGTGTCGATAGTACGAACGGGTGCCCCGGGAGGACACGTTTCTGGCGAGGTAAACTATAGCAAAGGCTCGACTAAGCCCGGAACAGAGAGCAGTGCCTTTTTAAGGCCGGCTGTGTCCTTTCCGCCAGCCTCGGCGAGGTCGGGGCGACCGCCGCCCGATCCGCCGACCTGTTGGGCGAGCGCCCGTATCAGGTTGCCAGCATGGACTTTACCGGTCAGGTCCTTCGTAACGCCTGCAATGAGGGCGACTTTGCCGTTGTCGGGCATACCTAGAGCTACTACACCTGAGCCGAGCTTTTGGCGGAGGCTGTCTACCAATTGGCGCAGGCCTTCGCGATCGACGTTTTGCACTTCCTCGGCAATGACTTTTACGCCTTTGATCGTTTGCGCTTTGCCGATGAGTTCGTCGAGCTGGCCGAGAGCGCCTTTGCGCTTCTGCGTTTCGAGATCTTTTTCGAGCGACTTCACGGTTTGCGAGAGTTTTTCGATAGTCGCCAAAACGTCGTCTTCGCCGACGTTGAGTTTGCTGGCGACCTGCGACAGGACTTGCGCTTGTTTCTGGAAATGTTCGAGGGCGCCGATGCCGGTGACGGCTTCGATGCGGCGGACGCCCGCGGCGACGGATTGCTCGCCGACGATTTTCAGGACGCCGATATCGCCGATGCGGTGGACGTGCGTGCCGCCGCAGAGTTCCTTGGAGTAAAAGCCGCGCGGGGCGCGTTCGTCGGGAATCGTTACGACGCGGACATTGCTCTCGGGATATTTGTCGCCGAAGAATGCCAGCGCGCCTGAAGCGAGAGCCTGGTCGATTGTGGTGACCGTCGTATCGACTTCGGTGTTGTGGCGAATCTCGTCGTTCACCTGCTGCTCGATGTCGCGCAGTTCTTCGGCATCGACATGCGCGAAGTGCGAAAAGTCGAAGCGCATACGATCGGGCGCGTTGAGCGAGCCGGCCTGTTTTACGTGCGTGCCGAGGATGTTGCGCAGCGCGGCGTGTACGAGATGCGTGCCGCTGTGGTTGCGCATGATGCGCGCGCGGCGATCGGCATCGGCGACGACAGAGATGCGATCGCCAACGCGCAGGGTCTCCTTCGCATTCACCTTGTGCGCGACGAGTCCACCGACGGGGTAGTAAGCGCTGGTGACTTCGGCGAGCAGTTGCGATCCGTTGTTGTCGTAGAACGAGCCGGTGTCGCCGACTTGTCCGCCGGACTCGGCATAGATCGGCGTGCGGTCCAGCACAACCTCGCCTGATTCGCCCGCCTTCAGCTCGTTGACGGGGCCGTTCTTGCCGATGATCGCTTCGACGCGAATGTCTTTGCCCGAAGTCGCGCTGTAAAAATCCTTCTCCGTCTTGAACGTCTCCGCAATTTTTGAGAACGCCGGACTCGCCGCCTCTTTGTGCGCGCCTTTCCACGAGGCGCGCGCCTGGTGCGTTGCTCCTCCATCGCTTTCTCGAACATCGGTAATCAGAAGTCAATATCCTCATCCCGAGACGTCTTGAATGAAGTCCGCGGTAGGCCGAAAGTGTCGTACAAGCGAAAAGCAGTCTCGCCCGTAAGCACTGGATGGCGAAGACCCCGAGCGCGTTCAGACGTGCAACCAGTTCGTCGGTAAGCGTCGCTGGACGACGAAGCCTATCGCGCTTTGTGCGAATCGAGCTTGGTCGAGCAGTTCGAGAAGCACGGACTTGCGCTGTTGGTCCGACTTTCCGCAGTAAGCGTCCGAGGAGATTTGCGAGCTCTTGTGCGAAGATCCGGGATTTCCTTCGACAGCAGTCTCCCTACAATGCTCGCGACGTGCCCCTCGATGCTGTCCAATTCCATCCGAAGATATCTCAGGCCGCTTTCCAATGTCCGACTAAAACGCTGCTCTTCGCCGAGACGATTTCGAGATATGGTCAGACGCCGTGTTCGACGTAACTCCGGATAAGCATCACCCATCATAGCGAACGCACAGTTGCGACCATCTCGGACAGGAATGGCTTGGTCGCACCCGAGGAGTCGGCCATGATAGATAGCCCGCCGAATGATCTTTCGCAACACATACCCGCGGCCTTCGTTAGAAGGGACGACACCATCTGCTATCAGAAAAGTGGTTGCACGGGCGTGATCGGCGATTACGCGAAGAGAGGCGGCACCACCTCTTCCCTTCTTCGAGATTTCCTCTTTCTCTTTCGATCAACGCCACAGAGTTCGGCGGCGCGTTTTAGCAAGGGGACGAAAAGATCGGTGTCGTAATTGGAGATGACGCCTTGGAGGACGGCGGCAGTGCGCTCGAGGCCCATACCGGTGTCGATAGATGGCTTAGGAAGGGGAGTGACCGTCGCCGTTGTTCCTTCGACGGTGCGGTTGTACTGCATGAAAACCAAGTTCCAGATTTCGACGTAACGCCCGCACTCGCAGGGAAACTTGCAGTCGGTGTGGCCTTCTTCGGAAGCTTCCACGCCCATGTCGTAGAAGATTTCGCTGCATGGACCGCAAGGTCCCGTGTCGCCCATAGCCCAGAAATTATCTTTGAGGCCGGGGATCGGAACGACGCGCTCCGCCGGGACGTTTTGCTTCAGCCAAAAGCCTTTGGCTTCTTCATCGACACCTAACTGCATGCCGGGCACAACTTCCGCTCCGCCGAATACCGTGACGTAGAGCTTGTCTTTTGGAATCCCGAACCATTCGGACGATGTGAGCAATTCCCACGAGTAGGGGATCGCGAGTTCCTTGAAGTAGGTCTCCTGGCCGCCAATAGCGCCGACCGGACCGAAGGAAAAATTGCCCATCATCTCGAAGAAGGTGTGATGGCGCTTGGTGAAGCCGACGTTTTCGAGGTCGTTGTGCTTGCCGCCGGCGCG
Source organism: uncultured Acidobacteriota bacterium (assembly GCA_963766985.1). Classification (GTDB taxonomy): domain Bacteria; phylum Acidobacteriota; class Terriglobia; order Acidiferrales; family UBA7541; genus Acidiferrum. The sequence goes on from CAVYCJ010000003.1 coordinate 265,575, forward strand.
GACGCATTTCTGTGCGGTGGTGGCGCGGTTGTAGTCGCGCTTTTCGAGGCCGAGGAAGACGTCCTTGAACTGGTTCATCCCGGCGTTGGTGAAGAGCAGCGTGGGATCGCCATGAGGAACGAGCGAGGAGCTGCGGACGCGGCGATGGCCTTTGCTCTCAAAGAATTTGAGGAAGGTCTCGCGGATGTTGTTTCCGCTCCACTTCAGGTTGGGACTGTCGCCGCTCAAGTCAGCCTCGATTCGGAAGATCGTGGTAAGCGGAAATTATCGCAGAGGCGTGGTGAGTTGACCAAGAGAAGGCGGAGCGCGTCTGAGGCAGGCTCGGAGAAAAGATAACGCAGAGGCGCGGAGTTGCCAGAGGAGCGCCGAGGGATGATGCCGAAATGGGAATTGGGGGAAGACGGGGGGACCCCCCTATGGTTTTTGCGCAAGAATGTGATTCTGAAGGGGTTGGGCGTGCGTGATGCGCAAGAATGTGAAAGTAGGGGAGTTACGGACGGGTGGGATTTGCGGCGGAGGGTGGGTGATGAAAAGGAAGGGGTTACAGGAGGGAGAGTCGATTTCATGGGGGAGTGTAGCATGAGATTACGTGTTTGTCAATAGGTACTGGTCCGTACTGTTCGAATGAGGGTGTTTGAAGCAGACGGCACTAGGCTGTCGGGTTGAGGCGGGGTTGCGCTCGTCCAGAACGCTTGTAAAGGGGCTGCGGTTGAGGTCCTTCGCCCGCCTTCGGCCGGCTCAGGATGACAAGGTTTTTACTAAGGTTTTTTATTAAGGTTTTTATTCAGGGTCGATTCTTGACAGGGTGGTGTGGGCGGCATAGGTTGCGGGGCACGTGGAGTTGACGGAGGAGGGGAGATGAGCGAGCACGACGGGGGGAAGTGTTTGGGGGCGACGTTTGAGGATCGGATGGGCGGGCGGTTATGGAAAGCGGATTAGGTCCGGGCAAGCTGGAGCGCAGCAGTGCTGCGCCCGTACATGATCCTGCGTGACCGGGTGATTTGCGGCTATTCGCTAACGAGGTCGTCGGGGTCGACGAGGGGGACTTCTTCGGTGGTGACGGCTTTTAGTTCTTTGCGGATCGCGTCGGAGGGGAAGCCGGCGGCGAGGAGACTGCGGTAGAGGCTGGCGATTTTTTTGTCGGAGATTTCGCCGCGGGTGAGCCGGAGTTTGCGTTCGATGCGGTGGCGGATGGCGAGGCGTTGCGACTCATCGTCGGTGTTGGATTCGACGGCGGCCTGGATGTCGGAGTCGGAGACGCCGCGAGCGCGGAGGTCGCGGGTGATGCGGAACTTTCCCTGGCGGCGGATTTCGGTGCGCTGGCGGGTGAATTGTTGCGCGTAGCGAGTGTCGTCGAGCTGGCCGTTTTCTTTCATGCGGGCCATGACGACTTGGGCGAGGAGTTTGTGGGAGGCGCGGCGATCGAGCAGGCGCTGCATTTCTTTGACGGAGTGCGGGCGGCGCATAAGGGCGCGCAGGGCGATGTCGTAGAGCTCCTGCTCGGTGTCGACTTTTTTAGTCGAGGTGAACACGAGGGAAGAATGAGGGAACGGGAAGGCGAAGTAAAGAAGCAATGAAGTAAAGAAGTAACGAAAGAGCGGAGCGGTGAATCAAGATTGGTAGCGAGATCGTGGCGGAAGAAAAGAAAGATTTACCGCAGAGACGCAGAAGGCACAGAGACTGCACAGAGAAGTGAAGCGGCGGAGAGGAAGGGTTATGTCGGAAGCGAAGGCGGTGGCGGAGCATTACGCAAGGCCGCGGTTGGAAGACACGATTTTGCAGGCGATGGCGCGCGCGGGTTTGGATACGCAGAAGGTGACGCCGACGGACCTGGCGGCGGTGGATGAGTTTCACGTCGGCGGACTGGAAGCGACGAAGGCGTTCAGCGGCTTCATGGGATTGAAGCCGGGGATGCATGTGCTCGACGTCGGCTGCGGCGTGGGTGGGCCGGCGCGATATTTTGCGGGCGAACATGGCGTGCGCGTGACGGGGATTGATTTGACCGAGGAGTTCGTAATCGCGGCGACGAGCCTCACGAAACTGGTGCATTTAGAAAACGCGGCTTCGTTTGAACAGGGAAGCGCGCTGGCGATGCCGTTCGCGAAGGAAAGCTTCGATGCGGCGTACATGTTTCACGTCGGAATGAATATCGCGGACAAGAACGCGTTGTTTCAGGATGTTGCGCGCGTGCTGAAACCAGGCGCGAAGTTTTCGATCTACGACTTGATGCGCACGAATGATGAGCCTATTTCGTATCCGGTGCCGTGGGCGGCGAGCGGGGAGACGAGTTTTGTCGTGCACACGACGGGTTATCGGAAGGCGCTGGAAGCGGTGGGATTCGAGATCGTGCATGAGCGCGGAAGGCGAGAATTCGGCATCGATTTTTTTGAGCGCAATATCGCGCGCACGGCGCAGGGAGGGCCGCCGATTCTTGGGCTGCAATTGCTCATGGGAGAGAGGGCACCCGAGATGATGAAAAACGTTTTGGGCGGGATGCGAGGCGGGATTTTCGAGCCTGTCGAAATGGTTGCGGTAAAGAAATAATGCGCAGCGGGCTTTAAAGGCTCGAGCAGAGATCGTCTCGGGCAACTGCCGTACCGAACTTCGCGCAGATTTCAACGTGCCTACAGTGTTCTGGCGATTGCCGGTCGCTAGTCGGGGAGTTCAACCTAGCGATGGAGCGTGATTTCAGGCGCTGGAGGCCGAAATGAATCACAAACCGAAGGTGCTGTTTTTCTCGACGGGAAACGCGACGCGAAGTCGAATGGCGGCGGCGTTTCTGAGACGAAAGCTCGGCAGAGAAATTGTGGAAGAGGCGAGCACGGCGGTGAACTCGCCGGAAGCAAGTCCGCTAACGCAAGAAGTGATGCAGGAAGTCGGCGTCGACATTTCGCCGTGCCAGGCGAAAGAAATCAAAGAGTCGTTCCGCGAGCACTTCGCGTTCGTCGTGACGTTGTCCGACGATTCGCAGGAGCGCAGCCCGGTTTGGCCATTCACGAAAAATATCGTGCACTGGAACATGCCCGATCCAACGATCGAAGACGGATCTCCCGAAAGAAAGAAAGCGATATTCCGGCGGGTCCGCGACGAAATCGGACGCCGCGTGGACGAATTCGCGCTGGAATTAGCGCCCCGCCTAAGGGGCGTTGCGTAGCGGCTAGAAATTGGAAATCGGAAAAGGGAAAAGAGAAATACAAAGAAGGAGAATTCACCACAGAGAGCGCGGAGACCGCGGAGGTTTCCGCGCTCATGTGTGCGACCTGACCGCGCGATTTTTGGGTGCTGCGATTTTATGACGCCGACTATTCGGAGGCGGGCTTGGCGCCGGGCAGGCGCGATTTCAGGAATTTGATTTGGCCGTCGTGGTTGGATTCGTGTTCGGCGACGTGAAACCACTTGCCGTAATTATTGGCGCCGAAATCGGTGTCGACGGTCATGAGCCACTTGTCGTCGCGTTTCTTCAACTCGGCCAGCGTGTGCTCGCGGGTTTCGTGCAGCAAATTTAAATAGTAGTCGAGACTGTTACCTTTGATCGCTTTGCGCGCGGGCTCGCCAAGATTCATGGGAATGTCCCACTTCTTCTTTTCAGCCTCCGGGAAAGCTTCCCACTTTATGCCATCGAATGTGTTTAATCCGTAGTAGTGATCGGTGGCAGCAAGATGCCACAGCATTGCGCCGATCGTGTTCGCCTTCGCGTCGAGAAGGAAATCGAGATCGGCTTGCGTCATGCCCTTGACGTTGTGTTCGACTTGCATGCGGGTGAAATGAAGCTGGGAGACGAGAATGCCGATTTGCGGTGAGTATCCCGGCTTTGGCCCGATGACCCACGAGTCGTCGTCTTCGGCCATCGCGAGCGGAGCAGCGCTAGCGACGGACGCGGCCGACAGAGTTGCGATTCCGGTTGATGCGGCGGCGAGTGCGATACCAGTCTTCAGGAAGTTGCGGCGAGAAGGACAACAGTCGGAAGGAATCATGTTTGTCTCCATGCGTAGGGTGAGAAGCCATTTACAGAAAGTGCAGGGAATGATATTGCATTGTGGGCCGCGACGGACAGTAAGTTCGGCGCGCGAGTTATCTTCGCGGGTGAGACGAACTGATCGTGATCAGGTAGAGGATTCCGAGGACGATGTAGGGAAGGCTTGCGGCGGCGAGAGCGCGAAGCTTCACGGATTTGGATACGTCTCGGAAGACAAGAAGGACCAGAAAAAGCAGCGAAGCGAGGATGCCGAGGCCGAAGGCGAAACGCTCGACGCTCGTCAGCAGGAGGCCGAGGGCAAAATCATTTGGCGTGAGTTTATCTATCACGCGAAGAGCAACGAGCAAGCAAGCGGAAGCTGCGCTGGTCACCCAAACGCTTTGGTACAGAAGCGAGCGCGGGCCTTGATAGGAGAAGCCGAACACGAGTTTTTACTTGCGGGCGAAGCGCTCGAAGTCGGCCATTTGGCGCTCCATCTCTTCGCGAGCGGAGTCGGCGGCGGAGCGGACGCCCTGGATGCGGAGCTTGAACTCGTCGGGGTTCGAAGAGCGCGAGAGAGCTTCTTCGAGCGTGATGAGTTGCTTGCTGTAGAGATCGAAGAGCGATTGATCGAAGGTCTGCATGCCGTACTGGCTGCCGCCGGCGGCGATGGCGTCGTGGATGAGGCGCGTCTTGTCGGGATTGATGATGCAATCGCGAATGTAAGCCGTGGTGATCATGACTTCGACGGCGGGAACGCGGCCTTGATCGTCGGCGCGGCGCACGAGGCGCTGCGAGATGACGGCTTTGAGCGTGGCGGCCATCTGCAAACGAATCTGTTTCTGCTCGGGCGGCGGGAAGACGGCGATGATACGTTGAATCGTTTCCGTGGCGTCGAGGGTGTGCAACGTCGAGAAAACCATGTGGCCGGTTTCGGCGGCGAGAAGAGCGGTGGAAATGGTTTCGAGGTCGCGCATTTCGCCGACCAGAATCACGTCGGGGTCCTGACGAAGAGCGGCGCGCAAGGCGGTGGAGAAGTTTGCGGTGTCGACTTCGACTTCGCGCTGGTTGATGAAGCTGCGCTTGTCGCGATGCAGGAATTCGATAGGGTCTTCGATGGTGATGAGGTGATCGGAGCGCGTGGCGTTGACGCGGTCGATCATGGCGGCGAGGGTGGTCGACTTACCGGAACCGGTGGTGCCGGTGACGAGGACGAGGCCGCGCTGCTCTTCGCAAATCGAGTTGATAACTGCGGGAAGGTTCAGCTCGTCGGTGGTGCGAATCTTGGTGGGGATGACGCGGAGGACCATGCCGACGTTGCCGCGCTGCTGGAAAACGTTGACACGGAAGCGGCCCAGGCCGGCGACGCCGTAAGCCATGTCGAGCTCGGCGGTTTCCTTAAACTTTTGCTTCTGCCGGTTGGTCATCATGCTGAATGCCATGGAGAGCATTTCTTCCGGCGTGATGCGGGCGACGTCGGTGAGCGGCGTGAGGAGGCCGTCGACGCGCAAGATAGGGGTGGTTACCGACTTTGAGATGCAAGTCGGAGGCTTTGTTTTCTACGGCGCGGCGTAGGAGGTCGTCGATGTTGAGTGGCATACGCGGTAAATCCTTCCAGAAGCCGCAATACAGGGAAAATAGCATTGGGGTACTGGAACGGCAAGGAAAGCGGTTGGGGGGCGTGGCGCGGTAGTTAACTGCGCATAGGAACAGCGAATGGGGTGGATTGTGATCCGGTGGGTGTGTGTGGGCGGTTTTGGGCGCTCGAACGGCATTTAGATAGGGTTACGGCTGAGATCCTTCGCTTCGCTCAGGATGACATGTATCTGTATATGAGCAGGGGAGTTAAGGCTTTTTGAGGTAGAGGGAGTCGTAGAGGAGGCCGGCGAGGAAGCCGCCGGCAAGGGGGCCGATCCAGAAGACGCCGGCGTTGGCCCAGTGGCTGGCGGCCAGAGCGGGTCCGAAAGCGCGGGCGGGGTTTAGGGCGCCACCGGTGAACGGGTAGAGGGCAGCGATGCCCAGCACAGCGGTCAGGCCAACAGCGAAGCCGGCCAGGGGGCGGGCGACAGAGGATTCGTCGACGGTGGTGGCGAAGAAGACCAAGACCAGGAAAAACGTGGCGACGGCTTCAAGGATCATCGCGGAGAGGCGCGGGAAGTCGCGGACCAGTTCGGGGGTGCCGAGGGTGGCTGCGCGCCAGGCGTCCTCAGGTAGGACGGCTTTCAAGAGCAGTGCAGCGACGATCGCGCCCAGGATTTGCGCTGCCCAGTACAGGGCGACTTCGACGGTGCTGGAGCGCTTGGTGACCCAGAATCCGATGGTGATGGCGGGATTGAAGTGGCCGCCCGAGACGTGGGCGAGCGCGGAGTACATGACGGCGAAGGTGATGCCTTGCACGGCGGCGATGAGGAAGAGGTTGGGTCCGCCTGCGCCGTGGAGGAATTGGTCGGCGCAGATGGCGCCGGCGCCGAAGAAGACGAGCGCGAACGTGCCTAAGAATTCGGCGGTGAGGCGTTGGGGAAGATTGTACATGGCGCGATTGTACGGGAAGACGTGGGTGAGTGGCGATAGGACGATGGTTGGGGGAGGCGAAGGAGTAAAGAAATTTGGGGAGAAGGGAGCGAAGGCGAAGTAAAGAAGTAATGAAGTAACGAAGTAAGGATGAAAAGCGAAGAGCGAAGAGAAAGAATCCAAGACACAGGGAACGTGCGGACTTGGGGCGCAGCATGCTGCGCCCCTACAGGATACGGTTAGATTTTAGCGGGCGGCGGTGACTGGGGATGGCGTGGCTGCGTTTACGGGGGTTAGCCAATTGTGGCGATCTTGTTTGGTGCCGCTGGTCAGGGCGAAGAATTCGTCCTGGATACGGCGGGTGACTGGGCCGGCGGAGCCTTTGCCGACCACGATGTGGTCGACGCTGCGGATCGGGGTCACTTCGACGGCGGTGCCCACGAAGAAGATTTCGTCGGCGATGTAGAGCATTTCGCGGGGAATGACGACTTCCTTCACTGGAATGTCCAGGTCGTGCGCGATGGTGACGATGGCATCCCGGGTGATGCCGGGAAGAATGCTGGTGGCCAGAGGCGGCGTGTAGAGCGTGCCGTCGTGGACGAGGAAGACGTTCATGCCGGAGCCTTCGCTGACGTGGCCGCCGGAGTCGAGCGCGATGCCTTCGGTATAGCCGTTGAACTGAGCTTCCATGCGGATGAGCTGCGAATTCATGTAATTCGCGGCGGCCTTGGACATCGCGGGCAGCGTGTTGGGGGCGATGCGAGTCCAGGAGCTGACGCCGACTTCGACGCCCTTGGAGAGGGCTTCGGGGCCGAGATAGGCGCCCCAAGTCCAGCACGCCATGTAGCAATCGATCGGAGAGTTGAGCGGATTGACGCCGACTTCGCCGTAACCGCGGAGAACGAGCGGCTTCACGTAACAGGCGTTGAGCTTGTTGCGGCGAACGACTTCGGTGGCGACGTTGCTGAACTGCTCGACGGAATAGGGCAACTCCATGCGATAGATTTTCGCGGAGTTGACCAGGCGCTGCATGTGTTCGCGGAGGCGGAAAATCGCGGGACCCTGCTTGGTGTCGTAGCAGCGAATGCCTTCGAATACTGCGGAGCCGTAGCTGACGACGTGAGAAAGGACGTGAAGGGTAGCGTCGTCCCACTTGATCCAAGATCCGTTGCGCCAAATCTGTTCGGTCGGTGTAACAGGCATGATTCGCTCCCTTTAAATGAACCCCTTCGATTTAAGTATGCGGCACGGGGTTTGAGGGCGTCAAAGAAAACCGTGTTTTGATGCGGCGAGATGAAAACCAATTTGGCGGCAAGGCGCGGTTCGTGTGAAACCAATCAGAAAGGCTTTTGCTGATTTTCTTTCGGGTCGTCCGAGGAAGGCGGCATTTGCTTTTGCATGGGCGATTTATTGTCTTTTTCAGGGTGTTCGACCATGAAGTAGGCGGATTGAGATTGGAGGAGCAGAGTGCCCTGATGATTTTCCCAGAAGCCGAGAAGGACGAATGGGAGCGCAGTGGCAAGGGCCCAGAGTTTTGCGTTGCGCGGGATTTTAGATTCGGGCTCCCAGCGGAAGAGTTGAGCAGCGACGAAGAATGCGAGCAGGGCCCAGCACGCGAGCGAAACGATTTCAATCCAAACGCTGGAGACCGGCTGGTTGAAGAATGTGGCGCTCTGGAGTCCCCATACTAAATAGGTGGCAGGGAGGAATAAGGCGAATTTCTGGGCCACATGCGGGAGATAGGGAAGCGGCATGGTCGCGCCGGAGAGAAAAATCAGAGGGAGCCAGATGAGCTGATTGAGGACCTGGGTCTCCTGCATGGTGTTGGTGACGCTGGCGACGATGAGGCCCATGGCGGCGAAGGAGACGACACCGACCGTGACGAGCAGGAAGAATGAGAAGAGATTGCCAAAGTCGGTGACGTGGAAAACAATGCGCGCGAAGAGAAGTTCGATGATGACGGTGGGGAGCGTGAGGAAATAGTTGGCGACGATGCTGGACGCGAGCATGTCGGACGCGGTGACCGGAGTCACATGAAAGCGGCGGAGGATGCCTTGCTCACGGAATGTGACGAGCGCGGCGCTGAGTCCCCAGAAGCTGCCCATCACCGCGAGAGATACGACGGGGCCAAGAAAGAAGCGGACGATGTGCGGATCGCCCTTGGCGAAAACTCCGGCGTAGAGGAAGAAAAAACCAAAAGGCATGATGACGCTGAAAAACAGGAACATTTTGTTGCGCAGCGTGAGGCGGATGCGCATCGCGGTAAGCGTGACGAAGTGCTTCAATCGCGGAGTCTCCTTCCGGTGAGCTCGATAAAAACGTCTTCGAGAGATGGAGTGGCGATATTGAGGCTGACGAGTTCGTTGCCCTGGGCTTCGAGATGTTTGACGAGAGAGACGATGGCTTGCGGCGGGCGCTGGGTGTGGAGCGCGTAGCCGCCGTTGAGATCGCGGCAGTCGGTGACGCCGTCGAGAGCTTTTAGCGTTTCCGGGGATTCGGGACGGGCGAGTTGGACCTCGATGCGGGTTTTGTCGCCGGAGCGGTTCTTCAGCTCTTGTGGCGTACCGAGGGCGATGACTTTGCCGTGGTCGACGATCGCGACGCGATCGCAGAGGCGCTCGGCCTCTTCAATGTAATGCGTGGTCATGACAATCGTTTTTTTCTCTTGGCGTAGCTCGTCGATGATGTCGTAGATTTCGCGGCGGACTTGCGGGTCGAGGCCGGCGGTGGGCTCGTCGAAAAATAGAACGCGGGGATTATTAACGAGAGCCATGGCGAGCGCGAGGCGCTGCTTCTGGCCACCGGAGAGCTTGCTGTAGAAAGTATCGCGCTTTTCGACGAGTCCGAAACGCTTGAGGAGTTCTTCCGGATCGCGTCGGCGGGAGTAGAAGCCGGAGAAGAGTTTGATGGCTTCGAAGGTTTTCAATTTTTCGGGCAAGGATGTGGACTGGAGCGCGGCGCCAATTTCGTTTTTGAGTTTTTCGGAATCGCGCTGGGGATCGAGTCCGCAGACACTGACGCGGCCGCCGTCGAGACTGCGGAGGCCTTCGAGGATTTCGACGGTGGTGGTTTTTCCAGCTCCGTTGGGCCCGAGAAGGCCGAAGACTTCGCCTTCACTGACGCTGAAGCTGACGCCGCGAACGGCTTCGAGTTCGCCGTAGCGCTTGACAAGATTTTCGACCTGAATGACCTGTTCGGGCATAGATTCGCGTGAATTTGGATTGTTCGGTAGCGCTTACAGCATACAGCAGATTCAGAATTCACTTCACGGCGGGTCTTGCCGCGCTTACTTCGAGGCGCGTTTCTTAGTACGTTTCGAGAGGCCTTTTTCTTTCTTCGTTTTTGAGGACGATTTGCGGGGCGGCGTCCAGAGATAGTTCTTCATTTTGACGCGATTCTCAATGACGGTGACGCCTTCGGATTCGAGGAGCTTGCGCTGGAGGGATGAGTAAGGTTCGCGAATTACGATTTTGCCCGCGGCATTGAGAACGCGGTGCCAGGGGATGCCTTTGCCTTGCGGCGTGGCAGACATGGCGCGACCGGCGCTGCGGGCACCGCCTTTGAGGCGCAGAGCTTTCGCTACGGCCCCATAAGATAGAACCCGTCCGCGGGGGATTTGTTTCACGAGCGTATAGACCGGATCCCAGAGAGACATTCTTCGATTTCCTTAGGCCGAAGTTTGACGAGATTTTGCCGCAAGCATTTCCACAGGTCGAATCAGCGGCTTCGCGCTGCGATTTCTGCTCGCGTCGAATTTGGCCCGTGCAGAACTGCACGAGGCAAATTTGTGCGCTGCAGCAATGGTAACGGTACGGCTCGGTGGCGATAAAGACAAAATCGCAGGAACCGGGTTTAACAAAGTGAGGCGATTGGCCGATGAGAGAAGCGGGCGAGCGGCGAAGGAATTTACAATGCTGCGACACCCTTGATATCAATCGGCGCATAGCTTTCTGGCACTACACGAAAGCAGACGGCATCTAATCAGCAGGAGAATTCGTATTTCGTATTGGCAGGGAATGGAAAGAAGCAAGAAGGTCACGGATGTTGGAATCGAGGATGCGAGACGCGAATGAAACCAAACGAAAATTCGAATGGGTCGTTCGAATATTCGGCGGTAAGTTCTAGTCATAACGCATCCGAAACATTTGTAGCGAAGATTCGTAATATTCGTTAGAGCGTGTAGTGGAAGGTATATACACTACGCGCGAAGTCGGATGAATGAGGCAAAGGTCATGGCGTTTGTTCGCCGAAAAGGGAACAAGTTCTATCTGGTGCACAACGTGCGCCGGGGCGAGAAGGTTCGACAGATCCATCTCGCGCGCCTCGGGGAACACGCGCAGATCACCGAGCGAGTGGTGCGCGAAGTTTCCAAGAAGCATCCGTTCGTAGAGCTGAATTGGAGAGCTCTGCGAGAGCAGGTGAATGGCAACGGAGTCGATCTCGCGAATCTGGACTCGCCAGCGATGCAGAGGCTGGTGCGTGGATTACGCGAATTGAATTTGGAGCTTGCGGATCTGTTTCCGCCGATCCTCCGGATTTCTGAATCGTCCAGCGTGGCGAACGAGCTGCTTTTGCAATTGCGGCTGTTGCAATCCACGTTGCAGGTAAAACTGGCGCAGTTCGAGTACAAGCGTGAGCGATTCGGTATTGCGTCCCGTTCGCGGGGCGTGAGGAGGCGGCCATGAAAGACTACATCCTTCCGTTAGATCCCAATCAGCGCAGCACGGGAACTCTGGAATTCCAGAACTCGTTGCGATCGAAGATCGTGGGACAGGACGAGGGCGTGCAATCGCTCGTGGATCTGTACCAGGTGTTCTGCGCGGGATTGAATTCGCCAGGCCGCCCAGTAGGAAATTTGCTGTTTCTCGGGCCGACCGGCTCGGGCAAGACGCGCATCGTGGAAGCGGCGGCGGAGATTTTGTTCGGCGATCCGCGGCTGCTGATCAAGGTGGACTGCGCGGAGTTTCAGCACTCGCACGAAATCGCGAAGCTGATCGGCTCGCCTCCGGGATATTTGGGACACCGCGAGACGCATCCGCTGATCACGCAGGATGAGCTCTCGAAGAGCCACACGGACAAGCTGAAGCTGTCGTTTTTGCTGTTCGACGAGATTGAGAAGGCGTCGGACGCGCTGTGGCAGCTTTTGCTCGGCATGTTGGACAAGGCGACGCTGACGCTGGGCGACAACCGGCGCGTGGATTTGTCGAACACGGTGATTTTCCTGACGTCGAACCTGGGCAGCGGAGAAATCACGGAACTGATGCAGGGCGGCATGGGATTTGTGCAGCCCGCCAAGGACAAAGCCGCGGAGACCGGACTGGACGAAAAAGTTCAGCGGACGGCGGTAGAAGCGGCGCGCCGAAAGTTTTCGCCGGAGTTCATGAACCGCCTTGACAAGGTTGTTGTCTTTCATCCTTTGCAGCGGATGCAGCTTGAGGAGGTGTTGAATATCGAGCTAGGACAGGTGCAGCAGCGCGTGCTCGAGACGGCGAAGGGACAGTTTTTGTTTCGCGTCACTCCGGCGGGGCGCGATTTCTTGCTGCGCGAAGGAACGGATCAGCGCTATGGCGCGCGACATCTGAAGAGGGCGATTGAGCGGCACGTGGTCTACCCGCTGGCGAATTTGCTGGCGACGGAACAGGTGCATCTCGGCGACCTGGTGCGGATCGACTGGGACGGAGTGCATAACGCGCTGACGTTTGTGCGCGAGGGTGAAGGCGCGCTCGTACAGTCCGAGGGTGAGGCGGCGGAGACGAAGGCTGCGGCCGTTGACCTGAAGGATGGGAAGACGGTGGAGACACCGTCGGAAGCGGTCGCGGAGACGAAGAAGAAGCCGGCGACGGCTTTGCCGGCGGCAGCTCAGGCGCCGGCGGCTGCGCCACAGGCGAAGAAGAAGCCGGAGAAGTCGTAGACTTCGGCGGCCGTTCACACTGAGCGGCTGGATTTCTGAGTTGGGCTTGATCGGAGCCATCTTGCGAAGCGAGATGGCTCCGATTTTTTGTGTGCGTCCAGGCTTCGAGCCCATAGCGAGGACGACCTCCACCTGTAGCGACCTGCTAGACGCTTCTGAGGTGCTACGGGATCGTGTTCCGCGAGTCGCTCGTGCGCGAGACGATCACGCCGAAATGGCGCCAGGTCTTAATCACAATGAGACGGCCGCGATATCGGGGCGAAATTCGCGATGGCCGATTCGTCAGGGACTTGATCGGGGAGCAATTCGAGCTGCCGCTGGCGGTGGAATCGGCACGAACCACGCAAAATCTCGCCAAGACCGTCAAGACGGTGACAGTTTCTGCCGCCGATCGGCTGAATCGGGCCGGCATCGCGGTTCCGGTGATCACGTCGCGGCGAGTTCTGGGCGAATAGTGGCGTTTCGCGACGGTGTCGCGCTGCCGCCGAGCGAACATCCCGATGTAGCCGTCCGCGCGGCAGGCTGAAACCCGCCTCGACGCGCAAAACCTCATCCCAGTTAGTGATTTCTAAAGTAGCGCTTCAATTTTCCGGGGCCTCGAGTCTCGTTCTGGCTCGACTCGCCTTTTTTTGTCGTTTGTGAACTGACACAAACTGTTTTGTCTCTCTCACTTTGCGCCTCGATGAAACACCGTCTCACCGGATGAGACGGTTTCCAGAAGTGCAACTCACGGATGTTGTTGACTTTAGGTGGTTTCTGCAATGAATAAGGTTATGTCGTAAATGGCACGCTCCATGCACTAACCCAGCTGCCCGGTATTTGAGAAAGCGGTCTGGGGGAGAATCAACATGAGAGCCGCAGTAAGACAACAGCTGGACCCAACAATCCGCAGCAACGACACCCGGGATTTCCACGGCTCGCTGCGTTCGAAGATTGTGGGGCAAGAAGAGGGTGTGCAGGCGCTGGTGGATATGTTCCAGGTGTTCTGCGCCGGCCTGAATTCGCCGGGACGCCCGGTAGGCAACCTGCTGTTCCTCGGGCCAACCGGCTCGGGCAAAACCCGCATTGTGGAAGCCGCTGCCGAGATTCTGTTCGGCGACGCTCGCGCGATCATCAAGGTCGATTGCGCCGAATTCCAGCACTCACACGAAATCGCGAAGTTGATCGGCTCGCCCCCAGGCTACCTCGGGCATCGCGAGACTCATCCGCTGATCACGCAGGAAGAGCTGGCCAAGAGCCACACCGACAAGCTGAAGCTGTCGTTCCTGCTGTTTGACGAAATCGAAAAGGCGTCCGACGCGCTGTGGCAGTTGCTGCTCGGCATGCTCGACAAAGCGACGCTGACGCTGGGCGACAATCGCCGCGTGGACCTCTCGCAGACGGTGATCTTCCTCACGTCGAACCTCGGCGGCGGCGAAATCACGGAATTGATGCAGGGCGGCATGGGCTTTGTGCGGCCCAGCTCCAAGCCGGACGCGCAGCTGAACGAGAAAGTCGAGCGAACGGCTGTCGAAGCGGCGCGCCGCAAGTTCTCGCCGGAATTCATGAACCGGCTCGACAAAGTTGTGTGCTTCCATCCGTTGAAGCGCGAGCAGCTCGAAGAAGTGCTGGACATCGAGCTCGGCCAGGTGCAGCAGCGCGTGCTCGAGACGGCCAAGGGGCAGTTCCTGTTCCGCGTCACCACCGGCGGCAAAGAGTTCTTGTTGCAGGAAGGCACGGACACGCGTTACGGCGCACGTCACTTGAAGCGCGCCATCGAACGCCACGTTGTCTATCCTCTGGCGAATTTGCTCGCGACCGAGCAGGTTCACCTCGGCGATCTCGTTTGCATCGATTGGGACAAGAGCCAGGATCGGTTGACGTTTGTCCGCGAAGGCGAAAACCTCGCGATGCCGGTGCGCAAGCTGGAGCCTGCGATTTCTGCTCCGAAGCCGGCAGCGCGCACGGGTCGGACCATTGAAGCTCCACAGCCCGCGCTGGCGCCGGAAGTTGCTCCGCGCATCGCTCGCTAACCAAAACAGTTCCCCCAACGTTCGACAGCCCGGGCGGATTTTTCGTCCGGGCTTTTTCTTTTTGTGGTGGCGCAGTGTAAAGTTGGTCTAATAGGCCAACTATGCGTCGCGCTCTCCCAGGCTTTATCCGGCTCACCTTATTCGTCGCGTTCTGTGTCGTGTATTGCGCGCCTGTGTTCGCGCAACGAACGCAGTTGAAACCGCCCTGGAATATCTATTCGCCCAGCACAGACATACAGGTCGGCAAGCAAAACGCGCAGCTCATGATGCAGAAGCTGCCGCTGTGCAACGACCCCAAGGTCGATCAGTATCTGACCACCCTCGGCATGAAGCTGGTGTCGAAGCTCGACCAGCGCGGCGCGACGTATCCGTGGGAATTTCACTGCGTGAACGACAAATCGATCAACGCGTTCGCGTTGCCGGGCGGCTATGTGTTCGTGAATCGGGGCGCGATCGAGGCTGCGGATAACGAATCGCAGCTGGCCGCAGTGATGGGCCACGAGCTGTCTCACGTGACACTGAGACACGGGACGGCGCAGGCCACGAAGGCGCAGTTTGCGCAGGGAGCGGCGAGCATCTTTGGTGGGATTTTCGGCGGAAGCACGGGCGGTGCCTTGCTGTCCCAAGGTGTGGCGCTCGGGGCTGGCGGGCTGCTGCTGCGCTATTCGCGCACCGATGAGACGCAAGCGGACGTCAGCGGGACGCAGGTGCTCTATGACAACGGGTACGATCCTCGCGCGATGTCGCAATTCTTCGAGAAGCTCGAGGCCGAGTCGAAAGGGAAGAATCCGCCGCAATTTTTGTCGGACCATCCGAATCCGGGGAATCGCGTCGAGCGGGTGGATGAGGAAATCGAGAAGCTGGGCGGGGTCCCGCCGAATGCGAAGAGGGATACCGCTGAGTTTGAGGCCATCAAGCGGGAAGTGATGGCGCTGCCGGTTGCGAAGAAGCCTGCGGGCGGATTGCCGGTGGGCGACCCGGCCCAGCCTCCTGCCCCGGCTTCGGCGCATTTGGCCGACTACAAAGGGTCGGCGTTCACGATGAGCTATCCCGACAATTGGGGGGTGTCGGAGAGCGATGGCGGCGCGGCTTTTGCTCCCAAGGGCGGCGTGGTGCAGGGGGGCGACGGGCAGGGCGCGCTCGCTTACGGAATCATCGTCAACGTTCGAGCGGAACATATCGACTCCAGCGATTCGAATGGACTCGCGAATGCGACGCAGCGCTTGATCGAGGATTTAAGGAAGACGAATCCTGGTTTAAAGGTTGTCCAGCATGCATCGAGCGTGCGCTTGAATGGGCAGGCGGGGCTTTCGACGTATTTGAGCAACGATTCGCCGGTGGGCGGGCAAGAGACGGATTGGCTCATCACGGTGATGCAGCCGCAGGGACTGATGTCGTTTCTGTGCGTGGCGCCGCAGGCGAAATATAGTGACTACGACAAGACGTTCAGCGCGATTCTGGATACCGTCCGTTTGCCAAAATAAGGGCTGTGCCGCCTCAACTCATCCAGCAACAGGATGTTCGGCTACGTTAGCTCTTCGTTCCGACCAACACGCCTCCGTCTACGAAGGGAGCTTCGTCGTGAAGTTCGGCGGCGCGGGTCAACGCGTCTTGAATGCTCGGACAGATGTTCTTCATGCCGATGTGACGCTCGAATTCCGCCTGCTTCATGAGCTGTTCCGGTTGTTCGCGGGCACCGCATAAGAGCAGATGTCTGCCGGATGCGTGAATCTGATCTGCGAGATCACGGATCGCGCCCAGGCCGGTCGCATCGATTGCCGTCATGTTCCTGAGGCGCAGCACAACGATCGGCGGCAATTGAGACAACCCATCCAGGATTTCAGCAAATTTGTCGGTTGATCCGAACAAGAAAGGCCCGTGGACTCGAAAAACGGCGACATATTCGGGGATGTCTTTGCCTTGCAGGATATGCATCCGGCTATCTTCGACGTAGCCACGAGTCACCCTTGCGACGGTGGTCGTGCGCGAAACTTTTCGAATGTAGGTTAATGCCGCGAGCACCATTCCGACTTCTACCGCAAAGGTGAGGTCGGCAACCACGGTGAGCGTGAGGGTCAGAATCCAGACAGTGATGTCGGCCGCCGTGAGTTTGAGGATTTCGGGTATCTCATGCCATTCACCCATGTTGTAAGCGACCATGATGAGGATGGCGGCGAGCGCTGCGAGAGGCACATTTTTCACCAGCGGCGCGGCGAAGAGCACAATCGCTAGCAGGGTCAGCGCATGGATCATCCCGGCTACTGGAGTCTTGGCTCCAGCGCGCACGTTGGTCGCCGTACGGGCGATTGCCCCCGTAGCGGGCAGTCCGCCGAAGAGCGGTGAGACGATATTCGCGATGCCCTGAGCCATCAGCTCCACATTCGGGTTGTGCTTATCCTTGCTCATCCGATCGGAAACGACGGCGGACATGAGCGACTCGATTGCGCCCAGCATCGCCACCGTGAATGCGGGCGATAAGAGTTGGCTCAGGATGTTGTAGTGCAGCCTGGGAATCGCAAATGCGGGCAGTCCGCTGGGAATCCCACCAAATCGCGTGCCAATCGTTTCGACCGGTAGATGAAGCAGCGTCACTGCGATCGTGGCTCCGAACGTGACGACAATCGCCCCGGGAATTCGTTTTGCGTATTTCAGGCAGAAGATCAGGATGACCAGCGAAGTGATCGAGAGGGCCGTCGCGGGCAGTGAGATCGTGTGCCACGATTGCCCGTACGCGCGCATGCGATGGAAGAAGTCGCCCGGCACGTGATCCATTTTCAGTCCGAAAAAATCGCGGATTTGCGTGCTCGCGATCAGGATGGCGATGCCGTTGGTAAAGCCGATGATGACGGGGCGCGGAAAATATTTTACGGCCGAGCCCATGCCCGTGATCCCAAGGATCAGAAGGAGCACTCCGGCCATCATCGTGATGGTGAAAAGCCCTTCGAGCCCATACTTCGCGATGATGCCCGAGACGACCACGACGAATGCGCCGGTCGGGCCTCCGATTTGAGTTTTCGAACCGCCTAACGCGGAGATCAGGAATCCGGTGACAATGGCGCAGTACAGTCCAGCCTGCGGAGTGACGCCGGAAGCGATCGCAAATGCCATGGCAAGAGGGAGTGCGACCATTCCCACGGTCACACCCGCGATCAAATCGCTCAGAAATTTGTGGCGATCATAGTCGCGCAACAGCAGGACGGATTTAGGCAGCCATGCGGCTAGTGCGGGCGTCATTGAGAGAATTGAGCCGAAACCGCTCTAGATAAAAGCTATCAGGTTCGAGCGAAGCGTCGGGCGCTATTGGTCGCGACTGTGCTCTTAGCTAAATCAGCGGTTGAACAGCGAAGGGGTCAGGCGGTCGGAGTGACTTGTGCTGGTTCGCGGTGCTTGGCTTCCACGACTTCGCGTTTTTTCTCAGCGGCGGATTTATCGGGCCGTGATGGATCCCAACGCAAAATTGGATTGCGGGCGGCGCCGACTTCGTCAAGGCGGCGGACGCGCGTTGTGTGCGGCGCGGTTTTCACCAGATTGGCGTCGGTCGCGGCCTCGTGGGCGATGGACTTCATCGCGTCGATGAACAGGTCGCACTCTTCCTTCGATTCCGATTCGGTTGGCTCGATCATCAGTGCGCCCGGGACGATGAGCGGAAACGCGGTCGTGTACGGGTGGAAGCCGTAGTCAATGAGGCGCTTCGCGATGTCCATCGTGTTGATGCCGTTGCGCTTTTGGATCGCGTCGCTGAAGACGACTTCATGCATCGAGGGCAGGGAATAGGGCAGGTCGTAAACGCCTTCGAGGTGCTTGCGAATGTAGTTGGCGTTGAGCACCGCGTCTTCCGTCGCCTGTCGAATGCCGGGGCCGTAGGCGAGGATGTAGGCGAGAGCGCGGACGAGTACGCCAAAATTTCCGGAGAACGCTTTTACTTTGCCGATCGATTGCGGGCGGACGTGTTCGAGCGCGAGGTGGCCGCCCTTTTCGACAAGAATCGGCGTCGGGCGGAACGGCTCGAGGATTTTCTTCATCGCGACGGGGCCGGCGCCAGGTCCGCCGCCGCCGTGCGGGGTAGAGAACGTCTTGTGCAGATTGAGGTGCATCACGTCGACACCCAAGTCTCCGGGGCGCGCGATGCCCGCCAGCGCGTTCATGTTGGCGCCGTCCATGTAGAGCAGGGCGCCTTTCGCGTGGAGAATCTCTGCGATTTCGGGGATGCGCTCCTCAAAGATGCCAAGCGTAGACGGGTTTGTGATCATCAACGCCGCTACGTCTTCGGTGACGAGTTCGCGCAGTTTTTCGACGTCGATCTGTCCATGCGATTCGGACTTGATGTTTTCGACTTCATAGCCGGCGATCACCGCGGTCGCGGGATTTGTGCCGTGCGCGGAGTCGGGCACGAGAACTTTTTTGCGCGGATTACCCTGCTTTTCGAGATAGGCGCGGATCAGGAGCAATCCGGTAAGTTCGCCTTGCGCGCCCGCCGCGGGTTGCAGCGTGATCGTGTCCATGCCCGTAATTTCGAGCAGGCAATCTTCAAGCATCTTCAAAATTTTGAGGCAGCCCTGCGAAAGCTCTTGCGGCTGCGCCGGGTGTTCGGTCGCGATACCGTCGAGTCGCGCGACGAACTCGTTGACCCGCGGGTTGTACTTCATCGTGCAGGAGCCGAGCGGATACATGCCGAGATCGATCGCGTAGTTCCACGTCGAGAGCCGCGTGAAATGCCGAATCACTTCGATCTCGCTGACTTCAGGGAAGTTTTCCACGCCGTTGCTGCGGTGATTTCCGCCGAGAGCTTTTGCTGGATCTACTGCCGGAACGTCGAGCGGAGGCAATTCGAACGCGCGCTTCCCGGGCGAGGACTTTTCGAAAATCAGCCCTTCATTCTGATTCGTGTGTCTCGTCGCTTTTTTGATCTTGTGACTCACTGTGTCCTTATCGTGCTTTGTCACGCGTGAAATTTATTGAACTGGCTGTTCCAACGCGCGCGCAATGCCTTTGGCCAGCTTTTCGATGTCAGCGCGCGTGGTGGTTTCCGTAACGCAAACGAGCGCGTGCTTGGTCAGTTCGGGATATGACGGGCCGAGCGGCAGCGGGCCGACGATCTTGTCCTTCAACAGATCGTGGTTGATCATTCGCGCCGACCGCGGAAGCTCGATCGTGAACTCATTGAAGAATGGCGCGGTAAATGTGCGCTTCACGCCGGGAATCTTTGTCAGAAGATCCAAAGCGAATTGCGCTTTCGAAAGATTCTGATGCGCCATTTCGCGCAAGCCTTCTTTGCCAAGCAGCGTGAGATGAACCGTCGCCGCAAGCGCGCAAAGCGCCTGGTTGGTGCAGATGTTCGACGTCGCTTTTTCGCGGCGAATATGTTGCTCGCGCGTCGCAAGCGTCAGAACGAAGCCGCGCCGCCCTTCGGTGTCGATCGTCTGACCGGTGAGTCGTCCCGGCATCTGTCGAACAAACTTGTCGCGTGATGCGAGCACTCCGACGAACGGTCCGCCGTAGCTTGGCGCCAAGCCGAAACTCTGGCCCTCCATCGCTACGATATCCGCTTCCGCCGGCGGCTTGACCAATCCCAGTGAAACGCCTTCGGTGATCGCGGTGACAAGCAGTGCGCCTGAAGCGTGAACCATATCCGCCAACGCTGCCACCGGCTCGATCGCACCGAAGAAGTTCGGCGACTGCACAACGACCGCGCCGACGTCATCCTTCAACATCGACTTCAAAATGCTCTGATCGAGGGTTCCGTCGGAGCCGTAAGGAATCTCTTCCACGTGCAACCCCGAATTCTTCGCGTACGTCTTCAGCACATCGCGATATTCCGGATGCAAAGTGCGAGCAACCAGAACTCGCGAGCGGCCAGTGATGCGTTCTGCCATCAGCACAGCTTCGGTCGTCGCCGTCGATCCATCCCACATCGAAGCGTTCGCAACTTGCTGGCCCGTCAACTGGCACATCAGCGTCTGAAATTCGAAGATCGCCTGAAGCGTACCCTGGGTGATCTCTGCCTGATACGGCGTGTAGGAAGTGAGAAACTCGCCACGCTGAATGATCGCGTCGGTCACAACCGAGCGCAGATGGTTGTAAACGCCCGCTCCGAGAAAACTCGTGTATCCGAAAGAATTCTCAGCAGCGCGCTCTTTGAAATACTGAATGACTTCCGCTTCCGAAAACGGCCCCGGAAGCTTAAGAGCCTCTTTCAGCCGATACCGCTCCGGAATGCTCGAAAAAAGTTCGTCGATCGATTTCGCGCCGATGGCAGCGCAGCATTTCCTGGCGCTCCGCCGGGCTTTTGGGGAGATAACGCATCAGGCCGACGCTTCCTTGTTCTTGTCAGCCTCGGCGATGAACGCTTCGTAAGCCTTTGCATCCATCAAGTCTTTCACTTCGGCTGGATTTGCCAGCTTCACTTTGATTAACCAACCCGCGCCGTGCGGGTCACTGTTGATCGTTTCCGGCGTGTCGTGAAGCGTGCCGTTGATTTCGGTGACTTCGCCGGCGATTGGCGAATAAATTTCGCTGACTGCCTTCACCGATTCGACAGTCCCAAACGATTTTCCGGCTTCGACCTTCGCACCGACCTTTGGCAACTCCGCAAAAACCACGTCACCCAACTCATGCTGCGCGTAATCGGTGATTCCAATCGTCGCGACGTCGCCCTTCACGTCGGTCCATTCGTGCTGCTTCGTGTAACGAAAATTGGCCGGATACGCCATAACTCGCTCCTTTTGTGCTCGACAGCGCACGCCGAGCCGTTTGCAGCAGATGTCTACGCAGTCTTCGTCGCCGGTGATGCTGCGACCGATTTCGGCCGCTTGTAAAACGGAGTCGGAACAACCTTCGCCCTGTATTTGTTGCCCCGAATCTCCACCAAGATCGTCGTGCCGACGGCCGACATCTGCGGGGGCACATAGGCAAGCGCAATGTTCTTGCCCAATGTCGGCGACGGCGAGCCGCTCGTAATCACGCCGACTGCATCGCCCGCTTCGCTGCAGCAGCCATATTCATCGCGCGCGATGCCGCGGTCAATCATTTCGAGTCCGACCAACGTCCGCTTCAGTCCAGCCGCTTTCGCCTTCTCCAGTGCTGCCCGGCCGATGAAATCGCCTTTATCCAGTTTGCAGTAGCGATCCAGCCCCGCTTCCCAAACGTTGATCGTGTCGCTGATCTCATGACCGTACAGCGCCATCTTCGCTTCCAGCCGCAGGGTATTCCGTGCGCCCAGCCCGCAGGGAACGATTCCAAATTCGCGTCCCGCTTCCATCACTTCAGTCCAAACCCGTTCGCTGGTCGCTTGATCCGACGGCACATAAATCTCGAATCCATCTTCGCCCGTGTAGCCGGTCCGCGCGATTAGAATATTCTTAAGCCCGCAGATCGTTCCGCGCGTGAACCAGTAATTCTTGATGCCACCCAGGTTCGTGTCGGTCAGTTTCCGCATTACGTCGATCGCCCGCGGTCCCTGAATCGCAAGCTGCGTAAAGCTGTCGCTCAAATCTTCGACGACGCAATCAAACCCCTTCGTGTTCTCCCGAACCCAATTGATATCTTTCTCGCGCGTCCCCGCGTTGATGACCAGCAAATAGTCATCTTCGCCGAGTCGATGCACGATCACATCGTCAACGAAGGTCCCTTGTGGATAGAGCAGCGCCGAGTAGTGCGCCTGACCGATCGCCAGCTTCGAAGCGTCGTTCATGCTGAGATGCTGCACCGCCGCGAGCGCTCCACCGGGCGTCTTACCCGTGTGAATGCGAATGTCGCCCATGTGGCTCACATCAAACACGCCGACGGCTCCGCGAACAGCCTTGTGTTCGGCCACAAGTCCGCCGTTTGACGGATACTCGACCGGCATATCCCAGCCGCCAAAGTTAACCATTTTCGCTCCCAATCGCCGGTGCATGGCGTTGAGAGGTGTCTTGCGGAGTTCACTGATTTTAGGCGAGTTTTCGGCTTCCATTCCTCATGCTCGGGCAGAACCTCGGGCGGAAATCGATACTAACACGCGGCCAAAAACGCGTCAAAGAAGCATGTAAATCATTCGCTGCAATTCGGATGAAACCGACGAAAAGCGCGATAAGCCCCACGTTGATAATTCGCATCCTACCAGCGGCGGTTGGCTTGCCGCCCTGCGCCCCCGTCAGGTACATTCTTTTCGGAGGCAAATCATGCCCGGCCCGATCGTTTGCAGCCAGTGCGACAAGACCGAGCAGGACTGCACCTGTGAGAAATACTGCACAATCTGCAAAGGGCAGGACAAGGTGCGCCTCTGCTCCGACGGTTTATACTATTGCCCGGATTGCCGAGAGGCGTGCGACGTAGCACTCGCTAACTATCGTGGAGACTGAGTCCAGAACGTTTAAGGTGCAGATCGACGCCGACCCTCGCTTCGCGGCCGCCGTCGGTGGTGTTGCGCGCTACCTGGCGGATGCCGCCGGGATGGAAAACGACGCGATCGCGCAGCTCCAAGCCGCCGTGGTTACTGCCTGCAATGACGCCTTTCAGCTTTTGACGCCCGGCCACCCGCTCACCGCGACGATCTCGAAGCTACCTGATCGACTGGAAGTGGTGCTGTCCTGCGAATGCGGATCCAAGGCGGGGCAAGGCAAAGAGTCGCTCGGTGGAGTAGACCGCGTCCAGCACGAGACGCAGGGAAACATCGGCATCACCCGCCTGACCAAGTTCATCAATCAGGGCGCGCCAAGCCGCTAGCGCTCGCAGAAGCTCTCCCAAAAGAAAAAGAGCAGGGAATCGCTCCCTGCTCCTCTTCGAATCACGAATTCAACGACGGACGATTACATCTTGATCGCGAACGTATTCTTCTTGATCAGCGAAGCCATCTGGTCGTCGGTCAGCGTCAGGTGGACGACAATCCTGTCGCCAGCCGGCGTAACTGAAGCTTGTGACATGAGTTGCGCCATGTCGGGGTTATCCTGCTTCGACTGATATTGCTTGTACATCAGCCCCATCTGCAGGAGTTGTCCCAAGTTATTCGCATCGTCCACCGAGCTGCAAACACCCTGGAACTTTCCATCGATTCCGCTGCTCGCATCCACGCTGATGATCATGTTCTGCATCCGTTGCACGAGCTTGGCAGCGTCAGGGAACTGACTGATTTCCGGCGCGAGTTGCTGCATGGCGAGGCGCGTGTAAGCCGGGTTCAGCACCGCCCAGACCACGCCCGTCCCATTCGCTTCATTCACGAGCGGGTAAAACTTGTCGTTGCGAATCAGCCCTTCATCGCCGCCGAATCGCACTTCAATCATTTTTTCCAGCAAAGCACGCTGACCGAATGCGGCGGTGCTTGAATCGACGAAAAAGAAAAACAGATCGGTCGCGCCCGAGCCGCTGCCGAATGCATACAGCGTGTAGTTGCGCACTTTGAAAGTCGGCAGCTTCTGCTGCTTAAAGTAATTCTCGGTCGACTCCGGATTGTAGCTTCCAAGGGCGACGCCAACGACCTGCTCACCGGTCGGTACAGCCGAGTTACCCACGCCGGCTGTCTTCGCCGTCACGCCTTCGGCCACGAGTCCCCACGCCAGTTCTTCAACCTGCGTGTTCGGGTCAACGCCCGCCGACGCCAGAAACTTCTCAAATTGCCGAAATCGATCCGGCAGCATCTGTTGCTGCAACTGCGGGAACCAGGGCAGCGTTCGCGCCTTCTTCAGGTCCGCGTAGGCGAATTCGCCTACGTCCTTCGGGAACATCGCGATAACGTCCGAACCCAGTTTTTGCGCGTGCGCCGGTCGTGGCGCAAACAGCGTTAGGGAAGCCAGTGCCGCGACCGCCAGCAGCCGTCGCAAGCCCCCTCTGTGGACCAAAACCGGGCCCGATGTCGGAATTCGCATTGTGTAATTCTCCTTCGTCTGTCGGCTTGGGTGAACGGACGGATCAGGCGTTGACTCGGGTAGTTTCGCCCAGGCGCTCGCGCAGCGCTGATACTTTTTCGCGTACCGCCGTCACGTAACCTGCGTCCTTGATGCCGTCGAGGTTGATCTCGACGTTGGCCAACGCCCCTTTGGCGCCGGCGGCAGCCATCAGCCGCGCTACATCTAAGTCTGACTTCATGGATGCGGCTGCGATAGCCGCAAGTTGTCCTATACGTTCGAAAAGCGCAACTGTACTGGTTGCCACTTCCAGCGGAACTTCCGTGGCTCCGCGCGTCGCCGCCTGAATCGCCGCATCACGCGCGGCGATTTCGCCGCCATCGCCCTGCGGCATTTTGTATGCCGCCAGAACTGCGTCGTAAGCCGAAGAATCGCGGTCGATGGCCGCAGTCAACGCGTCGGACGCCTTTCGCATCTCCTCGAGCGCATCCGAGAGCTTATCTACCACCGTGAGCTGCGCCTTTTTCTTGCGCGACAAACCCGCCACCATCTGACCCAAAGCCGCTGCGAGCGCTCCTGCTAGCGCCGACACGCTGCCGCCACCCGGGGTCGCCGAAGGCGCCGCCACCGCATCAATAAACGGCCGGGCTAGTGCTCCCAGCTTTCCATCCTTGCTACCGCTCACATCGGCTGGAGCGCCAGTCAGCGCCCCTTCCAGCTTGTTCTCGAAAATCTGCTCCGGCGAAAAATTCTCCACCTGCAAAAAATAATCCGCCGCCATCTCGATCGCTTTTTTCGGAATCAGCCCGACAATCTCGCTGCCCACCGGCACTGCGCCGTACCGCGCCGCCTCGCGCTTCACCATCTCGTACACGCGATGCATCGGCGTCTGCTCGAAATCCGTCAGGTTGATCGAAACCTGCGCCAGATTTCGCGCCTTCAGGTCTACGCCCATCGACTTCACATACCGCAACCCGCCCGACGAAAATCGAATCGCTTTGGCAATCTTGTTCGCGACTCCGACATCCGAGGTGTTCAAGTTCACGTTGTACGCGATCAAAAATTTGCGCGCCCCAACGACCGTCACCCCCGCCGTCGGATGCAGCTTCGGCTCGCCGATGTCCGGCTGCCGGTCGTGATTCCGCTTCAGTTCGTCGCGTAGTCCCTCGAACTGCCCTTTGCGGACATTCTCAAGATTCACCCGATCAGGCCGCGTCGCCGCCGCCTCATAAAAAAACACCGGAATCCGATAGCGCGTCCAAATCTCTTTCCCAACGCGTCGCGCCAAGGCCACGCAATCGTCAATCGTCACGCCTGAGATCGGTATAAAGGGAATTACGTCCGCTGCGCCTACCCTGGGATGCGCGCCGCTGTGCTCATTCAAATCGATCAGTTCGAGCGCCTTGCCCACGCCGCGCAATGCGGCCTCGGCTACCGGATCGGGCTCTCCCGCCAAAGTCACCACGCAACGGTTATGGTCGGCATCCATTTCCCGGTCCAGCACATACACGCCCGGTACGGCGCTCATCGCCGCTACGATCGCGTCAACCTTCCCCGCGTCGCGTCCTTCCGAAAAGTTCGGCACACACTCGATCAATCGCTTCATGCGCTGGTTTCCTTAGGTTCGACCCGGCCGTCTGACTTGATGATATTGGATTTTGTCCTGCTCAGCCACCCCGAGGACTTCCGTTTGGCTGTGAAGTGATGTCAAAGCGGGAGTTTATTCGACGTCGCGACGCTCTGCCCATCCACTCGATGAATTATCTCGCCCTTTTTCAGCGTCATCCAGCAGTGGTTCACGCCAAAATAGTAGGGAATCTCGCGATAATCCTCGACGTCAAACACCGCCAGGTCCGCCAGCTTGCCTGCCTCAATCGATCCAATCTCTTTGTCGCGCCGCAGCGAGTACGCCGCATTGATCGTCGCCGCGGTGATCGCCTCCGCCGGAGTCATCCGCAGCTGCGTGCACGCAAGCGACAGCACCATCGGCATGCTCAGCGTCGGACTCGTCCCTGGGTTGTAATCCGTCGCCAGTCCCACGATTGCGCCGGCGTCAATGAGCGCCCGCGCCGGCGCGTATTGCTTTAGTCCCAGGTGAAAATCGCATCCCGGTAGCAGCGTCGCGACCGTCTTCGACTTGGCCAGCGCTCGAATATCCGCCGCCTTTACCTGCTCCAGATGATCGCAACTCGCCGCGCCCATCTGCACCGCAAGCTGCGTCGCCCCAGTCCGCGAAAGCTGCTCCGCGTGCAGCCGCGGCGCCAATCCGTGCCCGACTCCCGCCTCCAGCACCTGCTCCGACTGTGCCAGCGAAAACGCCCCGCGATCGCAAAACACATCGCAAAATTCCGCAAGCTTCCGTTCCGCGACCTCAGGTATCAGTCGATTCACTAGCAATGAGACATATCGCGCCGGCCCGCCCGGCGTGTGCCGATATTCCGCAGGCACCACGTGCGCGCCCAAAAATGTCGAAACAATGTCGAGCGGCTGCTCCCGGTTCAACTCCTGATGCAGCCCCAGAATCTTCAGCTCGCTCGTAACATCCAGCCCATACCCGCTCTTCGCTTCTACCGTCGTCGTACCGTACGCCGCAAATTCCCGCAGCGCCGTCAACGCCCGCGCCTTCAACTCCGCCGCAGTCGCCGCCCTCAGTTTCTTCACCGAATTCAAAATCCCGCCGCCCTTGCGAGCGATTTCCTCGTAACTCGCCCCGGCGATCTTGAGTTCGTATTCCTCCGCGCGGCTCGCCGCATGAATCAGATGGGTGTGCGAGTCCACAAATCCTGGCAATACGACGCGCCCCTCGACATCCAACTTCTCCGCGCCGCCAGCCTCCGGCATCGCTTCGACCTTCGAACGCACCCCGACCGCGGCGATCCGTCCGTCGCGCACCAGCACAGCCCCATCTTTAACGATTCCGAGATTCGAAAGCCCCGCCCCACGCCGCGGACCGCGTCCGCGCAACGTGAGAACCTGCGAAGCCCCTGTGATGAGAAGTGATCCGCTCAAACCGCCGATAGTATGCCCAACCCCAGTGCAAAAATGTAGGCCGTAAAAAATGTAGGGGCGCAGCACGCTGCGCCCCAAGCCCGCACGATCGCAAGTGTCACCGCGATCCGTAGTTTCTTTCTTCAGCCTAACTGCTTCCTAAGCCGAAGCCGCCTTGCCGCCCTTAAACGCCGGCACAAACACATCGCTCACAAACGTCTCGATCGCCGTCGGAGTCGTATTCTCCGCCGTCCGTGGCTCCAGCGCCTTCATCCGCCCATCGTTCATCGCATCGGCCATTTCGACGATAAGCTCGCCAAAATTCTTGCTCAGCCCCATACCGGTCACCACTCCGACGAATTCGTTACCCGGCATTTGCATATATTTCAGGTCCGGCTTTCCGATCGCCTTGCCAATGATTGAAGCCGCTTCCGCGTAAGTAATGTCTCGCTGCCCCTGCAACTCTTTCGTTTCGTGTCCCGAGAAATCCAGCTTCAACAAGCGCTCGGCAGCCGCAGCCCCAATGTCCTCCGTCGCAATCGCAGGAAGCGCCACGTCCGGCCGCACCGGCGAAGCCATCATCCCGAAATTTTGAATCGCCGGAACCTGCCCCAAAAGGTTCTCCATGAAGTACCCAGGCCGCAGAAATAGCACGTTCAAATTGGGGATTTTCGCCAGCCGTGTCTCCAGTCCATGTAGGCCCGAGACCGGCCCGCTGCCCGATTCTTTGTCCGCGCCATAGCTGCTCAACGCCACAACGTAACGCACCTTCGCCGCCTCCAATGCGCTCGCTCCGGCTTCGATCACGGAACGTTGAAATCCGCGATAGTCGTTACTCATCGGATTCGGCGGCACCATGAAGTACACCGCCCGCGCCCCATCAAACGCCTTTGTCAGAAACGCCGCGTCGGTGAGTTCGCCTGCCGCAGTCTCAGCGCCCTTGGCCGCCAACTTCTCCAATTTCCCCTGATCGCGCCCAATCGCGCGAACCTTCTCACCCTGTGCCAAAAGCTTTTCCGCAACGATCGATCCGGTGTTGCCAGTAGCGCCCACAATCACATACATAAATACCTCCCAATCAGTCTCTAGGTTCGATGCAGTAGCCGCGCCGCAAGTAACAGCGCGCAGGGCAGGGACATTCCGGTTCTTCTTGGTTTTATCCTTACTTCGTTACTTCGCTACGTCTTTACTTCGCCTTATCCGCCATCGGGATCTTCACTCCCGCCTTCTTCGCAAACTCCTTCGCCTCGTCATACCCCGCATCGACGTGCCGCGCCACACCCATCCCCGGATCGTTCGTCAGCACGCGTTCGATGCGCGACGCCATCTCCTTCGTCCCGTCCGCCACTGTCACCTGCCCGGAGTGTTGCGAGTACCCGATCCCCACTCCACCGCCGTTATGAATCGAAACCCACGAAGCTCCGCTCGCCGTATTCACCAGCGCATTCAGCAGCGGCCAATCCGCGATCGCATCCGACCCATCCTTCATCGACTCCGTCTCACGATACGGCGACGCCACTGACCCGCAATCCAGATGATCCCGCCCAATCACGATCGGCGCCTTCAACTCGCCCTTCGCCACCAAATCATTCAACGCCAACCCAAACTTGTCGCGCTCCCCGTACCCCAGCCAGCAAATCCGCGACGGCAATCCCTGAAACTTCACACGCTTCTGCGCCAGCTTGATCCACCGCGCCAGATGCTCGTTCTCCGGAAACAAATCCAGCACCAGCTGATCCGCCCGCGCAATATCCGAAGCTTCCCCCGAAAGCGCCGCCCATCGGAACGGCCCCTTGCCCTCGCAAAACAGCGGCCGAATATACGCCGGCACAAATCCCGGAAAGTCGTACGCGTTCTTCACGCCATATTCGAACGCAAACGTCCGAATGTTATTGCCGTAGTCGAACGTCACCGCGCCCAGCTTCTGCAAATCCAGCATGCCCTGGACATGCTGCGCCATCGCCGCCATCGACCGCTTTTTGTACTCCGCTGGGTCGCTCTTCCGCAGCTCCAACGCCGCCGCCAGCGTCATCCCGTTCGGCACATAGCCGCCGATCGGATCGTGCGCGCTCGTCTGATCCGTCAGCAAATCCGGCACGACGCCGCGCTTCGCCATCTCCGGAATCAAATCCGCGCAATTCCCAACCAATCCAACGGAGGTCGCCTCGCCCTTGCGCACTGCGTTCTTCAAAATCCGCAGCGCCTCGTCGAGCGAGTTCACCATCACATCGCAATATCCCGTCTTCACGCGCCGCTTGATGCGCTCGGGATCGACATCAATCCCCAGAAACGCCGCGCCGTTCATCGTCGCCGCCAGCGGCTGCGCTCCACCCATTCCGCCCATGCCGCCAGTCACAACCAATTTCCCCGCCAGCGACCCGCCAAAATGTTTCACCGCCGCCGCCGCAAACGTCTCGTACGTCCCCTGCAAAATTCCCTGCGTCCCGATATAAATCCAGCTTCCCGCCGTCATCTGCCCGTACATCATCAGCCCGGCGCGATCCAGCTCATGAAACCGTTCCCAGTTGTTCCAGTGCCCGACCAGATTCGAATTGCAAAGCAGCACCCGCGGCGCGTACTCATGCGTCCGAAACACCGCAATCGGCTTCCCGGACTGCACCAGCAGCGTCTCGTCGTTCGCCAGCTCCTTCAGCGTTCGAACAATCGCGTGAAAGCACTCCCAATTCCGCGCCGCCTTGCCGGTCCCGCCATACACCACCAGATCCGCCGGATTCTCCGCCACCTCCGGGTCGAGGTTGTTCATCAACATCCGCAGCGCCGCCTCCTGCTGCCACCCCTTGCACGAAAGCGCAGTCCCACGCGCCGCCCGAAATGGCCCCCTCGACAACCCCGCATCCACCGTCCCCGAAACAATCGCGCTCATAGTCGTCTCCGCAAATCATCTTACCTCTGATTACCACCCGAATCGCCTCCGCCAGGGTAGCCTCCCTTCGCCTTTGTAGGGGCGGGGCTTGCTCCGCCCGGCGATTAGCACGACTGCGCACTAACCCGTTCGCCCGAAACGTGAGTCCATCGCGCCCTTCCTTTGAACTTTCAACTGTCGACTGTCAACCTCTCTCGCAGTACCAGCCCATCCGTCCCCTAGGATTTCCTCCTATAAAACGGTACATTACCCCCAACGCCCATGAACTACGGCACCCTCCCGTCACGGTTCTTGAACGCGATCGATTCGCTCCCGAATCCGCGCGCGCAACTCTATCGCCGCGACACGACCTGGCATCCGATCGCCTCCGCCGAACTCCTCCGCCGCGTCGCCGGCCTCTCGATGGCCCTCGTCGAACTTGGCGTCAAACCCGGCGACCGCGTCGCCGTCTTCGCCACCAATCGCCCCGAGTGGCACACCGCCGACTTCGCCATCACCGGCACCGGCGGCATCACCGTCCCGATCTACTTCAACGAATCCACCGACCGGATGAAGTACATCCTCAATCATTCGGCCGCCAAAGTGATCATCGTCGCAGGCGCCCCGCAGCTCGAAAAGCTCCTCGCCTGCCGCCCAGCCGTCCCCGAACTCGAGCACATCATCGTCGCCGACGGCGGCCCCAACGTCCCGAACGAGTGCCTCCAGTACGAAACCCTCATCGCGTCTGCTGGCGGCGCCGAAGTCGCCGCGTACCGCCTCCGCGCCGGCCAAGTCCTTCCCGGCCAACTCGCCTCCGTCATCTACACCTCCGGCACCACCGGCGAGCCCAAAGGCGTGATGCTCACGCACACCAATATCTGCTCAAACATCAGCGATTCATGCGTCACGACCGACATGAATCCGGGCCTCGACAACACGCTCTCGTTCCTCCCGCTCGCCCACATCTACGGCCGCACCATGGATTACGTCATGCTCTGCAGCGGCATCTCCATCGCCTACGTCGAGGACGTCAACGAGCTCTCGAAAATTCTGCTCGAAATCAAGCCGACCATTCTCGCCGCCGTTCCGCGCGTTTTCGAAAAGATGTACGCGCGCATCCTCGAAAAGGGAACGAAGAACACCGGCATCAAGCGCAAGCTGTTCGATTGGGGGATGAGCGTCGCCAAGCGCACCGCGAAGTGGCGCTGCGGAGTCGGCACAGCAAGTCCATCACTGAAACTGCAGTGGGCGATCGCAGATAAGCTCGTCTATTCAAAAATTCGTGAAGGCACCGGCGGCAAACTCCGCATCGTTTTCTCCGGCGGCGCGCCGCTCTCCCGCGACCTCGCCGAATTCTTCTGGGCCATCGGCGTCTGCATCTATCAGGGCTACGGCCTCACCGAAACTTCGCCGGTTCTCACTTCGAACTATCCGAAAAATCGCGTTGGCAGCTCCGGCCGCCCCATCGCCAACGTTCTGATCTCCATCGCTCCCGACGGCGAGATCCTCGCCAAAGGCCCCTGCATCATGCAGGGCTACTACAAGAGCCCCGACGCCACGCGCGAAGTCCTCGGCGAAGACGGCTGGTTCCACACCGGCGACATCGGCTATCTCGACCCCGACAACTACCTCTTCATCACCGATCGCAAAAAAGATCTGCTGAAAACCGCTGGCGGAAAATTCGTCGCGCCGCAGCCCATCGAAAACGCGCTGAAAACGAGCCCCTACATCCTCAATGCGATGGTCGTAGGCGATCAGCGCAAATTTGTCGTCGCGTTACTCATCCCGAATCCCATCACCGTCGAATCCAAAGCCGCCGAAGAGGGAATCACCTTCGCTTCGAATCAGGAAATGGTCGCCCACCCCTTCGTTAAAAAACTCATCGAAGACGAAGTCGCCCGCCTCACCAGTCATCTCGCGCAGTGGGAAACCATCAAACGCTTCGCGCTTCTCCCCGAAGACTTCACCTTCGACAACGGCGGCCTGACCTTCACCATGAAACTCAAGCGCCGCGTCGTCGAAGAAAAATACAGCGCCATCATCGAATCCCTCTACGCCGACGTAACCGACCCTCGCCCCACCATCGCCTGATCTCGCTGGAAGTTGGGTGCCGCACCCTCAGCCTTGAGAGGGTGCGGGTTTAGATGAGCCTCCGCCCATGCCCAAACGAAGGTCACCCTATACCCGCGATCGCTTCCCAGATCGCGGGATTTTGATTGAACACGACCGGCCCCAACCCGAATTGCCACTCACCTCTAAAAACAAAAGGACGGCCGAAGCCGTCCTCGAAAATCCCACCCGCTAAAATGATCTCTAGTGCCTCATCACCTGAATCGGACTGCTAAAATCATCCGTCCAGAGCACGCTCGGCACCTGCTCCCACGGATACGCGTGCTGATCAGGCCCCGCCAAATCCAACATCGCGGGATTTCGCGAAAACACCGCATATTCCGAGTTGTAATTCATATAAAAACGAACCGGCACGTTCGCCGCTCGACTGAAGCCGAGCATCACCGACGTCAGGTCCACAACGCGATTGCTGATGTGAAAGATAAGGACCGAGTTCGGCCCACTCAGCCGGCTCATGCAAAGTTCGAACGCCTCGCGCGTCACGATATGAATGGGAATCGCATCGCCCGCGAAAACATCCACTACCAGGACGTCGTAACCGGGACCTGTATCCTGCGCCAATCCTAGTCTGCCGTCGCCTTCGATAACTTCGGCCTTTGCCTCGGTGTCCCGAAGATACGAAAATTTCGCGTTCGGGCCGTTCGCCAACTCAATCACTTGCGGATCGATTTCCCAGAAACGCATCGTATCTTGCGGCTTCCCGTAAACGGCGAGCACTCCCGTCCCAAGTCCCAGAATTCCGATCCGTCGGCCTCGCCCTTCCGGTTGCGGATAATTCGTCAGCAAGACACCCACTGCCGTGTTTTTCGTGTAGTAGTACATCCCTTCGCGACGTCTCGCCGGATCAAGATACTGCCCTCCGTGCTCGACGCCACCGTTGCGGAGGATTCGAACTCCATCTTTCTCAAATACTTGCTTGACCCCAAAAAAATTACGCAGCCGCAGCCTTCCGACGGTCTGAGCCCTTGCGGATTGATAAATCGCTCCTCCAGCAACCACCAACAACAGCGCAAGCACGCTTGCCTTCAGCGATGCGCGCGATGCTAGCGGCGCAGTCTTGTCGACCAGCAGAGCCCACAGCGCCAAAGCCCCGCAAAGTATCAGTGCAATCTGATACTCCCAGTAGCCGCTAAAAATCCGCGGAGCGACGATCGTGACGAGCACTCCTCCCAAAACTCCGCCCAGGCTCACCATCAGATAAAACGAAGTCAATTCCGAAGCGGCCGGTTTGCTTCGGGAAAGTTCGCCGTGGCACACCATGCAGACGACGAACAAGATGAACAGATAAGCGTCTGTGCGGCGAATCAGATCGACCGCAATGCCTTTATTGAAGATCCACAGAGCGGCAAAAATCGATGCCGCGTACAGTGCGTAAAAAATCGGCCGTTGATACCAGCGTGGATGGTCGAAGCACAAAATGAAGGAAAGCAGATACAGGCACAGCGGCAGCACCCAGAGCGTCGGTGTGACCACAACGTCTTCGCACAGCAGATTCGTCGTGGCCAGCAACATCGCCGAGCCGCAAGCTGCCAGCGCAATCCACAGAAGTCGCGTCGACCACGTAGTTGTAGCTACCGACGCGGACCGAGCAATTTCACCGGATGTACTTCTTTCCCCGTTGCGCCGGCAGATCAGCGCGTACACCGGCACGTAAATCAGAAACAACGCATTCCACAGCCACGCTTGGTGGTGCAGCGTTAGCGACCACTCCAGCAAGAATGGATAGCTGATCAGGCCGAACAGAGATCCGAGGTTCGAGAGCGCATACAGCCGATAGACCGAATCTCCCTGCCCCTCCGCGCGGAACCAGTGCTGCAACAGCGGCCCGGTTGTCGAAAGCAGAAAAAATGGCAACCCCACGCACGTCGATAGAACCAGAAAAATGTGCGCTATCGGATGCTCTCGAAGCGCGTCTCGCAAAAGCACGCCCGGCGTCAACGGCGAGCCCCACGCTGCAACCGCGACCGCGAATGACGCCACCGCCAGAGCAATCACACCAAGCTGCAAAGAACTCTGCGCGCGAGACGAGTGCCGCGTGGCGCTCCAATGCGCGAATGCATATCCGCATAACAACGTGAATTGAAAAAACAACATGCACGTCGTCCAGACCGCAGGACTCCCGCCGAACCACGGCAGGATGCTCTTCGCCACAATGAGTTCGAGTTGAAACAGAAGAAATGCGCCGATGAGGGTGCCAAAACCGAATAGAGCCGTGCCGCCGCGTTTTGGCCGCGTCACCTCGGGTGACCGGGCCGCTTCAACTGTTGGAAGAGGTGCAGTGAGTGTCGACATGTCCAGCGCAGGCAAAACGCGTCAGCGACGCATTTTCTCGATAAAAAATCGTATCGCACCCGATTCCAGGCTTGTGAGGATCTTCAAGCTCTAGGCGTCGACTAGTTATGTTTGAGAAGGGAACAACGCTGCCGTCTGGCCGCCAGATAATTTTCATAAGCAAAGCGGGTCTGGTCAGCGGCGTCCGCCTTCTCCAACCGATCTCCCAGCAAGTCCAATGTGGAGCGCGGCGCCCCGGTGCCGCTGTTGAGGTCCGAGCCAATCAACCGATGTCGCCTCGACCGCCTTCGCCAAAACGGAGGACGTCTTCCACCAAACAAAAACGGGACGGCCAAGACCGTCCCGCATTCTCCGAAAATCGTTACTTCATTACTTCGTTGCGTCTTTACTTCGCCTTCTAAAACATCCCTAACAACTGCCGGCAACCTTCTGCGAATTCCCGCTCCGGCATGATCAAGCTCACGATCAAATGCCCATCCTTCGCGAAATCATAAAAATGCCCTGGATGAACGTAAATCCCTCGCTTCGTCAGCAAATCCACCGCAAGCTCATCATCCGTTCGCGTCGCCGGCACGCGCACAACCGCATACCATCCGCCTTCGATCTCCAGCCGCGTGCATGACTTCCGCAGCATCAACTGCCGATCGAGCTCGCCGAGGTTTCGCTTCACCCGCGTCAGCACCTGCTTCTGGAATCCATGCCGCTGATCCAGAAAAGTTGGCAGCGCCAGCTGAATCGGCGCGTTCATCGACAAATACGTGTCCGCGATAACCTCGATGCGTTCCAGCGCCTGCTTCTTCAGCGCTTCCGGTCCGCTCGTCACCAGCCAGGCCGCTTTCATCTGCGGCAGCCCCGAAATCTTCGAAAGCCCGCTCATCGTGAACGTCAGCGCCCCTGTGTTCGCACAGAGCGAAGCCGGCTTCTTATCGGTGCCATTGCGAAGTCGCGGCGCCTTCAAGGGATCTCGCCGTACTCCGTTCGTGTCGTGCGCGAAATCCAGGAAGACTTCGTCCGCGATCAACGCCAGATCCCGTGCGCTGCAAATCTCATTCAGCGTCGCCAATTCTTCCGGTTTCACGTAGTGCCCGGTCGGATTGTTGGGATTTACAACGATGATGCCCCGAGTCCGGGGCGTGATCGCGCCCTCGAGCGCGTGAAAATCGATCTGCCACCCGTGGTCGTAAATTAGCGGATAGTGCACCAGTCGCACGTCGTGAATATCCGCAAGAAATCCAAACAGCGGATAACTCGGCGCCGGTACCAGCAGCTCATCGCCCGGATTGCACAGCGCGCGAAACACAAACGAGTACGCTTCGCTGGTGCTCGCCGTCAAAAGCACATCTTCTGGCGACACCTGGTCCCCGCGGTCCGCGTAGTATTCCGCCACCGCCTGCCGCGCTCGTACAATACCTTTCGGATCCGGCACATACGTCAGCGCCGCTGGATTTTGCAGCGAGTGCAGCAATGCCTCTGCATTCACCGTGAAGCCGACCTCGGTCGGATTCGACGCGCTCAAATCGTAGAGCCGCTTGCCCGCCGCCAGATGCGTCGCGAGCGCTTCGCTCAGCCGATTAGGCGCGAGGTTCCAATTGGTGCGTTCCGCGAACATAACTCCATTCATTACAGTCGGATTCATTCGCAATTCTCTTGTTTTCTTGAAGCACAGCCATACTAGGCAGGGAAAATGTCATGACTGACACCCTGCAGGGCACTCTATAGGTCTACAGCAAATCCGCTTTCGCGTCCAATCGGGCACAAACTCCGACTAGCATATGCTCTCTGAAACGATGCACCCTCGTCCAGCACCGATGCCTGAATCTGCCCGAATTGTTCCGTTCTGATAGGATTAGCAGTGCTATTACCTGATTGGAATTCCCGCAATAGCGAGTCTCGAACTCTCCGTTACGAGCGAAAGTCCAACAGGGAAGCCCTCGTCACACCCCGCTGACGGCCGCTGCAGCGCAGATTTGTCCTTCGCTCGGAACGCGTTTAAACTTCAACTGGGGACACTCAAATGGCAGACGAACTCGTCATCGCGGGCCGCGCATTTCGCTCCCGCCTCATCGTTGGCACCGGAAAATATCGCAGCTTCCAGGAAATGGCGCGCGCTCACGCCGCGTCCGGCGCAGACATGGTCACCGTCGCCGTTCGCCGCGTGAATCTCACCGACCGCTCGAAAGAATCTCTCCTCGACTACATCGACCGCGACAAAATCTTCATCCTGCCCAACACCGCGGGCTGCTACAACGCCGACGAAGCCATTCGCACCGCGCGTCTCGGCAGGGAAGTCGGCCTCTCCAACTGGGTCAAGCTCGAAGTCATCGGCGACCAGCAAACTCTGTTTCCCGACACCGAAGGCCTGATCGAAGCCACGCGCGTCCTCGTCAAGGAAGGCTTCGTCGTTCTGCCGTACACCAACGACGACTTGATCGCCGCGCGCAAACTCATCGACGCCGGCGCTGCCGCTGTCATGCCGTTGGCCGCTCCGATCGGCTCCGGCCTCGGCATCCAGAACCCTGCAAACTTGCGCATCCTGCGCGAACGTATCACCGAAGTCCCGATGATCGTGGACGCTGGTGTCGGCACTGCCTCCGATGCCGCCGAAGCGATGGAACTCGGCGCCGACGGCCTCCTCATGAACACCGCCATCGCCGAAGCGCAGGACGCCGAACTCATGGCCGAATCCATGCGCGAAGCCGTCAGCGCCGGCCGCAAAGCCTACATCGCCGGCCGCATGCCCAAGCGCCTCTACGCCGCCGCCAGCAGCCCCCTCTCCGGCGTCGTCCGCTAGCGCAGCCCATACCGTAATCGCACGCTGTGATATCGCCCGCTAGCAATCACCAATCTGCGGAGACGGCTCTTGGGTGCCGCACCCTCAGCTTTTAGAGGGTGCGGGTTTAGATTCAACGCCACTCAACGCCTCAACAAATTTCTCCCTCCGATCGTTTGACTCTCGCCGTTTGCTGGTGAGAGCATCTGCGCCATGCAAAACGCAAATCGCCGCCTCATGTGGCACGGCATGTTCCTCTTCCTCCTCGGCCTTTTCACCGGATTCGCCGAAACTCATTTCGCCAACGTTCGCATGGGACTC
Organism: uncultured Acidobacteriota bacterium; assembly: GCA_963766985.1. Lineage (GTDB taxonomy): Bacteria > Acidobacteriota > Terriglobia > Acidiferrales > UBA7541 > Acidiferrum. Next base: position 303,146 of record CAVYCJ010000003.1, read on the forward strand.
GCCGCTCATCTCGAAGGTGTAATGAACGGAATTTTTCTTCTCGCGCTAGGCGCCGCATGGAATGAACTCCGGCTCGCGTCAGCTCCAAAGTCCGCCACGTTCTGGCTCGCGCTCTACGGTTGCTACATGAATTGGTTTTTCGTCGCGCTTGCCGCCGTCTTCGGCACGGGCGCACTCTCCCCAATCACCGCCGCAGGTCGCAACGCGTTGCCTTGGCAAGAAAAACTCGTCACCGCCGGCTTCATGAGCGTAGGCCTCGCAATCGTCGCCTGCACCCTGCTCCTCCTCTGGGGCTTCCGCGCCAAAGCCCCAGCACAGTCCTCGTGATTTAGCCGTTGCTGCCAAAGCACAGCCGCTTCTAACGGACAAAATGTGATGCTAAAATGCATCACATGAAGAAAGCCTCCGTCCGCGACCTCCGATATCGCTTCCCAGAGATTGAGCGAACGCTGAATCAGGGACACGCGATCGAAATCACCAAGCGGAAACGACTGATCGCCCGCCTCGTGCCCGCTGGGCAGTCCGCGCCATCTGCCTTTCCCGATTTCGCGGCGCGCGCCAAAAAAATCTTCGGCAAGAGAAAACTAAAAATTTCGGGCGCCGAATTGCTTCGTCGCGAACGGGACGAAGGCTTTTGAGCGTCTACGCTGACGCTAGCTTCCTCTTTTCGCTCTACGCAATCGATGCACATTCGCGTTCTGCCGAAAAACTTCTAACTCACTCGAAGCCGCCGCTCCTTCTCTCTGAACTGACACAAGTGGAATTCGTCAACGCCATTTCACTTGGCGTGCATCGTCGCCAGCTCTCGGTTGACGAAGCCGAGGAACTCGATCGAATTTTTCACGAAGACATCAAAAGCGGACTTCTCATAGTCCGCGAGCTAGGCCGAGCTGAATGCACGAAAGCTATAGAGTTGTCTCGCAAACACACTCCCGCGTTAGGTGTCCGCACTCTCGATGTTTTTCACGTAGCCTGCGCCCTCACGCTGCGCATAAAGATGTTCTTCACTTTCGACCAACGCCAGGCAAAGCTCGCCCGAGCCGTCGGTCTCCGCACTCCTTAGCAAGCGTCGTTACTCGTACCTCAGCGTTTCCATCGGATCCACTGTTGTGGCCCGGCGCGCCGGTACATAACATGCCGCCAGCGCTACCACTGCCAATATCGCAGTGACGCTGGCAAAGGTCGGCGCATCTGTCGCCGTGACACCAAACAATATGCTTGCCATCACGCGTGTCGCCAGGAACGCCACCAGCAACGCCAAGGCCAGTCCCACCGCCAGACCCACCGCAACCATCGCGGCGCCTTGCTTCATCACTAGCCCGAGCACATCTCCGGTTTGCGCGCCGAGCACCATCCGCAAGCCAAATTCTTTGGTTCGCCGTGCGACGGAATACGACACGACGCCGTAGATTCCAACGGTCGCGATCGCCAGCGCTGTGATCGAGAACAGAGAAAGCAGCAGAGTCAGGAATCGCGGACGTGACTGCGCACGTTCCAGCACGTCGTCCATCAACCGCACGTCTGCGAGCGGCAGCGACGAATCCAGTTCGTTCAGTTGTTCGCGCACCGCACCTGCGAGCCCGCTCGGATTTCCCGACTGCGACTTCATCACCACGTACATATCGGTGATGCCGAGCGGCGCTGCCTGCTTGTACGGAATGTAGAGCTCCGTGCCTGCCGGGCGATCGAGTCCTGCGTTCTTCACGTCGTCGACGACGCCTACGACCGTGTACCACGGATTGTCTTTGCCCATGCCTGGCTGGACGCGTCTGCCGATTGCGTTCTGTCCCGGCCAGAAAGTATTCGCCATCGTGTGATTGATGATGACAACTCCGGTTGCATTCGCCGCGTCGCGATCGTCAAACAAACGCCCATCCATCAATCGAATGCCCATCGTCGCGAAATAGTCTTTGCTCACCGATTGATAGAAATCGACGTTCTGAATTGGCCCGCCTTCGCGTGGCACAAATCCTTCGATTCCGGTGTCGTTCATATTCGGCGGGCGCAGCGGCGGTAGCCCGTAAACGATCGCAGCCGACTGTATGCCCGGCATATGCGTGATCCGTTCGTCGAGCCGGTCCCAGAACGCCGCGATCTTCGCGTTATCCGAATACGTCCCGCTCGGGAGCGACACGCGCATCGTGATCACATTGTCCGGGGACATACCTGTGTGCACTTCCTGCAGTTTCCAGAACGCTCGCAGCATTAACCCGCAGCCGATCAGCAGAACCAACGCCATCGCCAGTTCGCCCACGACAAGCACGCGCCGGAACAACTGGGCCCCGCCCGCCGCTGTCGTGCTTCCGGCCGCATCTTTCAGCGAGCCGGAGATCCCGCTGACAATCAGCGGCACCAGCGGTGCCAAACCAAACAGCGCTCCGGTGACTATGCTCGTCACGAGCGTGAACACCAATACGCGCCAATCCATTACGATTTCATCCGCGCGCGGAATTCCTCCGGCATTCGTCAGTTGCACCAGCCGAATTCCTGCATACGAAAGCACCAGTCCTAACGCGGCGCCAAACAACGCCAACAAAATTCCTTCGGTAATAAATTGTCGCGCCAATCTCCCGAGGCTCGCGCCCATCGCACCGCGAATCGCAATTTCTCGCCGCCGCGCCTCGGCGCGCGCGAGCAGAAGATTCGCCACATTCACGCTTGCGATCAGCAACACAAACGCGACTGCGCCCAGCAGCATCAGCAGCGCCGGACGGACTCCCGCCACAACTTCCGCCTGGAGCGGATAGCTCACCAGCGTGTGATTTTTGGGATCGAAACTATGGGTCTTCGGCGCCTTATGCTCGCCATACGACTGCACCAGCGACGCCAACTCGCCTTGTGCCTGCGAAGGCGTCACGTTCGGCTTCAATCGTCCCAACAAATACCAGTTGTGCGAACCACGCCCGCCCGGATTCGTGGGATCGAATTGCACCGGCGTCCACACGCGCGCCGGATCGCTCTCGCCCGGAGGAAACTGAAAGCTCGGCGGCATCACGCCGACAACCGTGACCTTTTTCCCGTCCAACCGGGTCTCGTGTCCGATGATGCTCGGATCGCCACCGAACACCGACTTCCACGTCCCGTACGAAATATCTGCAACCAACGGCGCACCGGTGACGTCATCGGCGGGAGTGATCAGCCTGCCTATCACCGGCGAGACGCCCAGGGTCTCCAATAGCGTGCCCGTTACGTATGCCGTCGTCACCCGCACGGGCTCCGTCTTGCCTCCCAGGTTTGATCCTTGGACGCCCCAGGCATCGAAGGTTGCCCACGAGTTCGTGTCTTTCTTTAGATCAAAATATTCCGGCGTCGATGTCCAGAAGCGCGGCAACCCGCCATTCGGGAACGTCGGAAACTCCGTGTAAACGCGCACGAGTTGTTCCGGATGCGAGTAGGGAAGCGGCCGCAACAAGACTGCGTTGACGACGGTAAATATTCCGGTCGTCGCCCCAATCCCCAACATCAGGCAGAGCACCGCCGCCATCGTGAAGCCAAAGTTTTTGCGCATCATGCGCAGCGCAAAAAACAGATCCTGTTTAAACGTTTCCATTTTCCCCCACTGCTATAGAGCTACGCGCAACCACTCCGTTAAGTTCCATCGAAAGTCAGACGCATGGCCCCGCGAATCGCGAGCGCCCAGAAAGTGAATCCTGCGACTACGATATTCTCCTCAAGCAACGGCAGGCGCCGTTTGCTGCACGGCTTTCCCTCTATTCTTGTACCTTGTTCGCCATATGGATAGCCCCAGCATCGCCACGAAAATAATCGCGAGGCCAACGCTAGCCAGCGTAATCCCACACCTTCCTTTGGGCAGAAACGAAAGCCTTCCGTAAACGAATTCGATGTGGACCCAGTACACGAGCAGGGAAGTCTGGCCGAGCTGAATGATCGGGCTGAATCCGCGCTGGCCGAAACCCCATTGGCACCAAGCGTAGGAGAGAAAGAGGATGATCAGCAGGATTCCGCAGCGCATCAGAAGGAAATTGGGGCTGGTGTGCCAGTAGTCGTAAATCGCGGGGTTATATAGCCGCACCGGACCAAGATCGAAGGCGATTGCGAGTAAACACGCCGCGACTCCGGCTCCGCCGAGCGCCAAAAATGCGGCTGTCTGCCGCTGCTTTGCGAAATCCGAAAAGAGAAAAAATCCGACCGCCAATCCGGCAAACGCGAACGCAATCCACGGGAAGATCGGAAAGAGCCACGGCTGAGGAGCATTGAAACGTGTGCACGCCGTTGAAATAGGTTGAGAGCTCCCAGGGCAGTCTGCTCGAAACGTCGATTCCAAATCAGCGGCGTCGCCAGTGCCACCGCTGTCGCAGCCGCCAGCGCTAAAGCGATGCTGCTTCTTCGCATGCGCGCCACAATCCTCGCTCGCGTTGGCTCCGCCGATGTGACCGCGTAGCTGCGCGCGCCGGTAAGCCAGCACAGCACGCCCATCAGCATCATCGAGATGCCGAGGATGTTCAGCACATCCACGCGAAAGAGATCCGTCCAAGGGGCAACGCCGAAACCGAGTACGAATTCCTGGATGCGGAACAGAATTCCCAAGCCGAAGATTTCCGCACCACGCTGAATCGTCTGACTTGCGATCGCCGCCCGGTCTGTGGCGTTGTCGCGCAACTTCTCTGTCACGAGAGCGAACGAAATGCCCGCGAGGAAAATGAAAAGCGGCGCCGGAAGTGTTCCGCCGAGTTGCGACCACGCGTAGAGCGTGGAGCGTTTTGCGTCGGGGCTGAGCCAGGAGTTGTAGCAGTGCGTCTGAAACATCAAGACGCACGCGAGGCCACGCATCCAGTCGATGTAGGCGAATCGTTTCAATCGTTAGCGCGTGATTGCTTCGCGCTTTCTCCGTCGTTCATTTTCAAGCCAGAGCGGTCGCGTCGTGTGTCCGTCTTGCACGGAGTGTGCCCGACGCGGAAACCGCAGCACGGCCTGCGATACAATCCGCTCTTGCCGCCAAAACATCAAATTGGACCGGTCGCAGCGTTCGCAGTTTGGACCACGCTGACGCTCGGTGGCGTCCTTTACGCCGCGTCTCTCGGTTACGGCGGACGACCCTTTGCTGCGACGCTGATTGCGTTTTCGGTCTACTTCGCCGCGAACATTTTATTTGCGGCGCGCGGCGTTGTGGAGTTCGTCCAGTCCCGCTTCCACTCCGCTGCTGGCTATGTTCTTGGCGGCGCTGCTTTTCTTGCGTATCTGATCTATGCCGTCGGAACAAATTCTTTCGTATTGGCACGGGTCGCGGCGATTCTTGCGCTTATTTTTGCGCCGCTGGCTCTTGCGGCGACTGCGCGTCGCGCGCTACCTGGCGCCTGGCAGGATTACGTCACCATCGCCGCTGTCTGGACTGCGGTGAAATTTTCGCCGTCGCACTGGTTCTGGCCTTTTCCTGGCGGGCGATTGGCGTATGTGTTCACTGTGCTGCTTTGCGTGGCCGTCGCGATTGCGGCGTTCTTGTTGGTACGGCAATTTTCGGGCACGGGATACAACATCGGCTGGGGACCGCGTTGGCCGATATATATCTTCGGGAGCTTCGTCGCGTTTGCTGCGATTGCGATTCCGCTTGGGACGGCGATGCATTTCGTCGCGTTCGGTCCGCGCTGGGGTGAATGGAAGACGCTGCCGTTCTTGGCGCTGGCGATTCTTTGCTTCACGGCCTGGCCTGAAGAGTTTTTGTTTCGCGGGCTGCTGCAAAACATGTTGCAGCGGACTACGAAGAACGAAACTGTCGGCTGGGTGATCGCCTCCGTTTTGTTTGGGTTCTCGCATATTACGAACATGGGGTTTCCGAATTGGCGGTACGTGATTCTGGCTTCGATCGCCGGAATGTTTTATGGGTGGACCTGGCGCAAGACGAACTCGATGTTTGCGTCGGCGATTGTTCATGCATTGGTGGACGCGCTTTGGCATTTCCTGTTTCGGACAGCTTTGAGCGTTGCATGGGCCTCGTTTGTTCCTCGTGAAAATTTCTGGGAAGGGTTTGGGGGTATACCCCCTGTTTTTCCAAAGAGTGTGCAAGGGGATTGTTTTGTTGTAGTTGTGGGAGGGGTGGTTTTTGAGAGTGTGCAGGTGATTGATTTTGTTGGGGTTGCGGCGGTGCGTGAATTCGATTTGAGCGGGGTAAGGGGAGGGGTCGAAGTGGGGAAGGGTGTTCGAACGTGGTTGGCGATACACGGAAAATAGTAGCATGGAAATGATGGCGTGTCAATTACTATTTACGGATATGCAATTCGAATGACGCGATGGGTGATTCGAAGTGATCGGCGATGCGAATGCGTGTTCCGCGGGAGCGATTGTGGTGACGAATCCGTCTGAGATCCTTCGCTTCGCTCAGGATGACAATCGCTTTTTATTGTCGTGACACCCGAGTGAGGGCATGGAGGGTTACGGCGTCGGCAGGGGCAGGTTTGGGCAGTTGCGGCTCGGCGGCGGGCACGGTTGTGGAGGTTAAGGCTTGGCGGGAGGCAGGCTTGTCGAGGTTAAGGCTCGGGCGTAGGTTGTCGAGGTTAGGGTTTGGGCGGGGTGTCGGTGGGTGGGGGGAGAGTGGGGACACGGATGATGACTTCGCCGGGCTTGGCGCGTTGCAGCTCTTCGCGGGCGATGCGTTCGATGGCGTGGGGGTCGGTCTTCAGGGCTTTGACTTGATCGCTAAGCTGGATGTTTTCGGAGTTGAGGCGGTCGATGTCTTTACGGACTTTCCGGATTTCGAGTTGAGTGCGGCGCATGGCGATGAAGCCGTGGGTGCCGAAAATGTCGTGGACGACGAGGGCCAGGACAAACAAGCCGAGGACCGTGCGGCCATGCTGCTTCAGGAAATCGCTGATCTGATTTTCTACCGACTCGTTCACGTTGCCAGAACCCACTTCGTCGCCTCTTCCGTCAAGCGCGCGGAAGCTTTTGAGCTGTCCGCTTCGACATAGAGCCGCAGGAGCGGTTCGGTGCCAGACAAACGAAGCAGCATCCAGCTCCCATCGTCGAAGACGAATTTTGCGCCATCGGTGCGATCGACTGAAACAACTTTCCTGCCAAGAAGTGTCGAAGAATCCACGGCGACTTTCTTGATGGCGTTTGCTTTCTGTTCGTCGCTGAGATGAAGATTCTCGCGAACGGGCCAGAATTCGCGTCCGAGTTTCTTGAAGAGAGCAGCGACCTGCTCCTCGATGGAGCCGCCGCGCGCGGCGAGCATTTCCGCGACGAGCAGGCAGGCGAGGATGCCGTCTTTTTCTGGAACGTGGCCGCGGATGGTGAGGCCGGCGCTTTCTTCGCCGCCCATGGCGATCTTGTCTTCACGAATCAGCTGGCCGATGTATTTGAAGCCGACGGGAGTCTGGTAGGTGGTTTGGCCGTGAGATTTGGCGGCGGCGTCGATCATCTGCGAAGTTGCGACGCTGCGCGCTGCGGGCATATTCCAGCCTCGGGATTCGACGAGGTAATCGTAGACGAGGGCGAGGATGTGATTGGGCGAGACCCAAGTGCCGTCGCGGTCGATGATGCCGAACCGGTCGGCGTCACCGTCGGTGGCAAGCCCGGCGGCGGAGCCGGATTTTTTGACGGCGTCGCGGAGTGGCGCGAGATTTTCTTCGGAGACGTCGGGGCCGGTGCCGTCGAAAAGCGTATCGCGGTTGGTGCGCATCGCGGTGATTTCGACGCCGTGATCGGCGAGAACTTTGTTGAGATAGCCTGCGCCGCAGCCGTGGAGGGCATCGACGACGAATTTGGCTTTACCCTTTTTCAGGACGTCGAATTTGACGAGTTCGCCGAGGCGCTTGAGGTAGTTGTCGCGCAGATTGACCATCTCGGATTTCGTGTTTTCGTGGCGGGGCGGCTTGGCGATTGGGCCTTGCGCGGCGAGTTTGGCGGCGCGGGCTTCGATATCTTTGGTGACTTCTGGAAGGGCGGGGCCTGCGTCGGGGCCGGAGAATTTCAGACCGTGATATTGAGCGGGATTGTGGCTGGCGGTGAAGTTGATGGCGCCGTCGAGCTTGGAGCGTGTGATTTCGTAGGCGATAGCGGGTGTCGGCGTGAACGTTTCGCAGAGGAGGGTTTTGATTTTGTGCTGCTGGAGGATGTCGACGGCGAGTTGCGAGAATTCTTCGGAGTAGAAGCGCGGGTCGTAGCCGACAAGGATCGTGGAGTTTTTCTTGGCGTCGTTGACGTGACCGGCGATGGCGGTCACCGCGAGGCGGACGTTGGCGAAAGTAAAGTCGTCGGCGATCAGGCCGCGCCAACCGGAAGTGCCGAATTTGATGGGGGAAGAGGGTGAGGTGGAAGGAGATGGTGTCATGGCGAGGTATTCTAGCGCGGACGCGTGGGGAAAAAATAGTTGGGGTGATGTTGTAGAGGGGTGAGCGATGGTGAGAGGAAAAGGGAAGCGCGTGGTGCTGGTGACGTGTGGGTCGTTGAAGGAGGCGCGGAAGATTGCGACGGGCGTGGTCGAGGCGCGGCTGGCGGCTTGCGTGAATATCGGGACGGCGGCGGTGGAGTCGGTTTATCGGTGGAAAGGGAAGGTCGAGACGGCGCGGGAATTTTTGTTGGTGATGAAGACGACGGTCGCGCGGGTTGGTGCGTTGGAGAAGGAAGTGAAGCGGTTGCATGGCTACGATGTGCCGGAGTTTGTGGTTTTGGAGGTTGCGGGAGGATCGAAGGAGTATTTGAGGTGGGTTGAGGAGAGTGTTGGTGAAGAGGGGTTGAGGTAGGGCTGGACCGTGCCTGGGCGCCCCGAAGGGACGGCCCTACACAAGCAAGGAAGAAAAAAAACATCCTGCGCATCTGACATCGAAGAGAGATTCTCCTCCCTGCGCAAGCCGACGCGTTCGCAGGAAGCGAACGCGAAGACAATGCGTCGGCTTGCTCCGATCGGAATGACAGTTTTAGGGCTGGGCGGGCGGAGCGAAAGATCCGGAGAAAAGCGAAAGGGCGCAGCGACTTAGCTGCGCCCTCCGTGTGTTGCGCTGAGATTTGAGCGGGGGAACGCCGCGGTGGCGGTGATCCCCCGCTCTGGAACTCAAGGCGAGAGATTTCCGCGGGGCGGCGATCTCTCGCGTGGCTGCGATGCGAAGGAGCGGAGCGAAGCGGACGTTCCTTCTTGTGGTGTGCGAGGACACGTCGCGGTACGCGGCGTGACCTCGCACGGAGTTAGAAGACGAGGCGGAGGCCTAGCTCCATGGTGCGGGAGCCGCCGTCGAAGGAGAATTTGTTCAGGAACGTCGGGGAGGTCACGAAGATGTAGCCGGCGTTGAACGGGTTGGCGTTGTTGTTCGAGTCGATCGCGCCGTTGTTGGTGGGCAGGCCGATGCTCGGATTGCGGTGATTGAAGGTGTTGTAGGTCTCAAAGCGGAACTGGAGAGAAGCCCGCTCGGTCAGGTGGTTGGTCTTGAAGACCGACATGTTCCAGATGTTGAGTCCGGGGGTGCTGACGGTGTCGCGGCCCACGTTTGGATTGGTGCCGACGCCGGCCTGGATGAAGCGCGCAGCCGGGTTTGCGGCAACGTAGCCAACGATGTTGCCGTCGGCGCACGTCGCTGAGGTGGCCGTGGCGATGCGCGTCGCGCCGCCTGCGCCGTCGTTGCAAAGCGGGTTGACGATTGAGCCGGTGAGGCCGACTCCCGCGGGATTGAGGATGGTGCGATCGCCGGCGACGTCTCCGTTGTCGTTGGCGTCGGTGCCCGAGAGCGGCGTGACCGGCTGGCCCGATTGCGCCAGGTAGGTGCCGCTGAACTCCCATCCATGTTCCAGCGCGCGAACGAAGGCGTGATCGTTGCTGATGTTCGGCACGTCGTAGACCCACGTGATGGCGAACTTGCTGGGCAGATCGAGCGCCGAGCGGCCGCGTTCATTGGCGAGGTCGAAGCCGTCCTGCGCGCGACGCGGATTCACGTAGCTGCTGAACAGTTCGTTGGTCGCAGTGTCGATGTTCTTCGAGAAGGTGTAGTTCGCGCGGAAGTACAGGCCCTTCGTGAAGCGATGAATGAAGTCGCCGGAAACGGCGTGATAGATGCCGGTGCCGATCGGGGGGAACGAAGTCATGCTGCCGAGGAATCCGGCGGAGGATAGGTTACGGCACGGTGCGACGGGCTGCACGGAGGGATCCGGGCAGAACGCGTCGAAGGTGGCCAAGGTGTCCACGGGAGCGGCGACGAACGCGGGTACGTCGCTCGCGTTGACGTAGGTCGGCAACGGAGTGAGAGGCGCAACGCCGGCGGTCTGCGGGTTGAAGGCGGACGCGGAGTTGAGTCGCATCTGCACCGGCAATTCGAGGCTGCGGGTGCCGACGTAGCGGACTTCAAAGCTGGAGTCGCGCAGGATCTGATGCTGCACGCCGAGTGACCAGGTGAAGATTTTCGGGTCGACGATGTCGGGAATGATGCTGCTGGTTGCAGCGCGCGCGTCGGCCTGAGTCGTCGGCGGCACGTTGACCTGAAGCAATCCACCACCGGCGAGGAAGCCCGTGCCCGTGGCGCACCACGCAGGGGCGCCGGGGAGCGAGCAGGTGATGGCCGGGTTCTGTTCGGTCTGCAATTGCGGTGGCAGAGAGTTGGTCGGGAAATTGTTGGGAATCACGTCGTAAGAAACTTGCGCGCCGCCGCGAACTGCCCAACGGCCGTGACCTGTCGGATCCCAAGCGAAGCCAACGTGTGGACCGATGTTGTTGGTGTCAGGTTTTGGCTTGCGGAAGAAAAGACCGAGAGCCGGATCGTCGGAGATGGAGTTGAGCGCCTGTTTCGCCTCGTCGCGCGGAACCGTGGTGTATTCATAGCGGAGGCCAAGGTTGAGAGTGAGGCGCGGCGTGATCTTCCAGTCGTCCTGAATGAATGAGTAGATGCCGCTGTAGTTGTCGGCGACGAAACCGCTGCCCGCGCCGCGAAGAGCGCCATTGGCACCGTCGGGAACGAGGTCATTGAAGAAGGAGTTAAGCGTCGCGTAATCCCATTCACCGCGAGAGCGCTGCAAGACGTCGCTCGGGGAAATGTAATTGCGACCCTCGACGCCGAACTTGAAGGTGTGCTTGCCGCGAATGTAGCTGAGGTTGTCTACGAGTTGATAGATGTTCTGCGCGTAGGATTGGGGCGCGAGACTGTTCGGGCCAACGTTGCTGCCGAACTCGTCGATTTCGACGTTGGGGAAATTCGAGAACTGCGTCGGCGTCACGCTGTTCGGGCCGTTCAGACGCGAATAGGATGCGCGGAGATCGTTAATGAAGTGGCTGTTGATACTCCACGAATCGGTGAGGATGACTTTGCGCGCGTCCGACGTTTGCGCGCCGGTGAATTGGGCCTGCGGTTGAATCGGGTTCACCTGTGGCGCGCGGAACCGATCGTAAAGAACGCGGCCGCGGAGTTGATGCGAGCCGAGATTGAGATCGGTGTTGATGGTGAAGTCGCTCTGGTTGGAGAAGTTTGGAGCGACACCGGCGAATTGGCCGACGTCAATGGGAGTACCGTTGACGAGCGTTGTGCCGCTTTTCGCTGGAGCCACGGGAAATTGCTTGAGGATGTCGGCGACAGCGGTGTCGGGATTGAGAGCCGCGAGTTGCTGAAAGCCTGTGGCCGTGGGCATGGTGACGGTTGCGCCCTGCGCGCCAAGGCCTTCGCCCTGGAACTCGTATGCGCCGTAGATGAAGAGACGGTTGCGCTTGATCGGGCCGCCGATGCTGCCGCCTTCACGGTTGTAATCGAAGCGGTTTTTGACATCGCCTGTGCCAGTGAACGCAGTCTTTTCCTGATTGGTAGCGGCGTCGAGATCGCGATTGCGGTTGTACCACCACGCGCTGCCGTGCCAATCGTTGGTACCGGATTTGGTGACGATGTTGAACTGGCCGCCGGCGGAGTGGCCGTACTCAGCGCCAAACTGGTTGGTGAGGATCGTGAATTCGGCGACCGATTCCTGAATGACGGGCTGGGTTGGGCCGTTGACGTCTAGACGATTGTCGTCGACGCCGTCGATCGAAAAGCCGTTGAAGCGCGGGCGCAAGCCGCCGACGGAACCGCCGGAACCCTGGACGCCGCCTTGCTGCGTGGTCGTGCCGGGAGCGAAGACAGCGAACTCCTTTACGTCGCCGCCGAGGGTGTTGACCGGCAGGTCGTTGACAACTTTTCCAGCAAAGGTAGCGCCGAGTTCGGACGATTCGGTCTTGATGAGTTCGGCGCCGGCTTCGACTTCGACGACGGAAGAGACGTCGCCGACTTCGAGAGTCGCGTTCGCTTCGGCAATCTGGTTTGATTCGACCTGAATTCCCTTGGAGATGGATTTGCGGAATCCGGTTTTTTCGACGGTGACGGAATATGTGCCGACGGTCAGGTCGGGAAAGACATAGGTGCCGGCGCTCGAAGCAGTAGCCGTTTTAGGAACATTTGTGGCTTCGTTGGTGACAGTGACGCGAGCGTCTTCGATAGAGGCGCCAGTCTTGTCAGTTACGGTGACGCGAAGCGTGCCGTCCAAACGCTGAGCATGAAGTGCTTGCGTCGCGAGCAGACAACACAACAACACAAATAGCGCAAACCTGGTGATTCTCACCATAGGTGCTTCTCTCCTTAGGAAAGGAATTGCTGTGGGGAAGGGAAAGGAGCCCGGCCGTAGACCTGATCCCCCGGGGAAATGACCGAACCGTCCCAACCTTGTTGCTGAGAGGACTTAGGGCAGACGTGGGGCCAGAGGGACAAATTGGCATGTCATTTGTTGCTAAGTGTGTGATGAAGAGCTAAGTGAGCGGGATGATGGAGACATACTTTTGTAACTTTCGATGGCGGAGGAGGGAATTTATGAATTTAGAAGGAGGGAGGAAGGTTAAGGCTACAAATTTCTTGAGGTGATTTTGAGAAATGGAGGAAATGGCGCAGGACGGTGGGCGCTAAGTTCGGAGATGAAGTGGTGGTTGAGATCCTTCGGCATTCTTCGGACGCCTCAGGATGACAGTGACTGAGATAGCGAAGACGACATTATTAAGTGGCGGTAGGCGATTAAGTGGCGATAAGCGCTACCGATCAAGTGGCGATAAGCGTTACTGGAGTTTGGCGTATTCGGATTTGGCTTGGATGAGGATGGGGATGTCGGGGTCGGCGTCTTTCCAGGTGGCGAGGAAGTCCTGATAGGCGGTGCGGGCTTTGGCGGAGTCGCCGGAGAGGGCATAGGCGCGGGCGAGGCCGAGTTGGGCCAAGGCGGGGAAGACGTCATTTGGACTGACATTTCGGTTGTCCAGCAGTTTCTTGGACTCTGCTGCCGCGGCGGGTCCTTTTTTCTGAGTCAGAAGCGCCTGGGCACGAACGTAGATTTGAATCAGAGAGACTTGGGTACCGGCCAGATCGTACTTTTCGTAAGGTGCAAGGATGTCGATAGTTTTCTGCGGATCGCCGTGACTGAGAGCGATCTGTGCGTGAACCAAGGGCACATAGATTGCCTGAACTAAGGTGTCCTGCGGGAAGCGCTTCGAGAGATCGTCGGCCAGTGACTGAGCCCGGGCGGAGTCATTCGCGAGCGCGTAAGCTAGTGCGGCCAGCGGTTGCACGTCGCGGCCCTTCGACAGCGAGAGAGTCGCGGAGGCGCGCTCTCGAGCCGATGCCGGCTCTGCGAGAAACGCATCGCGCAGCGCGGAACCGCCAAGGTAGGTTGCGGCAGTTTCCTTTTGTCCCGCGGCGCTTGCCGAATCGGCGGCGAGGCGCGCCAGCTCGCGGCTCTTTGTCATGCGACCGAAATAGGCCTGTGTTCCCGCCTCATTACTCAAGAAAGTATCTTCGATTCCGGCCTGACCTTTGCCCCAAGCGAACTGCTTGGCCATGCCGGCAGAGTCGTTTTCTACGAAGGCGATCGTATACAGCGCGGAGTGCAGACCTGGAGAGTCAAGGTTTCTGGAGAGTGCTTCCGCCACAGTCGCTTTCGCTTCTTCGATACGTCCCAGGGTCAGGTAGTCGGTCACCAAGCCTGAATACATCGCGGCGTTGCCTGGTTCGATCTTCAGGCAAGCGCGGGATTGTTCTAGTGATTTTTCGTATTGGCCGAGGATCTGATTAATTACAGAGAGATTGTTTAAGGGGATGAAATCGCGTGGGTAGGCCTGCGCCCATTCGTTGTAAACCTGGGCGGACTTCTCGAGGTCACCAGTTGCGTAGTGATAGTAGTGCGATTCGATGTAGAAACGCTCGACGTCACTCACACGATCGCGGAGTTCGAAGGCGATGCGAGACTGTTCGGCGGCGCCAGCGATTTCTCCGAGGTTGAAGTAGCAGGTGCCAAGCGCGCCATGAGCCATAGCGAAGTTCGGGTCGAGCTCGATGGCTTTCTTCAGCGGCGCTACGGCCGCGGCGTATTCGGCGGTTCCCAGCATGATCTTTCTGGCGGTGCTGTAAGACTTGAGTGCTTCGAGAGAGGAGGTGGTGGCGCGAGCGATGGGCGTGTCGAATTTCTGGACGGTGCTGAGGGATTCGCCGAGTTTTTGGCGGAGGTCGATCGCGGCGTCATCGAGGGCTTGGAGAACTTTTGTTTTTCCTTCGGCGCGAACCTGCTTTTGGGTAAGGACGTCTCCGTTGACGCAGTTCACGGCTTTGATGCCGACGATGTATTCGTTGTCGAGGCTGGCGATCGAGCCTTCGAGCACGGCGGCGCTTTGCGTGCGCTGGCAGATTTCGCGAGCGATTTTGGGAGTGAGGTGAGTGTCGGCGGGCTGGCTCATGAGGCGGAGCGTTTGTTGCACGCGCTCTTCGGCGACGATGCGGAGGAAGGGAGACTGCTCGAGCTGGATGGCGAGCGCTTGTTTGAGTGTGTCGTCGAAGACGGCGTCGCCGGTGGTGTTGGTGAAGTCGGCGAGGACGATGGTGTCGGTTTCAGTGAGTTTTGAGGAGTGCGTTGAGCGGTAATAGAGGAAGCCGGCGGTGGCGAGGAGAGCGATCAAGGCGGCGCCAGCGATCATGGGTAGGCGACTCGTTTTTTCGGAGGATGTCGAGGGTGCTGACACATCGGCGACGGATTGGCGCTGGGATGAGGAACTTGCAGCGGCCACTGCGCGCGACGGAGTTTTGTGTGGGTCGCTGGAAATTTTCTTTGGTGGAGCGGCGGACTCGATTGGATCGAGAGCGGGAAGAACGGCGGAGCGGCCGGAATCGGTATCGCGTTTGAGGCGCTTGAGTTCGGACCGCATATCCGAGGCGTGTTGGTAGCGCAGGTCGCGATCTTTTTCTAAGGCGCGGTTGATGACGTCTTCGAGGCGTGCGGGAAGGTCGGGATTGAGGCGAATGGGAGATACGGGCGCGCGGTGCAAGATGGATTCGAAAATGACGCCGCTGGTGTCGCCGCGAAACGGAAGCGTGCCCGTCGCCATTTCGTAGAGGACGACGCCGAACGAGAAGAGGTCGCTGCGGGCGTCGAGATCCTTTCCGCGGACTTGTTCAGGCGACATGTAGGCGACAGTGCCGAGCGTGCTGCCGGGGCTGGTGAGATGTTTTTCCTGCGGACCTTGCGTTGCCGTGGGATCGGCAACGGTGTCCCCGCTGACGGCTGCGGCGTTGGCGCCGGAAATCTTGGCGAGGCCGAAGTCGAGAATCTTTGCGGAACCGCGCTTGGTGACGAAGATGTTTGCCGGCTTGATGTCGCGGTGAACGACACCGGCGTTGTGAGCGGCGTCGAGCGCGTCGGCGACGTCGATGCCGATTTCGAGGAGGCGTTCGAGTTCGAGCGGGTTTGCGGTGATGAGGTGCTTGAGCGTGGCGCCATCGAGAAATTCCATGGCGATGAAGGCGCGGCCGTTGTCTTCGCCGATGTCGTGGATGGTGCAGATGTTGGGATGGTTGAGCGCGGAGGCGGCGCGGGCTTCGCGTTTGAAGCGTTCGAGGGATTGCGGATCGCGAGCGAGATCGTCGGGGAGAAATTTGAGAGCGACGAAGCGGCCGAGGCGCGTGTCTTCGGCTTTGTAGACGACGCCCATTCCGCCACCGCCGAGTTTTTCGACGATGCGGTAATGCGAGATGGTCTGGCCGATTAACGAGGGTGAATCGGGCATGGGCGAGGGGATTTTAGGGGGACGGGGGCGGGGAGTCAACGTGAGTAGAGCAGGTGGGGCGCAAGAGGGATGAAGGTGCGTTGCGACGGGACAATTTTAGTCGGCTGCGGTTGAGATCCTTCGGCCGCCTTCGGCGACCTCAGGATGACAGCGCTATTGGGTGGGGATGACGAGGCTATGGGGCCTGAGCTTTACTGGAGTTTGGCGTATTCGGATTTGGCTTGGAGGAGGATGGGGACGTCAGGGTCAGCGTCTTTCCAGAGGGCGAAGAAGTCCTGGTAGGCGGTGCGGGCTTTAGCGGTGTCGTTGGCGAGGACGGCGGCGCGGGCGAGGCCGAGGTAAGAGAGCGAGTAGATGTTGTGGCCGACCGCCAGTCCTGGGTGGTCGATGATTTTTTGAAATTGGCGTTGCGCTTCGGCAGGTTGTTTGGCCTGGAGGTAAGCCAAGCCCCGAACGTACGCACTGTTCATGGCGATATTCGCGGTGAACGCACCGAGGTCGTATTGTTCGACGGGCGCAAGGATTTGAATCGCGGATTCGGGATGCTTTTCGGTCATCGCCAACGCAGCGCGACCAACGGGCAGGTAGTACGACTGAATGCCGGTGTCTTCTGGATATTTTTTTGAAGTTTCTTGCGCGAAGCGAGCGAACTCGGCGGACTGCCCGCCGAGACCGATGACAATCGCAGCGATTCCACGCGTGTTGCGGTCGTCGGATATGGCGAGTGCTTCGCGCAGAGCGCGAGCGGCGGCAGCGGAGTCACCGGCGAACTGAAGCTGCAGCGCGAACATAGCTTGGGTAAACGCAGCGCGGTCCTTGGCATCGAGGTGGCGTGCAGCGTCCACGCCGCGGCGCGTGTAATCCGCTGAGGCTTTCATTTGGCCGTGGAAGGCCGCAGTACTCGCCTGGAGCATGAATCCCTGATCTTCGTATCCCGGAATTTTAAAAAGCTTCGACATGGCGGTTTCCATCGCGGCTGCATTCTTTTCGGCTAAGGCGATGTAGTACGCGTCGAAGTACATGTACGGCGCTTCGATGTGCTTTGATTCGGCTTCCTGGATGCTGGCTTTTGCTTCGTCGAACTGATTGACGTTTACGTAGGCATGGACCAAGTTGGCGTAGTTGACGCCATCGGCGACGATTTTCATCGCGTCGTGAATGGAAGCGAGCGCTTTGGACGTATCGCCGAACTGCGTGTAAAGGACAGCGAGATTCGCGGGAGGAACTTCGTCGTTGGGATAAGTGCGCGCCCAGGTCTCATAGGCGGTTCGAGTGGCTTCGAGATTACCGGTGACGAAATCCGAGTAGTGCGAGTCGATGTAGAGCTTTTCGCGTTCGCTGGTGCGATCGCGAAGCTGGTAGGCCTTGGTCAGGGCTTCGGTGGCCTTGTGATCCTCGCCCACGTTGAAATAGTTGGTGCCGAGGCGTGCGTAAGCCATGGCGAAATTGGGATCGAGCTGAGTGGCGCGGGTGAAGAGCGGAATGGCGGCGGCGAAGTCTCCATTCACGACCATCGTTTTGTAGGCGAGTGTGTAGGCCTGGAGGGCCTCGAGGGATGCGGTGGTGACGCTTTCACCCGGGACATCGTATTTCTGGAGGGTGGAGAGAGATTCGCCGAGCTTCTCGCGGATTTTTGAAGAGGCGTCGCTGAGCGATTTGAGGACTTGTTCTTTGCTGGCGGCGGTGACTTGCTGTTGAGCGAGGCGATCGCCGGTGTGGCAATTCACGGCGTCGATGCCGACGACGTATTGCGAGCCGAGGCTGGAAATGGAGCCTTCGATGGTGGCGGCGCTAGCGGTGCGCTGGCAGACCTGGCGGGCGAGCTCGCGGGTGAGGCGAGTGTCTTTGGGTTGCGCCATCAGCGCCAGTGTCTGCGCGATTTTTTGGTCGGAAAGGAGATTGAGGAACGGGGATTGCTCGAGCTGGGAAGAGAGGCCTTGGCGGAGTGTGCCGTCGAAGACGGGGTCGCCGGTGGTGTTGGTGAAGTCGGAGAGGACGACGGTGTCTTTGTCGGTGAGTTTGGCGGCGTGAGCGGTCCGGAAGTAGAAGTAGGCGGCGCCGGCTGCGACGACGACGATTGCTGCGACGAGAGCGAGCAGCCGCGAACGGCTGGAGGGGCTTGGCGGGCGCGACTTCGCTTGAAGTGTGGCTGCCGAAGCGACGGAGGGGTTCGAAGTGAGCGGCCGGCGGATGCGGCGGCGGATGCAGATGCGGACGCGGAGTGGCGGCCGCTGGATGGTTTGCCGGGCGCGCTTGCGGCGGTCGGGGCGGAGTCATCGAGCGCGGGAAGAACGGCGGAGCGGCCGGAGTCGGTGTCGCGCTTGAGGCGCTTGAGTTCGGAGCGCATTTCGGCGGCGCTCTGGTAGCGGAGGTCGCGATCTTTTTCGAGGGCGCGGTTGATGATGTCTTCGAGTTTGGCGGGCAGGTCGGGATTCAGCCGAATCGGCGAGACCGGCGCGCGATTCAGGATCGATTCGAAGATGAGAGCGCTGGTGTCGCCGCGAAAGGGAAGCGAGCCAGTGGACATTTCATAGAGGACGACCCCGAAAGAGAAGAGGTCGCTGCGCGGGTCAACTTCTTTGCCGCGGACTTGCTCAGGCGACATGTAGGCGACGGTGCCGAGTGTCGTGCCGGGGCTGGTGAGATGTTTTTCCTGCGGACCCTGCGTGGCCGTGGGGTCGGAGACGGTTTCTCCGCTGGCGGCGATGGAGTCGGCCATTTTGGCGAGGCCGAAATCGAGAATTTTTGCCGTGCCGCGTTTGGTGACGAAGATGTTGGCAGGTTTCACGTCGCGGTGGACCACGCCGGCGCGATGCGCGGCGTCGAGTCCGTCGGCAACTTCGATGCCGATTTCGAGGAGGCGCTCGATCTCGAGCGGCCGGCCGGTGACGACGTGCTTGAGAGTGGAGCCGTCGAGGAACTCCATGGCGATGAAGGCGCGTCCGTTGTCTTCGCCGATGTCGTAGATGGTGCAAATGTTTGGATGGTTCAGCGCCGAGGCCGCGCGGGCTTCGCGCTTGAAGCGATCAAGCGATTGCGGATCGTGCGCGAGATCGTCGGGAAGGAACTTGAGAGCGACGAAGCGGCCGAGACGTGTGTCTTCGGCTTTGTAGACGACGCCCATTCCGCCGCCGCCGAGTTTTTCGACGATGCGGTAATGTGAGACGGTTTGGCCGATGAGGGAGGGGGAGTCGGGCATCGGCGGAGATTCTATGGGGTGAGGGGAGAGGCGTCAAATGAAGAAGAGGTTGACAGTCGACAGTTGAAAGTCGAAGAAATGCCAAAGCGGTCGGGCGGAACGCTCGAGGTGAGGATCGGAAAAGACGCACCCTTTAAAACCAAAAGGGTGCGGCACCCAACTGCCGTCGAGTTGGTCGAGTTTCTTGCTGCGAGTTATTGGAGTTTGGCTGATTCGGATTTGGCTTGCTGTAGTAGTGGAAGCGATGAGTCGGCGTCGTTCCATAGAACTAGAAATGAGGAATAGGCGGCGCGGGCTTTTGCGGTGTCGCCGGAGGCGGCGTAGGCGCGGGCGATGCCGAGTTGAGCGAGCGGATAGGTGATGAAATTCAGTACCGCGCCGCGATGATCGAGAATTTTTTGAAATTGCGGAATCGCTTGTTGAGGATTGCCGGCCTTTAGGTAGGCCAAGCCGCGAAGGTACGGCGCGAAAGCAGTGCTGAGCTGAAATTGAGCCGGCTGGCTGAGATCGTAAGGCTGAGCCGCTTCTAGTATCTCGACAGCGCGTTGCGCGTTGCCGTGCGATAACTCCAACGAAGCGCGGATGGAAGGTAGCCAGAAGCCCTGGATGAGTGTGTCGACAGGCGAATCGTGATCGATGCGATCGCTGATTTTCTGGGAAGCGGGGGCGTCTCCGAGTCGTGCGTAGACGAGCGATGAGAGAAGCTCGACGTCGCGGCCGTTGGACAGAGCGCGCGCGGTGGCGATGGATTGGCGGGCGGCGGCAGTGTCTCCGAGTTCGACTTCGCGTATCGCCTGCGACATCGCCCAAAACGCCGCCGTTTCGGGAGCGCCTGAACGTTTCGCAGAATCGACGGCGCGAGCGGCGAGAGAGCGAGCTTTGGACAGGCGGCCGTGAAACGCTTCGGTATCCGCCTGTGCGGAAAGAAAGGTGTCTTCGATTCCAGGTTTTCCCGCCGCCCACGTGGTGGACTGGTTCATCGCGGCGGTGTCTTGCTGCACGAACGCGAGGATATATCGAGATAAGCGAAGATAAGAGCCGTCGAGATTTTGCTTCTGGCTTTCTTGGAAGGCTCGCATGGCGTCATCCAAGCGATCGAGGACCAAGTAGGACTGGATCAAATTTCCGTAACCGTTGACGCTGTTCGGGACCAGCTTGACTCCGGTCTGAACAGCCGGCAGGGCTTCATCGAAACGACCGGCCTGCGTATACATGACGCCGAGATTATTGAAGGGGACATCGTCGTTGGGATAGGCCTGGGACCATTCCTTGTAGGTGGCCGCGGCTTTATCGAGTTCACCGGTAACGGTGCCGTAGTAGGTGCCCTCGATGTAGTAGCGCTCGCGGTCGGTCACTCCATTGCGAAGATCGAAGGCTTTCTTGTCATTCAAGATCGCGAGGCTGACTTGGTTGTGATTGTTGTAAAAGCTGCCCTCGGCTGCGTACGCGCGCGCGAAATTTGGATCGAGCTGAACTGCTCGCTGAAAGTAAGGAAGCGCAGCATCCTGATCCAAGGAGTAAGAGAAGCGGATACCTTGCGAGAAGGCTTCGAGGGCCTCGAGGGATGATGTGGTGACTTGAGACAGAGGCTTGTTGAATTTTGCGATCGAGTTGATGGACTCGCCGAGTTTTTCGCGCAGCGCGCTGCCCGCCTGGCTTAGCGCTTTCAAGACGGAGTCGCGATTCTCGGATTCGGCGTCGGTGCTGGCGATGACGTCGCCGTTCTGGCAATTGACGGCTTTTAGTCCGATCAAATAGTGGGAACCGACGCTGGCGATGGAGCCACTTAGGTAGGCTTTGCTGTTCGAACGTAGGCAGACTTCGCGGGCGACTTGTTGCGTAAGCCGTTCGTTGGTGTTGCGGTTCATCAACTTGAGAATGCCGGCGACTTTTTCGTCGGAAATGACGTTGAGGAATGGAGACTGTTCGAGCTGGATGACGAGAGCGCGCTTCAGCGCGTCGTCGAAAACGGGATCGTTGGTGGTGTTGGTGAAGTCGGCGATGACGATCGGGTCTTTGTCCGTGAGCGCGGCGGAAGTGCGGGAATGCCAGAAGTAGCCGCCGCCTGCGAGAAGAAGAATCAGGACTACGGCGGCGAGAATCATCCAAGTTTTCGAAGATTGAGCCGGTGCTTCAGCGAGTGGAACTTTTCCGGTGCTGGCTGGCTTGCGACTGCCGCTAGAGGATTTCTTTGGCGTTACGGGTTCGTCGTCGTCGATGGCGGCGGGTTGCACCATGGTGCGGCCGGAGGTTTCGCGCTTCAGGCGCTTCAGGTCGGCGCGGATGTCGGAGGCGTGCTGGTAGCGAAGATCGCGATCTTTTTCGAGAGCTTTGCTGATGATGCGTTCGAGTTCGGTGGGGACTGCACTGTTGAAGCGAACGGGGGCGGGCGGGTCTCGGTGGAGAATGCCGTCGAAGATGGCTGCGGAAGTGTCGCCCTTGAAAGGGAGGACGCCGGTGGCCATTTCGTAGAGGACGGCGCCGAAGGAAAAAAGATCGGTGCGAACGTCGAGCGGCTTGCCGAGGGCTTGCTCGGGCGACATGTAGGCGACGGTGCCGACGGTGCTGCCGGGACCGGTGAGGTGATCGTGGGTGAGGCCGGCGGCGGTGGTGTTTGCGGTGTCGCCGGACGGAACGTTGGTTGCGATGGAAAGTTTGGCGAGACCGAAGTCGAGAATTTTGGCGTGGCCACGTGAGGTGACGAAAATATTCGCAGGCTTGATGTCGCGATGGATGATGCCTTTGGCGTGAGCGGCGTCGAGCGCATCAGAGACGTCGGTGCCGAGATCGAGAAGGCGATCGATTTCAAGCGGCGAGCCGGTGATGACGTGCTTGAGGGTGGCGCCTTCCATGAATTCCATGATGATGAAGGCGCGGCCGTCGTGATCTTGAATGTCGTGGATGGTGCAGATGTTGGGGTGGTTCAGCGCGGAGGCAGCGCGGGCCTCGCGCTGAAAGCGTTCGAGTGTTTGCGGGTCGTTGGCGACGTCATCGGGAAGGAATTTGAGAGCGACAAAGCGGCCGAGCTTGGTGTCTTCGGCCTTGTAGACGACGCCCATTCCGCCGCCGCCGAGTTTTTCGACGATGCGGTAATGCGCGATCGACTGTCCGACCAGGGTGGGAGAATCGGGCATCGCGGGGAATTCTATGGAGGGTGGTTGCGAGAGTCAAATGCAAGAGCGGCGCGTTGCTCACTTCGTCAAATGTGAAGGAGGGCCTGGTCGAGGTCGGCGATGATGTCGTCGACGTCTTCGATGCCAACGGAAAGGCGCACGAGGCCTTCCGTGATGCCGACACGATTGCGGACGTCGGCGGGCATGGAGGCATGCGTCATCGAAGCTGGAAGCGAGATCAGGGTTTCGACTCCGCCGAGGCTTTCGGCGAGCGAGCAGAGTTTTACTTGATTGAGGAAACGGCGGGCCGCGTCGAGCGTTTCGAGATCGAAAGACAGCATCGCGCCGGGGCCTCGCTGCTGTTTGCGGGCGAGTTCGTGCTGTGGGTGGGAGTTGAGGCCCGGATAGTAGACCTTTTTCACTTTCGGGTGCGCGTCGAGGTGGCGAGCGACGGATATCCCGTTGGCGTTGTGTTGCAACATGCGTACGGCGAGCGTCTTGATCCCGCGCGAAATTAAAAAGCAATCCATGGGCGCGAGGCCAGCGCCGGCAGAGCGCTGTATGAAATAAATTTTTTCGGCGTCTTCCTGTCGGGTGAGGATGACGGCGCCGCCGGTGGAGTCGCTATGGCCGTTGAGATATTTCGTCATCGAGTGGACGACGATATGCGCGCCAAGTTCAATCGGGCGCTGGAGATACGGGCTGAGAAAAGTGTTGTCGACGACGAGCCTGATGTCGCGCTTGTCGATGATCTTAGCCATCTCGGCGATGTCGGTAACACGCATCGTCGGATTCGTTGGCGTCTCGATGTACAGCATCTTCGTGTTGGGCCGAATTGCGGAGAAGACGGCTTCCGGCTGAGACGTGTCAACGAAGCTGAATTCGAGGCCGAAGTGGACGAGAAGCTGCGTCGAGAGGCGATAGACGCCACCGTAGACCGCTTCAGACAAAACTACGTGGTCGCCGGGGCGTAGAAGGCGAAACACAGCATCGATGCCAGCCATTCCTGACGTAAATGCGTAAGCTGCGGCGCCACCTTCCAGTTTTGCGAGCGTGCGCTCCAGCGCTTTGCGGTTAGGATGATTCGTGCGCGCGTAATCGTAGCCGTTTCTGTATTTTCCGAATTCGGACTGGACGTAGGTGGACGTCTGATAGATCGGAGCGACGACGGCGCCTGTGGAAGGGTCTGGCTCCTGACCGACGTGGATGGCATTTGTAGCGAAACCCATGAGGTCTCCTGTCTCTCGAACGAACACAAAACAAGACTATTGGATGATTCCCGCTGTCGTGCGGTCCGCGAACGCGAAGAAAGTCATGAAGTCGCGGCGATAAAGATCGTCTGCGTGCCCACAGCGAACAAGACCCCACTCAAGTCTCGCGGCAAGTGGCCTCTTGTGAGCAGGGTGGATCTGAGGAGAAGTTAACGTAGCAAACGGAGGTGAGTCAAACGAAGCGGTGCGACTGTTTCCAAGATGGGTGACGAAATGCTTCAGACGCTGGGAACGCCAAAGTGGACTTGACCGCGGCGCGTCGTCCGTGGAGGATTAAGTAACGACGGAAATGAGAGTTTCAAGACTAGTTGCGGCGATTGCACTCGGCCTGGCGCTCCTCGCGCCTGCGAAGGCCGTACCACAGAACGAAACGCCGCCACCCGCCAAGCCGTCCTTGGATCAGACCGTCCGGGTCACGATTGAGGTTTCGGGCGGCGACAAGTCGGTTCCGATCGAGAACGCGAGCATTTACATCAAGTACGTGGAAGAGCGAAAGATAAAGTCGAACAAGACCGTCGAGTTGAACGTGAAAACGAATCGCGACGGTACGGCGCATGTTCCGGACGCGCCGGTCGGCCGTGCACTGGTTCAGGTCGTCGCCGACGGCTGGAAAACCTACGGGCGATGGTACGACGTCACGGATGTGAAGCAGACGATCAAGATTCATCTCGACAGGCCGCCGAAGTGGTACTGAGCGAGTCGAAGATTTGAAGTGCAGCGCTCAGTGTTTGGTGAGGAAGTTGTCGCAAGTGATTGAATCTGCGTTGTGCAGGAAGAATAATTTTTGTAGCGCGTCGCGAGCTTTCTTGTGGGTTGTGAGATTTCGCGAGCAGATTTTTTGCACCCAAATGGTGCAAACCGGTTCAGACTACTGACAAATATGTAGTTAGCCCTAGAGAAACCACCATTTTCCACACGCTTATCAACACTTGTGTTGAAAACTTCACGCAGCAGAAACATTTTGACGACGTTTCGGTACGTCGTTTGCAAATGCATGCGACACACGCGATGATCACGGATCGAGTCGGCCTAAACGCATGAAGAACGACACGTTCGAAGGACCCTTTTCACTCCTCCAGATGTTTTGGGGCAACATCGCGGCTCGCCCGTTGCGCGGCGCGCTCAGCGTGATCGCCATCGCGATTCAAGTGATTCTCGTCTTGATGATTGTCGGGCTGACGTCGGGCATTGTGTCGGAGTGGGGCAAGCGAGCCGAAGGCGTCGGCGCCGACATCATGGTGCAGCCGCCGAACTCATCGATTTTTCTGGCGTTTGCAAGCGCGGTGATGCCGGAGTCGCTCGGACCGAAAATCGAAGCGTTGCCGCTCGTCGATGAAGTCTCGCCCGTAGTGATTTTGTCGGAACAGAAGAATCTCGTCATGGTCTACGGGATCGACTACAAACGATTCAACGCCCTGAGTCGTGGATTCCTGTTTCGCGCGGGCAAGCCTTTCGATGGGCCTGACGGTCTGATCGTTGACGACATCATGGCGCAGCAACGGCATTTGAAGGTCGGCGATAAGGTCATGCTGCTGAATCGGCAGTTTACGGTGAACGGCATCGTCGCCCATGGCAAGGGTGCGCGCTTTTTCATTCCGATCCAGACCGCGCAAGAAATTGCCGGCGTCGAAGATCGCGTGTCGATGTATTACGTTCGTAGCAAAGGCGATACCGAAGCAACGCGCGCTGCGATTCTGAAGTTGGATCCAGCAAATCGGGTTCGCTCCATGGCGGAGTACGTCACGCTCATGAGTTCGACCAGCCTGCCGCAGCTGAAGCCGTTCGTGCGGTCGATGGTGGGGCTGGGCATCGTGATCAGCTTCCTCGTGATTCTGCTGAACATGCACACGATGGTGATGGAGCGGACGCGGGAAGTAGGCATCCTGAAGGCGCTGGGTTTCTCGCGCTTCGACGTCGTGAAGATGTTGCTGGGCGAGACGATGGTACTGACGCTGCTCGGAGCCGGATTCGGAATACTGGTTACGTTTCTGACGGCGGCCGTTTTGAAAGAAGTGAATCCGGGGCTGACGATTCTGATTACAGGGCGATGGGTTGCCGCGGCGATCGTGCTGGCGATGTTTGGGTCGGCGCTGGGTGTGGCGTATCCAGCGCTGCGTGCCGCGAGCTACGACCCAGTGGTCGCCTTGGCGTACGAATAGGTTACTTCGAAGCACAAAACGTTAGTCGCGTCTTGCCTTCCCCTTATAATTTCTGTGGTTGTGCCCTCAAGATCGATCCATTCAAGGAGAGACGAATGAAGCGATTCCAACTCATCATGTTGGCGGCGGCTTGTAGCTTGACCCTGGCTAGCGGCGCCCGCGCCCAGCTGGGCGGAATGAATTTTTTCAGCAAGCCAAACATTGCCGACATTTTCAGGCCAGTCGTCGGCCAAGGTGCCGTGTATCAGGAGACATCGGAAGGTAGGCCTGGCCATGAGATGGAGATGACCATCGTCGCCAAAGAGATGACGCCGTCCGGTGAAGGCTATTGGATGGAAATGATGATGGGCGGTCAGGGCGACCAGAAAACCTACGGCAAGGTATTAATGACTAAGGATTTTCAGTTCACGAAGGTCATTTTTCAGATGCCGGGTCGCGGGGCGATGGAAATGCCTATCAGCCCGAGCGACAAAGATCGGGCTCAGATGAAGCAAGAAATGTCGAAGTACACCCAAGTCGGAACGGAAACGATCACGGTGCCGGCGGGCACGTTTAGCTGTGCACACTGGAAGAAGGACGATGGCACAGACGAAGTGTGGACGAGCGATAAAGTTACGCCGCTGGCGATGGTGAAGCAGGTCGGGAAAACTCGCAGCATGGTGCTGGTGCGACAAATCTCGGGAGCAACGGATCACATCACCGGGCCGGTAACCCAATTTGACCCCAAGGCATTTGCGCAAGCGCCAGGGCAGAGGCCGCAGAAGCAATAACTGGCGCACAACGATTGACCGAAAAAAAAAGCGCCGGACAAAAAGTCCGGCGTTTTCTTTTATCTAGCACGAACGATTGGGTTCATCAGACGGTTGGCTGCGACTCGTCATCGTCCTTGTCCTTGAGATCGTTCAAGGAGTCGACCACATCCCGGATCATCGCCAGCGGGCAGACGACGTGGACTTTGTTTTCCGGATCGACGACGTCTACGACGATTTTTGAGCCGACCGTGCGAACACGTACGTGCGTGTCGGAATCACGAACTTCAACGAACTCGGTGTTCGGATAATTTTCGAGTTCCTTGGCAAGCATTCGCAACATCGGGATAGCTTGCTGCGCCTCGTGAGGAAATTTGTGGAACTCCCGCTTCGGGACGACGTGCATGGCGATAGGAACGATTGCCGCCGGCGCCCAGATATGAACGTGTGTGCCGTTGTTATCGTCCACCTGTACCTGCGCGATGCCATCGTGCAGGGTGTAGGCGCCCGCCGCTGCGATTGTCCCGCTGAAAGCCAGTGCCACTTTTGCCGCAAGAATCATTGCCGTTTCTCCTTCACGTCAATTCCGTGATCAAGCCCTTCTCTCAGGGGCGGGTGATGAAACCGAGTGTGTTAGTCCGAAATGTTTTTGGAATCGAGCCAAACGCGCACCGTCTGATCGTGATCCTTCACCGAGACGAGTTCGGTATCGCCCTGGAGCGCGAGCGCGTGCAACCCGGCCACGAGATCGACTTCATCCTTGCCCGCTGAGAATAGGGCATCGACAACCTTCATCGGAATCTTGACCTCGACCGCGGAGTGCTTGTGGTCTTCTTTGTCGAGCACGTGAACGAGGAAGTAGTTGTTCTGCTTGGCTACGCGTACGTCCTGCTCCTTGCTCTGCACAGTCACGAATTCGCCGTCTTTCGAGTCGCGCACGGCGTTGAGCAAGGCGTGAAAATCGACGCCATTGCAGTCGAAGTGATCGATCTTGACCCTTCCGTTGTGGAACTTGTCCTTGTCGATGGTCGGCAGGATCTTTTCCGCTAATTCGAGCGGAACGTTGACGCGCACGGTTTCATCCTTGGATTCAGGATTCTCAACACGCACGTGAAGCCAACGGTCGCGCGATGAGGAATCGGACGACTTCGCCGAGTTCTGAGCGGAACCCGAGATGGGCATCAGGGCGAGGGCCCCTGCTATCAACGCGACTACCGGAATCCTGCGAATGCGGTCGTTCATGTGACTGCCTCCTTCGAGGAGCGCCTGACGGAACGTGGGAGCCGGGCTGAATCGGCCGGATCCGGGCGCCTTGGTCACATATACGAGGACCCCTTGAAGAATGTTTCCTGAGATTTGGGGTGGGCCAAAAAAGATCGACCGCCCGGAGGCCGGACGGTCGACGCAATACGGTAATCCGAAAGAGGGCTAAGCCTTGAACTTCATGAAGACAGCGCCCAATGGCGGGAGGGTCATGGGCAGGGAGTGGTCCCGTCCCATATATCGAACCTCTTCTGAGTGAATGCCTCCCATGTTGCCGACGTTGGACCCGCCATATCGAGCCGCGTCGGTATTGAGAACTTCTTGATAGAAGCCAGGTCGCGGCACGCCGATGCGATAGCCTGCGCGCGGGACTGGCGTGGCATTAAGAACGATCAACATCACGTCGTCCGGGTTCTTGCCATGACGGACGAACGAAAACGTGCTGTTGTCCGCGTCGTTGCAATCAACCCACTCGAAGCCGCGCCAGTCGAAATCGACCTCGTGAAGCGCCGGCTCCTTGGCGTACAGCGCGTTAAGGTCGGCAATCAGGTTTTGGACGCCGCGGTGAGGTTCGTATTGAAGGAGGTGCCAGTCAAGGCTATGTGCTTCGCTGAATTCGTCTCGCTGCGCGAATTCCTGCCCCATGAAAAGCAGCTTCTTGCCCGGGTGGCCGTAATGGTAGGCGTAGAGCAGCCGCAGGTTGGCGAACTGCTGCCACGAGTCACCCGGCATTTTATGTAGCAACGAGTTCTTGCCGTGGACGACCTCGTCGTGCGAGAAGGGCAGTACGAAGTTCTCCGTGAACGCGTAGAGCAGCGAGAACGTCAGCTTGTTCTGCTCGTATTTGCGATGAATCGGATCGGACGAGAAGTATTTGAGCGTGTCGTTCATCCAGCCCATGTTCCACTTCAGGCTGTAGCCTAAGCCGCCCAGGTAGGTTGGTCGCGAGACTGCCGGCCACGCGGTCGACTCCTCCGCGATGGTCAAAATGCCCGGGAAGCGCTCGAACGCGACTTCGTTGAGCCGCTTGATGAACGCGATCGCCTGGAGATTCTCGCGTCCTCCGAATTCATTGGGAACCCACTCGCCCTGTTTGCGTGAGTAATCCAGATAAAGCATCGAGGCCACGGCGTCTACGCGCAATCCGTCGATATGGTATTTGTCGAGCCAGAAGAGCGCGTTCGAAATGAGGTAGTTGACCACCTCGTTGCGGCCGTAGTTGTAGACCAGCGTGCCCCAATCGGGGTGCGAACCTTGCCGCGGGTCGGAATGCTCGTAAAGATGCGTGCCGTCGAACTCGGCGAGGCCGAACGTGTCGCGCGGGAAGTGTGCGGGCGTCCAGTCGAGAAGGACACCGAGGCCGGCTTGATGGCATCGGTCGATAAAATCCATGAAATCCGCCGGACTACCGTAACGACTCGTCGCCGCGTAATAGCCGATCGTCTGATAGCCCCATGAGCCGTCGAAAGGATGCTCCATGATCGGGAGCAATTCGATGTGCGTGTAGCCGAGTTCTTTCACGTACGGGATCAGCTGCTCGGCGAGTTCGCGATACGTGAGCCAGCGATTGCCCTCTTCGGGATTGCGCCGCCACCCGCCGAGGTGAACTTCATAAATCGAGATCGGCTTTTCCAGCCATGGCGTCGCTTTACGTCGCGTCATCCAGTCCACGTCAGCCCATTTGTGGTTATCGAGCCGAGTGACGATCGAGCCGGTGGCGGGTCGCAGCTCCGCGCGGAATGCGTAGGGATCAGCTTTGAGCGGCAGCATGTCGCCGCGTGGGCCGATGATCTCGTACTTGTAGACTGCGCCTTCGTCCAGTTCGGGAATGAATAATTCCCAGATGCCTGACGATCCACGCGCCCGCATCGGATTGATGCGGCCGTCCCAGTGATTGAAGTCGCCCACGATGCTGACGCGCCGCGCGCTTGGCGCCCACACGGCAAAGTTGACTCCCTTGACGCCGGCAACGGTGTTGATGTGCGCGCCAAGTTTTTCGTAGGCGTCGTAGTGGCGGCCTTCGCCCATCAAATAGAGGTCAAAGTCGCTCAGGAAGTAGGGGAAGGCGTAGGTGTCGTAGCGTTCGTACGTATCGCCGGAATGGGTCTTGAAGTGGATACGGTAATTCGCAGGATCGGGTTTGTCTTTGTAAGTTTCTGGCAGCGTCGCTTCAAATAATCCTTCCGGCCGCCGCTTTTGCGCTTCGAGGTTCGCGGGGATTCCCGGTCCGGAGATCGTGGCAGAGTAGGCATGCGGGTCGAAAAATCGAATCACCCAGCGAGGCCCGGCAGGCGTGGCGACGGGTTGCGGCCCCAGCACTGCGAACGGATCGGCGTTGCGAGCGCTGAGAATTGCGTCGATCTGCGCGTCGACTTTGGCTTGCGCCGCGTTTGTTTCGCGCGGTGCGGTTTTTTCAGTGCGCGGTTCTGGCACGATTGGTGTCTCCCAAGAAACACACGTTAATTGCTAAGTCTGGGCGGGTCCCAGTTTGGATGCGCATGCGCGTCCATTCGACTCTCGGCCGCGGGGCGGCGCGTGGGTGCGTGTCAGTTTGCGATGCTTCGGGCGCGCACGTCAATTGTGCCGCTTGCGAGGGCGGTATGGGCGCGATAGAGTGCGGCGGGTCGCCAGTTTGTCATTGCCGGTTTCTGGGGCTATACAATTCGCCAGCCACCGCGATTTCCGCGACTGGAAGCCGTTGCTGTCATCGATTCCGTTGACGAGAACCCCTGGGAGATTCATGCCAACGTCGAAGAACTTCAGAGTCGCTGCCGCATTCGTTTTACTTCCGCTGCTGCTGATCGCCGGGACGCGCCTTCCGAGCCACGCGCAGGAGCGCAGCCAAGGACGCTCGATGGTTGTGTCGCGCGGCGGCATCGTGGCAAGCGAGTCGCCCCTCGCGTCGCAGGCCGGCGTACAAATCCTCGAGAGCGGCGGCAACGCCGTTGACGCGGCAATCGCCACCAACGCGATGATGGGCGTCGTCGAGCCAATGATGAACGGCATCGGCGGCGATCTCTTTGCCATCGTCTACGACGCGAAAGCCAACAAGCTCTACGGACTGAACGCCAGCGGATGGGCGCCGAAGGGCCTGACGATCGCTTATCTCGAGAAGCAGGGCATCAAGTCGATGCCCCAACGCGGCATTAATTCCGTCACGGTTCCGGGTGCCGTGGACGGTTGGCAAAAGCTCGCCGACAAGTTTGGCCGCAAGAAATTGAGCGACGATCTCGCCGCCGCGATTCGAACCGCGCGTGACGGCTTCCCGGTTCCCGAGTGGGACGCGCTCTATTGGGCCGGCGAAGTCGATTACCTCCACGGCGACGAAGCCGCCACCGCGACCTATCTCCCCAACGATCATCCGCCGAAGCTCGGCGAAATTTTCCGCAATCCCGACCTCGCGAATTCGCTTCAAGCGATCGCAACTCACGGCCGCGACGCCTACTACAAAGGCGAAATCGCGACCAGGCTGATCGACGGCATGAAGCGCCACAACGGCACAATGACCGCGCAAGACCTCTCCGAATATTCCGCCGAGTGGGTTGAGCCGCTTTCGACAACGTATCGAGACTGGACCGTCTTCGAACTACCTCCCAATGGGCAGGGAATGGCCGCGCTCGAAATGCTCAACATCATGGAGAAATTTCCGCTCGGTGAAAAAGACTGGGGATTTGGCTCGCCGAAATCGCTGCACGCCATGATCGAGGCCAAAAAACTTGCCTACACCGACCTGGCGAAATACATCGGCGACCCGCGCGGCCAGAAATTGCCGGTCAAGACGCTTACCTCAAAAGAGTGGGCCGACCAGCGCGCCAAGTTGATCGATCCGGCGCACGCGAATTGCGACGCGAAAGCGGGAGACCTGCCTCCTGGCTCGGAAACCACGTATCTCACCGTGGTCGACCGTGACGGCAACATGGTCTCCCTGATTCAGAGCAACTACGCCGCCTTCGGTTCAGGCGTCGTCGCGCCCGGCACCGGCTTCGCGCTGCAAAATCGCGGCGGCCTCTTCTCGCTCGACCCAGCTTCCCCCGACGCGTTGGCGGGACACAAGCGCCCGCTCCACACCATTATCCCGGCGTTCGCCCAGCACGGTGGCGTACGCGTCGCTTTCGGCATCATGGGTGGATGGAACCAGGCGCAGGCACACGCGCAGTTCGTTGCCGATGTCGTCGATTTCAAGATGAACATTCAGGCTGCGCTGGAAGCGCCTCGCTTTTCGAAATACACCTTCACCGGCTGCGACCTGTTCATAGAAAACCGATTCACCCGGTCGGCGCAAACCGAACTCACAAACCTCGGCCATAAGCTCGACGTCAAGGGTGCGTACTCAAGCTCCATGGGCGGCGGCCAAGCCGTCGAGCGCGACTTCGCGACTGGGGTGAATTTCGGCGCTTCGGACCCGCGAAAGGACGGCGAAGCCATCGCGGAAGTCGGTGCTCAGTAGCCAGAATCGCCGTTTCGACTCTCCGGTGAGCCTCACCCGGGGTGTCTGCAAAGTTTTTCCCTCTACCTGTTCCTCAACGGAACAAGCCGGGCCCAAACCGGCTTCGGGGGCACCTGCGAGCCTTCTAAGTTGTCCGTAATCAACAATATGCCGCGACGGAACGTGGCGACTTAGTTGCTTTATCGTTACCTGTCCTAAGGTACGGTCGCCTTCCCCAGCGACGTCCCCTACCACGGAGGACCGGAATGACCCTTCGCCGCCTAGCCCAAGTCATCAGCCGTCTCACCCCTGTCGTTGCGTTCGCCCTCTTGGCGATGCCAGCAGCCCACGCTCAAGTGATGACCATCTCCGGCCGCTACCAGTGCTCCGAAGCCCGCGTAGCGGGTAAGTCTGTGCCCTGCGCCTCGGCTCCGCTGACGCTCAAGACCGACGGCAAATTCGAATTGCGCGGCTGGGAAGGGAATTATCTGATCGACGGCGAGTGGGTCGAACTTTCTGATTCCGTCGTCCGTTCGCGAGCCAAAATCGAGCCGGGCCACAAAATCGTATTTCGTTATCGCGGCAAGCACGGCTGGTGCGAAATGGTGTACGAGCGCCGCGTCGCCGAACTCGGCAAAACCTCGCTCGGCTGAACTTGAAGCCGAAGTCCGATGCGACCGCCCTAGGCGGTCGCTCAGTCAGTCTCTTCCTGCCCCCGAGCGGTTGCGTACCAACGATATCCCTTGCGTTGTTCCTCAGCAATTTCCTTTGCCACGGCCATCGCCAGTGGGCGCTTATATTGCCCGCAGATCGCGATAATCGCATCCATCAGCGAAATGGGCGCCGTATAGGATCTCCCGAACGACGGCGCATCCACCGACGCGAGAAATACCTCGTCGCAAACGCGCGCTACCGGCGACAAATAGGTGTCGGTAATTCCGATGCAGTAGGCTCCGTGCGCCCGAGCCTGCTGCGCGCCCTCAACGGTCTGGCGCAGGCCGCGTTGGAAACTGATCGCGATCAATACGTCGCGCTTTTTCATGACACGCGCCACGTGCGTCATTCCCCCGGCGGTCGTGACGGCCACGATCGGCAGCCCCACGATCGAAAGGTGATATTCGAGGTAATCGGCAAGAATCGCAGCGCTGTCCGCGGCGAACGCCACCACCCGCCGTGCGTCGAACAACCGCTTCGCCACTTTGGCGAGCCGGTTCGCGTCAACACTGTTCTTAAGCGCCTGGAGATTCTTTGCGGACCGTGCGAGTGACTCCTGGACGACCGCTGGGATCGTCGAATCGCCCGGCGTACTCATCATCGAGTCCAATGGGCTGGCGAAGGCGATTGATAAGGCGTGCAGGTGGTGCTGGAAGTCGCGATAGCTCGCGAAGCCGAGTCCTCGCACGATGCGCACGACCGTCGCGGGATCTGTGTGCAGGCGCTGCGCCATCGCGCGCACGCTCAACAACACGTATTCCCGCGGACTCTCGAGGATCGGGCGAATTATCTCTTGTCGCTTGCTTGTGAGGTTTTCGAGTCGTTCTGCCAGGTTAACCGGTGACCCATTGGCCCGGGGCTCTTGCTTAGTCATGGCGCGAGAGAATCACCCAAATCCAAGTAGGTGTCAATCGGATTTCGGCGTCTTCTGATAGCGAAAAGGTATCTTGCGCGAACGTTATTTCTCGCTTTATTGGCCGCTCTATTTATCGGAGGTCGCAGCTTTGTTCGCGATACCCGGCGCAACGACCGGCTGAAGGAAGGGCATCATCGCGCGCAGCTTCGGGCCGAGCTGTTCGATCTGGTGACCCTGCTCGCGCTTGCGCGTTGCGAGGAAGTTCGGGCATCCAGCTTCGTTTTCCGCAATCCATTTTTTGGCGAAAGTTCCGTCGGTGATTTCGCCGAGGATCTTCTTCATTTCAGCGCGCGTCTCGTTGGTGATCAGGCGCGGGCCGGCAGTGTAGTCGCCATGTTCGGCTGTGTCGCTGATGGAGTAGCGCATATAGCTGAGTCCGCCGCGATAAATCAGATCGACGATGAGCTTCAGCTCGTGCATGCACTCGAAGTAAGCGACTTCCGGCTGATATCCCGCGGCCACGAGCGTGTCGAAACCCGCCTTGATGAGTTCGCTGACGCCACCACACAACACGGCCTGCTCGCCAAACAGGTCGGTCTCGGTTTCTTCAGTGAATGTCGTCTCGAGCACGCCCGCGCGGGTGCAGCCGAGTCCCTTGGCATACGCCAAGCGCAAGTGCCCGGGCGTTTCCACTCGCGTCCTGTTCGATCGCGATCAATGCAGGGGTGCCGCCGCCTTCTGTAAAGACTTCGCGGACGCGATGTCCCGGCGCCTTTGGCGCGATCATCGACACATCGACGTTCGACGGTGGCTTGATCGTCCCATAGCGAATGTTGAATCCGTGCGCGAACATCAGCGTCTTGCCCGCCGTCAGGTTCGCTTCGATCGAATCCTTGTAAATCTTCGGCTGTTTCGTGTCCGGCGTGAGAATCATGATCACGTCGGCCCACGCTGCCACTTCCGCCGGCGTGCCGACGGTCAATCCTTCCTTCTGAGCCTTCGCCAGCGATCCGCTGCCCGGCTGAAGCCCGACCCGCACTTGTACGCCGCTATCGCGCAAATTCAGCGCATGCGCATGCCCCTGCGAACCGTATCCGATGATCCCGACCTTCTTCGACTGGATGAGCGAGAGGTCTGCGGAATTGTCGTAATAAAGATTTGCCATTCGATCGTTTCCTCTTTTTCCTTTTACTTGATGAAATGAAATTCAAACTCAAAATCTATTGTGGAGGGAACAATCCACAACAACCTGTCATCCTGAGCGAAGCGAAGGATCTCAGACGCTAGCCAATCGCAAAATACAGCCGGCAGCGCCTTCTAACGCGAACAAACGCCCGCACCCGAACCTCACGCCGCGTTCTTCGCCCCATCCGCCACAGGAACTACGGGTGGCTGCAACAAATCCCCACCGCGTGTCATCGCAATCCGCCCCGACCGCACCATCTCCAACACACCAAACGGCCGAAGCACTTCGAGCAACCCGTCAATCTTGTCTACCGTCCCCGAAACTTCGAGAATCAACGATTGCGGCGCCACATCAATCACGCGTGCGCGAAACACCTTGATCAATTCCATCAGATGCGGCCGCGAAGTCTGATCCGCGGTCACCTTAATCATCGCCAGATCGCGTTCGAGCAACGGCCGTTCCGACACGTTCTCCGCGAGCAGCACATCGACCTGCTTCTCGAGGCTCGCCTCCAATCGATGCGCACCGCGTTCGTCCGTATGCGCCACGATCGTCATGCGCGCGATTTCCTGATTGTCGGTCGGCCCCACCGTTAGGGAATCGATGTTGATTGCCAGCCGCCGCGCCAGCGACGACACGCGATTCAACACGCCCGGCTTGTTCTCGACATACGCCACGATTGTCTGCATGTTCTCCTCAGTTCCTCATGAAAGCCTGGGTTAAATTTCCTGCGCCGCCGTCTCGACCAGCGGACTGTCCGGCCGCCGAATCATCTCGTGCAGCGCGCCGCCAGCCGGCACCATCGGATACACCGAATCTTCCTGCTCCACGCGGAAGTCGATGAGGAACGGTTCCTTGCTTTCTCGCGCCGCTCGGATTGTCGGAGCCACATCGCCGCGAGCAGTAATGCGCTCGCCACGAATACCAAACGCATTCGCCAGCGCAGCAAAATCCGGCGCGACGAGTGGCGTCGCGACATAGCGCTTGTCGTAGAAGAACTCCTGCCACTGCCGCACCATTCCGAGATATCCGTTGTTGATGATCGCGATGTTGACCTTAATCTTCTCCTGCACGATCGTCGCAAGCTCGCACATCGTCATTTGGAAGCCGCCGTCGCCGACCACCACCCAGACGTCCGCATCCGGTTTCGCAAACTTCGCGCCGATCGCGGCAGGCGTCGCGAACCCCATCGTGCCGAGTCCGCCTGAAGTCACGAGCGAACGGGGCCTGTTGTGGTGGTAATACTGCGCCTCCCACATCTGGTGCTGGCCCACGTCGGTCACGACGATCGCGTCGCCTTTTGTCTCTTTCCACAAATCGTTGATCACGTGCGCCGCATACAGGTGCCCGTTGTCCGGCAATCCCTGAATGTCGCGCACCGCCGAATCGCCCTTCAATTCGCGAATATGCGCCAACCAATCGGCGTGTTCCTTGTGCTTCACGTGCGGCAACAGCGCTTCCAGAATTTCGCGCGCGTCGCCGACCAGCGCCGAGTCCACCTTCACGTTCTTGTTGATTTCCGCGCGATCGATCTCGATGTGAATCTTCCGCGCATCGCGTGCGTACGTCTTCAGATCGCCAGTCACGCGATCGTCAAACCGCATGCCCACCGCAATCAGCAAATCGGCTTCCTGAATCGCGTGATTTACCCAGGCTTCGCCGTGCATCCCCATCATGCCGAGGTTGAGCGGATCGTTGGCAGGGAAGCCGCCGATACCCAACAGCGTCATCGCCACCGGAATATTTCCCAAATGCACGAATTGATCGAACGCTTTCATCGCGCCAGACATCATGATTCCGTGTCCAGCGAGAATCAGCGGCCTCTTCGCCGTGTTTAGCATCTCAATCGCGCGGTCGAACTCCGCTTTGTCGTACTTCGGGCGCTGCCGCTTCGCTGGCAATTTCGGCGCCGCTGCCTCAAAGCTGTATTCGCACATCGCCTGCTGCGCATCCTTCGTAATATCGACCAGCACCGGTCCCGGCCGGCCCGACTGCGCAATCACAAACGCTTCGCGAATCGTTCGCGCCACATCCTCCGCGCGAGACACAACCACGTTGTGCTTCGTGATCGGCATCGTGATCCCGGTGATGTCGACTTCCTGAAACGCGTCTGAGCCGAGCAATTTGCTGCTCACCTGTCCCGTGATGCAGACCACCGGCGACGAATCCAGCATCGCCGTCGCGATTCCCGTCACCATGTTCGTCGCGCCAGGGCCCGACGTCGCCATCGCCACGCCCACGCCGCCGCTTGCGCGCGCGTAGCCGTCGGCCATATGTGTCGCACCCTGCTCGTGCCGCACCAACACGTGATGCAGCTTCGACTTTCCGAGCGCGTCGTAAATCGGCAGAATCGCCCCGCCCGGATACCCGAACACCGTTTTCGTGCCGAGCGCTGTCAGCGTCTCGCAAACAATTTCCGCACCAGTCAGCTTCATAGAGTCCTCGCGTGCACACCGGAAGTCGAACCACTACTGAACGATGGCGTCGTCACCGCGCCCTGCGCAGCCGACGACACCATCACTGCATATTTCGCCATCACGCCCGTCCGAAATCTCGGCTCAGGCGCTTTCCACGTAGACATGCGCTTCTGAATCTCGGCATCAGTCAGCTTTACGTTGAGCGACCTCTTGCCGATGTCGAACTCGACGATGTCGCCGTTCGCAATCGCGGCGATCGGCCCTCCGTTCATCGCTTCGGGAGCCACGTGGCCCACCATCAACCCGTGCGTTGCGCCGGAGAATCGGCCGTCGGTCAGCAGCGCTACCTGATCGCCGAGTCCCGCACCGATCAGCGCGCTCGTCACCTGGAGCATCTCGCGCATGCCCGGACCGCCCTTCGGCCCTTCGTACCGAATCACGACGACGTCGCCCGCCTTGATCGTTCCGTCGCCTACCGCAGCGAATGCCGCTTCCTCATTATCGAAAACGCGCGCCGGTCCGCTGAACGTCGAGTAGTTGTGTCCGGCAACCTTCAACACGCCGCCTTCCGGCGCGATGTTGCCCTTCAAAATCACAAGCCCGCCCGTTGGCTTCAAGGGATTGCTCAATTCGTGGACGACTTCCTGCTTCGCGGTCTCCTTCGCTGCCTTCGCCTCTTCGCCGATCGTGTGTCCCGTAACCGTCAGACAGTCGCCGTTTAGCAACTTGGCATCGAGCAGCCGCCTTGCAACGATGGCTGTCCCGCCCGCATTGTAGAGATCCACCGCCACAAATTTGCCCGCCGGCTTCAGATCCGCCAGAATCGGCGTCCGCGTGCTGATCCGATCAAAATCGTCGATGTTGAGAGGAATCCGTAGCTCGTTCGCGATGGCCAATAGGTGCAGCACGGAGTTCGTCGAGCCGCCCGTTGCCGCCACTCCCGTGATCGCGTTCTCGATTGCGGTCTTCGTGATGATCTTCGACGGCGTGACATCCCGCTTCAAAAGATCCATCACCATTTCGCCCGCGCGATACCCGGCGTGACCTTTTTCTTTATTCGTAGCGGGAATGCCCGAAAGCCCCATCGGCGCGATTCCCAAAAATTCTCCGACCAGCGCCATGGTGTTTGCGGTGAACTGTCCGCCGCACGCTCCAGCGCCCGGGCAAGCCACGCTTTCGATCTCCTTCAGCTTCGCGTCCGAAATCTTCCCGCGCGCATGTGAACCGATCGCCTCATACACATCCTGAATCGTGACGTCATGCCCCTCAAAGTGTCCCGGCGCGATCGATCCGCCGTAGAGCACCACCGCCGGGATATTCAGCCGGGCCGCCGCCATGATCCCGCCTGGAATCGTCTTGTCGCATCCGACCAGAATCACGATCGCGTCGAACATGTTTCCGCGCGTCACAAGCTCGATCGAGTCGCAGATGACTTCGCGGCTCACCAGGGAAGCGCGCATGCCCTCCGTTCCCATCGTGATGCCGTCGTTAATCGAAACCGTGTTGAACTCCAGCGGCGCGCCGCCCGCCGCGCGAATTCCTTCCTTTACCTGTGCCGCCAACTCGCGCAGGTGGTAGTTGCACGGTCCGATCTCGATCCATGTATTTGCGACTCCGATCAGCGGCTTCTTGAAGTCTTCATCCTTCAAACTGCACGCCCGCAGCATCGAGCGCGCTCCAGCCCGGTTTGGACCGTCAGTCAACGCATGACTTCTCGGCTTCAGCAAAGGCTCAGTCACTTCGTCATCTCCCAAGTCACTCCAACTCTTAACCACCACTCCTACCGAATCATCCCGGCTCTTAACACCACTCCCACCGATTGTCATCCTGAGGCCGCGTCAAGCGGCCGAAGGATCTCAGCTGTAACGTCTTGCAACCTACTTCCCGCCGGCTACCTTTCCCAAAAACAAAAAAGCCATCATCGCTTTGGATGATGGCTGAAAAACTCGCTGCCTATTTGGCTAGGCCGCCATCATCCTGAACTTTCCCGTCGAATTACGGGTTGAATTCGTACGACTACGCGGGATACCTCGACCGTCGTAACGGCCGTGTTGGCTCGCGCGTGCGTGATGGCGTTGCAGGTCATGACAACGCCATGAATGTACAGGATGAGTTTTGGGAAGTCAATCAGTCAAATTAATAGTTGTCAGGAAGAGGATAAATCTAGCTTATGAGCCCAATCGTCACGGCGCCTGAACCGTCCCCACCAATTCCAACTCAACTTCTACCACCGGATCGGCCTTCAAAACAAAATTGCTGGGACTTTTCAGCCCCCACTCCACATACGGAATCTTGAAGCTGCCGGTCCCATGCCA
The DNA here is from genome assembly GCA_963766985.1 of uncultured Acidobacteriota bacterium. Lineage (GTDB taxonomy): Bacteria > Acidobacteriota > Terriglobia > Acidiferrales > UBA7541 > Acidiferrum. The sequence continues at coordinate 342,802 of CAVYCJ010000003.1, forward strand.
TTTATTTCCTCTGATCTCGCCGCTCACCGGCACAGTCACCTCATGCTCCGATCCGTGCAGCCGAAACTTCCCATGTATCTGCACCGAAACGGCTCCGCTGGCAGGGAACTTCCCATCCACGCCATCCGGCCGAAACACAACTTCCGTAAACTTTGCGCTCTCCAGCACATCCTTATGCATCTTCTTGTCGCGCCCGGAATCCCCACTTTGTCCGCTCGTAGCATCCGCCACAATTTCGCCGCCGGCTTTTCCATCCGGCTCAATTCGAATCGTCCCGTGCTTCAAATTAAAAGTTCCATGCACCGTGTGCAGCGTCGTCCCCAACGTATAGTTCACTTTGCTCTGCGCCGGATCAACCTCCAGCGCCAATGTTTTCGCCGGAGCCGCGGCCTGTGCCGCACCCGCTTTGGTGCACCAAACTCCACCCAACCCACAAAACAAAACGATCGCAACAACCGCGCGCAACACATCGCGCCCGCTGCAATTGTTCTTGTTGAGGCGCGCTTCAGCCCGCCCGGCGTTCCGCCGCCACGAACCTCGCCGTCGTCTCGCCGTTCGCATCTTCAATCTCACGCCGCCACCAGCCGCCATCCCAACATCGCCCCGACCGCAGCCAAATGCGCTTCCGACGCCGCCCCGATATGCACCGCCAACAATCGCGCAAACACTCTCGCATCCGCCGCCATTGCGCGAATCGCTCGCTCGCGCAGCCACGGCCGCCCATCGAGCACCAACATCAGCCGCCCCATCAACGCCGGACGCCGCGCCAATCGCCGGTGCACCGCTTCATATTTCGTCAAATCCTCTTGCTCCAACGCATCCGCCAGCGCCATCGCCTGCCGAAATCCCAGCGACAGCCCTTCGCCCGTGATCGCATCCACGCTGCCCGACGCATCGCCAACCAGCGCGACATTCCCGCGCTGCACATGCCGCAATTTCTGCATCATCGTCATCGCGCCGCGCTCATGCCCCATCACCGCCGCCGACTCCAACCGCCGCGCCAACGTCGGAAACTCCTCCGCCATCGCCACGTTCTTCGCCCCGCGATCGCTCGCAATCGTCACTACGCAAACTTCATCCGCGCCCACCGGCGTCACATAGGCCTGTGCCCGATCGCCCCAGTGCACTTCCATAAACTCCGACCAAGGCCGCATCCGATAGTGCCGCCGCACCGCAAATCGGCAATCCCGCCGAGTCGCCGCATCCAGCCCAGCCCACGTCCGCACGCGCGACCCAATCCCGTCCGCTCCCACAATCCACCGCGCCCGCACAAATGCGCCAACGCCCGCATTCCCACGCGCCAGCGTCACGCCATCCGCCGAAATTCCCGCCACCGGAGCATTCCAGAGCAACTCCACGCCGCAATCCTCGTCGCGTGCTCCACGAGCTTCGAATGCAGTGCCACGCGTCGCATCCCGATCGCGCACTCCGCCGGAAATCGCGCCGCGACTTCACTCTCGCGCCCGACAAATCGCACGCCGCGCATCACCTGCCCATCGCTGGCGTCCACGCGGACTCCCAACTCCCGCAGCGCCGCCACCGAGTCCGGCATCAGCCCTTCGCCGCACGCCTTCTCGATCGGCCACTGCGCGCCATCCGCCACCACCACGCGAAATCCTTTTTTGCGCGCGGCAATTCCGGCGGCAAGTCCAGCCGGACCTCCACCAATCACAAACACGTCAGTTTGCTCAATCATCCGTCTCGCCCTGGAACGTGCACCGTGCGCACCCTGTTTGCGCCAGTGCACGAAAGAATCGTCGAACCGTTCTCAAGCCAACAAGCGAACCGCACATGAAATACGCAACGTGCGCCCCTGGATTACGTCACGTAAACCTCTGTAAGTAAGATGCGACCATCCCGCGCCCCGCTGCGTCACCCGCTATCAACGCTATGTCAAATCGATGTCGCAAACTTGCAGCAACACGAGCACCGACTGAATCGAAATTGCCTTGAAGGAAATGTGTCCGAATAACGCTCAAGAAGGGAATCGCAAAAACACGCAACAGGCCGTCAAACCACTCCGCCTCTAGTCCTCCGGCTCCTGCGTCACAATATGCACATCCACCGCCGGCGACTCCCTCAAGAATCGATGCACCGCCGACAAGTAAAGGTACTTCCGCCAGTCATGCACCGGCGCCCGCCCAAAAATGACCTGCGTGATATGTTTCGAACGCACGAAGTCCGCGATCGAATCCGCCACGCTCCGCCCCTTCAACCGCACCACTCTCGCTCCCAAATTCTCCGCAAATTTCAAATTCGCAGCCAGCGCGTTGATATTCGTTTCCTTCGGTCCAAACTCCCGATCCACGTGCACCACATACAATTCTGCATCCATCCGTCGTGCCATGCGCGCGCTCCGCGCAATCAAATACTGTCCCGTCGGGTTCGCTGATACGCACACCGCCATCCGCTCCCGCACCCCCCAATTCTTGCGGATGTCCTGATCCTCCATGTACGTTTCAAGGCTGCGATCCACCTGCTCCGCAACCTGCCGCAGCGCCAGTTCGCGCAGCGCGATCAAATTCCCGCGCCTGAAAAAATTCTTCAGCGATCGCTCGACCTTCTCCGTCGAATAAACGTCGCCCCGCTTCATCCGGTTCTGCAGCGCTTCCGGCGTCAAATCCACCATCACCGTTTCCGACGCCGTCAGCGGCACCCAGTCCGGCACCGTCTCGCGCACCACAATCCCCGTGATCGAGCGCACCACCGGCGCGATGCTCTCGATGTGCTGGATGTTCAGCGTAGATACCACATCGATATTCGCCGCCAGCAACTCCTGCACATCCTCATATCTCTTGCGATGTTTGCTTCCCGGAATATTCGTGTGCGCCAGCTCATCGACCAACACGACCGCCGGCTTCCGCGCCAGAATCGCGTCGACATCCATCTCTTCAAAAACCGTGCCCTTATATTCCAGTTTCTTCCGCGGCACGATCTCCATCCCGCAGATCAATTCCTCGATCCCTTTGCGCCCATGCGACTCGACGACCCCGATCACCACGTCCTCGCCGCGGCTCTTCCGGCGTTGCGCCTCGCTCAGCATGTTGAACGTTTTTCCCACACCCGGCGCATACCCCAAAAACAGCTTAAACACCCCGCGTGTCTTCGCTGACGGGGAAGCTACCTCAAGCCATTCTTCAGGCTTCTTCGGCACGCGCGCTACTCTCCGTTCGTGGTCAACTGCGATAGAATGATTGTGTCTTGCAGGCCCGATAGATCAGTGTGGGTGTAGGACTTTCGAACCTCATGCAGCGATTCCTCGCCGGACGCGTCGTCGGTTTCACCGCCTCGGTTCTTCTCACCGTCGGCGTTACCTACATCTACGTTCGACTCTTCCACGTCAACCACACCACCGTCGCTCTCTCATTTCTTCTAGCAATTCTAGCAGTTTCAGCGGTGTGGGGCATGGCGGTTTCCGTCTTCATGTCGGTCCTCGCCATGCTCTCCCTCAACTATTTCTTCCTCCCGCCGGTCCACATGTTCACCATCGCCGACCCGCAAAACTGGGTCGCGCTCTTCGTATTTCTGCTCGTGTCCATCACCGGCAGCCAGCTTTCCAATCGCATCCGCCTCGAAGCCGACGAAGCCAATCAGCGTCGCCGCGAAGTCGAACGCCTCTACCTCTTCAGCCGCAAGCTCCTCGGCGAAGGCAACGTCATCCAGCTCATGAACGCCATCCCCAACTACATCGTCGAAAGTTTCGAGACCGGCGCCGCCGAACTCTTCCTCCCTCAAAAAGCAAAGTTCTACCGCTCCGGCTTCGGCGACGCGCAGCTCGACGAAAACAAAATGAAAGCCGCCTTCGTCAACGACGAAATCTCCATGGATCAGGAAGCCGGCGTCTACTTCCTCCCAATTCGTCTCGGCGTCCGTCCCATCGGCAGCCTCGGTATCTCCGGCTCTCTGCTCTCGCGGCAATCCGTCGAAGCCGTCAGCTCGCTCGTGGCCATCGCCGTCGAGCGTGCCCGTGCCGTCGAACAACTTGGCCAGACCGAAGCCGAACGCCAGGGCGAGCGCCTCAAATCCGCCTTGCTCGACTCCATTACCCACGACTTCCGCACTCCGCTCACCTCGATGAAGGCCGCAGTCAGCAGCATGCTCACCTCCGAGCATCCCGACCCGGCGCAGCGCCGCGAACTCCTCACCATCATCGACGAAGAGTGTGATCGCCTGAATCACCTCGTTGAGGAAGCCGGCGAAATGGCCAAGCTCGAAGCCGGCGAAGTCGAACTCAATCTCGAACCCACCAAAATTTCAGACATCATCCAGGCATCGCTCGCCAACTCCAAAACCTCGCTCGCCTGCCGCGACATCGTCATCAATGTCGATGACTCTCTCCCTCCGGTGAGCGCCGATATCGATCGCGTCAAAGAAGCCGTCGTCCAGTTCATCGACAACGCCAATCTTTACTCCCCGAAAGATCAGCCCATCACCATCACTGCGGAACAGACGGGTGACACCATCACGACCAGCGTCGCCGATCGCGGCCCTGGCATCGACGACTTCGAACAAACCATGATTTTCGATAAATTTTATCGCGGCAAAGATCAGCGCTATCTCGTACGCGGTACCGGCATGGGTTTGCCGATCGCCAAGGCCATCATCACGGCTCACAAGGGAAGTGTCAGCGTCACCAGCCAGTTAGGCCACGGCTCGGTTTTTTCTTTCACCTTGCCCGTCGCCAAGCCCAACGATCGCGCCGCTTCGCTTTCGCAAACGCAGGACGCGCGCGACCGTGCTCCGCAGGAAATCATGCCCCAAGAGGAAACCCTATGAGCGGCGAGAACATTCTCGTCATCGACGACGAACCCCAGATTCGCCGCGTGATGCGCTCCACGCTCTCCACCCACGGCTACGTCATCTCCGAAGCTATGACCGGCGAAGAAGGCGTCGACGCCGTCCGCAAAAACAAGCCCGATCTCGTCCTGCTCGACATGAATATGCCCGGCATCGGCGGCCTCGAAGCTTGCAAGGAAATCCGTCACTCCACCGACGCGCCCATCATCATGCTCACCGTCCGCAATGCCGAGCGCGACAAAGTCGCCGCTCTCGACGCCGGCGCCGACGACTACGTCGTAAAACCTTTCGGCATCGAAGAACTCCTCGCGCGCGTGCGCTCCGCGCTCCGCCGTTACGCACCTGGCGATTCCGTCGCTCCGTTCGTCACCAAAGAAATGACCATCGACTTCGAAGCCCGCACCGTGACCGTCCGCGGCAACGATGTCCATCTCACTCCAAAAGAATTCGACGTGTTAAAGCTCCTTGTCGCCAACCAGGGCAAACCCCTGACACACCGCCGCGTGCTGCAATCCGTCTGGGGCCCCGACTACGGCGAAGAAACCGAAAACCTCCGCGTCGTCATCAACCAGCTCCGCAAAAAACTCGAAGCCGACCCCGCCAAACCCAAATACATCCTCACCGAACCCTGGATCGGCTACCGCTTCCAATCCCCCAAACCCGCCTCCACAAAACCCTCATCCAAAAAATCTACATAACGCTGCACGAATCCCCGCCGCGGTTCGTAAAAAAGGTTGTCATCCTGAGCGGAGCGAAGGATCTCAGCCGTAACCCACAGCTCAATCTCAACGACGACCACCGGTAGCGCCGGCTCCTGCCGGCGTTTTTATTCGGGTTGCAGACGTTGGACGCGCAAGACGCCCTGGAAAAGTGGAATCTCTGGCCAGAAGGACTTGTCTTGTTACGAGACTTCCATGATAGGTCCTTGTCAAGACGGCAACAGCTCTCCGCGCTTCGGAGGAGCGCGGGTGTAATTCTCTTTGATTCTTCGCTGCGTGTGAATGGCTTCTCAGCCGCAGTTCCTAATCGAGATGGAGCCAAACTTTCTTGCCACTGCCAGCGTCGCGCGACTCGCGGTACCTTTCTGTAAAACAAACAAGTCCGCCAACCTACTCGTGCCTCAGTGTGATCATCGGGTCGACACGCATCGCACGCCGCGCGGGGATATAACAGGCGCCCATCGCCACAACTGTGAGCACCAGAGTGACACCAACCAATGTGAGTGGATCGGCGGGCCTCACGCCGTAGAGCAGACCAGCCATCAGGTACGACACGATCACCGAGCCCACCAGTCCCAGCGCGGCTCCCGCCATCGCTAGTCCCAGTCCCTGACGCAGAATCATCGCCAGAATCTGCCCCCTTTCCGCGCCCAGCGCAAGCCTGATGCCGATGTCTCGCGTGCGCTCGCTCACGATGTACGAAATCACTCCGTAAATTCCCAGCGCCGCCAGAAGTAGCGCCGTCATCGCGAACACCGCCACAATATTCATCGAGAATCGTCTCTGTTCCAGCGACGCCGACACCGCATCGTCCAGCGTCTTCGCCCCGTAAACCGGCAGTTCCGGATTCACTGACTGCACCATCGCCCGCACCTGTTCCGGGATCGCGCTCGCACTCAGGTCGCCACGCAGAAAGATGGCCAGCTCTTTCGGCGTGTCCTGGTACAAGCTCAGATAGATTTGCGGAACGCTCGCATTCGCCAGCGACTCAGTTCGAGCATCCGCGATCACTCCCACGATCGTGATCCAGGCCTTCCGCGCACCCAGGCCAACGCCAGGCCTCCCGCGGCCAAGCATCAGCCGCTTCCCAAGCGGATCCTCGCCCGGCCAGTACGTCCGCGCCATAGCCTGGTTGATCACGGCGACCAGCGGTGACTTCTCGTCGTCGCCGTTGTTCAAGAGACGGCCCCGCAGCACGGGAATCTCCAGCAAATGAAAATACTCCGGCGTAACCTCCGACCGCTCTACTAAAGGTGGCTGCTGCTTGTTCTGTGTCTCGCGTCCTTCCACGATCAATTGGCTCCGGTTGCCGTCGTGTTGCAAGGGAATCGACGGCTCAGCCCCCAGTGCCGCCTCCCGCACCCCCGGCAGCAACCGGCTGCGTCGCAGCAATTCGCGCGCAAACACTGCCTCCTGAGGAGCCGTTCCATAAATGTCCGTCTTCGGATCGTTGGGACTCGGCAGCCACAACTGAACCGACATCACGTGCTGTGGGTTGAATCCCAGCGGCGCCTTGTACAAATCCCAAAAACTGCGCAGCAGCAGGCCCGCAGCCACCATCAGCACCAGCGACAGCGCAAACTCCGTCACCACCAGCACTCGCCGCGTGCGCGTCTGCTCCGCGGAACCTCTCGACCCACGCCCGTTCCTCAGCGTATTTGCCAGATCCAAACGCCCTGCCTGCCTCGCGGGCGCCAGCCCGAAAATGAGTCCGGCTGCGAGCGAAGCCGCCAGAGCGAATAGCATAATGGTCCAGTTGATCGACAGGTCGTTCAGCTGAGTCAGGCTCTCCGGAATCAGCCGCAGCAAGAATCCCTTCATGCACAGCAGAATCACCAACCCCGCCACGCCGCCCAGCAGCGAAAGCAGCAGGCTCTCCGTCACCAACTGTCGTACCAGCCGTTTGCGTGCCGCCCCCAGCGCCTGGCGCAGCGCCATCTCCCGTGATCTCGCAGCTGGCCCGTGCCAACAGAAGATTTGCTACATTCACGCAGCCGATCAACAACACCAGCGCCACTGCCCCCAATAGCAGGACCAGCGACTGCCGGACGTTACCCACCACGTTTTCCTTTAGAGGCACCAACCGCACCGTCCACTTGCTGTCGGCCGGATAAGCGTCCGGAAATTGCTTCTGTAACGACGCGACCAGCGCGTCCAGCTGACTCTGCGCCGCGGCAAGCGTCAGTCCCGGCTTCAGCCGCCCGACCGTTTCGAGGGGCAACCGCAAACTTCGGTTCGAGGCCTGAACCGGGTCGTCCGAAAAGCCCAGGGCCGCCCACTGTTCCGTGTTCCTCGCGTCTACGGTTCGCCCCGGGTCGCGAAAACCCGGCGGCATCACCCCGATCACCCGGTACGGATCATTGTCGATTCGTACAGTTTTTCCCAGAATATGCGGATCGCCCCCGAAAGCGCGCTTCCACAACCCGTCAGTGATCACTATGTCCAGCGTGAACCCCGGCGTTTGGTCCTGAGGATCGAACGTGTCCCCGAGCTCCGGCTTCACTCCCAGCATCGCAAAATATCCCGGCGCCACCCCTTCGTACTGAACCCGCGACGGCTGCGATGCACCCGCCAGGTTCGCCGACCCGAAAATCACCGGCACAACGTACTGAAAAATTCCCGAACGCTGCAGATCCTTCCACTCCGGAATCGAGATACCCGCGTCCGTGGCACCCGCGCCTGGCAGATCATCCTCGATGCGTACCAATTCCTCCGGGTGCGGATAGGGCAGCGGATGCAGCAGCGTGGCGTCGACCAGGCTGAAAATCGCCGTCGTCGCTCCGATCCCCAGCGCCATCGTCAGAATCGCAATGAGCGTGAACCCCGGCGATTTGCGCAGCATGCGCAGGCCAAAATGCAAATCCTGAAGGATGTCCTGAATCCAATTGACGCGGCGGGTATCCCGGCATTCTTCCTTGCGTTTTTCGATGCCGCCCATTTCGAGCAACACTTGGCGACGAGCTTCTTTCGGAGCAAGTCCCTTCGCAACGTACTCTTCCGTCTTTTGCTCGACATGATCCCGTAACTCATCGTCGAGATCCATGTCTGCCTGTCTTCGCCGAAATAACGAACGCAGCCGCAACGGAATCGTGTAAAGCCAATGCTCCGGTTGCATCACATCACCCGCCCTTTGACCTCAAGCTTCTTTCAATTTCACCACGCGCGAAATCGCGCTGGACAACCTGCCCCAGTTGTCCGCTTCCTTCTCAAGTTGTCGGCGTCCCAACCGCGTCAGCGAATAGTATTTCGCTCGGCGGCCCCTTTCGGACGTTTTCCACTCCGCAGTAATCCATCCCTCTTGTTCCAGTTTGTGCAAAGCCGGATAGAGCGACCCGTCGCTCACCTGGAGAACATCCGACGATACTTGCTTCAACCGCTGACTTACGGCGAATCCGTTCATCGGCTCAAGCGCCAGAATCTTAAGAAGCAGCATGTCCAACGTGCCCTGCACGAGATCGGAAGGTTTGGTCATGTAGGATGTCCTCGGTAACCGAGGCTATCACCCTTGGTCTCGGTAAGCAAGGGGAGGCACGTATTCCTCTATCCCTCTTGTAGCGCGCTTTCGGTAAGCCACGTAATTCGATCCATGTTTGCTGTTGCTCTGCGGAGCGGATTCCTCCCGCAGCCCGTTGTCGCTCGCCGCTATCGCTCAACTCGGCGGCCTTGCTCCCTGTAACTCCCAGCCCCCAAAAACTCGTGTGTTATACTCCGTTCATTACCCGGCGTCCGGTGACCCATTTCCCGTCCCGCGCCTCGCAGTAGCCGCAACACATTGATCGTGCCGGCTTGCCCTCCGACGAAGGGCCGCCCGCAAACAGCGAAGAACATGCATCGCTGCCATTTCAGTCGACGCGGTGCCCGCGTCGCAACTTTTCATATGCGCCGAGCCCTTCCAACCCACCGCTTGCTCGTACGCGCCGCCCATTTCCACTCAAAGGCGAAGCAAACACGAACACTCAGTTCACGCATCCTCAATCAAATCAATACACTGCACACTCCCAAAAAGAGTATTTCTTCAACTCACACATCCCTAACAACTTGCACACTCTTTCGCAAATACCGGGGGGTGTACCCCCTTTCTTCCCAAAATGGAACTCTTCAAACCGGTGGTGCTAAATAGCCATGCAACCCGGCTCGCGTATCGGCCCTTTCGAGATCGTTGCTCCGCTCGGCTCTGGCGGTATGGGTGAGGTCTATCACGCCGTCGATACCCGTCTCGAACGTCGCGTCGCCATCAAAATCCTTCCTTCCGAATTCTCCACACACGCCGAACGCCTCCTCCGGTTCGAGCAGGAAGCCAAATCCGCCTCCGCACTCAACCATCCCAACATCGTCACCATCTACGAACTCGGCCGTGACGGCGAAAGTCACTACATGGCGATGGAACTCGTCGCCGGCAAAACTCTCCGCCAGATGATGAAGTCCGGTCTGCTCCCGATGCGCCAGGTTCTCGACATCGCAGTGCAAATCGCCGAAGGCCTCACAAAAGCGCACGAAGCTGGCATCACGCACCGCGATCTGAAACCTGAAAATTTGATGGTCACCGAAGACGGCCTCGTAAAAATTCTCGACTTCGGTCTCGCCAAACTCGTCGCTCCTGGTTCCGGCTCCAGCACCGACACAAATTTCTCGAACGCTGAAACTTCTCTCACATCGTCAGGCGTCGTCGTCGGCACGATTACCTATATGTCGCCTGAACAAGCCGAGGGAACGCGCACCGATTTCCGCGCGGATCAGTTCGCGCTTGGTCTCGTCCTCTACGAACTCGTCACCGGCCGCCGCGCATTTGTTCGCCGCACCGCTGCCGAAACGCTCGTCGCCATCATGCGCGAGCAGCACGAGCCGATCGTCGCGGCACAACGCGATGCTCCCGCTCCTTTCTGCTGGGCCATCGAGCGCTGTTTGGAAAAAGATCCGTCGCGCCGTTTCGCCGCAACGCGTGAACTCGCGCGCGAGCTTGGCGCGATTCGCGACTGCTTTCAGGAAGCGCCGGCGCGCCAGGTCGAAGTCCGCGCTGCGACGATTCCCGTCGCCCGCAATGGATTCGTCGGCCGCGAAAGGGAAGCCGCCGCTGCGCGCGAACTTCTTTCACGCGCCGGCGTTCGCCTCGTCACCATCACCGGCCCTGGCGGAATCGGCAAGACGCGCCTCGCCGTCGAAATCGCCGCCAGCCTCGCCGAACAATTTCCGGGCGGAATCCATTTCGTCCAGCTATCGCCTCTCACCGATCCCGCTTCGATCCCCTCTGCCATCGTGCAGGCTCTCGGAATCCGCGAAATCGGCGGGCAATCCGCACTCGACGTCTTGAAAAAATATTTGGCGGAATATGTTCGCAACCCGACTTTGCTCATGCTCGACAACTTCGAGCATCTTCTTCCCGCGTCGTCGCTCGTTTCGCAACTGCTGACCATCAGCGCGAATCTCAAAATCTTGGTCACCAGCCGCGCAGCTCTCCACGTTTACGGTGAGCACGATTTCCCTGTCCCGCCGCTAAGCTTGCCGGAAGGCAAAAAACTTCCGTCGCTCGAAGCGCTCGCCGAATACTCCGGCGTCGCTCTTTTCGTTCAGCGCGCCGTGGCCGCCAAACCGGACTTCGAGTTGACCGCGGAAAACGCCGCCGCTGTGAGCGAGATATGCACTCGCCTCGACGGCTTGCCTCTCGCCATCGAGCTTGCTGCCGCTCGCGTGAAAGTCCTGTCGCCCGCTGCGCTGCTCACCCGCCTCGCCAGCCGTTTGCAATTGCTCACCGGCGGCGCCAAAGATTTGCCCGCGCGCCAGCAAACGCTCCGCGCCGCGATGGATTGGAGTTATGACCTTCTGAGCCCGGCCGAGCAGAAATTATTCCGCCGTCTATCGGTCTTCGTCGGCGGTTGCAGCCTCGAAAGTGTCGAAGCGGTTTGCGATGCCAAGGCCGATCTCGAACTCGATCTGCTCGATGGCATGGCTTCCATCGTCGACAAGAGCCTCGTTCAACAGGTCGAGCAACCCGACGGCGAATCGCGCTTCGTGATGCTCGAGACGATGCGCGAATACGCGCTCGACAAACTCAAATCCAGCGGTGAAGAGCCGTACACGAAACGCGCGCACGCCGCGTACTGTCTCGTCCTTGCCGAGGAGGACTCGGCCGTGCAGGATGCGGCGAAGGTCGCTGATTCACTGCAACGCTTTGAGTCGGAATATGCCAACTTCCGCGCCGCGCTCGAATATTTGACCGAATCGAACAATGCGGAGTGGGGGCTGCGCCTCGGTATTGCGCTCTTTCGCTTTTGGGAGAGGCGCGAATATCTGGCCGAAGGTCGCGACACGCTCAGCCGCATTCTGAAGTTGCCCGGCGCGGTTGCTCCCAACAAATTCCGCATGCGCGCGACGTTTGCAGTCGGTGTTTTGGCTTGCGAGCAACGCGATTACGCTGTCGCCGAGAAATACATCGGCGAAAGCATTGAACTGGCTCGCCAGCTCGATGATCAGACCGGTCTCGCCGTCGCTCAAAACGCGCTCGCCGTCGTGCGGCGCGAACAATTGGACCTTTCCGCCGCTCAGAAAGTTATTCGAGAGCTGCCTCGCGATCTGGCGACAACTCAACGAACGAAAGGGAATCGCTCGCACGCTAAGCAATCTCGCCAGCGTCGCCAAACTCGAAGGCGAGTATGAACAATCGAGAGCACTCTACGCCGAGAGCCTCGAAGCGTTCCGTGCCGTCGGCGATCGCGAGGGTGTCGCTTGGGCTCTGAACTATCAGGGCGACATCGCCCGAGATCAGGGCGACACCACTGCTGCGCGTTCTCTCTATGAACGGGCACTCGCCATGTTTTACGAACTCGAAAATCGTTGGGGCATCGCGGGAACGCTCGCCGATCTGGGCAGCCTCGCCGTGCAGCAGAAAGACTATTCGACCGCGCACTCCCTCTATCGCGAAAGCATTCAGCTCTTTTGCGAGATGGAGCACAAGCGTGGAATCGCGCGTCTACTGGAATGCTTCGCCGCGGTCGCGGCTACTCAAGAGAACGCCGAGAAAGCGTTGCGGCTCGCAGGGGCAGCGGCGGCGTTGCGACAGAATATTGGCGCGCCGTTGGCGCCGACCGAACAATTGCGTATCGAAGAAGAGTTGGAGTCCGCGCGCGTCGCTCTCGGCAACAATGCGTCCTCTATGGCGTGGCTCGCCGGTTGGGGATTACCGCTCAGTGCGGCAGTGGACGAAGCGCTTGGTCGGGTCGGGACTCGGGACGGCAGGGTGATTGAAAAGTCGCGAGCGATGTCGTCGCTATTCGGCAGCGGAGGCGTCGAGCAAGTGACGCACTGCGGAAATACGATTGGCCGGCATGCCCGCTCGCTTGGCGTGCTCGCGAACCACGGATTCATCCGCGGCGAGGTAAACGCAGTAAACCTTGTCGCCAGTCACATAGCTGTGCAGCCACTGGATGTCGTGACCCAGGCTGTGAATCGCGGCCATTGATTTTTGTGACAGTTCCCGCAATTGCGCGTCGGTAAGGTCTCCAGCTCCGGGAACATCGCGTTCGATGACGTATTTAGGCATGGTCAAGGTCAACCTGGACGACCCGTTGACGAGTTGCTTGATGCTAACACGCGCCGCTCGCAACGTTCAATCCATGCGCTGACATCAACTGCCACCATCGCTCGCGAAGAAAGACACGCAGAAATCGTGTCGACGGAACGATGTTCGACGAACACTGAGAGAAAGCGAGACCAGACCACGCGAAAAGTCGATGGCGACGCCGGCAGGAACTGGGCAGGAACTTACGACTGGCAAAACGCCGAAAAGGGGCGCGACGCACCAAACCAATCTTGTACTCGCACCCCGGGGTGATCGAGTTCGCCGGCATCTACGACGCTCTCGACTTTTCGACGCCTGCCGGATCATCGACGCTAAGGAACATCGATGTCCGAGTTTCGATATTCCGGCGCTCACACTTCATGCGAGCGCCGGAACGTTTCCATTCGGCGAGCTACTCGTCGAGGTCGTAGGCTGGCTTGCCGTTTTTGCATTCCTTCGCAGGCGGCACGGTGATCTTCACGATTTGCCCCAAGCCCACCGGAGGCGGACCGAAGCCAAGGTTGGAAACGTAAAGGTTTCCGTCGGGACCAAACGTCATCGCCGTCGGCAACGACAATCCAGTCGCGATGTCTTCCAGCCCATCGTCGGTGACGCGCACGACTTTCCCGAATCCCGGTGTCGGCGCCGGCTGCCCAACGGTGTTCTCGAGGATGTACAAAAATCCTTCGCGATCGAACGCCAGACCGACCACCGTGTCGAGTCCCGTGACAACCGTCTTCACGTGCCCGCTGCGCGTGATTCGGAGAATCTTCGACGCTCCGCCAGGAATCGGGAACAAGTCGAGATTGCCGACAAAGAACGCGCCGTGATGCACAACCGTCGTCGGCACGATGTGCCCCTGGCTCGCCGAAATGTCCGAGATGCGAGTGATGTCGCCGTGCGTCGTGATTTCATCGAGTTCGCCATGATTCGGCTCGATGGCATAGAGCTTGCCGCGCAGCGAAATCATGCTGTACCACGTGCCGTCGGGCTCGAAGTCGCCGGGATTCGGATTTGCGACCGGATGGCGCTTCTGGAAGTCGCTGAGATCCGCGACCACTCGCCACTTGCCGCCCGGAAGTACTTTGAACACGACGTTATTCGTGTGCAGCAATCCGTGCGAGCAGCCCCAACCGGCGGTGATCGCATAGAGATCGTCTCCGATGAACGCAACATCGGCGACGCCGCTGACGAGGCTCCCCTCGTCCGCATTGGTTTGGCTCGATGGCAGGTCATCGACCACCGTCGATTTGTTTCCGTGATGATCAATTCGCGTGATCTTCGACGAAGTTGGACCCGCTGTGTAAGGACCGACCGGCATTACCACCTGATCGCACTGCGCCGGCGTAGTGGACAGGGTCGTTCCACCGGCTCCGCCCTCGGCTACGTAAAGATGCCCGTCGGGACCAAACTTCAACCCGCGCGGATTATTGAGCCCCGTCGCAAACACGCTGACATTCGACGACGGCGATTGCGCCGAAGCAGAAGGAACAAACTGCGAGAGCAGCATCATGGCTGCGCTCAAGACCACACACGCACACCTATCCCACGTCATAGGAAATCTCTCCTTAGAAAAATGTCTTCCGAAACCTGGCCGGCGGGTACAGGGGCCGGATGGAAGTGAGCGCATTCTGCGCAGCGAATCCGGCGCGAACAATGCACGCGCGCTCAACTCAGGCTCAACTACTTGTCATCGGATATCTACCTGAGGGAATTAGAGTTATCAATGCCGTTATCGTGAAGGAATTGCATTGACCCGCAGTTTCACCGTTTGTTAGCATCCCGGCAACCGCAGAAGGTTCCGGATCGATCCAGAAGTCTCTTCAGCCTATGTCTTCCCGTCCGAACACAAATGAACGACCCGTGAACGCGGGTCCTCGCGTCCTTCGCTTCGACTTGTACGAGGTCGATCTGGAGTCGGGAGAGCTACGCAAGGACGGTCGGCGCGCCCGTTTGCAAGCGCAGCCCATGCAACTGCTGACCCTGCTTCTACAGAACCCCGGCAAGCTCGTGACCCGAGAGGAAGTCCGGCGAGAGCTTTGGCCTACGGACACCTTCGTCGATTTCGATCGCAGCCTGGCGACCGCCGTAAACAAAATCCGCGAAGCCCTCGGCGATTCCGCCGAAAATCCAAAATTTGTCGAAACCCTGCCGAAGCGCGGATACCGCTTCATCGGAAAACTCGCTCCCGAACCATCGTTGGAATTCCCGGCCTATTCGGCAGATGTGCCGGCCCGAACAGGAGTCTCGACCAGCGATACAAACGAAGGGATCAGAATCCTACCCTCCTCTCGATCTCTGAATTGGAGAACTGCCGCCGCCTGGACCCTGGCCGGCGTGATCTTGACAGCGGCAGCCGTTTTATTTTGGCTGACGCGAGATCATTCGATCGATCCGACCGCATGGACGGTCACTCAATTCACTTCGTTCCCGGGTCTAGAAGAATCTCCCGCACTTTCGCCCGACGGGTCCAGAATCGCGTTTACGTGGAACGGCAACGGTGAATCCAATGCGCAGAATGGACCCGGATTCGATTTGTACGTAAAAGGACTCGTCGGTGAAGCAACTCTCCGTTTGACCAATCATCAGTCCCAATGGCTCAGCGCGGCGTGGTCGCCCGACGGCACACGCATCGCCTTTATGCGGCTTGCCGGTCCGGACACAGGTCTCTATGTCGTACCCGCACTCGGCGGTGCCGAGAGAAAGATTCGCTCCACTCACACGCCCTATCCCGACGCGGCGCCGATTAGCTGGTCTCCGGACGGGAACTCGATCGCGTACTCCGATCGCCTGACCAATGAGCGCGGCGATCGCATCTTCGTAGCATCCCTAAGTTCCGACGAGAGTCACCTCTTCTTCCACGATCCAGCCTGCAAGCACGAAGCAGATCTCACTTTTTCCCACGACGGAAAGAGAGTCGCATGGGTCTGCGTGAAGCGTCTTGACGCATTCGACTTGATGGTCGGGGACTCTGCCGGCAAGTCACGAAGACTGGTCGCCGAAGTCTCCAAGAAGGTGAGTAGGATCAACTGGAATGCATCAGACACTCACCTGCTCATCACGCAAACGGATGCGGCAGCGAGCGAACTCTACGAGTTGAACATAAAGACTGGCTCCCTGACGAAGAGGCCCGAAGCTGGCACAAGTGTGTATTCGCCGACGCTGAATGCGAAAACCGGGGCGATTGCGTGGACGGTCTATCGCGATCAGGTGAACCTCTGGCGCAAGGATCTTACGAACCCAGACGCTCTGCTCGAACCAATCCTCACCTCGTCGAGAAGAGACAACATGGCGAGTTATTCGCCCGATGGGCGCCACATCGTTTTCGACTCCGACCGCTCAGGATCCTGGAGAGTTTGGCTGGCAGACGCGGACGGCAGTAACCTCACTACACTTTCGCAAGGCGGCTCAGCGGGGTATCCGCAATGGTCTTCCGATTCACGGCACGTCGCCTACCAGCAAGTCGAAGGCGACGTCCAGTCGGTTTATGTCGTTGACATCGACGAGCGCGCCCCGAAAAAACTTCAGACGCGACTACAAACCACTGCTTTTCCGTTTTGGTCGGCTGACGGTAAATCCATCTATTTCCAGGATTTCGCGTCCTTCCGCCAGCGGTACTATCGCTGTTCCATCGATTGCAACAAAAACGAAGTCCTCGTTCGCGACGGAGCGAAATCGTTCAACATGCGAGCCGCTCCGGATGGAGAGCATTGGTATTACGTTCGCGGCGATGATCCTCCCCGCGTTTATCGTGAATCGATGAAGGCCGGGCAGATCGACGGCGATTCGCAGCCCGTCGAAGGGTTACCGGTGCTTGCCGAACCTTTCCTTTGGGTGCCTGGAAGGAACGGAATCTACTTCGTAGCCGCGAATAAACCGAAGACCGTTTCGTACTTCGACTTCATTACCGGCAATGTGCGAGACCTATTCACCACCGACAAGCCTGTGACGGACGGCATGTCTGTATCAAGCGATGAGAAGTTGCTGATCGTTGCGCAGCAGGGCGAAAAGCACTCGGAGATCATGCTTGCGCAGCCGAAGAAGTGACGCCAAACGGCAGAAAAAAGGCCAAGGGAAGAGCGCGTGTGTGTGAACTCTTCCCTTGGCTTCGCGCCGAAGGCGCACTTTCGGGTTGTCCTCCCGAAACCTTCGAGACCTTTAGTCGACTTCCGTGCTGGGCGTCTTGAACGTAACGCGCTTTGCTGCGGTCGTGCCCTTGATCACCGGCCCAGGATTGCCGCTCGGGTCGAACTGGCTGAATGTGAACTTGCCGCTGTAGGACTTTCCGTCATCTGAAACCGTGTTCGTTTCGTCGACCGTAAACGTCGCGGCGACCTTGCCGTCCGGGCCCCAGATGATGCCGATATGGTGCAGCTTCACCGAGCGACTGCCGGTCTGCTTCCAAACGCCGTAGCAGATGTCGCCACCGCTGGGAGGCAGTAGCGCGTTTTCGAACTCGATGCCGTCGGAGTGCCACATTTTGAAGGATTGGTTGAAGGGCGAGCCATCGTTCTGTGTGTAAACCACATGCCATAGGCCTACGATGGATGACTGCCAGTTCGATTGATCCTGGTCTTCCATCCAAGGCATGGCGGGGGCACCGCTCTTGGATTGGTTACAGGCTTGAGCGCTGCCGACGCCGCCGAATAGCGCAGCGATCAACAACGTAAGGACAGCCGCCAGGCGCGGCGTACACACGATGGAAGCGATACGGCTTGGAAGCGATGTCATCTTCTGCTCTCCTTCGAGGTTTGCCTGAATTTTCACTGTCATCTTCACCGCCGACGCACGCCGGTGCAGCGTGCGCCAGCTGCCGAGCTCTACTCCGACGGTGAAGTTGTGCGCAAAATGCCGGAACCTCGAAGAACTGGCAATGCACGGCGGCTTCTTTTCTTATGCATTCCACATCATCGCCGAAGCGATTGATGGCATTAGTGTTATTCAGTTGTTAAAGACACATTTTCTTGACCAGGCACCCGGCCTTTGTTAGCATCCGCGCAGTTTTCGAGCCCAGGAAAGACCGAATGCCCTCGCCGGCGCGGCCTCAGGACCACAGTTCAGCATCAGACGGACCGTTCATCCGGTTCGACCGGTATCAGGTGGACGTGCGTTCGGGCGAGCTGCGAAAAGAGGGAAGTAAGGTTCGGCTGCAAGCTCAGCCGTTTCAATTGCTGGTGTTGCTCCTGCGAAATGCAGGCCGGGTTGTCAGCCGGGAGGATATCCGGCGGGAACTCTGGCCCGGCGATACGTTTGTCGATTTCGACCACGGCCTGGCGGCGGCGGTGAGCAAGATTCGAGAGGCGCTATGCGATTCGGCCGACAACCCTAAATTTGTCGAGACGTTACCCAGGCGCGGGTACCGGTTCATCGGCAAGGTGGAGCCAGAGCCACCCGTTGAAATCCGGGCGAGGCTGGAAGAGGTCCCACCCCCGGGAGCGAAAGTTGAGGCTCGTGCGACACGAGAAAGCACCGAGCTTCACCACAGAAGCAAGGCTCGGACTTGGGCTCTCGGCGCGGCACTCGTTCTGCTCGGAGCGGGCGTCGCGGCAGCGGTTGTGCTTCTGCTTGGGCAGAAGAAGGCGGAGCCGCCACCCGTGGAGTGGAAGACCAGCCAATTCACTTCGTATCCCGGAGTTACAAACGCCCCTGCGTTTTCGCCCGACGGATCGAGGATCGCGTTTGGACTGGATAGTAAGAATGGACGGAAAAGCGACCTGTATGTGAAGGCGTTAGGAGGGGAAGCGCTGCTCCAATTGACCCACGACCCCTCAGATTGGATCAGCGCCGCCTGGTCGCCGGATGGCACCCAGATCGCGATGATGCGGCTTGGCGGAGCGGCCGCCGGTGACACAGGCTTGTATTTGGTTCCTGCGCTGGGCGGACCGCAACAGAGGTTGCTGGCGACGCACACACCGTATGAGCTCGCGGCGCCGATCAGCTGGTCGCCGGATGGAAAGTGGATCGCCTACTCCGATCAGCCGATGGGAACGAACGGAAATCGGATTTACTTGTTTTCGATGGAGTCGCGAGAAAGCCATCTTTTCTTTCACGACCCTGCGTGCACTCACGAAGGCAACCCGACATTTTCGAACGACGGGAAGCAGATGGCCTGGACATGCGTGAAAAAGCTGGATGACACCGATCTTCTGGTGGGCGACGCCTCGGGTCAATCGCGACGCGTCGTAAAGACGGTGCACCTCCTCGCTACTGGCATCAGTTGGGCGCCGGATGATTCGAAAATCATTCTGGCGCAGCAGGGCCCGGTGTACAGCGAGATTTATGAAGTCCGAGTGAGCGACGGGAATATGACACGCTCGCCGGCAGCCGAGGGTCAGTTGTATGCGAATTGGCCAAATGTATCGGCGAAAACCGGAGCGGTGGCATGGTGCACGTGGCGCTTTCACATGGATTTGCTGCGCGCAGACTTGAAGAATCCAGAGAGACCGCTGGAGCCGGTCCTGAAGTCCTCCAGAAGCGAAAACCGTGCGAGCTACTCGCCGGACGGGAAACACGTGGTATTCACTTCGGACCGAACAGGAAGGTGGAGCATCTGGCTGGGAGACGCAGACGAAAAAAACCTGACGCAAATTTCCCGCGGTCGAGATAGCGGCAGCCCTCAGTGGTCGCCGGACTCGCAACGCGTTGTGTATGGACAGAATGAAGAAGGCGACCATTCCATCTACGTCGTCGACGTAAATGAACGCGTGCCCCACAAACTTATGACCGCGAACCAAGGACCCCGAGTCGCCGTTCTGGTCGCACGACGGACAATGGATTTACTTTCGGGATCAGAGCTCGTCGTTACTTAAGTTTTGGCGCTGTCCGCTCAATTGCAACAAAAACGAAACCCTGGTGCGTGAGGGCCCGGGCGCATTTACCTCGGTCCAGTGGCGCGGCTTCACCGTGCAGGAATCGGAGGACGGGAAGTATTGGTATTACACCCGTCCGGATGGAGGCGGTGACTTGAGATTGTTCCGCGAAAAGATGATCGACGGACATCTCGAGCAGGACGAACAGATCACGGAAATCCCGAAGCTCAATGGCTATCAGTCTTTTTATATTGTGAAAAATGGAATCTACTATGTCTCGGCCGATGATCTGACCTTGTGGTATTTCGATTTTGCGACGCGAAAATCGAAACAAATATTGAAGACGGAGCGGACCATGGGCTTTGGGTTTTCTGTATCAAGCGATGGCCGCTACGCACTCCTGTCCCAGTGGGGCGACTATCACCAGGACATCATGCTCGCGGAGCCGAAGCGATGACCGAATGGAACGCGGCGGAGTACGCCCGCATTTCGGCGCTTCAGGCGGCGATGGCCGAGGAAGTTTTGGGGCTGCTGCGCGGGCGATTGCGTGGCGATGAGCGGGTGCTCGATGTCGGCTGCGGAAACGGGAAGGTAACTCGATACATTGCAGCGCTCGTGCCGCAGGGCGGCGTACTCGGCGTCGATGCTTCGGCAAAGATGGTGGAATTTGCGCGGGCTGCGAGCGCGAATACGGGAGTGGATGGCGCTTCCCCTACGAATCTGAATTTTGAAGTGATGGATGCGCGACAGCTCCGTTATCGAGAGTCGTTCGACCTTGTCGTTTCTTTTAACGCGCTGCACTGGATTGCTGAAGAGGAACAAGAATTGGCGCTGCGCGGAATTTACGCGGCGTTGAAGCCGGATGGCGTGGCGCAGTTGAGGTTGGTACCACGCGGGGCGCGAAAGAGTCTGGAAAATACAATCGATGAAACCGCGAAGTCTTCCCGATGGGAGAAATATTTCGTCGGAGTCCGAGATCCGTACCTGCACATGACCGCGGAAGCGTACTCATTGCTCGCCGAGGAGTGCGGATTCCAGGTGCAAAATGTGAAGGTGAAAGATCACGCCTGGGATTTCGGGACCGCGGCTGCGTTTGCGGCGTTTGCGTCAGTGACTTTTGTGGAATGGTCGCAGCACATTCCGGAACCTGATCGGCCGGAGTTTGTGGTCGAGGCGCTGGCCAACTACAAGCCGCTTGGCGGCAACGATCACACATTTCGCTACTACCAGATGGACATCACGGCACGACGCCCGGGATGAATCGCAGCTTCTAAAAACCTGTCAACCAAACGACTACTGTTTCGGCATCGGATGCGTCGCGTCGAGATCGAGGTTGAGTTCGAGGACGCGGACGCGGGGTTCGCCGAGGAAGCCGAACTGGCGCGCGAGCGTGTGCCTGGCGATTAGTTGGCGGACGTCGGAATCGGAGATATGGCGTTCCCTGGTAATGCGGGCGATCTGGAATTCGGCGGCGGCGGGGGAGATTTCAGGGTCGAGTCCAGAGCCGGAAGATGTGACGAGATCGATGGGAATCGGCGAGTTGGGATTTTCGGCGTGGAATTTCTCGCTGTCGGCCTTGATGCGGTCGATCAGTTGGTGGTTCGTCGGGGCGAGATTCGAGCCGGAGGAATTTGCGGCGTCATAACCGGTGCCGGCGCTCGAAGGGCGGGAATGAAAATAGCCGGGGCCGGAGAAAGCCTGGCCGATGAGTTCGGAACCGACGATCTGGCCGTTTTTCTCGATGAGGCTGCCGTTCGCGCGATGCGGGAAGAGAAGCTGTGAAACGGCGGTGACTGCGAGCGGATAGAGCAGGCCGAAGATCACTGTCGTGACGATCGTGATGAGCACGGAGATCCGCAGATTGGCGACGAGCGTGGACGTTTCGGCTTTCGTCCTCTCCGCCGGAGGTGCGGTCGGTGTCGCGGCCGGTGTTACGCCGATTGCGATTTTGGGTTCGAGTGTGTGGGTAGACATTTTTTATGCCTTGCTCATGCGAAATGAAGATAGGTGATCAGCATGTCGATCAGCTTGATGCCGATAAATGGAGCCACGAGCCCGCCGAGCCCGTAGATCAAAAGATTTTGGCGGAGGAGAACGGCGGCGCCGGCGGGACGATATTTGACGCCGCGGAGCGCCAGCGGAATCAGGAAAATGATGATGACCGCGTTGAAGATGACCGCGGACAGAATCGCGGACTGCGGCGTGGCGAGATGCATGATGTTCAGAATGCCGAGTACGGGGAATGCGCCGGCAAACATCGCGGGGATGATCGCGAAATATTTTGCGACGTCGTTGGCGACAGAGAATGTTGTCAGCGCACCGCGGGTGATCAGCAGTTGCTTGCCGATCTCGACGATCTCGATGAGTTTGGTCGGATTGGAATCGAGATCGACCATGTTGCCGGCTTCTTTTGCGGCTTGCGTGCCGGTGTTCATCGCCACGCCGACGTCGGCCTGAGCTAACGCTGGAGCGTCGTTCGTGCCGTCGCCGGTCATGGCGACGAGTTTTCCTTTTGCCTGCTCGCGCTTGATGAGCGCCATCTTGTCTTCGGGCTTGGCTTCGGCGAGGAAATCGTCGACGCCGGCCTGGCGAGCGATTGCTGCGGCGGTGAGCGGATTATCGCCGGTGATCATCATCGTGCGAATGCCCATCGCGCGGAGATGATCGAAGCGCTCGCGCATTCCACCTTTTACAACGTCGGTCAGAGCGACAACGCCGAGGACGCGGCCATTTTCGGCGACGAGCAGCGGGGTTCCGCCGCCGTTCGCGATGTCGGCGACCGTCTTTTGCATTTGCTCGGGGATTTTGTTGCCGCGCTCGGCGACATATTTCGTGATTGCGTCGGGCGAGCCTTTGCGGATTTGCGTGCCGTCGAGATCGACGCCGGACATACGCGTCTGCGCGGAGAAGGGAATGAACTGCGGATTCAGATTGCTGAGTTCGCGGCCGCGGAGTCCGTATTTTTCTTTCACGAGGACGACGATCGAGCGGCCTTCGGGAGTTTCGTCGGCGAGCGATGCGAGTTGCGCGGCGTTGGCGAGTTCGGCGTCGGTGACGCCGGGGCATGCGTGAAGCATGGTGGCCTGGCGATTGCCGAGCGTGATCGTTCCGGTTTTGTCGAGGAGGAGCACGTCAACGTCGCCGGAGGCTTCGACGGCGCGTCCGGACATCGCGATGACGTTGCGCTGGATCATGCGGTCCATGCCGGCGATGCCGATGGCGGAGAGCAGGCCGCCGATTGTGGTCGGGATCAGGCACACGAGCAGCGAGACGAGAACGAAGATGGTTTGCGGCGCGCCGGAGTAGATGGCGAATGGCTGCAGCGTTACGACGGCGAGCAGGAAGATGATCGTGAGACCAGCGAGGAGAATGTTGAGCGCGATTTCGTTGGGCGTTTTCTGACGCGCGGCGCCTTCGACGAGGCGAATCATGCGATCGAGAAAAGTCTCGCCAGGATTGGAAGTGATGCGCACGTGAATCGAGTCGGAGAGGACGCGGGTGCCGCCGGTAACGGCGCTGCGATCGCCGCCGGATTCGCGAATGACCGGAGCGGACTCGCCGGTGATTGCGGATTCATCGACGCTGGCGACGCCTTCGATCACTTCGCCGTCGCCGGGAATGAATTCGCCCGCCACGGCGACGACGACGTCGCCGGTGCGGAGCTTGGAGCTGGCGATGACTTCGATTGTGCCGTCGGCGCGGAGTTTGTGAGCTTCGGTTTCAGCGCGCGCTTTGCGCAGCGTATCGGCTTGTGCTTTGCCGCGGCCTTCCGCCATAGCTTCGGCGAAGTTGGCGAAGAGCACGGTGAACCACAGCCAGAGCGTGATTTGCAGGCCGAAGGCGAAGAGGCCAGAGTGGCGCGCGGTGTCGATGACGAGTTCGATCGTGGTGAGAACGGCGCCGACTTCGACGACGAACATCACGGGGTTCTTGATCATCGTGCGCGGATGCAATTTGCGGAACGAGTCCGCGATCGCGCGGACGAGGATCGCTTTGTCGGCGAGCGGCTTTGGTTTCGGTTGTGCGGCAGTGATTTCCATGGAAGTTAGAAAGTTCTCCCGGCGTTCATCAAAAGGTGCTCGAGGATCGGACCGAGGCTGAGCGCGGGGAAGAAGGTAAGCGCGCCGACGATGACGATGGTGGAGACGAGCAGCGTCGCGAAGAGCGGGCCGGTCACGGGGAAAGTTCCGAGCGAAGCTGGCGTCGTTTTCTTCGCCGCGAGATTTCCGGCGATCGCGAGAATCGGGATAACGACAAAGAAGCGACCGAGCAGCATGGCGATACCCGTCGCGGTGTTGTACCAAACTGTGTTTGCGCTGATCCCGGCGAAGGCGGAGCCGTTGTTGCCGACGGATGATGTGAAGGCGTAGAGAATTTGCGAGAGGCCGTGCGGGCCGGGGTTCGAGACTCCGGCGAGACCAGGTTTTGTAACGACCGCGATCGCCGCGAAGATCAGAATCGTGAGCGAGGCGGCGAGAACGCTGAGCATGGCCATCTTCACGTCGAAGGCTTCGATTTTCTTGCCGAGATATTCCGGCGTGCGGCCAACCATCAATCCCGCAATGAAGACGGCGAGAATCACGAAGACGATCATGCCGTACATGCCGGAGCCGACTCCGCCGAAGATCACTTCGCCGAGCATGATGTTGAGCAGCGGGACCATTCCGCCGAGCGGCGTGAAGGAGTCGTGCATGGAGTTGACGGCGCCGCAGCTTGCGTCGGTGGTGATGGTGGCGAAGAGCGCGGAGTTGGCGATGCCGAAACGGGTCTCTTTGCCCTCCATGTTTCCGCCGGCTTGCTGCGTGCTCGCGGACTGATCGATCGTGGCTGAGTTAGCGGCTGCGATCGATGCAATTTGAGGATTGCCGCGCGATTCCGCTGTGTAGGCGGCGATCACACCAACGAGGAAGAGCGCTGCCATCGCGGACCAGATGGCCCAACCGTGGCGCGGCGAACCGGTCATGCGGCCGAGCGTGTAGGTGAGTCCGCTTGGAATCGCGAAGATCAAAATCATTTCCAGGAAATTCGTGAACGGCGTCGGATTCTCGAATGGATGCGCGCTGTTGGTGTTGAAGAAGCCGCCGCCGTTGGTGCCAAACATTTTTATGGCTTCTTGCGACGCGACGGGACCAACCGCGATGGTTTGCTGCGTCACAGTCTGCGTCGTGGTCTTGCCGTCGGAGCCTTGCGTCTGCACCGTTTGCGGCTCGACGAGCTGCGCGGTTGCGTAAGGCTTGAAATTCTGGACGACGCCTTGCGAAACGAGAACAAGCGCGACGACGAAGCTGATCGGCAAAAGAACCCACAAGAAGGAACGCGTTAGATCGACCCAGAAATTTCCGATCGTCTTCATTTCGCGGCGCGCGATCCCGCGAATCAACGCGATGGCCAGCGCGATGCCGACAGCGGCGGACGCGAAGTTGTGATACGCGAGGCCGGCCATCTGCGTGAGATAGCTCATCGTGGTTTCGGGTACGTAGGACTGCCAGTTCGTGTTTGTGGTGAAGGAAGCGGCGGTGCTCCAAGCGAGATCGGGCGCAACGCCAGCGAGACGTTGCGGATTGAAGCCGAGGAAATGTTGCGCGCGCTCAATCATGTAGAGCAGGAACATCGAGACGGCGCTGAAGAGGAGCATCGCGGTGCCGTACTCAATCCAGCGCATTTCGCGGTCTTCATTGATGCCGCAAACGCGATAGACAAGCTTCTCGATCGGGCGGAGAGCGAAATCGAGGAAGGTCTTTTCGCGATTGAAAGACGCGCGCCATGAACGCGCCAAGCGGCTTCGTGATGGCGAGCACAACAGCGAGGAAAAACAGGATTTGGAACCAACCGTTTGAGGTCATGGTTAGAAGTCTTCGGCGCGAAGCAGGGCTACGAGCAAGTAGCCGAAAAGAGCCAAGGTGATGGCGATGAGAGTGATGTTTTCGAGCATGTTATTTAAGCCGTTCGCACGCACGGAGATACAGGATCGCGGCGGCGAAAAAGACGATGGTTGCGGCAGTGAAAATGGCGTCGTTCACGGAAGGAAGAATAGGTTGCGCGTGCTTAGGAAGTGCTCAGAAGGGGATAAGGAAGTTGTTAGCAGCAACGAAAAGCGAAGTAAAGAAGCAACGACGTAACGAAGTAACGATAAAAGCTAAACCGGAGTTGTGGGCAGGGGGATCGCCCCCTCCCCCCATGGTTTTTGCGCAAGAATGTGAATCTAA
This sequence comes from uncultured Acidobacteriota bacterium, assembly GCA_963766985.1. Classification (GTDB taxonomy): domain Bacteria; phylum Acidobacteriota; class Terriglobia; order Acidiferrales; family UBA7541; genus Acidiferrum. The sequence continues at coordinate 368,885 of CAVYCJ010000003.1, forward strand.
AGGGCTTGCAGGTGGGAAACGCGCAAGAATGTGATTCTAAAGGAGTAAGGTTCACTGGTGGTGGGTGAATTTGTTGTAGGGAATGGACTTAGAGGTGGAGGCAGTCAGGGGGCTTACGCAGCGTTTGTCGGCCGGAACGGTTCAATTGGCGGAATTTATATCGGTGTTCGCTCACGGCTTTGGCGTGGTGGCGCGATGGCTGTCGTCTTTGGACTTGGGGGCGTTGATTTGTTGTTGGTCGTCGATGCCGAAGAGGAGGTAGTTGCTGAATTCGTGCCGGCGGTGGATTCGGCGGCCGAGCCAGGCGAAATAGACTTCGGCGCTCTGCGGGAGCCATAGAGTTGTGTTTGTTTCGCGGAAATTGACGGGGCCATATTCGATGTTGGTGTGATCGGCCAAGAGACGAATCTGGGGAATCGGAGAGACGATGTCTGACTCCATGCGGATGATCTCGAAATTGTCCGCGGAGATCCAAACGCGGCCTTTCAGCCTCACCTCATAACTTGGGCCATTCATTCCGAACTGGTAGGACTTGATGCCACTGGTTTTGTCGGGCAGTTGCCGGAAATGAATTTGCCAGGCCAAGCCACGGCTGGTGCGCGCCAATCCTTCGCAGACCATGTCGTAGTTGGTGGCGTAGTAAGGATGAAAAACGAGCACAAGCGCCGGCAATCCGTTCGTGGCGATTCCATCGGGGAATTGCCCTTGGGAACCGTTGTTGTTTCGATATTCGCTGACACTGAGAGGTCCAGCGGGTGAGGCCTGGATGGAGACAAGATAATCGAATCTGCGCTTTTCGGGAAGCGCGGCGATGCCGAATTTATTGACGGATTCGTGCGTGAGAGTTTCGGTCGCGGTGAACCGATCGACGTCGTGAATGAGATTCACGAGCTGTTCACCCGCTTTGTGCACCACATCGGCCGCGTCGCACGATGAGCCGGACTCGACGGCCGGGACCTTTTCGTCGATATCCGGTGGCAGCCAATTCGGCGGCAAAGGTTCGGCCGCATCGGTATCGGCTTCGCTGATGTCGATGGCGGAGTGATCCTTCGACGCGTGTTCCTTGAGCGAAGTGCTGACGGAACGAGGTGCGTTCAAACGCTCGTAGAGGTGCGAGGCATTCTCGTCTTTGGGATGCGCCTTGATGTACGTCTGCAAAATCTGATTGGCTCGATCTTTTTCGCCGGTTTCATACAAGGCATGGGCCAAGAGCGGCTGAACGGAGGACGCGGAATCGTGCCCGAGTTCAATCGCGCGTTCGGCTTCGGTGACCGCTTCCGCGTTCCGCCGGTCGAGCAGATCCGCCTGAGCCAGCAGCATATGCGCGCGCCAAGCGGTGGGTTCAGCGTCCAAGGCACGGCGCAGATAGATGTTTGCCTGCGTGGTGTCGCGGTCGTGGAGGAGATTCTGGCTCAGGGCGAGCAGACTGCTCAGGTGATTTGGATTGAAGGTAAGGGCGCGAGTCCAGTGCGTCTTTGCGGAGACCGCGTCATTCGACCTTGAAGCGCACAATCCCATCAGGTATTCGATGTCGGCGCTTTCCGGAGCGAAGCGTTGCGCCGCCGTCAGTTCGGTTTGAGCGTTGGCGAGCTTGTTGGCGCGCATATCTTCCAAAGCTTTGCCGACGCCTTTTTGAGCTTTGGGATTGAGAGCCGCGATTCCTCGGTCCGTTGCGGCAGCCTCGCGGTCTGACATTGGCCGCAAATCGATGCTGACTTTTACTTCGTTCTCTTCACGGATCTCGAACTTCTTGGTCGCGGTGTCGTATCCCGAGGCGATGACCTGGGCGGTAAGCATCGCTTTCGGGACCTCGCCGAAATGCGCTTTGCCGGACACCGCCAGCTTGGTCGCAAACACCTTCCCATCGTTCTTGCTGAGGGACACATAAATTGGACCGGATAGGGCAGTGCCATCGGTTGCATGGACGTCGACCTCGACGGATGCGTAAGTGAGCATACTTTCCGAACCGGCCGGTACGCTTGGGGGGCCCTGCCGGGCCGAAGATGTAAATGGGAAGAAAAGCGCGCAGATAAGCAAGGCCAACATACGCGGCCGCGCCGCGTATGTGGAATCTCCCGCTTGGAACAAGTTCGATCGTTCAATCGCCAACATGTCAAACCGCGCGATGGCTACCTGGCGTTTAGCAGCCTAGCACGCGTGAGTCGGGCGAGTGGCACTCGATGTTCTGATGAATAAATTTGGGCGACGCTCGTTCGGCGGAAACGTCGCCGTCTGTCCCCAATTTTCCCGGTTTAGCTACCAGCTCAATTTGCTGTTTTTACGCGACTTAGCGGTTAACCAGCGATTAAGGCAGGGTTTCGTTGACGACGCGGGTGACGGGATACACAGTCGGCTGAGAGCGAAGGGATGCGCCAGCCACACCCTTCGCACACAACGTGGAGACGAAATCATGAAACGACGATCGAACTTATTTGCATTCGTACTGGCGGCGGTGGTGACCGTACTGGCCGGGGCGGGAATGGCATACGGGCCAATCGGTTCTGCCGCCGCGGCGCGGGCTCCGCAGTCGGCGATGGCGCCCAAGGTCGCTTTCCGGGGCACGGAGTACCTGCTGCGCTCGCCGGGGGGCAACGGATCGGAGTTTACGCCCGCGGGCCAAGAGGACCTTCATACCTTCAGCGACATGCTGACGTTCAATTTTTACCCTGCGGCCCACGATGAGGAAGCCATGGCCACGATCACCAGCCGGACCCGGGCCATTGCCGAGGGCGCGAAAGCCACGATCCTGCCAGCGACGGTTTCCGGTCAGCACTACTTTGCGGCGGTGCTGCCAACTCCGCATGGAGCGGACTTTGTTGCGGTGCGCGTCGTTCTCGTCGATAAACAGGCTGTCGGGGTGTTTTACACGCACCGGTTGTACGGCGAAACGGCTGCCGGTGCGGCGAGTGAATGGGCGAAGAAGAACGCGGCCGATGTCGAAAAGCAACTTCTGCAGTTCGACGCCGCGCGCGCGGTGTCGTCCGGAAAAGGTTCCGCTGCCACGGCTCCTGTTGCTGACAACGCGAATTTGCCTGCGGGCACGATTCGGAAAGGCACGCTGACAAGTCCGCAGCTCATGAGCGACACGATGGTCGGGGTATCGGGCCAGGTGGGTACGCTGGGATGCGAAAAAATTGACGATGTGACGCCTTACGTGGTGACGCCATTTTCGGGGGCGCCGCGCAGGCGACAGTGGGCGGAGAAGTGGATGATCAAGGGTTGCGGCAAAGTGTATCCGGTGGATATCGATTTCAAAGAGGATGGCGCGGGCGGGGCCGACTGGACGATCAAGAAGTGATGGTTGCAGATGAGATGCACGTTCCTAACGGTCGGTATCTGAATGAGGCTAGAACGGAACTACTCGGAACCAGTCTCTCAAGCAACTGTTTAACCCGGTTGACTTCCTCGTCGGGAATATCAGTCATATGACAAATTGCATTTCTCAAGTGACCGACTCTTCGAGCTTCGGATAGAAGTTGTTTATCTCTTACGACGGGGTCAAACGCGTCTTTCCAGCGGTACTCCATAGTAGCCAATAACTGGGGATAGGTCGCTAGCGCCAATTGGTCGCGGGGTTCAAGGGCCATCCACTGCTTCGTCTCTTCCTTTTGCGCAAGGTTATCAATTTCCTTTTTGACGCCTGGCTCGACTTCGTCCCACCACGAGGCGGCATATTTTTCTGTTAGAACGGAAGTCACCAATTCCCGGAGATAGTTTTCGAAGACGAAAAACAGCTTGTACACGAAGGCTGCTCGAATGGCCTTTCGAACTGACCGGAGATGCAACCGCAAGGTCCACAGTCGCTGAATATGTAGAGAAAATGGGGGTACGACATCGGGTCCTTGCTGAATTGTTGATCTGCTGTCCGCCCGAGCAGCATGAAAAGAGCGAGTCTACTATCGCGCTCGCTCACCTAAACGTCCTCCGAATTGCATTGAAAATGTTGAGGTAGGTATCTTCTGTCCCGTTTGCGGGCAGGTGAATTTGAATGTTGTAGTGAAATTCCGGGCGCGGCCCCTTTTGCGGTTTCTGCTTGTCATTTTCCAGGTGTGCGTCGTCAGCTTTGTCATCCTCCTCACCATCGTCGTTCAAAGGCTCCTCTTCTTGAGAAGCGGGGGTTGTGGTGAAGTCACCCAATTTCATCAGTGCATTAAAAGTATTGGCGATGCGTTCGACCCTTTCTGCCTCCGCACCCGAGACTTGAGAGATCAATCCTTTAAGTTGATCTGCGTTTAGTTCGTTCGCATTTTCGTTCGCCTTGAAGAGGGGCGCGTACGCCTTTCGGATACCCTCTGCAATGGCAATTTTCGCGGCCATCTTGTTTTTTAAGAGGTCGTAGTAACTCGTAGGGGTGTTCGCCGCGTCTAGGAATCCCAAGTTTCGCAGCAGTGTAATCAGTGCGCGGTCATTCGTCCCTTTTAAGCCGATCGTATTTTGCAGATAGTCGTGCGTGAATGTGCTCGGCTTTTGTGCCGACAAAATATTTTCGAACAGTTTCGCCACATTTTTGTTTGATGCTAAGTAGGGCAGGGGTTGGGCCACAGCGCCTCCTGGCGTGCAAGGGGGACGCGGTAGTATTTCATATCGTTAAACAATCGTTCAACAAAAGGACCGCCCCGACGACAGCTCGCGGAGACCTAATTAGGCTTGGCGTAACTATGGGCGCGTGGGGGAGTGGGGGGTTGGATCGACCGGCAAATTCGGTGCTAGGCCGCCGCAATCGAGGTTAGAAGCTGGTGGTGAGGCGGAGGAACCAGCTGCGGCTGGGGCCGATGGCGTTGCCGGAGAAGAGGCCGCCGAAGTCGATGACGTTGAGGCGGTTGTTGAGATTTTCGCCGTCGGCCTGGATGCGCACGTTGAACTTTTCTTTGCGGTAGAGTTCGGCGCCGAGCGAGGCGTCGATCGATAGCGAAGGTTTTACCCTGCCCTTATCGAAATTGACGCGATCGACGACTTGCTGACTGTATTGAGCGAGGGCGTCTGCCTCGGTGCCGTCAAATTCGAACGGCAAGCCGGTGCCGTATTCCGCACCGACTCCGCCCCAGAGGCGCTTCGTGAAGTCATAGCGCAAACGCGTGCGAACAGTGTTGCGCTGGTCCTGAGAATCCCAGAAACGGCCGGTGATCTGGCTGATGGCGTTGGCGGCGTCGTCTCCGAGGAACAGGCCGCCGGTGACGGGCAGATACGCCGAACCCACGATGTAGGAATAGCTCACAAAGCCGCTGAACTTGTGCCAGTAGGGAATTTCGACTTTTCCTTCGACGCCGTAGATGTACGCCTTGTCGAACGCGATCGGGAAACTGACCGCGGTGCTGAGGAGTTGGTCGTCGTCGGCGTAGTTGTCCACGCGGCGGCTGAAACCATTGACGTCGAGCTTTACCTTGCCGAAGAAACCCTTGGTGAAACCGAGTTCGTAGTAATTGCCGTGAGAAGGCTTCACCGGCAGGCGCAGCACGTCGTCACTGAGGGAGACGATTGTGGGCGAGCTGGAGATCAGCAGATTTTCGTTTGACGGCGTCTGGAAGATGCGGTCGTAGCTGGCGTGGAAAACGATGTCGAGGCTGGGAATGTAGTAGCCGACGCCGAGCCGCGGGCTGACGCGCGTTCTGATTGACGAGCAATTGATAGTGATCCCAGCGCAGGCCGGCGCTGACAGTCCATTTGCCAAGGCGAATCTGATCCTGGATGAATGCGGATTGCTCGAGGTCGGGTTTGTTTCCTGTGAAAGAGTAGGTTTGCGGCGTGTCGGGATCGAATTGCGTGGGGTCGGTGATGATGTCGTTGAAGCGCTCGTGAAGGAAGGTGGCGTCGGATTCGACTCCGACTTTGATTTCGTGGCGGCTTTTGTGAACGGCGACCGTGCCCTTGAAATAGCCTTCGCGGAAATAATTGTGCTGGAACGCGATGACCGGCGTCGAGAGCGGGTTGGAGTAGAGGTCGTTGGAATTGTCGCGCACCATGCCGCGAAAATCGCCGATGACGTTGGGCGAGAAGATGTGTTGATAAGAGACGATGCCCATTGTTTCGAAATTGTCGGCGTTCTGAAGCTGACCGGCTTGCTGCTGAAGGATCTCGTTGGGAATTTCGTAGCGCGAGAGTTCGTGGCGAACGCTGATGCTGATGCGATCGCGATCGGTGAGGTCGCGTTCATAGCGAACGGAGAAATCACCGGTGGTGCCTTTGTTGGTGAAGTTTTGCGGCACGACGGGGTTGAGATAGTGGCTGGTCATGTCGCCGCTGGCGGACACGCCGAGAACATTTTTGCCCCACTGATATTGGCCTGATGCGAAGCCGCCGGCGGTGTCGAAGCTGCCGCCCGAGAGCACGACTTTTCCGTGGAAGCCGTCGCCGAGGTCGTGGGTGGTGTTGAGTTCGACGACGCCACCCATTTTGCGGCCGTATTCGGCAGGGAAGTCCGCGGTGAAGATGCTCATCGAATCGATGTCGTCGGCTTCGATCTCGGGGCCGAAGCTGGGGGAGCGATTGTCTTGCAGGGGGATGCCGTCGACGACGATCTGGGTCTGGTACTCGGAGCCGCGGGGATGGAGGACGGCGTTGCCTTCGTAGAGCCAGCCGGGCTGGGAGTTTACGAGGTCTTGCAGGGAGCGGCCGGGGATGGAGCTTTCGCGGTTGGCGATCTGTTCGCTGCCGATGCGGTTGATGCTGCCGGTGCGATAGGGATCGATGAGGGTGTCGGTCTCATTGACCTGGACGGAGCTGCTGGAGGAGGCGAGGCTGAGCTTGGCGGTGAAGTCGGTCGGAGCGGCGGTGCGGATGTCGACGGTTTCGGCGTAGGGGGCAAAGCCGTCGCGGTCGATTTCGAGGGTGTAGAGGCCGTAAGGGAGGCGCTTGACGGTGAGGGCGCCGGATTCATCGGTGGAGTAGGTGGAGTTGACCTGGTTCACGGCGCTGGCGAGGGTGACCGAGGCGCGGACGGCGGCGCCGGAGGGGTCGGTGACCTTGAGGCGAAGGTCGCCGGTATTGCTCTGGGCGTGGGCGAGGCCTGCCGTAAGGGTAAGAAGCAGAAAGAGATAGGCGACGTTTGCGCGGCGAAATTGACGGATCAAGTCGGATGCCCACCCAGGGAACAGGACTCGAGAGAAGACACTTCCCCCTGCTTGAGTATTCGAGAAACGGCGGATTTGTTCATGGTTTGTTTGGGGTAGTTTCGGGAACAGATAACGTCGAAAAAGACTGAACAAAGGCGCGGCTGCGGGAATGTAGAATATGTGAGCGACTTCGTCCTATCTATGGCGCTTCCTGAGACACAATTTGGGTTTCCTGCGGTATTGGCGCGCACTGCCAGCGCGGCGACGGAGGATGTTTGCTCGGAGGCCGAATCCGAGGTTATCCAGCTTTTCGATGAGTATCGGAGCCGGTTGCTGCGATATGTGCTTTCGATCGGGTTGACGGCGGCGCACGGGGAAGAGATCGTGCAGGAAGTGTTTTTGGCGCTGTTCCGGCATTTGAGGTTGGGGCGGCCGAAGGACAACCTGCGAGGGTGGATTTTTCGCGTGGCGCATAATCTGGCGTTGAAGACGCGTGCGAGTGAACAGATTCGACCCGACCGGGTGGAATTCGATGAAGCGACCGCCGCGGCGCAGGTCGATCCGCAGCCGAATCCAGAACAGCAATTGGCTTCGGGGCAGAGGCAGGCGCGCCTGATGGCGGCGGTGCGAGCGCTGCCGGAGCGCGATCAACACTGCCTGCATCTGCGCGCCGAGGGTTTGCGTTACCGCGAGATCGCGGAAATTTTGGAAATGTCCCTTGGGGCGGTATCGATTTCGTTGAGCCGGTCGCTGGCGCGATTGGAACGCGCGGATCGTGGATGAAACGATGCGTCACTTTGAAACTCATCTGAACGACGAAGAGTTGTTGCTGACGATCGACGGCGAACTGCCTGACGCGCGTGTCGAAGAGGTCGAGGATCATCTTGCGGCGTGTTGGGATTGCCGCGCGCGGAAGCAGAGCTTAGAGAAGACGATTTCCAGTTTGATCGAAGCGCGGCACGCGGAGTTTGACTCGCAAGTTCAGACGGGCCCGGGCGTTCGCGCGTTGTTGAAGGCGAATCTTGCGCAGATCGCCGCTGAACCGGTGACGAAGGAAAAAGCTTCGATTGCGGTGTTTCGATCGAAACGCGTGCGGCGCATGCTCGTGGTCACTCTTGCGGCGGCCGCGGCGATCGCGTTCATCGTTGGCGGTGTGGAACGCATGCGCATCCAGAACTCGGAAGTTTACGCGGAGGGGCCACTCGAACCGCGACCGACTTTGACGCCGGGGGCGGTGCGGACGGTGAAGGCGGCTGACGTGTGCGGCGCGAGCGTCGGAGAAGATAAGCGAGCACTCGTGATCCCGGCTTCGGTGAAGGAGCAAGTTTTTCGCGAGTACGGAATGAGCGCGGCGAAGCCGCAGTACTTCGAGGTCGATTTCCTGATCACGCCGGAGCTTGGTGGTTCGAACGATATTCAGAATCTGTGGCCTGAGCCGTACCGAGCGCCTGTGTGGAACGCGCATGTGAAGGATCAGCTCGAGGAGCGGCTGCGCGACATGGTTTGCAAGGGCGAGATTGATTTGAGCACGGCGCAACACGATATCGCCGCCGATTGGATTGTTGCGTACAAGAAGTACTTCCACACCGATAGACCTCTGTAAACCCTCACGCATCTCATCGCTGAGCCCTGTTTAGCTTGCTGTTATCTTGGGTGTGTAACATTTCGTGGCTTGGAATACGTCTAAATGGATGCTGATTCAGCGCGAGAGAGAGCTGCGCGTCAGGTCGAGGAAATGAGATTACATAAAGATAAGTGGATGAAGCGGCTGTGTTTGCCGATGGTGTGTGTAGCTGGAATTTGTTTGTTCGCCGATGCCAATCCGGCTCGAACGTCGGCTCGCCCATGGGCCGGCACGCCGCAAGCGGCGGCGGCTTCGAAAGCGGTTGGAACGGTTAAGTCGATTTCGGGGAATAGCATTGTGTTGTCAGTGGAAGGTGGCGCTGACACGAACGTCGTTGTGCAGGATGGAGCGCGATTGCTGCAGATCGAGCCAGGCGAGACGGATCTGAAGAAGGCGAATCCGTTGCAGCTTAGTGATGTGCAGGTGGGCGACCGGATTCTCGTGCGCGGCGGCGCTGGGCCCGACGGGAAATCGATCCTGGCGGTGAGCGTAATCGCAATGAAGAAGGCGGACCTTGCGGCGAAACACGCGCACGATCAGGCCGAATGGACGCGGCATGGAATTGGCGGGCTGGTGAGTGCGGTAGACGCGGCGGCGGGAACGATTACGGTTTCGACTTCGGCGCTTGGTGCGAACAAGAGTGTCGTCGTGCATGTTTCGAAAAATACTGTGCTGCGGAGATATGCGCCGGGGTCGGTGAAGTTCGACGATGCGCAGGCGGCGCCGATTGACCAGATCAAGGCGGGCGATCAGCTTCGAGCGCGGGGTCAGCGCAGCGCGGATGGCGGCGAATTGACGGCGGATGAGGTTGTGTCGGGCTCGTTTCGAAATATCTCGGGGACGATAAATTCGATTGATGCGGGAGCGGGCACGATCACGGTACAGGATTTGACGACGAAGAAGCCGGTGGTGGTCAAGATCGCGGATACCTCGCAGTTGCGGAAGCTTCCGGCTCCGATGGCGCAGAGAATTGCGGCAAGGTTGAAGGGCGGTCCCGGCGACGCGCAGGCAAGCGATGGAGCGGGCGGCGGCGCGGGTGCGGCTCCCGCTGCGGGCGGAGCAGGGAACACGGGCAACGCCGGGGCGCGAGCGCCTGCGGGTGCGTCGGCGCTCGAACAGAAAAGCGGTGACGCGGGTGCGCAACGCGGACCTGGTGGCGCGAATGGTGCCGGCGGGCGAGGCAGTGCGGGTGCTGCCGGGCAGGGCGGTGATTTGCAACAAGCTATCTCGCGAATGCCCGCTTCGAATTTGTCGGATTTGCAGAAGGGCGACGCGGTGATGATTGTCGCGACGTCGGATAACTCGGGAGCGGCAGGCGGCGTGGTGGCGATCACGCTGATTTCGGGCGTCGAACCCATTTTGCAGGCATCACCCAGCGGCCAGTCGATCCTAACGCCTTGGTCAATGAGCGGCGCACCGGGCGGCGACGCGGCGCAGTGAAGACGCATCACAGGAATATCAATCCAGCGTAGTCAAAAGTCAGGAGAGTTAATGAGTTTCCGTTCGGCCCCGCGATTGAGCACTACAGTTCTATTCATTTTGTTGGCGCTGGTCTTCCCGTGGAGGACGTTGGCCCAGAATTCCGCCGGAGCCACGGTGACACTGCGCGGGCAGGTAACCGATCCTTCGGGGAGCTATGTCGCGACGGCGACGATCGTTCTCACGACACCGAGCGGCGACGCAATTACCGCGCAGACGGACAAGAACGGCAATTACGAAATCAAGGGACTTACGCCGGGGAAGTACGGCTTGAAGGTGATTGCCACTGGTTTCACGGATTTTTCGAAGGACGGCATCGACGTCATTGCGGGGCAGGTGAACAAGCTCGACGTCAAACTGGCGATCCAGACGCAGGAAGAGAAAGTGGTCGTCACGGACCAGGCGGGTGCAGCGCTGAGCGTCGACCCGGCTGCGAACGCAGGCGCGATTGTGATTCAGGGGAAAGATCTTGAAGCGTTATCGGACGATCCGGATGAGTTGCAATCGGACTTGACTGCGCTGGCGGGGCCGTCGGCGGGGCCGAACGGCGGACAAATATATATCGATGGCTTTACGGGGGGCACCTTGCCACCGAAAGCGTCGATTCGTGAGATTCGCATCAACCAGAATCCGTTTTCGTCGGAATACGACAAGCTGGGATACGGGCGCGTCGAGATTCTGACGAAGCCCGGAATGGATCAGTGGCACGGTCAGCTTTACATGAGCGGCACCACGGCTGGGCTGAACTCGCGCAATCCGTTCGAAAATTTGCCGGACGGCGAACAGCCGCCGGGGTATGAGTCGACGCAATTCAGCGGCGATATCGGCGGGCCGCTGAGCAAGAAGGCGTCGATGTTTTTCAACTACGAGCAGCGGAACATCAACAACTTGAACGTCGTGAGCGCAACGACAATAGACCCGACGACGTTCGCGGTGGTTCCGTTCAGCCAGGCGGTGCCGAATCCAGACTTTCGCATCAACTTGAGCCAGCGCGTGGATTATCAGGTGAGCGGTTCGAACATCCTGTCGGTTCGTTATCAGTATTATCGGCAGACTCAGGATAACGAGAGCGTGGGCGCGTTCAATCTGGCGTCGCTGGGAACGAACCAGTACGACTCGGAAAATACGATTCAGATGAGCGACACGCAGACTCTGAGTCCGCGAACGATCAACGAGACGCGCTTTCGGTACGTTCACGAGGTTGCGAATCAGGACCCGGTGAGCACCACGCCGATGGTATCGGTGCAGAGCGCGTTTGCGAATGGCGGGAATGCGACCGGGACGAACGACGACACGCAGAACCGGTACGAACTGCAAAACGAAACCTACATGAACTTCGGCAAGCACTCGCTGAAGTATGGTGGGCGGTTGCGCGCGACGACGGATAGCAACGCGACCAACGCGAACTTCAACAGTGAGTATTCGTTCGGTAAGCGAACGTTGCCGGGTTGCGTGCCGACGACGGTGGACAATTGCCAGATCACGCCGCTGGAGGCCTATCAGATCACGGTGAAGGGGCAAGCCGCGGGCCTGCCGTTCGCTCAGATTCAGGCGATGGGCGGCGGAGCGAGTTTTTATACGTTGGCAGTGAATGCTGCGGGGCAAGCGGCAACCGATATCACATACGTCGATGGCGCGTTGTTTGTGCAGGACGATTGGAAGATCCGGCCGAACATTACGCTGAGCGGCGGGTTGCGATACGAGACGCAGAATAGTTTGGGTGACCACGCGGATTTTGCACCGCGCGTTGGGTTTGCGTGGGGCATCGGTGGAAAAGGGAAGACGGGTTCACCGAAGATGGTCTTGCGCGGCGGATTCGGAATTTTCTACGACCGGTTCACGGAAGATTTGATTTTGACGCAACAGTTGAACAACGGGATCGAGCAGCAGACGTACCTTGTGCAGAATCCCGCGTTCTTCAATCCGAACGCAGTGGTGCCGCCCTCGTCGTTTGGCGGATCGGCGCTGTCACCGCAGACGGTGTATCAGCCGAATAATAATTTACGGACTCCCTACACGTTGCAGACGGGCGTGAGCCTGGAGAAGCAGATCACGAAGTCGGCGAATATTTCGGTGACGTACTTGACTTCGCGCGGCGATCACCAGTTCTATACAAATTTCATTAATGCGAACGCACCGGGAACGCTGCCTCCGGCCACGATTCTGTATCAATATCAGTCGGAAGGCGTGTTCAAGCAGAATCAGCTCATCGCGAACGGCAGCATTCGCATGGGCACGAGGCTGACGCTGTTTGGATTTTACGTTCTGAATTACGCGAACAGCGACACAGGCACACCGACGTACGTGCCTTCTGATCCTCTCGATCCTTCGGCAGATTACGGGCGAGCGCAATTCGACTACCGAAACCGGTTGTTCATGGGCGGGACGATTTCACTGCCGAAGGCGTTTCGGCTGAGTCCATTTCTGATTGCGAGTTCGGGGCAGCCGTTTAACATTACGACGGGTGACGATTTGTTTGGTGATGCGCAATTCAGTGCTCGGCCGTCGTTCGGGGACTGCTCGACACCGGCGCCAAATCTGGTGCAGACGAAGTTTGGATGCTTCAACACGACACCGGCAGCCGGGGCGGCGCTGGTTCCGATCAATGATTTCACCGGGCCTTCGCGATTTACGATGAACCTCCGCGTGAGTAAGACTTTTGGATTCGGTGCAAAGAAAGAAACTGCGGCGCAAGGGCCGAATGGGCCTGGCGGTGGAACATTTGGTCGCGGACCGGGCGGCGGTGGACGTGGCGGTCCCGGCGGAGGTCGTGGAGGACCGGGCGGCGGACCAGGAATGGATGGGGGCGCTACCAACCGGCGCTATGCACTGACGTTCGCGGTGTCTGGGCGAAATATCTTTAACAACGTGAACCTGGCACAGCCGGTAGGAAACTTAAGCTCGCCCTTATTCGGGCAGTCGAATGGACTTGCGGGAGGGCCGTACGGGTCGAGCACGGCGAACCGGCGCGTCGATCTGCAGGTTACGTTTACGTTCTAGGCGTTCGTTTGGGGCAGAGCGCGTTGTTTTGCGTTCGAAACTTGAGCTAAGCTCGCGATGCGGGCTTGGCTCTTTTTTTGCTCACGCGGGTTCGATCACGACGATGAAAAAGCGGAAGAAGAAGGTTCTGGATGTCGGACAGATTGCCCGGCGGCGGGCGCGCGAATCGGGTATCGCGCCGAGCGGGACACGCGTGATTGCGGACAAACGCGAACGGGCACCGAAGCACAAGAAGCCGTTGCGCAGCGACGATTCGAATTAGGGATGAGCTTTAGGTCCCGACCGGACCTAGTTTTTCGATCCTCACCCAGGTTTGTGGTCGGGGATGCGCTCGTCGGGGCGAAACAGCGCAGACAGCGGTAAGTGTTGCCGCTCGGCGAGCGATGCTGCAATTTCTTCCAGCCCCTTTTTGTCGAAGCCGTGGCAGACGACGCTGACCGCGCCATCGGGCTCAATCAGAAAAACTGTGGGAACGTTGGTCAGGCCGTAGGCGTTCGACGCGGGATAGTTTTTCGCGCTCTCATCCATCGGCATCGGAAACGTCACGCCGTACTCGTCGGTGAATTTTTTCGTGGCTTTGGCGTCGTCTTGAGAGATGCCGAGAAATGTGGCGGTCTTGCCGTAGCGTTGGTGCAGACGCTCCAGGAAGGGAAATGTGAACTGGCAAACGGGGCACGAGACTTTGAAGAACGCCGCGACCACGGGTCCTTTTTCGAGCAACGCCGAAAGGGAATAGTCTTTGCCGATCGAATCCTTGAGGGAAAAGTCGGGAGCCTTGTTCCCGGCGACGATATGCGTCATCTGACCTTCCGATCGTAGGATGCGCGAAAGAAAGCGCTTCAATGCCATGCGCTGAGTATAAATTAGGCGCGCGGTTCCGTGAATCTTAGTGAATCTGTTTTGTCTTACGCTGCATGTAGTCCATCAGCAGGTACTGACCCAGCGTGTAGGGAGTCGTGAAGTAGGCTTTGCCGCGGCACATCTCGGTGATTTTTTGCACAAAATGTACGAGGCTGTAGTCACTGGCCAGCATGAACGTGTTGATCAGAATTCCCGCGCGCTTGCACTTGTTCACTTCTTCGAGCGTCTGACCGACGACGAACGGATCGAGACCAAACGCATTCTTGTAAATGCGACCGTCTTCGAGCGTGAGCGCCGACGGTTTTCCGTCGGTGATCATGATGATCTGCCGCATGTCTTTTTTCTGACGCAGCAAGATGCGCTGCGCCATCCGCAGCCCTTCACGCGTGTTCGTGTAGTAGGGACCGACCTGCACGCGAGCGAGTTCACTGATCGGCACTTCTTCCGCGCTGTCGTGAAACAGCACGAGGCTCAGCGTGTCGCCGGGGTATTGCGTTCGAATCAGATGCGACAGCGCCATCGCCACACGCTTCGCCGGAGTGAAGCGATCCTCGCCGTACAGAATCATGCTGTGGCTGCAATCGAGCAACACAACCGTGGCGCACGAACTCTGGTAGTCGCATTGATGCACCATCAAGTCTTTGTACGTGATCTCGACGGGAACTTTCGCGCCATCACGTCGCACTGCGTTGAAGAGCGTTTCGCTGACGTCGAGGTTTAAAGTATCGCCGAACTCATATTGCCGTGATGCGCCGCTCGTCTCGATGCCCGTCGCCAGATCACGCGTGGCGTGACGCCCAAAGCTGCTTCGCCCAAGCGAGCCGAGCAAGTCTTGCAGCGTTTTGAAGCCGAGAAAATCGATCGTCTTATCTGTGATTTCGAAACGCGCTTCGGTCTCGCGCTCCTGCGCCTCACCCACCTGGCCGCGCGCGCTCGATTGCGGCGGCGGAGTGACCTGCGGCGGTTGCTGCGGATTGATGTAGCCTTCCTGCGCCATGCGCTCCATCAGCTTTTCGATCAGGTCGCGCACTTCCTGATTCTGCCGCGCGTTCGGATTCTTCAGCATCTCGCGCAGTTCATCGCTCATCGCGCCTTCGGGCATCAAATCGCCCTCCTGCAATGCGCGAAGAATGGCATCCTTGAGCGCTTCCATCGATTTCTCGGGATCCATCTCCGAGACGCCGTAGAACTGCGACTCGAACCCGCTCTGGAGAAAGAAATTCCCGAGCTTCTTGACGAGTTCTTCCAGGTCGACGGCGTCTGCCGGCTCGCCAACATATTTGCCGTATTTGATGAATTTCATTTTTGGCCCCGATGCGATGCGAAGATCGCATTCACTACACGAACGTTGCTAGTTGAATTGCCGACGCGGCCGATTCGGGTTTTCGCGCTGCTCGCGCGGTTCTGGCTGCCGCGGCTTCTCCGCGAAGTAACCGCGCTCTTCGCTTCGGCCGATGCGGCGGTGCGCCCACAAGCCTTCGAGAATCATCTCAGCTGCGGCCGCTGCTGCACCGGCGTCCTTTCGATCGCTGACGCCAAGGTTGCCGACGTGTTCCATCAAGCCTTGGATCTTGGAGAGCTGCTCATAGCGCTCGGCGGTCGATGCGAGTTCGGGCAGCTTTAATTCTCCGCCGAGCTCGAACCACTGAATCACCGGTTGGAAGCTGACTTCCCCGAAACGTTTGCTGAAGACGCGTCCGACGGCAGAGCGAATGAGTTCGCGGGCGATGGTGTCGGCGCCTTTGAGCTCGCCTTCATATTCGAGTTCGAGCTTGCCGGTGATCGCCGGAAGCGCCGCGTACACATCGGCGATTCGCGCGATACCGCACTTTTCGCCCGTCCGAGCTGCGCGTTGCTCCGCGCTGCTGACCGCGCTCTCAAGCGTCGTGATCGGCAACCGCTGGCTGACTCCAGAGCGCTTATCGACACGCTTGTCATCGCGCGCCTGGAACGCGATCTCTTCGATCACTTCGCGCAAATAATCCGGAACGTCGATCTTTCGCGCCGGATCGCGCCCGACCCACGCTTCCTGAGTCGTGACGGTCATGCCTTCCGCCACCGTGGCGGGGTAATGCGTCCGAATCTCAGCTCCGATGCGATCCTTCAGCGGCGTGATGATTTTCCCGCGCGCCGTGTAGTCTTCGGGGTTCGCGGTGAAAACGATCAGCACGTCGAGCGGCAATCGCAGCGGATAGCCCTTAATCTGAATATCGCCTTCCTGCATGATGTTGAAGAGGCCGACCTGAATTTTTCCCGCAAGGTCTGGCAGTTCGTTGATCGCAAAAATTCCGCGATTCGCGCGCGGCAGCAATCCGTAGTGAATCGTCAATTCGTCCGACAAATCGCGACCGCCACGTGCGGCGCGAATCGGATCGACGTCGCCGATGATGTCGGCAATCGTTACGTCGGGAGTAGCGAGCTTTTCGACGAAGCGTTGATCGCGCGGCATCCACGTGATCGGCGTCGCGTCACCCTCGGCAGCAATCCTGTCTTTGCACGCGCGGCAGAGAGGAGCGAACGGGTTGTCGTTGATCTCGCATCCGACGACTACGGGAATTTCGGCGTCGAGCAAATTCGCCAGCCCGCGCAGGATGCGGCTCTTCGCCTGCCCGCGAAGCCCCAGCAGGATGAAATTGTGCCGCGACAGCAATGCGTTGACGATCTGCGGAATAACTGTGTCTTCGTAACCGTGCACGCCAGGGAAGAGCGTCTCGCCCTTTTCGATCGCGCGCAGCAAGTTGCGCCGAATCTCGTTCTTCACGGATATCGCTGCGGTGCGCGCATCGAAATCAGGAATGTTGCGCAATTCTCCAAGCGTCTTCGGCTTCGGACTTCCTGATCGCGATTGTGTTGTGGCCGTGCTGTTTGTCATTGGGTCCCCGTTCGGCGCGGCTTTGAAACCGCGCCGGAATTCAATTCACGCTGCTATTTCCGTTTCCTTCTGCATGCTGTCGTTGCGATTCAATCCTCTGTAGATGCGGCGCCCACTCGCGCAGGTACGTGACCAGCCGTTCTTGCCGGTCCGCCTCAGACCGCAGCTCCAGCACTTGCTGCTTCCACATCAGATCCATCGGGAGCGTGCCCGCGACCACGTAAGACAATTCGTCTGGCGCCAGGCCCTGCACGTTGCGCGGATAATCGCCGAAAACGATCGTGTGGCAAACCTCGTACAGCTGAATCAACTCGCGGTGCTTTTTCGTATCGACGGGTCGTTCGTCGTCGTCGAGATAATCGACGGTCCCCTCGAGCAACATTCCCTCGTCGTACTGCTTGGCGTTGATGAGTTCCACGATCCGAAATGGCGAGCGCCCGACCGTCAGAACGTCCATTCGCCCATCGTGATAGCGTTTCGCGACTTCAAGCACTTCCGCCGTGCATCCGACGCGAACCAAACCTTTCGGCAGCGCTGCCAGCATGCCGAACTCGCTCTTCGTTTCGATGCAGTCTTGCACCATTCGGCGGTATCGCGGCTCAAAGATGTGCAGCGGAAGATCGCCGCCGGGCAAAAGAACAACGTTGAGAGGAAAGAGTGGGATACGTTCGGGCCGCGTTGAACCCATAGGCTCATCATAGCAGACGAGCGCAAGAGGTCGTAATCGCGTGTCTGGCTAGTCGAATAGAAGGGGCTTCGAGAATTGGTCCGCGCGCGCGGCGATGAACTTTACTGCAGTTCCGCGAGCAGCGATTCCATCTCCGAGCGCGCGTGCCCATCGCCCTTCAAGCTCGCTTGATTGATTCCATCGACGAGAACCTTGCAGGCATCATCGACTCGCGCTACGCGGGAGAGCATCTGCGCGTACATCAGGTAGGCAGGCACATAATCTGCGTTGCGGTTTAGCAACTCTCTGAATTGCTGATCGGCGGCCGTGGTGTCGCCCGAATTCATGCATTCCATCGCCAAGTCCGTAGCGCGAAAATGCGTCGTCCGGTTTCTGCGCTACAAACTCTTCCAGAAGTTGACGCCGCGTCTTCTTAGGTTCGGTCATGGTGAGCCCAGTATAGGGCGATGAGAGCGAGCGGCAAAATCGTTGCCGCGACTGAAGATCAACGACTAGCTAATGCCGCCGACCCACAACGGCGTGCTCGTCGGCTGCGGACTTCCACCAGGAGGCTCCTCGGTAATCGCGAGCGCCTTCGTATCCGCCATATCGTCCGGCGGATTCGCCACCATCTCGCCGATCTGACCGTTCGAATCCGGCCAGAAGACATGCGACGGCATCGGTTTGGCTCCGGGCGTCTTCGGAATCAGCCACAGTTGCAAAACTTTATTGTTCTTCGGCATCGGCATCTTCTGAGCCGTCAGATAGATGCCCAGCTTCGCATGCCACATCGCTTCGACCTTTGGCATGTCCTTGTCGTTCGGCATGATCTCGATCTTGCGAGAGGCAGGATCGGTCAGAATGATGGCTTCGTGTTTTGCTACAGTCAGCTCATCCTCGAGTTGCTTCCGCTCTTTCAATTCCGCCGCCGCGCGCTGGTTCATTTCGGCGACGTCTATCTGCATCTTGCGCGATTCCCACGTCGAATAAAGCGAGAAGAGCAGCAGCGCCGCGATACCGGCCCACAGCCACAGCGGTACAGACGTTCTCGCCGCCGGTGCGCCTGCCACCAGACCGCCGCGCGTTCCGCTCGCCTCGGCGTCCGCTCGCACGCTTCGCAGCACGCGCGCCCGCAGCATATCCGATGGCTCCGAGGGCGGCGCGAGATACGCGAGCTGCGTCACGACCAGCCGCGCCTCTTCCAGCGCCTTCGCACACTCAGGGCATCCGCTGGCGAGATGCGCCTCCAGCGCCGCTCGCTCATTCGCGTCGAGCGCACCGAGGGCGTATGCCTCGATCAGCTCCCGGAATTGGTCGTGTTCGCTCACGATGCCGTTTGCAATCCTTCCTTCAATCGCAATAAACCGTTCCTGATCCAGCTTTTCACTGTGCCCAGCGGCTCTTGGAGCGACGCCGCAATTTCGCTGTGGCTCAGCCCTTCGAAATACGCCATCTCAATCGCTTTTTTCTGCGGCGCGCTCAAACTGCTCATCAACGAACGCACCCGTTCCGCGCGGCGCTTTTCGTCCAGCGCTTTCTCGTAATCCGGGATTTGTGCGATGGCGGGAATTTCTTCGGTCTGGTCTTCGCGCCGTCGCTGCCGTTCACTTTTCAGACGGAGTTGATCGAGCGCTCGGTTGCGCGCCAGAGTCAGCAGCCAGGGGACGAAAGGTCCGCGACTCGGTTGATACTGGCCGGCGTTGCGCCACAGGTGAAGAAATACGTCCTGGACGACTTCTTCCGCCGTCGATCCTTGCTGGAGAATGCGCACCACAAGCGCATAAACAACTCGTGAATGCCGGTCGTAGAGCTCTTCGAATGCGCTCACGTCCTTGCGAAGAAACCTCTCCACCAGGCTCGAGTCAGACGACTCGCCTTCGCCATACTTTCCAGTGATGGCCGCAAGGAGAAACACGGTTTAGAGGTCTTCGTCTCCTGACATATATACGGTTAAGTGTGGAGTCCGGATGAGTTTACAGCAGCTTGCCGTTTTGACGTTGGGTGATTTCTTCGGCTATTGAAAGGGCCTGTTCTACGCAGGATCCGATCGCCGGACCACGTAAATAATTGCCAATCAGCCACAAATTCGAGAGCTTTTTTCGCGCTTCGTCGATGGCGGCCAGGCGCGCTCCGTGGCCCAGGTTGTATTGGGGCAGGGCGCGCGGGTACACGGTTACATTCGAGAAGAGCGGGGCGCTGCGGATTTTGAGTATTTCTGCGAGTTCTTTATGGACGATCGCTGTCAGATCGTCCGGAGGCAGTTGCGCTGCTGCCGGGTCGGTCGCGCCGCCGATGAAGCTGGTGAGAAGGGCAGTTTCCGCGGGCGCCCGATTCGGGAAGAGGGAACGTGTTCCAGACGCTCCCAAGGGTGCGGATTTTCGCAGAGCGGGGAATCAGGAAGCCAAAACCATGGAGGGGATCGCCGATTTCGCTCTTTCGATAACCGAGAGAAACCACCGCGATCGAAGCGTATTCGATCTCAGCGAGGCGATTCGCTATCTCTGGATCAACTTCGCGCAGCAGCGTCGAGGCGACGAACGTTGGCGTCGCGACAACGATATGGTCGGCAACCAGGACGTGTTGCTCGGCGTCCGTTTGGATCGTGACTTGATATGTCCGTTGCGGGCCGGAATCGTCCGAAGCGATCTTTCTCACGACGCTATTCAGCAATAAGCGATCGCCTAGTTTTGCTGCCAGCCCGTCGGTAAAGGCTTGCGTTCCGTCAGTGAAGCTAAGCAGCGTGGGCCGTTGGCGCGGCTGATCGGACGGTTGATCGGGCGGTTGTTTTTTCGCGTTCGAAATCATGCCCCGGATCACGCTGCCTTTGTGCATCTCGGCGTCGTGCATCGTCGGGAACGCACTGCGCAGGCTCAGTTTTTCAGGATCTCCGGCGTAAACGCCCGAAACGAACGGCCCGACGAGGCGATCGAGCATTTCCGCCGAAAACTTTCTCCGGACGAAGGCACCGATCGATTCGTCTTCTTGAGGCGGGCTGCTCTTGCCGACGACGTCTCGAAGAACCGAGAACTTCGTGCCAAAACCGAGAAGGCCGGACTTGAGAAATGCCGGCGGGCTCATCGGAACGTTTTGTAGCGTTCCGTTCACCAGCACATAGCGAGGCGCTCCAGCGGGTGCTTGCACGACTTGGTCACGAATCCCCAATTCGTCGAAGAGCTGCATCATCTGCGCCGTGCCGCTGAAACTCTGCGGCCCCAGCTCCAGCAAATATCCCTCGCGTCGCTCCGTTCGAATTGCTCCACCCGCGCGGTCCGAAGCCTCCACCACCATCGCGTCCACTCCGCCCTTTCGCAGAGCGTACGCGCACACCAATCCCGAGATTCCGCCGCCGATCACCAGCGCTGCGACTCGATCGTTCACGTCGCGAACTTTCGTTTCTGCATGTTAGAGCGTCTTCGAAAACAGAGGCTTGGCAGCCAGTTGCTGCTTTTCGAGGTAGGGATCAAACACCATCGCCAGATTGCGAATAAAAATCCGCCCCAGCCACGTCGTTCGAATCTGGTCGCGCTCCAATAAAACGAGCCCGTCTTCGCGCGAAGGCTCCAACCGTCGAAGCTCTTCCGCGAAATATTCATCGAAGTCGATTCCAAACTCGCGCGACACTTCGTCCTTGATAATCAGCGTGTGGCATAGCAACCGGCTGATCACCGACCGCCTCAATCGATCGTCATCCGAAAGATGATAGCCTCGCATCGTTGCGATGCCCCGATCCGCGACCGCCTTTTCCCACGACGCCAGATCGCGATGATTCTGCGCATACGCGTCCTGAATCCCGCTGATCGCCGTCACGCCCATGCCAAACAGATCGGCCCCAGCCTTCGTCGTATATCCCTGAAAATTGCGATGGAGCGTGCGTTCGCGCTGCGCGACCGCCAATTCGTCCCCAGGCTTCGCGAAGTGATCCATCCCGATATAGAGATACCCGGCTTCCAGAAATTTCTGCATACCCACGCGAAAAATCTCAAACTTCTGCATGCCCTCCGGCAAGTACATCGCAAACGCGCCTTGCTGCTTCTTCAGCCACGGCACGTGAGCGTAGCTGAAAAGCGCCACGCGATCGGGCGCAAGCTCGACCAATTGATCGACCGTCTTCGCAAATCGCTCCGGCGATTGATGCGGCAGCCCATAAATCAAATCCGCATTGATGCTGTCGAATCCCAGCGACCGCGCAACCTGAAACAACTCGCGCGTCATTTCAAACGGCTGGACGCGATGAATCGTCTTCTGCACTTCAGGATGAAAATCCTGAATCCCCATGCTCAGCCGATTGAAGCCCATCCGCCGAAGCATTTCGAGATGCTCGCGCGAAGTGACCCGCGGATCGACTTCAATCCCGATCTCCGCGTCAGGAGCGAAACGTGAATTTCTCCTGCGTCGCGCCGAACAAATCTTCAATCTCCGCCGGCGACAAAAATGTCGGCGTCCCTCCGCCCCAATGAAACTGCACCACCGGCCGCTCTCGCGACACATGCGAACTAACGCGCGCCAACTCCTGCTTCAGCACGCCGAGATACGGCTTCGTCACCGAATGATCTTTTTGAATGATGACGTTGCACGCGCAAAAGAGACAAAGGCTCTCGCAGAAGGGAAGATGCATGTACAGCGACAGCGGCGCCTTCGCTCGATCCGACTGCTCATGCACGCGCTCTAAATCGTCAGGACCAAACGCGTCATTCCACACCGGCGCCGTCGGATAGCTCGTATAGCGCGGCCCCGGCCGGTTGTACTTCGCCAGAAACTCCGCGCTAACGCGAAGCTCCTCGCCCAACTTCTCCGAATTGTCGATGCTTGCCACGATGTTCAGATCCGACAGCCAATATCAATCGCAACTACCGCGAAGGCACCGCCCGCTTCGTCTCCGCAAATTCCACCCGCTGCCCCGTCTCAATAAACAATTGCGCATTCTCGACCGGCGTCCCCTGCAAAATCCCATGCCCCAAATTCAAAATATGTCCGACGCCGCCCAGCGCTAACGCCGTCTCCTGTGTCGTCGCCCGAACCTTCTCCGCCGGCGCAAACAACACCGCCGGATCCACATTCCCCTGCAACGCAATCCCCGGCCCCAGCGCCGCTCGCGCCTCCGCCAAATCGATCCGCCAATCCACGCTCAAAACATCCGCGCCCGCCTTCGCCACCGCCCCCAATAAATGATGCGAAGCCTTCGTGTAATAAATGACCGGTACCGCCCCGCCAACGCCCGAAATAATCTCCCGCACCGCCGGCAACGCAAACCGCTCGTAATCCTCTAAATTCAGTTCTCCGCACCACGTATCAAACAACTGCACCGCCGTCGCCCCCGCCGCAATCTGCGCCTTCAAATACCCAATCGTCGCCGTCGCAATCTTCTTCAGCAACGCCTCAAACGCCCGCGGCTTCTCGTACATCAGCGCCTTAACGGTCGCAAATCCCTCTTTCGTCCGCCCCTCCACCATGTAACACGCCAGCGTCCACGGCGCCCCTGCAAACCCCAGCACCGGCACCTCTGGCCCGACTTCGCGCACAATCCCGCGAATCGCCTCCATCAAAAATCCCGTCTCGCCCTCCGCATCAAAAATCCGCAGCGCCTCAATGTCTCGCTCCGACCGCACCGGCGATGGCAGATTCGGCCCCGCATCCCCCAACTCCAGCTTCATCCCCATCGCTTCCGCCGGAATCAAAATGTCCGAAAACACGATGATCGCGTCCACGCCCAGCCGCCGAAACGGTTGCAGCGAAATCTCCACCGCCAACTCCGGTGTCTTGCATACTTCCAAAAACGCCCGCTTCGCCCGTATCTCGCGATACTCCGGCAAATAGCGACCCGCCTGCCGCATCATCCACACCGGCAAACGTGGCACCGCCTCGCCGCGGCACGCGCGCAGAAACAGCTCCTTGCGGCTCATCGATCCGTTCGAAACGCTCATAGTCTTGTTCGCGAAGTTCTCAGCAAGAATAACAAATCTAGCCAACCACTGCCGGGTCCATGCCGATTTCTGTCCTTCAGGACAGTCGCGGCCTGCACATCCGCCGCGCTACTCTCTCTCCATCGACACGTGCGACCAGCCGCCGCATTCGTGCGGTCACCCATGGCCTGGGCTATACTCAATGATTGCCGGTCCGGCACCAAGGGCGGGGTGTTACCGGTGAGCGGCCCGCGGCCGCATTCCGCAACAGATAACCCGATGCCTCATTTCTTCCTATTCCTGACGATAGTGGCCTACGTCTTCAGCCTTGGCTCGTACAGCCGCTACCTGCGCGCAGGCAAAGAAATATCCGGCCGCCTCGGCACCGTTTTTCTCGTTCTCGGCCTAATCGCCCACTACTTCGCGCTCCTCGAACGCTCCCGCGGCTCCCACACCGTCCCCTATCACGACCTCAACGGCTCGCTCTCGCTCTTCGGCTGGCTTTTGGCGCTGACCTATCTCGGCCTCGAACTCTTCCACCGCCAGCGCTCCGTCGGCGCGTTCGTCATGCCGTTCGTACTCGCGTTCTTCCTGGCCGCGAACCTCACACCCGCCGCCGACAAACTCGCTCCGCCGCCCGCGCACGGCCCCGTCTTCGCTTTTCACGTCACGCTCAGCATCCTCGCCTACGCCGCATTCGCGCTCTCCTTCGTCCTCAGCCTCATCTTCCTCGTCGAAAACAGCCTCCTCCGCACCCGCAACCTCACCGAGTTCGTCTGGCGCCTCCCGCCTCTCGAACTCCTCGAACGCATGAGCCGCTCCAGCGTCCTCGTCGGCATCGTCTCTATCGCGGTCGGCACCGCGCTCGGCTTCATCTGGGTGGACCGTCTCACCGGCCAATATTGGTATTACGACCCCAAATACGTCGTCACCCTCGTCGTGCTCTTGCTCTACGCCGTTTACTGGATGCTTTCGCGCACTACGACGTGGCGCGGAGTCCGCGCATCGCGTCTCTGCATTTTCAATTTTGTGATCGTCGTACTCAGTTTCACCGTCGTGAACTTATACTTGTCGCACAGTCATCGGTACTTTTAGCGTCGGCGTCGCAACGACCGGAATACACTGAATCTTTGGCCCGCACCGCACAAAGTGGCCGGGAAAGGATCGAGCGAACAGAGAATGGAAATCGTCCTCGTCGGCTTAAATCACCGCACCGCGCCTGTCGAAGTGCGTGAACGCGTCTCGTTCACCGCCGAGCAGGCACGCCGTGCGGCCGACGAACTCCGCGCCCGCGGCATCCTCGAAGAAACGCTCGTCCTCTCCACCTGCAATCGCAGCGAAGTTTACGGCGTCCCACCCGAATCCGTGCACGATAGCCTGAATGGACTCGCCTCGTTCCTCAGCGAATTTCATTCCGTCGGCGCCGAAATTCTCATCAGTTCGCTCTATCACCACTACGACCGCCACGCCGTCCGCCATCTTTTCCGCGTTTCCGCCGGACTCGACTCCATGCTCCTCGGCGAAGCCGAAATCCTCGGCCAGGTGCGCGACGCCTACAAATCCGCCCACGAGCAAGGCGCAACCGGCCCAGTCCTAAACCGTCTCTTCCAGGGCGCGCTCGAAGTCGGTAAGCGTGTCCGCACGGAAACACAACTCGGCATGCGCCCAATGTCGGTGGCGGCTGCCGGTGTAAAACTCGCCGAGCGCATCTTCGGCAAACTCGCTGGCCACACCGCGCTCGTCATCGGAGCCGGCGCCGTCTCCGAGCAAGTCGTCTCTACTCTTCGCGATCGCGGCGTCACCGATCTCATCGTCATGAACCGCTCGCGCGACCGCGCTGTCGAGCTCGCCGAAAAAGTCGGCGGCACCGTCGTCGAATGGGCCGACTGGCAAAACGCGTTGCTGAAGCCCGACGTCGTCGTCTCTTCCATCTCCACCGAAGATCCCGTCCTCTCGCGCCTCGTCCTCGAATCCGCGATGGAAGCCCGCTCCGGTCGCGCCCTTTTCCTCATGGACCTCGGCCTCCCGCGCAACATCGAGTCCGCCGCGTCCGACATCTACAACACCTATCTCTACAATCTCGACGATCTCAGCTCCATCGTTTCGCAAAATCGCCAGGCCCGCGAAGGCGAAGTCCCCCGCGCCGAAGCCATCATCGAAGACCACGTCACCAAATTTCTCTCCTGGCAAGCCAGCGTCGAACTCGTCGGCTTCGTCTCCGCTCTCCGCGCCCGTCTGCGCGAAGATCGCGCCGCCTTCCTCCACGCGCGCCTCGCTCAGGCAACAAATCTCTCGCCGAACGATCGCGAACACATCGAATCGATCATGGAAGAGATGCTCGAAAAATTTCTCGTCCAGCCCGCCGAGCGCCTCCGCGACGAACGCGAGCTGCGCCGCAAAATTCAAAACGTCGAAGCTCTCCGCGACCTTTTCCTCTCCGACCGGGACAAGCGATGAGCCAGCTCCGCATCGGCACCCGCGGCAGCCTCCTCGCCAAGTGGCAGGCGGAATTCGTCCGCCGCCAGGTCTTCCAATCCACCGGCGTCGAAGGCGAAATCGTCATCATCAAGACCAGCGGCGACAAACTCGCTCACACTTCGCTCTCCGAAATCGGCGGGCAGGGAATCTTCGTCAAAGAGCTAGAGGAAGCTCTCAACGACAATTCCATCGACATTGCCGTGCACAGCGTGAAAGACATCCCCACGAAAACGCCGCCCGGCCTCTCATTCCCCGCAATCCTCCGCCGTGAAGACATCCGCGACTGCCTCGTCTCCAACAACGGCGCCAATCTCGCCGCGCTCCGCGAGGGCGCTCGCGTCGGCACCGGCAGCCTCCGCCGCCGCGCGCAACTCCTGCATCTTCGCCCCGATCTCGACGTCCGCGATCTTCGCGGCAACGTCGACACGCGCCTCCGCAAAGTCGAAAGCGGAGAGTACGACGCCATCATGCTCGCCAAAGCCGGACTCGACCGCCTCGGCGCCACGCATCGCATCACCGAAGTCTTCGCTCCCGACATTTTCCTGCCCGCCGTCGGTCAGGGCGCCATCGGTGTCGAATGCCGCGCCGACGACTCCGAAACCTCCGCCGCCGTGGAAAAACTCGATGACGCCGAAACGCGCAGCGCCATCATCGCCGAGCGCACTCTGCTCAGCACGCTCGAAGGCGGCTGCCAGGTTCCCCTCGGCGCCTGGGCGCGCATCGAGCGCGACGAACTCGTCCTCGAAGCCTGCGTTTGCAGCGTCGACGGCACGCAATACATCAAGCAGCGCGCCGCCGCGCCGCCCGCCGAAGCTCGCGCGCTCGGCGAACACATGGGCCGCCTCCTCATCAACGCCGGCGCCCAATCCATCCTCCAGGAAGTGAGCCGCCAACGTGGCTGATCGCTCCTCGCGCACCAACGCCGGCCCGTCCGCTCTCTTCGGCCATCGCATTGTCATCACGCGTGCCGTCGAGCAAAGCTCCGACCTCGTCACCAAGCTCGAACGCCGCGGCGCCATCCCGATCTCTTTGCCGCTCGTCGCGTTCTCGACGCCAGAAAATTTCGCTCCACTCGACGCCGCCTTGCGCCGCTGGCAGGAGTTCGACTGGGTGCTCTTCACCAGCGCCAACGCCGTGCAATCCGTCGCACAGCGCGCCGCAACCACAAATCTAGGCATCGTGCGACCGACAAATCGCCCACTCATCGCTGCCGTCGGCCCCGCAACGAACGAAGCCGCCGTGAAAGCCGGCTTGCTCGTCACTCACGTCGCGAAAACGCACCTCGGCATCGCGCTCGCCGAAGAACTCGCTCAGCAACTCCGCGCCAAGTCCGTCTTTCTTCCGCGCAGCGATCGCGCCAATCCCGACTTGCCCGCCGCCCTCAAAAAACTCGGCGCTAACGTCACCGAAGTCGTCGCTTATCACACGCTGCCGCCGAGTAACGTCGATCGCGCGCGCGTCACCGAAGTCCTCGACGAAAATTCCGACGCCGCTCTCTTTTTCAGCCCCAGCGCCGTCAACAATCTCGCCGACCTCATCGGCAGGGAATCGCTCGCCGCCGTTGCAAAACAGAATCGCCATCGCCGCCGTCGGCCCCGTCACCGCCGCAGCCCTGCGCGATCACGGCGTCACAAATCTAATCACCGCTGCCGACACTTCGGCGGACGCAGTCATTGCCGCCCTCGAAACTCATTTCGCTGCGCAAGTCAAGCACGAGCGACGCGACCGCAAATCACGCCTCAGGAGCCACCCACGGATGAGCTTCCCAACTCATCGCCCGCGCCGCCTGCGCCGCACCGAAGCCCTCCGCAATCTCGTCCGCGAAACGCGCATCTCAACGAGCGGCCTCATCTATCCAATGTTTGCCTGCCCCGGCACAAAAGTCCGCCAACCCGTCAGCTCCATGCCCGGCATCGCGCAGCAATCCGTCGATCAACTCCTCGAAGAATGCCGCGAAGTGGAGCAACTCGGCATCCCCGGCGTCATCCTCTTCGGCTTCCCCGAATCGAAAGACGCTACCGGCTCAAGCTCCACGCACGCGCAGGGAATCGTACAACGTGCCGTCGAAGCCATCCGCAAAGCGAATTTGAATCTCGTCGTCATCACCGACGTTTGCCTCTGCGAATACACCGACCACGGCCACTGCGGCGTCATCGAAAACGGCGAAGTCGCCAACGATGCCACGCTCGAAATCCTTGCCAACCAAGCCCTGAGCCACGCACGCGCCGGCGCCGACATCGTCGCCCCCAGCGACATGATGGACGGCCGCGTCGCCGCCATCCGCGCCAAGCTCGACGATCACAAATTCGAGCATCTCCCGATCCTCGCCTACGCCGCAAAATACAGCTCCGCCTTCTACGGCCCGTTCCGCGAAGCCGCACAATCCACGCCGCAGTTCGGCGATCGCCGCAGCTATCAGATGGATCCCGCCAACGCCCGCGAAGCTCTCAAGGAAGTTGCGCTCGACATCGAAGAGGGCGCCGACATGGTGATGGTCAAGCCCGCGCTCCCGTATCTCGACGTCATCCGCCGCGTGCGCGACAAATTCGATGTCCCCGTCGGCGCCTACAATGTCAGCGGCGAATATGCGATGGTCAAAGCCGCCGCCGCCAACGGCTGGCTCGACGAAAAACGCACCGTCCTCGAACTCATCACCAGCATCCAGCGCGCCGGCGCCGACATCATCCTCACCTACCACGCCAAAGACCTGGCCCGCTGGCTCCGCCCGTGCTGTCTGTTTTTGACTTTGTAGGGGCGGGGCTTGCTCCGCCCGGCGTAAACACGACTACAATGTCTCAATTGCCCAAATCTCTAAATGAGAATCATCCAATGACCGCCCCGCAAAAAACCAAACTCTCCCGCCCACGCTCGCGCGAAATTTTCGCCCGCGCCGAAAAACTTCTCGTCGGCGGCGTCAACTCTCCCGTCCGCGCCTTCCGCAACGTCCAAACCGATCCCCTCATCATCGACCACGGTGAAGCCCAATACCTCTACGACGCCGACGGCAATCGCTACCTCGACTTCGTCTGCTCCTGGGGCGCGCTGCTGCTCGGCCACGCCAATCCGCAAGTCACGCAAGCCGTCGCCACGCAGGCCGCCCGCGGCACCAGTTTCGGCGTCACCACCGAACTCGAAGTCGAACTCGCCACTCTGATCAATCGCGCCATCCCTTCGCTCGAAAAAATTCGCTTCGTCTCCAGCGGCACCGAAGCCACCATGTCCGCCGTCCGCCTCGCCCGCGGCGTCACCAAGCGCGACTACATCCTCAAATTCCGCGGCTGCTACCACGGTCACGCCGACAGCTTTCTCTCCGACGCCGGCTCCGGCCTCGCCACGCTCAGCATCGCCGAATGTCCCGGCGTCCCCGAGTCGCTCGCGCAACTCACGCTCAACGCGCCTTACAACAACATCGACGCCACCGCGCGCCTCTTCAACGAGCACAAAGGCAAGATCGCTGCCGTCATCGTCGAGCCCATTGCCGCCAACATGGGCGTCGTCCTCCCCGAGCCCGGCTTCCTCTCCGACTTGCGCGAGCTCACGCGCATGCACAACACACTTCTCATCGTCGACGAAGTCATCACCGGCTTCCGCCTCCACAACGGGGCCGTCCAGCAATATTTCAATATCGACGCCGACCTCACCACTCTCGGCAAAATCATCGGCGGCGGATTGCCCGTCGCTGCATACGGTGGCCGCGCCGAACTCATGAATAACGTCGCACCGCTCGGTCCCGTCTATCAGGCTGGCACGCTGGCAGGGAATCCACTCGCCATGGCCGCGGGCATCGCCACGCTCAATCAACTCGGCGCCGAAGGTCTGTATCACCGGGTTGCGCAGCTGGGCGATCGGCTCGCCACCGGCCTCCGCGAAGCGCTCGCCGACGCGAATCTTCCCGGTCAGGTCAACAGCTCCGGTTCGCTCTCCACGCTTTTCTTCAGCGACCAGCCCGTCCGCGACTACGCCAGCGCCAAGCGCTCCAACACGCAGCGCTACGCCCACTTTTTTCGCGAAATGCTCGATCGCGGCATCTTCCTCGCCCCTTCCCAATTCGAGGCCGCCTTCGTCTCCGCCGTCCACACCTCCGCCGACATCGACTACACCATCACCGCCGCCACCGAATCCCTGAAAGCCATCGCCACCGACGTCTAGTCGCAGTTAAAAAAGTCTTGTCATTCCGAGCGTAGCGAAGAATCTGCTGTTTGGCGCCACACCCGGACGCGTCCGTTCGCCACCCTGTAGCCGCGATCGTTCCCCAGATCGCGGGCCTTGGATCCAACACGACCGACACGAATTGTGGGAGCAACAACCCGCACGCATCTCCCGCTATCGCCAAAACCGTGAGATAGTTCCCTCAACACTTCCATCACTCCGAAAGGACGCCACGACCAAATGTCCGAAGGCATCGAACTGCCCGAACACGAAGAACACGAAAAACATCACCCGCTAACCGTTCCCGTCACCGTAACTATCGCGATCATCGCCGTCCTCGGCGCCATCGTCACGCTGCTCGGCCACCGCTCCCACACCGAAGAACTCCTGCTCCAGGCCAAAGCCAGCGATCAGTGGGCCTACTATCAGGCCAAAAATATTCGTCTCCACGAGATGGAAGCTGTCGCCGACATGCTCGCCGTGCTCTCGCCCAGCGATAAAGAAAAAGTCGCCACCGTCCACGAAAAATATGTGAAAGAAGTCGAGCGCTACGAAAAAGACAAAGACACCATCAGCGACCAGGCCAAGGAGTTGGAAGCCGAGCGCGACAAGGTCAGCCACCGCGCCGATCGCTTCGACGCCGGCGAAGTCTTCCTCGAAATGGGCTTGGTCATCTGCTCGATCACGCTCCTGACCAAAAAGCGCTTCTTCTGGTTCAGCGGTATCACCATAGCCGCCGTAGGCGTCCTCTTAGCCGCCACCGGCCTCTTAATGCATTAGCCGCGGTTCGACGAATTTCCATCACGCTCGATTATCGGCCCCGCCCATGTACGGGCGCAGCACTGCTGCGCCCCAAACGCCCAGACCGATCCGCTACTCGCCATCCGTTTCTTCTCCGGTTGTCATCCTGAGGCATCCGAAGGAGGCCGAAGGACCTCAACGTCAACACGCCCTCAATCCAAACCACGCCCCCCATCTTGCCCTCCGCATGAAACAAAACACCCCTCCCACTCGTTCCTATCCCTGCAAGCAACGCCTCCAGCCGCGCAGCCTTCCAACTGCCCAACACTGGAGCGAACCGTCAAACTTGTTATAGAGTCCATTCACACATCTGACACTCAGGAGCCGTAAGTGCCCTTAAAAATCTCCGGCCTCTCCAAGACCTATCCCAACGGCGTCAAAGCGCTCAAAAATGTCTCGCTCACCATCGGCAACAACATGTTCGGCCTCCTCGGCCCCAACGGTGCCGGCAAGAGCACGCTCATGCGCACCATCGCCACGCTTCAGGATCCCGACGAAGGCGAAATCTGGCTCGACGACCTCAATGTCCTCAAGCAAAAAAATTCCGTCCGCCAGGTCCTCGGCTACCTCCCGCAGGAGTTCGGCGTCTACCCGAAAATGAATGCAGTGGACATGCTCCACCACCTCGCCGTCATGAAGGGAATTACCAACGCCGGCGAGCGCAAAGAAGTGGTTGACGCTCTTCTCAACCAGACGAACCTCTGGGACTCGCGCAAAAAAGCGCTCAGCACCTACTCCGGCGGCATGAAGCAGCGCTTCGGCATCGCCCAAGCTCTTCTCGCGAATCCCAAACTCATCATCGTCGACGAGCCCACCGCCGGCCTCGACCCTGCCGAACGCAATCGCTTCCTCAACCTTCTCAGCTCCATCGGCCGCAACGTCATCGTCATCCTCTCCACGCACATCGTCGAAGACGTCCGCGAACTCTGCCCGCGCATGGCCATCATCAGCAACGGCCAGTTGCTCCTCGAAGGTTCGCCCGCCGAATCCCTCGACCATCTCCGCGGCAAAATCTGGAGCAAAGTCGTCAGCACCGACGCCGAACTCGCCGCCATCGACGCCAACTTTAATGTCGTCTCCACGCACCTTGTCGGCGGCCTCCACGAGGTCCGCGTCTACAGCGATGCGAGCCCCGGTGACGGCTTCACTCCCGTCGGCTCCAACCTCGAAGACGTCTACTTCCTCAGCCTCTCGAATCAGGCCAAGAACTAACGCCAAGAACTATCGGAGACGCACAAAATGTTCTGGGAATTTTTCCTCTTTGAACTCAAGTTCCGGCTGAAAGGCATCTCCACCTACGCCTATTTCCTCTTCTTCTTCGGCATGGCCTTCCTCTCCGTCGCCGCCGAAGATTTCGGCCCAGTTGGCAACGGCAAAGTTCTGCTCAATGGTCCCTGGGCGATTTCCACCGTCTACATTCAACTCTGTCTGTTCGGCATCATCATCGTCGCCGCCGTTTTCGGCACGTCCATCCTGCGCGACTTCCAGCGCGACACGTATCAACTTCTTTTCACCAAGCCGATTTCAAAATTCGACTATCTCGGCGGCCGTTGGGCTGGCTCCTTCGTCGCCGTCACGCTTGCCTTCAGCGGCATGATCTTCGGCACCATGGCTGGTTCTTCCGTACCTTGGGCCGACCACACCCGCCTCACCAGCGGCCACATCTGGTGGTATTTCCAACCGTTCCTCTATTTCGTCGTCCCGCAGATTTTCTTCCTCGGCTCGCTCTTTTTCTGCGTCGCCGCGCTCACGCGCAAGATCGTTGTCGTCTATCTCCAGGGCGTCGCCATCTTCATGGTCTACGTCATCGGCATCACCGTCTTTAGCGCCACACGCAGCCTTGAACGTTTCTGGAGCGGAATCTTCGATCCCGCCGGACTTCTTCTTCAGGATGGCGTCACGCGTTATTGGACTGTCGTCGAAAAAAACACTTTGCTCATGAACTGGACCGGCGTTTTCCTCTACAACCGCCTGCTCTGGACCGGTCTCGGCCTCGTCGCGCTGATCGCCTGCTTCGCCCTGTTCCCAATGTCCGTCGAAGCTCTCACCGCTGTCAGCAGCAAGCGACGCGCTGCCAAAGCGAAAGCTTTCGAGCAGGAAGATCCTCGCCCCAAGCGCAGCCTAATCGCCGCAAAACTCCCGGTGGTGCACCAGATCTTCGGCCCCGCCACAACTTGGCGGCAGCTCATCTCCCTGACGCGCCTCCGCCTCTCCAACATCCTTCACGAAATTCCGTTCTGGGCCCTCGTGTGCCTCTTGATCGCCTTCGCCATCAACAACGGTTACTTCGCCGGACGCATCGCCGGCCGCGACGTCTGGCCCGTCACCTACCTCATGGTCCAGGCCGTCGAAGGTTCCGCCACTCTTTTCTTCTTCATCGTCGCTACCCTCTACGCCGCTGAACTCGTCTGGCGCGAGCGCGACACGCATTTCGACGGCATCCACGACGCGCTCCCCATGCGCGAAACCACCGACTGGCTCAGCAAATTCTTCGCGCTCGCCATCGCCGAACTCATCCTTCTCGCCATCACCATGGTCTGCGGCATCTTCATGCAGACTCTCGCCGGCTACTACCACTTCGAGATCGGCCAATACATCAAGGAACTTTTCGTCATCACCTATCCTCAGGTTCTTGTCTTCATGCTCTTCGCCTTCTTTGTCCAGACCATGGTCAGCAACAAATTCGTCGGCCATGGAATCGTGATTGGCCTCTTCGTTTCACTCCCGATCCTGTTTCGTTACGGCTACGAAAACACGCTCTATCTGCCGGGCCAAACTCCCGCCTATACCTACAGCGACATGAATGGCTACGGCCACTTCGTTGCCGCACTCGCTTGGTCGATCGTCTATTGGTTCGCGATCATGGCCGTACTCGCCGTCTTCTCGATCGCGCTCGCGCGCCGCGGCGCCGAAGACAGCTGGTCTGCTCGCACAAAAGTCGCCACCCAGCGCCTTCCGCGTCTCGTCCCCGCACTCGCTTTCTTCCTGGTCGTCGCCATCGCGAGCGGCTCTTGGTATTACTTCAACTCCCACGTCCGCAACGAATTCCTCAGCGCCAAGCAACGCCGCGGCATTCAAGCCGACTACGAACGCAACTACAAAAAGTACGAACTTCTCCCGCAGCCCAAAATCATCGCCGTCGACTCAAAAATCGACATCTTCCCCGAGCGCCGTTCGTTCCAGGGCACCGGCACCTTCGTGCTTCAAAATAAATCCGACAAGCCCATCGACCAGATTCACATCACCGACCAGCTGCAAAGCGTCGAGTCCGTGAGCTTCGATCGCACTTTCCACAAAGTTTCGTCCGGACCACGCGGCATTTACACCATCTATGCGCTCGATAAACCCATCGAGCCCGGCGAAACCACCCAGATGTCGTTCAAAGTCGGCTTCCAGTCCGTCGGCTTCAAAGACGGCAACGAGCGCCCCGAACTCGCCTACAACGGCACCTTCTTCGACAGCAACTATTTCCCCTACGTCGGCTACGACCGCAACATCGAGCTTGACGACCCTCGCCGCCGCGCCGAAGAAAAGCTCCCCGCGCTGGAAGAACTCGCCGAACGCGGCGATCCCTACTGGGAGCGCGTCAATCTCTTTTCCCCGCAATCCGACTGGATCACCTACCACACCATCGTCAGCACTTCTGGCGACCAAACCGCCATCGCTCCCGGCTACCTCAAAAGGGAATGGACCGAAAACGGACGCCACTTCTACGAATACGATATGGGCGCCACGCATACAGCCGACTTTTTCTCCTACCTCTCCGGGCGCTATCAGATGAAGGAGGAGAAATACAAAAACATCAATCTCCAGATCTTTTATTCGCCCGGTCACGAGTACAACCTCGACGACATGCTCCAGGCCACTAAATCCGGCCTCGACTACTACGACAAAAGCTTCGGCCCCTATCAATTCGATCAGTTCCGCATCATCGAATTCCCGCGCTACCGCCAGTTCGCGCAGTCCTTCCCGAACACGGTTCCGTATTCCGAAGGCATGGGCTTTATCGCCCGCATGAAAAAACAGGACGACATCGACTTCACCTATTTCGTCACCGCTCACGAATTAGGTCATCAGTGGTGGGGTCATCAACTCATCGGCGCTCAGGTACGCGGCTCCAACATGATGTCCGAAACGCTCGCCGAATATTCCGCGCTCAAAGTGATGGAGAAAAAATACGGCGCCGACAACATCCACAAATATCTCAAGCACGAACTCGACACTTATCTCCGCGGACGCGCCGGCGAAATCCGCAAGGAACCGCCACTCGTCCTCGTTCAGCGCGAACCGTATGTCTGGTATCAAAAAGGTGGGCTAGTGATGTACACGCTCGCCGACTACATCGGCGAAGACAAGGTCAACGCCGCTCTCAAAAAATTCCTCGACGAATATCATTACGCCAACGCGACCGATTCGCAGACTGCCGCGTATCCCGACACGCGCCAGTTCGTCGCCGCTCTCCGCGAACAAACTCCGCCCGACATGCAGTACCTCATCACCGACATGTTCGAGTCCATCGTCCTCTACGACAACAAGGCGCTCACCGCCACCGTCACCGAAACGCCCGACCACAAATACAAAGTCGAGCTAGCCGTCCAGGCCCGCAAATCCAAAGCCGACGAAAACGGGAACGAAACCCCAATGCCCTTGAACGACTACATCGAGATCGGCGTTTTCACCGGCGAAAAAGACCACGAAAAGCCTCTCTCCCTCAAAAAAGAAAAACTGACCCAGGAACACCAGACCTTCGAAATCATCGTCGACCAAAAACCAACCCGCGCCGGCATCGACCCCTACAACAAATTGATCGACCGCACCGCCGACGACAACATGATCAACATCACCTCAAAATAATCGCCCAGCAGCGAACTAATCGCCCAGCAGCGAGGCCAAACGAATCTCGCCGACTCCCGGTAGCGCCGGTGCCTGTGCAGGCTGTCCGTTCTTTTGCGCCCCATACAAAAAGCGTTGTCATCCTGAGCGCCTCCGCAGGAGGCCGAAGGACCTCAACCGATCCTCACCACAATTTGCGCCGTCGAGCATCACCGCTCCCTCACCCCTCCTCCGGCAGCGCCTTCCTCATCCGCGCCAATTCCTCCGTCACCATTTCAAACCGCCGCAAAATTTCCTGATGTCGCGAGTCATCCGCGTCAGGTTTCTTCTTGATGAACGTCATCGTTCCGCCCGGTTCGAGAATGCATTGCTCGACCTCAGACAAATCGTCGAACCCCTGTTTGCGAGCCGCCGCAGCTAACTGCTGCATCGAGATCAGTTCTTTTTTCAGCCGATCGGTCTTGATCTTGCCTTTGTCGATCAGCACATCCTCTTTGCCCTCGATGATCCGATCGAGTGTCTTGTGGTTGTACAGAAATCGAACCACGAGATAATTCACGACGAGCAGGGAAGTAGCGCCGATGATCCCGCCGCTGACGCTGTTGTCGTCCCCAATGATCGCGTTCTGCACCGTGTTCGACAGCGTCAGCAGCACCACCAAATCAAACGGGTTGAGCTGCACCAGCTCCCGTTTCCCCGACAGCCTCAAACTGATCACCAAAAACGCATACACCACCACCGGCCGCAAAATCTTCTCCGCCAGCGGCAGCCCCACCACAAACATGTCTTTCCAAATCGTATGTTCCACGCCCAACCCTCCACGAAATCCTTATCGACTCAACCGTGATGCACAATCCTGCCTAACGCTTATGAACTCGTCGCGAGCCTACCACGCCGTTCCCCGAAAATCCGTTAGCCGACCTCTCTCTAAAAAACCACCAAGAGACGCATGTGGTAAAGCACTACCACAAATGTGGTAGACTTAGACCATGATCGACCTTCGCTCAAAAGCGCGCCAACGCCTGCTCACCTATTATTTCTCCAATCCCGGCGCACGCCTCCATCTCCGCGAACTCGCCACCCATCTCGCCATCGACCCTTCCAATCTTTCCAAGGAATTGGCTCGTCTCGAACGCGAGGGCCTGTTCCGGTCCGAACTCAGCGGTCGCCAGAAGTATTTTCAGCTCAACCGTGCTTATCCGCTCTATACCGAAATCCGCGGTATCGTGTCGAAAACGATTGGAGCTTCCGCGGTCATCGCTGAATCTCTAAAGAACATCGTTGGAATCGAAGAAGCTTGGTTGTATGGCTCCTTCGCAGCGAATCAGCAAGACGCCTCAAGTGACATAGACATTTTCTTGATCGGGATTCCACCCTCCGACGAATTAGCCGAAGTTATCCTAACCTCGAGCATCGGCTCGGTCGCGAGATCGGCTACACGGTCATGACTCGAAAGGAGTTCCAGTCACGCCTCTCGCGCAAGGATGCTTTCCTCGGCAACGTCTGGCAGAATAAGCGCGTTCCGCTCGTAGTTCCGTATGAAAAAGTTCAAGCCTCAGGCCGTCGACTGGCCTCAAATCGGCCGCTTCCTCGAAAGCGCCGAACGCAAGCTCGCCTCCGCGCGCAAAATTCTCGCCTTTGATGAAGAGGCCTGCCTCCAACAGTCGTACGAAGCGATGCTCAAAGCTTCCCTCGCCTTCATGTTCAGTCATGGATTCCGTGCCAGAAGCCAGCCGGGACACCATATCGCGATCATGGACTTCGTTCGCGCCCGCTTGGATAAAAAGCATGCACCGCTGCTGACCGTATTCGACCGCCTTCGCCGAAAGCGCAATCTCGCTCTTTACGACGACACCGGTTTCGTGTCTCATCACGATGCCGAAGAGGCCATTGCCGCTGCCCAGCGTTACCTCGACCTTCTTCGCGCGGACATCGCATCTCGCAGGCCCTAACCCATTTCTCTCCGCCTGTCCCTCCGTACAGTCATTTTTAAGTCCCCGCGTTGAATTTCCACGGTTTAGCCGCTTCATCCTCCCCTAAACTATTTCCAATCGCGATTTTCCCCGGCCCGAAATCGTGTCCTTCGCAGCCGTGCGCGAGATCGCCAGCACAAGGGAGGCTGCCTGCTTTTCCGCCCGTAATGGAGTGAAACCTCGCTCGCTCGGGCTCTCGCGAGACGCAGCAATCTCATGCCTCAGCACCCGCCATCTGACGTGGCCACCTTCGGCCTGCGGCAGCTCTCTGCCGAGCAACTTTCCTCTTTGCTGGGCTCCACGCGCGAACTCCTCGCGCTGCTAACCAGCGACGGCTCCGTCATTTACGCCAGCGAAGGCTTCGGCCGTGTCCTCGGCTATTTCAATAGCGAACTCGTCGGCACCCCCATAGTCAATCTGCTCCATCCCGACCAGCGCGCCGCAGCCCAGGAATGCATCGACAAACTCGCCGCGACTCCTGGCGGCTGGATCAGCAACAATTACCGCATCCAGCGCAAAGACGGCACCTGGCGTTGGTTCGAAGTCTCTTCCCAGAACCACCTCCGTTACCCCGGCGTCGAGGCCATCGTCGTCAGCTTCCTCGACATCACCGATCTCCGCCGCATGCAGGAAGAGCGCCAGGTCATCTCCGACATCATTCACGCGCTCAACGAAACGTCCAATCTCGATCAACTCCTGCTCAGCATTCATCAATCGCTCAGTAAGGTTCTCTACGCCGAGAATTGCTTCGTCGTTCTCCACAATCGCGAAACCGACAATTTCCACTTTGCCTTTTTCGCCGACGAATTCGACACGCAGCCGGCCCCGCAAAAGCTCCCGCGCACCTGCACCTCACTGGTCTTCCGTACCGGCCGCGCCATGCTGATTCCGCAAACTGAATTCGACCGTCTCGCGCAGCGCGGTGAAGTCGAGCTTGTCGGCTCTCCGTCTCCGGCCTGGCTCGGCGTTCCCCTCAAGACTCCGACCGCCACGATCGGCGTGCTCGCCGTCCAGCACTACCAGAACGAAAAGATCTACGACGAGCGCGACCTCGAATTTCTCGATTCCGTCGGTGGACACATCGCTCTCGCCATCGAGCGCCGCAGCGCCGAAGTCGCCCTTCGCGACAGCGCCTCGATGTTCCGGCTCTTTTTCTCCAACAATCCGCTGCCAACTTGGGTTTTCGACTGCGATACTTTCATGTGCATTCAGGTCAACGATGCCGCGGTGAAACTCTTCGGCTTTTCGACCAGCGAGTTCGAGTCCATGACCGTCCTGGATTTCCGCCCAGCGACCGAGCACGTCGCCTTTCTTGAGTTCCTCCGGCTATCCGGCACGACGCCTCCCGCCAAAACGAGCTGGAAGCACGTATGCAAAGACGGCAAGCTCATCGACGCCGAAGTGATCGCTCATCGTCTCGAATACGCCGGCCGTCCTGTCTATCTCGTCGTCGCTCAAGACATCGGCGAACGCCAGCTTCTCGAAGATCAACTCCGCCAGGCGCAGAAAATGGAGGCCGTCGGCCGTCTCGCCGGTGGCGTCGCTCACGACTTCAACAATCTTTTGATGGTCATCAAGGGCCATACCGAGCTTCTGCTCAACGCTCTTCCTCACGGTGACTCCGCCGTTCGCAAGGTCGAGCTCATCGATCGCGCCGCTGACCGCGCCGCTTCGCTCACGCGCCAGCTTCTCGCTTTCAGCCGCATGCAGGTGCTTCAGCCCCGCGTCATCAATCTCAACAAGATCGTCGAAGACATGGGCAAGCTCATCCCGCGCCTGCTCGGCGAGGACGTCGACCTCGTCATCCGCACATCTCCCGATCTCGGCGCCATCCGTGCCGACGCCAGCCAGATGGAGCAGGTCATCATGAATCTCGCCGTCAACGCTCGCGACGCTATGCCGAGCGGCGGCCGCCTGGTCATCGAAACCTCAAACACCGAACTCGACCGCTCTTACGCCAACGCGCGTCCCGTCGTTACTCCCGGCCCCTACATCCTCCTTGCCGTCAGCGACACCGGTACCGGCATGGACCAGGAAACCCAGGCCCGCATCTTCGAACCCTTCTTCACCACCAAGGAACAAGGGAAGGGAACCGGCCTCGGTCTTTCCACCGTCTACGGCGTCGTCAAGCAGAGCGGTGGCTTCATCTGGGTCTACAGCGAACTCGGCAAAGGCACTTCGTTCAAGATTTATCTTCCTCGCGTCGACCAGCCCATCGACTCCGCCGGCAAAGTTGCCAGTTACGCCGAAGCCCCGCGCGGCACCGAAACCGTTTTGCTCGCCGAAGACGAAGCCGACGTCCGCGAACTCGCCCGCGAGTTCCTCCAGGCCGCCGGTTACACCGTCATCGAAGCCCGCAACGGCCAGGAAGCTCTTAAATTAGCCGCCGAGC
Source organism: uncultured Acidobacteriota bacterium (assembly GCA_963766985.1). Lineage (GTDB taxonomy): Bacteria > Acidobacteriota > Terriglobia > Acidiferrales > UBA7541 > Acidiferrum. The sequence continues at coordinate 408,963 of CAVYCJ010000003.1, forward strand.
GCAGCGAAGAGATCGATCTCCTCGTCAGCGACCTCGTCATGCCCGGCATGACCGGCCAACAACTCGCAGCTCTTCTCCAGCAGCAGGATCCCGCCCTGCGCGTCATCTTCATGTCCGGCTACAGCGAACACGCCGCCGCCGAAGCCGCCCAAGCCGGCTCCTCCGTCCGCATCCTCACCAAGCCCTTCAACCGCATGGCCCTCCTCCGCACCATCCGCGAAGTCCTCGGCACCCCCACAAAGTAATCTCACCCGCGACCTTCGCCTCAAATCAACCGATCGCCTCCCCCAACCATTCGCCTCGAAACATTTTGGAGTGCGGCGCTCCCGCGCCGCTTTCACAGTCGCTCCCGATCCCTGCTGTCCCCGCCTCCTCCTTCCTCCACCTCCCCAACCTGCGACGTTCACCCGCCGCCCACCCCTCCCAAAGATATAAACTCTCACCCCTAATGCGCCTGTCAGCAAAAACCCTCCCCGCAATTCTCTGCGCGCCTATCACCTTGCTCTTCCCCCTCCGCGTCACCGCCCAGCAGCAACCATCCCCCGCCATCCATTCCTTCACAAACGAAGTCCTCGTCCCCGTCGTCGTTCGCGACTCTCATGGCCACAGCATCGGCGGTCTGACAAAGGACGATTTTCAGGTCTTTGACAATGGCAAACCGCAAACGATCACTGGATTTTCCATCGTCCATCGGGAAGTCGAAGCCACGGCAGCAAATTCTCCTGTATCAGCGCCGGAAACTGGCGAGTCTCCGTCTGTTTCGCAACTCAATTCTCCGACTCAGCGCTTCGTGGTTTTTCTCTTCGACGACTTCAACCTAACGTTTGACGATCTTCCTCACGTCCAAGAAGCGGCGACCAAGGCGCTCGATTCTTCGCTTGCTCCTCAGGACTTCGCGGCTGTCCTATCGACTTCGGGTGTGAATAGCGGACTGACGCGTGACCACGAGAAACTAAAGCAGGCGATTTTGAATTTGAAGGTGAAGACGCTTCTGCGCACGAACGGGCACGAGTGCTACAACGTCGATTACTACCAAGGTGATCGCATCGTGAACAAAAGCGACGACTGGGCATTACAAGCAGTCATCATCCAGGTTCTTCGCTGCGTGAAAGGAATTACCCCAGAGGCGGCCGAAGCCTACGCACGGACTGCCGCGGACAGAGCCGTGCAGTTGGGCGAGCAGAACTTTCGCGCCAATTTATACGCTCTGCGGCTAATTATGAACAAGTTGATGGCGCCGCTTCCCGGGCAACACGTAATCGTCTTGATCTCACCGGGATTCTTCACATCTGGCCCGGACGCTCTCGCTATCAAATCAGAAGTTCTGGATATCGCCGCGCGCAGCAACACGGCCATCAACACTCTCGACGCGCGAGGGTTGTACACGACTAATCTGGCCGCGGAGGTCACGAACCGTGTTGATCCAGCTTCGCAACGCCTCATCAACCAATATCGTGAACAATCGATGGATGCCGATACCCAAGTCATGGAAGAACTGGCGGATGGCACCGGTGGGACTTTCTTTCACAACAACAACGACCTCGAGGACGGCTTGAAGACCCTGGTCGCAGGTGCTGAATACAGGTACGTGCTTGCCTTTTCGCCCACGAACGCGAAGCCGAAAGTTCACCACAGCTTGAAGGTCAGCGTGGCTCGGCCTGGGTCTACGGTTCATGCGCGACGTGAATACTCCGTCCCACCACCGGAAAAGCGAAAGAAGTAACCCTACCGTTTCAAAAGAAGCCCAAAGGGCTCTCAGCCGTCCCCGCCAAACTCCCACCAGCCGCCTGCGCCCCACCCCAGTCCACTCTACCCAAACCCCTTCAACAACTTACCCACCCTTTCGAATCAAATCGCCCAACGTATTCGAACGTAATACTATTCAATAATGCTATTGACAAAGTACAATTCCCGTGCTACTATGAAATGTGAAAGTCACCTCTTCGAACGCCACTCCGCAACACGCCCTCCCGCAAGTCCTCCCGAATCCGCAACTTCCACACTCTTGTTTTTCACCGTTTTTGCAATCTCCTCATTCAAAACGACTTCCGCACTCTTCACAAAAACACCGGGGTACACCCCCATCGAGGACCAAAATGAAACCGCAACCCAGCACCCTCCTGTCTCAAAACGCATGCCGTCACATCTACGACTCCGGCAGACGCTGCCGCTTTCCCGTTCTTCCAAACGCAGCATTCTGCATTCGTCATATCCAGTCCCAGCTCAAGGCCAACCTCGATGCCGACTTAACCCGTCATTTCGGCCCGCGACCACTCAACTTCAGATCCGCATGCGAGGTGAATGACTTCCTCTGCTCTCTCGCGAAACTGCTGGTCGAAGATCGAATTCCCGTCCGCCGCGCCTCGGTCCTCGCCTACATCGCCAGCCTCGAACTCCGAACTCTCCCCGAGATCGACCATGAGCTCGGTATCTCGAGGGAAGACGACGACATTCCCCGCATCGTCTTCGAGGCCCCGGAACCACTCGAACCCGCATCGTCGTCGGGGCCTTTGATCCAGGAAACGCCGATAACAACTGGCCTATCGCCTAGTTGACGGTGTTCGGGGGATTCAGTAGCCTCGTTCGCGAGCTCGTCTTTTTGCGCGGATGTCTCGCTGCCAGCCCCTCCCTGGTCGCACTGCGCACTCCGGAAAGGATCCAATGGCTGACCAACCCGACCCGGCGCCGAGCCCAGACGCCACTTCCGCCGACGAAAAGCCGCGGGCGCCGATCTCACGCCGCGAATTCACGCGTCGCGCCGCCGTGGCCTCGGCGGTCGCGTCGATTGCTCCAGCGGCCATCGTCGCGGCGAATGCCGCGACGATGACGTCGTCTGTCGCTCAACCTGGCCCTCAGAATCCACCGCCTGCGCCGCCGAGCGCGGCGGACACTGCAAAATCAACTGCCGAATGCACCCAAGCTCTCGGTGGAAAGTCAGACCGAAGCCGACGCTCGCTTTCAGGCGATCCTGGTCCTCTACGACTCGCGCTTTTCCAACGAGCAGAAGATTGACCTGCACCGCCTCTGCGCCGTCGTCCAACCGTCGTTGGATCACATCCGCGCCTACAAAATCGAGAACGGCGATGGCCCCGCTCTCTACCTGAAACCCCAATACGAGCGCGAGAAAAAACCGAAACCACCCGCCGCTCCGCCTGCGAAATCGCCCGCAAGCCAATCGGCGGCGCCAACGAAATCCGCTCCTGCCGCCAGCGCACCGAAGAAGCCATGACCGTCCACGTCAACTTCAGAACGCGTGCGCCGCGCGAAACATGTAGGGGCACAGCATGCTGTGCCCCAGCTTGCCAAGATCACCGCGTCTTGCGTTCTTTCCTTTCCTGCCTGCGCAATGCACCGAGGACCCTCGATGCCCGCTGAAGAACTCTTCTACCTGCCTGTCACCGAACTCGCCCGCCGCATCGAGGCGAAACAACTCTCGCCCGTCGATCTCACGCAGCTCTATCTCAGCCGCAGCGAAAAATTCGGTCCCAAACTCAACGCCTACGCGCGCCTCACGCCCGACATCGCGATGGCACAGGCATCAGCCGCCGAAAAGGAAATCCGTCGCGGCCACTATCGCGGCCCACTCCACGGCATTCCATACGCCGCCAAAGATTTGCTCGCCGTGAAAGGCGTGCCGGTCACCTGGGGCGCGAAACCGTATGCCGATCAGGTATTCGACTACGACGCGACCGTCATCGAGCACTTGAATCGCGCTGGCGCGGTCATGATCGGCAAAGCCGCGATGATCGAGCTGGCCGGCGGTATGAACTACCGCTTCGCGTCCGCGTCTCTGCAAGGCGAAGCGAAAAATCCCTGGAACACGAATTGTTGGACGTGCGGCTCCTCCTCTGGCTCCGGCGCTATCGTCGCCGCGGGTCTCGCCGCATTCGCGATCGGAACCGAAACGTGGGGCTCCATCATTTGTCCGTCCGCGTTTTGCGGCGTCAGCGGCATGCGGCCAACGTATGGGCGAGTGAGCAAATACGGCGCCATGGCGCTGGCTCCGTCGATGGATAAAATCGGACCGATGGCGCGCTCCGCGGAAGACTGCGCGCGAATTTTCGCGGTGCTAGCCGGACACGACCCGAAAGATCACTCGACCCTCGCGGTGGACAAGGCGGCGTTCACCTATTCGCCGTCGATGGAATTGAAAGCGCGGTCGCTCACCGTCGGCTGGCTGACGAATGCGTGGAAGAGCATGGACCCAGCCGTCGCGAAAATCTCCGACGCGACCGAGAAATCGCTCCACAAGATTTTCCCCACCGTCCATCGCGCGGCGTTGCCGCAAGGTCCGTGGGACGACGTCGGCAACGTGATCATGGGCACGGAAGGCGCGTCATCGTTCCGCGAATTGATCCGCAGCGGAAAAGTCAGCGAGCTTGCTGATCCGCTCGGCCAGATCAATGGCTACGTCAACGAACAGATCTCCGCCGCCGATTACTGGCAGGCGTCGAAAATTCGCGAGCAACTCCAGGGGAAGATGGCGGATTTGTTCGATGCGTTCGACGTGATCGCGACGGTCTCGCAACCGCTGCCCGCGACTTCGCTCGATTTTAATTTGGAGACGGGCTTGTCGTTTCCCGATCCGCTCGGTGCGATTGGGAATCTTTGCGGCTTGCCGGCGCTATCGGTGCCATGCGGCTTTACCGACAAACACTTGCCCGTCGGAATCCAGTTCGTGGCGCGCGCCGGCGACGATTTCGGCGTGATCCAGGCGGCGCGCACATTCCAGGCGCACACGGATTTTCACAAGCGCCACCCAAAATTGATTTAGGAGGATCGCCGCCGACTACTCGGTGAGCAGAGAGAAGAGAGATTTTTTCCACGCGGGAACGTCCATCGTCCAGCAAACGTGAATCTTGCGTGGCTGCGCTTTCACCGTCGGTCCCCAAACCTGGATATTGCGACTGTCGTCGGCAACGTTGAGCTTGTCCACAAGGGTCGTGCCACGGTTCAGTTCGCTCTCCGTTTCGATCTCGACGTAATGCTCGGTGCCGTCGATGCAAAGCTTCGGATCGATGGCGATGCCCATCGCGGTTGGATCGGGGAGGCAGATTCCGTATTCGCCGGTCTGCGTGTGATACGACTCGGCCGCGACGCTGTTCGACAGCACGGCGAATTCGGCGAGCGGCTTTTTCGACGCGAGCAGGGAATCGATCTCCCGCTGATTCAACGCGGCCTCGCCGCGGCAAAGATGCCAGCCCACCATTTCGATCGGCATCCCGGAACGAAAAACGATGCGCGCCGCTTCCGGGTCGACGTAGATATTGAACTCCGCGGCTGGCGTGATGTTTCCTTCGCAGCAGGGATTGCCGCCCATGATCACGCAGCGGCCGACCGATTCGGCGAGCTTTGGATCGCGTTGCAGGGCAAGCGCGACGTTCGTAAGCGGCCCAAGCGTCACGATCGTGAGGCCGGGATTCTCGCGAATCGTTTCGATCATCGCGTCGACAGCGTGAGTCGATTCGACTTTGCGCTTTTTCGGAACGTAGCCGTGATCGCCGAGTCCGTCTTTGCCGTGGAACCAGTCGGCGCATACAAGTTCGCGCGACACGGGTTTGTCGGCACCGGCAAATACCGGCACATCGGAGCCGCACAGTTCGGCGGTGTAAAGCGCGTTGCTCGTCGCTTGCGACAGCGGAACGTTTCCCGCGACCACCGTGACTGCCGCGACGCGAACATCGGGCGTGCGCAACGCCATGATGATCGCGACGGCGTCGTCGGATCCCGTATCGGTGTCGATGAGAAAAGTGCGGGGCATATCGGCGTGGGCCTCGGTGAATTTTGCAGGATGCGAGGGCTAGTCTAACGAGAAAAGTCCTGCTGAAGAAGTCCAGCGCCAGTGTTTCTAGATTTTTACATCGCGGTACTTGGCGAGGCGGTATACTCGCCGCCTCAGCCCGCAGGAGAACATCATGGCTACATCTCTGTACTCCCCGGATTTCCTCGCGATCTTCAATGCCAACCGAGACACAGGCGGGCAGCTGAATACTTTTCCTTCGCCGCAGGATTGGCGCGACCAGTGGATTTATTTTTTGATGGTCGATCGCTTCAATAATTCTCAGAACCCGCCAGTGCATCAGCCGTTCGACGATCCGAACTTTTATGGTTTTCAGGGCGGGAACCTGGCGAGCATTCAGGACAAGTTGCCGTACATCCAGGGGCTTGGCGCGGGAGCGATCTGGCTCAGCCCGGTGCTGAAGAATGTGCCGAATCAGGACGGCACGTATCACGGTTACGGCATTCGCGATTTTTTGCACGTCGATCCGCGATTCGCACGCGATGCGCAGAATGCCGACGACGAGCTGAGAAACCTGGTCGATGCGGCGCACAAACTCGGCATGTACGTGATCCTCGACATTGTGCTGAACCACACCGGCGACGTGTTTGCCTACGCTTGCGATGCAGGAGAGACGGACTGCACCAACAGCCAGGGAGCACAGGCGGATTATCGGAGTTTTGCACGCTCAGTCCAGTGGCGCGACCAGAATGCGGTGGCGCAGAGCGCGTGGACGGATATCGCGGCGCTTCCGAATCCGGCGACAGATCCGATGGTTTGGCCCAAAGAGCTTCAGCAGAACGAATATTTTCGCAGGCAAGGAGCGATGCCTGCGCCGGACGACGACACGATCGGCGATTTCGATTCGCTGAAGCAGATGATGACGATCGACCCCGACCTCCAGCAATTTCTGATTCGCGCGTATCAGTATGTGATCGCGCGGTTCGACATCGACGGATTCCGGATCGACACGCTGCGCTATCTCAAGGGTGGGCTGCCTCAACTGTTCGGAAATTCGATTCGAGAATTTGCGATGAGCATCGGGAAGAAGAATTTCTTCACGTTCGGCGAAGTGCTGACGGGCAACTCGGAACAAGTGATTGCAGAATTCATCGGGCGGAATACGGCGCTGGAGACGACGGACCTGTCCGAAGACGAAATGGTGGGGGTGGACGCGGCGCTCGATTATCCGCTGTATTACAGCCTGAAGCCGGTCGTGAAGGCGGAGTCAGCGCCATCAGGACTCGTGGGCATGTATCAGTACCGGAAGCAGCAAGAAGGCGACATTTTGAGTTCGCACGGAGACGCGACGCGATTCTTCGTCACGTTTTTGGACAACCACGACATGAAGGAGCGGATTCGGTACGTCGATCCAACCGATGCGACGAGATTTGACGATCAGGTGACGCTAGGACTTGCGAGCCTGTTTTGCTTGCCGGGGATTCCGTGCGTGTACTACGGGACGGAACAAGGACTGCATGGAGTGGGAACCGATCCGGCGGTGCGAGAGGCGTTGTGGGGCGGACCGGGATTCGGGCAGATCAACACCTATTACGAAGACGTGTCCGCGATCGCGGCCATTCGGAAACAGAGTCCGGCGCTGCGCTATGGGCGATTTTATTTTCGGCCGATTTCGGGTGACGGGAAGAATTTCGGAATCTCGCCTTACGTTGGCGGAGTGGTCGCGTTTTCGCGGATTCTGATGGACCAGGAAATTCTGGTGGTGGCGAATACAGATACGGCGAATCCGATCACGGTGTCGGTGATAGTGGATTTGACGTTGCATCTCGCTGGCGATGGATTGCGCGTGCTGTACAGCAACAAGGCGAATCCGGCGGCGCCTGGCAATGTCGTGCAACTTGGGAGCGGCAAGGTCGTCGTGGCAGAGACGGATGGCAGCACAGGGATCGGGCCGCTGAATTGCGTCAGCGTGACGCTGCAGCCGATGGAAGTGCAGATCATTGGGAAGTGACGAGGCGTGCGAGGGATCGAACGCGAAGACACACTCGGTTTACATCGTGCGGGCATGGGGCGCAGCAGTGCTGCGCCCGTACATGATTCGCGAATGGCGAGCGACGAAGAGCGGGTGTTATCTACTGCGCCGAACGATGCGAACTACAGGCATGACCCGATGGCGCCTTAGCGGAGTATCATCTACCGTGGCGTTCCGGCGCGGTACGGCCGGTGCCCAAACCACTCACGCCTCTCGATCCACTTGCCAGAATCTCCGTCGTTGATTGCACAGCAGGCCGGCAAACCGGATGAGCGGGCAGAAGGAAGCGCAATGAGGTACGCGACAGTCTTACGCTCTCTGCTTTTCTCGTTTGTGTTACTGGTTCTCTCTCAGGCCTCATTTGGACAAGTTTCAATTTCGGTGGGTTTCGGTCCGCCGGCAATTCCGGTTTACGAGCAGCCGATCTGCCCGGGCGACGGCTATTTGTGGACGCCAGGTTACTGGGCTTATGACGATCCCGACGGGTATTACTGGGTGCCGGGCACGTGGGTGCTGGCGCCGGAACCAGGATTTTTGTGGACGCCGGGCTGGTGGGGATGGGGCGGCAGCGCGTTCCTCTGGCACGCCGGATATTGGGGACCACACGTTGGTTTCTACGGCGGGATCAACTACGGATTTGGATATTTCGGGAATGGATTTGAAGGCGGGCGTTGGGAGAACAATCACTTCTTCTACAACACAGCGGTCGTGCATGTGAACGAGACGATCATTCACAACACGTATCGAACAACGGTCATCGAGAACAACCGGTCGCGCGTTGCGTTCAACGGCGGCGAAGGCGGCATCAACGCGCGAGCCAGTGCGGAGCAGGAGCGCTGGGCCAACGAGCGGCACGTAGATGCGGTCGCGGCGCAGCGGGAACACGCGGAAGCGGCGCGCGGAAATCCGGAATTGCGTGCGTCCTGCGAACAAAGGCCGGCCTCCAATCGCGGCGACGGCGCGCCCGAATGATTTCAAAGGCGGAGCGGTACCGGCGCGGGAAGCGGGCGGCGAGTATCACGCGCCTCCAGCGAACGCGGCACGCGGCAATCAGGGCGACCGACCGACGAATGATACGCGGAAGGCTTCGTATAACCACGCGAGCGAAGTGCAGCAGCACAATTTCACTCCGCCGAACACGGGCAACGCGAAGACAGACCAGAAATATCAGCAGCAACAACAGAAGCTGGCTGCAAAACAGAATGCGGATCACCAGAAATTGCAGCAGCAACAGGACAGGGAACATCAGCAGGCCGAGAAGCGTCAGGCGAATGATGCGCAGAAGCAGCAGATGGAAGCGCGTCATACGCAGCAGACGCAACGCATGGAGACGCAACATGCGCAGCAGCAGACGCGCATGGAGCAGCATCAGGGCGGTGGCGGACACCCGGAGGGTGGGCGGCCGCACTGAGGAAGTCGACAGTTAAAAGTTGAAAGGTGGAAGAGGAGAGAGGGGCGCGATTCGCGCCCCTCTCGCTTTTGGGGAGTGGGCGCAATTGAGTAAGCAGCAGGTGGGGTTCGAATGGAGATCGGCGTTAGGGCATGGGCTACGATTCGTCTAAACCCGCACCCTCTAAAGGCTGAGGGTGCGGCACCCAGGAGCTTTCTTGCGGCGATCGAAGAGAGATTCCTCCACTACGCGAGCCGACGCGTTCGCAGGAGCGAACGCGAAGAAAAGGCGTCGGCTCACTCCGGTCGGAATGACAGGTTAACTCGGTGAGAAGCTAACTCGGTGACCGGCTAACTCAGTGACCGGCTAATTTGGTGACAAGCTAATTTGGTGACCGGCTAATTTGATGACATGGCTAATTTGGGACTGGCTAACTTGGTCGGGCGGAGCAAGCACCGCCCGTACATTGGCCATATTGTCGTCGCGAGACGGCGATGCGGTCAGGGTTTGAGGGGCCAATTGATTTGGGCGTTGCGCAGGTACGCGAGGTTGGCGATGTGGCCGGCGCGAGCGGCGGCGACACCGGTTTCGACGGGGGCGTTGGGTTCTTTGCGGGAGCGGACGCAGTCGAAGAAATTTTCCATGTGGGTGATGGTGCCGTCGCGGTAGCTGTCGGCTTTCACGACGGGATTGAGGTTGCCTTGCACGCCTTCGCGCCAGAGGGTGAAACCGTTGCGAGTGAGTTTTATCGTGCCGTCGAGGCCGCGGAACTCGAGGCCGCCGTCGTCGATGGACGAGCCCATCATTCCTTCGTAGACGACGTCGAAGCCGGGATAGCGCAGAGCGGCCTGCACGGTGTCGGGGCAATCCCACTGTTCGAAGAGATATTTGTCGCCGAGCAGATGCGCGACACGCGGCTCGTCGGACTTCATGGCCCAATGCACGACGTCGATCCAGTGCGTGAATAGATCGGTCATGGCGCCACCACCGAAATTCCAGAACCAGCGCCAGCGGAAGAATTTCTCTTCGCTGAAAGGTTGGTCGGGCGCGTTGCCAAGCCATTGCTTCCAATCGAGCGCGCCCGTGTCTACGACTGTGCGCGGGCCGTGAGCTAAATAGTTCTGCCACCAATACGTGCGGACCTGCGGCACGCGGCCGATACTGCCGCCCTGGATTAGGTCAACCGCGTCACGGAAGTGGCTCCAACTGCGCTGCTGCATGCCGCATTGGAGGATCTGCTTGCTGGAGCGGACGGCCTTGGTGAGCACGGCCCCTTCTTCGAGCGTGTGCGTAACGGGCTTTTCGAGGTAGACGTCTTTGCCGCTGGCAACGGCGTCGGCGGCCATGCGGACGTGCCAGTGGTCGGGCGAGGCGATGAGAACGGCGTCGAGCTGGAGATCGAGGACTTCTTTGTAATTGACGTGCGTGGTGGCATTGGCGCCGGCCGCGCGAGTTTTGACGGCTTCGCGGCGCGGGGCGTAGACGTCGCTGACAGCGACGATCTGGTAGCCGCCGACGCGGTCGGCGGCGTTGAGTAGGTCTCCCATGCGCCCGCCGGCGCCGATGACGCCGACGCGAAGAGTGTCGTTGGCACCGAGAACGCGGGTGGAAGCAAGGGCGGTCATTCCGGTGGCGATGATGAAGTGGCGGCGGTTCATTGGGGTGGACATGGCGGGAGCATCTTAGCGGAGCGGGGGCGGCGAAGAAAGCGGGAGGTGGCGAGTGCCCGGTGAATGGTGCGGATTACGCCTGAGATCCTTCGCTCCGCTCAGGATGACACGTTCATTTTGCCCGGGATGACAGGCTTAATTCGCTCTAGATGACACGTTCATTTTGACCGGCAGGACAGGCTTGTTCGCACAGGGCACAGGCTTGTTCGCTCAGGATGACACGGGTGCTGGGAGTTGACACCGCCGACCGCGATTTGACTACCGCGAAGCCTGTAGGAAAGCAGTGGGCGTCGCGCTTTGTGCGTTTTGTGTGTATTGGCGCATGTGTTTGGCCACTCTTTTGAATAGTTCGCCAGATGTTCCGAATCGACATCAAGGGTTTCTGGGTGCGGGGTGCTGTCTTTGCCTGATGGTCGGAGGAGCTTCTAAACGGAACAATGTACATGCCGGGAATCGCAATGAAAGTCGCTCCCAAGGACGGCTTTAGCGAACCCGCACCCACTGCATGAGACGAAGTTCTCCACTGAACCAGCGAGAGGAGTTTTTCAAAATGAAAATCAAAGTGAACGAGAGTTTGGCAGGCCGTACCCAAAAGGTGCGCACGGCGTGGATTGTGTTGCCGGCATTTTTGCTGTTTGGCGGGAGCGCCGTGTACGGCGCGCCGCAAGAGCAGCAGCAGGGGGTGGTTGTTGACCACACCGCGAATGGGCAGACGATTTTCAAGGTGACCGTGGTGGAGCGCTCGACGCGAGCGATCAACTACCAGCACCGAAGCGGATCCACGCAAGTCGATTTTCGCGGGACGGAACTGATGCCGCAGGCGCGTGGCGAAGTGAACGTGAACAGCAAGCAGGGGCGCATTGAGATCAAATTGCACGTCGAGAAGATGAACTCGCCGACGCAGTACGGGCCGGAGTTTTTGACGTATGTGTTGTGGGCGGTGACGCCGGAAGGGCGGCCAAAAAATTTGGGCGAAGTGCTGCTGAGTGGCGGCAATGATCACAGTTCGATGGAAGTGACGACGGACTTGCAGACGTTTGGATTGATCATCACGGCGGAGCCGTATTTTGCGGTGACACAGCCGAGCAACGAAGTGGTGATGGAAAACGTGGTGAGCGACAAGACGGTCGGAACGATCGAACCGATCAACGTGCACTACGAATTGCTCGAGCGCGGGCAGTATGTGGTGAACGTCGATCGCTCGCAAATCACTCCGTACACGCTGGATCGCAAGACGCCGCTCGAGTTGTACGAGGCGCGGAACGCGGTGCGCATCGCGAAGTGGACTGGCGCGGAGACGTGGGCGCCGGACGCTTACCAGCGTGCTGCGATTGCCTTGCAGAACGCGGAAGATGAGTTTGCGGGACGGTCGTCGAACAAGAAGACCATTCAGCAGAATTCGCGCGACGCGGCGCAGACGGCGGAAGATGCGCGGTTGATCACGATTCGAAAGATTGAAGACAAGCAGACGGCGGATGCGCAAGCGGCTTCGCAAGCTCGCGAAGCGGACTCCGCGGCGCAGGCTGCGGAAGCGGACCGTCAGCGAGCGGCGGCGGAGCAGCAACGGTTGGCGGCGGAACAAGCGAAGGCCCAAGCCGATGCTGATGCGCAACGTGCATTGGAGCAACAGCGAGCGGCTGAAGCGGCGAGTGCGGCTGCGGCACAACAGGCGCAAGCGCAAGTGGCGGCGGCTGAGGCCGAGAAGGCGCGGCTACGCGAGCAACTTCGTGAACAATTGAACCAAGTGCTGGAGACTCGCGAATCGGCGGGCAGATTGATTGTGAATATGTCGGACGTGTTGTTCGATTTTGGACAGTTCACGTTGAAGCCGGGCGCGAAGGAAAAGCTGGCGAAGATCTCGGGCATTTTGATTTCGCATCCGGGACTGACGCTGGAAGTGGATGGTCACACGGACAGCGTCGGGAGCGATGCAGTTAACTTGAAGCTCTCGGAGCAGCGCGCGGACACTGTGCGTGCGTACCTGGTGGCGCAGGGCGTGGCAGCGGACACGATTTCGGCGCATGGATTCGGCAAGGATCAGCCGGTAGCGACGAACGATACGGCGGCGGGGCGACAGCAGAACCGGCGCGTGGAGATTGTCGTGGCGGGATCGTCGATCGCATCGAATCAGTAAGACGGCGGAAATTAGAGGATAGAAATCGGAAAATGGAAAATCAGGAGCGCAGCCGGCGGTTCGCCGGCCGCGCTCTCTTTTTTATTTGGCGACGGACGGATGGAAACGAAAACAACGATGGGACGTCTTTGTTGGAGTGAACGTTGTGGACGCGGGCGCGGCAGGGCTGCGCCCTTACATCTGCTGGCAGTTGTTTAAGAATGGGTGAGATTGGATCTAAACCCGCACCCTTTTTAAAACCAAAAAGGGTGCGGCACCCAACTGCCGGTTTGTTTTTGCTTAATTGACTGATGCGTTCGGGATTTGGTTCGCGTCCGATTTTGTGTTGTGGTTGATGTAGACTTTCGGGCGGTGTTGGCGGGCGCGTGTTGCCTTGATGCGGCATGCGGCCCTGTTTTCCAGGGGAGCCTTGATGAAACGACGGGAAATGTTGCGGGCGAGCGTGCTCGGCGGCGCGGCGGCGGCTTTGACGCCGGCGATGGTGGGAGCGAGGCAGAGCAAGGCGGCTGATGCGGCGGCAGACAAGTCGGAACTGACTCCGGCGCAGCGCGGGGTGGACGCGTCGAATGAGTTGAAGGGCGCGAACTGGAAGCCGCTGTTTCTGGATGAGCACCAGAACGAGACGCTGATCATTTTGAGCGATTTGATTATTCCGGCGACGGATACGCCGGGCGCGAAAGATGCGCTGGTGAATCGATACATCGATCTGGTGATGGCGGCTGAAACGCACGAAAACCAGAAGTCTTTTCTGGGGAATCTCGCTTATATCGATGGCGAGAGCATGCGGAAGTACAAAAACACGTTTCGATATTTGTCGCGCGAAGATCAGGACGATTTGCTGTACTCGATGGCGTATCCGCTCGCTGGTAGCACGTGGACGGGTGAGGCGGCGGGGGCCGATCCGGGATTTACGAACTTCGAGCAGCTCAAGACTCACATTGGAGTGGCGTACTACACATCGCAGATTGGAATGAAAGAGTTGGGGCGGGACGATAACTTTACGCACGGAGTTTATCAGGGTTGCGACCATGCCGAGGGGAGCCACAAGTGAGCCTGTTCAGCTTTGCAGATGATCCGTTGACGAAAACGTACGATGCGATTGTGGTGGGCTCTGGCGCGACCGGCGGATGGGCGGCGAAGCAGCTGTCTGAGGCGGGATTGAAAGTGGCGCTGCTGGAAGCGGGACGCGCGGTGACTCCGGCGGAATTTACGGAGCACACGCCGGCGTATCAATTGAAGTATCGCGATCACGATCCGGAGATTGCGCGCACGCGGCCGATTCAGAAGCAGTGCTATGCGTGCATGGAATACAACTACACGTGGTTCGTGAACGATTTGGAGAATCCGTACAGCACTCCTGCGGACAAGCCGTTCACGTGGCAGCGACTGCGCGTGCTGGGCGGGCGGTCGCTGGTTTGGGGGCGGCAGAGCTACCGGCTGAGCGACAACGATTTCAAGGCGGCGAGTCGCGATGGGTACGATGTCGATTGGCCGATTTCGTACGCGGATTTAGCGCCGTGGTACGACATCGTGGAAAAGTACGTCGGGATCACGGGCGCGGCGGAAGGAAACGAGATGCTGCCGGACGGGCAGTTTTTGCCGCCGATGAAGATGAGCTGCGGCGAGATTTTGCTGCGGGATAAGGTGAAGGCGAAGTTCAATCGGACGGTGACGATCGGTCGGGCTGCGGTGCTGACGAAAGCGCAGAACGGGCGGAGCGCTTGTCACTATTGCGGGCCGTGCGAACGCGGATGCAGGACGTTTTCATATTTCAGCAGCCCGTTCACGACCGTGGCGGATGCGCAGAACTCGGGGAATTGCACGCTGATCACGAACGCGGTTGTGGCGCACGTGAACATGGACCGCGCTTCGAACAAGGCAAACGGTGTGACGTACGTGGATCGGATAACGCGCGAGGTGAAAGAAGTGCGCGGCAAGGCGGTGATTTTGTGCGCGCAGGCGCTGGAATCGACGCGCATCCTGCTGAACTCATCGACGCCGGAGCATCCGAACGGGCTGGGAAATTCGAGCGGCGCGCTTGGGCACTATTTGATGGACCACGTCACGGGTGGCGGTGCTGGCGGCGAACTCCCGAACATGAACGAGAAGCCGAATGCGAACGAGCCGGACCGGCCGAACGGGATTTATATTCCTCGATTTAGGAACTCACCGTCGGTGAAGAAGTCGGCGAACTTTATCCGCGGATATGGGTATCAGGGATCGGGCGACGCTGTGTTTAATTTTGGGGCCGGAGGGTACGGCGCGGTTTACAAAAAGGCTGTGAAAGAAGGCAATTATACGATCGGGGTTGGTGCGTTTGGTGAATCGCTGGCGCGCTGGGACAACTACATCGAGATCGATAAAACTCTGAAGGATGCGTGGGGAATTCCTGCGTTGCGGATTTCGATGACGCATGGCGACAACGAGAAGGCGTTGATGGAAGATGCCGCGGCGCAGGGCGCCGAAATGCTGGAGGCGGCGGGCGCGAAGAATATCAAGATGCAGGCGCGGACCGAGATGCCGGGCATGGCGATCCATGAATTGGGGACGGCGCGGATGGGGAACGATCCGAAGACGTCGGTGCTGACGTCGTTTAACCAGACGCATGATGTGAAGAATTTGTTTGTAATGGATGGGGCGAGCTTTGTTTCGTCAGCTTGCCAGAATCCGACGTTGACGATGATGGCGCTAACGGTGAGAGGGTGCGCGAAGCTGATTGAGAGATTTAAGACGAATGATGTTTGAGTTGTTGGGCTGATCGAGCGGAAATTCAAGAAAAAACAAATCGTGACGGGGACTACGTCTGGGCAAGCTGGGGCGCAGCGGTGCTGCGCCCGTACATTCGGTGCTACATGCGCGGGTTTGACGGATCGGGCGAGGGGCGGTGGTGAAAAAACCGCACCCTTGAAAGGCGCAAGGGTGCGGCACCCAAATGCCGGCTGCGTGTTGAAACCGCGCGGGAATTCAGAGAAAAAACAGATCGTCCTGAGGATTACTGCCGGGCAAGCTGGGGCGCAGCAGTGCTGCGCCCTTACACGAGCTTGCCGACGCTACAGGCTGAGGCGGCGGGCGCAGTCTTGCATCATTCCTAGGTCCCACGCGGGGCGGGTGGGGCTTTGGGGATGGGTGCGGCCCGTCGAGATGCGCTTGGTGATCTTGAGAAATGCGGCGGCGGAGTGTTTGTAGGCTGGAACGGGGTCGCGGAAGGCGACGTTGCCGAGATATTGGAGGGCGTCGGAGAGGGCGAAGTATTTTTCATCGTCAGTCGCCCACAGGTGGTCGCGTTCGGCGAATTTTTCTGGGGCGAAGGTGGCGAGGCCGAGGAGATAGTCGGAGCCGTACTCGATCATATCGATGCCGAGGTCGTTGCCGGTGTAGATGCGGAAGTCAGGGCGGTGTTTGTCGCGTGCGTCGAGACGTTTGAGTTCGATGAGGCGGTCCAGAGAGCTGTGCTTCATGCCTTTGATTTCGGGGATGTCGAGGAGGCGGCGGATCATGTCGTCGTCAAAGATTTCGCCGTTAGGGGCGAACATCTGGCCGAGTTCGAACGCGAGGACTGCGGCGTGGCCTTTGGCAGCGGCTTGGTAGACGGCGGCTTTTTCGGTGTTGGATTTTCCGTGGAGGCGACGCGTTTGGAAGAGGATGGGCGTGCCGCCGTATTCCGTGATGGCTTTCATTTGGCGGCGGTAGAGGGTGACGACGTCGTCGCCGGATTCGTGTTCGATGTAGGCGCCGGCGACGAACGGAGTGTCTGGGCCCAGGGCTTCGCGGGTCCAGCTGAGGACATCAGATTTTTCCCCGTTGGAAAGGTAGTTGACGTAGCCGGTGTCCATGTTGACGGCGTTTTGCAGGCCGGCATTTTGGGTAGCGACGAGATGGCGTTGGAATTCGTCGACGGCGATTTTGCCATCGTCGCGATAGGGGAGTAGGGCGGCGGCGATGCCTTCGATTTTGCGGCGGGGCGTTTTTCGTTTGAGCAGATTCTCGATTGTCATGGCTTTACCCTATGCCTGGGCCTTGGGTTTCGCCGCGGCTTTTATGGCGGCGAGTTGCGCCATCATCGGGGAATTCTTGTAGTGGGAATCGAGAGGATAGCAACCCGATGGAAGACCGTTGCGCGGGGCGGTGGTGCAGTCGCTGAAGGTGCGGCAGACGAGTTTGTGTTGAAGCGGATTGCCGCGGGCGGCGTCGAGAAGGATCGACGGATACGAAAGCACCATGCGGCCGAGGCCGGCAAGATCAACCCAGCCTTCGCGGACAGCGGCTTGGGCGACGTTGGGCAGGAAATCCTGAAGATAGCTGTAGGCGGTGCCGGCGATGATGAGGCCGGGAAATTTTTGTTTCAGCTCACGCGTTACGCGGAGTTGGCGTTCGACGCCGACGAGGGGATCTTCGGGTGGCTGGTAGCCGTCGGACGGAGGGAAGAGCGCGGGGCGCTGGATGTGAGGATTGTAGTAGGGGCTGCCGGCGGTGAGATTGACGAGAGTGATGTCGAGTTCCTGGAGGAGCGAGAGGAATTGGATTGGTTCGGTGAGATCGAATTGCGATGGATTTTTCGCGTCCACGCCGAAGCCCCAACGATAGGGAATTGTTCCGTCGGCGGCGTTTGCTTCGAGAACGCCGGGGCCGGGCTTGCCCGGTGCGGACAGCGCGGGATCGGGATGGTACGGCGCGGTGTCGAAGGCGGAGAGGCGGACGCCGATTTTTAGGGCGGGATTGTCGCGACGAATTCCGGCGACGATTTCGCGGAGGAAGCGGGTGCGATTTTCGAAGTTGCCGCCGTATTTGCCCTCGCGCGAGCGGGCGCTGAGGAATTCGTGGCCGAGATAACCGTGGCAGTGCTTGACGTCAACGAAATCGAAGCCGAGATCGGCGGCGATCCGTGCGGCGCGGTGGAAGTCTTCGATGATGCCTTCGATTTCGCCGTCAGTGAGTAGCGGATAGTCGGAGCCGAGCTTTAAACGCCCGTCGAGGATCGGGTGGCGATAAAGGATGCGCGGCTCGGATTTGTTCGAGGCGTTGGGGCGGCAGTAGCGGCCGGAGTGCGTGAGTTGGAGGCCAATGACCAGGCCGTCGGTGTTGCCCATCGTGCGTTTGTGCTCTTCGATGAGCGCAGCGCGCATGCGAGCGAGGCCGTCGCGGGTGTGCGGTGCGACTACGACTTGATTCGGGTTCGCTCGGCCGGCGTGATTGACGGCGGCGGCTTCGCCGCCCCAGATGAGCTTGGCGCCGCTCTGGCCGAAGCGCTGCCAGCGGCGGACGGTGTTGTCGCTGGGATTGCCGTCGGGAGTGCCGTCCCAGCCTTCCATGGGATTGATGGCGATGCGGTTGCCGATCTTTACATCGCCACGTTGGATGGGTTCGAGGAGAGGCGATGCTGTGTGATCGACGCTAGCGTCGCAGGGAAGATTCAGATTCAGCGTCCGCAAATATTCCTGAAAGGCGGACACGTCTTTGATCGAAGCGAGACGACGGATTGTGGGTGCGCTCATTCAGCTTGTTTGTTCGTTTGCGATTCGCTCAGGCCATCGCGTGGAGATAATCGTAATCGATTTTGATGGCTTCGAGAGCGGGCGTGGTGGTGAACGGCGGCTCCTGCTCGACGTAGTAATACTCAATGTTGGCTTTTTTCGCGGCGGCGAAGATGGGCTTGTAGTCGATGTGGCCGCGGCCGAGTTCGGCGGGCTTGGGGCGATCGTCGGGACCGAGGCCGGTTGATGGCGCCGAAGTCGGTTGGAAATCCTTGATGTGGAGCAGTTGATAGCGGTTTGAATATTTCGTGAGGTACTCGGCGGGGCTGTGGCCTGCGGCGGCCATCCAGCCGCAGTCGAGTTCGAACGTTACGAGCGAAGGATTGGTGTTCTTGAGAATGATGTCGTAACCGATTTCGCCGCCTGCTTGCGGCTTAAATTCAAAGTTGTGGTTGTGATAGCCGAAAACCAAGCCGGCGTCTTTGGCTTTTTTGCCCATGTCGTTGCAGCGCGCGGCGATCAGTTTGTAGTCGTCGAGGGTGAAGGAGGAGAGCTGCGCAAAGAGCGCCTTCATGTCGACCTTGCCGTCCGGGCCGGGTTTCGGAGTGCTCGGGAAAGTGACTGACGAGATGACGTACTTCGCGCCGACTTCTTTGGCGTAGGGGATGGCTTCCTCGATGCCGCCCATGCCGATGTGGATCGAGTGGCACTTGAGTCCGGCGGCGTCGAACGCTTTTTTTGCGTCCGCGGCGGGGTGTTTGGGAGCGACGCCGGCTTCGATTTCGGTGTAGCCGACTTCTGCGATTTTCTTGAGCGTGCCTTCGTAATCTTTGTCGAGCTCGGCGTTGACGGTGTAGAGCTCGAGGCCGATGGGCTTGCCGAGCGGGTTGGCACGCAGTGTGGAGGGATGAGCCAGATTCAATGCCGTCGCCGCTATCGTTCCACCGCTTACGATTAAGAATTCTCGACGCGAAGAAGCCATGATCCCTCCTGGGATGCCTAAGTGATTTCTGGCCGGGGTCTTTTGACCGGGCAGATTGTAGCTGACTTTTGGCCCGCAGTGCTCGCCAATGAGACTGCGCGTGACGTTGTTTGGTTTCGTGCGTCGAACGTTGCATCTGGGGGTGGCACGCGGTACTTTCTGTGCGCTTCAAGAGAGGCCCCGATTGCGCGGCGATTCGAATTTAAGAGGGTTCGGAGGAACGTTGATGTCTCGATCTCGGGTTGGGATTTGCGGTTTTGTGGTCGCGTGGATTGTGGCGGCGCCGGCGCTGGTGTTTGGGCAAGCGAAGGATGACAAGACTGAGGTAGTAAAGACGGAGATTCAGCAGACGGACACTTCGAAGCCCGCGGACTTCAAGCCGGAGCAGCAGGCTTCGAAGGGCTCGGTCACGATTGGCGGCGTGGCGATTCCTTACGACGCTTATGCGGGAACGATCGTCGTGCATCCGAAGGGATACGACGACGTGGTGCAGAATCGCGATCCGAACGACAAGTCGCTCCAGGCGCAGGCGAGCATGTTTTACGTCGCTTACATCCGGTCGGATGCGAAGGGCGCGGCGCGGCCGGTGACGTTTATCTACAACGGTGGACCGGGGTCTTCTACGGTATGGCTGCACATGGGGGCGTTTGGACCGCGGCGGGTCGTTACGGCGGACGATACGCACACTCCTGCGGCGCCTTATTCGGTGGTGAACAACGAATTCAGTTTGCTGGATGCAAGCGATCTCGTCTTTATCGATGCGCCGGGAACGGGGTTCGGGCGAATCGCGGGGAAGGACAAAGAGAAGGCGTTTTGGGGTATCGACGCGGATGGCGAGGCGTTCGCCGATTTCATCGTGCAGTTTTTGGCGAAGTATGGGAGATGGAACTCGCCGAAGTATGTATTTGGGGAGAGCTACGGGACGACGCGGTCGGCAGTCCTGGCGAATATTCTGGAGACGGAAAAATCGTTCGATCTTAATGGCGTGATCTTGCTGTCGCAGATTTTGAACTTTGATTTCAGCGCGGACGCGCCGCAATTCAATCCCGGCGTGGATTTGCCGTATCAACTTGTATTGCCAACGTACGCGGCTTCCGCCTGGTATCACAAGAAGTTGCCCGGCGGACAGCGAGATTTGCCGGGGTTGCTCGAGGAAGTTGAACATTTTGCGATGAACGATTACGCGATCGCGCTGGGTGAGGGCGCGACGCTGAAAGCCGACCAACGCCGTGCAATCGCGGAAAAGCTGCACAACTACACGGGGTTGCCGGTCGATTACATCTTGAAGTCTGACCTGCGTGTGAACGCGGGACAGTTCGAGAAGAACCTGCAGGACGACAGCGATACGACGACCGGGCGGCTCGATACACGGTTCTCAGGTCCTTCATTCGATCCGCTGAGCAAAGAGGCCGACTACGATCCGCAATCGGCTGCGATTGGTTCGGCTTACGTCTCGGCATTCAACGAGTACGTGCGGAAGGATTTGAAGTTTGGCGAGAATCGCGAATACAAGCCTGAAGCGAACGTGTTTCCGGCCTGGAATATGCTGCATCAGGCTCCCGGCGCGCCGTTCCCACTGCCGCAGTCGGCGAACGTGATGGTCGATCTGGCGATCGCGATGAAGTACAACCCAAACCTGAAGGTGCTACTGAACGCGGGATACTTCGATCTCGCAACGCCGTTTTTCGAGGGCATGTATGAGATGAACCATTTGCCGATTCCGCAGAAGCTGCAGAGCAATATCGAGTTCAAGTTCTACGAGTCGGGCCACATGGTGTACGCGCACCAGGCTTCGTTGAAGGCACTGCACGACAACGTTGCGGCGTTCATTCAGCAGAATGGTGCGAAGACGAAGTAGCGTCGACTGGTCACGAAAGGCGGAAGTCGAGTCGTGTGCGGCGTTTCAGGCCTGCGTGGGTAAGGTTACCGTGATTTTGGTGCCGGACTGGTCGGATGAGATGTGCATCTTGCCTTTGAGTTGGCGGACGCGTTCGCGCATGCCGCGGACGCCTACACCGGCGCCTTTGGTGCGAATCTCAGCAAGCTTATCGGGTGCGATTCCGCGGCCCTGGTCCTGCACTGTGAGATGAATGGTGTCGCCTTCGCGGCGCAGATCGATCTGGGCGGTTTTGCTGCCCGAATGGCGATGCACGTTGGTCAGCGCTTCCTGTACAACACGGAAGATGACAAGTTCGACGTCGCGTGACTGGCGTTCGAAATCGTCGGGAATGTTGAGGCGGATATCGATGCCGCCGCGTTCGACGAGCCCCTCGACGTACCAACGGAGCGCGCCAATGAGACCCGTTTCATCGAGCATCGGCGGGTGAAGCAGGTACGAAGTGGTGCGAATATCCTGACTGATCTGACCCACAAGCTCGAGGCTCTCGCGGATCAACTCGGCATTCTTGGTTTCTTGCCCATTCTTTCCGGCATTGCGGGCGAGGACCGCCAAATTCATGCTCAAGACACTGAGCACCTGACCTGAGCTGTCGTGCAGTTCGCGAGCGATGCGGCGGCGCTCGTCGTCTTGGGCTTTGAGAAGGCGGACGGATAGATCGCGCAGCTGATCGGCCTGCTCGATGTTTTCGGCGTTGCGGCTCTCGAGTTCCTGAGTGCGCACGCGAACCTCGGCGTCAAGAGACTCCGAGAGCTTGCGGAATTTTTCCTGGCCAGAACTAGCCTCGTCAGCCAGGATCTCCAGCTGCTTTCGTGCTCGGACCTGGTCGGTCACCTCGGTCGCGATCACGGCGACGCTGTGATTTGCGCCGCCCTCGCCGCTGATGGGCGAATAGATGAACGTGAAGTATGTATCTTCGAGTTGCCCGCTGCGGCTGCGGTCGAGTCTGACGAGCGCTTCGCGGCCGATATATGCCTGTCCTGTTCGCATGACCTCGCGCGCGAGTGTGTCGAAGCCCTGACCCTTGAGTTCCGGAAGCGCTTCGAGGATCGGCTTGCCCCGGACATCGCGATTGCCAACGACTTCCCGGTATGCCTGGTTTGCGATCGAGTAGACGACGTCGGGACCGGTTAGAACCGCGAACGGCATGGGGGTCTGCTCGAACAAGCTGTCGATGGCGGAGCGCTCTTTCTCGAGCAAGGTTCCCAGGCGATGCAGGTCGAGGCGCGCAGCGACGCGTGCGACGAGTTCGCGCGCGGTGAAAGGCTTGACGATGTAGTCGTCCGCGCCAGCTTCGAGACCCTCGACTCGCGATTCTTCGCCGGCGCGGGCTGAGAGCATCACAACCGGTACGCGTCGGGTCGCCGGGTCCTTGCGAATTTCGCGCAGAAGCTCGAATCCATCGAGGCGCGGCATCATGACGTCGGTGACAACGAGAGTGGGTGGGTGCTTTCGAATCGACTCGAGCGCGGCAAGTCCGTCGGCGGCGGTTTCGACGGTCCATCGCGAGCCGAGAAGCCGGGCAACATACTCGCGCATGTCGGAATTGTCATCGGCGACGAGGATTCGGACTTCCGCGTCGCGAGCGTTCGCTTCTGACTTCGCTGTAGCAGAAACCGAACCATCTCTGTCGGGCAGCCACTCAGCCATTTCATCCGCGAAAATTTTGGCTTGGGCCGCGGACTGTGAGCGTGGTTCGCCAGTTTTAGCTTCGTCGGTGGAGAGGACACTCGCCGCAGAAAGATGGTCCCTGCCGCAAGGAATCGCGATGGAAAAGGTCGTTCCATTGCCCAATTCGCTGGTCGCTGCGATTTCCCCGTGATGCAACCGGACTAGTTCTTGAACGAGCGCAAGGCCGATTCCGGAACCTTCGTGCGTGCGCGCTTTCGAGCCCTCGATGCGATGGAAGCGTTCGAAGAGTCTTGGCAATTCGTGTTCAGCGATGCCGACGCCTGTGTCGCTGACGGTCAGCACCGCCTGCCCGGCCTCGGCTCGAAGGCGTACTTCGATTTTTCCCTCGAACGTGAATTTAAACGCGTTCGAAATCAGGTTGAGGACGATTTTCTCCCACATCTCTCGGTCTACGTAGACCGGCTCGGGAAGAGGATCGCATTGGACTTCGAACTTCAGGCCACCCCGCTCGACCGTCGATCGGAATCCACTCGAGATGTCGCGAGTCAGCCGAGCCAGGTCGGTCGGTTCGAACTTCGCTTGAATGCGCCCGGCTTCGAGACGGGAGAAGTCGAGAAGCGCATTGACCATTTTCTGGAGACGAAGGCCGTTGCGATGAACGACGGTCAGGAGTTCCTGTGTGGCGGCGGGGAGATTGGAATTGCCTCCATCAGCTTGAGCCAGCAATTCCTGAACCGGGCCCAGCATGAGCGTGATGGGCGTTCGAAATTCGTGGCTGATATTGCTGAAGAAAGCGGTTTTGGCGCGATCGAGCTCGGCGAGCGTGTCAGCACGGCGCTTTTCGTCTTCGGAGGCGCGAGCGTTGTTGATAGCGCTGACAAGCTGATCGACGACGAGAGAGAAAAAGGTGAGGTATTCCGAGTCGAGCTTTCGCGTGGGGTTTACGCCACAGATGAGGAAGCCGAGAGGTGTGACTTGAGATGAAGATGCGACGGGAAGAATGATGGCTTCCGTGACGGGTTGATCAGCGGCGCCGAGCGGGAGGGAACTGTGCGGCCGGATCGGTATGATTTCGGCCTTTGAAAAAGCAATAACTTTATCCAGGGGCCAGAGTGTCGCGGCAGTTTTGCCGTCGAGGGAGATTCGATGAGGGCTGATGCCTGCGACATCTTTAGGCACATGAACGGTGCCCTCAAGCTTTGCAGTCGAGGAAGTGGAGCCCGGCTCCATGAGGTAGAGAAGCGAGAAGGGAATGTCGTCCGGATTATTGGCGAGCGTCGCGAGAAACGTTGCGCAGGCGGCGGCCGTGGATTTTTCGAGAAGGGCGTTCGCGGAGAGTTCGGAGAGCGTGCGAAGACGGCGAGCGTTGAGGGTATTCGCGGTGCGCTCGGAGCTGGGACAGAAGAGGCCGGCGACCTTGCCCGATTCGTCGAAGATGGGGCTGTAAGAGAAGGAATAGTAGGTTTCTTCGATGCGATCGCCGCGGCTCATGAAGAGGCGAAGATTGTCTACGTAGGTAGGCTGACCCTTGGCGAATACTTTCTCGACGAGCGGGCCGACCTCGGTCCAGATTTCTGCCCAGACTTCGCGGATGGGGCGCCCCAGAGCCCAAGGATGCTTTGCGAGGCTGAGTACGGAAATGTAGGCGTCGTTGTAGAGGAACGTCATGTCCGAGCCCCAGCCGACCCACATCGGGTGCTGAGAACTCAGGATCAAGTTGACGACATTCTTAAGGCTTGTGGGCCACTTATCGATCGGCCCGAGGGGAGTGCTCGACCAATCGTGTTCGGCCACGAGCCGGCTCATTTCGCTCTCGCCGAAGACGGATCGGGCGCCAGCTTGGGGCGGCTCGAGCTTGCGATTTTGGGTAACGCGGTCAATCGCCGGGATGAGGTCGTTGGCGATGTTGGACTTTGCGACGAATGCGCGCGCGTCGACCTCGACGGCCTGGCGCTGAACGACGGAGGACTCGTTCTGGCTGACGAGGATGACTTCGGTGTTTGGAAGGGCGCTGCGGATCAGGCGCGTCGCTTCGAGACCACTCCTGTTGGGCATCGTGATGTCCATCAGAACGATGTCGGGGCGGAGATCCTTGGCTTTATCGACGCCCTGGACGCCGTCGGAGGCCTCGCCGCAGACCTCAAAATCGGGCCGGCTGGTGAGTAAAGACCGGACGCCACGGCGCACAAGCTCGTGGTCATCGACAATCAAGATGCGGATGGGAGGCAAGTTTTGGGGTTCCGAAAGGTCCGAAATATTAAACCATGAGATGCAGGAACGATGCATTTTGGCGGCCGGGGACGCGGCCTGGGGGTGCTGATTTTGAAACGGGTAGTTCTACCTGTTACGACGTGTCAACACGGGGCATCGGAATGACGATTGGAAAGATGTGGTTAGGGTTGCGCCAAAAAAACGAATTCGCTTGACCACAGGAGAATGCAGGCTTAGGCTCGCGGCAATTGTCGAGGGCCCACATGCATCACCTCCCCTGGGCCAGGAAGACGGATTCCAAACAGCGCGAGTTTTCTGCGCGGCTGCGCGTCGCACGGTTTGACGTGGCGATGCTTGCTGGCGCGTTGGTGTGGTGTGCTCCGGCGGCGTGGTGTGTGGAGTCGGAGCAGGATTCGGGGAGTAAGGCGACGGAATATTTTGGAAATGGCGCCGAGATCAACGTGATCGTGCACGACGGGGCGGGCAATCCGATTTCGTCAACGGCGATGGTGCGGTTGTATCGCGACGGTAATATTCCAAGCGGGGAAGGGGCGACATCGCACGGCCGAGTGCGTTTCGTGGTGACAAGTCTGGGCGAATTCACGGTGGTCGTCGAGCCGGCGGGGCAGCCGGTCGTGCAGAAGGATGTGTCGGTCCGTGCGACGGGGCTAACGCAGGTCGACGTATTTCTGCGGACGAGCCCGAGCGGTGCGAATGATATGTCCGCAACAGGTTTGCCGGGAGGGAGCGGCGTCGGCTGCAAAAATGATTCTTGCGCCGAAAGCACAGGAGGCGTTTGACAAGGGCTTACGCGCACTGAGCGCGGACAAGATGCGCGATGCGGAGAAGTTCGTCGGCGAAGCGGCGCGTTTGGCCCCGGGACACCCGGACGTCTTGTATGCGCAAGGGGTTTTGTACCTGAAGGAGAAGAATTGGAGCGATGCGCAGCTGGCGCTGGAGAAGGCGACGCAGATCGATCCGAGCCATGCTCGGGCATTTGCCGCGCTAGGGATGGCGTTGTTCGACGAGGGGAAAGTCGACGCCGCAATCACGCCCCTGGAGAAGTCGGTTGAGCTCGAAGGCACGGCAGCAAATTGGGAGACGGAATTTATTCTGGCGCGGGCCCTCTATGGAGCGGGGAAATATCCGGAAGCGCTGACAATGTCTACCAAGGCGCTTGCGGATTCGAAGGGACGCGCGCCCGAAATTGCGCTGCTTGTGGCGCAGGCTCTCACGGCGAGCGGACAATACGCGCAGGCAGAGGAAATATTGAAGACGTTTTTGCGGGAGCATGGCGATCGACCGGAGGCCGCGAAGGCGCGGAGATGGGTAGAAAAGCTGGAGGCCAGGAATTGAGCGAAGTCGCTTGGGAGACGCGGCATTCGGTCGAAGCGCGAGCGAATGTAGAGTTTGCGTGGGGCTATTGGACGGATGTGAGGAATTGGGATGACCCGCCGGCACGATTTGAATTTGCGGGTCCATTTGTAGCGGGTGCGCGAGGTCTGACTCATCTGCCGGGACAGCCGCCAATCGAGTGGTACGTGAGGGATTTAATTCCGGGGACTGTGGCGACGATCGAGATCCCCGCAGACGGGGCTGTGGTCTCGTTTCAATGGAGGTTCGAACCGGCTGGAGAGGGCAGAACCCTGCTCACACAACGAATTGTGCTCCGTGGAGAGAAGGCGGAGAACTATTTGGGTTACGCGAAGGTTTTGGAAGAAAACCTGCCACTCGGAATGAAAAAAATGGCCAGCGCGATTGAAAAGGCGCTGGCCGAAGCAACTCGCCTGCACAAGTAAGCTATTCGGAGCGTGTGAGGGACTGAAGCTGCGCTTCGAGCGCTTGGTTGTATTGGCGTTCGATCTGAAGCTCCGTCTGAAGCTTCTTTATCTGAAGATCAAGACGCGCAATCTCGGCGCGGAGCTTGGTAAGGTCGGCGCTCATCGGTCGCGACTGTGGAGTTGGTGGCGCGGCGTTCGGGTGAGCGACGTGAAGATTCGGATTGGCGTAGCCGCCGTGATTGGGTTGCGTGGGCTGTTGAGGGTACGCAGGAGCCGGCGGCTGCGCCGGATTCGGCTGAAATCTTTGAGCTGGAGGATTCGCGAACGATGGTGGCGGCGTAAAAGCATCGGCCAAGGCGCGTGGCCACGCGTTTTCGGGTGGCTGCTGACTCCCCGCGCTGGGTGAAAGCGGTTGCGCCGCGTGAGGCTGAGGCGGCGCAGAGATCGGCTGTGGCGGCGCGAAGAGGCTCGACAACGATGCGGGAGCTTGCGCTGGCGTTTGTGGGTGCTGCAAACCGGGAAGTGACGGGCGTTCCGCCGGAGCGGTTGGCGTGCTCGCGGACTTCGGATTCAATAGCGCTTTTACGCGTCCGATCAATTCCTGCGGCTGGAACGGCTTGCGAATCAGTTCGTCGGCTTTCACGCCCACGGCCTTGTCGGCGACGGTTTTGTTGACGACGCCAGACATCAGAATGACCGGGATGTGCGCGAACTTTTCGTGCTGTTTGATCTGCGTGCAGACCGAGTAGCCGTCCTGGTCGGGCATGATGACGTCGGTAATCACGGCGTCGGGCGGATTCTGGTCAAACTGCGAGAGCGCGGACGCGGCATCACCGCAGGTGATGACGTTGAAGTTTTCGCGGCGGAACGCGATCTTGATGACCTCGCGCATCGTGGCGGAGTCATCGATGAAATAGACCGTCGGCGTCTTTTTGGCGGACGCGTCGGTCAACGGTGGCAGTGCCATGGTTTCGCTCATTGTGCTTCCTTGTCTGCGAGATCCGCGGGGTGTTGTTCATCCGCAATGTGGCGCGCGGCGAGTTCCATGAGAATTTTTTCTAGCAGCGAGATTTCTTCGTCGTGCGCGAGGACGATGGCGGTGTGGGATTGTTCTTCCGTCGAGTCTGGTGAAGTCTCGGTGTATCCGGTTACGGAGTCTTCGTCAGCGCTTGCGACTTCGGATTCCGACGCGGGAACTTCCAAGATGGCGGCTTCGGACATAAACGACGCGGGATCGTTTTCAACGTTCACGGCGTACTCCGGCTCCCCTGCAATTGCGTGCGGTTCAGGGTCGGATGGTTGGGCAGTCTCGCTGAAATCAGGCTGCGCGTGTTGCTCATCGGCGATAGATTGGCCTTCGGGCTGGATTTCAGCCGGCTGTTCGACGACTGGTACTTCTTCAGATCGGAGTTCCTCTGCCTGATCGACAAGCGGTTGGTCTTGCGGTGTCTCGCTCACCGGCGGATTCACGCCGAGCAAATCATCGAGGGCACCCTTGGGCGAGTCGGCTTCGTTCGCGCTCTCGTCGTATTCGCGCATGGCATCCAACATTAGATCGGTGGCCGAGCGCAGGACGGTTGTACGCGGAGTCGTCGCGCCGTATACAAACTTGTAGACGCCTTCGCCACCGTGGATGCAGCTTTTCACGATGTGGATGACGGCTTCGTCGCCGAATAACGAGCCGCACTCGGCATGGGCGATGTTGCCCGCGTCGAAAAAGAGAACCGCGTCTGTCGCCCCTGCGTTGATGTGAAGGGCGCCGGTCTGCCGAGCGTGACCGAGCATTTGCAGCACGCCGGGAAGATCGTGATGCGTCAGGCTGCCGCTGAGACTCGTGTCGGCCTGCGCGAGCATTTGCGTCGGTTGGAAACCTTCCGACTTGCTGATGATGATGTTGCGAATGTGCGAAGCAATGACGGCGGGTTGCCGCCCGCGATCGATATAGTCGTCGCAGCCGGCCTGAAAGGCTTCCATCAGAGCGCGCTGGCTACCGTCGCCAAGCGCGATGATCGGCAGATTCGCGTTCTTGGGATCGGCTTTGATGATCGTCGCGATCTCGAGTGCGCCCATGCCGCGCATGTTGGTTGCACAAACGACTGCGGTAGGGATGTCGTATTCGAGCGTCGTTAGAGCAAACTCCGGCTGGGTGCTCGCGAGAACCTGGAATCCTTCCTTCTTCAGGGCATCGCTGAGCCGCTTCGAAAAATAAACATTGCTGTCGATCAGCAAAATCTTCGGGATACGCGTTGCGCCGCTCATGAGAACGCTTCCTGTTGCAGGTTGTCTGTTGCCGGAGCGCGGAGCGGAGCGGGATTCGCCCCCGGAGTGAGCGCGTTGAGATTCAGAACTTCGATGACGTCGCCATTGTGCGAAAGCCAGCCAGCCACGTGAGGGAGGTCGGCTTCGCTGGCGGGAATCATTTCCGAAAAGATGAGTTCGCAATCGCCGGTAACGGGTAGCGCGATCCACTCAGTTCCGGTCGTATAGCGGCGCTGTGCAATCAGGTAGAACCGGCGTGCGGCAAGGCGCTTACCAAGGAGCCGACCCGCGACGTCGATCACCGGCACGATGCGACCGCGGCGGACCACGACGCCTTCCACTTCTTTCGTCTGATGAGGAAAACGAAAGATTCTACTGGGCGCGACCAGTTCGGCGATATCGCTTGCCGCCAAGGCGAAACGCCGCTCGGAGAGGCGAAGCAGCACGAACGATTCGGACTCGGGTTGAGACGTCATTGGATTGAGCTCGCGGAGTCCAGAGTTGTGTTGGCTGAGAATGTCGATGGGGCGTCCGAAATAACAGCGACGGGCGTGGCATTGCCCGAGTCTGAGGTGACGTCTGTGTTCTCGCCGGTCGGCGTCAATGCCGGGTCGACCACTGAATCGAGCGCGAAGAGTTCATCCGGAGTCAGGAACCCCTCCGGCTTCACGACGGGAACAACGATTTGGTCGATTGCGGTGAGACCGCGATACCAATTGCGTTCTTCGTTACAGAACGCCTGCGGCAATGCCTGGAGCTTCGTCATCGTCGTCATCTTCTCGATGCCATCGACGAGGAGCGCGGTTCGCGTTCGGCGCAACACGAAAACCAGAGCGGCTGCCGAGGCCGGAAGATTGAAATGCAGCGCTCCGTTGACGACGTAAAGATTGTGTTCTCCACGCTGCACTGTATGGCGGACTTTGCGAATTTCGGATTGCGGAATCTCGCGCGCTGATCCGGCAAGCGTGTCGACGCTGCGCACTTCCTGCACGGACGCTGACGAAACTGCAAAGAGTTGACCGCTGATTCGAAACAGAATGATCTGCTCGCTGCGGACGGGCTGCGGCTTGACGGGAGCGGGGAGTCGCATTATTTCACTCCAACCGGTGTGTTGACTCCCACGTTGGTAGCTTTGGTAAGGCCGATGACGCGTTTTTCGAGCGCGGCGTAGATGTCGTCAATTCCGAGAACTTGTTCGACGTTGGCCGCCTTGATGGCTTCAGCAGGCATACCGAAGATGACCGAAGTTGCTTCGTCTTGCGCGATGACGAGTCCGCCTGAGCGTTGAATCGCTTTGGCGCCTGCCGCACCGTCATTGCCCATACCGGTCAATACAACGCCAATCGCCATTGAGCCAGCGTAGGCTGCTGCCGATTCCATCGTGACGTCGATATTAGGCAAGTAGCCGTTGATGCGGCCGGACGTCGAGTCGAGTTGAATGCGGCCTGTCGGCGTGATGCGAAGATGTTGTCCGCCGGGGCAAATGTAGAGCGTGCCAGGCTGAACGGGTTCGTTCGCCTCGGCTTCTTTCACTCGAATCCCTGTGAATTCCGCGAGCTGTGCCGCGTACTGTGTCGTGAACGACGCGGGCATGTGCTGCACGAGGAAGACTGCTGCCGGGAAGTCTCGCGTAAAGCCGGGAGCGAGGCGCATCACGGTGGCGGGACCGCCAGTCGAGGCGCCGAGAACCACGATGGGGAAACGTTGCTCGAGGGAAGCCAACGCGACGGACGCAGGCCGCGCCGTGACAGCTGGCGACGATTTTGGACTTGAAGCTGGCGAGGACTGCGCGGGCGTGGCGTTTTGCAAAGTCGACACGAGCCGCGATGCCGTACGAACCACGCGCACCTTCGCGGACATGCGAACCTTGCGCAGCAAGTCTTCTCGCACGCTCTGCATGTCGAGGTCGATCCCGCTCGACGGCTTGGGCACAAAATCAATCGCACCGAGCTCGAGAGCTTTCAAGGTGCTATCGGCGCCTTCACGCGATTCCGAGCTGACGATCACGATTGGCCGCGGATTCGTTGTCATGATCTGCGCCGTGGCCTGAAGTCCATCAACATGCGGCATATTGATGTCCATCGTGATCACGTCGGGTTTGAGCGACTCTGCGAGCGTCACCGCCTCGCGGCCATCTTTGGCCTGGCCGACGACTTGTAGTGTCTCGTCCGAACTGATGATCGTCTCGAGAACTTTGCGCATGAACGCGGAATCGTCGACGATCAGCACGCGGAATTTCTTGTTGGGAGTGACAGGAGGCATGGCGTTGCTCAGCCGACCGGAACCGCGGGTCGCGTTGCCTCCGATCCGATAAGTTGTTCAACCGCGGCGATAAGCTGATCTTCCTGCACGGGTTTGGTAAGGAACGAGGTGGCGCCTTCCTTGATTGCGCGATCGCGATGTTTTGCGCCTGCGCGGGATGTGACGACCATCACCGGGATGCGCCGCGTTTGCGGGTTCTGACGCAACTGCACCATCAGTTCGTAGCCGGTCATGCGCGGCATTTCGAGGTCGGTGATGACCAAGGTGGCAGCCGTGCTGCGTGACGAGCTCGGCAGCTTCGAGGCCGTCGGCAGCGAGTTTCACGCGGTAGCCATTCTTTTCGAGCATGCGCCCGACGAACTTGCGCACGGAGATGGAGTCGTCGGCGACGACGATGACGCGCTCGTGTTCGACGCGATCGATCGCATCGGTAGGAATCGTTCCGCGGGCAACGGCTTCGGATCCCGGAGCGAAGATGCGCGCTGCGCCAGCACTGGCTTGCAGCATGCGGCGTTCGTTCGGATCAGCCGCGACCATGCGGTTGAGATCAATCAGGAGAATCAGGCTGCCGTCCGGAGCAATGGTGGTGCCGGGGAACAGCTTCACGCGACGCAGATACTCGCCGAGGCTCTTGATAACGATTTCATCCTTGCCAAGGACTTCTTCGACGACGAGACCAATCTGACGGTTGCCCGTGTTGGCGACGACCATGCGGAAGTATCCGTTGATCGGTTCGAGTGGAGGCAAACCTAGATACGAATCGAGCCGAACGACTTCCGTCACGACATCGCGAACCTTGGTGAGCAGCTTGCCGCCGATGTCTTCGATTTCATCAGCGCGGATGCGGCGAATTTCTTCGACGACGGCGAGAGGAAGCGCAAAACTGACACCGCCGCAGCGAACGAACAGCGCCGGCGAAATGATCAGCGTCAGTGGAACTTTGAGCGTGAACTTCGTGCCTGAGCCGGACGTGCTCTGGATTTCGACTTCGCCGTTCAGCGCGTTGAGGTTGGCGCGAACAACGTCCAGTCCAACGCCGCGGCCGGCGAGTTCAGTCTTGGAGTGCGCTGTCGAGAAGCCGGGATGGAACAACATCTCGCGAAGGTCGCGTTCGGTAAGGCGGTCCGCGGTGTCGTGCGAAACGAGACCGCGCTCGATCGCAGCAAGCTTCACGCGCTCGTAGTCGATACCACCGCCGTCGTCCTCGACTTCAATGTAAATGTGGTTTCCGCGGTGATACGCGCGAAGCGAAACGGTGCCCACTTCGGACTTGCCGGCGGCTTGCCGCGCTTCGGTTCGCTCAATGCCGTGCGCAACCGAATTGCGAACCAAGTGCACCAGCGGATCGGAAATCTGCTGAATGATGTTGTTGTCGAGTTCGGTCTCATTGCCGACGAAGTCGAGGTCAACCTGCTTGCCCGCGGACTGAGCGGCGTCGCGAACCGCGCGCGACAAGCGTGAATAGAGCGTACCGATGGGCACCATGCGCGCCGCGGTGAATTCGTCTTGCAAATGGTGCGCAAGCTTCGTGAATTCGTCGATGTCGCCTTCGACGCGACCGATGTAGCCTTCGAGCTGTGTGAGTACTTCGTTCACGTCGGCGGAAATCTCGGCCATGGAACGCGAGAGGATGTTGAAATCGTCGTAGCGATCCATCTCGAGTTCGCTGAAGTCGTCAAAAAGGCCATCGCCGGCAGCCGCACTTGTCAGGCGCTGCGGAGTCGTTGCCGCCTTCCACGAAGAAATGTTGCGCGACGAACTGATCTTGTTGAACTCGTATTTTTCCTGGAATTCGTTGACTTTGCCTTGCAGACGCTCCTTCGAGAAACTCAGCGTATCGACAAGCTTTTCGAGTTCGGCGACGCGTCCAACCATGCGGGTGCGATTGATGACAAGCTCGCCGACCGTGTTCATCATGCGATCGAGCCGTTCAAGCGCGATGCGGACCGACTTGGCTGACTGCGCTGGCGTCGCGGTCTGTTTTCCAGCCTTGCGGGCGACTGCAGGCGCCGAAGCCTTTTGCTGCATCGGCTCCAACGATTCGGCCGCCACGATTTGGTCGGCGACGGCTTCTTCAATTTCGACGGGTGCAAATTCCGCGATGCGGTTGAGCAGGGAATCGACGCCGTTGCGCATTTCAGATTCGTCGGCCCACTGTTGATGCAAAGTTTTCTTCAGTACGTCGACGGACTCGAGGCAAATATCGACGACCGCTGGCGAAGGCTCGATCTCTCCATCACGCAACCGGCCGATAAGGTCTTCAACACGGTGAGCAATCGCACCAAGACGCTTAAGCCCTACCTGAGCCGCCGATCCCTTGACCGTATGAATGGCGCGGAATAGACGATTAATCTCTTCAGGATTGTTGTTGCCTTCCAGCGAGATAAGGCAATCGCTGACAACCTGGAGATGCTCTTCCGCTTCCGGCTGGAAGAATTCCAAAATCTCGGGACCTACTTCATCGTCGAGCGGAAGCGCGTCGAAATACGAGCCGGTGACACCTGCCTGCGGAGCATCTGACGAGTCCGATTCGTCATCGGAAGCACGCACTGCAAAATCTAGAGGAACAGGCTCGACAGGGAAGGCGAACCGATAGCGTTCTTTGAACGAGCTGATGTCTTCGACGTTTTCTTTACCCGTGTCACTGATTTCGAGTAAATCGCTCTCGAGCAGAGAGATGCCGTCCGACAGGAACTCGGTCAGCGGTCCGTGCAAATCCTCACCAAGCGCCGCGTTCAGCGAATATTGAAAGACGTGCGCGAGTTTTCCCGCGATTTCAGAGAACTTTGGAAAGCCGTAGCTGGCGGAGGTTCCGTTGAGCGTATGCGCCGCAATATATAGTCGCTCGAGGTCTTCGCGCCGTGGTTCGATTTCCTGCAGCACGCTGACATACTCGCGCAAATACTGAAGGTGCTCTGACGCTTCCTGGAGGAACAATTCGACAGCTTCGCGTTCAGGGATGCTCACGCGGTTCCTCCTTCCAGAACGAGTTCGGATTTCTGTAATTCTTCCGCGGTTGGCTTGCGATAGAGGATGCAATCGTTCAAGACGATCGCCTGGAACTTCACTGGCATCTTTGAAATCGATTCGGAGTGCCCAAGGAAGAGGTAACCGCCCGGCTCGAGGCTGTCATAGAAGCGCTGCACCAGCGCGCGCCGGCGCTCCTCGGTAAAATAAATCATCACATTCATGCAGAAAATCAGGTCCATGCGACCAACGTAGACCGCAGACGCGAGATTCATTTGAGTGAAGGTGATCATCTTCTGAAGCCGCGGTTTAACCTGATGGCCATCCTTCGTTTGCGTAAAATGTGCCGCGAGTTGCTTCTCGCTGATGCCTGCCACGCTGCGCCCTTTGTAGACGCCTCGCTCAGCATGCTTCAGCGCCACTCGACTGACATCGGTCGCCAAAATTTCCAGCTTCCACGAGTCCGCAAACGAAAGCGCGTCAGCAATCGAAATGGCGATCGAGTAAGGCTCTTCTCCCGTCGAACAACCCGCGCTCCAGACGCGCAGCGTGCGCGGATTCTTCCAAAACTTCTTCACATGCAGCTCGGGCAGTACCCGCTTCTCAAACGCTTCGTAAACGCCCGGATATCGAAAGAACGAAGTCTCCTGAGTCAGTACACGCTCGAGCAGCGCTTCGTATTCGACGTTGGTCTTGCGCATGAGGCGCAGGAGCTCGGTGCCGCCCGTGAGCTTCTTCGCGGCGATGTGCTCGCGCACATGCGTCGAGAAAAAGCGCTCGCGCGACTCGTCGAAGCAAATGCCTGTCCGCTCTTGAATCAGCATGCGGATCTCGCTCAACTCGTGTTCGCTCAAACGGACCGCAGGTCCCTGACGTTCGCTCATCGTGGTCACGTTTCGGCTCCGGAACTTCCTCACCGACTCGCACGCTGCAAACTCGCGCCGTCGCCGGAGCTGAGAATCAATCCCGACGTGTTATCGAGCCGCACCCACCGGAACAGGTTGCCGATCGTGCTCTTCAGCGACGCCCGCACCCTGCTTGGCTGCACGGAACTGTGCCAGTGCTTCGTTGAGCTGATCGGAAAGTTTCACGAGCTGGCTCACCGTTGCGACCGTACCGCGCGTGCCTTGTGACGTCTGCCGCGTGATGCTCGAGATGATCTGCATTGCGTGAGCGACGCCTTCCGTGCCACGCACCTGCTGTTTCGAAGCGAGCGAAATTTCCTGCACCAGTTCGGCGGACTGGCGAACCACGCTCGAAATTGCGTCGAGTGCGCGTCCCGCCTGATCGGCCAACGTTGCGCCGCCTTCCACTTCCTTCGTGCCTTCTTCCATGACGACGACCGCTTCGTTTGTCTCGGCCTGAATCGCCTTGATGAGGGCTGCGATGTCTTTCGTAGCGCTGCGTGAGTGTTCCGCGAGCTTGCGAACTTCGTCGGCAACGACCGCGAAACCTCGGCCAGCTTCACCGGCGCGAGCCGCTTCAATGGCCGCGTTCAACGCGAGCAAGTTGGTCTGTTCCGTGATGTCGTTGATGACGTTGATGATTTCCGAAATTTCCAGCGAACGATCGCCCAGCGACTTGATCTTCTTTGCCGTCGCCTGCACGGAAGCGCGGATGCGCTGCATGCCTTCGAGCGTATCGCGCACGGCGCGGTTGCCCTGTTCGGCGGCGTCGAGAGCACGGCGCGCAGCTTCGGCGCTGGCTTCCGCGTTGTTCGACACCTGTTTCATCGAGACCGTCAGCTCTTCAACGGCGCTCGACGTATTGGTGATTTCCTGATCTTGTTGCGTCGCGCCGGCCTGCATTTCATCGGCAGCGACGAGAATGTTGTTCGAGCACGCGGTGACTTCCATCGCGGCCTTGCGAACCCGCTCGAGCACCTTGGTGAAGTTGTCGAGCATGTAGTTGATCGAATCCGCGACGTTGCCCAGCGCGTCGTTGGTGACCTTGCCGCGCAGAGACAGATCGCCACGCGCAACTTGGTTGATCACCGTCAGCAGTTCCGTGATGCTGCGCTGCAGGTTCTCGTTCGCTTCCTGGTTGCTCGTCGCCTTCGAAACCTTCGCGACCGCGCGATTGAGGTTCTCCGCGATCAGCCCGAGCTCGTTGGACGCGCTGACTTCGGCGCGCGCGCGGTTGTCTCCAGCGGCAAACCGCTCCGAGAACTCCGTCAGCTGCTGCACCGGCTTGATCAGCCCGCTGCCGAGCTGCCACATGAGAAACAGCACTCCGGCTACGGCGAGAGCGACAGCGATCATCACCGATCCGCTCGCGCCAGCTGGCAGCGCTCCGAAATCGAAGATCGACGCGCCGCCCGACTGCCGGCCCGCGCTGTACGCGAAGCCGAGCACGGCGAGCAGAACCACGCCGTTGACCAGGACAAGCGTCCAGATTTTAGAACTGAGTGACGATTTCATGCCTTCCTCCCAAATCTTCCTTCGGCGTTTCGGCAAACTCTCTGCCGCTCGCCGCAAATCTCAAATGCTTGGTCCAGGAAAAACTTC
The DNA here is from genome assembly GCA_963766985.1 of uncultured Acidobacteriota bacterium. Classification (GTDB taxonomy): domain Bacteria; phylum Acidobacteriota; class Terriglobia; order Acidiferrales; family UBA7541; genus Acidiferrum. The sequence continues at coordinate 445,898 of CAVYCJ010000003.1, forward strand.
AAGCAACTTCCTCAGATCGATCAGCAAAGCGAGCCGATCTTCATGCCGCAGCATGCCGGTGCAGTGCGGGACGTTTTCTGGCGCCTGCTC
>CAVYCJ010000004.1:0-44710 GCA_963766985.1 uncultured Acidobacteriota bacterium
GCACAACGACGAAGACCTGCACAAGCACGGCTCTTCGACCGTTCGCTACGGCCGCGGTTCCGTTCTCACCGTTGACCTCACCAACCGCTGCAACATGATGTGCGATCCCTGCTTCATGGACGCCAACCAGGTCGGCTACGTTCACGAACTGGGCTGGGACGAAATTCAGGAAATTTTGGACAACGCGCTCCGCATCAAGCCGCGCCGCCAGATGTCGGTGCAGTTCTCGGGCGGCGAACCGACGATGAGCCCGTACTTCCTCGATGCGGTCGCGTATGCGCGCAAGATCGGCTACAACAGCGTGCAGGCCGCGACGAACGGCATTGAGTTCGCGAAGAGCAAAGAGTTTTGCAAGAAGGCGTTCGAAGCGGGCATGCGTTACGCGTACCTGCAGTTCGACGGCATCGGCAACGACGCGAACAGCCACCGCCAGATCGGCAACCTGTTCGATGTGAAGCTCCGTGCGATCGAAAACATGCACGAGGCCGGCATCGAAATCGTGCTCGTTGTGACGATCGTCAACAACGTGAACAACGATCAGGTCGGCACCGTCGTGAAGTTCGCGATGGACAACCCGAAGAAGATCGCGTTCGTCAGCTTCCAGCCGGTTTCGTTCACCGGGCGCGACGAAGACATCACGCCGGAACGCCGTTTGCGCCAGCGCTACACGCTTTCGCACCTTGCGAAGGACGTCAGCGATCAGGTTGGCAAGGTGGAACCGACGCGCGACTGGTTCCCGATTTCGTTCATCAGCACGTTCGCCGGCTTCGCCGACATGGTGAAGGGCCGCGAATCGACATGGGGCTCGCTGTCCTGCGGCTGCCACCCGAATTGCGGCGTGGGCACTGCGCTGATGATCAACAAAGAGACGAAAGAGTGGGCGCCGGTTCCGCGCTTCCTCAACGCGACGCAGCTCACGAAGGATGTGACCGCGATCACCGACGCGGCGCGCGGCAAGACATTTTCGAACTTCATGATGGCCATGGCCCTCTTGAAGAACTATCAGCCGTTCCAGGGACCGAAGGGTCTGACGCTCGGCTCGCTCTTCAAGAAGTTCGACAAGACGTGGGCGCTGACCAAGCGTTCGACGACGAAGTATGGCCGTACGTCGCCGGAACGCACCTACGAAGACGCCATGAAGCGCCGCCAGACCGATCCGTGGAACTTCCTCTTCATCGCGGGCATGTGGTTCCAGGATTTGTTCAACTACGACTTCCGCCGCACCGAAATGTGCATCATTCCGTACGCGACGCAACAGGGCGAAATCAGCTTCTGCGCGTACAACACCGGTGTGGGCTGGCGCCAAATCATCGAGAACATGCACAAGAACGCGACCGTCGCGGAGTGGTACAAGACGCACGGTAAGCACCAGATTTACGCCAAGGGCAAGAACGTCGACCTGCAGAGCTTCGAACACTCGCTCCGCATCGACGCGGATGATGCCGCCCGCGTGCGTCACCTGGAGCATGACATTCCTCTCACGGCAGCCGAAGAAGATCGCGCTCGCCGCAAGAAGGCGTTCGAAGAGCAGGCGAAGGTTCGAGCGATTTACGAAGAACTCGTGCTGAAGAAGCCGCAGCCGACGGTGGTGCAGATCGGTTCGCTGACGGATATCGCGAAAGCGGTGCCGGCGAACTTCTCGAACGCAGGCAAGCCAGTCAGCATCGATCCGGCTCCGAAACAGGAAGCTGAGCCGGTCGCTGGCGACTAAGCCGCTTCGATCAACCTAGATTCAAAAAGGCTCCCGATTTTCGGGAGCCTTTTTCTTTTCCGGCGCCGAGACAGGCTGGTATCGTTGCTGACTACCATGTCGAACCTTCAGGATCGAATTGCTCTCGTGACCGGTGCTTCGCGCGGCATCGGAAAATCCACTGCGTTGGCTCTGGCGCGCGCCGGTGCGCACGTTGCTGTGAACTTTCAATCCAGTGCCGACGCAGCCGCCGAGGTTTGCCGCCAGATTGAAGCGCTCGGTCGTAAAGCCATCGCGGTGCAGGCGGATGTGTCGAAGACCGCGGATGTCGATCGCATGGTGTCTGCGGTCGAAAAGGCACTCGGGCCCGTGCAGATTCTGGTGAATAACGCGGGCATTGCTCAGATCTATCCGCCGGAGCGCGTCACCGAGCAGATTTTCGAGCATTTTCTCCGCGTCAATCTCACGTCGGTGTTTCTTGTCACTCAGCGCGTGCTGCCGGGAATGCGATCGGCGCGGTGGGGGCGCATCATCAACTTGTCGTCGATCGCTGCGCAAACCGGCGGAATCATCGGGCTTCACTACGCCGCATCCAAAGCGGGCATCCTTGGACTGACGCGATCCTATGCTGCGCAACTCGGCAAAGAGGGAATCACGGCCAATGCGATCGCGCCGGGGTTGATCGACACCGATATGGCAGCCGGCGTCCCGGACAACATACGCGCGACGATTCCCGCGGAAACGGTGGGGAGTCCGGACGAGGTTGCGCGGATTGTCGTCCTGCTGGCCGAGACCAAGACCATTAACGGCCAGACGTATAACATCAATGCTGGCCGCTACATGTCCTGAGTCGGGGCTGGTATAATAGAGGTGTTGCCTAGGAACCAAGATGCCTATCTACGAATACATCTGCGAAGACTGCCAGACCGAGTTTGAAAAGATCGTGATCAACAAGCAGCAGGAAATTACCTGCCCGAAGTGCGCCGGGACGAAGAACAAGATTCAGCTTTCGGTGTTTGCGACGGCGAACGGCAGCGGCGGCTCGTCCAAGGGCCCGTCGTTCTCGGGTGGCGGCGGAGGCGGTTGCTGTGGCGGTGGTTGCGGCTGCCACTAGCATCTGATCGTCTATGGGCACTATTTTTTTCGCCGTGTTCGCGTCGGTCCTTGGTGCATCGCTTATAAGGGCGATACACAACTGGAAAGCCGACCCGCCGAGGGCGGGTGGTAGCATCGGCTACGATGGCGGTTCCGGTGGCCTGGACGGCGGCTTTTCCGACGGCGGACATGGCGGCCACGGAGATTGCGGCGGCGGACACGACGGCGGTGGTTTTGGAGACTGCGGCGGCGGTGGCCACCATTAGTCTTTGAGTTTCTTAAGTTTGCTACGGAGTACCGTCAGTGAAGGAATCTCGCAAGCACTACAAGTTCGTTAAGGAATTCAAAGAGCCGTTGAATGCGTCTTTCGAAATTGACGGCAAGGTGTTCGTCACCGACCGCGCCACGCTCGACCTTCTGAATCACAAACGCGACAAGGGCAGCCTTCGCGTCGCGCAGTGGCTCTTCGCCGTGAATCTGGCGACCGGCCGAATCAAACGCACCGAACCCGTCCCCGCTGTTCGACCCGACTGACCGGCCTGCGTAACCAATCCCGCTTGCTCATCATCGAACTTTTGCCGGCTCGCTTCCTGCGAGTTCTCGCCTTGGCGTGATTCCGCCACGTAAATCCTAAGAAGTCTGCGGAGGACAATAATGCCTTCATCGAACAAAATCGCTTTGATTACCGGCGCTAACAAGGGAATCGGTTTTGAGGTGGCTCGTCAACTCGGCAAGCAGCAGTGCACCGTTCTGATCGGAGCGCGCAATGCCAAGCTGGGCGAGGAAGCTGTCGCCAAGCTCAAAAAAGAGGGCGTCGACGCGCAATTTGTCGAACTCGACGTAACGCGACGTGACACCATCGCGGCCGCTCGCGCAAAGATCGAAAAAGAATTCGGCCGGCTCGACATCCTTGTCAACAACGCCGGAATCGCCGATCGCGGCGGAGATGGACCACCGAGTGGAGCCGACCTCGACGCCGTCAGCCGGACGCTTCAAACCAACTTCGTTGGCGCGCTGGCGGTTGCGCAGGCGATGCTGCCGCTGATTCGCAAATCCGCAGGCGGGCGCATCGTCAATGTTTCCAGCGAGCTTGGGTCGATCACCGGATATGGCGATCCAAACTGGAAATTTGCGCCGGTGAAGTTCATCGGCTATTCCGCCTCGAAAGCGGCGATGAATATGATGACCTCACAGCTGGCGGCGGAACTGCGCGATACCAAGATCAAGGTGAACTCGGTGAATCCCGGCTATACCGCCACCGATCTGAACAACAATCAGGGGCCGCAGACGATCGAAGAAGGCTCGGCCGAAACCATTCGCGCGGCTCTGTTTGGAGAAGACGGACCGAGCGGCCAATTCTTGGAGACCGGCGGCACGATTCCCTGGTAGTCGGATTGGCGATTCGCAGCGCCGTCGTTGCTTAAACCAATTAGAATCAACGAAATCGGTAGCGTTCCGACGCGCTGTACTGACCTTGTTCTTGCCTGCCTCTTGACGCGGATGCGTCCGATAAAAGGAACAGACTTTTCCACAGGCTTGTGGTAAAACACTCGTCCCAGTTCTGCCGAGCAGTCCCCACCTCGCAAAGACCATACTGCGGATAAACCTGACATGAGAAATCATTCATCGAAGCGTGTTGCGTACTCATTCGTATTGATGTTCGTCGCTTTCATCGCAGGGTGCGGCGGCGGAAGCAGCTCCGGCACTGGAGGCACAATTTCGGTCACGGTGAGCCCAGCGACGGCCACGGTGACCTCGGGAGGGGTTGCACAGTTCACTGCGACGGTCACGGGAGACTCGGCGAACGGCGGCGTTACGTGGTCTGTTAGCAGCTCCAGCCCGACCGCAGGTTCGATTGACGCGACCGGGAAGTACACTGCGCCGAGCGTAACGGCGGCGACGACGGCGACGGTTGTCGCCACCAGCAAGACCGACACGACAAAGACCGGAACGGCAACGGTTACGATCAATCCAGCGGCAGCGGCGGTCACAGTCTCACCGCAGACGGCATTTGTTGGCGCGGGGCAGGTGCAGCAGTTTACGGCCACCGTGACCGGGGAGAGTGCGAACACCGTGACCTGGTCGGCTACGGTCGGCACGATCGATGCGAACGGAAATTATACGGCGCCGGCGACCACGACGAATGCGACGGCGACCGTCACCGCGACGAGCACCGCCGATACTACGAAATCAGCCAGTGCGTCGGTCAACGTCGTCGCCAACGGCGCGGTTACTTCCACCCCGAACGTCCAGGTGGCGTCTTACACGATCACGCCGCCCTCGACCGCAAACGTCAGCATTCAATTTGGCACGGACACCACCTATGGTCTCAACACCTGGCAGCAACCAAGCCCAAGCGGAGGCGGACCAGTCACGATTCTTGTCGCCGGGATGAAGATGAACACGGCGTATCACATGCGCGCGAACGTCGTATTTGCCGACGGCACGCAGTTTAACGACATCGATCACACGTTCACCACGGGCACCGTTCCTGCAGCAAACCTGCCGCAAATCACCGTTACCACACCGACGGCCGGCGCCAATCCTCAGCCAGGCGTTGAGCTCCTAGACTTGCTGGGGGTGGGCGGAGCGAGCATGAACGGCGTCGTTACCGACATCCAAGGCAACGTCATCTGGACACTCCAGCCAACCCTGCCTGCCGGTCAGTTTTTCAGTCCGCTGAAGTTGCTACCGAATGGACATTTCCTCGCGGTCATCAGTTCACAGCCCGTAGGCACCAATTCGTCGCTTGTCGAATATGACCTGGCGGGAAATGTGATCTCGACACTCACCGGCGCCCAACTTAACGCGGCGCTCGCGACCGCAACCTGTGCGGGATGCCAGGGGCACACGATCGGCGGCATGCACCATGATTTCGCCCTGCTTCCCAATGGGCACATTATCGTAATCGTGTCGGAGGACGTCGTTGAGCACGGATTGACGGGCGAGCCTGATCCTATAACCGTGACCGGCGACCTTATCGTAGACCTCGACCAGAATCACAATCCGGTGTGGCTGTGGTCATCGTTCGATCATCTGGATCTCAACCGGCACCCGCTTACCTTCCCCGACTGGACGCACACCAACGCCGTCGTTTACACGCCTGACGACCACAACCTGATGATTTCGATGCGCACTCAGGACTGGGTGCTGAAAATCGATTACAACGACGGTGCCGGCACCGGAAATATTCTTTGGCATCTCGGCTACCAAGGCGATTTCACCCTGATTCAGAATGGCGCCCCGACGACGGACCCGTCGCTCTGGTTTTACGGGCAGCACGACATCAACGTTGTCAGCCAGAAAAGCGCGGGCGTTTTTAGCGTCACGCTTTTCGACGACGGGAACAGCCGCGTCCTCAACAACAACAACGACAACAGCAGCATTTGCGGTCAGGGCACAGCGCCGCAGTGCTCGAGTGCGGCGCCGATCTTGGAGCTCGACGAAACGGCGAAGACTGCGACGATCCAGTTTCGCTCCATACCCCCGACTTACCCCGCAAGCCCGCTGGTGGAATTCGCCGCTTTTGGCGGCTCATCGCGGCTCCTGGCCAACAACGACCTCGAGTACGATCTCTGTGGACTGGCCGCGGTTGGAACCCAGAACCTGAACAATATGTCGGACATTTTGGAGGTCACGCAGCCTTCGGGGCAAATCGCGTGGCGCATGCAGTTGAGCGGCAACTACGCCTATCGCTCGTTCCGGATACCGAGCCTGTATCCAGGCGTGCAGTGGTGAAGTCGTTCAGGGGTGAGAAGTAGCTGAGTCTACTTCTCGCTCTTCTTTTTCTTTTTCTGCGTGGCTTTTCGCGCGCGCTCCAGCATGTTCTTCACGATGAATTGAATGCGCTTGTCGCGGGTCTTGGACTGTTTCGCTTTGTCGACCCAGTCTACGAGATGGCGTCGCAGCGCAGGCGTCACGGCGTTGAAGGCGCCCAGTGCTCGCGGCGTGCCCGCGAGTTCCGCGGCCAGATCCGGCGGAACTCTCGCCTCGCGCGGCTCGCGGTCCAGCGACATCATGACTTCGACGGCATCGCCTGCGTCGATTTTCAGCTTGCGCCAAATCTTGCTGTTGAGATGGAAGCGGTAATTGCCGCCGCCGCGCGGCACCAGCGTGTTTTCAAACGGCAGCCCATCGATCCAGCCATGCACCGGGATGTGTTTCGGATTGCCGCCGACTTCTTTGCGCACCGCCTTGCCGATGTCGCGCGGCACGTCGATGCAACGCATGATCCAGATTTTGTGGATCTTTGCCGCGAAGACGTACGGATTTTCCTCTGAGGACATTTCGATGTCTGCGCGGCGCGGATTTATTGAGGCCGCGTGTAGCGCGCCACGTTCGCTGGCACTGGAGCGTCGGGATTTCCGCGCGGGTCGCGCAGCGGTTCGCCAGGAGTCCATTTAAACGGAAGCACGCCGGTCCAGTTCGAGCCTTCGTACTCCTCGGCAGGGTTTACCGCAAATCCCGTGCGAACTTTTGCAGAAGCCTCGACGAGCGGAACCGCAAGCACCATCGTGCCTTTCAATTCCTGCTCGGTCGGAGGGCGCACGTCGGCCCAGCGCCCCTTCAAAACATATTCAACGAAGTCGCGCATCGCGGCCATTTTTGCGTCGTGGCCCTCGATGATTTCCGTTTTGCCCATCACGACGACAGAGCGGTAATTGACGGAGTGGCCGGTAGCGGTCGGCGAGAATACGATGCCGTCGAGAATCGTCACATTGATGGTGAAGGGCGCGCCGCTCGAGAGCGTTTTCATCAGGCGGCTGGCGGTCGAGCCGTGAAGAAAAAGTTTGTCGCCCACGCGGACGTAGTTCGTGGGCACGACGACGGGGATGCCGTCGGCGATGAACGCGATCGAGCACACGAACGCTTGATCGAGGATCGAGTAGATCAGTTCGCGGTCGTATGAGCCGCGGTCGGGTTTACGTGTGACGCGCGTGCGGTCTGTGTGCGGAAAGTCGGTTGCGGGCACAGGCTTGTCATTTTTCATGACGAGAGCCTAGCCCGTCCGCAACAACCATCGCAAGCGCCAAAATAGCCGCTGGTTGGATCGCAGTCGATAAAACTATTTTGCCGCGGTAGCCGAGGCGCTAGCGGTTGCGGCGCCGCGGACTACGCGGAGACCGATGTACGGCGGTGCAGGTTCGTGCGCCGCGCGCGAGTCGGTTGGCTGGTCAGCGCTGCCGCCGATCGCTTTGCCTTTGCCGTCGCTCGTGATCACCCATTCGGCGACGTTGCCGCCGAGATCGAAGATCAGCTCTTCGGTCTCTTTGCCTTGGCCGGCGAAACTTCCAACTGGTTTGAGCAGCGGAGCGTTGCCGCTCAGTTCAGCCAGCTTTTTCTGCAACAGCGCGGCGTCGTCGTAGTTGAGACCGTATCCGGCCCAGTAGTCGAGCGTGTTCTCGCCGTCCTTTCTTCTCATACATCCCGGCGACTTCCATTGGTTCGGCAGCCGCCAGGTTTGCCCCGTCGTTTTCGACAGCCATGCGGCGTACACCTTGGCCTGGTCGAACGTGATGCCGCTGGCAGGATAATTTTCGGTACCAGGTTCGTATTTGTAGCTCTTGTCGGATTCGGCGTATTGCGCGCGAGTGACTTCGAATCGGCCGATTTCCAGATTGCCGCGCAGCACGACCTCTGGCGTCAACACAGCCTTGCCCTTGACCGTCGCGGTCGAGCCATAGTTCGCTCCAACACGGCCGACATTTTTTTCGCGCAGCAACGCTTCGAGCGGAGAGCCTTCCTTCACGGCTTCGTTGTTGGTCTTCGCGGTCTTGAAGAAATACTTGTCGAACCACGCGACTTCTTCATCGACCTTGCGCAATTGGTGCGTCAGCTTGCGCGGCCCGTGCGGCTCGCCTGGGAAGACGATGAATTTCACCGGAACCTGTCCGTAATATTGCAGCACGCGGAAATACGACCAGCTTTGCGCGGGCGGGACGTTGGTGTCGGCCGAGCCGTGGAAAATCAGCACCGGCGCCTTCACCTTATCCATTTTGAAAAACGGCGATTTGTTGATGTAGAGCTGCGGATCCTGCATCGGCGATTTCCCGAAATAATAGGCGTCGAAGGATTCGCCGAAGGCGACGTTGCCCCAGTCGCTGATCCACTCGATGTCGCCCGCGCCGACGCTCGCGACTTTGTAGCGCTCGGGATACGTCGTGATCAGACTTGTCGAGAGAATCGAGCCGTTGGACCAGCCCATCGTCGCGATCTTGTCGGCATCGACGACGCCCTTGGCGATCATGTAATCGACGCCGGCGTTGATGTCGGGCGTTTCGAGATCGTAATACTTGCCGCAGCAGATCGATTCCGACCATTTCAATCCATAGTTGTTGCTGCCGTGATAGTTCGGCCGCAGCACGAACGAACCACTCTGCGTGAATAGCTGCAGCGGATATGCCCAGCTCTCGCCCCACAAATCTTTGTCGGAGCCTTGCGGTCCGCCGTGAATCGCGGTGATCAGCGGATACTTTTTGCCTTCTTCGTAGTGGGTCGGGTAGTAGAGGATGCCCTCGACCATCTCGTCGTTCGAGCCCTTCCATTTGATGATCTCGGTTTTGGCGTATTCGCGGCCTTTCACGAGACCTTCGTTTAATTTGCTGACCTGCGCAGGAGACGCGAGCTTGTTGTCGTTGAGTTCCGCTCGATAAAGTTGCGGCATCAGGCTTGCCGTCGAATATTCATAGACGATCGTTTTGCCGTCGTCGCTGACATTGAAGCTTTGGAAATTCTTGGCGTGATCGCCGGTGATCTGCGTGCGCTTCCACGTTATGCCATCTTTGGCATAAAACGCCGGCTCGTCGTGGCTGCCCGCGGCGAGCAATGCGATGAATCCGCCGGGAACCGTCTGCAGATCGTAGCCAAGCCCGTTCGGCCAATCGAGATTGACCTGCGTCGCTTTGCCGCTGGCGAGATCGTAGAAATAAACAATCGAAATCCCCGCGGTCATGAAGCGCGCGTCCGTCGAAAACGGCGTCGCCATGTAGAAGCCGGAATTGTCGAAGTCCCACTGGAAACCTTCAGGGCGAATGCGGAGATCGTTGAAAACCTGCTTGTCTTCGCCGCCGGTCAGGCTGTGAATGATCACGACCGGATGCACTTTTTGGTCAAAGGTGTAGTGCAGGCTCTTGGCGTGCGATGCGACAACGTACTTGCCGTCGTGTGAAATTTCAAACTGCTCGATCCAGTCGGTGTTCGTCGTCAGACGCGTGACTTTGCCGTCCTTCACGTTGACCTTATAGAGGCGCACGGGCGGCTCGTGATCCGCGTCGTCGATGACGTCGGAGTCGTCTTTCTTTTTCTTCATCTCCATTTCGTAGAGCGCGGGATCTTCAGGCGCGCTGAAGACAATCGTGTCTTTGTCGAGCCATTCCGCTTGTTTCGGCGAGTGGGCGAGGTCGGTGAGCGACCAGGCTTCGCCGCCGTGCGCGTTGATGAGCCAAAGTTGCATCGGCGACGTTTCAGGTTTTGCTTTTGGGCGCGCGCGCGAACTCATGAACGCAATCTTTTCGCCGTCGGGCGACCACTTTGGCTGCATGTTGTTGTCGGTGCCGCGCGTCAGCGCGATCTCGTGTGCGTCGCCGGTCAGGCTCGAGAGATAAAGATTCGAGACGCGGCCGTCCTTGTCTTTGTCGGCGGACGACTTCGACCACGCCAACCACTTGCCGTCGGGAGAAACGCGGTATTGCGCGACCGCTTCGCTGAAGATGAAATCTTCAGGCTTCCATGGCTCCTTTTTCGCGGCTGGCTTGGCGTCATCGGCAACGGCAATGACCGGCGGACGAGTGGCGCCAATGACCGCGAACGCAATCAGGCTGAACAGAGCTACGACGAGAGACCGACGTGACATTTGCATCTTCCTTTGACTTAAAGACTGAGGCCGAGCAACAACCGCCGCGATAAGAATTTTATCGGCTCGCCGATCGTTGCGCGAGGGTACCGACGTGCACATCGCGAATCGGCGTGGCACAGCATAGTGGAATTGACGCCGATTGGGAATCGTGTAGGCTTATCGGCTTGGCGCGGACGAGATGGAAGGTTTTTCATGCCGCGCCGTTACCGCCCACTTCCCAATGGCCAAAACCGAGCCGATTTTCAGCCGCGAAATATTTCGATTTTTTAAGGATTTGTCGCGGCACAACAAAAAGACGTGGATGGACGCGAATCGTGAGCGGTACCAGGCGAGCGTGGTGCGCCCGTTCCGGCGATTACTGGAGGAAACGGCACCCGCCGTGCTGGCATTGGATGGGCGATTCGACACGACGGCGCGCAACGGCCAGAATTTCTCGCGGATCAATCGCGACATTCGTTTCGCGAAAGACAAGACGCCGTATCGGCCGCAGATGTATTTGAAATATGCGGTGCCGTTCGCGGGCGACGGCGAGACCGGTGAACTGTACGCGGGAGTTTCGGCGAAGGCGGTGACGGCCGGGTTCCGAATTTATTCGGGATCGAAATACAAGAACTCGGCGCTGGCGCTATTCGCGTATCCGCGGTGCCTTGCCGATGCGAGTTGGAGCGCGAAGCAGAAGAAACGGCTCGGCCGAAAATACGAGAGCTATTGGTATTCGGCGGAAAAAGGCGAATGGAAAGAACAGGCCGGATGGCCGACATCGGCGGACGATTGGAAGAGGCTGCGGGCGTGGATCGTCCGGGTGAAGGTGTCTCCCGCGGCGGCGACACACGGCGCGTTTGCCGGCTGAGCTTGGGCGCGTGTTTCGCGATGTATATCCGTTGTTGCGGTTTACGTGTTTGCCGGACTGATGCGCGGGAGAGGCTGCGTATAGCGGATGAATCGACGCGACGGCTTGTTATTTTGACAGGTTCAAGCGGCGGCGAGACGCGGCGTGCTACTCGTCGCGACTTGTGCGCTGATCGCGGGTGTGACGCGTGCGCAGGCGCTGCCGGCGCGCGGATGGCCTGAGGCATCTCCGGCGGCAGTTGGACTTGACGGCGCGGCGCTGTCAGCGCTCGACGCTGATCTAGCCGCGGGGAAATATGGACTCACCGATAGCATGCTCGTGATTCGCTGCGGCAAGGAAGCGATCGAGCGTACGTATCAGCGCGACTACGACAAAATTTATGGTGATCGCGCGCGCCAGACTGGCCCGCTGAATCACGATTTGCACGGGCCGTACAACTACTTCAGCACCGAATTTCACCCCTACTATCGCCACAGCGACATGCACACAATGCAGTCGGTGTCGAAGACGGTGACGTCGATCACGTTCGGTGTGGCGATGCAGCGCGGCAAATTCAAAATACCGCCCGACTCGCAAATCCTGCGCTATTTCGACGGCTACAACGTTGCGAATCTCGACGATCGCAAGCGGCGGCTCACCCTGCGGAATCTGCTGACCATGCAGGCGGGACTCGAGTGGCACGAGGATCTTGCCTACGACGATCCGAAAAATTCGGCCGATGTGATGGAGGCGACGCACGACTGGGTGCGCTACGTGATCGACCAGCCGATGGTCGACGATCCTGGCACGAAGTTCGTGTACAACAGCGGCTCGACGGAGTTGCTCGCGCACATTTTTAAAAAGGTGACCGGAGAGAACGTCGATCAGTACGCGGCGGAATATTTGTTCAAGCCGCTGGGGATTCAGTATTTCTGGAAGCATTCGCCGACGGGACTGCCCGACACGGAAGGCGGCTTGTATCTGGCGCCGCGCGATCTGGCGCGACTTGGGCAATTGTTTATTCAGAACGGAATGTGGGAGGGGAAGCAGCTCGTCTCGCCGCTGTGGATCAAGGAGTCGATTACGCCGCAGGCCGACGTCGGCGAAGGCGGCTGGAAGTATGGATTTCAGTGGTGGCTCGCGCCTTACGGCGAAGCGAAAGACAAATTCGCATGGACCGCGGAAGGTTTTGGCGGGCAGCAGATGTTCGTCCTGCCTGAGTACAACCTGATCGCGGTATTCACCGGCTGGAGCATTTTGCCGAGCACGGAAAAAGAGAAGCACGATCAACTGGAACGGATTCTCGCAGCTACGGATAAGGGATTTCGCTGCGGGGCTGCGGCGGGGAATTAGCGTGGAAGTATTCGCTTAGGTTTTGTCAGAGGCGGTTGCGCAGCGTGGGCTTGGGACATGAATAAAGCGCTGAAAGTATTCGTGTGGGTCGCGCTGTCGGTGGTTGGCGCCGCAGCGTTGGCGAAAATCGCCCTCCAGCGCGGCGAGGCATTGAGCGCGATCTGGTTCGTACTCGCGGCGGGCTGCGTCTATCTCGTTGCGTATCGACTTTACTCCGCATTCGTTGCGGCGAAGTTGCTTGCGCTGGATGATTCGCGCGCAACTCCTGCCGAGCGGCACGACGATGGACGCGACTTTGTTCCCACCAATAAATGGGTGTTGTTCGGTCATCACTTCGCTGCGATCGCTGGACCCGGGCCGCTCGTGGGGCCGACGCTGGCGGCGCAATTCGGATACTTGCCGGGCACGTTGTGGCTGATTGCGGGAGCGGTGCTCGCGGGATGCGTGCAGGATTTCATCATTTTGTTCTGCTCGATCCGGCGCGATGGAAAATCACTCGGTGAGATGGCGCGCGAGGAAGTCAGCCGTCGTGGCGGGTTGCTCGCGCAACTCGCGGTGCTGGCGATTATGGTGATTTTGCTCGGCGTCGTGGCGCTCGTGATCGTAAACGCGCTGAAGTCGTCGCCTTGGGCGACGTTCACGCTGGCGATGACGATTCCGATCGCGTTGCTGCTCGGCGTGTATCTGCGATTTGTGCGGCCGGGGCGAGTGCTCGAAGCTTCGCTCATCGGCGTTGCGCTGATTCTATTTGTGGTTGTGGCCGGAGAGTGGGTTGCCGATTCGCCGTCGTGGGCGAAGGTCTTTACGATTGGCGGAATTCCGTTGGCGGGCGCGCTGATTGTCTACGCATTTGCAGCGTCGGCGTTGCCGGTGTGGCTCTTGCTTGCTCCGCGCGATTATCTCAGCTCCTTCATCAAGGCGGGCGCGATTTTTTCGCTGGCGGCGGGAATTTTGTTCGTGAGGCCGCACGTCGAAATGCCGCCGCTGACAAGATTTATCGACGGCACGGGACCGGTCTTTGCCGGGAAGATTTTTCCGTTCTGTTTCATCACGATTGCCTGCGGCGCGATCAGTGGATTTCACGCGCTGATCTCTTCGGGCACGACGCCAAAAATGATTCTGCGCGAAGGGCATGCGCGCTTCATCGGCTATGGAGCGATGCTGCTCGAGTCGTTCGTTGGCGTGATGGCGATGATCGCGGCGTGCGCAATGCCGCCGGGCGTCTATTTCGCGATCAACAGTCCATCGACCATCGTTGGCGCGACGCCTGAGGCCGCGGCGGCGACGATCAGCGGCTGGGGATTTCCACTCGCACCGCAAACAATGACGGATCTGGCGCACAAGGTCGGCGAGATCACGCTGCTCAATCGAGCGGGCGGCGCGCCGTCGCTTGCGGTCGGCATGGCGGAGATTTTCTCGAACACGATTGGCGGCGATCGTTTACTGAGCATCTGGTACCACTTCGCGATCATGTTTGAGGCGCTGTTTATTTTGACGGTGCTCGATGCGGGCACGCGCGTCGGCCGCTTCATGGTGCAGGAGCTTGGCGGGCGTGTGTGGAAACCGTTCGCGCGGACTGGTTGGATGCCGGGGATTCTGCTTTCAAGTGCTTTGATCGTCGGAATGTGGGGATATTTCCTGTACCAGGGTGTGATCGATCCGCTCGGCGGCATCAATTCGTTGTGGCCTCTGTTTGGGATTGCGAACCAGTTGCTCGCGGCGGTCGCGCTGGTCGTGGCGACGACGATCTTGCTCAAGATGGGGCGAACGAAGTGGATCTGGGTGACGATGGTTCCGATGGCGTGGATTGTCATCATCACAATGACCGCGAGTTATCAGAAGCTTTTTGATCCGAGCCCGCGGATCGGATTCTTGTCGTATGCAAAGCTGCTGACCGCGCAGCTTGCGGCGGGGAAAATACCTGCGGCGAAAATTGCGGATACGCAGCGGCTGATTTTCAATCAGCGCTTGGATGCGGTCGTAACCGCTGTACTGGCCGGGATGGTGGCGGTGCTGATCATCGAAGCGCTGATTCAGTGGTACGCGCTGCTCAGCCGCCGTTCACAGCCGGTGCTGCACGAATCGCCGTATGTTGCGACGCGGTGGGCGCCGGGATTCACCGGCGTCGCGCACGGAGACGATTGATGGCGACGGCGGCGCTGCGACAACTCGAAGGACCAAGCCAGACGCGCAGGCGGCGTGTGCGAATCCTCGTCCTCAAGTTGTGGCGAGGCGTTCGCGATTGGTGCGGCGATTCGGCCTACGAGCGTTACTTGAGCGCGACACAAAAGCGACATTCGCAAGACGTTCCTTTGACTCAGGAACAGTTTTACGTCGAGCAACTCAATCGGCGATATTCGCGTCCTAATCGTTGCTGCTGATCGCGCTTGCAGGTCGCTTGCGCGCTTCAATTCACGGACCTACAATCTGCTTCATCCTTCCCTTGGGTCGGCCTCGGGCGGTTTTCATCTCGTCATTTTCAATCTCACGGAGGCTTCACCATGGCTCTCGATATGGATAAATTGAATGAGTTTCTCGGAAAGGCGGTGGTCGATTTCGGCGCGACGCTGAGTGCGGCGTTGATTCGCATCGGCGATCGACTCGGACTGTACAAAGCGCTTGCGAGCGGAGGCCCGCAAACGTCGGCCGAACTTGCGAAACGCACCAACACTTCGGAACGGTATTTGCGCGAATGGCTGAGCGCGCAAGCAGCGGGCGGGTACGTGACGTACGACGCAGCGAGCGGGAAATTTTCGCTGAGCGAGGAGCAGGCGTTTACGATGGCCGACGAGACGAGTCCGGCGTTTTTGCCGGGCGCGTTTCAGCTGGCGCTCGCGGCTGCGAGAGCTGAAGAGCAGCTCACGCAGAAATTCAAAACCGGCGAGGGCATGGGCTGGCACGAGCATCATCATGAGCTCTTCGTCGGCACCGAGCGATTTTTCCGTCCCGGCTACGCGGCGAACCTGATCGCTTCGTGGATTCCCGCGCTGAAGGGAGTGGACGCGAAGCTGAAGAGCGGCGCGAAAGTTGCGGACGTTGGATGCGGGCTTGGCGCTTCGACGATCTTGATGGCGCAGTCGTATCCGAAGTCGGAGTTCGTTGGATTCGATTACCACGACAAGTCCATCGAAACGGCGCGGCAGCGTGCGAAAGATGCCGGTGTCGGCGATCGCGTCAAATTCGAGATCGCGAAGGCGAAAGATTATCCCGGCAACGACTACGACTTCGTGACGTTTTTCGATTGCCTGCACGACATGGGCGACCCGGTGGGCGCGTCGAAGCATGTTCGCGGTTCGTTGAAGAAAGACGGGACGTGGATGATTGTCGAGCCCAACGCGGGAGACAAGTTGGAAGACAACTTGAATCCGATCGGGCGCGCGTTTTACAGCGCGTCAACTTTGCTCTGCACGCCGGCTTCATTGAGCCAGGAAGTTGGGCTCGCGCTCGGGGCGCAGGCTGGAGAGAAGCGGTTGCGCGAGGTCGTGACGAGCGGTGGTTTTTCGGATTTCCGCCGCGCGACGCAGACGCCGTTCAATCTCATCTTTGAGGCGCGACCATAAAAACAGGACCGTCGCACCAAGCGTTGTGGAATGGCTAGGGGGAGGGGGGACCCTCCCCCTGTTTTTTTGCAAGAATGTGATTCCAGGGGAGTTGCACGGTGACTTTCTTCAAGAATGTGATTCTAAGGTGTTTACGGGCGGCAAGAGTTCGCGGAGGAGGCCGGTGAAGAGGGTAACTCGTTTGATTTCGGCGAGTTAACCACAGATCGCGATGCGGCTTACTTCTGAGATGCTTCGCTCCGCTCAGGATGACAACGTCTGGTGGTTTCAGAGATCGTCGGGATCGTCGGACTTCAGCTTGGTGACTTTCTGGGTGATTTTGACTTTGTTGTTGCGGATGCCGGCGATGATGGCGCGGCGCGTCTCTTCCGGTAACGCCTCGGGCGCGAAGACGCCTTTCAGATCGCGCGGAAAATTCTTGATGAAAAGCGCAGCTACGTGAGCAGTCGCGTAAGCGACTGGTGTGGTGTAGAGATCCTGCTGGCGAATCTGATAGAGCGTCGGAAAATTGCAATCGGTGCGGATGAGAAGTTGCTCGTCGTCATGGTTGCCTTTACCGCGCTTGACGCCACGAACCAAGACCGCCGCCGCAAAGCGCGCGTTCTGCAAGACTCCCTGACGAATCAGCTTGGCGATGGCCCGAGGCGACGACGTTTGCGGGAACCGCTGCCGTACGATGCCCCGCGACTTCGATAGCTTGCCCTGCTTGTACCAGCGGCGCAGGCGATCGAATTCGTTCCCGCCAATTTTTACGTCCATATCGCGCATTTTGATGAAGTAGGGAATCGTCCCGACTTCATCCTGCGCGGCGAGAACGACATTGGCGTTGCCGATCGGATCGGGGAAGCGAAATTTCTCCAGTTCGGCAAATCGCTTCTCCATCTTGAATTTGCCGTTGCGATAGACGCGCGGGTTGGAAATCGCCTCGTCGAAGGTGACTTCCGGAGACCACTGCGAAATCGGGTCGTCGCTTTCGCTGCTTTCATACAGGCGAATCTGCACTGAGTCGACCTGGTCGAGCATCTCGGCAGCGCGAGCGACGAGAAGATTCGTGAGTCCGGGAGCCGCGCCCGTATTAATCAGCGCGGTGCGGCGCTTTTCTTCAAAGCGCTTGTGAAACGAAAATTGTTCGGCTTTAAAGGGGTTGCGTGTCAGGTGAGAGCTGAGGTCGACGTAGTGCGCTCTGAGGCGCAGAGCCGCGCGCATCACGATCTGATTGAAGACCGACGCCGACGCGTTGACGATGAGGTTGCAGCCGCGCGCGACACGAACGATGCCGAGCAGATTCCGCGCGTTCACTTCCGTTACCGCGATGGTGCTGCGTTTTCCGAGGAAGCGGCGTGCCCGCTCGGGGTCGCGATCTCCGCACCAAACTGTGTGCCCTTGCCGCTCGAGGAGTTGTGCGAGGAGCGAGCCGGTCGCGCCGGCGCCCAGAACGAAGATCTGCATGACGTGGCAAAAACTGTATCACAAACGTTTGGCGAGCCTGGCGGCAGAGCGGTGGGAATGTGCCTGAATTGCAGCGGGATTTGATGGGGCGTAGACTGAAACTTAGTCCCTCGGCGTCCTACCAGCGGCCTTCGACATCTACTCTTCCATGGCTCTTGTCGACAAATTCGGGCGCGCGATCACCGACCTGCGGATTTCGGTCACCGATCGCTGCAATTTTCGTTGCGTGTATTGCCGGTCGGCCGACCCGGAGAATTACCGCGAACACGACGAAATCCTCACCTGGCCCGAGCTGGATCACTTGGCGAGAGTCTTCGTCAGCCTCGGCATCCGCAAGGTTCGAGTGACCGGCGGGGAACCGCTCATTCGCGAAGGCGTCGAGGATTTTATATGCCGGCTTGGCAACCTCGGAATCGAGGACCTGTCGATCACAACGAACGGACATCTGTTGGCCGACCGCCTCGACCGCCTCATTGCGGCGGGTCTGAAACGCGTAAACGTCAGCCTAGATTCGCTTGATCCCACGAGATTCGAGAAGATCACGCGCACGAAATCGTTCCACGCGGTGATGCGTGGCATCGACGCCGTGCAGGCGTCAACACTTGGGCCTGCGAAAGTGAACGCGGTGCTCGTGCGCTGCATCAACGACGACGAGGTCGAAGCCTTCGCCGAATTCGCCCGCGATCGCGGAGTCGTCATGCGCTTCATTGAGTTCATGCCGCTCGATGCCGACCGCCATTGGGATCGCAGTCTCGTAGTTCCCGCCGCAGAAATTCATCAGCGCATTCACGCGCGGTGGCCGCTGGTGCAGATTCCGCACGAGCGAAGCGAAACCGCGCGCAAATATCGATTCGCCGACGGCGCGCCCGGAGAGATCGGCCTCATCGCACCGGTGACGCAGCCCTTTTGCGGCCACTGCTCGCGCATCCGGCTCACGGCCGACGGCAAATTGCGAACTTGCCTGTTCAGCAAGGAAGACCACGACCTGAGAGAACTGCTCCGCGAGGGCGCGAGCGATGAAGATTTATCGCAGTACATTTGCTCGATTGTGAATGAAAAGGAAGAAGGGCATCGCATCAACACGCCTGGTTTCACTCCGCCTTCGCGCACGATGGTTTATATCGGCGGGTAACCGAAACGCATCATTTCCCGCTCGTACCGAACCGACTCTGCAAGTTGAATCATCCAACGCATGCAGAGGCTCCTTTGAGGACCACTTTCTGATATCTCGTGGTACGACTAGTCCTCGACCCATCGTATGGATTCGGTTAGCATCGCAATAGTGGCGTCCCTGACGGAACGGAGAATTCATGCCTGACGAAGACGACGAGCAAGACGACTCGCCCGACTCCGACCCGCAGCCGGAACCGAGGTTGTTCACGCTGACGGAAGCCGAGCGGGCTCGCCAGGAACTCGAGCCATTTTTGCTTGAGGCGATGGATTGCCGCAAAAAGCTCGCCGGGCTCGAAACCGATCTTACGGCAGTATCGACGCGCATCACGATGATGGGCGGCGTGATCGTGCCGTATGAAAAGCTGGCAACGCTGCGCGTCGAGCACACGCAGCTTGCGGAAACGATGCGCTCGGCGCTGACTCGCATCCTCGAAACCGGATGCATCATCAAGGATCTCGACACTGGCTTGCTCGATTTTCCCGCGCGCCTCAATAACGAAGACGTTTATTTGTGCTGGCGTCTCGGCGAGGATCGCATCCGTTTCTATCATCGGCAGGACGAAGGCTTCGCGGGCCGCAAGCCGCTCGATCCGCGCGATCTCGGCCCTAGCGATCTATTGCAGTAAGCGGCATAGTTTCCCCGGCGTTTGTCGCAGACCATCGCCCCACATTTCCTGGTTGTCGAAAGGACTCCGTTGTCCGGCTATCACGAAAATCGATTGAAGGATTCCGCAAGCCCGTATTTGCGATCCGCTGCGCATCAACCCATCGACTGGCATGAATGGGGTGAAGACGTATTCACCCGGGCGAAGTCCGAAGACAAACCGATCCTGCTCGATATCGGCGCGGTTTGGTGCCACTGGTGCCACGTCATCGATCGCGAGAGCTACGAAAACGCTGAGATCGCGCGCATCATCAACGAAAATTTTGTGCCAGTGAAGGTGGATCGCGACGAGCGGCCCGACGTCGATTCGCGTTATCAGTCGGCGATCAGCGCGCTTTCAGGACAGGGCGGCTGGCCGCTCACAGGGTTTCTGCTTCCCGATGGAAAGCCATTTTTCGGCGGCACATATTTCCCGCCCGACGATCAATTCGGCCGGCCCGGATTCAAGCGCGTGCTGCTTTCGGTCGCCGACGCGTACAAGAATAAGCGGCCCGATCTTGAGCGCGCCGCCAATTCGCTCGTGGATGCCGTCGCGCAGGCCGAAGTTTTCACCGGAGCGCGAGCCGCGTTCGATCCCGAGGTCGTAACCGCACAAATCAAGTCCGTCACCGAGCAATTCGACATCAAGAATGGCGGCTTCGGCCGCTCGCCAAAGTTTCCGCATTCGTCCGCGATCGATCTGGTGCTTGAGCGCTATCAGCAGACGAAAGAGAAGCACCTGCTTGCCATTGCTGAAACGACGCTCGAAAAAATGGCACGCGGCGGCGTCTACGATCAGCTGGCCGGCGGATTTCATCGCTATTCGGTCGACGAGCGCTGGCTGGTGCCGCACTTCGAGAAAATGTCGTACGACAATTCCGAGCTGCTGCGGAATTATCTCCACGGATGGCAAGTCACGCTGAATCCGTTTTTGCGCGAAACCGCGGAAGGAATCGTCAACTGGGTCAACGAAACGCTCTCCGATCAAAGCGAAGGTGGCTTTTACGCGAGCCAGGATGCCGACTATTCGCTCGACGACGACGGCGATTATTTTACGTGGACGCTCGACGAGCTTCGCGCGGCGCTGCCACCCGTGCAAACACGCGTGATGGAGCTGTACTACGACGTCGAAGCGCACGGTGAGATGCACCACAATCCCGCGAAGAATGTGTTGTGGGTCGCGCGCGAGCCGCGCGAAATCGCGAAGATCCTGAGCCTCGAGGAGTCGAGCGTTCGCCTCGCCATCAGCGGCGCCAAAGAGAAAATGCTTTCCGTCAGGAAAGAGCGGCCGACTCCTTACATCGATCGAACGATGTACGTCAGTTGGAACGCGATGTTTGTGTCGGCGTATCTCTCGGCGGCGACCGTATTTGGAGGCAGTCTTGGCGGCGGTTGCCGCAGGTTTGCGCTCAAAACGCTGGATCGGATGCTGCGCGAAACGTGGAGCGAATCGCGCGGCTTCAGCCATCGCCTTGGCGGACCAGTGCTGGAAGGTTCGCTCGACGATCAGGTTTTCGGCGTGCTCGCTCTGCTCGATGCGTATGAGTCGACGCTCGATCCGCGATATTTCGATGCGGCGAAGCGCACACTCGACAACGCCATCGCGCGATACGGCGATCCGGAAGGTGGCGGCTTTTTCGATCGTCCGCACGATGCGGCTCCGATGGGCGGCATCGAAGTGCGCCGCAAGCCGTTTCAGGATTCACCGACGCCGGGAGCCAATTCTGTCGGTGCGATCGCGTCGATACGCATGTACGGATATACGGGCGAAGCGCGTTATTACGATTTTGCACAGAAAACGCTGGAAGCTTTCGCGGGAATCGCACCGCAATATGGAATGTTCGCGGCGACGTACGGATTGGCGGCAACGCTGTTCGCGCATCACCCGATGCAGGTTGTGATCACCGGGCTTCCCACCGACCCTGTAGCGCAGGCGTTGGAGGTTGCGGCTCACCGCGTGTATCGCCTCGGCAAAGCGGTTTTGCGCATCGCTCCGGGATTTTCTCTGACAGAGCTTCCGCCGGCGCTCAAACAAACGTTGCCGCATCTTTTTACCGACAAAGCCCTCGCCATCGTTTGCATGGGCCAGACGTGCCTGCCGCCGACGAATGATCCGACGCAGCTCATGGCGATGCTGGAGAGCGGCGCCGCGAACGCGGCGACTTCATAGGTCGGGACGTAAATGAAAGAGGCGGAGCAGCGATTCGCTCCGCCTCTGTTGTCTTCGTTGTTTGCTGATCTTGTTTCTTAACTCTGTTTCTTCATTCTGTTTGTTTATCCGGCCTACTTCTTCGGCCGCGACTCTGGTGGCACCAAACCCGCAACGCGGTAGTACACAACGAGCTGGCCGTAGTGTTCGCCGGAGTGCTCGATGAGCCCGTACGCGATGTCATACACGGGCGCCATTTGATTGTTCCCGCCGTCGACGACCTCCATCATGCCTTTGTCGCCCTTTTCCTTGATTAATGCGCGGCCGTCTTCGACGGCCTTTTTAACGAACGCCACGACCTGCGCTTTCGTCTTCAGTTCATCGCGCTTGGGATCGTCCGCATAGCGCGGTTTTTTGCCGGCGACGATATCGGTGAAGTAATACATCGAAGCGGCGGCGTGAATCAGTTGCCCGGCGAAAGTGCGCTGCGCCGGTGTTGGTTTGAACTCATACTTGTCTTCCGGAAAATCTTCGGCCATGGCGATCAGCTTGCGGCCGACGTCGTTCCACTGATCAAGCACGAGATCTGCCGCACCCTTTGCCGCCGCTGCGGGCTTCGGCGAGCCGGTTGCACCTTCTCCCGCCGGCGCTGCCACCGCGGGTATCGCCATAGCCGCGAGACACGTACAGACCGCGAGCCCCAAGGTCAAAATCACTCTTCTCATCGATTCTCTCCCTTCGATTTGCACACCAGAAATCGCGGATACCGGACTGCACCTGCTTTTGACGCACGAACCTGGATAAGGAATGGCGGCCGCCCTCCAGTGCACTCGCCGCGCCGCGTTCATGTTACGCACGAAGCCGCGGTACGTCACGGAATTACCGGTCCGGCACGCTCTGGCTGCCGTTCCAGCGGGTAACCGCCCGGCATGCTAAAATGAGGGGTGACAAGAATTGTGAGTTTTGCGTGAATTGGAGCTGGTTTGCCGCCCGGGGCCTGATCGGCCTGGCGCTACTTTCAACCGTTTTCCTCTCCCAGCGATTCTGGTTCCGCGCGGTTTGGCGCACCACATCTCGGTGGCGCGTGAATTGGCTGCGGATTGCTACGCGCGCGGTGTACTGTCTCGCCCTGGTGCTGGTGATCCTGGCGATCGCGCGTGGATTCCGCATGGGCACGCATGGGCACTTGCGGCAGAGAGAAGCGATTCTCGCGATGTTTGCGGGGCTCTGGCTCTCGAGCGCGCTGTTTGCATTTTTGGCCGTGGAGATTGTGCACGGGGTCGAGCGGCTGTGGAACTGGTACCGGAAGCCGCGGGTTAAAGCGGCGTCTTCGATCGAGACTGTTGCTGGCGCTCCTGGGACGTCTTCAGTGAATGCGGACGGGACGCATCATTTCATCGGCGAGCGTCTCGCCGATCCATCTCGCCGTTACTTTTTCCGCGCTGCGAGCGTGCTTGCCGGCGCCGCTCCCTTTGCAGGCGCGGTCTACGGCTTTGCCACCGAGCGCCTGAACTATCACGTCCGCCGCATCGAGATTCCGATCCCGAATTTGCCGCCTGCGCTGGACGGCATGAAAATCGCACAGATCAGCGACATTCACATGAGCGCGTTCATGAGCCGCGCCGCAGTGCGCCGCGCGGTCGACATGACCAACGATTTGGGCTCCGACCTGACTGTCGTGACCGGCGATCTGATTACCACTTCACATGACCCGATCGCGGACTGTGTCGAAGAGGTCAGCCGGCTGCACGCGCCGCTCGGCGTCTGGGGCTGCAACGGCAACCATGAAATTTACGCCGATGCGGAGCAGCTTGCCGGGGAATTGTTCGCACAACACGGCATGAAGATGCTGCGTCAGGAAAACGCCGTCCTCGAATATCGCGGCGCGAAGTTCAATTTGATCGGCGTCGATTATCAGCGGGAGCGCAACCTTAACGGTCATCGGACGCAGATGCTTTCGAACCTGGAGCCGCTGATTCGCCGCGACCTGCCGAACATTCTGCTGTCGCACAACCCGAACAGCTTTGACCGCGCGGCGGAGCTTGGCGTCGAACTGTCACTCGCCGGCCATACGCATGGCGGGCAGATTCAGGTCGAAATTCTGGATCACCGGCTGACCCCGGCGCGGTTCATCTCGGACTACATTGCCGGGTTGTTTGAGCGGCCGATGTTCATGCCGTCCGGCAAAGTGCTGGTGCAGGCCGAACCCGATTCCCCTGCTGGCACTCCAAACCCGAATGCGTCGCGGCTCTACGTCAATCGTGGGCTTGGCACCGTGGGCGCGCCGGTTCGCCTGGGTGTGCCGCCTGAAATTTCACTCATCGTCCTCCGTCGCGCCTAGAGGCATCTTCTCGATCCGATCCGCCATCTGTCCTTCAGATGTTGCCGCGGGGTTACGCCCGTGTTGCGCCCTGATGTTTATTCGTGCACAGGGCTTGCACAGCTCTGGACGAATCTGTCGCACTGGTCCACACTCGGATTTCGCATCCTCCCAGCAGGTGCTTCGATGATGGATGACACCGCCCGCCTGAATCATCTCGATAGGGAACAGGAATCTCAAGACAGCGATTCGAGTGTGACCGAGCGGCTCGACCGCTGGCTCGCGATGGTTATTCAACGCGGCGCCAGCGATTTGTTGCTCGTGGCTGGCGCGCCGCCGTGTATGCGCGTCAATGGCGAAGTCCGCAAGATTGAGCCGGGCTTGCTCGATGGACCGGAGATCGAAGCCGCAGTGATTCCTGCGTTGCCGCGCCACGCGTTGCAGCAATATCGCGAGGTGCAGATCACCGATGCGTCGTATCGCATCACCGGCCTCGGCCGCTTCCGCATCAATCTCCATCGCGAACAGGGGCGCGCGGCTGCCGCGATTCGCGTCCTGCCCGCGCGCGTGCCGCAACTCAAGGAACTCAGCCTGCCGCCGTCGGTCGAGCAACTCGCGCACATGCCGCGGGGGCTCGTGTTGATCGGCGGACCCGCCGGCTCCGGCAAATCCACCACGATGGCCGCGCTCATCGACGACATCAATCGCCGCGAATCGCGCCACATCGTCATCATCGAAGATCCGATCGAGTACGAGCACCAGCACATGCGCAGCATCATCGAGCAAGTCGAGATCGGCGTGGACGCGCCGGATTTTCCGACGGCGCTGCGTGCGGCGCTTCGCCAGGCGCCCGACATCATCGTCGTCGGCGAAATGCGCGATACGGATACGATGCGCATCGCCGTCGCCGCAGCCGAGACCGGCCACCTCGTTTTCAGCACATTGCACACGACCGATGTCGCTACATCCGTCGCGCGCATCACGGATTCATTTCCGGTGGAACGCCAGAATTCGATACGTCAGGAACTTGCGATGGCGATTGCTGCGGTGCACACGCAGATCCTGCTGCCAAAGAAGATCGGCGGCGGGCGCGTCCCTGCGGCCGAGCTGCTGATGGTCGGTTACGGCGCGCGCCATCACATTCGCCGCAATGCGCTGCAGCATTTGCATCAGGAAATCGCGATCACGAAAAAGAAGGGATCGTTCAGCCTCGAAGAGTCGTTGGTCAATCTGGTTCGCAACGGTCACATCGACCGCGAGGACGCGCTCCTCTGCGCCATTCATCCCGACGACCTCGACATATTGCTGAAGCCGACGTCCACGGCCGCCAACGGTTAGCGGTCGCACTAACCTCACGACTTGCGCCAATAGCTAGGTCAGTCGCCAGCCGCCCGTCGTCATGAGCCGCCACCGGTACTTGTCATCCTGAGGCGTCCGAATCACGCCGAAGGATCTCAACGCTAAGGCCTACCGACCACCTTAGCCGCGAATCCCAGCCCCCGCCCGCCCAATTCTTAGAAAAATATAATAGTGACACTATTACGACTATGATATCCTTCCCCCCGCGTCTACGAGTCTCCTCTCCCCTCGTTATCGCCTAAAAACGAGAAACAGGTCGATCGCTCCCGGCGATCGCGGAGGAACAATGTCCCCAGCCGACAAAGCCCTGGCAGCTCTGGAACGTTTTCATTGCGGAGACTACGAAACCGCCGTGCACCTTTTCGCACAGGCGGCTGAAGAAGAGCCAACTACCGAAATCCTCAACGATCTTGGCTACGCGCAGCAGACTTGCGGCCGCATTCAGGAGGCCGAGCGCAACTTCCGCGAAGCCCTGACCATCGCGCCCGACAATACGCAGGCCGCGATCAATCTAGGCGCGCTCCTATTCAACAAAGGC
The DNA here is from genome assembly GCA_963766985.1 of uncultured Acidobacteriota bacterium. GTDB lineage: Bacteria > Acidobacteriota > Terriglobia > Acidiferrales > UBA7541 > Acidiferrum. Next base: position 26,014 of record CAVYCJ010000004.1, read on the forward strand.
AAGATCGAAGCAGCCGCATACTGGCTCGAACGCGGCATCGCCTCGATCGACACTACCCGCCGCACCGCTGTCCGCCGCATCATCGCCGATGGCGAGTCTCAGCCGAATCTGCTGAACTCCGCAAAACACCTTCACGTCGTTCCGCCGCACCGCGACATCCAGTAGAGGTGCCCGCCTCACTCTAAGATTGGTTGCTGAGGGAATGAGTTCTGGTCGGTCGAGCCGACTTCGTGGCCCGCCCAAACGTAATACTTCCAGCCGTTATCTCGACCCCAATCGCCCAGCCGCCTCACCCTCGGCCCCCAAAAAATGTATAATCCCCCCGCTCAGATATGCCAATTGCGACCGACACCCAGATCGGCCCCTACAAAATCGTCGTTCTCATCGGCTCCGGCGGAATGGGCGAAGTCTACCGCGCCCATGACGCGCGCCTCCGCCGCGACGTCGCAATAAAAATCCTTCCCGCGTCTTTCACCAACGATCCCGATCGCCTCCGCCGTTTCGAACAGGAAGCTCGCGCCGTCGCCGCGCTGAGCCATCCCAACATTGTTTCGGTCTTCGACGTCGGCGAAGCCAACGGCATCCACTACATTGTCTCCGAGCTTCTTGAAGGCGATTCTCTCCGCGAACGCATCCCCGCCGCGGGGCTCCCTGTCCGCAAAGCGACCGAACTCGCCGTGCAATTCGCGAACGGCCTTGCTGCCGCTCACGATCGCGGCATCGTCCACCGCGACCTGAAGCCCGAAAACATCTTCATCACCAAAAATGGCCAGGTAAAAATCCTCGACTTCGGTCTCGCGAAACTTCGTAGCAACGATGCCGCGGCGCCCGGCGCCGCAGACCAAACTGCCACGCACGTTACCGACGCCGGACAAATTCTCGGTACCGCCGGCTACATGTCACCCGAGCAAGTCCGCGGCGACTCTGTCGATCATCGGTCCGATATTTTCAGCTTCGGCGGCATCCTCTACGAAATGCTGTGCGGCCAGCGCGCCTTCAAACGTAACACCAGCGCCGAAACGATGACCGCGATCCTCAACGACGACCCGCAGGATCTGACCGCGCGCACGAGCAGCTCCAGCCCTGCCGCCATTCCCCCCGCGCTCGAGCGCATCGTCCGCCACTGTCTGGAAAAGCAGCCCGCCCAGCGCTTCCAATCCGCCCACGACATCGCCTTCGATCTCGAATCCATCTCCACGGTTTCGTCGGGCACCGCACAAGCCTCTTCCGCCGCGGCAAAACGCAATCGCTTTCTCGTCCCCGCCGTTGCTGCAATCGCGCTGCTCGCAATCGGAGCCGCACTCGGCGCCTGGCTGCGTCCCGACCCGCCGGCTTCCAATCCTAAAACTCTTCGCGTCACGTTTCGTCGGGGCACCATCTGGAACGCTCGCTTCACTCCCGACGGCAATCTCGTTTACTCGGCCGCCTGGGACGGTGCCGCGCCTGCGCTCTTCTCCGCGAGTCCCGGCAGCACTGAGTCGCGTCCTTTGAGCACCACCGTCGCGAACGTGTTTGCGGTTTCGTCATCCGGCGAACTGGCCGTCGGTATCTACCATCGCTTCGAGCAAGGGTTCGAATTCTCCGGCATGCTGGCGCGCCAGCCGCTCGGCGGCGGCGCGCCCCGCGCCGTTATCGACGGCGTCGAATACGCCGACTGGTCGCCCGATGGCTCGAGCCTTGCCGTCGTCCGCCGCGTTGCCGGCAAGGTGCGCGTCGAATATCCCATCGGCAAGGTGCTCTACGAGACTCCGGGGTGGGCCAGTCATATCCGCGTTTCTCCGAATGGCAAGCTCATCGCCTTCGTTGACCACCCCTACCTTTCCGACGATGGCGGCTCCGTTGCCACTATCGATTCCTCGGGCAACAAGAAAATCATCAGCACTTTCTATGTCAGCCTTCAGGGCTTGGCCTGGCGTCCTGATAGCGAGGAAGTTTGGTTCACCGGCACCAAGTCCGGCTCGAACCGCGCAATTCACGCCGTTACTCTCCAGGGCAAGGAACGCCTCGCTTATCTGGGCACCGGCACCCTCACGCTCCAAGACATCTCGAAACAGGGCCGTATTCTTTTCACGCGCGACGATTGGCGTGCCGGAATTATCGGCCTCGCTCCCGGCGCGAAAGCCGAAAGCGATCTCAGTTGGCACGACTGGACCATTCCCAGAGATCTCAGCGACGACGGTAAGACGCTCTCGTTCGACGAAACTGGCGAAGCGGGTGGCGAAACCGGCGCCATCTATGTCCGGCCTATGGATGGTTCACCCGCCGTTCGCTTGGGCGATGGAGTTGTTCCGACTCTCTCGCCCGACGGTAAGTGGGTTCTTGCGATGACGCCGGGTTCCGACGGCAAACGTCATCTGACCGAATACCCCACGGGTGCCGGCGAGTCTCGACTGATCGATACAGGCGATGTTCAGGCGCATCTCGCTTATTTCTTCCCCGATGGCCACCGCATACTCGTACCAGGTAACCGCGCCGCCGACCATGGCGAAAGCATTTATGTTCAGGATCTGAACGGCGGGTCGCCCCGCCAGATCGGTCCCGAAGGCGTCACGTTTCGTTATCGGCGTTGCATCTCCGCCAATGGTGAGCTCATCGCCGCAATCGATCCCGATAACCACCCGGTCATCTACAACGTTGCGACTGGCAAAGCGACACTTATCCCGGGCGTTCTCGATGGCGACGTGCCGGTGCAATGGATCGACGAAAAACATCTCCTCGTCGGCCGCGCCGAAATACCCGGACACGTCTTCACCATCGATCTTTCCACCGGCAAGCGCACTCCCTTCAAAACCTTCAGCCCTGTGGATCCCACAGGTCTAACCGACGGCGCCCCACCCATCTTTGCGGCCGACCCCAAGGTCTACATGTACTCCTATACCCGCATCACTTCCGACCTCTACGTCCTCGACGGCTTGAAATAGCTTTTTCAGTGCTCACTCGCCGTCGATTCCATCCCAACCACTGTCATCCTGAGCGGAGCGAAGGATCTCAGACGTAACCACGCACGCCCACTTTATCCCTCGTGGTCCTTCCCCTTGACATTCGAGGTGAGCAACATTATCCTCCACCTAGAATGTCTACTAAAGACGAACGCGAACGCATCGAAATGCTCCAGGGCACGCTCGACCTGCTCATCCTCCGCACTCTCCTGCTCGGCCCCGCCCACGGCCACGCCATCGCCAAAGCCATCGAATTCCGCTCCGACGAAGTTCTCCAGGTCGAGCAAGGCTCCCTCTATCCCGCGCTGCATCGGCTCATCAAGCGTAAATGGATCGCCGCCGCCGACGGCACCTCCGAAAACAATCGCCGCGCCAAATTCTATTCGCTCACTCCCAAAGGCCGCGCGCAGCTCGACCTCGAAACCCGCAAGTGGGACAAATTCGCCGGCGCCATCGCCCGCATCCTCCGCCCCGCAAAGCAGGAGAACAAACCATGACCCAGTGGATGAAACGAGGCGATCGCACACGCCATCTCTCCGATCTCGAATCCGACATCCAAAATCACATCGAAATCGAAACGCAAGACAACATCGCCCGAGGCATGTCCCCCGAAGAAGCCCGTTACGCCGCCAAGCGAAAATTCGGCAACGTCACCCGAGTAATGGAAGACACCCGCGAAGTCTGGATCGCCGCCTGGCTCGACCATCTCATGCAGGATCTCCGCTTCGCCTTCCGCGGCATCCGCAAATCTCCACTCTTCGCCACCGTCGTCATCCTCACCCTCGCTCTCGGCATTGGCGCCAACACCGCCATCTTCACCATCATCGACAGCGTCATGTTGCAAACCATTCCCGTCTCCAATCCGCAGAATCTCGTCGTCTTCAGCTGGAAAGCCCACAAAGAGCCCGAGTTGACCGGCCACAGCTCCTTCGGCGACTGCGACGACCGGCCCGGGCAATCCGTTCGGATGGACTGTTCGCTCTCGGTACCGTACTTTCAATCTGTCCGCAAATCCGCCTCCGACTCCTTCTCCGGAGTCGCCGCCTTCTCCGGCCCGCTACCTGTGAATTTCAGCGGCAGTGGTCCCGCGTCGCGCGCGCAGGGAACCTACATTTCCGGCGACTTCTTTTCCACGCTCGGCGTTCCGATGTTTCTCGGTCGTTCGCTCGGCCCGACCGACGAAGTCGCCGGCGCTCCCGCCGCGATTGTCCTCGACTATAACTACTGGCACCGTGCGTTCGCATTGGACCCAACCGTCATTGGCCGCAACGTTCGTCTGAATGACACGCCCGCCACCATCGTCGGCGTCGCCGACCCGCGCTTCACCAATTTCACGCCCGGCAAGATCCAGGATTTTTACATGCCGATCTCAATCGTGACTCGCGTGCGCTCCGAGTGGTGGGAAACCGGTGATCGCCTGTTCGATCCAGCCAGTTTCTGGATCGTTGTCGTCGGACGTCTCCAGCCGGGTGTGTCTATCGCGCAAGCTCAAGCGGCGGCGTCCACAATTTTCCGCAATGAGACAATCCACGGGGCCAAGCCGCTCTTTACAGACGCTGACGATCCAACCGTCAATCTGAAGCCCGTGCAGCAGGGGCTGCGCGGCCTTAGCTCGGAAATAGCGCCGATCCTCTACATCATGATGGGAGCTGTAGGGTTCGTGCTGCTGATCGCGTGCGCCAACGTCGCGGGTCTGATGCTCGCGCGCTCGGCGCGTCGTCAGAAAGAAATGGCGTTGCGCATCGCCATCGGAGCGGGTCCCGGTCGGATCGTCCGTCAACTCCTCACGGAGAGCGTCCTTCTCTCCGTGCTCGGAGGCACGCTTGGAATCTTCGTGTCCATCTGGGGCGTTCGCGCCATCACGCACTTTGTCGCCGCCGGCATGAACGATACGTTTCCGTTTGTGATCAAACCCAATTGGCACGTCTTCGCATTCACTCTCGGCGTCACGTTCGTCACCGGCATTCTTTTCGGATTGGCACCAGCGCGTCGTTCCGCGCGCGTCGATGTGAATCCCGCATTGAAGGAAAGCCCCTCCTCGATGCCGAAGACTTCTGCCGGCAGGCGTGTGCGCCTTGGCGATGCGCTCGTTGTAGCACAAGTGGCGTTCTCGATCGTCGTTGCTGTCGGCGCCGGCCTTCTGGTTCGTACGTTGCAGAATCTTCGCAATGTCGATCCCGGTTTCCGCACCGAAAATATTTTGCTCTTCGGAATCAATCCTGTTCTCGCAGGCTACAACGACGCGAAAACCATGCAACTCTGCAGCGGCCTGCAACAGCGTTTTGCGGCGATGCCCGGCGTCGTCTCCGTTTCGTATTCCGGCGAGGCGCTGCTCAGCGACAGCCGTTCGGGTACTGACGTTCACTTCGACGGCGCCCCGGCCCAAACTAATGAGGCCGTCGACATCATGAGGATTGGCCTCAACTTTTTTTCCACGATGAAAATTCCCCTGCTTTCCGGACGCGCGTTCATTCCTCAGGATTTCGCGTCCGCCGCGGCCACGGACGCAGCCGTTAAATCCGCGCATCTCGCTGGTGACGCTGCCGCCAAGAAAGTGGCTCCCGCCGATCCTCCGCAATTCCCGCCCATCAATGCGGCGCCGACTCCTGTTCTCGTCAACCGTTCGCTCGCACAGGAATTCTTTGCCAACCAGAATCCCATCGGCAAACACATTGGCGTTTCCGATCACCTCCCGGCTCCCGGCGGTCTCGAGCCTGGCTATTCGATTGTCGGAGTCGTCGGGGACACCAAATATTCGGACTTGCGCCGCGCAATTAAGCCCATGATCTATTTGCCTCACGTCAACAATAGTGTTCACTTTGAATTGCGTGCCACGGCGAATCCTCAGCTCTTGATTCCCGCCGTCCGGGAAGCTGTAGCCGCTGCCGATCGTGATCTTCCACTTTTCGAAGTGATGACTCAGTCCGAACAAGTGGATCGCATCCTGTTTGGGGAACGCCTGGTCACACGCGTCGCTAGCTTCTTCGGCGTCCTCACCCTCGCGCTTGCGTGCATCGGCCTCTACGGCCTGCTTTCCTACGAAGTCGCGTGGCGCACGCGCGAACTCGGCATTCGCATGGCGCTCGGCGCGCAGTCGCGAGACATTCTGCGGTTGGTCATCAAGCAGGTCATCGTTATCGTCCTCGTCGGCCTCGTTGCGGGAGTGGCCGCCGCCGTCGGTGTGAATCGCTTCATGTCCGAAATCCTTTACAACGTGCATCCCAACGATCCAACAACGATCGCCGCCGTAGCCGCTCTTCTCGCGGTCGTAGCGCTGGTCGCCTGCTACCTGCCCGCTCGCCGCGCCATCCACACCGACCCCATCGTTGCCCTCCGCCACGAATAGCACACGACGTTCGCATGGTCACAGTTTCCGTGTCGGGGCGCAGCACTGCTGCGCCCCTACTTGCCCGGTCGTAAGTTCATGCGCGCCTTCCGCTTACCGGTGCGCGCGACAGAAAGCTCGCAAGAGGCTCCGGTAACCGAATCGCCTCAAAGTTTTCTTCCATCCCGACCACCCGCCGCTTCATCGAAATGTTGATCACCTCAAAAGAGCGAGGAGCCTTCCATGGAGCGCTATCAAAACATCATCATCGGCAGCGGCGAGGGCGGGAAGTTCATTGCCTGGCATCTGGCCAAATCCGGTCAGAGAACGGCCGTGATCGAGCGCCGTTACATCGGCGGCTCCTGCCCCAACATCAACTGCCTTCCCAGCAAAAACGAAGTCTGGAGCGCCAAAGTCGCCTCGATGATTCACCAGGGCCACAAATACGGCTTTGACATCACCGTGCCGAAAATCGAAATGGCCGCGGTTCGCCGCCGCAAGCGCGACATGGTCGACGGTCTGATCGCGGCGCATCTCGAAAGATACAAAGTCAATGGCGCGCAGCTCATCATGGGCGAGGCGAAATTCGTCGGCGCAAAGACGCTCGAAGTGCGCCTCAACGACGGCGGCACGCAAACGTTTGAAGCCGAGCGCGTTTTTCTCAACATCGGGACGCATCCCGCGATTCCGTCCATTCCTGGTCTCGCCGAGTCCCGGCCTATGTCCAACATCGAGTTGCTCGAACTCGATCGCCTGCCCGAGCATCTCGTCGTGATCGGCGGAGGCTACGTCGGGCTCGAATTCGCTCAGGCCTATCGCCGATTCGGCAGCCGCGTCACGATCATCCAGCGCGATTCGCAATTGCTGTCCGGTGAAGACGCCGACGTAGCCGCCGAAGTGCATTCTTTCCTCATCGCCGAAGGCATCGACATTCTTCTCTCCGCGGAAACTCATGAGGTAAAAGGCCGCTCCGGTGAACGCGTCACCTTGCAACTCACTTCACAAGGCCAGGCGAAGACGATCGAAGCGAGCGATATTCTCGTCGCCGCTGGACGCGTCCCCAACACTTCCGGCATCGGTCTCGATGTCGCCGGCGTCAGCCTCGATGCGGCAGGCTACATTCGCGTCAACGACCGTCTTCAGACGGACGCCGCGAATATCTGGGCCATCGGCGAATGCGCCGGAAGCCCGCAATTCACGCACGTTTCCTTCGACGATTTTCGTGTGATCCGAGACAATCTTGCCGGCGGCAATCGCTCGACCAAAGGACGCCTCATCCCGTCGGTGCTCTTCACCGATCCAGCGGTCGCCCACGTCGGACTGAGCGAAAGCGACGCGCGCCGTCAGGGAATTGCCTATCGCCTCGTCAAGCGCCCGATGAGCGCTACGCTGCGCACTCGCACGATCGACGAAACTCGCGGCTTCGCCAAAGCTCTCATCGGCGACGATGACCGCGTTCTCGGCTTCACCATGGTTGGACCCGAAGCCGGCGAAGTCATGTCTGTGGTTCAAGTCGCGATGCTGGCCAACCAACCGTACACGGCGGTGCGCGACACGATCATTGCTCATCCCACGATGGCCGAAGGCCTGAACGATCTGTTCGACGCTGTCCAGCCCAAAGGCCAAGTCTCCGCCGCCTGATACGCATCTCACATCGTGCTTCCTCGCGACGCTCTTCGCGGCTTCGTGCTTGGTGTCAGCTCAAATCCACCCTCCTGCTGGTAAGGTGCTAGTGAACGTTTTTGCGCGTCGTGCCTTATGAATTTGAGTTCAGAGGGTGGATCGGACTGTGTCAGCTCGTGTTCGGATAATTTTGGCGCTGCTGTTTTGCTTCGTGGGCGCATCTCTCTTCGCGGCTCCGCTGGCAAGGATCATCGGCCATGTAACCGATCCGCAGGGAGCGGCTGTCGTCAATGCGCACCTTCGGCTTTCCGATGCGAGCAACGCAGTCATTCGCGAAACATCCACTGATCAGCAAGGTTTGTTCAACTTCGACGGAGTTCCATCGGGCCAATATCGCATCACTGCGGAAGTCTCGTCGTTTGCCCCTATCAGCGCCGATGTAGTCGTCACGGCCGATCGAACTGCGACAGAAATTGCGCTGCAGTTTCATGAAGTCGCATCTTTGCGCCAGGCGGTCACCGTGACCGGCTCGTCGGCTCCGTCGGCGCTGACGCCCGATCCTGCGGAACACGTGGTCGTTCACGATCAGGTTCTCGACGCGAATCCCGGCCGCCCCGGCGTGCCCGTATCGATTCCTGGCCTTCCCGTCGAAACCGCGTCGGGTGGCATCAAGGCGCCGCAATATTTCGCGCCCGGCGTTGCCGGAGATCACGGCGAGCCCATCGCGCAGTTCTATCAGATCGGCGATTTTCTTTATCCCAATAATCTGCCGGCAAACGCGCACGGCAACGGTTACTCCGATCCCAATTTCCTGATCTCGCCGATTGTCGAAGCCGTCGCGGTCGATGGCGGCGCCTTCAACGTGCGGGAAGGGAACCACTCGATCGATCTTGCCGCCACATATATTCCGCGGCGGCGACTCGACACGTTTGCGCAGCTGACATTCGATTATCGCGACGTCGATCTCGTCGCCGGATGGAGCCCGCGCAATCCCGACACGAATGCGTTCGTCGCGGTCGAAGCTTCTTACGGCAACGGCTACCTTGAGCGCCTCGAGCATCGTCAGCAATACAAGATCAATGCATTTCGCGCGTTCAATTTTGGCCGCCACGAGCTCACGCTTTTCGGTGTCGGCTACTACGGTTTTTCCTTCAGCCCCGGGCTGATACCGATCGACGTCTCTGTGCCTAACGATACGGTCGACAATCGCCAGCTCGATCGCACGCACACGTCGATCTTCATCGCCAGCGATACCTGGCGCATCAGCAACAACACACAGCTCACCACATCGGCATTTTTTCGGACGTACAGTCTCACGCTGCGCTCCAACTTCGGGCCCGACTTCACGCAAAGTTTGAATATGCCAGGCGGCCTCATCCAGCAGAGCGAGTTCCGCACCGTTGCGGGGGGCGGCACGCTCTACACCCAAAAATTTCGCAGTTGGCTGTCGGTCCTCGCTGGGCTCGATCTGCGCCGCGATGCGCCGCGCGACCTCGATCTTCATCGGCTCGACGCCGCGGGCGTCTTCGAGCCCGTCACCAGCAACAACGTCACGCTTTCGTTTGTCGAGCCTTACGTCGCGCTCGATGGCGCGCTCTCAAAATATTTTCACTACGACGTCGGCCTCCGCCGCGAAGAAGTCTGGATCGAAAATCAGGACGTCCTTGCGCCGCAAAATTCTTTCGATCAACTCGCGGCAGTGTCGTTGCCAAAAGCCACCCTGACATTTCTTCCGCCGGCTTCGGCCTCTACATTTCTGCCGACGATCGCCCTCAGCTACGGTGAAGCCTTTCACACCGAAGATCCGCGCATCGGAACCACCAACTCGACCAATCCCACGCTGCTCGCGCCTTCGCACGCCTATCAACTTGTACTCGACAAGCCGATTGAAAAATTCGATTTCAAAATCACTTTGCGTCACACAACGAATTCTCAGGAACTCGCGAAAATCGATCCCGACACCGGCCTCCAGGAAGACGAAGGCCCGTCGATCAATCGACTCGGTCACGGTATCGCTCCAACGCAATTTCAGTCACGGCTCGTTCTTCGCTTCCTACGCGCAAGCCGACGCGCGCGATCGCCTCGACCGGTGCGCCTGTTCCCGAAGCGCCGCGCAACATCTGGGATGCCGTCGGCACCTACGACCATCTTCCGTTTCGTCTGCAATCGCGGGCCGAGTTCGAGTACGTCGCGGCCAAGCCCGTCGGCGACGGCTTTACAGGTCCAAGCGTGACGGAATTCCGCGGCGAACTTTTGCGTCCGTTTCGCGACGGCCGCCTGCTGCTCTCCACGCAATTCCTGATTGCCCATGGCTACACCGGAGAAACGACCGAGGTCTTCGCGTATCCCACCGATCCCACGTATCCAACGCCCATCGAGCGCGTGGTTGGCGTTCCGCTGAAGTCCTACATCACGGCAACGATTACTTACCGCTTCTTTCGCTGATGTGTCGTTACCGCGCGTTGCCACTCGCGCTGAATCGATGCAGAAAGTTTGTGCATGGCAGTTGCGTGCGACGTACCAGCTTGCCAGGGCGTAAACTTTCATCGCCCAAGTTCATGCGCATTCTCAACTTCATCGGATCGCTCACTGCCGCTCTGTTGATCTGCTCGAGTGTTGCGGCGCAGTCCGGGCCGTCCACCGCGATCGTGAAGCCGCAGCCGACGGCTGACGCCTGGTCGTTCACGACTTATATCGACGGCTACATCGCGCCGCATTCCAGCTTTCTCGCTTCGCCGATTTTCACGGCGGATCACAATCAGCTGCATCTCGAAGCGCGTTATGGCTACGAAGATCGTTATCTCGGCTCGCTGTGGGCCGGCTACAACTTCAGCACCGGTACGAATCTCAAGCTGCAGCTCACGCCGATGCTTGGCGTCGTCTTCGGCCAGCAAACCGGGATCGCTCCGGGTCTGGAAGGAGCACTCTCGTACAAACGTTTCTCGTTCTCCAGTTCGGCGGAATATGTTTTCGACGTGAAGAATCGCGAAAACAATTTTTTCTATGCGTGGCCGCAACTCACGTACGCGCCGCTCAGCTGGCTTCGCTTTGGCATTGCCGCGCAACACACCAAGTCGTTCAACGCCAAGTTCAAAACCGACTACGGCCCAGTTCTGACCGTCAGCCACAAGCGCGTGTATTTCACCAGCTACATCCTCAACCCATACAACCCCATCGTGATTCTCGAACTCGGCGCCAGCTTCTAGCTATCGGTCCGGCTACGATTTCGTACAATCGATTCGCGATGACGGAATCGATTCCTAAAACCCGGCACAGTTGGACGCGACTCGATGGCGTCGATTTGCTGCGCGGGCTCGCGATTCTTCTGGTGCTGTTGAATCACGTCAACATGCGCCTTGTCATCGACAAGGTGCCGTACACCGCTGGGATTCCGAAACCGCTGGTGCATGCCGTCGTTTGGAACGGGCAGTTTGGCGTTCAGATTTTCTTTGCGATTTCGGGATTCCTGATCACCTCGATTACGTTGAAGCGCTGGGGAGCGCTCAAAGACATCAACGTTCGCGATTTCTATCTGCTGCGTCTTGCCCGGATTGGTCCGTTGCTGCTTGCGTTGCTTGCTGTTCTCAGCGCTTCTGCATTTCGCGGGGCTGCAAGACTTCGTCGTCTCGGCGAAAACCGGAGGACTTGGACGAGCGCTGCTGGCGGCGCTTACGTTTCACGTCAATGTGCTCGAGGCGCGGCGCGGATATTTGCCCGGCAATTGGGATGTGCTCTGGTCGCTGTCGGTCGAGGAGATGTTTTACCTCTTCTTTCCGATCGCGGCGTGGTTGCTGGGGCGCGTCAAGTTGTTCATTCCATTTCTTTTTGTGTTCATCGTGCTCGGGCCATTCGGGCGAACGGTTTTAGCGCACGGCAACGATACGTGGCAGGAGTATTCGTATCTCGGTGGTATGGATGCGATTGCGCTTGGCTGTCTGACGGCCCTGATCGTGTCGCGGGGCCGGTTTTCGCCGGCGGCGCTGCGCGCTCTGGCCTGGATCGGATCCGCGCTTGTGTTTGGCATGCTTGCCTTCTCGGGTTTTCCATTCCTGTTTCCGTTGGGCGCGACCGGACTGGAAGAGACGATCATTGCGATCGGCGCGTGCATGGTGATCATCGCCGCTGCGCATACGCAATGGCGATGCCCGAATGTCCTACTCCCGTTCCGCCGCATGGGGCAGCGCAGCTATGAGGTCTATCTGACGCATATGTTTGTGGTGTTCGCGTTTTTTCATCTCTTTCTCGCACTGGGCAAGCCGATGTGGTTCGTTCCGCTGTTTTTCCTTTTCACTATTGTTGTGGCGACGGTGCTGGGCGATCTCGTCGCCGGGTTCTACTCCGATCGTATGAATGCCACGCTGCGCGCCCGATGGGGCGAAGGGAAACTGGGCTCTGCGATTGAGACGGAGCCATCCGTTCCAGCCACCGACGCGATTCCTGCCAGCAAATAATTGGTGCTGTTCCGTTTCGGTCCAATTTCGATGACGAGGGCGAGTTCCGAAATGGGAAGGATAGGGGTATACCCCCCTGTTTTTCAAAGAGTGTGCAAGTGATTCAGTTTGAGTAGCTTGGCGGATGGTCAAAAATAAGAGTGTGGAAGTTGCAGAAAAGGCGTGGGTTGCGGGAGGTCGTGATTTGAGCGTGATTCGAAGAGGTTTGAGTGACACGGGCAGGATAACATATATGTTATCAGTTGTCAATAGTAACTTGTAAGTGCTTGAGATGGCTAAGCTTGTTTGGCCGGTCGGATGTCGATGGCTTGGCTGCGCGTGCTTACGTTGAGATCCTTCGGCGGCTTTAGGCCGCCTCAGGATGACAATGTGTTGTGTGCTGCAAATCATCAAAGCGTATGGCGCTTAGATGAGAATGTGTTGTGTGTAAGTGCGTGCAAAACCAGGTTCGGTTAGCGGTACCAGGTTCGGTTAGCGTTGGGGCTGGAGGGCGGGGGATTCGGAGGCGACGCTGACTTCGACGCGGTTGCCGCCGGTACGCTTGGCGGCGTAGAGGGCCTTGTCGGCCTGGGCGACCAAGCCTTGGAATGTCGGAGCGGCGTTTCCGCAGAAACCAGCGATGCCGAAGCTCGCCGTGAGGGAAACTCGCTTGCCACCAAATTCGAATTCGCAGCCGGCCCATTCTTCGCGCAGGCGGTTGATGGTCGCTTCGATGTAGCGTCTTTCCACGTGGGTGATCACGAGCAGGAATTCATCGCCACCCATGCGCCCGCAAATGTCGGAAGCGCGCGTGTTGCCTTTGAGGACGTCGGAAAATCGTTTGAGAACAGCGTCACCGGCGTCGTGCCCGTGGTTGTCGTTGATTTCCTTGAAGGAATCGAGATCGGCCTGCACGACCCACATGGGAAATCCGTGGCGCGCGGCTCCGCGCAACTGCCGATCGGCCCACTCTTCGATGGCGCGGCGGTTCGGCAAATCGGTCATCGAATCGGTGTGGGCGAGCGCTTCGAGCAGCCGATTTTTCGCGTCGATTTCGCGATGCAGTTCCACAGTACGGCAGCCAACGCCGATGCGCGCCAGCAATTCGCCGGCGTCGAACGGCTTGGTCAGATAATCGTCAGCACCCGCCGCGAGTCCTTTGACGACGTTGTCTTTTTCGGACTTTGCGCTGAGCACGACGATGTAGGTGTACTCGCGCTGGTCTTCCGCGCGGATTTTCTGACAGAGCTCCAGGCCGGAAAAATCGGGCATCATCCAGTCGGTGACGATGATGGAGGGAGCGTGACGACGGAAGAGTTCAAGCGCTTCCGCGCCGCTCTTGGCAAAGAGCAGCGTGTGGCCGGACGGTTCGAGGGCGTGCTCGACGAGCTTGCGCGAGACAGCCGAATCGTCCACGACCAAGACTTGGTAGCTTGGCAGCGGTTTCTGCATGAATTCCCGACGCTCGCCTGAAAAGGGTCTCAGGGTGGAGTTTGCTCATAATAGCAAGCAAGAGCGGGGAACGTCGCTCCGGCAATGTCTGTATCTATTCTAAAACGACATCCCGGTTAACTGGTTCGTGACATCAGCACTATCGACCATCGTGATGAGGACGCTGATATCAGCGCAGGTCGTCGTGTTGATTTGGGTGAGGTTCGATCTAAACCCGCACCCTTTTAGAACCAAAAGGGTGCGGCACCCAAATGCCGGTGAGGGCTTGAATCTTTCGGACATCGGGCACAGCGTGCTGCGGCCCTACACCGCCAGAGATTAGGCGCTGGCGCCTTGGACTTTGACGAGGAGTTCGGCGAACTTTTGCTTGCGCTCGGTCTGGTCGTGGCCGCCTTCGGCGTCGGCGAGCTGAGTGATGTTCATGGAGCAGAATTTCGGGCCGCACATGGAGCAGAACTTTGCTTCCTTATAGAAGTCGTCGGGCAAGTTCTCGTCGTGCATGGCCTTGGCGGTCGCGGGGTCGAGCGATAGCTCGAACTGTTTGTTCCAGTCGAAAAGGAAGCGGGCGTAGCTGAGAGCGTCGTCGCGATCGCGGGCGCCGGGGCGGTGACGGGCGACGTCGGCGGCGTGTGCGGCGATCTTGTAGGCGATGACGCCTTGCTTCACATCTTCCGGATTGGGCAGACCGAGGTGTTCCTTCGGCGTGACGTAGCAAAGCATCGAGGCGCCGTGCCAGCCGATCATTGCGGCGCCGATGGCGCTCGTGATGTGGTCGTAGCCGGGAGCGATGTCGATCACGAGGGGGCCGAGCGTGTAGAAGGGCGCTTCGTAGCACCACTCCATTTCCTTTTCGACCTGTTCTTTAATTTTGTCCAAGGGAACGTGGCCTGGGCCTTCGATCATGACCTGGACGTCTTCTTCCCAGGCTTTCTTGGTGAGTTGACCGAGGACTTTGAGCTCGGCGAATTGAGCTTCGTCGCTGGCATCGGCAATGCAACCGGGGCGCAAGCCGTCGCCGAAAGAGAAGCTGACGTCGTGCTTCTTGAAAACTTTGATGATGCGTTCGATGTTTTCGTAGAGGAAGTTCTGCTTTTTGTGATGCTCCATCCAGTGGGCCATCAATGAGCCGCCGCGGCTGACGATACCGGTGATGCGCTTGCGGACGAGTGGAACGTGTTCGCGCAAGACGCCGGCGTGGATGGTCATGTAATCGACGCCTTGCTCGGCTTGCTCTTCGATGACTTCGAGCATGAGATCGAAGGTGAGATCTTCGGGGCGGCGAACGCGGGAGATCGCTTCGTAGACAGGAACGGTGCCGACGGGGACGGGCGAGGCGTTGATGATGGCCTGGCGAATTTCGGGGATGTTGCCGCCGGTGCTGAGGTCCATGACGGTGTCGGCGCCGTAGTGGACGGCGTGGTGGAGTTTCTTTAGCTCTTCGTCGATGTTGGACGTGGTGGCGGAATTGCCGATGTTGGCGTTGATTTTGCAGCCCGTGGCAATGCCGATGGCCATTGGCTCGAGATTGCGGTGGTGAATGTTGGCGGGGATGATGCAGCGGCCGCGGGCGACTTCGCTGCGAACGAGCTCGGGCTCAAGTTTTTCGCGCTTGGCGACGTACTGCATTTCTTCGGTGATGACGCCTTTGCGGGCGAAGTGCATCTGCGACATGTTGCGGTTGCCGTTGGCGCCGGCCTGAGCGGCTTCCCGTGATTCGATCCAGCTGTCTCTCATTGCCATGTGGTGCTCCCGTGAAGCGAGTGAATCGTGATCCGTGACTATTGATGCGAGCTGCGTTTGGTTTGAAACATCGATTATGGCACTGGGGGGTGGGGGCGGCAACTCGGTGGGGCGGCAGGAAGGGGAAATGGAAAAGGGAAAATGGAAATTGGCGGGCCGGGCGAAAAGACACTCACCACAGAGGTCACAGAGGACGCGGAGAAAAGAGGGAGGGATCGGTCTGAATGGAGGTAAAGCGTAAGGGAGATCGTGGTTAGACCGCAAAGGCGGCGCTGAAGCGCCGCACTCCATATCAGGCGGATTCGCCGCGGGTGAAGAGTTTGCTGAATTGGTCGATGTTGGCGGGGGGGATTGCTACCAGTTTTGTGTTGGCGAGGACGTGCTCCGGGTTGGCCATGCCGACCAGAGCGGTGGTGATGCCGGGGGCGGAGCGGACGAATTGGAGCGCGCGCTCGGCATCGCTTTCGAGGCCGAATGCTTCCGCGACGAAAGGCGGGAGATTTCGCGTGACCTGGCCCTGGAGGAGCGAGGCACTGGCGACCAGAGTGATACCGAGATCGGACGCGGCTTCCATCGCGGTTTTTTCTTTTCCGTTGACGGTCTGATTTCCCTGCGTGAGGGCTTCGGTCATGCCGAGGTTGAAAGGGAGTTGGACGAAGCGGAAGTGATGATCTTTACCTGCCACGTCTTGGGCTGTGGCGGCTATTTCGGCGAGTTGCATCGCATCGCGAGCCCGGGCTTCCTGGCGAAAGCCGTTCCAGGTGGCCATGCCGTAAAACTGAATCTTTCCATCCTTCACGGCGGATTCCAGAAAAATGAACGCATCGCGGACGCGCTCTAGGAAGTCGGGGCGCGAAACTTCGCCGAGCTGGGATTCCGGGTTGTGGAGGTAGTAGACGTCGATGCAATCGACGCCGAGATTTTTGAGGCTACGGCCGAGCTGATTTTCGAGGAAGCGCGGTGTCATGCAGTGGCTGCCGCCGACGATGTCGTTGGGAGACAGGATGCCCGGCTGAATGTACTCGCGATAAAAGTATTCGTTGGGATCGGAGGGCATCGATCCGTCGGGCGTGAGGTAGCCGCCTTTCGTGCAGATTACGAATTCCTCGCGGGCGAATCCTTGCTTGAGCAAATATTTGATAGCAGCGCCGATGCTGCGTTCGCTGCGCTGAAAGCGATAGTTGATGGCGCTGTCGATGACGTTGACGCCTCTTTCGACGGCGGCAGCGATGCATGCGGCGTAGGCCTGATCGGCTTTGTCACTCGGAGCACCGAGGTAGGTGCCGATGCCGATGGAGGAGAGAACGAGGCCTTGCGATTCGCGGAAGTGGCCGTCGGCGGCTTTGCCTGGGAAACGCTGGGCGTATTTGGCGGTGCCTGCGGCGGTGGCGGATGTGGTCATTGCGGGCTCTTTCCTGGATCGATGTTGTCGCTGGCGTTGGATTGCTGAGTTCTATTTGCGTCGGGCTTGCCGGGTTTCGCCGGCTCGGTTTCTTTCGGAAGCAGCAATCGCGAGCAGGCGCGGAGAATTCTGCGATAGGGCCAGTCTTTTTCGTAGAAGAAGATCTCGCCGTCGCGCGGATTACTGTAATACCACCGAGCCAGAAGCCACAAATGTTCGCCGAGTTCGGTGCGGATTGCGGCGGGAGTTGGGGGCGTGGCCGGTGGTCTTGAGTTCGAGTTTGAGTCGCGTTGGCGGCTCTGCCTTTGCGTCTGCGGTTGCGTTTGATTCGAGATAGTTGCGGAAGATTTGTTCGGCGGAGCGAGGCTGGCCGGCGATTTCGGCGAAGCGGATGTAGCAAGGGTCGGCGAAGTGTCCGCTGCGCATGGCGAACGCGGCGATGGTTTGGTCTTCAGCGGAGCGTTGGAGGATGACGGCGTTCAGATTCTGAATGCGGCGGGCGAGGTCAGGCTTTCCATGCAAGGCGGCGTCGAGTTTTTCGATGCGCTTGTGAATTGTGGCGGCGCGCTCGAAGTCGAGATCGTCGCTGGCTTTTTCGCGCTCGAGTTCGATGGCGGCGCGCAGGGAATTGCCGTCGGTGTCGAGGAACTGGACGAGGCGGGTTACTTCGGCGTCGTATTCCTCTTTGGAGCAGCCGGCGAAACAGGGGGCGAGGCACATTTTCATTTCGGAGTAGAGGCAGCCGGGGAACGTGGGGTCGCGACGGATTTTGATCTGGCAGCGGCGGACTTTGAAGAAATCGAGGACGCGTTCGGAGAAGGCGAGAGCGAATTTGCGGGAAGGGAAGGGGCCGTAGTAGGTGCCGGCGGAGGGAGTGCCGGTGGAGTCGACGGAGATGCGGCGGGTGACGATGCAGCGTGGATAGGCGTTTTTAAGAGTGACTTTGAGGACTGCGGGTGGGCGAAGGCGCATCACTTTTGTGTAGCGATGGGGGAGATGGTGCTTGGCGTTCTGGTAGTAGGTGAAGGATTGTTCGAATTTTGAGCCGGTGAGGCGGATAGCGAACGAGTTTTGTGAGATCGCGGAGGTTGAGGCGTTTGCTGGTGGGATCCGGCGGGCCGAGGAGGCGCTGCATGCGTTTGCGCAAGTCCTGCGTACGGATGAGCATGGGCTCGGCGTTTTCTCCGTGCGGCTGGATCAGGCAGACGGCGGGGAGCGGCGGGAGTGCGGCGAAGAAATCTTCGTCGTGCGATGCGTCGA
This sequence comes from uncultured Acidobacteriota bacterium, assembly GCA_963766985.1. Taxonomy (GTDB): domain Bacteria; phylum Acidobacteriota; class Terriglobia; order Acidiferrales; family UBA7541; genus Acidiferrum. The sequence continues at coordinate 44,185 of CAVYCJ010000004.1, forward strand.
AGTCTTGGCCGCAATCGAGATCGAGCACGAAGTCAGAATACTACCGTCGGACGCTACTCGATGATTACGAAGGTGGATTGGTGTTCGTTGAGGTGGTTCTGCAAATGTTCTTCGAGATCTGGCGAGCACTCGTTGAAGCGCTCGTCAAAAACTGAAAACTCTTCTTCAAGAGCCTCATCTACGTACTCGGAGACTGATTGAGGCTTCTTTCGTTCGCGAGCGAAGAAAAGGTCGGCGGCATCCCGAAGCACAGCGTGTTGACAGGTAGCGCGTAACTGGATCAATGCCGTCAACGTGTCGCTGAGATGCTTGCCTCTGCGATTGGCAAAATATTGCAGGTGTCCGCCATTGTAAACCTCGTTGTAATACATGAAGACGAGGTGCGCGGGGCGTTGTTCGGGAGACAGATCGTCATAATCGTCGGTGCAGACTATGCCGATAAAGGCATTCCAGACGGCTTCCGGGAATTCGGCGACTTCAGCGCGCGTTAGGATTTTGGGTTTCACTTGATGATCCTCCGAGTTTA
>CAVYCJ010000005.1:0-661286 GCA_963766985.1 uncultured Acidobacteriota bacterium
GCGGATCGAGGGGGCGCAGGCCGTAGATGTCATTGGCCACGGCTTCTTGTAGGGATTCGGCGCGCACACGGACGCACTTTCGGATCAGGCGTGGAGAAGAAAAACCGATTGAGTGGCGAGTCTAACGCCCGTGCAAGCTGGGGCGCAGCAGTGCTGCGCCCCTACATGATTGTGCTGGTTTTTGGTAACTCGTCTTGTGTGGAGGAGGATTTGCGCTGGGATTTGGCAGGGGGTTACTGGAGTTTGGCGGATTCGGATTGGGCTTGGTGGAGGAGGGGGAGGGTGGGGTCGGCGTCTTTCCAGAGGGCGAGGAAAGTTTTGTAGGCGGCGAGGGAGCGGGTGCGGGCGAGGTCGGCGTCGGCGCCTTGGGAGGATTTGGCGATGAGGGCGTTGGCGCGGGCGACGCCGAGGTGGGCGAGGGAGCCGGTCCAGCAGTTCCAGACGATGCCGGTGTGGTCGAGGATTTTCTGGAATTCGGCGGCGGCTTCTTTGCCTTGGTTGGCGGCGAGATAGGCTTGGCCGCGGATGTAGGTTGGATACAAACAAGAAATATTGATGAGGAACGGAATCTGCCCGTACTCGATGTCGCCGGTGGCTTTCTGCAACACCTCGATAGCGCCCTGCGGATTCTTGCGATTCAGCGCGATTTGTCCCTGGATGGCGGGTAGCCAGAGCGCTTGCATCTGCGTATCGAGCGGATACTTGCGGTTTAAATCTTGCGTCATGGATTCTGCGCGAGCCGTGTCTCCCGCCATGGCATACGCGAGGGCTGCTTCTACATTCACGCTCTGGCTATCGGGCGCTAGTTTGATTCCTTCCGCTGCCTGTTGCCGCGCCTGGGCCGGATTCCCAAAGGCGGCCTCCGCGATCGCGTTGTTCTCGAGCCAGATGCCGCCGTTTTCCTTGGCGTCAGCGTGAACCGCGGAGTCCGCTGCTTTTTTGCTCAACTCTCGTGCTTTGGCGAGACGTCCCCCGTAGGCTTCGGTGTCGGAAGCCAAGCGCCAGTCCGAAATTCGCATAGTCCGGGTGAACCTCAAACCACTTCTGCTCCTGCTCCATGGCCCGTGGCATCCGCGGCCAAGAAAGGCCACGGCGTAAAGCTGGCTGTGGAGTCAGATAGATTCTCCATTTTCTTCGCCAATGACTGCTGAATGGATTGGCGCGCCTCGTCAAACCGCTGAAGTGCCATGAGGACGTTGAGCCGATATCGGACTCGGGGCGGCACGTTGTTCGGATCCAGTTGAATGGCTTTCTGATAGTTTTCGAGGATTTGGCGTACTGGCCGAGAGCCGCATAGTCGATACTCGACGCGTTGTAGTCGTCCAGACTCGTTGCAGGGTACGTGGTCAAGCTTGTTCTATGAGCCGAACGGCCTTATCCAACTCACCAGTGACATCTTCGAAGTACGAGGTCTCAATGACGAGTTTTCTCGCGCTCGCTGGCGTGGTCCCGCAGTTCGTACGCCTTGCGATAATACTCGCTGGCTCGGCTCAACTGATTCTGCGAGGCGTAGGCGACACCGATTCCGAGATACGCCTGCGCAAAATTGGGGTCCAGCTCGATGGCCTTTTGAAAGTACGGCAGGGCTGCATCGGCGATTTGCGGGTTCGTGAACTTGGCTCCCGTGCTGTAAGCCTTCAGCGCCTCCAGCGAACTGGTGGTGGCTTCCCTAGCGGCACATCATATTTCTGTACCGAAGCCAATGACTCGCCGAGTTGCCCGCGCAGCTTTGACGCGGCTCACCCAACGCGTCGAGCACTTTTTCCTTTGGATGGCGCGGTCGTCTGCTCTTGCGCCAATGCGTCGCCGCTCTGGCAATTGATGGCTTTCAATCCCAGGACGAATTCGCTGCCCAGCGCGGCAATCGATCCCGCGATGTAGGCCTTGCTTCTGTGCGCTGGCAAAGTTCCCGCGCGACATCGCCGGTGAGCGGTGTGTTGGCGGGTTTAGCCATGAGCTTCAGGGTAGTCGGCGACCTTGTTATCCCCGAGGACATTTGAGTAGGGCGACTGGTTGAGCGCGACGGTCAGGGCTTGGCGGAGCGTGTCGTCAAAAACGGCGTCGCCGGACTTGTTTTCGAAATCGGCGAGGACGATGGTGTCTTTGCTGGTGAGCTTCGGAGCCTGATGCGTGGAGCGGTAGTACAAACCGCCGCCGATCAAGCGCGACCAACAGCGCAGCCGCGGGGATGGCAATTTTCCACGGAGATTTGCTTGGCGGGCGGCAACTGCGCGGACTTTTCGGTTGGCGATGAGGAGGCGCTCCTGTGGCTGACGAGACGGCAGCGAAGAAAGCGAGGGAGCAGAAACGACGGCGGATTGTTGGCTGACGTGTGACCGGAAACGGACGTCTTGTGCGATCGGCATGGAGCCGGAACTTGCGGATGGCGAGCGGCCGGAGTCGGTGTCGCGCTTGAGGCGCATCAGTTCGGAACGGATTTCGGCGGCGTGCTGATAGCGCAGCTCCCTGTCTTTTTCGAGGGCGCGATTGATGATGCGCTTCGAGGTCGGCGGGCAGATCGGGATTGAGGCGGACGGCGGGAACGGGGGCGCGATTGAGGATGGCTTCGAAGATTATCGGCGGTGCTTTCTCCGCGGAAAGGCAACTGGCCGGTGGCCATTTCGTAGAGGACGGTGCCGAAGGAGAAAAGATCGCTGCGGGCGTCGAGTTCTTTGGCGCGGGCTTGCTCGGGGGACATGTAGGCGACGGTGCCGAGCGTGCTGCCGGGGCTGGTGAGGTGGTCGGCGTCGACGTCCTGCGTGACTTGCGCGAACGAGTTGGTGTTTGCGGCGGCGGTGGCGGGATTTACTTTGGCGAGGCCGAAATCGAGGATTTTGGCGTGGCCGCGCTTGGTGACGAAGATGTTGGCGGGCTTGATGTCGCGGTGAACGATGCCCTGGCTGTGGGCGGCGTCGAGGCCGTCGGCCATGTCGATGGCGAGAGTGAAGAAAACGTTCGAGGTCCATGGGGCGGCCGTTGATGGCGTGCTTGAGGGTTTGGCCGTCGAGGAATTCCATGGCGATGAAGGTTTTGTTCGTCGGCGTCGGCGATTTCGTAGATGGTGCAGATGTTGGGGTGGTTGAGGGCGGAGGCGGCTTTGGCTTCGCGGCGGAAGCGTTCGAGAGCTTGAGGGTCGGAGGCGAGGGAGTCGGGGAGAAATTTCAGGGCGACGAAGCGATCGAGGAGAGTGTCCTGGGCTTTGTAGACGACGCCCATTCCGCCGCCGCCGAGACGTTCGAGGATGCGGAAGTGTGAGACGGATTGTCCGATGAGCGCGTCTGGGTCGGCCACGGTTTGCGGGGGCATATTAGGTTGCGGGCGCGGGGGAAGTCAATGCGGAGGGAATTGAATGGGTAATAAATTTAGAAGTTAAAGATAAAGACAACGCAGAGACGCAGAGGAGCGCAGAGGTTCGCGGAGAAGGTTGAGAACGGATCAGTGTGCTGTGGGCGTTGTGGGAGTTGTCGAGGGAGGAGCGGGTGGGACGGGGTGGTTGGTGTAGACGGTTTTGCCGCCGGAGTGGGCGAGTTCGAAGGTGGGGCCTAGTTTTTGGAGCATGGATTGTTTTTTGTCGTCGCCGGTGACGAAGTAGAGGCGCGCGGGACCGGGCCAGCGGGCGGCGAGATCGGCGTCGTCGAGGAAGATTGGCGGCGCGTCGGGGAAGAGGGAGCCGAACCAGAGGCCGTTGATGCGGCCGTTGTAAATGAGGAGCTGGCGGCGGGTGTAAAAGGCGATTGAGGAGGTGTTGGAAAATTCGCCGTCGGAGATGATTTGGTCGGCGGGCTGGAGTTGGACGTTGATGGCGGTTGCGAGCGGCTTGGAGCCGAGGACGGGGGCGAAGACGCCGAGAGCGACGTGGGCGCACTCGATGAAGAGGCACATCGAGAGAGCGAGGACGATGTTGGCGGCGACGATGGAGCCGCGGCGGCGCAGGAGCCAGTTGAGGCCGCTGCCGAAGAAGAAGGCGACGGCGGTGCCGATCAAGGGCCAGCGGAAGAGGCTCATGGCGGCGCCGGTGAGATCGAGGAAGTGGCCGAGCGAGAGGACGTAGGCGTCGGGATTTTTGTTGAGGAGATCGGCGAGCTCCATGTTGGGGTCGGGAGCGTGGGAGATGATGGCGAGGGTGAGCGTGACGATGGAGATGAGGATGCCGACGACGAGGTAGACGGTCGAGGAGATTCGACCGGAACGCGCGATGTCGCTGCCATAGGCGGACTCGGATTCGCGGGCGAGCCAACTGCCGAGGATGAGCGCGATGCCGGGCAACGCGGGCGCGAGGTAATACTCCTGGCGCGTGGAGAAGCTGAAGAAGAGCAGGATGACGATGGCCCAGACGAAGAAGAGGAGCAGAGCGGCTTCGTGAGATGTGCGCATGTTGGCGGTGCGGAGGAGGCGGAGGCGGACTTGACGGAGCGCTTGCGGGAGGAAGGAACTCCAGGGCATGAGCCAGACGAGGATCATTCCCCAGAAGAGGACGAGCGGGAAGGTGCCGTAGTCGACGGGATAGCGCTTGCCGAGGTAGCGGAGGAAATGTTCGTTGACGAAATAGAACCAGAGGAAACCTTTGGCCTGGCCGGCGGGCGGATTGCGAAGGGCGGCGAGGATGTGCCAGGGAGCGGCGACGATCAGGAGGACGATCGTGCTGGAGATGAGGCGCATTTTCAGGAGATGGCGGAGATCTCCGACGAGCAGGAGGAAAACGAAAATGATTGCGGCGGGGAAGACGATGCCGATGAGGCCTTTGGTGAGGACGTTGAGTGCGACGGTGACGGCGAGCGCCCAACACGAGAGGACGGATGGATTTCCGGATTGCCAGCCGTCGAAGAAAAAGTAGAGGCCGAGGCCGATCCAGAGTCCGACGAGCAGATCGGGAATGAGAATGCGCGTGAAGAGATATGGGCCGAATGAGGTGACGAGGACGACGGCGGACCAGAATCCGGCGGAGGGCGTGAGGAAGCGGCGGCCTACTTGAAGGAGGAAAAAAGCGAGGGCGAGAACGCCGAGGCCTTGCGCGAGACGGGCGGTCCATTCGGTGACGCCGAAGAGAGAAAAGCTGACGGCCATCGCCCAGTACGGGATCGGAGCTTTTTCGAGATAGCGGATGCCATTTTCGTGGAGCGTGACCCAGTCGTGGAGCGTGAGCATTTCGCGGCCGGCTTCGGCGTGGGCGCCGTCGGCGTCGTCGAAGAGAGATGGGTGGAAGAGGCCGGGGACGAAGATGGCGAGCCAGAGGAGGAAGATTGCGAGGAAGGAGGTCCACGTGCGGCCGGAGGTGAAAGTCATGCGCGGGCGGGGATCGAGACGGGGCTCGACGGAGTGGGCTTGAGGGCTGCGGACATATTCAAAAAGTTTAGCATGGCGCGCGGCTGTGTCTCGATGTCAGCAACGGAATGGCAGTGGTTCGGGTTAAGAACCTGTCTCCCACGGATGGATCGAAGAGAGATTCCTCTCTGCGTGAGCTCGGAATGACGGCGGTTTTTGCTCGGTGGAGGTTTCGGAAGTGAATGGTTGTCGGCATCTAAACTTCGCGATCGGGAAACGATCGCGGCTACAGGGTGGCAAACTCTGGATTGTAGTGAAACTGCGGGATCAGCCGATGGCGACGAGGGCGACGCCGGCGCAGACCAGGGCGACTCCGGCCCAGCGGCCGGCGCTGATTTTTTCGCCGAGGAAATATTTGGCGGCGAGCGTGCCGAAGACGTAGGGATTCAATGCTGATGCGGGAATGACCAAGCTGATGGGCTCCCACGAGAGGAGGAGCAGCAGCGAGTAGAAGCTGGCGGCGAGGAGCGGGACGCCGGTCCAGAACCAGGGATTGCGCAAGGCGCGGCCGAGGAACTGGAAGATTTCGCGCGGGCGGAAGCGCGTGGGCTCACCGGTGATTTTCATGGCGTGGGTGATGATGATTTCGCCGGCGGTGCTGCTGAAGATGAAGACGGCGAACATGGCGATGCTGCGAATCATGCGGCGGCTCGCTGTTCGGAGATGACGTCGGTGGTGCGCGGCTTGGTGAGGCCGACGGTCAAGACTCCGGCACAGATGAGGACGACGCCGATCCAGCGACGCGGGGAGACGGACTCGTGGAGGAAAATGACGGCGAGAAGAGTGACGAGTGCGTAGCCGAAGGCGCCGGCGGGCATGACGTAGCTGTAGTCGGCCCAGCTCATGAGGAGCATGTAGCTGGTGGTGAAGCCGATGAGGAAGAGGATGGCGAGCCAGATGGTGCCGCTGGTGACGGTGGCGAGGAAGGCGTGCTGAAGGCCGGCGGAGGTTAGGGGGACGTTGCCGATTTTGGTCATGCCGCGCTTGAGCATGAGGTCGCCGGCGTTGGCGCAGGTGACCATCACCAGGATCATGAGGAAGGTTTTTACACGGAGGCGATGGTCGTGGTGCATTTCAGTATTGTACGGGAAAGAGGGAGAGCGGGTTTCGCGGAGTGCGAAAGAGAAAGACAAAAGCGGAGGCTTCGCGAGAGATCGAAGAGAGATTCCTCTCTGCGTGAGCCGACGCGTTCACGGGAAGTGAACGCGAAGAAAAGGCGTCGGCTCACTTCGCTCGGAATGACAGGTTTTTGGTTGCGGTAAAAAGCTCACTTCGCTCGGAATGACAGGCTTTGGTTGCGGTGGAAGGGTCACTTCAGACCGAGTGACAGGCTCTTCGTGTGATGAAAGAAAAACCGCACCCTCTAAAGGCTGAGGGTGCGGCACACAGGATCGGGTTGTGATGACGGAATAGCTAGCGCGCGATTGAAGGGCGCGAGTTAGTCGTTGCCGGAGGCGGAGCCGGGGACGGCTACCATGGTTTTTTCCTGGTCGCCGCCTTCGCGGACCCACTTCCAGCGTTCGGAGCGGAGCTTCAGGAATGATGTGGCCTCGTGATAGAGGCGCTTGCGTTCGTGGGAATCCCAGAGAGCTTCCTTGACGATGCGCCAAACAACCTTCGGACGGAAATAATATTCGTCGTAGAAGCGATTCACGCCGCCCATCATTTCGGCCTTGCTGAGGTGCGGGTATTCGATGTGGGGAAGCTGGTGGCCGCCGGTGTCGGCGAGCGCTTCGACGCGGAGGAAGCCTTCCTTGGACATGCTGTCGTGCAACTCGGTGCCGGGCATGGCGTGAGCGAGCGAGACCTGAATGGTTTCGCAGTCGAGTTCCTTGGCGAAGTCGATGGTCTTGTTGATGGTTTCCTTGGTTTCGCCGGGGAGACCGATGATGAAGTCGCCGTGAACCTTGATGCCGACCTTGCGGCAATTCTTCATGAAGGTGCGGGCCATTTCGACGGTGGCGCCCTTCTTGATGTTCTTCAAAATTTGAGCGTCGCCGGATTCGAAGCCGACGATGAAGAGGCGCGCGCCGCCGTCGGCCATCGCTTTGAGAGTTTCGTAGTCGCTGTGAACGCGAGCGGTGGAGGACCAGCGGAATTTGTATTTCTTGAAGCGCGCGGAAAGATCCATGACGCGATCTTTGCGAATATTGAAAGTATCGTCGTCGAAGAAGACTTCCTTCATCTGCGGGAAATATTCGATGGCTTGTGCGATTTCGCGCTCGACGTTGGCGGTGGAACGCGTGCGCCAGGCGTGGCCCGAGATCGTTTGCGGCCACATACAGAAAGTGCAGAGAGCGGGGCAGCCGCGCGTGGTGTAGAAGGAGACATACGGATGAAGCAGGAACGGAACGTTGTAATTTTCGATTTTCAGATCGCGCTTGTAGATGTCGGTGGCGAATGGGAGTGCGTCAAGCTCTTCGGTATGGAGCTGAGGGCGCGACGCGTTGTGGACGATTTTGCCGTCCTTGCGGAAGCTGACGCCGGCGATTTCTTCGAGCGGCTTGCCGTGGGCGTATTCGACGACGGAGTGATCGAACTCACCGCGGGTGACGAAGTCGATGTCTTCGGTGGTGTTGAGCGTTTCGTCGGGCTTGATGTGGCCGTGCGGGCCGACGAAGGCAATCTTCATACTTGGATTGGCTTCTTTGATTTTGCGGATGAGCTTGATGTCGGAATTGAAGCCGACCGTCGACGTGAAGAGGACGAGGAATTCGTAGTCTTTGCAAATTTCGATCGTCTGGCGCCAGTCGATTTTGTGGGGCGAGGCGTCGATGAGGCGGCTGCCGGGGATCATGCCAGCGGGATACGTGAGCCAAACCGGGTACCAGTAGGACTCGATTTCGCGGGTCGCGGGCCAGCGCGAGCTTGCACCGCCGTCGAAATTTTCGAAGCTCGGCGGATTTAAAAGCAGTGTTCTCAAAACGTCCGGCATTATGCTCCCTCAAGCGTCCGCGTGGGATTGCGAACCGTGTGCAAAGATTTTCCCTGTTTCCCGAATCCGTGATTGGCGCGCTGGCAGCTTGTGCTTGGTGCTGCCCTCTCCAGCGCTGGTTAAGCCTACCTATAGGACTAGATTCATTTTAACGGAGATGGTTGCATTTCGGACACAGGAATCTGTGAACGGTGGTTAACGGATGGTGAACGGGTAAATGGTGCATTGAGTGGGAGTTAGGGAGGGCATGGGCGGCGGGTCATTATCGGGGTGGCTTGCGCGAGAAATCGGCGGTATGGCTTACGCCGGAGGGAGCAAGCCCCTCCCCTACAGCGGAAAGACGACCGCGGATGCCGACGCTACCAAACCGAGATGAGGATTTCGTGGATTTGGTCGAGCCATTGGGCGTGCTCGGGTTTCATCAGGACGGAGCGGAGGGCAGTGACGGTGAGTTTGTCGCGGCGGATTGAGGCGGGAAGATTTTGGAAGAAGGAGACGGGGAGTTCGGCCAGGGCGAGGTGGAGATTTTGGGCGGCGGCGGCTTGGAAGATTCTTCGGGACTCGGCGGAGATTTCGGTAAGGGAAGGTGAGCCGGATTTCGGGCTTGGGACGAAAATTACGATGTCGAGTTCGGGTTCGAAGGCGGGGATGAATTTATCGCCAGCAGCTAGTTTTTTATGGAGTTCGAGGGCGGCGGCTCTTCCCTGCTCTAGGCCGTTTGCGAATTCGCCGTCGTTTGCAAGTGGCAATAGTTTTTGAGTGGCCCAGAGGGCGGCGGCTGCGGCGCCGGGGCGCGAGCATTCGAGGCTGATTTCGCCGAGGTGGAGCTCGGCGGCGGTGAAATACGTGTAGGGAGAATCGTGTTTGTAAAGGCGGCCAACGCTGGGGTCGCGGAAAAGGACGCAGCCGCAGCCGTAGGGCTGGAGGCCGTGTTTGTGCGGGTCGATAACGATGGAGTCGGCTTCGGAGATTTTTGCGAAGGCTGCAGCGGTTTGCGGCGCGAGATTTTGCGCGAGCGTGAAGTAGCCGCCATAGGCGGCGTCGGCGTGGATGCGGAAATTGTAGCGATTGCGGAGGTTGAGGATTTCCGGGAGCGGGTCGACGGAGCCGGTTGCGGTGGTGCCCATGGTGACGACGACGGTGCCGATGTCGTTTTTTGCTGCGAGGCGCTGTTCGAGCGCGTTGAGATCCATGCGCGCGTGCGTGTCCACAGGGATGGATTCGAAATCGAGTTGAAGAACGCTGCTGATGCGATGGTGGGTGTAGTGGGCTTGTTCGCTGGCGACGATTTTTTTGCCGGGGGCGAGTTGGCCGGCGACCCAGAGCGCTTCAAGATTGGCCATCGTGCCGCCGCCGGTGAGATGGCCGAGGAAATTTTGCCAGCCGAACATCGCGGCAATTTCGGCGACCGCTTCTTTCTCGAGGGCGCTGGTGGCGCGGCCGCCGTCGAGCGCGTGATTGTTGGGATTGATGAACATTGCGAGCGCGTAGGCGAGACGCGCGACGGGATGCGGCGGCTTAAGCATCTGGCCGGCGTAAAGCGGGTGGAAGTAGGGGTAGTTGTCGTGGAGGCGAGCGGCGGTTTCGGTGAGGACTTCGCTCATGCGCGCGGCGCCCGGAGTTTGCGGAGTGAAGGCGGGAAGGTTGGCGAAGCCGGCGTCGAGTTTTTTGGCGGCGGTGATCAGTGCGTTCAGCGATTCGAGATCGATCATTTGCGTGAATGGTGCCCGTGACTGCCAGAAGGCACCGAGCGATTTTGATTGCGCGGGTAGATTGTAGTTGAAGTCGGCGCCGCGTTGCTCGTCGCTGCGATCGAAGAGAGATTCCTCCGCTACGCGAGCCGACGCGTTCGCAGGAGCGAACGCGAAGAAAAGGCGTCGGCTCGCTCCGGTCGGAATGACACGCTCACGGGTTCGCTCGATCGCAAGAACGCGGCGAACAAGATGATCCAGTCACTCGTCACCACTCACGGTTCGCTACTGCCAGACTTTGTCGAGTTGGCCGGCGGCTTGGAGTAGCTCGAGTTGGGCTTGCTGGCGCTGGAAGTTGGCGTCGAGGTAGGCCATCCACTTTTCGTTTTCAGTGACGCGGGCGCGTTCGACTTCGCGGAGATTCACTTTGCCTTCGTCGAGCTGGGATTGGAGGACGGCGACATCTTGCTGCGCGAGCTGGAGTTCGAGGCGCGCGACTTCTTTGGCGGCGTCGCGTTCGCGAAGGTGCCGCGTTTTTTGGCGGACGGTCGCGCTGATTTCCTGCTTTTTGTTCGCGAGATTGGCTTCGGCGATGCGGAGGTTTACTTCGGCGAGGGCGATGTTCGCTTTGGTTTGCGCGCTGAAAATCGGGACCTGAACGTTGACGCCAGCATTGAAGTTATTGCGTTCGAATTTCTGAAAGAATTCGGCGTAATTGTTGAATTTGGCGAGCAGGCTGTAGGTGGAGACGAGCTCGAGCGTGGGATAGTAGCCGCGCTTTTCGCCAGTGAGGCGGAATTGTTTGGCGCGAACGTCGGAAACGTCGGCTTGAATCGCGGCGTTGTTTTGCATTGCGAGCGCGACGAGATTCGCGCCTTCCTGCTCGGCTTCGCCGGGGAGATCTTCGGGAGTGACTTCGATCGGCGTTTCCTGCTGCAAGCCGCACTGATTGCGGAGAAAAACTTCGAGTTCGTCCTGACGGCCTTCGAGTTGGAGAACGCGCTGGGTGATCAGAGCTTTGGTGAGTTGGGAGCGCGTGACTTCGACGGGGAGCTCGAGATTTTCTTTTTCGCGCTGCTGCGTGACTTCGAGAATTCTGTCGGCGCTGCCCTGCTCTTTCTGGAGCAGGTCGAGCGAGTGGCGCACCATGACGAGTTCGAGGAATGAGGCGGCGGTGCGCGAGATGACGGTGCTGCGCGCGTCTTCGAGAAGGATACGCTGGGATCTGGCTTGTTCCTGGAGTTCTTTCGACTGGCCGCGAAGTGGTTCGTTGATGACTTGCTCGGTGTAGGTGAGGCTGAAGAGCGCGGGGGCGCGGCCGCCGGGAGTTTCGGGGATGCCGAAAGTGTAGCCTGCGCCGGAGCCGGCGGAGAAATTCGGAAGGAATTGGGACTTGGTGATGTTGGCGGAACGGTCGGCGAGCGTTGTTTGGAGTTTGGCAACCTGGAGGTCTTTGGAGTTTTGGAGGGCGAGCTCGATGGCGCGCTTGAGAGTGAGCGTGACGGGAGCGGGCGTGCCGAAGGACGCTTGTGCCGGGGCGTTTTGCGCCTGCGCCGGGGCGGATGTGAACGATGCGGCGGTGAAAAGTGTAAGCGCGAAGATTGCGGCGATCTTGGCCATGCTCACCTCGTTTGCTTGACGGCGCTTTTCATTTTATTCGTAGCGCAGGGATTCGATGGGCTGCATTTTCGCGGCCTGGTTCGCGGGGAGATAGCCGAAGAGAAGCCCCGTCGAGCAGGAAACGATGAAGGAGACGATGACGCTCCACGTCGAAACCGGTACGCGAAGGTTGCCTGGAAGCAGCGGCTGAACCGCGGCGGGAATCGCGAGGCCGATGAGAATGCCGATGATGGCGCCGCCGCCGCTGATCAGAAACGATTCGAAGAGAAATTGATACATGATTTCTCGGTGCGCGGCGCCGATGGCTTTGCGGATGCCGATCTCGCGCGTGCGCTCTTTTACTGTGACCAGCATGATGTTCATGATGCCGATGCCGCTGATGAGCAGCGCGATGAAGGCGATCAGCAAGAGAACGATCGTGAGCGCGAGCGAAATATTTTTTGCGGCGCTGAGGATCGCGGTCAGCGTTTCGACGTCGTATTCGGCGCCGGCCGGATGACGGCTGCGAAGAAGTTGTCCGATGCCGCGCTCGACAGAATCCATCTGATCGGAGCCCGCGGCTTGTGCGTAGAGGGTGCGCAGGACTTCGGTGCCGGTGTAGTACTTCATGAGCGTCAACGGAATGATGACGGACTCGTCTTTAATTTCGGAGAGGCCGAACGTCGAGACGCGCTCGCGGAAAACGCCGATGACGGTGAAGCGGAGTTCGCCCATGCGGATCGAGCCACCGATGGGATTGTCGAGGCCGAAAACGCGGTCCGCGACTTTTTTTGTGATGAGGCAGACTTTGCTGCGCTGCTCCATGTCGGACGAATCGAAATAACGGCCACGCATGATGACGAGGCGGCGAATTGCCTGGTAGCCGAAGGTCACGCCGATGAGATTGACGGGACGTTCTTTGCCCTCGACAACGACGGACATCGGGAATTCGCGCGTGCCGGCGACCTCGGTCACACCGGGAACCTGCGTTCGAATGGCTTCCATGTCATCCAGAGTGATTTCGTAACTGAGCGGCGTGCTCTTGCTGCTGGCGTTGATCAGCTCGACGTAGACCATGTTCGAGCCGATCGCTTCGATCTGGCTGATGACGTATTTCTGGCTGGTGAGCGCGACGGTGACGACGAGAACGATGGAAGCGCTGCCAATGATGACGCCGAGCGAGGTGAGGATGGCGCGGAGTTTGTTGGAACGGAGGGCGTCGATGGCGACGGAGAGAGTTTCGCGCAGGTCCATCATGGCTATGATTTCTTTAGACGCTTGAGCGCGTCGGAGGCTGTGCGGCTCTTTGGGTCAGACTTGAGCGCGGCTTCGTATTCGGCGATGGCGGCCTGCGGCTTATTTTGATTTTCGTAGTAGCGGCCGAGCCATTCGTGGGCTTCGTGCGGGCGCGGGTAGCCGTTGCGAGTCGGCGCGGTTTTCAGGTATTCGCGAAGAAGCGTTTCAGGCTGGGGGCCGTTGTCTTTTTTCAGGATCAACGCCACGGCTCGATAAAACTTTCCGCGTGGATCGTTCGGGGCGACTTCTTCGCCTTGAGTCGCGACGGCGACCAGACGATCGGGCTGGCTGTGCTTCATGGCGTAGTCGCCGATGTCGTAGATCAGATTTGCGGATTTCGGATGGCTGTCGAGCGATTTCGTGAATTCGGCGTCGGCAGTGGCGAAATCCTTTTTCTGGCGACGGCAGTTGCCGGCCGCGTAGTGACCTTCAGCGGCGTCGAGTTCCGTGAGGCGGGCAATTTGCGGGATAGCTTTGTCTTCGCCGCCGCCTGCGATGCCGGGTGCGCTGCAGTCGTATTCGATTAACGCCTGGCGAGCGGAGTAATTCTTTTCGTCGAGATGAACGGCGGTGTCGAATTCCTTGCGGGTCTTTTTTGCAAGTGAGAGACCGCTGAAAGGGCCGGCGTGTTCGGCTTTCTCGCCGTAGGCGCGGCCGAGCCATTCGTGATAGACGGAGTTCTGCGGGCTGAGCGCGACTGCTTTTTCAGCGCTGGCGATGGCCTGATCGTGCTCCTGGAGTTCGTTGTAGCTTTTGGCGAGCAGCAAAAAGATTTCGGGATTCTTGGGATCTTTGGACGCGGCTTCCTGTAGCAGTTGAATCGCCTTGGGGTAATCGCTGACTTCGTATGCTTGCCGCCCAGACTCGATGGAATCCGTGGCGTGAGGTAACGGCGCGGGACTGGACGCACGCACGGAGGCTTGAGCACACAACGCAAACGATGCCGTGTACGCGATGATGCGAAGCGAACGACTCAACGACGAACGCATCAGTTGCCGTCCTGGCGAGCTTTGACCGCGCTATTGTCGGTGTTCATGACGCGCACAGGCATTGCATCCTTGAGATCAACGTCGCTGGGCAGCGCGATCATTTCGCCTTCGTTCAATCCAGAGATGACTTCGTAATTGGTCGAATCGGCGATGCCCACCTGGATTTCGCGGCGCTCGAGCTTGGTCTTGCCGAGATCGCCGCGCTTGACGACGTAGACGTAGCGCTTACTGCCCTCGCCCTCGACTGTGCCGCGGGGAACGGTGAGGACGTTATCGCGCTCTTTAGAATTGATGCGGACATTCACGTTTATGTTGGGCAGCAGCTCGAGTTTGTCGTTGTCGACGGTGCAGAGCAGTTCGCCGACACTGCGCGAGCCGCGGGCGACGACTTGCTTCGGAACGGTTTCGGTGCGGCCGTTCCAGACGCGATTCGGAAGCGCGTCCCAGGTGATGCGCACGGGTTCGTTGGGCGCGAGCGCGCCGAGTTCGGGCTCGTCGATGAAAGCGCGGACGCGCACCTTGCTGAGATCAGCCATCTCGGCGAGCAAATCGCCGAGGTGAACGTAGTCGCCGGTTTTCACGGGCAATGAGTAGAGCGTGCCGTCGGACGGGGCGACGATGCGGCCGTTGCGAACTTTTTCTTCGAGCGCGGCGACTGTGCTTTGCGCCTGTTGCACGGCGAGCGGGGCGCTGGTCGTGTCGAGAGTCACGCTGCGATCGAACTGCTGTTTGACGGCGGTGAGGCGCGTGACTTCGGCCTGAGCTTTCGCGAGTTCGACATCGTTCGCGGCGAGTTCGTCTTTCGTGGCGGCATGCTGACCGATGAGGCGTTGAAGCGCGTCGTGCGTGCGCTGGAGACGATCGCGCTGCGCAATCGCAGTGGCAAGCGCGCCTGTGGCCTGGGCCGCCTCGGCGGGCTGGCCGCCGCCCTGCGCCACGCGCAGCGACTCTTCGGCGCTTAGCAGCTTCGTGCGCGCCTGCGCAAGCTGGGCCTCGGCGTCTTTGACGTTGAGATCGAGCAGGCGCTGCCCTTTCTTCACGTTCTGGCCTTCGACGACGTAAATTTTTTCGATGAACGTATCGAGCTGGGCGCGCATCACGTACGGCGCTATCGGCTCGACTTTGCCGTTGCTCGAAATGGAGGCGACGATATTCTGGCGAGCCGGCATGACCGCGTTGATTTTCGCGACGGGCTGGCGGCCGCTCGCCTTGATGAGGATGAGCGTGAGGATAGCGGCAAGCACCAGGAAAATCAGGATTCGATTTCGGATTACACGTTCCATCGTTGTGTTGTTGCGCGACCGATAGAGTTATGACGCGCACACAAGCACCCGAACCTGTCAGAAGCGATTGCAGATGGGTGGCTTGCATGCCCGTCGCCCGACGAGCCTCAAAGATACTGATTGTAGCAACAGGGGCGCGGTTATCTCTAGCAGAGCTTCGGAGCTTCTGTTTAGCGGAAGCTGGATGGAACCTGAGGGCGGCTTTCGCGTCGCACGGGATTGAGGATTCCAGTAAAATTTTATGTGGCGGCGTCTCGGGATAGGGGCGCGGGCGTCTCTGCAAATCACAAGCGGGCCTGAATGATCGAAGTCCGAAGTCTCTCCAAGCATTTCTGGGACAAGAAACGCGGCGAAATCCGTGCGGTGGATGGCGTCAGCTTTCGCTGCCAGCCGGGGCAGATTTACGGCTTGCTGGGCGCAAACGGTGCGGGAAAGACGACGACGCTGCGTATGCTGGCAACGATTCTGGAGCCGAGCGCGGGGACAGCTGTCGTTTGCGGGCATGACGTCGTCGAGCATCCGGAGAGGGTGCGCGCGAACGTGGGATTTTTGTCGACGGCGACAGCTTTGTATCCGCGGCTGACGGCGCGTGAAGTGGTGCAATATTTCGGGCGGCTGAATGGGCTTTCGGAGACGGTGCTGAAGGAGCGCGTGGATAAAATCTTCGACCGGCTCGACATGAACGGATTTCGCGACCGGCGCTGCGACAAATTGTCGACTGGAATGAAGCAGAAGACGTCGATCGCGCGAACGCTGGTTCACGATCCGGCGGTGATGATTTTCGACGAGCCGACTTTGGGGCTCGACATCATGACCGCGCGAACGATCACGGCGTTTATTCGCGAATGCCGCGATCTGGGGAAGACGGTGATTTTTTCGACGCACATCATGAGCGAAGTCGAAAAATTGTGCGATGTGATCGGGATCATCCAAGGCGGGAAGTTGCTGACGGAAGGCTCGCTGGATGATCTGCGCGCGAGATACGGGGAGCGCGACCTGGAAGAGATTTTTGTGAAAGTCGTGGCGCCGCATTACGTGCCTCCGGCGGAGGACCACTGACATGTCGCTACGCAACATCGGAATCGTGTATCGAAAGGAGCTGACCGAGGCGCTGCGCGACAGCCGCACGATGATTTCGTCGATTTTGATTCCGCTGTTTTTGTTTCCGGTGCTGACCGTGGGGATTGGCTACGCGTTCGTGGAAGTGGCCGACCAAGCGAGCCATGAGGCGTCGAAAATCATGGTGCTCGGTGGGGCAGATTCGCCGGACGTCATGCAAAAGCTGAAGGATGCGAAGAATCTGAGGATCGTGAAGTCGCGCGCGGATTATGTCGATTTGATTTCGAACAAGAAGATTCGCGCGGCGGTCGATCTGCCGCCGGGATTTCAGGCGGATGTCGAGCATGGGTCGCATCCCGAAGTGAAGATCTACATTTTTTCTGGCGATTTGAAGTCGATGCTGAGCGCGACGAGGATCAAGGAGCAGTTAACGGAATACCGCGACAGCATGGTGCGCGATCGTCTGGCGGCGCAGCATTTGCCGGACAGCTTGATGAAACCGTTCGGCGTGGAGCAGCAAAATGTGGTGTCGGAAGATCGCGTGGCGGGTGAATCGTACGGCGGGCTGATTACGTATCTCGTGATCTTGATGTGCATGACGGGCGCGATGTATCCGGCGATGGATTTGACGGCCGGGGAAAAAGAACGCGGGACGATGGAGACGATTCTGTCGAGCCCGATCGAGCGGACGCATCTGGTATTGGGAAAATTTCTGGTTGTGCTGACGGCGTCGCTGGCCACAGCAACGCTTTCGGTATTGTCGATGGCGGGATCGTTTGCGGTGCTGTCGCATTATGGAAAGGCGCAGGGCATCGGCGACGACTTTCCCATTTTGACGATGCATGCGCAGACTGCATTCGCGATTTTCATCATGGCGTTGCCGGTGGCGGTGCTTTTCTCAGCGGTGCTGATGACGATTTCGCTTTTCGCGAAGACATTTAAGGAAGCGCAGAGCTATCTGACGCCGATGACGTTTCTAGTGATCGTGCCGGCGGTTGCGGCGGTCATTCCGGGGATCGAGCTGACGGCGAAGCTCGCGCTCGTGCCGATTTTGAACGTGGGACTGCTATGCAAGGAATTGGTCACGGGCACGTACCACTGGGAATATATCGCCCTGATTTTTGGCTGCACTAGCGTTTATGCGGGCATCGCACTGTTTCTTGCGGTGAAAATGTTCCAGCGCGAGTCGGTGCTGTTCTCTTCGTAACTGATCGCCCTATCTGGTCGTCGTATCTGGTCGTCGTATCTAACCGGGCCGCTAGTGAGCGACGCGGTGCTGGATCGTGCGCTGCGCGACGCGGCGGTGACGATTCTCCCAGTCCTGACTGAGGCGGCGAACAGTTTCGCGGAGCCGGACGGCGAGCGCGGCGATGGTTTCGAGGCGCTGCTGGCCACCGTTGGGTAATTGGCCGTCGTTCTTGCGGCGGACTTCGGCGAGCAACAATTCGGCGTTGCCGAGAATTCCAGTGAGCGGATTGTTGAGTTCGTGGCGCAGAGTTTCGCCGAAGGCTTCCTGATTATTTTCGTCTCGCAAGAGCGGATGCGTGCCGGTTGGCTCCTCAACCGATTGACGTAAGCGCTCTTCGATCAGATCGGTTGCGACGGAAAGACAATTCGCGGAACGCGCAACAAAATCGGCCAGACCAGTGGCAACGAGCGCGGAAAGCTCTTGTTCGTGGCTGGCAGACGCGATGACAACGACGGGCGCGTATTCGGCAAGGGCCGAAACAATCGACTCCATTCGTTGTGCCTGAGTGTTGTGTTCGCCCGCGTCGTGTGCCCCGGCGTCGGGAGCGACGGCGCTTTCCTCCAGCAAGATCACCGTAGGCGAGCCATGCACGATGATGTCTCGTGCCGCGTCAACGGTGCTCACTGCGGCGACGCGCCGACTCGATTGGTGCGTATCGAGTTCTTTTCGCGCGGCGGCACACAAAGCGGCGTCGTTGCTAACCAGCAGAACCGTTTGTTCCTGAGTTTGCATTTCTTATTTCCTCGCTGCCTGAATCATTGCCTGAGCGTTGCTGGAAGGGCGCGCCGGCTTGACCAGACTGAGCACGCGCTGGACCTTTTCGGTCAGTTCTTCGACGCGAAACGGTTTGGCAACGTGCGGAAGCTGATTTCGTTCCAGAAAATCGTGAGTGTGCGCGGCGACAACGTCGCCGGTGACGAAAAGAAAGCGACGGCTGAGCGGATTGCCGGACGCGGCGAGCGATTTGTAAAAATGTTCGCCGTCGAGCCCGGGCATTTTCATATCGCAGATGACGAGGTCGTAGTCTTCTTCAGCGGCGCGTTCGAGCGCTTCGCGGCCGTCGAGCAGAGCGTCGACGCGAAGGCCTTCGTCTTCAAGCACGTCGCTGATCAGGCGCGCGACGGTCGGCTCGTCTTCGACGACGAGCACATGCGCTCCCGCCCACGAAGCCAGCGGCGCGGCCGTGGCGGCCGCGGCAAGCGGACGTTGCGCGGACGCGCGCCGGGTTGCAACGGCGTCGCGATTTGGGAGGCCCGATCCGATCGCAGGAACGGCGACGGGGTTCGGTTGCGAAGCCTGTTGCGATAGCGATTGCCATGGCGGTCTTGATGCTGATGGTAGATGTTGCGACGCCGCGACAGCCGGAAACTCCAAGACAAACATTGCGCCGCGACCAGACGGGCTCGAGACTCTTACGTTGCCGCCATGTTCACGAACGATTCCGAGAACGACTGCGAGACCGAGCCCGGTCCCGATTCCTACGGCCTTCGTCGTGAAAAACGGATCGAAGATGCGCGCCGCAATCGCGGGCGGGATGCCGGGGCCATCGTCGCTGATTTCGAGCTGTGCCTGGTTTCCGGCGTGCCGCGTCGCAATTCGAATTTTCCCGCCTTTGCCGCGTTCCTCGATTGCCTGGCGAGAGTTGCCGATGAGATTCATGAGCACTTGCTGCAATTGCCCAGCGTCGCCGAGTACGCCGGGCAGTGCGCTATCGAGCTCGAGTTCGACAGCGATTTCTTCAGCGGCAAGATTGAATTTTTGCAGTTCCATCGTGCGTGTGACGATTTGATTTAACGAGATCACGCGCCGCTCGGGTCGCGATTCGCGCGCGCTCATCAGAAGTTGACGAAGAATCGTGCCGGCGCGCTCGGCTTCCTGGAAAATCTGGCGCGCCTCCTCGGACTGGCCGTTCGCGTCAGCGCGCAGGAAGAGACGTTGCGCGTAACCGAGAATGCTCGTCAGCGGATTGCTCAGTTCGTGCGCAACGCCGGTGACCATCTGACCGAGCGCGGCGAGCTTTTCCGTTTGCAACAGCTTCGATTGAAAAACGCGCTGAGCCGTGAGGTCGCGATAGATTTCGACCCGGCCGAGGCGCTCGCCGTCAGCGTCGAGAATAGGACGACTGGCGCGCTCAAGCACGCGCGGAACAGGACGCAATAGCTGGATTTCGTCGCGCACGCCGGTGTCTCCACCGCGGGCGAGTTCGCGCCAGCGCGCAGTAAATTTTTCCGGCTCCGCCGCCTGATCGGCCAGGCGGGCCATGAGGCCACTGAGCGATGTGACCCGGGAGGCTTCGTCAGGAGGGATGCCCGCAATCTGTACGAAGCGGCTGTTCATCGCTCGGATCTCGTGATGCACGTCGAAGAGCACGACGCCTTCTTCGAGCCATTCGATGACGTGGTGCAACTGCGTTTCGCTGGGGTGCGGTTGCAGAGGTGATTTTTCACTTGCGCGAGATTCGAGAACAATCGCGGCCAGAGCGTCGCCGGCAGCGTCGGTGAATCGAATAGGCCGGAGACCGACAACTGCTCCGCCGCAAAGCCGGGCTTCGTATGCTTCGTCGTCAAGGCTCTGAGTATGTTGAGGTGCCGCCTGGACGCGCTGGAGCCAAGATTCAACACTCGACCGCTCGGGGGCTTGAAATAAGTCCGAAAATTGAGGTTGGGCGCGGAGTGTCGGATTGTTCGGCAGTTTTGTTTTTTGCTTCCGGCGTATCTCGCCGCAACAATTCCTGTGCGCTACGGCTCATCGTTACGAGTCGGCCGCCGGTTTCGACGATGACCCTAGCAGTGGGATCGCTGTCCAGAATCGCCTGCTGACGCTTGCGCTCGAGCAAGAGCGCGGCGTTGCACTGGCGCAGAGCTAACGCTGTCGCGGCAACCTCGCTGCGGAATTCCAACCGCTCGACGCCACGCTGCCCGGCTGTGCCGGGTCGAAGACCGGCGACGAGAGTTCCGACTGGTTCGCGAGAAGCGAAGAGCGGAACCACGACGATACGCGTGACGTCGGCTCGCGGCCACGGAAGTCCTGAACCACTGCCCACGACAATTGTGTTGCGCGCATCTTCCGCCCGCTGCCAGATACTTGCGAGGTGCGAACCGTTCATAGCATGCAGCCAGGCTGAATCGCCGCTTTGCCAAGCAGGCGCGGTGAAGCCACGCGCGCTCGATCGCGACTCCGTCACAAAACGCCCGTTGGTCGATGAAAACGCATGCCGCGAGAGATGTGCGAAATGTGCGCCAGAATCGCCGCGTGTCCGCAGAATCGCAAACACAGCGCCAAGCCCATCACCGCCCGGCGCAGCCTCCGTACATCCGTCGACGAGTCGCGTGAAGATCGAGTCAATCGGACCGCTGGCCGCGAGTTCCGCGAGCAGGCGACTTGAGATGTTCAAATCGGCCTGACGCTGGCGCGCGAGCCGCCTTTCCTCTTCGAGTTCGATCGCAAGCGCCAGCTCCGCAGAAAACGCCTCGACCCGAGAGAGAGGCAATACTCCACGCTTGCGCCGCGTGCCGGCCAAAAGTACACCACGCAAGCACCCTCTCGATTCGACCGGCGCCCAAACGGCGCGACGGAGTTCCAGCAACGCGCCTAACATCAGTTGCTCAGGAGTACCATCCAAGTCCTGCTGAACGGTGCGCCCGCCTGCGAGTGGATCGAACCAGGGCAACGCTTCGAGCGAAAGCCGGTCCCATTCGGAAGGCGTGGCGGCCCCACCGCGTTCCGAGACGACGCCTCGAAAAACAGGCATGCCGCTTGAACCAGCGTCGATGTCAGGCTCATCGATCCACACGCCCGCGCGATCAACGTCATCCGCGGCGAGCAGCGCCTGAACCGCGCCCCGCACCAAGTCCGCCTTGTCCGTGCCAGGAGACAGGGCCAGCCGGGCGAGGTGTCCTGAGCCCTCCGTGTACGCGTTCTGTCTGCTGCCGAGTCTCATTCGCGACCACCGCCGTCGTAGTCGATCCCTTGCATTGGCGTGTCCACTTTCTGAAGACGAGCATGCAAAGCAGAATCAATGACATAGCGGCGGACAAGGGAATGCGGCGCCTCAAACTGATTCCATGTCGAAATTTCGTGTTGATGCCGTTCCGATCTGGGTCTGTGGAAATCGCGGGGTTTGTTTCAGGATGGAACAGTTTCAAGAAGAAACGGGGATCGCAGTCGGGACGAGCTTTCGCCGACCGCGGCACACAGCGCAAGTCGTCGATTCAGTCGAACCGATGGCTCAAATATTTAACGTTGGCGCGAAACCCGGCGCTTTGCGAGCCTTCGTCGCTTGCTCAAACGCATACGCGACGCGCAGCAGTACCGGCTCGCTCCAGGCCCGGCCGAAAAAGCTGATACCGACCGGCAGCCCATGCACAAATCCCGCCGGCACCGTAATGTTCGGATACCCAGCCACCGCCGCAGTGCTCGAACTCCCGCCGCCAAATGAATCGCCGTTGATGTGGTCGGTGAGCCACGCCGGACCGCCTGTCGGGCCGACCAGTGCGTCGAGATTATTCTTGTCCATCGTCGCGTCGATTCCCTCTTTGCGCGCCAGGTCGCGAGCTTTCGAAACGGCGTCGATATACTCCTGCGTCGTCAGCGGCCCTTTTTCCTCGGACTTCAGAAATGTGTCCTGCCCGAAGTACGGCATTTCTTTGGCGCTATTTTTCTCATTGAACTCGATGACGTCCTTGAGCGTCTTCACCGGAGCGTTCGGTCCGAGCTTCGCCAGATACGCATTCAGATCGGCTTTCAGCTCGTACAGGAAAATCGTGAACTCCGATTCTCCGAATTTTCCTGCCGATTCGATCGGCGCGGGATCGATCAAAATTGCGCCCTGCTTCCTCATCGTTTCGAGCGCCGCTTCCATCACCTTGTCGACGTCTTCATTAAATCCAAAAGTGCGCCGCACGACGCCGATGCGCGCGCCGCGCAAGCCGTCTTCCTTCAGAAATTGCGTGTAGTCGGTATACGAGTGCTCGCGACTCTCCGTCGTCGCTGAGTCTTCGGTGTCCATACCGGTCAGCGCAGCAAGCAGGATCGCTGCGTCTCGCAACGTACGGCACATCGGCCCAGCGGTGTCCTGGGTGTGTGAAATCGGAATGATGCCGGTGCGACTCACGAGGCCGACGGTCGGCTTGATCCCCGCAATGCCGCAAGTGGACGATGGACACACAATCGAGCCATCGGTCTCCGTTCCAATCGCCGCGGCGGCAAGATTCGCCGACACCGCCGCGCCCGAACCAGAACTCGACCCGCACGGATTGCGATCCAGTGCATACGGATTCTTCGTCTGGCCGCCGCGCCCGCTCCAACCGCTCGTCGAATGGTTCGACCGAATATTCGCCCACTCGCTGAGATTCGTCTTCCCGAGAATCACCGCTCCCGCATCACGCAATCTCTGCGCAACCGTCGAGTCCTTCGGCGCGCGCGAACCCAGCAGCGCCAGGGAACCCGCCGTCGTCATCATTTTGTCCGCGGTGTCGATATTGTCTTTAATCAGGATGGGAATCCCATGCAACGGACCGCGCGGCCCTTTTTCTTTCCGCTCTTTGTCCATCGCGTCGGCGATCGACAGCGCGTCGGGATTTAGTTCGATGATGGCGTTAATCGCCGGGCCTTGCTTGTCGATCGCGTCGATACGCGCCGAGATATTTTTCGGTGATCGATCGTGACGTGAACTTGCCCGACTTCATCCCATCTTGTAGATCCGTGATCGTGATCTCGTCAAGTTCAAACGCCGGAACCTCTCCCGAGTAGATGACCGCGTTTGCCACCGGCTCGCCCGCGGCCTTCGCGACCAACGGTGTCGCAGCCGCCGTTGCAATCGCCGCTGTCCCCAGCAGCGAGGTACGCAAAAATTCGCGCCGCGCCGGTCCCGAAGGCCGATTCCCTTCTGCATTTTTTGTGGAGTCGTCGTTCGAGAGGTTCGAATCCGTGTCGCCGTCGTTTTCGGGGAGTCGCGTCATTGGCCTTTCCGTCTTGGCTGCGACCTGGGAATCGCGTTCGTGCCGACGGAATAGTAAGCCAAGTCAGGGCTAAAGTCAGGATTTTGCAGGGTAACTTGAACCGAGGACTTCGGAGTTCGCCAGCGATCCGCGCCTTCAAACTACTTCAAGCGCACGATCAAACCAGGTACGCCGGCGCCGGCCGCAGAATCGGCTCCGCGACAGCCTGTGCTTCCATTTCCTGCTGCAAGAGCCGCGCAGCTTTTTCTTTCAAACAGATATTCAGAGTCCCGTGGCAAACCAGATGGCAGTGCCCTCCGGGACATCGAAACGCCTGAAACAGCACATTCTGCGGCGCCACAGGCTCGGGCTGCGATGGCTTCACTTCTCGCGCGCCTTTCGCCCATAGCCCGCGTAACGCTTTGATCGCCGTCTTCAATTCATCGCCAGTGAGATGAATCGACAAGAACGGCAGCACGAGGTGAAAACAGTTCGCATCACAGCGAAGCAAAATGAAGTCGTTGTCGTCGCGGAGGGGAGAAAGCCGCGGTTCGCAAGGGTCTGGCAAGTGCCGTCTCCTTCGAGGGACGATGCGCTGCGGGAAGCCAGCGCGTTGTTGCAAATGGCTTGCAAAAACAATGTAAGACTAGATTAGTCCTACATTCGCTGTCAAGCAGGGATTTCCTTTCGCGCTACAACGCTCGTCAGCTCTCGCGCCTCTTAACCTGGCAGGCTTTCAATCTCGGGTACAATTGGGTCGTAGCGCCTCACCCGGTTCTGAGCGCAAAGGGGCGGTTCGCGTGATCCATCGCAACGTTTTTCACAATGACAGTCTGCAGCCCATCGAAAAGGTGCGGCTCTCGCCGGGCCAAGCCGGAATCATCTGCGGATGGGGCATCTTCACCACAATGCGCATCTCTCGCGGCGAAGCTTTCGCCTATGAACGCCATTGGCGCCGCCTCGAAAAAGACGCGTCGATCATCCACCTGCCGATGCCTTACTCGGCAGCAAAAGTCCGCCTGCACCTGCACGAAGTCATTCGCGCCAACAAAGTCGAAAACGGCGCCGCACGGGTCTACCTGATCAATAACAACGTCGGCTTCTGGCAAAGCGACGAGCCGCGCCCGGAAACCGACTTGATCATCTACACCGCTCCGCTTCCCGAGTATCAAGAGCCGATCCGCCTCGCCGTGAGAGAACATGGGCGTCACGCTGGCTCGCCATTGGCAGGCGTCAAAAGCACATCCTGGCTGCCAAATGTGTGGGCCGTCTCCGAAGCGCAAAAAGCCGGCTTCGATGAAGTCGTGCTGCTCAACGAACGCGGCGAAGTCGCCGAATGCACCGCGGCTAATATTTTCGTGGTGAAAAATGGAAAGGTCTACACGCCGCCGCTCAACTCGGGCTGCCTGGAAGGCGTGACGCGCGGAATTTTGTTCGAAATCGCGCCCGAAGCTGGCGTTCCGGTCATCGAGCAGCTCCTCAGGCCCGAGGATCTGTACTCGGCCGACGAAGTGTTCATCTCATCGACGAACCGCAACTTGATCGGCGTCGGCGAAATTGGCGGCAAGCAGATCGCGAACGCGCCCGGCCCGCTCACTCACCAACTCGACGAGCTATTCGACGCGCACGTCGCCGACTACGTCACGCGCCGCCTGGCGACCGCGCCAAAGTAGCTCTGTCTGTCTCTCGGTTTCAGCTGAATGTCTGGTGAGACTAATTTGTGCCGCCGCCGGCAATTTCCGACGACGACGATGAACTCTGTGGCCCGTTCGAAGTAATCGTGCTCACTTCAAAGGCCGAACTCAGCAGCTTCCAATCCTGCCGCACTTCCAGGTCCGAGGTCTTTGGCGCGTGCCCGCTGCGTAGCTGCTCTCGCATGCGTGCCACCAGCAAATCCTGCACGATGGAGCGGGGCGCCCCGCCGTTCAGAACATTGCCGCGCGAAATGCCGACTTCTACAATTTCATCGCCCGAGCGAACCGCCAAAACCGGATGGCCCGTGGCATCCAGGCGAAGCTGTGCGCCGTCGAGCAGCTTATGCCACGTCGCCTCTTCGCGTCGCGGCGCCGCGTCGGCATTCGCCTTCGTCATTTCGTCCAGGCCCTTCTGATACGACTTCCGGTCTTCGGAAGTCAGCGGCGCCTGCAAATCACCGTCCGGCGAGAAAACCAATGCGTTCTTGCTCGGATTGAAAGGTCCGCCGCCAAGCAGGTAGCCCGCGGCAAACGCACCGCCAACAACTGGGTGCAAGGCCAGCAATGTCACTTCGTATTTCTTCGCTTTAAAGACTGATTCCAGCACACCGCGCACCGGGCGGCTGCGCCGAATCGTGCCCGGCACCTGCGGAATAACGAATGCCGTCATGTGCAGCTCAGGATGCTTCTTGGCGTATTGCACGAAAGTCTTGGCAGCATGCTTTGGCGTCGAGACGTCGAGTTCAGAGATCACGCCGCGGCGAACAGCCTTGGGATAGTAGAAGTTGACGACGTCCTTCACGAAGTCCGCGCAGTTGGCCGTGACAAACTTGTACTTCATCCGGTTCGCTCGCGAGTTATACCGCGCGATCAAAGCATCGTCCTGCTCCGCAGTCGTCGGGAGCTGAAACGCATAGAGCGTCCGGTCATACGCCGACCCAATCAGCTCATACCAATCGCCAGTGGGGGTCTCGCCATCGGGCCCGTCCGGAATCAGGTGTTCCAGGTTCTCGCGCCGGTAATGGTCGCGAAGGGCCGCCTCCAGCTTCCCGTCGGCAAACAGCGGAATGTCCTGAGGCTTGTCGACCGCATACAGGTATGGATAGAGAGGCACCGCGATCCAGTCATAACCCGCAACGCGATGGTATCGACTGATGACCACCCCGGATTCCCCGGGCAGGCATCGGCGGAGGGCGACCGGTGATTCGGCGCAAATGTTCGACAGGTAGACGGCCGCATGCCCCGTACCCGCGAACGCCCCGTCGTAGCTGTACGGCTCTTCCAACAGGACGGCGACATCCGCACGAGCGGCTGCCGCCCCAAAAAACAGGAGCGCCAGCAGGCTTGTGACGAGTATGCGCAGCGACTTCATAGTTCTACGTTAAGCACCGGTTATGACCGCTGCAACTTAGAACCCATGGGCCGGCTGCGAAGTTGCAACCTGACCTTAAGTACAAGAAAACAAATGGCAAAGTACCAGGTTTCAGGGAGAAAAAAGGGCGATAATTGGACAGATTTAGGGCCTGTCAGAGGACCGATTTGGGTCTAGGTAGCGGACCACCTGTGTAATTTCTGCCACATTTTGGCAACGTCGCTTCAAATCGCTTTGGAAGGTGATAGTCATAGTACCGAGGTACATTATTTTGTGCGTGTTTTACAACAACTTTGCTATTGCATAGAAATCGCCTCACGGGCATAAATGGAAATATCGTTGCTTCTGCGGGCAGCAACGGGACAGGGCCTACGGTCCCGCATTCTGCGCTGAGGTGTGCGGATTTGCGATTCGCGGTTCGAAGCCAATCGGTCTTTCACGAGTGTCCCCATTGTAGAAGCCGCTCCGTCTGGAAAGCGGATCCTTATGGCGCCCTCGAACAACTTCTCCATAGCTGCGTAAAGCTCTCCCCTTACCGCTGTGCCCGCTGCGACTGCCGATTCCTCGACACGAAAATCGCATCCGGCGACGCACCTTTGCCGCTGGTCACCCGTGCGTTTGATCGGGTACGAGGCTGGGTGCAGCGCACGCCTTACGACACCAGTACAGCACTCGCTTTGAACGCGATCCTCGGGCCGGCTTCGGTGAAACCGGAGCGTCGCATGCCTTCGATCATCGTCGAACCATCACAGGTGGCCGCTGGCCACGCCCAGGGCGACCGCGCTCTGAATTAACACTGCACCGCCTCTCCTAGCGCTAACCCTCTTGTCTTCAGGAATCTCGCTCCCTGAAATCCGTTCGATTTTGCCGCTGCGTGTTACAATCCCGCAGAAATAAGATGCCCGATACAGTTCCCAATCTCGCCGAAACCGTCCTTGAAGTCGTGTCTCCCGACGGCGCGCGTCGTTACGTTCGCGTAACACAGATGCCATTTCTTATCGGTCGCGGCGCCGAAACCGGCAATCACCTGCAACTCGCCGATCGCCGCATATCGCGCAATTGCGCCGCGATCGTTATGGAAGGCAACAAGTATTACATCGAGGATCGCGGCCAGAGGCGAGGCCTCTTCATCAATGGCGAGAAAAGTGAAAGCCGCGAGTTGCAGGACGGCGATTCGATCTCGTTCGGCCTCGACGACTCGTACGAGATCATTTACCGCTCCGCCACAAATGCGAGCACGGATTCCCTGCCGCATCTCCTGACGCGCATTGAGCACATCACCAGTTCCGAACCGACCGGCGGCGGTCTGCGCAAACTCAATCTCTTGCTGGAAGCAACGACGCTACTGCATTCGCAGTTGCCGCTCGACACGGTGCTGGGCCATATGCTCGACCACGCTGTGTCTGTCACCGACGCCGACCGCGGACTCCTTCTCGAAACCGATGCAAACGAAACGCTCAAGGTGCGACTTGCGCGGCGCTCCGGCGGTCTGCGTCTCCCGCCTGAGAGTCTCACGCCCAGCCAGACCGCAATTCAGCTAGCGCTTCGGCGCCAATCTGCGGTGATCACCGAAGATCTTGCTCAAGCCGATATGGATTTACAGGCCGCGCAGAGCATCGTGGCCCAGCGCCTTCGCGCCGTCGTCGTCATTCCGCTGTACGCAGTCTCGCGCGCCAACACCGATCAATCGATGATCAACATCAAGCGCGGCGATTTCCTCGGCGTGCTCTATCTCGATTCGCGGCGCCCCGCCGCATTTTCGAAACTCGATCGCCAGATTCTCGACGCGCTCGCCGGCGACGCCGCCAGCATCCTCGACAACGCGCGCCTCGTCGAACGTGAACGCGAACGCCAGCGCATGGAACAAGAAATCGGCATCGCTCGCGACATTCAGCAAGCGCTGCTGCCAAAAAATTTCCGCGACTATCCGCATCTCGCCGTCAGCGGCGTCAACTTCCCATGCCTCGCGGTCGGTGGAGATTATTTCGACGTCTTCTCGCTCGGCGACAATCGCACCGCCTTCCTCCTCGCTGACGTCTCCGGCAAAGGACTAGGCGCCGCGCTCTGCACCAACCTGCTGCAAGGCGCATTGTCGGGCATGTCGTTGGGCACCGATCCGGCGCGCGTCTTCAACCACGTGAATCGCTTTCTCTGCGACCACGCCGAAATCGGCCGCTACGCCACAATGTTTTTTGGCATCCTCGACGATCAAGGCCATCTCGAATACATCAACGCCGGCCATCCCTCGCCATTTTTAATCCGCAACGGCGTCGCCGAAGATGTCTTCACCGAAGGTTCGTATCCCGTCGGCCTTGTCCCCGAAGCCGAGTACACCACCGTGTGCCTCAAGCTCGAGACCGGCGACACCCTCGTGCTCTTCAGCGACGGCGTCACCGAAGCCATGGATCCCGCCGAACAACTCTTTGGGGTTCCTCGCCTCAAGGACGTATTGATGGGGGTTGCAGCGCAGACTCCACTGGACGAACTCCAGACGAAAGTTCTCGAGGCTGTCGAAAACTTCGCGCGCGGCGCCAGCCAGGCCGACGACCTCACGCTGTTGCTCGTCCGCTATCGCGGTGCTCACGCCGTGAGCGACACTGACGCGCCGATTCAGACTTCCGCCTCCAGCGCCGCATGAGCCTTGTGCAAGGCTTGCCTCTACCTGTCTCACAAACCAGGTTGCGCGAGTCCGCCTCCTCGTATATAAACTAGTTCATTAATCTGAATAGTACTGCGCGATTGTAAGTGTCCTTGGCATCCCAACCGGGGACCTGCGCGGTCTTGAGATACGAGCACCGTTCAGGCCTACTTACCCGCACTCATGGATATAACGGCCAACAATTCCAATCCGTCCTCGCCCCGGCGCGAGCGGATCGAGCCACGAGACCAGAGCGCTGACAGGCCGTGGTTCGAATCCAGCGTTCAGGACCTGAAGGTCGCGTGTCGCTCATTACGCAAGAGCCCGGGATTCGCGATCACCGCGATCCTCACCCTGGCTCTCGGAATTGGCGTGAACGCCTCCATCTTTCAGTTGATGGACGCAGTTCGTTTGCGCACCCTGCCCGTCGCCGATCCCGACCGCCTCGCCAGCGTCGAGATTCAAGGCGGCGTGAAGCAATTCATTCCAGCTCGCCCTTCCGATCTTTCCTATCCGTTGTGGGAGCAGGTTCGCGACCATCAGGAGGCTTTTTCGAGCGTTTTCGCCTGGCGCACGAACCACGTCCGAATCGGCCAGGGCGTCGACGAACGAAAAGCGGTCGCGTTGTGGTTCACCGGAGAAGCCTTCAACACTCTCGGAATCTTCCCCGCAAAGGGGCGCTTCTTTTCGCCCGAGGAAGACAAGCCCAACTGCGGAATTCCCGGCGCCGTGATCAGTTACGCATTTTGGCAAAGCCAGTTTGGCGGCCAGGACTCCGCGATCGGTTCGACGATCCTCATTGAACACAAGCCGACGCGAGTTCTTGGAGTCACGCCGCCGCGATTTTTCGGCCTCGAGGTCGGCCGCACGTTTGATTTCGCCCTCCCGCTCTGTTCGACGCCGTCGTACCACGATGACCTTCCCTACTTCAACCGCCCCGACTATTTTTTCCTCTCGGTCATGGGTAGATTGAAATTCGATTGGTCGCTCGCTCGCGCATCGGCGCAACTTGAATCCGTCAGTCCGGGGATTATTGCCGCAACGGTTCCGAGCGGTTACAGCAACGCCTTCCTCGACGTGTATAAGAGGTACCAACTCGGCGCGTTTCCCGCCAGCCACGGCGTCAGCTCGCTCCAGACATACGATTCATCGTTATGGCTACTACTCGGCATCACCGCCCTGGTCCTGCTCATTGCCTGCGCGAATCTCGCCAACCTGATGTTGGTTCGCGGCAATTCACGGCAACGAGAAATCGCGGTTCGTCTCGCGATCGGCGCCTCGCGCTGGCGTCTCATCCGCCAATCGTTAGCCGAAGGATTGATTCTCGCCGTTTCGGGAGCCGTTCTCGGGATGGTGCTTGCCGCGGCATTCAGCCGCGCGATCGTCTGGTTCATCAGCTCCACGCGAGATGCAGTTGAGCTTGATCTCGGCCTCGACTGGCGAGTCTTCGTCTTCACGACCGCTCTCGCACTGGTTACCTGCGCGATTTTCGATTTGTGGCCCGCGGTTCGTTCCTCTCAAACCAATCCCGGCATTGCGCTCAAGAGCGGAAATCGCGGCACGACCCAAGGCCGCGAACGATTTTCGTTTCAGCAAGCGCTGGTCGTCGCCCAGATTGCGGTATCGATGGTGCTCCTGGTCGGGGCCTTGCTCTTCGTCCGCAGCTTTCGAAATCTCGTCACCTACAACCCCGGATTTCGCGAAGACGGCATCATCCTGGGATATTTCAACCTCAGCCATCGCAAGCTCAGCGATCTCGATTCCTATGATCGCGCCGTGCGAGACCTCATCGGCCAGATTCGCTCGACTCCCGGCGTGGACTCCGCTGCAAGCACCACGCACGTTCCACTCAACGGCACCACTTGGCAACTCGTTGTCCACGGTGCGGAATCCGAAGGCCAATCCAAATTCACCTGGATCAGTCCCAACTACTTCGAGACCCTGAACATCCCCCTGCTTGCGGGGAGACTTTTTTCAGACGAGCTCGACACTCGCGCGACGCAGCACGTACTCATAGTCAACGAAGTTTTCGCGCGCACCTTTTTCGGCCACAGCAATCCCATCGGCAAGAGCGTGCGCACCATTGCGGAACCCGGATATCCCGGACTTGAGTTTCAGATTGTGGGGGTCGTCAAAGACACGAAGTACGGCAGCCTGCGCGATCCGGTCCCGCCCGAGAGCTTCGCCCCGAGCACGCAATTTCCTCCCGGACAAAAGGCTGCTTTCGTTTTCATTCACACTTCGATGCGACCCGATCGCGTCATTCCGATTCTGCAATCGAGCGTCCAGCAGATCGATCCCGAGATGGATCACGAACTCTTCGTTTATCAAAACACCGTCGAAGACACGCTCAGCCAGGAACGCATGATGGCGCTACTCTCCGGCTCATTCGGCGCGTTGGCGGCAATCCTCACGATGGTCGGGCTCTATGGTGTGATCTCCTACATCACAACAATGCGACGCAACGAAATCGGCATTCGGATGGCGCTCGGCGCGGATCGAAGCAGCGTGCTCGGCCTGATTTCCCGCCAGACGATGCAAATGCTCGGCATCGGAGTTCTCCTCGGCGTCTTGATCTCGCTCGCTGCAACACGCGGAGCCAGCTCGCTCCTTTTCGGACTGCACCCCAACGATCCGCTCTCGATCATTTATGCCGCCGGACTACTCGTAGCCGTGGCTCTACTCGCTGGATACCTGCCCGCGCGTCGCGCCTCGCTCATCAACCCAAGCAGCGCGCTCCGCGACGAATAGCCAATCTTCAGAGCGAAGCCTGTCATTTTCCGGCTGGAGCGAACGCGGTTTGGCACACCCCGTATCGACCCGATGCCCGCCTCCGCTCCTCTTCGTGTACACTTCGCCGTAACTCGTCCAAGTCCGACGGCCTATGTCATCCGACGACACAAAAAATCCCGTCCCGCCCGCTGAATCGCAACCCGCCGCGCCACCCGTAGCTCTATCGCAATCGCAACAAAATCCCGTTCACATCAATCCGTGGCTCATCGCCATCGCCGTAATGCTCTCCACCTTCATGGAAGTTCTCGACACTACCGTCGTGAACGTTTCTCTTCCTCACATCGCAGGCAGTCTTTCCTCCACGGTTGACGAAGCCACTTGGACGCTCACTTCCTACCTCGTCGCCAACGCCATCATTCTTCCGCTCACCGGGTGGCTCTCCAACTTTTTTGGACGCAAGCGCATGCTCATGCTCTCCGTCACGGGTTTCACGATCGCTTCCTTCGCATGCGGACTCGCCCCCACGCTTCCGTTCTTGATCGTCTGTCGCGTGATTCAAGGCGCGTGCGGTGGCAGTCTGCAACCGATTTCGCAAGCCGTCCTTCTCGAGTCTTTCCCGCCCCAGGATCGCGGCAAAGCCATGGGATTCTGGGGACTCGGCGTCGTCGTCGCGCCGCTTCTCGGCCCCGTGCTCGGAGGCTGGCTCACCGACAGTTACAGTTGGCGCTGGGTTTTCTACATCAACGTGCCCATCGGCGTCGCGTCCATCATCATGACGCGCCTCTTCGTTTTCGATCCGCACTACATCAAGCGCGCCTCATCGAAAATCGACTACTGGGGCATCGGCATGCTCGCCGTCGGTATCGGCTTGCTCCAGGTCGTCCTCGACAAGGGCCAGGAAAAAGATTGGTTCGCCTCCACGTGGATTACCGTGGTCGCCGTCGCCTCCGTAGTCGCGCTCGTCGCCTTCATGTTTCGCGAGCTCATCATCGACCATCCCGTCGTCCAACTTCGCGTCTTCAAAGATCGCACCTATTCCACTGGCGTCTTCCTCATGTCGATGCTCGGCGTCGGCCTCTACGGCACGACGGTTCTCATCCCGCTCATCCTGCAAACCCTTCTTGGCTACCCGGCTCTCCGCGCTGGCATCGCCATGGCTCCGCGCGGACTCGGCTCGTTCATCGCCATGCCCGTCGTCGGCCTCATCATTACCAAATTCGATCCGCGCAAACTACTCACGCTTGGCCTTTTTATTTGCGCGTTCACACTCTTCGAGTTTTCGCAGCTGAACTTACAGGCGGGCTACTGGGATTTTTTCTGGCCGCAACTTGAAATGGGCCTCTCGCTGGGACTTGTCTTCGTCCCTCTCACGACGATCACCATGTCTTCGATTCGCAAAGAGGCGATGGGCAACGCCACCAGTCTCTTCAATCTCGTTCGCAATCTCGGCGGGAGCATCGGCATTTCCGTCGTCAACACCATGCAACTGCGCTTGCAGCAGACCAACACCAACGTCCTCGGCGCTCACGTCAATCCGCTCAGTGCCGCCGCCCGCAACATGATGCGCGGCATGCAACAGCTTTTCCTCAATCGCAGCGGCGACATGGCCACTTCCGCGCGCCAGGCACGCGACATGATGTTTCAAATGGTCGAACGCCAGGCCAACATGATCGCCTACAACACCATCTTCCGCGTCCTCGGTTGGATGTTTCTGATGCTCATTCCCTTCATCATGATCATGCGCCGCCCCTCAACCAAAGGCCCCGCCGCGCCCATGCACTGACACCTGTGCTCATCCCGACAAAAACAAGTTTGCATTTTTTCGATGTACGCTACGCACTGAGAATGAAGCTAGCTTCTCAAAACTACTTAGGCATCGGGATCGACACAGCCTTGCCCGCGCCTCTTTCGGCAATCCAGATCGTATCGCCCGCAGGTTCGACTCCGGTCGGTGTGTTGAGTCCATCCTTGAGCACCGTCAGACTCGCTTTATCGCCAGTTACGGTCAAGGCAGAAATCTTGCCGCTTCCATTCTCCGCGACGAGGAGCTTGCCGTTCGCCGCACGCATCCCATCCGGCCCCTTGATCGGTTGATCGATCCAGATATCGACCGGTGCTCCCGGCTTGCCTGCGGCATCGACCGGAATGCGGTAAAGCTTGTTGAACACCACGTTGTTCACGTAGAGCACGCCGTCGAGAAACGTAATTCCATCGACGCCGGCGAGAGTCCGATGCTCCAGGTAAAGCTCCGCAGTGGAGGCGCCAGCCGGCAGCCGGAAGATTCTGCCGGGAAACGTGTCCGTAATGTAGAGCGCCTTGTCCGGTCCGATCGCGAAGTCGTTGCAAACATTGCTGTCCCCTGGCAGGTTCCATCGGATCTTGGGCGCCCCAGTCGTGAGATCGAAGCTTCGCAGCGTGGTGTGCCGTTGCGGCGGATTGACGTTTGGTACGGGAGTCAGTTGGCATGTCCACAGCGTATTTGTGGAGGCGTCCGCCAGCATGCCAAAGAAAAACGTCCCCGGACCTTCCGCGCTCGCATCAATAAATTTCTCGGCCGTCTTGGACCCCGGACGCACCTTGTAAACGAACGGCGAGCTGGCGCTCCCGACAATCAGCACGCCGCCCGGCGCGATAGTCAAACTTTCCGGCTGTGATTTTTCATCCCCGATCAGAATGTCAGTAGCGGAGGCAGCTTGAACAAAACTCAGCACCAAAACGACAGACACAGCGAGACGTAAAATCCTCGGTCTGAACATCCTCAATCTCCTCACGATGAATCTCTATCTCTTGACGGCAGAATTAGAACACGATTTTGAAGATCCCCGCCACACTCGCGGCCGCCGTAATTGTAAAATCAAGTCTTCGGGCAACATGCGCAGCAGTACGAAAAAGCGAATCGCCCCTCATCGCCCCTTCGCATCCGTCCCGCGCAACACCAGACACGTCGAACTCGCCTTCGCGATCGCCCGCCCATTCTCATCCGACACTTCGCACTCCACGTATCCGACCGTCCTCCCGCGCCGTACTACTTTCCCTTCCGCCCGCAACTGCGCCTTCCACACCGGCCGAAAAAAATTAATCTTCAGCTCCACCGTCGTAAACGATTCCCCCGGCGACAGCGTCGAGTGAAATGCAATCCCCATCGCCGAATCCGCGATGTCACACAAGATTCCTCCGTGCGTCGTCCCCATCGGATTCGTATGCTGCGGCCCCGTCTCCAACGTCACAACTGACCGTCCCTCCCCCACCTCCACCAGTTCGAACCCAATCAACTCCGCAACCGGCATCACCTTTCGCCCCGTCGCACTCCGCATCCTCTCCGGGCCGCCTTGACTCGCCGTCTCCTCTGCCACAAGTCCTCCTTTTCAATTTCGCCGCAAAAGCCTACACCACCGGGATCGTGCGTTCGTTCTCCGCAAATTCCCAAGTGCCCGCTCAACCCGCTATAATCTCGCCGCATTCACTTTCGAGGGAGCAACAACGTGTCCGACGCGCACCAGCACAAACCCCACTCGCACCATCCCGCGTCCCACTTCCGCATCAACACCTACCGCGTCCAGGACGCCACCGTCGTCGAATGCCACGGCAAGCTCACCTCCGACCACGCGCCGCAACTTCGCAAGGAAGTCCGCAATCTCCTCCCCGCCGAAAAGCGCATCATCATCGACATGAAGGAAGTCCATCACATGGACTCCTCCGGCCTCGGCACTCTCGCCACCCTTTACGTCTCTTGCCGCACCCGCGGCTGCAAACTCGAACTCATCAATCTCAACCAGGCCACGCGCTCGCTCCTCAGCATGACCAATCTCCTCTCCCTCTTCGAAGAAACCGGCCGCTACGGCGGCAAACTCCCCTAGCTTTTCGGTAGCGCCGGCATGCTGCCGGCGTCTTTCGTCGAGTTGAACTCCGATCGAGCCTCAAGTGGCAACAATGAAAAAATCATCCAAACGCCGCCTCGCCACCGCAAAACCCGTCGCCAAATCGCCCAAGGACAATTCCGTCGCTAAATATTTCTCCGCCCTGCCCGAACCCGCGCGAACCACTCTCCAAACCGTACGCGCCGCCATCCTGTCCGCGTGTCCCAAAGCCACAGTCGAAACCATCAGCTACGGCATCCCCACCTTCAAACACAACGGCGGCATCGTCGCCATCGCCGCTTTCAAAAATCATTGCAGCCTCTTCCCCATGAGCTATTTCGTCATCGAAAAATTCCGCGCCGAACTCACTCGTTTCGACGTCTCCAAAGGTACCGTCCACTTCCCCATCGACAAACCCCTCCCCGCCCCCCTACTCAGAAAAATCGTCAAAGCCCGCCTCGCCCAAATGTCCGAAAAAGCAGCCGCAAAACAAAACGCGAAGTCCCGCCCCTAAATTCTTCCAACCAATCTAAAAACTGTCATTCCGAACGGATCGCGCCGACACTCGATCCCTGCCCAAACCGCTCTGTCGCCGCAAGGCCTTACCTGTCATTTCGAACGGAGCAGGCCGACGCTCGATCCCTGCCCAATCCGCTCATCGCCTCCGAACCCAACCTGTCATTTCGAACGGACCAGGCCGACGCCTTTTCTTCGCGTTCGCTTCCTGCGAACGCGTCGGCCTGCGCAGAGAGAAATCTCTCTTCGATCACAGCGACAAAGACCTCTTCGCTTTTAGTCGCCGACATCAACTTCCTGTTACGCCCCGCGGAACAAATCCCCATCCCCCGGCGTCTGTACCACTAAACACTCATCCGCCCGCATCCTAGCGGCCAGGAGGTCCCACTCACATGTCCGCGACCCACGATCTCCGCTACGCGCTCCGCCTCTTAGCCCGCTCCCGCCTCTCCACCATCCTCGCCATTCTCTCCCTCGCCCTCGGCATCGGCGCCACCACCGCCATCTTCAGCGTCGTCTACGCCGTCCTCATCGATCCCTACCCCTACACCGCCGCCGACCGCATCGGCACCTCCCGCGTCATCAACGCAAAAAAGGACGACTACAGCATCCGCTACACGCTCTCTCAGTACATGGAGATGAAAGCCAACGCCAAATCCGTTGAGGACATCATTCTCAACGACCGCAACAGCGTCACTCTCACCGAACAAGGCATCCCCGAAAACATTCACCAGGAGTTCTTCTCACCCAACGCCTTCGAATTCTTCGGTGTCCCGCCGCTCTTCGGCCGCACCTTCCACCCAAACGACGTTGGCGACGAATCCAAAGTCGAAGACGTTGCCGTCCTTAGCTACGCCTTCTGGAAGCGACATTTCTTCGGCCGTCGAGACGTCCTCGGCAAATCCCTCCGACTCAACGACAAGTTCTACACAATCGTCGGCGTGCTCCCGGTTCGCTTCACGTGGCAGGACGCCGATGTCTACAGTCCGATCGCCATTCGTCCCGATAATGAACTGCGTTATCACGTCATGATGCGCGTTCGCTCTGGCGTCCCCCGCGACCAAGTCAATGCGGAGTTCCAGGCCTTCCACCTCAAGTTCGCGAAAATCGATCCCCCGATTCTCTACCCTGAGCCTCCGTTTCGTACCGAGTTCACATCCGTGAACGAAGGCATCCTCGGAAAATTTGCCAACACTCTCTTGGCGCTATTGGCCGCCGTCGGTTTCCTCCTCCTCATCGCGTGCGCCAACGTCGCCAACCTTTTGCTCGCGCGCGCCAGCGCTCGCCGCGGCGAAATCGCCGTTCGTGCCGCCATGGGCGCCGGCACCAAACGCATCGTGCAGCAACTCCTCACCGAAAGCGTCATCCTCAGCGTCGCAGGCGGAGCCTTGGGCGTGCTCTTCGCTTATGGTGGCATCAAAGCCGTCATCACGCTTCTGCCTCAGTACTCGATTCCTCACGAAGCCGTGATCTCGCTGAATCTCTACGTGCTCGCGTTCGCCGTCACCGTTTCCGTTCTCACCGGGATTCTCTTCGGCCTCGCTCCCGCCCTTCAGCTCTCGCGCCAAAATCAGTCCGCGTTCCTGCGCGACGCCGGCCGCGATTCCGCCGCAGGTTCGGCTGGAAATCGGCTTCGCAATATCTTGATTGTGAGTGAAGTTGCCCTGTCACTGGTGCTTCTCACGGGTTCTGCCTTGGCCGGCTACGGCTTAATCGAACTCACGCGCCAAAAGCTCGGCTTCGAGCCCAAAGGCATTCTCGCCGTCTTCGTACCGACACCTCAAACTCGATATCCCGAGTGGAGCCAGCGGCGCACCGTATTCAACGATGTTATGGATCGAGTCAAAGCTCTCCCGACCGTCGAATCCGTCGCGGCCAGCGTAACCGGCATTCCTCCGTACAGCGGCGCCGATCTCAAGTTCGATATGGCTGGCTTGAAAGAGCCTGTCGGGATTCGCGTCGACCTTGTCAGTGACGCTTATCTCTCCACCATGCGCATTCCTGTCCTGAAAGGCCGCTTTTTCGACGCCTCCGATGTCGAGCGACCTAAACCAGTCGCCGTCATCACGGACACGATGGCCAACGCCTATTTCTCGGATCAAGATCCCATCGGTCGCCAAATCACCATCGAGGTTCCCAAGGAAGGGCTGCCGCCAGGCTTTGTTCGCCCGCCGGTCACGTCCGCGTCCTACGAAATCATTGGCGTCACCGGCCACCCTCGAAACCGGGGTCTCAAGGAATCCCCTCAGCCAGCCGTCTACATTCCGTTCACCAATCTCTTTCCCCCAGGCATGATGTTCATTATTCGAACCACGAATCCAAACCCATTGGCCATTGAGGATTCCGTCCGCAAGGCGGTAAGTGCTGTAGACCCGACACAGGCACTCGGTTTTGTTCAGACCGGCGAAGATTTCCTCGGCCCCGAATTCGCCTATCCGAAATTCGCCACCTTCCTCTTCGGCATCTTCGGCGGTATCGGCCTCGCACTCGCCTCCATCGGCATCTTCGGCGTCGTCTCCTACAGCGTGTCCCGCCGCACCCGCGAATTCGGCATCCGCATGGCTCTCGGCGCCACTCCCGGCAACGTTCTCAGTCTTGTCATCACATCTATGGGCCGCGTCCTCATCGTCGGCTTCGTCCTGGGTACACTCTTCAGCGTAGTCACCACGCACTTCCTGGCCGACAAACTCGAAGGCCTCGGCGGCACCAACCCCATCGTCCTGCTCGCAGTCATCGCCGTCTTAGCCATCGCCGCCCTGACCGCCTGCACCCTCCCTGCCCGCTCCGCCACCCAAATCCAGCCCGTCGAAGCCCTCCGCCACGAATGACCCGC
This sequence comes from uncultured Acidobacteriota bacterium, assembly GCA_963766985.1. Classification (GTDB taxonomy): domain Bacteria; phylum Acidobacteriota; class Terriglobia; order Acidiferrales; family UBA7541; genus Acidiferrum. Next base: position 39,006 of record CAVYCJ010000005.1, read on the forward strand.
GATCCCTGCCCGGTCGCTCTCTCGTCTCAAAACCTCAAACTGTCATTCCGAGCGGAGCGAGCCGACGCCTTTTCTTCGCGTTCACTTCCCGTGAACGCGTCGGCTCGCGAAGAGAGGTACTCTGCGCCATCGCGCGCTTTTTGCGCGATGAATCTCTCTTCGATCCAGCGACTAGCACCCCGACGCCGTCTACTCCCCTATCATTCGAATGATACCCATACGTTTATCTTGACAAACTAGCTAACAACTGCTACAATCCCCCGTGAATCGCCCCTCAATCTCGTCATTTCTCCCGCAACTCCCCTACTTTCACATTCTTAGCACCACTGTACGCACAACTCCTTTCAAATCACATTCTTGCGAAAAAACACCCGGGGGGAGGGTCTCGCCCACCTCAATTCCCAAAATGGAACTCGTCGTCCTTGCAAAATCCTTCCTTCCTGCGGCAAGCTACCGCCGCTTCCCCGGAGACTTCCCTTGCACACTCTAAAATTCGCACTGCTATCTCTCTGCGCCGCTGTCCTGCTCCTCGTAAGCCTTCGTCCCGCTCGCGCCCAGGAGTCCGACGCCGGCATCGCCATCATCCGCGCCGGCACCCTCATCGACGGCACCTCCGACAAACCACTCAAAAACCAACTGATATTCATCAAGAACGATCGCATCGTAAAAGTCTCCCCCGCGCCCGACCAAGCCCCTACCGGCTTCAACGTCATCGATCTCTCCAACGCTACGGTCCTTCCCGGCCTGATCGACTCGCACACGCACATCTTTCTCTGGGGCGAAGATCCCGCCAAGGGCGGCTACGACGCCAACATCCTCAAAGCCGGCATCGCCTTGCGCGCCGCCCGCGCCACTTTCGCCTGCCGCCGCGCGCTCGAACAGGGTTTCACCACGCTCCGCGATGTCGAAACCGAAGGCGCTGGCTATGGCGACGTCGAAATCAGGGAAGCCATTACCGAGGGCACGATCCCCGGCCCGCGCCTCTTCTGCGCCACGCGCGCAATCTCTTCCACCGGCGGATACAACCTCGAGGGCTACGCGCCCGAACTCGACATGCCCAAAGGCGCGCAAATCATCGACGGTCCGGTCGAAGCGCGTAAAGCCGCACGCCAGCAACTCGATCACGGCGCCGACTGGATCAAGGTCTACATGACGCATCGCTCGTGGGTCGACAAGCAGGGCCATCTCGTCTCACAGCCAACGCTGACCGTGGAAGAATTGAAAGCGATCGTCGATGAAGCTCACGGATGGGGAAAGAAAGTCGCCTGCCACGCCTACAACGGCATCGGCCTGCAGCGCGCGCTCGACGGCGGCTGCGACTCCATCGAGCACGGCCTCGACATGACCGATGCGCAGGTCAAGCAAATGGCCGCGCAAGGCACGTGGTATTGCCCGACGCTGGAGATTTACTACGAGGATTGGGCGCCCGAAGACACACCCGGAGGTAAACGCGATCGCGCACGCGCCGCCTTGCACGAAGCCTCGTACAAGCGCGCTTTGCAAGCGCATCTGAAAATTGTTTTCGGCACCGACATCGGCGGAATGCCCTGGACCGAATCCATCGCCCGCGAATTTCCGCGCATGGTGAATCTCGGCATGTCCCCGATGGACGCAATTCAAGCCGCAACCTCGCGCCCCGCCGAAATGCTCGATATGAAAGGTGAAATCGGAGTGGTGGCCCCAGGCGCCTATGCCGACATCATCGCCGTCACCGGCGACCCGCTAAAAGACATCAGCACCCTGGAGCACGTTCAATTCGTAATGCACAACGGTTCCGTCTACAAAAACGAATTGCGAAAATAATCAGCGCGCACAAACAAACAGGGGCGCAGCAAGCTGCGCCCCATGTCCGCAAGATCTAAACTGTTAAAGGCTTTTCTTCAGAAATGATTCGCCAAGCCGAACCGCCTGCGAACACACTTTCGACGTTCGACTGTCGACCGTCAACTTCTTCACGCTTCGACTTGAACGCCCTTCCAGAACGCAACGTGGTCCTTGATCTCCGCTGCAGCCGACTTCGGCGAGGGATAAAACCAAGCCGCGTTATCGTTCCGCATCCCATTCACTTCCAACGAGTAATAGTGCGCGGTGCCCTTCCACGGGCATTCCGATGTGTGCGAACTCGGCTTCAGGAATTCCTTCTTCACCGAGTCGGGCGGGAAATACTGATTCCCTTCCACTTCCTTAGTTGCGTTGCTCTCGGCAATAACTTTGCCACCCCAGGTCGCTTTCGCCATTCCATCTCTCCGCTTTTTCCCAAACTTCCACATGGTCGGTCCCGTTTTCGAGGCGCGACTTGGTGTTACCCTGCCCCAAGCCTCGTCTCACTCATTCTACGACTCTTACGCTCATTTGGATGCTCTTCGACCGAATTTGATACATTCTTCGCGCACAGAAACGCACGACGACAGGTCGGCCGTTCATCGCGCAGTCACAATCACAGAAGCACCGCGGTCACTTTTGGAGGATTCGCATGGCAGAGCAGCAGAATTTCTCAAATCACGCCAAGTTTTTCCCGCCATTTCACTTTTTTGCGGCCCCAATCCTGCTAGCGAACCTGGTCTGGTCGTTCTTCCGGCTGAAACCAGCGGGTTATTCGGCCTATTCGATCTTCCAGGTCTTCGTCGCCGCCGCTCTTGTGGTCACGCTCACCATCGCGCGCGTCATGGCGCTCAAGGTACAGGATCGCGTTATCCGGCTCGAAGAGCGCCTGCGCTATCAGCGACTGCTTTCGGCTGACCTCCAATCTCGCATCGACGATTTCACTCTCAACCAGTTGGTTTCTTTGCGCTTCGCGAGCGACTCTGAACTCCCCGCGCTCGCGCGAAAAGTCCTGGACGACAAAATCAACGATCGCAAGGCCATCAAGCAGATGATCAAGGTTTGGAAACCCGACTACTTGCGCGCATAGAAGTTGCTCGCTTGCACGAAGCGAAACCGCAAAGGCGGAACGCTCATCATAGAAATCTGGAGGAAGAATGCAGACTCGCAAGCTTGGAAATTCCGATTTGATGATCTCGCCCGTCGGCTTTGGCGCCTGGGCCATCGGCGGCGGAGACTGGGCCTTCGCCTGGGGCGCCCAGGAAGAAACCGATTCCATCGCCGCGATTCATCGCGCGCTCGAACTCGGCGTGAATTGGATCGATACCGCCGCGGTGTACGGCTTCGGCCACTCTGAGAAAGTTGTCGCTCGCGCTCTCAAGAGTTGGAAAGGCAATCGCCCGTACATTTTCACCAAGTGCGCGATGCGCTGGGACGACAAAGGCGCCGTCACGAAGGTTCACACAGCCGATTCGATCAAGAAGGAATGCGAGGAAAGTCTTAAACGCCTGGAAGTCGACGTCATCGATCTGTATCAAATTCACTGGCCGCCCGAAGACAATGGGCCAACTCTCGAAGAATCGTGGCAAGCAATGGTCGATCTGCAAAAAGCCGGCAAGGTTCGCTGGATTGGTGTTTCAAATTACAGCGCCGAACAAATCGAGCGCTGCGGCAAAATTGCACCAGTCACGAGCGATCAGCCGCCGTATTCGATGCTGCGTCGCAAGATTGAAGCCAGCATCGCGCCGTACTGCAAAGATCACAATGTCGGCTTGATCGTCTACTCACCAATGCTATCCGGCATGTTGACCGGCGGCATGACGAAAGAGCGCGCCGAAAATCTTCCCGCCAACGACTGGCGCCGCAACAAACCGGAATTCACCGAGCCGAAGCTTTCGCAAAATCTCGAACTCGTCGAACGCCTCCGGGCCATCGGCGAACGCTATAACACCACCCCCGGCGCGATCGCCGTCGCCTGGACGCTCCAGAATCCTGCTGTCACAGGCGCGATCGTCGGCTCGCGCAGTGCCAAGCAAGCCGAAGGCGTGATGCGCGCCGGCGAGATTCAATTCAACGCTCACGACCTCGCCCAAATCGAAGGCAAAGCCGCCGCCATGGCGGTTCGCTAAAAAACTCATCGAATCGCGAAAATGATGAAAGTAGAACAAAAACTCAATTTGCTGTGAATGCGGCATCGAGCAAAGTCGTCTCGCCGCTAGGATTCGTCAACGTGAGTTGCTGAGGACCAGTCGCGATTACGGGCGTAGTGATCGTAATCGTGCTCGCATCTGTAAACGTTACCGCAGCGCTCTTGCCGCCGACCGTTGCCGTGATGCCGGAGACAAATCCGCTCCCGCGAACGGTCACAACCGTTCCGCCGTTTGCCGCGATGTTGCTCGTGCTGAACGTTCCAATCGCGAGCGGCAGCGACGCGAGTTGCACGACCGTCAGCCCGGACTTCGTGATCGCAAAGAGCCGCTGACCAGTTTCGTCGATCGCCAGATACTGCGCGTGCAGCGCATCGACATCGGTCGAATCGGTCGCGAGCGGTTCGGGAAGCGCAACGCGCAGCTTCAGCTGCCCGCTATGCGAATCGAAGATGTCGACGCCGCCATGAAGCGATGCGGGCAGCGTCCCATTCGCGTTCTCGGGCGGCGCCGGACCATCGAGGAATGGCTGATACGTCAGCGCGCCGCTCGGATGCATCGCAATGCCGGGCGCATTCGTACCCGCAGCAAACTGCTCCAACTCGGGCGTCGCGCGTGCGGAAATTAAATTGAGCGAAGCGTCGCGGATTTCGAGACCGGACGCGCCGCTCGCACCCGGTGAAATGCCGCCGGAAATATTGTTCGATGAAGTCGCGAACATCGTGCCATCGCCCGACATCGCGATGTCGGTGATCGGTTCATTCACCGGCGACGCAGCAAAATTGACGGGATTGCTCGCAGACCATAGCGCTTCGGTATTCGCTGCGCCCGCCTGAAACGCAGTGAAAATGCGATCGCCCGCGGCGTCGGATTGGAGCAGCGGAGTCGTTGTCATGGTGGCAACTTGCGGCTCCGGCGCGCCTGTGATTGTTCGCGACGAGAGATCGAATTGCACCAGGCAGCTGTTGCAAGGGCCAGGTGAACTCGCGATGTTCTGCAAAGAAACGAAGACGGTTTGATTGCTGGTTGCCGTGACGCGCGCCGGGCCAAACGCCGGCATGTTGAGCGGCACCCACGAAATATCGCCCGGCACATCGGGATCGATCAGGAAAATATTCTGCGATCCAAAGTCCGCGGCGATGAGTTGCGAGCCATCGGAACTCAGAGCGATTCCGCGCACGTCCGCGTCGGGACACGGCCCCGCTTCGTTCTTACTCGGACAAAACAGCGATGCCGATCCCGAGTAGGCAGTTGCGCCCGGCAGAGGAAACGCATCGATCCCTGCATCGTAGCTCGCAAAGACGAGTTGCCGCCGCCGATCGTAGAGCGGGAATTTATACAGATGTGGACTCGCGCTGGTCTGAACGCTCTGCGCAAACTGAAATCCTCTCGCAACTGTCGCTATGCCTGAACTCGACGAGACGACAATGTCGGCTGCGCCCGCAGCGCCAGGTGGCGTTTGCACCGTGATGCTTTGCAGCGCGAACGGGTACGAAGTGTCGAGGCCAAGCGGAGGTTCGACCGTGCCAAGATTCTCGACATTCTGAATGCTCGCGGCGGCGCCGCCTATGGTGACGATCGGAGGATTCGCGGCAGAGCCGAATCCGTAGCCGTAGATTTTCACGACGTCGCCGCCGGCGCTGGCTCCCGCGTTCGGCAGCGTTTTGAGAATTTGCGGGCCGTAGCTGAACGCATCCGGAGCGAACGCGATCCAACCACTCGGGAAATACGCAGCGACATTTACTGCGCCGGTCGCGATGTTCGCGGGAACTGAAAGCTGAATCAGGTTTCCGTTAGAAACGGAGACGTTCGTCGCGGGCTGGCCGCCAAACACGACAATCGCGCTCGACTCGAAATTCTGTCCGGCGATCGCTACGGCGGTTGCACCTTTTGCGGATCCGACGGAAGGCTGCGCGGCAGGTGGAAATGCAAACGACGGAACGCTCGCCGGCAGCATGCCGGGCTTTGATGCGTCGATGAAACTCAGGCCGCGATTTGCGATGCCGAAGAGCAGGCCCGTTTCGTCAGCTTCCTCGATTTCGGATTGGACGCCTTGAACTGAAAGGTCAGGAACGTCGCCAAGCGGTTGGAGCGTATGCCCATCGAAGACTGCGATCGCCGGAAATGTCGATGCACTCCGGCTTGCGTAGAGGACGTTGCCCGCGCGCGAAAATGCCAATCCCGATAGAGATGCCGCCGGCTGCGTGGCGACAGGATTGAGTTGAGCGTCGAGCAGAACGACTTGCGTCACGCCTGAAGTCGTGACCGCGGCTGCAAATCCAGAGCCGTCGGGGTTCGCCGCGACGAACCCGATCGTTCCCTGTGCCGCCGTCACGGGCCCCGCGATTACGCTTCCACTTGTATCGAGCAGAGTTACTTGGCCGCTCGCGTCGCCTGCGGCGACCAATACTTTCGAGTGATCTGCCGTGTCGCGCGATCGGTCCGATTCCGTTTGGTGCGACGGAGTTGAGATTCGTTAATGCGGAGGTTGCTGCGATTCCAGAGCATCAGCATCGACTGCGTTCCAGAGGATTGTCTTAGCCGCATCAGGAAATTGCCGCCGCTTAACGCGATTAGCTCTTCCGGGCGATCGAACGTGGAGGATGGCGCGACTTGCGGCTGAACTGCGTATCGCGCCGTGACTTGGAGGGTCTTGGTGTCGATGGCGACGGCCTGCTGCGTCACGGTGCCGATCCAAATCGTCGTGCCGTCGGCGGAGATGTCGGCGCTGCTTGCTCCAGGAACGTCGATTCGGGCGACGCGAGTTGCGATTCCGTTTGACGGCGGTTGATTCGATGTCGCAAACACGTCAACGCAGTTCATGGCGCGATTGGCGGCGAAGATGTGTTTGTTGGCGGCGTCGTAGGCGATGTGACGATGGTGCGGTTCGTTCGGCGGATCATTCGCGAGGGGAGTTGAATCTGTGCGCGCGTAGGCTGAGCGCGGGAGATTCGCGACGAGGGACGGTTGGATGGTGAGCCGAGAAGGATTCGGAGTGAGAGAGCGAGCCACTGGTGGCTTGCGCTGTGATCGTGGCGGAGCCTAATGCGGTTGCGATGCTTGCGCCGATGAGAATTGAGGTCGTTGCGGTGGTGGCGTCGCAATTTGTATCGGGGTTGCTGGATTGGTTGCGACGCCCGATGGCAAACCGGAGAGTGTCACTTGGACTGTGCCGGAGAAGTTGTCCTTTGGTGCGATGCGAAATTGTGATGGTTTGCGGGATGCCGCCTTGCGTCAGTGTGAGAGTTGCTGGGGAGATTGTTATGGTGAAGTCGGGCGATGCTGCAGAGGTTGGAGGCGGTGTTGCGTTGGGTGCGAGTTGTGCTGTCGTGCCGCCGCCACAGGCGGTTGCTAATGCTGCGGCGGACAGCGCGGTGAGCAACAGGAATGAGATGGACATGCGCACTGTGGCGCCCCTTCGCTAGGTCGATGGAAGCGGGAGGGTACGTTACAGAGTTAGTTGTTTATATGTCAAGTTGATAAATATAGAAGAGACTTCATATGGAGACGACGACTTAGGCGGCGGAAAGAGGCTCGGGGCTTACTACTGAGATCCTTCGCTCCGCTCAGGATGACAAGTCGGTGTGGTGAATTGGTGGTGGGAAGCTGTTTCGCGCGTTTCAGGGCTGGCGCTTCAATTGGGACGAGAACGGCGGATCGATCGAAGAGAGATTCCTCCACTACGCGAGCCGATGCGTTCGCAGGAAGCGAACGCAAAGAAAAGGCGTCGGCTCGCTCCGGTCGGAATGACAGCCGTTCAGGTTTGGACGTGGCCGAGGAGTCGTGGCGAAAGTCGGTGCCCGGAACGAGTGAACCAGGGCTGAGACCGAGGAAAAGCAGATTCCTCGCTTCGCTCGGAATGACAGGTTGTGGAGGGGGCATTCAGTTGGCACTTAGGTGCGTTTCGGCGGATTTTGGGGGCTGACGCCAGCGACACGAGTTACGCGATAGGGTTGCAGGGAAAGGTGGGGATGCCAAAAGAAAAACGGCGCGGGGGTTAGCCCGCGCCGTGGTGTAACTCTCGAGGAGAAATTCTGCACGCATCGCGATACTGCGGCAAGCCGGACGGCTCGTGATACCCGGCGGTTGTTAGAAATTGCTTAGATGGTTTTGCCGGCGGTCGCGGGCGATTCTTTCTTCGCGAACGCGCTGTGGCTGGAGTCTTTGTCGGCGGACTTGTCGATTTCGATCGAACCTTTGAAGTAGGCGCCGTCTTCGATCATGATGCGCGACGTGGTGAGGTCGCCGTTGACCGAGCCGTCCTTCTTGATTTCGATACGATCTTTCGCGCGAAGATTGCCCTTCACCGTCCCGTAGACAACGACTTCACGGGCGATGATATCGGCGGTGACCTTAGCGGTCGCGCCGACGGTGAGCTTCCGCTCGTCGAGCTGGATCAGTCCTTCGACCGAACCGTCGATCAAGAGGTCTTCACTGCCGGTGATCTCGCCCTTCACATGCAGGCTCGACCCGAGCCGCGCGCTGGCGCGGTCGTTCGTTGCACTCAATGGACGCAGAGAATCTGTAGACATAGCGGGTTTTTCCTCCCAAGACGCCGGAGTAGGCTTCGGCGACTGATGAATTGGATTCACGGCAACTGGCCCCGGCTGCGGCTGCGGCACAGCTTGAGGCTGCTGCTGCGGCGTATCCGGCTTCTTATTTCCCCACATGCAAAACTCCCCCGAGACTCGCGCCCCAAGATATCTATATATCGGATGGGGCACTGCAAACTTTAGACCCTGTGCAGGGTCGAGGCAAACGGCGTCTTATAAACGGTGGTCTAGACGGTTACTTGGACCGAGGTACAGGTCTTCGCTTTTCGTTTGGTACCGCGCGATTAGTTGATTTTTGAGTAATGATGGCTGTCGTGACCTCCTTCAAGCGGTAGGCTTGTCGGGAACCGGCTGGAAGGCGAGAAAGTCGTGCTGGAAGCGCACGGCGTAGGAGTCCAAGAGCTGCTGGACGCGATCGCGGTCGTGAGATTTGAGGACGAAGCCAGCGTGATGGTATTTGTGCACGCGATAGGCGATTTCGGGGTCGCTGTAGGAATTCGTGTCGGGATGCTCCTGGCGCGCGAGGCAGAGGATCACGCCGGAATGGTCTTTTCGGGTTGGAGGCAGGGTGTACGGCTCCTTCCCTGCTCCAATTTCGAGGCGCGCCCATTCGCGCCAGAGGTTGATGCCGCTGGCGGCTTCGACGACATCGGAGATGTAGGCTCCGCCGACGCGGGCGGCGATTTCGAGGAAATAAAATTTGCCGTCGGCGTTGGAGCGGAGGAATTCGCCGTGGGTGACGCCGCGAACGCCGCCGAGGCCTTCGATTACCTGGCGGTTGGCCGCGAGGAGCGTATCGGTGTCTTCGGAATCGTAAGGGAGCGTGCTCGTGGTGAAGACGCCGCCTTTGTGCGAAACATCGAGCGGCGGCGAGCCGTACTCGTGGGCCTGGGCGAAGACGACTTCGCGCTCGGAGACCACGCTGTCGACGTGATAGACGCGGCCGGGGATGAATTGCTCGAGCAGGTAGAACGATTGCTTGTCTCCGAGTTGATCGAGCCAGGGCCACAGATCGTTCTGCGTGTGGATCTTTTTCATGCCGATGCCCGAGGCTTGCGAGCGCGGCTTGAGCAGCCACGGTCCGGGCACGTTGGCCATGAAATGACGGAGATCGTCGTAATTGAGGATGTGAGCGAATTCGGGCGCGAGGATGCCGACTTCCTTGGCGCGGGCGCGCATGGCGAGCTTGTCGCGGAAATAGCGGACGGTGGTAAGTCCCATGCCAGGGATGCGCATGTGCTCGCGCAGCGCAGAGACGTTCTCCATGTCGAATTCGTCGAGCGCGACGATGCGGTCGATGTGCTGGAGGCGGGCCATGTAGCTGACGGTGTAGATCAGATGCTCGAGGAGAATGTCTTCGGGCATGAAGAAAAATTCGTCGATGGCTTCGCGCGGCCAGTCGCCGTTGCGGAGTTTTTCTACGGTGAGCAAGAGGACGCGCCAGCCCATCTGCTTGCAGGTGCGGAAGAACTCCGTGCCCTTTTCGTAGGTGCTGACGCAGAGGATGGTTTGTTGGCGGTCCGGCATCGGACGGACAAGATGCCGCAGGGGGACGACGAGGTCAAGGGAAGAAACCAAAGCGTTGCGGCGTCAGCACGGTCCGGCGAGAGCTGATGAATTGAGGTTGGAGCTTACGCCGGGCGGAGCAAGCCCCGCCCCTACAAAGTCAGTTGTTAAGCGGGATAAAGGAATTCGAGGACGCGGCCGATACGTTGGGACCAGGCCCACTCGTTGTGCTCGCCGCCTTCGATGCGCTCGTAGTGGAGGTCGTGGCCGAGCGCCCAGCCTTTTTGGATGAGGATGTCGCGGAATTGCTCGACGTCGGGGACGATGCGTGGGCCTTCTTTTGTGCCGATGTCGAGCCAGATCGCAGGATGCGGATCGACACGCGCGGCGGCTGCGAAGCGATAGATGACGCGCTGATTCCACCAGACCGAGGGAGAGAGCGCGGCAATTTTCCCGAAGGACTGCGGAAGCTTTAAACCGAGGTAGAGCGAGACGAGGCCACCGAGCGATGAGCCGCCGATGCCGGTGAGGCGCGGATTGGCGTCCACGCGATATTGCGTCTGGATGAACGGCATCACTTCTTGCAGCAGGAATTTTGCGTAGCGATCGGCACGGCCGCCGCCGAGCTTTGGCGCTTTGGTGGGCGTGTATTCGAAAATGCGCGATTTGCCGGTGTTGTAGATGCCGACGACGATGAGCGGTGAAAGCCTGCCGGCGCAAATGGAGCTGTTGGCGGCGCCCTGAACGTTCCAGTCCTGTCCGGCGAAGGATGTGGCGCGGTCGAAAAGATTCTGGCCGTCGTGAAGATAGAGGACGGGAAAGCGGCGATCGGGCTGCTCGTCGTAGCCGGGGGGGAGATAGACGACGAGGTCGCGCTGATTGCGGAGGAAGCGCGAACGGAAATTATCGTGTTTGCGAAGCTGGCCGTTGTTCACGGGATGTTGTCGTCGGTTGCGGAGATCACGATGAGCGCGGTCACTGTCACGGAACGATTTGCACCAGCAGGTCTTTGGCTTCGACGTGCTGTCCGTGCGTGACGAGAAGTTTGGCGACTTTTCCGGAAATCGTCGCGTAAATGTTGGATTGCATTTTCATGGCTTCGAGCGTCATGAGCTTCGCGCCGCGCTCGACCTTTTGATTGGCCTGGACGGCAACGCTGGAGATGACGGCGGCGGTCGGCGCGCCGATCTGACCGGGATCGGAGGGGTCGGCTTTCGGATGCGAGCGCTCTTCGACACGGAGGGCGCGGTCGCGGACGTTGACTTCGCGCGGCTGGCCGTTGAGCTCGAAGAAGAGCGTGCGCGTGCCGTCGGGATGCGGATCGCTGGCGGTAAGAAATTTGATGATGAGCGTTTTGCCGGACTCGATTTCAACGGTGATTTCTTCGCCGGATTTCAGACCGAAGAAAAATGGCGGCGTCGGGAGCACGCTGACGTCGGAGTAGTCCTGCTTGAACTTGTCGTACTTGAGAAAAACTTCGGGATAGAGCAGGTAGCTGAGCAAGTCGTCGCGGTCGATTTTGTGGCCGACTTTTTTCTCGAGCTCTTTCTGTTCCTTGTCGAAATCGGCGGGAGGCATGCTGGCGCTGGAGCGGCCTTTGATCGGCTCGGCACCGCGCAGAATGATTTTTTGCAATTTCTTTGGCCAGCCGCCCGGAGGAACGCCGAGAACTCCGGTGAACATTTCGACGACGGAGTTTGGCAGCGAGAGATCGTGCTTTTCGTCGAGCGTGAGAATGTCGGCGGGGCGCATGTCTTTCGCCATGAGGAAGAGCGTCATGTCGCCGACGACTTTGCTGGATGGCGTGACCTTTACGATGTCGCCAAAGAGCTGATTTACCTCGGCGTAGGTGGTTTCAACCTCGCGCCAGCGATGGCCGAGGCCCATGGCGACGGCCTGCTCGCGCAAATTCGTGTATTGGCCGCCGGGAATCTCGTGCTGATAGAGGCGCGCGGAGCCGGCTTTCGGGCCGGAATCGAACGGCTCGTAATAGGTGCGGACAACTTCCCAATAATCGGAGCACTCGTTAAGCGTATCGATGTCGAGATTCGTGTCGCGCGGCGTGTGGCGAAGGGCTTCGACGATCGAGTTGAGATTGGGCTGGCTGGTGCCGCCGCTCATCGAGGCCATCGCGGCGTCGGCGATGTCCACGCCGGCTTCGCTGGCTTTCAGAACGCTGGCAGCGTTGAGGCCGCTGGTGTCATGCGTGTGGAAGTGAATCGGGATTTCGATTTCTTCTTTGAGCGCTTTGACTAGCTCGTAGGCGGCGTAGGGCTTGCAGAGGCCGGCCATATCTTTAATGGCGAGGAAATGTGCGCCGAGCTTTTCGAGCTGCTTCGCCATCGTGACGTAATACTTCAGCGAATATTTCGGGCGCGCGTCGTCGAGAATGTCGCCGGTGTAGCAGATTGCGGCTTCGCAGATGCCGCCGGATTCGATGGCGGCGTCGATCGAAACGCGCATGTTGTCGATGGAATTGAGCGAATCGAAGATGCGGAAGATGTCGATACCCTGGTGGAACGATTCGCGGACGAATTCCTTGATGACGTTGTCGGGATACGAGGCGTAGCCGACGGCGTTGGCGCCGCGGAGCAGCATCTGGAAGCAGATGTTGGGGACGAGTTCGCGGATTTCGCGGAGGCGCGCCCAGGGATCTTCGTGGAGGAAACGGAGTGAGGTGTCGAAGGTGGCGCCGCCCCACATTTCGAGGCTGAAGAGATTGGGGAGACGCTGGGCGACGGCGCGTGCGGTCGCGAGAATGTCGTAGGTGCGAACGCGCGTGGCCATCAGCGACTGATGAGCGTCGCGGAATGTCGTGTCGGTGATGAGCAGGCGCTTTTCTTTGCGCGCCCAGGCGGCGAATTTTTTGGGGCCGAGCTTTTGCAGCATCTGGCGCGTGCCCGGAGGCGGATCGATGCCCGGGATTTTGGGAAGGACGGCGGTTTCGAGCTTGCCGGGGATGGGCTTCCCTTTTACTTCGGGATTGCCGTTGAGAATTACGTCGCCGAGATACGACAAAAGCTTGGTGGCGCGATCGCCGCGGCTCGGAAATTTAAAAAGCTCGGGCGAGCGATCGAGAAACGCCGTCGTAATTTCGCCGGCGCGAAATTTTGGGTGATTGACTACGTTTTCGACGAACGGAATGTTGGTGGTGACGCCGCGAATGCGGAATTCGCGCAGCGCGCGATCCATGCGGCTACATGCTTCGTTGAGATTTTTGCCCCAGGCGGTGACTTTGACGAGCAGCGAGTCGTAATAGGCGGCGAGAACGGCGCCTGCGTAGGCTGTGCCGCCATCGAGACGGATGCCGAAGCCGGCGGGCGAGCGGTAGGTGGAAATTTTTCCGTAGTCGGGCGCGAAATTATTTTGCGGATCTTCCGTCGTGACTCGACACTGCAACGCGGCGCCGTAAAGCGGAACATTTTCCTGACGCGGGAGCGACATCGGCGCTTCGTGGAGCTTGTGGCCCTGCGCGACGAGAATTTGCGACTGCACGAGGTCGATGCCGGTGACCATTTCGGTGACGGTGTGCTCGACCTGAATGCGCGGGTTGACCTCGATGAAGTAGACCTTTTGCGCGTCGACGTCGTAGAGAAATTCGACGGTGCCTGCGTTGCGGTAGTTCGCTTTGCGCGCGAGTTTCACTGCGGCGTCGCAAAGTTCTTCGCGAACGTGCGGCGGGAGATTCGCGGCGGGAGCGACCTCGACAACTTTCTGGTGGCGGCGCTGGACGGAGCAATCGCGCTCGTAGAGATGCAGCAGGTTGCCGTGCGTGTCGCCGAGAATCTGGACTTCGAGATGGCGCGCGTTGGGCAAATATTTTTCGAGGAAGCAGCTCGCGTCGCCGAAGGCGGACTTTGCTTCGCCTTGCGCTTCTTCGAGAGATGCGGCGAGCTGCGCTTCGTCGCGCACGACGCGCATGCCGCGGCCGCCGCCGCCAAACGCGGCTTTCACGATGACGGGATAGCCGATTTCTTTCGCGATGCGCTTGGCTTCTTCGGGCGATTTGACGGGATCTTCGGTGCCGGGCAGCGTCGGGACGCCTGCAGAGGCGGCGAGTTTGCGAGCGGCGGTTTTATCGCCGAGGAGCTCGAGCAAGTTGGGCGTCGGGCCGACAAAGGTAATGCCGGCCTTTTCGCAGGCGCGCGCGAAGGCCGGATTTTCGGAGAGAAAGCCGTAGCCGGGGTGGATCGCGTCGACGTCGTGCTCTTTCGCGATCGCGATGATGCCGGGGATGTCGAGATACGCCTGGACGGGGCCCTTGCCGACACCAACTTGGTAAGCTTCATCGGCTTTGAAGCGGTGCAGAGCGAGGCGGTCTTCCTCAGAGTAAATCGCGACCGTGCGCAGGCCGAGTTCAGTGGCGGCGCGGAAGATACGAATCGCGATCTCGCTGCGATTGGCGGCGAGCAATTTTTTGATCGGTTTGGTCTTCGTCATCCCGGAAGCTGTCTTGCAGCGGTTTAAGTGCAACGCGAAACTGTAGATTGTTTCATGCGCGCGGCGCCGATGCAGCACAGTTTATTCGATTCAGAGGAAAAACAAAATTCATCTCAAGGGCGGGATATGTGTGCTACGTCGTCAGCGCCTGGGCGGGGCGCAGGACCTGGCTGGCTAAGGTGATCGGGATGATCACTTCGACGAGGGCGCCGGGGTGGACGTTGCGAAGGCGGACTTCGCCGCCGAATTCCTTTACACGCTGGCGCATGCCGGAAATGCCGATGCCGATGCTGCCGGGGCGGAACTCGACGATGTTTTCGCCGAGGCCTTTGCCGTTGTCGCGCACGGCGACGACGATTTCGCGCTCGGATTTTTCGATGATGACGGAAGCTTTGTCTGCGCCGGAGTGGCGGAAGACGTTGGTCAAGCTTTCCTGGACGATGCGAAAGATTGCGGTCTCGATTTCGGGCCTGAGGCGCGGGAATTCGGTGGGTTTTACATCGACCGAGGTTTCAATCCCGCTCCGCTTTGAAAAGCCCTCGAGAAAAGGCTCGAGCGCGCAGCGGAGGCCAACTTCGTCGAGGAGCGGCGGATGGAGCAGGTGCGAAAGACTGCGCACTTGCTGAATGGCGCGGTTGATGGATTCGCTGGCTTCGGCGAGGACAACGTCGTTGCGGTCGCCTCTCGGGACAGTCGTGGGCAGGCAATCGATCATCATTTTCGCAGCGCTGAGTTCCTGGCCAAGGCCGTCGTGCAGTTCGCGCGCGATGCGGCGGCGCTCTTCGTCCTGTGCGATGAGCAGGCTGCCAGAAAGATGGCGAAGCTCGTGGTTGAGGAGCTCGAGCTGCCGCGTCTTGCGGTGTAGTTCGGCAAAAACGCTGACTTTGGCTCGCAACAACTCCGGGTTCACCGGAACCGAAATGTAATCGACGGCGCCACGCTGATATCCCTGAAGGCGATCGAGGTCGGTGAGATGGATTCCCGAGATGAAGATGATGGCGGTGTGCTGAAATCGGGGATGCTGGCGAATCATGTCGGCGAGCTCGAAGCCATCGATCTCGGGCATGCTGACATCCATGAGGACGACCGCGATGTCGTTTTTGAGAAGCAGGTCGAGTGCCTGGCGACCGGACATGGCCTTAATCAGATTTTCGCCCAGCTCGCCCAGGATTGCTTCGTAGCTCAGGAGTTTCCCCGGCTGATCGTCGACCATCAGGATGTTGACTCTGTCGGTTTTACTCATCGCGAGTCCCGCACGAATGTCCTTTGTAACGCCGCAGCATTATCGATGCAACCACATGCGAAGAGCCGAGAGAAGCTGCTCGGTATTGACGGGCTTCGCGAGGTATTCGGAAGCGCCGGCTTCGAGACATTTTTCACGGTCGCCTTTCATGGCTTTCGCCGTGAGCGCGATGATCGGCAAGCGGCGGAGCGCCGGATTCTGGCGGAGCACCTGCATGGTTTCGTAGCCGTCCATCTCGGGCATCATGATGTCCATCAGGACGATCGCGACGTCGGGAGTGGATTCGAGAGTTGATATCGCCTCTCGGCCAGTGCCTGCGGTGAGGACGACCATGCCGCGACGTTCGAGGACGCTGCTGAGCGCGAAAATGTTGCGGACGTCGTCGTCGACGACGAGCACTTTGCGGCCGAAGAGCGCGTCGTCGGAGCGATGCAGCCGGTCGAGCATTTTTTGTTTTTCGGGCGGAAGGTCGGCGACGACGCGATGGAGGAAGAGCGCGGTTTCGTCGAGCAGGCGCTCGGGAGATTCGACGCCTTTGACGACGACGCTGCGCGCGAGCGTGTGAAGGCGGGCGTCCTCTTCGGGCGACAAATCTTTGCCGGTGAAGACGACGACCGGGAGATCGCCCGACGGAGTGTCGCGGAGGCGCTCGAGAACTTCGAAGCCGGTCATGTCGGGCAGGCGAAGGTCGAGCACCATGCAGTCGTAGGTTTGTTCGGAGACGGCGTTGAGCGCTTCCAGGCCGGTGGCGGCGACGGAAACGTCGATGTCGTGATGGCCGAGGAGTTCACGAATGCTGAGCTGCTCGGCGGGATTATCTTCGACGACGAGGAGGCGCTTGAGGCGGGGGACAGTGTAGTCCTTGATTTTGCCGAAGGCGGATTCGAGGCCTTCAGGAGTGGTCGGTTTCGTCACGAAAGAGAAGGCACCGCGCGAAAGGCCGTGCTGGCGGTCTTCGTCCATCGTAAGGATTTGCACTGGGATGTGGCGCGTGGCCGGATCTTGTTTCAAGTGATTCAGGACGGTCCAGCCGAGCATGTCTGGAAGGAAAACGTCGAGAGATACCGCGCTCGGATGGAACTCGCGGGCGAGCGCGAGGGCTTCCGCTCCGCGAGAGGCGACGAGGACTTTGAAGCCCTTGTCGTGGGAGAGATCGCAGAGAACGCGCGCGTAGTGCGGATCATCTTCGACAATCAACAGGATCGGATCGTTCACGCCGAGGTTGGCGCGATCGTCGGGAATTTGCTCGGGCACGTGCACGGCGACGCTGGCCGTCGAATGGTGCATCGGCGGCGGCAAGCTCACGCGGCGATCGGCGGGCACGCCGACCCCCGATGAAGGACCGACGTAGGTTTGCGGCAGGTAAAGCGTGAACGTGCTGCCTGTGCCTGGAACGCTGTGCAACTGGATTTCGCCGCCGAGAAGGCTGGCGAGTTCGCGACTGATCGCGAGGCCGAGACCTGTGCCGCCATATTTGCGGCTCGTTCCGGCGTCGGCCTGCTGAAACGCCTCGAAGATAATGCGCTGCTTTTCGGGAAGAATGCCGATGCCGGTGTCGGTGACTTCAAACGCGATCACCACTCCCGCGCGGCTGAGAATCAGGTGCTCGTCGCTCCAGCCGTAGTCGGCGATGCGCACATTGAGACGCACGCCGCCTTGCTCGGTGAACTTGAACGCGTTGGAGAGCAGATTCTTGAGCACTTGCTGGAGGCGCTTTGAGTCGGTGACGATGCTGCGCATCAACTCGGGATCGGTCTGAATCTCGAAGCCGAGCTTGCGATGGTCGGCCTCGTGACGGAATGGGCGGCCGATCATTTCGAGCAAGCCGGCGAAGAAGACTTCTTCGGCTTCGACGCTGACCGTGCCCGATTCGATCTTCGACAGATCGAGAATGTCGCTGATGAGGTTGAGAAGGTCGGTGCCGGCGCCATGAATCGTACGGGCGAACTCAACTTGCTTCGGAGTAAGGTTGCCGTCGGGGTTGTCCGTTAGCTGCTGGCCGAGAACGAGGATGCTGTTCAGCGGCGTGCGCAACTCGTGCGACATGTTGGCGAGGAATTCGGATTTGTACTTCGAAGTGAGCGCAAGCTCGGTCGCTTTTTCTTCGACGGCGCGGCGGGCTTGTTCGATTTCCTGATTCTTGCGTTCGACTTCGACGTTCTGTTCGGCAAGCTGCTGCGCTTTTTGCGCGAGCTGTTCGTTGGTCTGCTGCAATTCGGTCTGTTGCGTCTGCAACTCGATGGCGAGCTGCTGCGATTGTTTGAGCAGGCCTTCGGTCTGCATCGTGGCTTCGATGGAGTTGAGCACGATGCCGATGCTCGACGTGAGCTGCTCGAGGAACGCGAGGTGCGACGCCGTGAACGCGCTCAGCGATGCCAGTTCGATGACGGCTTTGACGCGATCCTCGAAGAGAATCGGAAGAACGATGACATTGCGTGGGACGGCTTCGAAGAGGCCGGAACGAATCGGCGTGGCGCTCGATGGCAAGTCGGAGATCAACATGCGGCGCTTTTCGGCGGCGCACTGCCCTACCAAGCCCTCGCCAATGCGAAGGTGATGCCGATGCCCCTCGCCAGAATCGGCAAACGACGAAAGCAAAACCATTTCGAAGCTGTCTTCCGACTCCATCTGGTAGATGACGCCTTGCTGCGCGTCGACGAGCGGAGCGAGTTCGGACAGCAACATGCGCCCGACCGTGCCGAGATCGCGCTGGCCCTGCAACATGCCCGTGAAACGAGCGAGGTTGGTCTTGAGCCAGTCCTGCTCTTTGTTGCGGTCGGTCGTGAGCCGCAAGTTGTCGATCATCGTGTTGATATAGTCTTTGAGCTCGGCGACTTCGCCGCTGGCTTCCACCTGAATCGAGCGCGTGAGGTCGCCCTTCGTCACGGCGGTGGTGACTTCCGCGATTGCTCGCACCTGGTTCGTCAGGTTGTCGGCGAGCAGGTTCACGTTTCCGGTGAGATCTTTCCATGTGCCGGCGGCGCCGGGCACGTTGGCCTGACCGCCGAGGCGGCCTTCGACGCCGACTTCGCGGGCGACCGTGGTCACCTGATCCGCGAAGGTCGCCAGCGTGTCGGTCATGTTGTTGATGGTCTCAGCGAGTGCGGCAACTTCGCCCTTCGCGTTCACCGTAAGCTTTTGCGTGAGTTCGCCGTTCGCAACCGCGGTGACGACTTTCACGATGCCGCGCACCTGTTCGGTGAGGTTGGCGGCCATGACGTTCACGTTGTCGGTGAGATCTTTCCATGTGCCGGCGACGCCGGAGACCTTGGCCTGGCCGCCGAGTTTTCCGTCGGTGCCGACTTCGCGCGCCACGCGGGTGACTTCGGCGGCGAACGCATTGAGCTGGTCGACCATCGTGTTGATGGTGTTTTTCAGCTCGAGAATTTCACCTTTGACGTCAACCGTGATCTTGCGAGACAAGTCGCCGCGCGCGACCGCCGTTGTGACTTCCGCGATGTTGCGCACCTGAGCCGTGAGGTTGCCGGCCATCGCGTTGACCGAGTCGGTGAGGTCCTTCCAGGTGCCGCCAACTCCGGGGACGTCAGCCTGACCGCCGAGGCGGCCTTCGGAACCGACTTCGCGCGCAACGCGCGTGACTTCGGCAGCGAAGGAGCGAAGCTGCTCGACCATCGTGTTGAGCGTTTCTTTGAGTTGAAGAATCTCGCCGCGGACGTCGACCGTAATTTTGCGTGAGAGGTCGCCGCTCGCGATCGCCGTTGCGACTTCCGCGATATTGCGAACTTGGCCTGTGAGGTTGCTGGCCATGAAGTTCACGTTGTCGGTGAGGTCTTTCCACGTGCCGCCGACGCCAGGCACCTGCGCCTGGCCGCCCAACTTCCCTTCCGTGCCGACTTCGCGCGCCACGCGGGTGACTTCGCCGGCGAACGCATTGAGCTGGTCCACCATCGTGTTGATGGTGTTTTTCAGCTCGAGAATTTCGCCGCGGACATCGACCGTGATCTTGCGAGACAAGTCGCCGCGCGCCACGGCTGTCGTGACTTCGGCGATGTTGCGCACCTGACCGGTGAGGTTGCCGGCCATCGAGTTGACGGAGTCGGTCAAATCCTTCCAGGTACCAGCGACACCGGGGACGTTCGCTTGGCCGCCGAGACGCCCTTCGGAACCGACTTCGCGCGCAACGCGGGTGACTTCGCCGGCGAACGCGTTGAGCTGGTCCACCATCGTGTTGATGGTGTCTTTCAGCAGCAAGATTTCGCCGCTGACGTTGACCGTAATTTTTTTCGAAAGGTCGCCGCTCGCGATCGCCGTGGAAACTTCCGCGATGTTACGCACCTGGCCCGTCAGGTTGCTCGCCATCGAGTTCACCGAGTCCGTGAGGTCCTTCCACGTACCCGCAACGCCCGGTACCAACGCCTGACCGCCGAGCTTTCCGTCGGTGCCGACTTCACGCGCCACGCGCGTGACTTCCGAAGCGAACGATCGGAGCTGATCCACCATCGTGTTCAGCGTGTCTTTGAGTTCGAGGATTTCGCCTTTGACGTCGACCGTGATTTTGCGAGATAAGTCGCCGCGCGCAACCGCCGTCGCAACTTCCGCGATGTTGCGCACTTGGCCAGTCAGGTTGCTGGCCATGAAGTTGACGTTGTCGGTGAGGTCCTTCCAGGTACCGCCGACGCCGGGCACTTCCGCCTGACCGCCAAGTTTGCCTTCCGTTCCGACTTCGCGCGCCACACGCGTGACTTCACCCGCGAACGCGTTCAATTGATCCACCATCGTGTTGATGGTTTCCTTCAACAGCAAAATTTCGCCGCTGACGTTGACCGTGATTTTCTTCGAGAGGTCGCCTCGCGCGACCGCCGTCGTGACTTCTGCGATGTTGCGGACCTGAGCCGTGAGGTTGCCGGCCATCGAGTTGACCGAGTCGGTGAGGTCCTTCCAAGTACCCGCGACGCCCGGCACGTTCGCCTGACCGCCGAGACGCCCTTCCGAACCGACTTCGCGCGCCACGCGAGTCACTTCGCCGGCGAACCTGTTGAGCTGGTCCACCATCGTGTTGAGTGTTTCTTTGAGCTGCAAAATTTCGCCGCGGACATCGACGGTAATCTTGCGAGACAAGTCGCCGTTCGCGATTGCCGTCGCGACTTCCGCGATGTTACGCACCTGGCCGGTGAGGTTGCTGGCCATGAAGTTCACGTTGTCGGTGAGGTCCTTCCAGGTACCGCCGACGCCGGGTACTTCTGCCTGACCGCCGAGCTTTCCTTCGGTGCCGACTTCACGTGCCACGCGCGTCACTTCACCCGCGAACGCGTTCAATTGATCCACCATCGTGTTGATGGTGTCTTTCAGCGCCAGAATTTCGCCTTTGACATCGACCGTGATCTTGCGAGACAAGTCGCCGCGTGCAACCGCCGTCGTAACTTCGGCGATGTTGCGAACTTGCGCCGTCAAGTTGCCGGCCATCGCATTCACCGAGTCGGTCAAATCTTTCCACGTGCCGGCGACGCCCGGCACGACCGCTTGGCCGCCCAGCTTTCCGTCCGTTCCGACTTCGCGCGCCACGCGCGTCACTTCCGATGCGAACGACCGCAGCTGGTCCACCATCGTGTTGATGGCTTCTTTCAGCTGCAAAATTTCTCCGCGCACATCGACCGTGATCTTGCGAGACAAGTCGCCGCTCGCCACCGCCGTCGCGACTTCCGCGATGTTGCGCACCTGGCCAGTCAGGTTGCTGGCCATCGAGTTCACCGAATCGGTGAGATCCTTCCATGTGCCTGCAACTCCCGGCACTTGCGCTTGACCGCCGAGCTTTCCGTCGGTGCCGACTTCCCGCGCCACGCGCGTCACTTCCGAGGTGAAAATGCTCAACTGCTGAATCATGGTGTTAACGATCGTGGCCGACCGCAAAAATTCGCCTTCGAGAGGGCGCCCATCGACGTCGAGCCGCACCGTCTGCGTCAAATTTCCCTGCGCGACGCCAGCGATCGCGCGCGTCACTTCCGTCGTCGGGCGCAACAAGTCATCGATCAGCGTGTTAACCGACACTTCCATCTCGCCCCACGCGCCCTTCGTCTGATGGAAACGAATCCGCTCGCGGGTCCTTCCCTCTTTACCGACAACTTGTCCTGCGCGCTTTAACTCCTGCGCAATCTGCTGATTGGTCGAAACGATGTCGTTGAAGGTGTCCGCAATTTTCCCCGCAATACCCGTCCACGAACCCGGTAAGCGCACCGACAAGTCGCCGTCGCGCATGGTTTGCAAGCTCGCGAGAATCGCAGTGAGCTCAGGCGATGAAACGTGGCCGTTTCCATTGCTGGAGCCGTTGCCATCAGCCTTCGCATCTACAAGTGGAGGGGGAATCGTCGCGCTGGCGTTCGAAGCCGACGACCTCGGATTACTTCTCTTCATGCTGTTCTCCAAGTTTCGGAACTGGCTGCGTCCGGCGCATAGGCACTCTTACGATCGCGCTCGCTACTTGCGGATTTCACTTGTGCAAGAGTTACGCCGCATCCTCGGGCGGCGAAACCAGCGCCAGTTCTAGACCTATGGTCACTGGATATCACAAACAAAAGCGGGGCTTCCTACAGCGTTTGCTGTAGGAAGCCCCTGTAGTAACGCTTTGCTGTGCCCTGCTAGTGAATTTGGTTAGTCGAGTACGACGATGGTGTCGATTGGGTCGCGGAGGCGTTCCGGAACCCGGAGCAGCATGCCGCCATCGAGCGTCTTCAGCTCAATCGGTGTATCTGAATGATAGAGATGAGCTTGCTTGGCGCCTGGCACGGTCGGGAGCGCCAGGTATTCATCTTTCAAGTCGAGGATGTGTACGTAAGTCTTGCCGTCTTTCTGCGTTGAAACTCCCCAGCTGCGTGGCGGAATCGGCCCGCCGCGCGACCCGTAGATCGTGTCGCCGTTTTTCGCTGTCCACTCGCCGATCGCATGAAGCCTCTCGATAAACTCCGGCTGTACCTGGCCGGTCGGCATCGGTCCGATGTTGAGCAGGAAATTCGCGTTTGAACCGGCCGCACGGACGAGATAGTGAATGAGCTCGCTCACGCTTTTGAAATTCTTGTCGCTCTTGTTGTAGCCCCACGCGCCGTTGATGGTTTCGCAGGTTTCGAGCGGCAGATGGCTGATCGAGGTCTGATTGAAGCCGGCGGTGTTCGCTCCCGGCAAATCCTTTTCGAACATTTGAAAGTCTTCGCCATCGAACGGGGCGTGATGGTGATTGCTGCCGACAAGTGCCGCGGGCTGCAGCTTGTGGATCAGGTTGTACGTACGTTGAAGCTGCCAGTCGGCGTCGGGCTTGTCCCACATACCGTCGAACCAGATCCCGGCGACGTCGCCATAGTTCGTCAGCAGCTCTGTGAGTTGCGCGTCCATAAATTCCAAGTAGCGATTGAAGTCGCCACCCTCGGGCCGGCCCGAAGAATGGCCCGTGCGGCCGAGTGGAAAATAATCGGGGTTATGCCAGTCGAGCTGCGAATGATAGAAAAACAGCTTGATGCCCTGCTTGCGGCACTCTTCGGCGAGTTGCTTGAGCGGATCTTTCGCATACGGCGTGGCGTCAACGATGTTCCATTTATTCTGCTTGGTGGCGAACATCGCAAAACCGTCGTGATGCTTGCTCGTGATCGTGATGTATTTCATCCCGGCTGATTTCGCGAGCGCTACGATCTCGGCCGCGTTGAACTGCGTCGGATTGAATTGCGGCGCGAATTTTTCATACTCGACGACCGGAACATGCTTCTGTTCCATGTACCACTCGCCGTCAGAAGGCACGCTGTAAACGCCCCAATGAATGAACATGCCGAACCTTGCGTCTTGAAACCACTCGCGCGCCTTGAGATTCGACTCGGAGGGCTGATACGCCTGTGCCAAGAGCGGCGGATTCGCGACGAAGAGCAGGATAGTAGCCGCGATCAACGCCAGAAACGCAGTTCGAATGATTCTCATATTCCCCTCAAGCTTGCGAGCCGGACGCGCTGCGCGGCGGTTTAAATCCCCGCACGGCAAAATACAATACGTATGCATAGCAAACCAGCGGCACCGCAAAAGCAGCCTGGATTGAACTCTGGTCAGAAATGTATCCCATCAGCGCGGGAAAGATCGCTCCGCCGATGATCGCCATCACCAGTAGCGACGAACCGCGCTTCGTGTGCGCGCCCAGATTCTTCAGGCTGAGGGCAAAGATCGTCGGAAACATGATCGAGTGGAAGAACCCGATCAGTACCACCGCCCACACCGGTGCGTCGCCGGTCATCGTGATCGCGACACCGCCGCAAACGAAAGCGCACGCAGCAAAAATCGCGAGCAGGCGATTCGGCGCGATGCTCTTCATCGTCGCCGATCCCGCGAATCGCCCGATCATGAATCCTAGTAGATGCCACTTGAGATAGTTCGACGCGACTTTCTCCGGCGTCCCTGGAAGCGCGTGCTGCACGAAGCGAATCACGAAGCTCGTCACGCCGACCTGCGCCCCGACGTAAAAAAACTGAGCCAGCACCCCGCTGATCAGATGTTTTTCACGCCAGATACTGCCAACCGGAGGAGCTTTCACTTCCCCAATCACGTCCGCATCGGCAGGCAAGCTCTCGCCAACCTCTTTTACTTCCGGCAGCTTTGCAAAATAAATAAGCGCCGCCACGATCAGGAAAATCGCCGTGATCCCGAGATACGGCCCCTTCACCCGACTCGCTTCCAGCGCCGAGTACGCATCAAGTTGATCGGTCGTCATCACCGCAAGCTGCGCCGCCGTGTACTCGATGCCCGACAAAATAAACGCCTTGCCGATGATCGGCGTGACCAGCGCTCCGACCGCATTGAACGACTGCGCGAAATTTAAACGCCGCTCGGACGACTCCGGCGGCCCAAGGATCGTAACGTAAGGATTCGCCGCGACTTCCAACACGCCTTGTCCGCAAGCCATCACGAACAACGCAAAAAGGAAAAATCCATACACGCGCACCGACGCCGCCGGAATAAACAAAAATGCGCCCAGCGCGCACGTCAGAAGTCCCGCGAGAATTCCTCTCTTGTATCCAATCCGCTCGAGCAGCCAGCCCGCCGGCAGCGCCGATAAAAAATATCCGCCAAAAAACGCCGACTGAATCAGCGACGACTGCAAGTCCGTGAGATGAAACGCCTTCTTCAGATGCGGAATCAGAATGTCGTTTAGGTTGACGCCAAGCGCCCATAAAAAGAAAAGGCTCGTGATCAGAACAAATGGCAGCGCAAATCGCCGCTCGGTAAGCGGAGCCGATGTCGAGGAGGATGGGCCAGCGTTGCCTGCGGAGGTCATCACCATGGCTAGGTCAGCGCCCGATCAAGATGTACATACCCGCCATCCACGTATAAATGTTGCCCCGTCACGTGCGACGCCTGCGACGACAACAGGAATACAACGGTCGACGCAATCTCATTCGCCTCAGTCATTCGTTGCCCCAGCGGAATCTTCGAAACAATTTTCTGCCGCTTCTCTTCCGGATTCGGAAACGTGCTCAGCCACTGGCGATACAGCGGCGTCATCACCTCTGCGGGGATCACCGCGTTCACGCGAATATGAAACGGCAAAAGTTCCGCCGCCCACTCGCGCGTCAACGCCAGAATCGCGCCTTTCGAGGCGACATATCCCGACGTCCCGCCCTGCCCCGTCACCGCCGTCTTCGACCCTATATTAATGATGGCCCCTCGCGCGTCCTTCAGAAACGGCAGCGCGAAATGCGCCATGTTGTAGTAGTGCAACAGGTTCCGCTCCAGCGAGCCGACAAATTGTTCCGGCGTACCGTGCTCGAGCCCAACGCCATCATTGATCCCAGCGTTGTTCACCAGCGCATCGATCCGCCCGTGCATCTTCGCCACACGATCAATCGCCTCGCGGCAACTCTGCGCCGAGCACAGGTCGAGCTCGACAAATTGAGCCTTCCCCGCACCTGCTCCCCGCAACTCACTCGAAATCTGCTCGCCCGCTTCCTTATCCCGATCGAGAACGACCGGCACCGCTCCTTCCTGCGCACAAGTCCGCGCGATCGCGGCGCCAATCCCCTTTGCGCCCCCCGTAATCACCACAACTTTTCCGCCCAGTTGCAGATCCACGAAACGATTCCCCTGTCGCGACGCGTCACACAGCAACGGCACAGCGTCGGTAACGCCACGCCGCAACTCTCAACGCGAGCGCCGAGAGCATACATCAGGTGAATTGACGCGGTTCAAGATAAATGGTTAAACCAGAGCGCACAGATAGCAACACGCATCAAACCAGCGCGCAGCAAAACGCTCCCCGAGAGGAACCATGAAACGCTACGGCATGTTGATTAAGGTCAAAGAAGATTCGATCGCGATGTACAAGGAATATCACGCCAAGGTCTGGCCCGAAGTGCTGGCCACGATCCGCAACTGCAACATCAAAAACTACTCCATCTTTCTCAAGGACGATTTCCTCTTCGCCTATTTCGAATACCACGGCACCGACTACGACGCCGACATGAAAAAGATGGCCGCCGATCCAAAGACGCAGGATTGGTGGAAGATCATGATGCCGATTCAAGTCCCGATCGAAAGCCGTAACGAAGGCGAATGGTGGGCCCGCATGGAAGAAGTCTTCCACACGGAATGATTGGACGCGTCGATCCGCCGACTGTTCGAATCTCTGCTACTTCGCCGCACCAGCAGCTGCAGTCGCCGGTAACTTGCCGCCTTCAAACGTAATCCGAAACGCTGACGCAAACTTACCGGGCGCACGCGCGGGCACGTGAATGTGTAATCCGTCGCCCGCCTGTTCGAACGAGATCTTATCGTTCGATCCAAGCAGCGACACCGACGCCACCTTCCCGCCAACCTGTGTCCCCAGCGAACGAATCACAGCCTCGCCGCCCGCCGCCCATCCCAGCTCAATCGCATACAGCGTCGATCCCTTCGTCGTAAACCGAAAATCCTCGGCTGTATAACTCACCGTATCCGTATCATGAAACGACCCCGCCGCAACTTTCGTTGGCCCCTCGCCAAACTTCGTCCACGTCCGCGTGCCATAAATCGCGTCACCATTCACCGCGAGCCACGCGCCGACTTCGCGCAACACATGCTGCACCTCATCCGGAATCGTCCCGTCCGATCGCGGCCCGATATTCAGCAGCAAATTCCCGTTCTTGCTGACGATGTCCACCAACTGGTGCACCACAAACTCCGGCGACTTAAACGTGTCGTTCTCGATGTATCCCCACGACTTGTTACTCACCGACGTATCCGTCTGCCAGTGCAGCGGCCGGATCTCGTCGAGCTGGCCGCGCTCCAGATCAAGCACCGCGGAGTGATCCTGAATCGCATAATCCTTGTAGTTGATCACGCCGACGTGATCGCCATACTTCAACGACGAGTTGTAATAAAACGCCGTGAACTTCGTCAGGTTCGCGCGCACTGACGGCTGCCCGATCCACCAATCGAAATACATCACGTCCGGATGATATTTCTCGACAATCTCCGCCGACCGCGCCAGCCAGTCGTCCGTCCACGCCTGCGATACATACGTGAAATCGTTCGAAACCGGCGTTCCCTGCCGGGCGGTCAGCCAATTGTGCGCCGGCCCGTACAGAGCGGCGTACTGCGGATCGTTGACGTCGGACGGAATCTGCCTCCCTACGCCCTGAAAGAAATTGTGTTCCACGCGATGCGACGACGCGCCGAAATGCAGCCCCGCCGCACGGACCGCCTTCGCCAAATCCCCAATCACATCGCGATGCGGCCCCATCTTCGCCGCCGTCCAATCGCTCAACCCGCTGTCATACATCGCGAAGCCGTCGTGATGCTCCGCCACCGGCACCACATATTTCGCGCCGGCCTCTTTGAACAACGCCGCCCACTTCGCCGGATCGAACTGATCCGCCTTGAACCGTGGAATGAAATCCTTATATCCAAATTTGTCCTGCGGCCCATACGTGGCGATGTGGTGTTTATATATCTCCGACCCCTCGTGATACATCTCGCGCGGATACCACTCGCTGCCAAACGCCGGCACCGAATACACGCCCCAATGAATAAAGATTCCGAACTTTGCGTCCGCATACCACTCGGGCACTTCGTATTTCTGCAGTGACTCCCAGTCCGCGCGAAACGGTCCTTCACCGTCGGCCCGGCTCACATCCGCTAGCAGCGCCTGGCGCGCAGCGTCATATTTCGCGCTCGCCTTCTGCCAGATCTGATCGATTGCCGCCGGGTCCTGACTCGCCGTCGGTGCCGTAGCACTTCGCTCCTGCGAGCGCAGAGACGCAACGCCAACTCCCAACCCAGTCACAGCAATCAGGCTAACCAGCCCCAAACTCCGCCATCGCCTCATCGTCGCCTCGAATCCGCCGCCATCATGACGTCCCACAACGCGCGCCAGTCTACGCGAAATCCGTGCCCCTGCGCCCTGTTTCTGATATTGCCTCTTAAACCAAAGTCCCATTGACCGGGTATTTTCGTGCCTCTAATTTGACATTCTGGGGCTACGCCCCGCCTTCAACATGCCTACATCGAACGTCGATCTCGCCCCCTCCTCGCTCGCCCCTAGCGAGAACGAGCTTCAGCGTGAACTGTCGCTAGTCAAGAAGCGCGACTCTTCGCTGAGCCGCTATTCGATCTTTGTCAGCCTGTTGATGGTCGGCGCCATCGTCACCCTCGCCGTGATGGCAAGCCACCAAGGCGCCGGCACCTTCCTCAAAATCCGTCTTACGGAAGCCATCTTTGGTCTCGTAGCGCTGATCGTCCTGTTCAACGTTTACACCATTCGCCAGGAATTCCTGATCAAGCAGCTGCACGCCCAGCTTACCGACAAGCACGCGCAATTCTACGGTCTTCGCAATCTGTCGATGCTCGACCCGCTCACCGGCCTTTA
Source organism: uncultured Acidobacteriota bacterium (assembly GCA_963766985.1). Lineage (GTDB taxonomy): Bacteria > Acidobacteriota > Terriglobia > Acidiferrales > UBA7541 > Acidiferrum. The sequence continues at coordinate 67,542 of CAVYCJ010000005.1, forward strand.
CAATCGCCGTTTCGCCGAGCAGCGCCTTGCCGCCGAAGTCGCGCGCACGCAGCGCATGGGCCATCCTCTCGCGCTCGTCATGCTCGACCTCCGGCAATTCGGCCAGATCAACGACCGCCTCGGGCGCGAAGCCGGCGACCAGGCTCTTCGTGAGTTTGCCGCGCGGATGAGTTCTGTCATTCGCGGCTCCGACCTCGCCGTTCGGCTCGACGACAACAAATTCATGATGATCTTGCCGGAATGCGCGACCGAACAGCTCAATCGCGTCCTGACCCGCCTGAGCCCCTTCGAACTGAATTGGAAGGGCCACCAGGTGCCGCTGCAATTCACCTCAGCGAGCAAGCAATACCAGATCGGCGAAAGCTCCGAAGAATTCATCGGCCGCGTCGAGCAAAGCCTCGCGACCGCAAAGCGCACGGGCGCCAAAACACCTCACTACGAAACCCTATCGCTGTAACATGGCGCGGGCACTCCTGCCTGCGCGTTCTTACCTGTACTCCCGCCGCCCACTGCTCCTCGCTTCCCTTTCCACCCGACTCCCGTTGTACAATCCCCGCGACCGCACCCATTTCTGAGCCGCCTCGCGCTCGGGCACTCTTGGCCGCCAATTGCCCGAACGCCGTCCCAGAACGCTGCGGCGCATCACCCGGCTCATTTCGTGGAGGAAATACTAGATGCCCCTTCCCACCGACAAGCACTACACCGCTCACGTTCTGGAGCGCCGAGAGCTATCCGAGGATCTGTGGCTGGTGAAGGTCGACCCGGGCGGGCCATTCCCCTTCAAAGCGGGTCAATACGCGACGCTCGGCGTCGACAACGGCGAAAAGCGCATCGAGCGCGCCTACTCGATCGTCTCCTCTCCCTACGAAGAGGGCTTCCTCGAATTCTTCGTCGAACTCGTTCCTCAAGGCGAACTCACGCCTCTCCTCTACAAGCTCCAAAAAGGCGACAAGCTCTACTGCCGCAAAATAGCCAAAGGCCGCTTCACCCTCGACCTCCGCAGCGGCCGCACCAATCATCTTCTTCTCGCCACCGTCACCGGCATCGCGCCCTTCGTCAGCTACGTTCGCACCCTCTATCAAGACTGGAAAAAACGCGACAGCCCGATGCCCGGCGATCACAAGCTCTACTGCCTCCAGGGCGGCAGCCGCTCGTGGGAATTCGGTTATCGCGAAGAGCTCGAACGCATCGCCGCCGAAGTTCCGTGGTTCAAATACGTCGCCACCATCAGCCGTCCGTGGGAAGACGCCAACTGGCACGGCGAAACCGGCCGCGTTGACGATCTCGTCCGCAAATATGCCGACGAATGGAACCTCAAGCCCGCCGACACCACTGGCTATCTCTGCGGCCACCCCAGCATGTGCGAAAACGGAATGGGCATCCTCGCCCGCGCCGGCTGGCAAAAAGGCACCCTCTTCGAAGAGGTCTACTTCATCCCCGCCAAAGAAGCGTCCGAATAATTCGCGGGAATCGTTCGACTAAAAGGTTGTCATCATCACTTCAAAGAGCGTTGTCATCTTGAGCCGCCCGAAGGGCGGCGAAGGACCTCAACTAAAACGCCTCTACAACTCGACTCAGCGAACTGCAACGCATCCGCGCAACGCCTTCCGCGTCTATCGCGTCCCACTCCACATGACCCCATCGACAACCGCCCTTCTTCTCGGTGTACAATGCCGCGCGGTTCGGCCCTGCCACTCGGTTCCTTGGGAGGCCCCTCAATGATCGTTGGTGTACCCCGAGAATCTTTCCCGGGGGAACGTCGAGTCGCCCTTGTTCCAGCCGCCCTCGCGAACCTCTCCAAAATCGGCCTTGAAGTCATTGTCGAATCCGGCGCCGGAGTCGAAGCCGGTTATCCTGACGCCGACTACATCGCCAAAGGCGCAAAAATAATCTCCGATCGCGCCGAGATTTTCCGCACCGCCGACATCATCCTCCAGGTTCTCTGTCCGGGCGCGAACGACAAAACCGGCGACGCCGATCTCGCACGATTCCGACCCAATCAGATCGTCATCGGCTTCTTCCGCCCGATGAATTCCGTCGATGTGCTCAAGAATCTTGCCGAGCGCGGTGTCACATCTTTCTCCGTCGAGCTAATCCCTCGCACCACGCGCGCGCAGAGCATGGACGCGCTCTCTTCGATGGCCACCGTCGCCGGATATAAAGCCGTCCTCATCGCTGCCGACATCGTCCCGAAATTCTTCCCGATGCTTACAACCGCCGCGGGCACAATCACACCCGCGCGGGTCCTCATCCTGGGTGTCGGCGTCGCCGGCCTCCAGGCCATTGCCACCGCACGCCGTCTCGGCGCCGTCGTTTCCGCCTACGACCTCCGCCCTGTCGTGAAAGAGCAAGTCCAGAGCCTCGGCGCTCGCTTCGTTGAACTTCCTCTGGAAGCGCAAAACGCGCAAGACGCGCGTGGCTACGCCACCGCGCAGGACGAAAGCTTTTATCGCCGCCAGCGCGAACTTCTCGGAAAAGTCATCGCCGAAAACGACGTCGTCATCACCACCGCCGTCATCCCCGGCAAGAAAGCGCCGATCCTCGTCACCAAAGAAATGGTCGCTGGCATGGCGCCGCGCTCTGTGATCATCGATCTCGCCGCCGAACGCGGCGGCAACTGCGAACTCACGCGCCCCGGCGAAAAAATCGTCGTCGAAAAGGATGTCGCCATCGTCGGCTGGTTCAATCTCGCCAGCACCGTTCCTTATCACGCCAGCCAGATGTACGCCCGCAACCTTTCCACATTCCTCGCGCTCCTCGTCAAAGACGGTAAGCTCAACCTCAATCTGAAAGACGACATCCTTCGAGACACGCTCGTCACCCACGGCGGCGAGATCGTCAACGCGCGTCTCCGCGAACTCTTCCAGCTTCCTGCTCTCGCTCCGAAGGAGGAAACTCCGCAATGAAGTTGGACCTGCTCACCGGCCTCTACGTCTTCATGCTGGCCGCATTCATCGGATTCGAAGTCATCCGCCGCGTCTCGCCTCTGCTCCACACGCCGTTGATGTCGCTCACCAACGCTCTCGACGCCATTGCCGTCGTCGGCGCGATCATCCTCGCCGGTGAACACAAGACTAACCTCGCCGCGATTTTAGGCACGATCGCCATCATCGCCGCCACCAGCAACATCGTCGGCGGCTTCATCATCACCGACCGCATGTTGAAAATGTTCAAGTCGAGCGGCCCGAAAGCTGGTGGAACGACGGCTGGTGGTTCCGCGAAATGACCACATTCCTCACGACCGACACCCTGATCGAGTCCACCTACCTCGTCGCGACCGCTCTCTTCATTCTTTCCCTCAAGTGGCTTAGCTCTCCCGTCACTGCGCGCCGCGGCCTTTTCGCAGGCGAGGCGGGCATGGTCCTCGCGATCGGCGGCACGCTCCTCCACGCGGGCATCATCGACTACAAGCTCATCGCCATCGGCCTCGTCGTCGGTACCATCATCGGTATCCCGCTCGGCAACGTCGCCATGACCGCGGTCCCGCAGCGAACCGCGCTCAGTCACGCATTCGGCGCACTCTGCGTCACCGTCGTTGGCACTGCCGAGTTCTACCTTCGCGCCCCGGACATCAGCCCCTTCATGATGGCCGTCCTCTCGATGGAAGTGATTCTCGGCTCGCTCACCTTCACCGGTAGCTTAATGGCCGCCGGAAAATTGCAGGAAGTCTTGCCGCAGCGCCCCATCACCTACAAAGGCCAGAATTTCGTCAACGCTCTGCTTTTCGGAATTGCGCTCGTCGTCGCGGTAATTCTCATCATCCATCCCGATCAGATCCGTCTGTTCCCGATCATGATCATCATCCCGCTCATCTTCGGCGTGATGCTGGTCATCCCCATCGGTGGCGCCGATATGCCCACCGTCATCTCGCTTTTGAATTCCTACGCCGGGCTCTCGGCCGCCGCGATGGGCTTCGTCCTCAACAGCAAGCTCCTCATCATCGCCGGCGCGCTCGACGGCTCTTCCGGCTTCATCCTCTCGGTCATCATGTCCAAAGCGATGAACCGTTCCTTCACCAACGTGCTCTTCGGCGGCTTCGGCCAGATCCAAGCCACTGCCTCCGGCGCGAAGGAAGCCCCGCCCGTTCGCAGCGCCACTCCCGAAGAAGCCGCCGGCATCCTCGGCGCCGCCAGCAAAGTCGTCGTCGTCCCCGGCTACGGCATGGCCGTCGCCCAAGCCCAGCACAAAGTCCGCGAACTCTACGATTCGCTCACCAAGCGCGGCGTCGACGTCACTTTCGGCATCCACCCCGTCGCCGGACGCATGCCCGGCCACATGAACGTTCTCCTCGCCGAAGCCGACATCCCCTACGACAAGCTGTTGGAAATGGACCAGATCAACGGCGACCTCGCGCAAACCGACGTCGCCCTCATCATCGGCGCCAACGACGTCACCAATCCCGCCGCGCGCACCGATCCCACCAGCCCCATCTACGGCATGCCCATCCTCGACGTCGACAAAGCCCGCACCGTCATGGTCATCAAGCGCAGCATGGCCGCAGGCTTCGCCGGCATCGACAACCCGCTCTACTACCTCGACAAAACCCTGATGCTCTTCGGCGACGCCAAAAATTTCGTTAGCAACATCGTCCGCGAACTAACCGGCGGCAGCGGCCACGGCAGCTGAAGCTTTCGTCTCGCGACAACCTCAGCGACGTTGCCGGGTTTTGGGTGCCGCACCCTCAGTAGTTGGAGGGTGCGGGTTTAGATTCAGCCCCGCCCATCCCATAGCGTTTTAAAGCAGCACCGACCCGACTCCAAGCCTCCCCAACGCATCCGCTCGTATCTCCGCGACGTATACTCTCCGACAGTCCCGACTCATCCAACTCCAATGAAAACCTTCTCCATCGATCGCTCCATCTTCCTCCCCCGCCCCATCGACGAAGTCTTCCCCTTCTTCGCCGACGCCCACAATCTCGAACGTCTCACTCCCCCCTTCCTCAAGTTCCAGGTCATCACTCCCGATCCCATCGTGATGAAACCCGGCACGCACATACGCTACAAACTCCGTCTCCACGGCATACCCATCTCGTGGGAAAGCGAAATCACCGCCTGGGATCCACCTCACCGCTTCATCGACGAACAACTCAGCGGCCCCTACCGCCTCTGGCGCCACGAACACCGCTTCGTCTCTCAAGACGGCGGCACACAAGTCACTGACCACGTTGACTACGCCGTCCTCGGCGGCGGGCTCATCAATTCCCTCTTCGTAGCCCCCGACGTCCGCCGCATCTTCGACTACCGCACCCAAATCCTCCAATCCCTCTTCACCTAGACACACTCGTTCCGTCTCTGCACCTCCGCGAACTCTGTGGTGAATGCTTTTTCTAAAGTCGACACACCACTACCAACGCGCCGTGTGCCGTCTCAAAAAAATTTCTGCTTGTATAGGAATTCCGAGGAGAACCGCGTTCGTAACCGGCAATTCGCAAATCCGCCGCCGGCCATTCGTTACTTCGTTACATCATTGCTTCTTTACTTCGTCTTCTTCCTACGCCGCCCGCGTCGCCTTCAACTTTATCGACGGCGCCGCCTTGGTCCCGTCCGTACTCTTGTGTCTCACGCGTCGCACCGATTTCGCAAACCATCCCTTCGGTGGCATCGCGTCCCATCCCGGGCGCGGATGACGCAGATTCTCGCGCTCGCGCAAGAAATCCAGCACGAACGAAATCGTCGCGAACAACAGCAACAAATTAACAAGGGAACTCGGCGTGAGGTGTACTGCGTGGTCAAAAATCCAGGTCAACAGCAGAATCATTCCAACGATTACGAGCATCGGGCTTTGGGACTTCCATTCACTTCCAGCACCAGCGTTCGGAACGCTCCGCTCAACTCCGCCATATCGAAGCCTCTGAAGCCTCGCACTTCGCTGATCTGAAAGAAATTCTCTGTCGAGGCGCGCTCTGCAGCGCGACCGCTGCATGGGCTGGAACTACGGCGCGTATCTTCGACCAAGACAAAATTAGTATAAGCGGAGCCCTGCCATCGGTACGAATAGTACCGAAACCTCAAATTCTTAGTACCGCATGTATAGGACTACCTGCCATCCGATAACCGCACGCTGATCAATGCGCTCGCGCTCCGGTCCGCCAGTGCGCCGCTACCAACTTAATCTCTTCATACGTAATCTCCGCTGGCAACGCATCCTTCAACGCCCGCAGCCGCTCTGTACCCAACCGCTCACAAGCCTCTCGAATTTTCTCCACCCGCTCCGCTGCAATCCATTCCGGCCGAAATTCCACTTCTCCACTCTCCACCATTTCCGAAACCATCGACACAACTGTCCCCAGCGCCCGCCCTCGCGCCCGCGCAACTTCCTCCAACGTCTTGCCCTCCGCCAGCAACCGCAGCGTCTCCTCCGCCGGCGACACCGCCACCTTCTTGCTCGCTGCCGCGCGCTCTCCTTCTTCGAACCGCCTCAACTCCTCCAAAACTTCCGCGCCAAACTGCTCCACTTTCTTTTCGCCAAAGCCCAACACATTCAACAACTGCCCCGGCGTCGAGGGCCGCACTCGGCACAATGCGTCCAGCGAGTTGTCATTCATCACGATGTACGCAGGCATTCCGATTTCCTTCGCCTTCTTGCTCCTCCACGCCCGCAAGTGCTCGCGCAGTTCCGGATCGACGCCCGTCGCAACTTCGTCATCCGCAAATTCCCGAAACCTTCGCGCCTCTTCCCCCGCTCGCCCCGAGCCAACCGAACTCGACGCGCCCGCCCCGGCCGCCGCTGCCATCCCTCGCCTCTTCTTCGAACGTCGCCCAATCGGCGCCGCCACCGGCTCCGCCAACCACGACGGCATCACGCCGCAAACATCGCACGCGTTACACCGCTCCCACTTCGGCTTCTCACCAAAGTGCGAACAAATTCGCATGTGCCGGCATTCCACATCTTCCACAAATCGCCGCACCGTGTTGTAGCGCGACCACGCGCGCTCCTTCTCTTCCAGATCGCTCAGCTGATTGATGAAGTACGCCAACAGCCCCGCATCTTTCTTCTGCCACAACATCACGCAGTCCGCCGGCAACCCATCGCGCCCCGCGCGTCCCGCTTCCTGGTAATACTGCTCCACCGATTTCGGCAGCGATAAATGGATCACCGCTCGCACCGCCGCCTTATTAATTCCCAATCCAAACGCGATCGTACCCACCAGCACGCGAACTTCATCCGCCATCCACTTCTCTTGATTCCGTCTTCGATCCTCGCTGTCCATCTGCCCGTGATACGCGATCGCCGGAATCCCCTTGCCCTCCAGGAAATCCACCGTCTCTTCCACCGTTTTAATCGTCGGCGCGTAAACAATCAGGTTGCTGTCGCCGTACGCGCGCAACGCGCGCAGCAGCAGCGTCTCCTGCGTCCCACCTTCGCACTCCCGCACGATGTAACGCAGATTCGGCCGGTGAAAGCTCGCGATGTATTTATCCGGATCGCGCAATTTCAATTGCGCAATGATGTCGTGCCGTACTTGCCGCGTCGCGCTCGCCGTAAACGCTGCAATCGCACACCCTGGGAAATTCGCCCGCAGCGAACTCAGTTGCCGGTACTCCGGACGGAACTCGTGCCCCCACTCCGAAATGCAGTGCGCCTCATCGATCGCAAAAATCGAAATCGGCACCTTCCGCAGCCAATCAACCGTATCCGCCCGCGCCAGCCGCTCCGGCGACAGATACAACAACCGATATTTTCCTTCAGCCGCCTCGCGCATCACGCGGCTCTGCTGCCCGCTCTCCACCGAACTGTTCAGCGTTCCCGCCGCAATCCCCATCTGCGTCAGTTGCGCCAACTGGTCCTGCATCAACGCAATCAGCGGCGAAATCACCACCACCGTCTTGTCCTGCGACAACGCCGCCGGCAGCTGATAACACAGCGATTTCCCGCCGCCCGTCGGCATAATCACACACGCATCCCGCCCGCCGACCAGACTCCCGACGATCCGCTCCTGCATCGGCCGAAACGAGTCGTATCCCCAATACCGTTTCAGCGCTTCAAAAATTTTCGCCTGATTCATCTTATGAAGAGTGTAACTTACTCCCCGTAATCACCGCTCCGCGACAGCACCGAGTGCCGGTCCTCACCATCTTTTGCTGGAATACTTGCGCCGGTCTGCTCGAAGCGGGAACGCAAAAACGTTGAATTCTCTTCGACCCGCTCTCCCTCTTCTATCCTGTTCGTTCTTGCGATTGCGCATCACGGAAGCCGGTTTCCTCAACCTCTCCGCTCTCTTCCACCTCTCCGCATTTCGCTTGCTCTCTATCAATATCCCCTCCTACTATCTCCCGCCGTTCCGGCTCAAAATCCGAACGACACTTCCATCACGTTTACGGTGCCGCAAACAGAGACGCCCCTTCAATTGCGAACACATGCTTGGTCACTAAAGGCATGTTCCGACTGGAACGTGACTCAACCGATTCGGACTTTCGCGTCGTCTTCCCACCGCCTGATCTCTGGTTCCGTACGGATTACCTCATCTCCGATCAGACCAGCGCGATCGACCAACTCTATTCTTTCCTTCTTCACGTCGATGAAGCCGAGCGTGCTGGGTGCTTCGCCACCTCCGCAATCCCGGTCCGCGACTACATCCTCCAAAACGTTCCCACTCCTCCCGGCGGCAGCCTCTTCAACGCATACGGCTACGTGCTCGAACGCAGTGGCGTAAACCTCAAACCGAATTTGCGCCTCAAAATCGAGCGCGCCTACTTCAACGGCAGCGAAAAATCCGACAAAAACTATCTCGGCATCAGCGACGTTCTTTTCGACGTGACGACAAACTCCGATGGCTCGCTCCGATTTCAGCAAGCTCAGCCAATGCACTATTCGCCGGACTCCTTGGCTCAGACCGATCACGAAGGCTCCCGCGATTTCGCCATCCTCGATCTCAAACCACAAAAGCACTATCGCGTTCTGTTCTACGCGCATCAGGTTCCAACCAATCAGAATTTCTCCGCTGCCATCATCGGCGCCGACGACTCCGCTCGACTGGATGAGTTTGAGCAAACCATGCGCGCCGACTCGAACGCTTCGTGCGCAGCCTCGGCCCATACCGACATTCAGTGCTTTGAATATCGCGGCTTCGTAACCGTAACCGTTCAAATCGGAGTGGAACTCAACGGCACCTCGCAATTTGTCGACTGGAGCACCACGGTGCGGACAATCGTCCCGGCGAAATCCCTCAAATCATTAAAAATCCAACGTCTGTTCAAAAACTCGTATTTCGATGTGAATTTCAAACGCGGCGACGACAGCATTCTCGGCCTCACCCTGGTCGGCGGCGACCGTCTCATCTGGGCTAAAAAATAAAACTTCAATCCGTCGAATTCATATTCTTCTGCACGTCAACATTCACTTTGAGCTTCGCGTCAACTCCGACCTCAATCACCTGCCCACCCGGCAAAAATTTCCGCAAAAATTCCGGGCTCGACCACTCCGCCTTCCACGCATCCTCAATCCCTAAGACCATATATTTCCCCGGGACAATCCGCGACAGATGAAACGACCCATCCGAATCGCTCTGATCGATTCGCATCCTGCGCGCCTCGTGCTCAAAATCCGCCGGAACAAGCAGCACCATCACTCCATCAACCGGTTTTCCGTCCTTCATCGCTATGCCCGTAATCTGCGCTGTGCTCATCGAAGCAAAAATTTTCAGCTCGACGTTCTGCCCTGCCGAAATCTCAATCGTCGTTCCTGACGTCTTCGCACCGCTCGCCGCGACCACCAGGGTCGCGTCCTGCGCTCGCGGCAGAGAAAGTTCGTACGTCCCAGGCGCAAACTCCTGCGAAAATTTGAATTCCCCGTTCGACTCCGCCCTTGCGGGCACTCCCGCTCCTGTCAGCATATTCCGGAGGGTAATCGTCGGATTCTGCAGGTGCATCCGCGGCTCCACCTGTATCGTCCCGCCCACCGTCGAAGGCGCGGTTGCGCTTTCATCAGATATCTCAGGATGCCCAGCGCCTCCCAAACGAATCGTCTGCGTTCGCGTCTTTACGTCACTGCCTTTTGTCGTCATCCACTGAACGTTCAGATTTCCAGGCGGCAGACCTACGATTTCGACCATCCCTTCCGACTCAGTGGCACCATAGTTCACGCTCTCCGTGATCCCGTCAGCGATAGTGTGCGTTATCGACGCCACCGAGGTCTGCTCGTCGGGTTCGCTCCCGTACTTCCGAAACGTCAGTCGAACCGCCGGCACCGTCGTCATGGAAACGTTCGCCGTTTCTGCGTCTCCCGGATGCAGCACAATCGGCGTCGCCGCCGCAAAATCAACCGCGCTTGGAAAATAGGTCACGGGATACGTCACATCCGTATTTACATCCCCCGGGTACGGTTCCTTCACTTTCGTTGAATTCGCGTTCGGCCCGAAGGACGCGCTCGGCCTCGCTCTCCCGTTTCCGCTCGCGTACCACGGAGTCGCCGTCACTACGACGACGTATGTTCCCGGCTGAAGGTGATCGATTCGGTAGCGTCCCAGATCGTCTGTATCCGCCTCTCGGACCGGGACGTTCTTGCGCTGGCCGCTTACCCTTCCCTCCCGCACCAATCGAACGTGCGCCAATCTCACCGGTTCGCTCATCTCATCCGTGATTTGCCCGATGATCGACGCGTCGGGAGTCATCTCGAACCGCAAATTCTCGGCGCTCACCCCTTGCTTGAGCACGATTCCCGTCGAAAAATTCCCGTGCTGTTTGTAGCGTTGCCCGACATATCCTTTTCGTGTTCCCCACAACACATATTGCCCCTCTGCAAGACTCTCGAACGCGAAACGTCCGTCTCCGTCGCTCAGCATCGTTGCTTCATCGTCGCCTTCACCATCGCGATTCATAGCATCGAGCGACTCCAGCGATACCGAAGCATTCGGCAACGGCTGCCCGCTCATCGAATCCACCACCACCCCCGCCACCCTGTATCGCGCGACGCCCTCCGCGTTCCCTTGCGGAGTCGCGCTGGGCGAGGGTGATGTTTGCTGCTGCACCGTCCAGCCAAACACCATCAGCCACAGCAACCCGGCAATCATGGGACTCGGCTCTCCACGCCGACCACCTCCACATCCACGTTCGCCTTCCCATTTGCCTCAATCCGGACGTCCTTCATCTTCGACGAATACGCCTGCACCACTTCCGGTTCCCGGTAAGCGAAGTTGTCGATCCTGTCCACGGCCAAAATTCTATAGACGCCAGGAGCCAACCTCGTGGAGAACGAATATCCTTCGGTCGTTTCCCTTACCGTCACCGTGCGCGTCTGCTGCGGAAACTCTTCGGAAATAGCCACGACCATCGCTGGCTTGACCTTCGAGTCGTGCGAAATCTTCCCTTCCAGCGAACCGAAATCGTCACGCAACACGATCTCGATAGGCTCGACTTCTGCCCCGGGAGCAACCGTCAGCTTTTCTCGCAGAAGATTCGTCGAACCCGAAACTGCGGACTGCACGTAAAAAGGGCCCGCGGGCTCAAAATGCATTTCATACGTTCCCGCCTGCACATGTTCCATCGTGAATTGATCCTTCGACCCGGTCGTCGACATCGGAACTCTATGGGAAAGGAATTGACCGTCTCGTCGACTGAAAATCACACTGACGGCGCCCCCGTTCCCATACGTTGTCGTCTCAGTATTGCCTCGGGTGATTCGCGTGTAACCTTCTCCGTGCTCTACTACGGCCGCTGGGTCTAATTCTGTTTTCACTCTAACGGGAATGGAGGCACCCGGTTGAAGAGTCAAATTCACTCCCGTCGTATCCGCCTTCAGAAGCAGAGGACGCGAGGCACGCAATACTTGCTGATAATCTTCGACCTCGATCGTGTAAGTTCCTGCTGCGAGAGGATCAAGGTTGTAGTGCCCCTGTTTCCGTGAAGAAGTGGATGACTGCGTAAACGGTTCGCCGGCGCCATCCTTCACGAGCACTCGCGCTCCTTCCTCAAGCGGAATTCCGCTGATCGTGCCGCTAACCCGAAAAAACGAAACCGTCGGCATCCTCATATCCACTTCTTGTACTTTTCCAGGAGTGATGTCGAGCGCAGTTGCCGACGCGAGATCCGCTACGCCGGGATAAAAAACAGCTCCGTACCCGGCCCTTGCTACGTTATTCCCTTTCGACATCTTCCTCGATTCGCCGCCAGGCCCGAACTCAACGATATATTTGCCCGCCATCAACTCGGCTTTTCGAAACTCGCCATTCGCGTCCGTTTCAAGTCCACTCAACTCCTGCAACGACCAGTGCCCTTCTTCCGCACCGCGAAAGAAGATGCGCACCACCAATCCCTCGACGGGTTCTCCCGACTCGCCTGTCACACGCCCCGCGATAATGCCTTCCGGAATGAGTCGGAGCACCAGCGGCGGCTGATCCGGCCCGATCCGTACCGGGATCGTGCTCGAACTGGTGGAGTAATGCGAATGCCTCACCAGCTGTGGCGAAAAGTATCCTGGTCTTGCGGCGAAAATCGCCCGATCACCCGTTTCCTTCAAGTCTCGAAATTCAAACGATCCGTCCGCCGCCGTGAATGCCGATCGTGTTCCGTCGATACTCAGTGTCACCAGCGCATTGTGAATCGGCTCCCCCGTCACCGAATTCACCACCGTCCCCCGCAACGAATATCCAGCCTCCAATCCCTGCCCCGCCCCCAAAACCACCGCGCACGCAACGATCAACCCGCCCAAGATGCCTGTTGCGACCACACATCGCACCCACCACGTCGCGACCCGCGTTGCTGTCCAAATCCCCGTCACCAGTACATCCTCCGTACCGTACCCGCAGAGTCTACACCTCCCAAGCTTTTTTATACCCGCCTCCCAATCAAACGTTCGCACCCTGTAGCCGCGATCGTTTCCAGATCGCGGGATTTGGATTCGACAAGACCCGCAAACACAACGACATACCCGCGCTCTCCGTGTCGACTCTCTACTCACGTCCGGCCCTCGCCGTACACTCTTACCGCCAACAACTCCTTTACAATCACATCCATACGCGATCCGCGCCCGCAACCACCCTAGAATCACATCCTTACGCAAAACATGGGGAGGGGTCCCCCCACCCCTCCCACCCCCAACTTGACATCCCCTCCAATCACATATATCCACCAAGCCTCACATTTCTCCCGGAGCCCACGTGACCTGGACCCAAAACTACGACCCCGCTGGCCACTGGCTGCTCTCCACCCTCCTCGCCGCCGTTCCCGTTTTGATACTTCTGAGTGCTCTCGCCATTTTCCGCATCAAGGCGCACTTCGCCGCGCTCATGGGTCTCACTGCTTCGCTCCTCATCGCCTGCACAATCTTCGGCATGCCCGCCAAAATGGGCGCAATGTCAGCCGTCTACGGCGTCCTTTACGGCCTTTTCCCCATCGGCTGGATTGTTCTCAACGTCATTTTCATGTACGACCTCACCTGCGAAGCCGGCCACTTCAAAGTCCTCCAGCAAAGCCTCATGGGCATCACGCAGGATCGCCGGCTCCAGCTCGTCCTCATCGCCTTCGCCTTCGGAGCATTTTTCGAGGGTGCCTGCGGCTTCGGCACCCCCGTCGCCGTCACCGCCGCCATCCTGATCGGCATCGGCTTCAAACCGTTGCAGGCGTCGGGTTTATCGCTGATCGCCAACACCGCGCCTGTCGCATTTGGCGCGCTCGGTACTCCGCTCGTCGCGCTCTCCGGCGTCAGCGGAATCAATCTCCTTCAACTCAGCGGCATGACTGGCCGCATTCTTCCCTTCTTTTCTCTCCTCGTTCCGTTCTGGCTGATCTGGACGTTCGCGGGTTTCGACGGAATGCTCGAAGTCTGGCCCGCCACTCTCGTCGCCGGACTTTTCTTCGCCGTCCCGCAATTTCTGATGTCCAATCTTCACGGCCCCTGGCTCGTCGACGTCGTTGCATCCGTGTGTTCTATCGCGGGAGTCACACTACTGCTTCTGGTCTGGCATCCGAAGCGCATCTGGGGACTCGAAGGTCACGAAGCCGACCGCACCGCGCGTGGCGAGCATGGTCACGCGCGCTCCGCCGTAATCAAAGCGTGGATTCCGTGGATCATTCTCAGCGTCCTGGTTTTTGTTTGGGGATTGCCTTCCACAAAAGCATTTCTCGATCACCTTTCAAGCCCAAAAATTCCGATCGCATATCTGCACAATTTGTCGTTGCGCGTTCCTCCAGTAGTTGCAAAGCCAACACCGGAACCCGCGATTTTCCTGCTGAATTGGCTCTCCGCGTCCGGCACGGGAATTCTCTTCTCCGCGGTCATTTCCGGATTCTTGATGGGCTACGGACCGATTCGCCTCGCGCGCCAGTATGCAAAAACGCTGTACCGCGTGCGTTTTTCGCTGCTCACCATCGCCGCCATGATGGCGATTGGTTTCACAACTCGATATTCCGGACTTGACGCCACGATGGGACTCGCCTTCGCGCGCACAGGAATGCTCTATCCGTTCTTTGGAACGCTGCTCGGATGGCTCGGCGTCGCACTCACAGGTTCCGATACCGCCTCAAATGTTCTCTTCGGCAGCCTGCAACGCATCTCGGCGAATCAAGTCGGCGTTTCACCCGTGTTGATGTGCGCTGCCAACAGCGCCGGCGGCGTCATGGGCAAAATGATCGACGCCCAAAGCATCGTCGTCGCCAGCACCGCAACCGAGTGGTACGGCCACGAAGGCGATATCCTGCGCTACGTTTTCTTGCATAGCATTGCGCTCGCCTCACTCGTCGGCATCCTCGTCTTCCTGCAAGCCTACGTAGCGCCATTCAAAAACATGGTCATCCACTGATGCGCGCGGACAACCTGGGTTTTCGTTACGGCTTTACATCTGCGCTTCGTTACTTCACTCTTTTTTTGTGAACGCTGCGATTGCCAATCAATTTCGTGAAATCGTCGGGCCGCGCGGCCTGATCACGTCCGCCGAGGAATTGCGCACCTACGAATGCGACGGGCTCACGAACTTTCGCGTGATGCCGCTCGGAGTTCTCCTTCCGGAAAACACGGCGCAAGTGCAGGCAATCCTGAAACTCTGCCATGCGAATAAAATCCCGTTCGTCGCGCGCGGGTCCGGCACAGGACTCAGTGGCGGCGCGCTCCCCATCGACAATGGAATCGTCATCGCTTTGACGCGCATGAACCGCATTCTCGAAATCGACATCCCGAACGCGCGCGTCGTCGTCGAGCCCGGAGTAATCAATCTCGACGTGACCGCCGCCGTTGCGCCACATGGATACTTCTACGCACCCGATCCTTCGTCACAATCGGTGTGCAGCATCGGCGGCAACGTCGCCGAAAATTCCGGCGGCGCGCATTGCCTGAAGTACGGATTCACCACGACGCACGTTCTTGGTCTGGAAGTTGTTCTTCCTGATGGATCGCTCGTGCATCTCGGCGGCAAAACGCTCGATACGCCTGGGTACGATCTCACCGGCGTCTTTGTCGGTTCCGAAGGCACGCTCGGAGTCGCCACAAAAATAATCCTTCGCATCGTGAAACAACCCGAATGCGTGCAGACACTCCTCGCCGCGTTTCCGTCCACGAACGAAGCTGGCGCTGCTGTCAGTGGAATCATCGCCGCGGGAATGTTGCCCGCTGCAATCGAAATGATGGACAACCTCGCCATTCAAGCGGCCGAAGCGGCAGTCCACGCGAACTATCCCAATTGCGGCGCATTGCTGCTCGTCGAGCTCGACGGCCCGTTCGCCGAAGTGGAATCGCTGATGAAACACGTCGATGCGATTTGCCGCGAGCATGGCGCTTCCGAAATTCGCGTCGCGCAATCCGAGACAGAACGCGCGCTCGTGTGGAAAGGTCGGAAAGCCGCTTTCGCAGCGGTCGGCCGCATCTCGCCGAATTACATCGTGCAGGACGGCGTGATTCCGCGCACTGCGTTGCCGCAGGTCATGAGCGAAATCGATCGGCTCAGCAAAGACAGCGGAGTTCGCGTCGCGAACGTATTTCATGCGGGCGACGGAAATCTCCATCCCCTCGTGCTCTACGATCGCCGCATCGAAGGACAGGAAGAGGCCGCCGAAGCGCTCTCTTACAAAATTCTAGAAATCTGCATCGCCGCCGGAGGTTCAATCACCGGCGAGCACGGCGTGGGCGAAGACAAAAAGCGCGCGATGTCCAAAATGTTCAGCGAGCCCGATCTCGAAACGATGCAGCGCGTCCGATGCGCATTCGATCCGAATCGTCTCGCAAATCCTGGCAAGATTTTTCCGACTCCGCGCCTCTGCGGCGAAAAGCCCGGCAAATACGTCCCACACGCACTCGAATCCGCCGGAATCGCGGAGCGTTTTTAACGATGGGCGACGCGAGCCTTTCATCGGCCACAACACAAGACATCTCTGTGTTTGAATCCGCTGCCCATACAATCGTCGGCGCAGAAAATATACGCGCTGCAAACGATCAAGATCGCGTTGCCGGAGTGCAACCGCAACTCGTCGTCTCGCCAGCCGATGAAAAACAACTCGCGCAGGTTATGAAGGCGGCCAACGATGCTGGCCTCGCTGTAGTTCCTCGTGGCGGCGGAACGAAACTCGCCTGGGGAAATCCTCCGCGGCGCGCCGACGTCATTCTTTCCACGGCCCGCCTCAATGCTGTCGTCGAACACGCGCATTCGGATCTGACCGTCACGGTCGAAGCAGGTTGCACGCTGCAGCACCTCGCCGAAACGCTCGGGAAGCAAAATCAACGACTTGCGCTCGACGCACTTTGGCCGACCGCGCCACGGTCGGAGGAATTCTTTCCACCAATGACAGCGGGGTTTTGCGGCTTCGTTTCGGTTCTCTTCGCGATCTGGTGATCGGCGCGACGCTCGCTCTCCCGATGGCACGCTTGCCAAGAGCGGCGGCAAAGTAGTGAAAAATGTTGCAGGCTACGATCTGCCGAAGCTCGTCACCGGCGCGCTTGGGACTCTTGGCGTGATCACACAGGCGACGTTTCGACTTCATCCAATGCCGAACAAATCGCGCACGATTTCAGGTTATGGCTCGCGATATCAGCGACGCGGAGCGACTCGTACTTGCGATCCAGAACTCCAAGCTCGCCCACTCTGCATTGCAGATTCGGTTTTCGATCCGGAGCAACCGCAAGCTCGACGTACTGTTCGAGGCGACCGAGGCCGGTTGCCGCGCAGGCAGAACAACTCGCGAAATCGCTCTCCCGCAGACCGCGATCGTCGATGCTGGGTCGGCAGTATGGAAAGCGCGACAAGGATTTATACTCAGAAGGTCGGCACGTCTATAGAGACGACAGCGGTAGCGAGACTATCCACCTTACCACTCAGATCGCCGAAACTCACGAACTCCTGAGCCAAAGATCGCTGCCGACAACTCGAGCGATTCGCTTCAACGCCGTCATGCAAGCGACTGGATTGGGAACGATCTTGCTGACGGCGGCGATCCTTCGGGAGTGGCAAGCGTCGACACGCACGTCCGGACAGATTGGAATCAAGCTGGGCGGATCGCTAGTCGATTTGCACGCGCCGGACGATTTGCCGCCGCTCGATTGCCTGGGGCGAAGCCGGCGATCGCATGAAGATCATGCAAATGGTCAAGCGTCAATTCGATCCAAAATCGACGCTGAATCCTGGCCGATTTGTAGGTGGCATCTGATGCCGGAGGGAATCGAGGGGCCGCCACCGACTCAGCCTTCGGAAAAGCCGTCGTCAACGGGCGCATTCGACGCGCATCATCCGCCGGCGAGAGAACTCATCGATCAGTGCGTGCATTGCGGTTTCTGTCTGCCGGCTTGTCCGACATATAAATTGTGGAACGAAGAGATGGATTCACCGCGCGGGCGAATCTATCTGATGAAGCTGGCGGCGGACGGCAAAGCGGAAATGAATTCGCAATGGGTCAGCCATTTCGACACGTGCCTCGGCTGCATGTCGTGCATGACGGCGTGTCCTTCGGGTGTGGATTACAGCAAACTGATCGAAGCGACGAGGGCGCAGATCGAACGGAACTATCCGCGCAGCGCGTTCGAGAAGTTGTATCGCCGCATGATTTTCGCGACGTTTCCGCGACCCGACCGTTTGCGACTGCTTCGGCTTCCGCTGCTCGTCTATCAGAAGTCGGGACTGCAAACGCTTGTGCGAGCGACTGGCCTGCTGAATCTGCTGCCGAAGAAGTTGCGCGCGATGGAAGCGTTGATGCCTACGCTGAAGTCGGGCGAGCGAGTTCCGGAGTTCACCGCAGCGCTGGGAACGAAGCGCGCGCGAGTTGGACTTTTGCTTGGATGCGTCCAACGTGAGTTTTTTCCGCGGGTCAATTCTGCAACTACTCGCGTACTTGCTGCAGAGGGATTTGAGGTCGTTGCTCCCGCCGATCAGCCGTGCTGTGGCGCCTTATGGTTCATGCGGGAGAAGAAAACGGAGCACTCGAATTGGCTCGCAAGACGATCGACGCCTTCGAGCGCGCCAACGTCGAATTCATCATCACGAATGCGGCCGGATGCGGCTCGAACGTGAAGGAATACGGCCATTTGCTGCGCGACGATGCTCAATACGCCGCGAGAGCGAAAGCGTTCGCCGCAAAATGCCGCGACATCACCGAATTTCTGAGCGGAGCGCGCCTCCGCAGGCCAAGCGACATCCGCTGAAGCTGCGCGTCGCGTATCACGATGCATGCCATCTGCAACACGCGCAAGGAATTCGGATTCCACCTCGGCAATTACTCGCGCAAATTCCGGGAATCGAACTTCTCGAAATTCCTGAAGCGGCAATCTGCTGCGGTTCGGCGGGAATCTACAACCTGGTGCAACCCGACACGGCTACAACACTCGGCGATCGCAAAGCGGAACTGATCGCTCCACTGAAACCGGATGTCATCGCGACGGGAAATCCAGGCTGCCTGCTGCAGTTGCAATCCTCACTGGCTCGCGCGGGGCACAACATTCCAGTCGTACACACGGTTCAGCTCTTGGACGCTTCCCTCTTGGACCGCTTGAGCGATTCCAAATCGGCCTCGATCTCGGCGTCTTCGGAATCCTTGGCGACTTTGTCGGATTCCTTCTGAGGCTCGATCAGCGTCACGAGCAATTCCATCGGATGCAGAATCTTTCGCTCGAAACCGGCGTGCAATTGCTCGGTGCATGACGTTCCGCTGGCGATGAGCTGACGCGCGCCGCCGTCGCGATCCTGCTGCACGACCTGGCCAAATAAATCCGCGCCGACCGCGAGAGACAAATCGTAGAAGTCCTTCTTGTAGCCAAAACTGCCCGCCATGCCACAGCACTCGACGTTGGACGTCACAACGTCGAAACCGATGTCGATAAGCAGTCGCTCCGTCGCATCAGCGGCACCGATGGTTTTTTGCTGGCAGTGCGCGTGATAGAACAGCCGGTGGCCGACTTTGGATTTCGAAATATCGAAGACTTCGTGCGGCTTGCGTCCGGTGGCTCTGAGAATTTTCACGACGTACTCGACAGGCTCAAATGCTCGCGTAGCGAAGCGCTCGTAGCGATTCTTGCTGTCGAGCAATCGCGCAAAATCGCGGCGGAACATCGAGAGCGAGCTCGGCTCGACGACCACGATGTCGCGGCCGTCGCTGACGTGCGGATCGAGTTCGCGCGTGGCAGCGCGCGCGTGCTGCTTCGCCGTCGCGATCATGCCCTGCGACATCGCCGCGCGGCCCTCGGGCACGCAGTCGCTGACGACAACGTCGGCGCCCATCTCGCGTAAAACTTTCAGCGTCGCAAGACCGCGACTGACCATGCCGTAATTCGTGAACACGTCGGCAAAAATCACAACCTTAATCTCGCGGCCCTTGCTGGAAGGCGGCTCGATCGCGTCCGCTTCTTCCACAAACGTATGCTTTGGAAACGGCGGCAGGGTGCGGCGCCGATCGACGTTCAACCACTTTTCCATCATCGTGCGCGAGAAGCTGGTGTTGCCTTCGTCGGAGGAGTCGATGCGCGTCGATGGAGCGCGTCCGGCATCGACGGAATTTGCCATCGACGGGAAGCGTGCGCCCCACTTCGCGAAGTAGTGATAGTTGCCGAAGAACATTTTCGAGACGGGCGCGGTGCGATCGATGGGATCGACTTCGGTCAGGGAGCCGAGCAAGCTTTTTGCCGTCGAAGAAGGCTCGATAGCATTGAGCCTGCTGCCCAAGTTCGCGTTGAGCCAGGGAATATCGATGCGGACCGGGCAATTTTGCACACAGCGCGTACACCCGGTGCAGAGCTCGGAGAAGCGCGCATTTTCGAGCTTGCTCGTCCATGCTTCCCAGGCGCCACCAATGCCGCCGGAATAAGTTTCGCCTCCAAACGCGTGGCCGCCGACGGTCTGGAAATTTGCGCACGAATTCAGGCACGCGCCACAGCGAATGCAATTGAGCGCTTCATGAAACACGGGATCGTCGCGCATCCTCAGGCGGCCGTTGTCGACCAGCACGAGATGGAACTCGCGCGGCTTGAGCGGTTTCCTCGGCATCGCGAACGGCGGATCGTTGAGCGGCGGGCTGATGAAACTCGTATAGACCGACATCGGTTGCCCGGTAGCGCTGGTCGAAAGCAATTCCAGGAACGGCGCCATTTCTTCGCGCGTCGAGACAATCTTTTCGATGCCCGCGATGGCGATGTGCACAGGCGGCGCGAAACTCGCCAGGCGAATGTTGCCCTCGCTTTCGACGAGCATGAGCGTACCGGTGTCGGCGGCGATCAGATTCGCACCGGTGACCCCAACGTCGGCGTGCAAAAACTTTTCGCGCAGAATCTGGCGCGCAAAAAACGTGAGCGCTTCGCCGGTATCGAGCGGCATATCGGTTTCGAATTTGCGCTTGAACAAAGCGGTGATGCGTTCGCGACTGTAGTGAAGAGCCGGCGCGAGAATGTGCGACGGCTGTTCGCCCGCAAGCTGAAGAATAAATTCGGCGAGATCGCTTTCGACAACTTCAATGCCGTCGCCTTCGAGAGCAGTGTTGAGGTGAATCTCCTCAGACGTCATGCTCTTGCCCTTCACAACCATTTTCGCGGCGCGCCAGCGGCAAACGTCGAGGATGTAACGACACGCGTCAGCGGCGGTATTGGCAACGAACACATGCCCATTGCGCGCGCGAATCGAATTTTTCAGCGTCTGGATGAGATCGGGAAGACTGGCGATCGATTTGTCTTTGATGCGGCGCGCTTCGTCTTTCAGCTCATCGTAATCGGGCAAATTCGCGACGGCGCGATAGCGGCCTTTATTGAAATGCTGCGTATTGGCGCGAACCGTCGCACTTTCGACGTCGAGCGACATGCGAATCGCCCGCAGCAGGCGTTCTTTGTCGCTCTTGTTCGCGACGTCGCGAGGCGTGTCGATCTTCGGCGCCGGAGGCACGGCGGCCGGAGTGACCGAAGGACCGGATTTTGAGTCGGTATCCGCCATGGCCTCACTCTAACAAAAGAATCAAAACGCGATGCGGACCGTGCACACCGACAACGAGCGGCCCCATGTCGGCAGTAGCGCTGGGCCCGGTGATGAAAACCAAATTTCGCTTCAGGCTCTCTCCATCGAACATATCGGGATTGAAGAGGTCGCGCGGGCGTTCGACGATGCGCTCTTTTGCCAAAAGAATGATGTTGAGCGGCATGAGCAGGCAGGAAGCGGCGACGAGCGGCCTGCCAAGGGCGACGCAAATCGACCCGGTGCTGGCGACCGCCGCAAAAGCTTCGGTGATGCCGACGTCGGCGGTGGCGAGTTCGTCGTCGTGAGGTTTTGGGATGACGCCAGCGAGACCGCGCAGCGCATCGATAAGCGGAACGGGAAGATATTCGGGTTCGGTGAGAACGATGCCTTGCGCCTTGCTGGTGGCGAGCGCAACAACATCTCGGAGCGCGACGGGAGTTCGCTTGACGCGCCAGACCATGGCGGCGGATTCGGTGGCGTGCTCCTCAAAGGTCGCGGCGAGATCGATCATTTCCAGTGGGGGATATTGTGCAAGGACACGGCTGGGAAGTCTATCGAAACACAGGTGATGCGTTTAAGTGAGCCGCGTCCGGCGGTTTGATGCTTTGGCGCGGCGGTTTGACGGCATTGCTGGACGCTACCGTGGACGAACTACAGGTAGGCGTGCGCGAAGAAATAGATGCTCATCGAAAAGCCGACGACGATGACGATTGCGCGAATCCAATGCTGCGGCGCCTTCATGGCGTAGTGCGCGCCGAAGTAGCCGCCAATAACCGCGCCGACCGTCATCGCGAGCGCTTGCGGCCACAGGATCGCGCCGCTGAAGACGAACGTGACTGCCGCGACTCCGTTGATGATTGCGCCAAGGATCGTTTTGAGCGCGTTCATTTCGTGGACGTCGGTCATGCCCATCGAAGCGAACATCGCGAGATTCATGATGCCGATGCCGCCGCCGAAGTAGCCGCCGTAGATGGCGACCAGGAGTTCGAAGATGGAAGCGCCGACGAGCGCTTTGGTGGTGGCGTCGTGCGACACGCGCGCCGATATTCGGCGTGTAAGATGCTTGCCGAAGGTGAAGAGCAATGTTGCGCCGAGGAGAAGCCAGGGGAGGACACGGAGAAATGTCGACGCGGGCGTTTTGATGAGCAGGATTGCGCCGAGGATGCCGCCGACGATGCTGGTGACGACGAGCGGGATCATGACGCGGCGCGAAATGTTGAGACGGCTGCGATACGCGCCGCCGCTGGCGGTCGCGCCGAGCCAGAGCGCGAGCGTGTTGGTGGCGTTGGCGGGGACGGGCTGGACGCCGGTAAAGAGAAGAGTCGGAAACGAAATGAAGCTACCACCGCCGGCGACGGCGTTGAGTGCGCCGGCGATGGCGCCGACGGCGCCGAGTAGTATGGATTGATGAAGACTCAAGAAGTCGTCGTCCCGCCGAGAGCGGTCGTTGCGGCCGCCGAGAATCTTTATCATGGAATGACTTGGGATGGGATTGTGTTTGAGCGGAAATGCGGACGCGCTTTAGCTCATATTTTGATGGGTGTCTTTCAGGTTGACCGCAAACGGGCGTGGAATTGACGCCGTACGGCGCGCGGTAGCATCATCTTTTCGCCAAAAATCGAGGGAATCGGAGCCGGATCGTGGCCAAGACGCCAAAGAAAAAGTCGAAGAGGAAAGATAGCGGAGCCGCCAAGCCGAAAGGCAAAAGTCCGGCAGCGAAAGCGGCGGTGGCCAAGACCGTGGTCGCGAAGAAAGACGCGCCGTTCCCTAAACAGCCGAGTCAGCCCAAACAAGCCAAGCAGGCCACACAGAATGAGGCGCAGATTGCGGTTCACTGGAAGGAGGAAGACCTTTTCTTCCCTTCCGAAAAGTTCATCGCGCAGGCGAATCTGAACGATCCGGCGTTCGTGGCGCAATTTGACGAAGCAAATTTCCCGGAGTGCTTTCGCGCATACGCCGATCTGCTGGATTGGGACAACTACTGGCACACGACGCTCGACACGAGCAATCCGCCGTTCTGGAAGTGGTTTGTCGGCGGCAAGCTGAACGCCTGCTACAACTGCGTCGATCGGCATCTCGCTCAACACAAAAATAAAGCGGCGCTAATCTTTGTGCCGGAGCCGGAGCACGAAGCGGCGCAAGTCATCACGTATCAAGAGCTGTATCGCCGCGTGAACGAAACCGCCGCGATGCTGCGCGACTTCGCCGGACTGAAGACAGGCGATCGCGTCACGATTCACATGCCGATGATTCCCGAATTGCCGATCACCATGCTCGCGTGCGCGCGGCTCGGCGTGATTCACTCGGTGGTGTTCGGCGGATTCAGCGGCGAAGCGTGCGGATTGCGCGCGGCCGATTCAGGCAGCCGCGTTTTGATTTACGCCGACGGCTACCATCGCAACGGCAAGTGGGTCGATCACAAAGCGAGCGCCGACATTGCGGTCGACACCGCGGCCAAAGAAGGCCAGCCGATCGACAAAGTTTTGATCTGGAAGCGTTACCCGCGGCATTTCCGTTCGGAATCGCCGATGATCATGGGGCGCGACTACTTCATCGAAGACATCCTGCACGATTATCACAATCACATCGTCGAGCCGGTTTCTCTCGACGCCGAAGCGCCGCTTTTTTTGATGTACACGAGCGGCACAACCGGAAAGCCGAAGGGTTGCCAGCATCGCACCGGCGGATATCTCGCGTACGCCGCGGGAACTTCGAAGTTTTATCAGGACATTCATCCGACCGACGTGTATTGGTGCATGGCCGACATCGGCTGGATCACCGGGCATTCGTACATCGTCTATGGACCGTTGGCGCTCGGCGCGACGAGCGTGTTGTACGAAGGCGTGCCGCAATTCCCCGACGCAGGCCGGCCTTGGCGCATCGCCGAGCGGCTCGACGTCAACATTTTTCACACTTCGCCGACCGCGATTCGCATGTTGCGTAAAGCCGGCGGCGAAGAGCCGAAGAAATACAACTACCACTTCAAGCACATGACGACGGTCGGCGAGCCGATCGAGCCGGACGTCTGGCGCTGGTATCACGAAGTCGTCGGCAAAGGCGAAGCGGTCATCGTCGACACGTGGTGGCAGACGGAGACCGGCGGATTCTTGATCACGACGAAGCCGGCACTCGATGCGATGAAGCCCGGCAGCGCGGGACCAGCGGCGCTCGGAATTTACCCAGTGATCTGGGACGAAAACGGAAACGAACTAAAGGCCGGCGCTGGCACTGCCGGAAATATTTGCATTCGAAATCCGTGGCCGGGAATCATGCAGACGATCTGGGGCAGCCCGGAACGCTTCGTGACGCAGTACTACAAAAAATATTGCAAGGATCCGAAGAGCAAGAATTGGCGCGATTGGCCTTACTACGCGGCGGATGGCGCGGTGCTCCCCGCCGACGGCTACTACCGCATTCTCGGCCGCGTCGATGACGTGATCAACGTCGCGGGGCACCGGCTCGGCACAAAGGAAGTCGAGTCAGCTTGCTTGAGCATTTCGGACATTGCGGAGGCGGCGGTCGTTCCCGCGGTCGACGAAGTGAAGGGACGCGTGCCGGTCGTTTACATTTCGCTAAAGCCGGGAGTCATCGCATCAAAGCAGATCCAGGACAAGGTGACTTCGACGATCGAGACGATGATCGGAAAAATTGCGCGGCCGAAGACGATTCACATCGTGCCCGACATGCCGAAGACGCGCAGCGGAAAAATCATGCGTCGGGTGCTGGCTGCGATTTCGAATCACATGGATACGGGCGACATCACGACGCTCGCGAATCCCGACATCGTCGAGCAGATCCGCGAAATTGTGCAGGGTCGCCAGCGAGCGCCCCTCCAGGAAGGCCCCGCCGACATTAAGCTGTTCGGCGAAGAGGCTTAGGCCTAAGGCCTCAACCGATCGTGTAAGCGAATTCGTAGCTGTGTTTGCCATCAGCGACGATGATGGTCATCGTGCCGGCGATTCCAGTGAAATCACCCGTGCCAGAATCGGGCACGACCGTAACACTCAAGTGCGGCGCGTTGCGCGTCATCGTTCCGTTGTGTTGCAAAACAAAGCTTCCGCTGCGGCCGCCGAGCTTGCCGGTAACTCTCTCCATTGCGACATAACCTGCCGAGCCGTCCGTCGAAGAGCGAAAGCCAAGCATCTGCCCGCGACTTGAGCCTTCGAGGTCGCCGGAAAATCTCTTGTCGAGCGTGAGCCGTCCGATTCCCGTGTCATCGCCGGCATCCGGCGCGACGGGAGCGGCTTTTACTTCAAACGTACCTTTTGCCATTTCCGACATAGCGCTCTCCACGAAGATCACGAGGATATTGTCTCTGCGTCCCGATTGTCTCATCGTCGGCGGCAATTGGCGCCGGACAATCGCGAGAGATCAGTTAGCGGCTGAGGTCGAATCGCATTTCTGGGCGCGACCCAGCAGAAAATCGCGTTCTCGCGCATTCTGCGTCATCGAAGCCGCGCGCAGGAATTCCTCCTGCGCCTCAGCAAATCGCCGCAGCTTGAAGAGAAAATCCCCGCGCACGCTCGGCAGCAAGTGGTAATTCTTCAGTGCGCCGCTCGCCACCACCTGATCGATCAGTTCGAGCCCTGCCGCCGGCCCAAAGGCCATCGAGATGGCGACCGCTCGGTTGAGTTCGACGATCGGCGACGGCGTAAGCTGCGCCAGCGCGTCGTAGAGCGCCGCGATGCGGCCCCAGTCCGTGTCGTCGCCGCTCTTTGCGCGCGCATGGCATGCTGCGATGGCCGCTTGCAGCGCGTATGGCCCGAGCGCGCCGAGCCCTTCTGCATGCTCCAGTTCCGCGAGTCCGTGGCGAATCAGTGTGCGATCCCATCGCGAGCGATCCTGATCGAGCAGCAAAATCGGTTCGCCTTTCGCATTCGTTCGCGCATGCATGCGCGACGCCTGAATCTCCATCAGCGCAACCAACCCGTGAACCTCGGCTTCGTTCGGAACGAGACCCGCCACAAT
Organism: uncultured Acidobacteriota bacterium; assembly: GCA_963766985.1. Classification (GTDB taxonomy): domain Bacteria; phylum Acidobacteriota; class Terriglobia; order Acidiferrales; family UBA7541; genus Acidiferrum. The sequence continues at coordinate 93,850 of CAVYCJ010000005.1, forward strand.
GCGTCCCAATCGCAATGCCTCTTCACAAAGCCCTGGACGCATCCAGTCTTCGCCCGCCGTCGCCGAATATCCTTCGTTGAAAATCAGATAAATGACTTCGAGCACCGAAGCCAACCGTCCTTTGAGATCGGCCCCGCGTGGAATCTCAAAAGGTACGCGCGCCTCGCTCAGCGTTCGCTTGGCCCGCACGATACGCTGCGCAATCGTCGGCTCCGGCACCACATAGGCTCGCGCAATCTCCGTGGTTGTGAGCCCGCCAAGCAACCTCAGCGTCAGCGCAACGCGCGCCTCCGTCGACAACACTGGGTGGCACGAAATAAAAACCAGCCGCAACAAATCGTCCCCGATCTCATCATCCAGATTGTCGGATTCGTAGTTCGCCATGGCGGATTCTTGCTGGCTCTTCAACTCGCGGCCCAGCTCCTCGTGCTTTCGTTCGAGCAGCTTGTTGCGGCGAAAATAATCGATCGCGCGATGCTTTGCCGTCGCCATCAACCACGCGCCGGGATTGTCGGGAACGCCGGTCTCCGGCCATTTTTCGAGCGCGATGATCAGCGCGTCCTGCGCCAGCTCTTCAGCCACACCCACATCGCGAACGATCCGGGTCAGCCCGGCAATCAGCCGAGCCGACTCGATCCTCCAAACCGCTTCGATCGCTTTGTGGGTATCACTCACGATTTAGTCTTGGCACGTCACAATGAAACGCGATGTCATCCTGAGCGCAGCGAAGGATCTCAGGTTCGAGCCCAATCGCAAATGGTCCGGTAACGACTGATCACAAGTGGGCAGTGTCAGCTTGCCGCTTTTGCGCAGATATCCGCCGGCACTTCGTAAAGCTGGCGAATTTCGCATTCGCCGTCGCCGGCAATCCGCATGAATTCCTTCACATACTCGATCGCTTCTTCTCTCGAAGCCACGTTGATGATCGCAAATCCGCCGACGATTTCCTTCGCCTCGGTAAAAGGCCCATCCGTGACCGCCGCCTGCCCGTTTGCCTGCCGGATCCGCGCGCCGAGCTTCGACGGCATACAACCTTCCGTTGCCACCAGTTTCCCCGACTTGAATCCTTCTTCGATCAGCTTGCCCATCCGTTCCATCTCTGCCTGGGTCGGCCCGGTATTTCTTTCCGCAGTCTTATAAATGCTCAGAAATTTCATTGCCATATCCCCTTTTCAATTAATTTGTGACGTACGGCTTTGCGCGGTCCTGCCTCAACTTCCCTTCCGCGCCTCTCTCTTCATCTGTGAAAGTTTTTCCAACCGAATCCTCGCAACTTCCTCGTACTTCTCGACAGCTTCCGCCGGCAAGTAGTCTTCCAGCTCGATAAACTCTCGCACTTCGATTTCCGATTCCTGGTCCGGGCCATGCGGCGCTGGAGCACGCTTCGCCCACTCGACCGCTTCTTCGCGCGACTTCACATCGATGATCCAAAAGCCGGCGACCAACTCCTTCGACTCCGTAAACGGCCCATCGACCACCGTCTTCTTTCCACCCGGCGAAAATTTGATCCGTGTGGCCCTCGCAGTCCCATGCAAACCAGACAGGTCGAGCAAAACTCCAGCCTTCGAGAGCTCCCCGTTGTACTTCCTCATTTCTCCGATCAGCTTCTCGCTCCTCGTCTTGTCTTCGATGGTTTTCCTGTCCTGCTCCGGATTCGACTTCACGATCATCATGAATCGCATCGCGCGTCCCCTGAGCTCGCCTTACTTCTGCTGCCCGCGAGCCTCTTTCGCTATTTCTTTGTATACATCGCCGATTTTCTTCCCAGCGTTCTTCGCCTCCACGACGCGGTCCGTCTCCGGAAGATCTTCGATCTCAAAAAACTGCCGAATTTCGATTTCGCATTCATCGTCCGGCCCATGCTGCAATGGCGCTCGCTTCGCCCATTCGATCGCTTCTTCCATCGTCTTCACCTGAAGAACCCAGTAACCGACGAGCAATTCCTTCGTTTCCGTGAACGGCCCGTCGATCACCGTCTTCTTTCCGCCCGGCAAAAATTTGATTTTTGCGCCCTGTGCAGTCGGTTTCAAACCGCCCATGTCGAGCAGGATCCCCGCTTTCGCGATCTGCTCGTTGAACTTGCCCATCTCTTCGAACGCTTCCTTCGGCGGCAATTTGCCCGGTTCCCGGTCCTTGTTCATCTTGATCATCACCATCACTCGCATCGTTCTTTTCTCCTGCGCTGAATTTTGTTGGCCGGCTATTTTGAATTGTCGCGGCCTCACTTCTACAGTGAATCGGCAACCTCAAAATCGACACGCATCCAAAAATTTTCTGCAGATGCCACACGTCTGGCCTACCATGGCTGAAACCCGTCACTATCCCGCCATCCCACCGCGCCTGTCATCCTGAGCCGTCGAAAGGACGGCGAAGGATCTCGACGGAGCCTCGCAGATCGATCGCTGGCCTAATCTAGTCGTCACCAAATTCGATAAACTGCCGCACTTCGATCTGCACTTCCTGACCCGCCGCTGTCGGCGTTCGCTTCGCCCACTCGACCGCTTCCTCGAGCGACTTCACCGTGATGAGCCAGTAGCCGGCGACGAGTTCCTTCGACTCCGTAAACGGCCCATCGATCACTGTCTTCTTTCCGTTGGCCGCAACATTGACCCGCGCGCCCGTCGAACTCGGATACAAGCCCGCGGCATCAACCAGAACGCCCGCTGCCGCTTGCTCCTGGTTGTACTTCACCATCGCGTTGATCGTCTCCTCGCTGGGCATCTTGCCCGCCTCGGAGTCCTTGGTCGCTTTCAAAATCAGCATGAATTTCATCTGCATTTCTCCCGTCTGAGTCTCAGTCGCCGGTGAAACTCAACCGGCCTCACTCTTACATCGAATCAGCAATTCGAAAATCGACACGCCGTCGAAAATTTTTCCGCTCTGTCACTTCTTTTGCTTCTGCATCTCTTTGGAGAGCTCGATCTGCTTGTTCAGTCCCTCGCTCGGCGGGAAGTCTTCCATCTCGAAAAACCGGCGTAGCTCGATTTCGCATTCTTCACCTGGATGCGGTGACGGCGCACGCTTCGCCCACTCGCGTGCTTCTTCGGGCGATTTCACTTGAATGATCCAATATCCGGCAATCAGCTCTTTCGACTCTGCGAACGGTCCATCAACCAGCGTTTTCTTTCCATCCGGCGAAAATTTCACGCGCGCGCCCTTCGAGCTCGCCTGCAAACCCGCCGCATCCAGCAGAATGCCCGCCTTCGCAAGCTCTTCGTTGTACTTTCCCATCGTTGCGATCAACTCCTCGCTCGGCATCTTTCCCGCCTCCGAGTCTTTGCTCGCCTTCACAATCATCATGAATCGCATCGTCTTTTCTCCTGAATGAGTGGCCGCGGCCGGTCAAGCTCAACTCCCGGCCTCACTTCTACGTCGAACCGCAAACTCCAAAATCGACATCCGCCGGCGAATTCCCCCGCGAAATTCGTCCAGCGCTCTAATCTACTGTAAATGCGTAGGTTATACCTGCAGATGAAACCTGAATCAGGTGAAACGCTGCCGTTTCTTTATCACATCCGATTCGTGAAGCTCGACATTGCACCGCGCGCAAATGCGTCTGCGCGGTCGACGCCGCGCTCCACTTTTTCAGTTATCATAGATGTGCGAACTTCAGAAAGGACCGCCGAATGGCCATCTCCGGAGGCAACTCCTTCAAAACGCGCGACACCCTCAACGTCGGCGCTCAAGCCTTCGAAATTCATCGCCTTGAAAATCTCGAAAAGCAGGGAATCGCCAAGCTCGCGACCCTTCCCTTTTCGCTGCGTGTGCTTCTCGAGAACCTCCTCCGTTTTGAAGACAATCGCTTCGTCCATCCCGAAGACATCAAGGCTCTCAGTTCGTGGACGCCCAACGGCACGCAAAAAGAAATCGCCTTCATGCCCGCGCGCGTCCTGTTGCAGGATTTCACCGGCGTTCCCGCGGTCGTCGATTTCGCCACCATGCGCGAAGCGATGAAAAAAATGGGTGGCAACCCCAAGCGCATCAACCCGCTCTTCCCCGCCGAACTCGTCATCGACCACTCCGTCCAAGTCGATAATTTCGGTAGCGCGCAATCTTTTGGCCTCAACGCCGAACTCGAATTCCAGCGCAACGTCGAGCGTTACGCGTTTCTCCGCTGGGGCCAAACCGCGTTCCAAAATTTCAAAGTCGTCCCGCCAGACACCGGCATCTGTCACCAGGTCAACCTCGAATATCTCGCCCGCGTCGTCTGCGGCGTGAAGAGCGGCAATAAATACGAAGCCTATCCCGACTCCGTCGTCGGCACCGACTCGCACACCACGATGATCAACGCGCTCGGCGTTTTCGGTTGGGGCGTCGGCGGTATCGAAGCAGAAGCCGCTATGCTCGGCCAGCCCAGCTCGATGCTGATTCCCGAAGTCGTCGGCTTCCGCCTGCACGGCAAGCTCAGCGAAGGCGCGACCGCGACCGACCTCGTTCTCACCGTCACCGAGATGTTGCGCAAAAAAGGCGTCGTCGGCAAATTCGTCGAGTTTTACGGCACCGGCCTGTCAAGCTCTCAGCGTCCCCGATCGCGCCACGATCGCCAACATGGCGCCCGAGTACGGCGCGACGATGGGCTTCTTCCCCGTCGACGACGAAACTCTCGCATATCTCCAGTTCACCGGCCGCGCGCACGAGCAGATCGCTCTGGTCGAAGCCTACTGCAAGGAACAATTCCTCTTCCGCACCGATTCGACACCCAATCCTGAATTCAGCGACAAGCTCGAACTCGATCTCGCAACCGTCGAGCCGACCGTCGCCGGACCGAAGCGTCCGCAGGATCGCGTCGCGCTGCGCAATGCGAAATCGAGCTTCACCAAAGTTGTCGGCGATGCGCCATCGAAGCACGCCGCCGTCAAAAATAACGGCGACTCATTTGATCTTTCCAGCGGCGCCGTCGTCATTGCCGCGATCACCAGCTGCACGAACACTTCGAACCCGTCCTTGATGCTCGGCGCCGGCCTTCTCGCGAAAAAAGCGGTCGAGCGCGGCATGCAGATCAAGCCATGGGTAAAAACCAGCCTCGCGCCCGGCTCGAAAGTCGTCACCGACTATCTCGCCGCCAGCGGCCTCAACGTGTTTCTCGACAAATTGAAATTCAATCTCGTCGGCTACGGCTGCACCACTTGCATCGGCAACAGCGGCCCGCTCCCCGACGCCATCGGCGCCGCCATCAAGGACAACAATCTCGTCGCCGTCGCCGTCCTCAGCGGCAATCGCAATTTCGAAGGCCGCATCCATCCGCTCGTTCGTGCCAACTATCTCGCTTCCCCGCCGCTCGTCGTCGCCTACGCGCTCGCCGGTCGCATGGATCTCGATCTCACCACCGAAGCTCTCGGCAACGGCTCCGACGGAAAGCCCGTATTCCTGAAAGACATCTGGCCGACGCCGCAGGAAATCGAATCGACCGTTCGCAAAGCCGTCACCACCGATCAGTATCTGAAACAATACGGCGAAGTTTTCGAAGGCGACGCGCACTGGAAATCGATGAAGGTCCCCGAAGGCGATCTCTACGCCTGGGATCCGAAATCGACTTACATCAAGCTGCCGCCCTACTTCGAAAACATGCCGAAGCAGCCCGCCGCGCTCGCCGACATTCACGACGCGCGCGTGCTCGCCATTCTCGGCGATAGCGTCACCACTGATCACATCAGCCCCGCCGGCTCGATTCCTGTCGACTCGCCCGCCGGAAAATATCTCGTCGCCAACGGCGTCAAGCCGCACGAGTTCAATTCCTACGGCGCGCGCCGCGGCAATCACGAAGTCATGGTGCGCGGCACGTTCGCCAACATCCGCCTCCGCAATCAGCTCGCGCCCGGTACCGAAGGCGGCTGGACGCTCTTCCAGCCCGGTGACGAAAAAATGTCGATCTACGACGCCGCCGTGAAATATCGCGAAGGCGGCATCCCGCTCATCGTCATCGCCGGAAAAGAGTACGGTTCCGGCTCATCGCGCGACTGGGCCGCCAAAGGCACGCGATTGCTCGGCGCCCGCGCCGTCATCGCCGAAAGCTACGAACGCATCCATCGCAGCAACCTCATCGGCATGGGCGTTCTCCCGCTCGAATTCAAGCAAGGCGAAACGCGCGAAACGCTCGGCCTCACCGGACACGAAATCTTCAACATCGACGGCGTCGCATCTCTCGCGCCGCGCAAAGACATTCAAGTCACCGCGAAATCCCCCGACGGCGCCGAGAAAAAATTCACCGTCGTCGCCCGCGTCGACACCCCCGAAGAAGTCAACTACTACAAACACGGCGGCATCCTGCAATACGTCCTCCGCCAAATGCTCTAGGCGCGGCGGCTCGACTTTAATCACTCCGTCGTGTCTGCGATCGAGCCGCGATGGCACGACTTCAGTCGTGCCGCGACCGACCCAAAATAGGCGTGTGTCATCCTGAGCGAAGCGAAGGATCTCAGGCGTAAGCATCGCCTCCGCTTAATGAGCGCCTGTCATTCCGACCGAAGCGAGCCGACGCCTTTTCTGCGCGTTCACTCCTGTGAACGCGTCGGCTTGCGCAGAGAGGAATCTCTCTTCGATCTATCGCGGAGCCTACGCTTTCAACTTCCAAATGCAGCCCCATCTAAGTAAAATCCGCGCACCATGCGCAAATCTCTTTTGCCCTTCGCTCTCTTCCTCTCTGCCTCTCGCCTCCAAGCACAGCAACAACAACGCCCAGCACAACCTCCCCCCATCACCATCGCCATCCGCGCCGGCAAACTCATCGACGTCGCCCACTCCCGCCTCCTCACCAACCAAATCATCCTCATCCGCGAAAACGGCACCATCGCCTCCGTCGGCGCAAATCCGGAAATCCCGCCCACCGCACAAACCATCGACCTCTCCAAATCCACCGTCTTCCCCGGCCTCATCGACTGCCACACCCACCTCGCCGACGGCTCCCAGCAAGGCAACATCGATCCCATCTACCAACTCAAACACACCGCCGCCGAAATGGCGCTCGAGTCCGTCCCCAACGCGCGCGTCTTCCTCGAATCCGGCTTCACCACCGTCCGCGACGTCGGCGTCTATCGCGCGCTCACCGACATCGCTCTTCGCGACGCCATCGCCAAAGGCTACATCGTCGGCCCGCGCATGTTCGTCGCCGGAGCCTACGTCACCATCTCCGGCGGCGCCGGCGCCATGACCGGCTTCGCTCCCGACATCACTCTTCCCTGGGATCTCCGCTACGGCGAAGCCAATAGCCCGTGGGAAGTCCGCCAAAAAATTCGCCTCCTCGCTGCCGCCGGCGTCGACCACATCAAAATCCTCTCCTCCGGCGCCGTCCTCACCCACGGCAGCAATCCGCAATCGCAAGAATTCACTCCCGAAGAACTCGCCGCCGCCGTCGACGAAGCCAAACACTTCGGCCTCCGCGTCGCATCCCACGCACACTCTCCTGAAGGCATCAAAAACGCCATCCGCGCCGGCGTCGCCAGCGTTGAACACGCCACGCTCATCGACGATGAAGGCATCGCCCTCGCCAAACAACACGGCACATATCTCGACATGGATATTTACGACGAGGAATGCATCGAAGAGGAGGGCAAAAACGGCAGCATGACCGCCGATTTTCTAGCGCACGATCACGATCTCGGCCAAAAGCAGCGCCAAAATTTCACGAAAGCGCTTCACGCTGGAGTAAAGCTCAGCTTCGGCACCGACGCTGGCGTGTGCCCCTACGACCGCAGCATCAATCAATTCGCTTTCATGGTGAAGTACGGCATGACTCCGATGCAGGCCATTCAATCCGCCACGACCAGCGCCGCCGACCTGCTCGGCAAATCCGAAATTCTCGGCAGCATCGAACCCGGCAAATACGCCGACATCGTCGCCGCCCCCGACAACCCGCTCGACGACATCCGCGCCATCGAGCACATCACCTTCGTCATGAAAGAAGGCAAAATCTACAAACGGCCCAACTGATCCGCGGTCACGCCTTCCCCTTCATGCGCGCTCATGTACGGGCGCAGCACTGCTGCGCCCCAAACGCCAAGGCCCAAAACGCGAAGCCCCGCGACTCGTTCCTCTTTCTTGCCGACCGAAAATCCAACCGTCGATCCTACTTCTCCCTTCCCTCTTCTGCGCAATCACCAATCCTCGCGGCGTCGGCAGCAACACCACCGAAATCAGCCCCTCGCCTCCATCTTCTTCGCCGCCTCCCGCACCGTCTTCACCGCCGAACTCGCGTCATGCATCAAGATCAATCCGTAAGGATTGATCTGCGGCAGAAACCTCCGTACCTCCGCTTCGCGAATCGCCACATCGCTATCGCTAAAAAATAAATCGATCTTCCCTTCGATCTTCAATTCCAAACTCGACGCATTCCGCGCATCGATCCATTGCCCCAGCCCCGACGCATCAAATCTCGCCTTCGCCGCTGCATACACCTTCGGATCGTATTCGCACGTAATCACACGCCCGACGCCATTCTCCTTCAGCCCCTCCGCGATCCGCAGCGTGCTCAAGCCGGAAAACGTCCCCGTCTCCACCACCACTTCCGGCTTCAGCGTCTTCACGATCGCCTTCAAGAAATCGAGCACTTCCACTTCTGCGCTCATCGAGTCATACATGTGCCAGCGCTCCGGGTGCGGACATTCAGGTGTCGGTCGGTGATATTCCTGCTGCAGGACATCGCCAGCTTCGGCGATGTGACTTAGGATGCGGTGCTCTTGCTTAAGCGTGCGCCACTGGCTTTTAAGACGCCAAAGTAACACCAGGCCCGCGATGACGGATGCGACGCTCGCTGCCTGTGCGTTCGACATTCCCAAAAACGACCGCGGGTTGATTCGAATAATCTCAATCGCAAAGCGAGCGATGCCCGTCAGGATCAGATAATTCGCGAAAATCTCGCCTTTAGCTTTCGGGCCGCGCAGCGTCTTCGTCCCCATGTGCCACAAAAACGCCGCGATCCCCATCCAGATGAAAAACTCATACAGCGGCGTCGGATGCACTCGCTGCGTCGTCGGCACAACGCCGTTCGGAAAACTCATCCCCCACGGCAGCGAAGTCGGAATCCCGTAATCCCCGTCGCCCGAAAGCAAACATCCGATGCGCCCGATCGCATAGCCCACGCAAGCCGCGGGCGAGCACATATCCATGAACTCGAGCACCGGAATCCGTCAGCTTGCGCGACAAATACAGCAGCGCAAAAAATCCGCCCAGAAATCCGCCGAACCACGCAAATCCATACCGGCTGAAAAGCTGCGGCCACGGATCGGCAAAAAATTCGCTCGGGCTCTCCAGCACGTGATACAGCCGCGCGCCGATCAGCCCCGCGATCCCCGCAATCCCGATGACGAGAAATCCCTCGTCGCGCTTCCCGCCATACCCCGGCAACTTCTCCAACGAATCGCGCCGCCGGTCAAACTCCGCCTGCAACACGTACGCGGCCACAAACAGCGCCGTCGCCACCATCAACCCAAACGTCGGAATCGTCAGCGGCCCCAAATGTAAAAATGGAATCATCGTCGGAACAAGCAGTATACATGCCGCCCACTAACTTCAGGCGCAGCCTCCTCGGCATTTGGGTGCCGCACCCTTTCGCTTTTAAAGGGTGCGGGTTTAGATGCAGCCCTACCCAAACCACAACGACGGTCACCCTCTTCACATTCGCCGACTACCCCGCCGCCCGCGTGCTATGCACAAAATGAATCCTCCACTTCCCGCCCTTCTTCTCCAGCACCACCGACTCGAGCCACGTTACCTGCTGCGTCCCCGCCCGATTCTTCACTGACCCCTTATTGATATACGTCACCCACGCCACGTCCCCCGCTATATGCACTTCCGGCTGAGTCACATTCCACTCATACACATAACCCGCCGCATGCTGCTTCTGAATCGCCTGCATCAGCGCATCGCCGTCAAACCGCATCCCGTTGTCGTACGCATAAAAATCCCCCGTCGTCACCGCATGAAACTTCTCCAAATCATCCGCCCCCGCCGCCACAAACACCTCTTTCACCGTATCCACCACCTTCGCATCCTCAGCCAGCGCCCCCGTATTCTGCGCAAGAGCGAACCCACCACACAGCAACGCGAAGGCGAACGTCGCCGTTAGTGCCACCCCAATCTTTACCGTACTCGCCAATCTCATCGTCCGGTTCCCCAAAGTCTCCTCCTCGAATTCGAGACAAATCTTATCCTGCCTCTTCGCCGCCCGACCGTCGCTTTGTCAGCATGGGATGCTGGCCGTTGCGCCGCTGCCAAATACGAAACCTGCGCCGCGCTACCAAATGAGTCTGTCATTCCCACCGGAGCGAGCCGACGTTCGCGCGGTGCCGGAATTCTTGAACGTGACGTTGCTCAACTGCGTGCTCCACCGACTGCCCCCTTCAAAAACCTGTCATCCTGAGCGAAGCGAAGGATCTCAGACGTCGTCCGCACTACCCGATCGTCCGCGCCGGTTAATTTCATCTCCTCCGAAGCGCATTCATCTCTTCGACGCCGACCTCTATCCCGAAAACGAATTCGAACGCCGCACAGTACCATTCGAACAACAAAATATTAGTTGACACTAAGTAAACACCATGCTACACTGCCCCGTGAACTGGCACTTCTCCCTCCTCAATCTCCTTCGCTCCCCAAAACCCACCCTCCATCCAAATTCACGCATCCCCGCAACCCGCTTCAATTCAACACCTTCCACACTCCCATTTTTCATACATCCACAACTCATTCATCCCAAACCATTTGCGCACTCTTCGGAAAAACACGGGGAGTACACCCAGTCCTTCCCATTTTGGAACCACCCAGCCGCCGCTCCGGCAAGCATTGTGGTATTTTCTCCGCGCTCTTCCATTTCCCGGAGGCTCTCCCAATGACCCGCTGGCTCTTCAGCCTGCTCTCGCTCCTGCTCGTCACTTCGGCTTCCCTCGCCGCCGACTCCTACCAGCTCGTCCTTGAGCGCGACGTGAAAGTCCCCATGCGCGACGGCATCATTCTCAAAGCCGACATCTATCGCCCGCAGGCCGACGGCAAATTTCCAGTCCTTCTTGTGCGCACGCCCTACGATCGCCGCAATGCAGCCAGCATCGGCGTTCGCGGCGCCCAGCGCGGCTTCGTCGTCATCACGGAAGACACCCGCGGCCGCTATGGCTCCGAAGGCAAGTTCTACACCTTCGTCAACGAACCCAACGACGGCTACGACACCATCGAGTGGGCCGCCGCGCTTCCCTACTCCAACGGAAAAGTCGGCATGTTCGGCGGCAGCTACGTGGGCGCCACGCAAATGCTCGCCGCCATCACCAATCCGCCGCACCTCGCCGGCATCTGCCCCATCGTCACCTCCAGCAACTATCACGAAAGCTGGACCTATCAGGGCGGCGCCTTCGAGCAGTGGTTCAATCAATCCTGGACGAGCGGCCTGGCGGAAGACACGCTGACGCGCGAAGCCACGAACCATGCCAACGCCGCCCAAGGCATGTGGGAGCTCCCGCTCTCCAGCTACCCTCTCTTCAACATGAACGCGCGCAACGCCACCTCGACCGAAACGCTCGCGCCCTACTATCTCGATTGGCTCGCGCATCCCAACTACGACGACTATTGGAAAAAGATCGCCATCGAAGAGCATTTCGGCGACATTCACGTCCCCGCTTTGCACGTCGCCGCCTGGTACGACATTTTTCTCGGCGGCTCGCTGAAAAATTATCTCGGCATCAAAGCGCATGGCGGCAACGACGCCGCGCGCAACGGCCAGCAGCTCATGGTCATCGTTGGCGGTCACGCCGGCAACGGCCCGAAAATCGGCGACGTCGATTTCGGCCCCGAATCCAACATCAACGAAGACGACGTGATCCTCGAGTGGTACGACTTCCTCTTCCGCGGCGTGCAGAATCGTTTCGCCGACGGCAAGCCGGTGAAAATCTTCGTCATGGGCGAAAACAAGTGGCGCGAAGAAAACGAATGGCCGCTCTCCCGCGCGAAGGAAACGAAATATTTCCTTCACGCCACAGCTGCCGCCAATTCTGCGCAAGGAAAAGGCACGCTCAATACGAGCGCCCCCGCGAAAGAAAATTCCGATCAATTCACTTACGATCCCGCAAAACCAGTACCGACCGTCGGCGGCCCGCTCTGCTGCGACGGCAATCACTGGCCTCCGGGACCGCGCGACCAGCGCGCCGTCGAATCCCGCGAGGACGTTCTCGTCTACTCGGCCGCGCCGTTCGCGCAAGACACCGAAGTCACCGGCCCAGTCAGCGTCGAACTCTTCGCAAAATCGTCGGCTCCCGACACCGACTTCACCGCCAAACTCGTCGACGTCTGGCCCGACGGCTTCGCGCAAAACATCACCGAAGGCATCCTCCGCGCCAGCCATCGCGAATCGCAGGAGCATCCGACGCTCATCACTCCCGGCCAGATTTATAAATTGACCATCGATCTCTGGGCCACCAGCAACGTCTTCAAAAAAGGCCACACGCTACGCCTCGAAATTTCGAGCAGCAATTTCCCGCGCTTCGACCGTAACCTCAACACGGGCAACCAGCGTCCCTATCTAGGCCGCCACGCCAATTCCGGCGATGTATTTACGACGGCTACGAATACAATTCTTCACGACGCCGATCATCCTTCGGCGTTGACTCTGTCGATCGTTCCAGTGAAATGAGGCGATAATAAATGTCCCGTCCCCGGTTTTTCTTGATCGCTTTTTTTTCAAGCGTGCTCGTTGCAACGACGCTTTGCGGCGTTGCGCTTGGCCAATCGGCGAACAGCGCACCGCAAACGCAACCTGCAAACCCCGGCGTGCCGGCGGATTGGCTGAACCCGTTTCCCCCACACCATGTGATTGGCAACATCTATTACGTCGGCAGCGAAAGCTTGGCGTCGTACCTGATCACCACGCCTGCCGGAAACATCCTCATCAACAGTAGCCTCGAAGAGAGCGTCCCTCTCATCCAGGCGAGCATCGAAAAGCTCGGCTTCAAATTCAGCGACACAAAAATCCTGCTGATCAGCCACGCACACAATGATCACTGCGCCGGCAGTGCCAAGATCAAAGCAATGACGCACGCGAAATATATGGTCCTGGATGCCGACGTTCCCGTCGTCGAATCCGGCGGCAAGAAAGATTTTCGTTACGGCAACAATCCCGGCAGCTTGTATCCGGCGACAAAAGTCGATCGCGTCCTGCACGATGGCGATGAAGTGAAACTTGGTGGCGTCGTTCTCGTCGCGCACAAAACCGCAGGCCATACCAAAGGCTGCACCACTTGGACAATGAAAGTGACCGATGACAAAAGCGGAAAAACCTACGACGTCGTCATCGTCGGCAGCCCCAACGTCAACCCCGGCTACAAGCTGGTGAACAACGCCGAGTACCCGCAGATCGCGCAAGACTACGAACACGCCTTCGCCGTCTGGAAGGCGCTCCCCTGCGACATCTTCCTCGGCGCGCACGGCAGCTACTACGACATGGCCGCGAAATACCCGAAGATAAACGCCGGCGGCGCAAATCCCTTCATCGATCCGAATGGCTACAAGGCGTACATCGCCGAGCGCGAATCCGCATTTCAGGAAGAACTAAAGAAGCAGCAGTCCGCAAAATGAAAAGTAAATCGACTAGACCATCTGACGCCACCGGTAGCGCCGGCATCTTGCCGGCGTTTTTTCCCCGCGTCTTGGCAGTTACGTTTCTAGGATGCGGCGATTTTCTTCCGTCGCCAAAGAATGAAACCGAGCAGGAGCCAGATCGCGAGCGCGACGTACTCGGCGACGGTGAAATGGCCGGGGGCGAACGGGAGAAACTTCATCGAGACGAGCGCGAAGGCCGCGATCGCTCCGAAGACTGCGACGATCCGCAAACGCGTCGATGGCAGCACGTGGTTGCGCAGCACAAGCACCATCGAGATGCATGCCGCGAGCCAGCCGAACGCTGACGCTCCCGAGCCAACTTCTGAGACCGGCACGAGCAACGCATCGCCGAGAAACATCGCGACCAATGTGCCGGCACCAATAATTAAAACGGCGTTGCCCGGCGTTTGGAATCGCGGATGAACGCGCGAAAACATTTCTGGAATCGAGCCGTTGCGGCCGAAGGCGAAAATCATGCGCGTGGAAGCGACGAAGTTTCCGTTGAAGCACTGAAGGAGACCGAACATGGCCATTGCGAAAATCAACCGCACCACCCAGTGCGCGCCGAGTCCATGCTCGAAGGCGATCGCCGTCGCGAATCGCTTGCCGAGCAGGCTCTGCCACGGGGCGATGTAGGACACGGCGAATAGGGACAACGCGTAAAACGAAACGCCGACGCCGAGGGCCATGCCGATCGCCGTCATGTACGTTCTGCCGCGCAAATCGGGATTCGCTTCCTCCGCATATTTGGGCACCGACTCGAAGCCGGTCAGAAAATACGGGACGATTTGCAGTGTCAGCAGAATGGAAACGAGCGGCGTGCCGTGAAAAAAAGGATGAAGGTTTGACGGCGTCCCACGGCCTACGCTGATCGCAACGAGCGCGATGAAAATGAAAAGCACGACGCTCGTCATGCCCTTCTGAAAATTCGCCGACAGGCGAACGCCGCGATAATTCAGAAATGTGAGGAACAACGTCAGCGTAACACCGAGCACGAGGCGCCAGAAAAATACGGGCTGGCTTCCGACGCGGTAGACCTCGATGGAATCGAGTTGAGGGAAAATGTATGCCGCGATTTTGCCGAGCGCGATCGCTTCCCACGGGCACACGATGAAATATGCGAGCAGCATGATCCAACCCGTGAAGTAGCTGACGACTGGCGGAAAAACTTGTGCCGTGTACGCGGCTTCTCCTGCCGCGTCGGGCAAACGTAAGACCCACTGGCCGTAGACGTAGCCGACGGGAAGCAAGACGATGCCGCCGAGAACGAATCCGAGGATCGCGCCGAGCGGTCCGCCGCGGCCGAGCCAGTCGTCCATGAGGACGACCCAGCCGGTGCCGATCATCGTGCCGAAGGCCAGCGCGAAATAATCGTGCAGCCGAAGTTTTCTTGCGAGAGTCGGCGCCTTGCTGGAAGTCGCCATCACAAAACGCAGAGGAGTTCGTAGAGCAGATTTGCGGCGAGGAGGCTGGTGATTTCGCCGGTGTCGAAAGACGGCGACACTTCGACTAAATCGGCGCCGATGATGTTGAGGCCGCGGAGCGCGCGGACAAGCTGCAAGATTTGATGGCTTGTAAAACCGCCGACTTGCGGCGTGCCGGTGCCGGGAGCGTAAGCGGGATCGACGCAATCGATGTCGAGCGTCACGTAGACTGGCGTTTGTTCTTGAAGGCGGCGAGATGGCGCTTCACCGGAGCCATTCCTTTTTCGTGGAATTCTTCGGCGGTGACCATGCGGACTTTGTGTTCGCGCGCAAAATCGAAATCGTCCTCGGCGTAGACCTGGCCGCGCAGTCCGACTTGCAACACGCCGCCGTCATTTAAAAGGCCTTCCTCGAATGCGCGGCGGAATGGCGTGCCATGCGAATACTTGCTTCCGAAATATTCGTCCCACAGATCGTTGTGGGCGTCGAACTGAATCAAGTTCACAGGACCGCCGTGATATTTCGCTATGGCGCGCAGGATCGGAAGGCTAATCGAGTGGTCGCCGCCCACGCACAGCGTGCGCGCGCCGCCAACGAGGATCGGGGTAATGCCGCGCTCGATGCGGCGAAACGTGTCTTCAATCGAGAGCGGATTCACCGGCAGGTCGCCAAAATCCGCGACGCGATATTTCTCGAAGGGGTTCACCTTCAGAACCGGATTCCACGGACGGATGATTGCGGACTGGACGCGAACGTAGCGCGGGCCGAATCGCGGACCGGGACGATACGTTGTGCCACCGTCGAATGGAACGCCGACGATGGCGATGTCGAGTTCGTTGGGATCGGTGATGTTGGGCAGGCGGCAGAACGTGGGGATGCCGGTGAAGCGGGCGTATTCGAGTGCGTCGGTCGGCTGAGGATGAGGCAGATGGAACTCGCGGACGCGCTTGAGTTTAGGCATGAAGCGGAGATGTTAGGTGCGGGCGTCGGCCAAGTCAATTGCGGGAGGAGGAAGGCGAGGCTCACCGCGGAGTGCACAGAGTTCACGGAGAAAGAGAAAGGCGAAGAAAGAAAAAGCAGATCCCTCACTTCGTTCGGGATGACAGTTTTTGAGACTAACGCGATGACACTTTCTGAGACCAGCGCGATGACTCGTTTGAGACAGAGCGACCAAAGTTGTGGATGGATGGCTCGGGCGTTCATGTGGCGTTCAACTGGGCGTAACAATGGGGCGAGATTCTGGGTGGGTCCTCAGGGTAGCCGCAGGGTGGTTCGAACCGGGCCGGGACTTTTACGACGTGCATCCGAAAAATTGGTCGAGCTGGATTTTGAGGCTTGTCGCGCTCGTGTGCTTGGCGTGCGCAATGTCTATTCCGTTCGCCGTCGCGCAAACAGCGGGTGGCAAAAACGCTGGCGGCGCCCCGGCGTCCACGGGGAGCAGCGCAGCGACGGGGCCGGTCGAAGCGGCAGCAACGAAAGATGCGGGCGGCGATGGCGGATGTTTTCGCGCTGCGGTGGGCTCGGAAGTGCCAGAGCCGGAGGATTTGCGCAGCGTTGATGGGGTTTTGAAGGTTGATTTGGCGTTTCGTAGTTTTGTCGATTCCAAAGGAGAGGTGCGCTTTTGCTACGTCACACTGAAGGGGAAACAGTCACCTACGCTCCGCGTGAAGCCGGGCGATACGGTCATTCTAAATTTCAAGAACGAGGCGACGGCAACACTGCCGCAAACGCGAACGGCGAGGGCCGCGCAGCAGGTCGCAGCGGGCGCAGCAGCAACCGGAGCGGCGGACGCTTCAGCGCACGCGGCGATGAATTCCGGCAATTCGTCGGCGGCACCCTGCGCGACCGGCGCGATGAAGGCGACCTCGACTAATCTGCATTTTCATGGGCTGACGGTTCCGGCGACGTGTCATCAGGACGACGTGATGCACACGATGATCGAAACCGGAAGCGCTCCCTACGAATATAAATTCCAGATCCCGGCGGACGAACCGCCGGGATTGTATTGGTATCACCCGCATATTCACGGCTTCACGAAAGCGCAGGTGCTGGGCGGAGCGTCGGCCGCACTTGTGGTCGAAGGGATCGAACGCGCGATTCCCGATGTCGCCGGATTGCCGGAACGCATATTCATCATTCGCGATCAGAATCTGGCGAATCCGGATGCGGCGCCAGTAGATGATGCGAAATTGCCGCCGGTGGTGCTGGATGCCGACGGCGACGTGATGAACACGGGCACGGGGACGGGCAAACCCGCGGAAGATCTGACCATCAATTACGTTCCGGTTCCCTATCCGAATTATCCGCCGGCGACGATCACGATGAAGCCGGGCGAACGGCAACTGTGGCGCGTGCTGAACGCTTCGGCGATTACGTATTTGAGCTTGCAGGTGCTGTTCGGACAGCAAGCGCAAGCTGTGGAAGCGATCGCGCTGGACGGAGTGCCGATTCATCGAACGAACGCGGCGCTGAACAAATACATTTTGCTGACGCATTTAGGAATTCCGCCGGGCGGAAGACTTGAATTTGTGATGACAGGCCCTCCGGCGGGGACGAAGGCGGCGCTCGTAACGCGCAGCGTGAACACGGGCGCGATGGGCGAGAACGATCCAACGCGAGCGATCGCGAACATCGTGGCGAAGGCGGATGCGGCGGAGCCGCAGTCTTCGTTGGCGAAAAATCCGACGCCGCTGCCTGCGTCTTCTACGACATGGTTGCGCGATGTGACTCCGGTGCGCGTGCGGAAGCTGTTTTTTTCGGAGACGCCGCTCGATCCGAAAGATCCGAACAGCCCGACAACTTTTTATCTGACGGTGGATGGGGAGACGCCGAAAGCGTTCGATCCGTCTTCGAATATTCCGAACATCGTGACGCATCAGGGCGACGTGGAAGACTGGATTCTGGAGAATCGCAGCCAGGAATTGCACGCGTTCCATATTCATCAGGTCCATTTTGCGCTGATGGAGTTTTTTGGATTGCCGGTGAATGAGCCGTTTTTGCGGGATGTGGTGAACGTGCCTTACTGGGATGGGAAGAATCCGGTGTATCCGCGAGTGCGGTTGAGGATGGATTTTCGCGATCCGAATGCGGTGGGGACGTATCCGTATCATTGCCATCTGTTGGAGCATGAGGATTCGGGGATGATGGGGCTGATTCGGGTGGAAGCGGCGGGAAGTCGATAGTAGACAGTCGATAGTCGACAGTTGAAAGTCGACAGTGAAGAGACCTTGCGTTGTGGTTCAGGTAGGTTCGTGACAGTCGGAGAAATTTTGCTGGGGATCGGTTGAGATCCTTCGGCCTCCTGCGGACGCCTCAGGATGACAGGTTTTTAGTTAGGCGCGATGTTGCTCGCACTGCGTTAAACCTTTAGATTTTCTACTGTCACCGCTCAGATTGCTCTTCCGGGGTTCAAGCCTCGTTCCTTCCTGCGGGCTCAGAAAAAAACAAATTACCACAGAGAACGCGGAGGTCACGGAGTTGAAGGAGTCCCGATCCGCTTCCCCGGCTTGCTTCGCAAACAGCAAAAAGCGTTCGATGTGCGACTGAAATTGTCCGGGATTTTTTGCTGTGATGCGAGTTGTGCGACCAAAGTTTTTTGTGTGACGAGATTTTTACATTGAGTGAAGCAGAGTTCATCGCGTTGTCACGCGACACCAACATAAGCAGCGTATCAACTTGACGCACTTTTTTTTCGAAAGACACCCGCGCGGTTGCACTCCCCTGTCCCGGTGAGACGGCGCGAGGTGAGGGGTATGCTTCGCTCAAAACTCGATAAGGAGAGTTCATGGTTCAAAAGAATTTACGCTGGATGGCGAGTCTGCTGCTTGCAGCAAATCTCGCGGCGGTGACACCGGGAACGACACTCGCCGCGCCCGGTAACAGCAACGGCGGGACAACGACGACCCCGATCAAGCACGTAGTAGTCATCTTCCAGGAAAACATTTCGTTCGATCACTACTTCGGAAGCTATCCAAACGCAACGAACCCGAAGAGCGAACCGAAGTTCAAGGCGAAGGCGGGAACACCGACGGTCAACGGCCTGACGCAGGGACTGCTGGAACACAACAACAACTCGGACAAAACGCCTACGCTATACCAGCCGGTGCGGTTGGATCGCAGCCAGAACTACACCTGCGACATGAACCACGACTACACGCCGGAACAGCAGGCTTACGACAGCGGATTGATGGATAAGTTTCCGGAGTTCACCGCGACGGTTTGCCCAGCGGCAACCTATGGGGACGTTTCGGCGCTCGGCCCGGGTATCGTCATGGGCTACTACGACGGAAACACCGTCACTGGCCTGTGGAACTACGCCCAGAACTTTGCCATGAGCGACAACTCGTTTGATACGAACTTCGGGCCGTCAACTCCGGGAGCGATCAACGTCGTCTCGGGTATGACAGGCGGCGCGGACCTATCAACAGATAAGGGTGCGGTTGCGGCCGGCGACGCAGTAACCACCACGTTGAACGGCGTAACCTCAACCAGCATTATCGGCGACTCCGATCCTGCCTTTGACGATTGCAGCGGCACGGAAAGAATTGGCTTCTTGCCGACAAACCAGAACATCGGGACTTTGTTGAGCGCAAAAGGCATTTCGTGGGGCTGGTTCCAAGGCGGCTTTACCCCGACTACGCCTTACGCACCGCCGGCGGCTGGGGCAGCGGCTGGAACCCCCGCGACGTGCACGACAAAGACAAACCGCATCGACGGCACGCCGGAAACGGCGTACAGCCCGCACCACAATCCGTTCCAATACTATCCTGGGACCTCGAACCCGCACCATCTCGCGCCAACCGGCGTCAGCGAAGTCGGACACGACGGTCGAGCGAATCACATCTACGATCTGACCTGGTTCCAGCAGGCGGCGAAGGCCGGCGGTTTGCCGGCAGTCAGCTACCTGAAGGCCAACCGCGCGAACGACGGCCATCCGGGCAATTCATCGCCTCTCGACGAGCAGTTGTTCCTCGTGAACGTGATCAACTTCCTTCAGACCCTGCCGGAATGGGAGAGCACTGCGGTGATCATTGCCTGGGACGACTCAGACGGGTGGTATGACCACGTCATGTCGCCGATCGTGAACCAGTCGAGCAGCACAGCGGATGCCTTGACCGGAGTCGGCGCATGCGGCACCGCCGGCACGAACGCCCTCGAGGGGCAGCAAGCGCGTTGCGGCTACGGCCCACGGCTACCGTTCCTGGTGATCTCGCCTTATGCGAAGAAAAACTTCGTAGACCACACGTTGATCGACCAGAGCTCGGTGGTGAAGTTCATCGAAGAGAACTGGGATCTTCCGCAGATCGGCAACGGCTCGTTTGACCAGATCGCCGGCCCGATCGACAACATGTTCAACTGGAACAAACAGAACAGCGAGAAGGTGATTCTGGATCCATCAACCGGACTGGTTATTTCATCTAACTGAGAGTAGTTTGTTCGAAATAAGGGCTCGTTTCGCAGTTCGCGGAACGAGCCCTTTTTCTTTTGGGGCTAGTTGAGCGGATCGCCGGTCTTATGTTCGGTAATTTGAAACCGCAGGAAACTGTGAATCGCCTCTATTGCTGGCTGGTCGGTCGTCTGAATCAGAACTCTTCCGCCATTCGTAGTCTCTTCGGTGGAATAGTGAATATTCTTCGCGTGCTCCTTCATAACGGGAACGCCGGGAGGAACGGTGTCGTGGACGAACATCGGAATATTGAAGTCGCCGGTCTGGAAAGCGTGCTGGATGTGATGGAGATGCATGCGGATGCTGTCGCGACTGCTCTTGTCGTTCGGATCGTTCGCTTCCACCTGAATCGCGCCACCCGTGGGTGAGAGTAAGAAATGATGCGTCGTGGTGGTTTGAGAGAAGCCCATTCCTTTTTCGCCGCGCTCATTCATCCCCGAATGCATGTCGTGAGCTGGAGGGGGAGCGTTGTTTTGCTGGACGCCCAGGACAAGCCAAAGAGCAGCAGGAAGTAGCATGGTTACACCTCCCAAAACTGGATCGTAGCAAGGTTACATAGAGATTCAAGCAAATCGGCGCGGGTTGCTCGTACGGCCGGACCACATAGCGGTACACTGCGGGTTATGAAGACCAAGAAACTGTTGGATGAAGCGAAGAGGTTGGCGGCGCCGTTTCGCGTTTCGAATGGGAAGAAGTTCCGGCTGAAGGATTTCGATCCGGAAGATACGCAGGGAGTGAAGTCGAAATCGCACGCGGAGAAATTGGTCGAGGAAAGCAGCGCGGCGGCGAGCGAGATGCAAGAGCGGCTGTATGCGCAGGACCGGTGGTCGCTGCTGCTGATTTTTCAGGGGATGGATGCGGCGGGGAAAGATGGGGCGATCAAGCATGTGATGTCGGGTGTGAACCCGCAGGGCTGCGACGTATTTTCGTTCAAGCAGCCGACGGCGGAGGAACTGGATCACGATTTTCTGTGGCGATGCCACAAGGTGGTGCCGGAGCGCGGGAAGATCGGGATTTTTAACCGGTCGTATTACGAGGAAGTGCTGGTGGTGCGGGTGCATCCCACAGTGCTCGAAGGGGAGAAGCTGCCGGAGAAGTTGATCACGAAACATATCTGGGACGAGCGGTTTGAGGACATCAATTCGTTCGAGCGGTATCTGACGCGGAACGGCGTGATGATCCGGAAATTCTTTTTGCACATTTCCAAAGAGGAGCAGAGGCGGAGGTTTCTGTCGCGGCTGGATGATTCGAAGAAGAACTGGAAATTTTCGATGGCCGATATCAAGGAACGCGGATTCTGGAAGGATTACAAAGAGGCGTATGAGGAGATGGTGCAGCGCTCGGCGACGGAGCATGCGCCGTGGTATGTGGTGCCCGCGGATAACAAGTGGTTTGCGAGGTTGATTGTGGCGGCGGGGATTGTGGAGGCGTTGTCGGAGTTGGATTTGAAGTTTCCGGATGTGGATAAGAAGAAAAAGAAAGAGTTGGATGGGATTAGGGAGGCGTTGGAGGAGGAGAAGAAGTGAGGGGAGGTTGCGGTTGTCGTTTTTGGTGTGGGTGATGTTGAAACTAAACCCGCACCCTTTCAAAAGCGAAAAGGGTGCGGCACCCAAATGCCGTCTCTTATTTTGGGGGGTAGGTGTAGCGGAGGGTGGAGGGCATTTGGTCGCTGCGGGAGCGGGTGTTGTAGTCGAGTTGATATTGTTGATGAGGCGCGTCTGACGGATAGGACTGGTCAGGCGGATACGGATACGAGATTGGGCCGTGGTGCGGAAGTGGCTCAACGGTAAAGGCGTGGGCGGCGTAGAAGTCGAGGTCTTTTTCGAAGCCGTCGGCGTAGAAGAAGTAGTCGCGAACCCAGCCAGCGGGTAGAGGCGGGAGTTTCGCGGGATCGAAGTCGAGGGACATTCCTTCGCCGGAGCTGAAGACGACGAAGCGGTCATCGGATTTTTTCAGCAGATCGAATACGTCGCCGTAGCGGGTGTAGTTCCCTGCTGCGTGGGCGTAGGGGCCGGTCATGCTGCGCTGCGACCAGGAATATTTTGTGTCGCTGGCGGGAGTCAGGCGGATTTCGCGCGGGTAGCCTTGGTAGGCGAGTGTGGCGTCGGCTAGGGGGACTTCGGCGACGCGGGCGTCTTGCGCGTCGGGCGTTTGGTCGATCAGGATTGAATCCCAATAAATTTTGAGATTGTTGACGATGCGGATGCGGCGCGTGCCCGGCGGAAGCTTGCCTGTGAGGTCAGTGACCATGGTGCGCGCGAGGCCTGCGGGGAAACCCATGTCGTCGATGACTTTTTTCCAGGTGCCGCTGGCGTCTTGCGCTTCGACGTAGGGCGCGATGACTTTTATGCCGGCTTGGTCGGCGGAGTACATCGAGGTGGCGGTGAAATAGTCGGTGTAGCCATCGAGGATGAGGCGGAGCGGTTTGTTGCGCGTCGATCGGGCCGAGATCGAGTTCGACGTAATGGAGCTTGGCGAATCCGGCGAAGGGGAGTTCGTCGAACTGCGTGACGTATTTGCGATCGTGTTTGGCGAGGAGCGGAAGAACGTCGCGGCCTTTGTCGTCCCATGCGCCTGCGGGTGCGTGACTTGTGTTCGCGCTTGTGGCGATGACTTTGAATTCGGGGAACGGCGGATTGCTGGCGAAGCGCTCGTTGGGGAAGACGTCGTAGCCTGCGGGATGATCGATGGCGAGAAGGCGGACCTGATCGAGGTAGACGGTTTCTTCCATCGGCTCCATGAAGCGGAAGCTGAGGAGGCCGTTTTTTGATGGGTTTGAGGCTGCGTGCGGCGACTTTTAGATATTCGTCGGGATCGGGGACGTCGCGCTCGTTAGGCGCGACCCAGTGTCCGACGACGCCGGGGCCGATCATGTCGGCGATGAATTCGAATTCGCGGCCGTTCCACGCGAAGAGAACGGGGCAAGAGCTGCCGCGGCGATCGAGTTCGGCGATGGACTGATCCTTGTTGGCGGGGAGATTGATTTCGTCCTGCGGGACGCCGGTGGGCCAGAGGAGGCGGACGACTTCGGCGTTCTTTTCGTTTTCGAGTCCGGCGAGAATTGCGGGCGCGTTTTGGCCCAGGTAGCCGGAGGCGCCGGGGACTTCCCACTTTTGATAGAGAGCGCCGGCGTACATTTCTACTTTTGTGCCGATGGCGGACTTGTTGTCGTTGAGACCTTTGAGATCGAGGCGCATCCAGGAGTGTTGATTGGCGCCTTTGGACTGGACTCTCATGGTTCCGCCACCAAGTTGCGTGATCATCAGATCGGGATTGCCGTTGCCTTCGAAGTCGGCAACGATGATGGCGCGCGGCTGAGTGAGCTTGATTTTGTCGAGTTGCGTGTCTTGCGAGACGTCGGCCCATGCGCTGGCGCCTGTTGCGTCGAAACCTAGATTACGCAGAAGTCGAACTTCGCCGGCGCCCGATGCGTTTTCGCCGACGGCGATGAGATCGATCCAGCCGTCGTTGTCGTAGTCGATCGGCGAGATTCCCCATCCATGCTGCCAATTCAGGTCGGGGAGCTTGACGCGTTCGAGGCGCTTACCATCGACGTTGCGCCAGAGGCTGATGCCGGGCGCGCCTGCGTGGGTGAAGGCGAGGTCCATCCAGCCGTCCTTGTTGAAATCGAGAGCCACGACGCCGACGGCGGGCGGGAGATTTTCTTTTTTGAAGTCGATGGGTGTGGCGAGCGGAGTGAATTTACCTTCGCGCGGATTCAGCAGGATCGATGCGCCGGCCTGGCCGCCTGCGACTACGAAATCGACTGCGCGGTCATTGTTGAAGTCGGTCGTGACGACACCGGCTCCCGTCGCGTCGAATCCGAGAGCGGTTTCAGCGGAGACGTCGGTGAACGTGCTGTTGCCGTTGTTGCGCCACATCACGTTGTGAGCAGCTTCTTGCGCCGTGCGCGCCGAGGTGGGCTGCATGGTGACGTAAAGGTCGAGATCGCCGTCATGATCGTAGTCGACGAAGGTCAGGCCGACGCAGCCGGGCTCGCGGCGAATGCCGACTGATTGCGTGACATCTTCAAAGGATTTCCCGTCTTTGTTGTGGAAGAGGTGGACACCGTCGGCAAGGCAGACGGCGAGATCGGGCCGGGTGTCGTTGTCGTAGTCACCGACAGCGCAGCCCAGGCCTGGGCCTTTGAGATTGTCGAGGCCAGCTCTTTTTGTGACGTTGTCCCAGCTTCGACCGCCGAGATTGTGTTGGAGGAAACTCGTGCTGTCGGCATTCGCGCTGACATAGAAGAGATCAGGCTTCCCGTCGCCGTCGTAATCGATGACGCAAACACCGGTGCTTCGTGGCGGAAACGCCGGCTCGCCAAGCGAGGAGGAAACTACAGCGGGCTCGGCGAAAGTAACTTTGATTGGAGCGGGGGCGGAGGTGAGCGTGTTGCGCGGGAGTTCTGCGAGCGAGTAGCGGCCCTGGTCGCCGTAACCGGCGCCGAAGGGCGAGCCGAGATGCTCGGTGGTGAGTTTCGTGAAGCGGGCGAGATGCTCGCGCGCGGTGGTGGCGTCGCCTTTGCGTTGGTAGGCGCGGGCGATGCCGAATTCGGCGGAGGCGTGGAATGGAAAAGCTTCGAGCGCTTTTTTGAAGGCGGCGATGGCTTCGTCGTAGTGCTGCGCCTGCGATTGGAGATAGCCGATGAAATAGTAGGCGTCGGCCTCGGGCGTGATTTGCGTGACGTGGGTGAAAGCGGCGATTCCCTTTTCGATTTCGCTGGAATCTTTATAGACAAGGCCGAGGTTGTACCAGGCGTAAGGATCGTTGGGGAGTTCTTTCGCGGCTTGTTCGAGAGCGGCGCGGGCGGGTTCGAGTTTTTGCTGGCTGAGAAGAGAGACGCCGAGATTGACGCGGGCGATGGAGAATTTGGGATCGGCGGCGAGGGATTTCTCGAAATATTTTTGGGCGTCGGCGAATTTTTGCTGGTTCATGTGGGCGACGCCGAGAGTGTTGAAGCGGAGGGCGTCGGAGGAGTCGGAGGGTGGGGCGGCTGGGCTGGCTTTTGATGCCGACGCGGAGGATGAGTCGCTCGCAGAGGGAGCGGGACGTGAATGGAGGACGGAGGCGCCGACGGCGATTGAGAGCAATGCGATCGCGAGGATGTATGGAGCTGGACGCGAAAAAAGTCTTGGCATCAGGAATCTTTCCCGACTCGACAACTTTTTAGATTGCGAATTTTGACGGCTTTGCTGCCCGCGGTGACTGCTGGATTAATTGTCTGGGCTGCGTTGGGCATCGTCAATTGATTTGATGCGTATTTTTGGAACGGCGGGAGTCGTTTGCGATGGGCGCGGCTGTGGTGCACACAATGTCGTGTACGATTTGCAGTGCGCTTTGGATGATTGAGCGCATTGCATGGGGCTCCTGACAAATCTATGAACGTTTCGAATTATTCGACGATTGCGGAAGTAACGGCGGCGGTTAAGGCGCGGAAGGTGTCGCCGGTGGAGTTGGTGGATGCGACGCTGGCGCGGATCGAGAAGCTGAATCCGAAGCTTACGGCGTTCATGCATCTGGATGCGGCGGGCGCACGGAGGCAGGCGCGAGCGGCCGAGGATGCCGTGGCGCGGGGAGCGGCGACTCGGACCGCTGCACGGCGTGCCGATGACGATCAAGTGCAACATCGATTTCGCGGGATTGCCGTGTCCGGCGGGATCGCCGCTGCGTGCGGACTATGTGCCGACAGAAGACGCTCCGCTGGTGGCGCGGTTGCGCGCGGCGGGCGCGATTTTGCTGGGGAATACGAACACGCCGGAATTTTTGATGGCGTGGGAGAGCAACAATCCGATTCGCGGTGGCACGAGTAATCCGTGGAGTCTGGCGCACTCGGCGGGTGGATCGAGCGGCGGCGAGGGCGCGGCGATTTCGTCGGGGTGTTCGTTTGGCGGGATTGGAAGCGACGGCGGCGGATCGATTCGCGTGCCAGCGCACTTTTGCGGGATTTGCGGGCTGAAGCCGACGCCGGGGCGCGTGCCTTCGACGGGACACTATCCGCCGGGCGCGGGAGCGTTGTCATGGCTCGGCGTGGTGGGTCCGATGGCGCGGACGATTGCGGATGTGCGCGCGATGTTTGAAGTCGTGGCGGGGCCGGATGCGGGCGACGCGCTGTCAGCGCCGGTGCCGATCGCGGATGCAGCTACGGTGAGTCAGCGACTGAAGGAGATTCGAATCGGCGTGCTGGAGACCGATGCGCTCGGGAAAGCGACGCCGGAAACGGAAGCAGCGGTTCAGCGAGCCGCCAAAATTCTGGAAGGCGCGGGATTCCCGGTCGAACCCTTTCGGCTGAGCGGGCTGGATCGCGTGATCGACTGCTGGTGGTTTTTCTTCGGGCCGGTGGTGGCACAGCTCTTTACTGACACGGTCAAAGGGCACGAGGCGACGCTCAGTCCAATTTTCAAAGAATACTATTCGACTGCTTTGCCGGCCGAGCCTCTCAGCGGAGAAGCGATCCTCACGGCGCGCACGGATCGCGACAATCTTCGTGCTGATATTTTGCGGCAGATGTGGGATGTGCCGATTTTGCTCTCGCCGGTTTCAACGGAACCGGCGTTTCGCCACGGCGAGGGAAATTATCGGCTCGGAGCGCTGCACTGCTATCGAGACACGATGCGGTTCAGCCAGTGGCTCAACTTGACGGGGTTTCCGGGAGCGACGGTGCCGCTGGGAATGTCGCGTGACGGGTTGCCGATTGGCGTCCAGGTAATTGGGCGACCGTATGAGGAGGAGTTGGTATTGGCGGTGGCGGAGAAGATTGAGTCCGCGCGTGGGGCTTGGGTCGCGCCGCCGATCGATTGATCGCTACGTGATCGTGATGTGATCGCGCCGCGGGCTGAGAAAAATGCCGGCAAGGACGCCGGCGCTACCAAACCCGACCACTGCTCGCGGAATTATTGTGGTGCCGCGGCACCGAGTTCCGGATTGCGCACGCGGTCGTCATCCATCGACATCGATCCGACGCTCTCTTTCGCAGCAGCGGCGTCGAGCATATTCTTCGAAATCGTCAGTTCCTTCTGAGCTTCTTCACGCCGGCCGAGCTTCAGCAAAATGCGTCCACGCACAAAGTGAACGTTCTGGCTACCCGGCGCGAGCTTCAGAGCTACGTCGATTTCGTTCAGCGCCTGCTGATATTTTTGCCGTTGCATACTTATTTTCGCCAAGCCAAAAAGCGAGGCGGGCATCTTCGGATTCAGGCGCAAGGCCTGTCGTAGGGTTTTTTCCGCTTCGTCGTAACGCTCCATCTTCAAATACAGCTCGCCGAGCTGCTCGTAGGCGTCCGGAAGTTTGGGATTGAGTGAGATCTCTTTCTTCAACTCGGTTTCGGCGTGTTCGTTGTCGTCGCTTTTCATGTAAGCGATGCCGAGGCCAAAGTGAACGTATGGCAAGTCCGGATTGGCCGCCTCCGCCGTCTTCAATTCGGTGATAGCGCGATCGGATTCACCGCGATTCAGATACGCCTTGCCGAGGATGAGGTGAAACTCCGGAGTGTCGGAGCCGATCTCGACGAGGCGCGACATGGCCTTCTCATCGAGATCTTTCTTGCCGATGCGATGGGCGGCGATACCCAGCGCGTAGAGATACATGATGTCGCTGGACGAAGTGGGCCAAAGAGGTTCGAGCGTGGCGACGGCGTCGGAGTAGCGTTCGGTGTAAAGCTGGCACAGTCCTAGGAGGTAGCGCGCCTGCGAAGAGTTCGGTTGATCTCGGAGGACGGATTCGAGCGGCGGAATCGCACCGACGTAGTCTTCACGGTGATATTTCACGAGGCCGATGTTCAGCCGGATACCGGCCATCCTGGGATCGAGCTTTTCCGCTTTCTCGAGCAAGGTGAGCGCGTTTTCCCATTGCTGGCGTCGCATGGCGATGACGCCGAGGTTGGCGTAGGCCGGCGCCGCCTGAGGATCGATGGACAAAACTTTGTGAAAGGAAGCGTCGGCAGTCGCCAAGTCGCCTGTTTGCAACGCCTGCTGACCTCGAGCGAATGCGGCGGCGGCTTCGGCTCGCGGATTGGCAGAAGATGGGGATGGGTCCTGGAACTTAGTCGACCGCGCCGACGCGGAACCGAACGCCACAAGAGCGAGCAGCCAGCAAAATCGCCGCAGAAAAACGTTGATCCGCATGTGCACGGTAGTGTCCAACGGGCGGGATTCGAACTCAAGCGTTCCGAGATTCCGCCGTGTCTCTGAATTGTCGCCTTGAACATTCCGAAACGGAGTGAAGAGAATTGCAAAATGACGCTTGACACCCCCACAGAAATGCCTTATTAACTCGTTTTAATAAGGCAAATTGGTGCTGGATACCCGTCGAGTGGTGGGGGCATCGAAGACTTAAATCGTCTCCGGTTAAGCCGTGACTACAGACACGCGAACCGCAGACCGTTTATCCCTCACGTAGAGATCAGAAAAGAAAACCGGAGGTTTCAAAGTGAAGGGAAATCTGTCTCGCCACTTTCCAGCGTGCAGGACTGTGTCAATCCTCGGCTGGTTGCTGGCTTTCGTAGTTCTCGCTTCTGTTGGAGCATCACGACTGTCCGCGCAAGACACCGGATACATCAGCGGCACGGTGAGCGATAAGTCGGGCGCTGCGATTGCGAACGCCACGGTGGTCATCTCGAACGCGAGCGGAAGCTCGACGCAAACGACGACGACTAACTCCGACGGCGCATACGTAGTTGCGGGTCTCCCGGGTGGAACCTATAACCTGTCGGTCACAGCCCCCGGCTTTCAGAAGTACACGGCCAACGGGGTGGTGCTGAACGTCGGCTCGAAGATTCGCGTCGACGTGCCACTGACGGTCGGCTCGGTGTCGGAAGAGGTCGTGGTAACCGGCGAGAGTGTCGCGCAGGTGGAAACGACATCGGCCGCGCTCGGCACAACGGTGACGGGCAAGCAGATCAATCAGCTCGAACTGAACGGACGCAACTTCACGCAGTTGGTAACACTGACGCCCGGCGTCGTGAACGCGACGAACCAGGACGAAGGCACGGTCGGAATCAACGGCAACGTGCAGTACAGCATCAACGGCGGCCGCACCGAGTACAACAACTGGGAGCTGGACGGCGGCGACAACATGGATAACGGCAGCAACGCGACGCTGAACGTTTATCCGAACATCGAAGCGATCGCCGAATTCAAAGTTTTGACCTCCAACTACGGCGCGCAGTATGGCCGCAATGGCTCGGGCACGATCGAAGTCGAAACCAAGTCGGGCGGCAAGACCTTTCACGGAAGCGCGTTCGAATACATCCGCAACGACGTCTTCAACGCGCGTGACTGGGAACAGGGTGCGGATCCAACGCAACCAAAGGCGCCGTACAAAAAGAATGACTTCGGGTACACCATCGGTGGCCCGGTTTACATTCCGCATCACTACAATTCGGATCGCAACAAGACGTTCTTCTTCTGGTCCCAGGAATGGCGCCGTGAGAAGAATCCGTCGACGATTCTGCAGAACGTGCCGTCGGTTGCGGAGCGTGGCGGGGACTTCTCGGATCTGTGCCCCGGACCGGATTGCCCGAACGTGCCGAACCCGGCTGCCGTGCCGGTCTCTGCGGTTGGATCTGCGCTTCTGGCGCTGATTCCGACGCCGAACACGACCAACGGCGGATTCCCTGCCGTGACCCAGACGGTTTCGTTGCCAACGACCTGGCGCGAAGAATTGGTGCGCGTCGATCACAACATCACGGATAACTACCGCCTGACCTTTCGCTACATTCATGATTCGTGGTCGCAGATCACGAATCAGCCACTCTGGGGCGTGGGAACTTCCAGCTTCCAGAACATCAACACGAACTTCGTCGGGCCCGGCACCAGCTTTGTGGCGCGCTTGACGGCGAACGTTACTCCGACGCTGCTCAACGAATTCGTGGCGAGCTATACCGCGGACCACATCGACTTGTCGGCGATCGGCGCCCCGGCTTTGCCCGGAACGTTCCCGATGGGCTCGCTGTTCGCCAATGGTTTCGGCGGCAAAATTCCAGCGATTCAGCTGAACACCAACACCGCGTACGGCGGTGGATTCGGCCAGGACACTGGATACTTCCCCTGGACGAACGCCAACCCGACCTACACGTATCGCGACAACCTGACGAAGATTTTCGGCAAGCACACGTTCATTTTCGGTGCGTACTTCGCCGCAGCGCAGAAGAACGAAGAAAACACCGCGGATGTACAGGGCATCCTGACGTTCGATCCTTCGTCGCCGATCAGCACCGGCAACTCATTCGCCGACTTACTTCTCGGAAATGTCGCTAACTACTCGCAGGCGAATCAACTCCTGAAGTACTACAACCGCTACAAAATCTTTGAGCCGTACTTCCAGGACGACTGGCGCGTCACCAAGAGGCTGACTTTGAATCTTGGGCTGCGCGTGAGCCTGTTTGGAACGTACCGCGAGAGATATCAAAGCGCGTTCAGCTTTGCGCCGTCTGCATTCAGCACGGCGGCCGAACCCGGAATCTCCAACGATCCGACCAACCCGAACAATCCGCTGAATGGGTCACTTGTGGGCGGCAACCCCTTTAACGGCGTCGTGCAGTGCGGCGGGAAAGGTGGAACGGGCTCGATTCCCGGACCGATCCTGACGCAGTTCCCGGGTGCAACGGTCGGTGCGAACAGCAACGCCGGCTGCTTGCAAGGCCACCTCTTCAATCCGGCACCACGCATCGGATTTGCGTTTGATCCGAAGGGCGACGGCAAGATGGCCATCCGCGGTGGTTACGGCATCTTCTACGAACACACCAACGGCAACGAAGGCAACAGCGAATCGCTGGAAGGATCGGCGCCGCTGGTCCTTTCGTCGCAGCAATTCAACGTAGTTGGTTATAACAACATTGGCGGTGGCGGCGGCGTGCTCTTCCCACTCAGCCTGACGCAAATCCCAACCAAGGCCATCTGGCCGTACGTGCAACAGTGGAACCTTGACGTCCAGAAAGAACTGCCCGGCAATATCATCGCTTCGGTGGCGTATGTGGGTAGCAAGGGCACTCACCTGACGCTGCAGAACAACGGGAACCAGTTGGTCCCGGTTTCGGCGGCAAACAATCCGTTCCCAGCGGGAACACCGATCGATCCGGGAGGCGCGGACTGCAACAACTTCGTGCAGAACGCGTTCGGCATCCCAGTGTCGGCGACGCTCGGCAACGGAACGGCAGTTCCGACTGCGGCTGTCCCGAATCTGTGGGTCGCGTGCGGAAACAACCCGAACCCGCTTCGCACCAACTTCCCCGGCGTGAGCAACGTCACGGTCCTGGAGAACCAGGCAAACTCCACCTACAACGCTCTGCAGGTTTCAGCGCAGCGCACTGTCGGTGCTCTAACGCTCAGCTTTGCTTACACCTACAGCCACTCGATCGATGATTCGTCGGACCGCTTCGACGGCGCATTCGTGAACGCCTACGACGTCGCCGCGAACCGTGCTTCGTCGGACTTCGATCAACGACACAGCGCCTCCATCAGCTATGTGTACGCGCTGCCCTTCTTCAAGTCGCCGGGACATCTGCGCACGTTCCTCGGTGGTTGGCAGGTTTCGGGCATCACTATCGCCCAAACCGGAACACCGTATAGCGTTACGGACGGCACAACCTTCGGAGACAACGCTGGCGTGGGCAACGGAGTTGGCACCGGCGCGCGTCCCGACCTGGTTGGCGATCCGTATGCCATCGCCAATTCCAACATCTCGACGGAACGAGGGCCGTTGATTCTCAATCCCGCAGCATATGCGCTTCCTACTGGCCTTACTTTCGGCGACGTAGGACGCAATACCGTCTACCTGCCAGGCCGTCTAAACTTTGACTTCGGCACCTTTAAGCGATTTGCAATCACTGAAAGGACCGGCGTCGAGTTCAAGTGGGAGACGTTCAACACCTTCAACCACACACAGTTTGGTGGTCAGGGGAACAGCTCGGTCAACTCCGCGATGGACACGAATGATCCGGGCGCAAACCTGGCAACCTCTGGTTTTGGCCATATCGCTACGACGCATGCACCGCGCATCATGCAGTTCGGCCTGCGGCTTTACTTCTAATCCATGTCTCTGGGTCGTCTAAGACGACCTGAAGCTAACCGGGCGGCGCTTTTTCGCAAAGCGCCGCCCGATTTTTTGTATACTCGCTGCGTTCTCGTTGGGCCAAAGGAGAGTGTAAACGCCATGAAGCGACGCACTTTTATCGAAACGTCTCTCGCAACCGCAGCTATCGCCGCCGCGCCTCGTGCGCTATTGGGGGCGATGCCCGGAATGCCGCACCACATTCAACCGATTGGGCTGCAGCTTTATACGGTGCGCAATCTGATGAAGACGGACTTCGACGGCACAATCGCCGGCGTCGCCAAAGTCGGATACAAGGAAGTCGAATTTGCGGGTTACGACGGTAAGACGCCGAAGGAAGTGCGCGCGGTCCTCGATCAGAATGGATTGACGGCGCCGTCGGCACACATCCCTTACGAACAGATCGAAAACAAGTGGCCTGAGACGCTGGAGGCCGCAGGCGTGGTCGGTCACAAGTATCTGGTCTGCCCGTGGTTTGAAGTGAAGGACCGCACCGCCGACGGATACAAGAAGGCGGTTGAGCTATTCAACAAAGCGGGCGAGGCGAGCCAGAAGGCCGGGATTCAGTTTGCGTATCACAATCACGGATTCGAATTCGAGAAGACGGAAGGCTTGGGCGACACGCTGCCGCTCGATTATTTTTTGACGAAGACGGATGCGAAGTTGGTGAAGTTCGAGATGGATTTGTGCTGGGTGACGGTCGCGGGGCAGGATCCGGTAGCGTACTTCAACAAATATCCGGGGCGGTTTCCGCTCGTGCACGTCAAGGATTGGTCGAAGGAAGGCACGGCGAATCCGGAATATAAGGTGGCCGTTGGTCACGATGTCGGGCCAGGACACCTCGCGAACGTGGGCGAGGGGACGATCGACTTCAAGCGGATTTTCGAGCACTCCAGCAAGGCGGGGATCAAGCACTACTTCGTCGAGAATGATGAGGCGAAGGGGCTGGATGATATTCGCGTCAGCTACAACTATTTGTCGAAGCTGGAAGCGTAGTTTTCGTTTTGTTTTGAAGGGGCGCGGGATTCCGCGCCCCTTTTTTTTGGCGCTTACTCTATTGTTCGCGCCGGATCGCGCTTTTCCATCTGTACGATGGGCAGGACCTCGCCGTCATCGAGAGGCACGTCCATTCGCTTGATTGGCACGTAGCCCTTCACGCTGAATAATTTCACGCCGGTTAGCGTCGCGCCCATTTCAAATCGCGTGAATCCAGCGGAGCGAGCCGCCGATTCGCAAGCATCGAGAATGAGTGTGCCGACGCCTTGGCGCGCCCACGCGGGATGTACGAAGAACGCGCGGATTTTAGCCGCGTCGCGCGATGGGTCGAGTAGCGAGTCTTCGCGTCCGCTCCATTGGTCGCCGCCGAAGAGGGTTTTGCGTTTGCTCCAGCCGCCACAGCCTGCGATCGCCGGCTTGCCGTCGCCGCCACTCTGCGCATCGGACGCGTCGGCGACAAGATACGTGCCATCTTCAATGAGTCGGCTGTCCACGCCGAAGACCGTGCGCAATGCGGCTTCCCGCTGCTTCTCGGTGTAGTCGCTGCGCCTGCAGTTGGCGTACCGACGCCTCGATCAACGCGCGCAGCACCGGCACCTCATCATGAGTTGCCGGTCGAATTCGAATGCTCATCCTCGGAAACCCTTTCGCGATAACGCTTCCATAGCAAAGGGCTTTGTCACTCGGGGTCGCTCGGCCGCAATCTTCCAGCGAGCCGTCGCTTCCCTATTCGAAGAGTCTCAATCCGGCCAGCGATAAAAACTCGTCAAGCCTGACGGTCCGGCACCGGCGGGCAACCGGGAAACTCGTGCACTGACGTATTCCCGATGTACTGCAAATCTGCGATCCCAATCTTGCTCGTATAGAACCCGTCGCAAGTCATGTTGCGCAGGGCCGCGAAAAACGCGATGCCTTGCTGCAATTCCAGCTTCGCTCTTCCATTCTTGCGATACGCAATCAGATCGAGTGTCGTCTTGCGCTGCTCCGGCGTGCACTCCATGTACACTTTTCCGAACTCATCCGTGCAGTGGTTGTCGAGCCACATCAACCCGCCGCCAAACTGCGTCTGAAACTCCACGTTCTCGCTGGTAATTAAATCGATGAACTCCGGCGCGCCGGCTTCGACCGCACCACCCGAACGCTCATCTTTCGGAATGATCGTGTCGCATAGCGAAACCAGCGTCTCGTACTGATGCGGAGAGAAAAACTTCGGCGCATACTTCCCCGCCGCCGCTGCTTTTTCCTTCTGCACAAGCGCGTGCGCGAATTCTGCCGCCTGCGCCGGGATCATCGTCAACACCGAGCCCGCCGTCGCCCCTACCGCCAATGTTCGCAAAACGTCTCGTCGCGAAACTCCGCCCTTTGCCATCAGAGACTTCCCTTTCCGGCTTCGCTCAACAAATACTCCGAAGCGCGCCACGAGAGCGCCATGATCGTCAGCGTAGGATTTTTGTCTGGATTCGTAACCAGCGGCGCGCCGTCGACCACGAAAACATTCTTCACGTCGTGAGTCTGGCAATATCCGTTCAGCACCGAACTCTTCGGATCGGCTCCCATCCGGGCGGTGCCGACTTCGTGAATGATCTTTCCGCCCGCATCGATACCGTAAGCTCGCGGTCCGTCAATCGGCGCCTTCGTCAGATACGTTCCACCCGCCATCTCCACGATCGAACGGAACACCTCCTGCATATCCTTCGCCTGCCGCAATTCGTACTCGGACCACTTGAAATGGAACCGCAGCA
Source organism: uncultured Acidobacteriota bacterium (assembly GCA_963766985.1). Classification (GTDB taxonomy): domain Bacteria; phylum Acidobacteriota; class Terriglobia; order Acidiferrales; family UBA7541; genus Acidiferrum. The sequence continues at coordinate 129,075 of CAVYCJ010000005.1, forward strand.
CCGGAATGCCGAACTCATCGACGACGTCCGGATCGATCTCGCAGTACGTGTCCTGATTCGGAATCATCTCGCCGCGTCCCGCGAAGCCGATTGTCGTGCCGTAATTCTTGCGCGCTCGGCGTTTCAGGTCGGCGCCGTAGCCTTCTTCCTTGTGGTTCATATCGTTGAACATGCCGCAGTTCGGCAATTCGCGGCCGCCGCCGAACTCAATGTGATACCCGCGCGGAAAATCATTCTGTCGGTCGAACTTCCACCACGGCATGTACATGTGCATGCCGCCGGTGCCGTCGTGATTGTGCGGCGTCATATTTTCCAACTGCGGAAAATATCCTTCGCCGCCGCTGCCGACCGAATCTGTAAGGTAGCGGCCGACCGTTCCCGACGAATTCGCCAATCCATCCGGAAACAATGCCGACTTCGAATTCAGTAGCAACCGCGCAGACTCGCACGCGCTCGCCGCCAAAACAACCGCACGTGCATTCACGCGCTTTTCTGAACGCGTTGCCTTGTCGATGTACGAAACGCCCGTAGCCTTGCCGTCCGGCCCAACCAAAACCTCGCGCGCCATCGCGCCCGTGATTAATGTGAGCTTGCCCGTCGCCATCGCCGGCGGCAGCAATACCTGGCTCGAGCTGAAGTTCGACGCGGTCGTGCAGCCGCGTCCACACTGTCCGCAGTAATGGCAAGGCAATCGCCCGTTTACCGATTTCGTCAAAATCGCCAGCCGCGCCGGGATGCAAGTGATGTTGAGCCTGTCGCACGCTTTCTTGACGATCAGTTCGGTGCAACGCGGCTTTGGCGGCGGCAAAAACACGCCGTCTGGCGCGCTCGATACGTTCTCTTTCGTACCGAAGACGCCGATATACCCTTCGACTTTGTCGTAGTACGGTGCGATGTCGTCGTACGAAATTGGCCAATCCGACCCAAGCCCATCGCGCGTGTACGACCGAAAATCGATCGGCGCGAATCGCAGCGCAATCCGCCCCCAATGATTCGTCCGCCCGCCAACGATGCGCGAACGAAACCAATGGAAGTCCGAACCGGGTGCAGACGTGTAAGGTTCGCCCTGAATGTCCCACGATCCGTTCGGCGCCAGAAATTCGCCGAAATCTTCCGACTGACGTCCGCCAACACCAATTCCGCGATGCGGCAAGTCGTAGGGCCACATGAACATCTTGAAGTCTTTTTCAGGATGAACGTCCGGGCCCGCCTCAAGCAGCGCAACGTTCATGCCGCCTTCGGTCAGGATTTTCGCCGCCATGCCGCCGCCGGCACCCGACCCCACCACGATCACGTCGTACGTCTTCGGCGAACGAATCACTTGCGCCATCAAGCCGCTCCCTTGTGCCCGAACTACACCACCACTTCAATAACGTTATCGAACTCCGCCCGCAAACTCCGTCGAATGCAAATCGTGAAAACCTCAGCCCGCCAGAATCTCCGCGCGCACGTTCTTCAACACATACATCGCGCGCTCGACTCCCACCGCTCCCGGCAGAATGGGATCCTCATTTTCGATGCTCAACATTCCGTCGTACCCGATGTCCATGTACGCCTGCAAAATCGCCTTCCACTGCGCCGCGCCATGTCCATACCCTACCGCGCGGAACGTCTCCGACGCCTCCGCCAGATCTGCCTTCTCCGAAGCAAAATTTAAAACGCCGTACTTTGCGACGTTCTCCGGAAACAGCACCGTATCCTTCATGTGCGCGTGATAAATCGCTCCCTGCTTTCCAAGGAAACGAATCACCTCCACCGGATCGCACCCCTGCCAGAACAAATGGCTCAAATCGTTATTCGCGCCGATTTCTTCGCCCACCGCTTCACGCAATTTCAGCAGCGTCCGCGGATTGTAAACGACGAAATTCGGATGCATCTCCAGTGCAATCCGATGAATTCCATGGTCGCGCGCAAACTTCGCCGCTTCCTTCCAGTATGGAATCACCTTTTCTTTCCACTGCCAATCCAGCATTTGCCCGTATTCGGGCGGCCAGCGATAGGTGATCCAGTTCGGCTGAGAATCCGTCGGCGTTCCCGCCGGGCATCCCGAAAACGTCACGATCGTCTTCACATCCAGAATTTGCGCCAGCTGTACCGTCTTCTTGAAGCTCTCTGCGTCCTTCGCCGCATGCGCCTTGTCCGGATGCACCGCATTCCCGTGACAACTCAGCGTCATCACGCGAATGCCCTTGTCTTCAAACTTTTTCTGCCAGGCTTTTGCCTTCGCCTTGTCGGCAATCAATTCGTCCAGCGGGCAGTGCGGATTGTTCGGATAGCCGCCGGTGCCGACTTCCACAGCTTCCATACCCAGCGCGCTCATCGTATCCAGCATTTGATCCAGCGACATGTTGTCGTACACCGGATCGAACACGCCGATCGGAATCTTTTTCTTCGCGCCGCTGCCTTGCGCGCGCGCCGCATTCGAACCTTCTGCGCTCATGGAAGCCCCTCCAAAACCCGGCATCGGTGAAGCGCCCGCCTCGCGTGAAGCCGCCGACGCAATCCCCGGCATCGCGGCCGCCGCCAGCAGTCCGCCTCCCGTCGCCGACAGGAATTTTCGCCGGTCGATGTTCGAATCCTTCCGCTCGCTGTCCTTCAAGGTCGCCTCCGCGGCACTTCCAAATTGATTCGTAGGAACGGCGGCATTATATACGCGCGATTTGCACGAAGGAAATTTTCCGTTTTATTTTTTTCAGCTTGGTGGGGAGGGGTAAGGAAGAACAGCAGAGGAGCCAACCAGTACTCACGAAAGAAAGCTCGGGGTTCTGGCTTTACCGCCGCGGCTGAATCGCCGTCAGCGCCGGAATCGAGCGCGGCGCCACCAACACCCGCGCCGGTGGCTGCTTCTTATTCTGAATCGCATCCACGATCATCTCGATCGCCTGCCCCGTATTCGGCGGCACAAACACCGTCGCGGCAAGCTGGCCGCTGCGCACCCAGGCCTGCCCCGTGTTCGGCAAGCCGTCGCACCCAATGAATGGCAACTTCAGCCAGCGCTCGCGATCCATCTCGTTCGGCAATTCCTGGAACGCCTTGCGCGCCCCCATCGCCATCGAATCGTCCTGCGCCGCAACCGCATCGATCTGCGATTTCTGTGAAGTCGTCAGCTTCAGCCACGACCTTACCGCCCGCAGCGCGCTCTCTTCCGTCCACTGCGCCTTCAGCAATGTCGCCTGGATGTTCGCCGGCTTCGTTTCCTGCATTCCTGTGGTGCGCTCTTTCGCCGCCGAATTTTCCGACGGCCCCTGCACATAAATCACCGTCCCGCCTTTCGGCAAAAGCGCGGCCAACTGCCTGCCTCTGCAACCGCCCGATCTCAACGTGATCCGAAGTCACGCCAAACATCGGCGCGCTCGTCAGCCTGCGCAACTCATCGATGTACGACGCGTCGCGATTCAGCACCGCCCAGCCGATCCCGGCCGTCGCCGCCGCGCGCGCCACCTGCGGCAACGCCGTGCCTCCTACCGGTTCGAACACCACGGCGTCCGGCCGCTGCTCTGCCGGCGCCTGCACCACCTTCAAAATTTGCGTGCTCTGATTGATCGCGTCGTTGTCCGCGTAGATGATTTCTACCGACGCACCCAGGCGGGCCGCCGCTTGTTCCGCGGACTGGGCTTGCTCAATTTGGTAGTCGTTATCGTTGGTCGTCAGAGAAACGACAATGCGCAATTTTTTCGGCATATCGCTCGGTCGTGCCGTCAGAAAGATTTCTCAGGCTATACATTACAACGGACCTGCGACCCGCATTGCAAATCCTTTGTCCGGCGTGCGCCTCGAATAACAACTCAGCGGAGACGTGTCCACCTTTCAACACAGAGTGACCGAGCGTCGAACGGGCACCCCTCATCTTCAGCAGGCATAGACTCGGAAATCGGATCGGGAAGGGGAAAGAAGGTGAAAATGGTAGCCCGGACGGGAGTCGAACCCGTAATCTTCACCTTGAGAGGGTGACGAGTTAACCGGTTACTCTACCGGGCCACGCGCAACAGTTTATCGTGTTCAGCCAACTTGAGCAATCAACCGCGACCGCGATAATTCGTACGGGCGCAGCACTGCTGCGCCCCAACTTGCCCGGACGTAATCCCTGCCTTCGCCTCTTGTCTCTTCGTTTGAATGCACTCGCTATATCGAAATCGTGGCCAGGTCTTGTCGTTATTTCATTACTTCGTTGCTTCTTTACTTCAGCTTTTCGCCGTTAGCTCCATCACCGCCCGATGCGCCTGATCGATCGCCTCATTCGTATACGCATTCGCCCCCGCGTCCGAATTCGCAATCGCAATTTTCCCGAACGGCTTCCGCCCAATTACCCACGGCTTCTCTTCTTCCGTCCACTCCGGATCAAACAAATAGTTCGGCGTATACGCATACCCATGCGCCCAGCGATTCACCGTGATCCCCTCGATGTCGCGCGCCGGATCGAATCCCGCGCCGCCCAGCATCCGCCCCAACTGATCGCGAACGTTGCGTTCGAACGTCGCAAACGGCGTCCCCATCAGCTCCCCGCGCCCTGCCCGATACTGGTCGCGCATCGGCAATCCCGGCCGGCACGGCGTCCGCAACATGAATAAAACCATCGGCTGCTCCGGATCGCTCGGAAACGTGTACTGCCCGATGCTCACCGGAAAATCCAGCGTCGTGTACGTGTGATACCCGCCCGGCGCAACAATCTGGTGCACGCCCAATTTCGAAAACGAAGTCCAATTCCGCAACGCAACGTGCGTGTAAACGAGCGGCGTCTTCACCAGATACGCCATCGCGTCTTTCTGCTTTTCCGGCAGCTCCGGGCAAATGTACGGGATCATCATGTTGTAGCAGGCGAGCACGCAATTCTTCGCTCGCACCGACTGCAACACTCCGCCCCGCGAATACGTGATCTCCACTTCCTTCTCGCCGGCCGCACCGCTCCCCGCTGCGACATGAGTCACATGCACAGCCGTGCTGTTCAGCCGCAGCCGCACGCCAGCATCCTTCTGATCCAGCTTGCTGTAATCCGCCCGCGCCGTGACCACGTCTTCCATCGTGCTTCCCGGCATCGCCCCGGGAATCAGCGCCCGCACCAGCAGCCGCGCCACCGACGCATTCCCATCCGGAAAATGAAAAATGTATGGCTCTTCCTTCTCCAGCTCCGGCAGCCCCAGCCCCTGAAATCCCGCATACAAAAACGATTCGTAATCGTCCGGCGATCCGTAGCAAGACAGCGCCGGCACCGCGTCAATCCCAACTCCAAACAGATCGTGCGGGAATGTCTGAAAGAATTTCAGCGCATCCGGCGTCACCTTACAAAACTTTGTCAAATAATCTGCATAACTGATCGACCCAAGCTTCCGCTGCTTCTGCTCGACGGAAAGCCCATCCATGTAATCGACTTTTTCCGTGTAAACGCGCGCGATGTCGCGTCGCGCCGCATCCGAAAGCGGCGCCTTCGCCAGAAACTCCGGCCACGGAGTCGTGTTGAATCCCGTCAGCAGCCGGTCTTCGCCAAACGTCTCCTTGTCGAAAAACGCTGCCGTCCCCAATTTCGAGTAAAGCTTCCGGTCGTACGCCTTGTAAAACCGCTCGACGTCGATCCCGATCTCCGCGATCAACTGCTTCGCCACCGCGCTGTACAATCCCGGGCTCTCGATCGACTGCGTCCCGCCGTAACTCAGCAGCATCCGCCCGCCGGCCGTGAACTCATTCCTCTTCGCATGCCCGCCAAAATCGTCGTGATTGTCCAGAATCAGAATCCGCGCGCCGTTCCCCGCCGCCTTCCGAAAGAAATACGCCGCTGCCAGCCCGCTGATCCCGCCGCCCACAACAACCAGATCGTACGTCTCATCAACTTTCGTCGCCGGCCCACCTGCATCCCACTTCTTCCCATCGCGCAGGCCATGCGCATACGTGTACGACCCGTCGTGATTCCCGCGCATTCCCGTCAACGCCGGCGGGTAATATCCCGCGGCCTTCTCCGGCGAGTCCGTGCCGTCACGTCCGCCCCCGCGGCCACCACCGACTCCCTCGGCGCCGACAACACCCGCCGCGAGCAGCGTCTCACCAGCCAACGCTCCGCCCACCCCGACCGCGACGCCATTCAAAAAATCGCGCCGCGAAATCGGACACTTCATGCCCAACTCACGATCCTTGATCTGTTCACTCATCGACCAACCTAACGGAAGGAACCTGCTGACACTCATTCTGCGACGAAATTCCAGTCACCTTGGGCTAAAATCAAACGCAAATTCTAAGCTAACTTTTCACTTTCCGGCCACTAACCGCTCGCCGACTCTCGAATTTCCATTTTCGAATTTCCAATTTCCAACTTCCTCACCCCGGCGGCCACCCAAACTCCCTTCCCCCCAACAAATGCAAATGCAAATGAAACACCGTCTGCCCCGCCCCGCGCCCGCTGTTCGCCACAGTCCGATACCCATCCGTCAGCTTCAATTTCCTCGCCAATTCCGCCGCCACCAGATGCATCTTCCCGATCACCGCCGCATCTTCAGCGCCGGCCTCATTCAACGAAGCAAAGTGCTTCCGCGGAATAATCAAAACATGCGTCGGTGCCTGCGGCCCAATATCCTCAAACGCAAACACATCTTCATCCTCATACACAATCTTCGACGGAATCTTCTTCTCCGCAATTTTGCAGAACAAACAGTCCGCGCTCATCAGTTCTCTCCAGCCGCCGAGCTGTTATCCACGCGAAAAATCAGCGGTTTCACGCCTTCGCGCGCGTGCAACTCCTCGCTCATTTTCTTCGCCGCGTCCTCACCCGAAATCTTCCCCACATGCACGCGATAAAACGACCCGCCCTTCGGCGAATCGAACGACTGAATCGCCACCGACGGATACGCCGCGCTCAATCGCCGCTGCAATTTCTCCGCATTCGCCTTGTCGTGAAACGCTCCGACCTGAATCGTAAACGTCCCATCGTTCGGATCGATCGCCGACAAAATCTCCAGCTGCACCGTCACCACGCCCGGCCCGATCGACTCGATCTGCTTCGCCGCCGCATACGACAAATCGATGATCCGGTTATCGACAAACGGCCCGCGATCCGTAATCCGCACCGTCGTCGACTTCCCGTTCGTCGTGTTCGTCACGCGCACCATCGTGTTGAACGGCAGCGTCCTGTGCGCCGCCGTGAATTTATACATGTCATACGTTTCGCCGTTCGAAGCCTGCCGTCCATGAAACGGCGCGCCATACCACGACGCTTTTCCCTCTTCGTAGACCGCTCCGCCCTCATGCGGTTTTGGCGTACCTGCCGCCGGCACAGGAGGCGCCGGCTCAGGTGCAGGCGCGGGCTCAGGAGTTGTATTCGTCACAGGCGGCGCACTCGCCACAGGCTGGCGCCCGCCGCACCCCGTCACAAAAATCGCCGCGCAGCAAAGCAACGCCGCCAGCGGCAGCGAAAGCCATCGCCCATTCAATCGAGTGGAAGCAAATTCTCCCGCGAATTCGACCATCACGATCGAACCGCGCTCATGACTGCGGATTTTGCGGCGGTGGCGTTGTTGGAGGATTCTGCGTCGAAGGCGAAGCCGGATTACGCCGCGACATCCGCGCCTCTAATTTCTGCGCAAATTGATCGAGCTTCCCCGACACATCGCGCAAAAACGACGCCGTGCGCTTCTCCGTCTCCGGCGCCAGCTCTTCATCAACGTACTTGCGCAGCCGTTCCATCTCAGCGTCGATGCGACGCCCGATCTCTTCAAAATTGTCCATTCTTAAAGGGCCTGTGCTTGTGGTTTCTAGGCGCTCAGAGCGCTATCAGATGTATACGTTAGGCTGGTTTATTGCGGGTGTCCACTCGTTTCTGGACACCCCTTGATGCTGGTGTCCTCAGGTGTCCGGTTTTTTTAATCGAGCGGCGAAGCAGGTGTCCTATGAATTTCCGAGGCCTGCCAGGCTTGGATTCGCCGCATTGGGCGGGGGATTGCGCCGAGTCTGCCGGAGCGGCTGTGGGATTTCAACTGAGTTTCTTGAGCCGTCTGTGGAAAGGGCGCGCGAAGTTCGATTGTCCTGGCCATGGCTCTTCGTTGAGCGATCGCGGCGCGCCGCTGGTCTGTTGGGGCGGTGTGGCCGGCGTGGTCGCCGGCAGTGCAATTGATTTGGTTTTCGCTGGCGGTGGTTCTTCCCTTCTCTCTTCTTCTTTCGGTAGGAGTGGCTCTGGCATCTCGGGTGGCCGTTGGAAGGCGGTCCGGACGCTTTCGGCGATCGCCGCCGCGTCGTCGTCCTGGGCTCGGTCGGCTTCTGGATCCTCGGGCGTGGGCAATTTCGGTCGTGGGAGTTTGCGGCTGATGAGGCGAAGCAATCCGTGCTTACCGCGCTTGCTGGCGCGGATCGCGGCGGGAAGAAGTTCGTTGAGCGCGGTGTAGAAATTTGTCGTGAGCTTCGCCAATTCCTTGGCGTCGTTTTCGGAAGAAGCCGTTTCGGGTGGGGTGGGAGGCGGATCGGTGATCATTGGTGGGTCCCTTCTTTTTTGACGTGGGTTTGCGTAAGTGGCTTTTCTCTCAATCGATTCGCGTCGGATCGAGTTGTCATTTTCGTGCGTGGTCAGTCCCTTAGGCGTTCGACCAGGCTAAGAGCCTCGTCGAGCTCGTCGACCGGGTGATCCCGGTTGTAGTCGGCGATGACTTGCTCGGCGCTTCGCATGTCGGGATCGTAGTGTTTCCCGAGGCCGGCGGCGATGTGGCCACCGATCGCGTGTTTTAGTTTCCCTTCCGCTTCTTTCCTCGCTTCGGTGTGGACTCGCGACCATTTCGCGCGGCGGCGTTCGGCGAGCTCGAAGCGATGGGTTTTCTTCCTCGGGCCTTTCAGCTTCTTGTGTTTGTGGTACCAGCGGAGAGAGGCGGCGTTCCTCTGGCTCCGTGAGCGTTCGGCTTTTTCTTCCGGCGTGAGACTTCCCTTCGAGACTCTTGCAGCGTTGGCGGTGGCTTTGCTGTGGCCGGATTTGTAGGCGGCGCGGGCGAGGTCCTTGACCTGGCGCGCGATCGCGCTGACGCGCTGGGCGAGCGTCTGTTTCCGCATCTTCTCTCCGACCTTCGCGAGGCTCGCACTGCGGCGGGTTGCCGTTGGGGCGGGCGGCAGTGGTTTTGCCGCCCGATGTGCGATTCGCGGCGGGGCTGTTAAGCGCGAGTGTAGCAGTTCGGCCGGCGGAGCCGGCGGCTTTGGTTTCTGTGTCCGCGGAGCGCGGCGGCCGCCCGCACCGACCAACCGGCGAACCCGGGCCATGAATTGGTTTCACCGGGGGCGGCGACGACCGGGAGCCGGACAGCGGCGCGGATGCGCCGCGTTTTGGGAGGCGGGAGGGAGGAGCCCCCGGGCCGAGCCTGATAGCGGAGCGAACGGAGCGGGGCGAAGCCACGCGCAGAGAGCGGAGCGGGCGAGGCCGCGCGCGCCTGAAATGACAGCGAGCGTAGCCCGCAATAGCGGGCGAAGCGAGCGGCACGATCGCGGCCGCAAATGTGGGCTGCGCGCGCCTGAGCGGAGCGAAGCGAGCCGCGTTAGCGGCGAGCGTAGCGGAGCGGAGGATGCGGCGAGCGCATGGCGGCTGACGCCGGGTTTATAGCGGAGCCCGCATCAGCGGGCGGAGCGGCGGCGGCGGGCCGACATGCGGCGAGCCGCGTACCTTGTTTTAGGGGTGCGAGCCGACGCGCGCGGGGCGCGGAGGAGGCGAGCCATAACGATAGCGCGCGGGAAGCGCGCCACCATATTTCTTGCTTCTACGGTTTGATGAGGCCGCGCGCGGGATGCGCCCTTAGGCGCCATAACGCTTTGCCCGCGCGCGGCCGGGTCCGCACCGAGGTCGCTCCGATGCGTCGATAGTCAACGCTACAATTTAGTGTTTGCCACCGGATCGCGCCGCGAGGCTTTTCGCGAACACCAACTTGATCCGGTCCCAGCATTCTTCGCAGAGTTTTGTTTCGATGTACGGTCGGAAAGCCCCTGCCCTTCCTATGGCAACCTCGACTCTCAGCCTGAGTAAAGCCTTCCGTCCACATTCACCTTGGTGCGGGCAAACGGGATTCTGGCAAGTGCATGCGCGAGGAGCCATAGATAACCTTCAGGTTATTTGATGTATCTCGTTATAGAGAAGATTCCATGACTAATTGTGGATATTTTCAAGGGGTTTCCCGTTTCCTCGACCGATGGAAGTGGTTTTAGCGGTAGGGCTTAACCTTGTTGTACTGGATGGGTAGTTGGTCGTCAGTGTGGCGCGGGTGAGTTTTGCGGATGGCGGCGGCCGCGGTGCGGATCCACTCCGGCACTGAGTTCCACTCTTGGTCATCCCACGTCAGGACAAATCGCTGTTTGCAGTATGTACATTTCACGAATTGCTGGCGCCTGGTATCAAGCTGCTGATCGGGCACGGGCTTCTGAAGCGTTGCTGGCATGCGCTCTCCTTGGGTTCAGGAGAGAAAACGGGAGCGCAGCTTAGCACGTATTTCCGCCAGAGCTTCTCTGGTAGCGGTGCCCTTTGAATTGTGGGCTATTTTTACGACTTCGGGAGTTCTGGCGAGGTTCCTCTGAGTAGGTAGAGGACCAGCCCGACACTGGCGATCAGTAAATTGCTGCCTATTGCGGTGTTGCCTTTTGTAAGGAGAAAGAGTCCTGTTCCAGCTCCGCAGAGCGAGAATACCAGGACGGAAATTGACATCGCAAAATCGCGATTCAGACGTCTCTTTCTGAAATCGTGGTCACGGTCATTCTGCTTGTCGCGATTTGCTAAGGAAGCTTGGTACGCCTGTAGGCGGCAATTCTCTTCATGAATTTCTGTATCTGCGATTACCTTGGCGGTTTCGGGGTCTGGACCAAATCCATAACTAGTGCGCGAGAGAGCCACGGAAAGCGTCATCTTCGCTTCTGGGTCTCCAACCTTGCTCAAGGCCTCCGCAACTTTTTGTGGTGGAGGTGGGCTTGCGAGCGGATTTGGAGCCGGAACTAGGCCTTCACCGTTCGTATGTTTGTCGTCATCTGCCATATTTGCGCGCCCGACCGGAAAGCATAAAATTGTTCATCCAGTGCGCGAATTTGTTGAAGAAATTCGAGACAATCTCCTCGCGCGGAACAGCTACGACGCGAAAATTCGCACCCTTATTGTCGATAGGCATGACTCGATACACCACGTCACCACCGGATTTCGCCCGTAACTCTCTTGCCTTTGAAATGGCCTCATCCAACTGCATCGGGGCAGCGTTGTCGTAATCGTAGTCGAATAGGTCGTAGTCCAGTTTTTGTTCCGTGGCGTACGGCATGATGTTCACCCAGCGAGTTGGATGCTCTGGTCGCCCGAAAAGGGTACCTGGCTAACTCTGTGGCGCGGCGGAGTTTAACTCAATAGTACGTCCGACGTCCACACCGTATCCGCTAACCCCACCGCCATCGCAACGGTGGCCCAGAGGGAGGGCAAATTGACACCGGCACCATATTTCCCGCGTTATCTTTTGGGTCTCCACAGCCCAACCGTATTCCCCTCTGGGTCGGCAAGCCACGCAAAAGTGCCGGCCGGAATGTCGACTGGCGGCACCAGAATTCTCCCACCGAGTTCGACCGCCTTGTCTAAATAAACTTTCACATCGGACACCTGAACATAAAAGTGCGTGAACGTATGTGGTTCATGGCCGAGTGAAGTGATATGACCTGGCACCGCACCGCCAGTGTCGATCATCGTTGCGTGGCCAGCGTCTGTCAGTTTCCAGTCAAACAGGTTGCCGAAGAATGCTTTCGTCTTGCTTATCTCGCGGCAGCCGATTTCGAAAAAAACGATTGGATTCTGCATCGCTCACCTTTGGGGCACGCGCCATGGTATCGCGTCCGCTTCAAAACTATGCTGGAATTCCACTAATTCCCTCAGCCCTTACGGGATGAGTTTGAAGCGTCATGCGAAGTTAAGTCTCTCAAGTAGCGGTTCAACGGTTTACGGTCCAACTTTGCCCCGATGCGCCGGAATCGCCTGAACAGGCAAGACGCTATTCGGTGTCGTATGACGACGTGGCAGGTTTCGCACATCCCGTTGGCACTGTAAAGGCGATTGCGTTTGCCGCACTTCAAACAGCCGTAGTCATCGAAGTAATAACGCATCTTCTGGAATTGGCTGCTTGGAAGTAGCTTTCTGATCTTCTCTGACACAGGCCTAGGTAGAAACCAAGGTTGCAAGAACAGCTCATCGATGTTCGACCCTACGTCCAGTTTTCGACGAGTGTGCCCTTTAACGCCCATGGCGGCCCCCTGCACGAGGATGGAATTTTTCGTAAGCCTTAGCTATTGGAAACGATACAGCCGCGGTGTAGACGTGTGTTGTCGCCACGTTGCTGTGCCCGAGCAATTCCTGCACGTGCCTGATGTCGGCGCCGTTGTCCAGCATGTGCACCGCGAATGAGTGCCGTAAGTTGTGCGCAGTCACTCTGCCCAACCCGGCGCGATGTGCGGCGTGCCTAAAAATCTCGCTGATCGTACCGCGAGCTAAACCGTGAGGGCGGCAGCGCAGATGCCCTTCGTCAGGGTTCGGCACCACTTGTCTAAATAAGTCCCAGGCTTCTTTCTCATTCGTCGGCTTCTTTCCGAGACTCTTATTTTTGTAGCGAGGCTTAGCTCGGCCGGTATAGTCGGTCCAGTACCCAACCCAAATTCTGCCGTTCCAAGTGACGTGGCCTTTCTGTACCGGGTTGCGGTTCTCGAATAAAAAACCATCGCGGCGATTTTTCAGGTATTTCTGCAGGTATCTGCTTGCCGTAGGGCCAAAAAAAACTCTCCGCGATTTCCCGCGCTTGCCTTGCACCCACAGAGTTCTTTTGGCGAAATCAACATCCTCCAATCGAGCCGCGGCAAGCTCGCTGACACGACAGCCGGTCGCGTAGTACATTTCGAGCAGCGCGCGGTCGCGGTCATTTGTCGCCGCCGCGATCAGACGAAGAGCATTTTCCTTAGAGAGGGCCCTTGGCGTAGCCGGTGGCTCTGGCCGCGGCCGGACGTAACGCGGCGCAACGCCCCCTACGATCCCCCTCAGGCAAAGGAAGTCAAAGAAAGAACGAAGGCCCCAAAGATTTCTGCGGACGACATCGGCAGACAAATCGCGATACGCCAGCGATATCAGGAAGTCCTGGATGTCCAATGGTCGAACCCGCGCCAGCGCCCGCTTTCCCCAGAACTCGAGGAATCGACGCGCTATCCGATCGTACGCGCGGAGGGTTGTGTACGAGTAGCGCTGGCAAACAAGCCATTCGCCATATTTCCTCCGTAGTGCTGCGGCCTGAAACGCCATAGGAGACGCCATATAGCGTTTTCAATTCATCAAGTCAACCATTTTACTGTGTACTTCACAGATATATTGACGTTGACTTAATTATTCGATATTTGGTAGGTTATATTGCCTAATCGTATAACGGGAGGGCGCAAATGCTTATCGGCGAACGGCTCAAGGAGCTTCGCGAGGAAAAGCATCTATCTCAAGGGGAGATCGAGCAGCGAAGTGGCTTGCTCAGGTGCTACATATCGCGCGTGGAAAACGGTCATACGGTGCCCGCAATAGAAACTCTCGAGAAACTTGCCCGCGCTTTGGGAATACCGATGTACCAGCTGTTTTACGACGGCAGCGAACCGCCTGACCTCCCGCCGCCCCCACGAACGAATTTGAACGGCTGGGAGGCTTCGAGCCGGGGCCGCGCTTACATTTCGACGCTGCGCAGGTCTCTTTCGCATATGAAGCAACCTGATCGTGAGCTTCTTCTATATACCGCGAAACGCATGGCAGACCGGGCCTAGTCGGAAGAACCGGCTGGGCCCGTGGTCTTCACGGAGAACTCATGCTCAAGCCCCTCAGCGCCCGCGAGACGGAAGTATTGAGACTGGTTGCTGTTGGCAAGCTGAACCGTGATATTGCCGAGCAGTTGAAGATTAGCGTCCGGACGGTGGAAGCGCATCGCGCCCGCGCGATGATGAAACTGAGCCTCAGGTCTGTACGCGACCTGGTGCTATATGCGATTCGCGAAAATCTGATTGAGGCGTAGTGCCCGGCAGCTGGCGGGTTCGATCGCTCCTGCGCGCAGCGCGAGCTGCGACGCGGTTCCCCATCCAGAGACAGGCGAGACCAGCAACGGCTGTGGCGCCGATCGAGGTATAAGCGAAAATGTCGGTAAGCGTCATTTTCTAGCACGCTTTGGCGGGCGCGGCGGCCGGCGCTTGGCATGGATGAAGATTTCGCGATGGCCGGCGGCACGTTGGCAACGACGGCTTTTGTCGGTGAAGAATTTGCTGAGCGCGGCACTGATGGCTCGGCGGATGCTTCGGCCGCTGGCGGTTTGCTCGACGTGCCGTAGCCGATCGTGGAGCGGGTGTCCATCGCGGCTGAAGATGGTTTGTGACCACGAAACGCCGATGGTGAAGATGGATGGCTTGCGTTTGTATTTAGTCTTCATTGTTTCACCGAGGTGAGGGGCCGGAGCTTGAATAGCCATTCGTGGTTGAGTTTCGTCAATTGCTCCCGTATCTTTTGGTCGCCGAGAGGCGCAATGTATCGCATCGTTGAGTGCATGGAAGTGTGGCCGAGCAGTTGCTGCGCGGTGCGGATGTCCTTCGTCAGGTTAAACACCTCCGTGGCCACGCTGTGTCGTAGGTCATGAATGTGTAGCTCTGGGTTGACCCCTGCCTTCTTTACGAGTTTCCGCCAGTGGTCGGTGATCATCGAGTTCATGCAGTCTTCGTCATGTTCTTTTTCTCGCCCGTCGCCGATAGTCTGAGGCGACCGCCGCGAATGCGGCAGGCCGAGCGTGAAAATAATTCGTTCATGCGGATCTATGCTGGCGGCGAAGTTGATGAGGTTTTGAAGCTGCGACGGCACCGGCAGGTCAGAAGTCCCCCCCATCTTGCGTTTGAAGTTGAGGCCTGCTGTCTTTGGGTTGAAGTTCGCCGGCGTTAGGTTTGTGATTTCGGCGCGACGCATGCCGAGGCCCCGGGCGAAATATATGATTGCCTTCATCCACGTGGGGGCGATAGCCAGCAGCTTTAGTACTTCGTCGTTGGTTGCGATTACGTGCCGAGGCTGCGCAGGTGGAACTCTGTGGACGGCCTCCGCGGTAAAGGTGCCGTTGCGGCGATCGACAAACGTAAGGAAGCGTTTTAGCGCGTTTCGCCGGTTTGCGATCGTGCACCGGGCGTACTTGTCAGTCCACTCGGCCATGAGTTGCTTGATCTGGCCGGGCATAAGCGTTGCGGGTGTTACTTCACGCCAGCGAAGTTTTAACTCTTGGGCGATCGAGTAGTCTTGCGACTTCCGGTCAAGCCCCGCGGACCATGCTTCGGCTAGTTCGCTGAGCGAACCGAAGCGTGGGCTTTTTTTGTGAGCGCCTCCCTTCGCATCTTGTTTTGGAACGTGTTTGCGTGGGTCTTCAGCGTGAAGGCTCGGCGATGGCGTTTCCCCTGAGCGTCGCGCCAGTCGGCTAGCCACTTACCGCTTTTTTGCTTCATGGTCGGGGATGTCCCCCGGGGGTTCGTACGATGAGTGTGGCCGGGGTGTCAAGAAATCAAACTGGAATTGAACTGTGGAAGAATGTGCAATTCTAGTCGAGATATATATCTACTTGGACACCTTTTGGACACCCAACAACGAAAACCCGCAATAGCGTTGAGTTTTCTGAGTGTCCTTCAAAATTGTCCATACAGAAGGCCTATTTTCCCTTAGTTTCAGAGCGCCCAGAGATATCGCTCATTCAAAACTAGGCCGGATTGCTAAATGTGTCCACCGTTTTTTCCCGCTCAGCTATCAGCCAACCCGCCAAATTCTCAGTCACTTGCAACCGTATGCGCCCCCACCGCGTCTGAGTCCATGACCCCTTCGCGCGTGCTAGGCGAAACAAACCCAATCGAATGCGCTTTCTCCTCACTCTGACGCTCTTGCTGTCTTTCACCGGCGCTTGCATCGCGCAACAAACCGCGTCCCACCGGCCAACCCGCCCCCGCGCAAGCCCCGCCCCAAGCTAAACTCACCGTCCGCTCCAACCTCGTCATGGTCCCCGTCTTCGTCACCGGCGGCGACGGCAACGTCGTCTTCGGCCTCAGCGCGCAAGACTTCATCCTCACCGATAACGGCGCCCCTCAAGAAATCAGCATCGAAGATGACACCGACGCGCAGCCTCTCGCGCTCGCCATCGTCGTCGAAACCGGCGGCGCCGGTGCGCGCCATCTCGACGATTACCGCGCGCTCGGCTCCATCATGGACGCGCTCATCGGCAACGTCGAACACAACGTCGCCGTCATCGCTTTCGACAGCACGCCCCACATCGTTCAGCCTTTCACAGCCAACACCGATCAAGCCTCCGGCCAACTCGCAAATCTCAAAGAAGGCGACGGCGGCGCCGCCATTCTCGACGCCGTCGCCTTCGCCGTCGATCAACTCCGCACCCAGCCCCCGACCTATCGCCGCGCCATTCTCTTACTCAGCGAAACCATCGACCAGGGCAGCGAAACCACGCTCGACGACGCCGTCCACTTGATGAGCGACACCAACACCGCCTTCTACAGCTTCGCTTTCTCCAGTACAAGCTCCGCCGTCAAGCACGAAGCCTCAAAATTCGACAGCAAAAATCCCGGCCCCGCCCACGGCTGCTTCAGCAAAAAAGGCGCCGACGTCGAATACGAGGGCCACTACAGCAAGCAAGTCCTCGATTGCATCAGCCAGCTCGCTCCGCCGCTTCGTCTCGCAACGATGGCCTTCATCGCCGCGCGCGGCTCGCTCAAAGTAAAAACCGCCGAAACCGTAGCCGACCTCGCCGGCGGCCGCTTCTTCCCTTTCAAAAACGAAAAAGATCTGAAATCCGCGCTGATCTCCCTCTCCAACGACGTCCCGAACTACTACGTCCTCAGCTTCCGTCCCACCACGCCAACCCCCGGCATCCACGCGCTCCACGTCGGAACCGCGCGTCGCGGCCCCTTCAACATCGACGCCCGCCGCGAATACTGGATCGACGACGACACACAAACGCCCACGAACTCGAACTAAATATCTGAAAAACACGCGCGGATGGACCCATTCCGTGCGCCCCCCATCACCGCAAATCCTTAACCCCGTTTCCGGTATCATAGAGCGCTGCGAAATCGCCTGGAGGACAGTTGCCGCTCCCCTATCAATGGCAATACCGCATCGACCGCTGGAAAAATTCCATGCGCGGTCTCTTCGGCGGCGGCAATCAAAATCCGCGCCCACAAATTTGTCCCGCCTGCGGATCGCTCGTCGGCATCAACGCCACGCGCTGTCACAACTGCGGTACGAATCTCCGCTTCTCAATGGCGAAAGTCAGCAAAGGCCTCTCCGAACTTTTCGGCGGCCACGCTCCCGTCACCAGCGGCTTGCTCGTCGTCAACGTCCTCATGTTCGCCGTCGAGTTCATGGCCATGGCCGCAAACGGCCAGGGCGGCGGCCTCACAATTCTCTGGGGCATGGGCGGTGAAGCCGCCTATCGCCTCGGCGCCAGCTTCCCCTTCTCCATCTTCGTCATGCACGAATGGTATCGCCTCGTCACCGCGTGTTATCTCCACGGCGGCCTCATCCACATCGGCTTCAACATGATGGTCCTCATGGACATCGGCCCCGTCGTCGAGGAACTCTACGGCTCCGCGCGCTTCTTCTTCCTCTACACCGTCACCGGCGCCGCCGGATTTTTCTTCAGCGCATTTTTTGGCGGCCGCGCCTCTCTCGGCGCCAGCGCTCCCATCCTCGGTTTGATCGGCCTCATGATCGCCGTCACCACCCGCCGCGACGGCGCCCACATGCAGCAACTTCGCTCACGCCTCATCTCCTGGGTCGTCTCCATCTTCGTCTTCGGGTTCCTCATGTCCGGCGTGGACAACTGGGCTCACGGCGGCGGCCTCGTTTCCGGCTTCATCCTCGGCCGCATCGTCGCCGACCACGCCCCTCAAAACGCCACCGAGCAACGCACCGCGCAAGCTCTCGGCTGGATCACCGCCGTAATCGTCGTCTCCTCCTTCGTCCTGATGATCCTCCACTACAAAGACCGCCTCCCCGGCACTTAAGGCAGTTGGGTGCCGCACCCTCAGCCTTTAGAGGGTGCGGGTTTAGACTCCACACCACCCACACCGATCCGTCGCCTCATTCCACGTCGGGCGCAGCACCGCTGCGCCCCATGTCCGCACGCTCTTCGCGTCTTGAGCCGCACTTAGGTGCCGCACCCTCAGCCTTTAGAGGGTGCGGGTTTAGATTCAGCATCATCCATGTCAATCCGAGTCACGCCCCATCGCTCGCCCTCACCTCTTCGAACTTCTCTTCCCTTTCAACTTTCAACTATCGACTGTAAACTTTCTTTTCCCATGGAACCCCACTCCATCGTCGTCATCTCCCTCCACACCCCCAAAGAAAAAATCTGGGGCGAACTCCTCTCCCTCAACACCGCCGGCGTCACCATCCGCGGCATCGACCTCAACTCCTTCGACCATTTCATCCGCCAAATAAATGAACCCGACACCGAGCGCGTCGGCGTCCCCACCCTCTTCTTCCCCATGACCCGCATCGAGCGCATGACCATCGACGAGCCCAGCGGCTCCATCCCTTCCATGGACGAACTCTTCTCCCGCAAAGTCGGCCGCCGCCTCATCGACTATCTCGCCCAGTTCGCCTGAATCTGCGTTATCCTCCCATCACATGCAACAGCGCCGACGGATCTTCACCGTACCCAATCAAATCACCCTGCTCCGTCTCGGATTCCTTCCGATCTTCCTGACCCTCATCGCCTATCAGCGTTACCGCTGGGCGCTCCTCGTTCTTGTGGTCGCCGGTCTCAGCGACGCCATCGATGGCCTGCTCGCCCGCAAACTCAATCAGCGTTCCTCCCTCGGCGCATACCTCGACCCCATCGCAGACAAACTCCTGCTCTCCTCTTCCTTCGTGATTTTGGCTTATAAAACGCGCATCGCGTGGTGGACCACCATCATCGTCATCAGCCGCGACATCCTGATGGTCACCG
Organism: uncultured Acidobacteriota bacterium; assembly: GCA_963766985.1. Lineage (GTDB taxonomy): Bacteria > Acidobacteriota > Terriglobia > Acidiferrales > UBA7541 > Acidiferrum. Next base: position 148,031 of record CAVYCJ010000005.1, read on the forward strand.
TCGCCATCGTGATCATCCTGATCTCGGGCTATCGCCCATTCCCGCCCAGCGTCCTCGGCAAGCTCACCACATTCTTCGAAATCGTCTTGGTCTTCACCGTCGTCCTCACCGCCGCCTACCCGCAATTCCACTCTCGCCTTGTCCACAACACCCTCGTAGACATCGTCACCTTCTGCGCCGCCGCCTCCGCCCTCCACTATTCCTTCCTGGTCACACGTCACCACCCCCCAGCCCAAACCGCCAGCATCGAATAACCAAGCCGCAGTTCCGCAACTCAGCATATTTCTCGTGAATTTTTCTGGATTTCACTTCAGGACGACGCGAGCTGGCGCCGTTACTTCATCATTCCACATCTTCCGCAAGTACTTCGCGTTGTTCGCACTGGTGCCGGCAGTTGGGTGCCGCACCCTTTCAGGTTTTGAAAGGGTGCGGGTTTAGACTCAACGCAGCCTCAAGCTCATCCGTTCACATCAGCAAAAGCAAACTGTCATTCCGAGCGGAGCAAGCCGACGCCTTTCCTTCGGCTTGCGCAGAGAGGAATCTCTCTTCGATCTCTCCGCAGCATCACGATGTAGTCCACATTTTTCTTCGTTACACCACTGCATCTTTACTTCGCGTCCCTCTTCACTTCGCATTCTCATACGCCTGCCCCAACCACCACAGCAGCGTCCGAATCTCATCTTCCGACGTCAGCTCAAACGCATACCAAGCCACCGACCGCATGCTCTTCCCCGTGCTGACCCGCAAATCCTGCCCCATCCGCGTGGACTGCTCCCCACTCGGCTTCCCCAATTTGAAAATAACGGAATTCGCCCCGCCAATCGCCCGCGTAACCGGCAGCCCCGCAAAAATTTTCGCCTTCCGATAAAACGCCTGTAGCCCAAACATCGGCCGCACCGACACGTCCGGCCACGTCGACAGCTCATGCCCCAGCATCGAGCACCATTCCTTCATCTCGTTCGAGACCCGCACCATCTTCGGCCGCGGCCTCTCTGTCGGCCTCGCCGCCGCCAAGCGCGAATCGCGCTTCGCCCCCGACGCTCTCTGCGCCTTGCCCTTCTGCTTTGTCCGCATTCGCTTGTTCCGTGTTGTTCCGCTCAAGCGCAGTGACCGTTACTGCGCCGCGACCGGCATCTTCGCCGGCCCGCCCTGTGGAATGATCAGCTTCGGTTCCGTCACCGCCTGCACCTGCTCGATCGTGGTGTCCGGAGCAATTTCCTTCAGCACCAGACCCTCCGGCGTCACATCGATCCACGCCAGCTCCGTAATGATGTGATCCACCACTTCGACTCCAGTCAGCGGCAGCGTGCACTTTTTCAATATCTTCGCCTTTCCATCCCGCGTCGCGTGCTCCATCGTCACAAACACACGCTTCGCTCCCGCTACCAGATCCATCGCCCCGCCCATGCCCTTCAGCATCTTCCCCGGAATGGCCCAGTTCGCCAGCGTCCCCTTCTCATCCACCTGCAGCGCGCCCAAGACCGTCAAATCTACATGCCCGCCGCGAATCATCCCAAACGAATCGGCCGACGAAAAATAACAAGTCCCCTTCAACTCGCTCACCGTTTCTTTACCGGCGTTGATCAAATCCGGATCAACCTGCGCCTCCGTCGGATACGGCCCCACACCCAACATTCCATTCTCCGACTGCAAAATCACCTCAATCCCCTCCGGCACATAATTCGCCACCAGCGTAGGCATGCCAATACCCAAATTCACGTAATACCCATCCCGCAGCTCCAGCGATATCCGCCGCGCAATCCGCTCCCTCTTCTGTTCGTCACTCAGCGCCATCAAGTAATCTCTTCTCTGTGTCCTCTGTGAACTCTGTGGTGAATCTCTTCTCTTCGCTTTCATCGTTATCTTCGTTACTTCGTTACTTCGTTACTTCGTTACTTCGTTACTTCCCGCTCTATGATCTATGCCTTCCTCACCGTCCTCCGCTCAATCCTCTTCTCATACCCCACCCCCTGAAAAATCGCATTCACATAAATCCCCGGCGTATGCACGTTATCCGCATCCAGCTCCCCCAACTCCACCAACTCCTCCACCTCCGCAATCACATACTCCGCCGCCGTCGCCATCATCGGATTAAAATTTCGCGCCGTCTTCCGGTAAATCAAATTCCCCCACCGATCGCCCTTCCAGGCCTTCACAAACGCAAAGTCCCCGCGTATCCCCCGCTCCAGCACATACGCGCGCCCATCAAACTCCCGCGTCTCCTTGCCTTCCGCCACCATAGTTCCGTATCCGGTAGGCGTATAAAACGCAGGAATCCCCGCCCCGCCCGCTCGTATCCGCTCCGCAAACGTCCCCTGCGGATTCAACTCCAGCTGCAACTCCCCCGACGTGACAAGCTGTTCGAACAGCTTGTTCTCCCCCACATACGTCGAAACCATCTTCTTCACTTGCCGGTTTTGCAGCAGCAACCCAATCCCAAAATCATCCACCCCGGCATTGTTACTGACAATCGTCAGATCCTTCGTCCCCCGCCTTCTCACCGCCGCAATCAAATTCTCCGGTATCCCACAAAGCCCAAACCCACCCATCAGAATGGTCGCCCCATCCCTCAGCCCCTCAATCCCAACATCCGCCGACCCAATCCTCTTATCCACTGAATCTCCGCTCCGCGTTATCCGCGTTATCCACGTAATCTTCGCTCCGCGTTATCCACTGAATCTCCGCTCCGCGTTATCCACGTAATCTCCGCTCCGTGTTATCCACGTAGTCTCCGCTCCGCGCTCCTCCGCGCCCCCTGCGTCTCCACGTTATCTTTATCCTGTTAGTTCGCCCAAAGTGTACCCATAACCCCAGACCCAGCCAAGCCCGCTCGCCCCGCCCAACAAACGAGCTGTCATCCTGAGCCGCCCGAACGAAACGAGGTGTCATCCTGAGCCGTCCGAAGGGGGGCGAAGGACCTCAACGTAGTGGCCTACCAATAATCGCCCTTCCACCGCTCACCCCTCGTCATGTCATCCTGAGCGTAGCGAAGGATCTCAACGTAGTGGCCTACCAAAAATCGCCCTCCCACCGCTCACCCCTCGCCATGTCATCCTGAGCGTAGCGAAGGATCTCAGGCGTCAGCCCCGGGCACACCTCACCCCGCGCGCACATCAACCGCGCCCCACTTACATCTTGACAAACGTTATAATTAAGGTAAGATAGCCCTGTAGAAAACTACGCCCACTGCACGAAATTCCCAAATCGGAACAAAATCGATCCGCCGCCACCCTGTAGCCGCGATCGTTCCCCAGATCGCGGGCCTTTCCACTCAATAAGGCGAATTAAACACGAAACACGCAGTTCCCTAATCACTTCATCCCAAACGCTTTATTCACTCTTAACCAATTCCCATTTCGGGAATGCCGCAATCAACTGATTTTGCTCGACTTCCCCACTCTTGCACAAAACATAGGGGGGTATACCCCAAAGCGAACCCCCAAAAATCGCCGCTCTTCGCATCATGATCCCGGCCGTCGCCCACCAATCCCAACCAACTCCGGCGTCGCCTCCGGATCAACCGCGACCACCAACGTCGCCACATACCCATCCGAAAGCTGCGTCGAAGTAACCGGCGTCAACTTCGCCACCGACCCAGCTCCACTTTGCCCACCAAACACCATGTCCTCTTCCAACGTCGTCCGCCGAACCTTCTGCGACGAATACGGATGCGTCGCCTCCACAAACCGGCTGACATCCTCCGGAAAAAAGAGCTGCCCCGTATGCGCCACGTGCCCGCCTGCATAAACCTCGACGCCAGAATGCGCCGAGTCGGCTTCCGTCGGCTTGGTCGCGCCGCCGCCAATATGCACCTTCATATGAATATGGTTCACGCGCCCCGGATAATGCCCCGGATAAATCGTCTTGAACTCGACAGTTCCCTGCCCGTCCGTAATCTGCATGCCGCGCAAAAACACGAGATCGTCGGTCGTGTGCGGCTTCGGCGGCATTCCTCCGGGACCGCCGGGACCGCCTCCCATCGGCGGACCGCCCGGCCGCCAGATCCGCCGTCTGGCGGAGGTCCCGGTGGCCGTCCACCTGGAAATCCCGGCCCGCCGGGTCCGCCCGGCCCGCCAGGATTGATCTTCGTATAGCCCGAATAAACACCGCCCGCGTCGCAATGCCAGATATCGAGCGCTGCATTCGGAATCGGCGCGCAAGTCTTCGCGTTCACCACCGTCACACGCACGCGCAGCGGCAACCCGATCTTTCCTTCAGTGATATCGCTGCGCAAGAGTTCGCGGTCCACATAGTACGGACCTTCTTCCTGCTCCGGATTGAAAACGCAAGACGGCGGCGCAGCGGCGTGCAGCCTCAAACTCTTCGCAGCCAGCGGCAAAGCCGCTGCCGTCGCAGCGCTGCTGCTTATGAATCTCCGGCGCGTCCATTTTTTCTCGTAAGGCATTTCGTCTCCTTGTGCGACCTGTGCGGCGTTGTACTAATTTCCGCCCATCACGGCGAAATGGTTCCAGCGATTTCTTGGCGCATACCTTGGCCGTTTTTATTGGCTTTGTCCGCGAAAATCCGGATGATAGAGGCACTTCAACCGACCTGATGAAAGCCTTCGTGTCCGAGGCCGTCGCGCCGGTTCGATCGCAATGCGATTTCTCGAGGATGGTCTAATAAAAATGCAAACCCATGACGGTTCGCGTAAGCGGCGTGCGACGTTCGCAGCTGCGGCAATTTTCTTGCTCGCGCTCGTCGCGACTCTGATCGCGACGCAGACAAACGTGCTCGCGCAGCAGCGGCATCACCTCGGCGAAAAATTCGATCGCAACCATCCGTGGATGAATCCGAAACTCTCGCCCGACGAGCGCGCCGCCATGGTGCTGAAAGAAATGACGCTCGACGAAAAAATCGACCTGCTCCACGGCATGGGCATGCCGAATTGGCCCCGCGACGTGCAGAATCCGCAACCCGAACTCGCTAACGGCGGCGCCGGTTTTGTCCTCGGCGTCCCGCGACTCGGGATCCCCTACATTCAAATGAGCGACGCCGCCTACGGCGTGCGCAGCAGCGGCGAAAACGGCCGCTACTCCACCGCACTTCCAGCTAACGTCGGCGCCGCTGCAAGCTGGGACCCAGACGCCGCCTGCTCCTACGGCCGCCTCATCGGCAAAGAGCTTCGCGCGCAGGGTTACAACATGACGCTCGGCGGCGGCACCAACATCACGCGCGAACCGCGCAATGGCCGTACGTTTGAATATCTCGGCGAAGATCCGATTCTCGCCGGAACGCTCGTCGGAAACTTGATGAAGTGCGAGCAGGCCGAACACGTCATCGGCGACATCAAGCACTATGCCGTCAACGATCAGGAAAACGGCCGCAACGAAGTCAACGTCATCATCGGCCAGCGCGCCATGCGCGAAAGCGATCTGCTCGCGTTTGAAATCGGCGTCGGCATCGCCGATCCCGGCGCCGTCATGTGCTCTTACAACGCCGTCAACGGCGACTTCGCCTGCGAAAACAAGTATCTCCTTACCGACGTTCTGAAAAAAGAATGGGCATTTAAAGGTTTTGTCGTTTCCGATTGGGGCGGCACGCACAGCACCGTGAAAGCATCCGCTGCTGGCCTCGACAACGAAGAACCGCTCGATGAATTTTTCGGCGCAAAATTGAAAGAAGCCGTCGAAGCGGGCAAAGTCTCGCAAGCCGAACTGGATGAACACGTTCGCCGCGTCCTGCGCTCCGAATTCGCAACCGGCATCGTCGATTACCCGACGCAGAAAGGCGTCGTGGACGTTCTCGGCGGTCTCGAAACCGCCCGCAAAATTGAGGAATCGAGCGCGGTTCTTCTAAAGAACGAAAACAACGTCCTGCCGCTGAAAGCATCTTCGCTGAAATCGATTGCCATCATCGGCCCGCACGCCGACGAAGGCATGATTTCCGGCGGCGGCTCCGCGCAAGTCGATGCGCCAGGCCGTCCGAACGCAGGCTGGCAGGCCCACGTCTGGTTCCCAACGTCGCCGATGAAAGCGGTGATGGCGAAGGCTCCCAACGCCGAAGTGAAATTCGCATCCGGCGAAAATATCGGCCACGCCGCAGCACTCGCGAAAAAATCCGACGTCGCCATCGTCTTCGTCTATTGCTGGATGGCCGAAGGCATGGACCTCGACACGCTGACGCTGCCCGACAAACAAGATGAAATCGTCGCCGCCGTCGCAGCCGCAAATCCGAGGACAATCGTCGTCCTCGAAACCGGCACGGCCGCGCTGATGCCCTGGGCCGACAAGGTGAACGGGATCCTCGAAGCGTGGTACGCAGGTAGCGACGGTGCCAACGCCGTTGCGAATATTTTGTTCGGCGAAGTAAACCCGAGCGCGAAGCTTCCGATGACCTTCCCGAAGAGCGACGCCGATCTTCCGCATCCTACATTGGTCAAACCAACGCAGGATCAACTCGGCGAAGCCGCTGTCAACAAATCCGGCGAAGCGAAACCAACCTTCAGCGTCACCTACGACGAAGGCCTGAAAGTCGGCTACAAGTGGTATGACGCCGAAAAGAAGCCCGTCCTCTTCCCCTTCGGCCACGGACTTTCCTACACAACGTTTGCGTATTCCGGTATTAAAAGTTGCGCCCGGCAAAAAAGTCACCGACGTTTCGTTCACCGTGAAAAACACAGGATCACGCGACGGCTCCGAAATCGCTCAGGTCTACGCCGCCCTGCCAGCATCCGCCAGCGAACCACCAAAGCGCCTGATCGGCTGGAATAAAATCTGGCTCAAAGCCGGCGAATCCAAACAAATCCGCGTCCCCGTCGAATCCAAATACCTCTCCATCTGGGACGACAGCACCAACGAATGGAAGCTCGTGTCCGGCACCTACGAAGTGATGGTCGGCGCCTCATCGGCCAACTTGCCGCTCCACGACAAATTCGACCTGAAGTAGAAAACTCGCCGGCTCTTTGTAGGGGCCGAGGCTTGCTCCGCCCGGCGTCAACACGACGCATCCACCGCTGCGTGGCAGGAGTCTTTGTACGGGCGCAGCACTGCTGCGCCCCAGGCCCGCAGAATCTCAACACGAAACAAATCCGATTTTTCTTGGTTTCGTTCTACAGACTTCGCAGCAACCTATACAACTCATTCGCCGCGTCAAAATCCGCTTCCAGTTCGCGCGTCGCCAGCCGCTCGCGCAAATCATCAATGCGCCGCGCCAGCAAATCCAGCGAGGCTGAGAGCACCTCGCGATTCGTCAAAACAATATCGCGCCACGTCTGATACGGACTACCCGCCAGCCGCAACGTATCGCGCAGCCCGGGCCCCGCAACCGTAATCGGCAGCCCATTCTCATCCAGCCGATCGTAAAGAAACGACGCCAGCGCCACCGCCACAAGCTGCGGCAAATGCGAAGCCAGCCCAACTGCATAATCATGCTGCCGCGCGCCGAGCCAAAGCGGTCGCGCCCCAATTTTCTTCAGCAATTTTAGAAACGCATCGACGCGCGCATCTTTTCGCAACACATCGCCGCGCTCCGGCTGCGCGTTCAAATCTATTTCAAACTCCGCCGCCGACTTTTTCGACTCGTGCAACGACAGATTCGCACCTTCGCCCGGCAAATCCGCAATCAACGCATACGGCGCATTCTGAAACAAATCCGCATCGGCATGCGCAATCCCCGCATGCTCGCGCCCCGCCATCGGATGCCCTGGCAAAAATAGCGGCCCATCCGCTGCGGCAAATAGTTCCTGCGCACCTTGACTGATCCGCAGCTTCGTGCTGCAAGCATCGGTGATCAGCGCCTTCCTCGGAGCGAACCGCGCCAGATCAGGAAGCAGATCGATCGTCGCGCCAATGGGCAGCGCGATGTAAATCAGATCGGCCGCACGCAGCGCCGGCGTCAAATCGCCAGTCAAATCTCATCGAACGCTTTCGTCTCCTGCGCCGTCCGCGCGACATCCGGCCGATCCCATCCCGTGATGTGCAGGTCGGTCGCATACTTCCGCAAGGCAAGCGCGAACGAGCCGCCGATCAATCCGGTGCCAAGTATCGAGATGCGTTGAATGACGTGAGCACTCATGCGGAGAGTATCAAGCGATCTTGCGCCCGATCGCCGGCGCAATCATACGAAGCTCGCCCATCAATTGCTCGAACTGCTTCGGATCGAGCGACTGCGCGCCATCGGAAAGCGCGTGATCGGGATCGTTGTGCACTTCGATGAGCAATCCGTCCGCACCGGCAGCAACAGCAGCGCGAGCCATCGGCGGAACTTTGTCGCGGCGTCCCGTTCCGTGCGAAGGATCGCCAAACATCGGCAAGTGCGACAGCTTCTTGATCACCGGAATCGCCGCAATATCAAAGGTGTTTCGCGTGTACGTTTCAAACGTGCGAATCCCGCGCTCGCACAGAATCACGTCGTAATTTCCGCCGGCCAAAATGTATTCCGCGCTCAACAACAATTCTTCCATCGTCGCCGACATGCCGCGCTTCAACAGCACCGGCTTGCGCACTTCTCCCAGCGCACGCAGCAAGTGGTAGTTCTGCATGTTGCGCGCGCCCACCTGAAAAATATCCACGTAGCCTGACATCATCTGAATCTGCGAAGGGTCCATCACTTCGCTGACCGTAAAGAGTCCGGTTTTCTCCGCCGCCTCTTTCATCAGCTTCAAACCTTCTTCGCCCATGCCCTGAAACGCATACGGCGAAGTGCGCGGCTTGAATGCGCCGGCGCGCAAAATCTTCGCTCCCGATTTCGCAACGCTCTCCGCGACGGCGTTGATCTGGTCGCGAGACTCCACGCTGCACGGACCCGCCGCGATGACAATGTCGTTCCCGCCGATCAATACACCGCGTCCTAAATTGACGATCGTTCCTTCGGGCTTGAACTGCCTGCTCGCTAATTTGTATGGCTGCGTGATGCGCATGACTTCGCGCACACCGTCGAGCAATTCAAAATCGCGATGATCGAAATCGCGATGCACGCCGACAGCGCCGAGCACCGTGTGCGATTCGCCGGTGGAGCGATGCACGTTGAATCCGTTTGCGACCAAACGATCGATCACTCGTTGAATCTGCGCGTCGGTCGCGCCCTCTTGCATTACGATGACCATGGCTGGCTGGTGTTTCCCTTCTCGTCTCCGCGATCCGCGGAAGAAAAATCAAAATCTGCTTGAAGCTGAACCCCCGATAGCTGGGGCGCAGCAGTGCTGCGCCCCTACACAGCCTCGATGGCGCAAAACTGCAAGCCTACAAATTCAATCTGTCCCCAAAATCACTGCCCGCAAAATCTTGCTCGACGGAGACCGCGAAAAAAACCAATCCGCGCTGACTACTTTTTTCGGTCTGCGCTCTCGTCGGGCGAATCTTTGTGCATGGCTTCGCGTTCGGCGCTGCGCGCTTCGTCGATGATGCGCTCGAAGAGGCGGCGAATCGCGGCGTCGGAAAGCGGGCCGGGATTTTCGCTCTGCGCGTTCTTGATGACTTCGCGTTCGCGATCGGGCTGATACAGCGGAAGATTTTTCTCCTGCTTGATCTTTCCGATCTCGAGCGCGCAGTGCGAACGCTCGTTGAGCAACTGCACGAGTTTGCGATCAATCTCATCGATGCGGCGACGCCAGTCACTCATGTCGGTCATGGCGCGACCTCACGACGAGACAAACCTTTTCTGCCGGCTTCTTTGAGACTGCGAATCTTCGCGCCGAGCGCTTGTGCAGCGGCATCGACCGATTCCGCTTTTTCAATTTCAGAAACCAGCGCGGAACCAATCACTGCGGCGTCGGCAAGTCCGCCGAGAACGGAAACGTGACCTGGCAGCGAAATTCCGAAACCAACCGCGATCGGAAGATTCGTGTGCGACCGCACGCGGCGAATCAATGCCGGAAGATCGTCTGGCAGCGAATCCTTGGCGCCCGTTACGCCGGTGCGTGAGATGAGATACAGGAACCCGGAGGTTGCAGCAGAAATTTTGTCGATGCGCTCGTCGGTGGATGTCGGTGCGGCGAGAAAAACGGTGTCGAGATTGTGCGCGGCAAGAATGCGGCGATAGTCGACGGATTCTTCGGGAGTGAGATCGGTGGCAAGAACTCCGTCGGCTCCGGCGGAGGATGCGGCGGCGGCGAATTTTTCGATGCCCATCTGGAACATCGGATTGTAGTAGCCGAAGAGAACGATGGGAATTTTGCCTGCTGCGACGGAATCCGATTTACGAATACGGCGTACGAGATCGAGAACGCCCGCCAGCGTTGTGCCTGCTTTGAGGGCGCGTTCGGAGGCGCGCTGGATTACGGGGCCGTCGGCGAGGGGATCGCTGAAGGGGATGCCGAGTTCGATGACGTCGGCGCCGGCTTCGGCGAGTGCGATGACGAATTTCAGAGTCGCGTCGAGCGAAGGATCGCCCGCAGTGATGTATGCGACGATACCGAGTTCTCCGGCTTCGCGGAGGGCGGCGAAGCGTTGGGCGGTGCGGGTGGAGTTGGCGGTTGGCGCGGTCATTTTGTTCGGTGCTGCTTCGCGATCGAATCGAAGAGAGATTCGTTTATCGTTTCGGTGTAGCTCTCACAATTAATCGAAGAGAGATTCCTCTCTGCGCGAGCCGACGCGTTCGCAGGAGCGAACGCGAAGAAAATGCTATCGGCCCGCTTCGCTCGGAATGACAAATCTCATTTCAATCGCTCACATTTTCTTCGACGAGACTGCGACTTACAACCGCGCGAACTCGACGGTACAACATCTTGCCTGAGCGAGCGCGAACGGGCAATCGCTTCGGTTGACCGGCACTCCAGGCTCAAGTGTTTGGCGACTCTTACAGCTGAGGTCCTTCGCTTCGCTCAGGATGACAACCTAAAGGTCGGACGTCTCGGGATGACAACGGCTTGTGGCGATGGCTCGTATTGGAGTCCAAAAGGCGACGCCGAAGTGCGCCCGATGGGGACGCAAGACAATCCCCGCATCCTCGGCGAACACGCCCGAAACGCCGAATCATTTGAGGAGGCGGTTGTAGGTGTCCATGTCCTTGTCGCCGCGGCCGGAGAGGTTGAGGATGACGAGGTCGTCTTTCGACATTTTGGGGGCGCGCTGAATTAGGCCGGCGATGGCGTGGGCGGATTCGAGCGCGGGGATGATGCCTTCGGTGCGGGCGAGCAGGCTCGCGGCGGCGATGGCATCGTCGTCGGAAACGGCGGAATATTCGGCGCGGCGTTCGTCGGCGAGCCAGGCGTGCTCGGGACCGATCGCGGGATAGTCGAGGCCAGCGGAAATGGAATGCGTGGCGGCGATCTGGCCGTCCTCGTTTTGCAGAACGTAGGTGTACGTGCCTTGGAGTACGCCGGGACGCGCGCCGCTGAAACCTTGAGGGGCGCCGAGGCGCGCGGCATGTTCGCCGAGTTCTTTGCCGCGGCCGCCCGCTTCGATGCCTACCATTTTTACGTCGGTGTCGCGGAGGAACGCGTAGAAGAGGCCGATCGCGTTGGAGCCGCCACCCACGCAGGCGTACAGATGCGTCGGCAAGCGCTTTTCGGCAGCGAGAATTTGCTCGCGGGCTTCGCGGCCGATGACGGATTGAAAATCACGGACCATCGTCGGGTAGGGATGCGCACCGAGAACGGAGCCGAGGAGATAGTGCGTGGTGCGAATGTTGGTGACCCAGTCGCGCATCGCTTCGTTGATGGCATCTTTGAGAGTTTTGCTGCCGGAATCGACGCCGACGACCGTCGTGCCGAGCATGCGCATGCGCGAAACGTTGAGCGCCTGGCGGGCCATGTCTTCGGTGCCCATGTAGACGACGCATTCGAGGCCGAGATGGGCGGCGATGGTGGCGCTGGCGACGCCGTGCTGGCCGGCGCCGGTTTCGGCGATGATGCGCGGCTTGTTCATTTTTACGGCGAGCAAGCCCTGGCCGACGGCGTTATTGATTTTGTGCGCGCCGGTGTGGAGGAGGTCTTCGCGCTTGAGGTAGATGCGCGGGCCGTTGAGATGTTTGGTGAGGCGCTCGGCGAATTGGAGAGGAGATGGGCGGCCGACGAAATTTTTGAGGAGCGATTGGAGTTGCGCCTGGAAAGCGGGGTCGGATTTGGCGAGGTCGTAGGCGCGCTCGAGTTCGAAGAGCGGGACCATAAGGGTTTCGGGGACATAGCGGCCGCCGTAGGGGCCGAAGCGTCCGGGGGTTTGGGTGGCGGCGGTGAGTTGGGAGGCCATGGTGGTTTTGGAGAGTCTAGTATCGGATAGATTGCGGGCGAACGGAAGGAGTCGGCAGTCGGGAGTTGGAGGGCGAAAGAGACAGATTGGCTGCGGCGCGGGATGGACTGCGTGGCGATTTTGGCAAGATCGAAGAGAGATTCCTCGCTCCGCTCGGAATGACAACCGCTGATCGGATCGAAGTGGGTGATGTGGAATCTAAACCCGCACCCTTAAAAACTAAGGGTGCGGCACCCAACTGCCGTCGTGAATTCATAGTCAGAGAACATTTTTAGAGTTGGGAGTTGGCGCGGGAGACTTCGGCGAAGAATTGGCGGAGCTTGGCGCGGGATTTTTTGCCGGGGGCGAGATTCGACGCCGCTGGCGACGTCTACGGCGTAGGGGCGGACGTAGAGGATGGCTTCGGCGACGTTTTCGGGGGTGAGGCCGCCGGCGAGGATGATGCGGTGGGTTTTGGCGGCGCGGCGGGCGATGGACCAGTCGGTGCGGTGGCCGGTGCCGCCGTACTCGCCGGATTTTGCGGCGTCGAAGAGGAAGGCGCGGACTGAGGATTGGAATGGGCGGAGAGTCGCGAGGCGGAAACCTTTGCCTACGCGCATCGCTTTTGTGACGTTGAAAAATTTTGCGGCGGCGCGGGCGGTGGCGGCGGATTCGTCGCCGTGGAGTTGGACGGTGTCGAGATCGACGGCGCGGGCGAGGGCGATGACGGCTTCGGGAGACCAGTTTACGAAGACGCCGGCGGCTTCGATTTTTTCGGGGAGGGCGCGGATGATTTTGTAGGCGGCGGCGGGGGAGATGTTGCGGACGCTTTTTTCGTAGAAATTGAAGCCGAGGGCGTGGGCGCCGAGATCGACGGCGAGCTTGGCGTCGGCGAGATTGGTGATGCCGCAAATTTTTACGCGGACCATTTTTTAACTTTGCGCGGGCGTGGCGCTTGTGCCGAGGAGTTTTGAGAGTGCGGCGCCGGGGTCGGGGGCGGACATCAGGGATTCGCCGATGAGGAATGCGTCGAAGCCGGCGCCGCGGAGGCGGACGAGATCGGCGTTGTCCTTGAGGCCGGATTCGGCGACGGCGATGCAATCGTCGGGGATTTGATCGATGAGTTCGAATGAGGTTTCGAGGCGAACTTCGAGATTTTTCAGGTCGCGATTGTTGACGCCGATGATTTTGGCGCCGGCTGCGAGGGCGCGGTCGAGTTCGGGTTTTGTGTGAACTTCGACGAGAGGCTCCATTTTTAATTCGCGGCCGAGATCGATGAGTTCTTTTAATGCGGGATCGCGCAGGGCGGCGACGATGAGCAGAAAACTGTCGGCGTCGTTGGCGCGGGATTCCCAGACTTGCCAGGGATCGAAGATAAAATCTTTGCGCAGGACGGGCTGCGGGATTTCTTTGCGGGCGTCGCGCATGTTTTTGAGCGTGCCGCCGAAAAATTCGGGCTCGGTGAGGACGGAAAGCGCGGCTGCGCCGGAGGCGGAGAGAGATTGGGCGAGGGCGACGTGGTCGAACGGGTCGCGGATGACGCCGCGGGAAGGCGAGGCGGGTTTCAGCTCGGCGATGACGTTGAGAGCATCGCGTGTGAGGGCGCCGGGAAAGTCGCGTAAGGGAGTGGCGGCGGCGACGCCGTATTTCAGAGCGGTCTCGGGGAGGACGCGCTTGCGGTGCTCGACGGCGGCGCGGCGCGATTCGAGAATGCGGTCGAGAACGGTGCCGGTGTTGGCGGGAGTTTGAGCGGACATTGGTTAAGTTTGTATGCTAGGTGTGCGGATGCGCGGTGTCAAACTGGCGCACGTGTTTTGCTGCTGCGGATCGCTGTGGGCGGCGGGAAATTTAAACCCGCACCCTTTAAAAACTAAGGGTGCGGCACCCAACTGCCGTTTGGCGTTGGCTGGGATTGTGGTGGGGCAAATTCGGGAAGATGACGGAGATATGGTGAGCTACGGGGAAAAGTATGGCGCGTTGTTGCGGGGGATTTCGGATGAGGCGGATGCGATGTCGCTGGAGTGCTTTCGCAACAGTTCGCTGCGCGTTGAGCGGAAGATGGATGGGACGGCGCTGACGCAGGCGGATGGGGCGGTTGAGAAGATGGCGCGGAAGCGCGTGGCGGAGAGCGGGTTGGAGTTGGATGTTTATGGCGAGGAGCAAGGGACGGGCGGCGGCGAGAAATCGGGAGCGGCAAGCGGCGGACAGTACGGCGCGGGCAATAAGGGTGTTGCGCGAAGGGCGCGGTTGATTATCGATCCGATCGATGGGACAGAGGAATTTTCGCGGGGGATTCCGACGTTTGGGACTTTGCTGGGGATTGAGTTGGATGGAGAGATTGTGGCGGGGATGTGCAGCGCGCCGGCGTTGGGGACGCGATGGTGGGCGTATCGCGGCGAAGGCGCGTTTCGCGATGGCGAGAAGATTCGCGTGTCGCGGACTCCGCGGTTGAGTGAGGCGATGGTTTTTACGACGGGGACGGGGCCGAGTAAGAATGCGGAGGATCGGGCGCGGATTCGGAGATTGCTGGATGCTTCGCGGAACAGCCGGTCGATCGGGGGATTTTGGCAGCACATGTTGGTGGCGGAAGGCGCGATCGATGCGGCGTTGGATTGGACTTCGAAGCCGTGGGATTTGGCGCCGCTGGGGATCATTGTGGAGGAGGCGGGTGGAAGGTCGACGAATGTGCAGGGTGAACGAACGATTTACACCGGCGACTATTTGAGTACGAACGGCGTCATTCATGAAGACGCGATGGGGTTACTGCGGTGACGTTTTTTGCGTTGATGGATCGATCGAAGAGAAAACCTGTGCGCGAATTTGAGATCGAAGAGAGATTCCTCGCTGTGCGAGCCGACGCGTTCACAGGAAGTGAACGCGAAAGAAGAGGCGTCGGCTCGCTCCGCTCGGAATGACAGGTTGGGTTGGTCGCTCCGAAGATCGATGGCGGCAGTTCCGAGTTGCGATAGAAGAATTGAGTAAGGGGATTTGAGATGGATATTCAGGGGCAGGCGAGGAAGGCGGAAGCGCTGCGGAAGTTGCATCACGGTGGGAAGATTTTGGTATTGGCGAATGCGTGGGATGTGGCGAGTGCGCGGATTTTTGAGGAGATGGGGTTTCCGGCGATCGCTACGACCAGCGCGGGGATTGCTGCTTCGCTGGGGTATCCGGATGGGCAATTTATTTCGCGGGACGAGATGCTCGACATTGTGGGGCGGATTGCGCGGGCGGTGCATGTGCCGGTGACGGCGGATCTTGAGGCGGGATATGGGCCGACGGTTGAGGACATGACGGCGACGGTGAAAGCGATGGCGGAGGCTGGAGCTGTCGGGATGAACCTGGAAGACGTGACGGGGAGCGACGAGAGTACGCACGTCGATCTGGCGACGCAGGTGGAGAAGATTCAGGCGATTCGGAGGGCGGGCGAAGCGATTGGAGTGCCGCTGGTGTTGAATGCGCGGACGGATATTTTTCTGATGCCGATCGGTCCGGAGCCGACACGGTTTGAGCGAACGGTGGAGCGGTGCCGCGCGTATCGAAAAGCCGGGGCGGATTGTTTGTTTGTGCCGGGGGTGAAGGATGCGGCGACGATTTCGAAATTGGTGAAGGCGGTCGATGGGCCGCTGAATATCTTGGCGACGGCGGGCGGACCGAATGTGAATGAGTTGCAGGCGATGGGCGTGGCGCGGGTCAGCATGGGATCGGCGGTGATGCGGTCGACGCTGGGGCATGCGCGGCGCGTTGGGAAAGAATTGCTGGAGCGCGGGACGTTTGAGTCGATGCTGGATGGCGCGGTGCCGTTTGCGGAGTTGATGGCGATCATGTCGCGGCAGAAATCGTCGTAGCGATGCCGGACGCTGCGGAATTGCTGCGAGTGCTGGATGAGGAGATTGTTGCGTGCCGGAAATGTCCGCGGCTGGTTGTGTATCGCGAGGCGGTGGCGCGGGAAAAACGGCGGGCGTATCGCGATTGGATTTATTGGGGCAAGCCGGTGCCGGGATTTGGCGATCCGGAAGCGAAGTTGATGCTGGTTGGGTTGGCGCCGGGAGCGCACGGTTCGAATCGGACGGGGCGGCCGTTTACGGGAGATAAGTCGGGGGAATTTTTGTACAAGGCGCTTTACGATGCGGGGTTCGCGAATCGGCCGGTTGCGGTGCAACGCGATGATGGTCTGAAACTTTCGAATGCGTATATTACGGCGGCGGCGCGATGCGCTCCGCCGGACAACAAGCCGCTTCCTAGCGAGCTTGCGAATTGCCGACCTTATTTAGAACGCGAGTTGGAAATTTTGAAGCCACGGGCGGTTTTGGCGCTGGGGAAAATTGGGTGGGATGTTTATCTGGGGATTTTGAAGGCGCAGGGATTTATTGTTTCGCGGGCGGCGTTTCCGTTTGGGCATGGGGCGGAGGTGGATTTGCCGGCGGTCGGCGCGAGATTGTTCGGGGTTTATCATCCGAGCCAGCAGAATACGTCCACGGGGAAAGTGACGTTGGCGATGTATGCGAAGGTTTTGGGGCGGATCAATAAGTTCTTGGCAAACCATCCTAATGCGCCAGCCTGAGTCAGTTCAGCGTTATCATTAAAATAGATGGAAACATCATTTCGCGTTCGGCGCTCCACTGCAGTTTTCTTGTTGGCGATCGTTCTACTCAGCGCTTTGACATGTTCTACAGTCGGCGTTGGCTTGGTAGTTCTGATCCCCATTTTGTCTGTCATCGCGACCCTTGTTCCGTTCCGCGTTCTTTTTACGGAACAGTGTGGCATTGCCCTACAACTCCTCGCCATTCCAGCGTTCTCTCCGCGCCCCCCACCCATTTTTTAGCCCATACCGCATAGGTTCGCAAATCTGCCGTCTCGCGGCGGCCTGATAGTGTGCGTGAATTAGGCGCACTCGTCCCACTCAACGGCTTCGTGCCGCCGGAGGATGGCGTGTGCTGGAAAGACAAGTTTCGCAAAGTTTTGTTGTTCGCCATGTTGGCTACGGGTGGCTTTATGGGCGCCACTATGAATCCGAAAGAGATTGAAGATCTGCTGCGAATCATGAATCAGACGCAAGTCGAACTGATCTTAAAGGAGGAAAGCAGCGATGGTGATCGGAACGTCCAGGGCAGAAATCCACAACACAATTCACCCTGAAGCCTTAATCCCTGTCGAATTTAGTGTCATACCTGGATGGCGGTTGACGGGAAGATGCGACACCGGCAATTCGCGCCATCTGTATTGTAAACACTCCAACCAGCTGAATTAACTCCACTTACTCCCCCGTTTCAGGGCTCGGCTGTTGGACCTGGCGGTGCTTCTGCATTAGTGGGTCGAATGCCAGAGGTTGCGGGAGGGGATATGCGCGAGTTTTGTAAGGGATTGATGATGGCGGCGCTGATCGGTGCTGTCAGTTTTCTGAGCTTCTCACCGAGCGCGAAGGCGCAGCAGGAGCCGACGCCTTCGACGGACGATCAGCGGCCGGTGATTTCGCGGGATCGCGTTCCGGCGCAGAGCGATGATCCGAGTCAAAATCAGGATCAAGATCAAGATCGAGGTCAGGCTCAGCAATCGACTGATGAAAACGTTGCGGCTCAGCCGGCGCATCCTTTGACAAAGCCGGCGAATGGGCGGCGCAGTGCGGCGTTGCCGGTGGAAGCATATGCGGTGGTGCCGGGGACGCGATTTCTGGTGAAGCTGGAAGACGAATTGAACACGGAGACTTCGCGGCGCAACAATCGATTCAAGGTGCGTACGCTGGAGCCGCTCGAAGCAGGGAGCGGGATTTATTTGCCAGCGGGCGCGGAAATTATCGGGCACATCAGCCGGGTGGAATCAGCGGGAATCGCGGGACGCGCAAAAATCTGGCTGACGTTTGACGACATCAAGACAAATTTTGGGCCGCTGCCTATCGTGGCGGAAGTTATCGCTGTGCCGGGCGATCACAGCGTGAGAAGCGGAGGCCCGCAGCAAGAAGGATTGATTGAAGGACGCATGAGCACGCAGCAATCGGCTGCGGAAGCTGCGGCGGCAGGCGCGGCGATGGGCGCGGTGAAAGGCGTGAAAGATCACGATAAGAAGGAAGTTGCGGAAGGCGCCATGGCGGCGGCGATTGCAGCGTATCTGGTGGAGTCGGGGCGCGGGCACGAAGTCGATTTGCCGCGCGGGGCGAAGCTTGAGGTGGAACTCGAGCGGGCGTTGTATCTCGTCCGAGATTAAAAAAGCGCGATGGCAGCGCATCGGCGCGGGCATTGGGTACAATGCTGGCCATGCCAAAACTAACCTTCCTCGGCGCTGCAGGCACGGTCACTGGATCCAAATATCTTGTAGAAGCAGCGGGCAAGAAATTGTTGCTCGATTGCGGCATTTTTCAGGGGTCGCCGGAGTTGCAGGATCGGAATTACGATCCGCTGGCGGTTGATCCGAAGACGATCGACTATTGCGTGCTGACGCACGCGCACCTCGATCACACTGGGTGGCTGCCGCGATTTGTGAAGAGCGGATTTCGCGGGCCGATATTTGCGAATCCGGCGACGATCGAGTTGACGTCGTTATTGCTGAAGGATTCGGCGCACTTGCAGGAAGAAGATACGCTGCACGCGAAGAAGCATGGGTACGCGCGGCACTCCGATCCACAGCCGCTGTATACGACGGCAGATGTAGATCCCGTTTTCAAACTGATGAAGCCGGCGGCGCGGACGGGCGCGTTTCAGGTGAGCCCGGAATTTCAATTCGTGGCTTATGACGCGGGGCACATTCTTGGATCGACCAGCCTGGAATTGACGATCACGGAGAATGGGAAGAAATATGTGGTCGTGTTTTCGGGCGATGTGGGGCGGTACGATCAGCCGATTTTGAACGATCCCGCAACGCCACCGTCGAAGTGCGATTTGCTGCTTTGCGAATCGACGTATGGCGATCGCGATCATGCGCCGGGCGATCCGGCGCAGACGCTGGCGGACGTGATCAATCGCGTGGCGGGGCGCGGCGGGTCGGTGATTATTCCGGCGTTCGCGATCGGGCGCACGCAGACGTTCATGTATTACCTGCGCGAAATTATTGCGGAGAACAAGATTCAGGCGATTCCGGTTTATATCGATAGCCCGATGGCGCTTTCGGCGACGGATATGTATGTGAAATATCGAGAGGACCATGACAAGGAATACGAGCGGATCGAAGCGCTGGAAAACGGGAAGGGCGATCCGCTGAGCGTGCACGAGTTTCATCTGGCGCGGACGGCGGACCAGTCGAAGGCGATCAATCGAGTGAAGACGCCGTGCATTATTGTGTCAGCGAGCGGGATGGTGTCGGGCGGGCGCGTGCTGCATCACCTGGAGCTGCGGCTACCGGACGCGCGGAATGGCGTGATTTTGGCCGGGTATCAGGCGCAGGGAACGCGCGGGCGGGCGCTGCAGGAAGGCGCGAAGTCGATTCGGTTCTATGGCGAGGACGTGCCGGTAAAGGCCGAGATATTTTCGATGGGGCAGCTTTCGGGGCATGCGGGGAAAAGCGAGCTGCTGCGGTGGCTTGGTGGATTTCCGGCGGCGCCGAAGCAGACGTATCTAACGCATGGGGAGCCGGCGGCGGCGCAGGCGTTGCAGGCGGCGATCCAGCAACAGTTTCATTGGAATGTGAATGTGGCAAAGTATCTCGATACGATTGAGATTGGCGGGTAGACGGGCGGATACCGTGGCTTCGGGCTTGTTTGCACCGTTTTGCCGTCCGAAAAAAAGCGAAAGAAATCTGCAAATAGGCAGGAAACTTTTTCGGGGATGACCTCGTCTATACCAGCAAGACCACTCGCGGGGTAGGGGGCTAACCACCACAGGGCAACCGACCGTCAGTTCCCTACCCCAAAATTTCAGAGTTTTTGTTCTTCTTTAACGGCCAGGTTACATGCCAACTGCGATTCGCGCGTTCGGGCGCGTCGTTGACGATTGCTTCCGCGTAGAAATTTCCTAAATTCCGAAAAATTAGTCGCCTTATTTTTGTCAATTGATCCGACCGACGGGCTGATAGCGCCCAGGAGCCTTGTTCTTTTGGCTTACGCTCTCAAGGCCTCTTAACGAACCAATAAAAAGAAAAACGCGGCGCACGCGATACTTTGCGTGCGCCGCGTTCGGTTTGGGTTGTGCCTGGGTTACTGATCGAGCTCCAGGATCTGGGCGTTTTTGAGTCCATCGGTAACGTCGATGGCGATCTGCCGCGCCGGTGAGACGGCGTAGAAGATGTTGCCCCCGCTGCCGAGGATGGTGCGACCGTCGATACTCAGGGACAACAGACCCGAGAGCGGGCTGTCCGAGGTCAGGGTGTCGGACAAGGCGTTGAGGTCAACCGTTGCGTTGACCGCGCCGAGTGCCGAGAGGTTGATGACGCCGGACTGGAACGTCACGTTCGCGAGCGTGTTGGTCAGGCCACCCTGGATGTAGTTGCCCTGGAAGGAGGAGAGCACGAGGCTGACGAGTCCGGTTTGCGACTCCAGACGCCCCTGCTTGACCTCTGCCGTAGCATCCATGAGGAAGCCCGAGCCGACGCCGTTCATGTAGATGGTGAACGTGTTGCCGGCGAGGGTGACCGTGCCGCGGCCCGAGGAGGCGATGTTGTAGCTGCCAACCGCGAGCAACGAGGATGTTATGTTGCCGTTGTCAACCGCGTCATACGTGCCCGCGGTTGTTGCCAGGATACCCGTCGGGAGAACAGCGCCGACGGCGACCGAGGTGGTATTGGGAGTCGTACCCTGCCCTTCGACGTGCGCGATGCTCGTGCTGAGCAGCGGCATCGAAGCGGCGTTGCTGTAGGGAGCGCCGCTCTGCGACAGCAATTCGCCGCTGAGCAGTGCCGTGGTTGCATTCAAGGCATCGGTTCGCAGCATGACCAGTTCGTCCGGCGAGATAACGTAAACCACGCCGTTGACCTGGCTGAGAGAGCCGGCATTGAGCGTTACCGTGCCGCGGCCCGTGCCGGTGATGTTGAGCGTCGAGGTGTTGGCAACAGCCTGGCTGGTGAGCACTGTGCCAGCCGTGTTGCTGTCGACCAAGCCGGACGTGATGCCGCCCGAGCCATTCAGCGCCACGCTACCGATCACCGCCGAGCGAACTCCGGTTGAAGACGAGCCGGATAGCCCGAGAGCGAAGTTCGACTTGATGGCCGCGTTGGAGAAGGCGGAGTTGAGCTGCTTCTTGATGAAGCCCGCGCCGCGGATCACGGTCGGGCTGGCAGCGTCGAACTCGACGAGTTGAACGAGGTTACCGGCGGTGTTCACGGCGACGCGGAAGTTAAGGGTGCCCGCGCTGGTCGTGAGTGCCAAGGTGCCGCGATTGTCGGCATTGATGGTGAAGGTGCCACTCGTAATGGTGCTGGAAGTAAAACCGGAGGTACGGTTGATGTCGAGCGTGCCGCCCGTGATGCTGGTGACGCCGTCCGCCGCGATGGTGCCGGCGATAGCCACCGGACCGCTAGCGTCGAAGCCGTTGAAGAGCATCGCGTAGCTGCCCGAGAGCAGGCTGTTCTTGGCGCCTGCCGTCGTGACGTTCATCAACAGGTTGGTCACGGCCGTTTGAGGCGGTGTCGAGGAGTCGGTCGCCTGCACGGTGACGTTGCCACCGGTGGCGCCGAGTCCGACCACGCCGCTCAAGATGCCGGTGTTGGCGTCGAGGTTGACTCCGAGAGGGAGAGCACCCGCGTTCACGTTCCACGTTACCGGTCCAACTCCGCCCTGGGTCGACAGCTGCGTGTTGTACAGCAAGCCGGTCACAAGGTTCGGAACGGTGTTCGTCACGATGGAGAGCAGCGAGTTGGTCTGGAAGTTGATCGCTTGCTGCTTGACCTGAGGAGGATGCGCCGAGTCGGTGGCCTGAACGGTGAAGCTAACCGAGCCGCCCGTGGTGGGTGTGCCGGTGATCTGGCCCGTCGAGGAATTCAGCGTCAGACCGGCTGGCAGCGAGCCAGCGGTGATGGCCCAAGTGAACGGCGCGTCGCCGCCCGTTGCCGTCAAAGAGCCAGTGTAGGGCTGATTCGCGACCGCGTTCGGAACGGTCGAGGCGATGACGAGGGGAGCGAAGACGTTGATCGTCGAGGAGGAGGTGCCGGTTTGCGGCGGGGTCGAGGAGTCGGTCGCCTTAAATGAGACGGTCGAGCTTCCGACAACTGTCGGGAGGCCGGAGACCGCGCCCGTCGATGCGTTCAACGTGAGGCCGACCGGAAGCGTGCCGGATGCGACGGTCCAGGTAACAGGGGCCGTGGCGCCGGAAGCAGCAAGCGACGCGCTGTAGGCAACACCCGAAACTGCATCGGCAAGAGCGCTGCCGGTAATCTTCAGACCAGCAACGATGGAGAACGACTCCGTCGCTGAAGCCGTTTGTGCCGGCGAGGAGGAATCCGAAACGGTAACGCTAAAGGAAGCGTTCGCCGCGCCGGTCGGAATACCGGAGATCGTGCCCGTGGCCGGGTTCAACGTCAAGCCGGCAGGCAGCGTACCAGTGATTCCATACGTGTACGGCGTGATTCCGCCCGTCGCCGAGAGGGAGAGAATGAAAGAGTTGCCGACGGTCGCTTGAGGAGCAGTAACCGGAGCGAGAACCAGCGGAGTCGTAACGACGATCGTCTCCGCCTCCGTCGCGGTTTGCGGCGGCGTGCTGGAATCCGTGATCTGCATCGTGAAGTTATACGTACCCGGCGTGGTCGGATCGCCGACGATCGAAGGCGGGTTGGCGTCCAGGCTCAAGCCCGGCGGCAAGCTGCCAGAAATGATCGCCCATTTAAATGGAGCGACGCCGCCCGTGACGGACTCATTGGCGTCGTAAGGCTTGCCGTCCACCGCGGTGGGCAGCTTCGTGACAGCGATCTGCGGCTTGGCAGCGACAGTGATCGCCACTTTCGTGCTCTTGCTGGCGTTCGCTTTCGAAGTCGCGGTAAGCGTAACCGTGCCGGCGCTTGCCGGCGCCGTCAGCGTAACGCTGGAGGAAGATTCGGCGCTGAGCGTGCCGCCGGTGGCTGACCAAGAAACGCCACTATCCGTCGAATCACCGGTGACCGTTGCTTTGAAGACTTCACTGGCGCCGGCATCCATCGACACCGATGTAGGCGTGACGGCTACGGCAACAGATGAAGTCGAGAGACCTTGGCTGCTCGTCGAACCGCCTGACGAACCGCAACCCTGCATTGTTGCGATAACAATGAGAGAGAAAACACACAAAAATAAGTTCTTCATGGAGACCCCTTGCGTCTACTACCGCTGGCTGAAGATTTACTGCTTCGGGTAGAGGAGTCAGTGAGGGGCGATGTGATTCATGAGGAGTGGAGTTCGGACGTAAGTGCCAGCGCAAGAACGCGTAACGATTCCTACGCTAGCAAACGTACGGGCGCTTATTAACCCAAGTATTTACTTGCGAGTACATTTGCGTACGTAGTTTTCCGTATTGGGGTGAAGTGGCTGTACTGGCGGGATTTGAAGGAGTCCAAGTTGCGACTGAATGAGGTTCCGTGTTTTGAAGGCTAGACGTCGACAATCTTCTCTCGTACAGCGTAGCGGATCAGCTCGGAAAGGCTTGCCAGCTCTAGCTTTAGCATGATGCGCGCTCTGTGGCCTTCCACAGTGCGCACACTGATGCCAAGCTGTTCGGCGACCTGCCGATTCACTTTTCCTTCAGCGAGAAGACGCAATACTTCGAATTCGCGCTTTGAAAGGTCTTTCTTCACGCGACGCCCTGTCCCCGAAAGGTCCAATAAAAGAAGAATCTAGACGGAACGATAATGCGTTCCGGGGATATTTGTTATAACAGCAACCCTATTTCTATGGTCACCAATCCACGGTGTTTTTTATTATCGCAAAAGTAATCTACCCTTGCTAGCAGCTTTTTGGAAGACCTGAGGAAAAGGTATGGACAAGTTGCAATTGGTTGTCAATTAGCGACGAGGAATTTGGAGATTTCGCCATTCAGGAACGCGGAGTCGGCCGCGGTTGGAGCGGCCCCGGCGGTATGCCCCCAAAGCGAAGGGATAGGCTTGAGCGTGACCTTGGGGATGAAGCCGGATTCGTAGCGGGCGTCGCCGACCGGGAAATAGAGGTCGGTTTCGGACGGCATATAAAGGACCGGCACTTTGATCGACTGAAGCGCGCGTTTGGTGTCGCCGTTGAAGCCGGGCGTCGTGCCGACGTCGTGGCGCTCCCAGGTACGCATTTGCAGAATGATGTCGTTGGCGTCGCCGCCGGGGATGAAGTTGGTTCTGTATTCGTTGAGAGTCGACTCGAACGTGGTGCCGGGTTTCGCGCCTTCTCGCCAGAGTTCGTCGCGCCACCATTCCTGAGAATAGAGCCACGCGGTCCAGATCAGAGCGAAGGCTTCGATGCCTTTGGTGGGCTCTTTTGTGTAGTCGCCGTTGTTGAACGCCGGATCGAGTTGGATCGCGTTGATCTGACTTTCAAGGCGAATGAAGCCCTGTGGGTAACACTTCGCGGTGCCGGAAGTGGCGACGATTCGGTCCGATGAACTGGGGTAGCTGACGGCCCATTGGAACGCCTGCTCGGCACCCATTGAAAAGCCGATCACGGCGCGCAGGTGCGTGACTTTTAGCTCGTCAACGAGCAGGCGGTGGACGGCTTCAACATTGTCGCGAATTGTCGTGACCGGGAAGCGCGGGCCATGGAATGGCTCGGGCGTATTGCTCGGGGATGAAGAATGGCCGCTGCCGAACATTTCGGTGGTGACGAGGAAGAGTTTGTTGGGATCGAGCGCGAGTTTTTCGCCGATCAGCCACTCATAGCCGTGATAGTCGGCCATGTAATGCGATGGGAGCAGGATGACGTTGTCTTTGGCGGCGTTGAGATGTCCGTAGGTGCCGTAGACGATGCGGGCTTGCGGGAGCGTGACGCCGGATTCGGTTTTGAAATTGGAGATGACGAACTCGTGGCGCTCGGAAGGAGGGGCGTTTGGATTCGGGGCTTCCTGGGCGCGAGTGGTTGCGGCGACGAAGAGGAGCGCGACCGCGAATGTAAAGGCTATTGCGATGCGGAATCGGTTTGGCTGCGTGTGATGTCTCATTTTTGTGGGCGTATGGTAGCACTCGACCTCGATTTCGAGTCGCGGAATCGGACGCGGTCGCTGGGCCATTCGGACTTATAATTCCGCGCATGAGCAGCGGACCTGGCAATGGCGCCTTGAAACGCGATCCGCATCTGCGGATGCACTGCGTCAACGTGTATGTGCGCAATCAGGATCGCAGCCTGAAGTTTTATCTGGAGAAGCTCGGGTTTCACCTCGCCTTTGATACTCGTCTGCAGGGCGGTGAGCGGTGGGTGGCGGTGGCGCCGCCAGATGGATCGACGCTGCTGGCACTGGTGACGCCTAGCGCGACCTCGCCGACGTACAAATTGATCGGGCGCAGCACGAACGTCGTATTTATCACGGAGGATGTGACCTCGAAATATTTCGAATGGTCGAAGCGCGGCGTGGTGTTTTCGCATACGCCGAGGTTGCGCCGGATTCAATACAGGCGCGAGGAGCGAGTGACACAGGCGGCGACGAAACCGGAAAACGGCTCGCACGACGCGCCTATGCTCGGCGAAGGCGAAAATATCTGGGGCAGCGTCTACACGCGCTTTCGTGACGTCGATGGCAATTCGTTTTCGCTGGTCAGTTTTGACGAGATCAGCCAGGCGCTTGACGCGCAACGCCGTGCGGCGGCGGAGAAACTGGAGAAAGAGAAGCGCGTTGCGCGGGAACTCGAGATTGCCAAAGAAGTGCAGGCGCGGCTGTTTCCGCAGAAACGGCCGGTTGTCGATTCGCTTGATTATGCAGGACTTTGTTTACAGGCGCGGCAGGTAGGCGGCGACTACTACGATTTTCTGAATCTTGGCCCTGGGCGACTGGGGATGGTGATCGGGGATGTCGTCGGCAAAGGGATTGCGGCGGCACTGCTAATGGCGAACTTGCAGGCGATTTTGCGCAGCCAGTGCGCAATCGCTTTAGATCGCCCACAGGACTTGCTGCGCGCGGTGAATCGATTATTTTGCGAGAGCACGCTGGAGGGCGGGTTCGCGACGTTGTTTTTCGCCGAATACGATGAAGTGACACGGCGTCTTCGCTATGTAAATTGCGGGCACTTGTGCGCGCTGCTGTTGCGCGGTGACGAAGAAGTTGAGCGGCTCGACGCGACTGGCACGGTGTTGGGATTGTTCGAGAAGTGGGACTGCGAGATGGGCGAGCGCACGATCGAGAGCGGCGATTTTTTTGCGCTCTACACGGATGGCATTACGGAGTCGTTCGACGCGAACGATGAAGAGTTCGGCGAAGAGCGGCTGTTGGCAACGCTGCGCAAGCATCGCGACTTGTGTCCGCACGACGCTATTAGCGCAGTCGTCAGCGAAGTGGGAAGGTTCAGCCCGTCGGAGCAACGCGACGACATCACGATGATCGTCGCGAAATGCCGCTAGCAGCTTGCGTGTAAGCTAGGCGCGAAGTTTGGCGAGGCGTTCTTCCGCGGCGGCCAGCGTTTCTTCTTTTTTGCAGAAGGTGAAGCGGACCTGGGTCGCGCCGTCGTTCGAGTCGTTGTAGAAACTCGAGCCGGGGACTGAGGCGACGCCGATTTCTTCGACAAGATACTTTGCGAACCGGACGTCGCGCGTGGCGGCGGGAAAGCACTTCGGGTCGGGATCGGGAAACGCGGAAATGTCGGTCATGATGTAGTAGGCGCCGCGCGGTTTGTAGACCTTGAAACCGGACGCGGTGAGAATCTTCAGCAGGCGCGCGCGCTTTTCGGCGTATGTCACCGCGAGCTTGTCGTAGTACGGCTGCGGCTGCTTTAGCGCGATTGCGCCAGCCTGCTGTAGTGGCGCAGCCGCTCCAACCGTTAGAAAATCGTGGACTTTGCGAATCGCTGCCGTGGTTTCGGCAGGAGCGATGGCCCAACCCACGCGCCACCCCGTGACGCTATATGTTTTCGACATGCCGTTGATGACGATCGTGCGTTCGCGCATGCCGTCGATGCGCGCCATGGTGATGTGTTCGGTGCCGTCGTACAGGATGTGTTCGTAGATTTCGTCGGTGACGCAGTAGGCGTTCCAGCGGACGCAGAGATCGCGGATGAATTCGAGCTCGGCACGCGTGAAAACCTTGCCGGTCGGGTTGTTTGGCGTGTTGAGGATGATCGCCTTCGTTTTTGGACCGAAAGCGGCGGCTAGTTCGTCCGGGTCGTAACTCCACACGTCATTTTCATTTGCGGGCGGCTTCATTTTTACGAAGCGGGGCGTGGCGCCGCTAAGAATCGCGTCGGGACCGTAATTTTCGTAGTACGGCTCGAAGACGACGATTTCGTCGCCAGGATTGATGATGGCCATCATGGCGGACATCATCGCTTCGGTGGAGCCGCAGCAAATGGTGATTTCGCGCTCGGGATCGACGCGAATTCCCTGCGTGCGCTCGAATTTCTCGACGATCGCGTCGCGCAGCGCTTTCGCACCCCATGTGATCGCGTATTGATTGATATCGTCGGAGATCGCCTGGCGCGCGGCTTCCTTAATTACTTCGGGCGCGGCGAAATCGGGGAAACCCTGCGAAAGATTGACGGCGTTGTGCTTGAGCGCGAGGCGAGTCATCTCGCGAATCACGGACTCGGTGAACTTCGCGGCTTTCGCCGAAAGCATGCGGCGAGCGATGTCGGTTGCGGTCATGGTCAGAAAAAAGTTTAGCGTCGAAGCAACGAAAAACAAAGAAAGAATGAATCAGGTTGCCTGGCGTGGCTTTCGGAGCACCCACGTGGTCATGCAGCGATGGTTCTGCACGATCGTGGTTTTCAACGGATCAACCAAAACGGCCTTCATGCTCGCGGTCAGAGCCATCAATTTTTGCTCATCGACCAAATACCAACTTTGCCCTCCGGGCATGGCATACAGTCCGTTGCCCATCGGCTCGAAATCCATGCCGATTCTTGAGGCGAGGCGGCAAAACAAGAGACCTCCGGGGCGAAGGACGCGCCAGAGTTCGGCAAGCATCGCAAGAAACTGCGCCTCGCTCCGGGCGAAGTGGAGAACGGAATTGCACAGAACCACATCGGCGAACTCGGCGGGAAAAGGCATTTGCTCAACGCGTCCGACCTGGAAGTTTTCGTCGGGCAGTCCCTTGTTTAGTGATTTGGAAAACTGCCGGACGTGTTCGACGGCTTTTGGATTCGCATCGATCGCAAAGATTTCCGCGTTTTCACGCAGCAGGTAGACGAGGTTTCGCCCATAGCCGCAACCTGCATCGAGAATGCGCATCCCCGGCGCAATGTTTCCTCTCAAAATTTGATCGAAAACGTAAATGTCGATCTCGCCGAAGAGTTCCTGGATGTTGGTTGTCATGCGCACATTATCGCTGGTTCTGAGTTTGGACGGACTTCCAGGACGAAGCTTCTTGCTGCGGCAACGAATCGGGATGATGAACGCGCGTTAGTTGTGTTGGTTTCGGTTGTGTCGATTTGGATCTGAAGTGGAATCGGCGCTTGTCGGAGCGGGCTGCGGAGGCTGCTCTGCCTGGACGGGCGCAGGAGGAGCTGACGGCTGGGGCGCGGCAGTCGTCGTGGCGGTGCTGGTCGCGGGCGACGGAGGCGCGGTCGGACCGTAAACCTGGCGATAAACGTCGGCATTGCGCATGACGATCTGGACGTAGTCGCGCGTTTCAGTGAATGGTATCGACTCGACAAGCTCGGGGATTTCTTCGTAGTTGCGTTCAGCGCGCCACGCGGCGATGCGATCCTCACCAGCGTTGAACGCAGCGAGAGCGTATTCTGGCTCGCCCGTCGCCTTCAGCAATCCGGCGATGTAGAGCATGCCCAGTTCGAGATTGTATTCGGGGTCGAAGAGTTTCGCTTTTGTGTAGCGAACCTTGAGCTGTTTCGCGAGCAACTTGCCGGTCTTCGGCAAAACCTGCATCAAGCCGACGGCGTTGGCGTGCGAAACGATGTCGGCCTGGAAGGTCGATTCCTGACGGATCAAACCAGCGGCGAGCATCGGATCGAATTCGTTGCGCGCGGCTTCGCGGCGGAGAGACGCTTCGTAGGGCAGCGGGTACAGCGTTTTCCAGACGCTCGGCGGCAGATCGGAGATTTTTCGCGAATCGAAGTTCGGAACGATCAGGCGACCGTAAGACATACCCGTCGCGAAGTGTCCCTGGTCGAATGCGCACTGGGCAGCCTCAAACAGCAAGCGCGTTGAGCCCGTTGCGTAAAATCCGGCCTTCAGCTCGAGTTCCGCCGAAGCATCGAACGCGATGATGCGCAGCGCTTGCGCGCGAACCCAGCGATCTTTCGCGGCGTCGGGAACAGGCTCGTCGATGGAGTGCAATGCGGGAGCCGGCGGAATCGACGCGAGAAAGTCCGGCGCGTCGGGATCGCCCGGACCAAGTTTCTCGAGGTGAGCAGCGGCGGCGTGGCCGAAGTAAGTCTGCGGGAAGCGGTTCACAGCCGTCTGGAAATAGGCGCGCGCGTGCCCAGGATTTCCGCTGCGCTCGGCGTTGCGGCCTAGCCAGTACAACGCGTCGGGTGCGTCAGCCGAAGTCGGATACTTGCGCAGAAACGCGGTCAGACGATCGTCGGCATACGGCTGGCGATCGAGATAAGCGATCCACGCCGTGCGCCATTCGCAGAAGAACGTGTACTTCCCCGAAGGAAAATTGTCGACGATGCGTTGGTAATACTTGATCGCTTCGTGACGGTTGAGCTGGACCCAATAAAAATTCCCCACCATCATCAGCGATTCTTCCGACCACTTGCTCTGCGGATATTTCTGCACGACGGCTTCGTTATCCGCGACCATGTCGGATTCTTTGTTCGCCGAGCGCGCAATTTGCGCCACAACGTACATGCGTTCGGCGTCAACGTCGGGGTCGGTGATGGTCAGCGACGAAACAAGCGAAGGCGAGCTTTTGAGTTGAACGCGGGCTTGGACAGCCCGCAGCAGCGCATGTTGCTTGTGCGCGCTCGACGGATCTTTGATGCCCGCCGCCAACTTCTCGAATTCCGCTCGCGCGTCGCGATACTTCTTCTGGTTGAACAGAATCTGCGCGCGGCCTTCCTGCAAATCCCATCCCGGCTCGGGATATTCGCCGCCCATCGCAGCTTTCACTTGCTGCAAACCACTCGCCGCGGTTTTGCCTTCATCCGACAGCGGATTCTTGTAGTAAAGAGCTTGATAGTCCTTCGCCGCGCGGCCGAATTGGCGCGCTTGTTTGTAAGCCTGCGCGCGCAGCAACAACAGCGCGGGCTTCGCAGTCGTGCCGGAGTACGCGTCCAGCGCCTCGATCGCCGCTTGAGGCTTGCCTGCCTCCATCGCCGATGGCGCGTAGGCTTCGAGGAACTGTTCCTTCATTCCGGTGTTCGGGTAGTCGGTCTGAATTTTCTGGAGTTCCACGAACGCCGACGCGTTCTGCTTCAGCACGCGCTGCGTCTGTGCCGTCCAATACAAGACATAAGTCGCCGAGCAGCGTGTCGCTCTTCGCTTTCGCCAGCCAACTCAAAGCCTGCTGCGAGTGATTCTTGTTGTAGTCGTCGTATCCCAGCGCCAGTGCCGCGCGCGCGCCCCAAACGTTGCCTGCATTTTTTCCAGCGAACGACGCAAGCTTTTCGTATGCGCCCGGAGCCGCATTGTGCAGCGCACGCGCCAGCGACGACAGCTCACGCTGCGCGGCTTCATCCTCCGGAGTCGCGGCCGTGATTTCTGGCGCCGAGGTATTCGGTGTGCACCCCGTCCGGCAAGGCTTCGCAGCCGGATTTTTCGATTTTCGTTTGGTGTGAGCGGTCTGCGCCGGCAAATCCACCGGCGTCGCTGCGAGCAACGCGCACGACACAGCGATGGCTAATGCGCGAGAAAAATAATTTGCGCGAGGACTCGCCGTCGGATTGGACGCGAGCTTGGCGTGCGACGCGCTAGCGATGCTGCGCGGTCGTGGCGTAAGGATAGTCGCCGAGAGCGTGGGCATCGCCCTCTGCGAGGATCTCCACCATCCAGCGATAAAAATAGTCGACCGGGTGATCCATGATGAGTTTGAACCGCCGGTCATATTCTCGATGAGCTTTCTCAATGTCATCCCGCAACCGGACGCAGATATCCTTGTGCTGTCGGCCGAGACGCACCTGCTCCGGTCGCAACATCTTAATATCCTGCATCGAAACTTTGGCCACCCGATTCGCGCGGCGGTGAAGCTCTTGTTCATCGGGCGATAACTGGTTGACATCGAAAGCGCTGGCGCCTTCGGGCTCGCCTGCGGCGGGAGGCGCGGACTCCACTTCAGTCGCCTCGACCATCGCGGGCTCATGGTGAACTTGGGGCGCGGGAACCGGAGCATGATGCTGCTCGACCACGGGTGCCGGAGGGTGGCGGCGCGACGGCGGGCGTTGCCGCGACTGGAGCCGGCGCAACGTGTTCCACAGGCGCGTGCGCGGTTGGGACAGCTTGCGGTGCAGCCGCCGGTGCCGCTTCGGGCGTGGCGAGCGACGATGCGATGCGCGAAATCTCGGCCTCGAATGGCGATCGCGGCCCCGGTTGCAGCGAAACCGCTACGAATCTCGTTAAGACTTCCAGGGCGGCCGAAAGTGAAGCGGCTGAAGTCTGCGCGCGCAGCATTGGGGGCAGCGCGTTGGCAGGCTTGCTGCTGCCGCAGGCGGCCACGACGTCGGCGACGGCTTGATGCAGCTCATCGGAGGTCCGCTGGATGCGCTCCAAGTTGTCGCGGAGGGCACGCGAAACCAGCTGCTCGATGGCGGTCGGTGTGTTGGAGTCAGGTGACATACGTTTGGCGGGCTCTTCTGGGCGAGTTTCGACCGTTACGACCCCGTTTTCTGATTCTGGAAGCTATGCCCTACCTCGTCAACCACCTGGAGGTACTTTTGTTCGTAGAAGTACCCCATTCGGCAATGTGAGCCTGCGGCAGTTGGCTGAGCCTCACGAACCTGATTCGTCGCCAGGCAGCAAGGACGGTTATCCCGCCGAACGCTCGGAAAATCCTCGGCTTATATACGAACTTTACCTGATGGCACAAATTTACCCCTGCCTCTACTTTCGTCACTGCGAGGACGCTCTGCGTTACTCGCTCTCGATACTCAGCCGCGGAGACATCCCATTCGCCCCCCATTGCGCATCTTGATTGCCGACGACCACACCGTGGTGCGGTTTGGCCTGAAGACGATTTTGACCAGCCAGGAAGGCTGGCAGGTTTGCGGTGAAGCAAAGTCGGGCGCCGAGGCATTGGCGCTAGCTATTCAGCTGGAGCCGGACGTCGTGGTGCTCGATGTGAATATGCCAGGGATGAGCGGGCTGGATGCGCTCAAGGCGATTCGCGAACGGTTGCCGGCCACGCGCGCCGTCGTTTTGACGCTTCACTGTTCGCTGGAGTTGGTTCACCAGATCAAGCGCTTCGGCGGCAAAGGCTACGTGATGAAGTCGGATTGCGACCGCGATCTGGTGCAGGCGATTTCGGCAGTCGCGGCAGGCAAGACCTACTTCACGCAGGTACCGGCGGAAACAGCGCCACCCGTTCCTGCGATGAGCGTGCCGCGACCATCCGATCTTGGTGCTTTGACAGCGCGTGAACGCGACGCCGTACGCAATATCGCGCAGACGATGCGCAAGCTTCTGTAGCTCGTTTGGTGACTCTCTCAGATTTCAGTTTTTGCTGTGGAAAGGCCGTAGTTATTCCGGCTGCCGGGAACCTTCGCCCGATGCGGCAAGCGGGGCACTCGGTTTTACAGTTGCACGCGGTGGGGGAACGTCGAGGCGTGCGGGTTCGCATCGGGTCGCACGAGCGCTTACGCTTTCGGTGTTCTCAAACTCGATGTCCGGAAGCTGTTCGACGGCCCGACGTAGAGACTGCTCCCAACTTGCGTGAATGGAATTGAGGTCCTGATCGCCGGCACAGACGCGGCGGTAACGCTCGATGACGAGACTGTCGCGCCGATACAACAGCAAGTCGAAAGGTGGGCCGACCGTCACGTTGGACCGCATCGTCGCGTCCATCGATAAAAGCGCGTACTTCGCGGCGACTTCCAGCGACGTCGACGCCTGAATCCCGCGATCGAGAATCGGTCGACCGTATTTACACTCGCCGAGTTGGAGATACAGCGAATCTTCCGTCGCAGCGAGCGGGTTTCCCTGAGGATAGACGAGGTAAAGTCCGGGCTCTTTGCCTTTGACCTGACCGCCGATCAGCAGATGCACATTAAAGCTGTACGAATCGCGTTCAAGCGAAGCTCGATCGATGTCCGAAACGCGACGCACGCAATCGCCAACGATGCGCGCTGCATCATAAAGCGATTTTGCGCGTGCGAGGCCCTGGCCTGAATCGAAGTCGTCGCGCAAAAGGCTGATGACCGACTGGCTGATCGAGAGGCTGCCGCTGGTGAGAATCACAAAGATGCGCTCGCCCGGCTGCACGAACTGAAACATCTTGCGGCAGGTGTTGACTTGATCGAATCCGGCGTTGGTTCGGGAATCGGAGGCCAGAACCAGCCCTTCGTCAGTGGCGATGCCGAGACAGTAGGTCACTTTTACCTCACTCTTAAGCGAGTGTAGGACAACGCTCGTCCGGAGTCGACGCAGATTTGCGATGCATTGCAGCAAAAATCAGCATCTACGCCCCGAAGCCACAGGAGCTACATTGGCATCTAACATCTTAATGACTCGCGCCCCACGGGAAAGGCCCATTTTCGCGATGATAATTCGGATCGGGTACGACATCCAATTCGATCTTCTCGCCGAAGCACCGATCGTTACGTTGCTGAACGTCCATCCCTCGCGCGAGAAGGACTTGATCGGCCCGGACATTGTGCAAACCGAGCCTGAAACCCCGATCGAGATGTTCATCGACGCATTCGGCAACAAGAGCGCGCGTGCCGTGGCGCAGCCGGGACGAATTCGCTTCCACAATTCCACGCTGATTCGCGACTCCGGCGAACTGGATGAACAGGGATTCGCCGCGCCAGAAATCCCTGTACAGGACCTGCCTCCCGAAGTGCTCCTTTATCTGATGAGCAGCCGCTACTGCGAAGTCGATCTTCTGCTGAATACCGCCGCGGAATTATTTGGCGACAGCCCGCGCGGATGGGAGCGTGTGCAGGCGATCTGCGGTTGGGTGCACGCCAATGTCACCTTCGGCTACAAATTCGCCAGCCGCACGCGCACCGCGCTCGGCGTCTACACCGAACGCATCGGGGTATGCCGCGATTTCCAGCATCTCGCAATCACGTTTTGCCGCGCGATGAATATTCCGGCGCGCTACGCGACAGGTTATCTCGGGGACATCGGCGTGCAACCCGACGGCAATCCGATGGATTTCAGCGCCTGGTTCGAGGTGTACCTTGGCGGGCGATGGTGGACGGTCGACGCGCGCCACAACCATCCACGAATCGGCCGGATTTTGCTGGCCACCGGACGCGACGCGACCGACTGCGCGATTACCACCTCGTTTGGCTTCACGACGCTCACGAAATTTGTCGTGATCACCGACGAAGTGAAAACCGACGCCGCAAATACCTGATGCGTCGAAGCCGCCCTGGCGCCGCTGCAAGCCGGCATCCGCATCGACTCATGGCCCGACCCGGGCCTCCTCACGTGCTAAAATAGAGCTGTCAATGGGGGCGACACGGTTTCGACGGAAGCTGTCGCGGCTCGGAGGCATGCCGGGACCCACCTGCCCGTAACTTGGTGGAAACTAGAAATGCCAATAACAACCTGGCACTTGCAGCTTAATTAATTAAGCGCACGCTTCCCCGGGCTTTGCTCATGGGCCCGGTCAGAAGCGTCAAACAGTGAGCTGGCCTGAGCCTTTCGGTCCGTAAGGCTCGGGCGAGAACCATCGGACTAGCGGGCTACGTTTCTTGCTCATTCTGAGCGCGGCCTGCGAACAAAATTGAATTGAGCTAAGCATGTAGGCTCCGTGTCGCAGCGCTTTTCGGACGGGGGTTCGACTCCCCCCGCCTCCACCATCTTGGTCAGTGGCACTTCCCGACAGATGACTCAATCGATTTGGCGTCGCGTTATCCCCGCTTCAGCGTGATGTTCGTGTACTTGTGAAGCGGCGGTAGGGCGGCAACTCCACCAACGACTTCGTCCAGCGCGGCACTGGGCAATTCATCGGCTACTTTGGGACTCGCTTTGTCCACCAGCTTGGCTATATCACCGCCGACGACCTCGTCTAACTTCTGCTCAGTCAGTTCAGAAGTATTCTTAATTTCGTCGCTCATATGAACCTCCTAAAATTTTGGGGTCACGTCTGCACGGGCGAGTCAAGATAAGTCACTGGATATTGTTGACTGCGTTTTTAGTCGTGTCATTAAGCTTCTGCAATGCATCTTGGATTAATTGCATCACATGCGTGGAGCCGGCCGCGTTATTGTCTCCGCCCACCACGTTGTCCAACACACCATCGGGTAACTCCACTGACTGCCCAACCTTCGCCGCTTCGTTTTCTAGTTTCTCGATTTCGTCGCTCATACAACCCCCCCTCTGATTTCGAGTGCACGTATATGTCAGCAGTTCTTGTGCCGGAGCCGAACGAGGAGGAACTCCATCCGTATCTCACGGAAACGACTGAAAGGGCAAGGGGTTCTGAAACGGAGCCGGAGCACCCGAACGGTTGGAGAGCTATCCGTTCAGATAGTTCCGGCATAAACGGATAGCGCCACC
This sequence comes from uncultured Acidobacteriota bacterium, assembly GCA_963766985.1. Taxonomy (GTDB): domain Bacteria; phylum Acidobacteriota; class Terriglobia; order Acidiferrales; family UBA7541; genus Acidiferrum. The sequence goes on from CAVYCJ010000005.1 coordinate 183,767, forward strand.
GACGGCGGAGGAACTAAGTCCTTATCTCGTTCTACGTCCTTGTCGTCTCCGCCGTCGCCGTGATCACGCCCCCAATAGTTCTTTGAGCAATGGCAAGCCATTCTTCCGGAAGCGATTTCTCGCAGAAGGACTTCCCCGCTCTTCTGTACCAGTAGCCTGCATTTCCGCGATCGCCTTCTTTGCGATGCAGGTAAGCGTGAACCCACGCTCCGGCTGCGCCCTCGTCGTCCTGCGCATGGGAATGCGCGCGCTCCCAGTCCCCTCGCGCATCCCACCAGAGTGCGATTAACGCTGGTGTGAGGCTTGTCGGTGGTTCATCCGCGGTGGTCGACCGTTGAAAGTCTTCGATCGTCATCGGTTTTCAACCTCAGTTTATTTTCAGCAGACTCCATTTTGACTCGTCCCGTCCAGACAAATCACGCGCAAATTCGACAAATCAAACTGGGCGGGGCTCTCCCCTTGCGCTTCGACAAGAAGTCGTGTAGCCTCCTGTCGAAGCAAAAGGGAAGGACTAGCGCATGCCGCCTCGCATCGAATTACCGCAAGGAACGCTCGACCTGCTGATCCTTCGCTGCATCGCTAACGAGCCACAGCACGGTTGGGCGATCTCCGAGCGACTGCAGCAGATCTCAAATGATGTGCTGCGCGTGCAGCAAGGTTCGCTCTATCCCGCACTGCATCGTCTCGAGCGGCGCGGATGGATCGCAGCTAAGTGGGGCGCGTCCGACAACAATCGCCGGGCAAAGTTCTACTCGCTCACGCGAAAAGGCCAAAAGCAGCTCGAAGCCGAACGCGATGCGTGGGAAGCATTGACGACCGCCGTCGCGCAGGTGCTTCGCACCGCATAGGGAGATTCTGATGTTGACCGACCTGCTCTATCGGTTGCGCTCTTTGTTTCGCCGCGAAAACGTCGAAGCCGAAATGGATGAAGAGCTTCGCCTTCACTACGAGCATCAAGTCGAAAAACTAATCGCAAAGGGTCTCACGCGCGACGACGCAGCCCGGCAAGCTCGTCTTCTCATCGGCGGCACAGAACAATTAAAGGAAGAATGCCGCGATGCACGCGGCGTGCAACTCCTCGAGAACTTCGTTCGCGACCTTCGCTACTCGCTGCGGATGCTGAGAAAATCCCCAGGATTCACCATCGTCGCCGTCCTTACGCTCGCGCTCGGCATCGGCGCCAACACTGCCATCTTCAGCGTCATCGACAGCGTGCTGCTGAGCCCGCTTCCCTACCCCGATCCCGAACGCCTCGTCACCGTCAAGCAGAACGACTCGCTGCGAAACATCGACGACATCCTCCAGCAAACCAAAACTCTCTCACGCGGAGGCGGCGTTACCATCGAGCGCATGGACTACACCGGTGGCCCCGAACCTCTGCAGATCCGCGCTGCCTACGTGAATGCCGGCCTGCTCGAAACGCTCGGCGTCGCGCCGATGCTCGGCCATCTCATCTCGCCCGAAGACGACGTGAAGGGCGGACCGCACAACATGGTGATCACGCATCGCTTCTGGCGTGAGTTTCTTGGCGCCGATCCAAACGTCCTCGGCCGCTCGCTCACACTGAATGGCAATCGCTACAGCGTCATCGGCGTGATGCCCGCAAACTTCTCATTGCCCGAAGACGAGACCGACATTTTTGTGTCGCTCTGGGTCGCCTATCCCGAAGCCGCTCCATTTCGCGGCGTTCATTTCATGCACACCTATTGGCGTCTCAATCCCGGCGTCACGCTCGATCAGGCGCAAGCCGACCTCACAGGCATCGCAGGTCGCCTTGCCAAGCAGTACCCCGACACCGAAGGTAAGCGCCAAAAAACTCTGCTGCCACTCCATCAATTTCTTGTCGGCGACATTCGCCCTGCTCTGCTCGTGCTTTTCGGCGCGGTCGGCCTCGTATTTCTGATCGCGTGCGCCAACTTCGCGGGATTACTGACCGCACGCGCGATTGCCCGTCGCCAGGAATTTGTGCTCCGCGCATCGCTCGGCGCAGGCCGTTCGCGCCTGCTCGTTCAATCCATCACTGAGAGCGTCGTATTATCGCTCCTCGGCGGCGCGTTGGGTCTGGCGCTCGCCAAGTGGGGGACGAGCCTGCTCGTCTCGCTCGAGCCACCGGAGCTCGATCGCTTTCGCGGCATTCAAATGGACGCGCGACTCTTCGCGTTCATTTTCGCGATCTCGCTGCTGACAGGCATCGTCTTCGGTCTGATTCCCGCGTTGGGCGCGACAAGCGGCAACGCCGCCGATTCGCTGAAAGAGTCCGGGCGCGGCACAACCGCAGGAAAATTCTCCCACGCATTCCGCAACATCCTCGTCGCCGCAGAATTCGCGCTCGCACTGATTCTTCTCGTCTCCGCCGGACTGATGATCAAAGGCTTCGGCCGTCTGCAATCCGTAAATCCCGGCTTCGATCCATCCGACTTGATGACGATGCACCTTCAGCTACCGATTACGCGCTACGACAAAATTCCCCAACAAACCGCGTTCCGCCGCGAGCTACTCTCTCGACTGAATCAAATCCCCGGCGTTCAGGCAGCGATGGTGACCGACCTTCCTTTCGCCGGAAATTATCTCGATCATCGTTTCACGATCGACGGACGCCCGCCCGTGCCGGTCGGTAACGAACCGGCAGTACAAACTCTTTCTGTCATGGGCGATTACTTCGGCGTGATGCAAATTCCGATCGTCGTCGGCCGCGGCCTCGGCGAAATGGATCGCGAAAATCAGCCGCTCGTCGCCGTCGTCAGCGAAGAACTCGTGCGCCGCTTTTTCCCGAATGAAAATCCGCTCGGAGCGCGCATCGATTTCGCGCGCACCAACGAACCTCATCAATGGATGACCATCGTCGGCGTCGCCCGCGACGTCAAGCACGGCAGTCTGAACGAGCCGCCCGAAGCGACGATGTACGCGCCCTTTGCGCAGTCCGACGAATCGTGGCGCCGTTGGATGAGCGTCGTCGTGCGCCAGCGCGGCCTCGCCGAGCCGCCGTCCAGGCTCATTGCCGACGTGAAACAACAAGTCTGGGCGATCGACAATCAAATTCCCGTCAGCGAAATTCGCTCGATGGACGACTGGATGAGCGTCTCGCTCGCCCGCCAACGCTTCAATATGTTGTTGCTGGGATTATTTGCCGGACTCGCGATGCTGCTCGCCGCCGTCGGCATCTATGGCACGATGGCCTATCGCGTCAGCCAGCGCACAAATGAAATCGGCATTCACATGGCGCTTGGCGCGCAACGTGCCGACGTCTTGAAACTTGTCCTCGGCGATGGAGCAAAACTCGCGCTCGCTGGAATCGCGGTCGGCATCTTCGGCGCCGCAGCCATCACACGCGTAATGACGAGCCTGCTCTTCGACGTCACGCCCACCGATCCCGCCACCTTTCTTGTCACAACGATTCTGCTTGCGGCCGTCGCGCTCGCCGCCTGTTACATCCCCGCGCGTCGCGCGATGCGCGTCGATCCCATGGTCGCGCTCCGTTACGAGTAGCAATCACGCAGCAGCGGCATCCAAACCGGCAACGTCTCAACTCTTGTTCGCCTTCTCCAACTCCGCGATGTTGAGCTTCTTCATCTTCATCATCGCTTCCATCCCTTTCGGAGTCCGAATCAACTCCGCAATTCGCGACGGCACAACCTGCCACGACAATCCAAATTTGTCCTTAAGCCATCCGCACTGCACTTCAGCCCCGCCGTCGGCCGTCAGCTTCGACCAGTAATAATCGATCTCTTCCTGGCTCTCGCAACGAATCATGAACGAAATCGCCTCATTGAACTTGAAGTTCGGTCCTCCATTCAGCGCGACAAATGCCTGACCATCGAGTTCGAACGAGATCGTGATTACCTTTCCTTTCGGCACGCTCGAATCGACCGCAGAATCCACTTTGTCGAGCCGCCGCGAATTCTTGAATACCGAAAAATAAAAATTCACCGCTTCTTCAGCGTTCCCGTCGAACCAGAGAAACGGCGTAATGCGCGTATTGGATGGAATCATCGACATCGCTACTCTCCTGAATTGTTTTTGGCGGCGGTCATGTGCTTTGAGCAACACGCCGAGTTGGCTGGACGAGCGAAACTCAACTCGCTGACTCAGTAAGCATCATTTACTTTTAGATTGCAAGTGAGTATTGCCGCTCCGCTAGGGGTGAAATTCACGGCGACCGTTCTTTTTTCGCGGAACGGGAATAGGCGACCCTCGCAGTCTTCCGCAAAAAAGCCGCAAGGGTCGCCGCTGCCACAACTCGTGCAGAAAAGCGCAGACCTGGAGTAGCGCTCTCTTGCAACAGAGTTGCAAATAAAACTACGCCAGGAAAAGCCCCTTATCAAGCACTGATCCTTCGGTAGCGCTTTTCCCCCCTCCAAACGTCATAATTTCAGTCTCGACGGCGCTCAAACCGCCCCGGGCTCTCCGAAAGAATCAGGTGCAGGCCAATGAAATCAAAAATCTCAGTCCAGTCCGCGGGCGACGCCAAATATCGAGTGACAATCGATGAAGGCCAAACCAAATCCACGCACGAAGTCGGCGTCAGCCCTCTCGAACTCTCAAAATACGGTGGCAGCGCCACCGCCGAACGTCTCGTCGATGCCTCTTTCGAATTCCTCCTTGCACACGAACCGAAAGAATCCATCCTCCGCACCTTCAACCTCAGCGATATTCGAGCGCTACTTTCCTGAATATCCAAAGCGAATCCGCCAACTCCTCTCCCAATAGCCGTTTGCCACACATCCGAAAAACAACTTGCGCGAATTTCGCCTCCGGAATACACTGCACCCGTGAAGAAGAACGCCTACTCCTATTGGTTTAGCTTTTGGTACCCACATAAAACTGGGCGAGGGGCGAATTTGTAGCTAAAGCAACAAAGCGGAAAGATTCGACCCACTCGCAAGCGGAGTGGGTTTTTTGTTTTACAGCACAAATTTTCGGCAACGCGCAACAGAACGCAACAACGCACGACCGGAGCGACCATGGCTCAATTCACGACCGACTTTACGCACAAATCCTTTACCCACCAGAGAGGCTGGCGATGATCATTTCGATGAAGATGCACGCAACCCGGCAGGAAATCGACGAGGTCCGCGCGCAGGTCGCGTACTTCGGCTACAAGGTGCACTCGATCGAGGGAGAGGAGCGCGTCGTGATCGGAGTCGTAGGAGTAGGCGATGTGACGGCCTGCATGGAATCCGTCGAATCCATGCCGCAAGTCGAAAAAGTGGTGCGCATTTCTGCGCCATACAAATTCGTCAGTAAACAATTCAAGCCCGGCCGCACGCGCATCGCGCTGAACAACGGCGTCGAAATCGGCGGCGACGAATTCATCGTCATGGCCGGCCCGTGCTCGGTCGAATCCGAAAAACAAATCATGCAGGCCGCCGAAGGCGTCGCCAAAGCCGGCGCCAAAATGCTGCGCGGCGGCGCCTTCAAGCCGCGCACCTCGCCCTATGATTTCCAAGGGATGGAAGAGGACGGTTTAAAACTCCTGCAAAAAGCGAAAGCCGCAACCGGTCTCGGCATCGTCACTGAAGTCATGAGCGACCGCGACGTCGATCTCATCGCGCAATACGCCGACGTCATGCAGGTCGGTGCGCGCAACATGCAAAACTTCATGCTCCTCAAAGCGCTCGGCAAATGCGGCAAGCCCGTGCTTCTCAAGCGTGGCCTCAGCGGCACCATCAAGGAACTCCTGATGTCCGCCGAATACATCGTCGCGCACGGCAATCCCAACGTCATTCTCTGCGAACGCGGCATTCGCACCTTCGAAACCGAAACGCGCAACACCTGCGACATCGCCGCCATCCCCGCACTCAACGAACTCACGCACCTTCCAGTGATGCTCGACCCAAGCCACGCCACCGGCAAGCGCAGCCTCGTCCCTGCCGTCTCTCGCGCAGGCGTCGCCATCGGCGCCGACGGCATCATCGTCGAAGTTCACCCGTCGCCCGAAAAAGCCATCAGCGACGGCGCCCAATCTCTCGACCTCGCCGGCTTCGACAAAATGATGCGCGAACTAAAACCCTACATCGCCTTGTGGGAGTCCTCGCGCAAACTCGACGCCGTCGCCGCCACCGCCTAGCCGCTCGGCCCTCGTAGGGGCGGTGCTCGCTCCGCCCCATGTCCGCAAGATCATTTCGTCTTGATTGGTAGCGCCGGCACTTACCGGCGCCTTTCCTGCCTGCGATGAACATGATCGAAGCCGTAAACCGAACCGCGACAATGAGCACAAAGCATGCCGAACGGGAAGCATCCAGTGTCTTAGTCTCATACATAGGGAATAACCTTCCTTCGAGCTTGGTGCTTTCCAACCATGAGGCCGAAACGTGTAAACTGTGCGGCATGCAGGCTAGGAGCGACGCGACCGGAGAGTGGATCACGAATAAGATTCTGGTTGTGGATGATGATGTGGAGCTTTGCGAATTGGTTCAGCAGTACCTCGGTTCACAGGGATTTCATGTTGATGCCGTTCATGACGGCACCTCCGGTGTCTCGGAGTCACTGTCGAAATCGTACGACCTGGTTATTCTTGACGTTATGCTTCCAGGGATTCGCGGCTTCGAGGCGCTGCGGCAGATTCGGGCCAAGTCGGCGGTCCCTGTGGTGATGCTGACGGCGCACGGTGAGGACGTGGATCGCATCGTTGGGTTGGAGATCGGCGCCGACGATTACATGCCCAAGCCGTTTAACCCGCGAGAACTGGCGGCGCGGATTCACGCGGTCCTGCGACGGACGGCGGGGACCACCCGCGAGGGCAAGGCTCAATCTGTGGTTTCACTCGGTGATATTCGGCTCGATATGTTGTCCCGAAGTGCGTACCAGAAAGATCGTCAAGTCGAGTTGACGTCAGCGGAATTCGAATTATTAACGCAATTCATAAAGGCACCGGGACAAGTTCTCGCCCGGGAAGATCTGGTCAAGAACGCCCTCGGCCGTGAATCGGAGCCGTCAGACCGGAGCCTTGACGTCCACATCAGCAACTTGCGAAGGAAGCTAGGCTTCGCTGAAGACGGTGCGGAACGGATTCGGGCCATTCGCAATGTAGGATACGTTTACGTGGTTGCGAACCCACCGCTTTGACCACAGTCGGGTGAACTGCGTTGAATAGCCTGTTCCTCAAGATCTTTCTTTCGTTCTGGCTTGCCATGGTGCTGGTCAGCGCAACGATGATCGTCTCCGTCGTTACGACGCAATCGCAATTTCGTGCCATGCGGGCGGAGGAATTTGACAGAACGGTGATGCCTCTCATGGCCGCCCGTGCCGCCGATATTCTGGATGACCACGGTATGGGAGCTTTAGCTGACTTCCTATCTTCGCTGCAGACTACTCTCCACTGGCAAGCGTATCTTTTCGACGATGAAGGCAAAGAGATCCTGTCGCAGCCGACGGAAGCCGACGTTGATGCGATGGCAACTTCGGCGCTGCAATCCGCTGGCACGACGATTCAGACCTCCCATGGAACGCGATTTGCAGCAACGCGCACCACCGGCTCGATGGGCACACACTACGTGCTCGTGATCGGTACCAAAGTCGAGTCAGTCACTGACGTCTTGCGGGCTCCTATACAAGTGCAGTTTGTCCGGGCGGCGGCGGTTCTCTTTATCGCGGGTTTCGTCTGCTTTTGGCTGGCTCGTTACATTACGGCTCCGATTCGCGACTTGAGGGCCGCGACGCATCGGCTGGCAACTGGGAACTTGAGCGCGCGTGTTGGTGACGCCACCGGCCGCGCAGACGAACTTGCTGAGCTGAGCCGCGACTTTGACCACATGGCCGAGCAAATCGAGTCGTTAATCTCCTCTCAGAGGCGATTATTTGCCGACATTTCTCACGAACTTCGTTCTCCACTGGCGCGCCTAACTGTAGCATTGGGTTTGACACGCCTTCATGCCAGCCCGGAGTCGATAAAAGGACTCGACCGAATTGAAATGGAAGCGGGGCGTCTGAATACGCTCATCGGCAATCTCCTGCGTCTGGCTCGTTTGGAGGGGGGCAGCGAGTTTCTGCAAGGCGAACAGGTCGTGCTGGACCAGGTGGTCGCCGAAGTCACGGCTGACGCGGACTATGAAGCACAGAGCCGAAATCGCCACGTGCGGCTGGTGAAATCGGAACCCTGTACCATTTCAGGTAACAAGGAACTCCTTCGCAGTGCGGTCGAGAATGTGATTCGCAACGCTGTCAATTACACGGCGGAAGGTACCGAAGTCCAGATTTCGCTGCAAAGGACCGCCGCTGCCGGCGGCGACACAGCGCTCATCAGTGTGCGGGACCATGGACGAGGGGTCCCGGACGAGGCTCTCCCCGACATCTTTCTCCCCTTTTACCGCGTAGGCGATGCCAGAGATCGCTCGTCAGGAGGATCTGGACTCGGGCTTTCTATCACGGATCGGGCAGTGCGCCTACATCGCGGCTCCGTTCGCGCCGCCAATTGTTCGGGGGGAGGACTGTTGATCGAAATACAGCTGCCGTGCTCCGCGAAGATTCGAAATGAGCCGGAAAAAATCTATTCCGCCTGAAATGATGCTGATCTAATTGTTTTCGTTATGTGAATTCCGCCGGCGGTATACCAAGTACGTCATCGCGCTGCAGATAAAAAAAGGCGGAACAATGAGAATAACGATTCCATTTTGCAGTGCGCGAATCGCGCGCGAACCCGCTGCTGCGGCGCTCTGGTAACAAAGCGCGCATCCCTGAGCGGCGGCGCTGCTCGGAAAAATCAGCGTCGAGAGGATCAGAACCCCGACGACACCGATGAAAATCGTAACCCCGTATTTCTTCATTGTCCTGACATTCCCGACACCCTTATCTAGTGCAGCCTGATGGTCGTCATCCGATAAGCGTCGGGCCAGATCTGATTCATCATAAGCAAAACAAAAACGACTGAAATCAGGATGCTCCACATCATCACTCGTCGTTCGAACTTCAAGTGCATAAAGTAAAGCACTCCGATCGCGGACTCGATCATCGCCAGAAGCAGAAGAGAAACCAGCAAGGCATGCGTGGAGAGCCCTCGATACGTCAAAAACACTTCCAAGGCTGCGATACACAATAGACCAAGCCAGACGCCAACGTAAAAACCAGTCTTCGGATCGTGATTCGCCACCGTCTCGCTCATTGTTCTCTTTCCTGCCTATCGCGAAGCATTCATGAGGTATAAAAGCGGAAACACGAACATCCAAACCAGATCCACGAAGTGCCAATACAGCCCTGTCGTTTCGACGTAATTGTCATCGAGTTTTCCAACCTTAAAGCCGATCCCGACTACAAGCAAAGCGACGACACCGGAAATCACATGTAGGAGATGCAATCCGGTGATGCTGAAAAAAGTTGCGCCGAACGCAACTGGCCCGCCCAAGGGATTTCGCGAAAGGCTCCAACCCTCATGAAACATGTGGAACCACTCGCGCAAATGCATCACCGCAAACAAGATGCCCAAGAGTACGGTGGCTCCCAGCCATTTCATGCTGGAACTTTTCTGCCCGGCCTTTGCCGCCGAAACAGCGCAGAGCATGGTCAAACTACTCGTAAGCAATACCGCCGTCATCACCATGGCGTTGACAATGGTCGGTGAAAACTGAAACGGCCGCGGCCAGTCCGGAGAACCCACTCGCAAGTAGGAATACCCGAACAGAACGGCACCGAACGTAATCGCATCTGACGCGATGAATAGCCACATCGTGAGCTTTTTGGACGGAATCCCAAACGGGGAGGGTTCCATTGCTGCTCCCAAACCTTCCGCCACCACCACCGATTCGCTCACCTATCCCCCCAAACCACTACATTCGTACCAGCAAAATAACGAACAGATAAAACCAGAGTCCATCCATGAAATGCCAGTAAAGCGATGTTGCCCGAATGCCGGTCGTTCTTGCGGCGCTCCCAGTTCGTTTCAATTTATAGATCAGGTAGCCAAGACCGAGGATCCCGCCGATCAAATGCAATGCGTGTGCCGCAGTGAATACATAGAAAAATGAGGAGCTTGGATTCGTAGCGAGAAAAAGCCCCTGTCCCGCTAGCACGCGCCATGCAATCCCCTGGCCGACGACAAAACTTCCGCCGAGCGCCAATGTGATGCAGAGCCAAGTCATACCCCCGGAAAACTGATTCTCACCTTCCTTCATCTTGGCGAGCGCCGTCTCCAACGTCCAACTACTGAAAAAGAGAATGAGCGTGTCGAGATACAAGATCTTGGGAAGCCGAAAAAACTGCCAATCGAGAGCGACTCCTTCGCGAACGATCATGGCGCTCGTCAGAGCTGCAAAGGTCATGACGATCGCGAAAATTCCAATCCATACGCCCGTCTCAGAGCGTTCCGAACGTTCACTCAATGCGACGTTTGGCTGTCGCGTATTCCGCGCGGGCGGCGGCAGCCCGGAACCACCGAGCTTTTGTCCGACGCGAATCGCGTCTTGAACATCTACTCCCACGTTTGCTCCTCCTGTTTGTTCCGCGCGAGGCGTCTCATGAATTCTTTGGCGCTGCAGTTTGCATCAAGAAATCCGTCCCATCGGGGCCGTCCACGCCGAATTCGTTCGGTCCGTGATACACAACGGGATGCTTTCCGCCGAAATTGTCGAATGGAGGCGGCGAAGTCGTCGACCACTCGAGAGAAGTCGCCTCCCAAGGATTCTCCGACGCGATTGGTCCGCGGAACCGACTCCAGATCAGGTTCCAGAGAAAAATGAGCTGTGCAGCTCCAGTAAGCAAAGCAGCGATCGTAATGAATCGATGAACCGGGATCAGTGGGGCCAGGTAGTCGTCCACAAACGCGGAATATCTTCGGACATTACCTACCAGTCCGAGATAGTGCATCGGCATGAATACACAGTAGACGCCAAGAAACGTGAGCCAGAAATGCCATCTTCCCAGCGATTCATTCATCATGCGTCCAAACATCTTCGGAAACCAGAAGTACGTCCCGGCAAAAACACCGAAAAGCGACGCAACCGCCATCACGAAATGAAAGTGCGCTACAACGAAATACGTCGCGTGAAGATATGTGTCCAACGAAGGCTGGGCCAGGTAGAAGCCGCTGATACCGCCGCTGATAAAGACGGAAATGAATCCGAGGCAGAACAGCGCCGGCGTGTCGAATCGCATTTTCGCGCCGTACAGCGAGGCCGTGAGCAACAACGTCATAATCGTCGCGGGTATGGTGATGATCAATGTCGGCACGGAGAAAATGGTCGCCGAAAAGGGATTCATGCCACTCACAAACATGTGGTGGCCCCATACCATGTAACTGAGAAATCCGATCGCTACCATGCTTCCGATGAGCGCCTTTGGACCAAGAAGCGGCCTGCGCGTGAATACCGGCAGAATCGTTGCGATGATTCCGATCGACGGCAAAATGGCGATGTACACTTCGGGGTGTCCAAAAAACCAAAAGAGATGTTGCCAGAGAAGTGGTGAGCCGCCGGAATGCGCCTGCAATTTGTCGCTGAGTACAAGCCCGGCGGGAATGAAGAAGCTAGTCCCTGCGACACGATCCAGAATCAACAAAACGCAGGCGGGTAAGAGCACAGCAAAAGCCAGCAGCGCTATCACTGAAGTAACAAACCACGCCCAAGTACTGTACGGCATTCTCATCAACGACATTCCGCGGGCGCGCAAATCCAAGGTCGTCGCGATGAAATTCAAAGCTCCCAGCAATGAAGCGATACAGAAAATCGCTATGGAGATCGCCCACAGGTCCTGGCCGAGCGCCAGTCCAGGTCCTGCGTCGCCACCAACTGCGCTCAATGGCGCGTACGCGGTCCAGCCCGATATTGGCGGGCCATCGGCAACGAAGAACGAAGCCATCATCACGACAAACGCGGCGAACGTGGTCCAGAACGACATCATATTGAATCGCGGAAACGCCATATCTTCCGCACCGATCTGAATCGGCAAAAAATAATTTCCGAACGCGGCGAATGGCGCGTTCGTTAAAACGAAAAAGACCATCAGCGTCCCGTGCATGGTCAGGAGCGACAGATAGTATTCCGGTGTCATTACGCCGCCGGGCGCGCCACTCGCGGACAACTTGGAAAGAAACGGAATGTGATAATCAGGGTAGGCGAGGTGAATTCGTAAGAGCCACGACAGCACCATGCCTACGAACACAGACACCAGCGCCAGTCCGTAGTACTGCTTTCCAATCACTTTGTGATCGAGACTGAATACATACTTCCGGATGAAGCCGGTTGGAGCGGTGTGTTGATGCGCGACGGAATGTGTCGAAACCTCTTGCATAGAGTGTGACCCTCGACGAAGTTGGCGAATATTTCGTCGCCTCCTCCAAAATCGCTAACCCCTCACTGTCCCGCTTGCGTCTTCAACCACTGCTCGTAGTCCGGTTCGCTCATCACTTCTAAATAAGCCTTCATGTTGTAGTGCCCGAGTCCGCAGAGTTGCGTGCAGACAATCTCGTATTTGCCGACTTGTGTGGCGGTGAAGTGCAACGGAATGTCCAGCCCTGGCACGAAATCCTCTTGCATGCGCAGTTCGCGAACATAAAACGAATGGCCAACGTCTTTCGAATGCAAACTCAACGCAATCGGTCGATTCACAGGCACAACGAGAGAACCGGCCACGATGTCATCGCGTGCCGCAACATCGTTCGCCGGATCGAGCCCGAAGTAATTTCCGCTGCCATCGTCGATCTTGTCGGGGTGGGTCCCGCCGAACTGCCCATCCGGGCCGGGATATCGAAAATAGAACGCGAACTGTTCGGCTTGCACGTCAACTCGCAGTGCACCGGGCTCCGCGGGCGTCAGGTAAATGGCGCCCCAAGCCTTGGATCCGACAAACGTCAGTGTGAAAATTTCAATGCCTACAACCACAATCGCCGCGACTACGATTGACGTCGCACCACCTGGGAAGCGCTTCGCTTGGGCATCCTTGGATTTGCCGCTTGCCATCCACGCGAAGCATCCGAGCATTAGTTGCCCCGCGAGGAACAAAACGCCGGTTCCGATCAGCGTCTCTTCCAATTGGTGATCCACCGCCTTGCCCGTCGTCGAAATGTTGGGCGGCAACCACCATGTATGCAGAACAAAGAACGCGATGGAAACCAGGGTGATCAGCGTTACCAACACCGCAAAAACTTTTCCCATAGCTCCTCGTCTGGATGAACTTCCGTTTTCAGCGGAACCACTGTAGTAGCCCAGCTCCGCCTCAACGTGGGTCTTCGCCGTCGGACGCGTTAGTACGGCAAAGCTTTGAAAGTGAAGTTCGCCGTTTTTGTCTCGCCGGCCCCTATGGTTACTTCTTGCGTTTGCGTTCCGTACTGTTCTTGCCACGCCGTCACTGTGTACTTGCCCGCAGGCAGGCCCTTCAAACTGAAGGACCCGTCTTGTCCGGTCACCGCGTAGTGCGAGGTGTTCAGCACGACGAAATAGCCATGCATCCAAGGATGAATGTTGCACTTTACGGCGATGAATTCGGGCTTGTCGTACTTGGTGTCAATCGGAAGTGATCCCGCCGGCTGAGACTTATTCCATTCAGGGTTCACTTTCGCAAGCGGATGGATGTTGTGTGAAGTTTGATCGTCATTGAATATCTGCAATACCTGTCCTGCTTGCATCGGTAGGACGTGGGGCAGGTACTGACAACCGCGTTGGTCGTATCTTACGGTTTCGGATGGCACCGCCCCGCCCGAGTCTCCCTCGGAGATATAAACGACCACGTACTGCAAAGAATTATCTGGCCCTGTCGTGACGTTCTCCGTCATTACCGGAGTGGTGTGTTGCTTGGCGCAGGTTGGCTCCTTCGACATGTCGATTGGCTTCATTTTTGGCGGCGTTCCGGTGTAGGTCACCTTTCCAGAAATCGTCCCGCCAGCGGGTGGTGTAGGTGTTCCAGCGCCTGCCTTGACCGCATAAAAAATCACCGCAGCCGCCGGCAGAAGACACAGAAGTTTCCGATTCATCGAAAATTCCTCCCTGAAGATTTAGTTCCCGCCGCTTCCCGCATCGGGACCGATCGGCTTAATTTCGGACGCATGCTCTGAGGAATATTTCTTCCAAAGATCGAGTTCCGGTGTATGCATCGTCTGCAGCGTTCGCAAGAAATGAACGAGGTCCCACGCATCGTTCGGCTGAATCACGTCCGCAAACGATGGCATCGGAGTGCCGTCTACCCCCGTCATAAAAATCCGGTAGAGATCCTGATTCGTCTCTCCGCACTTGAAACGCGATCCCGTTGAAAAGTTATAGGGACGAATCGGCTGGTCTTTGCTGTCGGTGAGCGTCGCGGCTGACGGCCCGTCTCCATGCCCCGCAGGCCCATGACACTTCCAACATTCCATCTTCTGAAACAACTCACGCCCATGTAGAACGCTTTGAATGGTCACGGGAGTTTCCGCAGGAATGTGGATCGGAATTCCAGGTTTATCGTTTTTCCAACGCGGAGAAAACGTCTTGATATAGGCAACCAGATCGGCCCGCTGCTGAGGTGTCAGCGGATTCCACGAAGGCATGTTTGTTGTGACGAATCCACGTGTAACTGCATTGTCGAGGTCTTCATCCGTCGGTAGAGTGCCAGTCGGCGTCGAACGGCACTTGAAGGTTGCGGCCGTAAAGTCGCGCGGTTTCGGATCGATCCAAGGAGCATTTTCGCCTTGCCCGTCGCCGCTCGGTCCGTGGCACCCGATGCAGTAGCGCTTGTAAAACTGTTTGCCGCTGCTGGCATTTCCCGTCAGTGTTCCGACATGACTCTCTTGCGCCGAACCGCTAGGCAACTGAGCGGCGAACAGAAGAGCAACGCCAACCGTCATCGTGGTGATTGCGATTTTCGTTTTCATCGTCGCGCTCGCCTCCTAGAAGTCGAAGTCGAATCCGAGCATCACGCTGCTGCTCCAGACTGGATTTGCAGTGGAGAAAACCTGTAGCCCGCTTCCGTCACCACTCAGCGGCAGGAAGCCGTTCGATTTGACGATGGAGTACTCGCTGTGAAGGGCCAGGCCTGCTCTGCTAAACATGATCGGATACCACCGGTAGCCGAATGAATAAGCCCTGACGTTTCCGTAGTCGGTCGGGAAGCCGGCATTCACAAAAGGCTGCTGACTGACGTCGATCCTCTCGACCCTTGCGAAGAACACGTTCTGCGTATTCACGTAGTAGTGCCCTTCCATGAATCCGCCAGCCCATGCGGGCGGCTTCGCGCCTGGAGGCAGAGCTGACGTGGACGAAATGCCGGCGCCCAAATACGGATTGTCATGCCCGTACATGAACATAGGCAGCAGTTCGAGTTTCTTCAGGAAAAAGTCGCCAGCTAGACCAACGCGATAGAAAGGCTTATTCCCCAAACCGACGAGCTGGAGTGTTGTCGTGCCTCCGCTTCCGTCCGGGGTTGTGCTTGTTTCAAAGTAGGTAGGTCTTTCGCCGATGTAGGCAAAGGCTCCGATCCTCTGGAGACCGAGACTTCCTGCATTAAATGCTTGGCTGAAGGCGAGATTGACGTCGTATCCGCGGTTCGCGGGCGTGCCAAATCCGCTGACAAAACCAGGATTCCCGTCGTTGCTGCTGAGCACTGAGACCGAATATCTGGTGTAGCTATTCTTGGAGTGCCCAGCCAACTCAATGCCCAGCTGATTGTCTCCGTACCCGAAGTCATTAATCGTTCCGGGAACGTCGTAGTGGTAAGTCTGATAGAGCCCGCCGTTTCCTGAGAGAAAGAGGAATCGCTTTTCGGAAATCAGGTTGTCGAGTTCAAACTTTCCGAACTTAAGATTGAACCAGGAACTGCCCTTGATGTTGTCGAAACGGACGAAGGCGGACTCAAAGTGCCAGGAAGCGTTCTCGTCCGAAGAAGGCAAAAGAACGAACGAAATGTTCTTATAGAGTGTTCCCGCTGACCATAGGTCCATCCCGGAAAGGTCAAATCCGTTCTGTTGAACCGTGCCCGCGACGAGTGTCGAACCCGGTCCACCGCCGGGAATCGAGTCGACCGCCAAGTTGTTCGTGCTCTCCCGATGCCATTGGGGCGTAATTCGAAACGTAATGGGGAAATAGGATGGGTTCTGCCAGATCGGAGAGTCGCGCTCGTTGCCCAGCTGATAGCCATTGTCGCGAAACACTTGCCCGAAGTTGTTGAGCTCCGGCCACGCGGTATGACACGCCGAACACGGCAATCCATACTTGCGTGCGAATGCCGGAATTGCTCGAACGTGAAGATTCGGCAGCGGCGCAGCTTGTGCCGTCGGGGTATTTCGATTGAACGCCACCAACAACAAAAGACAGGCGACACAAAAAGCACTGATCAGCGACCATCGCAGAGCAATTGCTCCGATCGCAAATCTCCTAGGCATACACCCTCCTGCGCGAACTCAGAGATGGTTTGCGGGAATCCCAGACCAACGATTCATGAGCAGAAACCTGTGGTACTTCACGGTAGAGACGGGTAGCTAACGAGCCGGACTTGAGAAGTTCTCGCTTGATGCGGGACTCAAGCATTCGAAAAACTGCCCCCAAGAATTCAAAAAACGATGGGAACATACTCTTGCAGAATTAAGAATGCAAGCACAAAAATTAACCTATCTTAACTTTCAGAAGGAATTTGAGTCCTATTACGCGCTTTTCCTGCACATGTCGTCTCCCTTCGGTCTCGTTTGAGCGAAGTATTCGTTAACTTTGGCGTTGACTGCTTAAGATTGGAGGTGTATCAATTTCAACCGTGTTCCTACCCACGAAGCTAAGATGGGTGGTTTCCGAGTACCAGGGTTACACCTCGGGAATCTCAAGAACCGCAGGGGTGAAGGCACCTTTGACTCAAAGGCCATCTTTACGGTTGGTCTTTATACTCATTCGAAGATTCAGCGTCTTCGCCGGGGTATTTCTACTCTTCATTCTCTGTCAACTCCACACGAACGTCGCCTTGGCGAGCAAAGACAAGAGTGACAGCTGGGGAACCGGCTTCGCTGTCGAGCTGCCTCACGCCGAGACGGACGTCGAGTCCGTCGTCCAATCGGTCGCCGAGGATCACATCATCCGCGGCACATATGTCTACGAACGTGAAAAGACCTTGAACGACGCTGTTTCCGCGAACTCCTCGAACTTTTTTGGCGCCTGGCAGGGCCCTGGCCGCGCCTTCTACAAAATCCGCAAAGATGCGCTCGCTCCACGCAATTTCAAAGAAAGTGCCGATATCGGTGTAATCACCGTTCGTTATGTGGTGCACGGCACCTCTCCTAACAGCACCCATCTGGAAATCTTGGCCGTGTTCGTGGAAGACGGCACCAAGCGGGTCCATCCCTCAAATATCTCGGTGGAGTCCGCCGAGTTCACCGAGATCCAAACCCAATTGCAAACACTTCAGAGAGATCGCCAACGAACTGAATCAGTGCACGCCGAGAAGCGGCGCGAAGAAGAACAGGCAGCGCTAGCTGCGAAGCAAGCCAGCGAAGAATCCGCAGCATACGACGCCGTCGAATCGTCTATAGATTCGCTTCAGAAGCGCGCAAGTGAACTCCAGAGGACACTGGAGGTTCGCATCCAAAATTCAAACACCGAGTTAAAAGCTGCGCCCTTCCGCAGCGCAGTGAGTCTTTCGAAGGTCCCGTTGAATTCCGACGTCCTGGTCGAAATCGTAACTACCTATTGGTATGGCGTCGAAACCGTAGATGGACATCGGGGATGGGTACGCCGCGATCAGGTTGGGCCAATACCGTGACCAGGACTTGCGTGTCTCAAAACTCACGAATCAGGAAAGGATGCATCCGCTTTCTTCTTTGGTTCCTTTGCTGTTCGACTCCTACCGTCGCGCAGCAATCGGTTAATCAGCGCAGCTTTTATGTTTCTTCATCCGAAATAAGCGGTGGCATCGTGAAAATCGGTGCGACCACCAAAGGTCGGCTTCCCACTCTCGACGGGTTCGTCCATCAGCCGGATCAACCGATCGAGCGATACAGCAAGGGCTATTTCGAATGCGCATTCCAGATGTTGCCACCAGTAGATGGCTCTATAACGGTCCGAGTCGTTGCGAAGGTCAGCGCCTGGTATACGGATCCCGATCCGGCGCAATCCGGTTACCGTGTCCTCGCTTCGAACGGTCGGTTGGAGTCCGACGCGCTCGACCGCCTGGCTGAAGTTCTTCCCGCAAACGCCAGCGATGGAAACCCCTCACGCCCACCGGCCCCGTCACCGTCCTCTAGCGCCAACGCGCCAGCCTATTCGTATCGCTCCTCTGCGGCACCATCGCATTCGCTCGACCTGAATCCGCATTCGTCCGCGCTGTCCTATTCCAGCAGACCGGTTACGCCCGCCCCTGCACCCGGTTCGAATCTCGACATCGTGAAATCCAATCGTGCCGCCGACGAGAAAAAGGCTGCTGATTTGAAATCCTACGTCAGCAATATGGAAGAGCTTCAGCGCAATCAAGCGCATCCCAACGATCTGGCCGCCATCAAAAAATCCAGAACTGCGGTCTACGCGAAACCTTCCGAATCCGCTCCGATCTTGATGCACGCGGATGCGCAAGACGAATTCCAGGTTCTTGGCCTCGACGGACCTTGGGTTCACATTCAAATATCCGGCGCGTCTCGAGGGTGGATTCAACGCGCACAACTAGAGATGCCGCCAGGTTTCGCCCAAGCGCAGACTGCCGACGGGCCGGCCACTCTGTCTAGTCCTTTCAAGGTTTCCAAAGAAGAGACCGCGTCTTTCCGCGGTGATTGGGCGCGGCTAAAGGGTAAGTCTGTGCGGATCGAATGGATCGAACCGGCGACACCTTCGCTTCTTACCTCGCGCAAGGACAAACTTGCGTTTGCAAAGACCGTTTTTCTTGAGGCTTCCGAAAAACTGCCCGCATCACCGCAACAACCCGACGGCATTGTCGTTGTCTTCGACTCGGTCGATGGCGGCCAGATAGCGGCAGCGTTGCCGAGCGTACAAGCTCTAGCGAATCACAGCCTTTCCGACGCCGCTTTCTGGCATGAGTGCTCCATCGAACCAGCAGAGTCTTTCCTCGATAAGACATCGCCGTAGAATTTGAAACGCCTCAGAGCCGCCTTCGTCAAACAGATCGTCGCGAGTATCTTCAAAGAACACGCACCGAAATCTGAGCAACGGATATGTCTCCAGTCGCAGGGTCTAACTACCGCCAGGCGGGCGCTTCTGAGTACTCTCCAGAGAAATTCCAATTAAATCCTGTAAGCGAAGGAACCGCCATGCTACGTCACGGTTTGCAGCTCAACCTGGTCAAGTAACCTTACAAATTCGAATTCTGCGTGCCCGCTACGTCCACTTCAACATGCACAGTGGGTTTCACTTTCAGCAACCAGTTGCTGGGATCTTTGATGCCCCACTGTATGTAAGGTACGTCAAACTTCGCCAATCCTTTCCATTGCCCGCCGCTCAATTCCGCATGCACGTCCGCCGTAACATCGTGCTCGCTCCCATGAATCTGCATCACTCCGTGAAGCTTTACGTCGCACGCGCCTTCGCGAACCACAGTTCCGTCAATCTGCTTCGGTCGGAACACGAAAACGGGATATTTTTGCGTTTCCAGTATTTCCTTGTGCATGCGTTGATCGCGCGAGCTATTCCCAGAGTCCCCGCTTGTCGCATACACGGCCACTTCGCCCGCAGCCTTTCCGGTTGCCGGGTCGAAGTGCACTGCTGACCCGTCCTTCACGGCAAACGTCCCGTGAACCGTGTGCACTGTGCTTTCTACCGAATAGTGGACGGTGCTTTTCGCCGCATCGATCCCAAGCGTTATCTCCGACGTGGCCGCCGGCGGACCCTGAGTTCGCGGACGCGCCGCTGTCGCTTCATTCCAGAAGGAAATTGTTCCAAGAACTACAACGCCGGCCAACGCTGCAGACCATTGAGGGGTCCTACGCATTGGCGTCAACTCCCTGACTCGGCAGCAACAACTGCCATCCCAGCTCCGCGCCTGCAGCCACGACATCTCCCGATGTCGGACATCCCGCATGCACGGCCAGTAGCCGCGCAAACAGCTCTGGATTTTGACTCAACATTTTCAACATACGGATTCGCAGTCGGTCGTACCGCGCCAATCGTTGCAGCATCGTTGCCATCAGGGTCGGCCGATACGCCAGCTTTCGGTGCTCGCGTTGGTAGTCGGCCAGATTGCCGCTTGCAATCGCTTTGGCGAGCACCGCGGCTTGCCGAAAGGTTAGCCGAAGCCCTTCGCCCGTGATGGCGTCCACACCGCCCGACGCATCCCCCACGAGCGCTACATTGTTGCGCCACACTCGCTTCAGCGACTGAATGGACGTGATCGCTCCACGTTCCCGGCTTACCGCTTCCGCACCGCTCAGGCGCTCGCGGAGTTCTGGCAAAGTGTTCAACGCCTGCTCAAACTTCACGTCCTGGAGCCTTTCTCCCATCGTCACGACGCAAACTTCCTCTTCCGCGATCGGCGTAACGTACGCCTGAACTCGAGCCCCCCAATAAATCTCCATAAAATCCGACCACGGTCGCACTCGATAGTGGCGCCGTGTCGCAAAACGTTGACGATTCACTGTCATCGAATCCAGATCCGCCCATCGGCGTACTCGCGAATGGCTGCCGTCAGCCCCGACGATCCATCTTGCAGGCACCAATCCACTTTTCAGTCGCACTCCTCCTGCCTCGATACCGATCACAGGAGTTTTCCAAAGCAGCTTTACGCCAGACTTCTCTGCTTCATCTACGAGACACCCGTGCAGCAGGGTTCGCCGAATCCCCGTCCCGCTCCCAAAAGGAAACTCCGCTGCGACCGATGCGGCCTTCTCCACGAATCGAATCCCTTTGAATCGATAGCCATGCGCTACCGGTAATGCGACTCCCAATTCAGCCAGAGCCTCTTGCGTAGCTGGCATCAGCCCTTCACCGCACGCTTTGTCGATGAGCGCTCCGACGCCGTCCGCTACCGTCACCCTCAAGCCCCGCCTGCGAGCGGCTATCGCCGTCGCCAGCCCGGCAGGACCTCCACCGATTACAAAAACCTCCACTGCCTCCTGAGAAGATCTCACCCACAACCCCTTTCTCTCCCAATAACGTCAAGGCCAGCCTCAAATGTTTGTCGCGCGCTTTGCTAACTCGAGCGCCTCCCCCCAAAACATCGGGGATGTGTCCGCCAGTTCCACCACATCTCTCAAGGCCGCCACGAACTCATTCAGTTGCTCTTCGCTCACCATCAACGGCGGCGCGGCCTTCAGCACCATGAAATTGTTCCCACAGATCTGCGTCAGGATATTTTTCTCTCGGAATAACCGCATCACGATGATTTGGCCGAACATCGCCGGATGAATTTTGCGAAATGCCTCCGAGAAAGCCCGCAAAGTCAGTTTCTTTGGCTGTCGGAACTCGATACCGTTTAGCATTCCCATTCCGCGCACTTCTTTTACGATTTCAAAAGGGTATAGCGCTTCGCGCAGGTTCTGTCGAAACTGCTCCCCCAATCGCATTGCCCGCTCTCCCAACTTCTCCTCTTCGAGCACCTCCAGTGTGGCCAGGCCTGCTCGCATCGAGAGGCTGTTTTCGCTGAACGTCGATGTGTGAACGATGGCGCGCTTCAGCGACGAGTACACCGCCTTGTACACGCGATCCGTCATCAGCACAGCGCTGACTGGCATCAAGCCTCCGCTCAACGCCTTCGCCAGTACCACTATGTCCGCATGTAATCCAAAGTGATGTGCCGCCAGGAATGTGCCCGTGCGGTACAACCCTGTTTGCACCTCGTCCAGAACGAACAGCGCGCCATATTTAAGGCACAGTTCTTGTGCTCCTTGCAGGTACGCTTTGTCAGGCACCCGTATCCCCGCTTCCGCCTGCACGGGTTCCACGATAAACGCCGCGCATTTCTCACTTGCGAGTGCCGCCTCCAGCGACTGTAAGTCTCCAAAAGGCGTTCCAAGCGTGTGCTGTGGCAGTGGTCCAAAACCGTCTCGCCAAAACGCATCATCCATCAGCGATAGTGCGCCCGCTGTCAGTCCGTGAAAGCTGTGTTGTGCGTAAACGATCGTCGAGCGTCCGGTAGTCGCACGTGCAAATTTAATCGCCGCCTCGACCCCTTCGCTCCCACTGCTGCCGAAATAAACCTTCCGTAGATCTCCTCCCGCCAGCTCGCACAGACGCTGCGCAAGTTCTCCGGCGATAGCAGGAACGTGGCTTTGCAGCATCGCCGGACCGTACTTGTCCAGCTCCTGCTTCAAGGCTTCCACGATGGATGGGTGGTTATGACCCGTGTTGTGAACGCAATATCCGGACAAAAAGTCCAATACTCGCCTGCCGTCCTTGGTGAAAAGCTGGCAGCCCAGGCAGCGTTCGTAGTCAACATTCATTCCCAGCAGGTTCAGCAAGGCCACCCACTGGGGGTTCACATTTTCTTTATAAGCTTCGGCACCCGACACTTCTGGGAGGGACATACTTTTAGTCGCCATGTTCGACTATGGATGCCGACTTTATAGTACAGGATGCTTTGCGACACAAAGAATTTTTATAAGAGCTAAAGCGGCGTGCAAGTGCTTTTTATCGAGGGCTCTACGCGGGCTACGGACAGATTCACAGAATCGTAGGAAATTCGATCAAGCCCGCGCCTCATTCTGTTCTTCCCAGCATAAACGCTGGATAAATCGTGCATCGAACACTTCGCTTCTCGTTACAACGGAAGCGGCAAATTCGACCTTCGATTATCTCGGTTGTCCGTTTTCCTATATTTTATCGTGGGTATGCCGAACCCAGCTGCGGTGAAGGGGCACCAGGGCCGATCGAAAAAGGTGTTCCGAGACGCTTACATTTGGATCGCCGAAGCAGTCGGTTTTTTCGTCTACCGTTTCGATCCTAGATAGATTCGCGTTCAAGAAAGGAATCGATAGTATCGGCAATGCGGTGCAGCCGGTGGAACAACATCTTGGTACTCGGCGTCAAAGGGATGTGTCAAGCTTTCCTGACCATTTCCCGGGGGAGCATTAATCGAGCTGTCGCAGCGTACCGCCATATCGTTGGCATCCCGATACCACGGCACCGCCGGGTAGACACACCGATGAATTCGCTAAAAATATATTCTCCGCAATCTGAAACAAATATTCCCCGGACCTCACGTGAATCTGACGTTGAACGTAATTTCTCGCAAATCCGAGAATGCTTACCGCGAGAGAGATCACTCGAAGTCGCGACCTCCTGCGTGACGAGCGGACCAACGCTCCTTCTTGACCATTGGATTGCCGAGGTTTCCGAAGTAGCTGGGAGGGAGTGATAACTCGTTTCGGGGACCCGATGCGTACGATTTAGACAGTTTGTGGGCCAAACTTCATTTTTCGGCTTGCTGTAGTCGCCCTCTACGAGGGACTCTCAGCCGCAACGTGCTAGCGGCAGGCACGGAAACGACCTTAGGTGTGGGGCAGGTCCCAAAGATGTTCTTCGCAGGTGCGCAAGGCGCGGTTGCTGCTGCCGCCGATTCCGAACGCACGATCCGTACGGTACCCTCAAAAATGATTTGAACCTCGAAATTTGGGTCCGCTGGGCTGAGATCTAGGCTTTGCGTGATCAGTCCTTCGGCCAGGAGTTCATTCAAGGCGCGATGTATCGGCGCAAGCATGCGGTTGTCCGGACGGTTATGCCGAAAGGCAGGCACATAGCTGCCGGTCCGATAGTAAATAAACACCGGATCGTCTTTACCGGCCGATTCGTAGTATTGGCGTAGTTTGCTGCGGAGCCGGCGAGCTTCGCTGCGAACGATGGAGTCGACGCTCGGGTGATATGGGGGTTTGCGGTCGTACACCTCTGTCCCGACCAAGTATTCCTTCAGCGTCGCACCAGCACCGGCGAGAGTTGTTTCCACAGTGAAGCGAAGAAACCGAGCAAGGCGTTCGGATTGCGCAAACATCGGGCTCTCCAGCACGCGCGCCAGTTCTTGGCGGATCGCTTGGTGGTCGATTTGGATTTCGTCGCTGAGTTCCCTACAGGCCAAGCTCGATTGCATCGTGTCCCACCTCACAACATCGCCTCTCGAAAGTCTCTCTGTGGCGGGCCCTCCCCTTTCTCGGCTATCGTCGAGCTTGGGACGGCACGTCTTGGACTACGTCTAACTTCTACCATCAACTCAAAATTCGCCTCTGTTTCGGCTTCGTGGCAGAATTGAAATGCAAGCACCTAGCCAACTGCAAATCATTCAAGTCACATAGCTTGTCTCGTCTTTACTTGGCGAAACTTAGACAATTGGCGAATTTCTGTACAGAAAGAGCGATCCCGCACAGTCGCTCAGTAGCGTTCTAGCAGCGCGCCTCATGCGTCGCCGTAGCCTTTGTACCGATTCTTGTCGATCCGAAGAACGCGAATCTTCGATTCCAGCGTCGACCTTGGGATACCGAGCTTTGTGGCTGCGCCTGAAGGGCCATATACCCTCCCACCACTTTCCAGCAGTGCGGCCTCAATCATTTGTTTCTCCTCTGCCTGGAGTCTTGCGTTGAGTTGACTGTCATTCTTAGGCTCGATGGGCATCGAGTCCTGCGGCAGCCAGCTTTCATTGATGGAAAACACTTCTGAGTCGCAGAGAATCACGGAACGCTCAATGACATTCTGCAATTCACGAATGTTCCCGGGCCATGGGTAAGACTGCAACAGCTGGAGTGTTCTCTTATCGGCCTTTGTTATGTTTTTTCCGGTTTTTCGAGCGTAGCGATTGATGAAATATTCCACCAGCAGCGGAATGTCATCCCTTCGTTCGCGTAGCGCGGGAACTTCCATCGGGAAAACATTCAAGCGATAAAACAGATCTGTGCGGAACGAACCGCAATCGACGGCTGCGCGCAGGTCGCGATTCGTGGCTGCGATGACACGAACATCGGCGCGAATTTGATCGGAGCCGCCCAACCGTTCGAACTCGCGCTCCTGTAAAACGCGTAAAAGCGCGATCTGCGTTTCGACAGGTAGTTCTCCGACCTCATCCAGAAAGATCGTGCCTCCGTCCGCCAATTCGAATCGGCCGAGCCGCTGGCGGGTCGCACCGGTAAACGCTCCTTTTTCGTGACCGAACAGCTCCGAAGCGACCAGGTCCCGGGAAACTGCGCAAGATTGCTTCTCGTTTGTCGACTTTTCGTCAAAATTCTCTCGATTGCAAACAACCGCAACTACTGTGAGCTAGCCGTTCCTCACATTCCTACAAAATCCATCCGCGTGCGAACGTGTGCTCTCCGATTCCGTGCGCAGGAAGGTGAAGATCCATGCTCAAAGGTTTCAACTATCCCCTCACACCAAAAGGCAAGTCGACTCTAAATCCCCCGCCTCCCTGGCACTACTCCGCGGATTTTCTCGACATCGAATTCTGGGCAGAACCCGCCGCCGTTGCCGCGGTCTTGCCTCAGGGTCTGGATCCAGACCGCTCCGCAAACGGTCACGCCAATGCCCTCTTCTACGACTGGCAATTCAGCGGAAGCAACGAGGAATATCTCAATCCAGCCCGTTATCAGTACCGCGAGTTCTTCATTCTCGTGGATGCTCTCTTCGAGGGCAGGCCCGTCGCGTACTGTCCCTACATCTTTGTCGACAACGATGCGGCGATCGCTCGCGGCTGGAGCCAGGGCTATCCGAAACGTCTTGGGCAGGTGTTCCAGACTCGCTATTACGCCGCCACGGGAAAAGCGGGTCCGGCCCTTGCTGCAGGGTCGAAGTTTGCTGGGTCTTGCACCTCGGCCGGGCACCGGCTTGCCGAAGCGGTTGTCACCTTAAAAGAATCGGTGAAAGACCTGTCTGTCTTGAAGCAACCGCCGATCGTGAATCTGCTCCACACTCCGCGTCTCGCCGCCGGCAAGCAAGATAAGCCGGCGATTCACGAGCTTGTCGAGAACGTTCCACACGACGTGAAGATCGAACAAGCGTGGATAGGCGACGGCTCGCTTAAACTTCCCGTCTGTCACGGCGAAGAGCTTTCAGACTTGGCGCCCGTTCGTTGCGGGAAAGGCATACGAGCGTCTCTGGCCTATATCGTTGATGACCTCAAAACGCTGAAAGATCTGAGGTGAAACGCGTCCGACGGCGAAGCAGTCCACTGCCATTGATCGCCAACCGAGCCGGGCGATTCTGAATTTCGAGGTGGATTAGATGCCGCTCTACACCGCGATCACGCAAGATCCATTGCCCCACGAAACGAAAGCCAGAATCGCAAAAGAAATCACGCGCATCCACTCCGCGGTAATGAACGTCCCAAGCAGTTTCGTCCACGTGATTTTTCTTTCTTACACCCAGGGATCTGGATTTAGTGCCGGCAAAGAGGGTCCTGCTGCATCCCTGAACTGCATTTTGCGAAGCGGTCACGCCGCGGACGAAAAGACAGACCTCCTGAAGCAGTTGTGGTCGACGTTCCAAAACCTGAGCGGTGTGGCCACCGATCAACTCGCAATTTCTCTCCAAGAGGTGCCCTCCAGCAACGCAATGGAGGCGGGCCAAATCATGCCGGCGGTCACGCATGATCAGCCCTGAATTCGTCACTGTGAGCTAACTGTTCCTCACATTGCCGATTTCACCCGGCGATGCAAATGTCCCACTGCAGTTGCGGATGAAACATCGTGGTCACGTCTGACGCACAATTGCACATCCTGCTGGTGGTACCTGCTGAACGGCGTCGAGAGATTGCGCGGCAGTTGCTGCCGCTTCATGCGCATCTCGTTTTTGTGAATTCTTCCGGACAGACCGAGCACGCGATCAGTGACGACGAAGTTTTTCAGGTTGCTATTCTTCCCGCGACCCTCGCTGATACTGCATGGTGGAATCTGTGGGGAGTGCTGGGACTCCTCAACGAGCGCCCCGCGATTCTCGTATACGCTCGCGAAGCCACCTTTCAGCTTTGGTCTGGTGTGCTGGAGTCGGGAGGTTACGACGTCATCGTCGAACCATTTTCCGATGTGGAAATCCGCAGCGCGGTGTTACAGGCGGCCCAAAATTTTGAGGAACGCTTGTTGAGCGGCGGTATCTAACACATGGACATGAAGCGCCTGAGAACGGTCGTCGCGACCTTACTGCTCTCTGGCTTGTTGTCGTCTTCCGTCTATCTTCCATCCTCAATTCGAGCCGCGGATGACCGTCAGGCCGAGCTCACCGATTTCTTCAAGAGATATATTGGTCTCAACAACGATCAAATCAAGGCCATCCGCGACGGACAATCAGTCGCAAAAATATTGGACTCACCCACGGCCGACGAAGTGTTCGTGTTCGGAGGGGTGTACGTAAACTCCACACCCGAGGAATACCTGAAGCTCGCTTCGGACATCGATGCACTCAGAAAACTACCGAGCTATCTCGCCATTCGTAAATTCAGCGACCCTCCGCAGCTTTCCGATCTGGATGGCCTGAGCCTCGAAGACGAAGACTTCAAGGACTTGCAAAAGTGCCGCGAGGGCAAGTGCGAGATTCAATTGCCGACAGACGCAATGGACGAATTTCGCACAAAAATAAATTGGTCCGCTCCGAACGCACAGGAGCAAGCAAATCGATTGACGAAGATGCTGATCCTGGAAGCGATCAACAGATATCAACAAGGCGGCAACGCGGCATTGGGAATCTATCGCGATAAAAATAACCCCGCCGCTGTCGAACAAGCCTTCCAGTCGCTGGTAAACAGAGCGAAAGCGCTTCCCGTATACCTTCCTGAGATTCAAGACCTATTTGTTGAACTACCCGAAAGCGAAAAGCGACAACATTCAATCCGAATTCTATTGGGAGAAAGTCAACTTCGGCCTGAAGCCCACCATCCGCGTGTTGCAGGCGGTTGTCTATCGCGGCACGGATGCCTCCAGGCCCGCGTACGCCGTTGCGGTCAAGCAGCTCTACGCGAGTCACTACTTCCAGACAGCGTTGGATTTGACGATTTGCGTCCGCGATGACGAAACCCAACAGCCTGGAATGTTCCTGATTACGCTCAAAGGATCACAACAGGCAGGTCTGACCGGGTTAAAAGGCGGCATCGTCAGGAAAGTGGCCGTCGATAAGACGCGCTCATCCCTCGAGCGGGCGCTCGCCGCGATGAAAGTCACGCTGGAAGCACATTCGAAACAATGAGCCCCACCACATCGACGAAACCTATTCAACTGCTTGATCCGCGCACCACAAAGATCCTCACTACGATACTCATCTTTGCCGCCGCTCTCATCGTTCTGTATATCGCAAGGGCCGTCCTCGTGCTGTTCGCGTTCTCGATTCTTCTCGCTTACCTGATCAATCCCGTCGTGCGCTTTCTCCAGGTACATTCCCTATTCTTCAAGAATCTGCGAGGCCCTCACGTCGCCGAGGCCTACCTTGCTTTTCTCATCGCCGCGGTTTTTCTCGTCCACGCGTTTGCGCCCGACCTTCACCGTCATCCGACCCGCGCGATCCAAAATGTGCAAACCCTTCTCGAAAAAGTGTCCTCCGGAGAAATCGCCGACGATCTTGGCACCAGCTTCGGCTGGAGCGAGTCGCAGGCGGCCCAGGGAAAAGCCTTCATCCAGCAACACAAAATCGAAATCGATGGTCTCGTCAAAACGGCCGAGCAATTCGTCTCCATCGCCCTCGGCGGAGTCATGGCAATTCCCATCCTTGCTCTTTTCTTTCTCAGCGACGGCCAGAAACTCACAGAGCAGTTCGTGCGGATCGTCTCGACGCCAAGCAATCGTGAGGCGATACAGTCCCTCGTTATCGAACTGGATGCCACGCTGCAGCATTACATCCGAGCGAAAGTGATCCTGGCTCTGCTTTCGCTAACCTTCAGCTCGATCGCCATGCTCTTACTCGGCTTTTCGAATCCAATCATGCTCGGCCTGCTCGCCGGCATTCTAGAATTCATCCCCGTGGCAGGCTGGATTCTCGCGGCAGCCACGATTCTCACAATCGGTTTTATCACTCACGCGCATTGGATCTGGATGCTGCTGCTCCTTCTCGTTTGGCGACTCTTCATGGACTACCTGATCGCACCGAAAGTGATGGGCCACGAACTCGAACTCCACCCGTTGCTGGCGATCTTCACGATGATGGTCGGAGGAGCGGTGGGCGGAATCGTTGGAATCTATCTTTCCATTCCGCTGATCGCGGCTGTTCGTGTGATTTGGCGGCGATTCCTCGCCCGCTCGGCTCCGTCAGCGGAAAATCCCACTTTCCTCAATCCCTCGACTCAGGTTTAATACCCTCGCTCGCGGTCAGCTAATCACGCAGTTCAAACCCTAAAGATCAATCGAGCTAAGTTTGTTTCTTTATCGTCGCGTGAATCTCCGCGATGTATCCCCCTGGAAACTGCACAACCACCGCCTCTCGCTCATCTGTCCTATATAAAGGTATAAGCACCTCGACGCCGCTCAATTTCGCCTTCGTAAGCGTGTCCGTCAGGTTGCTCACTGCGTACCCGGTCACTTCCCGCCCGTACGGATACGGGAGGTGGCCGTCCGTCACCAACGCCGTCAATTTGCCGAACTTCGATTCGATTCTTACGCGCCGATAGTCCCCTTCCAGCCTTCCGATTTCGACGCCGGGAGCATGTTGTTCATCCGATACGACGCGGCCATGCGAAAACCCAAGAAAACTGCGAACGAACGCATCCACTCGATCCGGTGAGACATAAACGCGATTTTCCGGAATGGTTTGGAGCGGAGCATAAGACGGCGCGGTGGTGTGCCAGTACAGTTGCATGTTCACCCCACCCGGCCACTGAATGACTGCGTCTCGACCTATCGGATCGTTGAAGGGGGCAACCAAAACTTCCGCCCCTGCAGCCTTGGCGGCGCGAATCGCTTCATCTACGTCTGTGACCAGATAACCTGTGCGCTCCAGCCCAAACGGATAAGGAATCGGCGTTTTGAATCCAAATACGGATAGCATTCCTACGGGGGTCATGACCAACTGCGACATCGTGCTACTGGGCGTCGGCGTTACCGTGAAAATTCCCTGCTTACCCGCTGTCCCGCCAAAGGTCGAAATCACGCTCGCGACAAATCGGTCAAAGTCCTGTGGTGCAACGTAGACATGCGTCGAGCCGTATTGTGGTGCAACGGCGAAATCCGCTCCTTTCGATGTCCTCGCGCCTCGCGCGAACGTGATGTAGCTTCGGGATTCACTCGTGAATCCGACCGCGAGCAACGTCGCGACGGATATCCCGGCAATAATCTTGTTCAACCGCATTTATTTCTCCCGCTATCGCTGACCACTTGCGCCCGGCAACTCTATTGCGCTGATATGCTGGGCCGCAAGTATGGGGCGCAATGCGCCGGCCTTAGCGAGTGGAGGGAGGAGCACCGCTGCGCCCCAAGTCCGCAAGATCAAACGGGTTAACCATTCGTCCGGTGTTCTCCGTAATGTCCCATGGTGCGCAACCCCTTTAAAATCACATTCTTGCGCCATAAGGTCGCGCAACCCACATAGAATGACACTCTTGCACAAAACGGGGAGGGGTACCCCCCGCCTCAGTTGGAACCCCCTCTATGAAGGAACCGGAGTTGGAGCCGGTTTCCCCGCCAATACGGCATCGATGTTATCCAGGGCTAGCATCCCCATCGCGATACGAGTCTCGACCGTTGCGCTGCCAATGTGGGGCAATAAAAAGGTGTTCTTCAGCTCGACGTAGCCCGGATTGAGATTCGGTTCTCCTGCGAATACGTCCAGACCAGCCGCAGCAACTTGTCCGCTCTTGAGCGCAGCAATCAGATCCTCATCGACGACCAATCCGCCACGCGCCGTGTTCACGACGACTGCGCCGCGAGGAAGTAACCCGATTGTCTTGGCGTTCAGGAAGTGATGAGTCGCGGGAGTTTCTGGCGCGTGCAGAGTCAGAAATTGGCTGACCCGAAGCAGTTCGTTTGGGTCTTCATGATAAATTGCATCGCCTTCCAGTTCGCGCGGTAACCTGGAACCATTGCTGTAGTGAATCTTCATCCCGAATCCTCGCGCGCGACGCGCCACAGCCTGCCCAATTCTGCCCATTCCGAAAATGCCCAGCACTTTGCCGCCGACTTGCCAGCCCAACAACATATTCGGAGCCAGGGGACGCCACGCGTGCGTTCGGATGAGTTCTTGCGCCTCGAAGGCGCGGCGCGAAGCGCCCAACAGAAGCAGCATGGCAATATCGGCTGTCGCCTCGTGGTTGACGCCTGGTGTGTATGCGAGCGCAATCTTCCTCTTTGCCGCGCCCTCCAAATCGATGTGCTCGTATCCGACAGAATAAGTAGCGATGACTTTTACTGTTGACGAGACTTTCTGGAAGAAAACGGAATCCAGGCGGTCGCCTGGAGTTATGAACATTGCGTCGGCTCCCTCTGCTGCCGTGAGGAATTGCTCTCGTGTGAAGGGAGTTGGATTCGGGTTTCGTCTCGGCTCGAATTCCCGATCGATGCGGTCTTCCACTTCTTTCGGAAATTGGCTCGAGACCACCAGAATTGGTTTCTTCACGTTCGTTTCTCCGATTTCAGGATTCTCAATTCAAACTGCTGCAAACGGAGCGGCCGCTCTTCGCCTGAGCTGCCTTTCAGAGCTGCGTAGCTAGTTCGGGTACGGAACTCGGAGGAGAGTGCCCGCGCTCGAGGGCAGCACATAGCGGAAACCCGCGTAAATCATATTGAGATGCGCATCCTTCGGGTTGTCGGGCGCCACGAACCAGGGAGCCCGCGTCAAATAGGAATACTGGACGTACGTCTGAAGAGCGCCGTAGCGCGGATGCTTCCAAAACGTTTGCAGCCAATCGAAGGTGACCTGTTGTATCGCACGGTTGTTGGTATTCGGAGAGCCGGGGCCACCAAATCCGATAATCGTTCCGGGATTCTTTGTGTTTGTCGTGTCTGGGAAGAAATTTCGTCCGTAATAATCTGCGCCATAGTAGACCGCGAACGCTTGCTTCGGGCTCGCTCTCCACTCGAAACCAGCGGATCCGGCTCCCGCGTGCACCATCGACAAGCTGATGTCATCACCGAGAGCGTTAGGACGGATCACCAGTTGCGGCCCTGTTGCGACGAGATAGTGAGCGCCGCCGTCGCTCCAGAAAGCGTTCGCGAGAAACACGAGCTTGTCGCGCATCAATTCGTAGTTCGTGGCGATCTGGCCGCCGCCGCCGACCGTCGTGTGTGTTTGAAAAGAAGTCGATGTCCCGGGTGCAGCCGATGCGTGCGCTCCAGTGAATAGGCCCGTGACTTCGGCATGAAAGTGTCTGCCCGCTAATTTATTGTCGTAAGTAGTTTTGGACAGAACATCCGGAAAGGCGTTGGCCGCACCGACCTGCGCGCCATTGTCAAACTGCGTGCCGATGGAGGTGAACGCCGCGGGAAGCGCGACGTAACTGCCGATGTATTGATTCGGATTCTCGATGCCTGCTCCGAATGCCCAGTGTTCATTCGGATGATAGGCAACACGAAACTCAGCGGCACGAGTGTAGGGAACGCCGACGCCGAGGTTCTGATCTTCGTTGTAAGTAATTGCTAGATCGGAAGGAATCGGTCCGATGCCTTCTCGGTTGGGAGTCAGCCAACTCCAGGTTTGCCCTCCGAGAATTTCCCATTTGCCGCGCTTCAGATCCATGAAGTAAAGGCGAAGGCGATTCGTGTGAGGATTCACGCTCTGGTACACGCCCGGAGTGTCGTTGCCACTGAAGTCGCCTTCCACAAAACCCGTAATGTCGTTGCCTTTGAAACTGTCCTGAACCTTGAAGCTCAAACGCGAAAATTGCGCCGTCGTGCGGAATTCACTGACGTTTCCTTGGGGCGTGTTGTTGTAGGGAAAGCCGCCCAGATTGGTGGCGATGTTGCTCTGCGTATTCGTCGTCCGATAAATATTCTCGAGATCGACGAATCCTCCGAGTTCGAGAATTGCGTCGCCGAATTTAAAGGAGCCGAGTGGCTCTTGTTGTTGGTTGCCTTGCGGTTGACCCTGCTGTGTGGCCTGTTGTTGCTGGATATTTTTGCCTGGGACTACGATCGCCGTCTCAGGCGCGGGCGCGGCCAAATTGCCAACTGCTTCATTAGCGCGCTTCGCGGGCAACTCACTCGCGGCAGCGCCTGACTCTACGTTTTTCGATTGTGCTTTCAGTGCTTCGATCTCGTGCTGTTGCGCAGCCACTTGCTTTTGCGTTTGCAAAAGAGCTTCGCGGAGCGATTTGATCTCCGCGGCCAGGTTGGCGTCATTCGCGGAGGAATCGGCATTCGCTCCGCCACCTTGTGCCCGCACAACGCCCGGGAGAAGAAGGCACGCGATCAGGATGTAGATCGGCTTCATAGCGAGCGACCTACGCCGTCTTCCGCCCGTGTCCGGTTTCGCGAAGGAACGCGCTAAGAGCGATCGCCAGAGCGATACCGGCAAGCCAGAACAAGCCGCTCTGCCGAAAATGAGCGACATGGTTCTGCGTGCTGGCGAATCCCTTGCCAAGCAGGTCGGCAAAGATGGGACCGATCAGCGCAGTGACGCCGAAAGTGAGAAAGTTGATACCGCCCGTCGCACTTCCCTTCACCTCGTCGGGATTGACTTCCTTAATGATCGTGTACGGAATCATGGCCGCGCCGGAGGCAATGCCAAAAATCAGGCAGCCGATTTCTGCAACACGGTGACCGGTGCTGAAAGTGATCAACGCCGCGGCCAGGAACATAACGACTGCGCCGCCGATGAGCGCAGGTTTTCGGCGTCCCATCTGATCCGCGAGCCAACCGAGCAGCGGGCAGCCAATCACCCATCCGAGAGGTACGAGTGAACCGGTGACGACTGCATCGTGGTAGCTGAACATGCGGTCGCGCTGAAAAAACGCGACGCCCCAAGTCATGTCGCCAATAGTCGTGGGAACGAACAACAGTCCTGCTACGGCGCCGCACAAATACGATTGCGGATTCCGGAAGACAATCGCGTACGGGCGAATGAGCGAAGCCCAGCCTGAACCTGACGATTGCGGGCGAGACTCAGACGGAGAAATGAAAAAAAGCAATATCCCGACAACCACACACGCTGTGCCGAGCCAATGCCAGATGGATTGCCAGGCGACGCCATGTTCGAGCCAAGGCCCGACGACAAACTGCCCCGCGGCGCCTCCGAGCATCCCGATGCATTGTGTTACGCCGATGGCCGTGGCGAGCCAGCGTGCGGAGAAGCCGTGCGCAGCCAGATAGACTGCGCCGGTGAACGCAAATGCGGAGCCTGCGCCTTGCAGCAACCTTCCGGTGTATCCGGCTGCCGGCGTTGAAATGCTAAAGAGCAGGCATCCGATCGCTAAAATAAAAATGCCAACCGGCACAACCTTTTTCGCGCCGAGCCGGTCGAGTGCGGCGCCGGCGATGAGACTGGTCGTGGAGTAGGTGTAGTAGTAGGTGCCGAGAATCGCGCTGACGCCGATCGCGGTCGTTCCAAATGCAGTGGAAAGATGCGGAATCATCACGGCGGGCGCAGACCGTGACGCGTATTCCAGGAAGTAGAAGCAGAGTCCGAGCGCCCACGCGATCTGGAACGCCCGGACTCGCCATCCGCTGGTTGCGTCGGCCTGAATAGCGGCACTGATTGGTTTCGTGGTCATCTGAATCTCGTCCCCTACCGGAACAGATTGGCCTTGGCGAGATCGATGACTTCGTCGGCACGTCCGCTGAGAACCGCTTTCAGCATGAAGAGAGAGAAGCCCTTGGCTTGCTCGAGCGTGATACTCGGAGGTATCGCGAGTTCCTGACGTGCGACGTAAACTTCGACAACGGCAGGACCGTCGTGCTTCAGAGCCTGCGCGATCATCGGCTCGACCTGATCTGGTGTTCTCACTGTCAACCCCAGAGCGCCTGAGCCCTCCGCGATCTTTGCGAAATCCGGGTTCCCCAGGTCCGTGGCAAACTCCAGGAAACCGGAAGCTTTCTGCTCCAGCTCGACGAAAGCGAGCGATTGATTTTTGAAAATGATCACCTTCACCGGCAACTTCTGGTGTGCCAGCGTGATGACATCTCCCATGAGCATCGAAAAACCGCCATCGCCGGAGAGCGAGATGACCTGGCGACCCGGATACGCTGCTTGCGCTCCGATCGCGTGTGGCATCGCGTTGGCCATCGATCCATGGTTGAAGGAACCGATGATCCGCCGCTTGCCGTTCATCTTGAGATAACGCGCGGTCCAAATAACGGGCGTACCTACGTCGCATGTAAAAACCGCATCGGCGGTCGCGAGTTTGTCGATCACACGGGCAACGTGTTGGGGATGGACCGGGGGTTTGTTGGAATCACCGGTTGCGAGGTCATCCAAGCTCTTCCGTGTCTTGCGATAGTGTTCGACCGACTGGCTCAAGTGTTGCTGGTGTTCGTTCTGCTCCAGTTTTGGAAGCAGCGCTCTCAAGGTTGTTTTGGTGTCTCCGATAAGGCCAAAGTCCAACTTGCATCGACGTCCCAGATGGTCGCCGCGAAGGTCGATCTGTACGATCCTCGCGTCTTTCGGATAAAAGTCGCGATATGGAAAATCGGTGCCCAGCATCAACAAAACGTCGCAATTCATCATCGCGAAATAGCCGGACGAAAATCCGAGGAGACCTGTCATCCCCACATCAAATGGATTGTCGTACTCGATGAACTCCTTGCCACGAAAGGCGTGCACGATCGGAGCCTGAAGCTTGCCGGCAACCTGGATCAGCTCGGCATGAGCTCCTTCACAGCCCGCGCCGCCGAGGATGGTGATCTTTTCGGAATTATTCAGAAGGTCTGCAAGGGCCTTGAGTTCTTCATCGGATGGACAAACGGTGGACCTCGGGTCGTGGAAGCGTATTCGCGGCCCGTGGGTGGCATCCTTCAGCGCCACATCTCCGGGCAACACGATTACGGAGACTCCGCGCTTCGAGATTGCGGTCTGAATCGCAGTTTCCAGAATGCGCGGCATCTGGTCGGGATCGGACACAAGCTCGCAGTAGTAGCTGCATTGCGCGAAGATGTGTTTTGGGTCGGTCTCCTGGAAGTAGGTACTGCCAATCTCGCGACTCGGGATATGCGCGGCAATCGCGAGTACTGGAACAGCGTTGCGTTGACAATCGTAGAGGCCGTTGATCAAGTGCATGTTTCCGGGGCCGCAGCTCCCGGCGCAAACTGCCAACTTCCCGGTGAGCTGTGCTTCCGCACCGGCAGCGAAGGCTCCAGCCTCTTCATGCCGGACGTGCACCCAATCGATATTCTTCTTTACACGAATTGAGTCTGTGATGCCGTTCAGCGAGTCGCCGACGACACCGTAGATTCTCTTGACGCCTGCTTCGGCGAGAACATCCACCAACAACTCCGCGACTTTCTTTGTCATCGCTACCCTTCCTCGGCTTTTGGCCACTTCATTCAGCGGTCAGTGATGCAATTCGAATTCCGCAACGACAGGCTAGCAAAACGCGATTAATAGGCGTTTGAATGAGGTCGCTTCCGGCGAGAGAGAAAACGGTGTCAACTCGTTCACACAACTGCCTAAGCGTTGACGGGTTGACGGTGGACGAAAAAGTAGGCCGGCAGAAGCGATCTGATCGCGCATAGGTCAATAGATCGACGCTAGTGTCGATTTTCAGATCAATTTGCAGCTTCAACAAAAACCTCGCGGCGCCAGACGCCGTTCAGCATTTTTTCTTCCCATTGAAAACAGACGACCTAGCGGGAGCGACTAGCGGACGCCACCTTGGGCACACATTTGCAGTGATGAGCACGTCAGAAATGGAGACTGCGAGTGACCCACGGATTGGCAAATTTCATCACGCAAACTGACGAACCTGCGACCGGCACGCATTTCTCCGTGTTGCGAATAAAAGATCATGTGCGTTCGAGCTCCGCCAGGAATGTAACAACTGGCCGCAGCAATGCGTCGCTGGCACCCGAGGAAATCGAAAGGCAGGACGCGTTAGAGGAGATGTTTGTCGCACTGCGCAGCAGATTTGTAGCGACGGCATACTCTATCTTGCAGAACCGAGAAGACGCGGAAGAAGCGGTGCAAGAGGCTTTTCTTTCGGCGCATTGCCACTTACGAAGTTTCGAGGGACGGTCTGCGCTGAAAACGTGGCTGACGCGCATCGTATTGAATTCGGCTCTGATGATGCGGCGAAAACGGAAGACCGTCGCGATCAGTTCGCTTCCCGACAGTTCCGCTTCGAATGACGAGGACTGGACCGAGAGAATTCAAGGCTCGCATCCGAACCCGGAAGCAATTTACGCAGAACGCGAAACTTTCGAATTCATCAACGGGGTTCTGGGAAAAATGAGACCCGTACTTCGACAGGCATTCACGATGACGTACTACGACGACCTTTCGCGTGAGGAAGCGTCCGCAGCGCTACGCGTTTCTGTTGCGACACTAAAAGCGCGGCTCCTGCGCGCGAGACGGCACGTGTTGGATAAGTCGAAGCGCGCTGATGTGAATCCCCTGCAACGGACGTCCGCTTCATCGTCGAAATCCTGGAAACGTATTGGACTTCCGAGTTCGCAAGCACCGCGGACCCTGAAACCAACCTGAGGCAAGGCGGGAATCTTGGTTCACGCGCAAGAGCTTCAATCATTCGGTGTTAACGATGTGGACGCTGAGCTGCAACTCGCGGGTTCGAGTCAGTCCTGCGAATGGTCCGCCGGAGGCGTGATGCCGAGACGTTTCATTTTGTAAAACAGAGTGGTGCGCTTCAGACCGAGTCTTGCAGCCGCGCCTCTTGGACCACCGAGCTTCCAATTGGCGCGCTGGCAAGCCGCGATTATTTCTCTGCGTACCTTGTCTTCCAGCGTGGGATTTAAAATCTCGGGCTCCGCCGGCTCGTAGCTTTCAAGGGGAGCAGGTTCAAAGACGCCGTCATTCGAAAGGATAACGCCGCGAGCGATGTAATTCTGAAGCTCTCGCACGTTGCCGGGCCAATGGTGACGCACCAAGGACCTCATGGTTTCCTGTGGGATCGATTCGATCGATTTGTCCATCGAGGCTGCAAACTGTCGAACGAAATGCTCCACAAGCTCGGGGATATCGGCTTTCCGTTCGCGCAGTGGAGGCAGAAAAATCGGGAAGACATTCAGCCGGTAGTACAGATCCTCCCGGAATTCGCGATTCTGAGCCATGCGCTTCAGGTCCTGGTTGGTGGCGGCGACAACGCGGACATCGACTCGCGTGGTGCGCGTGCTGCCGACGGCTTCGAACTCACGCTCTTGTAAGACACGCAGCATCTTGGGTTGAAGCTCTAATGGCATATCTCCGACTTCATCGAGGAACAGAGTGCCTTGATCGGCCAGCGCAAAGCGGCCGACGTGAGAACTAACGGCGCCGGTGAAGGCTCCGCGTTCGTGCCCGAAGAGTTCGCTTTCCAGGAGGCCAGCTGGGATCGCGGCGCAATTCACCTTCACGAGGCTTCGATTCCGCCGAGGGCTGCACTCGTGGATCGCGCGAGCGATCACTTCTTTTCCGGTGCCGGTTTCTCCCGCGATGAGGACTGTCATGTTCGTGGGGGCGACCGCCTCGACGAGGGCGAGGATGCCGCGGAGACTCCCGCGCCGACCTACAATTGTTTCGACGAACGGAAGTTCTTTGCGGTCCATCCCTCGAGCGCGCAGTTCGTCAGTTCGATAGAAAGGCCCATCCATTGGCACGTTTCCTGGATTTTCGTGATATCGGTTCAGCGAAGCAGAAGCTGAGGACATTTTTCACCTCTAAAGTCGCGCCGGCGCTTGCCACCAATTCAAACACGACGCCTTCCCCGTTTAGGTTCCCTTCTCAGACTGCCTTTCCACGCGTTGCCTGCGTATCCACTCTCGGATGTAGGCTGTGCAGTTCTTCAGCTTGATCGAGTCGGCTTCCCACCTTTCAAGCGATTTAACGGCCTCGCCGTCCACGGATCTCAAATCCGTCAAGTCGAGGACGATGTGTGTTCCTTTCTTCTCTGCGCGAATCACAGCCTCTATTTCCGCCATGTTTTCGGAATCGAGTTCGCCACTGACCCTAAAGACCACTTCGCCGTTTGCGGTCCTTGTGATCCTCAGCATTTGACGCCTCGACAAGATCGCGCTCATTGGGGTGCACTTCGGAGCGCAATTGACGTTCCAATTGCAAGTGGTTGAAAAGAGTCAGCCTTTGCGTCGGAATGAACGGCGAATTTTCGACAATTGGCGAAGCCCTGGACAAATTCGCCGGGCAATTTCAGTCCAGCGCCTCGAGGAAAACTGCGATCGCCCAGCCACTTTAAATAAGTGGATTGCGGGTCGGGCCGGCTGATGGGTCTAGCGACAGGGCGAATATCGATGGTCCATGGTGTGGTGTATGATTCGCGCCATGTCCGCCCCACGACAAGAATCCGAGTCGCTCAACATACAAGTGCTCGTCGACTCGATCCCCTCGCTTATTCACACCGCCAGACCCGACGGTTACCTCGATTACTTCAATAAGCGCTGGCTGGAGTACTTGGGCGTCACTTTGGACAAGGTGGCTGGCTGGAATTGGACCGCGTTCATTCATCCGGAGGATCTCAACGGGATTGTCACGGAGTGGCGCGCCTGCCTCGCAAGCGGAGAAGACTTCGAATACGAAACTCGGGTCCGCAGATCGAACGGGGATTACCGGTGGATGTTCCACCGGAAAGTGCCACTCCGCGATGCGAACGGCAACATCGTCAAGTGGTATGGATCGAGTCTGGATATTGACGAACGCAAGATGGCGGGAGAACAGCTTCTTCGCAATGCCGAGAAATTGCAAAGAAGCGAGTTTTTTCTTGCCGAAGGTCAGCGCCTGGCCCACGTGGGAAGCTGGGCCTTTGATCCCGACGGTTTCTACTACTGGTCTCCCGAATTATTCCAGATGCACGGACTCGATCCTGCCGGCAAGCCGCCCAGTATTGGCGAGTACCTGGATCGCGTGCATCCCCGCGATCGCGAGTTCATGGCAGACCTGATCGAGAGAATCGTGGCCGAAGGTTCGCCGTTCGACGCCATAAAGCGCATCGTGCGACCGAGTGGCGAGGTCCGGTACATTCGCTGCGTCGGCGCCCCTGCGGCAGAAGGCCAAAAGGTTAGGAAGTACGTTGGCAGCGCCATCGACGTTACAGAGCACGAGATTCTTACTCAGGAACTTCGCAGGCGCGAAGCATACCTGGCAGAAGCTCAAAGATTGAGTCGCACGGGAAGTTTTGGGTGGAAACCTGACACTGGCGAGACTGTCTGGTCGGATGAAACCTACCGTATTTTCGAGTACGAACGCTCACTCAATCCGACCATCAGTTCAGTGGCGCAGCGGGTGCATCCCGAAGACCGCGCCGACTTCGAGGAGGTCATTCATCGCGCCCAAGCGGGAGCGACAGACTTCGAGCACGCCTATCGCCTGTTACTTCCTGACAAGCGAGTCAAGCACGTCCACGCCATAGCCCACGTTTTAGCGGATGCATCCGGGCTTCGTGAATTCGTCGGTGCTGTGACCGACATCACCGATAGTCAGCGTGCGGAAAACAAGATCCGCGAACAAGAGGCCGGGCTTCGGCAGATCCTGGACCTCGCGCCGCAACTCGTCGCCGTGTTCGGACCGGACAGTGAACGCCTGTACGCCAACCGCATCCTGCTCGATTACCTCGGCCTCACGCTGGAGGAGTGGAGGGAGAAATTCAAGAGTGCGGTTCCCAGCTACCACACCGAGTTCGTTCATCCCGATGACTGGGAGCGAGTGACCCGCGATTCCGCTCGCGCTGTCTCCCATGGCGCAGCTTTCGAGTTGGAGATGCGGCTGCGCAAGGGCGATGGAAGCTATCGCTGGTTCTTGGCCCGGTACAATCCATTGCACAGTGAAGCAGGGGATATCACGCGTTGGTACGTCACCGGAGCGGACATCGAAGATCGTAAGCAAGCGGAAGACAGGCTCCGTCTGGAAAACGTGGCTCTGCGGGAAGAAATCGACAAAGCGTCAATGTTTGAGGAGATCGTCGGAACCTCTCCCGCCCTGAAAGGCGTACTCTCGCGCATCTCCAAAGTCGCGCGGAGCGATTCTACGGTCCTCATCACGGGAGATACGGGTACTGGAAAAGAGTTGGTTGCACGCGCAATACATCGGCGGTCGGATCGTGCTTCGCGCGCATTCGTGAGCGTGAACTGCGCTGCAATTCCTCGCGACCTTATCGCCTCGGAACTGTTCGGCCACGAGAAAGGCGCGTTCACGGGTGCGACCCAGCAGCGCTTGGGACGGTTCGAACTGGCAAATCAAGGCACCATCTTCCTCGATGAAGTTGGTGAGCTTCCCGTCGAGACGCAGATCGCACTCTTGCGCGTCTTGCAGGAGCATGAGTTTGAGCGCGTCGGCGGCAATCGTCGAATTCGCACGGACGTCCGAGTAATCGCGGCCACGAACCGCGACTTACAAGCTGCTATCGGCGCCGGATCGTTCCGCAGCGATTTATTCTATCGGCTACATGTTTTCCCGATTGCGATTCCTCCGCTGCGCGAACGAACGGAAGACATTCCGCTGTTGGTGGAATACTTCGTCGAGCGTTACGCGCGAAAAGCAGGTAAGAGAATCGAGAGCATCAGCAAGAAGACGCTCAGGCTACTACAGTCCTATCCCTGGCCTGGTAACATCCGCGAACTGCAGAACGTCATCGAGCGATCGGTAATACTCTGCGAAACAGAGATATTCTCGATCGACGAAAATTGGCTGCCGCAAGAGCCGCAGCTTACAGAAAATCCGAAACAACACGTTGAGCTCCCGAGGAGACTCCTGGCGCAGGAGAAGAACATGATCGAGGCTGCTCTAACGGAGACGCGCGGGCGCGTGTCTGGGGCCGGCGGAGCCGCAGCTAAGTTGGGGATACCGCGGTCGACGCTGGAATCGAAGATCAGGTCGCTGAAGATCAATAAGAACCGCTTCAGGGCCAAGCCGTGGACGTGAGGGCCGCGCCCCGAAAGTGAGCGCAATTTATTTTTGGAGCTTGGCGTACTCGGCCTTCGCTTGCTTGTAGATGGGAATGTCGGGATCGGCGTTCTTCCACAGATCCAAAAAAGTCTCGTAGGATTTCCGTGAAGCGGATTCATCGCCCATCATCTTCTGCGCGCGAGCAAGCTGGAGCCGGGCCAAGGGTCCGGTGACATGTCTGATGGTGATACCGGGATTATCGACCAGCTCTTGGAACTGAGCCGCGGCAGATCGGCCGTCGCCGAGATCGAGATACGCGAGTCCGCGGATGTATGCAGGGTACACAGAATCGACCGATCCCGTAAACGCCAGTTCGTACTTGGCAGCGCCGCGAAGCAGATCGATGGCTGCCGCCGGATCGTGTTGCCATAACTTGATCGAGGCACGGATGGTGGGAATAAAGTAATGCTGCACGATCGTGTCCTCGGGCCATTTCACGCTGATGTCATCCGCGAGTCGATTGGCTTCGGCTATCTGTCCTGATCGCGCGAGACCGAGCGCAAGGACTATCTTGCTGTTGCGATCGAGCGTACTCCCAATTGCCTTGTTGTAATAACGTCGAGCTTGCGTGTCGTTTCCGGCTTCCGCATATTCCAGGGCCGAGAGGACCAGGGACCAGTCGGCAATACTGGCCATCGAGGTTCGCCCCAACGCCTGGAGGCGGAGACGTTCGGCTGACTGAAAGTGACCCCGCTGAATCTCGATCTGGGCATGCTCAACCAGGAATTCTTCTCGATATTTGCCGTGCTCCTCCTCCTTGAGGATCTTTTCGACGTTGTCTCGATCGCCCGTGGCGAACGCCACAATGAGTCGCTCTCGCCGGATGAGTGAATTGTCGAGCTTCAGAGTATCCGCTGTGGCGAGCCACGACTTGGCCTCACCGAATCTGCTCGCGAACCGGATGGACTGTATCGCGCTGCCGAAATAATACGGGCTTGGGCGCAGCCGCGCGGTCTCCGCCGCTTCGTCGGCGGCGTGATCGGGCTGGCCGAGATAAACGAATGCAGCCCTGAGATTGGCGTGACCGAGCACATCGCGAGGGAATATCTCCAAGAAACGGAGCACGGCAGAATGTTCTTTCTCCCAATCGCCGATGACACGTCCGTAATAGTCGATTTCGGCATTCAACCGGTCTCTTTCGGTCAATCGGTCGCGGAGTTGGTATACACGGGTGTACGAAGCCGCCGATAAGTCAATGTTCCCAAGGAAGAGGCTAGCCGCTCCCATCCGCTGATACGCTAGAGCAAAGTTCGGGTCCAGCTCGACAGCTCGCT
This sequence comes from uncultured Acidobacteriota bacterium, assembly GCA_963766985.1. Taxonomy (GTDB): domain Bacteria; phylum Acidobacteriota; class Terriglobia; order Acidiferrales; family UBA7541; genus Acidiferrum. The sequence continues at coordinate 226,773 of CAVYCJ010000005.1, forward strand.
GATAGAATTTCAGCGCTCCCGCAGCGTCCCCGGCGAGGGAAAGTTTGAGCCCTTGAGTGGCAATCTGCAAAGCTTCGAGCGAAGGACTGAGCGCATTTTCCAGCGGCTGATTGAAGCGCGCCAGCGAATCTCTGGGCTCTCCGAGCTTCGCGCGAAGGCGTACGGCTGTTACTCCCAATTGGTGGACGACTTCATTCCGCGCACCGATCTCCGCCTGCTCATTGGCCAAGATTGCCCCCGAAAGGCAATCGAGCGCTTGCATCTGCAAGTGGTAGCCATTCCCAACGTCGCGGATTGATTGGGAGATCACTATCTTGCTGTTGGTCTTGCCGCACACCTCGCGTGCGACGTCGGGCATCAGCTTTGTGGCGGGCGGAAGGTTGAGTTGCGCCAGGGTGCCGGAGACCTTATCGAGTCCTAGAATATTTAGATAGGGTGTCTGCGCCATTTCGTAACGCAAGGCTGCGTCTAATGCGTCGTCGAACACCGGATCGCTGCTCTCGTTTTTGATATTGGCGAGAACGATCGTGTCAGTCGGCAAGAGCGTTACCCGGCGGTAACTCGAATAGAACCAGAAGGCCCCAGTGACGACGATCAACAGCCCGGCGGGCGCGAACCATTTGCTCAGGCCAAGGCGGGCCGGCGATGGTTTCGTAGCTTTGGTTGGAAACTCCTCGGATTCCGAATTGGTGCTCGAGGCCTCGATCGAATCGATGGGAAACGCGGCGTGTTTTGCCACGTCTGCTGGTTCGACTGTGACACTCTCCGTGAACTGATATCCCTTTCGAGCAATCGTGACGATCAAACGGGTATCTTCCGCGTTGTCACCCAGTGCCTTACGCAAATGGGAGATGTATTGCGTCAGGTTCCCCTCTTCCACAAACGTGTCGCCCCACACGGCTTGCAACAATTCCTCTTTGGTGACTAACCGGTTGGGGTTTTGAGCGAGAAACAGCAGGACGTCGAATGCTTTGGGAGTAAGGGAGACGGGTGAATCCTCGCGAGACAGCGTGCGCCTGCTTGGATCCAGCGAAAATTGACAGAAACGATACAAGTTGGTCATAGGAAATGGGCAGCTTATAGGGCCCTTCAGAGTTTTTCATCCTTTTTCAGAACTGCCTGAAGGACTTACCAAACTCCCGCTCTGAGAATAGGCGTCACAAGGAGCGTGGATTCTCTTTATGGCAACCGCCTTCGGCCACAAACTGAGCGAGCCGCAGAAACACCGTCTATTTAATGACTTACGCGTCTTGGGCTCGACTCAACGCCCCCCTTTGCTCGAATCCCAATTGCAATTTATCCTGAACTTAATTCCGGCGTTTGTCTGGTATGCCGCTTCGTCCGGCGCGCTCACCTTTGTAAATAACCGATATGCGGACTACTTGGGCCTCTCAAAAGATCATGCCCTCCGATCGGGTACCCAAGACGGCGCAGAATGGGATTCTCATATTTCTCTCGCGCATCCGGAAGACCATGAGGCCTTACGCAGAACCTGGTCAGTCTCCCTACGAACGGGCTGTGCGACTGATCAAACCTTTCGCATTCGTGATGCTCACGGGGTTTATCGCTGGTTTCTGAGCCGCGCCGAAGCCGTCCGGGCAGCCGACGGAACACTCCAGTACTGGGTCGGACTTAATATCGATATCGAGGAACAACGACAAGCAGAATCTTCTCTTGCCGATCTACGGCGACTCGCTCATTTGGATCAAGTGTATCGAGAGAATTTGGCTCTGCGTGATGCGGTCCGCCGGACTACGATGTCGGAGGAAATTGTTGGTACCTCCAAGCCGCTGAAAGCAGTTCTTTCCCAGACCAACAAAGTCGCTCGAACGGATGCCACCGTTTTGATCACCGGAGAAACTGGCACCGGTAAAGAGGTCATCGCCCGGACCGTTCACAAGCGCTCTGGAAGGTCGGAACGCGCTTTCATCAGTGTGAACTGTGCTGCGTTTGCACCGACACTGATTTCGTCGGAATTGTTTGGCCATGAGAAAGGGGCCTTCACAGGCGCCTCGCAACGCCGGCTTGGCCGCTTTGAACTGGCCGACGGCGGAACGATTTTCCTAGACGAAGTGGGCGAGTTGCCCGCAGACACTCAGGTCGCGCTCTTGAGAGTGCTTCAGGAGCGAGAGTTCGAGCGGGTCGGAGGCAGCCAAGCGATCAGGGTCGACGTTCGTGTCATCGCCGCCACAAATCGTGATCTGAATGCGGCTGTGGCCAATGGATCTTTCCGGAGTGATTTGTATTATCGACTCCAGGTTTTTCCGATCGAAATTCCACCTCTTCGAGAGCGAAGAGAGGATATCGCTCTGCTGGCGCAATATTTCGTCGATCGCTACTCACGAAAAACCGGCAAGGATATCAAGCACGTCAGCCGCAAAACGCTCGAATTGCTTCAGTCGTACCCCTGGCCTGGAAATGTCCGTGAATTGCAGAATGTTATCGAACGCTCCGTGATCCTTTGCGAGAAGGATACCTTTTCAATTGATGAGAGCTGGCTGCCAGAACAGCTAAATTCGTTTCCTGCATCGGAACCGAAAAGCCGACTCGAACTTCCTCGAAGACTCGAAGAACACGCGAAGAAACTAATTGAGGAAGCTCTAGAAGCAAGCCGTGGGCGGGTCTTCGGACCGGCCGGCGCCGCAGTCAAGTTGGGAATACGGCGGTCTACGCTTGAGTCTAAGATTCGGTCGCTGAAAATCGACAAAAACCGCTTTCGAGGTGATTACGAAGCATGAGGCGACCTGTCGGAATATAACGACTAGGATTGCCGCGATTTTCCGACAATCCCGGCGCTGTTAGGCTACGAAGAATTGCAAGAAATTAAACCTCTCGCGGGCTCAAGATCGAATTCCTGACCACGGTAAGACTTGAACTCATCGTTGACCAGCTTACTCAGACCTCGCTTTATCGTGGGACAAGCCGACCACTAGCTCAGCGGCGGCTTCGGCTCGCCGACGCCTTCACGACGCTGAGCCACTATGGTCATCGTGATGCGGTTGAAGCAACCGTATCCGCACTTTCTGAGACATCTGGATGCGATTAGATGAGGCGGCTAGTCGCCCCTATGTTGGTTCCGATAGCCGGCTGGAATAGGCTCCATCAGCATCGATCAACCTCTCTAGAGCCCTTCTGCTTCGTGGTCAACGTGACTATCTGTGCGTCCCAAGCCACAGAGCTGCGCTTTCAAAGAGTTTATTTTGTATTGCGCTGGTAAAGATTTTGTCTCCGTGGCCCATGTTGATGTAGAGCATGTGGAAGCGCGTGTTTGTCCAAACGACTGGACAGTCGCCGCCCGTGATCGTGTCTTTTAATCCGATGGGGTAATTTTGCGGGTCAAGGGTGAGGAGGACCTTTACGTTTCTGCTGAGGCGAGGACTCGGTTTCCAGATGTACCACTCATTGGCGGGAGCAGTGAACGTGGCGGGGAGATTCTGTGTGACGACGTGTGTGTGGTCATCAACAACCAGCTTGGCGGGCAGCGGCGGCCAATTGTTGCCGAAGAAGATGGAGCCGCCGAGAAAATCGGCGAACCACGGCCAATGGGTGCTGTCGTCGTTGTAAGCGGCGACGTGGAAACCAAGCCAGGCACCGCCATGAGTCACGTAGTCCTCAAAAGCCTTGCGTTGTTCTGGCGTGTGCGGAAAATCATTGAGCCAGATGACGAGCTGGATGTCTTTCAGCTTGTCGGCACTCAGGTCGTTCCAGTCCGTCGTGGAGGCCAAAGAGAAATTGTCTTTCTTGGCGAGGTCACCGTAAAAGTGCAGCGCTTGCAGAGCGAAATCGATGTGGTCCTGTTCGCCTTTGGTGGTGTAGAAGGCGAGAGTGTGGAACGGCGCATGCTCGGGGGGTTGCTGAGCGGCGCAAATCGCTGGGAAGAAAACGACAGCGAGGCCGACGATAAAAGTGTAAAAAGCACCGGTGCTCTTCCGTCGGATCGTATCGATGTTGCAGCCTCGTTGGAGACCCGGCGATCTGAAGCATGAAAAGGCCATTTGAAAACGTCTCCGAAGCATTGTGATCGTCATCGTCCTACATTTTCATCGAAAATTGCGAGGCACCCATTTATAACAAATATAGAAAACTCCCTGACAAAATAATCAGCGTTGCGATCGTGCTGGGCCTCACCGCCACCGCATGGGCAAAACCGCAAGCCACTACGCCATCGACATCTCTTCTGAACGCCACGCGAGCGATTGCGCTAAATGCGAAGACGGGGAAAGTCTACGCCATTGACCACGCCCAGGACGCGGTGGCGATATTCGATCGAGAAAAAAAGGCTACGGTCGACGTTAAGGTAGGCAGGGACCCGGTCGCGCTCGCGATCAACGAAACAACGAACCGGATCTACGTTGCGAACAACGCGGGCGGGTCCGTGAGCGTGATCGACGGTACCCAGGATGTCGTGGTGGCAACGGTGAATGTCGGCGCTCTGCCTTACGTCCTGGCAGTAAATCCCGTAACGAACAAAATTTTCGTGTCCAACACCTTCAGTGACCTGATCACGTTGATCGATGGCGCGACCAATTCCACGTGCACGATAAAAGCGGGTTCGGCTGACTCCATCGTGATCGACACAAAGCGGGATCGCGCCTACCTCATCGGATGGGAAGCCACAAGTCTCACGGTGCTGGACAGTAATCCGGCCATCATTGGCAAAATAAAAATGGGCGGAATGCATCTGTGGGGTATGGCTATCGATGAAGCGGCCGGGAAACTGTATGTGACTCGCGCAGGAAATGCGGAGTTGGCGATCGTCGATGAAGCCTCCGGGAGCGTGACTAACATCGCGACCGGCGCCACTCCCTGCGCTGTAGCAGTGAATTCGGCGACGAATCTAGTGTATGTCGTGAACCACGAAGACAATACGGTTGCCGTGATCGATGGGACAAAAGGCAAAGCTTTGGCACTGGTCAAGGTTGGGGAGAAGCCGCAAGGAATCGCCATAGACCAGAAGGCAAATCGAATCTACGTCGCGAACGTTCACGGAGACAGCGTCTCGGTCATCGATGGTGCGCGTAATGCCGTGATCGAGACGCTACACACGGGACACAATCCCTATGCGCTCGTGGTGAATGACAGGGCTGCTCGGCTTTACGCGGTTCTGCAGAGCGAGGGTCGCTTCACGGTGACCGATGTCGAGGACAAATAGTGCCGTCAACACTCATTTCGTCCGCATTCGCAAACCGGAGTTCTAGAAAACCACTTGAGCGAAAGTGCGTTTTTCGCCGAAGTGGATCCGTGCGCGGCGATAGGTTGTTAGCGGAGGGGTTTGAGATATTTTGACGAACACGAAGCGTACGCTCTTCGCACATGGAAGCATAAGATCTATTCGAACTTGTGATACACGGTGGAATCACCGCGATAGACGGCGAGTTTGGTGTGAGACATGGCTGTTTATGCTCCTAACAGCCAATACTCCAAATCTCAGGGGAATTGAGGTTTCGGTAGCAGGTAGCAAAAATCTGCTCTAACCCCAATCAGAAGAGTAATGGTGGAGCCGATGGGATTCGAACCCACGACCTCCTCGATGCCATCGAGGCGCGCTCCCAACTGCGCCACGGCCCCACCGGTGAACTAACATCAATGCTAGCATTCGCGTGCAAGGTTCGTCTATAACTGGGAAGCCTCACTGCTGCCCACAGTGACCGCAACCGAGCACCAAAAGAGCGACCCATGCCCATTTGTTATAGAAACGCGCATCATTCGCGTCGTCCCGCGCGCGCTCCAAGAATCTCAAAACCAAGACTCGCCGCGATCGCAGCAATTTTCGCCGCAGCCGCCGTCTCAGCCGCGTCCACAACAGCGCTCCTGACAATCCCTTCCGCCTCCGCCCAATCCACCTCCGCCGCCTACAACGGCGTAAAATTCCTCACCGAAGTCCCGCTCCTCGACTGCAAAGGCACGCCCTGCATCGAAGTGCACATCGGCGACGATGCCACCCCGCTCAAATTCGTCATCGACACCGGCAACGTGGAAACCATCGTCGACGCGAAAGTCATGAAAGCCGCCGACCTCAAGCCGCTTCATCCGCCAATGCCCGGCGGCGCAACTTTGGAAATGGTCCCGACGCAAATCCCCACGTTGCACATCGGCTCGATGGCCATGACGCAGGTTTCCGCCTTTGGCATGGACCTCACCGAGATGATCAACCAGAATCAGATGCCCGAGGTCGCCGGCACTCTCGCCTACGCCGCTTTCAAAGATCGCATCATCCAACTCGACTTCGCGGCCGGCAAATTCCGCATCTCCGACGTTCTGACCAAGCCGGTCAAATGCGCCGGCAAGTGCGACACCATCCAGCTGATCAATTTCGGCAACGACGGTCCGCCCATCGTCGTCGCCGATGGTTTCACCATCAACACCGAGCGCGTCTCCGCTCAGGTCGACACCATGTACACCGGCTCGATGCTCATCTACACCGCATCCATCGAAAAACTCAGCCTCAGCGGCGCAGCCTCGACCACAGATACCCGAATGTTCCCGCTCACCGATGGCGGCGCCGCCATGCGTGTCGCCGACGCACAGGAGGAAGGCTTTCAGGGCATCACGCTCGCGAAGGAAGGCGCTAAAGTTTACTTCCCCACCGAAGCCGTCCACGAACCCGACGGCCTCTTCGACGCCACCGTCGGCCTCGAACTCTTCCGCGACACCATCCTCACCCTCGATTTCCACGACATGACCATCTCGCTCGACAAGCCGGCGCACCACTAGCTACCCACCCACCTAAACACAGTCGCGTCATCCTGCGATCGCCTCCATACCGCTGTCACCGTGCGACATATCCATACGTTTGTCATCCTGAGGCGTCTGTAAGACGCCGAAGGATCTCAGCGATAGCCGTCACCAGATGTCGTAACGACGTGCACCATCCTCATCAGACGATCTCCCGCGTTTCCTACATCGAGCATGCAAGTAAATTCGCGATCACCGTCGCAACGATCACGATTCACTTGACATGCCCGCGCACAAATGAAAAAACGTACGCGATGCACCTCCGCGCTGCACTCGCAGTTTTCGCGCTGCTAATGACCTGCTGCCTGGCCGCGCCTCAAAACTTCGTCGACGTAAAACCCTCTCCTCAACAAGTCGCCTGGCAGGACCTCGAATTCGGCGTGATCATTCATTTCGGCCCGAACACCTTTATGGATCGCGAATGGGGAGACGGCACGGCCGATCCTAAAGTCTTCAGCCCCACCGCCTTTGATCCCGAACAATGGATGCGCGCGATCAAAGCCGCGGGCGCCAAATATGTCGTCATGGTGGCGAAACATCACGACGGATTTTGCCTCTGGCCCACAGAGCAAACGAACTACAGCGTGAAGAGCAGTCCGTGGAAAGATGGCAAAGGCGATGTCGTCGCCGAGGTCGCCGCAGCCGCACGAAAGTACAATCTCAAGTTCGGCGTTTATCTCTCGCCTTGGGATCGCCACGAGCCCCGCTACAGCAACTCCGCCGAATACGACAAATACTACGCCGCCGAATTAGACGAACTCGCGCAAAACTACGGCGAGCTCACGGAATTCTGGCTCGACGGCGCCGGCAGCGCCGGCCACGTCTACAACTTCCCCCATATCATCGAAGAGCTGCGCACCTATCAGCCCAACACACTCGTATTCGCCGACACCGGCCTGTTCGAATACGGCGACATCCGCTGGGTCGGCAACGAAGCAGGCATCGTTGCTCGCGACAACTGGAACGTCATCGACCGTCACGGATATCTGCGGTGGCGCCCAGCAGAAGCCGACACGCCACTGCGGAAGCTCCACTGGTTTTGGCATCCGCACGACGAGGCTTCGCTCAAGTCGCTCCCTGAGTTGATCATCCTCTATGACCAAACCATCGGGCGCGGTGGCCAACTCATGTTAGGGCTGGCGCCGGACAATCGCGGTCTCCTGCCAGAGAATGACACGAAACGGCTCGAAGAGTTCGGCGCCGCCATCGCCAAGCGCTACGACGCAACCACAAATTTGTCGCGCGACCACGTGCACCAGCATCCCGAAGCCGAACGTGCGCTGGACAATGACACGGACACCTTTTGGTCCGCGCCGCAAGGTTCGCATCACTCAACGCTGGAAATAAATTTCGCCAAGCCCGTGACTTTCGATCACGCTCTACTCATGGAGCGCCTGGCGAACGGCCAGAACGTCCAGTCGTTTCGCATCGAAGTCTGGGACGGCACCGCTTGGAAATCCGTCGCAGCCGACCACTCGATCGGTCACAAGCGTATCGAGAGCTTCGCCCCACAAACCGCCTCCCGAGTCCGCTTGAATATCCTAAGTTCCACCGACGCCGCCGAAATCTCCGAGTTCCAGCTCTTCTTCATCGGCACCCGCTAGGCCTTCTTAGCGCGCCGAGTTCGGTCCGGAATACGCTGCCACTTCCGATTGCCCGATCACCCAGCTCCCGGAAGTTGCAGAATCCCGGCATTCTCCCTGACATCGCGAGTGGCAAGTCCGTTGTGTCAACGGCAGGGGGAGCGTACGATGCCCGGCACAGAGGTATCTCGGGAATTCCGGGCTATCCAACGAGGCGGATCGAAATGCATGGCGTGCCTCCCGCTCGAAAGGAGTTCGATGGGATCAGGACAGATTGATCGCCGCACCTTCATGAAGGTGAGCAGCGGGGTGCTCGCGGCAGGCCTCGCCCCTGCCGTGGCGGCTGAAGCTACGGCAGCCACAGCTAACGCAGCCAGGGCGCTCGGCGAAACGCCTTTTCCCGTCAAGTGGTACCCGTTCACAGAGCATCCTGATTCGGATACGTGCTGGTCTCTTTCCGTCGGTCCCGATGGCCGCATCTATGCCGCTGCTTGCGCGGAGAGCGTCCCCGGCGGCGTGGTAAAACCTGTGCGCTACAACGAGCAGCGCGACGATCTCGACTACCTCTTCAACCTCGCCGAAAAGGTGGACGATCCCGGCGACTCAGGCCGCGCCTCACAGTGCAAGATTCACTACAGCTTCGCGCCCTCGATGCACGACGGTGTGCTCTACATGGCGACGCATCTTTCCGGCCCGCCAATCGATCTTCCCGTTTATTCGCCCTGGTATTCGTGGCACGACGCGAAGCGTTGCTTTCGCGGCTCGGCGCTGCTCGCTTTCGACACCCGCACCGATCAAGTTCTCTGGTGGGACACGCTCATCCCGAAGGAAGGATGCCGCTGCTTGCTGCACGACGAAGAGCGCGGTTTGCTCTACGCCATGAGTTACCCGCGCGATCATTTCATCATCTACGATCTCAAAACGCGAAAGCGGCGCGATATCGGCCGCATCAGCTCCATCAATCCTCAGGCGCTATTCCTCGACAAACAGCACCGTGTGTGGACGAGCAGCGACTACGGCCGACTGGTGCGCTACACGCCGGAGACGGACAGGCTGGAAATCTCTCCCGGCCTGCTGGCGCATGATCCGAACTACCAAACCGGCTGGCACAGTGTGTTCTACGACGTGGCGCCGTCGCCCGACGGTGAATGCGTCTACGCATCCACCTGGTGCCCGAATCCGCGCTTGATGCGCATCTGGCCCAACCAGGGTGAGTGGGCGAAGGTCGAGGATCTCGGCCCCGCCACGCAGCCACGCGATTTAAGTTTTCCGATTGATATGTATGACGATCACTGCGGAGGCCTGACGTTTGGAGGGGACGGCAAGCTCTACTACGTCGCTTCGCGCTGGCGCGACGCGAAATACAATCCAACGCCCGATTCGCGGAAGCGAAACGAAGGCGTGGTCTGGTGCCTCGATCCGCAGACTCTCAAGCGCGAGGAAGTCGCCCGACTCGAGCATCCCACAGGCGAGGCGCATTATGTCTCGCGTGGCGCCGTCGATCACAACGGCGATCTGTTTTTCGGCCACGTTGGAAATCACCCATCCGGCATCTTCAAAGTTTCCATGCCGGCCGACCGCAAGCGGAAAAACGCGCACCTTCCGATTCGGATGTGGGGCTGACGGACACCACCATGCAGACGAAACCCAAATTCGATCCGAATTCCCCGGAAATCAAGGCCTATGAGAACGAACTCGCGCACCAATTCGTTCGCGAGGGGACGATGGTGGCATTTCCCACGTGCCTGCCCGGCATGACGACCCCGATACCGCTCGACGAGAGCCGCATCACCGCGCTCGACATCAACGCCGAGGGTCATATCTACGGTGGAACAAGTGGACGCCAGGCTCACCTTTTTGGGGCGGCTTTCCATCACCTCACTGGGATCGTCCTGGATGCTGGAGCCGTTCCCGGCTGCACGAGCACCGCGGCGGTTTGTTGTGGCACGTCGGGCACGATCGCTTTCGTGAACGGACCGCAGAGTGGCCGCGCAGTGGCTGTGCCGCACATAAGACTGGCGGAAGATTGGATCCAGGAGTGGGGTCTTGCGCCACCGGTTCTTCAAGAACTCGGTGAGTGCGTTCCCGGAGAGCTTGTGGTTCACGCCATCGCCGTCCCGTCCCGAAATACCGTCGTGGGCGTAACCACGAATCACCTGTTCACCGTGGATGTAGAGACCGGGCGGATCACTGTCGTCGGAGAGGTGCCGGGTCGTGGCCATCTGGCAATCGGTCGTGCCGGAGTATTCGGACAGGATGAGGGTGCGCGACTTTGGCGCTTCGATGTTGCTTCTGGCAAAATTCGCCGCGCCGCGGTTCACCTTCCCGACGGTGATTGGACCGGGCCGTTGCGATGGGCCCGCGATCGCAACAACGGTCTGCTCTTCACAGCCGACGCTACCGGACGGCTGTTTTCCTTCGATGAGAATAAATTCCGTTTGCTCGGAACCGCGCATCTCACGCCGGTCGGACCTATGGCAGTGACGCCCGACGGCAGGCTCTTCGGTTTCTGCGGAGCGGAGATGGCAAACCTCTTCTGCTGCGACACTGTATCAGGCAGCGTCACCAATCTCGGCGTCGCAGCTTCCGTTCTCGAGCAGCGTCGCTACGGATACCAATTCGGCGACGCCGTCACTGGGCGCGATGGTGAAATCGTGTTCGGCGAGGACGATAACGGAGGGCATCTCTGGCTGTACTTTCCGAAAATAAAGAGTATCCACGCTTGAACGGCCTAAGAGCGCGCAAACGCGCTCCTGGATGTGCCGCGCGATTCGACTCTCCGACGAACTTCGTTCCCGGAAACTGACTCAGGCCCCCATTGCTCGTCCAACTTGGCAATCCCTCGCCCCCTTGTTACAGTCGAAGGTCCAGTACACGCTGAAGGCGCTGCTAGCATCGTTACCTCAGGGGAGAGGCTAAGGTCCGCATGGCGGAAGACACAAACACCGCGATTCGCACGGATACCGAACGCAAAGACCGCGTCTTGATCGTCGAAGACGAAGACAATGCGCGTAAAGGCTACGAACAGCTCCTGCAAAAATGGGGCTACGACGTCCTTGGTGTCGGTACCGCCGAAGACGCCCTCGCGAAATTCGCCAGTTTTCAGCCCGATTCCCTCATCGCCGACGTTGAATTGCCCGGCATGAACGGCCTTGATCTCCTCAAGCAGCTCGGTACCGAACTCCGCAACGTCCCGTCGATCATCATCACCGGTAAAGGCAGCGATGAACGCGCCGTAGCCGCCATCGAATCCGGCGCCTTCTGGTATATCGAAAAGCCGATGAAAGCGCCCGTTTTGCGCGCGCTCCTCGATCGCTGCTTGGAAAAAGCGCGCGACACGCGCCAGCTCGCCGTTTTGCAGCGCCAGCTTCGAGAAACCGGCCGCCTCGGCGATCTGGTCGGCGGATCAAAACCGATGCAGGAAGTCATGCGCATCGTCGAAATGGCCGCGCCCAGTTCCGCCTCCGTCCTTATTACCGGCGAAACCGGCACCGGGAAAGAAATTGTCGCCCGTAGCATTCACAAACTTTCGCCGCGCGCCTCCGGCCCATTTGTTGCCATCAACTGCTCGGCAATTCCCGAAACGCTGATGGAAAGCGAAATCTTCGGCCACGAGCGCGGCGCATTCACCGGCGCCGCCGAGCGCCGCATCGGCTGCTTCGAACTCGCCGATGGTGGCACTCTGCTCCTCGATGAAATCGGCGAAATGCCTGCTCCAACGCAGGCGAAGCTCCTGCGCGTTCTTGAAGATCGCAAAGTTCGCCGCCTCGGCAGCAAAAGCGAAACGCCCGTCGACGTCCGCGTTCTGGCCGCGACGAACAAAGATCCCGAAGAAGCCGTCGGCTCCGGCCAGATGCGCCAGGATCTCTTCTTCCGCCTCAACGTCTTCCACATTCACTTGCCGCCGCTGCGCGATCACAAAGACGACATTCCGCTTCTCGTCGAGCACATTCTTCGCGACGTGAACGCGAAGCACGGCAAAAATGTCCGCGGCATCGGCACCGAAGTGCTCGACATCTTCCGCAGCTACACGTGGCCGGGCAACATCCGTGAATTGCGCAACGTGCTTGAGCGCTCCACGATCATGTGCGAGAAAGATCTGATCACGCGAAGCTGCTTGCCCGACGAATTCGGCAAATCCCAGGCCAAGGGTCCCAGTGATCTATCGACGATCAAATTCCCTGTCGGCACGACCGTTGACGCCATGGAACGCGAACTGATCCTTCAGACGCTCAACGCGACCGGCAACAATAAGACACGCGCCGCCGATCTTTTGGGCATTAGCCTCAAAACGCTGCACAATAAGCTGAAAGAATACGGCGGAGCGAACGCCGACGCGGAGTAGGTCTTCCAATGCAGCTACGGCTGCGCACTAAACTCACTTTGGTGATGACCGGGCTGGTTCTGCTCGTCGTCGTCGTGTTGTCGGGCGTCTTCGTCGCTCAACTGCTCTCGCAAGCTCTGGAGCAGACCGACAAACGCACACACCAGATTGCCCACCAGGTTTTCGAACAGGCGCAGCGCGCCCTGACCGACGCCGCCAACGAAGGTCTTCGCCCCATTTCGAACAAGCCCGAGGACATCCACGAATACGTCTGGCAAGCCTTCAAGATCGACGAAGGTCTTCGCTCGCAGATGAACGCCGACAAAGACACCGTCTACGTTTACGAAGTCGCGATCACCGACGGCGACGGCCAGGTTCTGATATCGACCGATGAATCGATGCAGGGAAAATTCCTGCCGCGGCGCGCGCCGCTTTCGCAGCTCACGCAGCGCGGATTTATTCACCAGGCGAAAGTCTTCGCCGGTCCTCCGAAAATCTACGAACTCGACTTCCCTTTCAGCAAAGGCGGCCAGCCCTTCGGCGAAGTCCGCGTCGCGGTATCGTCGAGTCTTTTGCTCAATGAACTGTTGCCGAATCTGCGGCAACTCGGCACGATCGTTTTGCTCGCGCTGATTATTTCCACGGGATTGGCTGCCATTGTCAGCGGCGCGGCGCTCGCTCCTTTGCGCGGCATTTCCGATCAGTTGGATCGCATCTCGGCGGGTCAGTTCGACATGCCTGCTCCCGAAGTAAAAGGCTTCGTCTCTGGAACCGACGAACTCGGCGCGGTGAGCCGCAAGATTACGCAAGTCGGCCAGCAACTGCGCGGCGTGCACGAAATCTTCAGCACCATGCGCGAAAACATGAACTCCGTCATGGCTGGCATGGAAGACGGCCTGATTCTATTCACGCGTGAAGCACGCGCCGTGATGGTGAGTCCGGCTGCGGAAAAGTTTCTCGGCGCTCCCGCGAGCACATTTCTCGGCAAGCGCATCAACGATATTTTCCCACCCGATCATCCGCTTTATGAAGTCTTGCAAATCCATGGCGACGAACTTAGTGAAGTCGCTGCGGAAACGGATTTACAGACGATCGAAGGTCCGCGCCGCGTCGGCGTGAGCGTGCAAGGCATTCAGGAAAACGGCGATCGCATGGGTGCGCTGGTAACCTTGCGCGATCTCGATTCCATCGAATCGATCAACACACAACTGCAAGTCAGCGAACGCCTTTCGGCGCTGGGGCGAATCACCGCAGGCGTCGCGCACGAAGTGAAAAATCCGCTGAACTCGATGCGTCTCTGGCTCGAAAACCTGAAAGAATCTCTGCCCGCCGAAATGGACACGAACGCGATGCAAGCGGTTCAGGTCCTCGATAAAGAGATCGATCGCTTGGATGCTGTCGTAAAGCGATTCCTGGACTTCACGCGGCCGATGGAAGTTCGCCTCGAAGCGACGCAGCTTGCTGATATCTTGCGCGAAGTGATCGAGATCGCGCAGCCGCAGCTTCGCAAAGCGAAAGTGGAAGTCGCGCAACTCTTGCCGATCGATGTGCCCGAGGTCTACGTCGATCGCGCGCTGCTCAAACAGGCAATATTAAATCTTGTGCTGAATGCGGTGGAGGCGATGCCGGCGGGCGGTCATCTGCATCTTATGTTGAGCAGGCGAGGCGAGATGGCGGAGATCAGCGTGGGCGATACCGGAAAAGGAATTCCTCCGGAAAACAAACAGAAAATTTTTCAGTTATTTTTTACGACGCGGCCCGGAGGAAGCGGGATCGGTCTCGCAAGCACCTTCCGAATTGTTCAGCTTCACAACGGTTCGATAGACTTTACTTCGGAGGTCGGCCGCGGAACTACGTTCCGGATCGAATTGCCGCTCGCGGCCTGATTCCCGCTCCCTGACGATGCCAACTGTCCCCAACATCTTCGAGAGTGTTCGCGTCGCGCCGCCGAAATCCGGCGCAGCGAGCGTTTCTGTTCGTCCGTACTCGCTGAGCGTCTCTCCGAAATTCGCGTGTGCGATTTTGTGCGCGGTGGCCGCGACGGTTTCCGGTTGCGCAGCGAACCAGAAGCCGCGAGCGAGAGCGTTTCCGTGGGCGAGCGCGAACAACGTGCGACCGCTCGCGCCTGAAAAAACTTCATCCGACATCAGCAACGAAGATCTGTTCGCGGAGCTGGGACTTGATGTTCCAGCGCCGCCGTCGCCCGTTGCTGGAATGCCGAGCGGGCCGCAGCGTCCTCGCGTGGCCGTGGTCTCGACCGGGAACAACAACGCTTCGCAAGTGCCGGAAGCGCCGATGATTGCGCCGCAGCTTTCTCCGGAACAAACAGCTCAAGCGCAGCAGCAGCTTTCCGTAAGCGTTGGCATCGCCGAGAAGAACATTGCCGCGTCGCAAGGGCGTTCGCTCAACCCGATGCAGTCGGACCTCGCATCGAAAGTTCGCAGCTTCCTGGCGGAAGCTCGCGAAGCCGCTCGTGTCAGCGACTGGACTCGCGCCAGCAGCGCCGCGAAAAAAGCTGAAGTCCTCTCGCAAGAATTAGCTGGCTCGCTGTAACTTTTCCGTCGGTCGATCGCTGTGAATTCCTTTCCTTCGTTCTGAACTCCCCTTCAATCGTTTTTGCGAACCGCTGCTCTGTCTTTCCTTCACGCGCTGATTCGATCACGCGGTTCGACAATATCTAAGCTGTTGTTTCGCGACGCGCTTCGATGAAGCGCATCGGACTCAATCGATCCCAGTCGATTTCGACGCTGCGTTCTGTAATCCACTGACGCACAAGGCGCGCGGTGATTGGAGTGAGCAGAACGCCGCTGCGAAAATGCCCTGTAGCGATCATCAATCCGTCGATATCGGTCGGACCGAGAATCGGTAAGTGATCAGGTGAATCGGGGCGCAAACCGGCCCAAGTTTCTTCGATGCGAGCGTTTGCAAATTCAGGAATGACTTCGATCGCGGCCGACAGAATTGTTTCGATTCCGCCCGCGGTCACTTGCTTGTCGAAGCCGACATATTCGACGGTTGCGCCGGCGAGAATGCGTCCATCATTCCGCGGCACGATGTAAATCTTTTCGCCCCAAATGACGCGCTCGATTTTTAGTCCGTCAGCGCGAAGCGAAACCATTTGTCCTTTAGCGGGACGAACTGGCGCGAACTCTTTCACGCCTTCGATTTGGGCAGAAAAACATCCCGCCGCAATAACAGTCCACTTTGCGCTGACTATTTCATTTCCAACTTTCAACCCGGTGCAGCGTCCGCCTTCTTGAATGATTCCGTTACACCAGTTCCCGCAAAAACCTCGACTCCGCTTTTCGTGGCTGCGCTCAACATCGCTTTGGTGAACGCGCGATTGTCGATCGATGCTTCCTCGGGACGCAGCGCTGCGGCCTCAAGCTCGGGACTCAGCGACGGTTCGAGTTCGCGCGCATCCTCGGGGCGCAGCGGCTCGGCTTTCAAACCCATTCCGTGGTGCAGTGCGATCAGCGTGCTCAGATCACTGATTGCATCTTTATTGAAGAAAACATCGATCGTGCCCTTTGGCCGGAAGCCAGTCTTTTCCCCGGAGATTTCTTCGACGGCTGCGACCAGCGCGGGATACAGATTCATGCTCGCTTTCGCGAGCGGAACCATCGAAATCATTGCCGGCGATTCCGGCGCGGGGGAAAGAATTCCGGCGCTTGCCCAGGAGGCTTCGCGTCCCGGTTCGCTGCGATCGAACACGGCAACTTTGAGTCCGGCTTGCGCGAGTTCAAAGGCGATGGAGGAGCCAATGAGTCCAGCTCCTGCAATGGCTACATCGAAAGATTTCATATTGCGATTCTATCGCATTCGAGCGAGTGGATTTATTCTCGACTGATTCGCGCGCGAGAGCAGTTCAAATCAGATTTCCCTGCTCGATCGATGCTTTCACTTGCATGCTTCGATTTCGATTAATTCGATTTCGATACTTTTATTTTTCTTAGGTCGTCTGCCTTCTCGGTGGCTCGATTATTGGGCGCGGGCGGGTGGTGGCGTTACCGGCGAAGAATTGCCGACGTTGTTGTATTGAATCTGGTTGCTGTCGAGGGAGAGATTTCGCTCGAGGACGACATCGAGAGTCGAGCCGCGCGGAAGTTCTGCTTCGGGACCGCGCGTGAGCAACATCGCACCGAGCCCGATAGCACCACCGATGCCCGCGCCAATGCCTGCGCCCTTTGCGCCGCCGGCGATTGCGCCGACTCCAGCTCCAGTCGCCGTTGTGGTGGCGACCGTTTTCACATCTTTGCCTGCGCCACTTCCCCCGGTCGTCTTGCCTTCGCTGTCCATTGTTTCCGGACCGCCGGAGTCGGCACTGCGAGGATCGGCGTTGAGATCGACCGTGTAGCCGTTCGGCAGGATCAGCGTGTTGAGCTTCATGCGAAATTCACCGCGGCCCTTAACGCGGCCGGGGCGTTTCGTTTCGGTGAGTTCGCCGCGGAGATAGGAGCCGACCGGAACGACAACCTTATTGTCCTGAGTGATCGGGAAAGAAGTGCGGAGGTAGACCGAATCGCCGGGTTTGGCTCCGCGCGTGGAGATGCCGTTTTCGAGCATGACGGCGAAGCGGGTTCCCGCGGGAACGACGATGCGCGGTCCTGGCGTCGCGGGAGGAGCGGGTGCTGCCTGGACCGGTTGTGCATTCGGTGGAGCGGAGGCTTGAGGTCCGTCGGGAACCTGGGCGACAGCAGGAGATGATGCGAAAGCGATGGTTGCGGCTGCGAAGACCAACGTGCGAGCGAGTTTAAAGGAAGGGTTCATTGGGTAACTCCGTGATTTGTGTATGCGATGCGGGGAGTGTGCTCGTCGGATGCTCGGCAAAATCGCGGGGAGTCGTGGTTTGCATTTTGGAGGGTTGGGACCCACCCCCCGGGGTGTTTTTGCGCAAGAATGTGAAAGGAAAGGGGTTGCGCGTCGAGATGATGCAAGAATGTCATTCTATGGGAGTTACGAGCGGCGGATCTTCGGTCGGGAGGATTGCCTCGGTTCCAAAATGGGAATGCACGGGCGGGCGTTGCGTTATACACGGGTCAGTATGCCTGAATGGTTAACGTCGGTCAAACGAAAGTTGGGTAAGTTTCAGGGCGAGGAAAAGTGACGCACCTGCGTTCACGTTCGCGCAAAGGCAATTGTCCCCCGACGACGTTAATCGGGAGCGTTGTCCAAAAATACGAAATCAAATTGCTGCCTCAGGCTGCCTCGATCGGCGGCAGGAATCAGCGGCTCGCTGTCGAACCGGTCCCAGAGGTGGTTACTGAAAAAGGCGAGGGGCGAAGTCCTTTAAATCGCGTCGCCAGGTCTGCCATTCGTGATCGGTGCCAGGAGATTCGTAGAAAACGTGCTGAATGTTCGCTTCGGTGAGCGAATTGTGCAGGCGCTGGAGACCCGTGCGCATGCGCTCCGGTTCCACGGTACCCACGCCGAGCCACAACAGGTGCACACGTTTCGCGAATGCCGCAGGATCGGCAAACACGCCGTTGTAGTCCTTACTCGGATCGAGCTTGCGATCGCCCAAGACGAGCATTCCGCCGGCGCCACTGAATCCACCGATGTAGGAAAACAGGTCCAGGTGATCGAGAGTGATTTGAAAGGTCTGCATACCACCCATGGAAAGTCCGGCCATCGCGCGATGATCGCGATCGCTTAATGTTCTGAAGTTCGAATCGATGTATGGAATGAGCGCCTTTGTCACGTCATCCTCAAACGCTGACGCCATATCCTGCATACCTTTGAGCATCTCTGGCGAGCCGAAGGGCTTGCTCATGAAATCCGGAAACGGCTGTCCGGCGCGCGCGGCGTACCCGTAAGCCATGACCACGATCATTGGCTTGCAGTTTCCGGCCGCGAGCAGATTATCCAGAATGAAATTCGCGCGCCCTTGCCTGATCCATCCAGTTTCGTCCTCGCCCGCTCCGTGCTGTAGATAAAGCACAGGGAAACGCGCGGTCGTTTGCTCATCGTACTTCGGAGGCGTGTATACAAGGGCGTGCCGCCAGGTTCCGGTGACCTGCGACAAGTACCAAACTTCGCGGACTTGGCCGTGCGGCACATTTTGAGGGGAATAGTAGGTCGAGCCCGGTTCGGGAACCTCCACGGCGCTCACGGGGCGCCCACCGCCGAAGTAGGCGTGCGTGTTTGGGTCGGCTACTTCAGCACCGTCAATCTGAATGACGTAGTAGTGAAAGCCAGGAACCAGCGGGGGCGTCGTGACGGTCCAATATCCGTCGGCCTGCTTGGCCATGTCGATTTTCGGTCCGCTCCAAAAATTCAGCTTCACGGCAGTCGCGTTGGGAGCCTTCACACGGATCTGTACTTTGCCGGCGCTATCCACGCGTGGATACTCGGCGCCCCACACGTTGGTGTCGGACGGTTTGAATCCATCCGTCTCTTGGGCGAGGGTCGAAAAAGCGGTGAGGAGGAGCAATGTGAGAATCGACAGTAGCTTCAAGAATGGTCTCCGAATGACTTGTCCGTTTTTTGCAAGGGCGGCGGAGAGCTTACATCAAAACCGAATTGAAGGCGTAAACGGAACATTCGATTTTGTGTTATCGCACGCACTCTCTGCATCCGGTAGGAGGCTGTGTATTCTTCGTGCGCCTTCCACTTGTCCGTCGTTTATCGGGCTTTGAATCCACGAGGCTATCTGTCTAGAGCATTACCTGGGTTTCCCAACCATCGTAGTCACCGCGAAATTCCTTGGCGCGTCGAAAGAGTTCGATAACTGCTTTATCGACAGCATCTTGCTCCACGGATTGAAGTCTTACGATGCATAGGCCGAATGGAAACTCGCTATCGGGATTGTCTGGCTGCGACTGCATGCGATATTCCAGCGGGCGGATGGACTGCCAAAAGGCTTCGCGGTCGTTGTTTGTGCGGAAGTAGATCCAGTGCGTTATATCCCGAGGGGTTTCAAGTGTGTCCCCCTTTTGCGCTAGTACGTCCAACACCGAACGGTTCTCAATGCGCTGGCGCTGTTCGTCGGATGGATACAACACGTTTAGATATTGTTTCCACTCGGGGTCTTTTTGAACTCCGCAGTCAAACTTGTAATCTCGAAAATGAGTGAGAACATCTGCGATCGTGGCCTCGAAACCTGCGGAATGTGGGCCGTAGTAATAAAACTCGCGGCGCCCGGATGTCGTAATACGTCCGCTTAAAATCGCGCTATAGTCCCGCTCCAACCTTTTTGTTATTTCTTGTTCGATTGCTATGAGCTTGTCGAATTCTTCTTCACTCGACAGCCCGTCGGGACGCGGCGAATTGAAGTAAACCCAGACCCAGAGCAATTCTGGTTTGCTCAGGTCAGGGACTTGTTTGCGAAGGTCAAGGTCGAGAGCAATGGAGGCAAGCGCATCGTCAACCGTGCAAAGATAGGATTTCCAGCCTTCGGGCATGGCGCTAATATTTCACACCGAGGCTACTCTTCGCCAGCCGCCCGAGTCATACGAATTTATCTTCAAGAGTTTCAAACTGACGCCTGACAAGTCGCGTTACCGGATATCGGCGCCTGCCAGCTGCGGCTGTTACGGACTCTTTTGAATGAAAGAAGTTCCGCTATACTCTGCCGATGATTCTGATTGTGTCTCGACCGGACGATGATCACGTCGCCGTTGTCGAGTCGGAGCTTCGACGACGGGGAGCTCCCCTAACACTGCTCGATCTCGCGGACTTGCCGGTGCGAGCGCAGCTGTCGATCGACTATCAACAAGGGGAAGAACCGCGTCCCATTCTTCGGACAGCTGAATCGGATCTCGATTTGCGAAAGGTCACATCTGTATGGTCCCGTCATCCGCAAACGCCTCGTCCCGACGTTGAGATCACTCACGAAGCTCTACGCCATTACATTACGCAGGAGACGGCCGATGCGTGGGCGGGAACGTCGGCGCTTTTGAACTGCTTGTGGCTGCCTGGGCCGCATTGGAGCGAAGTGCGCGCCGGCTACAAGGCGCTACAACTACAGGTGGCGGCCGGCCTCGGATTCGACATACCGCCGACCCTGATCACGAATAGCACCAGCGACTTTCTGGACTTCTACCGTCAGCACAACGGCTCCGTGGTTACGAAGACGGTCCATAACCGGCTTCTGCCAAGCAACAGCGCGAAGGGATACGAGGCTTTTGCACTCACCGAGGTCGTCGCCAATCAAGATCTCGTTGGTGTGGAGGCCATACGTCATTGCCCTGTGACCGTGCAGACGAATGTGGAGAAACGCGTGGAACTGCGGATCGCCGTGGTTGGAGAGAACGCATTCGCGGTTGAGATCGATTCTCAGCGCACCAACCACATGCGTCGCGATTGGCGTTCTATCGATCCCCATCTCGGTCGTTATGCGATCCACAAATTACCTTCTGAGGTCGCCCGGCGTTGCGTCGAACTTGCGAAACGTTTGGAGCTGCGCTTTGGAGTTCTCGACGTAATCCTGACGCCCGACGGGCGATACGTCTTTCTTGAAATTAATCCCAACGGCGAATGGCTGTTCATGGAGCGGACAACCGAGCTGCCAATCAGCGCGGCTATTTGTGATCTGCTGATGTCGGGTGAGGTGACGCCTTCGGCCGACGTTGCGGCGAAGTCAGGATTTGCAGTAATACGCAACCCGGGTGGGAATAAATTCCGACAACCTGGCGTTTCACGCGCCGCAAAGTTGTCGCGGTCACAAGTGAAAATTCCACAGATGGCAGTGGCTGCGACCTTGAAATACCTGGAAAAAGTAGCCAGCACGGGAACGGCGCCAGACCGGGCCCTGGCTGGTTTCCGGAGTCTGGCAAGGCGTCACAGCGAAACCCAAATGGATCTTGTATGGGAGGTGGAAACCTACCTGGGTGCTGTTCACTACAACGCGCTGCTGAGGACGGAGGGCGGAGCGACCGTTTCGCTCGCCGTATCGCCGAAAGAGACTGTGCCATGGGCATTTCGCCATGCCCATCACGCCCGCGAAACAGATTTGCTGCGAGTCAATGGTCGAACTTTGAACATGCAGACAGTCATGGGTTATCTGGATGGGTTCTGGGATGACGCTCGAATTCTCACTCGGTTGGTAGATGGATGCCTGCTACGTGAAGCGGTCGAAGCCCGCGGCATCGAGGCCACACCCGGTGAGATTCAAAGAGGCATTCGTGCGTTCGAACAGGGGGCCGGACTTACATCGAGAAAGGCGCGAGATTCGTGGCTCAAGAGACGAGACTGGAGCCCGAGTGACCTTGAGTATGAGATCGGGCGACGAGTGATTGCCCACAAGCTGCGCAAAGAGATCGTTGCCGAAAAAATTGAGCCATACTTCGCCGCTCATCGCCGAGAACTCGATGTGGCGACAATCGCGCGCATGCGTTTCAGTGAACGCGTCGAGGCTCGCAAAGTGGCGAGCCGAATCCAGAAGAGTGCCGCGGGATTTTGGGAAGCGATGGATCAAGGGGTGGTAACGGGAGAAGTGCGGAAGGCGCAAAGTGAGCTGGTGGTGGTACGCCGACGAGAACTCCCCGCGTCGTATGCCGATGCGATATTCGCCGCGAAGCCGGGGCAAATCGTGGGTCCGCTGAAGTGCAACGAGGGACACGATGTCGTGCGAGTTGTTCGAATCGAACGAGCTCAACTGGATGAGCCCACGCGACAAGAGATCATGGGGCTGGTGTTTGAGGAGTGGCTTGCCGAGCGCCGATCGCAATCGGTGATCGAGTGGTTTTGGGGTGACGCCGAGCGAGCGCCTAGCCGGCTGGAGAAATTTACTTGGGCCAAATGAGGGTTGCGTTGCTGCACAACTCACGACCAGCGACGAGGCCGCCCGAGTTACCCGACGACATTTTCGAGGAATACGACCGTCCGGAAACGGTGAAGGCGATTGCGGGCGCGCTGGAGGGCCTCGGCGTAGTTGTTGAGCCAGTGCCCGCGGACGGCCGGCTGCCGTGGACGCTGGAGGCGGCCGCTACGATTTTGCGTTTAACATCGCGGAGGGCACAGGACGACGCTGCCGCGCTGCGATTCCGGCGGCAGTGTGCGAACTTTTGAACATTCCTTTCACTGGGCCGGATGCGCTCACGCTAGCGGTCACGTTGGACAAGTCGATGGCCCGCCGGATCGTGTCTCAAGACGTACCGGTCGCCGCCGCGCACCTTGTGGAATCTGCAGATGATGAGAGTGGACTCGCGAAATTGAAATATCCCGTCATCGTGAAGCCCAACGACGAGGGTTCGAGTAAGGGGATCGGTGAGGCCGCGATGGCCGGGAATGTGGCGGAGGCCACGGAGCGCAGTAGATGGCTCCGCAGGATCTACGGCTGTCCGGTACTCGCGGAGGAATTTCTGCCCGGCGTGGAACTGACTGTCGGAATCAAGGGCAATGGAGCGGAGGCGTCGCTGCTGGGAATGATGGAAATCGCACCGGTAGCGCCCCAGCGGCATTTCATTTATTCGCTGGAAGCGAAGCGGAACTGGCGTGATCGCGTACGACATTACATGCCGCCCCGCTTATCCCAAGATATTCTGACGAGGCTGCAGGAGTTAGCCCTGAAGGCGTATCGCGTGCTCGGGTGCCGAGATATTGCGCGTCTCGATTTTCGGCTTGACGCCCAGGGAAGTCCGACTTTCCTGGAGTGCAACCCCCTTCCGGGGCTCGATCCCGAGAATAGCGACATCGTGTTTCTGGCCGCGCCAATGCGGTCTTACGCTGAGCTCGTTCAAGGGGTCATGCTGGACGCGGCCAAACGTCAAGGTGTCCGACTTTGCCGTCGCCGAGAGCAGGAGCTGGCATGAAGGTTCTTCTTATGCACACAGCCCCTCCCGCAACTGTGCATTCCGCTCGGCAAACATTTGAATGCGATCTGAGCGCTGCGGCACTCGAAATTGCCGCCGTAATACCAGGCATTACTAATTGCTTGCGTCAAAGGGGAACTGCGCGAAATCTTGGACTTACTTGACGCGCACGATCCCGACGTCGTCTATAACCTGTGCGAGGCGCCGCTCGGACGACCAGACCTCGAGGCACACGTTGCGTCGCTACTGGAGTGGGCGGGGGTGCGCTTCACCGGTTGTGGCAGCGAGACGCTCGCGCTATGTCGTCGAAAAGATCGAACTGCCGGAGTGCTGGCTGCTGCCGGCGTGCAAGTGCCAAAGTTAGGGGGCTTCCCATGCATCGTGAAGCCCGCCGACGAGGACGGATCGGCTTTTATCGATCACGAATCCATCTGCGAAGACGAAGCAGCAGTAGCACGGGCGCGAGCGCGAGTGCCCGGGCCAGTTGTGATCGAGGAATTTCTTCCGGGTCGGGAGTTCGTGGTATCCCTCTGGGGGCAGGTGGAGCCGGAGCATCTCTCGGTGGGAGAAACGAAGTTCAAGAACGGCCTGCGGCTGAACACCTATCAATCCAAGTGGGACACCGAAAGCCCAGATTCTGCTAACTCGCCGCTGTCTTACAATCTCGAGATCGATCAAAATCTGTACGATGAAGTCATCGAGGCAGCGCGCGGGGCATGGCGGGCTGTCGGAGCTCGGGGCTACTTACGCGTGGATGTGCGGCTTGATTCAGGCGGCGCTCCGAGGGTCCTGGATGTTAACCCGAATCCGGAGACCGGTCCCGAAGTGGGGATTCATCGAGCTGTGCTGGAGGCCGGATGGACATGGAAACAATTTGTCGAGGCGCAGCTCGCGTGGGCGCGCTAGTCTGCGAGGCGAGCCCCGCCGATCGCGACGAAATTTGCGAGATGCTCGCAGTTTGTGACGCGTTCACGCAGGAGGAAGTTCGAGTCGCCTTGGAAGTTCTGGACGCGGGTTTGGCAGGGGGATTGGAGGGGGACTACCCCGTCTTCGTCGCGAAGTCTGACGGAGAGGTACGCGGGTACATTTGCGTCGGCAAGACGCCGCTTACCGAGAATACCTGGCACTTGTATTGGATCTGCGTGCACCCAACTGCACAGGGTCAGGGAGTGGGGCGATTGCTTCTGGAATTCGCGGAGACTTTTGTGGGCTCGCGTTCGGGCAGGCGTCTCGTACTCGAGACGAGCGAAAAACCCAGCTACGAACGCTCGCGGCGATTCTACGAGGCTGCTGGTTATGAGGTGGTGGGGCGCATCCGCGACTTTTATAGACCCGACGATCACTGCGTTTTTTACTGCAAAGAGCTGGGATCAGGTCGGCCAGAACAAATCGCGTAATTTCGTAGAAGTTTCTGGACCCGAGTCAATTCGAAGCAAAACTCGAATCAATACGCCAGAAGATCGGTTGACGCATATAAATCGATGGCTGCCGGTGCTTCGGACACCATACCACCAGCGACGGAAGCAAGTTCGTCATCGGACAACTCGACACCAGGGGACGACAGGTCGACTGCCTCGGGCTTACCTGGATCTGCTTTCGGATCTGTCACTGGACCTCCAGTAAGAGCTTTGTCAACATAGGCCTGCGAGGATCAATTGTCAATCTCTTCGGACGGCCCGTCCGGTGAACCCATGACTTCAGAGGCAGCCCTTCCGGCTCTATATGCGCCTTGGCTCCGTGCCGTCGCAGGCGGACCTATTCCCAAGGAAACCAACGCTACTTGCGATCGATGCGCCATGCTTCCTGCCGCGGGCGCGGATTCGATGGACGGGCTCTATTTTCACCCTAACACCAAGTGCTGCACGTACCCGACGGACCTGCCCAATTTTATCGCCGGAAGGATTCTGCTGGAGTCGGACCCGTCGCTAATCGAAGGCCGTCAGGCGGTCGAGCGGCGAATCGCGGGGCGAATCGGCATCAAGCCGAGCCGGGTAGACGCGGGCTCCTTGCGAAACCTACTGTACGGAGTTACTCCACTTGCGTTCGGACGCACGCCTGCGCTGCGCTGCCATTATTTAAGTCCGAAAGGTGAATGTAGCGTCTGGAGACATCGGCCGAGCGTGTGTGCGACGTGGTACTGCAAATACGTTCGCGGTGGGACCGGGGCACGCTTTTGGGAGCTGGCGGCTAAGCTTCTTCACGATGTAGATCGAGACCTGGCTCATTGGTGTATGGCTCAGCTTAATGTCGGCTTGGCCGAGATCGTTGAGCCCGAGGATCACTCCAAGCCGCACGTCTCCGATTTAGGTGGCGATATGGATTGGAGGACCTATCGAAGACTCTGGGGAGACTGGGCCGGAAAGGAAGTCGAGTTTTATCAGGCATGTGCCGGTTTGGTGGAGAGTCTGACGTGGGCGCAGGTTTTAGAAAAGTGTGGTCCCAGAGTTGGAATCATTTCTGGCCTGGTGCGCGATGCCTACGCGCATCTCGATTCCGGGGCAATTCCTGGGCACTTGAAGATGAGTAAGGTTTCGCTGGGCAACTTTCATGGCGGAAAATACCGGATCACTACGTACAACAACTTCGACCCACTGCTCATATCCGAACGTCTTGCGATGGTACTGAGGTATTTCGACGGCCGGCCTACGGAGGAAGCTTTGCAGAATATTCAGGCTGAACGAGGGCTGCGGCTGAGTCCTAGCCTGGTAAAACGGCTGGTGGACTTTGGAATACTGGAAGCGTGTGACCACAGAAACGACCTTTTCCCAATCGTCAGCTGACGAGGATCACGGTTGGTGGTTGCGAAGAAGAGAAAGTCTTTCGGCGAATCGCGAAGGTGTTCTTTCTGGTGTTTGGCTGAGAGCGGCGTGCTCAGTCTTTCATTCCGAGCGATTCGTAGGTGGGAACATCGAGCTGCGTGCGAATGACGCCATCGGCGCCGGTCGATGGATTTTTGGTGGCGATCGCGAGTTCGTATCCGCCGGGCATTAAGGGGATGTCGATGCGCGCCGATGCGGTTATGTCGGTCTTCGATCCGTCGTGCGCCGGCATGTTCACTGTTCGCTCCGAGGTTTGGATGACGCGACCCGAATTTGTGATAGCACGCACAAACAGAGGATAGGCGATTGCGTCCTGGGGTTTGCCGTCGCGCGCTTCGCAATGAATCTGGATGTAGACCTTCAATAAGGTCGTGGCATGCGTCACGGGTGCGAATTCGGTCTGCGCGGTGATTCGCACCTGATTGCGAACGATGCGGGCAACCACGATGGATTCCAAATCTTTGAATCTGATCTCGCGGGGGTGAGACATTCCATCGGTTTCTCGCGCTAACGATGCTCGTATCAGCAATTCGCGGTCAGCGTCGGACAGAACGTAATCGTCGTACTGAGGGTTGTACTCAAAGTGGATTTTTACGTCGTCTCCAATTCCGTCGATATGCCGGTAGCGCCAAGTTTCCGTTGGCTTTTGTGCGGAGGATGGCGCTGATTGAGCCGAGTTGTCAGGTGCTTTCTGCTGCGCCAGGAATGGCTGCGCACAAAGCAAAGAAAAGAGGAAAAGAGGTCCGCGCGTTGTGAGGTTTGAGAGAGACATTGCTCGGCGATTGTTGACAGAACAGATTCGCCATTGCCCACCCAGGGTTGTCCTGTATGAGTTGCCGAGACAAATTTAGATTCAGGCCGGTCGTTTTGAAATGGACGCGGTCATTCGGAGCGGAGGGCGTCGATGGGGTTGATGGAGGCGGCGCGGAAAGCCGGGATTGAAGCGGCGGCGATGGTGACGGCTGTTAGTGTGACGATGACGGCGGTCAGCGTGAGCGGGTCGTGGGCGGTGACGCCGTAGAGCATTGTTGCGACAAAGCGGGCGACGAAAAATAGCGCGAGGGCACCGAGCGCGAGGCCCCATGCGAGCAGGGCGATCGCTTCGCGCAGAATCATGCGCAGGACGGAGGCGCGTGAGGCACCGAGGGCGACGCGCACACCGATTTCACTGGTGCGCTGCGCGAGGCCCGCGGACAGCAGGCCGTACAAGCCTAATGCGCTGAGCAACAGCGCGAGCAGGCCGAAAAAATTCGCTAACAGAGTGATCAGCTCCTGGCTTCCGAGGGCGGCGTCCATCTGCTCACGGAGCGTGACGAAAAGGACCAGCGGAATCGTGGGGGCAATTTCTGTCACCGTGGCGCGAAACGCGTCGACGGCTTGTGATTTTTTCGGTGTGTTCATCAGAAAGACGAGATTGCCGAGCCTGTCGATGCGTTGCAGAGAGAGCGGCAGATAGATCGTTCTGGGCGGGGCCTGGCGCAGATCGAAGAATTTGGCGTCCTGAGCGAGCCCGACGACGCGACACGTGATTTCGTCCTCAAAATCCGCGGTCTTGCGGCTGCGGACGTACTGCCCGATCGGGAATTGGCCGGGGAAAAAGAAATTTGCGGCCGACTGATTGAGAATGCACACATCGAGTGAGCGGTCACTCTTTTCAAAATCGCGGCCGGCAATGATGCTCGTCTGAATCGTCCGGAAATAACCCGGCCCCACATCGTTGAAAGCCATTTGCGAGTCTTCCGGTGGATTCGCAGCGTTCGAAACAGCCAGAAAATCGCCTGCCACCTTTTCCCCGGTCATCGGTGTTTGAGAAACCGCCGTCGCCGAATTCATCATCGGCATTTGTTCCAGGCGATCCACGATGCGCTGATAAAGGTCGAGCTTCTTCTCTCCCTTTAGCCCAAGCGTGTGCATCGGTGACGTTTGGATGGTTACATGATCGAGGTCAAAGCCCGTCTTCTCAGACCGCAGCTTCACCACGCTTTGCGACAGCAGTGTCGCGACCACAACCAACACCAGCGATAGTCCCACTTGTACCGGGACAAACATCTGTCCGGCAATCTGTCGGCGGCCACCCATGCCGGTGCGCGACTTGAGGAGCAATCCGGGATCGGTACGTGCGGCGCGCCACGCCGGAAGAGTGCCGAAGAGCAAGGTTGTGAGGACCGCGAAAGCCATCGACATCCAGAAGATCGCCTTGTCCGGATGGACATCGAGGGTTTCTGACATCATCGGATTGCGGAAGAAGCGCAGCAGAAAATCGCTTCCGAACCAGGCCGCAGCAGCACCGATCGCGCTACCCGCCAGCGCGATCACAAAACTTTCTACCAGGTACTGTCGCAGCAAGCGATACGCGGACGCTCCGACGGCCGACCGAACTGCAAACTCCCGCTGCCTCGCCGCGATTCTCGCCATCATCAAGCCGCCGATATTCACGCAGCACAGCAGCAACACCACGCCGACGAGTCCCTGCATCAGGTATAACGGCTTCCTGTACATGCTGCTGACATAGCTCGGCAATCCGGCGCGCGCGGAATTCACGACGAAGTATGCTTTCTCCACGTACGGGATGTGCTGGTATTTCGGCGGGATGTAGCGGGCAAAGAGATCCTTTTGCATCGCGGCCGCTTCGGCCAGAGCCCGCTGCATGGTGACGCCTGGCTTGAGGATGCCAATCGCCGACGCGCCATACACTTCTTCTGTATCTTCCAGTATGGCTCTGCCGGCGAGCGCGTCCACCATCTGGAACGGCAAATATATCTTTGGCTCCATGCCCGGCTGCACGCCGTGAAAATCTGGCGGCGTAACGCCGACGATCGTCGCCGTGATTTCCTTGTGCGAGTTGTAATCCAGAATTTTGAGTTGAGTCCCGATGATATCCGGCGAACGGCCGTAACGCTCTCCCCAGAAACCGTAGCTCAAGACAACCGGCCACCCGTTCCGCGGACCACCGCGCACATCGTCATACGGCGCGATGAGTCGGCCCACATAAGGCTGAATGCGCATCAAGTCAAACGCATTTCCGCTCACCACCACGGCGAAGTAGTCGCGGATCGTGCCGTTGTCGTCCTTCATCAGCACATCTTGGCCATTCCACTTCGAAAGTTCCCGGAATGAGGTCTGCTCAGCCTCGTACGCCTGGATCATCCGATACGGGATGAACGAGCCATCTTGTTCGTTGTCAGGCTGAGCCGCCGAAGCGATGGCAATTTTGACTAGTTGCCAGGCCTGCGGCGTCGGCAGGCTACGCAGAACCAAACCGTAAAGGAGGGTGAAGATCGCGGTATTGGCGCCGATACCCAGGGCGAGCGTCAGGACGGCGGTTAGAGAGAGGATTGGATTTTTACGGAGGGAGCGGAGGCCCAGGGCGATGTCGCCATCGAGGTTGCGCAACATATTGGGAGTGTAGCGCTGGGCCGGTGGAATTGAATAGATGGAGTATCAGGCACGCGGGTAGCTGTAGGGCGGTTTACTTCCGAGGGAAATTCATTTTGGCGACAAGTTGCTGGAATCGCGGTTCATTGCGAATTGAGTCGTAAGCCGGCTCGATGTCGAGTTCTTTCAGAGCAGCGGTGTTTTTTGTCGCAGCCAGTTCGAGGGTGTCGAGCGCTTTTACCTTCTCGCCAGCCGAAGCGTAAGCGACGGCAAGGTCGCAGTAGTCTGCAAGGTCCTTTACGATGGCCTGCTGCATCTTGATTCGGGCGATCCAGTACTCCTTGGGTGACAAGACGACGTGCGCTTCGTTGTTGCCGGACAGAAGCGGCTCGTTGTTGACGCCAGCAAGCACCGAATGGAATTGAGCGGAAGCTTCGGGCCAGCGCTGTTGCTGCTCGTAGAGTTTCATCAGGATCCACTTGGCACTTGGCAGATTCGGATCGATCTGGAGGACTTTGCGAAGTTGAGCTTCCGACTCCGGGTATTTTCCGGCGAAATAGTAAATGGAGCCTAGATCGGTAGCGAAGTGGACGGAAAGCGGGTTGAGTTCCACGGCACGCCGAGACTCCGCGATGGATTCCTCCATGCGCCCGGAGTGCAACAAAAATGCGGTTGCGTAATAGTCGTGGGCTGCACTTTCTCCCGGGTCAAGCTCCAAAGCCCGATGAAATTCTGTTTCCGCCCCATGCCAATCGTTCTGCAAATAAAGAAGTACCAGTCCCCGGACAGCGTGGCCCTCGGCCAGGTGATCATCGAGCTCAAGAGCCTTGTCGGATGCGGACTTCATTAGCGGTAGAAGCTCGCTGAGGTCGGCGCCGTAACTCGTAAGCAGCCAATACATTCTCCCTAAGGCGGCATAGGGAGGGGCGAAGTCGGGGTCTTGGCGAGTGGCTTCCTGAAACTCAGCCAGGCCATGGCCGATATCGGAAACGTTGTGGGCGTCCAGCATAACGCGGCCGCGCAGGTAATGATCGACGGCAGCCGGGTTTGGGGAGCGGTGGGCTTTCATACTATGGCCGGAAGCCGATGTTGCAAACTTCGTGTAACCGACGGCAGTAACCAGTGCGGCGGCTATTAATGCGGCTACCCAAAGGCGCGGCCAGGCTCGCGTTTTTTTGGTTTGAGCTTCCGCCAAGATGGGATCGGTGGCAGGGATGGATCCGGCAAGAACGCCGTTGGATACGGTGGCCTGCACGGCCTCGACTGGGGCAATGAAGCGATAGCCAAGCCTGGGAACCGTTTCGATGTATTGCGGCTCGGTAGCGGAATCACCGATTATCGCGCGGAGTTCTTTGACCGAAGTATTCAGGCTTTGCTCGAAGTCGACGAAGGTCTCTGCGGACCAGAGCTTGTCGCGGAGTTCTTCGCGGGTGACGAGTTCACCAGGCTTGGCGACTAACTCGTTGAGAATTTGGAAGGGCTGCGGGCGCAGCTTGAGTTTCACGCCGTGCTTGAATAGCTCACGCGAGCGGGTGCGGAGTTCAAAGGGGCCAAAGCAAAAACCAGTGGAAGGTTTGACCAATCGATATTCCAGACGGATGGTGTGTCTTTAACCTGGTTCCCCAATGCGATGAAGTCTATTACAAAAGCTATATTCTTAGTAGTTTAGACCTTCAGCTACAAATTCATTGATAACTCAGGCGCCCGCCATTGACTTAAGCCCGGCGTTCTGGGATTTACCACCGGACATTGATCGTTTTCGTGTGTCGAAAATGCGTCGCGGGGCTTCCTCCCTCCAGGCGCTTTCGATATCGAGTAATTCGACTTTAGGAGATCGCTATGAGAAGGGTCGCACTGCTTCTTTTGTTTCTCCTCGGGCTATCGAGCCACCTCGTCGCTCATCCGCAGAAAGACTCTTGGGCCAACTTGAACGGCCTGAAGGCCGGACAAGGCATTGAGGTGATCGAATCGAAATTGAAGAGTCACCACGGAAAGTTTGTGACCGTGACCGATGAATTGCTGACAATTAAAGAAAAAGGATCGGATATATCGGTAAAACGCGAAGACGTCGTGCGCGTCTCCACGGGCTCGGTTCCCAAACGTGGCGAGCAGGCACTGATCGGCCTTGTAATCGGCGGAGGAATTGGGGCCGGCATCGGTGCGATTGCGACCTCATCCCACTCATCTTTTTGTTGCTCGTCAAAGGGAATTGGTGCTTTGGTTGGGATCGTGATTGGTGCACCAATCGGTGCAATCGTCGGCGCCGTTGCCCCGGCCCACACCACGATCTATCGTGCCAAGCAATCCGCCGCCCCACACTGAGTCGGAAATACCCCGAGCGGCGATGTTGATTTGTGACCGCTGCGGCGGGTTGTCCGTTTGGGCCAGCGAATAGCGATGGTCACTCTTCGCGGAGGAGGCGGGCGGGGTGGATGTGCAGGGTGCGGTGGGCGGGTATCCACGTGGCGAGCAAACCGAGGATGGCCATGGTGAGCATCACGCCGATGAGGACGACGGGGTCGTATGGAGTGGCCTGGTAGACGATGTACGCGAGGAGTTTGCTGGCGAGGGCGCCGAGAAGCAGGCCGACGGCCGAGCCTGTCAGAAGAATGATGAGAGGGCGGCCGAGGGCGACGCGAATGAGTTGGACGGATTGCGCGCCGAGGGCGACGCGGATGCCGAACTCTTTGAAGCGTTTCGAGACGGAGTACATCGCCATGCCGAAGACTCCGGTGACGGCGAGCATCGCGGCGAAGAGTCCCATCACGCCGACGGTGGCGGTGGCGATGCGCGCGGGAAATTGAACGAAGGCGAGCGCATCGGGCCACGGCTGAATGACGAACGGCAGCGAAGGGTCGATTTGCGAGAGGGTCTTGCGGAGCGCCGGCACAATGTCGGACGGCGGGAGTTGCGAGCGGACGACGAGCGTCGTGTCGGTGTCTGGAAATTGATCGAGGGGGAAAAACATGGCGGCCCAAGGCGACTCGGTGAGCGAGTCGTATTTTCCGTCTTCGACGATGCCGACGATTTCATACGGTGCGGCTTGGCCCATGAGGAAAGAGCGGCCGAGTGGGGAATCCTTTCCGAACATTCTGTGGGCGAAGGTTTCGTTGACGATGGCGACGCGCGGGGCTTTGTCGTCGTCGTGCCACGTGAAATCGCGACCCGAGAGGAGACGGGTACCGGCGGCTTGCAGGTAGCCTGGCGAAATCGACGTGAACTTCGCGCCGAAGGCGGCATTCGATTGGCGGAAGTCCGTGGTACCGGTGGCAAAAACAGGCGTAGAGCTGCCACCCGTGCCCAACGGAGTTTCGCTGATGATGCCGACCGAGTCGACGCCGGGAATTTGGCGAGCGTCGTCGAGCATTTGCTTTTGGATTTGGGGCGAGGCTTTGTCGGCGTGGCCGCCCATGTGGAGGTCGGTCTGTGCCAGGAGCGCGTGCTGCGGATCGAAGCCGAGCGGAGCGTGGAGAGAGCGTTGCATGCCGCGAAGCGCGACAAACGAGGCGGTGACGAGCAGAGTGCACAGCGCGATCTGGGCGCCGAGGAGTAAGTCTCGAAGCGAGTAGCGATGGAAGACGGCGGTGTCGGCGGAGCCGCTCTTCATTGCTTGTGTGAAGCTGGTGGACCAGACCTGGCGAAGCGGAACGAGTCCCCAGAGAAGACCGCTGCCGACGGAGAGAAGCAGCGCGACGAGATAGACGCTTGCGTCGGGGCTGACGGCTACGCGGATGGGAAATTCGGGGAACGGCTGCCAGTGCGTGAGGCCGCGCAAGAGTGCGAACGAAAAAAGCGTGCCGAGCACGCCGCCGATCGTGGAGACGAGAACGGCTTCGCAGAGGAGTTGACGCAAGACGTGCCAGCGGCTGGAGCCGATAGCGAGACGAATCGCTACTTCGCGACTGCGATCGGCAGTGCGCGCGGCAAAAAGGCTTGCGAGGTTTGCGCACGCGGCGAGAAGAACGAGAAACGCGAGCAGCATAATGCCGGTGATGAAGGCGCGGGCCGGACCGCCGAACATATCACCCATCAGGCCGGGCTTCACGAGGCGAGCGGTCAGGCCATCGTCAGCATCGCGATTTTCAGCCGCCATTTCTTGCGCGATGGTGTTGAGGTTGTCGGTCGCTTGTTGCGTGGTTACGCCGGGCGCGAGCTGGCCGAGTATCCAGAGATTGTGCATGAAGCGGCTGGAGAGGAAGTTTGTGCCTTCGTCGTCGGGGGTGTTGACGATGGGCATCCAGAAATCGGGCCAGAGGAAGACGTCGGTGCCGTGGAAGTTTGCGGGAGCGACGCCGATCACGGTGAACGGATGCTTGTTGATGTGGACGGTGGCGCCGACGATGGCGGGGTCGGAGGCGAACCGGCCGCGCCAGAATTCGTTGCTCAGGACGATGTACGGAGCGGATTGAGGGCCGTGTTCGTCGGTGGCGTGGAAGAGGCGCCCTTGCGCGGGCTGGATGCCGAGCATGTCGAAATAGTTTCCGGAGACGCGGTAGTACCAACATTGATAGGCGGCAGTGCCCGAGGTGAGGCCGGCGGGCTGGAATCTGTAAACAGCCATGTCGCGGAACGTTTTGTTTCTGTTTTTGAAGTCGATGTAGTCGGGATAGGACTGATTGTCGTAGCCCGGATCTTTGTGGACGACGTTGTAGAGCCCGGCGGATTGAGGAACGTCGAGCGGGTGAAGGATCAGGGCGTTGAGGACGCTGAAGACGACGACGTTGGCGCCGATCGCGAGAATCATGGTGAGGAGAGCGGTGATGAGGAATGCGGGAGTCCGGCGCAACTGGCGGGCGGCGTACATGAGGTCGCGGCCGAAGGCGTCGAAGGCCATGCCAGCGTCGGCTTCGGTCATGCGTTCGCGCATGGAGGTTTGATTTCCGAAGCGGATCATGGCGTCGCGGCGCGCTTGCTCGGGTGGGACGCCAGCGGCGATGCTGTCTGCGATGCGCATTTCGATGTGCGAGCGGATTTCGGCGTCGAGTTCCTGCTGGTGTTTGGAGCGGGTGAGCTTGTTTTTGATTCGGCGAAAGATGGACACGTAGCACCTCTGTCGCGGCGTCTCAGGCGTAGCGGAGCATTGCGCGGATACCTTTAACTAGTTGCTCGA
This sequence comes from uncultured Acidobacteriota bacterium, assembly GCA_963766985.1. Classification (GTDB taxonomy): domain Bacteria; phylum Acidobacteriota; class Terriglobia; order Acidiferrales; family UBA7541; genus Acidiferrum. The sequence continues at coordinate 261,473 of CAVYCJ010000005.1, forward strand.
AGCTTTTCTCGGCCTTTTCCAACTCTTTGCGTCCGGCGGGCGTCAAGCGGTAATACTTTGCTTTGCGGCTGGTGTCGGTCAATTTCCACTCGGAGCGAATCCATCCGCTCATTTCCATGCGGTGAAGCGCGGGATAGAGCGAGCCCTCTTCGACGGAGAGGAGTTCTTCGGAGGCGCTCTGAATGTGCAGGACGATGCCGTAGCCGTGGAGCTCGCCCAGTTGGGAGAGAGATTTCAAGACTAATAGATCAAGGCTGCCTTGCAGGTCGTTGCGCGCCAAAATTTGTACCCCTAGAGAACTTGGTATTCGTGGAGTGTAGGCCTAGAAGTGTAGGTGTGTCAAGAAGCCGGACGAATCGCCGATTTTTACAGCGACCTGGTAGCGGCGGTAGTTCGTGTAGTGGTGCAGGTTGCGGTATCTTTCGTTATTGATCTTAATGAAGACACTCACATCGTTGGGTAGCCACAAAGGATCTGGATTGTCTCGAAGTCGCACCTGACCAAAAGTCACATCCGTCGTCGCCTGATCCAATCGAAGTTCCGTGTTCGGCGTGCAGAAGGTCGCTGCGCATTCGAAGAATTTGGAAAGTGCTTTTGTCGATCCACAAAATTCCTTGCGTCAGCATGTCGACTTCGCGGCTGCCGGTTCCTCGCATGACGGTTGTGAACGTGACCTCACCGGGTCGCTGGGCGAATGCCACCACGAAGGCATCCCGAGTTCCCAATTTCTGATCTCCGAGGTACCGGAAATTGGATTGCGCCTGAGTGACGGTGGCGAACGGAATGCAGCTCAGCGCGTAGCCGGCGGTAACGAGATAGCCTTTCTCCAAGCCGATCGAATTCAAGCGATTACCATTTTTGTCCATCCGATATTCGGCGTTTGCACCCCATTCGTAGCCGTGATGGAGGATCAGGTAGTCATCCTGAACGCGCTCTTTTGATTTGATTTTCCCATTTGCGTTCAATTTCTCCTGGGTCACGTCTTCGCTGGCGATCAGATCGCCAACGTTGCGCATAAAGTCGTCCACGCTGCGGCCAGTATCTTTCAGAATCGCAGGCAATTGCTTTTGGTCTGCTGCAGGCTGGATGTCTTTCAGATCTGGAATGAGCTTCACGAGTTGTTCGAGCGGTATGTCGACGTAGGTGGGGATTTTGGGGCTCAAATCTTTGAGCTTGTCCTCTGATGCTTCGCGAGCATCGAGGGCGGGCTCTTGTGATGGTTTGGCGTTCAGTTCGTCGAGTTCATGTGCCGCCGAATCGATTTGCTGCGCCGCGATGTGAAGGACGCGGAGACAAGAATTGTGAGGAGAAGAATTGCAGACGCAAGGCGATGGGCATGCGCGTATCCTTGTGCGCAACTGGCGGACTGGTAGAGTCTAGCGCGGGTGAGGTGCGTGGTGGGGAGTGGAATTCTGGTAGAGTCGGGGACGGTTGGCGGTGGGGGACGAGGGACGATGAAAAATATTGGTTGGAAGATCTTTGCGATGGGATTGGCTGCGGCGGCGTTGACTGCGATGGCGCACGGGCGGCGCGGCGTTTGGAAGAACGCGAGATGCAGAGCGGTCAGCGCGGAGCAAAGCAAGAAGGTGGATGAGATTTTTGCGAAGTGGGATCGGACGGATTCGCCGGGGTGCGCGCTGTCGGTGATGCAGGGCGGAAAGATTGTTTACAAGCGCGCGTACGGGATGGCGAACCTGGATCACGACGTGATTTTGACTACCGATACGCCGTTTCATGTGGCGTCGATTTCGAAGCAGTTCACGGCGGCGTCGATCGTGTTGCTGGAGCAGGACGGGAAGCTATCGTTCGATGACGACGTGCACAAATATATTCCGGAGCTGCCGGATTTTGGCGCGAAGATCACGATTCGAAATTTGCTGCATCACACGAGCGGATTGCGGGATCAATGGGACTTGCTGGATCTCGCGGGTTGGCGATATTCGCTGGATTTGATCACGAATGAGGATGTGATGTCGGTGGTGGTGCGGCAGAAGGCGCTGAATTTTGCTCCGGGGAGCGAGTACAGCTACTCGAATACGGGATTTACGCTGCTGGGCGAGATCGTGAAGCGGGTGAGCGGGAAATCGCTGCGGGAATTTACGACGGAGCGGATTTTTGTGCCGCTAGGGATGACGAGCACGCATTTTCGAGACGATCACGCGGAAATCATCAAGCATCAAGCGTACGGATATTCGCACGACAAGGGGCGATGGGAATTGAGCGTGACGAATTTCGACACGGTCGGGGCGACGAGTTTGTTTACGACGGTGGAGGATCTGGCGCTGTGGGATGAGAATTTTTATACGGGGAAAGTCGGCGGGCCGAAATTTACGGAGACGATGCTGACGCATGACCCACTGACGAACGGCGAGAAGAATACGTATGCGTTTGGGCTGGTGACGGAAAAATATCGCGGGCTCGACGCGGTGGATCACAGCGGGGCGGATGCGGGGTACCGGTCGGATCTGCTGCGATTTCCGGCGCAGCATTTTTCGGTGGCGTGTCTTTGCAACGCGGGGGATTCTGGGCCGAGCAACCTGACGCAGAAGGTGGCGGACGTCTTGTTGGCGGCGGAATTGAAGGAGCCAGAAGCAACGAAAGCGAAGGCGACGTTTCTCAATCCGCCGCTAGAGCAGCTCAGCCCGAAGGCGGGCTACTACTTTGAGGCGAAATCGCGGTCACTTCGCAAGCTGGTTGTGAAGGATGGTGCATTGGGATGGGACGTTGGAGACGAGGTCATTCCGTTGCACGCGATCACAAATGACAAGTTCCAGATTGGAGACTATCCGGCCGAGATGGATTTTTCAGCGGCAAAGGGCGGACTGCTCTCAATGCAGATGGGGACGCCGGGAGAGAAGATGAGGCAGTTCGAGCAATTGGCGGCGTTTACTTTGGCCGACAAGCAGCGCGCGGAATACGTGGGAAATTATCGCAGCGTGGAGATCGATCCGGTGTATCGAATTGTGGAAGAGAACGGGAAATTGGTCCTGAAGAGGCTGAAGCATGATCCGGAGGTGTTGACGGCGGTGGCGCCGGATTTGTTTCAGGCGGAAATTGGATCGGTTCAATTTCAGAGAGATGCGAAGAAGAATTTGGTAGGGATGAAACTTTCCACTGGGCGGATTCGGGATTTGGAGTTTGCGAAGGAGAAGTAGGAGAGGTCGCATTGGCAGCGGATGATCGGTGATCGTCAGATTCTGCGCATCGGGAATAGCCGACTGATGGCGAGATTGGTGTTCCTCCTGGCACTGCTCGTTGTGGCCGCGTCTGGTGTGTCCCATGTGGCCGGTGTGTCGGCCGAAGATGGATCGAGTGTCGCGAGGGAAATCAAGATTGAGTCGCGTTGGGGCGGTTTAGGCCCTTTTCAACAAACCGAAGTTTTCATTCAAAGAAAAAACGGGAAATATTATCGGGGTCGTAAGTCCGTTGATTCTCGCTTGGTCGAAGATCTTGTTTCTGCGCTTAAGCAGCCGATCCTTGGTGCGCCTGATTTTGCAGATTTGGGCATCACGCCTGAGTGGATTAAGGGCAATGCCGTTCGCGCCGCGATAAAGGCCAGGGGTAACTTCGCGGATGAGGCGCAGAACCAACAGGATCTTTATGTGAGATCGATGAACGACGATGTGCTGATGCGCAAAGTCGTAGCTGACATGTTTCAGTTCGTACGAACGGATGACTATCCATCGGTCAAGGTAGAAATCACGCTCGAAGATGGTTCCGTCCTGACCGCCGCGTCACACACTTGGTACGACTTCATGTTGCCGTGGAAAGTGTCCCCCAACGAACAAGCCACTTATAACGCAAATATTCCCCGCGCCATTGCGGCGCTGATGCCGAAAAAGGCGACGAATCGCGAACGGTTGGCCGGAGAAGGGTTCGACGCAGATCTGGCAGAGGCTGTCTTGAGGTACATCGAGAAGGATTGGAAGCTTCTCGACGCCGAAAACAAACTCGGCAGCGCGCTGGACGAGATTCGCCAGGCGTATGAAATTGAGAGTGCAGAGATAAATCCGTATCACGATGTCGAGTATGGAGTTGAATGGAAGCCCAAACAGCCGAGCGAGACCAATCTGCATGCGACTCTGCACCGTAAGGATGCTCCATCGAACTACGTTGTAGCTCTAACATTGCAGGTCACGAACGACAAAGCCGAGGGCGTTGAGCAGTTCCTGCGGTCTTCGCAGAGATATGAAACTGCGCCGCTCTCCATTCCGTGGCTAGCCAATTACGTCGGCGAACGTGCGTCAAATCCAGTGAGTATTGCGTATGTGCGCGATAAATCGTTCGGCGATAAGGCCTTGCGAGTCTTCACAAACGATATGCACGCGATCGGCAGAGACGACCTGATTGAGGAAGCCAAGAAGCAGCAATCCGGGATAACGCTCCTGATTACAGGGCTCAGACGCCATGAAGGCTATTGGCTTGTTTATCCGGACAAGCATTTGCTGCTCTGGCGATATGGTGCGCCTTCCGGGCTGCTGAAGTGGACGATGAACGACTTCCCCGCAAGCCGGTGCAGCGAATACCAAGATCCAAGCGGCGGGTGTGTCGGTGCGATCGTCAATCCCGACGGTTCGCTAGCAAAGAGCGGGTCAGACTCTAAATAAGGGATTACCGAGCGTTGGATTGGGATTTCGGCGCGGCTTTGGATGGTCCTGTTTTCGTCAACGGTGAAGGCGAGGCCGGCGACGAACGCGACGGGACGGAGACTTCGATCGGATTCGGTCGCGGAGCGGGCGGACGTGCGAATGTGTACGTGACGCGGCCCGCGAAGTGGGCTGCGTGAGGATATGAATGAAGAATGAAGATGCGATGCGCGGCAGGCCGGCGTGGCTTGGATTAGTTTTGTTTGGCGTTGTCGCTCTGCTTGCGCTGTCGGGGTTGAGCACGATTTTTGTTGGAGTGATCTCGGCGGTGCAGGCTTGGCAGGAACATGCGCAAGAGCATTGGCCCGAGGTGACGGCGCGCGTTGAGAAGTGCTACCTGCGGCAGTCGAGCACGCGTAAGCGCGACAGGTATTACATTTCGTGCCGATTCAGCTTCCAGATCGGATTCGAGCAGAACGAGGCGAACATTTATTCGGGTCCAAGTGTGCAATGGCCGTTCACTGGGCCGATGCAAGAGTGGATCGATGCGCATCCGACGGGCGGTCCGGTCGCGGTACGTTACGATCCGGCGAATCACAAGCAGATTGTGCTCCTACCGCCTTACATGCCCGGCGGGGGACCGCATACGCCGGACAATGTGAAGCTGTTGATGGTTTGCGCGGGGAGCTTTGTGATGCTGCTGCTTGTTGCGCGCGTCATGTGGCCGCGAGTCGTTCCGAAGTGAACGTTGTTGCTGACGGTTGACCGGTGAGGACAAATCAGACAGCGGGGTGAGCGGCCTTCGCGAAGGTATCCCAGGCCCGGAGCGGGACGAATTTTTCGGCGTCGCATTCTTTCCAATTCAAGAGTTGCGCGACCGCCAGCAGCAACGTCTTCTTTGAAAATGGCTTTGGCAACATGTGGGCGCCGGTTTTCGAGCCAACGCCGCCAAAATTCGCCGCGACGCCATAGCCGGACATAAAGACAATGGCGATCTTTGGAAAAAGAAATTGGAGGTGGTCGCCAAGTTGATCGCCATTCGCACCGGGTAACACGATGTCGGTGAGGAGGAGGTCGATCGGATTTTCCTGGTGGGCCGCGATCATCGATGCCTCGCTGGCGCTTCGCGCCTCAAGGACTTTGTAGCCGGCACTCTGCAAGAACGTGCTGATGACTTTGCGGAAGGCATCGTTGTCGTCGACCAGCAAGATGGTTCGCGTTTCGTTGGCGCTTAGGGGAGCGTTGGGCTGCTTCAGGTCTGGGAGGTACATGGGCGTTCCTCTCAAGGAGAGCTACGGGGCGGTGCCTTCCGGGCTCGATTACAAAACATATGAGTAGCGAAGGGGCGGTTTGATATCGTGGCGGAGCCGTGAGTGAAGTGCTTCGCTTTTATTTCGCCAGGTGATTTTCCAGCCCTGCGAGCGTGAAGCGGGCGGCGCAATGAAAGGACGGCGTTTACGTCGATTGGGCTCGCTCCAGCAAGCGGTTACTCAGCTGCGCAAGCTCGGCCGCAAGGCTTTCGTACCGCTGACCGGAGAGCCAAGCGGCATTGATTTCCGTTTTCAGCAGAATCGAAGTCGCTACGTCGGCACTGCACTCCGAGCAATAGTCGCCGGTGATTCCTGGAAGTTGAAGCAAATCAGCGGGATGACCGCAAACGCTACAATGCGAGCTAGACGGCTCTTCACTTCCCTTCGGGCCGCATGACATTTCACACCTCCCAAAAACTAAGCTAAGCAACTTCCCGCTCCGATTGGCGCGCGTGTCGTGGACCTCGCGACGCAACCACGTATGGCCGGGATGCCGGGATCTCGATGGCATTTTTCTGGAGACGCTTTTGGTGGGGAGACCTTCGCAGGCGGCGACGGTACTTCTCGCCGAAGGTCCATTGGAAGAAGACGTAGATCAGGAAATCGCACGCGAGAACGCAGATCGTGATGAATACGTTGAGCGACATGACGAAATAAATTGTCGGTCTCAGCTTGTGGGAAAGTCCTGAGAAGTTCGTGAGCGATTTATAAGGATATCGACGCTGGGCGTAGGCGCTAGTGATTGCTGCGGGCGGCCAAGAGCTTGATGGCGTTGGCGTTGTAGACGTTTTTCAGAATGTCGCTGCTGAGGCCGAAGCCATTGAGAGCCCAGTGGTAACCGAACTGGTCGAATTCGTAAAAGTGCTCGTCATTGGATTCAAGGATGCGGAAGGTGATGTGGTACATGGATTTGTCGTAGCCCATGTCGGTGCCATAGACGAGCCGGTCGGAATATTTTTCGTAGAACTTTGAGGCGAAGCGCGGGATGGGCCCGGTTTCGGCGTAGCGGGCGGAAATGTCGGCGTAGAGGTTGGGATTGCGGTCGAACATTTCGCCCAGACGCGCGAGGTCGTAGTCGAGATTCATGAAGTGGCAGGCGATGAAAGTTGTGCCACGGTGTTTAGCAAGCGTACGGTCGAAGATGTCAACCATTCCGGGCAGCTTGACGATGTTGGGCTTGTTGTCGAGGCGCCATTCCCAGGCGTTCATCAGGCCATCGTTTGTGGCGTCCATTTTCTGATACATCCAGATGGGGTCGGCCACGTGGAGACTGATCGGCATTCCGAGTTCACCGCATCGCTGCCAGATCGCGTCCATGCGCGCGTCGTCGGGGTGCATGCCGGGCGCAGTGGACTTGCCTGATTTCAGTCCTTCGCCTTTGTCGTGGATTTCGCCGACGCCGCGCGCGCCGACCTGGTGACATCGCTCGAGTTCCTTAACGGCGGCGGGACCGAAGCCGGACTTGTTGTAGCCAGAGAGATCGAGTCCGCACCAGATCTCGAAACGATCGGGGTACTTCGAATATTTGCGATAGACGTCGTCGAACTCGGGGCCGGTGGTCATGGTGAGGATCATCGTTTTTTGGATGCCGACCTCGTCCATGTTTTTCAGCCACTCCTCGATTTGCTGCGGAGTCTTGGCATAGGGGTGGGAGTGCATGTCGATGATCGGGTGTTTGGCTTTATCGATTTGCGTGGTGGGGATTTTGTAGATGGATTTGGGGCGGTAGTCTTTCAACAGAATTGTGTTAGGCGTTGCGAGTTCTTTCGATTGCGCGGTAGCGGCTGGATGGGTCGGACTTGAACTCTGTGGCGAAAGCGCGAGCGGATGTGGTTCCGCGGCTGCCGCGGATGGAAACCATGCGGCGACGCCAAGCAGATTTGCCCATTTCAGAAATCGTCGTCGATTCAGTTCATTTTTCATTTGCGGGCTCCGATCGCGTGAGTGCGGCAATCACATCGCACATTTTAGATTTGGAAGACGAACTGCATCCATCGCGCCTGTGTTGGTTTATCGAGCGACTCATCTTACGTGAGGGAAGATGAAAAACGCAGATCAAGCTGGTAGCAAGTGGCGATTTCGTAAGTCTGGTGGATATTTGGATAGTTGGGACAAAGTCGCGGGCTGGATTTTGCTGGTCGCGCTTGTGTTGGGCGGGACACAGGTGTTGATGGCGAAACACAGTCAGGACAGCCGAGGTGGCCAAGACGCGACCACGCGGTTGAGAAGGTCGCAAGCCGTGCCGCAGGGCCGCGAGCCGGTGACTTCCGACGACGAGCGCGAGCATTGGCGCGCTGAGCCTGGATGTTTCGAACAAAAGAGCGGTATACCGGACCGAACGGTATCGCAATCATGGACCTTGGCGTCGCCGGATGGGCGCTACAAAGCGTATGCAGTGAACGAAGCAATTGCCGAGCGATCGGACGGCGAGATTTCCGGATGCAAGAGCACAACGAAATTATTTGTTGGCGGACCCGGGGCCGCGGGAGCGAAGGTTGTTCTGACGATCGAACCTGCGCAGTATGACACCGGAAACAGCGTCGAAATGATCGACTGGTCACCGCATGGCCATCGCTTGCTGTTCACGCAAGGAATGTGGGTGTGGGCGTCGGATGGTGGCGGAGTTGCGGTGCGCATCTATGATGCGGATTTAGGAGACATGTCCGACGAGGATCCATTTGAAGAGGCGTTCTTGCAACGGTTGGGACAAAACTGCGTGGCGAACTTCGATCCGATTGGATTTTCTCCGAGCGGGAAGATCGTGGCGAGGGCTTTTCCCGACGTCGATGAAGAAGGAATGTTGCAGAAGGATTCGTGCGTAAAGAAAGTGGAAATTTTGGCCGTGGATATCGCTAAGGGCGCAGTCCATCGGTTGCGAGACAACTACAAGGTAAGGCGTTATGGCAAGAGGGGCTAGGCTCGCCCCCCTTGGTTGAGATTTTTCGGGCTATCCGTTTCGGATAGCCGAAACGCCGCACTCCGGAATTACGCGGTGCGAGCGGCGGTTACTGGGAAGGTTTCGCCTACCAGTTCTTCGCTCTTTTTCCAGAGGGCGGCGGCGTTGGCTGGGTCGAGCGCGTAGGCGCGGACGCCTTCGCTGACGGAGGCGATGTTCGCGTTGTCGCGCATGGGCTCGGCGACGTGGCAGTTTTCGCAGTACTTGCCACCGACTTCGTCGGCGCTTGCTGTAACGGCAGCCCATACCGATGTTGCAGCGCCTTGCTCGACCGACTTCCACTGGAACGGGCCTTTGCCTTCGGCCTTGAGAGTCTCGTTGATCTGCTCGATGAGCTTTTCGATGCGGCCCGGCTCGACGTGGCGCGCGAGTTCCGTTTTGATGACGCCGGGGTGAACTGCGGCGGCGCGTACTCCACGCGAGCGATGGCGCTTGTCGAACTCTACGGCAAAGAGAATATTGGCGGTCTTCGAACGGCCGTAGGCGACGAACGGATCGTAGGGCGTGCGTTCGAAGCCGGGATCGTCGAGATCAACGTTGGAATAGCGATGTCCGGAGGACGAAAGATTGACGAGTCGGCCGCCAGTGCGAAGCAGCGGCGCGATGCGATTTACAAAAACGAAGTGGCCGAGGTGATTTGTGCCGAACTGCGTTTCGAATCCGTCGGCGGTTTTGCCGAGTGGAGTCGCCATCACGCCGGCGTTGGCGATGATGATGTCGAGCGGCTCGCCTTTGGCGACGAGCTTGTCGGCCGCGGCGCGAACGCTTTTGAGATTGCCGAGGTCGAGTTCGATCAACTCGAGGCTGCCACCGTTTGCGGCGGCGTCTTTACGAACCTGTTCCGTTGCGGATTCCGCTTTCTTGAGATCGCGCGCGGCGCCGATGACATGTGCCCCGTGAGCGGCGAGTGAGCGCGCGGTTTCGATTCCGATCCCGGCCGAAACGCCGGTCACGAGAATTCGCTTGCCGCGGAGGTTAATGCCGGATAGAACTTCGTCTGTCGTTGAAGTGGCCCCGAAAGTTTTTGCCATTTTGATTCCTTCCTGTAATTCAATTTTCCGCTTTGTGCGGCCGGCCGATGGATCGAAAAGTTGACCAAGCGCCGGATGTTCGATAAAACGGAGAGCGTCTCCGAAATAATTAGATAATCGGAGGCAGTCTCCGGTTACATCTAATCTTCATGGCCAAGACAAGCTCACCACGGACCCAGCGAAAGATCCGAACCGACGCACAGCGCAACCGCGTACGAATTCTTGAGGTTGCGAAAGAAGCGTTTGCGCGATCGGGTGCCAACACGAGCTTAGATGATGTCGCGCGGCAGGCGGGCGTCGGGGCGGGAACGCTCTATCGGCACTTCCCTACGAGGGATGCGCTGCTGGAGGCGGTGTATCACACCGAGGTGGGGAAATTGGCGGCGGCGGAACGCGAACTGTCGGAGAAACTGCCGCCAGCAGAGGCGCTCCGAGCGTGGATGCTGCTGTTTGTCGATTACATCGCGGAGAAGCACATCATTGCGCCGGCGCTGAACACGTTTGTGGGCGGGCCGTCGAAACTTTACGAGTCATCGCGGGCACAGATTACTGGTGCGATTGAGGCGCTGGTAAAGCGGGCGATCAAGAGCGGCGACATTCGGAAGGATCTCGACGCGTTCGATCTGCTGCGCGCGCTGATTGGCGTTTCGAACGTGGCGTCCGCGCCGGATTGGCAGCAAAGCGCAAAGAGACTGGTGGACATTTTGATCCTTGGGTCGCGGCCGATTCGATAGTCACTCAGTGGGTGGGTCGAGCGTCTAAGCTGTAGGATTTACAGGGATAATTGACGGTTGTGGAGGATTGATGGCTAAGCTTGCTTTGATTTACGGGATGAGATTGCTTCCGGAAGAAGATTTGGGAGAGGTCAAGGACGCGACCGTTGTCTTGAAGAACGGGAAGACGGCGCGAGTGACAATGCATTTGATTGAAGGGACGAAGGAAGAGATCGAAGCGACGTTCCACGATTCGATCGAAGCGTTTTTCGATTTGTATCCTGAGATTTAAAGACACGCCCGCGCCTTCGGCTCACGACGCTGCAGTTTGTTCGATTAACGGTTGCCGAAGTTTTCCGGGTCTTGGCTTGGGTCGCCAAGATTGTCGTTGATCAGAACGGTGGATTGTCCGGTTAACTCAAAGCGCTTGCGGCACTTGTAGCACGCAACCAGGTCGTCGAGCCGCGTCATGTAGGAAGACGCTTTCGCAAACCGCTTTCGGTCTTCTTCCCCGGCACCGCGCGGCAGTTCCCTCTTTTTGCGCGCTACCTTCCAACGCACGGGGCATTCAAATTCGCCGCGGCAGCTCGGGCAGACGAGCTTGATTTTGCGGACTTCTTCACGCTCGGTGTAAAAGGATCGCTCATCCATAGTTATGAAGCGGGAGTGCTCACCGCTTCGTTCATTGTAACAAATTCGAGGCCCAGGTCGCGCCAGTGCGGCAGGCATTGGTCGAGCGCGGCGAGCGTGCGTGTGCGGTCGGTGCTTTGGGCGCGGTGGCCGCCGTCGTGGAGACAGAGGATGTCGCCGCCACGAGCGGATGTTGTTGATCCGGTTGAGCTTGCCGTTTCTCGGGCGTGAGCGGCGATAGGCTCCATCCGGCTGACGAGCCAGTCACCGGTCGGCGCGCGCCAATCGCCGGGGAGCAGCGTCCACGTGACGACTCTCAATTGCAGTTCGGACGCAGCGGCGGCCAGCCATGGGTTTCGCCAGCCGAAAGGTGGACGGAAGAATCTCGGTGGCGCGTTGAGCGCCGACGCGATCGCGTCCTGACAGCGATGGAGTTCGTCGCGCGTTTGCGACGCGGAACTCCAGAAAAGATTGGGGTGCGATTCGGTGTGATTGCCGACGACGTGGCCACGAGCGATCGTTTCTCGAAGAAGCTCAGGATACTGACGAGCGAACTTGCCGATCACGAAAAATGTAGCGCGCGCTTTGTGCCGGTCGAGGAGATCAAGCAGTTTCGGAGTGATCATCGGATTCGGACCGTCGTCGAAGGTGATCGCAAGTTTGCGCGGTGAGTTTGTATGCGTGATTGCGGGACCGAAAATTTTTGAGTCGGGGTAACGTCCGGCGTAGGCGACCAGTCCGGCGCTAGCGGCTACAGCAGTGGGGACGATCGTGAGGTAGGGATTCACGCGGATATTTTTGCATGAGTTTCGGAGAATCGCAGCGCGATCCGACGAAAAGGGCTCTCCCGTCCGGCAACCAGCGGAAATCCTTTGCGGGAACATGGGTTTCTGTCAGGATTGCGCAAATCGCTGCCGCCAAACCGCGGCCGAACCAGGGGAGAAACCATGGCTGGATTTTGTCGAAATTGCGGAAGCCCGTTGGCGGATGGCCAAGGATTTTGCTCGAAATGCGGAACGCGCGTAGGAAATGCTCCGGCGAACGCTGCCGCCACGCCTCCAGCTGCTGCGCCACCACCTGCGGCCGCGCCGGTGTATGCCACTCCGGCGGTTCAGACTCCGGCGGTTCAGGGTCCGCCGGTTGCGGCTGCCCCACGACCAGCGGGCATGAGTCCGCTGGTAAAGATACTGATCGCGATCGTCATTATTTTCGTGGCCTTCGGTGCGTTTGCATCAATCGCGCTCATGTATATCGGTCATCGCGTGCACGAAAAAGCGACGGAGCTGGGTCTAAACCGGCCGGACGGTGAACAGCGCGCCAGTGACGCGGAATTGAGGCGGATCGACGGGTGCAAGTTGCTGCCAAAGTCGGCGGTGAGCGCTGCGGTGCACATGGACGTTGTGCGCGCAGAGAATAACGGCGACGGCCCGGGATGCGCCTACAGTGTGGCGGGCGATCCTGCGGACATGACGGCAAAGCACATCACGGCGCTGCACAAAAACGAAATCAATCAGCAGCAACAGAACAACGTGCAGGATTTCGCGAAGTCGATTTTCAAGAGCGGCAACGCGGGCAGCGCGAGCGACCATCCAGGCGAGGCGCCGGTGCTGGCGTATTCGATCGACAACAATGCTGCGCAACTTCAGATGAAGTTAAATCGCGCGACGCTAGGGCGGCTAGGCCCCGTCGGATTAGTCGCAATTCCTGGGTTGGGCGACGAAGCTTTTGATGCTTACGGCGCGATGATCTTTGTGCGCAAGGGAGACAAGCTGGTGCGCATCATCTATACGGGCTGCCCTTGCGCGCAGGAAGATGTGCTGCCACTGGCGCAGACGATTGTCGCGGGGTTGTAGCCTGCGGATCAGCCAGGCAACAGGCGGCGCTGCTTCAGGTCGGTCAGCAGGCGCTCGACTTCGGCATCGCGGTCCAGGCGGTTGAGGCGGTCGGCGACGTCGTCGGTAGAAAGTTCGAGTTCGGCACTGGCCACGGATTCGGACCGATTGACGCGGTCTTTCAGCCGGTCGAAAGCGGCGCTTTTTGCTCCCTCGCCGGCCGCGCCCTGCGCTTTGGCCGCTTTGTTGAGCGCGACGCTGCGACGATGACGCGCGATCAACATGTCGCGCTTCGACTTCGCTTCGTCAAGCTTCTGTTCGAGCTTCATCAGCGCGCCCTTCAATGCTTCGACTTGCACCTTCTGATCGTCAACTTGCTCGCGGTAGCTCTGCGCCAGGCGCTGTGATGTTTGATAGCGATCGAGCGCGGCACGGGCAAGGTCGTCTTGTTGCTTGTCGACAGAGCGTTCGGCTTTGCGCATCCAGTCGGCGCCGACGTCTTCATTCTCTTTCCACTTTTTTTCCAGCATGTGCTGGTCGGCGATCGAGACGGCGACTTGCGTCTTGACCTGCATGTATTGATTTTCCATGTCGAGGATTACCTGCTTGATCATCTTCTCGGGATCCTCGGCGCGGTCGATCACGTCGTTGATGTTGGCGCGGATTAAAGTACTGACTCGTTCTAGAAGGCCCATAAAAAAACTCCTTTGCTTGAAACGGAATGTAGCTTGTTGAGAGTGGGTGTCGCAAGTTGGCGACGAGAGTGGAGGCTGTTGTTGGAGATCAGTTGCGATCCTTCGGCGTCCTTCGGACGCGCTCAGGATGACAGCGTCTTCTTTATGCATTCGCACCAGCGAATCGGATAAATCTGACTGCGATAAATTTTGAGGATCAGAGTACAAAGTGCACCACGCTTACGCTAAACATTTTTGAATGAAGTAGAGGGCGGTGTCGGCGTATTGCGACATCAAGAAGATTGCCAAAGCCGCGCCAAGAATCAAGAACACGAACAACGCTCTTCTGAAAAACATCACTTCCCCCCAAGCACCCCATCTTCGAGAGAAATCGTGACCCCTTTAGAAAACGGTGAAAAAGCGCCGGGGCGGATTTGAAATCCGCCCCAGCGGCACAGGTTGTTAGGAATTGCTTGGCAGCGACGGCGGCGCCGGCTTCGGAGCCTTGTCGCCGATGGTGCGCACCTTCGAAAGCAGATCGGACATCTGCATTCCCGAGAGCGCTTCGAACAGCGCAGGAACTTGCGCTGCGATTTTGGTAACGTCGCCGGTCAGCTTGTACGCGCCGGCTGCGTCGCCATTGCCCGTGGAGACGATGGTCACCTTGTCGATCCTGCTGAGAGGCTCGGCCAGGGCCCGCACGACCTCGGGCATGCCGCTGATGAGTTTGTCGAAGACAGCAGCCTGGTTATATTCCTGGAAGGCTTCCGCCTTGATGTTCATCGCCTTGGCTTCGGACTCTCCCTTCCTGAAAATGATCTCGGCTTCGGCTTCGCCCTGCGCACGTGTGGCAGAGGCGCGGCCTTCGGCTTCCTTGATCAGGCGTTGACGCTCGGCGTCGGCAAGCGTCTCGATGCGTTGACGCTCGATTTCGGCCGGCTTGAGCACGGTGGCAATCAGTTCGCGTTCGCGGCGCGCAATTTCGGCGTCTTGCACCTTCACTTGCGCTTCGCGTTCGGCTTGCTGGACGCGCACGGCTTGCAGGATTACCTGCTGCTGTTGAACGTTGGTCTCGATTTCATAGGCTTTGTCCGCCTGCGCTTGCGCGCGTTTGGTCGATTCCAGGTACTCGGCTTTCTTGATGTCGAGATCGCGCTCCGCTTCCGCTTGCTTGGTGAGCGAAGCGGTTTCGGCGGCGACGCGCTCCTGGTCGGCCTGGGCTTTGGCTACCGCAGCGGCGCGCTGTGACTCAGCACGCTTGATGGCGATGTCGCGATCGGCTTCGGCTGCGGCGACTTCGGCGTCGCGCTTGATGCGCGCGATGTCGGGCCGGCCCATGTTGGTGATGTATTCATTCTTGTCGCGCACTTCCTTCAAGGTGAAGCTGATGACTTCCAGCCCCATCTTGTTCATATCGTCCGCGCACGTGGAGCGCATCCGATCGGCAACCATTTCGGGTTCCTTCACGATTTGCTCCACCGTGAGCTGGCCAATGATGCCGCGCAGATGGCCTTCCATGACGAGGCGTATAAGACCTTCGCGCTGCTCCGGCCGCTTGGTCAGAAATTGCTCCGACGCGGTACGGATCGATTCCGGATCGGACTTCACTTTGATCTGGGCGACCGCCTCGATCGTGACGGCGACGCCCTGCTTGGTGTAGAGGCTCTGTTGCGGCGCAACGTCGAACGACATCAGTTCGAGCGAAAGCTCACGGCATTGCTCGATCATCGGATAGATGATCGTGCCGCCGCCTTTCACGATGCGGGTGCCGCGAAGGCCGTAGATAACCAGCGCTTCGTGCGGGCCCGCTTTGCGAAACAACTTGGCCAATACAGCCATGAAGAAAAACAACGTCAGAACTGCAAGACCTACATAAACGAGGATTGGCATTTGATCGAACATATAGACCTTCCTTTTCTCGCCTCAGCCGGACTGCGTTTTTAAACCTGGTCACGGCACAGTCCGGAAAAATCTGTCACTCGCGCAGTTGCCCTTGAGCTCGTCCGCAGTTGCGCATTTCGCTTCAGTTGGTGAAGTCTTCCCAACGCTTCACGTATGCGATTCCCTTTTCGTAGCGCTCGATTACGACTTCGGCGCCTTTCTCGACGGCTTCTCCGCCATCGCTGCGCGCTCCGGCACATCGTCGAACGCCGCCAAGCGAGAAGATCACTTCGCCCGTGCCCTGCTGGCGGATCGGCAGACTTAAAGTTCCGACGCAGCCTTCGATCCGGTAATCCTCATCGAGCATCAGCGAGTCGCCCGCGTAGGTCAGCTTGACCATGAAGCGATAGACGATCGTGCCCGCTGCAAGACCCGCGAGAACGGACAAGCCGAGGCTGATTGCCGCGATCAGATGCGACGTGCGCGTCAAGATGTATCCGGCGCCACCGAACCATGCGAGAAACGCCATGATCGTTGACGCGTTGAACCACGAGACGTGCGTTCCGCCGCGGACCGATCCGCCTTTTACTGCTGTGCCGTGTCCACCGCCATTCGCGCCGTGGCCGAGGTGCACTGAACCACCGTGCGCCGGCAAGTGCGCATGAAATGGCAAGTGGATGTGGACGTGAACCGCGCCTGCGAGAAACGTCAGCACGCTGAACGTGAGTCCCGCCAGGAAGCAAATCAGGTAGAAGCTTGAGAGAGTCATAAGGCACCTCGCGCGCACGGGTGGCGCTTGGCGCGCCGTGGACTATCCACGGTGCGTCGGCTGGAAGTTCGAGACGCTATGTGATGTCGCCGGGCTCGGGGAGCGGCTGGCGAGGTTTATGCCTGCAGGTGGGTCGGAGGCGGCTGGCCGCTCGACTGCGTCGCCGACACTTGCGACGGAGTGACCGACTCGGGGCTGGCGATTGGCTTCAGAACTTCACTGAGCCGCTCGGCCAGTCCGGGCGCGCGGAGAATTTCCGCGAGCAACAGCAGCGCGTGGCGAGAATCCGCAACTTCGGCAATCTTGAGCAACGCGTCACCGAGTTCGGGATCCGATGGGAAGCGTTCGATGCCGGCATACAGCCAGCGATCGATTTTCGCGTCCGTGGTGCGCAGATCCGATTGCAAGCTGGGCGAATAGCCGTCCGGGTCGTCAACCAAAAAGCCGGGATAGACACGGAAGAATTTCGCCAGCAAATCGCGCGTCGCTTGCGTCAGGTGCGGCCGTGAGCCGCTTTCGATCTGCGACAGGTACGCCTGGCTCAGTCCGCGGCCGACCTCGCGCTTCATCGCGCGGATCAGTTCGAGCTGCGTCATCGGGCGATTTAGTCCGCGCAGAGAACCTTCCACCGCCCGCAGGGAACGAAGTTTGTCACCTAAAGTCATGGGCCACCACCGAGGGGCTGCTTCTACCGATCGCTGCATTATTGCAATATGCAAATATTATATTGCGAATAGCGATTTTACGTCAAGAAGAAAATTAGGCCTGTTTTCAGCAACTTACGGAGTTCTGCGCAAGAGAATTGCAACTGGGTCGAGCAGATTTGACACTGAGCCAGCGAAGAAGGCCTGAAGGTTCGGTAAGCGGTTTAGTCGACTTTTCTCATCGAAGCGAGATCGATTCCCAATTGCTGGCACTTTTTGTAGAGGTGACTGCGCTCGAGCCCCATCGAGCGAGCGACATTCGTCATGTGAAAGTTTTGTCGGCGGATTTCGGCGAGCAACACTTCCCTTTCGAATTGCTCAGTGCGTTCGGCGAGCGTCCCGCTGCCAAGCGAACTGGCGATTGATTCTGCGTCGCCATTTCCGAAGGTCTGGGAATCGCCTGATACAGGCAGAATCAGACGAACATCGGCGGCGCCGACAGGCTCTTCTCCTGCGAGCAGAACCAGCCGCTCGACCACATTCCGCAATTCGCGAATGTTCCCGGGCCAGCCGTAGCGGCGGAGTTCATCGATCGCATCCTTGCCAAACGACTTCTCTTTCCATCCGTTTTGCGTTGCGACCTGGCGGGCGAAGTGTTCGACAAGGATCGGAAAGTCTTCCAGCCGTTCCCGCAGCGGCGGAAGATTGAGCGGGAAGACATAGATGCGATGGAACAGATCGCGTCGAAACGCATTCTGCTTCACCAGGTCTTCCAGATTGCGGTGCGTGGCAACGACGACGCGCACGTTGACCTGGATCGGCTTGTCGCCGCCGACGCGCTCAACTTCGCCCTCTTCGAGCACGCGCAGCAACTTGGCCTGCATCGCGACCGGCATGTCACCGATCTCATCGAGAAAGAGCGTGCCGCCATCGGCTTGTTCGAACTTTCCAAGGTGCTTCGCTGCGGCACCTGTGAATGCGCCCTTTTCGTGGCCGAAAAGTTCGGACTCGATCAATTCGGCGGGAACGGCGGCGCAGTTCAACGTGACAAACGCGTTCTCGCGACGCGCGAGAACGTTCGTGGATGGCGCGGGCAACCAATTCCTTGCCGGTTCCGGTTTCGCCAAGGATGCAAACACGCGTCTCGCTCGCGGCCACTCGATCAATCTGCGCGATCGAGCGTTGCATCGCTGGACTTACACCCAGCAACTCATGCTTGCCCAAACGATCGCGCAGTTCGCGATTCTCGGCCTGCAGGCGCGATAACTTCATCGCGTTTTCGAGCGTTACGAGAAGTTTGTCGGTCGAGAGCGGCTTCTCGAGGAAATCCATCGCGCCGAGTTTGGTCGCTTGAACCGCCATCTCGATATTTGCCTGGCCGGAGACGAGGACGATCGGAGTCTTTACGCCCGCTTTTTTCAGGTCCGCCAGAAATTCAATGCCGGTTTTCCCCGGCATCACAACGTCGGAGAGAATCAGATCAAAATTTTCGTTGCGCACGAGATCGAGCGCGCGCGCCGCGTTGTCGCTGACGGTCGCTTCATGCCCCGCCAGACGAAACGCGCGCGACAGAGACGCCAGCGTGCTGGCATCGTCATCGACAATCAGCAAGTGCGCTTTTTTTGTCATTGGAATCCTTCGAGGGCGGCGGGAGATGGCGCCGCGACGCCATGCGGCATCAGTCCGAGGCCTCGGCAAATGAGGAAGGCTCGTCCTTTTCCTTGAAACTCTTTTCAGCGGGATCGCCAGCAGATTTCGTATCCGCCTTCGCATCCTCAACGCGCGGCTTTACGACGGCGCCAGCTTGGCGCATCGGGAGTTCGATACGGAAGGTGGTCCCGTGCTTTTCTTCGCTGGAGACACTGATCGAGCCGTGATGATCGCTGACGATGGACTGCACGATCGCGAGGCCGAGCCCGGTTCCTTGATGCTTCGTCGTGTAATAGGGAGTGAACAGCCGCGAGCATTCTTCAGACGTCAGCCCGGTGCCGGTGTCAGAAATTTCGATGAGCACATGACCGGAGCGCTCCGAAGTGCGGAGCGTCAGCGTGCCCCCCGCAGGCATCGCATCCAACGCATTCAGCACAAGATTTTGAAAAGCGCGATGGAGGAGCACTGCGTCCGCGTCGATCTCGGGAAGCGGCTCGGTTAGAAAATATTCGGCTGCAATCGCCGGTTTGCCGACAACATTAAATTGCGGTTCGAAGAGGCGAATGATGTTGCGTAGCGCTTCATTCACATCGACCTTCGTGAACGCCGGCGCCGGCATCTTCGAAAAGTCACTGAAGCGCCCGACGATCGCATTCAGGTTGGCGAGTTCCACGCGCAGCGTCGCCGTCGACTCGTTAAAAACTTCCATGAACTGTTTCGAATCGAGCTGTTTCGCGCGCTGCAAATTTTCGACAGTAATCTGTAGCGGGAAGAGCGGATTGCGCAACTCGTGCGCGAGCCGTCGAGCCAACTCACGCCACGCGGCGACGCGCTCGGTCTGAAGCAGGCGATCGCGCTGTACAGAAAGCGTGCGCGTCATGTCGTTGAAGGCGATGCCGAGCTGTCCGATTTCATCAACGCCGTGGACGTCGATTCGCGTCTCCCAGCGACCGGCCGCAACTTCGCGAGCGCCCTCGGATAGTTCCGTCACCGGCTTCGTGATTTTTGCGGCAATCCACAAACTTACGAGCAACCCGACGAGCAGCGCGGCTGCCGCAACCGCCGCAGACGTCCCGAAAATTCGATTCCGCAACAGCACCATCTCGAGTTGCGAACTCCCGACGAGCAGCACGCCAAGCACATCGTTGTTGCGGCCAATGAGCGGCATCGCGTGGAAAGTTTCCGCCGATCCCGCGTCGGAACTCCAGTCAACTGTCTGCACCACCGTTTGAGGCTGCTTGCGGACCTGATCGATCATCGGCTGCAGCCGGTCGGGCTGCTCGACTCCGTCTTTGCCGCCGCTGAGCAACATCGCGGAATTAAAGCCCGGCTCAAGATTGACGTAGAGAAGTGCGCGCATTCCGGACGGAAGAACCAACTTCGAGAGAAAATTCTGATCAACGCGCCGGCCGCCAACAATATAGAGGGTCTTGTCGTTCCCTCCAGAAACGGTGCGCACGGAGGTCAGCGAGAGCGCAGCGCCGTCCGGCAGCGCTTCTTTTTTCAGGAACGGCGGGGTCGTGTTCCAATCCTTCGTGGCTGTGAGCCAATCCGCCTTCGTCCCCACGCGCGCCGGAAATTGCGCCGACGAAATGATCGTCCCGTCCCATCCCGCATATTCCACAAAATCAAGTTGGTGATCCTGCGCCGCGCCGTTCGCATCGTGAACGTACAACGACTGATCGGCGTTCGGCCGCGCCAGATCGATGGCCGTTCGCAAGCTCACGTCGGCATCAGCCGCATTCTTCACTTGCTGTGCGACCTGGTCGCCGCTCTGCGTGTACTCTTTTTTGAATTGGGAAATGATCGCGGTCGTGCGCTGCGCGTCCATCTCTTCGAACGCAGCCTGCGTGTAGCGGGTCACGCCAAACGCGACAACGCAGACCGATCCCACGATGGTGAGGACGAAAATCAGCGAGAGCTTGGTCCGAAAGCTCATCGTGCGGCGCCTCCGACGACGGCTGGCACTGGCATAGGCGCAAGGCGCCGCTGACACGTGAACGGTCTCGAGTTTGCGTCGCGCGGGGTCATCGTGCTGACAAACGGTAAACCAACGTAGCAACAAAGGATACCGTGATCGGTGGCGCGGCAAAAGACCTGCGTCGCGGCTTGCCGCGTTGATTGTAACGCCGCTTGCGGC
The DNA here is from genome assembly GCA_963766985.1 of uncultured Acidobacteriota bacterium. Lineage (GTDB taxonomy): Bacteria > Acidobacteriota > Terriglobia > Acidiferrales > UBA7541 > Acidiferrum. Next base: position 282,289 of record CAVYCJ010000005.1, read on the forward strand.
CGGCAAATTGGCGAGCAATTTGCCGACCGCCGCGTTCTGAAGCATGCCCGGTTTCGACTGCATCTGCTCATCGCGTTATGGCCGATGCGTCGAGCTTTTCTTCGCTTTCGACGCCGACAGAGTTGAAGTGCCATCGCCCGAATCGTCGCCCGCGTCGGCCGAAGAGCCCGCTCCGACTCCCGAGAACGCCGACCGGAACACGTCGTTCGCGAAGAAGTTCTTGCCGTCGACCGGCACCATCATGATTTGCAACTTGTCGGATAGCCGCTCCGCGATGATCTTCTGAATGAGCATCGGGTTCGACTTGAGCACCGCCGCCTCATATTTCATGCGCTCCGAGTCTGCGGCGGCGGTCACGCGGATGCGATTCGCTTCGGCTTCCGCCAGATTGTGCTGCCGCTCGACCTCAGCCTTGCTGTCGATGATCTTCGCCTGCGCCGCGGCATCGGCGTTTTGCAGCGTCGCTTCCTTGCGCGCCTGCGCTTCGAGCTTCGTCTGTTCGATCTGCTTCTGCTTCAACGGCAGCGTGTACTGCATCGCATCGGACTCAGCCTTCGCCTGCAACACTCGCACCTGCGCCTGAGCTTCGGCCTGCTTCACTTCGCGCGCCTTCTGCGCCTCGGCTTCGAGCTCCGCGATTCGAACCTGCTTCTGTTTAATCTCCTGGTCAGTGCCGAGTTGCTCGTTCTGTTGTTCTTTCAACAGCAGCCCCTCCAGCCCATTCGCGTATTCATCGGGCAGCTTCAGGTCTCGCAAAAGAACTTCGCGCACGACGATGCCGTCACTCGCCAGACGAGCCGTGATTGCATTCGCAGCGGTCGTTCGTAACTCTTCGCGCTTCGTCGCAAAAATTTCCTTCGTGATGTAGTTCGGGGCGATCTGGCGATAAATCGTAGCCACGGTCGGCGCCACGACTTCCTCTCCCACGTCTTGCGGAAGATTCGCGTGAATGTAGCTCAGCCGTTGCGGATCGAGCCGATACCGCACGCTCACAGCAAGGCCGATGTTCAAACCTTCGCGAGCTTGCACGAGCAAGACTTCTCCCTCCTGCGCGGGAGCTTTCGAACTGTTGAGATGCGACGGAACAACTTTGCGGCCCGTCTTCGGCGTGCCGTCGCTATCATTCTCGGCTTGCGCTTGAGACGCTTCGAATGCACGCGTTGTATAAACCTGCTCGCGCGTGTCATAGAGCACGACGCTATCGATGAGCGGCATCACGACATGCACGCCTGGATACAACGTTCCTGGCCGCGCGCCCCAGATCTGGCTCACTCGAACTCCGGCCGTACCGTCGGGAACAACGACGATACTCAACGCCAGCAATATAGGCACGACTCCAGAGATCACCAATTGCCGCGCGAGCCGCCATCGCACCGGACGCAGCGGATGCTCCACATCGTGAAGCAGTCTCGCAGCTGCCGACTCGTCGCCCGCACCAGTGCCCCCGCCAGCTGCGGTATCGCTCGCACCATCGCGCCGCAGCAATCGCCGCAACTGCGAAGAAATATAGATGTCGTAAACCACGAGCGCCGCCGCACTTCCAAACAATCCGATTCCCGCCAACGTCAACAAATATTTCAGTACCAGCATTGCCGTTTCCTTTCCACTCCGAGCGTCCATCCATCGCGCCGCGGTTTTGCCGGGCGCACAACCTCATCACACCGACCAACTTCGAGTTGCGACCAACACTCAACAGCCAACTAACGGTGTCCGGCGAAGGCTCGCGCCAACTGCCCGGTCCCGTGCGCCAACTCCGTTCGCACGACACCCGTTCGTCCAGCCGTTGCCGGCGCCATCGACCTCATCGCCAACCGCAACATCGCCCACTGAACTGCCGAAGCCACAGCCAAAGCCCCGATCGTAGCCACCGCCAAAACCGTCATATCAACGAGAGCATTCATGTCCGCCTCCTGCACCGCGCCAAACCAAATCGCACAGGAGGAGCCACACCACATCTCCTTTATTTGCAGTTGGTTACGGGTTCTGAGAAAATCGCAAACTGTGGCTCGGCCAACACGATGTGCCGCGCTGACCACAATGGGCCCCAGCTTTCGCGCCCGGACGATAAGGCGGCCCCAGCGCTTTTCCGGCAACACCCCCGCCGCCTGCCGACTCCAAAACCGATGTGCTACCCTAAGCGCGAGAACACAACATGAACCGCACCTCTGGCCTCCTCATCGGCCGCATTTTCGGCATCCCGATCTTCATCGACCCAAGCTGGCTGGTCATTTTTGCGATCATCACCTGGTCGCTCGGCGTGCAATTCACGCAGCAGCATCCGCAATGGACGCCGGTCCAGCACTGGTCGGTCGGCGCGGCAACGAGCTTTCTGTTCTTCGCCTCGATCCTTTTTCACGAGCTGTCGCACAGCGTCGTCGCGCGCTACTACAAGATTCGGGTCGACTCGATCACGCTGTTCGTTTTTGGCGGCGTCGCGCGCATCACGAAAGAAGCTCCGACCGCGCTGCAAGAGTTCAACATCGCGGTCGCCGGCCCTGTTTCCAGTTTGTTCCTGGCCGGAGTGTTCTATCTGCTGACTCTCCGCTTCGCATACGGCACGATGGTCGGCGCACTCGCCACCTGGCTTTGGGAGATCAACCTCACGCTCGCGATTTTCAATTTGTTGCCGGGATTTCCGCTGGATGGCGGCCGCATCTTTCGCTCGATCATCTGGGGCGCCACGAAAAACTACAATCGCGCCACCAAGATCGCCGGAGCCAGCGGCAAGCTCATCGCCTACGGCATGATTATTTTTGGCGCGTGGGCGGCGTTCAGTACGCGGCAGTGGGGTCCGCTCTGGTACGCCTTCATTGGGTGGTTTTTGCTGAATGCGGCGAGGGAAAGCGTCGCTCAGGTCACGATTCGCGAGACGTTGGCCGGCCTGCATGCCGCTGACGTGATGAGCCAGGAAATTCCGACCATCGCGCGCGACATTTCGCTCGAAGAGTACAGCCACGAAGTACTGCGTACCGGCCGGCGCTGTCACTTGGTCATCACGGGCGAGCGTTTAGTCGGCATGATGAACGTGCACACGCTCAACACCGTGCCGCGCGAGGAATGGCCGCACATGTCGGTGCAGGCCGTGATGATTCCGCGCGACAAGATTCTGTGGGCGACGCCGCAAGAGCCACTGCTCGGATTGCTCGAGCGGCTGTTGATCAACGACATCAACCAGATGCCGGTGGTTACCGCGACGGAACCGGCACCGCCCGAAGACACTTCAAAACCGGAGCCTCCGAGCGCAGCAGTTGGCGCGGTCGAGGCGCAGCTTGGTGTCGAACCCGGCGCTCCCGATCCTACGGTGGCGGACCACTACGTCCCCACGAGCAACGCGCAAATCATTGGGATGATCAGCCGCGATTCGATTTTGCGTGTAATGCGAACACGTGCGGAAGTTGGCGCCCCGGTTCCCGCGGAATAGTCTCTCGCAGTTGTTGGGTTGTTCGGGTTGTTAAACGGCCGCGGATGTCCCGCGCTTTTCGATCTTTCCCCAGATCCCCGTCTTCGGCCGCAACGTGATCGACGCCGCCGGAATAATTTCTCTTCCAGGAATCAACGAGATTCGAAACTGCTGAGCCAAGGCGGCGAGCAGGAGACTCGCCTCCATCACCGCGAAATTGTTGCCGATGCATTGCCTCGGCCCGCCGCCAAACGGAAAATAAGCAAAGCGTGGCAACCGCTTTGCTAGGTCGCCTTCCCAACGCTCGGGCCGAAATTCCAGTGGCGCGTCGAACCATCGCGGATCGCGGTGAACCACCCATTGCGCCAGCGAAACACCGCAACCCTTTCGGAATCGGATACCCCGCGATTTCCGTATCTTCGATCGCGACGCGCGCCATGCCCCACGCCGGCGGATAGAGCCGCATCGATTCGGTAATCACCTGATTCGTGTAGCGGAGATTCGCCATGTCTTCGACCGTAGGTGCGCGCCCGCCGAGAACGCGGTCGAGTTCTTCATGTAATTTCGCTTCGACGCTCGGATTCTGCGCGAGCAGCATCCACGTCCAGGAAAGCGCGTTGGCCGTCGTCTCATGCCCCGCGAGGAAAATCGTAATGGATTCGTCGCGCAGTTGCCGGTTCGTCATCCGCGAACCGTCATCGTCTTGCGCGGCCAGCAGCATCGACAGCAAGTCCCCGTTGTCCACGCCGCTCGCACGGCGCTCATCAATGAATCGATAGATGATCCGGTTCAGCTTCGCCGTCGCAATCGTCGCTCGTATTTTTCGCGGCGTGGGCAGCCACGTCGGCGTCAGGATCAGCTTCCGAAAATCGGAGTTGAGTTGCATGATCGCTTCCAGCGCGCGCCCGACGCGCTTGGCCTCGCGATCCACGTCCGCGTCGAAGAGCGTCTTCGCCACGATCGAGAGCGTCAGCCGCATCATCTCCGCGTGGATGTCGCGCTCTTCGCCGTCGCGCCATTCGCTCGCCAGGCGCGATGCGAAGCGCACCATCGTATCGGCGTAACTCGCGACACGCCCGCGGTGAAACGCGGGCTGAGCCAGTCGCCTCTGCCGCAGCCAGAAGTCGCCTTCGCTCGTCAGCAATCCGTTCCCGAAAAGCTGCTTGTTCTTCCGCAGGATGCGGCCTTTGATGAATTTGCGATTGTCGGTGACGAGCACCTGCTCGATGTAGTCCGGATGGCTGACGAAAAAGACGCGAAAGTTGTAGTAGCGCATCGTGACGATGTCGCCGTAATCGCGTTGCAGCGTCGGCATGTAGGCCAGCGGATCGCGACTGTAAATCTTGAAGCTTGCCGTCCACGATTCCGGCGAAGGACCCGGTGGAAGTTTGGCTGGAGTGGATGCGCTCACGCGTCAACTATATCGCGGCTGCCGATTCGAACGACACCCGTGTCGTCAGATCAGATTTCGCGCGTGGCGCTGAAGCGAAATCCGCCGACGCGAGAATCAAGTTTGGCACGCGAAAACCCGGCGCCCGATAGCCGATCGCCGATATCCGCGCGATCGATCGGAACAAAAACGCTGCCGATGTGAATCACTCGATGCAGCAGATTGTCTTCGATTTCGAACGCCAGGAATGCGCCCCCGGGCCGCAGCACGCGAAAAGCTTCCCGAAAAGCGTTCTCCTGCGCGTCTCGCGTGCGCAGATGGTGCAACATCAGAACGGCGATGACGGAAGAAAACGTGCGCTCCGCGAAAGGAAGCGAGGCAGCATCAGCCTGCACGACCGCGTTTCGATTTTTTGAAGCGAGCGCAACTGCGAAGTCGTGACTCCACTCGAGACTCGTCACTCGCGGCGCGAGCCGCCGAAGCGCTTCGGTGCCCGCGCCCGGTCCCGCACCTAATTCGAGCACATGGTCCCCCAACGGATTCCCGCCAACAATCCACGGCAGCAAATGATCGCGCGTGATTCGTTGCCAGAATCCCGTCGAGCAAAACCAATTTTCGAGTGCGTTCAATTTCCTTCGCCATTTACCGGCGCATCATTATTTGTTGATGAGTGCCATCATGACTTCCGGATAGCGGGCACCGGCGGCTGCGCCGTGCGGAGCTACTTCTTCAATCTTCTGCAGATCTTCTTGCGACAGCTTCACGTTTGCCGCTCCGGCGTTGTCTTCCAAAAATTTGCGCCGCTTCGTTCCCGGGATCGGAATGATGTCCGGCCCTTGCGCCAACAACCATGCCAGAGCCAGTTGGCTCGCAGTGCAATTCTTGTCCTTCGCAATCGACTCCACACGACTCACCAAGTCGAGATTCTTCTGAAAATTCTCTCCCTGAAAGCGCGGTGAATTCCTGCGGTAGTCATCTTTGTCAAAGTCCTCGAATTTCTTGAACTGGCCGGTCAGAAATCCGCGGCCCAGCGGGCTGTACGCGATGAATGCAATCCCTAGTTCGCGCGTCGTCGGCAACACTTCATCTTCCGGATCGCGCGTCCAGAGCGAATATTCCGTCTGCAATGCAGCAATCGGATGCACCGCCGCTGCACGCCGAACCGTCGCCGGTCCTGCTTCGGATAATCCGATGTGCCGAATCTTCCCTGCTTTCACAAGGTCAGCCATCGCGCCAACGGTTTCTTCAATCGGCGTGCTCGGATCGACGCGATGCTGATAGTAGAGATCGATCGTATCCACGCCGAGCCGCTTCAAGCTCGCATCGCAACTAACCTTCACATAGTCGGGCTTGCCGCTGACGCCGCGAACACTCGGATTCGCCTTATCGCGAACGATGCCAAATTTTGTCGCGAGAAAGACCTGATCGCGCCTGTCGCGAATCGCTTTCCCGACCAGAATCTCGTTGTCTCCGTAGCCGTAAGCATCAGCGGTGTCGAGAAAATTCATTCCCAACTCAATGGAGCGATGAATCGTTGCGATCGACTCCTCGTCATTGCGCGAGCCGTAAAACTCCGACATTCCCATGCAGCCCAGGCCCAGCTCCGACACGAGCGGCCCGTTCTTCCCGAGTTTTCGCGTTTCCATTTGCTTGCTCCCATTCAAAATTTTCGAAGAGTTTGCTCAGTAAGATGCCCCGCCGCGAAATCCGGATACAGACCTCGCTAAATCACGCGGCTTCGACGTTGCTGCAACGCCACCACGCATGGCGAACGCTCCGCCGGTCGATTATGCTGGCAACGGTTGGGTCACGATGCTCAGCGACGACGAAGCCAAATTGCGTGAGTCCGCTCGCGAAGAACACAAAGAGCGCGACCCCGGTGATGGTGCGCCTGCGACGCCCGAAGCCGATCCAATCGCAAGAAACAATGACCAGGCGATTGCCGATCAAGCGCTCGCCCGACCTGTCTCATCCGCCGGTAACCCTCCAGCGTCCAACAATCCCAACCAAGAACCCATCGGCAAATGGTTGAAGTTTTGGCAGGGCGTGCTGCACGTCGATACGTCAAAGATGGACCTCGGCATCGGGTTTCGCAACGCACTCGGCGTCGCAATCCCGCTCGCCGTTGGCATCGCGATCAAGATGCCGCTCGGCGGCCTCGCCGTCGCCAGCGGCGCACTCAACGTTTCCTACTCCGACGGTCACGATCCCTACTGGCGACGCGCCAAGCGCATGCTCGCCACCAGCGCCCTCTGCGCGGTCGCAGTGATGGCCGGAGGCTTAGCCGGCCACTATTCCGTTCTCGCCGTACTCCTGTCTTCCTTCTGGGCATTTTGGGCAGGCTTCGCGATCGCGCTTGGCCCAACCGCCGAAAGCCAGGGAGTCATCAGCGTCGTTGTTCTGATCATCTTCGCCGCCCAGACTCTGACGCCCGAGCGCGCGCTCCAGGCTGGCGCTCTCGCCTTCGGAGGCGGCGTCTTGCAAATGTTGTTTTCGATATTGCTCTGGCCGGTTCACGCTTACGACCCTGAACGCCGCGCTCTCTCCAATCTCTATCTGACGCTTGGCAAAGCCGCTGCCGATCCTGCGCAGCTGATGCGTTCCTCGCCCCCGGGAGTCGAAGCAAGCACTGCCGCGCAGGAAGCGCTCGCCGCGACGACTTTCCGACCACAGCGGCATCGGCGAGCGCTTCCGCTCACTGCTCAATCAAGCGGAGCGCACGCGCCTGCGCCTCTTCACGCTCGGCCGGTTGCTGCGCCGCATGCGCCGCGAAAAATTCGGCTTCGCTCCAGCCGAAATGGTCGAACACTTTCTCGAATCCATTTCGCACGTGATGACCGCTATTGGCGAATCTCTCCGGCAAAACGCACCGCTCAAAATCGACGACGCATGGCTCACCGCGATGCACGTCGAAACCGAAGCGCTCCGCGAATCGCACGAATCATCCGATCGAACATTTCTCGTCGCCGCCGTGCGCGACGCTCGCCGACAAATGGACGCCGTCAGCGGACAAATTCGTACCGCCCTCAAGATGGCCGGCGACATCACTCCCGAAGGCATCGAAAAGAGCCAGCAGAGCGAGAAGCGCCTCCCATGGAAGATGCGTTTCACGAGCCTCCTGCCGCGCCTCGAAGCAAATTTCAGTCTTCGCTCGGCAGTCTTTCGCCACGGCATCCGTCTCGCCGCAGCTGTCGCGGTCGCCGAAACTCTCTCGCGAAGTCTCGAAACACCGCGCGCCTACTGGCTCCCGATGACCGCGGTCCTCGTCCTGAAGCCCGAGTTCACCGTCACATTCACGCGCGGTCTTCTCCGTATCGCAGGCACAATCCTCGGCCTGCTCCTTGCCACCGCCATGTTTCACTTTCTTCCCGCCGGCATCGGACTCGAAGTCCTCCTCATCGGCGCATTCGTCTTCCTCCTCCGCTGGGTCGGCCCCGCGAACTACGGAATCTTCGGCGTCGCGGTGAGCGCTCTCGTCGTGCTGATGATCGCCATCACCGGCGTCGCGCCAAAAGACGTCATCTGGGCGCGCGGCCTGAACACGCTGCTGGGCGGCACTCTCGCCTTGATCGCCTACGCCGTTTGGCCGACGTGGGAGCGCACGCAAGTCGACGAAGTTATGGCGCGCCTCCTCGATTCCTACCTCGTCTACTTCACCAACGTCGTCGACTACCTCGAAGGCAATCCGAGGCGTGACGCCGACTCGATCTCGACCATCTCCGCCTCGCAACCCGCCTCGCGCGCACCAACGCGTTAGCCTCAGTCGATCGCATGCAAGCCGAACCTTGGACGCGCCCGGAGGACGTTCCTCTCTTGACCGGCATGCTCACCAGCTCGCATCGCTTCCTCCACGCCGTCCTCTCGGTCGAGGCAGGATTCGTGCCCGGTCACGGAACAAAGATCCGCGATGAGTTTCGCGCCTTCGCGGGCTGACGTGAAAACGACTCTCGCAGGCTTGGCGGCCGAACTCCGCCGCGCGCGTCCCGCCGGTCACAAGTGGCCCGATCTCCGCGAGGATCACCGGCGCCTGATCCAGAATCCCCTCGGCATCTACGAGCAGTACGCGCTCGTAAACGTCGAGGCCGACCGCATGACGAACAGCCTCAACACCTTGCGAGAACAGGTCGAACGGTGGGCCAAGCGAAAAAGCGAAACGCGGGAGTCCAGGCCAAAAACGGAGAGCAACACATGACAAAACCAACTTCAGAGTCGCGCATCCGAAGGCGCGAGTTCTTGGCCCGGTGGAATGGACTCACTCTGGCAGGCTTCGCGGTCATTCCGACTTCGGCCAAGCTGCTGACACTCGGAGCGAACGCTCCTTCGTCAATCCTCCCCGCTGCCGACCTGCTTCAGGAACCTCCCCAAGATCGACACGGCTTCCCCTCTCCCCCGCCTCCCGCCGACCCCAGTGACCAGGACAAAAACGCGCCCCAAGGCATCGACACGCAAACCGCCAAGCGTGTCATGGCCGCCAGAAACGAAAAAGAGTTCCGCGAAGGAATCGAACATCTCTATCAACTCGCCGCCGAACTCCGAGACGAACTATCCCAAGCCCCCAAAATGAACGTGCTTTCCGTCCGTATGTACAAGAAAACAGAAGAAATCGAGAAGCTCGCCAAGCAGCTAAAAAGCAAAGCCAAGGGCGGCTGAGCGGCCGCACCGCTCGTTCCAATTCCATCTTTCACTTGCATCTTTTGTCTTATGAGGCGTATCCAAGCTGGGAGCGCGAGCTTTTTCGTAGTCAATTGTGGAAGGAAGGTGAAGTATGAGTCCCAAGAACAGCAAAGCGAATTCCGGTCCAAGTTACTCAAGCCTCGAGGCGGGCAGCGATCGGGCACGCCCAATCCTGCACCAAAAAGCGCGCGAGATTCAGCCTTACAACAAAATCGCGAAGCTCCCGATCGCGCTCGACGAAAAAGTCTGCGCGGCCAGCGTAGAAAACCTGAATCAGCTCCTCGCCGACACCATCACTCTCCGCGACATGTACAAAAAGCACCACTGGCAGGTAGCCGGCCACACCTTCTACCAGCTCCATCTTCTCTTCGACAAGCATCACGGAGAGCAGGACGAATTGGTCGACTCCATCGCCGAGCGTATTCAGTTGCTCGGTGGCATCAGCATCGCCATGGCGCACGACGTCGCCGAAACCACGATGATTCCAAGGCCGCCGCGCGGACGCGAAGAAGCCCCTGTGCAAATCTCGCGCCTTCTCGAAGCCCATGAGCTCATCCTCAAGGAAGCTCACACGATCGCCAAGCAAGCCGACGACGCAGGCGACGATGGCACAAACGATCTCGTCGTCAGCGAGGTTATTCGAACGAACGAGCTCCAGGTCTGGTTCCTCGCTGAGCATCTCGTCGATGTCCCGCTGGTTAAGGCCGACGACGCAGGCACAGCTGAACCCGTGAAAGCGAAAGCCGCTTCGGCGAAGGCTTAAGCCTTTGGTCAGAGCGACATAGCAGCATCGGTTCGGCCACAACATCCCAAATCAGAAGGCCCGTCGATCGCTTACGCCGGGCCTTCTCTTTTTCGGCAGACCCAGCCTGGCTCCCCGCCAAGTGAAGAGACCGCTTCCTCAGTGTTTGCCTGTATGGAGAACGCCTCGCAATCGATGCATCCTCAATCAGCCCGATTTATCCCCACCTGACTCTGGAATTGGAAAACAGCATTCAACGCATCGGGAATTTGCATTGGACTTGGGCGGGGCTGGCTCCTAAATTTAGGTCCCTTCACTTGTTGAACAGGGATAGTGACAAACGGCTGGCGATATGCGATTTGGATGTTGGTTCGAAATTGGCCTGAGGTTCTCGGCGTAGCTGCGAACGCCCACTCAGGAGTCCGGAAAGACCGATGAGCGCTTCGGCAGTGCCATCACGCGTGGGAACACTACCTCCACTCCCCGACGAGCAATTCGGAAAAGCCTACGACGAGATGTTCAGCGCGCTCGATGTCGCACGCCCGCATTACCAGGCGCTGCAACGGACGCTCCTCCGCCTCGACCCCGAAGAACTTCGTCGCAGCCAGCAGGCCGCCGACCTCACCTTTTTACAAGAAGGCATCACCTTCACCGTCTACGGCAGCAAAGAAGGCACCGAGCGCATCTTCCCCAACGATCTCATCCCGCGCATCATTCCCGCGCATGAGTGGGCGCAGATCGAGCGCGGCCTCACGCAACGCCTCACCGCTTTGAATCTTTTCCTGCGTGACATCTACCACGAAGGCCGGATCCTCACCGAAGGCGTCGTTCCGCGCGAACTGATCTACAGCTGCAAACATTTCCGCCGCGAAATGCGCGGCATTAATGTCCCGCGCGATATTTACGTCAGCATCTGCGGCACCGATCTCGTGCGTTTGCCGGACGGCAGCTTCGCCGTCCTCGAAGATAATCTCCGCGTCCCCAGCGGCGTCTCCTACATGCTGGCGAACCGCAAAGTTTTGAAGCGTGTGTTCCCCTCGATGTTTCAGGATTACGGCGTCTGGCCCATCGACCACTACCCACAAGCTCTGCTCGCCACGCTCCGCAGCCTGGCGCCAGAAAATTCCCCATATCCACAAGACCCGACGACCGTTCTCCTCACTCCTGGCGTCTCAAACTCCGCCTATTTCGAACATACATTCCTCGCTCAGCAAATGGGTGTCGAGCTGGTCGAAGGCCGCGACCTCCTCGTCCACGACAACGTCGTCTACATGCGAACGACCGCCGGCCCCCGCCGCGTCGACGTAATCTACCGCCGCGTTGACGACGATTTCCTCGATCCTCTTTGCTTCCGTCGCGATTCGATCCTGGGGGTGCCCGGCCTCTTCAACGCCTATCGCGCCGGGAAACGTCACACTCGCCAACGCGATCGGCACTGGAGTGGCCGACGACAAAGCCGTCTACGCCTACGTGCCCGAGATCATTCGCTTCTATCTCCAGGAAGATCCCATCCTTCAAAACGTCCCGACCTTCTTGATGAGCGACGAAAAACAACGCAATCACGTCCTGGAAAATCTCCCGCAAATGGTCGTCAAAGCCGTCGGCGAATCTGGCGGCTACGGAATGCTCATCGGTCCGCACAGCTCGCAACAGCAGCGCGATGATTTTCGCGCGCGCATCCTCGCCGAGCCGCGCAATTACATCGCGCAGCCGACCTTGGCTCTCTCCTCCGCGCCCTGTTTGATCGATGGCGAAGTCGAGGCGCGCCACATCGATTTGCGCCCCTACATTCTGATGGGCGAAAAGGTCACGCTCGTTCCCGGCGGTCTGACGCGCGTTGCGTTGCGCAAAGGTTCGCTGGTCGTCAATTCATCCCAAGGTGGCGGGAGCAAAGACACTTGGGTTCTTCGCGCGGACGATGGTGATGGCCGTCCGCTCAAAGCGGCCGACGTCGCCGTAAAAGGATTAAATGGCAAAGGCGGCGCAGGGTCCATCGCGACGTCAGGTGCAGGCTCATGAGACCTCCGCGAAATTATTTCGTCCGCGCGTTCAAGCGCGACGCCGGGATGTTGTCCCGCGTCGCCGACAGTCTCTACTGGATGAGCCGATACCTCGAACGCGCCGAGCATACCGCGCGCCTTGTCGACGTGGAATTACAACTCTGGCTCGACCAATCGCCCGAAGCCGGCGCCGGCCGCTGGCGCTTTCTGCTCGAAGCGCTCCGAACTCCCGCGCTACAAGATCCGACCGATCCGACCGTGCTCGTAGACTCCCTCGTCTTCAGTCGCAGGAATTCATCCTCCATCGTCTCTTGTATCGCGACCGCGCGCGAAAATCTCCGCCACGTGCGCGAACAATGCAGCTCCGAAATGTGGGAGCAGCTCAATCGCCTCTATCTCGACGTGATGGACTCGCGCCCGGATGCGCGCCCCGAAGAATCGTGGATGCTCGAAGTCCCACGGCTTCTTCCGCGCCGTCCAGGAAGGCGCTCACCTTTTTCAAGGCATCACCGACGGCACGATGAGCCATGGCGAAGGCTGGCAGCACATTCAACTCGGGCGTTACGTCGAGCGCGCCGACACGCTCGCCTGCCTGATGGAAACGCATTTCAAGCGCACAAATATGTCCGCCGACCCGGCCGCCGACCAGGTGGTAGAAAGCGCCGAATATCTCGAATGGGTTGGTTTGCTGCGCGCCTGCGTGGCGTTCGAAGCGTATTGCAAGGCTCACACCGCCGCGATCCGCCCGCTTCGCGTTGCCGAGTTTCTCGTCCTCAATCCGGAATTTCCTCACTCGATTCGATTTGCCGTCGACCGGGTGAACGCAGCGCTGCATATCATTGGCGACCTGACCGAGCGCAAAGCCAAAGACTCCCACGCGCATCGCCGGCAGGCTCCGCGCGCAGCTCAGCTTCAGCTCCATCGAGGAAATTATGCAGGGCGGCGCGCGCGCCTATCTGGAAAATATCCGCAGCGAGTGCGGCCAGATTCACGCAGCGATTCATCAGGTTTATTTCGACTACGCGATCGAAAGCGAGTTGGCGTCGTAGCGAGGCGACGGAGAACAAGCGAATGGCCTACTCAGTCCGGCACATCACAAGTTTCTGTTATGCACCCGCCGTACGCGAAAGCGTCATGGAAGTGCGTATGCAACCGCGCACCGATTTTCGCCAGCGCTGCCTGAGCTTTTCGCTGACGATCGAGCCCCGCGCGAACATGATGGTTTACCGCGATTTTTACGGGAACACGGTGCACAACTTCGATATCCCCGAGCGTCACGAGTCGATCGAAGTCGTGACGCAAGCGATCGTTGACGTGCTTCCGATGCGCGATGTCGATCCTGCACTCGTCGAGGATTGGGACGAACTGGATCGACGCGTGGCTCAGACCGACTATTGGGAAATGATGGTCCCCAGTCACTTCGCGACGCCGAGCGTCCTGCTCGACAAGTTGGCCGAAGAACTGGACCTGCGCCGCCGCGGAAATCCGCTGGAGCTGTTACGCGAGCTGAACTCAAAGCTCTACGAAAAATTCGACTACGCGCCGAATACGACCGAGGTCGACTCCCCGATCGACGACGCGCTGCAATCGCGCCGCGGTGTCTGCCAGGATTTCGCCCACATCATGATCACTCTCGTGCGCCAGCTGAAAATTCCTTGCCGCTATGTGAGCGGCTACCTCTACCACGAAGACAAATCGATGGATCGTTCGCCTGCCGGCGCGACGCATGCGTGGGTCGAAGCATATCTTGGCGAACTGGGCTGGGTTGCGTTCGATCCCACGAACAATCTTGAAGGTTGCGATCGTCACGTCCGCGTCGCGCTCGGACGCGACTACTCCGACGTCCCGCCGACGCGCGGCGTCTATAAAGGTGAAGCGGAGAGCGAACTAAGCGTGTTGGTAACGGTAACGCCTGTGGACGCGCCTGAACCGGAAGAGTTGCCGCCAACGACGGTCACGCGAACCAGATTCCGCAATGCCGATGGAAACGCCGAGGCCGACCAGCAGCAACAACAACAGCAACAATAAATGATCGCGACGTCAGCGCGGCGGGAGTTCTATGCTTCGACGCGCGTACCCAACAGCTTCAAAAACTGCGCAAGAAAATTATGCAGCGCTGGCCAAGCCGGTCCTGACACCAACGTCCCGTCCGTGATCGCCTGATCCATCGGAAGATCGACGAAAGTCCCCTTCGCCAGCGTCACCTCGACGCTCGTGCCCGGATACGCGCTGCACTTCTTCCCTTCCAGCGCACCCGCTGCCGCCAATAGCTGCGCGCCGTGGCAGATCGACGCGATCGGCTTCTTCGTTTTGTCAAAGTGCCGCACGATATCGAGAACTCGCGGGTTCAGCCGGATATATTCCACAGCCCGGCCTCCCGGAATCAGCACGCCGTCATAATCCTCGGCCTTGATCTCATCGAACGTCGCATTCAACTGGAAATTGTGTCCGAGCTTTTCCGTATAGCTCTGATCGCCCTCGAAATCATGAATGCAGGTGCGCACAAACTGTCCGGCTTTCTTGCCAGGGCAAACGGTGTGAACGGTGTGCCCGACCATCAGTAACGCTTGAAACGCGACCATCACTTCGTAGTCTTCGACGTAGTCGCCGATCAACATCAGGATTTTCTTCGCCATGCATGGCCTCCGGAAATTTGGGGACTAGAGAATAGCACGCCGCTTAGTGCGCCACGGCGGCGTTGCCCGGCCCGCCGGTCGGCTGCAAACGTGGCAATCGCTGCTCCACCGGCGGTAGCGTCGGAAATTGCGCGTGCGGCTCGCTCTGATACCAATACGCCACCGAATAGAAATTATCCGAGCGATGGTTCGCGTGCCCATGCTCGATCGTCGCCTTCAACGACTTCGTAAACGTGATCGGCGAATCGAGATGGAATCGATAAGCCGATGTGCGCGTCCCCGCGTGCTCATCACCAATTACCCGCGCGCCAAACAGACGATACGACGAAGTCGCTCGACCAAAATCGTACGCGCCAAGAAAATAATCTTCCGACCCCGTCCCCGTGATCGTCGGATGCGTATCCCCATCGATAAAAAACATGTCGTCGCCTTCGCCCCACCAGAAATCCTGATTCTGCAGCACCGACATCGTCACGCCGACGAAGTGCCCCTTCCCCGTCGTTTCCATCCAGACGTAGTTGTCCTTCCCATCCAGATTCTTGACGTTATCCACGCGCGGGTCGCCGTTATTCACCCAATCGTTGGTCGTCCCGTGATTCGGCTGCGCCTGGCGAAATTGCGCGTGAAAATAAAGTGTGTCGGCCGGCAGCGGGTGCGACAGCGCCCGATAGTCCAGGTTGTAGTAAAACGCCTCGACCTCAGCCTTCCCTTCATTCGTAACCGTAATGAGCGCATGCTTCTGGAACGGCATCGGGAAAAACGAATTCAGCGCACGCTCGTGCGCCACCGACAACAATTCCGATTCCCACGTGTAGTATTCACCCAGCCCGAGCCCGAAGAAATCCCCGAGCGGAGTCTCGACGCTCGGTGTCGTCTCCCCATCCCAATACATTCGCAGCACAATTTTCTTCAGGTGATAGCTTTCATCGCTCGCCAGCGTGAACCAGATGTGCGTCAGTGTCGCCGGCCCATCCACATCGAGTACCGTCAGCGTCTGCCCCGGCGCAATCTTGCGATAGTCCGCGTTCCCACCCGTCCGGTCATAGCTCGACACGCGCTTCAAAACGTAATCCTGCGGCCGCGTCAGATCGACCGGACCAGTCGGACTCTGCCCAAAACTCGCAGCCGAAAAAACCACGCAACATGAAAAAGCGAACACAATGAAAGCCGTGCGGAGTTGTGGCATCGCGGCCTTTCTCCTCGGATATGAAGTGGGATTGCTCGCCGGATTGTCTATCGGAACCAGCAGCAATGGCAACGCTAAACAGCACTTCTGCTGCGAGTCACGCCCCCGTCGACGCCATCCTGATCGCGCCTCACCCCAACTGTCGTGCTGCCTCGCCCAAGTGTCGTCCCTGCCTCGTCCAACTTGTCGTCCTGCCTCCCCAACTGTCGTCCTGTTTCGCCCAACTTGTCGCCCTGCCTCGCCCAACTGTCATCCCTGCTCACCCCAATCTGTCATCCTGAGCGAAGCGAAGGATCTCAGACGTCAGCCCCACCAAATCCGACCCGCCGCGGCTAAACATCGCGAGTAGTGTCGTTTCCTGCCCCGAAATTCAAATACTTGTCATCCTGAGCGAAGTGAGCCGACGCCTTTTCTTCCGCGTTCGCTTCTGAGCGAACGCGTCGGCTCACGCAGAGAAGGATCTCAGACGTATACACCAGCGCGAATCCAGCCGCCTCTCCAAACTCTCGCGAAACGACGAAGGGCGCGGCAACCCTTGGCAAACCTCGCCAAGAATCAACCGCGCCCTGTCGTCCCTAATTCTGCGAAAAACCTACTGCGTCTGCGTCGACGCCATCGCAAC
This sequence comes from uncultured Acidobacteriota bacterium, assembly GCA_963766985.1. Lineage (GTDB taxonomy): Bacteria > Acidobacteriota > Terriglobia > Acidiferrales > UBA7541 > Acidiferrum. Next base: position 298,939 of record CAVYCJ010000005.1, read on the forward strand.
TCCGACATCCTGAATCGTCAGCATATCCGTCCGCCGCTTCTCCCATTCCAGCAGCGTCAATCCATACGTGCCAAACAACCTTCGTATCCGCGCCGAATCCCACCGCAACACATTCTCCAGCACCGGCACCAGCACGCTCATCGCGTTGTCGCTGAGCACCGTGCGCTTCGCCACGCGCGTAATAAAATTCGACTCCGACACCGCAATCGTCAGCCCGTCGTACTGATTCACGTGCATCATCACCGGCAAATCCGAGCTGCCATCGCCCATGTAAATAATCTGGTCGTGGCTGATCCCGACCTGCGCCCGCAACTCCTCGAGCACCGTGATCTTGCCCCATCCCGCCGACGCGCGAATGATCGAATCAACTTCCCCCGTCGCCTCGTTATACCGAAACCGCGTCCCGAAAATATGATCCGACGGCACAATGCCTTCCAGCGCCGACTGAATAATTTCCTGCGGCGCAGCCGAAATCACAAAAAAGTTGAACTTGTAGCCTTCCGCAAGCGACTCAAGCGACCGCGCAAACAGCGCCACGTTGTGCTTCAACCGAATCCGCTTTCCCGTCTCAATCAAGTGTTCGCGCCGCACCGTCCGAAACTCCGGATCGTGCAGGATCAGGTACGAAAGCTCCGCACCCTGTTGAACAAGGTTCATTTTGGAGAGTCCCGCCACCTTTTCGTGAAATGACGTGGACCCGATGAGTTCGCTCAGCACGACCCCCGAGTCGTTAAAACTGAGCGTCTGGTCGAAATCGCTGGCCAGAAGATACTGCTTGGTCATGTTCTAGTACTCCCTCATTGCTAGCCTACAACTACACCTTACCGAACAAAGGAAAGGAGTCCGTCACGAATTATTTTGATGGTTGCTATGAGTATAAGTCGTGAATGTTTTGTTAGCTTTTGCTTAGATGTCCACAGGCCGTAACTGGTTATATCGAAAGAGCTTGACTCGAAATTCCGCCGCCGAGCGCCGGAGCCGTTGCCTGATCGAGGAGAGCGAAGAAAAGAAGAAAGGGCGATAATCGACTCGCCCACGCCATTCCGAACTCCAACAGAGCCCCCCAACCTGCCTAAACCACCCTACAGGGGCGTTTAGATGCCTCCAGGAGGACCCCCTAAGCCCGCTTCCGAGCCTTCCCGCCCCCGCGCGCCATCCGGGTCAGCGTCCGGGCGAAATCCTCAACCACCCCCGGCACGCTCCGGCTACGAACAAACTGCCCCTCGCGCTTGCACTCCACCAGCCCGGCTTCCGTCAGCACCTTCAAGTGGTGCGACACTGTCGCCGGCGTCACCCCGCGCATCGCCACCAACTCGCTGCAGTTGACGTGATCCTTCGCCGATATCGCCTCAAAAATCTTGAGCCGCGTCGCATCCGCCAGCGCTTTAGAGACTTTTTCGACTTGAGCTCGATCCATCGTGAATTCTCAGTCACTCCGCCGAAGACGGATCCGCGCTATTCGCCGAATTCAAATCCAGAAACCACGCATGCGCCGTGTCTCCCGCCGCATAGCAGTTCCCATCCGCGTTATACGTTGCCACGCACTTCGCCGTCCGCTCCTTGCGCCTCGGAGACTGCACGTACTGCCACATCGCCGCGTACGGCACGCCTCCGTTCGCCACCGGTGGCGTCTTCGAAGCCACGCACCCCGGCGCCGGCGGGCAAAAATCGTTGTAAACCCAATAAACCAACTCTCGCTCGTGCATGTGCTCTTTAATATCGTCCGACGTTCGAATCGTGACGCCATGCCCCTCGCTGTCCGCAATCCCAGAGCAATAAACGCCCGGCCGATACCCGGCGCGGACCAACTCGTCCGCCCAAGCCCGCAAATAAGTGTGAAACGTCGGCGTCAACCGGCCCCCATCCTCAATGTCTAGAAAAATCACCGTGTTCGGCGCAAATCCCTCCGCCTTCGCCCCCGCAGCCGCATTCTTCGCATCGATCACCGCCTTTTGCTTCGCCGCCGCATCCTTCTTCACCTCATTCTGCGGACGCGCGCTATAAAGCGCCGCGAACCCGAACCCGAGCGACTTCATCAGCTCGCGCTTCCCCTTCCAGGTATTGATCTTCTCTCCCGGCGGCGGCCCCAACCAGAATCCCGAATACGCAAATGTCTTCCGCAAAATCGGCATCGCGTCGTCGCCAGGATAAATATTCCGATCGAATCCAAGAAACGGTCCTTTATCCGTCGCCGCGGAAGTCGCCGCAGCACCGCGATCAGCGACGGTCGCACTCGCATCGCGAGCGGAATTCGACGCGACCACCTGTCCTTCTGCTCCCGTCACATTCGTCGTCGCTGAAATTTTGTGCGCTCGCGTTCGCATCGGCACCCAGATCAGCGCCGCCGCAATCACGATTCCACCGCATAAATACAGCACATTTCGCATCATTGGACTCTATAGCATTTCCCCGCGCTGCGAAAGCTCACCAACGCCGCCCTTTAATTCATTTTTCTCAGCACAAACAATGCAGACATTCAGACAGTTCTAGTCCTGTACCACCATCCTGTACCAAATTGTTCCCCGAAATTATTGACTCTCCTTGGGCCCAACTATTTAATGAACTCCTCCCCGCGGTCGAGTGCCCAATCACAACTAGTTTTTTAATTTAGCTTTTCTACCTGGAGAACAAATGAAATTTGTCCGCATTTTCTCTGCGCTCTTAGTGTTTTTGAGCGCACTGTACACCGCCCAGGCTGGTCCCACCAGCGGCATAGTTATCGTCAATTCCGGCGGTGCGCTCGCACAGGATGGCAGCGACACCGTACCCGCCGGCACGATCGGCACGATCGTCAACGTGAAGACTGTTAGCGGCATCGTCTACGTGAACGTCGCATGGAACGGCACTGCTGCCTTCCAATCGAACTACAATGGCTGGGTCGTTGACTCGTCGCTGAGCCAATACACCGGAACCGGGACGGGAACGGGCACCGGAACCGGGACTGGAACGGGCACTGGAACTGGCACTGGCACCGGAACCGGCACAGGCACTGGAACCGGAACAGGCACTGGAACCGGAACAGGCACTGGAACCGGAACAGGCACTGGAACTGGGACGGGCACGGGCACTGGAACCGGGACGGGCACGGGAACGGGCACTACCCCGCCACCATCCGGCCTGAGAATCATCGGCTACTACCCGCGTTACGCCATTGAAGACGGCTTCTATCCCAAGAACCTCATTTCCAACGGCTCGATCAACTCTCTGACCACCATCAACTTTGCGTTCGCCAACGTCGTCAACAATAAGTGCGCCAGCTTCAACACCGCCGACGACTACACCACCAAGGTTTCCGCCGGCAATTCCGTCAGCGGCGCCGCAGACTCCAGCTTCGGAGGCACCTTCCATCAGTTCCAGGAACTCAAAGCCAAATACCCGAACCTGAAAATCATCGTCTCGATCGGTGGCGGCAGCGTAAGTGGCAGCACCATTGCCAACGCGGCCTCCGCATCCAACCGCGCTGCCTTCGTGCAGAGCTGCATCAACATGTACATCAAGGGAAATTTCGGTGGGGGCATCAGCCAGCCCGGCATCTTCGACGGTTTCGATATCGACTGGGAATTCCCCCAGTCGTCCAGCGACCGTTCCAACTTCACCGGATTGCTCTCGGAGTTCCGCAGCCAGCTCGACGCCGTCAAGAGCGGCTATACGCTTTCCATCGCCGGGCCAAACGGCTCATGGGCATGGCAATACATCGACCTGGTCACCACTCAGAAATACTTGACCTACGTCAACCTCATGACCTACGACTACGCCGGCCCGTGGAACAACGAAACCGGCTTGGTCGCACCTCTGTACCGTTCGCAGTACGATCCTTCGCCAACCGATAACGGAAGCTCAACTGTAGAGGGTTACGAAGCGGCAGGAATGCCGGCGAGTAAACTCGTCTTCGGTGTGCCGTTCTATGGCTATGAATGGGGAAGCGTGCCGAACCAGGATCACGGCCTCTTTGAGCCAGGCAATCCACTCAACCAGGGCGCGAACTACTCCGCGATCGTTGCTACCGAGTCGAAATTCACGGTCTACCGCGATTCGGTCAGCAATTCTCCGTATCTTTTCGACGGAAGTCACTTCTGGACATACGAAGATCCCACGTCCATCAAAACCAAGATGACGTATGTCCGCAACCAACAGCTCGCCGGCGTTATGGTCTGGAACCTGGAACAGGACCTTTCCAACGGCACTTTGCTTAATGCTGTCGCTAGCGGGCTCGCTTCTACGAACTAACCAGTTCGCGGGAGCCGCTTTTGATCTAGCGCATTGACAACGTTTCGCTTCGAACTTTTCATGCCAGAGGCGTCTGCTTTCAAGCAGGCGTTCTCTGGTGTGTTAGGTTCCCAGTGTTAAAAGCTCCACTTGCGCCACATCGGAATCACGTACTTGGCGCAGAGGTGGATGAGGGTGCTGGGTCCCGACAAATACCATCCAACGTAAGGCATGCTTTCTCCTGGCCACCGCCGTGTTTGTGACACCCCGGACGCTTCAGATACAGCAGTGGCAACTCCAATTCTATCTACCCCCCAATAAGAACCAAGGGTACGTCGGAACCGACTTTTGTCCACCTTTAGGATTGGTAGTACTGAACTTCGAGTTTGCAGCAGTTTAGTACCGCTCTTCGCGCTTCGCTGCGGCGTCCAGCGCTCGAAAACAGGCCCTACCAGCCACTAGAACGCCCCTTAGACCCTTATAAAAGCAACAAGGCGCCGTCTCAGACACGAGACGACGCCCACTCACTACTGATAGATCAATCTGTCTGGATCGGCTCGCTTAGCTCAGCTTGTAGCGTGTCGAGCTCGTCCACGAAAGCTGTTTCGACTGCGTCTGAAAGAACGCCTTCACAAAGCTCCGCAGGAACAGATACGCATCCACGAAGCGCAGCACAATGTACGACGGCGAGTACAGGATGATGTCCCACCGCTTCTGGGTCACGCTCGCGATCGCCGCGCTCAGAAACATAAATCCGCTGTCGATCGTGAACCACGTCTCTACCGTGCGCGGGAAGAGCACCAACCACACCGGCATAAACATCAACAGGAGCGACGTCACGAAGCCTTCGCCGAGCACCAGCTGCGTCTCGAGCGCAATCCTCCGCGTGCTTCCCCACATCTTCAGTTGCCGCGTGCAGGTCCACGCTCCGCCATTCCATCGCACCAGTTGCCGCGAATACGAGCGAAGCAAGTCCTGCGGATCGGCCGTGATCACCACCGCATCGCGCACGTAAATCACGTCATATCCCAGGTCATGGGCGCGCAGCGTTGCCATCATGTCTTCGACGATGCTCGGCTTGCTCTCCCAAACCTGATCGAACAAGCTCATCCGGAAAACCGAGCAGCAGCCCGCCGCCACATTGATCGTCCGTAGCGCGTTCTGCCCTTCCTTGATCAACCAGTGCCCCACGGCATATTGCAGCGCTCGCCACGCCGTCAGCCAATTCTTCGGTCGCGACTTCACCTTGCCGCACGCAATCGCCGCGTTCGGATTCTTTCCAAACGCAACCTTCATCGCCTCGAAATATCCGTCTTCGAACGTCGTGTCCGCATCCGCCAACGCCAGCAAGTCATACGACGCCAGGTTGAAATGCTTGATCCCCTTGGCAATCGCCACGGACTTACCGCCATTGACCGGCAGTGCTAGCACGTTGATTCCCCTCGTCTCCGCAAGCTCGACCGTTGCATCGGTCGAGCCGTCGCTTACGAGGTAGACGTCCTCTTTCGGGACGCCCGCGGAAATGATGCTGTCGATCGTCATGCAGATCGCGACAGCTTCATTCTTCGCGGCGATGAGTGCGCAGATCTTCATTTTATTGGACCGTGACAACCTGACCGATCGACGGAACGCCGTTCGTATTCACCACAAACAACAGGTACGGTCCCGGAGGCGCGATGTTTGAATTCGGCGGGGCCGCAATTCCCATCGTCCCGTTCTTCACCGCAAAGTTGAGTCCGATCAAACGCTGCGACATATCGAATGCGTGCGTCGCCGCGCTTTCGCGGATCAGCACGACGCTCGCGATGTTGCCGTTCGTCGTCGCCTGGAACGTTTGACCGTACGTGATCGTTGTCGGCGTGCCCGTCAGCGAAGGACGCGTCGCAAGGCTGCCGTCCGCGTTGAAGAAATACGACGGCTGGTAGACTTCGATACTCGGCTCGAATGTGCCTTGCTGCGGGTTGCCGCCGCTCAGCACGACCGAACCATCCGGCAGCAGCACGCCAGTGCTGTGATAGAGGTGCGCGTTCTTGTTCGGCTTCAGAGCCGTAAAGGTATTCGTCAGCGGGTCGTAGAGGTCGGCATTCGTGCTCGCCGTATTTGGATTTTCGTCGTCCGCGCTGCCGCCGATCGTCAGCACTTTACCCGTCGGCAAAAGCACCGCGTTCATTTCGACGCGTGGCTGAGACATCGCCGGACCCGCAACCCACATCGGGTTCGCCTGCGACATATCGAGCAATTCCGTCGTGTTCGTCGCCGTCACCGTGTCGCCCATTCCACCCATCGTCATCAACACCGGCTGGTAGTTGGTCTGCGGCAGGAGCGGCAGCAAAACCACCGAACCGTACGAACGATATTGCGTGTTCAGCGTCGAGTTCAAATATGTCCAGTTCGGCGAAGTCGCCGGCGCGTTCGGATCGAAGATCCATGTCTCCGGTTCAGGCCCCGCGTGAATGATTCGGCCGTCCGGCAGCAGCATCATGCGCGGATACAGCGCTGGCGCACCCGGAACCGGCAGAGTGTTATCGGAATATCGCAACGTCCGGCAGTCGCCCACTGGGCCGCCGCCGATCGAGCACGTCGGCACCACCTGCGTCCACGCGTTGTTTTTCCAGATTTCGATCAGGGCGTTGTCATTCGCCGCTTCGTCCTGGCCGCCGTATACGAACACGCTGCCGTCGCCCAACACTGTCGTCGTCGGATACCACCGGCCTGCCGCCATCGCTGGCAGAAGCGTGAACTTCGAGGTCACCGGATCGTAGATCGCGGAGAAGCGGGGTGCCGCCAAATCCTTGGTCATTGATCGTCGTCGCATCGCGCGGCACTTTATGTCCGGGCGTGTTCTCCACTGCCGATGTCACCGGGCCGCCGGGAACCGGGTTGCCATGATGCATCGCGCGCATGATCGCCGCGGCTGGGCCGGTCGCGTAAGTCGCCGTACCGCCGTTGATGAAAACTTTGCCGTCCGCCATCTGCGTGGCGCCGTTGCAGAACATGTCGAAATAAGGCAGCGGGAACGTATTGAACGCGTTTGTCGTCGGATTCCAGATCGTCGCCGATCCGAAATCAGTCGGGCAGCCCGCTTGGCCCGGAGGGCAGTTTCCCGATCCGGCCATGTACAGAACGTTGCCGTTATTCAGAAGAATGCCGTGTACCGGATTGACCGGCATCGCGGTGGGATTCGTTGTCCAGACACCCGGTCCGTTCGCATCCGCAACGATTGTGGAACCCGGAGCCGGAATCGCAATAGGAGCCGGATTCGTCGGTGCCACCGGCGTTGGAGTCCCGGCCGGCGGTGGCGGCGTAGTTGGATTCGTTGGAGTCGTTGGGTTGGTCGGATCCGTCGGCGTAGTCGGGTCCGTCGGATTGGTCGTGCCCGACGCTACCTTCGTCCCGCCGCTGTACGTGCAGCCGAACATCGCCGCCGTCATCACCAGAATCATCACCGATAGGGAAACCTTCTTCATGAACGCCCTTTCCTCTGAGAAATTCTCCGTAGACCTGTGTGCTGAAATTTGTTGAGCCGGCATTTAGTGCTTGTCTTGCCAGCCATGCCAGAAGCGAATAAAGAACTCGACACCAGCTGCGCTTCGCGGAATAACCGTTCGCGTTTCGTACAGGTACATCGTTCCGACTTCGTACGTGGAGTGCTCGGTCGGCACCATGATTTCCAGGCCGCCGCCTTCGCGCGTGAAGTTGTTCCAGTCGTAGCCCAGCTTGTCTTTCGCGACGGTCAATTGCCCGAACGCAATCAGCTGCGGCTTCGCGTGGCTTGTGCCGTGATCCTGCGCCTTCCACAGCACTGCGCCCTGCTTGACGAAATCGTTGTAGAGCGTGTTGTGCAGTTCGGTCGGGCTGATGTTCAGCGCCGCGATGCCCCAGCTGCTGCCTGGGAAGCGGTTTGCATACGGATGCCAGCCGATCCAGTAGTTGATGTCGAAAGAGGGCGCCGCTGCCGACGCGCCGGAAACGAACCGGTGTTCAACCGTGTAGCCAACGTCGCCGCGAACTAAGCCGTCGAAATATCGGTTCTCGAACGTGCGAACCAGCTTGATGCCGCCGCTGCCGCGCGCGAAGCGGTTCCAGTCGTAGCTCTTTTGGTCGATGCTGTCCGTCGTGTTGACGAACGCTCCGACGTCGAACCCGGCAAAGCTTCGAACCACAACGCCCTGCTCCACGAAGAAGCGGGCCGCGAAATCCTTTTCAAGGGGGCTGGATCCACCGGAGTCCATCCACATACTGCCTTGGCCCGTTGGGGCCGTTCCGGTGACGTGGGGGTTTGAATCCCGGTCAGTTATAACCATGGGGGCCATCACTTCTTGTGCGCTGACTACCGACACGCCCAGAAGGAACAGCGCCGCGAGCCTGCCAATCATTCTTGCTCCTCCGCCCGCCGGGTTGATCCTCGCTCGGCATGTCGCTACTTCTTCGTTCTTCGCGACTTGCTTGGGCCGCTTTGTCGGATCCGATTTGCTTGATGCTCGGTCTTCCGGTCAGCTGCCCGCTGGGACACATACCCCTTCGGACAGGGTAAGAATGCAATGCGCCTCCGGGCCGACCAATGGCACAGGGGTCCCGAAGAAAAAGTACGCAGGTACGCTCCTTAGCCTGTGCCCACAGTCCCAGTACGAAACACTCGCCTGGCACCCTTAACTACCCTATTTTGTTAATTTTATGCCGCTAGAAGCCCAGCCCAGCAGGTCCCAGACACCGTGGCGAAGCCGCCCAGTTTTGGGACCGCCCGTACGAACCCGTCCGCGTTCACCCACGAAGCCCGTGAGCACCACCTAAGATCGCATCGCCCCGACATCCATCCACCGATCGGCGAACGGCGTCGAACCTCGCCGCTCCCGCACCCAACCCATCAAAACCAATCAAAGCCAACCCATCAGAGCCAACCATCAAAGCCAACCATCAAAGCCAACCATCAAAGCCAACCCATCAAAGCCAACCCATCAAAGCCAACACGTCAAAGCCAACACGTCAAAGCCAACCCATCAAAGCCAACACGTCAAAGCCAACACGTCAAAGCCAACACGTCAAAGCCAACCCATCAATATGTCATCCTGAGCGAAGCGAAGGATCTCAGACGCAACCGCCCTCGCAATTTTTACAAACCGCCAATTGACAAACCCGTTAAATCGCGCTATTCTGTCGCAGTAGACCCTTACGCCCGCATTCCCCATCAACAGGCGAAATCGAAGCGAAACTCAGAGCCCGCCAACTCTCTGATTCAACACCCCTTGCGCACTCTTTGTCCAGAGCGCGCCCAATAGAATCGCCCAACTAAAACATTCTAAACAGGTTGCGCACTCTTACGAATATACAGGGGGTGGGTAGGCATCGTTCCCATTTTGGAACGCCCAACGAAACGAACCCCGGCGAGGACCTGACGGGGCCTGCCTTCAAGCGGCGACATCATTATATTGGATCGGTCGACCGCCAACGAGCCAGTCGACCGACAGCCAGATTCTAAGCCGATCGACCGCTAAGGCGCCGTCGGCGAACTGCAGTTTCGATCAGGCGTTCGTCCCGCCATCGACAGTCAGATTCGCGCCCGTGATATACGAAGCTTCAGGACTCGCAACAAACGCCACCAGCGCAGCGACCTCGTCCACCGTTCCATAGCGTTGCAGCGCCGTCACCGCGACCTGCGGCGTCGCCCAGTCGCCCGCTGCCGGATTCAAATCCGTATCAATCGGCCCCGGCTGCACATTGTTCACCGTGATCCCGCGGTCGCCCACTTCGCGCGACAGCCCCTGCGTAAACATTTTCACCGCGCCCTTCGTCGCGGAGTACGCGGCCAAACCCGGCGTCATCATTCGCTCACCGACACACGACCCGATGTTGATGATCCGCCCGTTCTTTTGCAGGTGCTTCAGCGCCGCTTGAGTTGCCACCATCGTTCCGCGAATATTGATGTTGATGACGCGATCCAGGTCTTCGAGAGAAGCGTCCTCAAATTTCGCCGGAATCGCCGTGCCGGCGTTGTTCACCAAAACATCCAGCCGGCCAAGCGTCGCAACCGTTTTGTCCACCGCCGCCTTCACCGCCTTGGCATCGATGGCATCCGCCTGAATCGCGATCGCTTTTCGGCCGGATTTCTCAATCTCTTTCACCACTGCGGCAGCCGCGTCCGAGCCTTTCGTATACGTGATAGCCACGTCCGCTCCTTCGCTCGCCAGCCGCTTCGCGATTGCCGCGCCGATTCCGCGCGATGCTCCGGTGACGAGTGCTACTTTCCCGCTTAACTTGGACATACGATCTCCCTTAGGGTCGGAATAACTTCGATGAACAGTCACACCAAGTCCATGCAGGCGAGGCATGGGAAGCCGCCTGCTTCACTTCCGGACTGTTTCACGCGCAACTTGGATGTCACCAGCTACAATAGTGATGTGCTTTTCTTTGCAAAATGCTTTGAAAGTCTTGCAAAGTGCCGCGCATAAAAAGAAGCGGCCTCCGAACGAAGCCGGAGGCCGCATGAAACAAAAACGAGCAAAATGTGCTCGGTTAATTTTTCTGATCTACTTTTGGTTCGGTAAACGGAAAATCACAGACCGATTCAGTTCGTTTCGACTCGCGTCCGGATCGGTAAGCTCCGTAAACAAGTGTGTGATCGCTTCCTGCTCTTCTGCCGATCGCTTCTCACGATCTCCCAGAAATTCAGCTCGCGCTTTATCCTGCGATGCCAGGTCCTTGGTCGTAATCCATGTATAGTGCGTGAAGTCGCCGTCCGTCCGCACCTCTTCGATCGTCAGCCCGTACGCCAGGATCGTGCCGTCGGCAGCCATTTTGTCGAGGATGGGTTTGTTGTATTTCTCCCAGGCCTTGCGGTACTCCGCGCTCTTTCCGGGTTTCACTTTCACGAAGCTGTACCGCGTAACCGGCTGAGTTCCCGCCGGCGGCATCGCCGTCGCGAAACCCGACACCAGGGTCCGCGTCAGGTAATCGTGCGTCTTGGCAAAGTCTGTGATTTCCACGACGCGCGCCAGCGGACCGCCTGCAGCCGGCGTGCCTTTTTTCCCTGCTGCCGAGCCCTTTGCGGCCTCTTCCGTCATTTTGGCGATCTGTTCACGCATCGCCGTATCTACTTTTTCAACGCCGGCATAGTCCGCAACTGTGTACCAGATCATGTGCGTCGCGTTTTCCGGCACACGTATCAGTGGAACCTCCACGCCCCACGCTTGCACGACGCCGTCCGCCATCAATTTGTCGCGCACCGGCGCGCCAACTGTCTTCACTAAATTGAGGAACTCGTCTTCTTTCCCGGGGTTCACGTGATACTCGTACCAAAACGTCAAAGACTGCTGCGCCTGTTGCGCCGCTACGGTAAAGCACGACATCAACGTCAACAACGCACAGAAGAACACTCGCTTTTTCATTGCTTTCTTTCTCCTTGAACTTTGCAGGAAAACCGCTCTGGAGCATTAACGACAGGGATGAAAAAATTAGAACGCGCGTCTTTCCGGCGCGAATTCACGAATCGTTTGAGGGCCGATTTTCGGGACTTTCTGTGGCTAGCTTGTAGCACTCGGTGTCATTACCGTCAAGCCGAGCAACGCGTCACGAAGGATAAATCACTGAAGATTGATATCAATATTCCTGAAGATTCGACGACGACCGCATCGAGTTGGCGAGAAACGCAGCCTACGATTTTCGCGAAGCCAGCGTGCTGATGTCCGGGATCGAGTGCGACGCCGTCGTCGTGCGTTCCGGCGGACGCGTTCCGTCGCGCATCGCCCGCGCAAGAATCTCGACCGCCGTCCCCGCCAGCGGCGGCAAATAAATCGTCGCGGTAAGCAAACCCTGACGCACCCACGCCTGTCCGGTTTTCACCTGTCCATCGACGCCGGTAAACGGCAAGCTGAGCCAATGCGCGCGCTCGTCCGCGTTGGAAACTTTATCGAACGCGCGGCGCGCGCCCATCGCCATGGCATCATCCTGCGCAGCGACGAGGTCCACAGCTTTATTTTGCGAGGTGGCAAGCTTCAGCCAGTTCGCGACGGCTTGCTCGCCGCTCTCTTCCGTCCATTTGCCCTTCAGCGTGATGATCTGAATATTCACGGGCTTGCTTTCCATCATCCCTGAGGTGCGCTTTTGCGCCGAGGAACTCTGCGAGGGCCCCTCGAGATAAAGAATCGAGCCGCCACGCGGCAGCAACGCTGCGAATTGCTTCCCCTGGATGCGCCCGATCTCCACGTGATCCGAGCTAACCGAAAACGTCGGCATCTTCGATGTCTTGTGCAATTCCGGCAAATATTCCGGATTCCGGTTCAGGACAACCCAGCCGATTCCCGCCAGGCTGGCCGCGCGAGCCACCTGCGGCAACGCGGTGCCGCTGACCGGCTCCAGCACAATCCCGTCCGGCCTCAACTCAGGCCGATTCTGAATCGCCTTCAAGAGATGCGTGCTCTGATCGACGGCATTGTTGTCGGCGTAAGTCACTTCGGTGTCGACATTGAACTTGCGCGCCGCTTCCTCCGCCGCTTGAGCCTGCGCGATCTGGAAATCGTTGTCTTTCGTATGAAGCGAAACGATGAATCTGAGTTTTTTCATCACACGCCAAATGAATGCAGGATTAAAAAAGAATTTCTTAACGATCCGCGCCGCAGCAACAATGTTGTGAAACCTGGAGATGAAAATTGGTACCCGGGGTGAGAGTCAAACCCCGCGTACAGCTTGAAGCATTGTAACTTGCCGAAACCGCCCAAAACGCTAAAAAAGCCCCTTCCGGTTACGCGGCGGTTACGCGGAGCAGCGCACAGAAGCGCTTCTCGGTGGTAGCCTGATTGGGTGGCAAAGGAAACGAATGCCGAGACGCTTTCCGTTGGGAGCCGTGAAATCAACATCACGAATCCCGACAAGCTGTACTTTTCGCAGGCCCGAATCTCAAAACTCGATCTCGTGCGCTACTACTTGAGTGTCGCGCCGGGTGCGGTCGCCGCTATTCGGGATCGTCCAATTGTTCTGAAGCGGTTCGTCAACGGCGCTGAAGCAGAGGCGTTCTACCAAAAGCGTGCGCCTACGACACGCCCGCCTTGGTTGCGAACCGTCACGCTGTCATTTCCTTCGGGCCGAACAGCGGAAGAGATCGTGGTGGATGACGCGGCGGGGCTCGCCTGGATCGTCAATTTGGGTTGCATCGAACTTCATCCGCATCCGGTCCGTTCCAGCGATCTTGAGCATCCCGATGAATTGCGCATCGATCTCGATCCGGTTCCAGGCGTCGCGTGGGCCGACGTGCGCCGCGTCGCACTCGAAGTGCAGGGGTTCCTCGAAGAAGTGGGGCTTCGCGGGTGGCCCAAGACCAGCGGGTCGCGAGGCATTCACGTGAATGTGCGAATTGAACCTCGCTGGACGTTTACAGAAGTACGCCGTGCGGCTGTGGCTCTGTCGCGCGCAATAGAGCGCCGCGCGCCCTCTCTAGCCACCTCGAAATGGTGGAAGGAGGAGCGGCACGGTGTGTTCCTCGACTACAACCAGAATGCGAAAGACCGGACCACGTGCTCCGCGTATTCGGTGCGTCCACTCCCGGACGCACGCGTTTCAGCGCCGCTTCATTGGCACGAAGTTCCCGATTGCGATCCAGCAGACTTCACTCTGTTCACAATGCCCGAGCGTTTCGCGAAAATCGGCGATCCGCATGCCGATATGGATGCGGCTGCTGGCTCGCTTGAGAAACTGCTGGAGCTCGCCGACAAAGACGAAGCAGAAGGTCTCGGTGACGCGCCTTGGCCACCGCATTTCCGCAAGGCAAAGAGCGAGCCTTCGCGAGTGATGCCGTCGCGCGCGAAGCCAGCTGAAAAAAAAGCGACTGTAAAAAAACCTCGGGTAAAGATGCCGCTCATTATTGTTGCGAACTCACCCGACAAGAAATTGGCGCTGGCGGGTCTGGATCGATGGAAGGAGAAGTACCCCGAAGTAGCGAAACTGCTCGCGGTTGACGATGTGCTAGTCGATTCGATGCGCGGCAGATCATCGACGTGGACTCGCATCCGAATTAATCTGCGTCATGTCCCGGAAGCGATTCGGCCTCCGCAGGAAACTCCCGATCCGGATGATGATCCGACGCGGGAATTCCGCAAGCAATGGCAGAAAAAGAAACGAGCAGGCTGACCTAGCGGCTGCGAGAGAAAATTGCTGCGAGTTCCTGTGGAGGAACTACCTCGAGCTGGGCATAGGTGCAATCGCTGGGCTTTTTGTCCGACCGCCACCGGCGGAAATGCGCCATATGACGGAAGCGGCTTCCTTGCATGTGCTCGTAAGCGACTTCCACAACCAGTTCGGGCCGCAATGGCTCCCAAGATAAGTCTTTGCCCTGGCTCCATCGGCTCTGGCCGCCCGGCATGCGTTGGCCGGCTTCACCAGTCGGAGTTTCAGGACTGGCCCAACTCTTCCATGGGTGATCGACGAGCGCATTCTTTCGGTAGGGATCGAGGAATTCCGCTAGCTCGCGGCGCTTCTCTGCGGTGAAGCTTGCGCAAACGCCGACGTGTTGCAAAGCACCGGCATCATCAAAAAGGCCCAGCAGCAATGAGCCAACCAGGGTGCGATCGCCTTTTTTATACCAGCGAAATCCCGCCACGACACAGTCGCACTCGCGCTCGTGTTTGACTTTGAGCATGGTGCGCTTGTTTGGTTCGTAGATTCCCGAGGAAAGCTTGGCCATCACGCCGTCCAGGCCGGCACCCTCGAAGCGCCGAAACCAATCGGAGGCCACACTACGGTCACTCGTTGCTGGTGTGAGATGAATGGGTGGTGGCGCCTTTGCAATCAAAGACTCCAGCTCGCGCCGCCGCGTTTGGAATGGCTCGCCCCGAAGATCCCGCTCTCCCCGGCAGAGCAAGTCGAAGCAGACAAAGGATGAAGGAGTCTGCTCAGCAAGAAGCTTCACTCGCGACGCAGCAGGATGCAGTCGCAATTGCAGCGCGTCGAAATCCAGTCCATCGTTTTTAACGATGACAATCTCTCCGTCGAGCACACATCGAGAAGGCAAAGCCGCGCGCAATGGCTCAATAAGGTCAGGAAAGTAGCGGTTGAGTGGCTTTTCGTCGCGACTTTGGATCAGAATCTCGTCGCCATCGCGAAACACCAACGCCCGAAACCCGTCCCACTTGGGCTCAAAAATCCAATCTTCGCCATCAGGCAACGCACTCACACGCTTGGCAAGCATCGGCAAGATCGGCGGGTTCACGGGAAGGTGCACGCACCCATGGTATATGCATATTTTATTTTGGGCTCGTGGGAAAAGATCCTCATGCTTCCCAGATGCCGAGCGAGTCGGGAGCAATCGGAGTCAGAGGGCCCATGATCCGAAATCGCGACTGTCTTCAGTTCACTTGCCTGTGTGGTCGGTTTACGGGACGCGGCGGTTACGCGGAAATCCTGAACCTGTCAACGGATTCAAAACGAAGAAGAAAAATTGGTACCCGGGGTGGGAGTCGAACCCACATGAGGAAAAATCCCCGGAGGATTTTAAGTCCTCAGCGTCTGCCATTCCGCCACCCGGGCGCCGAGCCACTATCTTATCTTGTTTTTCCAATAGGAGGCACGTACGCATCCTGAGCGAGGATAATCGGCGCGAAGAAAATCGCTAAAACCAGCCATAATGTGAGCTTTTTCGTCATTTTTCTCCCGGACCGATTCGTGCCAGACATTCGGCTGAATAACTTTTCAACTCCCAGAGCATTTCGACGAAGATGTTCGCTCAATGATCTGCTGGGTCGCGGAAGCGGCGATTGTCGAGCAGATTTGGAAACGCGTGCAGGTTGCCATCGACTTTCACGGTGAAGGTTTTCGTGTACGAAACGCCGTCGACTCCCGGAGCGGTCAGATGAATTTCGTAAGTGCCGGGTACCGTGTAGGTGTGCCTGACTTTGCGTCCGGTCTGCGTGATTCCATCGCTGAAATCCCAGGAATACGAAAGTGCGGGAACGCCATCCGCGCCCGCTTCCGCGGAGACATCGAACATCTCGCCGGTTTTCGCTTCGGCTGGAACTTTCGCGGTGACCGTGGGCGCGGCTGCCGTTATCTGGCCGTCGATGATCTTGAACACGCGCACCGATTCGGCCGGCTGATTGTCGATTTGCAGCGTGGCACCAGAGAGTGAAACCGAGGCGCTCGGATCGAACACGTCGCTCGCGGTGAAGGAATGGCCGGCTGTTAAGCCGAGGTCCGCGAGTTTCAGCGTGTGGGAGCGAGGCGACTTCGTCCAGTTGAATACCGTCAGGATCGATTGGCGTGCGCTTTCGCGTAAATAGAAAATGCTCGGCAGCTCGTCTTCTGGCTCGTACGTCAATAAGTCAACGGGGGTCGATGCCTTCCCGACCTTCGCAATGTTGAGCAGGTCTTCGTTTTCGATCAGCGTGAGACGATCTTTCTGCGCGCCCATCACGACCATGTCGTCGCCGATTTCGTACATGCCGCCGCTCACCGCCGAAAGCGCCACGGAGGCCTGCGCGAGATTCAGCGGATACTCGCCCGATGCCCGGGTGCGATCGGCAAACGTTTCAGCAACCGTGTTGAACGCATCGGGATCGTCGATGAAATAGTTGCGATGCATGTAAAAGCGCGCGGCGATGCCGGGCGCGGCAGTCTTCGTGCCTTCAAACGAATGCGCCGTGTCCGCAGAAATGCGGCCCGTGTCGACCAGTCCCACCGGCGTGAGCATCGGGCTGCCGTCTTTGTCGAGAATCACGTCTTCGCCGACAGCATCACGGATAATTTGCAAGCCGATGCGCAACGCTTCGAGCGCCGTCGTGTGCGGGCGATACATGAAACCTTCGATCGCGCTGCTGTCCATGAAATCGAGCTTGATGAAACGCACGCCCCACTCGCGAACGAGCGTGCGATACGTCTGGCGCAAATATTCCTGCGCGCCGGGATTCGTCGTGTCGAGCGCGTAGATTTGATCGACCTTTTGCCGCCACAACCACGTCGTGGGAATCGGCTCGCCCTTCGCGTTGTGTACCAGCCAATCCTTGTGGTTTTCGTAGACCCACGCGCGCGTCGTCACTTCAAACGGAGCGGTCCAGACGCCGAACACGAGGCCGTCGCCAACCACGTGATGACCGAGCGAGCGCATGCCGTTGGGATATTGCGTCGCGTTCGGCGTGATGTATTCGCCGCGCGCATATTGATAGCCTTCGTCGACCTGGAAAAAGTTGTAGCCGAAGTTTTTGAGATGCGCGGCTTGCCAATCGGCGTTTACGAGCGTTTCGCCTTCGTTGATGTTGCCGTAGTACGCCGTCCAGCTCCACCAGCCCATCGGCGTTTCATCGGGAATGCGCGGGTGGTGCAGCTTGCGAATCACCTCGCCGTAGGTGACGAGTTGCTTTTCGTAGTCGGGGCCGGCAGCGAACATGATTTTTTCGGAGTCGAATTTCGCGCCGGGTTCGATCGGCAGGCTGATCTCAAGCTGATCTTTCGGAGGCGCATCCTTCAGATCGAAATCTTTTTGGATTTCGGTCGTTCCGGCGAAATCGGCATTGAACGAATCGATTTTCGTCTGCGGTCCATCGCCCGACGCCTGAATATGAAGGTAAGTCAGCAGTTTGTCGGCAGTCAGCGCGCCGATGAAAAGACTCTGTTTGCTCTCGCGGTTGTAAATCATCTGGCTGCCGACCGCGCGGTGCATGCCTTTCGGCGCTTTGCCGAGGTCGTAGAGCTTCATCGCCGGGCGATCTTCGCTGAAGCTGTCGGAGAGAATGCGATCGGCGGAAGCAGGGCCGCCAAGATTCAGCGGCGAGTCGCCAGTCGCGTCGATGACGCGCGCGCATTCGAGGTTGAAGGTCTTTTTAGTGCCGTTGCCGACCTGCAATTGCAGCGTTGCGTATGGAGCGTTGTCGTAGACCTGAATCGTTTCGATGAGATCGGGCTTGTCGGGCAATCCGGAGTTTTTAACCGTGAGCGAACGGCCGGAGCCGAGTTCGTCACTGAACTTCGCCTCGCTCACTTCGTGGCGAGGATAATCCGTCGAACGCGTCCATACGTGATCGAACTGCACGCCTGTGCGACTCGTGAAAATCGGCTGGCCGCCCCGCGCGTAGCCACGGAATAAGTGCCGTCTTTGGAATTCACGCTTACCGTGAGCGCGCTATTCTCAGCTTTCTGCGCCGAAGCGTTCGCGGTAAGGCACAGCGTTCCGAAGCCGAGCAGTAAGAACTGGCGCGTCCGCAATAAAGATTTCTTGTTCACAGGGAGGACTCCTTCACATCCACATCACAAATTCGCCGCGCCATCGTCCGTCTCTCGCACGGCTCAGACTTCGACTACTTGATCGGTACCGCCGACTGCGACGTGTTGTAGCCTTCGAGCTTGATCCACGAAGCATTGGCGGACGTGGGCAGAGTCGCCTTGATCTCGACGGTCTCGCCGGGAAATAACGTGACGTAGTTGTCGTCGTATTCGATCGGCAGAATTTCGTCGCCGTCCTTCGCAGAGGTTACCTCGGCATGCTCGAAGAATCCGACGTGCTGCGTCGGATTGTGCAGGCGAATCGTGATGCGTTTTTCGCCACCCGCCGACGCGGTGGTGCCCGAGCGCGTCGCACTGACTTCGAGTGCCACCTTCGGCATCGAGTTCAGCGCCGTCATGTCGGCCCAGCTGTCCGGCTTCAGTCCGAACGCACCATCGTTCTTCGGGTCACCGACGTCGTCGTCTTTCTGCGATTGCCAATACACATTTTCGGCGAGCACTTTTCCCTTTTCGTCCAGCAATTCACAGCGCACAAAGAACACCGGCGAGATTTCCGGGAATCGCGGGAGCTTCATCACCTCCACGGCGCCGCCGGAATCGATCTGAATCTTGTCGGCGTGCTTATCGGCGCGAATCTTTCCGTCCAGATCGTAAACGCGCACACGAACGCGCAGGTTCTTCTGCGGCCCGGGACTCTGATTCGCGACAATCACCCGAGCCTGCGCATGATCTCCGGTCGCGTATGCATCGAACACCACCGACAACGGCCGCAGCCCCGCCTTCGCGCCGAAGTACGCGCCGCCGGGCGCCAGGTAGTAGTCAAAAATATTTCCAAAGAACGATGGCCAATGCCCGTTCATCATCCAGTAGATCGTCATCTTGTGATTGGCCCAGCCGTCAGCGGCGAACGCCTCGAACTGCGCCCGAGTAGCTTCGTAATGCGCGAGTTGCGCTTTGCGGCTGAATTCCTCGGCGCCACTGGACGGTCCGTAACGCGCATCGATCGCATGCTGAATGTTGATCAAGATATCGTTGCCGGGATTCGCGCCCGAATGGAAATACCACGTGTCGTTGATCGGCCAGAGCTTGTCGGCGGGAATGAATTTCTTCAGGCTCTCGAACGTTGGAATGTGCTCGTTGTCGCCTTGCTCCGCGCAAGAGCCGCGCGCCGCCGCGTATTTTCCGCAGAACCAATACGTCGGCGGCCGCCAACTGTACGGCCCTTGCATGTGAATGCCTCGCCACTTGATTTCGCCGTTCGCGTCTTTTGCGTACGACGAGACCGTATCGACGACTGCGTTCTGCCAATGCAGATCGTTCAAAATCGCGTGATAACGATTCAACACCGGATCGGGAGGCAAACCGTCGCTACCGTTCGCCCAAATCCAGACGGACGCGTGTTTGCGCAAAATCGAAAGCTGGGAACGCATGCTCTCGTCAGCGACGCGATGATCCTCGGCGCTCCACTGATCCCACATTTCCCATTGGTTGCAGCACATCCAGCCAAACATCAACGGGATGCCCTGTTCATCGGCCAGGTCGATGATGTGCTCGCTGGAATTTTTCGATTCCCAGCGCAGCATGTTGAGCCCGAGGTCTTTGACGTAACGCAGAATGTCGGCCTCGCGCTTTTCGTCGTAGCGATACAGGAGGTCGGGCGTGTAGACGCCGCCGCGCACCAGAAAATTGCGGCCGTTCACTTTGAGATAAAAGTTTCCGCCCTTGCCGACTTCCGGAAATTGATTGTCGTCGTCGCGATATTGCGTGATCGATCGAATCCCGAAGCGAATCTGCGCCGTGTCCGACACTTTCTTTTCGCTGCCGGCGACAAACTCAAGCCGCAAATCGTAGAGATTCGGCTTGCCCATGGTGTAGGGCCACCAAAGATCGGGATTGCTGACGGCAAGCTGCGGAAATTGCGCCGGGGCGAAAGAAATCTCGCGCGATTCGCCGGCCGCCAGCGTGACTGGCTGCTCGATTGCAATCGGCGGCTTCCCTGCGCGCGAAATCGTGCCGCGCAAAACGCCGGCGACTTGCTTATCCGAAAAATTTCGCACCGACGAATAAATCGTGAGCTTCGCCGAGGTGCCGCGCTCGGGCACTGACGGCGACTCTGGGACGGAGACGTCGTCCGAGCGCACATACGGATGTTCAATCGCGACATCGCCCGAAACCTTGAGATACACCGGCTTCCAGATCCCGGCATTGCGATCGGGCACAAACGAAATTCCGTGGCTGTCGGGCTTGAGCTTGCCGTGATAGCCCATGTATTTCCAGTTCAGCCAGTCGAACCAACTGTCGGCAAGCTCGACGCCGTCGACGTCCTGGATCAAACGCTCTGGCGTGACTTTCACCGCGAGCACATTGCGCTGTCCCTTTGCGATCCACTGCGTCGCGTTGATTTCGTGCGCGACGTACATTCCGACGATGTGCTGGCTGTCGGAAAGCAGATGCCCGTTCAGCCAGATTTCAGCGCGATAGTTGATGCCGGGAAATTCGAGCAGATAAACATCGTGTCCCGCTGGCGCGTCGAATGTCGTGCGATACCACCAATCCTGTTTGTAAAGATCCTGCGGCACGGTCTCGGCCATGTTTTTCCCGAAATACAAATTGGGATACACGCCGTCTTCTTGCAAGAATCTCGAGAACCGTCGCGGGCATGCGCTGAATGGCGTACCAATTCGCTTCCTGGAAATCTGCTTGCGATATCGCCGCGCCGGCCGCCGTCTCGTTGGTCGCCGATTTGAGCTTCCATCCTTGCGCGATTTCGATTTTGGACGCCGATGATGTCTCGGCAGCAATGGCTGGAGAAGAAAAAGACAAGACAACAACCGCGAGGATGCAAGCAAAGCGGACGAGCAGCCTGTGGTAAGTACGCACGCGAAATTGCCGATTCACCCGAGCCGCCATGCTGACCTCCGTTCGATGCTCACCACGGACGCGAACGCAAATAGACGTCGCCATCCGGCCATCGCGCTCCGCCGAGCGATTTCCACATCGACTCGAGCGGCAGCACAATCGATCCGTTCGGCTGCTCGGCCCACGTGGCTCCCAAAACTTTTCGCCATCCGAGCGCGTCATACCACGACCTCAAGGCTTCCCGGCAAAACAGCAGCATGAATCCGACTTTCCATTCGCGCGCAGCGAATTCTTCCGCAGCTTCCATCGCCGCGCGGCCGTAGCCGTGCCCGCGCTCGCCGCTGCGCACTAAAACTCCGCCAACTCCGGCAACGTCGAGCGACGTGCCGGACACTTCCACCACCTGACGCACCAATCCGACGTGGCACATTTTCCTGCCCTCGGCAGAAACAAAAATGTGCGTCTCGGTCGGACGCCAGCTCAATTTGTAATCGTGAGTGCGGCTCGGATCTTCCTCGCCGCCAGCGAGGTCGCGCTTTACTTCGATGGGATACGACGCGGAAATTTCAATTTCGATCGGTGATGCAGATAGCCCGGATGTTTCGGATGGCCCAGAGATTCCAGATATTCCAGGCGACTTCAGCGGTTTAGTCAGCTCAACTTCCTCGCGCAACGCTTTTCGATTCTCTTCCGTTTGCATCGTGTTGCTCACAGACCACCGAACTCACGCCCGCGACACGAAAGAACATCATCGAATTCGAAGTCGAACCCGTCGCCAGAATAGACGCCGAGACGACGCCGCTAGTGCAACGAAAACGGCTGCACCACGCGCGTAATCACGCCATCCGGACTCGGACTATCCGGATCAAGGTCCGACGCCAGGCTCAGGTGGTACGCCAGCAGTTGCGGGAACACAATTTCAAATGGTCCACGCAGCTCATCCGGCAAATTCGGCGCCATCGCCGGCACAAAATCCTGCCCCAACGCAGAATCCGGCTTTTCCGCCCCGACCACGATCACATGCCCCAATTTTTTGTGCTGCAATTCGTGCAGCAAGTCTTCCTCAAATCGCCGCCGCTCGGGATCGGATGAAAGCATGGCCACGACGCAAGAATCCGGCCGCAAAAAGCTGAGCGGCCCGTGACGCACGCCGAGAAAAGTCTCGTGCTCCGCAACAATCCTGCCGGCCGTCATCTCCAGCACTTTCAGCCGCGCCTCGCGCGCCACCGGCTCAAGCCCCGCCGACGTCAGCACCATAAACCGATTCGGAGCGTTCGCCGCCAGCTTACGGCCGAGCGCATCGAACTCCGCAAACGCGCCATTCACCGCAGCCGCAATCGCCGGCAGATTTTGCTTCAACACATCCGGCTGAGCGATCAGCGTCCCCGCCAGCAACAAATTCGAAAACGAACTCGTCATCACCAGGCTGCGATCGTTCGTCCGCGGATCGAGCACCAGCGGATTCACGCCCGGCAGCCGCATCATCTCGCCGTCTTCGTTGCACGTAATCGCCAGGTGCACCACGCCGGGAAACATCTGCTTGATGCGCTTGATGACGCCAACGCTCTCTGGGCTATTTCCCGAGCGCGCGATTGAAACCAAAACGCCGTTCGACACAAATGCCGGGACAAGCCGGAACAGATCCTGCTTGGAATAGAGCAATAAATCCGTGGTCGGAATCGCCGTCGCATTCATCCACGACGCCGCCACCGCCGACGACGCATACGCCGACGTTCCCGCGCCGCAAATCACCGCCGCGCGTCCCTTCACGATCTCGCGCGCATTGCTCGCCGCAACACGCTCGACCGTCGTCGCCCATAATTCCGGCTGCTGGCGTATCTCGGCGTGTGTGATTCGTCCGCGCCCGTTCACGTTGGCGTTGACGTTGGATGGATGAGAGTTTGAATCTTGGCTCGGTGCCATGGAACCGTATTGCCTTTCTAAATTCGCTAAATTCGTGCGTCTTGCACTTTATTTCGTGTCGAACATCAATTCTGTAAGGCCCAGGTCCACATTTCTCCCGTCGCGCAAACAAGCGAATCCCGTCAAGGATTCGCTTGTCTGGCTCGGTTTTTAAACAGGCTGATCGTTAAAAATACAATTTAAGTGCAAATTGTATTTCGCGCTGGTCGTTCTGCCCGTCACGCGTCGAAGTAATCGTGCCAAAACTGTTGCTCGTGTAATCCAGCGCGCCCGGCGCCGCAGTCACGCCGTTGCCGCCGAATCCCGGATTCGTGAAGTTCGGATGGTTCGTCAGGTTGAAGAACTCCGAACGGAATTCCAGCCGGAACCTCTCGGTAAGCTGGAACACCTTGAAGAGCGAGAAGTCCAACCGGTGGAATCCGGGGCCGACGAATTGGCCCGGACCGCCGCCAAGCGGGCTGTAATCGCTCTGCCCCGGGCTCGTTGCCACCGGCGGCGTTGAGAACGCCGCAGGATTGAGCCACTGGTTCACGTTGTGCGGTCCCGCATACGGATCCTGCCCCGGTACCTTAATCGCATAGCAGTTAAAGCCCGAAGTCGTGCTCGTTGCGCAGGGAACCGTGCCGGGCTGACCGTCCTGCAAAGTCAGGATCCAGTTCGTTACCCAACCGCCGAGGATCGCATTCATCGCGCGGCCGCTGTCGTGCAAAAACTTCTTGCCGCGACCAACCGGCAACTCATAGATGCCGCTGACGTGCACGACCTTGTTGATGTCGAAATCGCAGCGTCCATAGTCCTTCTTGATACCGAAGCCCGGAAGGAACGGTGCCCGGTACCCGGTATTCGAAGTTCCATTCAGCACATCCACTGCGTTCGTCATGCAGTTCGACCACGTGAAGTTGGCTAGAACGCTCAATCCTTGATTGAACCGGTGTTCGTAGTTCGTCTGCAATCCGTTGTAGTGGCTGTTGCCCGCAAACGACGTGTACGTGATACCCGAGAAATCCGGATACGGCGAAAACGCCAGCGAATCCAGACCGAGCGGCAAAATCTCCCGCGGCGTGTTTGGATTCACGTACACCGCCAGATGATGCACGGTGTTCCCGACATAGCCCACCTGGAGCGTGTCGTTGGCCGCAAGTTGATATTGTGCAGTCAGGTTGTAGCCTTGCGTGTTCGGCGTCTTGTTTTTGAAGTCTTCGCCGATGAACGCAACGCCACCCGGCTCGACCGCTGCCGAAGTCAACGGAATGTGCGCAAAACCATTCTCGAACGTACCGATTGCCCCGTCCGCGAATGTGATCGGAGCGTTTGGCACCTGGTTTGGGAAGTCCAGGTTGAACTGGAACGGAAAGTCGTTATACGTCAGCAACGCCGAATTCTCGAAGCCACCGTAGAAAATTCCGTAACCGCCGCGCACCACCAACTTCGGCTTCAACTGATAGGCAAAGCCGACGCGCGGAGCGAAGTTGGTCTTTTGCGACTCACCGAGTCCAGATTGCCCGGAGCACTGTAGAGCAATGTTGTCCGTCCCAAGAGCTGTCAAAAAATCTGGCGAGAACGGAGTGTTGCAACGCTTGTTCGTCAGGTAGAACGTCGAAATTCCGCCCGCGCCTGCGGTAGGTGACGGCACGAAGTTCGACTGCGCTCCGTAGTTTTCCGTCAACTGTCCGAAGTATTCGTAGCGCAGACCGAGATTAACGGTCAGCTTCTGGGTAACTTTGATGTCGTCCTGGCCGTAGCCTGCGTAGTAGTTGCGCTTCATCGACGTCAGAGCGATGTTCGACGCCTGCACCTGATCCGCGCCACCAACGAAATCCGACGCGGTCGGAACGGTTCCAGGAATCGGCGTCAGAAGCAACTGCGCGAGGCCGGTGTTGCCGCCTGTCGTCGAGGGGATTTCCGAGTAGACGCCGCTGTAGCTCCAGGCTCCGCGACCTGAGGGCGGCTGGAGAATGTTGAATCCGAGTCGCTGATACTGGAAGCCAACCTTCACGGTATGACGTCCCAGCGATTTCGTCAGGTTGTCCGTAACCTGCGACGTCGTGCTCAATTCGATCGACGGCAAGAACTGGTTGCTGCCCAGTTGGTTCAACCCGCTGATGAAGAACGTGCCCAGTCCACCGTTGGAGTTTCCCTGAGGAATGTCCTGGATTCCGAATTGAGCTGGAATGCCGGATGTTTCCGCGTTCGGCTGCAAACGCGAAGACGCGATGCGGTTGTAACCGGCACGCACTTCGTTGATCAGCGTCGGGGAAAACGCGTGTGTTTCGCTGATGACCGAGTTCCACGACTTCGCCAGCTGATCGCCAGTAGAGAACGCGCCACCATCCGCGATGCCGCCGAAGGGACCAGGAATAAATGTTGGATTGTCCTGGAAGCTCAAGCGCCCGAAGATGTTGTCCTTCTGGCTGAAGCTGTGGTCGACGCGCACGTCAAACTGATCCACATTGTTGGCCAGGGCCGGGTTGGATGCGAAATTGTTGAACAGGCCCGCCGAGGTCGGCGAGGGATACAGATTCAGCAGCTTGATCGCATTGGGATCGAGCCGTCCCGCCGGAATGATGTTTCCGGGAAATGCTTCGCGAACAAATCCGAGTTGCGTTCCCGCCGGATTCGTACCGCACGGCGCGGTAATTCCGGTGACCGGATCGGGAACACCGCAAGTCACTGCGCGCGTCGTCGCTGGATCGAAAACCTGCCCGAGAGCGAAAGTGCGGCCCAACACGTCGGTACGCGTACCGCCTTGTGTCAGCAATTCCGAGAGATTGGTGTAGCCGCTGCTGCGCTCGAGCGCTGTCGGCACCGTCGAGGTGTAAGGCACCGCCTGGCGGATGCGCGTTCCTTCATAATCCATGAAGAAGAACGTCTTGTCGCGCTTGATCGGCCCACCGAACGTGGCGCCGAACTGATTCTGCCGGTATTCGCCCTTCGGGATGCCGCCGGAATTCTCAAAGAAGTTCGCGGCGTCGAATTTATCGTTGCGCAGAAATTCCCAGGCGCTGCCGTGATACTGGTTCGTGCCCGACTTGATCGTCGCGTTGAGCACTGCACCGGCGGAACGGCCCATTTCAGCGCTGTAGTCGTTGGTTTCAACCTTGAATTCCTGAATCGCGTCGACCGGCGGACGAACCGCGTACGCCGTGCCGTTCAAGAAGTCGACGAGGTTTGCGTTGTTGTCCAAACCATCGAGCAAATAGTTGTTCTGCGCGGGGCGCAGGCCGTTGGCCGCGAAACTCCCGCTCGATCCAAGGCCGCGCGTGTCCGCCTGGTCCTGCGTGACGCCGGCGGAAAGCTGCGCGAGAAATGTGAAGTTGCGGCCATTCAGCGGCAGCGACTTCACTTCGCGCTCTTCGATAACCTGGCCGACCGAGGCGTCCTGTGTCTGCAATGCCGGAGGCGCTTCGTTGACGACGACCGTTTCAGCCGATGCGCCCGGCGGCAGCGTGATGTCGGCGAGCACCTTCTGCTGCACGTCGACCGTTACGTTTTTCTGCACGACCTTCTGAAAGCCTTTGAATTCGGCGGTGACGGAATACGTGCCGATCTTGATCGGCGCAAAAATGTATTCGCCAAGAGCATTCGTCGTCGCCGTCTGTATAACGCCGGTGTCCTGGTTCGTGAGGGTTACGCTGGCGCCGGCAATGGTGCCGCCGCTCGTATCTTTTACCGTACCGTTAATCTGCCCTTGATCGACCTGGGCAAATGTCTGCGTCGGCAGCGCGAGTACAAGTAACAACAGCGCCAGGATTGAACTCCATTTATGATTCGAAATAAATTTCAACATTTCTATTTCGCTCCCCAAAATTCCCGCTACGTGAGTACGCGGTCCAAGAGTTGACTAACGGCCCGGTGTGATTCCATGTAGGCGTTTCTGTGATCCATCGCGCCCACCAAATCGCAGTGAGAAAAAGCGATGCGTCCGAAAGGACCATTGCGCATAGCATCTCGCGCAGCGGGCTTTCCATCGCTCCCGAAAAAGAATCCGGGTTGCGGATTGATAAAGGCATGGCCGAATCGATTCATCACGATTCCGGCAATGTCGCGCTTTGCGTCGAAACCCGATGCCGCAAACATCTCGGTCATCTGTTCGCGCATGCGGCGCTCGTAGTCGGCGAACGGCGTCGAAAGAATCTCGGCGCGTCCGAGTTGGCCTTGTGCTCGCGCCGGCATTCCCGGCTTGGTGAAGTCGATGAAAAAGGTCAGCACGGTCGGCTGGTCGGGACCTACGGTGTCCGTATCGACGCCAAACAATGCGTTTTTTCGTACATTTACGTATCGGCCGAAGCCGTCGAACCATTGCGCGCTGGAAAGCCCCAGATCGTAGAGGAATCGCCAGTTGCGCACGGCGACGTTGACCGTCATGTACGGCGAGTAGATGAAGGAATCGTAGGCAGCTTTACGCGTCTCGTCGAGGTCGCGGACGACATGTTTCGTGATCCAGCCGCCGCCGGCCATCACGACTGTCCGTGCCTTGACGCGATAGAGCTTTCCGTCTTTGTAATAGACGACGGAAACGAGTTCCGCTTTGGCCGGTTCGCCGATGTGCTCGACGCGCACGGCGGTGGAATCGAGGCGCAGCCTGACGCGCTGGCCGGGATTGTCGAGCGCGGCGTAGTTCACGCGATTCTTCCAGACCGCTTCCATGGTGCGCGGTCCTTCGATCGCGTTCGGAATCATGGTCTTCACCATGAGCCGCGTCATGCCGGAATTTCCACCGGGAAACATCTGGATTCCCGATTCCATGCTGTCGTCAACGGTCGGAATAATTTTCGACCATTCGTAAAGGAGGTACGCTGAAAGCGCGTCGGGGCCGAGCCCGAATCCGCCCGCGGCTTCGCTCGCGTCCATCAGGCGCACGGTGTCGCGGCTGATGCCATAGGTGCGGCAGAAATAATCTTCCAGCGTCATGCTGTCGAGCTGGCGCGAAATCGCATCGCCCGGATAGTCGTAGACGAGCGGCGGCACGACGGGCTTTTCCGCGTGGCGCAACAACATCTCTTTCTTGACGGCTTCCGGAAACGGCGTGCCTTCGAGCTTTTTGCCCCACGGGTCGGTGACCCAGATGCCGGGCTTATGTCCGTACTTTTCGCCGAAATAAAATCCGAGCGCTTCCTTGCCGTTGATGGATCCCTCGCCGTATGGACTGCGCGGAACCTTGATCTCGGGGCTGGGACCTTGCCATTTCTGGTAGGTCTTGAACGCGTCCCAATCGAGACCCATGGTTTCGTAAACGGTGTGGAGGAAGCTGTCGGGGTATGGCGGCTGGAAGTGGACGGAAGCCTGCGGGGCGTAGAGCGTGTGCCCGTCGACGACGAATTCGTTGCGCTTGGCGACGCCGCCGAAAATGTGGGCGTTGTCGATGATCAGGCAGGTGCGCTTGGCGTCAGCCTGCTTGCTGAAGAACATTCCGGCGGATAAGCCGGCGTGACCGCCTCCGACCACGACGCAGTCGTAGACTTCGTTCGTTTCGGTGAAATCGGTGGGTTCTTTGTCGAATTTGCCGTCGCGGACGCCGTGCGCGCCCTGGAGAACTTGTTCGGTGTTGCCGGCCGATCCTTTGTAGTCGCCTTCGCCGGAGTAGCCGGTCCAACCTGCTACGGGCGCCGGTCCTTGTGTTGGGGATTGTCCCTGCGCGGCGAGGGAAAATGGGCATGCCGCTCCGGCGGCAAACGCCGCCGAGGTCATGAGCATCCCGTCGAGAAAATCACGACGCGAAATGGGCTCGTTCAGACCGAGAATCTGGTCGCGACGAGGACAGTGGGCCATTCGCCAAATTCCTTCTTCCCAGCACTCGACTTTGCCGGGAGACCGCCCGATCGTCGCGCCTCGACGCGCGACGATGCTTTACTTTCGTTTCGTAGCTAATGCTTTCGTTTTGGGTGTAGTTGAAGTGAAGTTAGGGGAAGCGAGTCGTATTGTCAAGAGGAAACAGGAAGTTAGAAGAATCCAATATTCGCTGCGCTGTATTGGTGAATTCGATGTAACAGTGCGGCAAATGCACACATGGTGCGCGGAATGTATCGGCGGGTTATTGCTGGTTAAGCGATCGAAAAAGAAGAAATACCGGGGGAGTTTCGATTTGTTGCGAGTTCTTTCCTGCACCGTCATCGTGAGGGCGTGGTAGGATGCGCGTCGTGGCGGCGGTGAGCTGCGTCTGTG
Organism: uncultured Acidobacteriota bacterium; assembly: GCA_963766985.1. Classification (GTDB taxonomy): domain Bacteria; phylum Acidobacteriota; class Terriglobia; order Acidiferrales; family UBA7541; genus Acidiferrum. The sequence continues at coordinate 328,285 of CAVYCJ010000005.1, forward strand.
TGTGCCGCTGCGCCGCGGCGGCGAGCCCAAAGATCGGAAGGTGCCATGAAAAAGTCCATCGGCGACAACATGATTCCCAAGGGCTGGGGGTTTGAGCGCGGCCTCGAACTGGTCAAGAAGTCCGGTTACGACGGCATCGAGCTTTGGCTCGGAGACGTGCCTTGGTTCCAGATGGAAACGACCGACGCGCAGGTCACCGAACTGCGGCGCAAGGTGGAGAACGCCGGGCTCGTCGTGTCGAACGTTTCGACGGGGCTGCACTGGGAGACGCCGCTGTCGTCGCGCGATCCTGCGGTGCGGGCGAAGGCGATCAAGATCGTGGAGCGCGAGATCGAGACGGCGCAAATTCTTGGGTGCGACGCGATCCTCGTTGTCGCGGGGTTGGTGACGCAGGAGGTTCCGTACAACGAGGTGTATCAGCGATGCGTCGATGCGATGAAACAGCTCGCGCCGACTGCGGCGAAGGCGAAAGTCAAAATCGGATGCGAGAATTGCTGTTCGGAACAGCGATTTCTGATCACTCCGCGCGAGTTCTGGACATTTCTGAATGAGGTCGATAGTCCGTGGGTTGGGATTCACCTCGACGTCGGAAACATTCATGACACGGGATTTGCCGAGCAGTGGATCGAGATGCATGGGCCGCGGATTACGCGCATTCATTTGAAGGACGTGATGAAAAAGCGCGGGCGTTGCTGCGACACGGTGTACACGAGCTTGTTCATCGGCGACAACAACTGGCCGGCGATTCGCGCGGCGATCAAGAAGGTAAATTACGACGGCTGGCTGATCGCGGAGATGGAAGCGCGCTATAAGTATGCGCAGGATCAGCAGTTCCCCGACACGGCGGCTGACATCGATCGGTTGATCGCAGGCACGCTGTAATGATGTTGGCGACACAACTGACCGTGAGCGAATTGCGATGAAGGTGTCTCGCCGCGAATTCGTGGGCTCCGCGAGCGTTGCTGCCGCTGCGAGTTTGTGTGCGGTTCCCTCTTTCGGATTTTTTTCTGGCAATTCCGATGCGCGGACAGGCGCCGACTGCACGATTCTCGACCTGGAGTCGAACTGCGCGCTGCCTGAGTCGCTTGCCGGGATGCGAACTGCGCTGGGCAAAGCGCATCGCAGCGTCACAAATCTTGAGCTGGGCAGAGCTGGTCGCGTTGTCGTGGTTCCAGCAGCGGGCACGGTGCGAGCCGAAACGTTCGGCGCTGTGGCTGAGTTGCTCGAATCAGGCGCGACGGTTTTGTGGGAGTCGGGCGCCGCGTTTGTCGGTATTCGCGATTTTGAGCAGCAGCAAGCGCTGACGTTCGAGCATTTTGGAATTTCGATGGAGCGCCCGATCGATGTGTGGTCGCAATCCGGATCGCGAAGACCGAGTGTTGGAGCGAAAAATCAAAGCGCTCGCAGCATGCGGGCGATCGGGCATGAGCGAGTTCCCTACATTGCGTATCGATGGCCGCGCGAGGCCCATGTTCGGGATTTTAGCCGCGTGATTCCAGTTTCTGGAACGAGCGGCCAAGCGATTGCGCATTGGCGGGAGATTCCCGTCGCGTTGAGCAAGCATGTCGGACGCGGAACGCTCGTTTTTCTGGGATCGCCGATTGGTCCTGCGTTGCACGCTGGCGATTCCGACGCCGCTTCCCTCCTCCGTTCGTTGATCGAAGCTTAATTCCAGGGTCGGTTGGCTTGGATCGGCGCGCTTTTGCGTCGCGAATGCGAACGCTACGAAGCAAGGTTACTCTTTGGACACAGAGATTGCCCCACCCCCCGGTTATTTTCGCAAGAGTGCGGAACTCATTGATTCTACTGCTGTTATTAGAACTTCAAGTCAGAGAGTGTGCAGTCTATTGAATCTAAATGACTTACAAATCTCGCAATATTCGCTTTTTATTCGCAGTCTGGACTGTCTGGCGATGATTGGTTACGGCTGGACGGGAACCCAACTCCCGGTGCGGTGGGCGCAACTTTCTACGGCATCATTATAACATGTGGATTCCCTGCGGTTGGCGGTTTCGGGCCGGTTTGGCGGTGCTATACTCTTCCAGCTAAAAGAGATATTCCTTTTTTCGCCTGAGGGGAAAATGCCAAAAACTGCGAAAGTTCGAGTCCCTTTTGCGGGCATTTTGCGGCGGGGTGTGTGCCCACTACGCTCATTGAGAGAGGAGCGGCGCCAAAATGAAACGACCTCGCGGAGATGCGGCGCGACAATGCTCCGCGCCTACAAAGTCCTGCTCGTTTCTTCGTTGTTGATATCGGTTTTCGCCGCGGGAGCTGGGGCGCAGAGCACGGCGACGGCGACCGCTGCCGATCAACCCGGGCTGGCGCCGATCCGGAAGTACATTGCGGAGGGGTGGGACACGCTCACGCGGTCGCTCGACGAGTGCAAATCGATCGTCGATACGAAGCTGACGACGGCGTCGGTGCTGTATCTTCCCGCGGATTTCGATGTGCCTCCCGCGGTGCAAAAACTCCAGGCGCAGTGCAATGTGCAGGCGAAGCATTTGCCTTCGGTGATTCACAATCTGGGCGAAGTGGATGAGTCGAAGATCGATCCGGCCGGGCTTTTGTATCTGCCGCACAAGTATGTGGTGCCGGGCGGACGATTCAACGAGATGTACGGGTGGGACAGCTACTTCATCATTCGCGGATTGCTGCGCGACAATCGCGTGGAGCTGGCGCAAGGGATGGTGGAGAATTTTTTCTTTGAGATCGAACACTACGGCGCGGTGTTGAATGCAAACCGCACATATTACCTGACGCGCTCGCAGCCACCGTTTTTGACGTCGATGATTCTGGACGTGTACGACGCGAAAAAAGAGGCGGGGCAGGAAGATCGCGCGTGGCTGGAGAAAGCGTATGGCTACGCGGTGCGCGATCACAATTTGTGGACGCGCGAGCCGCACCTGGCGGGGAACACCGGATTGTCTCGTTATTTTGATTTTGGGACCGGGCCGGCGCCGGAAAGTTTGAAAGACGAGACGGGGCATCTGGCGCAAGTGACAGCGTACTTCATGGCGCATCCCGATTTCGGCCGCACGTATTTGATCCAGAAAAAATCAGGAGACGATGCGAAGGATTTCGTCGGACCGCTTTTTGCGATGCAGGTTTGCGAGAGCACAGTGTCGACGATGGCGAAGTCGGATTGCGCTTCGGCAGGAGGCGTTTCGCTGAGCGAGGATTATTACAAGGGCGACCGATCGATGCGGGAATCGGGCTATGACATTTCGTTTCGATTCGGGCCGTATGGAGCGGCGACGCATCACTTTGCGCCGATGTGTCTGAACAGTCTGCTTTACAAGTCGGAAGAAGATCTGGCGCGGATGGCGGACATGCTCGGGAAGAAAAAAGAGTCGGGCGAGTGGCATGAGCGCGCGAAGAAACGGCGCGAAGCGATCCAGAAATATTTGTGGAACGCGAAGGCCGGAATGTTTTTCGATTGGGACTTCACGAAGAACGAGCAATCGACGTACGAGTACGTGACCACGTTTTTGCCAATGTGGACGGGAGTAGCGACGCAGGAGCAAGCGGCGGCGATCGTGAAGAATGTGGGCATTTTTGAGCGGCCGGGCGGATTGATGATGAGCCCGAAGGAGAGCGGCGGGCAGTGGGATGCGCCGTATGCGTGGGCGCCGAATCAATTGATGGCGGACGACGGGATTCGGAAGTATGGGTTTACCGAGGTGGCGGATCGAGTGTCGTTGGAGTTTTTGTCGAACGTGCTGGAGAATTTCCGGCGAGACGGGACGATACGGGAGAAATATAACGCGGTGACGCGGTCGTCGGAGACGACGGTGACGGCGGGGTACAAGGTGAATATTGTGGGATTTGGGTGGACGAACGGGGTGTTTTTGACGTTGTTGCATGAATTGCCGGCGGGAGTGGTGGAGAAGTTGGCGAAGGAGTAGGAAGAAAGAGATTCACCAAGCAGGCGGAACTCGCGGATTTAGATTTGTGCCTGGAGTTTACGTTGAGGTCCTTCGGCCTCCTGCGGATGCCTCAGGATGACAACGCCTTTTTTTGGGTGGGCTGGGCCGACGCCTGAGATCCTTCGCTTCGCTCAGGATGACGACGCCTTTTTAACTGGCAGCTAGATTTTGGAAAATTATTCTTCGCCGGAGACGGCGGAGCGGATTTGTTGCAGATAGTAGTCGTCGCGCGGAGGGGTTGCGCCGGTTTGGCTGGCGACCCAGGCGCCCATGCGGTTGGCGGCTTCGTTCATGGTGGCTAGCGAAGCGCGGCGAAGGTAGTGGTAGACCAGCGCGGCGGTGAATGCATCGCCGGAGCCGACCGTGTCTGCGACAACGACGCGAACTCCGCTGTGTTGATTGATTTCGTTGGGACCGACGAGCAGGCTGCCTTTGGAGCCGCGCGTGATGCAGACGAGACGCAGGCCGAAAGTGTCGCGAATCCATTTCGCGGAGCGTTCTTCGTCGGTAAATGTGCCGCCGAGAGACTTCACGGCGATCGGCAATTCATCCTGATTGAATTTGACGATGTCGGTGAGCTTCAGCGAATCGCTCAGAATTTCAGCCGAGTAAAAATTCTGCCGCAGATTTACGTCGAAGATGCGCGTCGTGCCTCGGCCGACTTCCTGAAGAAATGAACGAATCGTGGAGCGCGATTGCGGCGAGCGCTGCGCGAGCGAACCGAAGCAAACGGCGTCGGCGGTGGACGCGAGTTTCTGCCACTCGGGAGTCCACTCGAAAAAGTCCCAAGCGACATCTTCAATGATATTGAACGTGGGCTGGCCCGCCGGATCGACATCGACTTTGGCTGTGCCTGTGGGATGCTGCGTGTCGATCTGTAGAAATTTGCTGCGCAAGCCGATCCGTTCGAGGCGGCGACCAGCGGTGCGGCCGAGCGCATCGCTGCCGACGCGGCTGGCAACGATGCCATGATCGCCGAGAAGGCTGGTCATGTAGGCGAAGTTGGCGGGCGCGCCGCCGAGTTCTTTGCCTTTGGGGAAAACATCCCAGAGGAGTTCGCCGAGGCCGACGATGTTGTAGGACTTAAGCGGCATGGTGGCTCGCTGAAGCGCGCGGTGCGCAACGGATAGATCGTGCGGAGTATTTTAATGGATGATGGGCGCGCGTGAAACTGCTGACCCTAGTTGCGTAGACGCGGGTGAAGCGGTTAATCACCGGCGTGCAGGGGCGTCGCATTTTGAGTGGAGAGATCATGGCTTGGCGCTTTGGCGATCTGAGAGTTCGCCGGCGGCGCTGAGTTCGCGCGCGGCGTCTTCTTCGCGGCCCATTTCGCGGTAGGCCTGACCGAGCAAGTGGTGCGTCATCGGATTGTTGGGATCCATGGCGACGGCGCGCTGCAAAGATCGGACGGCCAACTCGGACTCTCCCTTTTTCTGCAAAACCTTGCCCATCAATATATACGGTCCTGTGGAAGTTGCATCCAGCCAGATGGACCGCTGAAGGAGTTTCTCGGCTTCGTCGAATTTCTGGATTCGAGAGTAAGCGTCAGCGAGTTTGTAGTAGGCCGGCGCATAACCAGGGTTGAGCGCGAGTTCCTTCTGAAATTCGGCGATGGCTTCCGGAATCTGGGAGTGAAACAGATAGACTTCACCGAGCAGATTGTGAACGAGCGGCAACTGCGGATCGATCGACGCGGCCTTTTTGGCGTACTCCTCGGCGACGGGACCGAAATCCTGGCGAAGCAACATGCGCGCGGTGAAGAGATAGGCCGCGGCGGATTCATCTGCGACGTTGAACATTTTCGCGAACGCTCCGCGCGCCTTTGGGTAGTCTCGCGTCTGGATATAGCAGATGCCGAGAATGTAAGCGGCGTCGACATTGGCATTCGGAAACCATGTCTGCACTTTCACCAGCGCGGGGATGGCTTCGTTGGGGCGACCGGCGAGATAGGCGGAGATGCCGAGAAGCTGGGTGGCTTCGGCGTCTTTGGGATTTTCGGTTTCCGCTTTCTGCAGCGCGGCGATGGCTTTGAGATAGTCGCCCTTTTTGTAATACGCGACGCCGAGTTCGTGAGAGAGGCCGGGTGTCGCCGGATTTTTTGACCGAAGATCTTCGAGCGTGGCAATAGCGTCATCGAATTTGCCTTCGCGCAAGAGTTTGCGCGGCGCATCGAATTCGGGGGATGAGGGCTGAGCCGATTCCGAGTCAGCGGCTGGAACCGAGCCTGTGGGACTCGCCGCATTCGGCGTGGGAGCGCTGGGCTTGGTCGCGGTCTGAGCGAAGGCGAGGGGCGAGCCGAGACCAACGAAAAGAACGCAAACAGCGCAGCGAAATTGGAACTTCGACATTGCGAATCTCGAGATAAATCGAACCAAGATTAGAACATAAAAAACGGGGAGCCCGCGAGGGCTCCCCGTCTTGTTTGGGGTGTGGTTGCTTTTCTTTGTTAGAAAGTCACGCGCAGACCGAACTGCAACTGACGCATGCCGGTCGGCGAACCTGGCGAGCTGTCGGCTTCGATGTCGGTAATCTGACCGGCATTGCCGCCGCAGTCGACGCAAGTGTTGCCCTGGTTGGAGTTGAAGCCCAACACAGGATGGTTGAACACGTTGAAGGCATCGAATCGGAACTGCGCCTTGATGCGCTCTGTGATTCCGAAGGACTTCGAGAGGGCCATGTCGGAGAAGAACCCTCGCGGACCGAAGAAGGTGTCGAGACCAGCGTTGCCGATCGCACCGCAAGCAGGTAGCGCGAACGCGCCCGAAGTCGGACGAGCCAACGTGCAGGAGTCGACGCCCGCCTGGGCCGGACCTACGTTGTAGGCCAACGGAGCAACAGGCGTGAAGTCGTACCACTGGCCGTTGATCTTCTTGGGACCGACGCTGAACGACTGTCCTGGAACGAGGTTCGGACGGCATGGGCCGGTGTCTTCGATCAAGCCGCACTCGCCGATGCTGGCGGTCCATGGGAGACCGCTGCTGTAGTTGAGCGTGTTGGTGAGTTGCCATCCGCCGACGAGCAAATTCTCCAAGCGATTGGCGCCACCGAGCAGCCATTTGCCTTTGCCAACCGGAAGTTCGTACACCGTGCTGATCACGAAGACGTTGCGGCGGTTGTACTGATCGGGACCGTACGCGAGTTTCGGATCGACGGAGTAGTAGTTGGAGTTGTAGGCGTTGGAGTGGCCGTACGTATAGTGGGCCAAGAACTGAAGGCCGTGGCTGAAGCGGCGCTCCACTTTCATTTGAAGGGCTTCGTAGTTGCTGCTGGCGTCGTTGCCGAAGTAGGTCAAGTCGACCGCGCAGCACGTGAGCGGGGCACCCAACGGAGTGGTGTATCCCGGATAGGTAAACGAGGGCACGCCGTTCTGGAAGAACGGACGGCGATTCGCTTGCGGAACGAATGGAACGAAGCCGCCCGGAGCGCAGGTGGTTGCCGTCGCGCAGGTGATGATGTTCGTGCCGTTGCCAGCCGCGGGCGCGTTGGGATTGTAGGACGGGCCATCGGTGTTGAACGTGTGCGTGCCCTTGTTGCCGATGTAGGCGATTTCAAGGGACATATTCGACGTGACCTGGCGCTGAATGGTGGCGTTCCAGGCATCGAGGGTCGGCAACCGCTGAACGGTCGGGCGGATTCTCGAGCTCGAGGTGCCGTCGGGGCCGAGGAGCGGCAGAGTGCCCGATGACGAAATGCTGGAGAGCACCGGACCGAAGTTGAACGCGGGTGCGCCCTGCGCGAGAGTGAACACCGGGCTCAGGTTGTTGGTCGCAGCGGGATTCAGGTTGGTGTCCTGAATCTGCTGGTTGGCGAGAACCGGCAGGTTCTGCGTCACGACGTGGCCGAAGTTGGAGCCGAAGACGCCGATGTCGAAGCTGCGGCCGTAGCCGAGGCGAACGACGGTCTTGGGATCGAACTGATAGGCGACACCGATGCGAGGCGCGAACGCCTTGAACGTGTTGTCGATATTGCCGTTGAGCCCGACGTTGCCGTAGCCGGCGACGCGGATGACGCCCTGGTCGAGGTTGGCGAAGCCGCCCTGGCCCTTACCGTTGACGTATTCGGGATCGTAGATTTCCCAGCGCAGACCGTAGTTAAAAGTCAGCTTGGTGCTGACGCGCCAAGTGTCCTGGCCGTAGAAGAACCAGCGCTTCTGGCGCTCTGCGGCGTTGAGGCTCGTGCTGACGAAACGCTGAAGTTCGTTTACGTCGCCGAGCAAGAAAGTGCCGAGCACCAAGCCGCCGTTGCCGGCGAGCGAAGTGTCGTTCTGGTCGAAGTTGAGTTCACCGGTCCGGTTCGCGTCGGACGGAACGCGGAGGTTCATCGCGTAACGGATGTCCGTGCCGAACTTGATCTGGTGGTTGCCCTTGATCTTGGTCCAGTTGTTGACGAACTGGAATTGCTGTTCGCTTTCGGTCAGCGGGCAGTTGCAACGGCCAACGTTGAGGCCGTCGCCAAAGTTCGGCAGACCTTCCGCCTGAGCGTTGGAGCTATTGCTGCCGTTGATCGTCGGGAAGAACGAAGACAAGCCGCCGGTCTCCGTGGTGCCGAGGTTCATTCCGGGAATGCCGAAGGCAGTCATCGGATTGCTGCTCGCGTCGGAGTATGCGGTTTGCGGATTGTACTTGAAGTAGCCGAAGCGGAAGTCGGTCAGCAACGTAGTGCCGATCGCCTTGTCGAAACCAGTCGCCAAGCTGTAGTTGTGAACGGTGGATTGGCCGTTGAGACCGCCCGGGCCGAAGCCGACGCCGCCGAGCGCGCCGAGGCTGCCGACGCCGTTCAGGTTGAAGTAATCCAAGCTGAAGCGGCCGAAGACCTGGTAGCCGTGAGGTGCGTTGTAGTCGATGCGGGTGTCGAAGGCGTTCTGGTTGAAGTTGCCCGAACCGGAGCCAACGAAGTTGTTCGTAAGCGCGGAGGTTTGCGGCGCGGGGAATTCAGCCAGGATCGCAGCCGCTTGCGGCGAGATCATGCCGATCGGAATCATATTGCCGGCAAAGGCCGTGCGGCCGGTGCCGTCGAGAGGATTGCCGGTCTTGGGGTTGTAGATCTGACCGCCGCCCTGAACGTTGCCGAGATACTGGCTCAGGTCGCAGAAGCCCGGAGTCGCGCTCGTGCCGTTTGTTGCAGGGTTGCAGGTGCTGAGGACTTGGGCTGTCGGAATCGTCAACTGGTTCGAGGTGCCGCTAACTTCGCGAACGCCCTGGTAGTCGCCGAAGAAGAACAGCTTGTCCTTAATAATCGGTCCGCCCGCGGCAACGCCGAAATCTTTGTAGCTGAAGAGCGGGAGAGGAACGTCGGGAGCCTGCGTGAACGGATCGCGAGCCTGCTGGCCGTCGCCGCGATAGTTGTAGAAGCCGCTGCCGTGAAGCTCGTTGGTGCCGGACTTGGTCTGGACGGTGATCACGCCTGCGGTGGCTTTGCCGAACTCGGCGTCGTAGTTCTGAAGGGCGATCTTGGTTTCCTGGATGGCGTCGAGGTTCGGGTTGACGACGATGATTCCCAAAATGGGATCCTGGTTGTCGGTGCCGTCCAACTGGAAGGAAGTACCGCTGAAGTGCTGGCCGTCAACGAAGATCTGCTGCGCGCCCTGAGGGTTCTCGGTGGCGGCGTGGCTCCATCCGACGATCTTCTGCGTGCCGGGAGAGAGCAACTCAAAGTTGGTGAAGTTGCGATTCAGAATCGGGAGGTCTTCGACGTATTTCGAGTTGAATTCGATCGAAACGTCGGCGCGATCTGTCTTGAGCTGCTCGACCTCGCCGCTGACTTCGACGGTCTGTGTAACGTCACCGACGGTCAGGGCGGCGTCCGTGCGTGCCGAAGCGTCCGCCGATACCTGGATGTTCTTGACCTCGAACACTTTGAAGCCGGACGCTTCGATGCGGATGTTGTAGGAATCCGGAATCAAGTGCGTGACAGTGTAGTTGCCGCTGTCGTTGGTGGTCGTCTCTTCGACTGTGCCTTTGGCGACGTCGGTCACGGTGACCTTCGCGCCCACAACGCCGGCGCCCTGTGGATCGGTGACGGTGCCGAAAATGCTGCCGAACACCGCCTGCGCCACTGCTTGAGGAACTTTAAAACTCACTAACAGAAACAAAGCCAGCAATCCCACCCAAACAGATCGCCTCACCATCTCTCCTCCTTGCGGAAACAGAACGAGCCCCACAACTCGTAATGCGAAGAACAACTCCGAGACGCGACCTCGACGCGGACACCCCGGCGCGCGACGGAAACAATAGTTATGTGCTGAACGTAATACAGAATGGTTGAGGGAAAGATGGACGGCAGACACGCCCTGAAGTTGGCATGCTCATCGGGACACCCCTCCCAGACGGACAACTACCTCGACACGAAAAGCACCCCAAAAACGATTCGTCCGGGCTCGGCTGCTTCGGCAAAAAAAGAAACAGGAGGCTCGGGCCCTCGACGGGCCGAACTTGAAAACTCCGTGCCTACTATTAAAATTTTTTCTATGTTAGATTGAAGTCTCAGCGCGTCTGATACTGTTACATTTCATAAAGCCCCAGCTTGCAAGCACATGTGAGGGTTGTTACACTCCGGTTAATCATGGGTGTCACGAGGGGCCGTTGACCGAACGCGAGCAAAATCTCAGTCAAATCGATCGGCTGACGAGCAGCCACGTGCTGCACGGGTCGGAATCCCTGTGCAAACTGCTGCGCTATTTGGCCCGCCATGTCCTGGATCACCCCGGCACTCCAATCAAGGAATATCAAATCGCCACGGAAGTTTTTGGGCGGTCGGCGGACTTCGATCCGCAATTGGATTCGATGGTGCGTGTGCAGGCGGGGCGGCTGCGGGTAAAGCTCTCCGAGTACTACGGGATGGACGGGGCCGAAGATCCGATTATTGTGGAGCTGCCGAAGGGGACGTATGTCCTGGCGTTCCATCACCGCGCGGCTGCGCCTGACAGGACCTCGGGTACGGGTAACGGAGCGGTGGCGGCGCATTCGGCGCCAGAGGTGGCGGCACCTCGAGGGAAATGGATCTTCGCGATCGCGACTTTGACGTTTTTGCTGGCTGTGGCGTCCGTGGTGATTCTGAGCCTCGTATCGAATCGGAACTCGGCTCAGGCGGGGATTTCGCACGATACGAATACTGAACCACCGGCGATGCGCGTTTTCTGGAATGAATTTGTCGCCGGGCAGGATGAGCCCTGGGTGATTTTCAGCAATGCGAAATTTGTTGGACGGCCTGATCTAGGGCTGAGGTACTACGACTCGGGCCGGGACAAGAACACGATGATTTTCGACCACTACACCGGGGTTGGAGAGGTTTTGTCGGTGCACACGCTGGATCACCTGTTCGCGACATTTCACCGGGAGATTCGCGTCAAGCGTGGAAGCTTGTTTTCGCTGGACGACGCGAAGAACAACAATCTGATCTTTGTGGGTTCGCCGCTGGAAAATCTCACGTTATTGGAGATTCCTGGCACGGACGAGTTTGTATTTCACCGGGTGACATCAGGGCCACGCAAAGGCGATCCGGAGATAGTGAATGTTCATCCGCAGTCCGGCGAGCCCAAGGAATTCCTGGGGACGCCGGGTGATTTACCGCTGACGGAAGATTACGCGGTCATCGCGATGGTCAAGGGCCTGGAACCAAGCCAGGCGGTGCTCATTCTGGCGGGCGAGACGACCATCGGAACGCAAGCGGCGGTCGAATATGTTTGCAACAAGAATTCGGTGGAGCAGCTTTTGCTGCGGCTCTCCGTTTCGCAGACGGGACAGTTAAAACCGTTCGAGGCGGTGATTCGCGTCAAGGTCACTCGGGGCGTGCCGGTATCGACGGAGTTGGTGGCTCTGCGGACTTCCAACTAGCAGCGGTATTCGTTTCTTTCCCTCTCGCCTGATTCAAACTCGCGATTCTCAGTGAGATGCAGGAGCGGACTTCGGGTCCAACTCCGCGGCACGCTGAAATTCCTTCGCGGCTTCGTCTTTTTCGCCTTTGCGCTGTAACGCCAATCCCAACTGATAGTGAGCCGGCGCGTAGTTGGGCGTCGCATTGATCGCCGATCGAAACTGCGAGATCGCTCCGTCGAGATCTCCGGCGTTCAGCAGTCGCTTGCCGGAATTTGTGGCGAACAACGCCGCTTGCTGATCCGTTTTTTCTTTCCCGATTTCAATTCCGGCTTTGGCTTCGCGCGCAGCGCCTTCGTTGTCGCCGAGTTGGCGCAGCACCGCCGCAAGCGTCGTGTGGGCGCCCGCAAAATCAGGCTGCAAACGGATCGCCTCGCGAAGGGCAGCCGCAGAATCCTGCAGCTTGTTCTGTTGTTTCAGCACGGTGCCGAGCGTGTAGTACGCCTCGGCGTAGTCGGGCTTGACCTGGACGGTTTTCCGCAATTCGTCCGCTGCCGGTTGAAAATCGCCCTGCTGCCACAGGGTCACACCAAGCGTGTAGTGGACGTCGGCCTGGAGCGGATCGAGTTGTTCCGCGTTGCGAAACTCCGCGGTCGCTTCGGGCAGCTTGTCCTCAAGCTTGAGCGCGAGGCCCAGATCGTAATGAAGAGTCGGATCCTGCGGCGTCGCCTTCAGCGCGGTTTCAAACTGCGTGGCCGCCGCGACGAAGTCGGTTTTTTGCAGGTACGCAACGCCAAGGTTGGTCTGGTAACCGGGATTGGCCGGGCGAAGTTTCAACGCGGATTGAAATTCCGTGATCGCCGTGTCGGCGTCGCCCGTCTGAAGCAGCGCAAGGCCAAGGTTGTTGTGGGCGTCGGGATTGTCGGGCTGCGCCTTGATGACTCGCCGAAACGATGCGAGCGCTTCATCGACATTGCCACGGCGTTGCTCGATGACGCCGAGCGCGCTCTGAGCGTCGACGAGGCTCGGGTCCAGGTTTACGGCGGCGGCAAATTCACGCAAGGCGCCGTCCTGATCGCCCTTATCGCGCAGCGCTCTCCCGAGATACAGATGCGCTTGTGGATCCGTCGGCGCGAGCTCCGCTGCCTTTTCGAGATGCGGAATCGCCTCGTCGAGATTTCCGTCCTGATATTGCAGGACGCCGAGATGGAGATGCGCAGGCGCGTAGTTGGGATTGATACGAAGCGCTTCTGCGTATTCCTTTTGCGCGTCTTTCAGCGTGACTGGAGGCGCAGGCGCCGCTGCTTCTGTTTTCGCGGAAGAATCAGTTTCGGAGTTTTGTGGCGAGCCTGGTGACGCCTTCGCACCGGTGACGCCGCCGATTTTTTCTTCCATCACAGGCGCGGACTTCGGGGCCGCAGCAGCGGCCGCTTGCAGCGAAACCTGGCGAACGATCAGCGTGCCCATTTCATCGAGGAGATCGACACGGCCGGGATCGAGGTCGAGACCCTTTTGCATTTGCTTGATGGCGCCGCTGGTGTCGCCGGCTACGTCGAGACAATGCGCCAGCGTCCGATAGGTTTCCGATTCCGTGGGGGCGAAGCGAATCGCTTCACGCGCGGAACGCGACGCGCGCTTCGGATCGCCCTTCGCGAGGTAAGCGTTCGCCATATTGATGTGCGCCTGAAACAAATCGGGACGAAGATCGAGCGCGGCTCCGAACTGAGCGATGGCGGCATCGACTTGTTGCTGCGCCAGGAGCACCCAGCCGAGCGAATTGTGCGCCTCAGGGCTGCGCGGCTGAATTGCGACGACCTTTTCAAAGTCCGCCTTCGCCGTCGCGAGATCCCCTTGCTGCAAGGCGGTGATTCCTCGGCCGTAGATTTCGTCGGCCTGTGCACCACGGTCTTGTGCCGTTACACGAAGAGGCGTCGCGAGTAGTGCGATCAATGCGGCGCCCAAGACAAAAGCCTTCTGAGGCGACAATTGGGAGTGGTGATTCACACAAAAATCGTAACACGCAAGATGGATTCCGCGAGCGCAACCCTGAAGCGCCAACTTAATGCCTACCTTGACCGCGTTATGCCGCCCACCTACCATCGAGCTACGACATGAAAATGGCCGATCCTCGCCGAAGGCGCGCTGTACCGCGCTGGTCCCGCGTTTTTTTTGTGATGCTATGTTTGGCTTGCGCTGCACTCGCGGCGGAGCCGCATCAGGGTGCCGCGCAAAAGCAATCGCAGAAACCGATCGCGTACTTCACGGATGTCGCGAAAAAAGCCGGGCTCACGATGGTGAACACGTTCGGCGGCGTCGCGACGAAGAAATACATCATCGAGACAACCGGAACGGGCGTGGCGATTTTTGACGCTGACAACGATGGATGGCCCGACATCTTCATCGTGAACGGCACGAAGTTGAAAGACGATGCCAAACCCAGCCCTTCGCGCAGCGGCAAGAATCCAGACGAAGACACTTCCAATCATCTCTATCACAACAACCACGACGGCACGTTCACCGACATCACGCAGAAAGCTGGGCTCATCCACACCGGTTGGGGGCAAGGCGTGTGCGTCGGCGACTACGACAACGATGGCTGGCCCGATCTTTTTGTCACCTACTACGGAAAAAACGTGCTGTATCACAACAACGGCAACGGTACATTTACGGATGTCAGCGAAAAAGCCGGCGTCGCGGGCACAGGCAAGGCGTGGGGCACGGGCTGCGCGTTCGTCGATTACGATCGCGACGGCCACCTCGACCTGATGGTCGCGAATTATGTCGATTTCGATCTCGCGAACACGCCGGCTCCGGGTGAACGCGTGAATTGCTTGTGGAAAGGCGTGCCGGTGATGTGCGGCCCGCAAGGGTTGCCGACCGCGAGCAACATTCTCTATCACAATCGCGGCGACGGAACGTTTGAAGACGTCACGAAAAAAGCGCAGATCGACAAAACGAGCGGCGCTTATTCGTTCAGCGTCACCACGCTCGACTATGACGACGACGGCTGGCCCGATTTGTACGTTGCGTGCGATTCGACGGCGAGCATCCTGTATCACAACAATCACGACGGAACATTCAAAGATGTCGCCGTGACCGCGGGTGCCGCGTTTAACGAAGACGGCCACGCGCAAGCCGGCATGGGCTCAACCACCGCCGACTACAACGGTGACGGTCGGCTCGACATTTTCAAAACAAATTTTTCCGACGATACGGCGACGCTCTATCGCAACAACGGCGACGGAACCTTCGACGACGTGACCTTTGCCGCCGGACTCGGCCTGCACACGCAATATCTCGGCTGGGGCACGATGTTTTTCGATTTCGACAACGACAGTTGGCCCGACCTGATCCTCGTGAACGGCCACGTGTATCCCGAGGTCGACACGCAACATCTTGGCAGCAATTTTCAGGAGCCGCGGATTCTGTATCGCAACAATGGAAACGGAACATTCGCCGACATCTCGGCGAACGCGGGGCCTGGCATCACCAACGTGAGTTCGTCGCGTGGCCTCGCGATCGGCGATTTGTGGAACGACGGGAAACTGTCGGCTGTCGTGAGCAACATGAATGCGGCGCCAAGTTTGCTGGTGAATCAGGTTCGCACGCCGAATCACTGGGTGGCGTTTCAGTTGAAAGGCGCGTATCCGACGTCGAAAGATGAGAGCGTATCCGCGCAATCGCAGCCGCCGAGATCGACGCGTGATGCGATCGGCGCGCGAATTAAAGTGAAGGTGGGAAGCCGAGTTCTCGTCGACGAAGTCCGCAGCGGCTCGAGCTTCATCTCCAACAACGACATGCGCGTCCACTTCGGCCTCGGCGCCGCAACGAAAATAGATGGCAGTCGAAGTGCGATGGCCGAGCGGCCTGACGGAAACCTTTACAAATAGTCTCGATCGACAAATTCAACGAGCTGAAGGAAGGAACAGGAGTCGCCTCGAAGTAGATCGATCTATTTCACGCCCGGAATCAGCGGCAGCAAGAATTCCTGCAGGCGTTGGCTTTCCGCCAGATCGAGCCGCCCGAGATGAATTCCCATCTGATTGCCGGCGCTTAGGCGCACCACGCAACCCGCGCCGACAACCGGGCGCACGCCCTGCGATAAATGCATCGCAACGTTGACTGACGAACCGACCGGAAATGCGCGCGGCGCTTTCACCAAGACGCCTTCCATGCTGACGTCCACGCTCTCACCGTCGATCTGTTGCGACCCGTGGGAGAGCAGCACGCGCGACTTCACCGGAATGCGTCGCGTGCGCCGGCGCTCGTGCTCGGTCGCGGCCTGCGTGGCGCGAATCAGGCGCAGAAGCCGCTCTTTGTCGATTGGCTTGTAAAGAAAAAAGCTCGCGCCCGCTTCAAATCCCTGCGAGACGGCCGTCGGCCGCTGATCGTCGCTGATCAAAACCACCGGCGTCATGCGATTGAACGTCGAGTCGCGCATCTGCCGCGTTAGCTCCGGCCCGTCCGGAGAAGTCATGCGCAGCCCGAAAAACGCGACCGCGAACTTCCCTTCGCGCAAGATTTCCGGCGCCTCCGAACTGCGATTGAGTGTGAGCGAGTCGATCCCCACCGTAGTGAGCACTTTTTCGATGAGGTCGCATGTTTCCGATTCGTTGTCGACGATCAATGCTCGCTTTTGCATCGGTGATGTCGCTCGCTTTCGTGCCTTTGGTGAATGAAGTGATGCGTGTTCCGGTCGGCGCTCAAGCTCAATCGCCCGCGCCTCGACTCAGCGATTCCGTGATGCGAAGCCGCGCCGCGTCTAACGGCAGAACCGACGCAGAACCCGCGCCGGAGGATGCGGAGGCGGAAGCCGCGCTGCCTGGCACGCGCTTGTGTACGCCTTCGATCGGCAAAAATTCCGCCGCCTCGAGCATCAAGTCCACGCGCCCGCGCACTTCAAACTTTTCCAGCAGCGTAGAGACGTGGAATTTCACCGTGCGCACCGAAACATTCAGCTTGGCCGCGATTTCTTTGTTGCTCAGATTCTGCGAAATCGCCGCGAGGACTTCATGCTGGCGGCGGCTCAGCGGCATGCCCGCCACCTTGAATCCCGAGCAACTGCGAATCAACTTGTTCGCGCGCCCGACGATGCCATCCACGAGATCCTCGCCTGCCGCGACCATCACGTCGAAATCGCGGGGCTGCTGCTGCCGCGCGACGCAATGAATCGCCAGCAAACTCGCCGCTTGCTCCGTCGGCATGCGCCCGTCGTCGCCGGCCTGGACGTCGAATCTTCTAATCCCCGATTTCTTATCGAAAAATACAAATGCCGTCGGCCGAACCAGGAACGATTTCGAGGCAACGACGGCAGCCCGCACTGCGCGGGACAAAGACTTTTTCGCTCGACTCACATCGTCTCCCTTCCGATCGTGCGGCGACCCACGTCCGGCACTTCTCGCGGCGATGCTGATCCTCGCGCCGCTCAACGTCCGACCGGTACAGCCAGTGGCCCGCGCAAAGCCGCGCCCATGGCCCACCGCGGACGCTCCGGCCGCGACACTTCGTAAAAGTCGAATTGCACGCCGACTCCGCGCTTGCCCTCAGGCACCATCGGCACAACGCGCACGACGTGCCCGGTGCACAGCCACTGCGCGGGCGGCACACCCGTCACTTGCTCCGGCATTTCGACCAGCAAATCGAGCGACGCACCTTTGTTCAGCGGAAGCTCCGTCGTGAAAAATACGCCGCGCTGCGAAAGATTCTCCGATTGCGCGCGCTGCTCCGGCGCGTCGAACCTCCGAACGCGTACACGCAAATCGGTACGAACGTTATGGCGAAGCGACAAACGGCGATCGTGGTCGAGTTTTTCGACGAAGTGTTCCATTCCGAACCTCCAGACGTGCCAAAAGGGGTTGCGCGCGCGAAAGCGCCGCCGAAAGGGGAGGTTAGGAGAATCGACCTATTCTAATGAGAGAGGTAGGCTCAATTTCGTACTACGTCTCGATTGAGCGTGAAGTTTTAAGAAGTCGCACGCGTGCGAAATATTCGTGTCGGTGCGACGGCGACAAAACTACGGCTGAGGATGCGGCAGCGCCGCCGCACGATCCCGCATATCCTTCGGCGCCGAAGGTTCGCTCAGGGGCGGCTTGCCCATTGTGATCGCCCAATGTTCGATCCAACTCCCGCCACCCTCGGCAACAAAGTCGTCCGGCAAGCTGTAGACCGCGTCACTCAACGCCT
Organism: uncultured Acidobacteriota bacterium; assembly: GCA_963766985.1. GTDB lineage: Bacteria > Acidobacteriota > Terriglobia > Acidiferrales > UBA7541 > Acidiferrum. Next base: position 346,205 of record CAVYCJ010000005.1, read on the forward strand.
GGCCCAGCGGAATGAATCTGTATCCGCGCTTACGCAACAAGTCGAGCACTTCGCCGATGTGTTCCGCTTCCAAATTATTGGCGTGCATCAGCAGGATCTGGCTTGGTTCATAGCCGAACAGATTGCGTGACAGCTTCTCGAAGTAAATGAACACCTGGTCGGTGTAGTCGATATAGGATTTCACGACTTGCTGCTGGAGCGCGGTATCGCCGCGTTTTTTCGCATCGTCGTAAATTCCGGCAAACATCCAGTCCCAGGCATCCATCGTGACGGGCGCGATACGATAACCGCGCTCGACGAGAAATTGCTCCGCTTCGCGCCGAGTTTTCAGATCGCGGCCGGTGTCGAGGTAGGGATGACGAAAATAACGCAATGTCTGATGGTGCTGCGTCATCAGCAATCGCGTGACGTTTTCGCCCTGGATCACGCCGTCTTCAAAGGCTTTCAGGCCGCCGGGCCCGTTGAGCGAAGTGTGCGCGTAGGTGTGATTGCCAAGCTCGAAGCCTGCGTCGAGCCACATGTTGAGCGCGGCGATGCGCTCATTCACTTCGTCCCAGTTGTAGTAGAGCTTGCGTTCGTTGACAAAAGCGACGACGGGAACTTTTTGATCGCGGAGCGTGTCAGTCAGCTGCTTGGTCATCGACGTGATTTCGGCTGCGGTCATCGAGTTGGCCGCGCCGGCTGGGAGGTCGTCGATGGTGATGGCGATCGTGCGATCGGGTTTCTCTTCGGCGGCGCGCACGTGAGTTTGTGTTTGCGTCAGGATCAGAACTGCAGCGGCAACTGCCAGGAGAGAGAAAAAGACCTTCATCGAGGTAAGACCTCCGGGGCCCGTGGAGTGCGGCGATTCAGCGCCGCTTTACGGCTTTAACGCCAAAAACGATACTACACGAGGACAAATTCATTTCGAGGACTTCGACGGCGTCGGTTTATCAAACGAAATTGTCCGATCGATGCCTTGCCCTTCTTTCACATAAATCAACTGATTCGCTTTGATGTCTTTCAAGGTGTCGATCTGGCCGCTGGGCCAGCGAATTTCGAGCAAGTCCACTTTCTGTGCGTTGCCGATCCCGAAATGCACGCGCAAATCGTTCTGCGAAATGTAACTGCCGCCGCTGCGCACTTCGTCAATCTGGGAGTGCGGCTTTGGTTCGCCCGCGACGGTCGTGACGCAGCGTAACCGCGCGCCAATCCCGCTGCGATTCGACTTCACGCCGATCGTTCGGACTTTTAGCCAGTTGTTTTTCGTCGTCGAATCGCAGCGCAGCAATTGCGGAAAATCGTTTACGGTGTTCACGACCACGTCGAGATCGCCGTCGTTGTCGTAGTCTCCGAACGCGCAGCCGCGCGACGCGGCCGGCGCGGTGATTCCCGGGCCACCTTGCATCGAGACATCGTCGAATCTTCCGTCTCGCAGATTTTTGTAGAGCAGTTTCTGCTGCGGGTAACCCGCTTCGGTTCGCAACTGCTCGACTTCGGGATAAACGTGGCCGTTGCAAATCAAAATGTCGGGCCAGCCGTCGTTGTCCATGTCGAAAAATCCGGTGCCCCAGCCGAGAAATTGCGTGTGGCGGCCGAGTCCCGCGGCGAATGTGGTGTCCTCAAACGTCATGCCGCCGAGATTGTGGTAGAGCGACGGCGTATCGCCGGCGAAATTCGTCTTCACGATATCGAGATTTCCGTCGAGATCGTAATCGCCGGCGGAAATTCCCATGCCGGCTTGCGGTTTCCCGTCGGCGCTGAGGGCGCAGCCCGATTCCATCGCGACGTCCACAAATTTTCCGTTGTGCTTGTTCTGGTAGAGCGCGCTCGCTGTGGAATCATTCGCAACGTAAATGTCGGGCCAGCCGTCGTTGTCGAAATCGGCGGTCAGCACACCGAGACCATACGTGCCGTTGGCCTCGAACAGACCTGCAGCTTCGCTCACGTCGGCAAAAGTTCCGTCGCCGTTGTTGTGATAGAGAATGTTCTTGCCGCCGTTCAATCCAGGAGGGCCGCAAGCGACCATCACGCCCTTGTAAAGACACGGCCCGGATTCGGGAACCGGCGCGGTCGCGAGATCGAGATCGATGTAGTTCGCAACGAAGAGATCGAGTTTGCCGTCGCGATCGTAATCGACGAACGCACATCCGGTGTTCCAGCGCTTGCCGCTGCCGGCGACACCTGCTTTTTCGCTGACGTCGGTGAACGTTCCGTTGCCGTTGTTGTGATACAGAATATTTTTCCCGAAATACGTGACGAACAAATCTTCGTAACCGTCGTTGTCGTAGTCGCCGATGCAAACGCCCTGGCCCCAGCCGGCATGGCCGACTCCGGCTTTCGCGGTGACGTCGATAAAAGTTCCGTCGCGATTATTTTTGAAGAGATGCGACATCGGCTCGTGCCCCGCGGGAAACCCTTCGAGGCGCGAGCCGTTCACGAGGAAAATGTCGAGCCAGCCGTCGTTGTCGTAATCGTAGAAGGCGACGCCGCAGCCGGTCGTTTCGAGCAAGATATTTGTTTTTGTGTTCGCCGCCGAAGATCGTTTTGACGTTGAGCCCGGCTTCTTTCGCGACGTTGATGAAACTGACGCCGAGGTCGCCTGGTTTTGCGGAGGAGGCTGCGCCACTCGCGGGCGCTTGGGAAACGCCTCGCGAATTCGCTCGTCCGAACAAAGGGCGAGCCAGCGAAAGTACATTTTCAAACGAGAGAACCAGCGCGGACCGGCTCAACGAGCGAAGGAATGACCGCCGCGAAGAAAACAAATCTGTGGTACCTTCCCGCACTGGCCGCTCTGGTAGAGGTGCCGAGTGCTTGCCAGCGGCCTTTTGGCGCGCCGCCCCCAGCAACGGAGCGCTTTCGTGTCTTCTCGTATCTTAGCGTAAGCGCGCTGTGAACCCGCAACGCCGGAGTTGCAAAGCCGCGGCCGATCGACATGCACATCTCCCGCCCATCGTTCGCGCAAGACACGTCGACAGAAAATCCCAAAGGGTGCAGTCATAACGATACTGAAACGATTTCGTTTGCTGCTCTGCGCGGTTGTCATCGTGGGGCTCGCGCTTTGCGGATCTCGGGTGTCAGCGCAAGAAGCTCATCCTGGGCAGCATTCGCTCGAGCTGTCGCGGCCGATTCGTCCTTGGGAATTTCTGCCGATTACCGGGACGCGGGCCGCGCTTTTCGGGAACGAATCGGGCCAAATGGAAGCGTGGATTTATCCGCTGAAGCTGTTTCGTGATTTTCGTCTGGTCTTCCATGAAGGGGATCATGCGATCCCGGCCGAGGTTCTGGCGCGGACAATCATCGTGCGCCCCGAGTCCGCAACAATCGTATACAGCAGCGACACCTTCACCGTGCGCGAGACGTTCTTCGTGCCGGTGAAAGAGCAAGCTGCAGTGATTTCGTTGGATATTCAAACCGAGCAGCCGCTCGAAATCGAAGCGCGCTTCATTCGTGATTTTCAGCTCGAATGGCCGGCGGCGATCGGCGGCACGTTCATCGAGTGGGACAAGGGACTGCACGCGTTCGTATTGGGAGAAGAAACACACAAGTTCGTGGGGATCGTCGGCTCTCCGACAGCCGAAGAGCCTGGGATGGAATTCGATACGAATTATTTCGAGTCGCGAGTGAACACCATGCGACTCGGCGTCACGAACAAAGGCAAAGATCAGAAGTTCATTCTCATTTCGGGCTCGGTGAAGGGATCCGGTGAGGCGAAGAGACTATCTCACCTTGCTCGAACAACACGAAGAATTTCGTCAGCAGACTCGACGAAATATTACGAAGACTATTTGCGCGATACGGTGAGCGTTTCGCTTCCGGATGTAGCAGTTGCAGCAAGCGTACGACTGGTCGCGCGTCAGCGTGCTGCAAGGGATGGTCGCGAATCCGTTTCTCGGGACCGGGATCGTTGCGGGCTATCGAACGTCAGGTGAAAGCGCTCGACCGGGATACGCGTGGTTTTTTGGGCGCGACGCGATGTGGACTTCCTTCGCGCTGAATTCCGTCGGGGATTTCGCCGATACGCGAACTGCAATCGATTTCGTCAGCAAGTTTCAGCGCGAAGATGGAAAAATCCCGCACGAGATTTCGCAGACGGCGAGCCTCGTCGATTGGTTCAAGAAATTTCAGTATGGATATGCATCGGCCGATGCGACGCCGCTTTACATCATCGCGATGAACGACTACGTCGTGCAGAGCGGCGACGTCGATTTCGCAAAACAAAAGTGGGATAGCTTGTGGAAGGCATATCAATTCATGCGGTCGACGTACGACGCGCAGGGCTTTCCGCAGAATTTCGGCATCGGACACGGCTGGGTCGAAGGCGGGCCGCTGTTACCGGTGAAAACAGAGCTTTACCAGACGGGACTTGGCGCCGTCGCGTTGGGCGCGCTTGCAAATCTTGCGGAAGTCAGCGGTCACGGCGATTTGAGCGGCTCGCTGAAGCAGGAATTCGATCAGCATCGTCCGCTGATCGAAAAGGCATTCTGGCTGCCCGACAAGAATCGCTACGCATTCGCGCTCGATCGTGAAAACAAGCCTGTCGACGAATTGACCGTGCTCGCGACGGTGCCGATGTGGTTCGGCTTGCTCGACGAGCACAACGCCGCGGCGACGATCACGCAACTCGCGGACTCGGATCATCAAAGCGATTGGGGCATGCGCATCATTTCCGATCGCGCGTCGCGCTTTAGTGGCGGCGGCTATCACTTCGGTTCGGTGTGGCCGCTTTTTACCGGCTGGGCGTCGGTTGGCGAGTATCGCTATCATCGCGCGCTTCCGGCTTACGAAAATCTGCGCGCGAATGCACTGCTCGCGCTCGATGGTTCGCTCGGCCACGTCACCGAAGTTTTGTCCGGCGACGTGTATGAGCCGCTCTCGACGAGTTCGCCGCACCAGATCTGGTCGGCGGCGATGGTGGTCAGCCCGATCTTGCGCGGCATGCTCGGTTTGTCGAGCGACGCGAAGACGAACACCATGACGTTCTCTCCGCACGTTCCAGCGGACTGGGCTTCGTTCTCCGTCCGAAATATTCGCGTCGGAAATTCGCGGCTGAATCTCACGTATACCGCGAAGCCGGGAGCGATCGTTCTCGAGACGGAGTGCGTCGGCGGTTCTCCGTGCAATCTTCAATTCAAACCAGCAATCAGCCTACGCGCACACGTTGCTTCGGTAACATCGGGCCCGACTTCAGGGCGCAGAGCGATTCCCTTTCACGTCACCGCGAATGACGACGACCAGCACGTCGAGGTCGAGACAAAAGGCTCGAGCAAATCCGTCATTACGATTTTGCTGCGGGATAACATCGGCGTTGCGTACGATGCGACGCTGCCGCCGCTCGGAAGCCCGAGCGAAGGACTTCGCATCGTGTCGCAAACGTGGAGTGCGGCGCGCGACACGCTCACGCTGGACGTTGCAGGCAAAGCCGGCTGCGACTACGAACTCGGGATCTTCGACAATGGCCAGAGCTTGATGTCGGGGCAAAATGTGCTGACATCCATCGAAGGTGGCGAGCGCGTCGCGACGAGTCAAATCGACAAGAAGGGCGAAGAAAAAATCAAAATCGCATTTCCGGCGGAGAATTCCGGCGATTACGCGCATCGAAAGATCGTGTTGCATTTTTCAAATGCTCGAAAGTAAGGCAAGCTGAACCGTTCGACTTCGACCGGTGAGGAGGCTTCCGTGAAGAAGACCTGGGTCCTCGCGGGAATATTGGTGATGGCTATGTGTGCTCTGACGCCGCGGGGCGGCGCGCAGCAAAAAGAGAAAAAGGATGCCGCGGGGCACGAGTGGTTCAACCACGCGGTGTTCTATGAAATCTATCCGCGCAGCTTTGCGGACAGCAACGGCGACGGCGTCGGCGATCTGAAAGGCATCACGTCGAAGCTCGACTATTTGCAGCATCTCGGCGTCGATGCGATCTGGATTACACCGTGCTTCCCTTCTCCGCAGGTGGATTTCGGCTACGACGTATCGGACTACGAAGCGATCGATCCGATGTATGGAACGCTGGCGGATTTCGACGAGCTGGTCGCGAAGGCAAAAACGCACAACATCAAAATCATTCTCGACTTCGTTCCGAATCACACTTCGGACCAGCACAAATGGTTCCTCGAATCGAAATCGTCGAAAACAAATCCGAAGCGGGACTGGTACATCTGGCGGGACGGCAAAGCTAACGGCCAGCCTCCGAATAACTGGACTTCTACATTTGGCGGATCGACGTGGACGCTCGACCCGACCACCGGGCAGTATTACTACCATTATTTCTACGCGCAGCAGCCGGACCTGAACTGGCGCAATCCCGAAGTGCGGAAGGCGATGCTGGATTGCATGCGCTTCTGGTACAAGCGCGGCGTCGCAGGATTCCGTCTCGATGCAGTCGATACGCTGTACGAAGATCCCGACCTCAAAGACAATCCGCTGCTGCCGGGACTGGATAAATTCGGATTTCCGAACGAGCACGAGATCTACAACAAGAAGCTGCCCGAAGTGCACGACGTGATGCGCGACATGCGCAAACTCGCCGACGAATACAACGCAGTGCTGATCGGCGAAACGTGGACCGCGAACGTGTCGGAGCTTCGCGATTACTACGGCGAGAAAAACGACGAGCTGCAGATGCCGATGGACCTGATGCTCACGCAGTTTCCGAAACTTTCGGCGCCACAATTTCGCGAGCACATTACGGCGTTAGAGGATGCGGGCGGCTGGCCGGTGTTCGTCGTAAGCAATCACGACATCGTGCGTTCTTACACGCGCTGGGGCGACGGCAAGAACAACGATCAGATCGCAAAGATGGTTTGCGCGATGTACATGCTGCTGCGCGGCACGCCGATCATGTATTACGGCGAAGAGATCGGCATGGAGAACAACGATCCGAAGCGCAAAGAGGATGTGCAGGATCCTCAGGGACGTCGCGGCTGGCCAAAGGAGATTGGGCGCGACGGCGAGCGGACGCCGATGCAGTGGAGCGATGGACCGAACGCCGGATTTACCACGGGCAAGCCGTGGCTTCCGGTTGCGCCGAATTTTAAAACTCACAACGTTGCGACGGAAACCGCCGATCCCAATTCGATATTGAATCTGTATCGGAAGATCATTGCACTGCGTTCGAGCGAAAAGGCGCTGCGCGAAGGCAAGTACATTGCGCTGAATGCGGACGATGCGAATGTGCTGGCGTTTGCCCGGCAAGACATCGGCGGCGAGACTGTGATCGTGGCGTTAAACATGTCGGATTCGCAGCAGAGTGTGAAACTGGAGCTTCAGAAGGTTGCTGCGCCTTCGGCGAAAGCAACGACGCTCGTTTCCGCTGGGGCGAAGGCTTCGGAGGATCGAGAGCTAATTCTTGAGCCCTATGGAGTTTACGTGGCGAAGGTTGACTCTCGGCTGCGCTGAGCGGCCGAGTTCCATTTTGAGAATTACGGTTGGACTGACCACCCCCTCCCCTGTTTTTTTCTAAGGATGTGAAAACACGGCGTTTATTCGCGCTCGATTGCTAAGGATTTGATTTTAAGGGAGTTAGTGAAATGGATGTCGCAGGCGCGACTTTCTACAGTTGCCACTGTATCTCATTCGATAACGTTCGTCAAGTGGATTTTGGGGTAGTCCGCGAAGGTGGGCGACCGAAGGAAGACGTGGCCTAACGATAGATCGAAGAGAGATTCCTCTCTCCACGAGCCGGCGCGTTCGCAGGAAGCGAACGCGAAGAAGAGGCGCCGGCTCGTTACGCTCGGAATGACAGGTTAGGCCTGGATGTCTGTTCGAATTGGCAGTTGTTGAACGGAGTGTCTGTTCGAACTGGCAGTCAGCGGGAGGGCTGGAGAAAGGCGCACAGGCAAGAGTGCCGATGCCACTCAGGAAGTGCGGATGGGCAGGTGGGCGGATTCCCAGGCGGCGAGGCCGCCGGCGATTTCGGCGACGCGGTAGAAGCCGGCGCGTTGGAGAAGACTGGCGGCGATGGAGGAGCGGTAGCCGCCGGCGCAGTGTACGAGGATTTCGCGGCCACGCGGGAAATGGTCGGCCTTTTCGACCAGGTGATTGAGCGGGATGCTCAGACTACCGTCGATAAATTTTGCGGCGCGTTCGCCGGGGTTGCGGACGTCGATGACGATGGGCGGCTGGGGACGAGCCATGGCTTCCAGCGCGTACTGAGGGCTGAAGGAATTGGTGGTGGTGACGAGGTCGGGGCGGGAGTCGAGGCTGCGCAGGCCGTCTTTCAGGTAGCCGACGATATGGTCGAAGCCGATGCGGCCGAGGCGGACGGCGGACTCCTTTTCGCGCCCGGGCGACGCGATGATGACGATGGGGTCTTCGCGATTCAGTACGGTGCCGGCCCAGGTGGCGTACTGACCGCCGAGGCCGATGTTGATGCTGCCTTTGAGATGAGCGGCGGCGAATTCGGCGGGGTCGCGCGTGTCGAGAATTTGAGCGTTGGCGGACTGCAAACCCAAAACTGTATCGAGCGGAAGCGGGTTCAAGCCTTGTTCGAGAGCTTGATCGAGCGTGGGGCGTTCTTCGCTGTTCAAGACCGCGTCGTAGGTGAAATAGTCGGGCGCTTCCGGTTGATCGGCGGTGACGACCTGGATGAAAGCGTCTTTGGTCATCGGCTGGAGCGCGTAGTTTACGCGGCGCTGCTCGCCGATGGTGGAGACGGTTTCCTTGCTGATGGCTTTGCCGCAGAGCGAGCCGGCGCCGTGCGCGGGATAGACGAGGCTGGAGTCGGGGAGCGGGAGGAGTTTGTTGTGGAGCGAATCGAACAGCATGCCGCCGAGTTGCGTGGCGGACCAACCGAGCGCGGCGCGAAGATCGGGGCGGCCGACGTCGCCGATGAAGAGCGTGTCGCCGGTGAGAACGGCATTTGGTTGCGTGGCGCTGACGGCGAGATCGTAGACGAGGATTGAGATGGATTCCGGTGTGTGGCCCGGAGTTTCCAGTGCCTTCAGTCGAACTTTGCCGAACTCGATTCCCTCTCCATCTTTCAAAGGCGTGAAGGCGTATTTCGCTTTGGCGGAAGCGCCGAGATAAATTTTGGCGCCGACGCGATCGCGGAGTTCGAGATGGCCGGCGATGAAGTCGGCGTGGAGATGGGTGAGGAAGACATGCTTGATTTGTAGCTTGTTCTCGGCCGCGAACGCGATGTATTGGTCGATGTCGCGTTGAGGATCGACAACGGCGGCTTCGCCGGTCTTGTTCGTCACCGATGAGGTACGAAGCGTGGGCGAGGCAGCCGAGATAGAACTGCTTGAGGATCATAGGTGAGGGCCTGGGTCGGACGCGGGAAGAAAAAACAGAACGTGCCAATGATTACGTCCGGGCAAGCTGGGGCGCTGCGGTGCTGCGCCCCTACATGACCTTGCCGAGATCATAGGCCGCGACATGGGCTTGCCGAGCTCATAGATTGTTACTTCGGTTGCTTCACGATGCGCAGATACGGGCGCGGGGCCTTCCAGCCGCCGGGATACTTCTGTTTCGCTTCGTCTTCGGAAACGGACGGGAGAATGATGACGTCATCGCCGTCTTTCCAATTCACGGGCGTCGCGACTTTGTGCTTCGCGGTGAGCTGCATGGAATCAACGACGCGAAGAACTTCGTCGAAATTGCGGCCGGTGCTCATCGGGTAGCTGAGCATCAATTTGATTTTCTTGTCGGGGCCGACGACGAATACGGTGCGGACGGTCGCATTCGTGGCAGCGGTGCGGCCTTCGGAGGTCTCGCCCGCTTCGGCGGGAAGCATGTTGTAGAGCTTGGCGACTTCGAGCTTGGGGTCGCCGATCATCGGGTAGTTGACGCGATGGCCTTGCGTCTCCTGGATGTCGTCGATCCACTTGCTGTGCGAGGTGATGGGGTCGACGCTGAGGCCGATGATCTTGACGTTGCGCTTTTTGAATTCGGGCTCGAGGCCGGCCATGTAGCCGAGCTCCGTCGTACAAACCGGCGTGAAATCTTTCGGGTGCGAAAAGAGGATGGCCCAGCTGTCGCCGATCCATTCGTGGAAATTGATCGTGCCTTGCGAGGTTTCGGCGGTGAAATTAGGAGCTTCGTCGTTAATGCGCAGCATCTATTGGTCTCCTGACCTGTCGAATCAGAGCGGGGAATCGTCCGGGAATTATCCCGAAACGATTCCGAAAAGTCGAATCTGTTAGGCCAAAGCCATGTCAATTTTTGGCAAATTGGTGGCGCGGATTACTTCTGAGATCCTTCGCTCCGCTCAGGATGACAGTGTGCTTGAAGTGAGCGATGACGGAGTAGCTTGAAATAGACGGCCACGCAGATGGAGTAAGAAAGTTTCACCACGGAGGACGCAGAGGGCACAGAGCTTTCAGTGCGTTGCTTGCGCGATGAGTTCCTGGAATTTGTTGAAGAAGGCATGCTCGTCGGGGCCGGCGTTGTTGCGGAGCGGCTTGACGCGTTCGACGAGGATTTCGTCGGCGTCGGTGCCGAGCAGCTTCATCGATTCGGCGATGAAATCAGGGAGCGGCATGGCGTTGGGATTGTCTTTGCTGTTGAGGAGATCGGTCTGGACCCAGGGAGGAACGATCTCGATGACTTTGACGTTTGTGTTTTTGAGTTTGTAGCGCGTGGTCAGGGAGTAGGAGTGAATCGCGGCTTTGGTGGCGCAGTAGACGGCGGTGGCGTTCATCGGAGTGAATCCGAGTCCCGACGAAACGGTCATCACATAGGCTGCGGGCTGCTTTTTGAGGTGCTCGATGAGGGCGGAGGTGACGCGAATCGGGCCCAGGAGATTGGTGGCGATGATGGAAGTTGCTTGTGCGTCGTCCATCACGGTGGAGGTGTCGTCGATCTGCATGATGCCGGCGTTGTTGATGACGGCGTTGAGCTTCGGAAAATCGGCGATGAGTTTTTTGCAGACGGCGGCGATGCTGGCGGGGTTTTCGACGTCGAGTTCGACGGAGCGCATGCCAGGATTGGCCTTGGTGATTTCGTCGAGGTGGCCTTTGCGGCGGCCGGAGATGATGACTTCGTTGCCGAGCTTGTGAAAGGCTTCGGCGAAAGCGCGGCCGATGCCGGAGCTGCCGCCAGTGATGAAGATGGTGTTGCCGGTGAGATTCATTTTTTCTCCTGCGGTAGGTTGGCTCGGGATTGGATGCTTGGTGCGTGGGGAAGGCTATATCGCGGGGCGCGAGCGCGTTCGAATTGAATCGAGAGGCTACGCGATAGATCGAAGAGAGATTCATCGCGCAAAAAACGCGCGATGCCGCAGAGTACCTCTCTGCGTAAGCCGGCGCGTTCGCAGGAAGCGAACGCAAAGAAAAAGCGCCGGCTTACTCCGCTCGGAATGACAGTCACATCAGGATCGCAGCTAAAAGGTTAGCGGGATTTGCAGTTGGGTGGGGCGGCGGCGAGGGCTTTGGCGAAATTTTTGGCGGCGGGAGAGTCGGGATTGAATTGGAGGACGCGGGCGACGTAGGCGCGAGCTTTGTCGAACTGGCCGGAGTCGCAGGAGATGTGGGCGAGGTTCATGCCAACGGCGCTGCGTCCGGGCGCGTGCGCGAAGGCGGGAGCCCAGAGCGCGGCGGCGCGATCGTAGTGGCCGGCGCGTGCTTCGATGACGCCGAGATTTGCGGCGGCGTCGATGAGCGTGGGATCGACCTGGAGCGCGTGCTCGTAGAGTTGGCGCGCCTTCGTTACGTCGCCGCGACGCTGGGCGATGAAGGCGAGACTGTCGAGCAGAACGGGATCGTCGGGATGCTCAATGATGGCTTGATTGAGGTAGCGCTCCGCTTCGATGGCGGCTGCGGAGTGGCCTTCTTCGGCGATCGATTGCCAGGCGAGGGCGAGGTCGCGAGCGTCGCCGGCGGGCGCAGGCGTTGTCGTGGCCGGTGACGCGGATTGTATGGCGGCGATTGCGGCGTCGCCTACGCTCGCGCTCGGCGCTGCCGAGGGTTGCGCTTGCTCTTGCAACGGTTGCGATTGCGGCGGAAAGCGGACGAGTTGCGCGGCGGCGCCGGTCTGCAAACTTTGCAGCGGCATCATCGGCAGTTTGAGGATGCGGTGATCGGTCGCCTGCGTATGCGCGATGTTTGAGGTGTTGGTGCGCGGCATGTGGCACGAAGTGCAGTCGGGCTGATCGGCGTGATGCTTTGCGGCGAAAGCCTCCTCATGGCACGTGAGGCATTTCTGGCGATAGAACGCGACACGCTGCTCGGGAGCCGGCGTCGAGTGCGGATCGTGGCACGTGGTGCAGGTCATCTTGTCGCCCGATTTCAGTTTGCAGACGCTTTGCCAGAGCGCCTCGGACTGACCGAGCGCGCGAACCTGTTGCGACTCCTGATCGAGATAGATGAAGTAGTGCACGTCATCGCCGAGATTTTTACCTGGGGAATAGTCGGCTAGTTTGCGGTGAGGCTGCTCGATGGCGACGTTGCCCTCGAGGTGGCACTGCATGCAGACATCGTCGCGGCGGGCCGGCGAGAGCTTTGAGGGATTGACGATTTCGCCTTTGCCGGTGGCGATGTGCGCGGCGTTGTCTCCGTGGCAGCGTTCGCAGGTGATGCCGTCGTGCGCGAACAGCGGCATGTCGTATTTATTTTCGGTGCCGGCGATGGGCGCGCGCGACGCGCTGGTGTGGCAATTGAGGCAGCCGGGGAACGCGGCAAGGTTCATCGGCATCACGCGCGCTTCTTGAAAGGCGGGCGCGGTGTCCCAGACGTTTTTCTGCGCGTACCAGTTGATCGGCGATTCGAAGAAGAAGCCATCGAGAGAGAAAAGGTAGGTGCGGCCGCGGTGGCCGGAGCCGATGAAATATTGGAGACGGCGCGTGCCATGCATGGTGGGATCGTCGGGGCGATCGAAGGCGAGCATGGCGGCGTTGTTTTCGGCGTAGACGCGATAGTGAACGCCCGATGCGGCGTGGGTGAAGTCGGCGGGGGTGAGTTGATCGATCGCGGGGCCGCTGGCGCGGGCCATGGCGGTTTGGGAGTAAGAGGCGGCGATGTCGGCGTGGCATTTTTGGCAGGACTCGTTTCCGGGGGCGACCGTTGCGGCGGCGCTTGAGGCCGATTGCGATGGGGATTTTTCGGCGGTGGCAGCGGGTGGCTTTGCTGGTTGCGGCTTGGTCGATTGTTGAGCGGCTAGCGCTAAAGGCAGACTCGCTACGGCGAGCATTATTGCGAGCAGGACGGTTTTGTTTCGAGGGTTGCGCATCAATGCCAGCACTGAAGGGTGCGGCGCTGAAGCGCCGCAGTCCAAAGACGTTTCGCTGCGTGGGTTGGTTGCTTGCTTGGCGGACATGGGCCCGGGTGCGTTTCGTCTAGATCTAGGCGATTCCAAGTTTGTGCTGCATTTCTTCGAGCGAGACACCTTTTGTCTCGGGATAGAACGCGCCGACGACGATTAATTGTACGACCATCATCGCTGAAAAAAAGACGAACGGGTACGCGCCGCTGGAATGTGCGATCACCGGAAAGACGAGCGAGATGGCGCCGTTCATGAACCAGTGCGAAAAGCTGCCGAGGCTCTGGCCTTTGGCGCGCACCTGGTTCGGGAAAACTTCGCCGATGTAGACCCAGATGACCGCACCCTGCGAAAACGCGAAGAAGGCGATGAAGCCGACGAGGAGCCAGACGAGAAGGCTCTGGTGCTGGTGGGTGAAGAAGATATACGCGACGCCGCCTAGGCACAGCGCGGTGCCGACCGAACCGATCAGCAGGAGCGTTTTGCGGCCGATTTTGTCGATGACGGACATGGCGAGCATCGTGAATAAAAGATTGGTGCCGCCGATGGCGACGGACTGTAGGTCGCCCGAGACTTTGCTGAAGCCAGCGGCCGCGAAAATGTCGTTGATGTAATAAAGGATGGCGTTGATGCCGCTGAGCTGATTGAACATGCCGATGGTGACAGCGAGAAAAATCGGGAAGCGATATTTCCAGGTGAAGAGTGAGTCGCTTGCGGCGCTTTCGCTGTCGATCGACCGGACGATTTCCTGGAGTTCCTGTTCGTAGTTCGGCTCGCCGACTTGTTTCAGCACGGCGCGAGCCTCGTCGACGCGTCTTTGCTTGGCGAGCCAGCGCGGGCTACGCGGGATGGTGAACAGCAAGAGGAAGAATAGGAGCGCAGGCGCGGCGGGGACGGCGAACTTCCAGCGCCATTCGTCGGCGCCGAAATTGAAAAGGCCGACGAGGTAGTTGGAAAAGTAAGCGAGCAGAATGCCGAGCACTACATTGAACTGGAAGAGGCCCACGAGGCGGCCGCGAAACTTTGCCGGGGCGAGTTCGGCGATGTAGGTCGGACCCAGTACCGACGAGCCGCCAATGCCGAGTCCGCCAATGAAACGGAAGACGACGAGCGCCGACCAATTCCAGGCAAACGCGCAGCCGAGGGCTGAAACGAGATAGAGGATCGCCAAGACGCGCAGGCTGTCGCGGCGGCCATACTTTTCGCCCGGAATCCCGGCGAACATCGAGCCGAAAATGGTGCCGAGGATGGCGCTGAAGACGGTGACGCCGAGAAGATAGGGCGTAAGGTGGTAGACGTCGGTCAGCGAGCGGGTTGTGCCGGAGATGACGGCGGTGTCGAAGCCGAAGAGGAGGCCGCCAAGCGCGGCGACTGCGGTGCTTTTGACCAGCGTGGAACTCAGTGCCATGGGTCGGCGGAGATTGTACAGGCTTGCGGGTAGAACGCACGGCAATATTTGCCGGGTCGGTACGTAGCAATCCCTAGCGATTCCGGTCGGCGATTCTCGTTTTGCGATTCTCTTGCTCGATTTTTGTATTGGCTGTATCAAAGGTTGCGAAATTCACATCCAACCTGCTGTGACAGTGCCAACCGCGACCCGCCCCGACGGCGCTGTGTGAATTTGCCGCAACAGAATTGACAGAATGCGGGTGCCGCGATAGCTTGGACGCCTCTCCCCTTCCCGGTAGACCTTGTCCCTCACAGGATTGAGAGGCCAGCCGATAATTCCCACGGGGAGGCATCGTCGGAGGTAGCCGCGTCAACTCCGAACCCCAAGAGCAGCGAAGTCGGCACGGAGTTCGTGAATTCAAATTTTTCAGAGTGAGATTTCCATCATCCACCGCGAAATGCGGTGCATCCAAATCTGAGAGACAGCAGCGGGCGCGAATGTCCCGCAGGAGTCATTGTGAGTACGACGCAGACGAAGCTTTCACCGGAACTGCAGCAGGATATCGACCTGCTCAGCATCGATACGATTCGAACGCTGGCGATTGATGGAGTGCAAAAGGCGAATTCAGGACACCCTGGCGCGCCGATGGGCTTGGCGCCGGTGGTGTACGCGCTGTGGCAAAACTATTTGCGGTACGACCCGGCCGATGCGCTGTGGCCGAATCGCGATCGCTTTGTGCTTTCGAACGGCCATGCGTCGATGCTGCTGTACTCGATGCTTCACCTGACGGGCGTCCGGCGCGCGGATGGCGATGGGAAGATCACGGACAAGCCGGCAGTGTCGCTGGATGATCTCAAGTCGTTCCGCCAGCTGGACAGCGTGACGCCGGGACATCCCGAATCGCACATGACAACGGGCGTCGAGACGACGACCGGGCCGCTGGGTCAAGGCGTCGCGAACAGCGTCGGCATGGCGATCGCGAGCAAGTGGCTGGGCGCGAATTACAACCGGCCTGGATACGATATTTTCGATTTCAACGTCTTCGCAATGTGCGGCGACGGCGACATGATGGAAGGCGTCGGCAACGAGGCCGCGTCGTTGGCCGGGCATTTAAAACTCTCGAATCTTTGTTGGATCTACGATCACAACAGCATAACGCTCGACGGGCCGGCGAAGTGGTCGTATGACGAAGATGTGATGACCAAGTATGTCGGGCTGGGCTGGAACGTAACGCGCGTTGCGGATGCGAACGATCTGAAGATGCTCAACAACGCGTACGAGACATTTTTGAAGACGAACGATCGGCCGACGCTGATCGTGGTGGACAGCCACATCGGATACGGGTCGCCGAACAAGCACGATTCGTCGGACTCGCATGGCGAGCCGCTCGGACCCGAAGAAGTGAAGCTGACCAAGCGCTTTTACGGCTGGCCGGAAGATGCGCAATTCCTCGTGCCGGATGGCGTCTACGACCGGTTCAAGAACGGCATCGGCAAGCGCGGCGGCGAAAATCACGCCGCGTGGACAAAGGTCTACAACGAGTACAAGACGAAGTATCCCGAGCTCGATGCTCAGCTTCAGACGATGCAGAAGTGGGAGTTGCCGAAGGGCTGGGACAAGGATTTGCCGAACTTCCCTGCCGATGCGAAGGGCCTCGCGACGCGCGATTCCTCGGGCAAAGTGCTCAACGCGCTGGCGAAAAACATTCCCTGGCTGATCGGCGGTTCGGCGGACCTGGCGCATTCGAACAAAACGAATCTGACATTCGAAGGCGCGGGCGATTTCTTCCCGAACGAATACAAAGGGCGCAACCTGCACTTTGGCGTGCGCGAGCACGCGATGGGCGCGGCGGTCAACGGCTTGACCGTGACCCGCTTGCGCGCTTTCGGCGCGACATTTTTCAATTTCAGCGACTACATGAAGCCGGCGATGCGCATCGCGGCGTTGGAAGAGGCGCCGTCGATGTTCATCTTCACGCACGATTCGATCGGACTCGGAGAAGATGGGCCGACGCACCAGCCGATCGAGCAGCTTGCCGGTCTGCGCGCAATGCCCAACATGATGCTGTTCCGGCCGGCCGATGCGAACGAAGTGGTCGAGTCGTACAAGATCATGATTCAGTCGCGGCATACGCCGTCGACCATCGTGCTGACGCGCCAGCCGCTGCCGACCTTCGACCGGACGAAGTTTGCCCCGGCCTCCGGAGTGGCGAAGGGCGCTTACGTTTTGATTGACGCGGAAGGCGGCAAGCCCGACGTCATTTTGATGGCGACGGGCAGCGAAGTGTATCTATGCGTCGAAGCGCGCGAGAAGCTTGCGGCCGAAGGCATCAAGGCGCGCGTGGTCAGCATGCCGTCGTGGGATTTGTTCGAAAAGCAGGACGCGGCATACAAAGAGAGCGTGTTTCCGGCGGCGATTACGGCGCGCGTGTCCGTCGAAATGGCGGCGACGTTCGGATGGGATCGCTATGTCGGGCCGAAGGGCAAGATGATCGGGATGCACAGCTTTGGCGCTTCGGCTCCGATCAAGGATGTGATGAAGAAGTTCGGTTTCACGGTCGACCACGTCGTTGCGGCAGCCAAGGAGACGGCTGGTAAGTAGCAGCGGCTCAATGGATTCCAGCGCCACCGAGCATGCAACGCGGCGGCTTTGCGTACCATCCTCTTAATCAGAGGACGAGAATTTCGAGTAACCCAAGCTTCGACGAAAAAGGAGAACTTGCATGACTACAACCACCACGGTCCCCACTGGGGCGACCAATCCAATCAAAGCTTTGAACGATTATGGCCAGTCTCCATGGATGGACTACATCCGGCGCGACCTGCTCACCAGCGGCGGCCTGAAGAGAATGATCGATAACGACGGACTGCGCGGCATGACGTCGAACCCGACGATCTTCGAAAAGGCCATCACTGGCGGCACGTATTATTCCGACATCACCGAATCCCCCGAAGCCAAGAAACTCGACGCCAAGGGCGTATACGAAAAGATCGCGATTCGCGACGTGCAGGACGCGACCGACATCTTCAAGGGCGTATACGCAGAGACCAAGCGCCGCGACGGCTATGTCAGCCTGGAAGTCTCGCCGCTCCTCGCCAACAACACGCAGGGCACGATCGACGAAGCGCGCCGGTTGTGGAAGTCGGTCAATCGCGAAAACGTGATGATCAAGGTTCCCGCGACAACTGCAGGCATCCCGGCGATCCGGACGCTTCTGGAAGACGGCATCAACATCAACATCACGCTGCTCTTCGCGCAGTCGGCTTACGAGCAGGTCGCGGAAGCGTACCTTTCGGCCCTCGAAGCTCGTGCGAAGAAAGGCGAAGACATCAGCAAGATCGCCAGCGTGGCCAGCTTCTTCGTCAGCCGCATCGACACTCTCATCGACGGCAAAATCGAAGAACTGCTCAAGACCGAGAGAGATGGGAACAAGAAAGCCCTGCTCCAATCGATCGAAGGCAAAGTCGCGATCGCCAATGCCAAGGTCACCTACAAGAAGTATCAGGAGCTATTCGGTGGAGCGCGCTGGAAAGCGCTGGCCGCGAAAGGCGCACAAACGCAGCGCCTGCTCTGGGCCAGCACCAGCACCAAGAATCCAAAATACCGCGATGTGCTCTATGTCGAGGAACTGATCGGCGCCGACACGGTCGACACGATTCCGCCGGCCACCTTCGACGCCTTCCGCGATCACGGCAAGCTGCGCAACAGCCTGACCGAAAACGTGGATGCCGCCGCCAAAACGATGTCGGATCTCGAAAAGGCCGGCATCTCGATGAAAGAAGTCACCGACAAGCTTGTCGTCGATGGCGTGAAACTCTTCGCGGAAGCGTTCGAGAAATTGCTGGAAGCCACTGGAAAGACCGCAGGAGTGCACGCGTGAGCCTAAATCGCCAGAGTTACAAACTCCCCGCCGAACTCTCTGGCGCCGTCCAGGCGTCGATTGACGACTGGAAAAAGAACAATAAGGTCTCGCGCCTTTGGGAGCACGACGCTTCCCTGTGGACGAACGATGACGAAGCGAAGTGGCTCGGCTGGCTGACGATCGTCGATGATCAGCTCGGCGAGATTGCGACGCTGAAGAACATCGCGGTCGACATCAAGAAGGCGAAGTTCAAGCACGCAGTGCTGCTCGGAATGGGTGGTTCGAGTCTCTGCCCGGAGGTTCTGCGCCTCACTTTTGGCAAGATCAAGGGCTTCCCCGAGTTGCACGTTCTCGACTCGACCGATCCCGCGCAGATCAAGGCGCTTCAGGCGAAGCTCGATCTGAAGAGCACGATCTGCATCGTGTCGAGCAAGTCGGGCAGCACGCTCGAACCGAACATCTATAAACAGTATTTCTTCCAGCAGGTTCGCAACAAGGTTGGCGACAAGGAAGTCGGCAACCGGTTTATCGCGATCACCGATCCTGGCTCAAAGATGCAGAGCGTCGCGGAAGGCGACCATTTCCGCAAAGTCTTTTTCGGCGTCCCCAGCATTGGTGGACGATATTCCGCGCTCTCGGACTTCGGCATGGTGCCCGGCGCGATCATGGGCATCGACATTCCGAAATTTCTGAAGATTACGCACGAGATGGTGAAGGGTTGTGGCGCGAGCGTGAGCGCCGACAAGAATCCGGGCGTCGTTCTTGGCGCGATTCTCGGAACGGCAGCCGTTCACGGCCGCGACAAAGTCACGATCATCGCGTCGCCAGGCATTCATGACCTGGGCGCGTGGCTCGAACAGCTTCTCGCGGAATCGACAGGCAAAGTCGGCAAGGGCATCGTTCCGGTGGATCGCGAAACGCTCGGCAGGCCGGCGGTTTACGGCAACGATCGCGTGTTCGCGTATCTTCGATTGAAGACAAAGCCGAACAAGGCACAGGATGCGGCGGTCGCCGCGCTCGAAAAAGCCGGGCAACCGGTCGTGCGCATCGAGGTTGCCAACATCTACAGCCTTGGTCAGGAATTTTTCCGTTGGGAGATCGCAACGGCGGTTGCGGGTTCGATCATCGGCATCAACGCATTCAATCAGCCCGACGTGGAAGCCAGCAAGGTTGAAACGCGAAAACTCACCGAGGAGTACGAGCAAAAGGGCTCGCTGCCAGCCGAAACTCCGTTCTTCGAAGGCAGCGGCGTCAAGCTCTACGCCGACGACAAAAATGCCACCGCGCTCAAGGGCGGAGCGAAACTCGCGGACGTTCTACGAACCCATCTCGGCCGCATTCACGCGGGCGACTACTTCGGCGTTCTCGGCTACATCACGATGAACGAAGCGAACGAAAAGGCGTTGCAGAAGATTCGGATGGCGGTACGCGACAACAAGAAGGTCGCCACCGTTGCGGAATTCGGACCGCGCTTTTTGCATTCGACGGGTCAGGCGTATAAGGGCGGACCGAACTCTGGCGTATTTCTTCAGATCACGTGCGACGACGCGGTAAATATCGAAGTACCGGATCAGAAATACTCGTTCAGCGTCGTGAAAGCCGCGCAGGCTCGGGGCGATTTCGCCGTTTTGGCGGAACGTGGCCGCCGCGCATTGCGCGTCCATCTCACCAAAAACGTGGCCAAGGATTTGAAGACTCTCGATGCAGCGATTCAACAGGCCTTGAAGTAGCAGCATGTAAAAAATCGCGATTGCGCGCAATTCGCATTCGCGAGCGCCGCAACAGTTGCGTAGTTCCTCTCCAACCGGAGACGCGCCGCTGGAAATTTAGTCACCACCCACACCGCACCACTGAGGAGCGACACAAATGCAACTAGGCATGATCGGACTAGGCAGAATGGGCGCCAACATGGTGCGGCGCCTCGAGAAAAACGGCCACCAGTGCGTGGTTTTCGATCGCACGCAAGCGACCGTTGACGCGCTCGCGAAGGAAGGCGCGACTGGTTCCTCCTCCATCGACGATTTCATCAAGAAACTGAACAAGCCGCGCGCCATCTGGCTCATGGTTCCCGCTGCCGTTGTCGACGGCACGCTCCACGAACTTTCGTCCAAGCTCGACGTCGGCGACATCATCATCGACGGCGGCAACTCCTATTACATCGACGACATTCGCCGAGCCAAGGAACTGAGCGCCAAGGGCCTCCATTATGTGGATTGCGGAACCAGCGGCGGCGTGTGGGGACTTGAGCGCGGTTACTGCCAGATGATCGGTGGCGAGACGGACATCGTGAAGCACCTCGATCCGATCTTCAAGACGCTCGCTCCTGGGCGCGGCACGATCGATCGCACTCCCGGTCGCGAAAAAATGGGGGGCACCGCGGAGGAGGGCTATCTCCACTGCGGCCCTTCGGGTGCCGGCCACTTCGTGAAGATGGTGCACAACGGCATCGAGTACGGCCTGATGGCCGCGTACGCGGAAGGGCTCAACATCTTGAAGCACGCCAACGTCGGCAAACAGCATCAGGAAACCGACGCCGAGACCACGCCGCTGCGCAATCCCGAGCATTACATGTACGACTTCAACATGGCCGACATCAGCGAAGTCTGGCGCCGGGGCAGCGTGATCGCATCATGGCTGCTCGACCTAACTGCCATCTCGTTCACTGAGCAGCCCAACCTCGACAAATATTCCGGCCGCGTCTCGGATTCCGGCGAAGGACGCTGGACGATCCTGGCAGGTATCGAATCGGGCGCCCCGTCACCCGTATTGACCGAAGCTCTCTACGAGCGCTTCACGTCGCGCGGCGAAGCCGATTTCGCATGCAAGATTCTGTCGGCCATGCGCTTCCAGTTCGGCGGGCACCTCGAAAAGAAGGGCTGACCGCGCTCGTTTAGCTTAGACTTGGCGCAGGCGCGTGCCAGGCTGGCGCGCGTAAACACGGGACCCTCTCATGACCTCAAACAATCACCACCCTGCAAATTTGCAGCCGGCGCCGAATGTAATGGTCATTTTCGGCGCCACCGGCGACCTGACCAAGCGCAAGCTCATTCCCGCGCTGTGTAATCTCGCCAACGATGGCATGTTGCCCAAGCAGTTCGCGATTGTCGGCTTTGCGGCGAACGACACGACCACCGAAAATTTCCGCAAGACGCTCAGCGAGGAAATTCCCAAGTACGCGCCGGCGCAGGTCGAACTGAAGTGTTGGGATTGGTTCAAAGAGCGCATCTACTACGTCAAGGGCGACTTTAACGATCCCGAGGCCTACAAACGACTCGCCGCGCAAATCGCCGAAGTCGATAAGATCAACGGTACGCAGGGCAACAAATTCTTCTATCTCGCGGTCGCTCCGCGATTTTTCTCCACGATCGTCCAGCAGCTGGGCCAGGCCGGCCTCGTCAAAGAAGAGAACGGTCACTGGTCGCGTGTCATCATCGAGAAGCCCTTCGGCCACGATTACGCTTCGGCGATTCAGCTCAACAAAGATCTCAAGCAGTGCCTTTCCGAAAATCAGATCTACCGCATCGATCATTACCTCGGCAAAGAGACTGTTCAGAACCTGATGGTCTTCCGCTTTTCGAACAACATCATCGAGCCGCTCTGGAATCGCAATTACGTCGACCACGTGCAGATCACCGCGGCGGAGACCGTCGGTGTCGAGCATCGCGGCGGCTTTTATGAAACGGCCGGCGCGCTGCGAGACATGGTGCCGAATCATCTCTTCCAGCTCCTCACGATGACCTCGATGGAGCCGCCGATTTCGTTCGACGCCGACGAAGTCCGCAACAAGCAAGCCGAAGTCTTGCACGCGATTCAGCCGCTGATTCCCGAAGACGTGCTGAAGAACACCGTTCGCGGCCAATATGACGAAGGCATGATCGACGGCGAGCCGGTTCCGAGTTATCGCAGCGAACCCGACGTCGCGCCCGAGTCGAACACCGAAACGTTCGTCGCGCTGAAACTCCAAATCGACAACTGGCGCTGGGCGGGCGTTCCCTTCTATCTCCGCACCGGCAAGCGCCTCGCGCAGCGCGCCACCGAAATCGTGATTCAGTTTCGCCGCACGCCGTTCGTGCTCTTTCGCAATACCACGGTGAAAAATCTCGAGACGAATCGCCTGGTCATCCACATCCAGCCCGAAGAAGGCATCTCGCTCAGCTTCGGCGCGAAAGTTCCCGGCTCGGTGATGAAGCTCGGCCTCGTCAACATGGACTTCGACTATTGCAACTATTTCGGCATCGAGCACAGCACCGGTTACGAGCGCCTGCTCCGCGATTGCATGGCCGGCGACGCGACGCTCTTCCAGCGCGCCGACATGGTCGAAGCCGGATGGAGCGTGATCCAGCCGATCATCGACGTGTGGCACGCGCTGCCTGCACGCGGCTTCCCGAATTATCGGGCCGGATCGTGGGGGCCGCGCGACGCCGAAGAATTGATGGAGCGCGACGGCCGCAGCTGGCGACGCATCGGCGAAGAAGATATCGATCTGCGCCGCTTCCAGGAATCCGCAAAATCCGTACCCGATAAGCCGGTCTCAACGCGCTCGTAAACCTAAAACGCTTCGAGCGCCGCGAAAGGAAACCCAATGGCAACTCCCGCACCGCACTCCAACCGCGAAATTCAGGTATTCCCGGACGTCAACGCCATCGCCGCGCGCGCCGCGGAGCTCATCCTCGCGTCCGCCAATGCCGCCGTTGCGCAAAACGGGCGCTTCACCATCGCGCTCGCGGGAGGCTCGACTCCGAAGACTCTCTATTCCTTGCTCGCCGCCGAGCCATATTTTTCCCTGATGCCGTGGGACAAGACCTACATCTTCTTCGGCGATGAGCGCACCGTCCCTCCGGACGATAAAGACAGCAATTTTCGGATGGCTACTGAATCGATGCTTTCGAAGCTCTCGCTCAAGCCCGAGCAAGTGCATCGCATCAAGGGCGAAAATCCCGATCCCGAAAAAGCCGCGCACGAATACGAACAATTGCTCACGTCATTTTTCAAGCTCTCGACCGGCCAGCTTCCCCGCTTCGACGTCATCTTGATCGGCATGGGCGACGAAGGCCACATGCTTTCGCTTTTCCCTGGTACCAAGGCGCTGCACGACAACGGTCGCCTCGTCGCGCCAAACTGGGTCGGCAAGCTCTATACCTGGCGCGTGACCGTGACCGCCCCCGTCGCCAACAACTCCGGACTCGCGATTTTCATGGTCACCAAGGCCGACAAGGCGCTCGCACTCAAAGGCGTGCTCGAAGGCCCCTACGAGCCAGAGCAGCTTCCGTCGCAGCTTCTGCAACCGACCAACGGCAGAACGGTTTGGCTCATCGACACCACTGCCGCCGAAAAGCTCGACCCAAGCACCACGAAACAATAGCCAGGAACGCGTTTGTCACACTGAGGCGTCTGCAGGACGCACAAGGAATTCACCGGTAACAATCAGCACAAAACTCAACAACCTTTTCGGCCCTCGGTCACCATTCTTAGAGTTCGGTAAAAAGCGGTCTCCCTTTCCCACTTCGCCACAACCCGATGTAAACTTACGTCGGCACAAACTTAAGGAGAAGCAATGGCAACATCTACTTCCGGCGGCAAAATCGAAACCCTACTCGGCGCTAAAGCCGAATCGCTCCTCGGATTCAAAAATCCGAAAATTTCCAAGGACCGGCTGCACCTTCCCGGCCCGAACTTCATCGATCAGGTTTATTCCGTCACCGATCGCAACATCCGCGTGCTCACCAACCTGCAGCGCATGTTCGGCCACGGCCGCCTGCGCAACACCGGCTATCTCTCGATTCTCCCTGTCGATCAGGGCATCGAGCACTCCGCCGGCGCGAGCTTCGCGAAGAACCCCGACTACTTCGACGGCGAAAATATCGTCAAGCTCGCCATCGAGGGCGAATGCAACGCGGTCGCATCGACGTTCGGCGTGCTCGGCTCCGTTGCGCGCAAGTACGCGCACAAGATTCCCTTCATCGTAAAGATCAACCACAACGAACTCCTCACCTTCCCCAACCAGGCCAACGAGATTCTCTTCGGCACTGTGAAGGAAGCCTACGACATGGGCGCGGCCGCCGTCGGCGCCACGATCTACTACGGCTCCGAAGGCGCCGATCGCCAGATCATCGAAATCAGCCAATGCTTCGCGCAGGCTCACGACCTCGGCATGGCCACCGTTCTCTGGTGCTACCTCCGCAACAACGCTTTCAAAAAGGACAAGGACTACCACCTCTCGTCCGACCTCACCGGCCAGGCCAATCATCTCGGCGTCACCATCAAGGCCGACATCATCAAGCAGAAGCTCGCCGAAAATAACGGCGGCTACGAAGCGCTCAACATCGGCAACTCGAGCTACGGAAAATTCGATAAGCGCATCTATACCGACCTCAACAGCGATCACCCGATCGACCTCTGCCGCTACCAGGTCATCAACTGCTTCAGCGGCCGCGCCGGCCTCATCAACAGCGGCGGCGCCTCCGGAGCCAACGACTTCGAAGAAGCCGTAGCCACCGCGGTCATCAACAAGCGCGCCGGCGGCACCGGCCTGATCTCCGGCCGCAAAGCCTTCCAGCGCCCCATGGCCGAAGGCGTCCAACTCCTCAACGCGATCCAGGACGTCTACCTCAGCCCCGAAGTCACGATCGCGTAGTCAGCCTCGCAATTTCGCATCGCGGAAACAAAAAGGGCACGGCAACCGCCGTGCCCTTTCCTTTACCAATTTCGATACGCAACGAACCTTCCTTCCCCGTACCATTACAATTCCTTTCCTTCTACGAGCCCGCTGGCCCAACCACCGTTCACCCCGCCGTCGTCACCACGATCGCCGAGCATCGCTTCCGGCTCAACCGTCTGTACGAGTGAGGCTGCGAAGAATCGAAATAAATCGAATCGCCTGCGTCGAGCACGTGCTCATCATTTCCCATGCGGATCTCCAGTTGCCCGTGCAACACCGACAAAAACTCCACTCCGCCGTGCTGATGTCTTCGCGCCTTCCCGGGGGGTAGCGGCTGGAACTCCGCGTAGTACGCGTCCAGCTTGCGATCCACGGCCGCGAAATCCAGCGACTCGAAGTAAAACGAAATGTCCCGCCCGTCCGGCCGTTCCGGAAATCGCTTCCGGTCCTTGCGCCTCACGATCGCCAGCACGGGCCGTTTCGAATCGTCCGCAAAAAAATATTCCAGGCCCACGCTGAATACCATGGCGATCCGCAATAGCGTGGGCAGCGTCGGAAACAATTTCCCGCGTTCGACCTTCGAAAGCATCGCCGCGGAAAGTCCCGTGTGGCCGCCCAACTCCACCAGTCCCATCTTTTTCTTCAGCCGCAACGCGCGCAGCTTGTCGCCGATCGCGTACCTCTGAATTCCTTTCTTCAGCGACTCTGAGAGCATCGCATCTCCTCTTTTAACCAGCGCGCAAAGCCGGCACGAAAATTTGCCCACCGTTCACTCGATTTCCAGTCTCCGGTCAATTTTCTCGTCTGTCAAACATCTTTTCTCTCAGGTCAAACGTACTACCTATCGAGACGGCTCAGAGAAGCCAGACTCCGGAGCGCATCGCTCCGCTGGAAGTCGTAGCACCCGGATTAAAACGAACTTCGCATGGAAAAAGGAGAAACAGAATGATCGCAGGTTCAAACGTACTCAGAAGGTTGGTCTCGTTGGTGGCGGCAGCCCTGCTCTTGACGCTCTCCACCGCAGCCTATGCCAAACCCCAATCCAGTTCGCAGGATATCGTCGACACCGCCGTCGCGGCTGGCTCATTCAAGACTCTCGTCGCCGCTCTAAAGGCCGCGGGGCTTGTGGACACTCTGAAAGGCAAAGGCCCCTTCACCGTGTTCGCTCCCACCGACGACGCTTTCGCGAAACTCCCGGCGGGCACCGTCGACGAACTCCTCAAGCCGGAAAATAAACAGAAGCTCATCGCCATCCTCACCTACCACGTCGTGGCAGGCAAAGTTACCGCCGCTCAAGCCATGAAGCTGAATTCCGCAAAAACCGTAAACGGCCAGTCGCTCAACATCGCCACCAACGGCGGCATGGTTATGATCAATGACGCGACCGTCACCAAGGCCGACATTCTCTGCTCCAACGGCGTGATCCACGTGATCGACACCGTCCTCATGCCGAAGTAAGTTTCCCCAACGCAGCGCGGCCCCGCTCGATGTTCCGGGCGGGGCCCTTTTTTTCTCTCGGCTCAGTCTTTCCTGTCTTCGCTCATCTCAATTCCAAAATCCTCGTCGGTCCGAGTCGCCCAAAAAATTCGGCGGCAACCTCTTAATTTCCTTATGTCCTTCAGCGTAATCTCGCGTCTGCAGTGGTGTCTTTTCGGCCTCTCAAATCGCGAGAGCCGGATTCGCTGGAGGATTTGTGAACAATCAACCGACACGGCCGCTCACCGGCGGCATCCACCTTTCAGGCACGTATGCCAGAGCGTTCAAGACCGCCCTCCTCCTGCTGGCCTTCGCTGGCCCGGCAAGATCGCAAACCGCCACGCCGCCGTCGTCCTCCCTCGTCACACCATCCGTGGAAGCCCTTCAGCAACGAGTCTCCACGCTCGAATCCGAGGTCGAGGCGCTGAAATCCGCCGTGCACCAATTGCAGGCAACCGCCCCAGTTCCGCCATCTCAGCCGCGCATGATCCTCGCCTCAGCCACTGTTGTGCCGACAGCGCTGCCCGAAGCGCCCGCTCCATCACCAGCCTTAACCACAACCATCACCGCCATCGCAGCAACTCCACCCACTCCAGTCACGCCGCAAACTCCATCCGCCCCACCGGCTCAAGCCGCCACTCGATCCACCTCCGCCCTACAACCCGACGACTCCAAACTCCTCGGCTTCTTCCACGACACCACCATCAACGTCGCCCTCGACGGCTACTACGACTACAACTTCAACTCCCCAGTCGGCCGTGTCAATCTACTCCGTGCCTACGACGTCCTCAGCAACGAGTTCAGCCTCAACCAGGCCGACGTCGTCTTCGATCATCCCGCCGATGTCGCCGACGGCCGCCGTTGGGGCGGACGCCTCGATCTCCAATTCGGCCAGGCCACCGACACGCTGCAAGGCAATCCCAACAACGAACCGCGCCCCGACATCTATCGCAACATTTTCCAGGCCTACGGCACCTACATCGCCCCGATCGGCAAAGGCCTCGAAATCGATTTTGGAAAATGGAGCAGCTCGCTCGGCATCGAAGGAAACTACACGAAGGATCAAATGAACTACTCGCGCGCATTCTTTTTCGATTTTCTGCCCTTCTACCACATGGGCATCCGCGCGACCCTGCCGGTCTCCGACAAATTCACCATCAACTATTGGGTCGTCAACGGCACCAATCAGGTCGAAGCCACCAACGGCTTCAAGGACGAACTCTTCGGCTTCGTCTACAAGCCCACAAAAAATATCACCTGGACCTCAAACTACTACCTCGGCCAGGAGCACCCCGATCGCACCGTCTCGGCGACTCCGACCAACCCTGTTCCCGTCCAGCCGTCCCTCAATTTCGTCGCCATCCGCCCGGCTCCCAACGGTCGCACGCACATTTTCGACAATTACGTCACCTGGCAGCCCACACCAAAACTCACGGTCGCCATCGAAGGCGACTACTTCATCCAGCGCCTCTGGCGCGATCAAGCGCTCGGTGAATCCGCCGCTCCGTCCCACGTGGCCGGCGGCGTCGCCTATCTCCAATACCAATTCACGCCGCGCATCTCCTTCGCCACCCGCGCCGAATATCTCTCCGACCGCGGCGGCCTATTCAGCGGTATCACGCAAGCCCTCAAAGAAAACACCGTCACCTTCGACTACAAATTCGCCGACGGCTTCCTGATGCGCTACGAATGGCGCCGCGACTATTCGAATCAGCCGTCGTTCTTGTCGGACACGCAAGGCTTGCTCTTGAAGCAGCAGACAACCGCTACGGTAGGCTTGCTCTGGTGGTGGGGCCGCAAAGAAGGCGCGTGGTAACAACGCGGTTTGAATTGAGGTCTGTGTTACAAGGCCAAGTTATGGGGTCTATGCCGGACCTTTTTTAACGGCTGTCATCCTGAGCGAAGCGAAGGATCTCAGACGTTAGCCCCGGCACTACTCATCCGCGTACATCGCCCTTCTAAAAAGCCGAAGGGCGCTCGGCTAATCACGAGCGCCCCTCAACCTACATCCTAATTCGACTTATACCTCAGGGATCACCTCCTGTCTCCACAGGAACGTGGATACCACAGCCTCACTCTAGCGCCGCGTATTACCGAGTCAAGCGCAAACAACAAAAATCCCAATCGAACTTTTCGATTCGTTCAACAACAAATTGGCTGGCCCTCGCCGTCGCATCGCCCAAGCCCAGCGAATCTCCCGCGAACGAGAGCAATATGAAGTGCGGCGCATCCAGCGCCGCCTTTACGATGGAAGCCGCCCCACCTCACCGCGCCGACCTGCCGCTCACTCCGAACTCGCCGTGCCGAAAGTTAACCGCCCCTTATTCCCGCCCGTCAAAATCCCGCTTGTAATCTCCTCAAGCCTTCGCTATATCTCACCCATAACCTCGCAGTCGGGCGTCGTACCGTAAAAAATCTGAACTAGCGTTCCCGCCAGGGGATTCGCAATCAAGCACGCTTTCGCGGCGTCGCGACTGATTGCGTTTCCGGAGAGACCTCACGGGCAACGCACGGGTCCACTTTGAAACTCAATTCGCGTGGCGAGTCTTACTTGCCATGTACGCTGGCGTTTTGTTGCATCGTCGCGTCGATCGCAATTCTTCTACTCGTGGCGCTTCCCGCAGCGCCGCAGACTGCAGGATTCGTCTGTCTCGGCTCCTGAATTTTCCGACGTCACCACCGACGCGCGCATCCAGTTCACCCACTTCAAAGGCAACGACGGCACCTCGATCAACCTCGAAGAATTCGGCCCGGGTGTTTGTGTCTCCGACTACGACAGAGACGGCTGGCAAGACATCTACTTCGTCAACGGCCGCGATCGCTACGATCGCGGCATCTCCGTCAAGAACGCGCTGTATCGCAACAATGGAGATGGCACTTTCACCGACGTCACCGACTCCGCCGGCGTTCCCGGCACCAACTACGGACTCGGCTGCGTCTGGGGTGACTACGACAACGACGGCTTCCCCGATCTCTTCGTCTCGCAATTCGGCGCCAACGTCCTCTATCACAACAACGGCGACGGCACTTTCACTGACGTCACGAAAAAAGCGGGGGTCGCCGGTCTCGAATCAGGCAACTTTCACTCGGGAGCTGTCTTCTTCGACTACGATCGCGACGGCAAACTCGATCTCTATGTCGGCAGTTATGTCGCTCTCGGCCCCAAGGCGCAACGTTACTGCGACATCGGCGGCGTCAAATCCAGTTGCGCCCCCGCCGTCTATCCCGGCAGTCCCAACGCTCTCTATCACAACAACGGCAACGGCACCTTCACCAACGTCACCGCCGCCGCTAAAATCCTTCAGCCCAACGGAAAAAATCTTTCCGTCGGCGCCTACGATTGGGACAACGACGGCTGGCCCGATCTCTTTGTCGCGAACGACGGCCAGCCCGCTTATCTCTATCAGAACCTTCACAACGGCACATTCCGCGAAACCGCCGAACTCGCTGGCATGGCCTACAACACGCACGGTCAGATGATGGCCTCCATGTGCATTTCTCTGGGCGATTTCGATAACGACGGCTGGCTCGATCTCTACATCTCCGACTTCCAAAAAAACTCCGACCACGTCTGGCGTAACTCCGGCAAAGGTTATTTCGACGAGGTCAGCGATGAAGCGGGAATCACAATCGCCACGAAAGACGTTCTCAGCTTCGGCGGCGGCTTCCTCGACTACGACAACGACGGCTGGCTCGACATTTTCATCGGCAACGGCCACGTCTATCCCGAGATCGTCGAGGTCTCCACCGACACGCTCTACAAACAGCACAACTCGCTCTTTCACAACGAAAAAAACGGCAAATTCTCGGCAGCGTCCGCGCAAGGCGGCCTCAACTCACTTCCTCCTCGCGCTGGCCGCGGCGTCGCTTTCGCCGATTTCGACAACGATGGCTACATCGACGTGCTCGTCGCCAACAATGGCGATCCGCCCACACTTCTCCACAACAACGCCCTTCACAAAAACCATTTCGTGAATTTCAGACTCGTAGGCACAAAATCCAACCGCGACGCCCTCGGCGCCAGAATCAAAATCACCGCGGGCAACGTAAACCAAATCCGCGAAATCGCCGGCGGCGGCAGCTATCTCTCGCAAAGCGATCTCCGCGCCAACTTCGGCCTCGGCGACGCCACTACCATCTCCGCCGTCGAAGTCACCTGGCCCAGCGGCGCCCGCCAAAAATTTCAGAATGTCGCTGCCGACCACTTCTACCAGATCGATGAGGGGCGCTCTCAAATGTCCGAGCAGGCCATCGATAGGTCACGCCGATCGGAGCCTGTAGAGAAGGCAGCGAACCGGGAACCCTAGGTTCGCGTTGACATAACTCCGCGCTCGGAACTACACAAAACTACCTATCCTCCGAATCTTGATATTCATCTAACATCCACAGCACATAATCCCGATCGTGCTCAATTCTTGCCAATTTGAGGAGTGCCCAATGCCCGGACTCGCGAACACAGCTTTCAAGGAATTGCATCGCAAACCATTTCACCGCGCGCGGAATATCGCCGCTTTGATGGCACTCGCAACCGCATTCGCGGTTTCCGCTCCGGTTCGCGCGCAAGACGCCGAGATGACTCCCGACAAGCGCCTCCAGAATTCCACCGCCTCCATCGACGAGGTGATGAATGCACCCGACAAGGGCATTCCTCGCAGTCTCTACAACAAAGCGCGCTGCGTCGTCATCATCCCCGACGTCCTGAAAGCGGCCTTCATCGTCGGCGGAAAGTATGGCCGTGGATATGTCTCCTGCCGTCGTGGTCCCAATGGTCGCTTCGGCGCCCCTGCTGCCATCCGTATCGAGGGCGGTAGCTACGGCCTCCAGATCGGCGGGTCCGCAACCGACGTCTACATGCTCATCATGAATCAAAGCGGCATGAGGAAATTGCTATCCGACAAGTTCACCATCGGCGGCGAGGCACAAGCCACTGCCGGTCCCGTGGGTCGTAACACCAGCGCGAATACCGATGTCCTGCTCCATACCGAAATTCTCTCGTGGTCCCGTTCCCGCGGCCTTTTCGCGGGAATCTCCCTCGAAGGCTCAACGCTCCGCCCCGACAATAGCGAAAACGAAAAGCTTTATGGCGTGAAGATCTCGAATCGCCAGATCCTTTCCGGTGAAGCGGCAATTCCGGCGGGCGCTCAACCCCTGGTCGATGAATTGAATCGCTACCGCAACGTCGGAAGCGCCAGTGTCGAGTCCTCCTTGAGCAAGAAATCGCACGTCACGCTCAAAGACGTTCAATTCGAGACCGGCAAAGCCGATATCACGCCGGATTCCGAAGCCTCCCTCAATACCGTCGTGAGTTCGCTGAAAGATCATCCCGACTGGAAGATTCGCGTCGAAGGGTTCACTGACAATGTCGGCTCGAAAGACGCCAACGAAAAGCTCTCCAGCGATCGCGCCGAAGCCGTCGCCAACTGGCTGGCTGACCACGGTATCGACCGTAGCCGCCTCAGTTCAAAGGGTTACGGCGAATCACACCCCGTCGCCTCCAATGCCAACGAAGACGGCCGCGCCAAAAACCGTCGCGTCGAACTCGTCCGCCTCTAACCCCCTGTCGCGCATACAACCTGTGCGCTCGTTGACGCTGCGTACGGGCGCAGCACCGCTGCGCCCCATGTCCGCACCCTCTAGCGTCCAATCCCCGTCTGCTTTTTCTTTATCTTAAGACCCCAAAGCCGCCGCCCATCCTCAGCGCTTCTCCCCGTCCTCTGCGTCTCTGCCTTATCCTTTCCCTCTCGTTTCGCGCCCGCTCCCCTCCAACCGTAACAAAATCACCCCATTCGAATGTACCAGTCGCATAATGGTATTGACATAGTACACATTTCGTGCTATGCTTGCCAATGATCTCCCAGCGTTCGCTAAATCCGCTTTCACGCGCCGCTGCTACTCCCATCCTTTCAACGACTTCCACACTCCCGATTTTGGTAGATCCGCAACCTCCTCTATCTAAACGCCTTATTCACTCTTACCAAAAACGTGGGGGTATACCCCCAAAAGGCGAACCCAAAGCGAATCCAACGCCAAGCCCCGCGATCCAGATCTCGAGTCCTTCATCCTTTATCCACCCCACTGCAACCTCGGCCATCCTCAAACCCGCTACACTCTTCGCCCAGTCAAATTCGCAGAAACGATTTTCTCCACCGCGCATCTGAGCTTCTGAACGACAATACGTCCGCAAGGGAGACGCACGTGGCCAATCGGCTCGAAGGAAAAGTGGCGGCAATTACCGGCGGCGACCAGGGCATCGGCCGCGCCATCGTCGAACGTCTCGCGAACGAAGGAGCCGACATCGCGCTCTGCTATCGCTCCAATAAAGCCGGCGCCGATGAAGTCGTTGGCGTGGTGCAGAAGCTCGGCCGCAAAGCCGCAGCCTTCCAGGCCGACGTCGGCAAAGTCGACCAGGGAAAGAAATTCATCGCCGATTCCGTCGCCGCGCTCGGCGGCATCGACATCCTCGTCAACAACGCCGGGCTCGAGCGCCGCGCCGATTTCTGGGACGTCACGGAAGCCGACTACGACCTCGTGCTCGACGTAAATCTCAAAGGTCCGTTCTTCGTTACGCAAGCTTTCGTGAATCACCGCCGCCAGGCCAAAGCCGGCGGAAAAATCATCAACATCAGCTCCGTCCACGAAGAGCTTCCCTTCCCTCACTTCACTTCCTACTGCGCCAGCAAAGGCGGCATCAAAATGTTCACGCGCAATCTTTCGATCGAGCTCGCCCCGCTCGGCATCACCATCAACAACATCGCGCCGGGCGCCATCGAAACTCCGATCAACAAAAATCTGCTCAACGATCCGGCCAAATTAAAACCGCTGCTCGAAAATATCCCACTGAATCGCCTGGGCAAACCCGAAGACGTAGCCGGCATAGCCGCATTCCTCGCCTCATCCGATTCCGACTACATGACCGGCACCACAGTCGTCGTAGACGGCGGCCTGACCTGGGACTACGAAGAGCAATAGGCTAAGCTGTCCCCGCCGAATATGTAGGGGCGCAGCACGCTGCGCCCCAAACGCCCAGTCGTAAGCGCGAAGCAGTAGAGTTCTTAGTGCCATTTCTGAATTTGATGTCATCCTGAGCGAAGCGAAGGATCTCAGACGTAAGCCGCACCCCAAACTTATCCGCACCGAAACGCACTACCGAGGACACACAATGCCGCAACCCTCCACCAAGCCAATCAAACTCGTCATCGCCGACGTCGACGGCACACTCGTCACGCACGACAAAATCCTCACCCAGCGCGCCATCGACTCCGTCTTCAAAATGCGCGACGCCGGAATTCAATTCGCCATTACCAGCGGACGCCCGCCCAAAGGCATGGCGATGCTCATCGAGCCGCTCAAGCTCGATGAACCGATCGCCGCGTTCAACGGCGGCGTCGTCATCAAGCCGGATCTAAAAACTGTATTGCAACAAAACGTCCTGCCGCCCGATGTCGTGAAAAAAGTCGTGAAGCTGATCCTCGATCACAAGCTCGACCCCTGGATTTACACCGACAAAGACTGGTTCGTCCGCGACGTTAAAGCAGCTCACGTCGCGCGCGAGCAATGGACTGTAAAGTTCGAGCCGCTCGTCACCGACAAACTCGAATCCATCGTCGATCGAGTCGCAAAGGTAGTCGGCGTCAGCGACGATCTCGAAGGCGTCGCCAAATGTGAAAAAGATGTGCAGCAGGCCTGTGGCGACAGCGTCTCCGCCGCCCGCTCGCAGCCGTACTATCTCGACGTCACACATCCGAAAGCAAACAAAGGCGAAGTCGTAAAAATCCTGTCCGACCTGCTGAAGATTGCGCCCGACGAAATCGCCACGATCGGTGACATGCCTAACGATGTCCTCATGTTCGTAAAAAGCGGCGTCAGCATCGCCATGGGCCAGGCCAGCCCCGAAGTCCAAAAATCCGCGACCTACGTCACCACTTCCAGCGAGGACGAAGGCTTCGCCAACGCCATGGAGAAATTCATCCTCCAGCGCCACGCCGCCGGGTCTTAGCATTAGCGTCGTCGTACGGGCGCAGCACCGCTGCGCACCAAACGCCCAGGCTTAAACAATTTGGCTTTTTGAAGTTTCCAGGTTTTGAATGGAGAGGAACGATCGCTCAAAAGTCTTAGAAGACGCTACGCTCGCGCCAGCGTCGTAGCCCGCGCCGCGCGCAAAAGCTCCGCCGCATTCTGCTTCGGATCGCCGTGACCAAACACCGCGTTTCCCGCGACAAGCAAATCCGCTCCGGCCCGCACGACTTCGCCGACCGTCACCATATCGACGCCGCCATCGACCTCGATGCGATACGACAAGCCGCGCTTCTCGCGAATCCGCGCCAGCGATTCGATTTTTCGCAGCGAATTCGGAATAAATCTTTGCGCGCCAAATCCCGGATTCACCGACATCACTAAAACGTGATGCACGATGTCGAGCACTTCATCGAGCATCGCCACGGGAGTCGCGGGATTGATCACCACGCCCGGCTTGCAGTTGTGGGATTCGATCAAATGCAAAGTGCGATCGAGATGGACGCACGCTTCTTGATGCACCGACATCCACGTCGCGCCGGCCTCGGCGAACGCAGGAATAAAATCGTCGGCATTCTCGATCATCAGGTGGCAATCGAACGGAATGTTGGGCAGTGCTTTGCGCAACGACTTCACCACCGGCGGACCGAGCGTAAGGTTCGGTACGAAGTGGCCGTCCATGATGTCGACATGCAGCACAGTTCCGCCGCCGTCGATCGCGGCCTTCGCTTGTTCGCCGAGACGGGAAAAATCCGCGGAAAGGATCGATGGTGCCAGTTCGATTTGCACGATATTCCTCGTTTGTAGGGCCAGTATACGCGGAAGCGCGCCGACGACCCGCGAAAATTGTGCGCGGGATTGTCGGTGATTTGGATGCCATTCCGCAGACCGCAGCTACTCGGAAATTCTTACGAGAGGACGGAGACGGACTTGGCGGCACGGTCACTCCGGCCTGCGCTCTTCTACACCGGCCAGGGCAACGAGCGCTGCTGATCGCTGCTCGCGCGGCAGAGTTCGAGCATGCGCATCACATCGAGCGCATGCTGCAGGCTCACGTATGGCTGTGCTTTGCCTTCGAGCACATCGCGAACGTTCGCATAAAAGTCGCGATAGTCGCCGGTGCCCGACGGAATGCGCCGCTGCGTCGAGTTCGTGCCGTCGGAGAGCGTGAGCAATCCCCAGTTCTCTTCCGGCTCGGCGCCCCATGAGCCATTTTCCGGAAGCTTGCCGAAGCCGCAGATTGTTTTCTTGCGGATCGACCGTCTGCTTTACGAATGCGCCCTTCGTGCCGAAGAGCAAAAACCGCGGCCGCTGCGACGCAGCGAGAATGTTGGAGCTGAGCACGGCCCGCATACTGTCGGGATAATGAAACATGATGTCGAACGCATCGTCCGCCAGTCCGCCTTGCCGCTCGATACGAACGTCCGCGGTGACAGCTTCGGGCTTACCAAAGAGCACCATCGCGTGATCGATGACATGCGGCCCGATATCGAAAAGAATTCCCGCGCCGGGCGCCGCTTTTTCGCGCCACGCGTTTGGCTTGAGGTTCGGGCGAAAGCGATCGTAGTTCGTCTCGAACCGCACGATGCGACCCAGCGTTCCGGCGGTGACGAGTTCGCGAATCGCCTGAAAATCGCCGTCGTAGCGGCGATTCTGATACACGGTGAGAAATCGCCCGGACTTTTCGGCAAAGTCTACGAGGTCGACGGCTTCGGCGTAAGAAGTCGTAAAGGGCTTGTCGACGACAACATCGTGCCCAGAAGCGAGAGCG
This sequence comes from uncultured Acidobacteriota bacterium, assembly GCA_963766985.1. GTDB lineage: Bacteria > Acidobacteriota > Terriglobia > Acidiferrales > UBA7541 > Acidiferrum. The sequence goes on from CAVYCJ010000005.1 coordinate 382,548, forward strand.
GCGCGAGCGAAAGGAGCGTGCGTATCGTTTGGGCTTGCGACGACGATCAGTCGAATATCGCGCAGAGCGAGAAGCTCATCGAGCGATCGAACGATTTTCGCATCGGGATACGCTTGCGCCCGCTTCATCGCCCGTACGCTGAAGAATCGCGGCGAGGCGCATCCTCGGCACGCGAGAAATCACCTGCGCGTGAAATGCGCGCCCGGCGAGACCAAATCCAATGAGGCCGACGTTGATCATGACGAATGATTATAGAGGTGATCTTGCCGCCGCTGCTGCGAATTGCCCCCTATCGCGGAATGAATTGCTGCCTCAGAATAAATTCCTGCTTCACAATGTATCGCTAACGTTTCGCGACGAGATGATGAACAAACAGACGCGACGTTGCGAGTCCTTCGGAGAGTGATGGCCGCTTCGGCAACAGTTTCGGTCACGGAAACAAAACGCAAGCGGACTGGGCTTATCGCTCTGCTTTCCGCGGGATTTATTCTGACGGGATTTCCGACGATTATCGCCGGACCGATCCTGCCGACGTTTATTTCGCGATGGAATCTGACCGACGCGCAGGCCGGATTATTTTTTACCGTGCAGTTCGCCTCCTCGCTTGCCGCCGTCTGGATCACGACGGGCTTGACCGCATGGCGCGGCTATCGACCGGGACTCGTGATCGGATACTTGCTGACTGGAGTCGGCCTCGCGCTGTTGAACGCTCCGACGCACGGCGTCGCCTTGCTGGCGGTCGCGTTCTACGGAATGGGCTACGGTCTCGTCGTGCCGCCAACAAATCTTGCGGGGGCGGAAGCAGGCGGCGCGGGAGTCGTGAGCCTGCTGAATTTTGCCTGGGGAATCGGCGCCGTCGCTTGCGCGCCGCTGCTGAGCGTCTCGCTTCGGCATCACTCGCTAACGACATTCTTGTGGATTCTCGCGATTGTTGCATTCGCATTGGCGGTGGGGTTTTTATTCGCCGACCTGCCACAACGACATCACGCGGATTCCGATGCCGCCGCCAAGGATCGCGCCAGTATTCCATCCGTGCAGATGACGGCAGCCGTTGCCGCGTTGTTTTTTCTGTATGTCGGAAGCGAAGCAGGCCTCGGCGGCTGGGCAGCCGAACAATTGAAGCGACTCGTCGGCCACACCTCCGAGCTTTCGACGATGACGCCGCTCTTTTTCTACGCGGGATTGATGGTTGGCCGCGGCTTCGCGTCGTTGCTGTTACCGCGCATCGGGTCGCTACGCTTCATCATCGCCGCGCTTTCGCTGGCAATCGTGGGTACGGTAATCGTCATCGTCACGCGCGATCCCAAAATCGCCATTGCCGGATTCACGATCGCCGGCTTGGGTTGCTCGACGATCTATCCGATCTACATCTCGTGGTTTTCGCATTGGTACGGTCCCGCCGCGCGGCGATTAGGTGGCGTCGTTTTCTCGATGGCATCGTTGGGCGGCGCAGCAATCCCGTGGCTCGTCGGATTCGTATCGACGAAAGCGAACAGTTTGCCAATCGGCTTCTTGGTTCCGCTCGTCGGAGTCTTCGTGATGGCCACGCTCGTCACGCTTCTGCGCAAACGCGGTTTCCAGATGTTGTGAGCCTGCAAGAACAGTCGCTGGCGAGCCACGCGCACAGCCCTACGAGTGGGAATCGGCGCGAGGGGTAAGGTATCCTTTGCCCGTGCTGAAATCCGCCACACAACAGCGTGGAACGCGGCGCGCCGAGGAGCAAAGGTCGCCGACCCGCGCGCTTCTCTTCGGCCTGATCATCACGCTGGCCGCGGTCGTCGCGTACTCGGCGTACATCACGGTGCAGATTTCCGGCCTGCGCAAATTGCAAAGCGAGATGGTCGATCGCAATCGCCGCGATTCGCTGCAATTGCTGCGGCTGCAAAACGATTTGAACTCCGTGGCGCTGGCGATGCGCGACATGCTCGATTCGAGCGAACCGTATCCGATGAGTGCGTGGTCGGCACAGTTTGAGCGGTTGCGCGGAGACATCGACGCGGCGCTCACCGTCGAAGAGCAAAATGCGTCGGCGCTACGCACCCAGGAACAGCGCGACTATTTGCGTCATCAACTGACGCAATTCTGGGACGCAATGAACCGGATGTTCGCGCTCGCAAGCAACGGAAAGGAAGCGGAAGCGAAAGAGCAGATTCGCGTGTCGCTGCAAGCGCGACAAGCAGCTCTCAGCACCGCTGTTTCGCGCCTGTTGGTCGAAAACAACGAAGGCGAGCAGCGCGCGGCGTCGCAGATCGGCGAGATCTACACGCGCGTGCAGCGGAACGTCTATCTTTTCTTCGCGGCCACGCTCGTCGCGATCGTCCTCACCAGTCTTTATTTAATTCGCACGAACCGCGAAATCTTCGCGCGGCTGGCAGCGCTTTCCGAGCAACGCAGCGAGCTGGCGCAAAAATTGATCTCAACGCAGGAATCAACGCTGCGCCACATCTCGCGCGAATTGCACGACGAATTCGGCCAGGTGCTCACCGCGATCGGTTCCCTGCTCGGCCGACTGGGAAAGCAGGCGCCGGAGGGCTCGCAGCTGCGCGACGACTTGCAGGAAGTCCGCGAAATCGCCCAATCCACGCTGAACAATATTCGCGGCCTCTCGCAAGCGCTGCATCCTGTGCTCCTCGAAGAGCAAGGACTTGAGAGTACTCTGGACTGGTACATCCCCTCGGCATCGCATCAGATGGGGCTTTCGTTGCACTATGAAAAGTCCGGCGCCACGTTTCCCGTCGAGACTGTCGCCGGCGTTCAGATCTATCGTGTGTTGCAGGAAGCGCTGAATAATGTGAGCCGGCATTCCGGTGAACGCGAAGCGTGGGTGCGGCTGAAATTTACGGGCGGCGAACTTGGTCTCGATGTCGAAGACCACGGTAAAGGTTTCTCGAGCAATGGCGCCGCACAAGGCTCGCAACGTTCATCGCAAGGAATCGGTCTCGTCGGCATGCGCGAACGCGCGGAACTGATCGGCGGCACTCTGGAATTATTGAAGCCGAACGAAGGAGGAACGCTGGTGCGATTGACGGTACCGCGCGAGCGGGCGGAGGCAGGCAATGGCGGATAAGATCACGGTTTTGCTGGTGGACGACCACTCGCTGGTACGCAAAGGATTCCGCCGCATGCTGGAAGACGATCCCTGCGATCACCGTCATCGGCGAAGCGAACGACGGCAACGATGCGGTGAAGCTCGCGCTCCAGCTCAAGCCGCGCGTCACCGTGATGGACTGCGCTCTTCCCGGCATCAGCGGCATCGAAGCTTCGCGCCAGATCCGCGCGAAGTGGGCCGACGCGGCGATCCTGATGCTGAGCATGCACTCCGAAGACACACTGATTCGCCAGGCGCTCGAAGCCGGCGCGCGCGGCTACATTCTGAAAAACGCGATGGATCTCGATCTGTTGAAAGCGGTGAAGGGCGTAGCCGAAGGCAAAACCGTCCTCGATCCTCAATTGGTCAAGCCAGAAGCGCTGAAAGGCGAGCGCGAATCGGGACTCACCACGCGTGAACTCGAAATTCTGCAACACATCGTCGGCGGAAAATCGAACAAGGAAATCGCGGCCGACCTCGGACTGAGCGCGAACACCGTCGCGGTCCATCGCGCAAATATCATGGATGCGCTCGGCATCCACAAAACGGCGGAGCTGGTGGTTTACGCGATCCGGAACGGCTTGGTCACCTTGCCGTGAGGCGGCGAGATTTTCTCAGCGGCGCAGCGGGTATCGGAATTGCCGCCGGCCTCGGCTCATTCGCTTCACTCGCCTCCCCGTTCGACGCATTCGCTTTTCCCGGCGCCGCAGCCGCAGCCAAGCCGGCCTCGCCCGACGCGGCGCTCGGTTTCAAACTCGTCGACGTCACCGCGCAAGCCGGCATTCATTTCCAACACAACAGCGGCGCCTACGGCGGCAAGCTCCTCCCCGAAACGCTCGGCTCCGGCTGCGCTTTTCTCGACTACGACGCCGACGGCTGGCAAGACATCCTGCTCGTGAACGCCATGGACTGGCCGGGCCACAAGCAGCAGCGCACCACGCTTCGCCTCTATCACAACAATCGCAACGGCACATTCACCGACGTCACAAAAGCCGCGGGTCTCGACATCGAAATGTACGGCATGGGCGTCGCTGTCGGCGATTACAACAACGACGGCTTCCCCGACCTGCTCATCACCTGTGTCGGCCAGAATCGCCTTTTCCGCAACACCGGCAAAGGCACATTCGTTGACGTCACCAAAGCCGCCGGACTCGCGGGCCGCGCGGCCTTCAGCACATCCGCGATCTGGTTCGACTACGATCGCGACGGCCTGCTCGATCTTTTCGTCTGCAATTACGTGCGCTGGTCGCCGGAGCACGACGTTTTCTGCAGTCTCGACGCCACGCACAAATCCTATTGCACGCCCGAAGCCTATCGCGGCGACACAAGCTGGCTCTTTCATAACAAAGGCGACGGCACGTTCGAAGACGTCACCGCGAGCAGCGGCATTTTCGACAGCAGCTCGAAATCGCTCGGCGTCGCCATGCTCGATTTCGACGGCGACGGCTGGCCCGATCTCCTCGTCGCGAACGACACGCAGCCCAACAAGCTCTATCGCAACCTCGGCAACGGAAAGTTCAAGGACGTCGCCGTCGAAGCGGGCCTCGCCTTCAGCGCCGACGGCAAAGCGCGCGCCGGAATGGGCGTCGACGTCGGCGATTTCGAAAATTCCGGCCGCGCCGGAATCGCGATCACAAATTTCGACAACGAGATGATCGGTTTGTATCGCGCGTCGCGCACCGGCGTATACGACGACATCGCGACCGCATCGGGCGTCGGCATCGCGTCGCGCAATTCGCTCGGTTTCGGATGCACGTTCGTCGACGCCAACCTCGACGGCCTGCTCGATCTCGTCGTCGCCAACGGACACATCGACGAAACCGTGCGCAACATTCGCGGCAACGTCGGTTACGCTCAGGCCCCGCAACTTTTCCTCAACAGCGGCAACGGAAAATTCCACGACGTCGCCAATCAAATCGGTGGAGGCTTCGACGCGCCGAAAGTCGGCCGCGGCCTCGCCTACGGAGATTTCGACAACGACGGCGACGCCGACCTTTTGCTGACGACGAATAACGGCCCCGCATTTCTCTACAGAAATGATCAAACCGCGGGCAATCGCAGCCTGCGCCTGCGCCTCATCGGAACCAAATCGAATCGCGATGCCGTGGGCGCGACGGTGCACGTCACCAGTGAAGGCGTCACCCAGTCGCGTGTGGTCCGCGGCGGCTCGAGCTACCTCTCCCAATCCGAGCTTCCGTTGACCTTTGGAGTCGGCGAAAAAGACAAAGTCGATCGTGTCGTCGTGAATTGGCCGAGCGGACAAACCCAGGAGTTCAAGTCGGTCGAAACCGGAAAACGCCTGCAATGCACTGAAGGAAAAGCACTTACAGAAGACCACTGACGTAGTTCTTTTACATTATTGTCATCAAATCCGGCTTTCTTTATAAAGGGTTCAACTGACATTGCTTCCAGCGGACTGACACCCCAGGAGGCACCCCAATACAACTTGCGGCCGGATGCACACCCATCCGGCCGCTGACATTTTAGGCCGACTTTTTCTGGTGGAGGCCGCGACGTTCCGTCGTATTAAAATATTCGCGCAGACCAGAGAGGCGAAATGACCTGGATCAAAACGATCGGCATGGACGAAGACGACCGCGTCAAGAAAGCGATGATGGATCAGCGCGCTTTCTATCCGCCGGAGTACTCCACTCCCGTTCCCGCCGTCGATCGCGGACCGAAGGCAGGCATCAGCGCTTCGCACTCGCTCATCCCCGACGCACTGTTTCATTCGTTCAGCGCGTTCGGCGCGATGATGGCGCCCGATCTGCCGCTGCAACGCCGCCAGCACGAGATGATCGCCACCATGGTGTCGGTCACAAACAAGTGCCACTATTGAATCGAGTCACACGCAGAGTTTCTGCGTAGGGTGACGTTGGATGATGGACTGATCGAGGCTTTGCGAAACGACTATCGCACCGCTCCGATCACCGAGCAGGAACGCGTGATGCTCGACTTCGTCGTAAAATTGACGAAGGACGCGACGAAGTGCTCCCCGAAAGATCACGAAGCGCTGCGAGCCGTGGGCTTTGACGACCGCGGCATTCTGCAGATCACTCTGATTGCGTCGTGGTTCAACTACATCAATCGGGTTGCCGACGCGCTCGGCGTCGGCCGCGACGACCTGGCACCCAAGTAGTTTTTCACCACGCTTACAGGAACAGCAACGCTGGATTTCCCGGCGCGAGGCTGGAATACTTACCCGGCCAATCGGATCCTCTCCGTTTGGAACCAGGCGGGTGTGACGGGTGAAGAATTTCGCATTTTTCCTAATGGCAGCAATATTTGTCGGTGCGCTCATCTGGATGGCGACGCTCAAGCGTCCGGCCAAACCTGTCGTGCAACCGGCAGGGCCGAGGGCGGAGGTCGTCCTGCTCAACGGCAAGATACTGACGGTAGATCCGCACGACTCTGTTGTGGAAGCGGTGGCGATTGGTTTCGACGGGCGATTCATGGCGATCGGCTCAAACGCCGATATTCGCGGCTGGATGGGCCCGAACACCAGGATCATCGATCTGCATGGGCGCACGGTTACGCCGGGTTTGATCGATAGCCACGGGCACTTTGCTGACGGTGGGATCAAGGAACTCTACACGGTGAATTTGAGCGACGCGAAGAGCATCGCCGAGATCGTGGAAAAAATCGCGGAGCGCGCGAAGACAGTAAAACCTGGCGAGTGGATCCAGGGCACCGGCTGGGATGAAAGCAAGCTCGCCGAGCTGCGCTATGTGCACGCGGCCGATCTCGACAAGGTGACTCCCAACAATCCGGTATGGCTGACACAAACGACCGGGCATTATGGCGCGGCCAACAGCGTTGCGCTAAAACTCGCGCACATCACGCGCGCAACGAAAAATCCAAAAGCAGGAACGATTGACCGTGATGCGCAGGGCAAAGCGACCGGCGTACTCAAAGAATCCGCGATGGACGCAGTCACGACGCTCATCCCGCAAGCGACGCCAGATCAGGAACACGCGGCGATTTTGCGCATCATCGACGAGCTGCATGCGGAAGGGATGACCGCCATCAAGGAAGGCGACATCCAGCCGCACACGTGGGACGCCTACAAGCGCGTGCTCGACGAGAACAAGTTGAAAGTGCGCGTGTTTACGCTGTGGGACGTCGGCACGACGATGGACTCGGGTCGCGCGACGCTGGCACGCATCAAGGCGCTGCCGCTGCCGCCGCGCTCGCTCGGCGATGGCCTGCTGCTCTCGGGCGGCGGGAAACTTTACATGGATGGCAGTGGCGGCGGGCGCACCGCGTGGCTCTACGACGACTGGCACGTGAAATCGACGGAGATCGATAAAGGCAACAAAGGTTATCCGGCGATGGATGTGGATACCTACAAACAATTGGTGCGCATGTATCACCAGGCGGGAATTCACGTAGGCACGCATGCTGTCGGCGATCGCGCGATCGATACGGTGGTGGACACTTACGCCGAAGTGCTGAAAGAGACTCCGACGCACGGGCTGCGGCACAGCATCATTCATTCGAACATTCCGACGGATCATGCGCTGGACACGATGGCCGCGCTGCAGAAGCAATACGACGCGGGATATCCCGAGTTGCAGGCGCCGTTCATGTGGTGGCTCGGCGACACGTACGCGGGGACGTTTGGTCCGCAGCGGGCGGCGCGATTGATTCCGCTGAAGACGATGCTGACGCGAGGGATCGTGTGGGGCGGCGGGTCGGATTATTTCGTGACGCCGTTTGCGGCGCGCTACGGCATCTGGGCATCGGTAGCGCGCGAGACGTTGAAGGGCGTGTACGGAGCGCATCCGTTTGGCACGGCGGAGTCGGTCGATGCGCGCGTCGCGCTGCGGTCGTATACGGAGTGGGCGGCGCACCAGTTATTTTTGGACGGCACAGTCGGCTCGATCGAGCTTGGAAAAGACGCAGACATCGCGGTGTGGGATCGCGACATGTATACCGTGCCGCCGGGCGACTTGAAGAATATGAAATGCGAGATGACGTTGTTTAAGGGCGAGATTGTTTTTCGGGCGGACGCGACGCCTGTGACTGTAACCGATCCGAAGACGCCTGGCCCGAGTCCGGCTGCAGCCGCGGCTCCGACGAACGGTTCCGGCGCATCGGACAAGCGGTGAGATGAGTGGCGGCGCGAACCCACAATGACTTGATCGTTGGTGTTGATATCGGCGGGACGAAAGTCGCCGCCGGCTTGGTTGATCGCTCGGGCGCAATTGTGGCGCAGAGTCGCACCGCCATGGTTGCGACCGACGCTGCGCGTGGACTGGCAGCAGTGGCGGCTGCGATCGAAGAGCTTCGTTCGCGCTCAGCAGACGGAGCCCAGCCTCACGCCATCGGAATCTGCGCGCCGGGGCCGCTCAATCCGCGAACCGGCGTGGTGATCAATCCGCCGAACCTGCCCGGATGGCACAACTTCCCGCTCGCCGAAGAAATTCGCAAGCTCTATCCCGCCGCACAAGTGAAGATCGACAACGACGCCAACGCCGCCGCGCTCGCCGAAGCGAGATGGGGCGCAGGGCGAAATTATCGCAATGTGTTTTACGCAACGATCGGCACCGGCATCGGCACGGGCTTCGTCATTGATGGGAAGGTCTATCACGGACGCACCGGGCTGGCGACCGAGGGCGGGCATGTTGGCGTCGATCTGCACGGGCCGCAGTGCGCCTGCGGCAAGCGCGGATGCATCGAAACACTGGCGGCGGGACCCGCCATCGCGCGGCGAGCCCGAGCGAAGTTGGCAAAAGTTGCTGCCAGCGGAAACGATGCAAGGGGGTCCGCTCTGCTGGCGATGGCCGACGGCAAGCCCGACGCTGTGACCAGCGAAATGGTCGCGAAGTGCTATGGCAACGGCGATCCACTGGCCAAAGAAGTCATGCAGGAGACGCTTGACCTGCTCGCGTACTGGCTCGGCAACGTCATCGATTTGCTCGAGCCTGACGTAATCGTGATCGGCGGCGGCGTTTCGTCGATGCTCGCACCGTTCCTGGAAGAAATTCGCGCGCGTTGGGTCGGCGCCTGCCTCAGCCCCTACCCGCACGAAACTCCGTTAGTACTGGCACACTACAAAGAAGACGCCGGTATTGCGGGTGCAGCCGCTCTTTGTGATACAAATTGACCACGTTCACCATGAGGTGATGGATGGCACAAACGACCGTAAGCTCCACGTCTGTGAGCTCTTCCGGGGATACCATCGAAAACTATCGCCGGCCCCTGGCGATGGTCACGACGCTGTTCTTCATGTGGGGCTTCCTGACCAGTCTGAATGACATTCTGATTCCGCACCTGAAAACCGTGTTCGATCTGAATTACGCGAAAGCGATGCTGATTCAGTTCGCGTTTTTCACGTCGTACTTCGTGTTCTCACTGCCCTCGGGCAAGTTGATCGACGCGGTCGGGTACAAAAAGGCGATGGTCGCGGGACTGTTCACGATGGGCATCGGCGCGCTGCTTTTTCTTCCCGCGGCAAGCGTGCCGTCGTTTCCGTTTTTTCTCACCGCACTGATCGTGCTCGCGGCGGGCATGACGATTCTTCAGGTTTCAGCGAATCCGTACGTCGCGATTCTTGGCCCGGAGAAAACCGCGGCGAGCCGCTTGAATCTCGCGCAGGCGTTTAACTCTCTCGGTACGACGATCGGTCCGAAGATTGGCGGCATGCTGATCCTGAGCAGCGCGCCACTGGCAGTCGGCGCGCTGGCTGCGATGTCGTCGACGCAATTGCAGGCGTATCGAGTCGACCAGGCTTCGTCGGTCAAAACTCCGTATTTGATCTTCGCTCTGGCGTTGATGGCGCTCGGCGTCGTGATTGCGCTGTTCAAGCTGCCCGCGATCGCGAGCGTGGAACAACGCTCGGGAGCCGTTCACGATTCGATCTGGCGCCACACGCATCTCGTTCTGGGCGCAGTTGGAATTTTCGTCTACGTTGGCGCGGAAGTTTCGATCGGCAGCTTTCTCGTGAACTATTTCAGCCAGCCTGACATCGGAAATGTTTCGGAGCAGGTCGCGGCGGGACTTCTGTCGTTCTATTGGGGCGGCGCGATGGTGGGCCGCTTTATCGGTTCGGCGTTGCAGCAGAAAATCGCGGCCAACAAAATTCTTGGTGTCGCCGCGCTGGTCGCGGCTCTCCTGGTTGTCGCATCCATGCTGACGTTCGGCCACGTCGCCATGTGGACGATCATCGCCGTCGGCCTCTTCAACTCCGTGATGTTCCCGACGATTTTCACGCTGGCTATCGAAGGACTCGGCCCGCTGACCGGCGACGGCTCGGGCTTACTGGTCGCGGCAATCATCGGAGGCGCAATCATCCCCGAGTTGCAAGGATTGATTGCAGATCGAATCGGCATCCATCATGCATTCTTCCTGCCGATTCTGTGCTACATCTACATCATGTACTACGGTTTCATCGGCTCGCAGAAGAAGCAGCCGGTTCGCGCCGCCGCGTAACGGATTCGAATCGCAAGCGCGTCCGCATTTCGGACGCGCTCAACTCTGTCGTTACTTCATTACTTCGTTGCTTCTTTACTTCGTTCTTTAATTCTTGGCGACTTTGCCGTCCGCCACAAGTTTATCCAGCCACCGTTTCGCCTTCGCCGCATCCGGCCGGTCGCCATGATTCTTCACGTAGTCGCGCAGCGCCGTTGCCGCCTCGTCATACTTCCCTGTCGCCACCAGCGACTGCGCCATCAGCAGTTCAATCTCAGGCGCTTTCCCGTTCGATTTTTCCAGCGCGGCCTTCGCCTCTTTCGCTGCCTCCGGATATTTCTCGGATTTGTAGTAGGCCTGCGCCAGCGCGTACTGCGTCTCCCAGTTCGGATCGGCCGCATTCAATTCCAGCGATTTCTGCAGCGACGGAATCGCTTCTTCATATTTGCCCTGATCGCTCAGCGCCATTCCCAGCGCGGCCTGCGCACGCGCGTGCGTCGGATCGATCTGCGTCGCCTTCTCCAACACTTCCTGCGCATCCGCGAAATTCCGCAGATTCAAATCCACCACGCCCTTCAAATACAAAACATCCGGATGCCCCGGCGCGAGACTCATCGCCTCTCCTGAATATTTCTCGGCATCCTTGATTTTTCCCGCGCCAAGCGCCTGCAGCCCCTTCTCAAACGCTTCCTTCGCCTTCGGCGCGAGCACGGGTCCCGACGGGACGCCAGATGTTTCGTTCGCCTCGGCCTTGCGTTTCAGCGTGAACTCCACCTCCGCCTTCAGCGCCACCGGGATCGCGATATCTTTCTGGCTGCTTTCGTATCCGGTCGCGGAAACCTGTACGGAGTAGTCGCCAATCGTGGGCAGCATGAAAAACACGCGGCCTTTGCGCGTCGTTCCCTCGTCTGTCGGCACTCCCGACCGATAAACACGCACGGTCGCCGGCGACGAAATCTCCGCCCCGCCGCTGTCCCGCACCGTCACCGAAATCTCCGGCCGGTCCCCCCGAAACATGTTCGTCTCCGCCGACGAATCCTGCCCGAGCGCCACTGTAGGCGCTGCAGCTTCCGCCGCGAATGCCAGCGCCAACATCACCAACACTCCGCCCCAATTTTGTCGGTTGGTTCCTTTGCAGAAGTGCATGACACGCCCCAAAACAACGCACACCCAATGGAGTCGAGCCTAGTCCCCTCTCCCCTAAGCGTCAAGGCCGATACCGGCCACCCAGAATATGGCCAACAGCCCGATGGGAGGGTAGAATCCGGTAATGGACATCCGTCTCAAACCAGAAGTCGAAGCAATGATTCGCGAAGATCTGGCTCGGGGCCCGTATAACTCGGCAGAAGAGCTGATCGAGCAGGCCGTATCCCAATTGCACGAATGCGAAGATCTGCTTGCTCAGCATCGAGCGGAAATCGCCCAGAAGATAGAAGAAGGATGGCAGTCAGCAGAGCAAGGCCGCTTAATGGACCCTGACGAGGTCAAAGCAGCGATGGAAGCGCGGAAGAGAGCTTGGCTGAACTCGCAGCGGAAGGAATGATCTCGTATCGCCTGAGTGACGAAGCTTTCGAAGATTTATCGGCGATTTGGCATTACATAGCCTTCGACAGCCGCGCGGCTGCAGATCGCTTCGAACAAGCAATCTTTGACGCATGCGAATCTATAGCATCGCTGCCATCTTCGGGCGTTATACGAAAGGATCTAACCTTTCGCCCCGTGCGATTTCGTCTTCTCCTGCCTTACCGCACACACTGGATCATCTACAACCCCGCATCGAAGCCCATCAGGATTATTCGCGTCTTACACACCAGCGTTGATGTTTCCGCTGCGCTTCGATAGGTCTACAAGTACGAACCCCCAGTTCACCTGTGCTATTGTCCCTCGGGCTTCACCAGGAGACTCCCCGATGAGACTTGGCCTTTCCTCTGCCGCGAGCGCCTTACTCTTCACCGCACTGCTCGCCGCCGTCACCATCCGCGCCGCCGGCTCCGCACCCACCGTTAAGATCGACACCGGCAAACTCGAAGGCAAGTCCGACGGCACTATCTCCGCCTTCCTCGGCATCCCCTTCGCCAAACCGCCCGTCGGCGATCTCCGCTGGAAGCCTCCCGTCGTACCCGCCAAATGGAAAGGCACCCGCACAGCCATCGCCTTCGGCTCGCCGCTGCATGCAGGGCTCGATTTACGACGACATGATCTTCCGCGATCCCGGCATCAGCGAAGACTGCCTCTACCTCAACGTCTGGACGCCCGCCAAGCTCGACAAAGGTAAATCCAAAGACAAGCTCCCCGTCATGGTCTGGATTTACGGCGGCGGCTTCTCCGCCGGCGCAACCTCCGAGCCTCGCCAGGACGGCACCAACCTCGCCAAAGAAGGCGTCGTCGTCGTTTCGATGAACTATCGCCTCGGCATCTTCGGCTTCTTCGCGCATCCCGAACTCGCCAAGGAAAACGCTCACAACGCCACCGGCAATTACGGCCTGATGGACCAATCCGCCGCGCTCGCGATGGGTCAAGCGCAACATCGCCCAATTCGGTGGTGATCCCGGTAACGTCACCATCTTCGGCGAAAGCGCCGGCTCCTTCTCCGTCAGCGAACAGATGGCCTCGCCCGTCTCCAAAGGCCTCTTCCACAAAGCCATCGGCGAAAGCGGTGGCGCATTCGCCAGCCACGCGCTGCCCATGCCCAGCAAAGACCAAGCCGCCGAAGAAGGCGCTAAGTTCGCCAAGGATCACCTGAACGCCGACACGCTCGCCGCCCTGCGCGCGCTCCCCGCACAAAAAGTTCTCGACGCTCAGCTCGCACTGAAAGGCGAAGGGCGCTTCGCTCCGAATATCGACGGCTATTTCCTGCCCGAATCTCCCGAAGCGATCTTCGCCGCCGGAAAACAAAGCGACGTCCCACTCCTCGCCGGATGGAATCGCGATGAAGGCAGCTTCGGCATGCCCAAAGACAAAAATTACGCCGCCGCGCTCAAGGGCATCGCAACAAAGGACTTCGCCGCAAAATCCGACGAGTTCCTGAAGCTCTACGCAGCCGATGACGACGCCCAAGCCGCGCGCTCGCTCGAAGACTACGAGGGCGACTACTTCATCGCCTTCTCCACCTGGCGATGGATCGACGCACAACTCAAAACTGGCAAATCGCCTGTCTACCGCTACCGCTTCGATATGGATCACCCGAAGGATCCGAAGCGCGGCCCCGAAGAGACCGGCGCCTATCACTCCGCCGAAATCGAATTCGTCTTCGGCGCCCTCGACTCCGAAACATGGATCAGCTGGCGCCCCGAAGACCACAAGCTCACCGAATTGATCCGCAAGTATTGGAGCAACTTCGCCAAAAACTCCGACCCCAACGGCGAAGGCTTGCCGAAGTGGCCGCGATACAACGCCGACTCCGGCTACGAAGTGATGCACCTCGACGCCGATCCCAAAGCGCAAAAAGACATGCATCGCTCCCGCTACGAATTCCTGAGCTCTTTCTGGGCGAAGTAGCCACAACCAGGTAGGAACGACTCAGCCGCTCAAACAACTCTTCAGCGCTTAAATCTTCGGCGCGTAAAAAGGGGCGCGCGAAAGCGCGCCATTTCCCGTTTGCCACTCATATTAAACGCCGGTGTCATCCTGAGCCGTCCGCAGGACGGCGAAGGATCTCAGCCCGAACACAGCCTCAATCGCAACCCGCGCACACACCCAGCGCCGCACGTTCGATGGCCCTCTAAATCAAAAGGGGAATGAAGAAACTCGGCAGGCATTCCGCGAAGACGCGTCCACTTCATCCGGTCACCCGGCTAAACGCGCCTCGACTTCCTTACCAAATATGCAGTATCGAATGTCCTAAAACGTAGCCGGCCCCAAACACGCCGACCAACACCACTCCCGACCACAGAATCAGCCCCAAAAATGCCCAGGCCAATTCCTTCTTGTCGTCCCCCGGTTTACCCGAAAGCGTCGCTTTCCGCGATTCGTTTGGAGTGGTCTTTGTTGCTTCTAGGTCCATGAAGTTGACTCTGCGGATGGATCCACCGGCTTCTGCGCCTGCACCAATTCATACGTCTTCGCCAGCAATTGCTCGAATTCCACGTCTGTGATTGCCCTCTCGCTCGTGCGAGACTCGCTAACCGTTTCCATGTTGTTCCTCCCACGCCACGTCCGCCTCTGCGGGGTTGAGAAGCAGAACGCTGACGCTCTCTGTGCACGTGGGATTCCAATTCTTTGCTTCCTCTTCGCCTCTCCAATCCCCTCAAAACAAAGGAAAAATACTTCCCTACCCGTACTCTTTGTCAAACTTGAGAAAGTCGTCTCCGATCAGAGACAGATTCTAAGAGACATTTGCATCCGAAAAGTATCAGTACCCGCTGCTGCAGCAACGCCACGCGAGATCTTTCGCACTCAAACCGCCTTCGCGGCCACTTTGCGAAGATGCCCGCGCACCGCCGCCAATCCCGCTTCCATGTTGTCGCGCCCATACCCGATCCGGAACCGATCCGTCGGCGTCGCGCCTAATTCCGACCGGTACACACTCGCCGGCAGCAACAGCACGCCGCTCTCTTCCACCAAACGCCGCGCAAATTCCTCGACGCCGTCGCTCCCGATATACCGTGGATACCCTATGCACCCGCCATCCGGCAGAGTCCACTCAAACAGATCCGGGTATTCCGCGAAAAAGCCCTCCAGCATCGGCAGGTTCTTCGCGATCAACGCCCGATTTCGCGCCAGAATCCGCTCCCGCGCCTTCAACGCGATCTGCGCCAGCAGTTCGCTCGGCGCCGCTCCGCAGATCGATGTGTAATGCTTCATCCGCTCCATGCGACCGAGCACTTCGCGATCGCGGCAAGCGACCCATCCGACGCGAATCCCCGGCAGCCCATATGACTTCGACATCACACCGAGTGAGATCCCGCGCTCATACAAATCCGCCACTTGCGGCAGCATCATCTCCGGCCGCCGCTCCACACCGCGATACACCTCGTCGCTGAAAAGATAAATCCCGCGCTCGCGCGCCATCGCCACCAACGCATCCAGCGTCGCGCGCGAAATCACCTTGCCCGTCGGATTGTGCGGAAAATTAAACGAAATCACGCGCGTGTTCGGCCGAATCGCGTCGCGCACCTGGTCCAGATCCAATTCCCAATTCCGCGCCGGATCGAGCGCGATCCCCGTCGTATCGCAGATGCTGACCGGCACCGATTCCACCGATTGATAATTGGGAATCACGACGATCGCATGATCGTCGGGCCGAAGCAGCGCATGCATCGCCGCGAAAATCCCTTCTTGCGCTCCCACAAACGTCAGAACATCGCCCGCTGCCACTCGTTCGTACGTCGACGCGATCACCTCGCGCAGCGCCGGACCGCCCCAGGTCTCCGTGTATCCCAGGTAGAGCGAATCCCACGCCTTGCGGTCCGCGTCGTCCGCCAGCGCCAGCAACTCCGTCAACGTCATCGATTGCATGTCGGAAGCACAGAGATGATGCCGCGCCGCAAACTCCCACTTGCTGAAAAACACCTCAAGCGCAAACGGCCGCAATTCCCGCATGATTCCTACCTCCCGAAAAAATCACTCTTGGCGTGGAAGTTCCAAGCAATCTCATGTACGGGCGCAGCACTGCTGCGCCCCATGTCCGCAAGATCGATCCGATACCCGGCCACTTTTTCGTATTTCGCGCCGCCAACTTGCTTGGGGAGCGTTATTTCGGCAACCAGAACGGCTGCTTCGCCGGCACAAACTCAATCTTCACATTGGTCACAAACGTCTGCAGCCACCGCGTGCATTCTTCCATCCCCGCCTGCTCGCTCGGGATGTGCCCAATCACAATCAATGCCTTGCGCTTCCCTTCGGTCACCGCATCCGCCGCATACTCAACCGTTTCCCACTCCCGCGTCTCCCCCACCAGCAAAACTTCCACATCATCGCGCTCGAGCGCATGCGTCTCTCGTTCAAACCCGGCAGCGCCAGGGCTGAGCGCAATCTTCGTCACCTTCATATCCGGATTCCCCACCACCCGCAAAACGCTGCTGCCCAATTTCGTCGCGGTTTCCTGCGCCAGCTTCTGCACCGTCGTTTCCGGCAGCGTAAATCCATTCGGAAAATCCTTGTGCTGATATTTCTCCCAGCCGAGCTCATTCACCATTCCCGCAAGAATCCCGTCCGGATTCCTCATGTGCCAGTGATCGTGAAAGCGCCACACCACCATGTTGTGCTTCTCGATGAACGCGCGCTTCTCCGTCCACACCGGATCGCTCTCCGCCATCCCTTCCGGCACATCGAGATGGTTGTAAAACGTCGGCTCATGCGTGATCACAAAATTCTCGTGATTCGCCGCCGCCCGCTCCAGCACATCCATCGTCGCCATCATCGTGACGGCAATCCCCGTCACCGGCGTATCCGGATTCCCCGCCTTAAACGTGTCCACCGTATCCGCACTCCACGGAACCCCAACATGATCCTGTATCGCCTTCACAACCTGCCGCGCCGTCGGCGCATTCGTCTGCGCAAACGAGGGAATCGCTGCGAACAAACACAGCGAATAGAGCCGCAATGCCAAATCTCGAGAGAAATCTCGTGCAAGGAAGATTTTGCAACATGAGTGCGTCCTTCGTCCGAGTCTGTAAGACTCGCTCATCATACAGGAACGCCTGACGGCATTTGGGTGCCGCACCCTTTCGGTGTTTGAAAGGGTGCGGGTTTAGATGAAAGTCTACCGAGGCCGCTCCGGTTCGTCGCGATCGTGTACGGGCGCAGCACTGCTGCGCCCCATGTCCGCACGATTTAAGACCAAATATCGACTCACCCGCCAAATCCCTGTGCGAGTTCCACCACCTGCCGCCGCGTATTTTCGATCGACCCCGAACAATCGATTTTGTA
The DNA here is from genome assembly GCA_963766985.1 of uncultured Acidobacteriota bacterium. GTDB lineage: Bacteria > Acidobacteriota > Terriglobia > Acidiferrales > UBA7541 > Acidiferrum. The sequence goes on from CAVYCJ010000005.1 coordinate 399,919, forward strand.
CGTCGCGAGTTTCAATTTTTCTTCGACAGGCATCTGCGCCGCAATGCGGGAGCGAGCCTCCTGTTCGGACATCCCGCGCGCGAGGAGCCGCTCCATCTGCTGCTCCGGCTTGCACCAGGTCACGACGAGACCATCGAGGTTCTTTATGTAGCCAGCTTCGATGAGCAACGCGGCCTCAACGAACGCAACCGAGCGGCCTTGCCGTTCCAATTCGGCAAACCGCTTCAGCATTTCCGCTTCAACGCGTGGATGGATGATCGCGTTCAGTCGATCGAGCTTGGCCTGAGCCGCAAAAACAATCGCCGCGAGTTTCTTGCGATCGACCGTCCCATCCGGTCCAAGAATATCCGGCCCGAACTCGCGCACCGTCTCGTGAAGCGCTGCCTCGCCTGGAGCGAGCAGCATTCGCGAAATTTCATCCGCGAAAATCACATCAAAGCCGAGCTCGCGCAACATCGCCGCAACGGTACTCTTCCCGCTCGCGATTCCGCCCGTCAACCCAATCTTTTTCATCGAGATTTAGCGCGCGCCAGAACTGGCGCTTTGAGAGTTCGCAGCCCCACCGCCCAACTTCTTGCCTCGACGCAAGCGCGCCGCCTTTACCGTGTTGCTCATCAACATCGTGATCGTCATCGGCCCCACGCCGCCAGGCACCGGAGTGAGCGCGCCAGCAACGTTGACCGCATCCGGATGGACGTCGCCAACCAGCACCGATCCTTTTTCACGGAACTTCGCCAGCCGCGCCGGGAAATTCCCCACCAGCCGCTCCGCTTCCGCCGCGTCCGTCACCTTATTCGTCCCGACATCGATGACCGTCGCGCCGGGACGAATCCAGTCCGCCGCAACGTAACCCGCTTTGCCCATCGCGGCGACAATGATGTCCGCGCGCCGAACAACATCAGGCAAATCGCGCGTCTTCGAGTGGCAAATCGTCACCGTCGCGTTCGCATGCATCAGCAGCAGCGCCATCGGCTTGCCCACGATGTCGCTCCGCCCCAGCACCACCGCGTTCGCGCCTTCAATCTGGATCTCGCCGCGTCGCAGAATCTCCATGCAGCCGGCTGGAGTGCACGCCACCAAACCAGGACGCCCGCTCACCAACGCGCCCAGACTCACCGGGTGAAACCCGTCCACATCCTTCGCCGGATCGACCGCTTCCAGTACCGCCTTCGTATCGACCTGCTTCGGCAGCGGCAGCTGAATCAAAATTCCATCGACGTTATTGTCAGCATTCAGCTTCGCGACCAGATCCAGCATCTCGGCCGTCGTAACCGTAGCAGGCGGCGTATGCAGCCAGCTCGCCATGCCAAGTTGCTCGCAGGCGGCGATCTTCGATTTCACGTAAAGCTGCGACGCCGGATTTTCTCCGACCAGCACGGCGGCCAATCCCGGTTTAATACCCGCGGCGCCCAATTCTCGAATCTCGTTCGCCAGATCGGCAAACACAAGATCTCGAATCTTCGTCCCGTCCAAAATCCGTGCCGTCATGCTTTCCTATCTCCGCTGAGTTTCCGCAGGGTTGCATCTAAACCCCGCGATCTGGGAAGCGATCGCGGCTACAGGGTGGCGACCGCTAAATGCCTGCCGACGATGATTTTCAGCCTGCAGTTGCCGCCAGCCAGGCGAAGAATATCACACGCGCACGCTGCTGCTTCGCAGCCACTCCTCCATCACATCGTGCCCGACGAGTCCCGCCTGCTGCATCACCATCTTCCCGCCCGCCATCACGACAAAGTTTGGGATGCCGCGAATCTGGAATCGCGCTGCAAGTTGCTGGTTTGCTTCGGTATCGACTTTCAGCACAACGGCTTTGCCCGCCATGTCGGCGGCGGTCTTCGCTACTTCGGGCGCGGCCATCCGGCACGGCCCGCACCACGCCGCCCAGAAATCCACCAGCACCGGCACTTTCGCATTCTGCACAATATCGTCGAACATCGCTTCATCGACCGCCAACGGCTCGGCCACCGGCGGCAAATCGGCCTTGCATGCCCCGCACTTCCCCGTGCTCGCCAGAAACTTGCCGGCACTCGATTCTTTTGCCCACACGCCTTGCATTCACGAATCACAGACATCGTAGTTCTCCTTCTTCCACACTATCCGATGCAGCGGCCCACTTCCACGACGCTGCCCCGTAGGGGCACGGCACGCCGTGCCCGTCTGGCGTTCCGTCCGCGATTCGAACCCCAAAACCCATCCTTCGAACGCCTAAAGTACCTATTGACAAAGAGTTACGAAACGGTTATACTCCGCTCTGCGGAGAGAGAAAGCTGGTAGTGTGTCTCTCACTGCTCCATCACCGAAGGAAGTCACCTCGATCTTCCGCTGCTTTTCTCCATTCACGCACTCCCGCAACCCCTTTGCTTTCAATCGTTCACGCACTCTTGTTTTTGACCCATCTGCAACTCACTCATTCCCGGCAACTTGCACACTCTTACGAAAACAGGGGGGTATACTCCTGTTCTTCCCAAAACGGAACTCACCTCAGCGCGCCGAACCGACCTCCCGTCTCGTTGCCCGGCCTGTCGGCGCATCCAAATATGCCTATACTTGGAGAAGTCTGTTTTGTCTTCAGTCGAGTCGGCTCGGCTTCGATCAGGAAGGATCGTCATGAACGCGCGAAATTTACCGGGGTTTATTCGGCTGGTGTTGGCGGGCACGATCATCGTGCTGGCGGCGTATTGGGCGGGCGCCCGATACGGGCAGCATGAACCGCTGAGCGTGGAGGCGGTGCGGCCGAATGCGTCGACGCCTGGCGAGCCCGCTGCGGAGCCAAAGGCGGGACGCGGATCGAACGAGTCGAAACCGACGGCCGCCAGTCTGGCGGACCGCGACTCGATTCTGACCGACGATGAGGGCATCAACGTAAAGGTCTACCGTGGAGCATCGCCCGCCGTCGCAAATATTCTGACAAAGGCGACCGAGTACGACTTCTTCATGGACCCGGTGCCGGTCGAAGGCGCCGGCTCAGGCTTTGTCATCGACGAGCGCGGATACATCCTTACGAACTTTCACGTGGTGCAGGAAGCGCAGTCGATCGAAGTCGTTCTCGGCGACCAGACGCGCTATCCCGGAAAATTCATCGGCGCGGATCAGCGCAATGACGTCGCGCTCGTGAAAATCGATCCCAAGGGAAAACATCTTACCGCCCTCCCGCTCGGCGATTCGTCGAAATTGCAGGTCGGCCAGAAGGTTTTGGCGATCGGCAATCCATTCGGATTCCAGAGCACGCTGACGACGGGCGTCGTAAGCGCCCTCGGCCGCACCGTGCAGACCAGCCAGACAACGCTGATCGACGAAGCGATCCAGACCGACGCGGCAATCAATCGCGGCAATTCCGGCGGCCCGCTCATCAATTCGCACGGCGAAGTCATCGGCATCAATTCGGCGATCTACACGCCATCAGGAACGACAGCAGGCATCGGCTTCGCGATTCCGATCAACACCGCGAAGCGCATCGCAACCGATCTCATCAACGAAGGCCGCGTCCACCTCGCGTTCATTGGAGTGCAGACGATTCCGGTGGGCGGCAGCCTGGCGCAAGCGTTGGAATTGCCCGTCGAAGATGGTTTGTTGGTGGAAAGCGCCGCCAAAGGCGGCCCCGCAGCGACGGCCGGCGTCCGCGGCGGAGATCGCGTCGTAATGGCAGGAATGCAGCGCATCGCGATCGGCGGCGATGTCATCGTCGCGATCGACGGCACCAAAATCGCCAACACGATGGACCTGAGCGTCGTCCTGAATCACAAGCGCCCCGGCGACACCGTCACCGTAACCGTCTATCGCGCCGGCAAAAAAATGGATATCCCCGTCAAGCTCGGCGAGCGCACGGACAATCAGCGCCAACAGTAGGGGCATGCTGAGCCGGCGGAAAAGATAACGCAGAGGAGCGGAGAACGCTCAGAAGCGCAAAGATTCTGCGGCAGGGGCTACTCCGGAACTTTTTGCAGGAAGCTGCGATCCTCGACGAGGATGCAGCGCGACGCATCGGCGGCTGCCACGTTGGCGATGGCGTCGGGATCTTTGCCCAGGGCTTCGCGATACTTCTCGTAGGCAGCGAGATTCGCGAAGCGAATCATCGCGTACGCAACGTTGGTCGGCCCTGCAAATTTCGTCGGCAGAAAATAGCCGATCAAATCTCCGCCGCAACGTTTGATCGGTTCCGGCCAGCGCCGCGCATATTGCTCGAAGTCGGCCGTCTTGTGCAGATCGATCGTGTAGCAGATGCAGAGCGTGATCATGAAGTTCTCCTTCGCTGGCTGCGTTTTTCCCGATGCTGGCGCTTGACCCTTCCCAGATGTTTCGACGGAGCGTAACGCCGAAAGTGTGCGCGAGTTCGCGCCGAAAAATGTAGCGAGGAATCGGCAAGCAGGGACAAAGATCTGGTAGCTCGCCGGAACAGAACGAGCATGAAAAAGGGGCGCAGCATGCTGCGCCCCTTCTTGATCGTGATGAACGGTTGGTCCGGGCTTACTGCGGCTGGACGGCGTTCATGTAATTTTCGAGGTAGGTGTAGCCGTTGGGCGCGATCGACTTGTACAGATTCGGGTCGGTGGTGCTCAGGCCGAGGGACGACTTCCACTGGTCGGGGATGCCGTCGTGGAGCGACTCGGTGCAAGCGCTGCCGCCGGAGACCGCGGGCTGCGACGCGTTCGTGAAGAACGTGCCGTTGCCGCCGTTCTGATACTGGCTGATGATGCGGCTGTCGTTGGAGTCGCGACGCGTGAACCAGCTGCCGGTGCAATCGACGCCACGCGAATTGCCGACGGTGCCGAGAGTCGCGGAGTCGAGATCGGCTTCATCGTCGGCTTCGATCGGGAAAGCTTCCGCGGGCATCGGCGAGCTGCGGAACCAGCTCGACGGTACGGCCTGGCCGTTGTCGCCGCCCTCGTCACCCTGCGAAGTCATTACGGTCTGGCTGCCGCTGGGATTCGACTGGTGCGGGCCGACGTTGCCGCTCAGATAGATCGACGGCGGACCAGGATTGCTGCCGTCCGGATCGTCGGAGCTCTGATCGTTGTTGAAGTCGAACTCGTGGTTCGTATTCCCGCTGTTCAAATTCGCGGGAGCGTAGTGGTTGTTGATGATGTCCATCTTCACGCCGCCCTGCGTGAGCAAAGCGTAGAACTGCCAGTTGTAAACGATGTTGTTGACCCAGCGGCCGCTGCGCGTGTTGTAGAGCGGCAGGCGATGGCCGATGTTCACCAGCATGTTGTGATGGAAATCGTCGTCGGTGTCGCCGTTGGCGAAGCCGCCCGTGTCGTCGGTCATGGGGCCGACAACGTGGCCTGCGTTGGGTTCGTAGAAGAGACTCCACTCCACGACAGTTTTCGTGATCGGCGAGAAGCCCTGATTGCTGAGCATCACGTAGGGCTTGTCGTCCCACCAACGGAAGCTGATGTGATCGATCACAACGTTGTGCTGATTGTTGCCGCTGGCCAGCTCAATGCAGCCGACGCCGGAAGATGGACCCGGAGAGTGGCCGGAGCCGTTGCCGACGCTGCAAGTCAGATAGCGAACGATGGTGTCGCTGCCGGCAAGGAAGAGGATCGTGCCCTCTGGCATTTTGTCGCCCTGAATGACGATGCCGCCGCCGGGAGCAGTTTGCCCCGCGATGGTAAGGCTGCCGGAGTTCGCGCGAATCGTGCTTTGCGGATGGATGATGCCGCCAACGCGGAACACGCAGGTGCGCGGGCCGGAAGCCTGAACGCAAGCGCGGAGCGAACCGGCGCCGGAGTCGTTGAGGTTCGTGACTTCCATCACGACGCCGCCACGACCGCCGAGGGAGGCTGCGCCGCCACCTTGCGCGCCGGGGAATGCGGCGACCACGCCCGGAGGCGGGGGAGCGGCCGCAGTGACGGTGATGGTGGCCGTCGCGGTTTTCGAATTGTCGGCGTTGCTCGTCGCGGTGACGGTGTCGGTTGTCGCCGAAGACGGAGCGACGTAAGCGCCGGATGAATTGATCGTGCCCTTGGCGGCGGACCAGGTGACCGCCGTGTCTGTCACGGTTCCCTTCACCGTAGCGGCGAAGGTGAGTTTGCCACCGGTGTTGACGGATGTGGTCGCAGGCGTGATCGAGATCGACGTCACGATCGGCAAGCTGATGCTGACGGTAGCCGAAGCGGATTTTGATTTGTCGGCGTTGCTGGTCGCGGTGATGGTGGTCGTCAGAGCGGAACCGCCGGCGGTGAAAAGACCGGCAGGCGAAATGGCGCCATTCGAAGCAGACCATGTGACGGACTTGTCGGTGACGGTGCCCTGCACGGTCGCGGAGAATTGCTGCGTGGCAAGCGTGAGGATGCTGGCGGTCGTCGGCGAGACGGTCACGGAGGTGACGGTCGGGGCGTTCACGGCGACGATGGCGGAGGCGGACTTGGTGCCATCGGCGACGCTGGTGGCCGTGACGGTGACGTTGCCACCGGTTGCAGGGGCCGTGAGGAGGCCTCCCGCGGTGATCGTGCCCGCGGAAGTGGACCACGTGATGGCTTTGTTCGAAACGGAGCCAGTGACGCTGGCGGTGAATTGCTGCGTTGCGCCCGTCGTGATGGTGGCAGTCGACGGTGAAATAGTGATCGAGTTGACGCGTGGGCGTCGTGACAGTGACGGTGGCCGTGGCGGTCTTGGTCGGATCGGCCAAGCTGGTCACGGTGATGGTGGCGGTGCCAGCAGATGCGCCTGCAGTGAAGACGCCGGCCGAGTTGATCGTGCCGGAGCTGGCAGACCAGGCGATGGATTTGTTTGCGACCGTGCCTTGCACCGTGGCGCTGAATTGCTGCGTCGCGCCGGCGAGGATGCTCGCGGTTGGCGGCGTGACCGTGATCGAAGTGACTGTCGGTGCGCTCACCGTGATGGTCGCGGATGCGGACTTGGTGGGATCGGCGACGCTTGTCGCAGTGACTTTCGCGACCCCAGACGTCGATGCCGTGAAGAGACCGCTGGCGGAGATCGAGCCGCCCGTGGCAGACCAAGTGACGGATTTATTTGCGACAGTGCCCTGCACCGTCGCGGTGAATTGTTGTGTGGCGCCAGTCAGAAGGGAGGGGGCCGCGGGGGTAACGGAGACGGAACTGACGACGGGTGCGGCTACGGTGATGGTTGCCGTGGCGGACTTGGTCGTATCGGCGACACTGGTTGCGGTGATCGTCGCGGTGCCGGCGGTTGTGGAGGCGGTGAAGAGACCACTCGCGCTGATCGTGCCCGACGAAGTCTTCCAGGTGACGGATTTGTTCGTGGCGCTGCCTTGCACGGTGGCGGTGAGTTGCAGCGTGGCGCCGGTAGCGATCGAGCTCGTGGGAGGAGTTACCGAGATCGAAGATACGGCGACAGGCGCGGCAGTGACGGTGACTGCGGCGGATGAGGATTTCGTCGGATCGGCAACGCTGGTCGCCGTGATGGTGGCGGAACCGGTCTTCGCGGGCGCAGTGTAAACACCGGCGGCGGAAATTGTGCCGGTCGACGCAGTCCAGGTGACGGCGGTGTTCGTCACGGTGCCTTGCACGACGGCGGCGAACGAAAGTGTGGCGTTGACGGCAACGCTCGCGGTGGTGGGAGTGACGGTGACAGAACTGACGACGGGCGCCGGTGGATTTGTCGGTGGTGGATCGGTTGGCGGCGGAGTTGTGCCAGCGGGGACGGCGGTCGCGGTGAGCGGGACGACGGTGGGAGTCGCGCTAGCATTGCTCACGAGTGCGAGGCTGCCGGTCATGGTGCCGGGTGAAGCGGGAGTGAAAGCGACAGCGAAAGTTTTTGCGGAGCCAGGCGCCACAGTGGCGGGGAGTTCGAGGCCAGAGGTGCTGAAGCCGCTACCGGTAACGGTGACTTGATGAATGGTGAGCGAACTCGTGCCGGTGTTGGAGGCGGTGACGGATTGGGAGGCACTGCTGCCGACCGAAGCGGTGACGGAGACCGAATTGGGCGTAACCGAAATTTGCGCGGTTTCGGGAGATGGAGACGCGCTCGCGGATGTGCTCACTCCACCGACGCATCCGGCGAAATAAAATGACGCAGCGACGAGGCTGAGAAGGAACACGAGGAGCGTGCCTCGGTTCGTGTGTGAAAAATTCAACGCCGATCTTCCTAACTTTTATTTTTTGACGCTTTCCCGACCAAGGGCGAGCGATCCTGCAAGACATAACCAGGAAAGTGGATGCTACGGTCCGCAGGGAAACGCATACTACTTGTACGAGGGACAGTTTGCGGGCACGAAAAGGACAGTAACGGTACTGCCGCGGTGGAAAAACTGTTGGTTTTTTGAGGGGTCGAAGCAAGGGATTGGAGATTGCTCGGGATTTTCGGGGATTTGTGCGCGAGGTCGGAGGCCGAGCCGAATTTTTTTCTGAGCGAGTGCGCGCGTCAGTTTCTATTTTTGCGTTGGTGACGCCGGGGTTGCATATCGGGCACGGGATGGGTGGCTCTATTGACGATGTTTTGACGAATTCTATAATTAATCTACCTAGTCAAATCACGATGTCGGAGAGAGGCATCGATGCAAGTCACTACCGAACAGCAATTGCATTTGGGGTGCTTCGACAGTCCGGTTGAAGGTTGGTTCAACACGGACATTACGCTGCACATCTGGGTGTCTCGCATTCCGTTGGCAGCGCGCGCGCTGCGGATGGCGGGAAAGATAACGCCGGCGCGGTTCGAGCAGCACCGGCGCGGCGTGTTTCAGAAAGTGCACTACTTAAACGTCTCGAAGAAATTTCCCTATGCGGATAATTCGTTTGGCGCGGTGTTTACGTGCCACATGCTGGAGCATTTGTACCCGGATGTGGCGTTGCAGTGCGTGAAGGAGTGCCTGCGCGTGTTGCGGCCGGGCGGAGTGCTGCGGATTGCGGTGCCGGATCTGGATCGCATGGTGACGAACTACGATGCGTCGGCGCCCGATCCGTTTCTGAATGCGTTTTTTCAGCATGGCAAAGGCGTTTCCGGGAAGGATTCGCATCACTGGCACTACAATTTCCGTTCGTTGCGGGAGTTGCTGCTGAAGGCGGGCTACTCGCGCGTGGAAAGGCGAGAGTTCGGCGTGGGCGATTGTCCGGACGTGGAGAAGATCGATCGGCGACCGGAATCGCTGTTTGCGGAAGCGTATAAGTGACGACGGCGTTGGCGTCCGGCAGGAACGGCGCGCGCCTTTAATCCCATAAAACCAAGAAAAAGCAGATTCGTCGCACAAGAGGGCGCGCGATGGCGCAGAGCGACTCGCTGCGCTCGGGTGACAGGTTTACTTTGTGCGCGTGATTCGCGTGGATTGCACGAATCGGGTGGTACGGAGTGCTGTCCCGCTATGCCGGCTCGCGGTGCGACTCGGATGAGAGAGTTGAGGTTGACGGGTGGGGGCGGCGCACTTAGAGTTGGCGGCGCTGGATTAAATGAAGTTGACTGTGACTGCGTAGGATTCTACGGAGCGAATGTGGTGGAACGGAGTGGAAAATCGGCAGCATGCAAAACAGGAGGGCGCGGCAGCCAGGAACATCCGGGCGCTGCGAGGTTGAGCGAGAATAGTGATGGCGATTGGGCTGATTTGCATGGCGATGTCGCTTTGGTTGGCGGCGCGGGGAAATGCGCAGGGGGACGGCGAGAAAAAATTGCTGACGCCGGAAGCTTCGCTGAATATGCGCTCGATTTCGGATTTGCAGTATTCGCCGGACGGAAAGCGGCTGGCGTTTACGGTGACGGAGCCGGCGAAGGGGCAGAACCGCAAGCGGCACGTCTGGATTCACGAGACGGGCGCGGAAGGGTCGCGGCAGTATACGTATTCGGAAAAGTCGGAGAGCGGGCCGCGCTGGTCGCCGGATGGGAAGACGCTAGCGTTCCTATCGGATCGGGGCGAGGCGCAGCAGATTTATTTGATGCGGGCCGATGGCGGCGAAGGCGTCGCGCTGACGAAGGGCAAGAACGGCGTGCGCGGATTCGAATGGTCGCCGGATGGGAAGCAGATCGCGTACATCGCGCCGGATGCGAAGAGCGAGGCGGAAGAAAAGAAAGAGAAGGACAAGGATGACGCGCACGTCGCCGATAAGGAGGACAAGCGCGGGCGGCTTTGGATCGTGAATGTTGCGACCGGCGAAACGAAGGCCCTGACGAAACCGAGTTGGGATGTGCGAGAGCTCGCGTGGATGCACAACGGAACTCAACTGGTGATCGAGGCGACGGAGCATCCGGAGTCGGACCAATTTACGGAGAAGATTTACGCCGTGCTGGCGGTGAGCGGCGAGACAAAACTGCTGCTCGCGCCAAGCGGGCCGTTTGGCGAAGTCAAGATATCGACAGCGGGCAACACGATCAGTTTTGTGGGGTCGCGCGAGGACGGGCCCGATCCGCATGACTTGATGCTGCTGCCGGTGAATGGATTTGCGGCGCACAACCTGACGGGGGCGAGCCTGGATCTGCCGGTGGAGGCGTATCAGTGGCAGAAAGATGGAACCGTGGTGCTGGTGGCCGCGGACGGATTCAAGAGCAAATTCGTCAAGTTTGACGTGAATGCTTCGAAGCAGGATTTGACGCCGTCGCCGGTGCCGACGGGGGCGATCGCGGTTTCGAGCGGCGGTGAAATCGCGTACGTAGCACAAAACGGAACGACGGCGCCGGAAGTGTGGATATGGAATGACGCGGGAACGGGCGGGGCGGCCAAGCAGGTGTCGCACGTGAACGACGCATGGAAGCAGTTCAAGCTGGCGACGCCGGAATATTACAAATATAAATCGTTTGACGGGATGGAGATTGAGGCGGCGTTGCTGCGTCCTACGGGCGGACCTGACGCCGGGGCGACGACGAAGTTGCCGCTGATTGCGTTGATTCATGGAGGGCCGACGGGGCGATGGTCGAGATGCGATTGAGCCTTGGGGACAGTTGCTGGCGGCGCGCGGGTACGCGGTGTTTTATCCGAACATCCGCGGGTCGGTGGGATATGGGCAGAAATTTGTGGAGACGAACAAGGCGGATTGGGGCGGCGGCGATTATAAGGACGTGATGGCGGGCGTACACGATTTGGTGACGCGCGGGATTGCGGATCCGAATCGGCTGGGGATCGGTGGATGGTCGTACGGCGGGTATATGGCGGAGTGGGCGATCACGCAGACGAATGAATTTAAGGTGGCGGTGTCGGGCGCGGGGATGGCGAATCTGATTTCGGAATTCGGGATGGAAGATCATCCGGCTGGCGATGAATGGTTTTTTGGGACGCCGTGGGAATCGCCGGACAAATTTTTGAACAGCTCGCCGTTTGTCTATTTCAAGAATGCGAAGACGCCGACGCTGATTTTGCAGGGGGATGCGGACACGATTGATCCGTTGGGGCAGAGTCAGGAGCTGTATCGCGGGCTGAAGAGGTATGGGGTGGAGACGGAGTTGGTGGTTTATCCGCGGGAGCCGCATGGGTTTCATGAGGAGAAGCATTTGCTGGATCGGCTGAATCGGATTCTGGCGTGGTACGACAAATATTTGATGCCAAAGCAGGAAGGCGCGAAGGAGAAGACGGGGGATTGAGGACGAAAACGAAGTAAAGAAGCAATGAAGTAAAGAGGTAACGGTAAAACCTGTGGGGCGCGGATGTTGCGCGCCCTTTATTTTTTGCGTGGGGAGAACGGCTCAAGACGCGATGAACGTGCGGACATCGGGCGCAGCGTGCTGCGCCCCTACGATCGATCGCGATATTGCAGCAGTCATTCCGGTAGGGTGATGGTGCCTTTTACGCGGAAGGTTTGGCCGGTGCCGGCGGCGTTGGAGTGGGGCTGGCCGCCGCCGACCCAGAGGACGAATTCGCCTTCGGGAACGACTGGCTCGCCGGACTCGGTGACGATGCTGAGGTCGCGCGGGTCGAGATTGAATTGCACTTTTTGCGAGGCGCCTGCCTCGAGGTGGACGCGCTGGAATCCACGCAGCGCGATGTTTGGAGCGCCCGCAACTTTTGGAAAACTTAAATAGAGTTCGGCGACTTCGTCGCCGGGGATTTTGCCTTTGTTGGTGACGGTGGCTTCGACTTTCAGGGGATCACCTGCGTTCAGCGCGGAAGTTGAGAGTTTTAAATCGCTGAAGGAGAAGGTGGTGTAGCTGAGGCCGTAGCCGAAGGGATAGAGCGGCGTGCCGTCGAAGTAGCGATAGGTGCGATTTTTCATCGCGTAGTCTTCGAACGGCGGGAGCTGGCTGACGCCGGTGTAGAACGTGACGGGCAGGCGGCCGCCGGGATTATTTTTGCCGGAGATGGTTTCGGCGATGGCGGCGCCTCCTTCCTCGCCCGCATACCACGACTCAAGAATGGCGTTGGCGTGGTCCTTCGCCCAATTCACGCTGAGCGCGCTGCCATTCATCAGGACGACGACGAGCGGCTTGCCCGTGGCGGCGACGGCTTCGAGCAAATCCTCCTCAGGCTTCGGGAGATCGAGACTGGTGCGATCGCCGCCGGAGAAGCCTTCCTCGTTGATGGGCATTTCTTCGCCCTCGAGTTCGCTGGTGATGCCGACGACGGCGATCACGACATCGGCGGATTTTGCGGCGGCGATGGCTTCGGGCGCCGGATGCGGATCGAATTTGGTCCAGACGAGTTGCGGGGCGGTGGAGGACGGATTTCTGGGATCGGATCCGGGAAGCCGATAGGAAACCTTGATGGCATAGGATTTTCCGGCATCGAGGTGAACCCGAGCGAGCTTGGTCTCGACACCAGCGTCTGAAAACGAAAGAACAATAACTTTATTGTCGAAAGTGACGACGTTGAAGCCGTTGCCGCGCGAACCAAGGTAGTAGTCGGCGGTCTCTGTGGGCGTGAGCATCGCTTCGGAGCTGATGAGCACGGATTTTTTGCCTTGGATTTCGGATGGCGGCGGACCCGAAGGAGTTCCGAAAGCAGGGTCCATGCGAGTTGCGAGCACGGTTGGCGGCGGTGCGCCTGGACCGAATGAAAATGCGCTGCCCATCGAGTAGCTGGACCGAACGCCGGGTTTGCCGTCAACGGTGAGAAGTGACGATGGAACCTCTGTCGCGTTCTTGGTGAGGAACTGCGTGCCTTCGACGAAACTTATCTTGGCCGTGGGAAATTCCGTTTTCAAGCCGTCGAGAACGGAAACGGAGTTGGTTGGGGTACCGCTGTAATTGCCCATAAGAACTCTCGTTTGGCTGGCGAGCGGGCCGACGACGGCGATTTTCAGTCCGGGACCGGGGACTTTGATGGGAAGGATGCCGGTGTTTTTGAGGAGCACCATCGATTCATTGGCCAATTTGCGGGCGAGTGCGCGATGGGCGGCGCTGTCGAGCAATTTTTCGTCGATGCGATTGTAGGGGACCATTTCCGGCGGATCGAACATGCCGAGCTTGATGCGCGCGGTGTAGAGGCGCGTGACGGCTTGATCGATGTCGCTCTCTTTAAGCGCGCCGGATTTTACGGCGTCGAGATACGGCTTGTAGTCGTGGTCGTCGGAAACTTTTTCGAAAAAGTCGGCGCACTCGTTGTCCATTCCGCGCTGAAGGCTGATGGCGGAAGCTTCGGGCTGCGAGGGCTTGAAATGATGGCCGTTGAAAATGTCGATGACGGCGCCGCAATCGGAGACGACGTAGCCTTTGAATTTCCATTTGTCGCGGAGCTGATCTTCGAGAAGGAACGTGTTGGCGCAGGCAGGCTCGCCGTTGATGCTGTTGTAGGCGCACATGATCGAGCCGGCTTTGCCTTGCGTGATGGCGTAGCGGAATGCGGGGAGATAGGTGTCGAGTTCGTCGTGCTTGCTTACGTCGACGTTGGCTTTGTGGCGCGTGGATTCGGGACCGCTGTGGACGGCGAAATGTTTGGGCGTGGAGATGACGCGGTAGTAGCGCGGATCGTCGCCCTGCATGCCGGTGACGAACGCCGTGCCCATGCGGCCGGTGAGGAATGGATCTTCGCCGTAGGTTTCCTGGCCGCGGCCCCAGCGTGGGTCGCGGAAAATGTTGATGTTGGGCGCCCAGAAGTCGAGGCCTTCGAAGATGTCGCTGTGGCCGGCGCGGACGGATTGCACGTGATGGATGCGGCCCTCGGTGCCGATGGCGATGGCCATTTCGTGGATGGCAGGAGCGTCGAAAGTTGCTGCGAGGCCGATCGGTTCGGGGAAGGAGGTCATGCCCTTGGCGGCGACGCCATGGAGGGATTCGCTCCACCAATCGTAGGCGGGGATGTTGAGGCGAGGGATGGCGCGGGCTTGGTTGACGAGCTGGGTGGCTTTTTCTTCGAGGGTCATGCGGTGCACGAGGTCGGCGGCGCGTTGCTCGGCGGGGAGGTCGGGATTGAGGTAGGCGGGTTTTTCGGTGGCGGTGCCAGCGCTGGCTGGCCGGCGCGGCTTGAGCCTGCGCGCGAGCTGGCGTGACGAGAGTAAGAGTGGCGATGACTGCGAGAGCGCACAGCGTGGTGCGGATCATGAGTGTCCTCTTAGAACGTCAAGTCTTGAGTGATTCTGTCGAAGCAGAAAGTGATGAAGCGGGCGGTGGGCGCGAGCGTTGGCTGAAATCGTGCTTGGTGCAAGATGGATTCTCGTGAGCGGCACCGTCGGTGGGGCGAATAGTAAGGGAGGTGGGGGCGGGATTCAATATGGGAAGGGGGAATTTGGATGGTTGTTGTCAGCGGGGTAGTGGCGAGACGCGAGGGCGGAATGGGATGTGATCGTGCGGACATGGGGCGCAGCGTGCTGCGCCCCTACACGGACCGTGGCTTGCGGAGTGGATTCGTTTCGCGGCGCGCGGCGGTGCTCGGCGAACGCTCTTGTGGTCGAAGAAAAATGACCACTACCCTTGGGGTAAGTCTTTACATGGGTAGGGGTGCATGTTAGTCTCGTCTCCCGTACCGCCATCCTACGCGCCAGGCGGCTAGGGCCTCTGAACGAGAACCTGCCAAACGTTTTGACGGGCGACCGCGACTCGGTCGATGTGTCCAAGTTGATCGCGCTGCGATCGACGCAAATCCCTTCCCTTCGAAAAACGAAAAGTAGTCTGGTTTCGTGTGTGCCGCTACATTCAGGCCTTATGAGTTCCAAAATGGTCCTGACGTGGAAGTGAAACGTGCCCGGCGGGGGCCGGGGCAACACCGCAACTGGAACTAACAAAAGGGGATACCTTGCTTAAGCTGCGAAAAGTGGAAATTACCGGGTTCAAGTCCTTTTGCGAGCGGACGGTGGTGACGTTTGCCGGGGTCGGCACGACATGCATCGTCGGGCCGAATGGGTGCGGCAAATCCAACGTCGTGGACGCGATCTCGTGGGTATTGGGCGAGCAAAGCCATAAGTCGCTGCGCGCGGAGCGGATGGCGGACTGCATTTTCAACGGCACGGTGAAGCGGCCTCCGATGGGGCTGGCGGAAGTGACGATCACGCTGGAAGACCCGGAACTTGCTGAGGCGGCGCGGTTTGTGATCGAAGGTGGCGTCGAAGCAGGAGCGAATGGCAACGGCGGGGCGGTCGCCGAAGCAGGAGGCGGGATAAACCTGCTTGGGGACGGCACGACGGACTCCGAGCACGATATGGCGGCTGCGGGGGCTGCCGGAGATATTCTGGCGGGGTATGCGGCCGGGCATGATTCGGCGGAACATGAGGCCGTGGCCGAAATCGTCGAAGGCGGCGAGATTGTTCCGGTGGAATCGTCGGAGCCGGAGTTTCTGAAGGGCAAGCGCAAGAAAAGGATGGCGGACAAGCTTGCGCTGGCGACAAAGCCGGGCGAGGTCGTGGTCAGCCGAAGGCTGTATCGCTCGGGGCAGAGCGAGTACCTGATCAACGGGCGTGTTGGGCGCCTGCGCGACATTCAGGAGATGTTCATGGGGGTCGGGCTGGGGCCGGACTCCTACGCAATCATCGAGCAAGGGCGCATCGGGCAGATTCTGTCGACGAAGCCGCTGGAACGCCGCGCGATCATCGAAGAAGCGGCCGGCGTAACGAAGTTCAAGACGAAGAAGCGGCTGGCGGAAGCGAAGCTGGAATCGTCGAAGGTCAATCTTTCGCGCGTCAACGATATCGTCGTCGAAGTCGAGAAGCAGCTTGGCTCGCTCAAGAGACAGGCGGCGAAAGCGCGGCGTTACGCGGAAATTCGCGATCAAATGCGCGGGATCGTGCGGCAGATGCTGGCGGGCAAGGCACGCGAGCTCGATGCCGAGGCAGAGCGCGTCGGCAAGCGGCTCGAAGAGTTGATGGCGTCGGAAAACAAGCACGCCCACGACATCGCGACGCAAGAAGCCGAACAGGATCAACTCCAGCAGCGAATTTACGAACTCGACGCGACGATCAAGCAGAACCAGAACGTGCTAAACGCGACGCTGCTGGAAGTGGATCGCAGCGAGAACAAGATCGCCTACAACCAGCAGCGCGGACATGAGCTCGCGGGCCGCGGCGGACAGGTCGCGGCAGAAATCACGGCTGCTGCTGCGCAGATTGCCGAGTGGGAAACGCGCAACTCCACACAGATCGAATCGGTGAATTCGCTGCGAGCGGAATCAGCGACACTGACTGGCAACGTAAACGGTCTGACCGTGCGCGCTCAAACGCGAGCGTCGCAGATTCATGAGTCGGAAGTGCGCATCGATGCGCTACGGCAATGCGCTTCGGAGGCGGGCGAGAGCCTGCTGCGTTTGCACGGCGAACAGCAAAAAGCGGAAGAATCGCTCGTGCATCAGGCTGCCGCCATGCAGAAGCTGGAGGCGATGGAAGCCTCGTTGTTGGAATCGTCGCTCCAGGTGCGCGACAACGCCGACAAAGCCGCGTTCGATTGGGAAGCGGCGAACGGGCAGCTGGCGGGATTGCAGCAGCAGGTGGCGGGTCTGCACACACGCATTGCTGGATTGCGCGAAGAGCGAGACGCCACGGCGAAACAAGCCGAGTTGCTGCGCGATTCCCTATCGGGAGCACGCGCGAAGCACGCGACCCTGACGCAGGTTCTTAATGATCGCTCGTACACTGCAGATGCGGTTCAGAAGTTGTTTGCGGCGAACGAGCGCGGCGGCGGCCACGACTTCCATGCAGTCGGTGTGCTTGCCGATTACGCCGAAGTCGAACAACAGCACGAAGCGGCGATCGAACAGTATCTTCGCGATGAACTCGAGTATGTCGTCGTGCAAACGTACGATCACGCGCGCGCGGGCGTTTCGCTATTGCGCGAAGAAGTCGGCGGGCGCGCAACGTTCTTCGTCGATTCTCTACGCAGCCTGGGTCTGCGGCTTGATGAATACGAGCCGATCGTCAATTTCAGGGCTGAAGACGGCGTTGTGTCGCGGCTCGATAAGCTTGTCGAATTCCGCGATCCGCTCGGCCCGGCGGCGAAGCAGTTTCTTCCGCGGCTCAAAGCGGCTTATCTGACGGACGGTCCGATCGCCGCAGAAAAATTGGCGCGTGACAATCCGCAGTACGCATTTGTGACGCCGGACGGCACATGCTTTCAGGGTCGCATGGTCACCGGCGGCCGCCCTGACGAGGCTGGTCCGCTGGGGATGAAGCGCGAGTTGCGCGCTCTCGACGCGGAAGTGGCGCAGCTTGAACTGGAGACGGAACGCATTCGCGCGACGCAAGACGCGCTGGCTTCCGATCTGCGCGACGCCGAGCAGATGCTCGAGGAAGTTTCCGCCAAGCAGCACGCTGCCGAGCGCGACGTGCTTTCGGCAAAGCATCGCCACGAACAAACGCAGGCCGAGCTTGCGCGACTTGGGCTTGAACTGACTTCATGCCAGGGCGAGCTTGCGCGCATCCGGCAGAATGTCGAAAGCGCTCGCTCACGCGCAGAAAATGCGAAGACGCAGCTCGCCGTGGCGAATACGACGCGCGCGGAAGCCGAAGCGGAGAGCACGCGGCTCGCCGAGGAGCTTGTGCAACTTCGCGGATCGGTTCAGACCGAGCAGGATGAACTCGCCGTTGCGCGCGCCGAACTGGCCGCCTTGAACGAGCGACTATCCGCCGCGGAAGCGCTGGCTTCGCGACTCCAGCAGGAGCGCGAAGGCATCGACCGCCGCACACTGGCGCTGCAGCAGCAGCAAGCATCGATCAGCGAAGAAGCCGCCGGGCTCGTCAGTCAGAACGAACAGCTGGCGACGCAGCTCGATGCTCTGCGCAACGAAAAGACGCGGCTGGAAGAAGCGCAAGTCACGCTGGAAGCCGAATGGGACTCGGGCCGCAAGCGCCTCGCGGTAATGGAAGACTCGCTGCGCTTGGGCCGGCAGTCGCTCATGGAAATCCGCGAGCAGCGCGGTCATGCCGAAGTCGATCGCGCGCGTAACGATTCGGATCGCCAGCACCTGCGCGAAACATGCATGTCGGAAGTGAACATGCAGCCCGAAGACCTAATCGCGACCGAGACCGCATTCATCAGCGGAGAAGAGCTGGCCATCGCGGAAACGAACTATCGCGAAATGAAGTCGCGCATCGAGGCGATGGGCGCAGTCAACATGATGGCGCTCGAAGAGTTCAATGAAACTGAGCAGCGCTTTGCGTTCCTGACGCGTGAGCGCGACGACCTGTTGCAGTCGATCGCCGACACGCAGCAGGCCATCGTCGAGCTCGATCTCGTTACGCGCGAAAAATTCGAGCAGGCGTTTCACGCCATCAACACCAACTTCTCGACGGCGTTTCACACGATTTTCGGCGGCGGCCATGCGGAAATGCGCCTGACCGAAGTTGACAGCTCTGGCGATGCCGGAATCGACGTCGTCGCGTCACCGCCGGGCAAGCGCCTGCAAAACATTTTGCTGCTCTCGGGCGGCGAAAAAGCGATGACGGCGCTGGCGCTGCTGATCGCCATCTTTAAATATCAACCGAGCCCATTCTGCATCCTGGACGAAGTTGACGCGCCGCTCGACGAAGCCAACGTCGGCCGCTTTACAAGGCTCGTTGGCGAAATGAGCTCGCAGACTCAATTCATCATCGTGACCCACAATCGCAAGACGATGGAAACGGGCAGCGTGCTTTACGGCGTGACCATGCAGGAGCCCGGCGTTTCGAAGCTGGTCAGCGTGCGCTGGGAAGGCGACGAAGTTCCCAAGAAGCGCATGGCTGCGGCGGCATCCGCGGCATAAGCGCCACAAAGAAAAGAAATCAGCGACAAGAGGCGGGCTTCGGCTCGCCTCTTTTTTTCTGCGTGTCGCTCCGAGCGCAAACGACAATTCCGTTAACCGAATCGCGTAAGAATTGCAATTGCGATTTCGCAGTACGAAAATTTTTCACGCGCGTATCTCTTTTCCGATTTTTTCCACACACTCGTTACATTGACAGGGCAGCACGCTACGCTAGAATGCATCACACTTCTTCAGGGGAATCGACTTGCATTCTGGTGCGGCTATGCGAGTAGTGAGAGAGACAAATTTTGGCGGCATTGCTCCCGCTGCCCGCGGCAAAGTGCGCGACATCTATGACCTCGGCAACGAACTGCTGATCGTCGCGTCCGATCGCCTTTCCGCTTTCGACGTCGTGCTGCCCACGGGAATCCCCGACAAGGGCCGCGTACTGACGCAGCTTTCGCTTTTCTGGTTCGATTTGTTGCGCGACGTGATTCCGAATCACGTCCTGAGCGCCACCGAATTCCCTGCCCCGTTCGACGCGTACAAAGACGAACTCGCCGGCCGCTCGATGGTCGTGCGCAAGACGCAACCCCTTCCGATCGAGTGCGTTGTGCGCGGTTACGTCTCCGGCTCCGGCTGGAAAGACTATCGCGTCACCGGAAAAATTTGCGGCATCGACTTGCCCAACGGCCTCGTCGAGTCCGATCGACTGCCGGAACCCATCTTCACACCCGCGACGAAAGCCGCGACCGGCCACGACGAAAACATTTCGTTCGACGAAGCCGCCAAACTGATCGGCCGCGAACTAGCCGAAAAAGTGCGCGAAGTCAGCCTCACCATTTACAAGCGCGCCACCCAATACGCCGAGCCGCGCGGCATCATCCTCGCCGACACGAAATTCGAATTCGGCCTGCTGAAAAATTCTGCCGGCGCCGACGAACTCATCTGGATCGACGAAGCGCTTACGCCGGATTCTTCGCGCTTCTGGCCCGCCGCGCACTACGAACCCGGCGGCCCTCAGCCTTCTTTCGACAAGCAATTCGTGCGCGATTATCTCGAACGCATTCAATGGTCCAAGACGCCGCCCGGCCCGGAGCTGCCGTCTGAAATTGTCGCCCTCACCAGCGCAAAGTATCGCGAAGCGTATCGCATCCTGACCGGACACAACCTCGATTGATCGGCTTCGGACTAGAGATGATGCACCGTAGGTCGGCCCAGGGAGCAGCAAAGGTTTTCTGGAGCGTGGAGACGTGAAGGATCAATTGGAAGGTTTGGTCAGCCAGATGGTGGAGCGCGGCATTCTCTTCGACGAAGCCGTCGGAGAATTCGAAAAGCGTTTCATCAAGCGCGTGCTCGACCGCGTCGACGGCAATCAATCGCGCGCCGCCCATCTGCTCGGCATTCACCGCAACACGCTCAGCCGCAAGCTCACCGAATACAAGCTGGATCATCGACGCAACGGCAACGGCCGGTAAGACGACAGGCTGACAGGTCGCGCCTCGTTCGCAAAATCACGTTTTATTCAGCGTCAAATCGAGTGACGACAAGATTTTGAATCTTGCGGACATGGGGCGCAGCATGCTGCGCCCCTACACATCTGGCGCAAAAACAAAAACGGCGTCCCGGTAAACCGAGACGCCGTTTCGATTTCAACGTTCAGCTAAGTCGAACGACCTACTGCTGCTTCTTGGTCGCCGGCCGCTTCTTCGCGCCCTTGCCCTTTTCCTTCGGGATGTCTTCTTCGTTCACCTTCGCCTTATCCCAGTGCAGCATGAACGCGGGATCCGGATCGTAAGACATCAGCGTGCCGGTGAAGCGCACCGGATTATCCTTTTCGAGCTTCGCAGCATCCGGCTGCCCGACGACCTTCACGTCCATGTCGGGAGTCGTCTTCGAATCAAACTCCGCGTCGCTGGTGACAAACGCAACCTTCAACTGCACCGCGTCCGTACCCGGCGTGATCTCGATCAGCTTGCCCGGGACATCGGGGAACTCGAGTCCGCACGACGCGAGCCAGGTCACCTTGGCCTTGTCGCCGCCGGCCTTCAGGTCGGTGATCACCGAAGCGATCGTCATGTCTTTGCGCGCCGCATCGAGATCTTGCGCGCTCGGCAACGTGTAGGTCGACGGCCGATCCGCCGAGCTTCCCGCGAGTTGCAGGAGTTCGTTCAGTTCCGCATCAATCAGGTTGTCGCACGAAGCCTGCTGGTAGTTCACGATCAACTTGCGCAGGTACGTCTTCACCTGCGTCGCTTGCTGCGGGTTCGCATTCTTCGCCGACACGGCCTTGGCGAAATACCAGAAGGCGTCCAATTGCTGCGGCGGCTGCATCTGTTCATACACCTGACCGATGCGGTAGGCAGTCACTGCGTCGTCGGGAGTCAGCGCCAGCACCGCCTTATATGACTCGATCGCGCCTGGCCAATCCTTCAGTGTCACAGCCGCAGTGGCCGCCGTGTAGTTGAACAAAATCGCCGGCGCTTTCTTCTGCTTGTCGAAATCGTCCTGTGACATCGCGATCGGGCTTTTTCAATGCGTTCAGCGTCTGCAATCCATCAAGCGCAGCCTGACGGGCCTTTTTCGCCTGGTCGGGATCGGTCGGCGGCGGCTGAATATTTGTGTAAGCGAACGCGCGCGCATAGTACGCCTGATACTTGATCGGCGGTTCGATCTTGTCGCCGAGAGCGAGCGTCTTGTCGGCGTACTCCATCACCTTCGGAAAATTCTTCAGTTGGCTGTAAGCGTTGTAGTAGAGCGGATAAACGTAGATCAGCAACGCCGAATTCGGATACTTCGCGACAAAGTCGTCCAGCGCCTTGACCTGCGCCGTCGGGTCCTTCGTCGCCTGCGCCGCGGTATAGGCGTTGTACTCCGCCATCGTGTACTGCGGCTTTGCAGCGTCTTGCCCTCCCGCCGCGCCAGCAGCCGCCTGGGGCATCGCGATGGTTACGTTCCCGACCATTAGACAGGCCGCCGCAACCAGTGCGAGGCCCGCCAATCTCCGTAATCCGTTCATTCCGTTTCTCCCTCGCTCATAATCCTAGCCTTATCATGGATTGCTACTACTCCCGGAACGCTAGCCGGGACATGCCTTGTTTTTTAAAACTTCGGGATTATAGGTAAAGCAGGTGGTCGCTGCAAGGCGTAACCCTACACGAAAACATGTACCTACGGGTATTTGTCCATCGACCTATCAGCTTTAAGCTGCCACCACTACCCAGACCGCTCGCATCAACTCTGGGAGTCCACTACTGTTAGACGGCCCGACTGTTGAACCGGTGCCTGGTTACGCAGAGTGTCGCATAAAATTTTACCGCCGACGAGGAAGATTTCCGATGACTCCGATTCGCAAAGTAGATTTCGAACAATTAGAGAAACCCCCGCTATCTGGCCAAGTTGCGCTGGTTACCGGAGGCAGCCGCGGCATTGGCCGCGCCATCGCTCTCCGTCTGGCGTCGATGGGTTGCGCGGTCGCGGTCTGCGGCCGCGACAAGACGGCGCTGACCGGCGTCGAGCAGGAGTTGCGTGGACTTGTCACCGGCGTATTCGCGCAGATCGCCGACGTTACGTCCGCCGCGGATGTCGACAAGCTCGTGCAGGGCGCCGAATCGACGCTCGGCCCGATTTCGATTCTCGTGAACAACGCCGGAATCGGTGTCTTTGGCCCCGCTCATGAAAAATCCGAGGCTGACTGGGACCGCGTCGTGAACACCAACCTCAAGAGCGTCTTCCTTGTTTCGAAAGCGGTGGTGCCCTCGATGATTCGTCTCGGTCATGGCGACATCATCAACATCAGCTCGCTCGCGGGCAAGAACGCATTCGCAGGCGGAGGTTTGTATTGCGCGTCGAAGTGGGGCGTGCGCGGATTGACTGCGTGTATGGCCGAAGATCTGCGCGGGAACAACATTCGCGTCGCCGCGATTTTCCCGGGCAGCGTCGCCACGGAATTCTCGGGCCGCGGTCCCAAAGATGATACAAAAGCGCTGACGCCGGACGATGTGGCGCACGCCGTTGCGATGCTGGTCACGCAAGGTCCGCACAGCTTCCTGAGCGAAGTGGATCTTCGTCCGCTACAGCAAGTCCTAGCTCATCGCGCCGCGTCGAATGCGCGTGTGCAACTGTGGCGGGACTGGGGCTGCCGAATCCCGGCCGTGACAAATCGTTTACAATTTTCGTCTTGACATTAGTCGTTACAACGAATATCGTATCCCCATGAGCAACGCACCTCGCCCCGGAAAACACTCGGCTTCCCTTGAGGCGCACGCTTTCGTCTCATTGCAAAAGGCCGCGGATGGCCTGGCGCAGCAGGTGGAGCAGCTTCTGAAAGCCAATGATCTGACCGCAGCGCAATACAACACACTTCGCATCCTGCGTGGCGCCGAGCCCGAAGGCCTCGCCTGCAGCAGTATTGCCGACCGCATGATTTCGCATGACCCCGACATGACGCGTCTTCTCGATCGCATGGAGAAGCGCTCCCTGGTTGCGCGCGAGCGCCAAAAAGACGATCGCCGCGTCGTGAAAACGCGCATCACCCCGCAGGGGCTCGAGTTGCTCTCGACGCTCGATCAGCCCGTTCACGATCTTCATAAGAGCCAGTTCGCGCATGTTCCCGGCGCCCGGCTAAAGCTATTGATCGAATTACTCGATCAAGTCCTGGAGAAAGATCCGTCCGCGCGAGCGAAGTCCTGTTCGTGAAGCGGAGAGTTCGAAAAGCAGTCGGATTTCCAGTCGCAAAATAAAAATAGAACAGAAATCAAAGGAGAGACAAACATGGGCCATTCTCTAGCTCGCTTCGCACTCGCCACCGGCCTCGCCGCGTTGATGACGCTGCCGGCTTCGGCGGCATCCACAACCTGGCAGATCGATCCGATGCACACCGCGGCGCAGTTCTCGGTGAAGCACCTGGCGATCTCGACGGTTCGCGGTGGTTTCAGCAACGTGAAAGGAACCGTAATCCTCGACGATCAGGACATCAGCAAGTCCAGCGTGGACGTGACGATCGACGTCTCGACCGTGGACACGCGCACGCCGGATCGCGACAAGGATCTCAAGAGCGACAAGTTTTTCGACGTCGCTAAATATCCGACGATGACCTTCAAATCCACGAAAGTCGAACAGAACGGCGCCGGCAAACTCAAAGTCACCGGCGACCTCACGATTCGCGGTACCACCAAGTCCGTTGTGCTCGATGTCGATGGCCCGACCGCGCCCGTTAAGGATCCCTGGGGCAACCAGCGCGCTGCTGTGAACGCCACGACAAAAATCAATCGCCAGGACTTCGGCGTGAAGTGGAACGCGACGATGGACAATGGCGGCGTGGTCGTCGGCGATGAAGTCTCGATCACGATCGACGCGGAAATGGTGCAGAAGAAGTAGTAATCGCGTTCGATACGACTGCAATTTAGCGAACCACCGAGGGCGCGCTTCGACGCGCCCTCATTTTCTCTCGCTTCGCGATTGCAGGGTTCCGCACAAAAGACGGCTCATAACGCATCAAACTTCTGCTTCATCTGATCGCAAGAGATATCGAGCAATCACACCCCGGTCACGAAAGGTTGCACTGCCATGAAAAATCCTGCTCCCGCCGAAACGCCGCTCCACGATTTGATTATTCACCGCTGGAGCCCTCGCGCCTTCAGCGATAAATCGGTCTCACCCGCCATCCTCAAAGGTCTGTTCGAAGCCGCGCGCTGGGCGCCTTCGAGCAGCAACTCGCAGCCTTGGGCCTACATCGTCGGCACGAAGGACGACAAAGAAAACTTCGACAAAGTCCTGAGCACGTTGGTCGAGTTCAATCAGGGCTGGGCCAAGCACGCCCCGGTACTGGCGATATCAGTCGCGCAAATCAAAAACAAAGAGGGCAAGCCCAACACGCACGCGTTCCACGACGTGGGCAGCGCCAGCGCGCAACTCAGTTTCCAGGCCGTCGCGGACGGCCTTTATGTCCACCAGATGGCCGGCTTCGATGCCAACAAAGCCCGCGAAGTCTTCCACATCCCCGATGACTGGCAGGCCGTCGCGGCCATGGCGATCGGCTACCCCGGCGACCCCAATTCCCTGCCCGACAAGCTGAAAGAGCGCGAACTCGCCCCCCGCAACCGCAAAAACATCGCCGACTTCGTCATGACCGGCGACTGGGGCCATACCGCTTCCTTCGCGCAGAAATAGCGCGGTACAATGGCGGTATCGGATTGCTGAAACTTCAGGCCGCCGTTCGCATCTCTTAGTGAAGGACCGGTTTCGTTCGACGGATTTCAGCCCAAACCCATGCACGCTCTGGATTTTCTTCTTCGTCACGGCTACGTCGTACTGCTCGCATGGGTATTTCTGGAGCAGATCGGGCTGCCCGTTCCATCCATTCCAATCCTCTTAGCCGCCGGAGCCTTGGCTGGCACCCATCGCATGAGCCTGCTCATTGCTCTCGTGGTCGCGGTGTTTGCCTGCGCCGTTGCGGACACGATCTGGTTTCAGCTCGGCCGCGTCAAAGGCATCAAAATCCTCCAATTGCTCTGCAAGATTTCTCTCGAGCCCGACTCGTGCGTTCGCCGCACCGAAGGAATCTTTGCCAAGGAAGGTTCGCGTTCGCTGCTGCTGGCCAAGTTTCTGCCGGGCCTGGGCACCGTCGCGCCACCGCTCGCGGGCATCTTTCACATGCGTCTTTCGCGCTTTCTGGTGTTCGACTGCGCCGGCGCTGCGCTTTGGGCCACATCGTTCCTGGGCCTCGGCTACATCTTCAGCAATCAGATTGAACTCATCGCCGACCACGTCGCTGTCCTGGGTGGTTGGCTGCTCGTTATCGCCGTCGCTGGATTTGGGGCGTACATCGCGCAGAAGTACATCGCGCGGCAAAGATTCATCCGCGAATTGCGCGTCTCGCGCATCACTGTCGAAGAGTTAAAAGTAAAAATGGATCAGCACGAAGACATGGTGATCGTCGATCTTCGCCATTCGCTCGATTTCGAAGCTGACCCCGAAACGATTCCCGGCGCATTTCGCATCGACGCACAGGAACTGCGCGAGAAAAACGAAAAGCTGCCGCGCGACCGCCAGATCGTTCTCTACTGCACGTGCCCCAATGAAGCGACCAGCGCTCAGCTCGCCATTCTGCTGCGCAAACAAGGCATCCAGCAGATTCGTCCGTTGCAAGGCGGTCTCGACGCGTGGCGCGAAAAGGGCTACCCCGTCCACAATGCTACGCTGACCCAGATTTCCGGCATCCGCCCCGCTGCGCCCGCCGCTCCTGCCACCTGAGCGGAGCTCGTCAAGCAAACTCCGCGTCACCTCGTTCGCCCTCGAATTTTTCTCAATTTCTCGATATCATTCTTGCGTTCCCGCGTATCTAAATCACGAAATGCGAGCCTTCCGGCAGTTTGGGCGGTTGATGCTCCGTTTCGCAGAAGTTGACGCGTCCACCGGGCGCCAGGGGAAACCATGTCTGACGATCGAACGCTATCGCTCTCCACCGTCACTGCCGTAATCAACGCACCGTACGAGAAGGTGAACATCGCCGACTGGCTCTTCAACTTGCCCGACGCCGAGTATCAACGCTGCTCGCACGCTCATATCGCTGCCGGGACGACGACCACCGACGACGGAATCCCGATGTCGCTCAACGTCGAAACCATCGGAGATGCGCTGATGGTCCAGCATTACGTCGGCGAAATCCGCGAGCGCAGCCGCTGCGTCATGGTTTCGATCTCCGACGCCATCACCGCCGCCGGCCGCAATAAAGTCAAAGTTGTGTGGGAGTTGAGCGTCGCGAAGATCGACGACAAGACCTGCCAATACACGAATCACATCCATGCCAGCGCGACGGACGAGTTCCTTGAATTCCTCGAGAAGAACAACATCCCGTTCGAACACGCGCGAGAAGCGCGCCAGCAGGCTTCCGATATTCACAATCGCGAAGAGACGCCAAACTTTGCGAAAAGCTTGGAGCGCCTCGCGCTGACTGGCGAACGCGTCCCCAGTGCGAAAGAGAAAGCCAAAGCCGCTGCCGCAACCGCCTGAGTTTCACCTTCGCAAAAAAAGGGCGCTGCATTCTCTGCAGCGCCCTGAAATATTGCTCCGTTCGAAATCGCGATTTTAGAGCCGCGGCAGTACGATCCCACTCTGCGCCTGATATTTCCCCTTCTTATCCTTGTAGCTGACTTCGCAATCTTCATCCGACTCGAAGAACAGCACCTGGCACAATCCCTCATTCGCGTAAATTCTCGCAGGCAGCGGCGTCGTGTTGCTGATTTCCAGCGTCACAAATCCTTCCCACTCCGGTTCGAACGGCGTCACGTTCACGATGATCCCGCACCGCGCATACGTCGACTTGCCCAGACAAATCGTCAGCACATTTCGCGGAATCCGGAAATATTCCACCGACCGCGCCAGCGCGAACGAATTCGGCGGCACCAGGCACGCATCGCCCTTGAACGACACCAGCGACTTCGGATCGAAATGTTTCGGATCGACGATTGTCGAATTCACGTTCGTAAAAATCTGAAACTCGTCCGCCACTCGGATGTCGTAGCCGTACGACGACACTCCATAGCTGATCACGCCTTCGCGAACCTGCCGGTCCGTGAACGGTTCGATCATCTTATGTTCCAGCGCCATTCGCCGGATCCACTTGTCGGGCTTAACGGACATCCATCCTCCTCAGATTTCGTGGCGTCATAATTTTCTGTTATTTTCTTCTCGTTACTTCTTTACTTCGTTGCTTCATTACTTCGTCGCGCCAGGACGCAGCACTCCGAGAGCGCGCCAACCTCACTCGTAAACAAAATCGCAACGGCACTCGTCAAGAATTTTCGAGCCAGTGTAGATTACCCGTCACGTCTTGACAACTCGCGCCGCCGCCTCTAGCATCGCCACAGACTAGCGGGAGGATTGTGTGATCAAGTTGGACATCGTGAATGCCGTCGTCAATGCAACGACGCCAAACATCAGCCGCACCAAGGCGGAACAGGCGGTCGAGACGGTATTCGAATCGCTGAAAAACGCGCTCGGCCGCGGCCAGCGCATCGAGCTTCGTCGCTTCGGAGTTTTCAGCGTCAAGCCGCGCAAGACCGGCATCGGCCGCAATCCGCGCACCGGCGAAGAAGTGAACATCCCGCCAGGCAAAGCCGTCCGCTTCAAGCCCGGAAAAGAATTGCAGGGCCTCGAAGCCCCCGCCGACAAACCCGCCGCTTAGTTTGCTGCATAAATCCGCGAGCGCATTCGACCGCGTCGGCGTAACCGCGCGTTTCTACGTGCGCGCCCAATGAAACTGCGTTCGTAGCAACTACAGAAGCGTTGTCATCCTGAGGCGGCCCGCAGGCCGCCGAAGGACCTCAACGTCGAGTCCAACCACAATCGCGCCCGTCAAAGCACCCGCGCCCCTCTTTGCACAACCCTCAAACCTATGCTGTACTGACAACGAGCCGACATCTCTCCCAGTGAACGACTCCGCCGCAGACCCAAACATCTCGATCGCCCCACCGCAATCCGACTGGCAACCGATTCCGCCGTACTACCCGCCGCCATCTCGATACTCATCCGTCCCCGCGCATCCGCCGCTAAAAACGCTCTTCATCGCAATCTTTCTCTTCCTCGTCACACTCTGCACCTGCCTCGTCGCCGGCGCTCACTTCGCCGCCGCCTACGCCGAAAACGAAGCCGTCAATTTCGACGAATTCATAAACGCGCTGACCCTCCTCTACAAACATCCCGTCGCACTGATCAGCGGCCTGCCCTTCGCTCTCACGCTTCTCACCATCTTGCTCGTCCACGAACTCGGCCACTACTTCGCCTGCCGCCACCATCACATCCATTCCACTTACCCTTTCTTCATTCCGTTTCCATCCCTCATCGGCACCTTCGGCGCCTTCATCATGATCCGTTCTCCAATACGCACCCGCCGCGCTCTCTTTGACGTGGGCGCCTCCGGCCCACTTGTCGGCTTCATCGTCGCCGTCCCCGCTCTGATCTTCGGCATCCTTCACGCAAAAGTTGTCCCTGGCCTCGCCGATCCCACGCACGTCAGCGCCGTCCTTGGCGCGCCGCTCATCCTTCACGGACTCGCCGCCCTTTTCTACCCGCACACTCCCGTCGCCAACATTCTTCTTCATCCCGTCGGCCGCGCGGCCTGGGTCGGACTCTTCGCCACTTCGCTCAATCTCCTCCCCGCCGCTCAACTCGACGGCGGCCACATCCTCCGCTCACTAAGCCCGCGCATCCATCGCTACTCCTCGATCGTCGTGCCCGTCATCCTGATCGCCCTCGCGGCATTCCATTTCTGGATCGGCTGGTACGTCTGGGGCGCGCTGCTCTTCATCATCCGTTTCTTCCGCTTCGTCCCCATCTTCGACCCCGAACCCCTCAACCCCGCCCGCCGCTTCGGCGCCCTCATCTCGCTCCTCGTCTTCATCCTCTGCTTCATGCCCTCGCCCTTCATCGAGTAGCCGTATTCCAGATCGAGCGCATCCCGAAGAATGAACGCTCGAAGAAAGCGCGTTCGTCCTTCTCTTCTTTCGCTCGCGCTCCAAACTTAGACTTCATTCCGAGCGGAGCGAGCCGACGCCATTTCTTCGCATTCACTTCCTGTGAATGCGTCGGCTCGTGCAGAGAGGAATCTCTCTTCGATCCCAACGACGAGCAACACACAATTCGGCTCCGCCTAGTTGTCGCTATGTAGTCGAGCGTTGCCGTTTGCCTTCCTCGGCGCCATACCTCTCCACTACAATGCACTCCGCATGTCCTCCCTCTCCCGCACCCTCCGCCCCCGCGACCTCCTGCTCCTCTTCATCGGCTCCGTCATCGGCTCCGGCATCTTCCTCACACCCGGCCTGATCCTTCGCCAACTCAACGGCTCCGTCGGCGCCGCCTCCCTCGTCTGGATCGTCGGCGGCATCCTCTCTCTCCTCGGAGCCCTCACCTACGCCGAACTCTCCGCCGCCAATCCCGAAGCCGGCGGCCTTTACTGTTTCATCCGAGACGGATTCGGCCGCATCCCCGCATTCCTCTACGGCTGGTCGCTCTTCCTCGTCATCGCCAGCGGCACCATCGCCGCACTCTCCCACGCCTTCACGCGCTACCTCGCCGAAGTTATCCCCTTCCCGCCAGCCGCCACAAAATTCATCGCCGTCGCGATGATCGCCATCGTCACCGCCGTCAACGTGTGGGGCACGCGCAAAAGCTCCGACCTGCAAAATTGGACCACCCTCATCAAAGCTCTGGCTGTAGCTGGCCTGAGCGTCGTCCTCCTCGCGCTCGGCCATCACGCGCACGAAATCCCCGCAGCACTCCCCGCCACGCAACACGGCACAACGCTTTTCTCCGCATTCGGCCTCGCCATGATCGCCGTCCTCTGGGCCTACGAAGGCTGGCAGTTCGGCACCTACAGCGCCGGCGAAGTCATCGACCCACAAAAATCCTTCCCGCGCGCATTCCTCATCGGCTCGCTCATCCTCGTCGCCCTCTATCTCACCGCCAACGTCGCCTATCTCATCGCGCTCGGTCCCGCAGCCGCCACCGCGAGCGACGCCATCGCCGCCACCGCCGCATCCAGCGTGCTCGGCCCGTGGGCCGGCAAATTCATCGCGCTCACCATCCTCATCTCCGTCTTCAGCTCCACCAACAGCGTCATCCTCACCGCCCCGCGCGTTTTCTACGCCATGGCCAACGACAATCTCTTCTTCAAAAAATTGGCCGAAGTCCACCCGCGCTTCGGCACTCCCGCCAACGCCATCATCTCTCTCGGAGTCTGGTCCGCCATCCTCGCCTGCGCCGGAAAATTCGCCGAGCTCATCGGCGGAGTAATTTTCATCGGCTGGATTTTCTACGGACTCGGCGCCGCCGCAATTTTTCCTCTTCGCCGCAAATCGCCCAACGCGAAACTCCCCTACCGCGTCCCCGGCTACCCGTTCACACCTTTCCTCTTCGTCTTGGCCGCCGCCGCCATCGTCGCCAACGCCGTCATCCTCGCCTTCTACGACCCCGCCTCCTTCCAGCACATCGTCGTCGCCATCATCCTCTTCCTCCTCGGCCTCCCCGCCTACGCCTTCTGGCGCCGCCACTCCGCATCCTGACAACCGCCGCTGGCCACGCGCCAATCCAGAAACTTTCCACACCTCACCGGTGTCAAAGTCAGAGACGTCACGTCGCATCCTCACTTCCCAGACGGGAGGGCTCTTGCTCGAAGCTCACTCGCTCTCAAAATCCTACGGTTCCGTCACCGCCGTTCACGACGTAACTCTCCGCCTCGAACCGGGCCAGGTCCTTGGCTACCTCGGTCCCAACGGCTCAGGTAAAAGCACAACCGTAAAAATGCTCACCGGCCTGCTCGAACCGACGCGCGGCCACATCCTCTACGACGGCGAAGACATCCACAAAAATCTCGTCGCCTACCGTAGCCACGTCGGCTATGTACCTGAGGAGGCGAATCTCTACCCATACCTCACCGGCGAGGAATATCTCGACATGGTCGGCACGCTGCGCGCGATGTCCGACGCTCGCCGCAAATCCCGCATCGCCGTGCTCCTCGAGCTCTTCTCACTCGCGCCTCATCGTCACGTCAACATCGGTACCTACTCCAAAGGCATGCGCCAGCGCATTCTGCTCATCGCCGCCATCATGGACAA
This sequence comes from uncultured Acidobacteriota bacterium, assembly GCA_963766985.1. Taxonomy (GTDB): domain Bacteria; phylum Acidobacteriota; class Terriglobia; order Acidiferrales; family UBA7541; genus Acidiferrum. Next base: position 431,506 of record CAVYCJ010000005.1, read on the forward strand.
TCCCGACGTCCTCATCCTCGACGAACCGTTCTCCGGACTCGACGTCACCTCCGCCCTGATTTTCAAGACGTTGATTCAGTCCTTGCGCGACAAAGGCAAAGCTGTGTTCTTCTGCTCCCACGTCCTCGAAGTCGTCGAAAAAGTCTGCTCGCAACTGATCATTCTGCGAAAAGGCCGCGTCATCGCCCACGGCCCCACGACACAAGTCCTTGCAAATATCGGTCAGTCGTCCCTCGAAAGCACTTTCCTCCAACTTGTCGAGGACCGCGACGTCGCAAGAATCGCCAGCGACATCGTCGCCGCCGTCGTCGCATAGCGCACACCTGTGTTCCGCAACTCTCAACTCGACGCCGGCGAAGTCACTCAGCAGAAGCCTGCGCTAACGCTGCGCGCGACTCTCTCCAGAAAACTCACCGCCCTGACCCATACGCCCTTCGGCACGCTTTTCCGCCTATTCCTCGGCCGCATGTTTCACGGCAGCAGTGACGGCGACGACGGACAACTCGATCTGGGTCCGGGCGTTATCGCGATCCTCCTCGCCATGCCCGGCCTGCTCGTCTCGCTTCTGATGTTCGAGAAATACGGCTCGCTGATGCACTTCCTGAACGGCGACCTCTACACCTTCGACGCGTTCGCCGAAACCATCCCCGACGAATACTTTTTCGTCGTCCTATCCATCGTCGTCACCGGAATCGCCGCACTTTGGCGATGGGACGCAATCTTTCTCGATCGTCGCGACTACACCAATCTCGTTCCGCTTCCGATTTCTCTCACCACGATCTTCGCCGCAAATTTCTGCGCCATTCTCGCCTTCGCCGCTTTCCTCACCATCGTCGTCAACGCCGCCTCTTCCATTTTCTTTCCCGTCGCCGTCGTCGGTTCGCAATCGTCCATCGTCCTCCTCGTCCGCTTCGCGGCCGGTCATGCCCTCGAGATTTTCATCGCCAGCGTTTTCAGCTTCTTCTTCGTCTCCGCCATCGCTGGTCTACTGATGTCCGTTCTCCCCGCTCGACTTTTCCGCCGCGTCTCCCTGCTCGTTCGTTTTCTCCTCGGCATCGCACTTCTTTTCTTGCTCGCAACGGTTTTCACCGTTCCCGACCTCCTCAAACAACACAATCTCTCCGCGATCAAGATCCTCGTTCAACTTCCGCCCGTCTCATTTCTCGGCATCGCTCGGACCATCTGGGGCCGCAGCTACGAACCCTTCGTCCCCCAAATGACATCAGCCGCCATCCTGGCGCTCGCTGCAACGATCGCCGTCGCCGCGATCACCTACGCTCTCGGTTTCCGTCGCTCCTTCATTCGCATCCCCGAAACCAGCGACTCTGGCCCGCTACCCCAATTGCGTATCTCGACGCGCATCTCGCTTCCTCTCTTCGCACCGCTTCAAAAACTCTTGCTCCGCACTCCGTCGCAACGCGGCTGCTTTCGCTTCGCCATCGCCACTCTTCTCAGAAGCGAAGCCCATCTACAAATTTTTCTCGCCTTCGCCGCACTCGGTCTCGTGGCCGCCGCCGAATCGCTCAACACTCCGCAACCTCTTCATTCCATCCTGTCCCAAACGCATCCCCCGACAGAATTTCTCGCTGTCCCTTTCGTCCTCGACTTTTTGCTTTCTCGCCGGAATCCGATTCGCCTTCGAAATGCCCGCCGATCTCCGCGCCAGTTGGATTTTCAAACTCTGGATCGACCGCGACTCTCAGGACGCGCGCCCCATCGCGCGCCGCGTTCTCTACGCACTCACACTCTCCTGGCTCGCTCCCGCCACTTTCGCCATCACGCTTTACTACTTCGGGTGGCAAAACGCCCTGCTTCACGCCGCCATTTTCATCGCCGCCACGATCCTGCTCGCCGAAATACTCATCGCAAATTTCCGCAAAATCCCTTTCACCTGTCCGTACCCGCAGTTCGAAAGCACCTCCGGTCTGATTCTGGTCGCCTATCTCTTCGGATTTTTCCTGTTCACCAGCTATCTCCCCGAACTCGAACACTGGTCGCTGTCAGATCCCATCAGAGCCCTGCTTTTCATCCTGCTGTTCGCTGCTGGATTTGCCGCCGTGGATCTTCGTCGCCGGCAAATGCTCGACATGGATAAAACCCTCGTTTTCAACGAGTCCTGAACGCCCTTCCAGCCACCACCGCAACAAATCTCCCCGTTGCGGGTTAACACAACTGACACAGAAACAGCCGTAACGACGCTCGATATGAGAACGTCGTAGAGCCAGGAGAGATCTCGATGAAAAACGTGTCAGCCTTTAAAAGGTTGGTTTCCAGCAGCACTGCCGCGATTCTCGCAGTGTCGCTTTTGCTTCCGGTCGCCTACGCGCAAGACCCGCAGCAGGCGCCGCCCCCGCCCGATCAACAAGCGCCCCCGGATCAGCAACAGCAAGGGGGATATGACCAGGCCCCGCCGCCGTCCTATCCGCCAGCGCAACTCGACAGCATGGTTTCGCGCATCGCTCTCTATCCCGACCCGCTGCTCGCGCAAGTTCTGACCGCCTCAACTTTCGGCGATCAAATTCCCGACGCCGCGCGCTGGTCCGACGAGCATCACTACCTCAACGGTCAGCAACTTTCCGATGCCATCAATCAGGACCAGCTACCCTGGGACCCCAGCGTTCTCGCGCTGCTTCCCTTCCCGTCCGTTCTCGACATGATGGCCAGCGACATCAACTGGACCAACGATCTCGGCAACGCCGTTCTCGCGCAGCGCCCTGATGTGATGGACGCCGTCCAGCGTGAACGCCACCGCGCTTATCAGTACGGCTACCTGCGTACAAATCCGCAGATCGTCGTCAGCAACGGTCCGTACATCGAAATCGAGCCCGTCAACCCGGCATTCGTTGTCGTGCCCGCCTACAATCCCGTCGTCGTCTTCGCTCCTCCGCGCCCCGGCTTCTTCGTCGGCGGCGCGATCGGCTTCGGCTTCGGCGTCGCCATCGGTTCCTATTTCCGTCCATGGGGCTGGGGCACCAGCCACTTCGTGTGGAGCAACCACGTCGTGATCGTCAACAATCGCCCGTGGGCACGCACTTGGACCAACCGCCGCGTCTACGTTCACCCCTATGACGTGCATCGCTACAACGCCCCGGCCAACGCTCACTTCGTCGAGCACCACGAAGCGATCCCGCGCAGCGAACACGAACGCGCCGAGGTCCGCGCCGGCCACGCCCACGTCGAAGAACACGACCACGAACACCACCACTAACCAATAAGGCGGCACGTGTAGGGGCGCAGCACGCTGCGCCCCATGTCCGCAAGTTGTAAGCTGCGACGTCTTTTTCGCGAGATCGAATCGCAACGCAACACGTCGAGCTGATGAATTGGTTGCCGTTACAACGGGCACGGAGACAATCCGTGCCCCTTTTCATTTGAGATCGTTCACCGCCCATTCTTCGGCGCCTAACAGGTGTGCGTTGTCATCCTGAGCCGCACGAAGGGCGGCGAAGGATCTCAGCGTTCAGCCCAAGCACAATTCATCCGCCGCCACAATCATGTACGGGCGCAGCACGCTGCGCCCCATGTCCGCAAGTTGTAAAACTCTATTCCTCGCCTTCCTTTCAACTTTCAACTGTCGACTGTCAACCTCTTCTCCGCGCGACTCTGTTTCCTCTGCGCCTCTGCGTTATCTTTTCTCTCTCCCCCCGCCTGCTAAACTACCCACGCAAATGTCCACCCCCGCCTACTGCAACGTCGCCCTCCCCGTCCCCCTCCGCACTCTCTTCACCTACTCCATCCCCGACCACCTCCGCGAAATCATCCACCCCGGCACCCGCGTCCAGGTCCCCTTCCGCAAAAAATCCCTCATCGGCGTAGTCATCGACCTCCCCACCACCGCCCCGCGCGACACAAAAATTCGCGACATCACCAAAGCCATCGACCTCACCCCCGCTCTCACTCCCAAACTCATCGAACTCGGCCAATGGATCGCCAACTACTACCTCGCCCCCGTCGGCGAAGTCTTCCGCGCCATGCTCCCGCCCCCAACCGAGATCCGCACCCAGCGCCTGATCGCCATCACCACCGTGGGACGCGACGCAGCGGCGAGCTTGAGCGGAGGCGAACTCACCCACGGCCTCGCGCGCAATGAGGTCGACTTCCTCGCCAATCTCGCCGCAAAAAAAGATCCCGTCCCCTACTCCGCCGCCACAAAGTACAAAATCGACGCCGCCGCAATCGACCGCCTTCGCAAACAAAACCTGATTGAAATCCGGGAATCCCTCCTCGGCCGCAAACCGAAAACACAGCGCGTCGTCGCCTGGAAATCTCAGCCGCCATCCGAAAGCAGGCAAGCCCTCGACGAAAAAGCCACCCGCGTCCGCGATCAACTCACTGAACGCGGCCCTCTCCCTCTCTCACATGTACTAAGGCTCGCCAACGTCTCGCGCGCGATCATTGAAAAAATGCTCCGCGCCAACCTCCTCGAATCCTGGGAAGAACGCATCGACCCCGCCGACGATCCCTTCGACTCCGGCTACGAAGCGCCCGCTCACGAACTCAATCCCGGCCAGGAATCCGCCTTCAACGCCATCAAAGCCCGTTTCGAACTCGGCGAATTCGGCACACTGCTTCTCTACGGCGTCACCGGCAGCGGCAAGACCGAGGTCTACATGCGCGCCGTCCAGGAAACGCTCGCGCGCGGAAAAACCGCCATCGTTCTCGTTCCCGAAATCGCGCTCACTCTGTGGGTCGGACGTCAGTGCCGCGCATGGTTCGGCGCTCGCTTCGAAGGTGTCGCCGTTCTTCACTCCGCGCTCAGCGACGTCGAGCGTGCCCGCGAATGGTGGCGCGTGCGCAACGGCGAAGCCCGCGTCGTCGTCGGCACGCGCTCCGCCGTCTTCGCGCCGCTCGAAAATCTCGGCCTCATCATCGTCGATGAAGAACAGGAGTCCAGCTACAAGCAGGAAGAAACGCCGCGCTACCACGGACGCGACGTCGCCATCGTCCGCGCGAAATTGGAAAACGCCATCGCGCTTCTTGGGCTCCGCCACTCCATCGTTGGAGACCTACCATCACGCGCGCACCGGAAAATACGAACTCCTCACGCTACCCGCGCGCGTCGCGAATCGCTCCATGGCCAGCGTCGAGATCATCGACATGCGCGAAGACTTTCAGCGCACGCATCAGGCCGGCCCGATCAGCACCGCTCTTCACGACGGCATCACCGAGTGCCTGAAGCAAGGCACGCAAGCGCTCGTCCTCATCAATCGCCGCGGCTACTCCTGGTCCGTCATGTGCCGCAGTTGCGGCGCGAGCGTGCAATGCGTTAATTGCAGCATTTCGATGACCTACCACAAGGCGCGCAATCGCCTCGAATGCCACTACTGCGGCTCGATTCAATCCGTCCCCAAAGTTTGTCCGAAATGTCAGTCGAAATACGTCTACTTTTTCGGCGAAGGCTCCGAGCATCTCGAAGAGCGCCTGCGCAAGGAATTTCCCGGCGCACGCATCGCGCGCCTCGATCGAGACACCGCTCGCACCAAGCGCCAGTATCAGGAAACGCTCGGCGCATTCGCCGGCGGTGCCATCGACATCCTCGTCGGCACGCAAATGCTAGCCAAGGGCCACGACTTCCAGCGCGTCACGTTGGTCGGCGTCATCAGCGCCGATTCATCACTCCACTTGCCAGACTTCCGCGCCGCCGAACGCACATTTCAACTCCTCACCCAGGTCGCCGGTCGCGCCGGTCGCGGCGATCTTCCCGGCCGCGTCTTGATCCAGACTTATTACCCGGAGCACTACGCCATTCAGGACGCCGTCCGCCAGGACTACGCCTCCTTCTTCGAACGCGAAATGCACTTCCGCCGCATGATGCAATACCCCCCGTTCACCTCACTGGCCAACGTCATCGTCCGCGATTCGAATCTCGAAAAAGCGATCCGCTACTCCCGCCTCTTATCCGAATACTTCGCCCCCAACGACGGTAAAACTCTCCGCGTCCTCGGCCCTGCAACTGCCCCGCTGGCCCGCCTGAAAACCGAACACCGCTTCCAATTCCTCCTGAAGTCCCCCCGCCGTTCCGTTCTAACCACCGTCCTCTCTGGCGCCCTCCCCTACGCCGACCAAAAGGAAATCCCCCAAACCGCCATCCTCGTCGACATGGACCCCCTCAACCTCCTCTAGCGCGTCCGCTCTGTGCCCTCTGCGTCCTCTGTGGTAAAAATCCTCGCTTTGCTCTTGACAAACTGATAACCATGTGGTAACGTAGCTCCCGTAGAATCCTGCGCGAACCCAGTCTTATCTCAATCAAACAAAAAGCGAATATCGAGGCCACACAAACGCCTCAAAACAATCGACTTGCGCACTCTTGAAAAGAGCGAATTCGCAACTCCATCATTTCAAACGAATTATTCACTCTTAAGAAAAACAGGGGGGTGGTACCCAGACGTTCCCATTTTGGAACTCACTGGAAACTGATCAACGCAATCCCGGCAAATATTCCCGCTATCCCGACCCATTGAATCTTCCGCAGATGCTCGCGCAGCACCACCGCCGCCAGCAGCACCGTCACCGCCCCATACAGCGACGACAACACGCTCACGACCGACACCTGCTCCAACTGCATCCCGAGGTTGTTCATGATGAACGCCCCCGTATCCAGCACGCCCATGCTGAGAATCCATACGCCGACCTTGCCGTCGCGCGGCAATGCAATCGGTTGCCGCCGAATCAGCAGAAACGCCGCCGTCACCGCCGACGAAGTCAGCCGGATCATCCAGACCGTCGCCGCGAATCCGACGCGCGGCACCGCGCGATTCCCCAGCAGCCAGAACAAAAAGCCAAACCCAAGCGCCGACAGCAGCGCAATCCCAATCCCCGGCACTCTCGAAGTCGTCGCGCCCGGCGCATCCTCCACACTTTCGGCCGCGCTCGCCTCGCCGCGCGCCACAACAACAACTCCGATCAAAATCAAAACAATCCCCGCGAGCCGCAGCACCGTGAGCCGCTCGCCGCTAAAAAACGAAATCGCCATCGTCAGCGCCGGATAACTCGCCGAGATCGGCGCGACCACCGACATCTTTCCGATTTCAAACGAGCGATACAGGCACAGCGTCGAAAACGCATTCAGACATCCGACGCCAACTCCCCAAGCCCACGGAGTCCAGCCGGAGCCATCGAACAAATGTCCCCAGCCGCCAACCCAGCGCAGCGTCGCCGTCAGCATCAACAGCCCGGTGAACTGCATCCACAGCGTGGTGCGAATCGATCCGATTTTGCGCGACGAAAAGCGCGCGAGAAAATCCGAAGAGCCCCACGAAAGGGCCGTCAGCAGTCCGAGAAGAATTCCCATGGCGAATTATAATGATGAATTATAATGACGAATTGTTAGGACGACTTACGCGGGCTTGCCGGCCGAAGTCGACTTCGCGCCGCGTTTCACTTCCAGGCCAAGTTCCGCCATCACCATCTGCAAATCCTTCCAGACGTCGGCCTTCGCCGGCGGATTGCGCAGCAAATACGCCGGGTGATACGTCGCCATCAGTTTCCGTCCGCGGAATTCCTGCCACTGTCCGCGAAAATGCGAAATCCCGCGCGTCGTTTGCAGCAGCGTCTGTGCCGCGCACGCACCGAGTGCCACGATTACTTGCGGATCGACCGCATCGAGCTGGCGCATCAAAAACGGCGAACACGTTTTGATTTCGTCCGGCTCCGGCAACCGATTTTCCGGCGGCCGGCACTTTACAACGTTGCAGATGTAAACGTCCTGGCGTTGCAGATCCCATCGCTTCGATCATCGACGTCAGCAATTTTCCCGCGCGTCCCACGAACGGCAAGCCCTGCATGTCTTCGTCGCGCCCCGGCCCTTCGCCCACGAAAACGAGTTTCGCTTTCGGATTGCCGTCGGCAAAAACAATTTTGTTTCGTCCCTTGTGCAGCTTGCATCGCGTGCAGTCGCCAATGTCGTCGCGAATCTTCAGCAGCGAATCGCCTGAAATTTTCTCTGTGGCGTCGAACAGTGCCGTTCTTGGCGGAGGCAAAACAACTTTCGGCGGCGCGGAACTTGCAACGCCGGAGCGGGCGGCAGCACAGGCTTTCGCGGTGTTCTTGGCAACGTGTCCTCAAAAGCGGGAGATTCTTCGACGTAAGATTCTGCGACGGTGACGGTCTCGACTGTCTCTGAATACTCTGAGACCACAGAAATTGAAGAAGAGATGATCGTTTCGCCCTGGCTTGCGGGCAAATTTGCTTGCGATGGGACCGCGACCGAGATGCGATTGCGATAGAAAAGATCGATGCCGATGTCTTGATAGAAGCGGAGGCGCGCCGAAATTTTGTCGTGGAGATTTGCGGAAATGCGATCGGCCATGGTCAGAGCGCGGTGCGCTCTGGGGAGTGTAGCACGGAGCGAAGTCGTATCACTTCGTCGAGGATGCGCTGCGCGACTTCCGTTTTACTCATGCGCGGCAGCGCGACATCGCGTCCATCGCGCGAAAACAGAGTCACCACATTTGTATCGACATCGAAGCCCGCGCCTTCCGCCGTGACGTCGTTCGCGACGATGATGTCCGCATTTTTCGACGTCAATTTCTTGCGCGCGTTCTCGGCAACACGTTCCGTCTCCGCCGCAAAGCCCACGACCAGCCGATTGCCTTTATTCTTCGCAACCGTCGCAAGAATATCCGCATTCGGCTCAAGCATAATCGTTAGGGATTCTTTCTCGCGCTTGATCTTCTGATCGAAGCTTTTCGCCGGACGATAGTCCGCCACGGCCGCCGCAAAAATTGCGATCGTCGCCTTCTCGAAAATTCGCGCCCACCGCGCGCAGCATCTCTTCTGCGGTCCGCACATCGATGCGCTGCACGCCGTTCGGTGTTTCGAGCGCTGTCGGCCCGCTGATTAAAATCGTTTTCGCACCGCGCCGCGCAGCCGCTTCGGCAACCGCGTAGCCCATCTTCCCCGACGAGCGATTCGTCAAATAGCGCACCGGGTCGAGGTCTTCACAGGTCGGCCCAGCGGTAATCAGCACGGTCTGCCCTTCGAGATCACGCTTGAAACGCAGCGCCTCGCGCACCGCGGCGACAATTTGCTCCTGTCCCTGCAAGCCGCCCCGCGCCCGTCATACCGCACGCGAGATAGCCTTCGTCAGGATTGACGACGTGAACTCCGCGCGAACGCAGCACGTCGAGATTCGCCTGCGTCGCCGCGTGATTCCACATGTTCACGTTCATTGCCGGCGCGACCACCACCGGCGCCGTCGAGGCGAGATACAGCGTCGTCAGGAAATCGTCCGCAATGCCCTGCGCAAATTTCGCGAGAATGTCGGCCGTCGCAGGCGCAACCAACAACAAATCGGTGCGTTGCGCCACCGCGATATGCTCGATTGCGGAATCAAGATTCGCATCGCCATTCGCTTCCGGCCCGGCAAACAAATCGGTGATGACCTTTTGCCCGCTCAGCGCCGCGAACGTCAGCGGCGTCACAAACTCTCGCGCGCCGCGCGTCATCACCACCTGGACGCTGAAATCATCCTGCTGCAAGCGGCGCACGAGTTCCGCGGCTTTATACGCAGCTACGCCGCCAGTTACGCCGAGTGTGATGCGCAGTGGATTCATCGGGATTTCGCTTCAGGAAGCCTCAAAGAACCGTGGCCGCAGGTTTGTACACCCTTGCCACACTTTATTGGATGCCCCAGGGCCGGCCGCGCTACTTCCTAACGTACTGCTTCGCGCGCTACTGCTTCGCCGCACTACTTCCGGCGCTTGTTGCCGTCCTTGTCTTCATCGATCGAATCGGGCTCGGTGAAATCGTATTCGATATACCCGTGATCGAGCTCTTCGCACGCGATTCGCGTCGGCTTCAGCGTTCTCGGGTTTTCAACCAGGGACGGCGCTCCGGCCATAATCTGCCGCGCGCGCCTTGCTGCCAGCACCACATACGCAAACTGGCTCTCGGGAGCTTTGGTTAGCACATTCATCAGTCTTTCCCTCCAAACGACGCCAGAAGTTGTTCGACCCGCTTACTGCGCCGCGCGCTCTGGCAACGCAATGCGACGACGATCGCCTGCGCCTCGTTGCCCGCGCGCTCCACATCTTCATTCACTACACAGTAGTCGTAATATTTTCCGAACGCTGCAATCTCGTCCCGCGCTTTCGCCAACCGCCGCGCGATTTCCTCGTCCGAGTCCTGACCGCGGCTTCGCAGGCGGCGCTCCAACTCTTCACGCGACGGCGGCAAAATAAAAATCGCCACCGACTCCGGGAGTTTTTGCTTTACCTGGGCCGCGCCCTGAACATCGATCTCGAGCACGAGATCCAAATTCTTGCTGCGCGATTCCTCGAGCCATTTTTTCGGCGTGCCATACGAATGCTTGCCGAAAACCCGCGCATACTCGAGAAATTCTCCGCGGGACACCATCGCGTCGAATTCCTCTTCCGTTACGTAAGCATAGCATTTCCCACTGGACTCAGTCGCGCGACGCTGCCTTGTAGTACATGAGATCGAAGGCATCGTCCCCGGCAATTCCAGAATCTTCTGGACCAGCGTGGACTTTCCCGAGCCCGATGGGCCGGATACGATCAAAATCAACGGCTCACTTTCGGGCCCGGTGGTCATTCGATGTTTTGCACCTGTTCGCGCAATTTTTCAATCTCGGCGCGGATTTCGAGCGAAAGCGCGGTAATCGTCAAAGCTTCATTTTCGACGCCCGGCGTTTTCGAGAGCATCGTGTTCGCTTCGCGATGCATTTCCTGGAGCAGGAAATCGAGTTTCTTGCCGAGTTCGCCGGCGCCATCGAGCAGTTTCGCAAATTGCTGCAGGTGACTGCGCAAGCGATCGAGTTCTTCGCTGATATCACTGCGTTCGGCGAGCAGGGCGGCTTCCTGAGCGAGCCGCGCCGGTTCGATGCCAGTGCCGCTCAACAATTCCTTCAGCCGATTCTGCAGCCGGCGCGCAAAAGCCGGCGTCAGGCTGATGGCAAGCTCACGCACTTTCTCCGCTTGCTCGCCTATTTTTGCAAGGCGCGAACGCAATTCTTCCGCGAGGTGGCGCCCTTCGGTGTGGCGCATCTCGTCGAGCTTCGTGAGCGCTTCGCGCAGACAATTTTCCAGCGCAGTGCCGAGTTGATCCTGCTCCTGATCTGTTTCAGGTAGCGGTGGCGCCAGGCCACCGATGACTCCGGGAAGCCGCAGCAGCGAAACCACGTCGAGATCGGTCTTCACCTGCATCTGCTGGCGCAATTCTTCTGCGGCGCGCGAATACGCTTGCAGCAATTCCTTATTCACCTGGACCGGAGCGGATTGGCCCGGCTGCACGTTTACATTGATGTCGAGGTGGCCGCGATGAATTTTTTCACGAATGATCTGGCGTAGCCGCAATTCGTAAACGTCGAATCCTTCGGGCATCCGGAAGCGGACATCGAGAAAGCGATGATTGACGCTCTTGACGCTGATGCGCAGAGCCCAGCCGTTCGCCTCAGCGCGCGCTTGCGCGTAGCCGGTCATCGAGACGCATTCGGGCTTCTTTCCGGTGGACTGCGATTGTGGCGATTTTGCGGAAGCGGTGGTGTTCTGGCTCATAGGGTGCCCGGTGTAGCAAGATTTCGCGCTGCCTCCAGGGAGGCAATCACATCGTCATCGGCGAACTGGAGACTGTGCAAGCGCGCGTAGGTGCCGCCGCGCGCCATCAATTCAGCGTGCGTGCCGCTCTCGCGAATCTGTCCTTCTTCCAGCACAAGGATCTTATCGGCACGGCGGACCGTAGCCAAACGATGCGCGATCACGAAGGTGGTGCGTCCGACCATCAGATTGGAGAGAGCTTTTTGCACGTACATTTCCGATTCGGCATCGAGTTCCGAAGTGGCTTCGTCGAGGATCAGGATCGGCGAGTCCTTCAGGATGGCGCGGGCGATAGCGATGCGCTGGCGTTGACCGCCGCTCAGCCGGGTGCCGCGTTCGCCGATCACAGTGTCGTAGCCCTGGGGCAGTTCGGCGATGAAATCGGAGGCGAGAGCGGCGCGCGCCGCAGCCTCAACGCGCTCTTTCGGCACGTTGCTGAGGCCGTAGCAGATATTGTTCCACACCGTATCGTGGAAGAGGATATTTTCCTGCGCGACCATGGCGATCTGTTCGCGCACGGAGCGAATCGTCACAGTGCGAATGTCGATGCCGTCGATCAGGATGCGGCCAGAAGTTGCGTCGTAAAAACGCGGGATCAGATTGACGAGCGTCGTCTTTCCGGCGCCGCTCGAACCGACCAGCGCGGTGACTTCACCGCGCAGCGCGCGCAGCCGGATGTTCTCAAGGACATTCGTTGAACCGGAGTACGAGAAACTGACCCCGTCGAAGACTACTTCTTTCGAGAAGGGCGGCAGCGTTTTCGCATTGGGCTGTTCGGTGTGCTCTTCGTCGAAATCGAGATAGGCGAAGACCTGAGTACTGGCGCCCTGCGCTGCCTGGAATTGCTGGTAGACCGTGCCCATGCGCTTGAGCGGTGTGTAAGCCTTGAGCAGCGCGAAGATAAAGGCGAAGAAGACGCCGAGAGTCATGATGCCGCGATGAATCTGATCGCGGGCGACGAGAATCAGGACCGGAATCACGATCGCGCCGAGCAAGTCCATCATCGGCGAGGTGATGACCGCGGCGCGAACCCAGCGCATGTTTTCGCGCAGCAGGCGGCGGGCGGTTTCCTTAAACTTTGCTATTTCAAACGCCTCCATGCCGAAGGCTTTGACGACGCGGTTTCCGGTAACCGTCTCCTGAATAATCTGGCCGAGTTCGCCGAGGCGCGACTGGCTGTTTTCGGCCGAGCGGCGAATCTTGCGTCCGAACTTACTGACGGGCAGCACAACCAGTGGCAGAAGAACGATTGACCCGAGCGCCATGCGCCAATTGAGGGCAATCACGACGGTGATGAAGACGATTAATGTAAAACCTTCGCGGAACATGTCCGCAAGATATTCGGAGAGGGCGATGCGCGTGCGTTCGACGTCGTTGATCGCGACGGACAACAGCCGGCCTGTCGGATGGTCCTGAAAGAAGCCGATCGGCTGCTTGATGATCTTGGCGTAGACGTCGTTGCGGAGGTTGGTGACGGCGGCGTGCCCTACGTATTGAATCTGCGTCGAGCCCAGATATTCGGCGATGGCCTTGATGAAGAAAATCATCAGGAGCGTGAAAAAGAAAATCGTTTTGACGTTGTGAAAGCCGGACGGAAGGAACGTGTTGAGGTAGACGGTGTGTTCGGTGAAAGGAATTTTTCCGAGGGGCAGAGCCGAGCCGACAACAGATGGGTCGAGAACGTAATCGACCGCGGGCTTGATCATCAGTGCGACGAGGCCTTCGGTGATCGCCACGATCGCGAGAAGAATGATGCCGGCGGTGAGACGAAGAGCGTACGGGCGCACGTACGCCAACAACCGCTTGAGTTGTGGTGAGAACACCGATGCCACGCTTCAGGCTCCCCTGCGAATCACAACAGGTACGCTATTCGGCGAGTTGCGGTGTGTCAAGTTTGTGGGGAGGTCCCAAAGCACGGAGAAGAGGGACAAGTGCCGAGATCGTGCGGACATGGGGCGCAGCAGTGCTGCGCCCGTACAAAAGCGGGCGCGATGTGGAGCGTGAGCGTCAAGACGCAGTGCACGGGCGGAGCAAGCCCCGCCCCTACAAGTTGGTTGCGAGGACATCATTTTTCGATATCGCGATGGACTACTTTGGTGGAGTAGCCGCGCTTGGAGAGGGCTTCGCTGACGGATTCGGCGAGCATGACCGAGCGGTGGCGGCCGCCGGTACAGCCGAAGGCGATCGTTAAGTAGCTCTTCCCTTCGCCGATGTAGTGCGGCATCAGGTAAACGAGCAGGCCTTCGATACGCTTGAGGAATTCGGAAGTTTGCGGGAACGAGCGGATATAGCTGCCGCACCTTGGGGTCCTGACCGGTAAAGCGGCGCAGGCTCGGAACGAAATGCGGATTGGGCAGGAAGCGCACGTCGAAAACGAGGTCGGCATCGGACGGAACGCCGTAGCGATAGCCAAAGCTGACGCACGAAATCAGCATCGGGCGCTTTTCGGGATTGCGGAAGCGTTCGGTGATGAAGTGGCGCAGTTCGTGAACGTTGAATTTCGAGGTGTCGATCACGACGTCGGCAAGCTTGCGGATGGGCTCCAGCAACTTGCGTTCGTGATTGAGGCTCTCGCGCACGCTGAGATGTTTTCCGACGGGATGCGGCCGGCGGGTCTCGCTGTAGCGCCGGAGCAGAGCATCCTCAGCGGCTTCGATAAAGACGAGGGAAATGGGATGCATGCGGCGAAGATGCTTCAGGAGCGCGGGCAACTTCTGAAGCTGGTCGCCTTCACGAGCATCGACAAGCAGCGCAGCACGGGCAAAACCGCCTTCGCCGGCAGCGTGGAGTTCGGCAAAAATTGGAATCAGTTCGACGGGAAGATTGTCGACGCAATAGAAACCCATGTCCTCGAATGCGTGCAGGACGGTGCTCTTTCCGGAGCCGGAGAGTCCGGTGAGGATGACGAGCTGGCGGGGTTCGGGTCGATCGGGTGAATCTTGACGGGCTGGGAGACGGGCTGGAGCCTGGTGCTTGCCGGAAGCGCGACGCGAGCTCAGTTTTTCACCCGGCGCTGATGCGTACTGGGAATGCGCATGTCTTCGCGATATTTGGCCACGGTGCGGCGCGTGACGTGAATGCCGTTGTCGTCGAGTTTCTTCGCGATCTGATCGTCGGTCAGCGGCTTCGTGGAGTCTTCCTCTTCGATCATTTTCTTGACGAGGCGCTTGAGCGTGAGCAGCGACATCGCGCCGCCCTCGGGCCCGTTGACGGATTCGCTGAAGAACGAACGGAGTTCGAGGACGCCCTGCGGCGTGTGCGCATATTTGCTGGCGACGGCGCGGCTGACGGTCGAAGGATGCACACCGACTTCTTCGGCGACTTCCTTGATCATCATGGGCTTGAGCGCGTCGGGTCCGTGTATGAAGAAATCGCCTTGGCGCGCGATGATCGACTGGCAGACGCGCAAAATGGTGTGTTTGCGCTGCTCGATATTCTTCATGAGCTGGATCGCGGCGGTGAATCGCTCTTTGACGTAGTTGCGGACATCGCGAT
The DNA here is from genome assembly GCA_963766985.1 of uncultured Acidobacteriota bacterium. Classification (GTDB taxonomy): domain Bacteria; phylum Acidobacteriota; class Terriglobia; order Acidiferrales; family UBA7541; genus Acidiferrum. The sequence continues at coordinate 446,556 of CAVYCJ010000005.1, forward strand.
CGGAAGCGTCTTTGACGAGCAGGCGGCGATACGTGGGGCTCAGGCGAAGCTGCGGCATGTCGTCTTCGTTGAGGAAGGCTTGCCACTGATCGTCCACTTTGCGGAAGTAAACGTCGGGCTCGACGAGGCGCGGCTCGGTCTTGTTGTAGCGGAGGCCGGGGCGCGGATCGAGCTTCTTGATGACGTCGAGAGCGCGCTTCACGATGTCGAGCGGGCGATTGAGGGCGCGCGCGACTTCCTTAAGCTGGTTGGCCTGCACCTGTTTGAGGTGTTCGGAGACGATCTGGTGCGCGAGCGTGTTGGTCGGATCGAAAGCTTTCAGCTGGAGCAGCAGGCATTCACGCAGGTCGCGCGCGCCAACACCGATGGGATCGAAGTCCTGCACGACGGCGAGCGCATCGTCGAGATCGTCCTGGGTGTACTTCCCTTCCTGCAGAAGCTCTTCGGTTGAGGCGGTGAGATAGCCGTTTTCGTCGAGGTTGCCGATGATGCTCTCGGCGAGTTCCTTCACGGTGTCGGAGCAGATCGTAACGCTGAGCTGCCACGCCAGGTGATCGGTGAGTCCGGTGGAGGACGAGAGAAATTTTTCGAACGAAGGACGCTCGGAAACTTCGCGCTCGGCCGATTTGCCGCCGTCGCCGCCGGAATCGAGATACTGATTGAAGAAGGTGCCGACGTCGAATTCGTCGAAGGGATTGGACTCGGGCTTCTCTGGAACTTTTTCGGTTTCGTTTTTGAGGAAATTTTCGTCGGCGTAGTTGTCGGTTTGCGTCGGCTCTTCGTTCTGCTCTTCGAGAACGGGGTTTGCGATCATCTCCTGATTGATCATCTCGCGAAGCTCGAGACGATTGAGCGCGAGGACGCTCACCATCTGCACCAAGCCTGGCGTCAGAATCTGGCGCTGCGACACCTTCAGATTCAGTTTTAGTCCCTGCCAAGCCATGTGCGTCCGATCGTGCCTTTCGAGTGCCTGCCTAGTTCAGGCGGAAATGATCGCCGAGATAAACGCGGCGAACTTCCGGGTCGTTGCTCAGTTCGTCTGGCCGACCCTTCCTGAAGATTTTCCCATTTCTGAGGATGTATGCGCGGTCCGTGACGGTGAGTGTTTCCCGTACGTTATGATCTGTGATTAAAACGCCAATGCCGGAGCGACTGAGGTCGCGGATGATCTCCTGAAGATCTTTGACGGTGAGCGGGTCGATGCCGGAAAAAGGCTCGTCGAGCAGGATGAACGAGGGCTGAAGCGTAAGCGAGCGCGCGATTTCGAGACGGCGGCGCTCACCGCCCGACAATGTGTAGGCTTTGCTTTGCCGCACGGTCTCCAAACCCATCTGCACCAGCAATTCCTCCAAGCGATCGCGCTGCTGTTCCGGCGTTAGCGGAAGAGTTTCCAAGACGGCGAGAAGGTTCTCTTCGCTGGTCAGTTGACGAAATACCGAAGGTTCCTGAGGGAGGTAGCTGATTCCGCTGCGAGCCCGGAGGTACATCGGAAGGTCGGTGATTTCGTCGCCGTTGAGGAGAACGCGGCCGGAATCGGGGCGGGCCAGACCAACAATGATGTAGAAGGTGGTCGTTTTTCCGGCGCCGTTGGGTCCCAGCAGACCGACGACTTCGCCTTGACCGATTTCCAACTCCACGTCGTCTACAACTTTACGCCCTTTGTAGGACTTGCTGAGTTCGACGGCTTGGAGCTTCAACATACCTCAATCGTGGTGGATCAAATCGCGGTCAAGATTGGGAACATCACTGTCGGACTCGGTGTTTGGTCAAAGTGCGCGACCCGTTTTCCGAATCGACGATGATCGTATCATCCGCTAAAAAGAAGGTCAATTGAGTGCCGGTGGTTGTGCCGGCGGAACCGTCGTAGAGAGTGGGTTTTCCGCCGCTCATGACGAATTTGCCGGAGTCCGCGGTGTATTCGCCGCGATCGGCGACGGCGCGGCGGTCGCCTTCTTCGACGGTGACGCCGCCGGTGCCGACGGCGCGGGAGATTTGGCGCGAGCCGGTGGAGGGTTGGGCGGCGTTCGCGTTGGTTGTTGACTGCGCTGCTGCGGTTGCGGTGCTCTGCGCGTTCGTTGCGGGAGCGTGGGTGAAGTAGAGATCGAGGATCGGACCGCGCATTTTTTGATCGGCGGACTGGACGACTACATTTTTCTCGAGGCGAGCGTGGCCTTCGACGTCGTTGTAGGTGAGCGTTTGGCTGGCGGTGTGCCAGAGCTGCGATTTTTTCGGAGCGCCTTGGGATGCGTTGACCGGGCGAGTCGGCGGATTGAACGACGGCTGATTCGCGGGTTGCGCGGACGGGCCGATCGCCGGGCCGCCTGCCGCTTGCGGGAAGACGGCTCGCACATTGCCGGCGGCATTGAGGACATGCGTGTCGCGCAGAAGTTCGATGGAGTCGGCTTCGAGGACGGAATCGCCTTGCCAGAGGCGCGCTTTGCCGGTGTATAGAGCGCGGCCCGATTTTGAGTTTCCCTGGAGTTGATCGGCGGTGATGTTCGCGGGGGCGGGAGCGAGCTGGACCGCGCTGGCTTTCGCGGTGAAGTCGGTGGAGCGGACGCCGCCGTCGGCAAAGATGTCGCCGGTGTTTTGCGAGAAGACGATGCGGCGAGCTTGCGTGAGCGTGGTGGCGTCGCGCGCGATGGCGTGGCCGGTGAGTGTGGCGGTTTGCGCAGCGCGATCAAAGACGGCGTGATCGCCTTGGCCGCTGCGGTCGCCTTCTTTTAATTTCACATCGCCCTGCAAATCCATTTGCGACCAGCCGCCATTTTGCGCGATGAGCGCGGTGCCGGTTGCTGCTGTTGCGGTCTGGATTGGGTGGCCGGTGAGCCAGCGCTCGGTGCGAACGTTGCCGTTGGCGCGAACTTCTTTTGGTTTGCCGTTGGCGTCGGTGAACGTCATCGCGAGCCTGTCTGCCTGGAGTTGCGTTCGCGCGGGGACGATGGCGCCGCCTTGCGTGGCGGAGTCGGTCCACTCCATCGTGCCGGCGGCGAGGGTTTCGGCGGTGAGCGGCTTGCTGGACTCATGCTCCTTGCCGCCGCTGAATTCCATGCGGAAGGCAGCGGTTTGGAGCGTGCGCGTGTCGCCGGATTTTTCCTCTTTCGTTCGGAGCACTACATTGCCGTTTACGTTCAGTTCTTTGGGCTGGCTGAAGCGCGGCCAGAAGGTGAGCGAGCCGGTGTCGCCGCTCATCGCGTCTTCGCCGAGAGCGTTCTTGCGGAAGCCGATGACGTGGCCGGTGGCGTCGAGTTTTGTAATCCAACCGTCGGGAACGAAATGCGCGGTAAGACTGTCGGATTCGAGATTCATCTCTTCGCCGGGCTTAGTGGAGACGACGCGCGGGCGATCTTTGCCGCTGGCCGAGGCGAGGAGAGTTTGCGCGCGGAAGTCATCGTCGAGCGTGAGCGTGAGTTCGCCGGCGGTGAGGCGCTCGGCGGCGGTTTCGGCTTCGGCGGGGCCGAGAAGATGGAGCAAGCGAGAGTCGCGGGAGAAATCGAGCGACGAACCTTTCACGCGGACGTCCTGGCCGGCTTTCGGATCGACGGCGGCGGAGACTCCTGTTTTCTTGGCGGTGGTGGCAGGCGCTTGCGTCAGGCGCAGGCGAACGTCGTGCTGAAGACGGAGAGTGCCTTCGTCGGAATTGTATTCGAGGCCGGTGCCGTCGCCGGTGCCGCTGGGGAAGGCGAAGGTGACGCGCTGATCGGTGCGCGCGAGGCCGCTGGCGCGATTGAAGATAACGCCGCGTGTCTCGACGCGGGTGGCGCGGGCTTCGGCGAGAGAGGGATTGCGCTCGGCGAGTTCGGCGTCGTCGGCGCTCATGGCGTCGATGCGGACGTCACCGCCGCAGGTGATGTCGCCGGATTTCTGATCGTACTGGCAACTGTGCGTGCGGATGATGTCGTGGCGGTCGCCGGCTTTGCCGAAAATTGTGACCACGACTTCTTCGAGGAGGCTCGCGTCCTGTCCTTTAAAGTCGGTGGACTTGGAGGCCTGGACCTGGAAGATGGTGCGGTTCTGCTCGACCTTTTTGAAATTGATGCCGTTGGATTGGCGCGTGACGTCTTCGGGAGCCGCCGGCGGAGCTTGCTTGCGCTCGATGTGGCGCGTCCAGCCGCGCTTGAGATAGACGGCCGTGGTGATGCCCGCGAGAATCAGGGCTACCGCCGCCGACCAGCGCGCGTAGCGCGCCGCTTCACTTCTGCGCATGATTTAGTGTAAGCAAAAGTGGTCGCGGGGAGTAGAGTTGCCGCCGGGTATCAGATGCGCGGGTGGGGCGCCGGCGTTACCTGTGGCGTGGTAAAATGAGGGCATGCAAGTGACCGTGAACATACCGGATGAGTTGGCGGCCCAGGCGCGGGAAAAGGGCTTGTCGGTGGAAGTGTATGTTGAGCAGGTGCTGGCCGAAGCAGTGCAACGGGCACGGCGGCGACAAAAAACCACTCCGTCTGAGTCCGACACGGCCAAGATCAAGGCCGCGATCGCCCGGATGGACGAGCTCCGCAAGGGCGTCCGTCTGGATGGCCTCAAAATCAAAGATCTGATCAACGAGGGTCGTAAGTACTGATGGCAGTTTTCGTTCTCGACGCGTCCGTTAGTCTTGCTTGGTGCTTCGAGGACGAAGACTACGGATGAGATCAAGCGCGTTTTTCGGCGGCTATCCGACCGGAGATAGTGCAATCGTACCCGCCCACTGGCCGATCGAAGTGTCCAACGGGCTATTGCTTGCCCAACGCCGAAAGCGCATCTCGCCGAACCTACGCAGTCAATATTGGGATCAGTTTTCTGAGCTTCCAATCAATGTCGATCGTCCGCTTGAATACGAGCGACGTGAAGCGCGTATTGACGATTAGCGAAAAGCACGGATTAACAACCTACGACGGCGCCTACGTTGATCTCGCGCTTCGTCAAGCCGCCGGACTCGCCTCATTGGACACAAGCATGACTCGGGCCGCAAAGGCCGAGGGCGTCGCCCTCCTGCTCTAAGCAAACTCGAAAATCGTTGATTTGAAGAAGGCGACTAGCTGGCGGATTCGGCGGCGGTGGGGGCGGTGTCGGGGAGGATGCCGATGTTGGCGGCGGCTACGCTGTCGCGGTTTGTGTTTTTTACGAGGTACATGGCTTCGTCGGCCAGGTGGAGCAGGCCTTCTTTGGTGCGCGAGTCGACGGGGTAAGAGGCGACGCCAACGCTTGGGGTGACACGGACCCTCACGCCGGCCTGGTCGAGCCATTGGGTTTCGCGAATCAATTTGTGCAAGCGGCGCGCTACGTTGAGCGCGTTTTCTTTCGATGTTTGCGGCAGCAGAATCACGAATTCGTCGCCACCGTAGCGGAATGCGAAATCGATCAGGCGGCAGTGGGACTTGAGCGCATTGCCAATTTCGGCGAGCAGGCGCGAGCCGACGAGATGTCCGTGCGTGTCGTTGACCTGCTTGAAATGGTCGAGGTCGATGAAGACGACAGAGAATTCGTAGTTGTAGCGCTGCGAGCGGTAGATCTCGGTGTCGAGGATGAATTGCATGTGTCGCGCGTTGTAGAGAGACGTGCAATCGTCGGTGATGGTGAGTTCGTGGATGCGTTTGACGTGGCGCGCATTTTCGAGCGCGATTGCGGCGAAGTCGGAGAGAGCTTCGAGCAGTTTCAGATCGCGCGCGTCGAAACCGTCGGGGCCGATGCAATTGATGAGTTCGATGACGCCGAGGCAGGTGTCGCGAAACTTGACCGGGACGGCGACGATGGACTGCGTTTCCATCTTGGTCTTTTCGTCGACTTTGCCGAAGAAGCGGGTGTCTTTGGAAGTGTCGGGGACGACGACGGCTTCGCCATTCTGGGCAACCCAGCCGGCGATGCCCTGACCGATCTTGACGCGCACGTCTTTCAAAGCCTGGGAAGCCTTGCCAACCGCCAATTCAAAGTAGAGTTCGTTGGTGTTTTCGTCGAAGAGCAGCAGCGACCAGTTTTCTGGCCTCAGAAACTCGTCGATTTTTTCCATGATGGTGCGGAGGACCTGGTCAAGCTGGAGCGAAGAGGTGAGCGCTTTGCCGAGTTCCTGGAAGACCGCGACTTCGCCCGCTTCGCGCTGCTCGTAGGGAACGCTCTGATTGCGGCGGCGTTCGACGGCGGGGAATTGTTTCACGTCCTCCACGATTGTTCGGACCTGTCCCTTAAGTGGCATTCGAGCTTGGTCGGCATGGTCTTCAGCCGCGGGGACGCAAACGGCCGCAGTACGCCTATCGTCGCCAGTATCGCGCCGGGTAGTGCGTGAATCAAGAAAGTCGTAGTACAGGCGTAGCGAGGTTGCTACGAGTGGGTGGATTGCTATGCTGAGATTGGACTTACGGCAGTGGAAGGAAATTGAAGCTTGAGTGATTTGGCGGCACTTCAAGAGGTTAGTCAAAGCGATCGAGGCCGATCGGTACCTTGCGGACTCCGACCGATTTCGCGAGCGTGTGGAGGTATTAGACCTGCTTGATGCGTTCGATTTAAATTCGCGGGCTGCCAGCCTAAACGCCGAACCTAGCCATGTTGTGCTTTATCGGCGAGCTAGAGAGCTACAGGCTGAACTCGAAGAAGCGAATTTCCGACTGTATGAGCACGTCCGCGATGCGATTCGCGGCGGTTTTGGCCGTACTGCATTGCTTCGGTGCGCAGCCGAAGATCCGGAAGAGACAACGCAGCGCAGCAACACTTCTGAGAATGGCGACAGCTACGACTATCTCGATGAATTGGTGAGCGGTGTTTTCCGATTCTCGGTTCCGGATGCACCGAAGATCGACTTGTCTTCGGAAATGGTGGCGTATCAGCCGACGCCTGCGCGTCACATCTTCGAGTTGATCCGCAAAATTCAGTTGAGCGCACGCGACGTTTTCGTCGACCTCGGCTCCGGATTAGGTCACGTGCCCCTGCTGATCTGCGGTTTGCACTCCGGCACGCGCGATCGGGATTGAACTCGAGCCTTCGTACGTCGAGCGCGCGAAGCAAAGTGCCGCAGAGCTGCGACTGAGCAACGCGAACTTCATCGCGCAAGATGTCCGAGACGCCGAATTGTCGACGGGAACTGTCTTCTATCTCTACACGCCATTCCGTGGCGCGATCCTGCGCACTGTGTTGGATCGGCTGAGAGCCGAAGCCAACAGCCGCGCAATTCGAGTCTGCACGTTCGGTCCCTGCACGCCGACGGTTGCGGCGGAGCCTTGGCTGGCGCTCGATCCGTCGGAGTCGGGCCACATCTCCGTCTTCCGTTCCCGCAGATAGACACAACGCAAATTCTGTTCGAGTTACTTCAGGTTTTCGACGAGATACAAGTCAGACAGGTAGTTCGGCGCTGCGTAGGCGTAGTACTTCAAATCCGGCGTGACCACCATATTCTGGCTGCCGAAGACCATGCGGGTCGTTAACTGGCGAAAGGGCTGGCGGCGACCTGTCGCGAGATCGATTGCGGTGATGGAAGTGCCCTTCCCGGTGACATCGGCCGTCAGGAGCGACCGGCCTCCATCGAAGAAGCGAACTGGATGCTCGTCCGGAAGCGACTCTTTGACCGAAATCATTTCGCGCACGACTTTATTCTGATCGGAATTTTGATCCAGGTGGATCAGTACGAGGCCTTTGCTGACATCGCGCATGGCCACCACACGACCGTCGGGCGACAGCACGGGAAACGCATCGCGTCCTTTCGTTGCAACCAGTTCAGGCGAGCCGCTGCCGTCGGCTTTTTGTGTGTAGACGTTCCAAGTTTTTCCCGCGTCAAGCCCCTCGTATACGATTTGGCGATTGTCGTCGGACCAGGCGACGTGATCCACCATGGTCAGGTCGGTCATGGGAAGCTGCTTTGCGGTGCCTAATCCGACCGGGTTCAGCGTGAGCGCGTTCTTTCGCCCGTAAGTGAGGATGAATTTCCCGTCGGGGGAGACGGCCGCTTGCCCGACGCCGAGGCTAACCGCTGGCGAGCCATCGGTCTTGCGATAGTAAGCCTGGCGATCTTGCGCGATGTAGTAGACCTCGCCGGATTCGACAAACGTAAGCGCGCGCCCATCATCTGTAATCGCTGTGGCGTTGGTGTCGTCGAGCCAGGAATAGGGATGCTCCGCCGGATCGCCGGGAAACTTGCCGATCATGATGCGGCGCCAATCCTGGTAGGCAAGCAGCACGCGGCCATCGCTTGCAACGTCGAGGAGCCGCACCCACGGCATCGCGAGCACGATGCGATCCTTGCCCGAGAGCGTGATTGCGTGAATTGCGTCGGCCCAGCCCGCCGTTGTCACCGTGCCGGCGAACCAGATTTCTTTTCCATCAGGGCGCCACGCCAAGCCTTCGAGGCTGATCCATCCACCGGTAATGACGCGATGATTGCCCTGCAAGTCGACGACATCGAGCGAGCCATCGTCGGAGTCGATCGGATGATTCTCAAACGCGATCAGCGTGCCGTCGGGAGAAAATCTGGGATGGCCCAGCCAGCCGGTGTTCTGTTGATAGAGCACGTGCCCGGGCGGAAATTCCAGGCGCGCGCTGTTGGGCTCGTCAACGACGACGGCGAGTTGCTCCGTTTTTGGACTCCAGTCAGCGTACGCGACGTGGCCGGCGATTTCGCGCGGAGCGCCGCCGGCAAGATTGAACGTCGCCAGGGTGCCACCACAATCGAAAAGAAACATCGGCTCGCAACCTTCGAGCACGGCAACCTGATCGGACGACGAGATCGAGGCAAGCGTGGCAGACGGAATACCGAGCGCGCGTGACTCTGGCGTACCGACACGCGTCGTCGAAACCTGCGGCGGACCGCCTTCCCACTCACCACTGAAGACGATGGTTTGGTCGTCGTGCGAGAAGCGCGCGTTCTGGAGCGTACCGGCGCGGAAGCCAACCATGCGATAGCGAGGAAATGGAAGTTTGCGCGGGATGAAGAAGAAGAGACCTGCTGCCAGAATGAGCGCAGCGGCGGCAACAACCCAAGGAAAGAAGGCGCGGCTGGGAGCTTTTTCCGTTGTTACAGAGGCAGGCTCTGCAGCGTTTTCTCCGATCCACTTTAGTTCGATGCGCACATCGCGAGCGGATTGGAACCGATCCTCGGGATTCTTCTGCAGGCACGTGCTGACGACACGATCGAGCGCCGGCGGCAGGGCGGGTTGCAAGGTGCGAATTGGTTCAGGGTCTTTCTCGAGTATTGCGGTCGCAAGGCTGATCTGACTCTTGCCGCCGAATGGGCGCTTCCCCGTTGCCATTTCGTACAGGACTGCGCCAAACGCAAAAATGTCGGAGCGGGCGTCGGCCTCTTTTCCCTCGAGTTGCTCGGGCGACATGTATTGAATCGTGCCCACGACTTGTCCGGCGGAAGTGAGAGGTGAGAGCGGGCTGGGACCGCTAATGGTTTCGGCAGCGGAGAGTAACGGCGCGTTGGTTGCTGTGGTGGCGCCGCTCGAACTTGCGGCGCTCGCCTTGGCCAAACCGAAATCCATCAGCTTAGCGCCGCCCGCGGTGAGCATTACGTTAGCGGGTTTTAGGTCGCGGTGAACGATCCATGCGCGGTGCGCCGCATCGAGCGCTTCACAGATTTCCATTCCGATTCGCAAGATCTCGCGGAGCGGGAGCGATCCCTTGTTGATTCGCTCCGCGAGCGTTTCTCCTTCGAGAAACTCCATGACCAGAAACTGAACGTCATCCTGGTGGCCGACGTCATATATGGTGCAGATTCTTGCGTGGTTCAGAGCCGAGATGGTCCGCGCTTCACGCTCGAATCGCTCTCTCAGGTCGGGGCGGCCCGCGAATTTCTCCGGAAAGATTTTGATGGCGACGTCGCGGCCGAGTCGCGTGTCGCGCGCGTGAAACACTTCGCCCATACCGCCGGCGCCGAGCGGCGCAACGATTTCATATGGGCCGAGTTTCGATCCTGCGGTAAGGGTCATGGGCGCAGGGATTATAGCGTCAGAATGGATTCACTGGATGCAGTCGAGGCTGGCTATTTTGCTTACTTCGTCTTAATGAAACCGCGGATGTAGTCGGCGATAGGGTCGGCTGCGGTGTCGACAGCGAAGTGGGGGCCGTCGACGATGTGTACTTCGGCATTTGGCACGTCGTGTTTGTATGAATCGGGTTCGGATGGATCAAACGACAGTTCGTACTTGCCCCAGATCACCAGGAGGCGAGGCTGGTTTTTCTGCATCCAGGCTTGCCATTTGGGATAGTTCTCGACGTTTGTGCGGTAGTCGTAGAAGAGGTCGACCTGGATGTCGCCTTGGCCGGGACGGTTGAGAAAATAATATTCGTCGGTGTAGAGATCGGGGTCGTGGCGCTCGACGTTGGGATCATTGCCGACGTGACGCGCACGCGTGGCGGCCAGCGAAAGAAGATTTTCTCGCAGCGAGGTCTCGTTCGCAGCGCGATCGGCCCAGAAGGCACGGCGAGTTTTCCAGTTCTCGCCCAGGCCGGTGTTGTGCGCGACAGCGTCCTGCACGATGAGCGACTCGACGCGTTCGGGGTGCGCCAGAATCATGCGAAAGCCCACTGGGCCGCCGTAGTCCTGCATATATAGGTTGAACCTGGTGAGACCGAGGGCTTCGACGAAGTGGTTCATGACGTCGGCGATGTGATCGAAGGTGTACGCGAATTTTTTCGGATCGGGCCAGTCGCTGTGACCGAATCCTGGATAGTCTGGCGCGACGAGATGATAGCGATCGGAGAGGCGCGTAAAGAGCGGCTCAAACATTCGTGATGATGACGGCAGGCCGTGCAACAGCAGAATTGTCGGAGCGTCTTTCGGACCGGCTTCGCGATAGAAGATCGAGAGTCCGTCGACTTGTACTGAACGGTATGCGGTCGGGTTTTCCATGGTTGACCCTTTCACCTGTGCTTGTGCCGCGGATTGAATCGCGACAGTCATGATCGAAATGAGTAGCGCTACGCGCAGAATCCGTATCAACGCAAACCTCCCAAGAATTTCAATCAGACGCACTTCCAGCGTTATCTCCGGACGTCGCCAACTCCGCGACGTCGCCAACTACTTCATGAACCGCGTTGGAATGCGTTTTATTCCGGCAGCTTGTCGCCGGACTGTTCGCGAACCATGTATTCGGCGTACCAATCGGGCCAGTTGGGATCGGCGGCGCCGATGCGCTTTTCGTGTTCGCCGTGCGCGGCGGAAGCGCGGCGCATCGCGTTGGCGAGATCTTTCACCGACGCAAAGGTCGTTGTCGCCGGATCGACGCGGCCGGGCAGCCGGTTCGTGATTTGCTGGAACAGCCATCCGTTTCCGTCGGGATCATGGAACGAGGCAAACGAACGGTAGCTGCCATTCGCGGGATCGGGTCCGTCCGCGCGGTGCTGACCAAACAGAAAGGGTTCGTCAGAGCCGGTGTAAGTGCCGTCGCCATGGAATATTCCACTTACGTCGATGCCGCGCTCCGCGAGTTCTTTGCGAGCCGCTTCGATATCGGACACGACGAGGTAGAGGCCTTGCGAGGAGCCGGGCGCCGAGGCCGTGACTCCCTTGCCGAAAATAACGGAGCAGCTGGAGCCGGGAGGCGTGAACTGAATCACGCGGAAACTCTTGTCGTCAGCAGCGAAGTCGGCATCGAGCCGCCAGCCGAGCCGCTGGTAGAACTCCTTGGCGCGGTCGATATCGGAAACCGGGATGACAACGATCTCGAACTTCATGTCGACGGTCGCCGGACTTGGGGTGAGTACTGGCTTTGAGCTCATGCATTCCCTCCGTAAAAAGTAGATGCGGGTCGCGAAGCAAGTGCTATTGATTTTTTTTGTCGACGAAAGGGCTGAACTTCGCCAGGGAGGGCCGAGGCTAGCACGGTTGATGCGGCGATGCATCTGTTGCGAATGAATGTGCCCAACGCCGCAACTCACCGCCGGCCGTACGCCACCGATCTTCCCTACCAGCGTGAGACGTCCATTTCGCTGATACGTCTCAACCTTCAGGTCCCTCCTGCGTGGCTATGGCACAGCGCATCTACAAACCACGGTTCCCGCTCTCGCGATACGTCGAGTACATCTGGCGAGCCGCAAACTCGGGGATACCGTCGTCGCGCCAGCGTGTCTACCCAAATGGGGCGATGGCGTTGGTCATCCATCTCAAGAAGCCAACCGCTTCCTATTACTTCGAAGACAGAGTGCTGACCGTCCGCGTGCCGCTGCTGGCCGGCCCCTACTCGATGTCGTTTCACATGGACCCATCGAAATCTACGGAAGTCATCGGCGTTTTGTTTCGTCCGGGCGCTGGTCGCATGTTCTTTCCGGTTGCGGCGGATGAGTTGCACAACGATGACATTGCGCTGAGTGATCTTTATCCGAGTGAAGCAGACTGCTTGCTCAACGAGCTATGCGCGGCACGGGGCGAAGATAGGCAATTTTGCGTGATGGAAAAATATTTGAGCCGCAAGCTCAAGGGCGCCGCGCCGATTCCTCCCGCGATGGCGTATGCGATCGAGCAGTTGTCGTGCGAGGGCAGGCCACGAAGCGTTCGGAAAATACAGTTGGACACGGGCTTCAGCCACACCCGGTTTATTCAGTTGTTTCGAGAGCAGGTTGGCCTCACACCAAAGCTTTTTGGGCGCGTGCGGCGTTTCCACGCCCTGCTGGGTTGCATTGAGAATAGATTGCCGGTGAACTGGGCGGGGCTCGCCGCGGACTGCGGATACTTCGATCAGGCGCATCTCATCCACGATTTTCGGGTGTTTGCCGGCATGACGCCGCTCGAGTACAGCAGACAGGTTTTCGACATAGGCCGCGAATCACAGGTCGTTGCCGCGGGCAGTTGAAATTTTTACAATACAGGGTGTCACGCCTCGCGGGAGGATGCGGGCATGACAAATCCCGCCCGCAATCTTCACGTCACTCGCGTTTGCACTCGGACCCGGATTTCGCTGTCGCTGGTATTCGTGGCGTTATCGTTCAGCCTTTTGTACGGCGCCGAATCTGTGCAATACCCCGACGGCTTTCGCCGATGGGTGCACGTCGGCACCGGAGTCATCCTGCCCGGCGGAACGCTGCCCGAGAGCGAACAAGGAATGCATCACGTTTTCGCGAATCCAAAGGCCGCCGACGGTTACGCATCGGGCGAATTCGCGGACGGCTCGATCATCGTGTACGAACTGCGCGAGGCACAGCAGAAGAACGGAATCATCTTCGAAGGCGAGCGCCGAAGAGTGGATGTGATGATCAAAGATTCCAACCTCTATAAGAGCACCGGAGGTTGGCGATTCGAACGCTTCATGGCCAACGACCAGACGAAGGACGCGGTGACAGACGCGGGTGCATCCTGTTTTGCATGCCACGCGAATGCCAAAGCTCACGGATTCGTTTTCAGCGAACTGCATTAATCGCAATCTGTCGCAGTTCGGCGCGCCTACGGCCAACCCACTCGATTGTTTGACCGGTCCATCTCCGAACCAACGCGCGGTGCAAGTCTTCCCATAGTCTTTTCTTCGCCGGGTCTTTGTATGGCAATAGGCCGCCCCGTTCTAAAAGCCCAATTTTCTCCCGGCAAGGCCGGCGCGGACTTATCTCAAGAGGCTGTCGAGCTTCGGCTTGCTAGAGAGACATACACGGGGCGGGGGAACGCTCCGATACCGTATTAGTGAACTCGGTAGATCGCGACTTCGATGGCTTCACACGCAGAGGCAATGACTGCTATTCGGCGAAGGTGATAGCACGGCTTCAGATGGCGACAACCCAGGCACTTGTCCGGTAACGCGACTTATCGGGCACTTCCGAGAAGCACCTCCACTAAGGAGTGCGAACGTGCCGGATTTTAGGTGTTAGAAGTACCACCCTTCCCGGCGTCTGTTCGATGAGTTCGATCGCGTGAATTGCCTCATAGAAAGGCACATCAGGATCAGCGTCAAAAGAAATAACGCAGTTTGTTCGACCACCAATTTCGGAGCGTAGTGTCGCAAACAATTGGTCCGGCTTTATTTTCTTGGCGTTCAGATACCAAATTCCATTTGATTCCACGCGCACCACCCAATCCTGAGCGCACGGAGTATTTCTGAAGAGAAAGGATTCCGGAAAAGGTGTTAGAACGTAGAATCCGTAAGACTGACCGCCGCCAAATGCGTAATGGAAGATTGGGATCGAACAGACGGCTAATATGAGAAGAGTCTGCGAGTACAGCACGCCGAGCTGCGAGAATAAGGGAACCCAGGGAGCGGTCTTTTCTCTCCTACGTACATAGTGTTGACTGGCAGGCGGGTCATGGATTCTCAGGTCATAGTCGTCGGAGGAAGGTCTGCGGAGTTTCTCTCTCACTCCAACGACCAGAATCCCTAGTCCGACAGACTCGGCAACAAGCGAAATCCAGAATGCGCTGTCGTAATACCCGGCCCATCGATTGAAATCGAGATTGCTGGCCACTACGTACAAACGAGGCTCGCGTTCATTCAGGCAGGCTGTGTCGGAAAGAACCTCAATTCGTAGCGCATAGTGACCGCGCCTACTCTCAAATCCACCGAGGAAGAAGTCAGTGTTTGCATCTCTTCCTGTGCGGCGGATTGCGTCCTCCAATCGCTGATAGCGGTACACAGGAAGGTCGCCCAGAGAGGAGATTCGTCTTGTCTCCAAAACCGTTCCGTCCCTGCAAACCAGATTCGGGTCGCCTTGAGATAGACCGACGTTGATGGAGTAGAAAGCATGGATGTTCACATCAAAATCTGTGGTGATGATGCCACGGGCAAGGGATACGGGTATATCCACAGCTCGGAGGGTTCGAGATTCAATCCAGAATTTTGTTCCGAGAAATCCAACGATCGCTGCGAGAACTACGATACATCCCACCAGGATGGTAGGTCTCCGCATACTATTCAGACTCCAGACGACCTAAGGATGTTCCCATCAGATTGACTTTGCGACGCGAAGCGTCAAGTCCCGATAACGCCGTAACCGGACAAGTGGAAAGTAGAGGTCGCAGCGCCTACCTGTAGCATTTTCCCGTCAGCGCGTAATACCCCGCTCGATTGTTTGACACACCCATCACGCCCTTTTATAGTGCCCCCGAGGAGCAATTTTTCTTTCTGGATTTGCTCCGGTTTCGGATTGGTTTCGATGGGGCTGCGCGCGATCGCGCTCCGGCCTCGGTGATTTCGGGTGTTGGCCAACTCCCCGGCGTAACACTGCCCACACTGGCCCCACAGTGGCACCGAAGTTGCTCTGCTGCAAACGGGATTCAGCTGCATGACCAAGGGAAGTTTCGGCGAATTGTTGAAGCGCGAGCGTGAGCTGCGCGAAGTGACCCTCAACGAAGTGACGGTCGCGACGCGTATTCCGCCGCGTTTTCTGGAAGCATTCGAGCGGGAAGATTGGGAAAAGCTGCCGGGCGGCGTTTTCAATCGCGGATTTGTGCGAGCGATCGCGCGTTATCTGGGGCTGGACGAAGAAAATTTGCTGTCGGAGTACGACCTCGCCTACGGAGATCAGCGCCCGGCGATGGCGGCGGTCGCTGAAGATCCGATTCCAACACCTCCAAAATGGGCCGTCGCCGCCGTAGCGATTGCCATTTTGCTACTGATTGTTGGGGCGGTTTGGGGTTCGGTTCACGGTTGGCAGCGATACGCCGCGCGGCGAGCTGCGAAGCGAGCGGCGTTGACCGCGTCGGCGGTTCCAGCGGGGCAAGTTCCGACACCTGGAACCGTGGCCGCAGCTGAACCAAATGCCGCGTCGCCGATGCCACAGCCAGCTAGTGGCGGAAGCCCGGCAGCGAATTCTTCTGCTGCGAAACCTTCCGGAACGCCGATTGACGCAAAATCCTCGGCGCCGCAACGCCTCGACCTCGCGGTGTCAACGTCAGGCGAGTCGCGTGTGCGCGTCGTGGCCGACGGACGCATCGTGCTCGATAGCCGATTGCCGGCCGGAGAAACGCGTCGCCTGTTCGCGAGAAACCAATTCGTTATCTCCGCGGCCCACCCCGACGTGGTGTTGCTGGAGATGAACGGGCAAGCGATGCCGCCGCTCACCTCCGTCGGGGCGTCCGGTACAATGGTGCTCAGCCAGAAGGATTTAAGGCAGGCACCCAGTGGAAACGCTCAGCGTTGAAGTTGTCGAAGAGCTTCGCAGTGGCCGCGCAAGCCGCGAAAACAAGCTCGCCGTGTGCACAGGTGGCGCTCAACTCAGTGCCGTAGATCGCGCCGAAGTCCTGGCGGTGCTCGCATCCGACTCCGACGAGGCCGTCGCCAAGCACGCCGAGGAAGCCGCGCTCACGCAACCTATCGAATCTTTCGTCGAAGCCATAAAGCGTACGACGGCAACACCCGCCCTTTTCGCTTACGCTTCCCGTAAACTCGCCGACAAACCCGGCATTGCCGATGCGCTGATCGGCAACAGGAATTGCCCGGCCGAGAGGTTTATCGGCGTCGCACCGACGCTGCCGCCATCTTCGCTGAAGGAATTGATCGACGATCTCGACCGCATCTCGGATTCAAGCGCACTCGCAACCGCTCTCCTGAAGAATCCAGCGCTCACCGAAACCCAGCAGAGGGTGCTTCGCGAAGTCTTGACGGACGCAACGCTCGGCGAAGCTGCGCTGGCCGACGCCGCTGCCGAAGCCGAGCCGGACGTCGCCAAACGCCAAACGCTGATACAGAAGCTTGCAAAGATGACGGTCTCGCAGCGCGTTCAGTTCGCGATCAAGGGCGGATCGGAAGCACGCCGCACGCTCATTAAGGACACGAACAAAGTCGTGCAGCGCGCCGTGCTGCAATCGCCTCGCCTGACCAACCAGGAAGTCGAAGCGTTCGCGTCGATGTCCTCGCTGACGGACGAAATTCTGCGGCTGATCGCCACGAATCGAAATTTCCGCAAGAATTATGTGGTTGTACGGAACCTGCTCAATAACGCCAAGACGCCGCTCGACGTGAGCTTGAACTTGCTTCCGATGATGAATCCTATCGACCTCAAGCGATTGACGACCAACAAAAACGTGCCTGAGACATTGCGGACCACCGCAATCAAGCTGCAAAAGCAGCGCGCGGAAGCGAAAAAGGGCTAGCCGTTTCGGGCCAGCCCTGTCGAAATCACTACTCAAATTTGTTCGCTGTCGTCTAGCGCTTGCCGGTGTTTCCGGCGCCATTTTTCGTCGCCGCCGGATTTCCCGGTGCGACGTTCTGCCGCATCTCTTTGGCTTCCTTCAGGTGATCCTGCAACGTCGGCAGGGTCTGCGTCGCGAAATCCTTTACCGCTGGATTGTGGCCGTTATTGGCTTCCTTGCTGAAGTCGGCGACGTCTTCTTCGTGGTCTCGAACCATGTCGCGCGCATACGCGCGATCAAACGCTGCGCCCGATAGTTTTGAGAGCATGTCGTAGGTCGCTTTGTCCTTCGCGCTCATATCGTTGGGCAATGTGATGTTCGACTGCGAGGCCGCCTGCTTCAATTCGTCGCCCGCTTTGCTGTGGTCTTCGACCATGCGCGCGCCGAATTTCTTCACGGACGCGGCAGTACCCTTTTGCTGCGCCAGTTGGCCCATTTTCACTTCCGCCATGCCGCCCTGAGCGGCCTTTTTGGCGAAAACGGTATCGTTGGCAGGAGACGCCGCAGGCGGAGCTGACTCCTGGTGCGCGAGCACAGCCCAGCATCCGAGAAATGTGCAGAATGTCGTGACCCCGGCTACGTAAGCCGCCTTGATCCAGGGATTTTTAAAGTTCAAGTCGCGCATAAAAGCCTCCGTTGCCCATTGCGAGGAATTGCCTAGGGGGTGAGTTAACGGTATCGCGGATGGGAAACTGCACCATCCACACTTGCCTGTAGGAAGCTGCGGAACGAAATCGTAGGAGGTAGGTGAAACGTGACTTGGAAGAGGTTTGACCGGCAGCTGCCGTGTTTGTTGGAGCTAGCCTCGTCGCAGGACAAGGCAGCTGGCGATCATGTCGTGCAGCGCCTGCTTCTTCTCGGTGAAACCAGCCATGGCGTAGCCGATGCCGAGCGGGATAAAGCTGGTCACGATTTTGGAAAAGTGGCGGCCGGTGGCTCGCATGAAGGTGACGCGCTGCCCAGCCATATCGGTGACGATCAAGCCGAGAACTCTCTTGCCCGCTGTCCCCTGCCATTCCGAGCTTTCGAGCAACGCGAAATAGAGCCATGTGCCGAAAATGCCGAGACCACCGCAAAGCATGATGAAAAGGATAAAAGCGGGAGGCATCCCGTTCATGAACGGGTCCTGATTATGCGGAATGTTTTCGAGCATTCCGCCGACGCCCATGAGCATCGCGGCGCCGATCAGGATTGGTATGGCGAAGACCCCGAGAATGATGACGTCAATACAATAGGCAAGAACGCGGAGCCAGAATCCCGCGTACGCGACCTGGGGAAATGTTTGCACATACACAGGCTGCGCGACGGCGTAGCCTCCCGCGATTGCGCCAGCGGGAACCTGTGTCGCCAGCGGCGCTGGGGCGCCGATCGGGGATGTAGGCGGAGCTAGCGGTGTAATCTGCGCGCCGCACCGGCTGCAAAACGTCGTGTCCTCGGGGAGATTGCTTCCACACTTGGAACAGTACACTTGAACCCCCTGGGCGATTCGGTCGCCGTGGACAGCCTATTGCGGTATTCCTGATTGCTTTGCCTGGCGGAATCCTACGTTGGGCGGCGCGGCTGGTCAATACAACCATATCCGGAGCGCCAACGCCGCGGCTCGATGAGCAACCGAATTTGTGAGCCCACGACGTCGGGACGGCTCTGGCTTGGCTCGTTGGCCAACCCAACTCAACCTGATATGCTGCGCCATCAACTAAAGCCAATTGAGGGTTCGATGACGCATCGACGGTTTGCATATCCATCCATCTTCGCAGCGCTGCTGATTCTGGCCGCCACTACGTTCGCTCAGACCGCCGCGAAACATTTTTCCGGGGACGCGTGGTGGGCGCACGTGCAATTCCTCGCGGATGACAATCTGGAAGGTCGCGAGACGGGAAGCGAAGGCCTGCGTAAGGCGGAAGCGTATGTCGTGGATCAATTCAAGAAGGCCGGGCTCGAGCCTGCCGGAAGCGATGGCTTCTACCAGCCGGTGAAGTTTGTCTCGCGCGAAATTGTCGAAAGTGAATCGTCTGCCGCGCTGATCTCGGGCGGAAAGGCCGAACCGCTCGTCCTCGGTGACGATGCCTATTTTTCGACGCGCGCAAATCTTGCGCCGGATGCGATCACTGCAAAATTGGTGTTTATTGGCTATGGACTCAAAATTCCTGAGCAGAACTACGACGATCTCGCCGGACTCGATCTGAAGAGAAAAATCGTCGTCTACATCCAGGGCTCTCCTGCCGACACGCCGACAGCGTTGTCGGCTCACTATCAAACCACGCTCGAACGATGGAAATCGCTGAAGGCCGCTGGAGCTATCGGGTTGATCGCCATTCCAAATCCCGCGTCGATGGACATTCCCTGGTCGCGCATGACGTTGAGCCGAACGCACGCGTCGATGGACCTGGTTGGCAAGGAATTCGACGAAACCGAGGGACTCAAACTGGCGTTGATTTTCAATCCTGCAAACGCGGAAAAATTATTCGCCGGCTCGGGACATACGTTCGCCGAGATCGCCGCGCTGGGTAAAGATCGCAAGCCGCTGCCGCGCTTCCCGCTGGCCGTTTCGCTGAAGGCGCACGCGACGATGAAAACGAAATCGGTGGAATCCGCGAATGTAATTGGAAAACTGCCGGGGAGCGACCCGACGCTCAAGGGTGAGTACGTCGTTCTCTCCGCTCACGTCGATCACGTCGGAGTCGGTGAGCCGATCAACGGGGACAAGATTTACAACGGTGCGATGGACAATGCGTCGGGCGCCGCGGCACTGATGGAGATTGCAGCCTCGTGGAAGGATCAGCCGCATCCGAAACGATCACTGCTTTTCGTGGTAGTGACTGCTGAAGAGAAAGGCCTGCTCGGCTCGAAGTATTTTGCGGCGCATCCGACGGTTCCAGAGAAATCCATCGTCGCCGACGTGAACATCGATATGTTCTTGCCGATCGTTCCGATCAAGGTTCTGAAGGTGCAGGGACTCACGGAGTCGGACCTGGGTGAGCGCGCGAAGGATGCTGCGGCAGACTATGGCGTCCGCGTGCAAGCCGACCCGCAACCACTTCGCAACGCATTCATTCGCAGCGATCAGTACAGTTTTATCCGTCATGGCGTGCCGTCGGTGAAACTGGATCTCGGATTCGATCCCGGTTCGCCGGACGAAGCTGTTTTCAAGCAGTGGCTTACAGTGCGATACCACGCGCCGTCGGATGATCTTTCGCAGCCGGTCGACAAAGCCGCCGCCGCTACTTACGAAGAAATTCTCCGCCAACTGCTGACAACAGTTGCCGACTCCGATGCACGTCCGCAGTGGAAGCCGGATTCATTCTTCCGCCGGTTCGCACACTAACGTGCCGGATGAGGTGTTCGCGAAGTGAGAGGCAGAACGTCTACTTGCCGTCGGCACAATCATTGTTCGGCGCGTCCGCACTCGCTATAATCCCTCCACTTTCGCGGATGCCCACGTGCCCGTCGCCGCAAAAGTGTCGAGGTGCTCCATGCGGAAGCAATCTTTCTCGTTCATCATGCTCGTTGCCGTCGCTGTCGCTCTCATTTTCACAGCCATGAATGCTCATTCGCGACCGAAACCTGCGTCATCGAAGGGTCTGCTCGTTGTTGCCAACCAATTCGAGCACACCGCGCTCATCGTCGATCCGGATGCGCGCAAGGAAATCGCAAAAATTACCGTCGGCGTCAACGGGCACGAAGTCGCAGTCAGCCCCGACGGCAAATTCGCGTATGTACCGATCTACGGCAACTCCGGCGTAGGCAAGCCGGGCACCGACGGCAGCACCATCGATGTCATCGACATCGCGAACCGTAAGCTGGCGTATTCGATCGACCTCGGGAAGCCGCTGCGTCCTCACAATCCGGCGTTCGGACCCGACGGCAATCTCTATGTGAGCGCAGAGCTGTCGCAATCGATCGACATGATCGATCCGAAAACGCGAAAAATCATCGCCGAGATTCCCACGGGCCAGGATGAATCGCACATGTTCATCATCCGCCCCGGTCCCGACAACCCGACGGTGTATACGGCGAACGTGCATGCGGGCAACGTCAGCGTTCTCGATATCCCAAGCCGCAAGCTGGTCACGACGATCCCCGTATCGAAGATCGTGCAGCGCATTTCGATCGAGCCCGACGGCCTGTACGTCTTTACCCACGATCAAGAGTCGCCGCGTATCGTTGTGATCGATCCCCTTTCCAACGCGATCTCTACATCGATCCCGATGCCGGAAACGGTGTATGCCTCCGAAGCAACGCCGGACAATCATTGGCTGATCTGCGCGGGCATGAAGGGCCACATTTTTGTGGTCGACCTGCACACGCGCAAATTGGCGAAGACCTTCGATGCTCCGACCACATTGGGCAAAGTCTTGATTCGCCCCGACGGAGGCGTCGCGTATATTTCATTTCTCGCTGCCGGAAAGATCGAAGTGCTCAATCTCAAGGATTGGAAGCTCGAGCCTTCGATCGATCTGACTCCGGGCGTCGATGGAATGGATTGGGCGCCCGCGAGCTAAGAAGGATCGCGGCTAGAGTCGAGCGCCAGGCCTCGCGCAAACACGACGAGCA
Organism: uncultured Acidobacteriota bacterium; assembly: GCA_963766985.1. Taxonomy (GTDB): domain Bacteria; phylum Acidobacteriota; class Terriglobia; order Acidiferrales; family UBA7541; genus Acidiferrum. The sequence continues at coordinate 468,124 of CAVYCJ010000005.1, forward strand.
AAGCCATGCATGTCGAAGAACTCCGCAAGATTTGCCTGAGTTTCCCTAGCGCCACAGAACACCAGATCTGGGGCGGCGATCTGACGTTCAAGGTTGGAAACAAGATGTTCGCTCACACTGCGTTGGAAGTCGCGCGCGTGTGGCTTTCCTTCAAGACTTCCGATGAAAAATTCGCGGAGTTGATCGAACGGCAAGACGTAATACCCGCGCCGTATCTGGCTCGCGCGAAATGGGTCGCGCTCGAGAGTCGTGAGGCGATTCCCAGCGTTGAGCTGCGCGAACTGTTGCGCGAGGCCTACGACTTGGTCGTCGCGAAGCTGCCAAAGAAAACGCAAGCTAGCCTCACGGCAAAACCAAAGACGAAGCCAGTTCAAAAAAAGAAAAAAACCGGCTAAGAAGCGGCGATGACTGTTTGATTCTGCTCGCCGAGGCCCTGGACGCTGAGCTGGATTTTGTCGCCAGCTTGGAGGTATTTGGGAGGCTTTTGGCCCATGCCGACGCCGGGGGGCGTGCCGGTGGAGATGACGTCGCCCGGCTGGAGCGACATGAAGCGGGTCAGGTAGCTGACGATGTGGGCTACGCCGAAGACCATGGTCTTGGTCGTTCCATTTTGGAACTGATGGCCGTTGATTTTGAGCCACATGTTCAGGTTTTGCGGGTCGGGGACTTCGTCTTTGGTGACGAGCCAAGGGCCGATGGGGCCGAAGGTGTCGGCGCTCTTCCCTTTTACCCATTGGCCGGTGCCTTCGAGTTGGAAGGTGCGCTCGGAGAGGTCGTTCACCACGCAATAGCCTGCAACGTAATCCAGCGCCTTGGATTCCTCGACGTATTTGGCTTCGGTGCCGATAACAACGCCTAGTTCAACTTCCCAGTCGGTTTTGACGGAGTTGCGCGGGATGATGACGTTGTCATTGGGGCCGCAGACGGCGGATGTCGCCTTCATGAAGACGACCGGCTCGGTGGGGACCTTCATGCCGGACTCGGCGGCGTGATCGGAATAGTTGAGGCCGATGCAGATGAATTTGCCGACGCGGCCGACACAAGGGCCGATGCGGTGCGTGCCCGAGACGAGCGGGAGGGACGAGGGATCGACGGCGGCGATGCGCTTGAGGGAGTCGGGCGTCAGAGCTTCGCCTGCGACATCGGGGATAACGGAGGAGAGGTCGCGAATTTGGCCTGAGCTGTCGAGGAGGCCTGGTTTTTCTTTGCCGGGTTGACCGTAACGCAGGAGTTTCATTTTGGCTCCGAGGGATTTGGAGTTAGGAGTTTACGGCAAACGGAGAGATTGCGCGACAAGTTGAGAAGATTGCACGCAGGATTGGTCTGGGCGGTGTTGCGTCTAAATCCGCACCTTTTCAAAAAACGAAAGGGTGCGGCATCCAAAAGCCGTCTCGATGAACATGGCTCCACACGTCTCGCTTTCGGGGATGAACGGTGATCGTAGAGCGCGAAAGAAAAAGCCGTTAGAGGGTCCAGCCGCCGTCGATGATGTGGATGGCGCCGGTGGTATAGGAGGACTCATCGGAGGCTAGGTAGACGGCGAGGGCGGCGACTTCTTCGGGCTTGCCGATGCGGCCGATGGGTTGGCGGGCGATGAAATCGCGGCGGGCTTTTTCGACGTCACCGAGGGCGGCGATGCGCTGTTCGAGCGAGGGGGATTCGACTGTGCCCAGGGCAGATGGCGTTGACGCGAACTCCCTGCTTGATGAAATCGACGGCGAGCGCTTTGGTGAGGCCGATGACGGCAGCTTTTGTGGTGCCGTAGACAAATCGATTGGGCGCGCCTTTGATGCTGGAGGCACCGCTGGACATATTGATGATGCTGCCCTTTTTTGCGGCGGCCATCGCGGGGATGAAGGCGCGGCAGGTGCGATACATCGATTTCACGTTGAGATCGAAAGAGAAATCCCAGTCGGACTCGGCGCAGTCGAGAATTGTGCCTTGATGGACGAAGCCGGCGCAGTTGAAGAGGATGTCGATGGCCCCGAGTTCGGCGGCAAGAGCGTTGACGGCGTTGATGTCGCGGACGTCGAGGATGCGGGTTTTGATTGACGGGTGCGCGGCGGCTAGTTTTTTGAGGAGATCTTCGTTGATGTCGGTGGCGATAACTTGAGCGCCTTCTCGCGCGAAGGCGGCGGTGGTTGCGGCGCCGATGCCTTGGCCGGCGGCGGTGATTAGTGCGGTTTTTCCCTGGAGGCGGCCGGTGGTCACGGGTGGAGTTGGCTCTCTGTCATGTGGGGTGGTTTTGATTAGCCGATGCGATCCGCGCATCTGAAAATGGCGGGACTGGCGAGGGTCGAACTCGCAACCTCTACCTTCGGAGGGTAGCGCTCTATCCAGTTGAGCTACAGCCCCAGCGTGTTTCTCCGGCGAGTATCGCCGGTGAAGGGATTCTACCGTTGATTGGTGTGGGATACCAGAGTTCGCATCTGCCGTTCGATCAGCCCCTCGCGTTGTCTTTGATTTGGCGGGCCAGTTTTTCGATTTCTTCGGCGCGATGGACCATCACGAGCGATAGCGTTGTCGTGGCGTCGGTTTTTTCCACTTCGGTCTTAAGCTGCGTGGCGAGGTCGAAGAGTTTTTCGATGTCTTTCTTGATGTCTTTCTGGCGCTGCTCCAGGAGCGCTTTTTTTGATGCGGCGGGGGGGACCGGAGCATCCGTTTCGTTACGGTCGCGGCGCGAGGTGCCTGACTGGGAAGCGTCGATGCGATCGGAGCTTTGGAGGGATGCCGAGCCGGCCCGCGCGCGCAGGAAAAGCGCGCAGACTGTAGCCGAGGCGACACGTAAAACATTGCGCCTGGATGGGTTATCGAGGACTTTCATGGCTGCTCCTGAATCACGACCAGGCCTGCGACCAGCGGTTGCGGCTTAGTCAATGCTATACTTTCCCTCCCGAAGAATATGATGTCCAGCCCGTTCACCTCGTGGCCAGTTTTCACAATCGCTACGGGTATTTCCATCTTGTTGACGCTGGTTGCGGCCGAAGTCGCGATATTGCTTCTGCGACGGCTGACAAACCAGCTTGTGCGGCCCGCAACTTCTCAGACGCGTGGCGCGCAGGCTCGCGAGCAGCAAAGCCGCGCGATGGCGGAGCAGATTTACCGGACCGCGAGCGGACTTGTATGGGCCGCGGCTGTTTTTTCGGTTTTGGCGGAGCTGGGAGTAAACGTGCTCCCGGCGGTGATCGTGATCGGCGCAGCGATTATCGCGATTGCGATCGGAGCGCGAAGTTTCGTGGCCGATGTCGTGGCGGGGCTGGCGATCGTTTTCGAAGATCAGTTCGCGGTGGGTGAAACGATTCAGGTGGGCGATACGACGGGCAAGGTCGAGCAGTTGACGCTGCGGCGGACGGTCGTGCGGGATGCGCGCGGCGCGCTGGTTACGCTCGGCAACAGCGAGATTCGCAGCGTGGCGAATGTGAGCCGCGACTGGTCGGCGGCGATCGTGGATATCACGGTCGGCGCGGAGGAGCCGCTGGAGCGCGCGTTGCAAGTGCTGGAGACGGCGGCGAGCACGCTACGCGCTGATCCGGCGTGGTCGCAGGCGATTGTCGACGGGCCGCGGGTGCTGGGGGTACAGGACTACGGAAGATCGGGGCCGACGCTGCGCGTGCAGGTTAGGACGACGCCACTGCGGCAAGACGAAATCGCGCGCGAATTGCGCCGGCGGATTCAGATGGAATTTCAGCAGCATCGAATCGAGATCACGACCGCAGACGACCTCGACCAGCGGTCCATCTTCGACATTCGCGAAGAACCGCCGGGATCAAAGATTTCCGGGCTGAGCAAAGGGTAGGAGCAAGAAAGCGATGGCGCAGGTGAACTACGACGAAGTCAATCTGATGCTACGGCTGTACGACATCCGGCGCGAAGCGCGACTGCGGCAAGCGCGCGCGTGGTTCGTGGATAATTTCCGGCCGCTGTCGCCCGAAGAAACGATGCAGAAGTACCCGCAAGGCAGCGACGAGAATAATTTCATCCGAATGGTGATCAGCTACTGGGAAATGGTAGCGAGCATCGTGAATCGCGGCCTGATCAACGACGAGTTGTTCTTCGAGAGTAACGGCGAAATCTGGGTCGTGTGGGAACGGATGCGCGTGATCGTGCCGGCGTGGCGAGCGGCATTCAAGAATCCGACGATGTTTTTGAATATCGAAGAGACGTGCAAGCGGCTGGAGGCTTGGCGCGAAAAGCGCGCGCCGGGTTCGACTTCGGCGATGCGAAGTGTTTTGCAGCAGGAATTGAAATCGAAGTGACGGTTTTTGGACGGTGCGGCTAGCGCAGACGCTGAACCGGTTCGCGCACAGCGAGCAACGGAAGGTCGGGTTCGATGGGCGGCTTGGCAACGCGAACGCAGTTGCGGCCGGCAGCTTTAGCGGCATAGAGAGCGGCATCGACTTCGTGAAGTAACTCCTCCACTGGGCGTACTCCCCACACATCACTGAGCAGCAAACCAAAACTCATCGTGATATTCAGCGGGCCAGCGAGCGTCTGAATCGGGCGGTTGCTGACAATTTTGCGGATGTCTTCGGCCCGAACTTCTGCAAATTGCGGCTTACAGTTGTTCAGCACGAGCAGGAATTCTTCCCCACCATAGCGGCCGACGAAATCGTAGGAGCGAATCGAGAGCAAGAGACGGCGTGCGATTTCCTGGAGGACTTCGTCGCCGACGAGATGGCCGTGCGTGTCGTTGACGGATTTAAAGTGGTCGACGTCGCCGAGGAGCACGATCGTGCAGCCGGCCTCGCGCTGGGAGCGCATGAGTTCGCGGCCGAGAAGATCCATGATGACGCCGCGATTCCAGATGGACGTAAGCGCATCGTGGGTGGCTTTGAAGCGCATCATTTCGCGCGCCTCGACGAGCCGGCCTTCGAGATGAAGAATGCGTTCGCCAGTGCGCAGGCGCGCTTTGAGTTCGTCAACGTTGAATGGCTTGGTGAGATAGTCGTCGGCTCCGGACTCAAGCCCCGTCACGATGTCTTCTTTCGATTCTTTTGAAGTGAGCAGCACCATGTAGACGTAAGACTCGGTCTGCTGGCGACGGACTTCGCGGCAGACGCCAGGACCGTCGAGTTCGGGCATAACCCAGTCGAGGAGAGCGAGGCGTGGGCCGTCGGCCTGGCAGAGTTGTCGAACGGCGGCACGTCCGTTTTCGACGGCGACCACTTCGTATCCGGCGCGCTCGAGAGTTTTTTCCAGGAGGCGGCGGGAGAGCGCCTCGTCGTCAGCGATCAGAATCTTCAATGTTGCACCTCAGCCATGTAAGCCTCCATCTCGGGGAGAAGACCCTGGACCTCACGCTGGAATGCCCGAAATGCGTCTGCGATTTCGGCTTCGGAGCCGCTGTCGCGCCCGAGCTGTTCGAGTTTTGCGGCCGCCGACGTAGCGCGGGTGACTGCAAGGTTCGCGAGCATGCCTTTCAACGTGTGGCTTACGACGGAGATTTTTTTTGAGTCGTGGGTGGCGACAACGTCGGAGAGTTCGCGAATGTGGCGCGGAAACTCCTGTTTGAAGATCGACATGAGATCGAGGAGGAGTTCGCGGTCGTTGTCGACGCGTGCGAGTAGCTCCGCAAAGTCGATTGCGGATTCGTTTGAGGGCTGGTTTGTGTTCATCGTTTCTCGCCTTTCCTGCCTTTCATTTCCTTCCGTCATCGGCGCTTCATCGATGCTGTTGAGTCGACGACACGACGAGCGGCTTCGACCATCGTGCTTCGAGTAAGAGAGACACAAAGACTCCGAGGAGTCTGGGGCAAATGAGTGGCCATATCTCTTTTTTAAGTGATGGGGAACATGAGGGAGATCAAGCGGATTTCGGCGGCATGAGAAAAACCCTGAACGCAATGCGTTCCACTTAAGGACTGTTGAAGAACTCAGGTTCGGATTGGAACAGGCGCGGAGCTCGTGGTCGATTTTGTTTCTGTGATGTCATCGACTGCGACTCGACGTTAAAGCTTTTTAATACATCGGATATCACATTTTCTCCCACGATTGGCGCTTCCTTCTCACGCTAAATCTGTTTCATTTTCGGTAATACTTTTAGTTCCCTTCGCAGCTTTTCGCACACTTTTCCACTGCGGAGATCGCCCCTGCCACGCTACACGCTCCCAGATTTTGAACTACATGGAGGACTGTATTGTTGGTTTTGGAGGGGGGGCCTATAACCGTTTTATCAAGCCTAGATTGTCCTAAGCAAAGGAGCTTTGCAGATATGGACACGCAAGCGAGTGTTCCCGAACGAGTTTTAGTCGCCAGAGCCCAGGCAGGAAATGAAGAGGCATTCACCGAGTTGGTTCGCCGGCACTCAGGCCAAGTTTACGGATTGTCGCTGAACATGCTTCGCAATCGCGAAGATGCCGAAGACAACCTGCAGAACGTGCTCGTCAAGGCGTTCCATCACATCGACCGATTCGAAGGCAATTCGCAATTTTCGACGTGGCTGGTGCGCATCACGATCAACGAAGCGCTGATGAAGTTGCGGAAGCGCAATTCCGAGCGCATCTCGGATTATCACGATCCGAGCGGCTCCGACGATGAGTCCCGTTCGTTTCCCGAGATCGAGGACGGCCGCCAGGATCCCGAGCGCCTGTACATCAGCAAGGAACTTACCCGCAAGGCGTTTCACGGCTTGAATCCTTCGCTACAAGACACATTTATCCTCCAGAAGGCGGAAGGATGGACGAATCGTGAACTCGCCCAAGCGCTGGGCATCACGGTTTCCACAGTGAAGTCACGCGTGTTTCGCGCGCGTGTGCGACTGCGGCAGCAGTTGCTTAGTCTCACGCGTCCGGAGACGGTTGCAGCGCTCCAAAACTAAGTCTCATCAAAGCCAAGACTGACGGTCAAGAAGCGGCTCGGGCAACCGGGCCGCTTCTTTCTGTTTGGGAACAGAACGGCCGGACTGTCACGCCTTAATTGAGTTGTCGTGCCCCGGATCCGCATCAACTCGACGAAAAAAAATGCCGGCCGGAACTGACATCCGGCCGGACATCGGCAGCACGGCAGTGCCGCCGTCCTACGATGGATTTATCTAACGCGCTTTGAATAACTAGCTCGACGCGCTGGCCTTCTGATTCTTCACTTCGATTTCATTCACGACCTGCTTCACGTTTGGCACGCCAGTCGCGACTTTCTCGACCTGCGCTCGCCGTCCGGACGAAATCACATCGCCCTTCAACGTGACGACGCCGTTCTTCACGTCATAGCTTACGTGTTTGTCGAGCTTGTTCTTGACGAGGGCCGCATCGAGATTCTTCTCGATTCCCTTGTCCATGTCGGAGTCGACCGTTTTCGCATCGCTCTCGTTGCCCGGAGGACGAACAGCGATCTGATCGGCGACCACCTGAGATCCGGCGCCGGCCTTTGCGATGGATTCGGCTTGCGCTTTGTCGCCGTCGGTAGTGACGGTGCCAGACAAAGTCACAACACCCTTGTCACGGTCCTGACTGACGCTCACATCTTTGTATCCCGCTTGATCCAATGATTTGCGGATGTTGTCTGTTACGTCGGGCGATTTATTGGTGTCGGAACAGCCCATCATCGCTCCCGCCATCACGAGTGGGAGCACAGCCAAACAAAGTCTCTGTACTTTCATGTCTCTCCTTTGGTCCGGCGATGGAGTTCTCTCCATCGAATCGGGCAAACCGCGTCAGCGAACAACGGGCTCGCTATAATCTGCATCCGCGGGGAATTCCTCTCAATCAGGGACTCGATGTAGAAATTTTCAGATAAATCGGTAACGAGGCTTATTTGCGCGATAGATCGGAATGAACATGAGGCAGAGAGTGGAGAAGGAGAGAGCGGACAAGGATGGCTTCCAAGCCAGTCAAACTGCGAAGGCCTGGCGAGGGCCACCGTGCGCAGTCACTCCCGTGAAGGACTATGACCGCTCTCCAATCTTGTGACGACTTCACAATAGAACGGGGTGCGAGCGCTGTTCTATGGAGTAGTTGCTGTAATGTTGCGACGGAATTTCTTGCAGTGTGGCTCAGAGCGCGGCAAGGCTCGCGAGAGAGATGGATATCAGAAAGAAAGCTATTCCAGCTTCGAAGCCACGGAGTCCAGAGCGTTGCGGCCGGTGCGCAGAACCTTATTGACCTGCTGCTCACCGCGGTCGAGCAAGTCTTGTGTCTCAAAGACCAGACGGCGGCCGCGGCGTCGCATGCGGTAGAACTGGTCCTCGGCATTCGCACTGAGCCATTCCCGAGTTTCTTCGCCGGATTGTGGAGCGAACAAGATCGCCAAGCCTACGCCTACGCCAAAACCCAAGAGCAAACTTCCGACTGCTTTGCCTTTGTCCATTGGCTTCCTCTTGTAGACCTCTACTTCGGAGCCACGCCCGGATGGCGAGGTCTGATCGTTAGATTCATCGAAGTCGTCTTCACTGCGTCGACGGGTGTGCATGGGATCGCTCCAGACCTTCTCAATTCAATGATGAGCTTATTCGAAGACTACTGCCAAGAGAATCCATGAAACACCGGATACGTCCGGTGCAAGTCTAGTTCCGTTGGCGCATTTCCTCGACGACGCGCTTTGCGACGCTCTCGTCGATGGTGGGACTGACATACGTGCCATCGCTCACGATCACGTTCAACGCACGAATCAGTTCCTGCTCAGCGTCGGACTTCAAAACATACCCTCGCGCACCCGCGCGAAATGCACTGCGAACGAGCTCCGTGGAGGAGTGCAGCGTCAGCAGAACAATTTTTGTCTCGGGCAGGACGTCACTGATGATGCGTGTCGCTTCGAGACCATTCAGGACCGGCATCGAGACATCCATGATGATGACTTCAGGCTTTAGAGACTCTGCCAGGCGAACAGCCTCCTGGCCGTTGTCCGCTTCGCCACAGAGTTCCCATTCTGGAAAGGAGTGCAGTATCCCCTGAACGCCGCGCCGAATCGCTGCGTGATCATCGACAATCATCACCCGGGGCATGTTCCCTCAATTCGTTGCGATGCATGGTGCTCGGAGACGTGGCGCAGAAATCCTCCAAGGGGAGGTTCGAGATCCTGACAGGTTCCAGGTTTCTTAAACTTTCGGTGCGCCCGAAATTCAGATCACGCTTCGATAATCTGATTCCGAACTGCGTACCGTACTAATTCGCTCACCGAGTGTAATTCGAGCTTGCGCATGATGTTAGCCCGATGTGTTTCGGCTGTTTTCACGCTGATACCTAAGGCGACCGCAACTTCCTTGCTGCTCTTGCCTTCGGCAAGCAACTGAACAATTTCTCTCTCGCGCGAGGTGAGCCGGCTGCGCAGCAAGGCCTGTGGGTCCGGCGCTGCGTGCGGACGGCTGAAGCCATCGAGCAACATGTCCGCGGCACGCGCGGTGAAGAAAGATCGGTGGTTGGAGAGCGCCTCGACAGCGGAAACCAAATCTTTGTCCGCGTCGGACTTCATGATGTACGCACGAACGCCCGCTTCGACAATCTCTCGAACGAGTTGATCCGAGAAATGAAGCGTCAGAATCAGAATTTCGGTTCGGGGAAGACTCTTCTTGATGCGACGCGCCGCCTCAAGTCCATTGAGGTCCGGCATGCTTATGTCCATCACGACGATGTCAGGCCGAAGTTGCTCGGCGACCGTCACTGCCTCGCGGCCAGTCTTCGCCTCGGCGACGACTTCCCAGCCGGCATGCGCGGTGAGCAACTGCTTCAAACCGCGGCGAATAATGTCATGATCGTCAGCGACTACAATCCGAAGCGCCATTAAATTGATCGGATGAAAGCTCCGTGTCCTCTCATAGGGATTCCTCAGCGACCGTGGGGTATTTCCTGAATCATCATTTAGCACACTCCAGAGCAGTTACATACCTTTTTCCCTGTATTTTGCCGATGACGGGACCGAATCCATTTCGCCTTGTTTTCGATGCTCCTTTTGCCAGCGTAGGCACGCGGCATAGTTTTAGCAGCATCCTCACAAAATACGGCCCAGCACCCACCCCGCTACACAGATACATGGATTGTTGCCGAGAGTCTCCAGATATCTAATGCGCGGGCGGAGGTTGAAAGCCCCCAGACCCGACCTCTGAACGCCACGGGATAAGGGGCGAATACACACATGATTACAATACTCGTTGTGATTTTGCTCTTGGTTGCGCTTGGTGCTCTGCCAACTTGGCCTTACAGCTCAGGCTGGGGCTACTACCCCAGTGGCGGACTCGGGCTCGTCGTTCTCGTACTCGTAATACTCCTACTTCTTGGGCGCATATAACGAAACCGGATCGGCGAAATGCGAGCGAGCATGACTGGTCATTTGCACGTCTGTTCGCTCGATGTTTCGTTCCACGATTTCACTCGTATTGAAAGGCGAGGTTATGTCTGTTTTGCCCGGCCCCCAGCAGACTGAACCTCAAGCGCGTCCGATGGTGCGGATCGTCGGCCTGCTATGGGTCGTCGTCATTGCGATCATCGTCTCATTCGCGTATTTTGCGAGTTCGCTCTGCATTACGTTCCTCCTCTCAGGTTTTCTCGCGCTGGTATTGGACCCCATTCCAACTTTCCTGGAAAGACTTCGCATTCCGCGCGTGCTGTCGACCGGCATCCTGATCATCGCAGTTGGATTAGGAATCGCTGCCCTCGTCCACGCTTCTTACGGCAAGATGAATCAACTTGTCGAAGACTTTCCTGACTACGCCGAGCGTATTCACGACGCTTTCGAGCCACTGAACCAGCGCATCGAGAAAGTGCAAAAGACGGCCGGGAGCATTACCGCTGCACCCACTTCCCCGACCACGAAGAAAACTCCGCCTGTGGTGCGCGTTGCCGACCAGTCCTCGCCTGCCTGGCCTTCTTACCTGATTCGAGGCGTCGGAAGCGTATGGGGCGCTGTCATCGTCGGCGGCATCGTTCCGTTTCTCATGTTCTTCATGCTGGTCCGCAAGTCGCATCTATACGGCTGGCTGGCGAATACTTTTGGCGACAGCGTAGACGTGTCGAACTTCACGACGATGCTGACAAAAATGGTGCGTGGTTTTGTCGTTGGAAACATCATCATCGGCGCTGCGATGGCGGGGGTGATGGTTGGGATCTTGTATGCACTGAAGGTGCAGGGCGCGGTCCCTCTTGGTATCGCCAGCGGGTTTCTGAACCTGGTCCCGTTCCTGGGTGCGATTCTTTCGGCGGCCGTACCTCTCTTCGCATCGATCCTTCAGTTCGATTCGCCGGCGCCGTTTGTCATCATCGTCGTTGCCGCGGTCGCGCTACACCTGGTATCAGCCAATTTTCTGGTGCCCAAATTTATTGGCTCGCGTGTGAATATCGGACCGGTTGCGGCGACGATGGGAATGCTGTTCTGGGGCTGGCTTTGGGGAGTTATGGGGGTATTGCTGGCCGTGCCGCTGACGGCGTGCGTGAAGCTGATCGCGGATTGCCACCCATCGCTTTTCCACATATCCGCATTGCTCGCGGAGAAACCGCGGAGCGTGCCGCCCTGGGCTCAGGCGGGCACCGAACGCGTGGTTCGAGCGGTGCCGTTCATCGCCAAGCACCTTCGAGCAGACGGGAAAGACTGAAACGGCGCAAGATTTAGCCTTCTCTAATTTTCGAATTTCCTTCCCGTTACGTTCCCGTCCGACCTGTACCACCGATTACATAAGTATTACAGAGCGCTTTCGACCCGCATGCTACGGTCGTAATTGTGATTGCGCGTAACCCGCGCTGAGGACCCCGCAAAATGAGCGTTTTGCATGATGACCGTACTTTCAAAGCAGGCCTGAACTGGACGACAACCAGCTTCATGCTGCTATTTCACCTTGGCGCGATTGCAGCGCTCTTTACTTTTTCGTGGACGGCGCTCGCCCTGGCCGTCGTGCTGTATTGGGTCGCCGGCAGCCTCGGCATCGGGATGGGCTATCACCGGTTGCTGACTCATCGCGGATACAAGACGCACCGTTGGATCGAATACTTTCTGACGGTCTGCGGCACCCTCGCCCTTGAAGGCGGCCCGATCGCGTGGGTCGCGACGCACCGCATTCATCACCAGAACACCGATAAAGAAGGCGATCCACATTCGCCACAAGACGGCGGATTCTGGGCGCACATGGGCTGGATCATCACCGGCCAGGCAATGCACCAGAATACGGCCGAGCTTCTGCCGTACGTTCCTGACCTTCGCAAACAGAAGTTCTACATGTGGATCAGCAAGTACCACTGGGTGCCTATCACCACTCTCGCTGTCATCACCCTCGCGCTGGGTGGATGGACTGTCATGTTGTGGGCTGTGTTCCTTCGCACGGTGCTCGGCCTTCATTCGACCTGGTTGGTCAACTCGGCGACGCACATGTGGGGCTCGCGCCGCTTCCTTACGACCGACACTTCGACCAATAGCTTCTGGGTCGCCGTCCTGACCTTCGGTGAAGGCTGGCACAACAACCATCACGCCGTTCCAGTGGCCGCGAAGCACGGACTTGCGTGGTATGAAATCGATATGAACTGGTGGGGTATCGCCACGCTGCGCGCTCTCGGCCTTGCGTGGGACATCAAGCTCAACAAACTGACGCCTGAAGCGCACGATGCGCAACGCGCGGCAGCGCCTGTTCCGGCCAACGACGTAATCGCGTCGTCGCCTCTCTTGGCACCGATGGTGGAAGAAGAGCTCGTTTCGGGCGATTAGCCGAGCTTCAAAACATTTCGACGCACCCTCCTGTCTGGGAGGGTGCGTTTTTTTTCTGCTCGGCCTAGGTTCCGCCCAAGCCCCAAACCCGACGGCCGCCTGTCCCCTTTAGTCCCGCTTCCAGTAAACTAGCCATAACTATGCGCATCACCAGCCGCACAAGGACGATCGCGTTTTTCATCACGCTGGGCGCCGTGCTGACGGCGGTCGCGATCTTTCTCAATGTCAGCTGGATCATCTACCACTCGCGCAGCATCGTCCCCCTGATTCTCGGCATCGTCTTCTTTGCAGCCATCATCGCCGGGCTAGTTGTCTACACGATATTCATCGTGCGCGAAATCAAGCGCAACGAGCGCCAGGACAGCTTCCTCAACGCTGTTACGCACGAACTGAAAACGCCGATTGCCAGCATCCGGCTGTATCTCGAGACATTGCAGACGCGCCCGATCGACGAAGCCCAGCGCCGCGAGTTTTACCGAATCATGCTTGAGGATTCTGAGCGGCTGCTCGGCACCGTCGAGCAAGTTCTGAAAGCGGGCGAAGCGCGCCACCTGACACACAAACGAAATTGGCAGGAGATTAATTTCGGCACCGTCGTGACGGAGACCCTCGAGCTAGCTCGATTGCGTCATCACATCACGCCGGAGCTTCTGCGCTTTGGCGCGACTCCGAAAGACGACCTGATCGTCATGGGCAATCCGGAGGAGCTTCGCACCGCAATATTCAATCTCTTCGATAACGCCATTAAATATTCCGGCACGACGAAAGACATCGTCGTCGACGTCCGCACGCCCGACATCGATACGATTTCGCTCAGCGTTCGAGACCAGGGCATCGGCATTCCGCGCCCTGAGCTGAAGCGCATCTTCAATCGCTTCTATCGCGTACACAGTCCAGCCACCGGCCAGGTCAAAGGTACCGGACTTGGTCTCTTCATCGTGCGCGCCGTCGCGCGGCGCTACGGCGGCGACGCTTTTGCGGAAAGCGGCGGCGAAGGCCACGGCAGCACGTTTACGCTCACGCTTCCGCGGGTCTATCGCGCATGACCCGCATCCTCATCGTGGAGGACGAAGCGCATCTTGCCGAAGGTCTGCGCTTCAATCTCGAAGCCGAAGGCCACTCCGTCCATATCAGTGGGAAGGGCGAGGAAGCGCTTGAACTGCTGCTCAAAAAAGACTCCGATTTCGAAGCGCTCGTTCTCGATGTGATGTTGCCGGGAAAAGACGGCTTCGCCGTCGCGCGCGAATTGCGTGAAGCAAAGAACTACATCCCGCTGCTCATGCTCACGGCTCGTGGCCGCCCGGAAGACGTCCTGCAAGGCTTCGAGTCAGGCGCCGACGACTATCTTCCCAAACCGTTCAATCTTGCAATCCTGCTTGCGCGCCTCGAAAGCCTGCTGCGCCGCAAGAATTGGCATCAGTCATCGTCGGAACCCGCATCAGCCGCTCGTGCAGTGCAAAACGGCACCTCCGTGCCCTCACCCGCGGCTGATAAATTCACATTCGATGGGAAGACTTTCGATTTTCAGACTTTGCAGCTGCGGATCGGCAAGCAAACCTTTCAGCTCACGTTGATGGAGGCCGAACTCCTTCGCTATCTCATCCGCAACACGGGCAAGCCAGTCTCACGCAAATCAATTCTGCAAGACGTTTGGAATCTGCGTGAAGACACCGACACGCGCGCGATTGATAACTTCATCGTTCGCTTGCGTCGCTACATCGAGCGAGACCCCACCAAGCCGCGCCATCTGCTCACCGTTCGCGGCCTCGGCTACCAATTCGTGATCACGCCAGAAAAATAACTGTAGTCAGGAAGTCTTAGAAATCTCTGAAGAACGCGCGTGTTGCGTTTCCCTTCCCCATCAGCAGTGGAATTTCAGTTGCTCCTCTTCGTCAACATGACGACCGCCACCATTTCTCCCACTCAAGAAGAGAATCGTATTCAACTTCTGCGCTCGTACGGCATTCTCGACACCGAGCCCGAAGACGACTTTGACGAAATTACCCGGGCCGCGTCGTTGGTTTGCGGCACTCCGATCGCCACGATTACGCTCGTCGATGAGAGCCGCCAGTGGTTCAAATCGCGAGTCGGTCTCGAAAACTCGGAATCCCCTCGCGAGTTCTCGTTCTGTGCACACGCAATACATCAGTCGGAACCCTTCATCGTCCCGAATGCGGAAAGAGATCCTCGCTTTTCCCAAAATCCGCTGGTCACGGGCGATCCCAACATTCGCTTCTACTGCGGCATGCCACTCCGCAGCGACGGCCACGGCTTGGGCACCCTCTGCGTCATCGACCGCACTCCGCGCACGCTCACTCCCGAACAAATGCAAATCCTGAAAGTCCTCAGCGGCGCCGTGCTAAGCCGCCTCCAACTCCGCCGGGCCCTTCACTTGATCGAAGAATTACGCAATGCGCGCGTCGCCTGACGGCGCAACAACAAACTCAGCGCTTAAACGCCGTTTCTCGCTAGGTTACATTTCCAGGCCAATGATCCGCATGAGCGCGATGGCATTGCTCTTGGCGACGACGCCTTCGCGCAATCGATAGTCGAAGCGCATCTCGTTGCCTTCGATCTGATCCTCGAAGTGTACGTTCCGAATCACATCGCCCGCCGAGGCTACGATTTCGGTCAAGGCCAGGTCGTGCGTTGTTACGATGCCAATCGATCCGCGCTCCAACAGGCCCTGGATTAATTTCTCCGCGCCGATGCGACGATCTTTGGAATTCGTGCCTTCGAGCAATTCGTCGAAGAGGAAGAGCAGGGTTCGCTGCTTGGCGGCTGGGCTCGCGTTGCTTTGACTGCCGATGCCGCCGCGCGAGAGATCGAATACTTTTCGAATGTGGAGGATCTCGGCGAAGAACGTTGACCGACCCTCTTGCAGCGAGTCCGAACTGTGAATGCGCGTTCCTACCTGTATCGGCGATAGGCGCAGCGATTTCGCGCGAACTGGCGCTCCCGCCATCGCGAGCACCGTATTGATGCCGATCGCGCGGAGGAACGTGCTCTTCCCCGACATGTTTGAGCCGCTGACGAGCAACACCCGCGTCGAAGCATCGAGCCGCACCGAATTTCGAACGCACTTCGCAGCCGCGATCAGCGGGTGGCCCAATTCAACTCCGTCGAAGTACCCAGGAAGATTCGAATCGCCGACATTCACCTGAGCCCGCAGTGCGCGCGGGCACCGCGTCGACAAATTCGGGAAACGGATCGGCCGGATGTTCATACGAATAGGTGGCCAGCGAAAGCAGCGCCTCGATTTCGCCGACAGTGTCGACGCTGGCACGCATTCGCGCTCCATGGCGCCGGCGCCACCACTCCGCCACAAACGCAACCTGGATGGAATACAACAAAGGCAGCTCGATCAAATGACCGATCAAGCTGTGATGTGCGTCGATCCAATATTCGATCTGCGCGAGCTGGCGAATCGACCGCGACGCCTTCGTTCCATCGCGTCCGAGTTGCGCGACAAGCGACTGCAATCGCGCCGATGCGAATGGCTCGCGCTCCAGCCGCTGCAAAACATCGGCGAACAACACCAGCCCTTCCGCGTTGCAGGAAACGCCTTCATTTACGTGATGCGCGCGATGGTGCAGCGCCCGTCGAAAGAAAACTTCGACCACCAGCACGCACAACAGAGGCCAATAATTGAAGTATGCGATGGACCACGCAAATGATCCGACAAACGCCAGCGCCAGGAAAACGGCGGCGAAATGCCAAAGGGCTCCCGGCATTTCGCGCTTCCCTTCTGCCCAGCCCACCAACAATTCCGGATTCAGTCGCGTGCGGACCTCTTCGCCCATCACTCCGAGGTCGCGTTGCAGGTCGAGCTTGTCGCGAAGTTCGGCGACGAGTTGCTGCCGCTCGATGATCGCGGCGCGCGTTCCCGGCGTTTTCAGCCAATTCGCCAACTGGTTTTCGCCCATCGGCAACCGCGCCGTGGAGAGCAATTCGAACAGGCAGCCGCGACCGAACAGATCAAGATCGTCGGCGTAGACATGCTCTGGGTCGCGAAATCTGTCGCCGGATTGACCGGTGCCCGTCCAGCGATCCTCAATGCGAGCGATTCCTCGGCGGTACATTGCTGCGGCCGTCTCCGCTCGCGTTCTGGCGCGAATCACGCGCTGATGAATTGCGCTGAGAATCAGATAGAGCGAATCGGCGCCCAGAGCCATTCGGAACTGAACGCGTGGCGTCCCAACGACAGCCACGCGACAAGCAGACCGATCGCAGCCACCGCGAGTTTCGAATTTCCAATTTGAATGTGAACGCGATTTTTCGCGGCGGCGATTTGGAGGTAAGAGTCTAGCCGCTTGGAATATTCGGCCTTGGGATCGGACACGCTGCCCCTTTGCGGATTCGCGTTTTCGGATGCGCGCACGTCGGATTGGTGCGGTCTCAATGCGCTTTACGAAGTGTACGCTGCGGTGCCGGTTTTTTGCATCGGCTTGACCTCAGCGCAGCCTGGCTACTCTTCGCCGATATCCTCATTCCAAACGTGCGGCTTTTCGGCAATGAATTTCTGCAGTAAGTCGATGCATTCCTGGGAGCGCAGATCGATCACGCGAACGCCGTTTTCGATCAGCCAGTCGAGACCGCCGCGAAAACTGACCGACTCGCCCACGATAAGCGTGCCGATATTGAACTGACGCACGAGTCCGCTGCAATACCAGCAAGGGGCTAGCGTCGTGACCATGATTTTGTCGCGGTAGGAGCGTTGGCGTCCGGCTTTGCGAAACGCGTCGGTCTCGCCGTGGACGCTCGGGTCGCCTTCTTGCACGCGGCGGTTGCGGCCTCGTCCAAGCAGGGTGCCGTTGCCATCGAACATCGCAGCGCCGACCGGCACGCCACCTTCTGCCAGACCTGTGCGTGCTTCATCGATCGCGACGCGGAGCATAGCGCGAGCCTGTTCCAAATCGGGACCAGCAGGGTTGAGCTTCTTCGGATCTTGGTTATTCATCGCACCACCCGTGACGCTGATTTCGGCGAGCGATCTTGACCTAAAGCGCGATTTAAGAAAAGGCTCGGCCGTCACGAGCCGTTACTTTCGATTATCGTCGGCCACACAGTGTGGTTTTCACCCCACGCTCGCCGCCGCGCAAAACGCGCTAACTCTCTTATTTACAATGCGATATATGAAGGTTACCGCATTGCTTACTTCAGAGCCGGAGCGAATTGGCCCGCGTCTATCGCCCACCAATCGCTCGGGAGGCCACCCAATGCCCAGCAAACTTGCTGTCACCTTTGCCTTAGCAGTCGCCTTTAGCGCTATTTTTATCGCAGTTGGCTGCTCCAGCAAAGCCGCCTCGATACGCCAGGAGAACGCTCGAGCCTTAGCGGCATCTGTTCCACGAAAGACTGTGGCATCCGGAGCAAAGGCTCCAGAGCATTTCGCAAGGCCTGCGCCGCGCGACGCGGCATTCGCAAAGTATTCCGATTCCGAGCATGGCGCTTCTTTCCGCTTTCCTCGAAGCTTTGCCCTGTTGGAGTCGGGTGACGACGATGCCGACTCTGATCGCGTGCTCACATGGCAGCAAGCCAAGGAATCGGGCGCGGGCGTTCGCACCGCTGAAGAACTGAGCTCCGACGACGCGGGCGCCACCTTGATGGCGACGATTGTCGTACCCGACGACGCCTACCCAAACACGTCATTCGCGGGCGGTTCGATTCAGTTCGCCGTCAATCGCTACCAGACCCCTGCGAGCTGTCGCGCGAGCCTGCTGGCCCGGCAGGGCGACGCCAAAGCTCCAAGCGGCGCGGTAACGGCCCAGGGCGGCGCCATCTTTGCCTGGATCGACATCGACGCTGGCGATGGCACAACCGAGTTTCACGAACGCGACTACGCGACCTTTGCCAATGATGCCTGCTTCGAATTCTTCGTGCGCGTTGGTGTGGGCCAAGCTGCAGACAGGACCCCTAATGCGGCGATGATACCGACCGCAACGCCGGACGGGTCCTCAAGTGTAACAAGCGAAGAATCAATGCATTACAGGCCAGTTGACGAGCGCAAAGTCTTCGCTCAACTGGATAAGATCGTTGCAAGCTTCCAAGCCCAGCCGACGCTAGTGTCCTCCCTCGACAAACCCAAGTACAAAGCCATACTCGAGTCACCAGCATCCAACTGAAGCATTAGTTCTTCGGGCATGGCGGGTCATCGGCTGCCTTGCGTGGCATCAGAACGGGCGCTAGGCTGGAATCAGCTGACTCGGCGAAGGACTCTTATCTTCGCACGATGACGAGGTCTGATTGCCCATCGAGCCCTCCTTCCGCAATCCCGTCATGAGTGGGAACAATTGATGCTCCAGGACTTAAAGAAAGGCCCAGCAAAGAGCTCGAGGTTGCGAAGCCAGGGTGGTGGCAAGGAACGCCGCGCCGATCCTCGCTATCCCGTCGCGGCCATGGCGGAAGCCACCGAGATGAAGTCGCACACCCGCGTCACCGGCCGGATCAGTGACATCGGGATTGGCGGCTGTTATTTCGAGGTGATGAGCCCGTTTGCCATGGGCGCGGAGTTGCACGTCCGTATCACCCGCAATCAGCAATCATTGTCTGCAAACGCCAAGGTCTTGTATTCGACCGGCGGCATGGGGATGGGCCTGATCTTTACCGCGGTCGCCCCGGAGCAGCGCCCCGTTCTTCAACAGTGGGTTGGCGAACTCAGCGGCAGCGGAGTTTCCCCTCTGCAGCATTCTCAAGCAGACGCCGGGCATTCCGCCTCAGCGCCGGCTTCGGCGAACGCTTCGACCCACGGCGCCTCCGAGTTGGTACACGAGCCCGCGGGCGCCGCGGAACGTACAGGGATGAATGAAGATCCGCGCAATGTTTTGAACGAGCTGATTACGCTGCTGATGAGGAATCGCGCGTTGACAGACGCGGAAGGCAAGAACCTGCTGCGGAAACTGATGACTTCCTGAAGGTCCCGCCCGCAGAGTTGGCCCGAGCGCAGATACGCGCAAATCAAGTTGGAAAGTTAGAGATTCGAAGCGTCGAACGGTTTCGGAAAGAGATCCCGCATCTGGTGGGTTTCCGATTTCCCCTTCAAGTTCGACAGCACGACCGGTACGTCGCCACAAAATTCCCAAATCAACTGACGGCAAGCTCCACACGGAGGCGTAAGCGCGTCGGTATCGGTCACGACAGCGATCGCGTCGAATCCGCGTTCGCCTTCGCTGATCGCCTTGAAAATCGCAACGCGCTCGGCGCAAACGGTAAGCCCGTACGTTGCGTTTTCTACGTTGCATCCGCCGAAGACTCGTCCGGACGTCGCGCGCAGGGCCGCGCCAACTCGAAAATTCGAATAGGCTGCGTGCGCGTTCTCTCGCGATTGTTTCGCGACGCAAATCAGATGATCGAAGTCAGACATGCAGCGATTGTCTCGCAAACTCGCGAAAGCGACGCGAGAATCTCATCAAAAGTTACTGGCGGTTACGGGCGGCGCGTCAGAGCGTTTGAGCGATTCGAGGAATGACTGCTTTCAACAGTGCGATGAAATCGTTCTTCACACGCGCTCCCGTTTCAAAGACTTCCTCGGCCGTCAGCGTTGCGCCCGTAACTCCAGCCGCCATATTCGTGACGCACGAGATACCGAGCACACGCATTTCGCTGTGCCGCGCGGCCAACACTTCGGGAACGGTCGACATTCCGACAAGGTCAGCGCCAAGCGCGCGAAACGCGTGAATTTCCGCCGGCGTTTCGTAGTTCGGTCCAAGCAGCGCGAGATACACACCCTCGTGCAAATTCAGCTTCAGCCTTTTGCCTTCTTCCGCAACGAATCGGCGAAATTCCTTGTCGTACGCGTGGGTCATGTCCGGAAAGCGCGGGCCAAAGCGATCGTCGTTTGGCCCGATTAAGGGATTCGCCGCCTGATAGTTGATGTGGTCGCGCAACGCGACGAGCGCTCCCTGCGAATAGCCGAGATTGATGCCTCCGGCCGCGTTGGTGATGATCGCGGCCTTAATTCCAGCGCGCTGAAACACGCGAATCGGAAAGGCGACTTGCTTCGCGGTGTAGCCTTCGTACAAATGAACGCGTCCTTGCATGCCGACGACAGGAATGTCGCCGACCTTACCGATCACGAGCTGACCGGCGTGGCCAATCGCTGTCGATTGCGGAAAATGCGGAATTTTTTTGTATGGAATTCGCGTTGCATTCTCAAACTCATCGGCGAACGCGCCGAGTCCCGACCCAAGAACGAGCGCAATCTTCGGCCTGAAGCTTCGTCTTCGACAGAATAAACTTCGCCGCTTGCGTCGCTTGTTCAAACTCGCCGGATCCCGATTTCGTCTTCGCAGCCATGTTTGTTCAGTTCGACCTAGGAAAAAATCCCGACAATCGAAGCCGAAATAAGATTCGCCATCGTCCCCGCCATCATCGCCCTGATGCCAAACTTCGCGAGTTGACTGCGCTGCTCCGGCGCAAGCGCCCCGATGCCTCCAATCTGAATTCCGATCGAGCTGAAATTCGCAAATCCGCACAGCGCAAAAGTCGCGATCGTAAAGCTGCGCGGATCGAGCGTCGCCCGGATATGCCCCAGCTGCGCGAACGCCACAAATTCGTTCAGCACCATGCGTGTCCCAAGCAAATTACCGATTGCCGCCGCGTCGTGCCACGGAATGCCAATGAGCCACGCCACCGGCGCAAACAACCAACCCAACACCAGCTGCAAATTGTACGGAAACCATCCGATGTGCAGGTGAACCCAGCCCATGCACGCATTCACAAACGCCAGCAGCGCCAGAAACACAATCAGCATCGCGCCGACGTTAAGCGCCAGGTGCAATCCATCGACGGTGCCGCGCGCGATCGCGCCAAGCACATTCGATTCGCGCTCGGTGGCAGGCATCTCCACGCGTCCCGCGGTCAGAGGCTGCTCCGTCTCGGGCACGAGCATCTTCGCCATCAGCAGAGTGCCTGGCGCCGTCATGATCACCGCCGTCAACAGGCTTTTCGCGTCCGCCCCTCCGACGCGAATGTACGCCGCCATCATGCCGCCCGAAATATGCGCCATGCCGCTGGTCATCACCGTCATCAATTCGGATTTCGTCAGCTTCGGCAAAAATGGGCGAATCGTCAGCGGCGCTTCCGTCTGCCCCATGAAAATGCTGGCCGCCACATTGAGTGATTCGGCGCCGCTCGCCCCCATCACGATCGTCATCACCCACGCGGCCGCGCGAATAATGATCTGCATGACGCCGATGTGATACAAAATCGCAAAAAACGCCGCGATGAAAATAATCGTCGGCAAAACCTGAAACGCAAAGATCAAACCTAGCGACGAATCCGCTTTGCCAAGCTCTCCAAAAATAAATTCCGACCCGACATACGAAAAATCGAGCAAATGTTTCGCGTAGTAGCCCAGCGTGCCGAAGAGCACCTGCCCCGACTTCACATCGAGCACGAAAAGCCCGAGCGCAAGCTGCAGCCCAAGCCCCCAGGCAACCGTTTTGAACTTGATCGCGCGGCGGTCCGTGGAAAACAGATACGCAAGGCCCAGAATTACCGCGATGCCCAGCACCCCTGTCAAACGTCCCATGCGGTCAACCTCTTTCCGTCACGCGACACACTCGTCGCCGCGAATCGACTACGCACCGGCACCCTATATCCACTTCAACCCGACCAAACGAAACGCCAACTCAACCAATCAGCCCTGCCAACCGACCGTGCACCGAATCAACATCGGCTTGAATTTAGGCTCATCCGCCGCAATGCGGTAGCTCGCCGTAATCATCGACTTCGCCTGTTCGAGCCGAGCGTCGTCATTGTAATGGATGGTGACCAGCGGTGCGCCCTGCGCCACACGATCGCCGATGCGCCTGTGAAATTCCAGCGCGACACCATAGTCGATCGTGCTCTCTTTCGTTTCTCGCCCGCCGCCCAGAATCGCCAGCGCCAACCCCAGTTGTTCGCACTCGACGCTCTCGATAAATCCGGCGCTCGCCGCGACAACATCCACGCGCGATTTCGCCGCCGGCAAACGCTCGGGTTCATCAATCACGCGCGAATCGCCACCCTGTAAAGCAATTCCCTGCCGGAATTTCTCTTTCGCCTTCCCGTTCTCGATCAACTCGTTCGCCAGCTCGCGCCCTTGATCCACCGACTCTGTGCGCTCGCCCAAATAAAACATCCATGCCGCAAGCTCGCAGCTCAGTTCGCGCAAATCCGCCGGCCCCTTTCCTTTCAGCACGTCGATGCACTCGATAATTTCCGCCGAGTGCCCGGCAAATCGCCCCAGCGGCTGATCCATGTCCGTCACCAGCGCAATCACCTTCTTGCCCATTCGCTCGCCGGTGTCCACCATCAGTTCTGCCAATTGCGTCGACGCCTTCTCCGTTTTCATAAACGCGCCCGAACCCGTTTTGACATCGAGCACGAGCACATCGATACCCTCAGCCAGCTTTTTGCTCATGATCGACGCGCAGATCAACCCAACGTTCTCGACCGTGCCGGTAGCATCGCGCAACGCATAAATCTTCTTGTCCGCCGGCGCGATTTCCGCAGTCTGCCCAATCAGCCCCATTCCGCATTCGCGTAGTACAGAGCGAAATCGGTCCAGCGGTAGGTTCACGTCAAATCCCGGAATCGATTCCAACTTATCCAGCGTGCCGCCTGTATGCCCCAGGCCGCGCCCGCTGATCATCGGCACCGTCAAGCCGCCTGCCGCTACGATCGGCGCGAGAATCAGCGACGTGTTATCGCCAACTCCTCCGGTCGAATGTTTATCGACCTTCTTCCCCGGCAGGGACGAAAAATCCAAAACCTCGCCCGAGTGCAGCATCGCTTCGGTCAGCGCGGCGGTTTCCGCGTGCGACAACCCGCGCAGCCATGACGCCATAAGCCACGCTGCCATCTGATAATCCGGAATCACGCCTCGCGTGTAATGGGAGATCAAAAAATCGATCTCTTCGCGGGTGTGCTCACCGGAATCGCGTTTTTTTCGGATCAGGTCGACGGCGCGCATGCGGTTTGCAGAAAATAAACGAGGCGCGAGCGTAGCATTTCTGTGAAAGAACGGCTAGGGCCGATCCCCCAGTCCCTGAGATACATTCGGCTATTCGATTGAATTTAACTCCAGCGCTTACAGCGGCTGCTGTGCGCCGGGAGGGAGAAGCGTAATCTGCCCCGAAACCACGCGCCACCCGCGTGGCGTATTGATGTACACATGTATCGTGCGCATCTGGCTCGAAAATCTCTGATCTCGATAAACACCACGCGCCGACCACAAGCAAGTTGCCACCGCTGTGTCTCGAAACAATCGCACATTCACATCGGAAGCAATAAACGCATCGTATTTCACTTCGCCGTTCTGCACTGCGCTGATAAACGAGGTCTTGTTCACGACCTGCCCGTGAGAGAGTGTCCCCGCAAAGTCCTCGGCATACACGCGGCGAAAGAATGTCCCCGCGTTCGTTTGAATCGCGCGCGCCGCTTCCGTCTCCAGGTTGACGATCTCTTCGCGCTGCATCTCCGGATTCGGAGGAGCATCGTCGTCCTGATGTCCGCCGAAGTGCAGCATCAACCCCAAGACCATCAGTGAGAGGACCCTGAGCATGCAAATCCCTTTCCAGACATAGCCGCGCCGCTGGGGGTTGCGTGGCTCTCCAACCTACGAGTCTCCTATCGAACGCGCCGCGACAGCGCAGTTTCTGCCGTAAAGGTGACGATTTAGATAGCCACGGGATGGACAATCGGCATGCCGCCTTGTTCAGATCAGCCAGAACGACAAAACGGCGCCCGATCCGATGCCATCTCGGACCGGACGCCGCTGTGCGACGCTCCTTGGAACTGTTCTGCCTTACAGCGAGCGCAAGAAGTTCAGCAAATCCTGCTGCTGTTGCTGCGTCAACCTGTGCTGGAACAGGTTAACCACCGTATTCGCCTCCGAGCCGCGACCCGCATGTTGATTGATGGCGTCAACCAAATCGTTCGACCGCCCGTCATGCAGGAAGAAGACTCGCTGCCCAAGTCCCCAGAGTGGCGCGGTACGGAACTCGTCACCCGCGGCACCGCCTTGCGACACCGAGTCTGCGAGATTGTTGCCCATGTTGTGTACAAGCAAGTCCGAGAACAAATTGACGTTCGCGTTGTTCAGAGCCGGCGTGAAGGCCGACGTTCCGGTCTGCATCGTCGGCGTGTGGCATAGCGCGCAGCCAATTTGCGAGAACACGCGCGCGCCATTCGCAATGGAGTTAGCTCCTCCCGGCTCCGTTGTCGATGGAGTCGGTGGCGCCAGCAGCCGCATGAACATCGAGAATCCGACGACATCGCTCGGCACGCCGGTCGTCTGAATCGCAGTCATGTTCGTCGCGTCTTCCGGCGTCGGGTTTATCCGGCAATTCGCCGGCAGTCCCGCCTCATCCGGACTCGCACGTTCGTTCGTGAACAACTCGTTCGTGATGCCCATCTCGACGTTGTAGGCCTCGCCCGAAAAAACTTCGAGCGACTTGTTCTGCGCCTTCCAACCGAATCGGCTGATCGTTCCATCGTTGCCGTTCCGGTTTGGATGTCCCGAGATGCCCATCGCGTTCTTGATCTGTGCATTCTGGTTCATGTTCGCGAGGATGTTTTCATCCGGAATGTTCTCGATCAGCCCAGCGCCGAACACCGGCGTCGGAATGCGGAAGATCACGTTTCCGACTTTCAGGTTGTGCGCAAAGTTCGGCTGCGAAATCGAGCAGCTGCCCGCATCCGGTCGCCCTGAAATCACCCACAAGTCGTGCACTCCACCGTCGGGCATATTCTGGTTGGGCGAACCATCGCGGTTCAGGAAAAATTTGAATCGCGCCTCGCGTGCAGGTCCATCAATCGTGATGAACGATGGGAATGGATTCTGCAGTGAATTTTGCGACGTTACCTGCGTTTCAGGATTCGGGCCGATGAACGGAAATGCCGTCGTGCTCGGACTCGATCCGCCGATCGACGGTTGCGCGTGACAGCTTGAGCAACTATTACTGTTGAAGCGCGGGCCGAGGCCGTTGTGATTCCCGCCCTGCACCGATTCCACTTCCTGGAACCGGCTCTTGCCGTCCAGAAAGTATTCATCGGCCGGTGATCCGACGACCGAAGCCAATTCGTTGCCTGAGTCCACCGATCCTGCGCGAACTCCCGGATCTTTCGCAGGATTCTGCGCGACGACCGCTCCCGTGCCCGACAGCACGAGCAACGCACCAATCGACAGGCTCATTTTGTTGCGACATGCAAACTTCCACGAACGTTTCGCACTACTACTCAAACGTTTAGGCATAACTTGGTCTCCTCCCCGAAGGAGCGCGGTGGTCCCCGGAGTTAAGCTCCGGGCTGGCGGTAGACACACATCGAGCGTCCGACCTACGACGAACCTGATTTTCGAGAACGACTTCGGGCTTCGCGACGTCGCGCCTTGGGCAAGCCGCGCGTCGGGCTGGACAGTGCCGTGAGAGTATGTGGGCGTTGAGTTTCAGTCACCTGAACCGAGGGACAGTTTTAGGACAATGCACCCTCAGGGGACGAAAGGGATTGGTGCATGGCGGGCTGAATTGCTCCTACGTTGTCAGGAGAGAACGCTGCGAGCGGTCAAAAGCAGATTTAATCAGGCAGGACTTCGTCAAACGTCGTAATCGTATCGCCAGAATTTTCGAACCAACGGCCGCTCGCGGTCACACAACGCAGCGAGCATCCCAGCGGATCGCGCGGCTTTCACTTCCTGCTCCGCGTCCGAGAGAAACAAAAACTCCCGCGGCGGCTTTTTCAATCGTCGCTCGCGATTTTCGTCGTAGCTATCGGTCGCCGTCTTGCCGCCAACACCGGTGTCGAAAAAATCGCAGAATCTGCTGCGTCAGATCGCCGCTCGGCACGCTCCCGAACAACAGCTTTTGCGCCAGTACGCTGCCCGACGAATAAATCGCAAACTCGCGTCCTTGCCGCCGCCACCGAGCAAACGCTCGCGGCACATCGGCATACACTTCACCTTGCAGCTCACCACTCTCAAATCCGCGTTGCCAGATTGCGCCCTGCAGCGACTTCAAGGGTGTGCATTTGCTGTCGCGCGCCATCAGCCACCGCACATACGCAACGCAATCGCGCAATTCGTCTTTCGAATCATCCGCCCAGCGCGGCGCCGCAAGTCCACCGGCAACGCTCTTCGCGTGGTCCGCTTTCAACCCCGTAATAATCGTGCGAATCTCCGGCTCGCCCGATCGCGCCGACAGAAACGACTCGACGTGCGCGCTCGCATACGGAAAAAGTGTCTTGTAAACGAAATCGATCGGTGTGGTCGTGCCTTCAATATCCAGCAGCACGACGCGAACGTTATTCCATTCCGCGCGTGCCACGAGTTACTTCGACGCAGTCTGCGTGGAGGTTGCCGGAATATAGCGCGGGCCCCAGCACACCGGCTCGTACGCGCGGTCGATTCCACTGTTCGTGTACTTCGGCGTCCAACCCGCCGTGTTTTGAAACAATCGAATCGCGCGAATTCTTCGCTCGCCGCACAAATCAAACCAGTGGAGCGTCCCGCGCGGCACCCGGATCAGATCGCCCGCCTCGACTTCCAGCGCAACCACCGCCGACGACGCTGGGTGAATATGAAACAGCCCGCGCCCCTCCACGATGAATCGCACTTCGTCCTCATCGTGGGTATGCTCGATGCTGAATTTCGCCAGCATCGCATCAAGTCCCACCGTATCCGGTTTCACGTCGATGACGTCCGCGGTTACGTACCCGCCGCGCGTCTTCAGTTTCTCGATCTCCGGCGCGTACGCGCTCAAAATCGCATTCGCCGAAGCATCTGCACCCGCGCGACCAGCGATTTCCCATCGCTCGTAGTCAATCCCAATGCCCGCGAGATAATCGCGAATCTCGCGTTCTTCTCGCAGCGTCTTCTTTTCGTCGGGAATTCGCAGGACGGCCATGATTCCATCTCCCGTCTGGATCGTTGCAACAACCTCAGCAGCCTGACAGAAATTGTCATCCTGAGGCGCCCGCAAGGCGCCGAAGGATCTCAACGTCAGCACGACCAAGAAATCAGCGCCGCAAACAATTCTCAGCCAACTGCTGGTCGCGCGACACTCGAAGCCTTCACCAACACATCCAACAAAAACTCCAAAATCTCCACGTGCCGCTTGGCTTCCTGCACGGTCGCTCCCCAAGTATAAAGCCCGTGCTCGCGCAAAAGGAATCCATGCACTCCACGATTCTCGCGCAATAATTTCGCGACACGCTCCGACAACTCCGTCATGTCCTGTGAATTTTCCAGAATCGGCAGCCACTCGCGATGCTCGTGCGTCCGCACGCCTTCGAGCCCCTTCAGCATCTCGTACCCGCGAATCTCGATTCCGCCCCGCGCCGCATGCACGCCCGAAAGCACCGTGCTCGCCACCGAATGCGTATGCAAAACCGATCCCGCACCCAACTCGCGCACGATCGTTGTATGCAGCAGCGCCTCCGCCGACGGCTTCCCGCTTCCCCGCACGACGTGCGCGCTCTCGTCTATCTCTATCAAGCTCGAAGCATCGAGCGCGCCCTTGTCGAGCCCCGTCGAAGTAATCGCCAGCCGCATCGGTTCGCGCGCAATCACCGCACTGAAATTTCCGCTCGTTCCAAACACCCACCCGCGCTCGTAAAATTGCCGGCCGATCGCCGCTAATTCCGAAGCCAACTTCGCGAATCGCGCGACGTCGCCCGACCCAATGTCATCGCCCCGACGCGTCGAATTTTCAGCACTTGAATCCACGCCAAGCACCCCGATGGGCCGCCATTCTCCCATAAAATGGCGCCCATCAAGTGCCTGCCCATTGATCCACTCGCTAGAACTTCACCAGAATCGCCAGATCGATTCGATTCTCGATCTTCTTCAAGTCTGGCGTGAATCCCGGCACCAGTGCTCCCGGCGTCCCGCAAATATTTTCTACGAGCGGTGTCGTCGGGCACGAAGTCGGCGTGATACCTCCCGGCCCCGAGAAGTACGGCACATTCGCCGCGCGGTGATCGAACTCCCATCGGAACGTGATGTATTGCTTCGGCATGTAGTCAAACGTCGCCGACGCATCCCACGCTTTGAACGGATCGCCGGGATTCTCCGTAAAGTACGGCGTTCCCGACGCTGCCGTCGCTCCATTGATCGGCGGCAGCAACACGAGATACCGCCCAGGATTGTTGATCTTCCCGCCGCCCAGCGTCAGCCCAAGTTTGTCGTGGTCAAACCACATCCGGTTGTAGAGCATGAAGCCGAGAAAATCCTGCTTCGGCCCTTTCGCTGAATTCGTGTCGCAGCTCACGCCGCCGCCGTGCTCGCAGCCGATGTCGCCCGTCAGCGAAAATGCCATCTTGCTGATCGCGTTGTACGGCTTGTCGTAGTACTTGATCTCGATGCTGTCGTCGCTGTGATAGCGCACGCGCCCCGGCGTGTTCAGAGCATCTTCACCGAGCAGGTATTCGTTACCCAGCACCGACAACCAGCTGACCGGCCGCCACAAAATCTGCATTCCAAATCCAGGTCGCCCATTGAATCGTCCGTACGACTGCCACCCGTTTACAAACCACGGCTCAATCTTCAGATGTTCCGTCGGAAAAATCTGCACGCGCACGCCGTTGAAAAACCACGGCGTATTCGACGATACATACGACGGTTGATACGCCCAGTTGTCGAAGTTGTAGTAGCTGAACAATCCGATGTACGACATGAAGATACCCGCATCGACGTTCACTCCATGCAGCCAGTTGAAGTGATATCCGCCGTAGGCCTCCGACAAGTATCGATACGCATTGTCGAGGTCCCACTGCCCACGCGACGGACTCGCATCATTCCGCGGTGTCGTCTGCGAATACAAACCAAACTGCGTCATCACGCGCGCCCGCACGTTGTCGTAGTGGAAGTCTCCGCCCACGCCAAGCTGCGTCACCTGCACTTCGTCCGATCGAAACACCTCGCTCGACCCGCCGATCGTGTCGTCCTTCGGATGATTGAAGTCGTAGACGTAATCCACGTCCGCGCGAATTTCGGGCGTGAAAAATTTCGTATCGAGCGGCACATCCTTCGTCCGCGCGTTGCCGTTCAGCCACGTCCAATCCGCAAACGCGAACGGCTCCGCCGGCGCCACCTTCGTCGGCCCCTGCGTCCCCACGGCCGCAGCTGCTGCCGCCGGCTCAGCAACGCCCGTCGCCGCGACCGAACTCGACTCCGCAGCATTCCCTGCGCTCGCGCCCCCCGCAACCTCATGTACGGGCGCAGCACTACTGCGCCCCATGTCCGCAAGATGGCCAGTGCTTGAGCTCTGCGTTTTGTCCGATAAACCAATCGGTTTGCCCGACGCCGGTGTTCCACCGAAATTCGCCGCCGTCGCGCTGCCCTCCGCCCTCGGCGCAACCGCTGCAGCCTCGTTCGCTCCGTCTGTCTTGCCCGCCTCGCTCTTCGCCTCCAGTTCCTCCACCCGCCGCTCCAACTGCTCCACGCGATCCAGCAACATCCGCTCGCGCTCTGTCAAAGCCACCGGCGCATCAGCCTTCTTCTCCGTCTTCGCAGCTCCACCCGAATCACTCTTCGCAGCACTAGCCGGCGACGCATTCTTCCCCGCCGAATCCGTAGTCCCTCCATCATCCGCAAGCACGCATCCTGGCGCGCCCAAACTCAAAGCCCCAACGATGACAAACACACCCATCCATATCGCTCTCTTCCCGAACGAACCCATATCCATCTCCCTGCAACGATGCAGTCGAACCTGGACCGCCAACGCCGGTACACGCTCGCACGCCACCCTCGTGGCATTGAGCGCACACACGCGTCGCCCGCGCTTCTGACAGGTGTCAGCGCAGCCCACTTCGTTGCCTTCATAAGTTAGGGAACCTGCCGTAAGGAAAAGCCAAGCCCTGCGTTAGAAATCCATAAGCCCAACATAAGCCAACTGTGAGTTGAATCTAGTAGCGCCGACTTCCAGCCGGCGTTTTTTCCGTCTATGGAGGCAATCTCCCCGTCATCGCCCCGGCAAGCGTGGTCGGCGGTTGTCCTGAATCTGAACCATTTGTTGTCGATGTCATCCTGAGCGAAGCGAAGGACCTCAGCCGTAAACCGCCCTTCAGCCCAATCCGTTCAACAAAGAAGACCGCCGCGTCACTTCCCCGCCCGCGCCAGCGCCCGGCCCTCACTCACCACGCCCTGAAACTCCGCCTCCGTCTGCTGCGCCAACTGCATCAACTGCGTCGTCTTCCTCGTCAACGACATCACCTTCGGATCGTGCGACGACAATTTCTGATCTCCCGAATTCATTTGCGCCATCATCAGCAACGCTTCCTTCATGGCCTGAATCAATTGCCGCGAGCGCGCCACATACGTGGTCTTCTCCGCATACATCTTCTCTTCCCACTCCGCGCGCCCCGGAAAATCCGAGGTGTTCCCGCCCAGCACTGTACTCGCT
Source organism: uncultured Acidobacteriota bacterium (assembly GCA_963766985.1). Lineage (GTDB taxonomy): Bacteria > Acidobacteriota > Terriglobia > Acidiferrales > UBA7541 > Acidiferrum. The sequence goes on from CAVYCJ010000005.1 coordinate 499,121, forward strand.
ACTTCCGACTTTCCAAGCGGCTCGAGCCGGTCCAGCGAGGCTTCCGTCGCCTGCAATCGCGCCCAAGCCGCGTCCAGCGAAGCCGAACTCGCCGTGTCGCCGCCCGCATCGCCAGCCGCTGTATTCGAACCCGCCGCCGACGTCGTCGCGCCAGCCGCACCCGCACCCCCGCCAGCAGTCTTCGAACTCACCGCCGCGCCCGACCCCAAACTGTCATCGGTAATAACCGTCTTCGCCGCCGAGCTCTTCTCTTTGTCTTTCTTCGCCGCAGCTGCCGCGCGCGCCACGTCCGCCACCGACGGCTGCGCATCCTGCGCAAACCCGCAAGGCGCCGTCACCAACGCAGCTCCCGCCACGATCAACCCTGCCACTCCTAATTTCGCCACTTCAAATTTCGAACTTCCGATCCGACGCATCGCAATAACCTCCGCCGCCACAAGGCGCACCAACACTCCGGCTCAAATGTGCTCGCCAAAAATTAACCAAAGCACACCAGCCCAGCGATCATCCTGTCGTTTGGAAGCCTTACCCGGCCATAGCCGGAAAGTACCGCGATACCCTAAGCAGCACTGTTCTCAAGGACATGCCGCCCACCCGCTTAAAAATCAGCCCTCTCTCCTCAGCGGCAAGTCCGGATCACGCCCCGAAATCTCAAACGCCACCTTCTGCGTCTCGTCATGAATCAACCCATTCGTCGCCAGAATCATCGACCCGCCCAACACATACGGCTCCCCGCTCAATCCCGAAATCCTTCCGCCCGCCTCTTCCACCAGCACCACGCCCGCCGCCACATCCCACCGGTTCAACCCAAATTCCCAAAACGCCTCAAATCTCCCCGCCGCCACGCTCGCCAGATCCAGCGCCGCCGACCCATCCCGCCTCACCCCGTGCGATCTCAACGTGAATTCCCAGTAGTAATGAATGTTCGGACTCGCCTTCCTCTTATGCGCCGGAAATCCCGTGCACAACAAACTCGTCGACAGCGTCGGCACCTTCGACACGTGAATCGGCTTCCCATTCAACGTCGCGCCTTCCCCGCGCGCCGCCGAAAACAATTCGTTGTAAATCGGGTTGTACACCACACCCGCAATCACGCGATCCCTCTGCGCCAGCGCAATCGACACGCAAAAGCACGGATAGCTGTGCGCAAAATTTGTCGTCCCGTCCAGCGGATCCACATACCATCGAAACTCCGAAGCCGCCTCGTGCCCGCTCCCCTCTTCCGCCACAATCGCGTGCTCCGGGAAATACTTCGTCAGCCGCTCGACGATGCACTTCTCCGATCGCTTGTCCGCCTGCGTCACCAGATCCGCTTCGCCCTTGTAAACGATGTCCGGCGGCCGGTCATACTCCTCCCGCAAAATCTTCCCCGCCTCCAGCGCAATCTCAGTCGCCACTTCCAAATAGTTCATCGCCATAACTCCACTTTACCACCCGTCACGTCACTCAACATTTCTATGCAGCAACACTGAGCAACTGTCATTCCGACCGAAACCAAGACCAAACGTTGATTTGCAAAAGTATCGCGACTGAATTCGCGGCGCCGTTGATTTTTCCGCGCCCAAACTAAACCTGTCATTCCGAGCGAAGCATGCCGACGCCTTTTCTTCGCATTCACTTCCTGTGAATGCGTCGGCATGCGCAGAGAGTACTCCTCGCCATCGCGCTTTGTTTGCGCGATGAATCTCTCTTCGATGTATCCGGGCTGCCTCCGCCTTTCTCGGAATCTTTCTTCCGCTCTGCGTTAAAATCCGCCAATGCGCGCGCCAGCCATTTGTCTCTGTCTCTTCTCGCTCTTCGCCATGCCATCCCCCAAACCCCGGCCTCCCAAACTCCTCCACTCCGGCGAAGACTCCAACCTCCGCGGCCTCTCCGCATCGCCCGACAACAAGCAAGTCCTCTGGGCCACCGGCAGCAACGGCGTCATCCTCCGCTCCCCCGACGCCGGCAAAACTTGGACTCGCCTCCACATCGAAAACGCCGACACCCAAGACTTCCGCGGCGTCCAATCCTTCGGCACCGACATCGCCTACGTCTTCTCCGTCGGCAACGACAATAAATCCCACATCTACAAAACCTCCGACGCCGGCCAAACCTGGCAGATAAAATATTCCGACCCGCGCCCCGCTTTCTTCCTCGACGCCCTCGCCTGCCGCTCCGAAAAAATCTGCTTCGCCATCAGCGACCCCATCGACGGCAAATTCCCCATCCTCCACACCGATGACGGCGAACATTGGGTCGAATTGCGCAAAATCCTCCGAGCCTTCAGCCCTTCCCACCGAAGGCCTCTTCGCCGCCAGCAACTCCTCGCTCATCCTCTGCGGCCCCGACAAAAACGACATCCTCTTCGCCACCGGCGGCCCCGCCGCCCGCGTCTTCCATTCCACCGACAACGCCACAACATGGTCCGTCGCCACAACACCCATCCTCAGCGGTAACCCTTCCTCCGGAATCTTCTCGATCGCCTGCGAAGGCCAAACGCTGGTCGCCGTCGGCGGCGACTACCGCAACCCCACCGCCACAAAATCCGTGGCCGCCTACTCCACTGACTTCGGTGCCACCTGGCACCTTGCCTCTCAACCGCCGTCAGGCTACCGTTCCGCTGTAGCCCTCGCCTTCGAAAGCCCTCGAACCCCAAGAACTTGGATTGCCGTAGGCCCCACCGGCGCCGACATCTCCACCGACGACGGCGCCCATTGGACTTTGCTGAACCACGAAAACGCCAACGCCGTCCTTTCCATCGGCGCCGGCCAATTCCTCACCGCCGGTCCCAAGGCCACCATCACCCAACTAACCCTCCCCCAGTCACCGGCCACAAGTCACCAGTCACCTCGATAAAACGCATTCGCCCCTTTCACCGTCTCTACCTCCAGAGGCACACCCATGCGCAATCTCATCCAAGACCTCCGCCAATCCCTCCGCTCCCTCCGCCACAACCCCGCCTTCGCCATCGGCGCCATTCTCGTCCTCGCCCTAGGCATCGGCGCGAACACCGCCATCTTCTCCCTCGTCAACGCCGCCATGCTTCGCCCGTTGCCTTTCGACCAACCCGACCAACTCGTCCAGGTCTGGCACGTCCCGCCCGCCAAAAGCTTTCCCGGCATGGACAAGTTTTCGGTCTCTCCCGCCAACTATCTCGACTGGAAAGCCCAAAACTCGTCCTTCGACTCCATGTCCATTTATAACTTCCGCAGCCTATCCTTCGGTGGCGCCGACCATCCCGAGGTCGTAGAGGCGTGCGCCGTACAACCCGATTTCTTCACCGTGCTCCGCACCCGCCCCCTTCTCGGTCGCGTTTTCACTCCCGACGACGACAACCCTAACTCGCGCGTCATCCTCCTTAGCTACAACCTCTGGCGCAAACGCTTCGCCTCCGACCCCGGCATCGTCGGCCGCGATATCACCGTCAATTCCGAGCGCCATACCGTCATCGGCGTCATGCCCGAAACATTCCGCATGCCCGACTTCGCATGGGCCTGGGTCCCGGTGGGTTGGACCGACGTCGACCGCGCCGTGCGCGGCAATCACAACTACCTCGTTATCGCGCGCCTCAAGCCGCAAGTCACAATTAACCAGGCTAAATCCGATCTCGCTGCCATCTCCACGCGCCTCGAGCAGCAATATCCCGAAGACGACAAAGGCTGGGGCGCCACTCTCGTTCCGCTCCGCGAGCAATTGATCGGCGACGTCCGCACCGCGCTGCTCGTGCTGCTCGGCGCCGTCGCATTCGTGCTGCTCATCGCATGCGCTAACGTTGCAAATCTCGTCCTCGCAAAAACGCTCGCGCGCGGCAAAGAGATGGCGATTCGCAGCGCACTTGGCGCCGGCCGCGCCGTGCTCTTGCGTCACATCCTCGTCGAAACTCTGCTGCTATCCCTGATCGGTGGAACGCTCGGCTTCCTGCTCGCCCGGCTTGCCATCACTCTCTCGACCAACTTGCTCGCCGACCATTTTCCGGCATCGATGAGCGTGACGCTCGACGCCCAGGTCCTCGCCTACACATTGCTTCTTTCCGTGTTCGCGGGCGTGCTCGCCGGTTTGTTCCCGTCTCTCCGCTTCTCGCGCGTCGACCTCAATGAAGTTCTCAAACAGGGATCGCGCGGCTCATCAGACACCGGGGGCAAAACGCGCAACCTTCTCGTCGTCTGCGAAGTCGCGCTTTCTTTGGTTTTGCTGATCGGCGCCGGCCTGATGATCCGCACGCTTTGGCAGCTTCGCAGCGTCCAGCCCGGCTTCGACTCCGGCAACGTCCTGACGATGACAGTCGCCGTCCCGCGAAATCACTTCCCCTCCCCGGCGACAGAAGCGAATTTTTTCCAGGATGTATTGCAACGCGTGAAAGCTCTGCCCGGTGTGCGGGAAGCCGGCCTGATCGATTCGCTTCCGCTCGACGGCGGCGGCTCGCATCAACCGTTCTCGATCGAAGGTCGGCCGCTGTTGCCGATGGCCGACCAACCCGAAGTCGATGTTCGCGTCATCAGCACGGGATATTTGCGCGCCATGCGCACGCCCGTGATGCGCGGTCGCGACTTCGCCGATTCCGACGCCGCCGACCGGCCCGGGGTCGTCATGATCAGCGACTCGCTCGCTCGCCGTTTTTGGCCAAATGAAGATCCTCTCGGCAAGCATTTGACGTTGACGTTCTTCCCCGGCGTGCGCGAAATTGTCGGCATCGTGCAAGACGTCAAACTCGATCATCTCGATGAAACCCGCCCGGTCGACGCCATCTACATGTCCGTGAATCAGCTCGCCGCCGACGTGAAGGGACCGTGGAATTCCTACGACTTGGCGCTCGCGGTGCGCACGAAATCGGACCCGCACAGCTTGGCTAACTCCGTCACCGACGCGATCCATCAAGTCGGACCGGACGTCCCCGTCACCAATGTCCTCAGCATGGACGACCTCATCGCACAATCGATCTCGCCCCAGCGTTTCAACATGATGCTGCTCGCCGCCTTCGCCGGACTCGCGCTCCTCCTCGCCGCTGTCGGCATCTACGGCGTCCTCAGCTACACCGTCCGCCGCCGCGTCCGCGAAATCGGCATCCGCATGGCCCTCGGTGCCTCCCAATCCGACATCCTCCGCCTCGTCGTCACCGACGGCATGAAACCCATCCTCCTCGGCGTAGCCATGGGTGTAATCGCAGCCATAGCCCTCAGCCGCCTCGTCGCCACCCTGCTCTTCGGCGTCCCCCCAACCGACCCGCTAACCTTCAGCGCCGTCGCCCTCCTCTTAATAATCGTCGGCGTCGCTGCCAACACATTGCCAGCCTATCGAGCGACGCGCGTCGAACCTACGCAAACCCTCCGCGACGAGTAACCTGCGCGCTGCGCGATCTAAAATGCGGTGTTTCAGCGGCGCCTTTCCTTGGGTTTGTAGGGGCGGGGTTCACTCCGCCCGGCGTAATCACGACCCCCATCCATCCGCCCCTCTCGCCGTGTGAGTCACCCCCTGTAGCCGCGATCGTTTCCCAGATCGCGGGCCTTTCCCATCCATCGTCATCGATCGCCTCAACGCTTTCCCTCCGCGCCCTCCGCGTCTCAGCGTTATCCTTTCCTTGGCAGCCCACCCGCGTGCGTTAACCATTCGAACATCAAAATAATGTTTGACAAATGGTAACTACCCTGCTACAATGCCTCGTGTTCCCTCAAAACCCCTCCCAACGGCCCACCCGGCGAATCCAAAGCGAAACAAGCGCCTTCATAACTCCCTCATTCCAAACCGTTTCCCGACTCTTTTGTAAAGAGTGCAACCCAGAATCAATCAACTCACTGAATCCAAACCACTTCCCCACTCTTGCGAAAAAGACCGGGGGGTATACCCCCTTTCGCCTCTTTCGCCCCTGCTCGCTCAATCCCTCCCAAACAGGTACGCTTCCCCTATGCGCATCGTGAACGGCGAAATCCGCCTGGCCGCCACCGACGTGAGCAATCACCTCGCCTGCCGCCATCTCACTCGACTCGAGATTGGTGTAGCTCGGAAATTATGGGGACGACCAACGCCACGGAGCGCCGAACTGCTAACAATCCAGGAACTTGGCGCACGGCACGAAGCGAAATATATCGAATCACTAAAGCAGAAGGGCCTCGAGATCCAAGATTTTCAAGAAATCAAAAATGACGCAGAACGCTCAACATTGACTCTGCAAGCAATGAGGAAGGGATCTGGAGTAATTTTGCAGGGCGGGCTCACGGCCGACCGATGGTTCGGTCGTCCTGACGTTCTGCGAAGGATTGAAAAACCAAGTCCCGCTTTTGGAGCTTGGTCCTACGAAGTCGTGGACTGCAAATTAGCCCAAGAAACCAAATCCACATCAGTTTTACAACTGGCCTGCTACTCAGAACTTTTAGGCGAAATTCAGGGTGTAACACCTGAATTCATGTATGTGGTCCGCCCCGAAAAGGGTTTGACTAACGAAGAAAAACTTCGCGTACTTGAATACGACGCCTATTACCGCCACGTAAAACTCAAACTACTTAACGACTGTGAGTCTGAGCGTCCTCAAATAACGTATCCAGAACCTTGCTCACACTGCGAGATATGCGTTTGGTATCCCGAGTGTGATGAGCAAAGGCGTAAGGATGACCATTTGTCGCTGGTAGCTGGGATCACGAAACTTCAACGAAAGCAGCTCGTTGATTGGAAGTTTGACACTGTCAATAAGCTCGCAAAGATGCCAGTTCCAGTAACTCAAAAGCCGGAGCACGGGTCCCGTGAGGGGTTACAAGTCGTTCGAGAGCAGGCGCGGGTTCAGGTACGAGGCAAATTAGAGGGTAACCTTGTTCACGAATTTCGCGACATAGAACCCGGGACTGGTCTTTTTCGGTTGCCTGATCCAACCGCCGGAGATGTTTTTCTTGATCTAGAGGGAGACCCATTCGCAGGTGAATGCGGACAAGATTATTTGTTTGGATTCGTTGCCGCAGATGATTCTGGTTGCCTTCAATATCACAAGCGCTGGGCACTTAGTGCAGAAGAAGAAAAGCGGGCATTTGAATGGCTGATTGATAGCCTTTTTGAAAAACTCAATATTTGGCCAAATATGCATCTCTACCATTTTGGCCACTACGAAAAAACTCATTTAAGCAAACTCGCCGGACAATACGCGACAAGGGAACGCGAAGTCGATCGATTCCTACGCGGGGAAAGGTTCGTCGATGTGCATACTGCTTTTAAGCAGGCAGTTCGTGCGAGCGTCGAGGAATACTCTTTGAAGAAGATCGAAGGTGTATATGGATTTCAGCGCAAAGTCCCACTTCAGCGATCAAAAGAAGCCATGCACTTCGTTGAACGCCGTCTTGAGCTCGGTTGGGGCGGCGACCAACTCAGTGATGAATTGCGGGACGCGTTGGAAGGTTATAACGCCGACGATTGTTTTTCTGTAGCCGCCCTCAGAGGATGGCTGGAAGATGCTCGCAAACTTAAGATTGAACAGGGGGAAGCCATCACCCGGCCAGAGGTTAAAGATGGGCTCCCTTCCGAAAAAATTAAGGATCGAGAGACAAGGGTTTCAGTGCTCGCAGCAGCCTTAAGTCAGGGAATCCCTCTCGAATCCCAGGCTCGATCCGAGGCGCAAGCCGCCAAGTGGCTACTAGCACAGCTACTCGGATGGCATCGAAGAGAAGAACGACGATGTTGGCAAGAGGGATTTCGGATGGCGCAGCTCGATGAAGAGGCACTTTTCGACGAGCGTGTCGGAATTAGCGGGATGCAGTTTTCGGAGCGAATTTCATTGGCACGAGGTATCGCTATAGAAAGATATAAATTCGCGCCTCAAAAGACGAACGTCCGGACTGGCGTGGACGTTTACGTCGGCAAAGATAGATTCGGAGAAGTGATTTCGATTGATCGTACCGTCGGGTTGATAGAAATAAAGAAAACAAAAAAGACGCTAGATTTGCGACCGACGAGCATTTACATGTGGAGTGCGCCTGTCCCAACGGATGCACAGGAAGAATCCTTATATCGTTTCGGACAGTGGGTACTCGAGAACGGCTTGGATTCGGGTGAAGACCATAGAGCAATGTGCGATCTTTTGCTGAAGAATCGACCACGGCTCAAGTCTGGCACCGTGACTGCTCTACCCGGTGAAACTACAGTCGAAACTGCACGGCGAATCACTTGCAACCTATCCGCAACGCTGTTTGGGATCCAAGGCCCCCCGGGCGCGGGTAAAACTTATACCGGTGCGCGAATGATCTGCGAATTGCTTTACGCCGGCAAGCGGGTGGGAATCTCAGCCCACAGCCACAAAGCGATCTCAAAATTGCTATATGACATTCGAGAGGCTGCTGACGAGCGCAACTTGGAGTTGAAATGCATTAGAAAAGTTGGCGACGATGACGCAGAGACAATAGCCGGCGTCGAGAACACAGATGATCCTAACTTACCGCTGGCGAAGCTTCAGTCCGGACTGGCTCAACTAGCGGCTGGGACAGCGTGGTTGTGGTCTAAGCCAAACTACGCCGATTCGATTGACACTTTGTTCGTCGATGAAGCGGGGCAGATGGCGCTGGCGGATGTCATAGCGGTAGGCCCTGCTGCAAAGAACCTGGTACTCATCGGAGATCCGCAACAGCTGCAGCGTCCACTTAAAGGCAGTCATCCTCCCGGAGCTGAGAAGTCCGCGCTGGAGCATTTTATTGGCGCGAGCAAGACGATCGATCCCGAGATGGGTATGTTGCTGCCAGAGACCAGGAGAATGCATCCGTCCGTTTGCGACTTCACGTCAAAGACGTTCTACGACGCGAAGCTCACCTCGCACCCAGTCACTCATCCTTACCTTCTTACGGGCCATCCTTGGCTAGACGGTGCTGGGCTGTGGTTTGTGCCCATTCCACACGAAGGAAATCGCAACTCAGCACCTGAAGAGGTAGCCGTCGTAGAAAAACTTGTGAACAGTCTCCTGCAGCCTGGTGTTTTCTGGTTCTCGAGCGCAACTCGCGGTCGGCAAATGAGGCTTCAAGACATCCTGATCGTCGCACCGTACAAGGCACAAGTCGCAGAACTGCAAGAAAAAATACCGGGCGCAAAAGTTGGCACGGTCGATAAGTTCCAGGGGCAGGAAGCGCCGGTGGTGATTTATTCGCTGACGACTTCGACGCCGGAAGATGCGCCGCGCGGGATGGAATTTCTCTACAGCCTCAATCGATTCAACGTCGCGACGTCGCGTGCGCAGACAGCCGTGATCGTCGTCGGCAATCCTCGGCTCTTCGAGCCCGATTGCAAGAGCCCGCGCCAGATGCAGCTCGCGAACGCCTTCTGCGCCTACCTCGAACGCGCAAAAACAAAGGAGCTAGGTTGATCGCAATGCCGCGCCGCAGTCGCATTCGGCGTAGCAAGATGTTGTAGGGGCGCAGCATGCTGCGCCACAGCTTGCCCGGGCGTAATGCGTGTCTTATTCCTGGCTCGCTGAAAACTTGCGCGTAAGTTTTTCCGTACGGATAGAAGCGGTTCTTCTCTCCGCGCTGCCAGGCGGCTTTCAATTCGGGAGACGAAATATCCCAATCGGCCCGGCATTTTTTCAGGACGGCGCGCAAATCCTGGCGTAGCTCTTCGATCGTCGGGCGGCCGAAAAACCAGTAGCCGTTGTAGATCTTGAAGACAACGAGCCCCGGCTCCAACACGATCGTGTGCGGAATCATCGGATTGTGCGACGGATCGGTATATTCGGCGATGTCCAAATCTTTTTGAACGACGCGGCCGGCGTCCGAAAGGAACGTCCAGTGCGCGCCAACGCCGGTGCGAAATTCATTCGTCTCGAGCAGATTGTCCGTCGTGATCGTTACGAGCCGGCAATAGCCGACTTCCATTTCGCGATGAAGCTGCAACAGATTTTCAGACTGGCGCCGGTCCTTCGGACAGAATGCGCCGCGACTTAAAACAAGAACGAGCGGATCGGGTCCTTGCAGATCGGAAAGTTTGCGCCGCTTGGAGGTGTGATCCGAAAGCTCGTAGTCCGGAAACTTCGCGCCGGGAACGATGTCAGCTCGCATGATGTTGCCTTTCTGTTCGGCTGCGATGCAGGTCAGTGATTGAGGAAGCTCAGGATGTGAAGATGTTCGTATCCAGAAACTCGTTGCGGAATTTTCCCTTCGGATCGAGCGAGTTTGCCAACTCGACGAATTCGCCCAATTTTCCGTAGCTCGCGTGCAACTGCTGCGGGGTCATCGTGAAAAGCTTTCCCCAGTGCGGCCGCGCGCGGAACGGAAGAATTTCTTTTTCGATCTGCGGCAGCAGCGCGCGCACTTCGGGCCATTCCGGCTTCCACGTGAAGTGGATCGTCACGCAGTCCTGGTGGCGGCACGGGCTCATCCATAAGATCGTCGCTCGCGATGCTCCGGATTTCCGTGATGAGCAAATGCGGCGTGATCTGCTCGTGCAATTTTTCGACGGCCATGATCGCGTCGACCGCGCTGTGCCGCGGGACGAAATATTCCGACTGCAATTCTTTGCCGGCGCTCGGCGTGAAACCCATCTTGAAGTGCGGCAACCGGTCGTACCACGGTCCGGGCACGCCCATCTGCTCGGTGCAATTCTCCGCGGAAAGCGCAGCAATCGGATGCATGTTTTTCTTGGCGAGCGTGGCGCCAAAGAATTGCGGCTCCGCCGTGAATTTCTCTTTCGTGGTGACGCGGCTCTTCAGCCACACCTCTGAGAATTTCTGATCCGACCAGTCGGTGAAAAGGCTGACGCTGTACGCCGCGCCCATGATCTGCTCGAAATGATCTTTCAGCGCGGACATCGGCAGATTTTCGTAGAGGACCTGCCGCACCTGATAGGTCGGCTGAATGTTGAGCGTGATTTTCGTGACCACGCCGAGCGCGCCCAGATGAACGACGGCGCCGAGGAACTTTTCGCCGTCGTACTTGCGCGACAGTTTCAGACACGTCGCCGGACGCCGTCACCATTTCGAGCGCAGCGACCGCGGAAGAAAGATTGCCGTTGTTGTCGCCGGAACCATGAGTCGCTGTGGCGCACGAACCGGCGACGGAAATGTGCGGGAGCGAAGCGAGATTGTGCAGCGCCCAGCCTTTGGAATCGAGATACGGCGCGAGCTGGCCATAGCTCATGCCGGGCTCGACTGTAACGGTGCGCTCGTTTTCGTCGATCGAGATGGCGTGATCGAGTGGCTTCATTTCGAGCAGCGCGAATTTGCTGTTCGCGATCTGGTTGAAGCAGTGGCGCGTGCCGAGCGCTTTCAGTTTTTCGTGCGATTTGACGTACTGCTGCACTTGCTCCAGCGATTTCGCCGGTGTGACGTCTTCGGTGCTGAACTCGAAATTGCCGGCCCAGTTCTTCAGCTTTTCACCCGCGGCCCAGCTCAGGAGTGGAGAAAGAATCGGAGTTGCTGCGACCGCCGAACCGAGTTTCAGGAATGTGCGTTTGTTCATTGGTTTGAAAGGGGGCATGCATGATGCCGCGTGAAAACAATCTCAATTCCCTTCGTGAAGTTCGCGAGCGGATGCGATTGTACACCGGGATGCGAAGAGATTCGCGCGGGATGCGGCGGGCCAAGGATTGATAGGGCAAAACGCCGGCAAGGGTGCTGGCGCTACCGAAGCTATTTGAGCTGCGCGCTACTTCACGCCTTTGGCGGGATCCCACCAGCCTTTTTCGCGGCGGATGTAGATGATCTGGCCGGTGTGATAGGCGTTGTGAGCGCAGACATGCGCGATGCGCGACGCATTTTTCTCGATCGTGGCGTCGTCCGCGTTGGTTACAAATTGTTCGAGGTCGGTCATGACCTGATCGAGCTGCGCGACGGTCTCGGCCCACGACTTCGCGTCGAAACTGTTAAAGGTTTTCTCGTTGTCGTCGGAGTTCGCGGGCTGCTCTCCCTTTAATCTTGCCAACGATTCCTTATTCCAGAAGACAAGATGGTAGGTGAGCTGGCCGATCGAATGATTGCCGCTGTTGTCTTTCCAGGAGGCTTGTTCCGCGGTGAGTCCCGCGACGGCGAGGCTCGCCGGCACAAACCAGTCCTGCTTCTTGTGATTCGTTTGGAGTTGTTCCAGAAGAATGCTGCGGAGTGTCACGGGTTTCTTTTCCTTTTCCTGAGAGAGTGCGGATGAGCAGCAAACCGCGAGGACCGCAATGAACATAATCGTACGCTTCATCATTCACCCCGTAAGAATCGACTGTAAGTGTTGGACGGAGTATACGGCAGAAGGTCAACGACGAACGCGTTACTGGGTGCCGGTGAGGTAGGTTTTGCGGTGGCGGACCTGGTAGGTGCCGTCGACGGTGACTTTGATGGCGCGGTAGGTGTTGGCGGGGCCGCGCGGTTCGGGGTAGTAGCCAAGGCGGTATTGCGTGCGGAGTTCGCGATTGATGCGATCGAAGATGCCGTCGAGTTCCTGGAGTTGGTCGGGGTAGAACATGGCGCCGCCCATCGTGTCGGTGATGGTGTCGAGCGCGTGTTCGCCGGCGGTGTTGCGGCCACTTTCGTTTTTCACGGGGCGGACGACGATGGTATAGAGCAGCGCGCCGGATTTCACGGCAGCTTTGCGAGCTTCGTCGAAATCTTTGTAGCTCGTGGTCTCGCCCGCGTCGGTAACCAAGATGATGACGCGGCGGCGGTCTTCGCCGCGGCGTTCGAGTTGGTGCGAGCCGAGATAAATCGCGTCGTAGAGCGACGTGCCGGAGCCAGCAGGCATTTTGTGAACGGCGGACTCAAGCTGTGCGATGTTGTCGGTGAACCCGGCGAGTGACACGACATCTTCGCCGACGCTGTAGACAGCGAGGCGATCTTCGGGACGCAAGACCTGGCGGATGAAACGCGCGGAGGCTTCCTGTTCGAATCCGATTTCTTTGTGGGCGCTGAGACTTGCGTCGATCATGAGCACGAGATCGAGCGGCTGCTGGGTTTCGGATTCGAACACCTCGATTTTCTGTTCGACGCCTTCTTCGAAAACATGGAATTTTTCGCGCGGGATGTCGATGGCGGGGCGATTGTGTTCGTCGAGCACGCTGGTGAGAACGCTCACGAGCTGCACGTTGACCTTGATGCGGCCGCGCTGTTGCTGCGATGCGGGAGAATCGTCTGCGGGGATGGGCTGGACGATCGGCGCTGGATTAGGTGTGAGGCGGTGCTGGAATTTTTGGTCGAGTCGCTGGTACCGGTCGAGCTATTTGAATTACTGGAGTTGTTCGAGCTGTTGGAACTGTTTTTATTTTTGCGTGCCCAGGGTGGGCGATCGGTTTGTTGCGGCGGTGGAGTTGGAATTGGCCCGGATTGATCTTGCGCTTTTACGCCGCGCACCGTGAACACTCCGGAGCAGCAGGCGAGCAGGAAGAACAAAGCGAAAATGCGGTCACGCCGAAGCGCGCCTTTACACAATTCTTTCCACCGATTCCGTCGACGAGGACGGAACGACGATGCCTGGCGGGAAAGATTTGTGCGGCGTGGGGTTGGCGGCATTGGGTATTAAGATGCAGCTTTTGCGATGCGAGTCGCTGAGGTGGGTGCGACCGAGCTTGTGAGATCGGGCGGGGATGGCGGTAGCTCTCCGTCGGCCCAGACGGCGCCGTCGGCGAAATATTCCTTTTTCCAGATGGGGACCGTGCGCTTGAGAGTGTCGATGGCGAAGCGGCAGGCGTCGAAGGCGGCGGCACGATGGGGTGCGCTGACGGCAATGAAGACGCTGGTCTCGCCGATATCGAGGCGACCGAGGCGGTGCGCCATGGCGACGCGATCGATGGCGAATTTAGCGTGGATGTCAGCAGCGATTTCTTTGAGCTTTTGCAACGCCATGGATTCGTAGGCTTCGTAGTCGAGGTAAAGCGTGCGGCGACCGTGAGAATTGTCGCGGACGCAACCGTCGAAGGTGACGATGGCGCCGTCGGAATCGGTGCGGACGTGGCGGACCAGCGCGGCGGCGTCGATGGGGTCGCGGCCGAGTTGGATGAGGTCGTTGGTTGTGGTGGGAGGCATGGAGTGGGATTGGATCGTTTTAGCCGCCGCTGACGGGCGGGAGGAAGGCTACTTCATCACCATGCTGGAGTGGGGTCGACCAGGCGGCGAATTCGCGGTTGCGGGAGACGGCGATTGCCCGGCGATGTTCGGCCAATTCGGGATAACGCGCGACGCACTGGGCGAAAAGGTCTTCGATGTTGGAGTCCGAGGCGATTTCGATGGACTCGTGAGCGTGACCAATGGTGTCCTTCAATCGTCCAAAAAAGAGCACCGTCAGGCGAATGGGATTGGTGTCTGTTGCCGGCACATGGGAATTGTAGCGCTGGGGCGGGAATGCGGCCAGCGGGGTGGGTTCGGGGCGTTCGAGCATGGTTGCGCCTGAGGGTGGAACACGATGGACGGCGGATTAGTTGCGATTGTAGAGGAACCAGACGGGCGCGGTTGACGTACTAGTGTTTCTAGGCATCGGAGTTGGCAGATGGGCGGGTGTGGCCCGGGATTCGCGCGTAAACGGATCGATCTCGCGGACGTGGGGCACAGCATGCTGCGCCCCTACATGAGCCGGTTTTGGGAGAGTGCATGAAAGTTTTGATTACCGGGGCTACGGGGCTGGTGGGGACGGCGCTGGTGAAGTCACTGGTGCGGGATGGGCATTCGGTTTGCCGGTTGGTCCGGCGAGAGAGCGTGGCGCCGAAGAAGGGTTCGCGCGGGAAAGATAGTGCGGAGCCTTCGACGGACGCGCGCGTTGTGGATGTGCCTTGGGATCCGGAGGCTTCGGACGGATTGTCGCTGGCGGATTCGCAGGGGACGATCGCGGGTGCGGAAGCGGTGGTGAATCTGGCGGGGGCGTCGGTGGCGGATGGGAAATGGACGCAGCAGCGGAAGATGGTGCTGCGATCGAGCCGCGTGAAGACGACGATGGCGCTGGTGAACGCGCTGGCGAAATTGAAGACGAGGCCGAAGGTGATGGTGTCGGCGTCGGCGGTGGGATTTTATGGCGATCGCGGGGACGAGACGCTGACGGAAGAGAGCACGCCGGGCCAGGGATTTTTGCCGAAGGTGTCGCTGGATTGGGAAGCGGAGGCGCGGAAGGCGGAAGCGCTGGGGATGCGCGTGGTGCTGACGCGATTTGGAATTATTCTGGCGAAGCAGGGCGGCGCGCTGCCGCAGATGATGAAGCCGTTCAAATTTTTTGTGGGCGGAAAGTTGGGATCGGGGCGGCAGTGGATGTCGTGGATCACGCTGGAGGATGTGGTCGGGGTGATTCGGTGGGCGCTGGAAAATGATGGAGTGAGCGGCGTGGTGAATGTGGTGGCGCCGAAGCCGGTGAGGAATGAGGAGTTCACGAAGGAGTTGGGGCGGGCGATGCATAGGCCGGGCGTGTTTACGGCGCCGGCGTTTGCGTTGCGGATGGCGATGGGGGAAGAGATGGCGGACGAGATGTTGCTGGTGAGCGAGAGAGTTTTGCCGGGAAGATTAAAGGCGATGGGGTTTGGGTTTCAGCATGAATCGCTGGGGGATGCGCTGGCGAGCATTTTGTAGGGGGAGAAGAGAAAGATAACGCGGAGACGCGGGGTCGCCGAGTAGCGCGGAGATGATTCGAACTAGGATGGATGATTCGGTGCTGGGAGATCGGAACGAAAATCCGCACCCTCTGAACGGCGGAGGGTGCGGCACCCAACTTCCAACTACCTATTTCAGGCGTTGAGCGTTAGTTCAATTTTCAGCTGTTTGCCGTTGAGTGGGTCGGTGGCGATGGTGGTTTCCACAGTTTGACCGTCGCGCATGATCAGGTATTCCGTCGATTTTATATTGGCCGATGACGGGCTCCTTGAATTGCCGGGGCCGAGCTTCCAACCAGAGATGGGGGTGACGCTCGGTCGGGAGTTGCGCTTCGCCTTGAATCCACGAGCGTTCGAAAGCGATTCGCAGGCCAAATCTTCCGTCCTCAAGACGTTCGGCGTTGCAGTCGAGGTTTGTTCCGACGTCAACGTACTGAAATCCGCCCTCTTTTCCTGTCCAAACCGGGACGCGGCTGCCGATGCGAATTTTCATCGAGTCGGTCGGCTGCCCGGTCGCGGCGAACACCGAGCGTGTAGGGCATGCTCTTCGTTTTTTTGTCACCGTCGAATTCGGTGAATACCATTTGAACTTTCAATTGCGGGGCATGGGCGTTTGATTGCGCCTTAGCGTCGGGCTTCGCACCCTCTTGCGCTCGCAGCGGGTTTACCAGGAATGATGCCGCGGCGAGAAACAGGAGAGCCGTTCTTACGGTTTTCATTGGCAATGTCCTCCATTGGACTCGAAAAAAGAATCGATCGTGCTCATCTGTTGCTGACGACTCGGGTCTCGCCGCCAATCGGCACTACCGTCAGCGACACGGTTTGGATATCCGGAACCTCCAGGGGGGCGACGCGGAGGTCTTGCATGGGGACTCGTTTTGCCAGCGTGGCGGCGGGCAATCTGCTCTACCGTCGAAATTTGCGATGAAATGTTCGAAGGCCGATGCGGTCGTCGGGGGGGACGAGGACTTCGGGCTCGGGACGAGCTGCGGACCTGGCGTGTTGCCTTCGGTCTCTTTCTATTTCTTGCGGAGCCGCGGGTTGGAGGATCACGGTCATTATTTCTGGGTGTTGCTCGGCGGGCGATTGTGTTAATCGCGTGACCGCCGCGGTACGAGAGTCCGGTTTGTGTGTGCGCAGATGAGGCACGGCGAGCAAAATCACGGCGACGGTTGCCGCGAGCGCGGCGGTCGCGTAGAGCCAGCGCAGTTTCAGCGGACGTGGAGAGATTTGTTGCGCGATTCGCGCTTCGAAACGTCGAAGCGTGGCGGCGGGAACGGGAGCATTCATTTGGTGATGGAGATTTGCGTCGATTGCGGCGAGGAGCGAGCGCTGTTGACTTAATTCGGCGGCGCAGGGTGTGCACGCTGTTACGTGCGAGCGCATCTCGGGCGTGAGCTCGGCGCCGGTGACGGCGGCTTCGATCAGCGCGGGTTTGTATTTTTCACATGACATTGCAACTTCTCCGCTAATTGTTTTTTTGCTTTGAATAGCCGTGACTTCACGGTGCCGAGCGGCAGACCGAGCATTTGCGCGACATCGTCGAGCGGATGCTCTTCCATTGCGGCGAGAATCAGGACGAGCCGCAACTTCGGCGACAGTTCGTCGAGTGCTCGCGCGAGGTGCTGCTGAAATTCGCTCGACGCCGCGAGATCTTCGGTGGAGGCGCGCGGCTGTGGCTGCGCCCAGAGCGTTTCGCGCTGCTCGCGGCGATTGGCCGAGCGGGCGCGATCGAGCGCGATGCGAAACGTGATGCGCACGAGCCAGGCGCGAAAGCTGCCGCGATCGCGCAGACGCGGAAAACGGCGATAAGCGCGAAGGATAGCTTCCTGTGCGACGTCTTCGGCGTCGGCGCTGTTGCGCAAAACTCCGCGCGCGACGCGAAAGGCGAGCGGGCCGCACTCGGCCAGGCGCTCCTCGAACTCACGACGCAACTCGGCCGCGGCCACCGGCTCGGATTCCGGTTCGCGAGTCCATTCGGTTTGCGCCGCGGTGCCTGGGCGGGTCAGAGCCAACTCCTGCATTCGACTTGTGTGCGAGCCGAATGCGCTCGCCCTCCCCGTACAGCTACCAGACGCCGCGGTGGGGAAAATGGTTCGCTGGGGGGAATCGGAAAGAGGATTGAACACAGAGGGCACGAGAGCAGGAGAAGACCTCGGGTTACGACTCTTGAGGGGAAAGCCAGGTGCCGCCGAAGACGAGGCCGGGGCCGAGGCTGGCGAGGAAGATGGGCTTGCGCGTGGGGCAGGTACGGAACATTTGAAGCGCGGCGTGGAGAGCGGCGCCGCAGGTGGAGGAGCCGAGATTGCCGGAGGTGGTGGCGATCAATGGGAAAGTGTCCACGGGGACGCCAGCTACTTTGGCGAGAAGAGTGAGCAGGCGCGGGTTGGGCTGATGCGTGGCGAATGCGCCGACGGCGGCGCGCGGAATGGCGCTGAGCTTTTCGAGCGCAGCGATGACTTTTTCGAGGCGCGAGATTGCGGCGCGGGAAAGCGCTTCGCCTTCGAAGACGACGGCAAGGCTGCCATCGGGTTTGCCCTCGACTTTGACGGCGTCGGCGTATTGACCTGCGCAGCCGAAGAGAAAATCGCGGATGCGGTAAGCGATCCCGGCGGATTTTGGTGAGTTGGCGATGTCGGTTGAGGCGGCGTTCTCGCTGGACGATTCGGCGTTGGCGTTTGCGCTTGAGGCGCGGACGACAAAGGCGCTGGCGCCATCGCCGAAGAGGCCGCCGAATTCTCCGGCGACGCGACCGGGAACGAGTGTGCGGCTGTGCACATCGGACGTGACGACGGCGACGGTGCGCGCCTGGCCGGAAGCGATTTGGGCCTGGGCGATCGAGAGCGCATTGATGAGACCGAGGCAGGCGCCGCCGACGTCGAAAGCGCCGCATGTTTCGCGCGCGCCGATGCGCGAATGCAGTTGAGCGGCGAGCGACGGATAGAGATGATGCGTTTCACTGGTGGCGATGATCGAATCGATTTCGTGAGTCTGGCAAGCGGCGGACTGAAGGGCTTCGTTGATGGCGCGCGCGCCGAGGGAGACTTCGGTTTCGTCTTCCGTTGCGTAAGCGAGCGACTCGATTCCGGCGCGGCCGCGGAGTTTGCCGACGGGCATGCCGAAGGCGCGATCGACTTCTTCAGAAGGGACGAGGCGAGAGCCGAGCGCGAGACCGGACGCAGCGATGAGCGCGGAGGGTTGCGTATTTGGCAGGGCTTCGCGCAGACGGTGATTCACTTGTTCATCGGCGATGAGCATGGAAGATGGGTGGCTAGCCTCTCTGCAGAACCGGGGTCGGGGAGCTGCGAACTGCAGAGGGTATCATCCGGCAGAATCGGCGGAGTTGCCAGAGGAGTTCGACGAAAAACGAAGAAGAAGTTACTGATGATATCACTCGGGTAGTTGGATGCGAACGGCATCGGGGGAGATGTTCGTTGGCGGGAGTGAATGGAGTGTTGAGGTGGCGTTACAGTTTTGTGCGGAGTTTGGCTGGGTCTTGGCGGCGCTTTTCGGCAAGCAAATGATATCGAAGTGAAAAAAGCCCGCGGCCAGATTGGTGGCTGCGGGCTTTTTTCGAAGTTGGTGATTAGTTGCGGCGCTGCAATTTCGCGAGGAGGCGCAACATTTCGAGATAGAGCCAGATGAGGGTGACCATCAGTCCGAACGCGCCGTACCACTCCATGTAACGCGGAGCGCCCATGCGAGCGCCGGTTTCGATCATGTCGAAGTCGAGGACCAAGTTGAGCGCGGCGATAACGACCACAAAGAGGCTGAAGCCGATGCCGATGATGCCGCTGCCATTGATCGCGGGAACTGCGATATGGAACAAGCCAAGGACGATCTCAGCGAGGTAGAAGAGCGCGATGCCGCCCGTGGCTGCGATCACGCCGAGCTTGAAATTTTGCGTGACGCGAATCGTGCCGGTCTTGTACGCGACGAGCATCACAGCGAGCACGCCGAACGTCAGGCCGATGGCATGAAATGCGATGCCGGGGTAGGACTTGTCGAGAACGGCGGAGATGCCGCCAAGGAAAAGTCCTTCGAGCAGAGCGTAGATCGGCGCGGTGATGGGCGCCCAATTGGGCTTGAAGATCGTGGCCATGGCAGCGATGAGGCCGCCGAAAATGCCGCCGAGCATCCATGGCATGGCGCTTTCGGGCTGCGGCGAGTGCGAGAGGCCCCAAGTCCAGGCGGAGGTGGCGATGACGCAAAGGAGGAGGACGCCGGTCTTGTTCACCGTGCCCTGCACGGTCATCGCTTCGCCGGCGCCGACGGCGGCACCCTGGAAAGCTTTCTCTGTGAGAGCGGGATTGGAGGTACGGAAAGGGTTGGGCATGGTGTTGTCCTTGTTTCTCTACGGCTACGAAATGACGCTCTATCGCCGTCGTTGATAGTTTACTACCGACCAAAGGCAGATTCCAATTACGGCGCGCGTTGCTGAAGTTTGTGGGCGTCTGACGGAGGCTGCGTGCCAACTCTAGCTTTTTGGAGCGGGGCGGTTGTTGCTGCGGATCATGAACGCTGCCGCGATGGCGCTGAGGACCGCGAGGGCCGCGCTGATGAGCATGAGTTCGCGGAAGCCGGAGACGAACGATGCGTCGATGGCATGGCGGACGGCTTCGCGAGTTACGTTATCGAGGCCGGCGGGAATGCTTACGCCGCCGAGATTGAATCGCTGAGCGTTGAGAGCGCTACTCGTGGCGGGCGGCAGCGGGATTCTGCGCAGCGCATCCTCGAAGCGGCGCGCAAAAATTTGCAGCATAACGATGCCGAAGACCGCGACGGAGAACAGCCCGGCCGTGCGAGAGACTGCGTTGTTGACTCCAGACGCAATGCCGGCCCATCGCTCATCGACGGCGTTCATCACCGTAGTTGTGAGGGGCGCGACGCAGATCGCCATGCCGAAGCCAAGAACTACGACCGCCGGGAAGAACATCGTCCAGTAGTTTGCGCCTACGCCCGGACGGATGAAGAGCACGAAGCCTAAGGCAGCGATCATCGGACCGATCATGAGCGGCAGGCGCCCGCCATAGCGCGCGACGAGCCCACCCGCCCAACGCGACATCAGAAACATGATCAGAATCAAGGGGAGAAGAGCCGCGCCCGCAGCCGTCGCCGAATATCGTTGCACCTGGATCAGATTCTGGGGGAGGAAATAGAGCATTCCGGAGAGCGCGGCGTAAAGAAGGAAGGTGAGGAGGTTGGCGCCCGAGAAATCCATGGAGCGAAAAAGCGCGAGAGGCAGCATCGGATTTTTCTTTCGCGCTTCGACGAAGAAGAACAGGACGGAAGCGATGACTCCGATGACGAGCGCGCTCAATACCGTTGCGTTAAGGAAGCCGCGTGATGAGGACTCGATCAGGCCGAAGACGAGAGCGCCGAGACTCGCGGTGGCAAGGACGGCGCCAAGCCAGTCGAGTTCGGCCGCGGCTTTGTCGTCGCGACTTTCGGGGACATAGCGATACGTGAGCGTGAGAACAGCAATGGCGATGGGTACGTTGATGAAGAAAACGGCGCGCCAGGAAATATGTTCGATGAGCCAGCCGCCCATCACCGGACCGATGGCAGCGGTGATGGCAGTGAATCCAGACCAGACACCGATGGCCTGGCCGCGCTCCTCTTTCGGAAACGAGGTGCTGATGATGGCGAGGCTGCCGGGGACGAGCATCGCGCCACCGATTCCCTGCACCGCACGCGCTGCAATTAAGTGCGTGATGTTGGGCGCGATCCCGCACCAGATCGATGCGAGAGCGAAGAGCGTAACGCCCGTGCTGAAGATCCGGCGACGGCCGAAATGATCGCCGAGAGAACCACCAACGAGGAGGAGCGCGGCGAGAAAGAGCGCGTAAGACTCGATGACCCATTGAACGCCGATGGCGGTGGCATGGAACGCCGATTGGAGCGCGGGAAGTGCGACGTTGACAACGGTGCCATCGATGAATGCCATGCTCGAGCCGAGGATGGTGGCGGCGAGAACGTAGGGTCGCGCGGATTTTTCGCGATATGGTGTGGACATGGCGCGGGACGCTAGTGAGATGAGTGCGAGACTAAGAAGGATAGAGATTTGGTAGCGCTAACGGGAATCGAACCCGTATTTCGGCCTTGAAAGGGCCGCGTGCTAACCGTTGCACCATAGCGCCAAACACGGTGGGAACAACTCAATAATTCTAGCAGAGAGAGGGCGATTCGCAGAATCGTTTGCGAGGCGGCGAGCCGGTTATTTCA
This sequence comes from uncultured Acidobacteriota bacterium, assembly GCA_963766985.1. Lineage (GTDB taxonomy): Bacteria > Acidobacteriota > Terriglobia > Acidiferrales > UBA7541 > Acidiferrum. The sequence continues at coordinate 520,826 of CAVYCJ010000005.1, forward strand.
GCGCGGCGTCGATCTGCTTCAAGGCCGCTTCGGAGTCGGGCAGCCAAGCGGCGCCGAGTTTGCGCACAGCGGCCTGGATCACGGGAAGTGGCTGGCCGGTAAGCTTTCCGCGGAGCTTCTGCCATTCGTTGCGGAGAGTTTGTCCGTCTTCGGACGATGCGTCGGCCAGGTAGTGCTTCGCGGCTTTCGTTGCCGAGCCATATTCGTTACGAAAATCCTGGTGCAGGTAGGCGGAGAAGAATTCGCTGAGGGTCGGATAGTCCTCGGCGACAATCGGCGGCTGAACTGGGGCCGCTTTCGCCTTGCTCTTGTCGAGGCGCGTCATTCGCGGTCCTCAGGATACGTTGTGAGCACGAAAAATCCTCCGTCCCGTTCGGCTTTGAGAACTACTACGGCACCGGAGCACGGTTCGGATGAGTTTTCGCCGTGGTGCATGGTGCGGCCGATTGGATGGTCAGCGTCGAAATGTAACGCAAGATTGGGACGCGGGTAGCCGCGGTCATTCCAGCGATCGATCTTGGATTGATTCGCGCGGAGTGCGGCGGCGACGGTTTCTTCGGCGGATGGTAGATCGGTCCAGGTAGAGGCGGCGGAGATGTCACGCTCGCGATCAAGACGTTCGCGAAGCTGGTCGTCACTGTGGCCGACGTGTTTGTCGAGCGTGTGGCCGCCGCGCTGTTCGTCGCGAGCGAGATCGTAACGCTCGCCCGAACTCGTACGATTGTCGGCAGTACGCGGCTGCGCGTCTCTCGATGGTACGGCCGCGGATATTTCACCGCTTGTGGCGCGATTTTCGGAAGACGACTGGCATGCGACAAGCGCGAGCGATAGAAAAAAGAGCGCGACGATTGCGGATGTCAGGTTCCGCATCGAGGGGCAGCGCAGTTCTCGCGCACTACGTTGAAGTGAGAGCGAACAGGACAAATTTTAACTCTTACGGTCTTCCCACTCTTCGTGCCACGCCTGCTGAATGGCTTCGAGTTTGGACTCGTTGGATTTTTGCGGGTCGCCGCCGAACCCGGGAAGTTCAGTGACCCATTTGTGCATGTCGGTGAAGCGAACGGTATAGGGATCGACGTCGGGGTGCGCATCGGTCAGGCCGATGGCGATGTCGTCGAGATTTTCCCAGTCAAACGAAGGCATTTTCGCTCCTAAGAGGGTGGAGAAGATTTCACCACAGAGTTCGCTGAGTTCACAGAGCTAAGACTGGGCGCGCGCGTCTGATATCAGTGATCTTTTTCTTTGACGTGATTTTTGTTCCACTCGGGGATTTCGACGACGATGTCGGTGGTGCCGTCGGGAACGGTCTGGCAACCTAGACGCGATTTCGGCGTGATGCCTGGTGCTTCGTCGAGCTCGTCGAGTTCGGCGTCGGTGGCTTCGTTGCAGGATTCGAGGCCCTGCCTGACGATGACGTGGCACGTGGAGCACGCGCAGACGCCGCCGCAGGCGTGATCAAGTCCGGCTTTGATGCCCTCGGAAATGTCGAGAATGCTGCCGGGCAGGCCGTTGTGGCCGTAAGGAACCTGCGCGGGATCAACTTCGATTGTCTTGCCGCTGGGAAGAAATGTGACTTTGTATTTCTTCGTGGCGGGAGTGTATTTGACTTCTTCGATGTATGGGTTGCTGCCGCCCATGATGCTCTCTCCTTCAGAAAATTGTTTCCGGCGGTGGTAACTTGTGCCGAACACTTTCAAAAATCAAAACCAGCGCTCAGCGATTCTTACATTTCGCCAAGCTGGGGCGCAGCGGTGCTGCGCCCCTACACAATATTGCACGGCGCGCGCTCTCGCTGGCTGCGCCCTAAGTACGCAGCTCAAACCTCGGCCAGTTTGCGGCCTTCCAGTGCTGTTGATACTGCGCCGTTCATCACTAATTCCGCAAGGCGTTCGGTTGCGTGGTTCAGTTCGTCGATGCGCTTGCGAATGAGTTTGTAATCGTCGCCTGCGACGGATTCTTTCAATGCGGCGACGGATTTGTCGATCGCGGCCCGCTCCTCTTGCGGAAGCGCGGCGCCCGCCGGACTTGTCAACGCTTTTTGCGTCGCGGTGAGAATCGATTCGGATTCAGTGCGTGCTTCGATCACCTGACGCTGTGCGAAGTCCTGCTCGGCGTATTCGATTGATTCTTCGAGCATGCGTTCGATTTCGGTGTCGTTCAGTCCGTAGCTTGGCTGGACCTCGATCGTGTGTTGTTCGCCGTTGCGCAAGTCTTTCGCGGCGACCTGCAGGATGCCGTTGGCGTCGATCAGGAATTTGACTTCGATGCGCGGCAAGCCCGCCGGCGACGGAGGAATTTTCAGGATGAAACGCGCGAGCGAGCGGCAATCTTTCGCGAGCTCGCGTTCGCCCTGGAGGACGTGGATGTCGATGCCGGTCTGGTTGTCGACACCTGTGGTGTACATCTCCTGCGCGCTCGCGGGGATGGTGGAATTGCGCGGGATGACTTTGGCGACGGCGCCGCCGTAGGTCTCGATGCCGAGCGAGAGCGGTGTGACGTCGAGCAGCAGCATGTTTTGCACGCCGCGGTCGAGAATGTTGGCTTGCACCGCGGCGCCGAGGGCGACGACTTCGTCGGGATTGAGCTCGGTGTGGGGCTTGCGGCCGAAATAATTTTCGACGGTGGCGCGAATCAGCGGCGTGCGCGTGGTACCGCCGACGAGGACGACTTCGTCGATATCGCTGGGCTTGAGATGCGCGTCGGCGAGGGCTTGCTTCACGGGACCCATCGTGCGATCGACGATCGGCTTGATGATGGCGTCGAAATCGGCGCGCGTGAAATCGTAGGCGAAGACAGCGCCACCGGGAAGCGGAAAGCGGACGCTGGCGGATTGCGAATCTGAGAGCTGATGTTTCGCCGTGATCAGCGCTTTGCGAAGCTCTTGCGCGAGTTCTGGTTGAGCGGAAACATCGACGCGATGATGCTCGAGAATTTTCGCGCGAATCAGCGCTTGGAGAGCGTTGTCGATGTCGTCGCCGCCGAGGTGCGTGTCGCCGTTGGTCGAAAGGACCTGGTAGATGTCGCCTTCGCTGGTGGAAATAAGCTTCAGGACGGAAATGTCGAAGGTGCCGCCGCCTAGATCGTAAACGGCAACGTGACCGCGCTGCTTTTCGTGCAGGCCGTAGGCGAGAGCGGCGGCTGTTGGCTCGTTGACGAGGCGCAGAACTTCGAGACCGGCGATCTTGCCGGCGTCTTTCGTGGCTTGGCGCTGCGCGTCGTTGAAGTACGCGGGAACTGTGACGACGGCGCGATCTACCGGCTCGCCGAAATAAGCTTCGGCCCAATTTTTCAATTCGCGCAAAATGAATGCGGAAATTTCAGGCGGCGTGAATGTTTTGTCACCGAGTTTGACGCGGATGACGTTTTTGCTCGATGGATCGATGCGGAACGGGAACAGCTTCAGTTCATCCTGAATGTCGGCGACGCCGCGACCCATCAAGCGCTTGACGGAGTAGATGCTGCGCTCGGACTGGGTGAGCAAGCGACGGCGCGCGGGCTCGCCAACGATTACGCTGCCGTCGGCGTCAACGCTCACAACCGACGGACATAGAGTGCTGCCGTTGGGCCCGACGATGCACTTCGGCGCGTTCGTAGCCGGATCGGTGTACGCCACCAGGCTATTCGTCGTTCCTAGATCAATTCCTACGATTCTTCCCATGCTCAGGCTAATTCCTTTGCAACGCTGTTGACGAGGTTGCGTATGTACGAACGGCGGTTCAGCAGTTCGTTGAGGCGAACTTTGATCGCGTCGCGGTCCGAGTCGGCGGCGTTCGCGTCGATCGCCGCGTCCCATTGTTTCGCGGCGGAGAACAGCTGTTGATCGACTTCAAGCAGTTTCTGCTGGAAGCCGGTCTCGGCGATTTCGAGCCGAGATTTCAGGCTTTCGAGATCGCCTCCGCTGGCCTTCGCTTCGCGCAATTCGTCGAGCGATTCGTTCAACTCGAAAACTTCTTCGAGCAATTCAGGCGGGGCCTGCTGTTTTTGCTCGCCTTCTTTGCGAGCGCCTTCGATTCCGAGCAGGTACTCGACACGCGCCACCGGGTCGCGAAGCACGCGATAGGCGTCGTTGAGAGCGGAGCTGCGTTTGAGCGAGTCGGCTTGCTCTTCCGCCGAGGCGTTCACAAAATTATCGGGATGCAGCTTCCAGCTCAGCTGCAAAAACTTTTGTTCGAGGCCAGGCATTTCGATCCACAACTTGCGCGGCAGGCTGAAGACTGCGAAATAGTCTTGCGCCTCGGGAGCTTTGGAAGGAGTTGCCATTGGATTTACGATCTCGCTCAAAACTTGCAGACCTTGGTCGTGCTGAAAACAAAAAAAGTGGCTGGCAATCGGCTGCCGGCCACTTCAAAACCGCTAAGGTTCGCTTCACTCTGGCCGGGTAACGCCGGCTCCGATTACGCCGTGAACGAACTGCCGCAGCCGCAGCTTCGCGCGGCATTGGGATTCTGGAACACGAATCCCTGGCGCATCAGGGTCTCTTCGTATTCGAGGACGGTGCCGCTGAGATACAAAAGACTCTTCGGATCGACGAAGATGCGCGCACCGAACTCCTCGAAAATCTTGTCACGATCGCGCGACTGCGTATCGAGGCGCATGGCATACGAAAGCCCCGAGCAACCGCCACCCTGCACACCAACGCGCAGGCCTCCCTTTTCGAGAGGCACGCCGTCTTTCTCGAGCAACGCGCGGATTTTCTGCGCGGCGCGCTCGGTGACGCGAATCGTCGGAACGCTTGGCGAAGTTGTTTCGAGTGTTGCCATCTCTAAACCCAACGGTTAGTGCGCAGCAGCCTTTTCGTGCGCCGGGACTTCAATGCCGTGCTTCTTCTTCCAATCGCCGATGGCGGCCTTGATGGCGTCTTCAGCGAGGACCGAGCAATGAATCTTGACCGGCGGCAGCGCGAGTTCGCGAACGATATCCGTGTTCTTGATATTCAGCGCTTCTTCGACCGTCTTGCCCTTCACCCACTCCGTGGCGAGAGACGAGCTGGCGATTGCCGAGCCGCAACCGAACGTCTTGAATCGCGCTTCTTCGATTACGTTGGTTTCGGGATTAATCTTCATCTGCAGCTTCATTACGTCGCCGCATTCAGGCGCACCGACAAGACCGGTCCCGACGTTGGGATCTTCCTTCGGCAAGCTGCCCACGTTGCGGGGATTGTTGTAGTGGTCGACAACTTTTTCACTGTAAGCCATGAGATTGCAGCTCCTTTGCTTCTAAATCTATCGCTTCTAAACCTATAAATTCGACAAACGTAGCTTTGTGTCCGTGCAAAAAACTTTACCGACCCGCGCTGACTTTCGCAGTCGCTTGCAGACCGGAGCTCTTCACGACGTCTTCCGCGATCGCAACGTTGGGAACCGAAGCCGAACGCCCGGCAGTGAGCTGCCGTTGCACGTCGCGAATCACTTCCGCGTTCACGCCGAGGCTCTTCAAAAACGTGCGAACCTGCTGCACTTCGTGAAACGAACGAATGCCTGCGGTACCTTCGCCGTCGGAGTCATAGGGCACGAACGATACCCGAAACGCCGCACCAACGCCACCGATTGAACGGTGAATTCTGATTGTCCCTTCATTAGCCATGTTCTGTTTCTTCCTCTTCCTTCAGCGATATTCCTCAGTCGATGAAATATTTGTCAGGCGGCCGTCCACTTCACTTTCGAGATATCGATGCCTTCCTTGGCCATCTCATATAGCGGCGAAAGCTCACGGAGCTTGCTGACGACCTGAACCATCTTGTCGACCACGTAATCGACCTCTTCCTCGGTGTTGAAGCGCCCGAGGCCGAAGCGAATCGAGGTGTGGGCCAGGTCTTCTCCCACGCCTAATGCTTTGAGTACATAACTGGGTTCGAGGGTTGCAGAGGTGCACGCGGAACCGCTCGAAACAGCGATATCGTTGATGCCCATGAGCAGGGACTCGCCCTCAACATAGGCAAAGCTCATGTTCAGGTTGTTCGGCAGGCGATGCTCCATCGAACCGTTGATGAAGACCTCGTCCAGCTTGGCTTCCAAGCCCTTCCTCAGCCGTTCGCGGAGCGCGAGCATCCGCGCGCCTTCGCTGGCCATTTCCTGCTGTGCGATCTCGCAAGCCTTGCCGAGACCGATGATGCCGGTGACGTTGAGCGTGCCCGAACGCATGCCGCGCTCGTGACCGCCGCCATCGATAATCGCCGAAAGCTGCACACGCGGGTTGCGACGGCGAACATACAACGCGCCGACGCCTTTTGGACCATAAATCTTGTGTCCCGAAATCGCGAGCAGGTCGATGTTGTCCTTCTGCACGTCCACGGGAATCTTGCCGACGGCCTGAACGCCATCGACGGCGAAGATGATGCCGTGTTCCTTGGCAATCTTGCCGATTTCCTGAATCGGATTGATCACGCCAATTTCATTGTTGGCGTACATGATCGTGATCAAAATCGTCTTCGGCGTGATCGCCTTGCGGACGTCCTCGGGATCGACGCGGCCATCCTTCTGCACCGGCAGATAGGTGACTTCGTAGCCGTACTTCTCAAGACGCTTGCACGTATCGAGCACAGCCTTGTGCTCGATCGCCTGCGTGATGATGTGGTTGCCCTTTTCGCGATACATCTCGGCAACGCCCTTGATCATCAGGTTGTCGGATTCGGTCGCGCCGCTGGTGAAAATAATTTCCTTCGGCGTGGCGCCAATCAGCGAGGCGATCTGTTGACGGGCGGTCTCGATCGCTTCTTCACCGGCCCAGCCGAACGAGTGATTCCGGCTCGCAGAATTGCCGAACTTCTCCGTGAAGTACGGCAGCATCGCGTCGACAACACGGGGGTCCGTTGGTGTCGTCGCGTGATTGTCCATGTAAATCGGGAGCTTCACAGCCATTGTTCCGTCTCCTACTTCCTAAATATCGTTCGCTGCCGGTCTCTATCGCGAGAACGACGACAGTGCTACGAGCGCAGGTTCATGCTCTTCGCTCATGTGAGAAATCGTCACGGTGCTCAGCACTTGCAAAATGCTTTCGTTCACTTTTCGCAGCGGCTCGCGCACCGAGCATTTATCCGTCGCGTCGCAGATTCCATGACTCGTGATGCACGACGTGATGAGCACCGGCCCATCAATCGCCGAAATCACATCCAGCGCGGTGATCTGCCCCGGCTCTTTCGCCAACTGATATCCGCCGCTCGAACCGTGCTTTGCAGCAACCAAACCTTGCCGCGCCAGCTTCTGAAGTACCTTCGCCATCAGCGTCGTCGAGATCCCGTACTCTTCCGAAATCTCGTTTGCACTGCAAGCGTGCGCATTGCGGTGCGTCGCCAGATGCTTCACAGCGATTAAGCCGTAGTCGGCTTTCTTGGACAGCTTAAACATCTGCGGCTGATGCTCCTAGGCTCAAATGCGACAAAATCGGTCCCAGTTGGAATACTATCCTCTTCTTTACCGCCTGTCAAACCGAAAGGCTGCTCTAAAACGGTGCAAAACGTTGATTTCGAGCGGGTTATAGTACTAGGCGCCGGACTCTGCAGCCGAACCGGTGGTCACCCCACGTGATAGGCTAACCTCCGCATTGGATGAGGAGAACTGGATGTCGCGTTACATACATTGGGGTTATTTCCTGAGGATATCCGCCGTCGGGCTCGCAGTTCTGGCGGCTTGCGGGGGTGCACAGGCGCAGTCAAATCAAACGGCCGGTAGCGGCAAACAGACGCCGTCCACGCCAGGCTAACACTCAAACAACTGAAGACAAGGTGTTTACACTCGTAGGCGCCGGAGACATCGCCGGCTGTGGCACGGCGCTCGCCGGAGCTGAGGCTACCGCTAAACTCATCGAGAAAATCCCCGGCGAAGTATTCGCCTCGGGAGACCTCGCCTATGAACATGGCAATACCGCCGAGTTCCGCGACTGCTATGGCAAGACCTGGGGCCGGTTCAAGGACCGCACCCACCCGACATTGGGCAATCACGAATACGGCACGCCGGGGGCGGCCGATTATTACAAGTATTGGGGCAATCGCGCAGGACCTGTCGGCAAGGGCTACTACAGTTTCGATCTCGGCGTCTGGCACATTATCGCGTTGAACTCAAACTGCGATGCGCCCGGCCTGGGAGGCTGCGGAGCAGGATCGCCCGAAGAGACGTGGTTGAAGAAAGGACCTCAGCGAGCACCCGGCTCTTGCATCATCGCGTACGGACATCACGCGCTTTTCAGCAGCGGAATTTTTCGCAAGCACGCCGTCCATCCGGAACTCAAACAGATCGTGCAGGATTTGTACGCCGCGCACGCCGACCTGCTGCTCGTCGGCCACGAACACTCTTACGAGCGATTCGCGCCTCAGGACCCGGACGGCAAAGTCGATCCAGAGCATGGTATCCGCGAGATCGTCGTTGGCACGGGCGGCCGCAGCCACGACCCGCTGGGATTTGCGATGGACAACAGCGAAGTTCGAAACACGGACACGTTCGGCGTGGTGAAAGTCACGCTTATGCCGCACGGTTACACGTGGGAGTTCATTCCCGTCGAAGGGCAGACATTCACCGACTCAGGCTCGGGCGTCTGTCACAACCGCGCGCCGCAAGAGGCGCGAGCGCAGAGTCCCAATAAGAACGACGAAGCTTCTCCGGCCGCAAATCTCAACAATTAAAGCCTACTTCGCGCAGCTTCCGCCCGCGCTCGCCGCATCGACCAGCTTCTGTACTGCGCCCGTCGGCATCAGAAGCAGTTGCGCTCTCGGCGCCTGAAGCTGCGTAATCGCCGCAGTCTGGCTCGCTTTCCAATCCGCGGGCGCAGCAGATCCCTTAGCAAGGTAATCGAGCGCCGCCAACCCAGCCGTGCCCAGCGCGGAGAGATTCTGCGACACCTGCGCGATGTCTTTCACGAGGAACGAGCGCTGTGCCAGCGGTTGCAGCTTCGCGTCGTTGTCACGCCAGATGATGAATTGCGCACGCAATCGAGCCGCTAGATCGGCATCATGGCAGCTCGACGCGAGGAATTTGTCGACCAACTCGCCGAACTGCCTCGCCACATCGCTCTCAAGCGGCACGGCATCAACGACGCGATTCAGCGGCGTCATGCTCGTCGGCTCTTCAGGAGCCAATTTTTCCCGGTCATAATCCTTCACTGGCTCAACCACATCCGCGACCGTCTTCAGCGCCTCGAACTCATCCGGGCTCGACGTGCCCGCAATCCGCTGCAGCATCGAGCGGTAGTAGGTACGATGCGTCAAATCAAACAGCTCCAGCCGCGCGCTTTCTGCATTCATCCGAACGTACATCGACGCAACATCGGTCACACTCTGCGGCGACCAAAATCGCTCGGCGATCGCAGCAGTGCGCGGCCAAATGCGCGAATCCATGTTTTCCGCGTTGACGTACTCCGACCACATGGTGGCTTCGCCGCCCAGGATCAACTTCTGCTGCTCGGGTGTGAGGTTTGCCGCCGCGCCGCCCATCGGATCGACCGCGTAGTGCCGCGCCGCACTCCAGCCGAGGTCGATGTAGTAGCCGTTCGAAAGTATTCCGTGATAACCCTGTGAAGCCGCAGCCGCCAGCGACGCTTGCCCGCGCCACGACTGAATCACGATGTCTTTCGGCACGCCGGGAATAAAAACTTCATCCCAGCCGACGACTGCCTTGCCGTGTTTGGTCACAAGCTTCTGTACGCGTCCGCTGAAATACGCCTGAAGCTCTTCATTTTTCGTGATGTTGTGGGCTTTCTTGAATTCCTGGATTTTCGGATTCGCATCCCACTGCTTCCCGTTCACTTCGTCGCCGCCGACGTGGAAGTAGTGGTCGGGAAAGACCTTCGCCATCTCCCCGATAAATTCATCGAGAAATTTGTACGTTTTCTCATTCGTCGGATCCATCGCCGGATCCATGACGCCCCACTTGCGCTCGATCTGATACGGCCCCGGACCGCTCGCTAACTCCGGATAGCCGACAAACCACGCTGTGCTGTGGCCCGGCATGTCGAACTCCGGTACGACGCGGATGCCGCGCTCGCGCGCATACGCGATGAAATCGCGAACTTCGTCCTGCGTGTAATAGAGATTGTCGGAGCCATCTCCCTGCAACTTGGGAAATTTCTTGCTCTCGATGCGGAAGCCCTGATTTTCAGACAGGTGCCAGTGGAAGACGTTCATCTTTACTGCTTCCATGCCGTCGATATTGCGGCGCAAATCGTCGAGCGGAATGAAGTGACGGCCAACGTCAATCATCAGGCCGCGCCAGGGAAAGCGCGGCTGATCGTTGATCGTGACCACCGGAACGTCGAACCCGGCGGCGCCGGGTTCGACCAACTGGAGGAACGTTTGTAATCCGTGCATCGCTCCGAGCGGAGTCGCCACGTTCAGTTTCGCGCCGTCCGCAGTGACTTCGAGCGTGTAGCCTTCATCCTCGCCGAGTTCCTGGATTTCTTTGCTGGCGTGATCGGTGTGAATCGTCAGCGTCGCCTTGCCGCCGGTTGCTCCTTTGGCGAGGTTGGGAAACGCGGTCTCGCGATTGAGCTGCGTCAGGAATCGCGCGACGGAGTGTTCGAGTCGCGGTTCCGTGTGACCGGTCAGCGCCACGGTGAACGACGCATCGACGCGAAGCTCGCCGCTGCCCTGCTGGATGCTCGACGGCCACGGCATCAGGCTCAACGCCCGTTGAGACTGTGGCGTTTGCGCGTTTGCCGATGGCGATTGCACGAGTGCGGTCACGAGCAGCGTCCCCAGCAGCAGTATTCCCCGAATTGACGTACCGTGCATCATCTTCGCGAGCCCTCCGCCCCGATTTCCAGGCAATATTTCCTTCACTAATACGATTCAATAACGCTTGGCATCCTCGCACAAGCTTTGACGTGGCGAAACTGGTTTATGGGTCATGGTGCTCTGTCCCCAGTGCCTCCGCGCTCCTCCGGCAACTCAGCGCCTCTGCGTTATCTTTTTTCGATCGGCGCGCACCACTCTGACCAGCGGACCGATTTGGCCGCTCGTCGCTCTCCGTTCCATGGAAGATTTGCGGCGCGTCTGTTCTAGGGCCTGAGTTAGAATATCCCGAGCGATCCGTCACGATGAAAACATCGATTGCCATCTATCCCGGCTCCTTTGACCCGGTCACCAACGGCCACCTCGACCTGATCGAGCGCGGCGAGAAAATGTTCGACCTGGTGATCGTCGCCGTGCTCAAGAACGCGGAAAAGCAACCCCTCTTCACCGTCCCCGAACGCGTGGAAATGCTTCGCGAAGTCACCGACCGCTGGAGCGGGGTCGAAGTCGATGTCTTCGACGGCTTGCTCGTCGACTACGCTCGCAAGCGCGGCGCAGGAGTCATCCTCCGTGGAATTCGCGCCGTCTCCGACTACGAATACGAATTGCAGATGGCATTGATGAATCGAAAACTCGAGCCGCGCCTCGAAACCGTCTTCATGCTGCCCGGGCAGGACTACAGTTACCTCAGCTCGAAGCTGGTGCGCGAGGTCGCGCAACTCGGCGGCCCTTTGAAGGGACTCGTGCCGACTGTCGTCGAAGAAAGATTACGCGCCAAGATCGCATAGCGCGCCCACAGGAGAAACAGTGCAACTCACCGATCGCATCAATCGCATTCAAATCTCGCCGACCTCGGCGGTTATCGCGGAAGCCGACAAGCTCAAGGCGAAGGGCGTCGACATCGCAGACTTCGGTCCCGGCGAACCGGATTTCCCGACTCCCGATCACATCAAGAAGGCCGCGATTCGCGCCATCGAACAGAACTACACGAAGTACACGCCGACCGGCGGCATCCTTCCTCTGCGCGAAGCAATCGTCGCGTGGCACAAGCGCGAACTCGGTTCGAACTACGAGCCGAAAGAATGCGTCGTCAACGTCGGCGGTAAGCACTCCATTTTCAACTGCGTCAGCGTGCTCGTGCAGCAAGGCGACGAAGTCATCATCCCGGCGCCCTACTGGGTCAGCTATCCCGACATCGTGAAATATGCGGGCGGCACGCCGGTCTATGTCGACAGCAAGCCGGAAGATGGATTCAGCGTGAAAGCGTCGGTGATCGAAAAGGCCATCACTCCGAAAACGAAGATGGTGATTTTGAGCTCGCCGAACAATCCGACGGGCGGCGTGATTCCACCGGATGAATACGAGCGCATTCTCGCAGCCTGCAAGAAAGCACAACGTGTGGTTGATGGGCGATGAGTGTTACTCACACTTCGTTTACGAGCAGAACAAGCCCTACTCGATCGCCAGCGTGGCGGGCTCGAAAGAAAACGTCATCATCATCGGCTCGATGTCGAAGACGTTTGCGATGACTGGCTGGCGCGTGGGCTACACGCTTGCGCCGGAAGCGTTGATTCAGGCGACCGTGAAACTGCAAAGCCAGTCGACGTCGAACCCGACCTCGATCGCGCAACACGCGGCGCTCGAAGCGATGCGCGGCTCGATGGACACCGTGCCGGTGATGCTTGCCGAATACGAAAAGCGCCGCAAGCGCATCGTCGAGGGCTTGCGCGCGATTAACGGCGTCACCTGCGAATGGCCCGGCGGCGCATTTTACGCTTTCCCCAACGTGTCGGCGCATCTTGCGAACGGCAGCAGCGGTCAGGCCTTGGCCAAAGACACGACGGAACTCGCCAAGCTTTTGCTCGACAAAGCGCGCGTTGCGCTTGTCCCTGGAGACGCTTTCGGCGCGCCTGGATATTTGCGCCTTTCTTACGCCACATCGATCGAACGCATCGACGAAGGCCTGCGCCGTCTCGATCGCTTCTTCTCGCGGGTCGAGGCCGCTGCTTAATTTGAAGCCAGCGCCTCAGCGGCTCGAGCCGATTTTTAGCCCGCGCATCTGGGGCGCTCGGTCGCTCGCCCCTCTTTTCCCGGAGAAATCGAATCTGACAGAGCCGCTCGGCGAAGCATGGCTCACCGGACTCGACTGCCGTGTCGCCACGTCGGAATTTCGCGGCAAAACGCTGCGTGACGCCTGGCGGGAAATGCCGCGCGAATGGCGCGGCACGCAGTTCGCCGATAGGCGACGAATTTCCGCTCCTCGTCAAATTCATTTTTCCGACAGACATGCTCTCTTTGCAGGTGCATCCCGACGATGCATATGCGGCCTTGCATGAACGCGACGCCGGAGGGCGCGGAAAAACCGAGATGTGGCACTTCGTTTCGACCGAGCAGAATGCCCAGATCTTGCTCGGCCTCAAACCCGGCGTGGACAAACCAGCATTTCTGGAAGGGCTGAAAAATCACACGCTGGAATCCTTGTTCCAGGAAGTTCACGTCCACGCAGGCGACACAATTTTCGTTCCCCCGGGTACACCGCATGCAATCGGGCCCGGGATGATCGTCTGCGAAGTGCAGGAATATTCCGACTTGACCTATCGCGTTTACGATTACGGACGCGTTGACGCGCATGGAAAGCCACGCGAGCTGCATATTGAAAAGGCGCTGGACGTCACGAATTTCGGCGGTAACCTCGCTGGCAAAACCAAGAAGCTCCCATTGCCGACCGGGGATGACGGTAAAACCGAGCGGTTCCTGCTCGCTGCTTGCCCATTTTTCGCGACGGAATTGTGGACTTCGGAATCGCTCTGCACGATTCCAGTGACTCCGTCGCATTTCGATCTCATCGTCCTGCTTTCGGGACGAGGTGTCTTGCGCTCGCAGGATTTCGGATTTCCGATCGAACAGGGAGAGTGCTGGTTTCTGCCCGCAAACCTGGAAGATTGCCGCTTCGTTCCGATCGAACCGTCGAAAATGATTCGTACGTACGTGCCCGATCTATCTGTTTTGCGGAAGGAACTTCAACGCGGCTCCCGGCCCGCTTCGGGTTCGATGGATAATACTGTCTTCGATTGAGCTGACTGGTCTTCTATGGCCGCGGAAAAACTCTCAACGCATGCCGTAATTCTCGCCGGCGGACGCGGCACTCGCTTCTGGCCGCGCAGCCGCACGCGCACGCCGAAGCAGTTGCTTAACATCGTGGGCGAAGACACGATGCTCGAACAGACCGTCGCGCGTCTTCGGCCTGTTGTTCCACCCGAACGCATCTGGACCGTCACGAATCGTGAGCAAGCGCAGGGAGTCGCCAAGCAGGTTCCGCCTCTGGCGCGCCAACGCGTTTTGACCGAACCCATCGGACGAAACACCGCCGCCGCAATCGCGCTCGCTGCGATTCATGTACGCCACGTCGCGCGCGGCGACGCGATGATGGCCGTGCTTCCGGCCGACCACTACATTGCGAATCCCGAACGCTATCGAGTGATCGTGAAAGCCGCGCTCGAAATGGCCGCGGACCCGGGAAAAATGATTGTGCTCGGCATTCCTCCGACGCGACCCGAAACCGGATTCGGATATATCGAACGAACCGGCAAAGCTCTCGATGCCAAAGGCTTTCCTGTATACGCCGTAGCGCGCTTCACGGAAAAACCCGCGCTGGCGCTCGCGAAGGAATACGCCGGTTCCGGTCTTTATCACTGGAACGCGGGCATGTTTTTCTGGCGTGTCTCGACTTTTCTCAATAACCTCGAAAAATATTTGCCCAAGACGCATGCCGCACTCGAAACGCTAGCGGCCAGTATCGGCAAAAAGACCTACGACAAAAATCTGCGCGACGTTTACCCGACACTCGAAAATATCTCGGTCGACTACGCCATTCTCGAGCCCGCCACCCGCGAACAAGGCAGCCCGCGCGTGTTTGTCATTCCCGCGGAAGTCGGTTGGAGCGATATCGGCTCCTGGGCCGCGGTCTATGAACTCCTCGCGAAGCGCCCCGGCGAAAATATTTTCGGTAATTCCGGCAAAGGCCACGCGATCGACGCCGAAGGCAATTTCTTCTGGAGCCCCAAGAAATTCGTCGCGGCAATCGGCGTCAAAGATTTAGTTGTCGTAGAAACAGCCGACGCGCTGCTCATCTGCCCGCGTGAGCGCGCACAAGACGTCGGCAAAATCGTCAAAAAACTCGAAGAAGCAAAGCTGCAAAAACTCTTGTAACAGCTGGATCAGCCAGTACGTGGCGAGTCTTCGCTCGTCGCGTATACTCAAAATTTATGACTGCGATCAAATTCGGTACCGACGGCTGGCGCGGCATCATCGCCGACGATTTCACCTACGCGAACGCGCGAATCGTCGCGCATGCAATCGCTCGCTACGTCGTTCGCGGTGAAGACGCGCGACAAGGCGTGATCATCGGCTACGACCACCGCTTCGCGAGCGACACAATCGCTGCCGCCGTCGCCGAAACCATCAGCGCGACCGGCACTCCCGTCTGGCTGACCGACAAGCCCTGCCCCACTCCCGCAATCTCGTTGCTCGTCCGCCAACGAAAAGCCGCCGGCGGCCTCGTCATCACCGCGAGCCACAATCCCGGCCGCTGGAACGGCATCAAGTACAAAGCCAGCTACGGCAGCAGCGCTTTGCCGTCGATCGTCGCGCAAATCGAAACCGAACTCGCCCGCGTAATCGAATCCGGCGTTCCCCCGCTACCCGCCGCAGAAAAATCTCATCCAGAAGCTCGACCCGCGCGCTCCCTACATCGAAACCATCGAAAAACTTGTCGATTGGGATCGTCTCCGAAAAGTTAAGTTTCGCTACATCTCCGACGCCATGCACGGTTCCGCCGCCGGCATCCTCCCCGAAATTTTCAAACGCAACGGCATCGCCTGCGATGAAATCCGCGGCACGCGCGACCCACTCTTCGGCGGCGCCCACCCTGAACCCATCGAGCCGCACATCGACCCGCTCCGCAAAGCCGTCCTCGCCGGCAAATACGACGTCGGCTTCGCTGCCGACGGTGACGGCGATCGCATCGGCGCAATCGACCGCGACGGATCCTTCATCAATCCCCACCAGATTTTCGCTCTCCTCGTCTGGCACCTCGTCGGCACCCGTCAACTCGAAGGCGAAATCGCCAAAACTTTCTCCGTCACAAAACTCATCGACAAGCTCGCCGCAAAATATAATCGCAAGCTCCACGAAGTCCCCATCGGCTTCAAATACATCTGCGAACTCATGCTCGAGCAAAATATTTTGATCGGCGGCGAAGAAAGCGGCGGCATCGGCACCAGCATGTATCTCCCCGAGCGCGACGCTACCGTCTCCGCGCTTCTCCTCGCC
Source organism: uncultured Acidobacteriota bacterium (assembly GCA_963766985.1). Lineage (GTDB taxonomy): Bacteria > Acidobacteriota > Terriglobia > Acidiferrales > UBA7541 > Acidiferrum. The sequence continues at coordinate 536,874 of CAVYCJ010000005.1, forward strand.
GAACTCATGGCCTGGCACAACAAAACTCTCGGCGAACTCCTCGCCGCTCTCCACAAAGAATTCGGCGAATATCACTACGGCCGCGTCGACCTCGACCTGAAGCCCGGCCAAAAAGAAAAAGCGATCGATCATTTCTCCGGCTCAAAACTAAAAACAATCCTCAATCTCGACATCACCAATCGCGAAAATATGGACGGCATCAAGCTCTACCTCGGTAACATCGGCTGGGTCATGGTCCGCGCCTCCGGCACCGAAACCCTGCTCCGCGTCTACTCCGAGACCAATAAATCCGATACGACCAAAAAGGTTCTCGCCGCGGTCACCAATATCGTGCACAGCCTGTAGCAACCCGCCCCGCGACGCAGGTAATATCAATAGCGAGTTAAACGGTTGAAGAAACGAAAGGACGTCGCCAAGCTCGAGCTCTATTGCAAGCGCAACCCATCCAGCTCAGCAGTGACACTCACTCTCTATGGAACGCCGCTTCTACACGCTCGACGTTTTCACCACCACGCGCTTTGAAGGCAATCCGCTCGCGGTCATCACCGATGGCGACGGCCTCTCCGACGAAGCGATGCTCGCCATCGCGCGCGAAATGAATCTCTCCGAAACTGTCTTCGTCCAAAAACCGACCGAAGACAACGCCCTCGCGCGCCTGAGAATTTTCACGACACAGCAAGAGCTGAAACTCGCCGGCCATCCCGTCATCGGCACATGGTTTCTGCTCGCCGAACTCGGCGTCGTCCCCGCGCAGGAAGGCGGCGTTCACGTCTCGCAGCAAACCGGCGCCGGCGTTCTGCCCGTCGAAATCCGCTTCAAAGAGGGCCGCCCGCAACGCGTCACGATGACGCAAATGGAAGCCAAGTTCCGCCCCGCCAAGCTCAACAAGAAAGCTCTCGCCGCCGCTCTCGGCCTCACTCCAAAAGATTTCGACTCCAAGCTCGAACCCGAATTTGTCTCCACCGGCATTTTCAACCTGATGGTTCCGCTCAAAAATCGCGCCGCGCTCGCCAAGATTGAAATGAACATGGCTGCGCTCCGCAAAGTGATCGGAAAAAACGGCACGATGGCTTACTGCTTCACCACCAACGGCGGCAACGGAAAAGTTTTCTCGCGCGGCATGCTTCCCTGGGAGCAATACGAAGACGCCGCCACCGGCTCAGCCGCGGGTTCGCTCGGCGCATATCTCGTGCGTCACGGCAAACTCTCCGCCGGCCACACGCTCAACATTTTGCAGGGTGAAGAGATGGGCCGCCCCAGCCACATCGAAGTCGAAGTCACGCAATCGGGCAAAAAACTCGTTCCGCGAGTTAGCGGCGCCGCCGTTCAGGTTTTTGCAGGAACAATCGAAGTCTAAGCGATCGATCTACTGCAGCCGCCGCGTTCGCTGGCAGCGTCTTCCGAAACGCATCCAAAATCCCATTCACAAACGCGCCCGACCCCTCCGACGAAAATTTCTTCGCCAGCTCCACCGCCTCATTGATCACAACTTTCGGCGGTGTATCGCTCGTCCGCAGCTCATGCATCGCCAGCCGCAAAATCGCGCGATCCAGAATCGCCATGCGCTCCAGCTTCCAATTCTCCGCATGCTTCACAATCAACTCGTCCAGCGCCGTCGCCTCGCGCGCCGCGCCTTCAAACAATTCATTCGCAAAATCGCGCGTGCTGTCCGCCGCTTTCGCGCCGCGCCAAAAATTTCTCTCCAGCCGCTTCGGCTCCTGATGGCTCATGTCCCACTGAAACAACATCTGCATCGCAAATTCGCGCGATTTTGTTCGAAGTGACACTGTTATTTGCGCCGCGCCTTTCCACTCTTCGAGCCCGCCGATGAAGCCGCCGAACTCGCCCCGCAGCTTCCGCGAAAGCTGCGCCATCTCAATCGCCGCCAGCCCCGCCTCAAATCCCTTGTTCCCGCTCTTCAGCCCCGCGCGATCGATCGCCTGCTCCAGCGTGTCGCATGTCAGAACACAAAACATAATCGGCAACCCGCTGTCCATCTGCGCCAGCTGCAACCCGCGCGCCGTCTCTGAGCAAACATAGTCGTAATGCGAAGTCGCCCCGCGCAACACGCACCCAATCGCGATCAGTGCGTCGTATCGACCCGTCGCCGCCATCTTTTTTGCCGCCAGCGGCAACTCAAACGCCCCCGGCACATGCGCGACATCCACATCGCCGTCCGCCGCGCCCGCGCGCTCCAGCGCGTCCAGCGCCGCCGCCAGCAATCGATCCGTAATAAAATTGTTGAACCGGCTCACAACAATCCCGAATCGCAGTCCCGCGCCGTTCAACTCGCCGCCAATCTTCCCCGGCTTCAATTTCTCCGCCATCAGTCCGTCTCACCCTCGCGCATTCGCAACTTCATTTCCCCTGAAAATTTGCCGCCCGCTTCTCCAAGAACGCCTTTGTCCCCTCGCGCATGTCTTCCGTCGCGCAAGATAACCCAAACAGTGTCGCCTCCAGGAACAATCCTTCTTCCAACGGCATCTCCACACCGCGCTCGATCGCTTCCATCGTGTACTTCACCGCCAGCGGCGCATTCGCAATAATTTTCTTCGCCATCGCCTCTGCCGCAGGCAAAAGCTCCGCCGGCTCGTAAATACGATTCACCAACCCAATTCGCTGCGCCTCTTCCGCCGTAATCATCTCACCGGTCAGACAAAGTTCGTGCGCAACACCTTTCCCACACAACCGCGCCAGCCTCTGCGATCCGCCGTACCCCGGAATAATTCCCAGCTTCACCTCGGGCTGCCCCAACTTCGCGTTCTTGCTCGCAATCCGAATCGAGCACGACAACGCCAACTCGCATCCGCCGCCCAGTGCGAATCCGTTAATCGCGCAAATCGACGGCTTACCCAGCGTCTCCAGCAAATGGAACACGCTCTGCCCAAACAACGAAAAATCTTTGCCATCCACCGGCGTCCGCTGCGCTAACTCTCCGATGTCCGCGCCCGCCACGAACGACTTCTCGCCCGCTCCCGTCAAAATCACAACGCGCACCGCCGCGTCTTCGCGCGCATCCGTCAGCGCATCGCGCAACTCTTCCACCGTCTTCCGATTCAGCGCATTCAACACCTTCGGCCGATTAAACGTAATAAACGCAATCCCATCCCGCTTCTCAACAAGCAAATTCTCAAACGCCATTTATGTCCTCTCGAACCAATTCGCAACGCGAGGTGCCTGATCAACTCAGCGCGAAAAAAGCATTGTCATCCTGAGGCCGCCGGCAGGCGGCCGAAGGATCTCAGCGTTAACCCTCACCGACCAATTCAACGATAATCCACATCGCAACTCAAAACTTCATCGCCTTCGGCTTCGCCGGATCCGCATAATCATAAAATCCGCGCCCCGCCTTCCTTCCATTCCACCCCGCCAGCACCATCCTCTTCAACAACGGCGGCGACGCAAACCGCTTCTCCCGAAACTCCTCAAACATAATATTCGCGATGTAATACGTCGTATCCAGCCCCACAAAATCCAGCAGCGTCAGCGGCCCCATCGGATGCCCGCATCCCAGCTTCATCGAATTATCAATGTCCTCGATCGACCCCACGCCTTCTTCCAGCGCGCGAATCGCATCCAGCAAATACGGCACCAGCAACCGATTCACGATAAATCCCGTGCTGTCGTGCGCGCGCACGGGCACTTTCCCGACTTTCGCGCCAAACTCCACCATCTCCTCATACACCGCCGGATCGGTCGAAATCGTCCGCACCACTTCCACCAGCTTCATCACCGGCACCGGATTAAAAAAGTGCAGCCCCACAAATCGCTCCGGCCGTTTCGTCGCCGTGGAAATTTCCGTGATCGTCAGCGACGAAGTGTTGCTCGCAAAAATCGCCGAAGGCCCGCACAGCGCATCGAGCTTCGCAAACAGCTCGCGCTTCGCCGGCAATTGCTCGATGATCGCCTCGACCACCAGATCGCAGTCCTTCAAATCTTCAATCGCCGTCGTCCCCTTCAATCGCCCTCGAATTTCACCCTTCTGCGCCTCGGTAATCGTCCCCTTCTCCACCAGCCTCGCCAGATTCTTCTCAATCCCCTTCAATCCCTTCTCGACAACTTCCGGCGACACCTCGCGCACGACCGTCTCAAACCCCGCCGCAGCACAAACTTGCGCAATCCCCGACCCCATCAACCCACACCCAACCACTCCCACCTTCTTAATCGCCATATCCCTCTTCCTGGTAAAGCTAGCTCATGTGACGGACGCAGCACTGCTGCGCCCCAAGTCCGCAAAATGTAAACACAAATCCAGTTTTTATCGTTACTTCATTACTTCATTACTTCATTGCTTCTTTGCTCCGCTCTGCCACTACTCTAGTTCAAGCTTTCAACCACGATCGCGATCCCTTGCCCCCCGCCAATGCAAGCCGTCGCCAATCCATATCGCAATCCATTCCGTCGCAACTCATTCAACAACGTAATCACCAGTCGCGTCCCCGACGCTGCCAGCGGATGCCCCAGCGCAATCGCGCCGCCATTCACATTCGTCTTGTCGCGATTCAATCCCAAAACTTTCTCCACCGCCAGATACTGCGCCGCAAACGCCTCATTCACTTCCACGCGATCCATCTGTTCCAGCGTCAGCCCCGCCAATTTCAGCGCGCGCTGCGATGATGGCACCGGCCCAATCCCCATGATGCTCGGATCCACGCCCGCCGTCGCCCACGACACAATTCTCCCGATCGGCTTCAACCCGCGATCCTTAGCCACCTTTTCGCGAGTAACAACCACCGCCGCCGCCCCATCCACAATTCCGCTCGCATTCCCAGCCGTCACAATTCCGTCTTTCTTAAACGACGGCGGCAACTTCTCCAGAATCTCCATCGTCGTTTCCGGCCGTCGGTGATCGTCTTCGCTCACCGTGATCACTTTCTTCCCCTGCTTCACTTCCACCGATACCAGTTCTTCCCGAATCCGGCAAGCCTTGTACGCCGCATCCGCCGCTTGTTGCGACCGCAGCGCATACGAATCCGCATCTTTCCGCGTGATCCCCTGCTGCTCCGCCAATTTTTCCGCCGTCATCGCCATCGGCAATCCGCAAAACGAATCCGTCAGCCCCGCCATCAGCGTGTCTTCCAATGCGCCGCCGCCCAATCGCAATCCATTCCGCGCGCCGCGAATCACAAACGGCGCCTGCGTCATATTTTCCATGCCGCCCGCCAGCACCATCGCCGCTTCGCCGAGCAAAATTCTCTGCGCACCCTGCGTGATCGCTTCAATCCCCGATCCGCACAGCCGGTTCACCGTCACCGCCGGCGTCTCCACCTTCAGCCCAGCTTTCAATCCCACGTGCCGCGCGCCATACAGCGCGTCCGCGCTCGTCTGCATCACGTTCCCGAAAATCGCGTGATCGAAATCCGCCGCATCCACTCCCGATCGCTTGATCGCCTCTTTCGAAGCCACCGCCGCCAAGTCAATCGCCGACACGTCGGAAAACGACCCCGTGTACCGCGCCATCGGCGTCCGCGCCCCAGCCACAATCACCACATCCGTAGGAAACATTTTCTTGCCCCTTATCTTTCTGACCCAAAATCCAATCGAACCTCAGCGGTCTTGCCCGAACGACCACGCCCGCTCAAAACCATGAGTCGCCACCAAAAAAAACGTCTGTAATCCTGAGCCGCCCGGAGGGCGGCGAAGGACCTCAACCGATCCCAACCACAAACTGAATGAATCCCACGGCGCGCTTCAACCCCGTGCTCTTCCCAATTTCCCTTTTCCCAATTACCCTTTTCCGCCCTCAAATCTTCGGGCTCTCCAGCACAATAATCGTATCCCCGCCCGCCTTCCGCGCCTCTTCCGCCGAAGTCTCCGCGCGATTAATCAAGTCCGTCACAATATCTTCACTCTCGTAGTCCGGCTTCGCGACCGCCTCAACAATCCCCGCGCTCAGCGTCACCTGCGTCGAATCCCACGGCGGCCGCACGCCCGACGCCGCGCGTCGCAGCTTATCCGCCAGGTTCTGCGCGCCCTGCAGCGTCGTGTCCGGCAAAATAAACGCCAGCGACCACGACGAATATTTCACCGCCACATCATTCTGCCGCACGATCGGCTGCAACGACCGCGCCAGCTGCTCCAGAAATCGCTCGACGGGCGATTCGCCATGCTGCCGCAAAATATCCGCGCCGCGATCGATCTGCAAAATCGCCAGTGCCAGCGGCGTCCCCTGCGTCCGCGAACGCTCCGCTTCGGTCAACAAACAACTCTGATACGAACTCCTGCTCAACAATCCCGTACGCTCGTCCGACACGCCCATGCGCCGCACCAGCGACCTCAGCCGCGTGTGGCTCACGCTCATCAACATCTGGTCGCCGATCGCCTGCAGAAAATACGCTTCATTCGGCTTCCATTTGTGTTCCGCCGAATGCCCGACGATCAGCATGCCGCCAGGAATCTGCGTCTCTTTGTCGGTGATCATCACGCCGAGCGCGGTCTCGAGTCCGAGATCGCTCAAAATCGATCCATCCGACGCATTCACCGTCAGGCCGCCCAACTCATCGGGCTCTGCCTTTTCCATCTGCGCGAGGAGCAACACGACTTGCGCCCCGGGCGCGGCTCGCAATCCCTGCGCGCTATATTCCGCGGCGAGTTCGGGCGGTCGGCCGGGCGCGCCGATCACAGCCAGCGCTCGCGCCGCGCGAAGATAGCCGCCAACCTCATTCACCGCGGTGTTCAGCATCGCGCGCGGCGTCTGCTGCCGAAAAATCTTCTGATTGATCTCTGAAATTTTCGAGAGGTCTCGCAGCGTGTCGGCGGTGTAAGTTCCCGTCTTGTTCGGCGAGCTGGCTATCGGCTCCTGTCGCGACTCTTGCTGCACCACGGGAGCTGGCGGTGGAGGGGGTGGTGCTGCCGCTGGAGGCGGCGCCGGTTTTGCTTTCGGCGCTCCTTCCGGCCACCAGTTCGCCATCTCATACAAATTTCGCAGCCGCGGATACCGTTCTTCTTCTCCTGGAAACATCGCGGCAATCTTTTGCAACCGCTCCATCGCCTTCGCTTGCAGCGAGTACTGCAAGAAAATTTCGGTCTGGACGATCAAATCTTCCAGCGCCTGCATCTTTCGCGCTTCTTCGCCCGGGGCCGCGGCACCAGCCCTCGCTCGAAGGTTGCCTTGCTGCCGGAGCCGTAGCCGACCCTGAGCCGCCCGAACCCGCGACTCGCCCGCTGATGCGCTTGAAAAAGGTGTCGTCTGCCTTTCCCTTCAGTTGGCCGATTCGCTCCTGATTGCGATGATCGTATGCGTCGATATCGAGCAGCTTCTCGATCGCGTCGCATGCCTTCTGAATATTTCCTGCGGCAAAATGTGCGTCAAAGAGCTTGATCAGAATTTCGAAGTACTGCGATTCGCGGTTCAGTTCGTTGTAAAGCTGCGCCCAGAATTCGACGATCGGCAGCGAATCCGCATGCTTCGATCCGATGCCATCCATCTGCACAGCGAATTCATTCTGCTTCTTGTCGGCAAACATTCGCCGCTTCAGCGCGGTCAGAACTTCGATGGCTTTGCCTTCCTGCCCCATCGCAATGTAGCCATCGACCAGCTCAAACAGCCGCGTAATTCCTTCGTTCTTTTCGCGCAGCAATCCTTCGAGCACGACACGAGCGCGATCGAGCTGTCCCGAAGACATCAGCGCATCGGCATAGGTGTCGAGAAACGTCGCATCTTTTTCATTCGCCGCGAAAGGCTCGAGCAGCGCTGCCGCCGTTGCCGCATCACCCGATTTCAACGTCGCGTCTGCAAACAGCAGCGCAACACCGCGTTCGTGCGGTGCCAGTTTGTACGCGCGACCGAGAAATTTCAGCGCTTCCGCCGTAGCTCCGCTCGCCGACGCGAGCTGCCCGGTGCGCAGGTAAGCGCGCGCCGCGAGTGCCGTCTTGTTCAGTTTCTCCGCGGCTTCGGCAAGCCGAAGTTGTCTCTGAATGTTATCGGGTGCGAGTTGGGCGGTCCGTTCCCAGCAGAACAGGGCGTCTTCGGCGCGGCCGACTTCCGAAAACATTTCCGCCGCGCGCGAATACTGCTCGATCGCTTCGTCGTACCGATTCTGTTTTTGTTGCAGGAAGGCGTAGCGTGCAATGCGCTCTGGCGGCTGCTGGTTCGCCACCGGCCGCAAAAACCGGTTGTAGATCGCGAGCGCCTTGATTTCGTCGCGTGGCTCGACCAACAGATCGAACAGCATGCCGTAATACACGGCCGCGCGGTCGGGCTGCTCCATGCGCGCGTACAAATCCCCAAGCGCCTGGGTCGCCTCCTGATGTTGCGGAGCCGCCTCAATTACCGCGAGATACGCCTCAATCGCGTCCTCGACACGATTCTTCTCGAGGAAGCGCTTGGCGCGCTCCAAATGTTTGCTGATGTCTGCGGCCATTCGTCAGCCAGCCTATACTTCAGGCTTCCATCCCCAAGGCCTTCACTGTGGCGAAGGGTGTTGTTATGAGTGCCGTTCGAAGACGGGCGCGCGCCGTGCGTCCACACGTGCCCAATTCCACTATATACCGCGCCCCAACTCCGCAGCAAAACCGCCCCATTCCACCGATGCGGTAAACGCCACGTAGCGACCCGACGCCGAGCTCGCTATACGAAGCAACGCCAACCTCAAGAGCCGGAGGAAATCATAGAAGTCGCCAGCCACGGCGCTCACCGGGACGTAGCGTCGCGATTGGACGCGACAAAAGGAGTACTCGCAGTCCGCCCTGATTCGCCGCGTCCCGAGCTCGGAGCGCCGTGTTTCTAGCTTCCTCTTCCCCTTTTCTAATTTCCATTTTCCAATTTCCATTTTCCGCCCTTTCGTCGCAGTTGTTCGTTACTTCGTTGCTTCCTTACATCGTTCTTTCTGTGGCACACTGAGAGATTACTGGGCACGGTTTTTACGCAGAGTGCGGCGCAGTCCTCGCGTGTTGGAAGCTCCTGCCGAGTAGCAAATATCCATGGATCCAAAGTTCATACGGAATTTCTGCATCATCGCTCACATCGACCATGGCAAGTCGACCCTTGCCGATCGCCTGCTCGAAATGACCGGGGCGTTGTCGCAGCGCGAAATGGTGCACGAGCAATTTCTCGACTCGATGGACCTCGAACGCGAGCGCGGCATCACGATCAAAGCGAAAAGCATTCGCCTCCACTACACCGCGAAAGACGGAAACACGTATCGGCTGAACCTGATCGACACGCCTGGTCACGTCGACTTTTCATACGAAGTTTCGCGCGCGCTGTCGGCCTGCGAAGGTGCGTTGCTTGTTGTGGATGCGAGCCAGGGCGTCGAAGCACAAACCGTCGCAAACACGTTTCTTGCTGCTGGTCACAATCTCACGATTCTTCCCGTCATCAACAAGATCGATCTCCCCGCGGCGCAGCCTGACTTTGTGAAGGAACAAATCGAGAACGTGCTTGCGATTCCTGCGTCCGACGCGCTGCTGATCAGCGCGAAGAGCGGCATCGGCGTGGAAGATGTTCTCGAAGCGATCGTGCAGCGCATCCCGCCGCCCAAAGGTAGCGCTGAGAATCCTTTGCAGGCGCTCATTTTCGATTCGTGGTTCGACATCTATCGCGGCGCGGTTGTCCTTGTGCGTGTGATGGAAGGTCGCCTCACGAATCACGTGAAGGTTCGCCTCGTCTACAGCAACCAGGTGTATGAGGTCGAACAACTCGGAACACTGACGCCAAAACCGGTCGCGCTCGACGAACTCGAAGCGGGCGACGTCGGCTTCGTCGTCGCGAATATCAAGGATGTTGCGGACGCCCGCATGGGCGACACGCTGACGAATGCGGACCGCGTTGCTCCGGCGCTTCCCGGCTTTGAAGAAACCAAACCGATGGTTTTCGCCGGATTGTTTCCCGTACTCGCCAACGAATACGAACCCCTACGCGATGCGCTCGGCAAACTCAAGCTCAACGATGCCGCATTTTTCTACGAGCCGGAAAATTCCGTAGCGTTGGGATTTGGATTCCGTTGCGGCTTTCTGGGCCTGCTGCACATGGAAATTGTCCAGGAGCGGCTCGAGCGCGAATTCGGTTTAAACCTGATCACCACGGCGCCGAGCGTGCGCTACAGAATCACGCGCGTGACCGGTGAAGTGATCGAAGTCGATTCGCCGGCGAAGTTTCCGAATCCCAGCGACATCGCCAAGATCGAAGAGCCGATCATCAAGGCGATGATCATCACCAACGAAGAATCGGTCGGCGGAATTTTGCAGCTCTGCCAGGACAAGCGCGGCACGCAAAAAGGGTTCGAGTATTTGTCGCCCACGCGCGTGATGCTCACTTACGAATTGCCGCTCAACGAAATCGTTCTCGATTTTTACGATCGCTTAAAAAGCGTTTCACGCGGATACGCTTCGCTTGATTACCACATCGCAGGTTACTCGGAATCCGATTTGATCAAGCTCGATGTGCTCGTCGGCGGCGAACCGGTCGATGCGCTGTCGATGATCTGCCATCGCGAACAGGCTTACGAGCGAGGCCGCGAACTCGTGTCGCGCTTGCGGAAATTGATTCCGCGCCAAATGTTTGAGGTTCCGATTCAGGCGGCGATTGGGAGCCGCGTCATCGCTCGCGAAACTGTTGCGGCGATTCGGAAGAACGTGCTCGCCAAGTGCTACGGCGGCGATATTTCGCGCAAACGCAAACTCCTCGAGAAACAAAAAGAAGGCAAAAAGCGCATGAAGCGCGTCGGCCAAGTCGACATCCCGCAAGAAGCGTTCCTCGCAGTGCTAAAAGTCACCTCCACAGGCGACGAAGAGTAGTCGCTCGTACTTCTCGATCCTGACAAGATTCAAAAACGCCGGTAGGGATGCCGGTGCTACCAAAGCTGCAGAACTCATGAATTCGTATCCTCCTTTGAAGTGACGGAGGTCGTGAGGCGGCCTTGGTGCAGGCGCAGGTTCACTACGTCGCCGATCGCTGCTTGCGTGGAGGCGCGGAGGATGTTGCCGCTGACGTCGGTGGCGATAGCGTAACCGCGTTCGAGGACGCGGAGGGGGCTGCGTTCCTGGAGCTGGAGGCGGAGGCGGTCGAGGCGCTCGCGTTTTTGGCGGAGGGCGCGATCGGAGCGCGCGGCGAGTTCGAGTTGAAGTTTTTCCAGGCGCAGGCGAACTGCTGCAATTTTCATTCTGAAATCGAAGGCGACGATGCGCTTGTGAGCGATGTTGAACCGCTTCGTGCTGAACGTGAGATTGGCTCGGAGGGCGTGAGCAAGTCGCGAAGTTAGTTCGTCGGCGCGCTGCCGTTGCTGATGCAGCAGGTCGAGTGGACGGCGGAATCCGCGGCGGGCGCCGAGTTCGTGAACGCGGCGGCTTAAAACAAGTATGCGGTAGCGCAATTGATCGGCGAGATTCTGACGTAGGTCGGCGACGTGCTTGTCGAACTGGGCACGCGTATTGACGACGAGTTCGGCGGCTGCGGACGGAGTGGAAGCGCGGACGTCAGCGACAAAGTCGGCGATGGTGAAATCGGTTTCGTGGCCGACTCCGGAAATGACGGGAATCGTGGATTGCGCGATGGCGCGCGCGACCGCTTCTTCGTTGAAGGCCCAGAGATCTTCAAGCGAGCCGCCGCCGCGCGCGAGAATCAGGACATCGACCGATTGCTGGCGGTTGAAAAATTGAAGCGCGCGAACGATTTCGGGTGCGGCGGTGTCGCCCTGGACGCGCACCGGAAACAATGTTACGTGCACATTGTGGAAGCGGCGTCGAAGGATGCGAATGACGTCGCGGACGGCGGCGCCGGTCGGCGACGTGATCAGGCCGATGCAGCGGGGGAGCATCGGAAGAGGCTTCTTGCGATCGGGCGAGAAAAGACCTTCAGCTTCGAGACGTTTTTTTAGTTGGTCGAAGGCGAGTTGCAGCGCACCCAAACCGACCGGCTCGATGCTTTCCACGTAAATCTGGTAGTCGCCGCGGGCTTCGTAGACGCTGATGGAGCCACGCACTGTGACGTGCAATCCGTTTTCGGGGCGGAATTTCATGGCGCGGACTTGCGTCTTGAAGCAGACGGCGCGAATTTGCGAGGTCTTGTCTTTCAAGACGAAGTAAATGTGGCCGGACTGCGCTTCGTGGCAGTTGGAGATTTCGCCTTCGACGAGAATGTCGGTGAAATTGCGCGCGAAGAGATCGCGGATGCGGCCGGTGAGTTCGGTGACCGAGTAGACCCGGCGCTCGGGCATGAGGTTGAACTGAAGTTGGCTCATCGGAGGGCGTGTTCCGAGATTCGTGATCGGTGCTTCGTCCGAAGGAGAACGTGGGCCGGAAGAACGGCGCACCCACCCCCCGGGGGGTTTTGCGTAAGAATGTGATTCCAGGGGAGTTGCGCGTGCGCGATGCGCAAGAATGTGAAAGTAAAGGGTTTATTTGAATTGCGATTTTGGGCCGAACGGTTTGCCTTGCTTACCGGCGTTCCATTTTGGGAAGACGTTGCTTTGACTTGGTGGCCGGTGGTGGAGAGTTTTTTTGTATCGTCCGCTTTCACTGGCCCGAACGTTGACATGCTTGGTACGGGTTGGTCAAGAGACAACAATAAAATGGCTGTATCGCGTTGAGAAAATTACGTTTGCACGAGCGGTGGGTTCGAATTGCGATTTGACGACGGACAAAAACAAGGTCGACACCCGGATAAATTCAAAGACGATTGTTTTGGTATGGATTGAGTTGGATCTAAATCCCGCGATCTGTGAGGCGATCGCGGCTACAAGGTGGTCGTCGCTTTGGAGTCGGCGTGGCTTCATCTAAACCCGCACCCTCGAACTGCTGAGGGTGCGGCACCCAAAGACCGGTTATTGGGTGACTGGCGCGGAGGACCGATTGGCCAGATTGGCTGGCAATGGATTCGTTGGCGTTTCTTCGTCCCAGAGGATGCTCAGGACGTACCAGCGGTTCTGGTCGTAGAAGAGTTGGATGGAGTTGATGCCGCGGGCGAAGGGCTTTTCGTTGGGGGCGTTGCGGGATTCGTAGCTGCTGAAGACCTGGGCCATGTTGCCGAAGCGGTCGACTTTATTAACGATGGCGTTTTCGTAGAAGGCGTGAGTTTTGAAGTAGGGGCCGGCGAGGTTGATGTATTCATCGGAGCTCATGAGGCGGGCAGGATGGTCGGCGGCTTCTTTGGCGACCGAGGTGAGGCGCGCGTCCTTTGCGAAGAGGGAGCGGAGGCGGTTCCAGTCGCGGTCGCCGGCGGGGCCGGAGATGACGGCGTAGAGGGCGGTGAGGATGGAGTCGATGGATTTTACGTCGGAGGGAGTGGCGGCGGGCGGGGTTTGGGCGGGCGTTTGAGAGAGAGCGGGGAGTGAGAGGGTGATGATTAGGATTGCGAGTGCGATGGGTTTCATTTTTGCCCTCGGGTGAATTGGGTGATGACGCTTCAGTCTGAGGTCCTTCGCTTCGCTCAGGATGACACGTGGTCGGTGAACCGACGGCAGCTTGCCAAGACGCAACGAAGGGCGGGGCAAGCCCCGCCCCTACAAGACGCGAACACAAAAAGCAAAAAAAAAGCCGAACGGCGACGGAGCTTAAGATTGCGGCTACTTTTCTTCTTTTTGTTCGCCCATTTGCATGGAGAGGTAGCGCTCGTAGCCTAGTTCGCGGATCTGGTGCATTTGGGCTTCGAGCCAGTCGACGTGATCTTCTTCATCGTCGAGCAAGTATCTGGAAGAGATCGCGCGAGCCGTTGTCTTTATTTTCGACGGCGATGCGGATGGCATCGTTGTACATCTTGGTGGCGTTGATTTCGAGATCGAGGTCGCTCTGGATCATGTCTTTCACGGTTTTACCGATCGTGAGCTCGAGGGGCTTCATGTCGGGGATGCCATCGAGGAAGAGAATGCGCTCCATGAGGCTTTCTGCGTGCTTCATTTCGCCGATGGATTGCATCTTGATGTACTTGGAGAGGCGTTCGTAGCCCCAGTTTTCGCACATTTCGGCGTGAAGGAAATATTGGTTGATCGCGGTGAGTTCTTCGCGAAGGGCTTTGTTGAGTTGTTCGAGTACGGCAGGGTTACCTTGCATGCGGAAAAAGATGCCGGAAAGTGGGAATGATGTAAAGAGTGAAAGATGAGTTTGGCGATAGTGTGAGAGAGACGCGGAACGGACGACCGGCCGATATGGGCGCGAAGCATGCTGCGCCACAAGGTTCACAGAGGACGCGGAGAGCGAGCTCATCGGCGGAAGTGGGAGATCAGCCAGAGGATTAGAGTGAGGCCTACGCTCAGGGCGATTGAAGTTGTGATGGGGAAATAGAAGGTTGTGTTTGGGCCGCGGTGGACGATGTCGCCGGGGAGGCGGCCGAGACGGAGGGGGAGACGGCCGGAGAAATAGAGGAGGGCACCTGCGGCGAGGAGGACGGCGCCGAGGATCAGGAGGGTGCGGCCGAGGTCGCGGGTGGGGTCCATGAGGTTGATTTTAGCAGGGTGGTGAAGGGGCGGTTCTGAGCGCTTGTTTTGTAGCGGGGAGCGGTTGAGATCCTTCGCCGCCCTTCGGGCGGCTCAGGATGACAGCGGTGTTTAATGATGCGCTGAACGGAGTCGAGTACGGCCGGGCGACGGTAGGACGAAGGGGTTGAGAAAGTGCGGGCATGGGGCGCAGCGGTGCTGCGCCCGTACATGATCGTGCAGAAAATTCGAGAACTGCGCCAAGACGCACGGAGGGCGGGGTGAACCCCGCCCCTACAAAACCTTGCGTGATTTTAGCGGCCAGCTAGATGAGGTCGAGGCCGGGGAAGAAGTAGGAGATTTCGAAGGCGGCGGTGTCGGGGGCGTCGGAGCCGTGGGTGCAGTTGTTGCCGATGCTGGTGCCGAGGTCGTGGCGGATGGTGCCGGGAGTGGCTTTCTTTGGGTCGGTGGCACCCATGGTGTCGCGCCATTTGGTGATGCCGCCTTCGGCTTCGAGGACCATAGCGATGATTTTGCCGGAGGACATGAAGTCGGTGAGTTCACCGAAGAAGGGGCGGGCTTTGTGGACGGCGTAGAAACCGCCGGCTTCTTCTTTTGTGAGGCGCATCGATTTGATGGCGACGATGGAGAAGCCTGCTTTGTGGATGCGCGCCAGAATTTCACCTTGCTGATTCGCCTTTACCGCGTCCGGTTTAATGATTGCGAAAGTTCGTTCTTGAGCCACTTCGGAATTCCTCCAGTTGTTTGCTGCTTGCTTGGACGAGAAAAAAGCAGGTTCCTCGCTTCGCTCGGAATGACAGTGAATTTTAATTGCGCGAAAATTTTGTGCAGGTGCTGAGAGTCATTCGCTGCGAAAGCTGTCTTATTTTAGCGCGGCGGCCAGGGTTGAGCCTAGGTCGGCCGGGGTTTGTACGGTGCGGATGCCGGCGGCTTGCATGGCGGCGTATTTGTCTTTGGCGGTTCCTTGGCCGCCGCTGATGATGGCGCCGGCGTGGCCCATGCGGCGGCCTGGGGGCGCGGTCTGTCCGGCGATGAAGCCGACGACGGGCTTTTTCACGTTGGCCTTGATGTATTCGGCGGCTTGCTCTTCGGCGTTGCCGCCGATTTCGCCGATCATGATGATGGCGTGGGTGTCGGGATCTTCGTTGAACAATTTGATGGCGTCGGTGAACGAGGTGCCGATGATGGGGTCGCCGCCGATGCCGATACAAGTGGATTGGCCGATGCCGAGCTCGGTGAGTTGGTGGACGGCTTCGTAGGTGAGCGTGCCGCTGCGGCTGACGACGCCGACGTGGCCCTGTTTGTGGATGCGGCCGGGCATGATGCCGATTTTGCATTTGCCGGGAGAGATGACGCCCGGGCAGTTGGGACCGATGAGGCGCGTCTTTTTGAAGTCGAGCGTGGCGGCGACGCGGACCATGTCGATGACGGGGATGCCCTCGGTGATGCAGATGATGAGAGGCATGCCTGCGTCGGCGGCTTCGAGAATGGCGTCGGCGGCGTATGGCGGCGGAACGAAGATGACGCTGGCGTTGGCGCCGGCGGTCTTCACGGCTTCGCTGACGGTGTCGAAGACAGGGCGCTCGAGATGCTGCGTGCCGCCTTTGCCGGGCGTCACGCCGCCGACGACGTTGGTGCCGTAGTCGATCATTTGCTGCGCGTGGAATGTGCCTTCCCGGCCTGTAAAACCCTGGACGATGACGCGTGTTTTTTCGTCGACTAATACGCTCATCGCGCACCTCCCGCGAGAGCGACGACCTTTGTGGCGCCGTCCTTCATGCCATCGGCGATGGTGAAGTTGAGTCCAGAATCGCGCAGAATTTTTTGACCCATTTCGACGTTGGTGCCTTCCATGCGGACGACGACAGGAACTTTGACGTGGAGATCTTTCGCGGCAGCAACAACGCCGGTGGCGAGGACGTCGCAGCGGAGAATGCCGCCAAAGATGTTGATGAAGACGGCTTTCACGCTAGGGTCGCCGATGAGAATGTGAAATGCGTTTTTGACTTGTTCGGCGGAGGCGCCGCCGCCAACGTCGAGGAAGTTGGCAGGCGAGCCACCGGCGTACTTGATGATGTCCATGGTGGCCATGGCGAGGCCGGCGCCGTTGACCATGCAGGCGACGTTGCCGTCGAGCTTGATGTAGTTGAGACCGTATTTGGAGGCTTCCACTTCGAGCGGATCTTCTTCGTCGAGGTCGCGGAGTTCGCGCAGCTCTTTGTGGCGGAAGAGGCCGTTATCGTCGAAGGTCATTTTTGCGTCAAGCGCGACGAGACGGCCGTCGCCGGTGACGACACAGGGATTAATTTCGAGCATGGAGGCGTCGGTATCGACGAAAGCTTTGTGGAGCGCCTGGAAAAATGGAGCGGCTTGCTGCGCGGCTTCGCCGGAGAGACCGAGACCGAAGGTGAGCTTGCGCGCCTGATAGGGTTGAAGGCCGGAGGCGGGTTGAATGAATTCGCGGAGGATGGCTTCGGGATTTTCTTTCGCGACTTCTTCGATTTCCATGCCGCCCGCGGTGCTGGCCATGAAGAGAACTTTGCCTGCGGAGCGATCGACGAGAATGCTGAGGTAGAGCTCGCGCTTGATGTCGAGGCCTTCTTCGATGAGTACGCGCTTCACGATGCGGCCGCTGGGACCGGTCTGCACGGTGACAAGGTTCATGCCAAGCATGGCGCTGGCGATGTCGGCGGCTTCGTCGGGCGAATGCGCGAGTTTGACGCCACCGGCTTTTCCGCGACCACCGGCGTGAATTTGCGATTTAACGACGACAACGGGAGTGCGCAGGCGCTGGGCGGCGGCGCGGGCTTCTTCCTTGCTGAAAGCGACTTCGCCGCGGGGAGTGGTGACGCCGTAGCGAGCGAGGATCGCTTTCGCCTGATATTCGTGAATCTTCATTGAGATCGACTTCCGTTCGGTTTCGGTGAGACCAGGCTGCGGTCGGCCGGTGTTAGAATTTGCGTGCGATTGATAGACGGGGAAAGTTTAACTGAGGGGTTGGGGGCGGGGCAAGGCAGAGAACGTTTTCACGGCGGATTGAGAGTGGTTTGTGGCGCGGGTTTTGGAGACGGATTGGTTCGTGTTTGGGTTACAGCTGAGATCCTTCGCCGCCCTTCGGGCGGCTCAGGATGACAACGCGTTTGAAGTGGGCGACGAGAGTTTCGAGCTAATGAACGACATCACATCGTGCGGACTTGGGGCGCAGCAATGCTGCGCCCGTACATGTTTCGAGGTGAGGCTGGCGGGATGACGATTGCGTTGATTGAGTTTGTGGAGCGCGGCGGGGTTTTTACGCGGGCGCAGGCCGAGGCGGTGATGGAGGAGCTGCTGTCGGGCGCGTACGAGACGCCGCAGATCATGCGGCTGCTGGTGGCGATGAACGCGCGGTCGGTGGAGGTTGCGGAGCTGACGGGATTTGCGACGGTGATGCGGAAGTTTGCGTCGCGCGTGTTTGCGGAGGACGAGACGCTGCCGTTGCAGATGGTGGATACGTGCGGGACGGGCGGCGACGGATTTGACGCGTTCAATGTGTCGACGGCGGCGGCGATTGTGGCTTCGGCGGCGGGCGCGCGCGTGGCGAAACACGGGAATCGGGCGGCATCGTCGCGGAGCGGGTCGGCGGATGTGCTGGAGGCGCTCGGCGTACGCATCGATTTGCCGCTGACGACGATGGGGCGGGCGATTCGCGAGCTGAAAATTGGATTTTTGTACGCGCCTGCGGCGCACACGGCGACGCGGCACGCGGGTCCGGCGCGGAAACAGATTGGAGTACGCACAATATTTAATTTGCTGGGGCCGCTGACGAATCCGGCGGGAGCGCAGGCGCAGGTGATGGGAGTTTTTGCGGCGGAGGCGATTGATCTGGTGGCGGCTGCGCTGGCGGAGCTTGGCGTCGAGCGGGCGCTGGTGGTGCATGGGGCGGGAGGGCTGGATGAGATTTCGCTCTGCGGCGAGACGATCATCGCGGATGTGGAGCGCGGGTTTGTGACGCGATATACCGTGGTGCCGGAGGATTTCGAAGTGGAGGAGGCGCCGCTGGAGGCGATTCGCGGCGGGACGCCGGCGGAGAATGCGGGGATGATTCGCGGGATTTTTGAGGGCGAGAGCGGGGCGCGGCGGGATGTGGTGGTGATGAATGCGGCGGCGGCGCTGGTGGCGGCGGGAGTGGCGGAGAATTTTGCGGAGGGTGCGCG
Source organism: uncultured Acidobacteriota bacterium (assembly GCA_963766985.1). GTDB lineage: Bacteria > Acidobacteriota > Terriglobia > Acidiferrales > UBA7541 > Acidiferrum. The sequence goes on from CAVYCJ010000005.1 coordinate 555,436, forward strand.
GGCGGCGCGGGCGGCGATTGATGCGGGGGCGGCGCGGGAGAAGTTGGCGAGGTTGGTGGAGTTTACGCGGACGGTTCACGGGACATAGCGGCGCGGCTGGGCGTCAGGCGAGACCGGCAATGAAAAGATCTTGGCGAGATGGGGCGCAGCATGCTGCGCCCCTACACATGCGTGCTCGAATCAATTAGGGCGGCTGCATTGATTGGGCTGGGGGCAGTCGGGGCTTTCGACGGATTGAACGTAGCCTGCGGCGGTGCCGATCGCCCCTGCGGCTGCAGCGCCGACCAGAAAAAGAAAGATGAAGCGGCGGCGGCCAGCGGGGTGGGTCGGCCTCGTTTTGATGGAAGTAGGCGCGACGGTGTCGGAGCGGTCGTCGAGTACGACGCGATAGGTTTTTCCTTCCGGGATTAGTTCAGAGTCATCGCGATAGACGATTTTGAGCGGGCCGCGGCGCGCGCGGATTTCGAATGAGCGGCGATCGAGCATGGTGATCTCGCCGAGCGTCGGCATCGGGGCGCCGGGGCCAATGAGTGCGCCGTGAACGGAGACGAGGAAGTATTGGTCGGGCGAGAGCGAGAAGGAGATCGAGCCAGAACTGACGTCGGCGCGGATGAGCGATTTATTGATGGCGGGATTGTGCGACTGCGTGCGATGCAAGGTGACCTGCGTCGAGCCGGACATGTAGAGCATGTCGTCGCCGCTGCGCAGAGAGAGGCCACCGTTGGGCGCGGTGACGAGGCGGTCGCCGTTGTAGAGTGTGGCACCGTCGGAGGCGATGCCGTTGCCGAGCGTGGCGGAGTGAGAGGCGACGACGATGCCGAGAGTTTCGACGTCGGTGGTGTTCGTGGCGTCGGATCCGTGTGAAGGCGTGACGTAGAACAAGACAGACACTACGAGAAGAGTGGCCGTGAGGCGGGACTGGGGCCGCATTGAGGGAAACCTCCGCGCAGGACGACCTGCCGATCCGGCTAGGAGTGCGGCAGGCGTCCTGGGTGCTGCTCTTATGCGGTGCTTTATATAACTTATTGGTACTTCTGACAAGACAATTGTCTTGACTCCGGCGGAGTGGGTCTTTGCGATTTACGCGAGGCGTGGCAAGCTCGCGGACGCATCGGTGGATTCGGGGAGAGTGGGCGTGAAGATTCGAATGGCGAATGTTATGTCGGCGACGATGGCCGCGATGACGGCGATTGCTCGCGTTAGCTAGTGGAACTGTGTCGATGGCGCAGCCGGCGCAAGTTGCGGCGTCCGCGGGACCGGCGCAGGTGGTGCGGCAGGTTCACGAGTATCGCGTGCACCACGAAGGCGCGATCGTGCGCGAGCTGGCGGATTTTCTGGCGATTCCGAATGTGGCCAGCGACGAGCCGAATATTCAAAAGAATGCGGCGCGGCTTGTGGAGATGTTGAAGACGCGAGGGGCTGAGACGGAGTTGCTGCCGATTGCGGGGCGCGGGCCGGTGGTGTTTGGGAAATTGATGACGCCGGGCGCGAAACGGACTGTCATTTTTTATGCGCACTACGACGGGCAGCCGGTGGATGCGGCAGCTTGGACAGATGGGAAGCCGTTCGAACCGGCGCTTCGTGACAACGCGATCGAGGGGGGCGGGAAGCGGATTCCCTTCCCTGATGCCGGCGTCGTTGGAGCATACAAGGATGATTGGCGGATTTATGCGCGGTCGGCTTCGGATGACAAGTCGCCGATCGTGGCGATTCTGGCGGCGATCGATGCGTTGCGAGCGCAGAAGATTCCGATCGGCGTGAACGTGAAGATGATTTTCGAAGGCGAAGAGGAGGCGGGCTCGACAAATCTGGAGCGCACGATGCAGGCGCACAAAGATTTGCTTGGCGCGGACTTGCTGATCACGTGCGATGGACCGGTGCATCCGTCGGGTAAGCCACTGATCTTTTTTGGAGCGCGCGGGGATGTTGGGTTGGATGTGACGGTGTATGGGCCGGTGCGCGCGCTGCATAGCGGGCACTATGGAAATTGGGCGCCGAATCCGGCGATGGAATTGTCTCGATTGCTGGCGTCGATGACGGATGCGAATGGGCGCGTCACGATTCCGGGTTATTACGACGATGTGGTGCCGCTGAGCGCGCTGGAGAAAGAGTGGCTGGCGAAAATGCCGGACAACGATGCGGAGTTGGCGACCAGTTTGGGAATTGCCAAGCCGGATGGTGGCGGGAAGAAATTAGTGGAGTTGTTGCAGCAGCCGTCGCTGAATATTCGCGGATTGAACAGCGCTTACGTGGGAACACACGCGCAGAATGTTGTGCCGGATAAGGCGGAAGCTTCGATCGATGCGCGGCTGGTGAAGGGCGAGGATCCGCGGAAGAAGTATGAGCAGATTGTCGGGTTCATTCGGGCGCAGGGATATTTTGTGGTGGATCACGAGCCGACGATGGATGAGCGGCGGGCGCATGCGTTGATCGCGAAGATTGTGGACGAAGGCGGGTATCGCGCGTCGCGGACGGCGATGGATTTGCCGGTGTCGAAGGCGATGATTGCGTTGGTCGAGAGCGCGACGGATGGGAGGGCGGTGATTGCTCCGGGGCTGGGCGGGAGCGTGCCGATGTACATTTTTGAGGATCTCGGGCTGCCGTGGATCGGGGTGCCGATCGTGAATTACGACAATCATCAGCATAGTTCGGATGAGAATTTGAGATTGGGGCATTTTTGGAATGGGATGGAGATGTACGGGGCGGTGTTAGCGGGATTGGAGTGGTGAGGAAAAAACGGGTCGCCTAAATTCTGTTGATCTTGCGGACTTGGGGCCCAGCCGTGCTGCGCCCGTACATGATCTTGGTGAAGGCTAGAGTGAGAGGAAGTTTTGGAGGAGTTGTTTGCCGCTGGTGGTGAGGACGGATTCGGGGTGGAACTGGACGCCTTCGAGTTTGGCGCGGCGGTGGCGGACGCCCATGATGATGCCGTCGTCGGTTTCGGCGGTGATGGTGAGTTCGCGCGGCAGGGATTTTCGATCGATGATCAGAGAGTGGTAGCGCGTGGCGGTGAAGGGGTCGGAGAGTTTGCGGAAGACGCCTTTGGCGTCGTGATGGACGGAGCTGGTTTTGCCGTGAAAGAGTTTGGGCGCGCGAATGATTTTCCCGCCGAATGCCGCGCCGATCGCTTGATGGCCTAAGCAAACACCTAAAATTGGAAATTTTCCTGTGAGGCGCTGGACCAGCTCGACCGAGATGCCGGCTTCTCTAGGTGTGCACGGGCCGGGGGAGATGACGATGCGTTCGGGCTTGCGGCGGACGATGTCGTCTACGGTGATTTTGTCGTTGCGGTGGACTTCGACTTCGCAGCCGAGTTCGCCGAGATATTGGGCGAGGTTGTAGGTGAAGGAGTCGTAGTTGTCGAGGAGGAGGATCATGGCACGATTTCTTTCGTTCACAGATCATTTTCGCATGGATTGGATGATTGTGCCTTCGAGGGGAGACTATGCGAGAGCAAGTGGAGGTTTTTAGTGACGCTACACGGTGAGATCCTTCACTGCGCGAGCCGACGCGTTCGCACGGAAGCGAACGCGAAAAGAAAAAGCGTCGGCTCACTTCGTTCAGGATGACAGGCCTGAATAGGGTCGAGGAGGAGATGAAGGTCTGGGTAGGATGACGGGAATGAAGCATGGGCTCGCTTCGGTCGGGATGACGACTCCGAAGTGCGATGTTTAGGTTTTGCGGCAAGACGCAGTGGCCGGGCGGGGCAAGCCCCGCCCCTACAAACCGAGACGCGATTGCCTCGCTGACTACTTGCGGCGGGAGGCGGCTTCCAGGGCGGTTAGGAGGGCGCGGGATTTGTTGACGGACTCCTGGTATTCGCCTGCGGGAGTGGAGTCGGCGACGATGCCGCCGCCGGCCTGGATGTGGGCGACGCCGTTTTTGACGACCATGGTGCGGAGGGCGATGCAGGAATCGAGATTGCCCGCGAAGTCGAGATAGAGGACGCCGCCGGCGTAGATGCCGCGTCGAGTGCGCTCGACCTCTTCGATGATTTCCATCGCGCGAACTTTTGGCGCGCCGGAGACGGTGCCCGCCGGGAAGCACGCCATCAATGCGTCAAAACAGTCGACGTCTTTGCGGAGGCGGCCGCGCAGCGTCGAGACGATGTGCATCACGTGAGAGAAGCGCTCGACGGTCATGAGTGACTCGACCTTGACGCTGCCGTATTCGCAGACGCGGCCGAGATCGTTGCGGCCCAGATCGACGAGCATGATGTGTTCGGCGCGTTCCTTTTCGCTGGCGAGCAGATGTTTTTCGTTGCGCTGATCTTCCGCTTCGTCTTTGCCGCGCGGAAGCGTTCCCGCAATGGGGCGATAGAAAACGTCGCGACCCTGCACTTTGACCAGCATTTCGGGCGAGCTGCCGACGACAGCTACGTCGTGCAGTTGAAGATAGAAGAGATAGGGCGACGGGTTGACGGCACGAAGCTCGCGATAGATATCGAACGGATGCGCTTTCGTTTTTGCAGAGAAGCGCTGGCTGACGACGACCTGAAAAATATCGCCGGCGCGAATGTATTCCTTGCACTTCTTTACCGCCTTCAGGTACTCGGCGCGGCGGAAATTCGATTTCACGTTGAGCACCGATCGCTTGGATCGCGACGCTTCCGCGCGCGGCCTTTCGGCTTCGACGGGTTGCTCGAGCTGTTTACGCGTCTCGCGAATGGCGCGGACAGCGTCATTGTATTTTTTGCGAAGATTGCCTTCGCCGCCGGTGTAAACGTTGCGAACGATCCAGAGCCGATGCTGGACGTGATCGAAGGCAATGATGCCGTGATAGAAAGTGAGAATCGCGTCGAAGAGGCCGATGTCGTCGCGCAGGCGCGAAGGAATGCGCTCCACGAGACGAACCATGTCGTAGGAAAAGTAGCCGATGGCCCCGGCGACAAGCGGCGGCAATCCTGGCACGCGAACGGGACGGAACTTCTCCATGCGGGCACGGAGGAAGGCGACTGGATTCTTTTCCTCCCAGACGACGCGCTCGCGACCTTCGAGTACGCACGCGCCTGAAGCATAGCGAAAGACTTCTTCGGGATTTGCTCCGGCAAACGTATAGCGGGCGATTTTTTCGCCGCCTTCCACGCTTTCGAGCAAGAAGGAATACCGCGCGCCGCGGGCGATGCGGAGGTAGGCGCTCACCGGGGTCAAAAGATCGGCGGGGAGCACGTCGTAAACCGGGATCAGGTTGCCTTGCTTGGCGAGGCGCTGAAATTCTTTGAAATCGGGCTGAATCATCGCTGGCTCTTTTGCCGGGGTGCGTTCGGTTTGGCTTTTCCGGACAGGGCGAATGTGCTTTCGCTACGCAGAGCCTTCACGACGGCCTGGCGCATGACTGCTTCAGGCGCGCGCTGCTTTGTCCACAATTCCCACTGCGCGATTCCCTGCGCGAGAAACATTTCGACGCCGCTGACGGTGTGAATGCCCTTCTTGGCTGCGATTTGCAGAAGCTGCGTGCGCTCTGGCCGGTAGATGAGATCCATGACAATTCGACAGTTTAGCTCGTCGGCGTTCAGAGGAGAAATTTTGGAATGGGGGTGCATGCCGACGGGGGTGGTGTTGATAATCGCGTCGAACGATTCCGAGCGAAGCGCGAATCGTGGAATGGCTTCGCCACCGACGGCACGGGCAAGGTCGTGAGCTTGTCGCTCGCGCCGCGCGCAGATCGCGACCTGGGCTCCGTGTCTCGCCAACGCGACGGCGGCGGCACGGGCGGAACCTCCGGCGCCAAAAAGGAGGATGCGGCTCTTGGCGAGGTGAAGTTTCTTTTCGAGCGAGCGGAGGACGCCGATGTAGTCGGTGTTCGAACCGGCGAGCGAGCCATCGGGGCGAACGACGACGGTGTTGACGGCGCCGATGTCGGCGGCAAGGTCATCGCAATGTTTGAGATGTTTCAGGATTTTCTGCTTGTGCGGAATCGTGACGCTGAAGCCGCGAATGCCAAAGTCGGGGATGGCTTTGAGAAAATCGGACAGACTATGAACGAGGAACGGGAGATAGACAGCGTTCATCTTTTTGGCGGCGAATGCGGAATTGTGCATCAGCGGCGAAAGTGAATGACCGATGGGATTTCCGATGACGCCATAAACGCGTGTGCTCCGATTCAGAGTGTGAGCACGATAGAGATGTTTGAGGTCATGGAGGCTGACTTGACCCGGGGCAGTCGCTGCGCCGATCGGGGCGTACTCGAGTGTGCTGCCGTGCTTGAGCGCGAGGATACGAGCTGGAAGACCGACTTCACCCATCGGAACGGCGATGCAATTTTTCGAACCTTCGGCCCACTTCAGGAGGCGAACACTGTCGCCGATGGTTTTCGATAGCGCCGCGATCTTGATGGTGTCGACTTCCCCGCGGGCGGGCATACGAAAGGAACGGCCGATGTCCGGGGTGCGCTTGAAGTCGTGAATCGAGAGCATGATCCGACCGGACACGGCGTATCCCCGAGCGGATTCATTGGGAAGCTCGCGCAGAGTTTCGATCTCGATATCGCACCACTGGCAGCCAGCCTCTCGGGCCTGGATGAGCCAGTAAAGCTGGCCCTGGATGTCTCCGGGAAACAGGCCACCAGCTCCTTTTCGACGGCAAGTGGCTAAGAATGTTGCATTTGCGGGCCGGTGAGACTTCAGCCAAGCCAGGAGTTTGGACCGTTCGTTGTCGCTGGAAAGCCAATCCAACCGAAGCTCAATCGTCGGAGTTTCCCTCAGGGCAGCTCGAATGGCCGTACTCATCCCGGCCGCCGTCGAGGCGGCCACAACCCCGCAAATACTGCCAACGCCACTACCGAGACGGGCCATCCCCAATACTCCCTCATCCGACTGAAATATAGGCACTTACTAACAAATCGACGGTTCGACCCACGGGCGAACGGCCAGTATCTAGAGTGTAAAGCAGACCCGCCCAATTTGTTGACGCACTTGGGGGTGGTTGTTAATTTGGATGGGCAGGTCCCCGCACGGCCCTAAGGGCGTGTGTTGTCGAAGGAGCATCGAAATGCGCGCGAAATTAGCTGCGTTTTGTGTCTCGATCCTGGCCAGCGCGGGAGTTTGCGCAGCCCAGACCCCAGCAGGCACACCGAACGCGAACAGTCAGGTGGACTATTCGAAGGTGTATTGCTCCGGGTTTGTGAGCGATCCCAAGGTCCCAGACGATATTCGAGTCATTTCCGGCGAACAGGCGAACTATAAGATCGTTTTCTCGCGCGGCGACTATGTATACATGAACCGCGGCGCACAGCAGGGCGTAAAGCTCGGCGATGTTTATTCGATCGTGCGGCCGGATAAAGATCCCACCAACGAATGGTTCTACGGGCAGGAGAAGCTCGCGAAGCGGATGGGGATCATCTATCGCGACCTGGGACAGATTCGGGTCGTCAACGTACAGGCGGAGACTTCCACCGCAGAAATTCTTTTTTCGTGCGACTACATGCAGCGCGGAGACGTGGCGCGGCCATTTGTCGAGCGCCCTGTACCTCCCTATAAGGAGGCTGCGAAATTCGACATCTTCGCTCCCGTGAACGGCAAGCCCGTGGGAACGATTGTGTCTGCTGTTGACTGGCACCAGGCTTTCGGAGCCGGCATCACCGCATACGTGAACATCGGCGCGTCGAAGGGCGTCAAGGTAGGTGACTACCTTCGCTTCTTCCGTTATCAAGCGTCGAAGGACGATATCTCGGCGACCGCCGGTGAGCATGACCTGCAATACAAGGTCTATGGCTTTGGCAGCGCACCGAAGAAGTACAGCGCGAAGGATCTGCCACGCGAGATTCTCGGCGAGGGCATCGTGCTCAATGTGACCAAGGATGCCGCGACCGTGCTGGTGACCTACGAACGCGAAGAGGCCTACACGGGAGACTTCGCAGAGCTCGAGTAGTTTCAGCTCGTCGATAAATTAAACTACGGAAGGTTTTTCTGGCCCGCGCGATCGAACATCGCGCGGGTTTTTGTTTTCGGCGGCGTCACGCGAATGAGCAGCGACCGGCACCGTTTCAAGATCGGCGTCGGAGAAAACATCGCAGGTGAAGCCGAGAATCTGGGTTCTTGCATCGCGCCAAGCGTCGCGCAGCAGATGGGCTTTGCGGCAGGTTTCGCTGAGGAACTGCTCGCGATCGAGTTGATGCTCGACAGCGACTTGCGGGAGGAGCAAGCCGCGACGTTCGCCGGACGAAACGATCAGGCCGTGGCGGCCAATTTCGATCGCGTTGATGGCGATGGGTTGAGGCTGCGAGAGCAACGAGATTTCGATTTGCAAATGACTCAGATCGGCGACGCGCATCGGAGCGAAACGCGGGTCTTGCAACGCCGCGCCGGCGGCGCAACGCGCCACGCTGTCGCCAAGAGGCGTCTCAGCCTCGACCACCCCGATGCAACCGCGCAGGTGACTGTCGTTGCGCAGCGTGACGAAAACGCCGCGCCGCTCGCCGAATATTCCATCGGTTGGAACATGCTCCGGCAAACGACCTAAGGTCACCGCCTCGACAACGACCTGACGGGCGAATTTTAAAATTTTGTGACGATCGGCTTCAGAGGGGGACGGCATCGCCTGTTTTCTCGTGTCCTTCCAACATGCGGAGTTTACGGCGTTGCTTGACGCGGTCGTCGAGTTGTCCCCAGAAGCGCAAGAAATATTGCGCGGCGGAGATCAGAGCACTTGCGACAACCAACCAGAGCAACAACAGGGCGAGACCTTTGAGGGCAGGGTGACCGGCAGCGGCAATCAGCACAGCAACGGCACAAACCTGCAGCACCATCTTCGTTTTCCCCATGGTGTTGGCCGCGATGGTCATTCCTTCGGCGGATGCGATCGTGCGCAAACCCTGCACGGTGAATTCGCGGCCGATGATGATGACGACCATCCAGGCGGGAACGAGATGCATGTCCACGAGAGCGATGAAGGCGGCGGAGATCAGGAGCTTGTCGGCGATGGGGTCGAGGAGGATGCCGAGGCGGGTGACCTGGAGGCGGCGGCGCGCGAAGTAACCGTCGGCCCAGTCGGTGGCAGCCGCCAGCAGAAGGATCAGGACTCCCCAGACTTCAAACTTGGCTTGGTAGCCCCACAGATCGACGTTTGGGCTGCGGGTCAGGAGAATGACAATAAGGACTGGGACGAAAAAGATGCGAAGCAGCGTCAGTCCATTCGGCAGGTTCATAAGAGCTCAACGCGGGCGGCGTGCCTCGGTAAAGTGCGGATTTCGCATGGCGCAAGTCGCCGTCAACGACCAATTCCAGAGCCGGAAGTTCACTATAGACTCCGGCTATGCGGGCGTCAACGTTACCCACGGGCAATAATGCAGGTGGCGGTCCGCTAAGCGCATCAGACGAGAGAGTACCTTGAAGGTTAACGCGTCAATAGAAAAAGTGATTGGACGGGAATACTCTTTCGTAACACTAGGGGGTACAACCTGTGCAAATATTTCGATGACGATTCAAATGTTACTGGGGTGCTACGGCCGCGGGACCGTTCCCGCGAAGGCTCTAAGATTAATATTTTCAACTAGATAGAAGTTATTGGCAAACTGACACGGAAAGCGCTATACCCCCGCGGGATAGAGGAGTCAATTCGAAGGATTTGTGTTTCCACAAGCTTTTCCACAGGAAGATGGCCTTTCAGCGAGTCCGGTGGCCATTTCGAAGATGGGCTTTCATGGCTGCTATCAGCGCGGTGAAAGGTCGTTTTACTCGAACGCCACTATCGATATTCGCGGCGCTTCTTATAAAGCGCGAACTGCCGAGGGCCCGCGCAGCAAGCGAACCGGCAGCAAAAAGATCGCGCTCAGGAGTCCCAGTACGCCGCCCACTGCGATTCCTACGATGCGGAATGGCAGGAGAATCAGCCAGACAAACGGATATGCAATTAACGCCAACAGCGCCAACGGCCAGCACAGCACGAACAAGATGATCCAAAGTAGGAAAGCGGCCATCGTAAGACCCTCCACTCTCTACTACGCAGAACGGTGCGCCGGAGTTCCACGGCCTAAGCGCCGACGGAGTACTGGCTAAGCCGCAAGCGCCGCGCAATGGATTCGGGGATTTCGGCAACCATGCGCATGTGCGAATCGTCGACGGTGGACTTTAGCACTTTGCCCATCGCGTGAATGAGCGCGAGCGTGCGGCCTTCGGTCATCGGCAAGCGAAGCGATAGGGTGACAACCGGATCGACCGGCAAGAGATCGTCGATACGACGGAGCAACTCGTCGACTCCCTTCCCTGTTTTTGCCGAAACCAAAACGGGACCTGCGCCGTTGGCGCGGGCAACACTCGATTCAAGCGTCTCTTTCAGCACCGGCGACAGCAAATCGATTTTGTTGAGCACGCGCAGTATGGGACGGCCGTTGACGCCGAGTTCGCCGAGAATTTTGTCGACTTCTTCATCGAGTTCGTCGTGATGCGGATTCGAAACGTCGCTGACGTGGAGGATAACCGCCGCTTCCTGGACCTCTTCGAGCGTGGCGCGAAAAGCGGTGAGCAATCCCTTCGGCAAGTCGCGGATGAATCCGACTGTATCGGAAACGAGCACGCGGCGATTGGACGGAAGGCGAATCGCGCGGATTGTGGGATCGAGTGTCGCGAACATGCGCGACGAAACGAGCACTTCGGCGTGGCTGAGCGCATTAAACAGCGTTGATTTGCCCGCGTTGGTGTAGCCGACGAGCGCAACCGTGCCGAGTGGAACAGCGTTGCGCGCATCGCGGCGCAAAGAGCGCTGCTTGCGGACCTCGTCGATCGCTTTCTTGATTTTAGAGATGCGATCGCGAATACGCCGACGGTCGGTCTCGAGTTTCTTTTCGCCGGGGCCGCGAACACCGATGCGGCCTGCGCCGCCACCCGCGCCACCGCTGCCTCCGCCGCCGCTCTTGCCGCCGAGACGCGACATTGCGGTGCCCTTTCCGCTGAGGCGGGGCAACATGTAGTCGAGCTGCGCGAGTTCGACCTGGAGCTGGCCTTCGCGACTGCGCGCGTGCTTGGCGAAAATGTCGAGGATGAGCTGCGTTCGATCGATCACGCGGCATTCCGTGATCTCTTCGATGTTGCGTTGCTGGGTGGGCGAGAGGTTGCCGTCGAAAATGATGAGCGCGGCTTTGTGCGCCGTGGCTTCGGCGCGAATTTCGTCGAGCTTTGCCGCGGCCGACGAGTGTCGCGGAGTCGGCGGCATCGCGCATTTGATGAATCGTGCTGGCTACATCGGCGCCAGCGCTGCGCGCGAGTTCAACCAGTTCATCGAGCGAGTCCTGGCCTTGCTCGGCGAGCATGTGCGCGGGGACACGCTTGGCGCGCTTGAATGTCACGCCGACCAGCAATACACGTTCTGAGGAAGCAGTGGACTGAGGGATCTTCATCGTTCAGCAGGCGGGCGCATCGGTTCTCGCGAATTCTGGTCTCGGATACCGGAGCTTCGCGAATCTTCCTTCCAGTCGGGGATTATACGCTCAGGAATGCGATGGGGCGAGTGGGGCGAGGGACGCGACACTCCGAGCCAGCGGCAAGGCGCTATCGGTTGCTGAGGGATTGCTCGACGAATTCGAGCGCGTCGGTTTGGACCGCTGGTGAGTCACCGAAACCTTCGAACCATTTCACGCCTGCTTCTCTGCGAAACCACGTGATCTGGCGTTTGGCATAGCGGCGCGTCCCCTGCTGAATCGCGGCTTGCGCGTCGGGGATTTGCATTTCACCACGCGCGACCGCGCGCAGTTCCCGGTACCCGATGAAATCGAAAGGCTTCGCTTCGTCGGTTAGTCCGCTACCAATCAGGGTTCGCACCTCTTCGAGCCACCCGTGAGCCAGCATCGATTCCGTTCTTGCGTGAATTTTTTCGTAGAGATCTTCTCGTGCCGGCTGAAGCCCTAGCTTGATCGGCCTCCAACCCTGCAGTGGCGTACGGCCGTCGCGATAGACGTGAGTGAGAGGACGTTTCGTGAGCAAACAAACTTCGATGGCACGAATCAACTTTTGTTCGTCGGCGGCCGCGATCTTGCCGGCGGCATCGGGATCGAGGCGACGCAAGACGCGATGCAGATGGCCGGGGGCGTGACGAGCGCGGCTCGCCCGCAATCGATCGCGCAATTCTTCGGATCGTTGAGGAACGTCGGCCAATCCTTCAAGCAGAGCCCGCAGATAAAGCCCTGTGCCGACTGTCAAAATTGGAATCCGATTCCTACCGCGCAAGTCATCGAGCACAGCGATCGCCGCTTCGCGATAGCCGCCCGCAGTGGCTGCTTGGGTTGGCGACAGTATGTCGATCAAATGATGCGGAACGCCGCGGCGCTCGGCCAGCGATGGCTTCGCGGTGCCGATGTCGAATCCCTGGTAGAGCTGCGTCGAATCGCACGCTACGACTTCGCCGCCAATTCGCTCGGCAAGCCAGACGCCGAGCGCGGATTTGCCGGAAGCCGTCGGACCCAGAATCACGACCAGCGGCGCGAGAGATTTTTCGTTGCTCATGGAAACAGAAGATGGCGAGCGCGCACGAACAGGAAGATCAACACGAATAAAGCCAGAAGCAGGCTGCCGAGAATCTGTTGGCGGGCGATTTTCACTTTTTTTGACGCTGCTTAGCGCTACTGTCCGGAACTTGGCTGGAGATTGTAGAAGTAAGTGAAGCGCAACTCAATGTACGGGCCGCTGAACGCCGGCGGCAGCGGTTCAAACGGGCTGGACGCGCGGATGGACGACACCGCAGCTCGATCGAGCGGCTCTTTGCCCGATGTAGAGATGCGCACTGGTTCGCCGTCGGGAACGATTCCGTTTCTCATGATTCGGAATTGCAAAGAGACGACACCCTTGTCGCCAAGTCTCACCGATTCCGGCATCACCGCAAACCAGTTTCGCTTCACGATGATGTAGACGCGATGCAGATATTCGTTGAAGTCCACGCCTTCCGTCGGCGTGAGCATTTCCATGTTGCCGTAGGCTTGCGCCTGGCCGCCGGCTCCGGGTATTCCGCTATTGCTGGGTACCTGACCGCCTCCACCAATGGCGGTCGGCGCGTTCATCTTCGACGATTCGCGGATCGAATCGCGGAGCGAGCTGCCGAGTGAACTCTTTGGAAGCAGCAACGCGTGGTCCGTCGGCTGCTGCTCCGGGGTTTCGAGCTTCACCGGCTGCTTTGGCGCGTCCTGTTTGGCAGCCGAGTCGTCCTGCGCCTTCGGTGGCGTCTGCTGAGGCTGCGGCGTTGGCGCGCTCGGTAAATTCTTCGCGCGTTCAGGTTCCTTCGGCGCCGGAGTCGGAGTCGGCGCGGGTATAGCTTCAGGCTTCGGCACCGGCGGCGCGACACGGCGCAGCACCTTAGGATCAACGTGCACGGGCGGAGGTCGCGGTGGAGTTTTTAGTTCGTCGAGTGCTCCGGGTGGCAACAAGATCGTCATCTGCCGCCGCGCTAACTCGTTTTCCTCTTGCGTCGGCATGTGCGGAGGGAAAACCTTTGGTTCGAAAATCAGAAACAGAATGAAAAGAATATGCGCCGCGAACGACAGCACCGACTTGATCAGTTCCTTGCGGTTCTTCTCCGGCGTTTCTTTGTTGAGAAGGTTGACCTCGCCGGTCATGAAAATGTCGGTTTCGACGAGATCCGTAGGAATGTTGTGGATCTGCTCGAGGATTTCCGGGGGCGCGGCGCCCTGCGGGACGATCACGCGCTCGTCGAGGTCGGTCGGCTGAAGCGGCAGGTCGGACCTTTCTTCAGGGATATATTCAGATGGCTTTACATCGCGCGGAACCACCACACGCGCCGCGATCGATTCCAAAGGCAATGACGACGGAATTGTGCTCTTGCCATCGAGCTGGATGATCGGCAGGGTCGAAGGCACGAGCTTTCGGTCGTCCAATGTAGTGGGGCGGCGCCGCGTCGATGCGGCGTCTACGGCGGGTAGCTGCGCACCCATAGGAACGAGGAGTCTAGGGATCATTCGTCTATTTTCTGAGCGGCGGCAAAGGCTAGCAGTTGGACGCGCTCTCCGTGTTCCTGGATGCTTGTCATGACCCGTTGCGCCAGATCGAGCGCGGCGCGGCCTGCGCGGCCTCCGGTGCGAGGCTCGCGGCGCGTGCGCACGCAGTCGAGAAATTCTTCCAGCTCAGCTTGTAGCGGCTCGATCGCAGGCGCATTCAGCTTTTCGAACGCAAATTCGGGTTGTGGCCCCGGCTTTTTCACCGACACGCGCAGTGCGTCGCGACGAGCGTAATCCAGCGAAACGTATTCGTGCTGCTGGAAGAATCGCACTTTGCGGACGCGCTCCGTCGAGACCCGGCTGGCCGTGATATTCGCAACGGCGCCGCCCGCGAACTCCAGCCGCGCGTGCGCGATATCAACCTTGTCCGTGAGCACCGGAATGCCCGACTGCTTTCACTTCGGTAACCGGCTCTTTGACGAGCGTGAGCAAAATATCGAGATCGTGAATCATCAGGTCGTAGATCACGTCGACATCGAGACTGCGCGGAGTAAAAACACCGAGACGATGGACTTCGAAAAAGAGCGGGCGATTGAGAATCGGCTCGACCGCTATCACCGCAGGATTGAAGCGTTCGACGTGGCCGACCTGCAGGACGCGCGAGAATTTCTTCGCGGCAGCGAGGAGTGCATCGGCTTCGGCCAAGTCGCTCGCCATCGGCTTTTCGACGAGCACGTCGATGCCAAGTTCCATCAGGCGGCAACCTACAGAGGCGTGGTCGACGGTCGGGACGGCGACGCTCGCGGCATCGACTTGCCCGCGTAAATCCTCAAGGGAGCCGAAAGCTTTGGTCTGAAATTCCGCGGCAATTTGCGCCGCGCGCTCGGAATTCTTGTCGTAGATTCCGACGAGATTCGCGCCGGGTAGTTCGCGATACACACGCGCGTGATTGCGGCCGAATTCGCCGGCGCCGACGACAGCCACACGAATCCTGTTATTGTTTCCGGCCACCACGCTCATTGCTTCTTTATTCCCCCGGACGCAGGCCCCAGTTCCGCCGCTGAATGACCCTCAAAACCCGGCTTCGAGCCAATTGTTGCGTCGGATGCGAATGGAAACGCTTGAATCGCGATTCCCGCCGCATCGGCCTCTGCCAGCAGTTTGTCTCGGTCGAACAACAAGGTGCGCCCGGCGTCAATTGCCAGAGCCGTAGCGCGGGCACTCTTCATTTGTTCGATGGTGGGCAAACCGACCACGGGTACATCGAAGCGCATGTCCTGATTGGGTTTACTGACTTTCACGACGACCAGCGGCTTGCCATCTACGATACGCGCTGCGCGGGCAATCGTTTCGTCGGTGCCTTCCATGGCTTCGACCGCGACACAGGCACGATCGGAAATCACGACGGTCTGACCGATATCCATTGCCGAAATTTGCCGCGCGACGCCGAGGCCGTAGGTGATATCGGCTGCTTCGCGCTCGTCGGGCGCTCGGCGCGTTAGTACGCCCGCTTCGGGTAGAAGCGGCTTCAGGAAATGTGTTGAGTCAACCAGGTGTATGCCTTCGTCTTCGAACACTTTCGCGACTGCGCCGATGAGCGAGTCGGTGTTCTTTCTTGGCAGCGAGAACAGCAACTTGGCCAGTTTCCAATCGGGCCGGATGGCGCTAAAAATCTTGGCGTGCTTCACCTGACCGGCCATCACGGCTTGGGTCACACCTTCGCTGTGCATCAGGTCGATCGCTTTGCTCAATTCGCCGAGACTTACCCAGTGCAGCCGTTTCGCCGAGTTCGCCAATTCCTGCGACGCTTCCTCTTTGAGCGCGATCACCGCCATGTCGATGCCCTGACTGCGCGCGCCTTCAAGCACGAGAAACGGAAACCGCCCATTGCCGGCGATCAGTCCCCATCCCGTTGTAGCTGCGGTGGTCATGATTTGAACGGCGGCGCTATACTTTCTTGCGTCACTTCACGATTCCGCGCTCGGAGGTCTCGATAAACTTGATCAACTCCATGACGTCAGCCGAATCGCTCAGCTTGGAGCGCATTTCGGTCAGCGCCTGATTCGTATTGAGCTTCGAGCGCAGCAACAACTTGTAAGCGTGCTGCAAAGCGCGCTGCCGCTCTTCCGAAAACCCTTTTCGTTGCAGACCGATCTTGTTGATGCCGAAGCACACCGTCTCGCGCTCCGTGACGACGAGCGAAAACGGCGGCACGTCCTGCGTTATTACCGTACATGCGCCAATGTAGGCATATCGTCCGACGCGGCAGAACTGATGTACCGGCGAGGCAAAGCCGATCGTCGTGAAATCCTCGACAGTGACGTGCCCGGCAAGCGTCGCGGAATTCACAAACAAGTTGCCGTCGCCCACGACGGAATCGTGCCCGACATGCGACGACGCCAGGAACAAATTGCGATTGCCGATCACCGTCTTGGCGCCACCTTTGACGGTGCCGCGATTGACGCTCACACCCTCACGAAATGTGTTGCCGTCGCCCACAATCAGTTCGACATGCTCGCCGCGAAAACCCAAATCCTGCGGATCACCGCCAATCGCACTGAACGGATGAAAAACATTGTCGCGCCCGATCTTCGACGGCCCCGTTATGACCGCGTGCGAATGCAAAATGCATCCGTCGCCCAGCTCGACGTTGTCGCCGACGACCGCATACGGCCCGATCTGCACTCCCGACCCAAGCTTCGCCGTCGGCGCGACCGACGCCTGTACGTGAATGTGAGCGACGCTCATGCTTTCGGCTGTTCCGCCTTTGGCTCTTCGGATTTCCCCTTCGCTTCCGCCGCCGGCTTCGGCTCGCGGTCGACCATCTTGCACATCAGCGTGGCCTCCGCGCACAAGTTGCCGTCGACCGTCGCGCGCCCTTGCAACTTTGCGAAGTCGCCGCCGCGCCAGTTCACCACTTTAATCTCGAGCTTCAACTGATCTCCGGGAACGACCGGCCTGCGGAATCGCGCGTTGTCCACCGCCACAAAGTACAAAAGCTTGCTCTCGCGCTCCGGAATCTCCAGCAGCAACAGCAACCCGCCCGTCTGCGCCATCGCCTCGATGATCAGGACGCCCGGCATGATCGGCTTGCCGGGGAAGTGCCCCTGAAAAAACTGCTCGTTGATCGTCACGTTTTTCACGCCGACGATGCTTTTGAGCCGCTCCATCTCCAAAATCCCGTCGATCATCAGAAACGGATAGCGATGCGGCAACAGTTTCTGAATTTCGTTCACGTCCAGAATCATCCCTACGCTCCCCGTCGCGCTACGGTTGCCCACACTTGCCCCATTCGTGCACTGTAGCGCTGCGTTGTACCCGGCAAACCTACTATTATATGCGAAGCCGCCGATTGGCTGCACTTCCGCGTTGCGAATGTCGCGGGAATTAACCCTGGGCGCTGAGGTTGTCATGGTCGCCTGGACGCGTGCGAATCCTTCGCTCGACGTATTCCTTCCCAGGAAATATCCGCCTGTGCAACGTTGCCGCTTCCCGCCTCCGCTGCTACGATGTCGCGCCCATGGCCGAGACCCCGCTCCCCAGAACTCTTCTGCGGCAACTGACACCGCGCTTACCGGAAATGCTCTCGGTCCTGCGGGCGTACGTCGTCACTGAGTCTCCCAGCCTCGAAAAAGCAGCCGTCGACCGCTGCTGCGCCGTAGTCGCAAAGCCTTGGCGCAAGCTCGCGCGGCGCTCGCATCGAGCGCATCGCGCAAAAGCATCGTGGCGACCACTTGCGCATCACGTGGATCCCCGCCAAAACGCGCCCGACCGGCCAACTTCTCGTCCTCGGCCATTACGACACCGTCTACGCCAGCGGCACGCTCCGCAAAATGCCCTTCCGCATTTCCAGCGGCAAAGCTTACGGCCCCGGCACGTTCGACATGAAGGCCGGCATCGTGCAGGGTTTGTTCGCCGCTGAGGCTCTGCAACATTTGCCCGCCGCAGATCAGCCGCGCAAGCGCATCGTCTTCCTCTGGACGTCCGACGAAGAAATCGGCAGCGAATCTTCCCGCAAGCTCATCGAGTCGGAAGCCCGCCGCAGCGACGCCGTCTTCGTGCTCGAGCCTTCCTTCGGCCCGCGTGGCGCGCTCAAAACCGAGCGCAAGGGCGTCGGCGAAGCCGAACTCGTCGTACACGGCCGCTCGTCCCACGCCGGACTCGCTCCGCAGGATGGCATCAACGCCATTCACGAAATCGCCCGTCAAATCACGCGCCTCGAAAACTGGAACGATTTGCGCCGCGGCGTCACAATCAGCGCGGGCACCATCGAAGGCGGCACGCGCACCAACGTCATCCCCGAAGTTGCCCGCGTTCAGCTCGACCTTCGCGCCGCAACCGTGGCGGACATGCGCCAACTCGAACGCCGTCTGCGCACGCTGCGGCCCGAGATCAAAGGTTCGCGCCTTGAAATCAGCGGCGGATTCAGCCGCGCGCCGCTGGAACGAAAGATGAGCGGCGCTCTTTTCGCGCGCGCAAAAGCTCTCGCCTCTGAAATGAATCTCACACTCGAGGAATGCGCCGTCGGCGGAGGCTCCGACGGAAATTTTACCGCCGCGGCTGGAATCCCGACGCTGGATGGTCTCGGCGCCGTTGGCGATGGCGCGCACTCCGCTCACGAACACATCGTCACCAAAACGATGCCGCAGCGCGCCGCGTTGCTGGCTGCTCTCCTTCAATCCGTCTAAGTCGCCACCAATCGCCGTAGAGCAGGTCGCGCCCGCGAACCTACATATATGTCTTCCTCAAATAATTGACCGTCTCTTTTTCCAGATCGTCATAACTCAGATGCAGTACTTCCTGAATCGCCACCTCGGTCGAACTTCCCTCACTGATCAAAGTCAAAATCTTCTGCACGTCGTCAATCCCATCGTTCTGCACGATGTACTCGGTATTCGCCAGCGCCCACGCATACGCATAACTCGCCACCGCCGTCGGCAACTGCATCCATGAACCTTCCATTTCGCCGAGCGGCATTGCCTGCTTCTCGTCATACACCTGCACCAGCACCGCCGCGTTATCTCGGCTCCGCGAACCTTCAATCCATTGCGCAATGCCTTCGTTCAACCACACCGGCGCGCGACCATGCGTCTTCTGCTGCACAAAACTGTGCGTCAGCTCATGCTTTAGAATCCGCGACAAGTCCGGCGTCAAACTCGTCAGCCCCTGCACCGGCACGCGTATCCGCCCGTCGTTCAGCGCGCCCACCCACGTCGGCGCCCGCGTGATGTCAGCAAACGCCTGCTGCGTATACAAGACCACTCCGATCGAATCCGGCGGCGTGTAATTCAGCTCCGACTCAATCGCGCCAAAATGCGTCTCGAGCGCCCGCAGCATCTCTTTCGCAAGCTCCGGCTCCGACGAACCGTCATAGTGCAGCGTGAAGTGGATGCTCTCGTTCTCGCGGTAGTTCTGTTCTTCCCGCCGGTCGCGCTCCGCCTTGGCCAGCGCCACCTGCACTTCGGGATCAGGAGCAATCGCCAGCGCCCGCCTCCACTCGGCGACAGCTTGATCCAGCTTCACCATGCCGTAGTACGCCCATCCTTCGAGTTTTGCTACTTCGGGATCATCCGGCGCCACGCGGCGCGCGCGCTCCAAATATTCCATCGACGCCTTGTACTCGCTACGCTTCAAATGCAGGTACGCGACGTTCATCAGAATCGTCGGATCGTCGGGCACAAAAGTCAGCGCCGACCGCTCATCGTTCAGCGCATGCTCCATGTCGCCGCGAGCTAGTTCGAATTGCGACGCCGCATGTAGCGCCCGCGCGGCGCGCGCATTCGCTTTCGGATCACCGGATCGCGCCTCGCTCTCCACGTGCGACAGGTAATTCCGATCGATCGAGCCGTCGTGCACGGTCGCCTTCTCCACTTCGGCGTCCGATTCAAACGCCGGCGGCGCGATCACAAGATTCGCCGCTGCCGCCGCCGGTGAATCCGGCATCACCCCCACCGGCCCGCGCTCAATGTGATCGACGATCGACCTCGGCAAGCTAAGTTGTCCAGCTGCTGTCTCATAGCGGATTTTGTCGCCGTCCTCCACCACGCTCAGCGCCACGATCCGCTTCCCGTTCTTCAGCACGATCGTGTCGGCCCGCCCCGCGACCACCAAAACCGAGGCAAGCGCCATCGCTACCGCCGCCATGCGCAATAGTGCACACACTCCTAGGCGATAGTCCGAGACGAATCCCCTGCTCCGTGCGTCGAAACGCTCATGCATCCCTCAATTTTAAGGCGTCGGCTACCTGTCCTTTGGTACGCCTTGTTTGCCCATGCCGAAAGTGACTACACTTTCCGCATGCGGCCAGGGGTGGCCTTCTTCGCGTTGTGCTTGTTCGTGATGCCGTTTTCGGCGTCCGCCGCCGAAGAATCCTCGCGAGACGCCTACGAAGCCCTGAATTCCCTCCGCGTCAATCCCGCCGCAGTCTACGAAATCGCCGCCGCCGATCGCATCGAGCTCCGCCGGGGCGACGGCCACTTCACCTTCGAATCCGGCAAGCTCGCCTTCTTTGCGTCATACAAGGGGCAAGTGACCGGCGCAGTTTTCTCCGGCCGCGGCCACGTCGTCGCCGCCCCGCGCGATCCCGTCGAAAAACAGCAGATGGCCCGCTTCCTCGGCGCGCCGGTTCTCGACGAAGCGTTCTCCGACCTCTACTTGCGCTTCACCGACGGCACCGCCGCCGAACTCCTCCGCGAACTTGCCAGCGCCGGCGTTCAGCCGATTCAAGACACCGAGTTCGCTGTTCGATGGGGCCCGATCGCCGCCCAGGTCAACCCGGCGCAATCGCTGCGTATTCTCTTCGCCATGGTTTCCGCCCATTCCGAGCCATTTTTCTACGCCGCGGTGGAAGGCAACACGCGCGGCCCGTTCGACATGATGGTCGACCCCGAACGCTCCGAGGGCGCGATGATCGGCCAGCCGAAAAAAATCGGCGCCGAAGGCTTCTACGATGTTTGGGCTTCGTATCCGCTTCCCGATCAGCCGACGCCGCGGCGCCACTTCAGTGTGCTCGATTACGAGATCAACACCTCCGTCCTCGCCGACATTTCGCTCGATGCCAAGGCCGACCTCCGCATGCACGCCGAATCCGGCGGTGAACGTGCCATCGGCTTTCAACTCGCGCGCGCGCTCGCCGTCGAGAGCGTCACCGGAGAGCACGGCGAGCCGCTCACCTTTTTCCAGAACGAAGGCATGAATCTCCAGGATCGCCTCAGCCGCGGCACCGACTATCTCTTCGTCATTCTCCCTACCGCTCCCGACAAAGGTTCCGAGTTCACGCTTCACTTCCGCTATCACGGCCGCGTGATCGAAAATGCCGGCAACAACGTGCTCTTCGTCGATGCGCGCGAAAGCTGGTATCCGCATTTTGGCGACGCCGCCGATTTCGCCAACTACGACCTGACGATTCGCTGGCCAAGGAAGCTCAAGCTCGTCGCCACCGGCACCAAGCGGAGTGAAACCGAAGACGGCGATTTTCGCGTAGGTCATTGGCTGACGGAAAAGCCCGTCTCTGTCGCCGGGTTCAATCTCGGCGATTACGTTTCCACTTCAGCCGCTTCCGACGCGCCTTCGGTCGACGTATACGCCAACCGCCAGCTCGAACGCTCGATCGACGGACAATTCGAAAATCACGCATTCCAGGCTCCGCGCATCCTCACTCCGCTCTCGGCCGAAGGACGCACCGGCGCAAACGCGATGGCCGTCAGTCCGCCCCCGCCTCGGCCCACCGACGCGTTGAAGGGCTTGGCGCGCGAGATCGAGGAATCGATTCGCTTTTACGAAAAGCTCAGCGGCCCGTTTCCTTTTCAAAAGCTGAGTGTTTCCCAGATTCCAGGAACTTTCGGTCAAGGCTGGCCGGGTCTTCTTTATCTCTCCACCTATTCGTACCTTCCGGCCGAAGCCCAGCTTCGCGCGGGCCTCTCCGTGTCGGGACAAGAACATTTTTCCGAGCTCGTTCCCTTTCACGAGGTCGCGCACCAGTGGTGGGGCAATATCGTTGGCTGGGATTCCTATCGCGACCAGTGGATCGACGAAGCGATGGCCAACTATTTATCGTTGCTCTTTGCCGACACGCGAAAGCACACCGATCACTCGCTTCGCATGTGGCTCACGCGCTATCGCGACAATCTCGTCGCCAAAATTCCCGAAACCGACCAAACTTTTGCCGACATCGGCGCGCTCGATCTCGGCAGCCGCCTGAATTCGTCGAAGTCGCCTCTCGGCTTCGAGCAAGTCATCTACAGCAAGGGCGCTTGGGTCATGCACATGCTTCACGAGGAGTTGCGGCAGCCCAACGCGAAAAATCCCGATGAGCGCTTCGACACTCTGCTCCACACGCTGATGACCAAGTACGCTTATCGGGCGCTATCGACCGACGATCTCCAGCACGAAGTCGAAGCGGTCATGACGAATTCCATGGACCTTGAAGGCGGTCACTCCATGGAATGGTTCTTCGATCAGTGGGTGCGCGGGACCGGCGTCCCGTCCTATCGCGTTGAATTCACCGTACGCAACACCGACAAAGGTTTCCTCGTTCGCGGAAAGCTTTTCCAGAACGACGTGCCGCGTTCATTCCTCGCTCCGGTCCCGCTCTATGCGGGTTCAACACCGGGCCACGCGACGTATCTCGGCACCGTCGTCGCTTCCGGCCCTGAAACTTCATTTCACTTCATTTCAAAGACCGACCTGCGCAAGATCGTCATCGATCCGCAAATGACGCTGCTTTGCGTCACGCAATAAATTGAAACCACTTATCTAGTGCTGATTCGCCAGGTTGGAGAGTGTCTTTCCGTAAAATCTCTTCTTCTTCGCCAGCGGACTCTCTGGATTGAGTTGTGCCTTGCCATCCTTGTCCAGCACATAGGAGTGGCCCAGCGGATCGGACGGCACACCCTTCAGCAAACCCGCGCTGACGAGTTCCTGAATCGAAGACGGCTGTCGCGAATTCTTTTTTTCGAAATCAGCCGATAGCCGATCGATCGCTTTGCAATCCTCGTCGCTCTTCAACAATTGCAGGTGCGTCGCCGCATTCTCTTTCATCTGCGGATCGGTCGTGGTCGTGTAGATGTCGTTCCACAAAAACGCCGAAGTTTCTGGATTGTCGCCCTGCTCGCTCACCTTTGCCGCGAGCACCTTCATCCACGGCAGCGCCCCCGGCTGCTTGCTTCCTTCCAGAAACGCGGCGCCAGCCTTGTCGTAATCGTGCAATTCGAAGTAGTAGATGAATCCCAGGTCTTGGTAAAACCGCCAGTAATCCGGATTGGCCTGAATCCCGCGCTGAATCAACTGGATTGCAAGGTCGGGACGTCCCGCTCCCTGAGGCGCACTCTCGCTGAGGAACATCGATCCGAATCGGTAGGCCACCAGCAGGTTGGGATCGAGTGTCGTCGTTACGTCCAGCAGCGGCCACAGCAATTCGAAATTCGAATCGCGCCGCACCGCTTTGTCGCCGTAGTACTGCACTACCCGCGTCCAGTACAGGTCGGCGATCAGCGGCCCGTATCCCAGGCTCATCACCTTCAGTAATTTCCCGGAGCGCAGCACCAGATCGTCCGCTTCCTGATGCATGCCGTCGAACTGTGCGTCGATTTTCTCCTGGAGCTTCCACACTCCGGCGAATCCTGGAAAAAGCAGGCAGCACAGCAACAGCGCCCCAGTGTTTCGGGATTTCATTTCATGTCTCGGCGCGAGAAGATCGTCACGGCAGCGGCCAGGACAATCGTGCAGTAAAGCACCGCATACGCGGTGTTTTGCGCGATCAGCGCGGCTGGAATGTGACGTCCGTGCGCTGCGGAAGCCATCACGTCGAAATTCTCAAAGTTCGGCAGAATGTACGACAGCCATCGCAAAAAGTGTTGAACCGCGGGTGCCATCGTGTCGCTGTGCAGTCCGCGCATCTCTTTGACGAACAATCCCGCCACATACAATCCGCCTGTGAAGAGAATCGCCAGCAGCGGCGTCGTGTAGCACGAAAAAAGCAGCGCCAGCGCGACCACCAGCGCCAGTTTCAGCAAAATAAAATAAATCGCCACCAGCGCGACTCCATCCGCGCGCTCGATCGAATGCTTTACATAGAACAGCGCCAGGTACAATCCGGCCGACATTGCCGCCGTGTTGATCGCCAGCGTCAGCAGCAGCCCGCCAAATTTTCCCAGCAGAAATTCCCAGCGCCGCACCGGCTTCGCCAGCAGCGCGTAGAGCGTGCGCTTGTCCATCTCCTTCGAAACAAGCCCCACGCCGATGAACACCGCCATCAACAAGCCAATCACCGAGATCGCGCTCAATCCCAAATTAACGATGACGATCTGCTCGATCCCGATCGAAATCTGCCCGACGACAACCGCCGCCGCCATCAGCAGCAGCGCAAAAAAGACAAGGTTGTACAGCACGCGGTCTCGCACCGCTTCGCGAAACGTGTTCAACGCCACTACGCCGACGCGCCTCATTTCCCGTGCACATCCACCGCGGTCGCTTGCGCGCGATCCGCGGAAATCAATCCCATGAAAAATTCCTCGAGCGACGCTTTCATCTGCGTCACCGACAAAATCCTCGCCCCCGCTGCTTTCAGCTGATCCAGCGTCGCGTACAACTCGGCTTCCTCGACGTGCATGCGGTATCGATTACCGGTGCGCGTCGCCTTGGCCAACAAAGCCGCCGCTTCGGGAGCGCTGGCCTTCGCGCCAGGCAACTCGAACAAAATTTCCATCCCGTGCGCTTGAATGCCCACGATTTCGTCCGGCGCCCCTACTCCTCGCAGCTTTCCTCCCGCGATCACGCCCACGCGATCGCACAACATCTCCGCGTCCGACAAAATGTGCGTCGAGAAAAGAACCGTTCGCCCTTCCTTCTTCAACTCCAGGATGATGTCGCGCACCTCGCGCCTTCCGAGCGGATCGAGCCCCGACATCGGCTCATCCAGAATCACAACTTTGGGATCGTGCAAAATCGCCTGCGCCAGCCCCACGCGCTGCAGCATCCCTTTCGAATATTTTCGCAGCTGAATCTTCCGCGCCGTCTCGAGCCCGACTTTCTTCAGCATCCGGTCCACGCGTTCGCGCCGATCCGTCGCTTTGAAATTATGAATTTGCGCGAAATAGTCCAGCAGCTCCGCCGCGGTCAGGTAGTCGTAAAAATAGGGCTGCTCCGGCAGATACCCGATGTCTTGATGCATCGAAATGTCGCTGATGGGTTTGCCCAGAATCCGCGCCGTTCCCGCCGTCGGAAAGATCAACCCGGTTAACAACTTGATCGTCGTCGATTTCCCGGCGCCGTTCGGACCCAGAAATCCAAACACTTCGCCGTCCTCGACCTGCAAGGTCAAGCCTTCCAGGGACCTCTTCTTCTTTAAGTGGAGAAACCCGAACGGATAATCCTTGGTCAGGTTCTCAGCCTGAATCGCCGCTTCCGCCATGCCTCAATTG
The DNA here is from genome assembly GCA_963766985.1 of uncultured Acidobacteriota bacterium. GTDB lineage: Bacteria > Acidobacteriota > Terriglobia > Acidiferrales > UBA7541 > Acidiferrum. The sequence continues at coordinate 580,731 of CAVYCJ010000005.1, forward strand.
TTGAGAACACGCTGCTTAGCGTCAATCAACCTTGCGATTCAATGTGCAATGGAAGGAACTACTGGAGGAGCGATCACATCAATGTAGGGGCGCAGCATGCTGCGCCCCAAGTCCGCAAGATCAAAAGGGTTATCGGGTCAGCCGACGCCCGCCGCAATCTCCCGCCGCCTGCAACCCCTTCAAAATCATATCCTTACGCGAAGCGCGCCTGCAACTCCCACAGAATCACATCCTTGCGCAAAAACCCTAGGGGGGAGGGGTTAACCCATCACCGCTGCGGCCCAGGTGCGCCAATCTGCACCAACTGCCCCGCCGGCATTGGCGGCGGCGACATCGGCTTCGGCTTCAAATTCTGCTTCCCGCGCCAGTTATCCAATATCCCGACCTGCTGAACGCACGATACCGTGCACTTCGGCGCGCAAAATTTCTCGACGTAATATTCCCGGTGCCGCATTTCCGGCGTGTATTGATCCAACGGAATCCCCGGATACCCGCGCTGCTGCGAGCACCAGTGCACCAGCCCGTCTTCGCACACATACAAATATCTTGAGCCTGACCGGCATCGCCAGTTGTGCTCTTTCCCGCGCGCCACGTTGTGCTGAAAATCGTTGAACCGCGAAAACGAACTCTTCCCCATCGACATGATCTCTTCAAAAATCTCGATCTGCCGCTGGTTCAATCCCTTCAGCTGACCCTCACCGTCGTGAATAATTCCAACCGTGCTCGTAAATCCCAGTTCCACCGCGCGCTTCGCAATCGTCAGCGCATCCTCGGGGTTCTTCACGCCACTCCCAAGCACCGAGTTGATGTTCACCTGAAATACCGCGAATTGCGACAGCCACTCCAGCCGTGAGTCCAGCGTCTTCAAACTCTTCTTCGACACTTCATCCGGCGTCACGTTATCGATGCTGATCTGCAAAAATTCCAGCCCCGCATCGTTCAGCTTCGCAATCCGTTCCTTGCTCAGCAAAAATCCGTTCGTGATCATCCCGGCGTAAATCCCGCGCTTCCGCATGTGCCGGATCACTTCTTCCAGCTCCGGATGCATCAACGGCTCGCCGCCGCTGATCGTGATCATCGACGTGCCCATGTCCGCCAGCAAATCCAGCCGCCGCTTCATCTCTTCCAGCGGCACCGGCTTCGACACGTCGTCATACTCATTGCAATAGCCGCAATCCAGATTGCAGCGCCGCATCGGGATGATGTGCACCAGAAAGGGATGCTTCGTCGAAACCAGCGCCTTCCCGATCTTCAGCACTTCTCGCGTCCGCGACCGAACAAACCTCGCCCGCCGCCGCCATTTCACCGACGACGATGCTTCAACCTTCGCTTTGGAAGTCACATTCCCCATCGAAATTCCGCGATTCCCCTGAACTTCAATTATACACGACGCCCTTCACCCCTAATTTGATGTGCCCAATCCGTCGAACGCCACAACCGCCTTGCCCGAACGCAAAACCGTCTTGCAACTCTCATCAAACCTTTCCCCACCCAGCTTCGTCCCTAACCACGTAACCCAAATCTCGTCCATCACGTAAGCCGAAGCCCGAACCCTGAGCCGATAATCACCAGGAGCAACCGCATGCAATCGATCCTCTCCGACCTCCAATACTCCGCTCGCGAACTTCGCAAGCGCCCCGGCTTCGTCCTCACCGCCGTGCTCTCCCTCGCCCTCGGCATCGGCGCCACAAGCGCCGTCTTCTCCGTCATTTACGCCGTCCTCATCGATCCCTTCCCCTACCCCGGTTCCGACCGCATCATGGAGTTCCGCCTCCTCGACAAGTCCGGCAACACCCGCTACACCGGATTCAACGGCCTCCAGATCGAGCAACTCCGCCAGGCCAAATTCGATCGAAAGCGTCGTCGCCCAAGACGGCTGGAACCTCACCACCACCGACAGCGACCTCCCCGAAGACGTCAACGCCGGCTACGTCACGCCCAACGCCCCCAATCACTGGGGAGTTGCCGCCCTGCTCGGCCGCTGGCTCGTTCCCGCCGACGCGCCTTTCGGCGAAGATCCGCAGCCCGTCGTCGTCCTCAGCTACGAATTCTGGCAGCGCTATTATCTCGGCGATCCCAACGTCATCGGCCGTACCATCCAACTCGTCCACAAACCCTATCAAGTGGTGGGAGTTATGCCTCCTCGCTTCCGTTGGGCCGAATGCCAGATCTACATGCCGCTGAAGCTCACCCGCGATCCAAACATCTACGAGTCCGCCATCATCAAGCTCAAGCCCGGGATCACCGTCGCGCAAGCCACTGCCGAACTCCAGCCGATGGTCGAGCGCTTCGCCAAAGACTCGCCACAAAACTATCCCGAAAATTTCCGCGTCAGCCTTCGCAGCATCATCGAGCTCTACGCTCGCCCACTCGGCACCACGCTCTACATTCTTCTCGGCGCGGTCGCCTCTCTCCTCCTCATCGGCTGCGGCAACGTCTCCATCCTTCTCCTCGCCCGCGGCACCGAGCGCCAGCATGAACTCGCCGTCCGCGCCGCCATCGGCGCCGATCGCTCGCGCATGATTCGCCAGCTCCTCACCGAGTCGCTCGGCATCGGCCTCACCGGCGCCGCTCTCGGCGTCCTCATCGCCTGGAAGAGCCTCCCGCTCATCGTCGCCTGGATGCCGCACCGGTTTCCCGCCGAGTCCGTCATCAAGGTCAACATCCCCGTTCTACTTTTCTGCGTCGGCCTCGCGATCGTCACCTCCGTTATCTTCGGCCTCTCGCCCGCGCTCCAACTCTCGCGCCCCGATGTCGCCCGCCTCATGCAAGGCAGCGGACGCCGCGTCGCCGGCAGCGCCAGCGCGAAGCGCGCTCACAACGCGCTCATCGCCGCGCAAGTCGCGCTCACCATCCTTCTTCTCACCGTCGCCAGCGCCGCAGGCAAAGGCTTCCTCCGCATCCTCACCGCGCACCTCGGCTACGACCCGCACAACGTCATGTCCGTCCCCATCCCCGTCCACCAAAACACCTACCAGGACTGGCAAGCTCGCTCGCAATATTTCGAAAACATCCGCTCGCGCATCGCCTCCATGCCCGAAGTCGTCGAAGCCGGCATCTCCACAAATGCCACGCCTCCCTCGAACGGCAATAATCAGCGCATCGAAATTTTCGGCAAAGGCTCCGCCGAAGCTCCCGAAGCACTCATCAATTACATTGACCCCGGCTACTTCGCTGTCCTGCACATTCCCCTGGTCGAAGGTCGCCTCTGGGATCACCCCGAAATCATGCGCGGCGCGCATCTCGCCGTCATCAACCAAACGATGGCGCGCCAGTTCTGGCCCAACGGCAACGCCATCGGCCAGCAAATTCGCATCCCCAATCTGAAAGATCAGCCTCCGTACTCTCCCGCCGCTGCCGATCCCAGCGGCTGGCTCCAGATCATCGGCGTCGCCTCCGACGTTCTGAACGAAGGCCTCCGCGATCCCATCAAGCCCGCCGTCTTCGTCCCCTACTCACTGCAAATGCGCATGTTCACGCAAATTCTCGTCCGCACGAAAGTTCCGCCGCTCTCCATCCTTCACGACATCCGCGCGCAGCTCATCCAGATCGATCGCGAGCAACAGGTCATGCAGGTCCGCGATCTCGAGACCTGGATCAAAGATGAAGACGTCTACAGCCAGCAGCGTTTCATCGCCACGCTGTTCGCCGTCTTCGCAGTTTTAGCTTTGGTTCTCGCTGCGGTAGGTCTCTACAGCGTCGTCTCGTACGGAGTCGCCACGCGCACCAACGAATTCGGCATCCGCCTCGCGCTCGGCGCAAAAGCCACCGACGTCTTCCGCCTCGTTCTCTCTTCCACCGCCGGCAGCGTCGGCTCCGGCCTGCTCATCGGCCTGATCCTGAGTCTCGCCTTCAGCAAACTCGCCACGCGCTGGGTCAACGAAACCTCACGCGACCCCATCATCCTCACCTTCGTCGTCGTGCTGCTGATCGCATCCGCCGTCGCCGCCAGCCTGGCCCCCGCCCGCCGCGCCGCCTCGACGGACCCGATGACCGCCCTCCGCTACGAATAACTCGCCCCAAAAAATGTAGGGGCGCAGCACGCTGCGCCCCATGTCCGCACAATCTCGACGTCTTGAGTCTTTCCCTTTTCAAATTTCCAATTTCTATTTTCCGCTTCTCGTCCCTACGGAAACATCGCCAACGCCGGCGGCCCCAACACCCCCAACTCCCGCGCCAGCCCAATCTGATCCCAAACATTCCACCCTTCCACAATCTTCCCGTTCTCCGCCCGCAGCGCGCACATCCCCACCAACTTGATCGTCTTCCCGCTCGGCGCCATCCCCAACCCTTCTCCGCTATGTTTCGCCGTCACCGTAAACCGCGTGTACGCGGTATCTTCGCCCTGCACGATTCCTTCAAGCTCGATGTGCATATCCGAAAACGTCTTCCGCATCGCCTGATAAAACACCCGAAACTCCTCCGGCCCTCGCGACGAAACATCCGGCCGGCTAACTCCCCACATCACCGAATCCGCCGGGAACAGCTCATCAATCGTCGCTTCGTTCCCCTCATTCCAAACTTCCTGAAACCAGCGCCGCATCAACGACGCCGCATCATGTGCCATAGCTGTTCCTGCTGTCATGTTTAAAACCTCCACCACGAACGTGGCTTTTAGGACGGTAACGTACTTGCGCCGCACTCTACCACATCATCAAGTACCCCGTATCGACAAAACCCTTGCGTCCCAACCGTCGACACAAAAGCGTAGGGGCGCAGCACGCTGCGCCCCATGTCCGCACGATTGACCCGCCACAACTCGTCGTCCAACTAAAGACCGTGTCATCCTGAGCGCAGCGAAGGATCTCAGCCGCGCCTCCATCGCCAGACGTTCCGCCGCCACAAACATGTAGGGGCGCAGCACCGCTGCGCCCCATGTCCGCACAATCTAAAAAACACCGCAGCTCTGCTTCTACTTCCCGCCGTCATTCCCTCCCGGCATCTCTGCCCCATCCACCACCAACATCTCCACCGGCCCCGTCTGCGGCACCAGCCGCAACCCCACTTGTTGCACCAGCGCATCAAACAACGACGGCCCATTCGGATCCGGCGCCAAGCCCGGAACGCTCGGCGGCGCCAACGGGTTCAGACTCGGGTCCGGCGTAAATTTCAGATTCACGTCGTACCGCTTCGTCAAATTCGTCTTGTCTTCCACAAACCTTCCCGAATTCAACGAGAAAAACCGAAGCAGCGTATGAATTGCAACTCTGTTCGCGCGCATTTCCCCAGGCATCGCAAATAAGGCGCCACACGGCGGTCCTCCTTTACTAGGATCGGTATTTGGAGGTGGCGCACCCGGCACGATCGGGGGGCAATCCCCGTCGAAACCTTTTAGCTTCGTCGGATCGTCAACGACAAGCGCATAAATCGGCTCGACTCTCGTTTCGCGATGAAACTTCAGCCCGAAGTGATCCTTCAACAAATTTTCCAGCATGCTGCGATCGACTTGCTTCCGCTCCTCCTTGCTCATCTTCGGCCAGGCAGCCAGGACCGCCGGGCTCGCTTTCGCTTGAATGTCGTAAATCTCGTTCTTGGTCCAGTCGGCCCCGCCCGTAATCTGCACATACTCGATCGGCTCGTAGATGAGCATGATCAACGACTGCAGATTCGCTCCCTTCGCATTCAACACCCCGTCGTTCCACGCGACGCGAGAAACAATCGGCCCGCTGTTGCTCTTCAATTTTGCCGTTGCCTGCGGATCAGGCTTGATCGTCACTTCATCGAACGACACCGGTTCGACCGACAACTTCAAATGCGCGCGCAGCGGCGTAGCCAGTGGCCCTCTCAGCGCACCCGAAATCATCGGCGCCGAAATCGCCAAACAGCACGCCGCGACCAACAATAGCTTTCGCCCCAGTCCAATCGGCCGCGCGGCACGATGCGACATGATCTGCGCAATCCTCTGCTTCAAATCCGCGCCACTCACTCCCGCAACACATGAAAGCGGCGACTCCACGCAAAACTCACACACCTTCAAAATGCTCTCCGCGTATACTCGCCGCTCGCGTCCCGAATCCACAACTGCCTCGTCGCAAGCGCGCTCGCGATCTTCCACCAGCCGCCCTCCGAGCCACCACACCACCGGATGAAACCAGAACAGCGCTTCCACAATCATGTGCAGCATCGCCGTCAGATTGTCGCGCCGCCGCACATGACACAGCTCATGCGCGACGATCGCTTCGACGTGATCGTCCGAAACCTGCCCCGCAATCGCCGCAGGCCAAAGCAGCACCGGCCGCACAATCCCAAAAATTCCCGGCTCAATCGACGCCGTGGTCGAAACAATCTCAATCCTGCGCGCCGACATGTCTCCTGCCTGTAGACGCGCAACGATCCCCGACTCAATACCTTCCCTCATCGGCGTCGCGCGCTTCGCGATCGCAGAAATCCGATACCAGCGAACGATCCACACCGCCATCACCGCCAGCGTCCCGACGAGCCACACCACCAGCAGGTACGGCGCCCATCGCGCAAGCGCCGGCAGAAAATTTCCCACTAACTTTGCAGGCTGAGCCATCACCTCCGCGGATTGCGCATTAAATGGCTGGTTGAACTGAATGATCGTCTCCGACACCGGCGCATACGATCCGTAGTATTGCGAACGGAACGAGCTCAAATAGCTCCCGAAGCTGGTCAACACAGAAAACGGAACCAAAAATTTCAGCGACGCTGCGAGCCACAAACCGTAACGCGTCCCTGCTCGATTGCTGCGAAACGCCAGCGCAAGCAGCGCCACGACCGCCAAAAACAACGTCGACTGCCACAAATGATTTCCAATACCCGGCCCGAAACTCCGTCCATACACGCGAGAGAAAATTGAAATTCATTTCGTCTTCTCCTTCCGGTCAAGCTCTCTCAGCAACTTCTCCGCTTCCTTCACGTCATCCAGCGTCAACTTTCCCGACTCAATCAAATGCGCCATCACCGGCTGCGAACTCCCGCCAAACAGCGCCAGCAAATCGTCGATCAGCTTCCGCTGCGCATCGCCGCGAGACACCGTCGCCTCAAACAGATGAAAGTTCCCAACCTTCCGCGCCCGCCGCACCGCCTTCTTGATCTCCAGCCGGTACACCACCGTCTGCACCGTCGTGTACGCAGGCCGCCCCTTCGCCGGGAACGACTCCTGTATCTCCCGAATCGAAGCCTGCGGCACCCGCCACAACAGCTCCATCACCTTCATCTCCAGCTTCGTCAGTTTCGGCTTCATCATATCCCTCTGCTCACCTTCGACTGCACCACATTTGCCCATTCGCCGCTGGATGCCGCACCCTCTTGCTTTTAAAAGGGTGCGGGTTTCCCGCCAATACTTGGCTCCCACTACGTACTTCCCGTAACTCTCAGTCTTTACCTACTACATATGTAGGCGAGAATACTACCGCAATAGGCGTTGTCAAGCACTTTTTTCAACTGGCCGTTTTTGATTCGCAAAACGCTCCGTCGCCAGAGTCATGTACGGGCGCAGCACCGCTGCGCCCCTGGTCCGCATGATTCAATGTTCAACGCGCTGTACCCTCGATCGCTTCCCAGATCGCGGGGTTTAGACGAAGCACCGCCACTCACTCAACGACGAATCACCCCTCAAATCCTGCGTCTCTCCCTGTGTCGCGTTAGTCCCCGCGTATAGTCTCCCCATGCCAACCTCCGCTCCGCCCCGCGCCCTCACTGCCATCGGCATCTTCCTGATCTTCGCCACCTGTATGGCTTCTCTCGCCGCCATCACCCTTACCTTCCCCGGCACGCCGCTCGACCTCGCTTGGAACCTCAATGCGCGCGCGTACACCGACCTGAAACCACTCGGGCCAATCATCGGAATTCCTTTTTCTCTTCTCGCTTTAAGTTTGGGGATGTCCGCCATCGGTTGGTTCCGCCGGCGCCGCTGGGGCTGGCTTCTTGCAACGATCATTATTGCGATTCAAATCCCGGGGGACATCATCAACGCCGCGACTGGCCACCTGATCCAAGGCCTCATCGGCGCCATAATCGCGAGCGCTTTACTTTTCTATCTGCTGCGCCGATCGGTCCGCTGCGCGTTTTCTCCATTGCCATAGAGTCAGCCGAGGGCATCTCCACTCTCCGCGCCCCTCTGCGTCCTCCGCCCCTCCGAGTCGCCAAAAAAGGCCATTGCAGACAACCCCTGACCCCGCCACAACACTTCCAATCACCATGCCTATCTCGCGAGGCTCGAATGGAAATCGCCGCCGACCTCCGCCACGCCATCCGCGAATTCCGTAAGCGCCCTGCCCTCACTCTCACCGCCATCCTCTCCCTCGCGCTGGGCATCGGCGCAACCACCGCCGTCTTCTCCGTCATCTACGCCGTCCTCATCAATCCCTTCCCCTACCGCGACGCAAATCGCCTCACGACCGTTCATCTTCTCGATCCGCAAGGAAACGAACGCATTACCGGCTACAGTGGCCCCGAAATCGCGCAACTCCGCCAGCTCAAATCCTTCGAAAGCGTCGTCGCCCTCCAACAATCGAACCCCACCACGACCGACGGCGACCTCCCCGAAGACGTTCGTTGTCTCCTTGTCTCGCCCGACTATCCGAATCACTTCGGTGTCGCTCCAATCGTCGGGCGCTGGCTCATTCCGTCCGACGCGCCGCCTGGAGAAGAATCGGCAAACGTCGCCGTCCTCAGCTATCGTTTCTGGCAACGCTATTTCCTCGGCGACCCACACGTCCTCGGCCGCACGCTTCGTCTCGATCACGTTCCATATCAAGTCGTCGGCGTCATGCCGCCGCGCTTCACCTGGGCCGAAACCGACGTCTTCCGGCCAGCTCGCGTCACGCAAAATCCCAACGCCGGATTCAGCGTCTCGCTCCGTCTCCGCAGCGACGTCACCGCGGTGCAAGCCGATGCCGAGCTCCAACCGCTCGCCGAACACTTTGCGCAAGAGCGCCCCGCGTTTTTCCCGCGCAAATTTCGCGTGAAATTGGTCGGCATGATCGATGCGTGGAAGGAACGACTCGGCAAAACGCTTTATCTCTTGCTGGGCGCCGTCGCTTCCCTACTGCTGATCGGCTGCGGAAACGTCTCGATTCTCTTACTCGCGCGCGGCATCGAACGCCGTCACGAATTCGCAGTGCGCGCCGCAGTCGGCGCGGGTCGCTCTCGCATTCTTCGCCAGCTCTTCACCGAATCGCTCGTCATCGCCGTCGCAGGTTCCGCAATCGGCTTGTTCATCGCATGGCGCGGCATGGCTCTGATTCTCAATTTCTTGCCGGAATACTCCATCCCACAGGAGTCCATCGTCCGCATCAACCTTCCGGTGTTGCTCTTCAGCATCGCGCTCGCATGCGCCGCCGCGATTCTCTCCGGTCTGTGGCCCGCGCTTCAGGTATCGCGTCCCAATTTGTCGCAGCTACTGCAAGGCGGCACGCGGCGAATGTCAGGCGACAAGCGTGGTCGCCGCACACACAACACGATGATCGCCGCTCAGGTTGCGCTCACCGTTCTCTTGTTAGCCGCGGCGGGAGCCGCCGCTAAGGGATTTCTCCACGTACTTCATGTCGATCTCGGATACGACCCGCAACGCTGTCTCATGGTCGTAATCCCCCTACACGGCGAATCGCATACATCCTGGCAAGAACGCTCCGAATACATCGAGCAACTCCGCACGCAAGTCGCGGCCTTGCCGCAAGTTGAAGCAGCGACGGTTGCCAGCAACGCCATTCCTCCGTCCAACGGCAATGATGCGCGCATTGATTTTCTCGGCCGGCCCGATCTCGGCTCTCCAGAAATTCGAATGAACTTCATCGGTCCCGAATATTTTTCGCTGCTTCGTATTCCGCTCGTACAAGGCCGCATGTGGGATCACGTCGAAACAATGCGCGGAGCTGGCTTCGCCGTCATCAATCAGACGATGGCCCACCAGTATTGGCCGAACGGCGACGCGATCGGTCACTCGTTTCGCAGTCCCGACTTGGATCAGCAGACTCCCGATCCCTCCGCGCCCGCCACTAACGGCTGGCTGCAAGTCATCGGCGTCGTCGCCGATTCCCTCAACGATGGCCTGCGTGATCCGATTCGGCCCGCCATCTACGTGCCTTACTCGATCCACATGTGGTCGTTCACGCGTATCCTCGCGAGAACTCGCGTCTCGCCGCTCTCGATCGTGCAAGACGTGCGGACGCAAATCGCAAAGGTCGATGCAAGCCAGCAACTCGTTGTGCCGCGCGATCTTATCGCCGAAATTCAGATCCAACCCGAATACGCCAACCAGCGCCTCATCGCCACATTGTTCGGAATTTTCTCGGTGCTGGCGCTCGCTCTAGCTGTCGTCGGCCTGTACAGCGTCGTTTCCTATGCCGTCGCCACGCGCACCAACGAATTTGGCGTTCGCCTCGCGCTCGGCGCCACCGCGCGAGACATTACCCGTCTCGTCCTCTCCGCCACCACAGCGAACGTCGCCGCCGGTCTCCTCGCGGGCATCGCGCTCAGCCTGGCCCTCTCCAGATTTTTCGCAGCGTGGGTCAACGAATCCTCCCGCGATCCCCTCCTGCTCTCCGCAGTGGCCGCCATCCTGCTCGTAGCTGCACTAACCGCCGCCATTCTCCCCAGCCGCCGCGCCGCCTCCACCGACCCACTCACCGCCCTCCGCCACGAATGAGCACCGATGCCCGCGATCTGAGCGTTTCGATATCCCTGTCTTGCAAAACGGGTATCCCGGCCAACCCAAAATCACGTGTCATCCTGAGCCGCCCAAAAGGCGGCGAAGGATCTCAACGTCAACTCCAATCGCAATCGCATCCATCACCCACTCCCGCCACCGCCCTACCATCCCTCCCCGATTCCCTTTCCCCTCAATCTCCGCTACCTTTTCCCCTCTAAATCTTGGAACTCTTCTTCCACCACCTCTTCCGCATTGCCTACCGAGCCGGCGCCTTCGGCCTCTTTTGCGTCGGCATCCTCGACTCCTCTTTTCTATTTCTTCCGCTCGGCAATGACTTCCTGATGCTGGGCCTGTCCGCGCGCCATCACGATCGAGTTTGGATCTACGTCATCACGGCAACGCTGGGATCGGTCTCCGGCATTCTTCTGACTTTGTGGCTTTCGCAAAAAGGCGGGGAAAAATTCGCCAAGAAGCCGAATCGTGCTTTGAAATACGTCGAGTCTCGAATGAAGAAAAACGCAGGCTGGGCGCTCACAATCGGCAGCCTGATGCCGCCGCCATTCCCTTTCACACTTTTCGTCGCAGCCGCCGGCGCTCTCCAGGTCCCGTTCAGAAAAGTTTTGCCCTACGTTGCCGCCGGACGGCTACTTCGCTTCACCATCGAAGGCATCCTCGCCATCGTCTACGGCCGCTGGATTCTCTCTCTGGCCAATTCACCAGCCCTGAAAATCACAATGATCGTGATGATCGTCATCGCCGTCGCCGGCAGCGCCTACTCCATCTTCACGTGGGTCCGCCGCTGATATCACTCCTGGCGAGTTGTCATCCTGAGCGGAGCGAAGGATCTCAGAGGTCAACCTCACCCCGCCCGCGTCTATCATCGCCAATCATTTACGGCGGGGCCGCCTTCGATGCGGTTCCGCCCCCCAAATCGCTCTTGACATATCAGTACCTTTATGGTAATATAGCTCTTTAATGCTGTTCGAAGAAGGCATAATCGAGGAGAGCAAACAAAAAGCGAATTTAAGCGCACCCGCAAACGCCCTGTTTTCAGCGAGCTACGCACTCCCAAAATCCGTATTTCGCTAACCTCAGCCACACCAATCACTTCCCCACTCTTCACAAAAAATGGGGGGGGTATGGGGCTGAGCTTCCCAAAATGGAACTTACGGATGCGGAGGCGGCGCCTGTCCCGGCGGAGGTGGCGGCGGCGCAACAAACTTCGCGTCGTCCACCGGAACGTTCTGCTGCACCGACTCGACCTGAATCGTGAACCGGTTCCCCGGCCGCGAAATCGACCACTGGTACGGAATCTTCGCTCCGTCCGCATCGCGGTAGTCGGCGTAATCGACCTGCGTCGGCAATCGCCCCAGCGGGGTCTCGGTGTAACGGATCAGCCGAATCAGCAATCCCGACTGCGCGTCGAAATATAAACGCAGCGGCGTCTGCCCCTCGGTTTGGCCGACGAGCACACTCGTCGCGTGACCGTCGATCGTTTCGCCCGGTGCCGGCTTCCAGTTGGCCCGCAGCGACTTCGCATTCACCGGAAGATAGAAATCCGCGTCGATGCCCGCGCCGGCGTTTTCCGCCGCGTTCATCATATGAACGGGCCGCCCGGGGAAACTCAGCCAGCCGGCTTTTCCGTCGAATGCAGTGACCGATTCGCCGCCCGGCATGTGCATCGTGGACATGCGCTTGTCCGGAGCTTTGGCAACGATGTCGATTGCGAAGTGCTGGTCGCCGAATCCGCTCGTCGTTCCCTTCTCGACCCGGCTCGTAATTTTGTTGATCGCCGCAGCTCCGCCGGCCGCAGTCAGATATTTGTCAAACAGCGAGTCGGCGGAGGGCAGAGCAGTCTCCGGCTGCTTGTCGTGATCGCCCATCGCTGGCGGCTTTTCGCCTTCGACAGCAACGAGTGGCGTGCCGACCGGATGCGCGGCGCCGTGATGGCACGAATAGCAGGTGACTTCGCGGTGGCCCTCAAAATTGTCTTTATTGATCGCGTTCATCATCTCGATCATTTTGCGCGCGATCTGTTTGGGCTTCTTCTCGTCCTGGTCGAACGCCATGCCGCCGTGTTCCCGGCGCACATGACAGAACTCGCATTCGACGCCGAGCGACGCCGTGATGAATTCCATGGCGGGGATCACCTGGTCCGCCGGAATGCCCTTGAGCACCTTGATGTTTTTGTATTGCTGCTCGGCCAATGGCGCGGCACCGGGCGCCGAAGATTGCGGCGCAGCGGCAGGTGCTTGGGCCTGCGCGGCGATAATCGCCGTCGCAATCGAGAGGATGGCTACAAAAGAGATGGCGAGAATTCTCTTTCCGGCTTGCGGCATCTGGACTCGCAGCATAGGGACGAGGACTCCTCTGAGATTTTAGCGACAGGGAGTGTAACAGACTACGCTGGTGAGATTGTTATCCGGAAGTAATTCGGCTCGGACGATGCTCCCGCTTGGCTCAGGAGCTCTGAGCGGCGGCGAATTTCAACTCGCGGAAAGGAGCCGGGCGAGGAGTGCGCCGGCTATTTGTTCGGCGCGGCTAAACGCTAAGAAGCTTGCTGGGAGGCCTTTTTTGCCGAATGGAGGTCGATACTCCGAGCCTCCGTTACTAATCCTAACGTATTATAACTTTCTTAGGTGCTTGAGGTAGAATGCCGCATGGCACTGGCGCTTCCTCCAAGTGAGCAACTCAAAGATATCCGCAATCGCTTAGGGATTACCACGCGCGACGTCGCAGAATTCAGCCATCGCATCGCGCAGGCCGAAGACAATACCGAGTTCCACATTTCCAATGCATGGCTGACGCAGATCGAGAATTCGGATTCCGTCCCGAGCATTTTCAAGCTCTATAGTTTGAGTTCGATTTATCGCATCAAGTTCAGCGATATCTTGCTGCTCTACGGCGTCGACCTGCAGCATCTCACCAAACATCAGATGTCTGCGCCGCTACCGAAAACGCATCTCACACAGCTTGAAGTCTACGACACCGACAAAACCGTTTCGTTTCCCGTGCGTTTTGATCGCTCCTTCGATGTCGATAACACGAATTTGCTCTCGCGCATGGTGGAAGTCTGGGGTGAAGTGCCGATCGCGATGATCCAACATCTGGATCTGCGCCACAGCCTTTACGGATACATCGGCCTGCAAGACAACACACTGTCGCCGTTGCTGCGACCGGGTTCGTTTGTGCAGATCGATCCGCACGTACGCAAGATTCAGCCGTTCCGGTGGCGCACGGAATTTGATCGGCCGATTTATTTTGTGGAATTGCGAGACGGTTACGCGTGCTCGTGGTGCGAAATGCAGGATGGCCACTTGCTGCTGCTGGCGCATCCGCTGTCGGGACGCAGCGTGCGCCGCCTGAATTACGGCACTGAAGCGGAAATCATCGGGCAGGTCACCGCCGTCGCGATGCGACTTACAGATCCGGCGGAGACTGGTTCTGACGCGACCGCCAAATTGCCAAAGCGAGTCTGACGTTCGACAAAAATAGACGCGCCACCGCGGGATTTACCTCGACAGGAATGGCAATTCGATAGGGCTCGAGTTTCTGCCACATGCGTAGAATCTCGGCTGCTCCGTCTTTCGACGACTCAAAATAAATTCTTAACTGCTCGACGAGTTCTTCGAGCGAATACGCCGACAACTGCAAGAAAATCTGGCGATGCGCGATCTCCAGCGCCTTCGCTGCGACTTCCGGACTGAAACGCGAAGCCAAACCATCGTGATGATAGGAACCGGTGTTGTAGTCGCGCGTCGACGCGAGATAAATCAGGCGCGCCAAGTCGCACGGAACTTTGGAGAGCGAGCGCTGCAAGAAATCATCGTAAGCAGCCTGAACTGTAACGAGTCTAGTCGTGGTCATGTAATGCGTGGCCGGGCAAGCCGATTTCTATTTCAGACGCGGTGCAATCGAGACGAGGTTGTCTGCGTTTCAGTGCGCCGCGCTGGCGCTGCGCAAGCCGCGAGCCGCTGTCGTGATCGCGAGAGCGTGCTGCGCGTCCGCAAAATTTTGCGAGAGCGAAGCCGCGTAGGTCGCGAGCGCGCCGACTCGGGCGGGTCCGGCCGACTGGATCGCCAGGATCAGGAGATCGCAGATGGCCACAAGCTGCAAATAGTGGCCGAATATCTTCGCTTCCGTCGTCAGACTCAGATCCTGACTGTGACGCGTCGCGTGCGTATGTTCGCGCATGATGCGCTGAATCGCCGTCTTGGTCTGATGCACCCACACCAGAGCGACGACTCGCCGCTCGTGGCGAAACAAACGCAGGACTTCAGGCGATTTCTCGCCCGAAACAAAAGTCCAATCCGCCGGCGAAAAAATCCTGGCCGTAAATTCCGGCGGGCACAGAGACGGATCGCCTGTGGTTTCGTCATAGAGCGGCACGTCGTTACGAAACGCTAGTTCGCGTTTCACCGAAGAGTCGCGCGTCAGCAGCAACGCAATCGCCGACATCACCAGGACACAAATCAAAATCGCGAGAGAGATACTGATCACGAGCCGACCGCCTTTGCCAGGTAACCTCGCGCACTGTGGAGACGCCGCTGTGTAGCGGCCGCGATGCGCTGGTATTCCTGTTCGAGAGGGATTGTCCGATCCGGGACAGGATTCGGTTGATAGGACCAGAGATGCACAGTCCAAACGACGACGCTTATGACGAAGGAAAAAGAAAAAGTATAAGACCAGAGAGAATCGGCCTTGGCCACTCCTGCATCAACCAGCGCAAGGCAAATGACGCTCCAAGTGACAAAAAGACCGTAGCCGAGAAGAATGCCGCGAAGATTCCTTCCGAACGGAATCGAATAGGACAGGAAGAGAAGCGTCAGCACCAGAATTGCGAGAAGCTGGCAAACACGCAGCAGGCCTTCAACCTGCACAGGGGTTGCATTTGACCACCACTGAGGGACGTTGAGGATTTTGATAGCGGTTTTGATCATCGCGACGATGAATAAGATCGACAGAAGAGCGCGCGCCACCCGCGCAGTGCCTGGATAAGGCCTGAGTGCGATCCAATAAAATTCAAGGAAGACGAGGCAGCCGAGAATGAGGCTAAGAAATTCAGAAATCCAGTACAGGTATAAGTACGTGGGGCTGTGGCTATCCAGCGGGAAGAGTATGAGGTCGCTGAGCAGGACAAACGAAATATACGCGAAAAAGATTGGGTAGCGGCGGACGAGATTTTGCTTCACAAAACGTGTGATCAGCAGAGCTTCGAGTGCGATGCTGATCAACCAAATTAAAACACTGATCATTATGGTCCTGACACCTAATCGAAAAGAGTAGGCTCGCGGACCTCGATGCTACCACGGCCTAAGGGGAAAATGCTGGTCATCTTCCCCCTAGCCGTGATGATTTTTTCAGGCAGCGAGATCGAGCCACGGACTCGGTGGCGGATGACCACCGTCGGCTACGAGCCACGGACTCGGTGGCGGATGACCACCATCGGCCACGAGCCACGGACTCGGTGGCGGATGACCACCGTCGGCTACGAGCCACGGACTCGGTGGCGGATGACCACCGTCGGCTACGAGCCACGGACTCGGTGGCGGATGACCACCGTCGGCTACGAGCCACGGACTCGGTGGCGGATGACCACCGTCGGCTACGAGCCACGGACTCGGCGGTGGGTGACCGCCGTCGGCTGCGAGCCAAAATGTCGAACCGGGTTTTGCACTGTCGGCATTCGCGAAGTGGGAGCTACGAGCGGCGCCTACGAGCACGAGCGCGAGCGAGAGCAAAACGGCAAGCTTGATCGAACGCATGAACCCTCCTAAGAGATTAGGTCGGACCTGGGGACGAGAACTCGCAACGCTGGAAAATTCACGAGCAAAGCGAGGGTAAGAGGAAAGCGAAAAAGAAGTGAAACAGAAACAGGAATGGTTGGAATTCCAACCAGTAAAAGTGGTTCGCGAGGGTGAAACGACCGCGGGCGGAGAGCGTACGCGACAGCTGGGAAAATTTCCACGACAGATTTTTACCGATTGGAGACCAGCAACAAAAACGTCAATAAGAGTGGATGATTACGTTGAAGTGAACATCGATTCGCGATTCGAAAGCGCGCCGAAATCGGGCCATTTTCCGCCCAATTTTGAACGCCTGCGCACACTATCTCGACAAAAATAAGTGCCGACACACGCGGAAAATCAACATCGAGCGCCGGCCGATACTAGGCGTACCCCGTCGCCGCACCCAATCGGATATTTGGGATGAAAACCAACCGGACCGTTGCCGGTCGTAATTGTAAGCGGTGAGCATCTTTTTTCTGGCGAAGATGCTATCAGAGAGCCAAATGAGCGGTAATAAACCAATTAAGCGGATGTACGCCCCTGGGTCGGGAGGGCTAAACCGGCAAGTGTGAGGGCGCACGCAACGAACAGGTGCATCGACGCGGCGCGTTGAAAACGAGCGGAGGTTGCGTTCGTGAAGAAGAGACGCGAAGAGTGGTGGCAGTGCCCGAATCGGATTTGCGGTGCACAGATTCTCTTCCTGATGATCGGCCCGGCGCCGAGACGCGCTGAACCTACCTGTTTCTGTGGAAGCGCCATGCGACGTGTCGTCAGGACGCGAGGCCGGCGAGTCCGATCCAGCGACGATTGCACAACCCAATCGAGCGAATCACCCGGATGCGAACGCACATCGACACATCGACCGCCGAGAGAATCACCAGGGCGGCTTCGATGTACGACGGCCCTGACTACGGGATACACCCTCGGGAGACGCGATGAAAAATGAATCGAAATCGCGCGCGACCAAAGCTGAAAGTACGAAAGTGGCGGAGCGCGCTTGTCGCGCTGAGTTTATTTTCGATGTCCGGCGCGGCGGAGTATCGCGGCCGATCAAGGTGTTAAGCGATTGCTTATGCGATTACCGACGCGCCGACTGGGAAAGCCGGTGGAACGATTGGGAAGCGCGGCGAAACCCCTATCTGAATTTGTTTCTGTGCGCAGAACACGCGCGAGAACTGGGACTGATGAAGTAGAAATGCTTGCGTGAAAACGACACCCCGTCACACGCTTAGGGGAAACACCCTAGGTCCCACTACTTCTTTACAGCTTCAGGAATGCATTTTTACAGTGCTCGCTGAATTCCCGCAACGACGGGAGCACGCTACGCTCACAAAGTAATTGGTGCCCACTCCTGGTAGTTGCTTGGCTGCCCAGCCGGGCTCAGTTCAATCCAACGGCCATCGTCAATGCAGGGTTTCCCACGGGTTCTCCGTCGACGTTTCGCGCGCGAATAATTGCCGGAAGGGAGACATGGAAATCGAAACCGAATTGGAATTGGAAGCTTGAAGAGCGCCCACAGGCAGAGGCTCGTCTCTGTTCAAAATTGTACAGACGGGGCGGCGAAGCTACGGATAGAAAAGGGCAACGTAACGCAGGGAAGCTGGGCCAACACGCGATCGGGCTAGAAAACAAAGAGCAAACCGGATATGCGCCAGAAGGTTGCGCGACATCGCCGGTACATTTGCGTCCAATTCTGGTGCCAATGGAGGAATAGTGCGTCGGCGAAGTGCACAGCCCGCAATGGTTTTTGCAGCAGCGCTAACGGGAACAAACGCGAAGGAATTTCAGGCAGGCCGCATCATCGTCTCGCAAGGCGAGGAATGCACCGACGTCTACTACATCGAAAAAGGCGTGGTGAAACTGACGCTGGTCTCGAACCGAGGAAAGGGAGCGGTACTCGGAATTCTCGGGGCGGGCGATTTCTTCGGCGAAGCGTGCATCGGTGGCGATGCAGTGTTTTCGACCTCGGCAATCGCTCTGGTGCCAAGCGTTATCGACGTGATCAAACGAAAATCGATGATACGAATGGTGGAGGAAAATCCATCGTTGTCGGCACATTTCATCAATTACCTGCTGAACCGCAACCGGCGGATCGAGCAGGATCTGATCGACCACATGTTTAATTTCAGCGAGAAGCGGCTGGCACGGGTGCTGTTGCTTTTGGCTCGTGGAGGGAAGAACGGAGAGGTCGCGCCGATTCTGGAGAAGATCGGTCAGGATACGCTCGCGGAAATGGTGGGGACGACGCGATCGCGGGTGAATTTTTTCATGAATAAGTTTCGGAAGCAGGGATTTATTCATTACAACGGCGGGTTGAAGGTGCATGACACGCTGGAGAGCGTGCTGCATGAGTAGCGGGGCGGGGGGCGGAAAATGGAAAACGGAAAGTGGAAAATGGTCGTGAGCGATGAAGACGTGCGCACGAGTTGTGGGTCGTGGTAACGACGCGGCGAGATTCGCGCGTGAGCGAGCGTTCGAGGGAAGTGAACGCGAAGAAAAAGCGTCGGCTCACTGCGCTCAGGATGACAAGTTTCCGCCTAACGGCGATTGGCAGAGGACATGAGGGATCTGAACCTGGAAAATGGGGAGTTTCGAGACACAGCGATCGTGCGGACTTGGGGCGCAGCGTGCTGCGCCCCTACACGGAAGAGTCGGCGAATGATTAAGAGTTCCAGGCGACGCGGGTCAGGTGGCGCTTGCGGTCTTCCCACTCGGAGCCGGAGAGGATACGCGGCGCGACTTCGATCAGGCGCGGTGTCAGCTTAAAGACGGCGAGCGGCGTCCAGGATTGGCCGGAGCGCGTGTGGAAGCCGCCTTGATTCAGCGAGTCGGCCATACGGTTGTAGGACAGATCCTGCACGATCATTTCGGCGAGGCGATTCAGGACTTCGATCTCGGACGGATTCTCTTCGAGGTGGAGGCAGTCGCCGGCGATGCGGGTGCCGTAGGGGATTTCTTCTCCGATTCGGGCATCGGCCAGAGGACTGCGGGCACCGACCTCGGCTTCACGCTGCCACTCAATGGCGGAGAGACGCCACCCTGCGCTTTCTTTTCGTTGCGCGTACTCGGAACCCGGCCAAGTCGACAGCGTATCGCGTGTCCACTCCATCTTTTTCATAACGGCCTCCTCGAGGCGATTCAGTCGCACGTGTGCGTGCGAAGACAGACCACCCTATAAGGTGAAGTGGCAATTCCGCTGCCGGACAGTCGAGGTTTCAAGCCATTTAAAAGACAGGGGTTAGTTTTTGCGATTTAGGACTGATTAAGGTTGATGGTGTCCGCTCATGGGATGGCGCGTGTCGCGGGCGGACAGTCGTTACAGGGATCGGCAGGCAAATTACACAGTTTGGGCACACCGGTTTCGCGACTGCGTTGACGCCGGCCCGCGCTGCGGGAGTATGATTCAACGTACCCACCCAAGCCTGAAATTTAAGGGATTTTGCCGATCGAACCATGAGCGACGTAACAGTGTCCCCGGACCCGGCCGCCCAGAGGGTGGAAGTTCGCACCCCGATGGAAGTGATTGTCGATATGGCGAGCGTCGATGTGCGGATGCCCGCGCAAGAGGGCGTGACGGTGAACGTCAGCGCGCGTGGCGCCAGAGTGCTGACGGCCAAGCCTTGGAAGCCTAATGATCGGCTGAATGTGCGGTCGCTTCTAGGGAGTTTTCGGTCGCGGGCGCGGGTGGTCTACTGTGTGCCGACGAGCGGCAACCAATTCGCGGTGGGCTTGCAGTTTTCTGCAGCGGTTGGCCAGTGGCGGATGCATAGCTGAGGATCGACCCGAGAAACTGAGTTAAGCCCGCTGTCGGTTCCCTTCCCTGTGTGTCACTCGCTTATCTGTGTCCCCCAATGTCCGGCAGGTTCTGTGCAGCTTTCGGAGCGGAGTTCGTTCGCTTCGCGGCCTCGCGCAGGCGTTCCCTTCCCATTTTGGAACTGAGGACGACCTTCTCGACGTTGGCCATCAACTCCGGGTTGTAAGTGCGCGCGCGTAGCTGTTTGAGAAACGGGTGAACTTTGGCGAAGACCACGAACATTTCGCCAGAGAATTCCGGTCGAAGGAAGGCTTCTTCGCTGAGCGTGCCGTCGAGAACGAACGACGCGGCCATTCCCCAGTAGGTGGCGACCTGGCGCAGCCATTTGTTTTGCTGCGTGCCGTGGGCCATCTCGATCTTGAGATAGTCGCCCGAAGTGCGAGGCTGAAACTCGTCGCGCCACCAGCGGCGCGCTTTGCGCATTTCGGCTTCTTGGCGCAGGCGATCAAGCTGCAGGATCAGGCGTGCATCCTGCGCAGCATTATTGTTGCGCATCGGAGCTCCCGAGGACCCGACCAGAACAGCGCGCAAAATTTTATGAAACGGTATGAGGCAATAAATTCGGGGACGTGGCCAGAAAGATGGACGGCATGGTATGCCGAGGCGGGTGGGAAGTCAACGTTAAGTAATATGTCGTAATGGAGAATGGTTCGAGGCGGCCTGAGTTTCGTTTCGGGAAGTTCCGTTTTGGGAATGGAGCTGCGGGCGGGATGTTATATTGACGGCATGTACTCCCAGAAATTTAAGGTGGATGTGGTGATCCGTGGTGAGCGGCGCGCTTGCCCGCTGGAATGGCTGGACCAGTTTTGCATGCGCAACTTCACGAATGCGGCGGACTTTGACGACACGTTGCCGGTGAGCGAGGGGCGCGTCGAGGCGAGCTTTCGGCTGACGCCGGAGCGGTTTGCGGAGGGGTTGGGGGCATGGTTGACGCAGCGAGGGAAGGGCGAGGGGCAGGCGGTGGGAGTGGAGGTTAACACGCGTTTAGGTTACGCGCGTAAAGTTACGTGAGTAGAAGCGTCGCGCGGGTCGAGCTACGTAATGCCCGGGCGGTGCTTGTCGGCGGCGAAGGCTTTCAGGATTTCGGGAATGGCGGCTTGGGCGGCGGTCTCTCCTGCGGCAATCAGCTCATCGGTGCGCGTGAAATCGTCCCAGACGAAGGGCTTTACGTCGGGCTCGATGATGACATCGGCTTGCGTGCGCCAAGCGAGGTCGGCGTGGCGCTGGATGATGGAGAAAGAGCGGCTGATGACGTCGGCAGCGGTGCGCGGGGCGGTGAGGCTGCCGGCTTCGAGGTAGACGGCGATGGTGATGTCGGCGCCGAGGAGCATGGTGCCTTCGACCGGGACTGGAGCGGTGAGAAAGCCGTCGACGAGCGTGCGGCCTTCGAACTGGATGGGGACGAAGAGGCCGGGGTAGGCGCAGGAACCCCGGAGGGGTGGGCCCATCAGGCCGCGCGTGTAGTAGACGGAAACGCCGGCGTTGATGTCGGTGGCGGCGACGGCGAAAGGCGTGACGAGCTGCTCGAATGTTTTGCACGGGGTGAAGCGCTGGAGGTAGCGCTCAAGGCGAAGATTGTTGGCCAGGCCGAGCCAGGACGGGGTCCAGCGGCCGAAGTCGGCGAAGGTAGTGAGCGCGGCGATGCGCTGCATGTCGTTGAGGGGGACTCCGGCACAATAGACGGCGCCGATGAGCGCGCCGACGCTGGTGCCGGCGACGCAATCGATGGGCACGCCGGCGTTTCTGAGGGCGCGAATCACACCGATGTGCGCGATGCCGCGGGCGAAGCCGCCTGCGAGAGCGAGTCCGATGCGAGGACGGTCGCCGGAGGGGCGAGGCTCTCCGAGCGCGAGTGCTTGGACGCGGTCGGTGGCGTTGCGCAGCCAATCTTTGGCAAAGGTGACCTTGGCGCCCTCGGCGGCTTGGGCGTCGGGCTTGTCGCTGAGCCGGTCGCCGGGCCCATCGTTGGGCTGATGGCTGGGCCTGTCTTTGTGCTGGTCGTCGGCCATTCTGATTACAGTCTAGTGCCGTTGCATGGTTGAGCGCGGTTGTTTGACCGCTGGATGCTGGTTTTGTAACCTGTCCGCCATGTCAGTTTTTGGAAGAGTTGGAAGAGTTCGCGCTCGCGGAAGAGGCTCCCGATGAAACGTCGAATCGAAAAGGCGGTCGTGCTGGGAGCGGGGACGATGGGGGCGCGGATTGCGGCGCACTTCGCGAATGCCGGGCTGCCGTGTGTTTTGCTGGACATTGTGCCGCCGGGCGTGGCGGCGGATGCGCCGTCGGAGGCGCGAAACAAGATTGTGCGCGCGGGGTTGGATGGCGCGAAGAAATCGAAGCCGGCGGCGTTTTTTACGGCGGGGCTGGCGGATCGAATTGCTGTTGGGAATTTTGATGATGATCTGGCGCGGTGTGCGGAAGCGGACTGGATCATCGAAGTTGTCGCGGAAAATCTGGAGATCAAGAAGAACTTGCTGGCGCGGGTTGCGCAATTTCGGAAACCGGGCGCGATCGTTACGACGAACACTTCCGGATTGCCGGTGCATTTGATCGCGGAAGGCTTGCCTGAGGAGTTTCAGCAGCACTGGGCTGGGACGCATTTTTTCAATCCGCCTCGGTACTTGAAGCTGGTTGAGCTGATTCCTGGGCCGAAGACTTCGCCGGAAGTGATTGAGACGTTGCGCGATTTTTGCGATCGGCGGCTGGGAAAAGGCGTTGTCGTCGCGAAAGATACGCCTAACTTCATTGCGAATCGCGTTGGGACATTTTCGATTTTGAACGCGTTGCGATTGATGGGCAGCCTGGGATTGACGGTCGAGGAAGTCGATGCGTGCACAGGGCCGGTGATCGGGCAGCCGAAGTCGGCGACGTTTCGCACGGCGGATATCGTCGGGATCGATGTGCTGGTGCACGTCGTGAAGAATGTTTACGAGACTGTGCCGAACGATGAATCGCGGGAAATGTTTCGCGTGCCTGCGCTGGTCGAAGAGATGGCGCGGCGTGGTTGGCTGGGAGATAAAACCGGGCAAGGTTTTTACAAGAAGGTGAAGGGCGACGGAGAGAGGGAAATTCTGACGCTCGACGTGAACACGATGGAATATCGCGCGCGACAAAAGGCGCGATTCGCATCACTGGAAGCGGCGAAAGGCATCGAAGACACGACGGAGCGGTTGCGTGGGTTGCTCGCGCCGGTGCTCGAAGGGCAAAAGGCCGACAAGGCGCAGCAATTTTTGTGGGGGCTGCTGTCGGAGAACTGCTTGTATGCGGCGCGGCGGGTGCCGGAGATTTCGGATCACATTGCCGATGTCGATCGCGCGATGCGCTGGGGATTTGCGTGGGAGCTTGGGCCGTTTGAGTTGATGGATGCGATCGGCGTGAAGGCGTTCGCCGACGGCGTGCGAAAAGAAGGACGGACGCTGCCGCCGGTGATCGAAAAGTTGCTGGCGAGCGGGCGGAGTTCGTTTTACGAATCGGATCGCGGGGCGAAATCGGTGTTTTCACTGGCGACAGGCGCGCAAGAAAGCGTCGAGGAGCCGGCTGGGATCATCGTGTTGAAGTCGCTGAAGGAGGCGGGGCGCGAGGTCGAGCGAAATTCGGGCGCGAGCTTGATCGATCTTGGCGACGGCGTCGTGTGTTGCGAGTTCCACTCCAAGATGAATTCGATCGGGTCCGATCTGATCGCAATGATTCACAAAGGGATCAAACGACTCGACAGCGATTTCGATGCGATGGTCATCGCGAATCAGGCGGTGAACTTTTCTGTCGGCGCGAATTTGATGCTCGTGCTGGTAAGTGCGCAGGAGCAGGAGTGGGATGAGCTGCATCTTGCGGTGAAGCAATTTCAGAATGTGAATCTCGCCATCAAATACGCGCCGAAACCTGTAGTGGTTGCGCCGCAAGGCATGGCGCTCGGTGGCGGCTGCGAAATCAGCTTGCACGGCGCGCGTATTCAGGCTGCTGCGGAAGCTTACATGGGATTGGTCGAAGCAGGAGTCGGCCTCATTCCGGGCGGTGGCGGATCGAAAGAAATGCTGATTCGCGCGAACGAGCATGCCGCGGGCGGCGACGATCTCGATTTGTTTCACGCGCTGCGGCCAATTTTCGAGACGCTGGCGATGGCCAAAGTCGGGACGAGCGCGGAAGAGTGCCGCGACTTCGGATTCTTGCGTCGCGAAGATGGCGTTTCGATGAATCGCGAGCGTCTCGTAGCCGACGCGAAAGAAGCGGCGCTGGCGCTTGTTCGTGGCGGTTACAAACCGCCGGCCGCGAGTTGGCAGGAAGGCGCGCAGACGACACAGATCAAAGTTCTGGGCGAGCAATTCCTGGCGACCGCGAAGATGGCGATTCATCTTCTCTTGCGCGGCGGCTACGCGACAGAGCACGATGCGGTCGTTGCTCGAAAGCTGGCGAACATTCTTGCGGGCGGAGCACTGAGCGCGCCGCAATTCGTCAGCGAACAATACGTGCTGGACCTCGAGCGCGAAGCTTTCGTCTCGCTGTGCGGCGAACGGAAAACGCAGGAACGCATCGCGCACACTTTGAAGACGGGCAAGCCACTGCGAAATTAGCCTGTTCGGCTGGCAAGCTTTCGCATAAATACGCCTAAAAACGTATTGAACCTCTCACGCGCGGCGCGCTATCCTGCCGCCCTTGGCGGAGGCACGCGACGTGACGCAGCGACTTCTCGCACCACGCGAAGCGGCAAACATTCTCGGGATCAGCTATCCGACGCTGAAGCAGTGGATTTATCGCAATAAACTCAAGACGGTGAAAACTCCCGGCGGGCATCACCGTGTTCCCGAGAGCGAAATCGATCGTCTGATTCCAAAGAGCCTCCAGCGCGGAGAGATCGAGACGCGACGCGGAAATTTCCGCAGGATCAGCGGGCGGAATCAGTTGATGGGTCGCGTGCTTGAAATTAAATTTGACGGCTTGCTGGCACAGGTGACGCTGGCCATCGGCGAGCAGCACATCACATCGATCATTACCGCAGACGCTGCGAAAGAGTTGCGCCTCAAAGTCGGCGAGCGCGCTGCGGCGCTGATCAAATCGACCGAAGTCATGATTTTGCGAGTGTGACGGCAAACATCGACAGCCCTCCGACCACAAACTCCGGCATGAAAACTCGCAAACACACTCGACGCCATTTCGCATTTCTTGCGTTCGTCGTATTTCTGTTCGGACTCGCATCGAGCACTTCGTGCGCAGCAAGAGCAAGCCCCACTTCGCGTAGCGGCCGCCGCGGACTTGCAATTTGCGCTCAAAGACATCGCGCAGCAGTACGAACATCAAACCGGGCACAAAGTCGAAATCACATTCGGATCGAGCGGAAACTTTTTCTGCTCAACTGCAAAATGGCGCGCCATTCGACGTTTTCTTCTCCGCCGACATCCAGTATCCGACGCGATTGCAGCAAAATAATCTGATCGTGCCCAACAGCCTGGTGAAATATGCAGTCGGTCGAATCGTGGTCTGGATGCCACCGGAATCGAAAGTCGACTTAGCCGGGCAAAAGTGGAACGCACTGCTCGATGCTTCGGTCCAGAAAATCGCAATCGCCAATCCCGAGCACGCACCATACGGTCGCGCCGCAGTTGAAGCGCTGAAGCAGCGCCGGCATCTACGAAAAAGTTCAGCCGAAACTCGTGTACGGTGAAAACATCTCTCAAGCCGCGCAATTCGTGCAATCGGGCAACGCGCAAGCTGGAATCATCGCGTTCTCGCTCGCCGTTTCGCCAGCGATGAAATCAGGTCAGCGCTGGGAAATCCCCACGGATCAATACGCACCGATCGAACAGGCTGCCGTCATTCTGAAATCGGCGCGAGACAAAGAAGCAGCGCGCACGTTTCTCGCTTTCGTTTCAAGCGAAGCCGGGCAACGCATTCTGGGAAGTTATGGCTTTGCGATTCCAAGCGGCGTGGCACCGCCGAAGTAGTCACATTCGATTCTATGCAAGCTCTTCTGCTATCGATTCGACTCGCGCTCACGGTTTCCGCGATTCTCTTTGCGATCGGCGTCCCGCTGGCCTATTGGCTGACGTTTTCGCACTGGCGCGGAAAATTTCTCGTCGAAGCAATCGTCGCGCTTCCTCTCGTGCTGCCGCCAACTGTTCTCGGCTTCTATCTTTTAATAGCCATGGGTTCGCGAGGCCCTCTGGGTCGATTCTGGCAAGCCGCATTCGGTCACGGCCTGGCGTTCACATTCACAGGTCTCGTTATCGCGTCCGTGCTCTACAGCCTACCCTTCGCAGTCCAGCCGCTCGCCGCGTCATTCGAAAGCGTGGATCGAAAACTTCTCGATGCGTCTGCGATCCTCGGCGCCGGACGACTGCGCACATTTCTTCGCGTGATTCTCCCGCTCTCGATTCCCGGCGTGATTTCCGCGATCGTCCTGACTTTCGCCCACACGCTCGGCGAATTTGGAGTCGTGCTCATGGTCGGCGGCAATCTTGCCGGAGCCACCCGCACCGTTTCGATCGAAATCTATGATCGCGTGCAATCGATGGATTACGCTGGAGCGAATCAAGTCGCTCTAGGCCTGCTCGTCTTTTCATTTATCGTGCTTTCGATCGTCTATGGCGTGAATCGCCACTTCGGTCGGGACTCTGGTCGCCGCATCTGGTCGCCATGGGCGGCGAAATGACGCAAACCGCGCTCAGCGTCCGGGTGTATTTGGAACGCGTGGCACGACGAAGCCCCAAGTTTGTCCTGGATGTCGCTCTGGAATTCCCTCCAGGCCCGACAGTCGTTTTCGGCCCGTCGGGCGCCGGCAAATCGACTTTGCTCGATTGCATTGCGGGATTGCTGAAACCCGAACAAGGCAGAATCGCCGCCGCCGGCGAGACTTTATTCGATCAAGACGCCGGCGTTGACATTCGGCCGCAACACCGTCACATCGGCTATGTATTTCAATCGCTCGCGCTTTTCCCGCACCTGACCGTTCAAGACAACGTTATGTACGGCCTGGCGAATTTTCCGCCGGAACAACAAAATCAACGCGCCGCCGAGATCCTTTCCGCGTTTCACATCGAGTCCCTGCGCTGGCGCAAGCCGCTCGAGCTTTCTGGCGGCGAACAACAACGCGTCGCCCTGGCACGCGCCCTGGTCACGCAGCCGCGCATATTGTTGCTGGATGAACCGATGACTGGCCTCGACGACGAACTCAAGGAGTCGATCACGCAGGATCTTTTGGTATGGAATGCCAATCAGGGAATTCCAATTCTGTACGTGACACACGACAAAGAAGAAGCGGCCGCACTAGGCGGCCGCATGATTCATCTTAAGGATGGAAGAGTCGGGTCAGGGTAGCTACTTCGCAGCCCCCGCCGCACCCGGAACGGAGAACTTCACTTCGTCCGCCGACAACGTGTCTCCCGTCGGCGTGGCATGAATCACGACGCGATCTCCGACGGCAAGATCCGAAACCTTCGCCGCTTTGCCGTCGCGCGTCACAACCATCGTATTCGCGACCAGCTTCACTTCGACCTCTTTGCCGTCGGCCTGTTTCACGACGACAGAGTCCGCGTTGATTTTCTCAAGCGTGCCCATCACATGCTTCTTATCTCCGTGAGCGAACATCACGGCAGCCGTCAACGCGAGCATCCCGATCAGCGAAATCAATTTTAGTCGCATACTGAGTTCTCCCTTTTTAGAGTCCGCCACAGAGTCCGGACTTTCGCCCAAAAACGCGCCCCGCACTTTTAATTCACTGTTTCACTCAACTTTAATGATGCTTTGCCGGAGCCTTTTGTTGCACTGGCTCGCCACCCAGAAAGTCCTGTTCGTCCTTCTCTTCGTCGCGATCATCCGGCCCTTTCGGATTCATGCGCTCCATATCGACGCGGTCCTGCTCCGCGAGCTGCGGCAGATGCCGGATGAAAAGAACGAGCTTCCAGCTGTCGTCTTCCGATCCATGGCCGCCGCCAAACGCTGGCATGCCCGTGAAGCGAACACCATTTTCGATGATCCAGAAAATTTCGCCATCGGAAAGATTCTGCGTCTCCGCCTGTCGCAGATCGGGCGGCTTGGGGTACAAGCCTTTGCCGTACATCGTGTCGCCGCTCCCGTCGTTTCCGTGGCACGACGAGCAATGGTCGGCAAAATGATCTCGCGCGGCTTTCAGATTTTCTTCCGACGCGGGCATCGGATTGTGCATGTTGCGCGCGTTCGACGGAATCGAAAGCCGATGCGCGTGCTTCGCCAAGAAAGCCTCCAGCGCCGTAGGAGTCGCACGCGCGCTGAGTCCGTCGTGCAGGATCAGAACGCCGGCCGCGATCGCCACGCCGACGATCAAGACCAGCACGATCAGTATGATGTGCCCTCGTTTCATGGTTAGACTTTGATGATCGACCCCTCTCCAAGTGACGCATACGTCCGCTCTTAGGTTACAACCTCTGATTGTGAATGATTCGTCAAAACGTGAGAGCCCGGTCGAGGCTCCTCGTGGCTCGCGCTCGCTGACTCCGAGTTGAGGGCGGACTGCGCAATGCTCTGGTACGATACGTCGTAGGCGGGGTGCAGAAGCGGAGTGCAGAGCCGATGCCCCTGTGACGCCGTGGCGATTATGACTTTGGATGCTTCACAAACCGAACCTCTTTCCGCGATGAACGCTCGACCCAACGACATCGAGGAGATTCTCGCCGCAGCGCGCGCAGGCGCGGAGCTTACGTTCGAGCAGGGACTGCAACTGGCGACGGTCACAGGCCCGTCGCTGCAAGCGCTCATCGCCGCCGCGGATCAACTCCGTCGCGAAACCGTCGGCGAGACGATCACCTACGTCGTCAATCGCAACATCAATTTCACCAACGTCTGCTTCGTCGGCTGTAGCTTCTGCGGCTTCGCGCGTGGACCGGGCGCGGCGGACGCGTATTCGCACGGGCCCGATCACGTCGTGCAAAAAGCGCGCGAAGCGTGGGACCGCGGCGCCACCGAAGTCTGCATCCAGGGCGGCTTGCCGCGCGATCTCGACGGATTTTTCTATCGCGACATTTTGCGCGCGATCAAGCGCGCGATTCCGGAGATGCATGTCCACGCGTTTTCGCCGATGGAGATTTCCTACGGCGTCGATAAAACCGGAATGCCGCTGCGCGACTATCTTCAGATGCTGAAAGACGAAGGACTTGGCAGCATCCCCGGCACAGCCGCTGAAATTCTCGACGACCGCATTCGCCGCCAGCTCAGCCCCAACAAGCTGCCGGTCGCGCAGTGGGTCGAAATCGTCACGACCGCGCACGAACTCGGAATTCCATCGACCTCGACGATGATGTACGGCCACGTCGAAGAGCCCGCGGATTGGGTGCGGCATATTTTGCTGCTCCGATCGATTCAGAAGCGCACGGGCGGTTTTACCGAGTTCGTTCCGCTCGGCTTCATTCACGAGAAGACGCGGCTTTATCAGCACGGCGGGGCGCGCGCGGGAGCGGAACGCGACGATCATCTTCGAGTCCACGCGCTGTCACGAGTGCTTCTGCATGGAGCAATCAAGAATCTTCAGGTGTCGTGGGTGAAACTTGGATTTCCGCTTTCACTCGATTGCCTGAATGCGGGCGCGAATGATTTCAGCGGTACGTTGATGGAGGAGAGCATTTCCAAGGCAGCCGGCGCGAATTTCGGCGAGTTCGTCGAGCCGGCGGAATTCCGCCGCATGATTCGGTCGATCGGGCGGACGCCGGCCGAGCGCACGACGAGCTACAAAATCCGGCGTGAATTTGCCGCGAACGACGACGTCGAGGTTAGTGAGTCGTCGCCATCACAAACGCCGGTCGGCGTAGGCTCCGGTAATTCCGCGTCGCCCCTCCCTTTGCTCAACGCCTCCGACGCGCATCAATCGCATCCTGTCTCGCATGGCGAAAGCGCGTACTGACCTCCGATGCGCGCGCTGCTCCTCCCCGTAAAAGATTTGCGCAACGCCAAGCAGCGCTTGGTCGGCATCCTTTCTCCCGAGGAACGCTTCGCTCTCGCTCACGCGATGCTTGCCGATACCGTCCGCGCGATGCGCGGCGTCCAACGCGCGGACAAAATCTTCGTCGTCACAAACTACGAACCCGCGATGCAGGCTGCGCGCGAAAACGGCTGGCAGATCCTCGCCGAAGACCGTCAAATCTCGGAGAGTGTTTCCGTTGACGACGCTTCGCGTCGAATCGAGTCGATGGGATTCACTGCCGTGCTTCGCATTCCGCTCGACCTCCCGTTGATTCGATCGAGCGACATAGACGAACTCTTGTCGATCGAATGCGCGGCGCCATCGATCGTCATCGTTCCTTCGCGTGACGGCACCGGTACCAACGCAATTCTTCGCACGCCGCCGACGCTCTTCCCTTCTCACTTCGGCTCGGGCAGCTTCGCGAAGCACTGCGCCGAAGCCGACGCCGCTCGCGCGCAAATCCATCATCGCCGCAATCCGCGCCTCGAAATGGACGTCGACGACGAATCCGATCTGCGCGCGCTGCTGCAACACGATCTGACCGGCACTCACACCGGCGCGTTCCTTGGCAACTCGGGCGTCGCTCAGAAATTGCTCGCTGCGCAGCCTCACGCATCCGCTCGCAGCGCTTCGCAGACCTGAACCTCTCGGCTTACAATATCCACGCACCACGCAACGCATCCGAGCCCGAATGAAACAAAAGATCTTCTCCGACATCGACGCCGCTATCGCCGACGTTTCCGACGGCGCACGCATGATGTTCGGCGGCTTCGGCGGCGCCGGCTTCCCCAACAATTTGATTCAAGCGCTCGCCCGCAAGGGCACGCGCGACATTTTCGCCATCAGCAACAATTGCGGCACGCGCGATGGCGAACTCGGCGTCCTCTTCAAACTCAATCGCATTCGCCACATCATCGCGTCGTTCCCCGGGCCGCACTCGAATCATTTCCAGGAACGCCTCGCCGCGAAAGAAGTCACGATCGAGCTTGTGCCGCAAGGAATTCTCTGTGAACGAATGCGCGCCGCCGCGGCGGGCCTTCTGGGCTTTTACACCGCGGTCGGCGTTGGCACCGAAGTCGCCGCCGGCAAAGAAGAACGCGTGATCGATGGAAAGCGCTGCATCCTCGAGATGCCGATCCACGCCGATTTCGCTTTCATCAAAGCCGAAAAAGCCGACGAGCTCGGCAATCTCACTTATCGCCTCGCCGCGCAAAATTTCAATCCGATTATGGCGATGGCCGCGAAAACTACGATCGTCGAAGTCGAAGAGATTGTGCCCGTCGGCTCGATCGATCCCGAAAGCGTGATGACGCCCGCGATTTTCGTTCATCGCATCGTGCAGGCGAAAGGAATCCGCTATGCCGGATAAGCCGCGCCTCACCCGCGAACAGATCGCGCAGCGCGCGGCGCTCGAACTACCCGACGGCGCGTACGTGAATCTAGGATGGGGAATTCCCAATCTCATTTCCGACTATTTGCCCGAGGGAATCACAGTTTTCTTCCACAGTGAAAATGGAATTCTCGGCATGGGCCGTCGCGCGCGCGCCGGCGAAGAAGATTTCGATCTCGTTGACGCGATGAAAGTTCCGGTCACGCTCGTTCCGGGCGCTTCGTTTTTCAATCAGGCGGATGCGCATCTTGATGACGCGCGGCGGACATCTCGACGTCGCGGTGCTCGGCGGGTTTCAGGTGTCCGAAAAAGGCGATCTCGCCAACTGGAAGATTCCCGGCGCAAAAGGCTCCGGCGGCATCGGCGGCGCGATGGATATCGCCAGCGGCACAAAAACAGTCGTCGTTTGCATGGAGCACACGACGCGCGACGGCGCGCCGAAAATCGTGCGCGAATGCACTTACCCGCTCACAGGATTGCGCTGCGTCACGACGATCGTCACCGACCTCGCCGTGATCGATGTGAAGCCCGACGGTCTCGTGCTTCGCGAAGTCGCTCCGCAGTGGACCGCCGCCGAAGTCCAGCAACTCACCGGCGCATCGCTAAAATTCTCGGGCGCTGTTCCCGAGATGCGACTCAAGTAAAAATGCGTTCAAGATGCCGAATCCCGTTCGCGCATCTCCGCTCGGCAAGCGGCCGGGTATTCACTGCATCGAAGTGCCTCACCGTAATCTTGGTCCTGATCGCAATCGCCCTCGCCACACCGGCGCGCGTCTCCGCGGCAGACGAGCCAAAACTTACCTACGTTCTGACCTACTCGCTCAAAACGCCGGATATCGTCCACATCTCAATTCATTTCGCGCAGCCTGCAAGCGCGCCGCTCACGTTGATCATTCCCCGCTCTGTGCCTGGCGGCTACGCGCAGCGTCCCTACGATCCATTCGTCGCGAACGTGAAAGCGTTCTCCGAATCCGCGCCCCACGCATCCAGCAACGACGACCTCCCCGTCGACCGCGACGAACTTGGCCCGCGCTGGGTCATCGGCAGTCGCAATTCAACCGGCGTCACCATTTCTAAAATCGAATACGACGTCGACGTCGCCAAAATGGAGCGCGATATCTTCTCCGCCGCCGACACCTCCAAAATCCGTGATGGCTATGTCGGCCTGCTCGGCTACTCGATCTTCGCCTTCATCGAAGGCCGCGAAAATCTGCCGATTCAACTCGAAATTCAAGCGCCCGAGAAGTGGCCTGTGTTCTCCACGCTCGCGCCGCAAGTCCCGGTCGCAAGAGCTTCGCTCTCCGCACAAGCCGCCGACTACTACGCGCTCGCCGATTCCCAAATCACACTCGGACCTAAAATCCAGGTCCTGAGAAATGTCGTTACGGACTCGCGTGACTCCGTGCCTCTCTTCGTTTCTCTTTATGCCGAGCGCGACGCCGACATCTCTGTCGAAGCCATGCTCGCGCGCGACGCGCTCAATAAAGTCGTCGCCTACTTCGGCTTCGCGCCTTTCTCGCACTACAGCGTCGTCATTGAATACCTCAAACCTCTGCCGCCGCCTCACGTGTACAACTTCAGCATGGAGCATCTCGACAGCGGCACGTTCTTCATGGATGTCGACCACGCGATCACCGCCTCCAGCCCCGCGTCCGAAAAGGAAGGCAATCGCTTCAATTACGCGCATCACATCGCACATTCCTGGATTCCCAAGCGCTGCTATGGCGCCGGCTACATTCCCTTCAATTGGGAAATGACACCGGTCATTGACACAATTTGGTTCAACGAGGGCTTCGGCCGTTACGTCGCCATCGCCGCTCTCGCCGATGCTCTTCCGAAAGACGAAGCCGTTCGCTATCGCGCGGCGCGCCTTGATCGTCTGCGCGGCATCGTCGCCGCCGCGCC
The DNA here is from genome assembly GCA_963766985.1 of uncultured Acidobacteriota bacterium. Classification (GTDB taxonomy): domain Bacteria; phylum Acidobacteriota; class Terriglobia; order Acidiferrales; family UBA7541; genus Acidiferrum. The sequence goes on from CAVYCJ010000005.1 coordinate 614,163, forward strand.
CGATTTCCTGCAGCACATGTCGCTCGACGAACTCTCCCGCGAAGGCTCATTCATCTACTCGGACGATTTTCGTGTCGGCATGAATCTCTTCTCTCGCGGCGCCCTGATGGCAGCCGAAATGGACGATCGCATCCGCGCGCAAACGTCCGGGCAGAAATCGCTGCGCGACGCTCTGCGCTATCTCATGGCGTGGACCGCGCAAAACCGTCGCGCTTTTCGCACCGATGAGCTGCCCGAGATTTTTCGCCAGGCCACTGGAGTGGACACCACGTCCATCCTCAAATCCTGGATGCAGCCTCCGCGCCCCGCTGTCGCAAATTCCACGACGCTGCATTGACCGCGACAGAAGTGGTACAGTCTTGGTGAACAGCCTGATTTCGACTCTGATCTTCGGAGGTCCGCATGGCCGACCAAGCTCTCGACAAATATTCCGATCTCTTCAAGAAAAAAGCGTTCGCCAATCTCGGCACGCTGATGAAGGACGGCAGTCCGCAGGTGACTCCGGTCTGGTGCGATTATGATGGCAAGCACATCCGCGTAAATTCAGCGCGTGGCCGCGTCAAAGACCTGAACATTCGGCGCGATCCTCGCGTGGCGCTCGCGATCGTCGATCCCGAGAATCCGTATCGCTACATGGAAGTTCGCGGCAAGGTCATCGAGATCACCGAAAAAGGCGCCGACGACCACATCAACAGCCTCTCCGACAAATATTTGGGAAATCCCGTCTATCCATTTCGGCAGCCCGGCGAAGTGCGCGTGCTCTACAAGATCGAGCCGCAAAAAATCAGCTCGATGGGCTGATCGTCAGCCAGGTTTCGCCTCACAATTCGCGCTCGCCGCAAAGAGGAGCATTTGTGTCGTTATCGTCGCCCCTTGAATTCACCGTGCGTCCAATCGGCATCGTGAAATCCGAAATCAAGACTCCCGCCGACGACTGCTGGGCTAATCTCGTCAGCGAAATCGTCCTCGACTCCAGCCAATTCACTCCGGAAAGCACGCGCGGCCTCGGCGATTTCTCGCACCTGGAAGTTGTTTTCGTTTTCGACCGCGTCGCTCCCGAAAAGGTTTTCACCGCGTCGCGTCATCCGCGCGACCGCGCCGACTACCCACTCGTCGGCATCTTTGCGCAGCGCGCCAAAGATCGTCCCAATCGCATCGGCGTCTCCACCTGCAAAATCGAGCGCATCGACGGCCTTCACATCTTCGTGCGCGAACTCGACGCCATCAATGACACGCCAATTCTCGATATAAAACCCTACATCGCAGAGTTCGCCCCTCGCGAGCCCGTACGCCAGCCCACCTGGTCCAAAGAAGTGATGTCGAATTATTTCCGCGCGAAGTCTTAATTGCGCGAATGAACGCGCACACGCTCACTCGTCATGCGTCTGTTTCGGCACCTCGCATCCGTTTAGACAAGTTGTCATCCTGAGCGGAGCGAAGGATCTCAGGCGCTACCCGCGCCACACAATCGACCTACTGCTTCGTAGCTCGATCAATAAACGACGCAATCTGCCCATGCAGCGCCACGCGATCCTCGTCATGCAGATACATCATGTGTCCCGCCGAGTAGTAATCCTCTTTGATGTTCTTCTGCAGCGCTTCCGGCAATCCGAGGTGCGTCATCGTGTATTCCGTCGCAAAAAACGGCGTCGCGAAATCGAAATAGCCGTTCTCGACTTGCACCAGCAGTCGCGGATTCGTGATCATCGCCTGCGCTAAATCACCCTCGACATTCGGCGCGCCCGGAAAAAATCTGCGCGGACCATTCTGCTGCCGCGTCCATTTCCAATCGCCGTTCCCGCCGTTCGTGTTGTGATAAATCTTGTCGCGTCCAAACTTCAGCTCTTCCTGGTTGTACGTATTGATCAGCGCGGTGTACGCGCCGCCGACCGCCGGCCCTTCCGGATCGCCCTGCGCATTTTCTTCGAGCAGATCGTACGTGTATCCCGTGAATCGCGCGTCGATGCGCCCCGTCGTCAGCCGCGCGCTCCGTTGCAGCTCCACGCGAAATTGGCTCAGCGTCACGCGCAAATCCGCTTTGATCAAATAGTCTTCGCTGAGTCCGGTAAAGTGCGAGAGCTTCTTCGCCACCGCTGCTTTCTCGTCCGCCGGAAGATCAGCACCCTTGTAAAGCGCAGCCGCGTAGTCGCCCTGCGCGTATTTCCGCGCCTCGTCAATAAAGCCCGGCAAATCCGCCGGCCGATCCTTCAAGACTTTGTGATACCAGGCCACCGCCGCATAGCTTGGCAGATAAAAGATGTACGGCCGGTCATCGCCGGGCGCGAACGACAGCGTCGCCAAATCCAGCACCGACGAAATCAGCACGATCCCGTTCAGGTGCACGGTGTCGTGATTCTGCAAATAATTTCCGAGCGCCGCAGATCGAAACGTCCCGTAACTTTCGCCGATCAAAAACTTCGGCGAGTTCCACCGGCTGTTCCGGCTCAAATACGTCACGATAAATTGCGCGAACGCTTCGACGTCTTCATCGATTCCGTAAAAATCCTTGTCCTGCGCTTTGCAGACGGCGTGGCTGTAGCCCGTTCCCATCGCGTCAATGAAAACCAGATCCGTCTTGTCGAGCAAACTCTCGGTGTTATCGACCAACTTGTACGGCGCTGGCGGGGTGAATTGTCCGTCGACCGTTTGCACGCGCCGGGGTCCAAACGCGCCCATGTGCAGCCACATCGTCGCGGAGCCCGGACCGCCGTTGTACAAAAACGAAATCGGCCGTGTGGATAGATCTTTCACATCGGTGCGCGTGTACGCGACCGAGTACAACAATCCCGTCGCTTCGCCTTTGTCGTTTTTCAGCAGCGTCGTGCTAGCCGTCGCTTTGTAGGGAATGGTCTGCGCGCCGATGCGAATCGTGTGATCCGTGGTCGACACTTCCTCTTTCGTTGCCGCCGCGTCGCATTTCTCGGCCGGCTTGTCGCTCTTTGTGTCTTTCTCTTTGTCGGAATTCTGCGCGAGCGCGCGAGGAGTAAAGGCCAAAGCTGCGGCAAAAATCGCGACGCAAATCCATCCGGTACTTTTCATCGAATTTCTCATCGGGCGCTCCGTCACATCTCGAAAGCGCCGGGATTGTAGCGCAAAATCAGCAGAGACACCCCTCCCCCCTCTTTTTCGCAAGAATGTGATTCCAGGGGAGTTGCACGACGAGTTCGTTCAAGAATGTGATTGTAAAGGGTTTACGGACGGAGAGGGCTCGCGGCGCACACCGGAGATAGGACTAAACCCTTTGGTATCGCGGGTTTGGACGAAAACAAGAACAGCGGGGTGGCGAGGATTTGCGATAGTGCCGAGATGGGGCGCAGCATGCTGCGCCCCTACATGACCGTAGCGATAATTCCAGGTCAACTGGGCGCGGTGACTGCCCTCGCGTCGCCCACGGCGATGCGCTCACGCAGAGCTGCCACTCTTTCGAATGACTCCAAGCGTGCGCGATGATCGTAAAGGTGCGCCGTCATGATCAATTCATCCGGCCGCGTTACATCGACGAAATTCTGCAGCCCTCGCAGCACCGTCTCCGGCGAACCGACCGCCGACACCATCAGCATATGACTCGCCATCGCCTTCTCCTGCGGCGACCAGTACGTCTCGATGTCATCGATCGGCGGCGGAATCTGTCCCGGCGTCCCGCGGCGCAAATTCGTGAACGATTGCTGCACCGACGTGAACTGCCGCCGCGCTTCGCCGTCCGTCGCCGCGCAAATCACGTTGATTCCCAGCATCAAGTACGGCTTCGCCAATTCTTTCGATGGCCGAAATGTCGCGCGATACAAATGCACCGCGTCCATCATCTCTGCGGGAGCAAAGTGAGATGCAAACGCAAAGGGCAATCCCATCCGAGCGGCAAGCTGGGCGCTGAATAAGCTGGACCCCAGCAGCCAGATCGGCACCTTCAAGCCCGTGCCCGGCACCGCGCGGACCTTCTGCCCCGGCTCCGGCTCTGCAAAATAGTGCTGCAACTCCAGCACGTCGTCTGGAAACCGGTCCGCAGCGGCGATGGGATCGCGGCGCAGCGCACGCACGGTTGCCTGATCGGTTCCCGGCGCTCGCCCGAGTCCCAACTCGATGCGCCCCGGAAACAGCGACGCCAGCGTCCCAAACTGCTCCGCGATCACCAGCGGCGAATGATTCGGCAGCATGATGCCGCCCGAGCCGACGCGAATCGTTTTGGTGCCCGCCGCGACATGCCCGATCACGATCGACGTCGCTGCGCTGGCGATTCCCGGCATGTTGTGGTGCTCGGCGAGCCAGTAGCGGTTGTAGCCCAAAGCTTCGGCGTGTTGAGCCAGATCAAGCGAGTTTCGTAGCGCATCGGCAGCCGTAAACCCTTGCGGGATCGGCGACAAATCGAGAATCGAGAAAGGAATCATTGGGTCATCCGTAGGAACAACCATTGGATGACATTGGCAGGAATCGGGTTATTTCAGTCTTGCGGAGCGGAAGGGAGCCAAGTTGAAGCGACCAGCCACAAAAAAACGCCGCCCCCACCAGCCCAAGCAATCAGTGGGAGCGGCGCCGTACTACACTCAAGGAAACTTATTGCTTCTGCACGGTCACGTTGAGCGTCGAGCTCTCAACCCCACCGAGGTTCACGTTCGTTGGATCCATGGTCAGCGTGATCTGCCAGAGCGTGTGGTTCGCCGTGTCGGTCAGGCTCAGCGTCACGTTGAACTGCCCGCTCAATCCCAGCGCCGAAGGCGAATTGAAGAGCATGCAGGTCGCCTGGCCGTTCTGCAGCGGCACCGCGCCGCTCAGCTTCACCGAACCGCTCGCCACCGCGTAGTTCAGCGTGCCCTGCACTGCCGACCCGTCCGGATACTTGAAGTCCAGAGTCAGTGACGGCTGCTGTCCGGTCGACGTTGAGGGGGCGTTCGACGTTAGTTCGATCGCCGCGATCTTTGCGCGATCATGACCCGGCACGTTGTCGAGCTCGATCGTCGCCGCGCCATTCGTCACCGCGAAGTCCACGCCCTTGATCAGAGCCGTGTTCGCGCCGGCTGCCGCGAAAATGTCGAAATTCTGGAGCACGGTCGTGCCTTCGACCTTCACGTTGAAGACGCGCCCACCGACGAATGCATCCCCGCTGTACAACTCCGCGAAATACAAATTCACGTGATACGAACCGTTGGCCACCGGGAAGGTGTACACGAGCGGTCCGCTGTCGGGTGTCATTCGGCCGTCCTGAAACAGCGTGGGATCGCTGGTCCCAGCTACAGGGCCGGTAACGGTGCTCACCAGTCCACCGTTGAAATCCTTGTCAGCCGACCACGCCTGCCCTTTCGAATCGGTGTACGCCGCGCCGCCGCACTTCACGCGGGTTGCCGACGTCTGCGCGTGCGCCATCCCACACGTCGCTAGTGCCAAAATGGTGAGAGCCAGGGCTTTCCTCACGAGACCTCCTTGAGGGGTCAACTTACGAAAATTATTTGGTGTGCAAGCGTGGAGGGCGTAGGAGGTTTACGCTTGCGACCGCCTGATGACAATAGGGTGCTATGACATGGGGAACTACTGTCCCAATGAACAAATTTAGGACAGTGGGACAGCTACACTTCCTTAGTCCTTTGAACGGGTACTCCCAGATAACAACGGAGTTAACGCGAAACTACGCGCGAGTGACATCGTGCTAGCCGGATGGTCGCTGAGGAAATTTATGAGGAAAAATTTGAATGAAAATCGTCGCGGCGAGCGATATCCGCGCGGCAACTCGAGACGCGCCAATCGTTTTTCGGGCTTCTTCGTCGAGATTTCGCCGCTTAGTGGGCTGCCAGTCCGTTTCGATGGTGAAACCACATCGAGATTCCACAGATAATTCCCGCGGGAACGGCCAACGCGAGGAACCACCTGGCCTCTGGCAAACCGATAACGCCCATCGTGAGCAGGCCGACGGCGATAAACAATCCAATCGGATGGCTGGTCCAGAGTCCTCCGCCGTAATATCCAAACGGAACGAGTTTAGCGGCCGGAGGCAGGTCGCGCGAATCTTGCTGGAAAGCAATGTGACGGAAAGTCATAGCGATAGCACCCTGAACAGCCTACACACTCTATAGACGTTGGCCGCGAGCTCGGCGGCTACATCCGCGCGGCGACGCGCGCCGCGATTCGGTTGTCCGCGGTTCGCATGATCAGCACGAGGCTGTCGCCAAGCGGCACGCCCGCGCTGGGGACTGCGAACTCGTAAGACCACGCCAGTTTTTCAGCCACCGCCCCGCCCCGCGAAGCCGCACGCGCCGACGCCGTCGGCATGATCGGGTCGACCGAGAAATATTTCGGCACGACGCCCGTAATCGGCCGCAGCTCCACGCCGTGCTTCCAGTAGAGAAATAAATGCATGCTCGCCATCATCGCGCGAGTCAGGTGCGGCTCTCCGCTGGTGTTCTCCACCTGCGGAGGGCACGTCGGGTCGTAATGGTCGAAAACAACGAACTGGAGGGAAATGCGTTCGGGAAACTCCGTCACGTTCTCGGAGCCGCGCCGAAACGTCGCGCCCATGTCGGTGTCGATTCGTTTCAAATTATCGAAAAATCCGGGCGCTGCGACATGCCCCGAAATCCGGAAACACGGGCCGTTCGGCACGGCCCCGTTCGTTTGCAGGAAGAGGCCGCCTTCATAATTCCAGACGTTTTTTTCGTGATTTGGGAGGGGAGCGCCGGAGAGGGGAATCGCGATGCCGACACCCGTGGCAAGAAGCCCGATAAGAATCAGGGCTGCGACAAAGACGGCATTCGCTGGATTGCGAGAGCGCAAGGCACCCACCCGACACCCTGAGTCTAGCGCGTATTTTGGCTGTGGAAAATGGTTGAGTGGCTTGCGCTGCGCCCCGGCTCGCGACCCGCGCCGGGGCCGATGTGGCCGGTGCAATCGCGGCGGGTCAGCCTGTTTGCCCGCGCGAAAGTACGCCCAGAGCCGACCGCGCGTCGCGTAACGCTTGCTGTTCGGCAGCGGCTGCGCCGCGACTTGCCATGTCGATCGCCGACATCGCGATTTTCAACTTCTGTGCGAGTTTCGCAGGATGGGTTTCGATCAACGCCGAAAGATACGGCTCGCGCCAATCTTTGATCGGAGTCCACACTGCGGCGTGGCATCCATCCGCGCAGGTAACCGCGCGATAGTGGATCGGGATCGCGCTCCCATCTTTGTTCGCCAGGACGAAGTCGCCCTCCATCGCGCCCTGTTTGACGAACTGCGCGAAAACCTGCGGCACGTTGTCCATCTTGAAGCTGACGTCGTCCACCGACTTGTTCAGTAGTTCCTTGCGTGAGTATCCGAGTAAACGGCACACCGCGTCGGTGAAATCCGTGTAGCGCCGCTCCTCATTCGCAAAGACAACGAACTCCGCCCCGCGGACTTCTGCGTGATCGTGAGCAATCATTGCGAAGCACTGTCTCCATTTCCGACCTGGAAATCTGTTCAAAACTGGACGTCCGCGCGACTCGCGAAGTCAACCGCGTCGGCGGAATGCGCAGGCGACGACTTTTTTGTCGTGAGGGCCGCCACACGAGGCGACGCGTCACGGGAGGGGTTCCCGCTATTTTACAACGACGCTTCGGGTTGGATGCGGCGTATCGCTAAAAAGTGCGCGGAGAATGGGGCGAGGCGAAATTGGCACTGTACTTAGCTCAAGAGTAATTCAGAACGCAGATGTTAGTGGTCGGCCTTCATCAGGAAAGAAAATCCGTCATAGGTGCGGAGAACTTTGCCGTCGCCGGCGGGCTTTGTGTCGCCCTTCCCTGCTCGCACCGCTTCGATCGCGTCCACCAGTTTGGGCAGCACGGATGGGTCCGCGACCGGGACGTTGTGCGCGCCGAGCACCATTTTCAAATTCGGCGCGAGCGCGGCGAGCTTTTTTACCGACGCGACGTACGCATCGAGATCGGTCTCCGGGCGATACAACCAGATCGGGCCGGGATAGTACGTGTCTCCGGTGAAGAGCAGTCCGTTTTCGCGATCGAGCAGGCAGATCGCGTCGGGCGTGTGGCCCGGCGTTGCGATGACTTCGAGCGTGCGCTGCCCGAAGCCGAGATTGATTTTGAATCCGTCGTGGATGGGGATAGAGACGTGCCACGCTTTTGTTTCGTAGGTTTTCGCATCGAATCCCTTTGGCGTCGGTCCGCAAATTTCCCCCGGTCCAATTTCTGCCTGCGCGTCTTCTCGAGCCGCTTTCATGTTGGCTTTCGTGAACGGCGTGTCCATGCCGAAGACGTATGGGAATTGCCAGTTGTCGCCGATGTGATCGTTGTGCGTGTGCGAATTCAGCACGACGATGGGTTTCGCGGTGAGTTTTGTCACGAGCGCTTTCAGGTTACCGATGCCCATGCCGGTGTCGAAGAGTACGGATTGCTTTGGGCCGGAAATCAGGTACGCGATTGTTTCTTCCGATTGATGCGGCTCGTAAATCGCGAGCGTGTTGGGCGCGACTTTGTAGACTTCGAACCAGGTTTCGTTGGGCAGGACGCGCTCGAGCGACTTGTATTCGGGCCGAGGCAGTTGCTTGCACCAGTCTGGCGCAACGGGAGTGGCCAGCGTCTCCTGCGCTTCAGAGTAATTTTCGACAGCTTCTGGCTCGCTCGCTTGTGCCATTGCGTTTGGCGCGAGAAAAATCGATATCAGCGCGATCGTGAGTGACGGAAAATTTGGCTGCGCGTTTCAGCGAGTTCGAGCGTGCATGCGATGTGAGAGTTGTCATGAGCGGGGCCGCAGAAAAGCTTATCAGCAGCGGCGCGGAGGCATGTCTGGATGTTCGTCCCAGCAACGTAAAGGATTGGACACGCCGCCGGACCTCGACTGGACCTCACTCGACCTCACTCAGGTGAGCGAAGGCTTTTGCGAAACAGGATCGAGCGTTCGGCGATTTCGTAACCGAGTCGCAAGTGTGCTTGCAGCGACTGCGTGTTGTCGATTTGGGTGTCGGAGGCCATCTCGGTGCAGCCTTGTTCGCGCGCCCAGTTTTCGGCGGCGGCGATGAGTTGCGCGCCGATTCCGCGACGGCGATGCGACTCGGCGACGTACCATCCTTCGATGTAGCCGACGGCGCGCGCCCAATCGCATCCGTCGGCCGTCGATCGCAGGCCGACCTCGACGAATCCGACGATCTCTCCGGTCGTGTTCTGCGCGACAAAATAGACAAGCGGCATAATTCCCGGCGGCTTCCCCGCCAGAATCGGCACAAGTTCTTCCTCGTGATGTTCGACCGAAGAATCCGGCCACAATGCGTTGCGCATCTGGCCGAGTGTTTTCAGATCGCTCGGCTCAGCGCGTCGTACTTCAATCGGAGACATCTCGATCTTTGCGACGTGTGGCATGACTGCTATTTCGGCGATGCGGATGTAAAAATCGATTTCGGGATCATCATGTGGACGCCTTTGTTGCCGTCGACGAGTTCGGTGATGTGGAGGTCGGCGGCGACGCTGGCGAGTTGGTAGGCGTCGTCGCGCGTCAGATGTTTTTCGGCGACGAGGAAATCGACCATTTCGCGGACGGCGAGCGTGGCGGACGCGTTGAGATCGTCGTTGAAGCCCATGGTGATGTAGTGCGTCGGAGTTTCGGCGCGCGGCCACTTGAGGTGCATGTCTTTGCGGACGATGAATTGAAACGTGCCGATGAGCGACGTTTCGATTGCGGTGATGTCGACTTCGCCGTCGCCTTGCGCGGCGTGACCGTCGCCGACTTCAAAGAGCGCGCCCGGGCGCGTGGACGGGAAGGTAGAGCGTGGTGCCGGCGACGAGATCCTTGTTGTCCATGTTGCCGCCCATGATCCATGGCGGATTGCTGCTGAAGCGGCCGGCGGCTTCGGGCGGCGCGACGCCCATGCTGCCGAAAAAGGGATGGAGCGGAATGTCGATGCCGGGGGCGAAATGCGCGACGTTTTTTTGTTCGTCGAGCTGGATGATTTTCGTTTTCGTGTAGGGAAAATCGTCGGGGATGTAGCCCCGGCCGGGGCCGAAAGCGTTGTAGGCGTAGGGGATTGCGAGCTTGATTTTCTGGATACGGATTTCGAGCACGTCGCCCGGCTGCGCGTCCTCGATGTAAACAGGCCCGGTGAGTATGTGCCCGCCGGGACCTTTGTCGGTGACTTGTGTGGTGACGTCGCGGAGGGACTGCTCGACTTGATCGGGAGGGACGCCGGCGTCTTCGAGGCGCTTGGGGCTTGAGGTGATCAGCGTTTGAATCTCGACGGTGTCGCCTGATTTGACGCGCAGAACCGGCGCCGCTTTCGCATCGTAGTAGCCCCAAGCTACAGTCTTCGGCGTTGGCTTCAGCGTTTGCACGGTCTGCGCAACGCTCGGATAGCTTGCGCACAAAAGGATTACCAGCACCAGGAAAGTGAAGTTTCGCATTCGGATCATTCCGTCCTCTGGCGGATCACGGATGGGTCATGTCTTCGGGTTTGACCAGGGCGTCGAAGTCTTCGGCGCTGATTAGCCCGAGGTCGAGGGCGGCTTCGCGCAGGGTGCGGTGGCTGTGATGGGCGGCTTTGGCGACTTTGGCGGCGTTGTCGTAGCCGATTTTTGGCGCGAGCGCGGTGACCAGCATCAGCGAATTGTGGACGTAGTGGCCGATCTTGGCGCGATCGACTTCGATGCCGGTGATGCAGTGATCGACGAAGCTGTTGCAGGCGGCGGCGAGAAGTTCGACGGACTGCAAATAGTTGAAGATCATCACCGGCTTGTAGACGTTGAGCTCGAAATTTCCCTGCGAGCCGGCGAATCCGATCGCGGCGTCGTTGCCCATCACCTGCACGGCGACCATGGTGACCGCTTCGCACTGCGTGGGATTCACTTTGCCGGGCATGATCGACGAGCCGGGCTCGTTTTCGGGAAGAATTAGCTCGCCGAGGCCGCAGCGCGGGCCGGACGCGAGCCAGCGAATGTCGTTGGCGATTTTCATCAGCGAGGCGGCGAGCGTTTTTAATGCCCCTGAAGCGAAGACGACTTCGTCGTGCGATGCGAGGCTGGCGAATTTATTGGGGTGCGAGCGGAACGGCAGGCCGGTGAGCTCGGAGATTTTTTGCGCGGCGCGTTCGGCGAATTCGGGATGCGCGTTGAGGCCGGTGCCGACGGCGGTGCCGCCGATGGCGAGGTCGTAGAGTCCATCGAGCGCGATCGCGATGCGCGCGCCGTCGCGATCGAGCTGCGCGACCCAGCCGGAAAATTCCTGGCCGACGGTGAGCGGCGTCGCGTCCTGCAAATGCGTGCGGCCGATTTTGACGATGTCTTCAAATTCCTTGGCTTTGGCCTGGATCGCATCGCGGATTTTGCGAACGGCGGGCAGCAGGATGCGCGCGGTTTCGGTCGCGGCGGCGATGTGCATCGCGGCGGGAAATGTGTCGTTGGACGACTGCGACATATTTACGTCGTCGTTGGGGTGAACGGGCTTCTTGCTGCCCATTTCGCCGCCGGCGATTTCGATGGCGCGATTGGAGATCACCTCGTTGACGTTCATGTTGGTCTGCGTGCCGCTGCCGGTCTGGTAGATGCGCAGCGGAAAGTGCTCGTGGAGCTTGCCGGAGATGACTTCGTCGGCGGCCTGGGAGATGAGCGCGGCTTTTTCGGCGGAGAGCTTGCCGAGATCCTGATTTACGAGCGCCGCGGCTTTTTTGAGGATGCCGAAGGAACGGATGAGCTCGGGCGGCATGGTGTCTTTGCCGATGTCGAAGTGGATGAGCGAGCGGGCGGTTTGCGCACCGTAGTAGCGGTCTGTGGGTACTTCAATTTGGCCCATCGAGTCGGATTCGGTGCGGGTCGGGCCGGTGTGGACGACGGTGACGTTGGACATGCAAAGCTCCTGGGTTGTGATTGCAGCGCAAAGTTTAGCAGGGAGCAGCGCGAGGTGTAAGCGCGCTCGACATGGAAGCACGGAGCGAGTACATTTCGGACGAAGTTCTTCAGCCCGTGGAGCTTTCGTGAAGAATGGCAGACCGAGCAAGATCAGCCACCTTCGCAACGCAGACGCTAAGGGACGATTCGCGCAACCGGCATCATTTCTGAACAGCGCATAGTCGATGCGACAGAGTAGCTGATCACACAATTTGCAGGGCGACTGCGGACGGACAGCTGATTGTAGAGGGCAAAATGCCAAGAGCGACGCATCCTGCTGGAACCGCACACGATAGGCGCGAAGTCCTGAGAAAAATACTCGACGATCGCTGCTGGTCGTCGGTGAGACAAAGAACCACGGCAGCGCTTACATCGATGTCGACGTCGATCGCTCATTCTTAAAAATACCCCGCTTATCGATTAAAACTTTGCAATCGATAGCCAACCATCCGCTGCCAAAGCGCAGGACAGTTGTAACGCTTACTTGTTTCAATTGCGGAATGGCTCGGGCCATAGGTGACGCAACGTTACGAGTTCTGGGATTTGCCGTAAGCGGACCATTGCCGGAATGCGTTCCGATTTGGGACGGCCGAAGCTGGGCTATAGATTCTCGAAACGTAGCGACTCTGAGGAATAGCTTCGCGTAAATGCTGATTATCTGAGATCCTGTCGCTTCGCTCAGGTTAATGTGGCTTAGGGGGAGGTGCGGCTGCGTCGAGATTCAACGGGGGATTGGGACTTGTGCGACCGATAGTCGCGAAAAAAATGGCGCACGAATAAAAAAGGCCGCCTGAGGAGGCGGCCTTTTCAAATACCGATGCGATGTGTTGTGCTCTTTGAGCCGATGCGATCTGACAGAATCCGTCCAACTCGTTGTTCACCCGAAGGCAAACACCACTGAGTACCGAACGTGTCCGCTAAGCTCGTGAGGGCTTAAGGGACATTTGCGTGGCATGACCCGCACACCATAGCGGGTTGAGCCACGACTACTTTAGAAAGGAGGTGATCCAGCCGCAGGTTCTCCTACGGCTACCTTGTTACGACTTCACCCCAATCATGAGTCATACCTTGGGCGTCTGCCTCCTTGCGGTCAGCGTGACGACTTCTAGTACAACTCACTTTCGTGATGTGACGGGCGGTGTGTACAAGGCCCGGGAACGTATTCACGGCGTCGATCTGATACGCCATTACTAGCGATTCCGGCTTCATGCAGTCGAGTTGCAGACTGCAATCCGAACTGAGCAGAGTTTTTTCCGATTAGCTCCCCCTCGCGGGTTGGCAACGGTTTGTGCCCTGCATTGTAACACGTGTGTAGCCCTGGACATAAAGGCCATGCGGACTTGACGTCATCCCCACCTTCCTCTCCGTTATCCGGAGCAGTCCACGTAGAGTTCCCTCCTTGCGGAGTGGCAACTACGTGCAGGGGTTGCGCTCGTTGCGGGACTTAACCCAACACCTCACGGCACGAGCTGACGACAGCCATGCAGCGCCTATACTCATGTCCCTTGCGGGAAGGCCGTATTTCTACAGCTGATCATAAGCATTTCGAGCCCAGGTAAGGTTCCTCGCGTAGCGTCGAATTGAACCACATGTTCCACCGCTTGTGCGGGCCCCCGTCAATTCCTTTGAGTTTCAGTCTTGCGACCGTACTCCCCAGGTGCAGGACTTAACGCGTTAGCTCCGGGACGACACCCGAACGGGTGGCACCCCAAGTCCTGATCGTTTAGGGCTAGGACTACCAGGGTATCTAATCCTGTTTGCTCCCCTAGCTTTCGTTCCTCAGCGTCAGTAGTGGTCCAGCGCGCCGCTTTCGCCACGGGTGTTCCTGCAGATATCTACGCATTTCACCGCTACACCTGCAATTCCACGCGCCTCTCCCACACTCAAGCACAGCAGTTTCGGAAGCAGACTCTGGGTTGAGCCCAGAGATTTCACTCCCGACTTGCCACACCGCCTACGAACCCTTTACACCCAGTAATTCCGAGCAACGCTGGCCCCCTACGTCTTACCGCGGCTGCTGGCACGTAGTTAGCCGGGGCTTCTTATACCCGTACCGTCAATCCTCTTGCGAGGTTTTCGTCCGGGTCGAAAGGGGTTTACACTCCGAGAAGCTTCATCCCCCACGCGGCGTCGCTGCATCAGGCTTTCGCCCATTGTGCAAGATTCCCCACTGCTGCCTCCCGTAGGAGTCTGGACCGTGTCTCAGTTCCAGTGTGGCTGGCCATCCTCTCAGACCAGCTAACGATCATAGCCTTGGTGAGCCGTTACCTCACCAACTAGCTAATCGTGCGCGGGCTCCTCCTCCGACGACTTACGCCTTTGAATCCAAAAACCAAGGTTCTCGGAATGTTATGCGGAATTAGCTCGCCTTTCGGCGAGTTATTCCCCTTCGAAGGGCAGATTACCCACGTGTTACGCACCCGTGCGCCGTGCGCCATCTGTATTGCTACAGACGCGCACTCGACTTGCATGTGTTAAGCACGCCGCCAGCGTTCGCTCTGAGCCAGGATCAAACTCTCGTTTGAAACTGGTTGCTTGGGCGAAAAAAAATGCTCCGATTTGCATCGGAGCCAGCCTGCCCAAGCGAATTGTTGTCGCTCGATAAACTCAGACCATTCGTGCTCGAAAAGGACGAATGGTTTCGAACGGATTCTGGCACATCGTATCGGTTGTCAAAGAGCAAGTCCTCCCTGTCCAGCAGAAAGGCTTACAAACACTGCGTACAACTCAACGAGAATACGAAAAGAGTGCCTAACTGTCAACACCCTTTTTGTGATTTCCACAACAATCCTCAGCCAGCGCGTAAGTCTATCTGCGCTCACGAGTTGCGGCGAAAACCATTTGACTCTTTCGCACCGTGCTACGATTCGGCTTACAGCCGCAAAGGCTCCAGCCCGTGAAAAAACCAGATAGGCCCATTTCGAAAAACGGCGCCCGGCGCTCGAATCTAGCGACTACAGTGCTTGCCGCGATTCACCGCGGAGTCAATCACCAGCCGTTTTTTCGCGCGGGAGATCGCATCGGCGTTGCCGTTTCAGGCGGTGCGGACTCCGTCGCGCTGCTCCATCTCCTTCTTGAGTTGCAATCCACGCTCGGTATCGTTCTTTCCGTGATTCATTTGAACCATCAGTTGCGCGGGCGCGCGGCGGATGCTGACGAAAAATTTGTTGCGAAGCTGGCGGAGCGCCACGGGCTGGAATTTTTTGCCGAGCGCGTGAACGTTGCAGCCAAAGCGAAGCGCGAGAAGTTGAATGTGGAAGATGCGGCGCGGCGAGCGCGCTACGAGTTTTTCGCAGCGCTGGTGAAACAGGGAAAAGTGGCGCACGTCGCGACGGCGCACACCGCCGACGATCAAGCAGAGACAGTGCTGGCGCACATGCTGCGCGGGGCCGGGCTGGCAGGCGTCGGAGGCATTCATCCAGTGAGCGGAAACGTTGTGCGCCCTCTCCTGGGAATCCGGCGAGCGGCTTTGCGCGTATATCTAGGAGAGAAGAAACAAACGTGGCGCGAGGACGCCACGAACCGCGACACAACCAAGCTGCGCGCGCGCATTCGTAAAACGCTAATTCCTTTGCTCGAGAAACAATTTCAGCCGGCCACCGTTGAACACCTTGCAGCGCTTGCGAATCTCGCTCGCGAGGACGACATTTTTTTAGAAGCTGCGGCCGAGTCGCGATGCGGCACTACAACCAAGCGAACCGAATCAGGCACAGTAATTGCGGCTCGCGAGCTTCTTGGACCGCTAAGTATTTGCAGACGAATGGTGCGCTGCATCGTCAAAGACAGAAAGCCGCGGTCCGGAGAGTTGGGAGCGAAGCAAGTAGCAGCAGTACTCCATCTGGCGGAATTTGGAGAAAACGGCAAATCGCTGCAATTACCCGGCGGACTTGAAGTACGGCGCGATCGCGATCAACTTATATTCCGTGAAGCAGACGCTCGCCGAGAATCTCCACCGTCGACGAGTCGGCGGCCAAAATCCGGCGATACTGAATTCGAGCATGCGGTCGAATTCGCGAGCGGACAAGCTGTCCTCTCGGTGCCGTGTCTGGCACGAGCTTTTCGCTTCACAAAGATTGACTGGCCCGAAAAGTCGGAGGAAACTACCACCAACGGGTCGGTTTTGAATCACGACGCTCTTTGCAAGCCGCTCGTATTGCGGAATTGGCGCCCGGGAGACACGTTCCAGCCATTGGGACATCGTAAGCCGCACAAGCTGAAACGCTTGTTGAACGAAAAGCGAATCAGCCGATGGGAGAGAGACGGTTGGCCCGTATTAACGAGTGCGGGTGTGATCGTCTGGGCTCGCGGATTCCCGGTGGGAGCTGCATTTGCGGCGACCCCCAAAACCAAATCCGGCGTTCGGATCGAAGAGTGTGCAAGTTCGTCCCAGTAACGACGGGGCCGCTGGCAGAAGGCATCCAGCGGGCGTACAATACTAAGATGGGCTCATCGTAGGCTGGCTGCACCTGCGGGTAGGCGTCCGCGGCGGCCGATCACGATGACTTTGGCCTCGGCGGCGCATCTAAGTAATTGTCGGTATGCCGCAGCGTCCCGGAAGTTCTCGATCTGAGGCATGCGGTAGATCGCGGCGTCTAATGTTTATGGCGTGTTTTGTGGCGTTGAGTAGTTTCGGGGGACCGGGCTTGGGGGCTCGGTGCCGGGCCAGCAAAATATCTTCCGTGCTCGGGATAGAAGTGAGGGCGATGTGAATTCGAGTTCGACAGTCAAAACCATCCTTTTCTGGATCTCGATCGTTTTCCTGGGCGTCATGCTCTGGAAACTCGTGTCGGCGAACGGACAGTCGTCGCGCGACCTCGAGCCAAGTTACAGCGAGTTCCTGCATTCGGTCGACTCGGGCGACGTCAAGGAAGTGACGATGTATCTCTCGCCGAACAGCTACGAGCTGCAGGGCGAATACAAAAATCCCCCGAACCAGAAATTTCACGTGCCCATCTTCAAGGAAGCAGCTCCAGACATTACGAAAGAACTGAAGGACAAGGGCGTTCAGATCAAGGTTAAGGAAGTGCGGAGCGGCGATTGGGTTTTGATTTTGCTGAACGCCGCGCCGCTGCTGCTGCTCGTTGGTTTCTGCTTGTTCCTGATGCGGCAAATGCAGGCCGGCGGAAATAAAGCGCTGAGCTTCGGCAAGTCTCGCGCGCGATTGCTTTCGGCGCAGCAGAAAAAGGCGACGTTCAAGGATGTTGCGGGAACCGATGAAGCCAAAGAAGAGCTCCAGGAAATTATTGAATTTTTGAAGGACCCGCAGAAGTTTCAGAAATTGGGCGGACGCATTCCGAAGGGCGTGCTGCTCGTCGGGCCTCCAGGCACGGGCAAGACTTTGCTGGCGCGGGCGATTGCCGGCGAAGCGAATGTGCCGTTCTTCTCGATTTCAGGTTCGGACTTCGTCGAAATGTTCGTCGGCGTCGGCGCGAGCCGCGTTCGCGACTTGTTCGAGCAGGGCAAGAAGAATGCGCCTTGCATCATCTTCATCGACGAAATCGACGCGGTCGGTCGTCATCGCGGCGCCGGTTTGGGCGGCGGTCACGATGAGCGCGAGCAGACACTGAACGCGCTGCTTGTCGAGATGGATGGTTTCGAATCGAACGAAGGCGTGATTTTGATCGCGGCAACCAACCGGCCCGACGTTTTGGATCCGGCGCTGCTTCGGCCGGGACGCTTCGATCGTCGCGTCGTTGTAGCGCGGCCCGACGTCAAGGGACGCGAAGAAATTCTCCGCGTTCACACGCGCAAAGTACCAATCTCCGACGACGTCGATCTTTCGATCATCGCCCGCGGCACGCCGGGCTTCTCTGGCGCCGACCTGGCGAACCTGGTGAACGAAGCTGCGTTGTGGGCGGCGCGCCAGAATCGCAAATTTGTGATGATGGCCGATTTCGAAATGTCGAAAGACAAAGTGCTGATGGGCGTCGAGCGCAAGTCGATGATCCTGTCGGACGAAGAGAAAAAGAACACCGCGTATCACGAAGCCGGACACGCGCTGGTTGCGGCGATGACGCCCGGCGCCGATCCAGTACACAAAGTGACGATCATTCCGCGCGGTATGGCTCTCGGCTTGACGATGCAATTGCCCGAAGACGACAAGCACACTTACACGCGCGAATATCTCGAGACGATGCTCGCAGTTTTGATGGGCGGGCGCTCGGCGGAGGAAATTTTCCTCGGCCACATCACCACGGGCGCGGGCAACGACATCGAACGCGCAACCGAAATCGCTCGCAACATGGTTTGCGAATGGGGCATGAGCGAACTCGGGCCGCTGGCGTTCGGGAAGAAAGATGAAGCGATCTTCCTCGGACGCGAGATCAATCAGCATCGCGATTATTCCGAAGACACGGCGATCCAGATCGACAAGGAAGTGCGCCGCATCGTCAATTCGGGTTACGACAAGGCGAAGGCACTGCTCGCGAATAATAGGGACATGCTTGAGCGCATCGCGCTGGCATTGCTCGAACGCGAAGTGATCGACGCCAACGAAGTGAAACTCCTGATGGAAAACAAGCCGCTGCCGGAAAAGCCGCGGACTCCGCCGACGCCGCCACCGCAGGCTGCGCCTAGCGCGGATCCAAAAGTGGTTCGGCCAGAGCTGCGGCCTGCGCCAGGCTTCACGCGCGGAGAAAATCCGGCGAAAGCGTAGTTTCGTAATCGCTTCAGCAACCTAGAAACGACCGCACCCTCCTTCACCGGAGGGTGCTTTTTTTGTCGCGCCGATATGGCTCCTGGCGCGCGAGCAACGAATTCGCGTAGCGTATGCATCAATACTGCGAGTGCGGCCTAAGTTCATGTCGCTATTTCTATATGCTACGATACGACCTGGTTAACCACAGGTCCTTCCGCGTTAACCATCTGAGGCTTTCAGAGACAAGGGCAGGACATTCCGCAGAATGTCGGCCACAGGAGCAAGACCACCGTGCGGACTTCTCTGCGCCTTGTTGTGCAATCCTGTCTCATTCTTACAGCTTTTCTGGCTCTCGATTCCACGAGCGTACTCGGACAGAGCGGCAATCCCTTCTTTAGTCCGCCGACATTCTCCGGCACCGGGCAAGCGCTCAGCGCCGACATAAACGGCGACGGCAAGCCCGATCTGCTGTTCTTCGACGGAACCGTTCAGCTTGGCAACGGCGACGGGACTTTCAAGGCCGGAACACCGTGGAAGCCGTCAGCGACTCTGACAGCTGTCCAATTCGAAATCGCGGATTTCAATGGCGACGGCAAGCCGGACATCCTGGTTGCCGGACCACTCAACCAGCTTTCTGTGCTGTTGGGGAATGGCGACGGAACCTTCAAGCCCGGTGTCACGACGAGCATCTCGGCGCCGGTTACCTAGTTTGTCGTGGGCGACATGAACGGAGATGGAAAGCCCGACGTGCTCGCTGGCGGAAACGCCTATTTCGGAAAGGGCGACGGAACGTTTGCGGCTGCTATCACCTCGAGCGCGGTTGACTCCTCGATTTCGGATTCACTGATCGATTTCAATGGCGACGGGAAAGTGGATCTATTCATCGCCGGTCAAGGAGTGCAACTCGGCAACGGAAACGGAACGTTCCAGGCTCTTCTGCCGTTTCCCTCCGGCGTGCTGACTATATCGGCGACGCTCGGCGATTTTGATGGCGACGGCAAGCTCGATGTCTTCGTGATCGGAGGAACCTCAACAAACCCCGAAATTCAAGTGCTGTTCGGAAACGGCGACGGGACTTTTCGCGCAGGAACTCCTCAATCAGTTTCCGTGAATGCCGGAATCAGCAGACCCGTTGTGGTCGATTTGAATGGTGACGGAAAGGCCGACATCGTCGGCTCCACGGGTTCCGCTGTGCAAGCGCTAATCAGCAAAGGAGACGGAACCTTCATCCTGGGCGAGTATTTCAATGCTCCGTTCAATCGGACCCGGTAGTGGCGCAAGCAATATGGTCGTTGCCGACTTTAACGGCGATAAGAAAAACGATGTCGCAGCCTTCAACACGATGCTCCTTGGAAACGGCGACGGCACTCTTCAAGGGGATCAAGCTGTACCAGGCCAATTCGGCTACACGCCGGTGACGGGGGATTTCAACGGCGACGGCCACCCAGACTTCGCATCGCTTACGCTGGCCATGAATTTGCCAGTGAATTCGAACACCTTCGTGGTGAATTTGAATATCTGGATGAACGACGGAAAAAACAATTTCGCTGTGACGAACTCGTATCCGATCACCATACCTACGCCCGGATTTGATAACCCGGGCCTAGTCTCGCTCACGAATGCCACTGACCTCAACGGCGATGGAAAGACCGATCTGGTTGGCTTCATCTGGGACGCGGGCGGATTGAAACTCATGACGATCATTGGAAACGGCGATGGAAGCTTCAACGCGCCGGCCCTGATTTCTGTCAACACGGAGCCTTACCGCGTGGATGCCGCCTCCATCGCACTCGGAGACCTCAGCGGTGACGGGAAGCCAGATGTCTTGATTACCACCGTCAGCCCCGGAACGCCGACGTTTTACGTGTTAGTCGGTAAGGGTGATGGGACTTTCAATCCGCCAACCATGCCGTTCGTTTCGATCCCTAACAGTGTTGCAGTCGTGGGTGATTTCAATAACGACAAGAAGCTCGATGCCATTGTGCCGACCGAGAACGGTATTGGCGTCTTGCTGGGCAACGGCGATGGAACGTTTCAGCCAACCACCTTCATTACAACCACGGCATGCGGCACCGACTGTGGAGCAATAGTCGGCGGCGACTTTAACGGCGACGGAAATTTAGATCTGATGGAGAGCACCGCGAACGGCTACCAGGTTCTCATCGGGAAGGGAGACGGGACATTTAGCGCATCCTCGGCCGTTACTCTTGGTGTAGGTCCGTTCGGACCTGGCTCGGTTACCGACTTCAATGGCGACGGTAACCTGGATGTATTCGGGTCGATCGGGACGGGTACTCCCAGTCTTATCTTGGGGAACGGCGACGGAACATTTGGTTTGCCCTTTCATCTACCTGCGGCAGGAACTCCGCTAATTGCCGATTTCACCGGCGACGATAGACCCGACATTCTCGAAGTGAGCGCGCAACAGTTGGTCTGGCTAATCAATGGAGCCGGCCCGAATTTTTCGATGAGTGCGGGCTCGGGCGGCAGTGCAACGGTTGCCGCGGGGAAAACGGCGAGTTATTCGCTCTCGCTGGGCGGAAACGGCGGGTTCAGCGGGCCGATTACGCTGACATGCAGCGGTGCGCCGAGCGGCGCGACGTGCACGATTTCGCCTTCGAGCGTGACGCTTAGCGACACGACTCCGCAGACCGCAACTGTTTCGGTCGCGACGACGGCGGCTTCGCAGCTTTTGCCAACGGCGTTCTCCGATCCTGTAAATCCAGCTCGCAGAATCGAGTGGATTTTTGGCCTGCTGCTCGTGGCAGGAATGGCCGGCACGTTGGCAATTGCGCGAGGATCCCGGCGCCGCTTCTCCTACGCATTCTCTGCGGCGTGCTGCGCACTCGTGCTCGTCAGCGCTTCTGCGATAGCCGGTTGCGGCGGCGGCACAAGCTCAGGCTCCAATTCCGGTGGCGGTTCGGGCGGCGCCACAGGTGGGACCGCCACTGGCACCTACACCATCACGGTGACCGCGACCTCGACATCACCCGCCGTGACCCGCACGACAAAACTGACTCTCATCGTCCAGTAGCCTTTACTGTTCGTCGCGCAGAATCTTCTGGGACAAAACCCGGCATCTCGACGATTTCGGGCTATTTGCTCGGGGGAACGTAGTCCATGGGAAAACGATGAAGCATCTTTCGCATCTCTGCGCGAACTCGGTTCGGTCAGAGCTTAGTTCTACGTGATACGATACGAGGTGGTTAACAGGTTCCTCCCGCATTAACCATCTGAGGTTTCGAAGACAAAGGGCAGGACATTCCGCAGAATGTCGGCCACAGGAGCAAGACCACCGTGCGGACTTCTCTGCGCCTTGCTGTGCAATCCTGTCTTATTCTTACGGCTTTTCTGGCTCTCGATTCCTCGAGCGTACTCGGACAGAGCGGCAATCCCTTCTTTAGTCCGCCGACA
The DNA here is from genome assembly GCA_963766985.1 of uncultured Acidobacteriota bacterium. Taxonomy (GTDB): domain Bacteria; phylum Acidobacteriota; class Terriglobia; order Acidiferrales; family UBA7541; genus Acidiferrum. Next base: position 636,039 of record CAVYCJ010000005.1, read on the forward strand.
TTCTCCGGCACCGGGCAAGCGCTCAGCGCCGATGTGAACGGCGACGGCAAGCCCGATCTGCTGTTCTTCGACGGAACGGTCTTGCTAGGCAAAGGCGACGGCACCTTCTCGACCGGTACGCCTTGGAGATCCACGGCCGGAGCCCCAAACATAGTTGGAAACAACTTCGCCATCGCGGATTTTAACGGCGATGGCAGGCCGGACATTTTCGTCCTTGGGCCACTCAACGTTCTTGGCGTTCTTTTGGGAAACGGCGATGGTACATTTCAGCCATCGACAACAACCAGCATCGCAAATCTCCCTTCCGCCTTCCTCATTGGAGATTTGAACGGAGACGGCAAACTCGACGTTCTTGCGCAGGTCGGTTCCGTGTCTCTGACGTTTCTCGGAAACGGCGACGGAACGTTTGCTGCCGGAGTTACCTCCTTCTCGGCGCCTGTAGACATCTCCGATGCACTCGCCGATTTCAATGGCGACGGCAAGCTCGATCTTCTTATACCCGGGATCGGCATTCAGTTAGGTAAAGGCGATGGCACATTTCACCCGGTCGTGGCGTTTCCTACTGGAGCGCTGACTGGATCGAATGTGATTGGCGATTTCGACGGCGACGGCAAGCTCGATCTACTTGTGACCGGAGCAAACTCGACTGGCCAACAGCTTCAGATTTTGTTCAGTAATGGGGACGGTACGTTTCGCGCGAGCTCCGTCGAATCGCTGCCGGCGAGCGCTGGCCTCGGCAATCTCGTCGCCACTGATTTGAACGGCGACGGCAAGCTCGACCTCATCGGATCGACTGGCTATGCTGCACAGGTCTTCATCGGCAAGGGCGACGGAACATTCACTCCCGGCACTTTTTATAACGCCCCGACGACTTCTCTCACGACCGGCCTGATTGGATCGAGCAGCATCGTCGTCGCCGACTTTAACGGCGATAAGAAAATCGACGTCGCCGCCTTCAACACGATGCTTCTTGGAAACGGCGACGGCACGCTTCAAGGAAACCCAGCCATTCCGGGCGCGTTCGGCTTTAGCGCCATTGGCGATTTCAACGGCGACGGCTTTCCCGACTTCGCATCGACTGGGCCAGTCCAGGGTGTAGCTGGTTCGGTCCCCCTTGCTCAGGCGAATCTGTATATCTGGCTGAACGATGGCAAGGGCAACTACACGTTGTCTCAGACCTACGCGATAGTACTGTCACACCCCGACTTCGCCGATGTTATCGGTTATGCGGGCATCGGCCCTGCGGCCGATCTCAATGGCGATGGCAAGATCGATCTCGTGGGTTACACCTGGGATGCGGGTGGGTTGAGCATGATTGTTTTAATGGGGAACGGCGACGGAAGTTTTGGCGCGCCGGCTGCTTACTCCGTCAACTCGGCGGGAGATAAGCTGATCAGTCTATCGTTCACCCTCGGCGACGTGAACGGCGACGGCAATCCGGATTTTCTCATCAACGCCGGGAATGCTCCCGGGCTGTTCGGCCCGGACATCTTCTACGTACTCCTCAACGAAGGGGATGGCAGTTTCGGTCCTCCAATTACCCCTTCCGTGGGTCCGGTTGGCGGCATCCTTGTGGGCGACTTCAACAACGACAAAAAGGGTGACTTAGTCACCGAAACCTCGACAGGCCTCGGCCTCTTGCTTGGCAATGGGGACGGAACTTTCCAGCCTGCCATCCTCATCGCAACATCCGCGTGTACGTCCGGGTGCGACAATCCTCTCAGCGGTGACTTTAACGGTGACGGAAAGTTGGATCTACTCGTCTCGAACTCAAACGGGTACCAAGTGCTGCTAGGAAAGGGAGACGGCACCTTTAGTTATCTTCCGCCGGTCACCAGCACGTTCAGTGGATTCTCACAGGGGGACTTCAACGGCGATGGAAGTCCAGATGTGCTTGGCAACATCGGACCGACGAATTCCTACGGCCTCATGCTGGGCAATGGCGACGGAACCTTTGGGTCGCCTCTCCCGATCATCAATGCCGGCAATCCTTTCGTAGCGGACTTCAATCGTGACAACAAGCTCGACATTCTGGAGGTAGGCTCGAACCAGTTGGTGTTGTTGCTGAATGAATCCGGGCCGAACTTTGCGATGAGTGCCGGTGCGGGTTCGAGCGTCACAGTTGCGGCGGGGAAAACGGCGAACTATTCCCTTTCGCTGAGCGGCAGCGGCGGCTTCAGCGGCTCGGTCGCATTGACTTGCAGCGGCGGGCCCAGCGGCTCGACTTGTGCGGTTTCGCCCTCGAGCGTGACAATCAGCGGCATCACTCCACAGAGCGTTATGGTTTCGGTCACGACGACGGCGGCTTCGCAACTTCTGCCATCAGGATTCTCCGATCCTCTCAATCCGGCTCCGAGCATCCTTTGGATTTTCGGTTTGATGATCGTAGCGGGAATGGCCGCCGCGCTGGCTGTGGTGCGAACATCCCGCCGCCGATTCTCCGTCTCACTCGCCGCGGCGTGCTGTGCGCTGGTGCTCGTCAGCGCTTCGTTGATGGCCGGATGCGGCAGCTCAAATGGAAGCTCGGGCACAGGGTCAGGCTCCGGTTCGGGCGGCGCCACGGGCGGCACTGCCACGGGTACCTACACCATCACGGTGACGGCTACGTCCCAATCATCCACCGTCACACACACGAAAAAGCTGACGCTTATCGTTCAATAGACTCACCGCACGCTACCGAGTTTGTGTGACGTGGCTCGTCCCGAACCTCTATCTGCTAAAATAAAAGGGCTATGCTTACTCAGATTAACGGGTTTGATGCGGCGGCTACGCTGCATCCCCGTCGAAAAACGTATGGCGTGAAGGTTGGCCACGTGAGCGTCGGCGGCGGCGCGCCGATCGTCGTGCAGTCGATGACGAATACCGACACTGCGGATATCGAATCGACGTTCAAGCAGACGATGGAGCTGGCGGAAGCCGGCTCGGAGATTGTGCGTTGGACGGTGAACGTGCCGGAGGCTGCGGCGGCGGTGCCGGAGATCAAGAAGCGGCTGCTGGCGGCGGGTTGCAATGCGCCGATCATTGGGGATTTTCACTACAACGGGCACGTGCTGCTGACGAAATATCCGGATTGCGCGGCGGCGCTGGATAAGTATCGGATCAATCCGGGGAACGTCGGCGCGGGACAGCGGCGCGACGAGCAATTTTCTACGATCTGCAAAATTGCGGTCGATAACGGAAAGCCTGTGCGCATCGGCGTGAATGGCGGCTCGCTCAATCAAGAGCTGGTCATGCAGAAGATGCAGGAAAACACTGACCAGAATCTGGGCAAAGAGTCGGAAGACATCATCAACGAATGCATGGTGCTGAGCGCGCTTCAATCGACGGAGCTGGCGCTCGAGTCGGGCCTGCGGAACGAGCAGATTATTATTTCGTGCAAAACTTCGCGGCCGCGCGATTTGATCACCGTGTATCGCGATTTGTCGTCGAAGACCCAGCAGCCGCTCCACTTGGGTTTGACCGAAGCGGGCATGGGCATGAAGGGCCAGATCTGGTCGGCGGCTTCGCTCGGCGTACTTTTGTACGACGGTATCGGCGACACGATTCGTATTTCGCTGACGCCGCGTCCCGGCGGAGACCGGCGCGAAGAGGTTTACGCTGCGTGCGAGTTGTTGCAGGCGCTGGGGCTGCGCTCGTTTTCGCCGAGCGTGACGGCTTGCCCGGGTTGCGGGCGGACGACGAGTTCGACGTTTCAGGAATTGGCCGAAGCAATTCAGACTTACATTCGCGACATGATGCCGATCTGGAAGACGCAATACGACGGCGTCGAAACGATGACGCTGGCGGTGATGGGCTGCATCGTGAATGGTCCAGGCGAATCGAAGGCTGCGAATATCGGAATCAGTTTGCCGGGAACGGGCGAAGCGCCGCGCTGCCCTGTTTACATCGACGGAAAGAAAGACGTGACGCTCGAGGGAAATTACGACGAATTGGCGGCGGCATTTCAAGCCCTCGTCGACAACTACATTGTGACGCATTATCAACGCAAGGGCGCTGAGGTGGCTTCTCGCTGACCGTGCATCGAATTGTCCAGGTCCTTTTTGTGCTGTTTTCCTTTGCAGGTATTGTTGTTGGTTTGTTGATGATGATCGTGCCGACGCGCTTCCCGCGGCTCTCTGCTGGCTTCTTAAGGGGTAACGTGATGAGGCGCCAGAGAACTGAAAAGGACAGAGTATTGGCAATTCGGGCTCAGGGGTTGGTTTTGTTTGTGTGCGGTGGATTGCTTGCGCTCTTTGTCTGGGCGGTTTAGTTTCTCGTGCCGGAGGCTGCCAGTGAAGATTAGTCGCGAAGATGTTCTGCGCGTGGCGGAACTTGCGTATCTCGATCTCACCGAAGACGAACTCGCAACCTACGGAAAGCAGCTCAACGAAATTCTCGATTACATTGGGAAATTGAACGAGCTCGATACGGCGAATGTCGAGCCGATGGCGCAGGTGTTGACGGACGATCAGACTGCGGACGCGACTCTGCGCGAAGACGTCGAAGTTCCCTGCCATGGTGCGGCGGAGTTGCTGAAGCAGGCTCCCGATCCGGAGCCTCCGTATTTTCGTGTGCCGAAGGTGATCGAGCGGTAAGCAAAAAGCGAAGTAAAGAAGCAACGAAGTAATGAAGTAACGAAACGGCAGAAGAAAACAGCAAGAAACTGCGAAATCTGATTCCGGAAAAATTGGCGAATGGCTGAGAACTGGACAATCGATAGCGTGAAAGCGTCTCTCGCGACGAAGAAGATTTCGGCGCGCGAATTGGCGGCGGAGCATTTTTCGCGGATCGCGGCGCAGAATCCGAAGCTGAATGCGTTTCTTGGCGCTTTCGGAAGAGCGCGCGTATGCGCAGGCGGACCGCGTGGATGCGATGGTTGCCGCGGGTAAGCCGCTTCCGGCGCTCGCGGGCGTTCCCGTTGCGATTAAAGATGTGTTGAGCACCCGTGGCGTGCGGACGACATGCGGATCGAAAATTTTAGAAAAATATGTGCCGCCTTACGATGCGACGGCGGTTGCGCGGCTCGAAAACGCGGGCGCGGTGATTTTGGGTAAAACGAACTGCGATGAATTCGCGATGGGCAGCTCAAACGAGAATTCGGCGTATGGACCGGTGCTGAATCCCGAAGCGACCGATCGCATTCCTGGCGGCTCAAGTGGTGGTTCTGCGGCAGCGGTCGCTGCGAATCTCGCGGTGGCTTCGCTTGGAACGGATACTGGTGGATCGATTCGGCAGCCCGGTGCGATGTGCGGCGTGCCGGCAATGATGGGCAGTTATGGGCGCGTGTCGCGCTACGGATTGATCGCGTTCGCTTCGTCGCTGGATCGCATCGGGCCGTTTGCGCACAACGTGAAAGATGTTGCATCGGTGCTTCAAGTAATCGCGGGGCGCGATCCGAACGATTCGACTTCGACGACGGCGGTTGTCCCGGATTACGTCGAAGAGTTGGGCAAGAGCGTTGCTGGGCTGCGCATCGGCATTCCTAAGCAGTATTTCGGCGAAGGAATGGACGGTGAGGTTCGCAAGAAGATCGAAGCAGGCATCGAGATTTTGAAAAAGCTTGGGTGCAAGCTGATCGACATCGAAATGCCGCATACGGATTATGCGATCGCGGTGTATTACATCATCGCGACGGCGGAGGCGAGCTCGAACCTGGCGCGTTATGACGGCGTGCGGTACGGGCTGCGCGTGAACGACGATTCCCTGCTGGCGATGTATCGCAAGACGCGCGGCGCGGGTTTTGGACCCGAGGTGAAACGGCGCATCGTGCTTGGGACTTACGTTTTGTCGGCCGGATATTACGACGCATATTATTTGAAGGGGCAGAAAGTACGTTCCCTAATTGCGCAAGATTTTCGCGATGCGTTCACGAAAGTCGATGCGATCGTGACACCGACTTCGCCGGTACCCGCGTTCAAGCTCGGCGAACGAACGAATGACCCGTTGCAGATGTATCTCGCGGACATTTACACGGTAACCGGATCGCTTGCGGGCGTTCCGGGAATTTCGGTGCCGTGCGGGAAGGTCTGCGGCGGAAAGCTACCAGTCGGCCTGCAGATTTTTGGGCCGGCATTCGGCGAGGCGCGCGTGTTGCAATTGGCGCATGCGTTTGAGCAAGCTGGTGGGGCGACGGTTTAGATTGTTTGTCACGATTTAGATTTAGGTACCAACTGCGGTACATGGATGCACGCTGTCCCGGCGTCTGATCCAATCAACTCTCAATTCAATTGTGTCGTCTGTGTCGAGATTAGCTCCCATCCTTGAGAAGCTGGCGCGTGCGCAAAGCCGCATGCTTGGCACGGCGGACGAGGTGCCTGCGGACCAGTGGCGGACGCGGCCGAAGGACGGCGGCTGGTGCGCGGCGGAAATTATTGCCCACCTGATCATGGTGGAGCGGAGCGTGGTTGGTTCGGCCGACCGCGTGGTGCAGCATCCACCTAGAAGGTTTTCCCGGCTGCAGCGGCTGCATCTTCCCTTGGCTCTGGTCGAATCGCGAGTCGTGAGGGCGCGGTCTCCCCTGCCGATTGACCCGGAAATGCTCGGGGAGAAAGAGACGATGCTGGCGGAGCTGCGGGAGATCCGGGAGCGCATGCTGGCGTTCATCGACGAGACCAAGGAGCGAAACCTTGGGGGTCTACCGTTGGAAGCACCCCTTCCTGGGTAGCCTAAGCGCGTATGAATGGTTCGAGATGGTGGCGCGGCACGAGCTGCGGCACGAGAAACAGATGCGGGAAATAGCAGCGGACTACCGAAAGCCATAGCAAGACTTGCAAAAGTAGGACATTTTTACCTGCTCCTTGGTACAGGGTTCTTCCTCCCGGTAATGCCGCAATCCACGGTTTTTCCACCGAAAACGTCCGGTTTTGTTGGGATTTGGAATAAAAGTACCAATCGAGAGATTCTGGGTTTATGGAACGGAACGACTATTGCTCTGGTGTCTGTGCAGCTAATACGATACAGACAGCATCGAAAGCAGTTGAACCGATCGTAAAAGCGGCGAGTCCAGAAAGAGGCCAAGGCCATGGTTACCGTAAAAGCCAGCCAGAAGATTTTCACCGACTCGGAAGTGGCAACGCTGACCGGGATCTGCGTCGATCACCTGCATAACTTCGCCAAGAGCCGCCACCTGGGGTTTATCGCCCGGGCAGCGGAAGCTGCGGGCAAGCAGGCCGACCAGTGGTTGTTTACGTTGTCGGACCTGATGGTGCTAGTGACGCTGTTCCCGAAGTGCACTCACTAAGCTGCTGCCCTGACTAGGGTTGCCGGAAAGACCGGCGGAATTTCTATTTTTCAAATGCTCTCTGGCTTCAGCTGGAGAGCATTTTTGTTTTTGGGCTGAAGATATTGCCGGCTCCCCTCCCCCCTACCTAATTTTCGTAAGGATTTGATTCTAGGGATGTTATGCGCGCTTGATCGCTAAGGATGTGATTCTAGGCGGTTTATGGGGAATTTGAGGCGGTGAACCCACTTGGCGGGACTTCTACAAGGGGATACGTTACCACAAAGGCACCTCCTGTGTCAAGGGGGTTTTGGGGTAGGATTCGGCGGCCGCGGATTCGGAATTATCGATGGCGTGGCTGTGAGGTGCGAAGTGGCTGGGAAGATGGATTTTATCCGTGACGAGGGCGGGGGTGACGCATCTATTTCGAGGGCAGGGTCAAAATTGGGGGCGGAAATGGAATACAGGCAGCTGGGCGGGTCGGGGTTGAAGGTGCCGGTTCTGAGTTTTGGGACGGGGACGTTTGGCGGGGGAAACGAGTTTTTTAAGGCTTGGGGGGCTAGCGACGTCAAAGAGGCGACGCGGCTGGTGGATATTTGCCTAGACGCCGGCCTGAATATGCTCGATACGGCGGATATTTATTCGAACGGGCTGGCGGAAGAGATCACGGGGCAGGCGATCAAGGGGCGGCGCGACAAGGTGCTGATCTCTACGAAGGCTACGTTTCGAATGGGGAATGATGTGAATGATGTGGGGTCGTCGCGCTTTCATTTGCTGAAGGCGTGCGAGGCAAGCTTGCGGCGGCTGGGGACGGATTACATCGACATCTATCACATGCACGGGTTCGACGCGACGGCGCCGGTGGAAGAGACGGTGCGGACGCTGGACAACCTGGTACAGAGCGGGAAAGTGCGGTACGTCGCGTGTTCGAATTTTTCGGGCTGGCACTTGATGAAGTCGCTGGCGGTGGCGGACCGCTATGGGTGGACGCGATACGTTGCCCATCAGGCGTACTACTCGCTGATCGGGCGCGAGTTTGAGTGGGAGTTGATGCCGCTGGGGATCGATCAGAGGGTTGGGACGATTGTGTGGAGTCCGCTGGGATGGGGACGGCTGACGGGCAAGATCGGGCGCGGGAAGCCGCTGCCGAAAGAGAGCCGGCTACACAAGACGGCGGATTTCGGGCCGCAGGTGGAGGACGAGTATTTGTACAAGGTGGTGGATGCGCTGGAGGAGGTTTCCAAGGAGGTTGGGAAGCCGGTGCCGGTGGTCGCGCTGAATTGGTTGTTGCAGCGGCCGACGGTGGACAACGTGGTGATTGGCGCACGGAATGAGGAGCAGCTGCGGCAGAATTTGCTGGCGGTGGGGTGGAAGTTGACGGCGGAGCAGGTGGCGAAGCTGGATAAGGCGAGCGATCGGACGCCGGTGTATCCGTATTGGCATCAGAGGCAGTTTGTGGAGAGGAATCCGAGCGCCGGTGCCGTTGGTGGGGGGAGGGGGAGCAAGGACGCGACGCGGGCGAACCGGTAGATCGAGGAGAGATTCCTGACAGGGTGGGCGCCGCTACATTGTTGGGCGACGTACCATCGTGCGGAGTGGTTGCGTGGGTTTTGGGGGCGGACTATGCTCGATGGGGCGGTCAACCTGCGGTGTGGTGGAATGCATCGCATAGGGTGACGGATGGCGACGGGGTTGCGCCACACAGGGCTCGGGCATGGCACGCTGGGTTTCACTGAAAATTTCAGTACGTAAACAGTTGTTGTGGATGGGCTGCGTTGCGGTGGTTGCGGCGCTCGGTATTGGTGTGTCTGCGTCTGCGCGGATCGAAGGGCGAAGCGCATCGAGCCGTGAGGCGGCGGCCCGGAGCGAGCGACAGAGTGCGCAGGATAACGCGGCGGATGGGCGGAGTACGCGGGGGAAGAAGTTGGTGCTGAAGGATGGGACGTTTCAGTTGGTCCGGGAGTATGAGAAGAACGGGGATCGGGTGAGGTATTTCAGTTTGGAGCGCGGATCGTGGGAAGAGATTCCGACGGCGATGGTGGATTGGGACGCTACGGCGAAGGCGGAAAAGGCGGCGGCAGCGGCGGACGATGCGCTGGCGGCAAAAATTCATAAGCAGGAAGAGGCGCAGAAGATCGAGACGACGTTGGATGTCGATTCGAGTTTGCAAGTCGGGGGCGGAGCTTTTTTGCCACCGGGCGAAGGGATGTTTGCGGTGGAAGGCAAATCGGTGATTCCGATTCCGCAGGTCGGGTCGGCGGTGAGGACGGATCGGAAGAATCAGCTCAAGCGAATGATTTCGCCGATTCCGATTATTCCGGCGAAGACGAATATCGAGCTGGACGGAAAGAGGGCGACGCTACGGATCAATTCGTCGAACCCGGAATTTTATTTGCGCGAATTGACGACAGAAGATGAGCAAGAGTCGGGGCTGGAACGCACGAGCCGGCAGAGCACGACGGGGCCGGAAGTGGAGTTGCTGAAGGCGACGGTCAAGGGGAACAAGAGGATTATCGAGTCGCTGCGGAGTTTGATGGGCGAGCAGGTCGGGCTGGAGAACAAAACGATTTCGATTCAGGAGTGGGAAGTGGCGAAGAGAGTTTACCGGTTCACGTTGAGCGAGCCGTTGCCGCCGGGGGAGTATGCGTTGGCGGAGGTGCTGCCGGGGGGATTGAATTTGTTTGTTTGGGATTTTGGGGTGGACGAGAGGAATGAAGTAAAGAAGTAAGGAAGTAATGACGTAACGATAGAAGCGGAAGAGACTGGGGCACGGCTTTGGCCGTGCTTTTTTGTTTTGGGGGGAGGGGAGTCGCGTAAGAAGTCCGCGAAGGCGGATAGATCGAAGAGAGATTCCTCTCTGCGCAAGCCGACGCGTTCGCTCAGAAGCGAACGCGAAAGAAAAGGCGTCGGCTTGCTTCGCTCGGAATGACACGCGTTTGAGTTGTGCGCCATACGTCTGGGTTAGCGCCATACCTCGGATTAGGCGCCAAGACGGGCACGGTGCCGTGACCCTTAGCGGGCGGGGAGGATTTGGACTAGGGGGCGGCTTGCGCCGCGGAGTTGGGGTTGGGGGATGGCGTCTTGGGAGGCGGCGAAGGCTTGGGCGTCGGTGTAGCCACGTTGCAGCATGTTGGCGGTGACGATGCCGGTGCGGATGTAGGATTTTTCGCAGTCGGCGGTGCTGGGGCCGCGCATGTTGCCTTCCATCCAGGCGAGGCCGGGGCAACGGGTGCAGCTGCCGAGGTGCGAGCAGGAATTGCACGTAGTGAGATGTTTGCCGCGGATGCCGCGGACTTCGTGGAACTGCGGTGAGTTTTTCCAGATGTCGCCGAAATCCTGTTCGCGAACATTGCCGCACGTCATCGGGAATTGCACGCAAGGATAGACATCGCCCCACGGGGAGACGTAGGCGGCGGTGTGGCCGGCACTGCACGGGTAACCTTCGAGCGCGCCTTCGTCGACGGCGGTTGGCGGGGCGCAGAATTCTTCGACATTTCCTACCAAAGTTGAATCGTTGAAAACGGTGCGCAGGCTGTCGGACGTGATGCGCAGGCGGAGCAGCGAACTGTCGCCGTTCATCATCGGCGTGATGGTGGGGTCGAGCGTGTAGTGCGCGCCGACTTCCTGCGCGAGCTGGCGGACACCTTCGGCGTCGCCGAGATTCCCTTTCATCAAAACATTGGCGATGGTGACTTTCATGCCGTGCGATTTCAGCAGGCGAATGCCGCGGATGGTGCGATCGAGCGAGCCGGGGACTTTGGAGATGCCGTCGTGAACCTGGGCGCGATGGGAGTAGACGCTAATTTGGACTTGCTCGACGTTGAGTTCGCGGAGGCGGCGCGCTTCCCTTTCGCGAATGAGGATCGCGTTGGTTTTCAGTTTTACGTTGAAGCGGAGCGAGCGGGCGTACTCGATGATTTCGAAAATGTCGGGACGGATGAGCGGTTCGCCGCCGCTGATGGTGAGAAAGAAGACGCCGGCCGCGGCGAGTTGATCGAGCGTGGATTTAATTTCGGCGGTAGACATTTCGCCGTCGCCGTCGTGCTCGAGATAGCAGTGTTCGCAGCGTTCGTTGCAGCGATAGGTGACGTCGAGATGGATGGAGAGCGGGACGCCGCGCTCCAGAGCCTTTGAGTTTAGTTCTGTGATGAGGCTCATAGTATTAGTTCTTGCCGGGCGCTGGTTCGGCCGAGAGTTGGAGAATGCCGAGAGAGGCGAGATTGGAGACGAGCGCTTCGGCGTCGCGATAGGCGGTCTCGGGCTCGATGTCGAATTCCTGGCAGATTTTATTTTCGACGATGTCGCGGAGGGAAGTTTTTCCGTCGGCGGCGTTCCAGATGAGCGTGGCGGTTTCGTTGAGGCTGAAGAGCGTGGAGTCGGTGGCGGACATGATCATCATTTCGCCGGCGAGTTCGCGGGCGGCAACGGCGTGGCTGCGAGAGACGTAGGTGTTGGCGGCGTTGATTGGCGTGCTTGGTGTCGGTGTCATTGGATGAGCTCCCAGGCGCGCGCGTCGGGCGTGAAAATCAGGTGGGCGACGGTAATGCGCGATACAAATTCGAGGACGGAATCGAAAACTTTGGCGACGAGATCTTTTTCTTCGGCGAAGAAGAGGACGTGGCGCATGATGGCGCGCGCGGCGTCGATTTTGGAGATGGGCTCGATGCGATTTTCGGGGCCTTGCACGAAGAGGTAGAGGGCTTCGAGAGGAGCGGAGGTATTTGCGCCGATGCGGGCAAGTTCGCCGGCGAAGGGCGTGCCGTAGGCGATGTATGTGTGGGCGTTTTTTACATCGGAGCGACGGATGTAGGAGATTTCGTCGGTGAGAACGGTTGCGTCGGGCGGAGCGAGACGCGACATCGTGGTTTTGCCGGCGCCGGAGACTCCGGCGAAGAGGAATGCGCGCCGATTGCGAATCGCGCTTGCTGCGTGGAGGAGGAAACCGCCTTGCTCGGCGAGAACGAGCGAATGGGCGATGCGAAGAACGGTGTCGATCGAGTAGGGGTTCGGGCACTGGGTGATGTGGCCGTGGCCGGTGCGCGGGTCCCAAGTGGCGTCGAAATCGCCGCGGCGGAACGTCCAGAGCGACGCTTCGTCAGTAACTTCGCGCGTGACGCGAACGTTTTCGTCGGACTCGCGGCCTTCGGCGGCGAGTTGGATGTCGAAGCGGCAGACGGGCTGCGCAGAGGAATTACGGGACGCAAATGTTTCGTAGCGTGATTCGAGGAGATCGCAGAAGGATGGATCGCTGGGGCGGAGAAGGATGGGGATGCCGCCAATTTCAACGGTGACGGAGGCTCGGCGCTCGCACTCGCCCTCACGAATACGCTGCGGTTCGTGGGCGAGAGCGGCAAGGCTCATCGGGTCAGCTCCGTTGCCCGGAGCAGGCAAATCCCTGGAGGCGATCGGACGAAGAATCGGCGAGATCGGTGGCGCGGCACGCGGCTTCGTTGCTCTCGAATGCGGTGTGTGATGTTGCAGTCGTTGCGTTGATTGCGGTTCGTGTGCGGAGATGATGAACGGCGAGCAGAAAGCGCGTGAACGTGGGTGAATTGCGAGCAGCCCAGCGGAGAGCGCGCGTGAAGCGACCCGGCTTGACGATGATTGCGATGGACTTGCCGCGACGCTGAATCGCGGTGACGCGGCCGAGAAGCTGGCTTGCGTCGATGGAGGGATCTTCTTTGGGAAGCGAGTCGCCGCGCGTGGCGAAGGCGATGCGGTTGCGCTCTGGCCATTTGCGCGCGACGCGGTGAACGTAAGGACGGCCGCCGAGAAGAAAGAGAACGATTTCGCCGCGGCGCGTGTCGGCAACGGATTCGGAGTGAACGGTGAGCAAGTCGCCGGGATAGATCGAGGGAACCATGCTGCCGCCGAGAGCGACGAAGCGGACTTCACCGAAGCGATGCAGGATTTCGGCGGCGAGTTCGAGGCGAGTGGCGTGAGCGGCGTCGGCGCCTGGTGGTTCTTTGCTCGCGGGCGGCGCTGTGTTAGCAGGGATGGTCGATTCGATCGCTGTCGCGGGAACGGGAGCAAGGGCGGTTGCGGCGGCGGTGGCGTTGCGCGAAGTCAGGAGGTCCTCCGGTTGAAGCGGCACTGGGCCTGGGTGGGGCCGAGCTTGCCGCAGGTGAGAGCCATGGTTTCGAAAACTTTTTCGTGCTGGAAGGCGGGCTTGACGTAGGGGCGCTTGGGCTTGGAGGCGTTGGCCTTCGTCGGTTCAGTTGCGTCGGTGTTGTTACGAGCGCGATTCATTTCGCTTACTCCAATGACCTCAGTTAAGGCCGTTCTGCGTCAGCTTGACGGCACAACCCCCAGTGAGAGTTGTGTTGGTGTTGTTGTTGCAGCCCGCATTTTGCTGCTGAGCGCTGAAATAAATGCTGGCAGCTTGGTTAGAATTCGAGTTGTTGTCTACAACTATGCCGCTCGCTCCGTTTCCTTCGGTGACGACTTTGCTGAACGTTGTAGGGAAGCCAGTGGTGATAATTGCCGATGCAACGTTGGGCTGGGTGCTTTGAAGGGCAGACGCGAAAATCCAATCGACACCGGTCGTGCTGTTAAAAAATTCGGTAAGGGGAGCCCATTCGTAACCTGGACCTCCACCGTCGGAGAAGCTCTTTGCGGGTGCGCCAGCGGTAAGAACGCCTGCCGAGGTGAATGTGGAAGCATACAGAAGGACTAACGCGGTGCCGCCGGAAGCCGAAGTGCAGGGCTGGGTGACCGTTCCCGTCGTGCTAAGCCCGCCCACGTACATCATCGCGCCCGAAGAAGTTGGGCTCGTGAAATAGGCATTGTTCGGCGTCGGAGAATGCATGTCGCAAGCATTTCCAATTCCGATTGGCACTGCGACTGACGAGGCGAAGTTGATGTCCGTCTGAACCATGACAGCGTTTGCGCCGTTGTTCGCGGAACCACTCACGGCGTACACCCACTGGTTCAATTCATCGACGATCGGTGGATCGACGATCCCGCCGTAGGTTTTAGATGCTACGCCGTCACCAACTACGAGCGATTTGACTGTTCCCGACTGGGTGATCGAATAAAGTTTGCCGTCGGAACATCCCACGTAGACGGTCATATTGACGAAGTCGAGGACCGGAGATGTCAATTGACCACTGCAAACATGCACGGCGCCAGAAGTGCCCCATGACGTATCCAGGGTCGGTTGCGCGGTGCCGCAAGCGGCGGTTGTGCAGAAAACATTTTTAATTCTGTAGAGAATCCCCGCGTCATTTCCCACATACGCGGTGTCATTTGAGTAGTCGATGTATGGAGAAGAGTTGGTATTTGTGGATGAACCGATGTTGAGGTCGGTCGCGGTGCCGCTGCCACCGGTTGGTGCAGATGTTACAAAAGTAGTGATGGATTTCGGGCTGGTGACTACTTGACGTTGAGCACCGCCGAGGATGCTCGTTGCCAGCCCATCGGTGGCTTTCCAAGCAAGAACGTGAAAGTGAGCGCTCGTACTTCCTGACTCGATGAAAGCAACTTTTGACCCGTCGAAAGACAGGGTCGGAGAAGTCACGACCCCGCCGTTAACGGCGCGGACACTGTAGTTCCAAAAGACAACGGCCGATGTGGTCGTGTCGGAACCTCCAACGCCCACGGCACCGAGACCGGTTCGGGCGTTGCAAATACCCGTTGATCCTGTATTGCCGCTATACAGATAGTAAAACGCAGTGAGATTTGCTTGCGTGGTGGTTGGAGTCGCGTTGACGGGGAAAACTATGAAGTCATTCGGGCAGCTCGCTGCTGTCGTCACGTTGAACGTGTACTTGGCTGGAAACATTCCCGCGGAAGTGCCACCAGTTCCGAGGTAAATAGCCCAATCGGGAGTAAGGCCCACGCTTTGGCGCGACGGGAACCGACGTGGCGGTCTTCCACCGAGAAATACAGCGGCACTGCGTTCCATCCTCTGAGCGAGAGCGGATTGCTCCCTCTCTCTCCAGCGCATCGCCGCTCTCGGGTCTCGGCGGGCAACCTCGATAGCGTCGCTCTTGCCAGACAGCGAATAGATGGAATGGCGATTCGTCCAGTCGGAAAAACTCGGAAAGCGCTCGGCGGAAACCCTCGCGACTGATCCGCCTGGGTCGTTGGGCAAGGAGCGATTGAAGGCGGAATGCTGCTGGCCGGGATAGACGAATGGGAGGATCCCGACGGGCAATAGCAGGAACAGGGCAAAGCGCCCAGTCCAAGGAAGAGGCTTGGTCATGGTCGATGCACTAATGGCCTTTACGAGAAATCTGTATATGCCCCAGTGTCTTATGAGGAGTATGAGAGTCCGATAATGAAAACAGGGAGTGTGGGTAAACGGTAAATGGGGCGTACTGGCCGAAGGGACGGGGCGGTCACGAGGCAGCGCGGAGGGGGATCGGGTCTTGGGTGGAAGTCGGGGTCAGTGCTTGGCGACGGGGATGGTGGCGAAGATTTCGCGGAAGATGGCGAGGACGTCGGAGATGCGGAAGGGCTTCTGTAAGCGGTGCGGTTCGCCGGGTGCGCCGGAGGAAGGCTCGACGAGATCGCCGGTCATGTAAACGACGACGGGCTTGTTGACGCCGGCGGCGGAGAGGATTTGCTGGGCGGCTTCCTGGCCGGCGAGCGAGTGGCCGTTGGAGACGAGATTGACGTCGCAGAGGAGGATGTCGTAGCTGCGGTCGCGAACGAACTGAACGGCGCCGACCGGAGTGGATGCGGAGTCGACGTGGAGGCCGTGGGTGGAGAGGCCTTCTTCGAGGAGCATGCGGATGCTCTCTTCGTCGTCGAGGACGAGGATGGAGCGGCCGGCGAAAATGCTGGCGTCGAGGGCGCGAATCGTAGTGGGAATGGGGGGCGTGGCGCCGCTGTCGAGAGCGGCCGGCTCGTCGGACGAATCTTTTTCTCCCGCGAGCGGCAGGAAGACAGTGAATGCGGAGCCACCGACGGGGAGCGTTTCGACGTCGATGGAGCCGCCGTGCTCGCGGATGATCGCGGTGCAAATGCTGAGGCCGAGGCCGGTGCCGCCGCCGGGGCGCTTGGTGGTGTAGAAGGGATCGAAGAGCTTCGAAAGCGCGTCGGGAAGAATGCCGACGCCGTCGTCCTGAACGGTGACGGAGACGTTGGAGCCGATGCGGCCGATGCGAATCTGGATGCGGCCGGACTCACGGACTTCGCGGATGGCGTGTTCAGCGTTGCTGATGAGATTGAGGAAGACCTGAATGAGCTGGTTGGCGTCGCCGACGACGGCGTAGAGGCCGGTCTGCGGGTGGAACTCGACGCTGATGTTGTTGCGGCGCAGCGAATGTTCGTGGAGCTGCATGGTGCGCTCGATGATGTTGCTGACGTCGAGCGTTTTTTTCTGGGGCGCGGCGGGACGCGAAAATTCGAGAAGGTTCTGGACGATGCGGGCGGCGCGGCGCGCCTGACGATGCGTTAGATCGAGCTGGCGTTTCGTGGATTCTTCGAGGCCGGCGCGTTCGCGCAGCAATTCCGTGACGCCGAGAATCGCGGTGAGCGGATTGTTGAGCTCATGAGCGACGCCGGCGAGCATCTGCCCCATGGCGGCGAGCTTTTCAGCCTGGATGAGCTGTTCTTCGAGGCGCTTGACGTCGGTGACGTCGCGGCCGGAAATGATGACTCCGTCGATCTTGCCGGTTTCGTCGTAGAGCGGGCTGAGATGGCAACGGACGCGGCGCCATTCGCCGTTCTTGTGACGCACGCGCATTTCGAGCGAGCCAAAAGAGCGCTGGCCGGTGAACATCTCCGCGAAAAGCGTTTGCAGAGCGGGGCGATCTTCGGCGTGGGTGCGTTCGCCGAGCGCGCTCCAATCGTATTCCTCGGGATCGTAGCCGAGAATTTCTTTCACGCGCGGGCTGGTGAAGGTGTAGTGGCCTTCGGGATTCAGCACGAAAATCAAATCGGGGAAGCTGTCGATCAAGCGACGCGCGAATTCCTGCTGCTGATAGAGGCGGCGCTCCATTTCGCGGCGCTCGGTGATGTCCATAAGCGCGCCGTGATAGCGGAGGACGCGGCCGGAAGTGTCTCGCACGACGGCGGCGGTGTTGAGGCAGATGATCGGATGGCCGTCTTTGCGGATGAGCGTGAGCTCGCGACCCTGAAGCATCGGCTCGGTGTCGACTTCCTGGCGAAGCAGACGACGCTGCTGCGCGTCGGGGAGCACGTCGGCGAGGCTGCGCGCGAGCAGCTCTTCTTTGGAGTCGTAGCCCAGCATGCGAACGAGCGCGGGGTTTGCATCGAGAATGCGATCGTCGGGCGTGACGATGTAAATGCCTTCCTGCAGTGTTTCGAATAGCTCGGTGAAGCGCGCTTCGTTTTTGCGCGACGCGGTGATGTCTCGAGCAAGAACGGTGACGCCGTGCACCTGGTCGCCGCGCATCATCGCGTGGGCGACGCAGTCGTAGTAAAAAGTCGAATTGTGGCCTTTGATGCGAACGTGGATGACGCCCGTCCAGTGGCGGCGATCCACGAAGCGAGGCATCGCGCGATCGATCAGCGTGCGGGCTTCCCCATTGGCTTCTTCCATGAATTCGCTGATATGACGACCGACGATCTGCTGGAAACGGAGGCCGACGAGATCGGCGAAGCTGCGATTGACGGCGCGGACTTCGCCATCGAGGGTGAGCGCGAGGAGAACGTCGTCGAATGAGTCGATAAGGTCGCGGTAGCCCTGCTGCGAGCGCTCGATTACTGCGAAAAGTTTGTCGAATTCGCGGTCGTTGGTGGCTTCGGTGTTGCGCTGCTCGAGTCCTTTTACGAGGCCGCGGAGCTCAGACATTTCCTGAGAACGCTTCCAGGTGTACATGCCAAACAACGCGATGAGAACGACCAAACCGACCGGAAGGGCTTCAAAACGAACAGCTAAGGAGCGAAGCGTGTCCCACGACACGACGGCGAAGACGATAGAGACGACCAGGAGAAGAAAAAAGGTGAGACGCCACAGCTCGCCCTGGCGGCGTTCGAACTGCGCGAGGCGTTCGGAAACGACCGGCCCGTTGGAGGCACCGTTGTCGTTTGCAGAAAGTTTTTTGTCTTCGGACATGCTTTTGCGCGAGCTCAGCTTATGAGACGCATAGTTGGTACTGGAACCTTACCTATTCATTCTAGGGAGGGTACGAGGCGGGCGGCAACAGAATGGATTCCGTCGAGTGCTTGAAAAATACCGGTACTCATTCCATACAGATTGAGCTGAAAACAAAACCGGCGCCCGGGAAACCCGAGCGCCGGCCGATTCCAGATTGAACGGGAAGGTCGCCCAACCCGTTGATTATATTAGCCTTCCGCGGCTGCGTCAGCCTCGGCTCCCTTTTCGAGGAACTCGATCGCGGCAGCTTCTTCCGCGGTGAGTTCGGCGGCTTCGGGAATGTCCTCGACAGGAGCAGGCGCGGGCATTTCCGTCAGCAACTGAATGCTGCGGTAGTGCTCGAGACCCGTACCAGCCGGGATGAGGCGGCCCATGATGACGTTTTCTTTCAGGCCGCGCAGATAGTCGACCTTGCCGGCAACAGCGGCTTCGGTGAGTACGCGCGTGGTTTCCTGGAAGCTCGCAGCCGAGATGAACGAGTCGGTCGAGAGCGACGCCTTGGTGATACCGAGAAGGAGCGGACGACCCGTTGCCGGGCGGCCTCCATCCTTGATCACCTGATCGTTCTCTTCGCGGAAGCGGAACTTGTCCACTTGCTCTTCGAGGAGGAACGTCGTGTCGCCAACGTCTTCGACCTTGACCCAGCGCATCATCTGCCGGGAGATGGTTTCGATGTGCTTGTCGTTGATGTTCACACCCTGCAGGCGGTAGACCTCTTGAATCGCGTTGACGAGGTAGGCCTGGGTGAACTTTTCGCCGAGGACCGCGAGCAAGTCGTGCAGGTTGAGCGGACCGTCGATCAAAGCTTCGCCAGCCTTGACGTGATCGCCTTCCTGAACGTTGATGTGAATACCGCGAGGAATCGAATATTCCTTCGTGGTCTTGCGGTCTTCGCTTTCGACGTAGATCTTGCGCATGCCCTTGGCGATATCGCCGTAGCGAACCACACCGTCGATTTCGCTGATGACGGCAGGATCCTTGGGCTTGCGGGTTTCGAAGAGTTCGACGACGCGCGGGAGACCACCGGTGATGTCCTTGGTCTTGGTGGTTTCACGCGGGATCTTCGCGAGCACGTCTCCGGCCGACACTTCATCGCCATCCTTAACCATCAAGTGGGCGCGTGAAGGCATGAGGTACTTGCGGCGAACCTTGCCGGAAGAATCGCGGACAAGGATCGCAGGCTGATGCTTTTCGTCGCCCGGCGGCAGGGTGACAACGTCCTGCGAGAGGCCGGTGACTTCGTCAACTTGCTCTTCGATCGTCAGACCAGGACGCAGGTCGTCGAACTTCACGGAGCCGGCGGTTTCGGTAAGGATCGAGAAGGTGAACGGATCCCACTCGGCCAAGATCTGGCCGTGAGTGACGGTGTCGCCCTCAGCAACGCGGAGGCGGGCGCCGTACACGACGTGGTAGCGCTCTTTTTCGCGGCCCTTTTCGTCAACGATGGCGATCAAGCCGGAGCGATTCATCGCGATGGCGGTGCCGCCGCGACCTTCGACGTGCTTGAGATCCACGAACTTGACGACGCCGTTGTTGCGCGCTTCGAGCGTGGAACGCTCGGAAACGCGGGTGGCGGTTCCGCCGATGTGGAACGTGCGCATCGTGAGCTGCGTGCCGGGTTCGCCGATGGACTGCGCGGCGATGACGCCGACCGCTTCGCCGAGTTCAACCATGCGGCCCGAAGCGAGGTTGCGGCCGTAGCACAGCGCGCAAACACCGCGGCGGGATTCGCAGGTGAGCACAGAGCGAATGCGAACGCGCTCGATACCAGCACCCTGCACCGAGTTGGCAAGCTCTTCGGTGATTTCCTGATTGACGTCAACGATGACGTGGCCTTCGAAGTCCTTGATCTTGTCGAGCGAGACGCGGCCAACGATGCGGTCGCGCAGCGGTTCGACTTCGACGCCGGCTTCGATGATGGGTTCGACGTAGATGCCGTCGTTGGTGCCGCAATCGCGCTCGTTGATGATCACGTCTTGCGCGACGTCGACGAGACGGCGAGTGAGGTAGCCCGAGTCGGCAGTCTTGAGAGCCGTATCGGCCAAGCCCTTACGCGCACCGTGCGTCGAGATGAAGTACTGCAGCACGTTGAGGCCTTCGCGGAAGTTGGAAGTAATCGGCGACTCGATAACTTCGCCCGACGGCTTCGCCATTAGTCCGCGCATACCGGAGAGCTGACGAATCTGCTGTTTCGATCCGCGAGCGCCGGAGTCGGCCATGACGTAGACGGGGTTGATGCCGCCTTCCTTGTCCTGGTTCTCGAGGGTCTTGAAGAGTTCGTCGGCGACTTTTTCAGTAACGTCGCCCCAGATGGCGATGACTTTGTTGTAGCGTTCGCCGTTGGTGATCGCGCCGTCGAGGTATTGCTGCTGCACCTTGACGACTTCCTTTTCGGCGTTCTCGACCAGCTTGGGCTTGTCGCCGGGGATGAGCATGTCGTCGATGCCGATCGAGATGCCGGACTTGGTGGCGTACTGGAAACCAAGTTCCTTCAAATGATCGAGCAGCACGACGGTGCTTTCCAGACCGAAGCGCAAGTAGGCGTAGTACACGAGCTGCTGAACGCCCTTCTTTTTGAGCAACCCGTTGATGTACGGGAAATTGCTCGGCAAGTGGTCGTTGAGAATGACGCGGCCGACGGTGGTCTGAATGAACTGGCGCTCAAGCTTGACCGGAACGGTGTGCGGCACGTCCTGGTTATCGTATGCGGTGGTGAGGTCGATGACTTCACCGGTGTAGCGCAGACGAATCGGAGTGAGCAGTTCGACTTCGCCGGCTTCGAGGGCGAGCACAACTTCGTCGGTCGAGCCGAATACGCGGCCTTCGCCCTTGGCACCGGTGCGAGCCTTGGTCAGGTAATAGATACCGAGAACCATGTCTTGCGACGGAACCGCGAGCGGCAAACCGTGCGCGGGCGACAGGATGTTGCGCGAGCTGAGCATCAGCACCGACGCTTCAACCTGGGATTCAGGCGACAGCGGAATGTGAACGGCCATCTGGTCGCCGTCGAAGTCCGCGTTGAAGGCGGTGCAGACGAGCGGGTGGATGCGGATGGCTTTACCTTCGACGAGTGTCGGTTCGAACGCCTGGATACCGAGACGGTGCAAGGTCGGAGCGCGGTTGAGCATCACGGGATGTTCGCGAATGACGTCTTCGAGAATGTCCCAAACGACTGGATCCTGCTGCTCGACCATTTCCTTGGCTTGCTTGATGGTGGTGCAGTGTCCCTGCGCTTCGAGCTTGTGATAGATGAAGGGCTTGAAGAGCTCGAGCGCCATCTTCTTGGGAAGACCGCACTGATTGAGTTTGAGTTCGGGGCCAACGACGATGACCGAACGGCCCGAGTAGTCAACGCGCTTGCCGAGCAAGTTTTGGCGGAAGCGGCCCTGCTTGCCCTTGAGCGTGTCGGACAGCGACTTGAGCGGACGGTTGTTGGTGCCACGAAGAACGCGACCACGGCGGCCGTTGTCGAACAAAGCGTCGACGGCTTCCTGGAGCATGCGCTTTTCGTTGCGAACGATGACGTCGGGCGCGCGAAGCTCCATGAGCTTCTTCAACCGGTTGTTGCGGTTGATGACGCGGCGATAGAGATCGTTGAGGTCGGACGTGGCGAAACGGCCGCCATCGAGTGGCACGAGAGGACGGAGTTCCGGCGGAAGCACCGGGATCACGTCGAGAATCATCCACTCGGGCTTGTTGCCGCTCTTGCGGAATGCCTCGAGAACTTTGAGGCGCTTGGCGAACTTGATCCGCTTCTGGAGCGACGGATCGGTCTTCATCTTTTCGCGAAGCTCTTCGGACAGCTTTTCCACTTCGACGCGGCGGAGAAGTTCCTTGATGGCTTCCGCGCCCATCTTGGCGGTGAACTGGCCGGGATATTCTTTTTGCAGCTCGCGATATTTATCTTCGAGAAGCACTTCGCGTTCGCGAAGCACGGCAACTTCGCCGGCATCGACGACTACGAAAGCTTCGAAGTAGAGAATGCGCTCGAGGTCGCGCATCGAAATGTCGAGCAAGTAGCCGATGCGGCTGGGCAGGCCTTTGAAGAACCACACGTGCGAGCAGGGCGATGCCAGCTCGATGTGTCCCAGACGTTCACGGCGAACTTTGCTCAACGTCACTTCGACGCCGCACTTGTCGCAAATCACACCGCGGTGCTTCATGCGCTTGTACTTGCCGCACAAACACTCCCAATCGGTGACCGGGCCAAAAATTTTGGCGCAGAACAAACCGTCACGCTCAGGCTTGAACGTGCGGTAGTTGATGGTCTCTGGCTTGGTGACTTCACCGTGAGACCACGAGCGGATTTTCTCAGGGCTGGCCAAGCTGATACGGATTGAATCGAAATCTGCAATCAAGCTGGCGCGATCATAAGGGCTGCTGCGATACAAGGTTGTTTCCTCCCTCCCCGGCTTCCACCGGGGACGCGATCTGGTGTTTTGCACCGGACCGGCTGAGAACCCAAACTACTAAGACTACGAACTGCTTCGATCCTGGTATTGGAACGGGGCGCATGTTCGTGCGCCCCTTCCGTTGTCGTTAGTCGGCCGCTTTTGCTTCTGGCGGTTTCTGACGCTTCATCAATTCAACGTCGAGGCAGAGAGACTGCAACTCGCGAACGAGCACGTTGAACGACTCGGGCACGCCAGGCTCGATACCCGGCTCGCCCTTGACGATGGCCTCGTAGATCTTCGCGCGGCCGTAAACGTCGTCGGACTTTGCCGTGAGCAGCTCTTGCAGGATGTGCGCCGCACCGTAAGCTTCCAACGCCCAGACTTCCATTTCACCGAAGCGCTGGCCGCCGAACTGCGCCTTACCACCAAGCGGCTGCTGGGTGATGAGCGAGTAGGGCCCGATCGAACGAGCGTGAATCTTGTCGTCGACCAAGTGCGACAGCTTGAGCATATAGATGTAGCCGACAGTGACTGGCTGATCGAACTGGTCGCCGGTCATACCGTCGAAGAGGTTGATCTTGCCGGCGTGCGGCAAGCCCGCGACTTCGAGCAAGTGACGGATTTCCGTTTCGCGCGCGCCGTCGAAAACCGGCGTGGCGAATGGAATCCCTTCGCGGAATCCTTCGGCGTATTCGAGCAACTCTTCGTCAGACAGCTTGCCGAGCGTCTTCCAGATGGTGGTGTCGGCAAAGACTTCCTTGAACCAACGGCGAACAGCTTCTCCGCGAACTTCCTTGCTGAGCAAGCGCTTCAAGCTGTTGCCGAGTTCTTTGCCAGCCCAGCCGAGGTGCGTTTCGAGAACCTGTCCGACGTTCATACGAGACGGAACGCCGAGCGGGTTGAGAACGATCTCGACCGGAGTGCCATCCGGCATGTACGGCATGTCTTCCTGCGGAACGATGCGAGCGATGACGCCCTTGTTACCGTGACGTCCGGCCATCTTGTCGCCGATGGAGAGCTTGCGCTTCATCGCGATGTAGACCTTGACGAGCTTGATGACGCCCGGCGGCAGTTCGTCGCCCTTCTTGAGCTTTTCCTTGCGCTCTTCCGTGATCTTGCGGAGCACGTCGATCTGGCGCGAAGTCATTTCCTCGATCTCTTCGATCTTCTCGATGAGTAGAGGATCCTTCTCGTTAAGTTTCAGACGCTTGAGGTTGCGCGTCGAAATCTTTTCGATGATGTCGCGGGTCAGATCAACGCCCTTGGTCAAGAGGCGCTTGTTGGTCTTTTCGTCGTGCAGGTCGGCCTGGAGAATCTTGCCACCGAGCAAATCCGAGAGGCGCTTGAGGCGCTCATCCGTGAGGATGCGGATTTCGTCGGCAAGGTTCTTCTCGAGCTTGAAGACCTGATTGGCTTCGATGGCCTTGTGGCGCTCGTCTTTTTCGCCGCCCTTGCGGGTGAAGATTTTGACATCGACGATGGTGCCTTCGATGCCCGGCGGGCAATAGAGCGAAGCGTCGCGAACGTCTCCGGCTTTTTCACCGAAGATGGCGCGGAGCAGTTTTTCTTCCGGCGTCAGCGTGGTTTCGCCCTTGGGCGTAACTTTGCCGACCAGGATGTCGCCCGGCTTGATGACGGCGCCGATGCGAATGACGCCGCTCTCATCGAGATTGCGAAGGAACGACTCGCTGATGTTGGGGATGTCGCGCGTAACTTCTTCGGGTCCGAGCTTGGTGTCGCGCGCTTCGATTTCGTACTCCTCGATGTGAATCGAGGTGTAGTAATCGTCCTTGACCAGCTTGTCGCTGACGAGGATGGCGTCTTCGAAGTTGTACCCGCGCCAGGGAACGAACGCGACGAGCACGTTGCGTCCGAGAGCGAGTTCGCCGCGTTCGGTGCAAGGACCGTCCGCGAGGACTTGTCCCTTCTTGACGCGGTCGCCGACGCGAACCAACGGCTTCTGATTGATGCAAGTGTTCTGGTTCGAGCGCTTGAACTTGATGAGCTGATAGATGTCAGCGCCGACTTCGCGGCTGAGTACGCCGGAGTGATCGGACTCGACGCGAACGATGATGCGTTCGGAGTCGACCTGATCGACGATGCCATCGCGCTTGCAGAGCACGACCGCACCGGAATCGCGAGCGGTGACGCGCTCCATGCCGGTACCGACGAGCGGAGCGTCTCCGCGAATCAAAGGCACGGCCTGGCGCTGCATGTTCGAGCCCATCAACGCGCGGTTGGCGTCGTCGTTCTCGAGGAACGGAATCAAGCTGGCAGCGACCGATACGAGCTGCTTCGGCGACACGTCGA
The DNA here is from genome assembly GCA_963766985.1 of uncultured Acidobacteriota bacterium. Lineage (GTDB taxonomy): Bacteria > Acidobacteriota > Terriglobia > Acidiferrales > UBA7541 > Acidiferrum. Next base: position 661,012 of record CAVYCJ010000005.1, read on the forward strand.
CGTAATCGACTTCGTCGCGGCTCTTCAGCACGAAGTTGCCGGCCTGACGGCAGTTGACGAGTTCGGTGGTGATCTTCAAACGTTCATCGAGCGAGACGTTGGCCTGCGCGACGACGTACTTATCTTCTTCCCAAGCTGATAGGTAGAAGCAGTACGGTTCGACGGTGACCTTGCGGCGCTTGAGCTCTTCGTTGAGCTCTTCGACGCGGTCCTTCTCGACGATTTCGCCGGCTTTGAATTCGCTGTCGCCGGCGTTGACGATCTGAACGTAGTCG
>CAVYCJ010000006.1:0-249938 GCA_963766985.1 uncultured Acidobacteriota bacterium
GGCGAGCAACGCGAGAAGAACCAGCGGAGTGAATGCGCCCCACGCTTGGGTTTGCGCTTTTTCGTAAAGGTCGAGGATCGCGCGCGGCAAGCCGACGACGATGCCGACGAAGATGATCAGCGACATGCCGTTGCCAATGCCGCGTTCGGAAATCTGTTCACCGAGCCACATGATGAACGCCGAGCCGGTGGTCAGCGTGAGAATCGTCATCAGGATGAAGCTGAAGCCCGGATTGAACACGAGCGACTGGCCGCTGTAGCTGGTGCTCTGAAGCGCGGTGGCGATCGTGGTGGACTGAATGATGCTGAGTACGATCGTCAGGTAGCGCGTGTACTGCGTAATCTTGCGGCGACCGAGTTCGCCTTCTTTTTGCAGCTTTTCGAGATACGGGAACACCACGGTCATCAACTGAAGGATGATCGACGCGGTGATGTACGGCATGATGCCGAGCGCGAAAATCGTGATGCGGCGGAGGTTGCCGCCGCTGAACAAGTCGAAGATCCCGAGGAACGAACCGGCGCCCTGCTGGAAGAGCATCTGGACGACGCGCCAGTTAATGCCGGGGGTCGGAATTTGCGCACCGATGCGATACACCGCCAGGAGGGCCAGCGTGAAGAGAACGCGGTTCCGCAAATCCGGGATGCGGAACATGTTTCGGAACGCTTCGAAGAATTTGTTCATGTGCTGCTTTGTTCCCTTGCTTCCAACTGCCTTCGACCTTGCTGCTTACCAGGTGGACTGAAATCCGCCCCTACAAACCTTTCGATTACGACTACGCTACGACTTCGAAACTGCCGCCGGCCTTGCTGATCTTGTCTTTCGCCGACTGGCTGAAGGCGTGCGCGTGAACCGCGAGCTTCACGGTTAGATCGCCGTCGCCGAGAACTTTGATCTTGTCGGCCTTGCGGCGAATGAAGCCGTGGGCGCGGAGCAAGTCTGGCGTGACGGTTTCGCCGGCCGGGAAAACGTTGAGATCGGCGAGATTGAGAACCGAGTAGCTCACGCCGAACAGATTGTGAAAGCCGCGCTTGGGCATGCGGCGATGCAACGGGTTCTGGCCGCCTTCAAAACCACGACGGCGAGAATAGCCGCGGCGTGATTTTTGTCCCTTGTTACCGGCGCCTGCGGTTTTGCCGAGCTTCGAGCCCATACCGCGGCCGACGCGGACCTTCTTGATGCGCGAGCCACGCGGCGGACGCAGGTTCGACAGCGAAAACGTCGGACGTCCTTCGCGCTTTTTCTCTGACCGGCCGCTGCGCGGTCCGGATTTTGCTGCTTTCTTCGCCATTTCTATTCCCTATTCCTATTCGACCACTACAACGAGGTGGCGCACTTTGTGAATCATGCCGCGAATCGACGGCGTATCTTCGCGTTCGACGGTGTGGTGCAAGCGGCGCAAACCGAGGCCGCGAACCGCCTGGCGAATGTCGTCGGTCGAGCCGATGAAGCTGACGACTTGCTTGATCTTGATCGTGCCTTTTTTGCCGGAGTCGGACTTGCCGGCGCTTTTCTTTTCGTGTTTCGTATCGGTGCTCATGCGTTGTTCTCAGCTCCAGCGGCGGCGGCGCCATTCTGCTTGGGCGACTTGCCACGGATTTCTTCAACTGTCTTCGAGCGGGTCTCAGCGACCTGCGCGACGTCTTTCAGGCTCAGCAGCGCCGCGAAGGTGGCCTTCACGACGTTGTGCGGATTCGAAGTGCCGAGCGACTTGGTAAGCACGTTGTGAATGCCGGCGACCTGCATGACTTTGCGCACGGGGCCACCAGCGATGACGCCGGTGCCTTCGGAAGCGGGCTTGAGCAGAACTTGCGCCGAGCCATAGCGGCCGAGAACCTGGTGAGGAATTGAGGTTCCCTTGAGGTTGAGGCGAATCAAATTTTTCTTGGCCTGTTCGATGCCCTTTTTGATGGCCATGGGAACTTCGCGCGCCTTGCCCATGCCGAATCCGGCATGGCCGTGGCTGTCTCCGACAACAACGAGAGCGGAAAAGCTCAGGTTTTTGCCGCCCTTGACGACTTTAGTGACGCGGTTGATGGCGATAACGTCGTCCTTGAGGTCGGAAGGATTGACCTCGAGGAGCCGACGAACCGCTAGACTGTCTCGCAAAAGTTGTTTGGACATAAGCTTAAAACTGTAACCCCGCTTCCCGCGCCGCGTCTGCGAGCGCCTTCACGCGACCGTGATACTTGTAACCGCCGCGGTCGAACACGACTTTGGAAACTCCAGCGGCTTTGGCGCGATCGGCGATGGCTTTGCCAATCACTTTTGCCGCTGCGATGTTGCCGCCGCCCTTGAGGCCCTTCTTGGTTTCCTTGTCGACGGAGCTGGCGGACGCAAGCGTCTTGCCGTTGCTGTCGTCGATGACCTGGGTGTAAATGTGTCCCACCGAGCGATACACGCAAAGGCGCGGACGCTCAGAGGTGCCGGAAACCCGGGTGCGCACGCGATCGTGAATGCGGCGGCGATGCGCGTCCTTGGAAATTCTGCGAACTCTCGGCGAAGCCACTGTCTTATCTCCTTCAAACCTAGGCTGCTGACTGCAGCCTTCAAACTTCGGCCGCGATTGCGAATGCGGCCCAAACTTTTCTGACTACGGCGAACGGCGAGATTACGCGCCGCCAGCCTTGGCGCCGGCCTTACCGGCTTTCTTCTTCAAGCGCTCGCCGGTGATGCGGACGCCCTTCTGCTTGTACGGATCTGGCGGACGCAGCGAGCGAATGTCGGCCGCGACCTGTCCGACTTGACCCTTGTCGGCACCGCTGACAACCAGGTGCGTCTGCTTTTCGACGGCGATCTGGATGCCTTCGGGAATCTTGAATTCGATCGGGTGCGACTTGCCGAGCGCGAAGGCCACGGCTTTGCCCTTGAGTTCGGCGCGATAGCCGACGCCGACGATGTCGAGCTCTTTCTTGAAGCCGGTGGTGACGCCGGTAACTGCGTTGGCGACAAGAGCGCGCGCGAGACCGTGAACGGCGCGGTGATCGTCGGAGTCACGCAGCGCGTTGAGCACGCCATCTTTCTGCTCGAAGCGGATGCCGCGTGGAACGCCGACGGTCAGTTTGCCCTTGGGGCCCTGTACGTCGACCTTCTCGGGCGTCAGGGCGATCTTCACGCCGCTGGGCACTGGAATTGGTTTTTTGCCGATACGTGACATCTTTTTCCGTCTCCGAATCTTGCGACTGCAATCTCGAACCGCTTACAACTTGCCAAGCTGTGGCGCAGCATGCTGCGCCCCTACAAAATCTTGCTGACTACCAAACCTCGCAGAGGAGCTCGCCGCCGGTCTTGGACTTGCGCGCAGAGCGGCCGCTCATCAGGCCTTTCGGCGTGGTGATGATGCTGATGCCGAGGCCACCGACGACAGGGCGGATGTCCATGGCGCCGACGTAACGGCGCGCGCCTGGACGCGAAACACGCTTCAGGCCGGTGATGACGCTGCGGCGGTCGGGCGTGTACTTCAGGAAGACGCGCAGCAACTTGCGCGATTTATTTTCGTCGACCAGCTTGAAGGTCGAGATGTAACCCTCTTCCTTGAGGATGCGGGCGATCTCGGTCTTCAATTTGGAGACCGGAACGTCCACACGCTGGTGCTTGGCAGCCGCGGCGTTGCGGATGCGCGTCAGAAAATCGCCGATTGGATCCGTCTGCATGTTTCTCCTGAATTCCTTTACCAGCTCGCCTTCACAACGCCAGGGATTTCGCCCTTGAGCGCCATGCCGCGGAAGCAGATTCTGCACATCTCGAACTTGCGAATGAAGGCGCGCGCGCGGCCACAAACGCGGCAGCGATTACGGACGCGAACCTTGAACTTGGGCTTCTTGAGTGTCTTTGCGATTTTTGCGGTACGTGCCATTTATTGTTGACTCCCTGGAACTCTCAGCGGGAAGCCGAGGCCCTTGAGCAGCTCGCGGCCTTCCTCGTCGTTTTTTGCGCTGGTGGTGAGGGTGATGTTCATGCCTTTGATCTTGTCGACACGCGTGTAATCGATCTCTGGGAACACCAGCTGATCCTTGAGACCGAGCGTGTAGTTGCCGCGCCCATCGAACGCGTTCGACGGCAATCCGCGAAAGTCGCGGACGCGCGGCAGAACGACGTTGCAGAGCCGGTCGATGAATTCGTACATCTTGTCGCCGCGCAGCGTGACCGCGCAGCCGATCGGCATGCCCTTGCGGATCTTGAAGTTGGCGATCGACTTTTTCGCGCGCGTGATCACCGGCTTCTGGCCGCTGATCTGGCCGAGCTCGACGGCTGCGGTATCGAGCAGCTTCGCGTTCTGGCTGGCTTCACCGAGGCCGATGTTGAGCGTGACCTTCTGCAGCTTGGGCACGGCCATGATGTTCTTCCAGCCGAAGTGCTTCATGAGCGCCGGAACTGTCTCGCTTCTATATTTTTCCTGCAATCGACTCTTCATTGCTTCGTTACCTTCGCCTCGTATCTTCCGTTCGAGCTATCGTTACGTTTACTTGTCCAGCGTCGCGTCGCAGCGCTTGCAAACCCGCGACTTGGTGCCGTCGGCAGCGACTTTGTGGCCGATGCGCGTGTGCTTGTTGCAGCTGGGGCAGAGGATCATCACGTTGGAAATGTGAATCGCCGCTTCCTTTTCGACGATGCCGCCCTTGATGTTTTTCTGCGGGTTCGGCCGCGTGTGGCGCTTCACGATGTGCACGTGCTCGACAACCACGCGAGACTTGCGCGAATCGATCGACAACACGCGCCCGTTCTTGCCGGCGTCGGGTCCCGCAATCACGTGAACCTGATCACCCTTGCGAATCTGAATTCTGGGACGCTTTACCCGTTCATGCCTCAAAGTCATTGGTTACCAAACCTCCGGAGCCAGCGAAACGATCTTGGTGAACTTCTTTTCGCGTAGCTCTCTGGCCACCGGGCCGAATACGCGGGTTCCCACCGGCTCGCCCGCATCGTTGATCAGCACAGCGGCGTTGTCGTCGAAGCGGATGTAGGTGCCATCCCTGCGGCGGCGCTCCTTGCGCATCCGAACGACTACTGCCTTTACGACCGAGCCCTTTTTCACCTGGCTCTCAGGCGTTGCTTCTTTTACCGCTGCCGTGATGACATCGCCGAGTCCTGCTTTCAAACCCGCGTCGCCACCCACCGGCAAAATGCACATCAGCTTACGCGCGCCGGAATTGTCGGCGACGGTCAGCCAAGTTCGCATCTGAATCATTTGGTCTGCCTCTCGCTTTCCGTTATTCCGCCGACGTATTCCGCGTAACGATTTCCTTCAGCCGCCAGCGCTTGAGCTTCGAGAGCGGCCGCGAGGAAACAATCCTCACGGTGTCGCCCGGCTTGGCTTCGCGCTTTTCGTCGTGCGCGTAAAACTTCTTGGAGTGCCGCACGACGCGGCGGTACTTCGGATGCTGCACCAATCGCAGAACTTCGACGACGATGGTCTTTTCCATCTTCGCGCTGGTCACGCGGCCGGTGAGCACCTGACGTTCGTGGCGCGTCTCGGTCGCGGGTTGTTGCGCGGTTGCTTGTGTTGTTTCGGTTGCCATTACGCCTTCCTTGCCGCAGCGGGCGCGGACTTCGCTTTGCCTTGCGCCGACAATTCATTCGCGCGCAGCAATGTCTTGACGCGCGCCAAATCTTTTCTCGCCTCACGCAGCCGCTTCAGCGCTTCGGCCTGTCCGGTGGTGAGCTGAAAACGGAGCCGGAAAATCTGCTCGGTGAGCTCTTTGTGCTGCGCTTCGAGCTCGTTGTTGCTCGCTTCTCGAATCTTTTCAATGCGACGCGGCATTAGAAGCTCCCCGCGCGGCTGACGAATTTGGTTGGGATCGGCAGCTTGTGCGCCGCAAGTCCCAACGCTTCGCGTGCCGTCGCTTCGTCGATGCCGGCCATTTCAAACATGATGCGTCCCGGTTTTACAACGGAGACCCACTTTTCCGGAGCGCCTTTGCCTTTGCCCATGCGGGTTTCCGCGGGCTTCTTGGTGAACGGCTTGTCCGGAAAAATGCGAATCCAGAGCTTGCCGCCGCGCTTGATAAAGCGCGTGATCGCAACACGCGACGCTTCGATCTGGCGATCAGTGATCCAGGCGCATTCCATCGCCTTGAGTCCGTACTCACCGAACGACAACTCACCGCCGCGCCAGGCCTTACCGTTGCGCCGGCCGCGCATCTGCTTTCTGTACTTCACCTTCTTGGGCATCAACATCGCTTGTTCTCGCTTCCCTCTTTACCCGAATTTCGTGCTGCGGCTCTTAAGCTGCCGCTCCTGCGTTTGCCGCTTCGCGTTCCTTCTGAATCTTGGAAGCGCGCTTCGGCACGTTTTCGCCCTGATAAATCCAGCACTTCACGCCGATCACGCCGTACGTTGTGTTCGCTTCCGCGGTGCCAAAATCGATGTCGGCACGCAGCGTCTGCAACGGCAACCGCCCTTGCAAGTACCACTCTTTGCGGGCGATTTCCGCGCCGTTCAACCGGCCGGCTACGCGAACCTTGATGCCCTTGCAGCCGAAACGCAGCGCCGAGTCAACGGCTTTGCGCATCGCGCGGCGGAATGCCACGCGCTTTTCGAGCTGAAGAGCGATCGATTCCGCGACCAACGTTGCGTCGAGCTCAGGACGGTGCACTTCCTGAATATCGATATGCACTTCACGCTTGGTGCGCTTCTGCACTTCCTGCTTGAGCTTGTCGATTTCCGCGCCCTTGCGGCCGATGATGATGCCCGGACGCGCCGTGTAGATTCGCACGACGAGCTTGTTGGCGGCTCGTTCGATGTCGATCGAGCTGATGCCCGCGCTCTTGAGCTTTTCTTTCAGCTCGCGGCGCAGCTTGACGTCTTCATGCAGCAAGTCGGCGTAGTCTTTGTCGGCATACCAACGCGACTTCCACGGCTTGTTGTAACCGAGCCGAAAACCGTAAGGGTGTGTCTTCTGTCCCATTCCATCCTCTTCGTTTGCTGCCTACTTCCGAACTCTTTACTTCTGTTGCGATGCGAACGCTTACTTCTTGCCCTTCTTCGGGGCGTTCTGTTTCCCGGTCAGCGCCTTGCGCACGCGACGCGCGGTACCACGCACGCCTTTTTGCGCTTCCGCTTCGGCCTGGTTTGCCTTGACGCGTTCCGCGGCTGCGACGTGATGCTCGGCGACTCCAACCCACAGATGCGCCGTGCGCTTCTGATAGCGGAATGCGCGGCCCATCGGCGCCGGACGCAAACGCTTCCATCGCGCGCCTTCGTTCACAAAGCACTCGTTGACGAACAGCTCATCGACATCGAGCGGCGCGCCAGAGTCTTCGGCCTTGCGCTCCGCATTGGCGATCGCGCTGCGCAGCAGCTTTTCGATCGGCCGCGCCGCGCGCTTTGGTGTGAACCGCAGCGTCTGCAACGCGTCCTGCACTTTGCGTCCGCGAATCAGATCGATCACCAGCCGCGCCTTTTGCGGCGACATGCGCACGTGCTTTGCAAGCGCGTGAGCTTCGATTGTTCCCGTTGCCTGTTGTACGTCAGCCATTTCCTATGCCTTCGGCGCTGGAGCGCCGCCTCCCGCTGGAGCCGCGCCCGCCGCCTTCTCGAGCGCTGCTTTCACCGAGTGGCCTTTGAACGTGCGCGTCGGCGCAAACTCGCCCAGCTTGTGTCCGATCATCTGCTCGGTCACATACACCGGGATAAACTTCCGGCCGTTGTGCACCGCGATCGTGTGACCGATGAAATCGGGCACGATCGTCGAACGGCGCGACCACGTCTTCACAACTTTCTTTTCGTTGCGCGTGTTCAGCGCCTCGACCTTTATGCGCAGGTGACCGTCAACGAACGGTCCCTTTTTCAGTGAGCGTGCCATCGATTCCTTATTCCTCCACGCGCCGCAAGCGCACCCACTGCGCTCGCCGCATCTTCTTAAATCCCCGCACGGGACCAGGCACTCGGTGCGACCTCGGGCAGAACGGACATACGAAGCGCGTACCTTGCGCGTTCGGAATGCGTTCCACGATCACCGACCACCCGTCCTTGCAAAGCTTGTACAACACCGGCTCCAACGGAGCCGCTACAACCTTTGCCGCTCGCACCGGCTTTGCTGCTGCCTTCGGTGCCGCTGCTCGCTTCGGCGTTGTGCGCTTCGGTGTCCGTTTTACGGCCGCCCTGCGCACTGTCCTTCTTGCCGAACTTCTTCGCGTACTACGTGCTGCTCGCCTGCTGCCGCTTCGTCCCGATCGTGACCGTGTCGCTCGCATCGTTTGCGCTCTCGCCGGACCGCTCTGCCATCGCCATCCGGCACATGCGACTTCCGACTGCCCTGCTGCAACGAACTGCGCTACAGCTGGTACGTCCCGTTCTTACTTCCGACGCTGCACAATCTGCTTGTCCGTGCGCTTATTGTGCCGCGTCTTCTTGCCCAGTGTCGGGAACGCCCACGGGGTCTGCGGATGATTGCCCTTCACACGGCCTTCACCACCGCCGTGCGGGTGATCGACCGGGTTCATGGCCACGCCGCGAACCGTCGGCTTGATGCCGCGCCACCGCGTGCGGCCTGCCTTACCGAAGGTTTCGTTTTCGTGATCCAGGTTGCCGACCTGGCCAACCGTTGCCATGCAATCCACAGAAAATTTTCGGACTTCGCCGGACGGCATCTTCACCAGCGCCAGGTCGCCCTCTTTGCTGAGCAACTGCGCCGCGCCGCCCGCGGAACGCACGGCCTGGCCGCCGCGTCCGGGATAGAGCTCGAGGTTGTGCACCATCGTGCCGGGAGGAATGTGCCGAATCTTCAGCGCATTGCCCGGAAGAATGTCCGCGCCTTCCCCGGTCGAAACCGTTGCGCCGACTTCCAGCCCCACTGGGTGCAGGATGTAGCGCTTCTCGCCATCGGCGTAGTGCAACAGCGCGATGTTCGAGCTGCGGTTCGGGTCGTACTCGATCGACGCCACCTTAGCGGGCACGCCAACTTTGTCGCGCCGGAAATCCACCTGGCGATACTGCTTTTTGTGACCGCCGCCGCGGTGCCAGATGACGATTTCGCCGTGATTGTTACGGCCGCCCGAGCGCTTTTTCGGCTCGAGCAACGACTTCTCCGGCGTTTCCTTGGTGATATGGCTCTTGTCCAGGACGGTGATAAACCGCCGTGACGCCGTGTATGGATTAAAACTTTTCAGTCCCATCGCTTCGCTACCTCTTACGTTTTTGCGCCGTTGCAACTTCCCCTGCGGCGCGCCGTCAAACCACTGCTTTACTTCTCTCTCGACTTCACCGGGGCCAGGTTCACTGAAACTATTTACTGCCGTCGCGGCTACAGGTTCTCCGCGTACTCGATCATCTTTTCGCCTTCGGCGAGCTTCACGTAGGCTTTCTTCCAGTCCTTGCGATAGCCCACGCTTTGTCCACGACGACGCATCTTGCCGATGAAGTTAGCAGTGCGAACGTCGCTGACCTTGACCTTGAAAATCTGCTGCACCGCTTCCTTGATTTCGGTCTTGGTCGCCGCGGCCGCAACTTCAAACACGACCGTGTGCTGCAGTTCCTTCACGCCGAGACCTTTTTCCGTAATGATCGGCCGGCGAATGATTTGATAGTGAGGGGCTGCCATCGCTTACTTCCCCTTCTTTCCGGGCTTCGCGGCGGTCTTCTTTGCCGCGGGCTTCTTGGCCCCAGACTTGGCGGCCTTTGGCGCCGCTTCTTTTTTCGCTGCCGGCGCCGGAGCGATCGACTCGACATGCGGAGTCGCCGCAGCCGCCGCTTCGGGATCGAGCGTGCGCACCAGGCGCGCGACCGCTTCCTTCGAGAGCAGCAACAAATCGTGATTCAGGAGGTCGTAGGCCTGCACCGCATTCGGCGCAACCAGCTTGACGCGCTCGAGGTTCCGGCTCGCCAGTTCGAGGTTGCGATTCTCGCCGTGAGAAACAATCAGCGACGACTTCGTGTGCTTCAAGTTGCCCAGAGCCGCGGCCAGTGACTTGGTCTTGTGCGAGTCGAGCGACCACTCGTCGATAACCGTCAGCTTCTGATCCGCGAGCTTGGCCGACAACGCCGAGCGCAGCGCACCGAGCAACATCTTCTTGGGCAGCGCATAGCTGTAATCGCGCGGCTTCGGTCCGTGAACCGTTCCGCCATGGCGCCAGAGAGGCGACCGAATCGAGCCGACGCGCGCGCGGCCGGTGCCCTTTTGCCGCCACAGCTTGCGGCCTGCGCCGCTGACTTCGCTCTTGTCCTTGGTCTTGTGGGTGCCGCGACGAATCTCGCGTTGATACCAACGCGACGCTTCGTGCAGCAAGTGCGGATTCACCTTGGCGCCAAATACGGCGTCGGCGAGCTCCACTTGCCCGACCTTTTTGCCACTCAGATTTAAAACATCGACAACCGGCATACTCTCGTTTCCTTATCGCTGAACTTCACGCTACTTCGTGTTGGTTCGTCACAACTCGTCCCGGTTTCACTGGGACGCCCCTTGCAAAACTGCCACTGCAAAAATCTTCGTTACTTCGCGGCTTTCTTCACCGTCTGGCGAATCTTCTTGATGAAGATGTACTGACCACGAGGTCCCGGCACCGAACCGCGAACCAACAGCAGGTTCTCGTCGGTGTCGACCTTGATCACTTTCAAATTCCGCGCGGTCACGCCAGTGTTGCCCATGTGACCTGGAAAGTGCTGGTTCTTCCAGACGCGCGACGGAAACGAACTGCCGCCGATGCCGCCCGGTGCGCGGTGAAACATCGAACCGTGCGACGCATCGCCGCCGGCGTAGTGCCAGCGCTTCACGCCGCCGGCAAAACCGCGGCCCTTGCTGACGCCGGTAACATCGACGAACTCGCCGCTCTTGAACGCATCGACCAGAACGCGATCGCCGACTTTCGTCTCATCGTTCGATTCCGTGATGCGAACTTCACGCAGAACCTTCATCGGCGCTACGTTGGCCTTTTTGAAATGGCCCGTCATCGCCTTGTTCACACGCTGCGGCTTGACGAATTCCACGAGGCCCAACTGAGCGGCTTCGTAGCCGTCGGTCGTTTTCGTCCGGCGCTGTACCACGACGCATGGTCCGGCCTGCAACACGGTGCAGCCAACCAGCGCGCCGTCGTCGGTGAAGACCTGCGTCATTCCCAACTTGATTCCGATAATCCCGTTAACTGCCATCGCCTCGTCTCTCTTTCGCAGCGTGTCTCGTTACTGCTGGATATTGGCTGCGCCCTGCCTATTTTTACTGCGCTTGCTTCGTAGTTGCTTTTACTTGATTCCGTTTACTTCGCCGCGTGACCGAACGCCTTGATTTCGACGTCCACGCCCGGCGGCAGATCCAGTTTCATCAATGCGTCAACCGTGTCCGGCGTCGGCTCGAGAATGTCGATGAGCCGCTTGTGCGTGCGCATTTCGAACTGCTCACGCGACTTTTTGTCGACGTGCGGCGAACGCAGCACCGTCCAGCGATTGATGGTGGTCGGCAGTGGTATCGGGCCCGCAACATCGGCTCCGGTCCGCTTCGCCGTGTCCACGATTTCACGCGTGGATTGGTCGAGGATGCGGTGATCGTACGCTTTCAAACGAATTCGAATTTTGTCGCCTTGTCTCATGTTTTTTCTTTTCTTCTTTTCCGCTTACTCGATGATCTCGGTTACCGCGCCGGCGCCGACGGTGTGGCCGCCTTCGCGAATCGCGAAGCGCAAACCCTTTTCCAAAGCGACTGGCGTGATCAGGCTCACTTCGCAGCTTACGTTGTCGCCCGGCATCACCATTTCCACTCCGGCTGGCAACTTCACGTCGCCCGTAACGTCCGTCGTGCGGAAGTAGAACTGCGGACGGTAGCCCGTGAAGAACGGCGTGTGTCGGCCGCCTTCTTCCTTCGTCAGTACGTACGCTTCCGCCTTGAACTTCGTGTGCGGCGTGATCGAGCCCGGCTTGCATACCACCTGGCCGCGCTCCACGTCTTCTTTTTCCGTGCCGCGCAAGAGCAACCCAACGTTGTCGCCCGCAAGACCTTCGTCCAGCAACTTGCGGAACATTTCCACGCCCGTCACAACCTTCTTCTGCGTCGGACGGAAGCCAACGATCTCGATTTCTTCGCCAACCTTCACCTTGCCGCGCTCGACTCTGCCGGTAACAACGGTTCCGCGGCCCGAGATCGAGAAAATGTCTTCGATCGGCATCGCGAACGGCTTATCGATGTCGCGCACCGGCTGCGGTACGTTCTTGTCCACCGCTTCCATCAGGTCGTCGATCGCCTTTTCCCACTTGGCGTCGCCGTTCAACGCCTGCAGCGCTGAGCCGCGCACCATCGCAATCGTGTCGCCGGGGAATTGATACGTCTTCAAGAGTTCGCGAACTTCGAGCTCAACCAATTCCAGCAACTCGGCGTCTTCCACCATGTCGCACTTGTTCAGGAACACCACGATCGCCGGAACACCGACCTGGCGAGCGAGAAGAATGTGCTCGCGCGTTTGCGGCATCGGACCATCGGTCGCCGCAACCACGAGAATCGCGCCATCCATCTGCGCCGCGCCCGTGATCATGTTCTTGATGTAGTCCGCGTGACCCGGGCAATCCATGTGCGCGTAGTGACGATTCGGCGTCTCATATTCCACGTGCGACACCGCGATCGTGATTCCGCGCTCGCGCTCTTCCGGCGCGTTGTCGATCGAATCGAACGCCCGGAACTGCACCTTCGGGTTGTGCTTCGACAGCACCTTCGTGATCGCTGCCGTCAAAGTCGTCTTGCCATGGTCAATGTGACCAATCGTCCCGATATTTACGTGCGGCTTTGTCCGCTCGAACTTCTCCTTCGCCATTGGCTCTGCTCCTCAATCGAATTCGTAAAACCGTACTGCCCAATCTCTACTGCGAAACCTGTTACTTGCCGCCCTTAACGCGCTTGATCACTTCTTCCGAAATATTCGGCGGCGTCTCGGCATAGTGCGAGAAGTGCATGGTGAACGTTGCGCGGCCCTGTGTGCGGCTGCGCAAATCGGTCGCATAACCGAACATCTGCGCCAGCGGCACTTCGACGCGAATCACGTTGCTGCCCGCGCGATTTTCCGTTCCTTGAATCGCGGAACGTCGCGCATTGAGGTCACCGAAGACGGCGGCCATATATTCTTCCGGCACGACGACTTCGACCTTCATGATCGGCTCAAGCAAAACCGCTTTGGCGCGCGCGCAAGCTTCCTTGTACGCCATCGAGCCCGCGATTTTGAACGCCATTTCGTTCGAGTCGACGTCGTGGTAGCTGCCGTCGATCAACACGACCGCAACGTCCACGGTCGGGAAGCCGGCGAGAATGCCCGTATCCAAAGCTTCGCGAATTCCCGCTTCGATCGGCGCGATGAATTCGCGCGGAATCGAACCGCCAACGATTTTGTCGATGAACAGGAAGCGATGTTCCTTGTCGAATTTCCACTTGCCCGCGGAACCGCCGCCCACGACTTCCTTTGCGAGCGCGTCGAGATCGTCCGTGGACATCTCTTTCATGTTCTCGTGGCTCGAGCTCGGAATCGGATGCAGTTCGATCTTGCAGTGGCCGTACTGACCCTTACCGCCGGTCTGCTTGATGTACTTGCCTTCGGCGATCGCTTTTTTGCGAATCGTTTCGCGATACGCGACCTGCGGCCGGCCAACGTTGGCCTGCACGTTATACTCGCGCAGCATGCGGTCGACGATGATTTCGAGGTGCAACTCGCCCATGCCGGAGATCAACGTCTGTCCGGTGTCGGGTTCGGTTGAAACGCGGAACGTCGGATCTTCCTGCGCCAGACGCTGCATCGCAACGCCCAGCTTGTCCTGGTCCGCTTTCGTCTTTGGCTCGATCGCAACCGAGATAACGGGCGCCGGGAATTCGATCGACTCCAGAATGATTGGCTTCGATTCGTCGCAAAGTGTGTCGCCGGTGTTGACGCTCTTCAAACCGACGCAGGCGCAAATGTCGCCGGCGTAGATTTCGTCGATTTCTTCGCGCTTGTTGGCATGCATCTGCAGCAAGCGACTGATGCGTTCGCGCGAATTCTTTCCGGAGTTCAGAACGTAGCTGCCCGACTTGAGCACGCCTGAGTAGACGCGGATGTAAGTCACGTGTCCGACGAACGGGTCGGACATAATTTTGAATGCGAGAGCCGAAAACGGCTGATCGTCCGCCGCGCGGCGCAATGCCGTCTGGTCGTCCTCAGGATTGATGCCTTCGACCGGTGGCACGTCGAGCGGCGACGGCAGATAGTCGATAACCGCATCGAGCAACGGCTGAATGCCCTTGTTCTTGAACGCCGATCCTGCCAGCACCGGAACAATCTTCAGTCCCAGCGTCGACTTACGGATCGACTTGCGCATCTCTTCAAGAGTCAACGCTTCGCCGTTCAGATACTTGTCGATGAGTTCGTCATCGTGTTCGGCGATGTACTCGATCACCTTGTTGCGATGTTCTTCGTAAAACTTCTTGTCGATCGCCGCGCCTTTGAGCGCCGCCGCAACGTCCGGCCGCGAATCGACGAATGCTTTATCCCAAAGCTTTTCGACTTCAAAAATTTCGTACTTCGCGCCAAGCGTTTCTTCGAGCCACACAACCACGTTCTGCTCGAGGAAATTGATGACGCCGATGAAATTATCTTCGCGACCGAGGGGAAACTGCAGAGGAACCGGGTGAGCACCGAGGCGCTGGCGAATCGTGCGGATGACGTGGTCGAAGTCCGCACCCATGCGGTCCATCTTGTTGACGAAACAGATGCGCGGGACGCGATACTTGTCCGCCTGCCGCCAAACCGTTTCGGACTGCGGCTGCACACCGGCTACCGAGTCGAATACGCAAACCGCGCCGTCGAGCACACGCAGTGAACGCTCGACTTCCACCGTGAAGTCCACGTGGCCCGGCGTATCGATAATGTTGACGCGATATTTCTTGTCGTGCCGGTCCCACGAAGCGGTCGTCGCCGCGCTCGTAATCGTGATGCCGCGCTCGCGCTCCTGCTCCATCCAGTCCATGGTGGCCGTGCCTTCATCCACCGAACCGATCTTATAAGTCACACCCGTGTAGAACAGGATGCGCTCGGTCGACGTCGTCTTGCCGGCGTCGATGTGCGCCATGATCCCGATGTTGCGCGTATCTTCGAGTTTGAATGCTCGGGCCATAATTGCTTGAGAAACTCTCTTTTCCTCGCCGCGATTTGCTACAGCCACTACCATTTTTCAACCTACTTCTACTTCCAACTGCTAATTCTTCTTAACAGCTTTTGCGAGCGCCCTCTTACCAGCGATAGTGCGCGAACGCCTTGTTCGCTTCCGCCATGCGGTGCACGTCTTCCTTCTTCTTCATCGCTCCGCCGCGAGCGTTTGCTGCGTCGATCAACTCGTCCGCGAGCTTGTCGGTCATCGTCTTGCCGCCGCGCTCACGCGAATACTGCAGCAGCCAGCGAATCGCCAGCGACTGACGCCGGAACGGATTCACTTCCACCGGCACCTGATAGTTCGCGCCGCCAACGCGCCGCGTCTTCACTTCGAGCAGCGGCTTCACGTTCTCGATCGCCTTCTTGAAAATCTTCAGCGCATCGTCGTTGGTCTTTTTGCCAATCTGATCCATCGCGCCGTAAAACACGCGCTGCGCCGTCGACTTCTTGCCATCCCACATCATCGAGCAGATGAACTTCTCAACGATGTCGCTGGCGTAGACCGGATCGGTCGCCTGAGAACGCTTGATGACTGTCGCTTTGCGTGGCATTGCTCTCTATCGCTCCTGAACTCTTACTTCGCCGCAGCAGCCTTCGGCCGCTTCGCGCCATACTTCGAGCGCCCTTGCTTACGATTCTCAACACCGGCGGCGTCCAGCGTCCCGCGCACGATGTGGTAGCGAACTCCCGGCAGATCCTTCACACGGCCACCGCGCACGAGCACGATCGAGTGCTCCTGCAAGTTGTGTCCGATTCCCGGAATGTACGTCGTGACTTCGACCGCGTTGGTCAAGCGAACACGCGCAACCTTGCGCAGCGCCGAGTTCGGCTTCTTCGGCGTTTGCGTGTAAACGCGAATGCAAACTCCGCGTCGCTCGGGGCAGCCCATCAACGCCGGCGACTTCGTCTTCACGACGACTTTCTCTCGTCCCATTCGTACTAGTTGCGAAAACGTCGGCACAGTTCTTCCCTCATTCGCGCGCGAATAATTTTGACTCCCTGCATTTCGCGACACGAAAACGCTCGATCGCAAAACACACAAGGAGGATGCGCGGCTCTCGCAGGCGCGCAGCAAAACTGCGCGAGAGCTCACATCAGTGCTGAAAGGTCACTGCGAATCCGGAGAACAACAAGCAAGAAACTCCGTACGCACTCCAGAAGGTTGAACTCTTCTTCCGGCTTCGACTCGGAGACGCTTACTCGGCTTTTTCGGGGCTGGCGCCCCATTCCGGCCGCTCTTCATGTCCCATTCCGTCTTGCTCTGTTCCGGGACCGAAGATATTTCCTTCCAACTACTTGAACCGCGCTAACTTCCCTCGCGGTCCCCCATCAGACACAACAAAATACCCCTGACAAACACAAGAGTATAAAGACAAGAAATTACTATGTCAAATCTTTACGACACGTCTCGGTGGAAAACTCTCGCCAACTGGCTCGATTTGGCCTTTGCCATGCTTCCCGGCATTAGCCGTCCCAAAGATTCGTCCAAACGTGTGATGCCTCATTATACACGAGTGTCACGTTCTGTCTAATTTCGACGCGCAGTGGTGGCCCCGGTCACTTTGAGGCCCCGCCGTTTGCCGCTCGAAGCGCCTGACGAGCCGCCTCCAGGACCGGCTGAAGCGGTACCCGATACAGATTGCCGAGCCCGTTCCCAATCTGACTCATTCCCGCGCTAAACTCTTCAAACGTAAAGGGTTGCTCGCGTTTATCGTCCAGAAACCCCTTCTCGCTCGTGAAGTAGAGCCATTTCCCGTCCGCGGACACTCGTGGACTGTAATCTCTCGCCTTCCCGTTGATCTTCGGTCCCAAATTGATCGGTTTGCTCCACCCCGCGCCTTCCGGAAGGCTCACCCAGAGGTCCGAACTCCCGTATCCTCCCGTCCGCCCGAAGCTTCCCATCAAAAGGTAGCTCTCATCGGGCGCGATCAGCGCCTCAAAGGTGTCAATGCCCGGACCATTCACATTCGCACCTAAATCCTCCGCTTCCAAGTACTTACGGTCGACAAGTCGGGATCGGAATACGTCATAATCTCCCGTCTTTCGCGAACTCGCAAAGTACATATCGCCATTGGCGGCGACCGATGCGAACACCTGACTACCTTCGCTATTCACCGCTCCCGGCACCAGCGTCGGCTCTCCCCATTTACCATCGACCGACCGTGGCGCTCGCCAGATCGACCATCGATGCAAGTCCTGGCCATTCACCGGCCGGTCGGAAGCAAACAAAATCGAGGAGCCATCAGGAGCGATTACCGGATCGGTATCGCGATACTGCCCCGAAAACGGCAGCATCTCCGGTTTGCTCCATTTGCCGTCAACCAGGTGCGATTCGCCCATGACATACAAATAGTGCGGCGCCGCCGACCGACAGAAAATCAGAGTCTTGCCGTCCGGCGTCACGCCGCCACCGAATTCGTCGTCCTCACTGGAGACCACACCCTCACCAACCAACTCCGGCTCCGGCACAACTGCCGCGCCAACCTCCGCAAGTGCACGCCACTGCCGTTTCGGCGACGCGATCGACATGACAAACGCGAGGGCTAAGAACGAAATCGCGAGCCACCTCATTGTCGGCCTCGATCCATGTCGTCGCTGCCCAGCGCGCCGACTGGAATCGTAAAAATATTTCCGTGTCCATTCAAAACTGATCGGACCAAGTTCTCGAACTCTGCCATGTCGATCCGCTTCGGCATCGGAATCACAAACGCACTCCGCTCGCTCGAAAAAATCAACTGCTTCGCATCGGGCGTCAGCGCCGGCATCCCTTCATCCGCAACCGTATTCACGCCGTGCTCGATATGCTTCGCTTGTGTCCATCTCCCATTCACCCGCCGGCTGAAATAGATATCGCCGCGCGCATACGGAAACCCGCCACCAGTCAGCGTATCCGCACGATGCCGAAACGGCGGACCGCCTTCGCCCGCGGACACAAACAACAACAGCGATTCGTCCGCACTCACATACGGATCGTATTCGTTAAATTCCGAATTGATTTCGGGTCCGAGCTTTTCCGCGGTCTGATACGCGCCGTTCACAAACGCCGCGCGATAAATCTGCGGACGTCCCGGCTGCTCGCGGTCCGACGTGAAATACATCGGTTCCGTCCGCGGTCACCGAAGCGCTCCAGTTCCATCGATCTTCTATGTTGATCGGCGCCGGCATGGGCTCAGGCTCGCCCCAGCCTTTCGCGGTCCTGGTCACGCGCCACACGCGCAGCACGCGCGATTTCGAATCCGGCGCCGGACGCGACGAACTGAAGTACATCGTGTTTCCGTCCGGCGAAAGACGCGGAGGAAAATCCAGATATTTCCCCGAGAACGGCAGCACTTCGGGCTTGCTCCACTTCCCGTCACGCCAATGAGAGACGCACAAGAGTCCGATCCGGGGAAATGTTGTCGTCGGGTTCAGTTCAGCAAAATAAAACTCGCTGCCATCCGGACTAAAGACTCCGCCAGCTTCGTCACCCGGCGTAGAAATTACACCTTCACCAAAAATGTGAGGAGTGGATGTGTCCGTCGAGAGCAACTCAAATGACTTCGGCCCTGCAAACACGTTCGGCGCGGTGACAGCGAGTGCAGCGAACAACACAAACAGGCGAGCCAGCAAAAAGAGAGAGAGGTTCTCCGTCATGGACACTCCGAGTCGTTCTTTGCCCACGATAGACGCGCCGCCGGCAGAAACCTCTTCCGTAGTGTTGCCACGCACCGCCGAGCAAATAGGATCGCGAGAAACGGCAGCGCTACTGCGGCGGAAGTTCCCGTACCTCCAGGATGCCGTGCCCGACCGCCGGACATTTCTCCGCCCACTTCATCGCCTCGGCCCGATCCGCGACATCGATGATGTAAAACCCGCCCAACTGCTCTTTCGAATCCGAATACGGTCCATCCAACACCCGGATCTTGCCATCTTTCGAGCGCAAGTGCTCGAACCACCGCTGAACCCGAGCCGCCGGTTCACCTTCAGGACACCCGCGTCAGCTAACGCCTTTGTGTACGCGGAGTACGCGGCCATCCCCTGCTTCTGCTGCTCCGGCGTCAACTCGCCCCAGCCACCCTCTTGCACATAAGCCATCAAGATGAATTCCATGTCTCGTCTCCCAAACAAATTTTGTGTCGCGGCCAAACTCGCCGCTCACTACAATGACGCCCACCCAAACCTCATTCAGACATTATTTGGCGCCCGGAAAACCCAAATAAAGAAGGGCGACTCTACCTCGAGCCGCCCTGAATCCCCCATCCGTCATCTGTCCGCTGCCGGTCGAGCCCATCCAACTAGTTCTGCGGCGTGTTGTCCTTGCCCTGCTCACCAAACGGCCACAAATTAAACGCCTTTAGCTCCTCGTACTCGTGCTGGTCCCGCAGCATCTTCGCCGTCCGCTCCGCCGACCACGGCGCCGCAAATCGCTCCGGCCGATCCGCAATCCAGAACGCCGCCAGCGCCATCAGCGTCGCATTCTTTGCCAGCACATCTTGCTTCTGCGCCTCCAGTGCGTCCGCCTGCGAGTGGTGCGTGTACATGTAATCCTTGGTGTCCTGAAGCATGTTGATTCCCGGCAGCCCGGCAATCGTGAACGTCAGCGTGTCTGTTCCATCTTCGATCTTATCGTCCACCGAGATCGGACCCATCGCCGTCAGAGAATCGGCGAACGGCTGAAACGTATCCAGCAAATCGCTGCGGCCGCCCAGCTGAAATCCCTTCACTTCGCCTTGTCCGGCATCCAGAATCAAATCGCCAAGATGGTTCGCCATCTCACTCTGATGTTGCTTCACGTACGCGATCGATCCATCCAGCCCCTGCTCTTCGCCGGTAAATAGCACGAACCGAATCGTCCTCCGCGGCTTCGCCCCTGATCGCATGATCGAGTCGGCCGCGCCCAGCGTAGTCGCCGTGCCCGAACCGTTGTCCGTCGTCCCTTCGGACAGATCCCATGAATCCAAGTGCCCGCCGACCACCAGAATCTGCTCCGGATGCTCCGTTCCGCGAATCTCGCCAACCACATTCGCCGTCTCCACCGGCCCATTCGTAAATGTGTTCTGAATATTGAAGTGAACGCGTGGCGTAATCCCTCGATCGAGATAGCGCTCCAGCTGCCCCTGATCTTCGCCGGTCATCGACACGACAGGAATCGCGAAATCGGCGTCAAAGCCCAGAATTCCCGTATGCGTCAGGTTCATTCCCGTCGATTTCCCTCCGCCCTGCCCGCCAATGACCGCCACGACTCCGGCCGAAGCGGCCGCACGATTGAAATCCGCCATCCGGATGAAATATTGGATTCCAGGTCGCCCGTCGGGCTTCCCTCTCGTGACCATGAGCGCAACTTTCCCCTTTAGCCGCGAAACGTTCTTGATCTCATTGTCGATGTCGAACAGATTCACCGCGACGACGTCCGCATCGGTGCCACCCGCAACCGTCGATCCCGTCCAGCCCATCGAGTCGATGTGCAGCCTATGTCGCACCGGCGTCAGCAATTCCGCATCGGCGGTTCCGCGCGTCCACCCCTTCCAGATCGTGTATTTCTCTTTGTGGACGTTCGCGAGCCCAATCTCGTTCATTTTTGCGACGCCCCAGTCCTCAGCCTTGTGATCGGCGGGCGACCCCGTAACGCGCGCGCCAACGTCGTCGCTGAGCTGCGTCAGGAAATCCATCGCGTGCGAATTCATCTCTCCTTCGCCGGCAATCTTCACCAGCGACGGCAAGGTCCCATCGGCCGCCGGCCCTTTCGCCGCGTTATCGTTAGCCCACGCTGCGCCGCTCAGTCCACACCCGGCAATCACCAGACCCGCCGCAATCCGCACCGCCGAAGACAACTTCTTCATTCCACTCTCCTGAACTGGGTTCGCGCACACCCTATCATCTCCGTCAGACGTACCCACTACAAATCGGTTTCAGCCCAGAATTGCGAGTCCCTATTGCATTGCAACCCTCGCAACCCGGCCCGAACCCAGCCTTGCCCACCCCTCCTCCCCCATCCAAACTGGAGTGGTGACTCGCATGTCAATTTCTACTCGATACTGGGCTCCCCTTGCCGCGATAGCGTTGCTTTTCGTCACCTTCGCCGTCTCCTCGCACGCCCAAGACGCATCCCAGGCCCCTGCAGGAGCGTCCCAAACTCAATCGCCAAAGATCGACGCAGCCGCAGCCCCTGCCGATACCCCTGCCCAAATCGAGCTGCTCGAAACCAAAATCCGCTTCGAAGCCAACGGCGACTCTCGCAAAGAGGTCCACACCCGCGTCCGGATCAACAGCGAACTCGGTGCTCGCCAGTTCGCCCACCTCAACTTCAATTTCAATCGCGCCTACGAAAGCGTCGAAATCCCGCTCGTTCATATCGCGCACGCCAGCGGCGGCTCCGCCGACATTCTTCCCAGCGCCATCACCGATCAACCGGATCCGGTCGTGGGCGACGCATCCGCATACCAGGATGTGCGCATCAAGTCGGTCCGCATACTCGGCCTCGAACCCAGTGATGTTCTTGAATATCGCGTCGTCACGACGACCGAACACAAATTGCCAAACGACTCTGCGTGGTAACTTTTGGCTAGACCATTCCTTCGACCGCACCGGAGTCGTGTCCCGCGAAGTCTTCTCACTGGATTTGCCGGCCTCAAGATTCATCCGGGATCAAGCTTTGGAGGCCACTCTGCCTACGCCGGCCAATCCTTCATCTCTGCGATCTCCCACCGACCTCGGTCAGATCTACGTTTCGCCTGAGACGCACGAGTCATCAAGAAAAGTCGAAGGCTCCGGCAAAGACGCTCGACTACTCTATCTCTGGGATGTGAAACCCGCCGATCTCCCCGGACACAAGGCCGCTTCGGACGATTCCGACGTCGTCATCACTACTTTTTCGTCGTGGGACCAGTTTCAGCATGAAATGCAGGTTGGCATGCAGGTCCACACGTCAACTCTGTCCCATGCAAAGACGGGTACAGCAATTCTGAAGTCATCTCCGCAGACGGCCTCGCCCGAAGCAGCAAACTACAATCTCGTTTCAACACGCGTGAAGACCGTAGATCTTCCGCTCGACCTGGCACGCTTCGGAAAACGCGAAGATGAAGCGATCCTGTCTTCCGGCGTTGGTACACCCGAAGACAAAATATATCTCCTGAAAGCGCTTCTCTCTCAAGCGAAGCCGACACGAATACTGCTCGTCTCGTCCTCCGACGCACCAGAAAAGCAGCTTCCTCGACCATCGTTGTTCACTCAAATACTTTTGCAGATGGATGACGGCAACCGCACCGTCTACCTCGATCCGAGTCTCGAAGTAGCGCCTTTCGGTATGATCCGCCCCGACCTGCGCGGCAAAAAAGCGCTCGACCTGTCCAAGTCCTGCTCGCAGGCGTCGTGCTGGAAGACGATCACGGGCGAGCTTCCCTTTTCTTCCACGCAGCGTGTCACCGTCGACGCCACCGTCACACCCGAAGGCGCTCTCAACGCCAAGGTGAAATACTCGATGCGCGGCGACAATGAACTGCTGCTTCGTCTCGCCTTTCATCAATCCGCGCGCGACAAATGGAAAGAAGTCGCGCAGCTCATGTCACTGTCCGACGGTTTCCGCGGCAAGATTATCTCGGTCAGCGCGTCCGATCCTCTCGCGACCAAGCTTCCCTTCACCGTCGAATACGAAATCTCGCAACCCAAGTTTGTCGATTGGTCCAAGAAACCGGTCCGCATTCCTGCGCCGCTTCCCGTCCTAACCGTGCCCGATCTTCCCGGCAAAGCGGCAGGCGACAAATCTTCCACGATCGATCTCGGCACGCCACTCGATGTCGAGACTCGCGTGACGCTGCATCTTCCTCCGGGCACCAGCGTGGAACTTCCGACAGGCACAATTGTCGATCGCGACTACGCCACTTTCGTCTCGCGCTACAACACCGATTCCGGCACGGTCACCGCAGTCCGCCACATCAACTTCATTCACCGCCAAGTCGCCACGGACCGCGCTCCCGATTACGCCGCGTTCCTGCACGCCGTCCAAACCGACCAGGCGCAATTGTTCACACTGACGCGCGCCGATGGATCGGCAACCACCGCAGCCAGCACACCACAAAAACACTAATTGTCAGTTGAACCTTCGGAAGGACCGGGAGTCTGAGCGCTGCTACAGACCCATGATTTCTTTTTCTTTGGTCGCGCTCAAATCTTCAATCTTCTTCGTCTCGGCCTGCGAAATTTTGTCGAGTTCATCCAGCGATCGTTTTTGTTCGTCTTTACTGATCTTCTTGTCCTTCTCGAGCTTGTCGATCCCTTCCTTGACGTCGCGGCGGACGTTGCGCACTGCGGTGCGGTGATTCTCCAGCACCTTGTGGAGGACCTTCACCATGTCCTTGCGGCGATCTTCGGTCAAAGCCGGGATTGGCACGCGGACGACTTTGCCGTCGTTTGTCGGATTCAGTCCGAGGTCGGAAGTGCGAATCGCTTTGTCGATCAGTGGCACCGCGCCTGGATCCCAGGGCGAAATTACGATCATCGTCGGGTCCGGCGTCGTCATCGTGCCGAGTTGATTCACTGGCGTTGGCGTCCCGTGGTAGTCCACGCGAACACCGTCGAGCAGCGTCGCATTCGCGCGTCCCGTCCGCAGCGTCGCGATCTCCTTGCGGAAATCCTCGACCGCCTTTTCCATGCGCGTCTTCGCCGCCGCTGACGCTTCTTTCGTCGAACCAATCGTCGTCATATCGTCCCTCAGGAAACTGGAAACCCGAAACTCACTACTACGTTCTTTTCAAGTCGTTTCGGACCGCTCAAGCCGAACTGCCAAGCTAAACTGTCACGAATTTCCAGTTTCGCTTTTCCATTTTCCAATTTCTACGCCGGCGTCACTGTCGATCCCACGCGCTCGCCCAGCACCACGCGCTTGATGTTCCCGTGCCGATTCATATTGAACACGACGATCGGCATTCCGTTGTCCATGCACAGCGAAATCGCCGTCGAGTCCATTACCTTCAAGTCCTGATGCAGCACGTCGCGGTACGTAATCTGCGCGAAGAACTTCGCGTCCGACACGCGTTCCGGATCAGCGTCGTAAATTCCATCGACACGGGTCGCCTTCAAGATAACGTCGGCCTTGATTTCCATCGCGCGCAGCGCCGCTGCAGTGTCTGTCGAAAAGTAGGGATTGCCGGTGCCAGCGCCGAAAATCACGACACGTCCCTTTTCCAGGTGCCGCACCGCACGCCGCCGAATGAACGGCTCCGCCACTTGATGCATTCCCATCGCGCTCTGAACCCGCGTGTGGACGCCTTCTTTTTCCAGCGCGTCCTGCAATGCCAGCGCGTTGATCATCGTCGCCAGCATGCCCATGTAGTCGCCGGTCGCGCGATCGATCTCAAATCCTTTTTGCCGGCCGCCGCGAAAAATATTTCCGCCGCCGACCATGATCGCAACCTCGACGCCCAGCTCGTGAACTTCCTTGAGCTCTTTCGCGATCGCCTGCACGGTCTCGCCGTGAATTCCGAAGCCTTGGGGCCCCTGCATCGATTCGCCCGAAAGTTTCAGGACGATGCGCTTGTACTTGGGCTTGTTCTTTTTCGCCGCGCTTTTCAGCGCGCTCTTGCTTGCCGTCTTTTTCGCCGCCATGAGTCTCCGCGATGATCGATCTCAAAAGCTTCGGAATTGTAACAAACATCCGCGACGACTGGCATACGAACGCGCAGCCAAACCACTCGGGCCGGGAGCCGGCCGCTTTCCACGAAATGCACCGATCTCAAAGAAAAAGGCGTCCCGGTGAAACCGGGACGCCTGAAATGGTCAAAAATGATCGTCGAATCGGTTCGAGCTTACGCCGTAACCGGCACGCCAGCTTCACCCGCTTCCGGTGCCGCCGACCCGCCAGCGACTTCGCCGACCTTGAAGCGGACAAAGCGGCGCACGGAAACGTTTTCGCCGAGCTTGGCGATCGCTTGCGTAATCATCTCGCCGATCGTGACCGACTCGTCCTTGATGTAGTGCTGTTCGTAGAGGCAATTCTCCTCATAGAACTTTTCCATCTTGCCGGTAACGATGCGCTCGATAACCGCTTCGGGCTTCCCGGTCGCCTTCGCTTGATCCTTATAAATCTCGCGCTCGCGCTCGAGCATTTCGGGCGTGACTTCCTCGCGGCGCAGATAGCGCGGATCGATCGCGGCGATGTGCATCGCGATGTCGTGGCAAAGCTGCTGGAAAGCTTCGGTGCGCGCGACGAAATCCGACTCGCAGTTCACTTCGACGATCACGCCGATTTTTCCGCCGGCGTGAATGTAGTGGCCGACGAGCCCTTCGCTCGCGGTGCGCTGCGCCTTCTTGGCGGCGGCCGCTTGTCCCTTCTTGCGAAGGATGTCGATCGCCTTTTCGATATCGGCTCCAGACTCGACGAGCGCGGCGCGGCAGTCCGAGAAACCCGCCCCGGTCCGTTCGCGCAGTTCTTTCACGAGGTTCGCTGGTATTTGCATGGCTTGCGGTTGTGTACTCATCCTTTTCTTCTACTCTCTCTTTGTTTCCACGATATGAATTTTTCAGAAAAGCGTCCGGCTGCAAAACGGCCCGGCGCATCTTGATAGCGAGAGCGCCGGGCCTTCTGAATCTTGCCAGCGCGGATTGTTAGCGCGACGGCTCGTCCGGCGGGACGGTCGCTTCGGCGGGTTCCGCCGCCGGTTCGGGCGCTACTTCGGCTGCTGCAGCTTCCGCACCTTCGACGAAATCGCCTTCCTGCTTCTCGTATTTCTCGTATTTGCTGGTGTCGACGTACTCGACGCCATCCACAAGCGCCTGGTCCTGAGCCGATTTCTGCTCGGCGACCTGCGACTGCGCATACAGATTGTGGCCTTCGATCACCGATTCCGAGATCTTCGATGTGAACAAACGGATCGCGCGCAACGCGTCATCGTTGCCCGGAATGATCCAGTCCACGACGTCCGGATCGCAGTTCGTATCGACGACCGAAACCACGGGCACGCCCATGCGGCGCGCTTCCTTCACAGCGATCTCTTCGGCGTTCGAGTCGATGACGAACATCGCATCCGGCAACTGCGTCATGTTCTCGATACCTGCCAGGTTCTGCAGCAGGTGCTTCATTTCACGATCCAGCCGCGCGCGCTCTTTCTTCGAGAGCTCTTCCATGCGGCCATCTTCGCCCATCGCCTTCAACAGCTTCAGGCGCTTGATCGACTTTTGCAGCGTCGCCCAATTCGTGAGCGTGCCGCCCAGCCAGCGGTGATTCACATAGTACGCACCGCAGCGCTTCGCCTCTTCGGCGACCGCTTCCTGGGCCTGGCGCTTGGTGCCGACGAAAAGAACCGTGCGGCCATGCGCTGAAATTTCGCTCACGAAGCGGCTCGCTTCGCGGAACATCTTCAAAGTTTTTTGCAAATCGATGATGTGAATGCCGTTGCGTTCCCCGAAGATGTATTCCTTCATCTTGGGATTCCAGCGGCGCGTCTGGTGACCGAAGTGAACTCCGGCTTCCAGAAGTTCTTTCATTGTAATTTCTACTGCCAAGTTGCCTCCTCGTTAGATTGCTGCTTGCGACAGCTGTCGTCGATCGCGCTGACGACTCGCTGTAGAGCAGCCTTTTTGCCGGCGGCTTGCCGGCCGTGATCTCGACGAGCGCCTTGCGACGCTCGCCGGAGCTCTTTGCGACCCAGCGCCATGCACCGGGCCGCCAAAAACTAGCGCTTCGTGAACTGGAAGCGTTTACGTGCGCCCTTCTGCCCGTACTTCTTGCGTTCCTTCATACGGGAGTCGCGCGTCAAAAATCCGTTGGTGCGGAGCGAGGGGCGCAGCTCCGGGTTGTAACGCGCGATCGCGCGAGACAATCCCATGCGTACCGCTCCAGCCTGTCCGCCGACGCCGCCGCCATTCGCGGTGCATACGACGTCCACCTGGTCGCCCAGGTTGGTGAACTTCAGCGGCTCGGTCGCATCATGCTTCCACGCATGATTCGGAAAATATTGATCCGTGGTCCGGCCATTTACCGTGAACTTGCCCGACCCAGCGCGCAAAAACACACGCGCGATCGACTCTTTGCGGCGGCCGGTGCCGAGAAACCAGGACTGATTAGCCCCGAGGGGCGAAGCGCTCGAACTCAACGTTCCTCCTAAATCAGAACAGCCATCAAGACAGCGTCAAACAACCAAAGACCCGTACTTCGACACTATTTCCGGTTTACCCGTTTTGCTTGGCTTTCCTACCTCGACGAAGGGAAGCACCGCAACAAGCGGAAAAACCCATCTGGACCACTACGTGGAGACTGAATGCTGCAGGTTGTTACACCTACTGAACTGCAATCCCCTAAACTCTATCCCGCCAGCCGATTACAGCCCGTTTTACAGGGAGACGGCTTGCGGCTTCTGCCCCGCGTGGCGCGCCAAACCGGCCGCGTCGCGATAAATCCGAAGCTTCTTCGCGCGGCGAGCACGCAGCTTGTTCTTGGGCAGCATGCCCAGAACCGCCTCGCGAATCATCCAGTCGGGCTTGGTCTCGCGCACGCGCTTCGCCGGGACCTCTTTCAGTCCGCCGGGGTAGCCGCTATGCGAGTAGTACATCTTCTGCTCGACTTTGTTCCCGGTCATCTTAATCTTATCCGCATTGATGACCACGACGTGATCGCCCGAATCCAGATACGGCGTAAACGCCGCTTTATCTTTGCCCATCAACATCCGCGCGACTTTGGTCGCGAGCCGGCCCAGCACCTGGTTGGTGGCATCAACCACGAACCAATCCGCGCCCACCTTGAGCGCTTCGGCCTCTTCACCCTTCGCTACGTACGTCCGCATTGCCCTTAGTCACACCTTTCCCTGTAGAGACAAACGTAGATATTAGAGTATCGAGCACATTCCTGTCAACGAACTTCAGCTCAGTCGAGCTAGAGAGAACCGTGGCCCTGCTTCAGATTCCAGATGGCGGCCGCGAGTGCATCGATTTCCTCGCAGGTGTTGTAGAGAGCGAGCGACGGCCGGACCGTGGTCTCTACGCCGAAGCGGCGGAGGATGGGTTGAGCGCAGTGGTGCCCCGCGCGAACGGCAATCCCCTGCCGATTGAGAGCGGCGCCTACGTCTTCCGTGCGAAATCCGTCGAGCACAAACGATAGGACGCCGGCCTTTTCGCGAGCCGTGCCGATCAGTCTGAGGCCCGGAATGCGATTCAGCGCATCGGTCGCGTACAGCAGTAGGTCGTGCTCATACCGGCTGATGTTAGCCATGCCGATACGGTCGAGGTAATCGACGGCTGCGCCGAGTCCGACGGCATCCGCAATATTCCCGGTTCCAGCCTCAAAACGGCCAGGCGCTGGCTGGTACGTCGTCTTCTCGAACGTGACGTCCTGAATCATGTTGCCGCCGCCTTGCCAGGGCTGCGTGTTTTGCAGAATGTCTTCCTTACCATACACCACGCCGATTCCGGTGGGGCCAAACATCTTGTGACCCGAAAAGACGAAAAAGTCGCAATCGTAGACCTGCACATCGGTTTGCATGTGCGAGACCGACTGAGCGCCGTCCAACAGCACTTTCGCGCCATAGCGATGCGCCATCTCAATCATCTGCTGGGCGGGAGTAACTGTACCCAGCGCATTGGAAACTTGCGGAAACGCAACGAGGCGCGTGCGCGGCCCGAGCAACTTTTGATACTCGTCGAGGATCACCTGTCCGGTGTTGTCCACCGGAGCGACTCGTAGACGCGCGCCCGCTTCGGCGCAAAGCATCTGCCAAGGAACGATATTGGCGTGATGCTCGAGCCAGGTGATGACGATCTCGTCGTCCTTGTGAATATTCTGGCGGCCCCAGCTTTGCGCAACGAGATTGATGGCTTCGGTGGTGCCGCGGACGAAGATGATTTCCTTCACGCTGCCGGCGTTGATAAAGCGGCGAACCTTGTCGCGGGCCGCTTCGTAGGCATCGGTGGACCGAGCAGCGAGTTCGTGAGCGGCGCGATGAATATTGGAATTTTCGTGAGCGTAGAAATGGCTCAGCCGATCGATCACGCTTTGCGGCTTTTGTGTCGTGGCCGCGTTGTCGAGCCAAATGAGCGGCTTGCCGTGAACGCGCTCCTGGAGGATCGGGAAGTCGCGGCGAATAGCTTCGACCTGGAATCCCTGAGACGAAAGATTCAGCGCGGGAAGCGACTGCGCAGGCGCTCGAAATGCGTCGTCGCCGGCTGGGATGGATGTCGGGGGAGCAAGTTGGCGGATTTCATCGAGAAACGGAAAGGGCGATGACGAACCCGCTAACGGTGCGCGCTGTTGCACGGTTGCGCCAGGAACCTGCGGAGTCGCGAGATGCGAAATCGACTCTGTAGTTTGCGGCGTTGCCGAGGAGGAAAAACTGTCAGCGAATGCGCGGAGTTCGGTCTCGCCGGGAATGCTGATGTTTGGTTGAGACGGCGCGACCGGAAGCGGCGAAGCGGCGGGATACGAAAAGAGCGGCCGGATTTCTTCCAAAAATCCAAAAGACGAAAGAGCAGAGAAATCCGCGGAGCTGAATCCGCCAGGAATGCCGGGCGCGGAAAAATCAGAGCCAGAGGGAAACTGCGGTTGCGTCGCGATTCCGGGAATTGTGCTGGCTGCTGAAGATGCGCCAGGAAGTCCGCGAAAGCCGGATTCGGTGGGCGGCGTTGTAAACGGAATTGTCGTGGACGGCAGCGATGTCGAGGGTAGTGAGGCGGCGCCGGGCAGCGAGACAAATGCTGTCGGATTCCGCGCGACGCCGAATGCTTCGGGCGTACCCGGGACTGTCACGAATTTCTGCCCGTCGGCGGCGGAGTTTTCGCTCAGCGGCAGCGCGGTGAAAAATTCGTTCGCCATCTGTGCCAGAACCGCGGGATCCGGGAGTCCCGCCGGGATTACCTGCGATTCGCCGGGCAGAATCGTCCGGAAATCGGTCGAAGTCCCGAAGTCACCGGCGGACGTATGCGGCGCGTTTTTTCCAGACTCACTTGTACTCATGATATTGGCCGACTTCCACATCTTCGAGCGCGGCGATGGCGTCGTCAACGAGTACTGCGGCCGAGCAATAGAGCGAAATCAAGTACGAAGCCAGCGCCTTGCTGCTGATACCCATGAAGCGAACCGACAGGCCGGGCGTTTGCTCTCCGGGCAGCCCGGGCTGGAACAGGCCGATGACGCCCTGCTTCTTTTCGCCGACGCGCAGCAACAGGATGTTGCTCTTTCCGTTGGCCGACTTGGATTTTGCCGCGCCATCGATCAGCAGTTTGTCGCACGGGATCAGCGGAACACCGCGCCACGTGATGAACGGCGAACCGAACAGCGTCACTGTGGCGGGAGGAACTCCCCGTCGGGTGCACTCGCGCCCGAATGCGGCAATGGCGCGCGGATGAGCGAGAAAGAACGACGGCTCTTTCCAAACTTTGGTGAGAAGCTCGTCGAGATCGTCGGGCGTCGGCGCGCCTTTGCGCGTCTGCACGCGCTGGCTGGCCGGAACATTCTTCAACAAGCCATAGTCGCTGTTGTTGATGAGCTCGCTTTCCTGACGTTCCTTCACATTTTCGATCATCAGGCGAAGCTGCTCGCGGACTTGGTCGTAAGGATTGCTGTAGAGATCGGAGACGCGCGTCTGCACATCGAGGACGGCGGAGATCGCGCTCAGCGTGTATTCGCGCGGCTTCTCTTCGTACTCGACATAGGTTTCGGGCAGAGCCTTCTCATCTTTCTGGCCGCACACGACGTCGATGGCTTTCTCATCGGCGACGCGATTGACACGCAGCGTGCCGGCCTCGAGCGGCTTCCAGTCCAGCAGGCGGACGAGCCAGCGAGGCGTGATCGCGCCATACTGCGGCGGTGTCTTGGTGACATTGGCAAGCTGAAATGCTGCGCGATCGCCAAGAGAGTGTTGTGAAGTGGATTCGGGCACGAGAACTTCTCCTTATATACAACCAAAGTCTTGTTGCCGACCGGCCGGGCAAGTTGAAAATGCGTCGCGAACCGCAATCGTTTTGACGCGCGTGGCCCAAGCTTGTGTTGACCGAAATTGTATCCGCGTCGAGCATCGACGGAAAGGATGAAATTCGTGGTTGGAAATTTTCCGCAAAGATGCGGACGCTCGAAGAGCGCTGACGATCATGGGCGTTGCCCAGATTGACGCTTCCCGCTGGCTCACGTTCAAAGACCAAAAGCAGGCAGTACTCGACGACGTGGCTGCGATCCGCAATCATGCGCTCGCGCGCAAGACGATTCCGGTTTACGGCAACATTTTTGACGTGAAGTCGGGGGAAAATTGTAGAGGTCGAAGGCGCAAAAGCACTTAGCGCCGTTGGAAAGTAGCGCGGACTTTCAGTTCGCTTTGCCCCTTCATCAAAAATTGACGCGTTGTCATTCTGAGCGAAGCGAAGAATCTCAGAAGTAAGCCAAACGCAAACGCACCCGTTGAAGCCACCGCCCCGACTCGCCTCGGCTACGAAACCGCAGTCTCCACGTGGTACTGCTTCAGCTTTCGATACAGTGTCGTCTTTCCGATTCCGAGTATCCGCGCGGCGGCGAGCTTGTCCCCGCTCGTTTGCCGCAGTGTCCGCAGAATCGCGCGCCGCTCAAGCTCTTCGAGCGGCAACAACTCATCTTTCTCCGGCACGCGTTCCGTCGTCGGATACTGCAGGTTCGATGGCAGGTCGGCGACGGCGACGATCGGGCCCGATCCTAGCGCGACGGCGCGCTCAATCGCGTTCTCCAGTTCGCGCACGTTCCCGGGCCAGTCATACGCAATCAGGCGGCGCATCGCATCTTCCGAAATTGCCCGCGATGACTTCTGCGGATCGCAAAACTTATCCAGGAACGACGTGACCAGCAGCGGAATGTCGCTCTTCCGCTCTCGCAATGCCGGCAATTTCACCTGGATAACATTCAATCGGAAATAGAGATCCTGGCGAAACGCACCGGTCTTGATCCCATTCTCGAGATCGCGATTCGTCGCCGCGATGATTCGCACATCAATTTTGCGCCGCTCCGTCGAACCAACCGGCTTCACCTCCCGCTCCTGCAAAACACGCAGCAGCTTCGCTTGCAAATCGACGGGCATCTCGCCGATCTCGTCGAGAAACAGCGTCCCGCCATGCGCGGCTTCGAGCAATCCCTGTTTTCCGTGCAGCGCGCCTGTGAACGCGCCCTTCACATATCCGAACAATTCCGACTCGATCAATGTTGGGACGAGCGACGAACAATCCACCGGCACAAACGGCCGATCTTTGCGCGAGCCCGAAAAGTGCACGCTGCGCGCCACCAGTTCTTTGCCGGTTCCGCTCTCGCCGAGGATCAGCACCGGATAGTCGTGCAGGCTCACCTTCTGAATCGTCTTATAGACCCGCTGCATTCGTTCCGAAACGCCGATGAGCCCGCCAAATCCTGGCCGCGTCCGCAGCTGTTCGCGGAGCAACTGATTTTCCTGCTGCAACTCGACTGCGCGCGACGCCCGCTCCAATCGTGCCTGCAGCTCCTCGATGCGAAACGGTTTCGTCACGTAGTCGATGGCGCCCATGCGCGTTGCCGCGACCGCCGAGTCAATCGTGCCGTATTGCGTAAGCACAATCACCGGCAAATTCGGATGCGTCTCGTGTACCCGTTTCAACAATTCGAGCCCGCTCGTCTGCGGCAGCATCAAATCCGTTAGCAGGATATCGATCGCCGTGTTCTCGATGACTTCCGTCGCCTCTTCCGCCGTTGCTACCGTCGTCGCGTGCATGCCGCTCATCTGCGCGACTTTCGCGCACGCTTCGCGAATCGTCGGCTCGTCATCCACGATCAACACGTGAATCGCCGCAGTCTCGCGCGGCGCGACGACTTCTTCACTCATCATTGTTGTTGTCATTCGAGGAATCTCCCTGCGCCACTTCGTTTGTGAGCGTCTCTTGTGAACTTCGCTTGTGAAGCAACCTGTCTGCATACGCGGTTCCAATTCAGGACAATGGCTACCGGTATGAGGGAGCAGCATCTTACACAAAGAGTACTAAAGATGCACTAACCATTTTGGGAATCTCGGAAAGGCAAAATGGACCTTAGGTCGATGTAAGGGGAGAAGTACGAGGCGCTTGCAAGAATGGGGCTGGATTTCCTCAGAGCGTTCCATTTCGGGAATGGGCGCCGCACGACCGGAACGGGACTCCGTGATCGTAGTGTCCGGAACAAAAAGACTCCCACCCAAAAAGAAAACGGGCCTTTGAGGTTCACTCAAAGGCCCGTCGTGATTCGTTACTCAGATTCGCGAGCCGAGCCGGCAACCGCCGGCTCGACCGCGAGGGTTTTTAGTAGGTTGCGCCGTCTGGCACGAAGATGAATTCGACTCGGCGGTTTTCCTTCTCCGAGCCCTTCTCCGTGGAGGCCTGACCCGTGCGCGTGGTGCTGCGCGACGCGTCGATGCCCTTTTCACCCAGGTACGCCTTCGCGAGGTCGGCGCGGCTCTGAGCCAGCTTGGCTGCGCGCGGTTCCTTGCCATCGGCGTAACCGACGATGACTACCTTGGCGCTCGGATCGTTCTTCAACCGCAGCGCAACGTCGTCACCGACGCGCTTGCAGAGGTTGTCGAAGCGAGCGACGCCCGGCTTGGTGTAACCGCACTCGCCGATCTTCGTGGCTTGTGGCGGTGGCGGCGGCTGTTGAACGTCTACCGTTGCCTGGCCATCGGCCTTGTCGCCGCGGGTATCGGTCACGGTGCAATTGACCTTATAACTGCCGGACGACAAACCGGTCGAGTCATAGGTGGCCGTCGGGCCGTTGCCAGTCACCTGGCCCTGTGCGGCCGAGTAGGTGTAGGTCAGATTCAGATTGTCCGGGCTGCTGGCAGTCGAGGTAATCGTCGACTTCTCACCAGGCTGGATCGTGCTCGGATTCGCGGAGCACGAGATTGTCGGCGGATGATGCGGACGTTCCTGAACCGCGATATCCGCGGTGCACGAAGCCGTGCCGCCCTTGCCGTCGTCAACCTTCGCGGTCACCGTGTAGGTGCCGACCGCGAGGCCGTTCGAACTCCAGCGTCCATCGGGACCCGTGCCGTCAACCGTGCCGCCCGTTGCTGTGTAGCTGTAGGTCAGAGGCAAGCTTGCCGGGCTGGCAGCCGTCACGTGAATTGCGGAGGGATCGTTCGATCCTTCGATAACTGCCGCTGGTGTAGCCGAGCAAGATGCCGTCGGCGGTCCGGCCGGTGGCGGCGGTGGTGGCGTCGGGAAGCCCCAACGGAACACGACACCGGTGCCAAGTCGAACGCTGTTCTGGCGGTAGTTCGGATCAACCCAAATGCCCTGAACGTAGCTGCGCAGGTAATCGATCTGTGCAAAGCGCCACGCGATGTGCTTGTTGAAGACCACATCAACGCCGCCGCCCGCCGCGAGTGCGAACGAGTCGTATTGCCCGTTGCCAGTCACTTGGCCGTTGGCGCGCATCGCGCCGAACAGGATTTCGGCGAATGGAACGAAGTGATCCCGGCGCAGGTTCAGTCGGGGGCCGGCCATATACGTCTGGAAGCCGCCCTCTGTCTTTGTCACGCCCGGAATGCGGCGGCTGAAGGAATAGAAGCCCGCCTCGGCGGTCAAGCCGAGAAACTTGTTCACGTTATACGTGAAGGATCCGGTGCCGCCGTTATTGTTGAAGTTCGGAAAATCGTTGCCGGGGTTGAAGTTGACGTAGCTGTACATTCCCGCCAATTCGTACTTCGGCACCCAGCGACCCGGCGTGCTCGGGTCGAACTCACCCGACGTAGCCGCTGCTGGAGCCGGGCTCGCAGCCGGAAACGGATTCGGCCGCGGCGGATTGGGCACCGCGAAGCTTCGCGATGCATCTGGAGTTGCCGTCGAGTCGCTCGTCGCCGGCGCTGCTGCTGCCGTGTCATCCGAGGTCTTCTTCGCGTTCGTCTGGTCATCACCCTGCTGGGCCCACCCTGGCAGCGCGAAAAGCGCGCCAACCACCATCATCAGACACAACCTGCGCATCTTTATTTCCTCCCGAAAGACTCTCTCTTGGAATTCACGAATGTTGTTTACGCGCTCGCCGGGTTTTAGTTCCGCTGCCGCCGGCAAGCTGCGTCAGACGCATCGCAGCTTAAAAAATTTTACTTCCACCCCAGTCCCGGTTGGCACCAGTCCCTGTCTTACATAAACTGCAACCGGATGTTTACTTCACGAGAAGCAGCAAAATGCGGTGACGATAGGGTATTCCACACGTCGCTGTCTCCGCAAGCATTTCCTCGGATTTACACGAAAAATTTGGCTTGCGGAAAATCTTTTTGTGAGACGCATTTCAGCCGCCTTCGAGGTACGGCTCTGCTCAACCACTGGCCTGCACAGCTTGGGTTACTACCGAACAAGGTTATAGGACTACTTAGATGCTTTAAAAATACGGAAGAGTTACAAACTCTTTTCGAAGCGCTCGACCGATATTCGCTCTTCGCGTACACCGGCGAGCGCTTCGACCTACGAATTCGTCGTCAACTGTCTCAAACTGCTACACCTTAGGACTAGAACTATAGCGGTCGCGCCACTTGTTATTGCGCTGCCCCGTTCGTTGCCGCCGTCGTCCCGGCGTTTGCCGAAAACACGGTGACCTCAACGCGACGGTTCTTTTCGCGATCGTCCTTCGTTTTCTGATCGTTGACTGGCTTGTCCTTGCCCAGTCCGACGATCTGAATCCGATAGACCGGCACGTTCTTCGCGCCCACGAGATACGTCTGCACCGCTTCCGCGCGGCGCCGGCTCAATTGCAGGTTGTACTCCGCCGGACCAACTTTGTCGGTAAATCCTTGAATCGCGATGAAGTATCGCTTCGCGCTCGAAATATTTCCGCTGACCAGCGTGTCGAGTTGTTGCTTCGCGTCGTCGCTCAATTCGGACGAGTTAAATTTGAAAAGCACGGTCGCGTCGCCGGCCGTCTTGTAATCGTCGAGGTTCGATATGCGATCGTTCAGCTCTCCGCGCAACTGATCGCGCACTTGATCCGATTTCTTCGACGCGGCATCCGCGCGCCCAAGAGCATCGCCCGCGCGATTGTCCGCAGAGGTTGCCTTTTCATCGGCTGCGCTGATCTTGGTTTCCGCTTCATCCAGTTGCTTCTGGGTTCCCTGTTGCTTTTGGTCGACGTCCCCGACCTTTTTGTCGACGGGGTCGACGCGATCTGCAACGTATCGTTTCGTTGCACACCCACCGAGGAAAACCAGGCCCGCCAACACTGCGGCTATTTGTGTTTTTTTCATACGCGTCTCCTACTGTGAGTTTCGCCGTCGTGGCGCTATGCGAGCGGCAGCGGTCGGCGCAGGCTGGTTTGTATTGCGCTAAGGTGCGCTTCGATTGTTGGATGCCGCGGCCTGTCGGAAGGACGGCATCGCACTTGAGTTCAAGGCCGCCGCTACTCGCTTCCGTTCATTCACGTTTGTGTTTTCGCGTGCCACCGAGCATTCGAAATCCCTTCCTCTGCGTACTTTTTCGATATCGCAAGCATCTCAATGCCAACCGGCCTGATCGTTCACTCGTATCGCGCTCCCCGCGCTTCTCGGACCGACCCCGCTGCAGGTGCAGCAGAAAATCTAGGAGAGACTCTGATGAAATTCGCGATCGGCACGGCGCTGTTTGTCTTGCTCGCAGCCACGACCTGCTACGCGCAAGATCAAGAAAAAGACAAACCAAAGCAAGAAGAGAAAAAGGAACAACCCGAGAGGAAAGAACCCGCCGCTAAGGAGCCCGCGCGTCCGCAGGCTCAAGAGGAAAAGAAGGCGCCGGAACAACAGAAAGCTCAGCATCAGGCTCAGGAACAACAAAAAGACCAGGCCAAGCAAACCGAGAAAGAAAGATCAGACGCCGCAAAGCAGCAACAACAAGCGACGCACCAGCAACAGCAACAAGCCGCCAAACAGCAGCAGCAACAACAAGTCGCGCGACAAGACAGCGCCCATAACCAGCAAGCTCAGCGCGATGGCGGCAATCGCAGCGCGCGCCGCATCCCCGAGCAGGACTTCCACGCTCACTTCGGCCGCGAACACACTTTCCGCGTATCACGCAGCAACGATCGACGCTTCAATTACGGCGGCTACTACTGGGTTTACAACGATCCGTGGCCATCGGACTGGGCATACACCGACGCCGTCTACGTCGACGAAATCGACGGCGAATATTATTTGATCGACCCGGTTCATCCCGGCCTTCGCTTGATGCTCGTCATTGCGGACTGACCGCGTTAACCCTAACGGGTGGCGCGCTACATCAATTGAGCGCGCCGCCCCAACTCATCTCTCATGCATCTAACTGGCGGTTCAGGCCGATTTAACTTTTCGCGATCGTCGCGAAAAAAATCAGGAGCTCCATCGATGTCGCCGTCACGCACTCTGATCGCATTCGGATTCTTGCTCGCCGCCGCTTTTATCTTCGGCGTCTGCATGGGTTGCAATTCCAACGACCCCGACCAGCGCGCTCGCGACGAAAAAACGCGCGAAGAAGTCGCCAAGGCCACCGCCGACGCCAAACCGGCAATCCAGGAAGCCAGCCGCAAACTCGGTGAAGCCGCACACGAAGCCGCTAACGAAGCCCGCGCCGCCGCGCAAGGTGTCCGCGATGGCTGGAACGAGAGCCATCACGGCCCGCTCGATCTGAACTCCGCTTCAGAAATTCAGTTGGATGACCTTCCGGGAATCGATAAGCGTACAGCGCGCCGTATCATCAAGGGTCGTCCTTATCATGAAACCCACGATTTGTTGGATAAAGGAATCGTCTCAAGCGACGAGTACGACAGAATCCGCGACGACATCACCGCGAAATAAAACCGCGCGCACAGACATCGCATCAAGCCTAGCGGCCAGTCGTTGAACTCGGCGCAACCAACACCGGTCTCGCCGCAGCAGCCTTCTCACGCACACTCGTAGTCGCGGCCGCGCTCGGCACAAGTTGCGTCAACACATTGTCGATCCGCTCGGTCGCTTCATCCAGCCGCATCAATCTCTCCGTGCGATCTTCGACCATTGCCAGCGCCGTGATGTCCACCAGCGCGTCGCGCACTTGCCGGTTCACTTCGCCGATCAACGCCATCTGATCTTTCGCGCGCTTATAGTTGTGATACTCGTAGCTCGCCGAAAGATAAAAGAGCAGTGTCAGCCCGCCCAAAGTTCCAATCGCCAGATTGTCGAGGATTGTCGATGTGGTTGAAACGCCCCGCCACTGCAGGATTACATCGCCCGTATAACTTCCGATAAAAAGCACCAGCCCCGTCAGTAGCGGCGCTTCCAGCCTGCGGAACGCAAGCCAACTTGGCAGATTCTTGAATCTGCGCATGAAGACACCTCCCATACCTCGCCGATCGACCATAACTACGCAGGGAGGACAACCCGCGCCGGCCTTCGAGTGCCGTATTTGCCGCACATCATATCACCGATTTCTTTGCCCGCATGTTAGAGCCAAAAAAATATCCTTCCCCTCGAAGCGTCGAATGATTCCTATAAAACTGTGGAAAACCCCGCCATTCCAGCGTTTGTTGACAATTCCCCTATAGACTCCCGCGAATCGCCTATGCATCCTTGTAATTAGTAAACTTTGTACCCCGCGGGCACCCATGGGCAGCAAGACCTATAAGATCCACTTGAAAGAACCCTATCGGGACATTCCGGCGAAGCCCTTCACACTCGTTGATTATCTTCTCTGCGTAGTGGTCTATGCGCTGTTGGCCGTCGCTTGGATTCCCGCGTTCGCTGCGTGGATCCTGAACCGGTAACTCCCAACCGTTTATCGCACCGGGCCGGACCATGCATCTTTCAACGGTTGTTGTTACTATCGGGCCAAGAAAACGACTCCCGTCAGCCCGGAGCCTTCTTGCGCCCGATTCGTCAGTCTGCCGTTCCACTTTTGTGCTCCAGCTTGTTCTTGTTTTTGCTTCTGAGTTGGAGCGCGCCCCAAACCGCCCGCGCGCAATCATCGACCGCTGCCTCGCCGAAATTTCACATCGACGCGCAGCGCCTGCAATCCAACCTCGAAAAACTCGGTGAGATCGGCCGCGACCCAGCCACCGGCGGCGTCACGCGTCTCGGCTATTCCGAAAATGAATTGGCCGCGCGCGAATTCGTCGCCGAATTGATGAAACAAGCCGGCCTCACTGTTCGCACCGACGCCGCCGGCAATCTATTCGGCTCGCGCCCCGGCTCCGACAAACTTCCCGTCATCCTCTTTGGGTCTCACATCGACACCGTTATGAACGGTGGCCACTTCGACGGAGCACTCGGCACTCTCGCCGCCGTCGAAGTCATCCGCGCCCTGAATGAAAGCAATATCCAAACACGTCACCCGCTCGAAGTCGTCGTCTGGACAAACGAAGAAGGAAATCACTTCGGCATCAGCACCATGGGCTCCGCGATCGCCGCGGGCACTCTTGGCCCCGAAATTCTCGCGCGCAAGGACGACCAAGGTGCCACGGTCGCCGACTGGCTCAAGCGCTACGGCCAGGATCCCGCCCATCTCACCGACGCGCGCATCGCCAAAGGATCGCTCGCCGCCTATCTCGAACTCCACATCGAACAAGGGCCAAATCTCGAGCGCGCAAAAATTCCCATCGGCGTCGTGCAGGGCATCGTCGGACTCAAGCGCTGGCGCTGCGTCGTCACCGGCTTCGCCAATCACGCCGGCACGACTCCGATGGACAGCCGCCATGACGCTCTCGCCGCAGCCTCCCGCGAACTGCTCGCCGTTCGCCAGTCCGTCCTCGCCGAAACCGGCCGTCAGGTCGGCACTGTCGGCTACATCAAGGTCGAGCCCGGTGCCGTCAACGTCATCGCCGGACGCGCCGAATTCCCCGTCGAGCTTCGCGATCTCGACGCCGCAAAGATCGACCGCATGTGGACTCGCATCCAGTCAAATTTTCAGGAAATCGACAAACAGGAATCCGTTTCAACGGAATGCAGTGAGTTCGACGACATCGCCCCCGCTCGCACCGACCCCGCGATGCAAGCCGCAATTCGTTCCGCCGCGCAATCTCTCGGTCTCGCCACGCTCGATCTTCCCAGCGGCGCCGTCCACGACGCGCAACTCATGGCACGCATCGCGCCCTTCGGCATGATCTTCATTCCCAGCCATAACGGCATCAGCCACGCACCGCAAGAACTCTCATCCTGGCCCGACATCTCCAACGGCGCCGAAGTCCTCTACCGCTCCATCCTCGAAGCCGACGCGAAGTAGAACGCCGCTCACTTCAACTTTGCGTACTCCGCCTTCGCCGCCACGAGCACCGGCACATCCGGGTCCGCGTCCTTCCACAACGCTAGAAAATCCTCATACGCCGCGCGCGCCTTCTCCGAATCTCCCTGCATCGCGTACGCGCGCGCCAAACCCAATCGCGCCGTCGCCGCAATCGCCTCATTCAACACGATTCCCCGATGCGCCAGAATCTTCTGAAACTCCGCAGCCGCCTCCGCCCCACGCTTCTCCGCCAGATACGCCTCGCCCCGCACATACAGTGGATACATTCCATTCCAACCGAACCGGCTATACGTCGTCTGCCCCAACTCATACTGTTTCGTCGCCTCTAGGATCTCGATCGCGCCGTTGGCATCGCCTTTGTTGAGCGCCACTTTCGCGCGCACCGTTGGCAAATAGTTCCGCTGAATAATCAGCGCGTTAGGAAATTCCTTCCCCAAATCGTTGATCACTGCTGCCGCTTCCGCAGAATCGCCAGCGAACGCGAGCGCGAACGCCGCCGACGCTCTCACATCGCGCGCCGTCGAATTCTCAATGCTCTTCACGACTAACTTTCGCGCCCCTACCGTGTTCCCAAACACCGCTTCCCGCAACGCCGCGATGTTCGCCAAGGTCGCGGTGATTTCATTCGCGCTGC
Organism: uncultured Acidobacteriota bacterium; assembly: GCA_963766985.1. Taxonomy (GTDB): domain Bacteria; phylum Acidobacteriota; class Terriglobia; order Acidiferrales; family UBA7541; genus Acidiferrum. Next base: position 40,849 of record CAVYCJ010000006.1, read on the forward strand.
CTTCCGATTCGATCGCTTGCCGCGACAATTCTCTCGCTTTCCTCAATTGACCCGAGTACGCCGCGGTGTCCGCTTCTATACCGATCAACGTCGTGCGCGTCTCCTGTATCGCTTTTGACGCCTCGACCATTTCCGCCATGGTAGATCGGTCGTTTTCCAAAAACGCCAGGTAATACTTCGCTTGCAGGATGAATGGATTAAACAACTTGCGCTCGACCGATTCTCGATATGCAGCATCTCCCTCCGCTGGGCGATCCAACGCTACCGCCTGCAACATGAATAATCCGTAGGCGACGGAATTTTCCGGCGGTGTCGTCAGCGATTCGGCGGCCGACTGATACGCCTTCTCATACTTCCCCATCATCGGCAAAATCGCGCCGGCCAAATATGTAAGCGGCATCTTCTTGGTGCGCGGATATTCTTGAATCCACAAATCGCAAGCCTCTTCAGCTTTTTCCAGGTCGCCGGTCACCTGCTTGTTGTAAACCGCCGTCGTGAAAAATTTCTCGGGACCGCTCATCCGGTTGCGGTATTCGTAAGCTCGCGTTGCGCTGATCGCCGCACGACTTGGTTCCCCCACCGATGTGTAGGCGATTGCCAACATGGCGTACGCAAGTCCAAATTGAGGATCTTCTTCAATCGCCTTTTCGAAATACGGAATCGCCGTTCGATCCCCCTTCGCGTAAATCGTTCGAACTCCATTGCTGTACCACTGGAGCGCTTCCAACGACGACGTCGAGACTTGCTCCAGCGGCGTATCGAATTTCTGCACGGTACTGAGAGACTCCCCAAGCTTGTTCCGCATGTCCGATGCAGTTTTGCTCAACGCATCGAGCACGTGACTTTTGTCGGCCGCCGTTGCTTCCGTGCTGGCTAGGGTTTTGCCATTCGCGCAGCTTTCCGCAGTCACCGTAAGTTGATATGGCGTGCCCACCTGCGCGATCGATCCGGTGAGCACCGCCGCGCTTCCCAGCCGTTGACACAACTCGCGCGCCACCTCCGGCGTCAGCTTTGCGTCCGGCTTCTGCATCAGCGTCAGCGTCTGTTGCATCTGCTGATCGGGAATGATGCTCAAAAATGGCGACTGCTCCAGCTGCACCGAAAGCCCCTGCCGCAACGAGCCCTCAAACACGCTGTCGCCCGTCCTATTCGAAAAATCGCCGAGCACGATCGTGTCTTTGTCCGTCAGCGCCAGCGCATGTGCCTTGCGCGAAAAGACGAGCCATCCAACGATCGCCATAAGCGCAAGGACGACCGCACCAACTCCGACGAACGTGCCCGCCCAACTGCTTCGCGCTCTCTCGTCCCCCTTCCCGGCGGAACTACCGCCGCTCGCTCGCCCAGACTCCGTATCCCTTCGTAGCCTCTGCAAGTCCGCGCGCAAATCCGCCGCGTGCTGATAACGCAGCTTCCGACTCTTCTCCAGCGCCTTGTCCAGAATTTCTTCTAGCTTCGCCGGCACGTCCGGATTCAGCCGCGCCGCCGCCGTCGGCGTGCGATTCAAAATTCCGTCGCTTACCACTCCCGAAGTGTCTCCGCGAAACGGCTGAACTCCCGTCGCCATCTCGTACAGCACCACGCCAAAGGAAAACAGATCCGTTCGCGCATCCAACTCTTCCCCGCGCACCTGCTCCGGCGACATATATACAAACGTCCCGACCGTGCTCCCCGGCCGCGTCAGATCTTCCAGCTCCGTCGCCGTAGCCGTCGCCATCTCTCCAAAATTTGCAGCGGTAGCCGCGCCGGCGTGCGTCAACTTTGCTAGGCCAAAATCCAATACCTTTATCTGCCCGCGCTCGGTCACAAACAAATTCGCCGGTTTGATGTCCCGATGAACGATTCCCTTTTTGTGCGCCGCTTCCAGGGCGTCCGCAATCTCGCTTCCCCATTCGAGCACGCTCTCCAGCGGCAGAGGTTTGCCGCCGATACGTGCCTTCAGCGTCGTGCCTTCCAGATACTCCATCGCAATGAAATTCCGCCCATCGTGCTCGCCGACGTCGTGAATCGTGCAGATATTCGGATGATTCAGTGCCGACGCAGCCTGCGCCTCGCGCCGAAATCGCTCCAGCGCCGTTGCACTGCCGGCCATTTCGTGAGGAAGGAACTTCAGCGCTACCGCGCGATTCAGCCGCGTGTCCGTGGCCTTGTAGACCACGCCCATCCCACCGACACCCAGTTTTTCAACGATCAGGTAGTGGCTGACACGTTCCCCAATCGCCGGTGCGCGCTCCGCCATTTGCGCATCATCTTAGGTCCCGCCCCAAATCCCCGTCAATCAACAAGGGCGTCATCACCATTACCAACGACTCATATCGATGATCGCCGTGTAGCCGCGATCGTCCCTCAGATCGCGGGGGTTTAGGGCTAACCCCACCCATCACAAACCTCATCCGCACGATCGTGCCCTCACCGCGATCAAACTTCCCATCGCCTCAGAAAAATTCCTGTCGTACCATGCTCTCGCGTCCCGGAGCCCACCCCATGCCCGCAGTCCAACACCGCATCAATCGCACCTACATCCTCGCCGTCGCTGCCCTCGTCTTTTTTGCAATCCTCGCCGCTCTCGTCGCCCGCGCTCTGGGAGCCTCCACTCCACCAAAAGAAGAAATGACTCCCCTCCTTCTCTCCGTCCAGGACGCACCAATTCCTTTTAACGGCTCCGACAGCAGCACGCATCTCGTCTACGAAATCCTCCTCACCAATTTTTCCAGCGGTGACGTCACGCTCGAAAAAGTCGTGGTACTGGGCGACGGCGCCGAATTGCAAACACTCGAAGCCGCCGAAATCGCCACGCGCCTCCAATCCGTCGGCACTCGCGAAGCTGTCGGCACCATGGCGAAAAGCACGCAAGCCCTGTTCTTCATTCACGTGATCATGCCTGAAGGCAAACACGCTCCTCGCGAACTCTCGCACCGCGTTACCGCGCGTTTCGCCGCCGCGCCTCCGGGCCGTCAGGAAATCACCGCCGTTGGCGGGAACATCGCCGTCGACCACCGTCCCGTCGCCGTCATCGCTCCGCCCCTTCACGGCGCCGGCTACGTCTCTGCCGACTCATGCTGCGACGCCGTTCGTCACACGCGCGCAGCGCTTCCGATCAACGGTCACTTCTGGATCTCGCAGCGTTACGCGGTCGATTGGGAACAGGTCAACGAGCAAGGCCGCATCTACCGCGGCCCGAAGGAAAAATTGGAGAGCTACATTATATTCGGCAAAGAGGCGATCGCCGTCGCAGATGCAACCGTCGCCAGCATAGTCGATGGCGCCCCCGAAGGATCTCCCGGCGCTTACCCCACCGCCATCGATCCCGTTGACGCCGACGGAAACGCCGTCATCCTCGACCTTGGCCAGCACCGCTATGCCATGTACGCCCACCTTCAGCCGGGCAGCATCAAGGTCCGCCAGGGCGAGAAAGTCAAAACCGGCCAAGTCTTAGCTTTGGTCGGCAATACTGGCAACTCGCTGGTTCCCCATCTCCACTTCCAACTCATGGATCAACCGTCCTCATTAGCCGCCAACGGCCTACCCTACGAAATCGACAATTTTGAAATCACCGCCAAAGGCGTCAGCACCGCTACCTTCGACCAGGCAGAGGCCGACGGCACCCCAATGCCCCACACCATCGTCACTCCGCCCACCCACGCCAAGAAAGCCCTGCCCCTCGATCAACTCATCATCACCTTCCGCTGATCCGATCTCCTTGTTCGGGTAGGGGCTCAGCGTGATGCGAGGCATGTCCGCGAAAATCTAAGCCCAAGATGATGCAGCCGCGGGCGCAAATCGGTATTGACAAACAGTACCAACTATGTTATAGTACCTGTGTATTAACTCGGCGCGGAGAGTAAAGGTCCAGGCATGCCCGCGCATTCCCAAAATAGAACCCTCTCGCTCGACTCAGACCCTTCCGCAACTCCAGTCATCTCAACGACTTGCGCACTCCTGAAAATTCATAGATTGGCAAGCTGCTCAAAACACAAGCCTTGCACACTCTTCACAAAACAACCGGGGGTATACCCCCAAAGAGCGAACTCCAGGCGAAACCAATCGCTGTCCGTGTAAAATCTCAGCGACCATGACCGCTCAAACTTCCCAAATCCCGAACTTCTCGCTCGCAGGCCAAACCGCTCTCGTCACCGCGGCCGCACGCGGACTGGGCCGCGCCATCGCCGTCGCGCTCGCCGCCGCCGGTGCCGACGTCGCCTTGGGCCTTCGCGATAAGAACTCCGCCAAAGACCTCGTCGCCGAGATTGAAGCGCTCGGTCGCCACGCGTTCCCGCTTCAGATGGATGTCACCAAGCTCGACCAGATCACCCAAGCCATCGACGCCACCGCTTAGCGATTCGGCAAGCTCGATATCCTCGTCAACAACGCCGGCAACGGCTTCACCAATCTCGCCATCGATGTCCCCGAAGAAGAATTCGACGCCACGCTGAACATCAATTTGAAAGCGACGTTCTTCGCCGCGCAGGCCGCCGCGAAAATCATGATGCGTCAGAACGCTGGCCGCATCATCAACATGAGTTCGCAAGCCGGATTCGTCGCGCTTCCAACAGAATCCATCTACTGCGCCAGCAAGGCCGCCGTCTCCCACCTGACGAAATGTCTCGCCGTCGAGTGGGGCAAATTCAACATCACGGTGAACGCCGTCGCTCCCACTTTCATCAAGACGCCCGGCACCGAAGAAGCCCTCTCCGATCCAGCATTTCGCGCCGACACAATCGAACGCATCGCCGCCCTCCACCGCATCGGCGAACCAGTCGAAGTTTCCGGCGCCGTAGTTTTCCTGGCGTCCCCCGCCGCCTCGCTGATCACCGGCCACACCATCCTGATCGACGGAGGCTGGACCGCCCGCTAACACACCCATCCACAATTATTCGGTGCGCCGGATCTAAACCTTAAATCGGCACTTGGCTGAAAGCGGCATTTGGGTGCCGCACCCTTCGCGCCTTCTGCGAAGGGTGCGGGTTTAGATTCCACTGCAAGCACTGACAAATGTGCGAAGCAAAATCGATCAACTTTGAATCAGTGCAAGCACTCACAAATGGGAAGAGACTTTGGAACGTAAACACGCGACACACGACGAAACTTTCAGCCTCGACTAAAATCGATCGATGAACAAAATCACACCGCTCGACGTCAACTGGGTCGGCCACCCCAAATCGATCGCCGCAGCTCTGCTCGAATCCGACGATCACCGCGCTCTGATTGATCCCGGCCCCGAATCCACTCTGCAAACTCTGCGCGAACAACTGAGCAAGCATGGCCTGGCGATCTCCGACCTCAACGCCATCCTTCTCACCCACATCCATCTCGACCACGCAGGCGCCACCGGAAAATTAGTCCGCGAAAATCCTAACCTCGAAGTTTACGTGCACGCCAGCGGCGCCCGTCACATGGCAGACCCCGCAAAACTTTTAGCCAGCGCCGGCCGCCTCTGGGGCGATCAACTCCCAATCCTCTTCGGCGAAACACTTCCAGTCCCCCAAGAAAATCTCCTGATCCTCGAAGGCGGCGAAACACTAAAACTCGGATCGCGCAAACTCGACGTAGCTTACACACCCGGCCACGCCTCGCATCACGTCACCTACTTCGATTCCGACGAAGGCGTCGCCTTCATCGGCGACACCGGCGGCATCCGCATCGACAACGGCCCCTACATCCTCCCCGCCACTCCCCCGCCCGACATCGACCTAACCCTCTGGGATCAATCCTTCCAAACAATCCTGTCTCGCCGTCCCTCGAAGCTTTTCCTGACGCACTTCGCCTGGTCTACCAACCCCGAAGCCCACATCGCCGAATTCCGCGACCGCCTCCACCACTGGCTCTCCACCGCCGAAAAATCCCTGCGCGCCGCGACAAACTTTGTCGCGGCAACACAAAAAGCTGCGCCTGCCTCCATGCCGTCGGCTTCGCAGCCCGCAGCAGCAAATCAAGCCGCGAAGGAACTCGAAGCAAAAATCGAAGTCGCCGCCATGGGCGTCTTCATCAAGGAATGCACCGCCGAAATGGAATCCAAAGTAGGCCCCGCCGAAGCCGCCCACTACGCCTTCACCGCCGGCCTGGACCTCAGCTTCCGCGGCCTGAGCCGCGCGATCCGAAAACGCCAGGAAGCCGCGGACCCGACCGCGACGCGCAAGTCTTAAAAACGAACCTTACTTCACAGCCTGCAACGCCGGCTCAAGCCATGAAAACAGGAATTGCCGGATGCTCGGAAACTGAGAAGCTAACAAACTGAAGACAGGAATCGCACCCGCGGACACAAGTTTCAGCCAGAAGTCCCAGCCGAGTTCTCCGGGCTTGCTCGAAGTCAGCCGGCTCAAAATGTTGTCGCGGTGCATCTGCGCGTACACAACTCCAACAGCGATGCCCATCACGATCAACATCACGACTGCCATCGACTGAAGCGCGAGGTGCGGCTCGAACGGATAGGTGTTGATCGACAGCACAATGAAGACATACATCCCCGCCGCGCACATCACCATCGTGCGCAAACGCAGCAACACGCTGACGAGAAAGTTGACGTAGATCAACGCCACATATTCTTCGGCGAGTACCCGCTTCAATGGCAAGCACTTCTGCGAACCGTTGCGGTTCTCGTCATCGGATTTTTCGTCGCGACCACTCGCGGAATGGGAGGAATCGCCTTTGCTTTTTTGCCCGGATTTGTCGTCATCCTTTGACGAGCAAATTACGCTCGCATCGGAAACCGACGGAGAGAAGTCCTTGTCCCAATCATCCTTCAACGGATTCTTCAAAAGGGCCGCCGCACTGCGGGCCATGCGCTCCTGCAGTTCCTCAATACCTGCTTCAAGTTTCGGCATTTCTTGTTGCTCTCGTTCATGCCGTTTGCGCCAAGGCTCCTTCAGAGCTTTTGGAGGTAGACACGTACTCTCCGCGCTTTCTGATCCTGTCACGATGACCTTATATTCTTCGTGCAATTGTTTGCTTTTCTCTAGCGTGTATCCGAGTTCGTCGTATGCGGATTTCATCTCGGAAGAAATTGGCGGCAACTTCTTCGTGGCGCGAGAATTGGTTGATTCAGAATGATGCTCTTTCGAGTTTGTAATCGCCGTGTCCGTCACTGCGTTGGCCGGCTTCAAGAGTTTTTCGAGACGGACCGCATTCTCCAGCGTCCGGGACATTAATTTGTACGTTTCACGCAGTGTGCTTCCACCCGGATTCCACATGGAGTGCCACGACAATCGCTTCATGCGACCGAAGGCATGGCGCAACGGAAGCCGATCGAGGCCACCGAGAATTTGCCGGCATGCAGTCCAAGTTCGCACCAACTTAAGGAGGCAAGCCAGAAAAATGGCGACCATCAGAAACAGCAACAGCGAATAACTGGCGTCGTAGAAGAAACCCTCGACCGTTTGAATCGGATGTCGAACGTCAACAACAGTCAGGGATACGGCCAAAAGAATCACGACCGGAATCAGGACTTGCCACTGGAATGAAAAAGGATGCGCGGTGTCGCGAAGTTCGTCTCCTTCCATGTCGCTGATATGGACGATATCGAGGTGAAGGCCGACCTTCGCGAGATCGTGGCAGCTCGGCAAGCGAGGGCGGCGCCGATCCACGAGCGCGATGCCCCGCAAGCTCTGCCAACTCCACCAGTACACGGCGCCTAGGAGGAGCAACACGGGCAATACCGGAGAAACGCCGGAATCCAGATTGACCAGGCGCGACGGCCAAAACATGTGAACGCCGACAAATGCATTTTTCGCGAGTAGAAACAGAACGAACGCGTCAAACGCAACGATCGACAGAAACCCGGTCGCCACGTCGCTCTGCTTGCGCAGAGTATTGAGGCCCCAAAACATAACGCCCACAAAAACGAAGAAAGGAATCCACAGCAACACGGTGAGGGGCCAAGCGCCTTTCCAGCGCTCGACCGGGCTGCGGGCACACAACAGAACGAGAAGCGCTGTGGAAAGAGCGAGAGCTCCAAAAGCGATGATCCAGTTTTCTCGCCTCGTGCGCGCGGACGCGAATTGAGCGCTGGCTTCAAAGGTCGAAAGCGTTGATGCGGTGCAGGTAAAAACAGCGTGAAGAATCATCATCAGAAAACAAATGCAGTAGGCGATGCTCCAGGCCCCCGGCGTGGCGTTGACAACTCTGTCGTCTGCACCATCCTGATCATCGGAGTACGTAACGGCGCTATTGATCAAGGTGCTCAGCCGTGCGCCGGGTTGCCACGGACGAAAACTCGCCAATGGCCAAAACCCATCTCGGCCAAGTACCGACAGCCACACGTATGGCTTCGGTTCGCAGGCAGCGCCGCTGACAAGTGCGCCGTTGGGAATTGGCGATGAGTATTCCTCGTAAGCCGCCGCAGGAATTTCGTCAGCCGAACCGGCTTCAGGTGTCGACGCACCACCACGACGCGGATTTGCTTCAAGGTGCGAAAGAAGCCCGAGCGTGGCGTTGAATGTGCCAATGCTCGACGTGCTGACGAATAGGCGGTCCTCGTGGCTCGACGCGGCTTGCGGTGGCGAATTCGAACCGGTTAGTTGTTGGTGGCAAAGTTGATCGTTCAGACCTGGAACCAGTGCATAGGAACTGACGCCGAGCACCCCGCGCAGAAGCGGGTCTTGCTCACGAGCGAAAAGTAGATCGGGGGTAGAAACAACGACCCGCCCTTGGGGAAACCCGTTGCGGATATAGCGCGCGAGAAAGAGTTCATCGAGCGGGTCCGTTGCAAACAAAAACGTAAATTCGATGTGATGTTTCTGCAGTTCCGCAATGATGCCGATCATCACCGCTTCTTGAGACGTCGCGGTCTGCGACCCGGCGAAAACTTTGATCGAGTCCATGCCAGTCTCACTCAGATCAAGAGTCAATGTAGTTTGCCCAGGCGTTCTGGCATCGCTGGAATTCTGCCCGATATTTTCTTTTTGATATTCCGAGCGGAAATAAGAGATCTCGCGCGGAAAATGAAGGATCGTCAGATTTCCGTCATTGCCATCGTTACTGTCGGGCCTTGATGGCGTCGGCTTCCCTTCTTTGCCATAAACCGTTTCGTCTTCCGAAAGAATCGCGATGTCGCTGAGCTTGTAGTGCTGTTCCAAGGCGAAATGAACGAAGCGATCGATGATGAAGCTGTCGTTTTCCTGAAATGAAGCGAAGTGGCCGTCAACCAGTGTGCGATTTGATCCCATTTGCCACTGAAACCGGCCGATGCTGTCGGCCGCCGTGACGCTACCGCTGTAAACGTACGCGCGAATCGGATTGAATTTCCGGGCGGCGGCTTGCAATTCGCTGTAAAGAGACTGCAGCGAACCTGAAAAAGTCGGCCCCAACACGAGGAGCGGAGATGTCCGAAAAACATCCGCCTGCCCCCAGGCAGGAGAGTTCAGCGAAAAGAGTGCGTTACGGAATTGCTCGCGGTTAATCCCACTCGTGGGCGTCTCCCCGACAATCAGCACAAAAAGTGGACTCGTCGGCGGCACAGGGCCTTCGGGGGCGTTTCCCTGCGCTCCGGAAGAGGGCGTCGCGGGCGGCGCTCGAAAAATCAACAGGCCGGGTTTGTTCTCCGTGAGCTTCCTTTCCTCTAACGCGACGCGACGTTTATCCGGATCCGAGTTGTCGGGAGCAGGACTGCGATCCCAGGGCAGGACGGCGCTGTCGAAGACATAGCCGGCCCGCTGTGCGGCTTGCTGTAGCGCTTCGATGCTGCGATCGAAATACAAAGCGAGATGCGTATGAACGGGATCGGGCAAGATCGCGATCAGAAAATGAGGATGGTCGCAGCCGGTGAACGGTTTGCCCGACGATGTTTCGGAAGGATCTCCAAAGGGTTTGCAAAATCGTTCGATCGCACTGTCGAGAGTGTCCTGGTATCTGTTCGCTGCGTCCGCGGGTTTCGACGCGCTTGTTTCGGACTTCGCAGAGGTTCCCTGGAGTCTGCCCGGCGCTCGGCCACTCGGGCCAGCGACGCCCGAGATCCCGCTGATAGCGAGTATTAGCGCAAGGAATGCGCCGCCTTGTTTCATCCGACACTCAACATGCCGCCGGCGTTGTGATGGAAGAGAGCCGGCGGAGTGGGCCGGAGATTATGTTAGAAAGAGGTTAGTTGCAAGGTACTTTACGAGTTACTTGATGTTTGGTTGGGATAGCGACCAGAACTGAATCACCACGCCCGAGCGCTGGGTGACGACAAGCCAGTAGTGCGAAGGAAACCGGTGCGAATACCTTTTGGGCTAGTGGGTTTCTGTGGAGGCGGAATCGTGCGGTTCAGGCGTGTCGGATTGGTCTGGCGCGGCATTCTCTGCGGCGAACGACGAAGGTTCATCGCCGGGTAGTTGTTCCGTCTCGGCCGGCGCGGCACCGGGAGCAGATTCTGCCGGGGCCGATGAGGCGGCTGCGGTGACGTGTGTAGGTGGCGCGGGAGTCGCGGGGGCTTCGGGCTGCTCGGCTGCTTTCGGCGGCGGCGAGGCGGGCGGTCAACGCTTCCACGAGAAGGTCTACGATTTTTTTGGCGGCGGAGCCGTCGGGATCTTTGTCGGGGTTGAATTGGGCGATGTCGAGGCCCAGGAGATTTTTGTGGGCGGCAAATTTCTTCAGCGAGTCGCGTACCTGGGCGTAGGACAAGCCCCCAGCGGCGGGCACATTCACGGCGCCGAGTTCGTCGCCGGAGATTACGTCGAGGTCGACGTGCAGAACGAAATCGCGAGTGTCGGCGTGTGAGTGCGTCAATGCGTCGGAAGCGGATTTTTCGGCGCCTTTGGCGGCGATTTGTTCGGCGGTGACGTGGCGCAGCGGCGACTTCGCCAATACTTCCTGCTCGGGCGGATCGAGGCGCGAAATTCCGTACAGCAACACATCGGGCTCGCGCACGAGCGGGGTCTCGCCCCAGAAGCGCACGAGCTCCGGCGCGCCGCGACCTACGATGTGTGCGACGACCATGCCGTCGATGCGGCCGGACGGAGTCGTTGCGGGCGTGTTCAAATCGGCGTCGCGATCGAACCAGATCAGATTGAGGTGTTTGTAGTAGCGGCGCGCGCCGGTGAGCAAACCGATCGATTGCGCGCAATCTCCCGCGAGCACCAGCACGAGGGCGCCACTTTTCATTGCGACTTCGGCGTGAATTTTTAAATCGTTGAGCCCGGCGACGATCGCGGGCAGATTTCGTGCGCGGCGATGTTCGTCATCGTCCGCAAATAATCGAGGAGGACAATCACCGTAATCGTGAACTTCGAAGCCGGCGTCTTTAAGGCGATCCACCAATCCTGCGGCGCGAAGTGCGGCCGGAGCTTTCTCGCTTCCGGCCTGAAAGGCGGCGGCGCTGGATGGCGCACCGATCAGGGCAATCTTCTTCGGCTGACGGACGATTTTGACCGCCAAAGTTTGGCTCCTTGTGACTGTGTCCCAGCGGTGAGGCTGAGGTACGGCTTGCGACTAAGCCCCTGTGATGCCAAGTGCCGACTGCAGACTGCGAAAACTTCTCGCCAGCGACCGTCCGCAAACGTCGCTGACGATTGCGCTTAGAGATCGGTTGAGATCCTTCACCGCCCTGCGGGCGGGCTCAGGATGACAGCCGCAACAAAATGCGGCCGTCGAAGCAAAAATCTCTACCCTTGCGACCTCTACCGGCGCGGGGCGGCGGCGATTGTCGCTAGTTCCGGCGGCAGAGTGAAGCGCACGTCCTCGCGAATCAAATCGAGGTCGCGCTGATCCGTGAATCCGATTTCCGCGAGGCGATTGCTCACCTGCTCGACCAAGACTTCGGGAGCCGAGGCACCGGCGGTCAGGCCGACGCGCTGCACTCCCTCGAGCCACTTCGGATCGATGTCTTTCGCGGAATCGATGAGCTGCGCTTGAACGCCGCTGCGCTTTGCGACTTCGACCAACCGATTCGAATTCGAGCTATTGGGCGAGCCGACGACCAAAATGAAGTCGACGTCTTTCGCAACCTGTTCGACGGCTTCCTGGCGGTTCTGCGTTGCGTAGCAAATATCGTCGCTCGCGGGTCCCTTGATCGCCGGGAATTTCTGGCGAAGACGCGCGACGATTTCCTGCGTGTCGTACAGGCTCAGCGTCGTCTGCGTGAGGAACGAAAGCTTCTCTGGATCTTCGACTTCGAGGGCATCCACGGCATCGACCGAATCGACGACGATGGTGCGATCGGGAGCCTCGCCGGAGGTGCCGACGATTTCCTGGTGATCCTTATGGCCGATCAAAATAATGGTGCGCTTTTCGCGCGCAAACTTGAGCGCTTCCAAGTGAACCTTGGTGACCAGCGGGCAGGTCGCGTCGATCACTTTCAGGCTGCGATCTTTGGCTTCCTGGCGGACCGTCGGAGGTACGCCATGAGCGCTGAAGACCAGAACGTTGCCATTGGGCACGTCGCTGATGGCCTCGACGAAAATCGCGCCGCGGCGGCGTAACTGCTCGACAACATAGGTGTTATGGACGATTTCGTGATGAACGTAGACCGGGGCGCCGTAGGCTTCCAGGGCCAATTCAACAATGTCGACCGCGCGGACGACTCCCGCGCAAAAGCCGCGGGGCCGAACCCGCAGCAGGATTTTTCCGTTCTTCTCTGTAGCAGTTTGCATCAGTGTCCTAAGATGTAGTTTCTAAAGACTCTATCATATCTCACTTCCGAGCCTACGCCACTTTTGGTTGGGGTCGCGGTGCCAAGATTCTTCCGCGCGCACCCGGTTTTTTAGATGCGAAATTTGCCCCCGGCCACTGTATAGTCTCGCCAAAGCACGACAGCTGCAGCTCAAAAGAGGTCGAGTCCCCACAGGTCAGGCCAAATCACGGAGGTCAACGAAAATGACTGCGTCTACATCTGGAAGCACGTCTGGAGCGTCCGCCGCGGCTCCCGCGGCAGGTTCGCGTCCGGGCGATCTTGTAATGCAACTGGCATTGGGCTTTATTGGGTCGGCGGCGCTGTACGCGGCGACGAAATTGGGGATTCCCGACATTTTGAAGTCGGGACCGAAGCCGGTGAGCGAGATCGCACGGGCTTGCAACGGCAACGAAGACGCCGTTTATCGCGTGTTGCGGGCGCTTGCCGCGGCGGGCGTTTTTAGCGAAACGGCGCCGCGCACGTTTGCGCTGACGGCGGACGGCGAAATTCTATTGTCGGACCGGCCCGATTCGCTGCGCCCGATGGTGTTGTGGATCGACTGCAAAATGCATTTCGATACGTATCCCGAATTGCTGTACGCGATGCAAACCGGAGAGACGGTCGTCGAAAAAGTTTACGGCGAAACGTGCTTCGGATATTTCGAAAAGAATCCGGATGTATCGAAGGTCTTCAACGAGGCGATGACGGGCTTCAGTCGAATGTTCTTCCCACCGGTGCTCGAAGCGTATGACTTTTCATGGCTCAACGGGAAGACGCTGGTGGATGTCGGCGGCGGACACGGATTTGTGATGACGTCCATTTTGAAGAAATACCCCGAGATTCGCGGCGTGGTTTCGGATCTCGAGCACGTCGTCGCGGGGACGCCGGAGATGATTCGAAACGCGGGAGTCGAGAGCCGCTGCACGACGCACGTCGGGAACTTCTTTGAGTCCGTGCCGCCCGCGGACGCCTACATCATGAAGCACATCATTCATGACTGGAACGATGAGAAAGCGACGACAATTCTGCGAAATTGCGCGCGCGCGGGCAGAGGAAAAACGCACGTGCTACTGGTGGAGTCGGTCGTGGCGCCGGGCAACGAACCGCACTTTGCGAAATGGCTGGATCTGGAAATGCTGCTTCTGCCTGGAGGGAAGGAACGCACCGAGGCGGAGTTCGCGAAATTGTTCGAGGGTGCGGGATTCAAACTCACGCGCGTGGTGCCGACGAAAGGCACACTTTGCGTGGTTGAGGCCGAGAAGGTGTAGGGTTCGTATTCGTTCGATTCGCTTTGTGGCGAACGCGCGGGCCGCAACGATGGTTGCGGCCCGTTTCGTTTTCAGCCCTCGTCGTCCAAATTGGCGCTGGCTTGCGCCGTGCTTCTTCCGCAGACTGCCGCAATGATTCCTGGACCAATTCGTGTCGAACCGGTGGTGCTCGAAGGCGAGCATGTGCGGCTGGAGCCGCTGTCGCTGTCACATCTGGACGGACTGTGCGAGATCGGCATCGTCGAGGAATTGTGGCGGTGGATTCCTGTGCCGGTGACGACGCCGGAGCAGATGAAGGCGTATATCGAGCTGGCGCTGACCGAGCGCGCGAATGGCGTGTCGATGCCATTTGCACAGATCGAGCGCGCGAGCGGGCGTGTGATCGGCAGCACGCGGTACATGAATATCGAAAAGAATCATCGGCGGCTGGAGATTGGATCGACGTGGATCGCTCCCGCGTGGCAGCGCTCGGCGATCAATACGGAGGCGAAATTCTTGTTGCTGCGGCATGCGTTTGAAGATCTGGGATGCATGCGCGTGGAGTTAAAGACGGATTCTTTGAACGAGAAATCGCGCAACGCGATTCTGCGCATTGGGGCGAAGCAGGAAGGAATTTTTCGGAATCACATGATCACGTCGAGCGGGCGCGTGCGGCATACGGTGTATTTCAGCGTGATCGATTCGGAGTGGGCGGGCGTGAAGGCGGAGTTGGAGCGGCGGCTAGGGCGGTAGTTTAGCCTCGGTTTTTGGCCGTTTTCGAGTCCTCGGGAGTGTTAGAGGACTGGCCATTTGGACGGTTTCGCTTTCGAGGCTCAGGCCCATTTCGCGGCTGTTCCTGCAGGTTTTAAACCTTAAAATTGAGTTGGATCGTGTCGACGTGTGTGCCGGCCGGCCAGGCTGGAAGTCTAGATGGAGAGCCTTTTGCAGAACAGCACGAATAACGAAAAACGGCGCAGCGAGCGCGTGAAACTGACTGTGCCGGTGATGGTCACGACATCGGCTGTCGATGGCCGCGAGATTCAGGAACTGACGCAAACGGCGATCGTGAACGCGCATGGCGGGTTGTTTCGGTCGACGGTGGAATTTCTTGTGGCGCAGCCGCTTGTGTTGACGAATCTGAACACGAATTTGAAAGAGAGCGCGCGGGTGGTACACGCGGAGATGCTGGCGAACGGCGAATTTGGGGTCGCGTTTGAGTTCGATAACGCGGCGCCGGAGTTCTGGCAGGTGGAGGATGCTCCGGACGATTGGGCGGTGCTCGGATTGAGTCCGCTGGGAGAAGAGAGCGCGAACTGAAAGAAACGATGTTCGCTGTCGCGGCTGCGTTTGATATGCTCGCCGTGAAATGAGTGATTCTGATTCGCAGGTCGGCGCCGATTCGGCGCTGAATACCCAACAGGCTACAGATGGAGCGAGCGGCGGTTTTGCGCGGGCGTGGTGGTTTGTGCCTGCGATCGTCGCGGTGATTTATTTTGCCGCGCACATGATTACGGCGACGCGTTATGGATATTTTCGCGATGCGCTGTATTACCTGGCTTGCTCCGAGCATCTCGATTGGGGTTATGTCGATCAGCCGCCGTTGATTGCGGGGCTCGCGTGGGTGGCGCGGCATACGTTCGGCACTTCCCTGCGCGCGCTGTTGCTTTGGCCGGCGCTGGCGGGGTGCGCACGGATATTGCTGACGGCGGCGTTCGCGCGCGAATTGGGCGCGAAGCGATTCGGGATAGCGCTGGCGGCAGTGCTCGCCGCGGTTCCCCCGGTTTGGATCGCGACCGATCATCAGTTTGCGATGAACGCGTTTGAGGCGCTGTTCTGGACGGGATGCGCGTTCGTGCTGCTGCGGATGATTCGGACCGGCGACGTGCGGTTATGGGTCGCGTTCGGCGCGATCGGCGGACTCGGGCTCGAGAATAAATACTCGATGGGATTTTTCGCGGCGGCGCTGCTCCTGGGATTGCTACTCACGCCGCAGAGGAAGCTTTTGTGGACGCCCTGGTTGCTCGCGGGCGGCGGCGTGGCGCTGCTGATTTTCCTGCCGAATTTACTGTGGAACATTCATCATCACTGGCCGTTTCTGGAGCTGATGCGGAATATTCGCGCGTCGGGACGAGACGTCGTGCTACCACCGCTGAAGTACCTGGGGGAGCAAGCGTTGATGATGGGGCCGCAGACTTTGCCGTTCTGGTTGACCGGACTCGGATTTTATCTCTTCTCGCGTCGTATGGCGGCGTACCGGATGTTCGGGTGGGCCTTCATGCTGACGATTGCGTTTTTCATGCTGATGCACGGCAAGGATTACTACTCCGCAGCGGCGTATCCGATGGTGCTCGCCGCCGGCGCAGTGATGAGAGAGATTTTTTTCGAGTCTCCACGATTCGCAACGCGGCCGAAACTGCGTGCCCGATTACAAGGCGCGATATTGGGGGCGGTGATTCTCGTGTCGTTGTTGGTGGCGCTGCTCGTTCTGCCGGTCCTTCCAATTGAGAAGTTCATTGCCTTACAGAAATGGATCGGGATTGAGCCACCACGCACCGAGAAGAATCAGATCGGGGTGCTGCTGCCTCAATACTATGCGGATGAATTCGGCTGGCCGGAGATGGTCGAGCAGGTTGCGCGTGTGTATCACTCGTTGCCGCCGGAAGAACAGGCGAAGACCGCGATTTATACAGAAAACTATGGGGAAGCAGGCGCGATCGATTTCTTTGGTCCGCGCTACGGACTACCGAAGGCGATCTCCGCGCACCAGAATTATTTTTTGTGGGGTCCCCGCGAGTACACCGGCGAAATCATGATTTTGGTCGGATCGGCGGACATCGAGGAGGCGCGGTCGCACTTTGCGAGCGTGGAAACCGTCGCCACGCTCGACAATCCGTATGCGATGCCGCACGAGAAGCGGCCCATCTTGCTGGCGCGCGGACTGAAGGCCGATTTGCGCGAAATTTGGCCCAGTTTGAAGAACTGGGACTGATCGAATCCGCGTTTGTGTTCGGGGCACAGGGTCCCGCAACCCCGCAACTATTCACACAAAACAGGGTTCAATAGGTGGGACGGGTCTTCCCGCCCGGAGGTCGTAGAAATGTCGGCTTGGAGCTTTCCTGGATTGAGTTTTGGCAGCACGGAATCAAGTACTGTTCGCAGTTCGAAATCAAAGTGGAAGATGCCGCTGATGCTGGCGGCGGCCGCGATGTTCGCTTTTGTCGCAGCGGGCTGCGACGATCACGTGCAGATCACGCGCGACCCGGATGTGCGCATCCGTAAAGGCGCGTCGTGGGCATGGGCGCCGGAACCGGTGCTAGCCGCTTCGCGCGATAACCGAAGAGTTCTTTCGCGAGATACAGCGGGCGCTCCTCCGCCGCGCGACATGGTGCGCGAAGACAATCCGAATAACCAGATCGTGCAGGACAAGGTGCGGCAAGCGATTCAGCAATCGCTGATGTCGAAAGGCTTGATGCAGTCGTCTGATCCGGCGACTGCGGATTTCCTGGTCGACTACCACTTCGCGGTGGACCGGCGCAGCGAGACAGTGCAGACCTATTATCCGGGGGCCTATCCGGGGCTAGTCTGTGGACCTTATGGTTGCTACCGCGGATGGGGCTATGGACCGGCGGCGGTCGGCTACGAGCGCGTTCACTGGCGCGCGGGAACGATCGCATTTAACTTCATGCAGAACCCGTCGAAGCATCTGGTGTATCAAGCGATCGGCGAAAAGCCGGTGCGGCGCGATACGTTCTCTCTGACGCAGGGCGAGATCAACGATCTCGTGAATCATCTGTTGAAGGATCTGAAGGCGAAGTAGTAGCTACCCACAGATCGCAGCCACTCTGTCTTGAACAAACGATAAGTCGAAAGAGACGGGCACAAAGCCCGTCTCTTTTTTTTAGGAGTGAAGAAAAATGCGCCTGAACTCGGCGAGCGCGCGGAGTTATTTCAGTCCGAAGACAACCACCGAACTTTGAGTGCCCACGTAGACCCTGCCGTTGATAACCATCGGCGTGATGAACTTGTTGCCTGAAAATTGGCCATTCGAGCTTTGCGTCGAGTTGTAGAGCTCCGTGGCAAGATTCGTGGCGTCGTAGGCGTGAAGCACGCCGGTGCCTCCGTTCTCCACGACCCAAACGATGCCGTCTGTCGTGCCATTCGCCGAAATCACTGGCGTCGCGCCAGGATATCCAAATGTGTGCGAGCTTTTCGACGATGCCGACGTCGCAAGTTTGCCGCCCGCGATAGGAAACGCCTTGATCGAATCCCCGACCGAGCCGTAATAGACGACTCCGTTGAAGTAGCTTGGCTTCGACCATACGCCACCCGACAGCGCGCCACTGATCTGCTGATAGATGTTGTCCTTGCTCGAATTAAATTTCCCCATGTTGTCGCGATCGACGACGTAAATAATCGAGTCCTTGCCCGCCCCAACCGCCAGATGGCGCGTCTGTCCATTCGAGTCAACAATGTCCGGGAGCAGCAGTGGGCCGCCGGAGCCGAAATCGGTGTCGGCGTTGGATTCCGAGACAGTATTCAGCGGCGTGAAATAGTCCTGTAACGCGAGCGGCATCGTGGAAGAAATCTTCGCGAAACAATTGCCGCAATTTTTGTTCGCTGGGAATCCGTTGGAGTCGAGCGACGTTCCAAAGTCGCCGTTGCCGATGATGAAGTAAACGTTGCCGGACGCGTCCGCACCTGGAGCCGCGCCAGCCATCCAGATGCCGCCTTCGTTTCCGTTCGGCACCATGTTGATCACGCCGGTTTGGTGCAGCGTATCGGCACTGTAAGCCATCACCCATGAAGTGTACGGTCCGCCGTCGCAGTGCGATCCCCACGTCGTGAAGATCGTGCCGCCAACTTGCAGAAGTCCCGGCCGCTCGTTGTATTGGCTCGGATCGAACACAACGTTTCCGTTGGAGCTGTTCGCCCCTGATCCAGGAAAAGTCGCCGTGATTGTGGTCGGTCCGCCGAAAAGCTCTGCTCCCGTCGTCAGATTGAGCGCGTGAAACCGATGAACGTAGTTGCCGCCCGAAGTTTTCGACACCGCCACGACATAAATCGCATTCCGCGTGCGATCGATCACCGGCGTTGAAGTGATTCCGATCTCCGGCGTCACCTGCCCGCAATTCCGATCGTCGCTCGACGTTTCGCCCGCCGCGAGCATCGAGCTATGCCACAGAGTCGTCGCCGAACTGCCGCTCACGCTGTCGGCATCGAACGCGTAAACCGAATCATGTTCGGTGACCACGTAAAGCACATTCTTGGTTCCCTGCCCGGGAATCGCGACGCCCGAAAGGTACAGCGGCTGCGCATCGACGTGACCATCGACCGGGATGGCCCCGAGCAATCCAAATGTCGATGAATTCACATTCGCGTGCGTCAGAACCGTCTCGTGCGTATTTTCGCCGGTCCGCAAGTTGTCGTAGTGGTAGGTCGTTACATCCGCGGAAGAACCGTTGACCGGTGGAGTGCTGCCAGCCGCGTTCACCGTCAACGAAGCCGAAACGCTGGTCACCGTGCCGATGGAATTGCTGACGACGACGTCGAATGTCTCGCCGCTGTCGGAAGTCGCCGTAGCAGGGGTCGTGTACGAGGCCGAAGCCGCGCCCGCGATGTTCACATGATTTTTCTGCCATTGATACGCGAGCGTCGGCGATCCCGTCGCAACCACGGTGAACGTCGCCGATTGACCGGCCGTCACCGACTGGCTCGCCGGCTGCGTGATGATCTGCGGCGCGCCGTTACCCTGCTGCGCCGAAGTGACCGTCAGAATCGCAACGTTAGCTGGTGACGCTTCCCGAAGAATTGCTGACGACGACAGTGAATTTCGCCGCATTATCCCCGGCCACCGCGGCCGGAGTCGTATACGAACTCGACGTGGCACCCGCAATGTTCACGCCGTTTTTCTGCCACTGGTAACTGAGCGGCGCGCCGCCAGTCGCGACCACCACGAAAGACGCGCTCTGCCCGACAGCAACGCGTTTGGCCGGCGGGTTGCGTCGTAATCACCGGCGCAGTCGAATTCCCGACCCAGTTCCGTTCGACGCGTTCGGCGCGGTCGTCACAACGCCGTTGCATCCTGCGAACAACGAGACGCCGATCGCCATCAGCACGAAGCAAGCCGCGATCAGAGCCCCTTGTTTGGCGCCTAAAAAGTGGACAAAACCACCCGATCCAACGCCCTTCGCGCGAGACGCCGACACAATTTCCATCTGCTAAGGTTAGGGGTTTCAAATACATCACCGCATCTGGTCCGGAGAACAGTTCTGGTCCAGTGTCTTTTTCCCTACGCTTGCCAGGAGCGCCCGTACTAACTATCCTTTTCCCACTCATGGCTCCTCAAGACTTCCGTCAGAACCTTCTGCAAAACAAAGTGGCGCTCATCACCGGCTCCGGCCGCGGCATTGGTCGCGCGACCGCAAAATTATTTGCAAACGAAGGCGCCCGCGTCTTCCTCACCGCTCGGAGCGAGGCTGAACTCCAATCCGCCGCGAACGAAATCAATCAGCTCGCTGCCGGTACGCGAGGCGAAGCCGCTCACATCACCGCCGATCTCTCTCGCGCCGACGATTGCACGCGCGTCTTCACCGAAGCCCGCAACCGCTTCGGCCGCGTCGACATCCTCATCAACAACGCCGGCCATTACGGCCCGGTCGTCCCCGTCGAGGAATATCCGCTCGCCGACTTCGAAAACGTGCTCAACGTCCACCTGCGCGCCGCATTTCTACTCACGAAAGCAGCGCTCCCCGAAATGTACGAGCGCGGTTCTGGCGTGATCCTCAATATTTCCAGTCTCTCGGCGAAATCCGCGTTCGGTTGGGGCTCCGCCTACGCCGCGGCCAAAGCCGGCATGCTCGGCCTCACGCGCGTCACCGCCGCCGAAGCCGCCCGCAAAGGCGTTCGCGTCAACGCGCTGTGCCCCGGCCCGGTGACCGAAACCGAAATGTCCAAGGAACTCGGCGCCACGCTCGCAAAGCGCCTCAATGTGAGCCCGGAAGTCCAGCTCGCCGGCTTTCTCAACACGATCCTTCAAGGACGCGGCCAGACCGCCGACGAAATTGCCCGCGCCGCGCTCTTCCTGTGCTCCGATCAATCCAGCGCTATTACGGGTCAATCCATAAACGTAGACGGCGGCGCCGCCTACTTCTGAAATTCCCCACGACTGCGTAATGTCATCCTGAGCCAAGCGAAGGATTCGGCGCGGGTCCAGGGCGCAAACGTTTCCCGTGGTGCGCCCAAACGCCGCGCGCCAAACTGAAACCAAATGTTCATCCAACGTACAGTGTTTACCGAATGGACTGGCCGATAATCGTCTGGGACGATGCTTTTCGAACGGGAACAGAGCTCGTTCAAGTGAGGGAAAAGGGGAAGTCGCCTAATCTAGGCCGCCTCCTACGGCAAGTTTCGGACGCGCTTCCCCTTTTCCTTCGTCCAAATCTCACCGCACGACGTTCACTTCAGATTTCTTAGATTCAATTTTTCGAGCGAGTACAGAGCGACCGCAGCCCTTACGGTTTGCCGCTCGCGCCAGCCGGCTGCGCTGCGCCCGAGTCTCCCGCATCGCCACCGTCGGCAACCGGGCCAGCCTGCACATCGGTCTGCGACACTCGCACCACGGTGTCCTTCCGGTTCAGCGTCGCCTGAAACTTCGTCTTCGCCGCAACCACGACCGGCTTACCCTTTTTGAAGTCCCACGCCGGCCCCGGCGATCCCATCACTGCGCTCATCGGGTTGGCAGCCGCGTCCTTCGAGAAGAAATCCACGGTGACGTGGTCGCCATTTGCCGCGGTCACATAGTCCATCGTCCATTCGACGTGCCCAGGCGGCCGATTCAACACGCCCGGCTCTTTCAGCGACGACACACGAGCATGCGCCTCCGCGCCCGCGCGAAACACCACCGCGCCATCAATCACCACGTCGTGCGCGACGGTCATCAGGATCGGCCGGCCCTCGGTCGCATCATCCGACGAGGCCGCGTACGTCAGCTCGAGATCGATCTGCGTCCCGCGCGGAACCTTCACATCCACGAATTCCGGAGCTTTCTTGGCGGCAGGTGGCGGCGCGGATGCCGACGGCGCCATCACCATTGCCATAATCACTTTGTCAGGCACCCCCGCCACCTTCAGTTTCTGGAGGGCCGCCGGCGTCGTATCGAATTCGCAGGGCGACGATTGAATCTTCGCCACGATTACATCGGCGCCGAGTCTCTGTGTGCGCATCTTCACGATTGCGGCGTTGTTCAGAGCAGCCACAGCCGCACCCGGCTGCGCGTTGCTCGTGTCGGTCATACCGAAATTCTTGCTGGGCTGCGCGCCCGGCGCGCTCGAAATCTCCGACCAATTGACCCAGCCAACTCGCCCGTCCGCCGCGCGCACCTGCACGTAGTCAAAGTAGCGGCTCAGCACTTCCACCTTCTCGCCGCAGCGCAACTTGCCCAACTCTTCCAGATTGTCATTCGAGCGATACAACAGCACGTAGGAGCCGTAGGTGCCGCAATACGCGTAGCCCGGCGGATTCGCAGCGCGGGCCGATGTAGCGAGCAGCGACGATGCGAAAATCAAAAATGTCAGCGTGAAGATTTGTTTTGCAAGAAATTTGGAAAAGCCGAACCGAGCGTTCATTCAAGTCCCCGTTAGCCGCGAGCGCCCGCAGTCAGCGCGCTGTCAGCCCCTTGAAATCGATACGCTCCATGTTCGCGTGGACGACCAAGCGAAGCCCATAGTACTGTGACGAGTCAGTTAAGAACTAAAAGTGGCGACGCTCCACCGGCGAGGGTGTGGTCCCACGCATCGCTACTTCGTTTTTTCGCCGTCGCCCCACTCGATCCCCTTCTCCCGCAGAGCCGCGACCGCATACCGTATCGGGACAGCCGCCCCGACGGAATGCGCCTCTTCCCCACGCTTCATCTCCACCGCCAGCCCCGCCGCGGGCCGCAACCATTGCCCCTCGATGAACGCGACAACTTCTCCCGATCCCGCCGCGAGCACCGGCGCCCCGCTCTGTCCCAAAATCACCTCGTGATTGAACAGCACCAACTCCGTATCGCTGAATCCTTTCTCCAGCACGCTGTTCTGAAAATCGATCACGTTCGCCGCCGACCGATCCTCCAATTCCGTCTCGAAGCTATGCGGCTGTCGTCGCTTCGGGCGCAGCGCCGCCACCACAATCGACTCTCCACGAGAAACCGGCGTCGCATCCGGCGCCAGCGTGCTGACGCGATACGCCTTGCCAGCAAATGGATTCGGCGTCGCACGCAGCACCGCCACATCGTGTTCGCGATCTTCCAGCACGACTTCCGCCTTCAGCATCTGCGGTGGAGCTTCACCGCGCTGCACCAAAATATGCGGGTCGCCGCCGTTTCGAAACGAATGCAGCACGTGCGCCGCGGTGATCAGATATCCGTCGCGATTGATGAAAAACGCGTTCCCGTGAAATGCATACTGATATCCGTGCGCTGAGGGATTTTCATCCAAGGGATAAACGATAGGGCAAATCGCAGCCGTCGCGGATTCATCGACCGCGTGTGCCGGCCGGAGCTCCGCCCGGCGCCTGCGCAATCGACTGCGCGCTCGCAGCCAACGCAATGCCGATCAAACAGATACCGATATTGGATATCCTCATATCGCTGGGCACTCCGGAACGCACAGATCCGCACCTTAAATCTCAACAGAAACGAATCCCCAATACACTTGTCCTGACGGCCAGTTTTCGTTCCCGGCCATAACCAACTCGAACGCCATCCATCGGCATCGATTACAACTTCGGCTAGCATAGTTGCGGCCGGGCATCGAAACGGAAAACCTTCTACGTGGAAAAGACAGGTGCGAACAGCAAGTCATTGGTGCGAAGGCTCGTGAGTCTTCTGCTCACGCTCCTGATCGGATATCTCATCGCGCTGCTCACCTTGCGCGTGTTCGAATCGCGTCTGCTCTTCTTCCCGGACTATCCAGGCAGGCTCGAAGGCGACTGGCATCCGCGCAACTTACCGGTCGAAGATGTCTGGCTGAACGCGGCAGACGGCACAAAGCTTCACGCCTGGTGGATTCCGAACAAAGATGCAAAATTCACGTTCCTCGCGTTTCACGGCAACGCTTCAAATATCGCCAACCGCGCCAGCGTATACGAATTTCTCCGGGATACTCCGGCCAACGTCTTTGCGCTCGAGTATCGCGGATACGGCCACAGCGAAGGAAAACCGAGCGAGTCTGGAATTTATCTCGACGCCGAAGCGGCTCACCGATATCTGGTCGATGTTCAGAAGATCGATCCGAAAAAGATCATTTCTTTCGGGCAATCGCTCGGAACGGCCGTCGCGGCAAATCTAGCGTACCGATTGCCGGTCGGCGCCGTGGTTCTCGAAGCGCCGTTTCCGTCAGCCTCGGCTGTGGCGAGAAAAACGTTCTGGTTTCTTCCCGGCATCCAATTCTTTGTTCACGGACAGCTCAACACTGCCGCTCGGCTCCAACACACCGGCGTTCCCCTTCTTGTGGTTCATTGCACGCAGGATCCGGTGATTCCGTTCGAGTTCGGGCAAGCGGTTTACGATCGAGCGCCTGAACCAAAACGCTTCTTGAAAATTGAGAATATGTGCCATGAAGAAGCCTCTATCGTCTCGCCGAAAAAGTACCGCGAGGGTCTCGATGAATTCCTCGCGGCGCTCCGCTGATTTCTTCGCTGAATTGCCCAAAATCGCCATCAAAATCGTCGCCGCAAATCTGCATTTATCACCCTATATCCCGCAATCTCTCCGCAACTTATCCTGCTTCGAGCGTGTTGTTTTCAGTGTAGAATCTTAGGCCCCGCTCCGTGGTCGGAGGTCTAGTACCCGGCGCAACATTTTGGCCCATCCAGCCATCCTATATATGCACACACAACCCCAACTTCGCCCTAAGCCCTTCTCGCACCGGCTCCGGCTTTCCCCGCCCGCGGCCGCATTCGACGCGAACCTTATTTGAGGAGAGGAAATGTCCACGTCGACCGAATATATGGATGGACTTAACGCGCCCGCCGAGAGGCGTTTTTACCCGCGCGTGACCCCGCCCACTCCGATCTACGTTGCATTTGGTTCGAATAATCTGGGCGTTCTGCACAACGTCAGCGAAAACGGCTTCCAGGTCAGCACACCCGGCGAGTTGCCGCTCAACTCGGTCTATCGCATTTTTCTTTCTTTGAATGGCGCTGCGAAAACGATTTCTGTAACCACTCGCACGGTCTGGACCGACGACTCCCGAAAGCTCTCGGGGATTCAGCTACTCGATCTGTCCGACGAAAATCGTACGCAAATCCGGCAGTGGGTCGAATTCGAGATGTCTCGAAATGAGAATTCGACGTCGGCGTTTTCGCCAATGAATGGCGACCGTCATGTGGGCGATCGCACACCAGTCGACCGCCAAGAGATGAGTGATCCGTTTGTTGCCGCACCTGCTCCCACCGCGGCTCGAGTTCCGGAGCCGGCGCCTCAGCCAAAGCAAGCGCCTGTGCTCCTCGCGCGACCGTGCCTCCGTCGGCGCCCGTCCCGCCGGTTGCCGAATCATTCGCTGCGCCGACTTCTGCCGCCGAGATAAACACCGGCCTGCCGCCGATCGCGAACCCCTTCGATGATCCTGGCCCCAGTTCGCCTTTCCAGCAATTTCCGCCGGTGCCGCTGCCAATTCACGGCGAATTTGAATATGCGCAACCGTCATCGGGTCGGCGGCGGCGCGGGTTTTCCTCGCATCTGCGTACCAAGCCGCTGATTCTCTGGGCTGCCGCACTCGCTCTTGTTTGCTTCGGCGCGGACGAGTTGGTCCATTACAAGATCAACCGAACCTCGCAGCGCTTCGCCTCCGAATCGGCGAAATACGCTCCGCCTAAGTCGGATGCCGACGCACCCGAGAACGCGTCGTCAGTAGATGACTCAGGCGCGAGTGCTTCCAGGCCATCGCCTACGGCAGACGTGCAGCCTGCTGCAACTCCTAGCGGTGACATTGGCCCGGTTAATTCGAAGGATCAATCTACGTCACCGTCAGTCTCGAACGCGGCTTCGGTCACAACGACCGCGCAGAGTGACACTTCGTCGACTCCTATTCCCCCAGCCTCGCATTCCGTCGCGAAGAATTCCGATGTGGCGCAATCGGCTCCGCCTCGGGAGTCCTCTTTGGACGCGCGCGACACTCGCGCCTATGCGGCCACCGCTCCGCCAACATCCGCTCATTCCGGGGAAGCTGCTCATACGTCGCAAGCGGCACTCACGCCACGAACATGGAGTTCACCCGCGCCAAGTCCTGTTCCTCGACCGCTTCCACGAGTGCCGTGCCGCAATCTCCAAGCGTGCTGAATTCTTCGAACATGCTGGCGGAATCGACGTCCGCGTCGATCATTTCTCAAACGCGGCCCATTCCGCCCCCCGCCTCCGCTCAACCGGTTCCGGCTCCGAGCACGAATGTCGTTTCGAATTCGGCGCCGACATCGAGTTCGAACACGACCAGCGTCGCGAGCAACACCACGGTAAGACCCCAACCGTCGTCAAACTCACAGTCATCGACCTACGCCTCCAACCCCACCACCGTAACGCCGCCCTCGCGGTCGCAGTCGCCGATCTATAACGCCAACGCTCCGGCACAACGTTCCGCGTTCATGGGCTCTATCAACTCGGTCCATGCCAGCGGCATCTTTGATTCGAACGATTCCACCGTGTCGTCGCCGCAACCGGCCGCAGCACCCGCGCCGGCGTATCGCGGTGGCAACTCTGCTGTTGCCACGCGCCCCGTCGCGAACGCTTCCTCCGTTTCGGCCGATTTGCCTCAGGATCGCGATCTCGAAATTACAGCGCCAAAGGGCTTTAACGCTTCGTGGGTTGATCTGCCCGGCGAACATGTCGTGCGCTCCCCGGCGGGAACAGTTCATATTCGCCGTTTGATCCGCGTCCCGGGCGAACGCGTCCCCGGCCAGCGCTGGCTATGGCGCGCCAAATTGAATGTCACCTTGGGCGATGTTGTAAATCGCGTCGATCCCGCGGTCGTGCAAGCGTCTGGCGCATCCGGTTCTTTGACCGTGCTCGCCTCGATCGACAAAGACGGCTACGTCACGGACCTCAAGCCGCTTAACGGCAACTTCGCGTTGCTCCCATCGGTCTCGCGCACCGTCCGCAACTGGCGCTACCAACCGACATACCTCGACAGCAAGCGCACTGAAACCCAAGCTCAGATCGAATTCGATCTCCATCCGATTCCGGCCACGACAAGTCGCACTGCCCAGCGGTAGCTGAGAGCCGGAGGCGGCTGGAGTCCATTAGGCGGACTGCTCGTAGCCGCAAGAAACGAAAGCTGGTTACGGGGACGAGACGAGGGTCATGTCGAATTCGAATCGCCAGAATCCGCAAACCACTTAGAATCACATCCTTACGCGATTTACGCGTATAACCCGTTCAGAATCACATCCTTGAAAAAAAACCCCGGGGGGAGGGGTCCGGCCCACCCTTATCCCGCGTCAATTTCCTTAACTTCATCCGCATCGACTCTCGCCGTTACACTCTGCGCGTCAAAACATCCAATCGATATAAGGTCGTCGAACGCACGTATACTTTTGTATGGACGATTTGTCCAAATTCGCCGCATTCCCTCCCGGGGAAGACGCTGATCCTGTATCCGCGGACCTGATTTTGTCCGCGCCGGAATCGGCGAGTTCCCTCGCGCTTTTGTACGACGTCAGCCGCGAAATCACTTCCATTCTCGATCGCGAGGAATTGCTGCGCCGTGTCGCGCAACGCGTCAAAAAAATCGTCAACTACCATCTTTTCAGCGTGATGCTGTGGAATGAGAGCGCGCAACTTCTCGAAAGTATTTTCGGATTGCGCTACGGAGACGCGATTCCTACGCGCCTGCGCTTGCCCCTACATCACGGAATCACCGGAACCTCCGCGAGCGAGCGCCGCGCGATTCGTGTCGCCGACACGCTCAACGATCCGCGTTTCGTGCAGATGGAAACCGACGTGATCGTGCGCTCTGAACTCGTCATTCCATTGTTGTTAGGAGATCGGCTCATCGGCGTTCTCGATCTCGAGAGCACCGATCCGAACGCGTTCACCGCGGAGCACGAGCGCATGCTCGCGACGCTCGGTTCGTACATCGCAATCGCTTTGGAAAACGCGCGCCTGTACGAAGAAGCGCGCGAAACTGAGCGGCGATTGCAGTCCGACCTCGCAACCGCACAGGAGATTCAGCGGAGCCTGCTTCCCACCGGAGCGCGCGAAGTCCCTGGACTCGACCTCGCCGCGGCTTACGTTCCCGCGCGCGAACTCGGTGGTGATTTCTACGACTTTCTCCCGTACGGCCAAGGCCGCCTCGGAATGGTTTTAGGCGACGTCTCGGGAAAAGGGACAGCGGCGGCTTTGTTCGCGTCGCTCGCGATCGGAATTATTCGCGAACATATCGTGGATCATCCGTGTCCGCCGACGGAAATGCTCTCGATGCTGAATACGCGGCTGAATGCGGCGCGGCTCGACAGCAGATTTATCGCAACAACGTTTGCGGTTTTTGATGCGGGCACGCGGCGCCTCACCGTCGGCAACGCGGGCGGACCGTATCCGTTGCTGGTGCGCGACGGCGCGGTGCAATCGATTCGGATATCGGGAATTCCGCTCGGACTTTTTCCGGATATTCAGTACGAAGAAGCAGTCTTGGATTTGGTACCAGGCGATTTGGTGCTGTTCGCTTCCGACGGAATTCTGGAAGCGTCGAATGCGGAGCTGGAAGAATTTGGATTCGATCGGCTCAGCTCGGTGCTGAGCGCGCTCTCGCCGCGTCAAAGCGCGGAAGAAATCGCGAATACCATTCTCTCCGCCACCGACGATTACAGCGGAGCCGGTAACGCTCCGTTCGACGACCGCACTCTGCTCGTGCTGCGAGTCACGGATCACGACTCGACTGACTTCTCGAAACTTCCAATTATTTACTAACGCGAATTTTCGGTCGAGATTAATTGGCTGACGATGAGTCTGCCGGCTTGCTTGGCGCGGATGTCGAGGGCGAAGTGGCAGCAGTCGCAGGCGCTTCGGCTGGCTGGGTAGTCGCTTCGCCGCGCAAGACCGGAAGCCATTGCTGGCGCACAAGTGTAAATTCCGGCCAGGATTTTTTTCCGATTGGATCGGACGGAGGCAAGCCAAGCTTCTCGAAATTTTTGTATTGGCCGCGCTGCAAAATACGGAAATCCAAATGCGGTCCAGTGGAAAGTCCTGTGCTCCCGACCAAACCGATCGTCTTGCCGATTTCGACGTGCTCGCCCTGATGCACGAACATCCGCGATAGATGCAAATACATTGTTTCGTAGCCATCGGAGTGCGCAATCTGGATCATGTTGCCTTCGCCGCCTTTGCGTCCGGCGAATTCGACGCGGCCGCTGCCGATGGTCTGCACTGGCGTGCCGACCGGCGCGCCGTAGTCCGTGCCCATGTGCGGCCGGAACAATTTCAAAATCGGGTGGTAGCGCGACTTGCTGAAATGCGAAGTGACCGTCGCAGAAAATTTCAGAGGTGAATGCAGGAAAGAGCGCTGGAGCGATTTTCCATCGACGGTGTAGTAGCCGGGATGCCCCATGTCATCGTGAAACAGCAGCGCCTGGTATTTCTTGTCTTTGTTGTCGTATTCGGCGGCGAGAATTTTTCCGTAGCCTGCGGTTTTGCCATCTGCATATTTCTTTTTCTCGAGGACCATGCGGAACGTATCGCCTTTTCGCGTGTCCGTATAGAAATCGAGGTCGTAGGCAAAAATTTGTGCGAGGCGCATCGCGAGTTCGGGCGATTCGCCGGCTTGCGCTACGGCTTTGAAGAGTGAGTCGTTGATTTGTCCCGTGACCGCACTGACTTCCGTTTTGGACGGAACGGGTTTTACCTCGGCGGAGAACTTCCCTTCCGGCGCGGGGACAATCGTCAACATGCGATCGAGGTCGATCCGGTAATCGAGTTCGCGGAATTCACCGGCCGCGGACCGATTGATCGTCATGGCGTTTCCGGCGCGAACCTGGCGGAGATTGAAGACTCGCTGGGAGACCGTGGTGATGGCGCTCGCATCGGCCGTATTGAAGCCAGCGTGTTGCAGCGCGGCAGTGAAGTTTTCGTTCTTGCCGATTTTGGTCTCGACGGGCGGCGGATCGGCGGGCTGCACCTGCTGTTGCTCTCGCGCGTCTTCGGCTTCGAGCGCGACTTCTTCCTTCTGGACGACTTGTTCAACGGCGTGGCGATGGTGGAGATAGCCAACGATTCCGCCAACTGCAAAAATCAGGGCCGCTGCAATGAGTATGAAATAGTGCCGTTTCACCCGAACTCCCGAGCCGGTGCGTCGAATCGTTGGACGAAAATTGACGCCGAACGTCTTCGCGAGAATGAAACAACGATTCTACCTTAGAGAATTCCAGAGTCAGCGATGTATGGCGTGAATTTTTTGGGTCGGTGTCATGACGACTCCGGGCCGTATCCCGAGGCAAATTTTTCTTGAGAATGTTAGAAACGTTTTGCGGCTTGACATAGTCTATCTATGTGATGTTGCATAGGCTGTCTATGTCGGGTCGGATCTTCATGGTAGCTGCGCCCAGGTTTGGGTGGTTGGGATCGGTTGAGATCCTTCGGCCATCCTGCGGATGGCGCTCAGGATGACAATCTCTTGTTTCAGTAAAGGGGAGTCGGTTTTGCAGGCTGAACGCGGATGGCGCTCAGGATGACAGCTTTTAGTTGGGTGGAGAAGGGTCGGATTGATGGGATACGGAATGCGCGATCACGGGGAAAAACGCCGGCGGGACGGCCGGCGCTACCAATAGGAGAGGCGAATGGGGCGGGATGAGATTTTGCCGGGAACGCTGGGGCTGTTGATTTTGAGGACGCTGGGGCGCGGGCGGGAGATGCATGGGTTTGAGATTGCGCGCGCGATTCAGCAGAACTCGCAGGATGTGCTGCAGGTGGAAGAGGGATCGCTGTATCCGGCGCTGCAGCGGATGCTGGTGAAGGGCTGGGTCAAAGCGGAATGGGGCGTGACGGACGAGAATCGGCGCGCGCGTTATTACCGGCTCACGCCGGCTGGCAAGAAGCAGATGGAAGTGGAGACGGAGCAGTTTGAGCGGGTGATGGGCGCGATTGTGCGGGTGATTCAGACGGCGTGAGCGGGAAGGCGAAGTAAGGAAGCAATGAGGTCACGAAGCAGCGATGAAGAAGAAGAGGTCAACAGTCAACAGTTAAAAGTCGAAAGCAAGGGCAAGAAGAAGGCTGTGGCGAGGGCTTTGATCTTGCGGACATGGGGCGCAGCGGTGCTGCGCCCGTACAACGCCACGATGGCGGATGCGGTTGTGGCTAGGTTGACGGCTGAGATCCTTCGCTTCGCTCAGGATGACAGCGCTTTTTAATAGGCACCAAGATGATTGGTTGGAGGTGGGGCTTGGCGTGGATCGGGGAGATGTGGCGGCGGGCGGTGGGGTTGATGCGGCGAGACTTGATGGAACAGGAGTTTGAGGAGGAGATGCGGCTGCATCGCGAGATGCGCGAGCGCGAAATGATCGCGAACGGGACGGATCGGGAAGAGGCGCGGTATGCGGCGAACCGTGCGTTTGGAAATGCTACGGCGATGAGCGAGCGCGGGCGAGAGGCTTGGGGATGGCGGTGGCTGGAGGACTTTGTTGGGGATTTGAAATTTGGGGCGCGGATGTTGCGGAAGAATCCGGGGTTTGCGGCGACGGCGATATTGACGCTGGCGCTCGGGATTGGCGCGAACACGGCGATTTTCAGTGTGGTGAATGCGGTTCTGTTGCAACCGCTTCCCTATCGCGATCCGGGACGGCTGGTTTCGGCCGGTGAGTTTGACCCAAACATGAACGACGATGCTATGCCGAACCCGGAGTACACGAACTGGGCTCTGAACAACCACACGTTCGAAGAGATGGGCGCGTTGGGCAGCAACGGGCCGATGAATCTGACCCAAGCAGGAGTACCAGAGCAGGTGGAGAGCGGTCTGATGACACCGAGCTTGCTGGAAGTGCTAGGAGTGTCGCCGCAACTTGGCAGATGGTTTACGCCCGCAGAAGGGCTGCCTGGGGCGCCTCGTGTGGTGATTTTGACGGACAGCTTTTGGCGAAGAAAATTCAACGGTGACCCGAACATCGTCGGCAAAGGAATCACGCTGGACCAGGAGGATTACTCGGTCGTGGGTGTGATGCCGGCTTCATTTCGATTTCCGCAACGCGGTTTCAATCCTGATGTCGTCGGGGCATTTCAACTTGCACCGAAAGTGGATTGGAACGTACGCCAGATGTCGCTCACACGAGTGATCGGACGTTTGAAAGCCGGCGGGACGCTGGAGCAAGCAAAAGCGGACTTGGCCGAGCTGAGCAAGCGCACCGATGGCGACATGCCGGCGATGCTGGTGCACATGCGCGAAAACCTACAGGTGCAGACGATAACGCTGCACGACAAGTTCGTGGGCGAGATTCGGCCGACGCTTCTGATTCTGTTGGTTGCGGTTGGAGCGGTCTTGCTGATTGCCTGCGTGAACATCGCGAACCTGCAGTTGGCGCGGACGGCGAACCGGCAGAAAGAGCTAGCGGTGCGTTCGGCAATCGGAGCGAGCCAACTCCGGCTCGTCAGACAACTGCTGACGGAGGGGGCGCTGATTGCAATTCTGGGCGGAACACTGGGATTGGCGGGCGCGGCTGTCGGTGTGCGCGTGCTGCAGAATTACGCTCCAGAAAATTTCTTGGAAGCGGAACACATCACGATCGACGGATGGGTGCTGCTGTTTTTAATCGGAATAACGTGCGCGACAGTGTTTCTGTTCGGTGCGATTCCGTCGCTGCGCGCCTCGAAACCCGACGTCGATTCGAAGATCAAGGATGGACGCGACACTATCACGGGCACCGCGAGCCAGCGTGGATTGCGGAGCGGACTTGCGATGTGCGAACTGGCGCTGGCGGTTGTGCTGGTGGTGTGCGTCGGGATTGCTGCTGCGCAGCTTTGTGCTGTTGTCGAATGTCGATCCGGGATTTCAGCCGGATCATGTGCTGACCGTCGGGATAATGCTGCCGATGGCAAAATATCAGGAGGACGCCGATCGGAACAGGATTCTTCGACGAAGTTATGCGGCGTGTGAAAGCGATGCCGGGCGTGCGCGAAGCGGGGCATCTCGAACGCGATACCGCTGACAGACCTGATGATGATGCGGACGTTTCAATTGGAAAGCCAACCGGACAAGCAAGTGGAAGAGATGCGGCCGCCGGTGTTCAACGAAAATATCAGCTCGACGTATTTGCAAACGCTGCGTGTTCCGCTGCTGGCGGGGCGCGAATTTGAAGAGGTCGATTCGAAGACGAAGACGAACGTCGTCATGGTGAATCAGGCGTTTGTGCAGAAATTTATGGATGGCGATGTAAATTCGGCTGTCGGAAAGCGATTGCGATTTGGAGCGGGGCCGGGGATGAGTTTGCCGTGGCAGAAGATTGTTGGCGTGGCCGGAGATGTGAAGCGGGTGCGGCGCTGAATCGGGAAGCCGATCCGATCATTTATGTTCCACATGGGCATGCTGGAATGGCAGAGACCATTGCGGGCATCGCGATACGGACCGACGTCGATCCGCGGAGCGTTGCGAAGGTTGTGCGCGATGCGGTGCTGGCAGTCGATCCGGAGCAGCCGGTGTTTGACGTGAAAACGCTGGATGAGCGCGTCGCGGATGCGGCTTCGGGTACGCGATTCAATGCGACGCTGCTGGGATTTTTTGGATTTGTGGCGTTGGCGCTGGCGGCGGTGGGAGTGTATGGCGTGATTGCGTATTCGGTGGCGGAGAGGACGCATGAGATTGGGGTTCGCGTGGCGCTGGGGGCGAGCCGAGGAGATGTGGCGGGGATGGTGATGGCGCAAGGAATGGCGATGACAGCGGCGGGGTTGATGTTTGGGCTGGCGGGGGCGTGGTTTGTGACGCGGTATATGACGAGCTTGTTTATGGGATTGCGCCGCGCGATCCCGTTACATTTGGCGTGGCGGCGGGGATGTTGGGGGCAGTGGCGTTGGCGGCGTGTTACTTGCCGGCGCGGAGGGCGATGAGGGTGGATCCGATGGTGGCGCTGAGGCACGAGTAGGAAGAAGGTCGACAGTCGACAGTTGAAAGTCGAAAGTGAAAAGCGGCGGAGACTTGAAGTTGTGAGCTTGCGGAAATGGGGCGCATCGTGCTGCGCCCTTACGTGATGCAACGGCGGATGAGTTTGCGATTGCTTGACGGCTGAGATCCTTCGCCGCCTTTCAGGCGGCTCAGGATGACAACGCTTTTGCAATTGGGCGGTAGAAATGAAAAGAGCGCGCCGGTTGAGTAGGCGCGCTCTTTTTTATGCAGAGATGGTTCGGGCTGCTAGTTGCCGGCGTCCGTGGCAATCGCCACTGGGGTGCCGCCGATGGTGACTGGCTTGACGGAGTTGTTCTCGGCGGTTGTGGTCGCGAAGTAGTTTTGTTCGCGGAGGCGTTTGTAGATGCGGCCGGCTACCAGAGCGGCGGTGGGGCCTTCGACCTGGTGCGACTGGCCGCGAAGGAGAACGGCGAGTGCGATTTTCGGGTGCTGCTCGTCGGCGTAGGTGACGAACCAGCCGACCTTGGATGTCGGGTCGTTGCAGGTGCCGGTCTTGCCGAGCGGGGTTTCGTCGCCGCCGGCATCGAAGCTGCGCTTCGCCGTGCCATAGAGAACAGCGGCGAGCATGCCTTCGCGAATTTCCGGAAGTACGGGCGCAATATTCAGGTCGCGCTTAATTTTCGGCTGAAAATTCTGGATGTCTTCAGGAGTGCGCGGGTATTGCAGGTAGTAGAGCGTACCGCCATTGGCGAACGCGGACGCGAGCGAGACAAGCTGGAACGGCGTGATCTGAATGCCTTCGCCGAAGCTGGACATGCGAGCAACGCCACCCTTGGCCGGCGGCGCCATCGGGAACGTGCCCGGGTGCTCTTCCGGCAGGTTGTAGCCGGCGAGTTCGCCGAGGCCCATCAGGCGGGCGTACTTGGAAACGGTGTCGAAACCCATGCGAACGCCGAGCTGTTCGAAGAAGTCGTTGTTGGAGTGAGCGAGCGCTTCGGTCAGGTTCATGTAGCGAGCGCGACGATCGTGAACGCGGAGCATGGTGTCGCGCGTGATGACGTTCTCTTCGAGGGCGGCAACTGCGATGGTCGGCTTGATCGTGGAGCAAGGAATGAAGCCATCGCCGAACGCGACTTTCTGATTCACGACGGTGAGGATGCGACCGGTGTTCGGGTTCACGGCAACGACGGCGCCGTTGTAACGGCCTAGGCCTTCGACGGCGGCTTCGCGCACGACTGGATCGTCGAACGTGCCGATGTCAGCGAGCGTGGAATTGGCGAAAGTCGGGACGCCGCGGAAACGCGTCGTGGAGTGATGCACGGGCGCTTTGGCGCCTGCGGCCGGTGGAGCAGCAGGAAGCGGAGCAGCCACGGTTACGGCGGTTACAGCGGCTAGAAGAGCTTTGGCAAATTGCTTCAACGTCGATACCTCAATCTGGATGTACCCGATCGCCGAACGCGTGAGAGGTGGTGTTTCTAACCTAAGCTTTCGCTTAGGTCAACCTCTTTGACGTCGTCGCAACCCTTCGCGTCTTGCTTTCCCCCGAAGGTCAGGCCTGCACTGCTAAGGAGCATTTGCCTGGCCAGCGTGAAAAAACTGATTTCAAACAAGTTAGCGACGGCGCGACATTTGCCGCTGTACCTGACTGAAACACGCAGACTTTGCAGGTGAATCGAATTGTAGGGATTCCGAGAAGAGGAGGCAATAGGCTAGTGGGGCTGGTACGAAATATGTGCTTTGTTTTGAAAGCTGACCGGGCGGGCAGAGCGGAAGGGCCGGTGGGACGGTGGCGGAGTTGTGAATGTGACAGGGGTAATGGGATGGAGTGCGGGATTGGGGCAGTAGGTTGGCGTGGTGTGCCGAGGTGAAACACGAACGGGCGCGGTAACTGCCGCGCCCGTTCTCCGTTGTGATGTTTATGCGTTTGTCCGCTTGCGATTAGCGGCTGGGTCGTTTGCCGGCGTCGGATGAAGAGGCGGCGGCAGCGGCCGCTTTGACCGGCGGCTTCTCGGCGGCCGGAGCTGCGTGGCCGTTGGGGCCGTGGGCTGTCCCGGCTGCTGCGCCATTTGCGCCGTTTGGAGCGTTGGCGGCATTCGCGTTGTTGGCTGGGCCGATGCCGAGCTTTTTGCGCAGAGCGGACTCGAGCTTCTCGCGGATGTCTTTATTTTCCTTGAGGAAGAGGCGTCCATTTTCGCGGCCCTGGCCGATGCGCTCACCGTTGTAGCTGAGCCATGTGCCAGACTTTTCGAGGACTCCCTTGTCGACGCCGAGGTCGATAAGGTCGCCTTCGCGCGAAATGCCTTCACCGTAGAGTATGTCGAATTCGGCCTCGCGGAACGGCGCGGCGACTTTGTTCTTCACGACTTTGCCACGCGTGCGGGAACCGACGACGCGATCGCCGTCCTTGATGGCCTGAATGCGGCGAATGTCGACACGGATCGACGAATAAAACTTGAGCGCGCGGCCACCGGTGGTCGTTTCGGGATTGCCGAACATGACACCGATTTTTTCGCGGATCTGGTTGATGAAGATGAGGCAGGTACGCGACTTGGAGACGATGCCGGTAAGTTTGCGAAGCGCCTGGGACATGAGGCGCGCCTGAAGGCCCATGGACGGATCGCCCATGTCGCCTTCGAGTTCGGCCTTGGGGACGAGCGCGGCAACGGAGTCGACGACGATGATGTCCACGCTGTTGGAGCGGATCAGGGTTTGCGCGATTTCGAGGGCTTGCTCACCGTTGTCGGGCTGCGAAACGAGGAGATTGTCGACATCGACGCCGAGCTTGCGGGCGTAGATGGGGTCGAGCGCGTGTTCCGCGTCGATGAAGGCGGCGATGCCGCCGAGCTTCTGGGCTTCGGCGACGACTTGCAGGGTGAGCGTGGTCTTACCACCGGATTCCGGGCCGTAGACTTCGATGACGCGTCCGCGCGGGAAACCGCCAACACCCAGCGCGAGGTCGAGCGACAAACAGCCGGTCGGGATGACGCTGACCGGCACCAGCACGTCGCGGTTGCCCAGGCGCATGATCGAACCCTTGCCGTAATCCTTTTCGATCTGCGAAATCGCTGCTTCAATTAATTTTGCTTTTTCGTCCGACATTTCACACCTCAGTAGAGAAATTGGGTCACTGCTGACCGACCCGCGCCCGGGAGAGCGCGATTGCAAAACTTTGTTTCAGTCACTGTTTCGTAACGAGTGGCGGAGTTTACCATTCGGTTTACTGCGGCGCTATCGTTATTTGCGGCTGGCCTGCTGCGGCCGCCGCTCCGGCTAACTGACTGCCACGGAATCCGCTGCGATCCATTGCGCGTCATCGATACGCTCAGGATGACAGGTTTTGCGGTAGCGACAAGTGGCCGGGGCCGACTCCTGTTGAAAACGCCTGAGGGGAAAATAGCACACGGCGAACAAAAAGCAAATACTATTTTTGCTTTTGTTTCGCCCTCACTTCTCATAGGAATAGAAGCCGCGGCCGGATTTGCGGCCGAGGTAGCCGGCGGCGACGTATTTTTTGAGCAGGGGGCAGGCGCGATATTTGGGGTCGCCGAGGCCCTCGTGGAGGACGTGCATGATGTCGACGCAGACGTCGAGGCCGATGAAGTCGGCGAGTTCGAGCGGGCCCATGGGGTGGTTCATGCCGAGCTTCATGACGGTGTCGACGGCTTCGGGCGTGGCGACGCCTTCCATGACGGTGTAGGCGGCTTCGTTGATGAGCGGCATGAGGACGCGGTTGGAGACGAAGCCGGGGGCATCGTTGACGGCGACGGGAGTCTTGCCGAGTTTTTTGGAGAGCTCCATCGTGAGGTTGAAGGTGGCGTCGCTGGTTTGCAGGGCGCGGATGACTTCGACGAGCGCCATCATCGGGACGGGATTCATGAAGTGCATGCCGACGAAGCGGTCGGGGCGATTGGTCATGGCGGCGAGGGCGGTCATGGCGATCGATGAGGTGTTGCTGGCGATGATGACGTCGTCGCGGAGGAGGCGGTCGGCTTCGGTGAGGGCGTGGCGCTTGATGTCGAGTTTTTCGGGCACGGCTTCGACGAGGAAGTCGGCGTTGGAGATGGTGGACATGTCGGTGACGGGAACGATGCGGGCGAGGACGCTTCCCTTCTCACCTTCAGGCAGCTTGCCTTTCTTTATTTCGCGATCGAGATTTTTGGAGATGGTGTCGACGGCGCGGTCGAGGAAACGCTGCTCGACGTCGCGGAGGAAGACTTTGTAGCCGGCGCGCGCGAAGACGTGAGCGATGCCGTTGCCCATGGTGCCTGAGCCGAGGACTGCGACGGTCTTGATGGTGTCGATGGACAACGTGGCTCCTTTTTCGAGCGGAGATCCGTGGAATTGGTTGAGAGATTCAAGGATGCATGGGGGGATAGTTACGGTCAAGAGAGCGAGCGAGACGCAAATCGGATCGGGCTCGGTCGTGTTGGCTGTAAATCCCGCGATCTGCGAAACGATCGCGGCTACAGGCGGTCGCAATTACGGCACGGGCCGAGTTAGGTCTAAACCCGCACCCTCTAAGAACTGAGGGTGCGGCACCCAAGAGCCGACGGCGGTGGATCAGGTTTTGATGAGATTGGTGAAGGTGCGCGGGTTGGTGTCGAAGCCGGGGAACACGGTGTTGAGATTGGTGATGCCGTTGTGGCGGACGAGGATTTCGCTGAGGACGGAGCGGAAGTCGGTGGTCAGCGCGAGGTCGCGGCCGTCATTGAGCTGATGGTCGGCGAGACCGGGCCAACGGCCGTAGACGTGGCCGCCGCGGACGTCGCCGCCCATGACGAACATGCAGTTGGCATGGCCGTGATCGGTGCCGCGATTGCCATTTTCTTTTGCGGTGCGGCCGAATTCGCTCATCGTGACGACCACGACATTTTGCATGCGGTCGCCCATGTCTTGATGAAACGCGGCGAGTCCCTGGCCGAGATCTTTGAGCAAATTCGAGAGCTGACCGTTCACGCCACCTTCGTTGACGTGATTGTCCCAGCCGCCGCAATCGACGAAGAGGACTTCGACGCCGATGTCGGCTTTGATGAGCTGGCCGATTTGCTGGAGGTTCTGGCCGAGCCGGCTCGTCGGATATTGCGCGCCATTTTCAGGTGCGTATTTTGCGGGATCGACTTTGCGCAGCATGTCGATGGCTTCAAACGTTTCGGTGCCGGTGCCGTGGAGCGCGTGATCGACGCTCTGCGCGTACATCGCTTCGAAGCCGCCCTGAACGGCGGCGCCCATCGCGGCGTTTTGCGGCATCACTTTGAATTGTTTGAGATCGGGCAGCGCGATCGCCGAAGCGCTGCCGTGCAACATGCGCGGGAGATTTGGCCCCATCGCGACAGCGCGGAAGGGCGAGGCGTTTTCTTCGGGCACGGCGCTGACGGCGCGATTGAGCCAGCCGTCTTCGGTTGCTTTGACGCCGGGCGTACCGGACTCCATGAAATCCTGCGCATCGAAGTGGGAGCGCGTTGGGTCGGGCGAGCCTGCGGCGTGAACGATGGCGAGCTGGTTTTTGTGGAAGAGCGGCTCGAGGGGCGCGAGGCTCGGGTGCAGACCGAAGTAACCATCGAGATCGACGGCAGCGTCGGCGCCGCCGCGGCGAGGCTGCGGGATCGCGATTGTCGGGCGAAGGCGGTAGTAATTTGGCTCGGAGAATGGGACGACGATGTTGA
This sequence comes from uncultured Acidobacteriota bacterium, assembly GCA_963766985.1. Taxonomy (GTDB): domain Bacteria; phylum Acidobacteriota; class Terriglobia; order Acidiferrales; family UBA7541; genus Acidiferrum. Next base: position 80,405 of record CAVYCJ010000006.1, read on the forward strand.
GTCCGTCGGCGGCTCCGCGCTGGAAGAGCACGACGAGTTGTTTTTTGCCGGTGATCGCCGGAGAGGCGGCGACGGCGCGTTGCAGGAAAGCGGGCATGGCGCTCAGGCCGACCATGGCGATGCCGCCTTGCTTCAGAAAATAGCGGCGCGAGAACTTGAGTGGGCGGCTGCCTTCACAGCAGTCGTTGATGTGAGCGTTGTTGTCTGACATGGCCGAAACTCCTTGAAGCGAAAGAAAAATCGGAACTCGATACTGCAAATCACATCTTGCCAAGCTGGGGCGCAGCAGTGCTGCGCCCCTACACGGAACTAGCGGCGCTGGAATTCGGGGGCGCCTAGGACCAAACCGGCGACTACACCAAGATCGACGCGCTTGATTGGGTCGTCGAGCTTGGCTTGCAAGATCTGCGGGCTGTCGAGTTGCTTTTGCAGCGTCTCGACCGTCGTCGGCGACGTTTGACCGCCGAGGAAAACCTGGACGGCGCGATCGAGCGCGGCTTTTGCGTCGCCGCCGGTATCATCGACGCCGAGCAACGAAGCAGTATCGCTGCGCGAGCCGCGGACTTTGTTACTCGCGAGCGCCAGCGAGTAGTTCAGCCGATTGAGCAGCGCTCCGGTGTTCACCCACGCGTCGGCTTTGTCGGAGTAGCCTGTCGGCGGCTGGCATTGATAGAGCGGCTCACCGATGCGTCCGGCCCATTGGACGAGCGGCATCGGCGTATCAACGTCGGTGCCGAGGGCGCGCGCCGTCGAAACGACGAGCTCGAATGGAGTCTTCACCTTGGAGCGGTACGCGTCACGGGACCAAAACTCCGGCGAATAAATCATCGTCTTCATCACGGAGCGGATGTCGCCGTCGCTCGACTGAAATTCTTTCGCCATGTGCGCAACGAGAGCGGGCGGCGGATTGTCGGACACGAAGCGGCGCGCAAGCTTGGTCGAAATGAACTTCGCAGTGTTCGGATTCTTGGAGAGCAATTCGATGACTTGCTCGCCGTCTTTCATTCCGCCCGCGTGAATCTTTTTGCCGAGCACGATCTTCGGATCGGGGTCGTGCAGCTTTTCGTCGAACTTGAACGTCGCTTCCTGCTTGGGTTTCTCAATCGACCAGCCGGTGAAGCAGCGAGCGACCTCGGTGACATCTTTCTGCGTATAGCCGCCGTCGACGCCGAGCGTGTGCAGCTCCATCAGCTCGCGGCCATAGTTCTCGTTGAGTCCGCGCGTACCTTTTTTCGGCTGTTGCTGCGGGCGCGGTGGCGGAGCGCCGAATCGCCACGATCGCGCTTGCTGCCGGGCCGCGCGTTCCGCGGCAGCGCGAGCGGCGGCGTTCGGATCGACGCTCAAATAATTGTCGAGATAAAACAGCATCGCGGGGCTTTTGGCGGTGGCGTTGAGCAGGTCTTTGAATTTGCCAAGCGTATGCGGCTGGATGACATCGCGCTCATAGGACGTCATGAGCCATTTCACGTCGCCTTTGCCGGCAAAGACGTTGAAATGGTTGAACCAGAAGTCGTCCATGATCTGCTGCAACTGGCGTTCGCTATAGACGGCGCGGGTAACCTTCGCCATCGCAAGCTCTTCGACGACGCGTTGCGGCTTGCGGCTGTCGTCGGCGATCGCGCGCGGCACCGCGTTCGGATCGACGGAAAGCGAACCGCGTTTTCCACCGCCGCCTGCGCCAGGTGTCACAGGATTTGCTTCGGGCTGTTTCATCGGCGACACCGAGTTGGGAGTGTCGGCCGCCGGGGAAGTCTCGCCGGCGCTGGTCTGGTTCGCGTTCATGTCTTGTGCCACGACGGCGGCGGCCGCGTCACCGCGCGTTTGGGTTGCGGGAGCCCTCTTTTCCGCCTGTTTCTCGGCTTGCTTGGGCTGCGGATAGTCAGCGAGCAGCTGCTTCGACGACATTCTCAGAGTCGGATATGCATCGAGCCGAACATCGACCGCTTTGTCATCGATCGAATTTGGATTGAGCTGCTGGTCGATCCACTTGGCCAATCCCATTTGGCGAACGCGCTCGATATCGCCCGGACGCGGCCCGTAAGCAAGTCGATTCAGCGCGTGCAAAATAGCCTCGTCAGTCGAAAGCTCGGTGACTGGCAGGCCTTTCAAAACTGGATCTTGTTTTGGCTTTTTGTCTTTGGCCGGGATCGAAGTCGCGCCCGTCGCGTTCGCGGCCTGCACCGGTAAATCGATGCCGAGCGTGAAAACGCAAGCCGCCGAAAGCACGATCGACAGGAACGATCTCGCAGAGGCGTTTACAACGAGTGAGAACGCCGGGCGATTTTGAAGCGACTTCATGGAGCGATTCTCCACCGGTCACGAGTTGCGATGCAGCGCTGACGCTGCGAACCGAGCGTTAGCCGGTATTGGGCATGGATATCCGGCTGATGTCAGAATAACCCGCCACACGGGAGGAAGTTGCGCTCGAATTTGATCGATTGTCGAAGCGTGACCAGCCCGAAAGGTCAGGTGAATGGGCGGATTGCGAGGCCGCGGTCGTCGCCTACGACAGGATTGACGGCCTGCGAAGGGGCACCTATTCTCTTACGGCTGCGTACGCGGTTCAGCGCCAGGGTTCGGGAAAAACATGCTGATTCGAAATTTTATTTTCTGGCTATCGAGCAAGCGCGGAGTAACGAATGCGATCGCGCGGCGCGGGATGAAGTACGGATTCGCGCGGCGCTTTGTGGCCGGCGAGACCCTCGCCGAAGCGCTGGTCGCCAGCGATGAACTCTGCCGCGCAGGGCGGCACGTCAGCCTGAATCATCTCGGCGAAAACGTTACCACCGAGGCCGCGGCGCGCGAGGTTTGCGCCAGCTATCTGGAGATGACCGAACAGATGCATGCGAAAAATCTCGCGGGCAACATTTCGATCAAGCTGACGCAGCTTGGGCTCGACCTGGGCAAAGACTTCTGCGGTGGGTTAACTCTGTCGATCGCGAAGCGCGCCGCCGAACTAGGTCGAACGATCGAAATGGACATGGAAGGCAGCGTCTATACCGACGCGACGCTCGATATCTTCGAGAGCGTGCAGCGCGAAACCGGTAATTGCGGGCTGGCGATTCAGGCATATTTGCATCGCACCGAGAAGGACATTCAGCGACTCGCGCCGCTGAGGGCCAAGATCCGACTCGTAAAGGGCGCGTATCGCGAACCGGCAAATATCGCGGTGCAAGGCAAGCCGGCGGTCGACGCGAATTATCGGAAGCTGACGACGCTGCTGCTCGAAGGCGCGAAGCAAGGTTTGTACTTCCCTGCCATCGCTTCACACGATCCTTTCATGGTGGCTCATGCACAGAGCGAGGCGGCGCGGATTGGATTGGCGAAGGACAGATACGAATTGCAGATGATCTACGGCATCCGGCGCGATTTGCAGCAGCAGGCGCGCGACGCGGGCAATATTTTGCAAGTGTATGTGCCGTTCGGGACGGATTGGTGTCCTTACTTTATGCGGCGGCTTTCAGAGCGGCCAGCGAATTGCTGGTTTGTGCTGCGGAGTTTGGTGGCGGAGTCGTCGACCTAGGCGAGCGGCGGCGCCCTACTGAACGACGACCGGCGTCGTTTGCGTGAAGAGTTGTTGAACTTCGCTATCACGCGCCACAAAGCGCACAACGTAATCCCCCGGACCTAGAACAAAATTGCCTTCGTAAGCCTTCGCCGCCGAACGCGCAGCTTGGTCGGCGCTTTCATCGTCCTTCCACCGGATAGAAATCGAGCGCGAGTTGCCGTCAATATATTTGCCGTTGCGGTCAAAAACAACGGCGGCGAAAAGCATCTGGTTGTGCTTCTCGTTGTCCGTCATCTTGAAAGGCATCTGGTTCAGGTCGATGTGCGCAGCCACGGTTACGCGCGCCTTGTCCCCATCCCCTTTTACGGTTTGAATGCGGACTTCAACCGGCAAATCGCGTGATTCGACGCTCGTGTAGAGAGCGTCCTGCACCTCTCGGTTGCCAGCATCTTCAGTGGCGGGATTCTGCGGAGCCGAGAAGTACGCGCGCCGCGCGTTGATGCTGTATTTTTCTTTGGAGTTTACTGCGACCTTCAAGTTGTGCAGCTTGCCGTCGGGCTTCGCATTCGCCGGTGAAAATCCCAGGATGTAGATGAACTCCGGTGCGCCGCCGATGCGCTGGAAGCCGAGGTCGAGATCGTTGGAGCTCCGATAAAACGTCCCGCCGGTTTCTCCGGATAACTGAGCCAGAACACCCTCAACCGCCACATCGAACTGCGCGTTCTGCTTCACTTTCTGCTGCTGGAGGCTGGCCATGCCGCCGCGCTGGGTGGCATCGCCCAGCAGGTCGGCGCCGTACAACCCGCGAGCGTCGAGCGCGCTGATGATGATGCGCGAACGCACAGCCACATCGATGATGTGGACCTGCACGGCGTTCCCCTCGTTTGTGAGGAAGCCTGAAGAAGCCAGAAGCAACGTGCGCTCACCAGGAACCGTTGCGAGATGTGCGATCGAATCCTGCAATGCGTTGAGTGAGACGCGAGACTCGCGTTCGCCAGCCTCGAGCACGCGTTGAGCGGCCTGTTGAGCCATCTGCGCCGCCGCGTTTTGGTCGCGGACGTGACATTCCGAGATGGCGTCGTTCATCGCGAGTGCCGCTGCCGCGCCGTCGTTCTGATTGATCATGGCGTCGGCTTGCGCAAAGGTCACGGTGGGACAGTCGTGCATGCCCGCACCGGGAAGGTGCTCGGACCTCAGACGAGCCAGTGTTTCGTTCAGTTTGATTCGATCGTCGGTGAAATCGAGCGCAATTTTTCCGGTCGTAGTGAAGATCCCGACGCGCTCAGTGGTGAGATCGACCTTGGACAGATAGCGCAGGGCGGCACCGCGCACCCGGTTCATATTTTCGGTTTCGAGATGCACGTCGTCGAAGTAAAGCGCCGTGAAGCTGCGCGGCGCGACAAAAGCACGACCTTGCGCGACCGCTGCGGCTAATCCCGCTGGCGGTGCAGATGGAGCAGAAGTCGGTTGCGCCGACGGCTTTTCCACCGAAAACGACACGATTTGTTGCGGCTTATTGTTATCAAGCAGAGTGAAATCTTCGGCGCTGAGGTTTCCGACGGCGTGGCCACTCGAATCACGGACGACGACAGGCACGAGCACGAGATTGACGCGCACGCGCAGAACCGCGCCGGAAGCTTGAGTATTATTCGGAGACGGGCTCTGCGGCTGAGTCGGCTCCTGAGAACGGCCGACTACTGAGCAGAAGAAAAGAAGCGATGCGGCGGCGACGCTATAAAACGATGGACGCCGCATCAACCGCACTAATCGACCACGTCAAAGTCGACAACGCGATTCGGAGCATTGCGTTTTGCGCTGTCCACTGCTTGTACGAGCAACTGATATCCGCCTACAGGCAAGTCCTTGACGGCGACTTTCAATCCGATCGGGATTACCGGATTCCCCTTCTGAATAAAGTCTTGAGCGGGCATGGCGCCGGTAAACATGACGTCCTTCTTCGACGCACGGTCAATGATGTGGTAAGCAAATGCGACCTTCAGCGAATCGTCGCTCGTCAGTAGCGGCTCGTAGATTTCCGCGTACATGATGACGTTATCTGTCCGCTTGAAGCGATTCGTCGCCGACGGGACAATCTGCAATCCCTTCACAATGAGTGGCGTGTGATCTTCGAGGAGCGCTGAGTCGAGTCCGGTCGGCGTGTCCGAAACGCGCGTTGCGTTATTGGTCATTGCGACGCCGCTAAGAAGCAGCGCCTTGCCGTCATACGGATCGATGTGCAACGGCGATTCGAACTTACCGAACGATTCGCCGCCGCCGCTCAAGACGATCGTCAATTTATAGTCGCCTGGCACGGCGTCGAATTGGTTTTGGTAGTGATACGACTCCTTCTGGAACGCTTTTAAGTCGTCCTTCTCCAAGTCGAGATCGACCGTATCGCTGAATTTCGCACCTACGGTTCCGTCGGGCTTGTACGCGATTCCGAGCACATTGACCGTGGAGTGAAATTTACCTTTGTCCTTTTCGAACTTTAGTGAATCTGCCGGAACTTCCATCGAGAGGTTGACCCGGGCAACGTTCGGAGCGGTATAGAAGTAAGGCGACTCGAAGTTTCCGTGAATCGAACCGGTATTCCCTGTAGCGGCGGCGCGAGCCTCGAGTTGCTTTTCCACTGGCTTGCCCGCAAGCGGATTTTCCGGCCGCACGTTGCAGTAGCCGGTGCGCGAGCGAACGTTCAGTCCACCGTGCTCCATTTTCACTTTGAGGGTGTGGCAGCTGCCTTCAGGCGAGTCGCGCGGAACGTAGCCCAAAATGTAAAACTCATTCCCTTCCTTCGAAATGCGATCCAGTCCGCCGGCGAGGTCATTCGTGTTGAAAATCGTGAAGCCACCGGTGCCATTCGCGAGCATTGCGAGCACTTCCTGATTGGTCGTGACCGTCGAAGGAATCGTCGGAAGAATGTTGCGCGCTTGATTGAACGGATTGTTCGGATTCATGTTGTTGTAGGGATTGTAGTTCGTCGGCGTGGTGCCGCCGCCGGTGCGGGTTCCACCCGGAGTGCCCGTTGTCGGCGTGCCACCGGTTTTTCCACCGCCGCCGTTCGTGCCGGCGCCTCCGGTCCCACCGCCACTTGTCCCGCCACCGCCCGTTTTTCCGCCGCCTCCACCTGCACCGCCGCCCGCTCCGCCGCCACCTGCACCGCCTCCGCCACCGCCTGGGTGCTGCGGTTCGAATGAAGCCGGCGAGTACGAGGCAAGCATCAGCCTCGGCTGCTCAGGAGCATGCTGCGATGCCGGCTCATACGATGGAAACGGCGCTGCATCGTTTCGCGCCATGCCGCCGGGCGTGGCCGCCATCAAACCTCGAACGTCGAGCGAGTAGACCGCGACGTTCGACTTGTTGCATGCATCGATCGTGGCGAGGAGCTCGGAGTGCGTGGTCGGATCGAGCGGAAATCCAGCCGAGAACAACACCAACATTTTGCGTCCGGGCACACTCTGGAGATTCTTCGCCATCGTGCGCAGCGCGAGCAACATCGTCCGAGCGCCGAATTCCGCTTCGTTACCGCTGATCCCGCTTCCCAGCAGGCTCGGCCCACCGATCGAGCCCGCGCTGCTCGTGTCGGTTGTGTTGGAGGCGACAGCCGAAGTTTTCGACTGCCGGACGGCGGCATGCAGCACGTCCGCGTTCGTGGTGAAATTTTGAGTGATGCGCAAGGTGCCGCCGAATTCGGCGACCGCCATCTGGCGATCCGGCCCGGCGTTCGAGTCGATAAACTTTGCTGCAGCCGCGCGTGCCTGAATCTGATCCGGCAAGGCCATCGACGCGTTGTCGAAGAACAGAACCATGTAGCGACGAATCGTCGTGTTCGCCTGCGCGGCGGCATCGACGCCGCTCGAAAATGTCGAGACCGATTGCTCCTTGTTGTCCTCGTACACCTTGAAGTCGCCTTGCTTCAGATCGTGAACGTAATTCCCCTTTTTGTCGGTGACGACCGCGTCGACGATGACAAGCTTCGATTCGGCCCTGATAACGTTCCCTTGTGGCGCAGAAGTGGGGGGAGGTGCAGGAGTGTTTGGCGACGCGGTCGTGGGAGCTTGCGCAGGCGGATTCGCGGCTGGCGCCGGATCCTGAGCGGGAAGTGCGTGAACCCGTCCAGCGAGCCCGACTGCGCAAATCGCGATTGAGAGAAGTACGACGCGGAAACGCGCTTTCTGATTTTGCGTCATCATATGCTCCCCCAAGAGCACTCACAGCAATGCTCGACCAACAAATTTAATACGGTATCGTCACCGCTCCATTTTTCGCGGCCATCTGCGAACCTTCGCCGTCGCGCACCACCATGCGCACCAGATACGTCCCCGGCTTGATGTCGAAGCTCGACTTTACCGTCAATCCTGTGCGATCCAGCCGCGCCAGCGTCGGATCGAGCAGCTTCATTTCGAGAATTTTTTCTCCGCCGGTGATGAAGTTTCCGTTTTGGTCAAAGATGGCCGTCGCAAACGTAAGGTTGTCCTTGCTCCGCCCCGCATCTTTGCGGAAACGAATCGCATTCAAGTCGACGCGCGTCAACACCGCAAGTTTCGCCTGCGTATCGCTGCTCTTGAAAAATTGCGTCTGGAGCTCGATCGGCACGTCGTGCATCTCTTCCTGCGAGAAGATCGCCGCCTGAATTTCTTCTTTTGCTTCCTGCGCCGGATCCTTGAGAGTACGGGGCGCGTAGTAGCCGCGTCGTGCCTGGACAACGAGCTTCGATTTCGCGGCAAGCGACACCTTCAGCACGTGAAAGCGCCCGTCAAGCTTCAGATTTTGCGGAGAGAAGCCAAGCACGTACGACACGTCAGGGGAAGCAACGGCGCGCAGCATCCCAGCGTCAAGGTCGTTGCGATTGTGAAAGAACGTGCCGCCGGTTCCCTCGGCCAGCTCGCCCAGTATGATGCCGTTTTCGAATTGCTCCGAGATGCGGAAATTCGCCACTGGACCGGAATTTTGCGCCGAAACCATGTCCGGCTCGCTGATGTCGCCAAGAATATTAGGAACGTAAAGGCCTCGCGCATCGATCGTGTTGATGACGATGTTTGATCGGTTGGCACGATCGATCAAGTCGCCCTGTTCACGTGTCTCCAAGGTGAGAATGAAACCTGGCGAGACAAACACCATGACCCGCTGCCCAGGCATCACGGCAAGCCGGCGCATGGCATCCTCAATATGTCGATACACCATATCGGTCTGCGCTTCGCCCGACGTGAGGACGCTTTCCGCCTTCGCACGCACGACTTGCTCGATCACTTCGGGAGGAGGAGGATGCGATGCATTGGTGCACACGACGAATGCTCTTTCGCCCACGTCCAACGCAGTTGGATCGTGATATTCCACGATCTGCCTCGCCTGGTAGAAGCTGATGGGTGGGCACTCATTGGAGTTGGTGCCGGAGTTCATGAGCGCCCGTGGCACGATGCGCGCCAGTGAATCCTTGAGCCTTATGCGATCGGACGTGAAATCGACGGTAACCTGGCCCGAAGTGCTGAAGACGCCTACACGATCCGATGGCGGAAGCCCATCGAAGAGGCGCTGCGCCTGATAACGAACGCTCGCCGCGTCAGTCCCGACCAGATTCGTGTCATCGAAAACCACAGCGACGAATCGCTGCGGCAGCGCGGGCACAGGCGTGACGGTCGGCGGACCGCCATCTAGCGACTCCGTCGTTACCGCTTGGGACTTCACGGCATTCGTCTCTGGCGTCTCGACCCGAAATGACGTAATCGCCTGCGGTTTTCGATTATCGAGAAGCTGAAAGTCTTCCTTCTTCAGATTCGGAATGACCTTGCCGTCCTCACTGCGCACGACCACCCGCACCAGCACTTCGTTTACGCGCACTCTAAACGTAGGAGCCGTGTCGTGAGTGGTTACTTCAGCCGCGTTCGTATCGTTGGATTGCTTCGTATCCGTAGAAACCGGCTGGGCGGGCAACTGAGGGGAATCGCTAGAGGTGGGCGTAGCGGGCGCGCTCGCGGGGGGAGCGGGTGCCGGTGGCGGAGGATCCTGCGCCGCTACCGTCCCGGCCGACAGAAGCCACATGCCCAAAGTCAAATTCAATCCGACCGAACAATACCGCAATCGGTGCTCTGCCACTCGCAGCATAATCCCTCTTCCGCCCCCAGCGGTGCGCCTCGGCCAATGCCATCAGAACGCAGGGGATACCGATCGGTGACTTGACTATACTCTGGGTCATCCGATTGTCAATGTGACGCGGAATAGCACGAAAATCGGTACGCCTTACGCTTCTCAACCCGGTCCGGCATGCTCGTGCGCCAGCCGCCGCTTCATCTCCGCCGACTCCGCGTTCCAGGCCGCTCCCAGAAAAATGATCACCGTCGAAATCTGCATCCAGATCAGCAGACCGATCACCGCCGCCAACCCGCCATACACCACGTTGTACGGCACGCGCCGCACGTAAAATCCAAAACTGATGTCGGCAATCCACCAAAATGCCGTCGCCACGAACGCGCCCGGCAAAACATTGCGGAGGCTGGATTCTTTCGGCCGCGCCACGCGATAGATAATCGTCAGCGCGAGCGTCGCGAGAAAAAGCGCCGTGCCGTGGAAGAAGACTCCCCAAAGGTTCTCGACTGTTTGGTTCTTGCCCAGTTCAAACGCCACCCATCGGCGCACTGGGCGACCGAACACTCCGAGAAATGCGGCCATGAGCAACGGCGTGATCGTGATCAAAAGAAGCGCAACGCTTCTCAGCTGACGATGCCAGTATCCCGGCCGATCATGATCGCTATAAATAAGGTGGATGCCCTCCATCAGCAGTCGCATGACTTGCGTCCCCGCCAGGAGCGTTCCCACCAAGCCCACCAGCGCCCATTTCCACGCATCGGGTCCGCGGTTGACGAGAAATTCCGAAACGATCTGCTGGCTACCCGGCGGCAGCAGATCCGTAATGTCGGAGATGAGATCGAACATGCTCGTACGCCGCCCGATCGGGCTGGTGGCGATGCCAACAAGAATGAGCAACGCAGGGAAGAAGGCGAGAAACAGGTTATACGCGACCGCTTGCGCAATCATGCTGGTTTGCGGAAAGACGCGTCCAAACACGCCGTAGGCGCGCTTTGCGAGAGCAGCCGATGCGATCATGGTTCCGCATTATACCTGCCCCCGCGCGATGAAACTCTCCGCATAGCATCGCGACATAGATCCGAACTCTCGTGTGTGGGCGACGGCTTGCTCCGCCCAGCGCTAGAACGATCTCGGCGGGTCCGTCTCGGCGCCAAAACTCACACGCGCGGCGACTCTTCCCGTCGGCCACGCTCCGAACAATGCTCCGCCCACGATCGCCGTCAGCAGCAAAATCTCCGGCTCAATCGGATGCCGGTAGCGCAGCGACGTGTGCGTGATGTAGTACAAAAACGGAAAAACAATCGGGTAAACCGCCAACGGAATCACGTAATCACTGCGCTTCCACACCAGCACCAACATTCCCGCTACTGCTCCGACACCAGAAATCATCGCGCAAAGGATCAGGCTGCGCACCAGCCACGAGTCCGTCGCCATAAATTTGTCGATCGGATTCGGAATCCCTCCCCAAAACGCGATGAATCGCTCGTAGAACAGAATCGCCTCGACGCGCGGATGCGAAACGATGAACTTCTTCGCCTTTCGCATCTCCTCGTCCATAAAAGGGGTTTCGCCCATCTTTATATAGCGCCAGGTCTCGCGGTCCTTCGTCACCATGCCGGGATAGCGTGGGCGCTGATCGTCGTAGTTCTCGTTGTTACCGATGTACAGCTCGAGCGGGAAGTTGGAACGCAGCGGGACGAAGCGGTGGAAGACGGCGTAGTTTCGAATTGTCCACGGAACGCAGCAGAGGATTGCGATCGCCAGCGCTGCACTCGTCGGTGTCAGCCACGTTCGAACGGATGGACGCGGCGAGCTTCGCCACCATGCCCGGTACGCCGCCCATCCCAACAGAAACGGGAGCAGCGACCCGAGCGACGGATTTGTCATCAAGACGAATCCCCACAGCAATCCGTACAGGCACCAATCGCTCATGCGCCGCGAGTCGGCCAGTTGCATCGTCGCCCATAGCAGCACAACGGAAAGCAGCGCGGCCAGCGATGTGTCCCAGATCCATTCGAACGGCGTCATCACGGCGTTCGGATAGATTGCCCAAAGCCAGGCCGCGCCCGCGCCGACTCCGACGCCCGCAATGCGCCGCCCCACGACAAAGAGCGGCACACAAGCTGCCGAGGAAAAAACAATGTTCAGGAAAACAAGGAAGTAGAACGCGCGAATTGTAAAAACGCCAAAAATTTTGAACGCCGCGACAACCAGCCACGGGTAAATCGGCGTGAGCCACGCGGTCGGTCCGGTGTTTCGTGCGAACGGATTGCTGAATCCCTGCCCCGTTGCGATGGCCTGAGCGATGCTCCCCGTTTCGTTTTCGAACGGGACGTGAGCCAGCGCCGCATCCGGAATCTTCCGCGCCTGGCTCGACCGCAAATCCTACCCGCGCCACAAACGCGATCGTGACAATCAGCACCAGCGAGGTGGCGACCGCTCGCAATCTTTTCACAGCGTCATCTTCCCAAGCATTCAGTCCCGGTTCCCCGTAACATCCTATCGCGCCCTCATCACAGCGCCACGCACTACCCGCACTTGTCATCCTGAGCGTAGCGAAGGATCTCAGACCTATGCCGCACTCGAAAAACTGTCCGCTTCCGCTGGGCCTGTCCCACAACCGGTCAGTCCCACGACGCGGATACCTCGAATGACCGCCAGACACGGCCCTTAACCGCTTTCCCTCCATCCGTTTGCCATTTTACAAAAATCGGCAAGCGCCATGCAGACCATTCGAGGGGTGTAGACGTCCTACATGCAGGGATGTAGGCTCTCTACCTCCCGGAGGCAAAACACTTGGCGCCGAATCGTTACCAGAACCGTATCGAGCTCCTGCAAGGCACGCTCGACCTCTTGATCCTGCAAACGCTCCGATGGGGCCCGCAGCACGGCTACGGTCTCAGCCAGGCCATCAAGCTCAACTCTGGAGACATCCTCCAGGTCGACACCGGTTCGCTCTATCCCGCTCTCCATCGCCTCGAACGCCAGAAGTGGATCTCCGCCGACTGGAAGACTTCCGAGAATAAACAGCGCGTCCGCGTCTACAAACTCACCGCCGCGGGCAACAAACGCCTTCTCTCCGAACGCTCGCGCTGGGCGCAGCTCACCGACGCCATCGCCGGCGTCCTCGAGCCCGCCAAAAAGGAGAACGAAGCATGAAATCTCCTTTCGATCCCAGCGCCGACAAATCGCACAAGCTCAGCAAGCAACGCGAGCTAGAAGACGAACTCTCCTCGCATCTGCAGATGTCGCAACAAGATCGCCAGGACCGCGGCGAATCCCCGCAACAAGCCGCGCAGTCCGCCCGCCGCGAATTCGGCAACGTCGCCCTCGTTGAGCACGTCACCCGCGATCAATGGCGCGGCCGGTGGCTCGACGAATTCCTCCAGGACATCCGCTTTGCCGTCCGGACGTTACGCAAGAGCCCCGGCTTCACCATCGTCGCCATTCTCACCCTGGCGATCGGCATCGGCGCAAATACCTCGCTCTTCTCCGTCGTCAACGCCGTGTTGCTCAATCCAGTTCCCTACCCGCATCCCGAGCAACTCGTCATGCTCCACGAAAGCAAACCCAATTTCCGAACTGGTTCGATCTCGTATCCCAATTTCCGCGACTGGCAACACGACAATCACAGCTTTTCTTCGATGGCCGTCTCCCGCAACAGCGGCTTCACGCTCACCGGCCTCGGCGAAGCAGAGCAGCTGGACGCCCACTTCATCTCCTCGGACTATTTTTCGCTTTTGGGAGTGCAGCCGGTCATCGGTCGGTTCTTCACGCATGGCGAAGATGAAATCGGCGCGCCTCCGATCGTGCTCGTGAGCGCGAATTTCTGGCACCGAAAGCTTTCCGGCTCACCCGACGCCATCGGAAAAACTCTGAATCTCGACGGCAAAGCCTACACGATCGTCGGTGTCACTCCCGCAAATTTCGACCTCTTCCAGCGCGTTTACACCGTTCCGACCGACGTTTACGCTCCCATCGGGCAGTGGAGCAATCCATTCCTCAACAAGCGTGAAGCCGGCCTCGGCATCCACGGCATTGGCCGGCTCAAACCTGGCGTCACCATCGAACAGGCCACTGCAGACATGCAGCGTGTCACCGACAATCTCGCGCAGGCCTATCCAGCCGCCGACAAAGGCATCGGCGCCACACTCGTCGACTTTCGCAAGGAAATGCTCGGCAATGTGCAGCCTGTTCTGCTCGTTCTCTTGGGCGCGGTGGGATTTGTCCTGTTGATCGCCTGCGCCAACGTCGCAAATCTCTTTCTCGCGCGCTCCACCGGACGCGCACGCGAATTCGCCATCCGCGTTGCTCTCGGCGCAGGACGCAGCCGACTGGTGCGCCAACTTCTTACCGAAAGTTTGCTGCTCGCTCTGAGCGGCGGTGCCCTCGGCTTGCTTCTCGCGCAGGTCGCGACTCATGGCGCCGTGCAGGTACTGCCCGTCCAGCTCCCACGCGCTGCGAACATCGGTATCGACGCCCACGTCCTCTTCTTCACCGCCGCGATCTCCCTGCTCGCCGGAATTCTCTTCGGCATCGTTCCCGCTCTCCGGATTTCTCATCCGCATCTGCACGACACGCTCAAGGAAGGCGGCCGTGGCGGCAGCGGCTCGCGCAATCGCGCGCAAGGCGCGTTCGTCGTCGCCGAAATGGCCATGGCGCTCGTTCTCCTCGTCGGCGCGGGACTCATGGTCCGCAGCCTCATCGTCTTGTGGCGCACAAATCCCGGCTTCGATCCCGCCAACGTCGTTACATTCGGGCTCGCACTGCCGCCCTCCATTCTTGGCGCCCCGGCGGATGCGATTCGCAGCCAGATCCGCGATATCGATCGAAAATTCGCCGCCACACCCGGCGTCGAAGCTGCCTCTCAATCCTGGGGCGCGTTTCCGCTCGGCTCCGACGACGAACAACTCTTCTGGATCGATGGCGACCCAAAACCCGCCAGCGAAAACGACATGAAGTGGTCGCTCAGCTACGTCGTCCAGCCCGACTATCTCAACGTCCTGAAAATCCCGCTCAACCGCGGCCGCTTCTTTAACGAGCACGACGACGAACGCTCTCCGGCCGTAGCGGTCGTCGATGAGGAATTCGTCCGCAAATATTTCCCCGGCGAAAATCCGATCGGCAAACGCGTCCATGTGTCCCACCTCGACATAGCCGCCAACGGTAAGCTGTTTGAGATTGTCGGAGTCGTCGGCCACGTGAATCAGTGGGGACTCGATTCCGACTTCAAAGAAGAGCTTCGCGCGCAAATTTATTTCTCGTGCTTACAAATGCCCGACGACTACATCGTCGGCGTTCCTGGTGGTGGCGGCACCTTTCTAGCCGTCCGCAGCGCGCTTCCGACCGAACGACTCGTGGACGCCTTGCGCCGCACCAGCCGCGAAATCAACAGCGACCAGGCCATCTACAACGTGCAAACGATGCACGACGTAATCACCGCCAGCCTCACCGCTCGCCGCTTCTCGATGATCCTGTTCGCATCCTTCGCAGGACTCGCGTTGCTTCTCTCCAGCATCGGCATCTACGGCGTGATCTCCTATGTGGTGGGCCAGAAGACGCGCGAGATCGGCCTGCGCATGGCTCTCGGCGCGACTCGTTCTGCGGTGCTTCGCATGATTCTGACGCAGGGCGGCAAACTCGCCGCGGCAGGCGTCATCATCGGGCTCGCCGCGTCGTTTGTTCTGACGCGTTCGATGGAGGCGATGCTCTTCGGCGTCAGCGCCAGCGACCCGTTCACGTTCATCGCCGTCGCAACGCTACTGACCGCGGTCGCGCTCGCCGCCTGCTACATCCCCGCGCGACGCGCCATGAAAGTCGATCCGATGGAAGCCCTCCGCCATGAGTAGCCTCGCGTCCCTGCGTAGGGGCACAGCACGCTGCGCCCCATCTCGGCAAGATTTATCCGTTCTCGTTTCCTTTTCGAGGTGCCACTGATGAACTCGCCGAATAATCGCAACGACGAAAAGCAAAGCGCTCTCGAACAGGAAATCTCGGCGCATTTAAGAATGTCCGCGCGCGATCATGAAGATCGCGGCGCTTCACCGCAGCAAGCCGCCGAAGCCGCGCGCCGCGAATTCGGAAACATCGCCGTGGTCGAGCACGTCACCCGCGACCAGTGGCGCGGCCGCTGGCTCGAAGACCTCACGCAAGATCTCCGCCACGGCGCCCGCCTTCTCCGCCGCAATCTCGCCTTCACCATCATCGCCGTCCTCACGCTCGCTCTCGGCATCGGCGCGAACACCGCCATCTTCAGCCTTGTCAACGGCATCCTGCTTCGCCCGCTTCCCTACGCCCATCCCAACGAACTCGTCAGCATCAATGGCAGCTTTCCCAAAGGCGCTCTGGTCGCACTGCGCGAACGTTCCAAAACCATGGACCTCGCCGCCTACGCCGAAGGCTACGAATTCAACCTCACCGGCCTCGGCGATCCTATTCGTCTCAGCGGCACGCCCGTCTCCGCCGAACTTTTCTCCATCCTTGGCTCTGAACCCGCCATCGGTCGCACCTTCCACTCTGGCGACGACGCTGCCGGCAAAAACAGCTTCGTCATTCTCAGCAACAGCCTTTGGCAGCGCCAGTTCAACTCCGACCCCAACGTTATCGGCCACCTCATCACGCTCGACGGCACCCAGCGTCAGATCGTCGGCGTCATGCCCGCAAATTTCCACTTTCCCACGCCGCAAACCGAAGTCTGGATTCCGCTGAACATCGATCCCCGCGATGCACACACGTACTGGGGCGGCGACTTCATGCCCACGATCGCGCGACTCCGTCCAGGCGCCACGCTGCAGCAAGCCGACACCGAAATCCGCTTCCTCCAACCGCAAATCGCCACCATGTTCCCGTGGCCCATGCCAAAAACATGGAATCCCGACCTCTCCGCCGTCTCGCTTCAAACCGGCCTGATCGGCGACGTCCGCGAGCGCCTCCTCATTCTTCTCGTCGCTGTCGTTCTCGTCCTGCTCATCGCCTGCGCCAACGTCGCCAACCTCACGCTCTCCCGCGCCTCCGTCCGCGAAAAAGAAATCGCGATCCGCGCGTCGATGGGAGCCGCCCGCCATCGCATCATTCGCCAACTCATCACTGAAAGCGTCCTCATGGCATCGTTCGGCGGCGCGCTCGGCCTCTTACTCGCCGACCTCGCCCTCACGCTCCTCAAATCCACTCTGCCCGCCGACACGCCCGGCCTCCTCTCCGTCGCCATCGATTGGCGCGTCCTCCTCTTCACCGCCGTTCTCGTCGTCCTCACCGGCATCGCCTCCGGCGTCGCTCCCGCGTTCCACTCTTCGCGCACCGAACTCACCGAGTCGCTCAAAGCCGGCGGCCGCGGCTCAACGCTCGCCCGAGGACGTCGCGTCCGCGCCATCCTCGTCGTCGGCGAACTCGCCCTCGCCGTTCTTCTCGTCAGCGGCGCCGGCCTCCTCATCCGCAGCCTCTGGGCGCTCTCCCACGTCAATCCCGGCTTCCGCTCCGACAACGTGCTCACCGCGCGCGTCACGCCCAACGAAAATTTCTGCGCCGACCAGGGCCGCTGCTTCTCCTTCTATCGCGATCTCCTCCGCGAAATCCGCGCCCTTCCCGGCGTCAACGAAGCCGCACTCATCAGCACCCTCCCTCTCGGCGGCCGCCTCCAAAAGCGTTCCTCCGACGTCGAGGGCTACGTCCCCGACGCGCAAAAACCCGCTCCGCTCTTTTGGCTCAACTCCGTCTCCCCCGGCTACTTCAACTCCATGCGCATTCCCATCCTCAGCGGCCGCGAATTCACCGAAGCCGACACCTCCGGCAATCCCCGCTCCATCATCATCAGCGCCGAAACCGCCCGCCGCTACTTCCCCAGTCAGGACGCCGTCGGCAAACACATCCGCCTCATCGGCCAGCAAGACTGGTGCACCATCGTCGGCATCGCCAACGATGTCCGCGCCTACGACCTCCGCCGCAACCTTCCCACTTGGATGGACGGCATGGTCTACGTCCCGTACGGCCCTGGCGCCACGCTCGAAGACGGCTCCGTCCCCGCCGAGATGACCCTCGTCCTCCGCTCCACCAGCGCCGCTCCGCAACTCGAGCAATCCATCCGCGCCGTCGCCCTCTCTCTGAATCCCGAAGCCCCCGTCAGCGAAGTCAAAGCCATGCCGCAAATTCTCTCCGGCGCCGCCGACGCCCCTCGCTCCATCGCTTCGCTCTTCGCCGCATTCGCCGCACTCGCTCTCGTCCTCGGCATCATCGGCATCTACGGAGTCATCTCCTTCTTCGTCGGCCAGCGCACGCGCGAAATCGGCATCCGCATCGCCATGGGCGCGCAGCGCCGAGACATCCTCAAGCTCGTTATCAACGAAGGCCTCACGCTCACCATCATCGGCATCGTCGTCGGCCTCGCCTCCGCTCTCGCGCTCACTCGTTTCCTCGGCTCATTCCTCTACGGAGTCAGCGCCACAGACCCGCTCGACTTCGCCGCCGTCGCCGCCCTCTTCGCCATCGTCGCGCTGGCCGCCAGCTACATCCCCGCCCGCCGCGCCATGCGCGTCGATCCGTTGACCGCTCTGCGTTACGAATGATTTTCAGGAGGCATGCATGAGCTTCTTTCGTGGCCGCAAACCGAACGACAACCGTCCCGACCTGAACGCGGAACTCGAATCCCACCTCCGAATGTCCGCGAGCGATCACGAGTCCCGCGGCGCCTCCGCCCAACAAGCCTCCGAAGCCGCCCGCCGCGACCTTGGCAACATCCCTCTCATCCAGCAAACCGCCCGCGATCACCGCCCCGTCTCCGCCTTCTTCGACAATCTCTCGCAAGACATCCGCTTCGCTCTCCGCACCCTCCGCAAAAATCCCGCCTTCACCACCATCGCCGTCCTCACCCTGACTCTCGGCATCGGCGCCAACACCGCCATCTTCAGCGTCGTCAACGCCGTCATCCTCCACCCCCTTCCTTTCAAGAATGCCGACCGCCTCGTCGACCTCGCCGCTCACAGCACAACTTACGACTTTCAGCACATGTATATGTCGCTGCCGGACGTCAATGATCTCCGCGCCTCGACGAAAACTCTCTCAGACGTCGCCCTCTACTCTTTCGGATCAAAAGAAGTCATGGTCGGCGGCAGACCCGATCGGCTCGACAGCGCCGTCATCGACGAAAACGTCTTCCCCGTAATCGGCGTCCGCCCGATCCTCGGCCGGATCTTCACCGCCGACGACGCGCATCCCGGCGCACACGTCGTCATCCTCAGCCATAAAATCTGGCGCGATCAATTCGCATCCGACTCCAATGTCATCGGTAGGTCCATGCTCCTCGACGGCAACCAATACACCATCGTCGGCGTGGTACCAGAGTTCGCGGAGATGGAGTTCGTCACCGACGCTGACCTCTTCACTCCACTACAACCAACCGCAGATCAACTGTCCGCACAGGGTCGCACGGAACGCACCGCCGGCGTCGCCGTCGCCAAGCTCCGAAACGGCTCTACCATCCAGCAAGCCCAACAGGAGCTCGCGCGAATATCCTCGCGTCTGGCGGAAACCTACCCCGAAAGCAATCGCGGCTGGACCATCTACGGAATGCCGCTCAAGACTTCTCTCGTCGGCGATACGAGCACGCCGCTACTCGTTCTGTTCGGCGCGGTCGGCTTCGTCCTTCTAATCGCCTGCGCCAACGTCAGCAATCTCTTCCTCTCACGCGGATGGTCGCGCCGCCGTGAATTCGCCATCCGCAGCGCCATCGGCGCCACCCGCGGCGCGCTTCTACGCCAGCAGCTCGTCGAAAGTTCGATCGTCGCCCTGATCGGTGGCATCTGCGCGCTCGCCGTCGCCGCTTGGATGATGCAAAGCCTTCGCGCGCTCCTGCCTCCCGAAACCCCGCGTCTGAAAGACATCTCCGTCGATTCTAGCGTCGCGTTCTTCACCCTCGTTGCCTCGCTCATTGCCGCTCTCGTCGCAGGCGTCGCCCCCGCGCTCCTCAGCGTCCGCGACGACGTCAACGCCACCATCAAAGAAAGCGGCGCGTCCCCCAATCGCGGCCACAACTTCCTGCGCCAATCCCTTGTCGTCGCCGAAGTCGCTCTCGCTCTCACGCTCGTCATCGGCGCCAGCCTCGCCGTCCAAAGCTTCGCCCGCTTGCTTCACATCAACACCGGCTTCCGCACCGATCACCTCGTTACGATGCACGTCGGCTTTCCTCCGCAACACTTCGCCAAAGATGGCCAGTCACTTCACTTCATCGACCAGATCCTCAGCGACACCCGTTCACTTCCCGGCGTCCAATCCGCCTCAGCAAGTTTTTTCTATCCGATGGGTGACTATGTTTCAGAAACTCAATTCACCGCTGAACGCGGCGCCGATCCCAAAGCACCACGACAAATGGCACGCAACAATGGCGTCACTCCAGGTTTCTTCGCCACGTTCGGCATTCCACTTCTCGCAGGCCGCGATTTCACCGCCGCCGACACCAACGCCTCGCCAAGGCCTTTCATCGTCAGTGAAGCCTTCGCCAAAAAAGTTTTCGGCACCACCGACGTCCTCGGCAAACCGCTCTCAACCACGGTCGATCACGACAAACTGAAGTGGGGCACAATCATCGGCGTCGCGGGCGATGTGCGCGAACGCGACCGCAGTGCGTCCGCAACCATCTACTCGACACTCGGAGACGGCAAGGATCTCGACGGCATCTCCTTGGCCGTTCGCACGAAGCCGAACCCATCCATCGTCATAGCCGCCATCCAGAGCAGCGTCTGGACCATCGACAAAACCCGCCCCATCACCGCCATCAAGACCATCGAAGAACAAATCGCCGAACACAACGCCGCCCCCAAATCCCAGAGCTTGCTCCTCGCCATCTTCGGCGCTCTCGGCCTGCTCCTCGCCGTCATCGGCGTCTACGGCGTCATGTCCTACGTCGTCACCCAGCAAACCCGCGAGATCGGCATCCGCATCGCTCTCGGCGCCGACCCGCAAAACATCCTCCGCATGGTCATCACGCGCGGCGTCAAACTCGCTTTGCTAGGCGTCGCCATCGGCCTCGTCGCATCCTTCGCCCTCACGCGCTTCCTCTCCTCGTTGCTCTACGACACCAGCCCCACCGATCCGCTCACCTTCGCCGCCGTCTCCGTCGCGCTCATCGCCGTTGCCGTCGCCGCCTGCGCCACACCCGCCCGTCGCGCCATGCAAATCGATCCCATCCACGCACTTCGCCACGATTAAGGAGCTTCTCCGATGACCTTCTTCAAAAACTTCCGCCGGAATAATCGCCCCGATCTCAACGCCGAACTCCAATCCCATCTCCAGATGTCCGCGCAAGATCACGCCGACCGCGGCGCCTCACCCCAAGAGGCCGCGCAAAATGCCCGCCGCGACCTCGGCAACATCCCTCTCATCCAGCAAACCGCGCGCGACCAACGCCCCTTCGCCTCCGCCCTCGACGATCTCATGCAGGATCTCCGCTACGCCTTCCGCACCCTCCGCAAAAATCCCGGCTTCACTCTCGTCGCCATCCTCACTCTCGCTCTCGGCATCGGCGCAAACACCGCCGTCTTCAGCGTCATCGACTCCGTCATTCTTCGCCCGCTTCCCTTCGCCCACTCCGATCGCCTCGTCTGGTTCAACGGCAAATTCCCTCTCGGTGACCTCGCCGACGTTTCCCCACCCGACTTCATCGACTATCGCGCGTCCAATCAATCCTTCGACCGACTCGTCGCGATGAACAACGACCCGAGCCCGTCCAATCTCTCCGGCGACCGCTCGCAACAAGTTCTCGTCAGCATCGTCACCGGCAATTTCTTCGAAACGCTCGGCCTCGCTCCGGCGATCGGCCGCGACTTCACGCAAGCCGACGAACAATTCGAAATACCGCAATTCGCCATCCTCGGCCACGGCATCTGGGTGCGCGCCTTCGGCTCCGATCCATCCATCGTCGGCAAAACCATTCGTCTCGACGGCACCAGCGTCACCGTCGTCGGCGTTCTTCCCACCGATGTTCCATTGCTCTCCGAAGCGCAAATCTGGGAACCGACCCCGATGCTCAACCCCGGCATGCAGCGCCGCCGCGGACATTTCTTGAAAGCGATCGGTCTGCGCAAATCCAGCGTCACGCAGGCGCAAGCCATCGCTGACATGGATTCAATCGCCGAGCGCCTCAGCCATCAATATCCCGACACGAACCAAGGCTGGAGCCTACGCCAGCGGCCGCTCGCCGAAGTCTTGATCGGTCCCGTTCGACCCGCGATGCTATTGATCGCCGGCGCTGTCGGCCTCTTGCTTCTCATCGCGTGCGGCAACGTCGCGAACTTGCTCCTCGCTCGCTCCACCGCGCGCCGCCGTGAATTCGCCGTGCGCGGCGCACTCGGTGCCAGCCGTGGCCGCATGATTCGGCAGACGCTCACCGAAAGCGTCGTCCTCGCCCTCGCGGGCGGCGCAATTGGAATCTTCGGCGCAATCTGGCTCGTGCGCCTCCTCCGCGCCATCGGCCCATCAACTCTCCCGCGCCTCACTGAGATTCAGATCGACACCACCGTCCTGCTTTTCACCGCCGGAATTTCTCTCCTCACGGGCCTGATCTTCGGGCTCATCCCCGCACTGCAAACCTCCGGTCGCGCCTTCACCGACGCCCTCAAAGCCAGCGCGCGCAACACCGCCTCCGGGTCGCAACGCCGCGTCGGCAGCATCCTCGTCGTCTGTCAGGTCGCGATGTCGCTCACGCTGCTCGTAGGCGCGGGCCTTTTGCTCAAAAGCTTCTGGCTGCTCACGCAGGTCAATCCCGGCTTTCAGACCGAGCGCGTCGTCACCGCAGCGCTCGGTCTCAACATCCCCGCCTACACCGAAGAAGCAAAACGCTTTCGCTTCTGGCAACAATTTGAAACACGCGCTGCTGCCCTTCCTGGCGTCGAAAGCGTCGGCGCCACCTCCGAACTCCCGTTAAACGGCGAACACAACGACTCCGCGTTCTACATCGACGGCCACACCTACGGTCCGAGCGAATTCGACGACGCGAATTTCCGCGAAGTCAGCAACGGATACTTCGCCACCATGCGCATCCCGCTGCTTTCCGGACGCAGTTTCTCCGAACACGACACCGCAAATTCCTCTGGCGTCGTCATCGTCAACGAAGCTTTCGCGAATCAATTCTTCAAGGATCAAAATCCGATCGGCAAACGCCTGCGCCTCGCCAGCGCCACCAAGCCCGACATCGAAATCATCGGCATCGTCGGCAACATCCATCAGGATTCGCTGACCGATTCGCGTTCCCCCGAAATGTACGTGCCCTTCGCGCAGGATCCCACCGCACAGATGCACATCGTCGTCCGCGGTGAAGCGAACCCGGAAAATCTCGCCGCGGCGCTGCGAGAAATCGTCACCAGCCTCGACAAAGACGAGTCACTCTCCGATTTCCGCACGCTCGATTCGATTCGCGACGCATCCGTCGCGCAACCGCGCTTCTCCACGCAACTTCTCGGCACCTTCGCGGCCCTCGCGCTCATCCTCGCCGCCGTCGGGCTCTACGGACTGATGGCCTACTCGGTCACGCAGCGCATCAACGAAATCGGCATCCGCGTTGCTCTCGGCGCCACACGCTCCGACATCCTCAACCTGATTCTTCGTCGCGGCGCATGGCTCGCGCTCTGTGGCATCGCCATTGGTCTCGTCGCCTCCTTGGCGCTTTCCAGCCTGCTCGCTTCGTTCCTGTTCGGAGTCCGGCCGACCGACCCACTCACTTTTGCGGCTGTCGCCTCGATCCTGGCGGCCGTGGCGCTCGCCGCCAGCTACGTTCCGGCCCACCGCGCAACCCAAGTCGACCCCAACACGTGCCTGCGCCACGAGTGACCCTCGTCCGCTCCCTGCTTCCTAGCCCTACTACATCTTGTGCCCGACGAAATACCGCGCTAAACTCTCCGCAATGACGGGTTAGTCCCCTCAGTTTGAAGGTGCCGTTCACATGCTCTCCTTTTTGAAACGACTCTGGCGGCAGGAATCCGGTCAAGACGCAGCTGAATACGCGCTGCTGATTGTGGGCATTGCGATCGTCGTAGTCGGGGCGATTTACGCCTTTGGCCAGTCCACCGGCAGCACGTTCGGAGGCGCGGCACAGACCGTGATTGGCGGCTCATCCGGCGGTTCCGGTGGAAGTGGCAGCGGCGGCAGTGGTTCCGGTGGCTCGGGCGATCAAGGTGGTGGTTCGGGTGGTTCCGGCGGCGGCCAGGGCAGCGGCGGCTCAGGTAGCGGTTCAGGCAGTGGCGGATCCGGTGGCGGTTCCGGCAGCGGCGGCAGTGGTGGTTCCGGCGGTAGCGGTGGAAGCGGCGGCTCCGGCGGCAGCACCGGCGGCAATCCTCAAAACCCGCCCAAACCTCCCGGCAGCAACTAACCCTCTTCAAGTAGCCTGACTCTTCTCGCACCCAGCAGAAGTATGCCTGGAGTTGGCGCCACTGCTGCCCCTCACTGGTTTCGACTTTCAACTCCCCGTATTTCTCTGCGCTCTCTGTGTCTCTGTGGTGAGTCTTTCCGCGCTTTTTTCCCATTCGACTTTGTCCCGCTCGACCGTCAACTCTCCGCGATCCCCCGCGCCCTCCGCGTCTCTGCGTTTAGATTTTTCCGTCTCTTCCCTCTTAGCTCTCGACTTTCAACTGTCGACCTCTTCCTGTCCCCCTACAGGCAAGCCTGTAGCCCTCACCACAAAAACGCCGTCGCAAGAAACCCGCCGCTATTCCCGTGTATCAAACACCCATGCAACAGCCCAGCCGCCGCCGCATTGAGCTCGACGCCCTCCGCGGCCTCATGCTCGTCTGGATCGCCTGCACGCACCTGCCGACAATCGCATCCACCTACGTAAACCAGCCGTTCGGTTTCGTCTCCGCTGCCGAAGGATTCATTTTTCTCTCCGCGCTCTTCACCGGCCGCATCTACTTCCGCCTCGCGCAGCACGACGGCTACAAACCTATGACCTTGAAGCTGTGGGCGCGCACTCTTCGGCTCTACCTCTATCACGCGCTTTTGCTGGCGTTCGTTTTTCTGGTCGCGGTCCCCATCGCGTCGCGCGGTAATCGTCCCGGCCTGCACAATCTCCTCGATTTTTATTTCGACGCCGGCGCACGTCGTGCCGTCACTGAAGCCTTCCTGCTGATCTATCGTCCTCCGCTGCTCGACATTCTGCCGATGTACATCATCTTTCTCGTGTTCACTTCAGCCGCGCTGCTGCTTACCACACGCGTCCAGTGGAAGACCATCTTGTGGACCGGTTTTGCGGTTTGGGTGCTCGCGCAATTCGGCTTTCGCGCCGAAGAACACGCCGTCGTCAGCAAGATCATTCCGACCCACATCCCGCTCAACGAAATGGGCTCCTTCGATCTCTGGGCTTGGCAATTCCTCTGGATCGTCGGCATTTACATGGGCGTGCGTTGGGGCCGCGGCGATCTCGACATCGACGCCTGGGTGCAGCGCCTCAAGTACCCTGCGATTCTCGTCGCGGTGTCGCTCTTTGAATTGCGGCGCGCTGTGTCCAACGGCGTAGACCTGGGCCCGTTCGAAGGCCTCTTCGACAAGTGGCATCTCGGCCCCATCCGCCTGATGAACTTCGCGGCGATGGCCGTCATCGTGATCCTATTCCAGTCCGTTCTGAAACCGCTGGCCATCCGCCCGCTGGTTATGCTTGGCCAAGCCTCACTGCAAGTCTTTTGCGTGCATCTCTTATTCGTCTTCGCCGGCCTGACGCTTCTTGGCAACGCGTCGATGCTCAGCAACACAAAGCAAGCCGCATTGCTGCTCACCACCTTCGCCGCGATGTTGATCACCTCGAAAATCTTCTCCAAGACCGAAGCAAAGCAAGAGCGCCAACCCAAAACCAACCCGACCGACGACGCCCCGCGCCCTCCAGCCTCCGCCGCGGCGCCCGAACCTGCCCAAGCGCCTCTATCCTCAGTCACCACCCCTCTCCCGGCTCCAGCCCCTGCCGATTGACTTGTGACGTCTTCCGCGCACACAACACGTGTCATCCTGGGCGCCATCCCCAGGATGGCCGAAAGACCAACGCGCTAACAAAAATCCCCGGAGGCACAACGCATTCGGATCACCACGCAACTCCAACTCTCACATTCCAAACGCCAAACACACCGCGTTCGAATGTTAACCACACACTAAATCGTACTTGACAAGTTATCCCGCGCATGCTATCATTCCGGATGTTTCGTCGCCTTCCGCTCAAACCCCTCTCAGCTCCATCACTCTTTCCGCTTTTCCCAATTTACGCACTCCCGCAAACCCTCCACTTTCAGCAGCTTCCACACTCCCATTTCCCATAGATTTTGCATCCCCATTCAAATCAACACCTTCCACACTCTTCGGAAAAACAGGGGGTATATACTCCCACCCCAACAAAATTTTCATCGCTCGAGCTGAGGCGAAAAGTCGACATGAAAAAATCGACACCGAAACAAAAGTCGAAGCCAGTCCGCGACCCGATCCCCGAGCTTCTGCAATTCCTCGCGCCCTATGATCCAGCCATCCGCGCCATGGCGCTCGAAGTTCGAGCCTATCTCCTCACCATCGAGCCCCGCGCAACAGAAACCATCTACGACGCCTACAACGCCGTCTCCACCGGCTACTCCCTCACCGGGCGTCTCAAGGAATGCTATTGCCACGTCGCCGTCTACCCCAAGCATGTCAACCTCGGCTTCAATCGCGGAGCCGACCTCGACGATCCAAATAAAATTCTGCAAGGAAACGGAAGCCAGGTCCGCCACATCACCATCCGAGAAAAATCCGATCTCGCCAGCCCATACATCAAAGCTCTCGTCCGCGCCGCAATCGTCAACGCCCGCGCCCTCGCCATCGCCGCCGGCATCCCCGAAATCGAACCCCAAAGCACCGTCAAGGCAATCTATGCCAAGCGACGACGGCCAACCAATGCTTGAACACTTTGAAAGTATTCGCCGATACCACGTAAGCTCCGGCGCACGCACATCAGTGCCGCAACCGGGCTTCGTTCTGACGCGAAACAAACGGACTATGGGCCCTGCTCCTCAGAGTAAAATCGGGGGAGACGGGGCTTTTTGTTTATGACGCAAGGCAAGATGAAGAGAAAAAGCTGGCGGATTTTGGCGGGGATGGGCTTGGTGTTCCTCTGCGTGCCCACCCTTGAGGCATCGGCACGAGTCTTTTCTTATTCCGCGCGGCTCGCGGCGGCGCAGAAGGGGGCGGCGGCGGGCGAGAAGTTGACGTGGAAACCGGTGGACTTTGCGATCGTGCGGTACAACGACGATGCGCCGGCTTCGTGGAATATGTATCACGGAGAGAAAAAGGGACTGCTGCTGATTCGGCTATGGCGCCGGTATTTGTTTTTGAATCTGCAGACGCAGGAAGTCTATGAACTCGATCCGCAGAAGGTGAAAGTGCAGGGCGACAACAACGTCGAATGGTCGCCATCGGATTTGCCGTCCGATCCGATCGAAACGTCGGAGTGGAAAGTACGCGACGTGGGTCCAATGAAGAGGGTCGTGTTCCGGTTCGGAAAGAACGGGAATTTTTTGGATATTCAGTTGCCGTTGCTCATCAACGGGAAGCCGATGTACTGACGGTGACTGGTGGATGGTTTCGTCAGCACCGTGGATTTCGAACAGATTGAGTTCGAGTCAAGTTGGCGACTCTCAAGATGAGTTGAGTTTGCGGACATGGGGCGCAGCGGGCTGCGCCCCTACATTTTTTTGCAGTGCAATTTTCTAGCGGCGGTAGATGCCGTAATACCAGGGGATGCCCAAAGCGCCGGGCTCTACGGCGACTTCCACCAAATCGCCGATGTTGAAACGATCGAAATCGTCGGTGTCTACTGCGAGACGCTCGTAGGGCTGGCCTGGGCGCCAACCACGAACGGACAGGCGGCGCGTTCCGCGGACCAATCCTTTCATGTTAAAGCGGCCTACAACGGCGGTCGGGTGGTAGGTGATGTTTTTTGCGTTGTCGAGACGGCCGTTGACGAAAAGCGTAGCGGCGAGAATCCACGGCAATGGGATGAAGCCCATGTAGATGCGCTTCAAGAGTTCGATTTCTTTGCGGTTGCGGGCGCGCTGTTCAAGAACGACGGCGAGAAAGAGCGCGGTGAAGAAAATCACACCGAAAAAGATCAGCATCAGGTCGATATCGAGCGGCGGGAAAATCTGGCTGACGTAGGGGAACGCAAGCGAACCGAGCAGGAATATCGCCGTGCGGAAGACCAAGCGGCGGCGAAACATCACCTCGGCGGCAGCGGTCGTCAGGCCACAGGAGGGGCATTGATCGGTGGTGCGTTCGGAACCGCAGTCCAGGCAACGGGTCATCGTTAAGAGTTAGATGTGGAAGGGTCAAAATAGCTGGCGGAGGGGATGGGGGTCAACAAGAGAGTGACTGGTGATTGGGTTCCTTGACGGGGAGACCGTCGATGGGTTGACGCCTGAGATCCTTGGCTTCGCTCAGGATGACAATACGCACTCAAACGCGCCATACAGGGAGAATTTGCTGCGCCGAATGGGACTCGCTGCGCCGGGTTGGGCTGGCCGCTCGGCAGGACTAGCTGTGCTCGCTGAGACTAACTGCGCTTGGTGGAGACGTCGGAGAGGAGATCCTGGAAACGCTCGCGGTGCTCTTCGGCTACGACTACGGCGACTCCCATGCCCAAGCCGGGCTCGACTCGCCGGACGAAGCAATCGACTTTGACGGGCCTTTCAGCGCCGATACGGGCGGTAAAGCCGGCGCCGACCCAGAGCGGGTCGGTGGATTCGATGAACATGCCGTTGGAGCTGATGTCGCGTGTGCGGGCGCGGAGAACGGCTGAGCCCCATTCAATCTCAAGATCGGTGCGGTAATTGTAGCGCGGAGCCCAGCGACGCTCCGACCTTCGTGGATTGTCTCCACCGCTCATGACTTGCCCGTCCGCCCCCTCTTACGCACCCGAAACGATCGGGTTGTGGAAGCTTGATCCGACCCTTAATGGGGCGAAGCATACGCCAAAGGTATAGACGGAGGAATAGGTCTTTCGTGTTTGGGTGGCGTTCCGACTACGAGTAGAAAGGCGATTACTTGGCGGGGGAGTAGAGGCGGGGCGAAGAGAAAGGAAGGAAAAGGATAACGCGGAGGCGCAGAGGGCACGGAGGAGCACAGAGCGGGGATGACGACGTTTAGGCAAGACGTTCCGGCAAGACGCGGCGGCGGGCGGAGCAAGCTCCGCAGCTGCAAACGGCTGACGGGAGCCGGTCTTATTTTGTTTCGCTGCGGCGGTCGAGTTCGGCCTGGAGGTATTTGCGGAGAGGCTCGGAGACGATGCCGGGTGCACTCAGGTCGCGCAGGTCGTTGGCGTTCAGTTCGGGGAGGAAGGCGAGAACGGTGGCAAGAGTGGTGCCGGGCGTTCGAATCAACGCGAGGCGGACGGTGTAGACGCAGGACCAGCGGCGATGTTGAGCGATCGCGTGAGTAACATTGGTTGGAATTTTTTCACGAGCCAGGGCTTTGAGGACCTGGGCTTCGGTCAGGTAGGCATTGTCGAGGACTACGGACAGAATTTGCGGATGGCCTTCGGCCAGAAGAGCGCCGGCGACTCTGGCGGGGCCGCGGCGGGCCAGCGTGATTTTTTGGCCGAGCGGAAGCTGGGCGAGGCGCGCAAGGAGTTGTTCTTCGGCGATGCGTTTGAGTTCGGGCGGCGGGCCCACCGTTAGCGCGAGCTGGGCGAGATCCATCAGGTACAGATCTTTGATGAGGCGCAGGTTGATCAGGCGCGGTGTGTGCGGGTGGAACGCGAGAGCGCGCTTAACGCGGTAATTTTTCAGGAGATTTTTCCGACTGCCGACTTCTTCGAGGATTTCAGGCGGAAGATCTTTGCGATCGAGCAAGAGGCAGAGTTGCGTTTCGTCGAGTGCGGGATTGTCGAGAAGCGCGAGCAGGACGTCGGTCGCATGGTGGTGGACGAGAGTAGCGAGGTCGTCGCCGGTGGCGGTGAGAGCTTGTTTTCGATCAGAGGCCGGATCGGTGGCGGTCATGCTACTTCCCTGTTGAATGGTGCCCCATGGATTGCTGCGCGGGCGGACCAGCGGACGCCGAGATCAGTTCGAGCGCGAGACGCGCGGCGGCTTCAGCCGGAGGGACAGGCAGAAGGCCGATTGTGGCACGCGGTGCGATTTTTCTGAGTTCGGAATCGAGCTGAGCGTCGAAGAATTTCGAGGCGGAAATCAGGCCACCGGTTTTGGCGATGAAGATTTCGGAGTCGCGCAGTTTGAGGCGGTCGACAAGGGCGTCGGCGAGAACGGCAATTTCTCGCGCAGCGTTGCGTAGCAGGGTTTGAGCGTCGGCATTGCCCGATTCGGCGGCCTGGGCGATGACGGGGAAAACGCGGGGGAATACTTCGTCCGCGGCGGTGCGAGCGCGATCGCGGAGTTCGGTCCAACTGGAAAATTTCAGGTGGCGGAGGATTTCCGAGCCGATGGCGGAGTCTGCTCCGGTGCGGTCGCGTTCACGGACGGCGGCAGCAACGGCAAGGCGGCCAACGTCGAAGGCGCTGCCCTGATCGCTGAGGAGCGGCCCGTGACCGCCGGCGCGCGCGGTGTGACCGTTCGCATCGCGGCCGAGAGCCGAAGAGCCGGTCCCGGCCACTAGAACGATGGCTGCGGGTTGACCGATGGCTACCAGGGAGAGTTCGAGATCGGTGATGAGGCGAATTTTTGTGTGGGGAAAGGCGTTGGCGATCTGGCGCTGCATTTCTTCGTGGGATTGGGTGCTGCCGACTCCGGCGAGGCCCGCGCAGAGGGCGGCGATTTCGCGGAGTTCGATGCCGGCTTCGCGGGCGGCGGATTGCGCGGCTTCGGTGAGGGCGGCGGTGGCGGCTTCGTGGCCGATGCGGAATGGGTTGGAGGGGCCAGAGCGCGAGGTGGCGCGGAGCTGGCGGTGGGTATCGAGGAGGACGCATTCGGTTTTGGTGCCGCCGCCGTCGAAACCCAGGACGAAGTGCATGGGGAGAGGATATGCGATTTTGGGCGGTTGTGCGGGAGTGGTTGTAAAGAATGTGAGAAGTCGAGGAAAACAAGTTTCCGCTCACCTGCGGAGATGAGGCGTGGCGGTCTTGCGCTTGCACAACACCGGCGACGAACGTTGGGTTTCGGCCGGGTTGAATCTAAACACCGCGATCTGAGAAGCGATCGCGGCTACAGGGTGACCGTCGTTTCGGTAGCGGTGAGGTTGAATCTAAACCCGCACCCTCTAAGAGCTGAGGGTGCGGCACCCAAAGTCCGCCTCGTTCCAACGACATCTGACAGTGGGATTATCGCGATTTCGACGGTGAGATGTGAGGATTCGACCTTATAATTCGCGCGATGCGAATACATCCGGTGGATTTGGGGATTGTGATTGCGTACCTGCTGGGGGTGACGGCGCTGGGGATTTATTTCCGGCGCGGGTCGCAGGACGCGAAGGATTATTTTTTGGGCGGGCGGACGGCGCCTTGGTGGGCGCTGGCGTTTTCGATTGTGGCGACGGAGACGTCGACGCTGACGATTATCGGGACGCCGGCGATTTCGTACGGCGGGAACATGACGTTTCTGCAGCTGGTGTTTGGATATCTGATCGGGCGCGTGTTGATCGTGCTGTTGTTGTTGCCAGGATATTTTCGCGGGGAATTTTTTACGGCGTATGCGCTGATCGAGAAGAGATTTGGGCCGCGGACGCGGGCGGTGGCGGCGACTACGTTTCTGGTGACGCGAGCGATTGCGGAAGGCGTGCGCGTTGCGGCGATTGCACTGGTGGTGAGCGTGGTGCTGGGGACGTCGGAGAAGTTGGCGGTGATGGTCGTGATCGCGCTGACGATCATTTACACGCTCGAAGGCGGAATGAAGGCGGTGATCTGGACGGACGTCGCGCAATTTTTGCTTTACCTGGCGGGGAGTGGTGTGACGCTGTGGCTCTTGCTGCATCGAGTGCCGGGCGGATGGAGCGAGGTGACGCAGGTCGCGGCGGCTGCGGGGCATAAACTGCAAGTATTGGATTTTTCGTTTCATTGGGCGACGAAATATACGTTTTGGTCGGGGTTGATCGGCGGCGCATTCTTAACGATGGCGAGCCATGGGACGGATCAGACGATCGTGCAGCGATTGCTGGCGGCGCGGAATCAGCGCGACGCGGGACGGGCGCTGGTGGCGAGCGGCGTGATTGTGATTGTGCAGTTCACGGTGTTTTTGTTGATTGGCGTTTTGTTGTTTGTGTTTGCGCAGCACACGCCGCTGCTGGCGCCGGGCGAGCGCGTCGATCGGATTTTGCCGCTGTATCTGGTACGCGAGATGCCGGTGGGGCTGGCGGGATTGCTGCTGGCGTCGATTATCGCGGTGGCGATGTCGAATGCGAGCGGGTCGCTGAATTCGCTGGCGGCTTCGAGCATATTGGATTTTTCGCGGCTGCGTGGGAGAGCGGCGGACACGGCGCAGTTTGTGAAGATTTCGCGGGCGATGACACTGGTGTGGGGATTGGTGTTGATGGGATTTGGGTTGGTGAAGTGGGGGCCACTGCTGGAGGCGGGATTGACGGTGGTGGCGCTGCCGCTGGCGAGTTTGTTGGGATTGTTTTTGCTGGGGACGATTGATCGAAGGGCGAATGCAACGGGGGCGTTGATTGGGATGTTTTGCGGGCTGGCGGTGATTTTGTACGTTTTCAAATTTACGGCGGTGGCGTTTAGCTGGTACGTGATGATCGGGTCGATTGTGACGTTTGTCGTGGGCGCCACCGTGAGCCGCGTAACCGGAAATCGTCCGGTGACAAGCGCGTGAGCGCCACGGACGGGAGCGCCGTCATGGTCCGAGATGCAATTAAGAATCATCCACTGCTCGCTGGCGTCTTGCTCGTCCCTCTCACTTTTGTGATTTCGCTCCCCGTTCTGTTTTTCGCACTTCTTTTGCTCGACAGCTTGTTAATTCCGATCGGGATTGACGGTGGCGCGATCGTTCGGGTCTTTGTAGTGCCGTCCGTGAGTATTGTTGGCGCGCTGGGATGCAGCGCATACACAGCGTTGTGGCTGCGTGAATGGAGCCAGGGGTTGCGCGGATGATTTGCGTCGACGTGGCGAGGATTCGGTGAGCGACAAGGGACGAGTGGAGTTGGTGCGGGGGCTGGGGGCCTGGGCTTCGGCGGCGATTGTTGTCGGCACGATGATCGGGACGGGGATTTTTCTAAAGCCGGCGGAGATGGCGCGCGAGGGGCGATTTGTTTCGGTGGTGTTCGCGGCGTGGATTGTGGGCGGAGTGCTGTCGCTGTTTGGCGCGCTGGCGTTTGCGGAATTGGGGGCGATGATTCCGGAGGCGGGCGGGGAGTACGCGTATTTGCGACGCGGGTTCGGGCCGCTGTGGGGATTTTTGTTTGGGTGGATGCACTCGATTGTGGGGAGGCCGTCGTCGCTGTCGTCGATTGGCGCGGGGCTGGTGCGATTTTTGGGATTTTTGATTCCGGCGATCGGTGGGCCGATTTTTACGCTGCATATTGCGGTGCCGGGGCTGACGCAGTGGATCGCGCCGTATGATTTCGTTTTCACCTGGGCGCAACCGCTGGCGGTGTTCTGGATCGTCGCGATGACGGGCGTGAATTATCTCGGCGTGCGGCTTGGGCGGCGCGGTGCAGGTGGTTTTGACGGCGATCAAGATTGCGTCGGTGGCGATCGTGATCGGGGTGGCGTTTTTTGCGCCACACGCGGCGACGGGAACCGCGCCGGACCCGATCTGGCCGAGCGCGCTGAGCGGCGGCGTGTTCAGCGCGTTTTTGGCGGCGCTAGCGGCGGCGCTGTGGGCATATGACGGGTGGGAGGATTTGAATCTGGTTGGGTCGGAAGTGGAGAATCCGTCGCGAAATTTTCCGCGGGCACTGGTGGGGGGCGTTGCGGTCGTGGCGCTGATTTATTTTTTGTTCAGCGCGGCGTGTTTGAAGGTGCTGCCGTTCGCGGCGGTGGCGACTTCGTCGCACATTGCTTCGGATGTGGTGGAGCATGTGGCTGGGCGGGGCGCGGCGGCGTGGATCACGATTGCGATGGTGATTTCGGCGCTGGGGTCGATGAATTCGTCGGTGCTGAGCGGAGCGCGGCCGACGTATGCGATGGCGCGCGACGGATTGTTTTTTAAAGTTGCGGATGGAGTGAATCCGAAATATCGCACGCCGGGGCGGGCGCTGATTTTTCAATGCGTGCTGGCGAGTCTGATGGCGTTGACGGGGACGTTTGAAGAGTTAACGAGTCTGTTTATTTTTGCGGGATGGATTTTTTACGGGCTGGCGGTGGTGGCGTTGTTTCGAATGCGGAAGACGGAACCGAATTTGGAGCGGCCGTATCGATGCTGGGGATATCCGTGGGTGCCGGGATTGTTTGTGGCGGGGGCGCTGGCGTTGACGGTGAATATTTGGTTGGAGCGGCCGGGGAGGTCGTCGATTGGGTTGTTGCTGATTCTGGCGGGGGTGCCGTTTTATCGGTATTGGAGCGGGAGAAGTAAGGGCGGGACAACGGCCGAGTTCGCGGTCGACTGATGGATGGGCGGATGCGTTTCTAGTTGCGTTGAACGCTGAGGTCCTTCGGCCGCCTGCCGGCAGCCTCAGGATGACAACGCGTTGTTGTTTTGCGTTGTTTAGTTTGGGTTGTTTAGATTTGGGAATAGGCGGTCGGGGTCAGGATGAAGTTGGAGATGTTGGAGACGATGTTTTCGAAGGCGTAGCGCGGGTTGGCTTGCATCGTTTTCCAGTCGGGGGATGTGCCGAAGGCGGTCCAGTGCTGGTCGCGCGCGGCGAGGCTTTCGAAACTCAACATATAGGTGAGATTGGGCAGGTGGCCGCCGATGAGCGTGTCGCCGTAGAAGACTTGTGTGAAGCCGGCTTTCGCGAAAATTAATTCCTCGCCGGACTGCATCATTTCAACTTTGCGTTTGTGGTCGAGGTCGCTGGGGCTTTCGTAGGTGCGGAGTTCGAAGACGCGCGCGGCGTTGGTTGCGGTTGCGGTGGGCAGCGTGATGCCGGGAATTTTTTCGAAGGCGATCATGAGCTGGCTTTCGATGCGCTGATATGCGGGCGCAACAGCGGGGGCGCTGAGGAACGGAGTGCCAGCGGACATGTATTGAGCATCGTTGGCGAGATGGGCTTCGAGATTCACGAGCGCGTCGAGCGTGGCGCTGGGGAGAAGGACATACATCGCGGGAGTGCCGGGGCCGACGGTGAGATTGAAGACGCCGACAGGGGTGATGCCTGCAGGCGATTGGCGGCGGGGATCAGCGCGTTTTGGAAGAAGGCGTCGCAGATTTTTTTCTGGGGGCCGTCGACGAGTTGGTAGCGGCGGAGTTCGTAGTAGAGGCGTTGCTTGGTTGCGGTCGAAGAGTTCGCGGCGGCTTGCGATGCGGTCGCCGGGTCGGAATCTTTTTCTGAAGCGGAGCTGGGTGCGGAGCTCGCTTTCGAATCGGACGCGGAAGCGGCGCTCAGTGCGGCGGCGACCAGCGAGTTGGCAACGAACGTTCGGCGTAGCATCTGGGTTTTCCCTCCGTGGGCAAAACGAAAATTGTGAGTTGGCTGGCCGCGATCAGGTTGAAGCGGCGCGTGCTGTCGCGCTCGCGTTCGGAGCGTTTGCGACGCTGGTCACGATCGGCAAGATCGCCTGCTCGGCTTCGGCGCTGACGGTGAGCATCGGATGCAAAGCTTTGGCGAGGATTTCGATGCCGGTCGCGAGGCGCGGGCCGGGGCGCGAGAAGTAGCCGTTGGCTTCGAGCGCGTAGACTCGATTGTTGCGGACGGCAGGCGTGACGCTCCACTGCTCGGGGAACGGCATGTTGCGATATTCGTTGAGCGCTTGCTCGGCGCTGTAGCCACACGGCGCGACGAGAATCACATCGGGAACGGCTTCGACGATGTCTTGCAGGCTGACGCGGAAGGTCGGCTTGCGCGGGAGGCCGAAGAGGTCGATGCCACCGGCGCGCTCGATCATCTCGGGAACCCAGTGACCGCCGACGTAGAAGGGATCGAGCCACTCGAGAAACGCGACGCGCGGGTGATGTTCGATGTTGGCGACGACGGGTTCGACAGATTCGAGCTGGCTACCAATTTTTTCGAGGAGATGCTCGGCTTCTTCGAGTCGGCCGGTTTCTTCGCCGACCCAGAGGATGTCGCGCCAAACGTCGCCGAGATCGAGCGGGTTGAGCGTCAAGACTTCGGGCGGATATGTGAAGCGAGAGAGGGCGGTGGCGAGATCGTCGGGAGACGCGGCGCAGACGTGGCAGAGATCCTGCGTGAGGATCAAGTCGGGTTTTAAACTTTCGAGGAGATCGGCGTCGACGGCGTAGAGGCTTTCGCCGCGAGAGACGAAATCGCGAACCTGAGTGTCGATTTCGGCGGCTGTGGCGTCTTTTTTGACGCGCGACTGGATGACGACTTGTTTCGTCCGGGCGGCGGGCGGGAAGTCGCATTCGTGGCTGACGCCGACGACGTTGTCACCGAGGCCGAGGGCGAAGAGAATTTCGGTGGCGGACGGGAGAAGCGAGACGATGCGCATGACGAAGGAAACTTTAGCACAGAGGCTGTGCATGGGAGCGGCGGAAACAGAGGGAGCGCGGTGAAATTTTGAAGATGGGCGCGGCCTGACGTGTCCGTCGTGAACTATTTGTAAATGAAGTATTTGCGGCGGGTAGCGTCGAACTCGGCGAGGCTCGGCGCCCAACTGTTGACGATGGCGTCGGGTGAGTCGCCGTTGACGAGCATGTCGATGGTTTGCTGATTGCCGACCAGCGTTATTAGTTTTGATGGATCGAAATCGTTGGGATAGCGCTTTTTCAAAATGGTGGCGATCTCGATGCCCAGGCGAACGCTACGGACGGCTGCGCGGTCGGTGACGCGGACTCCGACACCGCCGCAACGGCGGCCGCCGTACAACCCGGATACCGGAATGAAAGGCTGATCGCTGAAACGCAAGCCGGGGAGATGCAAGTCGTTGAGATCGTTGGCAACATCGGCGCCGATGATCCATGGGGCGCCGAATTCTTCGAACGGCGTTTCGGTGCCGCGGCCGACGGAGACGCCGGCGCTCTGCAGGATTTCGAGACCGGGATAGACGATCGAGCCTTTGAGGGTACGGAGATTCGGCGAAGGCGGAGTCCAGCGGATGCCGGTGCTTTCGAAGAAATAGTTGCGATGCCAGTTCTTCATTTCAATGACGTGCAAATCGCAATCAATGTGATTTTCGTGATTGAAGAACTGCGCGAGCTCGCCGATGGTGAGGCCGTAGCGAATTGGGATTGGATAGTAGGCGACGAATGCGGTTTTGTCGGCGTCGACTGAGGGGCCTTCGATGATTTCGCCGCCGAGCGGATTCGGGCGATCGAGTACATAGAAGGCGATGTGGCGCTTGGCCGCTTCTTCCATGCAGTACGCCATCGTCGTTGTGTAGGTATAGAAACGGACGCCGGCGTCCTGCACGTCAAAGACGAGGGCGTCGAGATTCTTGAGCATGTCGTCGGTGGGACGACGCGTGTCGCCATAGAGGCTGTAAATCGGGAGACCAGTGGAGGCGTCTTTGCCTGAGGCGACGTTTTCATCGTTTCGACCGGCGAGGCCGTGCTCGGGACTGAATAGGGCGACGAGTTGCACGCCAGGCGCGCGGGAGAGCTGATCGATCGTGCTGCGGCCGAGGGCGTCCTGGCCGGTGTGATTCGTAATGAGGCCGATATGCTTGCCGCGCAGCGGAGCGAATTTTTCGGTTTCGAGGACGTCGATGCCGAGTTGCACTCGTCCGGGGCGGCCCGACGAGCGCTTCGCGGCTGCACGCTGCGAGGATCGCGACGTTTTGGATGGCGAGCTTGCGGAACCGGCAGCGTCCGCCTTCGCAACAAAAAGCGCGACGGCGAACAGCGCGCAAATGAGTGCGCATTTCGTACGGGACAAAATGAAAGAGCTGGGAACCATCATCCGTCCAGAATACGTCGAATAGAGTGAGTCGCAGCGAGATATCTCGAAGCGCTCGACGCGGCGCAAGCAACAATATTATTGTGGAACGCGCTGTGGTTAGGCGCGTTGTTCGAGGTATGCCCGTGTGCTATATACAAACTCTGTGTCGAGTTGTCGCTTGGGGGCTCACTAATTGATGAAAGGACACAGGTATGGCGTTCTTTTTTTGCTTCCCGCCGCGCTGATCGTTTTTATGGCTCATACATCCGCAAAAATTCCTGACACCTCTTCGACGCAGAAAGACAGCGCGAACAACGCCAGCGCTTCGCGACGCGCGCGCGACGCGAGCAAATGGGCCGAGGCGACGATTCAGAAGATGAGCGTCGATGAGAAGATCGGCCAGCTTCTGTTTACGACGTATCACGGCGAACTGACGCCGACCGACTCCGCGACATACGCAAAGATCGTGCACGACGTCGTCGATCTGCACTGCGGCGGCTTCATCAACGTGACGCACATCACGCCCATGGGCATCGAGAAGAGCCAGGCGTATGCGACGGCGGTGCTGAACAATCAGTTGCAATCGAAGGCGAAGCTGCCGCTGCTGATCGGCGCGGATTTCGAACGCGGCACCGGCATGCGGCTCGACGACGGCACGTCGTTCCCGACGGCGATGGCGCTGGCGGCCGGTGGAAACCCAGCCGACGCCTACACGATGGGGAAGATCACGGCGCTGGAAGCACGCGCGGTCGGCATTCAATGGATTTATGCGCCGGTTTCGGATGTAAACAACAATCCCGGCAACCCGATCATCAATACGCGCTCGTTTGGGGAAGATCCGCAGAAAGTCGCGGAGTTTGTCAGCAAATTTGTGCGTGGCGTAGAAGAAAACGGCGGGCTGGCAACCGCGAAGCATTTTCCGGGTCACGGCGATACCGCGGCCGATTCGCATATCGATCTGCCGGTGATTCCGGCGAATCGCGAGCGGCTGGAAAGCCTGGAGCTTATTCCCTTTCGCGCGGCCATTGCGGCGGGTGCTGGCAGCATCATGACGGGTCATTTGGCTGTACCGGCGTTCGAACCCGACACCAATACGCCTGCGACGCTTTCACACAACATTTTAACGGGCGTGCTACGCGACGAACTGCACTTCCAGGGATTGGTCGTCACCGACGCGATGGATATGGGTGGAATCACGGTGCGCTACGCGCCGGGCGAAGCCGCCGTTCGAGCAGTGTTGGCCGGCGCCGATGCGCTGCTGATGCCACCGGTGCCCGATGCGGCGTTCGAAGGATTGCAGAGCGCGGTTCGCTCGGGTCGAATCTCAATCGAGCGTCTCGACGCTTCGGTGCGGCGAATTCTCGAAGCCAAGGCGATTCTTGGCCTCGACAAGACGCGCATCGTCGACATCAACGCGATCAACCAGAAACTGGGCAGCGTCGCGTGGCAGAAGGAAGCGCAGGATATCTCAGACCGCGGCATCACGCTGCTGCGAGATACGCCAAAAGTACTTCCGATCGATGGCACAAAACCGAATCGCGCGCTGCTTCTCGCGTTCTATGCCGATCCCGAGCCGTATCCCGGCGAAGACCTCGAGCGCGAATTAAAATCGCGCTTCGACAGCGTCACGACGCTGCGCGCCGACACTCGATTTATCAACGCCAGCACACTGAAGCTGCCCGATCCGAGCACGTACGACACTGCGATCCTCGCTCTGTTTGTGCGCGTGAGCGATCGTAAGGGCAACGTTGACGTTCCCGTTGAGCAAGCGGCGGTGGCCGATCAGCTTTACAAGCTAGGGAAGCCAGTGATCACGCTCGGCTTCGGCAGCCCGTATCTGATCGAGCGCTTCCCGCTGGCGCAAACGTGGCTCGCGGCATTCGGCATCAGCGATGTGGCGCAGATCTCGATGGCTCGCGCCATGTTCGGCGAGATTCCCGTGCGCGGCAAGCTGCCGGTGACGATTCCCGGCGTCGATATGAAGGCGGGCTTCGGCGTCGAGGTCGCGGCTAACCCGATGACGCTCGAGAAGACCGATGTTCGCGGAGAAGCGCTGCTGCGGCCCGCGTACACCGTCATCGAGAACGCGATTGCCGACAAAGCTTTCCCGGGCGCGACGTTGGCTGTCGGATACAAAGATAAAGTCGCGATCCACGCGTTCGGCAATCTGAGCTACGATGCGAATTCGCCAGCAGTCGATGTTCGAACGATGTACGACATCGCTTCGCTGACCAAGGTCGTCGTGACCACAACGCTGGTTGCAAAGCTGGCCGAAGGCGACTTCCCCGTCGGCATCGATCTCGACGCAAAGGTTGAACGGTATCTGCCCGAATGGGCCGCCGATCCCAACGCGAAAGACATCGAGTGGCGTCATCGCGTCACCGTGCGCCATCTCCTGACGCATACGTCGGGCTCTGCCTCCATTCAAGGAATACTGGCGCACTTCGACGAGCAAACAGGAAACGCTGCGGCGCATTTTCATCGAGCCACTCGACTACGAGCCAGGAACGAAAGAGGTCTATTCCGACCTCGGGATCATCCTGACGGCGGAAATCATCGAACGCCTCACTGGCCGTCCGCTCGATGAGCTCGCGAAGACATACATCTTCAATCCGATCGGCATGAAGGACTCGATGTACCGTCCGCCGAAGACACTCTGGTCCTGGATTGCGCCGACGGAAATCGACAACAACCTGCGCCATCGCCTGGTCCAAGGTGAAGTTCACGACGAAAATGCATACAGCATTGGCGGCGTTTCGGGTCACGCGGGAGTATTCAGCACGTCGCCCGATCTCGCGGCGTTTTGCCAGATGATGCTCAACGGCGGGGTCTACGGCGCACCAGCGCATCCTGAAACGCGCCACGATTGCGGAATTCACGACACCGCAGCAGCTATCAAGCGGCACACGCACGCTGGGTTGGGCGGTGCCCACCGAGGGCGGCTCGAGCGGACATTATTTCTCGAAGCATACTTTCGGCCACACCGGCTTCACCGGCACGTCGATCTGGATCGATCAAGATCGGCAGATTTTTGTGGTGCTGCTGACCAACCGCGTGCATCCCACGCGCGAAAATATGAAGATCGCCAAAGTGCGCGTAGCCGTGCACGACGCGGTCATGCAAGGCCTCGGCTTCGCCGATGCCCCTGTTCCAACTCGTTAACCGTTAACGTTTCGCGGCACAGCCTGTGCTGTTTTCGCAGCGCGGGCGGATTCCATTCTTACCGGACGATATAATTCTCGGATGCCCCGTTTGCCCCAGGACCGTCGACGAACCGAGCAACGAAACCCGGCGTCGCGCGGGCTGGACCGGATGGGGACGGAAGCCGTGCTTCGCGTAATCAACCGCGAAGATCAGAAGGTGGCGGCCGCGGTCGGGCGCGAGATTCCGTCGATCACGAAGGCTGTCGACGCGATCGTCGCGGCCATTGGCAAAGGCGGCCGGCTGATCTACGTCGGAGCTGGAACGAGCGGTAGGCTCGCGATTCTGGATGCTTCGGAAGTTCCACCGACGTACGGAGTTTCGCGCGAAGTCGTGCAGGGACTGATCGCCGGCGGCCGAAAAGCGGTGACCGGCGCGGTGGAAGGCGCTGAAGATTCGGTGGCGAACGGCGTTCGCGACCTGAAGGCGAAGAAATTGTCGCGGAAGGATGTTGTGGTCGGCATCGCGGCAAGCGGGACGACGCCGTATGTATTGAGCGCGCTGGCGTTTGCGCGAAAGATCGGCGCGGTAACAATCGCGGTGACGGCAAACCGGAATTCGCCGCTTGCGAAGATCGCAAAGATCGCAATCTCGGTCGAAGTCGGACCGGAAGTCGTGACTGGCTCGACGCGCATGAAGGCCGGCACGTCGCAAAAACTGGTATTGAACATGCTCTCGACCGCCTCGATGGTGAGGCTCGGACATGTCTACGACAACCTGATGATCGACCTGACGTTGACGAACGAAAAGCTTTTGCAGCGCGGCATGCGCATTCTGGCCGAGGCGAGCGGCGCGGAAGTGTCTGAAGTGGGACACGCTCTGCGTCAATCGAAACACGACGTGCGTGTAGCGCTGACGATGCTGAAAACAGGTACCGACGCGCGTGCGGCGCGGGCTCGGCTGGCTTTGACGAAGGGCAATTTGCGAAAGGCTTTGGGGGAGTAAGAGCGCATGGACAAGTTCCTGATCAAAGGCGGCAAGCCCCTGCACGGCACAGTGCCAATCAGCGGCGCGAAAAATTCGGCGTTGCCGGTGATGGCGGCGTCTCTGTTGACGCCGGAGAAGGTGACGCTGCACAACATTCCGAAAGTGCGCGACCTGATCACGATGAGCAAGCTGCTCGCGTTCATGTCGGCGAAGGTTTCGGTTACGGAGATTCCGTCCAGCGACTACGTGATCGAAGCGGTGACGTTAAACGACGCAATTGCGCCGTATGAGCTTGTAAAGACGATGCGTGCTTCGATTTTGACTCTCGGCCCGGCGATTGCGCGCGCAGGCGTTGCGCACGTCTCGCTGCCGGGCGGATGTTCGATCGGCGCTCGTCCCGTGGACCTACACCTCACAGCGCTCGAAAAGATGGGCGCGCAGATCACGATGGCCGATGGCTACATTCAGGCCAAGGCGCCCGGAAATGGAAAGCTCAAAGGCGCGCACATCGTATTCGAAAAGATCACGGTGACCGGCACCGAGAACATTTTGATGGCTGCCGCGCTCGCCGAGGGCGAAACCATTCTCGAAAATGCGGCGCGTGAACCCGAGATCACCGATCTCGTCATCATGCTGCGCAAGATGGGCGCGCAGATTTCCGGCGATGACACTTCTACATTGCGAATTCAGGGCGTCGATAAATTGCACGGATGCGAGCACTCCGTTATTCCCGATCGCATCGAGGCAGGGACATTTCTCGTCGCAGGCGCTATCACCGGCGGCGACCTGACGATCGAGAATTGCGCGCCCGAACATCTCGGCGCGGTGATCGCTAAAATGCAGCAGGCCGGCGTTCGTATCGATCCGATCGGCAAGACTTCACTGCGCGTTCGGCCCGCCGAAAAATTGGTCGCCGCTGACATGACGACCGAGGAGTATCCGGGCTTCGCGACCGACATGCAGGCGCAGTACATGGCGCTGACCACGCAGGCTCACGGGGCGTCGGTTGTCACCGAGACAATTTTTGAGAATCGATTCCTGCACGCCAGCGAAATGGTTCGCATGGGCGCGAACATCTCGATCGACGCGCGGCGCGCCGTCGTCCGCGGACCGGCGAAGCTGTCGGGCACCACCGTGCAGGCTTCCGATCTTCGCGCCAGCGCCGGCCTCGTGCTCGCCGCCCTCGTCGCCAGTGGCCAAACCACCATCGACCGCGTCTATCACATCGACCGCGGCTATGAGCGCATCGTCGAAAAGCTCAAAGCTGTCGGCGCGACCATCGAGCGCGTCCAAGATAAAGACAAAGAGTAGACCTAGTCCTAGTCCCCCGCCTCCGCGACTGACCAGCAGAGGAAATCGCGGTATCCAACATTTTGCCTCCGGTTTTGCTACAATCGGCGCCTCGGAAAAAAACAGGCGGAGTCCCCCGGTTCCCCGGCGTTCCGTCATGGAGGTTCCAATGGCGCAGACCCATTTGCTGGATCGCCTCGATGCGGCGATTGCCGAGAAAAATTTGTTGCGGCACCCGTTCTATCAGGATTGGCAGGCCGGTAAGCTCAGCCGTGAATCTCTCCAGTTGTACGCCTCGCAGTATTACCGCCACGTCGAAGCGT
The DNA here is from genome assembly GCA_963766985.1 of uncultured Acidobacteriota bacterium. Classification (GTDB taxonomy): domain Bacteria; phylum Acidobacteriota; class Terriglobia; order Acidiferrales; family UBA7541; genus Acidiferrum. The sequence goes on from CAVYCJ010000006.1 coordinate 123,611, forward strand.
TCCCCAAGCATCTGCGCGTTCTCGCCGCGCGAACGGAAGGTCCGCTGCGCGCGACCGTGATGGAAAATCTTGCTGAAGAGGAAAATCCGGAGGGGCCGCATCCGCAGCTGTGGCGCGATTTTGCGGCGGCCGTCGGCGTTGCGGAAGAGGACATCGGCTGCTGCCCTGCTCTGCCGGGGACGCAAGCGGTTGTCTCGACGTTCCGCGAAATTTGCGGCGATCGGCCGGTGGCCGAAGCTGTCGCGGCGCTTTACGCCTATGAGGCGCAAGTGCCCGAGATTTCTGCGACGAAGATTGATGGGCTGAAGAAGTTCTACGGCGTCGATCGGCCGGAAGCGCTCGCGTATTTTTCGGTTCACGAAGAAGCCGACAAGGCACATCGCGCCGCGTGGCGTGCGTGGCTGGAAGACCACGGCGAGGACACGAGCGAAGACGAAATTGTGGCGACCGCGCAGGATGCGTTGAACGCGCTCTGGGGCGCGCTCGACGCGGTCTACTGCAACAAAAAGCGCGCAGTTGCCGCCGCGGCCGGATCAAGAGCCAACTGAACTTTATTGCAGAGATTGCGTTTCGAAAGCCCTCGCGAAAGCGAGGGCTTTTTCTTCGCGGCTAGGTGTTCTCGAGCGTCGGCAAATCGCCGACCAAAATGTGCCCGTACGGGACGAATCCGGCGCGTTGCAACGTACTCTGCGAAGGAACGTTCGTCGGATGGCAACGCGCTCCCGGTTTAAAGCCGCCTTCGTAGCAAACGCGTTTCAATTCCTGAACGATGAACGTCCCGAGCCCGCGCCGGCGAAACTCCTCGCGAACCTCCATGTAGATGTCGCCGTAAGGGCGATTGTAGTGAAACAGAATCCCACCGGTGGCGGCGACGGAACCTTCCAACTCGACCACGCCGTGCCAAGGCAACTGGCCGGAAGAAATATCGAGACCGTCCGCCTCAGTGGCGGTACGAAATGTTGCGCCGCGAGGAACGAAATTCGTAGTCGTATCGTCCTGGAACAGAACTGAGTCGGCCTCTACATTTCTGGCGTAGGTGTGGAACATCGTGCTCGTTAGCACGTCGTTGCTTTGAATCTCCATCCGCGTCGCGCCGCAAACTGTTCGCAATGCCCGGAACAATTCAAATAACTTTAGCCGGTAGGGAGCAGCGACGAAAAATTCGTACAACGCGGGAGTCTGCGTCCACGGGCCAGCGACTGCGACCGAGCCATATCCGACCAGGGCACCGTCGATCCTCAGCGAATACTCGTGCGTCCAGCCCGGCCGCGAATGAATGGAATCGTGGATGATCTGACAGCTCATCTCGAGCCGGTACATGTCTCGCAGTGGAAGAATCGACTCGAGTTCGCAGCGTTGCGCGGTAATGACCATCGCCCGGATTGTACCTTCGCTGCGTGAGCCAACAAACAAAAAGGCCCGGCGTTTCCGCCGGGCCTTCGAGCCTCGTATAAGTTAGTGGGAATCTTGCTCGGTCGATGTCGTAACCGGCGCAGCTCCACCACCTGCTGCCGCTTCCTTCTTGGCCTGCTTCTCGCGCGCTTCCTTGATCAACGCCTTGCGCGACAAGCGAACCTTGTTGCCTTCGATCGAAAGCACCTTGACCAGCACCTGGTCGCCGAGCTTCAGTTCGTCGCGAACGTCGCGAATGCGATGCTCTGAAATTTCGCTGATGTGCAGCAAGCCGTCTGTGCCCGGGAAAAGTTCGACGAACGCCCCGAACTCTGCGAGCCGCACGACTTTGCCAAGGTAGGTCTTGCCGATCTCAGCCGAAGCCGTGACATCGCGCACCATCTGGAGCGCCTGATCCCCGCCCGAGCCGCTGGTCGAGAAGATATGTACCGTGCCGTCTTCCATCACGTCGATCTTCACGCCGGTGGCTTCGATGATCGACTTGATCTTCTTGCCGCCCGGTCCGATCAGGTCACGGATCTTGTCGGTCGGGATCTGCAGCTTGTAGAGTCGCGGAGCATACGCGGAAATCTGCGTGTTGTGCGTGCTCAGCGTCTTGTCCATGATGTCGAGGATTTCGAGGCGTGCCTTCTTCGCTTGCGCCAACGCTTCTCGCATCATCGGAATCGTGACATTCAGAACCTTGATGTCCATCTGCAACGCGGTGATGCCCGCGCGCGTTCCGGCCACCTTGAAGTCCATGTCGCCGTAGTGATCTTCGGCGCCGGCGATGTCGGTCAGGATCGAGTACTTGTTGCCGTCCCCGACGACCAATCCCATCGCGATACCCGCGCAGGGCGCCTTCATCGGCACGCCGGCATCCATCAACGCCAGCGAGCCGCCGCATACCGTTGCCATCGACGACGACCCGTTCGACTCCAGAATGTCGGACACAAGCCGCATCGCGTACGGGAATTCCGTTTCGGCCGGCAGCAGGCTCGTCAGCGCGCGTTCCGCCAACGCACCGTGACCGATTTCACGTCGTCCCGGTCCACGCAAAAACTTCACTTCGCCAACGCTGAACGGCGGGAAGTTGTAGTGCAACAGGAAGCGCTTGAACTGATCCTGCTCAAAGAGCAGATCGAGCCGCTGCATGTCTTCCTTGGTTCCCAGCGTCAACGTTGCGAGAGCTTGCGTTTCGCCACGCGTAAACAGCGCTGAGCCATGCACGCGCGGTAGCAGACCAGCTTCGCACGTGATCTTGCGAATCTTGTCGAACTCGCGCCCGTCCGGACGGCGCCGCGCGTTCAGCACTTCGTCGCGGAAGATGTTCTCGCGCATCCGCTCAAACGCACGCTTGGTCAGCGCGCGCTTCTCTTCGTCTTCTTCCGGAACCGCCTTCAGGATTTCGGCCTTCAGCTCATCGACGAGGTGATAGCTTTCCTTCTTCGGATGCTTCTCGGTGTTCAGCGCATCCTTCAGCTTCGCGCCGTACGTCTTGTCGAGGTTCGAATAGATCGCCTGATCGAACGGCAGCGGATCGACTTTCACCTTCTTCGGCTTGAGCTGGTTATGCAGGTCGCGAATCGCCGCGATAATCTTCTTCACCGCCGCGTGCCCAAACTCCAGCGCCTCGACCACCGTCTCTTCCGAGACTTCCAGCGCGCCAGACTCCACCATCACGATGCCTTCTTCCGAAGCGGCAATCACGATGTTGATCGAGCTGGTCTTCTGCTCCGCAACCGTCGGGTTCACGACGAGCTGCCCGTTCACCTGTCCGACGCGCACCGCAGCGATCGGCGTCTCGAACGGCAAGTCCGAGCAAAATGCCGCAGCCGATGCCGACGTCACCGCGATCACATCGGGGTCGTTCGCGCTGTCAGCCGACAGCACCATCGAAACGATCTGCGTCTCATTCCGCCACGCTTCCGGGAACAGCGGGCGCATCGGGCGGTCGATCAGCCGCGACGTCAAAACTTCCTTCTCCGAAGGGCGGCCTTCGCGCTTGAAAAACCCGCCTGGAATCTTTCCGGCCGAGTACGTATTTTCCTTGTAGTCCACGGTCAACGGCAAAAAGTCGCGATCGTTCGGGGTGGAATTCATGCACGCGGTCGTCAGTACGACCGTGTCGCCGTAACGCGCGGTAATCGCGCCGTTGGCTTGTTTAGCGATCTTGCCGGTTTCCAGAATCAGCGGCCGGCCTCCCACATCCACTGTCACCGAGTACGGTGCTGGCGTGCTTGTATTTTCAGACATAGACATATTCCTTGAGCTCCGCGTTCACGCAGAGCTATTCATTTCGCGGAGAATCGTCTCCGCATTCAAATTGAAGATTGGAGGTGAGGTCGTGCGAAGTTGACGAACAAACGCCTAGACACATCCCCTGAGGTTCCACTCGATGAGCGGACGCGCAACACTTCCACGAGCAGCGACACCGCTGCCATTGGCTTCTTCTGATTTTTTACGTTCGTGGATTTGCTGTAGCGAAGCTCCGTACCAGCGGAGCTCCTACTTGCGCAGGCTAAGCCGTTCAACAATCTCGCGGTACCGATCCGGGTCCCGGCGGTTGAGATAATCCAGCAGGCGGCGGCGCTTGTTGACCATCATGATCAAACCCCGGCGCGATGCATGATCTTTCACGTGAGACTTGAGGTGCGTGGTCAGATAGCTGATCCGCTCACTCAGCAGCGCAATCTGCACTTCTGGTGAGCCGGTATCTTTAACGTTGGCCCGAAACTGTTCGATCAGTACTGATTTGGCTACGCTCAAGTGCCCCTCTCCGTCGTCCCCTAAATTTTCCTCTTCATCTTCGACAAATTCAGACTAACACAATCCTGAAAAGCGTGTAAAGGAATCGTAATGTCCGCCGAGGTGCGCCTCGGTCTGCTCTCGGGTCCGCGGGCGACACTTGGCAGCGCAATTACGTCGTGTCACTATCCCACTGCGATTCACAAGACCGCTTCGTCGCATACATCTCAACGTGGAGAAAACCATGCTCAAACAGCTTTGTTGTCTCATCTGTTGTCTCGCCTTCCTGTCGCTCTCAGCCTGCGGTCAAGGCACCAAGCCAAGCCCTCCAGCCAAAGCCGAGTGCCAGCTCTCCGGCGGAAAATCCGTCAAGATCGACTACTCCAGCCCGCGCATGAAGGGCCGGAAAATTTTCGGGGGGCTCGTTCCCTACGGTGAAGTCTGGCGCGCCGGAGCGAATGAAGCGACGACCTTTGTCACCGACACCGACGTGACCGTGGGCGGCACAAAGGTTCCAGCCGGCAGCTACACAATTTTCGCGGTGCCGAACGCCGACAAATGGCAACTCGTCATCAGCAAGAAGACTGGCGAATGGGGCACCGCTTATCCCGGCCCAAGCAACGATCTGGCCCGCATCGACATGAAGGTTTCCCAACTCTCCTCCCCGATGGAAAACTTCACCATCGCGTTCGACCACTCCGCTTCCGGCTGCACCCTGAGCATGTCCTGGGAAAACACCAAAGCCACGGTCGACGTCTCCGCCAAGTAATCACGCGTTCGTGTAGGGGCGCAGCATGCTGCGCCCCATTTCAGCAAGATGTAAGCCCTGAGCGCCTTTCCTCCAGCGCCTCCACCACCCTCCGCACTTCCCTCTCAAACACTCCCGCCCCCGCATCCCGCCCAACCACCGTACTCAGTCCCGCATGAAACTCCGTCGCGCCCGTCGCCGCCGCTATCCCTGCGACATTCTCCGCCGTAATCCCGCTCCCCGGCATAACAACCACCCTCCGCCCCGCGCGACGCACCAACTCCGCGATCCGCGGCACAACCTCCGGCGCGACCGCAGCCCCTCCCGAAGTCAGCAATCGCCGCGCTCCGGTAGCAATCACATCCTCCAGCGCCTCAAACAATTCTGCACTTTCGTCGAACGCACGATGAAACGTCACCGGCAAAGTCCCGGCCGCTCGAACCAACTCCGCCGTCCGCTCAACATCAACGCTTCGATCAGCACGCAGAATTCCCAACACAACCCCATCCATTCCCGCGGCTCGCGCCACATCAATCGACGCACGCATCTCCTCAAACTCCACCGCCGAATAAACGAAATCGCCACCCCGCGGCCGCACCATCGCAAAAATCGGAATGCTCACGCGAGCGCGAACCGCGCGCATCAGTTCCACACTCGGCGTCAAACCTCCAACCTCAAGCGCAGCACACAACTCAATTCGCGAAGCCCCGCCGCGCTCCGCCGCAGCAGCCCGCTCCTCGGTCTCTACAGAAATCTCCACCACCCGTCCGCTCATCGCTCAGAGTCCTTTCCGAATTTCCATTTTCCCTTTTCCGTTTTCCAATTTCTTTATCCTGCCCGCATCCCTCGCGTCCTGCTTGTGATAGTCTTCCCCTCCAGAAAACCTCGACAGGTTTTCCGAAAATTCCCAGCCGTCAATTTTCTCTTCCGGGGCCGGACGTGCGTAAAGGAGAAACGTCGTATGAAACACCATTTTAAGTGGACTGCGTTGTTACTCGTAATTCTGAGCGCGGGCCTGGTCGCATGCGAAGAGCCGTATCACCAAAAGGATGAGCAGTATTACTTCATTTCCGCCAACATCAACATCCCCTACTGGCAGGAGGCGCAAGCCGGCCTGGCCGACGCCGCCAAGACCATGGGAGTCAAAGCGGAAATGGACGGCCCCACGACGCTGTCACCGAAAGACGAACTCGACTCCTTCAACAAAGCGGTCGCGCTTCATCCCGCCGGAATTCTCGTCTCGGTTTCAAATGCCGATATGTTTAAGGATCCTATCAACGCGGCCGTCGCAGCCGGCATTCCGGTGATCGCGATCGACGCCGACTCGCCCGATTCCAAGCGCATCATGTTCATCGGCACCGACAATTTCAAAGCCGGCCAGGAAAGCGCCAAGCGCATGGCCGACATTCTCAAGGGTCAGGGCCAAATCGTCATCGTTTCGATTCCAGGTCAGCCCAACCTCGACGAGCGCGTCCGCGGCGTCAACGAAGCGCTCAAGAAATCCCCCGGCATCAAGGTCATACAAACGATCGACGATAAAGGTGATCCGCGCCAGGCGTACGACGGCATCTCCGCGATGATTCAGAAAAAAACCAAGGTGGACGGAGTGATCTGCCTCGAAGCTTCCGGTGGCGCAGGCGTTGCTGATGCGCTGCACCGCGTCGACATGACCGGCAAAGTCGCGATCGTTTCGTTCGACAAAGATCCCGAAACCTTCTCGTGGATCGATCGCGGTGGCATCAACGCTACCGTCACGCAGAAGCCCTACGTCATGGCCTTCTACGGCGTCCGATTCCTCGACGACCTCCATCACAACGTCGTCCACGAATTTAAGGATTGGCGCACCGCCCCCGCTCCGTCGATGCCCTCTTGGGTCGACACCGGCACCGCCATCGTGGACAAGTCGAATCTGAGCGCCTTCAAAGACGCCTTGGCCGCTCACCCGAAACCTCTCTAGTCGACTTTCGATTCGTCGAACAAAAAGCCCGCGCGGCAAACACGCCGCGCGGGCTAATTTTTTTCGCAGTCCTCGATGCGCCTCGATTGCGACCTTTAATCGCGGTTGTCATCCTGAGCCGCCCGAAGGGCGGCGAAGGACCTCAACTTCAGCACATCCTCGAATCCGCGGCTCGAGCATCACGCCATCCCAAACGACGCAAACGCCGTAATCGAAGCGCAACCCAGCGCCACGCCCAGCACCGCACCCGCCAGCACATCACTCAAAAAGTGCATGCCCAACACGACGCGCGACACCGCAATACTGATCGCCATGAAAAACAGCGGCGCTTCCAATCCCGGATAAAAATAGCTGATCACCAGCGCCACAGAGAACGCCGTCATCGTATGTCCGGAAGGAAACGAAAATTTATCGGGAGGCAAAACCTTCGACCAGCAATGCGGCTCGAACTGGCAAGGCCGCGGCCGCATACTCAACCGCTTGATCGCCTTGAAAACGAAAATCCCGCCAAATCCCGCCGCGGCCGCCGCGCCAACCGCCGCGAATCTCTGCGGTCCGCCATAAATCGCCACCATCACGCCTAGCCCGTACCACAGCCACCCATCGCCGGCCCGCGTCGCGCCAATCATCCAATAGCGTACCCAGCGTGGCGCGCGCCAACGGTTCATCCGGCGCATCACCCGGTGATCGCGCCGTTCGATAAATCCCCAGAGGTTGCGTGCAACAGCCATCGCTGTACCTCCTACTTGGACGCCGCGAACGAACCTAACGCCGCCTATCGGGCCAGTTCCACTCCCAGCCCCCGCTCCAGCTTCCACAACATCCGCGGCCGCTTCTCTCCGCTCTCCAAAGCCGTTGACCACTTCTTGCAAAATCGAATCTCGTTCAGCCAGTGCCCCGCCGTGATCGCTGGCACCAACACCGTCAGCGGCACAATCGCTACCGCCCAGGGCTTCTCTCGAAAAAATCCCGCCGCGATCCGATAGACGTCTGCCGTCACCTTCGCAAAGCTTCCGTGCACTCCGTGAACGCTCGCGCGCCCCGACCGCAACCCTGCGATGAACTCATCGATCGTTCGCGCCCCGCGTACTTCGGTGTACGTCAGTCCGACACCCGCAAGCGTGTGCGCATCGCTTCCGCCGAGTCCAACCTTGCCCCACTTCTTCGCCAGTCGCGCCGCACCCGCATTCGCCTCAGACCACATCGCGCCGTTTCGAATCTCAAACGCCGGCGTGTACGAAGCAAACCAGCTGAAATCCTCTTCTTCCCGCCGCCCGGTCAAACCTGAAAACACATGGTTCACGCTGAAAAACAGCTTCCGTTCCGTCAGGTACATCACCAGCGCGATGAAATCTCGCCGCCGCTTCTGAATCTCCGTATGATCCCGCTCCGTGATGCCGTAAACGCCGAGGTGCATCTCGGTCCCGCTTGGCAGCCTCACCGTCACTTCTTCGCTCAAAAAGAAGTCCGGATACCGCCGCAATTCCTCGCCCGCATCAATCGAGTCGTGGTCCGTAACCGTGACCACCGACATCCCCGTGGATTTCGCCCTCTCGTACACCCCTGCCGGTTCGTTATACGACTCCCGGCAAACGTGGCCGAGCCCAGGCGTGCTACACATTCCCGACGCTGTCGTGTGAACGTGAAGGTCGCATCGCATGGTCCCTATTCTGAATTGTTGATATGAACAATTAGTGAAGAAGACGCAAATCTTAGGTGAATGTGCCCACGGAACTTATTGAACACAAATAACTTCCGGCGTTATCCACATGGCATGCTGAGTGCCTTGCCGCAATTCCGAAAAACCAGTGCAACATTCCGCTCATGAAAAAAGTACACATTCTTTTTCATGACGCAGGTGGTGGTCACCGCAACGCCGCAGTTGCCCTCCAGACCGTAATCGCCCAGCAGCAGCGCCCCTGGCAGGTCGACCTCATTCAGTTCCAAGAGCTTACCGACAAGCTCGACGTCCTTCGCCGCCTCACCGGCATCCGCATCCAGGAGCAATACAACACGCTCCTGCAAAACGGCTGGACCCTCGGCGCCACCACGCTTCTACGTATCCTCCAGGCCACCATTCGCACCTTCCACGGCCCGATGGTCCGCCTGCTCGAAGACGCCTGGCGCAAGAATCCTGCCGATATGCTCGTCTCCGTCATCCCCCACTTCAACCGCGAGATCTACGAGAGCTGGAACAACATCTGCCCCGGTCAAGCCCCTTCGTCACCATCATCACCGACCTCGCCGACTTCCCCCCGCACTTCTGGATTGAGCCCATCAAAGATCAATACGTCATCGCCGGCACCCAGCGCGCCGTCGACCAGGCCCGCGCCATCGGCCACGACGACGCCCACATCTTTCCCACCTCCGGCATGATCCTCCGCCCCGACTTTTACCTCCCCGACAATTCCGATCCCGTCGCTCTCCGCAAAGAGCTCGGCCTCAATCCGAATCTCACCACCGCAATCGTCCTGTTCGGCGGCCACGGCTCGAAAGTGATGTACGAAATCACCGAGCGCCTCGACGCCGCGAATCTCCCCGTCCAACTTATCCTCATCTGCGGCCGCAACGAACAGCTCGCCGCCAAACTCAAAAGCCGCAAATGGAAAATGCCGGTTGCCGTCCTCGGCTTCACCAAAGAAATCCACAAATGGATGCGTGCCGCCGACTTTCTAATTGGCAAACCCGGCCCCGGCAGCATCGCCGAAGCCATGGTCCGCAAACTCCCCGTCTTGATCGAATGCAATTCGTGGACTCTGCCGCAGGAGCGCTACAACACCGAATGGGTGCAGGAACAACAAGTAGGAATCGTACTGAAGAGTTTTAAAGAAGTAGTCGCCGGCGTAAATCAAATGCTCAACCCAGCCACGCTGTCCAAATTCCAGCGCAACGTCGCCGCCCAAAACAACCAAGCCGTCTTCGAAATCCCCGAAATCCTCGCCAAGCTCCTCAACGAACCAACCCGTTCCCAATCGCAGGCAACCGAGTCACGCCAAGTCGACCCCGTCGCTGCCGGACGTTAGCGCACGGTCGACCGACCATTCCGAACAAAAAAGCGTTGTCATCCTGAGCGCCATCCAAGGATGGCCGAAGGACCTCACCCGATCCGTCACCTCAAGCCTCAGCCGCCGCTCAAAAAGCGTTGTCATCCTGAGCGAAGCGAAGGATCTCAGACTGAACATCCGCCCGAGCCTCAACCGTCAGTATGTTCTTGGAATGAAACCGTCTACCGCGAAACGCCCGTCGTGGGCGCATCCACCGCCGCCCGCTCCGCCCGCCCCGGCCGAGGAAACCGCGGCCCCACTTTCGTCGCATCCTTCGTCACTTTGCTCTTCGGCCGCGCACAAGACGTAGCCCACCAGCGCGACGCATATTTCGGCATCTCGCACATCTTCACGCATCCGCCGCGCGCCTTCGACATTCCGCAGTGGCAATAACAAGCGCTGTCTCGGTGCGCCAGCAAAGCCGCACCATCCGCCCAAGCTCCACTCGACAAAAGCACCAGCGCCGCCGCAATCGCAACCACGCTCAATCCCGACCGCTGCAATATCTCTTTGATCGACCGCCGGAGAGAGGGCCAGTTCATACCGCAAGTCTGTGCCGGGTCCGAAAAAAAACCGATAGCTCTCAGCCCAAAAAAATTCCATTACAAAAGTAATAGGACCTTCCCGCCAAACCCCGCCGCAACTCATTGTAGGGGCGGGGCTTGCCCCGCCCGGCGCTGCCCACCCTGCGATCTATCGACGTAGCAGCCTGGTAGCGCCGGCGCAGCCGCCTGCCGGCGATTTTGGCTTGCGATGTCGCCTCGGGCCCCACTTCCCATTTCAATCCTCACCCAGTTCCAATCTGACTTTCCGCCGCTCAGCCCGCTACCCGACTTAGACCGGCGAGAATCATTAACCTACCTATTTTCAACGACTTTCAGAACGCGCGATCACCCTCACCCTCTGGCCATCCTCCTGCTTTACTACCAGCCGTGGGCGCGTTTCGAATGGATGGACCGCCTGAGAGTAACGAAGCGAGGGGGAAGGGGCTTGCTCGTTACTACGGACGATTCATTCCCAACCTGCCTCTGAGAGGGAAGCTAGGATGGATGACCCCACGCAGCCGGTGTGAAAACGACGCTGGCTACGAAACGCGCCTTCCGGGGCCCCCGATCCCAAGCGGGGGCCCCTTTTTTTTCGTCAGCTTCTTCCTGCGTAAACCTCAAGCCCTAAAATCGCCTCACCATCCACGCCTTCAACAAGCAAAAATCATAAAACCCAATCACCTGCCGCTCGGTCACGTTCGCGACTTCGTCTCCAAACTCCACATGCAAAAACGTCCCCAGCGCCGTGGTCTCCACCTTGATGACCTGCCCTTCGATCTCCCGCCCCGACACCAGTCGCACTTTCACGACGGCACCGATCGGATACGTTCGAACTCGTCGCGCCTGAAAATTAGAATCTTTGTCGCTGATCTTGCCCTCCTGCAATGCAACAGAGTCTGACACGCTGCGCGCCGAAATCACGCTGTGAAATACGGGCTAGACCCTAGATGAATCCCACGCTCCGCGTGCAACTGTCATTGGCAATGGATTTCTCCGACATTGAGTCATTGCAGGTGTGTCTCGATCGGCTGTCGCACCGCACTCGGGAAGTTGCGCTTAGTTTCGTCTTCATCGAACTCAAGACGGGCCTCTCATCGTGCCAACTGATTCGCGACAGTCGAATCATGACGAAACAAAATAAAGCCTGGCACCTGGCACACGCCGACAATGCTTTCCACGTGGCGGAAGCGGCTATGTGGAGAATAGAAATGACCCACTATGAATTTGATCAGATGACCGCGATGGCGGAGAGGCTGAGATTTGAACTCCAGGCCTTGCATTAGAAGAATATTTCCTTCTTTCGCAGCAAAATAATTCACTGGCTCTTTACGTTTAACGGGCGCATCCTTCCCACGTCTGCCATCTGACGCCATGCCCCTCAATGGAGGCCTCGGCACCTTGTAGACGAATGAGTCGTCGAAAGGAGGCCAACGTGGCATCCGACTTCTACTCCGCAGAAGTTCCCGAATCGCCTTCCGTCCAAGACAGACTCGACAATGTTCGTGCCTTCTCTCGCGATGCGACCAGAAGCCTTGTGCTCGGCCTTCTCGATACCGGTATGCGCCTCGTCCGCACCGCTCAGCGTATTGACGAAAGCAAAGAGGCACACGCAAGGTGTTTGGACTCCGCCAAACAGTGTGTGCAGCATGTCGAGCTGAAGATTTGGAGGCTTCGAGAACAACCAGGCGAATTCTGCAGAGTCAGCTCCGACCTGGAGCGACTCGATTGTGAAGTCACCGCCCTCGAGCAGCGATAAATCGCCGACGCGACTCACACCACGTCGTCGTAGAAAGGGTTCGTCTCAGCGTTTTTCGTCCTTAGCCGCAGCGGCGCCCGCCTTCCGCCCCACCGGAAAAATCTCCATGAGCGTAACCACCGCCCCTTCGTGCTTTCCCTCCGCCGTGCGGTACGGCAGAATCCGCAACTGGTGGCCCTTGCCATCTTGAATTGGAATTTCTTTCTCAATCACCTGCGCATTCCCAATCACCTGCTGCACCATCTGCTGCAACTTCGGAATCGCTACTCCCGTGTTGATATTCAAAAATGGCCGCCCGATGTCGCCTGGAATCAGCCCCAGCGTCTTTTGCGCCAGGGGCGTAAATCTTCGAATCGTCCCGTCCGGTCCGAGCATCACCATCGTCAGGTCGATGCTCGATAGCAAATTCGTAAGATCGTTGTTCGCTGTTGAGACGTCCGAGTTCCGGCTGCGCAGTTCGTCGTTGACTGTACTCAGCTCTTCATTCGCCGATTGCAGCTCTTCTTTCGCGGTTTCTAATTCCTCGTTCGTGCTTTGCAATTCCTCATTGCTCGATAGGATTTCCTCGTTCGCCGACTGCAGCTCCTCGTTCATGGCTTCTTGATTCTCGATGACGGACTGCAAGTATTCTTTCGTCGCCGCCAGTTCCTGCTCTAGTTTCGTAATGCGCGCATTCGAGATCTGGATGGCCTTCTGCTCGATGCGCGACTCTTTCGTCTTCCGTTCCGCCACACCCAGAACGCCTTCTTCATGAAATACGATCATGAAGTACTGCTCTTTGGTCTGCCCCAGATGCAGCGGCACTACATCGAAGCCGACGAGCCGCGTCTTCGGCTGCCCCTGTGCCCCCTTCCCATTTTCATCCCCATTTCCGTCCTCACTTCCATCGCCTTGCCCGTCGCCATTTCCATTCTTCAGCGCGATACCGTGCTTGTGGATCGCCGCCCCTTCCTTCTTCGCTCGCCCCAGCGAGTTCCGCAACTCGATCAGCAGCGCTTCCCGCGCCATCTTCAATATGTTCAGGCTCGCCCGGCCCGGTGAAAGCTTCAGGAACCGGCTCACGTTCCCTCGCGTGTGCACAATCTCCAGTTCGTCGTCGACGAAAACCGTCGCCGGCGCGAACTGCGTCACCAGCCGCCGGTCAAACTCCTTTTGCGCCTCTACAAAATTCGAACCGGAATCCGGCGGACGAAGCGCCGTCTGCACTGTTCCGTATTCGGGGCGATCCGTAGCGCGGTTCAGCGAAAAAGTCACCGGCTGCCGGCTGGTTGTGGCCTTCTTCGAATAGACCTTGTACGTGCGGTCTACACTCGTGAAGAGATTGCTCGCCGCCCCCACGCCCTCCGATGTCCCCAGCATCAGGTAACCATCCATACGCGTAGCGTAGTGAAACAGCGAAATCACTTTGTTCTGAAGCATGGGTTCGAGATAGATCAGCAGATTCCGGCAGCAAATCAGGTCCATCTGCGAAAATGGCGGATCGTTCAGCACATTGTGCTGAGCGAAGATGCACATGTCGCGGATGCTTTTGTTGATGCGATAGCCGTCCTCAACACGAGTGAAAAATCGCTTGAGCCGTTCTGGCGAAACGTCGCCCTGAATATTTTCCGGATAAACCCCGGCGCGCGCTTTCGTCACGCACCCGTCGCTCACATCCGTCCCGAAAAACTGAATCGGTATTTGCGCCGCCTTATCGCCAAGAAACTCCCGCAGGCAGATCGCCACCGAATACGTCTCTTCTCCCGAAGCGCAGCCCGGCGTCCACACGCGAATTACCGTTTCCGGATGACGCGTTTTCATGATTGACGGAAATACCGTGGAGCCGAGCAGATCGAAGACCGGCGGATTCCGGAAAAAGCTCGTCACATTGATCAGCATGTCCTGATACAGCGACTTGATTTCACCTGCGTTCGAATTCAGATACCGCACGTATTCGTCCAGCTCTTCAATTTTGTGAACCACCATGCGTCTTTGTATTCGCCGCAAAACGGTCGATTGTCGGTAGTGTGTGAAATCGACCCCGGTCGTTCGCCGCAGTGTCTGGAATATGCTGTTCAGCGCAGATCCATCCGAGGCCGGCACCGGCGCTTCGGAGGCGATTGGCCTCTGCGAATGCGGCAGCCGTGCAATCCTCGCCAGTTCGCGCGCGATCTGTCTCGGCGGCAGTACGTAGTCAATCGCTCCGGAACTCACCGCACTGCGCGGCATGCTGTTGTACTTCGCGCTGACGTCGTCTTGCGCGAACGTCACACCGCCCTGCGCCTGTATCTCCGCGATTCCGAGCGTTCCGTCCGTGCCCGAACCCGACAGCACTACGCCGATCGACCGCTCGCGATACTCTTCCGCCACCGATCGCATGAAGTGGTCGATCGGCATCGGTACGCCCCGCGACTCCTCGCGCGGGCGCAGCCGCAGCGTTTTGTCGGCGACCATCATCGAGGTATTCGGCGGAATCACATAAAAGTGGTTGCGTTCAATCGCCATACCATTCATGACTTCCGAAACACCCATCGACGTCTGCTTCGAAAGCAGCTCCGTGAGCATACTGTGGTGCTTCGGATCGAGATGCTGGACCAGCGCAAACGACAACCCGGTGTCGGCAGGCAAATTCTTCAAAAGCTCGCTGGTGGCCTCAATCCCGCCGGCTGACGCGCCAATCGCGACGATTGTAAGTTGATCGTCGTCGCGCAGCGCCTCCTTCTCTCGCAGAGGATTCTTTCCACGCGAAATGCTCTTACTCGGCGATTTTTCTTTCGGAGTTTTGCGTTTCGCCATTTGGTTTCATTCTTCAAAATTTCGATCTTGGGTTGGAGACACCGCGTGATGCTCGGCGCCGGATGCTCGATGTGCGCTCACTTCTAGGCAAGTGAGTCTGCGCATTGGGCATTTCCCGCGCCGCCGTGCGGATTCTAGTATTTCTCCTGGACCCGTACAACAAGCCCGACCCTATGAAGCACGACCATTTACAGCGGACTAAAAAGTGTAGGGGCGCAGCACGCTGCGCCCCACGTCCGCAAGATCTAAGCCTCTCGAAATGCCGAACTCGCCTCTATCCTGGCGAATTCAACTGCTGCGGCGCCTCCGCCGGTGCACTCAGTACGGGCGGCTTCATTTCCACCGCCCACGCCCTCTTCAGCGATTGCAGCACAAACGTGTTGATAGGAAGATCGCGTCGCCGCGCTGCTTCCCGGATTCGATCGGCCTCGGCCACGCTGCATCGTACGAGAAGTGCAGTCCTATCACCGGGCGTTGTCAAAGCACGCCGGCTCAAAAACTGATTCGTTGTGCGGAAGGCACTCAGTTTCGCAAACAGTCGATCGTCAATGTCGACCACCCGGAGGGTAATTTGCAAAACGTACCCGCTGATCGTTCGCCTCTGTTTCTCCGCTTCAATGCGGACGCGTGCGGCCTCTTCAATGTTGCAGCGTATGAGTAGTGCGGTGCGTTCCATCGTTTCCTACTTTCCGGACTTCATCAAACGGCGCCCGTGACGGCTGAACTGCTCCGTGTCGCTTCCCGGATGCGGGCAGCGGCAAACGTCGGCGACGACTTCGTCGTCTGACACTTCGATGTCTTGCGAGATTTCAACGCGGACGAACTGGAGGGCAAGCTTGTGTTCGCTGCATTTTGGCGGTGCTCCTATCACAGTCACCCTCCTCTGCGCGAACCTCTGCATTGTGTTCCCAATAGTCGTTTTCTCCTAATGCTGGTATCAAGTGATATCACACCTGTATAAGACTGATATCACGTGGTATCGATGTTTGCAATTTATGAATCCCTCATCGATACTCGCGTTTCCCGCCCCGCGTTTTCTTCGCGTTCCGCCACGCGACACGTTTAGCACGGGAGACTCGACATGCCCTTTGTCCCGAATTCTTCCATCGGCGTTTTGATTGCCGACGACAGCGCCGCTTTCTGCAGACTTATCGCTCGCATGCTTCAAGTCGAGCGCTCAACCCACATCGTTGGTATTGCAGGAAACTTGGAAGACGCATTGCATCTCGCCATAGAACACACCCCGGATGTCTTGCTCCTCGATCTGCATCTGGATGACCTCGCCGGTCACGACCCTCTCTCCGTGAAGATTGCTTTCTATGGTTGCGTCCGCCACGTGGTCGCGATGTCTACACGAACCGACGACGAAGAACGCCAATTCGCTCAGGTCTACGGTTCCGCCCTCCTCATCGACAAATTCTTCCTCTCCGAACAACTCGTCCCTTGCATCCAGGCCTGCGCCCCGCTCAACCACCCCTCAGGGCCTCGTCCCCCGCGCCGCCCCACCCCTCTAAACCGCTTCGTCTCCTAGGGTTCGGCACTTGGGTGCCGCACCCTCCGGTTTCTGAGGGTGCGGGTTTAGATGAAACCAGCCCCATGCCAGAACGATGGCCTTCAGCGCGCCCAGCCGAGCCCACCCAGCCAACGCTTGCTCCGCGCCAGAATCATCAAAAGTCGCCAAACGTCTTGACAACACGCGTACCCTTGTGGTAATATTTCCACCTAAACAACTCCGCCTCGTTCCGCCAACTCCCAGTCGAACCAAACAATCGGACAAAAATTGGAATCTGACACTCCTGTAACCGCCGTGGTTTCAACAGCTTCCACACTCTCAAAAACGAGCTTCTTCTAAGCTGCTGAATCACCAAGACTTGCACACTCTTAGAAAAAACGGGGGGGTATA
This sequence comes from uncultured Acidobacteriota bacterium, assembly GCA_963766985.1. Classification (GTDB taxonomy): domain Bacteria; phylum Acidobacteriota; class Terriglobia; order Acidiferrales; family UBA7541; genus Acidiferrum. The sequence continues at coordinate 140,479 of CAVYCJ010000006.1, forward strand.
CCCCTTTCGTCCCAATTCGGAACGGCCAAGGGTGCGGTTAGCCAATCGAAGTCGTCATGACGAGCACGGTCAGTACGGGGAGCAGCGCCCTGCGCCGCCTTCGCGGTCGAAACATCGCGAATAAGTTTTAGGTGGGAGCGAAAAACGAAGCGAGATGGCCGCTTGCGCTGGATGTAGGGGCGCAGCATGCTGCGCCCCAAGTCCGCACAATCACAGCGTCTTGAGAGTCAGTTGATCTTCCGCGTAACCGGAATCCGGGCCTGCCGGAGCACGTGCGACACTTCCGTCTCTTTCAGGCGCGATGCGTCGTACTCAAACGTCAGATGCTTGCGCTCATCGCTGACGCGAAACTTCCGCAGCCCGTAAGTATTCGCGAACCCGCCCAGATCGTGGAGCTGCTCGTTGCTCAACGGTGACTGCAATTCGTAAGTGATTTCGACCAGTGTCATAGCCCGGCATTATACCAGCGACTTCAAACTCCGGCCTTCCTCAAAACCTCTCCCCTTCCCGCCTGTGAGAACGCACGTCCGTCCTGTGATTTGACAGCAGATAGCCCCCAGGGGTATATATAGCCGTAGGGGGTATACATGCCGTCCAAGGTTCCCGCCAACTCCGCTTCCCACGCATGCCGCATCCGCCGACTGCGCCTGCGCCATCGGCTCCGAAGCCCGCAAAGCCGTCGGTGTCGATCCCGAGCTAAAAACCGCTAACCTCAAGCGTCTTCGCCGCATCGAAGGCCAGGTTCGCGGCCTCCACAAAATGGTCGAAGAAGATCGCTACTGCGCCGACATCATCACCCAGGTCGCCAGCGTGCAAGAAGCCCTGCGCGGCGTCGCCCGGAATCTCATGCGCAACCACCTCCATCACTGCGCCGCCAAAGCGCTCCGAAGCGGAAAAAAAGCCGAGTCCGAAGCCATGTTCGACGAATTGCTGGAAACCATCTATGCCCACCTCCGCTGAACGCAGCGCAACTCTGAACCGAGAAAAATTGGCGACAAAAAATGGAACAAATTGAAGGCACGGCAAAAATCGTAAAAGATCCAGTCTGCGGCATGACTGTCGATCCGGCCAAAGCCGCCGCGACTGTGGAGTTCGACGGTCAGCCCTACTACTTCTGCTCCAAAGGCTGCGCCGCAAAATTCCAGCAGAGTCCGAACAAATTCCTCACAGCCGCCGCGCCGGCCTCAACAACCACGGAACACCAATCAGCAAGCGCGACGCACTCGTGCTGTGCGACTACACCAGCGGCAACTCCGAAGAGTTCGCAGGCAGTCGCGCTGGCGAACGCCGGTGAAGGTGTGCGCTATACCTGCCCGATGCATCCGCAGATCGTGCAGATCGGCCCGGGCTCGTGCCCGATTTGCGGCATGGCGCTCGAGCCGATGGATCCGCTCGCCGAGGTCGTAGCCGATCCCGAATACGACTCGATGAAAAAACGCTTCTTCGTCGCACTCGTGCTCTCCGCCCCGTTGCTGGTGCTCTCGATGGGAGGCGAATCGCTGTTGCCTCACGCGCCGACCACGCTGCTGCAGTGGATTGAACTGATCCTTGCGACTCCCGTCGTGCTCTGGTGCGGCTGGCCGTTTTTCCAGCGCTTCTGGGCGTCGCTCGTAAATCGCAGTCCGAACATGTTTACGCTGATCGGGCTCGGCACCGGCGCCGCTTATTTCTACAGCGTCGTCGCGGTCGTGTTTCCGCAAATTTTTCCACCAGCGGTGCGACTCGAAAATGGCGCGATTCCCGTCTATTTCGAGGCTGCAGCCGTCATCACCGCTCTCGTGTTGCTCGGCCAGGTGCTCGAGCTGCGCGCGCGCCAGCAAACTTCCGGAGCGATTCGCGCTCTCCTCGATCTGGCCCCGCAACAAGCGCATCGCATCGACGCCAGCGGCAATGAACAAGACGTCACGCTCAACCAGCTCATGGCGGGCGACGCACTGCGCGTTCGTCCAGGCGAGCGCGTTCCCGTGGATGGCGTGATTCGCGAAGGTGCGAGCGCCATCGACGAATCGATGGTGACCGGCGAGCCGATGCCCGTCGAGAAATCCGCCGGAGACAAAGTCACCGGCGGCACGCTGAACAGTAGCGGCAGCTTCATTATGACCGCCGAGCGCGTCGGCAACGAGACCACGCTCGCGCAAATCGTGAAGCTCGTGAGCGAAGCCCAGCGCAGCCGCGCGCCGATGCAAAGACTTGCGGACAAAGTGTCTTCGTACTTCGTGCCAGCGGTCGTCGCCGCCGCATTGATCGCATTCGCCGTTTGGTTTTTCGTCGGTCCGCAGCCACGGTTCGCACACGCGATGGTCGCGGCGGTTGCGGTGCTCATCATCGCGTGCCCGTGTGCGCTTGGCTTAGCCACTCCGATGTCGGTGATGGTGGCGGTCGGACGCGGCGCGCATGCCGGCGTGCTTGTGCGCAACGCAGAAGCACTGGAAACGCTGGCGAAGGTCGACACGCTGGTCATCGACAAAACCGGAACGCTCACCGAAGGAAAGCCAACCGTCGAAAGTGTGAAGGTGCTTGCATCGGCAGCGCAGACCGAAACCGAAATCGTGCGACTCGCTGCGAGTCTTGAAGCGGCGAGCGAGCATCCGTTGGCCCGTGCGATCGTTCGGGCCGCTCAGGAGAAGCAATTGAAGTTGGCACCAGTCGCGGATTTTCGCGCCACGGCTGGGGGCGGAGCGGAAGGACGAGTTGAAAATCGGATTGTGCGCGTCGGCACTCTGAAATTTCTCGCGGGCAGCGGAGTGGATATTTCCCTTGCGAAAGCGCAGTCGGCTCCGAACGACTCCGCGACGACGGCTTACGTTGCGGTCGACGAAAAACTCGTCGGAGCGATTTCACTGAACGATCCGATCAAGGCTTCGGCAAAAGCCGCGATTCGCGAACTGCGTGCGGATGGAATTCATGTCGTTGTCGCAACCGGCGACCGGCGCGAAGTTGCGCAGCGCGTCGCTCGCGAACTTGAGATCGACCAGGTCGAAGCGGAAGTGCAGCCACAGCAGAAATCCGAGATCGTGAAGCGGCTGCGAGAGCAAGGCCACGTCGTCGCGATGGCCGGCGATGGAATCAACGACTCCCCTGCCCTGGCGGCAGCCGACGTTGGAATCGCGATGGGAACAGGAACCGACGTTGCAATCGAGAATGCGGGGATCACTTTGCTGAAGGGCGACCTTCGTGGAATCCTGCGCGCTCGTCGGCTCAGCCGGGCGACGATCGGCAACATCAAACAGAATCTCGCGTTTGCATTTCTCTACAACACCCTGGGGATTCCGGTCGCGGCCGGCGTTTTGTATCCGGTCTTTGGCTGGCTGCTTTCCCCGATGATCGCGAGCGCAGCGATGAGCCTTAGTTCGGTTTCGGTGATCGGCAACGCGTTGCGGCTCCGCAGAGTAAACTTAAACGGATGAGCCGGAGGAATCGTTGAAGGTCATTCTGTTTGGCGCTACCGGGATGGTTGGGCAGGGCGCGCTGCGGGAGTGCTTGCTCGATCCTGACGTCACCGAAGTGCTTATCGTTGGGCGAACCGCGAGCGGCCGCACGCACGCGAAGATTCGCGAGATCGTGCAGAAGGATTTGTACGATCTGTCGCCGATTGCGACGCAGCTTGCCGGCTACGATGCGTGCTTCTTCTGCCTCGGCGTTTCTTCCGTCGGCATGAGCGAAGCCGACTACACGAAGATCACCCACGATCTGACGCTCGCGGTTGCGCATGTTCTTGCACAACAGAATCCGCAGATGGTCTTTCTTTACATTTCCGGAACCGGGACCGACAGCACAGAGCGCGGAAAATCAATGTGGGCGCGCGTCAAGGGCCGCACCGAAAACGAATTACTGCGCGAACCTTTTCGCGCAGCGTACATGCTGCGGCCTGCATACATTCAGCCGATGCACGGGGTGAAATCGAAGACGCCGCTGTATTCCGTATTTTATGTGGTGCTCAGCTGGATGTACCCGGTCCTTCGGTTGGTTGCGCGCAAGTACGTGATTACGACGGAAGATCTCGGCCGCGCGATGATTCACATTGCTAAGTCTGGCGCTCCGAAGCGCGTCCTCGAGAATTCCGACATCGAAGCGCTGGTTCCCTCACGATAGCTCTGCAGACAGGTCTGCGTAGAACTTGACGCCGGGCGGAGCAAGCCCCGCCCCTACAAATCCTTCCCGTATTCCTGCTGCATTTTATTTTTCTACCGAACAAGCTGCGCGACAGCGGAGCGCGAGATGGGTGTACCATCGGTGCGTTTCGAGCTGCAGGGGGCGACGTGATCGACAGGATTTCACGGCGGAAGTTCGCGAAAACACTTGGCGCGGTCGCGGCGGGCTTCGCGGCTTTACCCACACTCGGCGAATCATTCGCATGGGCACGCTCCGCCTCAAACGACCCTGAGCCGCACGTAAACTTTCCAAGGGACCCGCGCCAGCGATTGGCCGTTGCGGCCTGGCCATTTCGCGCGTACATCGATTCACCCACCAATACCGACCGCGATCGCAACCAGCCCGGCATGGACCTCAAGGATTTCGGCGCGTACGTCGTCAAAACGTTCAATGTCAGCGGCGTCGAACCGTACAATCTGCACTTTTCCTCCACGACTCCCGAATATCTCTCGCGATTTCGCGATGCGTATGCGAAAGCGGGGGCGCACGCGGTCAACATTGCGGTCGATCAGGAAAAGAGTTTTTACGATGCGGATCGCGCTACCCGGCAAGCGGCAGTCGCTTACGCGAAGAAATGGATCGATGTTGCGGTGGCGATCGGTTCGCCGAGCGTCCGCACCAACATTGCGCCGGCGAAGGACACCGCACCGAACCTGGCGAACGCGATCGAGAGCATGAAAGAGGTTGCGAGCTACGGAGCGTCGCGAAACGTCGTCGTGCACATGGAGAATGACAACCTCGTCAGCGAAGATGCGTTTTTCATCGTGAAAGTGATCGAGGGTGTGAACAATCCTTATCTTCATGCGCTGCCGGATTTTGCGAATTCGATGATGAGCGGTAACGCGGATTTTGCTTACCGCGCAATTCAGCAAATGTTCGTGCACGCTTACGGAATTTGCCATGTGAAGGACGGCGACTTCGCGCAGAACGGGAAGGACTATCCGATCGATCTGGAGAAGACGTTTGGGATTTTGAAGGCGAGCGAATATCGCGGGTACTGTTCGATCGAGTACAGCGGTGCGGGCGATCCGCATGAGCCGACGAAGAAGTTGATTGAGGAGAGCGTGGGGTTTTTGGAGTGAGCAGTGACATTCGAACAGAAACACCGGTAGGGATGCGGGTAATAGCGGTGCACGTCGATTTGTTCGTGTAGCGGGGCTGAGGTTGAGGTCCTTCGCCGTCCTGCGGACGGCTCAGGATGACAACGCGCGTTTTAACGTGGCGGCAAGAAATTGGAGTGGTAACGGAGGGCTGCGAACTTATGGCCGGACAGAGTATTGAGCGGCGGGAGATGTTGAGGATTTTGGCAACGGCGTCGGTGGCGGCGGGGTTTGCGGGATTCAGCAGGTGGGCGTTTGCTTGCGAGGATGTACATGCTGCGGCGAAGGGCGTGCAGCAGATCAAGAGCGCCACGTATACACCGCAGTTTTTCTTTGCGGATGAATATCCGATGGTGGAACGGCTTTCGGAAATGATTATTCCGAGCGAGGGCGGGCCGGGATCGCGTGAAGCGGGCGTGGCGGAATTTATCGACTTCATGGTGTTTCACGACGACAGCTTGCAGTATCCGTTTCGGCTGGGATTGAGCTGGATGAATGCGCATTCGGAGCGGCTGCACGGGAAAAAGTTTCTAGAGCTCACGGCGGCCGATCAGACGGAACTTTTGCGGCATCTGGCGTACAAGAAAGAATTTCGCGACGGCGAAGAAGATGGACGCGCGTTTTTCAACCTGATGCGCGAATACACCACGATGGGGTTTTACACGTCGCGCGTCGGGCTTGAGGAATTGGATTGCCCGAGCTTGAAGTTTTACAACGCATCGCCGGCATGTCCGCATGTGGACGACCGAGAGCACAAGCATTTGCCGCCGCCGAAATACTGATCACGCCTAGCGAGGAAATCGGGACATGCCAAAACAAATTTATGACGTGATCGTGATCGGGACGGGGGCCGGCGGCGGCATGGCAATCAAGACGCTGTGCGAAGCCGGGCTGAAAGTGTGTGCGCTGAATGCGGGACGCAAGCTCGACCCGGGCAAAGACTTTCGAAATCATCGTATGCCCTATGACATGAAGTTCCGCGGTTACGACGACCCGAAGAAGCGCGCGCAATCGTACGGCTACATGGACAGCGAATACACCGCGGGAATCTGGGAACACGAGATTACGTACACGACGGCGCCGGGCACGACGTGGATGTGGCCGCGATGCTTTGCGGTCGGCGGTAAGACGAATTTCTGGGGGCGCAGCGCGGCGCGAATGGGCGACATCGACTTTCAGGCGGCGAGCCTCGACGGATTCGATGTGAACTGGCCGGTGAAATATGAAGAGATCGCGCCCTACTACTCAAAGGCCGAGCGGTTGATCGGTGTGGCGAGCACAGTGCAAGGCCGGCCGAGCAATCCCGACGGCGAGTACATCCCGCCGATGAATTTTCGATGCTTCGACTGGATTTTGAAGTCGGGCGCCGACAAAGTCGGCGTGCCGTATCTGCCGGATCGCGAAGCGCAGCTGACGCAGGCGCACAACGGGCATCCGGCTTGCCACTATTGTGGAAATTGCACGGAAGGGTGCGACATCGGCGCGTTTTTCTCGTCCCCGCGATATCTGCTGCCGGCGGCGGAAGCCACGAAGAATCTGGAGCTGAGAACGAACGCGCTGGCGAAAAATATTCTGGTCGATGAGAAGGGGCACGCGGCGGGTGTCGCTTACATCGATCGGAACACGAAGCAGGAAGTCGAAGTTTACGGGCGCGCGGTCGTTGTCGCGGCCTCGACCGTCGAGAGCGCGCGGATTATTTTGAACTCGAAGTCGAGCTTCTGGCCGAACGGGATCGCGAATTCGAGCGGGCAGGCTGGACGTAATCTTTGCGATCACATTTATGGCTCGACGGCGTACGGATATTTGCCGCAACTGCTCGGGCAGCCGGCGTTTCCCGACAACGTGTCGACGGCGGAGATCGCGTGGTTGCCGCGCTGGCAAAATCTGAAAAGTCCGCATGAAGAGGCGTTCATTCGCGGGTATTCGATTTATCCGGGCGGAGGATGCGGCGAGTTTCCCGACATGAATGGAATCGAGGGATTCGGCGTCGAGTTCAAACGCGAGGTGAAGCGCCGGTATCCGGCGCCGGTAAATCTGGGGATTCAGGCCCCTTCCCTGCCCAGCCCGACGAATTTTGTGGATATCGATCCTGAGGTGAAGGATGCGTTCGGGATTCCGGTGGTGCGCGTTCATTTCCGGTGGGGCGAGAACGAACTGAAGATGTGGGAGCACGGGAAGCAAGTCAGCCGCGAGATTTTTCACGCGTGCGGCGCGGAGTATCAAGGATGCAGCGAGCACCCGGAGATTCCGGGATGGAGCCTGCATGAAACCGGGACGTTCCGGATGGGGGATGACCCGAAGCATTTTGTGACGAACAAGTTTGGGCAGACGCACGATGTGCCGAATTTATTTGTGACGGATGCGAGCGTGTTTTTGAATTGCACGGATAAGACGACGACGCTTTCAATTTTGGCGTTTTCGATGCGGGCGAGCGAGTATCTGGCGGATCAGATGAAGAGCGGGAAGTTGAGCGCGTAGAAGTTGTCGCTGCTCGCGGAAGTTCATGTGATTTTTGGGGTTGTTGAGAGCAAGCCAGGATCCCTCCACTCCGCGTGCCGCCGCGTTCACAGGAAGTGAACGCGGAAGAAAAAGACGGCGCGCTTCGGTCGGGATGACAATGTTTTGCCAACTTGAAAAATTAGCCGCCGTGGGATTCTTTGTGGGTGCTGACGACGTTGCCGTCGTCGCGTTTTAGTCTGCGGAAGACGATTGTGGAGACGATGGTCATCGCGCCGAGTACGTAGAAGGCGTGGTGAACGCCGCGGATGAAGACGGGTGGATTTCCGCGCGTGGCGGCGGGCAGGAAGAATGCGGTGACGAGCGATGCGGCGGCGACGCCAAAGCTGATCGACATTTGCTGCATGGTGCTGGCGATGGAGCTGGCGGCGCTGGCATCTTCCTCCTCGATTTCGGCGTAGACCAGCGTGTTCATGCTGGTGTATTGCAGCGACGTGAAGAATCCGTAGGCGAAAAGCTGGATGACGATGAGCCAGACGGGCGTGCTCAGGCCGATGGTAGAGAATCCGAGAATCATTGCGCCGATGATGATCGTGTTAGAGACGAGCACGGCGCGATAGCCGAAGCGAGCGAGAATTTTCGGCATCGTTACTTTCAGACTCATCGCCGCGATGGCCTGCGGCATCATCAGCGCGCCGGACTGAATCGGCGTGAAACCCATACCTACCTGATAGAGCAACGGAAACAAGAACGGAATGCCGCCGATGCCGAGGCGCGTGACGAAGCTGCCGACGACGGATGCGCGAAACGTGCGCAGGCGGAAGAGCGAGAGACGCAGCAGCGGGTGGAGCGCCTGTTTGGCGTGCAGGCCGTAGCCGGCGAGCAGCGCGAACGACAGGAGCAGAAGGCCGACGACTTCGCCGGTGCTCAGTGTGTGTTCGCCAAAAACTTCAAGGACATAGGAGAGCAACGCGACGCCGGAGCCGAAGAGAATGAGGCCGACGATGTCGAGCGGATCGGTGTGCTCTTCGCGATAGTCGGGGAGATGGCGATAGACGAGATAGAGGCCGATGAGGCCGATCGGAACGTTGACGAAGAAAATAAAGCGCCAGTGGAGATAGCCGACGATGAGGCCGCCGGCGATGGGTCCGAGCATGGGGCCGATGAGGCCAGGGATGGCGACGAAGCTCATGGCGCGGATGAGTTCGGATTTCGCGAAGGTGCGGACCATCGTGAGGCGGCCGACGGGAACCATCATGGCGCCGCCGCAGCCTTGCAAGATGCGACAGGCGACGAGTTCGTGGATGTTGGTGGAGAGGCCGCACAGCAGCGAGCCGAGCGCGAAGATGCCGATGGCGGAAGAGAAGACGCGGCGCGTGCCGTGGCGGTCGGCCATCCAGCCGCTGATGGGGATGAACACGGCGAGGCTGAGCGTGTAGCTGGCGAGCACGGACTTCATCGCGAGTGGAGCGACGTGGAGAGCGGCGGCGATGGTGGGGACGGCGGTGTTGAGAATGGTGGTGTCGAGCGACTCCATGAAAAAGGCGACGGCGATGAGCCAGGGGAGAAGGCGGCGGGAGGAGTCGGCGAGCGTCGCGGGAGCCGGAGCGGATGGCGGGCGCTCGATGGGATTGGTGGTGCCGACGTTGGTGGCGGGGGGTTGAGGGGGCATTTTGGGGAGCGGGGGTTAGGCCAGTGTTGGATGCGACGACGTCGCGTTTTGGATCAGGTGCATGGCGGATAGATTTAGGTCGTGTGGAAGTTGAGGTCCTTCGCCGTCCTTCGGACGGCTCAGGATGACAACTATTTTCGTATGACTACGAGCTGGAGAGGAGATGGTCGAAGTAGGCGAGCATTTCGGGAGAGTCCCACTGTTGGTAGCCGATGATTTTGCGGGCGATTTTGCCGTTGCGGTCGATGATGTAGGTTTCGGGGACCATCACGGTGCCGTAGGATTCGGCGATGGCGGAGCGATTTTCTTTTGTGGAAGGATCGCGATAGGTGGGGTAGCCGATGGCGTGCTCGAGCAGGAATTTCTTGTAGGCGGCGTCGTCTTCGTCGGCGGCGACCCCGAGAACGACTGCGTTGTGCGAGGCGATGTGTTGTTGGAGTCGGTTGAGGCCGGGAGCTTCTTCGATGCACGGCTGGCACCAGGAGCCCCAGAAATTGAGGACCACGACTTTGCCGCGGAGGTCGGAGAGGCGCGTGGATTTGCCGTCGATCGTAAGCGAAAAGTCGCGCGCTTTGCTGCCGGCGATGGAGGCTTCGCCCTGGCGATAGCTGGGCATCGCGAAGACCAGGATTACGACGGCTGCGGCCGCGATTGCGGCCCAATTTGCGAGTTTTCGACCCGTTCCCATCGAGTGTTATACTAGCGTATCCCCGAGTGGTTCGGAACGCCTGGTTCGGAATTGGGGCTTTCCAACCTCGCAGAAGGCCGGCGATCGGGCGAACCTCACCGAACCTATCCATGTCCAACGCGAAGCCAGATTCAGACAAACAGGGCGAGGAGTCTCTGGGCGCAGCGTAGCGGTGCGGGCGGTGGTGTGGCGGAGGGATCGAAGGGCGATGCGGCCACATTTGTGGGCGAGCCGTGCATCAGTGCGATTGTGCCGGCGCGGAATGAAGAGGCGGTAATTGGCGCTTGCGTGAAGAGTTTGGCGGAGCAGCCGGAGATTGCGGAAATTTTGGTGGTGAACGATCAGTCGAGCGACGGGACGGCCGCGGCGGTGCGTACGCTCGAGCGCGAAATTTCGAGATTGAAATTGCTGGAGACGGGCAAGCTGCCGGACGGATGGATCGGCAAGAACAACGCAGTGTGGCGCGGCGCGGCGGACGCTCGAAGCAAGTGGCTCTTGTTTACGGATGCGGATGCGGAGTTGCTGCCGGGAGCGACGGCGCGCGCTTTGCAAATCGCGCAGGATTCGGATGCGGCGCTGGTTTCGTTTTCGCCGGAGCAGGTGACGGAGACGTGGTACGAGAAGGCGCTGATTCCGTTTGTGTATTGCCGGCTGGCGCGGCTTTTTTCTTTTAAAGATGTGAACGATTCGAAGAATTCAGCGGCCGCGGCGAATGGGCAATTTCTAATGATTCGGCGGGATGTTTACGATGCGATCGGCGGGCATGCGGCGATCGCCGGCGAAGTTTTGGAAGATGTGGCGCTGGCGAAGAATGCGAAATCTGCCGGGCTATCCGATCTGGTTCGGGCCGGGCAAGGGCGTCGTGAAGACGCGGATGTACCGCTCGTTTGCGGCGATGCGCGAAGGGTGGAAGAAGAATTTGTATCTGCTGGTGGGGGCATCTCGCGCGGCGACATATCGAGAGTTTTTCGCGGCGGTGCCGTGGATTCCGTTTTTGCTGATTTTAGTAGGGCTTTGGATGCCATTTGCGCTGATGGCGGGAGTGGTGTTGTTGCTGGTGCGACAGGCGGGTTATGGGATGGATTTGCGGAGTAACCAATTTCGCGGGTCGCTCATCCTCTATTACGTACCCGCCGTATTGATATATGGCGGAGTCTTGCTCGGGTCGTATCGCGCCTATGCCAAGGGGAAAGTGGCATGGAAGGGGCGGGAGATTTCGGTCGGGACGCAGTCCGCGGCGCGATAGTTTAGGTTTGGGGAGACGATTAGAGAGAGTTAAGCGAAGAAATATGGTTCTACTGACGCGCAAAATCGAGTTTTCGGCATCGCACCGGTACAACAATCCGGCGATGTCTGAGGAGGAGAATCGGCGCGTGTTTGGGAAGTGCAACAACCCGCATGGACACGGGCACAACTACACGCTGGAAGTGACGGTAGCGGGCGAGCCGGATCCTGTGACCGGGATGGTGGTCGATCTCGCCGAGTTGAAAAAGATTCTGGAGCAGGAAGTGATGCGGCGGATGGATCACCGGCATTTGAATTTTGAGGTGCCGGAGCTTGCGGGGCAGATTCCCACCTGCGAGAACGTGGCGCGGGTGATCTGGAATTTGCTGGAGCCGAAGATTCCGCAGGGGCGGTTGCATCGCGTGCGTTTGTATGAGTCGCCGGATTTGTTCGCGGATTGCTATCGCAACGGCGCGGGCCGGAATGGGAGCGCGGGATGACGGCGGCGCGCGGCGGTGCTGTGGAAGACTTGAAGATTGAGCTTGGACGGCGGTATCGATTTGCGGCGTCTCACCGGTTGCACAGCGCGCAAATGAGTGACGCAGAGAACGCGCGGATTTATGGGAAGTGCAACAACGCGTGCGGACATGGGCACAACTACACCGTCGAAATCAGTGTGTCGGGCAATGTCGACCCAGCGACGGGGATGATCGCGAATTTAGCCGATCTCGATAGCTTCGTGCAGCAGGAAGTGCTCGAGCCGTTCGATCACCGCTCGTTGAATGACGAGGTTCAGGCGTTTCAGGTTGCGGTGCCGACGACCGAGAATCTGTGCATCGAGATTTATCGGCGGATGCGGACGTTTCCCCACGCAAAGCTCGAGCGCGTGCGGGTTGAAGAGACGTCGAACAACAGTTTTGAATATGCAGGAGATAGAGCTGTCAGCGGTTCGGACGAGGCACTTTAACGATGCCGAAAGGATCAGACATGGGCAAGCCGATCGAAGAAATCCGGCTCGACGATTGCGGACCACGCGACGCGAAAACGATCGCGTGTCACATGCGCGAGATTATCAAGGAAATCGGAGAAGATCCCGATCGCGAAGGGTTGAAGAAAACGCCGGAGCGGTTTGAGAAGGCGCTCAAGTTTCTGACCAGCGGATATCGCCAAGATGTCGATCACTTGCTGAATGGAGCGACGTTCAGCGTGGCGTATGACGAGATGGTCGTCGTGAAAGACATCGAGTTTTTCAGCCTATGCGAGCACCACATGCTTCCCTTTTTCGGGAAGGCGCATGTGGCGTACCTGCCGACGAAGAAGGTGATTGGGTTGAGTAAAGTGGCGCGGCTGGTGAACATGTTCGCGCGGCGGTTGCAGATCCAGGAGCGGATGACCAGCCAAATCGCGGAAACGATTCAAGAGAAGATCGCGCCGCAGGGCGTCGGCGTCATCATCGAGGCGCGACATTTGTGCATGCAGATGCGCGGCGTCGAGAAGCAGCACGGGCAAGCCGTGACGAGCGCGATGCTCGGCGAATTTCGCACCAACAAACAGACACGCGACGAGTTCCTGGCGCTGGTGAGAAACAGCAAGGACTAAGGCTCTCGCAAGAACGAGCGCTCTTAGCAGGGCATTTTGTGGGTCAACCCACAGGCATACCGTCGCGGCCCGCTATCACTTGGACCTATTTCACGAATAGCATAAAGCGGAAATTCACCCCGGCGTCACACTTGCCTGTAATCTAAGGCTGTGTTCAACTCGGGCGCACGAAGTGACGCATGATTGGTCGAGCAATCTCCCACTATTCCATTACGGAAAAATTGGGCGAAGGCGGAATGGGTGTTGTTTACCGCGCGCATGATCTGACGCTGCGGCGCGACGTCGCGCTCAAATTTTTGACACTCGACCGGTTGGAGAAAGACCCTCAAGCGCGCGAAAAAGTGCTGCGCGAGGCGCAGACCATCTCCGCACTGAATCACCCCAATATTTGCACGATTTATGAGGTAGGCGAGGACGACGGACAGCCTTACATCGCGATGGAGTTTGTCGAAGGCCATTCGCTGATGCAGGAGGTGCTGACCGGACCGATGTCGGCGGATGTCGTCGTGCGCTACGGGACGCAGCTGGCGGATGCGCTGGCGCATGCTCACGAGCGCGGGATTGTTCATCGCGACCTGAAATCGGGGAATGTGTGGGTCACGCCGTCGGGTCGTCTGAAGCTGCTGGATTTCGGACTGTCGCAGCGCGTGATCGAAGGGGCCGGCGACGACACGACCAAATTTGACGGTGACTGGGACGACCAGCACGCCGTCACCGGAACGCTCGCATACATGGCGCCGGAGTTGTTGCGGGGGCAGGAAGCGGACGCGCGCAGCGATGTGTGGGCGCTCGGCGTGGTGCTTTACGAAATGGCGACGGGTAAGCGGCCATTTCGCGGTGGGACAGCGTATGAGATGAGCGCATCGATTTTGCGCGAACCGCTTCCGCCGATCGTGCCAGCGGTGCCGCCGGTATTGCAGGCGGTAATCGAGAAGTGCCTCGACAAAGATGCGTCGCAAAGATATCGGTCGGGAGGCGAGGTGCGCGCGGCGCTGGAAGCCGCGGCGACCGCGTCGCGCTCGGAGCGGATTCCGTTTGCGACATTGGCGCTGCATGAAACCGAGCAGCGACACGAGAGAGCGCACACGAGGCTGTGGTACGGCGTGGCGATTTTCGTTGCTGTGGTGGCGTTGATTGCGGGTGGAGTCTGGTATGCGCAGAGGCGCCAGCAGCGCTTGGCCATGGTTCCGGGTGCGATTCAGTCGCTCGCCGTCTTGCCGCTCGAGAATCTGTCGGGCGATCCGTCACAGGAATACTTCGCCGACGGGATGACCGATGCGCTGATCACCGAGCTTTCGCACATCCGGAAATTGCGTGTGATATCGCGGACTTCGGTGATGCAGTACAAGAATACGCAGAAGTCACTGGCGGACATTGCGCGCGATTTGAATGTGGATGCGGTGGTCGAAGGTTCCGTCTTGCGATCCGAGGGGCGCGTACGGATTTCGGCGAAGCTGATTCAGACCTCGCTGGAACGCAGCTTGTGGGCCGACAGCTACGAACGCGATTTTACCGATGTGATTGCGCTGCAAAGCGATGTGGCGACGGCGATCGCACGCAGGATTCAGGTGGAATTGTCAGAGCCTGAAGCGGCACAACTCGCGAGCCGCAGGCCGATCGTACCGAATGCTTATGAGGCCTACCTGAAAGGGCGGTTTGAAATCGAGAAGCGCACGCCGGAAGGAATCGTAGCGGCGGTAAGGTTTTATCGCGAGGCGATTGCCGCGGACCCGACATACGCAGCAGCTTGGGCGGGGCTCGCGGATGGGCTGCTGAATACGGACACCTATCAGATTCGGCCGCCATCCGAAGTGATTCCGGAAGCGAAGGCAGCGGCGCAGAAAGCTCTTGAGCTGGACGATCAACTCGCCGAGGCGCACGCGTCGCTCGCAGCCATTCGCTTCTATCATCTGGAATGGGAAGGCGTGGAGAGCGAGTTTCAGCGGGCGATCGCGCTGAATCCCGGCTATGCGACGGCGATCCACTGGTACGCGCTGACGCTGGCCGCGACCGGACACAAGCAGGAATCGATCACCGAGATCAAGCTGGCACGCGAAATCGATCCGCGCTCGCTGATCATCAACGCGAATGTGGGTTGGTGCTACTACCTGGCCGGAGATCCCGATCACGCGATCGAAGCGGAAAAGACCACACTGCGGCTCGATCCTGGGTTCGTAGTGGCACACGGTTACCTGGGACAGGCGTATTTGCAGAAGAAGATGTATTACCAGGCGATTGCGGAATTTCGGAATACCGTTTCGTTGTCGCCGAGCGACATGGCGCGCAAGGCGGAACTGGCATACGCATATGCCCAGTCGGGAAAGACGGAGCAGTCTCGTGAAATTTTGCAGGAATTTCTGCTTGCGCCGAGCGGGACTTATATTTCCCCGTACACGTGGGCGATGTTGTATGCGGGCATGGATCGCAAGCAAGACGCGATCGAGTGGCTCGACAAAGGATACGAAGAGCGCAACGCGCGGATGGTGAACCTCGCCGTTCATCCGATGTTTGCGTTTTTGCGAGGAGATGCGGGATTCGAGAAGTTACTCGTGCGGATGAACGTGCCGACGCATCTGCGGCATCCGGTTGCGTCGCAGCCCGTCGCAGGATCGCAAACGAAACATTGAATGACCCGGTGAACGATACGGCCCGCGACGGAGCGGCTCGTTACATGATGTTTTCTTGACGCGACGTGACGCGTTCGTTACACTCGCCGCTCTCGATCGCGAAACCTCGTAATCGAAGAATCGTACCCACTGCCCGGATCGACATTCCGGAAATCCCCGAACGGAGAAAGACATGCCGAAGAATAAGAGCCTGAAAGTTAACCTCAAGCCCATCGCTGAAGACATCGAGAAGAAGATAAATGCTCTGAGCGGCTTCCAGAGCAAAGTTTCAGCTGCAGACAAAGCAAATATCAAATTGAGGATCGGGCATCTACGCAACGCGATCAAGGAAGTGAAATCAGCCTGCAAGAACGCCAAGATGACGCCCGGATTCTCGCCCGAATAACCGAGAATGCGCTGCCAGACAGCCACTAAGTTGTGAGCGGGCGCAACCAAACGGGAACGAAGCGCGTGTCGCGCGCGACCTCGGGGAATCCCAAACCCACCTCGAAAATAACTCAACCGCCGCGCTACCTTCGATCACCTTTCGTGATCATTTACTGGCGTGATGGTCACCTCGTTTTCGAGAATTTTCTGACCCGACGCCAGATCACCGCACAGCCGCTCACCGCATCCCTGCTGCATTTTTTCGACCGATGGAAGTCCGTCGCGGCGATTTGTGCGCGAGCGATGCCGCAATACACATCCTGGTCACTGGAGCGCGCCGTCGCCCAACTTGTGCGGCACTCGTTGCTTCAACAGGAGGACCAACCGCTTCCGACGGGGCAGGCTGCGCTGGCGGCATGGAGTGATTGGAACCCGGCGGCGGGTTTTTTCCATTTGTCGACGAAGGATTTGCAGTTCGGGGCCGACGATGCCGCGGAATTTCGCGCGCTCGTCAAGCTGGCGAAGTCAAAACCGATTCCCCTTCCGATCAAACGTTACGGCAACGCAAAGCAGATTCAACTACCCACGCTCGATCATCATGGCGAATTCTCTCGTGTGCTGCTCCTGCGGCGGACCTGGCGGAAATTTTCCGCGAAGCCTGTGCCGCTCCGTGCGCTCGGAAATTTACTCGACCTTACATGGGGGGTGCGTCAGTGGGTGAAGCTGCCGAAGATCGGATCGGTGGCGGTGAAGACGTCGCCTTCGGGCGGGTCGATGCATCCGATTGAGGCTTACGTATTGGCGCGCAACGTCGATGGGCTGGACAGCGGCTTCTATCACTACAGCGCGGCCGATCATCGCCTCGAGCTTTTGAAACGCGGGGCGACACCGCGTGACATCACCCGGCTTCTGGCAAATCAGTCGTGGTATGCGTCCGCGGGATTCGTCGTCTTTCTCACCGCGGTATTTGCGCGGACACAATGGAAATATGACTATGCGCGAGCCTATCGCGCGGTGCTGATCGAGGCGGGACACCTGTGCCAGACGTTCTGCCTGACCGCCACTTCGCTGGGGCTTGCGCCGTTTTGTACGATGGCGTTTGCGGACTCAAAGATTGAAAAAATTTTGGGGATCGACGGGATTTCGGAGTCGGCACTGTACGTTACGGGCGCGGGAATGCCTCCGAAAAGTGGTGGCAAGATGGCGAACATTTTGAAGGGCGTCGCAATCGAATAGGGCAACTCAAAGTTGGCGAAAAAGAAAGGGGGCGCGACATCGTCGCGCCCCCTTTCAACGTTCTGAATTTGTTTATGCTTTTTGTGCGCGGCGCAGGAATGTCGGCACGTCGAGATCGTCCATCGCCGGGGTATCGCGGCTGACGTCGCGGACGTTCTCCTGAACCTGATGCACCACGTTGGGCACCGTCTGTGGCGGAAGTGGCGCCGGTTCGGGCTCGGCGATCTCGGGCTCAACCTTCCACGTCTTGGGAATATAGGACGGCTTTTCCTTGACCATCTTCTTGTTCGCGTCCTTGAAGCCGGCCGCGATGACGGTGATCTTGATGCTGTCTTTCATCTGGTCGTCCTGCACGGCGCCGAAGATGATGTTCGCGTTTTCGTGGGCGGCTTTCTGGATGACGGATGAAGCCTCGTGCACTTCCTGCGAGCGTGAGGCTGGAGCTGCCGGAGATGTTGATGAGGATGCCCTGCGCGCCCTGAATCGAATTGTCTTCGAGGAGCGGGCTGGCAATCGCTCGATTGGCGGCGTCGACAGCGCGGCTCGTGCCGGTGCCAACGGCGGTGCCCATGACGGCATAACCTTGGCCGTGCATGATGGCTTTCACGTCGGCGAAATCGCGGTTGATGATGCCGGGAACGGTGATGATGTCTGAAATTCCCTGCACTGCCTGGCGAAGAATGTCGTCGGCGATGCGGAACGCGTCGAAGAAGCTGGTGCCGCGCTCGACGGTTTCCATCAAGCGCTCGTTGGGAATCACGATGACGGTATCGACCGCGCCGATCAATTCCTGGAGCGCCTGCTCGGCCTGCATCATGCGGCGCTTGCCTTCAAACGCGAACGGCTTGGTGACGACCGCGACGCTCAACGCGCCGAGCTCGCTGGCGAGCGACGCGACAACCGGAGCAGCACCCGAGCCGGTGCCACCGCCGAGACCGGCGGTGATGAAGATCATGTCCGAGCCTTCGAGCGACTCGATAATTTTTTCGGTGTCTTCGAGCGCTGCCTTGCGCCCGGTCTCAGGATTAGCGCCCGCGCCAAGACCTTTCGTGAGCTTCGCGCCGAGCTGAATCTTCAGCGGCGCCTGCGAGAGCTTGAGCGCCTGCAAATCGGTATTGGCGGTGATGAATTCGACGCCTTCGACTTTGGCGCGAATCATGCGATTGACGGCGTTGCACCCGCCGCCGCCCACACCGATGACTTTAATCTTCGCCGGCGACAGCTCTTCGCTGAAGCTCATGCGAATCCCCATATCTTTACCTGTCATGCTTCCCTCAGCCTTCCCCAGATTCGCCGGCAGCGTCGCTTCGCGGCGCGTTTTGGCGCGCCGACAGGGCGGTTTACGAAGCGCCCGCGAACATGGACTTTAATTTTGATACTAAGTTTCCCCCGCGCTGCGGTGACGCCCGCCTAGCTTTGGCGCCATACATCACAAGACCGACTACCGTTGCATATTCGGGTTGGGCGACCTGCTCGGGCATGTCGACGAGACCTTTCGGCTCGGCAATACGCGCGGGCAGGTGGAATGTCGTTTCGGTGAGGTCGAGCAAGCCGTAGAGCTTGGCGCCGCCACCGGCGAGAACGAATCCCGCGGGAATCTGCTTGTCGAGGCCGGCGCGCTGCAGATCATCGCGAATCAGAGCGAGCAATTCGTTGGCCCTTGGCTCAATGATGTCGGTGACCATGCGCGCAAAAATCATGCGCGGCGGGCGATCGCCGACGCTGGCGATTTCGATGGCGGTGTCTTCGGACAGCAGAGCGGCGGAAGCGCAGCCGTGGTGGCGCTTGATGCGTTCCGCTTCGGGAATCGGCGTGCGCAGGCCGACGGCGAGGTCGTTGCTGAAGTGGTCGCCGCCGACGGCGATGACACTGGTGTGGCGCACGACTCCGCCGCCGTAGACGATGAGTTCGGTGGTGCCGCCACCAATGTCGAGCAGGCAGCAGCCGAGGTCGCGCTCGTCCTGCGTGAGGCAGGACTCGGCGGAGGCGAGCGGCTCGAGAACGGTGTCGGAAATCAGGATGCCGGCGCGGTTGGCGGCGGTGACGAGATTTTGCGTAGCGCTGATGGACGAAGTGACCACGTGAACGTTGGCTTCGAGACGCTGGCCGACCATGCCGACCGGGTCGCGGATGCCGTCCTGCGCGTCGACGAGGAATTCGTGGGGAAGGACGTGGAGGACTTCACGGTCTTCGGGAAGCGAGATGTTGCGAGCGGCGTCGATGGCGCGGCGAACGTCATCGCGTTCGATGTCGCGCGAGCGGTGGCCGAGCGTAACGCCGCCGCGGCTGTTCACGCCGCGCACGAAGCTGCCGGCGACGCCGACGAGCGCGGATTCCACCGGAACGTTCGCGACGCTTTCGGCTTCTTCAACCGCGCGACGGATGGAACTGACTGTTGAATCGAGGTTTACGATCAAGCCCTTGCGCAAGCCTTTTGATTCCGCAGCGCCCAAGGCGAGAAACTTCAACTGCTCGTCGTCGATTTCCGCGATCAGCGCGCACGTTTTGGTGCTGCCGATGTCCAGCCCGATCAGAAATTTGTCCTTCTTCGCCAAACGCACTCCAAACCTACGCTAACGCGATTTTGCCACCGTAGTGCCGCCGCTGGAATCGGTGTTCAAAATCACCTGCTTTGAATACTGAAGATCGATGTTGCGCACGTGGCCGTTGCTCGCTTGCCACTGCGCGAAATTGTCGACGACGAGGCGATATTTGCCGCCAAAGTCGGCCGCGCCGAATTGGATGGTGACAGCCTGCGAATCGTTAGCAGATGAAATTCCTGTCATCACCGCGCGCAGGTCTTTCGGATTGCTGAGATCGATTTCGCTGACGCGGTCGGAAGATCCGATGCGGACGACGTCGATGTCTCTCAGGAATTCCTGGTAAGTCGCCATGCGGCGGCCGCGCTCTTCGCGAGACATGCTGTCGCTGAGGCCGGTGACGATCGGAAACTGAAAATCTTCGCCTCGGGGACGATCGAGGATGACGCCGTGCGCGTCGATGAGGCCGAGTTCGGTGCCGTTGCGCAGGAAAGCGACCGGTGTGCGCTCCGTAATTTCAACACGAACGCGATTGGGTAGAATTCGCTGTACGTTGGCCGTTTCAACCCAGCTCAACTCTTCGAGTGCACTGCGTCGCGCATCGAGCGGAATACTGAGCACGCTGTGACCGCGATCACGGACGAACTGTTGTAAAACCGCATCGCGACTGACGATGTGATTGCCGGTGAGTTCGATCTGCTCGGGCTTAAGCAGCGCGACTTGCGGCGAGTGATAGAGAAAATCGCCGGCGAGCGCAGCGGCGGTGATCAAACCGGTGGCGACCACGCCAAATACAAACGCGCGGCGATAGAACGACGCGCTCTTGCCGCCGAATTTCTTGCGGCGAATCTCGACAGGCTTCTGGCGACGCAGGTAGCGCGGCTCGTCCTCGTGGACGGCGTCCGGGCGGTACGAGTCGTCGGCTGCGGCAGCGTTTCGCGGCATGGCCTTTACACGTTCCACACAACTACCTCGTGCTCGAGTTCGACGTCGAACGCTTTGTGCACGCGCTCTCGGACGTCCCCGATCAAGGTAAGCATATCTTTCGCCGACGCGGTACCCGCATTGACGAAGAAATTCGCATGGCGATCGCTGATGCGCGCATCGCCGACATTCAGTCCCTTTAGGCCGAGTTCATCGATCATGCGGCCTGCGGATTTTCCTGGAGGGTTTTTAAAAATGCATCCGGCGCTTTTTTGGCCGAGCGGCTGGCTCGAACGCCGCTTTTCGTTGCAGATACGAATCCCTTGAAGTATTTCTTTGAACGGTTTGGAGGGAAGTTCCAGCTTCACTGCGAGCATCATATCATCGGGTGCAAAAGATGTATGCCGGTATTCAAAAGAAATTTGATCGTCCCTGAGGATTTCTATCTTTCGATCCGCGGCACGGTAAAGTTTTACTTCACGTACGTAGCTGCCGATCTGCATGCCGTAGGCTCCGGCGTTCATGCGAAGCGCGCCGCCGATGGTTCCGGGAACGCCGATTAAGCCTTCCATCCCGCCGAGGTCGTTTTTCGCGCAATAGGTGACGGTGCGGCCCAGGTCGGCCGCAGCGTCGATCTGCGCGAAGTT
Organism: uncultured Acidobacteriota bacterium; assembly: GCA_963766985.1. Classification (GTDB taxonomy): domain Bacteria; phylum Acidobacteriota; class Terriglobia; order Acidiferrales; family UBA7541; genus Acidiferrum. Next base: position 161,711 of record CAVYCJ010000006.1, read on the forward strand.
GCCAGTGAGCACGACGTCGGGATCCGGCTTGACGAGGGTCATGACGACCCAGGGAAGCTCGCCGTCGCCGACAAGGAGGTTGGAGCCTCCGCCGAGAAATTTGTGCGGCACGCCATGCTGTTCGAGCAAGTTCAGCAGGTCCGGGATGCCTTCGTGCTTTTTGATGCGGAGCAGGTCGGTCGTGCCGCCTATTCCGAGCGACGTCAGCTCCGACATCGCCTGGCCGGGGCGCAATTCGACACCGAGCTCCGGCAACGCGGCAAGTATTTTTGGATTATCAATGCGCATGGTGAAGGGAATGCTCCGTTCCGAGCAGTACCACCAGCTCGTTGCTGGCGCGGCTGACGTTGCCCGCGCCTATGGTCAAGATTGCGTCGCCCGACCGAGCCTCTTTGAGCAGGTGTTCGATGCCCTGCTGCATGGTCGGGAAGTAAAAGACGTTTTTGTGGCCGGCCTCGCGAATCGAGTTGGCGAGCGCTTCACTGGTGATGCCGGGGATGGGCTGCTCGCTGGCGGCGTAAATGTCGGTGAGGACCACGATGTCGGCCTGATTGAAGGCGCGGCTGAAGTCGTCCCAGAGCGCTTGCGTGCGGGTGTAGCGGTGCGGCTGAAACGAGAGCCAGTGTGCGATTGAACTTTGAGGCGCGCGCCGCCTCCAGCGTCGCTTTGATCTCCACCGGGTGATGGCCGTAGTCGTCAACGACGGTGATGCCTTTGACGACGCCTTTCACGTCAAAGCGACGGCCAACACCGGAAAATTTCGCCATGCCTTCGCGAATCAGTTCGGAAGGAACGTTGAGATAGAGCGCGACCGCAGCGGCGGCGGCGGCGTTGCGCACGTTGTGGACGCCCGGCGGATGGGGCAAGCGGAAGATGCCGAGGTCGTCGCCTTTGTAGGTGAGGCGGAATTCGCTGCCGAGCCCTTCAAGTTTGATGTCGCTGACGATCAGGTCGGCCTGCGTTGACGTGCCGTAGGTGATGATGGGGCGCTTCACGCTGGGGATGATGGCTTGCACGTTGGGTTCGTCGAGACAAAGGATGGCGGCACCGTAAAAGGGGACGCGGTTCACGAATTCGATGAAGGCGTTCTGGATGTCTTCGAGGGATGAGTATTGATCGAGGTGCTCGCGGTCGATGGTGGTGACGACGGCAACAACCGGAGCGAGAAGCAGGAAGCTGCGGTCGCTCTCATCGGCTTCGACGACGAAATAGTCGCCTTTGCCGAGGCGCGCTGTGGTGCCGGCCTGATTGACGCGGCCACCGATTACGAATGTCGGGTCGAGATGGGCCGCGGCGAGTACCGAAGCAACGATCGAGGTCGTGGTGGTTTTGCCGTGCGCGCCCGCGACGGCGATGCCGTATTTCAACCGCATCAACTCCGCGAGCATTTCGGCCCGCGGAATCACCGGAATTTTGTGTTTGTGAGCTTCGATGACTTCGGGGTTTTCGGATTTGATCGCGGACGACGTGACGACGACGTGCGCGTCGATGACGTTGCTCGCTTTGTGACTGTCGAAAATCGTCGCGCCGAGATTTTGCAGGCGTTCGGTAATCGGCGAGAGCTTCGTGTCGGAACCAGAGACAGAGTAGCCCAGCGTCAGCAGCACTTCGGCGATACCGCTCATACCGATGCCGCCGATGCCTACCAGATGAATCCGCTGGAAATTACGAAACGACACCATCATGACTTTCCTCGAGTCCCCAAGTCCGCTGACCCTGCGCGGATCGTTTGATCTGCGCCTGTAACAGGCGTACTGCGCGCCGGCGTACGTGTCACTGTGCCGCGCGGCGCTACTTCTTCGATCAGATTGACGATGTCGCGCGCGGCATTGGGCGTCGCCAAGCTGCGTGCGGCAGTCATCATCTTTTCCATCTCCCGGGGCTGGTCGAGGAGGGAGAAAATTTCACTGCAAAGCCGATCGGCGTTGAGTTCCGGCTCCGGAATGACGCGTCCGGCTCCGGCGCTGGCCATCGCCTGCGCATTGCGCAGTTGATGGCTGTCGGTCGCGGCGCCAAAGGGGATGAAGATAGCGGCGCGCCCGGCGGCTGCGATTTCAGAAGCGGTGATCGCTCCGGCGCGGCAGACGATGACGTCGGCCCACGCGAAACGCTCCGCCATATTGCTCAAAAACGGAACGACCTCTGCTGCGTACTCCCGGCGGGCGTACGCTGTTCTAACCGCATTATAATCGCGTTCGCCAGTCTGATGAACGATGCTTAGTTCCTCTTTGCGCACAGCAAGGCGGTCCATCGCGTCGACGAACGCGCGGTTGATGACGAGGGCGCCCTGGCTGCCACCGGTGACGAGCAAGCGGAAGGGTTTTTGCAGCTGGCGCGGCTGCATGGCGAAAAATTCCTGACGAACAGGACAACCGGTGACGATGGCTTTTGGTCCGAGCGCTTTGGCCGAGCGAGGGTAGCCGGCGGCGATGCGTTTTGACATCTTGGCGAGCACGCGGTTGGTGAATCCAGGCTCGGCGTTTGGTTCGAAGATGACGTTGGGGATGCCGCGCATCCATGTGGCGAGCATCATTGGGCCGGCAGCGTATCCGCCGACACCGAATGCGGCGACCGGCTTGTGCTTGCTGAGAATGCGCATCGCGTCGAGCAAACCTGGGCCAAGGATCGCCAGATTTTTCGCGAGAGTCGCGCCACCTTTTCCCTTGAGTCCCGCGGCGCGCAGCGTCTCGAGCGGCAGCCCCGCTTGAGGCACCAGCTTCATTTCCATCCCGCGTTGGGTCCCGACCAGCACGACTTCTCTCTCGCTTCCTCTCGACAACCATTCGCGCGCGATCGCAATCGCCGGAAAGACGTGTCCACCCGTGCCGCCGCCTGCGATCAAAAGCTTCACGCCGCTACGCTTCCGCCTGCTGACTGATATTCAGGAGCACGCCGGTGGCCAGCAGCATCACGAGCACATTCGAGCCGCCGTAGCTGATGAATGGGAGCGGGATTCCTTTCGTCGGCACGAGGCCGAGCACGACGACGAAATTGATCAGCGCCTGGAAAATCACCATCGCGGTGATGCCGAGCGCGAGCAGGCGGCCGAAACTGTCGGGTGCGGCATATGCGGCGCGAATTCCGCGCCACGCGTACAGGCCGAAGAGCGCGATTACGATGACGGCGCCGATGAAGCCGAGCTCCTCGCAGATCACCGCGTAAATAAAGTCGGTGTGCGCTTCGGGGAGATAGAAGAGTTTTTGTTTGCTCTCCATCAGGCCGACGCCGGTGAAACCGCCCGAGCCGACCGCGATGAGCGATTGCAGCAACTGGAAGCCTGCGCCGAGCGGGTCGGCGTCGGGATTGAGAAACGCCATCAAGCGCGCCTGGCGGTAAGAGACGTGGGAAATAAGCAGGTAGAGCACGGGCAGCGCGCCCGCGGCGCCGACCAGAAGCCACTTCCAAGAGAGGCCGGCCACGAAGAGAATCGCCGTCGCGATCAGCACGATGTCGACGGAAGTGCCGAGATCGGGTTGGGCGACGATCAGCATCACGAAGATCAGAATCGGGCCGACGGCGGGAAGAATGTTTTGGAGGAAATCTTCCTTATTGAATTCCATCGCGGCTGCGGCGCGGCGTTTCATGTCGAGAAACCATGCGAGATACAGAATGACTGCGAGCTTGGCGAGTTCGGACGGCTGAATGCCCACGGGACCGAATTTGATCCAGCGATGCGTCGCGTGTGATTTGTCGAGAAAAAATGTGCCGACGAGCATAAGCAGGACGACGCACACCGCGGTGCAGACGACTGCGGGTTCTCTAAGTCGCCGATAGTCGACGCGCATCAGCGCAAACATGCCGGCGATACCAAGCACCAGGCATACCGCCTGGCGCAGCAGAAAGATGTACGGCCGGCCGTAAAGATGATCGGCGGTGACGGCGGATGCGCTGAAGATCATGACGGCGCCCAGCAGGCAGAGCGCCAGCGTTACGCCAAAGAGCCAGCGATCGTTTTCGACTTGTCTCGGCAAATGCGTTACCTCCTGCAGCCGACTTCCAAATTTCTTTCCGCAGCGCTTATGGCCGCGTTGAACTCGATGCTGCCGGCGACGGCAATGCGGCTCCGGCCGCGTTGCTCTTCAACCGGCTCACGAGTTCCTTGAATATGCGCCCGCGCTGCTCGTAGTTCTCGAACTGATCGAAACTCGCGCACGCGGGGGCAAGCAGCACGGTGTCTCCCGCATGTGCTGTTCGGGTCGCAATCTCGACGGCGCGATCGAGTGTTCCCGCGCGATCGATCGTGACGCTGCCCGCGATCTGCTTTTCGATTTTTTCCGCTGCGGCACCGATCAGCAGAGCCAAAATCGCTTTTTCGCGAAGTGGTTGCCGCAATACCGTATAGTCGCTGTCCTTATCCTTACCGCCCAGAATGATCAGGATGCGTCCCGGAAACGCGTCAAGCGCTTTCAGCGTTGCGTCGACGTTGGTCGCTTTCGAATCGTTGTAATAGCGCACGCCGTTGATGTCGGCGACGAACTCGAGTCGATGCTCGACGCCGGCAAAACTGCGCACGCCAGCCGCGATTGCAGGCACAGCCGCGCCGGCAAGTTTTGTGGCGATTGTGGCAGCGAGAACATTTTCGAGGTTGTGTGCGCCAGCGAGCGGAATCTCTCCGCGGCGTAGTACGGTGTGATCTTCGCCGTCGATCCGCAGCACAACTTCTTCGCCGCGCAGATACGCACCCTGTGCGACCCGTTGTTTCCGGCTGAACCAATACACCTGCGGCTTCGACGGCGCGTAAGCAGCTGACGGCGCGTCGTCCGCATTCAGGATCGCCGCATCGTCTGCGGTCTGATTTTCGAAGATGCGCGCCTTCGCGTCGCCATAAGCCTTCAGTGTGTGGTGGCGGTCCAGATGATCGGGCGTTAGATTCAAGAAAAGCCCGACGTTCGGTCGAAACGTATCGATCAGCTCCAGTTGAAAGCTGCTCAGCTCGACGACCGTCACCGTATTTTTCTTGGTCTGATCGACCAGCGAGATCAGCGGCGTCCCGATGTTTCCCGCCAAGAGCGTAGGCAACCCAGCGCCACGAAGAATGTGTTCGATCAGTGCGGTCGTTGTCGTCTTGCCGTTCGAACCTGTGATTCCAACCAGCGAACCGTTCAAAAACCGATACGCCAGTTCAATCTCGCTCCAAATCTTCACCCCGGCCTTGCGCGCCGCGACTAAGTGCGGAAAGTCCGCAGGAACTCCGGGACTCGGCACGATCAAGTCCTGCTCGATGAAGGTCTTGTCCTGGTGTCCGCCAAGTTCGAGCGCTACGCCTGCCGCGCGCAATTTCGCGATAGGCTCGCCGATCTGGGCCTCGGTGCGCGATTCGGTTGCGGTCACATGCGCGCCGCGCGCCGCGCAAAAAAGTGCCGTCGCGACGCCCGTTCGCGCCAGCCCGACCACCAACACGCGTTTGTTCTTCAGCTCCATCGCAGCCAATCCACTACCTCAACTTCAGCGTCGTCACCGCAAACAGCGCGAAAATCAGCGCCAAAATCCAAAATCGGACAATCACCTTCGACTCGCTCCAGCCCATCAATTCAAAATGATGATGCAGCGGCGCCATCCGAAATATTCGCTTGCCGCGCAGCTTGAACGAGCCCACCTGCAAAATCACCGACATCGCCTCGATGACAAAAATTCCGCCAACGAAAAACAGGAGAATCTCCTGCTTGATGACCACGGCAATCGTTCCGAGCGTGCCACCGAGCGCGAGCGAGCCGACATCGCCCATGAAAACTTCCGCCGGGTGCGCGTTGTACCAAAGGAATCCGAGCGAAGCCCCAACGAGCGCCCCGCAAAACACCGTCAACTCCGCCACGCGAGGGATAAATGCGATGTCGAGATACGTCGCCCATCGATAGTTGCTGCTGACATACGTCAGCACCGTGAGCGCCCCCGCCGCGATGACGGTGCAGCCGATCGCCAACCCATCGAGACCATCGGTCAAATTGACGGCGTTCGACGACCCCGTAATCACAATCGCCACGAACACAAGAAATGGCACGAACGCCAGGAACCAGAAATGTTTCGACGTCAGGAACGCGTGCACAACCAGATCCGGATGCAGCCGCTTCGCAAACGGAATCACGAGCTGCGTCGAATACGCCGCCCGCGTCGCGAGGCCGAGCAGCCCGATCCCAACGATGAAACTGACCAAAAGCTGTAGCGAGAATTTCTGCTTGCTCGTCAGCCCGAGATTCTGCTGCTTCGAAACCTTCGCGTAGTCATCGACAAATCCGATCCCCGCGAACGCGAGCAGTGTAAAAATCGCCAGCAGCACAAACCCATTCGTCAGGTCCGCCCAGAGCAGCGTCGGCACCAGCGTCGAAAGCACGATCAGCACGCCACCCATCGTCGGCGTGCCTTTCTTTTTCTGATGCGCCTGCGGCCCTTCTTCGCGGATGTACTGACCGATCTGCAGCTCGCGCAATTTCTTGATCAGCCACGGCCCAAACACAAACGCCAGAAACATCGCGGTCAAGCTCGCATAGACCGTGCGCACCGTGATGTAACGAAATACGTTGAATGGGCTGAAGTAGCGCTGCAGCCACTGATAGAGGATGTAGTAGAGCATCTAGTGGCGCACCTTCTCGGCTTCGTGCGCCGACGCGCCCGCGCCGCTCGCATCACCATGCCGCGCCACGAGCGCTTCCACCACGCGCTCCATCTTCACGCCGCGCGAACCCTTCACCAGCATCAAGTCGCCCGGCTGCAGGAACTCTCGCAAAAATTCCGCCGCTTCGTCCGACGACGCAAAAACTTTCGTCTGCGACCGAGGCACGCCCGCCGTCACCGCGCCTTCGACAATCTGCCCGCCGTCGCCCGCAACACCGATCACCCAATCAATCTTCCCGGTCTGTGCCGCAAACGCGCCGGCCTCGCGATGTAACTCCGGCGAAGTCACACCAAGCTCGCGCATCTCGCCCGCCGCCAGAATCCGCCGCTTGTAGTCGGGAGTCGCCGCCAGCACCGCGATCATCGCGTGCAGCGCCGCCGGGCTCGAGTTGTAGCTGTCATTGATAATCGCTGAGCCATTCCCAAACTTCAGCAGTTCACCCCGCATTGCCGGCGCACGCAGACTCCGCAGCACCTCGCGCGATTCCTCCGGCGTAATTCCCCAGACGCTCGCCGCCGCCAGCGCCGCCAGCGCATTCGCAATCACATGCCGCCCGGCCAGCGACAATTCCAGCGGGACCTGCTTGTCCCACTGCGTCAAAACAAACGTCGAACCCAGCGCGCCGCGATCGACAATCGATTCCGCCCGAAAATCCGCAACGTGCTCGATCCCATATGTCAGCACGCGCCCCGGCGCATGGAACGACATCGCCGCCACGAGCGGATCGTCCGCATTCAACACCGCAACCGAATCTTTCCCATTCAGTCCTTCAATCAATTCGCGCTTCGCCAGCGCAATCTCTTCCACACCCGAGAAAAACTCCAGGTGCGCCGGCGCCACCCGCGTCACCACGCCCACATCCGGCCGCGCAATTTCCGCAAGCCGCGACAACTCGCCGCGCCGCGACATCCCCATCTCCAGCACGGCCGCCTGATGCGTCTCGTCCAGATGAAACAGCGTCAGCGGCAGCCCGTACTCGTTATTAAAATTTCCTTCCGACTTCAGGATGCGCAGCCGCGAGCCCAGCAGTGCCGCCAGGATCTCTTTGGTAGTTGTTTTCCCGACGCTGCCCGTGACCCCGGCGATTTTGCCGCCCCACGCCTCGCGTACCGCGCGCGCAAACTGTTTGAGCCCGACGAAGGTGTCGGCCACGACGAGGCACTTCGCTCGAACCGCCTCGCTGTATCGTCCGGCCGCGGATTCGGCCACCATCGCGCCGATGGCGCCGCGCCCGAGCGCACTCTCCACGTGATCGTGTCCGTCGTGACTCGGTCCGTGTATGGCGATGAACAGTTCTCCTGCACGTACCGTGCGAGAATCAATCGAGACGCCGGCCAGCCGGGCCAAGGGGTCGAGCCCTGCGCCCGCCCGAGCACCCACCGCGTCAGCCACTTGTGTAATCGTCCACCGCATAAACGCCTCAAAGGACTCCGCTTACCGAAATACCACACGGACCGGTCGGTTTTCACAGTTTTGAGGGCTCCTCCTGACGAATGGTAACGATGCTCCACTCCTTGGCACCGAGCGCCTCAGGACGAACCTCATACCTGCGAGCTAGGTGCCAAACTCTTTGCCGCCGCCGGTTTGCGGTTCAACGTGGGGCGGTTTGTCGTACCCGCGTTCGTGCAACACATTGCGCGCTTCTTTGCGATCGTCAAAATGCAACGTACGGTCGGCGAGAATCTGATAATCCTCATGGCCCTTGCCTGCGAGCAGCACGATGTCGCCCGGGCGCGCTTGATCCATTGCCAGCGCGATCGCTTTTTGCCGGTCGGGCTCGACGAGATATTTCGCGTTCGCTTTTTGCAGGCCTACGATGATGTCGTTGATGATCTTCAGCGGATCTTCCGTCCGCGGATTGTCGTTCGCCAGAACCGTCAAATCGCTCAGTCTTCCGGAGACTTCGCCCATCACCGGGCGCTTCGTGCGATCTTTCCAGCCGCCACAGCCGAAAAGCGTGATAATGCGGCCCTTCGGATTCAGTTCGCGCGCCGTGTGAATCAGCTTTTCGAGCGCGTCGTCGGTATGCGCGTAATCGACGACCACAAAAAATGGCTGTCCGAGGTCGATGCGCTGGAACCGTCCCGATACGCTCGCTAGATTCTGAATGCCCGATGAAATCACTTCGTTGGATAGCCCCAGCGCCTGCGCCGCGCCGATTGCCGCAAGAATGTTGTAGACGTTGATGCGGCCCACCAGCCGCGACGAAATCTGCACTTTGCCTTTGGGCGTTTGCGCCGTGAAGGAAAGCCCGGAAAATGTCAGCTGAAATTTCTTCGTTGTGATTTGCGCGGAGGATTCGAGCCCGTACGTAACAACGTTCTTCGACGTTGCCACCAGACGCTTTCCGTATTCATCGTCGATGTTGATGATCGCCGCGTCCGGAACGCCCGCTCCGGTTCCGGTGAAGAGCCGCCGTTTCGCCGCAAAGTAATCGTCGAAGTTCTTGTGATAGTCCATGTGCTCGCGTGTCAGGTTCGTGAACACTGCCGCGGCGAAATGACAGGTCCACAGCCGATCGAGCGAAAGCGCGTGGGAACTCGCTTCGAGGACGCCGTATTGCCCGCCGCTATCGCGAATCTCAGCGAGAAACCCTTGCAGATCGACCGACTCCGGCGTCGTGTTCGGAGCCGAGTAGTCTCCCGCCGGCGTGTGATACGCGATCGTGCCAAAGAGCCCGGTCTTCGCACCCGAGGCCTTGACGATGGAGTCGATGATCGACGTCGTCGTGGTCTTGCCGTTCGTACCCGTCACGGCGGCCAATTTCAGCGATTGCGACGGATGCCCGAAGTAATTCGCAGCCGCGATCGCCATCGACTTGCGCGCCTCGCGCACGCGAATCCACAAAACTTTCTCCGGCAAGTCCGCGGGCTGCCGCTCTTCGCTGACGATCGCGACCGCACCGCGCTCCACAGCGTCTTTCACAAACGCGTTGCCGTCGGTCTTCGCGCCATGCAGAGCAAAAAACAGCGATCCGGGCTGCACTTTGCGCGAATCGCAACCGAGTTGCCGCATTTCTCTACCATTGATCGTCTCGGGCGAATCCGCTTCCACATCCTTCAAGACAAGCGCCAGTTTCATCGGCGGCCGTGGACCCAGGCTCGGTGCTGTCGCGCTTTCGCGCGACGGCGAATCATTCGAAACAACTTTGCGGTCACTCTCTTGCGTAAGGCTCAATTTCATTCCCGGCCAACCTCGGCCGGCTCTCCTGTAGAACACAGCAAAAAATCTAGCGGCTCGCCGCCCTGTGTGACTTCGCAGCTGCCGCCGTTTTCACGACTTTCGCCGGCGGCGGTGTGCCGAACTCCACCGTTACCCGCGAACCACGCTTCACCTGCGTTCCTGCGGCCAGTGATTGATTCAAAGCAAGATTGCTGCCAACAAACACTGGCTCGAGCCCCAAGCGCAGGCACATCGAGGTCACTTCGCGCATCGTCCTTCCCGAAAAATCCGGCACCGTAACGTCCGCTCCGTCTTCCACCGCCATCATCACTTCCGACGGCCGCTTGACGGGTTCCAGCGTCTTCGCGGGCACCACATCGGCAGGCGTCTCGTCGAGCTGTGCATTGAAATCCGCCGGACTCGACTCTTCCAGCGAACTCTCGTCGATCGCTTCCTGCTTCTTGTATGCCGCCTGAATCAGCCGCTGATTCAGCGGCACGTCGCGCGGCACATCGAGGTAGGGCAATACTTGTTCCGCAATGCGTTTGAAGACAGGCGCGGAAACTTGTCCGCCCTCATGCAAGCCGACTGGCGAGTCGAGCGAAACCATGATCGTCACGGCTGGATTGTTGACCGGAGCAAAACCAGTGAACGACGCAATATAGTTCGTCGGAGAATACCGTCCCGTGTTCGGATCGATCTTTTGCGCGGTACCGGTCTTCCCGGCGGTCGTCCAGCCATCAAGACGTGCGAGCGGCCCGGTTCCGGTAATCAGGACAACGCCTTCCATCAAATGCTTCAGCGTCGCTGCGGTTTCTGGACGGATCACCCGCCGCGGCTCCCCTGGCGCCAACACACCCGTTTGCGGCACCAACTTGCCACCGCGCTGCATCCCCGCGATGACGTGAGGCTTGTACCAGACCCCGCCATTCGCGATGGCCGAAACCGCCGAGACCAATTGAATCGGTGTGACGCCGACTTCCTGCCCCATCGAAATCGATGCGATCGACGTCGCGCCCCAATTGTCGACTTTCGCCAACATGCCGCGACTCTCGCCCGGCATATCCACGCCGGTCTGCGAACCGAATCCGAAAGCGCGAATGTAATCGTAGAAGCGCGGTTGACCCACTTGCAGCGCGATTTTAATCGCGCCGACGTCGCTCGATTTCGCCAGGATCTCGCCGACGTTCAGCAGCCCGAACGGTTTGTGATCGTGGATGCGACGGCCATTGAAATAGATCGAACCGTGTTCGCAATCAAAGACATCATCCGCTTTGACCGCATTTTGATCGAAGGCCGCAGCAAGCGTAATCAATTTGAACGTGGAACCAGGCTCGTACGCGACGCTGACCGAGCGATTCAAGCGCGCCTCGGCGGGCGAACCCGTCGCAAGGTTCGGATTGAAGTCCGGATAGTTCGCCAGGGCGAGAATCTCGCCGTTGTTCGGATTCATGACGATGACGCTGCCGGCCTGAGCCCGAGTGGTTGCGACCGCAGCGGCAAGTTCACGCTGCGCGATGTACTGAATTTTTTCGTCCAGGGTGAGCGTGACGTTGGCGCCGCGCTCGCGCTGCGCTTCGCTGCCGTCGAACCAGCGCTGCCGCGCATCGGCCATCACCACAATTTTTTCGCTCTTGCCGCGAATCAGGCTGTCAAACTCATATTCGATGCCGCCAAGCCCGCGCTCATCGGGATCGACAAATCCCAACACATGCGCGGCGAGATCCCGTTTCGGGTAAAACCTCTGATTTTCATCCTGGAAATAAATCCCGCGTAGATTCAGTGCCGTAATGGCTTCCACTTTTTCGGGTGGTAGCTTGCGGCTGACCCACGCGAACGATTTCGACGACTGAAACCGTTGCAGCAGCACGTCTTCAGGCACATTGACGATGCCTGACAGCAGGTGCGCCACCATCGATACATCCGCGATTTCCGCGGGAACCGCAAAAGCCGACTTCACCGGCACGCTCATCGCCAATGGATGGCCTGCGCGATCAAAAATCGTGCCGCGTTGTGGAGTGATGTCGATCGTACGCTGTTGTTGTTTTTGCGCGCGCGCGAGGTAGTCGCCGTGGCGAACCAACTGCAAGTATCCGAGTCTTAGGAAAATTACGAGGGCCCACAGCATCGCCACGCCCGCCACGATGACAAGTCTATCGACCGTGGCGCGGTCACTCGAAGCGGCGTGGACACGATTCTTGGGCATGGATCCTAGGTCGGCTGGCGCTCCGGTTGATCGTTGATGGGAACCGCGGGTGAGATTACGTGGGAGATTCGAAAGAGAAGCTGATTCCGATTTGCCGTGAAGACCCCGTCACGGACGGGGTCCACGGGGAGCCATGCGGGGACAATCGAAACTCTATTCCTGGTTCGAACGGGCATACCCGGCTGCCGCCACTTCCGCGCCGGTCGGCGCGTCGTACTCTTGCACTTGTGTCGGCATCGGTTGTGTCAAACCAAGTTGTCGGCGCGCGATAACATCGATCCGTTGAGGATCGCGCAGTCCTTCGATCTCCAGCCGCAGTTCCGAATTCAGCGCGCTTGAGAGCGTCTGCTTCGACTTCAAATCTTCAAGTTGGAAGCTGAGGTCGATGCAGCGGAAGTGCTGGTAGATGTACATCATCAGGCACGCAGCGATCAGCGCGCCAAGTCCCGCCGTGCGATAGAAACTTCTCAAACGCACCGGCTGCACATTCCGCACCAGCCTTGAATTGTCGATTCTTTTTACTGTGTGAAACTGTGTTGCCACCGAACTTCGCTTCTTCCTCGACTTCATTCACTCACTCTTTCCGCGCACCGTAGCTTCGCACTTCGCGATCGTGGGTTCGCCGAAATCTCTCCGTCTTTCGGCTGGATCACGTGTCTGGTCAGAACCCTGAGCGTGCCCTCACGCTCTCCCTCTTGAAACGCTCGCTTCACGAGCCGGTCCTCGCCCGAGTGGTAACTCAATACCACCAGGCGGCCTCCAGAATTTAATGTGGCGGGGGTCCGAGAAAGAAACTGCCCGAGAGCCTCCACTTCCCGATTCACCGCGATCCGCAGCGCCAGAAACGTTTTTGTTGCGGGATGCAGTCTCTGCCTTCCCCATTGCTTTCGGGCCCCTGCCACAACCGTTGCCAGGTGCGCGGTATCCCGTATCGGGCGCGCTCGCACTATCCTCCTGGCGATCCTTCTGGAATCGTGTTCTTCCGCTCCTTGATAGAGCGTGTCGGCTATTTCTTTCTCCGACCAACGATTCACAATCTCGTCTGCCGTCAGTTCGTCCCCGCTGCTCATCCTCATATCCAGGGGACCTGCCTCGCGGAACGAAAAGCCCCGCGCGGCCTGATCAAGCTGCATGCTCGAAACTCCCAAGTCGGCCAAGACCCCGTCCACCCCGGGAATCTCCAACTCGTGCACGACCTCCGCAATCCTCGAGAACGACGACTCCACCAACTTCACTGTCGTTCCAAACTTCTTGAGCCGCTCCGCTGCCAGCGCGAGTGCCTGTTCGTCCTGGTCCAGGCTGATCAACTTTCCGGACGTCAACTTTGCCGCTATGGCTGCCGAGTGGCCCCCGGCTCCCAGCGTTGCGTCGATGTACGTTCCATCCGGTTTTACGTCCAGCCATTCCAGCACCTCGTCCAGCAGCACCGGCACATGTGGTTCAGTCCCGCTTCCCACTGCGCCTCACCCAATCCTTCGAAAGCCCTCTCTGGACACAAATCCAGTTTCATCGAACAGGCACTGCTTCAAGCACACCACTGGTGTCGCGCTCCGCAAGCGCGTTGCGCCTGTCCCAGACTCAAATTGTTTACTTGGCCCCGACCTTTGCTCTACCTGACCCGAAAACTAAACACCCAAGGACGTTATCTCTTCGTCCGTAAGTGGCTCATTCTTCAGCTTGTCGACCACCCCGGTGTGGTTCATCACCTCGAGGTAGTTCAACTGGCCGAAAACGTCCACCTCGGCCTTCAATTGCGCCTGTTCCCTCAGCACCCCGGGTAGCAGCAATCTGCCCTGCCCGTCCACTTCGACCTGTTGCCCAAAGTAACTGGTCCGCAGTAAGAACTTTCGCTTGCCCTGATGCTGCGATGGCAAAGCGGCTAGCCGGTCTTCGATCTCCGACCAAACGCTCAAAGGATAAATACGCGCATCCTCTCCGGTAATGCTCGTGATATAAAACTGCGTGCCGTACTCCTTCAAACCTTCCAGAAACACGGCCGGTACCTTCAGACGACCCTTCTCGTCTACCTTCGCCGGACAGTTTCCCCGCAGCTTCATAAGCCCCGTTTACTTCGACCCGTCGGCGAAAACTGCGCACAAACACCGAGTTCGGGTCTCCGTTGAAGAAGAAGTGGTATCGAATGCCCCGTTGCACCACAGCCCTCTAATTCTTTCCGAGTTGCTCTACTTTGATCTACTGCCAACCACTTTGCTCCACTTGAGGCCACATAATAAGCCGCTCTAATTTCTTGTCAAGGGAAATCCGTATCTTTTTCGCAAAAATCCGAAAAATTTTTTGTATCCTTCGGTTGCAAAAATCGACGCCATGAATTGTGTGCAGTGTTTATGCGGACTTCTACAGATTGTGGTCGTGTTCGCCGCGGGATTTTTTTTCGTTTAACCAACGTTGGACTGATGCCTTCGAGGTTACCGATGCGACACGAGCGCGTATTGCTTTCGTCTCGTCTTCGCCAATTTTTCCAGGCTCGCTCTGAAATTTTTGTCAGCGCACCGCTTCCACATCGCTCCACTGTCATTTTCGCGGCGATCGAATCGTCCGTGTCGAGTTCGCGTTCTACGTTTGCGGCGCGTTCAGGCGAGTTGCCCTTCCCTTCGTGCGAGTAACGCGCACGTCGCCAAGCCTGCACCCATACCGAATCTCACCTATATATTTGTCCGGAAGCCGTGCTATCATTTTCTCGTCGTACCAAGCTTCAAAGGAGCCAACCATGGAATGGACCGCACCGAAGCACGAAGAGATCGACCTCAACTGCGAAATTAGCTCGTACGCAAACGCCGAGCTCTAATCGAATTTCATTTCCTTCGGCTCCCGCTTTCAGCAAGTAAGCCGGCAGCGGCCGCTTTCTGAAGCGGGTGCTTTTGTGTTTGGCTGCTGTAAATCTGTAATCCGCTTCGATTTATCCCTCGCATCCCGGCAGGCTCGTCATGCGCATCAAAATCTTGGGTTCGGCGGCTGGTGGCGGATTCCCACAGTGGAATTGCTCCTGCGAAAACTGCCGTCGCGTTCGAACCGCAAAATTCCGCGCTACCGCCCGCACCCAGACTCAGATTGCCTTCTCTCACGACGGTACAGTCTGGTTTCTCGTCGGCGCCTCGCCTGATCTGCGCACGCAGATCATCAACACGCCTGAGCTAAACCCGAACGAACAAAGCCCATCGAACTCCCCGATCGGTGGCGTCTTCCTGCCCTCAGCCGATGTCGACGAAATCATGGGCCTGCTGCATCTGCGCGAGTTTCAGCCGTTCTTCATCTTCGGAACCGCTTCGCTCCAGCGCGTCCTGAAGAAGGAAAACAAGATCTTCAATGTGCTCGATCGCGCCGATCCCCCGGTTCATTGGCGGCTGATGACCAGCAAAGGCCGCCTCGGCGTCCATCTTTCCGAAAATCCCGGCGACGCGCCTTCATTCGTCGTCTCGACAATCTCACTCGGCGGCTCGTATCCCGACTATGTCAGCGAAGAAGTTCGCCGCTCGCTATCGCCCGACGAAGCGAACCTCGGTTTTATTTTCGAGCGCGAAGGAAAAAGCTTCCTCGTCGCTCCATCGATCTCCGGCCGAAATCAGGATTGGGCCAAAGCCGCCGCGGCCAGCAGCATCGCTTTCCTCGACGGCACTTTCTGGAGCGACGACGAACTCATCAAGACCGGCCGCAGCAAAAAGAAAGCGCGCGACATGGGTCATCTCCCGCTCTCCGGTGAGGACGGCTTGCTCGAACTCTTCCCTCGCGATTCCCAATGCCGCCGCGTACTGATTCACATCAACAACACCAATCCAATCCTCGACGACCGCACTCCCGAACATCGCGCCGTCGTCGATGCCGGATTCGAAATCGCATACGATGGCATGGAGTTCGAACTCTAATGCTTCGGCACTCTTATGTACGGGCACCGCACTGCTGCGCCCCAAGTCCGCACGATCGATCGCGAAGCCTGGGAGTGGATCTTTGATGTCCCCGGCAACGACAAATCAATCTCCTCTCTCCGAATCCGCTTTCATCGCCGGCTTCCACGCCATCGGCGAAGAGCGCTACCACCACAAGCACCCCTTCCATCTGCTGATGCACGAGGGCAAGCTCACCCGCGGCCAGCTTCAAGCCTGGGCACTCAATCGCTACTACTACCAAAGCCGCATCCCCATCAAAGACGCCGCGATTCTCGCGCGCACCGAAGATCCCGGCTTCCGCCTCGCCTGGCGCAAGCGCATCCTCGATCACGACGGTGATGGCACCAAGCCCGGCGGCATCGAGAAGTGGCTGCACCTCGTCGAAGTCCACCGGCCTCTCGCGCGAGCAAGCCATCCACGGCGACGGCATCCTCCCCGCCACGCGCTACGCCGTACAGGCCTACGTCGACTTCGTCTCCACGAAATCGCACACCGAAGCCGTCGCTTCATTCCCTTACCGAAATGTTTTCGAAGAAATTGATCACCCTGCGCGTCGATCGCTTGCGCCAGCATTACCCCTGGCTCTCCGGCGGCCTCGACTATTTCTCCGGCCGCATGACCCAAGCCCCCGAAGACGCCGACTTCGCCCTCGCCTGGGTCGTCAAGCACGCCCGCACCCGCGCCGAACAAGACGCCGCTCACAACGCCCTGCGCGCCAAATGCGACATTCTCTGGGCCCAACTCGACGCCTTGCATCACGCCTACGTAAATCCCGCTTGGCCGCCCCCCGGCGCATTCATCCCCGCCGACGCCAAGGTCTCACAATGACGATCCGTCATCTCGCCCTTAATTCGCAGGCAGGATCATGTAGGGGCGCAGCACTGCTGCGCCCCAAGTCCGCGAGATTTCAACTTCAACGAAAATCTGTTTTGTCCGAGAACCTATGACCGACACTCCGACTCCCAATCTCGACTCCCATCCGCGCCTCGCCGCCGGCGTCCGCCTCGGCCAGAACAACAACCAGCAAGTCCTGCTCATGCCCGAACGCGCTCTCCGCCTCAATGGCCCCAGCCTCGAAATCGTCCAGCGCTGCGACGGCAAGCGCACCGTCCGCGAAATCGTCACCGAACTCCAGCATCTTTACTCCAAAGCTGAGCCCGCCAAAGTCGAATCCGACATCCTCGGCTACCTAAAACTCCTCCAAGACCAGCGCGCCCTCGACTTCGAATAGAACTCCGATGCCAGAGCCGGACAAAGAACTCGTCGATTCCATCGCACCCTATGTGATGAAAAAACTGACGAGTGTTGGCTTTTTCGAGAAGCTCGACGACAGACTCTGTCCGTCGGAAAACGATGCCCGATCGGAGCATTGCCAGGGCAGCTACGAAACTTCCGAGCCGCTTTTGCGCTCTCTCGGCTTCGACGACGAAGAACTTACTGACATCTTCCAGGTGCTGCAATCTAAAGGCGGCTTCTGCGACTGCGAAATTCTTTACAACGTGGTGGAGACAAATCGTCTGAAAGCGAAATATTGGAAGGCTCGAGCCGCCGGCTCAGATCCGACACGCCACGAAAACCGCTAAATCGCGGTCGACTTCACGGGTCGAACGACGCAACTCGCGAATCACCCGGTGTTAAACTGGATTGACTCCAGATGAATGCCATTCCCACCAATCCCCTAGCCCTAATCGCCGAACTCACCCACCGCTGCCCCCTCCACTGCGTCTACTGCTCGAATCCCCTCGAACTCACCGCCCGCAGCACCGAACTCCCCACCGAAACCTGGTCCAGCGTCTTCCAGCAAGCCGCAGCAACTCGGCGTCCTTCAAGCCGACTTCACCGGCGGCGAACCGCTCGCCCGCCCCGACATTCTCGATCTCATAAAATCCGCGCGCGCCGCCGGCCTCTACGTCAACCTCATCACCTCCGGCCTGCCCTTGGACGTGGAAAGACTCGCGCAACTCGTCGAGTCCGGCCTCGACCACATCCAGCTCAGCTTCCAGGGCGCCGACGCCGACACCGCCGAAGAAATCTCCGGCACAAAATCCCACGCGCAAAAACTCCGCGTCCTCGAATGGCTAAAGAAAGTCCGCGTCGCCGTCACGCTCAACTTCGTCATCCATCGCCGCAACATCGATCAGATCGACGAAATGCTGAAGATCGCCGAATCCTCGAGCGCCACTCGCATCGAATTTGCCAACGTGCAGTACTACGGTTGGGGCTTCGCCAATCGCGACAGTCTGCTGCCCACGCGCGCGCAGCTCGATCAATCTCTCATCAAAATCAAAGCCGCCGAAGAACGCCTCCGCGGCAAAATTCGCATCGAGTCCGTCGTTCCCGACTATTACGCGAAGTATCCGAAGCCCTGCATGGGCGGATGGGGCCGAAAACTAATGCTGATCACGCCGAGCGGCGAAGCTCTTCCCTGTCACGCCGCAAAAATCATCCCCGGCCTGCAATTCGCCAACGTAAAAGATCAAACCCTCGCCGAAATCTGGGACTCCAGCGACGCTTTCCAAAAATTCCGCGGCGAATCCTGGATGCAAGCCCCCTGCAGTACCTGCGACCGCCGCACCATCGACTTCGGCGGCTGCCGCTGCCAAGCCCTGCTCCTGGCCGGAGACGCCGCAGCCACCGACCCCGTCTGCACCCTCTCCCCCAACCGCCCCAAAATCGACGCCGTCCTACACCGTCAATCAACTCCGCGACGGTAAACGCCGTGAACGCCTTTGTAGGGGCGGGGCTTGCTCCGCCCCCGATCCGACTCGGCAATGACTCCGCCGTCGAAGTCCGCCCCGAGTGGCTCTACCGCCCCAACCCTTCGTAGCTCAAAATTAAAGACGCGCTGTCATCCTGAGCGCCGTCCGAAGGACGGCCGAAGGATCTCAACCTCAGACCCAACCGACCAATTCCACGCGGGTCGTCATCCCCCCGCCACCGGCGCCACCACCGTCCGCATCCTCATCATCATCCGCACCGCAAACGCCACGCTCGCCGTCAGCACAATCACCCCGAACACTTCCAGCGTCCGCGGCGCCCCAAAATGCTTCGCCACTCCGCCCGCCACCAGCGACCCAAGCGGCTGCACTCCCATAAACATCGTCGCGTAAACCGCCATCACCCGGCTCCGCAATTCATCCGGCACGCGATTCTGCACCGTCGTATTCGTAGCCGCCATCATCGAAGTCGCCGCAAATCCCACAACAAACAAAACCGCCGCCGAAAACCAGAACACCGTCGAATACGAGAACAAAATCAAACACACCGACGAAGCAATTGCCATCCCAGCAATCCATTTCGCCAGCCCTTTAAAATTTTTCCGCGCTGCAAATTGCAAAGCTCCAAGCGCCGCGCCAATCCCCGCATAACTCAGCAGTAGCGAGAATCCCACCGCGCCTCGATGCAAAATGTCGCGCGCAAACACCGGCAGAAACACCGAATATTGCAGGCCAAAGAAACTCATCACGCTGAGCAGCACCAGCACCGCCCTCGTCGGCCGGTCACGCATCGCATACCGAAATCCCTCCAGCAGATTCCGCGTAGGCGATCCGGAACGCGGCCTCGGCTCAAATTTCGGAATCCGCATCGCGAGCAAAGCCGCAATCACGGCCAGAAAACTCACTCCATTCAGAAAGAAGCACCAACCTTCATGAATGTACGCAATTACAATCCCCGCAATCGGCGGCCCGACAACGCGCGCGCTATTGAACATCGACGAGTTCAACGCAATCGCGTTAGGCAAATCTTCCTTTCCCACCATCTGCACCAAAAACGCCTGCCGTATCGGCACATCGAACGCGTTCACAATGCCCACCAGAAACGCGATAAGAATCAGGTGCCATACCTTCAGCAAATGCGTGAAAGTCAACGCCGCCAACGTGAACGCCAAAATCATCGAGGCGGTTTGCGTCCAAATCACGCCGAGATGCCGGTTGTACCGGTCGCCGATATATCCGCCCACCGACGCGAGCAACAGAATCGCAATCTGGTTCGCAAATCCAAACACGCCCAGCAACGCCGCCGAATTGGTCAGCTTATAAACCAGCCAAAGCTGCGCGGTCGATTGCATCCAGGTGCCAATCAGCGAAACCAGCTGACCAGCAATAAACAGTTGAAAATTGCGGTGCTGCAATGCGCCAAAGCGCTTGGGCACGTCCCCGCCCTTCTTCCTCAATCACCGAGTCCGAACAATCATTGTAACGAAAAGAATTTGGTCGAGCCGCCCTTTGCAATGCGCAGCAAACTTTCAGCAAGTCCAATTTGCCCCAATGCGACCCGCGACGCCGCGCGAGCTCGCCCAAAAAGCAAAATCGCCGGCCCACTGCTCCGGCGATTTTCCAGTTTTCAATTTCCAATTTCGATTTTCCGCTTCGACTACTCCGGCGCCCCACCTACATGCAAGTGGCTCAAATCCCGCAGCGTCGACTTATCCTCTTCGCTCATACCGCGCGTAAAGTTCGGATCATTCAATCGCTGATTCCGCGCCGACTCCGGCATATTCTGCAACACGCGCAGCCGATTCCGGATCGCCTGCTTCCGGTCGGGCGGCATCTGCCGCCATCGCGGCAACACATCGTTCCGCACATGATCGCGCTGCTCCGGTGTCATCCGGTTCCACACTTGCGCCCGGTCGCGCAGCACTTGCTGCTGCGACGGAGACATGTTTCGCAGACGCTCTTCGTTCTGTAACGCTCGCTGCCGGTCCGCCGGCGACATGTTCCGCCAACGATCCTGCGGATTCGCCTGCTGTGTCGCAGGCCGATTCGTGTTCGGCGCAACCGTTGGCCGCGGAGCATTCGGCGGCAAACTAGACGCATTCGGAGGCCGGTCATTGTGCGCGTTCTGCCGGGGCAGCGCTTGAGCGCCAGCAGCCTTCGGAGCAGGCCGCCGTTGACCAGCAAACACCGGCGCCGTCAGCGGCAGCATCAACATCGCCGCGAGCGCAAGCGTCCCGCGCAGGCTCAGCCTGCACCGCCACTCACCGAATTTGCGCACCTTGCTCATCGCAAAAATTCTCGCCTGCCCTAGGAACCGCCAAACTACATCTCTGTATTCGTATCCGGTTGCTGTTGATTCGACTCGTCGCTCACCGGCTGCGGCAAATCGCTCAGCGCATCAAAATTCGACAACACATCCATGTTCTCCAGCACCGGCAGATCGCTCACCACTTGAGCTTCCTGCTCGACGCCTGCGCTCGGCGGCGCCAACGTTTCATTTGGACGCGACCCGAACCAAACCGTCGCCAGCACCAGCATCGACGCCGCAAACGCCACTCGCGGTGACGGCGCAAACACCGACCACCAGCTCTGCTTCACCGGCTCGGCCGCCACACGCGCGCGCACCCGCGCGTCAAACGCGCCTGAAGGCACGATCTGCGGCAGCTCATCCAGCAAACCCGACACCGCGCGGAACTCACTCACGCGCAGTTCGCAGGCCGCGCACGTCTTCAGATGCGCTTCCATCTCTTTCATTTCCCCGGCCTTCAATCGCCCATCGACATAGGGCAGAATCCGGTTTTCCATTCGATTGCAACTCATAACGCCATCCTTACTTCAGGTCTTCCGCCAATCTTCCAAAACTTCCCGCCTTTAACCCGCTTCACGACCTGGCACCTGATACCAACGGCGCCAACTCCACTCGCAGCGTCTCGTACGCCCGGAACAACAACGATTTCAGCGCGCTCTCGGAACATTCCATGATCTTCGCGATCTCGTTGTAATCCAACTCCTGATACTTGTGCAGTAGCACCGCCGCACGCTGCTTCTCCGGCAATTTGTCGATCGCATGCCGGATCATCTTCTTCCGCGCCTCTTCGACAAGATGCTGTTCGATGTCCGGATGTTTGTCCGCCACATCCAACGTCTTCTCGTCGCCGTCCTCGGCATCGGTCGTGATCGGCGCGTCCAGCGACAACTCCATCCGCTGGTGCCGCGTGTCGCGCACCGAGTTCAACGCCAAATTCGTCGCTATTCGAAAAAGCCATGTCGTGAACTTGGCGCTCGGGACGTACTCTTCGCGCGCTCGATACACGCGAATGAATACTTCCTGCGCGAGGTCTTCGGCCTGCTCCCGGTTTCGCACCATCCGGTACAGGAAGTTGACCAGCGGACTTCGATAACGATGCAGGAGAAGTGCGAACGACTGTTCGTCGCCCGCCTTCACGTCCAGCATCAGCTGTACGTCCGACCTGGCCATAGTCGCCACACTGTATCAAACACATGTGGTGTCAGGAAGTTGCATTAGACTGCAGTGTTTTGCTGGCAAAGGAAAAGCGAAGAACTAGACGTGGAACAACGCCTGCATTATCAATAAGCTGACCACTCCTACAAAGACGAGCAGCGCCATTCGCCAGTTCGGTTCCCGGTTTACCTCCGGCAATAGGTCCGACGCCGCCACATATAAGGTCACCCCGCCGGACACCGGCAGCGCGTACTTCAGCTGCCCCTGCAAGGCGCTCGTCAACACCACTCCTAACAGCGTCGCTATCCCTAGTAACCCGGCTGCGAGGATTGCGTTGCGCTTCCCCATGCCACTGGCCAAAACCAGCGACGCCACCGTAAAGCCCTCCGGCAGCTTATGCAGAAACACCGCCAGGAAAATCACCACGCCTAGCCAGGTCGACACCAAAAACCCCGCCGCTATCGCCACCCCATCGAAAAAGGTATGAATCGCCAGCCCGAGCAGCACGGTCGTCCGCGCGTGCCCGTGGTTCACCTCTTCCGCGTGGGTCTCTTCCCCGAAATGAAAATGAGGCGCGATCGTGTGTTCGAAGAGATGTACGAGGAAAAATCCGATCAGGACATACAGCAGCGCTCGTTCGCCCGACAGCCGCACAGACTCCGGAATAATGTCGAGGAACACAACCGCCAGCATGTACCCGGCGCCCAGCGCCAAGAAATACTGCAAATACTTGCGCGACCAATCTCCGCGCACCACAAAATACCCGCCAATCAAATTCCCCGCCGCCGCCATCACCCCCAGCAGCGCCGCCATCCCCATCCGAAATACCAAACTATGATTCATCAAAATCTGTGATCGCCCATTTCGCCGCCCCGACTCGCGCTTGAACATGTAGGGGCGCAGCACGCTGCGCCCCATCTCGGCAAAATCTAAACTGTCAAAGTTGCTTCCGCCGCCAGGCTCTCACTCCAAAACCACTAACCTGTCATCCTGAGCGAAGCGAAGGATCTCAGACTTCAACTGCGCCTCAACACTCTCCGCCAACCACAGTCACCGCCTCGCGACATCATTACTTCATTACCTCATTGCTTCTTTACGTCGCCTCTATCCACTGTGCCTGAACAGAATCACATCCCCTTCCTGCACAATGTATTCCTTCCCCTCCAACCTCACCTGCGCCTTCTCCCGCGCCGCCGCCAAACTCCCCGCCGCCAGCAAATCATTCCATCGCACAACTTCCGCGCGAATAAATCCTTTCTCGATGTCGCTGTGAATCGCACCCGCCGCCTTCACCGCCGTCGAGCCCTTGCGAATCGTCCACGCCCGCACTTCCGGCTCCCCCGCCGTAAAAAACGAAGTCAGCCCCATCAACTCATATGTCGCGCGAATCAACCGGTTCAGCCCCGGCTCCTTCAATCCATACGAAGCCAGCAACTCCGCCGCTTCCGCTTCTTCCATCTCCGCCAATTCCGCCTCGAGCCGACCGCACACCGCCACCACCGCCGCATTCGGCTTCCCCGCCAGTGACGTCAGCTTGTGCCGCTCCACCGCAGAGTCCAGCTTGTCCGCCTCATCGTCGCCAACATTCAGCACATACAGCACCGGCCGCGCCGACAAAAACAAAAATCCCCCGATCGGCCGCCGCTCTTCCGCCGTTAACTCCAGCTCGCGCAGACGGCTTCTCCGCTTCCAGATGCGCCTTGCACTTATCCAGCACCGTCTTCTCGAGCTGCAACAGCGGATCCGCTTTCTTCTTCAGATCTTTCTCGACGCGCTCAAGCCGGCGCGTGATCTGATCGTGATCCGACAAAATCAGTTCCAACTCCAGATTCGTCGCGTCGCGCAGCGGATCGATCGACCCCGCCGCGTGCGGCACCGAAGGATCATCGAACACACGAATCACATGCGCGATCGTATCGACCTCGCGCAACTGCGCCAGCGCCTCGCGCGTCCGTTCGCCCTGAATCCCGCCGAGATCGACGTACTGCACCGTCGCGTAAGTTATCTTCTTCGGGTTGTACAACTTGGCGAGCTCAATCAACCGCGGCTCCGGCACCTTCGCCACGCCGACACGCGTCTCCTGCGACCCGCCCTTCGCCTCGACGCTCGCCTTCGTCAAAATCCGAAACAGCGTCGTCTTCCCAACCTGTGGTAGTCCAATAATTCCTGTCTGCATAAACCCGAAAGTTTACCACACCCCATTTCGCCACCCCGCCGCCACCAGGCTTTTGGGTGCCGCACCCTTTTCGCTTTTAAAAGGGTGCGGGTTTAGATGCCACAGAACCCACACCTCAACGATAACTCCGACCAATCGCGCGTAAATCGAACTCGTAGCGGCACGCGCCAATACTCGTTCGCATTCCGCTTCCCCACGAAACTTGTTGTATCGTTATCCCATCAGAAATCTCACAGGGACTCGATGCTAGGTAACAGCGTTCACGCCGTTGAATTAGTCTTTCTTTTGCTGCTTTTATTCGTGGTCGTCTTCGCCGCGCTCGCCCGTAAAATCCAGATTCCCTACCCCATCGTCCTCGTCATCGCCGGACTCATCCTCAGCTTCATCCCCAGCATTCCCCACATCACTCTCAGTCCCGACGTCGTCTTCCTTGTTGTCTTGCCGCCTCTGCTTTACTCAGGCGCGTGGTTCACCAGCTGGCGCGACTTCAAATACAACATCGTCAGCATTCTCTTCCTCGCCTTCGGTCTCGTCGGCTTCACCGTCTGGGGAGTCGCCGAAGCCGCCCGTTATTCCTTCGCTCCATTCGATCTTCGCCTCGGCGTAGTCCTCGGCGCCGTCGTCGCCACCACTGACGCCATCGCCGCCACCGCCATCGCGAAAAATCTCGGCCTCCCCCAACGCATCGTCGATATCCTCGAAGGCGAAAGCCTCGTCAACGACGCCACCGGCCTGCTCGCTCTCGAGTTCGGCGTCGCCATGGTCGTTCGAAACGAAACGCCCACCGTCATCGACGGAGCGATTCGCCTCACCTGGCTGGTCGGCGCCGGCATCATCATCGGCCTTCTCATCGCGCTCCTCATCGAACGCGTCGAACGCTACCTCGACGACGGCCCCATCGAAGTCACCTTGAGCATCATGATTCCCTACGCCGCCTATCTCGCCGCGGAATACGCGCACGCTTCCGGCGTTCTCGCCGTCGTCGCCTGCGGCCTCTACCTCGGCCGTCGCGAGAATCGCCTCTTCTCGCCTCAAGTGCGCTTGCAAGCCTACGGCTTCTGGAGCTCCTTCACTTTCGCCATCAACGGCTTGGTATTCGTCCTCATCGGCCTGCAACTTCCCTTCGTCCTCGCCGGCATTCACGACTACTCGTTGAAAACCCTAATCCTCTACGGCGGACTCTTCAGCGCGCTCGTCATCCTTCTTCGTCTCGCGTGGCTTTTCCCAGGCGCATTCGTCGCCAATCTCATTCGCCGAAAAATCCTCCATCAAAACGAGCCAATGCCGCCCGCGAAAGGCATCTTCATCATCGGTTGGACTGGAATGCGCGGCGTCGTGGCTCTAGCCGCGGCCCTTGCGCTGCCCGAAACGCTTTCGAACGGCAGCCCGTTCCCTCAGCGCAATCTGATCATCTTCCTGACGTTCTGCGTGATCCTCGTCACGCTCGTCTTGCAAGGCCTCACACTGCCGCCGCTCATTCGCAAACTCGGCCTCGCCGGCCAAAGCATGATCGCCGTCGAAGAACACGAAGCCCGCCGCATCATGGTCGAGACCGTTCTCCAACAGATCAAGAGTCTGCGCGCCAAAACCAACGGCGACTCCTCGCACCATCTCACCGCCGCCTACGACGACGCCCTCGCGAAATACAAACGCCGCCTCTCCGCGCTCACCGGCCAAGGCTACGAAGAGCACGGCATCGACGCCCACGATCACGCCCACATCGTCTCGCTCTCGCTCGATCTCCTCCGCCTCGAGCGCGACACCGCCGTCCGCCTCCGCAACGAAGGCAAAATCAACGACGAAGTCCTCCGCCTCCTCGAACGCGAACTCGACCTGACCGAAACCCGCCTCGCCCACCCCGCCTCCGGCTAATCGCTGTGGCAGCATCATGAAATTGTGTGGCCTTGTTAACGGACAATCCTTTGTTCGCGATTCTCTCCTCGCACAAAAACAAAAGCGGCAAATCGCCCATCGACGATCCGCCACAATGCCCTAACGTTGTCATCCTGAGCGAAGCGAAGGATCTCAGACGCCGACCCCGCCACAACATCCTCCGTTCATTGCGCTGTTGTACGGGCGCAGCACCGCTGCGCCCCAGGCCCGCACAATCGCAAACCCAACTCAAATTTGTTTTTTTCTTCTTCTTCCCTTTCGACTTTCAACTATCGACTGTCAACCTCTTCCTCTTTCGTCGTTACTTCATTACGTCGTTGCTTCGTTACCTCTTCCCTCCGGCTTCAAAAATATCTTAAACAACATCGCATTCACCAATATCGTCACCAACGACGCCACCAGCGTCGCATTGTAAATCGCCGGCGTAATCAATCCCGCCCTCTGCGACACCTGCGCCAAAATAAACGAGAACTCCCCGATCTGCGTCAACCCAATCGCCACCCGCGCCGACGTCGCCACCGGATACCCAAACAATTTCACCACGCCAAACCACGCCACGAACTTCCCCGCCAGCACCAGCGCCACCAATATCAAAATAATCTGCCACGCCGATCCCCACGTCCTCGGATCGATCAGCATCCCCACCGATACAAAAAACAAAGCCACGAACGCATCACGCAACGACGCCGTCTGATGCTCCAGCTTCTTAACAAACTCCGAGCTCCCCAGCAGCATTCCACCCAAAAACGCGCCCAGCGCCAGTGACAATCCCACCCACTCCGTCACCGCCGCCACCACCATGCACGTCGTCAGCGCCAGCAGCAGGGAAATTTCGTCGTTGCACGTGTTCTCCACGCGCGCCAGAAGCCGCGGCATCAATTTCCACGCCGCCGCCGCAATTGGAATCAGCAACAAAAACGCCTTCCCGATCCGCCATGCAATCTGTCCAAAATCCGCTCCACCCTCCGTCGCCAGACTCGGGAGCAGCACCGTCAAAATCACCACCACCAGGTCTTCCACCAGCGTCAGCGCGATCATCACGCGCCCCGCTTCCGTATTCATCTCCCCGCGATCCATCAGCAGCCGCATCAACACCATCGTGCTCGCCACCGCCACGATGCAGCCCACCGCCAAACTCTGCAGCAACGGCCAGCCCAGCAACCAGCCCACACCCATGCACAGCGCCACCGACAACACCACTCCCAGCGGCGACCCAAACAGCGCCACCCACTTCACCTTCAGCAAATCCGGAATTGAAAAGTGAATCCCCACCGAAAACATCAGCAGCACCACGCCAACTTCCGCCATCAACTCAAACACGTGCGTGTCATGCACATGCAATCCCGGCGTCAGCGGACTAACAATCAGCCCCGCCACCACATACCCCAACAAAATCGGCTGCTTGATGCGCCACGCCACCAACCCGCACACCAACGCCGCCGCAAACACCATCGCAATATCTCGAAATATCAGCGAATGCTCAGCCAAGCATCACCCTCAGATTCCGTCGTGACTCAAAAATTTTTCGCGCCGAGTATACACCGCGCACTAACCGAACCCGAACCCGGCTGTTGGGTGCCGCACCCTTGCGCCTTTCAAGGGTGCGGGTTTAGATCCAGCCTCTCTCACATTACAACGACGACCCATCTGTACCCGCGATCGCTTCCCAGATCGCGGGGTTTTGATGCAACGCCGCCCATCCTCTCGCCGTCATTTTCTTCGGTCTATTCGTAACGCGTCTACAACTCCGCAACCTGCGCTAAAATCCAAAACCATGTCCACCCCAGCCCAAATCCTCTCCTTCGACCTCGCCCTCGCGATGTCCCACCTCTCCTCCAAAGACGAAAAACTCGCCGAACTCATCCTCGCCACCAAAAAATTCCAAAAAGATCTCGACCTCGCCCAATCTCCCTACGAAGCCCTCATGGAATCCATCGCCTACCAATCCATCTCCGGTAAAGCCGCCGCCACTATCTTCGGCCGCGTCAAAGCCCTCGGCGACAACGGCCGCCCGCCCACTCCAGAAAAAATGCTCAAGCTCAAAACTCTCGCCCTCCGCAAAGCCGGCCTCTCCCGCGCCAAAGTTCTCGCCATGAAAGATCTCGCCACCAAAACCCTCGAAGGCGTCGTCCCCACCCGCGAGCAAGCCGAAAAACTCTCCGACGACGAACTCGTCGAACGCCTCGTCTCCGTCCGCGGCATCGGCGCCTGGACCGTCGAAATGTTTTTGATTTTCAATCTCGGCCGCCCCGACGTCCTTCCCATCCACGACCTCGGCGTAAAAAAGGGTTGGTCCGTCACCTACGGCAAAAAACGCATGCCCAAGCCCAAAGAACTTCTCGCTTTCGGCGAACGCTGGCGCCCCTACCGCACCATCGCCAGTTGGTACATGTGGCGCTCCTTCGAACGCGCCGGCTACAAAGTCACCAACAAAATCCTTCCCCCACGCGTCCGCAAAAAAATCGCCGCGGCCAAATCAGCCAAAGCCTCGACCTCCGCGAAACCAAAATCAAAATCCCTCAAGACCACTCGCCGCAAAAAACGTTGAAACTCACCCCCGCACACAAAATTCTCCTCCGGGCGCGCCACGCCGTGCCCGCCTCCGCATCGGAGCCGCCCCATGTAGCCTGTCATTCCGACCGAAGCAAGCCGACGCCTTTTCCTCGCGTTCGCTTCTGTGCGAACGCGTCGGCTTGCGCAGTGGAGGAACCCCGGCTTGATCTCAACCAATCGCCATTCGACGAGAAACCCTCCTCCGCCTCAAACTTTCTCCGCGCCCCTCAGCGTCCTCTGCGCCTCAGCGTTATCTTTTCCCTCTTCTTCCTCCTCTTCTCCCTCCCCATCCACGCGCAAGAATCCGTCATCGCCAACATGGAATCCCGCACCTGGCCAAACGCAGAACCCGCCAAAGACCCCAACTTCCTCTCCTTCGACGACCTCGTCACCCTCTCCAAAACCGCCGACCCCACCGGCGACCTCGCCCATCGCCTCGACTCTCTCCTCAACACTCCCTTCATCCACGACGACCCATCCGCCAAACCTCTTCGCCCCACCGTCCCCAATCTCGGCCCCGTCCTCCGCGTCGCCATGTGGAACATCGAACGCGGCCTCAACCTCGACCTCATCCGCGCCGCACTCACCGACCCAATCCAATTCGACAAACTCGCCCAGAACGAAACGCCCACTGATCACAAAAATCAAAATGATCTAGCTGTTCATCGCGCGGCCGCCGAGTCCCAACTCCAAAAACTCCAATCCACCGACCTCCTCATCCTCAACGAAGCCGACCTCGGCATGAAGCGCACCAACTACACCGACGTCACCGCCGACCTCGCCTCCGCCCTCCACATGAACTACGCCTACGGCGTCGAGTTCATCGAAGTCGATCCCATCTTCGATCTCGACTCCGAAGAAATTCATCTCCCCGATCCACAAGAAGACCACCGCCTGCAACAAGACCTGCAAGTCGATCGCGACAAATACCACGGCCTCCACGGCACGGCGATCCTCAGCCGCTATCCGCTCCACAACGTCCGCATTTTTCGTTTGCCGGTTTGCTACGACTGGTACGCCACCGAATACGCCGCCATCTCTTCGCTTGAGCAAGGCCGCCGCTGGTCCGCCGATAAATTATTCAAAGAGCGCATCGAGCGCGAACTCCGCCACGGTGGCCGCATGGCGCTTATCGCGGACATCTCCGTCCCCGAATCGCCCACCGGCCAGGTCACCATCGTTGCCACGCACCTCGAAAATAAATGCACGCCGAAATGCCGCAAACAACAAATGACCGCGCTCCTCGATCAGCTCCGCTCCGTCCAAAATCCCGTCATCCTCGCCGGCGATTTCAACACCACCAGCCGCGACAACACTCCCACATCCATCCGCAACGAAATCATGAAGCGCATCACCGACTATCAGTTCTGGATCAGCCAGGTCATCTCCTACTTCAATCCGCTCGGCTTCGCCAAACTCGCTCTCTACCCGCTTCACTATTTCCACGGCTACAACGACCCCACCGCCTACCATCTCCCCATCGTCTGGGACAATCGCGAGCGCCCCCTCTTCGACTCCATCGAAAATTTTCGTTTCGACGACGGCCGCACCTTCGACTTCCGCGGCCGCAAAAAATTCACCGCCCCGGAACGCGCCCGCACCCTCGCCGACAGCAACGAGCGCCAGTGGAAAGGCTTCGTCCCCACCTACTCCTTCGCCCGCGACTTCGGCGGCGTCGTCGGCCGCTTCAAACTCGACTGGATCCTCGTCAAGCCTCTCACCACCAATCCGCGCGCTCCACGCCAGCCGCTAAAATTCGCGCCAACCTACCCCACCACGATGCAGGAACTGAACTCCACCCCATCCGACCGCATCTCCGACCACCCCCCCATCACCGTCGACCTCCCCCTGACCGAACCCCCTCAAAAAAACTGATCGAGTCGAAGTGGCCTTCGGGTGCCTCCAAGTCGCTGGGCGCAGAATCAATAGGGTTTAGGCTAAGGAGCTAAGTCCCTCAATAGAGACTTGTTATGGGTTAAGCCTGAATTAAGGAGCGATTTCGTTGACCGAAATTTCGTCGTGATAGACAGTCCATTTCGCAGCACAAATCTGAATGGAGGATCCGATGAGCGACAATGAACCGAAAATCGACGAGCAAGCTGCCGCGCAGCCCAATGCCGAACTGCCTGAGAACGCCTTGGACGAGGTAGTGGGCGGAGTTGCCCCCATGAAGACGGTAGTGAGCGAGGACATCGAATCGTACCAACCACACTGGGACGTAACCAAGAATAAGACCGCGTGAGAGTGGCGCCGCGAACGACCGGCCACAGGCCCATCGATGTAGGGGCGCAGCCCGCTGCGCCCCAAATCCGCACAGCTTCAAATGTCCCTATTGGCCTTTGGGTGCCGCACCCTTTCGCTCTTTAAAGGGTGCGGGTTTAGATTCAACCCCACCGTCCTCCCACTCACGACCACCCAACGTTCTGCCGTGTTATCGTCACCCCCATGCGCTTAAAAATCGTCCAAACCGGCGAACCCGTCCTGCGAACTCCCGCCCGCCCCCTAACCCGCGACGAAATACTCAGCGACGAAATAAAACGCCTCATCATCGACATGCGCGAAACGATGCACGACGCTCCCGGAGTAGGCCTCGCCGCCCCTCAGGTCGGACTCCCGTTGCAATTAGCCGTGATCGAAGACCGCGAAGACTACCTCAAAGCAATCCCGCCCGCGGATCTATCAGAGAAGGAGCGAGGCCCCGTTCCATTCCACGCCATCATCAATCCTAAAATCGAACTCGTCGGCAACGACTCCGTCCAATTCTTCGAAGGCTGTCTCAGCCTCACCGGCTTTTCCGCTCTCGTCCCAAGATCTCGCCAAGTTCGCGTCACCTACTGGGACGAACACGCCGAAGAAAAATCCGTCCTCGCCACCGGCTGGTACGCTCGCATCCTTCAACACGAAATCGATCACCTTCACGGCACCCTGTACATCGACAAGATGCGCCCCCGTTCCTTCACCTCCGTCGAAAACCTCACCCGCTTCTGGAAAGCCAAGCCCATCTCCGAAGTCATCGACGACCTGAAATGTTAATCCCCACCCTGTAGCCGCGATCGTTTCCCAGATCGCGGGCCTTTTCGATCAATACCACTCACCTACGCCGCCGTCGAAACCGACAGATCTTGCTTTTTTCCGCTCTGTGCCCTCTGCGTCCTCTGTGGTAACACTCTTCAAGCCTCGGCCGCCGTCGAAATCGATTCCAGAAAAACATCCAGCAACTTAATCTGCGCTTCAATCTTCAATTCGCCGTCCCACTCCACCTGCAACACCAACCCATAAAACGCGCCGATCAAAAACCGCGCCGTCGCCTCCGCATCCACCTTCCCCGAAATCTCCCCGCGCCGCTGCGCCTCAGCCAGAATTCCGCTCAACATCTTCAACGGCCCCTCAAAACTCCCGCGAACCAACCTCAATATCCTCGGATTCCTCTGCGCCTCCGCCCACAACTGAATGCTCAGCCTCCGCCGCGACCTCTCCTTGGGCGTTTTCAGATCCCCAAAAAACGTATCGCGCAGCCTTCGCAGCGCAGCAACCACCGTCTTCTCCTCACTCGCCTCTGCAATCAGCGCCTGCTCCACTTGCCGCCGCTCCTCCGCGATCGCCTCAATAATCTCTTCCTTGCTGTCGAAGTAGTTGTAGATCGCCCCCGGGCTCACCTGCGATTCCTTCACGATCTCCGCCATCGTCGTCCGATGAAATCCCTCCCGCGAAAAACAAGCAATCGCCGCCTCCAGAATCTCCCCCCGCCGCGCATCCAGATACGCCTGACTTACCTTAGGCATCCCCCACCCTCTCTTATCCAATCTCCGAACCGTACGAACACTCTGTTTCCCGGAGCCCCCTTGGCATTTGGGTGCCGCACCCTTTTTGGTTTTAAAAAGGGTGCGGGTTTAGACTCAACCCCATCGAGAATCAACGTGTCCCGGCGACCCTTCGTACTCCTTCGCCGAATGACGTAGCCGCTCTCGTCTGCGCGCCTCGTTCCTTTCGCTCTAGCGCTCCCTAACATCCGCAACCGCCACGTGATAAAACTCGTATCCCTTCATTCGTTCAGCATCCGAGCCAAAATATTCCCGCCGATATTCGCTCGCCGACAAATCCCGATCCAAACAAAGCCCCCGCCCCTCCAGAAATCGCGCCAACTCCTCAGGAACAATCCCAAACGTCCACGGCTCGCCCAACCGAGCAACATCCCGCAAAAGACGTTCGCCACCGTCGAATCGAACCGAACCATCCAGCAAGCCCGCATGAACGTACGTAAAAATAATCCTGCTCCCGCGACCGCAGCCGGCGAGAAATCGAAGCACCGAATCCACCGCCTCTGCCGTCAGGTAATTTGTAACTCCCTCCCACAGAAACACAGTGCGTTCCGATAACTGGAATCCCGCTCGATCCAAAACTTCTGGCAACGCCTGCCGGTTGAAATCGATCTCGACAAATCGAACTTTCTTCGGTATTTCCCGCAAGGCCTTGCCCAAAATTTCCCGCTTCTTCACAAGCGTCGATGGATGATCCACCTCAAAAATCTTCGCGTTCTCCAACCCGTCGAGCCGATAAGCCCGGCAATCAAACCCGGCCCCCAAAATCACAACTTGTCGAATCCCATCTCGCAGCGCTTGACTCAACGCGTCATCGATCAATTTAGTCCGCGCAATCGCCGAAGTCCGCGCCCCAGGCAGCCGCCAATCCGCATACCAATCAACGAGCCCCGCAAGCGGCGCCCACCGCGACAGCCAAACCCCACCCCTCAACCTCCGCCCCAAAAATCGCTCCGCGAACGTATCCGCAAAAAGCCGCCGCTCCCTCGGCCGCGCAGACTCCAGCGCCCGAAAAAACGCCATATACTCCGCCGTCCGGCTCCCCCGCTCCCCGATCATCCCCGCCCCTTCGCTGCTCACGCAAATAAAACGAACACTCATTCTATATAGACGCCGAATCGTAGAAATAGCGCTTCCCTTTAGCCGCTTCCCCTTCAGCTTTGTCTCATATGGGCGGGTAAGAATACGCTGTGCCCATCACCCCTCGTCCCCCCTCCCCATCGTTGTCATCCTGAGCGCAGCGAAGGACCTCAGGCGTAGAGCGCATCCTCAAAACTCATCCGCCAAACACCCCTTGACAAAATCCCAGATTCTGTTATTCTTAAAGCTCAGACAAAAACGCCAAAGCGCCGGATCACTTCCGGCGCTTTTTCTTTTCCAGGCGAATCCAAGGCGAAACTCAGCCGCCCCACAACCTGTTCATTCAAAGCAACTTACACACTCTTTCAAGAAGAGTGACACCACCGCACACGTATCCGCATAAAAACAAAGCACTTCCACACTCTTTAGAAAAACAGGGGGGGGTATACCCAGAACCTTCCCAAAATGAAACGCGTCAATTGCCTTCGCGGACCAACCAAGCCATCGCCGCAATCCCCGCGAGCAACACGCCGCTCTCCAGCAGCACCGAACGCCGGTGCAACTTCTGAAATTCGACGAGCAGCGGGTTCCCAGCCACGGTGGACTCAATCGACCCCATCTGCACCCGCAACTCTGCCATCCGTGGACTCACCGCGTGCTGCGACACCACCGTTAGCACAATCATCAGCACCACGCACAAAGTAGCCGGCGCTACCAACGCCGAAAAATTCCGAGTCCGCAAAAACCGGCTCACCAGAAACAC
Source organism: uncultured Acidobacteriota bacterium (assembly GCA_963766985.1). Lineage (GTDB taxonomy): Bacteria > Acidobacteriota > Terriglobia > Acidiferrales > UBA7541 > Acidiferrum. Next base: position 196,054 of record CAVYCJ010000006.1, read on the forward strand.
GACGCCGCAAATCACCCCAATCATGTGCATCCACCACAGCGAATACCCAACCACCGCCCCGGCCTGATCGCGGCTAGCCAAAACGCGAAACGCCCCCGGCGCCACAACAAAACTCAAAAACACATCGCTCCCGAGCCACAAGCTCAAACACAAAAACTGCACAATCCGCAAAAAGTTAGCCATCGCCTTGATCTCGCAAACTCAGATTCGCAGAATTCTCGCCCGTGCTCCCACAACGCCAAGAGTCTACCTCAACGTAATCCGCGAAGCGCCCAAGCTCCTGTGTTCGTAACGGACAGCCATTCCGAACGCTGCAAACTTTTCCGATGCATCGACCACAAAAATCCGCCAGAATGTCGCGCCATGAATCCAACCAAACTCATTCGACTCTTCGCCGCCGCATCGCTCCTGCTCGCGCTCGCCTTCACCACGCAAGCGCAAAACGTCCCCGCCGCCATCACCACCGATCCGCCGCGCGACAAAGACTTCCCCGCAGCAATGGAAGCGCCCGACATCATCAGCCACAACACGCGCCTCAACGCCGTCTTCTATCTCGCATCCGGCGCCGGCCCGCATCCCGTCGTGCTGCTCCTCCACGGATTCCCCGGCAACGAACAAAATATGGATCTCGCCTACGCCATCCGCCGCGCCGGATGGAACGTACTCGTCCCGCACTATCGCGGCTCCTGGGGCAGCGCCGGAAATTTTTCCTTCAGCAATGCCATCGAAGACACGCAATCCGCAATCGCATTCCTTCGCGATCCCGACAACGCCAAGAAATACCGCACCGATCCAACCAAAATCGCAATCGTGGGCCACAGCATGGGCGGCTTCCTCGGCCTCTACGCGACCGCGCACGATCCGGCGATCCTCGGGATGGCCGCAATTTCCGCGTGGAATCTCGGCCCAGCAGCCGCGCGCCCCGAAAGCCCGGCACGCACAAAAAGCTTCCACGACGCTTCACCGCGCCTCGCCGGAACCACGCCCGAAGGCATGCTCGCCGAAGCAAAACAAAATGCAGCAAAATGGAATTACATCGAATGGGCCAACGATCTAAAGTCTCGCCCGATTTTCGTCATCGAATCGTCCGACGGCAACGACCCCGAAAATCACGCGCTCTTTGAAGCCCTGCAGAAAGCCGGCGACACCCGCGCCACCGAAATCCACATGGAAACCGACCACGGCTACGCCGACCACCGCATCGCGCTCCAGATCGCCGTCCTCAACTGGCTCGAAGCTGTCCTGCATCAACCAAAGTGAGGACGTACGCGCCGCGCCGAAACGAATTTCACCACGCGCGCAACTTGAGATCTGTCATCCTGAGCCCAAAGTGAGAATTGTCATCCTGAGCCGTCCGAAGGACGGCGAAGGATCTCAACTGCAACCCAACTAAAAACCCAACCGCGAAGCGCGTCATAACAGATCCGTAGAACAAGACCTCTAACTAAGGCAGCCTCGATGACACCGCGCCGCTTCGTCGTGCGTCCATTTCAATTGTCGTTCGGGAACTAAAGGAAAACCGACTTGCGCAAGCATCACATCGCTGCATGGATCATCGGCGGCCTGATCATCGCCTACTGCTACGCCTTCATCAACGCGATCACCACCGCCAGCGAAAACTCCTACCAGTGCAAAGCGCTCGAATCCGCCGCCATCACCGGCCACCAGATTCCGATGTCCGTCTCGCAACCCAACACGCCCGCCGCCTTCTGCGAACTCGGCGTCCACTTCCCGCTGCTGCGCACCTACTTCACCGTCTTCATCTACGGCGTCCTCGACCACGCCCAGCAAGATGCCATCGTCACTTCGCTGCGCAATGCCCCGCGCCCCAATGCAAAAAAGATCCTCGTCCAATTCTTCGAGAAGGAAAACTGGCGCCCCTGGTCCGACCCCGCTTCAGGCCGCAGCGGCGGCAATCGTGGCCCCGAAACCCCCATCGCCACCCAGTGGATCCCCTAGACTCGTGTAGGGGTCCAGCACGCTGCGCCCCATGTCCGCACAATCGCCGCGTCTTTGAGCCGTTCCGACCGTAGATCTCTTACCCGAGATAGAGGCAACGATTCCCCAGCCACCGCGGCCGTTACAGCCTGTCCTAACGTGCAACCGCACAAGCAAATAGCGAGTCGAGCACAGAAATCCAACGTTTTCTGGTCGTCCCGCATTCAAAGGTAGAAAATGGTTGAGCCAAATCGGAGGGCGATGGTGGGCGACAAAGGACTTGAACCTTTGACCTCTCCCGTGTGAGGGGAGCGCTCTAACCAACTGAGCTAGTCGCCCGATCTTTACGGCCACACGCGATTTTGGGGAACTCGCGTATCAGCCGAGGCGTCAATAAGTTGTAGCAGGAAGGGCCCAGGTTTTCAACCATGACAGCGGTCACCTCTCAAATCGTCACGCAGCTCCAGCGCTCGATCGCCAAAGCGATCTATGGCAAGGAAGAAGCGATTCAGCTATCGCTGATCACCCTGCTCGCGCGCGGCCACCTGCTTATCGAAGACGTCCCCGGCGTCGGCAAAACGACGCTCGCCCAGGCGATCGCCAAGAGCTTTCATTGCAGCTTCTCGCGCATCCAGTTCACGTCGGACCTGCTGCCCAGCGACGTGCTCGGCGTCAGCGTCTACGCCGCCGAAACGCGCGAATTTGAATATCGCCCCGGCCCGATTTTCGCCAACGTCGTGCTCGCCGACGAAATCAATCGCACCACGCCGCGCACGCAGTCCGCACTGCTGGAAGCGATGAACGAGGCGCAAGTCACCGTTGACGGCAAGACGCTGCCGCTGCCTCAGCCTTTTCTGGTGATCGCGACACAAAATCCGATCGAACACCACGGCACGTATCCGCTGCCGGAATCGCAACTTGACCGCTTCCTGATGCGCATTCGCATGGGCTATCCGTCGCACGAAACCGAGCGTGAAATCCTGCGCAAACGCACCGGCGACGATCCCATCCAATCGCTGGAACCCGTCGCCGACGTGCACGACGTCCTTGCGATGCAGCATCAGGTCGCGCAGATTCGCGTGGACACGAGCCTGCACGACTACGCACTCGAAATCGTGCATCGCACGCGCCACTCCGAACAGCTTTCCCTCGGCGTCTCTCCTCGCGGCACGTTGATGTTGCAGCGCGCGGCACAGGCCCGCGCCTTCCTGGACGGCCGCGACTACTGCATTCCCGACGACTTTAAATCGCTCGCCGTTGCGGTTTTCTCGCACCGCGTCGCCGCCAGTTCGCGCCACGCCTCGCTGCAGAAGAAATCCGAGACGACCGAAGCCGTCTTGCGCGACATCGTCGATTCCGTTCGCGTTCCCCTGTAAAACGCGCGCGTTGCCGAAGCATTCGGAAAAATCTTGCAACTGACTTCCACCATCTCGCAGCTTTGGGCCCGAGCCGACCGGCCTGGCGTCCGCGCATTCTTCATCTCGATCGCGGCGCTCGGCATCGCGCTGATGCTCGCGCTGTATTCCGGAGCGGCAGCGGAAGCCGGCCATCTGGGGCTTTCTATCGCGGCCGCACTCAGCGCGCTGCTCGTCGCCGCGTGGGTTGCGGTCACGCTCGTCCCGGTTCTCGCCAAGCGCACGCCACTTCGATGGATCGGCTACAAAATGGAGTACCGCATCACCCGCGAAGGGTGGATCTACATCGGCGGCATCATCATCGTCGCGCTCGCCGCGCTCAACACCGGTAATAACCTGCTCTTTCTGATTCTCGCGAGCCTGATCGCCATCATCCTGATGTCGGGAATTCTTTCGTCGATCACGCTCAGCGGCGTCGAACTTCGCCTCGAATTGCCCGAACATATTTTCGCGGGCCAGGCCGTTCGCGCACAGGTGGAGCTGGAAAACGAAAAGCTGACGTTGCCGTCATTCTCGCTGCGCGTCGAAGGCGCGAAAGACAAAAAGGCGCTCACGCCCACCGCTCCGCTGCTCGAAACTCCAGTTTATTTTCCGTATTTGCCGAAGCGCGACCGCGTCCAGCAAAACGTGCCGATGACATTCCCGCGCCGCGGCGCTTACCGCCAGGATATGTTCCGTATCGTTACGCGCTTCCCTTTTGGCTTTCTGCAAAAGGCTCGCCGGGTGCAACTCGGCGCCGAAGCGCTCGTTTACCCGTCGGTGGAACCTTCGCGTGATTTCTTCGAGATTTTGCCCGCGCTGCAAGGCGCGCTTGAAAGCCACAGTAAGGGTGGCGGCCACGATCTGTACGCACTCCGCGACTACGTGCCCAACGACAGCGTGCGCCATGTCCACTGGAAAGCTTCGGCGCGTTTGGGCGCGCTGATGGTCCGCGAATTCACGCGCGAAGACGACACTCGCGTGTTGCTGGTCCTTGATCCGCACGTGTCGGACTCGACCCTCGATCCAAAATCGGTGACCGCTCCGGTTGCCATCGAACGCTTCGAGCGCGCGGTCACGCTCTGCGCGAGCATCGCCTGGCATTTCTACGAGCGCAACGCGCAGCTTCAGTTTCGCAGCGCTGCGCTGGAAACAACTCTGACCGCTGCGGAAGAAAACATCTTCACAATCCTGAAGCATCTGGCGCTTGCCGCGCCGCTCCCAGCCGACCCGGACCACGCATTACTCAGCAATCTCGCAGCGTCGCCCGGCTTGTTCAAAGTGATCGTCACCAGCCAGCCTCGCGGAACCATCCCCGCGTCGCTCTGGCATTCGTCCTACGTTGTCTTCCTCGACGATTTGCAGCCAGAAATCGCGCGCAAGTAAGTCGATTCTCGCGACTGTGCGAAAATGTTGCTCGCATGCCCCGAGCGACGCAAAACAAAAAGACTTCCGACCCAAAGCGCACGAGCGCTCGCTCGCCGCGAGCACGAAACGAAGCTCTCGCGGATGAAATTCTCGCCGGCGTTGACGCTCACCAACTTGTAGCGCTGCGCGAGCGCCTCCTGGAGTGGTTTCACAAATCTCAGCGCGATCTTCCCTGGCGGCGCAACAAAGATCCGTATCGCATCTGGCTTTCGGAAATCATGCTGCAGCAGACGCGCGTTGCCGCGGTGATTCCCTTCTACGAGCGATTTCTTGAACATTTTCCGACGATTCGCGCGTCTGGCTGCGGCGCCGGAAGCTGAAGTCCTGCGCTTGTGGGCCGGCCTCGGTTACTACAGTCGCGCTCGGAATTTGCAAAGCGCGGCGAAAGAAATCGTCGCGAAGCATGGCGGCGAATTCCCCCGTTCCGCCGAAGATGCGCTCGCGCTGCCCGGCATCGGCAGTTACACAGCCGCCGCGATTCTCAGCATCGCGTTCGGCGAGCGACACGCTGTGCTCGATGGAAACGTCGCCCGCGTAATCGCCCGCCTCGACGCCATGCACGGCGATTTGCGCGAAGGAGCGCGCTGGCAGGCGCTGCAAACGGCAGCCGATACATTGCTCGATCCGGACGCGCCGAGCGATTGGAACCAGGCGATGATGGAACTCGGCGCGATGATCTGCACGCCGAAATCACCGCAATGCCTGCTGTGCCCGGTCGCCGAATTCTGCCTTGCGCGGCAGCGTGGCCTCACTGAAGTCATTCCCGAGAAGCGAAAGAAGCGCGCGACCGAAGAAGTCGAACTCGCCGCCGCAGTTTTCATCGACAAGCAAGGCCGCACGCTGCTGCTTCCGCCTCCAGAGTCCGACCGTGATCACGTCACGCAAGAAACAGTCCGGCCGCTGATTTCCAAAATGTGGCATTTCCCGATGATCGCAGTGGAGCGCGATGCAACGCGCGAACTCGTCGATTTTCTGAAGAGCTTCGACGCACTCCCCGCCAACGGATCGAAGCCAAAAATGGAAGAACTTCGCAGCGCACGACACACGGTGACCTATCGCGCGATCCGGCTGCGGCCGTTCCGCCTGGCCGTGGAGAAGCTGCCCCGCGTCTCCGGCGCAAAAGCCGTGCTGCTTGCCGATCTGGTCTCGCGCTCGAAAGTCGCCGTCTCGAACCTGACGCGAAAAATCGGCCAGTCGGCAGCCGCGCACGCCGACGACGCCGCTACCAGCCGTCCGCGCGGACAGCGGCGAATCCAGCATTGACGCTTCCGAACCGCCTCCAAGCGCCACGCGGAACACATCAAGGCGGGTGCTAAAATTGAGGTTCTGCCATGGCCTCCGCCGCGACATCGCCCTCCCTGCAGGTTTCGCCTCTTCCGGCGGAACGCTTCTTCCAGGGCTCCCTGCTCCTGCTGATCGGCAGTTCGATCGCGACGCTGATTGCCACCGGCAAGGTCGATGCGATCGCCTGCGTGATCGCCGCGCTGGCGATGATTTTCAAGGGCGTTCGCTGGTGGCGGCACGAGCCGACCGAACTGTCGCACCGGATTGCGACCCTGCTCGTCGTCGGCTATATCGCAGTCTTCCCGCTGGACGTGCTGATTTTCTCGCGCGCTTTCGTTTCCACTTCCGCGAATCCGGCGCTCTACGCGGCGTTGCTTGGCGCGGTCCACTTCCTGCTCTTCGTCATGCTGGTGCGCCTCTACAGCGCGACGACTGACCGCGACGCGTTCTTCCTTGCGATGCTGGCGTTCACCGGAATCCTCGCCGCGGCCATCCTCACCATCGACACATTCTTCCTGGTGATGTTCTTCATCTTCCTGCTTTTCGCCGTGGCCACATTCGTCGGAATGGAGTTGCGCCGAGGCGGCCGCGGAGCGACCACAACCGCGATCGTGCATCCCGCACAGGAAAAGCGGCTCGCGCGAGCGTTGACGCTTGCGGCGGTCAGCGTTGCGGTCGGCGCGATCCTGATCGGCAGCATCCTGTTTTTCTTTTTCCCGCGATTCAGCGCCGGATACCTCGGCCGCACGAGCATGCAGCCTTCGTTGATGAGCGGATTCAGCGACAACGTGGAGCTGGGGCAGATCGGCGAAATCAAGAAAAATCCCGCTGTCGTGATGCGCGTGAAAACGGGCGCGCCCGTCGGCTATCCGCAATTGCGCTGGCGCGGTATTGCGCTCACCACTTTTGATGGAAAGCGATGGTGGACACCGAATCATCACCAGCCAATCACGCTGACGCCGAATTTCACGGGCGCAATCAATGTTTCCGACCCCGAGCAAAACTTGAACGGCCCTTCGATGGAACTGCACTACGAAGCGCTTATCGAGCCGATGGCCACGGATGCGATCTTTGTGCCGTCGAACGCGATCTCGGTCGTCGGCGGATTCAATGGAGAAAATCCTGGGGCGGTCAGCAATGTCCGGCGCACCTATGTATTCCGCGATTTCACCGGCTCGTTGTTCAATCCGTTTCGCAATTACGCGCCGGTGCGCTATTTCGGCGTATCGCGTTTACCGACGATGCAGCCGGCGAAACTTCGCGCGGCACCGACCGAGTATCCGGAGAACATTCGCGAAACGTACCTGCAGCTGCCGCAGCTCGACAAGCGGGTGGTTCCCTTCACGCAAGGCGTGATCGCGCGCGCGACAAATCCCTACGACAAAGCCGTCGCAATCGAAAATTATCTTCGCTCGCGTTTTACTTATACGCTCGATCTGACTGGCAAACCCGGCGACGATCCGCTGGCGAATTTTCTCTTCAAGACGCACGCCGGGCATTGCGAATATTTCGCTACGGCGATGACGGTGATGCTGCGCACGGCCGGTGTTCCTGCTCGTGAAGTCAACGGATTCCTGCCCGGTGAATACAACGATCTCGGCGGCGACTACATCGTGCGAGCGAGCGACGCGCATAGCTGGGTGGAGGCGTATTTTCCGGGCACGGGCTGGGTGACATTCGATCCGACGCCAGCATCGAGCGAGCAATCGGGATTTTTCTCGCGATTCGGACTGTACGTCGACTGGATGGAACTCAACTGGAACGAGTGGGTGATCAACTACGACTTCGCGCACCAGGTGCAGATGGCGCAGAACATGCAGCGGAACACGCGCAACTGGACCGAGGCTCTGCGGAACTGGTTCACGCTACAGCAACTGCGGGGAAAGCAGCGGCTGAAATCGTGGCTTGATCGCAGCGGGGACATCACATTCGCGTTGCCGCTCACGCTCGTGATTTTGCTCGTGCTGCTGCGTTACGACGTGTTGGGCTTTGCGGTGAGGAAGCTGCGGCTGTTCCTACAGCTCCGGCGGCCATCGCGCGGCGCGGCGAATCCACAGCTTGCGTCGCGATTGTATGGCGAAATGCTGCGCGTCCTGGCTAAACGAGGATTCGCGCGCAAAGAAACGCAGACCGCGATGGAGTTTGCCGGAGCGGTGAGCGAGCCAAGGCTCGCGCCGGCCGTGCGCGAGTTCACGCAGATCTATGCGCAGGCGCGTTTTGGCGGCGCGGCTTGCGACACGGTGCGTCTCCGCGGATTGCTGACGCAGATTCGCGCCATCGGAAAGTAACTACGCTTTCGGCCCTCGCTTTCTTGCCAGCGTCTCCCGCCCCTTCCCGCCTCTGCGACAAAACTCGCCGCCGTAAGCCGCATGCTATAATTGAGGTTTGCGGGAATGGGCAGATTTCTCGCTGTAGCAGCGGACTTTGACGCTTTGAAACCGAATACAAAAGTCGGATTTGTCAGCCTGGGATGTCCGAAGAACCTCGTGGACAGCGAGGTGATGATGGGCATTCTTGCGCGCGAAGGCTATGAATTGACGCCGCGCGCGGACGAGGCTGAAATTTTAGTGGTCAATACGTGCAGCTTTATCGAGCCGGCGCAAAAGGAATCGGTGGACGCGATTCTGGAGATGGCCGAGCACAAGAAGTTTGGCGCGGCGAAGAAACTGATCGTGGCGGGATGCCTGGTGGAGCGGTATCGCGACCAGATTCTGGAGCAAGTGCCGGAAGTAGACGCGGTCGTCGGCACGGGCGAAGTTGAGCGGATTATCGAAGCGGTCGAAGGCGATTTGCGGATTTTGCCGGCGGAACCGCCGGCGTTTCTGTATCACGACTTGACGCCGCGCGTGGTGACGACGCCGCGGCACGCCGCGTACATCAAGATCGCGGAGGGCTGCGATCATCCGTGCAGCTTCTGCATCATCCCGCAACTACGCGGAAAATTTCGGAGTCGACGATTTGAGTCGGTGGTGCGCGAGGCGGAAAATCTCGCGGCGGGTGGCGCGCGCGAAATCACGCTGATCGGGCAAGATACGACTTCGTATGGCGAAGATCTGGGGTTGCGCGATGGGCTGGCGCAATTGCTGGAAAAGCTGGCGGGCGTTGAAGATTTGATGTGGGTGCGATTTCTGTACGCGTACCCGAATCGCGTGACGCAGAAATTGCTGGATACGATCGCGGCGCATCCGCGGCTTGTGAAATATATGGATATGCCGCTGCAGCATGCAAGCCGCAGTGTGCTGGCGCGGATGAAGCGCGGGTCGCATGGCGATGCGTTTCTGAAATTGCTGGAGCGGATTCGCGCGACGATTCCGGGAGTTACGCTGCGGACTTCGTTCATTGCGGGATTTCCCGGCGAGACGGAAGCGGATTTCGAGGAGCTGTGCGATTTTGTGCGCGCGGCGAAGCTCGACTGGATGGGCGTGTTCGAGTATTCGGATGTCGACAACGCGGGGAGCTTTGGGCTCGACGCGAAGGTCGATCCGGAAGTGACGGCGGCGCGGCGCGACAAGCTGATGGCGATCCAGAAGAAAATTTCGCGCGAGAACCTGCGCGCGTTCAAGGGCCGCACGGAAACGGCGCTGATCGAAGGGCCATCGAAGGACAATCCGCTGGTGTGGGAAGCGCGGCTGGCAGGAATGGCGCCGGACATCGACGGCAAAATCTACCTGACCGATATTGAATTGCCCAACAGCGGAGGCGAAACCGCGATGAGCGGCGATGCGGCGCGCGTTGAGATTGAGAAGACGGACTCCTACGACCTCATTGGTCGCGTTGTGGAAATTCTTCCGCGTCCCGCGGTGCGCGAAATCGCGGCGCGCCAGGCCATTCCCCCGGCCGAAACGCTGACACGCATCTCCACAGGGGCAGCGCTGCGCGTCTTGGGGTAGTATTAGGTTTCATGCAACGCCGGTGCCCCATTTGCAAGACCCTGACCGATTCCCAAACAAGCGCCGATTTTCCGTTCTGCAGCGAACGTTGCCGTTTGCGGGACCTTGGCAATTGGGCGTCGGAGAAATATGTCGTGTCGGAACCGCTCTTTACCGAGAGCGAAGACGAGATAAGCGAAACAAGCGAAGCGCCGAATCCCGATGACACCACCATCCACTGAAGCGACGACCGCGGGGCGGAGACCAACTGGTTCCGGCGAAAAACCGAAGCTGGCGTATGCGATTGCGACGGCGGGCGGCGTAGGATACGCGCGCAGCGCGCCAGGTACGCTAGGCTCGCTGGTGGGCGTCGCGACGATCGTGCTCTGCGCGATTTTCTTTTTGCGGCCGACGTCGCTCGCGGGATTGTCGCCGTTTCACGTATTGTCGGACGCCCGCTTCATGGACAAGCATTTCCTCGTGCCCGGCAGCGACATCCATAACACGCTGCTGATCCTGCCGATTTTTTGCGCGTTCGCGTTGCTGATCGTGCTCGGCGCCATCGGAGTGTGGTCGGCAGGAGCCGCCGCGGCTTACTCGGGCATCAAAGATCCGCAGTTCGTTGTGATCGATGAAGTGGCCGGCCAGCATCTGACGCTGGTGCTGCCGCTGATTCCGATCGCGCTGCCGAATCTGCACTCGCATCTGGATTTGTCTACGTTCGCGATTTTCACCGCGCTCAGCCTGGTGAATTGGAAATATCTGTTGTTCGGATTTTTGTTTTTCCGGATTTTCGATATCTGGAAGCCGTATCCGTTGCGGCGCCTCGAGATGCTTCCCGGCGGCTGGGGCATCATGGCGGATGATTGGGCGGCAGGCGTGTATGCTGCGATTCTGCTGCGATTCGCACTCCATTTTAAGCTGATCGATTTACTATGAAATTTGGATTTGGGTCTTCCACGGAAAAAAACGGAGCGCCGCACATTGAAGGCGTGAACCCGGTGGCGGCGATTCCCGGCGGCGAGATGGTGATTCGCGGCAGCGGGCTTGCGCCGCGCGTGGGGCCGCGGCCTTCGGTGCATTTTGGCGAGGCCGATGCGGGATTGATGCTGGTCACCGAGAATCGCGTGATTGTGCGCGTGCCCGACGGAGCGAGCGAAGGCACGGTGCGCGTCGCGAATAGTAACGGAGAGAGCGCGCCGCATCCGGTGTCGATCGGTTTGCAGATCGCCGACAATTTGCATCCGGTCGGAAATCCCGGCGGTGGACCTGGAAGGCAATATCTACGTGACGTTCAGCGGTCCGCGCGGGCAACCCGTTCCGGTTTCGCTCTACAAGGTTTCGGCGAACTACAGCGTGAAGCCGTTTGTGACGACGCTCGTCAATCCATCGGGGCTGGCGCTTGATCGCTACAGCAACCTGTTTGTGTCGTGCCGCAACGACGGCACGATTCACAAAATCACGCCGGAAGGGCGTGCGGAGCAATGGATCGAAGGCATGGGGATCGCGACGGGGATCGCGTTCGACGGCGACGGGAATTTGTACGTTGGCGATCGCAGCGGGACGATTTTTAAAATCAGCCCGAGCCGCGAAATTTTTGTTTTTGCGACACTGGAGCCATCGGTCGCCGCGTACCATCTGGCGTTTCATCCGAGCGGCGATCTGTTTGTGACGGGGCCGACGACTTCGAGCTATGACCGCGTGTATCGCATCACGCAGGGCGGCGTGGTGTCGTCGTACTATCGGGGGCTTGGGCGGCCGCAAGGCTTGGCGTTTGATCGCGAAGGAAACCTGTATGTCGCGGCGTCGCATGCGGGACGGCGTGGCATCGTGCGCATCACGCCGGATTCAAAGGCCGAAGTGATTTTGAGCGGCTCGGGATTGGTCGGCTTGGCGTTGCTTCCCTCGGGGCGGGCCATTTTGACCACCAACGCTGCGCTCTTTACTTTGGATTGGGACGTACGCGGACTCCCACTTTTCGGATGAGTTGTGAAAGAACCTCGTGAAATTTTGCTCGACGGGCGGGCGATTCTTGATCCGGTGCTCCATCAACACGGATTTCGTTTCGAGTACGGTGGCGAGGGATCAGGTAGCGGAGGGCCGTTCGCGTTCGGGTCGTACCTCAACCAGGACAGGAAACTCGAGATTCATTTCCGACATTCGCTTGGACTCGTGACTTATCACTTCGGCGAAGCATCGATCGACCACGAGGCTTTCATGCGTGTTTTGCTTGGTAAAAATGGAGGCAACAGATATCCGGGGTTTTCGGATGACCCGCTTGCCGGATTTCATGACCTTGCTTACGATTTGCAGACCTTCGCGGATTGTTTTTTGAACGGTGACTCCGAACAGTTTATGGAATGCTTTGCGGCGGCGGAGAATTTGAAAAGAACTCCGGGATTGGCGAGATTACCTTAACGTGAAAGCAGAGATCATCGCGGTTGGTTCGGAATTGCTGACGCCGGACCGGATCGATACGAATTCGCTGTATCTCACCGAAGAGCTCAACAGCATCGGGATCGAAGTCGTGCGCAAGACGATCGTTGGAGACAACGAGTCGCTGCTGCGCGAAGTGTTTCGCGAGGCGATGGGCCGCGTCGAGCTGATTATTTCGTCGGGCGGACTGGGGCCGACGCAGGACGATCTGACGCGCGAGACTGTCGCTGATCTGCTCGGGCGGCGGCTGCAGCGCGATGAAAAAATTGTGCAGTACATTCAAGGGCGATTCCGCAGCCTGGGCCGCGAAATGCCGGAGCTCAACGTCCGGCAAGCGATGGTGCCGGAAGGCGCGGAGGTGCTGGAGAATCCGCGCGGGACCGCGCCGGGATTGTGGATCGAGGATTCGGGACACTTCATCGCGCTGCTGCCGGGGCCGCCGCGCGAGTTGAAGCCGTTGTTTCGCGAGCAGGTGATGCCGCGGTTGGAGCGCCGCGTTTCGGGCGCGCGGCTGTTTCAGCGGCAATTGCGCGTGACCGGGCTGGGTGAATCGCACGTCGAGCAGCGCATCCTGCCGATCTATTCGCGCTACGCAGACGTGACAACGACGATTCTCGCCGCGCCGGGCGAGATTCAGATTCATCTGCGCATGTGGACTACAGATGCCGCGCAGGCGAAGAAGACGCTCGATGAAATCGTGCAAGGATTCGAGATTGCGCTGACCGATCGAATTTACAGCGAAGACGGACGGTCGCTGGAAGAAGTTGTGGCGCATGAATTGACCGCGAATGGCGCGACGATTTCTGCTGCCGAGAGCTGTACGGGTGGATTGCTGGCGCAACGGCTGACGAGCATCGGGGGCAGTTCGTCGTATTTTCTCGGCGGCGTCGTGTGTTACAGCAATGAGCTGAAGACCGCTTGGGCCGACGTGCCGCCGGAAATGATTTTGAGCAAGGGCGCGGTGAGCGCGGAAGTTGCGGTCGCGCTGGCGGAAGGAATCCGCCGCCGCGTTGGCAGCACCATCGGAGTTGGAATCACAGGAATCGCGGGGCCTGGCGGCGGGTACGGAAGAAAAGCCGGTCGGGACGGTGCACGTGGCGATTTCTTACGCCGGCGGAGTGAAAGAACGCGGACTACGTTTTCCCGGCGAACGAGAGAATATTCGCTGGCAGGCGTCGCAGACGGCGCTGGATATGGTGCGCATCCATTTTCTCTACAATGGCGGGAGCATGGGCGGAAACATAGGCGGGAACACGGGCGCGAATGGAGCGAAGTCGGCGGTAAAGAAGGTTTAACGCGTGCGCCTGTTCGTCGCGCTGCAAATTCCCGATTCCATCCGAAATGATTACGCCGCGCTAATTGACGATTTGCGTCGTCTCGATGGCAAGGCGTCCCCGAAAAAACCGAAGTGGGTGCGCCCTGAGAATCTGCACGTCACGCTCAAATTCATCGGCCATATCGATCCGGCAAAGCTCGATGCGATTCGCACGGCGCTCGCAGGCGTCCACTCACAGCAAGAAGTTCGGCTGCATTTCCGCAACATCGGCTACTTTCCAAATGCAAAGCGGCCGCGCGTCATCTGGGGCGGCATGGAGGCGTCGGAAAATCTCGCGCCGCTAGCCCACGCCGTCGATCAGCAAATCGCAACGCTCGGCTTCCCTGCCGAGGAACGCGCATTCACTCCACATCTGACGCTGGCGCGACTCGATCCGCCAGGAATCTCTCCTGAACTGCGCGCCGCCATCGAAAAGCAGATGACACGCGATTTTGGAGGGTTGCATTCCAGCGAATTCCACCTCATTGAAAGCAAACTGAAACCCACGGGCGCGGAGTACACTACGCTTCAGTCGTTTTCATTCGTATCCAATGATTGATTCCGGGGACTGACGCTCGCATGCGCGACATTTCTCTCAGCCTGCTGTGGCTACCGCTTGCCGGCTATCTGCTGGGCTCGATTCCATTTGGCATTTTGCTGACACGACTATTCGGCGGCGGAGACATTCGCGCGGCGGGCAGCGGAAATATCGGCGCCACCAATGTGACACGCGTCGTCGGGCCGATTCCCGGCGTGCTGACGCTGATTCTCGACGGATTGAAGGGCGCAGCGGCGGTTTGGCTGGCCGCGCATTTTTCCAACGACAGCGCGATGTGGATGACCGCAGCGGGAGTCGCGGCGCTGATCGGTCACTGCTTCCCTATCTGGCTGAAATTTCGCGGCGGCAAAGGCGTGGCGACGGCGGCGGGAATGTTTCTGGCGCTGTGCTGGCCCGCGGCGCTGGGTGCGATCGGGATCTTCCTGCTCGTGGTGATTTACTTTCGGTTCGTCTCGCTGGGCTCGATTGCCGCGGCTGCTTCGATGCCGCTGCTGATTTATTTGTTGTGGGCGCCGCACCTCGCGCCGCCGCCCGCGGTCACGGTCGGCGCGTTCGCAGCCGCGATGCTCGTCGTCTACAAGCATGACGGAAACATTCAGCGGTTAGTCGAAGGGCGCGAGCCCAAATTTGCGTTCAGCAAAGAGTCGAAAGACAAGGGCGCGGAGTGAGTCGCATCGCCATCCTGGGCGCGGGAGGCTGGGGCACTGCGCTGGCAATCGTTTTGTCGCGCGCGACGAGATCGCACGAAATCTGGCTCTGGTCGCGCGACGCCAACCATGCGCAATCGATTTCGCGCTCCAAGGAAAATCGAAAGTATTTGCCGCAGGTGAATGTGCCGGCGGCGATTCGCATCACGCACGGGATGGGCGACGCATTGCGCGGCGCGTCGATTGTGATTGGCGCGATGCCTTCGGCGCATGCGCGCAAGGTTTATTCCGCGGCGGCGGATGCGATTGACGCCGGCTCCGTGGTCGTCAGCGCGACGAAAGGGCTGGAGCCAGGAACGCACGCGCGCATGAGCGAAGTGATCGCGGCTTCCCTGCCGGGGGCGCGCGTTGCGGTGCTTTCGGGTCCGTCGTTCGCGCTGGAAGTGGCAAAGGGTTCGCCGACGGCGGTGGTGATTGCCGCGACCGACATTAGCCTCGCCAGCGATTTGCAAGAGCAATTCGCCGCGCCGAATTTCCGGCTTTACAGCAATGACGATGTCCTCGGCGTCGAACTGGGCGCCGCGATGAAAAACGTGATCGCCATCGCGGCCGGAACATGCCAGGGACTCGGTCTCGGCGCGAATACGCTGGCGGCTCTGATTACGCGAGGGCTCGCCGAGATGGCGCGACTCGCAACAGCGCTGGGCGCCCGTGCGGAAACGCTGAGCGGCCTTGCCGGGCTCGGCGATCTGGTGCTGACCTGCAACGGCGTGCTGAGCCGAAATCGGCACGTCGGCGTGGAATTGGCGCGGGGCCGGGCACTCGGCGAAATTCTTGCAGGAATGAGCGGCGTGGCCGAGGGAGTGGACACAGCGAAGCCGCTTCTCGCCTGGCGCGTGAGCACAAGATCGAACTGCCGATCACGACGCAGGTCGAGGCGATCCTACGCGGCGACCAGAATCCGCGCGCCGCGATCCGCGAGATCATGGAGCGGCCGCAGAAGAAGGAATAGGCAGCAAAAAGCGCCTGCGGACCGCTCGACTCCAGAAATCAAGCGTAGCCACAAGCTTCAGATAAGAAAGACGTTAACTTGGCCTTAGCTGCGCCTCCGTTCCACTCTGGTACGTCCGGTCCAGTTGCACATCCGCATCGCCTGTACCTCTGTACGGGAGATACCTTCGTCGCGATTCCCTAGACTTTAAACAGGAATATGTCTGCCTTGAATGCATCGCGATGGCAACGCCTGCGTACCGGCCGCATCCGCATTTTGTGGCTGGTGCTGGGCTCGATGCTGCTCGTCGGCACGCTGCCGATTTTGCTTTATCACCGGCAGGTGCTGCAGCTGAGCCAGGAGAAGCTGGTCAATACCGAGCTCGTGCAGCAGGCCGATTTGACGCGTTCCTTGGCGCGGGAAATTGAGTTGTTCCAGTCGAACCTGACGCAGCAGCTGGTCAGCGAGCGGCAGATCATGGCGCTGATGGGGTTGAGCGACGACGTCGAAACCACGGTAAACGAACCCAAGGTGACGCGGCTGCTCGAAAACTTCACGGAAAGCAATCGGGATACATTTCTGTATCTGACCGCGGTGGGAAAGAGCGGCAAGGGGACGGTCGCATCGCAGGGAAATTTTCGCGCCGACCAGGATCCATTCGTAGCGCGGGCATTGCAGCGCGCGTTTCAGGCATCGACACAGTCGCTGCCCTTCCGCAGCGATCCGCTGGCACTTGCGCCAGATAACCGGCCAGCGTTCGTCATCGCGGTTCCCCTCAAAGATCTGGACGATCACTTCACGGGAATGCTGGCGGCAGTCGTGTCGCTGGAGCCGATTCTGCGCTTGTTGCAGGACGACAGCGTGCGCGGACGCGCGGTCTTCGTTATCGACCATGCCGGGCACATCGTGGCGCATCCTGATACGAAAAACTTTGTTCCGGGCGCCGACGCAAGCGGTGGCGATGCATCGCGCATTATCGAACAAGTTGTGAACCTGCCGAAGGATTTGCGCACAACAGCTACGATCCGCTACACGCAAACTCACCAGAACCGCAACATCGAGATGATCGGTACCTACAGCACCTTTCCCGATGCGAACTGGGCGGTGATCGCCGAGCGCAGCCTGAAGCAGGCGCGCGCCGACGCCGGCGTAAACGAATTGAACCGACAGGCGCTGGCGTTCGTTACCGTCGTGAGCTTTGCAGCGCTGTTACTTGGCTATTTCTTCGCGCTCGGGATCAGCACACCGATCCGCGGCCTTGCCGCGTCCACCCGCGCCATCAGCCGCGGTGAATTCCATCAGCGCTCGGCCGTGCGCGGCGCGTCGGAAATCAGCGAGCTCGCCGAAAACTTCAACAAGATGGCCGGCGACATCGAAGAGTACATCGAGAAGCTGAAGGAATCGGCCGAAGTAAATCGCGAGCTGTTCCTCGGGTCGATCCGAATGCTGGCGGCCGCGATCGACGAAAAGGATCCGTATACGCGTGGTCACTCTGGGCGCGTGGCGAAGTATTCGACGCTTATCGCACGCGAGCTTGGGCTGGTGGACGCAGAAATCGAAACATTGCGCATTTCGGCGTTGCTCCACGACGTCGGCAAGATCGGCGTCGAAGATCGCGTGCTGAAGAAGCCCGGGGCGCTGACGGCGGAAGAATTCGCGTTGATGAAGCAGCACACGGTGAAGGGCGCGAACATCATGCGTCCGGTCTCGCAGCTCAAAGAAATGCTGCCAGGCATCGAGCTGCACCACGAGCACATGGACGGACGCGGCTATCCATACGGTTTGACCGGGCCGCAAATCCCGATGATGGCGCGTATCATCGGCGTTGCCGACACGCTCGATGCGATGACAACGAACCGACCGTATCAATCGGCGATGGATCTGGAATATGCGCTCGGAAAGATCAAAGGACTGGCGGGATCGAAATTCGATACGGTGGTTGTGAATGCGCTGGATGCGGCGGTGACGAACGGTCGGCTGCGGCTGAGCGCGGTGGAAGTGCAAGTCTGACGGTTTTGCTTGCATGCCTGGCGCAACGGCGCGCGCTTTCTGAAGCAACCATCAATCATAGGCTGGAGCGCGGCGCCCCCCCGGCACCGCTTCGCCTTAAGCGAACACTCCAGCGACTCGTTGTCTTTCAACTCGGTGACGAACGCTGCGGCGGCGTTTACGTATTCTTGCCGACGCCGGTGATGCGCGTTCCGTCGAATTTCGTGAACGAAAATCCCTCGAACGGCTGGTTCCAGCAATTCCCCATATCGCGCAACATCGCGATTGCGACGGCTTCGCCGAGCGGCAGTGAATCGACGTAATCGTGCCGCCAGTGCACACCGGCGTGATTGCGACCGATGCCGATGTTGGCGGCAAGCTTGTTCATTTCGCCGCCGATGGTGAGCTTGTCGCCGTCGGAGCCGGTGTACGGAACGAGGGAGAAGCCGTCCTCGCTTGCCTGAGAAATTGGGATTCCTGGGATCGCGGTGAGTGGCGTCTGGTCGTCGAACCACGCCTTGACGATCGTCGCGCAAGCTCCGGCAACAGTGGAGTGGCCTTGGCCGTAGGACGGATGTTGTGGGCAGCCCTCCGGGAAACCGTGCGGCAGGAAATAGCTGTTGTGCTTGGCGAAAACGCGCGAGACCGCATCGGAATTCAGAACGTCGCTATGCAGCGGGTAGTTCGCCTGCTTCGTTTTCGTCATGTGCACGAGGCCGCCAAATTCTTCGGGGCGAAGGTGACGATGGACGAACCACTTCTGATACCAGACGGCCTTCAGAGCGCGCTGCGAGACTTCGGCGACGAGCGTTTTGAGGTGCGGCGAGCCAAACGTGCCGAAGCCGGTTTGATTCCGTGAGCCGACATACGGATTGTTTGGATCGAGCGGCGCGCCCTGATCGACGAGCACGAGGCAGGCGTTGAAGTAGGCCTCGAAGAGAATGTCGACGTGGACGTATGCGCCGAGGCCGCGGCCGTTGCGCATGTGCTGCGGATTCGGATCGGCCTGACTGGCGCCGAACGGGCCTTGTCCGTTTTGGACGGCGAGCCAGGAAGCCTGGTCGGTCATGTAGTCGACACCAGGCGCATAGGTAGTGAGGAGTTGCGTGACCGGGACGGCGCCGTAGCTAAAAGGCGTCAGTAGAAATTGCGAAACGTAAGGGCCGATGACATCGCCGGCGGTGAAGCCCCGAAACAGATTCTGCGGCGTTACCGGCTTGGGGCCGCGGAATGCGGAGAGTGAGTTCAGCTCGGCGATTGCGGCTTGCGTGAGCGGCTCTTGGCCGTATTGCGTGAAATTGATGTCGCGACAAAGCGCCATCCAATAATTTTCAATAGCGGTATCGGCCATTTGCTGGCTCGCAACCGAGGGCGGCGTGCCGATGGCGAATTGGTGGGAGTCGGTGCCTTCGAGGTCGAATGCCAGGCCGCATTGCGGATCGATCAATGGGGCGGTGCCGCCCATTTGAATTTGGTCGAAGAGAGCGGAGCGGCCGGAGTTCACGGCGCGAAGAAAGCTGGCGTAGGAGGATGGGAGTACTTCGCCAATATTGTTGTGCGCGAGACCTTTGGAATAGTTGCCGATGCGGTTTGAGAAGCGCTGCTCGTCGCCGTTCGTGACTTCGTTCGGGACGCGAACGCTGAGCTCGGCCTGAGCGGCTTGCAGGCGATTGTTGAAGGATTGCTGGGCTCGCGCCCGGCTGGAGACGCCGGCATCCGCTGACACTGGTCCTTGGGCGCCGTTGAATTCCTGGGCGCCGTTGCCGTTGCTTGCCGCGGTGGCGCTCTGCACGATCGTGGCGCCTGCGGCGATTGTCGCTGCTGCGCCGCCGACCTGCGACAGAAAAACGCGACGGCTCGAACCTTTCTTGTGCCGCGGTTCGGTGGCGATCTTCAGGTCCGGATGGTCGCGATCTTCGAGAGTGTTTGCAGAGCGATTCCTCTCCGACATGGATCCTCCGTTGCGGTTGCCTGGGTCGTGTTCGTGCGTTTGAAACGAGATTTGGCCCGGATGTTGTGGATGAGCGTACGGTGGGGCGGCGGAACCAGATACTGTCCGGGCGGACAGATTTGGTGCTAGTGGTTGGACCTTATGTCGCTAATTGAGATCGCAGGGTTGCTGAACCGCAGGCCGCAGCCGCAGGCGCATTCACTTCACACGAAGATGCGCCACGTCGCGTCAATTCAATGGCGTGAGCCGCCTTCTGCTACAATTTTGTGTTACCCGAACAGCGTTGCGGACGCCCTTATGATTTCACTTTTCGGCAAGAACGAGCCGGAACCGACACTCCTCGAAAAGCTGAAAGCCTCGGTCAGCAAGACGAAGGCCGTACTGTCGGAGACTGTCGACACGATTTTTCAGGGCGAGAAGAAGATTGATGCGTCGCTGCTGAAACAGCTGGAAACGGCGTTGCTCTCGGCTGATTTGGGCGTAAAAACCACGAAAGAAATTCTCGAGTCTGTTCGCGAAAAGCTCGAGCGCAACGCGCTCTCCGACGGCAATCAGGTCAAGCGCGAGATCAAGGCGCATATCGTGAAGATCCTCGCTTCGTCGGCGTCGGGGAGTCCGTCGGCGACTGGCCCGCTCGCCGGTCCAGCAGGAGCTTCAACCAACGGGCAAGGAACGCGCGTGATCTTTGTCGTCGGGGTGAACGGCGCCGGCAAAACTACAAGCATCGGCAAGCTTGCGAATCGACTCCGCAAAGATAATTTCAGCGTGATCCTTTGTGCCGCCGATACATTTCGCGCCGCGGCCGTAGAGCAACTTGAAATCTGGGCGCATCGCAACGGAATCGAAGTCATCAAGCAGAAATCGGGGGCCGATCCGGCCGCGGTCGTTTACGACGCCGTCGCTGCCGCTAAAGCCCGCGGCACCGATGCGTTGATCGTCGATACCGCCGGCCGCCTGCATACAAAATCGAACCTGATGGCTGAACTCGAAAAAATGAAACGTACCGCGGCGAAGGTGATTCCGGGCGCGCCGCACGATGTGCTGCTCGTGCTCGATGCGACGACCGGGCAAAACGGCCTCGCACAAGCGCGAGAGTTCACCTCATCCGTGCGCGTCACCGGTATCATCTTGACCAAACTCGACGGCACCGCGAAGGGCGGCATCGTCGTGGCCATCGCGCGCGAACTCGGGATGCCGATTCGCTTTGTCGGCACCGGCGAGCAGATCAACGATCTCGTTCCGTTCGACGCCGAAACTTACGCCAACTCGCTTTTCAATTGATCCGTGAATAATTCCGTGAACCCACACGACATTCGCTTCATGGACCACGCGCTCGACTTCGCCCGCAAAGGCATCGGCCTCGCGAGCCCGAATCCGACGGTCGGCTGCGTGATCGTTCGCGAAGGCGAAATCGTCGGACAGGGATTTCATCAGTACGACTATCGCGATCACGCGGAAGTGGTGGCGCTCAAAGCTGCCGGAAACAAAGCGCAAGGGGCGACGCTCTACGTAACGCTCGAACCCTGCAATCACACCGGCCGCACCGGTCCGTGTACCGAAGCGATCATCGCGGCGGGCGTTCAGCGCGTAGTTGCGGCGATGCAGGATCCGAATCCAGCTACCGAAGGGCGTGGCTTCGAGCGTTTACGTTCCGCGGGAATCGAAGTCGTCAGCGGCGTTCGCGAAGAAGAGGCACAGCGGCTCAACGAAGCTTTCGCGCGCTGGATTCGCGCGAAGAAACCGTTCGTCACATTGAAGTCAGGGTTGACGCTTGATGGCCAACTCGCACTGGAGAAGCCTGGCAAGGCGCGCCAGCCGAACCGCGCGTGGGTTACCTCGGAAGAATCGCGCGCCGAAGTGCATCGCATGCGCCACGCATCCGACACATTGCTCACCGGCGTCGGCACGATTATTGCCGACGATCCGTTTCTCACCGATCGCAGCGGACTGGAACGCCGCCGCCGTCTCATGCGGGTTGTGCTCGACTCCAAGCTGCGCATCCCCGCGAACAGTCGCATCGTAAAGACGGTCGATGACGATCTCATCGTTTTTACTCACGCGAAGCTCGATTCGCCCAAGGCGCGGAAGCTGCAAAACGCCGGAGTCGAAGTCGTGCGCGCAAGCACCTGGCGTGGCCGAATCGATCTTGCCGCCGTGATCACCGAACTCGCGCGCCGCGAAGTTTGCAGCATCCTGCTCGAAGCCGGTCCAACGCTCAACGGCGCCGCACTCGGAGGGGGTTTCGTCGACAAAGTTGCTCTCTTCTTTGCGCCAAAATTCGCCGGAGACTCTGGCGTGCCGCTCGCGCATTTGTCAGCGGCGCCAAATCTTTCGCTGCAACGCATAAGGCTCAGCCAATTCGGCCCCGACGTCTGCGTCGAAGGCTATCTCCGCGATCCGTATCGCTGAGCCGGTCTGCCTCGCCAACATTGCCTTTTCATCGCGCGCCGACGTACCATGCGCGGGCCTGATCTGACAGAAACCTATGTGGACAAGCTTCTTCAATACAGCTGCCGGTGCATCCGCCACGCTCGCCGGACTCGTCATCGTCGCCGTGTCGGTCAACCTCAACCGCATCCTGGCACATCCGCAGCTCCCGGCCCGGGCAGGCGCAGCCGTGGCTACGCTAATCTTGATCCTTTTGAGCAGCATGGCGACTCTGATACCGCAGCCCCCGCGACTTCTGGGCCTCGAGCTGGTATTTTTCGGTTTGGTTTGCTGGATTCTGGAAGTCTATTCTTCGCGAAAATCAATCGCGGCTCGCGTTCAAGCAAACAGGCCGTGGCACGAATCTGCGCTACACATCGTATTCGGCCAGCTCCAAACTCTACCTTTTATAGCCGGCGGCGCATGGATGGCTCTCAATAATCCTGGTGGGTTGTACGCGATCGCATTCGGAGTTCTGGTGATTTTCTTCGCAGCTTCGGCGAACGCGTGGGTGTTGATGGTCGAGATTCTGCGCTGAGGATTTCGAAGATAATCAGGCGGGCTGCGGAGCGAAGCGCGCTCCAACGGTTTTCCTCACCGAGCGCCCCGCCCGATACAGCGAAAACAGCGAACGGCTGACGTGACATTGCGATTCGATCGCCGAGTCTCCCGTCAGCGAAAATCGCTTCAATTTCATCGCCGCTGGCGAGCCCGCTTCAATCGGAAGCCGATTGCGACCCGGCTTCACGCTCAGCCCGAACTGCATGCCGGCGTTCTTCGCGGCATCGAGAATCACGTCTGAAATCTGCCCGTTTGGATACGCGATAAAGTTCGGCGCTCGTTCCGGCGACTGAGGCGATGACCTCTTGCGCGCTCTCAATCTGCTCGCGAATTTCGGTGACGCTGTAGTTCGTCAGAATGTCGTGATTGCTTGTGTGATTTCCGAGTGAGATCAGCGGATGCTTCGCGATCTCGCGCAATTCCGGCAGCGTGAACGGGCGGTCACAATCACCCACGGGCTGCAGAGCGCTCGGGCCGAACGCAGCCTGGACGACTGCTTCGGCATCAGGCGTACGCAATCGTTTCAAACTGCGGTGCACCCGGTTCAGATCTTTTTGCGGCAGCCGCCGCTTGTGCGATTCGCGTTCGACGACGTCCCACCAAAACGCTTTGCCCTGAAGAACATGATCGGTCGAAACAAACATCGCAGCGGGGACCCCGTGCCGTTCGAGCACCGGCAGCGCCTTCGAGTTGCTGAAGTAGCCGTCGTCGAAGGTCACCAGCACATATTTCCCATGGGAATCGAGCCCGTGCGCGACTTCATTGGGAGAAACGAACGTGTAGGAATGCCGGTGAAAGTACTCGATGAAAGATTCAAACATCTCGACAGTGATGCCCTGCTGCGGCTCGGCAGCCTCGGAGTCAGGATCGGCGATATCGTCAAACAGTCCGTGAAAGAGGAACGAAAGCAGCACGCCCTCCGAACCGCTGAATCCCAATCCGGAATGCGCAATGATTTGGTCAAGCTTCAACAGCATGGACCCGAGCCGGGAGTACATTGTCATCGCGAGAAAATGCTATCGCAGCAACGATAGTTCTTCGTCCGATTTCCGCCACACGTGCATCGGGTTTGCAAACAGGTCACGAGCCTGCGCCTGCAAAGCCTCCGGTGTCTCCCGGATGCATGGTTCTCACCCGGCTGAGCGCGCAGCGCGTACGATGCGGTAAGATTCAGGCATGTTCACCGGAATCATCGAGCATTTTGGAACGATTGAGTCGCTGTCGCTAAGCAACGCAGGCGGACGCGTGACGGTTCACGCTCCGACGCTCGCCGGCTCGCTCGCTATCTCCAACAGCATCGCGGTCAATGGGTGCTGTCTCACCGTTGTTTCGCTCGAAGGCGGACGCTTTTCCGCAGATCTCTCCGGCGAGACGGTTCGCAAGACTTCCTTCGGCGCCGGCGCACGCCGGGCTTCGCCAGGGTACACGCGTCAACCTGGAACAACCTCTGACAGCCGGCAAAGAATTCGGCGGACACTTCGTTCTCGGACACGTCGACACGATCGGTCGCGTGGTCGGTTTGCAAGCAGAAGGCGAAAGCTGGAATTACAGCGTGCAGGTCCCGGAAGAGTTCGTGCGCTATGTCGTACCCAAAGGCTCGATCACGATCGATGGAATCAGCCTGACGGTCGCGCGTTGGTCCGATAATGTAGCCACAATCGCGGTCATTCCCTACACCTACGAACACACCAACATCCGCGACCGCAAACCCGGCGACGCCGTGAATCTCGAAGGCGATGTCTTGGGCAAATATGTCGAGCGCCATCTCGCGGCACGAGCGTCAGCAACATCCGAAGCGGCATCTACCTTGACCGTCGCCAGCCTGACCGAGGAAGGCTTCTAGCTATTCCTTTTTCGCGGGCTTTTTCTCGGGCACTCCGCACATGGCGCGATTCTTATCCAGGAATTTCAATGACTCGACGCGCAACACATTTTGAGCGTCCGTAGTTCCCGTTAACTCGACGTAGTCGCCGACGTTGTTCTTGACCGAATCCTGATTCGCGATAGCGACGATCTTCTTGTGGTCCGGATCGATCAGCACGATTTTCTTGCCCTTGGCAACGCATTCCTTCGCGCAATCCGCATTCGTTGCGGTGTATAAGCCGCCCGATGCCCTCGCTTTGGCGCAATTTGAATCCGACAACCATCCCTGCACCACTTCTTTCGTCGGATCGGAGTTCGCAAATGGGATAGCTCAGCAAGACCGAGCACGTTAGAAACAGCTGGTGGTGAAATGCTTCATGGCTTCCCCTTTCAGGAGTGGTTCGCTTCCTCAATCCGTTTCGCGCGAGCGCCGCGCCAATACAAGACTAACCCGAGCAAAATTGCCACTACGGTCATAACGACAACCTTGACCTCAAACATAAGTTTGTTCGCCGAGTCTCCCGGCGGCACCATCGAAATCACCATACACGCCAGCGCGATCAGAAATCCGATTCCAGCGGTCAGCCAAACACCAATCTTCCCCCCCGGAATCAAGACGGCGTGCGGATTCGCTCGCCGGTCGGGCCGGTTCGCCAGCTTGATCACCGCCGCGAACATATACAGAAACGGGATGAAATAAATGATGATCGTGATGCTGACGAGGCCATCGTAAGCGCCGCGCACCGAATCGCTGATCTGGCTGATCAACAGGACCACACCCGAAATCACGGCCTGCACAAGAATCGAAACCCAAGGCGTGCGCCACTTGGGATGAATCTTGCCGAAAAACGCCGGCAAGTACCGATCGATGCCAACGATGAACGGAACGCGGGCAATTCCAGCGACGGTGCTGCCGACGCCGCCGGCGTTGCCCACGGTCACGAGCAAAGCGGCCGCGATGCCAAGAAATCCGACGCCGAGAGCGACCGAGCCAATCGTGACGGCGTGAAATACACCGCTGGTCGGTGAGATGTCTGCGGCGGGAGCCAGCACCAGCACAGCAATCGTCGCGACGATGTACATTCCCGCGATCATAATGCTTGAGCCGAACAGCGCGCGCGGCAACGTTCTTTGCGGATCGCGAATTTCTTCGCTCATTGCGGATACGAGCTCAAGCCCGGTGAACGCAAATGCGATCTGCGACCAGAAATTCACCGTGTCCCAATTCCAGTGCGGCCACACCGTCGCCCAGGTGAACTGCGTCACCGATCCGTGTTTGAAGTAAATGAGCGCTGCGATTCCAACGAGCATCAGCAGTGGCGTATAGGTCGCTACGCCTCCCGCGTTCTGCAGCCACTTCCCGATATTCAGGCCGATGATGTTGAGGCCGACCGCGACGATCAGCAGCGCGAACGAGGTAACGAGCAAGAACGTGCGATTCTGAGCCAATTCGCCGCCACCCGAACCGATGATGTATGCACTCATCGACGCGCTTGCGAGCAACAATCCCGGGAAATAAAAGACTGTGTAGATCCAGTAGTTCCAACCGGCGACGAATCCGTGGAAATCGCCGAACGCTTCCTTGGCCCAGACGTACAAGCCGCCTTCGACGGGGAAACGCGACGAAAGTTCGTTGATCACCAACCCATAAGGAACGAAAAAGAATGCGGCGGCCAGGACCCAAAGGCTGATCGATGATGTGCCGTTATGCGCGGCCGCAGCGACCCAGCGCGGGCCAAGCACCGTCGCGATGTTGAAGAGCAAGACGTCCCAGAAGCCCATCTCGCGACGAAGCTTCTGTTTTGCGCCGGCTAACTCCTGCGATGTCGTACCGGCCGAAGCCTGACTCACAGAGTCACGTCCAGCTCAGGGATCAACATGTCTTGCATGAGGAAATTGTGGAAGAAAGGATCTTTGGAATTTTCAAACTCGGCCCAGGAATTGAAGACGGTCGACTTTCCGTCCTGAAGAAAGACGACTTTGTCGGCGAGCTTTCGCGCAAGGTGCGTGTCGTGCGTCACGACGATCGATGTCTTGTGAAACGCATCTTTCAGCCGCGCGATGAGATCGCCCATGTGAGCGGCCATGATCGGATCGACCATCGTCGTCGGCTCGTCGTACAAAATCGCTTCGGGATTTTGCGCGAGAGCCCGCGCAATCGACACAGCGCGACGCATTCCGGTCGAGAGCTCGCCCGGTAGTTTGTCGAGCACGCTTTCGACTTCCAGCAATTTCGCGAGCTTTTCGACGTAGGCGTCGATATCGTCTTGCGTCAATCCTGGCTGATCTTCGAGCGGGAATGCGATGTTATCGGAGACCGTCAGCGAATCGAACAGCGCGCCCGACTGAAAGACCATCGTGACCTTGCGCCGCACTTCCTCAAATTCGCGTTCGGTGTAATTCGTGACGTTTTCGCCGTCAACGATAATCTCGCCAGAGTCGGCTTTCAAAAATCCCATGATGTGCTTAAGCGAAACCGATTTGCCGACGCCGCTACGACCCATGATGACGCACGTCTCGCCGCGCTTCACCGTAAAGCTGACGTCGTTCAATACAACGTGGTCGTCGAACGCTTTATTGACATCGCGAAACTCGAAGAAATTTGGTGGCGGTGGCGTGTTCGAGCGCGCTTCGGCCTCGGCTTCAACGACGGGGTTTGGCGGGAGCAGATCCTCTTCTTCACGCAGATCGCTCACGGACGCTCCGCTCTCATGCGAATCGCTTCTTCGTAGTCGGCAGGTGTGTTCATGTTCCAGAAAAGCCGGTCATTGTTATCAAATCGCTTCCAGTCGGTAGCGTCAAGAACTTCCATCGATATGTTTTGCATGGCGTCAGTAACACGTCGGACGCCGCCTTCGAAGACTTGCGTCAGGACAGGCAGAGAACTGGCACGCCAGCTCGCGCAGAGCGGCTCAAGACCATAGTTTGATTTCGGAACGACGATTTCGGCTGTGCTTGCGCCGGCTCGTTCGGCGAGATACGCAGCCACTCGGCGGTCAGGAACGGCATGTCGCAGCCGACGATCAGGCTCCATGAGTTCGGATAGGCCGGATCGCCGCTCGCGCTGTTTGCCATCAACGCCGTGATGATTCCGCCGAGGGGACCTTCGCCGGGCCAACGGTCGGGGACGCATTCGACGCCGAGCTGGCGAGTATTTCTCGGCGTCGCCAATGATTCGGACGGGAGCGCCGGTTGCGGATTGCAAAGCCCGGCAGAGTCGTGCGATGAGCGGCTCACCGTCAAACTCGACGAGCGCTTTGTCGCGGCCGAATCGGCGGCTGGCGCCTCCGGCAAGAACGAACCCTCGGACATTTATGGTGGGAATCACAAACCTAGAGTCGCAGCAACGTCTGAGAAATTCACGACTCTTCTTCGACCGGCTCGCGTCCCGGCCGGCGGATGCCGAGTTCTCGCAGTTTTTCCTGCAAACTCTGGCGATGCAGACCGATCGTCGCTGCGGTGCGCGACACGTTCCAGCGATGACTCGCGAGTTGCTTCGTCAAATACGCAACCTCGAATTTATGTTTCGCCTCGCGAAAATCATTCTCGCCGAGACCGACGTCGGTGCCTTCGGTGCTTGCGCGTCCGACTAGCGCTTCGCCCGCCGCGACTTCCTCCGGCAGATCCGCGACGCCGATTTCGTCACCGCGGCAAAGCACCAGGCTGCGTTCCAGTGCATTTTTAAGCTCGCGCACGTTGCCCGGCCAGTCGTAGCGCTCGATCGCTGCCAGTGCTTCGCGACTGAGGCGCGCCGTTCGACCCAATCGCGAGCCATGCACCTGCAAGAATTGGTCGGCCATCACCGAAATGTCTTCCTTGTGCTCGCGCAGTGATGGAAGCTCGATCGTGACAACGCGCAGCCGGTAGTACAGATCTTCACGAAACTTTCCGGCGCGAATTTCCGCGGGCAGGTTGCGATGCGTCGCGCTGATCACGCGAACGTCAACCGGAATCGACTGCGTTCCACCGAGCCGCTCAATCAAGCGATTTTCCAACGCGCGCAAAACTTTCGCCTGCGTCACCGGATTCATGTCGCCGATTTCATCAAGAAAGAGCGTTCCGCCGTGTGCCTGCTCGAACTTACCTTTTTTCTGCTGCGCCGCACCTGTAAACGCACCGCGTTCGTAGCCGAAAAGCTCCGATTCGATCAGCGTTTCAGGCAGAGCCGCACAATTCACCGCAACAAAAGGTTTTGCCGCACGCGGCGAGCGCGCGTGAATCTCCTGCGCCATCAAGTCTTTACCGGTTCCGCTTTCGCCCAAAATCAAAACGGTCGAATCCGTCGGCGCGACGCGATCCGCCATTTCAAACGCGCGGCGCATTCCGGCTGCGCGACCAATCATTTGACCGAACTGTCCCTCGGTCGTCAGGCGCCGCCGCAGACGAATCGTTTTCTTTCTCCAGCGTAGCCAGCTTCAGCAGATTCGCGACGCGTTGGCGTAGCTCTTCGAGCTCGAATCCTTTCACCAGATAATCCGCTGCGCCAAGCTGGAGCGCTTCTACAGCGGTCTTTGCATTGTCGAGCGCCGAAACCATCAATACCGGCACATCGCTTCCCTGCTCGCGCATCCACTGCAGAAATGCAATTCCGCTTTGGCCCGGCATCACGACGTCGAGCAACACCAGATCCGGTTGCTCCGTGGCCAGCGCGCCGCGCGCCGTCTCCGCGGAATCGGCTTCCGCGATGCGATATTTCGATTCGAGCGCGCGCCGCAATCCGTAGCGTGCTGCCGGTTCGTCGTCCACAACTAAAATTGTTTTCATGCTTTCCTCTTCTCGGTTGGGACCGCACCAAACTCGGCGATGTCCCGCTTCGCTTCCAACGGAATCAAAACTCGGAATTCGCTGCCTTTTCCGCCTCGTGCGGGGCTTTTCCAATCGAACTGCCCCCGAAATTCGCTGACCCGCCGCACGACGATCGCCAGGCCGAGTCCTGTCCCTTGCGTCTTCGTCGTAAAAAACGGCTGAAGAATCTTCTCTCGCACAGCTGGCGCGACCCCCGCTCCGTCGTCTTCGACAGTCACGGAGCACGCTTGCATCGACAACATTCGTGCTCACCAAAATCCGGCCGCCGCGCGAAACCGCTTCCAGGGCGTTCACAACTAAGTTCGAGACAACATCGCTCACCGCATCGCTCGCCGCAGCGACGACCAACTCTTCTTTCGGCAATTTCGTTTCCAGCGAAATTCCCCGCCGCTCCGCCTCGCGACTCAAAACTCCAACCACTTCTTCGATGACGGTCTTCACATCACAAGTCGCTCGCACGCTCCCACCGCGAACCGTGGGCCGACTGAACTGCAGCAGCTGGCTCAGCTTCGACGACAGCCGCCCGATTTCGTCCAGCACCATCTTGGTCTCGCCGCGCATCGACGCAGGCAGTTCCGGGTTTTCCATCTGCACTTGCAAAATCGTCTTGATCGATCCAAGTGGATTTTTCAGATTGTGCGAAATGCTCGCCGCCATTTGGCCAAGCACCGCGAGCCGTTCTCGTTCAGCGAGTTCGCGCTCAAGCTGCAATTTCTCATCGATCGATCGGCACAATTCGATCGTCGCCGGAAGCTGCTCGCACAAGAATTCCAGCGCCGCATGCGCGTCTCCCGAGAGCATCGCGCCGTGCGGCCAAACCGTAAGCGCCGCGTTTAATCGCCCCGGCGACGCAATGGGAAACAATTCGCCGCCAGTCGGAAACGAATTCGCCGTAAATTCGGCGCCGAGATTTGGATCGATTACCACGAGCTTCGCGTCGCGCAAGTCAAACTGCTCTTTCACGCGCCGCTGAGTGGCCCGCAACAGACTCAACAAATCGCCTTGCCGCGCCATCGCCTGCAATTCCGCTGCGATGCGCCTCGATTCCTCCAGGCCCTTTTCCGCCGTCTTCTGCAGCGTGCGTCCCAGCGCGCGTTGCAACGGCTCGATGAACGGAACCAGCACAAACAACAAAATCGAAGCCGAAGCCTCCGGTGGCAACACCGGCTCCATCCAGCCGCTCACCCGCCGCACCAAACTCAAATACAACAGCGCCAGAAACGTCGCCGACACCGCGTAAACCAGATTCTTCTGCCGCCCGATCTGCAAGAAATTGTGACGCCAGACGAGATAGATCATCACCGCGAGCGGCACCACCGGAAGCGTCGCCAGCACAGCGCCAAGCCATTGCCGCGTGGCGACCGGCAAATTCACGGGAAAGTCGTACAGCCCGATGATCCAGATCGCCGCGACTGCGAAGAGCAGCGTCAAAAATCCGTAGAACTGTCGCTCCGGCCCCTTCCGAGTATTTCGCCAGAAGCGAAATTCCCAGGTCGTGCACCAGATCAAGCTGTAGGTGAAAACATGCGGGTAGCCATTCGGCAAAGTGTCGCCCGGCAAAACGAAATCAAATCCCGGCGCGCCAATGCGGGGAAACTGGTGCGTCGCCATATGAAACGCGGCGGCATAAAAAAACAGGAGCACCGCCCACTTCCAACGCTTGTCGTGCAACAGGCTGCGCGTCTCGGCATATTCCACGTGCAGATGCATCAGCAACGCGGGAAACGCACACAATCCAAGGCTGATCAAGACGACGACAAACTCGTGCAGGCCGGCTGGAGCCTCACCGTAATGAACCTGCGCGTTCACAGCCAGCAGTGACCCGCTGTAAAACAGAAACAGCGAAGTGCAGAGGAAGAAAAGCACGCGCTCAAAATTGCGCTGGCGCCGATAGCCGAGGATCACCACCATCCAGAACAGCGGAAGCAGCGTGCCTGCCGTCAGCCCGACCAAACGCAAATAAATGATGGGATCCATTCGTCTAACAGAGACTCGAAACTTATGCCGTAAAAAATGAGGCACGGCAAGAGCCAAGTGCCATATTTTCCTGACACACCTTAACTTATTATAAATATGAGACTTAATATGAGATGAAGTCTAAAAACAGGTCGGGCCAACCCCAAGGGACTGTCGCCCCTTTCCTTGACATGTCAGCGGTTTCTGCTATATTAGCACTCGACTGCGGTGAGTGCTAAACCCCCTTTAGCTCACCGAGGTCGCGTAAAGTCGAACGAAAGTCGAAACGCAACTCACCTTACTGGAGGGTTTCTCAAGATGGCAGTGAATCTCACCCCGCTCCACGACCGGGTAGTCGTGAAGCGAATTGAAGAAAAAGAAAGCGTCAAGGGCGGCATCATCATTCCCGACTCCGCCAAGGAAAAGCAGCAGGAAGGCGAAGTTATCGCCGTCGGTTCCGGCAAGCGCGAAAAGGGCGAACTCATTCCCCTCGACGTGAAAGTTGGAGACCGGGTTCTGTTTGGCAAGTATAGCGGTACCGAAATCAAGATTGACGACGAAGACCTGTTGATCCTGCGCGAGGAAGAAATCCTGGCGAAGCTCAGCACCGCGAAGGCCGCCGGCAAGAAGTAACACGCAGCGCCTGAGCAAAGCTCAGCGCTGTTTTGAGGGTCACGAGAGTGGCTGGTGCAACACCAGCAAAGCGCCGAATTTAATTCGGCGCTATCAGTAACGCAAGCAACGCACACAGTGCGCGCACGACCGCAGTACGCAGCACCGAAATCTCAGGAGGAAATACCAGTATGGCGAAGCAGATTGTTACAGGTGAAGCTTCGCGCCAATCGATTCTTCGTGGCGTGAACGCTCTTGCCGACGCAGTAAAGATTACCCTGGGCCCGAAGGGCCGCAATGCCGTGATCGAAAAGAAGTTCGGCGCGCCGATCATCACCAAGGACGGCGTGACCGTTGCCAAGGAAATCGAACTCCGGGATCCCCTCGAGAACATGGGCGCCCAGATGGTTCGCGAAGTTGCCTCGAAGACCTCGGACGTCGCCGGTGACGGTACCACCACCGCGACCGTGCTGGCGCAGGCCATCTTCCGCGAAGGCGTGAAGACCGTCGCCGCCGGTTCGAGCCCGACCGCGCTCAAGCGCGGCATCGAGCGCGCCGTCGAAGTCGCCGTTGCCGAAATCAAGAAGCTGTCGCGCGACGTCAAGGGCGAGATGATCGCTCAGGTCGGCACGATCTCGGCCAACAACGATAAGCAAATCGGCGGCATCATCGCCGAAGCAATGAAGAAGGTCGGCAAGGATGGCGTGATCACCGTCGAAGAGTCCAAGACGATGGAGACCACCCTCGAAGTCGTGGAAGGCATGCAGTTCGACCGCGGCTACCTCTCGCCCTACTTCATCACCGACCCGGATCGCATGGAATGCGCGCTGGAAGATGTCCGCATCCTGATCCACGAAAAGAAAATCAGCTCGATGAAGGATCTCCTTCCCCTGCTCGAGCAGACCGCCAAGATGGGCAAGCCGCTCCTGATCATCGCCGAAGACGTTGAAGGCGAAGCGCTCGCCACTCTCGTGGTCAACAAACTCCGTGGCACGCTGCAGTGCGCCGCCGTCAAGGCCCCCGGCTTTGGCGATCGCCGCAAAGCGATGCTCGAAGACATCGCCACCCTCACGGGCGGCAAGGCCATCACCGAAGACCTCGGCATCAAGCTCGAGAACGTGAAGCTTGAGGACCTCGGCCGCGCCAAGAAAATCACGATCGACAAGGACAACACCACGATCGTCGAAGGCGCCGGCAAGTCTGCCGACATCGAAGGCCGCGTGAAGCAGATTCGCGCGCAGGTCGAGAACACCACCAGCGACTATGACAAGGAAAAGCTCCAGGAGCGCCTTGCCAAGTTGGTTGGCGGCGTTGCGGTCATCAAGGTGGGCGCGGCAACCGAAACCGAGCTGAAGGAAAAGAAGGCTCGCGTTGAGGACGCCATGCACGCCACTCGCGCTGCGGTTGAAGAAGGCATCGTTGCCGGCGGCGGCACTGCTCTTCTCCGCTGCCTCCCGGCGATCGAGAAGCTCAAGCTCCAGGATGACGAAGCGGTTGGCGTCGGCATCGTGAAGCGCGCTCTCGAAGAGCCAGCTCGTCAGATCGCGCACAACGCCGGCCACGAAGGCGCCGTTGTGATCGGTAAAATCCGCGAGTCGAAGGACGATAACTTCGGCTTCAACGCGGACACCGGCGAATACGGCGACATGGTGAAGGCTGGCGTCATCGACCCGGCCAAGGTTACGCGCCTCGCGCTGCAGAACGCAGCGTCGATCGCGGGCCTGATGCTCACCACCGAAGCGCTCATCGCCGAAGTGAAGGAAGACGAAAAGAAGGGCGCGGCAGCCGGCGGTCCTGGCGGACCGGGCGGCATGGGCGGGATGTACTAAGCTTCACCGCACAATACAAGCTGCAGGAAAAGGCGGGCCGAAACTGGCCCGCCTTTTCATTTTTTGCCGGCTCATTCTTGTCGCAGAAGCGCCGTCGCTTTTGTTCGCCGCTTTCCTTGCCTCGCTCACTTCTCTCCGCTACACTGCCCACGCCTCAACGGCTCTTCAGGGGAGAGTCATCGACATGCCGGGACTTTTACAGCGCCTTCTTCCGCGCGAAGAGGGCTTTTTTGACCTATTCGACAAACAGGCCGACAACATCGTCGTCGGCGCAAAGGCTTTGCTCCGGATGCTGGAGCATTACACTGGCGTTCCCGAACAAGTTCAGGAAATCAAGGCGATCGAGCACAACGGCGACGAAATCACGCACGCCGTTCTGACCAAGCTCAATCAGACCTTCATCACGCCGCTTGACCGCGAAGATATTCACGAGCTTTGCAGCCGGCTGGATGACGTGATCGACTTGATCGACGCCGCCGCGAGCCGCTTCGTGCTGTATCGCGTCAGCGCGATCCGCGAAGGCACCGTCGACCTCGTAAGAGTACTCGTCAGCGCCACCGAAGAGGTCGCGACCTGCGTCCACGCTCTCAGCACACCCGAAAAAGCGCTGAAATACACCATTGAGATCAATCGCTGCGAAAACGAGAGCGACCGCCTTTGCCGCACGCTCATCGCACAACTCTTCGACGAAGAGAAAGATCCGGTGCAGATCATCAAGTGGAAAGAAATTTTTGAAGTGATCGAAACCGCCGTCGACAAATGCGAGGACGTCGCCAATGTCATCGAGGGCGTCATCCTGAAGACCGCTTGATCGCCGGCCCATGTCCAGCTTCTCACTCCTGATCATCGTCGTTTTCCTGACTCTGGCCTTCGAGTTTTCCAACGGCTGGCACGACGCCGCGAACTCGATCGCCACGGTCGTATCGACGCGCGTGTTGTCTCCGTTTCGAGCCGTCGCCTGGGCGGCGTTCTGGAATTTCATCGCGGCTTTCGTGTTCGGAACTGCCGTTGCCGGAACGATTGGCAAAGGCATGATCCACATCGAGATGGTTAACCAGCAGGTGCTGCTGGCCGGTCTGCTCGGCGCGATCACCTGGAACCTCATCACGCTGATTCTTGGTTTGCCGACGAGTTCGTCGCACGCGTTGATGGGCGGATATGGCGGTGCGGCGGTGGCGCATGCGGGCTACCGCACGTTGATTCTGTCTGGGTGGGTAAAGCCGGTTCTATTTATCTTTTTGTCGCCGATCGTCGGCGCTGTGACGGCGATCATTCTCACCATCACCGCGAGCTGGATCGTCCGGAAGCAGCGGCCCCGGCGCGTCGACAAGATTTTCCGGCGGCTGCAATTGCTGTCGGCAGCGCTATTCAGCCTGGGCCACGGCACCAATGATTCGCAAAAGGGTATGGGTATCATTACGGCGTCGCTGCTCGCGGGCGGACTGCTGCCCACGTTCAAAGTGCCCTACTGGGTCATCATCTGCTGCCACCTGGCGATGGGAGGCGGCACGATGGCTGGCGGGTGGCGCATCATCAAAACGATGGGCCAGCGCATCACGAAACTGACGCCATTCGGCGGATTTTCCGCTGAAACCGCAGGCGGGCTCACTTTGGTGATGAATGCGGTTTTTGGCATCCCGGTGAGCACAACCCACACGATCACTGGCGCGATTGTTGGCGTCGGCGCTTCCCACCGCATCACCGCTGTCCGCTGGGGCGTGACGCGGCGCATCGTGTGGGCTTGGGTGCTCACGATCCCCGGCGCGGCTATGATTGGCGCCGGGATCTATCAGGTTCTGTTGATCGCACTGCGCTGATCGTATGTTGCAACGTCCTTTCGGACGTGCCTATTCAGCTATAGCAACTCGGTCACAGCGCCGCTGCCGTTTTGCCCCTCTCTTATACTGGAGGTTCATGAATCCGCACGCCAAAAGCGCGCTCGACATCTACGAGAGCATTCGGCTGAAGAGCGGCGATCGGCCTTCGTCGGGCAACAGCGTCGCCGAACTCACGCGCGCGCTGAACGATTGGCGCTCGAAGAGCGAACCGCTGACCACGCTGAGCCGTTCGGGGCCCGAGGTCCAGCTCGCATTTCTGGAGCAGTCCTACGATTGGCTCCGCCTTGAGGCTCGCGTCGATCGCAATTTTCAGGTGATGGAGACGCTGTCGGACGCAATCCAACTGGGCTTGCAGTGCGTGCCTAAGCCGCTTCCCGGCGATGCCGTCGAGCAGATCATCACCGAAATCCGCCGCGATACTTCGTCCGCGCGGTTCTACTTCCCTTTTGAACGGTTTCTCTCGTTTCTGTCGCCGGAGCACATCACCGAGCGAACGCGGATCGAGCTGCGGAGAATTCACGCGCAGCTGGCACCGACTCCGCGCGGCAAAATCGACAAACATCACCAGCGATTACGCGCTCTGATCTCGCCGCTGATTTATGTCGAGGACGAAAAGCGCTTCGACTCGGGCCGCGGTCCTTGGTCGCAAATCGTTTTCGACGAAATCGCGGCGATGGACACGATCACGCGCTCGGGCTGGATCGGCCTGCTGGAGCATTGCCACGCGCTGGAGCAGACGGCGCCCGGTCCGAAATGGAGCAAGCGATCGCGAGAGTTGCTCTCGGCGCTTGGCGAGTCGAAGGCGTTCACGACAATGGTGCGCTGGCTTGCGCTCGGTCCGACGCCCGGACAGGCCGCCGAAGCGCGAGCGCCGGCCGAAGATTCCAGCTATCAGAAAGGTATCGTGCTATGCGTTGGGTTGACCGACACGCGAGAAGCAGCGCTTGCGGTGGGTGAGTTCGGCCTCGCGTGCCTGCGTAAAATCCCGAACATTGGAGCGGTATCGCAAAAGGTCGGCTTCGCCTGCGTGCAGGCCCTCGGCACGATGGAGAACAAGGAAGCAATCACCCAGCTGACGAAGCTGCGCACCAAGGTGAAATATTCCGTGGCGCGCCGGCTGATCGAAAAATCCCTGAGCATGGTCGCCGAACGCGCGGGCATGACGGTCGACGAGCTCGAAGATGTTTCGATTCCGCAGTATCCGCTGGACATCAATGGCGCGCTCGAAGTTAAAGTCGGCGACAGCAGGGCGACTGTTCGGTTGATCGAAGACGGTCGCGTCGTCGTGTTGTGGGAGAACGCGGAAGGCAAGCGCATCAAGGCGCCGCCGGCTCAGGCGCGCAAGGCCGCGCCGAAGAAAGTGCGCGCGATCGCTGCTTTGGTGAAAGACCTGGAACAATCCTATGCCGTGCAGCGCGGGCGGCTCGAAGGATCGTTTCTCGGAACGCGGCGCATTCCGCTGACGCACTGGCGGCGTTATTACATCGATCACCCGCTTCTCGGATTTCTGGGACGCAAGCTGATCTGGGTCTTCAGCAACAGTCAGGGCTGGGAGCGATCGGGGCTTTGGTCCGACGGCGAGTTGCGCGACTCGTCGAATAAGCTTGTCGATCTGATACGCGCCGAAAAAGTTAGGCTGTGGCACCCGCTTTCCTACAGCGCCAACGAGGTGCAGCGCTGGCGGGCGCGGATTTTCACGGCAGGATTGCGGCAACCCTTTCGCCAGGCGTTTCGCGAGTTTTACCAGGTGACCGACGACGAGCGTAAGACGCGCCTTTACTCGAATCGTTTTGCGGGCGTCTTGCTGCGGCAGCATCAATTTGCGAATCTGGCCCGATCGCGCGGCTGGAGCTATCAGCTCATGGGCGTCGGATTCGACGGCGTCAATGTGCCGAGCAAGAAGCTCGACCACTGGAACATGAGTGTCGAGTTTTATGTCGATCTTCCGCCCGATCGCGATCATTCGGTGCGGCGTTCCTCACTCGCCGAACAGGCGGGTGCAGGCGCAAACGTATTTATTGGTTCGGACCAGGTGCGCTTCTACCGCGATCTGCGCGAGATTCCCGTCGATGACGTTCCAGCGATCGTTTATTCGGAAGTGATGCGCGATGTCGATCTGTTTACGACGGTCGCCGCAGTCGGCGACGATTCGACGTGGTCCGACCAGGGCCATCGCGGAACGGGCGTTTTCAGCGAGCGCTTCGACGTCAACGATTTCTCGGCGACGACCGCGTTGCGTTCCGAAGTGCTTTCGCGCGTGCTGCCGGCGACGCCGATCGCAGATCGCTGCAGGCTCGACAAAGCGTGGCTCGAGGTGCGCGGTCAGCTCGGAACGTATCGAATTCAGTTGGGATGGGGCGGCGCAATGCTCCATACCGAGAGCATCACGCGCTGGCTGAAGATTCCGCAGAGCATTGTGGACGCCGTGCCGCTCGACTTGAGCGCGATTCCGATCGACATCGACCCGCGCACCGAGATGATTTTGCGCAAGGCATTCATCCTCGCCGATGATTGGCGGATCGATGCGCCGGAGCTGGTGCGTCAACTCATGCCGGAATGATCGGCTGGGGGCCGCCACACCGGCATGTGCGACATCATGCTTGTTTGCGTTGCGGCGTTTATCTTCCGGTCGCGGTCTTTGCACCGCCCGAGCTCTTCGACGCCAGAATCTCCGGCTTGTGAATCTGCGGATCTTTAGCGAATAGGTCCTTCGCCTTCGCGAAAAGCGCCTTCGCGATATCACCGCTGAGGTGCGCGTTGCGTCCCGCCTCATCCGCAAACGTGTCGAAAATTCCAAAATGCGACGCGTCAATCCTTACCGCGTACCAGGCAATTGTTCCGGATTCTTTCTCCGCCAGCGGCTGCGCTGACTTCAGAAACTCTTCGACTTCCTTCTCTTTGCCCGGTTTTGCTTCCAGATAAGCCCAGATTGCTAGTTTCTCCATGGTTGTATCCTCCATGAAGTACGATGCGCGACCGGTGCCCGCGGTTCACATGAGATGAAAAATTAACATTACAAAATTCACAGGACTACGGACGGGTCACCCTGGATGAAGTGCCGCGCGGTGCCCCCGGCAGCGTCAACGCAACTGGCGCTACTTTAGTTTAGCTTCTAGCTCAACCCATCGCGCATACAGCTCGTCGATCAGCTTTTGCGCCGCTTCCAGTTCGAGGGATACCGCGTGCAGTTTCGCGCCATCGCTCATGATCGCGGGGTCGAGCAGCGCATCGTGCTTCGACTGAAGGTCCGCCTCGGCTTCCGCCACGCGCTGTTCTATCGTTTCCAACTCACGGTTCTCTTTGTAGGAGAGCTTTTTCTTCGCGGTTGCGACCCGCGCGGCCGCAGCTGCCGTTGTCGCGCTGGATCCGTCTCCGTTCGCACCCGCGCTCTTCGTTGCCGCTGATTCCTGCTTGCGGACCGCGACTTTTCTCTCGCGCGTCCATTCTTCCCACTGCGAATAATCCGCGAATCGCTCTGCACCGCCCGCGCCATCAAGCCCAAGCACCACCGTCGAAACACGATCGAGCATGTAGCGATCGTGCGTCACGAGCACGAGCGCTCCGGTGTATTCCAGCAAGCTCTCTTCCAGGATTTCCAGCGTCGGAATATCGAGATCGTTCGTCGGCTCGTCCAGCAGCAACACATCCGCAGGCTGCAGCATCAGCTGCGCAATCAGAACGCGCGCCCGCTCTCCACCCGACAGCCGCCCAACTTTCTGATTCAACTGCTCCGCCGTAAACAGGAATCTTGCCGCCCATCCGCCCACGTGAATCACGCGATCCTGATAAATCACCGAGTCGCTATCGGGCGCGAGCGCTCGGCGCAACGTCACGTCGGGGTCGAGTTCGCGATTCTGATCGAAGTAAACGATCCGCAAGTTATCAGCCTGCCGCATCTTGCCGGCGTTCGCCTTCACGTCGCCGCGCAACAATCGCAGCAATGTCGTCTTCCCGCTCCCGTTCGGCCCAACCAGGCCGACACGCATGCCCGACGTCACGATGAAATGAAGATTGTCGAACAGCAGACGTTCGCCGAACCCATAACTCACGCCGTCGAGCGTGATCAACTGCTTCGTCTTGCGCTCCGACGCCGTAAAATCGATCGCCGCGTCAACAGTCTTCGTTCGCGTTTTCATTTCCGCCAGATCGCGGATCATCTGGTGCGCATTGTCGATGCGCGCTTTCGATTTCGTCGTGCGCGCCTTCGGACCGCGCCGCAGCCAATCAATCTCCGTATGCACGCGATTTTCGAGCGCTTCCTGCCGGTTGCGTTGCGCGTGCAGATATTCCTCTTTCTTCTCCAGAAACGTGCTGTAGTTGCCCGACACGCGCAGCGCTCCATCCTCGTACGCCGGGTTCAGCTCGACCACTTCATTTGCGACGTTCTCCAGAAAATATCGGTCGTGGCTCACCACCACGCACGCGAATGCCCCATTCTGCAGCACCCCTTCGAGCCACTGAATACCCGCGAGATCGAGATGATTCGTTGGCTC
Organism: uncultured Acidobacteriota bacterium; assembly: GCA_963766985.1. Lineage (GTDB taxonomy): Bacteria > Acidobacteriota > Terriglobia > Acidiferrales > UBA7541 > Acidiferrum. The sequence continues at coordinate 236,240 of CAVYCJ010000006.1, forward strand.
GTCGAGCAACAAAATGTCGGGCGCCTGCACGAGCGCTTCGACAATCGCCAATCGCTTGCGCCAGCCACCGGAGAGGCGCGACGCATCGGCCTCGAGAAGATCCGCGAATCCCGCGCGGCCCAGGATCTCAGCCATGCGCGCGGCCCGATCGCTTTCGGGTACCTGTGCGGCATCCAGCGCTCGATTCACAACCGCGCGAACGGTCTCGCCCTCGGCGAAGTCCGACATCTGCAGCACAGTATTGAGTCGAGTTCCCTTGCGAATCGCGACGTCGCCGCTGTCCGGCAAGACTCTGCCCTGCAAAATCGCGAGCAGCGTCGATTTCCCCGAGCCATTCGGGCCGATGATGCCAATCCGTTCGCCCTCCGAAACCGTAAACGAAATGCTGCGAAACAACGGCGCCACGCCGAACCGTTTCGCCAATCCCCGCGCGCTGATGATGGGTGCCAAAAGCTTTTTTCCTCTACCATCAATTCTAGCGGTTCCTGCGAGCTTCGCCTTCAACATTCGACGCTCGGCAGCATGCGTCTTCTGCTATCCTCGCGCCCTTGGCCACGCCAACCCCACCGCGCAGCCTGAACACATTCGACGCGACCATGATCGTCATGGGCGGCATCGTGGGTTCGGGCATTTTCATCAATCCCTATGTCGTTGCTCTGCGCGTTCACACGCCGTTTCTGATTCTTGGCGTGTGGGTTCTCGGCGGCGTGCTCGCGCTGCTCGGCGGATTCATCTGGGCAGAACTCGCGACGCGCTTGCCGCAAGCCGGTGGCCAATATCTCTATCTTCGCGAGGCGTATCATCCCTCGGTCGCGTTTCTGTACGGCTGGGTGCTGCTCCTTGTCACGCAAACCGGCGGAATGGCCGCCGTCGCCGTCACATTCGCAAAATATTTTCGCGAGATCAGCGGTGTGACGACGAGCGACGGCGCTATCGCCGCGATCGTCTTGCTCGGACTCACCGCGATCAATTGCTTCGGCGCGCGCGCTGGCAGTAACGTCCAAAGCCTGCTGATGCTGCTGAAATCCGCCGCGATCGTCGCCATGGTCGTCCTTGGCCTGGCTCTGGGCGGCGGACACATTCACGCGCGCCCGCTGCTCGACCGCCCCGTTTCGCTTTCGCTCGTCGGCGCCATCGGCGCCGCGATGATTCCGATCGCGTTCGCTTACGGCGGATGGCAAACCGCAACATTCGTCGCCGGCGAAATGCGCGACCCGCGCCGCGAACTCTCGCGCGGCTTGATCGCCGGCGTGCTCGGCGTCGTAATCCTCTATCTATCCGTGAATTTCGTATGCTTGCGCGTACTCGGCCCTGCGGGACTCGCTGAAACACGAACGCCCGCAACCGCCGTCATGCGCGCCGCACTCGGCGACCGCGGCGCGTTCTGGATTGCCGTCGGAATCGCCATCTCGACGCTCGGCTTCCTCAGCCAAGGCATTCTCACCGCACCGCGCGTCTACTACGCAATGGCTCGCGACGGCCTCTTCTTCAAAAGTGTCGGCTGGCTCTCGCCAAAGACCGGCGCGCCAGTCGTCGCCATCGTCGTCCAAGGAATCGCCGCAACAATCATCGCGCTCTCCGGCCGCTACGAGCAGATCCTCAACTACGTCGTCTCGATCGATTTCATCTCATTCGCGCTAACCGCCGCTTCCCTTTTCGTTTTTCGCCGCCGCGACAAATCGAAACCCGCCGACGCCGAGACAAAGCTCTATCGCGTACCCGGTCACCCTTTTACGACCGCGCTCTTCGTCCTCACCTGCGCAGCCATCGTCGCCAGCACCATCATCGCGTATCCGACGAACAGCGTCTTCGGCTTCATCATTCTCGCCGCTGGAATTCCCGTATATTTGTACTGGAGCCGCAAATCGCGCATCGCTCCAACAACGTCGCAATGACAAATCCGATTACGCTTTCACTCATCGCATGACACGCCTTCAGCGCCATTCCGAATACATGCAGTGGGCGAAGCTGCACAGCAAAGCGCGCTTCAACCTCGCCACCAGCGGAGTCGGCGCATACCCGCTGCGCGAACTGGCAATCTCGATCGATCAACTCGAAATCAACGGCGACAATTCCTATGGCTTCGCGCCTCTGCAACACGCAATCGCCGCAAAAAATGGCTGTCGATCCCGCCTGCGTCGTCGAAGCCGCCGGCACCTCGATGGCGAACCATCTCGCCCTCGCGGCTCTCATCGATCCCGGCGACGAAATCCTGATCGAAAGCCCGACCTACGAACTGATCGTCTCCACCGCCCGGTATTTACAGGCAAAAATCATTCGCTTCCCTCGCCGCGAAGAAAATGGATTCGCCGCCGATCCCGGCGAAATCCGCAAAGCGATCACACCAAAAACGAAGCTCGTCTTTCTCACAAACCTTCACAATCCAAGCAGCGTTCTGACGCCCGACAGCGTTCTGCGCGAGATCGGCGACATCGCCGCGAGCGTCGGTGCCCAGGTTGTCGTCGATGAGGTCTATCTCGACGCGGTCTACGACAACACGCCGCGCACATCATTCCATCTCGGCAAGAATTTTGTGGTGACGAGCAGCCTGACCAAGGTTTACGGCCTGAGCGGCCTTCGCTGCGGCTGGATTCTCGCGCAGCCCGACCTTGCTCGCGCGATCTACGAACTCAACGATCTCTTCGCCGCAACTCCTGTGCATCCGACCGAGATCCTCAGCGTCATCGCATTCCAGCATCTCGACAAAATCCGCGAACGCGCTCGGAAAATTGTCGAAGCCGACCGCGTGGACCTCAAGGATTTTCTCGACGCCAACGCATCCCACATCACCGCAGTTCGCACTCCCTACGGCACAACGTCGTTTCCCAAGCTGCTGGATGGCGACGTCGCAGCATTGCTCCAACGTCTCCGCACAAACTTCGACACAACCGTCGTCCCCGGCAAATTTTTCGAGATGCCCGACCATTTCCGCATCGGAATGGGCGTCGATCACGAAATGTTCGCCGAGGGCCTCCGCCGCGTTACACAAGCATTGCAAGAGCCCTCGTCAGAAAGCAGCATGGCGTGACGCCACAGATTGATTTCCGCCCAGCGACTCCAAACCTTCTGAATCGTGGCAACCGTGACGGCATCCAATCCCACTGCGATGAAAATCGTCTCCCTCAATGTCGGCTTACCCCGCGATGTCCAGTGGCACGGTGAGACCGTGACCACCGGCATTTTCAAATCGCCCACGGCAGCGCGCATTCGTCTCCGCAAACTTAATCTTGATGGCGATCGCCAGGCCGACCTCACCGTGCACGGTGGCGAGCACAAAGCTGTTTACTGCTATCCCCTCGAGCACTACGCCTATTGGAAAGAAAAGCTGCCCGGTCGCGATCTGCCTCACGGCGTGTTTGGCGAGAACCTCACCACGGTCGGCATGCTGGAAAGTGACGTCCACATCGGCGATCGCTTCGCGATCAACGACGCTGAAGTCGTCGTTTCGCAGCCCCGACTCCCTTGCTACAAGCTCGGCGTGCGCTTTCAAGCCGACGACATGGTAAAGAAATTTCTCGCGAGCCGGCGCATCGGTTTCTATGTTGCCGTTACACGAGAAGGTGAAATCGCGGCTGGCGACGAGATTGTTCCTGTAGCCCGCAATGCCAACGGTGTATCGATCGCCGATTTCTTGCGCTTGTTTCTTGCAAAGCGCTTCACGCGTGCCGACACGCTCGCAATTCAACAGCTATTTGAGCTTCCGTCGGTGCCGCACGATTGGAAGTTGTACTTTCGCGATCGCCTGCAAAGTGTCGACCTTTAGTTTGGTCGTGAGTGTTGCTTATTGCGCCGCGACCACCGGCAAGTCGATAAAGCTCGCCGCCCCCTGCGCGTGATACACGCGTTGTGTCGCCTTCACGTAATCCGCCGGCTTCGCAAAAAAGATATTTGGCACAAACGTTTGCGGATTCCGGTCGTACAGCGGGAACCAGCTCGATTGCACCTGCACCATAATGCGATGCCCCGGCAAAAATACGTGATCGACGGTCGGCAAAATGAACTTATACGCCAGCGGAGTATTTGGAGTGATCGCTTTCGCCGTCTCAAAACTCTCGCGATAGCGCCCGCGGAAAATATCCATCGCGATGTTGAGCTCATACCCGCCCATCTCGGGCCGGCTGGCGATTTCTTCGGGATATACGTCGATCAGTTTCACCACCCAATCGCTGTCCGTGCCGCTCGTCGACGCCACGAGATTCACCACCGGCGCCCCTCCCACGCGCACCGGCGCCTTCAGCACCGGCGACTCGTACGTCAGAATGTCGGTGCGGCCGTCAACGAAGCGCTGATCGATCAGCAGCCAACGCCGCCACGTATCGCCGTCGGAATCCACGACGGGCCGAGGAACATACGGCACCGGCCGCGCCGGATCGGAAATATATTCGTCTGAACCCGCAGCCGATTTCGGATCGCGCTCGGTCGGCGCATCAAACGACAATCCAAAATTCGCCGTCAGATACAGCGGCTTCGATTTCACCGCGCACGTCGGGCACGCGAGCGGCCACGCTTTCAGCCGATCCCAGTGATTTTCGCCCGTGTTGTAGATGAACACCGGCGGCGTGTCGGCCTTCGGCGATCCGTCGCGCAAATATTGATCGAAAAATGGCCGCAGCACATCGCGCCGGAATTGCAGCGCCGTGTCGCCATCCAAATGTAGCGGCCCGAGCGTCGACCCTTCGTAATTCACGCCGCTGTGCCGCCACGGCCCCATCACCAGATAATTTTTGTCGTTGTTCGTATCTTTCGGTTCGACCGCGAGATAACAATGAATCGCGCCCCACATGTCTTCCTGATCCCACAAACCCTGAATCCACATCGTCGGCACGATCAGCGGCTGCTCTGCCATGACCTTATCGAGCGCCTGATTTTGCCAATACGCGTCGTACGCGGGATGTTCCGTGATTTTTTTCCAGAACGGCATCTGGTCCATGCCCGCCGTTTTTGCGTAGTCACCGAGCGAACCGGCGCGCAGATAGTTGTCGTAGTCGTCGCGGCCCTGTCGCATGATTTTTCCGCCCTCGCCCCGCGCTTCGGTCTGGCCGGCGATGTAGTCCAGATTGTTCTGACGGAACGCGCCGAAGTGAAACCAGTCGTCGCCCATCCAGCCGTCAACCATCGGGCTCATCGGCGCCGCAACTTTCAACGCCGGATGCGGATGCACCAGCGCCATCACCACCGTGAATCCCTCGTACGAACTCCCCAGCATTCCGACTTTGCCGTTCGATTCCGGCACATTTTTCACCAGCCACTCGATCGTGTCGTAGGCATCCGTCGAATGATCGACTTCGCTCGAATTCAGCGGTCCCGCGCAAAGGCCGCGTCATTACATAATCGCCTTCGGAGTGATATTTTCCGCGGATATCCTGGAACACGCGGATGTATCCCTCATTCACGAAAACTTCGTCGCCCTGCGGCAATTCATTCACCATCAGAAAAGAGTCCGATCGCTGCGCGCGATGCTCCGCGTCGTAAGGCGTGCGCGTCAGCAGAATCGGTGCATTCTTCGCGCCGTTCGGGATCGTGATCACCGTGTACAGCTTTACCCCGTCACGCATCGGAATCATGACTTCGCGCTTCGTGTAGTCATACCCCGCCGTCGGCTTTACAAATTTCGGCGGAATATCCGGCGTCAACGGCGGCGTCTGCCCCGTTTGGGCGGACAAATTCGCAGCATTCGCAGCAAGCGCGATCAACAACATTGGCAGGTAGCAGCGTTTCACAGTGCAGTCTCCCGGTAAAAATTCCCGCACGAGCATAAGCGAAATCAGGTGCCTCGCGCGAACGTATTTGTCTTGCGCATAGTGGAATTCGGATGGTCACGCTAATATGACCATGGTCATTACGGAGTGGTCATATGAAACGAATAGCGGCGAGTTTATTCAAAGCGAAGTGCCTGTCTCTAATTAGGCAGGTCGGCGCAACCGGCGAATCCGTCACGGTTACACGACGTGGCAAACCCATCGCAAAGCTGGTCCCCGCGGAACCAGAAAATGACGATGTCTTCGGCTTCATGCAGAGAAAAGGGCTGCGAATTGTCGGAGACATCACGGCTCCAATTCCGGTCGAGTGGAAGGTCATGAAGATGACGAAGAAAAAGAAGTGATTCTTCTCGATACACAAGCGATGATCTGGCTCCACTACGAACCGGACAAGCTCTCACGCCCCGCCGCTTCGGCTATCAGGAGAGCAAGACTCTCAGGCGGCTTGGCGCTTTCGGCAATCTCGTTGTGGGAATTCGCATGGATCCTCAGCGCCGGAATCTTGACATTGGATAGGACCGCCGAAGCGACGGTAGAGGAAGTGGCGTCCTTCTTTTCGGTGCGACCCATCACGCCCAAGATCGCTGCGCAAGCCAGCCAATTCGGTTCCGACTTCCCGAAAGATCCGGCTGACCGACTCATCAGCGCCACAGCGCTCGCCGAAGGGCTCACACTCGTCACAAGCGATACCGCGCTTCGCCGCAGTCCCTACATCCGCACGGTTTGGTGACCTGCCCTTTGATTCTCCGTAAGTTCTGCCCAAAACACCCAGCCCGAGAACGCATTTGCTCGGTCAAGACTCGACTTGCAACATCTCGCGCTCCCAGTTCTCAATATTTTCCGTGATGAATTTTGCCCGCTGAGGATCGAGTTCAATGTCCTCTTGATCCACGATCAATTCCATCTTCGCCGCCGTAATATTCGGCCGAACGACATAAAATTTGCGCTCGTCGCGCCTGTAATAGTGCATCCTCGGAACCCACCGCGGCACTCCATCGACACTCCACGAACCCACCAACCAGTCGCCTGCGCCAATCTCATCAAGGGCGATCTTTCCCCACATACGCACGTCGCCTCGCGACGCCTCTCGGTTCAAAAGCTGCCCGCTCTTTCCTTCGTCCTTCGAAGTCACCAGCCCCAAAAGCCGCTCGTACTTTTCCTTCTCCATCATTCCCCCGACGCGACCAGTCCCACAGCAAACTGATGCACCAATTCTGTTTTCCGGCACAGAGCGGATTTCAGAACGGAAGGCACCGAGACCGGTGTAACAGCCAAACTTAGGTCTGGACCGTAAAATCCAGCACCGCCGTTGTGATCTCTAGATAATAACTGTCACTTCGCCTCTAAGCTGAGGTCAGTGCAACGACAAACACGGGACGGATACGTTGAGGAGGGGACGTGTTCTTCCAACTCGCGTGGAAAGTCCATGAAAGCTAGAAGCAGAGGCGGACCCGTTTTCTTTTGGTTACGACACCCGGCACCGACACGCCGGCCTCCGTTGACCTTCGAGTTGATGCCGACCAGACCTCTGCTACCGCTCGGCATGTTGATAAACGCGGAAGATACCATCATCTTCCAACTAACGCCGTTACGTAAAGTGAAGTCCGATTCGCCACGGACTCGTCCGGTCACGCGACTTGTCTGGAGTTGACTCCTAGGCTCCGTAAATCTGCGGAACAAGAGCCGCCTTGATGGCCCACATTGCCATATCATGTTGGGCCAAGGAGCAATATCAATCCCAACTTATGCTCACGCGAATCGTTTGTCTCTTCTTGGTCCTGATTTCGGCCTCAGGTTTTTCCGTCGCGGATTTTTCCATGAAGGTGACCGACAAAAATTATCTCGACACTCAAGGCTTCAGCGTTTTTCTCTACGACAGCACGTACCACCCCGTGTTTGTGGACCAAAAGAACACCGCCATGGAGATGATTCTCCACGGCCAGCGCATCGCCACCAATGGCGATGTGCGGCTGATGCCGACTCCGGAACAGTGGGACTTGGTGGCAACGCTCAAAGATCGCCATGTGGACAAAACGAACAGCCGGCTCACTGCTGACCTCGCATTCCCGACATTCGACTTCAGTTACACACTGGAAGTAGCAGCGGAGCCAGGCGGGGTGAAAGTCAGCATCAATCTCGATAAGCCGCTGCCGCAAAAACTGGCGGGGAGGGCGGGCTTCAACTTGGAGTTCCTGCCCTCAATTTATATGGGCAAGGCTTACATGGTGAATGGAACCCAGGCCGGCTTCTTCCCGCGAACGCCGAATGACTCAATGACGAAAGTCTTGCCTTTAGCGGATGAACCGAAGAAGGCATACTACCTGGAGGACTGGGACAAGGCCAAGGGATACACGCAGCCACTGCCGTTCGCCGAAGGCAAAAGCATCACTCTTGGGGTGGACGACGCGTTAGCCCGAGTGAACGTAGTGTCGGATACCGCCAACCTCATGCTGTTCGATGGGCGCGACCGCGCGCAGAACGGTTGGTTCGTGTTGCGTTCGCTGATTCCTTCCGGCAAAACCACGGGCGCCATCGTTTGGCACATCCGTCCGGACGTGATCCCCAACTGGACACGGCCGCCGATGATCGCTCACAGCCAAGTGGGTTATGCGCCGGACTTCGCGAAAGTCGCGGTGCTCGAACTCGACCCGAAATACAACGGTCCGAAGACGGCCAAGGTCTTGCGCCTGACGCCGAGTGGATCTTACGAGAAGGTGTTCGAGGGTACTATCACGCCTGCCACGCCGTGGCTGCGCTACGTCTATTCGAAATTCGACTTCAGCTCGGTGAAGGAACCTGGCCTTTACGTCATCGAGTACGCGGATCAGCGCACTGCTCCTTTTCCGATCTCACAGGATGTCTACGCAAAAATCTGGCAGGACAGCCTGGACCATCACCTTGCAGAGCAGATGGATCACGTCGCGGTTCGCGAAGGATACCGTGTGTGGCATGGCGCGTCGCACCTCGATGACGGCCGCATGGCGCCGGTAGTCGGAGAGCAATTTGACGGCTGGAACCAGGCCACGGCGACAGATGGAAAGTACAAAGGCGGCGATCACATCCCTGGGATGAACGTAGGCGGATGGTATGACGCTGGAGATTTCGATTTGGAGGAGCCGGCGCAACTGAGCGTGATTCAGAGCCTGGCGCTGGCATATCGCGAATTTCATCTCACATACGACGAGCTCACCGTGGATGAAACCGCGCGCGAGGTGGAGATGCACCGGCCCGATGGAGTGCCGGATACGGTGCAGCAAGTGAAGCACGGCGCGCTGCTCATCCTGGCGCAGTTCCACAACATCGGCCACGCCATTCGTGGCACTCACGAACCAGATCTGCGGCAATACACCCAGGTGGGCGACGGCGCTTCAAAAACAGATGGTCGCATCTACGATCCGAAACTCGGTCCGAACGAAACGAAGGGTAATTACTCTGGCAGACCGGACGATCGCTGGATCTTCACCACGAACAATCCGTTTTTCCAATGGAACGCCATCGCTGCGCTGGCAGCGGCGGCGGATACTCTGAAAGGCTGGGACGATGCGTTAGCGAAGGATTGCCTGGATACCGCGATCAAGGCTTGGAACGAGGAGAAGGCTCACCCAACGCAGAATCCAGCAGGCGGCGGCTTAGGCGGAGCTGCTCCTGCAGGCGCGCCGGGAGGTGGCGTGCTAGCCGCGTCGCAGGGTGCGGTCACTGGCACGCAAAACGTTGGCAACGCAGCGAGCAGAGCAAGTGTTCCTGCCGCCACGACCACGGCCGGCGCACAACCAACTCCTCCCACGGCGTCGGGCCGCGGTCGATTCGGCCCAGCATTGGAGTGGGGGGCAGCCCTGGAATTGACCATCGCCACGAATGGTGCGGAGCCATATAAGTCTCGGCTGAAGGAATTGTTCCCGCAGATGATTACGCCAGAACAACTCGATATGCGTGGCTGGAGCGCGGTGAGGGCTTTGCCTTATCTGGACGCTGGTGAAAAGGATCAAATGCGCGAGGCCGTGAAGAAATACATGGCCGGTTTGGATGGGCAGCTGGCCGCCACCCCGTTTGGGGTTCCGCCAAGTGTCGGCACGTGGGGCGGTTCGGGCGCTGTGGTAGACATGGCCATCCGAATGTATTTCCTGCACAAGGCTTTTCCGGACCTGGTCGGCCCCGAATACACACTTCGCGCGGTCAACTACATTCTCGGGACGCACCCGGTATCCAGCACTTCGTATGTGGCTGGAGTTGGAACGGTGTCGAAGACGATGACCTACAGCAACAATCGCGCCGACAATTCCTACATTCCGGGTGCCGTGATTCCGGGATACATCATCATCAAGCCGGATTTTCCGGAGTGCATCGATGACTTCGGATTTCTGTGGTTTGAGGACGAAGCCGTCGTTGCCGGTTCGGCGAGCTGGGTGGTGGCAGGGAACGCCGCAGAAGCGATTATCAAAGAAGCCAAATAAAACCAGCAACATAAGTCACTGGCAGCTCGCTTGAAAGCAAAGATTCTGGCTAAAGAACGGCATCACATGATTTTGAAAGCGGTCGGCCACTTTGCTTGTGTGCGTGCCGGAATACACTTCAAAGGTGTTCGCGATTCCATAATTGTCTAGCGCCTCGTGAAGCTTGGCGGTATCCACTCGCAAACCGTCCTGGTCGCCCACATCGATCGAGATAGCGCGATACCGGCGGAAACCTCCGATGTACTGATCCATGAAAGCGAGCGGCGCGTTCGCAGCCCATTTCGCAAGTACCTCCGGCTGCGCCACTCCGTCTTTCGTGGGCAGGTCGAGATAAAGCGGCGGATTCTTTGGGTCCGGAGACCATGCAGCAGCCGAGGCCAGCGTGGCGCGCGCAAAAAATTGCAGGCTTGCGGAATCCGCAGGTGTTTTGGCGGCTTCGAGGCTCTTTGCGATTTCCGGGCTCACGGGTGGCCGCGGCGATAAGCAACATGGACTCATGATGTACAAACTCCCGAACACGTCAGAATGCTTCATGCCAATGCGGGTAGCTCCATAGCCTCCCATCGAGTGGCCCACGAGTCCGCGGCTTTGGCGATTCGGAATCGTACGGTAGTGCGCATCGATGTACGCGACTAAGTCGTGTGCGATGAACTGCTCGAAATCGCCGGTCGTCACGGAACTCGAATACATGGAACCGTTGTGCAGAGTTTTCGAATCCGGCAGCACCACAATCATTTCCTTCGCGCCTTGCGCGAAGGCGCCTTCGATCGTCTCGGGCACGTGGATTTCGTGACTCCATTGCTCGGCGCCGATGGAGTAGCCGTGCAGGGCGTAGACGACGGGATAGCGTCGAGATTTTTCTTGCGAATAGCTGGGTGGAAGGAACACAAACACGTCGCGATCGGCTGCGTCGCCTTCCAGATTGCCTTCCAGTGCCGCCCCGTGAACTTTGATGTGTTCGACCGCCACGGGCTTTGCACCGGCAACGGGCGGAGGCACATCCGTTTGCACTTGCGCGGCGAGTTGCGGAGCCAGTCCTGCCGCAATCGCAATTAGAATCCCGCCGAACCATTTTGCGCTTGTCATCGAAGCCCTTTCTTGAACCGGCATGAGTCTGAGAGTGCGAGGATCCAGCTTTACTATTCGACTGCAACAACCGTTACGGATTTTGGTTCCAACTTGAGATTCAGCTTGCCGTCCTGCGCTTTCGCAGAAATAGGCTTTGGTACAACCGTATTGGGCGCGTCGAAGCTATTGACGCTGTCGACCTTGAGTGCCGACAACGTTTCTCCTGTCGCTGATTTGGCATTTATTCCGGCCAGAGCAAGTTCGATTTCAGTGGACTGATTCGGATCAACGTTGGTGATTGCGAGCCACAATTTTCCGGCTTTATCTTTCGCTGCTATGGCATCCACCCGAGGCAACGTGATGTCGCCGTGCGTGTACGTGCCGGCGTCAAACGAGATCGGCACGAAAGTCGCATCCTGAAATGGCACGTACATTTTGTAAACGTAGTAGGTAGGCGTGAGAACCATTTTTTCTTTGTCGGTCAGGATCATCGCCTGGAGAACATTGATCATCTGTGCGATGTTGGCCATGCGAACGCGATCAGCATGCCGCGCAAAAATATTCAGGTTGAGCGCGGCGAGAACCGCGTCGCGCAAACTATTCTGCTGGACGAGGAAGCCGGGATTGCTGCCGGGAAGCGGCGCGTACCAGCCGCCCCACTCATCCACAACAAGCGCCACTTTTTTCTGCGGATCGTACTTGTCCATGATGGCGGAGTGCTTTTCGACAAGATCCTTCATTTCCAGCGTGGACTTGAGGATTTGTGCATATTCCGTTTCGCCGAACCCGACGGAGGCATAGGCCGGCGGCCATTTCACGACGGTATAGCTATGCAGAGAGAGCCCGTCGATATCCCAACTCCAGGTGTGGGCCTGCCACGCCTTCATGATGGCTTCAGTCCACTCCGTCCAACGGGACTCGCCGCCGCCGGGACCGACGGCAATTTTCAGCATCTGCTGGTCTTTCGGTTTTTCGGGCTGCTGATCGGGATTGAAGTTCCGTACGAAGTGGCTGAAAAGCTTCATCCTGTCCAAATAGTAGTCGGGGGTCATGTTGCCGCCGCAATCCCAGCTTTCGTTCCCGAGGCCGAGAAACGCGACTTTATAAGGAGCCTCGATGGCCGTTGGCTGCGCGCTCTTTGGCGAGCGCGGTCGGCTGCGCCGTAGTCAGGTATTCGAGCCATTCTGAGGCTTCCTGCGGAGTGCCCGAGCCGAGGTTGACGGAGAGGTAGGCTTCAGCGCCGATCTGGTCGACGAAGTCCATGAACTCATGCGTTCCGAAGGTGTTCGGCTCAATCACGCCGCCCCAATTGGGATTGAGTGTTGCGGGGCGATCGCGGCCGATTCCTTTGCGCCAGTGATATTCGTCGGCGAAACACCCGCCGGGCCAGCGCACGTTCGGAACTTTTAGCGCTTTGAGTGCGCCGACAACGTCATTACGGATACCGCGTGTGTTTGGAATTTTGGAGTCCGGGCCGACCCAGATGCCTTCGTAGATGCCGTGGCCGAGATGCTCTGCGAATTGGCCGAAGAGGTTACGGTCAACCTTTGCACCGGGCTTTGAAACGTCAATCGATACCCGGATTTTCTGCGCAGGTGCGATTGGCGCTGCCATGGCCACGATGAGCAGTGTCAGGGTGCAAAAAAGTGAACGCATCAGTGGAGACCCCACATTTTTTTCGGATGCCGGCCTAATTCTCTTCAAAGTTCAATTCAGGAAGCCGGTAGTATACATTCAGCGGCGATAGACACTCCCATCCAGTGTCGGTGTTTGTCGCAAATCCTCTCAGAGGTTGCAGCGTGAAAGCACTTGTACTCAAGAGTCCCGGCGAAGCGTCCGTCGAAACGGTGCCCGATCCGGTGGTCGCGCCCGGACAAATCTTGCTGAGAGTCAGAATGGTTGGTTTCTGCGGAAGCGACCTGAACTCATTTCGCGGACGAAATCCACTCGTCACATTTCCCCGGATCCTCGGTCATGAAGTGTCAGCCACGGTCGTTGAGGGAGACAGTTCACTGCCTGCAGGTACCGACGTAGCTCTTTCTCCGTATACGAACTGCGGCAGCTGCGCTTCGTGCCGGAGGGGACGTTCGAATGCTTGCCAATTCAATCAGACTCTCGGCGTACAACGGGACGGTGCGCTCGCGGAATTCGTCGCAATGCCAAGAGAGAAGTTGTATCCGGCGAAACTCACGAGGAAAGAGTTGTGCCTCGTCGAACCCCTGACGGTGGGATTTCATGCTGCGGCGCGCGGCAGAATAAAAGCAGACGACATTGTCGCCATCTTAGGCTGCGGCGGCGTGGGACTCGGAGCCGTAGCTGCGTCGAACGCACGCGGAGCTCGCACCATTTGTGTGGATATGGATGATGACAAGCTCGTCGTGGCGCGAGCGGCGGGTGGTTCCGATGCGATCAACACCGCGA
>CAVYCJ010000007.1:0-20421 GCA_963766985.1 uncultured Acidobacteriota bacterium
GGTCTCGTCGTTTTCGCGGGCGAGGGGTTTTACTTCGGACTCCGCGAATTCGCGGACACTTTTCTGGAGCAGCTGTTGATCTTCGGTCAGCGCGAGATTCACCGAGGTTCTCCGGGGGCGGCTAGCGCGAAATATTCGCGGAGACGAGTGTACGTCGTATTTAGGTCTTCGGGGAGGACGCGGGTTTCACCGACGACGGTCATAAAATTGGAATCGCCGAACCAGCGGGGCAGGACGTGGAGATGGATGTGGCCGACGACACCGGCGCCGCCTGCGCGGCCGATATTCATGCCGACGTTCAAGCCGTCGGGCTTGTAATTGGCGCGGAAGGCGCCTTCGACGCGTTGGGCGAGGTGCATCATTTCGGAGAGAGCTTCGGGATCGGCGCTGGCGAGATCGCCAACGTGGGCGTAGGGAACGACCATGACGTGGCCGGAGGTGTAGGGGAAGCGATTGAGGATGACGAAAACTTTTTTGCCGCGATAGGCGACGAGGGTTTCGTGGTCGTCTTTACGATTGGCGGCGTCGCAGAAGATGCACTCGGGTAGTTTGTTGGCCTCGGCTTGCTTCATGTACTGGTAGCGCCAAGGAGTCCAGATGTAATCCATCGAGGAGAGAGCCTTTCGAGTGATGAGGAGTTAAGGATAGCGTAAAACGTTTTGGGGCGATGGTGGGATTGAGGTGGCGTTTACGTCTGAGATCCTTCGCTGCGCTCAGGATGACAATTATTTGGTGTGGCGGAGAAACAAAAACGCCGGCTGGAAGCCGGCGCTACGACTGCGGATGAGGCTCGCTCGCGCGAGGCTATGACATTTGTTAGGCGGCGGGGACGCCGTCGGCGGTGTTGACGAAGTCTTTTAACTCTTTGCTGGGCTTGAAGAATGGGATCTTTTTGGGCGGGACTTCGACTTTGGCGCCGGTCTTGGGGTTGCGGCCAACGCGGCCGCGACGCTGGCGCGTGCGGAAGCTGCCAAAGCCGCGAATTTCGATCTTGTCGCCTTTTTGAAGAGCGTCGATGATGCTCTCGAAAATGGTTTCGACGATGGTTTCCGATTCCTTGCGAGGAAGTTCGGTAACCTTAAGGACCTCTTCGATGAGGTCGGCCTTCGTCAATGTAGGTTGCTTCGTCATCTTCCCGTAGCCTCGTGGCACTGCCACTTGTCAGGTACCGAAAATCGTTGCAGCTATGTGATCCGAAACGATTTACGGGGGCAAGCTCTCCCGGTTGCCATTGTTACTATCACTAAAATGACCCGCAGGTAAAGGAATTATACGCCGGGGCTGTTGAAGCCCCGGCGCCCCAAAACTATTTCAACCCAGCGAGCTTCTGCTTGAGCGCGTCGCCGATGGTCGCGGTCGAAGACGATTTGGTCGTCGAGCGATACTGCTCGATTTCTTTTCGTTCGATCTGCTTGGCGGCGGCGCGATAACTGAGACCGATGCGGCGGGTCTCCGGGCTGATCTTGATGATTTTGAAGTCGTACTCTTTGCCCGGTTCGAGCGGGCCCGCGCTCTTGAGCGGACCAGTCGAGGTGCGGTGCATGGATGCGGCCGGACCTTCGTCGCGACGCTTGCGGTCTTCGATTTCGGTGTTGTGGCAAAGCGCTTCGATGTTGTCGCCGAGCTCGACGAAAGCGCCGAACGTAGCGATGCGCGAAACTTTGCCCTTCACGATCGAGCCGACCTTGTGCTGCTTGAACCAGTCGCCCCAGATGTCGTTGACCTGCTTGATGCCCAACGACACGCGGCGATTTTCCGGATCGATCTTGAGCACCTTTGCGGTGATCGGTTCGCCCTTCTTGAAGACTTCGTGCGGATTCTTGATGCGCTCGGTCCAGCTGACGTCGCTGACGTGGACGAGGCCGTCGAAGCCGTCTTCGATTTCGATGAACGCGCCGAACTCGGCGATGTTGCGGACCTTGCCGGTGACGACGGTGCCGATCGGATATTTTTCAGCGGTGAGCAGCCATGGATCGGGCAGCGCCTGCTTGATACCGAGCGAAACGCGGCGATCGCTGGGCTTGATGTCGAGCACGACGACGTCGACTTCGTCACCGACTTTCGCAATCTTCGATGGATGCTGGACTTTTTTGTTCCAGCTCATTTCGGAGACATGGACGAGGCCTTCGATGCCTTGCTCGAGTTCGACGAAGACGCCGTAGTCGACGACGCCGACGATCTTGCCCTTCACTTTGCCGCCTGCCGGATATTTCTCCGAGGCGCCGACCCAAGGATCGTTCGTGAGCTGCTTGAGGCCGAGCGAGACGCGCTGCTTTTCCTTGTCGAACTTCAGGATGATGACTTCGAGTTCCTGGTCGGGCTTGACGATGTCGGACGGATGCTTGACGCGGCCCCAGCTCAGATCGGTGAGGTGAAGCAAGCCATCGATGCCGCCGAGATCGACGAAGGCGCCGTACTCGGTGACGTTCTTTACGTGACCCTTGACCTTCTGACCTTCGCTGAGCGTTTCCATCAGCTGCGCGCGCTTGGCGTGGAGTTCTTCTTCCAGCAGTGCGCGGCGGCTGACGACGACGTTGCCGCGGCGGCGGTTCAGCTTGGTGATGCGAACCTGAAGTTCCTGCTTCATCAGGTTGTCGAGGTTGGCCGTCGGACGAAGGTCGTACTGCGAGCCTGGAAGGAACGCGCGAACGCCGATGTCAACGACCAAGCCGCCCTTGATGCGATCGACGACTTTGCCGGTGACGGTTTCCTTGGCTTTGAATGCGGCTTCGATTTTTTCCCACGTGCGGCGACGCAAAACTTTCTGATACGAAAGGATGACGTAGCCGTCTTTGTGTTCGCCGGTGCGCTGGACTTCGATGGTCGCGTTGGGTTCCGGACGCGGAATATCGGTCTCGGAAAATTCAGCGGCAGGAATCAGACCTTCGGTCTTGCCGCCGACGTCTACGACGACGCCATGCTCGGTGTAGGCGACTACTTTTACTTCGATAATTTCGTTGTTTGCTGCGCTCTCGACCGGCTCGCTGTACTGCTCGATCAGCTTGGACATTTCCTCGGAGCCGGCAGCTTCTTCGGCGGCGGCAGCGGCTTCGGGATCGAGGTGCTGCGTCGCTTCGGGTTGCGCGGCGGCCGGTGCGGCTGCAGCGGTGGCCTGCTCCGGGCGAGGATCGCCGTCGGCCTGCGCAACGGGCGCAGCGGTAGCCTCGTGAGCGGCGGCGTCTATAGTTGCTTCGGTGTGAGCTTGATTTTCGCTTGCTTGATCTTTTTCGGGTTCGTGTGCGGGAGCAGCTGCGGCGGAAGTCGGGTTATCGTTGTCGGAAAACATGGTTGTTGGCCTCCAGAAAATACTGCGTCTTTGTCTAGTGACCCGGCGATGCCGGAGTCATGGGTGAAACTTGAGAATCCCTGCGATCTCTCAACTCGACTTTTGAGTGACGCAAGGGGTACAGCTTCGCGGTTGTACTTCTTGACGTTGCTCAACGGGCGATACGGCTGGCGGCGAGATGATTCTAGCCCTGATGCGCGATTAAACGACGCACAGGGCAGGTCAACCTCTATAGACAACCGTGATGTGGTCCGTTGCTGAAAACGACCGTTATGCGCTCACCGAGGACAAGTGCTGCGGGCGTCCAAAATGCTGCAACGCCAAGAATAATACGCGGCGGCCGAACCCGGTGTCAACGTATTGAGGTAGATGGTTTTGGGGCGCTTTTCGTTGCATCGAGGCTGGGTTGCGCCGCGTTCGCGGCGCACTTGCTGGATGGACGAAATCTAGGCGTGGGCGCGACCGGCTTGCGTGCGCTCGCGGCGAAAATCGGGGGCGCTTACTTCGATGGTGCGGCACATTTCGAAGAGTCGAGAGCGCATGCGGCTGCCGATGCGCTGTTCGAGGGAGTCTTCGCGCACGGCGGGGATGAGTCTGCCACCAGGGCCACGGGTGGCCTCGCCCTCGGACATGGGATTGTCGAGATAATTTGTGGTGATGATGGTGGTGCGTTTCTCGTTGTAGCGGGCGTTGAGGACGATGCTGACGATGTCGCGGACCCAGTCTGAGGGCTTGCTGGCACCGAGATCGTCGAGGATGAGAACTTCGACGGTGCGAATCGGGTCGAGAATCGCCATTTCGGTAGATTCGCTGGCTGGGATTGTAGCTGGTCTGGATTTCTTTGAGCAGTTCGCGATAGTCGCAGAAGAGGCAGGCGTGGCCGCGGTTGATTAGTTCTTTCATGGCAGCGACAGCCAGGTGTGTTTTGCCGACACCGGAGGGGCCCATGAAAAGGAGGCCTTTGTCGGAGCCGCCGGGAAAATCGCGCGTGAAGGATTCGGTCCAGCTCTTGGCGAATTTGAGCGACGCAGTGTGTTGCGGGCTCCACGTTTTGCCGTCGACGAGATCGGTGACGTAGCTTTCGAAGTCGCAGTGTTCGTAGCGTTTGGGGATGTGCGCGCGTTGCAGGACGCGATTGGCGCGGTCTTCCATGCCGCAATCGCAAGCTACGGCGAATTTGCCGGCGCCGTCCGGACGGGGAACTAGCTTCCATCCGGTGCCGCGGCAGAGTTGGCAATTTTCGAGGGGCATCGTGTCCGTGTCGAAGGACAGAATACGAGGGCATCGAGGAGACAGCAAGCGGTGCTGTGGACGATTTGTGAAAGGATTCGCGGTGGAGAGGCTGGGAGACGCGCTGAGGTTGGGCACGCGCCGGGCGGAGCAAGCGCCGCTCACAAGAACCGACCGAGCCCGGGTGAGTTTAGCTTTCGCGCAGATTCGCTCGTGCTGTTCCGCGGAGTGGCGATGCGCGAACGATTGCATTGCGCGGAGGCGGTTCGCTGTGGAGAGCGGCGACGCGCGACAGTTCCTGCTGGACGACGGTGGCGAACTCGGTCATCTGCTTTTCCATCTCGACCATTTTTTCGCGCATGTTGAGAATAATTTCGATGCCGGCGAGATTGACGCCCATGTCACGGGCGAGCGTCAGGATGACATCGAGGCGTTCGAGATCTTCGTCGGTGTAGAGGCGCGTGTTGCCTTGTGAACGCGAGGGCTTGAGTAGACCGACGCGTTCGTACAAGCGGAGTGTTTGCGGATGGAGTTTGTAAAGCTCCGCCACTGCGCTGATCATGTAGCCGGCTTTCGCTCGTTTTCTTCCTCGTATCGCCATACAGATTTCTCTTCTTCGACCGTTTCGTTATTCGCTGTTTCGAAATTCTTAGGCCGTAATATTTCGCCCTTACGTCAGCCGCCCGCTTTTGCAAACAAATCCTTGCGAGGATCGTCTGGCTCGATCTGCTCGAGTTCCTTCATCAGGTTGCGCACGCGTTCGTCGGTCGGCTTGGGAACGATCACCTGAATCTCGACGTATTCGTCGCCGCGCGTGCCATTACGCCCGGGGACGCCTTTTTCGCGCAATCGCAGCGTCGAGCCACTATTCGTGCCCGGCGGAATTCGAACCAGCGACCGGCCGTCGATCGTCGGGACTTCGACTTTCGAGCCGAGCGTTGCCTCGGCCACCGTCACCGGAACTTTTACGTAGAGATCGTTGCCGCGGCGTTCGAAAAAGGGATGCGGCTTTACATCTACGCGGAGATAGAGGTCACCGACCGGAGCACCCATCGTGCCGGCGTTGCCTTTGCCAGGGACGCGGACACGCGAACCGCTGGCAATACCCGCGGGAATGCGCACGTCGATCGTTTCGTTGCGACGAATGCGACCTTCACCGCCGCATGTCTTGCAGACAGTGCGAAGCTTGCCGGTTCCGCCGCAGCGCGTGCAGGGAACGTTGAAGCGCATTTTTCCAGCGGCTTGCTGCACCGATCCGGTGCCGCCGCAGATCGGGCAGGTTTGCGGCGAGCCAATTGCGCCGGTGCCATGGCACGTCTCGCAGGTTTCCATGCGCGTAATCTGAAGCTTCTTCACTGCGCCGCGCACGGCATCCCAGAAATCGATTTCAATCTGGTATTCGAGGTCGCCGCCAGGCTCCTGCTCGACTTCCATTTCTCCGCCGCGACCACCGCCGCGAAAAAATTGACTGAAGAGATCGCGGAAGCTCGCGCCACCGCCAGGGCCGCCGCCAACAGATCCAGGCGAACCGCCGCCACCGAAATCGAAGCCGTTAAAATCGAAATTCACAT
This sequence comes from uncultured Acidobacteriota bacterium, assembly GCA_963766985.1. Classification (GTDB taxonomy): domain Bacteria; phylum Acidobacteriota; class Terriglobia; order Acidiferrales; family UBA7541; genus Acidiferrum. Next base: position 6,088 of record CAVYCJ010000007.1, read on the forward strand.
TGGGTGAGCCGCCGCTGGGCTCATGCCCCGGAGGCGGACCGCCAGGCTGGTAGTTGTCGCTATAGAAGCCGACCTGATCGTACATCTGCCGTTTTTTCGTATCGGACAGAACGTCGTAGGCTTCCTGCAGCTGCTTGAATTTTTCTTCAGCGGATTTGTCGCCGGGATTGAGGTCGGGGTGATACTTGCGCGCGAGCTTTCGAAACGACGCGCGGATTTCTTTAGCGGTCGCTTTGCGCGAGACCCCGAGCAATTCGTAAAAGTCTTGTTTCGTTGAGGTAGCCATCGTGTGCGCGTCAACCGCGCGACTCTATAAACTTTTTCGCCGACCGCGAACTTTCTCGATGGGTCAGCTTCTACTTCGGAAATTCGAGTTCACTCAAATTAAAAATTCGCGCGCACAACTTGCGCGTTAAACCATGTTGGGGCGCAGCTCGTTTCACGTTGCTGCGCCCCAGCCCCACGGTTCGGCCTGAACTACTTACTTAGTTCGGCCGCTTGTTGTCGTCGACGTCGACATATTCGGCGTCGATCACATCGTCTTTCTTTTTGTCCTGACCGGCGGCGCTGTCCGAGGTCGAGCCTTCGCTCGGTCCCGCACCCGCTGGACCGGCTCCCGCACCTGCGCCCGCGGCAGCGCCAGCCTGCTGGCCAGTCTTATAGAGCGTCTCGGCGATCTTGTGCAGCTTGCCTTCGACGTTTTCCGTCGCCGACCGCAGCCTTGCCGTGCCGCCCTCGTTCATTGCCTTCTTCGCGTCCTCGATCGCTTCTTCAACCGACTTCACGTCGCCTTCAGCGAGCTTCTCGCGATTTTCACGCACGAGCTTCTCGGCCTGGTAAACCAAACCGTCGAGCCGGTTGCGCGATTCGACCTCTTCCATTCTGCGGCGATCGTCCTCGGAGTGAGACTCCGCTTCGACGCGCATCTTCTCCGCCTCTTCTTTCGTGAGGCCGGTGGAAGACTGAATGGTGATCTTCTGTTCTTTGTTGGTGGCCTTGTCTTTCGCGCTGACGTTCAAGATGCCGTTCGCGTCGATGTCAAAGGTCACTTCGATTTGCGGTGTGCCGCGCGGAGCTGGCGGAATTCCATCCAGCTTGAACGTGCCGAGCGAGCGATTGTCCTTGGCGAACTTGCGCTCACCTTGCATCACGTGGATTTCCACGCCGGACTGATTATCCGAAGCGGTCGAGTAGGTCTCGACTTTGCGCGTCGGAATCGTCGTGTTACGCGGAATCTGCACGGTCATCACGCCGCCTAGCGTTTCCACGCCCAGCGAGAGCGGCGTCACGTCGAGCAGCAGGATATCTTTCACTTCGCCGCCCAACACTGCGCCCTGGACCGCCGCGCCGACCGCCACAACTTCGTCCGGGTTGACGCCCTTGTGAGGCTCTTTCCCGCCGAAGAAGTTGCGAACGAGCGATACGACCTTCGGGATACGCGTCGAACCGCCGACGAGAACAACTTCCTGAATGTCGCTCGGCGACATCTTCGCGTCTTCGAGAGCCTGCTTCACCGGCTTCATCGAGCGCTCGAGCAAATCGTTCATCAACTGCTCGAGGCGCGTACGTGTCAGCTTGACCTGCATGTGGATCGGGCCGCTGGCGCCTGCCGTGATGAAGGGGAGATTGATTTCGGTCTCCATCATCTGCGACAGCTCGATCTTGGCCTTTTCCGCAGCTTCCTTCAGGCGTTGCAGCGCCATCCGGTCCTTGCTCAGGTCGATGCTGTTTTCCTTTTTGAACTCATCGATTAGCCAGTCGACGATGCGCTGGTCGATGTCGTCACCGCCGAGGTGCGTGTCGCCCGCGGTCGATTTCACTTCGACGACGCCGGCGCCAACTTCGAGCACCGAGATGTCGAACGTGCCGCCGCCGAGGTCATAGACCGCGATCGTTTCGTCGCTCTTCTTGTCGAGACCGTAGGCGAGTGCGGCTGCCGTCGGCTCGTTGATGATGCGGACGACTTCGAGGCCCGCGATTTCGCCGGCCTGCTTGGTCGCTTGCCGTTGCGCGTCGTTGAAGTACGCGGGAACGGTGATGACCGCCTTCTGCACCTTTTCGCCGAGGAAGTCTTCCGCGGCTGACTTCAATTTGCCCAAAATCATCGCCGAGATTTCTGGCGGGCTGTACACCTTGCCTGAGATCTCGACGCGTGCGTCGTCGTGCTGTCCCTTGACGACGTGATATGGCACGCGCTTCATTTCATCGCTGACTTCGTCGAAGCGGCGGCCCATAAAGCGCTTGATCGAATACACGGTGTTTTCCGGATTCGTCACGGCTTGGCGCTTGGCTACCTGACCGACGAGGCGCTCGCCACCCTTGGTGATCGCAACCACCGAAGGCGTTGTGCGTGCCCCTTCCTGGTTCGGGATGACCACCGGTTCGCCGCCCTGCATAACGGCGACAACCGAGTTGGTCGTACCCAAGTCGATTCCAATAATCTTGCTCATAACTACCTGCCCTCCCTAACGCTGTTTCTACAAAACTCGTTTGCTTGGCTGGATCTCATTCAGAGTCGCGGACTAACGCCGGTCGTCGTCTGGTCACCCACGAACGCCAGCTACTATACAGGTTGAGTGTGTCTTTGTCAAATTATCTTACAACGACTGTAAGTCTAATCTTTGCAATCTGTTGCTGGTGCTATTCGCGAGCGGAATGCGAACTAGTCGCGCCCATCGAACTCCCGGCTACCGCTCCTCGCGGCTTGATATAAAGATGCTCCAGGGACCGAAAGGATGCTGAGTATCGGGTTGTCAACCCGGCTTTCGAGCGAAAAGGCTGGGCCCGGAACGGTCGGGGGCCGGCGCCAAGGTTTCGTCGGACCTTCGAACCAGCTCAACGCCTCGGAAATCAGGCGCTTAACCCGAGCGGACAGGAGGCGGTGCCTACCAGAACGTTCGCTGTCCCGCCGTGTTTAGCAAGGGAGGGTCGTGTGATACTCTGACCGCCTGTTGGCTTGAACCGGTAGGAGGGGTGGCGTGAATCGTCGCGGAATGGTTTCGGGAATCGGTGGCTTGCTTGTTGCGGCTCTGTTTTCGGCGTCGTGCCTGGTGTCGGGCTCGTCTTCGGTCGCCGCGCCCGCGTCTCCGCAGACGGTTGCGTCGGTACCCGATGTCGATCCCCGCGAAGCAGTCGGCTCGAAGAGCGCGCCCATCGTGATGGAGGTATTCAGCGACTTCCAGTGCCCGGCGTGCAAGAGCCTGTACGACTCAACGAATCGCCAGTTGATGGACAACTACGTCAACACCGGAAAGGTGTACCTGATCCATCGCGACTTTCCGCTGCCGATGCACTCGCACTCCAAAGAGGCGGCGCAATATTCTCGGGCGGCGGCGCAGATTGGGAAGCTTGAGGCCGTCGAAGACGTCTTATTCCAGAACCAGGAAAAGTGGGAAGCGTCGGGAGATATCGACGGGACTGTGGCGAAGGTGCTCTCTCCCGCCGAAATGACGAAGGTGCGCGCGTTGGTGAAGAGCGGATCGGTCGATGCTTCGATCGCCAAGGACCAGGCGCTGGGCAACAACACGTACCGCGTCAACCAGACGCCGACGACGATCTTTCACGCGAACGGGCAGACATTTCCTTATGCCGGCGTGATGAGCTGGGACATTTTGAAGCAGTTTCTGGATCAGTTGCTCGGCGGCAAGTGAACGCGGTTTGAATAATCGGAATTCGCCATGATGCAATCCAGCCCGCTCAATTTCCGCCGCGCGGTGATGTGGCTCGGCCGACTGATTCTCGGGCCGGTCTTCATTTACGCTGGATATTCCAAGGCGTTCCTGCCGAACAGTCACTTCTGGCCATGGTTTTTCTTCAAGTTTTCGCTGTCGACTAACATCGCGAATTTCGCGTTTCAGGTTGAGGCTTTCAAGCTGCTGTCGCCCGGCGGCGTTCAGTTTGTGGCGCACACGCTGCCGTTCACAGAGATTGTGCTCGGGTTTCTCGTCTTGATTGGTTGGCAGCTCCGGATATTTGGCACGATGCTGGCCGCGATCATGGTGGGATTTTCCGTGGTCGTGACGCGCGCGTATCTGCTGCATATGAATATCAACTGCGGATGCTTCGCGACGCCACAGCCGATCGACATGCAAAAAGTTTTAGAAGATGCGGGTATGGCGCTCCTTGCGGTGCTGATGGCTGCGTTCGCGATCATTGAAGCGCGCAGGCCGCATCCATGGACCGCGCCGGCGGAAACTGCTACGACGCCGGCGGCTGCGACGAAGTAGCGCCGGAATCCCTCCCATCGGTAGACTGATCCTGTGAAGACGCTCGAAGAGTATTTGCAGTTGGCGGCCGTTGCGCACGGGCATTTGTGCGCGGGGCAGGTGCTGGGTGTGCGGCTTGCGATGCTCGGGTTGCGCGAGCTTGGCATCACGGATCCGATCGCCGAGCGGAAGCGGATTGTCACTTATGTCGAAATCGATCGATGCATGACGGATGCGATCGGGCTTGTGGCGAACTGTCGTCTGGGAAAGCGCGCGCTGAAATTTCGCGATTGGGGCAAGGTCGCGGCGACGTTTGTCGATTTGCAGACTGGACGAGCGATTCGGATCGCGGCGCGCGAGTCGAGCAAACAGATCGCGCGGGATATGTTTCCCGAGATGACGAAGGACTTGGGCCAGCAGAAGGCGTACGCCGAATTGTCGGAGGAAGTTTTGTTCGACAAGAACTGGGTGAAAGTCGAGGTGAAGGCCCAGGACTTGCCAGGATACAAAGGGCCGCGCGTGGTTTGCGCCGAATGCGGCGAGGGAATTAATTTCGGGCGCGAAGTGTTGCAGAACGGACGCACTTTGTGTCGAGGCTGCGCCGGCGAAACGTATTACTCCCAGCTCTAAACCCAATCCAGAGTTGCGATTTGCAGTGGCTGATATCGTGCATGATTTCTTGCGGTGGTGATGGAAACCTGAGGCAAGGTGTGGCCTCACCCTCGCGAAACATGTGCGCTAAAATCAGAGTTTCATGCTGAGTTTGCCCCCGATTACGTTGCGGTTGCGCGGTTGGAAGCTGATCGACCGCGTGGCGCTGGCGTTTCTGTTGTTGTGCGCGATCGCGCTGGGTGCGGCGAGCGGTTTGCTGTTTGTGTATGCGAGCGACTTGCCGGAGATTCGGGCGCTCGAAACCTATCGGCCGAACGTTGTGACCGAAATCTACGCCGACGACGGGCAACTGGTCGGGAGCTTTGCGCTGCAACGGCGCATCTTGATGACCTACGAGCAGTGCCCCAAGGTTTTGTACAACGCGGTGACTTCGATCGAAGATCAGCACTTCGAGGAGCACTGGGGGATCGACTTTCCGCGCATTGCGGGCGCAGCGTGGCGCAACCTGTTGCATCACCGCATCACGGCGGGTGCAAGCACGATCAGCATGCAGCTCGCCGGCAATCTGTTTCTCGACCGCAGCGATAAGAGCTTTCGCCGCAAGATGCAGGAAATGTTGCTGGCGCTACAGATCGAACGCCGATACACCAAGCCACAAATCTTCGCCATGTATGCGAACCAGGTTTATCTGGCGCACGGCAACTACGGATTTGCTGCGGCGTCGGAATTTTATTTCGGCAAGCCCGTTGGCGATTTGAAATTGCAGGAGGCCGCACTGCTGGCGGGTATGGTCAACGGTCCGAAATTTTCACCGCTGACGAATCCAACGGGAGCCTTGGCACGCCGCAATCTTGTTTTGTATCGAATGCTCGAAGAAGGAAAGATTGGCGGCGCCGAAGAGGAAGCAGCGAAGAAGACCCCGCTCGGTTTGCACGTGCAATATCCGCGCAACGATCTCGCGCCATACTTTTTCGAAGAAGTTCGCAAGTACCTGGAATCGACCTACGGAACGGAAGCGGTACACGAGCGCGGCTTGCGCGTTTACACGACACTGAATATCGCGATGCAGCGCGCGGCGAATCAATCGGTGCGCGACGGTTTGCACAGCTACGACCGGCGGCATGGTTGGCGCGGCGGGCTTCCGAATATTTTGCGAGACAACCTCGGCCAGTTGGATTCGTACGAAGACGAAGATTGGCGGCATGCGATCGACAAAGGCAGCTACGTCACCGGGTTGGTGATGGCGGTCGGCGACAAGGATGCCACGATCAAGATTGGTCAGTACCGCGCAGTCCTGGCGCCGGCGGATTTCGCGTGGACGGGACGGAAGAAGCCGAGCGAGTTGTTGAAAGTAGGCGACCTGGCGCAGTTTTCGATCAAGGAGATCGGCGAGTCGACGGTGCGCGTGCAGCTCGAGCAACAGCCCGCGCCTCAGGCCGCGATTCTGGCGATAGACAATCCGACCGGCGAGATCAAGGCAATGGTCGGGGGCTACAGCTTCGAGGATTCAAAGTTCAATCGCGCGACGCAGGCGTACCGGCAGGTCGGCAGCTCGTTCAAGGTCTATGTCTATGCGGATGCGCTCGAGAAAGGCGCGACGCCGTTCGACACGATTCTCGATGCGCCGATGACGGTGATGAGTGGCGGAGTCCCCTACTCACCTCGCAATTACGACGAAAAATTCGAGGGCAACATCACACTGCGGCGCGCTTTGGCGGGTTCGCGAAACGTTCCGGCCGTGAAGCTGGCGGAGAAGGTCGGGATCTCGTCGGTGGTCGACATCACGCGACGATTTGGAATCACGACCTCGTTGCCGCCATATTTGCCGCTCGCGCTCGGCGCAGCGGACATGAAATTGTCCGAACACGTTTCCGCGTTCACCGTTTTTCCGAACGACGGCATTCGCATCGACCCGCATATGATCCGGCGCGTGACGAGTTACGACGGCGCGCTGCTTGAAGAAGCGCATCCCGAAGTGCACGACGTGATTTCGCCGGAAGTGGCGCATACGATGACCGCGATGCTGGAAGAGGTCGTCCAGTTCGGTACGGGAATCCAGGCAAAGGCGCTCGGTCGGCCTGCGGCGGGCAAAACCGGCACAACGCAGGATTATACCGACGCGTGGTTCATCGGATTCACGCCGCAAGTGACTGCCGGCGTTTGGGTTGGATTTGACGACAAGCAAATTTCGCTCGGCAAAAAAGAAACCGGCGCAAAGGCCGCTTTGCCGATCTGGCTCGAATTCATGCAAAGCGCGCTGGCAGGAATGCCGGAAGTCGAGTTTGCGAACGTGACGCCGCTCGAAGAAGAGGCGCACGACCACGTCATTCACGTCGATACGCCCGACACTGCGCCAACTGAGGACGAACCTGCGGAGCGCAAAGCAAAGCCTCCGGCCGACGGCGAGCCGGCTCCACCACCACCGAAGACTACGTCCGCGACGTCAGCGGCGATTCCGCAGGGCCACTAAATGATTGCGATCGCGGAGGTGCGGTCGCGACAATCTTTACAGGTAGCGCGAGTGCCCATACGCCCTGACAACACCGTGCCAGTAACGATCTCCAAAACGCGCAGCGCACAAGCCCGACACCAAGGCGACAGCGGAAATTAAGGTAAGCACGGTCCCACCGCCGGAAGTTGAATTCCAGTGTGTAAAAAAAGTGCCGACTCCCACGAGCGCGCCGAAAATTGCGCCACAGACGAAACGCACCCAAAACTCAATTCGGTCAGGACGATGAGGTCTCTCAAGATCCGCGCGCGTTGAGAGAAAGACGGAATAAGCCGTTGCCGCGATCGGCATCGATACGCGGTATTGCGAGTCCATCTGATAGCGAAGCGGAGCTTGCGCGATCGATTTGTAAGCGTTGTTAATGGCCACAGTCATTTGCGTGGCTTCGGTGGTTCTGTTGAGACGAGCCGGCTGGATAAAAATCAGGATGCCAGCGCTTGATCATGCGGCGATACGCGTCTCTGATAGCGTGAGCGGTGGCTTCGTGCTCAACGCCCAGCAAACCGTAGGCGCGCGTCCATTCCGCCAGTTGGTCGGAGAAAACCGTCATCGCTTTTGAACCTGTGACGAAGGATAGGTCCCTGTGACGGTCGAGGCTATGGGACTTCGGTTTTGATGGCTCCAACGGTAACGGTTTGCACTTGATCCTTCTGCTGCGCATAGGAAAAAGGATCCCACCCTGCGGGCTTGATCCGGGTAAGGCGTCCATCGGAGTTCATCAACTGTATTTTCTGACCCCGAGTGATCTTGCCGATCGGTGTCAGTGGCAAACCGTGGAAGCTCGTCGGAATCTTGGGGGTTTTATTCGGACGAGCGGTGAAAAGGAGTTCGTAGTCGTCGCCGCCATTCACTGCGAGAGCGAGGCGTCTATTCCATTTTGGAACGGATGGATGCTCGACGGCTGCGGACGCCAGTTTTGACTCGTCGATCGTCGCTCCCACTTTGCTTGCAGCGCACAACCGCGGAAGGTCAGTCGATAAGCCATCCGAAAGATCCATCGCCGCCGTCGCCAGCCGATGTTCGGCCAACCATTGCCCGAGCGGGATTCGTGGCTCGGGATACAAATGCTTTTGCAGCATCGGGTCGGACGGGCGAATCTTGCCGCGCGTGGAACGCAGCGCGGATAAGCCGAGATCGGCTTCGCCAAGCCGGCCGCTGACATAAATAATGTCGCCGGGTCTAGCACTCGATCGAAGGAGCGCCAGGCCGGTCCGGACTTCGCCAACGACCGTGACATTTATAAGCACGCGATTCTGACGAGTCGTGTCGCCGCCGGCGATCGGGCAATGTAATTTTCGCGAAGCGCGATGCAGGCCGGTCAAGAAAATCAGTCAGCCAACGTCCGGTTAGTTCACTGGGAATCGCAAGACTCAGCAAGAAGCAACGTGGCGTGCCGCCCATCGCGGCAACATCGCTCGCAGCTCGCGCCAGACTTTTCCACCCCACCGAATCGGCGGGGTGCCGATCGCGAAGAAAATGTGTTCCTTCCAGGAACCAATCGCAGGTTAAAATGGTTTCGTAGCCACTTCGAGGCGCAAACAGGGCAGCGTCGTCACCGATTCCCAGACGCAATCCAGGCTTCAACCCATTGGTTCGCGAGGACTTGCCGAGAATCTTCCGAATCAGGTCATTCTCTGGGGTGTTCATTTAAAAGTTTTCAGGAATTCGGTGTAGTGACCTTCGGCCGCTCTTCACGTCTAGTTTAACGTAAACAAACGAGACTGGCCGTTCGGGCAGGTGCCGGGCAGTTTTCTCACAACTGGCCTTGGAGCAGGGAAATACAGGATTGACTGTAAGGGCTACAGATTTTAGTATGACGCACCGTCGCGACACCCTTTCCGCGACGTTTTTGGCTGTTGGAAGTCGTGAATCGCTGCAGCAAGAGATGTCTGAGGAGTTGCGGCGGTTTTAAGAAAATACAGACAGTCGGTATCATTAATTGGTTTTCATAAAGGACTCCGCAGATCATGAAGGGTAAGACTTACACTTTTTACATCGCGTCGACGCCGGGGAAGATGCAGAAGCTGGTTATCCCTGCGTACGTGCTTCACGTCGTGGCGGTGTTGGCGCTGATCGGAAGCGTGACGGTAGTTGCGGCGGCTGGGTCTTACTCGCGAATGCTGTGGAAGGTCGGAAACTACAACGCTCTCCGGCATGATCAGGAAACGCTAAAGAAACAGTATCGCGCCCTCCAGAACACAGTCGACGACACCAATCAGCGGCTTGATTCCTTGCAGTCGTTGGCAACGGAAGTCGCGATGACTTACGGCGTGCTCCGCTATCACCCGGCGGCTTTCGATTCGAGCGATAACCCGGCCGATGCGCAGAGCGCCTTTGATCGTTCCGTCGAGCAGTACACCTTTTTGAAGCGAAATGCGGCAGCGATTGCGATTTCCAGCGGCGGCCTGCGTTTGATGCCGTCGATGAGCTTTGCGGATTCGACATACACCCCGGCGATCTGGCCGGTGCTGGGACACATCACAGATAGCTTCGGCGAACGGCTTGACCCGTTCAGCGGTGAAGGCGCGTTTCACACAGGCGTCGACGTTTCCGCGGACTACGGCGCACCAGTGCACGCGACGGCGGACGGTGTCGTAACGATCGCGGAAAATCACGCGGGTTACGGCCGGCTGGTTGTAATCGATCATGGCTTTGGCATCACCACCTGGTACGCCCACCTGTCGTCGTTCTCGGCGATCCCGGGTGAGCGCATCAAGCGCGGCACGGTTGTTGGGTACACGGGCATTAGCGGCCGCTCGACGGGCCCTCACGTTCACTACGAAGTGCGCGTAAACAATGCGCCGGTAAATCCGTGGCGCTATATGAAGGCTGCCACTCCTGCGGGCGACTGATCGCTGATCAGCGGTTCGAAGACGACTCTCCCTCAACTTTTGTTTTTCAGTCGATTCCAATTCTGCTACTTCTTTTTCGATTTGACCGGTGGTTCGTCGTGGTGTGATGGCTGAGGCTCAGGCGGTGGTTGTGAGAACCGAGCAGCCTTCAGCATCTCCGGCGTAATCTCCAGAACCAATCGAACCGATTTCGTTTCTCCACGATCTAGCCGCGTAATATCTGCGCCGTGAATTAGTTCGAGATAGGCTTCGCGTGTCTGATCGTCGAGTTGATGACGGACTTTCGGGTCGTTTAACCCCGCTTGCGCGAAAACACGAATCCCGTTGAGAACGTCGCTGAGATCGTGAGCCGTTGAATCGGTCGGACATTCGCCTTCGACGATCAGGCGCAAACGATTCTGGTCCGGCACGCCAGCCAGCGTAATCCACTGCAACTGATCGAGGAGAGACGCGAGCTGTTGCGCTTGCCCGCCACTAGCTGTGCTTGCAGCGATGCGCGAGCCAACGCCAGCGTCCTGGCGAAACACAGCCAGGAGCGGAGATCCTCCCAGCCGGTCGAACCGCTCGCGCCACTGAGCGGCGTCTGACCCGTGAACAGGATTTTTCAGCAGCGATGCGAGGTCGGGGTCATCGGTCAGCGCGATTCGATTCTGATGCAGAAACACAAATGAAATTTTGCGAGCGCTGCCTTTTAGCGGAGCCGTAAAAACTTCGCGGCCATCTTTCTTGTCGTGCGTGCCGAATTCCGAAATGTAGGTGTTGATTTTTTTTCGATCGAAGCGACCGTCACCAACTATGAAAAATTCCGTGGCTTGGCCGCGTTTGATCGTGGCAATCGCCACGCGGTCGAGATCGCGTTGATAATCAAAGCCGGTGTCTTGCAGAAATTTTGCGTAATCGGCGTCGACTTGTTGAGGCTGGGGCGCCCAGTCGCCAAGCTCCGAAAAAAACGGCGCCGTGCGAAGCTGCGCAATGTCGGCGAATACAACGGAGTCTGTATCAGCGGGGATTAGCGCGAGCGCGCTTTGCCTCGCGTCTTCGTCAATGCCGCCGAAAAAATGATGCACCGCAATCGCCGCGGCGGCTACGAGAGCAATCGCGAAGACCAGACCAATCCAAAGACGTCGATTCATGCGCAGTTCATTCTCACGCAAGTGGACGGGAACTGTAACGCTGAATCGTCGAAGGCATGAAGAGCATCGAATTGAACGCAGTCAGAAGGAAAATCGGTCAATTTCTAGCATTTAGGGCATTTTTCCACAGGTGCCCGGTTGCCAGCTCTGCTAAGCGCTGCCGTTTCAGTGGAATACGGGTTGTTGGCCAGGGAACCACGGCTTCCTTTTCCACAGTGCTGGCCTTTGGCGTGCTGGAAAGTTTGGGTCCGCTACTTGCGCTCTCCTAGGACTGTCTGCTATTCTTTGTCGGTTTGAGAGCGCTGGCGTAGCTCAGCTGGTAGAGCATCTGATTTGTAATCAGAGGGTCGGGGGTTCAATTCCCTCCGCCAGCTCCATCATCTGACGCGCGGGGGAATTGAGCGGAGCGAATCCTTCAAAGCAAAATCGACGGGCTGGTGTCTCTTGACACGAGTCCGTTTTGTGTTTTCGCTTGAGTGCCCCTCACGTTCTTGAATCGTTTGTCGGTAATAAGTTGTGCAACAAGAAGTTTGATGACGAACGGATTTTTCGAGGACGGGTGGGTGAGTGGCTAAAACCAGCAGACTGTAAATCTGCCGCTCCTTGCGGGCTACGGAGGTTCGAATCCTCCCCCGTCCACCATGACTCGCTAAGGGCCTGATATGCAGTTGGGCCAGACGCACGAAGCTAGAAGCATAAAGAAGTCGAAGTCAAAAGATTAGGAAGCAAAGCGCGCCGAGCACGGGATGAAATCGGCAGTCGCTGAAACGACCGAAGAGCAGGGTCGCAAGTACCGCAGGGCAATCGCATGAAGCGATGTTCGAGTGCGGACGGAAACGCGGCATAGGCGCCGTGAGGGCAAAGTGCGCCGCGAAGATGGAGTTGCTGACTGCGCAGGAGTTAGCAGTCAAGACCGAGTTTGAGGGGGAACGGGATCACGGATTTGGCCTGGGTAGCTCAGTTGGTAGAGCGCGTCCTTGGTAAGGACGAGGTCACCGGTTCAATCCCGGTCCCAGGCTCCAGAGACAAAGTGCAAGGCCTCCGAGCCTCTTAGTAAAAATGGGCGGAGGTTGGATGAGCAAGCGGGCCGAAAGGATTTGCAACACCGGGCGGGGGTAACTCAACGGTAGAGTCTCACTCTTCCAAGGTGATGGTTGCGGGTTCAAATCCCGTCCCCCGCTCCAAAGCTTTGAAGTTGTCGAGTGAGTTTCGCAGCAGCAGGACTGGCAGTCGCAGTGAGTAAGAGAAGGACGCAGATTTACTGAGGGCAGAGGAATATGGCGAAGGAGAAGTTCGAGCGGACAAAGCCGCACGTAAATATCGGGACGATTGGTCACATTGACCATGGCAAGACGACTTTGACGGCAGCGATCACGAAGGTGCTGTCGAAGCACAACCCGAAGGTGCAGTTCCGGGCGTTCGATTCGATCGACAACGCGCCGGAAGAGCGCGAGCGCGGTATCACGATCGCGGTGTCGCACGTGGAGTACGAGACGCCGAATCGTCACTACGCGCACATGGATTGCCCGGGTCACGCGGACTACATCAAGAACATGATCACGGGCGCGGCGCAGATGGACGGCGCGATTCTCGTGGTTGCGGCGACCGATGGCCCGATGCCGCAAACGCGCGAGCACATTCTTCTCGCTCGCCAGGTCGGTGTTCCGGCGATCGTCGTGTTCCTGAACAAGTGCGACATGGTGGAAGACGCGGAACTGCTGGAACTCGTTGAGCTCGAAGTTCGCGAACTCTTGAAGACGTATCAGTTCCCCGGCGACACGATTGCGATGGTGCGCGGTTCAGCGCTGCAGGCACTGAATGGCGACGCCAAGTGGGAAAAGGCGATCGACGACCTGATGGAAGCGGTGGACAAGAACGTACCGCAGCCGGTGCGCGACATCGATAAGCCGTTCGCGATGCCGATCGAAGACATTTTCTCGATCTCGGGCCGCGGAACCGTTGTTACCGGCAGAGTCGAGCGCGGCAAGGTGAAGGTTGGCGAAGAAATCGAGATCGTTGGTTTCCGTCCGACGCAGAAGAAGGTTGTGACGGGCGTGGAAATGTTCCGCAAGTTGCTGGACGAAGGTCTTGCGGGCGACAACGTTGGGTTGCTCTTGCGCGGCACGGAAAAAGAAGACGTGGAGCGCGGCCAGGTGGTATGCAAGCCGGGCTCGATCACGCCGCACACGAAGTTCAAGGCAGAAGCGTACGTACTGACGAAGGAAGAAGGCGGTCGTCACACGCCGTTCTTCACGGGCTATCGTCCGCAGTTCTACTTCCGCACGACCGACGTCACGGGCGACGTGAAGTTGCCAGCCGGAGTGGAAATGGTGATGCCGGGCGACAACGTAAGCTGCGAAGTGAGCCTGATCACGCCAGTCGCGTTGGAAAAGGGTTTGCGCTTCGCGATTCGCGAAGGCGGCCACACCGTCGGCGCCGGCGCGGTAACCGAGATCATCGAGTAATTTGGCTTTTTCGGCTTCGCACACGGAAGCCCAGGGATTTTGAGAGAGGAATTAGGTCATGCGAGAAATCATCACTTTGCAGTGCGGCGATTGCAAAAATCGCAACTACACGACCACGAAGAACAAGAAGAAGCATTCCGACCGTGTAGAGACAAAGAAGTTTTGCAATTCGTGCCGAAAGCACACCGGCCACAAGGAAGTGAAGTAAGGCACTGAATTGGTAGGGCGGTTTTGGTTTTAGGGGAGTCGTCCAATGGTTAGGACTCCGGTCTCCAAAACCGGGTATGGGGGTTCGAGTCCCTCCTCCCCTGCCAGAGATTGAAGATGGGCCGGCGTAAGCCGGTTAGTTCGAGAGGAACGATGGCTTCGCAGGCGGTAAAAGTGAAAAACGACGATTCGCAAAGCGGAATCAGCGCTGGCGCGAGCAAGATCGGCGGTCAGGTCACCGGCACCGTTCAGGAAACGCGTGAGTTTTTGCACGACGTTCGCCTGGAGATGAAGGCAGTCACTTGGCCGAGCCGCGAAGAAGTCATCTCGACCACCACGGTGGTGATCGCA
>CAVYCJ010000008.1:0-36902 GCA_963766985.1 uncultured Acidobacteriota bacterium
GGTGAGGGGGTTGTTCGAAGTGGTGAGTGTGTTCATCTAAGAAGCATAGCTGGTTTTTATCGAATTGTCAATAGGTATTAGAAATGGTTATTGGAACGGGTATTTTGTACCAGACGTTCGAAGAGGAAGTCGACAGTTGAAAGTCAAAAGTGACGGCGGATGAAGTTTACGGCTGGGCGTTTGGGGCGTAGCGGCGCTGTGCCTGATATGGAGCGTGCCAGGCGATCAATTCGGTTACAGCTAACGCTGGCGATGGGTTGGCGGCGCTTTGTGCTGAGCGATGATTCTTGGCGGCGACGAGCTAGTGCTTGGCGTGGAGGGCGGAGGCGAAGATTTCGCGGAAGATGGCGAGGACTTCGGAGATGCGGAAGGGCTTCTGGAGGCGGCGGGGTTCGTCGGAGGCGGCGGGAGACGGATCGACGAGGTCGCCTGCGATGAAGACGACGACGGGCTGGCCGGCGCCGGCGGCGGAGAGGATTTGTGCAGCGGCTTCGTGGCCGGCGAGGGAGTGGCCGTTGGCGGTGAGATTGATGTCGCAGAGCAGGATGTCGTAGCTGCGTATGGCGGGGTGCCGCATCCACCGCGCCGACGGGCGTGGAAGCGCAGTCCCACATGAAGGCCGTGAGCGGAGAGGCCTTCTTCGAGGAGCATGCGGATGCTCTCTTCGTCGTCGAGGACGAGAATGGAGCGGCCGCTGCAAAACGCCGGTGTCGATGGCGCGGATGGTGGTGGGAAGCGCGGGCGCGGGCGCCGTCGATAGAGTGGCGACGGCGGGGATTGCGCGGAGGAATTCGCCACAAAGGGCTACGGATGACTACCCCGCAGGGAATCTTTTTCGACGGCGAGCGGGAGAAAAATCGTGAAGGCGGAGCCGCCGACCGGAAGAGTTTCGACGTCGTATGGGAGCCGCCATGTTCGCCAATGATCGCGGTGCAGATGCTGAGGCCGAGGCCGGTGCCGCCGCCGGGGCCCGTGGTGGTGTAAAAGGGATCGAAAAGTTTTGTGAGCGCTTCGGGGAGAATGCCGACGCCGTCGCCCTGGGACGGCGGGTGACGGAAACGTTGGCGCCGATGCGGCCGACGCGAATCTGAATGCGGCCGCCTTCGCGGACTTCGCGGATGGCGTGCTCGGCGTTGCTGATGAGATTGAGGAAGACCTGGACGAGCTGGTTGGCGTCGCCGACGACGGAGTAGAGGCCGGCCTGCGGCTGGTATTCGACGGTGATGTTGTTGCGGCGCAGCGAATGTTCGTGGAGCTGGAGGGTGCGCTCGAGGAGATTGCTGACGTCGAGCGTTTTCTTTTGCGGCGCGGCGGGGCGCGAAAATTCGAGGAGGTTCTGGACGATGCGCGCGGCGCGGCGGGCCTGGCGATGCGTGAGATCGAGCTGGCGCTTGGTGGAATCGTCAAAGCCTTCGCGTTCGCGCAATAGCTCCGTAACGCCGAGGATGGCGGTGAGCGGATTGTTCAATTCGTGGGCAACGCCCGCGAGCATCTGGCCCATGGCGGCGAGTTTTTCCGCCTGGATGAGTTGTTCCTCAAGGCGCTTCAATTCGGTGACGTCGCGGCAGGACATGATGATGCTTTCAATTTGCGCTCGCCCTCGTCCGAGAGCGGACTGAAGTGGCAAAGCAAACGGCGCCATTCGCCACCTTGGGGCGCACTCGCATTTTCGAGAGAGGCAAAAAATCTTTCGCCCGGTGAGTACTTCTTCTGATAGACGGAATACCCAGAGCGCCAAGCGGTCGTCCGGATGAGTGCGTCCACCTAGCACCATGCCTCTGGTTTTCTTCGATCTCGTAACCCAAAACGTCGCGAACGCGCGGGCTGACGAAGGTGTAGGCGCCCGAAGCATTCACAACCAAGATAAGGTCAGGGAAATTATCGACCAGGCGGCGGGCGAATTCCTGCTGCTGGTGCAGGCGGCGCTCCATGGCGCGGCGCTCGGTGATGTCCATGAGCGAGCCCTGATAGCGGACGACCTCACCGGAAGTCCCACGAACAGCAGCAGCGGTATTCAAGCACACGATGGGACGTGGCCATCTTTGCGCAACAAGGCGATTTCCCGGCCCTGTGGCATGGGATCAGTTTCCACTTCCTGGCGAAGAAGTCGGCGCTGCTGCGCGTCGGGAAGCACGTCGGCGAGGCTGCGCGAGAGCAGCTCTTCTTTCGAGTCGTAGCCGAGCATGCGAACGAGCGCGGGATTGGCGTCGAGAATGCGATCGTCGGGCGTGACGATGTAGATGCCTTCCTGCAGAGTTTCGAAGAGCTCGGTGAAGCGGGCTTCGTTTTTGCGGGAGGCGGTGATGTCTCGCGCAAGGATGGTGACGCCGTGAACCTGATCGCCGCGCATCATCGCGTGGGCGACGCAGTCGTAGTAGAAAGGCGATTTGTGGCCTTTGATGCTTGACGTGGACGACGCCGGTCCAGTGGCGGCGCTCGATGAAGCGAGGCATGGCGCGTTCGATCAGCGTGCGGGCTTCGCCGTTGGCTTCTTCGAGGAATTCGCTGACGTGGCGGCCGACGATTTGCTGGAAACGCATGCCGACGATGATCGGCGAAGCTGCGATTGACGGCGCGGACTTCGCCATCGAGGGTGAGCGCGAGGAGAACGTCGTCGAAGGAGTCGATGAGGTCGCGGTAGCCCTGCTGCGAGCGTTCGATTACTGCGAAAAGTTTGTCGAATTCGCGGTCGTTAGGTGGCTTCTGTGTTGCGCTGCTCGAGTCCTTTTACGAGACCGCGAGCTCGGACATTTCCTGAGAACGCTTCCAGGTGTACATGCCAAACAACGCGATGAGAACGACCAAACCGACCGGAAGGGCTTCAAAACGAACAGCTAAGGAGCGAAGCGTGTCCCACGACACGACGGCGAAGACGATAGAGACGACCAGGAGAAGAAAAAAGGTGAGACGCCACGGCTCGCCCTGACGGCGTTCGAACTGTGCCAGGCGTTCGGAAACGACCGGCCCGTTGGAGGCACCGTTGTCGTTTGCAGAAAGTTTTTTGTCTTCGGACATGCTTTTGCGCGAGCTCAGCGTATGAGACGCATAGTTGGTACTGGAACCTTACCTATTCATTCTAGGGAGGGTAGGAGGCGGGCGGCAACAGAATGGATTCCGTCGAGTGCTTGAAAAATACCGGTACTCATTCCATACAGATTGAGCTGAAAACAGAACCGGCGCCCAGGAAACCCGGGCGCCGGCCGATTCCAGATTGAACGGGAAGGTCGCCCAACCCGTTGATTAGTATTAGCCTTCCGCGGCTGCGTCAGCCTCGGCTCCCTTTTCGAGGAACTCGATCGCGGCAGCTTCTTCCGCGGTGAGTTCGGCGGCTTCGGGAATGTCCTCGACAGGAGCAGGCGCCGGCATTTCCGTCAGCAACTGAATACTGCGGTAGTGCTCGAGACCCGTACCGGCCGGGATGAGGCGGCCCATGATGACGTTTTCTTTCAGGCCGCGCAGGTAGTCGACCTTGCCGGCAACAGCGGCTTCGGTGAGTACGCGCGTGGTTTCCTGGAAGCTCGCAGCCGAGATGAACGAGTCGGTCGAGAGCGACGCCTTGGTGATACCGAGAAGGAGCGGACGACCCGTTGCCGGGCGGCCCCCATCCTTGATCACCTGATCGTTCTCTTCGCGGAAGCGGAACTTGTCCACTTGCTCTTCGAGGAGGAACGTCGTGTCGCCAACGTCTTCGACCTTAACCCAGCGCATCATCTGCCGGGAGATGGTTTCGATGTGCTTGTCGTTGATGTTCACACCCTGCAGGCGGTAGACCTCTTGAATCGCGTTGACGAGGTAGGCCTGGGTGAACTTTTCGCCGAGGACCGCGAGCAAGTCGTGCAGGTTGAGCGGACCGTCGATCAAAGCTTCGCCAGCCTTGACGTGATCGCCTTCCTGAACGTTGATGTGAATACCGCGAGGAATCGAATATTCCTTCGTGGTCTTGCGGTCTTCGCTTTCGACGTAGATCTTGCGCATGCCCTTGGCGATATCGCCGTAGCGAACCACACCGTCGATTTCGCTGATGACGGCAGGATCCTTGGGCTTGCGGGTTTCGAAGAGTTCGACGACGCGCGGGAGACCACCGGTGATGTCCTTGGTCTTAGTGGTTTCACGCGGGATCTTCGCGAGCACGTCTCCGGCCGACACTTCATCGCCATCCTTAACCATCAAGTGGGCGCGTGAAGGCATGAGGTACTTGCGGCGAACCTTGCCGGAAGAATCGCGGACAAGGATCGCAGGCTGATGCTTTTCGTCGCCCGGCGGCAGGGTGACAACGTCCTGCGAGAGGCCGGTGACTTCGTCAACTTGCTCTTCGATCGTCAGACCGGGACGCAGGTCGTCGAACTTCACGGAGCCAGCGGTTTCGGTAAGGATCGAGAAGGTGAACGGATCCCACTCGGCCAAGATCTGGCCGTGAGTGACGGTGTCGCCCTCAGCAACGCGGAGGCGGGCGCCGTACACGACGTGGTAGCGCTCTTTTTCGCGGCCCTTTTCGTCAACGATGGCGATCAAGCCGGAGCGATTCATCGCGATGGCGGTGCCGCCGCGACCTTCGACGTGCTTGAGATCCACGAACTTGACGACGCCGTTGTTGCGCGCTTCGAGCGTGGAACGTTCGGAGACGCGGGTGGCGGTTCCGCCGATGTGGAAGGTGCGCATCGTGAGCTGCGTGCCGGGTTCGCCGATGGACTGCGCGGCGATAACGCCGACTGCTTCGCCGAGTTCAACCATGCGGCCCGAAGCGAGGTTGCGGCCGTAGCACAGCGCGCAAACACCGCGGCGGGATTCGCAGGTGAGCACAGAGCGAATGCGAACGCGTTCGATACCAGCACCCTGCACCGAGTTGGCAAGCTCTTCGGTGATTTCCTGATTGACGTCAACGATGACGTGGCCTTCGAAGTCCTTGATCTTGTCGAGCGAGACGCGGCCCACGATGCGGTCGCGCAGCGGTTCGACTTCGACGCCGGCTTCGATGATGGGTTCGACGTAGATGCCGTCGTTGGTGCCGCAATCGCGCTCGTTAATGATCACGTCTTGCGCGACGTCGACGAGACGGCGAGTGAGGTAGCCCGAGTCGGCAGTCTTGAGAGCCGTGTCGGCCAAGCCCTTACGCGCACCGTGCGTCGAGATGAAGTACTGCAGCACGTTGAGGCCTTCGCGGAAGTTGGAAGTAATCGGCGACTCGATAACTTCGCCCGACGGCTTCGCCATTAGTCCGCGCATACCGGAGAGCTGACGAATCTGCTGTTTCGATCCGCGAGCGCCGGAGTCGGCCATGACGTAGACGGGGTTGATGCCGCCTTCCTTGTCCTGGTTCTCGAGGGTCTTGAAGAGTTCGTCGGCGACTTTTTCAGTAACGTCGCCCCAGATGGCGATGACTTTGTTGTAGCGTTCGCCGTTGGTGATCGCGCCGTCGAGGTATTGCTGCTGCACCTTGACGACTTCCTTTTCGGCGTTCTCGACCAGCTTGGGCTTGTCGCCAGGGATGAGCATGTCGTCGATGCCGATCGAGATGCCGGACTTTGTGGCGTACTGGAAACCAAGTTCCTTCAAATGATCGAGCAGCACGACGGTGCTTTCCAGACCGAAGCGCAAGTAGGCGTAGTACACGAGCTGCTGAACGCCCTTCTTTTTGAGCAACCCGTTGATGTACGGGAAATTGCTCGGCAAGTGGTCGTTGAGAATGACGCGGCCGACGGTGGTCTGAATGAACTGGCGCTCAAGCTTGACCGGAACGGTGTGCGGCACGTCCTGGTTATCGTATGCGGTGGTGAGGTCGATGACTTCACCGGTGTAGCGCAGACGAATCGGAGTGAGCAGTTCGACTTCGCCGGCTTCGAGGGCGAGCACAACTTCGTCGGTCGAGCCGAATACGCGGCCTTCGCCCTTGGCACCGGTGCGAGCCTTGGTCAGGTAATAGATACCGAGAACCATGTCTTGCGACGGAACCGCGAGCGGCAAACCGTGCGCGGGCGACAGGATGTTGCGCGAGCTGAGCATCAGCACCGACGCTTCAACCTGAGATTCAGGCGACAGCGGAATGTGAACGGCCATCTGGTCGCCGTCGAAGTCCGCGTTGAAGGCGGTGCAGACGAGCGGGTGGATGCGGATGGCTTTACCTTCGACGAGTGTCGGTTCGAACGCCTGGATACCGAGACGGTGCAAGGTCGGAGCGCGGTTGAGCATCACGGGATGTTCGCGAATGACGTCTTCGAGAATGTCCCAAACGACTGGATCCTGCTGCTCGACCATTTCCTTGGCTTGCTTGATGGTGGTGCAGTGTCCCTGCGCTTCGAGCTTGTGATAGATGAACGGCTTGAAGAGCTCGAGCGCCATCTTCTTGGGAAGACCGCACTGATTGAGTTTGAGTTCGGGGCCAACGACGATGACCGAACGGCCCGAGTAGTCAACGCGCTTGCCGAGCAAGTTTTGGCGGAAGCGGCCCTGCTTGCCCTTGAGCGTGTCCGACAGTGACTTGAGCGGACGGTTGTTGGTACCGCGAAGCACGCGACCACGGCGACCGTTGTCGAACAAAGCGTCGACGGCTTCCTGGAGCATGCGCTTTTCGTTGCGAACGATGACATCGGGCGCGCGAAGCTCCATGAGCTTCTTCAACCGGTTGTTGCGGTTGATGACGCGGCGATAGAGATCGTTGAGGTCGGAAGTCGCGAAGCGGCCGCCGTCGAGTGGCACGAGAGGACGGAGTTCCGGCGGAAGCACCGGAATAACGTCGAGAATCATCCACTCGGGCTTGTTGCCGCTCTTGCGGAATGCCTCGAGAACTTTGAGGCGCTTGGCGAACTTGATCCGCTTCTGGAGTGACGGATCGGTCTTCATCTTTTCGCGAAGCTCTTCGGACAGCTTTTCCACTTCGACGCGGCGGAGAAGTTCCTTGATGGCTTCCGCGCCCATCTTGGCGGTGAACTGGCCGGGATATTCTTTTTGCAGCTCGCGATATTTATCTTCGAGAAGCACTTCGCGTTCGCGAAGCACGGCGACTTCGCCGGCATCGACGACTACGAAAGCTTCGAAGTAGAGAATGCGCTCGAGGTCGCGCATCGAAATGTCGAGCAAATAGCCGATACGGCTGGGCAGGCCCTTGAAGAACCACACGTGCGAGCAAGGCGATGCCAGCTCGATGTGTCCCAGACGTTCACGGCGAACTTTGCTCAACGTCACTTCGACGCCGCACTTGTCGCAAATCACACCGCGGTGCTTCATGCGCTTGTACTTGCCGCACAAACACTCCCAATCGGTGACCGGGCCAAAAATTTTGGCGCAGAACAAACCATCACGCTCAGGCTTGAACGTGCGGTAGTTGATGGTCTCTGGCTTGGTGACTTCACCGTGAGACCACGAGCGGATTTTCTCAGGGCTGGCCAAGCTGATACGGATTGAATCGAAATCTGCAATCAAGCTGGCGCGATCATAAGGGCTGCTGCGATACAAGGTTGTTTCCTCCCTCCCCGGCTTCCACCGGGGACGCGATCTGGTGTTTTGCACCGGACCGGCTGAGAACCCAAACTACTAAGACTACGAACTGCTTCGATCCTGGTATTGGAACGGGGCGCATGTTCGTGCGCCCCTTCCGTTGTCGTTAGTCGGCTGCTTTTGCTTCTGGCGGTTTCTGCCGCTTCATCAATTCAACGTCGAGGCAGAGAGACTGCAACTCGCGAACGAGCACGTTGAACGACTCGGGCACGCCAGGCTCGATACCCGGCTCGCCCTTGACGATGGCCTCGTAGATCTTCGCGCGGCCGTAAACGTCGTCGGACTTTGCCGTGAGCAGCTCTTGCAGGATGTGCGCCGCACCGTAAGCTTCCAACGCCCAGACTTCCATTTCACCGAAGCGCTGGCCGCCGAACTGCGCCTTACCACCAAGCGGCTGCTGGGTGATGAGCGAGTAGGGCCCGATCGAACGAGCGTGAATCTTGTCGTCGACCAAGTGCGACAGCTTGAGCATATAGATGTAGCCGACAGTGACTGGCTGATCGAACTGGTCGCCGGTCATACCGTCGAAGAGGTTGATCTTGCCGGCGTGCGGCAAGCCCGCGACTTCGAGCAAGTGACGGATTTCCGTTTCGCGCGCGCCGTCGAAAACCGGCGTGGCGAATGGAATTCCTTCGCGGAATCCTTCGGCGTATTCGAGCAACTCTTCGTCAGACAGCTTGCCGAGCGTCTTCCAGATGGTGGTGTCGGCAAAGACTTCCTTGAACCAACGGCGAACAGCTTCTCCGCGAACTTCCTTGCTGAGCAAGCGCTTCAAGCTGTTGCCGAGTTCTTTGCCAGCCCAGCCGAGGTGCGTTTCGAGAACCTGTCCGACGTTCATACGAGACGGAACGCCGAGCGGGTTGAGAACGATCTCGACCGGAGTGCCATCCGGCATGTACGGCATGTCTTCCTGCGGAACGATGCGAGCGATGACGCCCTTGTTACCGTGACGTCCGGCCATCTTGTCGCCGATGGAGAGCTTGCGCTTCATCGCGATGTAGACCTTGACGAGCTTGATGACGCCCGGCGGCAGTTCGTCGCCCTTCTTGAGTTTTTCCTTGCGCTCTTCCGTGATCTTGCGGAGCACGTCGATCTGGCGCGAAGTCATTTCCTCGATCTCTTCGATCTTCTCGATGAGTAGAGGATCCTTCTCGTTAAGTTTCAGACGCTTGAGGTTGCGCGTCGAAATCTTTTCGATGATGTCGCGGGTCAGATCAACGCCCTTGGTCAAGAGGCGCTTGTTGGTCTTTTCGTCGTGCAGGTCGGCCTGGAGAATCTTGCCGCCGAGCAGATCCGAGAGGCGCTTGAGGCGCTCATCCGTGAGGATGCGGATTTCGTCGGCAAGGTTCTTCTCGAGCTTGAAGACCTGATTGGCTTCGATGGCCTTGTGGCGCTCGTCTTTTTCGCCGCCCTTGCGGGTGAAGATTTTGACATCGACGATGGTGCCTTCGATGCCCGGCGGGCAATAGAGCGAAGCGTCGCGAACGTCTCCGGCTTTTTCACCGAAGATGGCGCGGAGCAGTTTTTCTTCCGGCGTCAGCGTGGTTTCGCCCTTGGGCGTAACTTTGCCGACCAGGATGTCGCCCGGCTTGATGACGGCGCCGATGCGAATGACGCCGCTCTCATCGAGATTGCGCAGGAACGACTCGCTGATGTTGGGGATGTCGCGCGTAACTTCTTCGGGTCCGAGCTTGGTGTCGCGCGCTTCGATTTCGTACTCCTCGATGTGAATCGAGGTGTAGTAATCGTCCTTGACCAGCTTGTCGCTGACGAGGATGGCGTCTTCGAAGTTGTACCCGCGCCAGGGAACGAACGCGACGAGCACGTTGCGTCCGAGAGCGAGTTCGCCGCGTTCGGTGCAAGGACCGTCCGCGAGGACTTGTCCCTTCTTGACGCGGTCGCCGACGCGAACCAACGGCTTCTGATTGATGCAAGTGTTCTGGTTCGAGCGCTTGAACTTGATGAGCTGATAGATGTCAGCGCCGACTTCGCGGCTGAGTACGCCGGAGTGATCGGACTCGACGCGAACGATGATGCGTTCGGAGTCGACCTGATCGACGATGCCATCGCGCTTGCAGAGCACGACCGCGCCGGAATCGCGAGCGGTGACGCGCTCCATGCCGGTGCCGACGAGCGGAGCGTCTCCGCGAATCAAAGGCACGGCCTGGCGCTGCATGTTCGAGCCCATCAACGCGCGGTTGGCGTCGTCGTTCTCGAGGAACGGAATCAAGCTGGCGGCGACCGATACGAGCTGCTTCGGCGACACGTCGACGTAATCGACTTCGTCGCGGCTCTTCAGCACGAAGTTGCCGGCCTGACGGCAGTTGACGAGTTCGGTGGTGATCTTCAGACGTTCATCGAGCGAGACGTTGGCCTGCGCGACGACGTACTTATCTTCTTCCCAAGCTGATAGGTAGAAGCAGTACGGTTCGACGGTGACCTTGCGGCGCTTGAGCTCTTCGTTGAGCTCTTCGACGCGGTCCTTCTCGACGATTTCGCCGGCTTTGAATTCGCTGTCGCCGGCGTTGACGATCTGAACGTAGTCGATGATGCGGCCGCCCTTAACTTTGCGGTATGGCGACTCGATGAAGCCGTAGTCGTTGATGCGCGCAAAGCAGGAGAGCGAGCTGATCAAACCGATGTTCGGACCTTCCGGCGTTTCGATCGGGCAGATACGGCCGTAGTGCGTCGGGTGAACGTCGCGGACTTCGAAGCCAGCGCGTTCGCGCGACAGACCGCCAGGTCCAAGAGCCGAAAGACGCCGCTTGTGCGTGATTTCGCTCAAGGGGTTGGTCTGGTCCATGAACTGGCTGAGCTGCGATGAGCCGAAGAACTCGCGGATCGCGGCCATAACCGGCTTGGCGTTCACGAGGTCGTGCGGCATCGCCGTCGACATTTCCTGGTACACGCTCATCTTTTCCTTGATGGCGCGTTCCATGCGGACGAGGCCGATGCGGAACTGGTTTTCGAGCAATTCGCCGACTGCGCGAACGCGGCGGTTGCCGAGGTGATCGATGTCATCGACGACGCCGATGTTCTTGCGCAGCTTGAACAGGTACTTGATCGCCGAAACAAAGTCCGGCGTATCGAGCGTGCGATTGTCGAGCGGCGTGTCGAGCCCCATCTTGATGTTGAATTTCAGGCGGCCGACGCGGCTGAAGTCGTATTTGCGCGGATCGAAGAACATGCCGCGGAACAAGTTCGTCGCGGTCTCCAGAGTCGGAGGATCGCCCGGACGCAGCTTGCGGTAGATTTCGATCAACGCTTCCTTGGAGGAGCGAATGCCGTCCTTGTCGAGCGTGCGCGAAAGCACCACGACCGATGTCGTCGCGCTCCGGGAAGAAGACGTCGACTTCGGTGATGCCGGATTCGGCGAACGCCTGCCACAGTTCGGGCGTGAGCGGCTTGTTCGCTTCGAGCAAGACTTCGCCGGTCTGGCGATTCACGACGTCGGCGACGCTGTACGCGCCTTCGAGGTCGGCCAGAGTCGAACGAACCTGCGAGATCTTGGCCTTGATCAGTTCCTTGAAGAGATTTTCGGTGATGCGCTTGTGCGCGCCGACGATGACTTCATCGCTCTTCGGATTGCGGATTTCGTGCGTCAGTTTGCGATCGACGATGCCTGGCGAAATGTTCCAGAAGAGATCCTTGTCGCGCAGAGAAATGCGCTCCACCTGATAGAAGGTGCGGAGGATGTCTTCGTTCGACTTCATGCCCAACGCGCGCAGGAAGATCGAGCCGAGGAACTTACGCTTGCGGTCGATGCGGACGTAGAGAATGTTCTTGGTGTCGTACTCGAACTCGACCCACGATCCGCGGTACGGAATGATCTTGCCGAGGAAGTAGGTGCGGTTGTTGGCGCTCTCGAAGAAGACGCCCGGCGAACGATGCAACTGGCTGACGATGACGCGCTCGGTACCGTTGATGATGAAGGTGCCGTTCTCGGTCATCAGCGGAATGTCGCCGTAGAAAACTTCCTGTTCCTTGATGTCGCGAATGGTCTTCGCGCCGGAATCGGGATCCTTGTCGTAGATCGTGAGACGAATCGTGACCTTGAGAGGCGCGGAATACGTCATGCCGCGCTCCTGGCACTCGTTCACGTCATATTTCAACTGCATCGCGACTGGATCGCCGCACTTGTTGCAAAACGTCGGAGTGTTCTTATTGAAGGTGCCGCACTTGTGGCAGATCACGTCGCCCGTTTGATAGGGGTTGGTGACCACGGACGCGCCGCAATTCCGGCACGTCGCACGAAGATGGTGCAGGCCCTTCAGGTTGCCGCACTTGCACTCCCAGTTTCCGATCGCGTAGTCGACGAATTCCAACTGCGACATTTCGCGAAAATCCTTGATCGGAAACACCGACGTAAACACCGACTGAAGTCCGCCGTCATCGCGCTCGCTCGGCAGCAAATCCATCTGCAGGAAGCGCTGATACGACTTCATCTGGACTTCAATCAGGTTGGGAATCTGAATCGAGCCCTGGATTTTCGCGAAATCCAGACGCTGACGTTCCCGGACATGCTGATTGGTGTTCGACATGAATTACCTCATCCCTTATGGGCAATGCACGAACAGTTGTGTAAAGACAGCGAATCGTGTGCTGCGACTTTCGCCCAAAAGTCAGCGCGCACACGAACGCAGAACGCCCCAGAAAGGCGTTTGGAGTTGTGGTAGTACCCAGCCTCGACTTGCGTGATGAAGTCCTCTGGCGCGGTTCGCTGCTAGAGCCGCGCCCACTCTCGAAGCTCGTTGTTAAGCCTTAGCCCGATAGCTGTTACTTGATTTCGACCTTTGCGCCGGCCTCTTCGAACTTCTTCTTGATGGTCGCCGCCTCGTCCTTGTTCACGCCTTCCTTGACGGTCTTGGGCGCGCCATCGACGAGATCCTTGGCTTCTTTCAAGCCGAGGCTCGTGACTTCGCGAACCGCCTTGATGACGTTGATCTTGTTGCCGCCCACGTCGGTGAGCACGACGGTGAATTCCGTCTTCTCTTCCGCCGGAGCCGCTGCCGCCGCGCCACCGCCGCCACCCGCAACCACCGTGGCTGCTGCCGCGGAGACGCCGAACGTCTCTTCCATCTTCTTCACCAGGTCCGACGCCTCGAGCAGCGTCAGCCCCTTGATTTCTTCCAGGATCGTATCCACCTTCGCCATGACTTGTGCTTCTCCTCTCAAATTTGAAAAAATTTTACTGAAACTCTTACTAAACTTTTTTACTGGGCCGCTTCGGGACTCGGTGTCGGTGCTGCTGCCCCGTCGCCCGAACCAAACTTGTTTGCTTTCACCGCTTCGTTGATGACCACGGCGGCGTTGCGCGGCAGCGCGTTGAGCGCCACTGCGATACGCTGTGCCGGAGCGTTCAGCAAGAACATGATCTTGCTGATCAATTCTTCCTTCGACGGGAGATTCGCGAGCTGATCGATCTCCGCCACCGAAATCACACGACCCTCAACGACGCCGGCGCGGAACTGAAACGCCGGGACATCCTTGGCGATCTTGGTCAACGCCTTTGCAAGCGCAACCGGATCGGTGTCGGTGTACGCAATCGAATTCGTGCCGCTCAGGTTCTTCAGTAGTCCTTCAGCGGGAGTGCCCGAGCCGGCGCGCTCTGCCAAAGTGTTCTTGACCACCTGATACTTGCCGCCGGCCGCCTGTACCGCGCGCCGCAGCTTGGTGTCGTCTTCGACGGTGATGCCCTGAAAGGTCGACAGAATTACGGTCGAAACCTTCGCGAGAACCACCTTCAACTTGTCCAGGTCTTCCTGTTTTTCGCTACGCTTCTTCATGATGTGATCTCGTTGTCCTTAATCTCTTCGGTTGCGACTACGCCGCTGTTGCCAGTGCTTCGGCTTCCGCCAGGTCGATCTTGATTCCAGGGCCCATCGTCGACGTCAGCGTGATGCCCTTGACGTACTTGCCCTTGGCTGCCGCCGGCTTCGCCTTGATCACCGCGTTGATGATCGCGTGCGCGTTTTCCGCCAGCTTGCTTGCGTCAAAATTGATTTTGCCGATGCCGCAGTGGACGATTCCGGCCTTGTCGACGCGAAATTCCACTTTGCCGCCCTTGGTCTCGCCGATCGCTTTCGCGACGTCGAACGTGACGGTGCCCGTCTTCGGGTTCGGCATCAAACCGCGCGGGCCGAGAACCTTACCGAGCTTACCGGCGGACTTCATCATGTCCGGAGTCGCGATCACGGCGTCGTAATCCGTCCAGCCGCCAGCGACTTTCGTCACCATGTCTTCGCCGCCGACGAAATCCGCGCCGGCTTCCGTAGCCTCGCGAACCTTGTCGCCACTCGCGATCACGAGCACGCGAACCGTCTTGCCCAAACCGTGAGGCAGAACCACCGTGCCGCGGACGACCTGATCCGAATGCTTCGGATCGACGCCGAGATTGATCGCCAGTTCCACTGTTTCGTTGAACTTGGTGTGATGCGTTTTCTTAATCAGCTCCGAAGCTTCCGCGAGCTTGTACGGGCGCGCTTCCACTTGCTTGCGCGCATTCTCTACATGCTTTCCCGAGACTTTCATTCACTGCACTCCTTCGATCCCTTAGCGCCTGAATTCCTAGGCTTCCACGACTTCCAGACCCATGTTGCGCGCCGTACCTGTCACAGTGCGCATCGCGGCTTCCAGATTGGTGGTGTTGAGATCGACAAGCTTGATCTTGGCGATTTCTTCGATCTGCTTCTTCGTAACTTTCCCGACTTTATTGCGATTCGGCTCCGCCGAACCCTTCGCCAGGTTCGCTGCCCGCTTCAGGAGAACTGAGGCCGGCGGCGTCTTCAAAATGAATGTGAACGTGCGGTCGGTGTAGACCGTCACGAGCACCGGAAAGATCATTCCGTCCGGTTCTTTCTGCGTCTTGGCGTTGAACTGTTTGCAGAAATCCATGATGTTCAAGCCGTGTGGACCGAGCGCCGTACCGACTGGGGGCGCAGGAGTCGCCTTACCCGCCGGAAGTTGCAACTTGATCGTCGTCTGTATCTTCTTCGCCATGTCCCTGCCTCAACTTCTTTCTTGAAACTCTTTGTTAGCTAAGCTTTTCTACGCTCGCGAAATCCAGTTCCACCGGCGTCGAGCGGCCGAAAATCGTTACCGAAACCTTCAAGCGGCTGTGATCGCCGTCGATCTCTTCCACCGTGCCGTTGAAATTCGCAAACGGCCCGTCCACGATGCGCACCTGCTCGTTACGCTCGTACACAACTTTCGGCTTCGGCCGATCGGTCGGCACATTGACGCGATTGATGATGGCGTCGACTTCCGCCTCCGATAGCGGCGACGGCGAAGTCGCTGAACCGACGAAACCCGTAACGCGCGGCGTATTTCGCACGATGTGCCAGGTGTTTTCATCGAGGTCCATCTCGACCAACACGTAGCCCGGATACGACATGCGCGACGAAATCACTTTTTTGCCGCCACGCATCTCGATCGTGTCTTCCATCGGAATCAGCACACGGCCGATCTTGTCCTGGAGCGTGAACGCTTCCACGCGGCTTTCCAGGCTCTCTTTCACTTTCTTCTCAAAGCCCGAGTACGTATGGATGATGTACCACTGCATCGCCATCGGCTTTAACGACCTCTCAAACTCCAAAAACTTTGAACACGTACGTGACGCCGCGCTGCACCAACCAGTCGACAACCGCCAGAAAAACGCCGAAGAACGCGACGGTTGCGATCACCACGGTGGTGGTCGAGATGACTTCTTCGCGGCTCGGCCAAGTGACTGCCTTCATCTCCAGGCGAACGTCGTGCAAAAACTCACGCGTTTCCTGAACGGTGCCGGTGACCTGACCGCCGATCTTGCTCGCGCCAGCGCTGATTCCGCTTTGCGAATCGTCGTTTTTCACTTTTACCGCCTGCGAAGCCATCGTTCCTCTCGAACTAACCGGCTTACGCCGGCCCATCTTCAATCTCTGGCAGGGGAGGAGGGACTCGAACCCCCATACCCGGTTTTGGAGACCGGAGTCCTAACCATTGGACGACTCCCCTAAAACCAAAACCGCCCTACCAATTCAGTGCCTTACTTCACTTCCTTGTGGCCGGTGTGCTTTCGGCACGAATTGCAAAACTTCTTTGTCTCTACACGGTCGGAATGCTTCTTCTTGTTCTTCGTGGTCGTGTAGTTGCGATTTTTGCAATCGCCGCACTGCAAAGTGATGATTTCTCGCATGACCTAATTCCTCTCTCAAAATCCCTGGGCTTCCGTTGTGCGAAGCCGAAAAAGCCAAATTACTCGATGATCTCGGTTACCGCGCCGGCGCCGACGGTGTGGCCGCCTTCGCGAATCGCGAAGCGCAAACCCTTTTCCAAAGCGACTGGGGTGATCAGGCTCACTTCGCAGCTTACGTTGTCGCCCGGCATCACCATTTCCACGCCGGCTGGCAACTTCACGTCGCCCGTTACGTCGGTCGTGCGGAAGTAGAACTGCGGACGATAGCCCGTGAAGAACGGCGTGTGTCGGCCGCCTTCTTCCTTCGTCAGTACGTACGCTTCCGCCTTGAACTTCGTGTGCGGCGTGATCGAGCCCGGCTTGCATACCACCTGGCCGCGCTCCACGTCTTCTTTTTCCGTGCCGCGCAAGAGCAACCCAACGTTGTCGCCCGCAAGACCTTCGTCCAGCAACTTGCGGAACATTTCCACGCCCGTCACAACCTTCTTCTGCGTCGGACGGAAGCCAACGATCTCGATTTCTTCGCCAACCTTCACCTTGCCGCGCTCGACTCTGCCCGTAACCACCGTGCCGCGGCCCGAGATCGAGAAAATGTCTTCGATCGGCATCGCGAACGGCTTATCGATGTCGCGCACCGGCTGCGGTACGTTCTTGTCCACCGCTTCCATCAGGTCGTCGATCGCCTTTTCCCACTTGGCGTCGCCGTTCAGCGCCTGCAGCGCTGAGCCGCGCACCATCGCAATCGTGTCGCCGGGGAATTGATACGTCTTCAAGAGTTCGCGCACTTCGAGCTCAACGAGCTCCAGCAACTCGGCGTCTTCCACCATGTCGCACTTGTTCAGGAACACGACGATCGCCGGAACACCGACCTGGCGAGCGAGAAGAATGTGCTCGCGCGTTTGCGGCATCGGTCCATCGGTCGCCGCAACCACGAGAATCGCGCCGTCCATCTGCGCCGCGCCCGTGATCATGTTCTTGATGTAGTCCGCGTGACCCGGGCAATCCATGTGCGCGTAGTGACGATTCGGCGTCTCGTACTCCACGTGCGACACCGCGATCGTGATTCCGCGCTCGCGCTCTTCCGGCGCGTTGTCGATCGAATCGAACGCCCGGAACTGCACCTTCGGGTTGTGCTTCGACAGCACCTTCGTGATCGCTGCCGTCAAAGTCGTCTTGCCATGGTCAATGTGACCAATCGTCCCGATATTCACGTGCGGCTTTGTCCGCTCGAACTTCTCCTTCGCCATATTCCTCTGCCCTCAGTAAATCTGCGTCCTTCTCTTACTCACTGCGACTGCCAGTCCTGCTGCTGCGAAACTCACTCGACAACTTCAAAGCTTTGGAGCGGGGGACGGGATTTGAACCCGCAACCATCACCTTGGAAGAGTGAGACTCTACCGTTGAGTTACCCCCGCCCGGTGTTGCAAATCCTTTCGGCCCGCTTGCTCATCCAACCTCCGCCCATTTTTACTAAGAGGCTCGGAGGCCTTGCACTTTGTCTCTGGAGCCTGGGACCGGGATTGAACCGGTGACCTCGTCCTTACCAAGGACGCGCTCTACCAACTGAGCTACCCAGGCCAAATCCGTGATCCCGTTCCCCCTCAAACTCGGTCTCGACTGCTAACTCCTGCGCAGTCAGCAACTCCATCTTCGCGGCGCACTTTGCCCTCACGGCGCCTATGCCGCGTTTCCGTCCGCACTCGAACATCGCTTCATGCGATTGCCCTGCGGTACTTGCGACCCTGCTCTTCGGTCGTTTCAGCGACTGCCGATTTCATCCCGTGCTCGGCGCGCTTTGCTTCCTAATCTTTTGACTTCGACTTCTTTATGCTTCTGGCTTCGTGCGTCTGGCCCAACTGCATATCAGGCCCTTAGCGAGTCATGGTGGACGGGGGAGGATTCGAACCTCCGTAGCCCGCAAGGAGCGGCAGATTTACAGTCTGCTGGTTTTAGCCACTCACCCACCCGTCCTCGAAAAATCCGTTCGTCATCAAACTTCTTGTTGCACAACTTATTACCGACAAACGATTCAAGAACGTGAGGGGCACTCAAGCGAAAACACAAAACGGACTCGTGTCAAGAGACACCAGCCCGTCGATTTTGCTTTGAAGGATTCGCTCCGCTCAATTCCCCCGCGCGTCAGATGATGGAGCTGGCGGAGGGAATTGAACCCCCGACCCTCTGATTACAAATCAGATGCTCTACCAGCTGAGCTACGCCAGCGCTCTCAAACCGACAAAGAATAGCAGACAGTCCTAGGAGAGCGCAAGTAGCGGACCCAAACTTTCCAGCACGCCAAAGGCCAGCACTGTGGAAAAGGAAGCCGTGGTTCCCTGGCCAACAACCCGTATTCCACTGAAACGGCAGCGCTTAGCAGAGCTGGCAATCGGGCACCTGTGGAAAAATGCCCTAAATGCTAGAAATTGACCGATTTTCCTTCTGACTGCGTTCAATTCGATGCTCTTCATGCCTTCGACGATTCAGCGTTACAGTTCCCGTCCACTTGCGTGAGAATGAACTGCGCATGAATCGACGTCTTTGGATTGGTCTGGTATTCGCGATTGCTCTCGTAGCCGCCGCGGCGATTGCGGTGCATCATTTTTTCGGCGGCATTGACGAAGACGCGAGGCAAAGCGCGCTCGCGCTAATTCCCGCTGATACAGACTCCGTTGTATTCGCCGACATCGCGCAGCTTCGCACGGCGCCGTTTTTTTCGGAGCTTGGCGACTGGGTGCCCCAGCCTCAACAAGTCGACGCCGATTACGCAAAATTTCTGCAAGACACCGGCTTTGATTATCAACGCGATCTCGACCGCGTGGCGATTGCCACGATCAAACGCGGCCAAGCCACGGAATTTTTCGTAGTTGGTGACGGTCGCTTCGATCGAAAAAAAATCAACACCTACATTTCGGAATTCGGCACGCACGACAAGAAAGATGGTCGCGAAGTTTTTACGGCTCCGCTAAAAGGCAGCGCTCGCAAAATTTCATTTGTGTTTCTGCATCAGAATCGAATCGCGCTGACCGATGATCCCGACCTCGCATCGCTGCTGAAAAATCCTGTTCACGGGACAGACGCCGCTCAGTGGCGCGAGCGGTTCGACCGGCTGGGAGGATCTCCGCTCCTGGCCGTGTTTCGCCAGGACGCGGGCGTTGGCTCGCGCATCGCTGCAAGCACTGCGAATGGCGGGCAAGCACAACAGCTCGCGACTCTCCTCGATCAGTTGCAGTGGATTACGCTGGCTGGCGTGCCGGACCAGAATCGTTTGCGCCTGGTCGTCGAAGGCGAATGTCCGACCGATTCGACGGCTCACGACCTCAGCGACGTTCTCAACGGGATTCGTGTGTTTGCGCAAGCTGGGTTAAACGATCCGAAAGTCCGTCATCAACTCGACGATCAGACACGCGAAGCCTATCTCGAACTAATTCACGGCGCAGATATTACGCGGCTGGATCGTGGAGAAACGAAATCGGTTCGATTGGTTCTGGAGATTACGCCGGAGATGCTGAAGGCTGCTCGCTTCTCACAACCAGCGCCTGAGCCTCAGCCATCACGCCACGACGAGCCATCGGTCAAATCGAAAAAGAAGTAGCAGAATTGGAATCGACTGAAAAAAAAGTTGAGTGAGAGTTGTTCGTCGAACCGCTGATCAGCGATTAGTCGCCTGCCGGAGTGGCAGCCTTCATATAGCGCCACGGATTTACCGGCGCATTGTTTACGCGCACTTCGTAGTGAACGTGAGGGCCCGTCGAGCGGCCGCTGATGCCCGTGTAGCCGACAACCGTGCCGCGCTTGATGCGCTCACCCGGGATCGCCGAGAACGACGACAGGTGGGCGTACCAGGTGGTGATGCCAAAGCCATGATCGATCACAACCAGCCGGCCGTAACCCGCGTGATTTTCCGCGATCGTTACGACACCGTCCGCCGTGGCGTGCACTGGTGCGCCGTAATCCGCGGAAACGTCGACGCCTGTGTGGAACGCGCCTTCACCGCTGAACGGGTCAAGCCGTTCGCCGAAGCTGTCCGTGATGTGTCCCAACACCGGCCAGATCGCCGGGGTGTACGTCGAATCCGCAAAGCTCATCGACGGCATCAAACGCAGCCCGCCGCTGGAAATCGCAATCGCCGCCGCATTTCGCTTCAAGAAGGTGTACTGCTCGACGGAACGATCAAAGGCGCTCTGCGCATCGGCCGGATTATCGCTCGAATCGAAAGCCGCCGGGTGATAGCGGAGCACGCCGTAAGTCATCGCGACTTCCGTTGCCAACGACTGCAAGGAATCAAGCCGCTGATTGGTGTCGTCGACTGTGTTCTGGAGGGCGCGATACTGTTTCTTTAGCGTTTCCTGATCATGCCGGAGAGCGTTGTAGTTTCCGACCTTCCACAGCATTCGCGAGTAAGACCCAGCCGCCGCAACTACCGTCACGCTTCCGATCAGCGCCAACACCGCCACGACGTGAAGCACGTACGCAGGGATAACCAGCTTCTGCATCTTCCCCGGCGTCGACGCGATGTAAAAAGTGTAAGTCTTACCCTTCATGATCTGCGGAGTCCTTTATGAAAACCAATTAATGATACCGACTGTCTGTATTTTCTTAAAACCGCCGCAACTCCTCAGACATCTCTTGCTGCAGCGATTCACGACTTCCAACAGCCAAAAACGTCGCGGAAAGGGTGTCGCGACGGTGCGTCATACTAAAATCTGTAGCCCTTACAGTCAATCCTGTATTTCCCTGCTCCAAGGCCAGTTGTGAGAAAACTGCCCGGCACCTGCCCGAACGGCCAGTCTCGTTTGTTTACGTTAAACTAGACGTGAAGAGCGGCCGAAGGTCACTACACCGAATTCCTGAAAACTTTTAAATGAACACCCCAGAGAATGACCTGATTCGGAAGATTCTCGGCAAGTCCTCGCGAACCAACGGGTTGAAGCCTGGATTGCGTCTGGGAATCGGTGACGACGCTGCCCTGTTTGCGCCTCGAAGTGGCTACGAAACCATCTTAACCTGCGATTGGTTCCTGGAACGAACACATTTTCTTCGCGATCGGCACCCTGCCGATTCGGTAGGGTGGAAAAGTTTGGCGCGAGCTGCGAGCGATGTTGCCGCGATGGGCGGCACGCCGCGTTGCTTCTTGCTAAGTCTTGCGATTCCCAGAGAACTAACCGGACGTTGGCTGACTGATTTTCTGACCGGCCTGCGTCGCGCTTCGCGAAAATTACATTGCCCGATCGCCGGCGGCGACACGACTCGTCAGAATCGCGTGCTTATAAATGTCACGGTCGTTGGCGAAGTCCGGAACGGCATGGCGCTCCTTCGATCGGGTGCCAGACCCGGCGACATTATTTATGTCAGCGGCCGGCTTGGCGAAGCCGATCTCGGCTTGTCCGCGCTGCGTTCCACGCGCGGCAAGATTCGCCCGTCCGACCCGATGCTGCATAAGCATTTGTATCCCGAGCCACGAATCCCGCTCGGGCAATGGTTGGCCGAACATCGGCTGGCGACGGCGGCGATGGATCTTTCTGATGGGTTATCGACTGATCTTGCGCGGTTGTGCGCTGCAAGCAAAGCGGGAGCGACGATCGACGAGTCAAAATTGGCGTCCGCCGCCGTCGAGCATCCATCCGTTCCAAAATGGAACAAACGGCTGGCTCTCGCGTTGAATGGCGGCGACGACTACGAACTTCTCTTCACTGTCCGCCCAAGCAAAGCCCGCAAACTCCCCCGCACATTCGAAGGCATCCTGCTAACCCCAATCGGCGAAATCACGAAAAACAATACAACTCACGCTCGAATCGAACGGTCGAACAACCGTCTTGAAGCCCGCCGGCTGGGACCCCTTCTGCTCTCAATAGAGAAAAATCCAGCGCGAATTATTTCGCGAGCTTTCGATACGTTTCATGGAAGTTCTCGTTTGAGACGCGGAATTTGTCCATCACTTCAGGACGAACAGTTTAGCGTGATGGTATGTCCGTGGAAAGGTAATGAGCGATCGCGTTTTCAATCAGGCTTCGCTGCGACTGGCCGGCTCTTTTCGCCAAAGCGACGAACTCTTTCCAGAGCTTGGCGTCAATTGCCGCCCCGATCTTTATGGTGGCCGGCTTCCTCATGAATGTCTCGCCTGCCCTGTATTCTTGGTCCGAAAGACTCAGCAAAGGAATCGGCCAACGGGGAAAAACATACCCACGCCCTCACCGCTGAACAATATTAGCGGCAAGTCGGCAAGATGCGAGACGATGATGCCGCCAACGATCCACGTTGCGTCGCCATGCTTCGGATCGGAAACCTTTGCCCGCCGGCAGGGCGGAGTAGCGCGGCCAGAATCGTCCATTCCACGTAGCGCACCGGCACATAGATCGCCAGATAGAGCCACCAAGGCGGCGGCGCACTGAAGTGGATCGTCGCGGTCACAAAAAAGATTCCGAATCCGAAAATCATTCCCAGGCCGAGACGCGCAGAGCCGAACCCGATCCTGCCGCGACAGACTTCTTATCGCGCAGCCAGCGCAGCCCGAGATAACACCAGATCGAATACGCAAGATATTTGCCGAGAACGTAGACCGGGAAAAATCATCGCGGTCGCGCCATCTGTGCAATCACAGTCATCAATGTCACTGCGGGAGCGCGGCCGAAGTGGCGGATGTGATTTTGGGCGGAGACGCAGCCGGCGCAGCGTCGGCCGGAGGCTTCGCTTTGCGCTCCGAAGGTTCGTCCTCGGTTGGCGCAGTGTCGGGCGTATCGACGTGAATAACGTGGTCGTGCGCCTCTTCTTCGAGCGGCGTCACATTCGCAAATTCGACTTCCGGCATTCCTGCCAGCGCGCTTTGCATGAATTCGAGCCAGATCGGCAAAGCGGCCTTCGCGCCAGTTTCTTTTTTGCCGAGCGAAATTTGCTTGTCGTCAAATCCGACCCAAACGCCGGCAGTCACTTGCGGCGTGAATCCGATGAACCACGCGTCGGTATAATCTTGCGTTGTGCCGGTTTTGCCCGCCGCAGGCCGACCGAGCGCCTTTGCCTGGATTCCCGTACCGAACTGGACGACCTCTTCCAGCATCGCGGTCATCGTATGCGCCACTTCCGGCGAAATCACGTCGTGCACTTCGGGATGCGCTTCTTCAAGCAGCGCGCCGTCGTAACTCGTCACGCGCCGGATCATATGCGGGTCGATGCGAATGCCGTCGTTCGGAAAAACGGTGAACGCGGAAACGTGTTCGGACAATTTCATGTCCGCTGCGCCGAGCGCGAGCGGCAAATATGGCGGCAACGAGGTCGTGATTCCAAATCGTCGCGTGATGTCGACCACCGACGAGATCCCGACCTTCTCCGCCAGCTTCACGGCCGGAACGTTTCGCGAACCCGCCAAAGCGCGCCGCAGCGTGATGTTGCCCTCGAATTTTTCGTCGTAGTTGCGCGGTGAGTAGGGCACTCCGCCACTCATCACCGTCATCGGCGCATCGAGAATCGTGTCGAACGGCGTCGCGCCTTTCTCAAGCGCATCCGCATAGACATAGACCTTGAACGAGCTGCCGACCTGCCGGTACGCCTGCGTCGCGCGATTGAACTTTGAATCCTCGAAGCTGTAGCCCCCGACCATTGCCTTGATCTCGCCGGTCGGATTGTCGATCGCCAGAATCGCGGCCTGCGGCGCGGGCTGTTGCTCGAGCTGCACGCGCACCGTCGACTCGCCGATCTCCTTGATCGAAAACTGCGCCAGGTCGCCTACTTTCAACAACTCGCTCGGCTTCTTCCGTCCCGTCCACGCGAAATCCGCCGGCGCCAGGACTGCGCGGTACTGACCAATCTTGATCGTGGCATCCTTGTCGCCGACCGCCATCACCAACCCGGTGACGTAGCTGCCTTTGTCGATCGCATGCCGCCAATCTTCGTCTTCGTACGAATCCAACTGGCCGAGGTTGTCTCGCAAAATATTCGGAAGCCCGCCGCGCCAACCATGCCGCCGGTCGTAGCTGTGCAAACCGTCGCGCACCGATTGATTCGCCGCGCGCTGCATCGCGATATTCAGTGTCGTGTAAACGCGCAAGCCGCGCTCGTGTACCGCTTCCGTTCCGTAGGTCGATTCCAGGTACTTGCGAACTTCTTCGAAAAAGTATGGCGCGAGATCATTGCGCGGATATTGCACGTGCAAACCGAGCGGGGTCTTCTTCGCTGCTTCCTCTTCGGCGCCGCCAATTTTTCCTTCTTCGAGCATTCGATACAAAACAAGATTGCGGCGTGCCAAGGCTCCTGTTGGATTCGTCAGCGGTGAAAATTTCGGACCGTTGACCATGCCCGCCAGCAGGGCGGCTTCCTGCAATTTCAAATCGCCAACGGGCTTGCCGAAATAAAATTCCGACGCCGCTGCAAATCCATAGTTGCCGTGCGCCAGATAAACCTGGTTCGCATACATGGCGAAGATTTGTGGCTTGGTGTATCGGCGTTCGATCTGTAGCGCCAGCAACATTTCCTGCATCTTGCGGCGAAAGCTCTTATCGCTGCGGTCGAGAAACAGATTGCCGGCGAGCTGCATGCTGATCGTGCTTGCACCCGCCGTGATGCGGTGATGCAACAGGTTGCGCCACGCTGCGCCCGCAATGCGCGGAAAGTCGATCCCCCAATGCTCCTCGAAGTGCTGATCTTCGATCGAAGTCACCGCGTTGTACAAAACCTTGGGGCACTGCTCGTAGGTCATCAAGATGCGCCGTTGCAGCGCAAAGCTCCCGACCAGTTGCCCGTCGTCGGCGTAAATTTCGGTCACAACGTTCGGGCGATAGGTTTCGAGCGCCCGAATCTCCGGCAAGTCGCTCGCATACACAAACAGCAAACCGCTCGCCGCACCCAGCGCGATCGCGCACAACAACAGAAACGCCAGCGCCACGCGGTCGATCAGCTTCCAACCGCGCAACCGCAACGTAATCGGGGGCAAACTCAGCATGAAATTCCGATTTTAGCGCACAGGCTCGGGAGTTGTGGAAATCAGGGCTCGGCAAGTTTCCATCGGACCTGTAAACCTCACGCGCGCCCTACGAATTCCAAGTCCTCGGTTTCGCTGATCGAATCGGCTGAGATGAACGTGTTGCCTGCTTCCGAGTCGCACAACATCACGCCGCCACCAAACTCTTGCACATACCAATCCAAGTCAGGGTCACCGTCCGCAACGGCAATGAATTCGACGCGTCCCGGCGCCTTGTGAAACAGTATTTGATCGCCTTTGCGGATGTCCTCGCCTGTCATGTATTTAAACGTGGTCAAAAGGCCTTCTTACCTTTGATTTCTTGTCACAGCTGGGTGTAATACGTTTCGCCGGCGCACGCTCGACACAATGTGCGTCCGCCCTGCAACACTTCACGCGAAAAATTGATCCCTTCACCGCATTCGGCGCAGACCACGCGAGGTCCCTTGTATCCAGGCAAGTCGTGGGCCTTCACCTCGACCTTCACCCACCTCTTGTCGAACAAAACTTCTTCCGAGAGTTCGGCATAGGCCTTCTGCTGCCCGGCATCCTTTGTCATCTCGGGAAACATGTTCCGCGCGATCTCTTTGCTCGATTCTTTCGCAGCGATCCGAATCGCTCGCCCACTCCGCAGATCGACAAAGGTCGCCGCGACCTTGCCCCAATCGCGAAATTTCAGCGCGCGCTTTCCCAGACGACAGTTCGCCACAAGCCCGATCGCATCCGTCATGCACCGATCGATTTCGACATAAGTGACAATCCGCTTCCGGTCGGCAATCGCGTCCGCGATGCCAAGCTCGCGCAATCCGAGCATTGCCAGCCGCACACCCAGCACCTGCCCTGCGCACAAATGCCCATGCGCAACGGCCGCCAACTGCAAATACTCATCGAGCGTCTTCACAAGATCAGTCTACCGATGGGAGGGATTCCGGCGCTACTTCGTCGCTGTCGCTGGCGTCGTAGCGGTTTCCGCCAGCGCGGTCCACGGGTGCGGCCTGCGCGCTTCAATGATCGCGAACGCCGCCATCAGCACCGCAAGGAGCGCCATACCCGCGTCTTCTAAAACCTTTTGCATGTCGATCGGCTGAGGCGTCGCGAAGCATCCGCAGTTGATATTCATATGCAGTAGATACGCGCGCGTCACCACCACGGAAAATCCCACCATGATCGCGGCCAGCATCGTGCCAAATATCCGGAGCTGCCAACCAATCAAGACGAGAAAGCCGAGCACAATCTCTGTGAACGGCAGCGTGTGCGCCACAAACTGAACGCCGCCGGGCGACAGCAGCTTGAAAGCCTCAACCTGAAACGCGAAATTCGCGATGTTAGTCGATAGCGAAAACTTGAAGAAAAACCATGGCCAGAAGTGACTGTTCGGAAGGAACGCCTTGGAGTACCCGGCGTAAATGAAGACCGGCCCGAGAATCAGTCGGCCGAGCCACATCACCGCGCGGCGGAAATTGAGCGGGCTGGATTGCATCATGGCGTATTCCGATTATTCAAACCGCGTTCACTTGCCGCCGAGCAACTGATCCAGAAACTGCTTCAAAATGTCCCAGCTCATCACGCCGGCATAAGGAAATGTCTGCCCGTTCGCGTGAAAGATCGTCGTCGGCGTCTGGTTGACGCGGTACGTGTTGTTGCCCAGCGCCTGGTCCTTGGCGATCGAAGCATCGACCGATCCGCTCTTCACCAACGCGCGCACCTTCGTCATTTCGGCGGGAGAGAGCACCTTCGCCACAGTCCCGTCGATATCTCCCGACGCTTCCCACTTTTCCTGGTTCTGGAACAAGACGTCTTCGACGGCCTCAAGCTTCCCAATCTGCGCCGCCGCCCGAGAATATTGCGCCGCCTCTTTGGAATGCGAGTGCATCGGCAGCGGAAAGTCGCGATGGATCAGATACACCTTTCCGGTGTTGACGTAGTTGTCCATCAACTGACGATTCGTTGAGTCGTACAGGCTCTTGCACGCCGGGCACTGGAAGTCGCTGAATACCTCCATCACGATGGGCGCGCTCTTCGAGCCGACTGCTTCGCGGGGATCGACATCGGGTATCGACGCAACCGTCTGCGGAGACGCGGGCGCGGCGACCGAAGACGAGCCCGACACAAGGCACGACGCCGAAAACAGAGCCGCAACAAGCAAGCTACCGATTCCCGAAACCATTCCGCGACGATTCACGCCACCCCTCCTAGCGGTTCCAGCCAACAGGCGGTCAGAGTATCACACGACCCTCCCTTGCTAAACACGGCGGGACAGCGAACGTTTCTGGGAGGCCCCCGCCTCCTGTCCGCTCGGTTAAGCGCCTGATTTCCGACGCGTTGAGCTGGTTCGAAGGTCCAGACTGAAGCCTTAGCGCCGGCCCCCGACCATTCCGGGCCTAGCCTTTTCGCTGGAAAGCCGGGTTGACAACCCGATACTCAGCATCCTTTCGGTCCCTGGAGCATCTTTATATCAAGCCGCGAGGAGCGGTAGCCGGAGTTCGATGGGCGCGACTAGTTCGCATTCCGCTCGCGAATAGCACCAGCAACAGATTGCAAAGATTAGACTTACAGTCATTGTAAGATAATTTGACAAAGATACACTCAACCTGTATAGTAGCTGGCGTTCGTGGGTGACCAGACGACGACCGGCGTTAGTCCGCGACTCTGAATGAGATCCAGCTAAGTAAACGAGTTTAGTAGGAAACAGCGTTAGGGAGGGCAGGTAGTTATGAGCAAGATTATTGGAATCGACTTGGGTACGACCAACTCGGTTGTCGCCGTTATGCAGGGCGGCGAACCGGTGGTCATCCCGAACCAGGAAGGGGCACGCACAACGCCTTCGGTGGTTGCGATCACCAAGGGTGGCGAGCGCCTCGTCGGTCAGGTGGCCAAGCGCCAAGCCGTGACGAATCCGGAAAACACCGTGTATTCGATCAAGCGCTTTATGGGCCGCCGCTTCGACGAAGTCAGCGATGAAATGAAGCGCGTGCCGTATCACGTCGTCAAGGGACAGCACGACGACGCACGCGTCGAGATCTCGGGCAAGGTGTACAGCCCGCCAGAGATCTCGGCGATGATTTTGGGCAAATTGAAGTCCGCCGCGGAAGACTTCCTCGGCGAAAAGGTGCAGAAGGCGGTCATCACCGTTCCCGCGTACTTCAACGACGCGCAACGGCAAGCGACCAAGCAGGCCGGCGAAATCGCGGGCCTCGAAGTCGTCCGCATCATCAACGAGCCGACGGCAGCCGCACTCGCCTACGGTCTCGACAAGAAGAGCGACGAAACGATCGCGGTCTATGACCTCGGCGGCGGCACGTTCGACATCTCGGTGCTCGAAGTTGGCGCCGGCGTCGTCGAAGTGAAATCGACCGCGGGCGACACGCACCTCGGCGGTGACGACATCGACCAGCGCATCGTCGACTGGCTAATCGATGAGTTCAAAAAGGAAAACAGCATCGACCTGAGCAAGGACCGGATGGCGCTGCAACGCCTGAAGGAAGCTGCGGAAAAGGCCAAGATCGAGCTGTCGCAGATGATGGAGACCGAAATCAATCTCCCCTTCATCACGGCAGGCGCGAGCGGCCCGATCCACATGCAGGTCAAGCTGACGCGTACGCGCCTCGAGCAGTTGATGAACGATTTGCTCGAGCGCTCGATGAAGCCGGTGAAGCAGGCTCTCGAAGACGCGAAGATGTCGCCGAGCGACATTCAGGAAGTTGTGCTCGTCGGCGGTTCGACGCGTATCCCGAAGGTCGTATCGCTCGTTCGCAACTTCTTCGGCGGGAAAGAGCCTCACAAGGGCGTGAACCCGGACGAAGTTGTGGCGGTCGGCGCGGCGGTCCAGGGCGCAGTGTTGGGCGGCGAAGTGAAAGATATCCTGCTGCTCGACGTGACGCCGCTCTCGCTGGGCGTGGAAACGCTCGGCGGCGTGATGACCGTGCAGATTCCGCGTAACACGACGATTCCGACGCGCAAAGTCGAGACCTACTCGACCGCTTCGGACAATCAGTCCGGCGTGGAAATCCACGTGAT
This sequence comes from uncultured Acidobacteriota bacterium, assembly GCA_963766985.1. Taxonomy (GTDB): domain Bacteria; phylum Acidobacteriota; class Terriglobia; order Acidiferrales; family UBA7541; genus Acidiferrum. The sequence continues at coordinate 28,629 of CAVYCJ010000008.1, forward strand.
GCAAGGTGAGCGCAAGTTCGCCAAGGACAATCGCTCGCTCGGCACGTTCAAGCTGGATGGAATTCCGCCAGCTCCGCGCGGCACACCGCAAATCGAAGTGACCTTTGACATCGACGCGAACGGCATCTTGAACGTCAGCGCGAAAGACAAGGCCACCAACAAAGAACAGAAGATCACCATTCAGTCTTCCACCGGCCTCACGAAAGAAGAGGCGGAGAAGATGCGCGTCGAAGCGGAGTCTCACTCCGAGGACGATCGCCGCAGAATGGAAGAGGTCGAATCGCGCAACCGGCTCGACGGTTTGGTTTACCAGGCCGAGAAGCTCGTGCGTGAAAATCGCGAGAAGCTCGCTGAAGGCGACGTGAAGTCGGTCGAAGAAGCGATCGACGACGCGAAGAAGGCAATGAACGAGGGCGGCACGGCAAGGCTGCGGTCGGCGACGGAAAACGTCGAAGGCAAGCTGCACAAGATCGCCGAGACGCTCTATAAGACTGGCCAGCAGGCTGGCGCTGCCGCGGGTGCAGGTGCGGGAGCCGGTCCAGCGGGTGCGGGACCGAGCGAAGGCTCGACCTCGGACAGCGCCGCCGGTCAGGACAAAAAGAAAGACGATGTGATCGACGCCGAATATGTCGACGTCGACGACAACAAGCGGCCGAACTAAGGAAGCAGTTCAGGCCGAACCGTGGGACTGGGGCGCAGCAACGTGAAACGGGCTGCGCCCCAACATGGTTTAACGCGCAAGTTGTTCGCGCGAATTTGAATTTGAGTGAATTCGATTTCCGAAGTAGAAGCTGACCCATCGAGAAAGTTCGCGGTCAGCGAAAAAGTTTATAGAGTCGCGCGGTTGACGCGCACACGATGGCTACCTCAACGAAACAAGACTTTTACGAATTGCTCGGGGTCTCGCGCAAAGCGACCGCTAAAGAAATCCGCGCGTCTTTTCGAAAGCTCGCGCGCAAATATCACCCCGACCTCAATCCCGGCGACAAATCCGCCGAAGAAAAATTCAAGCAGTTGCAGGAAGCCTACGACGTTCTGTCCGATACGAAAAAACGGCAGATGTACGATCAGGTCGGCTTCTATAGCGACAATTACCAGCCTGGCGGTCCGCCTCCGGGGCATGAGCCCAGCGGCGGCTCACCCAATGTGAATTTCGATTTTAACGGCTTCGACTTCGGTGGCGGCGGTTCGCCTGGATCTGTTGGCGGCGGCCCTGGCGGTGGCGCAAGCTTCCGCGATCTCTTCAGTCAATTTTTCCGCGGCGGTGGTCGCGGCGGAGAAATGGAAGTCGAGCAGGAGCCTGGCGGCGACCTCGAATACCAGATTGAAATCGATTTCTGGGATGCCGTGCGCGGCGCAGTGAAAAAACTTCAGATCACGCGCATGGAAACCTGCGAGACGTGCCATGGCACCGGCGCAATCGGCTCGCCGCAAACCTGCCCGATCTGCGGCGGCACCGGATCGGTGCAGCAAGCCGCCGGAAAAATGCGCTTCAACGTTCCCTGCACGCGCTGCGGCGGAACCGGCAAGCTTCGCACTGTCTGCAAGACATGCGGCGGTGAAGGTCGCATTCGTCGCAACGAAACGATCGACGTGCGCATTCCCGCGGGTATTGCCAGCGGTTCGCGTGTCCGCGTCCCTGGCAAAGGCAACGCCGGCACGATGGGCGCTCCGGTCGGTGACCTCTATCTCCGCGTCGATGTAAAGCCGCATCCCTTTTTCGAACGCCGCGGCAACGATCTCTACGTAAAAGTTCCGGTGACGGTGGCCGAAGCAACGCTCGGCTCGAAAGTCGAAGTCCCGACGATCGACGGCCGGTCGCTGGTTCGAATTCCGCCGGGCACGAATAGTGGCTCGACGCTGCGATTGCGCGAAAAAGGCGTGCCCGGGCGTAATGGCACGCGCGGCGACGAATACGTCGAGATTCAGGTGATCGTTCCCAAGCCGACCGACGAACGCGTGCGCAACCTGATGAAGGAACTCGAGCAGATCGAGCCAGACGATCCGCGCAAGGATTTGTTTGCAAAAGCGGGCGGCTAACGTAAGGGCGAAATATTACGGCCTAAGAATTTCGAAACAGCGAATAACGAAACGGTCGAAGAAGAGAAATCTGTATGGCGATACGAGGAAGAAAACGAGCGAAAGCCGGCTACATGATCAGCGCAGTGGCGGAGCTTTACAAACTCCATCCGCAAACACTCCGCTTGTACGAACGCGTCGGACTACTCAAGCCCTCGCGCTCACAAGGCAATACGCGCCTCTACACCGACGAAGATCTCGAACGCCTCGACGTCATCCTGACGCTCGCGCGTGACATGGGCGTCAATCTCGCCGGCATCGAAATTATTCTCAACATGCGCGAAAAAATGGTCGAGATGGAAAAGCAGATGACCGAGTTCGCCACCGTCGTCCAACAGGAACTCTCGCGCGTCGCCGCTCTTCATAGCGAACCGCCTCCGCGCAATGCAATCGTTCGCGCATCGCCACTCCGCGGAACAGCACGAGCAAATCTGCGCGAAAGCTAAACTCCCCGGCCTCGGTCGGTTCTTGTAGAAGCGGGGCTTGCTCCGCCCGGCGCATGCCCAACCTCAGCGCGTCGCGCAGCCTCTCCGCCGCGAATCCTTTCACAAATCGTCCACAGCACCGCTTGCTGTCTCCTCGATGCCCTCGTATTCTGTCCTTCGACACGGACACGATGCCCCTCGAAAACTGCCAACTCTGCCGCGGCACCGGATGGAAGCTGGTTCCCCGTCCTGACGGCGCCGGCAAATTCGCCGTCGCCTGCGATTGCGGCATGGAAGACCGCGCCAATCGCGTCCTACAGCGCGCGCACATCCCCAAGCGCTACGAACACTGCGACTTCGAAAGTTACGTCACCGATCTCGTCGACGGCAAAACGTGGAGCCCGCAACACACTGCCTCGCTCAAATTCGCCAAGAGCTGGACCGAATCCTTCACGCGCGATTTTCCCGGCGGCTCCGACAAAGGCCTCCTTTTCATGGGCCCATCCGGCGTCGGCAAAACACACCTGGCTGTCGCTGCCATGAAAGAACTAATCAACCGCGGCCACGCCTGCCTCTTCTGCGACTATCGCGAACTGCTCAAAGAAATTCAGGCCAGCTACAATCCCGCCAGCGAATCTACCGAAATGGCGATTCTCGACCCGATTCGCACCGTCGAAGTCCTCATCCTCGACGATCTCGGTGCCAGCAAGCCCTCCGACTGGGTCCGCGACATCGTCAGCATCGTCCTCAACGCCCGCTACAACGAGAAACGCACCACCATCATCACCACAAATTATCTCGACAATCCCATGTCCGAGGGCGAGGCCACCCGTGGCCCTGGTGGCAGACTCATCCCCGCCGTGCGCGAAGACTCCCTCGAACAGCGCATCGGCAGCCGCATGCGCTCTCGACTCTTCGAAATGTGCCGCACCATCGAAGTGAGCGCCCCCGATTTTCGCCGCGAGCGCACGCAAGCCGGTCGCGCCCACGCCTAGATTTCGTCCACCCAGCAAGTGCGCCGCGAACGCGGCGCAGCCCAGCCTCGATGCAACGAAAAGCGCCCCAAAACCATCTACCTCAATACGTTGACACCGGGTTCGGCCGCCGCGTATTATTCTTGGCGTTGCAGCATTTTGGACGCCCGCAGCACTTGTCCTCGGTGAGCGCATAACGGTCGTTTTCAGCAACGGACCACATCACGGTTGTCTATAGAGGTTGACCTGCCCTGTGCGTCTTTAATCTCGCATCAGGGCTAGAATCATCTCGCCGCCAGCCGTATCGCCCGTTGAGCAACGTCAAGAAGTACAACCGCGAAGCTGTACCCCTTGCGTCACTCAAAAGTCGAGTTGAGAGATCGCAGGGATTCTCAAGTTTCACCCATGACTCCGGCATCGCCGGGTCACTAGACAAAGACGCAGTATTTTCTGGAGGCCAACAACCATGTTTTCCGACAACGATAACCCGACTTCCGCCGCAGCAGCTCCCGCACACGAACCCGAAAAAGATCAAGCAAGCGAAAATCAAGCTCATACCGAAGCAACTATAGACGCCGCCGCTCACGAGGCTACCGCTGCGCCTGTTGCGCAGGCCGACGGCGATCCTCGCCCGGAGCAGGCCACCGCTGCAGCCGCACCGGCCACCGCCGCGCAACCGGAAGCGACGCAGCACCTCGATCCCGAAGCCGCTGCCGCCGCTGAAGAAGCCGCCGGCTCCGAGGAAATGTCGAAGCTGATCGAGCAGTACAGCGAGCCGGTCGAGAGCGCAGCAAACAACGAAATTATTGAAGTAAAAGTAGTCGCCTACACCGAGCACGGCGTCGTCGTAGACGTCGGCGGCAAGACCGAAGGTCTGATTCCCGCCGCTGAATTTTCCGAGACCGACATTCCGCGTCCGGAACCCAACGCGACCATCGAAGTCCAGCGCACCGGCGAACACAAAGACGGCTACGTCATCCTTTCGTACCAGAAAGTTTTGCGCCGTCGCACGTGGGAAAAAATCGAAGCCGCATTCAAAGCCAAGGAAACCGTCACCGGCAAAGTCGTCGATCGCATCAAGGGCGGCTTGGTCGTTGACATCGGCGTTCGCGCGTTCCTTCCAGGCTCGCAGTACGACCTTCGTCCGACGGCCAACCTCGACAACCTGATGAAGCAGGAACTTCAGGTTCGCATCACCAAGCTGAACCGTCGCCGCGGCAACGTCGTCGTCAGCCGCCGCGCACTGCTGGAAGAAGAACTCCACGCCAAGCGCGCGCAGCTGATGGAAACGCTCAGCGAAGGCCAGAAGGTCAAGGGTCACGTAAAGAACGTCACCGAGTACGGCGCCTTCGTCGATCTCGGCGGCATCGATGGCTTGCTCCACCTCACCGATCTCAGCTGGGGCCGCGTCAAGCATCCGTCCGACATCGTCAAGCCCGACCAGGAACTCGAAGTCATCATCCTGAAGTTCGACAAGGAAAAGCAGCGCGTCTCGCTCGGCCTCAAGCAGCTCACGAACGATCCTTGGGTCGGCGCCTCGGAAAAATATCCGGCAGGCGGCAAAGTGAAGGGCAAGATCGTCGGCGTCGTCGACTACGGCGTCTTCGTCGAACTCGAGCAAGGCATCGAAGGCCTCGTCCACGTCTCCGAAATGAGCTGGAACAAAAAAGTCCAGCATCCGTCGAAAATCGCGAAGGTCGGTGACGAAGTCGACGTCGTCGTGCTCGACATCAAGCCCAGCGATCGCCGCGTCTCGCTCGGTATCAAGCAGGCGCTGCCCGATCCATGGCTGCTCACCGCCGAGAAATACCCGATCGGCACCGTCGTCACCGGCAAGGTCCGCAACATCGCCGAGTTCGGCGCGTTCATCGAAATCGAAGACGGCTTCGACGGCCTCGTCCACGTCAGCGACGTCAGCTGGACCGAGCGCATCAAGAATCCGCACGAGGTCTTCAAGAAGGGCGAACCGATCACCGCAAAGGTGCTCAAGATCGATCCGGAAAATCGCCGCGTGTCGTTGGGCATCAAGCAGGTCAACGACATCTGGGGCGACTGGTTCAAGCAGCATAAGGTCGGCTCGATCGTGAAGGGCAAAGTCTCGCGCATCGCTACGTTCGGCGCTTTCGTCGAGCTCGGCGACAACATCGAAGCGCTTTGCCACAACACCGAAATCGAAGACCGCAAGCGTCGCGACGAAGGTCCGGCCGCATCCATGCACCGCACCTCGACTGGTCCGCTCAAGAGCGCGGGCCCGCTCGAACCGGGCAAAGAGTACGACTTCAAAATCATCAAGATCAGCCCGGAGACCCGCCGCATCGGTCTCAGTTATCGCGCCGCCGCCAAGCAGATCGAACGAAAAGAAATCGAGCAGTATCGCTCGACGACCAAATCGTCTTCGACCGCGACCATCGGCGACGCGCTCAAACAGAAGCTCGCTGGGCTGAAATAGTTTTTAGGGGCGCCGGGGCTTCAACAGCCCCGGCGTATAATTCCTTTACCTGCGGGTCATTTTAGTGATAGTAACAATGGCAACCGGGAGAGCTTGCCCCCGTAAATCGTTTCGGATCACATAGCTGCAACGATTTTCGGTACCTGACAAGTGGCAGTGCCACGAGGCTACGGGAAGATGACGAAGCAACCTACATTGACGAAGGCCGACCTCATCGAAGAGGTCCTTAAGGTTACCGAACTTCCTCGCAAGGAATCGGAAACCATCGTCGAAACCATTTTCGAGAGCATCATCGACGCTCTTCAAAAAGGCGACAAGATCGAAATTCGCGGCTTTGGCAGCTTCCGCACGCGCCAGCGTCGCGGCCGCGTTGGCCGCAACCCCAAGACCGGCGCCAAAGTCGAAGTCCCGCCCAAAAAGATCCCATTCTTCAAGCCCAGCAAAGAGTTAAAAGACTTCGTCAACACCGCCGACGGCGTCCCCGCCGCCTAACAAATGTCATAGCCTCGCGCGAGCGAGCCTCATCCGCAGTCGTAGCGCCGGCTTCCAGCCGGCGTTTTTGTTTCTCCGCCACACCAAATAATTGTCATCCTGAGCGCAGCGAAGGATCTCAGACGTAAACGCCACCTCAATCCCACCATCGCCCCAAAACGTTTTACGCTATCCTTAACTCCTCATCACTCGAAAGGCTCTCTCCTCGATGGATTACATCTGGACTCCTTGGCGCTACCAGTACATGAAGCAAGCCGAGGCCAACAAACTCCCCGAGTGCATCTTCTGCGACGCCGCCAATCGCAAAGACGACCACGAAACCCTCGTCGCCTATCGCGGCAAAAAAGTTTTCGTCATCCTCAATCGCTTCCCCTACACCTCGGGCCACGTCATGGTCGTTCCCTACGCCCACGTCGGCGATCTCGCCAGCGCCGATCCCGAAGCCCTCGCAGAAATGATGCATCTCGCCCAACGTGTCGAAGGCGCCTTCCGCGCCAATTACAAGCCCGACGGCTTGAACGTCGGCATGAATATCGGCCGCGCAGGCGGCGCCGGAGTCGTCGGCCACATCCATCTCCACGTCCTGCCCCGCTGGTTCGGCGATTCCAATTTCATGACCGTCGTCGGTGAAACCCGAGTCCTCCCCGAAGACCTCAATACGACGTACACTCGTCTCCGCGAATATTTCGCGCTAGCCGCCCCCGGAGAATCCCGGTGAATCTCGCGCTGACCGAAGACCAACAGCTCCTCCAGAAAGAGCGTCCGCGAATTCGCGGAGTCCGAAGTAAAACCCCTCGCCCGCGAAAACGACGAGACCGGCAAATTCCCCCGCGAACTTTTCCGCAAAGCCGCCGAACTCGGCCTCACCGGAGTCGCCATCCCCGAATCCGAAGGCGGCGCCGGCTTCGATCACGTCTCTTACACCATCGTCATCGAAGAAATCTCCCGCGCCTGCGCCTCCACCGGGGTCATCCTCTCTGTCCAGAATTCGCTCTACTGCGATCCCATCCATCGCCTCGGCACCGTCGAGCAAAAACAAAAATTCCTACTCCCGTTCGCGCGCGGCGAAAAAATCGGCTGCTACGCGCTCACCGAGCCGCAAGCCGGTTCGAACGCCGCCGCGCTCCAAACCAAAGCCGTCAAGCAGGGCGACTCCTACGTCATCAACGGCACCAAAGCCTGGATCACCAACGGCGGCGCCGCCGACGCAGCCATCGTCTACGTCAACACCGATCCGCCGAAAGGCGAAAAAGGCATCACCGCGCTCATCGTCGAAAAGGGAACGCCCGGTTTCAAAGTCGGCAAGGAAGAAAAAAAACTCGGCATCAACGCCACCGCGTGCAGCGAACTCGTCTTCACCGATTGTGTCGTCCCCGAATCCAATCGCATCGGCAACGAAGGCGAAGGCTACAAAGTCGCGCTCTCCACGCTCGACGGCGGCCGGATCGGCATCGCCGCACAAGCCTGCGGCATCGCGCAAGGCGCGTTCGAAGCCGCTCTCGAATATTCGAAACAGCGCATGGCCTTCGGCCACCCAATTTCACAGTTCCAGGCCATCCAATTCATGCTCGCCGACATGAGCACCGAACTCGACGCCGCCCGCCTGCTCATCCGCAAAGCCGCGTGGAAGCAAGACACCGGCGCCCGCTTCAGCATGGACGCCGCCATCGCCAAACTTTTCGCCAGCGAAATGTCCACCCGCGTCACCCACAAAGCCATCCAGATCCACGGCGGCAACGGCTACAGCCGCGAATACCCCGTCGAACGCAACTACCGCGACGCCCGCATCACCGAAATCTACGAAGGCACCAGCGAAATCCAGCGCCTCGTCATCTCCTCCTGGGTTCTTCGCTCC
>CAVYCJ010000009.1:0-848130 GCA_963766985.1 uncultured Acidobacteriota bacterium
GCCGGTCCGATCTCCGCGTCTCCATTCGACTCGCCTTCGACACGCGACATTAGCTCTGATTACAATCCTTCGACGCGCTCGTCAAAGATCAAATCAATCCTGCGCTGAAAAAATATCGAGACTTCCTCGTGAAGGAATATCTGCCCGCCGCCCGCGAATCCATCACTGTCTCTGCGAATCCCAACGGCGCCGCCTGCTACGACGCTACAGTGCGCTCCTTTAGCACGCTCCCCGTCCCCGCCGCGCAGGTCCACGAGATCGGGCTGAAAAAAGTCGACGAAATCGGCGCCGAAATGAAAGAGATCGCCGAAAAATCCTTTCACACGAGCGACGTTCCGGCGCTTCTCAAAAAGCTCAGCACCGACAAGCAATATCTATTCAAGGATCGCGCCGCTCTGATCGCCTATTCCCAAGCCGCGCTCGCTCGCGCCAAAGAAAAAGCCCCCGCAGCCTTCGGCCTCTGGCCCAAAGCCGACGTCGTGATTCAACCATATCCCGCCTTCCGCGAGAAAAACGGTCCGAACGAATACAACTCACCCGCCGAAGATGGCAGCCGCCCCGGCATCTTCTTCATCAACGCCTATCAAGCCGAAAAACATAGTCGGGTCGAAGACGAATCCACCGCCTTCCACGAGACAATTCCCGGCCACCATCTGCAAGGCTCGATCGCGCTCGAAAATAAAAATATCCATCCGCTCGGCCGTTATTTCTGGAACAGTGGCTACGGCGAAGGCTGGGCGCTGTACGCCGAACGCCTCTCCGACGAACTCCATCTTTTCTCCGACGACGTCGAGCGCCTTGGCATGCTCTCCGATCAGCAACTCCGCGCCGTGCGCCTCGTCGTCGACTCCGGCATCCACACAAAAAATTGGACGCGCAAACAAGCCATCGACTACATGCTCGCGCACACTGCCGAAAACGAACACGACGCTACCGCCGAAATCGATCGCTACATCATTTATCCCGGCCAGGCCACCAGCTACATGCTCGGCGCCATCGAAATCCGCAAGGCTCGCGACGCCGCGCAAAAAGCGATGGGCGATCGCTTCGACATCAAATCCTTCCACGACCGCGTCCTCGAAGACGGCGCCGTCCCCCTGACCTTCCTGAAACAAAAAATCGCCGCCTGGTCCCAATCCAAATAATCCCGCGCTGAGTTCACTTTCCTAACCTCGCGCAGTTACCTCCGTCCGGCAAGACGGCATTTGGGTGCCGCACCCTTGCGCTTCTCAAGGGTGCGGTTTTTCCGCTCGCCACCGCTCCTGAATCCGTTCGCCACGCAATCGGGTTCGTGATTCCTCTCCTCGATCCGTCCGTTCGCCAACTCCGTGTACGGGCGCAGCACCGCTGCGCCCCATGTCCGCAAGATCGACCCGCCTCGCCCCAATTTGGTTTTTCTTCCCCGTTCCACCCAAACCAAATTCTGCTGTAGCATTTCTAATCGCCCACGGAGCATTCGCATGCCTGACAAGAAATCCCGCCGCCACTTCCTGAAATCCTCCGCCGCCGCAGCCGCTCTCACCGCGCTCCGCCCTCGAAATCTTTTTTCTGCCGACACAAAAAACCTCGCCTCCGACCCCCTCCGCCCCCAATTCCACCTCCTCCCCGCCAAAAACTGGATGAACGATCCCAACGGCCCCATATTCTGGCGCGGCAAATACCACATGTTCTTCCAATACAATCCCAACTCCGCCGTCTGGGGCGACATGCACTGGAATCACGCCGTCAGCGACGACATGATTCACTGGCGCCATCTCCCCATCGCGCTCGCGCCCACCCCCGACGGCGACGACGCCGACGGCTGCTTCACCGGCAGCGCCGTAAACGACAACGGCACCGCCACGATCATCTACACCGGTGTCAAATCCGTCGCCGCCGATCGAGCCACGCTTCGCGACGGCCATCACAATTTCCGCGAGACGCAACTCCTCGCCACCAGCAAAGATCCGCGACTCCTCAACTGGGAAAAATTCTCCAGGCCCGTCATCGAGCCGCCGCAAGACAACAATCTCACCGGCTTCCGTGATCCTTTTCTCTTCCGCGTCCCCACGCCCGCCAGTTCCGAATCGGGCGCCGGCCCGTGGTACTGCGGCGTGGCCTCCGGCCAATTCAAAAAAGGCGGCCGCGTTCTCCTTTACGAATCCAAAAATCTTCGCGACTGGAAATATCTCCACCCGCTCGCCGAAGGCCAATGGTCCGGCCGCGAAAGCACCGATCCCGTCGGCTCCGGCGAAATGTGGGAGTGCCCCGACTTTTTCCCGCTCGGCAAAAAATGGGTTTTGCTTTATTCCACGGCAGGCAGCGTCTTCTGGGAGGTCGGCGATCTCGATCCCAAAGAGCTCGTCTTCCACTCACAAACGCGCGGCGTCCTCGATCACGGCGCCTACTACGCGCAAAAAACGCAGCTCGACGCCAAAGGCAATCGCGTCCTGTGGGGCTGGATCACCGAGAAACGCCCCGACCCTGAACTTCTAGCCGCGGGCTGGGCCGGCTGCATGTCCCTCCCGCGCACTCTCAAAATCGCCGACGACAACACCCTCGAAATGGAAATCTCTCGCGAAGTCCGCTCGCTCCGCCAACAAACCTTCGAGATTCCCAACAAATTGTCGGCCACCGATCGCACGTCACGCGCGCGCGAAATCGAAATCAAAAATCTCTGCGGCGAATTTTTCTGGATGAGCGACGCCCAGAATTCGACTTTCGAACTCTCCGATCAATCTGGCCCGTGGCTCACCGTCTCGACAGAAACCACCACCGACGCCTCGAAACTAACCGTCAACGGCAAAGCAATCGAAATCCCTCCTACAAAGCACCCCTTGCGCGATTTCTCCCTCTTCCTCGACGCCAGCGTCGCCGAATTAATCTGCGACAGCCGCCACGCCATCACCACCCGCATCTACCGCAAACCCAACGGCCCCCTAAAAATCTCCTCGGACCCCTCCGACAAAAACCTCTTCCAACTCTCCGCCTGGCAACTCGCTCCAATCTCCCCCAACCGCCTCACCAACTAGCTAGAAACAAATCACCCGCGCAAATAAATCCGTACTGCACCAACTGACCAACTGCACCAACACGTCATCCTGAGCGAAGCGAAGGATCTCCGCCGTCATTCCCGCCACCGAACAAAACTACGTGCACCGGTACGGGCGCAGCACTGCTGCGCCCCATGTCCGCAACATCGATCCGATTGGAGGCATCTGGATTTTTGACTTCCGCGGCTCGCCGCCGATATTCGTCCGGTAACCCTCTACTTCAACTCCCGCTCAAACTGATCTTCAATCATGTGAAACAGATGAATCCGATCCGCTGAACCCGAGATGCTATGCGTCTTATTCGGATACGCCATAAAGCCAAACGGCTTCCCTGTCTGAATCAACGCCTCAATCATCTGAATACTATTCTGGAAGTGCACATTGTCATCGCTCGTGCCGTGCGCAAGGAAAAGCGAACCATGCAACTTGCTCGCGACCTTCGGCAGATCCAGATCCACATAACTGGTCGTGTCCTTGTCAGTCGGGAGGCCGTTGTTGCGCTCGGTGTAAATCGAATCGTAGTTCCGCCAATCCGTTACCGGGGCGACCGCCACCCCCGCCTTGAACCGATCCGAGTGCGTCATGGCATATAGCGTCATCGATCCGCCATTGCTCCATCCCCATATCCCCACGCGTTCGCGATCGAGTTGAGGATATTGGCCGAGAAGCTGATCCAGAGCGGTGAGCTGATCCTTCAACTCGATGCCGCCGTATTGGTGCCTCACCGCGCTCATGAATTTGCGATTGCGATTTGGCGTGCCGCGATTATCGACCGTGAAGATCGCGAAGCCTTTCTGCGATAACAACTGATGGAAAAGTCCATCCGAGCCGGCCCAATCTTCGATCCAGCTGTTGGTCACGAGTTGCGCGGCCGGACCACCATAGATGTTCACAATTACCGGAATCTTCGCTTGGCTGGTGACGTTTGCCGGCAGCACCAACTCGCCATAAAGCACCGTGCCGTCGTCCGCTTTGAATTCGAGAAACTTTGGCGGATGCAGTTCGAATTGGCCCAAATCGGCCGACTTCCAAAACGACTGGCAAGCTCCATTCGTGCAGGCCGAGAGGCGAGGCGGAGTCGTCACCGACGAGAACTGGTCGACGTAGTGTTTGCCGTCATCGGCGAAGTTTGGCTTATGAGTTCCTTCTTCCTTCGAAATGCGTCGGAAATCCGAGCCGTCCAGTTTCACGGAGTACAACTGCGCTTGCCGCGGATCGTCCTTATTGCAGGACACATAAACGACGCCCGCGTCCTCGTCCACTCCCTCGACGGCCAGCACCTCGAAGTCGCCTTTCGTGAGCTGGCGCTCGAGTTTGGCCTCGGATGCCAGCGGGTTGGTCTTGTCAAAGCTGTAGAGATAAATCTGCGTCGTCCCGTCACGCCAGCTCGACCACAGGAAGCGGTCGCCGGATTTTAGAACCTGAAAATTGTCATTCACATTCACCCAGGCTCCCGGCGCCGTCTCTGTAAGAACCTTGCTGGACTTCCCGGAATGCGCATCCACGAAGTACAGCTCCATCTTGTCCTGCGCGCGGTTCAAAACTTCAGCCCAGATCAGTCCGTCGCGGATCCAGCCAAATCGCGGGATGTAAGTATCCCGATCGTTGCCCAACGAAATCCATTTCGTCTTCCCGCCCGAAGCGCCGACGACGCCTAACCGCACAACCGGGTTGGGATCACCGGCCTGCGGGTACTTCTCCATGTCGACCTTGGCATGGGTTGGCATCCAGTTCACGATCGGGTACGCCGGGACGTTCGTTTCATCCATCTGCAGATAAACGAGATCTTTGCCGTTCGGAGACCAGAAGTAGTTGCTGCGTACGCTGAGTTCCTCGGCATATACCCAATCGACTTCGCCGTTGAGAATATTGTCGTCACTGCCTTCTTTTGCAGGCTGCTCTTGGCTAAGTGGCCGTTCGGCGCCGTCAGGGATGTCGCGAACGTAGAGGTTGTGCCCGCGCAGGTAAGCCAGCTTCTTTCCATTCGAGGAAAACTTCGGATCGGTGTTCTGGCCGTTAGACGAAGTGATCTGAACCGCGGTGCCTGTCCCCATGCTGTAGAGCCACAGCTGCCCTTGCGCGTTAAACAGAAGCTCCTGAGCGCTGGGAGCCCATTGGTAAGGATCGACGTGATAGCGGGTAAGTCGTTCCTTCTCACGATCGTCTTTGATTTTTTCTATCGAAGGAGCAAGCGATGCGAGCTTGGCCTCGGGGACCAGGAGTTTCTTTTCTCCCGTGTCAGCATCCGCATACCATAGCTCGCCGTGTTCATCATTGTTGTCGCGCTGGATGAACGCGACCTTCTTGCTGTCTGGACTCCATTTCACCGCTTCGGGCGGGCGCCCTGAGAGACCACCCGGCGCAAAGATCGCTTCAATCGTGAGCGGTTGTTTGTTGGTCGGGCTGTTCTGTGCAAGCACACCCTGCGCAACCAGCCAACCTACGGCTGGCAAAACGAAAAATCTCAATTTCATGCTCAGCTCGTCCCCGTTCTAATCCCGGAATTCCATTTTCGGATTTCATTCGGCGCATACCCTACACCGATCGCCAACCTCATTACAACGCACCCCCGCCCGCACCCTCCTCTAAGCGGCCGTTGGGTGCCGCACCCTTTCGTTTTTAGAAAGGGTCCGGGTTTAAATTCGGCACCCCCCGCACTTAACGCCTCCCGCGCCAATCCGTCGCCGGGTGCCCCACCCTTGGTTTTCAAGGGTGGGTCTTTCTCGTCAGCATAACGATCCATCCGCTCAGCACAGCCCGAGCAGATCCCATCCCATGTACGGGCGCAGCACCGCTGCGCCCCAGCTTGCTGAGCCTCCAAGTCCTACCGAGTTCCGATTTTTCTTCCTCTTTCGACTTTCAACTGTCGACCGTCAACTGATTCGAACAGTACCACTCATAAACTCCTATTGACTTAATAAACATTTTGTGCTAGCCTCTAGCATGAAGTCCCCCACCCCGCTCGAACTCGTCCTCGAATCGGCATTCACGCACTCCCGCAACCCTCTTGTTTCCAATTACTTCCCCATTCCCAAATCCGCACACTCCCGCAACCCACGCAAAACAAACACACTTGCGCACTCTTCACAAAAACAGGGGGGTATAGGGGTTTTCTTCCCAAAACGGGAAAAGGAAAAATCTACTTCGACGAAATCGGTGCCGCCGCTGGCTCTTTCGCGCCCAGCAGATCCACCAAAACTTGGTTCAACTTCGCTCTCATCTGGCCACGATCATGCGCATTCGTAATGTAACGCACTGCAATCTCGGTCCCGCCGATCGCAGGTCTCACATTGATCGCCGGTTCCGCAGACAAGCTGTTCATATCCGCGGACTTGGCCATGCCCTTCCACTCGCGCTCGGCTTTCTGCCCGCTTTCGGCCGTCGCCTCGACAACCTTCTTTTTGACCGCATCCACGATCGGATACGGATCGTGTCCCGCCGGCAGCACGACCGTCAGTTCATCCCAGAGCCACTGGCCCGACGTCGAAAAATTGAAATAATGCCCTTCGATCGCGTAGCTGTTTGTAAATGTAACGCGCCGCCCCGTCGGGTGCCCCGAGTCGGTCCAGTTCCCCGTCTCGAGCAGCACCGTGTGAAACATTCCCAGCTCGACGACTTCGCCGGTCACGCCGTTGATCTCGACCCAATCGCCCAATCGAATTCCGTTCTTCCCCATCAGCACGAACCAGCCGAGGAATCCGACGATGAAGTCTTTCAGCGCGACGGTCAGGCCCGCGCCGGCCAGCCCAAGAAAAGTTGCAAGATTTGGCGGCGGTCCAAAAATCACGAACAGAATGAAAACCACGCCGACGACTTGCAGCGACACGCGCGTCACGCCACGCAGCGTCTCCATCTGACGCCGATCCAGCTTGGTTCGCGCCAGCAGACTCGCGATCCACTGATCGAAAAACAGATCCCAACAGCAAAATTACCAGGATGATCGCAATCCCGCGCAACGAGCGATTCAAAATCGACTTCTGCTCCGTAACGACGAGATCGATCCACTTATCGTAGATTCCGTCGAGCTCTTTCTCGTCGTCGATGCGTTTGTCGAGGCCGGCGAGTTTCTTTTGCCGGGCCGAGCGATCCTTCGTCGCGTTGATGACAGCGTCCGCATCGTTGTCGTTCCACGCCAGCCGCGCCGCTGGAGAGAGCGCCGAGCCGTCCGCGCTTGCGCCCGCCTTCGACTTTTCGCTATCGAGATCCTTCTCGAGCGCGTCGTGCCGCGCCGAAAGCGTTCCGATTGTGTTGGCGGTCGCCGCCTTCGCGCGCCACAACAACATTTGTTTTTTGTGCAGCGCCCACCACTGCATCGCGCGGTAGACGAGTCCACCGTACTCCACAGGCGTCGTCGCGACGGCCAGTGCGGTTTCCGTCGCTTTGGTCGAAGCCTCGTGCTCCTTGACCATCGCCTGGAT
This sequence comes from uncultured Acidobacteriota bacterium, assembly GCA_963766985.1. Taxonomy (GTDB): domain Bacteria; phylum Acidobacteriota; class Terriglobia; order Acidiferrales; family UBA7541; genus Acidiferrum. The sequence goes on from CAVYCJ010000009.1 coordinate 7,451, forward strand.
GCGATCCTGCGGATCGCCGCCCGCGCGAATCAGGTCCTGCTTCGAGTCATCCACTTCATCCTGATCCAGTTCGACTTGCGCGTTCGCAATATCGAGCTGATCTTCCAGCGCGTCTTTCTGGTCTCCATTTGCCTTCGCGATCGCCGCGTTCAGTTGCGCGATCTGCGCCTGCGTGGCCGCCAGGCCATGTTCCGCCTTCTGCATCCGTGCTTGAATTTCTTTTGCTTCCGCACTCAGCGCAGGCGGATGCAGCGCTGCATCGCGCAGCGCCGAAGTGAACGCGATGTCCACTTCATGGTCGGTCAGGCGAATCGATTCTTCGGCGAGCTGCCGCTCGCCCGGCAAAGTTGCCAGCGGCGCGAGTTGCTGTGCGATTTTTAGCGGAGTCTGATCGACGATTTGCGACTGGGCAGGCGAGGTCTTCGCGCCGGCTTCCGTTGCGGCTGAATTCGTCGGCACCGGAGGTATCGTCGTCCGCGTTCGGAAAATCCCATACGCTGCCGCGATCAACAGCAACGCCAACACTACTCCCGCAATCTTGTGAAAGGTTTTCATGGCCGAAGACGTGAGGTCATTCTATTATGCATGGCCATCAAAGGCACCACGCGATGTTCCTCCAGGGAACGAGGAGCCAATGGTCACCACAAAAGGCCTGACGACAATGAGAGCGCGCGAGCGTCGCAAAGTGCGCGTCCCTCAAGCCGTCTTCCTGCTGCTCGTCTTTCTCGGATTTCTGCAGGCGAGAAATTTCGCCGCAGCTATGCCCGCAGTGATGGCCACGCATTTCGGCGCGTCCGGTTCCGCCAACGGCTGGCAAACGAAAGGACAATTTTTCATCGTCGAGATCGTGATGCTTGGCGTCTGCCTTCTGATCGGTTTCGGAATTCCCTTCATCATCAGCAAAGCCCCGCCATCGCTCGTCAACCTCCCGAACAAGGAATTCTGGCTGGCGCCGGTCCGCCGCGACCACACCCTCTCCGTATTCCGCATGCAAATGGCCTGGTTCGCCTGCGCGCTCCTGACATTTTTGATCGTAGTCAATCAACTCGTCTTCAACGCCAACCAATCCGTACCACGCCATCTCAACGGTCCCCAATTCGCGATGGCGCTGATCGCCTTCCTCGGTTTCACAGCCATCTGGTCCATCCGCCTCGTCTCTTATTTCTCCAAGACGTCGGCCTGATCGGCCGTCCCGAACATGAAGCGGAGGTGACTGAAACAAAAACGCCGCGGTTTTGGCCGCGGCGTTTCGAGTTTCCATTTTCGATTTTGCAGTTTCAGATCTTTCTAGAGGTAATCGCGCGATGGGCCTTCGAGGAAGGCACGCAGCTTGCGCGACCGCGACGGATGGCGCAGCTTGCGCAGCGCTTTCGCTTCGATCTGGCGGATGCGTTCGCGAGTTACCGCGAACGACTGGCCGACTTCTTCGAGCGTGTGCTCGCTGCCATCATCGAGACCAAAGCGCATCTTGATGACTTTTTCTTCGCGCGGCGTCAGTGTCTTCAACACCGAAGACGTCTGTTCTTTCAGGTTGAGGTTGATGACCGCATCGGACGGCGAAACGACGGCCTTGTCTTCGATGAAGTCGCCGAGATGCGAATCTTCCTCTTCGCCGATCGGAGTCTCGAGCGAAATCGGCTCCTGCGCGATCTTGAGGATTTTGCGCACCTTGGACACCGGAATGTCCATGCGCTTGGCGATTTCTTCGCTGGTCGGCTCGCGCCCCAATTCCTGCACGAGCTGGCGGCTGGTGCGCACGAGCTTGTTGATCGTTTCGATCATGTGCACGGGAATACGAATCGTGCGCGCCTGATCGGCGATCGCGCGTGTGATGGCCTGACGAATCCACCACGTCGCGTAGGTCGAAAACTTATAGCCACGGCGCCACTCGAATTTATCGACCGCTTTCATCAGGCCGATGTTGCCTTCCTGAATCAGGTCGAGAAACTGCAAGCCGCGGTTCGTGTATTTTTTCGCGATCGAAACAACCAAGCGAAGGTTGGCTTCGATCAGCTCTTTTTTCGCCTGCTCGGCTTCCGCTTCGCCGCGATGGATGATCGTGAGCGTGCGCTTGAGTTCGGTGAGGCCGACTTCGCTGGCTTCCTCGATGTCTTTGACTTCGGCGCGACGCGTGCGGAGTTCTTTGCGCGCTTCGGCTGCGACATCCCCTTTTGCGACGTCAGCGCGGCGCTCCAGTCGTCCGGCTTCGCGCTCGAGCGATTGAAGACGCTCCACGGTGCCGCGCATCTTGTCGACAAGCCGCTTTTTCTCAAACGGGTTGAATTCGATGTCGCGAACCGCGAGCGAAATCTCGATACGGGTACGCGCCACGTCCCACTTCGCGCTGACCCACTGTTTCTTTTTCGCTTTCGGTGTTTTTTCCAGCTTCACGGCCTGCTTCAGGCCGGTGTCGTAGAGCTTCGCGATTTTCTCGATGTGCTTGAGCGTCTGCTTCGTCTTGTTCGCGATCTTTTCTTCGGTCAGCTCTTCGTCGTCGAAGATGACGATTTCTTTAATCGAGCGGCCGCCTTTGCGCAGATCGTCGCCAACCGCGATCAATTCCTTGATGACGATGGGCGAGCGCGTGACCGACTTCATCACGACGAGCTGGCCGCGTTCGATGCGCTTCGCGATCGTGACTTCGCCCTCGCGCGTCAGCAGCGGAACGGTGCCCATTTCGCGCAGGTACATGCGAACGGGGTCGTTGGTTTTTTCGAGTGAGCCTGGCGTCAGGTCGAGATCGCTCTCGCCTTCGTGACCGTCGCTTTTTTCAGCGCCTTCGCGTTCACCGGGGTTGGTGGACACTTCGACCGCGCGCGCCGCTTTGGCGGACGCCTGGTCTTCGTAAATTTCGATGCCGTTGCGTTCAAACGTCGTGAGAAGGTCGTCGATTTCTTCCGAGGAATGCACCTCCGCCGGAAGGGAATCGTTTACTTCGTCATACAGCAGATAGCCACGCTCTTTGCCGATAGCAATGAGCTGGCGTACTGCATCGTATTTTTCTTCAAGGCCTACTACTGCCACAGATTCCTCCCGCAGTCAGACGACAATCCGGCGCACCCGTACGAAACAGGACGCGAGTCCACGAACGAAAGTTTCATTGCCGAGGCATGAACAGGCTGACGCGCAGGCGCAACTGACGGAGAATTTCCCCGCAAGATCGCAATTTTTTTGGCCGCTGTGCGGAAACTCAAAGAGTTAAATCCGCGGTGCGGTCGCCCTTAACGCTGTAAAGAAATCCTCTGCCGTGCGCCCTTTGCCGCCGCTCGCCCCGTGCTTCGCCCGAAAATCGCGCTACCGTGGTTCCGGTCCTAGCCGTTAACCGCAATGATTAGATGCTGTTAGCAGCCGAACCGTTACTCGGTAAACCCTGATACGCTACACGCTTAAGTCCGTTGGCGTCAATGATTTAATTGATTGTCGGCTTGTGGATAGATGAGGGTAAGGGTGGAAAAGTTACCGGGGGTCTTCGATAGGACCGGTACCAGGCCAGCGAGGATAGGCGGCGGGTGGAATTCAGCGGGAGGCGGCGAGGCGCTTCATCAGGAGCTGCTTGCGTTCGAGCAGGGTGCGCATGTCGGGGCCGGTCGGGTTGGCTTCGATGCCGCGCTGGACTTCGGCGAGTTCGCGCTCGGCGCGGCGTTGTTGCAGGGCCACGATGCAGCTTTCGGCTTCTTCCCAAGTGAGTTCGCTGGACTCTTCGAACAGAATTTCGAACAAGACGCGGCGGTCGGGGTCTTCGAGCGTGGCGGCGATTTCGGTGGCCTGAACGGGCTGGTCGGCGAGAGCGGCGGCGATCAGCGCTGCCAGAATTTTCTCGGTTTCGAGCCCCTTGTGCAGCTCGGTTTCGTTGAGGCGATGGGCGAGTTCGTGGCGGAAACCTTCCGCTTCGGCGAGCATGCGGATCAGACGCCGCTCGACGGGTTTAGCGGCGCGGCCGATCAGTTCGGGTTTGACCTTTACTTCGCTGCGGCGCTCGGCGGCGGCTTTGTTGAGCTCGGCGCGAAGGACGGGTTCGTCGAGACGCAGTTGCTGCGCGATACGGGTAGCCCACTCGGATCGCAGCAGACGATTCGGAATTTTTTGAACGTATGGAAGTAGGAAATTTACCGCGTTGCGCTTCCCTTCTCCGGTTGTCAGGTCCATGCGGCGCGCGCGGGCGATGAGGTAGTCAACGTAGGGCGGCGATTCCTTGAGAAGTTTGATGTACGCGTCTTTGCCCTGCTCGCGAATGAATTTGTCGGGATCGGCTTTGCCGGGCAGCGCAAGAACGCGGACTTCGAAATCCTGCTCGAGCAGGAGCGAGATGCTGCGTTCAGTGGCGGTTTGTCCGGCGGTGTCGGGATCGTAGTTGACGATGACGCGGCGGGTAAAGCGCGACAGCAATTTGATTTGCGGTTCGGCGAGCGCGGTTCCGCAGCTCGCGACAACGTTGCTGACGCCGGCACGCGCGACAGCGATCGCGTCCATGTAGCCTTCGACGAGAATCGCGAAATCGGACCGGCGCAGAGCGTCTTTGGCGCGATCGAGGTGGTAGAGAAGATTGCTCTTCGAATAGATCGGGGTTTCGGGAGAGTTGAGATACTTCGGCATGTCGTCGCCGAGGGCGCGGCAGCCGAAGGCGACAATTTTTCCGGATTCGTTGGCGATTGGGAATGTGATGCGGCGGCGGAAACGGTCGAAGAGGCGATTGCTGTTTTGATCGCGCGAGATCAGGCCGGACTCGACGAGTAGCTTGTCGGGATATTTTGTTTTTAATTGGCGGAGGAGGATGTCGCCGCCGCTTGGGGCATAACCGATGCCGAATTGCTCGATGACGGCTTTGGTGAGGCCGCGATCTTCGAGATAGGCGCGCGCGACTTTGCCTTCGGAAGTGTTCTCGAGATTTTTGGCGAAAAACGTCTGCGCGACGCGATGCATTTCGATGAGAAGCGTGCGCTGCTGGTTTTCGCGGCGTTCTTCAGGCGAGCGCTCTCGAGGAGCAGGAACCGCGATGCCAGCATTTTTCGGCGACGATGCGAATCGCTTCGGGAAACGGGCACTTCTCCATTTCCATGACAAATTTGAAAACGTCGCCCCCAACTTGGCAGCCGAAGCAGTGATAGATCTGTCGAACTGGATGAACGTTGAACGAAGGGGACTTCTCCGAATGAAACGGGCACAGTCCGCGGAAATTCTGTCCGGCTTTTTTTAGTTGGACGTATTCGCCTATTACGCGAACGATGTCCGCCTGTTGCTTGACGCGATCCGCGAATGATCCTGCCTCCGCCATTGGGTGAGACGCTCTGGGGACAAGATTCGGGAGAGAGTCTGCCAGTAATTTACTCCGGGAGACTACGGAATCCCAAATTGACTTGTTGGAAGTGGCGATCCGCGGTCATGACATCGACGATGCCCAACTCACGCATAATGATCATGCTCGTGATGTCCGTGAAGGATATGTTTGGTTTGTCCGCAAGCTTAAGCCGAAATTGAAATGCAGCGGCAAAACGATCGGGGTTCACGAATTCTATCGTTAGTCTGGGTGAGGCCAGCAAGGAATGACAGAATCCGGATGCCAAGCCGAACGGACGAGTTGCGAAAAGCATCGTGAATAACTCATCCAAAATGAAGTTCGAAGTGACGATACGGCCCGGATTGCGGATCCGCTCTTCGTAAAACTTTGTGGCGATGTGATGACGCGGCTGAGCACGGTCAGCGAGAGTGACCCAGCCCCACGTGTCTACAAACAAATTCAAAGAGGCTTTTCACCATACAATTTTTCGTCGATTGAGTCTGCGATGTTTTCGCCCTCCATAATGCCGATCACGTCGAGAAGCGGGTCCCGTTGATTGGTGAGAATCGCGCGTAAGCGTTCCAATGTCTGGGACGAGAACGAACACCCTTTGCGACCGCGTCGCGAAACAACGTCGATGAATTCGTCTTCGCTGATCACGAGGTGGACGCGATTATGGCGACCGTCGCGATTTTTGCAGAAGCGCAGACCTTCCCAGGTAGCGCCGTCGAGAGCGAAAAGATTGCGCTACGATGCGAGCTTCGTCATGGTCGTCCCATTTATAGCGAGCCAACGGCGCGCTGCTCCAAGGTAATCATTTTGGCCATGTATCGCACCCAATTCTAGCGCAATCTACTAGAAGCTACTACATGCTACTACACTCTATTGGGTCACTAGACACTACTAGAATTATTACCGAGAATGGCTGAAGTGACTTGTAAGCTCTATGCCCTTAGCTCCACAACCATGATGGCTTTGCCGCCGCGGTCGTCGGCTTCAGGGGCGGTGCTGGCGACGAGCGGGTGAGACGAGAGGAACTGGGCGAGACCCTTTCGGAGGGCGCCGGTTCCGTGGCCGTGGATTATGCGGATGCGCGAGCGATTTGCCAAGGCGGCTTCGTCGAGGAATTTATCGACGCGGCCGGTGGCTTCTTCGACGGTCGAGCCGATGACGTTGATCTCGTCGGAGGCAGGATTATCGGAAGGCCTTGAAGTGACGGTGACGTTGAGGCGTGAGGGCGCGGCGGATGTCGTGCCCGGCGGTGGGCCTTCGATGCCGGTGATTTGGTCGACGGCAACTTTCATGCGCAGAGGGCCGGCTTCGATTTCGGCGGTGTTGCCGTCGATGCGGCGCAAGACGACCGGCTTGCTGAAACCTCGCACTCGGATTTTGGCTCCGAGTTGGAGGCTTGCGGCGCTGGGTGCATTCGCCGCTGCGGCGGAAACGCCGAGATCGGATTGCGAATCGGCAAGAGTCTGCACGAGCGCAGCGTTTAATTCGTCGCGAGCTTCGCCGCGCACGTCTTGCAATTTGCGGCGGGAAGATTTTTCGAGCTGGGCGCGCAGCTCGCGATCTTTCACGGCTTCGACTACGGCGGCGACGTTTTCGTCGAAACGCTTTTGCATCTCGGCGAAATTTTCTTCGAGCTGTTTGATACGGCGCTGCTGCCGCTCGACCCATTCGGTACGCAGTTTTTTTCGCTCGTCTTCGAGCGACTGGCGTTCGGCGTTCATCTGCTGCTGCGTGCGATCGAGTTCGTCGCGGCTGCGATGGAGATAAGCGATGAGGTCCGCGGCTTCGCGCGATTCGGGAGCGAGAAGCGAGCGAGCGCGTTCGATCAAATCGTGAGGAAGGCCGAGTCGCTGCGCGATAGCGATGCCGCTCGAGCCGCCCGGGACTCCGACCATGAGGCGATAGGTGGGGCGGAGGTGGACATCATCGAATTCGACGGCGGCGTTGACGACTCCGGGCGTCGTGGAAGCGTAGGTTTTCAGGCGATCGTGATGCGTGGTAGCGAGCACGATGCATTTTTTCGCGCGAAATTCGTCGAGGAGCGCGACAGCGAGCGCGGCGCCTTCTTCGGGCGCGGTGCCGGTTCCCATTTCATCGACGAGAACAAGCGTTTGCGGAGTTGCTTCTTCGAGCATCGACTTGAGATTGAGCATGTGCGCGGAGAATGTCGAGAGATCGGCGGCGATCGATTGCTCGTCGCCGATATCGACGAGAACGCGATCGAAAATCGGCAGAACAGCTTTTTGTGCGGCGACCGGGATCGCGGATTGCGCGGAAAGCGCGGCGATGCCGGTGGTTTTGAGCGCGACAGTTTTGCCGCCGGTGTTTGGGCCGCTGATGACGAGAAGGCGCTCTTCGCCGCCGAGTTGGAGCGACATCGGCACGATCGGACGATTTTCGCGACGAAGTTTATTTTCGAGAACGGGATGACGCGCTGCGTCGAGCCGCAGCTCATTCGATTCGGAGAATTCGGGCGTTGTCGCGTCGAAATCCTGGGCGAAGCGCGCGCGCGCGAAGGCACTGTCGAGTTCGGCGATTGTTTCGGCTGCGGCGACGAGCGGCGTGCGCATCGCTCGAAGGCGTTCGGTGAGGCTGAACAAAATGCGAACGATTTCGGCGGCTTCTTCTTCGGCGAGCTGAACGAGTTGATTGTTGGATTCGACGGTTTCAAGCGGCTCCAGAAAAACGGTCTGGCCGGTGGCGCTGGCACCGTGCATCACGCCGGGAACGGAGCGGCGCAGTTCGGCGCGTACCGGAATGACGAAGCGATCGTTGCGCAGCGTGACGTAATCTTCGCCAGCATCGGCATTGCGGGCGCGGAGAATTTGACGCAGCGTTTTTTGAATCGAGGTGCGCGTTTCGCTGACGCTGGCGCGAATGCGACGCAGCGCGGGCGAAGCGTCGTCGCTGATTTCGGCGTTGGGAAGAATCGCGCGGCGAATTGCGGCGAGCAGGTCGCGAAAATCGCCGAGGGATGCGGCGCGCGCGGCCAGCAACGGGAATTTCGCGGCGTCTTCCTTGAATTGAGGCTTGAGCCAACCGGCGGTGTCGAGCAGAGACGCGGCATCGAGAAATTCGCGCGGCTCGAGGACGGCGCCGACACCTTCGATGCGATCGAGCCACGCGTGCGGATCGGCGAGGCCACCGAAGCCGAGTTCGCGGAGGGAGCGGAGCCACTCGCGCGCTTCGCGGATCAGCGCGAATTGCGAGTCGAGTGCGGCGCGATCGGTTGTGGGCGCGAGAGCGTCGATATGGCGATGGCCGGGCGCACATGTGGTGCGCTGGCGCAGGAGTTCGCGCAACTTGTCGAATTCGAGAACGTCCTGGGCGGAGCGCGACATCGAGTTCTATTTTAGTTTGTTGCGGGCGGGGGCGCTACTTGGCGAACGGAATGAACGGTCACCAGGCTCATAGCGTTTCAGTGCGGCGGATGCGCGTGCGGCTTCGCGTGTTGCGGCGGAGGCAGCGGCTTCACGTCGAATTCTTCGATCATCGCGACGGAGATTGCATCGAGCGCGTCGGTGGCTTCGTGACTTTTGCCGCCTTGATTGTTGCTGAGGAAAGAAAAAATGAGAGTCCGGCCACTGGGAGTTTCCGCGAAGCCGGAGCGAGTGCGCACGTGTTCGACGGAGCCGGTCTTTGCGTGGATGCGGCCGGTGGCGATCGTGTTGCGCATACGATCTTCGAGTGTGCCATCGACTCCGGCGACGGGCAGCGATGCGAAATACACCGAATACCATGGCTGCGTTTGTGCGTATTTCAAAAGCGCGACGATGGCGCGCGGCGTTACGAGATCGTGGCGCGAAAGGCCCGAGCCGTCGGTTTGAATCACGTCGTCGGGCGCGATTCCAGCAGCGGCGTAAAAATCGATCGGGAATTTCATCAGGTCGTCGGGCTTGGCCCAAAGGCCGGACTGGCGCGCGGCGGTGCGCAGCAGCATTTCAGTGTGAAGATTCTGGCTGATTTTGTTGACGAGTTTGACGGAATCGCCGAGCGGAATCGAAATGTGCTCGGCGAGGATGGCGCGCGGCGTCGTGTCGGCGGGAACCTCGGGGATGTGAACGGCGCGCGGATTGCCGGTGATTTTGACGCCGCGATCGGTCAGCAATTTTTGCAAGACGGCCGCCGCGTGTAATGCGGGTTCTTGGACGCCGAGAGTCAGCTTTCGCGGCGCGCTATTGGCTGGCAACGTGCCGCGCACGACGACGAGTTGCGCGCCGGGCTCGCGCGTGAGCGTGATGTCGGATTTCACTTCGGCGGCCGAGGTGACGACGTCATTTTCGACGTAGAAGTCGGGCGTGGCAGGAGCGATTTCGGCTTTGACCGCGTCGCCGGCGAGAATGCCGGGAGTGAGCGTCAGCGTGGCGGTGTTGTCATCGAGCACGATCGCGGAAATTGCGGCGCCGTACTCCCAAACCATATCGCCGATTTCCCAGCCGTCGGGATACGGCTCGCGCGGAAAATAGCTGTCGTCGCCAACGACGTCGCCTTTAATTTGTTTCACGCCTTTCGCGACGAGCTTATCGGCGAGTTCTGCGAGAACTTTTTCGGGTGGGCCGTCGAATTCTTCCTTGAGGTTGAAAGGAAATTTGCGGTTCGAAAGATTTGGGTCGCCGCGGCCAACGAGAAAAAGGTCGCTGGAGAGTGTGCCGTCTTCGGAAATTGTGCCGCGCGTTTCGAGCGTGGTCTGGAATTTGTAGTCGACGCCGAGTTTGGAGAGCGCGAGCGCGGTGCTGAACAGCTTCATGTTGGAAGCGGGGACGAAATATTTGTCTTCGTTCAGGGCGTAGAGCGTTTCGCCAGTTGCGGCGTCGGCGATCAGCAGGCCCCATTCACCCTTGCTGGCGGCGGGATTCGAAAGCGCGACGTCGACGCGGGCCGAGAAACGGTTTGCGGCGGCGGTGTCGCGGCGCTGTTGGGGAGTTTTCGCTGCTGGAGCGCCATGGGACGCCGAAGGCGCAGGATGCGCGGGTACGGATTGCGCCTGGGCGATATTCGCCGCTGCAAACGAAAAAATCGTCGCGACCGTCGCCAGAACTTTTCGTTTCGCGCGTAATTTCTTATTCACGATTCATCCTGCGCTGGCTTATTCAGCAGATAGAAAGTATAGTCGAACCGGAACGTAACAAATTTTTCTGCTGGGTCGGATGTTCCAACGGTGCGAACGAGAGTTGGGGAACTTTCGGCGCCCTCAAATCACTGAGGTGAGGAAATGAATAAGCGAATAAGTGCGTATTTCATGGGTTTTCTGATGGCGGCAGGCTTGCCGCTGTCGGCAGCGCAGGACAAGAAAGAAGCGGACCGTCTGCAAAATTGCGGCACGGTGCTGAAAGAAATTCTGGATATTCCAGACGACATTCCGCAGGACCTGCTGGACAAGGCGGACTGCGTGATCGTGTATCCGTCGGTGTTGAAGGCGGCGTTTGTGATCGGCGGAAGCTATGGTCGCGGCGCGATGACTTGCCGGACCGGCGAACACTTCACGGGACCGTGGAGCGCGCCGACGATGATGGCGCTCGAAGGCGGCAGCGTCGGATTCCAACTCGGCGGACAGGCGACGGACTTTGTGCTGCTGGTGATGAATGGCCGCGGCGCGCATTCGATTCTCAACAGCAAAGTAAAGTTGGGCGCGGATGCTTCGGTAGCGGCGGGCCCGAAGGGGCGCACGGCAGCGGCGGCGACGGACGTGACTTTGCGCGCGGAAGTGCTGAGCTATTCGCGATCGCGCGGATTGTTCGCGGGCATTTCGCTCGAAGGCTCGACGGTGCGGCCGGATAACGATGCGAACGAACGCATCTATGGAAAGAAAGTTGAAGCGGAGTCGATCGTGTTCAAGGGCGCGGTTTCGGTGCCACCTCCGGCGCAGCGGCTGGTTTCGTATTTGAATCAGAAATCGCCGAAGAACCTCGGATCCGATAACCCGCCGCCCCAGTGATGGGCGGAAGCGAGAACTAAAGTTGAGTAAGGCCCCGAGAAATCGGGGCCTTTTCTTTTGGCTTGAGGTTTCGCAAAAACGGCTTGACCGATAGGCATACATGACTTATAGTCATGTATGGTTAAAGGTCATATGACTGAACTTCGCCAAAATCCCTCTATCGAAACCGGCGCCGCTGGGCTTCCGGACGGAGCAGATCGCCGAAGCCGTCGTAGCGCGGAGACGCGCGAGCGACTCTTTCTCGCTGCGATGGGACTCTTCGCCGAGAAAGGGTTTGCGGAAACGACCGTCGAGGACATTACAAACGCGGCGGACGTCGGTAAAGGCACCTTCTTCAATTATTTCCCAAGCAAAGAACACCTCCTCATCGCGTTCAGCGACACGCAACTCGGCAAGATGGAGCGGTTCGTCGAGTCCGCGCGCAACAGCAAAGAGCCGATGCGCGAATTTTTCCGATCGCTATCGCAACAGTTGACGGCCGAACCGGCGAAGAAACCCGACATGGTGCGGGCGCTGCTGCAGGCAAACCTATCGTCGCCCACGGTGCGCGACGTGATGCGAAAGAAAAACGCGCATGGCGAGAGCCTCATGGCGCAGCTTGTGCAAATTGGACAGGACCGCGGGGAATTTCGCCGCGATGTGCCCGCAGTCGAGATAGCGCGCGTATTTCGGCAGATGACATTCGGGACGCTGCTGCTGTGGTCGGTTTACGGCGACGATTCGCTGGCGGAGCGACTCGAGAGGGCAATCGATATTTTGTGGACGGGATTTGTCCCGCGCGAGCACGTAACTTTGGGCTCGGCGAAATCGTAGATTTTGTAGGAGAAGCGAATGCGGAAGCGGATTGTGATTATTGTGGTGGTGGTCGCAGCGATTTTTGCGGGCGTCGCGTATTCGGAGGGATGGTTCTCGCGCGATTCGTCGTTGCAGGGTTCGGGCACAGTTGAGGCGCGCGACATTCGAGTGGGATCGAAGGTGGGCGGGCGCATCGACAAGATTTTTGTGCGCGAAGGCGACACGGTGAAGGCCGGGCAGGTGCTGATCACGTTTGACGACAAGGAATTGGCGGCTGCATTGGATCAGTCGAAGGCGGCAGCGGAAAAAGCGGCGCGCGGTTACCGGCCGGAAGAAATTGCTGAAGCGAAAGCGGCTGTGGATGCCGCGAAGGCGGAGTACGAGCAGCGGAAGAACGGGTATCGGAGCGAGGATATTTCAGCGGCGCAGGCGGATCTGGAACGCGCGAAGGCCGATGCGGCGCGCGCGAAACTCGACTACGACCGATACGAAGCGCTTTCGCAAAAGGATTTGGTGTCGAAGCAGCAGCGCGATGGCGCCGAAGCAACGTGGCGCATGGCCGACGCGGCGCAAGCGAACGCGCAGCAGAAGCTGGATATGTTGAATCACGGGTACCGGCCGGAAGAGATTGCTTCGGCGCAGGCGCGTTACGAACAGGCGCAGGCGACGTATGAAAAGTTTGTTCGCGGAAATCGGCGAGAGGATGTCGATCTCGCGAAGGCTTCGTTTTCTTACGACGAAGCGCGATTTCGCGAACGCGAAGTTGTGGCGCCATCGGATTCGACCGTCGAAGTGCTCGATGTTCGGCCAGGAGACTTGATCGCGCCGAATACGCCGGTAGCGACGCTGCTCGAGCGCGACCAGATCTACATTCGCATCTACATTCCCGAAACTGAGATCGGTCATGTGACGCTTGGGCAAAAAGCCGAAGTGCGCGTCGATTCCTTCGCGAACACGGTGTTCGACGGCGTCGTCGAGCAAATCAATCAACAGGCAGAGTTTTTGCCGCGCAACGTGCAGACGCGCGAAGAACGCGTGCACCAGGTTTTTGGCGTGAAGGTGCGCATCGACGATCCATCGAATCGCGTGCGCGCGGGCATGGCTGCTGACGTGAAACTGAAGGCGGCGAGCTGAGCGATGGCCGCGGGTAATCCATTTTCGCCGACCGATGTCGCAATTTCCGCTGAACATCTTGTGCGGACGTTTGGGCAATTCACCGCGGTGAATGATGTCAGCTTTGAAGTGAAGCGCGGAGAAATTTTTGGCTTTCTTGGCCCGAACGGCAGCGGCAAAACGACCGTCATCAAGATGCTGACGGGACTACTGCCGCTCACAGGTGGCGCTGCGCAGGTCGAAGGACTCGACGTCCGCACGCACGCGGAGGAAGTGCGCGAGCGCATCGGCTACATGTCGCAAAAATTCAGCCTCTACGACGATTTGACGGTCAACGAAAATCTCACCTTCTACGGACGCATCTACAGCTTGCCCGCCGAACGCTTGAAGCGGCGCATGAACGAAATCATCGAGCTCAATGGTCTCGGTCCGTATCTCGATCGTCTGGCTGGAAAATTATCGGGCGGATGGAAACAGCGGCTCGCGCTCGGTTGCGCGATGCTACACGAACCGAAGCTGCTCTTTCTCGACGAGCCAACCGCGGGCATCGATCCTGTCGCGCGCCGTCAACTTTGGGATTTGCTCTTCGAGCTCTCTGGCCACGGCATCACTTTTTTCGTCACCACGCACTACATGGACGAAGCCGAGCGCTGCAGCCACGTCGCCTATATTTATTACGGCAAGCTCATCGCCGACGGCACGCCCGATTCGTTGCGTGAACTTCCGGAAGTGAAGCCCGAAGGAACGATTCGCGTCGAAATCACGACGCCGCAAGTCACGCGCGCGTTGCGGATCGCGCGCCAGATGCCGGGAATTCGCAGCGCCACAATTTTCGGCCAGTCGATCCACGCGCTGATCGACGATCACACCGATCTGCCCGAACTTCAGGCCAAACTATTGAAACAAGGCATCGCCGTCGCCGAAATTCGCCCGCTCGCGGCGAGCCTCGAAGACGTGTTCGTCGAACTGACCTACAGACACCAGGCAAAGCTGGAGGCGCCCAGTGCGTGACATTTTTCGCGGCTTCGGCGCGGTGTTTTACAAAGAGGCGCTGCACATCCGCCGCGACGCGGGGACGTTGTTCTTTTCGCTGACGATGCCGCTGATGCAGATGTTCCTGCTCGGGTTCGGCATCGACACAAATATCCGCCACATCCCGACGGTCGTTTACAACGCGGACGGCCGGCGCGAAAGCCGCGAGCTCATCGATCAGCTGAAAAACTCCGATACGTTTTACATCATGCGCTACGTGCAGAGCGACCACGAGATGAACGACATCATCGTCGCCGGCAAAGCGCGCGTCGGCATCAAGGTGCCTGTCGATTATTCCGACAAGCTACTGCACGGCATGAGCGCGCAAGTGCTGGTGCTGATTGACGGCTCCGATTCTTCCGTTGCAGGACAAGCGATCAACGTGAGCAACGCCATCGGCCTGCAGGAATCGCTCAAGCGTGTGCTGCAAGATCGCAACGTGATGGCTGTCGAGATGCGGCCGAAAATGCTCTTCAATCCCGACTCGCGCTCGCCGAATTTTTTCTTGCCGGGCCTGACCGCAATCATGCTGCTCAACGTCACGACATTCTTGACGGCATTCTCCATCGTGCGCGAAAAAGAGCGCGGCACACTCGAACAACTGTTCGTAACGCCGGTGAAACCGTACGGCTTGATGCTCGGCAAGCTACTTCCCTACTTGTGTGTCGGTTTCTTCGAGCTCTGTCTGATTTTGACCTGCATGCGCTTTATTTTCCGCGTGCCCATTCACGGCAGTGTCCTGCTTCTGGCAGGCCTCGCTCTGCCGTATCTCTTCGCAGCGTTATCGCTCGGCATCTTGATATCCAGCAAAGCCGCTTCCCAAGCGGAAGCGATGCAACTGGCCTTCCTTCCGATTTTGCCGAGCGTCTTTTTCTCGGGCTACATCTTCCCGCGCGAAACGATGCCGGCGCTCTTCCAGCCGATCAGCTACCTGATTCCCGCAACGTATTTCATCAACATCACCCGCGGAGTGATTCTGCGTGGCGCAACGATTCGCCATCTCTGGACCGACGGCCTCGCGCTTCTCGTGATCGGCACGCTCCTCCTGGTCGTGGCCGCGCGGCGTTTCCAGAACAAAGTGATTTCAGCCTAGATTCAAAGGTAGAGTCGAATCATGGATCAAACGGCGCGCGTGCAAGTGACCGAACGCATCAACGCCCGCGTTTGCGTCGTGGGTGGCGGTCCCGCGGGAGTGATGGCCGCATACCTTCTCGCCCGCTCCGGCGTTGACGTCGTCGTGCTCGAAAAGCACGGCGACTTTCTCCGCGATTTTCGCGGCGACACCGTTCATCCCTCCACGCTGGAAGTCATGTGGGAACTCGGCCTGCTCGATGGCTTCCTCGCGCACAAGCATCAGGAATATCCGCGAATCAGTGGCCGTTTCGATGGCAAGACGGCAACCATCGGCGATTTTTCGCGTCTTCCGACGCATTGCAAATTCGTCGCGCTGATGCCGCAGTGGGATTTCCTCAACTACCTGACGGAAGAAGGAAAAAAGTTTCCGACGTTTCGCGTCTTGATGCGATATCAGGCTACGGATTTGATCTTCGAGAACGATCGCGTCGTGGGAGTGACGGGAACTTCTCCAAGTGGGCCGTTCGAAGTCCGCGCCGCGCTGACCATCGGCGCCGACGGACGCCACTCCATCGTTCGCGTTCGCGCCGGATTCGAGATCGATGATCTCGGAGCGCCGATCGACGTCCTGTGGATGCGCTTGCCGAAAGAGCCGAACGACGCCGAATACATGCTTGGCCATCTCAAGCCCGGCAAAATGATGGTGACGATCAACCGCGGCGAGTATTGGCAGTGCGCCTACATCATTCGCAAAGACGGCTTCGAGCAGCTCAAGCAGCGTGGCATCCAGAAATTTCGCGACGACATCGGCGACGTCGCTCCATTCTTGCGCGAACGCACAACAGCGCTGCGCGATTGGAACGATGTGAGCCTGCTTTCGGTGCGCGTCGATCGCTTGCGCAAATGGTGGCGCCCCGGTTTGCTCTGCATTGGCGACTCAGCGCACGCGATGTCGCCCGTCGGAGGCATCGGCATCAACCTCGCGATTCAAGACGCCGTAGCCATGGCGAACATCTGCGCAGACCGCATCCGCGAAGCCTCATTGATCGACGGAACGCTCGAAGTCGTGCAAATGCGGCGAATGCCGCCGACGAAATGGACGCAAGCGCTGCAGGTCCAGGCGCACAAACGCGTGGTTGAACCGACGCTCAATGGAACGCTGAGTTTCTCTCCGCTCCCGCTGCCGCTGCGCTTGCTTGATCGCTCTCCGTGGTTGCGGCAATTTCCCGCCCGGATTATCGGCATGGGTTTCCGGCCGGAGTACGTGCGCACGAAACCTTTCGTTGTCCCTTCAAACACGCTCGTTGGACCATAAACCGGCGTCGCTTTCCGTCGCCGCGCTTTTGAATTTCCCGCTAACAGCGTATTCTGCTCATCGCACCGAAAGACGAAACCGTGTCCTGCCCAATCTGCGAAAAGCGAAAACCACAGCGATTTTGTCCGGCCCAAGGCGAGAAAATCTGTGCCGTCTGTTGCGGAAAAGAACGCGAAGTCACGATCGACTGCCCGGTCGACTGTACCTATCTGATCGCCGCGCACCGCTACGAAGATGAACATCCGCGTGCGCTGCCGGCCGATACCCCATTGCTCGACGTCGAAATACGACGCGACACCGTTCACGTTCACCAGCAAATCATGGCCGCGTTTGCCTTCACGATCGCGAAATTCTGCGTCGCGCATCACGACGCAACCGACATCGACGTCCTCGCGGTGCTCGAAGCCTTTGCCGAAACCTACAAGACGCTGATGACCGGCATCTATTACGAGAAGCCGCCCGACGGCGTGGTGCGGCGCGAACTCTACGCGGCGCTGACCGCCTTCGTCGCCGAAGTTAAACAAGCGCAGGCGCAGCACGGCACAACCGGCTCGCTCAAAGATGCCGACATCTTCTATCTGCTCGTATTTCTCTATCGGATGGGTCTGTTACGAACGAACGGCCGCCTGCGTTCGCGAAGATACATCGAATTCCTGCGCGGACAATTCCCTGAGACGCAGGAACTCAAGCACGAAGAATCTCGCATCATCATGCCGTAACGCCGCGCGCCGGCGGTTCTACGCCGCTGTATTCCAAGCCAGGCTTAGCTGCGGACTCTGCACCCGCCGCTGCAACTCCTCGAACGGCCGCATGTGAAATCCGTGCTTCACGCGAATCTTCGCCACGCGCTCCGCGATCTTCCGCCGGTAATCCTCGGGCGGATATACATTCCTCGAATACCACTGCTCATATTGCCGCGCCAGCTTCGGAAACTTCTCGCGTATGAACGGCAAAAACTGCTTCGCCGACGACGGCATCAGAAACAACACACCTGAGAAAAACCACTCCGCGCCCGCATCTTTCACCGCCGCCGCAACCGCTTCCAGATCTCCCTCGCGATCGGTAAGCCCCGGAATCAGCGGCGAAGCCGACACACCCAACGCGCAACCCAGCCGCCTTCAACTGCCGAATCGCGTCGATCCGCAAATCCGGCCGCGGCGCGCGCGGCTCCAGCAATCGCGCCAGCCTCGTCCGCAGCGTCGTCACCGTGATATTCAGCGACAGCTCGGACCGCGCCGCAATCCGCTGCAATACATCGATGTCGCGCACAATCTGATTCGACTTCGTAATCACCGACACGCTCAACCCTTCGCGCTTCGCCAACTCCTCCAGACACGCGCGCGTCACCTTATATTCTTTCTCCGCCGGCTGATACGGATCGGTCGCCGTCCCAATCGCGATGTGCTCCGGCCGGCCATCCTCGGCTCCTGCGCGCTGATACGAATACTTCCGCTCGACATCGCGCGCCAGCAGCGCCGCCGGATTCTGCTTCACAAAAATTTTCCGCTCGAAGTCGCCGCCATCGAGATCCATATATTCATGCGTGTACCGCGCATAGCAGTATTTGCACGCAAATTCGCATCCTCTATAAGGATTGATCGTCCACTCAAACGGGACGCGATTCGAATCGCACTTATTCAATATCGAGCGCACCGGCAGAAAGAAATATTCCGGCCGTTGCTCCGATTTCCGCGCGCTTTCCGCGGATGGAGAAGATGCTGCGAGGCGGGCGATGCCAACCAGCGGCGCTTCCGCATCTCGAACCTGGACGCTGTGATGGTGAGCGTTATCACCACAGCGAGCCACCGCCGCCGGCTCAGCCGGAGCGGCGCCGGAGCCAAGCGGGGGGCAACCCGTCGTTCCAGCGTGGGCATTCATTTGAGATGCAGTTTCACCGGGACCAATCGCGACCGGGGCAGGACCACGATCAGCCACTTGTTTTGGGCCATGCATGTTCGGTTCAGAAGGTTGGGGGCCAACGGGGAAAAGCTGGGGTTGCGAAGCGAGGCGACGCCGGTTGGAAACCGCCGGTGCCGGGTTGGAGAGAAAGGAAGACATAGCCCACCTCAGACAGCGACCGAGTATTTCGCCTTTTGTTCGCCATGTCAACAATTATTTTCGCTTTTTGTTTGCCCTACATCGCCAGCCGCACTCATGCCTTGATAGCACCGCATTCCGCATCTTCTGTTATGCTCCTCCCGCAATTTTTGCATCAGTCCCAGGTCACTGAGGTGAGGTCACCTATGAACGTTCCCAGTCGATTTTCCGCCATCGCGCTTAGCTCCGCTCGCGATCACTCTTCTTGTTTTTATGATGGTGTTCAGTACGCATTCGAGCGCGAAAGCAAATCCGGCGCCGAACGCTACGCCAGCCGCGTCGCCAAACGCCGCAGCACCAAGCCCGGCGCCCGATCCGCAAAGCCAGATCATCTCCTGCTCTTCCGACAACATGCGCCGCAACTATTGCGCCGCCGACGTCCGCGGCGGTGTGCAACTCGTGAAGCAGCGCAGCGACGCACCCTGCATCTTCAATCGCACCTGGGGCTTCATCAACGGACGTGGCATCTGGGTCGATCGCGGTTGCCGCGCCGACTTCGCCATTACGCGCCCGAACTGGGGCGGCTGGGACAACGGCTACAACATCTATTGCGCGTCCGACAACGGCGGCCGCAACGTCTGCCCGACCGACACCCGCGGAGGCGTGCAGTTGATTCGCCAGCGGAGCGGCTCGCCCTGCGACTTCGGACGCACATGGGGCTACGATCGCCGCGGCGTCTGGGTTGATCGCGGTTGCCGCGCTGACTTCCAGATCGGCGGCGGCAGCGGTGGCGGTGGCTGGACTCCCGCTCCCGGCCCCGGCACGCAAATCATCACGTGCTCTTCCAACGACATGCGGCGCAACGTTTGCCCGATTAACACGAATGGCGGGGTGCGACTCGTGCGCCAGCGCAGCGATGCCGACTGCGTTTACAACCGCACGTGGGGCTATGATCGCCGCGGCGTCTGGGTCGATCGCGGTTGCCGCGCCGACTTCGAAATCGGCCGCGTGCCGTACTGACGCGCACATTCGCGTCTCATCATCGCCATTGTCGGTCCGCGGCTACGGAAGTCCGTATCCGCGGGCGTAGCTTGGGCGTAGTGTTTTTGCGCTATTGTCGCGACTCAAATTCCCCCTCACAGTTCGCTAGTCCCTACAGGCAAGCTGCGCACAAATGCGTCGACGTTGCGGTTTCATACAGGAGAAACCCATGGCTCACATTCAACTCCCCGAAGGCCTTCCCGGCATCGTCGGCCCGCTCGCCTACAGCCCCGACACCGCGAAGCCCTTGCTTCAACTCGCCGAAACGCTCCTGCGCGGCCCGAATACTCTCACCTCCGCCGAACGCGAGATGATCGCCGCCCACGTCTCCTATCGAAACGAGTGCGACTTCTGCCAGCTCTCTCACGGCGCCGCAGCCGCCGCGCATCTCAAAGGCAACTATGACTTGGTCGAACAAATCAAAATCAATCCAGAAGGCGCCGCTGTCTCCGACAAATTGAAAGCTCTGCTCGCCATCGCCGGCAAAGTACAGCAAGGAGGCAAGCAGGTGACGAGCGACGACATCGCGCGCGCGAAGCAACAAGGCGCAACCGACAAAGAGATTCACGACACCGTGCTGATCGCCGCCGCGTTCTGCATGTACAACCGCTACGTCGACGGTCTCGCGACATTCCAGCCACTCGGCCGTGAGGCATACCACGACATGGGTGAGCAACTCGCCCACGAAGGCTACGTGCGCGATCGCTTCCAGGAAGAACAAAAAGTCGCGCAGGCGTGAATCCGCGCCAAAGACGCGCGAAAAGAGAGGATTCCGATGGCGCACATCTCACTGACCGAAGGTCTTCCCGGCATCCGCGGTCCGATGACCTTCAGCCCCGAAACAACAAAACCATTGGCCGAACTCGCACAAGTTTTGCTCACCGGCCCGCACACGTTGACGCCCGCCGAGCGCGAAATGATCGCGACGTATGTCTCCTCGCAGAACGATTGCTTCTACTGCCAGAGCTGCCACGGTTCCACCGCCGCGCAGCACCTCGGCGGCAAAGACGCCGATTACGACTTCATCGCCGAGATGAAGCGCAACTTCGAAACCACAAATCTTTCGCCGAAAATGAAAGCGCTCCTCAACATCGCGGGCAAAGTGCAGCAAGGCGGCAAAAACGTCACGACTTCCGACGTCGATCGAGCACGCCGCGAAGGCGCAACCGACAAGGAGATTCACGACACCGTGCTCATCGCCGCCGCGTTCTGCATGTTCAATCGCTATGTCGACGGCCTCGCGACCTGGCAACCAAGCGATCCCGAAATCTATCGCGAAATCGGCCAACAAACATCGAAGCAGGGATACGTGAAACGAGATTACGGAAAGCCTCTGGAATCAATAGCGGCGAAACAGCGCAGCGCAAACAGCTGAGACCGAAGGAGAAGCTTATGGCGCACAATGAGGTGCTTCATCGCGCCGAAAGCTCTTGACTTCAGTCCGAAATCTCACGGCACCAATCCTCCGGTCGTGCGACAATTCGCGTGAAACTCGGCGACCGTGGAGAAGATTTTGTCGGATTTTTCGAAGCGGAAACATGCGGACGATTACTTCTTTTTAAGCATGTCGCTCCTCATCCTCGTCTTTGTCTTCATAGGTTTTGCCCGCACCTACTACTTGGCCGGCGTATTTCATGCCACTCTCCCCAGTCCTCTGGTTCACATTCATGGGGCACTGTTCTCGTCCTGGGTACTTCTGCTGATTGCTCAAATCATCCTCGTGTCTGCGGGCCGAGTGAGCTGGCACATGCGACTCGGCGTGTTGGGGATGGTTGTTGCCGGACTGATGGTGATTGTCGGATTTGCCACGATCATCGGAGCAGTTCGAAGGCATTCAGCTCCTGGAATGAGCACAGACGCTCTCTTCGCTCTCGACGTGCTTCAGCTGACGGTTTTTGCAATTCTTGTTTCTTGGGCACTCGCCGTTCGAGCCGATGGCGCCGCGCACAAGCGCCTTATGATCCTCGCAACGGTCGCCCTCCTGGGCCCGGCACTGAGCCGCTGGCCCTATGACTTCGTGTTTTCGAGCGATCTCGCGTTCTTTGGTACGCTCGACTCATTCCTCGTTTTCATGATCGCCTTCGATCTGTATTCACGCAAAAAACTACACCTTGTAACGATTCTAGGGTCTTCCCTCATCATTCTTATGGACTTCGCGATGCGCCCGGTGGCCCATGCGGCGCTTATCCATCGATTCACGGTGTGGATACAAAGCTTTTGAACGCCGCTTCATTCCGTCGTGCGACAATTAAGTTGAAACATAGCAGCCGCGGAGGAAAGTTTTGCGAACGGTGTCGGATTTCTCGAAGCGGTTTGCGCTTTTACTTTTGACGCTCGCTCCGGCTGCTCTTCTGATCGGCACAGATCGAACGGCCGCCCAAACCAAGTCGACTCCCGCATCGTCGCAATCAAAGAAGCCGGCGACCAATCCAAACACTCCAGCTCAAGCCGCCGCTCCTAATTCGCCGGTTTCGACCCACTACCCCATCCTGCTTCTCGCTTTCGGCGCACCGGAAGGCACGCAACCCGGCTGGAGCATTCGCATCGGCATCAAAGGCCCCGAGCGCATGGATCGCCCGAACTACCCGCCGGTCACGCTCGAACCGATCGACGTCCAGCGCGACGGCACCAACGATGCGTGGACCTATCGCGCGAAAGATTCCGAAACCGGCGCCGACGTCAGCGTTCATCTGACGCGCGAACCGTGTGCACCCGCCAACGAACCCGCCGCGAAGTACACCTTCCGCGCCATCGCCCAACATGGACAAATCGGCACGCTCAACGGTTGCGCGCGCATCGCCGCCGAACTCTTTCCGAAGATCAACAATCAACCCGACCCCGACGACGACGATAAAATCCCGGCCATTCTCCCCGCCGACGTAATCAAGTTCCAGTTGCCGACCGCCATCGCATACATCGCCGGAACCAAGGTCACCGTCGGCCTCGCAAAGATTCGTAAAGTCGCCGCGCAGGACGGCGCTGAGCCCTCCCTCTCTCACGATGGCAAAAAACTCCTCTACACACGCCCCGACACCAAAACCGGCCCCGATCGCACCATCGTCCTCTACGACACAACGACCGGCCGCTCGCAGGATCTCGTTCACGGCGGAGTGCGCGAAGCTTTCTGGTCGCCCGACGACGCGCGCGTCGCGTATCTCAACTATCAGGATCAGAAGTGGCAGCTCTACATTTTCAACGCCGGCGCACCCCAGCAAGGCACGCCTGTCTTCACCGGCAGCCTCACTTCCCTTCACGGATGGGTCGATCCGCACACGCTGCTTGCGAGCGACATGCAAAACGCCTACTGGATCACAGACGACGGCCGCACCGCGCAAACGGTTCCGCTGAAAGAAATTTATGGCGACACGTTCGACATCACCGGTTCCGACACCCTTCGCGTGAATCCGATCAATCCCGATCTCTTGCTCGTGGCTGCGCCTTATATAAAAGCTCCCGCCGGCGCACCAACGGACCAGATGGGTCTCGCCGCAGCAATTTTCCTGTATGAAGTGAAGTCAAAGCGCCGCACCCTGATCAGCCCTTCGGACCAGTGGGCTCGTCACGGTGAATGGTCCCGCGACGGCGTCCAAATCTTCTACACCCGCCGCCTCACCGCCACATCCTACGTCGTCTATCGCCAACTCTGGGACGGCAGCGAACCCAAGCGCTTCCAGGACGGCGCCGACCTCGTCATCGGCAAATAGCGTAAATAACCCGCGACGCGTTGCACAGACACCCAGGCCTGTGCTTTTCACTCGACTTGGCGTGTCCCATCAATCGCTGCGGGCTTCCCAGTTCCAACTTCTTGCCGGCCCTTGAAATACCTGTCATTCCGACCGAAGCGAGCCGACGCCTTTTCTTCGCGTTCACTCCTGTGAACGCGTCGGCTCGCGCAGTGGAGGAATCTCTCTTCGATGTCAGCGAGCTGGCGTCTTTGACTTGTCTCTTCCGGTCTTCGTCACTCACCCCTGTCCTAACGGCCAATTCACCATTTCGCCGCCCTCACCGCCAACCGCCACCGAACCCCTTCCCCGCAGCGTAAAATAAGCCTATGTCCAGCTCCCCCACGCCCGTCCCCGTAACCAAACAGGTCGGCATCCTGGTGCTCGACAACGACCCTTCCGGTCAAGGCGCCCTGCGCCAGATTCTGGACTCCGAAGGCTGGCGCGTTCGCATCGTCCCCGACACGACTTTGCTTCTCGCCGAACTGAAAACCGGCGAATGGTCCCTGGTTGTAGCCAACGCCGCGCTCATCGGCCTCGACAGTCCCCTCTTCGTGACCTTGCGTGAGCTTTCCAGCTTCTCCGCCGAAGAAGGCGCCCGCCTGCGCGTGCTCTATATACTTCCCGAACTTTCGGGCGGCCAATACGTCGGCCCGTCTGGAAGCGGCAAAGCTTCCCTACGTGGTCCGTCCGTTCCACTTGCACGATTTCTTGGAAAAAGTCAGCGACCTGCTCGTCGAAGTAAAAGCGATCGAAGCCCCGCTCCGCCAGGTCCGCCACGAGTTCGGCCAGATCCGCAAGAAAAAGCGCCAGGACGGCCGCTCCAACTCCATGTTCGCCGCCCGCGATTCCTTCTCGTACACCGACGAAGAGCTAGCCGAATACGAGAAGCAGGACTCCGAAGCCACCAAAGCCCGCCGCAACCGCGTCCGCACCAACCTGGGCGACCCCGGCACCCGCTAGTTCGGCCAGCCCCAACATTCGCCCCTCGGTAGCGCCGGCACCCCTGCCGGCGTTTTTTCCTTCGGCCGATCACTCAAGCAAACTCTGGCGTCTGCCAATCCCTGACAATTCGACCCCACTGTCAGTTCGAACAGACACCATGTAAAAAGTACCAATTGACAATAGTTAACGTTTATGTTAACATTCTCGCATCCAGAAATCCGCAACTCTTTGTACGGGCGCAGCACTGCTGCGCCCCAGCTTGCCCGGTCGTAAACAGTTCCGTGCTCCGCTTTTCTCCGTGAACTCTGCGACCTCTGTGGTAAATCTCCGAAAAGCCGAACAAAACGCGAATCTCTGCCCTTCAGATCTCACACAAACAAAACACCTTGCCCACTCTTTCTCAATTCCCAATTCGGGAATCGCGCAAACGCCTGATCCTAAATCCCTTGCGCACTCTTGCAGAAAACACCGGGGGGTGGGCCAAAGCCCACCCCAAAACTTACGACGTCCGCAGCACCAGCAGCCGGTGAATCGTAATCGGCTTCGGTGTCAACGCATCCAGCTCAATCAAAGCCAGCCGCCCCTCGGTGATCTCGCGCCACCGGTACGCGCCCGGCTCGCTCTCTTCGACCGTCTTCCCGGAGAGTCGCCGCAAAAACTCCCGCGCATCGCTCTCCGTCGCGACCTCGCGCACCCGCGGCCGAGCCAGCGCCTCCACGGAGTAGCTTCGCAGTAGCTTCATCCAGTAATGGTCGAACAGCTCCGGCGACGCAAAAATGTCGCTCCAAGCGACCTCGTCTCCGTAAGCCACAATGACGCCGACAACGCGCTCACCCTTGAGCCCGGCGGCCTCCTTCTCGAAGCGGCGCTCAAGCTGCGCAACGAGTTCGTCGACCGAAGCCCCGACGCGGCCATCTTCGTAAATCTTGGAATACGCCTGCGTGGGCGCACCCGCCGCAACGGTTTCGCTGATCGAGTCCGCCGTAATCCTCGGCGAAGCGGGAGATGCCACGCTAACGCTCTGCGCCGCCGACCGCGACGTCGAACCCGCGCGCACCGCTGCCCACACATCGTTCTGATCCTTCGCCAGCGCGGCCTGCTCCCGCACGCTCGGATGCACCATCGTTTTCGCCGCTGAGAACCGCGACCCCGAAGACCACCGCCCATGCTCGACGCAAAAAACGTCCAGCGGCAGCGGCTCCGCCCCCACCGGCACAATGCGATCCTTGCCGATGATCCGGTCCTGCTTACCGCCGCTCACCAGTTCGCCCGCCAGCAGCAACAGCGGCCGCTTGCTCCGGTTGATCAAGACAAGCTGATTCACCGCCGCCCCTCGGTTGGAGGCGATGGCAGGCACGACCCGCTGCGGCCGAACCAGCCCGCCCGCACCCTGCTCGGTCACAACAACTTCGCCGCTCGCCAACCCTTCGTCGAGCGTCAAAAACGCCGAAGTGTCCGCGCCACCTGCACTTACGACCGGAAACAACGTGATGTTTTCATACGTAATACCAGGCAGCAGCCGCCACGAATTCTCCGCCGCCGGACTGGGCTCCGGCTCTGGCGCGTTGCTCGAGATCACCGGTGCCACCGCTCCCAACGTTAATCCCCCAGCCGCCGTAAGGCCGATGAGATTCCGAAACATCGAGGACAAGAACCCGCGATTGAACATGAAAGCCTCCAATGCGCAAACGTCCGCGCTGAGGCTTAGAACGCCGGCCCAAGAAAACCTTGCACGGCGTGGGGCGATGGGTTCGCCGAAGGAATTTCGGATTCGGAGGCCACTCCAACAGGGCGGGCCGGCGCTGGTCACAGGCAGGAGTGCCTGTGTTACTGTGTGCCCACTGATCCCTTACTCGCTCACAAAATTGAGCGGACCCTGTCGATTTCGGAAAACTCGGGCGTCGTACTGATGCAGAGATGTCCCAGATGAGCACGACCGCAAGGAGGCTGCGATGCGCTACATGATGCTGATCTACACAAGGGAAGGCGATCTAAGCCGGATGTCTGCCGAAGAAGCGCAAAAGATCCGTGAGGCGCACGCGGCGGTCATGCGCGAGACGCGAGAGCGCGGCATGCTGGTAGCCGTAAACGGGCTGGGCCGCACAAACACCGCGACAACCGTTCGCGTCGAGGGCGGCAGCGTGCTCACGACCGACGGGCCGTTTGCCGAGACGAAAGAGCAACTCGCCGGCTACTACGTGCTCGACTGCGTGGATCTGCAAGAAGCGATTTATTGGGCCGGACGAATTCCGAGTTCTTGCGGCGGCGCGGAAGGCTCGATCGAAATTCGCCAACTCGTCGAATTCGAGGGCGTGCCGGAATCGATGCTGAAGCCGCACCGGGTTGCTGTGGCTTCCGCCGCAGTCTGAACCGCTGTATTCAACTCTATTCCCAAGGAGAGCATCCGTATGAGGACGACTCTTTTTCTGCGCATCGCGTCGGTGCTGGCGATCATTCACGCGATCCTGCACACGATTGGCGGCATGTTGAGCAAGCCGAATAATGGCGCGCCGGAAATTGCGATCATCGAGGCGATGAAGTCGCGCTCATTCAACGTGATGGGATCGATGCGAACCTATTGGGATTTTTTCTTCGGTTACGGATGGCTGGTCGCAATCACGTTGCTGGTGCAAGGCATTCTCTTCTGGCAGCTCGGCACCATCGCAAAAACAAACGCGGCACCGATTCGGCCGATCCTGCTGCTCTTCTGCTTCAACTTCCTCGCCACAACCGTCGTCGCCTGGAAGTATTTTTTCATCGCGCCTGCCATCACCGAATTGTTGATCGCGGCATTTCTCGCCGGCGCATATTTCACGGCCGGCTCCGCCGCGCAGGCCGCGTAAACGGGCGCGATGACCGACGCGAAGGCCGTCGCGGAATCAGTGTTCCGGCAGCAATCGGGCCGCATCATCGCGACGCTAATCCGGATTTCAGGCTCGTTCGATCTCGCGGAGGAGGCGCTTCAGGAGGCGTTCACATCGGCAATCGCGCGATGGCCGGAATCCGGCGTGCCCGACAATCCTGCGGCGTGGATCACAACCGCGGCGCATCGCCGCCTGATCGACGCACTCCGACGCGACCGCACGCGTCGCGAAAAAGAAGACCCGCTCCGCTATGAGACGCCGACTTCCTACAACCCCGCTGAACTCGACGCCGAAGCCGCCTTCGACGCATCGTCAATGAATTATCCAGACGATCGGTTGCGGCTCATCTTTACGTGCTGCCATCCGGCGATCAATACCGAAGCGCAAGTCGCGCTCACCCTGCGCACACTCGGCGGCCTCACGACTCCAGAAATTGCTCGCGCGTTTCTCGTGCCTGAGGCGACGCTCGCACAGCGGCTCGTTCGCGCGAAATCGAAAATCGCGCAGGCGCGAATTCCTTACGAGGTACCACCGCTGCACACGCTGCAGGAACGATTGCAGCCGGTGCAGGCAGTGCTCTATCTAATCTTCAACGAAGGCTATTCTGCCACGGCTGGCGACACGCTGATCCGCAAAGAGCTGTGTGCCGAGGCGATTCGATTGACGAGATTGCTCGGTGCGCTGCTGCCTCGCGACGCGGAGAATCTCGGACTCCTCGCGTTAATGTTGCTCCACGATTCGCGGCGCAATGCGAGAACCGATCCCGCCGGCGAACTGATTTTGCTCGAAGAGCAAGATCGCTCGCTGTGGGATCGCGACGAAATCCGCGAAGGGCTTCAGCTGGTCGACACAGCGCTCCGCCTCCGAAACATTGGGACATATCAGTTGCAGGCTGCCATCGCGGCGCTGCACGCCCAGGCCGATACGTATGAGCGCACGGACTGGCGTCAGATCAATGCGTTGTACGTCGAGCTGTATTCTCGTTCGCGTTCGCCGGTGATCGCACTGAATCACGCGGTCGCTGTGGCGATGTCGGAAGGAATCGAGAAGGGTTTGCAACGCGTCGATGAAATCGGCGCGGACGGCACGCTCGACGATTACCATTTGTTTCATGCAGCTCGCGCTGATTTGCTACGACGGCTGGGGCGTGCGCCCGAGGCAATTAAGGCGTATTCACGAGCGCTGGAACTTACACGCAATCCGATCGAACAAAATTATTTGCGGCGAAGACTCATTGGACTGACACCAAGCGCTCGCTAATTTATTTTGAAGGATTAAAGCGCCGTACTTCACTTCGGTCTGTCGTCGTAGCGAGTAACTCTTCGGCGGTCGCATGCCACGATGGATGCTGCACTTTAGGCGCAATCTCGACAAGCGGAACCAGCACGAAACGCCGATGCGTCATCCGCGGATGCGGAACCTGCAACTCCGGCGTAGCGATCGTCTCGTCGCCGTACAGAAGAATATCGATGTCGAGAATTCGTGGCCCTTTCGCGATCGCTTTTTTGCTGCCCATCCGCAGTTCGATCTCGCGAAGTCTCGGCAGCAGCGTGCCCGCAGGAAGCTCGGTTTCGCCCTCCACGACACAATTCAAAAACCAATCCTGCTGCAAGTAATCGACCGGCTCCGTCTCATAAAACGCCGATACCTTGCGCACCTGTACCGCCCGCCCCCGGCAACTCCGCAATCGCGGCATTCAAGTTAACCGCGCGATCGCCAATATTCGAGCCTAATGACAGAAACACCCTCGCCATGAGGACCACTATAACAGCGCTGACATTCACTCGCCTTGAATCGAGTACATATGCTATTGTACATACAGGACTGCACGTACGATGATGCAGTTTGAGTGGAACGCACACAAAGATCGCCGGAATCAGCTGAAGCACCGCGTCAGCTTTGAGACGGCGATGCTCGTCTTCGCTGACCCACACGCCCTTAGCCTTCCGGACCGGATCGAGGGCGACGAAGAACGATGGCACACGATCGGAATGGCGGGTGGAGTTTTGCTGTTGCTCGTCTCCCACACCTATCGCGGCACAGAGGATGATGAACGAGTCAGGATCATCTCAGCCAGAAAGGCTACGCCGCGGGAAAGACAAGCGTATGAAGAAAATCTCTAAGAAGCAGGCGCGCGAACTCGCCGCTTTGAAAAATATGCCCGACAACGAAATCGATCTGACAGACGCACCGGAAATTCAGAATTGGCGAAACGCGGTCGTCGGAAAGTTTTACCGGCCGATCAAGACTCCAGTCACGATTCGAGTCGATGCCGATGTGTTGGCTTGGCTGAAACGACAAGGTCGCGGCTATCAAACACGAATTAATCAATTGCTCCGAGAAGCAATGGAAGCCAAGCCGCGACGCCGAGCCTGAAGGCCGGTCCAATGCTGGCGGAACTACAGCGAGTAGTGTATATGCATGGCCAACCGATTGGGCGATAGTCCGCCCCTCACCGGAAATCACTTTCATCGCGTTGCCGCCCAGATGCTAGCGCGGTTGCGTAAGGAGAATGGAACATGTCTTTCCTTGCCTGGATCGTCCTGGGACTTTTAGCCGGATTCATCGGAAGCAAGATCGTCAACAAGAGCGGAGAAGGACTACTGCTCGACCTGCTATTGGGAATCGTCGGCGCCGTCGTTGGCGGCTGGCTCTTCAACACGTTTGGCCATACGGGCGTGACCGGCCTCAATTTGTATAGCTTGCTGGTCGCGGTCGTGGGTGCGGTGATCGTGCTGGTCGTATGGCACGCAATCAAGCGCGTTTAAGTTTCGCGCTTCGCAGGCGCTGAACTTCGGCTCACAAGAGATTCGTCAAAGAGGACGCGGAGAGCGCCGAGTATAAACAGAACAGGCGCTCACGCACTCGCAGAACTGTGTCAAAAAAGGCGATTTTGGCGGCGCGGAAGCTGGCGGCCAAAATACTCGTAGGCGCGCGGCGTTGCCATGCGGCCGCGCGGCGTGCGGTCGATCATGCCGATCTGCATCAGATACGGCTCGTACATCTCTTCGATCGCGTCTTCTTCTTCGCTGAGCGCGGCGGCAAGCGTGCCGAGGCCGACCGGTCCGCCGCCATACTTATCAAGCAGCGCGAGCATCAGGTTGCGATCGACTTCATCGAGGCCGTTGGAGTCGATGCCAAGCATCTGCAACGCTTCCTGAGCGACGGCGCGCGTGATGCGTCCTGCGGCGCGCACTTCCGCGAAGTCGCGCGAGCGGCGCAGCAATCGATTGGCGACGCGCGGTGTCCCACGGCAACGGCGCGCGATCTCTTCGGCGCCGCCTTCATCCATCTCGATATTCAGAATTTTCGCCGAGCGATTCAGGATTACGAGCAAATCTGCGGGCTCGTAGAAATCGAGCCGGTGCACGATGCCGAAGCGCGACCGCAACGGCGCCGTGATCAAACCCGCACGCGTCGTAGCGCCGATCAAAGTGAAATGGCCTAGCGGGAACGGATGAATCCGCGCCCCCGGCCCCTGACCGATGATCAGATCGACGCGAAAATCTTCCATCGCCGGATACAGAACCTCTTCGACAGCGGGCTGCAGGCGATGGATTTCGTCGAGAAAGAAAACTTCTTTGCCTTCGAGCGAAGTGAGAATCGCGGTGAGATCGCCTTTGCGCTCGAGCAGCGGTCCGGCGCTCGTCTTGATCGGCACATTGAGCTCATTCGCGATAATTTGGGCGAGCGTAGTCTTGCCGAGTCCTGGCGGCCCGTAGAGCAGAACGTGATCGAGCGCTTCGCCGCGGGTGCGCGCAGCTTCGATGGCGATCTGAATATTTTCTTTGACGCGCTTCTGACCGATGTATTCGCTGAGGCGCGTCGGTCGGACGCTCGCTTCGATGCGCGCGTCTTCGTCGTAGACCGCGCCCGAGACAATGCGCGGTGGTTCGCGCCGTTCCGGCATTCGTTTTGCGCTTCCGTCGGCCATAGCGGTCAGGGTCTAGCGGCGCGTCCTTTCGGCGCGCTCAGAGTTTGCAGTGCGGCGCGCAGGATCTTCTCAAAATTCGCGGAGCCTGCTTCGCGCTTCGCTTCGGCAACCGCCGTTTCGGCGGCGCGTGGATCGTAACCTAGGTTGACGAGCGCGGAAGCTACGTCCGCTTCGATGCCGGCGGGACTCGATGCCGCAGGCCGCTCGACTTCGACGGTCACAGCGTCGAGCTTGTCTTTCAGTTCGACCACCATACGCTCGGCGGTCTTGCGACCGACGCCCGGAATTTTTGTCAGCCGCGCGAGATCGCTATTGCGAATCGCAGGAACCAGTTCTTCCACATTCATACCGGACAGAATCTTCAGTGCGAGCGACGGGCCGACGCCGGAAGCCGACAGCAGCATCTCGAAAAAATGTTTTTCGCGCGAAGAAAGAAACCCATAGAGCGCGAGCGCATCTTCGCGAACATGCGTGTGAATCAGCAGCGTAACGTCGGTATGCAGATCGCCCAGCGTGGCGTAAGTGGAAAGCGGAACCAGAACAACGTAGCCGACACCGTTGACGTCGACGAGAACTTGATTCGGTCGCTTGTCGGCGAGGCGCCCGCGCAGTTGGCCAATCATCGCAGCCAGTATTGCCGCCTTAAGTTCGCCTTGTCAAACCTGGCCACACTGCGAGCATCCGTTTGGACCGGGGGCACGATTCTCCCTGCTGGCACGTCTAACCGCTCGTGCGAGGCTTGGGGTGATCTACCGATTGCGGCCTCGCCAGTGCCGGGGAGAGAATTTGCTCCATGGAGGCAAGTGTTATGGCGAACAAGATCGTGAATTCGACAGTCGATGGAACATTTCGTCAGACGAATTTGACGAACGAGCCGGCGGAGTATTTGGCGAAGCGCGAAGAGCTGCGGCTGGCGGAGATCGCGCTGATGCAGCAGCGAGAGCGCGTCGCCGAGATGCGGCGGCATCTTCCTCAAGGCGCAATCGTGGAGGACTACGAATTTGAGGAAGGGCCGCGCGACCTCAACGCCGGCGACGCACCGGTGCGCAATGTGCGGCTGAGCGAACTTTTCACCAAGCCGGATCGCGCGCTCGTGATTTATCACTTCATGTTCGGAAAAAAGAACAGCAAGGCCTGCCCGATGTGCACGGCATGGATCGATGGCACAAACGGTGTCGCGCATCACCTCGCGCAGAATCTCGATTTCACGGTTGTTGCGGCGGCCGACGTACCGACGCTGCGCGCGTTCGCCCGCGAGCGCGGCTGGGACAAATTGCGATTGCTTAGCGCGGCGAAGAATACGTTCAAGTTTGATTTCGGCAGTGAAAATCCCGACGGTGGCCAAGACTCAACGCTTTCTGTTTTCACGCGCGATGCCGACGGCACCATTCGCCACTCTTACACGTCGCATCCGTGGATGTCGCCTGAGATTCGCGAACGTGGCATCGATCTGCTTTCTCCGATCTGGCATTTTCTGGATCTCACGCCGCAAGGGCGCGGCAAGTGGTACACGAGCCTCGACTACGGTACGAAGGTTCAAGCCGCATCTAGATAGACGCTGCATCGATCGAGTCTCAGATCATCGGGAAATTTGCGAAGCTCGGGAAATTTGCCCGATCGGACAGGGTGATGACGCGGTCCGACTGGCCGGTGGCTCGGAAGCGACCGACGGCGAGTGCAGCCTTGTTCGACCTTCCTCGCAATCCTTATAATCGTTCTGTCCTCGCAGCCCCTGGCGAGTAACTTCGGCCCAAGATCGAAATTCGTCGGCCCATTCCATCGTGTAGTTGAGGAACAAAGTTGGAATACACCGCGCTCGAGCAAAAAATTCACGCTTTTTTTGGCGATGCCGAGGCGACCGGATTCGGAACCGGTTGGTGGAGCGGAATTCTCTCGGTTTTTTGCGGGTTCCTCGCGTTCGGCGCGGTCATCTGCCTGCATTTTCCTCAGCTCCTGACGTCTCCAGAGTTGCGCGTGCACTACCCCATGCACACGATGCGCATTTTGATTCAATTGCTGATCGTCGCCGGAGTTGTCTTCGGCGTGCTGTCCTGCCTGTTGCGAAAGAAGAAAGTTTTAGCCTTCACGGGAATGTTGTTTGCAATTGGCGCGACGGCTCTGGGCGGATCGAGCGTCGAAATTAACGACACACTGCATGGCGGATTTGCAATCGGTCTCGACTGGTTTTTGCTGGATTTGCTTTTGATGGCGGTGATTTACGTGCCGCTTGAAAGGCTTTGGCCGCAATATCCGGAACAAGGAACGTTTCGGAATCAGTGGACACTGGACATCGTCTATTTCATGTCCACGCATTTTCCGCTGCAGATTTTGTCGTTTCTCGTTTTGCTGCCCGCGACGCAAGCCACGAAATATCTGGGAATCCCTGCCCTACAGCAATTCATCGCCCGCATGCCGTGGCTTTTGCAATTCTTCCTGGCGATCGTGGTCGCGGACCTCGCCGAGTATTTGGTTCATCTGGCGTTTCACAAAGTGCCGTTTCTGTGGCGCTTTCATGCGATTCACCATTCTTCAAAAGCGCTCGATTGGATCGCGGGTTCGCGGTCACACTTCGTTGACGACACGCTGGTGCGCGCGTTCATACTGCTCCCGCTCATGTTTGCGTTTTCGCAGGGGATTATCTTCGCGTATCTGATTTTCGTTACGCTGCACGCGACGTGGACGCACTGCAATTTTCGGCCCGAACGCGAAGTGGCTGGAAAAGTTCTTGGTGATGCCGCGCTACCACCACTGGCATCACACTTCTCAGCCCGAAGGCATCGACAAGAATTTCGCGATCCATTTTCCGTGGATCGACAAGATATTCGGCACGTATTATTTCCCTGAAAAATGGCCGGAGTCGTACGGGCTGGCAGGCGAAGAGCTTGCGCCTACTTTTCTTGGCCAGACGGTCGAAGCTTTTTACCAAAAGAAAAGAACGCCTTAGAAATCGAGCGCTGTCAGCGGAACGTCTCTCGGGATTTCCGCGCCCCTCGTCGTTGCCTGCACCAATCCAAGCGACTTCATCACTTTGACGGTCAGAAATCCGAAGTCGTACTCGGATTCGTGGTGACTGAGCCTCAAGAGGCCGGGATAGTGATGATGATTGTTCTGCAGGCACGCGCTGAATGTCGCCGTGACGGGCAGCCACTCGCCAATGTTCATCGCGTTGTCTTCTTCATCGTGGTAGCGCCGGTAGCCGAAGGTTCGCGTGTGGGTCCAGTAGTTTTGGATCATGTTGACCCACAGCGCGAAGAGGCGCATTCCCACCCACATCACCAGCGTGAAACGCAGATCGCCGACAAGCTTCCAGAGAAGGTAGAAACTCAATGATTGCGCGACGATGGCGAAGATGGGGCTGGCGATGATACGGAAAGTCCGAGAGCCCAGAATCGGATCGGTGGCCAAATTTTCGTTGCACTCGTACGGCATGAGGCAGCGGTACATGGTCATCCACAGGCCGTCGCTGGAAAGCTTGTTGGGATCGCCGTCGTGATCCGAATTTTTGTGATGCAAGCGATGACGATTGACCCAGGCGATCGGATCGACGTAGATGCCGAAGACGTTATTCACAATGGTGACGGCTTTGATGAACCATTCTTTGTAGTCGAGCGCGCGATGCGCGATGCCCATGTGAAGAACGTCGGCTAGATACAGACCGGCGAGGAACCAGCAGCCGATGAAGTAGATCGCGCCGATCAGCAGCCCAAGCCAGGGTCCCAAGCGAGCCGGAGCGAAATACATGCAGGCCAGCGCGTAGGCCAAAATGATCAGGTAGCCGTAGACGTTGTAGATTTTCACGTGGACTCTCCGATGCGCGCTATTCAAACAAAGTTCCGCGTGTCTTTCAAATGACAAGTTGAAGAAGTTTCGATTGAGTGGAAAAGTCTCTTAGCTGTTCGCAGCTTGCGTCAGGACTTCGCGGAGGCGGCGCGCGACGATCGCGTCTTCGCCGGGTTCGAGCATCCAAACGCCCACGATAATCTTGTTGGTGTCCTTGGGGATGCCGGCGCTTGCCTGGCTCGAGCCGGTCGCGGGATTCAGCTCGATGCTCGGCGTGCCGGCGCGCAAGGCTCGCGAAACGTCTTTCGGCGCGATTTTTACGCGCGATGTGTCATAGCGAATCAGCAGGTGCGGAACGTTGTTCGCAACCGGCGGAATAAAAACTTGCGCGGTGAGCGTGGGAATATCTTTGAGTTGCGCGGCAATAAGATCGCAGCGGCGGCGGAACTCCGCTTCAAACTCGGCGTCGGATTGGCTGGTGAACCAATCGATCGCCGCAACCATGCCGACGATTTGCTCTTTCGCGACTTTCATCCCGCGGCCGACAACATCATCGTTGGGTGAATTATTTTTCGTTGCGGCGGCGATCAGTTCCGCTTTGCCCAGCAGCAGGCCCGCGTTCTGCGGACCGCGCATTCCCTTCCCGCCCGAGAACGCGACGAGATCGAAACCCATCTGCGTGTAGTTCCACAGATTCGAGATCGGCGGAACGTCGGCGGCCGCGTCGTTGAGGCACGGAATGTTGTGTGCGTGGGCCACACGAATCCAGTCCTGGCGGCTGATTTGTCCGCCGTCGGCAGCGTTGTAGAAAAAACACATCATGGTGTTCGGAGTGAATGCCGCTTCGTATTGCTCGATCGTCTCGACCTCGACAAAGCGGATGCCGCAGTTGCGCATCGCGTGATCGTAGTCGTATCGGTGCGCTTTTTGCACGATGACTTCGTTTTTGAGGCCGGTCATGTCGGTGGGAATCAGGTGGCCGGCCGTCGGACCGTTGGCGGCAGTCATGCACGCGGCGGTACCGAGAGTGACCGCGGATGCGGCACCAGCCGTTACCATCGCAGCTTCGCAGCGGAGTTTTTGCGCGAGGTATTTGCCTGCGGCCTGCTGCAAGTCTTCCAGGAACACGGGATGCTTCGCGGCTTCGGCAACAGCAGCTTGCACCGAAGGCGGCATGAGGCAGCCGGTGAGATAGGTATACGTGCCGGCGGCGTTGATGCGTTTGGTGACGCCGAGCTTGTCGTAATAATCGACGGGCGCGGGAGCGGGCGTTGGTGTTGGGGCGGGCGTCTGCGCTGCGGCGGCCGTTTCAAAGGGCAGCGCGCGGCTGATGGCAAGGCCCGTCAGGCCGAGCCGGATTCGATCAAAGAAATTTCGTCTTGAGCCAGGCTTGCTCACGAAGTGCTCCTCGGGCGGACGCGGCCGCGATATCCCACAATGAACTGCATTCTGTGGCGCAAATTGTGCCACGAATCATTTATCTGCGAAACATTTGTAAGTCGCTCAGGCTCGAGCATTTTGGGAGCTAGGTCGCACCTCGTGAAGTGGCTATATCTCACGCCGACATTCCAAACCGAAGTGGTTTGCTAAAGACAGCGTTTTGACCTCATGGTATAAGACCACTTTAAATGCAGAAATTGGGTCGACGGAGTGAAAGGAACTAACGTGAGCTCGTTTTTCGTGAATCCTTCAGCCGCATTGCTTGCGGTCGTATATCCGAGCGACGTGAAATGGTCGTACACCGTTTTCGCGCTGGTCTGCGTGGCGGGACTTGCCACGATTTTCCTTCGCGGCGATTGGGAACGAGCGCGCGGTGTCGACAAACTGCTCCTCCTCGGCCCTATTTTTTACGCCGCTCCGCTCGGAGGCTTCGGCGCCGAGCACTTCACACAAGCCGCAGGCATCGCGTCCATCGTGCCGAAGTTCATTCCGTTTCACATGTTCTGGGCGCTATTTCTCGGCGCATGTTTCATCGCGGCTTCGTTGAGCATGGTGACGCGGATACAGGCGCGGCTCTCGGCAAGCCTGGTTGCGCTGAATTTCTTTCTATTTGTCCTGCTGATGGACGCGCCCGGATGGGCCCAGCAGCCGGGCAATCGGATTTTCGCGATGCTGACTCTGCGGGAGTTGGCGTTCAGCGGAGGCGCATTGGCCCTCGCTGCGAGCCTGGCGGCGCAAAGCAACGTCCAAGGCTCCCGCATTTTCGCAACGATCGCGCGCTATTTCGTCGCGATTCCTGTGCTTGTCTACAGCATCCCGCAGTTTATGCACGCCGACCTCTTACCAGGCGTTCCGTTGCAGCGGGCGACCCCTGACTACATCTGGGGACACTCGACGTGGTCCTACATCGCGGGCTTCGTCTATCTCGTCGGCGGAGTGCTCCTCGTCATCGGCAAAAATACGCGTGTGGCTGCAACATGGGTGGGCCTGACGGTGCTTCTCGTGGAGCTAGTCATATACATCCCTATCGCAGTCGTGGATCGCGCGAGTCTCGGCAACGGATTTAATTACATGGCGGACACGCTGATGTTTTGCGGCGCGGTTCTCTTGCTGGCCGAGTGCGATGCCGCGCGAAGAGGCGCAACGCACAGCGTTTGCTACTGCGCCGAATGCGGCCTGACGCCGGTCCATGTCCATCCGCGGATCTTCCACGCGCCCGATTCGCGATTCAACACGGCGGTAAATTGTCCTTCTTCCTTCAGCGGATTGCCGTGCTCTTTATATAGATACACGGCCGGCAGTGTGACGTATGCGGTCTCCGCGTCCTGCACGATGCGCGTCGGCTTGCTGTAGGTGACTTTTCCATCGGTCACGCCGGTCTCTTGCGCGTGCTTGTCGTACGCGGCAGCCCATTCGTGCGCGGCATTCGGCCCCGACCAAATGTGCGGCGCGAATTCATCGACGATCGTGATCGGACCGGTCGCATACGCCGCAAATGCCGACTGCGTGTCGCCTTTGTTGAAGCCGTCGATAAACTGGCGAACCGGAGCGGCGGGATCGTCTCCCGTCGCTGGTATGGCAGCGGGCGCGCAGAACACAAGAGCGAGCAAGATGATCAATGCATGCTTCATCGATTTTTCCTTTGCAGACGATCCGTCCGATTGCGCGACAGCCTCGCACGGTGGTTCGAGACTGTCAATTTGATTGCCTGAGCCAAATCACTTCTGTCGTCGGCATTTCCTTCTTGCTCCTCTAACCGTTCGATTCCGCTTTCACAGAAGTTTTTGCGGCTTGATCGCGGCATAGCCACACGTATAAGTACTGATTTCGATAGCCAATCCATGTGCGGTTTTGGGACGCAGGCCACAAGAGCGCGCGGAATTGGGACGCGGCGCTGAATTTTGCTTACCGCGGCGCGAATCCGGCGTCCTATCGCGCAAGGCGTTGTGTATTGTCGCCGCCAGAACAGCGGGGTGCTCGTTCGCGGCTCGGATACACGCCTGAGAGGTGAAGCATGTCGACCTTCGTTCAGGACCTGCGCTACGCGTTTCGTACTCTCCTCAAAAATCCCGGATTCACCACGGTTGCAGTGCTGACGCTGGCGCTCGGCATCGGCGCGAACGTCGCCACATATAGCGTTGTCTACGGCGTGTTGCTCAAGCCGCTGCCCTTTTCGCAGCCCGAACAACTCGTGCGCGTTTTTGACGATCAGAACGCGACGAACGAAAAAGATATCGGCATGTCGGTGCCGGAACTTTCGGATTTGCAAGAGCGCTCCGGCGTCTTCCAGGAAATTTCATCGGTCAATCCGTCGAACTCCGCGGTCGCGGGTGGCGATCGCATCGTGCGCGCCGAGAGTCTGGTGACGAGCCCGGATTATTTCACTCTGCTCAACGCGAAGCCCGAACTCGGCCGCGTCTACACGCCGCAGGACGCGGTACCCGGATTTCTCGAGCCGGTAGTGATCAGCCACGGATTCTGGCGGCGCTATTACGGAGCCGATCCAAACATCATCGGGCGAAAGATGCGGCTCGACGGCGACATGTACACGATCGCCGGCGTGATGCCAGCGGGTTTTCGGCATCCGGGTCCGACACTGGATACCGACGTGGATGTGTGGCTCGCAACCGGATTCGCCGCGCAGCCGTTTCCCACGCCGCCAGATCGCTCACAGAGATTTCTCGGCGGCGCGATCGCACGGCTCAAGCCGGGGTTCACCGTGGCGCAAGCGCAGGCGCAACTCGATGCTTACGTAGCACAGCTCACGCGCGCGTATCCCAAGGAATATCCGTTCGCAGCAGGATGGGCACTGAGACTGGTGCCGATCAAAGAGGATCTCGTCGGGCCGCAGCGGACGGAGCTTTTCATTTTGTTGGGCGCCGTCGGATTCGTGCTGCTGATTGCGTGCGTGAACATCGCGAATCTGCTGCTGGCACGTTCTTCGTCGCGACGGCGCGAGATTGCGATTCGCCTGGCGATGGGCGCCGGCCGTAGGCGATTGATGCGGCAACTGCTCACAGAGAGCACGCTGCTGTCGGCGATTTCTGGCGCGGTCGCGCTCGTCACAGTATTGCTGCTGAAAGACGCGATCGTCAGCCTCGCTCCGGCGGATATTCCTCGGCTGAATGAAGTTGAGATCAGCGCCGGCGTGCTGATTTTCGCTTTTGTGGTCTCGCTCGTGACTGGCTTTTTGTTCGGGTTGGTCCCCGCATTTCAAGCGGCGCGCGCCGAGCAAATCGAAAACCTGCGCGAAGGCGGCCGCGGATCGGGCCTTGGCCGCAGGCACACACGGCTGTCGCGGATGCTGGTAGTCGCCGAGGTCGCGTTGTCGATCGTGCTGCTCGCCGGCGCAGGATTGTTGCTGCGCAGTTTCTGGCACGTACTTCGAGTGAATCCGGGATTCAATCCCGAGCATTTGACGACGGTGCAGATCTGGATTCCGCAATCGAATAATCCAGCGACCGATCCCTTCAGCGTGGAAGAAAAGCGCGCCGACTTCTTGCTCGAAATATCGCGGCGCGTGGCTGCGATTTCCGGCGTAGAGCGTTCGTCCATTTCAGGAAACGACACGCTACCCATGAACTCGGGGCGAAATTATTCGCTCTTCACAATCACGGGCCGCCCGGCGGATGCGGCGCATCAACCGGTGGCCGACATCGCCGTCGTGGACACGCGTTATTTCCAGACGATGGAAGTGCCCGTCGTAGCAGGCCGCAATTTCAGCGATCTCGACACCTTCAAGACGCGGGGCGTCGCGGTCATCGATCAAAAGCTCGCGAAGCAGTATTGGCCCGACTCCGATCCCATCGGACAAGAGCTGAAGTTTAATTTTGGCCGCGGCTTGCAAGGCTTGACCATCGTCGGCATCGCCGGCGATATCAAGTCGGACGGCTACGAATCGCCGAGCGTGCCGCACATCTATGTCGCGCTCGGACAGTTTGCACCGGTGAACGCCGTGGTGTTTTTGCGGAGCCGCAGCGTAGCCGTGGCCCAACTCGGAGACGCGGTGCGCAACGTGGTCGAAAGCCTTACGCCCAACGTGCCGGTGCATAGCATCATCACGATGGATCAAATCGTTACGCGGTCGATGGCGAATCGGCGATTCTCGCTGGAATTGCTCGGTGTTTTTGCGAGCGCGGCGCTGTTACTGGCGGCGATCGGTATCTATGGCGTGATGTCGTACTCGTTCAGCCAACGCACGCATGAAATGGGAGTACGCGTCGCGCTCGGCGCTCAGAGGCTCGACATTTTGCGCATGGCCGTTGGCGAAGGAATGTTGGTCGTGGCGATCGGGCTGATTGCCGGCGTTGCCGGCGCGATCGCCATCACACGCGTGTTCCGCTCGATGCTCTTCGGCGTCGATGCCACCGACCCAGTGACGCTTGCCGTGGTGGCGGGGATCCTCGCTTGCGTCGCGCTGCTGGCGTGCTACATCCCGGCACGGCGCGCCACGCGCGTCGATCCGCTCACGGCGCTCCGCGTCGAATAACCGTGGTCGTACTCATGTTGGCAGTCGCGTTCGTCGCGTCGTTGATACCGGCCGTGCGCGCTTCGCGCGTCGAACCGATGCAAGTATTGCGTGAGGAATAGCCGACACAGGGCAGAGCTACGCAGCGCCGCTTCTACGCGCCTTTGCTGCGCAAAAACTCCGCGACGTCCGGATGCTTTCTCTCTTCCGCGATCGACACCGCGGTCTTCCCGTCGTTTGCCTTCGCGTGGATGTCTGCGCCGTGCACCAGCAAATCCTTAACGATATTCAGGTGCCCGTTCGCTGCCGCCGTGAGCAGCGGCGTATATCCCGCCCGTAGCGATAATTCGCATCGGCGCCATTTTCCAGCAGCCAGATCGCGATTTCCTCGCGCCCGCTCGCGACAGCGCCCGTCAGCGCGTTGTATCCCGTTCCGTTCGTCGCGACCGCGGTTAAGTCCGCGCCTTTTTCAAACAGATACTTCACGATCGCAAAATGCCCGAACGCAGCCGCCAGCGCGACCACCGGAAATCCATCCGGCGAAATCGCGCGCGCCAGATCGGCATCCTTATCGACGAAATGCTCGACGCGCTCCAACTGCCCCGCAGCGACGGCCTCGTGAAACTCCAGATGCGCGCCACGCAGCGAGCAGCAAATCGCGCACCGCCGCCTGACCGCTATAAACCGCAGCGAGCACTGGCGATTGACCTTGCTCATTCTTCGATTCGGCTAGCGGCGGATCTTCCGCAAGCATCGACTGCACTTTGCCCGCATCGCCCGCGCGAATCGCCGCAAAAAATCCCTGCACGTCGCTCATTTAAAACTCCTGAAGTCCGGAAAGTTGGATGAAGCATCGACGGAAGTAGTTCGCGATGCTTTGCTTTGAGGTTTCAGACTGGTGGTTTGCTCTTCAGCGCCGCGCGCGATCCTTGCGCACCGCTTCATCGATCAATGCATCGAGTTCGCCACGCGTCAGCCGCACTGGGCCGTCGGAGTGTTCCGCCGAATCGCACGTAATCGGAAGCTCCGCACCGCCACCCGGAGGTGGAACCACGTAGTATCGCGTTCGCGCCGCCATCAGTTTCGCGACTTCGCGGCCCGACAGCAGCGCCGGCGTGCCCGCCAATTCCGCGGCCAGCGTAATCTTCGCGAAATGCTCGATCGTCTCCATGCGGTAAAACGCCGTCAGCGTATCGGGGCCGCAGGTGACCGCGCCATGATTCGCCATCAGCAACGCATCGTAATGCGGCACATACGGCTCAATCGCCGCGCTCAATTCCGGCGTGCCCGGCGTGCCGTATTTCACCAGCGGAATCTGTCCGAGCCCAACGATCACTTCGGGCAGCAGCGCCTGATTCAGTGCGCGCCCCGCGACGGCAAATCCCGTAGCCGTCGGCGGATGCGCATGGCAAATCGCCTGCACGTCGGGCCGCATCCGGTAAAACAACAAATGCATCGCAAGTTCCGACGACGCTTTGC
Organism: uncultured Acidobacteriota bacterium; assembly: GCA_963766985.1. Lineage (GTDB taxonomy): Bacteria > Acidobacteriota > Terriglobia > Acidiferrales > UBA7541 > Acidiferrum. Next base: position 49,712 of record CAVYCJ010000009.1, read on the forward strand.
GTTCGCCCGCAACATGCCGCCCTTCGAGGTCGATGATCACCAGATCTTCGGGCGCGAGCATGCCCTTGTTCATGCACGTCGGCGTGGTCAGCACGCGGTCTTCGTCGAGCCGCACCGACAGATTGCCTTCGCACGCGACGATGTAGCCGCGCTCGTACATCCAGCGCCCCGCGACACACAAATCGGCGCGATGTTGCTGTTCAGTTTTGGCTGAGCCTGGTAAGAGGGATCCCGTCGCCACGACACGACTCCTTGCTGGCGCCGAATTATCTTCGGAACCAGTTGGGGACACAAGCTGTAATTACAGCTCGCGTGACGGGGCGGACGCGTCCTGCAACTAGCGGAAGCTTGGCCTGCGCTGCACCTGTTTTGGCCAGATTCTAGGCGTCACTACGCGTAAATGCCGCGAAGTTTCAGCGCGCTCGCAACACGGTCGATGGCCAGCATGTAGGCCGCGATGCGGTTATTTACATGGTGCAGTTCGGCGTAGCGTACCACCTGATCGAAGGCGTTTTCCATGACAAAGAGCAGGCGATCATTGACTTCGCTTTCGCGCCAGAAGAAGCCCTGGCGGTCCTGCACCCACTCGAAATAACTGACCGTGACGCCGCCGGCGTTGCCCAGAATATCGGGCACCGTGAATATGCCCTTCTTGTCGATGATGGCGTCAGCTTGCCACGTGGTCGGACCATTGGCGCCTTCGCACAATATGCGCGCCTGTACCTGGTCGGCATTCTTTTCGGTGATCTGATTTTCGATCGCCGCGGGAATCGCGATATCACATGGCTGGAAAAGCACGTCTCGCGCGGTCATTTTCTGTCCGCCGCCGGGGAAATCCTGCAGCGGCCTTTTCTGGGTGTAAACCCAGTCGATCACCTTCGGAACGTCGAAGCCTTTATCGTTGTAAAGGCCGCCGCCGATGTCGGCGAGCCCGACGATCTTGTAGCCCTTCTGCTGCATCAGCAACGCAGCCAGCGAGCCGACGTTGCCGAACCCTTGAATCACGACGCGGCAGCCGTCGACTTTCATTCCCAATTTCTTCAGGGCTTTGTCGCAGCACATCATCACGCCGCGGCCAGTCGCTTCGCGGCGTCCCGCAGAGCCGCCCAACTCGATCGGTTTGCCGGTGACAACCGCGGTCGTCGCCTGGCCCAGGTGCATGGCATACGTATCCATGACCCACGCCATGGTTTGCTCGTTGGTGCCCACGTCGGGTGCCGGAATGTCGCGCTCGGGCCCAAGCCAATTCGCAAGCTCAGCGGTATAACGCCGCGTCATGCGCTCGAGTTCGCCGCGCGTCATTTTGCGCGGATCGCAAATGATTCCGCCCTTCGCGCCGCCGAACGGAATGTTCACCACCGCGCACTTCCACGTCATCCACGTCGCCAGCGCGCGCACTTCGTCCAGCGAGACGTCGGGCGCGAAACGAATTCCGCCCTTGCCCGGCCCGCGCACCGTTGAATGCAGCACGCGATATCCGGTGAACACTTCGAGCTGCCCGTTATCCATCCCGATCGGGATGTAGAGCGTGATTTCCTTGCTTGGATACTTCAGATACCGATAGACGCCCTGCTCGAGTCCCAACTTTTGGGCCGCCACTTCAAAACGCGCTTCCGCGTTCTGGTAGACATTCATTTCTTCTGGTGCTGGGGCGTGCGCCATCGCAAACGTCTCCTCTGACGGGTGCTACCGTCGCTCGGTCCGGCCCGCAAGTCACACACGGGCGGCATTTTAGGAGCCAAGATCAGGTCGTGATTCGCGGGCTACCCTTCCCGCGCAACCTTCGCTCAGCCGGGAGGCCAGTATATCGTCCGTCGCTCCAACTTTAAAGTTTGCGGTGCGCCGGAAGTGTCCAATCGGATTGCGCAATGTGAATGCGACTTTAGGCGCAGTTCGTGGCACGACGCCGCAAAATCGTGTGATCATACCGCGATGGAAACTCGCAACAAGCCGAACGGCTTCGCCGGGCTTCGCGTACTTTCACTCGAGAGCCGCCGCGCCACGGAGATGGCGAAGCTTATCGAGACGTATGGCGGCATCGCCATCGTCGCGCCTTCGATGCGCGAAGTTCCGCTCGAAACAAACACAGAGGCGCAAGAATTCACACGCAAGCTGCTGGCGGGCGAATTTGACAGCGTGATTCTGTTGACTGGCGTGGGTACGCGCGCGCTAACCCGTGTCGCCGAAACCGTCTGCTCTCGGGAAGAATTTGTCGCAGCGCTGAAGAAAATTCCTGTCGTCGCCCGCGGCCCTAAACCCGTCGCCGCTCTGAAGGAGCTCGGCATCACGCCGGTAGTCACCGCGCCCGAGCCAAACACCTGGCGCGAGCTGCTCGCCGCGCTCGATGAAAATCGCAGCACCCTGCCGCTGAAAGAAAAGCGCGTCGCCGTCCAGGAATACGGCGCGCCAAACACCGAGTTGCTCGCCGGCCTCGCCCAGCGCGGCGCGACCGTGACGCAAGTTCCTGTCTACGAGTGGGCGCTCCCCGAAAACGTTCAGCCCCTTCGCGACGCCGTCACCGCCCTCGTCAAAGCGACCGTCGACGTGGCGCTCTTCACGACGTCGATCCAAGTTATCCATCTGCTGAAAATCGCTGCCGAAATGGGCAAAGAAAAAGAAACCGTCGCCGCATTTCAGAAAATCCTCGTCGGCTCAATTGGCCCCGTTACATCCGAAGAATTGCGCGCTCACGGAATCGCCGTCGACATGGAACCGTCGCACCCAAAAATGGGCTTCCTCGTCAACGAAGTCGCGCAACGCAGCGCCGCGCTGCTCGCCAAAAAAAGAGCCGCGGCCGATACTTCAGCCGCGGCGTCAAACTAGCTCAACTTCAAATCGTTTCGATCGAACCTACTGCAACCGGAACTGGATCGTCACTGTCAGGTGCATCGGCACAGCTTTTCCGTCCAGCGTTGCTGCCGAATACTTCCACTGCCGCAACGCATCCATAGCAGCCTGATGCAGCAGCACCGGACCCGACACAACCCTCATCGACGAAACGCGTCCATTCACATCGACCAGCGCGTCCACCAACACTTGACCTTCGATGTGTTGCGAGCGTGCTAGCGACGGGTACACCGGCGGCACCGACGAAATCAAATGCGCCACTTTCACGTCGCCGCCGATCGGCAAAGGTACCGCGGGAGCTACCGGCTGCTTCGTGCTGCCACCCAGTCCGCCACCAAGCGAATCTCCCGCCGGCACAATCTGTCCCGATGAATTCAATGCAAGCGTTTCCGCTTCGCCAACGACAGCGCCTGTGGGCTGCGCCGCCTTCGGACCCGAAAGGTGAACCTCGCCGAGGCTCGGCTTTTTCGCGGCGACAGGAGCCGGCTCTGCCAATCTCTTGTACGCCGAAAGTTCCGCCGACGCGTTCTTATCCACGCCCTTCGCGAGCTGCGCGGAAGGCTGCTCATTCTGCGCCTTTTGCTGCGAAGCGCCAGCACCGGATTGCGTCTGAGCCACCGGCTCCGAATTGATGTTCGAGCGATTCGGCGTCCTCTCTGCCGATTTCGCCACGGGCTGCGAAACATTCGCGTTCGACGCCACTGCGTCCGGCGCCGCTGCTGGAGCAGGTGCCGCCTCAGCGGTGGTCGACGAAGTTTGCGACGATGTTCCCGACGAATTGCGCGAGTACCACGTCGCGCCCGCCGCCGCGAGAACCAATCCCGCCGCGATCGCGCCAATCAAAATCGCCTTGTTGCTCTTCTTCGGCGCATGCGCCGCCAGATCCGTCTGCCCATCGGTCAGGTGCGTCTCGAAAACCGGCTCGGCTTCCTCTGCGTAACCTTCTTGCTTCGACGTCGGACGGAACCGAGAGATCCTGCACTTCGAATTCGAAGTCGCGATCGTTTTGCGATTCTTCCTTTGTCGTAAGTTCGTTCTGCGAATGCGTCGCCGCGTTGCGCGCCAGCGGCTCGAGCCACGACGGAATTTTCACCTCATCCTGTTCGGACGAAGTCAAAGGCGCGCTCTTCACCGGCGCGGCAGGCTTGACCGCCTGACTCTGCGGCCGCGAAAACTCGAGTACCTTGTTCACGGGCGGAGCGGGCGCGACATGCGCAACCGGCGCTGCGGGAGCGTTCTTCGTTTCGTCGCCGAGAATCGTCGCAAGCTGCTCTTGCAGCTTCTCGCTTTCGCGACGAAGCACATCGGGAGTCGTGTGCGTCGTTGCGGAAACCTGCGGCGCAGGCGGCGGTACAACCGGTGCCGGCGGTTTCGGCGCTTGCGGATGAGCCGCAATCGGAGCCGACGAAGTCATTCCGCTTCCCCATCCATCCGTCAATCCGGGAGCCTTCGGCAGTGGCAACGAACTCGTTGGAGCAGCGCTCGACGTCGGTGCCTTCGGAGCTTCGGGGCGCGCCGCGTAGATCGGTGAACTCGCTGCAGGCGCAGCAGGCTGCGCCGCCGGAATCACAGGAGCAACCGGAGCTGCTGGCCGCGGAGCAGGAGTCGCAGGCTTCGGCTCAACTCGAGGAGCCACATTCGTCGGCGCTGGCGCTTCGACTTTCGGCGCCGCCGGAGCGACCGGTGCTGAAGCAACCGGAGTAACCGGCGCTGGCCGCGCAGGAGCTGCCGCAACGGGCGCCGTTGCCCGTTCACCCGGAAACCGCATACCCCAGAATCCCGCAACCGCTTCCGTAAATTCCAGCTCAACGTACCCGCTAACATTCCGATAATTCTTCGACTTCACAACCTGGCAGACGACTTCCTTCTTCGTCTTGTCGTTCGTCAAAAACAGCAGTTGCCCCGCGGTCACCGTCGAGTTCAGCCGGATCACCGCGCCGTTGTGCATCACCAGCACCGTCTGCGTCGATTCCGAAAATGGCTCGCGCTTGTCGCTGCCTTCCACGGTTCGCGCGCCGTTCACGGTAACCGGCACTTCCAGCGGCACAGGCTGTGGCTTGTTCGCTTCTTCCGCGCCCGACGTGGGTCGCGCAGTCGATTGAGAATTCGTCGCTTCGAGGTCTTTCGCAGTTGAGGACATCGGTCCGCTCACTTAGGGCTGTTGAATTTTTGTGTCAGCAAGCGGGAATTTTTAGGCACACCGACCCAGACCGAGAGGCCGCTTGAGGACGCAAGCCATCGTACGAGCCTGAAACCGTTAAAATATACTGGCCTTGGGTACAGGTGTTCGCGCCCCGAAACCGCGAAATCGGCTTCGTCCTGGCGGCTAAAATGAGTCGAAGCGCACCTCCGGCTCAGCCGCTTCTCCGCGCTCCTCAGCGCACTCTGCGTCTCCGCGTTATCTTTCCGCTCTACGTTTGGATCTGGACGCCGCTACTTCGCGCTCGGCCCCACTGGCCCCAGCGGCTGCCGGAACTTCTCGTCGATCTCCACCTGATAGCCCGTCACGAGCTTGTTCGTCTCGTTCGCCATCCCGATCACCGCCTGCAATTCGTGATACATCGCGTCCGTCATTCCTTTATTGCGCGCCGACGCCGTGTGCGACGCGATGCAGTAATGGCAATTGTTCGTCACGCTGACCGCCACGTACAAAAGCTCTTTCGTCAGCGGATCGAGCGCTCCCGGCGCCATAATCTGCTTGATTCCCTCCCACGTCCGCTTCAGCGTCTCCGGATCGTGCGCGATCGCCTTCCAGAAATTGTTGATCCAGTCGGTCTTTCGCGTGGCCATGATGTCGTCATACACCGCGCGGACTTCCGGGCTCGCGTCGCTATATTCAATCAACGGAAATGTCGGCATGAAATCTCCCAGCGTTCATCGGAAACAGCCAATCAAAATTAGCAGGAATTCTCTGTATCACGCAAAAACCGCGAGAGCTCACGGTGGAGGTGTCCGTGAGCTCTCGTCATTTGCTTTTTGTTTTTGAAAATCGTTGAGAGGGAAAGAGGGAAAACTCAATCCGCCAATCGCGGCGAGCGCTTAGCAGGACCGGTACGACGCGGCCAATTCGTAATTCATCTGGAGTCGCACATCGATCTGCACCGCGGCATACCGCGCGCACGTCGCGCGTTCCGCATTGCACCAGCTCGCCAGCGCCGGCATGTGTTTGCCAATCATCGTCTCCAACTTTTCGACGACCGAGTAGTACGTCTTCACGAAACCAAGACCGCCACCGCGCGGATCGAGCGTCGGAGTCAGATCGTGCAATGTGGCGAACGCCGCGAAATCCTCGGCAGTTACCTGACGGTTGTCCACACGAGCCGCGGCCAGCACGCCCTCGGATACCGGCTGGCAGGCCACAGCGGCCAGAACCGCGCGCCAGTAGTAGAGCGCGAACTGCGAGAGCGCCACGACCGAGATTGAGAGTAAGACAGCGGCGAACATGGACCCTTCCTTCACCTGCAATTCTCGCCGCCGCACCGGCTCGCACCTATAGTTCCGGGGTACCACTCAAGTAGAACCACTGGCGAATCGTCCACAAGTTGTTCACAACCTGAGCCTTGCGCTGACGTAACTCCAAGCCTAAGCTGCCGCCTCAAAGCAAATTTCGCTTGCCGGAGTCGCCTATGCCCCATCCGACGCCCATTCGTCGCACGCCACTTCTCATCTTGCTGATAATAATGGCTTTAACGACAATCAGCCGCCCAAGCCACGCCCAGTCCACCCCAGCTCACGCCGAGGATCGGGCGGAGATAACACAAATTCTTTCGAATCAAACACTTAGCTGGAATAAAGGCGATGTCGACACCTTCATGACGGGCTATTGGAAGTCGCCCGATCTCACTTTCTCAGGCTCAGGCGGAACTCAGCGCGGTTACGAGGCCGTTCTCCAGCGCTATAAGCAGGGGTACCCCGACCGTTCCACGATGGGACATCTCGACTTCTCCGATCTGGATTTCCACTTCATCGGCAGCGACGGCGCGCTGGTTCTCGGCCACTGGCACCTGACTCGCGACAAGGACAAAGGCGACATCGGCGGCGTCTTCTCGTTGGTTTGGCAGCGCTTCCCCGAAGGCTGGCGCATCATCCACGACCACACCAGCGCCGTCCCGCCGCCCAAATAATCAACTGAAGTCGCCCCACAAAATATGTAGGGGCGCAGCACGCTGCGCCCCAGCCTGGCAAGATCTCAACCTCTTCAGGCCCGCACAGTCGAAGCCCGCTGCACACTCAACTCCGCCGGCGCCTTCCCGGTCTCGCCCTTCTTCGCAATCACAAGCTGCGCCGCATCAATGTAATACTCGCGAAACGCGCCTTCGCACCAGCCCAGATAAAAATCCCACATCCGAGTGAATCGATCGTCAAACCCAAGCTTCCGCACCTGCGCCAGTTGCCGGAAAAATCTCTCGCGCCAAAGCGAAAGCGTCTTTGCATAGTGCATCCCAATGCTCTCGGTGTTCTTCATTCGCAGCTGCCCGGTGCGCAGCAGCGACCGCCCGATCTCCACAACCGACGCCAATTCGCTTCCCGGAAAAATATACGTCTGGATCCAATCCACGCGCTTGCGATAGTCGCGAATCTCCTGCTCACGCAGCGTGATCGTCTGCAGAAACATCGAGCCGTCCGGCGTCAGCAACCGGTCGCACGCGCCGAAAAAATCGTCGTAGTGGTCGAAACCCACCGCCTCAAACATCTCGATGCTGACAATCTTGTCGAATTGCCCCTCGAGCTTCCGGTAATCCTGCATCACCAATTGCACCGATCCAGGCGCCAGGTTCGTCTTGCTCAAGCGCTCCGTTGCCGCTGCAAACTGTGCCGGGCTGATCGTCACCGCCGTCACATGCGCGCCATAATTCCGCGCCGCGTGAATCGCAAACGAGCCCCAGCCGCAACCGATCTCCAGCACGCGATCGCCCGCCTGAATATCCAGCTTGCGGCACGCCATGTCGATCTTTTCCCGCTGCGCCGCCTCCAGCGAATCGTACTCGCCTTTGAAATACGCGCTCGAATACATCATCTGCGAATCGAGAAACAGTTCGTAAAACTCATTTCCCAGATCGTAGTGCGCGCGAATGTTTTTCTTGCTGCCCGAAATCGTGTTCGCGCGCAGCTTGTGCCGCAGCCGCGACGCCAGCGCGCGAAGCCCCGAGAAAAACTTGTGCTGCGTATCCAGCGTCCGCAAATTCCGCACTGCCACCCGTACCAGCGCCACCAGGTCCGGCGTCGTCCAGTCGCCGTCCATGTACGATTCGCCCATCCCGATATCCGCGCCGGTCAGCGCACGCACAAAAAATCGTTCGTCGTGAACGACCGCCATCGCGCGCAATTCCGAGTTCGCCTGGCCGAACGTGTACGTTTCGTCCGGGCACACAATCTCGAGATACCCGCCGCGCAAATCCTTCAGCGACTCAAAAAATATCTTTCGCGCCCGATTCGTCACCCAACGGTTCATGACGCTACAAATCCTTTCGTCTCGACCTCATCGCGCTCTTCTGTTCGTTGCTTCATCGCTTCGCTGCCCTTCGCCACATGCGGAAACACCGGCACACCCTTCGCCCACAGCTTCAGCGCTTCCCAGTGAATTCCGCCAATGACTCGCATCGTCATCAACGGAAACGCCGCCAGCGTGCGATGCAATTCCCGGCGGGACCACTCGCGCCTTTCGAGCTGCAGCGTCGCATCGAAGAACGCCTTCCCGTCCGCCACCGTATTCATGTGCGCCACAAGCCGTTCACTCGGCTCCGTAAAAATCCAGTCGTACTGCATCCGCATGTCCATGAACGGCGAAACGTGCATCCGTTTCGGCGTCGTGTAACGTTGCGCCGTTGTTGACGGGCGCCGGTTGGATGCATCCAGCCAGTAATTGTGCGTCTCGCCAAACGTGTTGTTCACTTCCGCCAGCATCGTCTGCAACTTTCCCGCGCGGTCGTAACAGTAGTAGAACGACACCGGATTGAACACGTAGCCGAGATATCGCAGATGCGTCAGCAAAAAGATCGGCCCGTCCGGAAGCTCGACTCCATTTCGTTCGGCGTCGATCTTCAATCGCTCGCGCAACGCGATCTTCGGATCGCCGAAATGGTCGCGCTCGCAATACGACGTCCAGTTCCACGTGTTGTATCCGCTGAACGGCGACACGCGCATCAGTTCGGCAAGGCGATCGATGTCCAGAAACGCCATGAACACCGGATACGCGAAGTCGTGCGGCTTCGGCGAAAAACGCCGGTGCCGCAACTTGCCGACATAGAGTCCCGATTCCATCTAGGCCGCCACACCCAGCGCGTTGGCCACGCGCAGCGCCGAGTTCACCCCATCTTCGTGAAATCCATAAAACCAATATGCCCCGCAGAAATGCGTGCGGTTCACGCCGCTGATGTCGCTCCATCGCGTCTGCGCCCGCAATGAGTCGAGCGTGTAGAGCGGATGGTGATAAACAAGCCGCCGCACCACCTTGTCATCCGCAATGTGCCCGTTCGCGTTCAGCGTCACGCAGTAATTTTCTTTCACCGTCAGCGACTGCAATCGATTCATGTGATACGTCATCGTCACCGGGCTGTGTCCGTTGCGCGCGTCCAGATGCAGCAGATAATTCCACGATGCGCGCGCCGCCTGTCGCCGCGGCAACATCCGCTCATCCGTGTGCAGCACCACGTCGTTACGGCTCGTCGCGAAATGTTGAAACACGTCGCGCTCGGCATCGCTCGCATCCGCCAGCAGCGGTAACACGCGATCGCCGTGCGTCGCAAACACGACGTGATCGAAGTTCATCGCCGGTCGCTCATCGCCAATAAAAGTGATCACCACGCCGCCCGGATAGCGCGCCACCTTCGCGATCTCAACGCCCGCGATCACGCGCTCTCGAAACGGTTTCGTGATCGGCTCGATATAGCGGCTGCATCCGCCAGGAATCGTCTTCCACTGCGGATGCGCATTCACGGTGAGCATTCCGTGATTGTCGAAAAATCGCACCAGCATCGCCGCGGGAAACTCGCGCAACGAACTTGGCGCGCTCGACCAAACCGCCGCCGCCATCGGATACAAATAAAACTCGCGAAATTCCTGCGAGTATCCGCCTTCATCGAGAAAATCGCCAAGCTTCAGCCGGTCCGCATCCGGCCGATCAAACACTCGGATCGCCTCCGCATTGAATCGTCGGATTTCTCCATATAGCCGATACGGTCGCGGCGATAGCACATTTCGCTTCTGCGCAAAAAATCCGCTCAGCCCGCGGCTCGAATACTCGTAGCCCGACTTGCGGCAACTCACCGCAAACGACATGTCGGAGTCAACGCGCGGCACTCCGAGTTCGCTCAACAGTTTGATTAAGTTCGGGTAGGTTCGGTCGTTATGGACGATGAATCCGGTATCAACTGATATCGGCCCGGCGCTCGAATCGACCGTGATCGTGTGCGTGTGGCCGCCGAGCCGCGTTTCTCGCTCGAACAAAAACACTTCGTGCTTGCGGCTCAGGTAGTAGGCCGCGGCGAGCCCTGAAATTCCCGATCCAATGACGGCAACTCGGCTCAAGGTGGGTTCCGCCAAGTATACGTATCCTGCCGGAATTCAGATGATAGTCTTTAGGCTTGACCCGGAACTCAGCTCATCGGGCAACCCGATTTCTGCGTATTACTTACGGCCAATCGAATTGCGCGACATCGGCCTGGTATTCGACATCTAAGTTGCAATCGTAAATTTCGAATGCGTTGGCTAATTCAGCGAGGATGAAACCCGTGAAACTCTTCCTCAAACTGCTCTTCGGCTTCATTTTTGTCTTCATGGTTGTGATGACCATTCGCACCAGCTTGCAAATCAGCCTGTGGAGCGCGATTCCATCCTTCAAGGCAAGTCCGTGGTCGATGGCGACGCTTTATGACGCATACTTTGGGTTCATCACATTTTTCTGCTGGCTCGCATGGCGAGAGCGCTCGCTCGGCATCAAAATCGTGTGGTTCGTGCTCATCATGGCTCTGGGCAACATCGCGATGTCGTTCTACGTGCTGATCCAACTCTTCGGCCTCCGCGCCGACGAATCCGTTTCGGCTTTATTTCGTCAGAAGACCGCATGACCGCTGATGTCAAAGAAGGGTTTCTACAACGGCGTTTGATTCGTCCGGTAATCGAACTTCTGCGTCAGGGTGTGACGCCTGAAAAAATCGCGCTCAGCATCGTGTTCGGAATAACGCTCGGGATTTTTCCCGTGCTTGGTTCGACCACCGCGCTCTGTGCCATCGCCGCGTTGGTTTTCCGTTTAAATCTTCCAGCGATCCAGATCGTGAATTATTTTGTGTATCCACTCCAGATCGCGCTCCTGATTCCCTTCTTTCGCCTCGGTGAAAAAATTTTTGGCGCGCAGCATCTGCCACTCTCCGTTCCGCAGATTTATGCGATGATTCACGCGAGCATGACCGGCGCTATTCGCGCGCTTTGGACCACGACCTGGCACGCCATCGTCGTCTGGTCTTTGTTGGCGCCAGTCGCCGCGCTTGTTTTGTATCTCGTTCTTGCTCTGCTTCTACGGCGCGTCGCGCGCCGCAAACTCGTCTCTGTACCTGAGGCCGCATGATCGTCCAGCAGGCCGTTCACCTCGCGCTCTATGGCGCCGGAATCGTAATCGGCACGATGTTCCTGTTGTGGCTGATTCATCTCGCAATTCGCAACGCTGCGATCGTCGACGTCGGATGGGCCGGTTGCCTTGCGCTCCTCGCAATCTTTTACGCTCTTGCCGGTCCAGGCTACCCCCCGCGAAAGTATGCGATCGCCGCGATGGTCGGCTTCTGGGGATTTCGTCTCGCCGGTTTTTTGCTGTTTGCGCGCGTGCTTGGGCATCCCGAAGAGGGGCGCTACGTGCAACTGCGCAAGGAGTGGAAGCGCCACCTCGCCTTGCGTTTTCTTTTCTTCTTTGAATTTCAGGCGCTGCTTGATGTCGTTTTGTCGGCGCCGTTTCTGCTCGCCTGCCTGAATGTGAATGCGCCGCTCGGCTCTCCCGAAAAATTCGCCGCCGGCCTCTGGCTGGTCGCGATGATCGGCGAAGCGATCGCCGATATGCAGCTTCATAACTTTAAAAAGAATCCCGCGAACGCCGGCAAGACTTGTCGCGCGGGATTGTGGAACTACTCGCGCCATCCGAATTATTTCTTCGAGTGGTTGATCTGGGTCAGCTACGCCGTCTTCGCTCTCGGTTCGCCGTGGGGTTGGATCGGACTGATTTCGCCTGCGCTGATTTTGTACTTCCTGCTCGGCGTCACCGGCATTCCCGCCACCGAAGCGCAAGCGCTCCGCAGCCGTGGCGACGAGTATCGCGACTATCAGCGCAGCACGAGTTCGTTCATCCCGTGGTTCCCAAGAAAGAGCGAGGCGAAGTCATGACGCGCATCGAGACAACGCCGCCTGACGCTGCCGACGCGGAGGGCTCAACCTCGCGCTCATCTTCGGACTCGGTCTCTGCTCCACAGGCTCCGACGCATGCGCCATGGCTGCCCGCGGCGCGAGATCGCGCTGAGAAGCGCTTCTGGTACGAGCCGTTGCTCGAAAGCGGCATCATTCCCGACGCCGTGATTCGTGCTGCGATTCGGCGCATGCTGCGCGATCGTTTGCGCGAAGAGGATCGCGGCTCCGCCGAAGCGAACCGCGCGCGACTGATTGCCTTCGTCGACGAAATGAAGCGCAGCCCGATTGCGCTGCGTACGGATTCTGCAAACGCGCAGCACTACGAAGTCCCCGCGGCATTTTTTCAGAGCGTGCTCGGCCCGCGACTGAAATACAGTTCCGCCATTTTTCCGGAAGGCTGCAATTCGCTCGCCGCGGCGGAAGAAGCGATGCTTCAGCTTACGTGTGAGCGCGCGCAACTTGCCGACGGACAGAATATTCTGGAGCTCGGCTGCGGCTGGGGCTCGCTCACGCTCTGGATGGCGGAGCATTTTCCGAACAGCCCGATCACCGCGGTTTCCAATTCCGCGTCGCAGCGAGCGTTCATCGAATCGCAAGCGGCTCAACGCAAATTGAGCAACGTGCGCATCGTCACTGCCGACATGAACGAGTTTGATCCATTCGCGCTCGATGGCAAGTCACGCGACAACTTCCGTGGTTTCGATCGTGTCGTGTCGGTGGAAATGTTCGAGCACATGCGCAACTGGGACGCGCTGCTCGAACGCGTCTCAACGTGGCTCGCGCCGGACGGGAAGATGTTCATGCACATTTTTACGCATTCACGTTTTGCGTATCCCTACGAAGTGCGCGACGCAGGCGACTGGATGGCGCAGCATTTTTTCACTGGCGGGATGATGCCGAGCGACGATTTGCTCGGCCACTTCGATCGCAATCTCAGAATCGCGCGGCACTGGCGAGTGAATGGCACGCACTACGCCAAAACGTCCGAAGCGTGGCTCGCCAACATGGATGCGAATCGCCAAAAGTTATTGCCGCTGTTTGCAGCCACCTACGGCGCGAGCGACGCCAAGAAGTGGTGGACGCGCTGGCGCATTTTCTTCATGGCCTGCGCCGAACTCTGGAATTATCGCAGCGGCGAAGAGTGGATCGTCTCGCACTATTTACTTGAGAGAGCGTCGCCAAAATCACGCTAGCTAGGCACACCGACTGTTTCGTTCGGTGATTTTCTCTTTCGACTTTTAACTCTCGACTGTCGACTTCCTCAAACGATGTCCAGAATTTCCTCGTAGCGTTTGAACGGAGGAATTAAGTACGCGCCGGCAAGTTCGGTGCGCGCCCATTGCAGCATTTCGCGGGCAACCTCGAAGCCGCGCTCGCGCGCGTTTGCTCCGGCGGCTTCCATCGATTTCAAAACCGGCTCGGGAATCACGATGCCTGGCACTTCGTTATTAAGGCGCAGCGCCTGCTTGTAGCTGTTGAGCGGCCAGATGCCGATCATCACCGGGATCGATGGTTTGCCGCCGAGTTTTTTCACGAACGAATACCAATGCTCAGGATCGAAGATCGGCTGCGTCATCGCGTAGCGCGCGCCGGCTTCGATTTTTGCGTGGAAGCGTTCGATTTCCGCATCGAGATCGTCGGCGACAGGATTCACCGCGACGCCGATCGCAAAATTTGTGGCGCCGCCCAGAGTTTTTCCCGCCCAGTCGGTGCCTTGATTCAAGCGATGGAGAATTTTGACGAGTCCGACGGAATCGACTTCGTAGACTCCGCTCGCTTCAGGATAATCCCCGACCGACGGTGGATCGCCGGTGATCGCGAGCACGTTGCGTATGCCGCCCACCGTCCACGCGCCGAGCAGCATCGCTTGCAAGCCGATGATGTTGTAGTCACGCGTGGTCAGATGCGGAATCGTTTCGATGCCGCGCGCTTCGAGCGCGCCCGAAGTCATGAGAGCGTCCATGCCGACGCGGGCCATCGCGCCGCTATTCACGTCGATGACATCGACTTTGCCAGAGGCCATGATGCGATCAACTTGCTCAAAGATGCGATCGAGCGACAAACCTTTCGGCGGATCAATCTCGACACTGATCGCAAATTCTTTCTTCTGTAGCTTTTTGAAGAGTTTGCTTTCCGGGTCACGCTCGGCGATAGCCGGAGCCTTCGCAGGCGCCTCGACAACGACACTGCTCGCGGCATGCTTTACCGGCGTCAGTGATTTCACCACTTCGGCCATCGCGCGAATGTGCGCGGGCGTTGTGCCGCAGCATCCGCCGAGAATGCGGACACCGAGCGCCGCCGCTTCACGCGCAAATTCCGCGAAATATTCCGGCGAAGATTTCGGATACACGATGCGATCGCCTTCGCGCTTGGGGAATCCGGCATTGGGCATGCCGCTGACGCGAACATCTTCCACGCTGGCAAGCTGGCCAAGAATCGGAAGCAGCGATTGTGGACCGAGCGTGCAGTTCGCGCCGATGACCTGCACGTTTTTCGCCTTGAGCTGCGCGGCCGCGTCTTCCGGACTCAAGTCGCCGTACGCGGTTCCCTCTTCGGAATACGTCAACTGCGCAATGATCGGCAACCCGGAGAACGAGCGGATCGCATCGATCGCGATGGTCAGTTCCTCGATGTAGGTGAACGTTTCGAGGATAAAGAGATCGACGCCGCGCTCTTCGAGAGCGAGCGCCTGCTCGTGAAAAATATTCAGAATCTCGTCGGGCTCAGGGTGTCGCGCTTGCACGCCGATGCCGAGCGGGCCGATCGATCCTGCGATCAAGACTTCGCGTGATGCGGACTCGCGAGCTTCGCGGGCGATTTTGACGCCGCGGCTATTGAGTTTTTGCACGTCGTCGGCGAGACCGAGCGGCGCGAGTTTGAAGCGATTCGCTCCGAATGTATTGGTCTCGATGATTTGCGCGCCTGCTTCGATGTAAGCCTGGTGCGCCCGAAAAACCGCTTCGGGTTCGATCGAATTCAACTCGTCGAAACAGCGATGCGTTCCGACGGAGTCGTACAGATACGAACCCATCGCCCCATCGGCGATCAAAATCGAATGCTTCAGCCGTTCGTTGAAATCCTGGATCTTCAAAACCGTTCATCCTGTCTGCTGATTTTGGGCGAGGGGACCTTCGCTCAGCGTTTGGTTTCCATGAGGCTGGCGACGGTGCTCATGAGGTCGTACTTGGTGAGAATCTCGAAGCGCGCTTCGCCCATTTCGACGAAGACAGCTGGATTCTCGTGACTCAAAATGTGCGTGATGCGATCGACCGGAGCGCTGCTGGGAACTTGCGGCAGCGGCTTGCTCATGACTTCGCGCACCACGAGCTTATGCAGATCCTTGCCTTGCAACGCGAGATTCAGAATCTGATCTTCGTAGATCGTGCCGATCGGAGTTTTTTCCTCGAAGACCGGGATCTGTGAAATGTCCTGTTGCTGCATGGTTTTCAGCGCGTGGTAGACGGTGTGATACGGACGCGCGATGACCATCTCGCGGACTTTCCCGGAACGATGTTTTGCATGGACGATTTCGCCGGCGGTAACCTTCACAGCGGAATCGCCGTAGTTGCGTTCGCGCATCCACTCGTCGTTGTAAACCTTGCTGAGATAACGCATGCCCGTGTCTGGCAAAAACGCAACGATGAACGCTTCGGGGCCAAGATCCTTTGCGAGGCGCAGCGCGGCAGAGATGCAGCCACCGCCGGAGCCACCGGTGAATAAGCCTTCCATTTTTACGAGGCGGCGCGCGATGACGAAGCATTCTTCGTCGTTGACCTGAATACAATCATCCAGAATTTTCAGATTCATCGTGGATGGGAAGAAATCTTCGCCGATGCCTTCAACGACGTAGCTTTGCGCCTTGATGGTTTCGCCGCGCTTTACAAAATCGTAGTAAAGCGAACCGACAGGATCGACGCCGATGATCTGAACCTTGGGATTTTTTTCCTTGAGATATTTACCGACGCCGCTGACGGTGCCGCCGGTGCCCATGCCGCAGACGAAGTGTGTGATTTTTCCTTCGGAGTCTTCCCAGATTTCCGGGCCGGTGGTCAGGTAATGCGCTTCCGGATTCATGGGGTTGTCGTACTGATTCGGGTAGTAGGAATTCGGAACTTCTTTGGCAAGTTTTCTCGCGACGGAATAATAGCTGCGCGGATCTTCAGGCTCGACGGCTGTCGGGCAGACGATGACTTCGGCGCCAAGCGCTTTCAGAAGATCGACTTTTTCCTTGGACTGTTTATCGGTGATGGTGAAAACCATCTTGTAGCCGCGGACGGCGGCGACGAGAGCCAGCCCCATGCCGGTGTTCCCGGACGTACCTTCAATGATCGTCCCGCCGGGCTTGAGAAGACCTTTTTTCTCGGCCTCGTCGATCATCGTGATGCCGATGCGATCTTTTACGGAGCCGCCGGGGTTGATGTAGTCGGCCTTGACGTAAATCTGCGGCTTCAATCCCTGGTTGATGCGGTTGAGGCGGACCAGCGGCGTGCGTCCGATAGCTTCGAGGATGTTGTTACATTTCATTTTCGATCTTTCAACTCGCGCTCAGTGATTTGACTGCTGTCGGAGAAATCCGCTGGCAGGATGCCGGCGCTACCGACTTGCGCCGCGAAGGCGTCAAAGATTGCAGGCAGGCCACCGCTATCGTAGGCGAGCACGGCGTGCCACAATTCATCCAGTTTAGCATGCGCTTGCGAGACGCAAGGGCGGCGAAGGAGATGCTTGTGTCGCGGCAGAACATTTCGAGCGGGACGCAGTGGGAACCGATCGTCGGATATTCGCGAGCGGTGCGGATTGGGAACTGGGTGAGCGTGTCGGGAACGACGGCGACCGGACCGGACGGACAGATTGTCGGAGTCGGCGATGTGTATGCGCAGACCGTGCAGACGATCCGGAATATCGAGGCGGCGCTGACGAAGGCGGGCGCCGGGCTGAAGGATGTGGTGCGGACGCGGATTTTTGTGACGAATATCGGGGATTGGGAGAAGGTCGGGCGGGCGCATGGGGAGTTTTTCGCGGCGATCCGGCCGGCGACGAGCATGGTGGAGATTCAGCAAGCTGATTTCGCCGGAAATGCTGGTCGAGGTTGAGGCCGACGCGATCGTCGAGGGGTAGGTTTCGCTTTGGGTTCGCCTATTGGGGGTATACCCCCGGTGTTTTGTGAAAGAGTGAATAAAACGTTTGGATTGTTGAGGTTGCAAAACGGGTCAAAATCAAGAGTGTGGAAGCTGCTGATTTGGCTGGGGTTGGGGGATCGCGTAGTCGCCATAAGTCATCCCAAAATGGGAAAAGCGCCGGTGAGTGCCGGCGCTTTTTCGCTTTCTAGAGTGCTGCGTAGGAGTATACCAGATTATTAGTATTTGTCAAGTGGTACTAGAACATTCGAGTGCGGAAGCGCGGCTTCATCGAATTCTTCGGCGTTCAGTGATTCGACTTCCCTTCCAGGCCTAAGGCCGCCTCGACCCCGTGCCGCCATTCGGGGCCACTGGATTTGTCCTGCTCGCCTAATTCTTTGATGTGGTCGTTGAGTTGTGGGTCGAGCGCGGTGCGGGTGTAGGTGACTCTCACGGCGGTGCGGTTTGCGGCGACGGCGGTGACCTGGACGTCTACGGTCATGGCGAATTTGTCGGCGACAACGGCGACGTATTGCATGCGGCCGGATTCGATGTTGAAGATTGTGTTCACCCAGACGCTGGTGAATGGGCCGTGCTTTGTGGTGAAGACTGCGCCTTCGATGTCGCGGCCCGGCTGCGGGTAGGCGAAAACGGGATTCCATTGATCGCCGGCCCAACTTCGCTCGGCTTCGGGGGCGAATAGAGGGGCGACTTTTTTCATGGGGGCGGCGATTTCGAAGGTGAAGGAATTTACAACGTGTGCGTTTTGGGGAGCGTCGGGTCGCGACTGTTGCGCTGAGGATGTGACGCAGGTCGCCAGCATTACCGCTGCGAAGGTCAGGAAGATTCCGAAGTGAATCGTTGTCATTTGCGTTCCTTTAAGTTGTGGCTGTCGGCGGCGCGGAGCGTCAGGCCGTAGAGTTTGCGGAGTTGGGTGATTTGGTCGAGGGTCGCGGGGGAGAAAGCGGTTTTGCCTTCGAAGGAGTGGAGGACGATGCCTTCGAGGAGGTCGCCGAGGGTCATGTCTTTCAGTTCGGCGAGGGCTTTGAGGACTTTGAGAAGGCGTTTTTCGAGGCGGACGCCGGTTTGGACGCGGTCGATTTCGAGGGGATTGGTTGGCTTTGGCATTGTGGTACCAGTGTACCACGGTACATTCAATCGAAGGGATGAGAATTTGTGGCGTGGATTACGCCTGAGATCCTTCGCTTCGCTCAGGATGACAACGTGGGGAGTGTTGTGACCGGGCAAGTTGGGGCGCAGCGGTGCTGCGCCCGTACATGGTCTGCGCTTCGCGGGAAGATGGGGGTGAGGTTGGGGAAACGCCGCCCGGACGGCGTAAATCCTTCGCGAAACCCAATAAAACCGCACCCTTGAAAATCGCAAGGGTGCGGCACCCAACTACCGATTTGCTGCGAGTTAGTAGGTGACGCGGACGCGGTATTTGAGGACGGAGGTTCCGTTTTTGTCGACGGGAACGGTGAATTGGGCGGCCCAGGCGGCGGTTTTGGTGAATTTGTAGCTGCTGGAGAGGATTTCCCAGGTGCCGCCGATTGGCTCGTTGCACTGGACGCTGATGGCGCTGTCTTTGTGGTTGCGCAGGGTGATTTCGAATTCCATTTCGTAGACGTTGGTGGCGATTTTCTTGAAATCGGTTTGTTTGCGTTCGGCGACGACGTCGAAGGCGTTGCCGATGTGAATGCTCACGTCTTCGTCTTTGGGAGTGTGGGCGATGCGGTCTTCACCAACGAAGAGGACGCCGCCTTTGGAATCTTTTTGATAGACGCGGACGTTGCCGGCGGGCAGCGGCATGCCGAGGCCTGATTTTTCTTCGTTACGGAATTTGTAATAGACCATCACCGGATCTTTGAGCGGGGCGCCGGGATTCTGGTAGTTGTGATAGTAAAAATTCTGGCCGTTGACGATGAACATTTTCTCGACTGGGACGGCACTTCCCTGCAACAGGCTGATCTGCTTGGTTTCCTGATTTTCAATCGACGTGCGGCGGCCGAGTGTGTAGAGGTGATACTCAGAGAAATTTTCCTGCTGGAATTGCTCTGCCCGGGCGGCGTCCACCGCCATTGAGTTCATTGCTTTCATCATCGGCACAGCCTGGGGAAGACGGTTCAGGTCGCCCGCGACGAGTTGCAACCGTGCGTTGTGGAATGCGGTGCCGCTGTTATTGCTGAGCGTCACCCAGCCGTCTAGATCGGCGGCTTTATCGTCGCGATTGACGGTGAGGACGTAATCGGAGTTCCACGCGAGCGCATTGGCAAGGTAAGACGTTTCGATCTGCTGCTTTTGCGCACCGGAATTTTCGAGCGACATCAGCAACGTCGGATGATCGTAGAGATTCGCGGGGACTTCAGGAAAGCGATAGGTTTGCGCATAGGGGCCGGTGACGATGTCGTTTCCGATTTTCCATACCTGGCCGTTGTTATCGGAAAGCAGCGTGGCTTTGACGTCTTCGTTTTTCAGATTGCCGTTGTTGTCGGTGTAGGTGTGAACGAGCGTGACTTCTTTGCCGACGTATTTGTGGAGGAGTTTTGCGGGGTCGAGGAGATCGTATTCGTAATTTTGTTCGAGGACGGAGAGTTTGGCGGGGTCGGTGAGCGAGCGGAAGTGGACGGTGGCGGGATTGACAGTGGCGGCGATGTCTTCAAACTTTAGGCGGAAATTGCCAGTTGGGAGCGTGAGATTTCTTACGTCACGGATGAGAGCGATGTTGGAGTTGTAGACGGTGACGTTGAGGTCGGTCTGGTCAGTGAGCGTGGTTGTGGCGGAGTTTTTTGCATCGCTGGAGTCGTGCTTGCCGCGGGCGTTAGCGGGGGTGTGAGCGGCGATCACTGCGGTGGCGACTGCGAGCGCGGCTGTCGCTACAACTGCGGAGCGATTGCGAAATTTTTTGGAGCTGGATTTGAGAGTGAGCATTATTGTCCTCGATTCGAGATTCCGTTCCTTCATTTAGAACGGCGAGGCAGAGGTTTCTTGCAGTGGTTATTGCTTCCGCTTTGGCCCGACTTGACCGTAGCTGCATGAGTCTATACCAGCGGGTTTCATGTAGACATAGATGGGCCGAGTCCCCCAGGCTTGGCGGCTAATCGCGACCGGAATGTTTGCAGGACAAAAAGAATCAAATTTCACAACCAACCGGTATCGCCCTGGCGGGACGTCGGACAGTCTGAAAGTTCCGTCTGGCGAACTTTGCGCGGAGCTTACAAGTTTGTGTTCTGCCTCTGTGAAGAGCCCGAGCGAAGCGGCCGGAATCGGCACACCTTTTTCGTCTTGTACGTTTCCAACCAGCGAGCGCACGGAAAGCGGATGGGGATCAACCTGATTGTGATTTTCGTAGGTCATGCCGTCCGGACTCGTTGACGGCTTGTTCTGACTTCGAAGGAATCCAAGCGGAAACAGTAAGAGTGGGGCGCAGAGCAAAGTTCGACGAACCAGCTGAGATCTCATGTTCATCCGCAATCCTTAAGGCAATCTGTGGGCAGCGAAGGCTCTCGTTGCTTATTCGGGCTGGATTCTCGTGCGGGCCCAGCGGGCGCCGGCGGAGGTCGTTTCGAAGGCGCGGCCTGCGGCGTCGGTGATGGTGGCGGAATCGGCGTTGATGGCGAAGACCCCCAAAAGGTCGACGTTCGAAGGCGAAGTCAGCTTTTGCCAGGTGGCGCCACCGTCCGTCGTGCGGAGGATCGTGCCATTGCGGCCGACGAGCCAGCAGATTTGGTCGGAGTATGCGGAACCGGCGATGAGATCGGCAACGACGCCGCTGGGCTGGATCGACCAGGTGGTGCCGGAATTGGTGGAACGCTGAATCATGCCGGCCTGACCGATGCGCCAGATCGTTTGGCCGCCCGGGGCGGGAACGCTGAGCGGAGTGAGCGAAGCAACGACGCGACTACTCGCAGCACGGAGCGAGTCTCGCAAGGCGGGCGCAGGCTTTTGCGTCGCAGCGGGAGGCGCGGCATCGGCGGCGGCCGATTCGGTGACGACGCCGGGATTCATTTTTGTGCGCGCGGGCGGCGGCGTCACGGAGATTCCGGATGGCGAGTTCACAGCCGGCTGCAATGCAGCTTTGGCGTCGGCGAGAGCCTTGTCGACTGGAGAAGCATTCGCCGCGTCGAATTTTCGGGGGCTTTGGATCGGAGCGGTGCGAGATTTGGCGCGAGCGGGATAGGTGACGGGCTCGTCCTGGCCGGAGGGGATAAATGTCGGGGCTTGTCCGGCGGCATCTTTGCGGGCTTTTTGCTCGAGTGCCTTCGCTGCGTCGAGAGTGCTCTTGCCATCATCGAGCGCGTTGGCTGCGGAGTCGGTTGGCGTTTTCGAGAGAGCTTGCTGCGGTTGGGCCGCCGGAGTTGCGGAGCTTTGCGAAGCCGCAGCGTTGTCTCCGGATTGCGAGGACGGTGCCGGCGATTGCGGCGGGAGCTCAATTTTTGGTGCCGGATGGTTCAGCGCCATCTCGGATTGTTTATTTTGTCCCTGGTAGACGAACCACAAAATGAGACCAGCGGCGAGAGCGCCAGCGATCGCGACGAAGCGAACCAATTTGGGGCGACCTTCGCGCGGGGAGCGGAAGGTGATCGTGGCCGAGGATGGCGCGGACTTGGCTGCCGAGACGAGAGCAATCGTCTCTGGAGCGACAGCGCGAGAGATCGAGCTCGGCGGAGCGGGAGCGGAGGTTGGCACGAGTTCGGGGTCGTGGAGAAGTTTGGGGTCGAGGATGAGTTCAGGATCGAGTTCGGGCTCGGCCGGGGCGGCGGGTTCTTTGTACTCGATGGACCCAACAGGTTCGGCAGGCTGCGCAGCGATCGGCGCGGCGGCCAAGGTTTCCGCTTCTGTTTGCGAGACCGGTTGATGAGGCTCGCCTTCGGGCACAGCGGCGGCTTGTTCCGATTCGGGAATTTCTGAGACGACCTGGTCGAGGAGGAGGTCGCGATCGGCTTCGACCGCGATGCGGTCGGTGGCTTCGAGCTGGGCAAGGATTTCCTGGCAGCGTTCGCAGGAGGCGATGTGTGCTTTGCGCTGCGCCATTTCTTCGGGATCGAGCAGGCGCTCGTGATACGCGGCGAGAGTTTCGGCGTCGACGCAGTCGTTACCGGGAGCAGCGTCGGATGTGCGGAGGCTGCGAGCGAACGCTTTTTCGAAATTTTGTTCGCGGTCGTCACGCTGCATAGGGGACTCCTGAATTAGAACGAGCGGCGCCGTGGGCCTTGCAGCGGGCGGGGATGCGCGGAATTGCGGCGTAGCGCTCTCGGCTAGGCTGTCGGAGAAGGCTTTGGCGATGGCACGTCATGAATCTTGCCTTTCGGTCTGGGGCGGTTGGGGCTCCTTTGTAATGCCCGGCGCGGGCGGGAAAACCTGATCGAAATTGAGCGGAGCGTCTTCGGCGGCGTATTCGAAGCAGAGCGAAATCTGCGCGTCGTCGAGAGCAAGCTGGGGATACGTTCCATTTTGGGACTGAAATTGGCCGGAGCGCAAAGCGGCCTCGACCGAGGCGCGGAGCGCACGCCGAATACGATCGAGATTGCGAGAAACGCTGGATTCGTGTTCGCCGAGTTCGCGGCCGATCTGGGCGAGGGTTTGCTGGTCGGCGTAATAGAGGCGCAAGCGCTGGCGGTCCTGCGGGTCGAGCGCGTTGAGAGCTTTATGCAGCGCGTCCGAGAAGAGCGCGAGATAGCGCGGGCGATGCGGATCGGGAGACGAGTCGTGAGCGGGATTGGTGAAATTTGAGGCGGAGTCGATGGGAGTGACGCGTTCCCGAAATGGAACTTCATCGCCCGAGGCGGACGTGGACTTGTCTTCGATCTCGACAAAGCGGCGCGAGGCACGGACGGAATCGATGTGGCGCTGCGCGAACACGGCGCGAAGCCAGGTTTTCAGCGAGCTGCGCCCGTGGAAGTAGCGGAAAAGCGAGCGGTCCTCGGACTTGCCGGAAGAAGACGCCGAGATCCCGTAAAGATCTGTAAAGAGTGAGTCGGCAAGGTCCTGCGCGGCGACCGAGTCGGCTTTACATCGGAGAATCGCCGCGGCGGAGGCGCGCAGATACCCTCGGTATGTAATGACGAAAAACTCCCAGGCAGCGGGCTGACCGCTGGCGCACGCGGCGGCGAGACTCAGGTCTTGCAGGTGAAGCGCGCCGAGAAACTCTTCGAGATCGGGGCGAGAAACTTGCTTGCAAGATGCGAAGCGTTTGGAAGCGCTGCGCTCGAGCGCGTCTTCGAACCGATGGCGAGATACCGACCACGGAGAAGCGGAAACTTCGGAGTAAAGACGGTCGAGCAGATCCGCGTGCGACGCGAGCAGGCGCGCGGGTTTGGCGGAGCCAGGGGTGGCGCCGTCCCTTCCGCCCGTATTGCTACTTGATTGCGCGCACATTTCGCGGCACCCTATTCCGCATGTCCGGCATCACAGGACGTACCTCCGGGCGTGCCGGAGGGATCCAGAGGGTCGGTGAATGCCCCTTGGAACCTGAATGCGGTATTCTAGACTTACGTTGCGTCCCTACCCGCAACGATACGCCTTCGCCGGGTGAGTCGGTGAAGATGGTTCGCTACTAGCATTAGCGACTTAGCGACGCTAGTACCATTGGCCTATTCGGCGGTCCCCAGCCTCATCTGTACTCTGGCGTAGCCAAAGCCCAAGGCCTGTCCGGCCCGGCGAACACTGGAAAACTCTGCATTGCCGGACGCGTGCTCGAAAACTGGATCGGAAGATAACTAGGCGGACAGGATGAATACGGTAACAGAAGAAATGCCGACAAGGCAGACGCGTCTCAACGTAGGTTTTGAGGCGCAACAGGGCAAAGGCGCGCCAGAAGCGTGGAAGCGCTCGATCGGGACCAAGGGTGTGCCAGCGCGGCTGGAAATGCTCCCCGAGGGCGAATCGCGGCTTGGACGAGTCGGGGTCAGCCTGATCCTGCAGATTGCGATTTTGGGGTTCTTCATCGCGATTCCGATTTTCTTTCCGGAGCGGCTCAAAGCGGTCCTGAACCAGCAGGTTGTGCCTCTGGCGATGCCGGTCACGGAAATTGCAACACCGCCTCCTCCCCCGGTGGTCAAGGCCAAGGTTGAACCGGTGAAGCCGGCTCCTCCTGTCGAGATCAAGCTGAATCCGAAGCAGCCGCACATCTTCGTGCAGCAGAAGGTGTTGCAGCCGAAGATCGAGAAAGTGGAAGTGAAGGCTCCTGAGTTGACGCCGGCGCCGGTGATTCAGTCGCAGATTGTGGATCAGTCGAACCAGCCGAAGCGTCCGCGCGAAGAAGTGAAGATGGCGATGGACACGGGCAGCGCGGCAACGCCGACGATCAAAGCGGATCCAAAGAATGTGCAGACCGGCGGCTTTGGCGATCCGAACGGATTGCCGGGCAAGGGCGACCCGAACAAAACGACGAATGTGAATCGCGCAGGATTGCAGGCGCTTCCGGGCGGACCGGGATACGGAAACGGCACGGGCGGCGACAAGGGCGCGCGTGGCGTAGTGGCGAGTTCTGGATTTGGCAACGGCACCGCGGTCCAGGAATCGGGCGGACCAAAGCACGCGGTTTCGACGAGCGGATTTGCGAACCAGACCGTAGCGGATGCGGCGCCGGTGAAGAAGGCGGCGGAATCGGGCACGACTCCGGTGGAGCTGCTAGAGAAGCCGAAGCCGGTTTACACGGAAGAGGGCCGCAGCCTGAAGCTGGAAGGCGACGTGGCGCTTGATGTTGTGTTTCAGGCGAACGGCACGGTGTTGGTGACGAAGGTTGTCAGCGGGCTCGGCCACGGGTTGGACGAGGCCGCGACTCGCGCCGCGCAACAAATCAAGTTCAAGCCGGCGAAGCGCGACAACGAAAACGTCGATTTCCCGGCACGAATTCGAATTCAGTTCCGACTGGCGTACTAACGCCAGGTTGTTAGTTTGGGCCAGGTTTTTGACTGAGGGCCGAGATTTACTGAGGAGAGTCGCGATGCGTACGTTTGTTTTCAAAGGGATCTTAGGGCTCGCGCTGATGAGCGGGCTCGGGACTGTGGCTGCCGCAGCGGCCACGCCCACACCGGAACCGTTTCCGGCTGACCAGGCGCGGACGATGGAAGAAGTGACGGACCGCGTCGTCAAAGCCGAAAACCAGATGAACAGCGACGTCCGCAAGTATTCGCCGCTGGTGGAGACGTACATCCAGAATCTGCGTCCGGATACCGAGCTCGGCTATGTGCCGGCCGGCGACAAATATTTCCTCGGCAAGGCGGATTTCGGCAAGGGTGTGAATCTCGTGTCGCTGTCGGATACCGACGGCAAGGGCAAGAAAGTCCTGGGCGGCGTCGGGAATTTCTTTTCGTTCGCGATGCAGTATCTGCCCGACGGCTTTTTGCAGATGATTTTCATCGACACGAATGGATTCGATAAGCAGCACTATCATTTCGACTATGTGAAGCGCGAATTTTTGGGCGAAGTGCGCTGCCTGGTGTTTGACGTGACGCCGCTGCCGAAGTCGGGCAAAGGCCGCTTCCTGGGCCGCATCTGGGTTGAGGATCAGGACTATCACATCGTCCGCTTCAACGGCGGATACGGCGGCGCGGGCAAGACCACCTATTACTTCCACTTCGATAGCTGGCGCACGAATTTGCAGCCGGGCGTGTGGCTGCCGTCGTTTGTGTACAGCGAAGAAAAAGAACTGCACTACGCGATGACGAAGAAGCTCGACTTCCGCGCACAGACGCGGCTGTGGGGCTACAACATCGGCAAAGCGTCGCAGGAACAGGAATTGAGCAAGATTTTGGTCGAGACGCCGGTGAACGACGATACGAAAACGGCGAACGATCTGACGCCGGTCCAGGCGCAACGCTCCTGGGATCGCGAGGCCGAGAACAACGTCTCCGATCGCTTGCAGCGGCTGGGATTGATGTCGCCTCCGGGTGAAGTGGACAAGGCGCTGGAAATCATCGTCAACAACCTGGAAGTGACGAACAACCTCGACATTCAGCCAGAGATTCAGTGCCGCGTGATGATGACGACGACGCTCGAGTCTTACACGCTGGGACATACGATCGTGCTGAGCCGCGGTTTGATCGACGTCGTGCCAGACGAAGCCAGCCTGGCGATGATCATCGCGCATGAAATGGGGCACGTCGTTCTGGGTCACCGGATGGATTCGAACTTCGCGTTCTTCGATCAGCTGTTGATCGACGACAAGGATTCGTTCCGTCACTTTGGATTTGCGCGCACGCCGGAAGAAGAGAAGGCGGCGAACGATAAAGCGGCTGAGCTGCTGAAGAATTCGCCGTACAAGGCTCAACTCGCGAACGTGACGCTGTTCCTTACGGCACTCGATGCGCGGCAGAAGCAAGTGCCGAACCTGATCAGCGCGCACCTCGGAAACCGCGTGCCGAACGTTGGCGACTTGAAGGCGGGCACCGCTCCCGATACGAAGGCGAATCCGCAGATCATCGCGGCGCTACCGATCGGCGGACGCGTGAAGCTTGACCCGTGGTTCGACAACCTGGCGCTGCTGAAGAGCAAGCCGGTGGGTCTGGTGGCGGAACGCGAAAAGATGCCGTTCGAAGTGACGCCATTCATGCCGTACCTGACGCGGTACAACCCAGCCGATACGACCAAGCCGGTGAATGCCAGTGCAACCGATGGCAAACCGCCGGAGTCGGCGAACGCTTCGCCGGATGGCGCAGCGGCTAAGCCGTAAGCGAAATTCAACCAACTTAATTCGAGCGGCCCGGCGATTCTGTCGCCGGGCCGTTTTGTTTTGGAGGCCTGCTAAATGGCACCATGGCGGAAATTCGCCTTGACAGATCTTCGTACTTAGTTGAGCATTCAACTCAATGAAACTGGCGCGCAAACCCACCAGGGATCGGATTGTCGAGGCAGGGCTATATCTCTTTTGGCTGCAGGGGTATGCGGCTACCGGGATGGCCGAGATTCTGGCCCGGGCGGAGGCGAACGCCGGCAGCTTCTACCACTTTTTCAAGACCAAGGAAGAGCTGTTGCTGGCGGTTCTGGAGCTATATATCCAGTCGCTGGAGCCGGTCGTGGTGCAGCCGGTGTTGGGCGCAATTGCCGATCCTGTCGAGCGCATTTTCGGCATCCTCGAGTTTTATCGCCGGAATCTGCTGTCAACGGGGTGCACTTACGGATGCCCGATTGGGCGGCTTGCGCTCGAAATACCGGAGGAACAGTTTCGGGTTCACAAGCGGCTGGCGGACAACTTCGACGGGTGGACTGCGGCGATTGAGAAGTGCCTTGAGGATGCGCGGTGGACGATTTCCGGAAGGGACGAACTTCGCGACGCTATCGAAGTTCGTGCTGACGGTGATGGAGGGCGGAGTGATGCAGGCGCGGGCGCATCGGGATGTCGCGCCGTTCGATGCGTCGGTGGAGCACCTGCGGGAATACTTCCGCTTGATGATGGCGCGCAGTGGGGACAGCGGTGGGGCCAAAGGTCAGGAGTCGGCAGAATCGAAGTGAAATCAAAGTACGACGGAAAAAATCAAGACGGGGTGAGGCGATGAAGCGAGCGATTGTGTTGGCGGTGTTTTGTGTCGGGTTGGTTGGCATCGCGATGATGAATAACGCGCGAGGAGTCGCGCATGGTGCGGCGAACGGTGCCGTTCCAGCGGTGGATGCGAAAGCGAAGCCGATTGCGAACTTGTCGTGGCTGGTGGGCGGAGTTTGGACCGCGGATGCGAGCAAGATGGGCGACGGGATGAAGCGGATCGAGACGCGCTACGTTTGGTCGGACAACAGTGCGTTCATCCGATTCACGACGCATTTCGTGTCGGACAAGGGTACGGCGAAGACGTACGACGGGAATTTTTTCTGGGAACCGCAGAAGTCGCAACTCGCGATGTGGTACATGGACTATGCGAACGAAATCGTTCAAGGGCCGGTCGCGATTGACGGAGAGACGACGAAGATGTCGTTCCATGCGACGGACTTCGAAGGCAAACCGGCGGATATGCAGGTGGACGTGCTGCGAAAAGCGAACGATAAGTATCAGTGGACGCTGGAAGAAAAAGTCGGCGATTCGTGGAAACAGTTGGCGACGCTGGAGTACGTGCGGACGGCGGAATAACTCCGGCGGTATCCCGCTAATTGGTTGAGGAGAGGGCGCGGATCAGGTTGTAGTTGAACGTGATGCCGTCGTAGAAATCCTGGACACCGACGCGCTCGTCTTTGCCGTGGGCGCGATTGTCATTCATCTGAAAGAACATGCACGAGATGCCGTAGGTCGGAATGCCGGCGGTGCGCGTGATGCGGCCGTCGGTCGCGCCGGTGGACATGGTGGCCATGACCGGAATGTCGCCGTAAAGCTGATGGACCGTCTTGTCCATCGCTTGTGTAAGTTCTGGAAGCAGCGGAGACGGCGGCACAGTCACCAAACGCACTAACGAGCCGTCGGCGGCGTGCAACTGCACGTCGGAGACGGTGACCTTCGGATCAGCGACAACGCGTTCGAGCGTCTTACGAACATCGGCGGGATCTTCACCAGGAAAAATGCGGCAATTCACGTTGGCGCGAGCCATTTGCGGAAGCGCGTTCGGTGCGTGACCGGCGGTTAGCATCGTTGCGACGCAAGTGGTCCGCAACAGCGCGTTGTAATACGGAGTCGTCGAGAGCCGCGCGACAGCGGCTTTGTCGGGTGGCTGCTTGGCGGCGGCTCGCAGATCGGCTGCGCCTGAACCTTTCGTTAGCTCCGCTGTCTTCAGAAAATAATTGCGCGTGATTTCGTTGACCTCGAGCGGAAACGAATACGCCTGAATTTTCGCGAGCGCGTTGGCGAGGTGATAGATCGCATTATCCGGCGAAGGCAGCGAGCTGTGGCCGCCGGGGTTGAGCGACTCGAGCTGGAAGTCAGCATAAACCTTTTCGCTGGCTTGAATCGCGGTCAAGACGCGCTGGGTGCCGTTTTTCTCGAATTCGCCGCCATCGAGATTGATGCAGTACTCCGCTTCGATCCAGTCACGGTGATTTTTGACGAGCCAATCGACGCCGTTGAAATTGCCGCCCTCTTCATCGGCCGTAAGCGCAAGAATCAAATCGCGATCAGGCTTGTAATTCTCTTTCTTCATCCGAATGAAGTTGGTGATCAGGATCGCGTCGCCTTCCTTCATGTCATCGGTGCCGCGCCCGTAGAAGTAGCCGTCTTTCTCGACAAACTGAAATGGGTCGGTGGTCCAATCCTCGCGGCGCGCTTCGACAACATCGAGATGGCCGATGAAGAGGATCGGCTTGCGCTGCCCTGTGCCATGGATGCGAGCGACGAGATTTTTCTTGCGATCGTTGGGGCCATCGACGATGACGTCGTTGCCCGTGAAACCAGCATCGCGAAGGCGCGCAGCCATCGCTTCGGCGGCTGTGGTGACGTTGCCGACGGAGTCCGTCGTGTTGATTTCGATGAGCTGCTGAAAAATGTCGCGGGCGAGCGGGTTGGGCGGCACTGAGTTTGGAGGCGCCGACTGAGCGTTAGCCTGAAACGTAAGAAAAATAAAAGTAAAGAGCGCGGAAGCGATCTTCATTGAGAACTACGCGAAAACTAATCGTCCCTTAGGTTGAGGGATCTCTCGCCCAAGCTCTTTCGCTGTTTCAATCCATTCACCGATAACGACTTCTACGTTTGCGAGGGCTTCCTGGTAGGTCTTACCATCGGCTGCGCAGCCAGCGAGTTCTGGCACTTCCGCGATGAAGGCCTGATCGGTCTCACTCCAGTAAATGATGACTTCGTACTTAGGCATCGAGACGCTCCGGCAGTCGATATTTCAGTATAACATGCCGAACTTGCTTCACCTGGTATGGCTTACACTTCGATCCCGACGGCTGCAGATTCAGGATTTCCTCAACACTTTGCATAGAAAATATGTGATGACTTCCTTTGATTCTCTCTCGAAACCCGAGCCGCTTTAGGAGACTGAGTAGGTCGGAGAAAGACACATTGGCGTCCGATGTTCCACGCAAGACTTGCTCGAGAGTTTTTTCCAGTTTCGTCATGCGTTCGGATCCGTTTGCTGCTCCGGCGCGGGCGGTTGATACATCGGTGTTGCCAGGGCGCGGCGCATGCATTCCGAGACATACGACAGCGGAAAAAAGAGCAGGATCAGCCCGAATCCCGGATCAAGAACCCGCAAAATCAGCGCGCCGAGCACTGCGACGCCGACCGGAGTGGGCCTCATCAATTTGGCGCGCACGCGGAAATTCACGAACTTTGCAATCTCGATCGGCCACTTGAAAACCCAATACAAGTTGTAAAACGGAATAAAGTGAAATCCGACGGCGCGCGCCGGCGAGATGGGATGCTTCCATCCGGGCACCATCGCCAGAATCACGTGGTAGCGATAGATGCAGACGAACCAGTAGACGCCGCCGACGAAAGCTGACGAGAAACAGATACAGCGGCGGGATCCCACCGCCCTTCGCGAGCTCCGGATGCAGGCTGACCGCGACAAATTCAGCGATAATGGTGGCGACGCCAAGCAGATACCCGATCCAGATCATCGGCAGAGCGGGAATAGCAGTGGGCGAACGCGTGGATTCGGGATTTTCGTTGTCGGCAGGATTCATTTTGGGCAGAAGTGTCGAGAGATGTGAGCGTAACGTTGCAATGGCGGGCGCGTCAAACCGTCCAGACACGTCAGAGTACATCAAAGAAATGAACACGAAATCAGCAGCATGAAACCGGAGGAAAGAATGATGGCGGCGAAGCGTTGGATCGTTCGTGTCCTGGCGGGCGCGGTGTTATTCGGAGCAGGACTCGGCGCCGGAACGTGGCACGAGCGCAGGGTCGAAGCACAAAATCGCTTCGGCCAACCAAAGACGGTGATTCACATGGTCGTCTACAAATTCAAGTCCTACGCGTCGGAAGACGACAAGGAACAGGCGCTCAAGGGCATCAGGACGCTCGCCGGGCAGATTCCCGGCGTGAAAAATATCTGGCTCAAGAGCGGGCGTAATCAGATCCGCGATTTCGACGGAGTCTTCGCGATCGAATTCACCAGCGCCGAAGCCGCCGCGGACTATGCCGAAAGCCCGAAGCATGAAGCGTGGGCCAAGAAATGGGAAGAATTACGCGAGAACAGCCTGTCGTTCCAGGCGACGAATCCGTAGGACGCTCATGACGTAAGGAGACCGGGCGTTCATCGTTAAAATCGAAGGGCGCGCTAACCAGCGCGCCCCTTACGACCCTCACCGATCTCTCAGAACATTTCTAGAACTTCACGCCCCAAAACGACGGATCCGGCTTGACCAACTCCAGCCCAACGTCCCAAGCCTCGTGATCCCGCCAGACGACTTCCGCTTCCGCCTTGCGGCCGCTTTCGGGATGCACCAGCCGCACCCGCCGATGCAGCGGCAACGGTGCGCCGACCACCGCCATGCAGCCCGAGTGGCTCACATCGACGGTAACCGCATTGGCGCATTGCTGCGCCGACTCCTCGTCCCATTCGACGCGCAATTTCACTTTCGAAATGATGCGCTTGTGACTACGCAGGCGAGCCCATCGCTCCTGAAGAGCGGGAGTAGCCGAATTTGTTTGAGTGAAGGTGGCCATGGTGACCTCGTGGTCGCGAATTCCGCGGGAACGGGCCGGGTTGGGAAATCCCAACGTACTGCGACGATCGTACCGGGTCAATAGTACTTTTCCAGAAAATTTTCCCAAAAACACCTGTGTAAACGGGCTTTTTGCGCGACCCGCCGAACAAACAAAAGACAAAATAGCCGGGCCGCCGTCTGATGAAAAGGCGTACAATTACCCACATAGGATAGCTATCAAGTTCGTGTTTCCCACAGGTCTGTTTCCAGGTCAGCAGCGGTTCGCGCAAGCGGCTTTGAAGTCCTATCTTTCCGTTC
The DNA here is from genome assembly GCA_963766985.1 of uncultured Acidobacteriota bacterium. GTDB lineage: Bacteria > Acidobacteriota > Terriglobia > Acidiferrales > UBA7541 > Acidiferrum. The sequence goes on from CAVYCJ010000009.1 coordinate 81,886, forward strand.
GCCGGCGTACTTCCCGCTCGTCTAGTCACATGACAACTCGCGCCATGGCGGCGCCGCTCTCACTGCTCTTGTGTCTTTTCGTCGCGCCTGCGGCATTCGGCCAAGGGGGTGGGCGAGTCGGTCAGTCGCAAGGCCAACCGACTTTGGTCCAGGGCGCCGTCGTCGTACGTGTCCAATTGCCCGACAAATCTCCGTACGACAACGCAGTCGTAAACCTCAAGACCTTGAACGGCGGGGTGATCGGAACGCAGACAACGGTCGGGCAAGGTCAAGTCAACTTCTCGGACATACCGATGGGGAGATACACCGTCGAAGTCATCGCCCCCGGCTTCGAGGCTGTCAGCGAAACCGCCGAACTCCTGACCCCTGGCGATCAGCAGTACCTCACGATCGTGTTGAAGCCCTTGCCCGGCACCGACTTGTCGCTCGCTCGGTCAGGGCCGCCGGTGCTCGCTCCTGGTCCCGCGAAAGAACTCAGCAAGGCGATGGAAGCGCTACGCGCCGACAAGCCGGACGAGGCGAAGAAGCACCTCGACAAAGCCGCTCACAGCGCACCGGCGAATCCCGACGTGAACTACTACCTCGGCTTGTACTACGCGCAGCAAAAGGATTACGCGCACGCCGAAGAGTATTGGAAAAAGGCGATTCAAATTTATCCGCTGCACACCTACTCGTTGTCGGCGCTCGGCTCTCTCGAAGTCAATAATGGCCACGTCGATCAGGCGATCACCTATTTCAAACGCGCGGTGCAGGGCTCGCCGGATTCGTGGCGCTACGAGGCGCAACTCGGCCAGGCCTACCTGATTCACAAAGAATGCGCCGAATCCGCGAAACACGAAAAACGCGCCGTCGAGATTGGCAAGGATCGCGCCTCTGCGGCGCAGCTTATTTTGGCGAAGGCTTACTTTTGTCAAAATATGCGCCCTGAAACCGAACAGGCGTTGAGCAAATTCATCGCGGAAAGTGTCGATCCCGCAGATCTGAAGCAAGCCCACCAGTTACTGGAAGCGGTGAAGCGCCCAGCCGGCAGCGACAGAGCGGAGAACGTTGTAAACGCATCGACTGGCCCCGCTGGAGGCGGCCCGGCCGAACACGGCGGAGACGCGCTGCCGCCTTCACCGGAAGAGGTCGCCGTCGGAAACTCCATGCCGCTCGCGCGCGCCGATCTTCTCCCGCCGTCGAAGTGGATGCCGCCCGACGTCGATGAAAGCATGCCCGCTGTCGAAACCCCCGCAGCTTGCCCGATGCAGCAAATCAGCGAGCAAACCGCCAAGCGGGTCCAAGCTTTTGTCGACGGCGTCAACCGCATCAGCGCGACCGAAACGCTCGACCACGAAGTCATCGATCGCTTCGGCCTGACCGCAAAACACGAGACAAAGCACTTCAGCTACGTCGAGTCGTTGATGGAAGTGAAAAAGGGGATGTACCGCGTCGAAGAGTATCGCGACGGCACCATGGGCCTCGACGTTTTCCCGGAACACCTCGCGTCCATCGGACTCGGCTCGATGGTGATGATTTTTCATCCCGTTTACCGCGACGAATACGAGATGACCTGTGAAGGCCTGACGCACTGGCACGACCGGCAGGTCTGGCAGGTGCATTTCCGCCAGCGCAAAGACAAACCATCGCGCATGCGCGAATACAGCGTTGGCAAAAATGTGTACTCAGTAGGCCTGCGCGGACGCGCGTGGATCGCCGCCGACACCTTTCAAGTCGTCAGCATCGAAACCGACCTCGTGAATCCGCTTCCGCAGATTCGTCTGGCCGCTGAGCATATTTCGATCGACTACGAGCCCGTGCAATTCCGCAAGAAGCATGAGGAATTGTGGCTGCCCCAAAACGCCGAATTGTTCTTCGATTTCAACGGTCGTCGCATTCACCGGCGTCACCATTTCGACGATTACCGCCTCTTCTCCGTCGACGAAGATCAGAAAATCTCGGCGCCGCCGTCAGAAGCGAAGCTCGATTCGACGCAGCCATCTTCGGAATAGAACCCTCTCCGCCTGAATACTCCAGCCGTTTATCAACACGATTCGCGTTTTTCCGTCCGATAACCGAACCTCGCATTGAATTTCCGAATTCAGGCAATGCGTTGTTTAGCTTTGACATGTTTGCGCGATAAGCGCAGGATTCGCCAAACCTCGGCAATGTCGCCGCTGTTTCATTCCTTCCTCCAGGTCTGAGGTGGGAAAACCCAGGGTGATTTGGGCGTGTGTGGGTAGTAGTTTTCCTCGAACTTCGGGTCTCTGCAAAATTCCGAACTTCAGATTGCCTCTTCGGAGGCAATAGCACACCTCCATTTCTCCAAACCTGCTGCCAGGGGCAGCATCGGTCGGCCCATCTGTAAAAACTCGATCAGTAAGGGGAACGGGGAGATGAAAAAGTTCTTCGTAGTTACGTTATTTCTATTTTTAGTTGGCTTACCTGCCAGGGCGCAGACTTATCTCGGAGCGATCAACGGTACCGTGACCGATCCTTCGGGAGCGGTCGTCCCGGGCGCTTCGGTCAAAGCAACAAACAAAGCTACCGGCATCGATCACGCCACTGTATCCACCAGCGACGGTCAATTCGTGTTTCAGGACCTGCCTGTTGGCGCGTATTCCGTCACCGTCACCGCAGCCGGGTTTCCCGTGACCACCATCGAAGGCGTTCACGTGGAACAAGGCTCTGTTTACACGCTTCCGGTCACACTGAAAATTTCACAGGCCGCAACCTCGGTTGAAGTTTCCGCCGCGGCGCTATCGCTCGACACCACCTCAGAAACACAAACAACCCTCGTCGGCGGCGCCGATTTGCAACAGATGCCCCTGAATGGCCGCGACTTCACCCAGCTCATCAGCGTCGCGCCCGGCTTCGCGGGCTACTCGGCCGGCGGCTTCGGTTCGCTCAACGGCACGCGCGCCAACCAGATCAACTGGCAGATCGACGGCGTGGACAACAACGACCTCTGGCACAACATTCCCGCTGTCAATCAGGGCGGTGTTTCCGACATCGCCGGCATCGTGCTTCCGATCGATTCGATCGATCAATTTTCCGTGCAGACACAGGCGGCTCCTGAGTCGGGCCGCAACCCCGGTGGCACCGTTGACCTTGCGCTGAAGTCTGGCGGCAACGACTTTCACGGCTCGGCCTATTTCTACATCCGCAACGAAGCCTTCGCGGCTGCTTCGCCTTTCGTCGACTCCAAAAAAGAAAATCGCAACCAGCAGTACGGATTTTCCGTCGGCGGCCCGATCCTCAAAGACCGACTGTTCTTCTTCCTGTCGTTCGAGAAGCAGCGCTTCACGATCGGCTTGCCGGGTCTTGGCACCGAACCTTCCGCCGACTATCAGGCGGCAGCGATCGCGGAGATGGCTAAATTCGGTGTGACGCCCAATCCGGTGATGACCAATTTGCTCGGTGAACTATGGCCGTCCTACGCGCTGACCGGTCCGGCCACGCCAGACAACTACTCCAGCCCCGACCCCGAATACGGCTACAGCTATAACGGCCTGGGCAAAATCGACTACAAGATCAACGACAAGAACACCGTTTCGTTCCACTACTTCGCCGGCCAAGGCAACCAGGTCGCGCCCGTGGGTGGCACCGCGCTTTCCGAAGCCGCCTCGGAACTGAAGTATTACTACGAGGTTGCGCCTATCCACGTTTCCAACTACGCCGCGTCGTGGAACTCCACCTGGAGTCCAAAGCTTTCCAACCAGGTCCTCGCCGGCGTGAACTACTTCCACCAGACGTTCAGCGACTTCAACACCAATTTTAATCTGGCCGGCGCAGGGTTGAATATTTACAACGGCTTCAATCTCCCCGGCGCACCCAACATCCAGATCACCGGGTTTGACGAAATCGGCCTGACGCCTCCGGAAGGCCGCGAAGACATCACCGGCCACCTGACCGACGTCGTTTCCTACACCACCGGTAAGCATCAGTTCCGCTTCGGTGGCGAATATCGCCGCGCGCAGCTCGACGAGTTCTATCACCGCCACGCGCTCGCCACTATTTTGTTCGACGGCTCGCAAGGCCCATGGGCCGCGGACACGACTGCATCCAGCAACGTGCTCGCGCTCGCCGACTTCCTTTCGGGCGACGTGAGCCGCTCGAGCGTCGCCATCGGCGATCCGACCCGCACCGTCTACGTAAAAACGTTCGCGCTCTTCGCGCAGGACGCCTGGCAAGTCAGCCAGAAACTCAGCGTCAACTACGGCCTGCGTTGGGACTACGAAGGCCCGCTCGGTAACGACAAGAAGGACCTCTCGGTTTTCGATCCGAGCAAGGGCGGACTCGTCTTCCAGGGCGCGGGCATCGACAGCGTCTATCCGAAAGACTTCCACAACTTCTCGCCGCGCGTTGGCTTCGCCTACAAGGTTGGCCAGAAAGGCGACTTCGTCGTTCGCGGCAGCTTCGGCACGTATTTCGACACGCCGAACCTGAATCCGTTCCTCGACAACCGCCCGAACAACGGCGCGCCCAACGGCCTCGAAGGCAATCCGGCAGGTCCATCGCCGGTGCAGACCATTTCAAACAACGGTTTCACCATCGCCTCGGGAGTGCCACTATTCATCCCGTCGTCGATTCCCTGCCCCACCGGCAATGGCTGCGGACAAGTCTTCAACATCTTCTCCGTCAGCCAGGATTTCCGCACGCCGTACAACTACAACTGGACGCTGCAGATTGAAAAATCTCTCGGTCGCTCGTTGTTGTGGCAGATCGGCTACGTTGGCAGCGCCGCTCATCGCTTGATGACCACCGCCGACATCAACCAGCCGCCTCCGGGCATCTACGCCGACGAAGCAGCGACGCAAGCCGCGCGGCCATACTTCGCGACGTTCCCCGATTTCGGCATCATCAACCAGATCGAAACCAACGGGAACTCCAACTACAACTCACTGCAGACCGTGCTTAAGGTTCGCGACTGGCATCGCTTCACCAGCCAGTTCACCTACACCTACTCGCACGGCCTCGACGACATGACCGCATATCGCGGCACGCTTCCCCAGGACAGCTTCTTCCTGAAGGGCGACTACGGCAGCATGGACTTCGACACCCGCCATACTTTCACCGGCACGTTGAACTATGCCCTGCCCAACGCCCAACGCCTGCGCCCACTGCTCAATGGATGGGAACTCAGCAGCTTGATTTCTCTCCACACCGGCCAGCCGTTCACCGTCTTCTCCTCCAACGACACCAGCGGCACCGAAGAAGGCGAGCAGCGCGCCAACCTCATCGGCGATCCGTATGCCGGCGTCTCGCATAAGTTCAGCAAGAGCGGCGTCACCTGGATCAACCCCGCCGCGTTTGCCGATCCGGCGCCCGGAACCTTCGGCAACAGCGGCCGCAATGCCTTCTACGGACCGGGCTATGCTTCGGTCGACTTCAGCGTCGTGAAGAACACGAAGATCACCGAGCGGATCGGTTCTCAGTTCCGCGTCGAATTCTTCAACCTCTTCAACCGCATCAACCTCGCTCCGCCAAGCGGCACCAACGGCAGCGGCCTCGGCATCACCGCCGACACCATCGGCGACTACAACGGCGCTCCCGGCATCGGTCCCGGCGAAGCGTTCAACATGCAGCTCGCGTTGAAGATCATTTTTTAACCCCAACCTTTCGCGAACACGCGATGCGGACTGGACCTCCGCATCGCGCGTTCCGCGAGAGCCGCAACAGATTGGCATCGAACACCTCGACTCTTCTCTCTTCTTCTAGCGATTCCGCTCGGAGTCTCTCAATGACCACTCGCCGTGCGTTCCTCTCTAAAGTCGGCCAAGCCGGTGGATTCGGCGCCGCTTACGTCATGATGCAGTCCCTCGGCTTGCTCGCCGTTCCTGAAGCGAAAGCGAGCCGCCTCTCGCTCCCTGCAAATTCCGGCGCCGGCAAAAGCGTCGTCATCCTCGGTGGAGGAATCGCCGGCCTGGTCGCCGCTTACGAGCTCCAGAAAGCCGGTTATTCCGCCACCATTCTGGAAGCTCGCGATCGCGTCGGCGGCCGCAATTGGACGATTCGCAACGGTACGCGTATCGAAATGACGGACGGCATGACCGAGACTTGCCAGTTCGCCGACGGCAACTACTTCAACGCAGGTCCCGCCCGTTTGCCGTCCGCGCATCACACGATTCTTGGTTATTGCCGCGAGTTTGGCGTCCCGCTGGAAGTCGAGGTGAATAGCTCGCGCAGTTCCCTCCTCCAGTGCGATTCCCTCAACGGTGGACGGGCCGTCCAGCAGCGCCAGGTGATGAACGACACGCGGGGCCACGTCGCGGAGCTGCTTGCGAAAGCAATAAACAAGCAGGCGCTCGACGACGATCTCTCCAAAGAAGACAAAGAGCGCATGCTGGAGTTTCTTCGCAAATACGGCGACCTCTCGCCCGATCACTTCTACAAGGGTTCCGCGCGATCGGGTTACAAATCGGAACCCGGCGCCGCCGATCAGCTTGGTGTGCCGAGCGATCCGCTCGACATGCACGCGCTCCTCGACGCGAGCCTTTGGGAAGGCATGCTGTTTGAAGAAATGTACGACATGCAAGCGACGATGTTTCAGCCCGTCGGAGGCATGGATCAGATCGCGAAGGCGTTTGAGGCGCGCGTCGGCGGCGCGATTCGCTACGAGACCTGCGTAGAGCAGATTCGCAAGACATCGAAGGGCGTACGCATCGGCTACCGCGATCGCAAAACCGGAGCTGCCGGATCGGTCGAAGCCGATTGTTGTATCTGCGCCATGCCGCTCTCGATTCTCAAGACCATCGACGCCGACTTCTCTCCCGATTTTAAAAGCGCCATCGATGGCGCCAAATACGATTCCGCCTACAAAATCGCCTGGGAGTCTCGCCGCTTCTGGGAGCAGGACTACTCGATCTACGGGGGCATCTCTTTCCCCAAACAAACCGTGGGCGTGGTCTGGTATCCCAGTGCGAAATTATTTTCCGAACGCGGCGTAATCGTGGCAGGCTACGGCGTCGAAAACGACACGCCCATCGGCAAACTCGACTTTGAAGGAAAACTCGCCGCCTCTCGCGCCGCGATCGACCATCTGCATCCCGGTTGCTCGAAGGAACTCACGAAACCCGTTTACATTTCGTGGGGCCACGTTCCCTACAATCTAGGCTCGTGGATCAAGCACTTCGGCCAAAAAGACGACGGCCTGCCAGGCTACGCTCGCCTCACCGAACCCGATGGCCCCATCTACATGGCAGGAGACCACGTAACCCATCTCGTCGGCTGGCAAGAAGGTGCCGCCCTCTCCGCCCACCGCGCCATCACCAAAATCCACCAATCCTTCACCACATAACCACCACATGCCGCCGCGCGCCGCAAAAAATCTCGGTGATTCGGGCCCGCGAGCATTCGCCGATACTCCTGGAATATCCGTTGTAGGGGCGCAGCACGCTGCGCCCCATCTCGCCAAGATGTATCCCTTCGCCACCCTGTAGCCGCGATCGTTTCCCAGATCGCGGGGTTTGCACGAAACGTAACCAGACCTACCCAACATGCGCATTCCCAAAATGGAACTCGCAGACCGCTCTTCGCTCGAAACACAAAATTTAATTTGACGAAGGGTTATCTTCCGCATAACATAACTCTCGTAGAAAGCCTCGCTCCGCGGCAGATTCCCTGCCGCTTTTTTTATTTCAAAACGTCGCGTTAAGTTTCCGCTTCGCAACCACCCTGGAATCAGATCCTTGCCGACAAACGAACCATAACGCCTTTAGAATGACATCCTTGCAAAATGAGCTTGCACAACGCCTTTAGAATCACATCCTTGCGAAAAACATAGGGAGGGGGTCCCCCGGGGTCCAATCATGTGCGTGTTTAGTTCAGACTGGCAACGATTCTTGTCGGCGCTGCAGGAATCGCCGCACGGCGGGATCGCGCTCGAGACCTATAGCCATCTGATAGGCTTCGCGCGCTTCGCTTCCCTTCTTCAATTTCGTGAGCAGTTCCGCGCGAACGGCCCAATACGGCTGATACTCCGCGAGACGTGAATCGGCCGCGATCTTGTCCAGCTCCGCGAGCGCGATCTGCGGTCCTTCCGTCTCCGCAACCGCCAGCACTCGATTGACGGCAACCACCGGCGATCCAGTCAGCGCCAGAAGCACGTCGTAGAGCTGTACGATCTCGCTCCAGTTTGAAATCCCGGTGCGGCAGCGATGAACATGCGCCGATTGCAGTGCCGCTTCCAACTGGTATCGCCCGGGAACGCCATAGCGACTCGCGCGCAACAGCAACTCTTCCGCTTCCGCGATGGTGTCGTCGTCCCATACAGAAGTATCCTGCTCGGCAAGCGGCACGTATTCGCCATCCGCATTGCGCCGCGCTTTGCGGCGAGCTTCGGCATGCAGCATCAACGCGAGCAGCCCCAGAGACTCCGGCTCATCGGGCAACAACTCCACGACGACGCGCCCGAGATAAATCGCTTCTTCGTTCAGGTCGCGCCGCGTGACATCGGCTCCGGCTGGATCGCTCCACGCTTCGGCGAACGCCGCGTAAATTGCATCGAGCACGGTATCGAGCCGCACCGGCAATTCGTCTTTCTCCGGAATGCGAAACGGAATCCCGGCTTGCCGGATTTTTTCTTTTGCGCGCACGAGTCGTTGCCCCATCGCCGCCGGCGAAACCAGAAATGCGGACGCGATTCGTTTCGCATCCAGCCCGAGCACAACTTGCAGAATCAGCGGCGAACGAACGCTCGCTTCGATCGCCGGATGCGCGCACGCGAACATCAAGCCGAGCCGTCGATCGGGGATGCTTGAAGCTTCGCCCGCGGCAGCCTCGAGACCATCCGCGATGCGCTTGAGTTCCGGCTCAGCCGCATCGCGCGTGTCGCGCCGTCGCACGTTGTCGATGGTTTTTCTGCGCGCCACCGTCAGCAGCCACGCTTCGGGATTCTCGGGGCATCCATTGCGAGTCCAATCCTCGAGCGCCGAAGCAAACGCATCCGCAAGCGCATCTTCGGCCGCAGCAACATCGCGCGTTCGAGCCGCAAGAAACGCCACGAGTTTGCCGTAGCTGCGCCGCGCGACCATCTCCGCCGTACGTTGGACATCCGCGCGGTTAGCACTCGGTTGCGCCCGCATTTCGCCGGATTCTTTCGGTTCGATCATTTCTGCGATGTGCTGCCGATCACTACCCCCGATTGTTACGCCGGTTGATACCACAGCACCACCGTTCCGTTACCGAACGCGCGCGATTTCGTCAGCTTTAGATTTGTCTTATCGACGCCATCGAACATCGACTTTCCTTTGCCGATGACGACGGGCGTCAGCGCAATCTGATATTCGTCGATCAATTTGAGTTGTGCGAGCTGCGAGATGAGATTGCCGCTGCCCATGATCACGAGATCGTCGCCCGGCTCGCTTTTGATTTTCGAGACTTCGGTCGCGAGATCGCCCTTGATCAATCGTGTGTTGTTCCACTTCGCTTCGTTCATCGTGCGAGAGAAAACAAGCTTCGGCTGCTTGTTCATCGCTTCGGCGACAGTGGGCATATTCTGCATCGCCATCGGCGTCGGCCAGTAGCCTGCCATCATGTCGTACGTCTTGCGCCCGAACGCGAGCACCGCGCCGCCACCCTTGGCGTTGTCGTTCGTAAACTCCATCCATTCCGGATCGTACTTGTGCGCCCAGCTCATGTCTCCATCAAGTCCGGTGTAATAACCGTCGAGCGTCACGTTGTTGAACACAACTATCTTTCGCATTTCGTTCTCCTTGATACGCAAACAATCTCAACTCGTCGCGATGTAACGCTCTTGTGGAGGCGGGGATTGCTCCGCCCGGCGCTCGACCCAGCTCAACGTTTCGCGGAGCCGTCCCGCAACGCGCCGTTCGGCGCGTCTTCCGTACTGGCAAAATTTCACTGCGATTTGATGAACTCATCGATATCGCGCGTCAGCCAAGTGCCTTCAAACATCGGCCGCACCTCGACGACACCGTGCAGCGCCGTCGGCGAACGCGCCGCCCAGGCCAGCGCCTCATCGAGATTCTCGACCTCGATCAAATGAAATCCGCCCAGCTGCTCTTTGGAATCGGTGTAAGGCCCATCGAGCACGTTCGGCTTGTCGTCGCGCACGCGCATCGTCGTCGCCGTGGCGGTTGGCTGTAGCCCGACTGTGTTCTTCAGCACGCCGGCCTTCGTCATGGCCTCCATGTAAGCTCTATACGCAACGAGCCAGTGCCGCTGCTCGTCGCGCGTCAATCGCGGCCATCCGGCCTCACCCACGTAGTCCAGCAAAACGTATTTCATGCTTTCCTCTCAATGACCTGGCGTCTCGGCCCACGCGGCAACCGAAGTCCGCCTTTATTAACATGACGTTCCATTCGACGCCATTCAGACATCGCCCCGAAAGTTTGGTGGACTCCCCAGGCGTGATCGTAGACCCGCAATGGTTGACTATCTCTCACGCGAAAGGCGGGTTGAATGCAATACTTGCGCGAAGGCGACGATTCTCGCGAGGAGCGACGTTTTATGGCAGAAAGAGACTGGTTCGGGCGTCCCGTCCTGCATGTTAGGGACGTCGATGCCTCGCTGAAGTTCTACATGGAGCGGCTTGGCTTCACCAGCGAGTGGCGTTACGCCGAGGACGGCAAAGGGCATGTCGCCCAGGTCGAAGGCTTAGGCTGCACCCTCATCCTCGCGGATACGTGGCCCGAAAAGGTGGGCAAGGGCGTGATGTTCATTTCTCTGAACGCCAAAAACATCGAGGCTCAGGTGGCCGGGTTGGATGCGTTACGCGCAGAACTCGAAGCCAAAGGCGTCGCCGTCAAGGACGGATCGTGGGGCTATCGACTGCTGGTGATCGACGATCTCGACGGCAACCAGCTCTTCTTCAATTACCCGAACGAAACCACGTGAGAATGTCTGCCGCAGTGTGTTTGGGAATGGACGCGCGAGTTTGGTGCCACAATCCTTGCCGAGTTGATTTGGCTCAAGTCTACGATCACCGCCAGCGCTCATCGCAGGATCGTCTCTAGTTTGCGTTAGGAGTATTTGGACCAAATAAAAAAGGCTGTGTGGAGGGCGCAAGAATGCAAGTCGGGAGCGATGCAGAAGTTCGGGAGCTTGTCTCCCAAGCTAACTGGCATTCCGGAATCAAAATGGAGGGCACGAATCTCTATTACAAAAGTGCGGAAGCGAATTGCATCGAGATGAAGTTTCCCGATCGGCCTGCAAGAGCTGCGTATTTCTCGGCGCGTGCTTCAATGATGGGGCTGCACGATGACCAGGCAAACTTTCAAGGCGCATTGCTCTGGATTACCTACTCAGAACCCGGAAGCCTCGCGCCGATCGGCTGGAAACAAATAGAAAGGATGCGTCTCGGGTTTGGAGAAAATCGGTCGTTGGGAACAGCGAGGGCGCATTTCTTCAGAAGTGACGAACTGCTTGATCTACAGGCATTTTTGCTGCCCTGCTTCGTGTTCGGCTGGGACGCTTATCTTGTACCGTTTTATAGCAATGAGTTTTTCGTCTATGTCAGTCATGACGAGTATTGGGGAATCGTAGCAAAAACCAGAACGGCCTATGATGCACTAGTTGTCGAGCTGAGCGATCTGAACCCCATTGAGTCACCACATATGCGCAGACGGTTCTGCTTGGCTTCAGACGTCGGTGATACTTAGGACATTGCCGTCGGGATCTTTGAACCAGGCGACGTGCGTCGTTCCGCCCGGCACGGTCCAGATGCCGAGTTCATCCTGTTTGAAGCCGGGATAGATGTTGAAGGTCACGCCTTTTTCTCGCAGGGCCTTCACCGTCGCTGTGACATCCGGCACGCGGAAGCCGAGAATGCTGTGCTCATGCGGCACAAAATCCGCGACAGTCGAGACGCGCAGCATGATTCCGCCAACATCGAGGACGACCGCGAACTTATCCTCACTGACGAATCCAAGACCGAGCACATCTCGATAAAAAGCAGTCGCGCGCTCACGATCGCGCGTGCAAATCAAAATCAGCGGCGTCGAAGTTTCGAGAATGCCCATGTCCCTTCCTTTCCCGTTTGTCTTGGCTCGTATCCGACTGCATGGCAGCTTGAAGAGTTCAGAGAACTTCTATCAATTGCTCTACCGTGACTTGAGAGTCACGCAGTATGCGCCGGAGTGTTCCTGACGCGATTTCATCGTGAAGGGGAATCGTAATAGGTGTGCGTCGAGAGTCCGAAGAGTGACGTAGGCGAACGTGGCTGCCCTTTTGCCGAACGACTTCGTAGCCAAATTTGCGGATCGCACTAATTAACTGGGCACCCGAAATTACGGGAAGCTTCGGGCTCATCTTGTTACGACGACACTACCCACGAGCACTTCCGTCGGATCTGGAAGCTGTTCGCCTCGGCTCTCCATATCCTCCAAACAGAGTTCAATGGCTTCGCGGATATTGGCAAGCGCTTCAGACACCGTCTTACCTTGCGAGTAGCACCCAGGGATCGACGGGCAAGTGACGACATATCCTCCGTAACCTTGATCGGGCTCGAGGAAGACTTTGTAGTCGCGCGTGACCATGGTCGAATCGTATCTCACAGAGTCGAATGCCACAACGACATGTGGGCCAAAGAACAACAACTGGCTCGACGCGCTGGAAATGAAAAAGGCCGCATCGAGTACTCGATACGGCCTTTTCTAATTTAATCCCGGCGACGACCTACGTTCCCACACAGTTGCCCGTGCAGTATCATCGGCCCGGCGAGGCTTAACTTCCGTGTTCGGGATGGGAACGGGTGTGACCCTCGCGGTGTGATCACCGGAAACTTGAAACTCGCGCGTTTTTGAGGATCCATTACATTCTTATCTAGTTGAATGGATTGACTCATCGCACGCGAGTGCGACAACAGAATTTGGCTGGCATTACAAGTTCGACGAAGTCGAACTTCACTGTGCAAACAAAAGCATGTATCAGTTGTTTGCTCTCTCTCAAAGACGGTTTGAGAAAGTTTTATGATTAAGCCGAACGGGCGATTAGTACTGGTCAGCTTCACGCATTGCTGCGCTTCTACCTCCAGCCTATCAAAGTCGTAGTCTTCGACTGCCCTTCATAGGTCTTAAACCTTGGGAGAACTTATCTTAGGGCGAGCTTCATGCTTAGATGCATTCAGCATTTATCTCTTCCAGACTTCGCTACCGAGCGGTGCCCCTGGCGGGACAGCTCGTACACAAGAGGTCTGTTCATCCCGGTCCTCTCGTACTAGGGACAACTCCCTTCAATTCTCCTGCGCCCACACCAGATAGGGACCGAACTGTCTCGCGACGTTCTGAACCCAGCTCACGTACCGCTTTAATAGGCGAACAGCCTAACCCTTGGGACCTTCTACAGCCCCAGGATGCGATGAGCCGACATCGAGGTGCCAAACCTAAGCGTCGATGTGAACTCTTGGCTTAGATCAGCCTGTTATCCCCGGCGTACCTTTTATCCGTTGAGCGATGGCCCTTCCACGCGGGACCACCGGATCACTAGATCCAACTTTCGTTCCTGCTCGACTTGTAAGTCTCACAGTCAAACCGGCTTATGCTCTTGCACTCCACAGCGGGTTTCCAATCCGCTTGAGCCGATCTTTGAGCGCCTCCGTTACAATTTAGGAGGCGACCGCCCCAGTCAAACTACCCGTCTGGCCGTGTCTCCCCACCCGTCGCGGGTGGTAGGTTAGAACGACAGATTGGTCAGGGTAGTATTTCACTGTTGCCTCCCTCTCAGCCGAAACCAAGAGTTCAAAGGCTCCTACCTATTCTACGCAGATCAATCCGTTATTCATGGCCAGAGTGCAGTTAAGGTGCACGGGGTCTTTCCGTCTAGATGCGGGCATCCGGCGTCTTCACCGGAACCACAAATTCGCCGAGCCGTTCGCCAAGACAGTCGATCTATCATTCCACCATTCGTGCAGGTCGGAACTTACCCGACAAGGAATTTCGCTACCTTAGGACCGTTATAGTTACGGCCGCCGTTCACCGGGGCTTCAGTTCAAGCCTTCGCCCTTGCGGGCTGAGCCCTTGCTTTAACCTTCCGGCACCGGGCAGGTGTCACCCCCTATACGTCGTATTCGACTTAGCAGAGAGCTGTGTTTTTGTTAAACAGTTGCAGATCGCGATTCACTGCGACCACTTCGGGCTATAAACCCTACTGTGGCGCCCCTTCTCCCGAAGTTACGGGGCTAATGTGCCTAGTTCCTGAGCGAGCGTTCTCTCGAGCGCCTGTGGATATTCACCTTGTCTACCTGTGTCGGTTTGGGGTACGGGCACCTGGTTGACTCCTTAGAGGTTTTTCCTGACAGCGTGAAATCGGAAACTTGTCGGCCATACGGCCACGTCACCAGTCTCACCGTTAGCGCCCCCACGGATTTGCCTATGGGAACCGGCTTTCACTGGTAAACCACCACTTCCATCCGGTGGCTTCCCTATCCTTCTGTGTCACCCCATCGTCAAACGTCACCAGGCGGGGCCGGAATATTAACCGGCTGTCCATCAGTTACGCCTTTCGGCCTCACCTTAGGACCCGCCTAACCCTGAGCGGATTAACCTTCCTCAGGAAACCTTAGACTTTCGGCGACGCGAGTTCTCATCGCGTTTATCGCTACTTATGCCGGCAGGGTCTCTTGTGTAGTGTTCAGTAGTCCTCTCGGTCTACCTTCAGACTCCACGCAATGCTCCCCTACCAAAAAACATTTCAAAGAAATGTTCATTTCGCAGCTTCGGTCATGTGCTTGAGCCCCGTTGGATTGTTGGTGCATATCCGCTTGACCAGTGAGCTGTTACGCTTTCTTTAAAGGATGGCTGCTTCTAAGCCAACCTCCTGGCTGTCCGAGCGAATACACTTCCTTTCCCACTTAGCACATAGTTAGGGACCTTAGCTGGCGATCTGGGCTGTTTCCCTTTTGACCACGGAGCTTATCCCCCGTAGTCTCACTCCCGCGCATTTATCCACGGCATTCGTAGTTTGATTGGATTTGATAGCCTGAGTTGGCCTCTAGTCCATTCAGAGCTCTACCACCGTGGTAATTCACGCAAGGCTGTCCCTAAAGACATTTCGGGGAGAACGAGCTATCACGGAATTTGATTAGCCTTTCACCCCTACCCTCAGCTCATCAGAGCGATTTTCAACTCACACCTGTTCGGTCCTCCAGTCGCGGTTAAGCGACCTTCAACCTGGCCAAGGGTAGATCATCCCGCTTCGCGTCTATTCCAACGTACTTGTCGCCCTATTCGGACTCGGTTTCCCTACGGCTCGCTTGCGCTTAACCTTGCACGTTAGAATAACTAGCCGGCTCATTAAGCAAGAGGCACGCCGTCAGGCTTATCCCGGTAAACCGGGACATTGCCCTCCGACTGCTTGTAAGCATACGGTTTCAGGTTCTATTTCACTCCCCTCGCAGGGGTGCTTTTCGCCTTTCCCTCACGGTACTGGTTCACTATCGGTCGCCAGAGAGTATTTAGCCTTGGAGAGTGGTCTCCCCAGTTTCCTACCAGATTACACGTGTCCGGTAGTACTCAGGATACCGCTTCGAGTCCGATCGACTGTCGACTACGGGGTTCTCACCCTCTATGACTCCGCTTTCCAGCAGATTCGTCTAGTCGTCGAATTGATAACTCTACTTATGCGGTCCTACAACCCCCAAAGTGCAAGCACTTGGGTTTGGGCTGTTCCGATTTCGCTCGCCGCTACTTTCGGAATCTCTGTGATTTATTTTCCTCCAGGTACTGAGATGGTTCACTTCCCTGGGTTAGCTCATACCGACCTATGTATTCAGTCGGCTGTAACGGGAGTTCATCCCGCCGGGTTTCCCCATTCGGAGATCCTCGGATCAAAGCCTGCTTGCGGCTCCCCGAGGCTTATCGCAGCTTGCCACGTCCTTCATCGCCTTCTGGCGCCAAGGCATCCACCGTACGCTCTTAGTAGCTTAATCATAAAACTCACCCAATCCGTCTTCTCCGCGCCCAGCCTGACTGCGACTGAGTTCTTTGAATACGTCCTGACTGTCTACGGCTCCATTTACCTTGTGTTTCGGATTGTCTGGGACTGGGTAAGTCTCAGCTGCACCGGACATTGGCTTTCGATTCCGCATTTCATCAGGCAATTGTTTGAGCTGCCTTTGTTTTCCACAGTTTTGCTCGACTCGAGCAAACTTGTAATAATCCACACCATGGCATTTCGCCCGACCGTAATCGGGTACGAAATTATCGGCGTGGAATTGCCAGCCTTTCTGTTGTCAAAGAGCGTTTGCCCTGATCCCGTCAGAGCGCCCCAGCATTCCGCTGAAGGCATCGCCTGGTAGCTTTAAAGGCTGCCAAACAATAAAAAACCCGGCGTCGAGCGCCGGGCTAAGTCACCAATCCTGGTGGCTTTGCGCGTAGCTCGACTCGTTTCTATCCCGTGCTCGTAAAGAACCTCACTATAGGGTGTACTTCAGGCCTTCGCTTGGTGCAGCGCTGGGAAGGACGCTTCTTCTACCCGACTGTGATGCCCTGCTTGGCTCAACAACCCCCGAGCCATTTGTGAGTATACAAGAAATACGGGATACGTCAAGCGTTCTGAAAAATTATTTTTAGGCCTCGCTGTGGGAATTGGTGGATTTCGCAAAAACCCAATAAAACCGCGGCTTTTTGAGCGTCTTTACCGAGTGGCAAGGACCTGGATTTTTGCCACTCGGTTTGGGTGCTTGGCTTAAAAATCTTGCGTCGCCAGATATAGGCCTTCAAGTAGACTCTCGGATATGAGCCACGTCGCCCTGCCAAAAATACTCCGATTTTCGGCGTTTCTTGCTGTTACAGCCACGTTGTTCTTGCTGATTGCACCCCGTCCTGACCGCGCGCAGTCCAGTCCCCGCGATGCGAGCGCCAATCGAGATTGGGCAGTGAACGGCGGAGAGACGAACAACACGCATTATTCGCCGCTCGCGCAGATCAATCGGGAGAACGTGGCGCAGCTGAAGGTGGCGTGGTCTTACGACACTGGGGAGAGCGGAGGGCTGCAGACGAGTCCGATCATTGTGGACGGCGTGTTGTATGGGCTGTCGCCTTCGCAGAAAGTTTTTGCGGTGGATGCGGCTACGGGCAAAGTCGTTTGGAATTTCGACTCGGGGATCAAGGGCACACAGCCGGTGCGTGGGCTGGCTTATTGGGCTAACGCGGATCGATCGGAGAAGCGAATTATCGTCGGTGTGATGAGTTTTGTTTATGCGCTGGATGCGACCACAGGAAAACCGATCGCGACGTTTGGCTCGGAAGGGCGCATCGATTTGCGCGACAACCTGAGCCGCAAGGATCCCGATCCGTTTGTTTCGCTGACGAGTCCGGTGGTGATTTACAAAGACATGTTCATCGCCGGAGGGCGGAATTCCGAGACGTTGCCGGCGGCGCCAGGCGATGTTCGCGCGTTCGATGTGCGCACCGGAAAAATGCGCTGGGCATTTCACACGATTCCGCAGCCGGGCGAAGTCGGATACAACACGTGGCCGCCGGATGCGTACAAAACGATCGGCGCGGCAAACAACTGGGCCGGCATGACCGTCGATGTGCAGCGCGGAATCGTGTTTGTGCCGACAGGTTCGGCGGCGTTTGATTTTTATGGCGGGAATCGACTGGGCGACGATCTATTCGCAAATTGCCTGCTGGCGCTCGACGCGAATACCGGTAAGCGCATCTGGCATTTTCAGGCGGTGCATCACGACCTTTGGGATCGCGATTTTCCGTCCCACCCAGTGCTGCTGAGTGTTCAACGTGACGGGCAGAAGATTGAAGCTGTTGCGCAGACGAGCAAGCAGGGATTTGTGTATCTGTTCGACCGCGCTACAGGCGCGCCGCTGTTTCCGCTGGAGACAAAGAAATATCCGGCGAGCACGATTCCAGGCGAAGTCGCGGCGGTGGAGCAATCGCTGCCGGCGAAGCCTGCGCCGTATGCGCGGCAAGTGTTGACAGAAAATATGCTGAGCGAGCGCACGCCGGAGATTCACAAGTGGGCGCTCGATCAATTTCACGATGCGCGCAGCGAAGGGCAGTTCGTGCCGTTTGCTCTCGGCAAGGAGACGGTTATTTTTCCGGGCTTTGACGGGGGCGCGGAGTGGGGCGGGCCGGCGCTCGATCCGGATTCCAACATTCTGTATGTGAATGCGAATGAGATGGCGTGGATGGCTTCTCTTGGCGAAAACAAGCCGGGCAAAAACGCGAAATCGATTTACCTTTCGCAATGCGCGATTTGCCATGGCGACAATCGCCAGGGTTCGCCGCCGGCGTTTCCGTCGCTGACGAACGTCTCTGATCGGCTGACGCCTGCACAAATCGCGAGCACGATTCGCACCGGCAAGGGGCGGATGAATGGATTTCCCGGGCTTTCGAAAGATGAAGTGCAGGCGCTTGTCGATTTCCTGACGGGCGCGCCTGAGAAAGAAGTCACGAGCAGCGGGCCGGCGCCGACGGACATGAAATATCGCTTTACGGGGTATCGGAGATTTCTCGATCCGGATGGATATCCGGCGATTGCTCCGCCATGGGGAACGCTGAACGCGATCAATTTGAATACGGGCGAGTACGCATGGAAGATCAATCTCGGCGAATATCCGGCGCTTGCCGCACAAGGGATGAAAGATACGGGCAGCGAAAATTATGGCGGGCCGATTGTGACGGCGGGCGGGATTGTCTTTATCGGCGCGACGAATTTCGATCGGAAATTTCACGCGTTCGACAAAGCGACTGGGAAATTACTTTGGGAGACCACGTTGCCGTTTGCCGGCAATGCGACGCCTGCGACTTACATGGTCGGTGGAAAGCAGTACGTGGTGATCGCGGCGGGCGGCGGGAAAGATCCGAAGCATCCGAGCGGCGGAGTTTATGTGGCGTTTGCGCTGCCTGATGGCGATTCGAAGGCAGGCGCCGCGGCGGGCGCGCCTCAACAATAGCGGCGTCGCCTATTTGCGTTTCAGCGTTTCCAGTTCATCGAGCGTTCGCGGCCAGTCATCGCCGAGCAGCCTGGAGAGGCTGCGGTCGGCGAGAAGTTTTCCGCCGGTCTGGCATCTCGCGCAATAGTTGGTTTCTTTGTCGGCGTAGCGGATGCGCTGGATTTTTTCGCCGCAGCGCGGGCAGGGCTTGCCGAATTTTCCGTGCGTGGCCATCTCAGGGCGGAACGCGGTCACCTTTTCCGGAAAATCCTTTTGTTGCTTCCGCGCTAAGCCGGTCCATCCAGAGCTTCAGCGTTTCGCGCGTCGCTTCGTAAAGACGAGTCCATTGCTCGTCGCTCATTTTTTGCGTTTGAAGGATGGGCGAGAGTTGGGCGGCGTGGAGGATTTCGTCGGAGTAGGCGTTGCCGATGCCGCTGAGGTAGCGCGGGTCGGTCAGCGCGCGCTTGATGGTGTGATTTTCGGCGGTCAGCGCGGCGCGGAACGCTGGGAGGTCGCTGGCGAAAACGTCGATTCCGCCGGCGTCAAACGCCGGGAGATTTTCTTTGCCGCTCACAACGTGTAGTGAAGCGCGATGCTTCGCGCCGGCTTCGGTGAGGACGAGCGAGCCGTCCGCGAAATCAAAAGCAGCCAGCATGTTTTTGCCAGCGAGTTTTGCTCCGGGCGCACGCCAATGCAGGCGGCCGGCGATCATCAGGTGCAGCACGAGCCACAAATCGCCGTCGAGGCCGATGGCGATGCGCTTGCCGATGCGGCGCAACTCGCGCACGGTGCGGCCTTCGGCATCGCTCAGCGGCGGGATCGCCGTGCGCAACAGAAACGGCGTGCCGAGGCGCGCGCGATCGAGGCGTTTTCCGACGATGCGCGGCTCCAGCGCGACAAGATACGCCGTGATGTCGGGCAGTTCGGGCATGCCATCACAATGCAGGCGGGCGAGTGCGTTTGCAACTCAGCGCGGTCTGGCGGCCTGACGCTTCGCGAGGCGCCTAGTCTTTGCGGAGCGTCGCTTCGATGGTGCCTTGCGGTTCATCGGTGGGCAGGAAAACGAATGACGGATTGTCCATGCCGAGCGGATCGAGATCGATGAGATCGAAATGCTTGTTGGGAAGCGAGAGATGGATTTCGCGCACGTTATCGAAATTATTGAGCACCGTTTCACCCATCGCGTAAAGCGTGTGCTGGAGCGACATGCTCTTGTGCTCGGCAAACGTCTCGAGCAGCATCTGGCGCACGCCATGCCACAGTGGGCCGAACTGCAGCTCTTCGTCTTCATTTGGGTATAGCCAGTCGGCTTCAATCACCGTGGCGAGAACCTGATTTTTTTCGTCCTTCAACGTAGTGAAAGGATCGCGCATGAATTTTTCGAATTGCGCGTTGGTCGTTTTCAGAACGACGAGATTGCGGATGCCTGAACGAATCGTCGTGCCTTCGCGGGTGCCGACGAGCACCGCGGTCCTGCGCTCGTCGCCGGTGCGCGTGAACGCGCTGGCGTGCGGCTTTCCGCCGAGGGGCAATCGAGACCAGGGCGTTTCTTCGATCGAGATATGCACGCGCGAGACTTGCGCGTTGTAGGTGACGAACTGGTCCATCAAATGGAGGCCGAATTCCTCCACCGGCTCGACCGAATGCTGGCGGGCGAGCGCGTACACGGCGTTTTTCATCGTGTCGGCGGGCAGGATTTTGGAGTTGTCGCCTTTGGTGTGGGCGGAGTCGAAATCGCCTTCGAAGCGAATCGAGACATTTAGCTCGCGGATGTCGTGGCGGCCTTCCTGGCGCGCGACGCGCAACAGACGAACACGCGATTCACCGTAACAGTTTTGGCCGAGATGAATCGCCATGCGATCTCCAGGTGAGGCAAGAGTGAGGCGCGATTGATTCTAGCGCAGCAGTCTGTGATTAGACGATCAGATGCGCTCGGGCGTTAGTTCGGCGGTGAGGCGAAGAACGCGGGCGTAGTAGTCGTGATGTTTGAGGTTCGCGCCGGCTTCCTGATCGACGATGAAGGTCACATCGGGATGATGCTGCAGCGCCGAAGCGGTGATGCTTGCGGTTACTGGGCCTTCGATGGCTTGAGCGATGGAGGTCGCCTTCGACGAGCCGCTGGCGAGCAACAGAATGCGGCGCGCTTCGAGAATCGTGCCGATGCCCATCGTGATGGCGCATTCGGGAACTTTTTCGCCGGGCTGAAACGATTTGCGATTGTCGTCGATGGTTTCTTTCGTCAGAACTTTCAGGCGCGTGCGCGAGCCGAGGCTCGAGGTCGGCTCGTTGAACCCGACATGGCCGTTGCGGCCGATGCCAAGGATTTGCAGATCGATTCCGCCGGCGTCGCGGATGGCTTGCTCATAAGCGGAGCAATAGCGATCGTAGTTTTCGGAAATCGTGCCGTCGGGAATGTGAATGTTTTCCGGCTTGGCGTTCACGTGCCGGAACAAATTTTCGTGCATGAAGTAGTGAAAGCTCTCGGGGTGCGTCGCGGGCAGGCCGAGATATTCGTCGAGGTTGAAGCTGACGATGCCGGAAAAATCGAGCGACTCTTCGCGATGCAGGCGAACGAGCTCTTTGTAGAACGTCAGCATCGTGCTGCCGGTGGCGAGGCCGAGGCGAATCTTCGGATTGCGGCGAATGGCGCCGGCAACGATGCGCGCACCTTCGCGGCCGAGTTGTTCTTTGTCGGGTTTGAGTATGAGAAGCATGTTCGCGATTTTGCGGGTAATAGATTAAACCGATTTAAACGTATAATTCCAGCCGCATTGCAGATTTCGCCGACGCGTGAGCCGGGGGCTCACGGCATCCAAACGCTACATCGCGAAATTTCGTTCGCCGGAAAGATTTCTGGCCACGCAACACACTATTGGGTCTACACTTCCGGGTCAACGCTGTTTTGGAATTTTCGGATTTTGGGTTTTGAGTTTTGGGGTGATTCCTAAAAAATGGCACTGAATTCGACCGACTGGATTGTCATTGCCGCTTATCTGCTTCTCAATCTCGCGATCAGCCTGTATTACCGGCGCCGCTCCTCGGGCAGTACCGAGGAGTTTTTCGTTTCCGGGCGAAACGTTTCGTGGTGGCTGGCGGGAACGTCGATGGTCGCGACGACGTTTGCCGCGGACACGCCGCTCTTCGTCACCGGCGTTGTCGCGAAGCAAGGAATCTCCGGCAACTGGATCTGGTGGTCGCAGTGCCTGTCGGGAATGATGACGGTTTTCTTTTTCGCGCGATATTGGCGGCGCGCGGGAATTTTGACTGACGTCGAGTTTGTCGAGTTGCGCTACGAAGGTAAAGCCGCCGCGTTTTTGCGTGGATTTCGTGCGATCTATCTCGGCGGGCTGATGAACTGCCTGATTCTCGGCTGGGTCATCAAGGCGATGATCAGCATCACGACGGTGCTGCTCGGCGACGCGATTGCACAGGGGCGCGTGCTGTCGATCGGAATCGGCGGCCACACATTATTTACCTACACGCTCGGTGAGCCTGCGCACACAGGCTTGCTGATCTGCGTTTTGCTGCTCGTGCCATTCACGGGGATTTACACGTTCATCGGCGGCCTCTGGGGCGTGCTCGTCACCGACCTGTTCCAGTTTGTTTTGAAGATGACGATGATCATCGTGCTGGCGTGGGTCGCGGTTTCGAAAATCGGCGGCATGACGGTGTTGAAGCTGCAGCTTTCGCACGTCAACGACGCCATGCGGCAGACCGGTCAGCCGACCAGCGATGTGACGGCGTTCTTCCCGAATTTCCATCTTGGCTGGACGACCGACGCGATCTGGACGCTGCCGGTCATCACATTTGTTCTTTATCTCGGCGTGCAGTGGTGGGCAAGCTGGTATCCGGGGGCCGAGCCTGGTGGCGGCGGCTATGTCGCGCAGCGCATGTTCAGCGCGAAAGACGAGAAGAATTCCCTCGGCGCGACGCTGTGGTTCAACATCGCGAACTACGCGATGCGCTCGTGGCCCTGGATCGTCACCGGCCTCGTCGCGGTAGCGGTTTATTCGACGCATGGCGGCCTTCATCCGAGCGCGGAATTCGCAGCGGAGCCCGAAAAAGGCTACGTGATGGTGCTGCGCGACTTTCTTCCGCCGGCGCTACGCGGGCTGATGATCGCGGCGTTTCTCGCGGCGTTCATGTCCACCGTCGGAACGCAGCTCAACTGGGGCACTTCGTATTTCATCAACGACTTTTACCGCCGATTCGTGGTTCGCAACGGATCGGAAAAACACTACGTGACGGTCAGCAAACTCTTCATCGTGCTGCTGGTCATCTTGAGCGGCTACACCGCAGCGCACATCACATCGATTCAATCGGCGTGGCAGCTTCTGCTCGGGATGGGCGCGGGCACTGGCGGCGTGCTGATGCTGCGATGGTACTGGTGGCGCGTTAACGCGTGGAGCGAAATTTCCGCGATGGTCGCGGCATTCGTCACATCCATCTCGCTGGCCCAAATGACGTTCACGGGCAACACCACCGTGGTGTTCGCAAAGACCGCGTTGATCACCACGGCAGTAACGACGATCGTGTGGCTTGTCGTGACGCTCATCACGCCGCCCGAATCCGACGAGCGCTTGCTCAAATTTTATCGGCGCGTGCATCCGACCGTTCACGGCTGGAGCCGCATCGCCGCACTGGCTCCGGAGATCAAGCCGGTGCGCGATTTCAAAGCCAACGCCTTCGATTGGATCATGGGCTGCACGCTCGTCTACTGCTGCATGTTCGGAATCGGCGAGCTGGTGCTGCAGGAGTGGCTGACCGGCGTGATTTTGCTGGTGATCGCAGCGGTGGCTGGATATTTCATCTACTGGAGCTTGTCGCGCCGCGGGTGGGAAACGCTTTCAGGCGCATCGGATAGCGCGGACTAACCGCGGGTTGCTACCAAAATAAAAAGGGCGGAGATTTCTCTCCGCCCTTCTCTTTTAGTTTGAGTTGAAGCAGCTCAGGGCTTGAGGTGCGGAGAAGCCTTCTGCAACCGCGCCAACAGCTTATGCGCCGATTCCGGAGCATGAAGCTTCGATTCGGTGATGATGTCTTCCGCCGAGACCGTGTGGCCGTAGATCCGCTTGTTCGCATCGTTATCTGGGCGAACTGTAGAGCCTTCGAGAGAGATGCCGGCAAAGACGCCGCGTGAACGCGAATAGCTCAGCATTTCAGCACGCATCGTCACATCGGTTTCCGCCGAAGCAGTGCGGCCCTTGGGGCCGGCTGCGATCGACGCGTCGCCGCCAAGCTTCACTTTGCTGTTCAGCACGCTGTCGGCGCCGCGGTTGTTCATGACGAGGATGACGAAGTCCGTCGCCTGTCCGCCGATCTGGAAGCCAACGCTGCCGCCTTCGAGAGCCATCATCGTGGGTGCGCCCCACGGGCCGGTGTAATCCTTATGCGTGCGGCAGACCATCACGCCGCGGCCGTAGCTGCCGCCAACGATGAAGGCAGCCTTTACGACGGACGGATAGATGATCACGCAACGCGCCTTGTCGAGCAGGTCTTGCGGGATATCGTCTGGAATGTCGATGATCTCGCTGAATACAGTGCCTGCGTTTTCGATGCGGTCGTTGTCCTTCGTGTCCTCATCCTTGGCTTTCGCCTTGGACGCCGGCGCCAGCGCAAGCCCTGCAGCAACGAATGCGCCCGCCAAAAACAGAGTGAAAACTCTCTTGTTCAACACCTTCATGAACGCTTCTCCTTTTATCTTTAATGCCCTTTTTTGATGCACCGAGCAAATTGAAGTTGTTACTTTTGCAGCAAAATTCGATGAACGGTATTCTTTCGAGTCTTTGCTACTTGCGGTCCGAAACCAGTATCACGACGCCGCCAATCAGCGCAAGGGCTCCCAGGATCGGAGGCAGCGGCACACTGTGGTGCTCTTCCTTTGTCGCCTGGATGGGTCCAACATCCAGAACCTTCTTGTGGGTGGTGTAGGTGAAGCCCTGATACATCAGGGCAATCACGCCGAGAACGATCAAAATCAGCCCGAGTGGTTTCATACGTTTAGTTCCTCCTGAATGCTTGCTGCTGTGACGAGCTATTCGGCTGCCCGCCCCTCCGTTGAATCTCGATGGCCTGTTTACTTCACTTCATCTGCATGGATGGAAATCAGGATTAGGTCCTGCGCAGCAGATGCCCCACCAACGTGACCAGGAACAGGATCAAGAAGATGAAGAACAGGATTTTGGCGATTCCCGCCGCTGCGACCGCAACGCCGGTGAAGCCAAGCAAAGCCGCTACAAGCGCCACAATGAAAAATGCGAGTGCCCAACGCAACATCGTAACCTCCAGACAGGTGCTACCTGATTTAACAATATTTCAGTCGTTCAAAAGGGGCCCTGAACCGGGCTAAGCGATGGCACTGCCTGACATGGGCCACGGTTCCTTAAGTTTGTACATCTCGTGTATCTCATGCTCCATACGGTATCGACCTTAGTGATTTTGGAACCATCGTGTAGCGGAACAAAGCTCCAGGACCGCTTGTAGAAGCAACCAAAGACGATAACCGCACCACAGGAGAGGGTTTTCGCGAGAGATTGGTGCCGCGACTGTGGTCGGAACAAACAGGCGTCGCGAAGACGTCGCGCGGCGGGAAAACATTTGCCCACAAGTTTTTCGCTGGGCGGTGTAAGAATTTCGCCGGCTCGATTCTGATATCCGAAATGTACTAGGACGAGAGCGCACGGTAACCCCTCTAGTCTGTGTGTCTTCGGAGCAGCGTAAATTTTTATACTGATTGGCGCGCGAGATGCACCTACGGGAGCCGTAAGTACTACATAGATTGCTGCAACCGCTTCGGACTCTTTGTCGTCTTAACAGATGTCAGGGTTCGGGCATCCGGTAAAGAAACGCGCTACCTCGGCAGCTTGACGCTGCAAACATCCGATGCCGGTCGGAATCTCAGGAGGTGAATGAGTATGGAACCCATACGATTATTGGTAGCAGATGATCACGAGATCGTTCGGAGAGGAATTCGTTCGCTACTTGAAGCTCAGCCGGGCTGGCAAGTGACCGCAGAGGCGAGTGACGGTCGCGAAGCCGTCGAAAAAGCACGAGACTTGAAGCCCGACGTAACAGTACTCGATATCAGCATGCCTTCGCTCAATGGCCTGGAAGCGGCGCGGCAGATGATCAAAAACGACGCCCGCGCAAAAATTCTCATTTTGACGCAACACGAGTCGGATCCCCTGATCCGCGAAGTGCTCGATGCCGGCGCGCGTGGGTACGTCCTGAAGTCCGACGCAAGCCGCGATCTGATCACCGCGGTCAACGCCGTCCGCAGCAACAAGACATTTTTCACCGCCAAGGTCGCCCAGATCGTTCTCGACGGATATCTCGACAAGAAGCCGAAGAAAACAGCGACCCCCGAAGAGCGTAAGGACGACGCACGCAGCCGTCTGACGCCGCGGCAACGTGAAATCGTGCAGCTTTTGGCGGAAGGCAAGAGCAGCAAGGAAGTTGCTGTGGCGCTCGGGCTGAGCGTGAAGACGGCGGAAACACACCGCGCGAACATCATGCGCCGCCTCGATTGCCATTCGATCAGCGAACTGGTGCGTTATGCGGTGAGGAATAACATCATCCAGGCCTGAGTGGCACTCGAAGATCCCAGACAAAATTTAGTGTACTTTCGGAGCGCAGCGAGTCTGCGCTCTTTTCATTTTCGGATGTGAATTTGCGCAGAAATCGGTACTAAGAATCCCTACAACATGCGTCTTCCGCAGCTTGCATGATTCACAGTATTTCACTGCGATTCACCGAGTGGTTTCCTGAGGCTGTATCACGGGAGTCCCTAGGAGGTTCAATGAATTGGGAGCAAGTAGAAGGAAAATGGAAACAAGCCTCAGGCACAGTGAAAGAAAAATGGGGCAAGTTGACAGACGACGATCTCCAGCGCATCAGTGGAAAACGTGATCAACTCATTGGCCGAATTCAGGAACGCTACGGCGTCGCGAAGGAAGAGGCCGAGCGACAGGTAGATGAGTTCTCTCGCACTTACGGCACGAATGAAACCGCGACCCATGCAAAGGTGCGGAGCACGAGTAGCTAGCTGGGCTGAAGGCCTGGCACTCGTGCGTGACGAGAATCTGTTTAGGTAACTTGGGGCGAGCTTGAGGTTTTGAGAGCTCGCCCCTTTCTTGTTTAGTTCAGGTCGTTGGTTGGACCTGCGCGCTCGCGGTCTCTGTCGCCGCTAGTCGGAACCTAGATCGAATGGTCGGTCATAGCCCGTCATTTCGAGATAGCCTGCGCCTTGAATTTTCGTGCCTTGTCGCGAGCCGTCGTAAGTGACCGAGCCTTCCCAATACGACGGCGTCAGCGTTCCGTTGCTCGGTCCACCCGTCAATTCCTGCGACGGCAGTGCCGTTTTGACTTCAAGATTGAGTCCGAGCTTGGGCACCGCGATATTCCACTGAACCGGATAAGCCGCTTTTGTAACGGGGCTCGTCCAGGTTTCGCCTGCCGGCGTCAGAGAGATTTCCGTCGAACGCAAGTGCGTACTCCGGCCACTCGCATCGATAAACGTGCCTGCCGAAAATGGATCGACCGATCCGTCTTTTCGGCGAATTCGAAAGAGCATCAGTTCGGTGTTGTCGGCCAGCTGCACGCTGAACCAGTCCCAACCAACTTGGCCGCTCTCGAGTTGATGCGTGAAGAATTCATGATCCATCCACGCCAGACCAGTGACATCGAATGACTTGCCCCCCAGTTTGATTTTTCCGCTTGTCGCGAGACGGGTGAGCGAAATGTAGTGCGACGCGTGGCCCGCACCGGCGGCTTTCTGGCTGACGCCGTTCTCGCCTTGGATCACTGGCGCCTTTTGCGATTTCAACGTGAATTGCAGCTCGAAACGTGGATCAATTGCTTCGAGAATTTGTTCGTCGCCCTTCCACTGCATCTGCCAGTTGCCGTTCCAGATGCGCGCGTCGCTCGCGCTGACGCCGGCAATGCCCGGACCGGCTCGATTCGTACGCTCGGCGTGATAAAAATGTCCGCCGTCGAGATCGCTCAGCGCCAAATGTGCAAGATAGAGATCGCGTACGTCCCACGCGTTCTTCTTTGCTTCTAAGTTCGTGCTCTGCCGAAAAAAAGTGAGCTCGAATCCGAAGCGGCGGCCATCCGCCGAAGTAACATTGCCGGTGTAATACCACCACTCCGTCTGGTATTCGGGATGATCGAAATAATCGCGCGGGAAAGCGTAGCGATAGCCGGGTGACGCGACGGCGTATTGCGAATCCGTTTGTGCGCGTGTTGCGAACGCAAAAAGTAGCTGCAACGCGAGCAGCGATGCGACGACGGCACGTCCTGCCGCGCTACTCCTCATGCACGACCTCGATCGGATTCAAGCGGATCGCCACATTCGCGGGATAAAGCCCGGCAAGCACCGTCGCAACGTAAACCAGGCAGAGCGCGCCGAGCAGAATCGCCACCGGCCAATGAAATCGAATCGTCCAGCCGAACGACTGCTTGTTGATCACGAAAATCAGAATCAACGAAAGCGCGAAGCCCTGAACGACTCCCGCCATCGTGGCGAGAAATCCGAGCAGGCCCGCTTCGACCAGAATCAATTTGCGAATCTGCCACGAAGCCGCGCCGAGAAATCGCAACAGGCCGAGTTCGCGTCGCCGGTCAATCACGACCGCAAGCAGCGCCCCCGCAACACCGATCACCGCAACGATCACAGCGACCGCCTCCAGCGCATACGTGATCGCGAATGTGCGATCAAAAATAATCAGCGCCTGCGTGCGGATATCGCGATTCGAGAAAACAAGAATCCTGTGGTTGCCCGCGTTCGCGGCGTCGTCGACTTCCCGCCGTACCTGTGTCAGTGAAGCTTCCGGCGAAAGATAAATGGCAAGACTCGACGGCGCAGGATCGGGAAGATACTTCAAGGCGGTCACTCGATTCATCACCACCGTGCCGCGCTCGCTCGAATAGTCGTAAAAAATATCGATGACGCGAAATGCCGCTTTGCCGGTGCCCAGCGACAATGTGATCGAATCTCCGCGCTTGACGTGATGTTTGTTCGAGAACGGTTCGCTCACCACGATCGCGTCTGGAGCACGCAATTCCGCCAGGACATCGCTCGTGGGTCGACCCGAGAGAAAATTCGCCTTGTGATAGGTGCGCCGCGCATCGAGTTCCACTGACGCAAGGCCGGCGGGCATGCCTTCGTAGCTGATTTCGTAGTCGCGCAGTTGATCGATCGCGGCGACTCCGGGCAGGTGCTCGATTTTGTCGGCGAGCTCCGGAGTCAGACTCGGATGCCGATCCGCGGCAGGCACGCCGGCTGCGCGTATGTACAAATCCGCCGGGACCTCGTCGTTCATCCAGAGCCAAACCGTTTCGCGAAAGCTTCCGACCATGATGCCGACGGCCGTCATCATCGCGATCGCGGTGGAAAGCGCGCCGACCAACACCGATGTGCGTCGCAACGACGCCGACAAGCTTTGTGACGCGAGCGACGCTTCGACGCCGAGAATCGCGCCCAACGCGGGAGTAAGAATCCGCGTGGTGAGATCGACGACCGCTGGAATCGCCAGCGCAGAAGCTGCGATTACGAGCAGTGTCGCGAGATAGCCGAACAGCGGTTTGCCCTCGACAGCCGGCGCACGAGACGCCGCGAAGGCGCCCAACGCGAACACGATGGCAATCGCCAGATCGCGCAACCTGTGGACGCGCGCGGCATACTCGCGCCGGCCGCGCGCCATCGCTTCCACCGGTGCAACCAGCGACGCTTCTCTCGCCGGCGCGTACGCCGACGCCACCGCCACGCCGACTCCGACAATCAACGCGAGCGCAACCGAATAGGGACCGAGCGCAATCGTCCCCGGCCGGCTGCTGACATACAGCGCATCCACGGTCGCCGACATCAACTTCACTGCGCCGCTCGCCATCACGCGCCCGAGCGGCAGCCCGATCAACGCCCCGATCAATCCGAGGCTCGCAGCTTCACCGATGAATGCGGTGAGAACCGTCGCGCGACTCGCGCCCAGCGCGCGAACGATCCCGATTTCCGCGCGGCGGCGCACCACCGAAACTGAGATCGTGTTGTAAATCAGAAACGCGCCGACCACGAGTGCGATGTAGCTCAACAATTTCAGATTCCACCGAAATGCCGCGAGCATTTTGCGATTTTCGTCGGTGCCCGTGCCCGCAGGCCGGAGCGAGATGCCTTCGGGCAAGATTGCCGCCGAAGCCGAAGCCGCATGTGAAGCGGCAGGATCACCCAGTCCAACTCCGCGAATGCGCTGCTCCCATTCCGCCGCGCTCGCAACGTGAGTCGAGCCGCCATCATCTTTCTCCGGCACTTTCACGAGAATGCGATCGACGTGACCAAGTCGCCCAAGCGCGTGTTGCGCCGCCGCCAGGTCCATGACGATCGCCGCGGCGTTTCCTCCATCGTCCGGAAAAGCTCCGCGCACGATGTAGTCGTGCATCCGATCGTTGATCAGCAGCGGAATTCGATCGCCCGCGTGATACCCGAGGCTCTCCCCGACCCAAACACTGTCCTCGTCGCTGAGATATTTGAGCGCCTCCCCGGGATTTTCGAGCGGGAAGCTCGACGCAACGTCGGAGTGATTCTGCCCTTCCGCAACAAGGTCGAGCCCTAGTAACGGAACCGTGCGCTTGCCATCGATCGCGGCGTAATCTTCGATGCGCGCCGAAATCCGCAGTGAATACGGAAGCTGTGCGAGCTTGCCGACAACATCTTCCGGCACTCCGCCTGCCGCCACGATTTCGAAATCGTTGTTGCCAGCCAGCGTTTCGATCGACGATCGAAACGAGCCCGCCGCAGCAAATCCGGCGAGGTCAATCGCGAGCACCACCGCAACACCCAGCGCAATCGCCAGCACCGTGAGCGATGTCCGCACCGGCTCAGTCAGCAGCGGCCGCACCATCAATCGATAAAATAAGACGAGCCGCGCCACTAGCGACGCTCCACGTTCTCGATTTTGCCATCGCGCAAATGCACGACGACGTCAGCGAGCGCCGCAGCCTCAGCGCTGTGCGTCGCCATCACGGTCGCGGTGTTCCGTTCGCGCGAGAGTCGCCGCAGCAATTCGAGAATCACATTTCCCGTTGTCGAGTCGAGATTTCCCGTCGGCTCATCCGCCAGCAGCAATTTCGGCCCGCCAATCAACGCGCGCGCGATTCCGACGCGCTGCATCTGCCCGCCCGATAGCTGATGTGGATAGCGCTCACCGAGCTCTTCCAACTCTACCCATCGCAAACGCTCACGCGCGGCTTCCCGCGCATTCGTCTTGCCCGCAAGCAACAGCGGCAACTCAACATTTCCCAGCACCGTCAGCGTGTGCAGCAACTGAAACGATTGGAAAATGAATCCGACCTTCTCGCGCCGCAGCTTCGTCAGCTCCGCATCTTTCAGCGACGACGTCGCCACGCCATCGAGCAGCACGCTTCCCGACGTCGGAAAATCCATCGCGCCCGCAAGATTCAGCAGCGTCGATTTTCCGCATCCGCTGCGCCCGACGAGCGCGACGAACTGCCCCGCCTCGACGTCGAGCGACACTCCGTCCAGCGCCCGCACCGGCTGCCCGTCGGTCGAATATTCCTTGCGCACGTCTTGCAGAGAAAGAATCGGCATAGAAAGTGAAGGGCGCGTTCACCCTGAGACGCATACTTCAAAACGTCTCCGGGTTACCGCGCCCATTTTCTCAATACATTTGTTTTACGTGGCCACGCGAAATTCGGATGCCCGCCTGCGGCTAGCACCGAACCAGACTGGCCGGTAGAGACTGGTGACTTACTTCGACGCCAGCGCCTTCTCGATCGCCGCCGTCACTTCCGGCGAATCCGGCGTCACCTTCGGCTCAAAGCGCGCCACAATCTGGCCGTCGCGATTAATCAGGAACTTCGTGAAGTTCCACTGGATATCGCCGCCCGTCGAAGGATTCGCCGACTTGTCCGTCAAATACTGATACAGAGGCGTCGTGTCGTCGCCCTTCACCGAAACTTTCGACATCATCGGGAACGTCACGGCGTATTTCGACGAGCAGAACGTCTTGATCTCCGCGTTCGTCCCCGGCTCCTGACCACCAAAATTGTTCGCCGGAATTCCAACGATCACGAAGCCCTTGTCCTTGAATTTTTCGTACGTCGATTCCAGCGCCGTATATTGCGGCGTGAATCCGCAGCGGCTCGCGACGTTCACGAGCATCACCACTTTGCCCTTATACGACGCGAGCGGCGTTGGCTGCCCGTCGATCGAATTCAGCGTGAAATCGTAAATCGATTTTCCGCCCGCGATTACCGCGGCAGCGCAAAACAACAACCCAAACACCAATGGCGCGATCATCTTCATCTTCACTTCCTCCCAGTTAGCTTGCGAGTTCGATCTGCTCCGACACATCTTCGGGCGGCGCATCAATTCGGAGCGAACCCTGCGTGCCCGCAAAACAGATCGCCGGGACGCCGCTGCGTTCCTCCATTCTACGACATTCGCAAAATCCCCGCGTCCCTCGGCGTTCTCCGGGCCTCTGGGCTAGATTTTCCTTCCCTGCTATTCCCCTTGCCCCCATTGAGCCAGCCCACCCGCTGGTATAGACTGCGCCGCGCGCGACTTTTGCATCCAAGTTTCTGCCGCTCGCAATCAGGGGACGCGGCGCGCACCCGTCGCTCGCAAAGCGTCGTCGTTCTAAGCTCTAGCTCGTCGTCACGCCGATTCACGGAGGCTCGATGCTCCTCGCAGCGGGAGTCGCAGTCACGCACCGGACGCTCGCGCCGGTCGATATCGCCATCATCGCGGTCTATTTCATCCTCGTCTTCGGCATCGGCTTTTATTTTTCGCGCAAAGAGCGCACTTCCGAAGACTACTTCCTCGCCGGGCGCAACATCGGCTGGTTCGCTATCGGCGCTTCGCTCTTCGTCTCCAACATTTCCACCGAACATTTCATCGGCCTCGCCGGTTCCGGCGCGACGTCCGGCCTCGCTGCCGGAAATTTCGAGTGGCAGGCCTCCTGCATCTTCTTGCTGCTCGGCTGGGTCTTCGTTCCCTTCTATCTGCGCTCCAACGTTTTCACGATGCCCGAATTTCTCGAGCGCCGCTTCAATCGCAATTGCGCCACGTATCTCGCCGGAATTTCGATCATCGCCTACATCTTTACGAAAATCTCCGTCCATCTTTACGCCGCCGCCATCGTTCTCGAGCGCGTCGTCGGTTGGAATCAGTGGACCGCCGCAATCATCCTCGTCATCGCCACCGGCATTTACACCATCGCCGGCGGACTCGCCGCCGTCATCTACACCGATCTCGTGCAGACGCTGATCCTGCTCGCCGGCGCGATCGCGCTCACCTTCATCGGCCTCGACAAAGTCGGCGGCTTCAGCGCGCTGCGCGCCGCCGTGCCCGCCAGCTATTTCCACATGGTGAAGCCGATCACCGATCCCGACTTTCCGTGGACCGGAATCTTCTTCGGCGCGCCGATCATCGGCATCTGGTATTGGTGTACCGACCAGGTCATCGTGCAGCGCGTGCTTTCCGCGAAAGACGAAGGCCACGCCAAGGCCGGCACAATTTTTGCCGGCTTTCTGAAGATTCTCCCCGTCTTTCTTCTCGTAATCCCCGGCATGATCGCGTTTGCGCTGTATCCGCAGCTTTTTCACGTCGAAAACGGCGCGGTCACCAACGGCGACATCGCGTTCCCAACCGCCGTCGTCAATCTGTTGCCGACCGGCTTCGTCGGCCTGATGATCGCCGCTCTACTCGCCGCGTTGATGGGCGCGATGAGTTCGGTCTTCAACTCCACATCGACGATGGTCACTCTCGACTTCTACAAACGATTCCGCCCCGCCGCAACCGAGAAGCAACTCGTCACCTTCGGCCGCATCGCCACGGGCGCGATGGTCGTGCTCGGCCTGCTCTGGGTGCCATTCATCCACGTGCTCAGCGCGCAGCTTTGGGTCTATCTGCAAAGCGTGCAGGGATACATCAGCCCGCCGATCGCGGTCTGCTTCATTTTTGGAATTTTGTGGCCGCGGCTCAACGGAACAGGCGCGATTTGCACGCTGCTCGCCGGCTTCGTGATGGGCTCCGTGCGATTCCTCTTTGAAGTGCTCGACAAATCCGCGCATTACCAGTCGCCTTTTCTGCGCTGGCTGGTCGACATGAACTTTCTCCACTACAGCATCCTGATGTTCGTCGCCTGCACGGTGATCTTGATCGGCGTCAGCCTGATGACGCCGGCGCCGGAACGCAGCAAACTCGCCGGCCTCACTTTCGCCACCGTCGACGACAAAATCGAAACGATCGACGTGAACAAGCCAAATCTCGCCAAGAGAAACCCGCGTCGAACACAGAATCAACGTCGCGCTCACTTACATTCTGTTGGCCACAGTCCTGATTCTCTGGATTTATTTCCGCTAACGATGGCCACCCATCTCAACATCGAGCAAGCCCGTGTAGGGGCGCAGCACGCCGCGCCCCAGCTTGCCTGGACTTCAGCCTCCTCGCGTCGTTCAGCTACGTCGATCCAAACCCTAAACCCCACCGTCTCCCAATCCGCCGCGCTCCAAAAATTCTCCGCCGTCGGCCCCGCCGCATTCCTCCGCACTCTGCGTCTCGGCCCGCTCCAACGCATCGCCGAAGTCTACGTCCCTTTCCATCTCTACCGCGTCGACTACGACCTCGGCCGCGAACACCAATCGCGCTTCTTCGCCATCGACGCCGTCGAAGGCTCTCTCGACCTTTTCGAATTTCCGAGCCCGCCGAACGCAAGACAAGCTCTCGCAAATCGAAACCAGAAACGCGCTGCCGATAAATCTAAACGACGACGCAGCCCGAGAACGTCTGCGGGAAAAAGTACTCCGCATAGTCTTCCAACAAGGATTCTTCAAACTACGCGACGCCAAGCTGACGATCGAACGAATTCCGATCGACCTACATCTCCCCTATTGGCTAGCGTTCCACGG
The DNA here is from genome assembly GCA_963766985.1 of uncultured Acidobacteriota bacterium. Classification (GTDB taxonomy): domain Bacteria; phylum Acidobacteriota; class Terriglobia; order Acidiferrales; family UBA7541; genus Acidiferrum. Next base: position 116,645 of record CAVYCJ010000009.1, read on the forward strand.
GAAGGACACCGCCCGCTGCCGCGTCCTCGACGCAACCCGCAACCGCATCGAAGGCGCAAAAGCCACCGCCCTCTTCGAAACCTGGCTCACCGCGTAGACATCTTCGCCCGGCCAGCTTCACGTATTTCTCCGATTTTCACGACGAAGCTTCATGTACGGGCGCAGCACTGCTGCGCCCCAGCTTGCCCAGGCGCAAACACGATCTCGGTTTGGCGGTCTTTTCAGTTCAACAAATAAATAGAGACGGACTCAGCTGGCAAACTAACCACGATCTCTTTACCGCCAACCACCAATCTCCCCTCGCCCAACAACTTCTCGCTCCCCGCTACTCCCGCCGCAGGCGTCTCACTCACAGGAACATGGAGCTCGCGCGAACTCTTCGACCGATTAAACGCGACGAGAACTCTCTCCTCATCCGACTCCCGCAAAAAAACAAATCCCGAATCATCCGACAGCAAATTCCACTGCCGCCCTTCGCTCAACGCCGGATGCTCTCGCCGCACCCGCAACAAACTCTGCACAAACGAAAAAATCTCCTGCTGCTCCTGTGTTCGTCCGTTCTCCGTGAACGCATTTTTCGGATCATCGTGCCACCCGCCAGGAAAATCATGCCTGTTGTCAGGATCACCGCCACCAGCCATCCCAATTTCATCCCCGTAATACATCTGAGGAATTCCGCGCAGCGTCAGGTTCAGCCCGAACGCCAACTTCACCTTTGCCACTGTGTCTCCAGCAGCGCCGCCAGCGGGCCCGTCCGCGCCCGCAAATCGCGTCGTATCGTGATTCCCAAAAAACGTCACAAGCTGATCCGGCCGCGTATAAAGCGAATCGTGCCGCAGCACATCCGCCAATTTCGCCGCTGGCGCCTTTCCCGCCAAAACATCGCGCAACGCGAAATACATCGGATAATCAAACACCGTCGTCACGCCAGAATCGACGCCGTCGAATCGCCGCTCTCCACCCGCGAAAAACGACGTCACGCTCGGATCGGGATGGTAAACCTCGCCAATCGTCGTCAGCCGCGGATAAAGCCGCTTCAGCGCCGCATGCCAGCGCGACCAGAAAATCCGCGGCACATAAGGAAAAGTATCGATGCGAAATCCGTCCAGCCCTGACGACTCAGCCCACCAGATCGCGTTCTGTTGCAGATACGCCGCGACGATCGGATTCTCCGTATTCAAGTCGGGCAGCACGCCGAAAAACCAACCATCGGTCAGATAGCGCCACAACTCCGGCGGCGCGTGCGGATCGGCCATTGCTTCGAACGGATCATGCCCGAACGCCTGCTCTTTCGATTCGCCGTAAAACGCCGCTGCCGGTGCAATCCCCGACGCCGGATCGACCGGCATCGACGAATTGATGTGATGCGCAACCGTGCCGTGAAACCAGTCCGCCAGCGGAGGATTCGCCGCCCAGGGATGCTTCGGCCCGACATGGTTCGGCACGATGTCGAACAAAACTTTCATCTTCTGCGTGTGCGCGGCGTTGATCAGTTCCTGATAGTCACGCAGCGTGCCGAGATGCGGATCGACCGCATACAGATCGACTGCGCCGTATCCGTGATAGTCCTCGGTCGCGCCGTTTTTCACCACGGGCGTGAGCCAAAGCGTCGTTACGCCAAGACTCTTCAGGTAATCGAGGTGTTCGCGAATCCCGCGCAGATCGCCGCCATGATATGCGCGCGCCTTCGAGCGATCGTGCGAGCCGGGCGCACCTTCAGGCTCGTCATTGGTCGGATCGCCGTTCGCAAATCGATCCGGCATGATCAGGTAAATCACATCGTCCGGCGTGATTCCCTGGAATCGATGAATCGTCTCGGTCCGCGAAGAAATCGGCAGCTCGAACGATGCCATCCCGCCCTCAGCGGTCGTAACGCGACAAACCACCGTGCCCGATTTCAGGTCGGCGCCAAACTTGAGCCACACAAAAAGATAATTCCCGCCGCCCGTCGCTTGCGTGCGCTCGACGATGACGGTCGAAAGATTACATTCAACCTTGTTCGCATCCAACCCGCGCCCCGAAACCAGCACCATCACTTCCGGCGTAAGCCCCACCCACCAATTCGGCGGCTCCACCTTGGTAACGACCGGCGACTTGTCAGTCTTCGCAGCGCTTGGACCCTGTCCGGCAACAACAACACTCGCTGGTAGCCACGCGAAGCAAACAGCGCCTAAAAGAACAAGAAATCGCAGCGGCGCGGAAATGTGTAGGGGCGCAGCACGCTGCGCCCCAGCTTGCCCGGACGTAAACCTCTTCGCGTCTTTCACCAGTCACCAGTCACAAATCATCAGTCACTTTTTTCTACCGTCGGCAAAAACCAGCCGCCCAAAAACCTCGGGCACATGAAATTGAGGCTGCGGCGTCTTCGTCGGCTGCCACGACGCATAAAATCGTGGCTCGCTCGGCCCTTCGACGCGAAAGAAATTGACGCGCCAGGTCTTTGCCGGGTCGAACGCACCGGCGACGAGGCTTTTCATCGGCAGCACCAAAACTGCCCGCCACGTCTTCGCCGCTTCGTCGACACTCGCGCGACGTTTCAGCCCACTGGTCAAATCGCGTTTCCCGTGGTGCTCTCCACCATCGAGATCGATATCCAGATCGATCCAGTTCCCGTTCGGCGCGACTTCAAATTCCTGGTATTTCCGCGGCTGCGACGGATCGCTCTGCACAAACAATTCGCAAACGTCCTTTTCCCAAAGCTTGTCGCGCCAGCCGCGAGAATCCGCATCGTCGTAAACGGTGATGCTGCGATATTTCGCGCGAAACTCGACAAAAAGCGCTTCGGGAGTCCACAAGCAGCCGCACCTGCGTCTCGCGCGTCGGATCGGCGTTCGCTCCTTGCCAATCCCAATCGAATTGCACGCCAGGCACCGTCTCCCACGCCGCGTCCGGCGGAAATCCCTCCGCGTCCATCGAACCGGTCCACCGGATCGCGGTGATCGTGTCTGTTTTTGGCGGCATTCCCGCGTCGCCGGTCATCATCGAAAAGTCTCCCGTTGGCACTGGCCCCATGATCTTGCCACGAATCGCGTGTGTCGGAGCAGGCTCGTAAGTGTGAGCCGCATGGATCGGCTTTGCGGGTGCGATGCGCAACACGCAGCAACGTTTTGCGCACACTGCCTGTGGCCGCGCCAAGAGCCGCGCTGGGCGCGTGCTAGCATCGATTTCGGCCTAATTTAGCGATCAGCCCGCACTGCGCGGCGACCCATTTCGGAGGCTTCATGGTCCAACGCAGCAACACCACGACCGCCGTCTTCACTGCCAGCGCGCAAGTTGAGCGCCGCGATCCCTCGCAATTTCAATACGTCAAATTTGCCGTCGACAAATGCGTCGCGCGCATCACGCTCGCTCGGCCTGAGCACAACCTGCTGAACGAAGGGATGCTGCGCGAAATCTCCGACGCGATCCTGAGCGCGGGCGAGAACGAAAACGCGAAGCTGATCGTGATGGATTCCGCGTGCAAGGTTTTTTCGGGCGGTATCGACATCGGCGAATACACGTCGCAGCGCGTGTTTCAAATGCTCGACGCGTTTCACAGTGCATTCGGGGCAATGCTTGACGTAGGAAAGCCGGTGTTGTGTGTTGTGAATGGTCCCGCGATTGGCGGAGGAACGGAGCTGGCGCTGTTCGGTGATCTGGTCGTCGCCAGCCCGAAAGCCCGCTTCGCACAGCCCGAAATTACCATCGGCGTTTTCCCGCCGCTGGCTTCAACGATTCTTCCCTATCTTGTCGGCCCGAAGGTTGCTCTTGAAATTATTTTGACCGGCGAGCCGGTCAACGCGGAACGCGCGCTGGAGTTGGGACTCATCAATCGATTGGTGCCCGAGGCCGATCTCGAAAAAACGGTCAGCGATTTGACGGCTCGCATCACAGCGCATTCGGGTCCGGTGCTGAGCATGGCGAAAAAGGCGATTCTCGGCGGGATGGGCCTGTCGTTGCGCGATGGCTTGAAGCAGTCGATGGATATTTTTCTCAACCAGCTCTACAAGCTTGAGGACTCGCAGGAAGGCTTGCGTGCGCTGGTCGAAAAGCGCAAGCCGAACTGGAAGAATCGTTGATATCACGCGTGGAAAAAGATATTCGGCGCGTGCGGAGCGCGTTGACACTCTGCGCGGGCGAACCATACACTTTTACTTCTCTTTGCCGTTAGCCGACACGCGCTGCCAGTTTCGCGCTCGCACCGCCGATCTTTCTTTACGTGAACGCAACAAAGGTTCCGAGACTCAGGGGATATTCGTGCAGCGAAGCTCTTTCGCCCAAAATCTTCGCGTAGCGGGTCGTTTCACTGTTGCGTTGTTTTTGCTCGCCTCTTTTTCTTTGCGTTTAAAAGCGCAGGACACGCCGCCTCCTGCAACGACTCCAGATTCATCAGCTGCGAATGCGCCGATGCGCGACGTGACCGATGAACTCGGCCGCAAAATTCAGATTCCGCTGACCATTCATCGCGTAGTTTCATTGGCCCCCAGCATTACTGAAACGCTTTACACGCTCGGAGTGCAGGATCGGCTCGTCGGCGACAGCGACTATTGCGACTATCCCCCGGAAGCGAAACTGAAGACCCACGTTGGCGGAACGATCAGCCCGAGCATCGAGATGATCGCGTCGCTGCATCCGGACGTGGTGCTGGTGACGAAGGGAATCAATCGCCTCGATACGGTGAACTCGCTCGCGTCGCTGGGGATTCCGTCATACGCGACCGATCCGCATTCGGTGGCGGAGATTCTGACCTCAACGCAACACCTGGCGGATTTGATGGACGCGACACAAACGGGCGACAAGCTCGCGGCTGAGCTGCGCCTGCGCCTTTCAGAAATACAGCGCCGCGTGGGGCCGTATCCACCGCGCCGCGTCTTGTATGTGGTGTGGCCGCAGCCGTTGATTTCGATCGGGCAGGATACGTTCATGGCCGACGCGTTGCGCTACTCGGGCGCGATATCAATCGTAAACGAGCCGCAATCGTGGCCGCAGATCAGTCTCGAAGAAGTGGCGCGCCAGCAGCCCGAATTTCTGGTTTTCTCGGGGTCGCACATGGCGTCGGCATCGGTCAACATCGACGCGCTCGCGGAATCTCCCGGATGGCGCATTCTGAACGCGGTGCGCGAGAAGCGCTACGCCAACACTTCGGATGCGATCGAGCGCACATCTCCACGCATCGTTTCAGCCATCGCCGATTTGGCGCGACAGTTTCATCCCGAAGCCTTTAAGGGTGAGACGCAGATAGAGACTGACCAAGGGCCCGGACAGCCGCTCGTGCCTACCGAAGACACACCGCTTCCTACAGAAGTAAAGCCAACACCGAAGCCGCCGCAGGCGCAACTTGAATCCATCGGCATCGCGGAGTGTGCATGCGCCCGCTGACGTTCACGCGACTCATCGTCAATTGTTTTTATCTTGCCGTGGTTTTGTTTGTCGTGATGGTGATCGCGCTGAAGATGGGCGCGGTGCCGGTTTCGCTGTATGGCCTTGCGGCCGATTTGTTGCAGGTTTTGTTTCACCGGACGAGCGCGCTTTCGAGCAACTACGACTTGATCGTCATCGATATTCGCTTGCCGCGAATTTTGCTGGGCATTGTCGTGGGCGCATCGCTGTCGGTTGCGGGGACTGCGTTTCAGGCGCTGCTGCGAAATCCCCTGGCCGATCCCTACATTCTCGGCGCTTCGAGCGGCGCATCGCTCGGCGCGATTCTGACTCTGATCGTGCAGCCGTACATCGCGCTGCCGCTGGCAATTTCGGTGGTGTTTACTCCGGTCGGAGCTTTTCTCGGCGCGGCGGCGACGATCGCCGCGGTCTATTTTCTAGGACGCCGCGACGGGATTCTCGACAGCAACACGCTGCTGCTTTCGGGCATCGTATCGGGATCATTCCTGTCGGCGATCATTATGTTCTTGATGTCTACGCTGGCGGGGCGCGGCGATCTACGCGGGATTTTGTTCTGGCTGATGGGCGATCTATCGACGACGCTGCAGCCATCGTTGCGTTGGTTCCTCGGCGTGGGCTTTTTGATTGCGAGCGGCGTGATTTACGCGACGGCTTCGGATTTGAACTTGATGCTCAACGGCGAAAAAGAAGCGATGCATCTCGGCGTCGATGTGCCGCGCGTGCGGCTGGTGGTTTACATCGCTGCGTCGATTCTGACGGGGCTTGCCGTCTCGGTCAGCGGTGCGATCGGTTATGTCGGCTTGCTGGTGCCTCATGTGATGCGGCTTATTTTCGGTTCGGATCATCGCATTCTGATTCCGACGTCTGCATTTGGTGGAGCGATCGCCGTGGTGCTCGCGGACACGCTGGCGCGCACGGTTGTAGCTCCGAGCGAATTGCCGGTTGGCGCGATGACGGCGCTGGCGGGAGCGCCGTTGTTTATTTATTTGTTGCGGCGCAAGTTCGCGTGAGCACCCGGTAATCGCGATGCCTCCCTCTTCCACTGCTGCTACCAACCCTCGCACTCAGGAAGCTCGGTTGAGCGTTGAGCAGGTGAGCTACGCGTATTCGCCGAATCCGAACCAGGCGCCGATCTTCACGCTGGAAGCGAGCAGTTTTCAGGCGAAGGCCGGAGAAATTGTTGCGATCCTCGGACCGAATGCGAGCGGGAAATCGACGCTGCTGAAATTGATTGCGGGAACACAGCCGCCGCTCTCAGGTCGCGTGTTGCTGAATGGCGAGACGACGCATTCCCTGACGCCGCGCGTGCGTGCGCAACGCATCGCGATGGTGCAGCAGGAAAGCCCGCTGCTGTTTCCCACGCGCGCCTGGGAATTTGTGCTGCAAGGGCGGCATGCGTACGGCGGGTCGCTCCAATTCGAGAGCGCGAACGACATGACGATTGCGCGGAATGCGCTGGCGCAAGTAACCGCAGCGCACCTGGCGGATCGCTGGATGGATCAGGTTTCGGGTGGCGAGAAACAGCGCATCGTCTTGGCGCGGGCGTTGGCGCAACAGCCGGTGTTGCTGCTGCTCGACGAGCCGACGCTGCATCTCGACATTGGCGCGCAAGTTGGACTGCTCGATACGCTGCGCAAGCTGGCGAGCGAGAGCCGCTACACCGTCGTGATCGTCACACATGAGCTGAATCTGGCGGCGCAGTACGCGGATACGATTGTGCTGCTGCACAAAGGCAAGAGTTTGCGCGTTGGGCCGCCGGGTGTGGTGTATCAGCGCGAGTTGCTGGAGCAAGTGTTTCAGACGCCGCTCGCGGTGGAGCTGGAGTCTTCCGGCCGCCCGCGGGTCACGGTTCTTCCTACCAGTTGAGCGGCTTGACGACCGTGAAGCGTCAAGCTGGATTTGTCGCTCGTTCGCCCTTCCGTGCCTCAAATCGCTATTGACACGACCGTACCTCTCTGGTACTATTCGCTTGTAGGAAACTACGCCAAGGCGCCGGTCATCCGGCGCCTTTTCCCATTTTGGGAACAACTTGGCGTCGCTCTAACCCCAATCCCATCTACAACTTCCACACTCTTAAATTTGACCCTCCCGCAATCGATTGCATTCACACGACTTGCGCACTCTTTGAAAAAACAGGGGGGTGGGTACCCAAAGCCCCAAAAAATTCCAAAATGAAACAGGGCTCGGTTTGGTTGGCGACTACTTTGACGCGGCGGTGAGGGTTTCGGCGGCATGGCCTTTGACTCGGACGGAGTCCCAGATTTGTTCGATCTTGCCGTCTTTGCCGATTAAAAAAGTGCTGCGTACGATGCCTTTGAAGCTGCGGCCCATGAATTTCTTCATGCGCCATTGGCCATAGGACTCGATCATTTTGTGATCGGGATCGCTGAGCAGCGGAAAATTCAGTTTTTGTTTCGTTTTGAAATTGACCAGGGCCTTCACAGGGTCGGCGCTGACGCCGAGGACGACGACGTCTTGCTTGGCGAATTTCGGGCGGAGGTCGCGGAAGTCGCACGCTTCAATGGTGCAGCCCGGCGTACTGGCTTTCGGATAGAAGTAGAGAACGACCTGTTTGCCTTTGAAGTCCGAGAGCGAGACGGATTTGCCTTCGTCCGACGTGAGCGTGAAGTCCGGGGCTTTGTCGCCAACCTTCAGCATTTCAATTCGACTCCGTTAAAAGTTTGCGGACGACGTCGTTGACAGCTTGGGGATTCCCTTGGCCTTTGGTGGCCTTCATGACTTGGCCCACGAAAAATTTGAAGACGCCTTCGTTGCCGGAGCGGAATTTGGCGACGTTGTCGGGATTTTTGGCGATGACTTCGCGGGCAGCAGCTTCGATGGCGCCGGTGTCGCTGATTTGAGCGAGGCCTTCGGCGGCAACGATTTCGCCGGCGCTGCGGCCGGAGTCGAACATCGTGGCGAAAACCTTTTTGCCGATGGAGCCGCTGATCTGGCCGGACTCGACCAGCTTCAGCAACTCGGCGAGAGCGGCGGGCGCCACTGGGCTGTCTTCAATTTCCTTGCCACCGTCGTTGAGGCGTCGCAACAACTCGGTCTGAATCCAGTTGGCGGCGTTCTTGCCGCTGGCGCCGGCTTTTACCATTGCCTCGAAATAGTCGGCACGTGCTTGCGTGGTGGCGAGGACTTCGGCGTCGTAGGGCGTGATGCCGAAGGCGGTGACGAAGCGATTGCGCTTGGCTTCGGGGAGCTCCGGGATGGAGCGGCGGATTTCTTCGCGCCACGCGGAGCTGACGTGAACCGGTAGCAGGTCGGGCTCCGGGAAATACCGATAGTCATGCGCCTTTTCTTTGGAGCGCATCGACACCGTGGACGATTCCCTCTCGTTCCAGAGGCGCGTTTCCTGAGACACGCGGCTGCCGCTTTCGATCACGCCGATCTGGCGCTCGATTTCAAACTCGATCGCTTTCTGGACAAAACGAAACGAATTCAGGTTTTTGATTTCGACTTTGGTGCCGAATTGATCGGCGCCGCGCAGGCGGACGCTGACGTTGGCGTCGCAGCGGAGCGAGCCTTCTTCCATGTTGCAGTCGCTGACGCCGGTGTAGAGCAGGATCTGGCGGAGCGTCGTGAGGTAGGCGTAAGCCTCCTCGGGAGTACGCATGTCGGGCTCGGAGACAATTTCAGCGAGCGGCGAGCCGCACCGGTTGTAGTCGATGTACGCCTTCGTGGCCGACTGCGAAAACCCTTCGTGAAGATTTTTGGCGGCGTCCTCTTCAACATGCAGGCGCGTGATGCCGATGCGTTTTTTGGCGCCGGCGATTTCAATTTCGACGTGGCCGTTCGTGGCTAGCGGGAGCTCGAACTGCGAGATCTGGTAGCCCTTGGGAAGGTCGGGATAGAAATAATTTTTGCGGGCGAAGCGCGAGTGCTCGTGGACAGTGCAGTTGAGCGCGAGCGAGGCGCGGCTGGCCATTTCGATGACGCGTTTGTTAAGGACGGGTAAAGTGCCGGGGAGGCCGAGACAGACCGGGCATGTGTTGGAGTTGGGAGCGTCGCCGAAGCGCGTGGAGCAGGCGCAGAAGATTTTCGTTTTCGTGAGGAGTTGCGCGTGAACTTCGAGCCCGATGACGGGCTCGTATTTCGCCAGGATTTCCGGGGAAAGCGTCGATTCTGTAGCGGTTTTTGCCATTGTCCTTGAAACGGAATTATAGCATTCACGAGCCAAAGCGCTGGAGGTTAGAGGTGGAATTGGAAGGTGTCGGGGGAGTTGGGGGCGGGTTCGATGTAGAGGTTGTCGATGAGTCGGGTTTTGCCGAGGAAGGCGGCGATCAGGATGTAGGCGGGGCGGCTCACGCGCACGACTGGCTCGAAGGTGTCGGCGTCGACGATTTCAGCGTAGTCGAGGGTGGCGGCCGGTTCGGCGGAAAAGATTCTCTGGATGGTGGATTGGATGGAGAGGGCGTCGCGGGTGCCGGAGGCGAGTTCGTCGCGAGCGGCGGTCAGGGCGCGATTGAGGACGAGGGCGGCTTTGCGTTCTTCGGGATTGAGGTAGACGTTGCGCGAGGAGAGGGCGAGCCCGTCGGGTTCGCGGACGATGGGGCAGATCACAATTTCGACGTCGAGATTTAAATCGCGAACCATCTGGGAGATCACGCGGACTTGCTGCGCGTCTTTGCGGCCGAAGTAGGCGTACGTGGGCTGCACGATTTCAAAAAGTTTTAGCACTACAGTGGCGACGCCGCGGAAATGGCCGGGGCGCGAACGGCCTTCGAGGCGATCGCTGAGGCCATCGACATTGACGTAGGTGCGGAAGCCGGGCGGATAGATGTCGGCGGGTTGTGGAGCGAAGATCGCGTCAACGCCGGCGTCCGAGAGTTTTTGCGAGTCGGCTTCAAAGGTGCGCGGATATTTTGCGAGATCTTCTTTGGGCCCGAACTGCGTGGGGTTGACGAAGATGGATGTGACGACTTGCGAGGATTCGCGGCGAGCGCGTTCGACGAGCGCCATGTGTCCGGCGTGAAGCGCGCCCATCGTCGGCACGAGGCCGACGATTTTATTTTCGGCGCGCGCGAGGCGGGCGGCTTCTTTCATCCAGGATACGGTTCGGATTATTTCCACGTTGGAGAGTTTACCGGAAATTTTATTGATCGAGATTCGGTGAGTGCTGAATACGTTCGATCTTGCCGAGATGGGGCGCAGCAGTGCTGCGCCCGTACATGATCATGCCAAGCTCAATAAGTCAGGCGGAGGCGGCGACCTCGCGTTCGCGATAGAAGTGCATGAGGTCGGTGGCGAGCGGCTGAGCGCCGAGTTGGCGCAGCATCGTGGTGATCTGGCCGCGATGGTAGGTGCCGTGATTGACGACGTGCTGGAGCGATTGCCACAGCGGATTGGAGTAAACGCCGAACTTCATTGTTTTGTATTCGACGACGCGGTCGATGTCTTCCTGCGTGAGGCCGCTGACGAGATTGAGCAGATCGGCGGCTTGAGGAGTCCATTTCGCTTCGAGCGAGGCGATATCGGTGAATTGCGAAGGGTCGGGGAAGCCCGACGGGGAAAAGCCTTTGAAGCGCTGGAGCCAGACATTTTCGGCTCCGTACATGTGGACGAGCGTGTCTCGGACGGAGGAGAAACTGTTGCCGAGGGGCTTGGCGAACTGTTCGAGAGTGAGCGTTGCGGCGCCCTTCAGGGCGCGCTTGTTGGCCCAGTCGTTGTAGGTGAAGAGCAGAGTCATTTCGTTGGGAGTCATGGCGTCACCTCAAATAGACAAATTTAGAAAAAGATTATTTGCGGGCCGCGTGAATTGGGAGAGCCAAATTAGCAGGCGATGTGGACGGGTTTGCGGCGCTTGATGGATTCGCCGGAGTGGTACGACTCGGAGTCGGACGGGAACGTGCCCGCGCGAACGTCATCGCAATAGGCGCGGACGGCATTGGAGACGACTTCGCCGACGTTGGCATATTGGCGCGCGAATTTTGGCGGCGCGTTGAAGGTGAGGCCAAGGAGATCGTGGGCGACGAGGATCTGGCCGTCGCAGTCGGGACCTGCGCCGATGCCGATCGTCGGGATTTGCAGCTCGCGAGTGATTTGCGCAGCGAGTTCGCGCGGGACAGCTTCGAGGACGACGGCGAAAGCGCCAGCGGCTTCGACGGCGTGCGCGTCACGAAGCAGTTGTTCCGCGGCGTCAGCAGTCTTGCCCTGGACGCGGTAGCCACCCATCGCGTTGACGGACTGCGGGGTGAGGCCAACGTGTCCCATAACGGGAATTTCGGATTCGGTGAGGCGCGCGATCAGTTCAAGACGGCGCTCGCCGCCTTCGACTTTGACGGCTTCGGCTCCGGCTTCCTTGATGATACGGACGGCGTTACGCAGGGCTTCCGAGATGTCGGAGTGATAGGTGCCGAAGGGCATGTCGGCGACGACAAGTGCGTGCCGGGTGCCGCGGCGGACAGCGCGGGTGTGGTGGATCATCTCGTCGAGCGTGACGGGGAGCGTGTTGTCGTAGCCGAGAACGACCATCCCTAGCGAATCGCCGACCAAGAGCACATCGACGCCGGCTTGGTCCGCAAGGCGCGAAGTCGGGTAGTCGTAGGCGGTAAGACAGACGATTTTTTGCGATGCGGGATCGGACTTGCGCTGCAGGAGAGCGGGCACGGTGATTTTGCCGTCGCCCTGGGTGGGGAAAACGCTCATTTGTGGCCTCCGGTGCCATTCCTTAGGTGCGGGATATAGCCCTGAACCAGCAAAAGCATTATACCACGGATCGGCAGACTGAGGGAGCGGACTGCGGCTCGGCTGCGCGTGCGAGAAATGCCGCTAGATCGCGGTTTTGTGTTTGGGCTGGTACAGGCCGACCTCGGCGCCGCTGGGGAGGCGGAGTTTGGTGATGGAGCCCCAGCGGGCTTCCTCAACGGCGGAGAAGGTAACGCCCTTTTTGGTGAGGGCGGCCATTTCGGATTTCAGGTCGTCGCACATCAGGTAGAACTCGTGCTTCGGCCCATCGGCGGGATGGATGGCCACTTCGGCGGGTGGCAGCGCGAAGATCAGCCAGCCGTGTCCGGCGTCAACGTGATGGAAGCCGAGAGTGTCGCGGAGGAAGGCGCGATCGGCTTCGGCGTTTGTGCTGTAAAGGACGAGGTGAGTGCCGGAAATCATGGGGACCTCCTCTGGCGGGCGATGGCGAGGATTGTAGCGAGACGATAGCGGCGCTTTCAACGAGGGGATTTCGACCTCGGATAAATCGCAATCGGACTTGAGAAGTGGCGTGTCCGAGGACTCCGCCGAACTTCAATAATCGCAGTACGCGTCTTTGCAAACCCACTTCTCTGAGCCGATGACTTTTTCGATTGCGGCAGCAGCGCTGACGAATTGCGCTTGCACTCCGGCTTTGGGGCCGTCGCAGCCTCTGTCGCTCGTGACTCGTTCTGTTTTCTGGGCAGTGATGACGGCGACGCTCACGCTGGAACTATCGAAACACCAAGAGAATGCGCGCTGATCGAGTCTCGGGAGATCCGCGCTGCGGACAATGTCCATGACGAGATTGAGTTGGGCCGGCGTGATCCTGTCGGTCTGTGACGTATGCATTCGCGGAAACTTCGCGCCAGCTTGTCGCCAGTCGGAATAAACGACGAGGCCATCGCCGTGGATGCGGATTGTGTAGACGGGGCACGTGCCGAAGCATGGGCCTCGCGATATCTCGATGATTTGCGACTCGGGATTTTGAGGGGTTGGCAAAGCGGCAAAAACATTCGGCAGCAACAAGAGTATCAGTGCGCACGACGCGGCCAGGGCGGAAAGCCAGAGCGACATACTTGGTTTGCGGAGTGCCACCGTCTCTGTTGCATCGTGCGTGCGATGGCGCGCGAGGATCACCAACCAAACGACAATTGCGATCGGGAAACAGAAGAAGAGAACGGATGGCGATTTCGGATTTCCGAAGTACGTGGAAAATTTGGGCCAGAACGCCCGCATCCAAAACAAACAGTGAAGCGCAGCAAGAAACGAGAGCAACGCGAGCGAGAGCGTGCGCCATCGGCTCGCCACGATCAGAATGCAAACACCGATCAACTCCCCGACAAAAACAGCGATGACAAACTGGACGCGCTTGGGCTGAGTAAAGGGCAAGCCGTGAGGGTCGTACCAGCCTTTATCGTGGATCATGACAGCCAGATTCAGCACGGGCATCGCGAAGAGTGCGGTGACGCCGGCGTACGACGCGAGGAAGCCGCCACTGCGAAAGATTCGAAGCACTTTTCGCTGGAGGAGAAACAGCAATGCTCCGAATGCGGCCGTCAGGATCACGACGCACACTTCTTCGGCGAAGGATACTTTGCTCGAGTAATCGAAGTTTCGACCTACCCCGGCCGTGCTAACCGGATTTGAGAATGGGATGTGGAGCAGGTCTGCAATTCTAAAAACAGCGCGCTGAAAGACGTATAGGGAGTCGTCGAGAGAATTGATGCGCGCTTCGTTGTTGCCGATATGCCCCAGGGACGCACCGACGCACGCGAAGGCCAGGTTCGCCGCGAGTGCGGGTTCGAGAATCCAGTGCAGAGGATTTCGTGAGTCCGTCGGTTGAGATTGCATTTCGCGTTGTGACTATTTTGCGCGACAGCGGCGCGATTGGGACGCGAGACGCTGCGCCGGATGCTGAGTTAGACACCGGTTACGGTATCGAGTGCCTAAGTTTTCGACGGAGCTTGGGAGCGGCCTTTCCATTGGGCGCCGCGGTTGGTCCAGTAGCGGAGGGCGGAGAGGAACGTGGCGGCCGCGTAGAAGGTAGCGGCCAAGGGAAGCGTGGCGGCCCAGTGGGTGGAGATGCGATAGAAGCGGACGGTTGGTAGGAAGAGGAGAGACATGAGGAGCCAGGTGGCGAGGGCCAGGAGGCGCGTGGCGGTGGCGTGGGCGAAAAGGAGGGCGATGGGGGCGAGATACGTGATGGCGAGGCCGAGGAGCGTGCCGACGAGAAGTGGCGCGGAGTAGCGGAGTTGGGTGAACGCGGTGCGGGCGATCATGTCGCGGATTTCGGCGAAGGTCGTGTAGGCGCGGAGGCTGCGGCTTTTGCGCGTCAGGCCCATCCAGACGTTTGCGCGTTGTCCCTCGGGGCGGGAGCGTTTTACGGCGCGTGCCAGCGCGCAGTCGTCGATGACTTCGCTGCGGATGGCGGCGAGGCCGCCGATGCGTTCCAGCGCGTCGCGACGAAGGAGAATGCAGCCGCCAGCGGCTCCGGCGGTTCGGGAACTCGAGCGACCGATTTTTCCTGGCGGGTAAAGCATGAGGAAGAAGAAGAGAAACGGCGGGATGAGGAAGCGTTCGGGGAAGGTCTGCGCGCGCAGGAGAACCATGAGTGAGTTGAGATCGAGGTGTTGGTATTCGGCGCGGGCGACGAGGCGTGTCAGGGTGTCAGGAGCGTGGACGATGTCGGCGTCGGTGAACCAGAGATAGGTAGGTTTGTCGGTGATCGAGCTGACGCCGGCGTTTAGGGCGGAGAGTTTGCCGGTCCAGCCTGGTTGGAGTGGCGGGGCGTTGAGGATTGTTATGTCGGTGGTTGAGTTCGAATTTTTTCCGTTTGCGTGTGCGGATTCTTGAGCGAGCTTTGCGGTCGCGTCTTCGCTGTGGTCGTCGACGACTACGATCGAGAATTTTCCGGGATAGTTTTGTTGGGAGAGGGATGCGATTGTCTGGGCGATGGATTCGGCTTCGTTTCTGGCAGGAATGATCGCGGTCACAGCGGGCCAATTCGATGGGGCGGGGTGCGTTGCGTCGTCATCATCGAATGCGTGGAGATTCCAGAAATTTCCGCGCGCGAGGAAGAGGTAGAGCCAGACGGCTAGCGAAATCGCGGCGATGACCAGGGCAGGATTGGGCACAGGTTATTTTGCAATACGTGGGGCGATTGAGCGAGGACGCTGGTAGTATGCCGCTCCATTGGTTGCCCACGGCGCAGATGGGACGGGCGCGATTCGCGACGGCGCTGGGGATGCGAGGGATAGATGAATATGCGGATGAGATGGTCGTGTGCGCTGCGCGCGTTTCGATTGGGCGCGTTGCTATATTTCGTGATGGGCGCGGGGCAGATGGCGGCGGCGCAAACACAGAGCGGGGGTGAACCTGAGCAGGCTGGGCCTTATGGGTCGCTGCTGATTCGCGATGTCACGGTGATCGATGGGTCGGGGGCGCCGGCGTTTGGGCCGGCGGATGTATTCGTGAAGGGCAATCGGATTGTGCGCGTGGTGCCGTCGGACGCGATTGCTCGGGAAGAGTCGAAGGCGGACGCGGATCATGGAACGAAGCAACCGGCGCCGGATCGCGTGATCGACGGCAAAGGAATGTTTTTAACGCCGGGATTGATCGATGCCCATGCTCACATCAATGAGAGCAAGGATGTGCCGGCGGAATATATCTACAAACTTTATTTAGGGCACGGCGTGACGACGGTTCGGACGTTCAACGTGGGGAACGATTCGCCGAAGGAAATGGTGGAGGTGAAGAAGAAAATCGCGGCGAATCAGATTGTGGCGCCGCGGATGTATGTGTATCCGTTCTGGCGGGAATCGGATCCGCGATCGAGCACGGTGGAGGGCGCGAATCAGATTGTGGACGAGTGGCACAGCCTCGGCGTCGACGGTGTAAAAATTTTGGGCAAGCCGGGATTGTGGCCGGACATTTTTCAGACGATCACGACGCGCGCGCGAAAGTACAACATGGGAGTGGCGGTACACATCGGGCAGGACGGTGTGTATCCGATGAATGCGGTGCGCATTGCGGCGGATGGCGCTTCGACGATCGAACATCACTATGGATACGCGGAGTCGTCGTTTGAGTCGCACAACATCCAGATTTTGCCGCCGGGATACAACTATTCGAACGAGCCGGATCGATTTCTGGAGACGGGGCGCGTGTGGCTGCAGGCGGATGTCGGAAAACTACACGGCGAAGTGATCGATTCCCTGCTCGATTCGATGCACAAGACGGGATTCATCATGGTGCCGACGTTTGGGATTTATGAGGCGAATCGCGACGTGGAGCGCGCGATGACTTTGCCGTGGCACGCGACGTATACGCTGCCGGCGGTGATGGAATCGTTTTTCCCGAATCCGGCGCATCACGCTTCGTATTTTTACGAGTGGACGTCGAACAAGGAAGCGGATTGGGCGCAGGCGTACCGGCGGTGGATGGAGTTTGTGAACGATTACAAGAATCGCGGCGGAGTGGTGGCAGTGGGGTCGGACACGGGATTTTTGTTTGAGATTTGGGGGTTCGGGACGATTCGCGAATTGGAGTTGCTGGAGGAGGCGGGATTCACTCCGCTGGAAGCGATTCACGCGGCGACGGAGAACGGGGCGAAGGTGGTGAAGAATCCGGAGCTGGGGTTGATTCGGCCGGGTTATCTGGCGGATATGGTTTTGCTGACGGAGAATCCGCTGGCGGATGTGAAGGTGTTTTATGGGATTGGAGTGGCGCGCGCGGGGGCGGATCGGAAGCTGGTTCAGGAACAGTGCGTGAAGTATACGATTCGCGATGGGGTGATTTTTGATTCGCAGGCGCTGTTGCGGGATGTGAGGGAGATGGTGGAGAAGGCGAAGGCGGCGAACCGGTAGAAAGAGAAATCTAACGCAGAGGCGCGAAGCGCAAAGAGACGCGCCGAGCCTGCGGAGTGCATACAGAATGTCGCGGACCGCGTCAGGCGGTGGCGACTACTTTGGGGTGATCTTTTTCGACGCCGCGCCAGCCGACGGGGCGGCCGCTAATGGCTTCTTTCACGGAGCGGAACAACACTACATACATAAGCTGGCGGTAGTAGAAGCGCTGGAGGAGAACTGGAATGAGCAGCGACCAGTCTTCGTGCGGCTCGAACAGGAACGCGAGCGCGCAGGTCAGGATGTCGATGATCAGGAAGCCGAGGAAAAAGAGAACGGAGCGCTCGACGTCGGCGGTGGTCCAGATTTGCGGCAGGTGCGCGACTTTTTGACCGAGCGCCCACAGTAGCAGCGAGCCGAAGAACATCAGGTCGATGACCGGCGAGATCAACGGCAAGGCTAGCTGAAAAACGAAAATATTGGGCAGCGCGACCCATCCGAGCGCGCCGTATTTCGGACGGAAGAGCGTGTCGCTGTGCTTCCAGAACGCTTGCAGCGTGCCGAAGGTCCAGCGGAAACGCTGGCGGATGAGCTGGCCAGCGGTCTCGGGAGCTTCTGTCCAGGCGATGGCCTCTTCGTCGTAGCCGATGCGCCAACCGAGGCGGCGGAGAGCGATGGTGAGATCGGCGTCTTCTGCGACAGTGTCCGCGGTGATGCCGCCTGCGGCCATGATCGCTTCTTTGCGCCATGCGCCGAGCGCGCCCGGTACAACGGTGATGCAATTCAACAGATCGAAAGCGCGCTTCTCCATATTCTGACTGGTGATGTATTCGAGCGCCTGCCAGCGGGTCAGCCAGCGAGAGCGGTTGCCGACCTTGACGTTGCCGGCGACCGCACCAAGTTTCGGATCGGAGAAGTGGCGGACGAGCTTGCTGATCGCGTCGGGTTCGATTTCGGTGTCGGCGTCGATGGTGACGACGATTTCCGTGTGCGCCTCGGCCATTGCGTGACTGAGCGCGGCGGATTTGCCCTGATTGACCTGATGAATGATGCGCACGCGCGGCTCGTTGCCGAAATTCGTGTCGAGCAGTTCGCCAGTGCGATCGGTCGAGCCGTCGTCGACAACGATGATGTGCAGATCGGGAAAATCGGACGCGAGAACCGACGTGACCGTTTGGGTGATCACGGATTCCTCATTATGAGCGGGCACGAGGACGGTGACACCGGGCGGCGGCACGGGCATCACGACATGGTCAGGACGTAGTTTTTCGATGAGCGCAAGGATGCCAATGATAAGCGCGCGGCCGCTGACCAGCACGATGCCGATGATGAAGATGGTCGCAATGCCGGCACGCAGCCAGCGATAGATGCCGAAGATGAAGCCGTCGGCGCGGGCCTGCCAACGCTCCATCGTCGTAAGCGGCATCATCACTTCGGCGCGCGTTTTACCGATGAGGTCGGAAACAGAAACGAATTCGTAGCCCTGGATGCGCAGCGCGTCGATGATTTTCGGCAATGCCTTGACGGTGTTGTAGCGTTCGCCGCCGCCATCATGGAAGAGCATGATGTTGCCGTCTTCGGCCTGACGCATGATGTTGTCGATGATTTCCTGCTCAGGAATCTGGCCGCCACCGGGAAGCTGTTGCCAATCGTGCGCGTCGATTTTCTGGCCGACGATGAGATAACCCATGTCTTGCGCGATGGGAAGCTGCGCGACTTCTTCGGCGTATTCGGGCTGATGGTCAATGCCGTAAGGCGGACGGAACAAAATGGATTTCACGCCGATCGTGCTTTCGATCAGGCGCTGCGTCAGGTTGAGCTCCCAGCGAATTTGAGTTTTCGTGATTTCGTCGAAATTCGGATGCGTGTAGGTGTGATTGCCGATTTCGTGGCCGTCGTTGTACTCGCGCTTGAGGATTTGGGGATTTTCGCTGGCTTGCACGCCGATCACGAAAAATGCGGCTGGCACTTTTTTCTGTTTGAGGATGTTCAGAATCTGGGGCGTCCAACGCGGGTCGGGGCCGTCGTCAAAAGTGATCGCGAGTTTCTTCTTGGCGGCGCCGAGCTGGTCGATGTCGTAAGAGAGCGGAATCGCTTCGTAAGTTTCATCGGTAAATAGATCGGTAGCGGCGTCGTAGGTGAAGCTGCGCTTGCCGCGCTTCGGCGTGTCGACGAAACGCCAGACATCGCCGTTGCCCTCGAGAATCAGATCGGGGCCGGGCGGGATGTCGATGAGCTGCTGACGCATGGCGTCATCGGGGCGAGTCGCGTCCCAGATGCGCCAGATGGAAGTATCGGAGTGGCCGAGACGGAACAGCATCGTGCCCTGGACGCCGAGGCGCTCGCTGGCCCGCAACTGGTTGTAGCCGGTGATGGCGTCGAGCATCCAGACCTGATGCTCGTGATTGTTTTCATCGACGTAGGAGTAGCGCGGATTGAGCGAATCGCTATCGAAGTCGATGTCGGTTTCGGATTCGTAGGCGTGGAGCAGCGCTTCCTGAACGCTGAATTCGGTGGCTGAGGCCCACTTCTTGTCGTCTTTGCGCGGCCAGTCGTAAGCAAAATTCGCGACGCCGACGACGATTTTCTGCGCCGGGACGTCCTGCATCACTTGATGGAGATTTTCGACGAACCAATCCTGAGCGGAGATCGGGCCGGGAGGCGAGGAAACCCAGTGCTGATCGAAATTGAGCAGCACGATCGCGTCGCACTCTTTGCCGAAGAATTTGTAGTCGTAAGCATCGTCGCGCGCCGGCAACTCGACCATGAGTTTCAACCCGACGGCGTGAAGGGCGGAGCTAAGTTCGGAGACGAACTCGCGGAAGTTGGGTTGGGACTGATCGGGAATCGACTCGAAATCGACGACGATGCCGGATTGGTGCGATTCGACGGTGTACTCGACAACTTCGCGTACGAGGCCGTGGCGCGCGTCCTGATTCGCCAGCATCTGGACCATCTCATTGACGCGCCAGACCTGACCATCATAGTTGTTGAGCAAACCCATGATGGGAATCTCAACGTTGGCGGATTTCATCCAGCGATGGAGCTTGTCGTCCTTGAGGAGCGAGATCGCTTCCTCGGGGCTGGCTTTGACCGTCTGATAGCGTTCGTAATCGACGATCGTAAGCTCGCCGTCGGATGTGACGGCGTGAAGCTGCTCGGGAATCAGGACGTCGAGATCTTTGTAGTGACGCTTGAGCGACGCGAGGCTGTTGGAGTCCCAACTTACGTAGTAGGCAGCACGCAGCGGATCGTAGCTGGCGGGAACGTTGCCGATATTTTCGACGCGGCGGTGGCGGCCTTCGCGGCCGGGCACGACTTTCGGGTTGGTCTTGATCTTGAGAGCGCGATAGATCGGGCGCGTGTCGGGGACGAGACCTGCCGGCAATTGGACGCTCGCGGCGATATTCACGAAGAAGTACGCCAACAGCGCCGTCAGCAATACGCCGGAAATTTCCATGATGCGGCGCGTGCGTCGCCAACGGACGCGCTCTGCGTCGTAAAAAATTGGACCGCGTTCCTTCATTCAACCTTTCCGAATTGCGATGCGGCTGGGCACCTGAGCGCCGGGCAGTGGAGTCCGTCTGCCTGATTGCGTCTGCTCTATTGTAAGATGCGGTTCATTGATGAAGCGAATTTTATCGAGCCCTATTGTCGCGCTCGTAGCTGGATTGTGCCTGCGGTTGTTCTTCGTCTTGCGGTTCCCGGCAAACTCCGGCGACACCGTCTTATACGAACAAATGGCAAGCAATTGGCTGCTGCACCACGTCTACGCGATGGACGTGGGCGGGCAGATTACTCCGGTGGATTTGCGGATGCCGGGGTATCCGATTTTTCTGGCGATCGTTTACGCGATTACCGGGAAGACTGGGGACGCTGCGCACTTGTGGTTGATGCTTGCGCAGGTGGCCGTCGATTTGTGTTCGTGCGTCCTGATTGCAGTGCTGGCGGCGATTCTGGCGTTGATGGTGAGCGAGCAGGCTCCGGCGCGCCGAGTTTTTGTCGCGGGGATATGGCTGGCGGCGCTGTGTCCGTTTACGGCGAACTATACGGCGGTGACGCTGACCGAAGTTTTCGCGATTTTCTTCACGGCAGCGGCGTTGATTCCGATCTGCCTGATGATCGGTCGCACGCGGAACAATGGGTGGCTTTTCATCAAGCGCGAATGGTGGCGCGCGAATAATTATCGCTATCTTGCGGGGACGGCGGCGTTGTTAGTCGGACTTTGCACGTTGTTTCGGCCGGAATCGCCGCTGCTATTGATCGCGGCGTGGATCGTGCTTGCAGTGGTCTTGTTCCGGCAGCATGAGGCAAAACGCTGGATTTTTACCGTCGTCGGCATGGGATTGATCTGTGCGGTCCCGTTGATGCCGTGGACGGTGCGCAACGCGATCACGCTCCACGAATTTCAGCCGCTGGCGCCGAAGTATTCGAATCTGCCGGGCGAACTGATTCCCTACGGATTCATGAGCTGGGAGAAGACGTGGCTGTATCGATTTCGCGACGTCTATCTCGTGTCGTGGAAGCTGGATGACGAAGCGATCCGCGTCGAGGATCTTCCGGCGTACGCATTTGACACGACTGAAGAAAAAGATCGCGTCGCAGGGATTCTCGAGCCGTACAACAACGACTTGACGTTGACTGCGGACGAAGACGCTGCATTCGGGCAGTTGGCACAGGAGCGAACCGCGCGGCGTCCTTTGCGAACGTATGTGTGGCTGCCGGTGGCGCGTGCCGCGGTGATGTGGTTCACGCCGCGAATCGAGCTGATTCCGGTGTCGGGCACGGTGTTTCCGCTCGTGCAGTCGTGGCAGGACGACAAAGTCGATCAGTCGGTGACAGTGGGATTCTTCCTGTTGAACATCGCGTATGTGGCGATGGCGATTGCCGGCGCGATCAAATTGTGGCGACGAAGCACAGCGGTGCGGCCTGCGCTCGCGGTCATGATTTTGTTTGTGGTGCTGCGGACTGCGTTTCTAACGACGATCGAGACGCCGGAGCCGCGGTACGTGCTGGTGTGCTTCCCCATCGTGCTTGCGCTGGCCGCTCAGCTCTTTGCGCGGACGGAAAGGCTTCCGTGATCGTTCGTCCACAACATTTAGGGTGAAACGATGATGTCTCGAATATCAGGAGCGACTTGGTGAAAATGCTTTAGGTTGAAAGTGTAGATTCGCTCGCAGCCCGATTTTTTAGCGGCCTGGACGTGAAGTGCGTCGTAGACGCGCCCGCCTGCCCATCCATTTTGTGAGCACTTCTCGACGACTTCTCGGTATTCCGTAGCGGTCAACGACACGACCTCGAACACCGGAAGGACATCATTCGTCAGGTAGAGCCAAGCATCGTGCGGGCGAATCAGCGGTACATAGGGAGCTCTCGTAAGCACGGAGAACGACTCGGCGAGACCGTGAGCGCTGATTACGCCTTTGATCGTTCCCGAGCCGACTTCGTCAAGAGCTCGCAGAGATCGCGCGTAATGAGGGTGATGCGCGATGTAGCTCGCCACAATGAGCGGAGTATCGAAGTAGACCTTCACAACCCTAGAATTTCGCGGGCTCGTTCTTCGCGATCTTTCTCGACCATGCCGTCCCAGTCAAACCCGTTGGGTACCTCACCCACGTATACCCAGCGGCCATTGCGCTGAACGACAGCCGACGTCTGCTCTTTCGGCCGGAGCACCAGTTCGCCTTGGTTTTCCTCGAGTTCCAACACCGATCCCGCAGTTAATCGGAAGCGATCACGCACGGCTTTGGGGAGAATGATGCGGCCCGCCGAATCGATCTTGAGGTTCATGCCATTTACTATGGCATATGGCATGCCACTTGTCACTCAAAATGGGACTCCCGCAAAACAATCAAAATAAATTGCTTAAGCTTCTTCGGTGGGTTCGGGATGGATCGTGACGCGGTGGACTTGCGAAAAGCGCTCTTTGACGCGGTCTTCTAAAGCGGCGGTAACGTCGTGGACCGTGGTGATAGGCAATTCGCTCTTCATCGTGCAGTGGCAGGACGCCAGAATCCGGTGGGCGACCTGCCGGACGTGGACGTCGTGGCAGTTCACCAATTCGTCGTACTCGGCAGTGAGGGAATTCAGAAACTCCTCGATGGAACGCGAAAGCTGCTTCATCTCGCCGCCGCCGACGTCGGGGGTGGCAATGTGGCGTCCGAGGGGCTCGATGTGAATATTTACGTCGATCGGGCCGTCGCGAAGTTCGCGGATGCCATCTTCCAGCTCGGAAGCCTGGCGATGGGCGTCGCGCAGACTGAGGTTTTCGTCGACCTCGAGATGAAGTTCGACGAAGAGCTGGTTTTGCTGCTGAAGGGCGCTGAGATCGTGAATCGCCAAGCCCATGCGCTGCGCGACAGCGCGGATGGCTTCGAACAGGTGCTCGCCCTGCGGTGCGCGCGGCTCGGCATGAACCATCACATCGGACGGAACGATTTCGCCGATGCGTTTTTCGATGGCATCGCTGAGCGC
Source organism: uncultured Acidobacteriota bacterium (assembly GCA_963766985.1). Taxonomy (GTDB): domain Bacteria; phylum Acidobacteriota; class Terriglobia; order Acidiferrales; family UBA7541; genus Acidiferrum. The sequence continues at coordinate 140,038 of CAVYCJ010000009.1, forward strand.
GTGCACTTGCTCGAGGCTCGCGGTGCGCGGCACGCTGACGGTAGCGTCCACGAAATGGCGATTCCCCGCGCGGCGCACACGGACGCGGTCAACGTCGAGCACGCCATCCATACGAGCGACCGCGCGCGCGATTTCCTGCTGCAAGCCTGTCGGAGCCACGTCGAGCAGTGCGTCGACGGTGCGCTTGCCGAGTTGCGTCCCCACCCACAGGATCACGCCTGCAACTCCCAAGCCGGCGATCGAGTCGGCGTAGACGAGCCAAGGTATATTCCAGGTTTCACCGGCCCACACGAGGCCGATGCCAGCGATGACTACGATCGTGCTCCAGACGTCGGTGGAGAAATGGAGCGCATCGGCTTCGAGTGCATCGCTCGGGTGCTTTTTGACGACGATGGAAAGCGCGCGGGCACGGGTAATATCGATCGTCAAAGCCACCAACAGCACGACGATGGCGGTGATGCTGGGCGCGATGTGAACGCTGCGAAAAAACAGGCGTTCAAACGCTTCGAAAATGATGTAGAGAGCGGTAATCAGCAGAAGCGCGGTTTCAACGAAGGCGGAGAAATTTTCGAATTTGCCGTGGCCGTACGGATGGCGCTCGTCGGCAGGTTGATCGGACACGCGTACGGATAGAAATGTGATCACTGCGGCTACGAGATCGAGTCCCGAATGCAGCGCTTCAGATAGAACGCCCAAGCTGCCCGTGCGCAGGACGAGAAATGCCTTGAGCGAAACGAGAACGATCGCTGAACCGACGCTAAGCAGCGCCGCCCGCTTCTTTTCATGCACTTCGCTGGAAAGATCGCCTGTCATGGCCGCTGCCTAGACTACCTTAAGTGCACGGATTCTGTGGTTGTGCCCGTGTTATTCTTCGCCGCGATGAAATCGAATCGCCTATTTGGTCTTTTGCTCGCGGTTGTTTCGTTCGCTTCGCCGCTGTCGCTACCTGCCAAGGTCACGCACGTCGAGATCACGTCTCGCACCGACATCTCCAACGGCAAATCCTTCGGTGATGCCGGCCCCTACGAGCGCATCACAGGTCGCGTCTATATTTCGCTGGCGGTTTCGGACGAACACAATCTCCGCATCGTCGATCTCGCCAACGCAGTGAACGTAAAGAATGGCGAAGTCGAGTTCTCCGCGGACTTCGTCGCCATTCAGCCCAAGGACCCAGCCAAAGGCAACGGTTCGATGATTCTCGAGAGTCCGAACCGCGGCCACTCCGCCATTTTGCGAATCGTCGACGGCGGCGACTGGAACGCCGAGCATGACGCGGGCGATGCGTGGCTCCTCCGCAAAGGATTCACCTTCGTTTGCCTTGGATGGCAATGGGATGCCGCCGATGGGTTGAAACTCTATGCGCCAATCGCAAAGGAAAACGGAAAGACGATCACCGGCCTGCTGCGCGGCGACTTGATGCTCTCGAAAACGATGGAGGAAATTCCACTCGGCCATTTCAGCGATGGAAGAATCGGCGGAGTCGAGTATCCCGTCGCGAATCCAGACGATCCGCGAAATGTCCTGACGGTGCGAGACTGGCGCGAAGCGCCACGCACGACAATTCCGCGCGATCAGTGGCAATTCGCCCGCACGATCGATGGGAAATTGCAGCCGAGTGATCGACATATCCACCTGAAAGGCGGATTCCAGGCAGGCAAGCTCTACGAATACGTTTATGTTGTCGCCGACCCAGTCGTCGCAGGCGGCGCCTTCGCAATGTTTCGCGATTTTGCTTCCTACGCAAAACACGATCCGAAATCGATCACGCCTGCCCAACGAGTCTACGGAGAGGGGATTTCGCAAAACGGCCGCTTTCTTCGCGACCTTCTGTATCAAGGTTTCAACGCCGATGAAGAAGGACGCATCGCAATCGACGGAATGCTGGCGCATGTCGCCGGAGCGGGCCGCGGCAGCTTCAACTATCGCTTCGCGCAACCTTCGCGCGATGCGCAGCCGACTTCCTCGGTCTTCTTCCCCACCGACATCTTCCCTTTCACGGATCAACCGGAAACCGATGCGACTGACCGGCGAGAGCGGTGGACTGCTCGACGTCGCGACGAAGCAAGGTGTCGTGCCGAAGATTTTCTTTTCGAATACGTCCTACGAATATTGGGGCCGCGTCTGTGCCCTCATCCATGTCACGCCCGACGGGCTTCACGACGCGGAAATTTCGCCGAACGTTCGGATTTATCACTTCACCGGCTTGCAGCATTTCAGCGGCTTCTTTCCGCCGGCAAAGGGTAAGGGCGACCTCGACGGCCAGCAACTCGAATCGTCTCTTCCGGTCCGCTATTTCTGGCGCGCAATGATCGTCAATATGGATGCGTGGGTTCGCAGTGGCACCGCGCCGCCCGACAGCAGCTATCCGAAAATCGCCGACGGAACGCTGATTCCGTTCGAGAAATACAATCCGCCGGCAATCCCCGGTTTGCGCCGACCACACGAAGCGACCGCGGCCTACCGCATCGACTTCGGCCCTAATTGGCGTGACGGAATTCTCAGCCTGCAGCCGCCAAAAGTCGGCCAGGCGTTTCCGGTTTTGGTTCCTCAGGTCGATGCCGACGGCAACGAGCGCGACGGCATCCGCTTGCCCGAAATCAGTGTCCCGCTCGCCAGCTACTTGAGTTGGAATTTGCGCGACCCGTCCATCGGCGCGCCGACGGAGCGCGTGCCATTTGAATTGTCGTTCGTGCCCTTCCCAAGAACCGAGACCGACCGGCGACAATCGCGCGATCCGCGCAGATCGATCGCGGATCGCTATGAAGATCGGGAAGACTATCTCGTTCGATTCACGGACGCGCTCGATAAATTGATTCAACAGCGTTGGATTTTGCCAGAGGACCGCACCGCGATGATCGAACGCGGCGAGCAAGAGTGGTATCTCGCAACAGCGAGATGAATGAGGTAAAAGGGCTTAACTCGACGCGGGTGCGGCAGGTGCCGCGGCGGTCCGCGGAATAAATCGCAATGCCACAGAATTCATGCAATAACGAAGGCCGGTCGGCTCAGGGCCATCGGTAAACACATGCCCGAGATGCGCGTCGCACAATTTGCACAACACTTCGCGGCGCACCATGCCCAGCGAAATATCTTTGTGCTCGTAGACGTTTTCGTCCGCGATCGGCTTCCAGAAACTCGGCCAGCCGGTGCCGGAGTCAAATTTAGCCGACGAGTCGAACAGAGCGTTGTCGCAGCATATGCAGCGATACAAGCCAGGCGAATGCTGCTTATCGAGTTCGCCGCTGTAAGCCCACTCGGTGCCGGCGCGACGCGTTACGTCATAACTCAACGGCGTCAGCTGCTTCTTCCACTCCTGCTTTGTTTTTCGAATGCGCGGCTGGGACACAGGACCAACGCGCTCCCCTGCGTCGGTAAAACGAATAACCGTAACCGGCGAAGGATCGTCGGAAGTCGGCGTGGGTTCATCGTCGGCAAACGCTGAACTTAGAACGCGCTGGACTCCAAACAACAGGCCCAGCCCGCCGAGCGTAGCTCCGCCAAAAATCAAGCCGCGTCTGGAGATGTCCTTCATAGCCGAATTAGATGGCCGGGCTCAGCATTCGATTCAAGCTCGAATACCGCCCCTCACACAGAGATACGTCAAATCCGCGACGGCGGATTTACTTCGCCGCGTTCAGTGGCGGAGCCGGGAGCAGCGGCAACCGCTTCGGCTCACCGCGCGCGCCGCGCACTTCGAGCTCTTCGAAGAGCAGCGATGGCGCGACCATCGATGCCGGAAGGCCGCCATTCGCCGCGCCAAACGCGCCGAGCGCTGTGCCCGAGAAGCCGACAACCTGGCTCTGCATGTAGTTGTAAACGAAGTTGTCGTTGCCGATCCCTGCGAGATTGCGGAGCGAACGCGTATTCACGCCAACCAACCGCGCGCCGCGAATGATTTCCTCGCGCCCGTCTTCGGGATAGACCTTGTAGATCAGCAACGGCAAGCGATCGCCCGTTCCCGCGCCGCCTCCGTAGCTGGCGAGCAGCTCGGAGAAATCCTCCTGGTGCAGCAAACTCAAAGAGGGATTGTCCATCTCTCGCACGATGATGCAGTACGGCAGCTTTTCAGCTTTGCACTCGTCCAGGAACTTTTTCTTCAAGTCCGCCGACGACATCGTCTCCGTCGAAGTGAAGAAAAGATTGCTCATCGTCGGTTTGGAATCCGCCAACAATGCGGAGCGCCCGTGTCCGTTGGACTGGTTCGAATCGTTGCCCGGCCGCCGGGACATCAGCAATTCTTTGAGCGTGCCGTTCTCAACGATGTCGACTTTCTCGGCCTTGACGCCTTCATCGTCCACCGAATACGAGCCGATGAGCGGCGTGCCTTTGTAATCCTTCGCCGTCGGATCGTCGATCAGGCTCACGCTCGTCGGCAAAACCCTCGCGCCGATGCGTCCCGTCCAATCGCTCTTTCCGCCGAGGTTGCCAAGCATCTGCTCGAAGATCGGCTGAAACGAAATCGGCGGCCGCGCACCGTTGATCGCGGGGCCGAAAATCTGCGCCAGCAGCGGAGCCGCCGCGCGCGCTTCGAACAGCACCGGCCCGGTGTAATCCTGGGCCACGGAACCCGATCGCAACATCATCAGCTCGCTGCCGGTGACATCCAGCCCCTTCTTCACCGCGTCGACGCTCGGCAAATCCGCCGGCTTTGGCGCGTACGCCGCATAAAGATGACTCAGCGGCATGCCGTCTTTCGCGAGCGTGTTCATGCCCGACTCGATCGCCGCAAACGTGCGATTGGTGCGAATTTCCGTGCCTTCGCTCGTCATCAAATATTCGGTGGCGTAGACGAGGTAGTACGTCACGCGCGATTCGTAAATCTCCGGAAACATTCGCAGAGACCCCGAAGTCTGGCGGGCCTCTTCATCCCAGTTGCGATTCGTCCAATCGGGCGTGACCAACGGCTCGACAATCTTCACCGGCGGCACTTTCGAAAAATCGTCGATGTCGCCCTGTCTCGCCAGGCTGCTCAAATACGCCTGCTTGCGCGAATACGTCTCGACGGCTTCCTTGAACGCCTGATCCGTCGCGATCCACAAATCCTGTCGCAGCGAGTCGTAATCGCGATCGATGCCCACGGTACCGGTCGAGCCGATAAATCCGCGGAAGCCTTCGTCGCCGACAAAGTTCGAGCTGTCGAGCTTGTAATTACCCACGCGCGCCTCGACGTCCATGATCCGCTGGCGCTGGTGTGTGCTGCTCAGCAGCGTGCCGAACTGCGCGACGACCTCTTTCACATCCAGATCGAGCAACCGGTATTCGATGTAGTACGGCTTCACCGGCTCGTTCGTGCCGGGAATGTTCAGTTGCAGCCGCGCCTTCGAGCGCTCCATCTCATCGCGCATCGCGTGGAGCGTCTGATCCTTGTCCTGCGGCGCCTGAGCTTGAGCCGCCGCCGCTTCCGCTCGAACCGGCGCGAACCCGCTCGTCATCGCAACAAGCGCCGCGGCAATCGCAACTCCCACCCAAATCGGTCGGCGCTTCACTGTGCACCTCCCGACTTCGCCGCATCTTGTGCAGGCGAAGGCAGAATCGGCGGCCGATCCGTCGAGGCTTCTTTCTTCTGCACTTCCAGTTCGGTCGTCAGAATCGCCGGCGCAGCAGCCGAAACCGGCACCGAGCCAGACTCCGCTCCGCAATATCCGTTGAACACTTCCTGTTTGTCGCCGGTCGCCACGATTTTCGTCAGCGAAGCCAGCGGAGTGCCTACGATGTCGACTCCGCGCACCAATTCATCCGGCCGCCCGTCGGCAAACACCTTGTAAACCACGAGTGGCTGCACCTGGAACGCCTGCGGCTGCCCGCGGCCCGTGAACGTGAAGCCTCCAGCGATGTCGTCGATCAGCAGCCCATACGGTTTGTTCTGCTGCTTGACCAACTCGATCAGCTTCGCGCGAAGTTGCGCGTCCGTCAGCGTCTTGCTGCTCTCGACGATCAGGTTGCCCTGTCGCGAAACCGGAAACGCGCCAAGCTGCCTGCGTCCGTGTCCATTCGAATGCGGGAATCCGACCAGCGGCGAACGCGACATTTCGAAATTCTTCAGCACGCCTTTGTCGACCATCATCACGCGATGCGCTTTCACGCCTTCGTCGTCGTATTCGTAGAAACCGAGCAGATCCTCTTTGCCCAGCCTCGCCATCGTCGGATCGTCAATGATCGTCAGGAAGTCCGGCAAAATCGGCTCGTCCACTTTCTTGGCGAACGTCTGCCCTTCGGCAACATCCTTTTGCCGATGCCCTTCCGCGCGATGACCAAAAACTTCGTGGAAGAAAACTGCCGCCGCGCGTCCCGTCAGCAACGCCGGTGTGACCGACGGCTCATTCAACGGAGCCGCGACCAGCCCTTCCAATTCCTTGCGCAACGTCGCGCCAGCTGCGAGCACCGCCTTGTCGTCCGGAGCATCCGACGGCTTCACCCAATCAAAGTTGTAATAGCGCTCGAGGTCCATGCCGTCCGGCGCCTTGCCTTGAATGAACAGCTCCAGCCGGTAGCGAATCTGCCCGTATTGAAGCTGCGTCCCTTCGCTCGTGATCTGATACGCGTTTTGCGCCTGCGCGGTAAACGTGACGATTGAATTGATCACCGCCGGCGATGTGCGAAATTCCTTCGTATACATCCGAACTTTCGCTTCCCATGGCGTCCGATCCACCTTGATCGAAACCTCGGGACCAATATCCGTGTGCGGCTGTTCGTGCGTGAAGTCCGGCGCGGCGCCTTCCGCCGTCTCGACCTTCACTTCTTTGCCCGTCTTGATCTTGATCAGCGCTTCGGCCGCCGACCGATACTGCTTGTCGGTCTCGAGCCAGATCGCGCGCCGCAACACTTCCGTGTCGTCATCGATCGGCGCAGGCGTGCCTGGTCCGCCGCGCTGTTCCTGCCGTGTGCCGACTTTGTGCGTGTTGTCGAGGTCGTAGCTGCCCGTGCGCACCGAAACTTCCAGCCACCGATTGCGATTTTCATCGCTCGAAAGCAGCGCGCCGTTCGAACCCGACACGTTGACCCGCTGCGTGTCCGTGATCGTGTATCCCATGTAGTACGCCGGTGGATCCTGCGCGTTCAACACTTTGAAGGAGCGGTCGAGCTCCAGCTGCATCGCGGCGAGCAGCGGCGAGCGCTTCGCCGTCGATGTATCGGGCGGCGGTGTCGGAGGAGGCGCGGCGTGCGCCAGCCGCGCCGTCGCCGGCACAAGCGCCAGCAATCCAAACGCAGCAACGATGAATACCACTCTGTTTCGATTCGATTTACGCAAAGGAAGCCTCACTCACTCTTAGACGGGTCTATGAATCATTCAGTGTACGCCAGCGACTCGCGGCCATACAAACCAGCCGCAAAGCACGGCCTCAGAAGGGCAACGTTGCGGATACCACCACGCAGGCAACACTATTTCGACGCGGTTCGATCGATTTCCGTTGCTCGAAAGCCACACTTTGACCGGTTCCCGTAACGTACCCACCTGCCCCTTCGACCGTTATTTCGTTCCGCACACGCGCTTCCCTCCCGATTGCTTCCCCGCCCTTTCCGCCACAAACTTTCCTTATGAAAGCTCTCGCCGCGCTCCTCGTCTTTGCAGGCGTCGCCTTCGGCATCTACCAATATTCGCTGAAGCAGATGCCCACCACGGATTCCGGCACCGCGCCGACGCAAGCGATCAGCCTCACCGGCGTGCGCGGCGACCTGCTCCAGATCGCCCAATCCGAGCGCAGCTTCCTGGCTCTCAACGATCACTGCGCCAACATCGACGAACTCATCTCTTCCAATTCGATCACCATGCGCCAGCCAGAGCGCGACGGCTACACCTACACATTGGATTGCGGCGCCGCCGGCAATTTCAAAGCGACCGCGCGCCACGCTCCCGCGCCACCGGATTCCCCGATCCGCTATCCCACCCTGGCGATCGACCAGACCATGCAAGTCACCGAAATTCAGTAGCGCACTCCCTGAGTTCCGTCTATTCCCCACACCGGTCAACCTGTCATTCCGACCGGAGTGCGCCCGTTTTTTCCATCCCGTTCGCTACTGCGAACGGGCGGGCGCACGGAGCGGAGGAATCTCTCTTCGATCTAATCCGCCGGAGTGCCGGCCGGCCTTTTCGATGCGTGTTCTCAGCCTGCTTTGGCGCGTAACATTCCCGGAACTTTTCCCCACCAATCCCGTATCTCTATCCAGCAGCGTCACCTGACGCCCCGAGAAACAAAAGCACCGCGTCTCCGCACGAACGCGAAGGAGAAAAAATGACCGGAGAATTCATAGGCCTCGTTGCAGTCGTCCTCACCCTCGGCATCCCCGTAGCCGGAATGTACACCTACTACCACGTCCGCAAATTGCGCAGTCAGGAGCGCCTCGCGGCAATGGCCCGCGGCGTCGAAATTCCAATGGTGGCTGACCTTTCAGAATCGGCTCGCTCGCGCCGCGCCGGGATTCTGCTTTGTGCCGGCGCCGTTGGCGTCATCGTCGCCTTTGGATTCATCGCACAAATCGAGCACGATCCCGAAGTCTGGGTTCCCGCCGCTTTCGCCGTCATCCCACTCGCCGTCGGCATCGGTTACTTCCTCGACTATTCGCTGATCCGCCGCGACGCCAGCGCCCAGTAACTTCACATCAACTGTGTAGGGGCGCAGCATGCTGCGCCCCATGTCCGCGAGATTTCAACCTGCCGGCGTCCACTATCGTGCAAGATTCTCCGTGGTTTCCCAACGATCGATTCGCGTCGCTATTTCGCTTCGATCGGAATGAAATCTCCGCCGCGCTTGATCGCCAATCGAATCGGGCGGGGCAACCCCGATTCCGGCACCGTAACCTCCGCCCAAAGCTCCCCATTTCGCGCAACGCTCAACAGCTCTGGCGCATGCTCCGGTAGAAAAAATGAAATCTGCGGCTGCAGCGTGAATTCCCCGCCATGGCGATCCTCCTCGATCCAAATGCCTGAGCTCAAATAGCTGGCTTCGTTCGATACCTCTTCCGCCATCAGCCGGCCATCCTTGACGACAAGCTTGCCCAGCGGAAACGACCGGTTCTTTCCATGTGTAGCCGAATCCTCGACGCCAACCGTTAAGCGCATCGCAATGTATCGCCCGCGAATCGGCAAAGAAGGATCGACTGATTGCGTCTTGACCCAAATTCTCGGGTACCGCGCGCGATCCATCCAAAATTTAGCGGCGACGCTGACGACCAAAACAACCTGCAACACCGCGAACACCAATCCTTTGCGCGATAAGTTCACCGGACACCTTCCGCAAGACGCGCAACCAATCTCCGCCGCATCCGCTCCATCCCCCAGCCGCCGGCGATCAACAGCAGCCCCAGCCCCACCAAACTCGCCGAACGCCCCAGCCGATCCATAACGCTTGAAAAGTAAAAACCAAGTACCGTGAGTGCGAACGCCGCAACACCGACATTTACGCGATCTTTCACGCGCTCCGACATGCCCCACGCGATCAGCCCGGCCGCGCCGATCGCAAGCCACAGATAGCACCCGACGGAGTGCTCCAGCGAAGCATGCCGAGCGATCAATCCAAGCAGAACGACCCAGATCGCGGCAACACCATTCAGCCAAGCTCTCGGGCCTCGCGTGAAAAACGCCACTGCAAGCGGCACGCCGAGCGCGACAATCCAGCCAAGCACCTCGGCGCCCGTCGAGAGTGCACGCAAGTCATTTCGTTGGGATGTCACGCTGTTTACTGCGACAAGAATCGCGAGGCCGGGCAAGATTGCTAACCCACCGATCCGCACCAACGCGGCTCTCGCTCCGGAATCCCGCTTGTCTCGATCCACCGTAAAATACGCGATCGCCAGGCACGTCAGCCCAGCCAGCGTGACTTGACTGCCGCCCTCATAGTTCTGCGTGCGGATCGACCAGTCGCTCGCCACCCATGCCGGAGCAAGGATCGCCAGTATCGCCGCCTGCGGCCAATCGCGCAGCAACAACCATCCCGCCAGCGCAGCCAGCGCCCACAACAAGATTCCGTTCGGCCAGTGCTCTTCGAGATTGAAAATCTGCGCCGACATAAAAATTCCCGCGCCAGTCGTCACTGTTCCGACGGCAAAGAGTGTCGTCGCAAGCGCCGGAAATCGCGGCGCGGTGAACGCGCCCAACACAGGAAACACCGCGGTCAACACCACCACGACACTGAAGCGCTCGCCTGGCCCCAATTCATCCCAGTGCGCCGCGACAAACAGCAAGACCCCGGCGCAAATCACCAGGCCGCCGAGTCCAAGCGCGACCAACACCGGCCAGCGCATCCGTTCCATCGACGCCTGCTGCGATTCGAACGCGCGAATTCGATTCGCGGTCTCGGCATCGATGACACCCGCCGCCTGCCACGTCGAAAGCGTTTTCTCGATCGGTTCGTTGACGTTCATTCGTTTAAATTTATCCGCTCGGAGACTCGGCGTGATGCTAGCGAAAGCTCATCACTGGGACAAGCAGCATCAAGCCTGTCACGAGGTAGTCCTAGAGCCTACTCAAATCCCCTGTGTTACCATAAGCCTTCATGCATCCGGCAATTCCTCGCCTCATCGACCTCCAGGTTGTCGACCACCACATCGCCGCTGTGCGCGCCGAACTAGAGACTTTCCCGAAGCTTATCCAGCAAGCCGACCTGAAACTCACCAACGCCCGCGCTGGGGTAGCCGCCGCCAAGGAAGCGCAACTCAACACCCAGAAAGAACGAAAAAAGTTTGAGCTCGACGTCGATCAGTGGAAAGAGCGCGCCCGCAAATACCGCGACCAGACCGGCGCCGTAAAAACGAACGAGGCTTACAAAGCTTTGCTTCACGAAATCGCGAACGCGGAAGCGGAAATCGCCAAAGCCGAAGACCGCCAGCTGGAAATCATGATGTCTGCCGAAGAAACCGATAGCCGCCTGAAACAAGCGGAATCGATTTTGCGACAGGACGAACAACTGGTTGCGACCATTCGCCACGACATTCAGGCCAAAAACACCGCCAAGAAAAAAGAACTCGAAGCGGCGTTGGCCGAGCGCGAGAAAGTCGCCGCACCGATTCCCGACGACCTCCGCGTTCTCTACGACCGAATCGCCAAGCGCCACAACGGTACGGCTCTCGCGCAAGTGAAAGACGATCAGTGCAAAGGCTGCGGCCTTCGAGTGCTTCCGCACACGTTGCAACTCATCACACAGGATCACGACGATGAGGAAGTCTATCGTTGCGAAAGCTGCGGCCTGATTCTCTATTCGCTCGAGCCACTGACTGCGATCAATCCCGACGCTGCTTCGGGCAGCGCCGCTTCGGCCACCACTTCCTGATGCCAAAACGCCCATCACCACCCGAAGGCGCCCGCTTGTTCGGTGACGCCGCAACCGAAGCGAAGCCTTCCGGGGCGCCCACACCGGCGTATCGAGCCAATATCGACGGCGGCTCGCGCGGCAATCCCGGTCCCGCTGCATATGGCGTCTACATTCGCGACCCGAAGGGTGAGCCTGTGGCGCGCCTTAAAAAATATATCGGCCGCATGACCAACAACGTCGCCGAATATTACGGACTGATCGCCGCGCTCGACTATGCCGAAGCGCAAGGCATTCGCGCTTTGCGCATCGAAAGCGATTCCGAACTCCTCGTGAAACAAATGAAGGGCTTGTACAAAGTTCGCAGCCCGGAGCTTGCTCCGCTCTACGAGCGCGCGCGAAAAATGTCAGCAGCGCTGGATTCGTTTCGCATCGATCACGTCTACCGCGAGCAAAATCGCGAAGCCGACGCGCTCGCCAACCAGGCGATGGACGAAGTCGAAGGCCCCGACGCCAAGCCGCGTGGCACAAAAGCCAGCGCTGCCGCGAAACCCGCAGCGCCGGGCGCCACCGAGCCGCGTGCTGCCGCAACACAATCCTCTGCTCCGGCTTCAGCCGCCGCTCCGCAACCGCCTCCCAGCGACATCCGTAAAATTCGTGCTCGTTTCCGCGGCGGCGTCCTCTATCTCCTCGAAGACGTCGAACTCCCCGACGGCATCGAAGTCGATGTCCTGCTCCGCCTTCCGAAAAAATCCTGACGACTTTTCGTTCTCGACGAAACTGCCGGTCGCAACCACGCATCACACCGTCGTGCAAGGTCTTGTACGGGCGCAGCACCGCTGCGCCCCATCTCGGCAGTCTCGATCCGTCGAGACCTGTAACCGCGATCGTTTTTCAGATCGCGGAGTTTAGACACCACTCAACTTGGACCACCACGACGTGCACCAAATCTCAAACGCTGCGGCTCCCAAATCAATCCACCGCCGAAACAAACTCTTCTCTTTAAAAACCTTCGTGCTCGCATTGGCGTTTTTTCTCGCCGCGGCGGCCACCTCCACAATCGCCGACACGCTCTACTATCACCACATCTTCTTCGACAACAGCCTCGAGCACGACGCCTACTTCTACAGCTCCGGCAACGCCTCCGCGCCCAGCGTGCTGAAATTGATTCACGGCAAACTCCCCGTCGAAACTAAATTCTTCTACACGCCTCCAAACGCGCTCCGCCTCGAATGGACTTCCGCCCAAACTGGCAGCTGGGACGCACGCATCGACGTAATGCGTTTCCGCGATCGCGAAATTAGCTTTATCGGCGGCAATCTCTTCTTCTGGTGCTATTCGCCCGACGGCATTCCCGCTCGCGCTCTCCCCGAGATTCGAATCAGCGACACAAACGCGCAGTTTTCCCGTGCACTGAAGCTCCGCGAATTCGTCCGCGATCTCCCCGCAAATCGCTGGACACAAATCAAAATCCCGCTCGCCGAATTCGCAACCGCGTCAATCCACGATCTCAATCCCAACTTGCTCGAGAGCATCGTCTTCACCCAAGACGAGCCCGACAAAACTCCCCACACGCTCATCATCGACGAAATCAAAATCGACACCGATCAAGCCACAGCGTCGCCGTCAGCCTCCGCCGCAGGCGTGACGGCAATCGCTGTCACAAACTCAGTGACGGGACGGCAGTTGGGTGCCGCACCCTCAGCTTCTGAGGGTGCGGGTTTAGATTCAACTTCGACGCCAAACCCTGCGTCGCCGCAGCCTTCAGAGCCGAAATCCTCTCCCGATTCATTCCAGTCGCAAATTCCTCCGTCACCGCAAAACCTCACCGCGAAAGGCTACGAGCGCCACATCGATCTTCAATGGAGCGCCGTCCCCGACGATCACGTCGAGCGTTACGTCATCTATCGCTCGCTCGACAACGAGCAAAGCTACCAACCCATCGGCACGCAGGTCCGCGGTATCACGCGCTTCAGCGACTACATTGGCGCTCCACCAAAAACCGCGCATTACAGAGTCGCCGCATCCGACGCCTCCTACGATCAATCGCCGCTCTCAAACACAGCCTCAGCGACAACGCGCAAGTTCACCGACGACGAACTCCTCACCATGCTTCAGGAGGAATGCTTCCGCTATTACTACGAAGGCGCGCATCCCGACTCCGGCACCACGCTCGAGAATATTCCCGGCGACGATCGCATCGTCGCCACCGGCGCGAGCGGATTCGGCATCATGGCGCTGATCGTCGGCGTCGATCGTGGCTTCATCTCGCGCGACGAAGGTCTTGCGCGTCTGGACAAGATCGTCGCGTTCCTGGAGAAAGCTCCGCGCTATCACGGCGTGTGGTCGCACTTCATGGACGGACACACGGGCGCGAGCCTTCCCGTCTTCAGCATGTTCGACAACGCGGGCGATCTCGTCGAGACTGCGTTCCTCATCGAAGGCCTGCTCGCTGCGCGCCAATATTTCCATCGCGACACAAGCGCCGAGCGCGATCTCTACGCACGCATCACGCAACTCTGGACTTCAGTGGAATGGGATTGGTATCGCCGCACGCCCGACGGCGATGCGCTCTTCTGGCATTGGTCGCCGGAATTCGCGTGGCACATCAATCATCGCCTCACAGGCTACAACGAAGCGATGATCGTCTACTTGCTCGCAATCGCGTCGCCGACTCACAACGTTCCTGCGGAGTTGTATTACACAGGTTGGGCAGGACGATCCGCCGCTGCGGTGAACTATCGCCGCGGCTGGAGCCCCGACGACAGCGCCGCGACACGCGGGAAAGTTGGGACAACTCAGAAGCAAAGCGCTGCAGCGAAGAGCAACGCGGGAGCAGGCAAGCGCGAAGGCGTCGCAACCGCTGGCGACGAATATCTCAACGGGCGTTCGTACTTCGGCATCATGCTCGATGTCGGAGTCGGCAGCGGCGGTCCGCTCTTCTTCGCGCACTATTCGTATATGGGTTTCGATCCGCGCGGGCTGCGCGATCGCTTCACGGATTACTTCACCAACAATCGCAACATGGCGCTGATCAATCGCGCGTGGGTTGTCGCGAATCCAAAACACTTCGCGGGTTACAGCGCGGACAATTGGGGACTCACTGCGAGCGACGGCCCAAAGGGCTACCTCGACCACGCTCCCGACACGAACGATGATGATGGAACGATGACTCCAACGGGAGCGCTCTCAAGTTTTCCGTATACGCCGGAAGCGTCGATGGACGCGCTCAAATATTTCTATCGCGAACGCGGCGCGGACATCTGGGGAATCTACGGTCCGCGCGATGCGTTCAACGATTCAGCGGATTGGATTTCGCCGATTTACATGGGGCTGAATCAGGCGCCGATCGTCGTGATGATCGAGAATTATCGTTCGGGATTGATCTGGAAGCTGTTCATGTCGAATCCTGAGATTCAGCCGATGCTTGACAAAATCGGTTTTCGCAAAGACGCAGCAAAAACTTCGTCTTCTCACTGAATCAATCGCGGACTGCAAAAAAACGAAGAGAGATTCCTCGCTCCGCTCGGAATGACAGTCTTTTTTTCTGTCGCGCGGCTAAGTCGTAGCGGCGGGCGCACGTTTTCACTTCAGCGCGTACGAGTAGTAGAGCGTGTCGCGCTGGGCGGGGATGAAGCCGGCGTCGGAGATGATGCGGCGGAGTTCACCTTCGTTGGTGCGGTTGCGTACGCCGGCGGCGTAGACGACATTTTCTTCGATCAGGATGCTGCCGACGTCGTCGGCGCCGAATTGCAATCCGACCTGGCAGACTTTGATGCCGGGCGTCAGCCAGCTTGATTGAATGTGATCGACGTTGTCGAGATAGAGGCGGCTGACGGCGAGCGTCTTCAAATAATCGACGGCGGTTGTTTCCTGTACTTTTTTGCCGAGGGCGGTGTTGTCGGCGGCAAAAATCCACGGGATGAATGAGGTGAATCCGCCGGTGTCTTCCTGAATTCGGCGGATGCGGTCGAGGTGATTGACGCGATGTTTTAGTTCTTCGCCGCAGCCGAACATCATCGTCGCCGTCGTGCGCAGGCCGAGCGAATGCGCGGTGCGATGCACTTCTTCCCAGTCGTCGCTGGTGCACTTCAGCCGCGCGATCTTCGATCGGATTTCGTCATCGAGCAATTCCGCGCCGCCGCCGGGGATGGATTGGAGTCCTGCGTCCATCAGGCGCTGAATCACTTCGCGAACGCTCAGCTCGGAAACGTTCGCGATGCACAAAATCTCGGGGGCCGAAAAGCAATGCAGCCAAACCTGCGGAAACCGTGCCTTCAATGAGCGGAGCAGGTTCTCGTAGTAGCCGATCTGCAGGTCGGGATGCAGGCCGCCCTGGAGCAGCACGCCGGTGCCGCCCAGCTCCAGCATCTCCTCGATCTTTTTATAAATTTCTTCGAGCGGCAGGATGTAGCCTTCTTTGTCTCCAATGGGGCGGTAAAACGCGCAAAACGAGCAATATTCGGTGCAAAAATTGGTGTAATTGATGTTGCGATCGATCTGGTAGGTGGCCACGCGCGGGTCGTTCTTCTTCATGCGGAGGGCGTGCGCCTCCATCCCGATCCCGAGCAGATCGTCGGATTCCAACATCTCGATGGCTTGTTGCTTCGTCAGTCCCACAATGGTCCTTTGGACTCCGTTCCTATTCTATCCGTTCTTTCCGCTGGAGGAATCCTTCCCGAAACGGGAATCGACCCACCCCCTCCCCCTGTTTTCGCGCAAGAATGTGATTCTAAATGGTTTATGCGTGCACAGAGTGCAAGAATGTGAATCTAAAGGCGTTACGGGAGAATTTCGGCTGGGAGCTTGCGACCCTGCTAGCGCGGAGGTGAGTCGAGACAACACGCGGAAGGTTACCATATATATAGCTATAATGTCAAGGTAAACATTGTAAATTGAATCGTTTGAGCGGGTTACCGCCGATTCGAACTTCAATTCGATTTTCGCGCATCAATTTTCGCTTCGCGATGTCTACGCCCATTCGAGTACATTGAAAAAAATTTACCCGCTCAACGAGCATGTGCACGACAAAATCCGTCAGCAACTTCAGGTACTTCGCGACCTTCGCATAATAGAGTTTCTGGGAAAGGGTCGGTATCGGATTGGCGCCTGACAACATCGGTTCAAGAACAAGTTGCTATATCGGCCTAAGCTGAAAATTCTACTCATACCTACTTAACCCAAAGCACTTGGATGTGATCCTGGACGCGGACGAAGTCTGTGTCGCTGGTGGCAACGGGGACGTCGCGACTGGCGGAGAGAGCGGCGGCGAAGCAGTCTGCGAAGGGGAGTTTGTGGCGGGCGTGAAGTTCGGCGGCGAGTTTGGTGAGAACGTAGGTTGCCGGGATCAGATCAATCGGGAGCTGGGCAATTTCGGCGGCGACGTTCTGGGCGATGGTTTCGCCTTCACTGCGCCAGACGGAGTAGTAGACCTCGCCCCAGTTCACGACGCTCATGGCAAGTTCGCAGGCACCAGCCGCTGCGCGATCGAGCAGCTCCTCTATCTTTTCGGCACCGGGGCGATCGAGGAAAAAAGTCATCAAAGCGCTGGCGTCGAGCACGACGGATTCCGGCGGCTGTGCGGCAGCCATATCAGAGTTCGCGGTCGCGCTTGCGTTCTTCGTAGAGAATGTCGAGGGCGCGTCCCTTCAAGGAACCTCGCAGGCTGCGAATGAAACCGGATGTGAGCGGTTGCAGGATGAGGCGGTTGCCCTCCTCCAAGAACGCCACGCGTGTCCCGACGTGAATTTCGTATTTGCGGCGAAGCTTGGCGGGGATGACGAGCTGGCCCTTTGTGGTGATGGTTCCTACTTCTGATTTCATGGCGTACCTCGTGCTCAAAGTATGTCATATCTAATTTTGTAAGACAATATCAAATTGCCTTACCTTATGACTGCGAGCGAGGAAGTTTCTTCACAATAACTCCTTGCATTTCAATGTTTTATCGGAAGGTGTAAAGGTGGAAAAAGAAGGAAAGCCGCCGGCAGGATGTCGGCACTACGAAGAGCGCTTCGAAGACGAGCGTTAGCGGGGCTTGGAGAGGACGGGTTCGAGTGTGACGGGTTTTGGGCCGGGGGCGAGGAGGACGGGCTTGGCGGCGGGGGTTAGGTCGAGGGCGTGGGCTTCGACGAAGAAGCGGGTGAGGGCGGCGACGTTTTCGGGGTCGAGGGTGAAGTCGATGTTGTCGGTGAGGTAGGAGTGGAGGGCGGGGGCGGGGAGGCGGAGTTCGGCGGAGGCGGCGTCGCAGAGTTCGGGGAGATTGAGGAGGCCGAAGGCGCGGGAGGCGTGGAAGTCGGCGACGACGTCGGGAGTGGCGACGGAGGGGCGGGCGGCCCAGACGGCGAGGACGGCGGAGAGGCCGGTCATGGCGCGCCATTGCTCGACGATGTCGTAGACGTAGAGTTTTTCGGCGCCAGCGATGCCGAGCGTTGCGGCGTCGCAGATTTCGGGGGCGGCCGGGTGAGCGGACGATGCCGAGGGTTTTGCCGTTGAGCGAGAGGGCGGAGCAAGCCCCGCCGCTACAGAGTCGACCGGGGAAAGCGGATTCGATGGCGAGGCTGACGCGCAGGGCGGGGTCGCCGATGAGCAGCGCGGCGTCGTGGGCGGCGAGCATTGCGGCGAGGTCGGGCGCCATCTCTTGAAATTGCGGGGCGATGCGCCAATGGCGCGCGCACAAAATTTTGGTGAGCGCCTGCGTGCTGCGCGAACTGCGATCGAGCGCAATCGACTTCGGACTTTTTTCAGGGTCGCTCGACGGGGCGATCGGCACCTTGGAAATCAGCAGCAAGCTGCGCACGCGCCGCTTCGACGCAATCGCCAGGTCGGGCAAAATCACAAGATCATCGATGCGCTGATATTCGATCGCCGGAATGATCGCGATGTCGACGTCGCCCGCGCGCAACGCCTCGGCGCATTGCGACGGCACGGTGAACGAAAGGTCGTACTTCCCCGCAAGCAGGCCGCGCGTGAATCCCCAAACCAGCGGCGACGTGTTGAGATATTGAACGACAGAGATGCGAAGTTTCGGCAAGGTCGATCTTTTTCCGGGACTTGTCCAACCACTCAGACTTCGTTTCAGGTGCGCCCACAGCGAACTTTCCGCATGCAAGCAATTCAAATTATAGCAGACGCCATGCTGTGAAATTTCAGACCGCGCCACCTTATTTTGTTGTACAACATTTCGTCGCGTTCAAACGCGATGCTTTCGGAGGCGTCAACCATGTCGAAATTTTCGACCGCGCTACTGCTGGTCGCTCTCTCAGTGGCACCGGCAGCGATCGCGACGCCTGCGACGCCGCGGACAATCACTCAACCGCGCGCCGCCGACACGCCATCGCCAGCAACTCCCACCATCGCCGAAAAAACGAAAGACGCGACGAAACTTCCCGGCTACTTCAACCTCTACTGGGACGCTAAATCCGGCAAGCTCTGGCTGGAAATCGACAAGTGGAACACGGAGTTTTTGTATCAGACGTCGCTGCCCGCCGGAGTCGGCTCCAACGACATTGGGCTCGACCGCGGCCAGATGGGCGAGACGCGCATCGTTCGCTTCGAGCGCGTCGGGCCGAAAATTTTGCTGATCCAGTCGAATCTCGACTATCGCGCGGTCACGAGCGATCCCGACGAACGCACGGCTGTGCGGCAGTCGTTCGCCGAGTCCGCGCTTTGGGGTTTTACATCGGCGGCCGAGGACGGTAACGGCGACGACGCGCACGTCCTGGTCGACGCCACCGATTTTTTCCTTCGCGACGCGCACCACGTCCCCGAAGTTCTGGCGCGCACAAAGCAAGGCTCGTTCAAGCTCGACGACAAGCGCTGCGCCTTCTATCTCGCGCGCACAAAAAATTTCCCGCTCAATACCGAAGTCGAAGCCACGCTCACTTTCGCCGGCGATCATCCCGGCCAATGGGTGAAAGACGTCACGCCGTCGCCCGAATCGATCACCGTGCGCGAGCATCATTCGTTCGTGCAGCTGCCGCCGCCGGGCTACAAGCCGCGCGTGTACGATCCGCGCTCGAGTTTTTTTGGTATTTCCTACCAGGATTACGCGACACCGATCAGCGAGCCCATCGTCAAGCGATTCATCGCGCGACATCGGTTGCAGAAAAAAGATCCGAGCGCCGCGGTGAGCGAGGCCGTCGAACCGATCGTCTATTATCTCGATCGCGGGACGCCCGAGCCGATTCGCTCCGCGCTGCTCGAAGGCGCGAACTGGTGGCAGCAGGCGTTCGAAGCGGCGGGATATCGGAATGCGTTTCGCGTCGAGATGATGCCCGAAGGCGCCGACCCGATGGATCTGCGCTACAACGTGATTCAGTGGGTGCATCGCGCGACGCGCGGCTGGTCGTACGGCGAAGGCATCATCGATCCGCGCACCGGCGAAATCATCAAGGGGCAGGTGTCGCTCGGGTCGCTGCGCGTGCGGCAGGATTTTCTGATCGCGGAAGGTTTGCTCGCGCCGTATGAAAAAGGAAAACCCGTCTCCCGCCAAAATGCAGGAGATGGCGCTCGCGCGCTTGCGCCAGCTCGCCGCGCACGAAGTCGGCCATACGCTCGGCCTCGAGCACAATTATTCGGCGAGCACGGTTGGGCGGTCGTCGGTGATGGATTATCCGCCGCCCGTCGTGATGCTCGGCGCCGACGGCGTGCCAGATTTGTCGCAAGCCTACGCAACCGGAATCGGCGAGTGGGACAAAGTTTCGATTACATGGGGCTACTCGGATTTTCCGGCCGAGCGCGGACGAACACGCGGCGCTGAATAAAATTCTCGAAGACGCCTACTTGCAGAAGCATCTTCGCTTCCTCACCGATCAGGACGCGCGCCCTGCGAGCTCATCGAGCAGCGTCGCGCATCTATGGGATTCCGGCTCAAACGCGATCGACGAGCTCGATCGCCTGATGAAAGTGCGCGAGGCGGCACTGAAACGCTTCGGCGAAAACAATATTCGCGAAGGCGCGCCGCTGGCGACGCTCGAAGACACGCTGGTGCCGATCTACATGCTGCATCGCTATCAAGCCGAAGCCGCGACCAAGCTCATCGGCGGCATGGACTACACATTCGCCGTTCGCGGCGACGGGGAAATTCCGACGGCGATCATCGCGCCCGCCGAACAGCGCCGCGCGCTGAAAGCGGTTCTCGCAACGCTCGATCCGCGCGTGCTCGCGCTGCCTGAATCGCTGCTGAAGATTATTCCGCCGCGTCCGGTGATGTATCCGCGTGGCCGCGAAGATTTCAAAATCCGCACGAGTCCCGCGTTCGACGCCGTCGCGCCCGCTGAGGCCGCTGCGCAACTCATCCTGCAGTTTCTGTTTAATCCGCAGCGCGCCGCGCGACTCGAAGAATTTCATGCGCGCGATGCCGCGAACCCGGGGCTCGCCGAAGTCATCGACCAGATTCTTGGGGCCACGCATCGTTGGGCGAACTATCCCGGATATCTGGGCGAGATCGGTCGAACCATCGATTACATCGCTGTCTACGACTTGATGGCGCTTGCAAACGACACGACTACATTGCCCGGAGTTCGCGCGACGGCAACCGCCGAACTCCACTTCTACAAAGAGAAGAACGGTACCGAGTTCAAGCCGCGTTCGGCAGAAAACGAAGTGGAGGTGTACTCGGCTTTCGTCGCGCGACAGATCGATCAGTTTGAGAAGGATCCAACAAAAGTGATTGCGACGATGCCGTACGAGCCGCCCGATGGTCCGCCCATCGGCGACGACGAAGATTTTTAAGCAGCGCCAGTCACAAAACGCGGCGCAACTCGAGGTGGAACAAAACGCAATCCGACGCGGTGGCAACTCACCGCGCGTAATCTGGATTTTTCGCCGATTTTCGCTTCGGCAGGTCGCGTTCTATCTTGCGCAACCATTTCAGCTCAGTTTCAAACTGTTCGATCATCAAGGTAACCATCCACACCGCTTCGTGATGAGGATGGCCAACCTCGGCGAGAATCGAATCGAGCGTTTCTTTTTCGCGCGCGATCTCGCTCTCCAGAAATTCCGCGCGCCGCGCAATCTGCTTCTTGAAAACGCCGGGCCGTGCCTGCCACGAAAGCGCGACCCAAGTCAGAAACGGCGGCCGGTCGCGCTGCGTCGTCCAATCCGCACGCTCAAGCGCGTCGCTCAGCGCGTGCTTCCCTTTCAGCGTCGTCTCGAAGACGCGCCGGTCGGGCCCTCCGACCGGATCTTCGGACTCACCGGCGCGAATCAATCCCGCGGCCGCCAATTTCTCGAGCGAGTAATAAATTTGCGGGCGGGAAATCGCGGCCCAGTCGCGAACGCACCGCCGCTCCAATTCGAGATTCACCTGATACCCATGCATCGGCCGCTCCGCCAACAGGCTGAGAATCACGAGGTCCGGCGTGGTTACTGCCAGCTTCTTTCGGCTGCGCACCCTCATTGCCACCTTTTCGATCGCGGATTCTCGCGCCAACTCTCAATACGGCGATCTGTGAAACACGGCGCGTTCGACTTCAATTCCGAGTCGCTTCATCGTCTCTTGCGGGTTGAAGCCTGACCGCTGAAACTCTTCAGCCGCCGCCTTCCTGGCGTTCTCATAGGCCACTTCACTTTCCCACACCGCGGTCGTGACAACGTTGAAGCGGCCATTGCCTTCGACCTTCTCATGTAAAAACCCTTCGACGAATCCCGGTAAGGTGCGCAGAAAGGCCTGCACCTGTCGCGATCGATCGAGAAATATGGATTTCGATTCTTCCGGGACGACAAACGTGTCGATCAATACCGTTTGCATGGCCTCCGCGCTCATCCTTTCTTCCGGCGTGCGCTCCACCACCACCATTGACACTGCTCCGC
Source organism: uncultured Acidobacteriota bacterium (assembly GCA_963766985.1). Lineage (GTDB taxonomy): Bacteria > Acidobacteriota > Terriglobia > Acidiferrales > UBA7541 > Acidiferrum. The sequence goes on from CAVYCJ010000009.1 coordinate 162,093, forward strand.
CGGCAATCGTGGATTGCGCGCTTGCGCAACTGCCGCTCGAAACGTGTCCAGCACGCAGATGTCGATGTGCTGAGGCGCAACGCGTTCCAGTTGCGCGTACATCCTTTCCGGGCTGCGCCGTGCCAGCTCGGCGACGCTGCGCACCCCGAGTAAATGAAAATCCCTTACCATCGCCGGGCCGACCGAGATCAGGTCCCGCAGTTCGCGCGTTTCCGAAACCATACAAATCCTCCTTGACGAACCGTCAGTGAGTGGTCTAAGCTCTTAGCTAGTCTAAACAAGACTAGTTTCGCCGTCAAGCATCGAATGTCTCAGCAGGAGCCGCCATGACCGTCAAACGGATTACGCCAGTTCTTTTTGTGAAAGAGATCGAACCCGTTCTGCCCTTCTGGGTAGACGCGCTCGGCTTTGAGAAAATAATCGAAGTTCCGCACGGCGACAAACTCGGCTTCGTTTCCCTACAAAAGGACGGCACGGAAGTGATGTATCAAAGTTACGCCAGCCTCGGGGAAGACATGCCGCAGGTCGCCGAAGCCGCGAAAAAAGGCCCGACCTTCCTCTACATCGAAGTCGACGATCTCAACGCGATCCTGGCCTCGCTGAAGAAACAAAAAATCACCATGCCCGAACGCATCGCCTTTTATGGAATGCGCGAAGTTGGCTTCCAGGATCCCGCCGGCCACTACCTGACGTTCGCCCAGCGCGTTTAGCCCGGCCTAGATCGCGACGACCGATTCCGGCGCAATCGTCGGGCATAGCGGCTGGTGGACGCGATAACGAATCTCGGCCACAATCATCCAATTGCTATGAAGAATCGCTCTGTGCCTGTCGATAGCGTTCTGCCTCACGTTTCGTATCGCGATCTGCCTACTGCGATCGACTGGCTTGTGAAGCATTTCGGATTCGTCGAGCAGTATCACTACATCGATACGACAACGGGCAAGATCGCTGGGGCGCAGTTGCGGCTGTCGAACGCTTACGTCATGGCGCACGCTTCAAAGGCCAATGCTTCGACGCCGGCGGAACTCGGTTACAACCTGCAGAGCCTCACGATTTTTTTCGATGATGTCGATGCGCACCATCGGAAGGTAAAAGCCACGGGGATTCGTCTTGTCGAGCAACTCCACGAAACTGTTTATGGCGAACTGCAGTACGCCGTGCAGGATCTCGAAGGCCATCTCTGGATCTTCTCGCAACATGCGAAAGATCTGAGCCCTGAACAGTGGGGCGCGAAAATCACGAAGTAGGCGATTCAGCGTCAGCACCTAAATTCATTACATTTTGCGGACATGGGGCGCAGCAATGCTGCGCCCCTACATAATCGTGCTGTGACTCGCCGGCAGTCGTCGGTTATTTTTTCTCCGGTAGCAGGAGCTGGGCGGCGTGGCGCGGGCTCTGTGGGAACCGCGATGGAGCGGGCGCCGTTCTTCCCTACTGCGCGCACTGCGAAAAAGTGATTGTCGGTCGAAACATCCTTCAGCACCGTCTCGCCCGATTTTTCCGTAAACGTCAGAACGCTCCAGCGCGCTTCCGTCGTTTCGCGCCACAAAATCTCAAATCCGGCGCGCGCGTCATCTTCCTCCGCCGACCACGAAATCTTCGCGTCCTGGGTGACGCCACCCGCCAAATGCACTTCCGTCGGCGGATGCGGAGCCAACGCAAGCTGCCGCAAGGCTTCGGCGTTGTCACGGGCAACGTTGCCTAAAAACGCTGCATTCAAGAATTTCGCGTAGTCGCCGTACTCGACGCCGTTTTCCGTTCGCGGGGTCTGGTGCTCGTGGTTGTAATCCTCCCACGGCTCCGTGAATCGGACGGCAGGCATTCCCGCCTTATAAAACGGATAATGATCGCCGCCGCGTCCGTAACGATCGACACGGAAAATCATCCGAATCGCCGCTCGCCCATCGATCTCTTCTACAGCGCGCGCTAATTCACGCGACGGCCCATCGCAATCATCGATTTCGCCGTTGCCCGAAAACAATCGCACGCGATGTGGCGCACCCGGCTGTAAGTCGTCGCCAACGATGTCGTCGTCGAGCATGCCGCCTACCGTGTAGCCCTGCTGCTTTACCCACTCCAGCATGTGAGTCGAGCCGAACAAACCCTGTTCTTCCCCCGAAACCGTCGCGAAAATCAAGGTCGCACGGAATCCTTTGCCGCTCGCGGCTATTTTGCTGAGTAAGCGTGCCGATTCGACGCTTACCGAGACACCCGAAGCGTCATCGTCGGCACCGGGCGCATCGAGACTTGTGTCGGTGATGGTCGAGACCGACGGAATCGAATCGAAATGTCCCGACACGATAAACACGGTCTTCGCCATCTTCTCGTCCGTACCAGGCAAGACGGCATACACGTTCTGCATCGGCGCCGGCTTACCAAGCGTGCGATCCCCAGTCGCCTCGAACTTATCGACGACGATTTGAAGTTTGCCGCCGTTGGCTTTATTAATTTCGTTGAGGCGCTCGACGATTTTGTCGCGGCCGCATCCGGGGCCACGCTTTGGATCTTCCCAATTGCCAATCGAGATGCGCGTTCCGCACGCGACCATCGCATCGATCAGCGCACGCATCGACTTCTCGTCGACTGAAGATCGTGCGATCGCGCCGCTCGGCCGAGGAATCGTCTTCGGCTTCGGCCAACGGATGCGGCGGCTCAGCCGGATCATTCATCGCTGACTTCTGCGAAGCTTGTGTGGCAGCAGGATGCTCCTGCGCCGAAGCAGTAATGGCTGAAGTGAAAAGCAGGCAAGCGAACGAGACGGAAATTGGCAGGAGTTTCATTTTGGTCTACCTAGGTGTTTGCAAAGTTTTGCGCGGCGAAGTGTACCGCAGTTCGTTAGTTCGATTGTTGGCTGTGTGTCACGACATGTTACGGCTTGCGTTCCAAGTCCTCGCGAGACCACTTTGCATTGATCGCTTCGGCTTCGTAAGTCGTCTGACAAAACTCGAAAAGCGCGGCGGTGGGATCGGCGGCGGTCCGCACTGCTTCGTAGGGCAATATAAATTCGCCCATATCTTTGCGATACGAAGCCGCCGGGGGCGCAACGCGATACTCACTGAACCCCGCTGGCTCGGGACTGGCGTAGGAATAGTAGGCCGGCTCTTTCATGTTGCCGCTGCCGGGCCAGAAGCCGACGGCGCTGACTTCATGGGAATAGGCTTCCTTGGTGATGGGATCGGCGCCGGGACGCGCTGGAGCGCGGCGTCCAGAAAAGCGGCCAACGGCGAGATCGAAACTGCCCCAGAAGAAATGGACTGGGCTGCTCTTGCCGATGAACAGCGCGCGGAAATCGTGGAACACATCGCTACTCGAAGCGAGAATGCGCCAGAATTTGTGGACGGCTTCGCGATCGTAGGAGGCGTGAGTTTCATCCTTGTCGAAGGCGATGGGATCCGGGATTTCGACGGGCATCTTCCAGGTTTTTACGTCGATGCCGTGAGAACGGAGCATTTCGGAGAATTCGCCGTAGAAAGTGGCGACGCTTTTGGGGGCGAGGGGGATGGAAGCGACGACGCCGTCGCTCTTGCGGAGGACGAGTTGGTGGGCGATGAAATCGAACTCGATTTCGATGACGAGATCGCGGTAAGGCATCGAGGAAGTTGTCAGGCCGCGCGCGCTGACGTAGAGCGGAACATTCCACCAGTGATTGACCAACGGTGTGAGGGCAAGCCGCACCTTGCCGACGATTTGCGTCCACATGTGCAGCGTGGCGCGTGTGGGTTCCCAGGATTCCAGCGGCAATGATGGCCAAGACTCCGGCGAATTCCTTAATTCTCGCGCCTGTCCGACATTCGGAGTCATAAACCACCTCTTGTTAAAGCTTTACTCGATCACGACTTTCAGGAATTTCTTTTTGCCAACCTTCAGAGTGAATTCACCCGGTTTGTGCGTCGGCATAGGATGCCGTGGGTTGTCGAAGCAAACACCATCAACCTCGACTCCCTTTTGTTTGATTACGCGGTCCGCCTCGCTCTTTGAATCGATGAGCTTTAGCTCGACCAGCAACGCATTGAGTTGCTTCACTTCGCCCTGTTTCATTCTGACTACGGGAATTTCGGTTGGCGCTTGGCGATCGCGGAAGACGCGCTGGAAGTTTTCGGCGGCTTTATTGGCGGCGTCCTGGCCGTGGAATGTGGCGATGACTTCGGTGGCGAGGCGCATCTTGGCGTCCATGGGATGGAGTTTGCCGCCGGCGACTTCGCCTTTAGCGCGGTGATTTCGGCGGGAGTGCGATCGGTGATGAGTTCGTAGTATTGCCACATCAGCTCGTCGGGGATCGACATCAGCTTGCCGAACATTTCCACGGGCGGTTCGGTGATGCCGACGTAGTTGCCGAGGCTCTTGGACATTTTGCGCGAGCCGTCGAGGCCGACGAGGATCGGCATTGTGAGAACGGCCTGGCCCGGGACGCCGTATTCACGCTGGATTTCGCGGTGGACGAGTAGGTTGAATTTTTGCTCGGTGGCGCCGAGCTCGACGTCGGACTTCAAGTTCACAGCATCAAGCGCCGTCAACAGCGGATAGAGCAATTCGTGCACCGATATCGGTTGTTGGTTTTCCAGCCGGGAACGAAAATCTTCGCGCTCGAGCATTCGCGCGAGCCGGTAGTGGGAGCAGAGGCGCACGACGTCAACGGCATTCAATTTGTTGAGCCATTCGCTGTTGTAGCGGACTTCGGTTTTTTTCGGGTCGAGGATTTTGAAGACTTGTTCGAGATAGGTTTTCGCGTTGGCGTCGACTTGTTCTCGGGTGAGCGGCGGGCGCGTCTCGGAGACTCCCGTCGGATCGCCGATCATGGCGGAAAAATCGCCGATGAGGAAGACGGCCGTGTGGCCCAAATCCTGGAAGTGTTTGAGCTTGCGGATGACGACGGTGTGGCCGAGATGCAGATCGGGCGCAGTGGGATCGACGCCGAGATAGACGCGGAGAGGTTTTCCGGTTTTGATCGATTCGGCGAGCTTCGTTTTTAGCTCGTCTTCGCGAATGATTTCGACGGTGCCTTTTTTGAGGTAGGCGAGTTGTTCTTCGACGGGTTTGAACTGGGTGGTCATGTCTGTGCTGCGTCAGATTCCTTTCGGTTCGGGCTCGATGGTCCTGACTCTAAACCCCGCGATCTGGGAAACGATCGCGGCTACAGGGCTGGGTCGGATCGATCGTGCGGACATGGGGCGCAGCGGTGCTGCGCCCGTACACATTTTGTAGTGGGGCGTCATGATTGGAGCACGCGGCGGCCGGCGATTTTGAAATTTCCTTCGAGGATGATTTTTACGGCTTCGGAATAGATGCGGTGCTCTTCCTTCAGAATTCGTTCGGACAAAGATGCGTCGGTGTCTTCGTCTTTTATGGGCACGACTGCTTGTAAAACGATTGGGCCGGCGTCGAGATTTTCGTCTACGAAGTGGACGGTGCAGCCAGCGAATTTTACGCCGTATTCGAGGGCCTGGCGCTGCGATTCGAAGCCCGGGAACGACGGCAAGAGCGACGGATGGATGTTGAGGATGCGATTGGGGAACGCGGCGACGAAGTAAGGGGAGAGCAGGCGCATGTATCCGGCGAGGCAGATGAGATCGACTTTGGCTTCCTGGAGGGCGGCGACGACTTGACGGTCGTAGGTTTCGCGTTCGAGACCCTTGGAGGGGATGACGCGAGTTGGCAAGCCGCGCTCTTTGGCGCGGTCGATGCCGGCGGCGCCTTCGCGATTGCTGAGGACGATGGCGATTTCGGCGTTGGGGATGCGTCCGGCGTCGACGCTGTCGGCTAGTGCGACGAAGTTGGACCCGCGACCGCTTAGAAGCACTCCGATGCGACTGTTCATGAGCAGAAAACGGTAGCACAGAAGAGGAGGAGGTCGACAGTCGACAGTTGAAAGACGTGGAGAAGCGGCTGAAAAGGCGGGTAACGAGTGAGTTAAAGAGAGAGCGCCACAGAGAGAGTTCACGAGAGAAAAAAGAGTTAGTCGATCCAGGCGAGGATGTCGCCGGCGTTTACGGGGTGGCCTTCTTTGGCGAGGAGTTTTTCGACGGTGCCGGTTTTGGGGGATTTGACTTCGTTTTGCATTTTCATGGCTTCGACGACGAGGAGGCCCTGTCCGGCTTCGACTTTGTCGCCAGGTTTGACGAGGAGGCGGATTACTTTGCCGGGCATGGGGGCGACGATTTGCTGGCGGCCTTCGACTTCGACGGCGCCATGTTTGCGACCGCGCCAGGAGCGGGGGTCGGCGACTTCGGCTTTGAATTCGTGGGGGCCGTCTTGAATCGTGAGACTGCCATCCGGATTTGGGGCGACGCGGACCTCGTGGGATTCGCCGTTGAGCAGGATGGAAAAAATGCCAGGAGCGATTTCGATGGCGTCGGCGTCGATTGCGGCGCCATCGAGCGCGATCTGCCAACGATTGGCGTCGCGGTGCAATTCGATGATGCGAGATTTGCCGGCGATGCGAACGTCGTACTTCATGGCGTGCGATCCAGTTGGGCGCGGCGGCCTTCGAGTTTCCAGCGGGAGTCTTGTTGGGCGTCGGGCGATGCGTTCGCTGAAGAAGAATTCTTCGAGGCGTCGCCGGCTTGCCATAGGGCCGCGGCAATCGCGGCTACATCGGTGTTCGCAATCGACGCGTCTACAGCGGAGTTCGTAGTGACTGAGGTTGCGGTCGCGGGTCTCGCATCAGGATTCGCGGCTGGCGCAAATGAAGACACGACTTTCTTTTCGGTGGGCTTGGCGGCGGCCGATTTTGCGGCGTGATCTTTGGCGAGGAGTTCGTCGAGCCATTTGGTGTGAACGTCGCCGCGGAGGAAGTCGGGTTCGGTGAGCAAGCGGCGGAAGAGGCCGACGTTGGTTTTGATGCCGCTGACGGTGGATTCTTCGAGCGCGCGGCGGAGACGGGCGATCGTTTCTTCGCGGCTGTTGCCCCAGGCGATCAGCTTGGCGAGGAGCGGGTCGTAGTCATTCGGAACGGTCCAGCCGTCGTAGACGCCGTCGTCGAGACGAATGCCGGGGCCGGCGGGAACCTGGCGCGACAGGATTTTGCCGGGCGATGGGAAGAAATTGTTGTCGGGATCTTCGGCGTAGAGGCGAACTTCCATTGCGTTGCCGCGCGGAGTGATGGTTTCCCATGCGAATGGGAGGCGATGGCCAGCGGCGATCGCGATTTGCAGTTTGACGAGATCGAGGCCGGTGACCTGCTCGGTGACAGGATGCTCGACCTGAAGGCGCGTGTTTACCTCGAGAAAATAAAAATTGAGATTTGAGTCGACGAGGAATTCGACGGTGCCTGCATTGGTGTATCCACCTGCGCGCGCGAGACGCACCGCGGCGTCGCCCATTTTTTTGCGGAGGTCGGGAGTCATGATCGGAGACGGGGCTTCTTCGATCACTTTCTGGTGGCGGCGCTGGACGGAGCATTCGCGCTCGCCGAGGGAAACGACGCGACCGTGATGATCGGCGAGGATCTGGATTTCTACGTGGTGGGGCTTCTCCAGATATTTCTCGAGGTAGAGGCGCGGGTCGCCGAAGGCGTTCAGCGCTTCGGAGCTGGCGTCGCGATAGGCGGATGCGAACTCGGCGCTGCTGTGCACGAGGCGCATGCCTTTGCCGCCGCCGCCGGCGACCGCTTTGAGGAGGACGGGAAAACCCATCGACTCTGCTAGAGCGTGGGCTTCGTCGGGTTTTTCGATCGGGTCATTGGTGCCGGGAACGGTGGGAACGTCGGAACGGCGCGCGAGCTGGCGGCCGGCGGTTTTGGCGCCGAGTGCTTCCATGGCTTGGGCGGTGGGGCCGATGAAAGTGATGCCGGCGTCGGTGCAAGCGCGCGGAAGAGCGGCGTTTTCGGCGAGGAAGCCGTAGCCGGGGTGGATGGCGTCGGCGCCGGTCTTGCGGGCAACGCCGATGATTTTGTCGATATTGAGGTAGCTTTCGCGCGCGGGAGCGGGGCCGATCGGATAAGCCTCATCGGCCAGGCGAACGTGGAGGGATTTTCGGTCGACTTCGCTGAAGACGGCGACGGAGCGGATGCCGAGTTCGCGGCAGGCCCGCAGGATGCGGACTGCGATTTCTCCCCGGTTGGCAATCAGGATTTTCTTGAACATGAAGATTTTTGCAGCGCGATGCGGAGAGGATTCTAGCACGCAGGCGCGGGTTGGCCGGATGGTACGCGAGGGTGGGTGTCGAATCGCTGCATAGCGGGATGGTGCTCGGCGGGCTTGGGCGGATGGATGTGGTTGTGCTTAACGCTGAGATCCTTCGCTGCGTGAGCCGACGCGCTCGCTCAGAAGCGAACGCGAAGAGAAGGCGTCGGCTCACTTCGCTCAGGATGACAAATCTTGCTTGAAGGGAAATCGGGAGGATACCGCGGCCACAACGTGGTCGTCGTTTGGGTTGTCGATGAGGTCGAGTCTAAACCCGCACCCTCTAAAGGCTGAGGGTGCGGCACCCAAAATCCAGCGCTAGTAGTTTCGCCATATTGTTTCGATCCGGCGCGGGCTTGTACAAATGATGGCGATAACGTCCTCGAATCCCGAAGTGCGGTCGGCCACTAAACCTATGCAGAAATTACAGATTTTTGTCACAGCCGCGTGTCTTGCGGCGGTGTTTGTCGTTGGTGCGAATCAAGAGGCTCGCGCTCAAGCGCAATCGCCCGATCCGGCTGGACAGGCGGTCTACGGCGGGGCGTCGACACCGCAAGGCGGGACGCAGGGTGGCGCGGCGACGGCGGGCGTTTTCGCGCCGGTGCTGGATTCGGAGAAACGACCGATCACAGCGGGTGGTTTCGTGAAGGAAGGGCCGATCCTGTTCGTGGATATCGCGGACAAGGCGGGGCTGGGCGGTTGGCGGCACACCATGGGCACGCCCGCCAAGGACTACATCATTGAAACCACGGGGTCGGGCGTGGCGCTGCTCGACTATGACAATGACGGGTGGCTGGATATTTATCTGGTGAACGGGTCGACGGTGGATGCGCTGACCGGGAAAACGACTCCACCGCACGCGGCACTCTTTCACAACAATCACGATGGGACGTTTACGGACGTCGCTGAAAAAGCTGGCGTGACGAACGATCGCTGGGGCTATGGAGTGGCGATCGGGGATTACGACAACGACGGCTGGCCGGACATTTACGTGTCGAACTACGGGAAGAACCGGCTCTTTCACAACAATCACGACGGAACGTTTACGGATGTTGCGGAGAAGGCGGGCGTTCAGCTGGGAAATTGGTCGACGGGCGCGACATTTGGAGATTACGACGGCGACGGGAAGCTGGATCTGTTTGTGCCCGGCTACATTCACTGGGACATGGATAAGCTGCCGCCGAAACCGAATCCGGCGGAGCACGCGATGAATTTCTGCCAGTTTCGCGGCGTGGGCGTGATGTGCGGTCCGCGCGGGTTACAGGGCGAGAGCGACCACCTGTTTCACAACAATGGTGACGGAACGTTTACGGATGTCAGCGAGAAGGCCGGCGTTTCAGACAAGAAGCACTACTACGGATTTACTTCGGTGTTTGTGGATGTGAACGACGACGGGAAAGTCGATCTGCTGGTGGCGAACGATTCGACGCCGAACTATCTGTATTTGAACAACGGGGATGGGACGTTTAAGGATGCGAGTTTCACGTCGGGATTCGCGCTGAATCAAGACGGGCAGGAAGTCGCGAACATGGGGATGGCGATCGGCGACTATCGCAACAACGGCCTGCTGGATCTTTACACGGGGACATTTTCGGATGACTACAAGCCGCTGTTTCGCAACGGCGGGAAAGCGTATTACACGGAGATCGCGCCGGAAATGAGCATGGCGCAGTTCACGTATCCGTTTCTGACGTGGAGCACGGAGTTTATCGACTACGACAACGACGGCTGGAAGGATATTTTCGCGGTGAACGGGCATGTTTATCCGCAGGTGGATCAACACAACTTTGGCACGTCGTTCGCGCAGCGGCCGTTTGTGTTTCACAACATCCGGCACGGAGAGAAATTTGAGGTTGTTCCCGCGGTGGAAGGGCACCGGGCTGGCGGAAGTAGTTCCGGGGCGTGGGGCGGGATTTGGCGATCTGTTCAACGACGGGAAGATCGATGTGGTCATCAACTGCCTGGATCACAAGCCGGTTTTGCTACGCAATGTCAGCCCGGATAAACATCATTGGGTGGGACTGGCGCTGACGGGCGGGCCGAAGAGCCCGCGCGATGCAGTTGGCACGGTGGTTTATTTGACGGCCGGCGGCGTGCGGCAGCGCGGCGACGTGATGAGCGGCGGGAGTTATGAATCGTCGAACGATATGCGGCTGCACTTCGGGATCGGCGACGCGACCGCGGTGACGAAGGTGGAAGTGCGGTGGCCGGACGGAGTACAGGAAGAGATCACGCTACCTTCGGTGGATCGGATTTTCGCGGTCGAAGAAGGCAAGGGCATTGTGCCAAGCGTATACGACGCGATCGCCCAGCAGAATGCGGCGGCACATAAGACGGCTGAAAACGGGACGTCTCATTAAATTTAGATTTTTAGACCGCTAGATCGCGACCCTAATTTGGAGGCGCGCATGACCGCATGGAGCCGACGCGGCTTAACGTTTGCTGGAGTTTGTGTGTTGTGCCTTTGCGCTTTGGGAGCTTCGCTGGCGAAACCACAAGGGCAGCAGAGCCAGCCGCAGCAAACTCAGGCGCAGCAGAATCAGACGGCTGCGCAGCAGCTTGAGGATTCGCAGGACGCCGTGCGCAAGGCGTATGCCGACGAAGTTCGCAAGAGCTACAACTTCCGATTCGGCGACGGCAAGATTTCAATTCCGGGCAACGCGGCGATTGAGGGCAACGATTTCGTGCAGGCGGGGGCGTTTCCGAAGGCGACGTATTGCGCGGTGTGCCACGCGCAGGCTTACAACAACTGGCGGCAGGCGCTGCACTCGAATTCGTTTCGGACGCCGTTTTACCGCACGAGCGTCAACATTTTGCTGCGTTCGAAAGGGATCGAGTTCACGCGGCATTGCGATAGCTGCCACAACCCGGTTGGCGTGCTGACAGGCGGATTGACGCAGGATTCGAAAGTGGATCGCGGGTTTGATCGCGACGGGCTGACTTGTTTGACGTGCCACTCGGTTCAGAAGCTGCAACCGACAGTCGGGAACGGCGGATTCGTTCTGGGCATACCGTCGGTGATGGTCGATGAAAAAGGCAATCGCATTCCGGGCGAAGTGCCTTACGAAGAGATCATGAAGCATCCGGACCGTCACTCGAAGGCGGTGATGAAGGATTTCTATCGCTCGCCGGAGTTCTGCTCGGCGTGCCACAAGGCGAACCTGCCTGAGCCGCTGAACGACTATAAGTTTGTGCGCGCGTTCAGCGTGTTTGATGAATGGCAGAATTCGAAATTTTCGAAGCGGAATCCGCTGACGTTCTATGCGGGCGAGTACACGACTTGCCAGAACTGCCACATGAAGCGGTCGGCGACGACGCTGCCGGAATATGGAGCGAAGAACGGCACGTTTGCTTCGCATCGCTGGACGGCGGGAAATACGGCGGTTCCCTTCTATTACGGCTTTGACGAGCAACTCAAGAAAACAACGGAATTTTTGCAATCGGGAACCTACCTCAACGTCGATCTGTTTGCGTTCAAGAAGAAGGACGAAGGCAACGGCTTCGTCGGGCCGATCGGAAGCGTGCCTTACTCGCTGAAGGCGGGCGAGACCGTGCAAGCGATGGTCATTATCCAGAACAAGAACATTGGACATTCGTTGATTCCGGAAGTGCGCGACTTATACGAATCGTGGGTGGAATTCACGGTCAACGAACAGGATGGGACGGAGATCTATCACAGCGGGTATCTGAAGCCTGACGGATCGCTAGAGACGCGAGCGCATAGCTTTACGAATCGGCCGGTGGATGAGCATGGGGTCTTTGTCGACAACCATCGCGTGTTTGAGATTCACTCGGTGGCGTATGACAACACGGTTCAATCGGGACGATCGGCGCTGGTGCGATATGAGTTCAAGATTCCTGCGACGGCGACGGGGCCACTGGCGATCAGCGCTCGCGTGAATTACCGGCACCTGCGCCAGAGCTATCTGAATAACATTTTCGGTGGGGATCACCCGGCGTATCCGGTGATCGAGCTTTCGCGACGGACGCGGACCGTGGCTTTGGGCGAGAACGCGCCGGATGCTTCACCCGATCCGCAGGACAATCCGGACTGGATGCGGTGGAATAACTACGGGATCGCGTCGCTGGATCAGCTGCAATATGCGGAGGCGGTGGCGGCATTTACGGAAGTGGCGAAGCTGCGGCCGGATTATGCGGACGCTTATACGAACATAGCGCTGACGGAGATGGAGTGGGAGAAGTACGACTCGGCGCGGAAGAACCTGAAGATGTCTTTGGCGCTGGCGAACGACAACGCTCGGGCGCTTTACTATATGGGGTTGGTCGAGCGACGAGCGGGAAACGTGGACGCGGAGATTGCGGACTTTAAGAAGGTTGTGGCGCAATATCCAATGTCGCGCGATGCGCGCCGGGAATTGGGCAAGTCGTACTACCGCGAGAGCAACGCGGCGGGGGCGATTGAACAATTCGAGGCGCTGCAGGTGCTCGATCCGGACGATGTGACCGCACACTACAATCTGTCGATATTGTACGGGCGCATGGGCAGAGACAAAGAGTCGGCGGAGCAACAAGCGATGTTTAGGACGAAGAAGTTCGATCCGGGAGCGCCGACGTATTCGTTTGATTTCTTGACGAAGCATCCGGAGATTTCGACGGAGAGCGTGCCCTGGCATATGCATTCAGATCTCTCGCCAGAGTTTAATGCGGATGGGAAGAAGGCGAATCCCGCGGCAGCTCCTGCTCCGACGGGGGGCGCGACGCAGACGAGCGGCTCAGGTGGAGCGAATCGATGAGGCTGTTCTTTCTTGCACGATGTGTTGCGCTGTTCGCGGTTTTATTTGGCGTGGCGGGAGTGGCGTGCCATGCGAAAGAAACGTGTCCGTGGATTAACGAGCCGACGGCGGCTGGTTTTTTGCACGGAGATGTGACGACGACGGTTACGCATAATTCGAACGGAGCGGACAAAGCGGCTGCCGCGGCAGCAACGGCTACGGGGACTTCTGTGACGGTGGGCGATGCGACTTGTGAATTTGTGCGTCACGACACGGCGGGGGTTACGAAGCTTCGAATCGAAGTGGTCACGATGAGCGATGTTGCAGCGTCGTACCCCGCGTTTCGTGGGCGTTGCGGAACGGATGGTCAGCCGGTGCGTGCGATCGGGAACGAAGCGGTTGTATGCGGGATGACGGGGCCGGCGACGGCGCACGGCGGTGTTGGGGAACAGGTAGTGAGCCGCGTGCGAGAGCGAGCGTTTGTTGTTTCGATTTCGGCGGGGGCCGGAACGGATCAGGCGACGCTGCGCGAGACGACATTGCGGGTTGCGGAGCAGGTAGCGGGATTTCTCTTTTAGAGCGCGGTTAGCTGGTTGGTGCGGGATTTGGCGGTAGTGCTTTTGGAGTATGGTGACGAGGCAGTTCCCTTCCTAGACTAAGTGCGGTTTCTGGCTGCACGAATCTTCTCCGATTTGTAACTTCAGTTTTCGCATGTCACCCCAGAATCCCTCGAAAAGTTTGTCGGAACGGCGCGTGCTTTCGGTGTTGATCGTGGAGGATCACGCGCTGGTTGGGCTTGCGTTGCGGCGCACGCTGGAAGATGCGGACGATATTCGCGTTGTGGGGAAGAGCGCGGATGCGGAGAGCGCGATTCGAGCGGCGCGGAAACTGAAGCCGGATGTGGTGGTGATGGATTTTGCGCTGCCGGGAAAGACGGGGGCCGAGGCGACGCAGGAAATTTTGAAGACGGTCGATACGGCGGTGCTGATGCTGAGCATGCACGCGGAGGCGAGCTATGTGCGGGCGGCGCTGGATTCGGGGGCGCGCGGGTATTTGCTGAAGAGCGCGGGGGATCTGGATCTGGCTGAGGCAATTCGGCAAGTCGCGGGGGGAAGGCCGGTGTTTGACCGGCGGCTGATGCAGAGCGGCGTGCTGGGAGAGATGGCGCGGCCGCTGAGTCCGCGGGAGCTGGAGATTTTGCGGATGATTGTGCAAGGAAAGTCGCATCGGGAGATTGCGGAGGAGCTGAAGATTCAGGTCAACACCGTGCGGGCGCACCGAGCGAACATGATGCAGGCGATGGGCGTGCATAAGGCCGTGCAGTTGGCGCTGTACGCGGTGGCGCGCGGGCTCGTGAAAACCTGAAGTTGCTGCGAAGATAGAGAAAAATCTAACGCAGCGACGCTGAGTACGGAGAGACGGGCAGAGAAGAGGTGACGCGGCTCCAGAGGCGGGGAGAGTACTGCCTGCTCAATCGTTTGGGGTATAACTGTACGGCGATTTTGGAATGCGATGCGGGTGAGGGTGGATATGAAGAACGAAGTGAAGATGATTCTTCGCGGTGGTGGCGATTGCGTTTGGGATGTTTGGCGCGCAGATCGCGCTTGCGCAGGATGGGACGATTGCGCCGGGAGAGAATTTGGTGGTGGATGGGGTGCCGGCGATTCCGGCGTCGCTGGCGGCGACGGCGGGGCGTTATGGGTCGTTTCGGACGGCGACGTTGGCGGACTGGAGTCCCGTTGCGCGCGAGATGCTGATTGCCACGCGATTCGGAGATGTGCCGCAATTGCATCTGGTGAAGACGCCGGGCGGGGCGCGGCAACAGCTTACCTTTTTTCCGGATGCGCTGAGAACCGGGCGGTTTCATCCGAATGGCGGCGACTACATTGTATTCATGAAGGATAGCGGCGGAGGAGAGTGGTTTCAGCTGTATCGCTATGACGTGAAGACGGGCGATGTGACGTTGTTGACGGATGGGAAGGCGAGGAATTTGCAGGGGCCGTGGTCATCGGAGCGGAGATCAGATCGCGTACATGTCGACGCGAAGGACGGGGAAGGATACGGATTTGTGGGTGATGAATCCGGCGGATCCGAAGAGCGATCAGTTGTTGACGCAGCTTGCGGGCGGCGGGATGGGAGCCGCTGGACTGGTCACCCGACGACAAGAAGATTTTGTTGAACGAAGAACTTTCGATCAATGAATCGTATTTGTGGCTGGTGGATACGACGAGCGGGGAGAAGACGGCGCTGACGCCGCGTGATGCGAATGCGAAGGAGAAAGTGTTTTACGGTGACGCGCAGTTCAGCAAGGACGGGAAAGGCATTTACGTCGTCACGGATCGGGACTCGGAGTTTCAGCGGCTGACTTATGTCGATTTTGCGACGAAGCAGCCGAAATACCTGACGACGAAGATTCCGTGGGATGTGGAACGGTTCGACCTGACGCGCGACGGGAAGCGGATTGCGTTCGTCACGAATGAGGAGGGCGTCAGCGTTCTGCACGTCATCGACGCGGCGACGGAGAAGGAGGTTCGCCTACCGAAGCTGCCGACGGGGGTCATCGTGGCGATGCGATGGCACAAGAATGGGCAGGATCTGGGATTTGCGCTGACGAGTGCGCGCAGCCCGAGCGACTGTTATTCCGTGAACGTGGCGAACGGGAAGCTGGAGCGATGGACGGCGAGTGAAAGCGCGGTAAAGACGGACGATTTTCCAGAAGCGGAGCTGGTGCGGTGGAAGAGCTTTGACGGGAAGATGATTTCGGGGTTTTTGTATAAGCCTGCGGCGAAGTTCATCGGGGAAACGGCCGGTGCTCGTGGACATTCATGGCGGGCCGGAGGGACAGTCGACGCCTGATTTTCTCGGGCGGATGAATTACTACCTGAATGAGATGGGCATCGCGATTATTGAGCCGAATGTGCGCGGGTCGACGGGATATGGGAAGACGTTCACGCTGCTCGACAACGGATTCAAGCGTGAGGATACGTACAAGGATATCGATGCGCTGTTTGATTGGATCGGGACGCGAGCGGATCTGGATGCGGATCGGATCGCGGTGACAGGCGGGAGTTATGGCGGGCATATGACGCTGGCAGTGTCGACATTTTACAGCGACCGGATTCGGTGCTCGGTGGACATCGTCGGGATGTCGAACCTAGTGACATTTTTGGAGCACACCGAGGCATATCGGCGGGATCTGCGGCGCGTGGAGTATGGGGATGAGCGCGATCCGAAGATGCGGGAGTTTTTGGAGAAGATTGCGCCGATGAACAACATAGCGAAGATCAAGAAGCCGATGTTTGTGATTGCCGGGAAGAACGATCCGCGCGTGC
This sequence comes from uncultured Acidobacteriota bacterium, assembly GCA_963766985.1. GTDB lineage: Bacteria > Acidobacteriota > Terriglobia > Acidiferrales > UBA7541 > Acidiferrum. Next base: position 178,278 of record CAVYCJ010000009.1, read on the forward strand.
CGGTAAGCGAGTCGCAGCAGATTGCGGATGCGTTGAAGGCGCAGGGGACGCCGGTGTGGCTGCTAATTGCGAAGGATGAGGGGCATGGGTATCGGAAGAAGGTGAATCAGGATTTTGAGTTTTATGCGACGGTGGAGTTTTTGAAGGAGTATTTGGTGAAGTAGGAGAAAGCCCGGGCAGCGGCAAGATGCAAGAAACAACAGATTCCTTGCTTCGCTCGGAACGACGAAATCGTTCGAGCGTTACGGGCGCCTGGAACTAAGTTGCTGGTTGGCTTCGACTACGAGCGATAGAGCTTCTTTGAGGTTGCGACGCGCCTCGGCCAGTGTCCGGCCTTGCGTGTTCACGCCGGGAATTTCTCTAACGTAAGCAACGTACCAAGGCCCGCGTTTTTCGATGACTCTGGTGAGTTGCGGCTTCATTCCTCGATCATAGCAAGACCAACGACAAAAACGCCGGCAACGGTGCAGAAACTACGGGTTATGGCTCGCACTGTTTAGTAGCGGATCAAGGCGGGCACGGGGGTGCCGTGCCCCTAGAGCGGGATGTTGCCGTGCTTTTTCTTGGGGTTGGTGTCGCGCTTGTTGGCGAGGGAGCGGAGGGCGGTGATGATTTTGGCGCGGGTTTCGGCGGGTTCGATGACGGCGTCGATGTAGCCGCGCTCGGCCGCTACGAAGGGGTTCGCGAAAAGGTCGCGAAATTCGGCGATTTTCTCCTGGCGTAGGGCTTCGCGCTCGGAGTCGGGCGCTTTCTCCAATTCACGTTTGTAGACGATGTTGACGGCGCCTTCGGGGCCCATCACGGCGATTTCGGCGTTGGGCCATGCGAAGTTGGCGTCGGTGCGGATGTGCTTGGACGCCATGACGCAGTAGGCGCCGCCGTAGGCTTTGCGCGTGATCACTGTGATTTTAGGGACAGTGGCCTCGGCGAAGGCGAAGAGCAGCTTGGCCCCGTGCTTGATGATGCCGCCGAACTCCTGTTGCGTGCCGGGCAAAAAGCCGGGGACGTCTTCGAAGGTGATCAACGGAATGTTGAACGCGTCGCAGAAGCGCACGAAGCGCGCGCCTTTGATGCTGGCATTGATGTCGAGAACTCCCGCGAGGAACGCGGGTTGATTGGCGACGATTCCTACCGGGCGGCCGTCCAGCCGCGCAAATCCAACGACAATATTTTTCGCGAAGTGTTCGTGGACTTCAAAGAAGTAGCCGTCGTCGATGACAGAATGGATCGCGTCTTTGATGTCGTAGGGCTGCTGGGCGTTTTCGGGGACGAGCGTGTTCAGAGCTTCGTCGCGGCGGTCGGCGGGATCGGATGAAGCGCGGCGCGGCGGGTCTTCGAGATTGTTCGAAGGGAGAAAACTCATCAGTTCGCGAATCATCGCGAGGCAATCGGCGTCGTCGTTGGAGACGAAATGAGCGACGCCGCTGGTGGCGTTGTGCGTCATGGCGCCGCCGAGTTCCTGCTTTGTGACCTCTTCGTGCGTAACGGTTTTGATGACGTCGGGACCGGTGACAAACATGTAGGAGGTTTCGCGGGTCATGAAAATGAAATCGGTGATGGCGGGCGAGTAGACGGCGCCGCCCGCGCAAGGGCCCATGATCGCGCTGATTTGCGGGATGACGCCGCTGGCAAGCGTGTTGCGCAAGAAAATGTCGGCGTAACCCGCGAGCGACGCGACGCCTTCCTGAATGCGGGCGCCGCCGGAATCGTTGAGGCCGATTACTGGCGCGCCAGCGCGCATGGCGAGATCCATGATTTTGCAGATTTTTAGCGCGTTGGTTTCGGAGAGCGAGCCGCCGAAGACGGTGAAGTCTTGCGCGAAGACGTAGACGAGACGGCCGTCGATGCGGCCGAAGCCGGTGACGAAACCGTCGCCGGCGGGGCGCTGATCCTGCATGCCGAAATCGACGCAGCGATGGCGGACAAATTTGTCGAGCTCTTCGAAAGTGCCTTCATCGAGGAGAAGATCGATGCGTTCGCGCGCAGTGAGTTTGCCGGCTTTGTGTTCGCGTTCGCGGCGTTCGGGGCCGCCGCCTGCTTCGGCTTCGGCGCTGAGGCGGCGGAGGTCGTCCATCCGATCTTTATGTTTTGCGGCGGCGGCCGAGGCAGAGGATTTTTGATCAGGCAAGAGGCGCTCCGGGATCGACGGATTCGTCGTGGTGAAAGATGCGGACGGCGAGATGCGTGGCAAGCCAGGTAGTGCCAAGGAGGAGGACGACGCCGAGGACAATCTCGGCGGCTATGGCTCCGGCGCGTTGCGCGGGCGATGGGATGGAGGTGACGTACACGGTGGCGCTGACGAGGGTGAACATGGCGGCGAGAGTCATCGCGATGATCAGGGCGACAGTGACGATAGAGGCGAGGATTTTCTTCATGGCGAAGAGAGAGCGCTAAGCAATGGCAACGCCTTCAGAAGGATAGCGCAGGCGGAGGGAAGATTGAATGGCGGGAGGGCTTGCAGGTGCTTCGTGTTTAGCGGAGGCCGGACCAGTCGTCGGCGACGATGATCGAGTCGGTGGGATTGGATGGGTCGTACTTGATGCTGGCGGCCTGGCCGGTGACGAGGCGCTCGAATTTGACCTGGCTTTCGAGGCCGGTGATGTCCTGGGCGGTGTGATAGGTCACGCCGGAGATCGCGTAGCTGTAGGAAACGAGATGGCGCGGACGATTGTCGACAACGGGGACGGCACGCGAACCGAACAAACCTTTTTGCTTCGGTGGTTCTTCGGGCGGATTCTCAACGACATCGACGACCTGGCCTTCGGCGATCCGGCCAATCTGATTGAGTTGAAGGCGACGCTTGCGCTCGACATCTTCAGGCGGTTCGGCGGGGCGAAAGAAGGCGTAGGCAACCATCGCGATGGCGGCGATTGCGGCCACCCCCATACCCAACGCTACTTTCAAATCGGCGAATAAGAGAAGCAACGACGAACTCCCTGCTTGATTGAAATCGCTATGAACGCGACGGCTGGATGGTCCCGATTTTGCGGGCTCACGAGCCGCGGAGATTCCACGAGCAGAATCTCTTTACGTCTGGGTATTTTACCGGAAGCCGGGACGCGGGGGAGTTACGCTTGCGCGGCATGCACCGGATTACGCAACACGCCAATTCCGCTGACGGAGACCTCGACGGTGTCCTTTGCGGCGAGCGGGCCGACGCCGGCAGGGGTGCCGGTGGAGATGATGTCGCCGGGGAAGAGCGTCATCATGCGGGAGATCCAGCGAACGAGAAACGCACACGGATAGATCATCAGCGACGTGCTGCCAGACTGGCGGAGGTTGCTGTTTACGCGCGTTTCGACAATCACGTTGGCGGGGTCGAGTTCGGTCTCGATGTGAGGGCCGATCGGGCAAAACGTGTCGAAGCCTTTGGCGCGGGTAAATTGAACGTCGGCCTTTTGGAGGTCGCGCGCGGTGACGTCGTTGGCGCAGGTGTAACCGAAGACGTAGGAGAGCGGATTGTCGTTGTCCCCGAGATGCGAGCAGGTTTTGCCGATGACGATGGCGAGTTCGCCTTCGTGTTCGACACGCTGGGAATATATTGGAATCACGATCGCGTCGCCGGGGCCGATGATCGATGATGGCGGCTTGAGGAAGATCATCGGCTCTTTCGGGATTTCGTTGCCGAGTTCGGCGGCGTGCGCGGCGTAGTTGCGGCCGACGCAGACGATCTTGCTGGGCGTGACGGGCGCGACGAGTTTCACGTTTGCGAGAGCGTGCGTGGCGGTGCCACGCGAGAGGTCGACCCAATGGCGTGGTCTTCAATTCGTGCACCTGATCGCCTTCGATGATGCCGAACGATGGCGTGGCGGATTGAGAGATACTCGCGGATTGAGACGCGGGATGCGACTGCAGGAACCGGCAAATTTTCATACGTGATGGTTGGAATGCGACACGCGGTGGTGGCTCGCCATATGGGATTCACGCGTTCGCCAGACCAGCGTCACGATCCAGGAAAGCGTAGCGAGAATCATACACACGACTGAACCGAGAATGAAAACGCGCATCGGCGTGTAGCGTTCGGAGAGCGCGGAAAAGTAGATGCAGAGCAAGCGGTAGCCGAGAGAGTAGATCCACCACGCCGCGAGGGTTGCGGCGAGCAAGCGGCCAGCCTGCCACATGAAGCGCACAACGGGAACCATGAAGAGGATGGCGAGGATCGAGGCGGTAACGACATTGCGCTCAAGCGCGAAGTTTTCCGACGCGGGAACGCGATTCGCGACCAATAGCCAAGCGATGAACACGAGCAGCATGCTGACGCCGGCGCAGACGCCTGTGCGCACGGCGGAGTCGTGAGCAGCGTGGTTCAGTTCGTCTTGGAGATGCGTTTCTTGGCGGCGCATGAACGCTGGGCTACCACCCGTTCGAAATTGAACCCGGGATTAGGGAGAATGTTGCGCGACGTCGGCGGCTACCTGCGGGGCGGGAGCGCTCTCGTTGCCGGAGAGGTCGACGGCAGTCACGCTGTACCAATACTTATGACCGGACGTGACAGAAGTATCACGATACGCGGGAGAGAGCAACAAATCTTGTGTCACGAGCGAGCCCCGTTCGCCTTCGCGCTCGCTGCGGTAGACGCGATAGCCGGCCAGGTCTTGCTCGGAGTTTATCGACCAGGAGAGATCGACCTCCATCGAGGGTGGCGTGGTTTCGGGATTTTCGATTGCGGCGGCGACGACACCTTGCGGTATCGAGGGCGGAAACGCATCGACAGCTTTGAGGATCAGAGGATCCGAGTCGCTCGATTCGAGTTCGTTGCCGCCGGCGGTCGTCGCGCTGCGGACGATGTAGACGTAAATCTTGCCGAAATCGAACTGTTTGTCGGCGTAGCGCGGGTCGTTGGTGCGATCCAAACGAGCAAGTGGAGCGGCGAATCGTTCCTGGAGGACGTCGGGACCGGTGATTTTGGGATCGTATGTCTTGGAGTCGAGCTCGCCGCGGTAGACGCGATACTCGGTCACGGCGATTGGGTCCCCGCCTGTGGTTTGTGTGACTGGCTGCCAAGTCAGGTCGATCGCGGTTTCGGTGAGCTGGGATTTTATTTCGCCGACGGGCGCGGGAACGGGATAGATGTGAATCTTGATGGCGTTCGAATCGGCTGAAGCGCGCTTGCGCGAGGCGCGTGTGCGAACGGCGAAGACGGCGTCGAATCCGGACGGGGAGTGGTTTTCGGTGGGCGGAATGGGCGTTACGATTTGCGTCCGGTCGTCGGACTGATATTTCGCGGCTAGCTCGCCTGGGACAGTTTCGACGACGTGGAGCGATTTCAGACTGGGCGAGCCGTCGGGCTTCAATTCGCCGCGCAGGACTTCGATTGCAGGAGGTTGTTGCAGGCGCTCGCCGCGGATTGTTTTGGAAGGCAGCGAGAAATTGAGAGCTACGCCATCGCCGAGTTGATGGGCGGAAAGATCAGCGATCGGAGTCGGGACGGGCGGTGAGGGTGGGACGGGATCGCCTGGCGCGCCGCAGCCATTCAGAGCAAACGCGATGGCGAGGAATCCGAAGGTCGAACCGCGAAAAGCAAAATTCGAAATTCGGTAAGCGGCGCCTCGCGCGGGACTCGCCCACGAGTGTCGATTTTCCATTTTCGAGTTTCGATCTTACAGGATGTAGCGGCTCAAATCCTGATTCTTCACGATGTCGGCGAGTTGCTTGTTGACGTAGGCGGCGTCGACCTTGACGTTTTTCTTCTTGAGGTCGGAGGCTTCGAACGAAATCTCGTCGAGAACTTTTTCGAGAATCGTGTGAAGGCGGCGGGCGCCGATGTTTTCGGTCTGCTCATTCACGCTGGTGGCGAAGCGCGCGATGGCCTCGACTGCGTCGTCGGTGATGTTGAGCTTGAGGCCTTCGGTTTCGAGCAGCGCGATGTACTGCTTGATGAGCGCGTTCTTGGGCTCGGTAAGAATGCGGACGAAATCTTCTTCCCTCAGGGATTGGAGTTCGACACGAATCGGCAGGCGGCCTTGAAGTTCGGGGATTAGGTCGGATGGCTTGGTGACGTGAAACGCGCCGGCGGCAATGAAGAGAATGTGGTCGGTGCGGATCATCCCGTAGCGCGTGTTGACGGTGGTGCCCTCGATGATCGGCAGAATGTCGCGCTGAACGCCTTCACGTGAAACGTCGGGGCCGTGGCCCGATTCGCGGCCAGCAACTTTGTCGATTTCGTCGATGAAGATGATGCCCATCTGCTCGGCGCGCTCGACGGCCATGCGCGTCACCTGATCCATATCGAGGAGCTTGTTCTCTTCTTCCTGGATTAGATACTCGAAGGCGTCGGCGACGGTCATTTTGCGCTTCTTTTTTTGCTGGCCGAACATGCCGGATAGCATGTCTTTTAGGTTGACGTCCATCTCTTCGACGCCTTGATTGGCGATGATCTCGAAGGACGGCATCTGGCGTTCGCGAACTTCGATGTCGACCATACGTTGATCGAGCTTGCCTTCGCGGAGCTGGGCGCGGAGCTTTTCGCGGGTGCGCTGCGTTTGTTCGCGCTGCTGCGCGGCGTCGGTTTCCGTGGTGTTGGGCGCGGGCGGCGGAGATGGCGGCAGCAACAAATCGAGCACGCGCTCTTCGGCGGCTTGCTCGGCGCGGTCGGCGACTTCGTCGAGCTTTTCTTCGCGCACCATGTCGATGGAGGTTTCGACGAGGTCGCGGACCATCGATTCGACGTCGCGGCCGACATAACCGACTTCGGTGTATTTTGAGGCTTCGACTTTGACGAACGGGCAGCCCGCGAGGCGTGCGAGCCGGCGGGCGATTTCTGTTTTGCCGACGCCCGTCGGACCGATCATCAGAATATTCTTGGGAAGAACGTCTTCGGCAATCTCGGGGGGCAGCTTCTGGCGGCGTACGCGATTGCGCAGGGCGACGGCAACGGCGCGCTTCGCCGCGTTTTGGCCGACGATGTACTTGTCGAGCTCCGCGACGATTTCACGCGGCGTCATATCGTCGAGCGCGGGCAGAAGCTCCTGTTCGGACGACGGAGCGTTACCATTGCCGCCGGGCATGAAGACGATTTCTTTATCGGACTTGCTTGTCATGAAACCTTTCGTTCCGTTGCCGGCCCTGCCTTAGCTGTGCGACCTCAGATATGGGATGCAACATCCCGGCCAATCGGTCTCTCACCTACAATTCGTCAAAATCTCTATAACTCTTCAACCGTGAAGTTGGCATTAGTATAGATGCAAATTTCGCTGGCGATTCGCATCGCTTCCATCGCGAGGTCTTTCGGCGGGAGTTTTGAGTGCTTGGTTAGTGCCCGCGCCGCCGCAAGCGCGTAGGTGCCGCCGGAACCGATCGCGCAGATACCGTCGTCGGGCTCGATGACGTCGCCGTTGCCGGAAAGCAGGAATGTTCCTTTGAGGTCGGCGACGATGAGCAGCGCTTCGAGGTGACGAAGGGCGCGATCCTTGCGCCACTCCTTAGCCAGCTCGACGGCAGATTTCTGCAGGTTGCCGGAGTGTTCCTGAAGTTTGCCTTCAAATCGCTCGAAGAGCGAAATCGCGTCGGCGGTCGAGCCCGCGAAGCCCACGATGACTTTGTCGTTGTAAAGGCGACGGGTCTTGCGGGCATTGTGCTTCATGACGTGATCGCCCATGGTCACCTGACCGTCGGCGATCAAGACGACTTTGTTATCTTTGCGGACGCACAGAACGGTTGTGCCGTGCATCTGTGCGCTCTGCTGGCTGCTGTGCATTCGGCCATTATACAACTGCGGCCTATTTCGCCCAAAGGGCGCTACTGCTGGGAATAGAGCTTGTTCGCAAAATCGCGGAAGTCTTTGCGTTGCATCAGCTTCTGAAAAGAATCGTCGGTGCGCGCGTCCGAAAACGTTTCGCCGGGGAGAACGTTCGCGCGGCGATCGTAAGCGAGTCTGAGTTGGGTTTCGGCTCCCGCGACGTCGCCTTTTTCAGCAGCTGCGCATGCAAGGTTGTAATAGAACACCGGGTAGTTCGGATCTTTCGAGATTCCGTATTCGGCCACGCTCTGTGAGTTCGCAAGGTCGCCGGTGATTCCATAAGCGATCGTGAGATTGTCTACGAGGACGTACCACAGCTTTTTCTCGAGCGAGGGGTTCGCCTTCTCGAGATCCAACGCCTGCTGATAGGGCCCAATCGATTCTTTGAAATTCTGGGATATGTAATAAAAGCTGCCTTTACGGAACAGCTGCAGAGCGTTCCCCGCCGGCGTGCTGTTCCCTGCCAGCGCGTTTGCGGTCACGGGTGGGGTTGCCGGAGCTGGGGCTTTGTCCACAAATCGAAACGAAGCTAGCAATTCGTCGAATGATGGCTTGTCCGCCGGAGTGTAAAGAGACTTCGAAAGATGGATGTCGACGAAAACGTTGTCTTTGATCAGACATGCAAAGACGTTGTGTTGTTTGATTGGCGCGCCCTTCGCATCAGGAAGCAGATATTCGAGGATTTGCATTCCATCTTTTTCGCTGTAGACGACATCTTTCAAGCCTTGCGTCGAGAGTGGGGAGAATCGCGCTTCTTTATCGTGCAGCGAAAGCTGGCATTCGCCCGCGGCGGGCGTGCCGCGCATCGCCTCCAAATAGACCGATGCCACCATTTTGTTGGCTTTGTTTTCAGCAAGGAAGTAGCGGCGACCGTCGGGCTGGATGTCGTTCTTTTCGACAGAGAAGCCTGGCGCTTGCATCTGGAGCGCCCAAGGTCGCGCAGGTAGCCAGATGCTGGTTTGGGCGGGATCTTGCGCGCAGAGAACTGTAGCCGCGAAAAGTGCTGCTATTGCTGCGAGCGCGAATCTGTTCCTCATTGGCTTGCCTCCGTTTTGCGGCCAAACACACCACAGGTGAGCATTGGTCAAAGTAGCTTCGGTATCAACAGTCTAGCGTGGCTGAAACGGACTTTCGGTTATGGATGGTAAGGAATGGCTGTGTCAGTTACTTGGGCGATGGGACAGGTCGGGTGGTGCTTCGGAGAAGCAGCGGTTTTAACGTGAGTTCGGACCGGGCAAATGGAATGGATTAGTTGTCGGCCTTATCTTCTTCTTTTTCTTTCTTCTTTTCTTCTTTGGACTTGCGGCTTCCGACTTTTTGGAAGCGCTGGTCAAGCGAGGACTTGCTGAAGAGGTCGGGCGGGAGATTCGAGTTGTATTTGCACGTTGCAAAGAAAACCTGGCTGGATCGGCGTCCGTTACGGTCTTGCGCGATTTGCATGGCGGTGCGCACACCGTCCATCAATTGAAAATTTGTGTAGATGTTGGTTTCGACGTCGCGGCTGTCGTTCGTTTTGTCTGCCGTACTGACCATGGATCGAACCAGCCAGTGTGTCGTCTTATCGACTGCCAGCCGGAAGTTATGTCCGTAAGAGTCGGTGAGATCGACCCAATCCACCGCTCGGAGGTCGACGACGTCGGCGCCACCGTAGCGGATGACCATGCCTTGTTCATTCAATCGACTGCGCAGAAGAACATGAATGTCGCGGCGGGCTTGATCCTGAAAGTCGGCAACGGAAGCCGCGCTTAATTCCGAAACGCCGCCCTTGTCGAGCGTCCAACCCTTGTCTCCGACATAGAGGTTGATGATGACACCCTTTTTCGCGTACTCGGTGCGATTTGCGTCGGGGTAGCGCCAGAAGTCTTTGAAGTTCGTGTACCCGGTCATTTCGCCGTTGTGGCCGAAGCGGGCGAGGCGGCCTTCACAGTCGGAATCTTTCACGTCGAGATACGTGGGGCCACCGAGGCCGTCGATGAGTTGCTGGAGGATCTGCTTGCCTTTGGCGGCACTTTGCTCCGGCATCAGTGTGTCGGGATTTTGCGCGCGAACCAGGCGAACACCGCCTAGTGTCGCTAGTCCAAAAAAAAGGATACCGGCCGCGAAGACTTTCGCAGCTTTCAGCGATTTCAAGTGGGCAAACCTCAGCCGCACAGCACCGAGCCTCCGTTTACATTGATGATCTCGCCGGTGAGGAAGTTGGCTAAGTCCGAGGCAAGGAAGAGGATAGGCCCGGCGATCTCTTCCGCCGTGGCGGGGCGGCCAATGGGAATCGCGGCGGCGGCCATTTTCTGGCCGGCTTTTGTTTCGAGAACCGGATTCGACATATCGGTGGCAACCCAACCTGGCGCGATGGAGTTCACGAGGATGTTGTGGCGGGCGAGTTCAGTCGAGAGGCCCTTCACAAGGCTGACGACCGCGCCCTTTGATGCCCCATAGTGGGTGTGAAACGATTCGCCGCGCTGGGCCGCCGTCGAGGTGACGGGAATGATCTTGCCCGACTTCTGCTTGATCATGTGCGGGACGGCAAAGTGGATGATCGAGTAGACGCTTTTGAGGTTGACGCGCATCATGTCGTCCCACTGCTTCTCGGTCATCTTTTCGATCGGAAGATCGTCGAGATTCCATACGCCGGCATTGGCGACAACGATGTCGAGCCGTCCGAGGCGCGCGATGGCGTGATCGACGAGCTTTTTATTCGCTTCGTGCTTTCCGACGTCCGCCTTGAAGGCTTCGACGCGCGTTCCGTGCTTTCCGGCTTCCTGCTCGACCAAAGCTGCGGCGTCTTTCGCCTTGTTGTACGTGAAGATGACGTCGGCGCCAGCCTGCGCAAACATTTTTACGGCCGCGGCGCCGATTCCGCGCGAGCCTCCAGTGATAATTGCCGCCTTGCCTGCCAGTGAAATCATGAAGCCCCCAGAAAATTGTGGACTGCGAAACTGAAGATGCGTAGATCCGACCCGGAAGTACTTGAAGCAGAGCCTAGGCTTTGTGCCCCACCAGATCGCGGGCGTTGCGGGCCCGCTCGGCAGCGGCAACAAATTCGGTGAACAGTTTTTTGGCGAGCGCATCGTCGGGCATGCGCTCGGGGTGCCATTGCACACCGACGACCCAGCCCGGGCCGCCCTTCCATTCGACGGCTTCGATGGTGCCGTCGGGAGCATGGGCCGTGACGGCCAAGTCTTTCCCCGGCTTTTCGATGGCCTGGTGATGGCTGCTGTTGATGGTCCCGGTCGGGGCGCCGTTCAAACGGGCGACCAAGCTGCCGGGCTCAAATGTCGCTTCGTGCTGAAGGTCACCCGTCTTGGCTCCCGGTGGCAGGTCGGTATCGCCGTGGGCGAGGGATTCAGGGTGCTCGGACTTGAGGTCCTGGATCAGCGTTCCCTGTTGGTAGACGTTCAGAAACTGGCAGCCAAAGCAGATGGCCAGGACCGGTTTTCCCGTTTTGAAACTGTGGTCGAGGATTCGACCGTCGGTTTGCTCGCGGTTCGCGTCGAATTGGGCGGTTTTTGGGTGCGCGGCGGCGTGGTAGCGGGCTGGATCGACGTCGGCGGGGCTCCCCGGGAGAACAAACCCATCTAAATCATCGAGTTGCGAGGCGAGTGCGCCTGAAGACTGGTCCAGCTTGACGTCAACCGGCTCGGCACCGGCGTTTCGGACCGAGGCGAAGTAGTAGTCGAGCTTCTTCCGCTCGCCTTGACGCTGCTCGTCGCTGGTACGCCAGGGAATGCCGATGCGGAGGGGCTGCGAGGGGGTTCCGGGCGTCGAGGCGGGGAGCATGCGTCAGCATCCTAGCATTCAGGCGCGACCAGCAGCAACTGAGGCGAATGCGCGGGTTTCGGTAGCGGCTTTATCCGCGTTTAGCGTTATGCGCGCAGGCTGGCGGGGCGAGACAGGACGGCGTCGAGGCAATATTCGGGGCGATGGAAAAAGCTGGAGAGCTCGGAGAGTCGCGAAGCGAGTTGCTCGGAGGATGAGGCGCGGAGCGTCACGTGGCCGAGTTTGCGACCCGCACGAGGCGACTTGCCGTAGAGATGCAGGTGCGCGTCGCGGACGGCGAGGACTTCTGCGGCGTCAGGCGTTTCACCGATCAGGTTGAGCATGGCGGAGGAACCGATCGCGAGCGTTGATCCGAGCGGGAGACCGACGACGGCGCGAAGATGATTTTCAAATTGGCTGGTGAGCGCGCCTTCGATCGTCCAGTGGCCGGAATTGTGGACGCGCGGGGCCATTTCGTTGGCGAGGAGTTTGCCGTTTTGTTCGAAGAATTCGATGGCAAGCACGCCAACATACTGAAGCTCATCGAAGACGGCACGAGCGGCTTGTTCGGCGGAGCGTTGGATTGCTGGGTCAAGATGAGGCGCGGGCGCTAGCGACAGGCGAAGAATTCCGCCGCGATGATGATTTTCGACGAGCGGATAGACGGCGGTCTCGCCGGTGCGGGCGCGCACGGCGACGACGCTGAGCTCGCGCGTGAAGGGGACAAACTTTTCGAGGATGTATGGGATACCGTTCGAAGCTTGTTGTGCAGAATTCGAATCGTTTGTTTTTGCTGTCTGCTCTGGCAGCTCGGACTTTGCCTTTGCGACATCTTCGGGCGCGCGCAGGTGCCACTGCCCTTTTCCGTCGTAGCCCATGCGAGACGTTTTAAGAATGGCAGGCAAGCCGATTTTCTTAACGGCGGCGTCGAGGTCGTCGCGGCCGGCTACAGGAACGAACTCTGTCGTCGGGATACCCAAAGCTTGGAAGAGATTTTTTTCGTTGATTCGATCCTGGGCGACTTCCAACGCCTTCGCAGATGGCAACACCGGGACGCGCTCCGCGAGGAACCGAACTGCTTCGACTGGAACGTTTTCGAATTCGTAGGTGACAAGTTCAAGGCCATTGGCGAATTTTTCGAGCGCCGCTTCGTCGCTGAAATCGGCGGTGACACGCGCGGCGATGCGACCGACCGGAGCCTCGGGCGATGGATCAAAAAAACGAAAGTGCAGTCCCTAGCGGATAGCCGGCGAGAGCCAGCATATAGCCGAGTTGCCCGCCGCCGAGGATTCCGATGGTCACGCGGGTTTCCTTTTTGCGCTGGCGGCTGAGGCAGAGGGAGTTTCATCCGCCGCGTCGGTCGACGGTTCCGGCGGCGTAAGGCGAAACGATGAGGCTTGAGCCAAAGACGGATCTGGATTTGCGAGCACGCGCTCGGTTTGGTCTTCACGGAATTTTCGGAGAGCTTCGCGGATCGAGGGATGCTTCGCGCCCAGAATTGCTGCCGCCAGTAAGGCGGAGTTGATTGCGCCGGCCTTGCCGATCGCTAGCGTACCTACTGGGATGCCACCTGGCATCTGCGCGATGGAGAGGAGCGAGTCCAATCCTTTCAACGCTTTGGATTCAACCGGAACACCGAGCACAGGCAGCACAGTTTTTGAAGCGGTCATGCCGGGCAGATGCGCGGCGCCTCCGGCTCCTGCGATCAAGACTTCGAGCCCTCGCTGCTCGGCGGTGGAAGCATACTCGAAGAGCAGGTCCGGCGTTCGGTGCGCGGAAACGACGCGCGTCTCGTGCGGCACACCCAGGTCTGTGAGCGTTTTAACGGCGTGCTCCATCGTCTCCCAGTCGGATGACGAACCCATGATGATGCCGACGAGCGGCTTCGAACTCGCGCCGGCTGGCGAACCCGCGTCGCCAACTCGTGTGGCTGGCCGCAGTCTTCAATTTGGATGGTTTCTTCGTCATCTCGCCTGGTTCAGACGCTCGTATGCAACTTCAAGGACAGAGCCGACATTCTACGGTGTTTCTCAGTGTTTTTCAGCCGCGGCCGTCGCGAGTTGCGTCTTCTGCTTCAGGTAGTGCCGCAACTGGCCCACAAGATAGAGCGAACCGGTGATGAAAATCACGTCGTCGGGCGAGGCTTTCGAGAGCGCGTAGTCGATTGCTTCGCCGGCGTCGGCGATGGTTGCACTCTTGTTCGCGTAGTGGGCGGCGATCTCTTCGAGCTGTGTCGCGGATATGGCTCGCGACGTGGACGGGGCGGTCAGGATCACTTCGGCGGCGAGCGGAAAGAGAAGCCCAGCGACCTCATCAACGGCTTTATCGCGAAGCGCGCCGTACAACAAGAAGATTCTTTTGCCCGTTAGGCTCTCTTCGACGAAATGCGCCAACTCTCGAGCCGCCGAAGGATTGTGTGCGCCATCCAGGTAGACATCGGGGTGCGATTGGATTTTTTCGATGCGCCCCGGCCACTCCGTCGTGGCGATGCCGCGCGCGATGGACTCGTCGGAAATGCGGAAGCCTCGTTGCTGCAACAATCGGGCAGCAGCCACAGCATTGAGCGCGTTTTGAAGCTGGAAGCGGCCAGGCAGACTCGGCGCTAGTTCAACGCTCCAGCCGCTGGCCACTTCCGTAACTTGCGCCCGGACATGACCGTCCTCGGACGACTCCTTCTCGATGCGAAATGCCTCGGTTGTATCGATGACCGGCGACAAAAGCTCTTTCGCACGATTTTGAATCACTTCGCGTGCTTCAGGACGCTGCTCCGCGACGATGACCGGTACCGCGGGCTTGATGATTCCGGCTTTCTCTCCCAGCGATTTCGCGCAAGGAGTGGCCCAGAAAATTCTCGTGATCGAAATCGATGCGCGTGATGATCGAGACAACAGGCGTGAGAATATTCGTGGAGTCGAGCCGGCCGCCGAGACCAACTTCGAATACACCAAACTCAACGCGCTGCTGAGCGAAATATTCGAACGCCATCGCGGTCACGCACTCGAAGTAAGTCGGATGAGCTCGCAATTTGCCGGTTGCGAGCAGCTCTTCCGTGATTGCCTGGACCCGTGTCAAGACTTCCGCAAAAGCTTCGTCGCTAATTTCCTCGCCGCGGATTCGGATGCGCTCGTTGATGCGCTCGAGATGCGGCGAAGTATTCAGCCCGGTTCGAAAACCAGCGTCGCGCAGAATTGCTTCGAGAAACGCGGCCGTCGAGCCTTTGCCGTTTGTGCCGGCGATGTGCGCCGATGGATAGGCGCGATCGGGACGTCCTAGTCGCTCAGCTAGCAGAGTGATGTTTTCGAGATCGAACTTCGCCGCAGACGCCTGGGTGGGCGCGGCGAGTTCCCTGCCGAGCGAAAGAAGATATCGAACCGCAGCGTCGTAGTTCATGACACGAGACCCGGACTAACTCAGCAGAAGATCCAACGAGGATGCAATGAACGATTTTAGTTCCTTACGAGGAACGACCGCGTCCAAAAATCCGTGCTCGAGCAGGAACTCCGACCGCTGAAACCCGTCGGGCAGAGTCTGGCGAATGGTCTGCTCGATGACGCGCGGACCGGCGAATCCGATGAGGGCGCCTGGTTCGCCGATATTCAGATCGCCCAGCATGGCAAAACTGGCGGTGACTCCGCCCGTCGTCGGATCGGTCAGCACGGAAATATAGGGCACCTTTGCGTCATCGAGCCGCGCCAGCGCTGCCGACACCTTAGCGAGTTGCATCAGGCTAATTGTGCCTTCCATCATGCGCGCGCCGCCGGAGCACGAAATGACAATGAGCGGCTGCCGAGTATCCATCGCCAATTCAACACCGCGCGTGACTTTTTCCCCAACGACAGCGCCCATTGAGCCGCCGATGAAGTTGAACTCCATCGCGCAGACGACGACGGGGCGGCCTGCGAGCTGTCCCTCGGCGGTGATCACGGCGTCGTTCATGCCAAGTTTCTTGCGGGCTTCCTTAAGGCGAGTGGCGTAGGGCTTCGTATCGACGAATTGCAGCGGATCGGTCGACGTCATTCCGGCGTCGTGCTCGGTCCAGCGACCGTCGAGCAACATTTCCAGCCGCTGCTTGGCATTCATTTTGAAATGGAAGCCGCACTTCGGGCAGACGAGCAGGTTCGCTTCAAGATCCTTGCGGAACACAATGGTTCCGCACGATTCGCATTTCACCCACAGACCCTCGGTGCGCACCTTGCGCTCTTCGGGCGGTGTGGCCTGCTCGATTGATTTTTTTTCGCGCTTGAACCAAGCCATAGTCAGATCAGGTCAGTGACTGCGAGCCGCCACGAAATAGGATCAGTGCAATACGGCCAATGATTCACAAAAAAGGCCGCACTCGTGCGAAAGGCGGCCGTTCAGCTCAGATTAATAGTCTATACCACGCTGGGCCAGAATGCCCTTTGTGTAGGGGTGTTTGACCTCTTTCATCTCGGTGACAAGGTCGGCTAGCTCGACGAGTTTTGGGTGCGCGTTTCGGCCGGTGCAGATGACGTGGACGTTTTCGGGGCGCGAGCGGAGGCTTTCGACAATTTCGTCGGGGTCGAGCATTTTGTAGCTGATGACGTAGTTGATTTCGTCGAGGACGACCAGATCGTAAGTGCCGCTGTTGATGGCATCGCGGCCGGCGGCCCAGCACTCGTTCGCCATCTTGATATCTTCGGGGTCGGTCTCGGCGCCGCCAACTTTCACGAAGCCGCGACCCATGGGACGGATTTCGAATTTATCGTCGCCGAGCATTTTGGCGGAGTCGAGCTCGCCGTAGTGCCAGGATCCTTTGATGAACTGGACCATCAGGACGCGCAGGCCCTGACCGACCGCACGGAAAGCCGTGCCAAGCGCGCAGGTTGTTTTGCCTTTGCCTGGACCGGTGTAGACGATCAGAAGTCCTTTGTTTTCGGGCATGCGTGGATTCCCTTGGGCGGAGTTCGCGTTTAGTCGAGCTGCAGGCGCTTCATCAGCTCATGCGCGATGGCGGCGATCCGTTCTTTAGCTGCCGGCGTCAGGCTTGCCTTCTGGTTCGCCTGCATATCATGCAGAACGATCCAGAGTCCCGGACGATAAACCTCGTCGTCGCCCGGGCAAATCGCGCCGGTCAGCTGATCGAGTTCGAGCGCGTGCTCGTTGGTGTGCGACAGATCGAGTTGGTAGCCGCGCGTTGCGGCGTGAGGTTCGTGCGCGAGCAGCTCAGTCAGAATGCCGCGCGTGTCGTCGACCAGATCGCGGAATCCCTGTGAAACGAGCACGCCGTCGACATCGCGCGGCGTCGGCTGATCGATCTGCTCGATATCGTATTCGGGCAGCGGATTTTCGAGCGCGATTTCGATTGCGGCTGACGGCTTACCTTCGTCGGGAATGATACGGAGCGCCATAGGGTTAACGTTGTACAACAATTTGGCGCTCGCGCCTAATAGGTGATAGCAGTGAATTGTGCGAGCGTCGTTAGGCTATTTTGGATATGGGCTGCCGGCCAAAATTGCGAATGCGCGGTAAATTTGTTCGGTGAGCATGACTCGCGCGAGTTCGTGCGAGTAGGTCATTTCACTCAGAGAAAACTTCGGATGCTTTCGATCGAGTAACACGGCGGGAAAACCGTCCGCGTCGCCACAGACGAAAATCAGCTCGCGAGTGCCACGGTCGCGCTGATCGCCGATCCATTTCGCAAAGGCTTCCGACGAGAAGCGTTTCCCGTTGGCATCCAACAACATCACCGTGGCGGCGCGATCCGAATCCAACTTTTTTGCCGCTGCCTCGCCGTCGCGAACTTCAGTGATTTCAATGGGCGACTGGTGACCGATCCGCTTGACGTAATCCTCGAGCACGACCCGCATCTCGGGCCGGCGCGTCTTGCCGAGCATCAACAAACGGATTTTCACGGAGCTTTGCGCCTCGGAGAATGATCGCGGCCGCTCACTTCAATGCATACTTCTTGCGCTTCTCGAGCAATGTCTTGCGGCTGATTCCCAGAATCTCCGAGGCTTTCCCGATCTTGAAGTGTGTTGCTTCGAGCGTCGCCGCGATCGCTTCTTTTTCGATGTCTTCGAGCGACCGCAAATGCAACGTCCTGCCGCCAATTCCCCCTGCCACCGCTCTCACGTTCTCTGGAAAATCCTTCGGCTCAAGTGTCCCGTCCCCGAAGACGATGGCTCTTTCGAGCGCATTGCGCAGTTCGCGCACGTTTCCGGGCCAATCGTACGCAGCCAGCATTCGCCGAGACACTTCGCTCAGTCCGCCTGGGCGCCCGTGAACTCCGCGCACGGTGGAAAGAAGATGATCGGCCAGCGGCAGGATGTCGGCACGGCGCTCGCGCAGAGGCGGAACGTGCAGCGTCAGGACGTTCAGACGAAAATAGAGATCTTCGCGAAAGCGGCCTGCGGCTACGGCGGCTGAGAGGTCGACATTGGTCAACGCTATGAGTCGCGCTTCGATGCGCAGGGTTTCGTTGCCGCCGAGGCGTTCGAACGAGCGCTCTTGCAACACGCGCAGCATCTTGCTCTGCGCGACCGGCGAAAGCGCCGCCACTTCGTCGAGCACGATCGTTCCAGTGCCGCCGAGTTCAAATCGGCCAAGCTTGCGCTCTACGGCGCCGGTGAAGGAACCCTTCTCGTGCCCGAATAACTCGCTCTCCACCAGTTGCGGCGGCAAGCTCGCACAATCGATTTTCAGGAATGGAGCGTCGCGCCGCGGACCGATCTCATGAATGGCGCGCGCAAGATGATCCTTGCCCGTGCCGCTTTCTCCGGTGATCAACAGCGTAGTGGGAGCCGCAGCGACTTTCTGCGCAAGCTCGAAGAGACGCGACGTAGCCGGATCGGCGGCGATCCATGGCAGCCGCTCAGCGGTCATTTCGAAACCGCTTCTCCCTGCGGTGGGGTTCCGCCGAACGACGCCTTCATGACGACCGTCTTGCCGACGCTTTCGGGCTCATCGGGAATTTCAAGTTTCGGTGCCGTGCGCCACAAGCGCTCGAGATCATAAAAACGTCGCGCCTGCTCGCCAAATACGTGTACTACGAACCCGCCGAAATCGAGCAGCGCCCATTCTGCCGAGCCGCGTCCTTCGCGGTGTTCGGGCGAGCGATGGAACTTCTTGTGGAGTTCCTCTTCGATCTCGGAGCAGATCGCCTGCACCTGCGGCGTGCTGAAGCCGGTGCAGATGACGAAGTAGGACGTGAATGCTCCAACCTCGCGCAGGTCGATCACTGAGATTGCGGATGCTTTTTTGTTTTGCGCAGCCTCGATCGCGAGGCGCACTGTTTCCGGTAAAGAGCTTAAATTCACTGGTATAGGTCCTGTTTCAAAATGTATTCCTCGACGCGAGCCGAGACAAGCCCGTGGATGTTCTGTTCACGATGGCGCTTCCGCCTGATATCGGTAGCGGAGACATCGCTCGAAACGTTGTCCAAGAGATAGACGGACGTGCGGGTCAAATGTGCCACGACATTTGATTCGTGAACGTCTTCAGCATCTTTGCGGACGCCGCCGCGCGCCATCAGGTCGGGCGGGATCACCAGGCGCAATGCTTCGGCGCGAATTCCTGGTCGATTGGCGACGATGAAATCGCACAAGCCAAGAAGCGTCTCGTATTCCTTCCACATCGGAATATCGAGAAACGCGTCCGCCCCGATGATGAAATAAATCCGATCGCCCTGGCCGTGATACGTATGGCGGAAATAGCGCACCGTATCGACCGAATAGTGAAGCTGCGCTCCGCTGAAATCTTCGCCCGCCTCCGCAACCGACGGAACGAAATGCGGATGCTCCGCGCAGGCCAGCGCCACCATCGCAAATCGATGCGGAAATGGCGCCAGGTGCTGCTTCAATTTGTGCGGGGGACGGCTCGCTGGGATGAAATGGATCTGATCGAAATTAAATCGCCGGTCCGCGGCCCGAGCCACGGCCAAATGGCCGTTGTGTATGGGATCAAACGATCCGCCAAAGAGCGCGATGCGGCGTGGGTGATGTTTTGCGGCGGTTCGATGCGCCTGCGCCTGCGCGGTCGTCAATAATCCTCCCAAAAACGAAGCAAACCGACTCGAGGGACTTGCCTGGCGTTACCGCCCAGCCTTGGTCTTTCTGTTATTTTCTCATACTTTCGGGACAGCGCCACGGCTCGCTCACGGGAGATATCAGGCGGGTGTCAGGCCGGGGTCTGAAAATCGTCCTGAGCGGCTTCGCTATGTGGCTGTTCCACTTCGACGTCGGCGTCTGGCTTCGGAATCTTATCGAGCGCGTCGGCCATCGAGCGGACGAGCTCTTTCACGCCTTCGCCAGTAGCGGCGGAAATCGAGTGAAACTCCAGCTCGCGCTCCGCGCAAAACTTCTGTAACTCTTCCAGCTTCGTTCGATCGGTGGTCGCATCCAGCTTCGTCGCGACGACAATCATCGGCTTCTCATCGAGCGTGTCGCTGAAGGCGTGCAATTCGCCGGAAATCACTTCGAACGAGTGAATGGGATCTTCGGTCGTGAAGTCGCTCGTGTCGATCAAATGCACCAGCAGCCGCGTGCGTTCAACATGCTTCAAAAATCGAATGCCGAGGCCGGCGCCTTCATGCGCGCCTTCGATCAAACCCGGCAGGTCGGCGACGACAAACGTTCGGCCCACTTCTTTGCCGGTTCCGCCATCCGCGTTGACTACGCCAAGATTCGGCTCAAGCGTCGTGAACGGATAATTCGCGATCTTTGGCCGGGCCGCAGAAATCACGGAGATCAGCGTCGATTTGCCAGCGTTCGGAAATCCCACGAGACCCACGTCCGCGAGCAATCGCAGTTCGAGCCGGAGATGGCGCTCCGCGCCTTCGTGCCCGTCTTCGTGCTCGCGCGGCGCCTGATGCCAGGGCTTTGCGAAATGCTGGTTGCCGCGGCCGCCATGGCCGCCTTGCGCGATCAGCACGCGCTGTCCCGGATGCGACAGGTCGGCAATCGTCACGCCGGTTTGTTCGTCGAACGCGACCGTACCGACCGGCACTTGCAGAATCATGTCATCGCCAGCGTGACCCGAGCAGTTCGATCCTTCCCCGTGTCGCCCGCGATCCGCCTTGAACTCGCGGTTGTAGCGATACCTCAGCAAGGTGTTGTCGTTCGGATTCGCTTCGAGATACACACTGCCGCCGT
Organism: uncultured Acidobacteriota bacterium; assembly: GCA_963766985.1. Classification (GTDB taxonomy): domain Bacteria; phylum Acidobacteriota; class Terriglobia; order Acidiferrales; family UBA7541; genus Acidiferrum. The sequence continues at coordinate 198,882 of CAVYCJ010000009.1, forward strand.
TGCCGCCATCTCCACCCGACGGGCCTCCGCGCGGAACGTACTTCTCGCGCCGGAACGCAACGCAGCCGTTGCCACCGTTCCCAGCCTTCACGAATATTTTTGCTTCATCAACAAACAACGCAAGCCTCCAACAGCCACCACTATCACTCCATCAGATGCGCCAGACCAAGCTACAGTGCGGAATAATCGGCGCGCAAAAACAAAAAGGCGGCTCGGCACACGCCGAACCGCCTGGTCAAAAGTCGAAACTTAATTCGCGGCTGCAGCCGGCGCAGCGTGTTCCGCCGGATGAACGCTGATGAAGCGCCCGTGCCGCCCTTTATCTTCAAACTTCACGATACCGGTGACCAGCGCAAACAGCGTGTCGTCTTTGCCCTGTCCGACGTTGACGCCAGCCTGGTGCTTCGTGCCGCGCTGCCGCACCAGAATCGTCCCGGCGTTCACGAGCTGACCGCCAAACCGCTTCACTCCAAGTCGCTGTCCGTGTGAATCGCGGCCGTTTGTTGACGAACCGCCGCCCTTCTTATGTGCCATGACTGATTCCTTCTGCCTTTTTTACGATTTGACGCGATTTTAGATTGCTTCGATTTACAGCTTGATGTCGCTGACCTGCACCGAAGTGTAATTCTGGCGATGGCCGCGCGAAATCTTGTACTGGTTGGTCTTCTTGAACTTCAGCACGGTGACTTTTTTGTTTCGGCCGTGAGCAATGATCTTTCCGGTTACAGTCGCTTTGCTGGCGTCGCTGCCCGACAAAAGCTTCTTCTCGTCGTTGTGCACCGCGAGGACGGAGCCGAAAGTGACTTTCTCGCCCACGTCGCCCTTAACCCGCTCAATCCGAATCGTGTCACCGGGCGCTACGCGATACTGCTTTCCCCCGGTCTTAATGACGGCAAACATCGTTCCTCCAAGCTCTAAGACAAACCCCGATTATATGGGTGAACCGCCAAAATCGTCAATCAAAACTGGTTGCAACCGAATGCCCGGCCTTAAATCTAATCGATTGTGGGCCTTCCCGGCCATCGCAACTTTTTGCCCACTTTGGAGTTTAATTGAGTGAGGCTGGGAGTTAAGATAGGCCCGGCCCCGCAAGATGTTGATTCGACGGATGTAGCAAGGACTCGAAAGGGGGTCCTAACATGCGATACCTCAGGTTTGCTGGTGTGGCGGCTTTGCTTTTGACGGTTTCACTGCTCGGCGCGGGTAATGCGAACGCGCAGCGGGTTGCGGTTGGTATTGGAATTGGCGGTCCGGCGTACGCCGGGTACGGTTATGGATACGGTTACGGGTATGGCGCGCCAGCCTGCGCTTACGGCTATTACGGCTACGCTCCTTACGCCTGTGCTCCTTACGGTTACTACGGCCCGGATTGGTTCGTTGGCGGCGTCTTCATCGGCGCTGGTCCCTGGTTCCGCGGTGGCTACTATGGTCGCGGCTACTACGGCCGAGGCTACGGCTACTATGGCCGAGGTTACTACGGTAGGGGCTACGGCTACGGTCGCGGCTATTATGGCGGCGGACGCGTAGGAATCTACGGACATGGCGGCACTTTCGGTAATTCTCGCGGCTTCGTCGGGGGCGGCGCGGCGCACAGCGGCGCAGTCGGTGGGTTCCACGGCGGCGGTGGCGGCGGATTCCATGGTGGTGGCGGACACCGGTAAGCTTCGCTAGCAATTAGCCAGTCACACGAAACTAAAACGGCCGACAGATCAAAAACTGTCGGCCGTTTTTATTTTTGGCTTGGGACTCGTTCTTCGACTAAAACTAATCCGGCCACTCGATCACGTATCGCGGTGCAGCTAACCTTCGACAACAAACGCGGCGTCCTCGTTTAAGAGGCGCCGCGTTCCTTTTTCGAATTGTGCTTGAGAGGGTTGCGAGCGGATTTCAGGCGTGCGGATGTGCCTTGTCGTAAATGTCCATCAGCTGACGGATCGAAGCGTGCGTGTATTTTTGCGTGGTCGAAAGCGATTGGTGTCCGAGCAATTCCTGAATGGCGCGCAGATCGGCGCCGTCTGCAAGCAAGTGTGTAGCGAAAGCGTGGCGCAACGAGTGAGGATGAAGATCCCAATCGATATTCGCCATCCGTACGTATTTCTTGACGAGTCGGCCAACCGAACGCTGCGTCAGTCGGCGCCCCGCATAGTTCAGAAACACAGCCTGTGTGTGTGGTGGCCCCTGTCGCCGTCCGCGCGATGACGACTTCTGAACCAACAACTCGTCGCGCAAGTTCCAATAATTTTCGAGCGCTTCTTGCGCTTTCGAGCCGTACGGCACGATGCGCTCCTTGTTGCCTTTGCCGCGCACTCGTAAGACTCGTTCTTTCTGATCGATATCGATGAGGTTCAGTCCTGTCAATTCGCTGACGCGCAACCCCGCGGCGTAAAGGAGTTCGAGCAACGCGCGGTCGCGCCGCAGGTACATGCGATCGGTCTTTCTGGTCGATTTCTTTCCGCTTTCGGCGACGACTTGCGGGATCCCGCTTCGATCGATCTGCGGGCGCGCAATTCCGACTGCTACTTGCGTTTGCGACGCGGGACCCATCTCAGCGAGACGATTGAGGAACCCGTTCATCTCTTCCGCTGAAAGCACCGACGGAATACGCTTCGGCAGCTTCGGCGTCGGTACGAGCCGCGCCGGATTCTCGTCCAGCAATCCTTCTCGCACGCAATATTTGAAAAACGATCGCAGCGCCGCAAGCTTCCGCGCGATTGAACTCTTCTCAAGCCCTTGATCGTGGAGGTGCGCCACAAACTCGCGAATAATCGTGTGTGTGATCTCTTTCAGCGGAGGAGGCTGCGCGCCCGGTGGCGAGAGGTACTCGAGAAACTGGCTCAGATCCTTGCCGTAGTTCAGGATCGTGTGCGGCGAAGAATTCTTCACCGAACTCATGTATTGGAGATATTTTTCAGCAGCTTGCTTCATGACAGGGGCCCCGGAATCCAACACGGCGTTCACCGTGCGCGGCTCGACACAGAGGGCGACGCGAATGCACTGCGATTGCGATCTGCGTGCTCGCTTGAAATTACTATAGCGATCGCGACTTCACGCTGACTGTTTCGTTGCGACTTGTTCGGGATACCAACCGGGCGAGGGTTCACTCTGGCTCGGAGGCGTATTTGACGTTATCGGGTTGAAGTAGTGAGCCCGATACAGGTTCAGGGCTTAGCGCCGACCGGTGTCGGCTCCTCTACGGGCGCGGCCACGGCAGCCGGCTGCGGTTCAGGCGCCAACTGCTCCCAGTCGCACCCTTCCTTGATGCAGGTATGGACCGTCCCGATCTTTGACTTCTTTTCGACGATGAACGGCGCGCCGCACTTCGGGCAGGGCTCCGCGATCGGCATGTTCGGCGTGGTGAAGTCGCAATCCGGATAACGCGAGCAGCCATAGAACACGCGTGGCCGTCCGCGACCGCCTTTGCCCATGCTGCCGCGCTTCACAAACTCGCCTTCAATGCACTTGGGGCACTTGATGCCCATCGTGATCGGCCGCGTGTACTTGCATTTCGGATAGCCGGAGCAGCCGATAAACGTTCCGAAGCGCCCATGCTTCTTGATCAGATGATTGCTGCAAAGCTGGCATTTCTCTTCCAGCGGCTCATCCGGCTGTAGAGCGATGCGCGTGCCTTCGACAAGTCGTCGCGTCGTCTTGCAATCCGGGTAGCCGCTGCACGCCAGGAACGCGCCAAACCGGCCGCGCTTCATTAGCATTTCCTTGCCGCAGTTTTCGCAATATTCCGTCTTGCTCTCGGTGTCGTCCGAAAGCTCCGGCGCCATGTCCTGAATGAAGTCGCAATCCGGATAGCGTGAGCAACCAAGGAAGAATCCGTGCCGGCTGATGCGTTCGAGTAACTCGCCCTCGCCGCACTTCTCGCACTTCTTCCCGGTCGGGATGCCGGCTTTATACGAAATCATCTCGTCGTCAGCCTTGGCCAGATCGACGACAAACTTCCCCCAGAACTCGCGCACGGCGTCGCGCCAGGGCAGCTTGCCCTCTTCGATTTCGTCGAGCTCTTCCTCGAGTCGCGCCGTAAACGTGGCATCGAAAACGTCGTCGAAGCTCTTCACGAGCAACGCATTTACACGCTCGCCGAGCATCGTCGGCGTGAAGCGGCCTTGATCCTTGCGCACGTATTCGCGTTCGACAATGGTCGAAATAATCGACGCGTAGGTCGAAGGCCGGCCAATGCCCTTTTCTTCCAACTCTTTCACCAGCGTCGCTTCGGTGTAGCGTGGCGGCGGCTCGGTGAAGTGTTGGTCGGGCCGGATCTGATCCAGCCGCAGAACTTGTCCTTCTTCTACGCGCGGCAGATTCTTGCCTTCGCCGTCGTCATCCTTTTCGTCGTCTTCGCGATCGGTTACAGCCGCTGGCGTCTGGTAAACGCGGAGGTAGCCGTCGAATTTCTGCACCGAACCGGTCGCACGAAACGTGTAATCGCCCGCCGAAATGTCGATCGTCGTCTGATCGAACACCGCCGGCATCATTTGCGACGCGACAAAGCGCTGCCAGATCAGCTGATACAGCTTGAAGAGGTCGTCGTCGAGATACTTGCGAACGTCTTCCGGACTACGCGTTACGTCGGTCGGTCGGACCGCTTCGTGCGCTTCCTGCGCGTCCTTCTTAGACTTGTAATAGTTCGGCTTCTCGGGCAGGTAGCTCGCGCCAAACTTGTCCGGAATCATCTCGCGGACTTGCGTGAGTGCATCAGCCGAAACGTTGACCGAATCCGTGCGCATGTAAGTAATAAGCGCGACGGATCCTTCTTCGCCCATATCAACGCCTTCGTACAAGCGCTGCGCAATGCCCATCGTGCGCTTCGCGGTGTATCGCAGGCGGTTGTAAGCAGCCTGCTGCAATTTCGAAGTTGTAAAGGGTGGCGGCGGGTTCCGCTTCTTCTCGCGCTGCGTAACCGACGCGACTTCCCATTTCGCCTTGCTGACTGCCGCCACAATCTTGTCAGCGGCTTCCTGGTTCGAAACCTCGATGTCTTCGCCTTTATATTTCGACAGCTTGGCTTCGAAAATCGGTGGCTGCCCAGCATCGAGCATCGCGTGGATCGACCAATACTCGACCGGGACGAATGCGCGAATCTCCTGCTCGCGTTCGACGATCAAGCGGACGGCAACCGTCTGGACACGGCCGGCCGAAAGCCCACGGCGAACCTTATCCCAGAGAAGTGGGGAAACTTTGTAGCCGACGATGCGGTCTAGTACCCGGCGCGCCTGCTGCGCATCGACTAGGTTCGCGTCGACTTGCCTCGGCTTCTCGAAGGCCGCCCGAATCGCCTTCGGGGTAATTTCATTGAAGGTGACGCGGAAAATCTTCTTCGGGTCGATAGCCGGTACTTCGATCTCGTCCTTATCTTCTTTTTTGCCAGCCTTGCCTTTTTTGCCTTTACCGGCTTTGCCCTTAGCAGCTTCTAAGGCTTCGGCCTCGGCTTTCTCGTCCTTGCCGTTCCCATTGCCGTTTTTCCCGAAGCGGCCGTTGCCCGAGGGCTGAGCCTCTTCGTATTTGCTGGGCTTGGTCAAAACGGCACGCAGGTGGGCCGAAATCGCCTCGCCCTCGCGATCCGGGTCGCCCGCCAGGTAGACGGCATCCGCGTTCGCTGCCGACTTCCTCAAATCATTGATGACCTTACCCTTACCGTAGATGATCTCCAGGGTTGGCTCGAAAATCTTTGCGTCGTCGATTGAAATCGGCTTATGAGGCTTTTCTTCGACCTTGCTCTTCCGCTTACTTTTCTTCTTTTTCTTCGGTCCATCGGGCAGGCGGATGCCGATCGTCTTCTTCGGCAGGTCCATGACGTGGCCGATCGACGCCTTGACGGTATAATCCCGTCCCAAATATTTGTTGATCGTTTTCGCCTTTGCGGGCGATTCGACGATGACTAAGGAACGTCCCATTTCTTCTATGTAACTCCGGATTCTCTCGCTGAAAGGGTCGGCGCCAAGCGCCTGTGTCCTTCTCGCTACCTTAACAAGATGCGGCAATAATGCGTGCGGATTCATTACGATTCCGCGACGCCTTGTAACCTCAATGATTACAATGGTTTCCGAGGACTAAAGAAGGACCTTCGCAAACTGCTTCCCAGGCAGTTGTCTTACGATCCCTTTCATCTCCAGGTCAAAAAGGGTAGCCAGAACCTCTGACGAGTTCAAGCCGGATCGCTCCACGATGTAGTCAATATGCACTGGTTGGTCGCACGATAGCAATTCGTAGATCTTCTTCTCGCTGGAGTTGAGGCACGCCGCAGCGAGGAGATTTCGCTGTTCCGCCTCAGGCGCCTCGGCCCGAACCAATGCCGCCCGAATCGGCGTCGGCAAGTCCTCGATTACGTCTTCACCGTTGGTGACGAGCTTCGCGCCCTGCCGAATAAGCTGGTTCGGAGCGAAACTGACCGGCTGCGTAACGTTCCCCGGCACCGCAAACACCTCGCGCCCAAACTCCATCGCCAACCGGGCCGTGATGAGCGACCCGCTGTACTGCGCACCCTCAACCACAACTACTCCGACAGGCATCCCCGCCACGATCCGGTTCCGAATTGGGAAATTTTCAGGAGCCGGGTGAGTCCACAGGGGGAATTCGCTGATAATTGCGCCCCGCTCCAGCACCTTTTCGTAAAGCTTCTTGTTTTCCTTCGGGTAGCAGACATTGACTCCGGTACCCAGTACGCCGATTGCCCGGCCATTCACCGCCATCGCGCCTTGGTGCGAAATCGCGTCGATACCGCGAGCCATGCCGCTGACGATGGTCACGCCCCGCGCGGCCAGTTCGCGCCCGAGGCGCTCTGCCATCTGAGTGCCATATAAGGTTGGCTTGCGAGTCCCGACGACGCTAATCGCCGGCTGGCTCAATGCTTCCACATTGCCTCGAACGTAGAGCAACGTCGGCGGATCGTAAATCTCACGAAGCATCCCGGGATATTCCGGGTCCGTCCAGTTCACGAGTCGCACGTTTTCAATCGTGCGGATCGTGGCGAGTTCCTTCTCCGCGCGCTTGAAAGCTTGCTTCTTGTAGACGGCCTGGGCAACAGCCGCGGGCAGGTTACAGCGTTCCAGATGGGGTAAAGAGGCGCGGAAGATTTCGTCGGGCGAGCCGAATTCCGTAAGCAATCGGGCGGACAGGCGTGCCGCAATGCCCTGCGTCATCGTCAGTGCGAGCCACGGCAGAGATGCGTCCAGTTCCATGGTGGGCTGGCATGGTATTCGCTCTGCAGTGTACTGTCAAGTAATATAGTAATGCGATAACGAGTGGCATGCGGCTCAGCCGGTCTCAGGCTTGCGCGGCCATCCCGGCCTGCTTCTGCGCGCGCGGAACTTGCGCCGCGTCTTCCGTCAACACGAGGTCGAGCGTATCGACGAAGAGATCCGCGTCCGCTTTCGAAAAAATCAGTGGCGGCCGCAGTTTGATCACGTTATGACCGGGCCCATCGGTCCCCGCCAGCACGCCCCGCTCGCGCAACCGATTCACCACGTAATCCGCCTGGGCCGTCGCCGGAGCACGCGAGTCGCGATCACGCACCAGATCGACGCCAAGGAACAAACCCGAGCCGCGTACGTCACCGATCACCGCGTGCCGTTCCTGCAATCCGCGCAGCCGCTTCAACAAATGTTCGCCGACGCGCATGGCGTTCTCTGGCAATTTCTCTTCCCGCAAAACGTCCAGCACCGCAATTCCCGCCGCGCAGGAAACCGGATTACCGCCAAAAGTACTGAAAAACTCCATCCCATTCGCGAATGAAGCCGCGATCTCCTGGGTAGTCACCACCGCCGCGAGCGGAAACGCGTTCCCGATCGGTTTCCCAAGCACAACAATGTCAGGCACGACGCTCTGCGTCTCGAACCCCCAGAAATGCGTGCCCAGCCGGCCAAAACCAACCTGCACTTCGTCGGCAATGCAAACTCCGCCGGCCGCGCGCACGCGCTGGTAAACGCCATCGAGATAGCCCGCCGGAAAAACAATTTGCCCGGCAACACTCGGCAATGTCTCCGCGAGAAACGCGGCGATCTCCCGTCCTTCCGAACGCGCGTTCGCCAGAACATCTCCCACGCGCTCGGCGTACTTCGCGCCAATCCCCGCTTCGGCGCGCTTGTACGGCCCGCGATAGTCGTCAGCGATCGGCGCGACGTGAACCCATGGCTTTCGTCCGCCACCACCGGGACCATTGAACTTATACGGGCTCAGATCGATCAGCGACGACGTATGCCCGTGATACGCGTGCTCCAGCACGATCACGTCTTCATGCTTTGTGTGTGCGCGCGCCATGCGCAGCGCAAGTTCATTGGCTTCGCTGCCCGAATTCACGAAATAGCAAACGTGCAACGCTGGCGGCATCAGCTCAACGAGCCGCTCCGCGTAGCGAACCACATTGTCGTGGAGATATCGCGTGTTGGTGTTGAGTAGCCCAACCTGATCTGCAACAGCCTTCGCAATGCGCGGATGGCTGTGACCCACGATCGGCACATTGTTGTACACGTCCAGATACGCGCGGCCCGTATCGTCATACAGATACTGCTTCCACCCGCGCACAATTTTCAACGGACGCCGATACGAAATACTGAGATTCCCGCCGAGCACGCGCTCTCGATCCGTGAGCGTGTCCGCAACATCCTTCTCATCCGCGACAACTCGGTCCGCTGCGATGCGAAGCAACAGATTCGGATTCGGCGAAAGATCAGCCCAAATCCCGCGCTCAGCAGCGAGTGCAACTCCCGGAAAATCCGTGCCCCGATCGAGCAAATCCGTAATCACCTGAAAGTGCAGATGCGGCGGCCATCCGCCATTTTCTGCCATCGCACCGATGCGACCGATGCGTTCGCCTTTCACGATCGATTGCCCAATCTTCAATTTGCCCAGCGACTCGCGCGTCAAATGCCCATAGAGCGTGAAAAATTCTTCGCCGCCCCCTGGTCCGTGACGTAGGATCACAACCGGTCCATAGTCGAGCGGCTCCGGATTGTTCGCGAACGCGTGGACGACTCCATTGAGCGGCGAATACACCGAACTCCCCGCCGCTACAAACAGATCGACTCCGAGATGAATGGTGCGCCGCTCGTCTGTCGGATTCTCGGTCGCACCGAAAAGCGGCGAAGTGTAGAGCAGCCGTGGCTCGTTGTAGCGTCCGACTCCCACGCTCAATTTCGCCTTGCGCAATTCGCCGACAATCGCTTCGTTCAGCTTTTCGCTCTCACTCGCTGCAGGATCGGCGCCGAGAAAAGTGCTGCCCACGCCCAGATCAAAAACGACCGGCGACGTCACGCGCAAATCGACATCAAGCAGCGGCGCCGCGGAGGTCGCATGAGCCGCGAGCCACTTGCGTACAGCGCTCGCCTTGGAAACAGGTTGCAACCCGCATACTTCTCGCAAGGTGTAGTGCGCAAATCGCGGATGCACCTGCGCCAGCCGCGTCAGCGCTTCCCACGCCGGCTCTTCGGTAATCGTGACGTAAGAATCGTCGGGCTTGACGCTTGCGCGAATGGCGGAGTTCACCACGCTGACCGCAAGCCGCATCGCGATCAGCGGATAAAGAACTGCAATTTCCACGTCTGTCAGCAAAAACCGCGAATAGTAACCGGAAAGCACTGCCGCCGTCGCGCGCAGCGGCTCTTTCTTCCCCAGGATCGAATACGCCGCCGCGGTCGCGACCTCCGACACCGTGAAACTCTCGTGCATGTCACCGAAATCGAAAACGCTGACAACACGCCGCGGTTGCGCTGACGCCTCGCCGACCAGCACGTTGTAATCGTTCGCGTCCCCGTAAACGATGCTCCGGCGCAGCCGGCTCATCACGGGTACAACTTCGGCGTCGTAGAGCGCGATGAACTTCTCGATCAGCGCTCGCCGCTCAGGATCGGCAATCTGTTCCAGATGCTCCCGAATCCATCCCGCGCGCGCAAAATCCCATTTCAATTCACGCCGCGCCGCGCCATGCGAAAAATGCGCCAGCCCAGTGCTCAATTCACCGAGCAACTCACCCAAACTGCGCAGCATCTCCGCCGAGTGCGGATTCACATGCGCCATCAACGTGCCGGGAATGTACGTGAGCAGCCAGACGAGTCGCGAAGAACCGTCGGCTCCGGTGATGGTCGTAAACGCTTCGCCGTTTTTGTTCAGGCAGACGCGCGGCAGATTCAGCTGCGGCGCACGCTGCGCCAGGTGCTGCAGCGCCTGAACCTGCAAATCGATCAGCGCCGATTCGCGCGCCGGATGCATGACCTTCAGAACGAAGTCCGTGCCCGCGGGTGGTTGCCAAACTTTTTCGGATTGCGGCTCAAGCGCTTCCGCGGCGGCAGCGCTTACTGCGTCGCCGTTCCCATCCCCTGCCGAAGACGTGAATTTCAGCTCGCGACCACCGAGCTCTGTGCTGAGTGTGGACGTCGAAGAATGGAACGGCACGACAGCAGGCGCATCAACTGGCGCCGCCTTTACCGTCAAACGAAAGTTGTCGTCGTATTCACCGGGCAGCGACTTCGCCGCCACGTGGAGTCCGTAGAGTTCTAGCGCGAGCCGTTCCGCCTCGGCTTCCGTGGTTGGCTGACCAACCCGTTCTTCCAGCAGCATGCCGAAATCTTACTTCCGAACCTCAAAATCGAGAATCAAATTCCGGAACGATGAAGCTCTGGCTACAGAGCGCTCAAGGTGACCGGGCCGTTCACCGTCGAAAGCCGAATTACCGGCGTTCCGGTGCCGTACTCAATGCGGCGGTTGTCGTTGTCGTCGAACGTCTTGCGCGCCTCGGAGCAGATGCTGGCGTGGCAAGTGATCGGCGAGTGTCCGCGCGATTCTAAGACGAAGCTCGTTTTCAGTTCCGATGGCACGCTCAACGAAATCGGTCCGTTCACTGCGTCGGCGACCAAACCTCCGTCGGCCCAACCCGAGCCCTGCAGCGCGACGCTGATCGGCCCATTCTCCGTGTGCAGCTTCAATTTCCCGCTCTTGCCCGAAATCGAGATTGGCCCATTCTCTGACGCGACGTCCGCTTCTCCCGTGCAGTTCGACATCGACACCGGACCGTTCGTCGCGCGCACGAGAATTTTCCCATCAACTTCGGAAAACGAAACCGGACCGTTTTTCGCTTGAATATCCAGGTTGGCGCCTCGCGGCGTCCAAACAAGCAAATGCACGTTCCAATTGCGCTCATGCCCTGGACCGCTCACCGAAACGCGGCCGCCGTCGATCGACAATTTGATCTTCGACAGCAACTCTTTGGCATCGCTCCGGTCCCGATCCGCAAACTTGCAGAGCGTCACCGAATAGTTGTCCTTATCCCAGCCGCGGAATTGCACACCCGCGTTTTGCAGGTTGTCGATGCGCAGCGTGCTGGCCTCGGCTTTCGACACCGAGCGTTCTTCGGTCTCCATCAGGGGCGACCCACCGTCGAAACTGACATGAAGGTCTGCGCAAGTCGTAGCGGCATCGTCGTGGTGCGAACCGTACGCGGTATCGACGCTCTCCGACACCAAAGAAGGCATAGCCGGCATCGCGGGCATGGCGGGCATCGATGGCATCGCAGGAAATGCGAACATGGCCGGCATCTCAGGCATTGCGGGGATCGCGGGGAAAGGAGTCACAAGCGGCATCGTCGGCATGACCGGCATCACCGGTATCGGCGGCATCAGAGGCGCGTCTTGCGGCCGGCTCGGAGCAGCCATCAGGAGCAATCCGCATCCAGCCAGAACTCCGGTCAATCCAACAAAGCGCGTAAATCGCATGGGTCGCATCGGCGCACCACCTTTCCTCGCTATAGACGATAGGAGACACCCATCGGTCTGGTCGGCCTTAAGAATTTTTTGTAAGGGTGCCCGTTCTGGCAAGTCGGCCAGAATCAACGAGAAGCAATGATGTTCGAGCTGAGCAGGGCGTTAAGGTCGGCGACGATTCCGGCGGCGGTGTCTCGAACCGCCTTCTCCGTCGTAGCCTTGCCGATTTCAAATCGTGCCACCGGCGCGTAAGAGCTCACCGTGATTACCGACCCGGCGCGGTTCGCGCCGCCTGGCTCCGCAGCCGCATAAATCGCCTGCTCGGGCCGAGCCAGGTTCGCAATCCCTACAAACAACGACATTCTTCCGTCCGGCGAGAACGTTCCCATCACCGCCCGCCGCAACCTGTTCTGCGGATCGGGTTCGGCAAAAATCCCGCTGATCCTAATGCCATCGGTCGGTCGAGAATCTTCGGGCCGCAACCGGTGAGCGCTATACCCCGCACGCTGCAATTCCTTGATCAGCGTCAGCGCCATGAAATCAACCAGCCTGCCCGCCTGCTCAGCGGCCAGATCTTCCTCTCGAAGCTGTTCTCTTGATGGCGAAGGATTGGTCACCGACACCGCAGGCACATCCTTCTGAAGCTTGCCCTGTCCATCGACGGCATCCAGCTCAAAATCGCTCACGTACACAATCTTCGAGCGATCGACCGAGGAATCGGTGACGAGGTCTGGCGTATCTATAGCCGCGACCGCAATCGCTGTGTCTTCCTGGGGCGGAGGTGGTGGCGGTGGCTGGGGAGCGATCTGATTCTGCGAAGCTTGTGACTGCTGCTGCCCGGGCTGCGACGATGACGTTTGTTGCGTCTGGGCAAAACAAACGCCCGCTGCAGTGCCCTGCAGGATACCGAGCGCGAGAACAAACAATCCAGATCGCTTCATGACGCAACCTCTGCCGCCGCTGTAAGAACGGATGCGCTCCATCATAGGTTTGATGCGCGCAACGTTGTGGCGTCATGTTACAGATTCGTGCTTTGGTTGGAACCTGTACGAAGGTACGGTTTTTCGTTGAGCGGGCTCTCGGCTGCCTCGTGGAAGGGCGACAGCGACGGCGTCTCTACAGGTGCAGCGACCCCGTGAACCCAACGCGCGCTTTGCCCGACTCGCCTCGCTCGATCCGGCCGATGCGGAAAAACTTCTCGCGGCGCCGCTTCAGGTCAGCCTCGACCGACTGCACTTTCGCCTGCGGCACAATCAGAATCATGCCGACGCCCATGTTGAACGACTGCAGTAGCTCGTCGGTATCGATCTTCCCCAGCTTCGCCAAATATTTGAATATTGGCGGCACCGGCCACGAGCCCAGATCAATCTGCGCCTGCACACCCGAAGGTAGTACGCGCGGCAAATTCCCGGGAATCCCTCCGCCCGTGATGTGCGCCAGAGCCGAGACCCATTCTTTCGCCAAAATATTTTTCAGCGCCGGCGCATAGCAAAGATGCGGCTTCAACAGCTCCGCGCCGATTTTATTGCCCACTTCCGCGACGTATGTTTCGGGCTTGAGTTTCGCGACATCGAAAACCAATTTGCGCGCCAGCGAATAGCCATTCGTGTGAAGCCCCGCCGACGGCAGCGCCAGCAGCGCATCGCCCGGCTTCACATTCTTGCCGGTCAAAATATTCTTGCGCTCCACCGCGCCAACGATAAATCCCGCCAGGTCGTATTCGCCGACCGGATAAAATCCCGGCATCTCCGCCGTCTCGCCGCCAATCAGCGCGCATCCAGCCTTGCGGCACGCGCGGCTCATTCCCTCGACAAGCTGCTCGACCACATTCGGGTCAAGCTTCCCCATCGCCAGGTAATCGAGAAAAAACAGCGGCTCCGCGCCCTGCACCAGAATGTCGTTGACGCAGTGATTGACGAGATCGCCGCCCACCGTGGAGTGAACGCCCGTCGCCATCGCAATTTTCAGCTTCGTTCCGACGCCGTCCGCGCTCGACACCAAAACTGGGTCGTTGTACTTGCTCTTATCGAGAGCAAACAGCGCGCCGAATCCGCCAATCCCGCCCAACACGCCTTTCGTAAACGTTCGGCTGGCGTGATGGCGAATGCGCTGTTTCGCCGCGTCCGCTGTGGCGATATCGACCCCTGCGTCAGCGTATTTCATGGATGAAGTAAGGTCCCATTCCCCGTTCGACCGGCGCAAAGCCGGCCGTACTTAGTTGTTTTTCGATGATCGCCAGGTGGGTGCGGCGTTGACTCGAACCGATAGTAATACAAATAAAAATTAAAATGTGTGGAACAAGCGCTTCCAGCGCACCACTCCCGGATGCAGGATCGCGTTTGCGTACGCGAAAAATCGCTCGCGCACTTCGCCCGGCTCCCACGCATCCGACGGCGCATCGAGCGACATGTAAATCATCACCGGCTTCCCGATGATATTTTCGCGCGGCACGCAGCCCCAGAACCGGCTGTCATACGAATTCGTCCGGTTGTCGCCCATTGCCACATAACAGTTGTCCGGAACGTGAAACGGAAACTTCAGTTCCGAAAATCCGTTCGGCGCGTTTCCCGCCGGTATCGGCTCCGTCGGCCCGACCGCGTACGGCTCCACGAGTTTCTGTCCGTTCACGTAAACCGAACCACCGTGCAAATCAATCGTGTCGCCGGGAACAGCAATCGCGCGCTTGATCAGGTCTGTTGACTCCGGCGCATACGGCGGGCGAAAAATGATTACATCTTGCCGGTGCGGGTTTCGCCACAGCGGCACATGCCAATTCGTGAACGGCACGCCCGCGTCGATGCCAATCCGGCTCATGATCAGGTGATCGCCGATCAGCAGCGTGTTCTCCATCGACCCCGACGGAATCACGCGCGCTTGCCCGATCGTCCCGTTGATCAGCATGAACGCCAGCGCAACCCAGAACCACGCGATGGCCTCGCGGCTGATCCGCTTGCTCATCGGCAGTCGCGTCTCTTTGCCGTCTTCAATTTTTTCGTCGTGCTTCGATTCCACTTCCACGTTTCCACCACCAATTGCTTTGCTTTTATCTGAGAATCTTATCGCCGTTCGATTATTGGATGTCAGAACGTCCGAAATAGCCGCTTCCAGCGAACCTCGCCGGGATGAAAAATCGCGCTCGCGTACGCCAGAAATCTCTCGCGAATCTGCCCCGGCTCCCAGGCGTCGGGCGGGACGTCGAGCGACATGTAAATCATCACCGGCGTTCCGATAATGTCTTTGCGCGGCACACAGCCCCAGAAGCGGCTGTCGTACGAATTCGTCCGATTGTCACCCATCGCAAAATAACAATTGTCCGGAACTTTGTACGGATACTTGATATCCGTGTAACCCGGCGGCGCACTGCCAGGTGGCGCAGGCTCGCTCGGCCCGATCGTGTAGTTCTCCACCTGCTTCTGCCCATTCACGTAAACCGATCCGCCGTGAATATCGATGATGTCCCCGGGCAAGCCAATCGTCCGCTTCACATAGTCCGGCGTATCCGGCGCAAAGGGCGGCTTGAAAATAATCACCTGCTGCCGCCGCGGATTTCGCCACAACGGCACATGCCAATTCGTGAACGGCACGCCCGCGTCGTACCCGATCCGGCTCATGATCAGGTGATCGCCGATCAGCAGCGTGTTCTCCATCGACCCCGACGGAATCACGCGCGCCTGCCCGATCGTCCCGTTGATCAGCATGAACGCCAGCGCAACCCAGAACCACGCGACAATCTCGCGCTCCACACGCTGGCCCATCGGGACCTTGGCTTCCTTCTTTTCCTCTTCGCTCATCTAAATTTTCCGATTAGCTTTCGTGTTCTACGGTGACGGGGCGTTCGGCAGCGGGGTCTTCGATGCGGCTGCCATTCGTCGAATCTCGAAAAATCTCTTCGTTACTGGTCTTCTTGCCCACCTCGAGCTGCACCAAATCGGTGGGATACACTCCAGTGTAGCAAGACGTGCAGAACGTATTTTCCGTATCGTTCACGGCCTGTTTCAAATTCGCCAGCGAGACATACCCCAGCGAATCCGCGCCGAGAAATTCGCAAATTTGTTCCGGCGTCTTTGACGACGCAATCAACTCTTCCTTCGTCGGCGTATCCACTCCGTAGTAACACGGCGAAATCGTCGGCGGACAACTGATGCGCATGTGCACTTCTTTCGCGCCGACTTCCCGCACCATCCGCACAATCTTCCGGCTCGTCGTTCCGCGCACCAGCGAATCGTCTACCAAAATGACGCGCTTGCCCTCGAGCAATCCGCGAATCGGATTCAGCTTGAGCTTCACGCCAAAATTTCGAATTGCCTGTGACGGCTCGATGAATGTCCGCCCGATGTAGTGATTCCGGATCAATCCCATCCGAAACGGAATCCCCGATTCCAGCGAATATCCAACCGCAGCAGGCACGCCCGAATCCGGCACCGGCACAACGATGTCCGCATCCACAGGATGTTCCTGCGCCAGCAACCGGCCCAGCTCTTCGCGGCTCGTGTTCACCGAGCGGCCAAAAATAATGCTATCCGGCCGCGAGAAATAAACATGCTCAAAAACGCACTGTTGCAGCGGCTTCGGCGCCGCGAATCGAATCGACTCGATCCCCGACCGCGAAATCCGAACCATCTCTCCAGGTTCGACCTCCCGCACATACTGCGCATTCAGCAAATCGAACGCGCACGTCTCGCTCGCCACCAGCCACGCATCGCCTAGCCGCCCCAGATTCAACGGCCGAAATCCGCGCGGATCGCGCACCGCGTACATCTCATCCGGCGTCAGCACCAGCAGCGAATACGCACCTTCCACCTGATTCAGTGCATCGCCCAGCGCACCCGACAAATTCCGCGCCTGCGAACGCGCCAGTAAGTGCACGATCACTTCCGTGTCGCTGTTCGTCTGAAATATCGACCCGCGATGCTCCAGCCGGCGGCGATGTTCTGCGGCATTTGTAAGATTGCCGTTGTGGCCGAGCGCCACTTTGCCCTTGTTGCAATCGATCAAAATCGGCTGCGCATTCAGCAGCGCCTTGTCGCCCGCCGTCGAATACCGCGTGTGCCCGATCGCCGAATTCCCCGGCAGCGCGTTCAACACGCTCGGCTGAAAAATCTCCTCGACCTCGCCCATCGCGCGATGCAAGTGCAGCTCTTTCCCATCGCTCGATACGATTCCCGCCGACTCCTGCCCGCGATGCTGCAGCGCGTACAAGCCGAGATACGCGAGCTTCGCCGCCTCTTCGTGCCCAAAAGCTCCGAACACACCACACTCGTCGTGAAAACGGTCGTCAGCGAATGCGAGCTTGTTTTTCATAAGCTTGCGATACAAAAACTAACTGGCGCGTACCGCGCGTTCCAGCGAATGCGTCCAGATTTCACGCAACTCTTCGACGGGGCTGTCGATTGCCGCGTGCCCCTTATATTCGATGCGCAGACCCTTGTCACGGATGACTTGGCCGATCTGCTCCGCCGTCACCTGATATTGTCTCGCAGTCTCCAGAACGCGAGCAACCAGACTCGCCTTCACCGAAACGATCGCCCGCGCCCCGCGTTCACCAAAAAGCGCAACCTCCGCCGGAGCGTTCCCATCGTTCAGCGTAATCTTCGCGGCCAACGCCGCGACTTCCGGCCGCCCACCTGCCGATGCAAAGCAAGACTCCGCGATCGCGACCGCAATCCCCCCGTCGCTGATATCGTGCGCCGACTGCACGCTTCCTTCACTCGCCAGCGCCACCAGCAATTCCTGCAACCGCTTCTCCGCCGCCAAATCAATCGCTGGCGGCTCACCCGCCACAATCCCGCCCACGTGCTTCGAATATTCCGACGACGAAAACTCCTGCGCCGGTTCATTCACCGGCACCGAGCTTGCTCGCCGCATCCGTCGCCAATCCATCCAGCAACAAAATCACATCGCCCGCCTCGCGAAACCCGATCTTCACCACGCGCGAAGCATCCTCAATAATCCCCAAAATCCCAATCACCGGCGTCGGATAAATCGATTTCCCCAGCGTCTCGTTATAAAAGCTGACATTCCCGCCCGTAATCGGCGTCCCCAACTCATTGCATGCCACCGTCAGCCCGTCGATCGCTTCGCTGAACTGCCACATCACTTCCGGCTTTTCCGGACTGCCAAAATTCAAACAATTCGTCGCCGCAATCGGCCGCGCCCCGCTCGTCGCCACATTGCGCGCGGCTTCCGCCACCGCATGCATCGCGCCCAGGCGCGGATTCAACTGGCACCATCGTCCATTTCCATCCGTCGAAACGCCAGTGCGCGTTTCACTTCGCCCGTCTGCGGATCCTTCAGCCGAATCACCGCCGCATCGCTCGCGCCCGGTCCCGCCAAAGTATTCGTCCGCACCATCGTGTCGTACTGCTCCGTGATCCATCGCTTCGAAGCAATCGCCGGCGAACCGAGCAGCTTCCTGAAATTTTCCGTCAGGTTCGTCTTCTCACCCGCGAACTTGAACCAGTCCGCCGCCGTCTCTTTCCGTAAAGGTGGCTGCCCAATCGGCCGCTGATACACCGGCCCTTCTTCCGCCAACGGATGCGCCGGAATTTCTGCCGCGACGCTCGCGCCGTTCATCACTTTCGCGATTCCGCCCTCGGTCACTGTCCCGACGACAACCGCATCCAGCCCCCACTTCTTGAACACATCCAAAACTTCGCGCTCGCGCCCGCGTTCCGCAACGAGCAGCATCCGCTCCTGCGATTCGCTCAGCATGATTTCGTACGGCGTCATGCCCGATTCGCGCTGCGGCACCTTCGCCAGATCGATCTCGATCCCCGTTCCACCGCGCGACGCCATCTCCATTGTCGAGCACGTCAGCCCCGCCGCGCCCATGTCCTGAATCGCCACCACCGCGCCCGTCTGCATCGCCTCGATGCACGCCTCAAGCAGCAGCTTTTCCATGAAGGGATCGCCGACCTGCACATTCGGCCGTTTCTGCTGCGATTCTTCCGTGAACTCCGCCGACGCCAGCAGCGACGCGCCATGAATTCCGTCCCGCCCCGTTTTCGCGCCGACATAAATCACCGGATTCCCGATGCCCTTCGCCTTCGCGAGAAAAATCTCTTCTTTGCGCGCAATCCCCAGCGCCAGCGCGTTCACCAGCGGGTTCTGCGAATAGCACGGCTCAAAGCAAACTTCCCCACCAATCGTCGGCACGCCGAAACAATTTCCGTAGTGCGCCACGCCGCGGATCACGCCGTCCAGAATCCGCCGATTCTTCGCCGCATCATCGCCCGAAGTTCCCTTACCAGGCGCCAGTTCTCCAAACCGCAGCGAATCGAGCACCGCCACCGGCCGTGCCCCCATCGTGAAAATATCGCGCAAGATTCCGCCGACACCCGTCGTCGCGCCCTGAAACGGCTCCACAAAACTCGGATGATTGTGTGATTCGATCTTGAATGCCGCTACTAACCCATCGCCGATATCGACGACGCCCGCATTCTCGCCCGGCCCCTGCACCACCAGCTTGCCGCGCGTCGGCAGCCGCTTCAGATGCACCTTGCTCGATTTGTACGAGCAGTGCTCGCTCCACATCACGCTGAAAATCCCCAGCTCCGTAATGTTGGGATCGCGCCCCAAAATTTTCTTTACGCGCGCAAACTCTTCCGGAGTCAGGCCATGTTCCGCCGCAATCTCCGCCGTAACTTTGATTTCCGTAGGTGCCGTAGCCATCAATTTCCAATCGCCGCCAAGATTTCCAAACACGCCCAAAAACATATACGGGCGCAGCATCGCTGCGCCCCAGCTAGCTAGATCGCAAAAACTTGTCTCGTTTCTCTTCCCTTTCCTCTTCCGCTGATCACGCCGTAGCCTTCGCCGCGCCAACCAGCGCTTCCACCATCGACTTGAAAATCACCAACCCGTCATCCGAATCCAGCGCCGCCTCGACCGCCCGCTCCGGATGCGGCATCAACCCCGCAACGTTCCGCTCGCGATTGCAAATCCCCGCGATATTCGACATCGACCCATTCGGATTCCCCGCCGCATCGTTCGATCCATCGGCATTCGTGTAGCGAAATATCACCTGCCGATTCTTCTCCAACTCAGCGAGCGTCGCCTCATCCACATTAAAATTTCCGTCGTTATGCGCGATCGGAATCCGGATAATCTGTCCCTTTTTCGCCGCGTTCGTGAACGGCGTGTCCGTCTGCTCGATCCGCACATGAACATGCCGGCAGATATACCGCAATCCCGAATTCCGCATCACCGCGCCCGGCAACAGCCCGGCTTCGAGCAAAATCTGAAATCCGTTGCAAATCCCGAACACCATTCCGCCGCCCTGCGCGAACTTCTCCACCGACTTCATCACCGGCGAAAATCGCGCAATCGCACCCGTGCGCAGATAGTCGCCATGCGCGAATCCGCCTGGCAAAATAACCGCATCGCAACCCGCCAGATCCGTGGACTGATGCCAGATAAACTCAACCGGCTTGTGCATCACGTTGGCGAGCGTGTAGTAAGCGTCGTGATCGCAATTCGATCCCGGAAAGACTACGACTCCAAACTTCATGCGTCGGTGGCTCCTCGGAGAAGTTGGGGAATTTTTATTTTAGCACAGCGCCGCGAAACTCCGCGTTTCGCCTTGGCTCGACTCGGTAGCGACGGCATCTTGCCAGATCCCCGCCGCGTTCATGTACGGGCGCAGCACTGCTGCGCCCCAGCTTGCCACGATTTCAAACTCCATCGCCCACCCGCTTTTCCTCGGCGATCGCTACTTCGCAGACGTGCTCCTGCTGAACACAAGCCGAAACCCAAACGCATCCTCAACCGCGAACTCGTAACAATCCCAAACCTGCTGCTTGGGCTCTTCCACAATCTTGGCGCCTTTGCCTTTCAGCTCCGCATACAGCGCATCCACATCGTCCACCCAAATGTAGGCATCGAGCGCCTCATCGCGCCGCGTCCTGTTTGGCGCCACGGTCTGCCCGCGATCGATTCTGCCGAACTGAATCACAACATCATCCCGCCCCACCATCGCAAATACCGGCGGATCCCAGAAGTACCCTAATATTGTGAATCCGAAGACGTCGCGATAATACTCCGCGGCCGCAACAACATCCTGGACGACAAAGTGTGGGTTGATTCCGCGGAAGCGGGCTTTCTCAGCGGTTTTCGGAGCGTTCGACATGAACCACCTCCGCCGAGTTCGTTTCAGGCACGTACCTGTCGGATCGTTAGATCGATCGACTCGCCGTTCCCGGCTTCGGCGTAGCCGGCGCATCGGGCGGGTTCACATTCGTGGCCGTAATCCCGTCCAGTCCAAGCACATTTACCAGACTCGCGTTCGCCGGGACAATGTATTTCGTGTTGTGCGCCAGGGTGTGATTCAGCACTTCCAGCCGCCGCATCATCTCCGCGCGCTCTTTGAAATACGTTTCGGCGGCGTTCGAAACCAGCTTGATCGCTTCGGCTTCGGCGTTCGCGCGCGTGATCCGCGCTTGCGCGTCGCCCTCCGCGCGCAAAATTTCAGATTGCTTTGTGCCCTCGGCTTGCAAGATCTGGCTTTGCTTGATGCCTTCCGCTTCCAGCACAGCCGCGCGCTTCTCGCGTTCCGCTTTCATCTGACGAGACATCGCATCCGTAATATCGCGGGGCGGCTCGATCTTCTGCACCTCCACTCGCGTCACCTTCACGCCCCATCCGTTCGTGGCTTCGTCGAGCACCTGCCGCAGATTCGTGTTGATCATGTCGCGCGCGACCAGCGTTTCGTCCAGCGTGCGATCCCCGATCAAATTTCGCAAATTGGTTTGCGCCAGCGTCGTGCACGCGTAGCCGAAATCCTGCACCTCATACTGCGATTTCACCGGATCAATGACCTTGTAATAGACGACCGCATCGACTTCGACCGTCACGTTGTCCTTCGTGATCAGTTTTTGCGGTGGCACGGTAATCACCTGCTCGCGCATATCCACCCGCACGATGTCGTCGACAAACGGCACGATAAACGTCAGCCCCGACGGCGCCATGCCGTGAAATTTTCCCAGCCGCGTGATCAGACCTTTTTCATATTGCCGAACCGTGCGTGCTCCCCTGGCAAGGGTCACCAGGCCGAAGACCACAAAGATGAAAAGAAACGTGACAAACAACACGCTGGTATCCATTCTCCTCACCTCACCCTGAGCGTTACGCCTTCGACCGACTGAACACTGATCTGGACTCCTGGCTCTTTGGCGCTCTCATCCCCTGGGACCAACTCCGCGCGCCAGACTTCCGCCCCCACTTTCACCATTCCCGCTTCATGCAACGCGATCCGTTTCGTCACAACGCCTGCTTTTCCAATCAGCGCGTCCACATTGCTGGGATGATGTTTGACGGTCGCCTTCGCCTTCAGCCAATTCCGAAGGACCGCGAAATACAACAGCGCCAGCACCCCCGCCGCGATCAGTCCGATTCTTTCCGACCCGGCGAAAATTCCAATGCCTCCGCCGATCGCCAGCGATCCACCCACCAGCGCGAGATCGAACCCTGTCATCGCTCCCATCGCCAGTTCCGCGATTACACACACGATGCCCACGATGACGAGAACCCAGTTCATCCAAAGTCCCACGGAGGGCGCTCCTTGTTATTCAAGTATGTCGGAGGGCAACACTTCGAACCGCTCGGATTCGTCGCGAGCAGCGAACCGGTAAACCTACCGCCGGCTCTTCTTCTTGGACTTGCGCGTTTTCGAAGCGCTTTTTCGCTTTGCGGGCTTCTTTGTGTCACGGTTCGCAGCCGCCAGCTCTCGCCGCTTCTTCGCAGCCCAGCCCGGCTTATTCACCTGCCGTCCGCGCGCGATCCCGAGCCCATCCGCCGGCACATTCTCCGTAATCGTCGAACCCGCCGCGATATACGCCCCGTTGCCGATTCTCACCGGCGCAACCAGTGCCGAATCACTCCCTACAAAGACGCGTTCGCCAATCGTCGTCGGATACTTATGAAATCCATCGTAATTACACGTAATCGTGCCCGCGCCGATGTTCGCCTTGCTCCCGATCTTCGCGTCGCCGAGATACGAGAGATGCCCCGCCTTCGCTCCTTCGCCCATCGTCGTCTTCTTCAACTCAACGAAATTTCCGACGTGCGCGCCCGCCTTCAAATGGCTCTCCGGCCGCAGCCGCGCAAACGGCCCGATCGAAACGCGCTCGTCCAGCCGCGAATTCACCACCACGCAATGCTGCTCCACGATCACGTCGTCGCCCAGCACCGCATCCTTCAACACGGTGCCCGTCCGCACGATGCATCGCGCGCCAATCTTCGTCTTCCCCAGCAGCTGCACGTTCGCCTCAACCAGCGAATCTTCGCCAGCCGTCACGTCCGCATCCACCACAACCGTCTGCGGCAATTGAATCGACACCCCGCCCGCCATCAATTCATTCCGCTTCCACTCGCGAAAAATCCCATCGACCTCGGCCAAATCGATGCGCGTGTTGCATCCCAGAACTTCGCGCGAATCGGGTGCGATCGACGCGAGCACCGTCTCGCCCTTCGCTGCCAGCACGCCCACCGCATCCGTCAAATAAATCTCTTTGTGTTTGTTGTTCGGCTTCACCTGCGCCAGCGCCGGCCACAGTTTGTCCAGCGTGAAGCAATAAATGCTCGAATTGATCTCGTTGATCTCGCGCTGCTCCGGAGCCAGTTGCGACTCCTCGACAATCGCCCCAACTTGCGTCTCCGACTTCCGCAAAATCCGTCCGTAGCCCGACGGATCGCTCACCACCGCCGACAAAATCGTCGCCGCCGCATTCCCCGCGCGATGAGTCGCCACCAGCGCCTTCAGCGTCTCGGTCCGAATCAACGGCGCGTCACCCGGCATCACCACCGCAATCTTCGCCCCGCCGATCGCACGCCGCGCCACCTGCATCGCGTGCCCCGTGCCATGCTGCGGAAATTGCAGGACAGTGCTCGCTCCCGTCGGCTCGACCACCGCCGCCACTTGCTCGGCCTGGTGCCCGATGACCACCACGGTTTTCTTCGCGCCCAGCGGCGCGCACGCCCGCAGTACCTGCTCGACGAGAGTTCTTCCGCCGGCCTGGTGCAGCACCTTCGCGAGATTCGACTTCAGCCGCGTGCCTTTGCCCGCAGCCAACACCACGATTGCCAGATCTTTGGGAGCCATATCGCGTTCAATTCTGGGGGAGTGGACGCCCGCTGCAAAGTGGCGTTTTGTCAACACGATGCGAAAGTCTTAAGTCTTAGTCGGCCGCGGAAACCGGCGGGTGGGGTACGCCGACGGGTAGATCGCCATCAAATTCAGCAAGTCACATGGTCATGGTCGTCAGCTTCGACAGTAACGCCCGCCAAGTCGCCCGAAGCCGTCGCAATCGTCCACGACGAAGTGTCCGCCAGCAGCTTGCTCACCAGCGCCGTGTGCAGCGAATGCCCCGCTTTGTAAGCCTCGACGCGCGCCAGCAACGGCAGCCCCGCCAGCGCCAGATCACCAATCAAATCCAATGCCTTGTGCCGGCCAAACTCATCCGCATACCGCAGCGGACCGTTCATCACGCCGTCATTCGTCAGCACGATCGCATTCTCCAGCGACCCGCCGCGAATCAACCCCATCGACCGCAACGGCTCGATGTCGCGCTCAAAGCAAAACGTCCGCGCCCGCGCCAGTACTTGCCGGAATGTCTCCGGCCCAACCACCGCCTCCACCTGTTGCTGCCCGACCAGCGGATGCGGAAAATCCACATAGCACCGCACGCGAAATTCGTCCGCCGGATAAATCCCGATGCGCCGGTCGCCTTCGATCACTTCCACCGGCTTCAGCACCTTCAGAAATTTCCGCTTCCGCCGTAGCTTCCGCACGCCCGACCGTTCCAGCATCTGCATGAACGGCTCGGCCGACCCATCCAAAATGGGAATCTCAATCGAATCGATATCAATAAATACGTTGTCGATCCCGCACGAATAAATCGCTGCCAGCAAATGCTCAGTGGTCGATAACAGCACACCTTGCTTCATCAAGCTCGTGGCGTAGCTGACGCGCGCCACATTATGCCCGTGCGCTTCGATTGGAAAATTGTCGAGATCAACGCGGCGAAATACAATCCCAGTGTCGGCAGGAGCAGGCACCAGTCGAACATGCCCGTAGACTCCGGTGTGAAGTCCCACGCCCTCGGCAGTCGTCGACGCACGTTGAATGGTCGTCTGGAACATTCTCTATAAGATACCACGCTGTCGCGCCGAGTTTCCTCAGTTTCTTCCTTGCAATCAACAACTTATAGACACCGAGTGTCCATTTCAACAATCCGCCGTGGTAAACAAGCAACAAACCCACCCTAGGACGTGTCTTTCCCGTTTCGTCCCGGTACCCCAAATCCAGGCTCCCTGACAATAGGGGATAAGCATCGCTGATGTACGGGCGCAGCACTGCTGCGCCCCAACTTGCCCAGCCCTCACCCGCTCGTCCCTTTCGTCAGTCAAATATCACACGATCACCCGCCTTTACCCTTCAGGCTTCCTTCCGCATTCCATCCGCGTCTCACTCCTATGCGGTGTTATAATCGTCCTTCTTGTCCGCATAGGTGAGGATATGAACCGAAAAGCGCGCTTCGCCATCATCGCCGTCTCGGTGGCTATTTTCTGTTACGCCGGCATCGGCCACGTTCTCGGCCGCACTCCCGACGATCGCGCTTACAAGTCGCTCACCGTCTACGGCGAAGTCCTCAACAAGATTCAGTCCGACTACGTCGACGAGCCCAACATGCACCTCGTCACCGCTGGCTCGCTCCACGGACTCCTCGAATCGCTCGACGCCGAATCCAGCTACCTCACTCCGCGTGAGTTCACCGAGTACAAGCAGAAGCAACAGAACTCCGGCACCGGCGAAACCGGCCTCTCCCTCAGCAAGCGCTTCGGCTACGTCATCGTGATTTCCGTCCTGCCCGATAGCCCCGCCGACAAAGCGGGCATCCACAGCGGCGACATTTTTGAGTCCGTCGGAGGCTTCACCACGCGCGACATGTCCGTCGGCCAGGCGCTCAATCTCCTCAACGGCCAGGTCGGCAGCGGCGTAAAAGTCGGCGTGATTCGCCGCGGCAAAGCCGATCCAGACTCGATCGACATCGTTCGCGAAAAGCTTGCTCCCGCGAAAGTCCTCGCGCAGAAAGCCGATCCCGACGTTCTCGCTCTTCGTATCAACTCGCTCGATCCCGGTCGCGCCGACGACATCCGCAACCGTTTGCTCGAAGCCGAGAAGCAGGGCGTTCACAAAGTGATTCTCGATCTTCGCGAGTGCGGCCGCGGTCCATCGACCGAAGCCGTCGCTGTCGCGCGCCTCTTCATTCCGAGTGGCACGATCGCCACGCTGCGCGGCCAGACCGTCTCCGCGCAAACGATGTCCGCCGAACCGTCAAAGGTCGTCTGGAAGGGTCCCGTCTCCGTCCTCATCGACGGCACCACGTCGGGCGCAGCCGAAGTTCTTGCCTCCGCCTTCGTCGCGAACAAGCGCGGCGACGTAGTCGGCGAACGCACCTTCGGTCTCGCCTCGGAACAGAAATTGATCACCATGGACGACGGCTCCGCGCTCTTCCTCACCGTCGCGAACTACTTCAACGCCGCTGGCAAGCCGATCCTCGAAGATGGCGTCGAGCCGACCGAGGTCATCCGCGCCACTGCCGATAATGACGACGATGGCGACGATGATTCCGCCACCACATCGACACCGTCCACTTCGAAAACGAAAGAGTACGGCCCCCGGCCGCTTTCGCCCGAAGATCAGATCTATCGCAAAGCCCTCGACCTGCTGAAGAACCCCGGCGCCGCCAAAAAGGCCGCCTAAACTTTTATTAGGATTGAATTGTCATCCTGAGCGGAGCGAAGGATCTCAGCTGTTAGCCGAGGCGAAATCGCATCCGTCGACTCCCCCCAAGTTTTCCCAAGAAATGTAGGGGCCGCAGCGAACTTCGCAGCGCGCGAACCCGTCACACCAAAACACGTTTCAATTTCGCACCACCTTTAGCGAGAATATTTCGCGTGATCGCATTTCCCCCGAGCCGCGGAATTTTCGCGCAACGAAATCGACGCCTATTTGCCCTCTCGCTCGCAGCGATCCTCGCGCTCGTTTCGCTCGTCGCGGGATGCAAGAAATCAAAGCCGCTCAGCGCCTCTGAAATCCACGCGATCACGAATGAACTCGCCAACTCGGCAAAGTCCGAAGGCCCGCTAAACCTCTCCGTCCGTACCGCTCTCGACGCAACAGAAAGCGTCCAGGGAAGCACCGATCGCATCTACATCGCTCTACCTTTGTCATCCTCGGAAACCGGATCGCGCGCCGATCGCGCTCTCGTCCTTCAAGCCCTCGACGATGTTGCTGGGCGCCACGACCTTACGCGGGGCGGCGCGATCGAAAGCCGCGACGGCTTTGTCTTCAAATATTTCCATGGCGATTTGGCGACGCACTGGATTCACATTGGGGTAACGTCGGTTCCTACGGTCGAACTAGCGCCGACACCCGCCGGCCCTCGCCTCGCCATCATCCTCGACGACCTCGGCCAGGACTACGCCGCCGCCGAAGCCATCTTCGCGCTCCCCTACCCGCTCACAATTTCCGTTCTCCCCAATAATCCCCACTCCGTCGACATCGCCGAAGAAGCCCACCGCCGCGGCTACGAAGTGATGCTCCATCTGCCGATGGAATCCGTCAGCCAGCGCAAACCCGAATCACACGAATTGCGCCCTGGCATGTCGCAGCGCGAAGTCACCGCGCTGGTCGATGGATTCATCTCCGCGGTTCCCGGCGTCACCGGCGTCAATAATCATCAAGGTTCCGAGTCAACCTCGAACCCGCCACTGATGAATGAACTGATGCGCGTCCTGCACGAACATAAACTCTTCTACATCGACAGTCGCACGACCGCCGCAACCGTGGCGTTCGACGCCGCGCGCCACGCCGGTGTCCCCGCCGCGTATCGCAACGTTCCTTTTCTCGATGATGTCGCCGAAGTCAGCGCGGTCAGCCGTCAGCTTCGCCTCGCCATCCGTGAAGCGCGCGAAAAAAATGATGCCGTCGCGATCGGCCATCCACATCCAGCCACGCTGAAAGCGCTGCGCGAAGTTTTACCGGAAGCCAAAGCGCAAGGAGTGCGCCTGGTCTACGCCTCGGAACTCGTCCGCTGATTATTACCGTCGTCCGCAGGCGTCTCGACTGAAACCGCAAACTCACCCGCCGAAGCCGACGCAGCGTTCAGTCGCCGCGCTCGCCGCCGGCAACTCCGGCTTCGCCGGATACATCAGGTGCACAACCAAAAAGAAAATCCCCAGAATCGCAAAATCCAGAACGCTGGCTTCCGGTCCCGCCGACCCTCCGACCAGCCACGCCGGCCCGCCGTGAATCACCGCATTCGAAAGGTGCCCCGGAAAAACCATTCCGCTGTCCGGCACCGAAAATAAAAACGTCTCCCCGAAATCAAACGCCGCGTGCATCCCAAACGCAAACCACAGCGTGCCCGTCCGCCGCAGCGTGAAGCACCAGAACATTCCAACAACCATCACGCCCAAAATCCCCGGCCAGCTTTCGCCCGGGTTTGCCATGTGCACTACCCCAAAAATCACCGACGTCACAATCGTCGCCGTCCAGAACCCAAACCCCTTCGTCAGCGCGAACTGTATGTACCCGCGAAATGCATACTCCTCAAAAAATCCGACGACCACAAATACCACCGCCCAAAACAGCGCCCACTTCGCGAGACTTGCGCCGTGAACTTCCAGCGAACCGAAACTGTAGTAGCCCGCAGCCGCCAGCACCCCAATAATTGCCGAGATCTCAGCGATCCCAAACACCGCCCCGGTGAGAAAGAACTTTCCTTGCCGCGAGGCCCACGGCAGCCCGTACTCCCCGATCCTCCGCCCCTCCAGCCGTGACATCACCCAAGCCGCTAACAAAGTTCCAACCGCCTTGGTGAGTTCCGAAAAAAGCAGGTTACCCGTCAGGTCGTTGCCGTACGGCGTCATGACCCTGGTCAGTCCGATAAACCCAGCCAGCGCTCCCAAAGTCCCGAGCATTGCGTTGAACCCAACCATCAGCACGACGAACAGCAACACCCGCACCACGACCGGCCCGGCCGTCATACTCTGCATGAACCCCGGCCCACCCGAGGTATGGTCCTCCCGGCGGCACGAAATTCAGCCCCGGCTCGATGGGCCCCCCACCAGCCCGCATCGAATTGTCGTTCGTCTCCGTCTTCGCCTCTCAACCCCAGCTTAATCGCTCAATGCGCCACAATTATGTACGGGCGCAGCACCGCTGCGCCCCAGCTTGCCAAGATCTCAACCCGTCAGCGCCCCTAACCGCTTCCCCCCAATTCACCAGGAAACCCAAATCGCCCCAATTTTAAGCCCTGCATCTCACACAAAACACTTGCATTGCTAATTAACCAGTGTTCTACTCCTAACCGGTTACTAATCTCTCGGGCCAAATCACTCCGCAATCGTCTCCGGAGGCTCGAAAAATGACCCCATCCGCCGATATCGTTGTCCTTCTCGGTGGTCGCCTGGCCGTCGACTTCGCCAACGCCCCATCCTACCCCGGCGCCCCCTTCAACGACCTGTCGTGGGAAGAATTCATCGGCTTCCTCGAAGCCGCAAGAATTGTCTCGTCGGAGCGCAGCGACCAACTCCTCGGTCTACCCGTAACCGACCCGCGTGCCGCCCACGCCCTGCTGACCCGCGCGACCCACCTTCGCGACGCACTCCGCGAAATCTTTACCGCCCTGGTCCGGCGCGACCCGATCTCGCCCGACATCGACCAAGCCAATCAACGACGTCCTCCGCATCACCGAAGGTCACGACGAGCTGACTGAAGTCGAGGGACGCTGGAAACTCCAGTTCGTCGCCCGAGAGACCGGCCTCGACTGGCTTCTCGCCGCCGTCGCTCGCTCCGCCGCCGAAATCGTGCTCGAAGGCGAAGCCGCGAAAGTCCGCGTCTGCGCCAATCCCGCCTGCGGCCTCTTCTTCTGCGACAAGTCCCGCACCCACAAGCGCCGCTGGTGCTCGATGGCCATCTGCGGCAACCGCAACAAAGTCGCCAGCTTTGCCCGCCGCCGCTTTCCTCCCGCCGCCTCAGCCGCTCGCGCTTGATCGCGTAGTCGCACGGCACGCCGTGCCCGTCGTTCGTCACAAATCGTGGTGATCACTTTGCCGGCGCCGGCGGAGTCTTCACATACTTCGGCGATTCGCCCTTCGCCCACGGATCATACGTGTGCGCAAACACCAGCCGCTCCGCCAGCGGCGGATGCGAATACAGCCAGAACGTAATCAGCCCCGGCGGATTCGGATCGGCGAGCCCGATCTCTCCCAAAACCTGAAACGAGTGCGCCGCCACATCCGCTGAATTCGGCACGAGCCCGTGAATCACCTCGAGCCCATAAACGTCCGCATTGTGTTCCTGCATCCGGCTGTAGCCGTTTTCGATCGGCATCGAAACAAACACCAGAATCTCGAGGATCAGCAACATCGCCGCCAGCGACGCCCAATCTTCTGGACCCTCGATTCCCCAGCTTCTTCCCCACTTCCCGATCGCCCAGTTGAACAGGCGATAGCCGACGAAAAGCGCTGCGAGTAATCCGATCGCAAAAAACGTAAATCCGTTGCGAACGTGATTCAGAACGAAGTGCCCCGCTTCATGCCCGAAAATAAAAAGTGTCTCGTCGGTCGTCAGCTTCTGCACCGTCGTATCCCACACGACGATGCGCTTCGACGCGCCGACTCCCGTGACATACGCATTGACGTCGTTCGTCTTCTTGCTCGCGTCCATCAAAAACATGCGGTCCGGCGGAATGTCGAGCCCCGCGCGCTGCACCACTTTCTCGATGTCCATTGCGAGCGCCGGATTTTTCTCCGACAGCGGATGGAATGTATTGAACAGCGGATCGACAAACCACGGGCTGATGAAAAAGATAAAGAGCAGAATCGGCAGCGCCGCCACCCAGAAGAAAAACCACCAGCGACGCGGGCTCCAGCGCATCACGCGAAACAAAACCATCACCATCAGAATCGCCGCGCCGATTCCGAGCAGTTCGCTTTTCGCCCAATCCCAGAACCACGGCCCCCAGCTCTTCCACCGACTGTTCAAATCGCAGCGACAGCGAATGCCCGTACAGATGAATCGGCAAGCTGCACAGATCGAGAACGGCGATCAGCAGCGGAATAAAAATCAATCCCTGCAGCCAATGATTCGAAGTCTTGCGTTCGGCGAAGCTGCGAATTTTCGCGGCGATGCCCAGCCGCAAAATCACGATGAGTACAAAAACTCCCAACACATAGGAAACAAGATACAAAACGTATTCAGCGCGCGAATACGCGATCGCTTTTTCGTAGCGCTCGCCCGACAGCGTGTACATTTCGGTCTTCGGCGGCTGCGGTGGAATTTTATCGGTCGAAGGATTATTGGGAACGGCGGGCTGCGATGGCGTGGGGCGTTCGGGATACGTTTGCACTTCGGAAGCCTGCAGCGCGAACGCGGCAACTGCCGCAATTCGTGGCGTAGCTGCAGCGACCGTAGCAGCAGAAACAAACGTTGCGTGAGTGTCGTTCGGTCGCGACGCGGACGCGCAGCGCGCCGGAAAAGCCGTCGCCAACATCGCGCTCAAGAGTACGAAGCTCGCCGCCGCGCGCATTGCACGCAGTTGCCCCATACCCCATTTGACGCGCCACTCGCGCATTCGCGCTGGGGATACCGCCGCCTTGTCCACCATTGTTGGGCGGATTATGAAACTTCAAACTCAGGACTGCAATAGCGTGGCCGCGCACCGCGTGTGCTGACATGCATTAAAGTGCGTGCGTTGCAATCTGGTACAACGAGGCGAGACTCAGCGCGGTCCGATAACCGGCGCGATGCCCGGCGTGAGCGCAACCATTGCCGAAACCGGTGAAGCCATCGCCGGATGCGCCGTCTTCAAGCAGTAGTTCCGCACCGCGCCCGTCGTCGCAAGTCCGATGTGCACGATCGAAGTCGCACGTTCCAGTTTGTGATGGCCGTAGTGATGGAACAAATACGAAACGCCGATCGACGCGCCCGTTCCCGCGGCTTCGATGACCGCGAACGCGGCGTGATTATCGACAACATCGTTCGTCAGCAAAATCTCCTGCCGTCCGCGTCGCCGCATGTTCAGCGTCGAAAAATAGTCGAGCGTGCGCGACGCGCCGACTCCGGCAAAGAGCAAATCGTTCGTCGTATCCCAGAAGCGATGCTCCCCGGGAAGACTCGTATCCACTGGAGAGTATTTCGGCGACGGGGATGTAGATGAATCGGACCCGCTTCCGCTTGGCGATTGCGAACTCGTCGACGACTGTCGCCGTGCGTCCGTGTCGACGCCCGCCCGGTCGCTACGCGCGGCGGAAAGATCCAGAATCCGCGAGCTCGATAGCGCCAGCGGAGCGCGGAGCAGCCACGAAGAGTTCGCGTCTTGTGCTCGCATCACGCCGCCGCAGGCGAGCGCGGCCGCGATCGCCACAGCAATCCGAAATAGCCCGGTAAGGTTCATCGCAGTTTGGATGCAGATCGTCCCTTAGCATTCTGCCTCATCGCGCGCCCCCCTTGCACTCCTGCTCCCTGAGGACGCAAGGGCCGCTGAACGTCGCCAGAACGCGGCGGTGCCTCATTCGCACGACCGTCCGCCGTGCCGATTGCCTGCCTTGGGCGCCAGGCGTATTCTGACGTTTGGCATCGCAGTTGTTTTAGGCGTTCCGCAGCAAATCGAGGAACCACCATGCCGCACAAAACCCATACTTTCGCCGCCATCGCGCTGGCCGGAGCATGCGCCGCGCTTTTCGCATTTTCTTCGCCGGTTCGCGCGCAGGATTCCCAGTCGCAAGGCACCCAATCGGTCGCTGATGCAGCTCGCGCTGCCCGCGCCGCCAAGAAAGCGAAGGCCGCGAAAGTCATCAACGACGAGGACATCGATAAAACCTCCTACAATTCGGGAGGATTAAACGTTGGCTCGGCGCCGTCAACGGATGCAGTGGCTCCGAACGCCGCCGAAGTGAAGACCGATCTCAAAGCCGACGAAGCGCAACTTGCGGCCGAAACCACCGCGACCGTGAAACCGGGCGAGGATCCGGCCATTGCGCGCGCGAAAGAAGAACTCGCCGCTGCCTCCGCGAAACTGGATTTGCTGAAGCGCGCGAACGCGCTCGATCAGGACACCTATTATTCCAAGCCGGGCTACACGACCGATCACGCAGGGAAAATCGAAGCTCGACGCCGAACAAGCGGAGATCAACGACCAGCAAACGGTTGTCGACGACCTCAAAGCCAAGCTCGAACAGCTGAAGGCCGAACATGGCGTGACCGATGCGCCTGCGGTGCCGAAGAAACCGGCGAAACCGCAAAACGCCGGATTCACGGTGCCCGGCAAAACGCCTGCCGACCAGCCGGCCTCCGATCAGCAGCCTGCGCCGCAGCAGTAATCTCCTTTCTTCAGCAGCAGTTCTTGAGCATGCGTATCCTAATTTCTATCTGAAATTTGGCTAAACTTTCTTTCCTCCTCGTTCGTATCCTCTTGTAGCAATTCGGTCCCCTTGGTTCTCAACTTTTGGCACGTCCCTGTGCGGGTGCGAAGCTGCGGTGTGTCCGCTGTGCACCGCGTGCGACGCTGCGTTCTTGCAGCGCGAAGACGTGCCTGCTAAGAAAAATAAAAATATGCAACTCACTATCGACAATCTGACCAAACGCTACTCCGGCGGCGTGCAGGCGCTCTCGAATGTTTCCATCACACTCGGTCCGGGCGTGCTTGGACTGCTGGGCCCGAACGGCGCCGGAAAATCGACCCTGATGCGGATTCTGGCGACGATCACGCAGCCGACTTCCGGAAAAGTCTTGTGGAACACCGGAGATGTGGCGCGCAATCCCGACGCGCTGCGCAACGTGCTCGGATACTTGCCGCAAGATTTCGGCGTTTATCCCAATCTGAGCGCACTCGAATTTCTGGAATATCTCGCGGCGGTGAAAGGGATCGCCGCGGCTCCCGCACGGCGGCGCATCAGTGAATTGCTCGAGCTTGTGAATCTCACCGACGTCGCAAAGCGTCCGCTCGGCGGCTATTCCGGCGGTATGCGCCAGCGCGTCGGCATTGCGCAGGCGCTGCTCAACGATCCCCAACTCTTGATCGTCGATGAACCGACCGCTGGACTCGACCCCGAAGAGCGCGTTCGCTTTCGCAACTTGCTTTCGGAGCTTTCCGGCGAGCGCATCGTAATTTTATCTACGCACATCGTGTCGGACGTGGAAGCGGTCGCAACCAACATTGCGATGCTGGCGCACGGAAGACTGCTGGCGCATGGATCGCCGGAATCGATTCTGGACGGCGTGAGCGGACAAGTCTGGGAGTTGGTGGTGCCGAGCGTCGATCTTCCGGCGCTGCGGCAACGATATCCGATCAGCAGCACCGCGCACCGCAGCGACGGAGTACATGTGCGCATCGTGTCGCCGGCGCCGCCGATGATGCCGGGGGCGCGCGTGGCGCGTCCGCTGGAGCCGACGTTGGAGGATGCGTATCTCGCGGTGCTCGCCAGCCAACGACATGGGACTGGCGCCACGAACGCGCTGCATGCCGTCGGGGCGATTGCGTGAGCCAGGTTCGAGCGATTGCGGCCATTGCGCGCGCGGATTTTCTCGAGCGCGTGCGGCGCTACAGCTTTTTGCTCACGCTGCTTTTCTCCACGTTTCTCGGCTATTCCGCGGCCACCGGGCGAATCATGATTCAACTCGGTGGACATCGCGGCGTGTACACCTCGGCGTGGGTTGGCGCGCTTGTCGCACTGGTCACGACGTGCTGGGTTTCTTTGGTTGGGTTTTACATCGTGAAGGGCGCGATCGACCGGGATCGGCAGACCGGCGTCGGACAAGTTCTTGCGGCAACGCCGCTATCGAAACCGACGTATGCGCTGGGAAAATTTCTCAGCAACTTCGCCGTGCTGGCTTCGATGGTTCTGGTTCTCGCCGGCGCGGCAGTGGTCATGCAGATTTTCTTGCGTGAAGATCCTCGTCTCGATTTTTTCGCGTTGCTCAGCCCGTTCGTGATTGTGGCGTTGCCGGCGATGTTGCTCACGGCGGCGGTTGCAGTCTTGTTTGAGACGCTTCCGATCTTGCGCGGTGGCACGGGCAACGTCGTGTGGTTTTTTGTGTGGGCGTTTCTCGGCGTGGCGCTCTCGGCGATCACTGGAATCGAATGGCTGGATCCGCTCGGCAATATGACCATGGCGCGAAGCATGCAGCAGGGCGCGTGGGAGCACATTCCCGGTTATCAGGGAGGATTTGCGTTCACGATTGCGGACAAGCCGGTGCAGGTCGTGCAGTCGTTTCGATGGGAAGGCGTGCCGTGGACGGCGTCGCAGATTTTTCTGCGGCTGGCGTGGTGCGGCGTTGCGGTTGTGCTGGTTTTGCTGGCGGCAGCGGTGTTCGATCGATTTGATTCGACGCGAATATTCGGGCGGGCGCGAGGGAAAGCGTTGCAAGCAGCGCCGGTTGGTGGAGCGTTCGCGAACGGCGCGGGGGTGAGCAATGGAGCTGCATTCAACAACGTAGCGGCGCTGGATAACGGCGCGGCGGTTGTGAATGTTGCGAGTGCTCCGCTTGGAGTTTCCGCGCGATTTGCTTCAACGAAAATTGCGCCGGCGCAACTGACTGCGTTGGCCGCGGGAGACCGAAGCAATGCGTTTGTGCGATTGTTTGTGGCCGAGCTGAAGCTGGCGGTAAAGGGTTTGCATTGGTGGTGGTATGCGGTGGCTGCGGGGTTGTTGATTGCGCAGGCTACGGCGCCGCTCGCAACGGCGCGACAGCAGTTGCTTGGCACCTCCTGGCTTTGGCTGGTGCTGGTGTGGTCGGGGATGGGCGCGCGCGAAACGCGATTTGGGATGCGAGCGCTGCTATTTTCTTCGGCGCGAATTTTGCCGCGTCAGCTTTTGGCGTGCTGGCTTGCGGGATTTGTGCTCGCCGTTGCTTTTGGCTCAGCGGCTGGTATGCGAATTTTTGCGACGCAGGGCGCCACTGCACTGCTGCCGTGGATTGCAGGCGCTGTGTTGTTGCCTTCGATGGCGCTCGCACTGGGCGTCTGGAGCGGGACGTCGAAACCATTCGAGGGGATTCTTACGGCGATGTGGTACGTCGGGCCGATCAATCACGTCAAGGGCATCGACTACACCGGCGCATCGAACGGCGCGGCGACGATGCACTATACGGTGGAATATCTTGTGATTGCTGCGGTGTTGGTCGCGGCTGCGGCGGCGCTGCGTTCGAGACAGATAAGATCCAATTAGTGTCGTAGCGGACTGAGGAGGCACAGGCAGGAGTGCCTGTGCCTCGTAGAGTCAACTTCGGTACGCGAAAGTTCTTACGCCTGGGCAAGCTGGGGCGCAGCAGTGCTGCGCCCCTACATGATCTCGCCAAGATTTATCGAAGGCACGATGGAAAGCACGTTGAGGCTTAAATCGGGGCTTCGGGCGGGCCGTTTTATTATTTGGGTTCGAGGACCAGGGGCAGGCCGTTTTTCGGGTTGCCGATAACGACGACCTTTGTGTTGTTGCTCGACGCGAGCTTTTCCGTGGCTTCGATGCCCTTCCATTCGAGAAGCTGCGGACTGA
This sequence comes from uncultured Acidobacteriota bacterium, assembly GCA_963766985.1. Lineage (GTDB taxonomy): Bacteria > Acidobacteriota > Terriglobia > Acidiferrales > UBA7541 > Acidiferrum. The sequence goes on from CAVYCJ010000009.1 coordinate 235,139, forward strand.
TGCCCGCGGCCACAATTTTCTGGAAGTCCGCGATACCTTGCGCTTCGATGCGCTTGCGTTCGGCTTCCTGCTTTTCCTTTTGCAGGATGAAACTCATGCGGAGTGCGTCCTGCTCGGCTTGCTGCTTTGCTTCGATGGACCCTTTCAGCATTGCCGGGAGCTGCACATCGCGCAGCAGCACGTTTTCGACGATCACGCCACGCGGCGCCAGTTCTTTGCTCAATTCGTCCTGAATCTGCTGCTGCACGAGCTCACGAGCGTTGGTATAGAGGGCGTTGGCGCTGTGCGCCGAAGTGGACGCGCGAATCGCGGCGCGCAGAGTTGGCTCGACGATTTTTTCGGCGTAGTCGTCGCCGACGGTCTGATAGACGAAAGCGGCTTTCGTGCGATCGAGATGGAACAGGAGCGAGGTGTCGAGCGCGAGGATCAAACCTTCGTTCGACGGAACGTTGGCGCTTTCTTTCACCGACTGCGTTTGAATCGAGAGCTTCTGGACCGCCTTCAACGGGTTGATAAGGTGAATGCCTTCGCCGAGGGTTTCACCGGTGACGCGTCCAAAAAGCGTGAGAACGCCGACGTTGCCGGTAGGAATCGATGTGACGCTCCAGAGCAACAGGAGCACGACGACGGCAATCACGGCGATGCGTAGGACTCCGCCTCTCCGAAAATTGGGCATGTTGATTGTAGGGCCCGAGTAACCGCTTCGCGAATCTTGCATTTTTTCTCCTGCGCGTACGACGGCGCGTGTCGCCACTACTCTCAGGTTCCGACCTCGAGTCTTGCCGCTGGCGAGAGCGGGTACGCTGTTGAGTCTATGTTGGGGCAAGAGTGAGGAAGGGAGAGGTGCGTCGAGCGGGAAACGGGCGAATCCGCCACTCCCTTTTTGGAACGGGGTGGGAGGGAGCGCGAAGAGGCGTTCCGTTTTGGGAAGCTTTTGGGTATACCCCCCGGTATTTTCGCAAGAGTGCGCATGTCTTTGTAAATCAAAGACTTACGCTAACGATCACCTCTGCTCTTTGCAAAGAGTGAATAACTTATTTGTTTTGAGAGATTTGCGATTCGTCGACTTACGCTTTTAGTTCGCCAATTGAACTGATGGCTTGAACGCAGGTTTCTATGGACGCCATAGTACCATACTGGTAACGATTTGTCAATGGCAACTGAGCGAGTTTCGACTGGTCCGAGGCAGGACGATCGGAGTTGGGTTGACGGCTGAGATCCTTCGCTGCGCTCAGGATGACAACGTTACTTTTATTAGGGGGTCAGATATTTAGGGGATGCGGGCCCTTGGTGGCGTCGGTGGCACGTTCGTTGCGCGGAGCTTGAGCGAGTTCCAGCCTTCGTCGAGAGAGCTCAGCAATCGGATGCTGAAGCGCCGCCGCTAGCGGGGCCGGGGACGTAGCGGCGGACGAGCGGCGAGGGCGCGCGGGCGAAGCCGGAAGCGGGGGCCAAGTGGCGGCGGAACGGTGCGGAGCATGTCGCCACAGCAGGGACAGCGGCCGTCGTCATTGACGGGGCCGGATGCGTCGCCGCGCAGCCAATGACCGCGAAGGTCACAGAGCGCGTTGATACATTGAACGGTGAAACCGGGCAGGTATTGCATCTGCGATTTCCCTCAGTCGCGCGGGGACGAAAAAAAATTATTCGCGCGCAAAAAAACCGACCAACATTGCGAGATTGTTGCAACCGGGTGACTGTGGTGTCAAGGCAAAACAGCACAAGATGTAGGGGTGGCGTTCCAAACTGAGGAAAACGTGTTTCTGGAGTGAGGAAATTCCGATCGCGATTCGATGCGCGCAATTTTGCGCGCCGCTTTTTCTAGAGCTGCGAAGCGATTTGGGTGGCGAGCGATTTTTCCATCGCTTCTTTTTGTTCGTTGGGGAGCTTGGCGTACACGGCGACCTTGAAGGCGCTCGATCCTTTTTTCACGACGAGTCCGACCTGGTCACGAACGGCCACGTAATATGCGTCGTCGCCGACTCCCGATACGGGCGTAACAATGGCGCGCACGGGGACATTGGCGGGCGCAGGCATATTTTTGCCGCTTTCGAAAAATTTAGGATCCTGGAGCACCAACGTGACGAAGTTGACGGTGGCGGTGGGAGCCATCGACGCATTCCACTGGCAGAGTTTGGGAGAGCCGGCGACGCCCGCGGTTACGTCGGCCCCGGTTGCGGATTTGATTTGAGCGGGAGTGAGCAGCGAACAGGCGTCACCGGGTGCGGCCGCGGATCGGGGCGCCGCAACTCCAAGCGCGAAGATCAGAGGAAGAGCCATAGCTAACGCGAGTCTTGGCATCGAATTGCCTCCAACTCTGAAAACCTCGGGATCAGGTGTCAGTGAGGTGGGATTGCACGAGTTGTTCGGCGGTGAACCACAGATCGGGAATGTTGGCCGAGCCCAAGCGGAGAATGTCTTCGAGCGCTTCTCGAACCTCGGAGAGACGGAAGTCGACGCCCAGGCGCTCCAGCAAATCGATCAGCGGAGTGGCACCCTCAGCCAGCATCGGAGAAGGAAGCTGGCCGAGCGCCTGGGGATTGCGATCGAGACTGTGATAGGTGACGACGTAGATTGTGCCGCCGCCGGATCCGTGACGGACGATGCGGAGAAAGCCTCGCGTGCGAGGCTTCTCAAGGGGAAGCTCGGAGAACGCATTTGAGCGGTGCAGGGAAGCGCTCATCGATCCATGTGACCCAGGTCGTGTGCGATAAGCGTCCTCAGCTGCAGCCCGACGTGCTGCCGCAGTTTTCGCACTTGTAGCACGCGCCGTTGGGCACCATCAACATGCCGCATTCGGAGCAAGCTGGAGCGCCTTCGTGCGCGTTGGTCTGTTTGAGCGAAGCGTTGGGCGTGCTGGCGCTGGTGACCGCCTGGAGCATCGATTCCACCATCGCCGAATTGGAAGAGGTCGGAGCCGCAGCGGCGGCGATCTGTTCGCCGGTGAGCTTCAGATAGTCGGATGAGATAAAGCGCCCGCCGAGCCAGCGCGCGATGTAATCGAGCACCGACGAAACGAAGCGAATGTTCGCGTTGGCGGTGATGCCCGACGGTTCGAAGCGCGTGTTGACGAGCTTATCGACGAATACTTTCAGAGGCACGCCGTACTGCAAGCCAAGCGAGATGGTGAGGGCGAGGCCGTCCATGACGCCCGAGAGCGTCGAACCTTCCTTGGACATCTTGATGAAGATTTCGCCGGGGCGGCCGTCTTCGTACATGCCGACAGTGATGTAGCCTTCGTGGCCACCGACGGAGAATTTGTGAGTGACCGACGCGCGTTCGGTCGGCATCTTTTCGCGCTGGCGACGACCGAAGAGCTCCTGCTGCACTGGAACGGTGGCAGCGGGGTCGGCGGCGACAGCGGCAGCTTTCTTATCATCCTTCTTGCCTGCTGCCGAAAGCGGCTGCGAACGCTTCGAATTGTCGCGGTAGATCGCCACGGCCTTGAGGCCGAGCTTCCACGACTCGATGTAGGCGTCCATGATGTCTTCGACGGTCGATTCCTCGGGCATGTTGATCGTCTTGGAGATCGCGCCGGAGAGGAACGGCTGAGCGGCCGCCATCATCCTGACGTGGCCAGTCCAGGCGATCGAGCGACCGCCACCCATCGGAGCGAGCGAGCAATCGAAGATCGCGAGTTGCTCGGGCTTGATGTACGGAGCGCCGTCGATTTTTCCCTTGGCGTCGATGTAGGAAACGATTTCGCTGGTCTGTTCCGGCGTGAAGCCCATCTTCATCAGGGCTTGCGGCACGGTGTTATTGACTATCTTGATCACGCCGCCGCCGACGAGCCGCTTGTGCTTCACGAGGGCCAAGTCGGGTTCAATGCCGGTGGTGTCGCAATCCATCATGAAGCCGATGGTGCCGGTGGGCGCGAGCACGGTGACCTGCGAATTCTTAAAGCCGAACTGTTCGCCGAGGTTGAGCGCGTCGTCCCACGAATCCTGGGCCGCTGCGTAGAGTTCGGGCTGAACGTTTTCGGACTTGATGCCGCGAATCGCGTCGCGGTGCATGCGAATGACGTCGATCATCGGGTCGCGGTTGACGGCGTAGCCGGGGAACGGCCCCTTGCGCTCGGCGATGCGCGCCGATTGCGCGTAGGCTTCGCCGCACATCAGTGCGGTGACGGCGCCGGCAACATCGCGGCCTTCGTCGGAGTCGTACGGCAGCGCCATCGACATCAGCAGAGCACCGAGATTGGCGTAACCAAGGCCCAGCGGGCGGAAGTTATGCGAATTTTCGGCGATTCTCGGCGTGGGATAGCTGGCGTTATCGACCAGGATCTCTTGAGCCGTGATGGTGACATCGACGGCGTGCCGGAAAGCATCGACGTCAAACTTGCCGTTGGGCTCGAGATACTTCATCAGGTTGAGCGATGCGAGGTTGCAAGCCGTATCGTCGAGGAACATGTATTCCGAGCACGGATTCGAAGCGTTGATGCGCGCCGTGTTCTTGGAGGTGTGCCAGCGATTGATGGTGGTGTCGTACTGCATGCCGGGATCGCCGCACTGCCAGGTGGATTCGGCAACCTTGAGCAGCAGCTCGCGAGCGCGGAGTTTTTCGTTGGGCTGGCCGTCGGTGATGTTGCGGGTCCACCAGTCGCGATCTTCTTCGGCGGCGTTCATGAAATCGTCGGTGACGCGGACGGAGTGATTCGCGTTCTGGAAGAAAATCGAGCTATAGGCGTCGCCGTCGATCGCGGAGTCGTAGCCCTGTTCGATGAGGACGTGCGCCTTGCGCTCTTCCTTCATCTTGCATTCGATAAATTCAACGATGTCGGGGTGGTCGATGTTGAGGATGACCATCTTGGCGGCGCGGCGCGTCTTGCCGCCGCTCTTGATGACGCCGGCAAAGGCGTCGAAGCCCTTCATGAAGCTGACCGGGCCGCTGGCGATGCCGCCGCCGGAGAGCGATTCCCTGCTGCCACGCAGCGTGGAGAAGTTGGTGCCGGTGCCGGAGCCCCACTTGAAGAGCATGCCTTCGGTGCGGGTCAGGCCCATGATCGACTCCATGGTGTCCTGCACGGAATTGATGAAGCAGGCGGAGCACTGGGGCTTGGCCTGCACGCCGACGTTGAACCAGACCGGCGAATTGAAGCTCATTTTCTGCTCGACGAGGAGATGCGTGAGCTCGTCGCGGAAGATGTCGCGCGACTCGTTGTCGGCGAAATAGCCGCCGTCCTGGCCCCAGCGGACGATGGTGTTGACGACGCGGCCGATCAGCTGGCGCACGGAGGATTCGCGCTCGGCGGTGTTGGGCTTGCCGTGGAAATATTTGCTGACGACGATATTGGTGGCGGTCTGCGACCAATTCTTGGGGACTTCCACACCTTCCTGGCGGAAGATGTTGACGCCCTTTTCATTGCCGATGGCGGCGGTGCGCTTTTCCCATTCGACGGCGTCGAATGGCGAGATTTTTCCGTCGGTGAAGAAGCGTTCGAATACCAGACCGGCCTGAGTCTCGGCGGTATTCTCCGGGCTCACCCCCGTTTGCAGCGACTTTCCATTCAATGCGGGCTTCACCGTAGCCATCCCCATCCTCCAAACGCGGGCATCTCCAAATGGAGGATACCCATATATTTTACTCCTCTGCCGAGGCAGAGGTTTGCCCAGTTTCAGTTGCGAAACTTCCCGATCCGACCGGTGCGTGAGGGTCTAAAAAGCAAAAAATTCGACCACGAAAAAACGGTCGAACTGGCCGTGAGGCGATGCGTGGGCAACGCCATGCCGTGGGCCGGTGTAAAACACGCAGCCTTCACAGCAGCGCATCACACTACGCGTGCGAGTGCGGGTTGGGTTTCGCACTCGATTTTTTTGCTTTAAAAACCCGGGCTGGTTCCGTGGCCCGTGCGGACTCGTGTTTAAGATCCTCGACCCGGTCCGCCTGGCGCTACCACGTCCCCCGAATCTGGAACCGCAGTATGCGGCTGTGTAGAAAAAGGTGTCAAGAAAAAAACACTAGATAGGGTCGAAAATTTCACTTGAGGCCTATTTGTAGTGGTGTGGTTTCAGGACACACAATTTGAAATTAGATTCGAGTTTGGCACTTAAGTGCAGAATGAGCGCGGAGTTGCGAATGACGCGACTAAACTCTTCGCCGCGATGTCAAACTGAAGCGCTGTGATTGTTGCGCCGAAAAAAGTTTTTCGCAAATCGTCATGAACAGTTTTTCCACCGCTTTCAAACGCCGCGCTCTCAAGATGACGCTCGCAATTTTTTGCGCGGTCGTGATTTTGAGCGCGATCGGATTGCGCGCGTACAGCGCGCACAAAGACAGAGTTGCCGAGCGCTACGCGAAGCGTGTGCCTGTTGCGGTGGAGCGACTGTCGATTCGAGGCGTGGAAAACGCAGGAAAAATCAGCGATTTTTTGTTTCGCGGCGCACAACCGCGGGGCGAAGGTTATGAAGAGTTGAAGAAATTGGGAATTTCGATCGTCGTCGATTTGCGGAATTCGAAGCCGGTGAAATCTGACGGCGGAGAAACGCGCGAACAAGTGAAAGTGGAAGCGGCGGGAATGCGCTACGTGGAAATTCCGACGAGCGCGTTTTTTGGGCCGACGGAATTTCAGGTGGCAAAGTTTCTACAGCTGCTGCATGACAACCAGAATCAGAAAATTTTTGTGCACTGTTACTTCGGAGACGATCGAACGGGAACGATGGTCGCGACGTATCGAATCGCGATGGATCACTGGACGTCGGACGATGCGTACAACGAGATGCGCGCGTATCACTTTCACAAGCACCTGATTATGATGGGGCATTTCGTGAAGATTTTTCCCGGCGTGTTTGCTATCAGCCCGATTTTTGCGACGCTGCGGCAGGAGACGGGGGCACAGTAGGCGGGGCGCCTTGCCAAGGCCGCGTGGGGTACGCGGAATGGGGCAAGCCAAGCATTTCATTTGTGGAAAACCCGCACCCTCTGAAACCGGAGGGTGCGGCACCTTGGGTCATGCCCGGCGGGATTGGGCGGGTTGCAGGGTTGTTTCGCTGGGGGCCGAGATCTGGGGCGGGTCGGGTCGGAATCCGTTAAATGTTTCTAATTGAGTACTTTCGTACTGAAAACCTTAGGACGGGTGCGCCATTTGCGCGTGCGGACGATAAGGCTACTTTAGGGGAGACAAGGACCAGGTTTGTCCTGAGGGAAGGTCGTCCGTCTGTGCAAGTAGGCCGCTATCAAATTGTAGGCACCATTGGTGCGGGTGCCACCAGCAAGGTTGTGCGCGCGTTCGATCCGATGATCGGGCGGCACGTCGCCATCAAGCTTTTCTCTCCCCAACTGGCGGAAGGTGAAGGACGCGAGCGCTTTATCAAGGAAGCGCGCGTCGTGGGACAGATCTCACACCAGTCGATCGTGGCGCTCCACGACATGGGCATTGATGAAGCGACGCAGACTCCGTATTTGGTGATGGAGCATGTCGAAGGGCAGCCGCTGGACCGGATTCTGGAGAAGGGCAGCCTGCCGTTTCCGCGGGCGTGCGCGTGGGTGGCGGACATCGCCACGGCGCTGCATGTGGCACATCGCAAAGGCATCATTCACGGCGACGTGAAGCCGGCCAACGTGCTGGTGACCGAAGAAGGACGCGTGAAGCTGACCGACTTTGGAATGGCGCGGCTGGCGAGCCGGGATTCGAAAGACACGCCGCTGCTGGGAACGCCAGCGTATTGGTGCCCGGAGCAGATTCTGGGTAAGGCGCAGGATGCGCGCTCGGACATTTTTTCGCTGGGAATCGTGCTCTACGAAATGATCACGGGCAAGCGGCCGTTTGATGCGGAATCGCTGCAAGCTATCTGTCAGAAGGTGATGTCTGCGACGCCGTTGCCGCCATCGCAGATCAACAGCTCGCTGCCGTCTGGATTGAATGAGGTGATTGCGTCGTGCCTGGAGAAGGATCCGGGACGGCGGCGCAATTCGGCGGAAGATCTGGCGCTGGATCTGTATCCCTTCGCGCGGCGGCGCATTGAATCGCAGACGACGGCGAATTCGCCGAATGCGACAGGTTCGCTGCGGAATCGCGCGACGCGGTTCTTGCGGTCGGCTTAAGGCTAAATTTTTCCCTCACAACTTGTGAATGCTGGAGTCTTGGGCGACTCCTGATATCAGTGGTTGATTCCATGGCTGGGGCGCTAGGGTGGGTTAAGTGTTCAATTTTGAACAGTCTACAGGGAATGCTGTAGTACGCCTGTTTGGACACACCTGTACCACTAGGCCATTTGTCCGCAACGGTTCGAATCGCGAAGATTAGGCAAGCAAGACAGCAGCATTGTGCCTAAGGACAGTCGCGAAACCGCGACCGATCCAGTCAAATTTTCGCGAAGAAAACTCGCGATCAAGGATGTCGTAGTTCCCCGACGATGTCGAAAAACCGCTACGAGGTACTCGGAACTTTGGGCTGCGGCGCGACCAGTCGCGTCGATAAAGCGCGCGACACTGTGCTTGGACGCACGGTTGCGCTGAAGACGCTGGTGCATTCGTTCGGAGCGCCGACCGAGCAAAAACAATTTTTGCGCGAAGCGCAGATCGTCAGCCAGCTTTCGCATCCAGCGATCGTGAATCTGTACGACGTGGGAGTTGAGGACGGCAACGTCGCATACCTGGTGATGGAGTATGTGCCGGGGAAGACTTTGCAGCAGGTGTTGGCGGAATCGACGGGGCCGATGCCGGTGGCGCGCGCGTGCGCGTGGATTTCGGATCTCGCGGGCGCGCTGCATCGCGCTCACCGCTCGGGCGTGATTCACGGCGACATCAAGCCGGCAAATATTCTGGTGACCGAAGACGGCAAAGTGAAGCTGAGCGATTTCGGGATTGCGCGGTTTGCCACGCAGGTTTCGGGCTCGGGGAAAATGATGGGGACGCCGGCGTATTTGTCGCCGGAGCAGATTTTGGGTGAGCCGCAGAATACGCGGTCGGATATGTTCTCGCTGGGAATTGTTTTGTATCAGATGGTGACGGGCGTTGCACCGTTCGACGGCAGCTCTGTGAGCGCGGTGTGCGCGCAGATTTTGCAGGCGGAGCCGGTGCCGCCATCGCAGCGGAATCCTTTGGTGCCGGCGGAGCTGGATCGGATTATTTTGCGGTGCCTGGCGAAGAGCTCAGCGGACCGGTATCCGTCGGCGGAAGCGTTCGCAACTTCGCTGGATGCGGCGGTACGGCAAGGCAATAGCTCGAATGTGGCTGCGACCGCAGGTGCAGCGACGGCTTCAGCGGGAATCGGTGCCGATGGATTGCCTTGGGCGACTGCTTCCGTGGATCCGGCTGCGGCTGAAGCAAGTGGGAATGCGAGCGCCAATCGAAAGCGCAAAAACGGCTGGCTGGCGCGGCCGTTGCAGGCGAGCGATGCGTGGTTCGCGGGGGCTGCCGTGGTGGTGCTGTTGTGCGGCATGCCGCTGGCGCGTGCGATGCGCGCAAAGTTTCAGGTGCCGCCAGCACCGTTTGCCGGCGCGGCGCCGCATGCTCCGAACGATTTGACGGGCGAGACCCAGTACACCGAAGTGGCCGTGGACGAAGAGGCGGACGTTGCGCCTGAGACGGTCAAGCTGGCGCAACAGCGAGCGAAAGCGATCGCGAAGATCGGGACGACACACGCCGTGCAGCCTGCGGCAAAGAACGTCAGCGCCACGGCGGCTGTTTCGGCGCCGGTGATGCCGTTGCCGGTGGTGGCGATGCCGATTGCGCGAACCATCGAAAAGGCGGCGCTGAAGATCGAGATCGATTCGAGCGTTGGCGAAGGCGCGCTGGCGGTCTTCGCGGATCAGACGCTGCTGTACACAATGGACTTGAAGGCAAACGAGCCTGGAGCGCCGGTGAAGCTGGAACAGGCGCTGCCGCCGGGACCGCATCAGTTGCGCGTCGTGTTGTATCGCGCGGACAAGAGCCTGCAGGTGGCGAAGGAAGGGCTCGGCGAGATACGGACCGATTCGTCGAACATGCTGCGAATTCATGTGTCAAAGAAAGCGAAGATGCTGGTGAAGCACGAGAATGCGTTGGATGTGGCGTGGCCGAGCGCGATGGGGCCGGCGCCGATCAGCGCGGCGAATTACGCGGGCGCGAGGAAGTAAGAATAGACGAAGTAAAGACGCAACGAAGTAATGAAGTAACGATCGGAATTTCCTTCAACAATTTTCACTGACAATTTGGATGAGTTGGCGCGTGGGACTCTGAGGTTTTTCGTACTTACGCTCGGGTCACACGCGGATCTGCGTTCGCTCGGTGCGCGCTCACGTGAAGTTAACGCTATTCGTAGCGGAGGGCTTCGACGGGGTCGAGCTTGGCAGCTTTGGTGGCGGGCCAGACGCCGAAGATCAGGCCGATGCTGATGCTGACGATGATGCCCGCGGCAGCGGCCCAGAGGGGGACGGCGCCTTTCCACTCGAGCGTCAGGCGGATCAATAGAACGAGGCCGTTCACGAGAACGAGCGCAATGATCCCGCCGGCTCCGGTGAGTGTCATGGCTTCGAGCAGGAATTGCCAGGTGATGTCGCTGCTGCGCGCGCCGATCGCTTTGCGGACGCCGATTTCGCGCGTGCGCTCGGTGACGCTGACCAGCATGATGTTCATCACACCGACGCCGCCGATGAGCAAGCCGATCGAGCTGAGCACGACCGTGGCGACGGCGACCATGGCGACAATGTTGTGGAATTCCTGGACCTGCATTTCCGCAGTCGTGATCAAGAAATTATTTTTGCCGTTGTAAGGAACGTTGCGGCGGCGGCGCAACACTTCGGTGACCTGATCGACAGCCTGGTCGAGCTGGTTCGGATATGCCTGCACGCGGATCTGATTTTCGTAGGAGCCCGGATAAATTTTCCGGAATGTGTTGTACGGGATCAGGACACGGCGGTCTTCGTCGCCGGTGCCGAAGAGCCCCTTCGGTTTTTCGACGACGCCGATGACCTGAAAATTCTGGCCGTCGATCATCACGTCTTTGCCGACGGCGGGCACGCCGGGAAAGAGGACCGGCGCGACGTTTTCGCCGAGCATCACGACATTTTCACGATGGAGGTCGTCGCCCTCGGCGATGAACCGGCCGGACAGCGTGGCGGCGTTGGCGTACACTTCGCCGAAATTGGGTTGCACGCCACGGAAGTCGATGCCGGTGACTTCGCCGGCTTTCGTGCGGATAATGTGCGGCTTTTCCCACCAGTCGATGTAGGTGGTGACGTTGCGGACGGCTGGGCACGTTGCCTTGATAGCGTCCGCGTCGTCGAGCGTGAGGGGCTTGCGGAGGCGCTCTTCGAGCGGACGGCGGTCGCTGTTCGGGCCTTGGTCCCAACGCGAGATGAACGCCGTGTCGGCGCCGAACTGCTTGATGTTTTCCTGAATCTGCTGATCGAAGCCCGTAATTAAAGCGGCGACAAGCATGATGACGCTGACGCCGAGAACGACGCCAAAAACGGTGAGCGCGCTACGCAGTTTGTGCGTGCGAAGCGTGTCCATCGCCTGCTTGAGATTTTCGCCGTGAGCCTGAGCCATATTGCGTCGATATCCTCAGTCGGAACGTAGCGCTTCAATCGGGTCGAGTTTCGCGGCGCGCATCGCGGGATAAATTCCGAAGAAAAGTCCGACGCCGGTAGAGACGCCGAGCGACAAGATCACGGCACTCATTGGGGTCTGCATCGGAATCGAAGTGACGGAGCGACCGAGCGCGACGATGCCGTAGGCCAGAATGATGCCGATGAGACCGCCGACAGACGCGAGCACCGCGGATTCGGTCATGAATTGCAGCAGGATGTGATTTTTGCGCGCGCCAAGGGAGCGCCGGATGCCGATCTCGCGCGTCCGCTCCGTGACACTGGCCAGCATGATGTTCATGATCACGATGCCGCCCACGACAAGAAACACAGCAGTCAGCGCAACGGCGACGGCGAACAGATTTCCCGTGAGCGACTTCCAGAGGGCCATGATCGAATCGGAACCAAGAATCGCGAAGGTGTCTTTGTCGTTGTAGGTAAGGTGACGATGCGCGCGCAGGAGCATCCGCGCTTCGTCTTCGGATGCGGGAATCATTTCGGCGTTGGGCGCCTGAATAAAAATGGCGAGCCAGTCCGCTTGCGTGTGCCATTCCTTGTAGTAGGTGACCAGAGGAATGAGGATGAAATTGTCTTGCGATTGGCCAAAGGCGGAGCCGATCGTTTCAGCGACGCCGACGACTTCGTAAGAATGCGACCCAGCACGAATCGATTTGCCGATTGGATCGACTGTGGGGAAAAACTTTTTCACGACATCGTTGCCGATGAAACAGATCGGCGAGTGATGCAAGTCGTCGGCCTCGGTGATGTAACGACCGGAACGCAGGCCGATGTTGCGGAGTTCGGCGTAGTCGGCGGTGGCACCCATCACGTTGGTATTTTCGAGAAGCTGATTGCCGTAGCGGAGGTCTTTGGTGACCCAGCCAGTGGCGGCGACGCGATCAGCGGTTTTCATGTTGTCGTGTAGAAACTCAAACTCGTCGAGGGTGACCAAGGGGCGGCGCTGGGCTTTGATCCATTCGTCGCGGCTGGTGAGGATGCCGAAGCGGTCGACTACGTAAGTATTGGCCCCGAGGTTGGCGACGCGATTGGCGACATAGAGGTTGAGCCCCGCAACGACACTCATGACGGCGACGAGCGTCAGGACGGCGAGGATAACGCCGAGCAAAGTGAGGAAACTGCGGAGCTTATGGGCGCGGAGAGCGTCAATCGCGAGTTTAAAGGTCTCGGAGAAAGCAACCAGGTTGGCGTGAAAGCCGCGTTTAGCGACGGCGGTGCCGGGTTGCGCGCTGGTTGAAGCGGGCGACCCTCCGGAATTGCTCAAGTTGTCGAAAGCGGTTACACCCAAAGCCGGCCTCCGAGGAACGGCGGACACAAATCAATACGGATGCAGGAGCCCATTCGTTTCGCTTAAATGCGAGGGATACACAAGATTAGACGCGGGAGAACGAAAATACTTTGTCCATACGGATAGTCTCATCGGACGGGAATGAGTTTGCGTGAAACGTTACCCTCCCTCCCCCGGTTTTTGCGTAAGAGTTTCATTCTAAATGAGATGGGGGTGTAAATCGTGCAAGAATATCATTCTAAAGGGGATAAGGTCACTGGTGGTGGGTGGATTTGTTGCAGGGATTGGACTTAGCGGGAGGTCGATAGTCGAGGTTGAAACCGGCTTCGCGCCAGGCAGAGGAATTGGTGCGGGGAGGCGGCTGAGATCCTCGGCGTCCGTTGGCCGCCTGAGGATGACAGGTACTTTCAGGTGTCAATGTCGGGGCGATATGGGCGAGGTTTCATCTAAACCCGCACCCTTTAAAACCGAAAGGGTGCGGCACCCAAAAGCCTCGTGTGGCTCGAAACGATGGCAGAGGATAAGTTTTCGTTGGCGACGGGCGGCGGCATATCGGAGGGACAATGTGCAACAATCGGGATTGGGATCGAATCCAACAGAATTAATGGTGCGGATAGGTTCCTCCGCCTACTAACTAACTATGCGGGCATCGCGGACTGTCCCTTTTTCGATCTGGATCGTAGTTGCGGGGCTGTACGCGTCTGGAGCGCACCCGCAATCACCCGTCACACCCCCGCAGAACACCCCCTCGACGACATCCTCCGTTTCAGCCGCAGGCGAAGGCAATCCGGACAATTGGAGCCAGGAGCGGCGAATGGCGATGCTCAACCAGGTAATCGCCAACCAGAAAAAGAATGATGAGGGCGATAGCCTCTACGAACACATCGAGAGGAAGGAGATTCGCAAAGGATCGGCGACGACCGCTCCTGAGATTCACGTGACGCGGAACATTCCGGCAGGAACCGGGACGGATAAGATCGCGATGGGACCCGACGGAAATCCAGCCGACATGAACGCCTACCGGGCGGAGCTGGAAAAGCTGGTGCACTCGCTGGTGTGGGCAACCGAAGACGGGCGAGCGCAACGTGATGCGTATGAAAAGCTGGAAAAACACCGCAAAGACAAGGCCGAACTGATTGAGGCGACGCAAACCGCCTTCATTTATACGTTCATGGCGCGGGAGCCGCGCGGCGACCGGATGCTTTTGAAATTCAAGATGGACCCAAACCCCGCGTACAAGCCGACGTCGCGGGCAACGGCGATCTTTGCGAAAGTGCACGGTGTGGCATGGATCGACGAGCAGGCGAATGAGCTGGCGAAGGTTGAGGTCGAGGTGACCGACGACATCTCGATCGGTGGCTTTCTGGCCAAGGTGTACAAGGGAAGCTACTTCATGCAGGAACGGTATGAACTGGCGCCTGGGCTGTGGTTCCCGACGTACGCCCAATATGATTTCGATGGCCGGCGGCTGTTCATGAACTTCTCGATGCACGAGAAGACGTTTTATACGAAGTACAAGCGCATTGGGCCGCCGAAAGAAGCGGTGGCGGAAATCCGTGCCGAGTTGAGCAAACCTGCCCTTACGACCGGCGACCCATAAGAGCCGGGTTTCTATAATTTAAGAGAAAAGCAGGGATCTCTTCGTTCATCCATCGAAGAGAGATTCCTCTCTGCGCAAGCCGACGCGTTCGCAGGAAGCGAACGCGAAGAAAAGGCGTCGGCCTGCTCTGCTCGGAATGACAGGTAAAGTTTGAGGCGGGCGAAGTATGCGAAGGCCTCGAATGGAGTCGTTATGATCCGTGCGCTCATCGTTTCCATTGGGCTGGTGGCTGCGGGGACGTTGGCTGGCGCGGTTTGTGCCGAGGCCCAGAGTCAGCAGGACGTGGATCAGGCCTCGACGGCGCACGGCGCGACGACGTCCGGCGCGGCGGCCAAGCCGAAGCCCAAGAAGGTCTGGACGAACGAGGACATGGGAGAGGTGACTGGGACGATATCGGTGGTGGGGACGCCGCAACAGCAAAGGCAGAGCCCTACGCCTTCGAAGATTTCGAGTTTCCAGGCGGCTGTGCCTAGCGGAAGTGCGGGCAAGACGCCCGAGGCTAAGAGCAAGGACGGCAGTGTCGATCCGAAGACGCTGGCGGATTTGCGGCAGACACTACAGAAGCTGCAGGCGAACATCGATCAATTGGATAGGCAGATCGAGCAGCTGAAGGGCGCGAGTCAAGGAGACTCGAAGAATCTGGGTGTGCTGACATCGGACCCGTCGCGTTACAGCATGGAACCGGTTCCGGAGCAGATTAAGGCGTTGGAAGCGAAGAAGAAAGCGGTGCAGGCGACGATGGATAATTTGCTGGATACGGCTCGGGCGGCGGGGATTGAGCCGGGGCAGTTGCGGTGAGTTGAACGGAGACAGAGCGCATCGTGCCTGTCGGAGCGATCGAAGGAAGAAGAATTCCTGCATACAACTGCTTGACTCGTGCATCTGACTCGATGAGCGCTTGGGGACACCCTAGCTAAAACAGGGGCGGCGTTTATGGGAATGGAGGAGTCCGATGAGCACCGGAAGCGTACGAGTGGAAGAGAAAAGTTATGAGATGCCCCCGAAGGAAGGGCTCAGCATCGCGCATTTTCTGACCGTCGGTGATATCCAGCGATCGATTGACTACTACGAAAAGGTTTTTGGCGCTCGCGTTTTGAGCCGAGGCGATGCGAACGGAGCGCCTGGGTATCTGCAGCTAGCGAATATATGGATGATCATCAACGTCGGGGGAGGGCCCACGCCCGACAAGCCGACGGTACTGCTCAGCGTGCCGGATCCGAATCACATCAATAGCTTTATGAATTTCCGCGTGGCGGATATTCACGCGAGCTACAAGTTGTGGACGAGTCGAGGCGCGGAGTTCATTACCGAGCCGATCGAGAAGTATGGCGAGACGCGCTGCTACATCCGGGACCCGGACGGATACATTATTGAGGTTGGACAGAGCAAGGACGGCGTTAAGTACGGCTGAATCGCGGGCCTGGGCCGAGTGGCGCAACGGGTGAATGGAGTTGCGTTAGACAAGCGGCGGTGCGCGCAGTACCATTTTTGTGCCTGAGCGGTGCGGGCGCGCATGGGTCGTGGGCTCTACTCCATTCCGGTTGCGATTCGAATCCTGATTGTTTCCCTTCTTATTTTGTGTGGGTTGCGTGAGTGCGCCCGAATTGGTGTGGCTGGGGCGGCTCGCAACGGCGGAGCTGCGGCTGGAGATGCGGTCGATCTCGATGGTGCGGTGGTCGATCCGCTGAAGGCAGGTGCGCGGGAAAGTTGTGGTGCTGATTTTTGTGCGGGTGGATTGCCCGATTTCGAATCGGTATTCGCCGACGATTCAGAGGATCAGTCGGGAGAACGCGGGGCGGGTGGCGTTCTGGCTGGTGTATCCGGACCGATCGGAGTCGGCAGAACAGATTCGGAAGCATGAGAAGGAGTTTGGGTACGAGTTGCCGGCGCTGCGGGACGTGGGGCGCAAGCTCGTAGCCGAGAGCCACGCGCAGACTACGCCGGAAGCGGCGGTGTTCGATGCGAATGGGAAGCTGATCTATCACGGGCGGATCGACAATTTGTTTGAGGATTTTGGACGGGCGCGGCCGGCGGCCACGACGCACGAACTGGAAGATGCGATTCACGCGGCGCTGGATGGGAAAGAAGTTGCGAATGCGGCGGTGCCGGGCGTCGGTTGCTACATTTCGGATCTGAAATGAAGGGTCGGATCTGAAATGAAGCGGTGGCCGCAGAGCGCTGCGATTGGCGTCGCGCTATTGGCGGCGTTTTGTGTTGCGAAGGCGGCGAACGATTCGCCCGCTCCTCCTCGTGGTCGTGCGACCAGCGGTGATTCGAAAGCAGCGAGCTCCCCTACATACACACGTGATATTGCGCCGATTCTTTTTCGGTCGTGCGCGCCTTGCCATCGGCCTGGGGAGGCGGCGCCGTTTTCGCTGCTGACCTACGAGGATGCGAAATCGCACGCGCGATTGATTGAGGAATTGACGAAGCGGCGGATCATGCCGCCGTGGCTGCCTGCGGCGGACGATCCAAAATTTGCGGATGATTTGCGGCTTTCGGATGCGGACATCGCGCGGCTGCGTGAGTGGGCCGAGAGCGGTGCGGCGGAGGGAAATCCGAAGGACTTGCCGGCTGCGCCGAAATTTGTGGAAGGCTGGCAACTCGGCAAGCCGGATTTGGTTGTGAAAGCGACGAAGGCTTACTCGCTGGCTGCGGGCGGGAGCGACGTTTATTGGAATTTTGTGTTTCGAGCGCCGGTGGATCGGGCGCGCTGGTTGAAGGCGATCGAGATTCGTCCGGGCGACAAGAGGCTGGTGCATCACGCGAACGTGATGGTGGATCGCGGGCAGACGGCGCGCCTGCAGGAGAAAAATCCGGGCGATGGATTTGGCGGGATGGAACTGACGATCGAATCGGAGGTTTTCGATCCGGACAGCCATTTTTTATTTTGGAAGCCAGGGTCGGCGCCTTATGTGGAGCCGGATGGGATGGCGATTTCTCTCGATGCGAACTCGGATCTCGTGCTGAATATGCATTTACAGCCCTCGGGCAAGGCGGAGACGCTGCAACCGACGCTGGGACTGTACTTCACGGACAAGCCGGCGACGCTGCACCCGATTTTGCTGCAGATGGAGAATGACGGGGCGCTGGATATTCCGGCGGGGGCGAGGGATTTTGTGGTGAGCGACGAGTTTACGCTGCCGGTAAGCGTGTCGCTGCTGGCGATTTATCCGCACGCGCACTATCTCGGGTCGGAATCTGGAGGCGGTGGCAACGTTACCGGATGGAACTTCGCGGACGCTGATTCATATTTCGAATTGGGATTTGAATTGGCAGGCGGTGTATCGCTACACGGAGCCGATGACGCTGCCGGCGGGGACGAAGATTACGATGCGGTTTACGTACGACAACTCGACAGAGAACGTCAGGAATCCGAATCATCCGCCGGCGCGAGTGGTGGCGGGGAATCGCGCGAACGACGAGATGGCGCATTTGTGGCTGCAAGTTTTGCCTACGGATGGTGCAGGTGGCGGCGGTAGCGGTGGCGATCCGAGAGCGATGATTCAAGAGGCGATGGCGCGGCATCATCTGGAGAAGAATCCGGAGGATTTTGAGGCGCACTACAATCTGGCGGCGCTGCTGCAGGCGCGAGGCGATGTCGCGGGATCGTACCGGCAATTTTCGGAGGCGGTGCGGCTGAGGCCGGGCGATGCGGCGGCGAACAATGGGTTGGGAGCGGCGCTGCTGGCGGCGGGGCGCGTGCCGCAGGCGATTCCGTTTCTGCGGACGGCGCTCGCGACGCGGCCGGATTATTTTGATGCGCATTACAATTTGGGGAACGCGCTGGCGTCGGGCGGAGATTTTGCCGGGGCGCTGGAGCAATTCCGCGCGGCGGTGAAGCTGCGGCCGGAAGATGCGGATGCTGAGGCCAATTTGGGCAGCGCGTTAGCGGAAACGGGAAACGTGAAAGAGGCGCGGCAACATTTTGAGCGGGCGTTGGTGCTGAACCCGGAGCATCAGTTGGCGCGGGAGAATTTGCGGGCGATTGAACAGGGTGGCGCGGCGAGTAGTCCTTCCAATCCGCGATAGGGTCCCGGAAGCGGACAGCTTGTCGCGGAAACATCACACTTCCTAATAAATTTCACATTCGATTTAGGTGGATTACGGCTGTTTATTTGCGAAATCTTGTGCGGTTTTCTGTCGCTGAGGCCGTGTAACGGTTACATCGCTACGGCCGCGGGAATTCGTGAAACTTTGTGAATCGACGGGGCGTAGCTCGATGCAAGGTCGCGAGCCGCGGCGAGCTTTTGTGAAGCTGAGACGTGAGTTTGTGGAACTGAGTTGCTACATGAAGTGAGTGCGACTTGGTGCAGGAATTGCAAAACAGAGTTGGCGATTTTTTTACAAACGCCGCACCTATCCGTTGCTGAGGTCGGGCGTCTCTTTAGGTAAGGCAGTCTTCTCGGAATCGAAAGTAGCTGGACTCAAAGTCTTATTCCAAACGCGAGGCGAGGCACACGTTCGCAGAAGCGAACGCGAGAGAGCGACGTGAAGCCTCTGGTCGGAACGACAAGCGAGTGATCTCAGTGAGTTGGGGTTAAAAGGATCGAGTCGCCTTCTGGTTTGGCCACCGGAGCGAATCGATGCTCGCGGAGACGTGTGCCTCGTGGCGCGCGGCTTCGTTTTTTGGCTTCCTCAATCAACCCCCTCATTTCAGGGCTCCGATTTTGAATTCAACCGTTAGCGGCGAGCGTGGGCCAACCAAACGTTCGTCGAGGAGATCCCGCCATGAGGCCCAAAGCGAAACTGCAATTTGTATCCGTTTTTGGATTTGTAGTGTGGGGATGCCTTTCGACGTTGCCGTGTGCGTCGCAAGGCGCTCAGAAGAATGATATACCGCCGCGGATGACTGCGAACCCGCGCGCCGGGCAATGGGTGACTCGCGATCCGCTGGAGGCGAGCGAAATCCCAACCGACGTGCCGACCCCCGCGGTGAAGCCTGCGTCTGTGGGAGACACGGTTTCCGTGGGCAGCCTGCAATTGCCGGCGGGTGCGATCAAAGAGTTTCGGCGATCGGAGAAATGTGTCGGGGCAGGTGATTTTTCCTGCGCTGCGCATCACTTACAGAAGGCGTTGAAGGTCGATCCGAAATTTGTGGAGGCGCATAACAACCTCGGGGCGAGCTACTTGCAGCTCTCGCGCTATCAGGAAGCACTCGCGGAGTTTGAGGCAGCGATCGCGCTCGATGAAAAGATGGTGGCGCCTTACCGGAACAAGAGCCTGGGCTTATTTATGTTGAGGCGGTATTCCGAAGCTGAAACGGCGGCGCGGCAGGCGTTGACGCTCAACCCAAAGCAGAAAGCGGCGCAGTACAGCTTGGGTCGAGCCTTAGCAGCGGAAGGCAGCACTTCACCCGAAGCGGAACAGCTTCTGCGAGGATCTTTGAGCGAGTTTCCGGATGCGCGGCTGTCGCTGGCGCAGGTGCTGATGAATCGGTGCGCGAATCTGGATGCGGCGCAGGAGCTGCGAACGTACCTCGATTCGAATGAGGTCGAGCCGGAGACGCGGCGAAAAGTGCAAGTTTGGATCGACAAGAGTTCGAAGGGGCAGGTGGTGAGCGGCTGTACCCCTGCTAAGCCGGCGGCTTGAGGGATTTTTTGAGAGGGCATTCGGTACGTCGCTTGCGTTGTATCTCATCCCGCATAAACGTCTAAGTCATTTATTTACATTGTCTTAGAATGCGCCTGTTGATATCGGAGGGTATCTCCTGGCCGACTGGACAGGGTGTCTCCCAAGGGCTAAAATTGCTTGTACAAACTTAAGGCTAAAAGAGCTGAAAGCTAGAGGCGAGCAAATGAAGCGGCTGATTCAGATTCCCAACGAGTTTTCGACGCGCGTGCAAGACCACAAAGAAACGGGCATGGGATACCACGTAGTGTCGGTGACGCTCAAGAGCGGCAAGCATTTTGATCAGGTTGTGACCAGCCAAGGCTGCGTGATTCAGGTTCGCGGGCATCGCGAAGTGCCGTTCACCCCGGAAGAAGTCGCGAGCGTGGACGTGAACCACAAGCAGTGGAACTTCCGCGAAGCCACCCGCTAGCAATTTCCAGAAATCTCGTCGAGGCGGTACCAAATTGGGACGGACCGTGTACGTTAACGGTTCTCGCGCGCGTTCCTTCCTCTTTTCTTCCTCAGCGTATTCCAGCGTTCACACTGTGCTGACGATTCGTTAATCGGCAAGGGAGCACCCTACCTCGCGCCGGGAAGTCCGGCTATGAAGCGCAAGAAAACGAGGAGGAGCTATGTCGAAGCAAGCGGCAGAGCATCATCATAAGGCGGCGGAGCACCACGAACACGCGGCGCGCCATCATCGTGCAGCGGCAGCGCACCACGAAGAGGGCAACCACGAGACGGCCGCGCACCACGCGCACACCGCCCAGGGCCACCTGCACCATGCCACGCATCACGCAACGGAAGCGGCGAAGCACCACGTCGAGCACCACGGGGAAAAGGCGAAGGCGGCGGGCGCTTAGTTTTCTCTCGGAACGGCCGAAACCCGCGGAGTCGACGCAAGGAGTTTTGCGCCGGCGCGGCTGTGTAAGTAAAGTCACGAAGAGAAAGCCGGAACGCGCGCTGCTGGCGGATAACGTGGAGGCAGCGATCGATCCGGCTTTCTTCTCTTTAACGCGATTCAGAGATGTGAGCCTGTCAGCCCAGTTGAGCGAGCGGAGGAAATGACTCCGGCGTGGTAAAGGTGCGCTCCGGCGGGCGCGCTTCAGTGAGCAGCGCCTGATGCAGAATCGACAGGGACCGCCCGGCGGTCGCCGGGATGATTACGGTCGCGGCTAGCATGCCGGTGCGGACCCAGCTTTGACCCGTCTTCGTGACGCCATCGCAGCCCACGAAGGGCAATCGCATCCAGCGATCGCGATCGATTGTATTGTCCAGCCCAGAGAACGCCTTTCGCGCACCCATCGCCATTGCATCGTTTTGTCCCGCTATGGCGCTAATCGATACTTTCTGTGAAGTGTTGAGCCGAAGCCAGGACTCGACGCTGCGCTGCGCGCTTTCTTCGGTCCACTGGCCACGCAAAGTTGTGACCGGGATGTGTGGCGGCAGCGAGGATTGCATGCCCTGCGTTCGATCTTTCGCAGTGGTATTTTCGGATGGTCCCTGAATCTGGAGGACTCCGCCGCCGTTGCGCACGAGCGCGGTGAGTTGCATACCCTGGATTCGACCGACCTCTTTCTGATCGGACCCAATCGAAAAAATCGGCAGACGCGGGGCGCTTCGGCGCAGTTCGGGCATGTAGTCGGCTTCGCGATTGAGGAGCACCCAGGGGATGCCGGCTTGCACGCAGGCGCGCGCGACTTGCGGAAGACACGGACCGCCGACGGGCTCGCAAATGATCGCGTCGGGTCGCGTGGCGGGGTCGGCCTGAATAATCTTCAGGAGCTGAGTGCCCTGCGTGATCGAGTCGTTGTCGGCAAAGATGATTTGCGCCTCGATGCCGAGACTCGTAGCGGACTCTTGGGCAGAGGTGGCTTGTTCGATCTGGTAATCGTTTTCCCTGGTCATCAGGGAAACAACCACACGAATGCGTTTCATGGGCTCAACCCTTCGGGACAGAGATGTTGGCCTGTTTCGGAAGAAGATAGCGCCAGAGGAGGATAACGCGAGATAAAACGTTTTAAAGCTGTGCTATATCACGAAACATTTCGAATGCTACGTTACCGAGATGCAATATTGGGGATACGTTCGGCGCGGTGCGCCTAGGCCGCGCCAGCCAGGCCTAGTACCGGTGTAGCCGACCTCGAGTCGGCGCCTCCGAACTGGACCTGCGGCGGAAACGTTTCGCGAGGTAGATCGTCTACCCTTGGTGTGGTAGGTTGTCTACCCATGAGCCCAAGACAGAAATCGACCGACAAGCTGGAAATCATGCAGGGCACCCTGGACCTGATCATTCTGCGCACGCTGCGCTGGGGGCCGATGCACGGGCACGGCATCGCGAAATTCATCGAGCGAACGTCGCGCGAAACGTTTCGCATCGACCATGGTTCGCTGTATCCGGCGCTGCAGCGGTTGCTGCAGGAAGGCTGGGTGGCGGCCGAATGGGGAACGTCGGACAACAACCGGCGCGCGCGCTTTTACCGGCTGACCGCCGCCGGCCGTAAGCAACTTTCGAACGAACACAGCCGGTGGGAACGATTCAGCGAAGCGATCTCACACATTCTGAGCCCGATCCCCGCGGAAGACGACTGAGAACAGAGCATTTGCGGACGGAGTTTTATCGTGAGCATGAATCGCAAGATTTCGAAACTCGGAGCGACTTTTCGCAAGGACAAGATCGCGCGCGAGCTCGACGATGAAATCCGAACGCACATCGAGATGGAAACCGACGAAAACGTGGAGGGCGGAATGAAACCCGACGAAGCCCGGCAGGCGGCACATCGCTCGTTTGGAAATGTTGCGCTGGCGCAGGAAGACAGCCGCGGCGCGTGGATTTATCGCTGGGCGCACGATTTTGGCGCCGATCTGAAATTCGGCGTGCGCATGTTGCTGAAGAATCGCGGCTTCAGCGCGGTTGCGGTGATTTCGCTCGCGCTGGGATTTGGATTGAACACGACGATCTTCACCGTTGTGAACGCGATTCTCCTGCATCCACTACCGGTGCGCGATATTTCGAGCCTCGTACAGATCGATACCGTGGACAGCAAGACCAAGGTGACGGCGGCAAATTTTGAAAAGATGGGGCTGTCGTATCCGAACTTCGAAGACTATCGCCGCCAGAGCGAAGTGTTTACCGATGCTGTCGCGTGGATGAATACACCGGTCACATGGAGCGGCGGCGCGGAACCGAAACAGTTGCAGGCTTATCTCACGACGGCGAATTATTTCGACGTTCTCGGATTGACTCCAGCCGCGGGCCGATTTTTTCTTCCGGGCGAAGACACGCATCCGAACAGCGACACGGTCGTGGTGATCAGTTATGCATTGTGGGCCAATAAATTTGGAATGGATCCCAACGCCGTAGGGAAACCGATGATTCTGGACGCGATTCCCTACACGATCATCGGCGTCGCGCCCCGCGGATTCAAAGGGACAGTATCGATCGCAGCCGCCGAGCAGACCTGGGTTCCGATCAGCATGTATTCGCAGATGCTCGGCGGATTTTCGATCGATGCGGTGCACGATCGACGATTCCTGGCGATGACGGCATTCGGCAGGTTGAAGCCCGGCGTGCAGATGGCGCAGGCCGAAGCATCGTTGAAAACAATCGCGTCTCGCCTGGAGACCGAGTATCCGAAAGAAAACGCCGGCCGGAGCGTTGCGCTTTCTTCGCTCGCCGAAGCCGCTGTGGGCATCAACCAGCACGATCAATTCACGCTGGCGGGCGCGATGATGATGGGCGCGGTCGGTTTGGTGCTGCTGATCGCGTGCGCCAATCTTGCCAATTTGCTGCTCGCACAAGCGGCGACGCGCGATAAAGAGATGACCGTGCGCGCCGCACTCGGCGCGGGCCGAGGACGAATCCTGCGGCAATTGCTTACCGAGAGCACGCTGCTCTCCCTGGCCGGCGCAGCCGTCGGCCTGCTGATCGCCTACTGGGGACGCAACATTCTCTGGTCCTATCGACCGGCGTTCATCGAGGCGAACGATGTCGATCTCTCGCTCGATTCTCATGTCCTGCTCTTCACGCTTGGCATCGCGCTGGTCACCGGTGCGCTGTTTGGCGCAGCGCCGGCATGGAAAGCGTCTTCGCCCGATCTTGCCGACACGCTGAAAGCCGGGGGACGCGGCAACTCCGTCGGTTGGCGCAGCAATCCGATTCGCAGTTTGCTCATCGTGGTCGAGACGGCGATGGCGCTTGTTGCGCTTGTCGGCGCAGGGCTTTTTGTGCGCAGCCAGATCAACGCGCAAAAAATCAATCCAGGCTTTGAGTCTGAAAAACTCCTCGTGATGGCGTTCAACGCTGGCGCGCTCCACTATCAGGAAGGGCAAGCGCAACAGCTCTATCGCTCGGTGGCGGAGCGGGCCGCGTCTGTTCCCGGCGTCGCCGGCGCAGCGTTGTCTGCCAACTTTCCGGTCGGCGGCGGATTTTCGCGCACCGTTTTTCCTGAGGGCCAGGACGAAGCTTCGGGTTATCGCGGCACTTTGACGACGACGAACAACGTCACCCCGACTTTTTTCGATACGCTGCGAATTCCCATTCAAGCCGGCCGCGTTTTCAATGACAACGATCGGAAAGAAACGCGTAAGGTTGCCGTGATCAACGAAGCGATGGCTCGGCACTTCTGGCCGAATGAATCGGCGCTCGGCAAGCGCTTTCACTTTTTCGGCGACATGGAGATGCGGGAAGTCGTCGGCATCGTCAGCGATTGCGTGGTGATTCAAGTCGGCGAGGATCCGCAGCCAGTCGCGTACGTACCGCTCGCGCAGGAGTACGTGCCGTTTGTGACGCTGCAAGTTCGCACGACTGGCGATCCGCAAGCGTCGATTTCGACGGTGCGGAGCGTCGTGCAGCAGCTCGATTCGAATCTGGCGATCACCAACGTGCAGACGATTCGCGAAATCATGAGCGACGCGCTCTGGGCGCCGCGTATGGGCGCCGCGTTGCTGACGCTCTTCGGTGGACTCGCGCTGATTCTCGCGGCGGTCGGCGTCTATGGAGTGCTGTCGTATTCCGTGAATCAGCAGCGGCACGAGATCGGAATTCGCCGCGCGCTCGGCGCACAGGAAGGCGACGTCCTGCGGCTTGTCGCGGGGCAAGGAATGCGGCTTGCGGTCGTGGGGTTGGTTGTCGGCCTCGCGGTCGCTGCGGTGTTCGCGCGTTTGCTCGTCAGCTTGCTCTTCGGTGTCAGCGCGATCGACCCGTGGACCTTCATCGGCGTGACGTTTGTGTTGCTCGCGGTGGCGTTGCTGGCCTGCTACATCCCGGCGCGGCGCGCACTCACGGTCGATCCGCTGATCGCACTGCGCTACGACTAAGATGCAGTCCGTCGTAGACTACTCGGCGATATGTAGCTTTCCGTCCTGCGCCTGCGTCTCCCACTCGATGCGCAAAACCCAGTCGTAGTGCATGTTTTCGGCTTTGAGATACGCCTCTAGGGCTTCGCGTGAAGCTGCGCCGAACTCAACGACCATCTTCCCTTCCAACATGTTCACCAGAATTCGGCCGGCGCGGATCGTCTCGCTGCTCTGAAGCTTCTTCGCCAGACTCTCGGCGCCTTGCCGCGTCAGACACGACAACGTGTGCTGCGTCAAATAACGAGCCATCGAAAACACCCCATCAAAATTCACCGTTTCGATTATTTCACAAGCGCGATGTGTCGCTCGTGGTACAGCGTAAATCGGGCGCGCACAGTCGGGTCACTTAGGGAACGCGATGACCTCATACGCCTTGGTCACGTTGGGAATCATGTCGTGCGGGAACGCGGGATCAAACCTGGACGAGTATTTCGGAATCAGAACTTTCGACACTTGCTCTTGTGCCTGCTGAAGCGTGGCTCCGTTCGCGTAAGCCTTCCCCGTCTCGGCCATCAAGTCGGTGAAATATTGCTTCCACAGCTCAAATCGCTCCTTGCCGTGCATGATATCGCCGTGACCGCCGAGCACCTGGTCGAAATCGAGCTTCTCGGCATTATCGAGCGTCGTGATCCAGTCGTACGGATAGCTGTCGCCCATGAACGGCGTCCATCCGTGCATTGCGTCGCCGGTGATCAGAATTTTTTCCTTGGGCAAGTAGACGAACACGTCGCCGTTGGTGTGCGCGTTGCCAAGCCAGAACATCTCCACGGTGCGCGTGCGCCGGTGCAGGATCAAACTGTGATCGAAGGTCAACGTCGGGAGCGTAACCTGCATCGTCTTCAGCTCCGCTAGATAGTCCTGCGCCTGCGCGATATCGCTGCTGAGCTTCGCTTTCACCGCCGGATCGGTCGCGGCCGCCAAATCGGCCTTCAGCTTCTCGATGTCGGCAGGCATCGTCGTGATTTCATGCTTCACGCGGGGAATTCCTCGCTGCTCGATGTTGAGGCGCGTCGCTTCCGACGAAATAATCTCGACACCCGCAGGCCACGAACTCGGATACGCCTGGTTTCCCTGATAGTGATCCCAGTGAAAGTGCGTGTTGACGACGTATTTCACCGGCTTGTCGGTGATCCGCTTCACCTGCTCGATCAACGCGCGCGCGGCCGACGGCTTCGAATGCGTATCGACCACCAGCACGCTGTCGTCGAACAAAATAATCGCCGCGTTGCAATTGATCTTGTACACCGGCTTCGACAGCGCCGCGTACACGCCATCGGCCATCGGCTTGATGTCGAACAAATCGTCCGCCGCACTGGTGGAAAGTGCGGCGACGAACAAGAGCAGGGCGAGGCAGAGCGTGCGCTTCATGGCGGCACCTGTGGAACGCAGAGTGTGATTGCGGGCGCAGGATAGTACAGCTATTACCGGTCGTAAAGTCCGGCACTCGCCGCCAACCGTGGTGTCCAACAAGTAGTTGCCAAGCTCGCAGCGATGACGGTCTCCGCGCAACGAAGGACAACGCGGCCGTGGTAACTTGCATCTCGATTGACCAGGTCGTACTTGTCCCGCGAGTGCTCGTTTGGGGGTGAAACGATGAAGCGAGTTTTGCTATCTCTCTCCGTGTGTCTGCTCGTTTGCAGTTCCGGCTTTTCTCAAGACCAAGCCAAGAGAACCGCGGCCTCAGGTTCGGCCGCCAGCAGCAACACAGCCAGCGAAGCGCGCTCCGAAGCGACGGAATCTTCGTCGGCGGGGAAATTGCCCGTGCGCCGGGTTGTCCTCTACAAAAACGGCGTCGGCTATTTCGAGCATCTCGGGCGCGTACGCGGCAGCCAGGACGTCCACATCGATTTCACATCGGCGCAACTCAACGACGTGTTGAAGTCGCTCACCGTGCTCGACTTGAACGGCGGCCACATCACCGGCGTCGATTACAACTCCGAAGCGCCTCTTGCGCGCCGTCTGGGCACTTTGCGCCTGGCGCTGAGTGAACGCCCAAGCGTTTCGGAATTTCTTGGCGCTCTTCGCGGCGCGCGCATTGAAGTGCGCGGAGCGACAGGCCCGGCGGTGACCGGAAAATTGCTGAGCGTCGAGCGCAAGACGCGCAACTCCGCCAACTGGACATCCGAGACGGAAGAAATCTCGCTGATCTCCGACACGGGCGAGGTTCGCACCGTCGATCTGAATCCAGCAACGAGCGTGCGCATCGTCGATCACGACCTGCAACTCGAAGTCGGCAAATATCTTGGCTTGATCGCCTCGGCGCGTGAACAGGACGTCCGCCGCATGACGGTTTCGACGGCCGGCACGGGAGAGCGAAACCTCTACGTCAGCTACATCAGCGAAGTCCCCATCTGGAAGACGACGTATCGCATCGTGCTGCCTTCAAAGCCCGACAAGAAGCCCCTGCTGCAAGGCTGGGCGATCATCGACAACACCGTCGGCGAAGACTGGAACGACGTCGATCTGTCGCTAGTCGCCGGCGCACCGCACTCCTTCATTCAGCAACTCTCCGAACCTTATTACGGACGTCGGCCCATCGTTCCGTTGCCGGAGAGTGTCGAGCTCTCGCCGCAGACGCACGGCGCAGCACTGACAGGTGGCAACGGAAATCTCACTGGAACGGTGAACGATCCAACCGGTGCGACTGTCGCCGGAGCCACGGTGCGTCTGCTCGACAGAAACCGCGCACCCATCGCCCAAACGGTGACCGACAGCCAAGGCCGCTACAGTTTTTCGGGATTAGCCACGCAAGAGCAATATCACGTGGAATTCAGCAGCGCGGGCTTCAACAAAACATTGATGGCCGCGAACATAGGACCGGGCGAGAACTCTCTGAACGGAACCCTGAATGTCGGCTCGGTGGCGGAGACAGTCGAAATCAGCGCGGCCAACACGACATTAGAGACAGACAGTGCTGAGACTGCGCGGTTAGATGGGAACGCAGGAAAAATGGGCGTCGCTCGCCGCGCGCACATCGGCGTGGCTGGCGGCATTGGCGGCGGCGCGGGCGGCGGCTACTCCCGCGTGGAACAGTACTCCCGTGCGTTCCAGCCTCTGCCACTGCCGACCACGATCGCCGATTCCATCTCAGCCATGACTGCAGCGGCGAACGGCCAGGGTCTCGGCGACCTCTTCGAATACAAGCTCAAAGACAAAGTTACGCTGAAGAAAAACCAATCCGCCCTCGTTCCCATCGCGCAAACGGAAATCGAAGCCGACAAAATTTCGCTGTGGTCTGGAACACGCGGCTCAGGACGCCCGTTGCGCGGCCTCTGGCTGAAAAACACAAGTCCGCTCACGCTCGACGGCGGCAGCTTCAGCGTTCTCGAAAGCGAAGTCTTCGCCGGCGAAGGCCTGACCGACCCAATCAAGCCCGGCGAACGCCGCATCGTTTCCTACGCGACCGATCTCGGCCTGCTCGTCGAAGCCGCGGGCGCCAGCGAGCCACAGCACGTCCAGCGCGTCAAAATTTCCAAAGGCGTGATGACGCAAACCAGCGAGCTGCGCGAACGCACCGTCTACACCGTCAAGAATCAGGACGACACCGCGCGTACGCTCGTCATCGAACACGCTGCGCGGCCCGACTGGAAGCTGATCGCCGGCACTCGCGAGCCCGAGGAGCGCGCGCCCGGCATGTATCGTTTCCGCATCGACGCGCCCGCCAAAGCCACGTCGTCCCTGCCCGTGGAAGAGAGCCGCACGCTCGACACGGTCTACCAGCTCTCGAATCTCGACAACACTCAAGTCGAAATCTTCCTGCGCCAGCGCACCATTACTCCCGATGTTGCACAGGCGCTCCAGAAAATCACTGCACAGAAAG
Organism: uncultured Acidobacteriota bacterium; assembly: GCA_963766985.1. Classification (GTDB taxonomy): domain Bacteria; phylum Acidobacteriota; class Terriglobia; order Acidiferrales; family UBA7541; genus Acidiferrum. The sequence continues at coordinate 264,340 of CAVYCJ010000009.1, forward strand.
CCGTCGTGGCAAAACTCGAAGAAGAAATGCAGAACCAGCAGGACGACATCGACAAAATCGTCGACGATCAGGGAAGACTGCGCGAAAACATGAAGGCGCTGCGTGGAAGCTCGGAAGAAAAATCGCTGCTCCAGCGCTATACGAAACAACTCGACGATCAGGAAACGCAAATCGAGGGGCTGCGCAAGAAAATCACGAACACGGAAGCGCAGCGCGACAAAGCGGCCCAGGAACTTCAGCAGATGATCGACAGCTTACAGTTGGAAGCGACGCTGTAGAAACTTCAGAACGTATGAGAGCGGATCATCGAAGCGCGCGACGCTTCATCGTATCGTCGCGCCTGACGCTTCACTTCACCGCACGTTCCGCCGGCGGCTCATCCGCTTTCCGCGACGTATAAAGCACCCAAATTCCGCCTAACAAAAACAACCCGCCAAAAATCCCAGGCGCATAACTCAATTTGCTTTCAACCGTCGGAGTCGTATCCCGCACTTCTCTGCCTTCGTCTCTGCGCGCTCCCGTCACGATCACAAACTGCACCAGCAACATGACCAGTCCCAACACAAACAACGCTACTCCGTGAACTTTTCCGAATTGCATGCGCACCCCCGAGGCGAGAGATTCGCATTCCGGCAAAAATACACGACAAACCGTCATGCCAATCTCCATCTAAGTGGATGCTTGAGCCTCTTGCGTGGTTTGCAGTCGAGAGATGTGGATGGAAGCCGGGCGACACGGTTCGTGCGACCGTTCCGCCCGGCTGATAGTCAAAGCGATTTACAACGTCACAGCAGGTTCTTCCGCTTATACAGCGCGAGTCCCGCCGCCGTAACCTTCGCCAATTCGCGAAACAACTTCGGATCTGGCCCAGTGAAATTGAAACAGGACTTCCCCTGCATTTTCTTTTTCAGGGCTGGCGACAATTTCTTCGTGAGCGATTCGTCCCAATACAACGGCATCAGGTGAAAGCTGACATACGCTCTGCCCGAAATGACCGCTCCGAAAAATAACGGCTGCCCTTTAAAGCTGGCTGATTTTGTTTCCAGATAAAACCGCGTTCGTGTGTCCGCGTTCACGTTCAGCGCTTTCGTGTACGGCGCAAAGATTCGCTTCAGCCCGAAAAATGCTGCGGCGAAGCTCTCCGCGCGGCCCACGACTTCCGTCGTGTCCGTGAGCGAGGCCCGTTTCTGTTTCAAGTCGTCTCCTTTGGGTGCGCCTAGATGCACCCTCTCGTTGGGCACTTCAAGCCAACACAAAACTGTTGCCGTGAAGTATATCGGCTGGCTCGTGCCCGAGGTAGTGCCTGACCCCGTCAGTACGTGGACATAAAGTTATCGAAGATATTTTTTTTCGATTCGATCGTGGCTTCGACAACGAGCGTATTTCTGCGCGCGTGCACATCGCATCCGCCGCCACCCTGTAGCCGCGATCGTTTCCCAGATCGCGGGATTCAAATTCAGCCTCACCCAACGCGCATTGTTCGCCGCGGATTTGTACGCGCGGTATCATTGCTGCGCCCCCACTTGCCAAGATGTCAGCAGATGCCCAACCGAACTCCGGAAATTAGGCGCGATTCAGAACCTTTAGCTGAATTTGAGTCAAACCACACATCGAGTTAAAGCCCCGCGCTCAACCGACCGTTTTTGAACACAATGACCGCTTTCGCGACAATGTGTCCCAAAAGCGGTCGTTTCGCCTCGGCGCCAGCCATCTGCCAATTCGCCGAACAACTACAACATTTACTAGTCACTTAGATCATGCCGAAGCATGGCGCTCTGCCTGCCACCTGCATTACCGTCATGAGCGCTGCACCGGTCACCTTTTCATCCCAATTCACCCTGCTGCGGACCACCGCCACCACGCGTCCCTGCAACACCCTGATTGCGCGCGCCCGCCGCGGCGATCGCGAAGCCTTCGCCGAGATGGTTTCGCCTTATGCCCCCACGCTGCTTCAGCGCGCCCGCCGCGTCACCGGAAACGTTGCCGACGCCGAAGATGTGCGCCAGGAAACGCTGCTCAAAGCGTGGTCGCGCCTCGATCAATTTTCCGGAAATTGCGAAGACAACACCGACGATTTCCGCGCCTGGCTCGCGCGCATCGCGGGCAACACCTCCATCGACACGCTTCGCCAGCGCCGCGACGGCAAACATCTTTCGCTTGAGGAACCTCGCGGCAATTCCGAAGAATCGCTCGCCACGTTGCTCGCCACGCAAACCGCCGATCCCGAAGAGCAGTGCGCCCGCCGCGAAATGGGCCGTAAGCTCGCCGACGCGATCCTCCAGCTCCCCGCGGACTTGCGCCAGGCCTGCCTGCTTCGCGACGTCATGCACTACTCCACGCAAGAAGTCGCCGAGCGTTTGTCGATCTCCGTCGTCGCCGTGCGCCTGCGCCTGTTCCGCGCGCGCCGTCGCCTCCGCGAAAAAATGGAGCAGTCCCTTCAGCCTAAACTCCGCTCAGCGAAGGCCTCCTCGCAGCGCCGCCCGACGCAGCCTGCTGCCGCGACCCGTGACCGCAGTTCCCTGCTCGGCCTGAACGCCGCCGTAAGCTTCGCCTCCGGAGACTAACCACCCCGACCTTGGCAATTTGTGTAGGGGCGCTGCCCGCTGCGCCCCAGGCTCCCCGCTTCTTGAGAGATCGGTTCGTTCTCCCCTCCACCCCTGTGCCCTCTGCGAACTCCGTGGTGAATCCTCTTTTGTACCCTCCCCGTCACCCCTCCAGTAATCGTTTGCCATTGACACCCCACTCGCCCGGTGCTACAAAAATCGCAATTGCCCTCTGGTGGTAAGTCTCTTACCACATACGGTGCATCACGCGAGTGACGCAGCTCGCCTGGCTGGCAGGCCAGGCGGCAAGCCGTCGAGGGTTTGTACCACCCCAACCACCCCGGGAGGCGAAATTCCCTTTCGCCTCCTTTTTTCTTGTCGGCGCCGGCACCCCCGCCGGCGGTTTCTCCGTCCGTAGGTCCGTCACAACCGGCCCAATTCGGTTCTACCAGCATCCCTAAGCTAGAATGGACCCCTTCGCCAGCTCTCTCGACGGCGACAAGGAGCCGTCAGACCCATTCCGATGTCCGCTCACCCAACCAAACCCCTTCAGGCCCCGCTCCTCGCCCTGAATCACGTCACCGTCATGCGCGGCGAGCGCGCCGCCCTCAACGACGTCACGCTGAACATCGGCTCCGGCGAACACGTCTGCATCCTCGGTCCCAACGGCTGCGGCAAGTCCACTCTGATCAAGACGATCACGCGCGAATGCTATCCGCTCGCCGGCGAAGGTTCGTCCATCTCGATCCTCGGCAAAGAGCGCTGGAATATCTTCGAACTCCGTTCCCTGCTCGGCATCGTTTCCCCGGATTTGCTGGCAGCCTGCACGACCGACTCGACGGGCCGCGACGTCGTCCTCTCCGGCTTTTTCAGCAGCACTCGAATCTTTCCGCATCATGAACCGAATGCCGACCTGCTCGCCCGCAGCAACGCCGCGCTCGCGCGGCTCGGCGTCTCGCATCTCGCCGATCGCAGCGTCGCGCACATGTCGTCCGGCGAAGCCAAACGCACGCTGATTGCCCGCGCCCTCGTCCACGATCCGCAAACCCTGCTCTTCGACGAGCCCAGCAACGCCCTCGACATCGCCGCGCAAATGCAGCTGCGCGAAACGATGCGCGAACTCGCTCAGTCTGGTTTGGGAATTTTGCTGGTGACGCATCACGTCTCCGAAATCATCCCGGAGATCGAACGCGTCGTTCTACTACGCGACGGAAAAATCGTCGCCGACGGCCCAAAAGAAAAAATGCTGACCGCCGCCCACCTCACCGACCTCTTCCAGGTCCCGGTCCAGATCGGCCACCACGACGGCTACTACCACCTCTACTAATTTGGGTGAACGGTCTATAAAGCGCACCTCGAACAAGCCTCGAATTCGCGCGCACGAGATCATTTCACTCCACGAAAACGCCAGCTTCCGGTGCCACTGCACTACTTACAGAACGTTGTCATCCTGAGCGAAGCGAAGGATCTCAGACGTGAGCCGAAGCACAATCGATCCGCACCGCGTTTCCTTTGGTCGCTGCACCCTGTAGCAGCGATCGCCCTCCAACCCAGGCGAACTCATGCGCATCTGCAGGTTAGGAAACACGCAGAAACACGACGATCGTATAAATTCGTTTATAAAGTTGAACTTCGAATTGCGCAGAGCTATTTGTCGACGATTTTTTCCGGCACCGGAACTTGGACTTTATCCCCGCGATCGCGATTCGAAGCCGTCCGCGCCTCGGGATGCCGTGGCGTCCAGTCTTCCGGCGGAAACGCTACCCGCCAGAACGTCGGATGCGGCGAAGTAAATTCGAGCCCAATCTCAGCTTTGCCGCCGCGCACCGGCCCGAGGAATGCCACATGGCATTCGTGCTCTTCCTGCGTCTTCTTGTGCTGGAGCATGACTTTCGAGCCGCTGATTAGCTTCGCAGCCAGCAGCACCAGCGCGCCGTGCGCATTGATCGCCAGCGTCTCGGTTTCTTCTTCGATCTTGTGCCCTTGAGGGTCCGTCCCGCGAATCCGCACCGCCACCTGCATCAACACTCGCTGGCTGCGGCGTCGCGCCCCCGTATTCGGCGAAGAATTCGAACTTTGAGCCATCCCAACCTCACTGGCTCAACTATACCCCCCGGGATATCAGTGTCGAGCGTCGCCCTCCGCCCCGATTCCCAACATGCAAATGGGTACTCCAGTACCACGTGCGCATGTGCCCTCGGGACGGCTATGTAGGGTCGCAGCATTGCTGCGCCCCAGCTTGCCCGGACGCAAAAAAATAAACCGCGGTCTGCTTTGTCAGACCGCGGCCCTGAATCCTCGGTTGCTTTGTATCGTGTTATCCGCGCTGATCGATCGGCACGTAATGCCGCGTGTCGTGGCCAAGATAAATCTGCCTTGGCCGCGCGATCTTCTGCTCGGGGTCGAGCAGCATCTCTTCCCACTGCGCGATCCACCCCGACGTCCGCGGAATCGCGAACAGCACCGGGAACATCGTCGACGGAAATCCCATCGACTGGTAAATCAAGCCCGTATAAAAATCGACGTTCGGGTAGAGTTTGCGCTTCACGAAATAATCGTCTTCGAGCGCGATGCGTTCGCACTCCAGCGCGATCTCGAGCAGCGGGTTCTTCCCCATCAGATCGAAAACTTCGTACGCCACCTTCTTGATGATCCGCGCGCGCGGATCGTAATTCTTGTAAACGCGGTGGCCGAAGCCCATCAGCTTCGTTTCGCCGGCCTTCACGCGCTTGATGAAGTCGGGCACCTTCTGCACCGAGCCGATTTCCATCAGCATGCGCACAACTTCTTCGTTCGCGCCACCGTGCAGCGGGCCATACAGCGCGGCAATCGCCGCCGCCGTCGCCGAATACGGATCGACGTGCGAGCTGCCGACTCCGCGAATCGTATTGGCCGAACAGTTCTGTTCGTGGTCGGCGTGCAAAATGAACAGCACGTCGAGAGCGTGTTCCAGCGTCGGGTTCGCGCGATACCGCGTCTCCGTCGTGCGGAACAGCATGTTCAGAAAATTTCCCGGATAGCTCAGCTCATTGTCGGGATACACAAACGGCATCCCGAGCGAATGGCGATACGAAAACGCCGCGATCGTCGGCATTTTTCCGATCAGGCGATACGTCTGTTTCTGCCGCGATTCCTTGCTGAAGATGTCTTTCGAGTCGTGATAGTAGGTCGAGAGCGCCGCGATCGTCGAAATCAGCATGCCCATCGGATGGGCGTCGTAATGAAATCCGTCGAGAAACTTCTTGATGCTCTCGTGAATAAACGTGTGATGCGTGATGTGGTAGGTCCAATCCTTCAATTGCTCCGCGTTGGGTAGCTCGCCGTGCAAAAGCAGGTAGGCCGTTTCGAGGTAAGTGCTCTTTTCCGCCAAATCTTCGATGGGATAACCGCGATAACGCAGAATGCCCTCGTCCCCATCGATATACGTCACGCGGCTGATGCACGATGCCGTGTTGTTGAACGCCGGGTCGTAGCTCATCATGCCGAAATCGGCGTCGTTCACCTTAATCTTGCGCAGATCCATGGCGCGGATCGTGCCATTCGTGATGGGCACATCGTAGGTCTTGCCGGTGCGGTTGTCGGTAACTGTAAGCGTTTCCCGCGACTTGGCCGATGCGTCAGCCGTGCGCGCTTCCGTTGTCGATGTTGGGGAGTCCATAGCGGTCCTTGAGAGGCAGTCGAGGCGGGAGCCTTGCTGCTTTGCTACTGTACACCAAAGCGGTGAGCGCCGTGAATGCCCCGAATCCCCTATACAAATCCCCGTGTTCACTATCGGCCTGACTGATGATTTCACCACACCCACGCAAGTGTTTGGCCTCATGTTCGCAACGATTCCGAGTGCTAAGCGACAGCTGGGCACTCTGTCCTCATAATTAAGGTTCCTCGATGAAGAAGAAGGCGACGAAGACAAAGAGACGGAATCATCACGGACTTTCTGTCGGACGCTACTCTCCCCGGCGGAAAGCCGAATTCCTCTTGAACAACGCCGTCGGCGCTTCCGACTATCGACGCGCCCGCAAAGAAGTGCGCCTGCTCGGCCTTAATCCCGACCTAATTCCCCATCAAGCGCCCCACGACTAACCCACGAGTGTCACCCTGAGCGTAGCGAAGGGTCTCAGACGTTAGCCCATCCCGAGCGTGTCTGCGCAGCACCAATATCGTCGCCACACGAATAACCCCTTTATATGCAACAGCTCTCATTGCTTTATACATTCCTCTTGACAATAGTCGTGATAACGATTATATTGCTCTCGAAAGATTGAAATGAGATCGGGATTTGGATCCGGTCCTCGGAGGTTAAAAACATGATTACGATTCGCAAGAGTGATGAACGCGGCCACGCTGATCACGGCTGGCTGAATACGCGGTTTACGTTTTCGTTCGCCGATTACTTTGATCCGGAGCACGTTCAGTTTCGGACGCTGCGCGTGATGAATGACGATCGCGTGGCTGGTGGCGGCGGCTTTCCGCCACACCCGCATCGCGACATGGAAATCGTGACGTACGTTCTGGAAGGCGCGCTCCAGCATCAGGACAGCATGGGCAACGGTTCGGTGATCAAGCCGGGCGACGTGCAATACATGAGCGCGGGCACGGGAGTGACACACAGCGAATTCAACGCGTCGAAGTCGGAGCCGGTGCACCTGTACCAGATCTGGATGATGCCGGACAAGCGCGGTCATAAGCCGGCGTACGACCAGAAGACGTTCAGCGATGCGGAGAAGCGCGGCAAACTGCGCTTGGTCGCTTCGTCGGATGGTCGCGACGGCTCGGTAAAAATTCGCCAGGACAACGAGCTGTACGCAACGTTGCTCGGTGCCGGCGAATCCGTGAAGCACGCGCTGAAGCCCGAACGCCATGCATATGTGCAGGTGGCTCGCGGCAGCGTCACGCTGAACGGCAACAAGCTCGGCACCGGCGATGGCGCCGCAATCTCCGCCGAGAAGTCCGTCGAACTCACCGGAGTCGATAACGCCGAAGTGCTTCTGTTTGATTTGGCGTGAGCGGTGCGACATCACGGCCAAAGTTGGTGACGTTGTTCGAGTCCGCCATGCAGCGGTTAGAGGGGGAAATTCGGACGACGTGGTGTCGCCATTAAATTGGGTCGGTTAGTTCTCCAGGATACACTTCAGCTCGGTTTAGCGAAGTTGAAATTCCACTTTCTGTTGACTTGGATTCGAAAAATTAATATACCTTTTAAGATTATTGATAAGTGGCAGTAACGCTACCAGGGTTACCTTACTTTTGTATGCTAGATCTCGTAAACTTGGCCACAGCCGTTTTCGGCAAGCTGACTAGAGCGGAACAGCGGCTCTTACTCGCGCTCCCTAAGGGAGCGGTTGCAGTTGGCGGGGCTGATCAAGACAACAACTCGCCTGCGAATGATCCCAGTAACGCGAACACATGGAGTAATGAAAGGCAAGTCCGTGCGGCGCTAATTCGGTGGATTTGTGTAAATGATGACGCGAAGAAAGTCGTCGATCCGATGGGCATTCAGGCTTACGGCATGTCGATCATAGGCGCCTTAGACCTCTCCTATGCGATTGTCCCTTTTCCTTTGGAATTTTGGCACTGTCGCTTCATGGGCACCCTCGACTTAACAGCCGGGCAATTCAATGAATTAGACCTTCAGGGAACCTGGGTTCAGTCGATTGGGGCTGAAAGGGTTGAAGTCCGGCATAGCGTTTTTCTTCGCAACGGATTTCGCGCGGACGGCGAGGTACGGTTTCTGGGCGGCCAAGTTGGTGGAGATTTTGACTGTGGCCGCGGGATTTTTAGCAACCCACTTCGGCCGAATATCGAAGACACGGGAATCGCAATCAACGCGGACCGAATAATCGTGAAGGGAGTTGTCTTCTTCAACGATCATTTTGAGGCTCAGGGCGAGGTACGGCTGATTGACGCGGAAATTGGTGCGAAATTGGACTGCGGTAGCGGAGTTTTCAAGAATCCGCCTCAGGTGGCGGGAGCGGGCGTGACGTTGAACGCCGATCGCGCGACGGTTAAGGCCGGTGTCTTTCTAAGCGGAGGGTTCGTCTCCGAAGGTGAGGTTCGTCTTTTGGGCGCCAAAATTGGTGGAGACCTGGTCTGTTCCGGCGGAACTTTCAAAAACCACTCGCCCCAAGGATTGACCTCAGATGGGGATGCGCTAACGGCGGATGGCGTAAGCGTTGCTTCCAACTTGCTGCTTGGGAATAGCTACAGCGAAGGAAACCTTCGATTCTTGGATGCCAGAATAGGAGGAGTGCTCACCTGCATCGGCGGGACATTTGAAACGCTAAATCTCAGAAGGGCCGCGATTAAGGACGCATTCTTTTGGCAGAAGATCCAAAACATAGAGCGAGCCAATCTCGACCTCACTGATGCCTCAGTCGCGGCACTATTTGATGAGTCGAAAAGCTGGCCTGCCCCGGGACACCTTGCTCTCAACGGCTTTATCTACGAAAGGATTTCCGATGGTCCGGTAGACGCCGACAGTCGACTTGATTGGCTCGCCCGACAGACAGACCTCAAGCCGCAGCCTTTTCGGCGACTGGCCCAGGTTCTCAAGGACTTAGGAGATGATGATGGCGCTCGAGTTGTACTCGTAGAAATGGAGAGAAGGAAAAGAACCGGTGACTGGTCAAGCTCCATTCTGAGATTCACTACCGGTTATGGTTACCATCCCTTATGGGCACTCTGGTGGCTGGGTGGTCTGGGTGCCTTAGGATGGATTATTTTCAGACGCGGACAATTGGCAAGGACTATGACTCCAACTGACGCAGATGCATACAAAGTTCAGGCCGCCAGCGGGCAACCTCCCGAACATTACCCACGCTTTTCACCGATGGTTTATTCTCTCGAAAACTCGCTTCCGTTGGTCAAACTTGGCCAAGTGGACAAATGGCAACCAGACCCAAACTCACATAGCTCAGTTCCCACAGAGAAGTGGGTAGCAGGTCTGCTTAATTGGAGCAAGTCACGTACGCCGGCATCCGGACAGCTCCGCGCACTGATAAATAAGTGTCTCACGTGGATTGAATATCTTAGCAACGCGACCCGCTCCCCTGTCTTTCTTCGTCGTTTCTACTGGCTCCAAGTAGTATTAGGTTGGGTTTTGGCAACATTGTTTGCGGCAGGCATAGCAGGACTCGTTCAGAAATAGGAATTTTTCGGCTAGCAACGAGACCTAGCTTGGTGCAACCATCAGCCGCCGCGCCAAGCAATTAGCTATATTTGTGTTCGGGATTCGTGCCGCCGTTCGGGTTTTGTGGACGAGCAGGATTGAGAACTGCTCATGTCGCGAGTTAAGTAAGTGAGCGATTTCGCGCCGATCATCCGATGAAACGAACCCTGCCGCTGCAATTCGCGAAAACATCTTTGCTCGCCGTCACCAGTCGTAAACAACAGTCATGCAAACGCCGCCTCAAACGGAACAACGCATCGCCATCCTCCGCGCCGCCTACGCCGCCTTCAACCGCGGCGACATCGCCGCCGCTGTTCAATCCCTCGACGAAAATATCGACTGGAGCGAACCCACCGAATTCCCCGGCGGCGGCTCCTACCACGGTCGCGAAGGCGCCAAACAATACCTCACAAACTCCCGCGCCTCCGTCGCCGAAGTTATCAGCGAACCCGAGCAATTCATCCCCGCCGGCGACCGCATCGTCGTCTTCGTCTACGCCCGCGTCCGCCCCAAAGATTCCACCACCTGGCAAGAAGTCCGCCTCGCCGACGTCTACCTCTTCCGCGACCTAACCCCCATTCAAATGAAAGCCTTCGCCAACCGCCAGCAAGCCCTCCAATGGGCCAACAGCACTCCACCAAAGCCCTAACCTCACCAGATGCATCGAGGCGAGGCCTTTGGGTGCCGCACCCTTCGGCCTTGAGAGGGTGCGGGTTTAGATTCAACCCCCTACCCAGTACCAAACGTTCGCCAGATTTGTACGGGCGCAGCACCGCTGCGCCCCATGTCCGCAAGCGCGCTGCGTCTTGAGCGCTTTGAGTGCGCCATGATTCGAATGAGTACCACTCTATACCTATTGACATATCGATAAAATCATGCTACTCTGCGCCGTGAAGCTCTCTCTCCCCGTCCGAACGCCCGCTCCGAATCAAAAAACACGCCCAATTCGCATTCACGTGTGTCCGCATCCCTCACATTCCAATCCACTTGCGCACTCCCAAAATTGGGAGATTTGCAACCCACACATTCCAATTCACTTGCGCACTCTTTGAAAAAACAGGGGGGTATGCCCCAAACCGTCCCAATTTGGAACTCACCCCGCGCTCAGCGTCATTCGGTCGCCGAAGCTCTTCTGTTATTCTGGATTCCTGACACAGCACCCACGGCGCGGACCTGCCCGCTCGCCAACGGATCTTAAAGAGGAGAACTACCCATCGTGAGCACCACCACTGCCCCAGACCGCGCCGTGAAGCGCGTCTTCAATTTCAATGCCGGCCCCAGCGCCCTGCCTCTCTCCGTCCTCGAGCGCGTTCGCGAAGAACTTCTCGATTGGCGCGGCTCCGGCATGTCCGTCATGGAAATGAGCCATCGCTCACCCGAGTTTGAAAGCATCAATGCCGCGGCCGAAGCCGGCCTTCGCAAACACCTCAACGTTCCCGACGACTACGCCATCATCTTCGTCCAGGGCGGCGGCAGCATGCAGTTCACCATGGCGCCGATGAATCTCTGCTTGCCCAACAAGCCCGTCGATCTGATCCACACCGGCACTTGGACTGCGAAAGCTCTCGGCGAACTGAAAAAAGGAATTCTGCACAACGTCGCCGCGACCACCGAACCACAGAAATTCACGCGCGTCCCGACGCAAGACGAGATAAAACTCTCCGCCGATCCTTCCTACGTTCACATCTGCACCAACAACACCATCGAAGGCACGCAGTGGCAGACGCTTCCGAATCCCGGCAACGCACCGCTCGTCGCCGACATGTCGTCCGACATCGCGTCGCGCGCCATTGACGTGAAAAAATTTGGCGTCATCTTCGCCGGCGCACAGAAAAATCTCGGACCCAGCGGCGCCACCGTCGTGATCGTGCGCAAAGATCTCGCTGAACGCGCCGACAAAAATCTCCCGACGCTTCTCCAATACCGCACGCACATCAAGGAAAAGTCGCTCTATCACACGCCGCCAACCTTCGCGATTTACATGATCAGCTTGATGATGGATTGGATCACCAGCGAAGGCGGCGTCACCGGAATCGAAAAGCGCAACGACGCAAAAGCAAAGTCGCTCTACGACACGATCGACGGCAGCGGCGGCTACTACAGCTGCCCGGTCGAAAAATCATCGCGCTCAAAAATGAACGTCGTCTTCCGCGTAGCCGGCGGCGACGAAGCCAAGGAAAAGAAATTCTCGAAAGAAGCCGAAGCCGCAGGCTTGGTCGGCACGCCCGGTCATCGCTCCGTTGGCGGCATGCGCATCTCTCTCTACAACGCCGTCACGCCCGAAGCCGTTCACGCCCTGACCACCTTCATGCGCGAATTCCAGCGCACCAACGGCTAAGAGCGCCGAGCACGCAAGAAAAGGTTCGGAACGCTTCGGTCGAAAAGACGTCTAGACGAGAGCGAATTCGACGCGGCGGCGGATCGGGTCGATGCGGTCGGCGCGCACTTTGACCTTGTCGCCGTGTTGCCAGACTTGTTGGCCGGGACGAACGCTTGGCTTGGAGCTGCGTTGCTGGCCGCGGCCTTTGCCGGGGCGGCGATTGTCGCCGCCACCACTCGACATCGTTACGATGGCGTGATCTTTTTCGCGGTAGAGAGCGCGGGCGCCGGTAAATTCTTCGATGGCGTTGATGGGAACCAGGCCTTCGACGAAGATTTCGAAGAGTTCCACGAAGAAGCCGAACTTCTGCACCGAGATGATCAGGCCTTCGTATTCCTCGCCGAGATGTTCTTCCATGAATTGAGCGGTCTTCCAGTCGATGAGTTCGCGCTCGGCTCCGGCGGCGCGGCGTTCGGCTTCGGAGGATTCGGCGGCGATTTCTTCGAGCTGTGAATAGGAATAGACGACGGCTTCGGATTTCGGCGCGGATTTCGGATTGGACGGCGGAACTTCGTTGGGATGAGCGAGCGCCCATTTCAGAGTGCGATGCACGATGAAATCGGGATAACGCCGAATCGGCGAAGTGAAATGGGTGTATTCCTCAAAGCCAAGCGCGAAGTGGCCAAGCGGATCGGCGGCGTAGCGCGCTTGTTTCAACGAGCGAAGCATGAGGTAGGAAATGATGCGCTCTTCGGGCTTGCCGGTGAGTTTGCGAACGAGTCGCTGGTAGTGCTGCGGCGTTATGCGCAAATCGTCGGAACCGGGGAGAGATACGCGCATGCCGCGTTCGCGGCCGTGACCGTAGGAATCGGGGCGGCCTGCTTTTGCGGGGGCGGGAGTGCGGCCGTGGCGCACGGCGACTTCGCGCTGATGCAATCCTTCCACGCCTAACGAATAGCCAAAGGCGCGCGCCAGATCTTCGAACTCCAAAACTTTTTTCGCGTCGGGCTTTTCGTGGACGCGGTGCAGGCTCGGGATGGCGCGTTTGAGGAGATAGCCGTCAACCGCGCGATTGGCGGCAAGCATAAATTCTTCGATGAGACGATGAGCGATGTTGCGCTCGCCACGAACGATGTTGACCATCTTATTTTGCGCGTCGAGTTCGATCACACGCTCGGGAAGATCGAAATCGATGGAGCCGTGTTCGTTGCGGCGCGCGTTCAAAAGTAGTGCGAGCTCTTTCATATTGCGGAAATGCGGGGCGAGCGCGTTGTAGCGCTCGGTGGCTTCCGCGTCGCCTTCGAGCACTTTGTTGACGTTTGTATACGTCATGCGCTCGGCGGACTTGATGACGCCGGAGGTCATGCGCGAGCCGGTCATGTTGCCGCGCGAATCGAATTCCATCAGCGCGCTCATGACGAGGCGATCTTCGCGCGGCTTGAGCGAGCACATGCCGTTGGAGAGAGCTTCGGGAAGCATCGGCACGGCGCGATCGGGAAAATAAACGCTGGTGCCGCGGAGACGAGCTTCGTTGTCGAGCGGCGTCGTGGTGCGAACGTAATGCGCGACGTCGGCGATGTGAACTTGCAGGCGCCATGTGCCGTCGGGGCGATGCTCGACGTAGACGGCGTCGTCGAAATCGCGCGCGGTTTCACCGTCGATGGTGACGATGGGAAGGTGACGAAAGTCCTCGCGGCCTTGCGTGTCGGTTTCGTTGACGGGTTGCGCGAGGGATTCGGCTTCATGGATGACTTCAGGCGGAAAGACGTGGGGCAGGTGATGCTTGCGGATGATGATCTCAATGTCTACGCCGAGATCGCCGGGGCGACCGAGAACTTCGATGACGCGTCCGGTGGGAGAAGCACCACCGCGGGGAAATTTCAGAATCTCAACGTTGACGACGGCGCCGTCGAGTTCTTCAATGCGCTGCGACGAGCGGCGTTGACGCGGAGCGTTGCCTGATCGTTCGTTCGACGGTCGTTCCGCCGGGGCGGGCAAGCCATGCTGCTGTGCGAACTGCGGAGTCAGCTCATCGCCGGGAAGAATTTCGATGGAGTGCTGCATGCGCGCGTCGTAGGGGAGAACGTAGTTGCCGCGCTGACCGTAGCGGAAGAGGCCAACGACGCTGGGATGGGCGCGGTTGAGAACGCGAACGATGCGGCCTTCGGCGCGCTGCGGGCCGTGACCGGTACCGGTGCGAAGAATTTTGGCGAGGACGTGGTCGCCGTGCATGGCGTCCTCAATCGCGGTGCGGGGGATAAAGATGTCGCCGGCGTATTGGGGGGTTGGAATGTCGGGGACGACGAAGCCGTATCCGTCGTGATGGAGGACGAGGCGGCCGGTTAGTTCATCCCTGCGGGGGGACGATGTGGAGTTTGCGGCGGCAGATTCGGGTCGGCGCTGGGAGGTCTCGGAGGGCTCTTTTTCCCGTTTTGAACCTGTCAGGTGGTAGCGGCCACCGGGAAATTCGCGGACGGCACCCCTTTTTTTGAGCTTGCCGAGCATTTTCAACAGAGGTCGGTAGTCGGATTTCTTGAGATGGAGGCCGCGGCTGATATCATCGACGGAGGCTGGATCGGTTCTAACTTGCAGAAAACGAAGGATGTTATCGGGGCTCAGGTGAGAAGGGCGCGCCATAGATTGGAGCCCGCGAGCGGAAATAACGGGCGAGGCGGATTTTACTCACTTTTTTTTAAGGAACGCGAAACTTTTTTAGGGGGAATGGGGTTACATACGCAGGCCAACACACGACCGGCTAGCCGCCCTCCGTCAGGCTAGTCGGACATTCCCCGAAAGGGGAACTTGGGAGGCGGGACGACCTGGCCCGCCTCCTCTTTTTATTTCTACTCCATTCGAGATTTGATCTACATTCAGGTTCGTTGCTGCGTGCCCTCTTCGGTTTGGAGGCGGTTCGATGAAATACCTCTCGTTGCTGGTCGTGATCTCCATACTTCCTTTGCTCGTTCCTTCGGCGTCGGCGCAGTCCGTTCGAGTGAAGGGGATTGCGCAACTGGACTGTCCGGTGGTTGTGGAGCAGCAGGAGAATGCGCGCGATGGATCGCTGACGACGGCGGATTTCAAGAATTTCAGTACGAAGACGGTCGATTCCATCCGAATCGGATGGATTGTGGACTCGGGCGACGGCACGAAGCCGAGCGATGCGGCGCTGGGAACGAGCACTAAGTTGGGGCCTGGGCTGATTCCGAAGGGGCGAATTACGGTTCCGGCGGCGGAGTTGGGTTTGGCGCGGGGGACGACGGGGCGGCTGAAGTTTTATGTGGCGAGCGGGAATTTCAGCGATGGGACGGGATTTGTGTGCAACGCGAAGGCGATGCGGAGGCCGAGCGCTGCGGATGGGCACGTTGTGCTGGCGCGTGCGGTGAGATGAGGCGGGAGGTGTTTGGTTTTGCTGGGACGACTGTTGACGGCTGATATCCTTCGCTTCGCTCAGGATGACACGTCGCGGGGTGGGTGCAGGAACAAAGCAAATTGCGGTTCTTCTGGATTTCTGAAGCAAAAAAACAAATCAACTTGAAATTAGAGGCGGCTGGATTTTCCGACGCCGAGGATTTCGCTGATTTTTCGGCGTTCGATGACTTCGCGGGGGGAGCGGCCCTGGCGGTCGAGCCAGGCCATGAAGTCTTTCAGGCGGACCTCGTGTTCTTTTTTTGGCTCGAAGACTAAAACCTTGATGGGGCGGAAGCCGTCGGTGGCGACGCTGCCGCCTTTTATTTTCAGGGCGCGGGCGATGGCTTCGAAGAGGGATGCGGCTTTGACTTCGACGATGTGAGAGCCGCCTTCGATGTCGGTGAGGGTGACGCGGCAGTGGCATTCGGTCATGGCGAGAGGAGGTTAGCATATTCGCTTTTTGTTCGCCATTGGGATTTGGGCGGGAATGATTTGAGAGTGACTGTTTGTTGGTAGAAGTTGTGGTGCTGATTACTTCTGAGATCCTTCGCTTCGCTCAGGATGACAGCGTGGGTGGGAGCGTGGCGGGCGTGGGGCGTGGCGCTGGCACGACACAAGAAAGAATTCAACCACAGAGGACGCAGAGTTCGCAGAGCGGAACGCGATGGCGCTTTGTCAGGTCGTGTTCGCGTGACGTGTTAGGGCGAGGGTGGCGGCGGATGGATTGTGCTTGGACTCAGCGTTGAGGTGCTTCGGCCTCCTTCGGACGCCTCAGGATGACAGCGCGTGGGTGGGGCGCGATGGATTAGTGGAGGTAGATGTCGAAGCCGGAGATTTGGAGCTCGGATTCGGGGAGTTGGGCGAATTCGGGGGCCATTTTGTTGCGGGGAGTGGGGAGTGAGTCCCACTGAGCAGTGCGATAGACCTGAGGGACGAAGCCGGCTTTGCGGAAGTATTTCAGATATTCGTTGTAGCGAATGCGATTGGTGTAGAAGCCGGAATTGGCCATCAGGTCGGACTCCCACGTTTTTTCGCTGAAACGGAGATCGTTGAGATTGCCGCCGAGAATGTCGGCGATGGAAATGGTGTGCGAGCCGACGCCGTCGGGACGCTGGATGCGGCGGAGTTCGGCGAGGAACGGGGCGAAATCCTTGCGACGAACGTGCTGGAGAACGCTGTGAGACCAGACGAAATCGACGGAGGCGGTGGGGATGGCTTTGAGGGACTCGACGCCCTGAGTCAGGTAGACGCCGTTACATTTTTTGAGGACTTCCTCGAAGGTGTTGCAGTGTTCGAGCGACGGCGGATTCAGGCCATTTTCGCGCATGTAGCTGGCGAGGTCGCAATATAGCTGCACATCGGTGGTAGCGAGCGGCGATGCATCGACTGCGTAGGTGGCGGATGCACCGAAGGCCCGCGCGACGACGGCGGAGAATACGGAGAAGCCGGGGCCCAATTCGAGGGTGACGAAGGGCTGCTCTTTGCGGGCGAATACGGCTTTTTCAAAATGGCGGCGGAAGACGCCGACGGCGTATTCGGGATGCCTCATGCCGCCGACCTGGAAGAGGCCGGCGCGGCTCAGCAGCTTGGGGCTGATCGGGACGCGAGCGAGAATGACTTTGGCGGCAATTTTGAGTTGCCAGGGTACGCGCGAGTGGTTGCCCATGAGCGTCTGTCCTTGTGATTGATGATCGCGGGGCATTCCGCCGAAACTAAGGACGGAAATGCGCTGCGATCGCCATCCTTAAATGAGGGATGGGCGGTTGATTAACGCGGGGACAGGGTGCCACGCGAAACTACTCGTAACTTCAGGGGCCGGACATTAGCCACGCGAGGGCGGGAACCGGAGCGTAGCGAAGCTGGGATCGTCAGGCCCAGCTTTAGTTTTGTTGCAACGTCTTGGGGACGTCACGTCAGCCTTGCCCGCGAATCGCATGACGCTTATGATTCCGGGCAGACTGAACTAGACATGTACTATGCCTAGAAATGATGCAGAAACAAAACGAAAAGTTTGCGGGCGGCTTTTCAAAACAGGAGCTGACGAATGAAGAGATTGATGGGAGTGGTGGTTGGTCTGGCGGTGGCTGTGATGATGGCGGGATTCGCGGCGGAGCCCGCTTGCGCGCAGGATTGGGCGAAAGCGGCGCTGGCGAAATCACCGAGACACGGCGAGTGGGTGACGGTGAAGCATGATGGGCGGTCGGTGGATACGTTTGTGGTGTATCCAGAAGTGAAGGATAAGCGGCCGGTGGTGCTGGTGATTCACGAAATTTTCGGGATGTCAGATTGGGTGCAGGAATTGGCGGATGAAGTGGCGGCGGCGGGATATATCGCGGTGGCGCCGGACTTGTTGTCGGGGATGGGGCCGGGCGGCGGGCGAAGCTCGTCGTTTGCAGAAGGCAAGACGATGGAGGCGGTGAGCAAGTTGCCTCCGGATCAGGTGACAGCGGATCTGAATGCGGCAGCGGATTATGCGAAGAAGATTCCGGCGGCGAACGGGAAATTGTATGTCGCGGGATTCTGCTGGGGAGGCGGGCAGTCTTTCCGGTTTGCGACGAACCGGGCAGATTTGTCGGCGGCGTTTGTGTTTTATGGGCCGCCACCAGACAAAGATGCGATGGCGAAAATCAACGCGCCGATTTATGGATTTTACGCCGGGGACGATGCGCGGATCGGAGCTACGGTGCCGGGAACGATTGAAGCGATGAGGGCGGCCGGGAAGAAATATGAACCGGTGACTTATGACGGCGCGGGGCATGGGTTCATGCGAGCGGGCGAGGCGCCGGATGCGAGTGCGGGAAATAAGAAGGCAAGGGACGATAGTTGGGTGAGGTGGAAATCGTTGTTGGGGAAATGAGAAGGCGAAGTAAAGATGAAGAGGTTGACAGTCGATAGTTGAAAGTCGAAGGGGAAGAAACAAGCACGTATTGATTACATCGTGCGGACATGGGGCGCAGCGTGCTGCGCCCCTACGAGTTTGTGGCGAACGGTGAGACGTGCGTGAAGGCGAATCTAAACCCGCACCCTTTTAGAACCGAAAAGGGTGCGGCACCCAAATGCCGTCTTCCTTTTTTAGTTTTGATTTTGGGGAATGAGTGAGGAGTCGAAGTGGGAAAAGTTTACGCGGGGACTTCGGGGTGGGCTTATGCGACGTGGAAGCCGGATTTTTATCCGGCGAAGTTGGCGTCGGCAAAATTCTTGGGGCATTACGCTTCGCGGCTGAATACGGTGGAGGTGAATTACACGTTTCGAAGATTTCCCACGGAGAAGTTGTTGCGCGGGTGGCTCGCGCAGGCGCCGGAGGATTTCAAGTTTACGTTCAAGGCGAACCAGAAGATTACGCATATCAAGAGATTGAAGGATGTAGCGGAGTTCACGACGGAATTTGCTACGGCGCTGCAGCCGATGGGCGCGGAGGGCCGGTTGGGGCCGGTGTTGTTTCAGTTGCCGCCGTATTTAAAATGCGATGCGGGGCTGCTGCGGGAATTTTTGACGAGTGTGCCGCGCGGGCTGAAGAGCGCGTTTGAGTTTCGGCATGCTTCGTGGTTTTGCGATGAAGCGTATGACGTGATGCGGGCGGCGAATGTGGCGCTTTGCCTGGCCGAGAGCGAGAAGCTGGAGACGCCGGATGTGCTGACGGCGGATTTCGCTTATTTGAGATTGAGGAAAGAGGATTATTCGGCGAAGGCTCGCGCGGCGGTGAAGGAGCGGGTGGCGAAGTTGGCGGCGGGCGGCGATGTGTTTGTGTATTTCAAGCATGAAGATACGCCGGAGGGGGCGATTCACGCGGAAAAGTTGTTGAGCGAGATGCGCGGCTGAGAATGGCCGGATCAGGCCGGGTTGGACCGTGGATTTTCTGGGGAATTTACCCCTAATGGGTACACCTTTTCATGTATTTCACCGGAGCTACTGCTGACTTAAGTTGAAGCGTCAATTGGAATGGAAGCACTTTTAGGAGGTCTCGATATGCGATTCGGACCGTTTTTGGGGTTGGCGATACTACTGGTGGTTTTGTGGGCCGGCGGATTTGTGTTTTTCCACGTGGCGGGATTTCTCATCCACATACTGCTGATTTTGGCGGTGATTTCGCTGATCGTGCATTTGTTTTCGAGCGGGACGCGGACTGCGTGAGGTTTAGATTGCGCGCTTAGCGTTCTGAAATAAACATTGATCGAGTTTGGATGCCGCCGATGGCTTGATGCTATCGGCGGCTTAATTTTTTGAGGATAGATTCGGCGGCGGTGACGCCATGGTATTGGGCCTCTTCGAAGATGGAGATGCCGCTGAGGTCGGAGTTGGCGAACATGAGGCGGGCGTCGGGCGAATTCTGTCGGGCGGCGATGTGCGCGCGCTCGGCGGAGAAGATCGCACCGGGAGTGGGGCGCACCATGGCGTGACCCATGCGCATGATGTCAATGCGCGAGACGCATTGACGAATGTCGGAGTGGACGCGTTCGAGATCGCGCAGGATGGCTTCCTTCCAGTAGCTCCAATCTTTTTCAAGCAGCATGCGGCGATTTTGCGCGGGATCGCCATCGGCTAGCGCCCAATAAAAAGTCCAGACGGTTTTGTCGATGTGAGAGCGGATGCTTTGGTGTGTCGCGTCGACGTAGCCGAGTGTGGGCGAGTCGAGGAAGACGGTGTCCCAGGCGGGCTCGGCACCGCGGGAATCGGGGAGGCGGTCGAGCGTGAGATTGGCGGTGAGCCAGGGTGAGTAGGTGAAGTCGCGGAGCGGCTGGGGCTGGAACTTTTCGATGAGGTAGGGCGCGAGGAATGTTGGCGCGGCGAAGATTACGAAATCGGTTTCGAATTGCGTGTCGGTGGTGGTGACGGTGAAGCCGCGTTTGGATGAAGCGGAGCTTCTCGAAGTGGAAGGGGCGATGCGGCGGACCATTTGATTGGTGCGGACATTTTCGCCGACGCGTTCGAGGAGGCGGCGCGTGATCCAGCCGTTGCCTTCGGGCCAGGTGAGCGGGCCTTTTTCTTCGGGCTCGCGCGAGACGAAATAGTGGATGCCGGCCCAGGCGGATGTGTCTTTGGCGAGGGCGCCGTAGTCGTCGCGGCAGGCGTAATTCATATACCAGTTGACAAGGGGCGAATCGAACTTTTGGTTGCGGAGCCAGTCGGCAAAGGAAATTTTGTCGAGGTCGGCGGATTTTTGTGAGCGGCCAAGCTCGAGCGGGATGGTGAACTCGCCGGACTTGCGGTGCGTGGTGAAGATTTCTTCGAGGCGCTGGAATTGTTCGCGATCTTGCGGCTTGAGTCCGACGGCGGGCTCGATTCCCTCTTGCCAGCGGCCGTAGAGGAAAAGGCGCTCTTGCGGCGAGAAGCAAAGGTAGCGGTCGTTCCAGACTCCGTTTTGCAGAACTCCGAGATCTTCGAAGAGTTCGCGGACGTAAGTTGCTTTGGGGCCGGGGACAGGAATGTAGTGCGCGGCCCATGGGTAAGGCGGTGATTTCGTTTTCTCCGCAGCGGGCGTTGCCGCCGGCGGCGTCGTTCATTTCGAGGAGGACGAAATCGGTGAAGCCGCGTTTGCGGAAGCGCCATGCGGCGCTGAGGCCGGCGATTCCGCCGCCAACGATGACGACTTGGGATTTTTCGGTTTTGGTTGGCGGAGAGAAGGAGGCGTGGTCGCGGAGTTGGTGGCCGAGTTGGGCGGATTCGTTGACGAAAGAGCCGGGGATTGGGCGATCGGATTTCAGGGAGAGGCCGATCAGGGCGGCGCTGGTGGTGGTTAGGAAATCGCGGCGGCGCATGCTGGAAGGATTATGAAGGAAAGCGAAGAGGAGCGGAGACGAACGCATAGATCGAAGAGAGATTCCTCCACTGCGCGAGCCGACGCGTTCGCAGGAGCGAACGCGAAGAAAAGACGTCGGCTCGCTCCGGTCGGAATGACAGTCGTCATTAATTTGGTGGCAAGGACAAACATTTAGTGGCTGATGTCTTTCCAGTCCTGGTCGTAGAGGCGGACGAGGACTTGGTCGTTCAGTTGGTTTGCGGGGATGGCTAGCGGAGCCATGTCTGGCGGGAATTGGAACAAGTGCGGGGATGCCTTTTACGTCGATGAAGCGGAGGCCGCTGGGGAGCGACGTTGGCGGAGCGTAGTCGTGTTGCGAGGCGAGGACGAAACCCCACTCGCCGAAAGAGGGGACGTAGACGTGGTACGGATATGTTTTCAGGCCGGCTTGCTTCAGCGTGTTCGCGATGCACCAGAAAGAATCGCGCGCGAACATTGGCGATGTGCTTTGCACGACGATGACTCCCTGGGCGCTGAGGTGGCGGGCGACGGCGCGGTAGAAAGCGGTGGTGTAGAGCTTGCCGAGGGAATAATTCGTCGGGTCGGGGAAATCGATGACGATGAAATCGAAACTGTCGGTGTTGGTGTCGATCCAGGGAAAGGCGTCGGCGTTGATGACGTGAAGCTTAGGAGACGAGAGCGAGCCTTGATTCAACTGCGTGAGCATCGTGTGGCTGGAGAAAATCTTCGTCATCTCGGGATCGAGGTCGACGAGCGTGATGCTTTCGATCTGGGGATATTTGAGGATTTCGCGGACGGCGAGGCCGTCGCCACCGCCTAAGACGAGAACGCGGCGCGGCGTGGGAATGCTTGCGAGTCCGGGATGGATGAGTGCTTCGTGATAGCGATACTCGTCGCGCGAGCTGAATTGCAGGTGGCTGTTGAGGAAGAGGCGAATGTCGTCTTTGAAGCGCGTGAGGACGAGATGCTGGTAGCGCGTGTCGCGCGCGAAGATGATTTCATCGGCGTAGATGTTGTCTTCGGCGGTGGCGGTGATTTTTTTTGCCTCGGCGAGGCCGACGCCGAGACCGATCAAGACGAGTACGCAAAGGGCGCGGAGGATGCGCGTGGTGGCGAGTTGATTCGCGAAGATGTAGGTGGTCCAGAGCGCGACGGCGACGTTGATGAGGCCGAAGAGCATCGCGGAACGGACGAGGCCGAGGCGTGGGACGAGGAGAATCGGGAAGATTAAGGATGCCGCGAGGGCGCCGAGGTAGTCGAAGGTAAGGACGTGGGCGATGACGTCGCGGAAATTGTAGCGGTCTTTGACGATGCGCATCAGCAGAGGGATTTCGAGTCCGACGAGGACGCCCATGACGATGACGAGCGCGTAGAGAATGATGCTGAAGCCTTGGGTGAACGCGAAGGCGAGCATCAACAGCGCTGATGAGAAGCCGCCGATGACGCCGAGAAGAAGTTCGATCCAGATGAAGCGATAGACGAGGCCGCGATTGAGATAGCGGGAGAGAGCGCTGCCGATGCCCATCGCGAAGAGGTATGTGCCGATGACGGTGGAGAACTGGAGGACGCTGTCGCCGAGGAGATAGCTGGCGAGTGTGCCGGCGACGAGTTCGTAGATGAGGCCGCAGGCGGCGATGAGCAGGACGGAGATGAAGAGGAGGATTCCCATGAGGCCGATCGAAAAAGAGAAAACGCTAAATGTTCTACATCGTGCCGAGATGGGGCGCAGCGGTGCTGCGCCCGTACATGTGCTCGCCGCGGTGCTCCACCTGGCAGCACATGAAGCGGCTTAGTGGATGGCGGCGGCGATGATGATGCAGATGCCGATGGACATGGCGCCGATCAGGATGGCCAGCGCCATGTTGTGCTCTTGCACGATTTCTTTCCAGAGGTGATAGGGCGTCGCTTTGTCGATGATGACGAACGACAAAATGAAAATCAGGATGCCTATGAACGCGTAGGCGAGAGCGGCGACGATGTTGCCGAGGGGGACCAAGTTCATATTATTTGCCTCCAGTGTAGTGGTGGTAGCTGCTGTAGATCGAACGATAGGCGCCTGGATTGTCTCGGATGGAGCGCGGAACATTTTTGATCTGATTGATGTGATCCAGGCTCCAGCCGCGGTATTGAGCGGTGGCGACGCCGCCCAGCACCATGAATCCGTAAAGCAGATAAAGTTTCGCGAACATCAGTCACTCTCCGTTTTCAAAATCGGATGATCGCTTTCGGCCCAGCGCGAGCGCTCGAAGCTGATGGCTTTGAAGGTCAGAAACGCGACGGGAATGAACAAAATCAGCAATCCCCAGCCAAAAAATCCGAACACCGGCACATCGCGATAGACGGTCACGGAATAGTTGATCGCGGGATGCCCGGAATCGGCTTCGGGTTCGATCCGCAAATAATAATGTCCAGCGGGGACGCTGGGCACGACCACTTTATCTTTGTGGCTGCCTTCGGTCCATCGGCCGTCGCTGTCGGTACCGGAGTAGTAGCTGACCTCACGCCCGAAATCCCACGCGCGGCCCGTGTCCTGATCGATGAGCGCGTAGTTGAGGTAGATCCAGCTGTTGGCGACGTTCGCTTCGGTGGCGATCGCGACGTTGGATTCGCGGCCTTTCACCTCGAACACGTCGGTGACGAACGATGCTTCGCCTTTGGGCGCGCCTGGAGCCAGATGATACGTGGCGTTGAAGATTTGCTTATCGCTCGAGAACAGAGCGGACATGATCAGCAGGCCCAACAAGCATCCGCAAAGAAGCAGAAACGTGAGCCAGATTTGTTTAACGCCTACGGTGCTGGGCGCGGGCTGATTTTCGAAAACGCCGATCGGCTCGGGCGGCTGACCTTGCAGCTTAAAGCCTTGCCAAATTTCTTTGCCGTAGAGGTATTCGCCGACGGACCATGTGACTTCGCCCGAGTTCTTGTCCTTTTCATAGGACAAGAGATGCGGCGGCTTGACGAAATCCATGACTACCGCGGCGTCGCCGACGCGCACCTGCCAAGGAAATTCACCGAGCACAAAACCAGTGGTCGCTTCCGCGGTCTGGAAGTGGCGATAGTTTTCGCCGAGATAGTTTGCGTGATCGACGAGCGAATGAGTGAGAGTCGGCTCGACCTTGCAGACCGAGATGTCGTTCCAGTGGCCTTGATATTCGCTGAGATAGCGAAAACCTTTGTAGGGATTGAAGAGCAGATATTCGTGCCAGTCGTAGCGCTCTCCATCGGACAAAATACTGCGCCGCTGGAAGCCAATCACTTCGTAGTCGGTGCCGCGCAGCTTTCCGCGCGTGCCGAGCGGGATCATCGGCTTGAGTTCGTTGGTCGCCGCTTTGAATTGCTGCAGGACGGTGAGATTCGGATCTTTCGCGTCGAGAATCGAGTGACAGCTTTCGCAAACGACGGTGACCGCTTGCTGGAACGATCGCAGCGTGATGGCTGCGCCGCATTGCGGACAGTTGAGCGCCTTGACCTGCGGTTTTGCCGGAGCAGCGGGGGGACCCGACGGCTGCGGTGGACGCGGCGGTTGCGGAGGAAATGGTGGCTGGCCAGCGCCCATCACCAACCCTCGAACTGACGGAGATTTTTGAATTTCAGATCGTCGAATTCAACGAATTCGCCGAGATACAACAGCGGCTGCTCATCGCTGTAGTCGAGCGTGGCAAATTTTCCGGAGTGGGTGCGGCAGTCGGCGAATTTGACGTCGGTCTTGTCCCAATACTGAAACGGCAATTCGCCTTCGACACCTTTGTAGTGCGCGACGGTAATCGCGGTGACGATGTAGGTTTCGCCGTTCCATGTGTATTGCTGATCGACCTGAACTTGCGCGGCGGATGGAAGGGATTGCGGCGGAACTTTTGCCGGGATCGAGATTGCGAACTCATCCTGCGCGTCGGAAAGCCACGCGCTGCTGCCATCGTTCATGACGATGTTCCATTCGTTCCAGCCGCCTTGCTCGTATTCATAAAGGATGCGGCCGGCGACGACAAACGCTTTGTTTTTGTAAACGCCTTCGGTGTTGAGCTGAATCGGCGAACTATCGGGCGGCAGGTCGGCGACCTGGCCGACTTTTTTTACGTCCACGTCAGAGCGCACGATGATGCTTTTGCAGTAGGTGCAAACGGTCTGCACGCTGCTGGGCCACTGAAACGTGATCTTGGCGCCACAGTTGGGGCAATTGGCGACAGGCTGCGTCATCGGAAGTCACCGCGGAATGTGAGCATTAGTCGCTCGCCGCCTGTTCGCGCGGCATTTCGTAGGAACGGACGAGACGGCGAATGGTTACGCTTTGCGACGCGAAACGCTTTTGCAGTGCGCGCTCGAAATTCCACTCGGGCCGGGGCACGCAGCAAAAAAGATTGAGGCAAAGCGAGCCGTGTTCAGGAAATGTGTGGCATGCGAGATGCGATTCGGCGAGCAAGCACAAACCGGTGATGCCGCCGGTACGCGGAAACTGGTGCCACTGCGTTTCGCTGACGGGGCGCAGCTTCATCTCTGCGATGATTTCGTCGAAGAGCGAACGCAGAGTCTGCGTGTTTTGCAGCGCTTCGGGCGAGCAACCGAACGCCTCGACGACCCATTCGACGCCGTTCATCGGTGGCACCCTATCACGAGTGTGGGTTGCGCTCTGTACTGTTGCGGCTCGATCACGCTTGAGGCTTGCCGCATTCGGGGCAGAATTTTGACGGGCGCGGGATCTGTTTGCCGCACTCGGAGCAAAACTTTGTTGTGGCACTGCTTGCTCCGCCGGTTGCGGGAGGCGGTTGCTGAGGTGGAGCGGGCTGTTGTTGTGCCGCAGCTGCGTTTTGCACGGCATTCGCCATCGTTTGGCCGATAGCCATTCCCGCGCCGAGGCCTGCGCCAATTCCGACTGCTCCACCGCCCTCGTTGGCCGCGGCGATCGGGATCGACTGAGCAACCTCGTACTGCGTGAACTTGTTCATGTCGCCGATCATGTTCATGCTGATGCGCTGATCGAGAACTTTCTGAAGCTCGTCGGGCAGCGAAAGATTTTCGACGTTGAAGGTGTCGAGCGACAGGCCGTAGTCGGAAAAAGCCGGCGCGAGCTGCTCGGTGATTTTCTGCGCGAGCACGCCTTGATTCGCCGCCATGTCGAGGAACGGCACCTGGCTCTGCGCGAAGGCGTCGGTCATTTTCGCGATGATCGTATTGCGAAGCTGGCCTTCGAGATCGGCGACACGATAGAGGTCGCGCGTGCCGCTGATTTTTGTGTAGAACTTTTTCGCATCGACCATGTGATACGAATAGATTCCGAATCCACGAAGGCGAATCGCGCCAAATTCCTTGTCGCGAATGGTGATCGGATTCGGCGTGCCCCAGTGCTGATCGGTCTGCGTCCGCGCGGAGAAAAAGTAGACGTCGGACTTGAACGGCGACTTGAACGCTTTGTCCCAATTCATCAGGTAGGTGAGGATGGGCAGCGTTTGCGTGTTCAGCGTGTAGAGTCCCGGCGGGAAACGCGTCGGCGGCTTTGCCTTCGTTGACGAAGAGCGCGAACTGCGAATCGCGGACGGTGAGTTTGCCGCCATTCTGGATTTCGCGATCCTGCATCGGATAGCGGTACGCGAGGATTCCGTCTTCCGGCTCGACCCAATCGATGACGTCGATAAATTGTTTGGAGATGAAGTCGCGCAGACTCATGGATCTCTCTTTCTCTAGTCGGGGCTCGGTTTGGGCCAACGAGCCAGCCGCTGGACTGATTGAATGTAGGCCGTGAGTTAGTACGTGTCAATGGCCGCGGATGTTTCATGCCGGGAATGCGAAATCGTGAGTCGTAGCGCGGCGAAATCGCAATTTGCATTTGCGATATTGCAGCAATATTGCGCGAGATTTGGGGTGCCCAAGGACGCGCTGGCAAACCTGCGCAGTGGCGTGGTTTAGGGCTTCGTTGTTGTAGTAAAGGGATCGGAGCGTCTGCGATTTTGGGGTGAATCACAGCAGTACTAGGCAGGTTTGCCTGCGTTTGCGTTTCGGGCAGCAGGAGCGCAATCCCTGATGAATGCCCATTCTCTCGTTGTTATAATGGGAGTTGCTGCAACACAGGAAACCTTTGCCATGCTGCCTCAGGCCCCTCTCTTCCAATTCCATCACGGCGATCACATTTGCGTCTTTTACCGCACGGAAACGGCGCTGCTGGAAATCCTGACACCTTACGTCGCTGAGGGATTGCGCAAAAACGAGCGATGCTTTTGCGTTCAGACCAACGAAGTCATACGGCGTTTGACGCTCGATTTGCAATTCATCGGCGTGAACGTCGAGCGAGAAGTCGCGCGCGGTGCGTTGCAGTTTTACACGGAAAACGAAATTTATTTTGAGGGCGGTTCGTTCGACGGCGAGGGGATGATTCGGCGCCTCATGCGCTCGATCGAAGATGCCGTGAAGGGAGGGTTCTCCGGCTTTCGCACGGCCGGCGAGCTGACCTGGGCAGCCAGCGAAACGCACTGCAAGCAGGTCATCGGCTACGAGAAAATGGTTCAGCAATGCTTTCCGGGAAAGCGGGCGATTGGCTTGTGCCAGTATCGGATGAGCGCGTTTGAGCCGAGGGTGCTCGAAGCGCTGTTGGAAACGCACCGCGTGCATCTCGTCGAGCCGGACCATGATTCGCGATTCGCGAGCATTCAGATTGGACATGGCCTTTACGCGACCGAGATTGTCGCCGACAAGATTGCCAGCCAGCCGAACTACTACTACGTTGTGCAGGATCGCCGGCCGAAGCAGGTAGTCGGCTGGGGTATCGCGAACGACTTTGAAAGCGCCAACAGCGAGGCGCAGAAACTCGTCGAACAACTCACTGTTTGAAAATGTTTACAAGCTTGAGTGGTAGCTGTGCTCAGGCGAGCGCATGTGGTGTCGTTCTGCCAGCTTGACTAGTCGCGCGGTGTGCGGCGCGGACGAGCCGACGGGTGAAACTCGCTGTTCAAATAGATTAAGTACGCAAGGATTGCTGCACCCGCGATGATCGCGGTACCTAACGGCAACGCGTATAGAAGCCCTACGAGAGTCATCTCATCCCCGCTGAATCCGCTTGAAGATGCTTCAGCTTTTCATCCCTGAAGGACTAGTACGATCAGGTGAGTGCTGTAAGGCGCCCTATATTTGTCGTAAGGATCAACGGAGGGAGGCAGAGATGGTTCCAACGACGATAGTTCGAGAGTTGGTGCCCGAAAGAGGACTCGAACCTCCAAGGCCGTGAGGCCACTAGAACCTGAATCTAGCGCGTCTGCCAGTTCCGCCATTCGGGCACTGAATCGGCTGGATGCTGTGGCGAAAATCGCATCCGCACCGTGTTGCGAGGCATTTCAATTCTGCCCACGGCTTGCGGCTTTGTCAACGAAACGAGCGGGGTTGTGAGTCGGCGATGATTCGAATCGGCTGTACTCACCGGTGCCGTAGGCGCAGCGACTCCCAGCTTCCGTCGGCAGTCCATCCGCCGTCGACGGCCAGGGCGTGGCCGTTTATGAAGGCGCTCTCGTTCGAATCGGCCAGAAACGCAATCGCCTTCGCGATGTCATCGGCAGATGCGAATCGTCCCATCGGAATGCGCCCTGTGATGTCAGCGTCGGTGTAGCTTCCGCCCGCCTGGTCAGCGACGTCCATCTCGGTCTTCACCCAGCCGGGGCAAACCGCATTCACGCGAACTCCGCGGCCTCCCCATTCCGCCGCCAGCGTTCGCGTCAATCCGATCAGGCCGTGCTTCGATGCGTTGTACGCGGCTCGATCGGCGACGCCGACCAGCCCCGCGACCGACGCGACATTCACGATGCTGCCTGACTTTTGCGCCAGCATGATCGCGCCAAACGCTTTGCTCAACAGAAACGGCGCGACCAGATTCACCTCCAGCACGCGCCGGTATTCAGCCGCCGATAAATTCTCGGCCGGCGCGATCATGCTGATTCCCGCGTTGTTCACCAGGACATCCACGCGGCCCCATCGCTCTCCGACGGCTGCTGCGAATTGCTCGACCTTCTTCTCGTCCGAAATGTCGCCGACCAGCTCGATCACGTCGACGCCGTGACCGCTGACAGAACGCGTCGTCTCCGATGGCGAACGCAAATCGCTCAAGGCCACGTTATAGCCGCGTTCCGCGAGCAACTCGGCCGTTCGCCGGCCGATGCCTTGCGCTGCGCCCGTTATCACCGCTACTTTGCTCTTATTCGCCATTTAAAGGCCTCTGCCCGTCAGGTATACCGTCTAGTACCATAGAGATTATCGAACCCACTAACATCTGCTTTTCGAATGCAAAGCAGTTGAAACTCAAATCCGTGGTGCTATACTCCCGCAAGAATAACGAATTACCCCCATGTTTGCCGTTACCACCCTCAAGGCAAACACGCGGATCGGATCCAACGGGAGGTCTCCATGGATGCGATGGAATCGACGCTTACGGGGCCCGTCCTTTATCTGTTAGTCGCCTGGGGAGCAGTCACCGCCATCTTCATTGGTTTGCTGATATGGCGCAGCCTGCTTACCAGTCACGAAGACGATCAAATCTTCCTGGACTCTGCCAGCGAGCACATGGCCAGAGAGCAGCGCGAGCTAGTCGCCAAGATCGGCTCACTTACGAAGCCGATTATGGCGACGGGTGTCATCGCTGCCATTCTTCTGGCTACAGCCGCCGGCATATGGCTCTGGGAAGGCTTGAAGAGCTTCTAGGCGATTCGCGGTTTGGCGGCGAGACTGATTTTATATTCCCTGTGCTGATCGTTTGTCTCGGCACAGCTCTCTCGCCGATTTGTGAATCGCGCGGTCATCTCCGCGAAGCCTCACCGCGCGGCTGTCTATGACGGGTGTATCACCAGATGGCACACGCACACCTGCCGCCAAGAATCCTGCAATCCTGCAAGCTCAATCAAATCGACGATCAAATCAATGAGGCTGCGTCGCCCCCGGCGCGCTGAGTTGCCTTGGCGCCTGCTCTGCCACGGAGGTGTGATTCAGCGTAATCAGCCACTTGCCGTTCCGTTTGTCCATCACCAGCGTCATGTGTCCCTGAGATGCCGATGGCTGCCCATCAACGGTGGCCGAAAAATCCCACTGAAACGTCGCCCAGGCGCAAGTGCCGTTCACTTTTATGACGGTGTTCGTGCGGTCCATTCGAACCTGTTGCATTCGCGCATGCTGTTGCTGATACAGCGGCAGGTAATTGTTCCATCCGACGACCGGGGCCATGTAAGGACCCTGAACAATCGTCACATCGTCCGCGTAGGTGTCGTGCAGCTTGTCTACATCACCGACCTGCCATGCGCCCAGATTTGTGGAAACGAGATAGTCGATTTGTTGCTCATCGGAAAGCGTAAGTGAAGGTGTGGTCGCCGCCGGTTGCGAACTATTCTTGTTCTTCTTGTCCTTCTGTTGCGCGCTCGCTTGAGTCGCTCCGGCGACCAACATCAACAGGGAAAGTCCTAGCGCCACGACAATCCGACGCGCGCACCGACTCACAGGGCGCATTCGTTCCTCCATCAGCGACTCCTTGTCCGTAAAAATCAACATCGCTCGCGAAAGAATAGCACGCGTAGTGGTGCGCCAAATTTTTCGATGCGAAGCGATTTCCGAGGGGTCAACGAAGCGCTGACGCCAGTTCAGTGGTTTTGTTCAGTGCTGCTGTGTCGCGCTGATCAGATTTACGAACAGCCGGTACGCGCCCGGCACGCCTTCCGGCAGCTGCCGGAAAAACGCAATCGCCGTGTAGATGTAAACGCCTTTGCCGTAGTTCGTGTAAACCAGCGAACCGTTCTGATCGGGCTCGCCCGGGTCATTCATGGCGAGCAGCGGCGTGTACTTCGAATCGAATTGCGTCCAGAAATAAAGTCCGCGTTCCTGCACCCAGCCATTGAAGTCTTCCTGGGTAATTTTGTTCGGCCGGTTGAGTAGCGGATCGCCCGGCTTCAGGAATTTCACCGGCGAAGTTTCGTCGGTGACACGCGGCAGTGGACTCCCCGACGGTGGCGAGATCTTCGCTGGATACGGCGCATACTGCGCGCGATCCCATGCGAAATCGCGTTCGTACTGAACGACGAGCGTCCCGCCGTTGGAAACGTAATCGAGCAGCCGCTGATTCGCACCCGGCAAATCGTGGCGCAACTCATAGGCGCGCAGGCCGACGACGATCGCATTGAATCGCGACAAATCGCCAAACGCCAAAGCCGTCGGCTCCAGCAGTTCGACGTGAATGCCCAACCGCTCGAGCGCCGCAGGCACAGGCTCATTCTCGGCTGTGATGTATCCGACATGCAGATTCGCCGGCACATTTATTTCGAACGCATGTACGACGCATTGCGCCGGCTCTGTCCAGAGTTGCGTCGGCAGTGTCGGCAGCGGTTCCAGCGACGTGGAGAATTTCTCGTCACCGAGTTTCGCGTACGCCACAAGCTTCGTGTTCCCAGCCGAGATTTTTTGTGGCGGCGTTACAGTGACCTTCGCGTATTTGTCGGTCGATCCCTCAAACGCGAGTTCCGGAGGATTGCTGACGGTCCAACCTTGCGGCACCTCGACTCCCGCCGAAACCTTGTGTGCCTGCGTCGCATACGAATGCACGCGGAGCAACACATCGAACGGCTTCGCACTCTTGCCCAATACTTCAACCGTCTGATTCGGCTCGACCATCAGCGTGTACGCAGGTACCACGCGCAGCGGCACGCGATCTACACGCGTGGAAGTCGCTTCAATATGTGTCACCGGTTTCAGCGCATCCAACTTGTATCCATCGATCATTGCAACTTGCGAATACTCGATCAGTGGGGATGGCTCCGGGAAATTGCCCTGAAAGCCGCGTCGTTGCGACTGTTTCGAGTCCAGCGTTACCTGAAAATCCATCTGGTCCGATTTTGTGTCCGCATGTCCTCCCAGTTTGGAATCGTCGGGCAGGATAAGCGCCTGTCCCTCAAACGCGCATTCCACTTCCGGCCGGCATCGCCGCGTCACATGGACCGTGAACGCTTCGCCCGCAACGACATCGGCGCGATCGGCGTCCGCGGTTTGCTCGAATCCCGCTGTCAGCTCCAGCGCGCGATCGATGTGCTGTTTCACGAATTCAAGCTGATCGCGAAACAATTCGTTCGCGCCGCCGGCCTGCGACAACACTCCATCGATCTCTGCCCCCGCCTGCGCTACTCGCGCCGATGCATCTGCCCAATCCAACTTCAGCGCCGCCGTCCTCGCACCTGCCAAACTCTCCTCCGCCCTCTTTGCGCCGTCGCAATATCCGGCCGTCCCACCGCAACCCAATCCCGAATCCGCACCGGCCAGCGCGCTCAAGCTCACATTGAGCATCCCCTGCGAAAACTGAAACCCCTTCTCCGGCACCAACCCAACCGGCCGCCGCAAAAATGGCGACCCGAGAAAAGCCGAAATCCCCTGCGTGCGATGATTCGCAAACGCATCCAGCCCGATCTCTCGATACGACTTCCCGTACAGCGGCGAAATATCCCCGATCGGCACCGAATATCCCTGCGGCGACTCCGACCCGCGATCCAGATCCAAAATCTGCACGCCCGCCGTTCCCGCCGACCACGCCTTCAATCCATCGCGCTCCAGCTCCGGATACATCTTGGCGTCCGCCGCCGCTGCCACCGCCCGTGGCGTCAAAAGTCCCGACGCCTGATGATGCCCATGCCCAAAATGAACGTTACCCCAGCCGTTGATCACCACGTTCGGCTGAAACGTTCGAATCACGCGCACCATGTCTTCTAAAACTTGGTCGCCCCAAATCTTCTGCGTCTCCTCCGGCGTCTTCGAAAATCCGAAATCTCGCGCCCGCGTGAAAAATAATTTCACGCCATAGCCGCGGGTCGCCGCGAGCAATTCCTGCGTTCGAATCAATCCAAGCTGCGGATTCTGCTCCGGGCCGAGATCGTTCTGCCCGCCTTCGCCGCGTGTCAGAGAAAGCAGCGCGACATCCGCGTGCAATCCGCGCGCGAGATAGGTGAGTACCGCAGCCGATTCATCGTCCGGATGCGCATCAATATATAGAATGCGCGTCGTCACCCGCGCCGCGTCGATTGCCTCGATCGTTTCCGGCAGCCCCGGTCCCGTTCCCGCCGCCGGCGAAAATTGCGCTCGCACTTCCTTCGTTCCGTGCCCGGCCCAAAGCGCAAAAACTCCCGCAACCAACATCACACCCACAAGTACGCGAGTCCACCGACCCCGCCCAAGTCCGCTCATCGCGCGGCCTCCGCATTTGCCGGCAGAAATGGCCACTCGCGTCGCACCTTCGACCTCACGAGATAAATCGTCAGTCCCAAAATAATCACGAAGAGCCCCCACCAGACAGCCTTCCCCGTCCGCAGGAAAAGCCAGATCCAACCCAAAATCGTCAATATCACCGGCAATGGATACAGCCACATTTTAAATGGCAGCTTCTCCGCCGGCCAGCGCCGTCGCAGCAGCACGACTCCCACCGCTTGCCCAATAAATTGAATGATCAGCCGCATCGCCAGCACCGCCGCGATGACTGTCCGCAACTTAAACAGCAGCGCAAACACGAACGTCAGCGCGCCCAAAAACAACAGCGACACATGCGGAAATCGCTTCTTCGGATGCAATCGCCCGAACACACTGAAAAAATTCCCATCCAGCGCCGCCGAATACGGCACCCGCGAATATCCAAGCAGCGAAGAAAACAGCGACGCAAACGCGATCCACAGAATCATCGCCGTCGCAAACTTCGCCGCGCCGCCGCCGTACAACTTTTCAATGAACGCGCTCACGATGAACGGCGAGTCCTGCGCCTGCTGCCACGGCAACACGCCCAAGATGCTCGTCTGCATCACCAGATACAGGACCGCGATCCCGATGATCGAAAGAAAAATCCCGCGCGGAATGTTTTTCTCCGGATTGCGAATCTCGCCGCCCAGATGACAAATGTTGTAGTAGCCCCAATAGGTGTAAATCGTATTCACCGTCGCCGAGCCCAGCGTCGCAAAAAACAGCCACGACAAATTCCACGCACCCGGCTCATAGGTAAAGACGAGTTTTGGCTGGAAGTGCGTTACACCGCCCCAGATCAACCACAAAATTGTCCCGATGACTCCCGCCCACAAAAACAGCGAGATGCGCCCGATCGACGCGATTCGCCGGTACAGCAGCAGCACCAGCACGAGGACCAGCACGCCCGACAGCGCTTTCTCACCGTACTTCCCCAGCGGGTACAGATAAGACGCGTACTGCGAAAATCCAATCGCGCCCGACGCCAGCGACAACGGCGCCTGAATCAGCGTCTGCCAGACAAACAGAAACGACATCATGCGGCCCATGCGCCCCGGCCCATACGCCTCGCGCAGAAACACGTAGCTTCCGCCGGCCAGCGGCATCGCCGCGCCCAGCTCCGACCAAACGAATCCATCGAGCAACGCAAGCAGAGCTCCCGCCGCCCATGCCACCAGGCACTGCGGCCCGCCCATCGCCTTAATCACCAGTGGAATCACGACGAATGGTCCGACCCCGACCATTTCGATCATGTTGAGGGAAACCGCTTCCTTCAGTCCCAGCCCGCGTTCGAGGTCGCCGCTCCCGGTCTTTCCCGCTGGCGAACCCGACGAACCCTGCGTCGACGCCTCGCCCGTCACAACGCCGTTCGTTTCATTTTGTTGCGAGCCCATCGCGCCCGCGAGGATAACAAATGCGCGCCGCCTCGCCTAATGCGCTCTCGACGCTCGCTCCACGTTGCATCAATATCTAAATGCAGCGCCGACGCACGCAAATGCCGACCAGATTCTCCGTCCGCCCAGCGCTCTTCTTCTTGATCGTCGCGCTCTTCCCTTCACACCCCTTGCGCGCCCAAAACCTGAACGTCACTCCTGCCGCGCAAGCCGTGCTCGACCAGATTTATTCCGGCGACCTGTCGGCCGCGATCGACTCCGCCCGCAAACTCCAGCAAGACCGCCCCGACCATCCCATCGGCTACCTTCTCGAAGAAGAAGCCATCAGTTGGGAAATCTGGTGTACCTCCGCCGAATACAAATACGGCATGTCCTACGCGCGCCATCGCGCCAAGCTGCCCGCCGACGATCACTATTTCGAGCTCGCCTCCAAAATCATCTCGCTCTCCGAACACCGCATCGCCGCCTCCGGTGACACTGCCGCGACCGCTGACATGCACTTTTACGCAGGGATGGGCGACGCCTTCTACGCTCGCCTCTACGGCCTTCGTGCCGAAACGAAATTTGCCGCTCGCTACGGCGTCCGTGCCCGCGAACGTCTCATCCGCGCCCAGGCGCTCGACCCCAACCTCGCCGACGCCGACTTCGGTCTCGGCCTCTACAACTATTACGCCGACACGCTCTCTTCGATGGCCAAGATGCTCCGCTTCTTCATGGGCATCCCCGGCGGCAACAAACAGGAAGGCATCCGCCAGCTCAATCGCGCAATCTCCGAAGGCGCGCTAACTCCTGTCGAAGCACGCTTCTATTTGGCAATCAGTCTCCACAACTACGACCAGAAATACGAGCAAGCCCTGGAAGTCTCCGCTCCCCTTGAAGAAAAATATCCGACGAATCCCATCTTCCACATCATCCGCGGCGATCTGTTCTCCAAGCTCGGCCGCAAAGACCAGGCCATCGCCGCCTATCGCGCCGCCTTAGCCCAGCACCTCACCGACCCCGAATCCAACCGTCACGTCCAGGCGCTCATCCACTTATCGCTCCAGTCCTTGGGCGCGAACTGAACCAGTCCACGGGCCGCCGCTTATCCCGCCAGTTTTCACCCCTTTCAACATTGACCTCCTCCCAACCCCAATGTAATCATCTAAAGTTGTTCGACCCGCATTTTTCGCGGCAGTCGCGGTAACGGCGCCAAGCCCGACTTCTGGGGCAGTCGGCTGGCACCCGGAGACCGGCTTGCGTCGGGTCAACGCTCGGCGGCGATTCGGCATCTCATTCCGCAAGCATTCTGGCGATGCGTCCCGCATTGCCATGAGCACGGCGCGATTTTTCGCCACAGGAATACAATGCGGTCCTCGAATCCATTCGCATGAGTGCACGATTCGAGCTCGCCGAAGCTTGGCGACCATGGACTTTCAAGGAGTGTCGAT
Source organism: uncultured Acidobacteriota bacterium (assembly GCA_963766985.1). Taxonomy (GTDB): domain Bacteria; phylum Acidobacteriota; class Terriglobia; order Acidiferrales; family UBA7541; genus Acidiferrum. Next base: position 300,577 of record CAVYCJ010000009.1, read on the forward strand.
GAAGTTGTTCCAGCCTTTTTGTGCGCCGCGCAACGCGGCTAACACGGCGTCAGCTCGCGTGACGACCCGCAACGGCAAAGCTCCGGCCTCGCTCAGAATTTCTCGCGCACTCGCCACACTCGTGGCCGTCGTTGCCTCTCTCTTCGCCGCATCCGGTTGCAACGACTACGGCAACACCTTTCAGACTCCGACCGGTGCCGCCATCAGCTTTCTCGCTCCGTCGCAGGCCAACGCCGGCGGCGCCGACTTCACCATCACTGTCGCCAGCCCATCCGGCGGCTTCGTCACTCAAACTGTCGTGCAGTGGGATGGCAAAACCATCCCAACGACCTATGTGAGCGCTACCTCGGTCACCGCCACCGTCTCCGCTTCGTTGATCGCAAAGGCCGGCACGAACTTCGTCAACACCCTCAATCCCTTTTCCGGCGCCGGTAACAACGGTCTCTCCAACACGCTCACTTTCCTCGTCAACCCCGCCGCCAATCCCCTCCCGACGATCACTGGCATCTCGCCTAAAGCCGCGACCGCGGGCGGCGCTTCCTTGACGCTCACCGTCACCGGTACCAATTTCATTCCCACCTCCGATCCGTCTGGCGGCTCGCAAGTCCGTTTCAATCTCGGCCCGACGCAGACTTCGCTGCCGATTCTCAACGTCACCGCCACCCAGATTCAGGCGACCATCGACGCGAGCCTGCTCGTCAACGCGACAGCCGCTCCGGTCACCGCCATCGTCACCGTTTACAATCCGCCGGCCGCAGGCACCCCCCCGGCGAACGGCGGCGTCGCGAATCCGACTTCCGGTGGCGGCGGCACGAGTCCCGGCGGCCTTTCCTTCACTGTGAATCCCGTCGGCACCACCTCCAACGCCGCGCCGCGCGCTGAAGCTGCCGAAGATACGCCAGCCGTCAGCGCCGACGGCCGCTACGTCGCATACGCCGCCACGCAAGGCGAGCACTCTCAGGTTTTCGTTCGCGATACGTGCGAAGGCGCCGACTCCGGTTGCCAGTCGCACACTTCGTTGCTCTCCGCCGCCTCCGACGGCACCGTCGGCAATAACGACAGCCGCTCGCCCTCCATGAGCGCTGACGGCCGGTACATCGCATTCAGCTCCGCCGCAACAAATCTCGCGGGCGCATCCTCTTCGACTTCCACCAACGGACGCCAGATCTATCTGCGCGACACCTGCACCGGCGCGCAATCGCAATGCTCGCCCTCGACGCAACTCATCTCCACCGACGCGAGCGGCGCGCTCGTCGGCACCGAAGGCATTTTGCCGTCCGTCAGCGCTTCCGGCCGGTTCATCGCTTTCCTTGCCGTGACGCCAAGCCACACCGCGGCGCAGGCGAACTCAAGCGCCGCCGCAAAATCCGCAGCATCCGCAACATCGACGTCCAACAGCGGATTCCGCCAGGTCTTCGTCCGCGATACCTGCATCGGCGCGACATCCTGCACGCCGAAAACGACGCGCATCTCGCTCCAGCCCGGCGACACATCTTCCAGCGAAGTAAAACCCGCCGGTCCCGCACTGAGCGGTAGCTCCGCGCGAGTCGCCGTCCCCGGTGCCGCTACAGCCACCGTGTTCACTCATTCCGTTGCAGTGGATGATCGCGTCTTTCTCGCGCTCACCGGCAGTCATCGCTGATTGCTCAGATCGTGAACCCGTGAGCTCATTCCTCCGCCCTTCCCTCGAACGTCTCAAGAACAACGTTGTCTTAATAACGGGTGCGGGCGGCAGCATTGGCTCTTCGCTCGCAGAGCGCTTCTCATCACGGCTCGGATTCGGGCCTTGCCAGCTTGCTGTTTTTCTCGATCACTCCGAGCAAAATCTCTACGAATTGCAGTCAAACGCCTCGTCGGCCAACAGAGCCCGGCAAACTCCCGTTTTAGGCGACGTGAACGACGAATCTCTGATCGACGATCTCTTCGACAAACATCGGCCGAAGACCATCTACCACGCCGCTGCCTTCAAGCACGTTGCTCTGATGGAAGAGAATCCCATCGCCGTCATCCGCAACAATATTCTCGGCACGTGGACTCTCGCCCTCGCGGCAATCAAATACAAAGCGCGCAAACTCGTGATGGTCTCCACCGATAAAGCCGCCGATCCGCACAGCATCATGGGAGCGACAAAGCGAGTCGCTGAGTTGATTCTGTCGTCTCTGGATTCGCCCGAAACGCGGATGCGTTCAGTGCGCCTATGCAATGTGCTGCGTTCGACCGGAAGTGTTGTCCCGCTCTTTGAGCGTCAGATTCGGATGGGTGGTCCCGTCACCGTCACGCACCCCGATGTGAGCCGCTATTTCATTACTCTGCACGAAGCGACGGAACTCATCCTCCTCACGGAACGTCTCGACGACAGTGGCACGCTGTTCGTCCCCGAACTCAACGCCCCCACCAAAATCGCCGACCTCGCCAGAAAAATGATTGCCGAAGCCGCGGAGTTCAACCCGAAACAAATCAAAATGGTCGCCATCGGTCTTCGCCCAGGCGAAAAGCTCACGGAAAGTCTCATCTCCTCATCCGAAACCGTCGAGCCAACCGCGGACCCCAAACTACGTCGCGTTTGCGGCGCAATCCCGACGGCAGAAACTCTTTGTTCCGCAATCGGCATCATCTCGGAAAAAGTTCAGGCCCGCGATTTGCCCGCATTGCTCGATGTAATCCGCTCGCTCGTCCCCGAATATCAACCTAGCGACCTCATATCCGCGCAAGCCTCAACGTACCTCTCCGCCTCCGCCAAGACTGACGGCCCCACACCGAACAACCCGCAGCCTGTGACCTGCAAATGATTGATTAGGGCGTGGGTGAGTCCGAATTCGTTGTGTAGTAACCCGAACGCGTCGTCGCGCTGTAGGAGGAGCCAGCATTCACCCTGAGAGAGTGAAATTTTGAGAAAGCCTTGTTGCCGGTGGGAGCGTACACGAGCGTGTAGTCATGGCGCGCTTGTTCCGTCATGCGCGTTGACATAATTTCCGCAGTAAAAGTTGAATTGGCGTAAAAAATCCCGCCCCCGGTTTTCGAGGCGTAGTCCGTCATCTCCGGCGGTGCCCTGGCTGCTGCAGTTCCCGCGTTTGCCTGGATTCCTGCGAGAAACCGCCGCAACAGACCAGACTTGTAACGAAAATTGCGGAGATGGTTTTCTTCGAATGCATTGTGACGGTGAATGAGACGCCGCGAAACATCCCGCGGGTTGTAGCCTGCTAAGACTTCAGTTGGCGCTCTGCGGATTCACTACCGACTCGATAGGCAACGCTGCCCGGCGAACGAGCCTGACGACACCTCAAATCTCCGGCGTCGCCCTGACTCCAGCCAATGAGCTGCGTCAATTTGGGTTGACATCTTACCCAAGCAATCCAATACTTGGGTTACATGTCGACCCGAACCCCAAATCAAAACACCAAAGAACCTCTCGATCTCCTGCAGGGCACCTTGGACCTGTTAATCCTCCGCACCCTGATCTTCGGCTCCCAACACGGCCAAGGCATCGCCCGCGCCATCCAGCAAACCTCCGAGCAAGAACTCCTCGTCGAACACGGCGCCCTCTATCCCGCCCTCCAGCGCCTCGAAGAACGCGGCTGGATTTCCGCAAAATGGGGCACCTCCACAAATAACCGCAAGGCGCGCTTCTACTCTTTGACTCCCGCAGGCCGCAAGCAGCTGGTCGCCGAAACGACCAAGTGGCAGCGCCTATCCGCCGCGATCGCTCGCGTGCTCGGCCCTCAAACCATCGACCGATGAACCAAGCAATGAAATAGAGGTGAAGCCATGTTCCGGCGCAAACGAAAATCCAGCGACTTCCGTGCGGAGATCGAAGCCCACATCGAACTGGAACGCGACCGCCTGCTGCAACAAGGCTTGAGCCCGGCAGACGCGCAAGCCGCCGCGCGCCGCGCCTTCGGTAACGTGCTCCAAACCGAAGAGCGCTTCTACGAATCCGGCCGCTGGCAGTGGTGGGACAACTTTCAGCAAGAAGTTCGCTTCGGCGTGCGCATGCTCGTGCGCAACCCCGGATTCACCCTCACCGTAATTCTCACGCTCGCTCTTGCGATCGGCGCCAACACCGCGATTTTTTCTCTCGTCAACGCACTGCTTCTCAAATCGCTTCCCTACTCTCATCCCGAACGCCTCGCTGCGCTTTACGCGAAGACCATCGGCCCCGACGCCTACGACATGCGCCGCGCCATCGACGGCGAGCAATGGGAGCTTCTGCGCGACAACGTCCCTTCACTGCTCTCTGCTGTTTCCGCGGGAATCACTTCAGGCGTGAATCTTCAGGCCGGCTCCCACGCCCAATATCTCCACGCCGGACGTGTCTCCGCCCACTACTTCGATGTTCTGTCGCTGCATCCCATCCTCGGTCGCACTTTTTCCGACGATGAAGACCGCCCGCATGGTCCCAAGACCGCGATACTCAGCTACACGCTCTGGCGCACCGCGTTTGGCGCCGACCCTCAGGTGATTGGGCAAGCCGCGCTCCTCAAAGGCGAGCCATACACCATCATTGGAGTTCTTCCCGAGTTCGCGACCACTCCACTGAACGCCGACGTATACGTTGCGCTCCAGCCCAGTCGCGACGGTGAAGGCGGTGGCACCAACTTTGAAGCCATCATGCGCCTCCGCGACTCCTCATCCTGGCAACAGGCCAATGCCCAGATGAACAGCGCGTGGTCCCATAGCCGCTACGTGCAACGCAATCCTGCGGCGCAAATCACCTACTATCTGGTCCCGTTGCAAAAAGGCGAAACCGATTCACTTCAGTCGCCCATCCTTGCCGTGATGCTGGCTGCCGGATTCATTCTCCTCATCGCGTGCGCCAATCTCGCAGGCTTGACCCTCGTGCGTATGTTGCGCCGCACCACGGAAATCGCAACTCGCGTCAGCCTCGGCGCCTCCCCATGGCAGGTACAGCGTCAACTCTGGATTGAGAGTCTTCTACTCGCTTTGGTCGGAGGTCTCGTAGGTGTTGGTGTGGGGGCAATTGCTCTGCGCGCCTTACTGTTGCTCGTGCCTCAAAACTTCCTGCCGGTAGCCGACGTTTCTCTAGACGGCCGTGTCCTCACCTTCACCGTGGCGCTCGCACTCCTCACCAGCGTCTTGTTCGGCATGTTTCCTGCCCTCATCTCAAGAAGAGTCGATCTCCGCTCGGCCATCGCAAGTCGTGGAATCGTCGGCGGCGGTGCAGTGCGCCTTCGTCAATCGCTGATCGTTGGAGAAGTCGCTCTCACTGTCGTTCTCCTAGCGGCCGCCGGGCTTCTCATCCGCACGCTGATCCACTTGGAAACAATGAATCCCGGTTTCAATTCCAACGGAGTGCTCACCGCGAAAGCATCTCTCGACGACGTTCGTTACCACGAACCCGCCGCCTTCCGGAAATTGCTCGCTCAAAGCGTCGCCGCGATGCGCCAGATTCCCGGCGTACAAAATGCCGCCGTCGGTTTGACTCTTCCTTATGAGCGCGCCCTGATCGATGGAGCAACAATTTCCGACGGAAAGCAGGCCGGGCAACAAGTCATGACCGACGAAATCTACGTGACGCCCGGATATTTCGAGACCCTGCAAATTCCCGTCTTGGCGGGACGATCGTTCACCGATGCCGATGGACCGGACGCAACGAGAGTCGTCATCGTCAATCGCGCCTTCGCACGCCTCTACCTCAATTCCGAAAATCCCGTTGGAAGATTTCTTACCGGCGACAGCAAGCAACCCAGACTGATTGTCGGAGTCGTCGAGAACACGGTCGGATCCAGCGCAGGCGGCCTCACGGACGACCACGCTCCTCTCACCAGCGACCAGACCATCTACTTACCCGCGGCTCAGGTCGCCAGCACCGAATTCCTCAGCGTGATTCACGCCTGGTTCCAGCCCAGCTGGATCGTTCGAACGCAAAGCCCGATGGACAGCGTCGGCTCCGCAATGCAGAACGCCATGGCAAGTGTCGATCCCAACCTGCCGTTTTCCGGGTTTTACAGCATGAATGATCTGATGGCGAACACGCTCGCAATTCAACGTCTCGAAGTCGCCCTTCTGGTAGCCATGGCTTCGCTCGCGTTGTTGCTGAGTGCCGTCGGAATCTTCGCTTTGGTCGCGAACATCGTTCTACAGAAGAAGCGCGAGATCGGTATCCGCATGGCTCTGGGTTCCACCACCAGCCAGGCTATGTACACGATTGCCAGGTCCGGAGTGATCGCATCGCTGCTCGGTGTGGTTTGTGGTTTGATCTTTGCCGCGGCCGCGTTGCGAGCAATACGCGGAGCCCTGTTTGGCGTAGACGTCTATGACGCCCCAACCATCGCCGTAATCGTCTCTACTCTTTTGCTCGTCACTCTTCTAGCCGCCACTCTACCAACTTTAAAAATCGCCTCGATCGATCCAGCAACAACCCTGCGCGAAGAATGAGTCCGTCATCGAGGTCGGGAAAAACGAACCGGCGCACCGATTCGCACTACGACGCCATGAATCCCAAATTCGACGTCGAGAAATTCGCCAGGTTCGGAAAGATCGATGGCAAATCCGAATTCGCCACGCCAAACCACGTGGCCATCGTCGCCGCATACTGATCCACCGACGTCGTCGGAATCCACCGCCCGTTGCTTCCCGTATCGTCCGGTCCGCCCAGCGCCAGCGTCGGGAACGTGCCATACAGCGCATTTCCTTTCACCGCGCCACCCATCATGAGCGCGTGACTTCCCCACGCATGGTCCGTTCCTCCGTTCGATCCCGGCTGGAACGTTCGGCTGAACTCCGAGAGCGTGAACGTCGTCACCTGATTCGCTACTCCCAATTCCTGCGTTGCCGAATAAAACGCGCCCATCGCCGAGCTCAGCTGCCCATACAGTCCGATTTGCGTGTCGAGCTGGTCGCTGTGCGTGTCGAATCCGCCCTGCGAGCAGAAGAAAATCTGCCGGCCGATTCCCAGCGCACTGCGCACCGCGATTACCTGCGCAACTTGTTTCAATTGCGACGCCAGGTTGTTGCCGGTCGGGAAGACCGTCTGCAATGGCGCCAGGCCCTTGAGCGCGGTCGCCAGCGTCGAACTCTGCGTTACCGCTTGCCCGGTGATAGCACTCGTCGCCTGCACCAGCGAAATTCCCGTATCAAACGTCAACAGCTGCTGCAGTCCAAGAAATTTCGCTTGCCCGGCCGCCGAGCTGTCGATTCCCGAAATGCCCGGCGTGCTTCCCGGATTCATCGTGAATGGACGCGAGGTCACTCCCGTTCCGAAAAGCGTATTGCCCGCTACCGAAAGCACCGGCGGAAAACTTGCCGTGCTGTTGAGCGTCGATTGCAGATTGTCTGCCATCTTTCCTGCCCATCCGGCATTCTGCAAACCGCTCAATTGGGTCGTCTGCCACTGATTCTGCTGGTCCGAATGCGAAAATAAATTCTCCGGCACGCTCGTCTGATGTTGATACTGCTGCTGCGTCGTCGGCTGCACCAGTGTTCCGACGTTATTGAGTACCGCCACTACCTTCTGGTTGTTGAACAGTCCTTGCAGTTCCGGCAGGTTCGGGTGGAATCCGAAATTCGCCGCACTCCCGATCTGCAACGGCAAGAGCGATCCCTGCGAGATCGCTAGATTTGCGCGGATCGACGCGTAGTTCGCATAGTTCGTGTCGATCGGCACGATCAAATTGTTCGCGTCGTTGCCGCCGAAAAGAAAAATGCAGACGAGCGCTTTGTAGTCCGAGGTCGACTGCGCCAGCGCGCTGACCAATCCCAGCTTGCTCAAGCCGCCTACCATCGAAGCCGTCGCCGCCGAGCAGCAAGCCAACCGCATGAAATCGCGCCGCGAATGATGCGTCATGTCCCGATCCCCCTCAATTTTCCCAAGGCTCAAATCTCTGAAACACGAAGCTGTTGCATTCGTCGTCTCGGCGTTTTTGAGAAAGGGGCGCGGTGCCCGCGCGCCCCTTGCACTACGCTTACGACAAACTCAATCCGTTTCCTCACCGTTGCACTTGATACTGCGAAGACGCGATCACGAGATACAGCGCCATGCGCGCCTGGTCTTTCGTATCCGTGGCGCTCACGGCCGACATCGCCGTCAGGACGCTCTGGTGCATCTGGCTCGACATCGTTCCATGCAGAAAATACGTGTTCAGCCAATCCACCATTGCTTCCTGTGACCCCGCATTGAACACCGGCGTGAAATCCACCTTCGTCCCGCTGCTGATCGTTCCGTTTACGATCGAATTCGCAAAGTTCACGCGAGAGATCGCCGTGTTCGTGTTGAAAATCGCGAACTCCGGCCCGTTCAGCGCCGTGCCCGCGATCAGGTTTTGCGGCGGAAAGAAATTGAACACGCTGCCCGAGTTGAACAGCGTTTGCCCCATATTCCCGCCCCACGTCGTGAATCCGGTTCCGTCCGTCGTGGGATTGAACATGCGCGCCACGCCCACCACCATCACGACGGGCTCGCGCATCTTTCCGTCGAGCGCATTCACGGAAGTCGCGGAGTCTCCGCGACGCGCCTCTGGATCGAGCAGGACTGCGGCGACTGTTGCCTGCATGTCGCCGCGCTTTCCCGAACCATACGTCTGGAATTTTCCGCTGGAGAATGCCGACGCGACACGCGAGACATAAGCCGGGCTCGGATTGCTCGTCACCAGCTTTTCAATCAGCTGCTGCGCGACGAACGGTGGCATGTTCCCGTGGTTGAAAATAATCGTTAGCGCAGTATCCAGCTCTTGCTCCGCGCTCTGCCCCGCGGGAATCGATTGGCCAAGAAATGTTTTTGCTCCGCTGTCATGGTTCGATTCGAACGGAACCATGTTTCCGCCGTAGTATTCCGGGTTGTGCTGCATCAGCGACTGCCCAGCCTCGGTCGGAAACGTCCATCCGGTAAAGGAACGGCCCAGCGCCATGACGTCATTCTGCGTATACGTCGGCACTGGGATTCCACTGCCATCGACTTGCGCTGTTCCGTCCTGATTCAGCACGCTCAGTCCCAGGGTGAATAGCTGCATCAATTCCCGGGCGTAGTTTTCATTCGCGTGCTGTCCTGTCGCAGGCTTGTCGTTGTTCACCATGTCCAGGTAGTGGCCCATGGCTGGCGTCAGCGTCACATCCTTCATCACGTCGTAGTAATTTCCCAACGCGTCCTTCGTCAGCGCCGCCATGTAGTTCGTGTAACCGGTGGGATCGGAAACCTTGTTCTGCGACACGACCCAGATTTCATTCAACGCGAACGCGACGCGCTGTCGCAGTTGGTCGCTATCGTTCACTGCGTTGATGAAAAATTGATTCTGGACTTTCGTCACGCCGGAATCGGTTGGCAATGGCACGGGATAGCTCGAGACCGGTGCCGAAAATTGCGACTGCAGAAATGGTTCGAATCCGTTTTGCGCTACCTGGTTCACCAATGCGGTCGTCGGTCCGAACGTCGACTGCTCCAGGAATCGCACCGCCGCCATTTGCGAAACCGGCTGCGCTGCGGCAACCACCATCGCCGTAATCGTTGACGATGACGCCGCACCCGGATCGGGATTGTTCACAATAATGTTGACCGTCCCGATCTGTGCCGCCGTTGCCGTCCCGTTCGCCTGCAACTCGGTCGCCGAGACATACGTTGTCGTCAGCGTTTGCCCGCCGAACGAAACCGTCGAATTCTTCACAAAACCACTGCCAACCAGCGTTAGCGAAAACGTCCCGGCGGTGATCGAAGAAGGCGCGACCGAAGTGAGGACAGGAATCGGATTTTGCAGCGTGACCGCGCTGGTGCCCTGTTGCGTCGTGTCGGCCGCACTCGTCGCGGTGATTGTGACCGTGTTCGGCGTGGGTACACTCGCCGGCGCGGTGTACAGTCCGTTCGCATCGATCGTGCCCGTGGTTGCGCTGCCGCCCGCAACCGAATTCACCGACCAGGTGACGTTGCTGTTGGTGCTGCCGCTCACCGACGCTGCAAATGATTCATTCGATCCCGCGCGAATGGTGGCCGTCGCCGGCGTGACCGTGACGGAACTGCTGCTGCCTTCCGGCGAGGTCGAAGAACCACCACCGCCAGTCTTTGTGCCGAGGCCTGAGCAGCCGCTCAGTAGCAATACGAGGATTCCAGCCTGTGCGCTCCAGATTCGTTTCAAGGACATGATTCCCCTCGGACCCCGTTGAACACACTTCTTCGCACAACTGCAGCAACCGACATGCCGCCGTTCGATTTCATTTCAACTTCTATGTGTTGGGCGTTGCTGCTTGGGTACGCTGAGAGTAGAGAATGCGTGTGTAAGTGGCTACTGGCCTCGCGACCAGAATGAGGTCAATGGCCTTTGGTTTTTGGCAGCGGATGGAAAATACCGTGGAAATCGCAGGAAATCAGGTCGATGCGAGCGTAATGCCGCGATTTACTTGTAGTAACTGATACGGTATTTAACCACAATGTTAAGCCGTCGAGACCCGTGCAGATGGGTTCGGGCTACTGGCGAAGGGCCTAGGAGAAGCGAACGCGAACGTCCGGCCGCTTTTCCAGATGAACGGAATCGATAAATCGGACTTGCCGGTCATCGAGCGTCAGAATCATCGACATTGTGCGTATGCCTTCGCCAAAGAATCGCACGCCCTTGAGCAGGTTACCGTCGGTGACGCCGCAACAGGCAAAAATAATTTTCTTCCCCGGCGCCAAATCTTCCGTGTCGTAGATGCGCTTCGGATCTTTCACGCCCATGCGTTCCAGGCGCTCGGCGTCCTGCGGTTTGCTCACCACGAGTCGCGCCAGAATCTGTCCGTTGAGGCAGCGCAACGCGGCCGCCGTGATCACGCCTTCCGGCGCGCCGCCCGTTCCCATGACCGCGTGGACGCTCGTACCGACAACCGCGGCAGAAATTCCGGCCGACAAATCGCCGTCACCGATCAGGCGAATGCGCGCGCCGGCTTTGCGAATGTCATTGATCAATTTTTCGTGGCGCGGCCGTTCCAGCACCATGATCGTCAAGTCTTCGACATCTCGATCGAGCCGCTTCGCGATCGATTTCAAATTGTCGGCCACGGGCGCGTCGAGATCGACGGCGCCCTTGCAACTGGGACCGACAACCATCTTTTCCATATAAATGTCGGGCGCGTGGAGCAAACCGCCTTTTTCGCTTGCGGCGAGAACCGCAATCGCGCCGCCGGCGCCGGTGGCGCAAAGATTTGTGCCTTCGAGCGGATCGACTGCAATGTCAACTTCGGGAAAGAGCGCCTTCGGCGCGTGCGTTGCCAATCCGACTTTTTCGCCGATGTACAGCATCGGCGCTTCGTCGCGTTCGCCTTCGCCGATCACGATGGTGCCGTCCATCTGCACGGCGTCCATCGTTTTGCGCATGGCTTCGACAGCGACTTCATCGGCTTTGTGGCGGTCGCCGAATCCCATCGTGCGCGCCGCGGCAATCGCGCCGTTTTCGACGACACGCAAAAATTCCAGGCTAAGCTGCTCTTCCATTTCTCACGCCTCCTGGAGCGCAGAAAATTTCAGACCGGCTCAAAATGCGAGAACAGGTTGCGAAATTCCGCAACGTCGCTCGGAATCGGTTTATAGCAGGCGACAGAGATCGACCCCATGTATGCGTCTCCGTTTAGACCTGTTTTTTCGTAGTGCGTGGTGCCACGCAAAATCAGTGCCTACCCGACACGACCTGCGCGGCACGTAATGCTAGACCAATTCGACTCCGCCCGTCGATACAGCACCGCTTCCGAGTTGTCGTTTTGATTTCTTCTCCGGCTATCGTCTCCGTTATTTTTGGGCGGCGGCCACGACGTGGCCGTCCACGAATTGTTTGGCGTGGGCCAGTTCGGGCAGGGTGGAATCGGCGTTTTTCCACGATGACAGGAATGTGGTGTAGGCGGTGGAGGCGGCGGGGGCGTTGCCGGATTTTTCTTCGGTTAGGGCGAGGCCGTAGAGGGGGTAGCCGGAGTTGGGGCGCTCGGTCAGGGCTTGCTGGTAGGCGGATTTGGCGGCGGAGAAATCGGAGACGGAGAGTAAGGCGGCGGCTTCGGTTTCGCCGACGGGACGGATGTAGGCGGGTGGTTCGTGATAGCCGAGATCTTTTTCTTCGCGGGCTGCCTGAGCGTAGAGATTCTTGGCGGCGTCGATCTGTTTTTTCTCGAGGAGAATTCCGGCGCGCAATTCGAGCGACATGATCGAAAGGTTGCTGACGAGCGGTTTGGTGTTGGCGTCGGGCATGATCATTACTTTTTTCTTGTCGTCGTCGTTTTTCTTTTCTTTTTCCTTGGCAGCGTCTTCGTCTTTCATGCGTGCCGTTGCGCGCCAGAGCTGAGCATCGAGGTTGCGCGACGCGTCTTCGGCCTGCGCGACGTCGTGCGATTCAAGGGCGTGCATGCCGGTGGCGAAATCGGTGAGCGACTCCAAAAGAAATGCGAGATTGGTGAGCGGGGCGGGCGGAGCAGGAGCGGCTTTCACCATTTCGAGGACGCGCGGCCAGTCGGCGGAGCGTAGCGCGACCGGAAGGCGGGGATCGATGCGCGCGATGGAGTCGCGCGGCGACCAGATGTAAAGCGTGGCGGAAGATTCGCCGCGCGCGCCTTTGAGTTTTGCGGAGAGCTGAGTGGCGTCGGCAAAGCGACCCTCTTCCATCAGGTTCGCAATCGCATACATCAAGTTGTGAACGTAGTTCCAATCGTCATCGACGCCGACGTGCTGTGCCTGCATGTACGTTTCATCGGCGACGGTGGAGGCTGTGAAGGATTTGTCGGCGGTGGCGTAGTCGCCGGTGCGAAAGAAGATGTGGCCGGGCATGTGCACCATGTGGCCGGATGTGGGCGCGAGACGGCCGAGAATTTCGGCGCTGTGCAGAGCCTGTTCGGGATGCGGGCTCGATTCGACCACATGAATCCAGTAGTGATTCGCGGCGGAATTTTCAGGCTCTTCCTTCAAAATCGCCTGAAACATCGACAGCGTTTCCTTGGTGCCTTTCTTGGGATTGCCGTCTTCGTCGTATCCATCGTCCAAGGCCCAGGCAAGAAGAATGCGCGCGTGCGTATCGTGGGGTGAATGCTTCACGAGCTTGCGAAGAGTTTTGACTTCGTCGGATTCTTCATCGCCGTTGGCTCTGCCTCTCGACAGATGTTCCTTTGAGCCTGCGTTCGCGGCTTCGACGTAGAGGCGTTCGCTCTTACCAGCGTGGTTCTTGAGAGCGACGGCTCTTTTGAGTGCATCACCGGCGTAGGGATCATCCGGGCTGCGCATCGAGAGCGCGAGATAGAGTCCCCACTGGCACATGGCGCAGTTGGGGTCGACGCGAACAGCTTGCTCGAAAGCGCGGGCGGATTCGTAATCCCAAAAGTCGTGATAGAGGTTCAGGCCCTGGTCGAACCATGTTTGAGCTTCGGGCGTGGCAGTGATTTTGAGATGGACGTTGCCGATGCCGGAAAGTTTTTCGGGCGCGGGAAGTTTGTCCGGCGGAGCAAGTTCGCGAGCGCCCATGGCGTGGCACATCGGTTTTTGTGCGAGGACGGCGGAGGAAAGAGTTAGCGCGAGGAATGCGGCGGTGAGGGGCGCGGATTCCCGATTTGGGACGGCTACAAGCATGGTGAGCGAGCATAAGTTCCTCAACAGTTCGACGGATAGGGCGAGAGTATAGCGCGGCGAGCGAGTTCGGAGATTTTTTGGGGCGTGGATTGGGGTATACCCCCTGTTTTTTTGAAGAGTGTGGAAGCGGCTTGTTTTGAAGAGGATGCAAATATTCCAATTTTGGGAGTGTGCAAGTGGATGATTTTGCAGGGGTTGCGGCGGGGCGTGAATAGCGTTTTTGTGAGATTGGAGAGGCGGGAAGGACTGGAATGGAGGATCACGCGGAATGGTAGCATGGAATGTGTACTTTGTCAATACTCATTATCGATATGTAATTCGAACGCGCGAGCTTCGAGAGTGCGCAGGTTACAGGCAATTCGAAGGAGATATTGAGATCGATCGGACGTCGGGCGCGCGTTTCGAAGCTCAAGTGCAAGCCGTTGCGCCCGAATACGGTTGGTGATCCCAGGGCGGGGTTCCGGGTGGGCCGGGAAAACCCGCACCCTCCTGAAAGCTGAGGGTGCGGCACCCAGGATAAATCGCGCATGTCGTTGAGAGGGCAGTGCGATTTTATCTAAACCGTGCGTTCCGAGAGACGAACGCGGCTACAGGGTGAAGGCGCGTCGTTGATAAACGAGGATGCGCGTTTAGCGTGGGCGTCGCCGGGCGGGGCAAGTGCCACCCCTCATTTTCGCAAGGGGTGTCGATCAAAGATCAAGGAGGTGGGTCCCGGTACTCTGGATTTGAGTCGGATGAGATTTGGTTTTTGGAATTTAGTTGGGGCTGGATTTCGTTTTATGGAAATTTATGGTGATTGAGATTTTTTGTCCGGACGCGCTCACTTTTGTGTACTTGCAACGTCCGTCGTGTTAAGTTTCGTAAATTCCAGGTCAAAACTTGTGCCTTAGGAGTGGAAATCATGAGCAGAAGCTCGTCTCAGCGATTTGACTTGGGATGTGTGTCCGTACGTCTTAGTTTTTGTTTCTCAATTTATTTAGCGCTATGCGCGGTTTGTGTCTTGGGACAGCAAGGTACGACCTCGCTGCGCGGGACAATTTTGGATAAATCGGGCGCCAGCATTGCCGGAGCGAAGGTAACGCTGACGAACGCCGAACAGGCGGTGCAACGCAGCGTGACATCGAGCGATACAGGCTCGTATGAGTTTGTGTCGCTGCCGCCTGGGACTTACACGCTGCGGGTGGAGGCGAGCGGCTTCCGTCCGAACGATCAGAAAAATCTCCAGTTGCTGGTAAACAATCCAACGACGTTGAACGTGACGATGGTCGTCGGGTCGTCGACGGAGACGGTAGAAGTGTCGGCGCAGTCCGAGACGATCAACACGACGGACGCGTCGCTGGGCGTGGCGTTCGGCGAGAACCAGGTGAAGCAGTTGCCGCTGGAAAGCAGAAACGTGGGCGATTTGCTTTCGCTGCAGGCCGGCGTGGTGTACACGGGCAACAATCCGTCGATCACGCAGGGAGAGAAGGACACGGATACGCGCAGCGGAGCCGTGAACGGAGCGCGCAGCGATCAGAGCAACGTAACGCTGGACGGAATCCCGGTGAACCCGAAGGGCGGCTATGCGTTTCAATCGGTGCTGCCGGTGACGCTGGATTCGGTGGAAGAGTTCCGCGTGACGACGAGCAATGCGGAAGCGGATGCGGGGAGCGCGGGCGGCGCGCAAGTGGCGCTGGTGACCAAAAGCGGATCGAACACGCTTCACGGTTCGGTTTACGAATACAACCGCAATTCGTTTGTGAGCGCGAACGACTACTTTCTGAAGCAATCCGAACTGGCGAGCGGCCAGCCGAACCAACCGCAATTCCTGAACCGGAATATTTTTGGCGGGTCGGTGGGCGGGCCGATCAAGAAAGACCGGCTGTTTTTCTTCGCGAACTACGAAGCCTATCGGGACGCGGAGCAACAGAGTGTGCTGCGCATCGTGCCGACCGCAGCGCTGCGGGATGGCGTTGTGCAGTACGTGTGCGATCCATCGGCGACGTGCCCCGGAAATACGGTGAACGGCGTGAGCGGAGCGGCCTACACGGCGGCGCCTGGCAATCAGGTTTTGTCGCCGGCGCAATTGACGGCGATGGATCCGGCAGCGGCCTTGCCGGGATACACGGGGCCGGTGGGGCCTGATCCGGTGGTGATGAAGTTTTTCAACACATATCCGCTGCCGAACGATTTCAGCCAAGGCGATGGATTCAACACGGCGGGATACCGGTTCGCAGCGCCAACCAAGAATACGAAGAACTGGTACATCGCGAAGCTGGATTACAACATCACGAAGGACGGCAAGCAGCGCGTGTCGCTGTCGGGCTCGATGGCAAACGAAAATCAGGCGGCCGCGCCATTTCTGCCGGGCGACGCACCAACGAGCGACCTGGTGAATTACAGCAAAGGACTGATCGCGAACTACACAGCGACACTGAAGAGCACGCTGGTCAATAGCTTCCGGTACGGATTCATCCGGGAAAGCATCGGAACGATCGGAAACACGGATCAGACGTGGAGCACGTTCCGCGGGATCGATCCGACTTTTGGTTCGACGCTGAACTATTCGAGCGAATTCCAAAGGCCGATCAATACGTTCTGGGACGACCTGAACTGGACACACGGAAAGCACAGCCTACAGTTTGGATTCCAGGTATCGCTGATCCGAAATCCGACGCAGAGCACGACGAGTTCGTTCAGCAACGGATACACGAACGCGCAGTGGCTGAATACTTCGGGATTGGCGGGACGCGCTTCGTCGCCGCTGAATCCGGCGAACAATGGATTTCCGGCCGTGGATTTCAACGGATTCGGGACGAACTACGACAACGCGGTGACGGCGCTGCTCGGCATGGACGTGGAAATCAACGCACAGTACAACTACGCGCGCGATGGAAGCGTGCTGGCACAAGGCGCGCCGGTAGTGCGCCGCTATGCGGAAGACGGATATGAAATGTACGCGCAGGACACGTGGAAGGTGAGGCCGAGCCTGACGGTAACGGCGGGGTTGCGGTACTCACTCTTCTCACCGCCATGGGAAACGAATGGACTGGAAGTGACACCAACGGAAAGCCTGAACACGTGGTTCAACAATCGCGGAATCGGAATGAACAACGGCGTGCCGTCGATCGATGCGCCGCCGGTGGCGTTTAATTTTTCGGGACCGGCGAATGGCGGGACAACGGGTTATTACAACTGGGACTGGAAAAATCTGGGGCCGCGGCTGGCAGTGGCGTGGTCACCGGGATTCAGCTCCGGGCTGCTGGGTAGTTTGTTTGGCGGACCGGGAAAGAGCAGCGTTCGCGCAGGATTCGGAATTGTGTATGACCGGATCGGCGAAGGATTGCTGGATACGTTCGATCAGAACGGCGCGTTCGGTCTGTCGAGCAGCATCCAGAACGCGGCGGGACAAGAGTCGGTGGCGTGCACGCCGCGCATCACGAATCTGAACGTGCTGCCAACGACGGACAACTGCGGCAGTCCAATTCTGGTGCCGGCGCCGGCAGCGAACTATCCGGCGCCGTTCCCGAGCAACCCTGCGCCGGGGAGCGAAGCGATTACGTGGGGCTTGGACAGCAATATCAAGACGCCGTATTCGTACACGCTCGATTTGTCGGTGCAACGCGAGCTCAACAACGGATTTACGCTGCAGGTGGCGTACGTGGGAAGGCTGGCGCACCGGTTGCTGGGGCAAGAGGACCTGGCGATGCCGCTCGATCCGTATGACAAGGCCGCGGGAATGGATTATTTCACGGCGGCGACGGCGCTGGCGAAGCTGTATCGCAACGGCGTGACGACGAATACGTTCAATCCGAACATGGTGTCGCCCGCGGTGCAGAAGTATTGGTCGGACATCACGCAGCCGCTGGGGCCGGGAGGTTCGTACGCGATTGGAGCGAACAGCCCGTACGGAAGCTGCGCGACCAACGGTTTGAACGGGACGTCGAATCCGACGGTGCTGGCGTTTGATTTATTGTGCGCCAATGCGCTGAACGAATCGCTGTCGATCGAAGAGATGGACGTCAGCGGTGTACCGGATGCTGGGAATCCGAACCAGTCGTATTTCTACCGGCTGGGAAATTATACGGGGCCGAACGTGTTTTACAGCCCGCAGTATACGTCGCTTTATGGTTTGCGGACGGTGACGAACGCGAACTACAACGCGATGGAAGTGACGCTGCAACACAAGATGACACACGGCATCCAGTTCGACTTCAACTACACGTACTCGCATTCGATCGACATCTCGTCGGACGCGGAACGCGTGGGAGCGTGGGGCGGGCTGGGCGGACAGATTATCAACTCGTGGGATCCGAGCGCGGGCCGCGCGTCTTCGGATTTCGACCTGCGACATCAGTTGAACGCCAACTTCATTTTTGAATTGCCATTTGGACGAAACCGGTGGGTGGCGCACGATGCGAACCGGTTTGTCGATGCGGTGATTGGAGGATGGCAGCTTTCGGGTCTGGCGCGATGGACGAGCGGCTTCCCGATTACGATCGATAACGGCGGACAGTATCCGACGAACTACCAACTGGAGGGCCACGCCGACCAGACGTGCGCCGTGCAGACAGGGACGTATTACACCGGGCCGAACAACAATGGCGTTGGAAGTACGGCGCCGAATTTGTTTGCGAACGGAATCGCGGCGGCGAACTGCTTTGGGTATGCCTTCCCCGGGGAGACGGGCGACCGCAATAACCTGCGAGGTCCCGGATTTTTTGGCGTGGACCTGGGGTTGGCGAAGCGGTGGAAGATGCCGTGGAAAGATACTCACAGCCTGCAGTTTCGCTGGGAAGTGTTCAACGTGACGAACTCGGTGCGATTCGACGTGCAGTCGGCGAACGCGTACGAGGGCGGAAGCTTGGCGAACGGAAACGGCGCCAACTTCGGGAATTTCAGCGGGACTCTTACCAATCCGCGGATTATGCAGTTTGCGTTGAGGTATGAGTTTTAGGCAGGCGGTTGCCGTTTAGAGGTTCGAAGGGGGAGAAGGCCTCGTTGCGCCTTGCAGCGAGGCCTTTTTTATTGCGAGCGAGATCGTCTGCAAGCAAATGAAAAAGGCGTTTCGCCACGGATTACTGGAGAGGCGAGCCGGTGTAGATGATGCCGCCCTGGTCGCTGAAAACGGAGAAGAGGGCGTTTTCGGGTTTGGCGTCGTGGAGGGCGAGTTGGTAGGACTGGCCGTCGGGCGAGACGATGAGTGCGAGCTTGTAGCCTTGCAAGCCCGCGGCGGTGATGAGGGGCGAAAATTCGGGCGTGGAACGCTTCATTTCATTGAGTATTCCACTGACATAGAGCTCGGACCAGTTCGCGTAGTGGTTTCGGGGCGCGCCGTCGTTCGTTTTGGAGAAGCGGTAACCAGCTTCGGCGGTGTTGATGGTGCGGACGATGGTGATGGCGGTGAATTGGTCTTCGTGGGATGGAAGATTCTGTGGATCGGATTTGGTTTGTGGATTTGCGAAGGAATGTGCGGCGAAGGCAGCTGTGAGGATCGCCGCGGCGACAAAGGCTAGAGATACCTTAAGCATTACGCACCTCCCGAGACAACTTTAAACGGATGTTAGCTGTGAAGCGCTGGAGAGGCAATGGGTTGGCTGGCGTTGTTCCAAACGTCAGCGATGAGTTAGAGGTTGGATGGTGGCGTTGACCAGGGCGGGGTCGTCGAAATCGGTGGTGTCGCCGGCGGCTTTGTTGGCTACGGGGAGGAGGCGCGCGGAGAGCGGCTTCTTCCACTTGAAGGCGAGCGAGGCCATGTCGCCGATGATGAGGTCGAGCTGCTGCTCGGTGGTGTCGCCGGGGAGTGGCACGGTGTCGAGGCCGGTGCCGCAGACGGCGCTGTAGGCGAGCAGGCCGTCGATGGAGATGTTGCCCTCGCTCCAGCGCTGCGCGAGGCGTTCGTCTTCGAGGATCGGAATCATGAGGCCGTTGTAGCCGGTGCGCTTGACGTGAATGTCGCGAATGGCGGCGGTGACGGTGGCGGCGGCGGTGAGCGTGCCGGAGGAGCCGAAGGGTTGTTGCGTGAGCTCTTCGAGGGCGGCGCCGATCGAGACATCTTTCATCGGAGCCGGGGAGAGATCCATGCCAACGTAGGCCCATCCGGTATCGCGATCGATGCGTTGCGCGATGCTTTCGATGTCGAAGGCGGTCTTGGCGAGCGTGTCGGTGAGTTTCTGGCGGGCGGTGTTGAGGTCTTGCGAATTCTGGAAGACGGAGAAGACGGTGTTGGCGGATTCGAGCGCAATGGCGAATTGATGGCCGAAGCCGGAGCTGTAAGCGGCGGGATAGAACGGAGTCAGCGGGCCGACCATGGCGGTGGCGGCGAATCGGAAATTGGCCTGGCTGTGCTCGGTGTCTTCGAGGCGCTTGATGACGCGGGCGGCGGCGCCGACCGAGCGCCAGCGGATGCCGTCATCGGCGGCGACGACGAGGCTGGCGTTGATGGATTTTGTGCCGGCGAGAATTTCGGCGAGGACGTCGGCTTGCGAGTCGGGGTCGTTGGCGTTGAGCATCGCGGGGCCGATGTCCGGGATGAAGTTCTGTTGGGCGGCGAGGTTTTCGTAATTGCGGAAGAATTCGACGGCTTGCTCGGTGGAGAGGCCTTTGGTGTATTCGGAGAAAGGCTGCGTGGCGATGCGGACGCCCTGGACGGTGTAGCCGCGGGATTCGAGCAGGGTGCGCGCGTACTTCAGCGTTTTCATCGCGTCGGTGATTTGCTGCTGGTATTTGCTGCGATCGAGATTGACGAAGGCGGTGATGGCGCGAATTTTGGGTTTGGCGGGATCGGGTGGGAGGGGAGTTGTGGTGGTGGCGCGCTGGGCGCTCGCGGTGGCGGCGAAGAAGATCAGCGCGAAGAGGGTGATGAAGATTCGAATTCGGGATGGGGACATTTTTTGGCTGGCTCCTACGATGGGAAACGATACATCGGGTTGAAGGAGTGAGGAAGAGGAAAACGGAAGCGATGGCCGGGTTGGGTGATTGGGGACTGGGAAACTCCCATACTCCTAGCACCGGAGGGGCGAAACCCATTGCGTCAGACGAACACGATCGGGTTTTTCTCCGTCTTAGCGACTTCGACCAGTTCCAACATCCCTTTCAGAAATGTTGCCGCATGATCAGAGAGCTTCAGTCGATCCCTGCTAAGTAGTTCTCGGATTTCCTGTTCGAGGTCCGGCAATAACTCGAACTCGATCACATCACCGGAATGTGAACCCGAATATAGAACCCTAGTTTGCAACAGGGAATTGACGGGATTCGTGAGTTCGATGAACTCTTGGCGAAGTTCCGCCACACCCGTCACATTGCCAATCCAAAATTCGCGGCCGATAAATTCCTCGCGCGGAAATTTCCCGTCGTGTTCAGGAGTGGGGAAATAATATTCGCCGGTGCGATCATCTTTGACGGCGCCTAGCAATTCGACAGGTATTGTGAGCCTTGCTCGGCTTCTGTAAACGAGCGCGCTCAAGCTCATAGAATTTAGACGAAGGCAGCGATGCCCGTTATTTTTTCGCCGATCACGAGTTTGTGGATGTCGTTGGTGCCTTCGTAGGTGTAGACGGACTCGAGGTTGTTCATGTGGCGCATGATGCAGTAGTCGTCGACGATGCCGTTGGCGCCGAGGATGTCGCGGGACTTGCGCGCGGTTTCGAGGGCGATGCCGACGTTGTTCATCTTGAGCATCGAAATGTGCGTGTGATCGACTTTGCCTTGATCTTTGAGGCGACCGACGTGGAGGGCGAGTAGCTGGCCCTTCACGATTTCGGTGATCATCCAGGCGAGTTTTTCCTGAACCAATTGATGGGAGGCGATGGGCTTGTTGGCGAACTGCTTGCGCGTCTTGGCGTATTGCAGCGCGGTGTCGTAGCAGGCCATGGCGGCGCCGAGCGCGCCCCAGCCGATTCCGTAGCGGGCTTGATTGAGGCAGCCGAGCGGGCCTTTTAGGCCGACGACGCCCGGGAAGCAGATTCTCTTCGGGGATTTCGCAATCGGTGAAGGCGAGGCCGGAAGTTACGGAGGCGCGGAGCGACCACTTGCCGTGGACGTCCCAGGCTTTGAAGCCGGGCGCGCCTTTTTCGACGAGGAAGCCGCGGACTTTTTCGTCTTCACACTTTGCCCAGACGACAGCGACATCGGCGATTGAGCCGCTTGTGATCCACATTTTTTCGCCGTTGAGGATGTACTTGTTCCCTTTTTTCACCGCGCGGGTGAGCATGCCGCCGGGATTCGAACCGAATTGCGGCTCGGTGAGGCCGAAGCAGCCGATGGCTTTGCCTTGCGCGAGGAGCGGAAGCCATTTGTCTTTTTGCGCGTCGTTGCCGTAGGCGTAGATCGGATACATCACGAGCGCGCTTTGCACGGAGACGAAGCTGCGGAGGCCGGAGTCGCCGCGCTCGAGTTCCTGTGTGACGAGACCATACGCAACGTTGGACATGCCGGCGCAACCGTAGCCGTGGAGGCTGGCGCCGAAGAAGCCGAGTTCGCCGAGTTGCGGGACGAGATGCTTTGGGAATGTGCCTTCGCGGCTGTGCTTTTCGATGATGGGGATGACTTCGGCTTCGACGAATTGACGAGCGGCCTGGCGCGCGAGCTTTTCCTCATCGTTGAGGAGCGAATCGAAGTCGATGTAATCGACGCCGTTGTAGGCGGGCATAGGATCTCCTGATCGTTACTCATCCCGGGTCTTGATCCGGGCCGCGCACGACGAGCACGGCATTGTGGTGCCGTGGAACGCTGTTGGTGCTGACGCGATTGCAGTGCGCGGGATGTAGAGGCTGCGTTTCGGTCCGAATCGGGCTCGTGCGTACATATTGTAGCAACGGCGCGGAAGAGCGGGCAACCGAGTGGCGCGGAGGACTTTCCATTTTGGAAAGTTCTCATCGAGGCCAGTTCAGTTTCGGTACGGCGAGCCGCTCGCGCAGGCGCCTTGAGAGATTTCCAACCTCCTTCGAAGCGGCGAAATCACTGAAAACACAGTAGATGTGACCTGAAGCGAGGCTGGAGGTTCGGCTTTGTTCATGCAGGCTTCGCTACGCGAGGAGGAGTGTGCGAATCGGAGTGCGAGCGGCGCGCGAGGCTTCTTGCGCAGCGGAAACGAGAAGTTGACCCGGCAGTTTGAGGCAAGGCGGCGGCAGTGCGATGAGGCAAGACGAGACGGAGGCTCGGGAAGGAATCGGCCGAAGAGGCGCGCCGAAGCACCGGAAATGGCGCGGTCGATTGCGATCACGCCGCTGCGTCCTGGCGGCGGGGGCGATATTTCTGACGGCAACGACTTTGTGTGGGCGACCGCGAGCAGCCAGCACGAACGCGACCACTCGAGTACGAGGTCAAGGCTGCGTTTTTGTTTCGCTTCGCACAGTTCGTGGAGTGGCCGGCAGAGACGTTCAAGGATGCGAACGAGCCGTTCACATATTGCACGATTGGAGAGGATCCGTTTCGCGGCGCGCTGGAGCGAACGATGAACGGAAAGACGATCGGTCAGCGGAGTTTGCGTGTCGAACACCTGAGCGGCGCGGGAAAAGTCGGGGAGTGCCAGGTCCTGTTCGTCGGCGCACCCGGCGACAAGAAGCACGTCGAGGAAACGCTGGCAGGCGCTCGCACTTTGCCGATTCTGACGGTAGGAGAAGCGGACCAATTCGCGGCGAACGGCGGCGCGATCGGATTCTGTACCGAAGACAACAAGATTCGCTTCGAGGTGAATCTGGACGCGGCGGGAAAGGCGGGGCTGAAGATCAGCGCGAAATTGCTGGCACTGGCGAAAACGGTGCTGGGTGCTCCGAAGGGAACCTGAAATGCCGAGGGAACGACGCTCATCGATACAAAGAAAGCTGACGTTTGTGATTTTGACGACGAGCTTGCTCGGGCTGAGCGTCGCGTGTCTGTGTTCGGAGATTTACGAGCGCGGAAGTTTTCGCGGAGCGATCGCCAGCCAACTGACGGCGCTGGCCGGAACTCTGGGAGCGAACACCACCGCTTCGCTGGCCTTCAGCGACAAGCAATCGGCAGAGGACATCCTTAAGGCGCTGAGCGCCGAGCCGCATATCGTGACGGGATGTTTGTACGACAAGAAAGGTCAATTTTTCGCAGCGTATCAAAGAAGCGGCGCAACGGATCAATGTCGGGAGGTGCTTTCGCGGAGCGAGGAGGAGACGTTCGGGTCGAACTCGGTGACGGTGCTGAGGCCAATTTCGCTGGGAAGCGAGCCCGTGGGATGGATCGCGATCACGTCGGACCTTGGCGCGTTGCAGTCGAAGATTCGACGGTACACGCAAATTTCGGTGGCGGTGATTTTCGTTTCGGTACTGGCAACGTTCCTTGTTTCCTCGCGGCTCATTCAGCTGATTATTCAGCCGGTGGTGAAGCTGGCGGAGACGGCCGACCGCGTGACGCGGCAGGAAGACTATGCCCTGCGGGGCGCGGTGCAGAGCGACGACGAAATCGGAGCGCTGGTCAAAGCGTTCAACAAAATGCTGGACCGCATCCAGGAGCGGGACGTCGCGCTGCAGACTTCGAACAATCAACTGGAGACGCGCGTCGCCGAGCGTACGCAACAGCTGCAATCGGAGATCGACGATCGATTGCTGGCGGAAGAGACTTTGTCGGAAGAACGGCGCATGCTGCGCGCGCTGATCGATAACGTGCCCGATTTCATGTATGTGAAGGACGCGCGGAGCTGCTTCGTGGTGGCGAACGCGTCGCTGGCGAAGTCGATGGGGGTCCGGTCACCGGCGGATCTGCTGGGCAAAACGGATTTCGATTTTTATCCGAAGCGGCTGGCGAAACAGTATTACGACGATGAGCAGTTGGTGTTCCGGAAGAAGAAAATTCTATTCGAGCACGAGGAGGAATCCATCACCGACGATGGAAGCCGGATCGTGTTGCTGACGACGAAGGTGCCGCTCATTGACAAGAACGGGCTGGTGATCGGCATTGCCGGAGTCGGGCGGGACATCACGGAGCGGCAGCGCGTCGAACACGAGATGCAGCGCGCGAAGGAAGCCGCGGAAGCGGCGAGCAAGGCGAAGAGCGAATTTCTGGCCAACATGAGCCACGAGATTCGAACGCCGCTGAATGGCGTGATGGGAATGACGGATCTGGCGCTCGATACGGAACTGACGCCGGAGCAGCGCGATTATCTCGAAACGGTGAAGAGCTCGTCGGATGCGCTGCTCACGGTCATCAACGACATTCTGGATTTTTCGAAGATCGAGGCGGGGAAGATCGATCTGGAGTCGGTGGATTTCAATTTGCGCGACAGTCTGGAGTCAACGCTGAAGACTGTGGCAATACGCGCGGACGAAAAGGGACTGGAGCTTTTGTGCGAGGTTGCGCCGGAAGTGCCTGAGGTTGTGTGTGGAGACTCGACGCGCCTGCGGCAGGTGGTGATGAACCTGGTGGGCAATGCGATCAAATTCACCGATTCGGGCGAGATCGCAGTGCGGGTGGAAATGAAATCGCGCGAGGCGAGTGACTGCGAGTTGCACTTCACGGTGTCGGATACGGGCGTCGGCATTCCAGAGGAGAAGCGCGAGCTGATTTTCGCGCCGTTTTCGCAGGCGGATACATCGACAACGCGGAAGTACGGAGGGACAGGGCTTGGCCTGACGATTTCGACGCGGCTCGTGGAGATGATGGGCGGAAAGATCTGGGTGGAGAGCGAGGTTGGGCGCGGGAGCCAGTTTCATTTCACGGCGCGGCTCCGATTGACCGACGCGAAGGAGATCAAGATCGGATCGATCGCACCGCCGGAGATTTTACGGGGATCGCGCGTGCTGATCGTGGACGACAACCGGACCAACCGGCGGATTCTGGAGGGGATGCTGAGCCGCTGGGAGATGGTTTCGGTTTCGGTTGAAGAGGGGCAACAGGCGCTGGACGCATTGTCGGGGGCGCGCGCAGTGGGGCAGCCGTTTTCGCTGATTCTGACGGACATGAACATGCCGAAGATGGATGGCTTCACGCTGATCGAGCAGATTCGAAAGCGGCCTGAACTCGCAACGGCGACGATCATGATGCTGACTTCGGCGGGGCATCGCGGAGATGCAGCGCGATGTCAGGAATTGGGCGTCGCGGCGTATTTGCTCAAGCCGATTCGGCAATCGGAGTTGCGTGAAGCCATCGCACGCGTGTTGGGAGCGCAGGCGCAGAACGGCGCGATTCCGCTGATTACGCGATTTTCGCTGCACGACGGGCGCGATCCCGCGACTCAGCTTCGCGTGCTGCTGGCGGAAGACAATGCGGTGAATCAGCGGCTGGCGGTGAAGCTGCTCGAGAAGCGCGGGCATTCCGTCGTTGTCGCGGGAAATGGAGCCGAGGCTTTGGCCGCGATGGAGAAGCAGGACTTCGATCTTGTGTTTATGGACGTGCAGATGCCCGAGATGGATGGACTCGAAGCTACGGCGCTGATTCGAGGGAAAGAAAAAATCACCGGAAAGCACCAGCCGATCATT
The DNA here is from genome assembly GCA_963766985.1 of uncultured Acidobacteriota bacterium. Taxonomy (GTDB): domain Bacteria; phylum Acidobacteriota; class Terriglobia; order Acidiferrales; family UBA7541; genus Acidiferrum. Next base: position 326,518 of record CAVYCJ010000009.1, read on the forward strand.
GCGCTGACGGCGCACGCAATGAAGGGCGACCGCGAGAAGTGCATCGCGGGGGGAATGGACGGCTATCTGACAAAGCCGATCCGCCCGCAGGAGTTGGATGATGTTTTGGAGGATTTCATCGGGCGGCGCACTTCGACGACGCTTGCTGCGGAGATGGCGGAACAGCGTAAGTAGTTCTGCATCGATTGTGCTTGCGGGTTTGCTTCGTTGGCTTGACGTGTGTCGCGTGTGCGGCGAAACTCGATATTCGAAATAAACACATCGCGTTGCCTACGAGATGACCACGAAAAAAGCGAAACGAAGTCCTGCGAAGAAGTCGCGAAAGTCTGCGCGCCGTTCGAAACTCACACTGCATCCGAAGATTTTGATTTTCGACATCGATGGCGTGTTGATCGATGTGCGGGCTACCTATTGGCGGTCGGCGATTGAAACAGTTCGCCATTTGAGCGGCAAGCGCGTGACGTACGCCGACTTGCATAAATGGAAGGCGAAGCCCGGTCACAACGACGACTGGAGAATGACGGCGAACTGGGTGACTGCGCTCGGCAAACCGACATCCTATGAACAGGCGCGAGCGGCGTTCGAAAAGTTTTATTGGGGGACGGACGATCGCCCAGGCAACGTACACAACGAAAAATTCGTGATCACCGCGAAGCAGATTCAGAAATGGGCGAAAAAGTACGAACTGCATCTATTTACGGGACGCACGCGCAAGGAATATGCGTTTACGTTCGACAAGTGGCCGCATTCGAAACACTTTCGGACGGTCGTGACGATGAATGACGTCAAAAACGGCAAGCCGGCGCCGGATGGGCTGATTAAGATTTTGGCTGGCCGGGACCCGTCGACGGCGGTGTATGTTGGGGACAATATTGATGATGCCCTGGCGGCGCGGGATGCGAAGGTGCCGTTCATGGCGATTTTGCCTAAGGGCGCACATGGCTATCGGGAGCGTCTGGGCAATTTTCGCAGGCTGGGGGCGATAGGGATTTTGACTCGGGCTAGCGAGTTAAACGCATGGCTCGGTAAATGACGGCCAAGTCGCGGGTTCCCGTAGATAGGGATGTCGCCAGTGAATTTGAGCTGAGGAACTTCAGTAGACCGAGTCGGGAACGAGAGATAAGAGGTATGCGTCCTGTGGAATTCCAAAATGGGAATTTTGTGTTTCGCGCCTTGCTCAAGGCGTCTGTAATCGCTTTATTTTCAGCGTGCTGCGTCGGTGTCACTTGGGCGCAAGCGCCTCCTGGTCCCATGACGTTGCCTCCACCGAAGGACGCTCCCGCGCCCGCACCTCGCCCTCAGGTCCAGAAATCAGCCGTACAGCCGAGAACGGCAATTTTCGGGGAGTGGCGCTTCAACCGCGATGACAGCGACGACCCGCAAAGGAAGATGCAGGAAGCTCAACAGGATCGGAGCAACAGCAACGGAGGGTACGGCGGCGGTGGGCCGCGACTGGGCTACCCGGGCGGAGGCATGGGGGGCGGCGGGGGCCGCCGGATGGGTCAGCAAGGGATGAGCGACGACGAGCGCCAGAAAATGCAGGAGTTAATGAATCCCGCGAATCGATTGACGGTCACAGACTTAACCGACAGGGGCGAGGTCGACCTGACCGACGACCAGCAGAGAAAGCTGACGCTGATCACCGACGGGCGCAAGCCGCAGAAATCAAAGGACGCCAATAATCAGGAGATTACGGCGCGTTGGAGCGGGAAGCAGCTTGCTACGGATGAGAAGGGCCCGCATGGGAAAATGAGCCGGACGTATGAGTTGTCGTACGACGGCACGCAGCTTTACGAGACACTGCACATACCGATGGGGCGAAGTAACACAACGCTCTTGGTCCGATACGTTTACGACGCATACGGACCGCCACCAGCAGCCGCGGGGAGCGCTCCCGCCTCTACAGGAGCGGAGGCAAACCCCGCTCCGAAGCAATAACGGTCGAAAACAGCAAGGAAACAGAAAGACGCCAAATTGGCGTTTAAATTCAGGCCGAATCAGGCGTTGACCTTATGACTCCTTCGCACGAAAACGCGCCTGCTCGAATTGACGGCGTGACGCGCCGGATGCTATAAAATTATTGCAAGATGCGGGGCGCTTCATAGGCCACCGAAGCGCTCATATCCCGGGTCGAGCGCGCCGGGCGGCTGCCAATCCTGAGGTTCAGGCGACACAAGCTAAATGCAACAGATTGTTCACCAACTTGGCGAACTCTTCCTTCAGGCTGTGCCTACAGTCGTGATCGTCCTTATTTTCTATGGCATTATGCGGACGCTATTTTTCGTTCCGCTGATGAGAGTCATGGACGAGCGCGAGGCGCGAACCATTGGCGCACGCAAAGCCGCGGAATCGGCGCAGACCACGGCTGCCAACAAAGCAAAACAATATCAAGACGCTCTGAAGCAAGCCCGAGCTAAGGTTTACGCCGAGCAGGAAGATGCGCGAAAGAAACTCCTGAACGATCGCGCGGAAGCGCTGAAGCAGGCGCGCGGCAAGGCCGCGGGCCACGTCGCCAGCGCGAAAGAGCGCGTGGCGCGCGAATTCGAAGCCGCGAAGCAGGATATCGAGTCCAGCGTCGCGCAGCTTGCCACGGAAATCGCGCAGCGCGTTATTCAGAATCCCCCAACCCGGCCAACCAGCCCAGTCAGAGAGGTTTCATGACGGGTCGTCGCGTATCACTGATCGTCAGCGTAGCGTTTGCAATGTTGTTCGCCGCCGTCGGCGCCCATGCCGCGGAGGGCGGCAGCGACGCAAACGCGCACGTGAACGAACTATTCAAGTGGATCAATTTCGCATTGGTCGCGCTCGGATTGATCTGGGTTTTCGGCAAGCTGTTGCCTCCGGTATTCCGCAAGCGCTCCAGTGAGATCGGCGCGGCAATTAAGAAAGCGACCGAAGCCAGAATCGAAGCCGACCGGCAACTCAAGGAAGCTGAGCAAAAATTGGCGAAGCTCGAACAGGAAATCGCGCAATTGCGCGTTGTCGCACAGCGCGAAGCAGTTGCGGAGGCGGAGCGAATTCGCAACGCGACTCTGAGCGATGCAGAGAAGATCGAAGCCGCGGCCGGCGCTGAAATCGAAGCTGCCGAACGCGCGGCGCGCCTGGAATTGAAAGCGCTCGCGGCTAACCTGGCTGTCGACAACGCCGAATCGCTGCTCGCGAAACAGCTCACGCCGCAAGCCCAGGAAGCGCTCGTTAGCGCCTTCGTCAAGGGCCTCGCGGGGAGACCGAATTGAAGTCAGCGAGCCTCCAATATGCCAACGCGCTGGCGGATGTCGCATTGGCGCAAGGCGCGGGTGCGGGTGATGCGGCGCTTCGGCAACTGATCGACTTTCGCGAAGCGTACGCGGAATCTGCTGAGCTTCGAAATTTTTTTGCGACACCCGCGGTCGATCGCGAAGCAAAACACGGCGTGATCGAAAAACTGGTGGCGCGGCTCGGCGCGACAAAGGTCATTCGCAATTTTCTGTTCGTCGTTGCCGACCACGGTCGCATGCACTTTCTGCCGGAGATTGTGGAATCGTTTCAGGAAGTCCTTCGCAAACGGCAAGGAATTGCCGAAGCAGAAATTTTCTCCGCGGCCGAACTCAGCGCGGCGCAGAAAGCGGAATTCGCCTTCACGCTGGAGCGCATGACCGGCCAGCGCATCGAGGCAAAATATTCGCTCGATCCGAGTCTTCTTGGCGGTGCGGTTGTGCGGATCGGCGATGCGATTTACGACGGGTCGGTACGGAATCGATTGAATGAGATGCGGTCGAAGTTGACGGGCGAATAAAAGCAGGAAGTTCGCCGGGATGCTGTGGGTGTGCAGGCCGTTTTGTCACAGAGGGTTGTCACATCGGTGATGCGGGTTTGAGAGTTTAGGCGAGCCTCGAGTTCGCCGGGCTGAATCCCGGTTCGTTCGAGAGAGTGCACGAGGCCGCAGTCAGGCCCAGCTAGGCAGAGTTTACGGAGCGCGAATGGCGAATATAAAAGCGGACGAAATCAGCAAGATTCTGCGCGAACAGATCGCGAACTATGAGCAGACCGTCGCGGTCGACGAAGTCGGCTCGATTATCAGCGTCGGCGACGGCATCGCGCGCATCCACGGGCTCGACAAGGTCATGGCCGGCGAGATGCTGGCGTTCCCGCACAACGTTTTCGGCATCGCGCTCAACCTCGAAGAGAATGAAGTCGGCGCGGTGCTGCTCGGCGAAACGGTGGAGTTGAAGGAAGGCGACACCGTCAAGCGCACGAACACGATTATGTCGGTGCCCGTCGGCGAAGCGCTCATCGGTCGCGTCGTCAGCCCGCTCGGCGAACCGCTCGACGGCAAGGGGCCGATCAACTCGAAGCAGCGCAATCCGCTCGAGAAAATTGCTCCCGGCGTTCTCGATCGGCAGCCCGTGCGCGAACCGGTGCAGACCGGTATCAAAGCCATCGACTCGATGATTCCGATCGGCCGCGGTCAGCGCGAGCTGATTATCGGCGACCGTCAAACCGGCAAGACCGCCGTCATTCTGGACACGATCATCAACCAGAAGGGCGGTGACATGATCTGCATCTACTGCGCGATCGGGCAAAAACGCTCGACGATTGCGCAAGTGGTGAAGGTGCTCACCGATGCAGGCGCGATGGATTACACGATCGTTGTCGCGTCATCCGCTTCGGAACCCGCTTCCGTGCAGTACATCGCTCCCTACGCCGCGTGCGCGATGGGCGAATATTTCCGCGACTCCAAACGCCACGCGATCACCTTTTACGACGACCTTTCGAAACACGCGCAGGCTTACCGCGAAATTTCGCTCTTGCTGCGCCGCCCGCCCGGACGCGAAGCGTTCCCCGGCGACGTGTTTTATCTTCACTCGCGTTTGTTGGAACGCGCCGCGAAGTTGAACGACAAGCTCGGCGCAGGCTCGCTCACTTCCCTGCCCGTCATTGAAACGCAGGCGGGTGACGTTTCAGCCTACATTCCGACGAACGTCATCTCGATCACCGACGGCCAGATCTATCTCGAAGCCGACCTCTTCAACGCCGGTATTCGCCCCGCAATTAACGTCGGCATTTCGGTCAGCCGCGTCGGCGGCAACGCGCAGATCAAGGCGATGCGGCAGGTTGCCGGCTCGCTGCGATTGGACATGGCGCAGTATCGCGATCTCGCATCGTTCGCGCAGTTCGGCGCCGATCAGCTCGACAAAGCGACCCAGGCGCAACTCGGCCGTGGTCAGCGCCTCACCGAAGTTTTGAAACAAGATCAGTACCAGCCACTGTCGGTCGAAAAGCAGGTCCTGATCATCTTCGTCGCCACGACCGGTCCGCTCGATTCGATCCCAGTGGCCGACGTCCGCCGCTTCGAAAAAGAATTTGTGCAGTTCGTGGAGACGAGCCATTCGGGCATCTTGACCTCGATCAAGGAAAAGAAAGCGTTGGACGACGCGATCAAGGGCGAAATCAAGAAGGCCGTCGAGGAATTCAAGCAGCGATTCACCACGTCGGAAAAGGAAGCCGTCGCGGCCGCGAAGTAACGAGTCGCATTTAGCAGCAGCCACTTATGCCAACACTTCTCGATTTTCGGCGCCGCATCCGGTCTGTGAAGAGCAGCCAGCAGATCACGCGCGCGATGAAGTTCGTCGCGGCGGCACGATTGCGACGAGCGCAGGAAGCTGCGCTTGCGGCTCGGCCGTACGCGCAGGAATTGGCACGACTGTTGCGCTCGGTGATGGCACGGATTCAAGACGTTTCGAATCCGCTGATGGCGCAGCGCGAAGAGAAAAACATTCTCGCGATCGTCATGACGGGTGAGCGCGGCCTGGCAGGCGCCTTCAACGCAAACATCCTGCGCAAGGCGAATGAATTCTTCCGCGCAAATAACGGTAAGAAGATCATCACCATTCCTGTCGGCAAAAAAGGCCGCGATTCGCTGAAAAAAGCCGGGTTCAACTTCGCCGGCGAATACATCAACGTTTTGGCGCGCGTCGAGTTCAAGACCGCGCGCGAAATCGCGAATCTCGCCGCGCAGCTTTACGTCGAAGAAAAAATCGACGCCGTTTACATCATCTTCAGCGAATTCAAGAGCGTGATGGCCCCGAACCTGGCCGTCGAGAAGCTTCTGCCCATCGAGAAAATGGTCGAAGCGCCCGACGCGCAACATGATCCGCGCCACGACGCCGAGCGGGTCGCGCACGGCGAAAAGAAACAAGCCGAACAAGACAGCGCGCAAATCGACTACATCTACGAGCAGCCGGCCGAGCACCTGCTCAACAAGCTCTTGCCGCGCTATGTCGAGACACAAGTCCTGCGCGCGATGCTCGAATCCTCCGCATCCGAATACGCCGCGCGTATGACCGCCATGGAAGCGGCCACGAAAAACGCCGGCGAAGTCATCGAAGCTTTGACGCTGCACATGAACAAAGTTCGTCAGGCAGCAATCACGACCGAAATCATCGAAATTGTCAGCGGCGCGAATTACGAAAAGTAGGAGCGAGAATGCCAGATAACGAAAAAATGATCGGCAAAGTGGTGAAGATCATTGGCCCGGTGCTCGACATCGAGTTCGAAGCCGGCCATCTGCCGGCAATTTATAACGCTGTCCGTATCACCAGCGAAGGCTTCAACATTCCCGAGCCGCTCGACGTGATCGTCGAAGTGCAGCAGCACCTCGGCGAAGGCCGCGTGCGCGCCGTCGCCATGGAGCCGACCGAAGGCATGGTTCGCGGCATGAAGGCGTATGACACCGGCGCTGGCATCACCGTTCCGGTGGGCCGCGCGACGCTCGGCCGCGTGATGAACGTGCTCGGCAAGCCCGTCGATCAGCTCGGCCCCGTGAAGAGCGACAAGCACTATCCGATTCACCGCCCGGCGCCAAGCCTCGAAGATCAATCCACGACGCTCGAAATGTTCGAAACCGGAATCAAAGTCGTCGACCTGATCGAGCCGTACCTCAAGGGCGGAAAGATCGGCCTCTTCGGCGGCGCCGGCGTCGGCAAAACCGTTTTGATTATGGAGTTGATTCACAACGTCGCCATGAAGCACGGCGGCGTGTCGGTGTTCGCCGGCGTCGGCGAACGCACCCGCGAAGGCAACGACCTCTGGCTCGAAATGTCGGAAGGCGGCGTCATCGTCCCCGGCAATTCCGAAAAATCGCGCGCCGCTTTGATCTATGGACAGATGACCGAGCCACCCGGCTCGCGTCTGCGCGTCGGCCTGACGGGTCTCACCGTCGCCGAATATTTCCGCGACGAAGAACATCTCGACGTGCTGCTCTTCATCGACAACATTTTCCGCTTCGTGCAGGCGGGTTCCGAAGTTTCCGCGCTTCTCGGCCGCATGCCCAGCGCCGTCGGTTACCAGCCCAACCTCAACACCGAAATCGGCGAACTCCAGGAGCGCATCACTTCCACGAAATCCGGTTCGATCACGTCGGTGCAAGCGATTTACGTGCCTGCCGACGACTACACCGACCCCGCTCCAGCCGCGACGTTCGCGCACCTCGACGCAACGACAAACCTCAGCCGTCAGATCGTCGAACGCGGTATTTATCCCGCCGTCGATCCGCTGGCCAGCTACTCGCGCATTCTCGATCCGCGCATCGTCGGGCAGGAGCACTACACCGTCGCGCGCGCCGTGAAGTCGATTCTGCAGCGCTACAAAGATCTGCAGGACATCATCGCCATTCTCGGTATCGAAGAACTTTCCGACGAAGACAAGCGCACCGTGGCTCGCGCCCGCAAGATCGAGCGCTTCTTGTCGCAGCCGATGTTCGTCGCCGCGCAGTTCACCGGCCTCGAAGGCAAATACGTCAAGATCGAAGACACGGTTCGCAGCTTCAAGGAAATCGTCGAAGGCAAATACGACGATGTTCCGGAGCAGGCGTTCTACATGGTCGGCACCATCGAGGAAGCGCTCGAAAAGGCCGAGAAGATGAAGGCGAACGCGTAGTTCGCGCGCGCCATGGCAATCGTTTAGGATTATCGAGAGAAAATGGCTGCTGACTCCATCGAGTTGATCATCGTCACGCCGGTACGGCAACTCCTCCGCGAGACCGTCACCGAAGTGACGCTTCCCGGCGCCGACGGCCAGTTGGGCGTTCTCCCGGGTCACGCTCCGTTGATTACGGAGCTCGGCATCGGCGAACTGACCTATCGCTCCAAAGGTGGTTCGCAGTCTGATCCGATCGCGATCATCAGCGGCTTCGCCGAAGTTTTGGGCGAGCGCGTCACGGTGCTGGCGGAAATGGCGGAGCGTTCGGGCGAGATCGATGTGGACCGCGCCGAAAAAGCGAAGAAGCGCGCCGAAGAACGCCTCGCGGCGGCTCAGAACGATCCGAATATCGACTGGGGCCGCGCCGCGATCGCGTTGCAGCGCTCTCTCATCCGTATCCAGGTTGCGCGGCGCCAGCGCAGCGTTGCCGTTTCCAGCCAATAAAATCTCCATGTACAAAGCCAGGGCCTGATGGAAACCGTCACGATGTACACCACGAACTGGTGTCCCGATTGCCGTCGCGTGAAATCTTTTCTGACGCAACGCGGCATCGCGTATCGCGAAATCAACATTGAAGAACACGACGACGCGGAAGAAATCGTGATCAAGGTCAACAACGGCAAGCGGAAGGTGCCTACTCTGAAGGTTGGAGAGCGCTACTTTGCGTGCAGCCCGTTCAATGCACTGCAGTTGGCGAATGAGCTCAACGTCCCGCTCAATCCGTAATTGCTCGCCGTCTCAACTCAACTTCGCCCAAACCGATGCGTCGCATCATTCTCGTGTACGGGCACAGCACTGCTGCGCCCCAGCTTGCCGGGGAGACAACCGTCCTCGACCATCTGTTTTTGATTTTTCTTACTGCTAATTCAGCGGCACGCCGCGCGCCCACACATTCGTCACTTCCAGCGCCTCATTCAGCAAAACGATATCCGCATCCGCGCCAGGTCGCAGCGCGCCCTTCTTGAATTCCAATCCAAGCAACTTCGCCGGATTCGCCGTCAGCATGCGAACCGTATCGCTGAGCGACCATCCCATGCCCACGATATTTCGCAGCGCCCGATCAAGCGTCAGCGTGCTGCCGGCCAGATTCCCTTCCGAATTGCGCGCGACACCATTGACGACGTTCACATCGAATTTGCCCAGGCTGTATTGCCCATCCGGCATTCCCGTGGCGGAAATTCCGTCGCTCACCAAAATGACGCAGCCCGGTCCCTTTGCCTGCAGCAAAATGCGCATCGCCGCTTCTTCGACATGCACTCCGTCGGCGATCAACTCCGCGCTGACTTCCGGCGACGTGAGCACCGCGCCGATGACTCCGCTGTCGCGGTGAGAAAACGGCCGCATCGCGTTGTAAACGTGAACCGCGTGGTGCGCTCCGTGCGCGATCGCAGCGCGCGCCTGTTCATAGGTCGCGTCGGTGTGCCCCATCGCCACGACGATCCCGGCGTTGCGCGCCGCATCGATGCATGGCATCGCTCCCAGCAACTCCGGCGCGATCGTCAGGATGCGAGCGTTGCCCGCAGCCGCAGTCACCATGCGATCCAGCAACTGCGCATTCGGCAGCGTGATCCACTCTTTCGGATGCACACCGCGTCGCGCCGTGCTGATGAACGGACCTTCGTAGTGAATGCCCAGAACTTCCGCGCGCGGATCTCCGCCGCTATGTTGATTCGTGATGAAGTGCGCGATGCCTTCGACACTGCGGACGATATCGTCAGGAGCCGCGGTAACCGTGGTTGCAACCATCGACGTCGTGCCGCGCTTCGCCACGGTGCGCGCCACCGTCGCCAGCGCTTCGTCGCTGCCTTCCATCACGTCGCGTCCGCCCGCGCCATGAATGTGTACATCGATAAATCCGGGCACGGCGGTCTGATCGGTGGCCTTTACCTCGATCGCGCCGGCCGGCAGACTCACGTCCGCCCTGGCGCCGACCGCTTCAATGACCCCGTCGCGGATCAGGATGCCGGCATCCGAAATCTCAGCGGTGGGCGTGATAGCTTTCGCGGTGTGCAGGAGAATTGTGGTCATGGGCGCGACAACATCGTAGCGGAAATGGAATCTCTCCTCAAAATCAAAACGGCCCTTCCTCTACAGAGACGAAAGTAACAAGCCGCTGTCTCATAGACGCATGGAAGTGCAACAAACGGATACGGACCAAAGAAAAAAGGGACCGGAAAAGAAAAGGGAGGGCTCTCTCGAAGCCCTCCCTGGTGTGCTCTCAAGTTGCGCGGAAATTCGTGCGCTTCAGTTGGTCAAAGTTAATTTACTGAGCCGTCGCCGACGCGTTCGCCGACGCCGTTCCAGCCGATTTCGGAACGCTCAGGTAGCCCGACGCGGTGGTCTTGCTTACTTTGTTGACCACGAACTCCAGCGCCGCCTTGCTGCCGCCGGTGTAGAAGAAAATCGGCTCGTTGACCGAGCGATTCTTCTTTTCAAAGCTCTTGTCGTCCGCCAGCACGTTGATCGTGTACTGGTTCTTCTTCGTGTTGATGTCCTTCAGCTCGACCATGATCGAACCGACGCGCTCGGCGCCGCTCTTGCGGGTAACCGTAAATTCGTAATAGTCGCGCTGGCCCATGCGGCGGAGTTGATCGATTTCATCGTGGTTGCGCGCGATCAGGGTGCCCATCTCGCTGCGCGCCATCTGGATGCTGTTGTTGGTCGCATCGAGATCCGTCCTCACGCCGTTGACGTCTCCGTTCAACTTGTTGACATCATCGACGTTCGCCTTGGTGGCGAGTTGCGTGTTCACCGAGCTCTCGAGCCCGCTCAACTTCTTATCGACTGCAACGGTTGTCGCTTTGTTTGCCTTGCGCGCCGATACCAGCTGCGTCTGCGTCAGATTCAGCTTGTCGGTCACGACCTTCAGGTCGCTCTCGAGCTGCTGATTGATCTCTTCTTCTTTCGCCAGCCGCTGTTGGATCGCGTCGCTCGAAGCCTTTACCGACGCCGCGGTCGCTTCCTGAATTCCTTGTGTCTTGTTAATGGCGCTCCAGCCAAGGCCCACGCCGACGAGAGATACTCCTCCCAGGAGTGCAACCGCCAGACCCACCCAGCGTGGCGTCTCTACGGTCGTGTGGTGAATCGGTTCCTGAAAATCGCTCATGGACTTCATCTCCTTTGGCGGCTGCCCGCCATGCGCCTCTCAAAGGTGCATCTGCTACACCAAATACCCGATGCCCTGTGGAAAGGAGGTAATCCCAGTACTGTAAGAGAGTTGGGAGGCTTAGACGGACTTAGACGACCCTGTTTTAAACGTACTAGTACCAGTAAAGTTTACCGTTCGCCCCGTCCGGTGAGCAATTTTGCTGGAGTTCCGTTTTGGACACGGAATCGATTGCCGGCCTCGGCTCGAAATGAGGCGCCGAAAACAAATGAGGCTGTGCATTTTCTGTGCACAGCCTCAAACAATTCATTTATTGGAAGTTAGTTAGTGTTTTTTAAGCTGCCGTTCGCTCGGTTTCACTCTCGGCTGTCTTGGGAAGTCCGAAGTAGCGATCAAGCGTGGTATTGGCAGCGTCGAAAACGAGGTGGCAATCGCGGCATTCCGAAAGATGGAGTTCGATCTCGCTCTCGACCGAAGGGGACAGCTTTCGCTCTAAGTACCAGCAAATCAAGTGGATTGTGTCCTTACAGCTCATTGTTCCCCGTATCTGGACATCGCCCCGTTCCAATTCACGAGCACTGTTACTGGTGCACTTGCTCGTCCAAAGAGCTGTACGACAGGACAGTTTTTTAACACCTGTGTAATCAGGGAATTGGCTAGGTGTGGACGGTTTTCGTCTGCCCTTCAGCTATGTCCAGGCCGGGAATCTTTACACTGGGCAGTTCTGAAACCCCGGGAAAACCAGCAATCGCAGCGGTGGGTCACAATTCTCAGCGGTCGCACCCGCGCTCAACGGCTGGGCACAATCGTCATCCGGCGAAGCGCCTCTATACGATCTTCCAGCGGAGGATGGGTACTGAAAAGGGAGGACATGCCGCCGGTACCAAACAGCGGCTTCACGATGCAGAGCGCAGCCGTAGCAGGCGCCATCGACGTCGTCGGGATCTGCTGGTTGTACGCACCCAGCTTCTGCAACGCGCTGATCAAACCGTACGGCTGACCGACCATGCGCGCGCCAGTTTCGTCGGCTGAATATTCTCGCGTGCGCGAAAGAAAGAGCTGCAGCAGCAACGCCGCGAACGGCGCCAGAATCATCATCGCGATCGCGGCAAACGCGCCGCCGCCTTCCTCGCGATCGTCGTCGCGACCGCCGTATCCGCCAAACATCATGCCCCACTGCGCCATGTGCGCCAGATACGTAATCGCGCCAGCAAGCGTCGCCGCAATTGAAGTCGTCAGGATGTCGTAGTTGCGAACGTGCGACAGCTCGTGGGCGATCACGCCCTCAAGCTCATCGTCGTTCATTAAGTTGAGCAGTCCTTCGGTGACGGCGACCGACGCATGCCGCGGATTTCGACCCGTCGCAAACGCATTCGGCGCTTCTTCTGGAATCACATACAGCTTCGGCACCGGCAAACTCGCCTTTGCCGCGAGCCTTTCCATCACTTCATACAAGCGTGGAAGCTGCTCGCGCGTGACCGGCTGCGCTCCGCTCGTCTTCAGCGCAATCTTGTCCGAGAAAAAATACGAAATCCCGTTCATCAATACCGCGAAAATCAGCGCCATCTCCATGCCGCGTTGACCGGCCAACGCTCCGCCGGCAACAACCAGCAAAACGCTCATCACTATCAACAGCAATCCAGTGCGAAAAATCCTCATAGGGTTACCGACTCGCTCTCACGTCCGACTGCTTCGATCAAACTGCAATTCTAGCTCGCCGCTCTACTCTCTTCAACACGCATTCACCGCGGAGAGTCGCAACCAATCGACTCCCCGCAGTGTGATACGGCTTGGCGCCTTACGAAGTAACCGCCGCAGCCGCGGGCTTCTTCGCCGCGACCGACTCGAACTTCATCGCCTCGCGCTTCCCATCGCGATCGACTCGAATGTGCTCGCCCGGCAGAACTTTGCCCTCCAGAATCTGCATCGCCAGCGGATCCTGAATCATGCGCTGAATCGTGCGCCGCAACGGCCGCGCGCCAAACGCAGGATCGTATCCTTCGGTGACAAGCAGCGCTTTTGCCGCATCTGTCAGCTCCAGGGTGATTTTCCGCTCCTCGAGCAATTTCTCGACGCTCTTCAGCAACATCGTCACGATGTTCTCGAGTTGCGCCTTGCCCAGCGGATTGAAAATCACGATCTCATCGATGCGGTTGATGAACTCCGGCCGAAACGCCTCGCGCAACGCTTCGAGCGCTTCTTTCCGCGCCCGTTCCGGATCTTTGTCCGACAACTCGAAGATCGCCGTCGAACCAACGTTGCTCGTCATCACCAGCACCGTGTTGCGGAAATCGACTGTGCGCCCTTTCCCGTCCGTCAAACGCCCGTCCTCCAAGATCTGGAGCAGCACGTTGAACACGTCGGGATGCGCCTTTTCGATTTCATCGAACAGCACCACGGAGTACGGATGCCGCCGAACTTGCTCCGTCAGCTGTCCGCCTTCTTCGTAGCCGACATATCCCGGAGGCGCGCCAATCAGCCGCGAAACGCTGTGCTTCTCCATGTATTCCGACATGTCGATGCGAATCATCAGCTTCTCGTCGTCGAACAGAAACTCCGCCAGCGCACGCGCCAGCTCCGTTTTTCCGACCCCCGTTGGACCGAGAAAAATAAACGATCCGATCGGCCGCTTCGTGTCCGAAAGTCCGGCCCTGCTGCGCCGCACTGCGTTCGACACGCGCGCCAGCGCATCTTCCTGCCCGACGACGCGATCGCGCAGCCGCGATTCCATCTTCACCAGCTTCTGCGCTTCGCCTTCGAGCAACCGTCCCGCCGGAATGCCCGTCCACTTGCTGACGAGCTTCGCGATGTCTTCTTCGTCGACTTCTTCCTTCAGCATTGGGGCGTCTTTTTGCACTTTCGCAAAACGCTCTTCCGCCTGCTTCAGGTCGCGCTCGGCCGCGGCGATTCTTCCGTAGCGAATCTCCGCAACCTTCGCGAGCTCGCCGGAACGCTCGTAGCGCTGCGCTTCCGCGTTAAGCTGCTCGATCTCAGCCTTGAGCTTGCGAATTTTGCCGATGGCGTCTTTTTCCGCCTGCCATCGCGCTTTCCGCGCACTCGAATCTTCCTTCAACCTGGCCAGCTCTTTCTCGATCTGTTGTCGCCGCTCTTTGGAGTGCGAATCCTTCTCTTTCAACAGCGCCTGCCGCTCGATTTCGAGTTGCATGATGCGCCGCTCGATCTCATCGATCTCTTCCGGCAGCGAATCGATCTGCATGCGCAGGCTCGCCGCCGCTTCGTCGATCAAATCGATCGCCTTGTCCGGCAAAAACCGATCCGAGATGTAGCGATGCGACAAGGTCGCCGCCGCGAGAATCGCGGCGTCCTTGATGCGCACGCCGTGATGAACTTCGTAGCGCTCTTTCAATCCGCGCAAAATCGAGATCGTGTCCTCGACGGTCGGTTCGCTCACCAGCACCGGCTGGAAGCGACGCTCGAGCGCCGGATCCTTCTCAATATATTTTTTGTATTCGTTCAGCGTGGTCGCGCCGATCGCACGCAGTTCCCCGCGCGCCAGCGCCGGCTTCAAAATATTGGAAGCGTCCATCGACCCTTCCGCCGCGCCCGCGCCAACCAGCGTGTGCAACTCATCGATGAACAGAATGATCTGCCCATCGGCTTCCGAAATATCCTTCAGCACGGCTTTCAGCCGCTCTTCAAATTCTCCGCGGAATTTCGCGCCCGCCACCAACGCCGCAAGATCGAGCGCAACAAGCTTCTTTGTCTTCAAAACGTCGGGCACATCGCCCGAAACAATTCGTTGCGCCAATCCTTCAACGATCGCGGTCTTGCCGACGCCCGGCTCGCCAATCAGCACCGGATTGTTTTTCGTGCGCCGCGCAAGGATCTGCATCACGCGCCGAATCTCTTCATCGCGTCCAATCACTGGATCGAGTTTCGACTTGCGTGCCAGCTCTGTCAGATCGCGTGCATACTTCTCCAGCGCCGCGTAAGTCGCTTCCGGATTCTGCGACGTCACGCGCTGATTTCCGCGCAGCCCTGTGAGCGCCTGCAAAATCGCTTCGTGCGAAGCGCCCTGCTTCTTCAGCAGTTGCCCCGCAGGATCACGATCCTGCGCTGCAATCGCCAGGAACATGTGCTCCGTCGAGACGTACTCGTCCTTAAAATTCTCCGCTTCCTTAAACGCGCGCTCGAGCACATCGTTCAACGCGCGGCTCATGTTCTGTTGCGCGAATCCCGTGACGCGCGGCAACTTGCCAATCTCGCGCTGCAGTTCCTGGTTCAACAATTCCGAACGTATTCCCAGCCGCGCCAAAAGCGGCGACACAACTCCATCCACCTGCGCGACAAGCGCCGACAACAAATGCACCGGCTCGATCGCCTGGTTCTCGTGTGTGGCCGCAATGTCCTGCGCGCTTTGCAAGGCTTCCTGAGCCTTGACTGTCATTTTTTCAAATCGAAGCATGTTTCTTTTCCTTCAGTTCTCGAATCTCTCGTTCGTTTCTCGAATTTCTCGTTCTTAAATCTCTCGCCCGGCGCCAACCACCAGGCCCTCGTATATTGCTCTCACTTTCGATGAGCGCCCCGTAAAAAAGGGGCCGACGAATTTTCGCCGGCCCCTCTCATTTCCTCCGCCCCGCTGAGGGGCAGCAGGTTTACTTACTTCGCGCCGGCCGTAGCCGCAGCGACCGCCGGGGTGCCCGCGGGCGTCCCAACCGTCACTTTAATCTGCTTCGGCTTGGCTTCTTCGCGCTTCGGGACGTTCAGGGTCAACACACCGTTCTGGTAGTCGGCCTTGATCCCGTCCGGATTCACGGTGTTCGCCAGCGAGAAGCTCCGGCTGAACGAGCCATACGCACGCTCGACGCGCAGGTAGTTGTCTTCGTTCACCTTCTTCTCAAATCGGCGTTCGCCGCGGATCGTCAGGATGTTGTTCTCGACGCGAATGTCGAGGTCCTTCGCTTCGACGCCCGGCAGGTCGGCCTTGACGACGAGTTCCTGCTGGTTTTCATGAATATCGACCGCCGGCGCCCAAGTCGTCAGGTTCGATTCCTGATCGGTGCGCTCAAAAGCGTCGTTAAACAAGCGATTGATCTGATCCTGCAAAGTGGCTTGGCCACGGAAAGCGGTAAGTGTCTTCATGGGTTGAATTTCCTCTCAGTGATAACTGACTACGACGCCATAATATAATATGAGTGTATCGTTGTCAAGTACAATTTTCGATGAACTGAGTTTGAGCTTCGCTGCCATTGCCACCCCTCCCCCCATTTTCTGCAAGAGTGTGATTCTGCGAGAGTTACTCGCCCCTTGGCGCAAGAATTTGATTCTATGGGGGTTAGGGTCGCTGTGCGTCGCCGGACGAATCCGTAACCCTCTCTCGTTCAGTAGCTTACGGACGCGATCTGAGTCTCGCCTCTGCCAGCTTCAACCCTATTCGATGCGCGGACCTCGATTTGGCACCAGCCGACTCCCTGCTACACTGGCTCGACCCTCATGCGCCTGGATGAACTCGACTACGCTCTCCCGCCGGAGCTGATCGCCCAGCGGCCCCTCCCGCAGCGGGATTCGTCGCGCCTTCTGGCGGTCGGCCGTCAGTCGGGCGCCTTCGAGGACCGTTCTTTTGCTGAGCTCCCGGACCTGCTGAACGGCGACGAACTACTCGTTCTCAACAACGCCCGGGTGATCCCCGCTCGCCTATTTGGCCATCGCGCTGGCGTCCATTCCCAGCCACCATCCAACGCCACTCGCAGGGAGCACCTCACCGGAAGTGTGGAAGTGCTGCTGACCAAGCAGATACAGCCCGGCACATGGGAAGCTCTGGTCCGGCCAGGCCGCAAACTACCCGTGGGCGAACACATTCTCTTTGCGGAAGGACAGCTCGAAGCGGAAATCATGACGCGCGGGGAACTCGGACTGCGCACGCTGCGCTTTGAATCGCATACGAGCGAATCGGTGGACGAGCTACTCGATCGGCTCGGGCACATCCCGCTGCCGCCGTACATCGAGCGCTCTGACGAAACGTCTGATCGCGATCGCTACCAAACGGTTTTCGCGAAACGTCGCGGAGCCATCGCTGCGCCCACCGCCGGCCTGCATTTCACGCCCGAAATTTTTGAACGCATTCGCAATCGCGGAATCGAAATCTGCGAGCTGACGCTCGACGTCGGTCTCGGCACCTTTCAACCGATTCATGCGGAAAAAATCGAAGAGCACGCGATGCATGCAGAGTCCTTCGAAATTTCGGAGGAGACTGCGGACCGGATTCAACGCGCACGCGCCGAAAAGCGTCCGATCGTGGCAATCGGCACAACCGTTGTCAGAGCACTGGAAGCCGCCGCTCTCCGCGCCGCAGATTCGAGCGCAAAATCGCTCGTCCAATCAGGGCGCTCCGAAGCACGCCTTTTCATTTATCCAGGCTTTCAATTTCGCGTCGTGGACGCACTACTGACAAATTTCCACCTCCCGCGCTCAACACTGTTGGCGTTGATTTGCGCATTCGCTGGCAAAGAAAACGTCCTGGCAGCGTATCGCCATGCTGTCGAGGCGAAGTATCGCTTCTACAGCTATGGCGATTGCATGTTCATTCGATAGCGCGAAAGAGTCGTCATTCGCGTTCGGCAGGAAGACGGCTTCATTGGGTGGTTGGGATAAAGCTGAGATCTTTGGCGCCTCGGGGCGCCTCGGGATGACAACGCTGTGGGGCGGAGCAAGTGCAGACCGAGTGCAAAAAGAAAAAGGGATGCGCCGAAACGCATCCCTCGTTCTGTCGATTTTGGTTAAAAACTATTCGCTGAACACGAAAACTTTTTTCTGTCCCGCGAAACGAACTTCGCTCACCTGACCGGAGTCGTTCAACAACACCGCGTCATAGTTCGACTTTGTATCGCGATCTTCCCAGCGTCCTTCGCTCTGCGCGACGACTTGCTTGCCCTTCTGCACCGTCGCTTTGGTACCGTCGATCATCAGACGATACTCTCCCGCATCCAGCTTCGCCGTTCCCACTTTGGCGGACTGGTTGATGTTGATCGTCTTGCTGACCGGCTTTGCGAACACCGGTACGGCCAGCGCGACCACTGCGAGCAATACGACACTCCGTAAAATTGAATTGGATTTCATGCGTGTCACCTTTCCATCGAGGATCGAGTCAGCCGCAGACTTCCTGCTGGAGGCGAGACAGAGATTGACACGCGGGTATAGGGGCGAGTAGCCTTCCCCGAACGACACTTTCTCTTCCTGGACTAACGGCCGGAAAGAATGCGTGTCAACAGCCCCGCGGCTGCCACCGCGGGGTTTTTCTTGAAGATTCTCTGACTGACCAAGAGCAGCCCTGCGTTCCGGCTGCACTCGTATAGACGAATGACCCCATGCGAATGTTTCGTGAGATTCGAAAAATTTCTGCATGGATTTGTTGCGAATTTGTAATCAGAAAGTGTTCGTTTGCGACACAGTGTGACGTTTTTTGCCGAGCATTTCCTTGCATTTGACATAGAAGTTAGAACTTGGGGAAATCGTTTGCCGGGCGCACATTCTCTCTCTGCTTATCTTCAAAATCGCACGTTTTCCCCCCGTGCATCCGTATGTATGTTCCTTTATACTCAGTCGCTCTTTTGGGATATCAGGGATGCGCATCCTCGTTCTTAGCGATATTCACGCCAACGCAACCGCACTGAACGCCGCTCTGGAAGCGGCGGAAGATCGCTGGGACCATATCGCTTGTCTCGGCGATGTTGTTGGCTACGGCCCTGATCCCAACGAAGTCACGACCAGAATTCGCGAGCTTGGCGCTCGCACCATTCGCGGAAATCACGACAAAGCCGCAACCGATTTGATGGAGACCGATGATTTCAATCCCGTCGCGAAAGCTGCGGTCGATTGGACGCGCTCTCAACTATCTCCCGAAAATTTGAAATGGATTTCCGAGCTTCCTTCGGGTCCGCTGGAAACAGACGGCGTCGTTCTCGTTCACGGTGCGTTTCAAGATGAAGACGAATACGTTTTCACACCCGCACAAGCGCTCGAAGGACTTCTCGATTCCACCGCGAACGTGACGTTCTTTGGCCACACGCATCATCAAGGTGGTTTTTCTTACGAGAATCAGAAGTCGCAGCTGGAAATGTTGAACATTCATCCGCGGCCGACGGAGTCGTTTTTTCCGCTGCGCGTCGAGCCGAAGCGACGATATCTGCTCAACCCAGGTTCCATCGGTCAGCCGCGCGATGGCGATCCGCGCGCGGGTTTCGCGATCGCCGATCTGGAACACGAACTCGTGGAATTCTGGCGTGTCCCGTATGACATCGCCGACGTGCAGTCGCGCATGCGCTCCGCCAAACTGCCCGATCCGCTGATCCACCGCCTCGTCGTCGGCCGCTAACGCGCATCTCGCGTCCTGGCTCGGACACAATCTAGACTTCGAACGCGCACCGCCGGAATTTGCCCTCCCCGGCGCGAAACATGCGAAACTTCGGATTGCATTTATGCACGAAGAGCCGCAAATCCAGATTCCCGATCCTGCGCAACCTGAGGGCGGCGGATTTAATTTCGCCCTGATCCTCGCCGTTGCCGCAGTGGCCGTGATCATCGGTGCATTTTATTTCTCCCCGGGCCGCCAGTCGCCACCCGGAGCTAATCCGCAAGAATCTCATTTCGCCTTTGGCACGGCCGAGCAAGCCTACGCCGCGTCCGTTCACATCGAAAACATCGCGCTAAGCCGGGCGGAAAATTTCATCAACCAGGAAGTAACCACGCTGACCGCCGATCTGGTGAACGCGGGATCCCGTTCGCTGCGTGGTGTCGAAGTCACGGTTACTTTTTCCGATGACCTGAACCAGATCGCGCTGCGCGAGTCGCGCGCCGTTGTAGTTCCGCCCAATCCGCCGCTCGCCGCCGGCGAACGCCGCCAGTTCGACATCGCCTTCGAGCACATCCCCACCTCATGGAACATGCAGCAACCCATCGTCCGAATCACGGGGTTGGACTTCGTTCCTTAGCTGTATTTACTTCATAGTTGACTTATTGATAATGTAGGTCGCATGGAGCTCGCGGCAGAGGTCGAGGCTCGGCTGCGCCGATTTGACGCAGCCCCGGTGGATGTGCGCGAAAACGGTGTTCGCGTCGCTACGATCAACACGTTCTCCTGGGAGTTGAAAGGCGCACTGGCAAAACCCGTCCTTCGTTTTTCGTCGGACGAGTACAGCGCGACGCACAGCATTCTGGCAATTCGTTCTTGCTCCGAAGACTCTCTGTCGCTCGCGATCCAGCGAATCGGCGCGCATCCCGGGCGACTCGATTTCGTCCGCAGAGATTACGCATCGACGCCGATCGAGGTGGAGCGCCGGGACTTTTGCACGCGCTTCACGCGTGTTCTCGCGGAACAATTCCCCGACGAGGTGCTCGAAGCTCCTCTTACGAACGCGGAAGATCTTGAGCACTCGATTTCGGGCAACTATGCCCGCGGTGTGCTCCGCAAAGGTTCCGAACGGTGGGCCGTACTCGTGGTGCCGGAGTCCGAAAGTTCCGCCGCATCCAGCAACTGCTTGACCTTCGGTCTGCTGTGGCTTGCGCGTGCGCGCGAAATTTCGCAGAAGGGGAGCATCGCTGGTCTCAAGCTGATTGTGCGGAAAGGCGCCGGCGAAATACCGGTTCGCCTGGCGAAAGCGCTCAGCTCCAGCATTCAGGTGGAGATCTACGAATTCGAACTGCGCAGCGAATCCGTCGTCAGAATCGAACCAACTTCATTTGCGAATCGCGACAACTGGCTTGTCACCTGTCGCAACCGCGATTCGCTCCTCGATCAAGCCGCCGCCGAACTCAATCCGATTGTTAAGGTGTCGCCAAAGGCAATCACGCTTCATCCGAACGTTCAGTGCGGCGAAGTCGTGCTTCGATTTCGCGGGCTCGCCTTCGCGCGTTGGCATGATGGCGTGGTGTTCTTCGGCGCCACAAGCAGCCAGCGAAAAAAATTAACGCCCGCGTCGCACCCCGAACTCGGCCGACTGCTCAACGATCTCGAACTTCACCGCCATCCATTGGCGACCAACACGCGCCACCCTCTTTATCGTGCGCAACCCGAACGCTGGCTGGAAACCATCGTTCGTAGCGACGTCACGCGCATCGATGCGTCTCTCGATCAGTGTTTTGTCTACACGCAATTGTTTGCGAGCTCCTCGACCGAACGCAGCATCCTCGACATTCTCACGGTCACGACATCGGGACGGCTCGCGATCATCGAACTGAAAGCTGCGGAACACATCCATCTTCCGCTGCAAGCCGCTGACTATTGGCTCCGTATCGGCCAGCATCTCGAGCGCGGCGACTTTTCACATGCCGGCTATTTTCCAAAGCTCGAGTTACAAAAGACCCCGCCGCTCGTTTATCTCGTCGCGCCCGCATTGCGTTTTCATTCCACCACTGGCCCGCTGCTGCGAAATCTTTCTTCGTCAATGGAAGTGATGCGCGTCGGGATAGCAGAAAGCTGGCGCCGCGGCGTGCGCGTGATGATACGGCAGTAGCCAGAAGATGGATCGACGCCACAACTCATCTCCATTGCGAGCGCGCTGTGGAAATGTTCACTTCATCCGTTCACTGACTGTTCATCAATTTTTATGACGCCGGCGTCCCCCGCGATGTACAATTCTGCCGTCCCATCGGTCCAAAAGAGGAAATCGTGAATTTCTCGGCTGCAATTCGCCACACCGGCTCTGTATCCATCATCGATCTCAATGGCCAACTTACGTCATTCGCAAGCGGCGTTCTTCGCCAAACCATTGGCGATCTGATGAGCCAGGGCGTCAAACAAATTGTCCTCAATGTCGGCAACCTCGTGTATCTCGACAGCTCCGGCGTCGGCGCTCTCGTGAACTGCTACATGAGCGTGATCAAGCAAGGCGGCGATATGAAGGTGGTCGGCCTGACGCCGAAGGTCGAAGAAGTTCTGAAAATCACGCAGCTCTATCGCATCTTCCAGGATTTCCACGACGAAGAAGAAGCTCTGCAGAGTTTCCCTGCCGTCAAAAAGCAATCTGCCGGAGCAGCGTAAGGCGCGCGCTCGCTCTCATCATCCAAGTTTTCTTTGCAAAAAAATCGGCCGTAAAAGGAGAGAAGCAGCTAAGGTTTTGGCCTTAACTGCTTCCCGGGGTGTGTCCTCGAAGTGGTTAGTTAATATTATAGATGCATTTCCTTCAAAAAGGTTTCCTTTTTCGCGCTAAAAATTTAGAACTCGCCGATTCGAATTTCACGTACTAAGAAAACACTACGGCGATCTAGTACTTTCCCATTTTGGAATTTCCTTGGAACTTTCCGGCGCCCAGCTTGGAAGAGGTTCTAGTAGAACAAATACTTCCGCCACCGCTCGTCGCGGTGCCCGATCAGGCGCATCAGCTGTCGCGATGTGTGCAGCGTGAACGGCCGCGGCCGCCGTGCCAATTTGAAGCCCGCTTCTTCCGGCGTCCGGTCGCCCTTGCTGTTATTGCAGTTGTAGCAGCATGCCACCAAATTCTCCCACGATGACCGCCCGCCCCGCGATCGCGGCACCACGTGGTCCAGTGTCAGTTCCGATCCGGGAAAAATCCGCCCGCAGAACTGGCAGGTATTCCGATCTCTCAACAAAATGTTCTTCCGAGATAGCGCCCGGCTCTGCTGCGGTATATGCCGGTAGGCAAGCAGCCGAATAACGGACGGCACCCGGTGCGCCTTCGCCGACGAATGCACTTCCGAACTGTGCAGCTCCTCCGCCTGGGCCACGCCCTTGAGCATGAGCACCATGGCGCGCCGCACCGCCGTCACATTGATCGGTTCGTAAGTCGCGTTCAGCACCAGCACAGGCTCCTGCATCAGCGACGCGCGCCGTAACGGCGATGAATTGTGGATTCTACTGCCGGCAGGACTCTCTGAGCCGGACACAGTCTCTCCGGCTGCTTGGGGGGTTTGGCGCCCCCGGGAATCGACAGGATGGAACCGTCGTGCGCTCATCGCGCTTCCTTAAGGGTACAAAAACTCGCCGGTGCCAGACGGCGTCTCACGTCTTACTGCCCTTGCGACTGTTAAACCGATAACCGACTTGGCTCCAGCTTCGAGCAACGCATTGGAACACGCGTCGAGCGTCGCGCCAGTCGTCATTACATCATCTACCAGTAAGACGCGCTTATTGTCAACTTGGCTGCCAGGCCGTGTGGCAAAAGCGCCACGTACAATCCGCCAGCGTTCTTCGTTGCTCAGTAAGTGCTTGTCAGGACGGGCTTTAGTCCGCTTCAGCAAAACCGGCTTGAGAGGCAGGCGCAGGCGTTTTGCGATCTCACGTGCTATCAACTCCGCCTGGTTGAAGCCGCGCTCGCGTTCCCGCGTCCGGTGCAGCGGCACCGGCACCACGATGTCTCCGGTCAGCCCGTCGCGCTTCGCGACCCAGGCCACCCGCTCCCCAAAGTAGGCCGCCAGCGGATCGATTCGCTCAAACTTCAGCAGCAACACCGCCCGCGCCAGCCCGCCACGGTAAGCCGCGTAGCTCCTCGCACACTCGAACCGATACGTGCGCTCTTCGCAATCAAGGCACGTCCGCCGGCCTGCGCCGGAAGTCCCAACCAAACTCCCGCCAGCCTCATCCAACGTCGTCGCCGCCAAGGCCGGCGATCCGCAAACCGCACAAACCCGTGCCGGCAGCGCCGGGAACGACGCCCAAACACTCCTCGCAAATCGGCAAACGGCTCGCGCGAGTCAGCATCCGCTCGCACAACCGGCACCCACCCGGAAAGAACACGCTGACCAGCGCGTCGCCAGCTTCCGCAGCCAATCGCCGCAAGAAAGCCGGCCCGCCAGCGGCAATCCCATTCATCTCACGAAGCTAACATATACTCCCTAATAATAATACTGTATTATACCCGGCTCAACCCTGCGCCCTCTGCGCCTCTGCGTTAGCTTTTTGGCTCAAAAAAATAACGCGAGGCCAAAACTTCAGCCCCGCGCAAATTTCCAATAAACGCTTCTCTGCTTGCTAAACCAGCCCCTGCTCAATCTTCTCCTGGCAGCTGATGCAGTTCTTCGCCCAGGGTACCGCTTCCAGGCGCTTCTGCTGCATCTCTTCCTGGCAGGTCAGGCACGATCCATACTCGTTCGCCCGAATCCGCTTGAGCGCTTCGTCGATCAAGTTCAGTATCGTCCGGTCAGTATTCGTCATTCCGAAGAGAAACTCCTTCGTGTACGAATTCGCCGCCTTATCCGCGAGGTCCACCGTCGGATCATCGTCCGCTGTACGTCCCTCTTCTTCTGTCCGCGCGATCGTCTTCATCAACTCTTCGCGCCGTGTCGTTAGCTTCTTTTTGTAGTACTCGAGCCTTTTCTTGTCCATTTGGAGTCCCGCCCCTGTCCTGCTGCTCTCCGGGGCCATCTAAAAACTCCATACTGTACGCCGATACCTTTGCACTGTCAAGAACGCCACCCTCAGCAACTGATAACAATCATCGAAATGCACGCGCAAATCCGCGAATACACTCGCGATTATCGCGTTCTCCGCTATCCACCGAATTGACTTTCCTCGCGCCTCGTGACAAACATTCTCTCCGCCGCCCCGCCATGCATCAAAGGTTCGTCATCGCGGCGTAACAAAGCATCCGGCAAACTCGATAACACGCACCGGCACCGCACCATGGACCAGCTCGCTCTATGAACATTCTCGACGTCGTCGTCGGTAAGCCCATCGCCACCAGCGAAGAGCGCGCCGAGCAAATCGGCCCGGGTCGCGGCATCCCCATCTTCGGCCTCGACGCTCTCAGCTCCGCGGCGTACGGCCCCGAAGCCGCACTCAGCCTGCTCATTCCTCTCGGGCTGCTCGGCCTCCACTACGTTCTGCCGCTCAGCACCGCGGTCATCATCCTGCTCGTCATTGTTTACTTCTCGTACCGTCAAACGATCGAGGCCTATCCTCAGGGTGGCGGCTCCTACACCGTCGCGCGCTACAATCTCGGCCCGCTTCCCGGCCTCCTCGCCGCCGCCGCGCTCCTCACCGACTACATTCTTACCGCGGCCGTCGGCATCTCTGCCGGAGTCGGCGCGCTCGTCAGCGCCGTCCCGAGTCTCCAGCCACACACGGTCGCTCTCTGCGTCGGCATTCTCATCATCATCACCATTCTCAATCTTCGCGGGCTTCGCGAAGCCGGCTTGGCCTTCATGTTCCCGACGTATCTCTTCGTCGGCACGCTCGCCATCACCATCATCGTCGGAATCTTCCGCGTCATCGCCTCCGGCGGACATCCCACGCCGCTCGTGACGATGCCCATTCCGCCCGCCGCCACGTCAGGCCGTCACGCTCTGGCTCCTGCTCAAAGCTTTCTCCAGCGGTTGCGCCGCGCTGACCGGCGTCGAAGCCGTCAGCAACGGCGTCAAAGCCTTCCGCGATCCGGGCGTCAAAAACGCGCAGCGTACGCTCACCATCGTCATCCTGATTCTCGCGATTCTTCTCGCCGGAATTTCCTACCTCTCGAAAAGCTACGGCGTGATGGCCACCGACCCAAGCCAACCCGGCTACCAGAGCCTCCTATCGCTCATCATCATGGCCGTCTTCGGCCGCGGCATCTTTTACTACGTCACCATCGCCTCGATCCTTCTCGTCCTCTCGCTCTCCGCCAACACCGCGTTTGCCGATTTTCCGCGCCTCTGCCGCTCCATCGCGCTCGACAATTATCTTCCGCACGTCTTCGCCTTCCGCGGCCGGCGTCTCGTCTTCACCTACGGCATCATCATCCTCGCGCTCCTCACTGCCACACTGCTCATCACATTCGGCGGAATCACCGACCGCCTCATCCCGCTCTATGCCGTCGGCGCCTTTCTCGCTTTCACGCTTTCGCAGCTAGGCATGGTTGCGCACTGGTGCAAAAAACGCGGCCCGCATTGGGTCAAAAGCGCCTTCGTCAATGGACTCGGCGGCTTCGTCACCGGCATCACCGTCCTCGTCATTCTCGTCGCAAAATTCGTCGAAGGCGCCTGGATCACCATCCTCTTCATCCCGATGCTGATCATGATTTTCTCCGCCGTGCGCCGCCACTATCACTCCGTCACCACCATCACGCGCTGCACCATACCGATGATCCCCGCGTGCCACTCGTCCAAGCCCATCGCCGTCGTGCCGGTCGATCATTACAGCCAGGTCACGCGACACGGCCTCGAACTCGCCTCGCGTCTCACCACCGACGTCATCGCCGTCCACGTCGAGCCCGACGAACACTCCGAAGTCCTCTACAAAGAGTGGGATCGCCTCGTCGTGAAGCCGTTCGTAGACGCCGGAGATCCGCCGCCGAAACTCGTCCGCCTTCCGTCTCCCTACCGCTTCGTGATCGTCCCGATCGTTCAATACATTCTCAAGCTTGCCGCCGAACAACCCGCGCGCCGCATCGTCGTCGTTATTCCCGAACTCGCCGAAGGACGCTGGTACGAATATTTCCTTCACAACCAACGCGGCCGCCTCCTCGAATGGCTCCTGCTCGTAAAAGGCAACGAGCGCATCTTCACCCTCAACGCTCCCTACTACCTCGGCCACCACTCCGCCGACCATCGCTCCGCCACCGCCAGCCCCGACGCCGAAGCCGCCATCAACTCCATCGCCGAACAAACCAATCCCCCCGCTCCCTCCACTTCCTGAGCCGATGTTGTGCTGGCCCAGCACTGCCGCGCCCCAACCCGGCACGATTTACTATGCGTTGTCATCCTGAGCGAGCCGCAATCCAAAACATGTAGGGGCGCAGCATGCTGCGCCCTATGTCCGCGCGATTTACTGTGCGTTGTCATCCTGAGCGAAGCGAAGGATCTCAGCCGTAATCTGCACCGCAATTGTCGCCCTTGTATTCTGCGGGAATTCCGCCTTCGCCCCCTAGTCCCGTCTGCTCCAATCCCCGATCGAATCTCCAGAAATCACCCTATTCCTCGAACCGTCCCTCAGCGCGACCCTGACCTTGCCGGAACCAAAGCGATCGCAACCACGACCGCTCCGAGCCATCGAGGTGCACATGATCAAAAAAGTAGCCGGCGGTTACAAAGTGCTATCCGAAAAAGGCAAAAACCTGGGCGGCCCCTACAAATCCAAAGCCGCCGCCCAAAAACGTCTGCGCCAAGTCGAATATTTCAAACACAAGGCCTAGACCTGCATTCCAAAAAACTCGATTCAAAATGAACGGGCGGAGCTAAGCACTCCGCCCTTTTCATTCTTTAACCCTGAGTCGGCATTTGGGTGCCGCACCCTCAGCTTTCAGAGGGTGCGGGTTTAGACGACCCTCCGCCCGTGCCGCAACGACGACCACGCTCATCTGTCTCCCTATAAACAAAAATGCGGCCCAGCAATTTCGCCGAGCCGCATCTCTCTCCCAATCGTTACTTCATTACTTCTTTGCTTCTCTACTTCGCCTTTCAGAATCGGAACGAATACCCCACCATCACCGACTGCGTCCCAACCTTCACCGTACTATCGTCATACTCCCCCGACAGCAACCCGCTCGTCCCAACATGCTGCGTCGCCGTCGGATGAAACGAATACGCCACTTCCCACTTCGATCTTCCCGGATTGTAGCCAAATCCCGCCGTCACTTGATTCTGCATGATCGCCGCCGTCAATGGAGTCAACGTCGAACTCGGCACCGGATCGTTCGCGTGCGCATATCCAAATCGCAGCACCGTATTCTCCGTCAACGACCTCTCCGCTCCCACGTGAAATCCATACTGATCCTTCCAGTGCAGTGGCACCGAATCCTGCAGCGTCGTGCTGCCCACCAGTGAATTGATCGTCGCATTCGTTCCGTTCGTCAGCGTCACCGGCAGATTCACAAACGCGTCATGCCAGTTCGTCCAGTCCGCTTGAAACGCAAACAGCCAGTGCTTGCTCGTCTGCCACGAAACATCTCCCAGCACCGACTGCGGCAACACGTTCTGCACCGCCGCGTCATACATCCACGTCGACGGCGCATTCACTCCCAGCGCCGCAAATTGCGCTCCGACATTGCCCGAAGCTTGTCCCGTCGAATCGATCACCGTGCGCGATTTCCACGACGCGCCAACCTGCACCGACTTCGTCACGCTCGCAATCGCGCCCACCGATCCGTTCCAGCCGACGCCTTCCGTATGCATCGTCAGCAGCGTCTTCAATCCCGCCAGTGCCGGCTGCGTCTGGAAAATGTATGGCGCATCCAACGTGTTCTGGTTGTAGTTCGCGCCAAACGTCGCGCCGAGCGACAGTCGCGAATTCACCGTGTATCCAACGCCCGCCACCGCGCGCACATTCACGATCGCCGACTTCTGTTGCTGCAATCCGTACGTCGCTCCCGCCACGCCAGGAGCATCCACGTATTTCCAGTCGCCGCGCGAAGCCAGTTCCGGCAGCAACCCAACGCCAAAGCTGAACCGCGAATGCCCGATCGGCATTCCGAACGCGCCATACGGAACAACCGCCGGCGAATCATGCAGCGGCGCTCCGTCGTTGACCGAGTTCGAAAACGAGCCGCGCGGAATAAAAATATCCGCTTCCAGGTTC
Source organism: uncultured Acidobacteriota bacterium (assembly GCA_963766985.1). Classification (GTDB taxonomy): domain Bacteria; phylum Acidobacteriota; class Terriglobia; order Acidiferrales; family UBA7541; genus Acidiferrum. Next base: position 355,044 of record CAVYCJ010000009.1, read on the forward strand.
AGATTTTCCCCGCGCAAAAAGGTAAGTCCCGCCGGATTCGCCGACAGCGCTCCGATCGCATCCGTTGACGACACAACATACGTGCCGCCCAGCGATGTGGACCGAACTCCAGCCGCATTCGTGTAGAAATCCTGTGCGTGCGCCCCGACAGCCCCGACGCCACTTAAGAACAACGCGGACGACATCATCCACAACCGTGAACGTACGCTCATTTCCCCACCCCTCAGTGGAATTCCCTGTTCCTTGCTCGGGACCTTATGACTCGCGATCGCTCGATGCGGAAACCAACGCCTCGAGGCACGGCATATCCAACGCTTTCGGCGATTCCTCGCGCATGATCGAAAAAACTTTTTCCAGCGGGAGCGCGTCGCGGTACGGTCGCTTCGCCCGCAGCGCATCGAACACATCCGCCACCGACAAAATGCGCGCCACCGTCGAAATGCTGTCGCCCGATAACCGCCGCCAATATCCCGATCCATCCAGCCGTTCGTGATGCGCCGCTGCGTCGCTGCTGAACGACTTGAACGCCGGCACTCGCTTCAAAATCTGGAACGTGTAGTACGGGTGGTCGCGGACGACCTGCCACTCTTCGTCCGTCAGCTTTCCCGGCTTCTCCAGGATGCTGTTCGGCACGCTCAGCTTTCCGATGTCGTGCATGAGCGCCGCGCGCCGCAGTTGCTTCTTCTCGAATTCGTTCATCCCGAAGTGGATCGCGATGTCCATCGCCGCGTCCGCCACTCCGTTCGAATGCTGGTAGGTAAACGGCGATTTCGCGTCGATGATGTCCGCGAACGCCAGGCAAATGCTGTCGATTGTCGTGTCGTTTGCAATCAGCCGCCGGTCTTCCGGCTCCATCACCAGCACGTTTTCCAGCAGGTCCTTCGAATCCAGTCCCAGCCACAAGATGCCTTGCTTGCTCAGCGACATCGTCGCTGCCACCAACTCCGGATCGAACCAGCGCCCGCTCCGGCTCTGGACCGCATCCAGCGCGTCCTCTTCGCCGCGCGCCTCGTAAAAAACTTCCAGCGTCTGGCAGAGATTCGCAATCCGCGAAAACATCGGGATTTCTTCGCCCAGCAAATGGTTCGGGTATCCGCCACCGTTCCAGTGTTCGTCCAGGCTGTGAATGCCTTCCGCCACCGAGTCCGAAAATCCCAGCTTCTTCGCGATATACGACCCGCGCTCGCAGCGGATCTTCACCAGGTCACGAGAGTCCGCCTGCTGCGTCGCTGCAACCTGCAACAACTTCCACATTCTCTGCGGCAGCGGCGATTCCGACGCCACGTGCGTCAGCGCAAAATTCAAACTTTCGAATCCGACTTTCGTCCAGTCCGTGGTCTTGACGTCGCGTTTCGCGCGAATCTCATCCGCATTCAAAATGTGAAACAGCCGGCTCGAGTTGCTGCTGCATCCCGCGTCCTTCAGCAGCAGCGTGTAGTACAGATCCGCCTGCTCTTCCATCGACATGCCGATGTGCTGCGCCAGCCGCATGCCCATTACGCACGTCCTCACCGAATGCCCCATCGACCGCCCTTCGGTAAGGTCCAGCGCATACGACAACGCCGAAATCAGTTCCGACGTTCGAATCGAATCCGTCGACTCGAGACCGCGCGCTTCCAGCCACGCGTCCGACGGCCGCGAGACCCGGGGTTCTTCGATCAGTACCGCCACACTCATTTACTTTCCTCAGTCCGGGCCGCCTGCTTGAGATCAGGCTCCCCGGTTCAGCCGTGCTCGCCGGTCCCCTCTGGGCCCCGACTGGCAAGCAGATGCATCCCGGCTGCCAAGAAGAGTAGCGGTACGACCGATTTGCTTCCTATGGACCCGTAGGATTAATTCCCTAGCCCATCCGTACTGTTCTGATTTGAAACAACTTCCAGCTCATCTCGCGACACTTCAACGAGTCGCTCCGGCCTATCAGAGGGTAAACGAGGCCGGGGCGCCGACCGTCACGCCTGTGCAGTCAACCCGTTTATAATCAATAGCGTGAAGGGGAATTCGCGATCCCTGAGCCGTGGACTGCAACTCACTATTGACAAACCGTTATACATCGTGTATAGTACCTACCAGCTAATCTCTCGCCTGAAAGACTTGAATATAAGAAGCTGGTAGCGTCGGCGCCCTGCCGGCGTTTTTTGCTTTCAGCAGGGCGAGCTCGCTCAAATGCGGCTCGGCGAGCGCCTGAGGCAAATCTAAAGCGAAACTGGCGAGTCCGTAACGCCATGAAAACAGAGCTCTTGTTCACTCTTTCAGAAAAACGTTCCTAATATTTTCGCAACTCACTCTAAACACAAGGTTTATTCACTCTTGGGAAAAACAGGGGGGAGGTGGCTCGAAAGCCTTCCTACTTTTTTGGCCCGGCTTGAGTGGCAAACAGTCCAGACGAACGAACGAAAAGTGGTTTCGGGAATTCTGCCGCACCCCGTACCAAAATGGGTGGCCGAGAACGCAGCCGGGGAGCACGACTCCTCGCGGTTACGGCTTCGCTGTGATTGGAAACGCTGTTCCGGTCGTGTGCGACGCGCGATCGTCGGCCAGCCACAAAGCGAGTTCGGCAACGTCCTGCGTTGCGACCCACTTTCTCGGATCGGCGTCGGGCATGTCTTTGCGATTTCCCGGCGTGTCCATCGTGTCGGGCAAGATCACGTTCGCCGTCACGCCTGCGTCGCGATTCTCCAGAGCCACAGTCTTTACGAGAGACACGAGCGCCGATTTGAACACTACGTATGCGCCAATTCCCGCATGCGGTTCGACGGCAGCAAGGCTGCCGATCGCTACGATTCGTCCGGCGCCCGACTTTCGCAGATGCGGAATCGCCGCCCGCAAAACGTAAAATGCCGACGACAGATTCAAATCCTGCATCTGCTGCCACGTGGTGTCGTCGGTTTCGGCGATGCTCTTCCCTCCCGCGAACCCTCCGAGCACGTGAATCAGAATATCGAGCCGCCCTTCGCGCTTCACGACGGATTGCACGACATCGTTGACGGCGGTTGCCTTCGTCAGATCGGCTGAAACTGGAGTGAAGTTTGGCTGCGGAAATTCCGCTGCCGAAATCTTGTTCGAGACACCCGTGACCGAAGCGCCAGTCGCAAGAAAACTCCGTGTGATGGAGGTGCCAAGTCCTCCGTTCGCGCCGGTGATGAGAACAACTTTATTTACCATGATCTCTCAGCCGCGTCAGTTAGCGGCGCTTGCTCCGCGGAAGAATTTGTCACACGAATCGGTGTCGCAAAGAAGATGAACCAAAAGAGCGCGTGGTTGCAAACTTTCACATTGCGTCGTCGAGTTTGCCAGTCTCATCGGCGCCAATGCGATCTGTACGATGGACAAGCAATTTTGAAACGTTCTATATTCGCGCCGCCTGTTCCAGCCTCACGGAGTCGCATGTGCTTCCGAGATCTTCGATTCGCTTCGTTCCAAAGTTCGCGTTGAGCCTAACGGCGTCAGCCGCAGCGCTCCTCGTGTTCGGATTCATGCTGCCCATTGCATCCGCGCAGGACACAAAAGCTGGCATCACCAGCGGCGGCTGGGAGCCGGGCGCGCAGCAAATTCCCGGCCCGGCGTGCCTCACGACGCGCGGCGCGTGGGAAGGCGGCACAACTCCATGCGCGCCCGACGAGCATGAAACTTGGCTCGCCGACATTCGCCACTGGCGCGCCGAGCGCCTCATTCGCATCGGCTACAGCGGCGCGCGCTACGAGATGCCGGAGCTTCGCTGGACGCAATCGAGTTTCATCCAGCCGCAAATGATGGTCGAGGATCGCTACTTTTACGATCCCGTCGCCGGCAAATACACCGTCGATCGCTATCTCGACGATCTCGACAAACGCTACGGTGGCATCGATTCCGTTCTCGTTTGGCCCACCTACTCCAACATGGGCATCGACAATCGCAATCAGCACGACATGATTCGCGCGATGCCGGGTGGAATCGCCGGCGTGAAACAAATGGTCGCCGATTTTCACCGCCGCGGCGTCCGCGTCTTTTTTCCGATGATGATGTGGGATCAGGGCACGCGCGATCCCGGCAAGCCGTGGCCCGAAGCGATCGCCGAGCTCATGGCCGAAATCGGCGCCGACGGCATCAACGGCGACACGCAGGACGGCGTGCCACTCGCTTTCTCGCTCGCCGCCGACAAAATTCATCATCCGCTCGCGTTTGAGCCCGAAGGCGGACCCGCCGACGAAGCCGTCGCCTACGACGTGATGACCTGGGGACAATACGAATTCCCGTTTGTGCCACGCGTCGATCGCTACAAATGGCTCGAGCCGCGACACATGGTCAACATTTCCGACCGCTGGAATCGCGACAAAACCAACGATCTGCAATACGCATTTTTCAACGGCGTCGGCTGGGTCAGCTGGGAAAATATCTGGGGTATCTGGAATGGCATCACGCCGCGCGATGCCGAAGCAACGCGACGTGTGGCGACGATGGAGCGCGCTCTCGCGCCGTTTCTTGTAAGCGAAGGATGGGAACCATTCGCGCCGATGCTGCGATTCGGAGTCTTCGCCAGCCGCTGGCCGCTCGGCGATCAAACCGTCTGGACGATCATCAATCGCAACGAATATGACGTCGATGGTCCGCAGATGGAATTGCCTGCTGCGAGCGGCGTCCGTTATTTCGATCTGTATCACGGCGTCGAACTCCATCCCACGCGAACCGGGGACAAAATTACTCTTAGTTTTGCTCTCGACGACAAAGACTACGGCGCAATCCTCGCGACGAAACCCGCACCCGACGCCAAACTCATCGCATTGATGGCCCAAATGCGGGCGTTGACGGCAAGCCCACTCGCTTTTTATTCGCACGACTGGAGATTCCTGCCGCAGCACCTCGCCGAAATTGCTTCGACGAAACCTGCCGCCATCGCTCCGCCAGAGATGATCAAAATTCCTGCCGGAACCTTCAGCTTCCGCGTCCACGGAATCGAAATCGAAGGCAGCAACGACATCGGCATCGATACGCAAATGCCTTGGGAGGATTCACCGCGGCGCTATCACGAGCACGTGATCGAGATGAAATCGTTTTGGATCGACAAATTTCCGGTGACAAACGCCGAGTTCAAAAAATTCCTCGACGCGACGCACTATCATCCGAAAGACGATTCGAATTTTCTGCGCGACTGGCACGACGGCTCGTTTCCCGAAGGCGCCGCCGACAAACCGGTCACGTGGGTTTCCTTGGAGGACGCGCGCGCCTACGCCGGCTGGGCCGGCAAACGCCTGCCGCACGAATGGGAGTGGCAATACGCCGCGCAAGGCAATGACAGTCGCCTCTATCCTTGGGGCAACGAGTGGAATGCCGCGGCAGTGCCCACGCCTGACAAAAGCCGATCGATGCGCGGACCCGACAGCGTGAATGCGCATCCAGCGGGAGCGAGTCCATTCGGCGTCATGGATCTGGTCGGCAACGTCTGGCAGTGGACTGACGAATACATCGACGAACACACGCGCGGCGGAATTTTGCGCGGCGGCAGCTACTATCAGCCGCAGGGCTCGGTCTGGTATTTCCCGCAGGCGTACAAACTCGATGAACACGGCAAGCTGTTGCTGATGGCGCCGAGCAAGGACCGCTCCGGTGCCGTCGGATTTCGCTGCGTGCGCGACGCAGAGTAGCCAGCCGCACGCTTTTCGGGCATGATGGCACGGCTTTTTTCGGCTCTTTGCTTGTCGCCCCTACCGGGCGAGCCGTTGCCCACGAGGGCAGAAAGCGGGGCGCATGTACCAACCCGAAGCATACGCAGTCGCGTTGGTTTTCATGATCGGCAGCATGCTCTGCTGGGGCTCGTGGGCCAATACCATGAAGCTCACGCCCGGCTACCCCTTCCAGCTTTTTTATTGGGACTACGTCATCGGCATCATCGTCGCGAGCCTGTTCTGGGGGCACACGCTGGGCAGCATGGGCGGCGGACCGTCGTCCTTCATGAACAACATTCACAGCGCCGACACACAACACGTGTTATTCGCGATTGCCGGCGGCGCTGTTTTCAACGTCGCAAATTTGCTGCTCGTCGCGGCGATTGATATCGCCGGATTGGCGGTGGCGTTTCCGATCGGCATTGGCCTCGCGCTCGTCGTCGGCGCGCTGCTGAATTACGCGATCGCGCCGCAAGGCAATCCGCTGCTGCTCTTCGGCGGCATTCTCTTCGTCGTGCTGGCGATCATCGTCGATGCCATGGCGTATCGCCGCCGCGAAACAACGCAGCAAAAGCTGAGCGCGCGTGGGATTCAGATCAGCCTCGCGTGCGGCGTGCTGATGGGAATTTTCTATCCGCTCGTCGCGAAAGCGAGCAGTGGAGAAGGTTCGCTCGGTCCTTATTCAGTCGCGTTTTTCTTCGCGATCGGCGTGGCAATCTGCGCCATCCCCGTAAATTATTTCATGATGCGGCATCCGCTGACCGGCACGGCGCCGGTGAGCATGAGCGGCTACGGACAAGCGCGCGGCTCGTTCCATCTATGGGGGATTCTCGGCGGCTTCATCTGGTGCACGGGCGCGGTGCTGAATTTCGTGGCTTCGCACGCGGCGATCATCGGCCCGGCGATTTCGTACACGATCGGTCAGGGCGCTACGATGGTGAGCGCCGTCTGGGGCGTTTTCGTGTGGCGTGAATTCGCGACTGCTCCAGCTCCCGCGCGGAAATTGATTCCGCTGATGTTTCTATTTTTTCTGGTGGGATTGGGAGCCGTCGCGCTCGCTCCGGTTTTTCCGCGCTAGCATTGCCTGAAAGCAATCAGGCTGAAACGCGAACCGCCGTCTGGAAAACACAATGCCGAAAAGACTCCTCGTCGTAGGCAGCATCAATCTCGATCTCGTCGCGTCGTCAAAGCGCATTCCGCTGCCCGGCGAAACCGTTTCCGGCAACACGTTCAACACATTTCCCGGCGGCAAAGGCGCGAATCAGGCGGTCGCGGCCGGAAAGCTCGGCGCACTCGTCAGCATGATCGGTCGCATCGGCAACGATGCATTCGGCACGCAACTGCGCGCGAGCCTCGAAGCCGCCAGCGTGGATACGAAGGCCGTCGAAGTCGTGCCTACATCCTCGGGCATCGCGCTGATCACAACCGCGGAGGATGGACAAAACGCGATCGTCGTCGTGCCCGGCGCAAACGGCGCATTGTCGCCACGCGAGTTGGAAAAACATCTCGACGTGATTCGCGAAGCTGGAATTATTCTGGCGCAGCTGGAAATTCCCCTGGAGACGATCGAGTACCTGGCGACAATCGCGAAGCGCGAAAATATTCCGCTGATGCTCGATCCTGCCCCGGCCCGAGAGCTGCCGGCGTCGCTTCTCGCCAGTGTCGATTGGCTCACCCCAAACGAAACCGAAACGCAGACCTTACTGGGGCGCGCAGGTTCCGAACTGCGCAGCGAAAGCGTGAAAGACGCCGCGCAGCAATTGCTAAACAAGGGTTGCCGCAACGTGCTGCTCAAGCTTGGTGACCGCGGCTGCTACGTCGCCCTCGGAAGCGGCGAGCACACGCTCGTCCCGGCATACCGTGTGAAAGCCGTAGACACAACCGCGGCCGGTGACGCGTTCAACGGCGCCTTCGCTACCGCAATGGTGCGCGGCAGCGGCGCCGTAGCCAGCGTGAAGTACGCGGCAGCCGTCGCCGCCATCTCGGTCACCCGCCACGGCGCCCAGCCCTCCATGCCGACGCAAGCCGAGGTCGAGGTCTTCCTCCGCGACGCCAGAACCGCCTGACTCGGCCGGACGCCCACCGCAATTCCCAATTTGGAACTCGCCGCCGTTCGCTCAGCCCTACCGGAACCACTGACCGCTCACCGGCGTCCAAGTAATCGATACGCTGAGTCGGTGGGTGAAACCTGCCCAGTAAGGCATCCAATACCGCCCTCGACGAATCCTTTTCTTTGACCAGGTTTCTCCCTAAAATATCAGCAGTGCGGGTCCAAGGAGTTGTCAGCAGTGGCACGCCGCCGTTCGTCACGGAGAGAGCCGGGCGTACGGCCTTCAAGTTCCGTTAAAACAAGAGTTTGCGAGTTGTTGGCGGGGTAGGCGAAACATTTATCCCTAACCGCCCGTATGTAGAGGTATCGGTGGACAGGTTCGACTGAACTCCGCGCGAGAGCGCTCGCAGCGGCATCCAAGAGGCAAAAATGAAGACGTGGCAAAAGGTCGGGATCGGGGTCGGTGCGGTTGTAGTCCTCGGTGCGATTGTCGGGATCAGCGTGACCCAGGCCAACAAAGGCGTGGTGACGGTGCAGACGGCGAAAGTGGGGCCATCGGACACGTTGATATCGCTGGTGACCGCTTCGGGCGAAATCAAGCCAACGACATACACCAACGTGACGGCACAGGGCTTTGGCCGGATTACTTCGATCGTGGTCAAGGAAGGCGACCACATCAAGAAGGGTCAGGTGCTGCTGACCCAGGAAAATATTCAGGCGAATGCCGATGTGCAGGCGCAGGGAGCGGCGATCAATTCGGCGGAGTCGGGCGTGCAGGCCGGCGAAGCGAGCTACAAATCGGCGCAGTCGGACCTGGTCCAGGCGCAGGCCAACCTGGAGCACGCCAAGCTCGAGTACGAGCGCGGGCAGAGCCTCTATAAAGATGGTTTGATCCCGAAGCAGGACTTCGATCAGCGCAAAACCACATTCGACGCTCAATTCGCTGCGGTGGATTCGGCGAAGGCGCACGTGGCGACATCCAAAGCTGCGCTGGACCAGACGCGTGCCCAGTTGAGCCAGAGCAAGGCTGTGCTGGTGCACCAGGAAGACATTTTGCATAAGACGACGTACACGTCGCCGATCGACGGCATCGTGAGCTACTTGCCGGAGCGCATCGGCGATTACGTCGTGCCGGGTATTCAGAACTCGAACGGCAGCTTTTTGATGACACTGTCGGACATGTCGATCGTGACCGCCGAAGTGAAGGTGGACGAGACAGATATCGTCAATGTGCGGAACGGGCAGGACGCCGACGTGACGATCGATGCGATCCCCGGAAAAATTTTCAAAGGCAAAGTAACCGAGATTGGTTCACAAGCCGTGCTGCGCACTTCGGGTTTGGCGACGACGCAGTCCACGACGAGCAATCAGGAAGCGAAAGATTTCAAAGTTGTCGTGACGCTGAGCGACCCGCCGGAGAATTTGCGCCCCGGGCTTTCGACGACTGCGAAGATCAAGACGGCTGAGCGGAAGAACGTGCTGGCGATTCCAATTCAAGCGTTGGCCGTCCGCACGCGCAAAGATTTGGAAGACGCGGCGAAAAACAACAAAGGCACCGGGTCGGGTGTGACGCTTGCGGCGCCTCCGCCGTCGGCGCCGGGCGATCCGAAGAAGGATGAAATTCAGGGCGTTTTCGTGGTGAACGGGAAGAAAGCGTTTTTCCGTCCAGTCGATACCGGAATTTCTGGCGTCACCGATATCGAAATTACCAAGGGATTGCAGAAGGGCGACGAGATTGTCGTTGGCAGCTATAAAGCGCTGCGGACGCTCAAGCCCGAGTCGAGCGTGAAGGTGGACAACTCCGCACCGAAGAAGACGGAGTCGGATGACGATAAGTCGAGCTGAGAGCTGAGCTGAGTTAAGAGTTAAGCTTTGGCCGGCAGCTTCGCGCGTTCGCGCAGGCCGAGTCGCTGCGACTTCGACGGAGAGAGAATGCCCTTCGAGACAACATCACTGGAATCGTATCGCGAAGATCTCGTCAGCTCCGGGATTGTCATCAAGACGGAGGATCTCGCGAAGGTCTACGAAATGGGCTCGGAGCAGGTGCGCGCGCTCAACGGCGTCGACCTGACGATTCGCAAGGGCGAGTACGTCGCGATCATGGGGCCGTCGGGCTCGGGTAAATCGACGCTGATGAATTTGATCGGCTGCCTCGACACGCCAAGTTCGGGGAAGTATTGGCTGGCTGGGCGGCAGGTCAGCGAACTCGATGACGACGATCTGGCGTTCATCCGCAACAAAGAAATCGGATTCGTATTTCAGACGTTTAATTTGTTGCCGCGCGCGACGGCGCTGCATAACGTCGAACTCCCGCTGATTTACAACGGCACGCCGGCGGAAGAACGGCTGGTGAAGGCGAAGCAAGCGCTGGACCGCGTCGATCTCGGAAGCCGCATGCACCACAAGCCGAACGAACTTTCGGGCGGCCAGAGGCAGCGTGTTGCGATTGCGCGCGCGCTGGTGAATTCGCCGTCCATCGTGCTTGCCGACGAGCCGACAGGAAACCTCGACTCAAAGACCGGCGATGAAATCATGGCGTTATTTGAGAATTTGCACTCGCAAGGAAATACGATCATTGTCGTGACACACGAGATGGACATTGCGCAGCATGCGCATCGCGTGATTTATATTCGCGACGGCAAAGTCGCTTCGGATCAGGCGACGGCGCGCAGCAAGCAGTTGGCTTAGCACAGGCTCTTCGACTTCGCGACGGCTCTTCGCTTCGGCTCTTCCGCTTCGCGCTCGTTCGGTGAGCGCTTTCCAACCAGACAAATCGGCTCTTTACCTCAAGCGTGGCAGGTCCAAGCTGCAGCCATTCGTTTCGGGCCGCGCTTTTCCGCGATGACGGCCCGTTGAAAGGCACATCCATGCCGACCACTACCCGCTCCTCGAGCGAGCTCACTCTCGAGGCCCTAACTGCCGCGGCGAGCCACGCCCGACGGTACGTCGAGACGATTGGCGAACGCTGCGTTGCGCCGACTCCCGCAGCTGTGGAGCGTCTGTCGAAATTCCATGAAGCGTTTCCGGAGCAGGGGGCCGACGCGAAAGAAATTGTCGCGACGCTCGACGAAATCGGCGCGCCCGCGACGATCGCCAGCACGGGAAGGCGCTATTTCGGATTTGTGATCGGCGGATCGCTGCCGGCGGCCCTGGCGGCGAGCTGGATTGTCAGCGCGTGGGATCAGAACGCCTGTATGCGCGTGATGTCTCCGGTGGCGTCCGAACTGGAAGAGATTGTGCTGGCGTGGATTTGCGAAGCGCTGCATCTTCCGGCGGGTTGTGCGGGAGGCGTCGTGACATCGGCAACGATGGCCAACTTCACCGGGCTTACGACCGCACGATACGCGCTGCTTGCCAAAGCGGGATGGAACGTCAACGACGAAGGAATGTTTGGCGCGCCGCCGATTGACGTTGTCGTTGGCGAGGAAATTCATGCGCTCGCGTTGAAGGCGCTCGCGCTTGCCGGATTCGGGAAAAAGCGAGTGAAGGTTGTGGAAGCGGACGCGCAAGGCCGGATGCGCGCCGACAAATTTCCGAAAGTGAACGAGCGCACGATTGTTTTCTTGCAGGCGGGCAATGTGAATACGGGTTCGTTCGATCCGGCGCAGGAAATTTGTGCACGTGCGAAAGGGGATGGTGCGTGGGTACACGTCGATGGCGCGTTTGGACTGTGGGCCGCTGCGTCGCCGAAGTATCGCCATCTTACGCGGGGATTTGAGCTGGCCGATTCGTGGGCGACGGACGCGCACAAGTGGCCGAATGTGGGCTATGACAGCGGCATCGCGATCGTGCGCGACGGGAATGCGCTGCGCAGCGCGATGACGGCGACGGCGGCGTATCTTGATCCCAGCGCGCGCCGCGAGCCGTTGTATCACACGCCGGATTCTTCCCGGCGCGCACGCGGAGTCGAGCTGTGGGCGACGCTGAAATCGCTCGGCAAGTCGGGACTGGCAGAACTGATCGAGCGCACGTGCGCGTACGCGCAGAAATTCGCTGAGGGACTTCGCGACGCGGGCTACGAGATTCTCAACGACGTCGTGATCAATCAGGTGCTCGTGTCGTTTGGCACGCCGGAACAAACGCGCGAAGTGATCCGGCGCGTTCAGGAAGATGGCACGTGCTGGTGCGGCGGAACGGTGTGGCAGGGCAAGACTGCGATGCGCATCAGCGTGTCGTCGTGGGCGACTACGGACGCCGATGTAGAAAAAAGCCTGGCGGCCATCGTCGGGATTGCGCGCCAGGTTTCTTCCAAACGCTGAATTGTTAGAACGTCGCTGGTTGCAGCTTACCGGCTGTGTGCCGCGCTCGGCGCGTGAAACGAGGCGCGTGTTGCGGGCGAGCTCAAATATGTGCGCGAAATGCGATCGTGCCACGTGAGATGGTCTTCGTCCCACCACGACCATGCGAAGCCGGCGAACACCGCGGCCGCAGACAAAACGTATCCGATGCTGCGCAGCAAATATTGCCGCGGCGACGGAGGCGCGCCAGAGAAGCTTGCCACCTGCAATCCGCGAAACATCATGCCGGGTGTCGTGCCGCCAAATACCGTAAAGAGCGCGAAGTATTGGAGGTAGACGACCGCGAAAGTCGCAGCGTAGACGACGGCGTTGAGCTTGGAGGCCGAGAACTGGCCGCCGAGCGAGCTGAATAGCGCCATGAATCCGCCGTACGCGAACAGCAGGCACACGAAATCAATGACGGCTGCGATGCGTCGATCTTCGAGCGAAGCGACTGGGTACAAGCCGTAATGCTTGACCTTTCCCGAATCTTCGGCGTCGCCGTCTTCGTGTTGCGTATCCGGCGAAACGGAAACGTCGATCTCCATGCGCCCATCACTACCTGCGGATGGCGGAGTGACGTAACGGCCAATCGCGATCGTGAAGGAGAACTCTTCTTCCTTCGTGGCGGGCGAGACTTCGGCTCCTGCCGGCAGAGGCTCCGCAACAGCCGTCGCGATGGCGACGCTGTGTCGGGATTCTTGCGGCTGAACCGTGGCAGGCTCCGCAAACGGCAAGCTGGTCTGCGCAACTTCCTGTAGTAAAGGTTCGCGAGTTTCGACATCGCGTACGCGGACCGGACGTGGCGGCAGCGGAGGCAGTCCGCGGCGCGCGCGATAGGCCTGGATGCGTTCGCCGAGTTCTCCGCGCCACGCGCCCACCTCGGGCTCGTCGCTGGTGTTCGTCGTCGAGACGCAGTTCGACTCACGCTTCGCGCACATCGTTATTTCTGGAGCGCGCGGCGGAGCGTCGTCTTCGCGCAGAATGCGCGTAGACGAGAGCTCAACGCTGAAGCTGGAATCGCAAAAGTTGCAAGCGCGTGCACTTGATGGCAGCACGCAGCCACACTGCAAGCATGTTTTTGTCACCGGTGCTTTTTGCGCTGCGGACGCATCGACTCCGGTGAGGAGTGATGTTGTGAGAATAACACTCGCGAGCAAAAAGCAAGCGGAGAATGCGGATGGAAAGAGGCGAATGCGGCATCATTTGCGGTTTTTTTCGTGTGGGAATGACGCGCGAGCCTGAGGTTGCGTCGGCCGCAAAGCAAAAACGCCGGCAAGGATGCCGGCGCTACCGTACTCGAAGTTTGGATGGAAGTGGGGAGACGGCCGCGGATTACGCTTCGATCTGCTGCGCGAGCAGGTCGCGGCTGAAGGCTACCCGGCGATCGAGAGCTACCGCCGCAAAGTAAGTGCAGCGTCCGCATTCCCGCTCAGTCCAGTTGCGGACTGCCGGTGCGAAGCTCCGCGTGACCGTCTTCAAAAAGTTGAGCATGCCGAAGTAGACGCCGATGGCGCGGATCTCGCCCCGGTCCTCAGGCCGGTCGGGGCAGAGGTGGAGGAGTTGGACCACCCGATGGAAGTCTTCGCCAGACGCCGGCGTCGTAAGAGCAGTGACGTCCTGGACTTCCGGCGACAGCACATGGTGAGACGACGCGGAGATCAAGGACCTGCAATACGGGACAAAGAACTGAAGAAAGAAAATGATGGAGCAAGCCAGGACGAGGGCAGCAATCATCGGGACACCGCCATGGCTAGATTGGACGGGGTAATGCGCCTGTCTTTTGGTACTCGCCAGAATGCGTAAGCCCAGGAGAGCGGCAGCAGGCACCCGACCACCGGGAAGAGGACGGAAACGCGCGAATAAAGCGTCGGGTGGAGATTGGAAAGGGCGTAGCCGGCGGCGAAGAAGCTGAAGTAGATGCCGAGGGACAGCACCAACTGAATCAGTAGGGCGGGCGTCTGCCGCATCTTCAATACGGCAGCCCACAGCACGTACGTCAGGACGAGCCCGACGAAATACAGGTTCTGCGACAACTCAAACGCGAAATAGGTCAGGATCTTGTGTTCGGACTGGCTTACAACCGCGTAGGTAAACCATGCCGTTCCGGCCAGGAGCGCAACGGCGCCCAACCGGAGGTAACGGCCCACCTTCATCTCCTCAAACACGGAGAGATATAAGCTGATGAGGCTGAAATACAGAACGATCGTCAGCAGCGCATCTGTGTAGAAGTAGAAGTATCGGTAGTGCGTGGACTTAAGGCCCTCATGAGCGAGGACGTAGTAACGCCCCCAGCTCACGACGAGGCACAACACCATATACAGATTGAGGATGAAGTATTTGCGAAGAAACTTGCGCTTGACTGCACACACCACGACAAGCGCTTCTAGGAGAGTTCCTAGGAATAAAATCGCATAACTTGCGGATCCAGGCATACCTACCCTTGTCAGTGGCCCTGGTCCGCTGTCCCGTTCGACAGCCGGTTTACCGGTGCTTCGCTATCACCAAGGTGCTGGTGCAGGATCCGGTCCGTTCCAGGGCGCTGGCGCTGGATCGGGTCCGTTCCAAGGTGCTGGTGCCGGATCCGGTCCATTCATCACCGGCATAGCAGCGATCAAAGTGCTATGGCTGGTGACTGCGGTCTTCAGGCCCATTGCCGCTACCAAAATCAAAGCCGGTAGCAGCAGAACGACGTGTCTACGTGACATAGAGTACCCCTCCCGAGTGGATGAACAACCCGGGTGGCACTCTATAGAAAGCTACAAAATCGTCAAGCAGACACAGGCGTGTGGCCTGTGACCAAAAGGTACACAACCCCCTACCCAGCGTTTCGCCAAGTGTTCGCTCTGACTGCGAGCGAAGAGGTTGCGACCGATGGCAGGATAGGAGTCCTAGATGTACTGGTCAACGGTACGGCAGTACTAGGGAAATCTCTGATTCAATGAGAGTTTTATAAGGGGTTCACTGTATGACAGGCTGTGATATTGACGATGTTATCGGACGCTGAGCCGGTCTGAAAAAGTGCAATTTTGGGGATCGGCTCAGGCTCAAATCACTCGATTTTCAGCGGCGAAACAGCACTTTTCAGCGGTGAAAAGGCTGTGGAAATCACGTTGATATCTCTCCCACTTCTGCTTACAAAACGAAGCAAGATCGGGGTCTGGATAGCATTTAATATCTGGCCGAAAAATTTCGATTCATCCACGGTCCTTGACCATCGTGCGATCCTTCCGTAGCATGAAAAGTCCTCTTTCGCCGGCGTAGCTCAGTGGTAGAGCGAGGGTCTCATAATCCCTAGGCCGAGAGTTCGATTCTCTCCGCCGGCACCAAACCATCCCATTTCAAGCGTTTGCCCGCCTGAATCTCCCGCGCTTCTCTGGCAGTAACGAAGACGAAGTCGTACAGGGAATTTGGGGCGGAGACACGCCTTATGCCCGATGCTATGTTTCGGGGCTAGCCGTCATCATTCGTCACGATGCCGGAAAGCCCAGTCCAGGAACATATTGAGCTTATCGCCAAGCACGAGCGGGACTTCATGTCTCGGCGGACTTGGGACGAGCGCGTCGGGGACTCGGTTTCGAGTCTCGTCGGAAGCCTGACGTTCGTTGCGATGCACGTCGTGGGAGTCATCGCATGGCTGGCGATCAACACCGGCGGATTTCCGGCGATCAAGCCATACGACCCGTGGCCGTTTCCCATACTCGATCTCGTGCTGTCGTTTGAAAGCATCCTGCTGGCAAGTTTCATCCTGATGCGCCAATCGCGAATTGCGCGACGCACCGAGGAGCGCAGCCACCTGGAGCTGCAACTGATGCTCCTGACAGAAAAGGAGCTCACGGCGACGCTGGGCGTTTGCCGCGAAATCGCAAAACGGCTCGGATTGAGCGGAGTGACCGACGATCATGAAATCAAACAGCTGAGCGAAGATATTTCGGTGGATCAGATGGCGGAGAGCATTCGAGAGAAATTGTCCGAAAAATAAACCAGCGACCGTTGCCGACCGCTCGGTGGGGATTCTGATCCGCGCTACTTGTTTGCTTTCCTTCTGCTTCTTTGCGCGATATTCCGTGCGCAGCTTCACATCATCGCGTTTCACATCAAATGATTCCAACCGATTAGAAGAGGATCGAAGGTAGATAGGCGCCCGCAGGGTCGTTGTATAGGCCGGCGGTCATTAGCGTCATGGGTTGCGTGACGCGCAGTCCGTTCGATAGGCACCAGCGGAAGAGTTCGGCGTTTCGCGAAGGCACGAGGATGCCGGGGCCGCCGAAGGATTCTGCCGAGGCGATCAGCGCTTGCAGATCGATGTTGGTTTCGGCGGTGGCGTGGCCGAAGAAAGCCAGGGCTGAGACGTAGCCGGTGATCTTGCCGCCGCGCTCGACGACCAGTGCGGTGCCTTCCTGAATCGCATGCGCGAGGTCGGCGCTGCGGTCGAATCCATGCACGCGGTGGGAGAGCGCGTTGCACGCGTCCAGATCGGCGCTCGCCGCCTGACGAACCGTGCAGCCTGCGACGCTGCGTTGCTTCGTTCTGCCTTGCATGCACGAAAGCGGCTCGCGAATGTCGAAGCCAAGCGACGCGTACAACGATAGCGAGCGATTGTGAAACGCCGCTTGCACCAGGCGAACACCGACGGCGCCACGCTGCTTTGAGCGCTCCAGCGCCGCGTGCATGAGTTTGCGGCCGACTCCGAGATTCTGTGCCGTGGGATCGACGGTGATCGGCCCGACGCCGTGGATCACCGCGCGCTCATCAAGACAATTGCTGCCGACGATGCGGCCGCCGCTTTCGGCGACGATATTGTAAAAACCGGGAGCCGTGAAGATGCTCGACATCAGTCCGATGCCGACCTCCGGCGCCGGGACGTCGGGCGGAAAGCCGTGCGCGTTGCTGATCGCACTGAATGCGTCGAAGCAGATCTTCCCGCAGATCGCAGCGTCGTCTGGCGTGGCGACGCGGATGGTTACGTCGGCGTTGGGTTGAGGCATGGCGGGGCGAATGGTAGCAAAATCCGGTTGCCGGCGGGCGGCGGCGAAGGCTGATAAAAAAGCGGCTTCACTTTATGATACAAAGTACTTGACAACGTGACGCTCCTTCCTGTAGGCTCTCCTCATGGCATTCGCTTCTCCTGTTCGGCCGACGCGAAACGAGCCGATTCCCATCGATGCGCGCGCCGCGGATCATCTCCGCTACATCCGCGAAACGATGGCGAGCGCGGCGGAATTTACCGCGGTACCCGGATGGGGCGGAGTCGCCATGGGGATTACGGCGATTGCGGCTGCTTTTGCCGCTTCGCGTCAAGCGTCGCCGCGAGCCTGGCTGACGGTATGGTTGATCGAAGCGTTTGTCGCAGTGGCGATCGCAGGAGCGACTGCAGCCACTAAGGCTCACCGCGCGAACGCCGCGCTATTTTCCGGGCCGGGACGCAAGTTTTTGCTGAGCTTTGCGCCGCCGATCTTTGTCGGCGGATGCCTGACGTTCGTTCTGTTTCACATGAGCGCCTTTGCTTTGCTGCCCGCGGTTTGGCTTCTGCTCTATGGGACTGCGATCGTCACGGGCGGAGCGTTTTCCGTACGCGTCGTGCCGGTCATGGGCTTGTGCCTGATGACGCTGGGTGGAATCGCGCTGGTCGCGCCGGCAAACTGGGGCGACGGATTTATGGCCGCGGGATTCGGCGTGTTGCAGATCGGATTTGGTCTTTGGATCGCGAAGCATCACGGGGGATAGGCGAGGCGCGATGCCGGGCGCTATAAGATCGAAAAGGGCGGCGGTAAAGTAGAGATACGAATGGCGAAATCATCGACAGCTCGGGACGAACGATATCCACGGCGGGAACGCGAAGCCGCGCTGCCGTCGGTTGCGGCATCGTCGAAAGAGACGGTCCCGGCGGATCTCGACCGACTGATTCATGAGCGGGTGCGGCTCGGCATCGTCAGCGCGCTTGCGGTGAATCGCTCGCTCACATTTAACGAGCTGAAGGCGATGCTGAAGACGACGGACGGCAACCTGAGCGTGCACGCGCGCAAACTGGAAGAAGCGGATTACATCGTGTGTACCAAGTCGTTCGATGGGCGGCTGCCGAAGACGGAGTATCGATTGACTGCGTCGGGCCGCAAAGCGCTGGAGCGCTATTTGAATCACATGGAAGCTCTGATTCGCGCAACGCGGGAAGGTTAGAACTGCAAAATTTTTTGTCTGCGTACTTTATATTGCAGAGTAGTTTGTACCAATCGATTTGAAGTGTAACCAGACCGAGACGCCGATCTTGTCCACCGGCGTCGGCGGAGAGATCAAAGGGGACGGACGCTATGTCGATACACACGATTCTCACGCAGGGCCAGATCAAAGTAATGCCGGCGCCGGAGCTGCAGCCAACGGCGCCGCCGCCTCCATCGCGACGACTGCACGTGGCGATCATCTCGGACGGCAACGGACGCTGGGCAACGTCGCGCGGGCTGCCGCGCTCGGCCGGGCATCGCGCCGGAGCGCAAACTGCGCGCGCAATCATTGCGGCTGCGCCGAAGATGGGGATTCACACGCTGACGCTGTTCGCGCTTTCATCGGCAAACTGGAAGCGGCCGCCAGCCGAGGTCGCCGGTATTTTGCGTATCCTCCACGAATACCTGCTGACCGAAACGCAGCACTGCATCGACGAAGCAATTCGTCTGAGCATCATCGGCCGCCGCGATCGGCTTTCAGCAAATCTGCGGCAAGCGATCGTCGATTCGGAAGACGCCACGGCACGCGGTGCGCGCCTCCACCTACGGCTGGCTGTCGACTACTCCGCGCGCAACGCGATTTACAGTGCGGCGCGCCGGTTCTACAAATCGACCGAGCTTTCGGAAGAATCGTTCGCTGAGGTCATGGCCGAAGCCCGCGGGGGCGCGGCCGACGTCGATCTGTTGGTTCGCACGGGTGGCGAGCAGCGAATTTCGGATTTTCTCCTTTGGGAATGCGCGTTCGCCGAGTTCTTTTTTGTGCATAAACGCTGGCCCGATTTTGCGGTCGAAGATTTACGGGCGGCGATGCAGGAGTTTGCCTCTCGCGAACGCACCCGCGGCGCATTGCCTGGGAGCGAAGTCGACGCCATCGCGGGCTGACCCACCGCGTGGTTGAAGTTGCGACGAATGGTGGCGCCGGTTCGCCCTGAGCTTTCGGAGGGAACCTCTGCCGGCCGTCTTCCCAATCTGTGCTTAGCGCTACTCCGGACTGGGTACGATACTGCCCTTACCGCGCGCTGAAACCGTCTAACCACCCTCTTTCCTTATACTTATGTTAACGGGCAGTCCTGCCTGACCTTCTAGTCCTACCCGTCGTCTATACCCCAGGAGCAAGGCATGGGAACAATGGGACTTGCACTGCCCTGGGAGCATAGAATCCCTCCCGTACCGCGCGACCGGGAGAGGCGTTTGGAACCTTTCCGTGACCCCGCTTCGCTGGCCGGATTGGACCCGGCGGCGGAAGCGGCGAGGGCTGAGGACTCCGCACTGGCAGCCGCCTGCCAGGCCGGAGACTTGCGCGCGTACGAGCGGCTGTTCGCGCTGCAAGGCACACGCATGAAAAACCTCGCACGGAACCTATTGGGGAATCCGCTCGACGCCGAGGACGCGGTGCAGGACACGTTTCTGAAGATCCAGCGCAGCATCGGTGGATTTCGCGGGCAATCGAGCTTTGTCACCTGGACGTTTCGGATTCTGGTGAACACGTGCCATGATGCGCGCCGCAAACGGACGCGAAAGAAGGAAGTGGCGCATGAGGATCTGCAGCTAGGCGATGCGCCGCCGATCGAGCCGCGCGCGCCGGGTTCGCATCCGTCGCTGAAGATGGCGCTGGAGCGTGCGCTGGCGGAATTGACACAGCATCAGCGCGACGTCTTCTTGCTTTACGAAGTCGAAGGCTTCAAGCATTCGCAGATCGCCGAGACGCTGGAGATTACGGAAGCAGCGTCGAAGAACACGCTGTTTCAGGCGAAGAAAAATTTGCGAGAGATGCTGGAGCCGCCGCGCAGCAGTGACGCAACGAGCGCAGGGTGAATGCAACGGGCGCAGGGTAAATGAAGCGGCGTAGATTTCGAAGAATTTGTGCAGTACGGTACGGTGAAACGCGATGAATGTAACTTGCAGTGACAGAGACAGCATTTTCGAAGACGGAACTCCGGCGCAGTGGGCTGCGCTGGACGCACACGCGGCGAATTGCGCGGCTTGCGCGGAAGAAGTGCGCGCGTGGAAAGCGTTGAGCGTCGCGGCAGCGGAGATGCGGGATTATTCGCCGAGTCCGGAGTTGTGGTCGCGCATCGAAACGGCGCTCGCGGCGAACGCGGCTCCTGCAGCCGCACCGACGTGGCAGGAAAAACTTTCGGCGTGGCTGGGCTTTTCGCTTTCGTGGCAGCTTGCGGCGGTGAGTGGGTTCGCAGTTTTGCTGCTAGTCTCAGGCGGAGTGATTTACCGGCATCAGACAGTGACGCCAACTTCGACTAAGCCGGTGAATTCGGCGCAGCAGGATTCCCTGTTAAAGAGCAAGGCGCTGGGCGATGTCGAAAAAGCGGAGACCGCGTACGTGCAGGCGATCGACAAACTTGCAGCTGACGCGAAGCCGCAGCTCGATAAGCCGGAAACGCCGATGATGGCGAACTATCGCGAGAAATTGCAGGTGCTCGACAGCGCCATCGACGATTTGCGCGCGCAAGCTGGAGAAAATCCGTCGAACGCGCACCTGAGGTATCAATTGCTGGCGATGTACCAGGAAAAACAGAAAACGCTGGAAGATGTGTTGGAAGTGAAGCGATGAGCTGTCGCCGATTCAAGTCTGCGCTCGCGGTTGCAGGTCGCCGTACTGTTCTTGACCGCAGGAAGCGCGTCGCTCGCTGTCACGACGATCGCCGAACCGCCGGCGCAGCGCATCCCGCGCAGGAGCAAGTGTCGCGCGATTTTCAGAAGACTTTGTCTCTCGGCGCCGGCGGAAGCTTCACCATCGAAAACAAATTTGGCGAAGTGCGCGTGCATGGCGAGTCCGGCCGCGACGTGAAGATCAACGCCACGATTCGCGTACAGGCAGGTTCGCGCGACGAAGCCGACGCCTACGCGCAAAAAGTTCAGATCGACGTGTTGCAAACCGGAAACGGGATTTTTGTCCGCACGGTTTACCCTGACGATGGGCGGCGCTTGCTCCATGGGCGCAACACTTCGTATTCGGTCAATTACGACATCGCGATCCCGTCGGACGCACAACTGAACGTCAAAAACAGTTTCGGCAGCGTCACCTCGACCGGGGTGCGTGGCCGCTCGGACATCGACAACAGTCACGGCTCCCTGACCGTGTCGCAATCTGGCCCATCAAAACTCAACAATTCTTTCGGCAGTATCGAACTGCACGACGCGAGTGGAGACAGCCTTGTGAACGACAACAACGGCTCCGTCGAAGTAAGCAGCGTCAAGGGCGCCCTCGATTTGCGCAATCGCTTCGGCAGCATCACGGTGAAAGATGTTACCGGCGCGCTGACGATCACGGGCGGCAACGGACAAGTGACCGTGGATTCCACCGGCGCGGCGACGATCTCCTCTTCCTTTGGTGGCGCCGAGGTGCGCAATGTTCACGGCGACCTGACTCTGCACGACAATAACGGAAACATCGAAGTTTCGTCGGTGGCCGGAGCAGCGACGATCACCAACAGCTTCGGCAATGTGACTTTCGCCGACGTGAAGGGCCGCGTGACGGTTACGACGAACAATGGCAAAGTGGAAGGGCGGTCTATCGGTGGCGATTCGCTGACGGTGCGCGATTCGTTCGGCAACATCGAGTTGGAAAATATCGCCGGATCCATCGACGCGGAGACGTCGAATGGCAAGCTCTCGCTGCGCGACGCACGAGGCTCCGTCAACCTGCGAACTTCGTTTGGCGCGATCGAGGCGAGCAACATCCCCAAAGGAATTCGTGCGGTGACGGGCAATGGCGCGATCGAGCTGAACGAAATCGGCAGCGACACGTATGTGAAGACGAGCTACGGCAGCATTACGGTGACGCATGTGGGCGGCAACCTGACCGCCGAAGATTCCAACGGTTCGGTGACCGCGCGGCGCGTGAAGGGTGATGCGACGGTGACCACATCGTTTTCGGGCGTAGACCTCGAGGAAATCAGCGGAAAGATCTCGGTCGACAATCAGAATGGAGCGATTTCAGTCTCGTCGCGGCCACCAAGCGGGTGCCGCGACATCAGCCTCAAGACTTCGTTCTCGTCGATTCGTGTCGGCATTCCCGAGGCTGGCTTCAATCTGACGTCGCACACTTCGTTTGGGCGAATCACTTCGGAGGTTCCGGTCACGGCAACCGGGAGCATCGGCGGCGACTCGCTGAATGGAACTATCGGCTCGGGCGGGTGCCGGCTGCAACTCACGAACTCCAACGGCAGCATCGAAATCGTCAAATCGAACTAGATTGCGGGATGGAAGCTGGCGGGATCATTACTTCGATGTGCGTCGCGCGCGATGCATCGCGAAGGCTTTTCGCAGGATGCGCGTCGCGGTTTCGGTCAATCCGTAGTTCACGAACTCATCTTCGGTAGCGAACGCAACATCGGTTACGTCGCTCCCGGCTTTCGCCTGGCCGTCGACCCGTTCGCACAAGTAATCAATGATCACGTAATGAAATCGCGGACCTTTTTTCTTCGGCGGATGGGCCCGATGGCTCCGTCGTTTCCCCTGCGGCGTCAGCTTCATCTTCATAAATGCGATCGAAGACCTCGATCATCTCGACGATGCGCACCGTAAGCCCAGTCTCTTCCTTCAGTTCGCGAATGACACCTTGCTCGAGCGATTCTCCTAACTCCAGCGTGCCGCCCGGGATCGACCACTGTCCGCGCAGCGGCTCGCTGCCGCGACGAATGAGCAGCGCGCGACCGCCCTCGATCACGACGCCTCCGACGCCCACCACCGGCCGCTCGGGATATTCCCGCGACAATTGCCCTCCGCTTTACCGCCGCCAGCGAACGTTTTACCTGCCGGAAGCGTCTTTGCGCATGGGAGTTGACTTCACACACCCGGTATATAATACGCTCGACATGGATGCGTGCTTGCCCGCGCGTGTCGGCTCAACAATCTTACGGAGGATGTTCCCGTGATTCGCTGCCCCGAATGTTCCGCAGAAATCGACGTCGATGAGGACGAAGTGGAGGAAGGAGAAATCTTGAGCTGCCCAGAGTGCGAATCCGAGATGGAAGTTTCACAGATTCATCCCGTTCATCTGAACGTCATTTCCGAAGACGGAGACGACGATGACGACGACGATGATGACGATGAGGATGATGAAGAGGGCGAAGAAGGCGAAAACGGCGATTTGATCGACGAGGACGAGGACGAAGAAGAGGAAGAAGACGAGGAATAGTCTTCAGAGATGCCTCGGCAACTGCACCGCTGATCGGCCGTCCCAATCTTTCTTAATTACATCTTCTTTCCTGGAACTACCATCTAATCTATACGATGCCGCAGGTACGAATCGGGCAGGGTGAGGACCGGTTCATGTGTGTGCCCCGTGCAATTTCAATGATTCGCGGTCTGGGAGTCTGTGCGCTTTCGTTGGCGAGCGTAGCCGGTATAGCCGGAGTCTCGCGCGCGCAGCAGCCGGCTCCTCCACCGCCATCATCCGATTCGCAATCGACGCCAACCCAGCCAGCAACCTGGTTCGTCTTCTTCGGCTCCTTCAACGACGCCGACGACCCCATCTCCGTCAACGACTCCCTCTTCCTCAAGCTCAAGTTCGAGCAGCAAACGCGGCCACAGCCACGCCAACGATTTTCTCGTCATCGGCACCGTCTTCACCGACAAAGCCTACGCCCTCCCCGGCGCGCGCATTCGTGTACGGCGCGCCAGCGAAAAGAAGTTCCGATGGGAGACCTATACTAATTCGCGGGGTGAGTTTGCCTTCCGCGTTCCCCAGGGCGAAGACTATGAGATCGTGATCATAGCCAAAGGTTTCGCTGACCAGGAAAACGCAGTCAGCGCGAAGAGCGGCATCAGCGAAGACACCGTCGTCTATCGCATGCAGCCGGCATCGGGAGGGAAAAAGTGAACTTGCGCTTGCAAGCATTTCCGATAGGTCTCGCGTTCCTGCTGATTGCGACGCTGTCGGTAGCGGCGGGGGCACACCAGGAGAAGGATGCCAAGCACGAGGCTTCGCTCAAGACGGTCCGCGGGCAGGTCACCGACAAGGCAGAAACTCCGATCCCAGCGGGTATCGTGTTTCTGAAAAACACGCGCAGCAACGCGATTCGCAGCTACATCAGCGACGACTCCGGAAACTATCGCTTCAGCGGCCTCGATCCGAACGTCGACTATGAGATTCACGCCGAAAAAGACGGCGCCAAATCGCAGACACGCACGATCTCGAGCTTCGACACCAAGAAAGAGATCGTCCTCAACCTGAAGATCGACAAGAAGAAGGGCTGAACCGCGGATATTGCTGATTTTACAGGCACATCAACGCCCTGTCCGAGCCCGTCGAAGCCTCACGATTACGGCGCAATCGTCGCCAGCTGCAACCAGTTGCCGCTTGCGGAGCATCCACCTTTACGATCTGAGACCGGCCTGAAACCTTTTCGTGCCGCACCGGGAACTACGATATGCTGGTGTGACGCGCACATGTCGGCGCTCGTGCCAGGAAAGGGCCGCTTCACATCTCCCGGGGATAAATGCCTCTACCGAAATTCAGACTTGCCATTCTAGCGATGTTTTGTGCGAGCACGCTGACCGCAACCGTATCTCCCGCCAGGGCGAGATCTCAGGGGCAAGACGAGCTACAGCCTCACTCCTCCAAGAGTGTCGTGGTGGCTTTGGACGCGCTCGGCGCGACGGACGGCTATGACCCGTCGATGGCGGCCGAATCGCCCGCTTCAGAAGCCGTGGCAATGGCGGCAAAGCCCGAAGCTCCGGCGGCCAAAATCGCAACCGACGCCGATATTGCCGGTGATCTGGCGCAGCAAACCAATTCGAGCGCGAATTCCTCGCAGCAAAAGCCGACCGGGCCGCCGTCGAATCCCACAGGTGAGCAGGACGACAACCCAAAGCGCATCCTCGGATTCATTCCAAACTTTCAGACCAAGAACGACGACCCGGCGAATCAACAACCGCTAACCGTAAAGCAGAAGTACATCCTCGAGCTTCATCAGACCGTCGATTTCAGCGCGCACATTGGCAACTTGTTCCAGGCCGCCCTGCAGCAAGCCTCGAACGCGCAGCCGCACTACGGCCAGGGCTGGGGTCCATACGCGGAGCGCTTTGGCGCCGCGGAAGGCGATCAGGTAACTTCCGCATTCTTTATGTATGGATTTTTGCCGAGCATCTTGCACGACGACCCGCGCTACTTCCGCCGCGCCAAGGGATCGATCACATCGCGAATCTATTATGCGGCGACACGCACCGTCATATCGCGCAAGGACTCCGGCGATCCGACATTTAACATTCCACTGGTCGCGGGCTTCCTGCTCCAACAAGGAATTTCGACGGCTTATTACCCGCCGGAAGACCGCACCGCTGGCCGCGTGTTTGAAAACTGGGGAACTTCCCTCGCCTATAACAGCGCCTACAACGAGCTGAAAGAGTTTTATCCCGATTTGCTTCGCATCGCGTTTCATCGGCATCGTCACCCGGTTAACGATCCGCCTCCGCCACCTCCTCCGCCTTCGGCAAGTCACTAACTTCGGATTCAATTGCCAACCGGCGCGAGCACTTGTATCGCGTTCGGCACGACTTCCACTCGGACAGGTGCGGGCGCCAGGATTTCGCCGTCACCGTGAAACATGCACGGTCGATCGGCCTGCAAGATCACAGCGCGAGCCTGCACGCGCGTGAAATAAGAGTCAGGCAACGCTCCGCTCGCAAACATTTTGGGAATCGCGCGGGCGACTTCCGCCGCACTCAAGATTTTTGAGAAGGACAAAATCCAGCAATCCATCATCGACACGCGCATCGGGCGCGACGCGTAGACCTGCTCCATAAGATGGCGTATTCAGCGCGGCCGCGAGCATCACGCGCTCGTCTCATCGCCGGCAGATCATCGTCGGGAAATTCCGCGTGTACTCCGAGCGGCTCGAATTCGCTCCATGCACGCAAAGCCGATGCCAGATATCGCGAACGGCCGGGCCATCGTCGATACGAACCGGAAGCGTGTCGCGATACCTCAACGTCGAGACCTACGCCTCCCCCGCCCACAAACAATCGAATGGCACCGTCGGCGGTTCGCGCGCGCATCACGTCGACCGATCGAATCGTCGCGTCACGAAGCCTTGCGACAACCGCTGCCGGATCCTTCGGCAATCGCAGCGCCGCCGCAAAATCATTTCCTCCGCCGCTCGGCAAAATGCCGATCACAACACCGTCTTCAATCGATTGCTCGCCGACGATGGCGTTGACCATCGCCTGCACGGTCCCATCTCCACCCATCGCGAATAGCAGTCGCGCTCCGTTCGCGATGGCCGCGCGAACACGCGTCTGCATATCCGCGGCGCTCGTAGCGACAACGAATTCCGTCGCCATCTCCATCCGCTCGAATGCACCGCGAACCCGTCGCAAGTTTCGCTCGGCGCGTCCAGCCCCGGCGGCAGGATTCACGAACACTACGGTCTTTGTTTCGCGGAGAAATTTGGAAATGTCGCGCACGGATTCGCCATGCTGACGAACACCGCCGCGGCTGTCAATGTCGGCGCGCGTGAGATGCACGGCGGGCAAATTTCGTTACGCTAAAAATTGTCGTCGCCAGAAAAACCTGCAGAAGACGCCATACAGCGACTCAACTAATCCACTTACCAAAAACACCTTATCGACGCGGCGGGCTTCCACGTTGTGCTATATGCTTTCGCCGTAAATAGATCGACTCCGCTCTCCCTCCCCAGTGGACCCGAATCCATTTCCGCCGAAGTCGAACAGGGGTAATTTCTCGAGGTGAATGGCCATGTTGCCTGATTCAGTCCGCAGAGTTGCGTCTTGGTGTGTCTGCTCTCTCGCATTTCTCGTTCTCGCTGTTACCACGTTCGCTCAATACCGCGCCGGAATTCAGGGCAGTGTGCTGGACGCGCAGGGCGATACGATCAACGCCGCCACGGTCACGCTGACCAATAAAGAGACTGGCCGCGTCGTGTCTGTCACAACGGATGCGTCGGGAGTTTTCAACTTTCTTAGTCTTGCGCCCGGCCACTACGCCATCTCCGCGTCCGCAACGGGCTTCAAACGCAAAGACCTGACCGATATGACGGTCTCGGCGGAACAGATTCAGTCCGTCAACGTCACGATGGAGGTCGGCGACGTAAGCCAGTCAGTGACCGTCAACGGCGACGTGACTCCGCCGATCGACACAGAAACCGGCCAGATCAGCGGCACGCTCGACGCCAAAGACATTCAGAATTTGCCCTCGCTCGGCCGTGACCCATTCCAATTGCTTCGTCTGGCGCCCGGCGTCTTCGGCGATTCGGCTCACTCCAACAATGGCGGAAGCCAGAACACACCAGGCAGCGCCGGTCCGGGCGGCACCAGCGCCAGCAGCAGCATCTTCCAGACTGAAAATCAGGTGCAGATCAATGCCAACGGCCAGCGCAACACCACGAACGACTACCAGATTGACGGCGTCGAGGTGAACAGCCTTGCGTGGGGCGGCGCCGCCGTCATCACGCCAAACGAAGAATCGGTCAAGGAAGTTCGCGTCAGCTCGAATTACTACAGCGCGGAAAACGGACGCAACTCCGGCGCGCAAGTCGAAGTCGTTTCGCAAAACGGCACGAATGAATATCACGGCAGCTTGTTTCTCAAGATGGACCGCCCTGGCCTCAACGCATTTCAGCGTTACAACGGTCCCGGTGGATCGGATGCGGATCAGCGCGTCGCCAATCGTTTCAATCAGTTCGGCGGCAGCGTCGGTGGTCCGATCATCAAGAACCACCTCTTCGTTTTCTTCTCCTACGAAACCCTGCGCAACAACGCGGAGAACACAAACAATACGTGGGCGGAAACTCCGCAGTTTTTAGCCGAGGGACCAACGGGCAGCATCGCCAACACGTTGCTGTCATTCCCTGGTGAGGGCACCGTGATCAGCCACATCATTCCAATGACCTGCGCGCAGGCCGGGCTTCCCAATCCTGCATCGTGCGCCGCGATCGGACCGAATGGTTCTTCGGGCCTCGACATCGGCTCGCCGGTCGTCGGCGCTCTCGGCACGCACGATCCGACTTTCGGTGCCGCGGCTACTCCATTTGGCGTAGGCGGCGGCCTCGACGGAATTCCCGACATCGCTTTCGTTCAAACCCTCAACCCGACGATCAGCACATCGACGCAATACAACGGCCGCGTCGACTGGCAGGCAAGCAGCAAAGACCTGGTCGCGTTCAGCATGTATTACGTCCCGAACAACTCTCAATTTTTCAATGGCAACGCACGCTCCGCAAACCTGTGGAACTCCGACCGCCTCAACGAAAGTGGCGCCGTTCTCTGGGATCACACCTTCAGCCCCACGTTGCTTAACGAAGTGCGCTTCAACGTGACCCGCTGGTACTTCAACGAACTCAACACAAATCCGCAGGAGCCGTTTGGCTTGCCGACCGACAACATCAATCTATTCGGCAACGTCCCTGCCAACCAGATCAGCTTCGGTGCTCCTGGCCCGGGCGTCTTCTATCAGACGACGTACAACATCCGCGATACGCTCACCAAAATCTGGGGCAATCACTCCATGAAGTATGGCGTCGACATTTATAAAGAGCAGGACGTCGATGTCCAGGCCGGCGCTGCCCGTCCCACTTTTCAGTTCAACAATATTTGGGATTTCGCGAACGATGCGCCTCAGGAAGAACTCGGCAACTTCAATCCGATCACCGGTCAACCCACCGACGCGCGAAAATACATTCGTTCCGACATTTACGCCGGGTTCATCCAGGACGACTTCAAAGTGAAGCCGAACCTCACTCTGAACATCGGCTTGCGGTGGGAATATTTCGGCCCAGTAAGCGAAAAAGACGGCAACATCAGCAATCCGGTTCTTGGTGGCCCGGGAGATGAACTCACGGGTCTCGTTTTGAAAACCGGAGGCAATCTCTACAATTCGAGCAAGAACAACTGGGGACCCCAGTTCGGCTTCGCGTGGAGCCCCGGCAAACTACCGCTCGTCAAACAGGACATGCACAACCGTCTCGTCATCCGTGGCGGGGGCGGCATCGGCTACAACCGTATGGAAGAGGCGATCACGCTGAACGGCCGCTCGAATCCGCCGTTCGTCAGTGGCTTGACCGCATTCGGATCTAATATTCTCTACGCTGTTCCAGGCGATCCGAACCAGTTCAACAACTGGCCATCGAATCCCGCGGCGATTCTGACGTTTGATCCAACAACGAACCTTCCCGTCGGCGCAGCCGGTCTGCAAATTCAGGGCGTGCAAAATAATCTGCCGACGCCGGTCACCTATCGCTACTCGCTGCTCGCTCAGTACGATATGGGCCACGATTGGATCGTCACCGTCGGTTACCAGGGCAGCCTGAGCCGTCACTACACGCGGCAGCAGCTCGAAAATCTTTACTTCCCGCTGAATCCCGCGATCGCGACGTTCAATTTCTACTCCAACGACGTCAACGGCTCATACAACGCGCTACTCACCGAAGTGCAGCACCGCTTCTCGCGCCAATTTCAGATCGACGCGCAATATACCTTCGCCCGCGCCGAAGACAATCAGTCATCGGACTTCGAGGAAGGCACATACCCCTTCAGCCAGCGTTCGGAGTGGGGCCTCGCCGACTACGACGTGAAGCACAATTTCAAGCTGTATGGCGTGTGGACGCCGAAATTCTTCCACGGTGATCATGCATGGATCGACAAGATTGCCGGCGGATGGACCGTTACCGGCATCTTGAACGCGCACACCGGCTTCCCCTTCACGCCGGTTTACAACGTGCAAGTCACGGACGCGACCGGCGCCACGACATGCGGCCTCGTCTATGCCAACAGCGGCTATTGCACCTTGCGTCCGGCGGCGTATCTCGGCGGCGCGCTCAATGACTACAGCAACGCCGGATTCACTCGCGATGGCGGTAATTTCCCGAACGGCCCGACCACCTACTTCACTCCTCCGACGATCACGGGTGACATGCCCGCGGCTCCCGGCGTCGCACGCAACTCTTTCTGGGGTCCGCGATACTCATCCGTGGACATGACCCTCGGCAAAGCGTTCGGACTTCCGCGCCTTCCGGTGCTTGGCGAAAACGCAAAGATCGATCTGCGCGCCAACTTTTACAACATCTTCAATCAGACCAACTTCGTGCCCTTTAGCAATAGCGAGCAGACAATCGGCACGATCAACTACAACGCAGTCAGCGGCGCGCAATCCGTCACGTCGCCGAACTCAACGTTTGGACAAGGCCTGACCGCTCTTGCCGGGCGCGTAATCGAACTCCAAGCCCGATTCAGCTTCTAACGCACACCCGGGCAATGTAGGGGCGCAGCATGCTGCGCCCCAAACGCCCAGACCTTGAATTGTGAGTGACGGTTTTAACCGCGACAAAAACTCAGCTAAAGGCAAGAGGGCTTCAGCCCGTGAAGTCACCGAACCGCACGTCACCAAAATTCCGCCCAGTCTCCCCGCATCTTCTCTGCTATAACTTTGTGCGGAGACAAATCTGATGATGGCAATGCCGAACACCGTAGTTCGCCGCCTTGTTCCCTTCTGCGCCGCAGCTTGCCTGATGCTGTTCATCGCGCATCCGAATGCGACGCACGCGCAAAATACCGTCGCTGAAGCTGTTGAGATCAATCCCAACGCCGCCTCCCACCCTTTTCCGCATTTCTGGGAAAAAGTTTTCGGCTCGGGCCGCGCCATACTCTCTTTGCGAGACGACTACCGTCACGATCTACGCGAAGTCAAACGCATCACAGACTTCGAGTACGTCCGCTTCCACGCGATCTTTCACGATGAAGTCGGCTTCTACGACGAAGATGCCAGCGGCAATCCCGTCTACAATTTTTCCTACGTCGATCAGATCTACGACGGCTTACTCGCCAACAAAACTCGGCCCTTCATCGAGCTCAGCTTCATGCCCAAGAAGCTCACGTCCGATCCCAATGCTCTACACCCCTTCTGGTACAAGCAGAACGTCGCGCCGCCGAAAGATTGGGACAAATGGGGCGCGATGATCGAAGCCTTCACGAAGCATCTCGTCGACCGCTACGGCATCGAAGAAGTCTCGAAATGGTATTTCGAAGTCTGGAACGAACCGAACCTCGATTTCTGGGCCGGCAATCCGAAAGACGAAACATACTTTCATCTCTACGACGAAGCTGCGAAAGCCGTGAAACGCGTCAGCCCACGCCTTCGCGTCGGCGGTCCGGCCACCGCGCAAGCAGCGTGGGCCGACAAATTCCTGGCTCACGTCAAAGAGCAAAACGTTCCCGCCGATTTCGTTTCCACGCACGTGTATGGCAACGACAAAGCCGAAGACGTCTTCGGCACGCATGAAAAAATCTCGCGCAACGATATGGTCTGCCGCTCGGTGAAAAAAGTTCACGACCAGATCGTCGCGTCGCCCTATCCAAAGATGCCGCTCATCTGGAGCGAGTTCAACGCCGCCTACGACAACGAAAGCCGCGTGACCGACAGTGCGTACATGGGCCCGTATCTCGCAAACACCATTCGCGAGTGCGACGGCCTCACCGAATACATGAGCTACTGGACGTTTTCCGACGTTTTCGAAGAGCAGGGCGTCGTCAAAACGCCCTTCTATGGTGGATTTGGCTTGATCGCGGAGCGCGACATCCCGAAGGCTTCCTTCAATGATTTCGCGCTGCTGCACAAACTCGGCGAAACGCGCCTCGACGCCGCGTCGGACTCCATTCTTGTGACCAGGAAAAAAGACGGCGGTCTCGTCGTCGCCGCGTGGAATCTATCTTTGCCCGAAGAACCAGGCGCGCCGAAATCAATGACGCTGAAGTTCAAAGGCATGACGACCGGCTCCGCCAAAGTTACGATCGTTGACCAGGAACATGGCTCGTCGCTGTCCGAATTCGAAAAGCTCGGCAGCCCTAAGTCCCCCACCGTCGAACAGATCGCCGCATTGCGCAAAGCCGGGGCGATGCCCCCATCGAAAACGTACCCGCTGAAAAACGGCTCACTCTCGCTGACTCTTGCGCCGAAAGCGCTGGCGTTGATCGAACTGGAAAAATAATCGCGTTTGGCTTGCTTCGCCTACTTCACCATGAAAATCGGATAGCCCGCCGGGACGATCGGCTTCGCCGCCGCAGGCGCATCCGAAGGAATCGCGTGGAATCCCGCGCGCGCCATTCCATTTTGCGCGATGTCATTTTTCATGAAGTGTTCCCACACGAACCCGGTCCGCGCATTCTCCGCCATGAGCATAGTGATTCCCTGATCGATCCCAATCACATCCGGGCCGTACCAATTCGTCAGCGGATTGAACGCATCTACAAACCCGTACCGCTTCCACGCGCGATCCTGATACTTCGTGTAAATCGTTCGCAAAACTTTCAGACATTCTTCCGGCAAAAACGGCAGCGACCCTCCCGCGGCGCACGGCACCACCGACCCATCGATACGCCCCATCGCCGGTGGCCCGCCCCATATCGCGTAACCGCGTACCGAATCCGAAGCGGTGATACCCCACAGATCGTCGCTGTAGTCCGGAAACTCGCGCGCCAGTTCGAGGCACCACAACTTATGCACCTTCGTCGCGATCACTGAATTCGTGAAGTAGTCTGCGTATGCATCGCGCTTCCCACGAAAATCGAACCACGCCTGCGAGAATTGGTGCACGAATAACGGCGCGTGCGATCCGATGTAGCGAATCCCGTTGAACTCAAAATAAGTCCGCGTCCATGCGTCCCAATTCACCTTGGTCAATTGCGGATTCGGCGCGCCGATTCCCAGCAAATAAATCATCATCAGTTCGCTGTACGCATCCCACCGCGCCTTGATGAACCCGTGCTCTGGCGTCCAGCCCATCGACAAATTCTTTTCGCCGTGCAGCATCCACGCAAAATCCACCCGCCCATACAACGTGTCCGCAAGCGTCGAAATCTCGTCGTCGTTGAAATATGCCTTGCACGTCAGCACTCCGCAAAGAAACAGTGCGGTGTCGATCGACGACACCTCGGAATTAAACGCCCGTTCGCCATTCTGAAAATTTTGAAAGTGACAGAAAAATCCGTGCGCCTGCGGCACGCGCGTCGCTACGAATCGCAAAGTATTTTTCACGCGCTCGCGAATCTTACGTTTATCTTCCCAACCGCGATGATCCGCGATGCAAAGTCCCGTCAGCCCAAAACCCGTCGCCGCGATGCTCGCCACGTTTCGCGAATCCGAACCACTCGCCGAGCTGCGGTCTTTCACCAAGCCGGTGTAGGGACTCGCCTCATCCCAAAAAAATTGAAAGCACGCCCGCTCGACCTGCTCGAGAAAGCGATCTTCTTCCAACGTGAATCGATATTTTGTCGGATCGCTGGGAAACAGCGACGAAATATCGCTGACCGGAGTGTTGCTCTGCGCAGGATACGGAACGCCGGGATAAGGCGGCTCAGGCAGCGGCCATGATTTCGCAGCCGCGATCGACGAAGCGTTGGCCGCATCAAACGCCGCAAGTTCGGCCAGCGACATCGCGCCTAGAGGAATCCCCAGCGCAAGACGTGAAGTCTCCCGCAGCCAGTCGCGTCGCGAGCGCTTCCCACCGCTCACTTCTTACACCGCAGGACAGCGCTCCACAAACCGATGGAGCGACAGAGCCGGGCTCTCCATTGCATACCGGCCAGTTTACCGGACACACGAAGACGCCGGAAATGTCGAATCCCGCAAACAAAACGAAAAGAACACTCTGCTGAGACCACAAGGTTGAAACGAGAACGCTGCCGGTCAGGTCAGATTGACTTCACTTCAACGGCGTCGTGTTCCCGTCACCCGTCTCCGCCGCCGCTCCCGGCAATCCGCGATAGGCATTGATCGCGTTCCTCGCCGTCATCGTCAATTTCTCTGGCAACTCATCCAGGCTAAACCACCGCACCTCTTCGGACTTATGCGGCTCGCGATTGTACGCTTCGCCCTCGACAATTCGCGCCAGATAGGACGGCGACACCCAATGTTGATTCTCCGCCGGCAACAAATGATCCGTGATGCAAAGCAGCCGTTCGATCTCGATCCGCACTCCCGCCTCTTCGTAAGCCTCGCGGATCGCGCAATCTTTCACGGTCTCGAGGTAATCCACTTTGCCGCCCAGAATGCTCCAGCAGCCCGCCTCCGGCGCGCCTTTTCGCAACGTCAGCAAGACGCGCTCCTGCGCATCAACCAGCAAAACACCGGCGCCGACGCGCGGTTGCAAAACGGAAGCAGCATGGGAAGCCATAGCCCTCGCCTGATTAACGATCGCGCGCCGGCAGCCACTTCGCGTTCGTCGGCAATTCGACGCTCGCGAGCCCTGCCAGCAACTCGGCAGCGTCCGTCCCCACGACAATCATTTCCCGATGCGCCGCGCTCAGAAACCCTTCCGCCACCGCATGCGCGCTCAATCCCAGCAGCGCATCATAATAGCCCGCCACATTCAGCACGCCGCACGGCTTGCGATGAATCCCCAGCTGCAGCCACGTCACCGTCTCGCAAAATTCTTCCCAGCTTCCGAATCCGCCCGGCATCAGCACAAACGCGTCCGCCAAATCCGCCATCATCGCCTTGCGTTCGTGCATCGAGCCGACGATGTGCAGCTTTGTCAGCGCAGCGTGCGCGATTTCCTTGTCCGCAAGATCGCGCGGGATCACTCCGATCGCCTCGCCACCTGCCGCCAGCACCGCGTCCGCAATCTTGCCCATCAGCCCGACGCGACCTCCGCCATACACCAAACCAATTCCGGCGCCAGCAAGATGCGCGCCAAGTCGCTCCGCAGCTTCCGCGTAAATCGCACGATTCCCCGCGCTCGATCCGCAAAAAACGCAAACCCGTCGAATCGTTCGGTGTGGAGTTCTCGGCTGAAAGTTATCTGACATCGTGTCTGACACCTGAGTCTCGATTTGTGAATTCACATGGTATCCCAAGGCAGCTGATCGTTCGCGGTCCGTTCCACAACAACAGAAAGAAAATGGCCAACCGTTGCCTGAATCCGCATCAGTCGCGCAATTGACTCGCTCCACCGCCGACGAATATAGTTCCGCACGCCCCGCTTTTAACGTTCACTCTCTGACGAACTCAAGGAGCCTTCATGAGCGACGAAATTCTAAACAATGCAGAGCCAGCAAAGAACGAAGACACCCAGGAATTGTCCGTCGAACAAATCGAAGGAGCTGTCGGTGGAGTCTCGACTTCGAGCCTCAGCGACATGAGCCAATTGGACAGTCTTCAGTTGCAGAATGCGATGCAGAGCCGATCGCAAACGGAACAGGCGGTGTCAAACGTCATGAAGAAGATGGACGATACTGCTGATGGAATCGTGCAGAATTTGAAGTAGGCAGGTGGCGAGCGTTGCAGCGCCGAAATGCGCCGTTAAAACCGCTTCTGAATTCGCCCCAATTACTTGGCGAACGACCAGTGGTACACAATCCCCGCGCCGATCAGCAAATTGTTCTGATGATCGTTCGTCGTATTCGCAAACGTCGTCGCGAAATAATCGATCTGCCCGCGCACCGCAAATCTCCGCGTCACCGGAATATCAACTCCTCCGCCTGCCCGCGCCGCAAATCGATTCGTTCCGTCGCCAAGCCCAGCCGCGCCCCCGCCCGCATGCGCCGCACCCACCAGAATCTGTGCGAAGGGCTGCACGCGATGCGCGCCATGAATCCAGTTGCGCGGCATCCACGGTAATTCATACCGCGCGCCCGCCAATCCTGAAGTCAGCGTCAGCGAACTTCCCACCGTCGGAGCACCCGTCGTCGTACCGCTGCTGAAATCCGCGACCACCGCCCACGGTCCGCGCACATTCCACGATGCCGAAATCTCGCCGCCGTTCAAGCCGAAGCAGCCGCACTGTCCTGGTCCCGCGTTCGTGTGCACCCACTGATAGGAAGCCGCCGCATCGCCGCTGATGCCTTCCTGCGCCATCGCCGTCGAAGCCCCGGCAAACAGCAGCGCCGCAAAAATCAAAATCGTTCGCATCGTAATTCTCCCCATCCTCAAAACTCGAAGTCTTCCCCGATCAACAATCACCAGTCGCCATCAATTCGGCGGCGGCGTAATCACCGACGACACATTGCTGATCACCGCTGTCTCGTAAGACCCGCCCGTCGACGCCGTGACGTACACATACGCAACCGGCGGCGGATTAATCAGTGCGTTCACGACTTCTGCGCCATCCAGCGTCACCGTCAGCACGTTGTTGACGATCGTCAGCACATAGTTGTGCGTGATCGTCTGCCCAACAGCAACCAATGTAGGAATGGTTCCGTTGTACGCATAATAAGGATTCTCAAATTGCGCGGTTTCTCCTCGGGTCACGGCAAAATACGGCACCGCGGGTTCGCCGGCGTTGTGATAGTCGTCGTACTCGAACACCAACCCCGGAATTCCCTCAGCTCCCAAGCCCTGGCCCACTATGCCGATGCTCGTTGGTGTCGCCCCCAGCGATGGATCGCCCAGAACAATCGTGAACCCATCCGCCGGCGTCGAGCTCGGATTGCTTAACGTCATCGTGAAACTCAGCGTCATATCGCCCGTCGCGACCAACGTCGGCCAAACCAGTTCGCCGTGCTGGTTGTTCGTTGACGCCGTCAGCTGATAGCTGCAGCCCGACTGCGCGATGGCGTTGCCGATCGCCGACCAGTCCGTGTTGCAAAGGTTGGGAACCTGAGTCAGCGGCCCGACAAACAGTGCGGCCGAGTTGCTCGTCGCCGTCGAAGATCCATTGCTCACGACGACCTTGAAAACGTCGCCCGTATCGCCTGTCGCTCCCGGACCAAAGTTCAGCGTCGGATTCGTGGCACCGGCTACTGGCGAAAACGTCGAACTACCCGACGGCGCTTCGTACCACTGATACGTCAGCGGCAGAGTTGACGTCGCTGCGACGGTGTACGTCGCCGTGTCGCCGACATTGATGTACTGCGTCTGCGGTTGCTGCGTGATCTGGATGCCTGCGCCGACGGCGAGCGTCACTTGCTGTGAGAGCACTTGGCCATACGCGTTCGACACAATGACGTAATACATGTCGCCATTGTTCGCGTTGGTCGTCGATGTCGCGGGAACGTTATATGTCGCCGATGTCGCGCCGCCCACCGCGGTCGCGGTCGTCGATCCCGCAGGAATCCTGTACCACTGATAGGTCAGCGTTCCAGGTCCGGTAGCGACTACGGTGAACGACGTCGTTCCACCGGTCGCTACGCTCTGCCCCACCGGCTGCGTGATGATTGTCGGCGAAGCGTTGCCCGCAATAACCGTCAGGTTCGCATTGGAGCTGTTAAGCGGAGTCGTGCAAGAGTCCGTCACAACGGAATAATATTTCGCGCCGTTGTAGCTCGCATCGACGGCAGGCGTCGTATAGACCGGCGATGTCGCTCCGGAGATTGCCGTGCCCGTCGAACCGCCCGACGGAATCTGATACCACTGATACGTGAAAGGGCTCAGCCCCTGCGCCGCAACCGAAAATGTACCAACCTGCGTTGCATGCAGTGACAAGCTCACCGGATTCGTCGTGATCGTCGAACCAACCGCAACAGCCGCCACGCTCGACGTCACGTTGTTGATTCCGTTCGTGACCGTCACCGTGTAGTTCCCCACGTTCGCGCTCGACGCGTTCGAAACGCTATACGTCGCGCCCGTCGCACCCGAAATCGGCGTTCCATTCAAATTCCACTGATAGCTCGTCGCATACTGCGCCGCCACCGACAGCGTCAACACGCCGCCGCTGCAATCGTGCTGGCTCACCGGCTGCGTCTGGATCACCGGCCCGCTGACCGTGGTCGTCGTCGTGACAAATACCGCCGGATTGTCCACGCTCGTCGCGGTAATCGTGTAAGTTCCGGCCGCGTTCGGCGAAGTCCAGACATTTCCGACAAACGTCCCGGCGCTCGCGCCCCACTTCACGTTATTCGTGAGTCCGCCCGTCGCCGTCGTCGCAAAGCTGACTTGCCCCGGCGCTTCGGTCTGAGAACCGGGCGTAATCGGCGTCAGCGCCACCGACTGCGGCGTGACCAGGCACGTTGTCGAAACCACATCACCCTTCGAATCCTTCACCGTCAGCGTGTACGTCTTCCCGGCCGTCAACGCCGGCGTCGGATACGACGATCCGCTCACCGCATTCGCGGTAATGTCCGAGCTGCCGACTCCCGTTGAGCCGATCGTCGCCGTTCCTCCCGAAAATGTCGGAATCAGCAGAACGCTGCCGTTGTAGGGCGGCGTCGCATTGCTCGCCACCAAACTCTTCGCCAGTGCGAAACTGTTGACAGTCAGCGTCGCTGGCCCGCTTGTCGTGCTTCCATCGGAATTCGTTACCACAACGGTGAAGACCGTCCCGGACTGACCGGCCGTCGTAGCGGAAGTTGTGTAAGTGGGAGAAGTGGCGCCGGGAATTGCTGTCCCGTTTTGGAACCACTGGTAGGTAAACGGGCCATTGCCCGTTGCGGTCACGCCAAACGTGGCGGTCTGTCCTACGGTAACCGTGACACTCAGAGGCTGGGTAATCGCCAGCGCGGACTCCGCCGGAATCTTCGATCCCTGGAATCCTCCATTGCACGCGCTCATGGTCAGTAAACTGACCAGCACGGAAAACACACACAATCCGACCCTTGATAGACGACGGGGCACACGTCGCATGTTAAAAGCTCCTAATGCAAGTCTGCCCGGCAGGTTTCAGGGGGGCTATCAGGGTGAGGTACAGCCATGTGCAATGAAATCTTAGCGCTTACGCTCCCGGCCTAAAGGACAGGTGCGCAAGGTGTGGGAACGTGATGCTCACAAGCGATGCTGGAGTTTATAAACTATTTAGATTGATAGATTTACGAGGCAACGCAAAGGCCTCTCCCTTCTATCTCGTCATGGTCTTGCTTCCAATTGGAAGCAGCACACTCGTTACCTTTTCACCGTCCCTGGTGTGATTTTCCGCGTTACAGCCCCGTAACAAACACCGAATCCAGATGGTTCCAGCCCGCCCAAAGGTGAAGTCCCCTTCGAGTCCCGAGAAATTTTTCTGAGCTTAGCCTGGCATCCAAATCGAAGGCGTCGTTACCCATGTCGGGACCCGCCACACGGACAACCTACTTCGCGAACGACCAGCGATACACGATGCCCCCG
This sequence comes from uncultured Acidobacteriota bacterium, assembly GCA_963766985.1. Lineage (GTDB taxonomy): Bacteria > Acidobacteriota > Terriglobia > Acidiferrales > UBA7541 > Acidiferrum. The sequence goes on from CAVYCJ010000009.1 coordinate 394,235, forward strand.
CCAATCAGCAGATTGTTCTGATGATCGTTCGTCGCGTTCGCAAACGTCGTCGCAAAGTAATCGACTTCCCCGCGCACCGAAAATCTCCGCGTGACCGGAACATCGACTCCTCCGCCCGCCCGCGCCGCAAACCGATTCGTTCCGTCACCGAGCCCGGCCGCGCCCCCTCCCGCATGCGCCGCACCCACCAAAATCTGTGCGAACGGCTGCACGCGATGCGCCCCGTGAATCCACGTGCGGCGCATTTGCGGCAGTTCGTATCGCCCGCCCGCAAGAAACGAAGTCAACGTCAGCGAACTTCCCACCGTTGGCGCACCCGTCGCCGTCTGGCTGCTGAAATCGGCAACCACGGACCATGGACCGCGCACATTCCACGATCCCGAAATCCCGCCGCCATTCAACCCAAAGCACCCGCATTGCCCTGGGCCTGCGTTCGTGTGGACCCACTGGTAAGTCGCCGCCGCATCGCCGCTGAATCCTTCCTGCGCCATCGTTGTGGAAGCGCCGGCAAGCAGCAAAGCCGCAAAAATCAAAATCCTTCGCATTGTGTTTCTCTCCATCCTCAAATTCGTTCGTGAAACTTTTCGCCGCACTCCCGCGAAAAAAGCGCGCCGCACGACAACGCTGTACGGTGTCGCTCACCACCTCCTCCTCAGTTCGGCGGTTGACTCACCGCCGCCGAGACGTTGCTGATCACCGTCGACTCAAACAAACCGCCCGTTGACGCCGTCACGTAGAGATATGCAGTGGGCGGCGGTGTCACGTTGCCTGTCATCACCACCGCTCCGTCCAATGTCACCGTCAGCACACCCTGCGTCAGCGTCACCGTGTAGTCGTGCGAGATCGGTCCGCCGAACCCGACAAGCGGCGGAATGTTCGTGTTCACCAGGAACCACGGATTTTCAAACAGGCCGTAATCGCTGCGTCCGACGCCCACGTAAGGCACCTGCGGGTCGCCGGTATTGAGGTAAGTGTCGAATCCAAACACGAGCCCCGGAATTCCCGCCGCTCCCAACCCATAGCCCGAGTCGCCGATGCTCGTTGGCGTTGCGCCCAGCGACGGATCGCCAAGCACCACCGCGAAACCATCCGCGGGCGGGAAGCTTGGGTTGTCCAGTGTCACCGTGAAGCTCAGCACAACGTTGTCCGTCGCAATCAGCGTCGGCCACACGATTTCCCCGTGCTGCCCGCCTACCGCCGCCGTCAGCTGGAATTGGCAGTTGGGCAACACAACGGCGTCGCCGACCGCGTTCCAGTTCGTGTTGCATAGATCGGGCACTTGCCCCAGCGGTCCGACAAACAACCCCGCCGTGCTGCTGGTCACGTTCGTCGAGGTGCCGTTGCTGACCACGGCTTGATACACATTGCCGTTGTCCGCGAGCGCCGTCGAACTCAAGGTGAGCGTCGCGTTCGTCGCGCCTGAAATCGGCGTGAATGTGGAAGATCCCGCAGGCGCCGAGAGCCACTGATAGCTCAGGGGCAAGATGGAAGTCGCGGTGACGGTGAACGTTGCCGCGTCGCCTTCGGTCACGTACGCCGTTTGCGGTTGTTGCGTGATCAAAATGCCCGCGCCGACGGCGAGCTTCGCATCCGTTGAAGTTGCCTGCCCGTACGCGTTCGACACGACGACGTAATACTGATCCTGATCGTCTGTGATCGCGGTGAGCGACAGAGGAACGTTGTATGTTGCAGACGTTGCACCGAACACCTGGTTGCCAACCAACTGGCCGGCGGGAATCCAATACCACTGGTAGCTCAGCGTTCCCGAACCCGTCGCAACCACAGTGAAAGAGGCGCCTGCATTCACGGTGACATCCTGCCCGGTGGGCTGCGTCACAATCGTGGGTGGCACATTCGCCGCCGTCACCGTCAGCGTTGCGTTCGTGCTGTTCAACGGCGTTCCCGCGCACGCGTCCGTCACCGCAGCGTAGTACTTCGCTCCGTTGTAGCTCGTATCGACCGCCGGCGTCGTATACACCGCCGACGTCGCGCCAGGAATCGCTGTCCCCGTCGAAGCTCCCGACGCAATCTGATACCACTGAAATGTGAATGGGCTCTGCCCCTGCGCCACAACCGAGAACGTTGCCGTCTGCGTGGGGTGCAGTGAAACGCTTGCGGGATTCGCCACAATCGATGATCCGACGTCAACCGTCGCGACGTTCGATGTCGCCGTCCCCGCGCCGTTCGTCACCGCGACCGTATAGTTGCCGGCGTTCGCGCTCGACGCATTCGATATGGAATATGTCGCGCTCGTCGCTCCCGGAATCGGCGTGCCGTTGAAACTCCACTGATAACTGGTCGCGTAGCTTGCCGCCACCGACAGCATTAGCGTGCCGCCGCTGCAACCGCGCTGCGCCGCCGGCTGCGTGCTGATCATCGGTGCGGAGATCGTGGTCGTCGTCGTGACAACGACGGACGGATTGTCCACGCTCGTCGCTGTGATCGTATACGTGCCCGCCGCGTTCGGTGAAGTCCACACGTTCCCCGCGAAGGTTCCGGCGCTCGCCGTCCAGGTCACTCCATCGGTCAGGCCACCGGTTGCCGTGCTCGAAAATGCGATGTGACCCGGCGCTTCGGTCAGCGCTCCGGGTGTGATCGGTGTCAGAGCGACCGCCGACGGCGACACCAGGCACGTCGTCGACACGACATTTCCCTTGGCGTCGGTCACCGTCAACGTGTACGTCTTCCCGGAAGTCAGTGCGGGTGTTGGATACGACGCGCCGCTTACCGCGTTTGCAGTGATGTCGGAGCTTCCGACTCCGCTCGAACCAATCGTCGCGTTACCGCCGGAAAATGTCGGAACCAAAAGAACCGTTGCGTCAAACGCCGGCGTCGCGTTGCTGGCCACCAAGCTTTTTGCCAGTGGACTCGGCGTGTTCTGCACCGTCAGCGTCGCCGGAGCGCTCGTTACGCTTCCGGCCGAGTTGCTCACGACCACTGTGAAGACTGAGCCAGACTGGCTTGCTGCGGTCGTCGATGTCGTGTAACTGCTCGATGTGGCGCCAGGGATGGCGACTCCGTTCTCGAACCACTGGTAGGTGAATGGACCGGTTCCCGTCGCCGTCACGCTGAAAGTGGCGGTCTGGCCAACCAAGACCGTAACGCTCGATGGATGCGTGAGTTGGACCGCGGAGTCCGCCGATGGAGACGCGGGTGCCGACCCTTGAAAGCCTCCAGTGCAACCGCTGAATGCCAACACACTCAAAGTCAGGGCAAGAACACAGGATCCGACCGATCCGAAACGACGACGAACACTTCGCATGAGTTTTGAAGCTCCTGCATGCGAGTCTGCCGACGAGGTTTCAGGTGTGCCATCGCGATGAACTCCGTCATGCGCAATGGACTGATAGTGCTTCCGCGACCGGCCTTTTGACCGAGCTAACTCATCAGTAAAACTTCGAAGTTGAGCTCGGAGCGATACATTAGCAATATCTAATTTGTTTAGAACATTTTACGTTACGTTAAAGAGGTGTTTTTGGTGGGCAAAAAGTGAGGCAGACTTGCTTCCAAAAGGAAGCATTTTAGTAACCTTTTAACTAACGTCTCTGCGATTTCCTGGGATACTTCCCGGTCAGTTCGTTCCAACGAATGATGAACACGTCGAGAAACATCTGAATGCTGTCCCGCATCATGCTGACTTTTGTGGCGTCGGAGTGTCCCCACACCACCGGAATCTCGATCGATCGCAGTCCATGGTGCCGCGCCAGATAAAGCAGCTCCGGGTCGAATCCGAAACGCTCGATCGTCTGCTGCTCGAAAATAATCTTGCAGGGTTCCCGCCGGAACGCCTTGAATCCACACTGGGTATCCACAAATGGCAGCCACAAAATCAGCCGCACAATCTTGTTAAAGATGATCCCGGCAAACTCCCGGAACGGCGACTCATGCACCGTGATCAGGCTCCGGTCCACGGCGCGTGACCCGATCGCCACCTCATGATCCTTCATCGCCGGCAGCAGCTTCTCCACCTCTTCAATGGGCGCCGAAAGGTCGGCGTCGGTAAACAACACGACTTCGCCCCGCGCCTCCTGCATCCCATGCCGAACGCTGTAACCCTTGCCCCGGTTCTGCCCGTTCGAAACAACCCGCAGGGACGGGATCATTCCCCGAAAGCTTTCCGCCACTGAAATCGTCTTGTCCTTCGACCCATCGTCAACCACGATCACTTCTGTGGTGTGATTGGCCGCGTGTACATACGCGGCAATCTTCTCCAGCGTCGGCGGCAGCCTCAATTCCTCGTTATAAGACGGGATGATGATAGTCAGTTCAGGTGCTGCGGCTGTCATCGAAGCGGGAGATCCTTCCATCCGTGCGCGCCAACCAGCGGAACGAAGCGGCAGCTATCGAACACGGTCGTTTGAAAAATATCACGGTTGCGCTCAACACATTCGATGAGCCGCAACTCCTGGCTTTCGAGATTTCCGACGGGTATCACCATCCGCCCGCCTTCGGCGAGCTGCGCCAGTAACGGCGGTGGAGGTGAGGGCGCTCCTGCAGCTACCAGGATCGCGTCGAACGGCGCCATGTCCGGTAAACCGAGCGTTCCGTCGCCGCAGTGGACATGGACATTGTCGTAATGCATCTCGGCGAGCCGTTTTGATGTAGCGGCTGCCAGTTCCGAGCGGTATTCAAGTGTGACAATTTCCCGCCCGAGTTTCGATAGTACGGCCGCTTGGTACCCGCACCCTGCGCCGACCTCCAGAACTCGTTCATTTCCAATGAGTTTCAGGGCTGCCGTCATCGCGGCAACCATATAGGGTTGCGAGATCGTCTGTCCCGCGCCGATGGGAAGCGGCACGTCTTCATACGCCTGCGAGCGCAAATCAGGGGGAACGAAGGCATGCCTTGGAACGGAACGCATCGCGTTGAGCACCCGCGCGTCACGCACGCCGCGCCGCTCGATTTGCGTTTCGATCATCGCCCGCCGGGCGGCTTCAAGTCGCGCACCTTCAAACTGTGCCGCCGGGCGTTCACTGGCTTCGGCACTGTCCTTCCACGGCTTGAGTCGCCAATCCTTCAGCAGGGTCATCGCTTCACGCGGACGTCGTTGCCGCCGCGGCGTGTTTCTCCCACGCATTCGTCTTCAAAATATCTTCGATTTGCGCCAGCGCGAAATCGCACTCTTCCATTCGATTGTAAAAATGCGGCGACAATCGAATGCCTGCCTTCGGACGGAAATCGATCATCACGTCGCGCGCCAGCAATTCCCGGCTCACTTCATATGCGTGCAGGCAATCCACCGACACCGTTCCCGCTCGTTCCGCCGCGTTCTCCGGAGTATTCACGCGCCAGCCGCGTGCCTTCGCGCCGTCCATCAGGCGCGTCGTCATCGCGATCGATTTCGAACGAATCGCCTCAATTCCCGCCTTGTTCAAAATCTCGAGCCCTGGCTGGCATGCGAACAGCGCCGGAATGTGTGGCGTGCCATTCAAATAACGAAATGAATCCTCGCGCGAATCGATCGCCCCCGTTTCGAACGCAAACGGCCGCCGGTGCGCGATCCATCCCGTCAGCGCTGGTTTGAACTTCGCGCGCAAATCTTCGCGCACATACAAATACCCGACGCCCGGCCCGCCGCAGAGCCACTTCAACACGCCGCCGACCGCGAAATCGACTCCCAGTTCTCGCACGTCAAACGGCAGCGTGCCTGTCGCTTGAAACACATCCAGAATCACATGCGCGCCGACGCGATGCGCCTTCTCCACAATTGCCCGCGCATCCACGATGAACGAACTCCGAAACAGCACCAGCGAGATCGGCACAAGCAGCGTCGTTTCATCGATGGCCGCCAAAAATTTATCCAGATCGAATCGCACAGGATCCGAGGTCGGCACCAGATCGACCCGCGCGCCCAATCTCCGCTGCTCGTGATAAAAATATTGGATCGACGGAAATTCCAATTCCGTCATCACCACTTTGTTTCGCGGCCCGCGAAAATCAAAGCACGAAGAAATCACCTGCTGCGTCGTGGTCACGTTCTGGTGCAGCGAAATCTCGCCCGGTCCCGCCCCGATCAGCGGCGCGACCTTGTCGCCCACGCCGACCGCCATCTCCCACCAGCCCTCTTCCCACGCCTTCACCCCGCGCGTCGCCCACATATCCGCATACCCGTGCAGGCTGTCGTAAACTCCGCGCGGCATCGCCCCCAGCGAGTTGCTGATCAGGTAGGTCGAACGTTCGAGGATCGGAAACTCCCCGCGCCACTTCAATAGTTCGTCATTCGATTCGGGCATAGTTCGGTGATCCTCAGGTGAGGGACCCCATCAAAATATCACAAGTGGCCCAGCGTCTAGGGCCTCCAACGCCTTGAAAACCCACGCCTTTTCGATGACTTCCGCCCTCATTTGGATTTCCTGAGCGAACGGGCAGTGGCCATTCGTACTTACAACTCGGCCCGAAAACTGGTCCCGCGTACCGCTGCGCCGAAATTCCTCGCTTTCTAAACTGGTTGCGTTGGCGGCAGATACGATCAACCGCCCGTGGAGGAAGGGAAGGTCATGAAGGCTTTTTTGGTGCTCGCTGCGATCTACGTTGGAGCGTTTCTGATCGCAATTCAAGGTGCGTCGCAAACCCAAGCGGAAGGCGTCGCAAATAAACCGGGGATCCAACACACTGACCCGGCTAAGGAAGCTGATATCCGCTCCCTGATGGAACTGGTGGGAGCGCGCCGCATGGCACAGGATGTCGCGGCAAAGGGAGCTCAACAGCTCCGCGAGAATTTGGTCGCAACTCTGCCGGCCAGTCAGCAAGGCCAGCAGTTTGTGAACGCGTTCGTTGCCGATTACCACAAGAAGTTCAACAACGACGACGTTACCAACCAGCTTGCAGGCATCTACGACAAACACTTCTCCGACGAGGAAATCAAGGGATTGCTCCAGTTCTACAACTCGCCGGTCGGACGCAAATTTGCCGCGGAAACCCCGAAAATCCAGGCTGAAATCGAAGCCGCCAACCAGAAGGTCAGCACCCGCGTCGCAGCCGACGTCCTGCGCGACCTCCCCAGCGAATACGCCGGGATCGCCCCAACCAACAAAAACGCTGTGAACGCTCAGCCCACGGCCCACAACGCCGCCCTCAAAGGCGCGTCGAAGCCCCAGGGCGACTCCTTCGCCAGCGTCGACCAGCAGTAACACCTGACAACGCTTTTATCCCCGACTGTCTGTCCCCGGACAGTCACACCCCAACAAGGCGCCGCGCAAGCGGCGCCTTAGTTTTTGCCCCCACTTCACCCGCATCCGGCAAACGAGCTTCCCCATTCCCGACTGTCGTTTCCCCTCTGCCCACTTTCGCACCTGCCTACGCTCGTTTCCCTCCACTCACCTCCGTTTCCCTCCATACGCCTCCACGCTCGTTTCCCTCACCAACTCGTTTCCCTCCATCCACTATTAAAAAGCGTTGTCATCCTGAGCGAAGCGAAGGATCTCAGACGCTAGCCCCACCTCAACCTTTCCGTCAGCCGCCAGACCACCAGCCTGCCAGCCCGCTCTTCCAGCCGCGCCTTCCGACCCCCAAAATCCATATTGACAATTGTTTACTTTCTGCTAAAATATCCTCTGTAGAAACTCTCGCCCGCACTTCATCCTCAAAAAGCGAAACAAAGCCGAAACAAGCGAACTCTTAACTCATTCATTCGCGACGACTTGCGCACTCTTCAAACATCACAATTCGCAACGCACTGAAAACGCGCCGCTTACACACTCTTAGGAAAAAACAGGGGGTGGTACCCAAAGCTTCCCAAAACGGGAATCAGCAAATTGGGCTGTCCTACGGAAACCGCTTCTTGATCTTCACGTCGATACCGAACGTCCCGTTATAGTCGCGCAGCGCCACGATCGAGACGTTGCGGTTCACGTTGTACTCGACCTGGATCACCTGCTCCTGCGTCGATCCGACGTTTGAGATGTAGGTAATCGTAATGTTTCGCGTCACTTGCTGTTGCACCGTCACGCGCGCTGCGGCGTTCTGCCCCGTGCCCGTGGAGCCGACACCGACCAACGCAGGATCGACACGGAAATTCGTGATGCCAAACAATTTCTCCAGGCGTCCGCCCACCTGGCTCGAAACCGCTTCCGACAGCAACGCCGTCGCGCCCGCCGTGCTCTGCGAGTTTCCGGCGCTGCGCGATGTCCCTTCCGAACTCGTTTGCCCAAGCGCGAGCAGCGTCACAATGTCTTGCGCAGGCAGCGGCGGATCGGATCGATACGCCAGCGTCAACTTGCTGGCCGGCCCGTTGAAATTCAGCGTGATCTCATACTGCTGAATCGTCGTGCTCGCTTCCACGTTCACGACAGGATCGAGCCGGAACGGATTCGCAAAGTTAATGTCGCCGCGCGCCACGCGATAGCGATTCCCGTGAAACAACAAATCCCCGGACAGCACGTGAATGTGCCCGAGGATGATCGGATGCTCCCACGTGCCGCGCACGCGCAAATCCGCTTCGGCCTCAAGCTCCGCGCCCGGCCACTGCATGCGCGCATCCGGCGTCGAAACCGCCTGAATGTCGAATTGCAAATTCCTCAAAAACGGTGAACTCGTCGATGGGCCGCTAATTCCTTCTTTCGTCGAGAAAAGCGAACCGGCAACTTCAAGTCCGCTCGCCAGCGTTACGCGCTCGACGGTGACGCGGCCCGACAGCAATCCGCCGTCCGTTGTGCCGGTGAGACGCAATGATCCCGCCGTGAGCCAGCTCATTCCTTCCGGGTAGCGAATACGTGTGCTGTCGCTGCGCGCCGTGATGTCGTAACGCACCGGCCGCTCAGTGTAGTTCACGCTCCCGGTAAGGTGCAGTGTGCCGCCGCCGGCCAGCGCTGTCAGATTCTCGAAATGCAGTCGCTGCGCATCGAAAATCAGATCGCCCGTCACCGCGCTGAGTCCCGTCGGAAAATCGGCAAGGCGTCCCGACGCATTTTCAATGTGAATGCGGCCCGTAATACTGGGATTGCTGAGCGTTCCCGCGAACGCCGCGTTCACCTGCGCCGATCCGCCGCTGCTGATGTCGGGTGAGAACGACGAAAGAAATTGCAAGTTCACGGCGCCGTTGAGCCGCAAATCGATTTTTCGCGCGCCCGAGAATTGCACTTTGCCATCGATCTGCATGTTCGTATTTGCGCCGCGGAATCCCGCCGACACGATCTCAAGATTGTCGCGCGACGACCGGAAATGAATCGGCCCCGCGTTTTCGAGCTGCACGCTCGCGTAGTTGAACTGCAAATGAGAAAACTCCGCATCCATCACAATCGATTCCGGATGACGCAGAGGACCGTTGATTGCGATTTCGCCTTCAGCGCTTCCGTGGCCCTCGAATTTATCGACGTGGAGCGCGCGGGCGAGGAACGGGTCGAGGTCGATATTCTTAATCGCAAGTTTCCCGTCGAGATTGAACGGATCTGATAGTCCGAGATTGAACGCGCCCGACAATTCGCCGCCGGTGGTCATCGATGAGCTCAGCGTCAATCTTGCGCGCTTGCCATCCGAATTGAGATCGCCCTCAAAGCTTCCTATCACCGCCTGCCCCACGCGCAAATCGACGACGCGAAAGTTCCCTTCCGCCTCCGGCGCGGTCGCCGGGCCCGTCGCTTTGACGCGGAACGACACTATCCCGTCCACCGGGAATCGCTCGGTTTGCAGGCTGGAAAAATTCGCTAACGGAATGGAAGCGCCCACCAGATCGAGCGAAATATTTTTGTCGGTCATCCGGTATTCCGCGGTGCCAGTAACAATGCCGGCGCCACGACTCGCCTCTGTTCCTGCCGGGAACAGCCGCAGCTCCGCGTTGGCAATCCGTACTTCATCGCGCGTCGCGGTAAGTTGACCGCGCAAGCGATTGAAAATCACGCCGTAGACTTCGCCATCGGCAAGATCGAAAAGTCCGCTGATGTTCGGCGAACGCCGCGTGCCGTTTCCGTGAAACTGCCCGCTCAATTTTCCATGCACCGGGTAATTGATTTCGACCAGCTCCTGCAACGCATCCACCGGCGTCGAATCGAAGCTCGCATCGAACGACCACGGATTCTCCTGCAGAAAACTCCAATCAGTCAGCTTGATCTTTCCATCGATGAACGTATCGATCGCGCCGCGGCGCAAGTGTCCGCGCGTCAATGTCACTTCGTCCGGCGAATACACGAGGTCCCCATCCAGAAGATCGATCGTTACATTTTCATAGCGCGCTCGTTCGGCGCGAATGTGGCCGTTGAAGCTGGTACCGGTGGCGTCGGCTTCGATTTTTCCATCCCAGCTTGCGGCGCCGCTGATCACTTTCAGCTCGTCGGGCGAGCCTGGTTTTGCGCCCTGAATCGCGTTGATGAAATCGCGATAGCTTTCGAGCGCGCCCGTATCCACTTTCAGGTCGAGTTCGGTTTCCGTCGCGCCGTAGTGCCCGGTCAGGTTGCCGCGAGAAGAAGGCGTCTCAAATTCTCCGAACGGAATTTCCAGCGTTTGTGGATCGTACTGATAGCGAATCGTCCAGTTGCCATCGACTGGAATGTGGTTTTCCGCGATGTCGTCCGGCGAATTCCACTGGACCTTCGCCGAAATATCGAAATGCTCAAAACCTCCGCTCCACGTCTCGACCGTATCGGCCGACAAAATCGAGTCCCAATGCAGCTCATCGACCGGGAAATTTTTCTCTTCGATAGATGGAAACACCTGCGCGAGCCGCATCCCGTCGATCCGCGTTTCGGCTTTGAAGAACAAGTGATCCCAGAGAATCGATACGCGGCCTTTCACCGTGCCGCCAAACGCCTGCGCCAGAAAATTATTGACGACGAGCCCTTTGTTATCGATGGTCACGTCGCCGCGGCTCGATAAGCCCGCTGCATGAAAAATCGGAAGGTAGGTGAGCGTGATTTCCGAGCCGGAATAGCTTCCGGTGCCGTTGAATTTCCCGTTGGCGTAGGTGGCCTGGCCGCGTATATCGACAAGCCCTGTCGGAGTTTCTTGGGAACGTAGCGCCTGGCGAAGATCGAGCAGGTTGACCCAGCCGCGATAGCGAAAGCTCCAGTTTGGATTCTCGAAATTCGTCATCTCGACGTGTCCATCGAAATGCGAGCGCATCGCTTCGACGCTGGCCTGCTCGATCGTGAAGCCGTCGGGCGTAAGCGTAAACGTCGATGCAACGCTCACGGGAATGGGCCAGAAGCTATTCGAGGTGAACTGGAACGACTTCCAGTCGAATGTTCCTCCATAGACCGGCCGCGACGGTGTTCCGCCGAGGTTGACGACGAACTGCAAATCGCCGCCCTCCACCGCCAACGGAGTTTTCACGTCGTTGTAGAGAACCCAGCCGTCGTCGATACGAATGTGTTCCACGTGCATGCCGAAAATCGTGTCGCCGATTTTGCCGCGTTGCTCGTTCGGCGCGAGGGTCAGCAGCGGCACGTTGGATGCGCCATTTTTCTCGACGCGCAAATGCACACGCGGCTGTACGAGCAGCAAATCGTTCAAACCAACCTTGCGTCCCCAGAAGGAATCGATGCGCAGGCCGACGCGAGCTTCCTCGGCCGCGAACAACGGCTCGGTGCTCGCCGGTTCGTTGCCATGCACGACGAGACCCTTGAGCGTGACGCCGAGTGCGATCCAGCGGATCGACACTGTGCGGATTTCGACGGGCCTGCCAGTGATGCTCTCGACTCGCTGAATGGCCAGCCGGCGAATCAACGGATTGCCCGCGCCGCTGCCAAAAAATCCGACGACCGCCAAAATGCACAACAATGCGACGACCCACGGCGTGTGGATCACCCAGGCCCAAATGATGTGGCGGCGCCGGGGGTTCACGGCGTCTCCTGATCGGGCATTTTTTCAATGACGATGCGCGAACGGCTTTCGGCGAGCCAGCGATTGGATTGCTCATCGATGCCGCTCTGAATTAATGCTTCGCGGATCACATCTCTGGCGGCGTCGAGGGAAGGCGCTTCCTGTCCGCGAGCCTGCGCACGAGGAATCACAGCCTTTTCGTAAAACTCCTGGATGTCTTTCGCTTCGATGTGCACGGACGGACGGAATCGAGAATCGAGATAGTTGCTCAGGTACAGCTGCGAAGCGACCATCTTGCGAACATCGGCGTCGGTCAGGCCAACTTCTTTCTTCTTGGTTTCGTATTCTCCGGAAGAGGGAAAAGATTTCTGCACGCGCTCGACGCCTTTATCGATCGCGTCGGGCGTCGGCTGCGGAAACTGAGCGGTTTCCGCCTCGTTGCGGACGATCCACTGATCGATCAGGCGATCGAGAACCTGGGCGTCGGTTTCGGATTTGCCATCGACGAGTTGCTGGTAACGCTGGAGCGCGCGAACGTCGCTGAGAAGAATGATGTCGGTCTCGACGCGCGCGACGATGCGGTCGATCGTCGTTTGCTGCGCGGCGGCTTCGCAGGCGACTCCAAACGTCACTCCAAGAGTAACCCCGCACAGAACCGCGCACGCTGTAGCCGCTCGCATCCACAGCGCGAACCCGAGTTTGAGTGCGGCGCGGCGCATCAGAACGTTGACCCCAGGTTGAAGAAGATCTGGAATCCCGGCAACCGCGACGAATGAAATCCGAGATGCCCGTCGAGGCAGCTCGCATCGTCATTCGGGCAAATCGGTGAGACGAATGGCGGGCGGTTGATCGGAAATCCAAGGTCGATGCGAATCGGACCGACCGGCGTCGAGTATCGCAGGCCGAAACCAACCGTGTGGGCGAAATAATTCAGCTCGTTCGTGCAATTGAACTCGCACTCGGTCGGATTTGCTGGATTGAAAACAGGCTTCGGAGGATTCGTGCGAAAAGTGATGCGGCTCAAACGACTGTAGACGTTGCCGCCGTCATAAAACAGCGCGCCACCCAATGCCGAGCCGACGAACGGCAGACGCATGGGAAAACGAAGTTCCTGGTGAAACTCCATCACCGCCTGGCCACCGACCGGGAATCCCGCGAGGTCGCGCGGCCCGGCCTGGTTCAACGCGAAGCCGCGAAGCGAAGTTCCGCCGCCGGCGAAGAATCGTTCGGGAAGCGGAATCAGCTGCACCGCGGTTGTTTGTGCCGGAAAAGCGAGGGAAACCGTGTCTTTGTAAGGCTGGAGCACGCCGAAACGAAACGCGCGCGCGAAACTGAAGCGCTTGCCAAGCGGATGATACGTCGAGTTTTGATAGTACATGCGCAAGAAACTCGCGCTCGAACCGATCGCCGTGTCGGCAATGCCAAAATCGAAGCTGTTGAAGGTGCCTTTCGTGGCGTCGGCAGGATTATCGCGGGCGTCGCGCGCCCAGGTGACGCCGAATTGCGAGACGAGCGTAGGTTGCTCGAACAAGGGAATGTCTTCGGGCGGTATGGTGTTGTTGATGTTCGTGACGAGTACGCGCCGGAACGCGTAGTGATACTGGATCGTAGTGAATCGTGTCACTTGATCTGTGAGTTGCACGGATGCTTCGTAGCGCTCTTCGGTAAAGGTGTTGATGTCCTGCGTTTTTTCGGTGTAGGCGTTCGCCTGGAACGTGAAATGCGGATTGGCGAAGGTATTCGGCGCGGTGTAGGTGAGCAGCGCGCGATCTTCGATCGTGGAACCGCGAAGTTTCAGCGAAATCGAATCGCCGCGGCCGCGCACGTTGAGCTTGCTGATTTCCAAAATACCGCGAGGAGCGGCCTGCAACTCACTTCCGGTGGGATTGGTCGAGCTGGCGAGGCGCTGGACTTCGAAGCCACCGCCGTAGGCGATCGTCCAGCGCTTCGCTTCTTCGACAAGCACAACGACGTCTTTGTTGGGGTCGGTGCCGTCGGGATTTTGCGGGTCGATCGTGACGCGATTGAAGATGCCGAGGTTGTAGAGTCTGCGCTGGGAATCGATGACGTCGCCTTCGCGGAGCGGCGCGTCGGGCTTGACGAGAATTTCGCGGCGAATGGCGCCGATTCGCGTGTGCTTGTAGCCGGTGACGAGCACGCGTTTCACGCGCGTCTGCGGGCCTTCGTCGATGTGATAGACGACCTTCATTTCTTCGCCGGGTTCCACGACGGTGTCGTTAGGCTTTGCGGCGGAGGGTTTGGCGGCGGCGTTTGCGGCAGCTGGCGCTTCCCCATTCGATTCCGCGTTTGCAGTGCTTTTGTTGGAGTCGGCCGCCGGTGCGGGCGTAACGGGGACAGCGGTTGCGGTGAATCTTGCGGCGGGAAATCCTTCGTTGTAGTAAAGCGCGAGAATGTTGTCGCGGTCGGTTGCGACGTTGTACTCGGAATAAGGCTGGCCCGGCGTCGAGGCGACGTAAGGAAGCAACTCGTCTTCCTTAAACGCGTGATTTCCTTCGATGCTGAGCGATGCGACGCGCGATTGCTTTCCTTCCTGAATCACGTAGCGAACGAAGAGTTGGCCTTCGACGCCTTTGTAATTGTCGAGCGTTTGCCCTTCGACCTTCGCGTCGAGAAATCCGTTGGACTGGTACAACGATTGCAGCGAATCGCGATCGCTCTCGACAAGGCGCCGGCTGAACCGGCCGCGCGTGGCGAAGCCTTTGCCGTAAATCTGAAGGCGGCTGCGCAAGAGTTCGGTATTGAAGTAATGGTTGCCGGTAATTTCGACTCCGTACAATTTGTGGCGATCGCCGCGCTCGACTTTGTAGGTGATGATTTCTTCGGTGCCCTTCCAATTGCCCTTTGGCTGTGCGTCCTTCGTGACGGTTGTGTAGTCGACTTGGGCGTCGAAGTAGCCGTCGCGCTCCAAGCGCTCACGAATGTTGCGCTTGCCTTCTTCGAGTAGATCGACGTCGACGGAACCTTCCTGGTAGATCGGCACAAGCTTTTTGAGCGTGCCTTGCGACAGTTTCATTCCAGTGACGACGAGCTGAACGCGAGGGCCCTCGGTAATGTCGACATCGAGTGGGATCGTGTTCGCGGCTTTGTCGTAGGGCCCGCGGCGCACCGAAGCGCGTGCGTTGAGATGGCCTTTTTTCACGAGGAAATTGTGGATGCGCTCGGTGCCGCGCTGAATGCGTTGTGAAGTAATCGGCTTGCCGACTTTCACGCTCAGCAGCTTGATGATTTCTTCGTTGGTGTATTCGGTGCCGTTGGTGAGCTGGATCGTTTGCACCTTGGCGCGCGGACCCGCTTTCACGTCCACGATGACGTCCATCTCGTGCGTGTCTTGATGCGGGACGGTCTCGACGTGCACTTCGGCCTGGTAGAGGCCCTCGTCGTGAAGCGAGTCGGTGAGGCGCGTGATGCCTTCGTCTACGGCTTCTTTTCGATATGGGTCGCCGAGCGTGAGCGACATCGCGGCTGCCGCTGATGCTTCGGACGGCGGTGCAGGAATGCCGCGAATGATCACTTGATTGAAGAAAAGCTGCTCGCGGACGACGAAATCGATGCGCACGCCGTTTGCCGGAGGGCTCCTGGCGAGCGGCGATGTAGGAATACGTGCCGGTGCGATAGAGCGTGTGGATGCTATCGGCGACTTGATCGCGTTCGAGCGGTTTGCCGGGCTGGACGGAAATGTTTGCGGGTGATTCGACGAGGACTTTGCCGGTTTCGTCGATGATGCGAACGGAGGTGACGATGCGGGCCGGGAGGTTCGATCGTTTTTGGAGCCGGAGGCGGCGTTTGCGGGGAGGAATCCTGGGGTGGCGCGGGCTGTTGAGACGGAGATTGTTGCTGGGTCGCGGCCGGATTTTTTTGAGCGTCGGTGCCGGCGCGAAATTTGCGCGATTTGGAAGCGGAATCGGAAGCGGAATTGGGAGCCGAAATCGGCGCAGATTGAGCGTGAGCGCGCGCACCTCCTGCAAGGAGTGCGAGTGCGAGGATCCATCGCAACCCGTTGGTGCTGCTCGATTTCATGCTTCCTTTCGTCAGACGAAGGGTAGCACAGGGGCGTTGCCTGCCTGGCGAACTTTGGCGCTATGATGAAGAGAGAAAGAATTGACAAATTCTTGAGTTGAAATCGACGTGGACGAAGCTCTTCGCCAGAAATATTCGCGCCAAATTTTGTTCGCCGGGATCGGCGAAACGGGACAGGAACGCCTGATCGCGGCGAGCGCCGTCGTCGCCGGATGCGGCGCGATCGGAGCCGCGGCGGCGAACCTGCTGGTGCGCGCCGGAGTCGGGCGCGTGCGGGTGATCGATCGCGACTTCGTCGAGCACTCGAATTTGCAGAGGCAGACGCTTTTTGAAGAGGCGGATGCGCGCGATGCGCTGCCGAAAGCGGTTGCGGCGGAGCGGCGGTTGGCGGCGGTGAATTCGCAAGTGCACGTCGAAGGCATCGTGGCGGATATAAACCCCGATAACGCCGAGGAGTTGCTGGGCGGGTTTGATGTGATCCTGGATGGAACAGACAATTTTGAGACAAGATTTCTGGTGAACGATTTTGCGGTGAAGCAGCGCGCGCCATGGATTTACGCGGCGGCGGTGGGCAGCTACGGGCTGACGATGACGGTGCGGCCAGGCTTGACGGCGTGTCTGGCGTGTTTGCTGGCCGGCGGGCGCGATGGCGCGGGCATGGATGAGACGTGCGACACGATCGGTGTGTTGGGGCCGATCGTGAATCTGGTGGCGTCGATGGAAGTGGCCGAGGCGCTGAAGTTGCTGAGCGGGCGCGTGGAGGCGCTGAACGGCAGGCTGGTTTCGTGCGATGTGTGGTCGGGGAAGTTTCAGTCGGTGCGCGTGGCGCGCAATGCGGAGTGTCCCGTTTGCGTGCGCGGTGAATTCGCGCACCTCGACGGCGAGGCGCAGCCGCACATCACGATGTGTGGGCGCGATTCGGTGCAGATTCACGAACGCGGACGCGCGCTGGATCTTGATGCGTTGAAGCAGCGGCTGTCGCCCGCGGTGGATGATGTGCGGCAGAACGATTTTTTGTTGCGGTTCCGTGTGGCGCCGTATGAGATGACGGTGTTCGCGGACGGGCGGGCGATCTTGAAGGGGACGCAGGATCCGGCTGTGGCGCGATCGATTTATGCGCGATTTATTGGCGCGTGATTTTTCAGTGTGAAGTTTTTGTCGGCCGATTGAAACGTGCGAGGTCGATGAAAAGGCGAAGGCTTAGCGGGAAACGGGCAGGCGGCCGTAGGATGAGCGCATCGAGGCGCGGTCGATGTTTTCGCGCAGGTTCATCAGCGTCAGGAAAGTGCTGAGAATACGGGCTTTAAGGTCGTCGGTCAGCGGAAGGCCGCTGGTCGCCACGCGGGCCAAAGTCTCGCCATTTTCGGTGATGAAGCGCATGATTTCGCGCTGACGCTCATGCGGCGTGTTGCCCAGAGCGGTTTCGCGGCGCATGGCGGAGCAGCCGGCTTCCAAAGATAAAGTGAAATGCAAAACGCAGACGCCGTGCTCGGCGAGGGCCGGCGGCGTATCGTTCTTGCAACCTGCGGTTTGGCAACGTGTTCCCATTTGGGACGCGGAATCGCGCTCTAACTAGGAAACATCACTCCGCTACTAAAATCCAGTGTCCGTGTGGACACTGCTGCGAATCCTGCATTAGCAGGCCGAGGCATCTGTTTGCGCGGACACGCCTTGCATAATTGGTGTATAAAAATTCAGAAGAGTGTATAATCGAATTTGCGATGAATGGCGGAAAGACATTTCGGCACGGGCAGATCCTTCGGATCGTTGCGGACACGCGCATCGCGAACCAGGAAGAACTGCGCCGGAGACTCGCCACGCAGAAGCTGCGCGTGACGCAGGCGACACTTTCGCGCGATTTGCAGGAGCTGCGGCTCATCAAAACGCACGAAGGCTACAGACGCGAAGCGGCTCTGCCGGAAGAGTCCAATGGAAAGGGCGCTTTGGCGCGCGCGCTTGGGGAATATCTGTCGGATATTCGGCCGGCGCAGAACATGCTGGTGCTCAAGACGCCTCCGGGGGCGGCGCAGCCTCTCGCTGCGGCCGTCGATAGCGCGAAATTCACTGAGATTGCCGGGACGATCGCGGGAGACGACACCGTCCTGATTATTACGCCCGACCTGAAATCGCGGGAAACCCTGCAAAGACAGATCGAATCGTTGGTTCGGCCGTGAGCCATTCGACGAAAAATCCGAATCAAGTGGCGGTTGTCGGCGCCACCGGCTACTCCGGCTTTGAGCTGGCGCACATCCTGCTGCGCCATCCGAAAGTGCAAAGCGCTACCTTTTATGTGCGCGAAACCGGTGGCGCGCAGTGCCTCGCGGAGATGTTTCCGCAGCTGCGCGGAGTTGGCGAGGCGCCTTTGCGCACGCTTTCGACCGAAGCGATCATCGAAAGCGGCGCGGGAACGGCGTTTTTGGCCACGCCTCACGAATTTTCGGCGGAAATCGCGCCGGTGCTGGTTGACGCGGGAATTCGCGTCGTGGATTTGAGCGGGGCGTTCCGGTTTCGCTCGGCGCACACGTTTTCGCACTGGTACAAGCTGCCGACGCCGCATGCCGGAAGGCTCGCGGAGGCGGTTTACGGGCTGCCGGAACTTTATGCATCGGATATCGCGGGGGCCAAACTGGTAGCAAACCCCGGCTGTTACGCCACCAGCGCGATTCTGGCGCTGCGGCCGCTAAATGAGGCCGGGTGGATCGCCGACGGAAGCCCGGTGATCTGCGATTGCAAGTCTGGCGCGACCGGCGCCGGCAAAGAATTGCGGCGCGACCTGCATTTCGTCGAGCTGGATGAAAATTTCAAGGCCTACAACCTCTTTTCGCACCGGCATACGCCGGAAATTCTGGATCACACCGGAATCTCAGAGAAAAGTCTCGTCTTTTCGACGCACCTGCTGCCGCTGGCGCGGGGAATTCTTTCGACCATTTACGTAACACTCAAACAAGAGCAACGCGCCGGTGATATTGAAGCGCTGTACCGGAAGTTTTATGCCGGCCGGAAGATGGTGCGCATCTGGCCCGCGGGCAAGCTGCCGGAGTTGCAGCACGTGGCGCACACGAATTTTGCCGATATCGGGTTCGCGCTCGACAAATCGGGCCGCAGCCTGATCATCGTGTCGTGTCTCGACAATCTGGGCAAAGGCGCGGCGGGCCAGGCCGTGCAGAATTTCAATCACATGCTGGGCATCGAGGAGCAAACCGCACTGCAATGAGAACTGTGATCAAACTCGCTGGAGCGCTGCTGGAAGATGATGCCGTGGTGCAGTCGATTTCGCGGCAGGTGGCGGAGCTCGCGAAAGAGGGGCACGAAATTTTGGTGGTGCACGGCGGGGGCAAGCTTTTTACCGCGACGCTGAAGCGGCTCGGCATCGAGAGCAAATTTGTCGCTGGGCTGCGCGTGACCGATCGCGAGACCCGCGATGTGGCGGTGATGGTGTTCGCGGGATTGCTGAACAAGAAGCTGGCGGCGGCGATTTCTGCGGAGGGCGCGCCGGCGATCGGAATTTCGGCGGCGGACGCGAAGTGCTTTCTGGCGGAGCCGATGTCTCGCAACGCGGAAGAGGGTGAGCTTGGATTTGTCGGGTATCTGACGGGCGTCAATGTTGGCGTGCTGGAGTCGCTGTGGCGCGAAGGGCTGCTGCCGGTGGCGGCGTGCCTCGGGCTCGGCGCGGACAACGAGCTTTACAACATTAATGCGGATCACATGGCCGCGGCGTGCGCGGAGTATCTGGCGGCGGATCGGCTGATTTATTTGACGGACGTTGCGGGCGTGCTGGACGGCGACAAGGTTTTGTCGGCGATTGCGTGCGAAGAGATTGAGAGTCTGGTGCAGGCGCGCGTCGTTTCGGGCGGGATGGTGTTGAAGCTGGAAGCGGCGAAACGCGCGATTGAAGGCGGAGTTCGTGAAGTGAAGATCGTCGGCGGTTCGTCGGCGGATTCGCTTTTGAAAAGCTGGCGCGCGGCGGACGCGACTGGTGAAGAGATTCCCGGCACGCGCGTGGTGCGCGAGCGGAATGCGTCGCCTCAGGCGGCGGTGTCGGTGGCATGATGCGCGCTGCTTCCAAGTCGAAAGCGGTGAAATCGGTGGCTGCTGGAAAGCGGAAGGTCAAAGCTACGCCTGGGACTGCGAACGGCCGCGCGGCAAAGGTCGACGCTCGCGTTGCGAAGGCCGATCAGTTTTTGCTGCCGACGTATAAGCGCGCGCCATTCATGCTGACGCACGGGCGCGGCTGCTATGTATTTGATGCCGACGGCAAGAAGTATCTCGATTTTCTGGGCGGGATCGCGGTGAATGCGCTGGGGCACGCGCATCCGCGCATCGTGAAGACGATTCGCCGCGAAGCTGCGCGGGCGATTCATTTTTCCAACCTTTATCACAATCCGTTTCAAGGGCCGCTTGCGGAGAAGTTGGCGCATTGGTCCGGGATGGACTACGTCTTTTTCTCGAACAGCGGGGCTGAAGCGATTGAAGGCGCGTTGAAGCTGGCGCGACTGTACGGACGCGCAGCTGATGAAGCGCCGAATGCTCCGGCGAAGAAGCATCGCGTGCTGGCGATGACGAATTCGTTTCATGGGCGCACGTTTGGGGCGGTGAGCGCGACTTCGACCGAGAAATATCGGCTGCCGTTTGCGCCGCTCGTGCCCGGGATCGAATTCGTGAAGTTCAACGACGTCCGCGATCTGGAATCGAAATTCGACGACACCGTGTGCGCCGTTTTGCTCGAGCCAATACAGGGTGAAGGCGGTATTCATTCGGTCAGCGAAGCATTCTGGAATCGTGCGCGAGCTTTGACCAGAGAACACGGCGCGGTTTTGATCGCGGACGAGATTCAGTGCGGGCTTGGGCGCACGGGCCGCTACTTCGGCTATCAGAAATTTACATCGAAGCCGGACATTGTCGTGATCGCGAAGCCGCTCGCAGCGGGATTACCGCTCGGCGCGATTCTCGCGTCGCGACGCAGTGGCGGCAAAGGTCAGCCCGGGACTGCACGGGTCGACGTTCGGCGGCGGTCCGCTGGTTTGCGCGACGGCGCTCGAATTCCTCAATACTGTCGAGAGCGAAAAGCTTCTCGAGAATGTGCGCGCACGCGGCGCTGAACTGCGCGAAGGTCTTTCAAAGCTTGCCGAGAAATTCGATTTCATCCGCGAAGTGCGCGGCGAAGGGCTGATCATCGGCGTCGAATTGTCGATCGAGGGCGCGCCGTTTGTCGCCGAAGCCACGAATCGCGGCCTGCTGATGAATTGCACGCACGACTACACTCTTCGCCTCTTGCCGCCGTTCATTGTCACCAAGGCGCAGGTGCGCGATTTTCTCAAGCTGTTTGAGTCTGTTCTTTCTTCTGTCTCAACTTCGAAAGCGGAGTCTGTCCCCGCCGCGAAGAAATCTGAACAATCGCCGCGCCTGGCCCGCACAGCGGCGAGGTAAAAAGGAAAAAATGCCAACAGCAACGCTTGCAGCACCTATTTTGCTCGTCAACGATCTGCTCACCGGAGCGGAATGGGGCGCCGCGCAAACGCGCGAACTCCTGGCACTGACCGCCGACGTGAAATCGCATCCCGAACGTTACGCCACGACGCTGCGCGGCAAGACGCTGGCGATGATTTTCGAGAAACCGTCGCTGCGCACGCGCGTCACATTTGAAGTTGGAATTCAGAGCATGGGCGGCTCGGTCGTGTTTTTGGATCAGACGCAAGCGCGGCTCGGCGAACGCGAATCGATCGCGGACGTGGCGCGCAATCTCGAGCGCTGGGTACAGGGCATCGTCGCGCGCGTGTATGAGCAGCGCGTGCTGGAACAAATGGCGGCGAACGCGAATATTCCCGTGATCAATGCGCTCTCGGATCGATTTCATCCGTGCCAGGCGCTTGCCGACTTCTTCACGCTCCAGGAAAAATTCGGCGACCTGCGAGGGTTCAAGCTGGCGTATGTCGGGGACGGAAACAACGTTTGCCACTCGCTGATTTTTCTGGCGGCAAGGCTCGGCGTAAATTTGCGCATCGCGACGCCGGCGGATTACACCCCCGCACCGGAAGTAATCGCGGAAACGAAGCGTGTCGCGCGTGAGACGAAGGCAAAGATCGAGCTCTTCACCGATCCACGCGAAGCTGTTTCCGGGGCACAGGGCGTGTACACCGACTCGTGGACGAGCATGGGATTTGAAGCCGAGCAGAAAGTGCGAGACGCGGTGTTCGCTCCTTATCAGGTGAACAGCGAGTTGATGGCGCTTGCCGCGGCCGACGCCGTGTTCATGCACTGTCTGCCGGCGCACCGGGGGCACGAAGTTACCGGTGAGATTCTTGATGGCGCGCAGTCCGTGGTGCTCGATCAGTCCGAGAATCGCATGTACGCGCAGAAGGCGATTTTGCAGGCGCTGTACAGCTAGATCGAGCGCGCTGCGACGCGAAAGTTTTAGCTGGCCGTCAGTGCGGATGGTCACTCGGTCGGCGTACCGACATCCTGTAACAATTTTCATTCAACATATTCCGATTCGTTGCGACAAAGAGGAGAAACGTGAAACAGCAGCAACCGAAACCGAAAAAAGTAGTGCTCGCCTATTCCGGCGGACTCGATACGTCGATCATCATTCCGTGGCTGAAAGAGAATTACGACGGATGCGAAGTGATCGCGATGATCGGCGACGTCGGCCAGCAGGAAGATCTACAGGCGGCGCATAAAAAGGCGCTGGCGACCGGCGCATCGAGCGCGAGCATCGAGGATTTGCGCGAAGAATTTGTGCGCGACTACGTCTGGCCGACGCTGCGCGCGGGCGCGGTTTACGAGCACACCTATTTGCTCGGCACGTCGATGGCGCGGCCGGTGATCGCGAAGCGGCAGGCGGAGATCGCGCTGAAACTCGGCGCTGACGGTCTCGCGCATGGCTGCACGGGCAAGGGCAACGATCAGGTGCGCTTCGAGCTTGCTTACAAAGCGATTGCGCCGAACGTGCAGATCATTGCGCCGTGGCGCGAGTGGGACATCGATTCGCGCGAAGATGCGATTGCTTACGCGGAAAAGCACAATGTGCCGATCGAGCAGAGCAAGAAAAACATTTACAGCCGCGATCGCAACATCTGGCACTTGAGCCACGAAGGCGCGGAACTCGAAGATCCCGCCAACGCAGCCAACGAAGCGATGTGGCAGTGGGTCGTTTCTCCCGACAAGGCGCCGGATAAGGCGGAAGAAGTCGAGATCGGATTTGAAGCGGGCACGCCGGTGTCGGTGAACGGCGCGAAGCTTGGTCCGGTCGATCTGCTGAATAAATTGAACGAAATTGCAGCGCGCAATGGAATCGGGCGCACCGATCTGGTCGAGAATCGATTGGTCGGCATGAAGTCACGCGGGGCGTATGAAACTCCGGGTGGCACGCTGCTGATCAAGGCGCATCAGGAGCTTGAGCGGCTGACGATCGACCGCGAAACGGCGCACTTCCAGCAAGCGCTGTCGCACCGCTACGCCGAGCTTGTTTACAACGGCGTCTGGTTTTCGACGCTGCGTGAATCGCTCGACGGATTCTTTAAGGTGGCGCAGCAATTCGTCACCGGGACGGTTGGCCTGAAGCTGTGGAAGGGCACGCTCAACGTGACTTCGCGCAAGTCGCCCTTCTCGTTGTATCGCGCCGATCTGGCCAGCTTCACGATGGGCCGCTACAATCCGAAGGACGCGGAGGGATTTATCAATCTCTTTGCGCTGCCGGTGACTGCACGGCCGAAAGCGAAGGCGGAAGGCGGGAAGAACTAACGGTCTCGCTACGAACTTTAATTTGACGATGAGCGACTCACCCACATCCGAACGCAAAGACGACCGCCTCTGGGGCGGCCGTTTCGAGCGCGAGCCGGACAAAGCGTTCGACGCGTTTCAGCGCTCGTTCTCGTTCGACCGGCGGCTGCTGCCGTATGAGCTGGCGGTCGATCGGGCGTGGGCGCGCGCGTTGCAGAAGATCGGGATTTTGAGCGAAGTCGAAGTTCACGACACGATCAAGGGGCTCGAAGCGATCGCGGCAGAACTCGACGGCGATCCGTCGTTTCTGGATGGGTCGACCGCCGAAGATGTGCATCATTTCGTCGAAAGCGCGTTGGTGCATGATCTCGGCGCGCTCGGCTGGAAGCTGCATACGGGCCGCAGCCGCAATGAGCTTGTGGCGACGGATTTTCGCTTGTTCGTGATGGACGCTGCATCGAGTCTGCAGCGGCAGATCACCGAATTTCTCGCGGTGATTCTCGAGCAGGCGAAGGAAAATCTCGGCTTGCCGATGGCCGGCATGACGCATATGCAGCATGCGCAGCCGATCCTGCTTTCGCATTTCCTGCTGGCGCATGCGGAAGCGTTTTCGCGCGACGTAACGCGGCTGCAACACGCCTCGGAAAGCGCCGACGCTTGCCCCATGGGTTCGGGCGCGCTGGCCGGGAACAGTTTTGGCATCGACCGCGAAGGGATCGCGCGTGATCTCGGCTTTTCGCGCATCACGGCAAACAGCCTCGATGCGGTGAGCGATCGCGATTTCGCGCTCGACTATCTTTTTGCGCTGAGCGGAATTGCGACGCATCTGTCGCGGCTTGCCGAAGATTTTGTGATTTTTGCATCGCAGGAATTTGCGTACGTCATTCTGCCCGACGAATACGCGACGGGTAGCAGCCTGATGCCGCAGAAGAAAAATCCCGACTCGTGGGAATTGATCCGCGGCAAGACGGGGCGTATCCACGGCGCGCTGCTTGGCTTGCTCACGACGATGAAGGGGCTGCCGACGAGTTATCAGCGCGACTTGCAGGAAGATAAGGAAGCGCTGTTCGCGGCTCACGATCAGATTGCGGCAATGTTGGCCATCGCCACCGGCGCCGTTGCGACAACGAAATTTAATGGAGATAGATTGCGCGCAGCCGCGTCGAATCCTGTACTGTTTGCAACAGAGGGCGCGGACTACCTCGTGCATCGAGGGTTGCCGTTTCGGCAGGCGCACGACATTATTGGTAAGGTGCTGCGCGAAGCCGAGCGTCAGAACAAGCCCTGGACGCAGCTTTCGCTCGAAGACGTGCAGAAGATTTCGCCGCTCTTCGAGAAAGATTTTCTTTCGGGCCTGACCGTCGAGAAAGCGATTGCGACGAAGTCGGTGCCGGGAGGAACGGCGGCGGAATCGGTGAAAACCGCGATCGCCGCGTTGCAGGAACGCATCAACATATTACAGACGAGCTTGCAGTCGCAATTGCAGGTAAAATCTGTTGCAGAAGCTTCGGAAACGAAGTTGAAAGTCAAAACTCAAACAGGAGAATGAAATGAGTACCAATGTCGTCGATTTGAAACAGCAGACGTTCGCGGGCCTCGCGGAGGATCGGGGGTTACTTCCGGCGGTCTGAAGCTAACACCTCAAAAAACGGCGGTAGCAAGAATGGTTCCAGCGCCAAGAAAATCGAGGCTGCTTCGGGACCGGGCAACATCGAAGTTGGTTCAGAAATCCGCAAGATCATCGCTTCAAAGAATGAACGCAAACCTTCCAAGAAAAAGAGCGAGCATAAAGCAGTGGACCTGAAGCACGCTCTGTCTGAAGCAGCACTTCCACGAGGATTTCGATTCGCGGCAACGGCGTGCGGCCTGAAAAAAACGGGCGCGCTCGATCTCGCTATGTTTTCGAGCGAGGTACCGGCGTCGGCCGCGGCCGTCTTCACGCAAAATCTGGTGGTTGCGCCGCCGGTGCTCGTGTCGAAGGCGAATCTTCGCTCGTCGAAGGGGCGCATGCGCGGCGTGGTAATCAACGCCGGCAATGCGAATTGCGCGACGGGTGAGGAAGGCCGCGCGGCGGCCCAGCGCACCGTCGAGGAAGCGGCGAAGCACATCGTTTGCAAGCCGCATGAATTGTTCGTTTGCTCGACGGGCGTAATCGGCGTGCCGCTTGCGGTCGACAAAATATTGCGCCGCTTGCCGCTGCTTGCGCGGCAGCAAAGGCCGTCGGCGCGATCGTTTGCGGAAGTTTCGCTGGCGATCTGCACGACGGACACGCAACCGAAGACAGCGGCGGCTTCGTTCAAGATGGCCGGGCGGCGCGTGCATCTGGTCGGATGCGCGAAAGGCGCGGGGATGATTCATCCGAATATGGCGACGACGCTCGCGTTTGTCGCGACGGATGCAAACATCGCGCCGGGCTTGCTGCAGAAAACGCTGCGCGACGTCACGACGCGAACATTCAACTCGATCTCGATCGACGGCGATACTTCTACGAACGACACTTTGCTTGTTTTGGCAAATGGGCAGGCGGGTGCTCCGGCGATTGCGGCGGGGACAAAGGCGCATCGCGAGTTCGCGGCTGCGCTTGAGGATGTTTGTCATTCGCTGGCGTTACAGATCGTTGCCGACGGAGAAGGTGCGCAGCGCGTGATCGAAATTGAGGTGCGCGGCGCGAAGAGCGAACCGGCGGCGCGGCAGATCGCGCAGACGATTGCCACTTCACCGCTGGTGAAGACGGCGTTCGCGGGTGGCGATCCCAATTGGGGTCGCGTATTTGCGGCGGCGGGGCGGGCGGGAGTGAAGTTCGATCCGCATCGCGTCGATATAACGATGGCGGGGATTCATGTGTTGAGCCGGGGCAAGCCGCTCGATTTCAACGAACGCGCGGCGAGCAATCGGCTGCTCACACCACATGTGCACATCGTCGTCGATCTGAACGCGGGTCGTGCGTCATCGCGCTACTGGACGTGCGATTTCACCGCGGAGTATGTGCGCATCAACGCGTCGTATCGAACCTAGCGGTCACTTAGATCAAATTACGGACTAAGACGGGTGGCTCGAACCCTGAGCCACCCTTTTTATTTTGTGAGTCACTGGCACCGCCCAGAATTTTCCCAGTTCCAGTTTGCGAATTGTTGGCGGAGGGCGGTTTTTTTGAATTTGCCGACGCTGGTACGGGGAATTTCCTTCATGAAAACGAAGGCGTCGGGGAGTTGCCACTTCGCGAATGTTTTCGCGAGGTAGGCGCGAAGTTCTTCGGGCGTGGCTGCGGCGCCGTCCTTCAACACCACTGCGGCGAGCGGCCGCTCTTGCCATTTAGGATGAGGCACGCCGATTACGGCCGCTTCTTTCACGGCGGGATGTCCCATCAGAGTATTTTCGAGATCGACGGAACTGATCCACTCGCCACCGGACTTCACCAAATCTTTCGCGCGATCGACAATCTTGATGTAGCCCTCTTCGTCCATGTTCGCGACGTCGCCGGTGCGGAACCAACCGTCGGCGGTCCAGCGATGGGCTTGATCGGGTGAGTTGTAGTAACTCGAAGCGATCCACGGGCCGCGTACTTCGAGTTCGCCTGAAGTCTTTCCGTCGCGTGGAGCCTCGACTGTACTCGAGCAGTCTTCATCCTCAGGGTTCTCTGGGCGCATGATGCGAAGCTCGACCAGGGGCACTCCCAGTCCCTGCCTGCCGCGAACTTCGTACAAGGCATCGTCGCTGTAGTCCTGCATGTGCGACTTGACGAGCGGCGCGGTCGCGAGCGGCGATGTTTCGGTCATGCCCCAGGCGTGCATGATGTGGATGCCGCGTTTGTCGAGCGCGCGAATCAAATCCAGGGGAGGAGCACTGCCGCCACACAGCGCACGCAGCGGCGCGAATTTCCAGCGATCCGGATATTTTTCGAGCGCGCACAAAACGTTGAGCCAGATCGTCGGAACTCCGGCGGCGAACGTGACTTTGTGTTCCACGATTGTGTCAAGAATCGTTTCTGGATCGAGAGTTGGGCCGAGAAATACAAACTTGGCGCCGGTGATTGCGGCGGCGTGAGAGAAACCCCACCCGTTGGCATGAAACAGAGGCACGACCGGAAGGATCACGTCGTTGTGGCTGAGCGCGAAGCAGTCGGCCATGGTGAGCGTGAGGCCGTGGAGCACAAGCGAGCGATGTGAGTAGACGACGGCCTTCGACGCGCCAGTCGTGCCTGAAGTGAAAAACATCGAAGCGCCATCGTTTTCGTCGAGCTTCGGATATACGAAGCTGTCGTCTTCGCCAGCGAGCAAGTCGTCGTAGTCGAGAAAACCCGGAGCGACGTCGCTGCCCGCATAGCGATTGACGATCACTTTCTCGAACGAAGCGCCCGCGGCGCGCAAAGATTCATAAACCGGAAGCAAAGCATCATCGACGATCAGGAATCGCGAGCCCGCGTGCTTCACAATCGCCGCAAGCTCCTGCGGATGAAGACGCAGATTCAGCGGATTGATGATGCCTCCGGCACAGGGAATGCCGAAGAACAGATGCATGTGCGTGGCGTGAGTCCACATCATCGTGCTGACGCGGTCGCCGGGTCGAAGTCCGAGCCGTGTCAAAGCGGAAGCCGCTCGGCGAGCGCGGCGATGAAAATCAGCGTACGTCGTGCGCGTCACGGTGCCGCGCGGACAGCGAGATATCATTTCAGAGCGGGCAAAAAGGAAACCCGCGCGATCCAGCAAATGCGGCAGGGTCAACGGGAAATCCATCATCGTTCCGCGCATACGAAACCCTCATAGCCAGGACGAACCGCAAAAATTAGAAGCTTCGGCCTTCAATAGGACAGCTAAAAACTACGATGCTCGCGCGGGATGGTACCACGGCAGCAGAACCCACGCCCTTCGCGCCACCTGTCCCAACGGGCAAAGGTTGCACCGCAGAGCAAAAACGTTTCCATTGCAAAACCAGTTAATTTTCGAGACGATTCCCCTGACCGCTGAAGCGCCTGTCTCGCGCCCGTGGTGGCTCGGCTACCCGGACTGCCCGTGTACGACGCACGTACTTCGGCGCGCTCCGCGACTCGCTACTGGGTTCCGGGCAGAAGGAGCAGGCAGGTGAAGAAGCTCTATATCGGAAATCTTCCGTTTTCCGCGACGGAAGATCAGCTTCACGAGTATTTCTCTCAGATCGGTGTAACTCCCTCGGGTGTCAATCTGATTCGGGATCGTTTTACGGGCCAGTCGCGTGGGTTTGCATTCGTTGAGTTGAGCAACGATGACGATGCGGAACGTGCGATCAATGGGCTCAACGGTCAGAATTTTGGCGGACGCAACCTGGTGGTGAACGAAGCGAGGCCGCAGGCCGAACGCGGTGGTGGCGGTGGTGGACGCGGCGGCGGTGGCGGCGGTTATGGCGGCGGACGCGGTGGCCACGGAGGTGGTGGCGGCGGTCGTGGCGGACATGGCGGTGGTGGTGGCGGACGCGGCGGGGATCGTGGTGGTAGCGACCGTGGCGATCGCGGAAACCGCTGGTAAGCACCCGCTGGTAATCGTTAGAGCAGTCCTTCGATAACCCTCTTGATCGGTGCGACCCTAATCCCAGAGGGTCGCTGACGTACCTCCCCAAAAGTAAAACGCGGCGTTTGTGCGTCCGAAATCCACAGGAAACGCTTTCGCGAATTATTCGCTGGTAAAATTCTGGTTATTGCGCTTAGTATATCGCCGTTTCGTGACGACTTCGCGGGAACAAAAAGGTCGAACGTTATCAGCGCAGCGGCTGACGGAATTTGCGTCGGCGCTGAGGCGGCGGCCTCCCTCCCGGTTCCCGGCGACGACTTGTGAGTTCTGGCGTCAAAGTAGTGAGGACGCTGTGTTGCGTCCCGCCAGAGTTGTGCGTCGCAGTGCCATCCACGCGGTAACTGGCGACGTACAACAGAATAGGCTGTCGGGCGGGGTGTTGAAATGGCGCGAAACAAATAACCCCGTAACGTGTTTGATACAACAGGGTTGGAAATGCTTCGTGTATATAGGTCTGGCGAGTATGTTTAGCAGGCCGAGCGGGAATTTTTGAGGTCCCGCACGGGTAACAGAAATACAGCGTTTCGCTGGTGGTCGTCAGATGACACGATGCCACCGTGGGATGCGAAACGGCATCCAATGCAGCAACGTTAGACAGTCTGGATGCATCGAGGTTGGGAAGGAACGAGCCTGTTGAAGTCGAACACTGCTGTCAGCGAGAAGCGAATGACGACTTGGCACAAACGCGATTGGCAACAGTTTTATGAATTGGCGCGACGGCCATGGCAGCGGCATCGTCCGCCCCGTCCGGTGTATCCGACGGGCTTGAATCGTGTGCTCCCCGCGCAGGGTTTCAGTCTGTCCGAACTCGACGATGCCGGCGTCGATCTTGATCAGGCCGAACGGCTTGGTTTGCCGGTGGATGCGGGACGCATCGGTGCGTATGGTCCCAATGTGACCGTGCTGCGTGACTTCGTGCGCAGTTCGCGCCAGCCTCTGTAGTTTTTCTTCCCTCAGACCTTCAAAACTCTGCAAGCTCAGATGAACACTGTCTTCGTGGTTTACGCTACACCGCATTTGTTCGCCTCGACCTCCAAAGCGCCATCCGCTAGCTAGCTGTACTGTAACCGCCCAAATTCGACTATCATCACATCGGCAAAACTTCTCATTTCGCCGGAGGATTTCATGTTGGCGTCTCGGGCTTACAAGATGGTGATGGTTGCTTTCGTTTTGTTGATCGTGGCAGGAATTGTGGTGACGTCGGCCGAGAATCGATCGAAGGCAGTTTCCGCTGATACCGCCGCGACTGCGGCTGCTGCTCCGGATGGTTGCCCCGCAAATGATACGGGGCTGAAGCTGCCGACAGGCTTCTGCGCGACGATTTTTGCGGAAGGCATAGGTCACGCGCGGCACATCGTCGTATCGTCCGACGGCGTCGTCTATGCGAACACCTGGTCGGGCGAATATTTCGGCAACGATAAAACGCACGAAGGCGGCTTCCTCGTCGCGCTGCAGGACAAGAGCGGCGCAGGCAAAGCGGACACCATCGAGCGTTTCGGCGGTACAGAGCAAACGGGAGATCACGGTGGCACCGGCATCGGTATCTACAACGGCTCGATCTACGCCGAGACAAACGACAAAATCGTGAAGTACGCGATGACGCCGGGCTCGATCACGCCAAAAGGCGCCGCAGTTACCGTCGTGTCGGGATTGCCGCTCGGCGGCGACCACCCGATGCATCCTTTCATCATCACCAGCGATGGCTCGCTGCTCGTTGACGTGGCCAGCGCGACGAATTCTTGCCAGGCAAAAAACCGTACGCTGAAATCCCCCGGCGACAACCCATGCAAAGAGCTAGAGACACGCGGCGGAATCTGGCGCTACGACGCAAACAAGACCGACCAAACCTTCTCGACTTCTGATCGTTATGCAACGGGCATCCGCAACGGCGAAGGCTTCGCGATCGATTCCAAGGGACAAGTCTTCGTGACGCAACATGGCCGCGACCAACTGCACACGAACTGGCCAGACATCTTTAAGGCGCCGAGCCTGGAGGCGACTTTACCTGCCGAAGAAGTCCTGGCGTTGAACAAGGGCGGCGACTATGGCTGGCCGTACTGCTTCTACGACAACTTTCAACAGAAGCTGATCCTCGCGCCGGAATACGGCGGCGACAGCAAGAAAGTCGGTCTCTGCGCCGATAAGACCGGGCCAGCCGCGGCATTCCCAGCGCACTGGGGACCGAACGGAATGACGCGATACGACAAAGACAAGTTTCCCGCGCGCTATCGCGAAGGGCTGCTGATCGCGTTCCACGGTTCTTGGAATCGCGCGCCGTATCCGCAGGGTGGATACAACGTCGTGTTTCAACCGATGTCGGGCGCGAAGGCTTCCGGCAAATGCGAAATCTTCGCGGACGGATTTGCCGGTGCGATCAAATCGCCCGAGAAGGCAGACCACCGGCCGGATGGCATCGCGGCTGCACCCGACGGCTCGCTCTTTATTTCGGACGACATCAAGGGACGAATCTATCGCGTGACGTGGAACGGCGGCTCAGCCGACGGAACCGCCGGAGTGACGGCGTGCCCGAGCCTGACTGCCGGGGCCGGCGCGCTCGAAAAAGCCGCGGCGAATCCGCCTGAAGGAACGAATCCCGACGCGGGCGCGCCGGTGCCAAAGGGCGCTACATCCGCGATGGTGGCGGCAGGCGACAAGCTCTACCACGCCAATGCGTGCATCGGCTGCCACGGCGACAGCGGCCAGGGCACAACGATCGGTCCTCCGCTTGTTACGAAGGAATGGATGTGGAGCGACGGAAGCTGGGCGGGCATCGCGAAGACCATCACCGAGGGCGTGGCGCAGCCGAAGAAATATCGCAGCCCCATGCCGGCGATGGGCGGAGCGCAGCTGACTCCGCAAGAAGTGAAAGAAGTCGCAGCATACGTCTGGAGCATCAGCCACCGCTGACGATTCCTTACCAATGGTGTTAAATGGCTCCCGCGGAATTTCTTACCGGTTCCGCGGGAGTTGTTTTTTCAGGGAGAGATGAGTAACTGCGGATTCGCGCGCCGCAAAGTCGGCTGCAATTTTTCGCGTTGGCGCTTGTGAGCCTGCTGTTTGCGGCAAACGATTCGCGGCGCAAACGCCGGCGTACTCGATTCAAGCGATTCGCATCGCGGACTCGCCCGGCGACTCGGTCGCAGAAATGGCGATCGGTGCGCCGAAAGACGAAAAGATCGACACGATGTACGCCGTCTGGCTGATTCGCGGCGGCGGACACAACATTTTGTTCGACAGCGGATTTCACCGCGAGCGATGGTTCAAGCTGTGGACGATCAAGGATTATCTGCGCCCCGACGAAGCGGTGAAACTCGCCGGCGTGAAGCCGGAAGAAATCACCGACATCGTCGTAAGTCACGCGCATTGGGATCACATGGGTGGGATCGATTTGTTCCCCAAGGCAATCGTGTGGATCCAGAAGGAGGAGTTTCGCTATTACACCGGCGACGCCTGGCAAGCGGGCGGGCAACACGGCGGCATCGACCCGGACGACATTCAGGAGTTGGTGAAGCTGAATACCGAAGGCCGCGTGCGCCTGGTCGATGGAGACAACGTCGAGATTCTTCCGGGCATTCGCGTCTATACCGGCGGCCGGCACACCTTTGCCTCGCAGTACATGCTGGTCGATGGGAATCCGCGATTCGTGCTGGCTTCGGACAACGCGTGTCTCTACAGGGGCCTCATCGAAGGTAAGGCGTCCGCAACGTTTAGCACCGCGGATTATCCGGCGAGCATTGCGGCTCAAAAGCGAATGATAGAACTGGCCGGCTCAATCGATCGCGTCGTCCCCGGTCACGACGCCCTGCAATTCAAAAAATTCAAAACCGAAGGGCGAGTCACGCAAATCCGCTAACGCAGCACGCGAAACTGCAGCAAAAAAGATGCTACTGCTTCTGCCCTTCCACCGCCGAAGTCTTGATCACCGTAACATTCACCGTTCGATCGTCGCGCTCCTGCACCGTCACCTTCTCCCCTTGTTTCTTCTCCTCAAACGGGTGCATGAAGTCCGGATCTTCCCACGCTCCTTCGTCCACTTCATCCCAGCTGTAGAGCGCATAATCTCCGGGCGCGACCTGCTTGATCTTGAAAACACCGTGCTGATCGGTCCGCTCCTTCCAATATAAATCATGCCGATCGCGATGCTTCGCGTCCGGCACAAGCACGACCCAAACTCCAACAACCGGCAGCCCATTTTCGTCGGTCGCCGTACCTTCCACCTGCGCTCCCTGCGCGCTCAATGTAAACTCAAGCGTGGCGTTGGAGCCGGCGCGCGGCGCAAATCCCTGTTCGAGCACATCGACTCCGTCGTAGTCGGCCGCTTTTACGTAACCGTTGTTGTCCAGCCCTCCCACTGTAACTCGCAGCGGGCTGTCGGAAAGTTGGTCCCATGTGAACGACCCGTCTCGATCGACGCGTGCATATCCACCGGTCATCGGGCTTTGTCCTTCCGCTCTCCCAATGAGGTATAAATTGTCTTCGATATGCCCCGGCGTTCCGTCCCAGCGAACATGTCCGGGGACGCTGAAGCCTTTCGAGATGACCAATGTCACTCCATCTACATCGGCATCACCGACCTCGATGCTCTGTGTGACCGAATGCTCCCGATCAGCATTAGGGACCATTCCCTGAATGGTGTACGAGCCCGGCGCGACTCCCCGCAACTCGAAGGTCCCATCTTTCTTGACCTCATTGTCTGGGCCAAAAGTCATCGAATTGCTTTCAATGGCGCCTCCCCTTGGCGCGATGAAGACCATCGGATGCAGCACGTGTTGCGTATCGACGATCGTGTTGACGACCCGCCCTCTCACCGCGTAAACAGCCGTCGGGCGCATCATCACGTCCATCGAGGGAATTTCTTCGCCCGATTTCACTGTGATCGACTGCGCCTTCGTTGCGTCGTACGTGCCGGGATAGTAAGTCAGCACGTAATTTTCTTTCAGGCTGCTGGCGCCGTTGTAATCGAAGTCTTCATCGAAGCCGCCGTGGGCGGCGCCCGGGTGGTATGTGACCGAAATGAAATACCGTCCGGGAGAAAGACCGAAAAGCCGGTACTCGCCCAGATCGTTCGTGGAGTTTGTCACTGCGGTCGTGAGCTTGCGTTTGCCGTTTGAATAGGAAGAGCGGAGCGCCGTCACATGCGCCCATGAAATCGGCTCGCCGTCCTCGTCTTCGATGCGCCCCGCAATCGTCGCCGAGGGAATCAGTCGGAACAGCAGGTCTTTCATTTCCTGGCCGCCGCTGCAGAGTCAGTGTCGATCCAGGACCATTAGCGGTGCGCTGCCCATACTCCTGCATGACGTAATTGTTGCGCGCAACGCGCAGCCGGTATTGCCCCGGAACGATTCCCCTAAATTGAAAGTGGCCATCGGCCTCGGATCGAATCGTGACTTCGGCGCGCGAACGGTCGTCAACGCTATGCAGCGTGACGAGCGCGTTTTTCAGCGGTGCGCTCCCGGCCATCGCCACGACCATTCCTGAGACGATGCAATCCTGCTCCTTCGCGTTCGCCCCGGCGTTCGCCGCACCAGCCGGCGCAGATTGCGGGGTTTGAGTTTGAGGATTCGCTTGAGCGGACGCAGCCTCAGTACCGGCAACAAGCAAGAACACCAACGCGATACAGCGCATAGGGCGCGCAAAGCGTGGAACGAGCATGGTGGCACCTAGTGAGGCAGAGTATACGACACGAGACGTGGCGAGGTAGGTTATGGGTTGCCTGGCTGTGGCGGTGGCCTTTTGTGAGATTGAGGGCACGTTTGCCGTTTGGGGCCGTCCGAGGCGGTCTAGTTTGTAGGCTCGCCCAGATGCGGTAAAATGGGGCTTTGGCGGCTGTTGTCCGGGCCGCGCTGTCACGACCACCTATGGGAACACCCTTCAACATTATTTCGAACGCGCCGGGAGCGGGCTTGCCAATGCCGTCACCGAACGCGCATCCGCGGCCGGAATGGCTGCGGGTGAAGTTTTTTGGCGGCGAGCGCTACCAAGATCTCAAGCGCATCATGCGCACGCTCGACCTGCACACCGTATGCGAGAGCGCGCGCTGCCCGAACATGGGCGAGTGCTGGGAGCACGGCACTGCGACTTTCATGATTCTCGGCGACATTTGCACGCGTGCTTGCGGATTTTGCGCGGTGCCCTCTGGCAAGCCGGTTGGGCCGCCGGATGAAGAGGAGCCGCTGCGCGTCGCCGAAGCTGTGGCGCGTATGGGCTTGCGCTATGCGGTCGTGACTTCGGTGAATCGCGACGATCAGAAAGACGGCGGCGCACACATTTTTGCGCGAACCATCGAAGAAATTCGCAATCGCGTGCCGGGCTGCAAAGTGGAAGTGCTGATTCCCGATTTTCGCGGCGATTGGGATGCGCTCAACGTTGTGCTGGCAACGAAGCCCGACGTGCTGAACCACAACACCGAGACCGTGCCGCGGCTATACCGCCAGGTACGCAAGGGCGCCGTGTACGAGCGCTCGCTGGAATTGCTGCGGCGCTCGAAAGAAATGCATCCTGACGTCCCGACCAAAACGGGGTTGATGCTCGGCTTGGGCGAAGAAAAAGACGAAGTGCTCGCGACGCTCCAGGATCTGGCGGCGCAAGGCACGGACATTTTGACGCTGGGTCAGTACCTGCAACCGACGCGCGACCATCTGCCGATCGTTCGCTACCTGCATCCCGATGAGTTTGCGGAGTTTAAAGTCGCCGGCGAAGCGATGGGTTTCAAGCACGTGGAAGCCGGCCCGCTGGTGCGATCGTCCTACCACGCCTTCGAGCAGACCGAATCTGCAATCAAGTAGAAATCAACCAGAGTTCTACGCCGCGCGGAAGATCAGCGCGCTGATCTGCGTCCAGAAAAATAGCGCGAGCGCGATCGAAAGCGCCGCATCGATCAGCGAAATGACGGCGACCCAGTCGCGCGGCCTCTGATCGAGCTTGCGCAACAGAAATACCGCAATGAGCTGGAGCAGTCCTGCCGCAATCAGCAACCAGACGTAAATCTGAATCGGCTCGAGATGGAAACGCCACGAATTTCGCGCGATGTAATCGCCGCCCAGCGCCAAAGTCCAGAGAGCCCACAATACGACGGGAAAAAAGGTCACGACTACGCCGAGTCCCAGGCGCATCAAGCGCTCAAATGAAGTCGCCTTTCCCGCTTCTACTTTTGCTTCTTGCACCAGAGGATGAGACTTAACGTTCATAACGGCTTTCGACGAATCAGACCACAACTCTTGCCACCTCTTTCGATGGCGGCGAACCTATTTTGGCGCGACGCTGCTCCAGTCCGTAAACGGTACCGGCCGACCGCTTCGGACCACCGACGGAATCACGTGATCGAATCCTTTGTGATCCTTGGCCGAATAATCCAATTTCAGTTGAGGCCCGAGCCCCGCGTCGAACTGATGAATTGACTCGATGCCGCGAATTAAACCTTCGCGGGTCAGTTCTTTGCCGGCGCGCTTCAGCCCTTCCACCAGAACCATGGCGTCCACAAATCCTTCGAGGCTGACGAAGTTGGGCCGCTGCGTGGGCGCGTACTTCGTGAGCGCGCGGCGGTAGAGCGCAACCGTCTTCAGATCTGTCAGGTAGTACGGCGGCACCACCTGAGTGATCACCATGCCGTCGGCATCCTCACCCGCCTGCTCAATCAATTCCTCGGTGCCGACGAACGAAACCGTCAGGAATAAGTGGCTTCCAGTTCGCCGCATGCGCCTGCTTGACGATCGGCGCAACCGTATTCGGCGGGCCAACTACTACGACCGCTTGAGGATTCGCCGCGCGTACCGCATTGATCGCCGCGCCAACGTTCGATGTTTGGCGTTCGTAGGAAGCCACGGCTGCCGGCTCTGCGCCGTGCGCCTTGAGCGCGTCCTTAACGCCCTCGAGCACGGCCGCTCCGAAGGCATCGTCGGGATAAATCACGCCGATCTTTTTGTAGGCGAGCGCGTTCCACATGCCGTCGATCTGTTCGCGTGTCTCGTCGAAATACGATGCGCGTACATTGATGACCCAGTGCCGCAGCGGTGTGTACAGGGTTTGCGCACCGGTAAAAAGTCCGACCAGCGGCACCTTGTTTTCTTCGGCCAGCGGCAAATACTTCACTGCCGTCGGCGTGCCCACGAAAAATCCCAGGGCAAAAACTTTCTCGGCCATGAGTTTGTCGAAACAGCTTTGGGTTTTGGCGGGATCGTAACTGTCGTCGCTGGCGATAAGACGAAGTTTGCGTCCGTGAACGCCGCCCTCGTCGTTGATCAGCGAAAAATATGTCTTCGCGCCGGCAACCGTCTCGGTGCCGAGCGATTTCGAAAGTCCCTCGAGCGCCGAACAGGAACCGATCAAAATCTCGTTTTCGGTCACGCCGGGAACAGCTTGCCCGGCCACGGGCATTGCGCCCGCAACGAGCCACGCGCACACCGCGCAGAACCCCAGGACTGGACCGAGGTTTCCGATCTTCATTTTTTTGCTCCACACCAGGCAAATTGTGGCCGACCGGGAAAGAACTCAAACGAACTTGTGATAATCGATCTTGAAGTCCGATCGCGGGGCTGTCAACGCGGCTGAAACTCGAAGAGGCGAACCGGTAAGCCACCATGGAAGGGTCCTTGCCGACTCTTTGGCAGTTCGAGCGCGTCCCAAAAAACAAAAACGCCCCGGAGCTATTCGCTCAGGGGCGTGGGAAGCTATGACTACTAAGAGGCTTAGGAGCGGCCAGCAGCGGCGGCGGCAGCGGCCTTCTTGGCGGCTTTCGCAGCGGTCGAAGCCTTGCGGCGGCGCTTGGTCTTCGGCGGGGTTGCTGGAGCTTCGCCGATCAATTCAGCCGTCATGATGCTGGTCACGAAAAGCTTTGCGCCGTGATCGTCGAAATCCACGGAGGTGCGCTCGCCATCGGAGGCGGTGACGACTCCCAATCCATAAACCTCATGCTTGATTGTCTGACCTTCTGCCATTGCTTGCACGATGTCCTCCTGGACTCTGACTGGAAACGGAAACTTTTTTGATGGGAGCCTCAAGCCGGAGCCGAGGCTCCCGAGTGGCTAGAGGCTGGTAACGTTCTCTGCCTGAAGGCCCTTGGGGCCTTTCTTGACTTCAAATTCCACTGCCTGGCCTTCATTGAGGGACTTATAGCCGTCCATCATGATTGCCGAGAAGTGGACGAAAACATCCTCTCCTGTTTGCCGCTGGATGAAGCCGTAGCCCTTTGAAGCATTGAACCACTTCACTGTGCCTTGTTCCTTCACCGCTACTACACCTCGAGTTGGAATTGCTTTGCTTCTCTTGGTCGCGCTTCCTGGAACCAGTTAAAGGAACAGCCCCCAGACTTCCCAAGATCGTGACGTCTCTCGTCCCTTCCAGAAAACGCCGCAAAGCTTCCGTCTCGCAGCCTTCATGAACGGGCCAAAAGGCAATACAAGAGCAACAAACGCTGACTGCGATAGTACCATAAAAGGAGTGAGTTGTCGAGCGGATGTGGACACCCGCCCCGCGAAGGCAGGCGCCGTATTAGACTGATATTATTGGTCTTACTGGAAGGATATGGAAAAACGGAGGCCCGACTGCACTATTCCAGGGCGTCCGGCTGGATGCTCGCTTCGCCTTCGCCGGTGGTCTTTTTCTCCCAGTACTTTTTTACCCATGCTTCATAGCTCTTGCCGGCGGCGGCGTCGCGGCCAGTGAAGGCAAGTGCCGCGATTTCGGCATAGGAGATCTTCACTCGAGTGCTCGAATCTTTGGGAAGCACTCGAACGAAAGAGGTTGCGAGCGAGTTTCCTGTGGAGCGATCGAAGATGTAGCCCTCGATTTTGGCTCCGTCCTTGCGTGTGATGGTCACGTCACCGCGATACTCGAACGCTTCCTCGAGTGCGGAGCGGACTTCGGCTTCGGTGGCGAGTTCGGGGACCCAACCTTCGACATTTTGACGCGCTGTGCCCGCAGCGACTTCCAGCTGTTCGGGATCAAGCGCAGCGTTTGCAGTGGATTGACCGGCGGTGGCGTGATCGGAGTGGCGATCGAAATGGCTGGGAGCGCTCACGCGCGCGTCTCTTCCATCGCAGAGCTGGTCGAGCTGATTTGCACGAGCGGATTGAACGCGTGGACGGGTTTCACCGGCTCGTTGAGCATTTGCAACGCGTCGGCGTCTTCGTAGCTACCCGCGAGCATGGACTTAACCGTCGCCCACAACCCGCCGAGACCGCTGAATGTGTGATCGACGGCGCTGGCTTCGTAACCGCTGTGCACCATGCAGTTGGCGCACTTGGGATTGCCGGATTCGGTGCCGTAATTTTGCCACTCGGTCGAATCGAGCAATTCCTGGAATGTGTCGGCGTAGCCGTCTTGCAGCAGGTAGCACGGTTTCTGCCAGCCGAAGACGTTGTACGTCGGCATGCCCCACGGCGTGCACTTGTAGTGCTGCTTGCCCATCAGGAATTCGAGAAAGAGCGTTGACTGATTGAATCTCCAGCTTTTTTTGCGGTTTGAAAGAATCGAGCGGAACAAGCGTCGCGTGCGCGCTCGGCCAAGGAAATGCTTTTGATCCGGCGCTTTATCGTAGGAATAGCCGGGCGAGAGCATCATGCCCTCGACGCCAAGCTCCATCATTTCATCGAAATGCGCGCGGACGCTATTGGGGTCGGCGCCGTCGAAGAGCGTGGTGTTCGTCGTAACGCGGAATCCGGCTTTTACGGCGGCTTTGATGCCTTCGATCGCCTGATCGTAGCCGCCTTCGCGACAAACGGAGAAATCGTGATGTTCGCGCTGGCCGTCAACGTGAACCGAGAACGTCAAATATTTGCTCGGCTTGAAGAGATGGAGCTTTTCTTTGAGCAACAGCGCGTTGGTGCAGAGATAAATGTACTTCTTGCGCGCGACCAATCCCTCGACGATCTTGTCGATCTGCGAATGCATCAGCGGTTCGCCGCCGGGGATGGAAACCATCGGCGTGCCGCATTCGTCCACCGCTTTGAAACATTCTTCCGGGCTAAGTTCTGTCTTTAGAATGTGCGCGGGATATTGAATCTTGCCGCACCCGGCGCACGCCAGATTGCAGCGGAAAAGCGGCTCGAGCATCAAGACGAACGGATAGCGCTTGCGGCCTGCGAGCTTCTGCTTCAGCAGGTACGAAGCGACAGTCAAACCTTGTGAAATCGGTACAGGCATTTGCTACGTAAATCCTTCGTTGAGGTGCTGGTCACACGGAGGCAGATGCTGCGCGGCCCCCGGAACAACTATTGTATCTGAGAACCCGTGTTTTCCACTTCGGACTTTTCGTTAGATGCAGTCGAAGTGTAAGTCGTGACACTGCTTTATGTTGCGGCTGCCGCAGGGTCATTTTACTTCGCGTCCGCATCCGTCGGCTGAAAATGCGAGCAGAACATTTCCGATGGCGCCACCGAAGCGCGGATAGCCGGAATTCACGTAGACGATGCCGTCGACAACGATGGGGCCCGCGCCGTCGAGCGAGCCGCCGTGCGCGTTGATGCCGTTGACGGTTGCGAATTCTTTTTCCGTATCGAAATCCCACAACACGCTGCCGTCTTTTGTTGCAAAGGCGCGAATGTGGCCGTCGAGCGATCCGGAAAATACCGCGCCGGGAACCGCGGAGACTGCGGCCGATTGAGCCGGACTGCAACCGTGGCGGGGCGGCTCGCACGGATGGCTCGGAGCGAACCATAGCTTCTCGCCGTCGGTGACGCGGAGAGCGGTGAGCCCGCCACCGGCGACCGGATCGAAACTTGAGCCGCCGATGGGCGCGGGCTGATCGCCGCTGGCGACTTCTTCCTCCAAATGGGCAACGTCGGACACGGCGGCGTACACAGCATCGCCGTCACTCGCCATGCCCCATTGCACGCCGCCGGTCATACCGCCCTTGCCGACACGCGCTTGCCATAAGACTTTTCCACGCTGGTCCGGATCGAGCGCATACACGACGCCTGACTTTTGTCCCGCGACGAGCAGGTCGCGCCCACCAGGGTGGACCAGAATCGCGGACGAGCCGAAGTCGTAGTCGGGGCCGCACTTCGTGTCGTCGTCGCACGCTTTGCCACTGTTATGAAAGTCGCCGGCGGTAACTTGCTGTGTCCAGATGATTTTTCCGTTTTTGAGATCCAACGCGATGACGGCATCACTCGTTTTTGTCGTCGGTTCGGAATAATTGTCGCCGGTCGTGACATAGATCAGTCCGCGCTTGGCATCGATGGTCGGCGCGGACCAGATGCCCGCTCCTGATGGACCGAACTGCGGCGTGCCGTCGTCAGATTCGCCGGTCCGCGTGGGCCGATCAATCATGTAGCTTTTCCAGAGGAGTGAACCATCGCTGACACGAAGCGCAGTGACACTTCCGCGGAAGGTGCAGCACTGATATTTCGGATTTCCCGAACGAGTCTCTTCCCACGACGCGGCGGGAACGAACGCCACGCCATCGTGCACGACCGCCGAACCGGTGAGCCGCGTCGCTTCGTGCGGATCGATTCTGCGTCTCCAGAGCAAGCGGCCGGTCTCGGCATCGAGCGCGTAAAACGAGCCGATTTGATCGGGGAATAAAATCGCGTGGCCGGCTTGATTTTCAGTGACGACCGTGGCGGCGCGCACGGGACCGTCGGCCTGGAACGTCCAGTAGAGGCAGCCGGTTTTTGCGCTCATCGCGTGAACCGTGCCGCCGGCGCTGCCGACAAAGAGCACGCCGTTGTATATCGTTGGCGCGGCGTACGCCATGATGTCGCCGGCGAATCCGAATGCCCACTTGAGTTTGAGGTTGCGAATTTGTTCGACGCTGAGTGAGGCCGGCCCTGCTGGCTGGAACCGATCGTTCGAGGGTGTTGGACTCCAACCGGTCCAGCCGGATCGCGAGGATTCGCTGGACGGGCCCAGTGAAAGTTTTCGATCAGCGCAGAAAGCGGTGGGTGGCGGAACCGTGTCGTCGGTTGCCTTGCCGAGGTATTTCGCGACGGCTTCGCGTTGGCTGCGCTGCAGCCCGTAGGCGATTTGCATCATGACGCCGGCGTCGAGCGTGCGCACGATGCGGGCGGCAGAGAGCGCTTGCAGCGCGGCGCGCGGTGGAACGCGAGGCGTCGGATGATCGTGGCAGGAGGCGCAGTATTGGCGATAGACGGCTTCGCCCGAAACTTGATCGGCGCTGACTCGATGGGGGAACGGACCCGCGATGAGCAACGCTGCCGCGGCTGCGATGGCGACGCTTGTTGCTGCGATGAAGAGAAGCGAGGGAGATTTCGAAGAGGTTCGCTTCATACGTTGACGCATCATCGCGCCGCTCGCGCGCAGAAACAATCACTTTGGACGCGACTGCGCTGCATCTGCCATCACGGATAGTGCCGACCTGTTGCGAGACGGCCAGCAGACAACTTTCTCAGGTGGCGGCGTACAATTCGGGTGTTTTTGGAACGTTGAGACGTCCGGATCGAGATGGCCAGAACCAACCTCACATCTTTGTTTGCGGAGTTCGCGCGGTACGCGAAGGACGTCGCGGTGGTGCAGCGGCGCGGATACCGGCGGGAAAGCTGGACGTACGCGCAACTGATGGATCGGGCGGGGGCTTGCGCGGGATTGCTGCGTGAGCGCGGTGTGCGGACAGGCGAGCGGGTGATTTTGTGGGGGCCGAACTCGTTCGAATGGATGATCGCGTTTTGGGGGTGCTTGCTGCGGGGCGCGGTGGCGGTGCCGCTGGATGATGGCGCAACGATTGAGTTTGCGGCGCGCGTTGCACGTGAAACAAATGCGAGATTGGTTTTTGCTGCGCGGGGGAAGCCGGAAATTTGAGGCGACAGAGGTGGCGTTGGGACGGTTGCTCTTGATGAGCTGGTGCAAATGCTGGATTCGACGCCGCGCGCCAAGACCGCAGATTTCACAGGACTTGCCGACGAGCCCGTCACGCGGAACCACATTGCCGAGATTTTATTTACATCGGGAACGACTGCGGAGCCTCGTGGCGTCGTTCTGACGCACGGGAATTTTCTCGCCAATCTGGAGCCGCTGGAAAAGGGCATCGATCCGTATCGCAAATACGAAAAATGGATGCATCCGCTGCGATTCGTCTCGCTTGTTCCGTTGAGCCACGTGTTTGGGCAGGTGATGGCGCTGTTTGTGCCGCCGCTGCTCGGCGCGACGACGGTGTTCGAGCCTTCGACGAATCCATCGGAAATCATTCGGACGATTAAGCGCGAGCGCGCGACGGCGCTGATCGCCGTGCCGAGGATGCTGGACGGACTTCACGCGGGGATCGAACGCGACTTCGAGGCAGCCGGGCAGAAAGGGTGGCTCACGCGGGAGTTCGACGCGGCGCAGGGGCAGAAATTCTTGCGTCGAGCGTGGAGATTCCGCCGCATTCATCGCCGATTCGGGTGGAAATTCTGGGCGTTTATTTCCGGCGGCGCGGCGATGACGCCGGAGACCGAGGAATTTTTTCGACGCATCGGTTACGCGGTCGTTCAAGGCTACGGCATGACGGAAACGGCTTCGCTGATCAGCCTCAACCATCCGTTTCGCGCGGCGCAGGGGTCGATCGGCAAAGTGTTGCCAGGACGTGAGTTTCGCCTGGCGGATGACGGCGAGATTCTGGTGCGCGGCGAAAATGTGAGCGCCGGGTATTGGCAGG
Source organism: uncultured Acidobacteriota bacterium (assembly GCA_963766985.1). Classification (GTDB taxonomy): domain Bacteria; phylum Acidobacteriota; class Terriglobia; order Acidiferrales; family UBA7541; genus Acidiferrum. The sequence continues at coordinate 437,873 of CAVYCJ010000009.1, forward strand.
GCGGCGGATTGCAGACGTCCGGTGGTCAGTCGTGGCTGCCGACGGGCGACGTCGGCGAACTGGACGCTGAGGGGAATCTGCGATTTCGCGGGCGGAAGAAGAATGTGATCGTCACGCCGGCGGGATTGAATGTTTATCCGGGCGATCTCGAGCAAGCGTTGCGGCAACAAGCAGATGTGAAGGATTGCGTCGTGGTTGCGATCGAACGCGGTGGGAATGCGGAGCCGTGTGCGGTGTTGCTGATGAAAGACTACCAGAGCGATGGCGCGACAGAAATCGCTGCGCGAGCGGTGGATCAAGCCAACGCATCGCTGGCGGAGTATCAGCGGATGCGAAGCTGGATTGTGTGGCCCGACGCGGATTTTCCGCGCACGCCGACAGGAAAGCCGCGGCTTGGCGCGATCACCGCGGCGGCGACGCAGATGCTCAGTGGCAATGACGGCGCTGCGGCGAACGCTCAGCAATCGCAGTCGGGTGCAGGCCGCGCAGGCGATTTGGGCAGCCTGCTGCAAAAATTTTCGGCGGCGAGCGGCGGACCACAACAGCTCGAGAGCCAGCTCAATCTCAGCTCACTTGATCGCGTCGAACTGATGAGCGCGATTGAAGAGCGCTACCAGGTCGAACTGAACGAAACGCAGTTCGCTCAGGCGAAGACCGTGGCCGACATCGAGAAATTGTTGCAGGCGCCGTCGTCGCGTCGCACCGACTTCGTGTATCCGCTGTGGACGCTGAGCGCGCCAATGCGATGGATTCGGCTCACTGTCTACTACGCGCTGGTCTGGCCGGCGACGCAGTTTTTTGGCCATCCGAGAATTGTGGGGCGGGAACATCTCCGCGAATTGAGAGGGCCGGTGCTCGTCGTTTCGAACCACATTACGCGCCGAGACGACAGCGGACTCATCATGGCGGCGTTGCCGCCGCGATACAGGCACATGCTGGCGACCGCCGTCGGCGGGGAGACACTGCAGACGATGAGGCATCCTCCGCGCGAGTGGTTTTTCGGGAAGCGATGGGCGTATCAAATCGGCTACTGGCTGATGACCGCGCTTTTCACGACATTTCCTTTGCCGCAAAATTCGGGATTTCGCGAGAGCTTTCGATTTGCCGGGGACAGCGATCGATCGCGGATACAGCGTGCTCGTTTTTCCCGAAGGGCACGGGAACGATACCGAGACCGGCGAGATGGACAAATTTCAGAGCGGCGTCGGATTGCTTGCGGAAAATCTGAATGTGCCGATCGTGCCGATGCGCATCGACGGCGTCTGGAAAATGCGGCGCGAAGGGCGGCGCATCGCCAGGCGCGGCGAAATCACGATTCGGATCGGGTCGCCAGTTCGATTTCCGCCGGGAACGCTACCAGAGGAGATCGCAAACAAGCTTCGACAAATCATCACGGATTTGTAGAAAGCCGCTCCACCGGACCTTTGCGAAAAATCAAGGCGCTAAGATCCGCTATTCGCCGGCGGCAGTAGTGAAGGCCAGGCTCAGCAAGGTTTTTTGTTCCATCTCGTGAGCCTTTGCGGAACCAGTCGCCGGGCTAGCGCTCGCGGAACGTTTTACGGCGCGGATGCGGCGGCCTTCACGCTCCGCGATTCGTTGGAGGCGCGGCATCACGTAGGAGTGCGGGCCCATGTTGGCGGGTTCTTCCTGCACGTAGACGATTTCGTGTGCGTTCGGGTACGCCGCGATCGCTTCGGCCAGCTCCCGCTTCGGTAGCGGGTATAGCTGATCGAGAAAAAAGATCGCCGTGCTCGTGTCTTTCCGTTTGCGTCGCTCGGCTCGCAGGTCGTGGCCGACTTTGCCACTGGCGATGAGAATGCGCTTCGCGTCCTGAACGTCTTTGTCGACGACGACTTGCTGAAAGTTTGAGCGCGAAAACTCCGAAAGGTCTGAGCTCGCTTCCGGATGCCGCAACATGCTCTTGGGAGTGAAAACGATCAGCGGCTTGCGCCATGAACGCTTTGCTTGCCGACGCAGCATATGGAAATAATTCGCAGCGTTGGACGGCTGGCAAATGACGACGTTGTCTTCAGCGGCAAGCTGCAAAAAGCGCTCGATGCGCGTGCTGGAGTGTTCGGGTCCTTGTCCTTCGTAGCCGTGAGGCAGAAGTAGCACGAGGCCGGTCGGCAGCGCCCACTTGTCTTCGCTGGCGCTCAAAAATTGGTCGATGATGATCTGCGCGCCGTTTACGAAGTCGCCGAACTGCGCTTCCCAGAGCACGAGTGCTTCGGGAAAATCGCGGCTGAAACCGTATTCGAAGCCGAGGCAAGCGAATTCGGACAGCGGCGAGTTATGGATTTCGCAAAATGCCTGTTCGCGCGAAAGATGCGCGAGCGGCAAATAGTTGTGCTCGGTTTCGCTGTCGATCAGGACGGCATGCCGTTGGTTGAATGTTCCGCGTTGCGAATCCTGGCCGGTGAGGCGGATCGGTGTGCCTTCGAGCACGAGCGAGCCGAATGCGAGTTGCTCCGCGAAGCCGTAATCGATGGCGCGCTTACCGTGCCCCATTTCGGCGCGCTGTTCGAGCAATTTCGCCAGCTTCGGATGCAGATGGAAGCCTTCGGGAATGCGCATCAAGCCGTCGGTGATTTCTTCGAGCTTTTCACGTGCAACGCCGGTTTCTGGCTCGACGAGTGCCTCCCCTTTTTCGTGGAGATACGGCGTCCAGTAACTCGGCAGTTGCCGCAGGTGCGGCATCTTCTTCAACGATTTCGCTTTAGTCTGCTCGCCTTCGTATTCTTTGCGCACCAACTCGGAGACTTCGGTGGCATCGATGCCCGTCTTTTCGGCGTAAATCTTCCAGAGCGGCGCGTGATTCTTGATGGCGTCGTATTTCTGCGGTTGCGTGATCGTGGGATCGTCGACTTCGCTGTGGCCATGACGACGGTAGCCGATGAGATCGACGACGACATCGCTGCCAAATTTCGCGCGGTATTCGGCGGCGAGTCGGCCGATGCGCACAACCGCGTCGGGATCTTCCGCGTTGACGTGGAACACAGGAATGCTTTGGCGCTTCGCGATGTCGGAAGCGAATCGCGACGAATGTTCCTGGACCGCGGGCGTAGTAAAGCCGATCAGGTTGTTCACCACGATGTGGACGGTGCCGCCCACGGTGTAGCCCTTCAGGTCGGCGAGATTCAGCGTTTCGGCGAGGATGCCCTGGCCGGCGAACGCCGCGTCTCCGTGCATCACGATCGGCCAAACTTTGTTGAGCGCGTCGCGCGAACGATCGACGATCGGCCCATCGGCTCCGCGGCGCGTCTGCTTCGCGCGGGCACGGCCCATGGCGACGGGATCGACCGCTTCGAGGTGGCTCGGATTCGAAACAATGTGAATATTGAGCGATTTGCCATGCGCGGTGACGTAGCAACCGGTCGCGCCGACGTGATACTTGACGTCGCCGGCGCCGAGGACGCTGCGGGGATCGACATCTTCAAATCCGGAGACGACTTCGTGCGGCGGCTTGCAGGCCGCGTGCACCATCACATTGAGGCGGCCGCGATGGCTCATGGCCAGGACGGAGTCGAGCGCGCCAGCTTCGCCAGCGGTGTCGAGAATCGCATCGACCAGCGGAATCAGCGCGGTGACGCCTTCGAGCGAGAATCGTTTTGTGCCGAGATAGCGCGCCTGCAAAACCTGCTCAAATAAGTCCGCACGCACCAGGCGTTCGAGAATGTTCTTCTGGTCGACGTCGGTGTGAATGTTTTCGATGCGCTCGATGATCCACTGACGGCGCTCGGGCTCCATCAGGTGCATGAAGTCGGCGCCAATAGTGCCGCAGTAGATCTCGCGCGCCTGGGCGGCGATGGGGCCGCTGATTTGAAGATCCGGGTATTTCAGCGGCTTGAAGATCTTGAGGGGATCGAGGTCAGCCTCGAGATAGCCGTAGCGGCGGAACAGGTCAAAAATCCGTTCGCGCTCCAACTGTTCCAGTGGGTTTGGGGCTGGTTTCTTCTGCGCTTTCGCCGTCTTGGGCGGACGCGCTGCTAACACCGTGGTTCGATTGGCCATTTCTTTTACCATCTATATTTTGCCATATCTTGGAAAGAGACGCTTTTCTTGAGGAAGCCGATGGTGCGGATCGTGGAATATCGCTTAAGTTTCCCGGCATTTGCGCTATTTGAGCAGCCTGGGGCGAGGTGGCTTTAGACTTTCGTCTATTGCAAAGCAAATACCGTAATTTTTAGCGCGAGTTGTGTATAAAAACGTTCTTTAACATTTCATTCACAATTGCGTTATCGCACTGTCATTCGTAACACCCAGACTGAACTCCTCAACTGTGCTACCACACCAGCCAGCTGACCGAACGTCTCCCGATGCCTACCGCATTGCGCCGGTGTACGGTACACTTCGGGCAAGCCGGCGGACGGAACGTGCTACCTGCATGAAACGTGTTCTGATCATTGAAGACGATAAAGATATCGTCGAGCTGGTGCGATACAACCTGACCAATGAAGGATTTCAAGTCAGTGCTGCGTTTGACGGCAGCAGCGGCTTGAGCGCCCTCAAAAAGTCGCCTCCCGATTTGCTCCTCCTCGATTTGATGTTGCCCAAACTCTCCGGACTCGACATTTGCCGGGAAGTGCGGCGCGACGAATCGCTGAATCGACTCCCCATCCTGATGCTGACCGCGCGTGGCGAAGAAGCCGATCGCGTTGTGGGCCTGGAGATGGGCGCGGACGACTACGTCACCAAGCCGTTCAGTCCGCGAGAGTTGCTTGCGCGCGTCAAGGCCCTGCTGCGCCGCGCCGAGCCGCCCGCCGATTCACCGCGCGTCATCGAGATCGGCAAACTGGCGATCGATCCGGCATCGTATCGCGTCAGCCATTCCGGTAAGCCCGTCCCTCTGAGCACGCTCGAATTCCGGCTGCTCTATTACCTCGCATCACGCCCGAACCGCGTGTTTACGCGGGATCAGCTTCTCGATGCCGTCTGGGGCACCGATCGCTTTGTCACACCGCGCAGCGTCGACGTTTACGTTCGCCGCTTGCGCGAGAAAATCGAAAGCGATCCGGAAAATCCCAACCACCTGAAGACAGTGCGCGGCGCGGGGTATCTGTTCGAGACTCGTGCGGCGTAACCTTTTCTGGAAACTTGCACTGACGTTCATCGCGCTCCTTGTGGGAGTGTTGGTCGCGGTGAATTTTTTCGCCGAGAGAGCGCTGTATCGCGTCTCGGAGCGCGCCACATTCGACGAGCTCGCCGTCCTCGCGCGGTTTTCGCAGCTTCACCCGCCTGATTTATCCGCCGCAGTTTCCCAAAGTGCCGGGGCATCCGCCTCGCTGAAGAGCTGGGCTGTCGATTCCGCGGCCGATCGCGTGCGGATCACGGTGATTCGCGCGGATGGACAGGTTCTAGCCGACACGGCGTCGGAACCAACCAGCATGGAAAACCATGCAAGCCGACCCGAGGTCCAAGAGGCGCTGCAACAGGGCGAGGGGCGTTCCGTTCGCCACAGCGTGACGATGCAGAGCGACATGGTGTACTACGCGGTGCGCCGCAATTTGCCGGATGGATCGCCGATTGTGCTGCGCTTTGCTATTCCGTTGGAAGAAGCGGACATGGCGCTCGGCTCGTTGCGATGGAGCCTGTGGCTGGCGTCGGCGGTCATTTTGTTGATTGCGGGGATAGCGGCGACGTTCGTGTCGCGCGGGATTTCGGACCGCGTCCAACGCTTACAGGAGTTTTCGCGGCGCGTGGCCGAAGGAGATTTTCGTCCGCTGCCGGGCGGCGGCTCGGGTGATGCCCTCGAAGAATTGTGCGGCTCGCTGAATCAAACGGCGGCACGCATGGATCGGACGATTCGAACGCTCACCGAAGAGCGCAACCTGTCGGCCGCGATTCTGGGCAGCATGGTGGAGGGGGTCGCTGTTGTAAACGCCACCGAGCGGCTCGTATTCGCGAACCAAGGATTCGCCAACATTCTCGAGCTGGATGTGCCGCCGAAATCGGGGAGCGCGCTGGTCGAGGTGGTACGGCAAACGGAGTTGATCGAAGCCGTGCGGCGGGTGCTCGCGGGGGAGCCGCGCGTCGAAGCGGAAATTGTGACGGGCACTCTGCGCCAGCACTTTTTCGCGGCTACGGTGGCTGCCGTGCGGTCTGGCGAGACGCTGGGAGCCGTTGTGGTTTTGCACGACATCACGGACCTGCGAAAGCTCGAGCGCGTGCGGCGCGATTTCGTCGCCAACGTTTCGCACGAATTCAAGACGCCGCTCACGGCGATTCAGGGATTTTCGGAAACGCTGCTGGCCGGAGCGATGGACGATCCGCAAAACCGCGAGCGATTCCTGGGTATCATCCTCGAGCATTCGCGGCGCCTCGCGCGTTTGACCGACGATTTACTGAAGCTGTCGTCGATGGATGCCGACCGGCTTGAGCTGGAAATTCGACGCGTGAGCGTTAGCGAGCTGATCGAAAGCTGCCTTGAGACGACGCAACATCGCGCCGCCGAAAAGGAAGTCGGGGTCGCGCTGGCGCAGTCTGTTCAAACCGGCGACTTGCCCGACATCGCGGGAGATCGACGCCGGCTCGCCGAAATACTGCAAAACCTCTTGGACAACGCCACGCAATACACACTGCCCGGCGGCCGGATTACGGTGCACGCCGAGACGCGAGATTTCGACGTCGTTTTCACCGTTTCCGACACAGGTATCGGCATTCCGAAATCGGATCAATCGCGAATTTTCGAGCGGTTCTATCGTGTCGATGCGGCGCGATCGAGAGAAGCGGGCGGGACCGGCTTGGGTCTGGCGATCGCGAAGCATCTCGTCGAAGTTCACGGCGGAAGAATCTGGGTCGAAAGCGAAATCGGTCAAGGATCGCAATTTCATTTTTCGGTGCCGATCTTCGATCCCGCGCGCGCAGCGATGCGCTCCGTGAGCAGTTCGAACCAGCCGCGAGGTTCTAATCGCTCGGCCTAGCAGCGCTAACTGTCTTCTCCCATTCAACTGCGTTTAAACCGCGGGTAACGTTGATCTGAAACTATTTCTGCCATGGGTGGAGGTGTGTGACTGCTCTCCACTCCTGGGAGAATCATGGCAACTGCTCCGGGCCTTACCGAAACCGTCTTGTACGACACCCTGATGAACTATCTCGTTTCGATGGCGCGCACCGTCGAAGGAGCGATGAACCGCGCTCTCGATTCGCTCGTCGGCTTGCAAAGCCCGGCGACCACGTCTCTTCCGGGCGAAGTGTTTCTGCTTGAGCCTCGCATCAACGAGATGGAAATTGTGATCGATGAACATGCGATCCGGCTGCTGCGTCGCGGTTCGTTTTCCGACGACGAGATGCGCCTGATCGTCGCCGCGCTTAAGATCACGAATGACCTGGAGCGCATCGGCGACATCGCTGTGAATGTGGCCGAGCGTGTCATTTCGTTGCGCGAATTGCCCGGCGCGGAATTGCCGGAGGAACTTGCCCCGATGGCGTCGGCGGTGCGTGCAATGGTGAGTAAGAGCCTGGGCGCGCTCATTTTTCGCAACGTCGAGATGGCCACACAGGTTCTGGAGTCCGACGACATCGTCGATCAGTACCGCGACCGAATCTTCGATCGGCTGTTGCAGGGGATGACTCAGGAGCCGGCAGCGGTAAGCCCTGGCCTCCAATTCATTCTCGCGACGCGCCATCTGGAGCGGATCGCCGACCACGCTACGAACATCGCCGAGGACATCATCTTCTGGGTGCGCGGCCTGGATGTGCGGCATGGCCGAGGGCTGGTGCGTCCCGAACAGCCGGCGGACATCGAGATTTCGCGGGCCCAGGCGGCTGCTGGCGTGACGCCAGGCAATTCCATCGCGGGTCAAAGTGCTGTCCAAGCGGCAGCCCCGGCCGTCGAAAATTTCCACCGGTGAGGTTACGCAGAATTCACATCGCCGTCATCGTGATGTAGCGGGTGCCGGCGATACTCACCGTGCTTGATCTTCAACTCTAGTTCCTACCACGGGGACCGGTGCACCCCTGGCTCCGGTCCCTGCTCCCCCCTTTTTGTCGGGTGAGCCCGCCTGTAATGCATTTGCACTATTGCTGCTCCCTGTAGCTCGACCCGACTATTTGTCCAATCCAAATCAGGCGCCGCGACACCCGTGAACAATTCGCGCGGCGTATTTTCTCTTTAGGTCGAAGACTTCAGGGAGTGTGTACGAAAGTGAAAAAGCTCGTCTTATCCGCACTGTTGTTGTTTGCGTTCGCAATTCCAGCTCTTGCGCAGGATCCGGATCCGATCCAGATCGGTGGCGTCACATTCTCTGGCAATATTCGCGAGCGGTATGAAGCGTGGGACTTCTTCACGCCGACCACTGGCCAGAATCTCTACGGCTTCTCCGGCACGCAGATTCGCTTCGGGATTTCGCAGACGCGTTCCAATTTCGATTGGAACCTCGAGTTCGAGGTGCCGGTTCTCTTGGGGATTCCCGACGGCGCGGTGCGGCCTGCGCCGCAGGGTCAACTTGGTCTTGGCGGATCGTACTTCGCCGCGAATACCGGCGACACGAACACCGCTTTCATCTTTCCGAAGCAGGCGTTCGTTCGCTTTAAGGGCGTCCATCAGAGTTTGCGCGTAGGCCGATTCGAATTTACAGACGCCAACGAAGTGAAGCCGAAGGATCCTACGCTTGCCTCACTGAATTCCGATCGGATCGCCCAACGTCTGTTCGGCAACTTCGGCTACTCCGACGTAATGCGCAGCCTCGACGGCGTGCAATACACGTACGCCAACGGTCCATGGAATTTCACCGCAATGAGTGCGATCCCCGACCGCGGCGTGTTTCAGGTCGACGGATGGGGCTGGGTGAAAACACCGGCCACATACGTCGCGTTGAATAAGGAAGCCAATTTTGGTTCAGCGCATGCCCAGTGGCGGCTCTTCGGAGTCTTCTACAACGATGATCGGTCGATTCTGAAGACCGACAATCGCTCCGCAGCCGCGAAAGCTGCCGACCTCAACAACGGCATCGATATCGGCACGTATGGCGGCAACATCATCGTTGCGGCGCCGACGAGCGCCGGCACGTTCGACCTCCTCGGATGGGGTGTATTGCAGTCCGGCCGCTGGGGAAACCTCACGCAGCGCTCGGGCGCATTCTCGGCGGAAGCGGGATGGCAGCCCAATTTCGCTCCCAAGTTGCGGCCGTGGATCCGTGGCGGCTACGACTACACGAGTGGCGACAAAAATCCGAATGATGGGACGCATGGCACATTTTTCGCGGTTCTTCCAACACCGCGCCAATACGCGCGCTTCCCTTTTTTCAACTCGATGAACAACACCGATGCGTTCGCCGAAGTCATACTGCGCCCCAGCAAGAAACTCCTGATCCGTAGCGACGTTCACGGACTGTGGCTCACGAGCAGCTCGGATCTTTGGTATTCGGGCGGCGGCGCGTTTCAGCCATGGACATTCGGCTTCCAGGGCCGGCCGTCGAATGGCCACACCAAACTCGCCAATCTGTATGACATGAGCGCCGACTACAAGTTCGGTCACGGCCTTACCGCGACTCTGTACTTTGGCTGGGCGCAAGGCGGAGCAGTCATTAAGTCGATCTTCCCTACCAATAGCAACGGAGCGCTGGGCTACGTTGAGCTGAATTACAAGTTCTAACCGTCAGCTCAGTCTTCACAAATCCACGGCGTCGGCATTGTCGGAAAACGAAATGCGAAAAAGAAGGGCAGCTCCGAGGAGCTGCCCTTTCTTGCTTTCACGGCTGCTTTCAGCCGAGGTTGAGTTTTACGGGATGTAGTAGCGGAACGAGGTGAAGATCATGTTGTCGACCGCCTTCGGAGCGATGCCCGGAGCCGTCGGCACGTTGTTGTTTCCCGACCAGCCGGTTCGCGTGATGTAGGAGTACTGAATACCCCACCGCAGACCGCCCTTCGGGCCGTTGTAAATCTTGTGCCAGAAGCCGAGCGTGCCTTCCCAGATGACCTTGGTATCGCCGGCGCAAGTGCCGCCACCGGACGGGTCCAGCTGGTTTAGCGGCGCATTCTCTGTGCTGCAGCCGGAGTTGTTGGCGAACGGTGAGCCGTACCCGCCGATGCCGTTCGTCTTGATTGTTGTGGTGGTCGTCGACGGGATCGCGGGTGAAGTTGCCGTCGCCGGGATCGCCGCAGTGATCGTCCTTGCGACGCTCTCATAGCCGGTATAGCCCGCTCGGAACGCATACTCCGCTCCGTAGTAGGCATAGAGGTCAAACTTCGGTGTCGGGTGCAGTTCCAACGCGGCCAATCCGTGTACGGTGCGGATCAGCGCTTCGCTGCCGTCCGGACGGAGGGTCAAGTCGGCAAGCTGGGCCGAGCCGTAACGGCCGATGCCGTCGCCGGCAACGCCCTTGATGCCGAGTTCAACTTTCTTCTGGTCCGCCGTCCAGCGCGCGCTGGCGCCGAAGCCGCCGCCGGTCCGCGAATCGTTGAACGCGCCGAAGGAGCTGACGGTCGTCGGAGCGGAGGAAGCGCAAGTGATCGATGCTGGTGTTGCCGGAACCACCGTGTCTTTCGCGTTGGTGCCGACTACGCCGCAAGGAAAGATGCGGTTGCCGAATTCGCTGATGATACCGAACACTTCGTAGTGACCGAAGCCCGGATCCAACGCGGCCTTGAAGATGACGTCCGGCGCCTTGTTGATCGAATAACCGGTGGCATCGATGAAGTTGAAGAGGCCGCCGCCAGACCCGATCGCATCCAGAAACGTATTCCCGGTAACGGAGTTGGTGCTACCCGTCGGGACGATTACGGCAGCGGCTGAGCTGTTGTTGATCGTGGTCACGTTGGAGAAGCCGCGGCCGCCGACGGTTGCCTGCGGACCTTCGACCGATACCGCGAGGGCGAACTTGTCGCCGAAGTTCTTGACGACGCGGAAGCCGTACTGACGCGCCCATGTAAAGCCAACGGTGTACTGTGGGTCGATCGTCAAAGGAATCGCTTCCTGACGGTTGTCGATGCCCTTGCGATCTTCGGTCGCCAGGGTCCACTGTTGACCGCCAGTGAAGCTCCAGCCGCTATCGGTCTTCGCCTGGCCCCAAATCTGGCGTTGACGAAGTACGTAGCTGTTGCTCTGGCGGTTGTTCGACGTGACGCCAGTGCCGAGCCAGTCCGCTTCGTAATATCCGGTCAGTTTCACCGCTTCATAACGGCCTTCCGCCAGCAAGCTCAAGCGGCTCTGCCGTGCGGTGAAGTTGCTCTCATTGACCTGCGACAGCGAGTTGCCCGGGTACGGGATGCTGTTGAACGGCGTGTTGATGTCGGAGCTCGTTGCACGCGTACGGGTCACAGATTCCGCCGCGACGAATCCGCCGGGTGTGAGCGTGATGCCCTTGAATCGAATCGCCGCCGGCTCTTCCGTGTTCTGCCCGCCGCTGCCGCCCGCATTGGTCGTCGCCGCAACGGTGTTCACCGTCGTGGTCAACGCCGCGTTGCTCGTCTTGAGATCAGCAACGCTCGAGGTCAGCGTCGCTTCGTTCGACTTCACTTCCGCTGACGTGTTCACCGCTTCGACCGCCTTGGTCGAAGCTTCCGAAGCGCGCGCGTTGGCAGCAGCCGCTGCTTCGCGGGCTTCATCGATCTGCTTGTCGCGCTTGCTCAGCTCTTCCTTCAACAGCTCGAGCTGTTCCTGCTGCGCCTGCATGGCCTGCTTCAGTTCTTCGAGTTCAGCTGCAATTTCCGCATCCGTCTTCGTAGCTTTCTTGGCTGCGGCCTTGGACTTGGCAGGCTCCGACGCTTTCGGCGCCGGCGCGTCGGCGTCTTTTGGTGTATCGGCGAACGCCACTCCTGAGGTCAGAAACAGCGATAATACGAGTGCTGCAAGTTTTCTCATTGCCTCTCTCTTTTGCTTTTCAAAAATTTCGAAATTCGGACGAACGACTACAGGAAAGCCGGTAAGTTCACCCCGCGCGACAAGGTAAAGGGTGCGTCTTACGGTTGCGTCAACCCAATGTGAATATCCTGTAACACACAGAAATAGGAATTCGCATCTGATTGACTAGATTGTAGTTATAGCACTACGGTGGGTGTCAACAGCAGCCAAATATGGGGTCGTTCGCGCGAACTCCGAGAGCCTTTTTGCTTTCTTGACCCCGGTTCATACGAACATCACCCAAGGGGAGAAATACCGGACCTCGAATATCAGTCTTCGCTAACAGATCCAAAAGCGAGGCTCACTTCGGAGCCGCGATGGTATAGGCGAGCACGATTTGCGTCAAGCGATATCGATACTGCGCATCGGTGTTCGCAATATCCGCCTCGGTTTTGCCAAGCTCCGCTTGCGTGAACTCTACGATCGACGCGAGGCCCAAGTTGTAACGCGACTGCGCCAGATTGAGCGCAAGATTTGCTTGCTCGCTCAGTTGTTGCGTCACCGAAAGCCGCTCGTACGCCTGATTCGTCTGCTGCCAGCTTATTCGAACGTCGCGCGCGATGTTGTTGCGTGAATCGGCGAACTTCTGCTTCGCGATCTCCGTCTGCAAGTCCGCTGCTTTCGCCCGCGAGCTGTACAAAAATCCATTGAACACAGGAATGTTCACGTTAACGCCAACGGCGCCGTACCAGTTCGGAATATTCGGGTCGCGGACCGGCGCGAGGCCGACTGTGCCGAGCGCATTCACTGTCGGCTTCCACAGATCGTGCTCCGCGGCGTCATTCTTCTGTGTCGATTCAATTTCAAACTGCAGCGATTGCAGTTCCGGACGCTGTTGCAGCGCCTGTAGGATCAGCGGCTCAACCATGGGAGCGGGAGGCTGCAACGTTTCGTCGGGCCGCTCGAGATCGAAGTTCTGCTCGTCCTGATACCCGAGAATCGCCGACAACGCGGCCAGCGCCGTCTGAAAATTGTTCTGCGACTCCAGCAACAGCAGCTTCGCACGCGACACATCGACTTTCGCAAAGCTGAGATCGAGATCCGACTTCAGCTTCGCGTTGGTCAGCGCCTGAATCTTGTCGACGAGAGTTTGCCGCGCCCGAACGGTTTGATCCGCGACGGTAACCAGGTCCTGCGTCTCAAGTGAGTTGTAGAAGGCCTGGTCGACTGCGAGTGTAATATCCGCCGTGGTCGCGGCGGCGTTCTGATCTTCGGCTTTCGCCTGAAACTTCGAACTCGAAACCAGATTCGTCGTTCGACCGAAGTCCGTGACCAGTTGAGACACCGTCGCGCCAGCTGCCGCACGCGGAAACACCGTCGGATTCGTGAGCCCACCAGCCGTGATGCGCCCGCCCGGATCGGAATCGACCGCGGTCAGACTTAGATAAGCCGTCGGCAACAGGGCCGACCGCGCTTCACGCACATACTCGCGTGCTTCCAGCGACCTCAATTTGCCGATCGTGATCTGCGGATTATTCCGCAGCGCTAGCGCTTCAGCTTCTTTCAGCGTCAACTTGCGGGGAGGTCCGGCCAATCCGTTTGCCGACTCCGCCGCCGTGGGCGGTGCCGGCGCCTGAGTCGGCTCCGCCGCGTTTTGCACAGGCGGAGCTGCCGGCTCTTGCGCCACGCATCGCCCGCATACAAGCGCTAACAAAACTCCAACCGCGAGCGCCCGTCTCACGATGCCACCTCCACAGCGCCTTCCGCCTTCTTCCGCCCGTGGATGATCAGATAAACCGCCGGCACCAGATACACCGTCAACACAACCGATACCGCCAGCCCGCCAATGATCGCGCGCGCCAGCGGCGCATATTGTTCGCTGCCCGCTTCGAGCCCAAGCGCGAGCGGAATCAAGCCGAGCAATGTCGCGAGCGAAGTCATCAGGATCGGCCGCAACCGCACTTTGCACGCCTCGACGACCGCCTCTTGCAATCCCATCCCCCGCTTATGCAAAATTCCCGAAAACTCCACGATCAAAATACTGTTCGACACCACGATTCCCGTCATCATGATCACTCCCATCAGCGACATGATGTTCAGCGTTGATCCCGTCATCCACAGGATCATCACCACGCCCGCAAGCCCGGGCGGAATCGCCGTCAAAATAATGAAGGGATCGATGAACGACCGGAATTGCGCCATCAAAATTAAGTAAACGAGCGCAACGGACAGCACGAGCCCGATCGCGAATCGTTTGAACGATTCGTTCATGCCCACGACCGCGCCATGAACCGACACGATCACGTTCTTTCCCGTGCGCAATCCTTTCACGATGTTGTTGACCTGCTTCTCGACAACGCTCAGGTCTTCCTTCGCCGGCATCACATAAACATCGATCGTCCGCCGCAACTGGTAGTGATCCACCTCGGTCGGCGTATCAATGGGCTTGATATCCGCCACCGATTGCAGCGGCGTGTACGCCGCCGAATTCGCCGCGCGCAGCGGAATATTGCGAAAGCTCGACATCGTCATCGCGCCAATCTGCTGATTCGAATACTGCACTGTCAGCATGTAGTTGTTTCCGCTGCGCGGATCGATCCAGTAACTCGGCGCGATGACGCCGTTCGACGTCAGCGCCGTGATCACGTTGTCGACCACATTTTTCGGCGTCAGCCCAAGCTGGCTCGCCTGCTCGCGATTGATGTTGAGTTCGAGCCCCGGATAGTCGAGGTCCTGCGGAATCAGGATGTCGCTCACCCCGCGTGAGCCACGCAATTTCTGCGCGATCTCTTCCGCGATCTGGTGTGCCTCGTGCGAATTGTTGTCACTCACCTGAATGTCAAACGGCGCTGGCAAGCCTTGATTTACGACCGCATCCACAAGCCCGCCCGCTTGAAAATAGGTGCTCAGCTCCGGCAAATCGCTCCGCAGTCGTCGTCGCACCCGTTCCATATATTCGTAACTGCCGACGCGATGCTCTTCCTTCAAACTGACTTGCACAAACGCTGTGTGCATTCCCGAGTTCGTCGTGTAGATCGCCGAAAGATCGGGCGTGATCCCGATATTCGACACAATCATTCCAAGGTCCGCGGGCGAGACGACCTTCCGCACTTCGTCTTCAACCCGCGCGATCATTTTGTCGGTCACTTCCAGCCGCGTCCCGCTCGGGGCCTTCACGTTGATCACAAATTGCCCGGGATCGGTCCTCGGAAAGTACGCCGTGCCCACGAACGGAAAGAGTCCGATCAGCACAACCGCGATTCCCACCAGCAAAACCCCGGCGGTACGTTTTGGTCGCTCCAAAGCGCTTGTCACGGACTTTTCGTAGTAAATCAACACCTTCAGGAAAAATTCGTTGAACCTCTGCACGATGTACGCGAACCAACCCGTCTTCTTGCTTTCGCCGTGCACCTCTTCGTGCTGCACCCGAATAAATTGCGCGCAATATAGCGGCACAACTGTCATCGCAAAGATGTAGGACGCGAAAATCGACAGCACCACGCCCAACGCCAGATCGACGAACAGATATTTGCTGACGCCGTAAAACAACGTAACCGGGAAAAAGACGATCGATGTCGTCGAGGTCGCCGCCAGCACCGCCAGCGCCACCTCCATCCCGCCTTTCTCCGCAGCTTCCCGCGGCGCCACTCCCATCTCCATAAAACGAAAAATGTTTTCGAGCACGACGACCGAATCGTCGATCAATCGAGAAAACGCCAGCGCCAATCCGCCCAGCAGCATCGTGTTGATTGATCCGCCGGTGGCCGAAATAATGAGCAAACACGTCAGCGCCGAAAGCGGAATCGACAGAAGCACCGCAAACGTCGCGCGCGGACTGCCAAGAAACAGCAGAATCATCACCGCCGTCAGCGCGAGTCCGATGCCGCCTTCCTTCAGCAAGTTCTTGATCGCAATCTTCACGAAGATCGATTGATCGAACACCACCGCCGTCCGCAACGACTCCGGAATGTCGGTGAGATGTTTCGTCGCCGCCTTGATCCCGTTGACGATCGCGATCGTGTTGCTGTCGCCACCCTGTTTCAGCACCGGCACGTAGACCGAATGCTGCCCGTCGATGCGCACGATATTCGTCTGGATCGCGCCCGCATCCTCCGCTTTGCCGATGTCCCCAACCATCACCGAGCCGAGCCCGACCGTCTTCAACGGAATCTGGTTGATCTCCTCCGCATTCGGCACCTGGCTGTTCGCATAAATGTTGTAGTCGCGGTTCCCGATACGCACGTCCCCCGCTGGAAGAATCAAGTTCGAGTTGTTCACCGCATCAACGACGTCCATCAGGCTTAGCTGGTGCGCCTCCAGTTTCACTGGATCGACGAACACCTGAATCTGCCGATACGTTCCCCCGAAAGGCTGCGGTACCGACGCGCCCTGCACCCCAGCGATCTGATTGCGCACCTGAAATTGCGCCAGGTCCTTCAGTTGCGTCTCGTTGAGTCCCTGGCCTTTCAGCGTCACCAGACAAACCGGCAAGCTCGACGCATCGAAGCGCAACACGACCGGCGGCAGAGTTCCCGACGGCAGCCGCCGCAAGTCCGCCATCGCCAGATTCGCGATGTTGCTCAGCGCCGCGTTCGAATCCGTGCCAGGCTTGAAGAAAATCTTGATCAGGCTGACGCCGGTCAGCGATCTGGATTCGATGTGGTCGATGTTGCTGCCCAGCGTGAAAAACCGCTCGAACGTATTCGTAATGTCGCCTTCGATCTGCTGCGGCGGCATTCCCGAATAAAAAGTGGCGACGACGATGACAGGGATGTCGATCTGCGGAAACAAATCGACTGGCATGCGTGCCACTGCCGTGCAGCCCACGACCGCGACGACCAGGCACAACATGATGATGAAGTAGGGATACGCGAGCGCGAACTTTGGCATTAGCGTTCTCCCGCCGCGCCGGCGTTTGCGCCGCCGCCGTCATCTTCTAAATCCTTCGGCAACACTTTCTGCCCGACTCGGTACTCCGCGAGGTGGCCAACAATCGCCCGCTCGCCTTCGTTCACTCCCGAAAGAATCTCGATCCGCGTTCCGTCTGTCTCCCCAAGCTTCACGTGCTTCTCTTCCACCAGGTTTTGCGCATCGACAACAAGCACCGTTCCGCTGTCGCCGCGCTGACGCACCGCTTCCACAGGTACCGTCAGCACGTTTTTCTTTTCGTTGTGCGACACGTCTGCCTGCACATACATCCCCGGCAGCAATTTCCCATCCTTGTTCTGGAAATCGACTTCCGTCTCCATCGTCCGCGTCTGCTGATTCAGCGAATCCGCAAACCGCGACACCTTGCCCACAAAATCCTGGTTCAGCGCCTGCACATGCACTTTGATCGGCTGCCCCAGCCGAATCTGCCCCGCGATCGACTCTGGAATCGGCAGCACCAGCCGCAACACCGAAATCTCCGCCAGCCGTACGACCGGCGTCGATTGCGTGCTGTTCGAAGTTCCGGCCGCGACCAGCGCCCCCGTATCTTCGTATCGATTTGTGATCACTCCATCGAACGGCGCGGTAATGTGCGTGTAGGCAGACAGCGCCGCATATTCCTTCTGGTTCGCCTGCGCCGACTCCATCTGGTGTTTCGCTGCCGACAATTCCGCTTCCGCGCTCTGCACCTGCGCCGCACCCGCGAGATCTTTCGCCTGCGAATCGTCAACTTCCTGTTGCGCAACCAACCCAGCCTGCGAATCCGCGGCCTGCTTCAGCCGCGCGTACGCCGAATGAACCGCCGCCTGCGAAGACTGCGCTCGCGTCAGGTCGCCCTGTGCCCGCCGAATCTGCTCCGCCGCCGTCTGCACCGCCGCTTCCGTGCCAGACAATTGCGCCGCCAATTCCGGCACCTCCAGCACCGCCAGCGTCTGCCCCGTCTTCACGTGACTCCCGACATCGACATAAATCGCGCGAATATATCCCGCGACTTTCGCGTGAATATCGACATCCTGGAACGGCTTGAACGCACCCGAAATCGTCAGCGTGCTGCCAAGATCACGGCGCGCCACGCGCGTCACCGCCGCGGGCACAACTCCCTCGGCGCTGGCTCCGGTCGCCGCCGATTCGTCTCCTTCGGCGTCGCTTCTGCTTCGGCTCGACCAAATCCACACGGCCACAATCGCCACGGTCACCAGACCGGCAACAACCATCCATCGCTTCGTATTCATTTCGATTTCCTGAGCGCCGTGATGCGGCGGACCATTACGCAATCCGCGCGCTCACACCCGCAAAATTTCCGTCGTTGACCTTTTCTACTTAGACATCGGAACCCCTACTCGCGGATTCCGGGACGAATGAGGAATGGATTTACAGCGTAGGCGGGGGACGCGACCACAGCGGAGACGCAAAACCGTCCGACGCTGCAACGGTCTCCTCGCTTGGTCTTGGTGCTTTCACTTCAACGGAACGCACCGCATCGAACAGCGTCGCGATGAGCGCAACGACCGGCTCGACGGATACTTCCGGATGTTGTTGCAGGTTGCTGCAGCCCAATTCGCTCGCGGCGACTGTTGATCGGTAACTTACGTGGTGTTGGATCGTCGCGTCGGGGCCAGCAGCGGGGCAAATCGTGAAGAACGGGTTATAGAGCAGCAGCACGCCAAGCACGAGACAAATCGCCCGCCAAGGAAGGCGGACGGCTCCATCTCCGGATTGCTTGCGGATGCGGCTCATTCTCTCCACATTATCATAGATGCTCCGACCGCCGGTTTTGCCTCTTCCGTTGAGTCTTCAGTCAGTGAACACGCCCAGCGCTGACCCCAAAGATGTCAAACGCTTGTCCTCGCTGCATCTTACCGACCCAAACCGCATCAATTCGGTTTGACATAACAGTTTGAACCATATCGAATAGTTCGCTCATCCAAGGTTGACGCGCGTGGACCGGGGTGGTCCTTTCTGCGCGCCGCACTTCACATCTATCTGGGGGAACGATGAATCCGCAGTCGTTGTCCGTGCTGGTGTCCAGCTCTTTCTCTACACTTCGAGCTCAAACCATCCGCTGCCTGCCGGTCCTGACATTCATATTGCTCTTCGCCTTCTTGGCGAATCCCGCCGCGCGCGCGCAAACATTCGGCAGCATCACAGGCATTGTCACCGACGCATCAGGCGCCGTAATTCAGGGCGCCACCATCAATATTAGGAACAACGAAACGGGAGCGGTCCGAACTACGACGACAAACGTCCTCAGGTCAATATTTCGTCCTCGACTTGCCCGTCGGTGAATACCGCGTAACCGCCTCAAACCCGAACTTTCGCGAGTCCGCGTGGTCAGTCACGCTCCTCGTAAATCAGGAAGCGAGAATCGACATCACGCTCCAGGTAGGAAGCGCTGGCACGGTTGATTTTGACGTCATCGCTGAGGCACCCATGGTCAGCACCTCTACCACCGACATCTCCGGCCTCGTCGGCGAGCAAGCCATCAAGAATCTCCCGCTCAACGGCCGCAGCTACGATTTGCTGCTCACACTCAATCCCGGCATCGTCAATTTCACTTCGCAGAAAACCGGCGGCACCGGCATCTCCAACTCCACCACCGCCAGCAATTTCTCCGTCAACGGCAATCGCCCGCAGCAAAATCTCTTCCTGCTCAATGGCATCGAATTCACCGGCGCCGCCGAAAACAACATGACGCCCGGCGGAGCCAGCGGCCAGCTTCTCGGCGTTGACGCCGTCCGCGAGTTCAACGTACAGCGCGACAATTACAGCGCCGA
The DNA here is from genome assembly GCA_963766985.1 of uncultured Acidobacteriota bacterium. Classification (GTDB taxonomy): domain Bacteria; phylum Acidobacteriota; class Terriglobia; order Acidiferrales; family UBA7541; genus Acidiferrum. Next base: position 457,355 of record CAVYCJ010000009.1, read on the forward strand.
ATTCGGCAAGCATCCCGGCGGGCAAGTCATCATCGCCACGCAATCCGGCTCAAATGATTTTCACGGCTCGGTTTACGAATTTCTGCGCAACAACGCGCTCGACGCGCCAAACTTTTTCGACCAAGGCTCCGCTCCGCCGTTCCAGCGCAATCAATTTGGCGTCTCCGCTGGCGGCCCGATCCATCAGGACAAGACTTTCGTCTTCGGCAACTACGAAGGCTTTCGCCAGAATCTCCACCAAACTTCCGCCGCCTTCGTTCCCGACGACACTTCTCGCGCTGCCGCCGTTCCCAGCGTCCAGCCGTTCCTGAACCTCTGGCCGGTCGCTCCCGCCGGCGCCCCTGATTTCAACGGCATCGCCGAAGTTTTCAGCAGCCCGCTCCAAACCATCCGCGAAGATTTCGGCACTCTCCGCGTCGATCATATTTTTTCGCAAAAAGATTCGCTCGCTGGCGTCTACACCATCGACGACGGCTCCGACTTCACCGCAACTCCCGCCAATCCCTACAGCGCCGACGTCCTCACGCTCCGCGAACAAGTCTTCAGCCTCGAAGAAACCCACATCTTCTCGCCAACCCTGCTTAACACCGCTCGCGTCGGCTATTCCCGCGCAGGCTACTTCTTCTCGGGTGAGCCAACTCCCGGCACACCCGCCACCAGCGTCCCCGGATTCCTCGCCGGCCTTCCCGTCGGCGCCGCCGTCGTCGGTGGCAGTGCTGCTTCAAACCCGCAAGCCAGCATCGGCCTCGCCGGCAGCAACAACGGCAGCAATCTCAGCGTCGCGCGCAACATCTTCACCTACGAAGATCGCGTCTCGATCACCAGCGGCCGCCAGCAAATCAGCCTCGGCGTGTGGTTCCAGCAATTCCAGTCCAACGAAAACATCGCGCTCAGCCAATACGGCCAGGCCACATTCAGCAGCCTCACTCAACTCCTCAGTGGCACCGTCGGCACATTCCTTTTCAATCCCACGCCGACTCCGCTCAACTGGCGCTCGCTTTTCGGAGCGTTCCACGCCGAAGACGTCATCCGCGTTCGCCGCAACCTCACAGTCTCACTCGGCTTCCGCGATGAATTCTCCACCGGCTGGAACGAGGCTCACGGCCGCGCCTCCAACTACACCTTCACCAACGGCATGATCAACACCGTTCCCAACGTCGGCAACTCGCTCTTTACGATCAACAACGCCACCTTCCTCCCCCAACCTCGCGTCGGCCTCGCCTGGAGCCCCAACATCTCCATCCTCGGCAACACGGTCATTCGCGCTGGCTTCGGCATGTTCAACGATCTGCAAGACGCCCTCGGCTACCGCGCCGATCAAAACGCTCCATTCAATCCCGTCTACAGCATCCCGTCGGTTCCCGTCGCAAACTTTCCAATCGACACCACTGCCGCGTTCCCAACCACCGCGAAGCTCGTCCCCGGCGGCGTCCAGCCCAACATGCAAACACCGACGCTCATCTCCTGGAGCCTTAAGGTCGAACACGAAATCTCGCCCAACACCAGCATCACCGTCGGCTACGTCGGCTCGCATGGCTACCACGAACTCGTCGGCGTCGACGCCAACGAATCACAGGGCGTCATCTGTCCCGCGTCTCCGTGCCCGGCCGTATTCCCAACTTGGAACCCGGCGCTCCCCACCACCGCCACGAACAGCCCCAACGTCGGCTTCCCGATCGGCTCGCCGCTCGCTGGAGCGCCCGTCCCCGCCGGCACCTATTACATCCCCGCCGGCACCGCCAAAGCTAACCCCGCCATCGCCAACACCTGGACGTGGTTCTCCGAAGGAGTCAGCACCTATAACGCGCTGCAGGTCGACCTTCGCCGCCGCTTCAGCCACGGTCTCACCCTCCGCGGCTCCTACACTTTCTCCAAAGCGCTCGACGATGGCGACTCACTCAACCAAACCACCGCCAACAATGCGCCCGGCCTCGTTTCGAATCCGCTCAACCTCGCCGCCGACAAAGGACTCGCCACCTTCGACGTCCGCAACATCGGCGTCATCAATCTTCTCTACGAACTCCCCTTCGGCCGCGGCCGCCAATTCGCCAGCAGGTATCAGGGCTGGACCGGCAGCCTCATCGGCGGCTGGGCGCTGTCCAGCATCATCACCGCGCAATCCGGTTTCCCGATCACTCCGCAGCTCAGCTACAACCCCACCAACTCCGGCGACACGCGCAACCCCGTTCGCCCGTTCCTCAATCCCGATTTCACCGGCAAAGTCGTCACCGGCAATCCGAACCAATATTTCAATCCCGCGGCTTTCATCGCCCCACCATCCACGAGCGGCTTCGCCGGCAATCTCGGCCGTGACACTTACATCGGCCCCGGCCTCGCCACGTGGGACCTCAGCGTTCTCAAAGACACAAAGCTCTGCGAACGCCTCTCCCTCCAGTTCCGCGCCGAGCTCTTCAACCTCCTCGACCGCGACAACTTCAACACGCCCAACTTGATCACCTTCACCCCGCCGACCGCCAAAAATCCGTCCGGCGTCTCAGGCACCGCCGGCGCCATCACCTCAACCACCACGAGCGGCCGTCAGGTCCAGTTCGGCCTCAAGCTCCTCTGGTAGCGCCAGCGCTACGGAACAAGAAACTAACCTCATCTCCGCCGATGTACGGGCGCAGCACTGCTGCGCCCTAATTCAGCGCGATTTCACCCTATCGAGTGCACGGCAACCTACTGTCCCCGCGCCACTTACTCCCCTCCCGAACTGTCAACGTATCCCCGACCGTCTGTAACACTCCTGTAACACGACTGCGCCACACTCCCCGAACGCTTCCAGGTCAATAACTCAGCTAACTGCACCCAGGTGCATGGATGGAGAAAAACCGAATGCTTAGAAAGCTGTCCGCTCTTCTCGTCGTCGTTCTCGCCACCGCAGTCTCGCTCTACTCGCAAGGCAATCTCCTCATCAACGGTGCTGGCGCTACTTTTCCGTATCCCGTCTACTCCAAGTGGTTCGACGAATATCACAAGGCGCATAGTAACATTCAGATTAACTATCAGTCGGTTGGCTCCGGCGCGGGCATCAAGCAAGTCACGGAAGGCACTGTCGATTTCGGCGCTTCCGACGGCCCGATGAACGATGAGCAGATGAAGGCCTATCAAGACAAGCACGGTTCACCGATTCTTCACTTCCCCACCGTTCTCGGCGCCGCCGTTCCCACCTACAACGTTCCGGGCGTCTCCGCCACGCTCAACTTCACTCCGGAAGCGCTTGCCGGCATCTTCCTCGGGCGCGTCACCAAGTGGAACGATCCTCTGATCGCCAGCGCCAACAAGGGCGTCAACCTTCCCGCCAAGGACATCGTCGTCGTCCATCGATCCGACGGAAGCGGCACGACCTACATCTGGACCGACTACCTCTCCAAGGTCAGCGACGACTGGAAGAACAAAGTCGGCAAGGGCACCTCGATCAATTGGCCCGTAGGCCTCGGCGGCAAGGGCAGCGAAGGCGTCACCGGTCTCGTCAAGCAGACTCCCAACTCCATGGCCTACGTCGAACTGACCTACGCCGTACAGAATAAAATCCCCTTCGGCTCCGTGAAAAACTCCGCAGGTACTTTCGTCCAGGCCGACCTGGCTAGCGTCAGCGCCGCTGCTGCCAGCGCCGCCAAAGACATGCCGGCCGACTTCCGCGTCTCCATCACCAACGGCACGGGCAAAAACGCCTATCCAATTTCCAGCTTCACCTGGCTGCTCATTCCGAGTAAGTTCTCCGACGCCGGTAAGCGCGACGCGATCAAGGATTTCCTGAAGTGGTCTCTCGGCGATGGTCAGGGCCTCGTCGAACCGCTCTCGTACGCCAAGCTCCCCAAGGAAGTTGTTGCCAAGGAGCTCAAGGCAATCGGACAGATTCAGTAATTTCGGGTCGAGTTGGTTTCTTCAAAGGAACCGCAAGCTCGATTCGCCAAAGAAATGGCTGCAACCACTACTACCGTTCACAGCGCGGGCCCCGTTTCGGGCTCGCGCTCGTTTTTGGATCGTGTCCGCGACGGCGACGAAATCGCGCGCCTCATCACGTTTGTCTTCGCCGCCGCCACCGTACTCATCACCTGCTTGCTAGTCTTCGAACTCTGGACCGGCTCCGCAGCTTCCCGCCACAAGTTCGGCCTCAATTTCTTCTTCACTCGAGTTTGGGACCCTAACGCCGGCGATTTCGGCGCTCTTCCTTTTATCTACGGAACGCTCGTCACTGCCGGAGTCTCCCTGATCATCGCCGTCCCACTCGGCATCGGCGCCGCCATCTTTCTCGCTGAACTCGCTCCGGCGCGCGTTTCCGACACGCTCCAATTCTTCATCGATCTTCTCGCTGCCGTTCCCAGCGTGATCTACGGCCTTCTCGGCGTCTTCATCGTGATCCCGATAATGCGCGAATACATTCAGCCCGCACTCAGTGGCGCGCTCGGTTTTCTTCCATTTTTCTCTGGACCTGCCTACGGCATCGGCTTTCTGACCGCGGGCATAGTGCTCGCCATCATGGTGATCCCCTACATCATTTCGGTCTCGCGTGAAGTCTTGCTTTCCGTTCCACGCGATCAGCGCGAAGCCGCTCTCGCTCTTGGTTCCACTCGTTGGGAATCCACCTGGAAAGTCGTCGTCCCCTTCGCCCGTACCGGCATCATGGGCTCGATCTTCCTCGCGCTTGCCCGCGCCCTCGGCGAGACCATGGCCGTCACCATGGTCATCGGCAACACGCCCAACATCAGCGCATCGCTTTTCTCGCCGGGCTATTCCATCGCCGCCGTCATCGCCAACGAATTCACCGAAGCCACCGGCGACCTTTACCTCCAGGCGTTAGTTGAACTCGGCCTCGTCCTCTTTCTCCTCACCTTCATCCTCAACGGTCTGGCCCGCATTCTGATTGTCGCCACTTCGCAACGCGGCGGGGGAGGACACTGATGCCCGCACGAAATGCTCGTCTGCGTTGGCGCAAGTTTGTGAGCGGCTTCATGCTCACCATGACCGGCGTCTGCGCGTTCGTCGCCGTCGCCGTCCTCTTCTTCATCCTCGGCTACCTCGTCTACCACGGCGGCACCTCGATCAACTGGAACTTCTTCACCAAGCTCCCCGCTCCGGTCGGCGAAACCGGTGGCGGCATGGCCAACGCCATCGTGGGTAGCGCCAAGCTGCTGCTCCTCGCCACTCTGATCGGCGTGCCCATCGGATTCCTCGGCGCCATCTATCTCGCCGAATTCAGCACCGGCCCCATCGCTTTCGTCGTCCGCTATGCCGCTGACTTGCTCAACGGCGTTCCCTCGATCGTCATCGGCATCTTCGCCTACTCGCTCGTCGTTCTCCCGTTCAAGCATTTCTCCACTCTGGCCGGCGGATTTGCCCTCGGCATCATGATGATTCCGATCACGCTGCGCAGTACCGAAGACTTCATGCGCGCCGTCCCGAACACCCTCCGTGAAGGCGCCATGGCGCTCGGTGCCAGCAAGTGGAAGACGATCTCGACGGTCATCGTTCCCGCCGCCTATCGTGGAATTCTCACTGCCGTTTTGCTTGCTTTCGCTCGCGTCGCCGGAGAGACCGCTCCACTCCTCTTCACTTCCTTCGGCAATCGCTTCTGGAGTCCCGGCTGGAATCAGCCCATCGAATCTCTGCCGCACATGGTTTACATCTATGCGATCTCCCCGTACGAAGACTGGCAGCGACAGGCTTGGGCCGCCGGCCTTGTTTTGCTTGGCTTGATTCTCATCATCAACATCCTCGCGCGCACGATACTTGCTCGCGGAGTTTCGGTCCCGAGGTCATAATAATATGCACGCATCTGTGAGGCCGGCAGTGTCCGTAAACATCACACCGACTGGAACAACGCAATCGATGAATCGCGAGCACGCCGCGCCATTCCCGATGCGCATGAGCGTTAACAAGGTCAACTTTTTCTACGGCGCCAAGCAAACTCTCTTCGACATCAGCCTCGGCATCGCCGCCAACAAAGTCACCGCTCTCATCGGACCTTCCGGCTGCGGCAAATCCACTTTGCTCCGCACCTTCAATCGCATGCACGAAACCGTGCGCCATGCGCGGCTCGAGGGCGAAATTCTCCTCGACGGCCAGAACATCCTCTCGCAAGACGTCACGCAACTCCGCCGCCGCGTCGGCATGGTTTTCCAACGCCCGAATCCGTTTCCCAAATCGATCTTCGACAACGTCGCCTACGGCTTGAAAATCAACGGCTCCAAAATGCCGATTGCCGACGCCGTCGAAAAAAGCCTTCGCCATGCCGCCCTCTGGGACGAAGTGAAAGATCATCTCCACAAGAGCGCCTATGAGCTTTCCGGTGGTCAGCAGCAGCGCCTTTGCATCGCGCGCGGCCTCGCGGTGGAACCCGAAGTGCTCCTCCTCGACGAGCCATGCTCCGCTCTCGACCCCATCAGCACCGCAAAAATCGAAGAACTCCTCGTCCAGATCAAAGATCTTTGCACCGTCGCCATCGTCACCCACAACATGCAGCAAGCCGCCCGCGTCAGCGATTTCACCGCCTTTCTCCTGACCGGCCAGATGATCGAGTTCAGCCCCACGCCGCAACTCTTCACCACCCCCGGCGACCCCAGAACGGAGGCCTACATCACCGGCCGCTTCGGCTGATGAGGTGCTTGGTAATATTTTGTACGGGCGCAGCACTGCTGCGCCCCATGTCCGCAAGATGTAAGCCGCAGGAGGCTTTGTAGGGGCGGGGTTCACTCCGCCCGGTGCTTGGCAAGATCGATCCGCCAGGAATGCTTTGTGGGTCGCGGCTTAAGCCGCGACATTAGAACCAGGAGAGAGAGGGGCTTCAGCCCCTGAAGTCACCGAGGACCAAATGGAACGCCACTTCGAAAAAGATCTCAACGTCGTCAAAGAACGACTCCTCTGGATGGGCTCTCTCGCCGAGCGCGCCGTCCACCAGTCCGTCCACAGCGTTCTCGACTCCGACGAACAGCTCGCCAAGCGCGTCCTCGACGAAGAAGACCAGATCAACGAGCTTCAGCTCGAAATCGACGATCGCGTCGTCCAGCTTCTCGCGCTCCATCAATTGATGGCCGCGGACCTTCGCTTCGTCCTCGCCGTCTCGCGCATCAACAACGATCTCGAGCGCATCGGCGATCAGGCCGTCAACATCGCGCAAGCCAGCGTCCGCATCCTCCGCCATCCCCGTGTAAAACCCTACGTCGATCTCCCCCGCATGTCCGAGGTCGCCGAAGAAATGGTCCGCGACGCCTTGAACGCCGTTGTCCGCCGCGACACCGACCTCGCCCAAAAAGTTCTCGCCATGGACGACCAGGTCGACCATTACCGCGACCAGATCTTCCGTGAACTCCTCACCTACATGATGGGCGACTCCAGCGTCGTCTTCCCCGCCTTCGAACTCATCCTCGTCGCCAAAAACCTCGAACGCATCGGCGACCACGCCACCAACATCGCCGAAGACGTCATCTACATCGTCCAAGGCCAAGACGTCCGCCACCCCACCGTCGACCGCCGCTAGAACTTCGACGCCGCACGGTAGCGCCGAGTTTTTCCCACCGTTCGTAGCGGCGACTTTACGTCGCCACAATTCGCGCCACATCGCCGAAGGCTGTCGACTGCCGCTAATTCGCCCGCCTGAATCGGTAACTTAGTGCGTCGCCACAATTTCGCCCCACATCCTAAAGCTGTCGACCGCCGCTAATTTGCGCGCCTGGATCACGGTAACGTAGTGCGTCGCCACAATTTCGCGCCACATCAAAAAATTGTCATTCCGACCGGAGCGAGCCGACGCCTTTTCTTCACGTTCGCTCCTGCGAACGTGTCGGCTCGCGTAGTGGAGGAATCTCTCTTCGATCACAGCGACGAGCAACCCCCAACGTCAACACGAGTACGACGTCACTCTCGCCGATCAACTCCTCACTTCCCCAACCCATCCGGCAACCCCGAGTAATACCGAAACCCCTCAATTGCCTTTCCATCCTTCACCCGAATCCACTTCCTCATCATCTCCTTCATCTCCTTCACTTCCGCCTCCGAAGGATTCGCCTTGTACTCCTTCCACCCCGGCCCGAACTGGCTCGTATATTTCGCCCCCGCGTTCACCGTCTTCTCCACGTACTCGCTGATATCGACCCAAGTGTTCTCATCCCCAAAATCGTAGTCGTTGTAATAACAAACTTTTTCGCTCGCAGAGGCTCCATCTGATCGGCCGCACCCTTGCCCACTACCGAATCACCTCCGCCATCGGCGCAGGAGGCATGGGCCAGGTCTATCGCGCCGCCGACGCCAAGCTTCAGCGAGACGTTGCTCTCAAAATCCTCCCAACCGAAATGGCGAACGATCCCGATCGCCTGGCTCGCTTCCAACGCGAAGCCCGCGTAGTCGCTTCATTGAATCACCCGCACATCGTCACCATTTTTTCCGTCGAAGGAATCCGAAGGCCTCCATTTCCTGACCATGGAACTCGTCGAAGGCCAATCGCTAGATCAAGTGATCCCTTCTAACGGATCTGCCCGTCGAACAAATCGTCGAAATCGGCGCCGCGCTCGCCGGCGCGTTGGCCGCCGCGCACGATCGCGAGCATCGTTCACCGCGACCTGAAACCCTCCAACGTCATGGTCGCAAGCGGACGGCAGCATCAAAGTGCTCGACTTCGGCCTCGCCAAAGACATCCGCTCCGAAGTCTCCAGCAACGCCACGCTCACTTCAGCGGGACAAACGCAAGCAGGCATCGTCATGGGAACTCCTGCCTACATGTCCCCGGAACAAATCTCCTGTCGCGAAATCGACCATCGCACCGACATTTTCTCTCTCGGCGTCGTCTTGCACGAGATGTCCACGGGCCGCAGGCCCTTCGAGGACATCGTCGTCCGCCGAACTGATGTCCGCCATATTGCGCGACACATCCGCGACAGTCACCGATCTACGCGGCCCGACCTGCCCGCCGATCTCGCCCGCATCATTCGGCGCTGTATGGAAAAAGACGTTCGGCATCGCGTACAAACGGCGCGCGACGTCAGCAACGAATTTCGCGATCTTGCGCGTCATACCCCTGCGACTCCCTCACAAACCAAACCCCCTTCAACGCGCGAATTGCGTGCCGCGGATTCCGGCGCCGCTCGCGCCGCGGAAGGATTCTGGGTCGTGGTTCTTCCTTTTAAGTCGAGCAGCACCAATACCGAACTCAGCGCCCTAGCCGAGGGAATTTCGGAAGAGCTTGTCACCGGCCTCTCTCGCTTTTCGTACCTCCGCGTCATCGCGCGCGGCTCCACACTGCGCTACGCCAACCAGACCGTCGATTTGCGTGAGGTCGGTGCGCAACTTGGCGCGCGTTACGTGATCGAAGGCAACATCCGCCAATCGGGTGCCAAACTTCGTGTCGCCGTCCAGCTCGTGGACGCTATCTCCGGAGCCCACCTCTGGGCCGAAACCTACGACCGCCCTTTTACTTCCGACGACCTTTTCGCCATTCAGGACGACCTCGTTCCCAGAATCGTCTCCACTGTCGCCGATCAATACGGCGTCCTGCCGCGCAGCATGGGCGAAGCGCTCCGCAGCAAGGACGAGTCCCTCTTGACTCCGCATGAGGCCGTCCTCCGCGGGTTCGCCTACTTCGAGCGCCTCACCGCGGATTCCCATGCAAGCGCTGTGTCCGCGCTCGAACGCGCCGTACAACAAGCCCCCGAACAGGCGGACTGCTGGGCAATGCTATCGATGATGTACAGGGGCGAACACGTTTACGGGTTCAAGGGTCAGCCCGATCCGCTCGGACGCGGCCTCATCGCCGCTCGCCGCGCCGTCGAACTGGGACCCGCCAATCACCTGGCATACTTCGCCTTAGCCTCAACTCTCTTCTTTCAAAAAGATTTCCATACCTTTCGTGTCGCCGCAAAGCGTTGCCTCGAACTCAATCCGATGGACGGTTCGACGATTGCCTACCTCGGTTTTCTGATGGCTGCGGCTGGCGATTGGGATTACGGAACGGGTTTGCTTGAATCCGCGTTAAAACTGAATCCGTTCCATCCCGGCTGGTACAATATGGGCATATTCTTTGATCTCTACCATAAGCGCGAATACCACAAAGCTCTCGACGCAGCCCTCGGAATCAATGTCCCCGGCTCGTTTCATGCCCACGCCGCACAAGCCCTCGCCTTCGGACAACTCGGCCTCCGCGAAGAAGCCAAAAAGCCACTGCGCGAATTGCTGGCCCTCCGCCCCGACTTCGCAACTTCAGCCCGCTTCGAATACTCAAAATTTTACGACCCCGACGTAGTCGAACACATCCTCGAAGGCCTCCGCAAAGCCGGCCTCGACGTTCCTCGCGACGCCGCGCACCCCACTCCTTAGGTCGAACGTCTCTGCACAAATTGGAATTTGGGTGCCGCACCCTTGCGCTTTCAAGGGTGCGGGTTTAGACGCAGCCGCACCCAACCAAAACGACAGCCACCCTGTAACCGCGATCGCCTCCCAGATCGCGGGTTTAAATTCAACCCCGCCCATCTCCAACACGAACCGCGGTTATGTTTGGCCGCAGCACCCCATGTCCGCACAACGTAATCCCCACATCACCTTTTCTTCCCTCTCGACTTTCCCGCTCGACACTCAACCTCTTCCTGCTAAATTCTCCTCATGCCAAACTCAAAATCCTCCATCCCCCAAGCCGAACTCCTCCTCCACCTCTACGAACTCCGCCGCGAAACCGTAATGCGCCAAGCCCGCTCCTACGTCGGCGGCCAATTCAATCCGAAGTCCGCCGACGAATTCATCGACGCCATTCGAAAAGGCGACCAGCAAACCTCCTACATCCTCCAGGTCTTCGGCTACTGGGACATGCTCTGTGCCTTCGTCCTCCACGGCGCCCTCACCGAAGCTCTCGTCTACGACACCTGCCAGGAAATGTATTTTCAATGGGCCAAGATCCAGCCCTACATAAAAACCTTCCGCCGCGAACTGAACCTCCCCGAATGGATGCAAAGCATCGAAAAAGTCATCGACGGCTCCCCCAAAGGCCGCCGCCGCATCGCCACCATGCAAGCCAGCGCCAAGGCCTTCGCCGCCCGCCCCCCAAAACCCTAAGCGTTTAAAAAAGCCAGCCTCAGCAAGTGTAGGGGCGCAGCACGCTGCGCCCCATGTCCGCACGATCATTCCGGTTCAAGTGACTCACGCGGAACCAGCAGAAATTTACCCACCCGAAAATTTTTTGCGATTTGACAACAAATCGCTTCGGCAAATCGCAATCCTGAGCTATAATGCGCTCATTGAGTTTTGCGTCCAGGCGCCGTCAGGCGCCTTTTTTATTTCCACCCACTCTTTATTGCTTTCTCGCAGTCAGGCACTCCCGCAAGTCGTCTATTTTGAACCGCTTCCAGACTCTTGAAATTGAGGATTCCCGCAACGAACACATTTCAAACAACTTGCCCACTCTTCAAAAAAACAGGGGGGGTGTACCCCTAAGCTTCCCATTTCGGAACTCAACCGCCACCCTGTAGCCGCGATCGTTTCTCAGATCGCGGGAATTAAATTCAGCACGACCCACGCAAACGATTCGGCTAAATCTTTCGGCGCGGCGGAAACAACGCCGCCGCAAACAAAATGCTAATGATCGCTGACAATCCCCCCGACCGTCCGATCCCAGGTCCGCCCAAACACGACGCTAATCTCCGACGCACCGGCCGGCAGCGCCACAACCATCTGTGCCGTATCCCCATTGTTTTCTGGCGTGACCAGCGCCCCATTTACCTCGACGCGCCAAGCCGGATAGTTCAACAGCCGCAGCCCAACGCGCACCGGCGCCAACGCCGTGACGTGCAGCCTCTTCTCCGCCGCCGTCCATCGCTGCACCAAAATCGTCGCGCCCGAGGGAGTCGCGCTCACAGCGTCGGGATCGGCCGCTAGCACCTGCACCTGCGCCGCTTTCGCCGGCAAATTGTAATGATCGTCGCCCTTGGGATCGTACTCATCGACGCCGTCAAATCCGCTACCAGCTACGACTCCAGCTTGCAGCGTCGTAACGTCATCCGTGTCCCACCAGGTCGAGTGCACAAAAAATGTCGCGCCTCCAACAAGAACCAACGCAACACCGGCAACCCAGATCCACCGAAACCGTGATCGCGCCACCGCAGCAGCAAGAAAAAACGCAAACACCACACCCACAATCGACATCCACCGCCAGGGAAACTGCACAAACTTCAGCTTCGGCAGCAAATTCCAAAAAATCGCCGCCGGCCGCAGCATCAAAAACGTGGCCGCACCCAGCCATCAACAACATGACTTGCCACACACCGTTCAGGAAGTCCCACGCCAGCGCCAACGCTCTCGAGCATGGAGTCGCGCGTGTCCGAATCTTTGTAGGGGAGGGGCTTGCTCCTCCCGGCCGCTGCGTCTTGCCGCGCTCTCGCCGCAAGCGCCGCCAATCCCGCGATCACGATCAACACAATCGCCGTCGTCGAAGCGATCCAATTGAAGATCGTGTGTTCCGGATCATTCGTCGCCGTGTACAAAAAGTTCTCCGCAGGCAGCAATCCCGCAGAAAGCGCCTGCGTAATGTTCACCCACCGCTGCTCATACGCCGCCGGCAACAAATAAAACGAAGTAAACGCAAATCCCAGCGCCATCCCGGCGAATCCGCGCACCAGCGGCGCCGCAGCGCGTTCGCGCAATCGCCAGCCACGCAAAAAACAAAGTGACACTGTAAGTGGCAATCACTCCCGCCGGCGCATTCGACAGCCACACCGCCGCAAACATCGCCGAGAAAAACACGAGCGACTTCCGCATCGCCCCGTCAAATCCGAATCGAACTGCCGAAACCGAGCCCCTCTCGCTCAGCTCGCGCTCCGCCAGAACGCCGCCAACCTGCAGCGCCGCCAAAAACAGCAGCGGATAAAACGCAGTCGCCAGCAACTCCGCATAGTCGCTGCGCATGTACACAATCAGCAGCGCATTCGGATTCGCCGCATAACAAATCGCGCCAAACAGCGACGCGCGCTCCGGCAAAAACCTGCGCGCCAGCGCAAACGCGGAAATCCCCGCAAACGTCTGCACCAGCACAATCAACGCGACCGGCACATACGTCCACGAAAAGAAAAAACTCAGCGCCCCGCCGAGTACCCACGAGAACGGCGGATAAAAAATAAATCGCGGCTCCCCGAATCCGTGGTTCGCCCACTCCGTCCACCGTGGAAAAACAATTCCTTCCTTCCACTGCCCCGCAACGTCGAGCCACGACGCCGCATGAAACTCGAAATCATGTCCCGACGCGCTGCCATAAAAAAAGAACGGCGTCACAATCAGCAACGCCACGACACACGAAACTGCCGCGGCATACAGATATCCGCGAAATTGACCGGGATGTTTTCCAGCGGGAGTGGGCACAGTCGAAGAGGAGGCGATCGGTTCGGCAGTCATGCGGCGTTCACAGGATTGTAACCGTCAACAAACATCGCACGCGAACCCCATCCATGCATGCGCCCTGATGCAACCTGAGAGATAATACATTGCTCCGATGGCAAGTCCTGTCACAACTGAAGCGCCGATTATCGAGGCTCGCAAGCTCGAGAAGTTCTACCCGCAGCCCGACGGCAGCCGCGTGCAGGTGATCGCGCCGACCGATCTCGCCGTCTATCCCGGCCAGATCGTCGCGCTGCTCGGTCCTTCAGGCTGCGGCAAGTCTACCTTGCTTCGCATGCTCACCGGTCTCTCGCCTTCCTCCGCCGGCGGAGTTTTCTGGCATGGCCAGCCGGTGCGAGACGAATCACCCAACGTGAGCATCGTTTTTCAGAGCTTCGCGCTCTTTCCGTGGCTGACCGTTCTTGAAAATGTCGAAGCGCCGCTCGAAGCGCGCGGCATGGTTCCGATCGAGCGCCACAAGCGCGCGCTGCGCATCATCGACGCCGTCGGCCTCGATGGATTCGAGAGCGCCTATCCCAAAGAGCTTTCCGGCGGCATGAAGCAGCGCGTCGGCGTCGCCCGCGCTCTCGTCGTCGAACCCGAAGTGCTCTTCATGGACGAACCGTTCTCCGCGCTCGATGTGCTCACCGCCGAAACGCTGCGCGGCGAACTTCTCGAATTGTGGATGGGCCACAAGATTCCGACGCGCGCGATTTTCATCGTCACCCACAACATCGAAGAAGCCGTCGTCCTCGCCGATCGCATCATCGTGCTCGGCCGCAATCCGGCGCACATTCACGCCGACTTCAGCGTCGACATCGCGCAGCCGCGCAATCGCAAAGCCTCCCGATTCGTCGAGTTGGTCGATGCGATCTATCGCGTGCTGACGCGCCCGGACTCGAAGGGCGACACGATTCACAATACCGTTGGCGCTGGTTCGTCGAATGTACCGGCCAAAATGATCATGCTGCCGCACACGCGCCCCGGCGGTATGGCGGGACTCCTCGAAATTCTGTGCGATCAGGGCGGCCGCGTCGATCTCCACAAACTCGCCGACGAATTGAGCCTCGAAGTCGACGCGCTGCTGCCGACCGTCGATACCGCCGTGATTCTCGGTCTCATCAAAGTCGAAGACGGCGCCGCGATCATCACCGCCAGCGGATACGATTTCCGCAAAGCCGACATCCAGACGCGCAAAGCGATATTTCGCAAAGCTGCGCTCGCGAACGTGCCAATTCTTCGCCAGATGGAGCAAGCCCTCAAAGCAAAATCAGATCGCACCATTTCCGATGAATTTTTTCACGACCTGATCGACGAACATTTCAGCGAAGAGGAATCGCGCCGCCAGCTCGAAACAGCGATTCAGTGGGGACGCTATGCCGAAATTTTTGATTACGACGCCGCCACCGGCAAATTGACCCTCACCGAGTCGTCTCTCGCTGAGCCGGCTGGGGCATGACCATCCCGTGCCTGCCGCTCAACTCGTAACTCCGAACACCTCAACACCGCTCCCGCCGACGGCCGAGCGGCCCGCTGGATCACGCTGGGCGTGGTCGTTTCTGATCGACATCGCGGTTTTCATTTTTGTTTTCGCCGCGATTTACGGCATGTATGCGATCGGCCGCGCTTGGCTCAGCCCGATCGCTCCCACCTCGCATATTTCTCAAAGCCCGCGCGCGCTGCCGCTTTACGCGCTGTATTCCGTGGTGCGCATCAGCGTCGCGTATGCCCTCAGTCTCGTGTTTGCACTCGCGTACGGCTACATCGCCGCAAGTTCACGCCGCGCCGAAATTATTCTTATTCCGTTGCTCGACATTCTGCAGTCCATTCCGGTGCTGAGCTTTCTCCCCGGCGTGATGCTCGCGATGGTCGCGATCTTTCCGCACAAACAAATTGGTGTGGAACTCGGATCGATCCTGCTGATCTTCACGGGACAAGTCTGGAACATCGCCTTCAGCTTTTATTCGTCGCTGAAAACGCAGCCGCGCGAATTGCGCGAAGCGGCGATCATTTATCGCTTCAGCCACTGGCAGAAATTCGTGGAACTCGATTTGCCGTTTTCGACGATTGGTCTCGTCTGGAACTCGATGATGTCGGTGGCGGGCGGCTGGTTCTTCCTGATGGCCTGCGAAATGTTCGTGCTCGGCGATCGCGACTTCCGTTTGCCAGGGCTCGGCTCATTTTTGCAAACGGCCGCGGGCAACGGCGACACGCGCGCGATTCTGTGGGGACTCGCCGCGATGGTCGGCGTAATCGTCGTGATGGATCAGCTCATCTGGCGCCCGATCATCGTGTGGGCGGACAAATTCAAATTTGAACAGGTCGAAAGCGCGAGCCAGACGCCGAACACGCTGCTGCGGCTGCTTGGCCGCGCTTCGTTTGTAATTCGCATTTACCGAACGTTCGTGCGGCCGTTTGCGAATCGGCTGATTCAGAATGCGGCGGTTGGCGCCGAGCGCGCATCCGCGAGGTTTACGGCGCCAAAACAGGATCGCACGCGCAAGATTTTGCTCATCGTTCTCGGCTCCGTGATTCTCGTCGGCCTGGGCTTCGCGGTGTTTCATGCGGGGCGCGAATTGTCGGATCTACATCGCGCCGATTATTGGCACTTGCTGCGCAGCGCCGGCCTGACGTTCGTGCGTGTGAATGCGGCGCTTCTCATCGGCGCGCTTTGGACGGTGCCGGTTGGCGTCGCGATCGGATCGAATCCGAAACTCGCGCGAATCGCGCAGCCGCTCGCGCAGCTTGCCGCTTCGATTCCGGCGACCGCGCTCTTCCCGGTGATTCTACTGTTTCTGATTCGCCTGCGCGGCGGACTCGAACTCGCCGCGCTCCTCCTGATGCTGCTCGGCACGCAGTGGTACATCCTCTTCAACGTGATTGCCGGGGCGATGGCGATTCCCACTGACCTGAAAGAGGCGGCAAAGATTTTTCGCTTCGGACGCTGGGATCGCTGGCGTTACGTGATCCTGCCGGGAATTTTTCCGTATCTCGTGACCGGGATGGTCACGGCGTCCGGCGGCGCGTGGAACGCGAGCATCGTCGCGGAGTATTTTCACTTTCAGGGGCACATCGTTTCGACGACTGGGCTTGGCAGCACGATCAGCAGAGCGAGCGATGGAGGCCAGTTTGATGTGTTGCTGGCGGCGACGCTGATCATGGCGGTCGTCGTGGTGTTCATCAATCGGTTTGTGTGGAGACGGTTGTATCGGTTGGCGTCGACGAGATTCAAGCTGGAAACATAAAAAGCGAAGTAAAGAAGCAACGACGTAAAGAAGTAATGATGAAAACCGCCGGCAAGCGTGCTGCGCTACCGGACCAATTCGCGGGCGAGGTTCAGGATTTGGCCGATGTGGTGGTCGGCGTGGGCGGCGCAGTCGAGGACGATGGCGAAGCGATTTTCGCAGGTGACGCCGGCGCCGGAGTACGGCGCGCTCCAATCTTCCGCGGACTGTTTGCGAATCGTCGTCTTCACCATTTCTACGACCTTGTCGAAATCCGCCAGCGCTTCCAGCTTGCTCGGCAGCGTCGTCTCCGCGAATTCGCGGGGACGGTCGCGAACGTAACCTGTCTGCGCGATCTGCGCGCCGATGTAATAGTTCAGATTGCCGGTGAGATGCAGAACGAGATGCCCGACGCTGTTGCCGTAGGGAAACGGATTCTTCCAGAATTGTTCTTCGGTGAGCGATGCCACCCACGTGTGGAGATTCACGCGAAGCTGCTCGTAGTAATTCGCGAAGCCCACATTGACGGTTTCGGATAGTTCGGACATAACGGCTCCTTCCGCACTGGGTGTGGTACTGGAAGACTGAAGAAAAACCAGAGCGGAGTAACGCTGAATACTTGCCAAGCTGGGGCGCAGCATTGCTGCGCCCGTACAAGTTCCGATCGTCGCCGCGACTTATTTCAGCGGCGCTCGTTTTTGTAGACGACGCCTTCCTTCATCACGAAGAGGACGTGCTCGGTGACGCGAATATTTTGCGTCGGGTCGCCGGGGACGGCGACGACGTCGGCGAGCTTGCTGACTTCGAGCGAGCCGGTGCGGTCGGCGATGCCGAGTAGTTTCGCGTCGGATGATGTTCCCGCCTTTCAGTGCGTCGATGGGCTTCATTCCGAGGTCGGTCATCTGGTGGAATTCTTCGGCGTTGCGGCCATGCGGATACACAGCAGCGTCGGTGCCGAGCCCGATGTTCACGCCTTTGGCGAGCGCGTTTTGAAACATTTTGCGAATGTTGTCGATGGCCGCCTGCGCTTTGATCTGAATCAGCGGCGGCAGGTAGAGGCCTTTTTTAATTTGCTCGTCCAGACCCTGCGGCGCCATCAGCGTGGGAACGAGATACGTGCCCTTCTGTTTCATCAGCGTCAAATCCTCGTCGTTGAGGAAAGTGCCGTGCTCGATGGAATCGACGCCGGCGAGAATGGCGCGTCGTCCGGCTTCGGCACCGTGGCAATGCGTGGCAACTTTGAGGCGCAGCGCGTGTGCTTCGTCAACAAGCGCGTTGAGTTCTTCCTGCGTAAGCTGCGGCGTGTCCACGTCGTCGGTCGGCGAAAGAACGCCGCCGCTGGCGCACGTCTTGATGATGTCGGCGCCGTATTTGTGAGCGAGACGTACCGCCTGACGCGCCTGATCGGCGCCGTTGATGACGCCTTCCGACGGGCCGGTTTCGGGAAAGAGACCCTGGCGAAATCCAGCGGTGTCGTCGCAGTGGCCACCGGTCGAGCCGATCGCGTGAACCGAGACGAGCATGCGCGGACCGGGAACGTCGCCATGGCGGATCGCGTTGCGCAGTCCGACGTCCATCTGATCGTGTGAACCGACATCTCGCACAGTGGTGAATCCGGCCATCAGCGTGACGCGCGCGTTGACGCTGGAGTTGAGCGCTTGCTCGGCGATCGGCTTTTGGAGCTGATCGAGTTCGCGTCCCTTCCAATCGTCGGAGTGCATCATCGTGAGATGCGTGTGCGCGTCGATGAATCCAGGAAGCAGCGTGGCGTCGCCGAGATCGATGACTTGCGCGTTGGCGGGAATGGACGCGCCGGCGCCGACGGCGGTGATTTTGTTGTCGGTGATGACGACGAGGCCGGGCGTCGTGAGCGAATTGCTCTTGCCGTCGAACATGCGCGCGGCTTTCAGAACGATGACTTTGCCGGCGGCTTGTTGCGGCTGTTGAGCGTTGCCTGATAGCGGGAAGAACGCCGCTGCGAGCGATGCCGCACAGACTGCGGCGATGGACCATTTGCGAATCATGAATTTCCTCCGCGCTGAGAAAGCCGCACAGACAATAGCTTGGCGACGGGAAAAGTCAAGATTGGAGTGGCTGCGCGTGCGTGCGAAGACGTGTCGAGGCCGGGCGAAGCGAGCCCCGCCCCTACAAAACCGTGCAGGCCATCGCGCGGTTGAGACGGAGCGCATCCGCGATCAGGAATGTTCCGTATGTCTTTGGAGTGGGGCGGCCGAGTAACCTTAAACGCTCTTTCGACGAAGGATTAGACGCTTGCAGAAAGTTCCGGCGATTCGGATTCGCGATTGCAACGACGCGGTGGTGCGCCCGTCGGCGAAGTACGTTTTGTATTGGATGATCGCGAACCGGCGTGTCGCGTACAACTTTGCGTTCGATCGCGCGATGGAATATTGCCGCGAATTGGGGAAGCCGCTGGTCATTTTTGAGGCGCTGCGCTGCGGGTATGAGTGGGCGAGCGATCGGATGCACCGCTTTGTGATCGATGGCATGGCCGACAATGCGGCGGCGTGCAAGCGCGCGGGCGTGACGTATTTCCCATTTCGTTGAAGTCCAAGTCGGGCGATGGCCACGGATTGCTCGAAGCACTGGCCCGCGATGCCTGCGTCGTCGTGACAGACGAATATCCGTGCTTCTTTTTGCCGCGGATGGTGGCGGCGGCTGCGAAGAAGCTGAAGGTGAGACTGGAAGCGGTGGATTCGTGCGGGATGTTTCCGCTGCGCGCGACGGATCGCATTTTTACCACGGCGCATTCATTTCGACGATTCTTGCAGAAGACGTTGCCGACCCATCTGGGCGAGATGCCTGAGGCAGCACCATTCAAGAAGGCTCGCGGGATTGGCGAGGCTTCGATCGCACGCGAGATTTTGCAGAAGTGGCCGATGGCCGATCCGAAGCTGCTCGAAGGAGCGGAAGATTCGCTCGCGAAGTTTCCCATCGATCATGAAGTGGCGCCGTCGTCGATTCGCGGAGGCGAGAACGCAGCGCGGAAGCGGATGAAGCATTTTTTCGACGTGGGATTTCCGCACTATGGCGAAGAGCGAAACGAGCCGGAGAAGGATGTTCAGAGCGGGCTTTCGCCCTATCTGCATTTTGGATTTATTTCCGTACACGAGATTTTTGCGGAAGTTGTGAAGCGCGAGAAATGGACGCCAGTCAAAGCTGGCGGTTCGCGCGCACGGGAGCCGCGCCGGCTGGTGGAACATGAGCGCGAACGCCGAAGGATTTCTCGACGAAGTGATTACGTGGCGTGAGGTCGGATACAACTTCAGTTCGCACTCCGACAAGTACGACGATTACGAATCACTGCCCGAGTGGGCTAAGAAAACGCTGCGCGAACACACGCGCGACGAGCGGCAGCATCTGTATTCGCTCGAAGAGTTGGAAGCGGGACAGACGTACGACGCGCTTTGGAACGCGGCGCAGATGCAGCTTGTTCGCGAAGGGCGCATTCACAATTATTTGCGGATGCTTTGGGGGAAGAAAATCCTGGAGTGGTCTCGCACGCCGAAAGACGCGTTGAAGGCGCTGATTCATTTGAACAATAAATACGGCTTGGATGGGCGCGATCCGAATTCTTACAGCGGAATTTTCTGGTGTCTGGGGCGATACGACCGGCCGTGGGGTCCGGAGCGGCCGATTTTCGGGAAAATTCGGTACATGAGTTCGGATAATACGGCGCGCAAAGTCAGGCGTGAAAAACTACATCAAGAAATACGCGCCCGGAACATAGATAGGCAGCGGGTGCGTTGAGGACAGCCGAGATGCTTGTGTTAGACTCAACCGCAGTGGCACCCGCCATGCCGGAACTTGCACCAGCTATTTTTCGCTCCAACCGAATCGACACGAAGTTGCTTGCGGCGTACGCCTCGCAAGATGGGCAGAGCCTTGCGGAGGCCGCGTCGAAGCCACTGTTTCTTGTGTTCTTGCGACATTTTGGGTGCACGTTTTGCCGCGAAGCGGTGGACACCATCTCAAAAAAGCGGCAGGAGATCGAAGCCGGCGGGAGCAGGCTGGCGTTCGTTCATCTGGGCACGGAAGAAAAAGCGCAGTGGTTTTTCAAGCCGTATGGCTTGCTGGATGTGCCGCGGTTCAGCGACCCCGAGGGGCCGCTGTATCAGGCGTTCGGATTGCTTCGCGCGGAATTGCGGCAGTACCTGAATTCGGAGAGTATTTTGCGGATGCTGCTGGCGTGGACGCACGGACATTTTGTGGGACCTGCGGCGGGGGATATTCAGCGAATGCCGGGCGCGTTTTTGATGGATCAGGGCGAGATTCGTAAGGCGTTTCGGCACAAATTGGTTTCGGACCGGCCTGACTATGTCGCGTTGGCGACGCCGAATTGAGAATGGCATGAAACGCTTGATCTCATTTTGAGGCGCGATGAACCGGTTTGCGCGTTGACGAATTCGGTTGTGGAAATCCTCGCGACAATCGCGGCAAGAGTCAAAAAACCGCTAAAACATTGGGTAAATTGAAGGTCGCACGATTGCGGCCAGTACTTTAATACCATTGCTCCCCGCTATACGGGCCTCCACACTTGATGTCAGCCATGGCCCGATATTCCGCCTTTCTGGGGCGCTGGGTCGAAGTGCATTACCGCGCCGGTGACATCCTGCTGCCCGCCTCTGGAACGTTCGTAGCCGATTCCGGCAAATCGATCTTTCTGGAACAGCATTTGGAGCAGCACGGCCAAAACAAGCAGTTTCGCTGGGAAATTCCCTATCAATACATCGTGCGGCTGGAAGAGCCTGGGAAACCGGAGACGGTCTGCACGCCGAACGCGGATGGGCCGAAGACTCCTTTGCCGCCACTTAACCCGAGGAAGCGGGTTCCGCTGAATTGACGTGTTTTTTGCGCTTTGTTTTTCCTCTTTTTTGATTCCCACGACAGTTTGACGTTTATCGAAATGTTCGCGATTTTGCGATATCGCTTGCTCGCGATTTCGCGAAATGAGTCTTTGCGTCACCTCATCGGCTACAATCGAAACCGTCAAAAAATTGCTGAGGAGGCGTCGTGGATTCCGGAGCAAAGGCGAAGATTGGATTTATCGGGCTCGGCCTGATGGGGCGGCCGATGGCGACGAATCTATTGAAGGCGGGGCATGCGGTGACGGTGTGGAATCGTACGGCGGCGCGCGCGGACGAGTTGGTCGCGGCGGGCGCGAAGCTGGCGAAGTCGCCGAAGGAAGCGGCGAGCGATGCCGATGTGTTGATCACGATTGTGAGTGATCCGCCGGCGCTGGAAGAAGTGCTGTGGGGAAAGAGCGGCGGGGTGAGCGCGGGGTTGAGTGCACATGATGCGGCGCTGGCGGCGCTGAAGCCGGGCGCGATTTACATCGATTCGAGCACGGTGTCGCCGGATCTGGCGCGGAAGATTGCGGCGGCATGCTCTGCGAAGGGCGTGAAGTTTCTGGACGCGCCAGTGACTGGGGGCGATTGGGGCGCGAAGAAGGGCGAGCTTGTCTTTATGGTCGGCGGCGAAGCGGAAACGCTGAAGGCGGCGGAGCCGGTGATTGGCGTCATGGGGAAGAAGTGGTTTTTGCTCGGGCCGAATGGCGCGGGGCAAACGATCAAGCTGGCAATGAACGCGATTTTGGCGCTGCAGGTGGAGGCGCTGGCGGAGGCTCTGGCGCTGGTAACGGCGGCGGGGCTGAAGGGCGAAGGGCTGGTCGAGGTGATGCAGTCGAGCATGGCGCGGTCGGGCGTGCTGGACGTGAAGGCTCCTAACTTGTTGAAGGGAGAGTATGTTCCGAGCTTTCCGCTGCGGCTGATGTATAAGGATGTGAGCCTGGCGATGGATCTGGCGAAGGAGCTCGGAGTGACTTTGCCGGCTGCGGCAGCGGCTCAGCAGACTTATGGAGCGGTGAAGGCGGCGGCGAAGGAAGATCTGGATTATTCGGCGGTGATGAAGTTTTGGAAGCACTGAGGCGGTTGCCGTGGGACTCCGAGACCGCGGTCGCGGAGGTGCTATAGGTCGTGGTTGGGATAGTGAGCAAGGCCGATGTTGTTGACATGAAATCGGCTCAGGCTGCGTAGTATCCGCGAACTCACCGGCCACTCCGGCTGCGCCCTGTCTTTGCGGTCACCAATCCAGCCGGAGCGACCGGGCTTCTTTCATGCGGTCGCTTTATGCCTTCCTGTGGATTCCCAATCGATTCGCTTCTAGTCGTGTGAACAGCTGAGATCCTTCGCTACGCTCAGGATGACATCGCTATTGTGAAGTCGGCGCCACGTTCTATTCGGCGGTGTCCGCGAGGATTTATTTTGTTTCGAGAGTCGCGTGGCGGAAGCGGAATTTGTTGATGCCGAGTTTTTTGATGCGGAATTCGAGGGTTGAGGCGGGGATGCCGATTTTTTTCGCGGCGCCTTTGGGGCCGGAGACTTTGCCGCGCGAGGCTTTAAGAGCGGTTTCGATCGCGGTGCGCTCTTCGTGCTCGTTGGCGTCGGGTTCGTTTTGAGTTGAGGCGGACGACGCGGAACAATCGCGCAGCATGTCGGGATCGACACTGAGTACGCCGTTGCGCGAAAGAATGACGGCGCGCTCGATTGTGTTTTCGAGTTCGCGGACGTTGCCGGGCCAGTTGTGAGCTTGCAGGAGATCGAGAGTTTTTCGGTCGATGCTGGAAATGGGGCGACCGAAACGTTCACCATATT
The DNA here is from genome assembly GCA_963766985.1 of uncultured Acidobacteriota bacterium. GTDB lineage: Bacteria > Acidobacteriota > Terriglobia > Acidiferrales > UBA7541 > Acidiferrum. Next base: position 480,597 of record CAVYCJ010000009.1, read on the forward strand.
TTTCAGCGAAGTGCGCGACGAGCGGGGGAATGTCTGCGCGGCGTTCGCGGAGCGCGGGAATGCGCACGGGAAAAACATTGAGGCGGTAGTAGAGATCGCTGCGGAAACGTCCGGCGCGGACTTCTTCGGCGAGATCGCGATTAGTGGCGGCGACGAGGCGGACGTCAACCTGGACAGTGTGAGCGCCGCCGAGGCGCTCGAACTCGCGCTCCTGCAAAACGCGCAACAGTAAAACCTGCATTTCCTGCGGCAATTCGCCGATTTCGTCGAGAAATAGCGTGCCGCCGTGCGCCTGCTCGAAGCGGCCTTTGCGGCGTTCGGTGGCGCCGCTGAAGGCGCCGCGCTCGTGGCCGAAAAGTTCGGAGGCAAGCAGGGTGTCTGGAATTGCGGCGCAATTCACTTTGACGAGAGGGCCGCGAGCGCGCTCGGAGCGGCGATGGATGGCGCGAGCGATCAATTCTTTGCCGGTGCCCGTTTCGCCGGTGATCAAAACTGTGGCGTCGGTGGTTGCGACTTGCTCGACGATTTCGAGCGCGTGTTTCAGCTCGGCGGAGTTGGCGAGGATTTCTTCGAACCACGGCGCCTGGCCGAGCTGTTCACGGAGCGAAATATTTTCGGCTTCAAGCTGCTGGCGGAGTTTGCGGATTTCTTCGTTGGCGAGCGCGTTGGCGGTGGCGATGGAGAGCGCGCGGGAGACATCTTTGAGAATGGCGCGCTCGTGCGGCGGAAACGGGCGCTGCTTCAGACGAATGAAGGCGGCGACGCCGAGGACCTGGCCGCGCATCACGAGCGGGACGGCGGCGTAGGAGCGGACGCCGTCTTTTGCCAGGTGATGTTCGTGGCGAAACCAACCGTCTTTTTCGAGCAGATCGTCGCAGGTGTACGGCTCACCGTCGAGTTCGCCGGGCTTTTGTTCGCTGGGGTAAGGAAGGAGCGGGCGAGTTTCGGAGAGCGGGGGAGGTTGCGCATAGCGCTCGGAGCGGGCGGCGAGTTGTTCGGGGGTTTCGCCGTCGACCGGGGCGACGCCGACGACGTGGAGCGCGAGGAGGCGATGGAGGTCGCCGTCTTCGTCGGGCGTGTCGTTGGGAACGGTGAAATCAATGATGCCGATCGAGTCGAACGGGACGAGCGTGACAAGAACGTCGGCGAGAGAGGCGAGGACGCCGGGGAGTTCGCGCTCGGTGCTGACCGCTTCCCAGGTGCGAAGCATCATGCGGAGGCGATTCGCCTCAGCGGAGGTGGGTTCGGATTGGAAGATGGTCTCGGGCATGGGCTGCGTGGGTCAGATTAGCAAATATTGCGAATATTGTGAATTAGCAGTTCACGATTGCGACTTTATTGCGAATTTGGGTTTGTGAAAATGACATGGTCAATGTTTTCAGCAACTTGAGCATTCCAAAATGTGGCTGACTGCGTGCCTCTCATAGAGCAACGTGCGAGCCAATTGGTTCGTGATTTCTGAGAGGGTTCGATGTTGCTTCGATTTCTGTTTTGCCTGTTGATGAATCATTTCAACGTGTCGCTGGCGTTTGTGCAGTTGAATGCGGCGATTCTTGCGGTGGGCGTGTTTGGGTTTGTTGCGTTTCGGTTGCTCGTGAATGCGCGGGAGAGAGAACGCCGCGTGGCGGCTGCGCTTTTGATTTGGTGAAGTTGACGGAGGCCCTTAGGCCAACGGTAGGCTTTAAGTCTGGGCGTTTGGGGCGCAGCGATGCTGCGCCCCTACATATTTTGCGGTGGCGATCATTCGTGCCTGTTGTTTGCCGAAGCTAGGCTTCTTCTTCGGCGTGAACCAGGTCGCCGTGGGCGGCTTTATGGGCGTCGATTACTTTTTGCGCCAGTTCGTTGGGAACGTAGTCGTAGTGGTCGAATTCCATCGAGTAAGTGGCGCGACCTTGCGTCTTCGCCGTCAGGTCGGTGGCGTAGGTCAGCATTTCGGCGAGCGGCACCTTCGCTTTAATGATGACGTTGTGCCCGCGCAAGTCGCTGCCGGCGATGCGACCGCGGCGTGCGCTGAGATCGCCCATTAAGTCGCCCGAATAAATGTCGGGCGCATAGACCTCGACGTTCATCACTGGCTCGAGGAGCGCCGGCTTCGCTTGCTTCATCGCCTCCTTGAAAGCAAGCGAGCCGGCGATTTTGAACGCCATGTCGGACGAATCGACGTCGTGATATTTGCCGTCGTAGAGCGTGGCGCGAAAATCGACGACGGGAAAGCCCGCAAGGTAGCCACGCGCGGCCGCATCGCGAATGCCGCGCTCCACTGAAGGAATCCAGTTGCGCGGGATCGCGCCGCCGAAAACGTCGTCGACGAACTCGACGCCTTTGCCGCGTTCGGCCGGCTCCAGCTTGATGCGGCACACACCGAACTGACCGTGACCGCCGGATTGTTTCTTGTGTTTGCCTTCGGCGTCGGCTTTGCCGCGAATGGTTTCGCGATACGGAACCTTGGGCGGTTTGAGGGTGAGGTCGACGTGGTAGCGCTTGTGAAGCTTGGCGACGACGACTTCGATGTGCTGCTGGCCGGAGCCGGCGAGGAGAAATTCTTTCGTCTGCGGATCGCGCGAAAAACGCAGCGCCGCGTCTTCCTCAAGAATTTTGTGAATCGAGACGCCGATTTTGTCTTCGTCGGCGCGCGTTTTTGGCTCGATCGCAAACGTGATTGATGGCTCGGGGATTTGCGCCCGGCTGTAGAAAATTGGCGCCGCTTTGTCTCCTAGCGTTTCGCCGGTCGTCGTTTCTTTGCAGTTTCGCGATCGCGCCGATGTCTCCCGCGTGCAGCTCCAGCACCTCGGTGAGCTGTTTGCCCTGAACGACGAGCGTGTGCTGCAAGCGCTCCGGCGTGGAGCGATTGAAATTGAGGAGCGTCGCGTCATTTTTGAGCACGCCGCTCTTTACCTTGAAATAGTTGATGCGGCCGGCGAAAGGATCGGCGAGCGTTTTGAAGACGAAGACGGAGACCGGCTGATTGTCATCGTATTTGCGCTCGATGCGATCGCCCTTGCCCGTCGGTTCATTGAATCCAACCTGCGAATGCTCGTCGGGGTGCGGGAAGCAATCGGCCATGAAGGTGAGGAGACTCGCGGTTCCGACGTTGTGCAGCGAAGAGACCATCAGAACCGGGAAAATCTTTTCGGCAACGATGGCTTTGCGCACGCCGGGAATCAGGTCCTGAATCGGGATCGTACCTTCGCGAAAGAATTCGTCCATCAGCTCGTCGTCGCCTTCGGCGATCATCTCGACGAGTTTCTCGTGCGCTTCCTTGGCTTCGTCGGCGAGCGCAGCGGGAATTTCTTCGATCGTCGGGCGGCCGTCGCCGTCCGGCTTATACATGTGCGCTTTCATGCTGACGAGGTCGATGACGCCGCGGAATCCGCGATCGGTGCCGATCGGCAGTTGCAGCGCTACGACGTTGCGGCCAAAAACCTGCTCCAACGACTCCATCGCGCGCTCAAAGCTGGAGAGTTCGCGATCCATCCATGTGAGGACAAAGGCGCGCGGAATGTCGTACTCGGTGCAGTAATCCCAAACTTTTTCGGTGGTGACTTGCGAGCCGACGTGAGCGTCGACGGTAATCAGCGCGGCATCGGCGCCGATGAGGGAGGCTTTCGCTTCATTGATGAACGTGGAGTAGCCGGGAAGATCGATGAGATTGATTTTTACTTTGTCGCCGGAGCAGAGCGTACACGGCCACTCGGCGTAAGCGAGGCCGGTCTGAATCGAAATTTTTCTGCCGATTTCTTCTTCGTCCCAATCCGTGGTGGTGGTGCCTTCCGCAACTTTTCCCCAGCGCGGCGTCATGCCCGCGGTGAAGAGCAACGACGACACGAGTTGCGTTTTGCCTGTGCCGCCGTGGCCTACAATGCCCACGTTTCGAATGTCCTTGGTGAGATACGTCTTCATGCAGACCTCCATTTTTACGATCCGGCATCGAGGCCGGGATCGAGCGGCGAGGTCCGCCCAGAAGGGCTGAAGGCGCGGGCCTGCGCCTATTGATTTGAGGGAGGAGAACGTGGCCTCAACCTGGGTCCTCGCGGCTGCGAGGGCGAAGGTGTTGCGAAATCTGTCCCTGGTACGTTCCCCAGCGAGCGGATGCTAGCACAGCGATTTGGGGGTCGCAATCGAACGTAGCGGTGGGCGCAGCGGTCTGGTTGCAGGAACCGTCGAAGAAGCATAGATTGCTGCGTACTAAAAATGCTTGCGCATCGCGGAAGTAGTGTCTTTGGCGACGGAATGCGCAAGGGGGGCCGCGTTTGTATTCGTTGATTTGGAGTCTGGTTAAGCCTTACCGGGGAAGCTTGGCGGTCGTGTTTGTGGCGATGATGCTGCAGATGGCGGCGACCGTCGCGACACCCTGGCCGCTGAAGATCGTGCTCGACAACGTCGTGGGAGAGCACAAGTTGCCGCACTGGCTCAGCGATTCGCTGCAGCCGTTTTTTCATCACGGAACGAAGATGGAGATTGCCGCGGCTGCGGCGATCGGGCTTGTGGTGATCGCGCTGATTGGAGCGATCGCTTCGGGAATCGCTAATTACTACACCGCCTGCGTGGGGCAATACATCGCCAACGATTTGCGGCTGCGCACGTACGACCACCTGCAACAGCTTTCCCTGAACTATTACAGCGAACACGATCTGGGCACGCTGCTGAGCACGCTGACCGCGGACGTGCAGACGATTCAGAGCTTCGCGTCGGGTTCGACACTGGACATCGTCGTGGACATGCTGACGATCCTCAGTATGCTGGCGATCATGTTTTGGCTGAACTGGGATTTCACGCTGATCGCGGTGGCGATTACGCCGTTCATGCTGGTGATCATTTCGCGCTTTAAGAAAGCGGTAAAGAAGGCGCAGAAAGAAGTCCGGAAGCAGCAGAGCAACATCGTGACGGTGGTGCAGCAAGGGCTCGAATCGGTGCGGGTGATCAAGGCTTTCGGGCGGCAGGATCTCGAGGAACAGGAGTTGAGCGAAGTCAGCAAGGCGACGGTAGATGCGTCGCTGAAGGCGCGACGGGTGAAGGCGATGTTGTCGCCGCTGGTAACCGTTGTGGTCGCGCTGTGTACCGCGTTTGTTTTGTGGCGCAGCTCTTCGCTGATTTTGAAGGGAACAATGACGGCAGGCGCGCTGACGGTTTTTCTCTCGTACCTGGCGCAATTTTTCAAGCCGGTGAAAGATCTGGCGACGATGACGAACACGATCGCGCAGACAGCCGTCGGAGTCGATCGGATTCAGGCGATTCTGGATGCGAGCGACGTGATTCCGCAGAAGCCGGATGCGATTGATCCGGGCCCGCTGAAGGGCAACGTCGAATTTGAAAAGATCGTGTTCGGATACAACAAGGATGCTCGGGTATTGAACGGCGTGAGCTTCAAGATCGGCGCGGGGCAAATGATTGGCGTCGTGGGCCCGACGGGAAGCGGCAAGTCGACGATCGTCAGCTTGATCCCGAGATTTTACGATCCGACTTCGGGCCGCGTAACGATCGACGGTTACGATCTGCGCGATCTGAAGCTGAGCACGTTGCGAAGCCAGATCGCGTACGTGTTGCAGGAGACGGTGTTGTTTCGCGGTAGCGTGGCGGACAACATCGCTTACGGCAAAGGGTCGGCGACACGCGATGAGATCGTTGCCGCGGCGAAGCTTGCGAATGCGGACGGATTCATTTCGCAGATGCCGCAGGGGTACGACACGCTGGTTGGCGATCGCGGCGACACGCTATCGGGTGGACAGCGCCAGCGCATCGGCATCGCGCGGGCGATCATTCGAGACAATCCGATCCTGATTCTCGATGAACCGACAGCGGCGCTCGATTCGGAGTCGGAAAAGCTGGTGATGGAAGCGCTGACGCGGCTGATGAAGGGGCGGACGGTGATCACCATCGCGCACCGGCTGAGCACGATTCGCGATGCCGACAAAATCGTCGTGCTCGTGCAAGGCGGGCTGGCCGAGGAAGGCAGCCACGATGAACTGATGGCGCTCAACGGCGTTTACGCGGCACTCTATCGCACGCAATTCGACGAACAGGTGGCGGCGGCGAGACCCACGCCAGCCACGCTGATAAAAGGCTAGAATATGGCGGGCCTTATCACGGGGGAAGAATGGCGCGCCAGCTGATCGTACTGCCGGATCACACAGCTAAACCATTTATAGATGCAGTGGACAACGCGAAGAAATCGATTCGCGTGAAGATGTTTTTGTTTTCGCACGTCGGACTGATCGACGCGGTGATTCTGGCGAAGAAGCGCGGCGTGGAAGTGCGCGTGATGCTGAATCCCGCGCGGCGCAGCGGCAAGAGCGAAAACACCGCGACCGCAAAGCGGCTCAAAGCCGCAGGCGTCAAAGTCAAAGACAGCAATCCGGCATTCGATGTGACGCATGAGAAGTCGATGGTGATCGATGACCGCGTAGCGTTCGTGCAGTCGCTCAACTGGGACGTGAAGAATTTGGAAGGAACGCGAGACTACGCCGTCGTCACTGACGACAAGCATGAGGTAGCGGAGGTGATCTCTGGATTTGAGGCCGACTGGAAACGACAGCCGTATAAGGTAAGCGATCGGAATCGCTTGATCTGGTGCAGCGGGAACGGGCGCGAGCGAATTGCAAAATTCATCGATGGCGCGAAGAAGACTTTGTTTGTGCAGAACGAGCGCTACCAGGATCAGGTCATCATCGAGCGGCTGGTAAGAGCGAGAGAACGCGGCGTCAAGGTTCACGTGATGGCGCGGCCGCCGCATAAATTGTCGAAGCAAAAACTGACCGAAGGCGTCGGCGGATTGCGAATCCTGAACGACGTTGGAATCAAAGTCCACAAGCTGAAGCATTTGAAGCTGCACGGAAAGATGCTACTGGCCGACGGCGAGAAGGCGATCGTTGGCTCAATCAACCTCGCGCCTGGGAGCTTTGACAGCCGGCGAGAGTTAGCGATCGAAGTGAAAGCGCCCGAGGTCATTCGCGCGCTGAAAAAAGTCGCGCACCATGACTGGAAGCATTCGCACCCACTCGATTTGACAGACGAAGGATTACTGGAAGAACTGCGGAAACACAAGATTGATGCGGCGAATGAACTTGCGTTGGAAGACGCGACCGGCGCGATCGCCAAGAAGAAGTGGCGAAATTAGATCGCTAGAATTGACGCGTGACTGTTAGCTTGCGCGACTAGAAAACCATGTTTTCGGAAGCGCCCACGGCTTCGATCACAGAAGCCATCTCGTTCTGAGCAAACTCCGTAAAGCTGTTGACGACTGCCGGGTCGAATTGTTTGCCGGCGGCATCGTGAAGGCGCCGCAGCGCTTCGGGAATGGGCATGCCCTTACGATACGGCCGAGCGGAAACCATCGCATCGAACGCGTCGATCACGGAAACAATGCGAGCGCCGATCGGCGTTTCGTGGCCCTTGAGCTTTGCGGGATAGCCGGTGCCGTCGAAATTTTCGTGGTGATGCAGGACGTAAAGGCCGGATTGTTCGAGGCCTTTCAGTTTGCGAATGACGGTCCATCCAAACTCCGGATGGCGCTTCACGACTTCGTATTCTTCGTCGGTCAGGCGGCCGGGCTTGTTGAGGATGTTGTCGGGCACGCCGATCTTGCCGATGTCATGGAGCAAAGCGCCCATCTCGAGTCCGTACATATCGCGTTCAGAAACGCTGAGGCTGCGTGCCACGAGGAGTCCCCACTCCGCCAAGCGCGTGCTGTGGAGGCCTGTATTCAAATCCCGCAGGTCGAGTAGTTGATTGAGGCAGCAGACGAAGCCGCTATGGAGTTCGCGGATCTGATTCTGGAGAGTTTCGACTTCAAGCTGCGACCTGCGGAGTAGAGCACTCTCGCGCCGGGATTGAGTCTCGGGCTTGAGCTCGGGCCGAAGCGGAAACTCCGGCTCGAGCTCTGATGCAGGGACGATTTCGCAGCAGGTGGTCATGGTCGTCGAGATTACTTGAGCAAGTGCGCGTAAGCGGCGGCCTGGTAGACATCGAGGCGACCGACGCCCATACCAACCGCGAGCAGCGGATCGGCGTGAGACAACGAGAGCTTCACATTGCTCTGATTCATCGAAGCCGATTCGTTCTGCAGGAGGTTCGCAGTGCCGGAGACGAACGGGGCGCTGAACGAAGTGCCCCAGCCTGCGGCGTATGAACCGAAGGGATAGGTCGTCACGACGGCTTCGCCAGGGGCTGCGATCCAGACGATCTGGTTGCCGTAGTTGGAGAAGGTGGAGCGCTGATTTTCGTTGTTAATCGAAGCGACGCCCATCACATTGGCGAAGCCAGCGGGATAAACCATTTCGATCTTGCCGTCGTTGCCGGACGAAGCGATGAAGACAACGCCCTGCGCTTCGGCAGAAGTGATGGCTTTGGAGAGCTCGTTCGACGAGGAGGTCAGGTCGAAGCTCATGTTCACAACGTTCGCTTTGTTTTGCGCGGCGTAGTAGACAGCGCTGATGATGTCTGAGAGGTTGCCGGTGCCGTCCGCTTTGAAGGCCTTGAGAGGCATGAGCGAAGCCTTGGGGGCGACGAGGTGGAGAATGCCAGCCACCATCGTGCCGTGGCCGAACGCTTCATACGCGGGGCCGTCGACCATCGCGATGCTGCGTTGATCGACCATCGCGATCGAGCGCTGGTTCACTTGACCCGGCGTGCAATTCAAGCACGGAGTCTCGGTGACCGGCGCGCCCGCTGGGAGGTCGAGCATTTCGTTGCCGCCGACCTGTTTGCGGGTGAAGTCATAGCCTGCCAGAAGAGCCGGCTTGAGAACCGGGTGGTTCGGGTCGACGCCTGTGTCGATGTCGGCGATGACTCCGCGGCCAGCAATGTTGAACTGTTGCTGAGCCTTCTGAAGGCTGACCATGCTCGTTGCGGGCTGGTTGAGATAGCCGGACCACACGGTGCTGCCGTAATACTGAACGGGGGTGGTGTTTACCAACGATGGAGGAGGATCGGTGGCTGTGGCGCCGCCGGAGACGACATTGACAACCTGGTCCAGCTCGGCATCAACAACGCCCGGCAGGGCGCGAACGATCGCGAGCAACAGGTTCGGATCGATCAGGTTGGGAGCAACCACGACAAAGAGCGAATTGAGAAGGCCATCGATCGGCGCAAGAACCTGGCAATTCAACAGGAGACATTGGCGCTTCAGACCGTTGGGGTCGGTGGTGCGGACGATCAGGCGGTTGCCGAAGATCAGCCCATTGGGGCCGACAACGTCGTTGAGCGTGACTTTGAGAATGCCCGGAACGGACTGGAGGAGGCTAACAAGGAAGTTCGCGTTGACGGAGTTGGGGGCAGAGACGACGTAATAGTTGTATGGCGAGCCGTTGACGGTCTCGACGACTTTGCATCCACGGAGGAGACAGACGACATCGATGGCTGCTGGGCCAAGGGTCGTCTGCACGGTAAGTTGGGTGTCGGCCGCAGCCCGCGAGGGGCAAAAGAGCGGCGCGATGAACAGCAGCAGAGCAATTAGAAGTGATTTCTTCATGTTCAGGCTCCAACCGGGGAAATCAGCCTTCAGCGAAGCTCTAGGCGTTCCAGGACTATCCCGATCCATGGGTAGTTTCGGTTCTACAGCCTTCCCCAACAATGGTACGGGGGTATTCAAAGCTGGTACTTTTGATTAACTGCCCCGAGAAATGACGCATTTGCAACCTTCGCGCTCTTCCGCACACCCATCGCAAAACATTGATAATGGGTAGCTTACTGGCCTTCGACGGCCGGGACGTGCCGCGTTGGGCTCAGAAAGGTACGCGCCGGGTTCTGGGGGGAATCTCGATGTTCCCGGCGCGCACCCTTGGTACCGGTAGGAGGAGTACAGGGGCGGGCGGAAAATACAGCGCGGGGGCGGGGCGGCGGGGCCGTTCAGGGCAGCTTGGCCCTAAGCTTGGCCGGTGGGACTGTCCGAGGGGGCTAAGTCTTTCCCACGACGGTGAAAGGAGCCCAATAGTAGGGGTGGGGATACTCCTCGCGAATCTCCTTGGCGGCTTCGGCGGCGGCGGTGGCCTTGTTTTCGCCAGCCTGGAAGCGACGGTAGAACGCGGTCATGAATTTGTGGGTGCTGGCGTCGCTGACGTCCCAGAGGGTGAGGAGGAGGGAGCGGGCGCCGGCGTAGAGCGCCCCGCGAACAAGGCCGAGGAGCTCGTCGCCGGCGGAGACGACGTTGAGGCCGGTGGCGCAGCCGCTGAAGGCGAGCAGCTCGGCGTTGAGTCGCATCTGGTACAGCTCGTAAAGGTGCAGGTAACCGTCGCCGAGGGCGATTCCGGAGAACATCGGATTGTCGGGGCGAAAGGTCCCATGAGTCGCCACGTGGATGACGCGGCTGTCGATTCCCTTCTCGACCAATTTCTCGTGAGTGGCGGCGGCGCCGAGGTAGAGCTCGGACTCGGGGAGAATGCGATGGACGGCGTCGACTTCGTCCTGGATTAGAGGAGCTCTTTCGTCCGGAATTCCGAAAATGGCTGAGCCGGATGCGGTGCCTTGATAAGGACGGTGGCAGAGATCGTAGACAGTGGCGCTGGGAGCGTAGGAAATGTCGTGCAGGTCGGTGAGGAATTCGTCGCCGGTGTAGAGAGCGTGAAATGGCAGGTAGTGGAGCTTGCCGTGAGGCACGATGACCAGGTGCCGCGTGTGCAGGAACTCGGCGACCGGCTCGATGAGTTCATCGTAGAGCTCGCCCAGGTGGCCGACGGTGGAATCGTACATTTCCTTGGCGGCGCCGGGGCCGAGGTGCGCCGATAACTGGATGCGGCCGAGCTGGAAACGGAAGAATCGGAGCGATTCGGAAACCTTGGCCAGAGTGGTGACATGGACGATGTGGAACGTGCGCTGGCTGACGACCGCGGCCACGATGTACTCGCCAGCGAAGTAGTATTCGAGGAGAGTGGTGTCGGGAGGAAGCACGGACTGAATCTTTTCGATCGACGCGCATGATGTCGGAGCGATCGTGGAAGCTTCAGGAGAGCCCTGCGGGAGATCTTCCAAAATTGCGAGAAGAGTTTTCTCCTTTCTCTTGCGCTTTTTCGCGCAACGCTTCGACGGTCTCGGCGGCATTCTGCGCGGATTTCATTTGTTCGAGTTCGATGCGGTGCTGATACCAATTCAGCTCTTCGCGCAATTCGCGAATCTTGTGGACGAGTTCGCTCTGGCCAACTTTCGGAACCGGGGCGTTGTGCCCTCTTTGAAACATCAACTCGGAGAGATTGCGCGATTTGGCGAGCTCGATGTATTTGAACGCTTCTTCGTCGGTGCCTTCGGTGAAATCGGGATTGATGCAGAGCTCGACCATGCGCTCGTAGAGCTCTGACTTATTTTTCATGAACGAGATTTTCAGTTCGTCGCGGTAGAGGTTGCTGCGCAAGCCTTCGAGGCTGTGGCGAGCTTGTTGATATTGAAGATAGGCGGAAGCGTGGGTCCCTGCGGCCTGATCGATGCGACCCAGCAGAAAATGGCCCTGGTATTGAAGGATGGGGCTGTCGAGTTTTTTCACGACTTCGAGGCCCGTGAGGCATTCGCTGCGCGCAGTGGTGAGGTCGCTGGTGTGGATTGCGGTTTGGGCGAGCAGGAAGTGGCAGATCGCAGCTTTGTTGCGCAACAGCGTGCCATCGAAATAATCCGCTGCGCCGGTGGCGAAGTGGCGCGCTTCATAGTATCGGCCGGCCGAGAATAAGACGATCGCCTGATACAGATCGATCATCCACTGCCAGACTTCGTTGCGTTCCTTGACGAAAAGGCGCTTGGCTTCGCCGAACGTTTCGAGCGATTTTGCGGTCTTGCCTTCCTGACCGTATGCGATCGCCTGATTCACGAGGATCTTCGCGGCCTCGTAGCCGATTTCCAGCTCACGGAAGAGCTGATAGCCGTGGCTGCCGATGTCGTGGACTTCGGAGCTGAGATTCAGCTCGACGTAAATGTCGGAGAGGTCGAGATAACAGAGCGCGACGAGATATTTGTCGCCAATTTTTTCGCCGGACTGGCGAGCGCTCTTGAGCCCTTCGATGGCGCGGCGGTAGTCCCCGCGGAGATAGTAGAGATAAGCGATGTTGTAATCGGTCGTGAGATGGATCAGCGGGATGTCGTGGTCGAGCAACAGGTACTTCGCGCGCTCGTACGTGGCGAGAGCTTTGGCGAAATCGTTGAGGCCGATGAGGCACATCGACATGTTGTTCAGCGAAATCGTCAGCTCTTCGGCATCGCCGTAGGAGAGCAATTGCTGATAGGCATGTTCGTAGTGGGTGAGCGCTTCCTGGAAACGATCCTGGCGATGAAAAATGTTGCCGATGTTGTTTTCGAGGCGAGCCAGGCGGCGCTTGTCACCCATTTCGGAAAAAATGTCCTGCGCCTTGGTGGCGAGCGCGAAGGCACGATCGTAGTCGCCGATCATGATGTGCGGATGAATGGCGGCGGTGACGGTGCGGCCGACGCCTTCCTGATCTTTGGCTTGCTCGAAGAGCGTTTCGGCTTCGTTGTAGAGGGCGACGGCGGCTTGATATTCGCCACGCTCGGACAGGACGTGCGCTTTGATGCGTTTGCTTTGCGCGAGCAGTTCAAGGCGGCAAAGGATGTTGGCGATGAGGATTGCGGTATCGGCGAGAACGAGGGCACTCGCGGTGTTGACTCGGAATTCCTGCAAGGTTGCGGCGTTTAATTCAGCAACAACATCGGCCTGGACAAGGGATTTGTGATCGGCGAGATGCCTACGGCGGTCCTCGACCGTGCTCAGGGCGGAGATCTTTTTCAGATCATCCGGAGTGAGCAGTGGAGTTGAGGTCGTGGAAGTCACAGTGGTGTCTCAAGTTGCCGCTAGTGGCAGGCTGCTCCCGAAGGACGAATGAATTGCTCGTCCACATTCCAGAGCGCATAGGGATCGAGGATTCCTGGGCGAAAGTTGCCGACCGTAGACTGAGCGCCAACAAGAATGTCGGGGCTGAGGAGGAAAACCAGAGGCAAATTCTGCGCGACGAGTTCCTGCACGCGGTCATAGAGTTTCTTGCGCGTGGCGTAGTCGGTCGTCGTCATCTGGGATTCCATCAGCTTGTCGAGCTCGGCTTCCCACGGAGTCGCGGGAGTCTTTTCACCCATATCCCACAAGTGCATTTCGCCGGCGGAGCGCCAGAGGCCCATCTCTGGAGTTGGGTCGACGTCGCCATTCACAAGGTTCATGAGGACAGCGTCGTAGTCGTGCGTATTCATAACGCGATCGACAAGCGCGCGAAATTCGAGCGGGACGACTTTGACATCGATGCCCAATTGCTTGAGGTCGTCCTGTGCGATGGTGGCGATTTTTGTTCTTTGTGCGTTCGATGAGCTGACGATAACGGTGAACGTGACGGGATGCTTTTGGGAGTCGAGGAGCGCGCCGTTTGCGTCCCACGAAAAACCGTCGGACTTGAGCAGGGCTTTTGCCTGGTCGATGGAGCGGTCGGGATGCTGGACATTCGCGCTGAGCCAAAGTTTGTTGCCGGGGCTGACGTTGCCCCAGATCGGCGTCGCGCGGCCGCCGTAGACGAGGCGGACCATTCCTTTGCGATCCATCGCGAGAGAAACGGCCTCTCGGAATTTTAGATCGCGGAACCATTGTTCTTTGGCGGCGATGTCGGCGTGTTTTGTCGCGTCGAGCGAGTTCATATTGAGCAGAAGAAAGACGAACTCAAGGCCGGGGCCGACGTCGTAGAGGCATTGCTTTTTCGACGAGTCTTCTTTTTGTAGCAGGTTGAAATTGTCGGCGCCGACGCGCTCGAGGATTTGCGTTTCGCCGCTTTTGAACTTGATGACCTGCGCGTCTTCGTTCGCGACGACGGTGAAGAGCAGTTCGTTGAGGTAAGGCAAGCTCGCGCCGCGGGAATCTTTACGCCAGTAGTTCGGATTGCGTTCGAGTAGCAACTGCTGCCCGGCTGCGTAGCTTTTCAGACGGAACGGGCCGAGGCCGGCGATTTCTTCGGGCTTTGCGCTGACACCCCAGACTTCGCCGAGTTTGTGATCGCGGTACGCGGCCTCTAGCAGATGCTTTGGAAGAATTGCGAGGCTGTCGAAGATTCGCTCGCCGGGGCCATAGGGCTTGGTGAGGTCAAACTCGACCGTGTAGTTGTCGATCTTTCTGACGACGATCGGCTTGTTGTCGATGACGAGAAGGTCGCGTTGAGGAGAAGCCAGCGCTTCGTCCAGATAAAGCTGGAAGGTGAACAGGACGTCGTCGGCAGTGAATGGGACGCCGTCGGAGAATTTCACGTCGTGGAGAAGTTGGAGGGTGTACTTGCGGCCGTCGGGAGAAACTTTCCAGGAAGAAGCAAGCGCCGGCTCGGTGCGCTGGGTTTGCCGGTTGATGTGAACGAGGTCGGCCTGCATCGTGCCGATGACTTCGCGCGAAGTGGTGTCGACGGCAAGGATGGGATTCAGCGTTTTAGGGTCGGTGCGAAGGGCGACGGTGATTCGTCCACCGGGATTTCCGATTTCGGCTGGCGATTGCTTGTCCTGGGCATTGGACGATGCGGCGAATGGAGACAGAGACCAGCAACGCCGCCACAACGACAGCTGTGCGTACACGTTTGTGCCACGAATTTTTTTGCGCGCTCATGTGAGGGGAACTCCGACCTTCTGCTGAATCGTGGACGAAGCCCAGTGATAGAGCAGGAACAAAGCGACGAGCGCGATTCCGGGCGCGTACATCCACCAGTAGTTCACGAGAACGTTGTACTTCTGCAGCTCCGCCAAGAGCGTGCCCCAGCTTGGAACGGGTTCGCCGATACCGAGTCCGAGGAACGAGAGCGTGACTTCGGCGAGAATGAACTGCGGAATGAGATACGCCGCCATCGTCAGCAGCAATGCCAAGACTTGCGGAAGAATGTGCTTTCGCAGGATGTGAAAGTTCGACGCGCCCATCGCGCGCGCTGCGAGGACGAAATTTCTTTCTTTCGCGCTGAGAACCATGGAGCGCACCAGGCGCGCGGGACGCGCCCAGCCGATGATGCCGACGACGGCGATCAACAGAATGAAAGTGTCCGTCGTTTCAATCCGCAGCGGAAGAATGGCGCGAACTGCGAAGAGCAGATACAGCCACGGGAGCGCCATGAACAATTCGACGAGGCGCATCGTTACGGAATCGATCCAGCGTCCCGAATAGCCCGAAATCAGCCCGACGATTCCACCGGTGAACAAGGCGATGGCAGCGCCGATCCACCCAGCAAGAATCGAGATGCGGCCTCCGTACAACATGCGAGAAAACTCGTCTCGACCGAAGTCGTCGGTGCCGAAGAGAAACAGGCGACCAGGATTTTCTACACCGAGCAAGTGCGTGCTGGCAGTGATGCCTTTGACGATCATGTAGGGGGAGCCATTGGCGAAAAACCGGAGCGGGTAGATTTGCGAGCGATCTATTTCGTAGTTGCCGGTGTCCAACGCGGACTGGCTCCAGCCGTAGATGAAAGGACGTAGTGAGAAACGCCCGTCGGGCCGGACAAAGTGAAGTCTGGTCGGCGGCGAGAATGGAAGATCGCGATTCTGCTCGGCGTAACCCTGCGTGGAGAAAAAGCCGGGGAAGATCACGACAAGATGGAGCGCGATAAACAGGCTCAGAAACGTGTTTCGTTTCGCGCGATCGCTCATGACTGCACCGTGCGGATGCGAGGGTCGGTGCAGTACAGCAGGAAATCGGCAAGCATGTTGCCGGCGATCAAGCACACTGCGGAAAACATTGTCGCGGCGACCACGACGTAGATGTCGCGGGCAAGAACGGCTTCGACAACGAGAGGGCCGAGGCCGGGCCAGCTGAGAATCACTTCAACGAGCAATGAGATGCTGAGAAGCGAGCCAACCGAAAATCCGAAGAGCGAAATCAGCGAGTTCAGCGCGACGGGAAGCGCGTGGCGGTAGAGCAGTCGAAATTTTGGGATGCCGTGACCTTTTGCGGCGACTAGAAATGGCGCGTCGAGCACGCCGATCATGGCAGAGCGAACGTGCCGCGCGAGAATCGGCAGAGTCGTCAGAGCGAGCGCGAGGACCGGAAGGAAAAGGTGGCGGCTTACGTCCCAGATTCTGGACGTGAAAGAAAGGTCGGCAGCGTCAGATGAACTCATGCCGCCTGTCGGGAACCAGCCAGTACGCGCGGCCAGCAAGAGCAGAAGCAACGCAAACAGAACATCAGGAATGGCGAAGAGCAACGCCAAAATTATTTCGCCGGTTCGATCGATCCAGCCGCCCTTGTACAGCGCTTCGGCGATGCCCCAGGGAAGCGCCAACATCCAAGCCAGCAGAACAGCGAGCGTGGTCAGCAGCAGCGTATTTCGCGCGCGCTGCCAAACCAGGCCGCCGACCGGGCAGTGATACGAAAGCGAATATCCCCAATCGCCACGGGCAATGGATTCGACCCAACGCAAATAGCGTTCGGGCAAAGGCCGATTGGCTCCGTATTGCGATTGCAACGCCGAGACAGTCGCGGGGGAGATTTGCGGATTGAGCTTCAGATCGTCGAAGAAATTACCGGGCGCGGCAGAGAGCAACACGAACGTGCAGAGAGACACCCCCACGAGCAGGAGTAGCCTCTGACCCAACCGCCACACGAACTGTTTCATTTACTACTACTCGTTTACAGATGGCATCACTTGCAATCGTACATTTTCAGTATCGTTTGCGATCGAAGCAGTGCCAACTGACGCGGGTCCGGAGTGTATGTCGGGAGTTAATAGCAATGAGGGTGGCGGCGAGTCCAAGATCCGACCCGCTTTCATAGCGACAACGTCGTGGGCCAGCATGCGGGCGAGCCGCATATCGTGGGTGATGAAGAGGTAGGTGAGAGAGTGCTCGCTCTGCAGATCCAGGAGAAGGTTTGCGATTTGCGACTGCGTCGAGAGGTCGAGCGCGCTAAGAGCTTCATCGAGAATGAGGATTTTGGGCCTTGCCACCAGCGCACGCGCGATGGCGACTCTCTGACGCTGGCCGCCGCTGAGTTCGTCGGGGCGCCGAGTGAGCCATTTGGAGCTGAGCGCCGCTTGCTCACACGCAGCAACGAGGCGCATGAAACGATCCTTCGTGCCCAGCGTGGGCTCGTGAATCTCAAGCGGCTCGAGCAAGACTTGCTCGATGGTCATGCCGGGATTCAGCGCCGAGGCTGAGTCCTGAAAAATCAGGTGAATGTCGCGGCGGACTTCCTTGAGTTCTCTGGTCTTCAGATCGAGAAGGTTTCGGCCGCCGTAAAGGATTTCGCCGAAACTGGGCTTTTCGAGCAGCACAAGACAACGAGCGAGGCTGGATTTGCCGCATCCGGACGGCCCGACCAGCGCCAGTGTTTTTCCCCGCATCAGGTCCAACGAAACGTTCGTCAGCGCGCTGACAGGAATTCGCCTCTCAAACGTGGATCTTTGAAAATAGTGAAGCGAAAGATTGCGGACGGAAAGAATGGCGGGATTCGCCACGGGCGCGGGGCGCAGTTCAGTCTGCATAGAGATGGCACTCGATCCGCCGATTTCCGGGGACGTTGATCGGCGAGGGTGGTTGCGAGTCGCATCGATTCATGCGGCGATCACAGCGCGGGGCAAATTCACAGCCGGGGAGAGTGCGTTCCGGATCGGGCGATTCACCTGGAATCGTCGGAAGCCGGATTGGATCGGCACTCTGGGAGTCCCGCTGCGAATCCCTCGATGGCGGAGCCGCACAAGCGAGGAGCGACCGTGAATAGGGGTGCTGGGGATTTTCGAAAAATACACTGGCCGGAGCATCTTCGACGATCGCGGCCGGCATAGAGAACCGCGACGCGGTCGGCGAGAGTGTAAAGAATGCGCGGGTCGTGCGTGATCAAGATGAGCGACATGCGGCGTTTGGATTTTAGATCGGCGAGCAGCTGGAGAATTTCGGCTTCGGTTTCGCCGTCGAGGGAAGCGGTCGGTTCGTCGGCAATGATCAACTGCGGATCGCAGCTCAAGGCTTGCGCGATGGCGACGCGCTGCTGCTGGCCGCCGCTGAGTTGGTGGGGATAAGCGTTGTAGATGCGACGGTCGGTCGAAGTCAGGCGAACGCTGTCGAGCAGCGACTCGGCTTCGCTGCGGTAGCGTTGCCGGGGCCAATCGTTGTGCGCGCGCAAGACCTCGGCAATTTGCTCGCCGATCTTCATCACGGGATTGAGCGCGGATCCTGGTTCCTGCGAAACGAAGGCGACTTCTTTCCCGTGGTAACTCTGGAGTTCGGAATCAGTGAGTTTGGAAATGTCTCGGCCCGCGAATTCGATCGAGCCGGAGGTGACTTTCGCATTTTTGGGCAAGATCTGGATCAGAGCTTTCGCGAGCGTGGATTTGCCGCTGCCGGACTCTCCAAGAATTCCGTAGCAGATTCCAGGCTCGATTTGCAGATGGATGCCGCGAAGTGCGCGAATCCGCACGTTGGCGGGGAGAGCGAACTCGACCCGAAGATCTTCGACGTTGAGCAGCGATGTCATCCCGGCCATTTCAGTCTCCGGGAGACTTCGCATCTTCGCAAGACGCGTGTGCCCTTAAAGCACCCAGCTGGCATTCTTTTCGATGAAGCCGAACCCGCAATTTTGCCAAGCGGTTCCGGGCCATTGGACGTGCCTCATCGAGGCGCGCCCCACGAGGACTTCGGAGCTGCGGCTCAGCAGGAACACCTCGACGATTCCACCAGGCTCAAGGTCGACATTGCATTTGCAAAGGAAACCGTTTGCGCTGACGTCTTCGGTCGAAGTGAGCAGGTCGAATCGCTTGCCACTGGCGCTTGTGCCGACCAGCTTGAGAATCACTTTCAGGCGAATTCTGTGATCGCGGCGGCGTTCGTTGTGGGGACTGTTGATCGCTTTCTGGATCGCGGACTTGAGCTTCTCGAAATCGAGCGGCTTCTGGAAGAAATCCCTGGCGCCGAGGTTGAGACAAAATTCACGATGTTCTTCAGCGGATTGCCCCGTGATGACAAAGATGGGAATCGTTTGCGTGTTGCTGACCGACGCGAAGGTCTGACAGAGCTCGAGGCCGGAAAAGCGCGGCATCATCAGGTCGACAAGAATGCAGTCAGGCTTGGAAGCCAGCGCGAGACCAAGAGCCTCGGTGGCGTCGCCGGTATCGGTTACTTCGAACGAATCGCTCATGCGCTGGCGAATCAGGCCGCGCATACTTTCATCGTCTTCAACAACGAGAATCCGTGGCATTCAAAAAACCTCCGCTGTACGAATAGTTCCGCGCGCCGCTAATCGCGCGTTTCAACTCTTTGCTCCATCGCCTGCAATTCCATCAGCCGTCGCAATCAGATTTGAATCCAGTATTTCTCTTAATTTGTGGGCCAGCTTGATCCTGGAGAAAGGCTTCTGCAGGAAAGCGACATCCTTCGGCAGCACGAACTTGTCGCCGAGCGCGCCGTCCGAATAGCCCGACATATACAACACGCGAAGCTCGGGTCTGAGTGCGCACAGGAAGCGCGCCAAATCGGCTCCGTTCATGTCGGTCATGACGATGTCGGTGAGAACCATATCGATCGTGCTTGGAAATAGTTGGACGTGGCCTACCGCTTCGCTGGCGGATTCGGCGCTCAACACTTTGTAGCCCGTCGATTCCAGAAAATCGACAATCATCTTGCGGAGCACGGGCTCGTCTTCGACAACGAGGATTGTTTCCGAACCTCGTGGAATTCCTCCACGCTCGGGCACCTTCTGTCGCTGCTCGACCTGGAGGTCGGTCGCCGGCAAGAGAATAGTGAACGTCGACCCGATGCCTTCACGAGTATCGACGGTGATGAACCCGTTGGCTTGGTGAATGACTCCGTAGGCTGTCGCCAAGCCCAGCCCAGTTCCTTTCGATTTTTCCTTGGTGGTGAAAAACGGATCGAATATGTGCGCAAGAATTTCGGTGCTGATGCCTGTCCCGGTGTCGGCCATTGCCAGAGAAACATATCGACCCGCCGGGATCGACGCTTTACCGTCGTCGTGAGCCTCGACGTACCGGTTCGCGATGCTGATCGAGAGTTTCCCTCCGTTTGGCATCGCGTCGCGCGCGTTTACGGCGAGATTGATGATGACCTGTTCGAGCTGCCCGGGGTCAACCGTGACTGCGCTCACGGACGATGCGGCATAAACGGCCAGCTTGATGTGCTCGCCGATCAATCGGCCCAGCATCGACGACAGGTCGTTGACCAATGAGACTAGATCCGTCGCCCGCGGCTGGATAACCTGTTTTCGACCAAAAGTGAGCAGCTGCTTCGTCAGATTCGTGGCGCGATCACAGGCCTTCGCAATTTCTTCCACACTGGCTCGTAGTGGGTCATCTTTCGGAAGTTTTTCGAGGATATATTCGCTGTAGCCCTGCACGACGCCGAGAGAATTGTTGAAGTCGTGTGCGACTGCCCCCGCAAGGTGGCCGACCGCTTGAAGTTTCTGCGCCTGCAGAAGTTCCTCTTCGAGCCTCTTTTGTTTCGTGATGTCTCGGTAGAGACCGATTCCGCCTACAAGTTTGCTTTTGACCAGAAATGGAATGCCCATCACTTCGACGGTTACCGGCGTTTTGTCGCGCCTCAGCCGTACCGTCTGTTTGGAAATGGGCTCCACCAGTACTTGCTGTGTAAGCTGCGAAGCTTCTTCGCCTTCCGGAGCGGAAACGATTTCATCGACATGTCGCCCTGCTGTTTCGGAAGGTCGGTAGCCGAACATATCGGCGAAAGCTGTATTCGTCAGGAGGATTTTGCCATTCGCATCGTGAACCACCGTCGCGAGTGGGCTGTGATTCTGCAAAGCGTTGAGAATCACCGTTTGATGTTCGAGTTTGTTGCTCGCGACTGCGATTTCCGAGACCAGGCACCCGACAGACAGTCCGACAAGGGCGGCTCCCAACATCATGATCTGTGATTGGAGGCTGCTCAAACCCGACACGGCAACATCTCGTAGCGACCATAGCGTCACTACGTTGGACAACATTACGGCGGCAACGACGCCACGAACTCCCTGACGCGTTGCGATCCACAGAGATAGAACGAGCGAGAGATAAATCGTGTTTTGTATGTGCGCTAATCCATAGGTCAACAGAAACCATGGAAGTAAGGCAGCGATCGTGAGTTGCAGGTAGCGCTCGGCTAAGGTGATTCGAGACGGTTGCGTGGCGCGAGGGGTCAGAGACCACTCGATAGATCCAAGAACCGCAGGATCGATTCGAGGCGTGAGAGACGGAACGATATAGATTAGGAGAAAGGGCGCAATACTGATGGCGCCCAAAACGTGACCGATTACGATCTCGCCGAAAAGCAACCAGGCGTCTACCGATTGTAGCGACTGGTTCTTATAGCGAATGAGATATACGAATGCACCGATCAGAGTTGAGATCGCAGCGATGACGCCGAGCATCCTGCCAAGGTCACGCACCTTCATCGTCAACGAGCCGGCGCGACCCAATCGACGAAGAGCGAGTGAACCGATGGCACAACAGGTGACCGTGACGCAGGCTTCCGACAGCACCGCCTGTGGTGATGCGAAAAGCGTGCCCGCCAAGGCGCTGCCGATGATGCTTGCGCACAACAGGATGGGCACCGCCAACCATCCGTTTGAATAAACGGCGATGATGGCCAAGCCTGTGAGAGGGAACCACGTGACGGCCCCGGCGCCGTAGTTCTGATTTCCAAAAACGAGTTGTACCGCAACCCCGGCTAGGAAATACAGAGTGAGCGCCACGTGAGTGGGAGCCACTCCGTGACCGGCAGGGGCCTGCTCGGCGCTTATTTCCTGAAATTCAAAGACGTCCGCCATTGCCATTTGCAAGTCTGTCCCGCTGGCTGATATCGGCGAGTTCTGACTCAGCGTCGTTGCATATGAAAACCAAGTGCTTCTATCTGAACGGGGAACCGCCGTTATGTCATGTGGAAGTGTTTGTTCAAGCACGAAACCTTAAACGGAACTATCACTTAAGTACCACCACGTAAGTAGCCACGCTGCAGGGTTAGCCCCCATTATCATTTGTGTTCTAGTACCCGTTCGTTCTATCGACGTCCGCAACTGCCGAAGCCATCATTCATTCAACACACGAGACTTGGTCGGAGCGGTTCGCGTGAAGCGGGCGGTTCTGTTGGCGAACGTCCGAATCGACCATCGGTTCTGCGGGACCGGAGACCAAACAAGAACTAGGCCGACAAGGGGTATAGGTATGAAGAGTGTTATTGAGGGTCCTTCGCTAACAGCGCGACCGTCGCCGCCGAATAATAACGAGAACGTACGACTGGTTCGCGAGTGCCTGGACGGCGATCCAAACGCCTGGGCTGAACTGGTGCAAAAGTACAAAAACCTGATTTTCTCCGTTCCGATTAAGTACGGTTTAACCAGAGACGAAGCAGCCGATATTTTTCAGGACGTATGCGTCAAGCTGCTTTCCGACCTGAAGAATGTGCGAGATCCACAGGCTCTGCCGAAGTGGATCATCCAGGTCACGTCGCATAACTGTTTTCACTACAAGATCAAGAGAAACCGCTTTGTCTCCAGCGACGCAGAGGATCAAAATACTCCCGAGCCGGAGGTTCAGGCGGATACCGTCGAACAAATCGCGCGCTCCGAAGAAGAGCAAACGATCCGTGAGGTGCTTGGCGAGTTGTCGCCGCGCTGCAATCAGTTAATCCAGATGCTATTTTTTGAGGAACCTTCGCGCTCTTATCGGGACATCGCGTCGGATCTCGGCATTGCTGTGGGGTCGATTGGAATGATGCGGCAACGATGCATCGACCGGCTGCGGAAGAGATTCGAGGAGGTCGGAATAGCCTGAGACAAAAGGGCTTAGGCGCCCTCCAAGCTGACCGACGGGGTTACACCAACCCCTGTATCAATCGGGTCCAGGGCCACTCTTATCATGCGTAGACTGGAGAAGCTCGACGGCCTCACTCTCTAAGCCGTTGCGCAACAATAACATGGCGCATTTTTCATCCCGAGATTGGATCGATTACGTCCGCAATCTGGCGTCTCCCCAAGACGCAGCGGCAATGACCAGCCATCTGAAGACTGGCTGCGATAGCTGTGAGAAGGAAAAGGCCGCTTGGAGCAAGCTGGCCGCCTTCGCCAAGACCGAGGCAGAGTTCGAGCCGCCCGAAAACGTCGTGGCTATGGCGAAAGCCCTGGTTCAGGCGCCCAAGCCAGAAAAGGGGCTCCGCCTTCGAGAGATTGCCGAGCTTGTCTTCGACAGCTTCCTTACGCCTCAACTGGCCGGAGTTCGTTCCGCGGCCGGCGTCGGTTCGCGCCAGCTTTTGTACCGCGCTGGCGAAGTGATGATCGATGTGCGCTTCGAGTCCAGCGACGAAAGCGAGCGATTCGCGTTGACGGGACAGGTCTTTCGGGATCAGGGGTCCAAGGTGGGGATGACACGCGTTCCCATATCGCTCATCAGCGGCAAGAATGAACTCGCCCGCACCGCGACGAACCAGTTCGGGGAGTTCTACCTGGAACATGAATCGGCGGACAAGAACCTGCAAGTGTCGCTGGAAGTGAACTCAGAGAAAGACGTCTTTATCCCGCTGGACGAATCGATCTGGCGCATTGCGCGGCAGGTCAAGTAAGCGTCAGGCTGGAATGGTCAGGCTTCGATAATTCCGTGCCGAACGGCATAGCGCACAAGGCCGGTGACCGATTCCAGATCGAGCTTTAGCATGATACGGGCCCGGTGTGCTTCCACAGTCCGCACGCTTATACCCAGGGCCTGGGCGATCTCTCGATTTTCTTTGCCCTCGGCGATCAATCTAAGGATCTGCGTTTCCCGAATCGATAGGTCCTTGGTCATGGGATCGTCCAAGTTTAGCGGCTGCTTTTCCAGCTCTGACTACATCAGTTTCGATGACGAGAATCGACGAAGCGCTTCGCCAGACTCGCTTGGAATTCTTCCTAAAATCTAAAGGATACTCATCTGGCGATTCTGCCCCTGCGCACCCTCAACATGCATCTAATTTGACTGTTCAGTCAACAGATTTTGTTTCAGCGCTGCTTCCGGGATAACAACGTTCGGGTTCGGGCGCTTGGGTTTACGTTCGTTCACTTCATCTAGCCTGTAACTGCATAAATGTGTGTGTCTTACGTTGGTTATAGAATGTCGGTCGTCCGCCACTCTCTGATGCTCCTCAAACCTTTGGTTGGCATTCCGACCAGACCCCGCTTGGCATGAGGAAGGCGGCCTGTCCCCCCACGCGATGTCCTGAAACACTTGTGCCAGCTCGAACGAGCCGAAGCAGTTCGATTAGGTGTGCCGGCAACCCATGGAACGCACATAACTTGCGGATTCGGATCCCCGATGGGGTCCCATCGAACCCAATCGCAGATCTGCACCAGAGCTCAAAATAATTTCCGTTGTAGGTATCATGGTCGACCTTCCGGACTCTTTGCCATTAATACGTAACTACTACTCCAGAAAGTCGGGCACACAGGGCCCGGTGGTACCGCTGCCGCCGGGCCTTCCTTCACAACTTGAATCATGCTCGAAGGTAGTAGTTGAAGGCTGGTGTGATCACCAGCGATAGAACCATGGAGCTGAGCAAGCCGCCGATTACCGCGATGGCCAGGGGTTGCAGCATCTGGGAGCCCGCTCCGATGGCGAGTGCGAGCGGGAACATCCCCGCAACCGTCGCAAGCGCCGTCATCGCGATTGGGCGAAGCCGCCGGCGGCCCGCTTGAATCATGGCTTCTTCTCGCGGGTATCCGAGCGCGGTGAAGCGCTGCTCGGCGTCAATCAGCAGGATGCCATTTTTTGCAACGATGCCAATCACCATGATCATCCCCATAAAGGAAGATACGTTGAAGTCGGTGCGTGTGATGAGCAGCGCGACGAAAGCGCCGAACGTAGAGAGCAGCGCCGAAGCGAGGATCGCTGTGGGGGCCGCGAACGTTCGGAATTCGAAGAGCAACACGGCGAAAAGCAACAACAACGCGAGAAACAGGACAACCAGCAAGATCGTGAAACGATTTCTGCTGCTCTTCGTATTGCCCTCCGTACTCGACGCGGATGGACGACGGCAAGTGCAGGTCGTTCACGGCTTTCTGAACTCCGGCGATGCCCGTGCCAAGATCGACGCCTTCCAGTCGAGCAGTTACCTGAATCAGGCGTTGCAGGTTCTCGCGCCGAATTTCGGTTTCGCCGGGCTCGT
The DNA here is from genome assembly GCA_963766985.1 of uncultured Acidobacteriota bacterium. Lineage (GTDB taxonomy): Bacteria > Acidobacteriota > Terriglobia > Acidiferrales > UBA7541 > Acidiferrum. Next base: position 505,656 of record CAVYCJ010000009.1, read on the forward strand.
TCGTGATGCTCGCCAGCGATCCGAGTGTCGCGGTTTTTCCGGTCCCGCTGACGAGCAGCGTGTTCGTCATTCGTTCGAGCGACGCGCGATTTGCTTCCGGAAAGCGGACGCGGATCGGATAAGCGCGGTCGCTCAAAATAACCGGCGTCGCGGCCGGCTCGCCTTCGAGAATCGCCGAAGCATCGACCGCAACTTCTTCCGGTGTAAATCCAGCGCGAGCGGCGGCGAACGGATTGATTTGAAACGTGACCGCCGGTCCGCTGATCGCGTCTTCGACTCCGTTCAGAATGTCCACCACTCCCGGAACTTTGCTGATCGCTTCCGCGACACGCGGTCCCGTTTCATTCAGCAGCTTGCCATCCTGCGAATACAGCCGGATCACCACCGGTTCCGGCTGATTGCTCAAATCCCCGATCATGTCCTGCAAAATCTGGACGAACTCGACCTTTGTCGCCGGTTCCGAAGACTCGATCTGCGCGCGAAGATCGGACGTAATCTCGTCGACGGACCGGCTGCGTTTTGCCTTCAGCTTCACCGTGAAGTCGCCGCGATTCGCTTCTGTCACCGCGGCCAAGCCGAGTTCCAGGCCCGTGCGGCGCGACGTGCTCTCGACTTCGGGCGTGGCTTTCAGCATTTCTTCGATGTGCAGAAGGATGCGACTCGATTCGCTCAGCGAACTTCCAGGTGGAGTGTGGTAGTCGAGAATGAAACCGCCTTCATCCATTTCGGGAAGCAGATCGCTGCCCAGAAAGTGATAGCTCACCACACAGAGAACGACAATCACCACGACTGCACTGGCCAGAAGCAGCGGACGCTTGATGACCGAGCGCATCACCTTCTCGTAAGCGGAGACGATCTTGCCGAAGAAACCGGAAATGTGCGCATCGTCTGCGACGAGCGCCGCTGATTCGGAAGGCTCGACCGCAGACTCAGTCTCGACGCGCTCGGTGTCTTTTCGGCGAACCAGATACAAGCTCAGCGTCGGAGTCCAGGTCAGCGCCAGAAGCAACGAGGTCAGCAACGCCACCGTCATCGTGATCGCAAGCGCGCGAAAAAACGCGCCGTTCACTCCTGTCATCGCGATCAACGGCAAGAAGACAACGATCGGCGTGATCGTGGACCCGAGCAGGGGAACCGTGAGCTCGCGAAGCGCGCTGCGTATCGCCACAAAGCGATCCTGTCCGAGATCGCGATGCAGCACGATGTTCTCCAGCACGACAATCGCGTCGTCGATGACGAGCCCGACCGCTGCCGCGAGTCCTCCCAGCGTCATCAAGTTAAAGCTTTGACCCGCCACCTTCAGAACGATGAACGTAATCAACAGCGTGACCGGGATCACCAGACCCGCGACGAAAGAAGTGCCCCAGTCCCGCAAGAACAACACGAGTACGATCGACGAAAGCACGATCCCGATCAGCACAGCGTCGCGCACGCTCGCGATCGAGTCGTGCACGATCAACGATTGGTCGTAGAACGGTTGAAGTCGAACGCCTTTCGGCAGCGTCGGCTCGAGTTGCCGAATGAGATCGTGAACTTCATTCGCAACCTGCAGCGTGTTGCTGTCGGGCTGCCGGCTGACATTGAGCAACACGGCTGGCTTCCCGTTCGCGGTGACCATCGTGTAGACGGGCGCAACCGAAGCCGCCACGCTTGCGACATCGCCGATACGTATCGGCACACCACTCGCCGACGTTTTCACAACGATTTGCCCGAGTTGTTCCGCCGAGCGCACCTGCCCGCTCACAAGCCCGAGCACCAGGTGATGATCGCTTTCGATCAGTCCCGGCGAATCGATCAAATTCGTCCGGCGCACCGCATCGAGAATGTCCGAAACTGTAACGCCCGCGACCGGCAGTCGCGCCGGATCAGGCGTAATCTGAAATTCAGGAACGCGCCCGCCCTGAACCACTACCGTCGCCACGCCATCGAGCCGATTGAGCCGCGGTTTGATGTCGTACGTCGCGATCTCCCACAAATGTTCCGGCGCAACGGTGTCCGACGTGAGGCTGTACCCGATGATCGGGAATGCGGCGAAGGTCAACCGGTGCGTTTGGACTTTCGCCGTCGGCGGAAGTTCCGATTGAAGTTGCGCCACGACCGCATCCACTCGTTGCAGCGTCAAAATCATGTCGGAGTGCCAATCGAAGAAAAGATCGATCTCCGCCGAGCCGCGGCTCGTGATCGAGCGCACCGTCTGCAACCCCGGCACGCTGTTCACCGCTTCTTCGATCGGCTTCGTCACCGTCACGAGCATTTGATCGATCGGAGCCACGCCATTGTCGACGCCAATCACGACACGCGGAAAATCCGTGCTCGGAAAAACGGAAACAGGAATTGAAAACGTGAGGTAGGCGCCGACAAGCGCCAACGCGATCGTGAAAAATATAATCGGGCGAGAGAGCCGTTCGAACCACGGCGGCGTCTCTTTCTTGACGCTGAATGGAGATGCAGAGTGCACGCCGGCTAATCCTTATCCTTCTCCGGCTGCGCGTTCGATTGATCTTTGCTGTCTTTGTCGCTCGCCGACGGCTTTTCAATCTCAATCGCCGTGCCGTCCGGAATCGCATATCCACCGGATACGATAATCGGATCGCCCGCGTTAATTCCGCTCGTGATTTGAGTCAACTCAGAATTTCTGACGCCGAGCTGCACAATTTTCTGGTGCGCTTTCTTATCCGTTCCGGCAATCAGCACGTACGAAGCGCCCTCGGCATTTGTGAAAATCGCGTTGGAAGGAGCGGCAATCGCGTCCTTCACCGTTTTCGCTGTGATCTCAAGACCGACCGTCATCCCAGGTTTCAGCGACGAACTCGCCTTGCGCGTTTCAACCCACACTTCGACGGTCGTGCTCCCTGGATCGAGCGCGGGACTGACAAGCGACACGCGCCCCGCCACAGAATCCTCGCCATCAACTTTGATTTGCGCCGCGTCGCCCACTTTCAGATGTGCCGCGTCGCTCTGCGCAATATGTGTTTTCGCAACGAGCGCCGACGTGTCCATCACAGTAAGAATCGGCTGATTGGCAGCGGCTAAATCTCCAACATAGAGCGGCCGATCCGTCACCACGCCGTCGATCGGGCTCCGAATCTCTGAGTAACTGAGTTGCGCCGTCGCGGTTCGATAGTGCCCTTCGGCCGACTCTTTCGTTCCTTCGGCCGCCTTGAGTAATTGCTCTTTCCCCATGCGTTGCAGATCGGCGAGTTGTTTCTGTGCCTGTTCGTTCTGGCTGCGTGCCTGCGCCAACGCAACGTCGGCACTATCCAGGTCGCGTCGCGGAATCGCACCTTGTTGAAATAGATCCTTACGACTGTCGAAAACCTTCTGCGCCGCTTCGAACGCCGATTTCGCCGAAGCGGCATCAAGCTCTGCCTTCTGCAATTGCTGAGGAACGCCCGCGTTCACGGTGATGGCATAGTTCGCGTCGGCTTGGTCGAAATCGCCCTTGCTCGCTTCGGCTTGCGCGGCGAGATCTTTATTTTCCAGTATCGCGAGCAACTGACCTTTCGTTACGCGCGATCCTCGCTGCACTTTGAAATCCGCAATCGTCGAGCTGATCTTCGGCGATACCGTTGCCTGCTTCAGCGGAAACACAACTGCTTCCGCCGTCACGAACTGCGAAATAGCCTGCCGCTCTGCCGGTGCCGTTTGTACGGTCACGACCGGCTCTTTCTCTTTCTCCGCCGCGCCGCAACCGGCGAGCACAAAGAGCCCGAGCAATAACGTTGCGCAGCAGCCTTTCATGGCGTCGTGAGTTCTCCCGTGAGCGTTTGAAGATTCGCCAGCGCGACGCGATAGCGAACGGCGCCGTCTTCATAAGCGGCATCGGCGAGCGTCGCGGTAGTCTGCGCGTCGACGACTTCGAGCACCGTCGACTCACCGTTCTTATAGCGCAACGTGATCAGGCGTAGGCTTTCCGTTCCCAGCTCCGCCGATCGCTGCAGGCTCGAAAGCTCGTCAGCCGCCGTTTGGGCTTCCGCATAAAGCGATTTCAGTTCTGCGAGCAGCTTTCTTTGCGCCAAAGACAATTCGCGTTTCGCTTGGTCGCGCTGGAATTCGGCTTGTTTGATCTTGCTTTGCGTCGTGCCCCAATTCCAGACGGGGATACTGACGCTCGCGACGGCCGATGATCCCAGATTCGAAATTCCATTTGTTCTCGTCGCAAAGTGCGTCGCATCGATTCCGTAGAAATAGTCGACATCCAATCCGGGAAGGTAACCCGCGCGCGCAGCACGAAACTCCGTGACTCGCGGCGTTTACAGTTTCCAGAGCCGCTCGAATATCGGGATTGTCCCGTGCCGCGCGCGCTTCAACTTCTTCCGCGGAAACCAGCGCCACCGGGGCGTGGAGATCATCGGCAACTTCATAGTTGTCATCGAAGTTCGGAAAAATCAGAACCACGAGATCCAGCCGTGCATTGAGCAGCGCAAGCTTTGCTTCCTGCAGCTGCCGCCGGCGGTCGTTCATCTGCAGCTCCGCCTTGATCACATCCGAATGCGCGACTTCGCCGCCTTTTTCAAGATCGTTCGTAAGTTTCATGAAACGATCGCCTTCATCGGTCGCTTTCTGCGCAACTGCCAGTTTTTTCTCCGCGGCCGCAACCGCGAAATAATTCTGAACGACTGTGACGACGAGCCCGCGCGACGCAATCTCGGCCCGTGCTTTCGCCACCGCCGTATTCGCCGCCGCCCGGCGAGCCTCAGCAATTCCAGCAAGATCCAGAGCTTCGTGCACGTTGCCCTGGCTGATGTATTCGTGGACCGCGTTGTTCGCGATGAACTTGACCTGATTGTCGATTCCGTTTCCTTCCGTGTAGATCGCCGAGTTGTTGTAGTTGACGCTCGGCAGCAAAGCAGCAACCGCCTGCTTTTTATCTTCGCGCGCGCTCCGCGCATCGCTCACCGCTGCCTGATAGACAACGCTGTTCGCCCGAGCGCGATTGAGTGCATCTGCCAGCGTCAGGCGGAGAGGCGATGAATCGGCAGGCTTCTGTTGTCCGGCGGCGGCGACAGCGAGCACTGCCGAGCCGAGAACAACACAAAGATGACGGAGATAGGATTGCCAGCCGCGCATGGGTTCGTCGCGGCAGTGTCAGCCGCCTTAAAACGCTAGCGCCAGCTACCTAAATGGAGGATTAACTCGTTTGAGGCTGCTTGGGAAGCACCGCGGTAAACGTGCTTCCTTCAGAGCCGGACCGGGTGAGCTCGAGCTTGCCTTGGTGAGCGCCAGCGATCCACGCGCCGATGGAAAGTCCAAGACCCGCACCACCGCCGCCCTCTTGCTCTTTTCGCGACCGCGCCCTGTCCACACGAAAAAACCTTTCGAAAATTCGTGAATGCAAATCAGCGGGAATACCTGGGCCCGAATCTTTGACGCTCAGGTCGTATGCGCCGTCGCGACTCTCGACATGCAAACAAACAGAACCGCCGCTCGGCGTGTACTTGATCGCGTTGTCGAGTAGGTTGAGCACCATGCGTCGCACCAGTGTTTCGTCGGCTCGAATAAGCGCCTCGCCACCCGGCTCGCATGTCAGCGTGATCTGCTTCGCGGCGGCAAGAGTCCGCACATTTTTCGCACATTCAGACGCGAGTTCATCGAGATAGAAATCCGTATACGAAAGCGGATATTGCCCGGCATCCGCGCGCGCGAGTGTAAAGAGGTCCTCGACAATGCGCTTCAAGCGTTTGGACTCACCCGCCAGAATCTGAAGCGCCTCTCGATATTCCTCTTGAGTGCGATCCTCTTTCGCGAGCGCCACCTCCGTCTCGCCGCAAAGAATCGCCACGGGTGTCCGCAGCTCGTGAGATGCGTCCGCAACGAATCGTTTCTGTCGATCGAACGAAGAGCTGAGCCGATCGAGAAGTCCATTAAACGATCCCGCCAGATGTCCCAACTCGTCGTCGGGGTTTCGAACGCTCAGACGCGCGTCCAGATTTTCGGATCCGATCAATCTGGCTTGTTCGCTCATCGCCACAACCGGCGACAGACTATTGCGCGCCAGAAAATAACCGCCAACTCCAGCAAGAAGCAAAGTCACCGGTATAACGACGCCGAACGTGGCGGCAAGCGTTTCGAGGAATTCGTTTTGATGATAAAGCGACTGAAGAACAACGAGAGTGGCCGCTTGCTGCGCGAAAGAAAATGACCTGACGTAGACACGGTACGTATGGCCGGCAAAATGAACGGACTGAAATTGATCCGGTACGGCAAGAACTCCGCGCAGCGGCCCAATCAAAGCATCGCGCTTCCATTCGCTGTGACGCCGATCACCCGGGAACCATTCCGACATCCCTATCAAATTTCCTTGCGGATCGAAAACTGCGAATACAACGTCGCGAAATCGATGTTCTGAAATTGCGGCTGCCACTCCATAGTCGAGGCTGTCGGGTTTCGTCGACTCCCCGATTTCCGCATTTACCGTGCTCAGGAACGTATCGGCTAACTCCACGCCCTGCGCATCCCCGCGAGCGCGCACGTTCTGTCGAATGACGAAATACGTTACCGACGCGAGCAAAATCAGGATGGCGGCCATCGCGGCCGTGTACCACACCGTCAGACGAATGCGCACAGAGCTAAACATCGTCGCGCCGCCGCGCTTCCGGCGATTTTCCCTCGGGAATCACTTCTGGCGAAAGCACGTACCCCGCGCCACGCCGTGTGTGCAACAGCGATTTGAAACCTTTCGTGTCGATCTTCCGCCTCACGCGATTGACATACACTTCAATCAAATTCGAAAACGGATCGAATTCTTCGTCCCAAACGTGTTCAGCGATTTCTGCGCGGCCCACCACTCGTCCCGCATTTCGCGCCAGAAATTCAACGAGCGCGTACTCCTTTGCGGTAAGCGAAATAAACTTTCCTCCGCGCGAAACGGCTTGCCCGCCGGTGTCGATGACGAGGTCGGCAACCGACAGAGTAGCCGGCTGCAGCGCGCTCGGCCGGCGCAGCAGCGCGCGAAGTCGTGCAAGAAGCTCGCGAAATTCGAACGGCTTGGTGAGATAGTCGTCCGCGCCGCAATCCAGTCCTTCAACCCGATCTTCCACTGCATCGCGCGCCGTGAGCATCAGAACAGGCATGCGATGCCCTGTTCGCCGCAACTCCTTGCACACCGCGAATCCATCCGGCGCTGGAATCATCACGTCGAGAATCAACAGATCATACGTATTGATGGCTACTTGATAGAGAGCTTCCTCTCCAGTGGCCATCACATCGACGGCATACGACTGCTCGCGCAAGCCCTTCGCGACAAAGTGCGCGATTCCCGCATCGTCTTCAACCAATAGCACCCGCATATCGAAATCATATGCCTTCCGGCGCGCGGATACGCAATCTGCTGAAGCGTTTTCGGTGGAGTGGAGAGAAGCGCGGTTAATGGTCCGTTTATCTTCCGGCGCGTACACCAGGGTTGTCTTGAAATATTCGTGACAGGAGTTTCGACGCTATGCAGAAGCTATCCGCTGTCCTGCTTTTCTCGTTGCTTACGGTCATTGCGCCGCAGTCAGCGCACTCGGCTGCGGGAGATTACCGTGTCACGCAGACGCTCGCCGTCGGCGGCGACGAAGGCTGGGACTATGTGGCGGTCGATAGCGCCAATCGCCATGTCTTTGTCTCGCACGGTACCCACGTCGTCGTGCTCGACGCCGACAGCGGCAAAGTTGTCGGCGACATTCCCGACACGCAAGGTGTGCATGGCATCGCCATCGCTTCTGACGCGGGGCGAGGCTTCACCAGCAACGGTCGCGCAAATACCGTCACTGTCTTCGATCTGAAAACGTTCAAAACGGAAGGCACCGTGAAGGCCGGAACAAACCCCGACGCAATCGTTTATGACCCGGCGACCAAGCGCGTCTTCACCATGAACGGGCGCAGCCAGGACACGACCGCCATCAACGTTGCCGACAACACTGTGGCGGGAACACTCGCGCTCGGAGGCAAGCCCGAATTCGCAGTCGCCGATGGCAAAGGAAATATCTACGTCAACATCGAAGACAAATCCGAACTGGTTCACTTCGACTCGAAAACTTTGAAGATTTTGAATCGATGGCCTATGGCTCCGTGTCAGGAACCTTCAGGCCTGGCCGCCGACTGGAAGTCGCGACGCCTCTTCGCCGGCTGCGACAATAAATTGATGGCCGTCATCAGCGCCGACGACGGGAAAATCGTGGCCACCGTTCCGATCGGCGATGGCGTCGACGCCAATGCATTCGATCCCGAGACCAACCTGGCATTCGCCTCAACCGGCGACGGAAACCTGACCGTCGCTCACGAAGACGGACCGGACAAGTACACAACCGTCGCCACCGTCCCGACCAAAAAATCCGCCCGCACCATGGGCCTGGATCTCAAGACACATCGAATCTTTCTCCCCGCAGCCGACTTCGACCCGCCGGCCCCCGGCGAACGCCGCGGCAAAATGAAGCCCGGCTCATTCGTCGTCCTCGTCGTTGCGCGAGACTAGTCCTGCATTAAGTCGCGTAAGTCGTTCTATATCATTACTATGCGGCCTATTTTGGACCCAGATTGTGCGCCTGTCCGGTGTCCGCCGCGCACTCCCGGCCGCAACAAACCCCGTAGAATCACATTCTTACACGATGCGCGCCTGCAAACGCCGTAGAATCACATTCTTACGCAAAACACCCCGGGGGGGTCCCCCACCACCTCACCACTCCTACAACCAGTTTGGGCGCAGAGTGGGCATTTCCACTGATAGGCGTGACCTGCTAACTCAACTACCGTAACGGTATGAAACTACGGGCCAGAAGTCCTCTCCGCATTGCACAAGTTTCGCCTTTGTATGAAAGCGTACCCCCGAAGCTCTACGGCGGCACCGAGCGGGTCGTTTCGTATCTAACCGAAGAACTCGTTCGCCAGGGTCACGATGTCACTCTGTTTGCTAGCGGCGACTCTTTCACCAGTGCGAGACTCGTTCCCTGCAGTCCGAAGGCGCTGCGGCTTGATCCTGCCTGCATCGATCAGGTTGCGCATCAGTTTGTGATGCTCGATAACGTCGTCGAACATGTCACGCAGAATGAGTTCGATGTCGTTCACTTCCACATCGACTATTTTCATTTCCCGATTTCGCGCGCGTACAACATCCCGCAACTGACGACGCTTCACGGCAGGCTGGACCTGCCCGATCTTCAGCCTCTCTACAATCGCTATCCGGAAATGCCGGTCGTCTCGATTTCCAACGCTCAGCGCAAACCGCTTCCTCAGGCGAATTGGATTGGAAATGTGTATCACGGTCTTCCCACCGACGCCCTGACCGTAGGCGAAGGCGCAGGAAAGTACCTCGCGTTCATCGGTCGAATTTGTCCAGAGAAGCGGGTCGATCGCGCGATCGAAATCGCGACGAGAATCGGCCTTCCGCTGAAAATTGCCGCCAAGGTTGATCGCGCCGACCGCGATTACTACGAATCCAAAATCAAGCCGCTGCTCCAACAACCCGGCATTGAATTCGTTGGAGAAATTCGCGAGGACCAAAAATCGGAATTCCTCGGAAATGCTTCGGCATTACTTTTCCCGATCGATTGGCCGGAACCATTCGGTCTTGCCGTAATCGAAGCGATGGCGTGCGGAACTCCTACGTTGGCGTTTCGTTGCGGCTCGGTGCCGGAAATTGTGACCCCGGGACTCAGCGGTCAAATCGTCGAAACGGTCGACGAAGCGGTCGCCGCGATGGAGAATCTTTTGACGATGGATCGCGCCGGAGTTCGACGGGCATTTGAAGATCGCTTTACGGCCTCGCGAATGGCCCTGGACTACGTTAGCCTGTACGAGTCGATTGTGGCTAACCACGAGACTTCGGCCTTGGAGTCCACAGCCGCATTGTCGCTAACCCAGCCGTCAATGGAAGAGCATTTAATCCTTTAGCCCGGTTCCTCGTTTGATAGGACGGTTCCTCGTTTGACGGACATTGTCCGCGTCGCCGACGAATATTACGTTCGAGCATCTTCTGCGCTCGCAGACGATCGCACACGTGTGCTCAAATCCGGCGATACATTTCTCATCGCCAATCGTTACGGCAACATCGAAGATCTCGGCACATCGCAGTACGGACTGTTTCACGCTGAAAGCCGTCACCTGTCGCGCTTCAGCATGCGACTGAATAAGCTTCAGCCGCTGTTGCTGAGCTCGGTCGTTCGCGAAGACAACGCATTCCTTGCCGTCGATCTGACGAACGTCGATTCGCCGAACGGCGCGACCGCTTCGATAGGCGATTTGTCCCGCGGGACCGTGCACGTGTTTCGGTCGCAATTCCTCTTGCCTGGCTGCCGCTACGAACACATACGCATCCGCAACTACGGACTCGAGTCCGTTCAGCTGCTCGTCTCGTTTGGATTCGATGCTGATTTTGCCGACATATTTGAAGTGCGCGGATCGAAGCGAGAGCGACACGGAACTCGACTTCCGCCGCGCGTCGAGGGAGATGCCGCGATTCTCGCTTACCAGGGGCTCGACGGACTCCTTCGTCAAACGCACATCAAATTTTCTCCGCAGCCAACAAGCCTGACCGCCGACGAAGCAACCTATTCCCTCACGTTGGCACCCGCGGAAGAAACTTCGATGTTCTGTTCGGTGTCGTGCCATCGCGGCGACTCCGTCGAATGCAGCGCTTCGTATGAAACGGCTTTCTCGACGGCACACCGTGAAATCGAGCACGCGGAAGAAAACGCATGCCGGGTCGATAGCTCCGAGCGAAACCTTTCGTTTGTGGTTAAAGCGCTCGGCCGCCGACCTTCTCATGCTCACTTTGAATAATCCGGAAGGACCCTATCCCTACGCGGGAGTGCCGTGGTTCAGCACGGTTTTTGGCCGCGACGGAATTATCACGGCGCTGCAATGTCTTTGGACGCAACCGCAAATGGCGGAGAGCGTGCTGAAATATCTCGCGAAGACTCAAGCTACGGAAGTAAATCCGGAACAAGACGCTGAGCCGGGAAAAATCCTGCACGAAATGCGCCGCGGAGAAATGGCGGCAACTCACGAAGTGCCATTCGGACGCTATTACGGAAGCATCGATTCGACACCCCTCTTTGTAATGCTTGCGGCCGAATATTACCTGCGCACCGGCGACACGCAGTTAGTACGAGAGATTTGGCCGAACATAAAGCGCGCGCTGCATTGGATTGACGTGTTTGGCGATCGCGATGGCGACGGCTTTGTGGAGTACCAGCGACAGACCGACAAAGGTCTGGCACAGCAGGGATGGAAAGATTCCCAGGATTCCGTGTTTCATGCCGACGGTCGCTTAGCCGATCCGCCAATTGCTCTGTGCGAGGTGCAAGCCTACGTTTACGCAGCCAAGCGTGGCGCAGCGACTCTCGCCCGAGCGCTGAAGGAATCGGAACTCGGAGACAAACTTGATGCAAGCGCCGATACGCTTCGGACTCGATTCAACGAAGCGTTTTGGTGCGACGAGATTGGATCTTACGCGATTGCGTTGGATGGGAAGAAAAAACAGTGTCGCGTGCGCACTTCCAACGCAGGTCACACTTTGTATTGTGGCATTGCCACGACGGATCATGCGCGTCGTGTTGCGGAGACTCTGCTGGAGAGCAATTCGTACTGCGGTTGGGGCGTCAGAACCGTCTCTGCTCGCGAAGCGCGCTACAACCCGATGTCCTATCACAACGGTTCGGTGTGGCCGCACGACAACTCCATCATTGGGATGGGACTATCGCGTTACGGCTTTCGAGAGGAAGTCACGCGCATCGTTGATGGGCTGCACGAGGCAAGCTGTCACGTCGAAATGAATCGCCTACCCGAACTGTTCTGCGGCTTCCACCGCCGCCCCGAAACGAGCGGGCCCACGCCCTATCCCGTGGCATGCTCGCCTCAAGCTTGGGCGGCAGGCTCGGTGTTTATGCTCGTCCAAGCGTGTCTCGGACTGAGCATCGACGGTGTCGCCAAACGGATTCATTTCACAAACCCAACGCTGCCATCGGACGTCGATGAGATTCAGGTTCAACGCCTGTGCATCGGAGAAGCGCAGATCGATTTCGCCGCGCGCCGTTCAGGTGAAACTGTACGCGTCGAGATTCTTCGCAAGTCAGGCAATCTCGAAGTATCCCAAACATAATTGCATCGAGGTCTCGGCCGGCGCGCGAAAACGACTGCTGATATTTCATCGTTAATCCGGTGAATCAGCGCGGCGGCGGGTCATTCGGTAGCTGCGCTGTAGTGGGTTCCTTGAGGGTCGTGCCGCTTCGTTTCTGCATGAGCATCTGAGAAGCGAGATTTGCGATTCGGTCAGCGGCGTCCTCCGCGCGGAGGCCGTGAGCCTGAATATTGGAAACGAGATTTCGGTCGGCGTCGGTGTGGCTCGAATTCGGGCAGTACGCCATGTACGCCGAGAGGCTTGCCGCGGCGGCGAGGCCCGGACGTTCGCCTATCAACAACACGATGATGCGCGGCCTCAGCAGATCACCGATGTCGTTCATGATGCCGACTCTGCAGTATTGAACGACGAAAGATGAACCGATCGTCCAGCCATTTGCGCGAGCACGCTCCAACAGAATCGGAAACAATGCGGGAAGCTGTTCTGTAAGCGCAGCTCCGGATAGGCCGTCTCCGATCACGAACTGGACGTCGGGCGACTTGCCGCAGCGTTCGGATACAAGATTTTTTCCGGCGTCGCTGAGTTTGCGGCCAAGATCGGGACGCAGCAGAAATTGCGATTTTGATTCAGCCTGGCTCGAGACCTGGAACAGCTTGTGTTGGGTAACGAAATCGGGCGGTAAATCCCTTCGCAAATCGAACTCGGCCCACACCGCGTCGACGGCGTTCGCGCGAGCGCTGCGAAGCTCCAATCCCATCTCTGTGCTGTAGGACGCGCCGCGCCGGACAAAAATCCGTGCAGGAGTGCGCGCGCGAATTTTCCGCACGATCTCCGGCCACGCGGGAGGCGATGCGAGATTGTCTTCGTCGCTCATTCTTCGTTCATCTCTTCGGTCAGATCTGCGCCGGCAGTATGCCTTCGAGGCCGCGCAAAAGCTTTTGTCGATCGGCGGCGGCGAGCGGCGCCGGTTTTCCGTTGCGATATATTCCGGCGCGCTCGAGCCAGTCGGCAAACTCCGGGGCAGGACGCAGGCCAAAGAGTTCGCGAGTCGCGACGGCATCGTGAAAGCTTGTGGACTGGTAGTTGAGCATGATGTCGTCGGCGCCCGGCACGCCCATAAAGTAATTGCAGCCGGCTGCGGCGAGCAAAAGCATAAGGTTATCGGCAGAGTTTTGATCGGCGAGAGAATGATTTGTGTAGCAGACGTCGCATCCCATCGGCAGTCCCAGCAATTTGCCCATGAAATGATCTTCGAGGCCGGCGCGAATGAGCTGTCGCTCGTCGTAGAGATATTCGGGGCCGATGAAACCGACGACGCTGTTGACGAGGAAGGGATCGAATGCGCGCGCGACTCCATAGGCTCGAGCTTCGAGCGTCAACTGATCGACTCCGTGATGGGCTTCGGCGGAAAGCGCGCTGCCCTGTCCGGTTTCAAAATACATCACGGCGTCGCCGACCCAGGGAACGTTGCGCGATCGATGATGTTCCAGAACTCTTGCGCGGCCTTCGCGCAGCAGCGAAAGATTAATTCCGAAGCTGGCGTTTGCGGCCTGGGTGCCGGCGACCGATTGAAAGAGCAGATCGATCGGCGCGCCGCGATCGAGGCATTCCAACTGTGTCGTGATGTGCGCGAGGCAGCAGGCTTGCGTCGGAATCGCCAATCCGGTGATCAAGCGATCGAGCGCTGTGAGGATTGCGGCGACGGCATCGACGGAGTCGGTCGCAGGATTCACGCCGATGACCGCGTCGCCGCATCCGTAGAGAAGGCCGTCGAACGCAGCGAGCAAAATGCCGCCAACGTCGTCGGAAGGATGGTTGGGCTGCAACCGAATGCCGAGCACTCCGCGTTCGCCGAGAGTGTTTCGGCAGCGCGTAACGTTGCGAATTTTGGCTGAAGCGAGAATCAGGTCTTTGTTGCCCATCAACTTGGTGACGGCTGCCGCCATTTCTGGCGTGATAGCCCACTTCAGAGCTTTCAAATCGGCTTCGGTGGTTTCGCTGTCGAGGATGAACTCTCGAAATTCGCCGACCGTCATGTGACGGAGCGGTGCGAAGGCTGAGGAGTCGTGGGATTCGAGAATGAGGCGGGAGACTTCGTCCTTGTCCGGGGGAATCACAGGATTATTCAGGAGATCGACGAGTGGCAGGTCAGCGAGGGCGCTCTTTGCGGCAACGCGCTCACGCTCGGAGGACGCAGCGATTCCGGCGAGCTGGTCGCCGGATTTTTCCTCGTTGGCCTTGGCGAGAAGCTCAGCGAGACCGGAGAAACTGAAATGATGGCTCATGGCCGATGCCGCCAGTATGTCTGGCTAGCGCAATGAAATAAAGATAATGCGTCAAATCTTGACGGCGGGGCAAAAACTGCCATCAGGATCCTACAGCGAAGCGCCTTGCCGAGCTTCTTGCTAGTCTGTCTGGGACGACAGTTCGATCCACCAAAGCGAGAGGTAAGTCATTCTAAATTGGCGTGGCGAGATGAAGAACAAACGTTTTCAGGTTTCTGGGGATCGCTTCGGTTTTCTTTACGAAAAGAAACTAAAACGACGAATTATCATCGACGGTCTGAAGCCAAATGACGTGCGCGATGACGCGTTTCGCAGAATCATCGTTTCGATCCCGGTCGGAAAAGTCAGTACGTACGGCCGCGTTGCGGCCGCTGCGGGCTATCCGCTTTACCACCGCGCGGTGGCGCGTCTTTTGCGTTGCGACCCGGTTGATTCGTTACCTTGGCATCGCGTCGTTGGAGCCGGCGGAGCGATAAAACTGAAAGCGAACGCCAAAACCGAGCAACGAAGTCGTCTGAAGCTGGAGGGGGTAAGGTTCTGCGGTAAATTGGTCGACATGGATTCGTGCGAACATCAATTTCGCGTATGGGAGCTCGACTAGCCACACGCTTTCTAGCGAAACGAGCAGCGAGCGGAAGAGATCAATCATCATGAGCGACATACCGACCGGGAGCAGTACTAACGAAGGGTTGAAAGCAGTATTTCTGGACTGGCTTGGAGCGCCGTTTCGACCCGACCTCGCGTTTCCGAAGCTTTCCGCCGACATGGTTGAGCGGCTTCGTTCGTATGGCCACGAAGAGACCGCGCCATCGGGCACATGCCTCTACAGTCATGGCGATCGGAACATCGATCTGTTCGTCGTGCTTGAGGGCGGCGTCGATATATCGCTTCCGGAAGAGCATAACGAGGAAAAGATTTACAACGAGATTCGAGCATTCAATTTCACCGGTGAGCTCAACCTTTTGAATTCGCAGGGCGCCGTCGTGGAAGCTCGAACGATCGCGCGGAGTCGGCTCCTTCGCATCCCTCGCGCAAAGTTCAGAGAGCTCATGCGTTCTGAGGGAGATATCGCCAATATCCTGGTCCAAGCGTGTATCTGGAGGCGTTTGAGGATTGTTCAGGCCGCCAAGAGCGGCGTCGTGCTGAAAGGGCGCGGGGATGATCCAAAGATGATCCAGTTGCGCCGATTTCTCTTGCGAAATATTTATCCGCATCGCGTCGTCGATCTCTCGGAGCCAAATGCGTCCGAAAAGATCGAACCAGGAATGTCCTATCCGATCGTTCTTCTGCCCAAAGGACGGGTTCTTCAGCAGCCGGAAATTTCCGTTCTCGCCGATGAGCTTGGAATTACGGAGTTGCCAGACCGGAAAATCATTTTCGACGTGGCTGTCGTAGGAGGCGGACCGGCAGGTCTGGCTGCGGCCGTTTATGCGGCATCCGAGGGGCTCTCGACCGTCGTTGTTGAATCACTTGCGCCGGGAGGACAGGCGGGCACCAGTTCGAAGATCGAAAATTATCTCGGGTTTCCAACAGGGGTTGGCGGACAACAGCTTGCGATTCGCGCGCAAATGCAGGCTCTTAAGTTTGGAGTGAATTTCGCGATATCGCGGGAGGTCGTCTCGGTTCGCCAAACAGAAAGCGTACACCAGCTTGAATTGGCCGGCGGGCACATGCTGTGCACGCGCTCGGTGGTCGTGGCTACGGGTGCGCACTATCGAACACTCGACGTGAAGAATTATGCGGATTACGAAAATAAAGGTTTGTTCTACGCAGCCACCGCGATGGAAGCCATGCTTTGCCGTGATCGAGAAATTGTTGTGGTCGGTGGAGGAAACTCGGCCGGGCAAGCTGCGCTGTTTCTGTCAGCAATTGCGAAACACGTCCATCACATCATTCGAGCGTCCTCGTTCGCCGACACGATGTCGCAATATTTGATCTCTCGAATTGAAAATCGACACAACATCACTGTATGCCCCAATTGCGAGATCGTCGCGCTCGAAGGAAACCCGTCACTCAATCGAGTGGCGTGGCTCAACAAAGTGACAGGGGAACGCGTCGATCGAGAGATACAAGCCGTATTCGTCATGATTGGCGCGGAGCCGAACACAGGATGGCTCTACGGAACGGTGCAACTCGACAGCAAGGGCTTCGTCCTCACAGGGAAAGAACTGGGCTCAAGCAACGGACCCTACGCGACGAACATGGATGGAATTTATGCGGTCGGGGATGTGAGAGCAAATTCCGTCAAGCGCGTGGCTTCTGCGGTGGGTGAAGGGTCAGTGGTCATCTCCGATGTTCACCGTTATTTGGCAGCGCACCGGGATAATTTGAATGCCGCGCCGGGCTCGACCCTGAACGCTCTACGCTCGGCCAACGTTGTTACGTGAAACGATGTGCCGCAGACGACGGCTCCGCAGTGTCATTCGGGACCGAAAGGAGAACTCATGAGCCTGTCGTGGAAAATCGTTCCGTCCCCTGTTGGAAGGCTCAAACTTATCGCGAGCGATGAAGGGCTAGCGGGGATTTTATGGGACAACGATCGCCCTCTGCCTGTTCACCTTGCTGATCTTATCGAGAATCCTGAACACCCAACCTTGCTTTGCGCCGAGAAAGAGCTGAACGAATATTTCTGTGGTAAGCGAAGAGTTTTTTCCGTGGCGCTCGATATGCGAGGTACTCATTTTCAAAAGCAGGTATGGGAGGCGCTGCTCGCCATTCCCTTTGGCGAAACGCGATCCTACGGGCAGATTGCGAATCAACTTGGCAATCCGAAGGCCACGCGTGCGGTTGGCGCGGCAAACGGCCAGAATCCGATTCCCATCATTGTTCCGTGCCACCGGGTCATCGGAGCGAACGGCAAGCTGACTGGCTTCGGTGGAGGGCTGGAAATAAAAGATCACCTTCTGGCGCTTGAAGGCGTCGGCCGAACACTATTCGGCTGAATGCTTCACGCGCCTAAACGACTGAAGGATTTAAGATTAAGTTGGCTCCCCGGGCTAGATTCGAACTAGCAACCCTTCGGTTAACAGCCGAATGCTCTACCATTGAGCTACCGGGGAAGCGTGTGAGGCGGGACCATCTCGATCCACTGGCAAAATCAGTCTAACGAACCGCGGCGCGCAGTGTCAACGAAACTGCGACACAGGTGGTTATTACGGCGGCGGACTTGGTCCTCTGTAAGTCGCTGAAATCAGAGAGAAAAATTGTTGCGCGGATGATGGGTACGATCGTTCGCGAAGCTTTGGGAGCGGCAAGCTGGCGGCGATTTGCGTGCTGCGCCGCGGACGGATTCGAACTGCTTTTTGCGTTTGACGGCGGTTCGTTGCACGGTCTACAGTGCGTGCTTTTCTGGGGCATAACAGTTTGCTCGAGCGGATATTCCATCTTCGCGAAAACAACACCACCGTTCGAATCGAGTTTCTCGCTGGCCTGACCACCTTCATGACCATGGCGTACGTCGTCGTGGTCAATCCGCAGATCCTTTCGCAAGCGGGGATGCCGGTCGACGGCGTGCTCTTTGCGACTTGTCTCGCGTCGGCGGTCTCGACGCTGATCATGGGGCTGTGGGCGAACTACCCGATCGCGCTGGCGCCGGGTATGTCGCTGAACGCTTACTTCACGTATTCGATCGTGATTGGGCGCGGCATTCCGTGGCAAACCGTGCTGGGCGTCGTGTTTCTTTCCGGCCTGCTGTTTCTGCTGCTCACGCTCACGAGCATTCGCGAGCAAATCGTCAACGGCATTCCCGATTGCCTGAAGCATGGGACAGCCGCGGGAATCGGGCTGTTCATCGCGTTCATTGGGCTGCGCAACGCGAAGATTATCGTGGCGAATCCGGCGACGTTCGTCGGGTTTGGCCGTGTCTCGGATCCGCAAGTGATTCTCGCTGCAATCGGCTTGGTGCTGATCGCGATTCTTTTGGCGCGTAAGATCGGGAGCGCAATCCTGCTGGGCGTCGTTGCCATCGCTCTTGCCGGTATCCCCTTTGGGCTGACTCATCTGCCGGATCATCTGTTTTCCCTACCGCATCCTGAAGGCACGTTTTTGAAGCTTGATTTGCGCGCCGCCGCGAAAATCGGCTTGGGCGAACTCATCTTTGTATTTTTCTTCGTCGATTTGTTCGACAACGTCGGGACGCTCGTCGGCGTCTGCGAACAAGGAAAATTCTTGCGCGACGGCAAACTGCCACGGGCGAGCCGGGCGTTGTTGGCGGACGCCATCGGGACCATCGTGGGCGCCATTGCAGGAACATCGACGGTAACCAGCTACATCGAAAGCGCGGCCGGAGTGGCCGCCGGAGCACGGACGGGTCTGGGCAATCTGGTGATCGCTGCGGGATTTGGGGTGGCGATGTTTTGCGCGCCCGTGGTCGCGGCCATTCCGGCGTACGCGACGGCGCCGGCATTGATCCTCGTCGGGGCCCTGATGTGCGGAGCCGTCGCCCGAGTGCAATGGGACGACTTCACCGAGGCATTCCCTGCATTCCTGACGCTGGTGGCAACGCCGCTGACCTTTAGTATTGCGACGGGGCTAAGTTTGGGCGTTTTGTCGTATACGCTGGTCAAGCTGGGTTCCGGTAAGTACCGTGATATCAGCCCTTTAATATGGGTCCTGTCAGTACTGTTCCTTTTGCGCTATGTTTTCCTTGGCGCGGAATAAGCCACAATTAGCTGGGTACGGAGTAGACCCGATTCCAGGCTTGGGGTGGTTCCGGCACAATCCGAAGCCTCCGCTGGGACATGAGGTCTGCTCGACTGTGGTAGCTGCCAAACCTTGGGTGCTACGCCAGGTTGGGTTTAGTCGAATCGACGACGGACCGCGTCGTCTTTCAATCTGCATCTTTTGTGGAAAGAGACCGAAGAAGCGCGATGTCGCCAGACGGCAACTCCAAAAGCCCGGCCTTGAGGATTTACTCGGCGCTGATCGCTTTCTCAGCGTTCGCGACGACGATCCTTCTCGTTCCTCGAATCTTCCTCAACTTCAAGAACCAATACTTTCTTACGCATGTGGAAGGCGTGTGGCTGGCGTGCGCCTACGATTTTCTGCATGGAGTTTTCTATCGTCCGTTGTTTGGTCCCTTAGGGTATGGCGGCACGCGGTATTTCCCGCTGTATTTCGTGTTCACCGGGTGGCTTTCGAAACCGCTCGGTTCGCTGGAGACGGCCGGCATCGCTCTTTCGGGCGCTTGCGTCGTCTTGACACTCGTCGCTGTATTTCTTCTTTTGCGGCGAATGAATGTCAGCGAGGTATTGAGCCTGGGAGCCGTCGCCGCGATATTGAGCGTCGCCTCAACGCAACAGGCGCTGCTGGGTGCGAAGGGCGACAGTCTCGCGGCGGCCGCGAATCTTTGGGGCGTTCTCGTCTGCACCGCTTCGAACCTTCGGCGGCGGTCCATTTATCTTGCGGCCGGACTTTTCACGTTGGCATTCGCAACGAAGCTCACGACAGTTTTCGGAGTCGCGGCCGTGTTCGTCGCGTGGTTGCTCGCAAAGCGAACGAAAGAGGCGTTCGAACTGGCAATCGCGACGGGCGTCGGCTACGCTGCGGTGCTTGGGACGATGTATGTCGGCAGCGCCGAGCGAGTGTTCGCCATTTTTCGAGCCTGCGCCGGCGGCGGTGGTTCGCTGTCGTATACCGTTCAGGCGCCGATTCATTTGCTTTCGAAGGCGCTGGATGTCGATCCGGTATTTCTTTTCTTCTTCATCCCGGCGTTCGCCTTCGGATTGCAATATTTCCTGCAAAACAAAACGGATCTGTGGCCGATCTACTTCGCGTTTGTTCTTGCAGTCACAACCGTGATTTTTGGATCGCTGGGAATTGGCATCAATCATCTTTTCGATTTGCAGGTTGCGTCGGTGATTCTGTTGGCGGTTGCGATTTCGCGGATCACGGCTCTCACTGAAATCGGCAGCGGAATCTTAGCGGCAGCGTTGATCGTAAGTATCGTGCCGACGTCGCAGGGTCTTCATGGCGATTTGACTCGCCCGTCGTTCCGCAACGATGCGGATGAAGTTCTTCTGCGGCTGCACGGCGACAACCGGCCTATCCTGGCGGAAAATCCGCTGGTGGTCATCAAGTCGGGCAAGAGCCCATACGTGCTTGACCCGTTCATGTTTCGCATCCTGGCGATGAAGCAACCGGCTCTCGCCAATGACCTGTGGGACAAGATCAAGCATCGAAACTTTGCGGCGATTGTGCTCCAGCGCGATCCGGCGAGCGCCGAGGGAAAAGAGTGGTACACGGAGACGCATTTCGGCGGCGAGTTCCTGAAGGACCTCGACGAAAACTATTCGTACGATTTCACGGTAGGCAAGATCATCGTTTATCGGCCCAAGGTGTCCCCATAGTGCAGGCGTTCGAATGCGCGATGAAAATGACGAGGAACGCTCGGCTGACCTAGAGGGTCAGACGGGGATCGAGAGGAATATGTTCGACACATTGACGCTGCAAGAATGTCCGACGGGGCGCCTGGTCATCGCGGCGCTACCAAGCGACGCGGTCGTGGATGTCTCGCTCGTTCTGCCGACATACAACGAAGGAAAGAATATTGCCGCGGTCATCGAGCAATTGATGCCGGTGCTCGATTCGGTCGAGGGCATGGAATACGAAGTGATCGTCGTGGACGACGATAGCCCAGATCGAACCTGGGAGATCGCGTTGAACCTCGCTGACAAATATCCGCAGCTGCGGGTCGTGCGACGACAGGGGGAACGCGGGCTGTCTACGGCGGTGATTCGAGGATGGCAGATCGCGCGCGGAAGGATTCTCGCCGTCATGGATGCTGACCTGCAGCATCCGCCCGAGGTCGCTGCGAAGCTTTGCCGCGAGATGCTGCGCGGCGCAGACATGGGAATCGCGAGCCGTCACGTCGAAGGCGGTGGTGTCAGCGATTGGGCTCTCGGCCGAAGAATCATTTCGCGCGGGGCGCAGCTGATTGGATTCTGCTTGCTGCCGGAAGTCATCGGCCGCATCAGCGATCCGATGAGCGGATTTTTCATGATTCGCCGCACTTCGATCGAAGGGCGGGAACTCAGCCCGCTCGGCTACAAGATTCTCATCGAGGTCTTGGGGCGCGGCAATGTGAAGTGGATCTCAGAAGTTCCGTACACATTCCGTGAGCGAGTTGAAGGCGCGAGCAAGCTGACCAACAAAATTTACGTCGAATACTTCCAACACTTACTTCGTCTGCGCCTGTATTTGCTTCACGCTTCGAGCTTCTTCCGATTTTGTGTGGTGGGAGCAAGCGGCGTCGTCATCGATATGTCGATGCTGTACCTGCTTAGCGATCCCAGCACGCTGCACTGGGGACTGACGCGGAGCAAGCTCCTGGCGGCTGAAGCGGCCTTGTTGAACAACTTTGTCTGGAATGATTTTTGGACTTTCGGCGACATTTCACGCGAGCAGAAGACGATGGGACAGCGCGCGAAGCGATTCCTGAAGTTCAACGCGATCTGCTCGCTTGGCATTATCTTCAACATCGTGATTCTCAACATTGAATTCAATTTTTTCCATATGAACCGGTATGTCGCGAATTTGGTCGCGATTGGGCTGGTAACGCTTTGGAACTATAAATCGAACAAAGAGTTCAGCTGGCGGGTCACGGCGAAGGACTGAGCTCGCCGCGGTTTCCGATGGAACCTTGGCGCGGGTCCAACAATCTAACTTTTCGGACGGAGATTTGAGTCTTTCGTCGAAAGGTTCGCAAAACCAGATGTCACTCACGTCACCAGGACCTGCTCCCTCGAATCCCTCGAACGGGACGAAGTCCATTTTCAAGAATCCTACGTTGTATTCCTCGATCGTTCTGGCCGTCGTCGCGTTGATCGTAGGCTGGATTCTCTTCTCGCGGTGGTCCGACAACAAGCAGATCGAGCGGCAGGCGGCTGAGCAAAAGCAAGAGAAGCAGCACGAAAGCGATCGAGTTGCGCTGGATCAGATGGGCGGCAAGACGCTCGACATTCAAACGTTTTGGGCCAACCCCGGCGCCATCCATCGCGGCGAAACCGTCCAGCTTTGCTATGGCGTTGCCAACGCGAAAAACGTCAAGCTCGAGCCGCAACCCAACCCCGTGTGGCCTTCGTATTCGCGATGTGTTGACGTAAAACCGACCAAGACGACGACCTATACCCTAACCATCGATGACGGCGCCGGAAACACGAAAGCACAATCACTGGAAGTGAAGGTTCTGTAGGACGCTCGCCTCACTCATAGTCACGATTTGAATCGAAACTGCGCTGCTATGCGGGGAGTTTATCGACAGGCGGGTAGTGGTGTTGTTCGCGACCCACTTTGCCATCGTATTTCGTCGTGGTTTTGAACAATTCGTAGCGGCCATCCGCGGCGAAGACCTTCGCGCTTTCACGAAGCGTCTGCATCGCTTCAGGCGCCAACGGCTTGAAGCCGCGAGCGACGCGAAGATTCTGTTCGAGAACACCGAGCGAATCCATCCCGCTGATCGTGGTCGCGACCGGCAAGCTCATCGCATAGCGCAGAGCATCTTCCGCGGTAAGTGCTCCGTGGGACACGATTTCGCCGCTTCCGCCCATGCTCTTCATACCGAGTACGGCAATGCCGCGCTTCGTTGCCTCTGGCACGACCTGCTGTTCGAAACTCTTGAACGTTCCGTCGAGCGCATTCAATGGCATCTGAACTGTGTCGAAAGGAAAGTCGTGCGACAGCATTTTGAGATGGATCGCCGGATTTTTGTGTCCCGTAAATCCGACAAATCGGACCTTTCCTTGCTTCTTTGCTTCGAGGAGCGCTTCGGCCGCACCGTTTGGCGCGAAGATCATATCGGGATCGTTGTAGTAAACGACTTCGTGGATCTGCCATAAATCGAGATGATCCGTCTGCAGCCTCCGCAGCGACTCTTCCAACTGCTTCATCGCGATATCTTTGGTGCGGCCATGCGTGCACACCTTCGTCATCAAGAATGCGGAGTCGCGCTTACCTTTCAAGGCTGTGCCGAGTCGCTCTTCGCTGATTCCGTCGTGGTATTCCCAGCAGTTGTCGAAAAAATTGATCCCGGCCGCGAGTGCGCGCGCTACGAGCTCATTTGATTCGTTCTGATCCTTGATCGAACCAAGGTGATAGCCACCGACGCCCAAAGCTGAAACCTGCGCGCCTGTCTTTCCGAGCGGGCGATGCGGAACCTGCTCGTCGTTGTTTGAGTTTTTTTGCTCAGGCTCGCGTCCAAACGCCGACTTGGCAACAAAGGACGCAGTCAAGCCGACTGCACTTTTTTTCACGAAACTCCGACGTGAGTACTCTGTCTCTTTCGCCATATACGCTGTCCGATCTGCTTTCATTGTTGTTGCTGCTTTACATCCGGGAACGGAAATCCCGTGTTCTCGGTCGCTTTCATCATTTCCTTGACCTCGACGCTTTGGTCATCGAGTGGAAACCCGTGCGCCATCCGCGCCTCTGGATTGTCGAAACGTAGCGAGACTTTATAAATTTCGTATCGGCCATCGCCGGCGGCCTGCTTTACGCGATCGCGAATCGCTTTCATTTCTTCCGGAGTCATGGGCTTGTAGCCGCGCGCGATCTTCACGTTTTGTCGCAGCACTTCCAGTTTGTCGATGCCGGTGATGGTCGTCGCGACGGGCAGGCTCATCGCGTAACGGAGCGCCTCTTCCACGGTCAATTCGCCGTTGGTGATCGGCTCGCCATGGCCGCTGAGCGGTTTCATCCCCAACGCCGCGATCCCGCGCCGGCTGCACTCGGGAAGCACTTGTTCGGCGAAGCTCAGAAAATGCGCGTCGAAAGGATTCAGCGGCATCTGGACCGCATCGAATGGAAATCCTGTCTCGATCATCTTCACGTGAACGGCTGGATCTTTGTGCCCCGTGAAGCCCAGGTAGCGGACTTTCCCTTGCTCCTTCGCTTTCAGGAGAGCCTCCGCCGCGCCATTAGGGCGGATGAAAAGCTCGGGATCGTTGTCCCACCCAACTCCATGGATCTGCCAAAGATCGAGGTGATCGGTCTGTAGTCGCCGCAGCGATTGCTCCAACATTTCGGTGGCAAGCCTGGCTTCACGTCCGTGGGTGCAAACCTTGGTCATCAGAAAGACTTTGTCGCGGCGGCCCTTGAGTCCTTGCCCCATCCAATCTTCGGATTTGCCGCGATGGTATTCCCAACAGTTGTCGAAAAACGTGATTCCGCTATCGACCGCCTCCTGGACAATGCGGATAGCGGTTGCCACGTCGGGCGCGTCGCCGAGGTGGTGACCACCGAAGCCGAGTGCTGAAAGGTGGTCATCGTGCCGGCCGAACGGCTTCATTGGGATAGCGTCGTCGCTCATTGTTGCTCCGGGGGCGGTTTCACAGCAGGCTGGAACCGGTTAGATGGTCCGCTCCGCGAAAAGTTCGCCGGACGGCCAAACCTCGCTTGTCGCCGCAATTACCGACCATCTATAATGACCGGTGCGAAGGCGAAGGTTCAGGGACCCGCCCGATATCTGGTATAAGAACGACGACCATGTCTGAAGACCCACTCAAGCAGATCAAGCAGAAGCTCCAAGACGAGATCAACGCTCTCGAGCACGAGCTCAACGTAGAACTACCTAAGGAAATCGCGGTCGCCCGTGCGCACGGCGACCTTTCCGAGAACGCGGAATATAAGTTCGCGAAAGAACGCCAGGGATTCGTGAACGCGCGAATCGGCGCGCTCAAGAAGCGAATGGGCGACCTAGGGATGCTCAATCTGACGAATATTCCCAAGGATCGCGCTGGATACGGATCCAAGATCGTTGTGTTGGACACCCAGAAAGATATAAAGATCTCCTACAAGCTGGTCAGCAGCGAAGAAGCCGACGTCGAAAAGGGCATGATTTCCACGACTTCGCCGATCGGACGCGCTCTCTTGAACAAGAAAGTCGGAGACGAAATTCAGGTTTCGACCCCCGCCGGACAGAAAGAGTTCGAAGTCGTTCAGCTCGTTACGATTCACGACGAGTCATAAGTCTTCATCACATCAGCGGGTAACCGGTTGCAGGCTTGGGCCGTCCTAAAGCTCAGAGCCGCCTGGCGCTCGTTCGTGAGGAACCATGTATTGGGGTGCAGGGCCAGCTCTGGGTATGTTGACGCTTCTCGGATATCTCTGCTTTGTTGGCGGCGCGGCTTTGGTCTGGCGCGGGCGCATCAATATATATGTGTGGGTGACCGATGAAGTCGGGGCCTATCGGAGAACCCTGTCGCGTTATACCCCTGCCGGCCCGTTCTATAGTCCGCGCGAAGAGTCGCGGCTGAAGGTCATTCCTTATCAGATGGTTCGGACTTTGAGCTGCATTCCGCGAAGCCGGTACAGCTGGGCTGCTTGCCTGATGGTGCTGGGTCCCATTTTGGTACTCCTCGACTTTTTTGTTTAGCCCTCCTTCTAGACAAACTTTGGTCGCCCCTGCCATTCTCCTAATCAAGCTCGATGAAACCCTCCCTGATTGTTCATGGCGGTGCGTGGGATATTCCCGACGAAGCCGTCGAAGCATGCCAAACGGGGTGCCAACGCGCTTTGACGGCGGGTTGGTCGATTCTGACGAACGGCGGAAGCGCGCTCGACGCGATCGAAGCCGCCATTGTCGTGCTGGAGAACGATCCCGTTTTCGACGCAGGCTTCGGGTCGCATTTGAATCTCGACGGCAAAGTGGAATGCGATGCGATCGTGATGGATGGCGCGACGTTGCGGGCCGGAGCGGCAGCGACTCTACAGCGCATTCGAAATCCGATTCGGCTGGCGCGCAAGATTCTGGAAACGTGCCCGCACATGATGCTGGTGGCCGATGGGGCCGAGCGGTACGCGAAGGCAAACGGGATCGCGCTGTGTGACAACAAAGAACTTATCAGCCCCGCGGAGTGGGCGGCGTGGCAGCAATGCAAGAAGGACGCGCACGCGGCTGAACATCATCGCGGGCATGAACAAGGGACGGTCGGGGCTGTTGCGATAGATTCTCAAGGAGCTTTGTTTGCAGCGACATCGACCGGGGGCACGTGCTGCAAGCTGCCGGGGCGCGTTGGCGATTCGCCGCTGATCGGTTGTGGTTGCTACGCGGATTCGGAAGCGGGCGGAGTCTCATCTACGGGATACGGGGAAGCGATCATGAAGGTGGTGATGGCCAAGTCGGGGGTCGATCGCCTGCGCGAGTCGGCTGGATCATCGACCACGGCGCAGGCGTCTGCGGACGTTCGAACAGTCGGCCCGTCGACGCGCGGTTCGACTTCAAGTCGAGCCATGCAAGTCGCGGAACAGACGATCGAGGAATTGGCTCGACGCACGAAAGCGACAGCCGGATTGATTCTTCTGGATCGAGAAGGAAACCCGGGATTCGCGTTCAACACGCCGCGAATGGCTTACGGGTATGTCGCGCCGGATGGCGGATTCGTTACGGGAGTCTGAGTCACCGATTCAATTTGCTTGCTATGTCTCTTCCGGCCGCCGCGGCCGAAGCCCACGCCCACTGAAAGTTGTATCCGCCTAACCAGCCGGTGACATCGACGACTTCCCCGATGAAATAGAGACCGGTACTTTTTTGGCTCTCCATGCTTTTGCCGGACAGTTCTCTTGTGTTCACGCCGCCGGCCGTGACTTCTGCCTTTTCGTATCCTTCGGTACCGGCAGGGCGTACTTTCCAGTTGTGAAGTTCCTCTTCCAGCAGTTCGAGTGAGCGATTCGTCCAATCCTTGGGTTGATGCTTGTCGATCCAGAGGTCGGCGAGCCGCTGGGGTACGACTCTACGCAAGGCTGTGCGAAAGGCGGCGGCATCGCGTTTCTTGCCGCTATCACGAATTTCGCCCGTCCAGTCTTGATCGGGAGCGAGATCGATCAAGGCCGACTCCGCATCGCGCCAATTCCAATACGAAGAGGCTTGGAGAATCGCCGGACCGCTCAGTCCAGCGTGCGTGAAGAGAAGTTTTTCGCGAAACTCGGCGGCGCCACAGCGCACCGTCACCATCGCCGACACACCGGCAAGTTCTTTGTAGGCGCGCGCTTGCGCCGGAGCGAACTTCAACGGCACGAGCGCCGGGCGGCAGGGGATGATCGAATGGCCGAATCGTCGCGCTACCTCGTAGCCGAATCCGGTGGCGCCCATTTTAGGGATCGACAATCCGCCGGTGGCGATAACCAGGACCGGCGATTCAAACTCCAGGGAGTCGCCATCCGGACCTTTGGCGCGCACGCGGTACTGACCGTCGAAAGTGACTTCCGCGATCCTGGTATTCAAAAAGACTTGTGCCTTCGCGGCATCGCACTCTTGCAGGAGCATCGTCACGATGTTGCTGGCCGAGTCGTCACAGAAGAGCTGCCCCTCCGCAGCGCCGGGATACGGATGTTTCTCGTGGAACGGAATCCGGTGTCTCTTGACGATCTCAATGAAGTCGTCTGGCGTGAACCGGGCCAGGGCCGAGCGACAAAAGTCGGGATTGTCGGACAGGAAATTCTGCGGACCGCAGCGAAGATTCGTGAAGTTACATCGGCCGCCGCCCGAGATCAGAATCTTCTTGCCCGGCTTGTCGGAGCGCTCAAGAATCGCGACACGGGCGCCGAACCGGCCTGCTTCTGCCGCGCAGAGAAGTCCCGCCGCGCCTGCGCCTAGTATCAAGACGTCAAGTTTATACTTGCGACTCACGGTTTGCCCAGTCTCCCCAATCTGCTAGGATAACTGCACTCAGGTCGTCTGTATTGGTCACAAGAATTCAGGAGCTTCCATGAGCGAAAAACCCACTGCGACCTTGCCTGGAACTGTGCAGAAAATTATCAAGCCCCCTCATCCGGACCTGCCGGAGAAGGCTGAAATCGCGGTTGAAGGCGCGGACGAGCTTTATCGGGAAATCCGTATCGAAAACACGTTGACCGACGAAAAGGGCAATGAAGTGAAGCTCAAGCCCGGGGCTACCGTGGAAGTCACGGTTGAGGCCGAACCGAAAGACGTGGTTGCGAAAGACGACAAACCGACCGACAAACGCTGAGAATTCAGCGAAGAAATTTCACTTTAAGTGATTGATTACGTGGGATTTCTATCCCAACTTCTGCCCCTGTCGTTCTGACAATAGCTTCTCGATTCGGTCCAGCCGGCGCTCCAGGTTTTCTTCGATTACGGCGGTCTTTTTTGCCATCAAGATCAGCTTGATGGACACCAGAAGTACGCCGCACTCCACCAACAGTCCTTTTGTGAATCCCTTGACGAACAACGCGAGGATAAAGAGCGCGACCGTCAATACGATGACAACGATCGACCAGGGATCGGATGATTTGGGCATGTGGACCTTCGCCGTGTAGCTTCGTGCCGCTTGATCGATGCAAACGGCAAATTCTGAACGCAAATCGTCTCACGCGCGGGGCCAGCTGTCCAAACTCATCCGCAGGACTTGTCCACGGTCAGCATTGAAGCGAATAACGACGAAATTGACCTTCCGTGCGTCTCACACTACGATGAAAATAAGGGCTGTTGATTCCGCCGGGGCGCAAACGATCACTATGAACAAGAATCCACGGCGATTCGCGAATGCTTCGCCGATGCAGGAGCGCGGCGGTCGCACTTCTCGGTGCCGCCCTCGTCTGCCTTGCGCCTCAGCCTTCGTCCGCTCAAACATTGAACCAAATTTTGGCCAAGGTCTACGTCGCCCGGGGTGGATTGGTGCGAATACACGCGCTCCGATCGGAACGGGTTTCCGGGACGATTTCTTTCGGTTCGGAAGCTTCGGGCCCATTCACCGTGGAACTGAAGCGACCGTTGAAAATGCATATGACGCTGGTTGTTCAGAACCAAACCATGATTCGCGTATTCGACGGCACGCAGGGATGGGCAAACAATCCATTCGCGGGAAAACTGAATCCAGAGGCGATGGCGGAAGATGATCTGAAGAATATTTCGGAAGAGGCGGATTTTGACGGGCCGTTGGTTGACTACGCAAAGAAGTCGAACAAAGTAGAGCTGGTCGGAAAAGACAAAGTTGAAGACACCGATGTTTGGCGCGTCAGGCTAACGACAAAGAGTGGAGATGTGCGCTACTACCTTTTTGACGCCAAGACGTTTCTGCTGTTGAAGTGGGAGGGAAAGCGCCGGGCGGAGGGGAAAGAATATCCGATCGAGTCTTATTTCCACGACTACCGTGATGTGGGTGGGCTGAAATTCTCTTTTGAGATCGATTCGGGTAGCTCGGCTACGGATCTTACGCAGAAGCTTGTGATCGACAAAATCGAACTGAACGTCACTTTCCCCGACTCGGATTTCGCCAAGCCGGCGGCGCCTGATAGCGGTTCAGCCACGACGGCTCCTTCAAATCCTTAACAGCGGCTCGGATCGTTAGCACTTGCGGCGACCTCGATGGGCGATGATTCAGACAAACCAAAGCTCGACGGACTAGCAAACAATGAGCTCTCTGGCCTAAACGTGGGTCTTTGCGCGGCATGCGTTCACGTTCGTCGCATAGAATCGGCTAAAGGATCGATCTTCGTACTCTGCACTCTTTCTGGCACAGACGCTCGATTCCCGAAGTATCCCCGCCTGCCGGTTTTTTCCTGCAGCGGCTATGCAGCTCGCAAGTGATACTTCTAAATTTGTTATCTTTCAATTTAGTTATTTTATGGTAATATCTGCGCTCCTGATTTTGTGACTGAGGTGCGCCGATGCCAAAGGGTTGTTTGCCCCTTATCGTCTCCGTCCTGATGCTCTTCTCCCCGATTGCCAGAGCCGACAAACTCACGATTACCAGTATTCCGCCGGGAGCAACCGTTGAGATCGACGGCGTAAAGGTTGGAAGAACTCCTTTTGTAAAGGATTATCCCGGCGGCTATTTTCATCGCACAAAGACAGCTGTTGGATCTCGCCTCGAGCACCCTTTGACGGCACGTGTGACGTTGGAAGGGTTCGCGCCAAAGATAGTTACTCTCTGCGATGGTCCACAACAGTGGAGAGACCACATGGGCAGAAGTCATGGCGAATATTGGACATTTAAGATTTCGAGCTTCGAAGTGCCTCTCGTCCCGATCGCGAAGGAGTTCACCGGCGAAGTCGCCGTGAAAACAGCTCGAAATACGTCCGTCGAATATGTTCGTGATCTCAAGCTCGAGGAAGTGGTCGCACTCGTAAAGCCGAGCGTTGTCTACCTGGAAGGGTCGAAGAAATCCGGCACAGGGTTTCTCGTAACGAATACTGGCGTCATTGCCACCAATGCGCATGTTGCGCGGGAGGAGGAATCTCTGCATGCCAAGCTTTCGGGTGGCGTCGAGTTGACTGCCGACGTGGCGTATATCGACGACAATCTGGATATCGCGTTGTTGAAGGTGGAAGGCGTCAATTTTCCGCATCTCGTACTCGCCGACACCGCGACGGTACGACAAGGGCAGGAGGTCCTCGCAGTTGGAAACCCTGGACAGGCGATGCTTTTCAGCGTGACCAAAGGGATTGTCAGTGGCATCGATGAATTTCCCAAGGCAGGCGAGGGGACCTGGATTCAAACAGATGCTCAACTCAATCCAGGCAACTCTGGTGGCCCGCTGGTGAACATGCAGGGAGAAGTGATAGGAATCGCAACCTCGCGCCTAGTCGGTGAAAATACTTCAGGAATTGGTTTTGCGCTCAGTGCCTCTGATCTCATCCGAGTCTTGCATGACTTTTATCCAAAGGAGAATGTGCTGACGGAAAAATTGGCGGCGCCAAAAGATGCCGCGGCTGGAGTGCATCCAACTCTTCTGTCGGGAGTTGGGACGCTGGAGACAGACGCTTCCCAGCTAACGCAACCGAAAGTGTCCTCGGCTGATCCTAAGGCCGTACCGATTGCTTACGGCACCATTGATGTTCGCGGCCCGACTGGTTCGAAGGTCGAAATTGCAGGATTCGCTGTCGGAGATGTGCCTGCATCGTTCAAACTGCCGGCAGGACTGTATAAAGTTGTCGTGGTTCTACCCGGCGGCTACCGGCAGGCGCAGTTTGTCCACCTTGCAGCAAACAGCGAAGTGACTGTGGAACCTCCGCCGAGTCTCCTGCCACCACAGCAATGACATTCAGGCGGGTGGACCGCCTCGATGTGATAAGCTGTTTGGGCAAACCGCGGAGAGGTGGCAGAGCGGCTGAATGCGGCGGTTTGCTAAACCGTTTTAGGGGTTAAACCCCCTAACGGGGGTTCGAATCCCCCCCTCTCCGCCAGATTTTCTGTAAGTCAATCCAGCATCAAGGGTTGCTGGTTTCCCAGCGACAACTTTCCTACATAATTCGCGTACTCGCGAGCCTCTCGGGTTGCACAGTAGTTGCACACATCGTTTCCAAGGCCTTCATCGCCTTCGTAGCGTCGGCGCTCACCGTCTTCACGTAAATGTTCATCGTCGTGGTGACGTTAGCGTGACGCAGAATTTGTTGAATCACCTTGTCGGAAACCCCGAGTCTGTGCAGATTGGTCGCGAGTCCGCGGCGGAATGCATGCCAGCCGTTCCACTTGAGATTTGCTTTCTCGAGTGCCGGCCGGATGACATCCACCGCGAGTGCTTCGAGATTCATCGGGTCGCCGAGTTCATTGGAAAAAATGAACCCCGCGCGTGGCTTGCCACGTCGTTCCCAGTGCCGGTCGAAAAGAAGTTTCAATTGGGCGATCACCGGTATGGCGGCTTTACTCTTGGGACGTTTTGGTTCGCCCTGATAGCTTCGCCATATCGACTTTTCGACTCGAATTTCCGAGCCGTTGTAGTTCTCCCAAGTGAATCCTCGAATTTCTCCTTTGCGCGCGCCGGTAAACGCCGCTGCGGCGACGACCGTCGCTGCCGGTTCGGGAAGAATGGCCAACATCTGGGCCTCCTCTTCGAGTGAGTACGCGTAGGTTTCCCCAGCGGGCCGCGCATTGGGAATTTCGACGTCACGGATCGGATTGGGATTGTCGAGCACACCCTGGCGGCGCGCGTACCGAAACACCCCGCTCAAGAAATGCTTGATGTGTCCCAGAGTTGTTCGACAGAGATTTTCGCGGCGAGCAATGTCCTTCAAAATCTGCTCCGCTTCGAACGTCCTCACGTCGCGCAACGCCACATCACCATTCGGCTGCACATACCGCAGCCAAATGTTTTTGTATCCGCAGTACGTGGATCGGCGCTTTTGCTCCTCCGCGTACGGCAGGTAACAGTCCTCGATGAATCGGTTGAGGCTCATCGTACCTTGAGGTCTGCTTTCGCCGCGTGTGATCGACCGCATGAATTCATCGGCCAGGTCGTCCGCGGCATCCCTGCTTCGATATTGGTCCGACGCAGGCGCGAGCTTCCGGCACTTCTGGACGCGCTTGAAGGAACCGTCATCCAGTTGTACTTTCTCGCGGTAGCGGACATACCAATTCGAACCTTTCTTGAATACATATCCTGCCTGGTGGCGGCGGGTTCTTCTCATGCTCCTCCTTTAAGGAACCCGTTCCACACGCCTGTTGTTCCCCACCACTATACGACGGCGTATCCACACTTCAAGCGCGGGGCTTCCCCAGAGAAATCGAACGTACTTCCCCAGACTCACGTGCGGGAGAGGATCTACGGAACGCGAGCGAACCTGATCACGGACCCAAGAAGTTGGAACGGCGAGGCGACGGGCAAGCTCATTCGAGTCGATAAATTCGTACTGAGTGGACCGCTCCGTTTCGGGATCGTTCTGCGGCGAAGCGCCGGCGGAATCGTTGTCGGCTTGCCGGGAAGCCCTGAGCGCAGGCATGTGCAAGCCGGGAGATGATTTGGCATCTTGTTTCTGGCTGACGGCGCCCATGAAAAGCTCCTTCCTAGAAACTCGGGTCAATGCTCGGAGAGGGCTCACGAGAAGGCGTGCCGAGGGACTTGTCGTGTGAAAGAAACGAAAGCTGAGCTTTCATTACGGTCAGCCGGGCATAGTAGAGCGGATCGGCTTTGTCAGCGGCGCGATAATCTGCGATGCGTTGAATGATTTGTTCAGGATCGTCACCACGGGCGAGAGCGCGTTTTGCATAAGCCCAGTCTGCTTCGGACTGACTTTTGTGGCCCGGCGGCAACGTCCTTCCAGCACCGGAGTCTTCGAGCCTTCTCGGCGACTCCGGTGATCCTTCCTGGATGGCGAACTCTCCGCGATGGTGAACTGCGTCCGTCTCGTGATGCACTCGCACCACGAATTCGTTGTTGTATTTGTGATTCCGGAATCCCGGGAGTCGCAGCATCCGGGAAATGTCCGTTGCTGCCGGATCGCCGCCGTAGCTTGAGGCGAGTGCGCGAAGAACCCGCTCTGCTTCGCTCGCATCAAAGCTCTCCACTCGCCAGACGACTTGATGTTTTCCCGGAGAGGTATCGAGAACGAAGTTGGCGTTCGGAACGTCGCCCGAAGTGCGGATCGCTTGCAGCGAAGCGCCGGCGTCTTCGTCGAGATCAAGATAGACGTGGCGGATTTCCCGAATGTGCTCTTTGGTTCGATATCTCGAGTTCGATCGGATAGGATTCATGCCGATGAAGACGTCTCCGCCCGCCAGGTTTTCTTCGTCAAGCCAAGCCTGAAATTTACGGCCGGCAATCACATCCACGGGTAGGATTCTCTGCGTGGTGCGTTGCCTTGCGCGGTTCCGAACGAGGATGGCGGCGAAGTCCTCCGGCGCATGCAAGGCGAGGACATATTCCGGCGCGGTGAGAAAACGAGGATTGAACCGCGAGTTCAATTGCTCTCCTTCGGTGCCAGATACATGGAGCAGCAATCGAACAGGTCGGAGTCGGGGTCGTAGCCGTTGATCTCCAGAACTTCCGAAATAAAACGTCGTCCGGGCCGGCGCTCGATCTGAAGGACGACGTTCAGCGAATCGGCGATGTTCATCTTGATGGATCTATACGGCAGCTCAATGCCGCTTTGCAAAACGCAACTCGTGAATCGGGCCAAACCTTGTTTTGCGGAGCTCGCATGGATCGTGCTCAGCGTGCCCGCGTGACCCGTGTTCAGGAGTTGAAGGAGATCGAAGGCCTCGGCGCCCCGGATTTCACCGAGTTACGCGGCGGGTTCCTGTGTAGTTGGTGCGAACTCAGCGACGGCTATCTTTCGGCGGTTCCCCACCCGAAATCGAAATGCGAAGTCTTGCGATTCCCGTATCCCCGGGAAGCTGATATTGTCGGACGAGTGATTGGCGTGACGATGCGGTTGGTCGAGGCGGAAACGTAGATTTTGCCGGAGGCTATGGACATGGTTATTGGCGATCGTTTACGCGTCCTACGAGAGGAAAAGAAGTTGTCGCAGGGGCATATCGAGAAGAGGACAGGATTGCTGCGGTGCTATGTCTCCCGTGTGGAAAACGGACACACGGTTCCATCGGTCGAAACGCTCGAGAAGCTCGCGAGAGCGCTGGAGGTACCGCTGTACCAGTTATTTTACGAGGGTGAGCAACCGCCGAAGTTGCCTCATCTCTTGAAGCGGAAAACAACCGCCGATATCGCTTGGGGCAGCGTCGGGAAAGATGCGCGATATCTTCACAGGCTCCGGAAGTGTCTCAGCAAAGCGAAAGAACCCGACCGCAAACTGCTCATCCTTATGGCCCAGAAAATGGCGACAGGGCGCTCACGCCGCACATCGGCTGCTGCTTAAGGATACGGGCCGCACCTTCGCGCGGCCCGAGTGTTCCGATTCTTACTTGGTTTTGGTGTTCGTTTGTTCTTCAGTACTCGTCGGGTAAAAGGAGGGTGGTGTGCTGGCGATCCGATTCGGTAATCACCCATAGCCGGTCGCCAGCGTTGGTGGTGTAGCTGCTGAGAAGGCGAAAACCCTTCTCCAAGCTGAATTGGTTCTCCTTGCGATCATCGTCTGAGAGTTCGCCCCAATCGCCCGTAACATGTCGGGAGAGGAAGTCCATCGGGTTCTGACCGCTCTTCTCCAGAGCGGCGAGCGCTCCGGGTGTGGCGACCAGTTGCCCGAGATCAAATAACGGCTTTCGTTCGGTTTGTTGCATGACAATGCTCCTGCTTTTGAATTGGGGTTCTTGCCTCACAGGCACCGCGGAGCGGTGCATGAAAAGCAATGCTCTTCATGGCGGGGAGAGCGCCTGTCCGTCCGCGCAGTCAAGCCCGCGGGTTGAGCGTTCATCGGAGCGAAGCGGAGAGGCTTGACGGAAGAAGCGGACGGAACAGGCGCAGGGTTTAGCCAGGAAGGGCATTGCTAAGGAAGAAACGACTTACGGAAACGAGGGAAGGTTTGAGACAAAATTCCGGCACCCGACATAGACCAAAGTAGCGGCGGCCTGCTCCGTTGCGTGGGCAAGGTGTGTTTCGTGGTGAACCGGCTTTCTCGTAAGGAACTGTACGAGCTGGTCTGGTCGGAGCCGATAAAGGCTCTGGCTCCGCGATTCGGAATTTCCGATGTTGCGCTGAGGAACACCTGCGCTCGGGCGGGATTTCCTACGCCCGAGCGGGGACATTGGGCAAAAAAGGCTGCCGGAAAGAGTACAGAGCAGTTTGCGCTGCCCGAGCGTCCGCCTGGCATGGAGGACGAAGTCCGTGTGGGAGCCGGTGTCAGCTACTGGCATTCGAGCTGGACGAAGGAGGAACTGCTTGGGCCTGTCCCTCCGCCTCCGAAATTCGAGGAGCCGATCGAAGCTGTGCGTGAGCGCATCGCAAAAACTGTCGGCAAGTTAACAGTGTCCCGAGAAGTTCGGTCTTGGCACCCTGCGATCGACCGCCTTCTGAAACAGGATGACCAGCGCCGGGAACGGCAACGTGCCAGTTCTTACCCGTCATCGTGGGACGCACCGAAATTCGATACGTCTTTTGAACGGAGACGCCTTCGAGTGTTGAATACCCTGGCCGCCGCGGCAGCCAGCTTGAACGGCAAATTTGCGGTTTCCGATCATGAAGGACGGAGCATTCATTTCAGCTTCTATCAGCGACAAATCCGGATCGTTCTGGATCGGCTGAGGCGCCCGAGACAGCGTGGCCATGCGACCAACTCGACGGATGTGGATGAAACGAAACTGTCGCTGTCGATTCTCGAGAGTTATGGATCGGAGAACGCACGCTTTGCCTGGCAGGATGATGACCAGGGCAAACTCGAATCGCGCATCACCGAGATCGCGATCCAGATCATTTTGACCGCCGAACTGCAGTACCGCGAAGGTGCGTTACACAGCCATGAATGGCGCGTGCAGCGGAAGGCCGAACTCGAAGAAGAAGAGCGGGAACGAGTGCGCCAGGCGGAGCGCGCCGAACGAGAACGACGGAAGCGGTTGGAACAGGCGCGGATCGAGCGGTTGTTGAAGGACGCTGCCGCATTTCAGCAAGCCGGAGCAATCAGAGAGTACGTGCAAAGGATTGTATCGACGCACCGAGACAATAACCGGACTTGCTCGTCGGAGGAACTGGAGCGTTGGAGCCAATGGGCGCTGGCGGAAGTCGACCGGATTGATCCAGCAGTAGGCGACAAGTTCTTGCTGGCCATGAAGGATGAATAACGCTGGAGGAGAGCATCAATGGAAAGATACGAGAAAAGTGGGAAGCGGAAATCTGCGACTACGAAAACAAAGGGAGCGGACTCATCGAGCGCTAACGCGAACCGTATCGATACGGTTGCGCTGAAGAAGCAAATCACGCGCCTTGAAGCCGAGAATAGGCGATTGCGGAACCAAATTGCGGCATCGACCGACACGATGAATCGGTCATCGGAATCCGGCTCGGACACTGTCCGCGAGCAGCGGCACAATTTCTTCAAATACGGCAACGTTCGGCGACATTAAACCAAGTGCACGACGATCGAGAAGACGTACAAGTCGTTCCGACGTTTTGAGCGGCGGCGCCGAAAAGCGGATGAAGGAGAAACTGACGTACCGTGTTTTAACGACACAGAGTTGATCCTCTCGGGCAACACCGAATCGACAGGCCATTTGATTTGTTTTTTTGAGAATGCAACCGAGAGGTACAAGAAAGTGTCTGACGCGATGCGCCAGATTCTCCTTTCCGATTTGTGAGATCGAGGATCTCCCTTCTTGCCCCTGCAATTGGGCACTTGGGCTTGGCTCTCAACATGTTTATGGGTGAGGCGGGTGTTTTGTCTCACTTGGACGTCCACGAATCCGAAGAGTCAGTTCGAAAATTCGTGGACAACTGAGGACGCGCAAGCGCTGAGGATTCTTCGCAAATTACGCACTACCTTATATATGTATGCGGTACAGGGGATTGACAGGAAGTTTGGCCACCTATATCATGGCCGTGATAATTAACGTGGCCATGATAATTACCATGGCCGTGGTAACCATATGTCAAGCCATAATCCGTTGCCGGTTGAATTCCCTTTCGGACGTATCGTCGCGAACGCCTTCCGCGAGGGAGGATGGAACGTCGCCGACGAGCCCGTCGACCCTCCTCATAATGAGCTAGCACCCAATTTCTTGGCGTCGGGACACGGGAAGAAACTAGTGATTGAGCTGAAGCGGGCGTCGGAAGGCCGGAAGGACCGGGTGATTCCGTTGCTCTCACAGGCCGCGCTCGAAGCAATGCATTATTCCCGCAACCTTGCCGGTCACCCCCTTCCCGTTGCGATCGTCGGAGCGAATCGCATTTCGGATTCGGTCGCCGAAGAAGTGAAACAATTCGTGCGGGAGCGGGCGCCGGGAGTTGCGGTTGGAG
Source organism: uncultured Acidobacteriota bacterium (assembly GCA_963766985.1). GTDB lineage: Bacteria > Acidobacteriota > Terriglobia > Acidiferrales > UBA7541 > Acidiferrum. The sequence continues at coordinate 543,570 of CAVYCJ010000009.1, forward strand.
TGGTGGACCTCGAAGGCTTTCGGCTCTTCGCGGGGCACGGCTTGGAGTCACTGAACTCGCCAAGGCGAGCGAACAGCGAAGTCCATCCACAGAACCTGCGGGCACGGGCGCCGCAGCTGTTCTCCGATTTGAATCAATGGATGCTGAAAGTCTTGCTGGCTCCGCGCATTTCAGAAGAATGCCTGTCGGCTCCGCGACGTCACTATCAAGGCGCTTCGCAGTTGGCGGAAGCGGCCGGTGTGTCCATCATGAGCGCGTTTCGTTTTGTTGAGGAACTTTCAAAAGCGGGCTTTCTCGACTCCGAAGCAGGGCTATTGCGACCCGTGCGTCTCAAGGAATTGATGAATCGCTGGGCCACTGCGAGCCAGCGGCGCGTTGTGGAGATACCGATGCGCTGGGTCCTTCATCGCGGGAAAAGTGCGTTTCGGAGCGCGCTGCGTTCCTACCAAGAGAATGCAATGGACGGTGCGAGTTCTTCTCTTTTGGGCCCGCGGCCCCGTTTGTGTCTCGGGCTGTTCGAGGCCGCTCAGGAATTGGGTGTAGGTTTCGTACACGGCGTGAAGCCACATCTCTATGTCGAGCGATTAAACGCGGCCGTCCTGAAAGAACTGGGTCTTTCGGAAAAGGTGTCGGAAGAAGCCGCCGACCTCTATGTACGCATCCCCGGCAATCGCGAAAATGTGTTCCGCGGGATTGTTCGAAAGAATGGCGTTCCTGTGAGCGACATCCTGCAGGTGTGGCTCGATGTCAGCCAGAGCGCGTCGCGCGGCAAAGAGCAGGCGGATCTAATCTGGAGAAGAGTCCTTTCGCCGGCATTGGAGTCTGCCGAACCATGAACGACGCTGACCCGGAACTCGAAGCATTCTCGAAATTCATTGGCGCCCTGGAGCCCTGGCTCGATGAAGCTGTCCTTGTCGGAGGGTGGGCGCATCGCTTGTACCGCCTTGATCCCCGCGCGAGAAAACTGAACTACCTCCCGCTCACAACTCTCGACGGAGACGTCGCCGTACCGTCAAAACTGAAGGAACAGGAATCGACCGTGCGGAAGCGACTGCTGGAGGCGGGATTCCACGAGGAGTTCGTCGGAGAGGATCATCCGCCCGCCACGCACTATCACTATGGAAAGGGCGGAGGTTTTTACGCCGAGTTTCTCGCTCCTCTGATTGGCAGCGAATACGACCGGCACGGAAAGCGAAAAGCGACGGTGGATGTCGGAGGGGTCTCTTCCCAGTTGCTTCGTTATATCGAGATCCTTCTTGTCTCGCCGTGGAACGTCGACCTCAGTGCAGAATCAGGATTTCCTTTATCGTCGAAGAAAACCGTGAAGATCGCCAATCCGGCGAGTTTCCTCGCGCAAAAAATTCTCATACACGATCAGCGCAGTCATCACGACAAAGCGAAGGACTTGTTGTACATGCACGATACGGTTGAGGTCTTCTCAGAAAATCTGCCTGAACTTAGACAGATTTTTCGAAGCGACATCGTGAAGCATCTTCATCCTCGAAAGGTGGCCGAAATCGAACAAGCCGCTGAGAGGCTCTTCGGAAAAGTGGATGACACCATCCGCGAAGCGAGTCTCGTGGCGACCGGTCGCAAGCTGCGTCCCGAACAACTCGCGGAAACGGCACGGGCCGGACTCGCGGAGATTTTTGGCAGATAGAGATTCAGCTCGAGGTCTATCCGAATAACGCCGGGCGGGGGTGAGGCCTCGGGCGGGTCGAAGTTGACAACAACATGATGTTGAGCTTCAGCGGGCGGACAAGCTCGAACTGGCAGGGCTCTTCCTTCATCGAGTAAGCGAGCGGCACATTGCGATCTGGGAACGACTGTCGCGCCCTCGTCGGCGCTACCAGCGGCCTTTGTAAAGTGGTTCGGATGCCCTGCCCCACTCAGAATCGAATACGGCCCGAAAATTGGTCACGATTTGTCCATCATGGCTCTGAAAAGTCATTCCGGCTTCGTCATTGCCGTCGTTGCGGAAGGAAAAAATGCACGCTTTGGTCTGATCGGCGATCCACACGAATGTAACGAGGCTATGATCCATTACTTTCAGCTCGACCTGCTGAATCTTTGATATCAGTTGTTCTTCGTCCCTGAGAAGAGTGTCCCGGAACTCGTTGTAGCTGGTCGGGCAGGCTCGACCCGGGTGATACTGCCGGAAATAGTCGGTGCAGAAAACGGAATTCCGCTCTTGAAGATAGTTGCTCGGAGGCAGCTGTTTTCCGATCGCCTGCCGTCCTGCATCCAAGCCATATAAAAGCAACCGGACTTTCACTCCGCGTTTGAGTGCACGCTCCAGCGAGTCAAAGTATCTCTGAAATCCCGAAACGTTGGAGTACATTGCATAGCCGACGAAATCACAGAGAATCTCAAGTTCCGAAACAGCCGAGTCCATCAATTCCACGAGCGAATTCAGGTTCAATGGAAATCGTGCAACAGATACCGTGACCATCTTGCGGCGGATGATGGCTATCTGTTCATTGGCTTCAGCAAGCTTCTGGTTGTTCTCAACCAGGCTGTGGTTCGCCGTTTTCAGGGATTCCGAATCCACGGCTGCACGCCGCTCGGACGCTCGGAGCTGATCGGTTATCAGGTGAAGTCTCGTTTCCGTCCTCTTCATATCAAAATACTGCTTCACTCCGAATACGATTCCAACGATGCCTACGATGAGTCCGCCTATGCCTACTGGATCCATGAACGATTGCCTCCGTCAGAGTTGAGCGGCCGTATTTCAGCCGGCAACCACCACACCTTTTCAGTGAAGTCCTTCAGTTTGCGGCCCGCTGAGCAGTAAAGAAGACTTGCTACGGAAACGCTGGGGCAGAGATCGAATTGAGAAAACGCGACCAGTAGGTAGAAACTCATACGCACCTCAAATTCACCTACCGCTGACAACCCGGGCGAAATTTCCTACCACCCCCTATGAGTTTCGGCGTCGCGAGTATGGGTCAGCTTGTTGTTTGCAAAGTGATTGAATTGGCCAGCCGGACAGACCAGCCTGAACACCGGCGTTTTTTTCCGTGCGACGTCGATTCAAAATTTTCGAAAAGGGCCGCTGCGGATGATCTCGACGGGAACACCCTCGATTTCTTTCGGCAGAAGGGACTCCCGTTCGGGATCTTCGGCGTCAAGATGGATCGCGATGACGAATCCGCCCGCTTTTCCCTTGGCAACGCCGACACCCGACACTCCAGGCAGGGAGAGGATTTCCGCTGAGTGTCTGTTTTTGATCTCGCGGATTTTATCTTCCGGTGTCATGGCGAGCAGTCTAGCACTCTTCTAGGCGAGTGTTACTCCCAGCGCGGTCAGAACGTCGTCGACGTGGTTCGCGATTGTATGGGTGTTCGAACCGGCAAACAGCAGGCCCACTGCCTTGTTCGTTCCGCGCTCGAGAATCAGAGAACCGGAGTCGCCCGCATTGCTGAAGGGTTGGCTGGCAGAACCGACGATGATGATCTGGCTCGTGAACGTAATGTTCCCGATTTCATATTGGACTGTCACATCGGTGTCGACGCTCGTCACCTGTCCAACCGTGTAGCCGGTGGTACGGCCGAATTTATGAACGGTCATGTCGATCGCGGCGGGTGTGGTGCCTTGAGGTGCACCGATGTAGAGAATGTCCTTCGAAACGATGGTCTGGTTCGTGGCCTTTGCTATGGCACAGTCGACGGAGTTTGGCTGGTGTGCCTGGAGGGAGATGAACCTGGTCAGGGCCGCAATTTGATCGGTGGACGGATTTCCGGAGTCCAGGAGTCCGGGCTGGTAGATGGGTGCGCCAGCCGACAAACGATTTTCATCAGCCAGCACATGATTGTTGCTGAGTACGTAAAGGCCATCCTTGTCCTTGGCCACGGCACCAAAGGTTCCGGCCATCACAAATTGATCGTTGGGATCATGAAACCCGATCGAAGATCCAGGCTGGGCGGGACGAATTTTTGTTCGGGGATTAGGCATGGGCGCATCCTGCTTGAGCGCTCTTGCCGCGCGGGCGAATCGCTTGAAGGTTCCGACTTCCTCAACATCGGTGGGTAGGCCGTCGACCACCTTGGGCAGAAGATCCTTCGCCGCCAGCTCGGGCTTCGAGTACTTCATCCGGACGAGGAATTTCACTGCGAGTGCGCCCGTCTGTTTTCCGTCGCTGATCTTTTCACCGATGCCTATCCCCACGACATTTTCCGTGGGGGCAGGGCTTATCGCTACCGTGACCCCGCGAAGTACGCTGGCAAAGGCACCCTGAGCGCGTCGTGCTGAATCGAGCCGCGGTGCGTGAAGCAATCTCTCTGCATACATTTTCTTCGCTTCCCGAAGATCATTCCATTTTGTCGTAGAAGTCAGTACGAAATAGCGTTCGTTCTTTTTCATCGTAGTTCTCCCAATTTTGAATTTTCAGAAGCTTTCGACTGGTGGCCTCGGATACAGCTGACAGGTTCGTGCGGAAGCGGCGCGGTTGCGAATCACCCGGCAGCAAACCTCAACGTGGAATTCCGCGTTTGTAGAGCGCCTTTTCGCGTTCCGTCAGGTTGGAGGGATGCGAATTCTGGTTGAGGTCAATGATAAGTCCCGCATTCCCTGGGGCACCTGAAACGCCCTGCAGTCCCGCGCGCCCGGTCGGGCCGCCCGGTCCCGCATCGGTTCCTCCGCAGTTAGCTGTTCCTGGTGCTCCGAGGCCGCCTTGTCCACCCGGCCCGCCTGGCCCGGGAGCTCCTGGAGCACCTGCCTGTCCTCCGGTCACAGTCATTTCGAGACGCGGTGTACCCAGAGGAGAGAATCCGCCCTTGATATTGATGATGACCGTTCCCCCCGAACCTCCGTTTCCACCGACGCCGCCGTTTCCGCCGTCGCCTCCCTGTCCGCCGGGAGTTCCATTGCTGCCGCCGATGCAACCATTCCAGGGATTCCAATCCCGCTGAGTTCCTTGTCGCCCATTCGGCCCTGGTTGCCCGGTGGCTCCATCCGCGCCTTTCATTCCGTCTTCCCCCGTGTTTTGAACCTTGAGAATGTTGCCGGCCAAAATCGGACTCTCGATGATGATGGGGCCGGCGCTTCTCCCTGCCGCGCCTGCGGAGCTGGAAGCTCTGGTTTCAAATGAAATTACGCCGGGCGTTCCTTCGAGGACGATTGATTTCTTGGCGGCGATCGTAAGCTTGAAGCCGTTTGTGATGACCACCGCGTCGGGTTTGAAGGTGATCGTGTCCGCTGAGATTACTGTGTCCTGAGCGAGCACTCGCCGGCCTGTGAGAGTCAGATCGTCCGCGATGGCTGCAGTCGAAACGGAAAGTAACGCGCAAAGCATCGTAACAAAGTGGTATTTCATCGAAACTCCTCATGACGCTGTTTTTGACCTTCATTCCAACAAGCGGATTCGCGGGGAAAAAGGGGACAAGTGCCGGAATGCACCGCATGGGAGTGCCTGACGATTCAGCCGAGAGGAGAGCCTGTTGCGGTTCGGGTACAGACCATTAAGGTACAATGGCAGCCATTCTTGGGGGGCTTGCGACGTGGAACCGAATCCGGGCGAGGTGACCCAGCTGCTAGTCCAGCTTCGAGCCGGTAAACACGACGCGGAGGCGAAACTTATTCCGCTGGTGTACACCGAGCTTCGACGTCTGGCCGCACGCTACCTGCGGGGAGAGCGCGGCGACCATACTTTGCAGCCTACAGCCTTGGTTCACGAAGCCTATCTCCGGTTGACGAAGATGCACACCGTGGACTGGCAGGGGCGATCGCACTTCTTCGCCATAGCAGCAACCGTCATGCGCCGAATTCTCGTCGATCATGCGCGTGCCCAACGGGCGAAGAAGCGCGAGGCACTCCGCGGGGCGGTCAGCTTTGACGAAGTACTGGTTGTCTCACTCGCGCGCTCGACGCAGTTGATTGCACTTGATGATGCGCTCGCGAAGCTTGCGAAAGTGGATGTCCGACGGAGCAAAATCGTGGAGCTCCGATTCTTCGGCGGATTGAACGAGGAAGAGACGGGAGCCGTGCTCGGTGTCTCCGCACGGACGGTAAAACGCGATTGGCGGGTTGCAAAAGCATGGCTCTACAACGAAGTAAACGGCGAGCGATTCTAGCGCCAGTCACACGCTTTCGAGTTCTTGTTGTGCAATACGCGGATGGAGCACCAGTCCTCCATGACGTCTGCCCGCTGGGAAGCGATTACCAGGATATTCGGGGCTGCGCTCGATAGAGAGCCGAGCCAGCGGAAGAAGTTTGTCAGCGAAGCCTGCGCCGGCGACGTGGACTTGGAGCGTGAAGTCCACAAGCTCCTAATGGCGGACGAAGGCGCGGGCAGCTTTCTGGAAAAACCACCACTCTACAGTCTGCCTTCCCTTCTTCATCTGGATTCGGAGCCACTTGTACTTTCCTCAGGGACACTCATTTCGGGACGCTTTGAAGTCCTGGGGTTCATTGGTCAGGGCGGCATGGGCCAAGTGTACAGAGTGCAGGATTTGGAATTGAAGGAGCGAGTCGCGCTCAAGACGATACGCCCGGAAATTTCCTCCGATCCGACGATACTCTCCCGGTTCAGACGGGAGGTTCAGCTCACGAGACGCGTTACCCACCCGAACGTCTGTCGCACTTTCGACATTGAGCGTCACACTTCAGCCGTTGGAGACGGAGTCGAGAAGGACTTCATTTTTCTGACCATGGAGCTTCTGGAAGGCGAAACACTGGCAGAGTTCCTCCGGCGCCGAGGACGTCTCACCGCTGCCGAGGCGCTGCCACTCGTTCTCCAGATGGTCGAGGCACTCAGTGCAGCGCATGGCGTCGGAGTGGTGCATCGAGATTTCAAGCCTTCGAACGTCGTTCTTGTCCCTTCGAACACCGGCCTGCGACTCGTTGTTACCGATTTCGGACTGGCGCACGCGGTCACTCCGGACGGCGAGATGTCGGTGGAACAGATGGCGAATTCCTCGAGAGGGTTGATGGGAACACTTGTCTATATGGCTCCAGAGCAGCTGGAGCTCGGTGAATCGACAACTGCCAGTGACACTTATGCCTTGGGGCTCGTGATGTATGAAATGGTGACAGGTCACCGGCCGTTCGAGGACCCGATTCCCTTCGCCGAAGCAGTGAAACGAATCAAGCACACGGCACCTTCGCCCAGGCTTCTCGTTCCTGACCTGGATGTCGTTTGGGAGTCGGTCATATCCAGATGTCTGGCGATGGGGTCCGGGGAAAGATTCGAAAGTACGAGGGGAGTGATTGAGAGCCTCACATCTGCCGGGGAAAATCGGCAGATTGAAGTGCAGGCACAGCAGCGGCGAAGAGACTTTGAGCAGGTTGGTGGGTCTAGGAGCGGGCTGAATCGGTGGCTGAGCAAAGGAACGATCGGTATTGCAGTCCTTGTGCTGTCGATGGCCCTTTTCGTTGTGGTTCTACGCCACTACCTAGTGAAACCAGACCCGAGGGTCGGTGGTGGATCTACCATGCTCCTGACTGACGTTCGAAATACTACGCAGGATCCGCGCTTTGATGGTGCCACCGAGCTGGTCCGGCAGCAGCTTTCGCAATCTCCTTTTTTCAATCTCGTGGATGGGCGCCGCATGCAGGACGTTCTGGAGCAGATGAACAGACCGCGCAATTCGCCACTTGAACCTGTCACGGCGCGTGAGGTGGCGCTGCGCAGCGGTGCGGCGCGCGTAATATATGGCAACATTTCCCGAATCGGTGACAGCTACGTCCTGGATATTGCGATCGAGCAACCGGATAACAATCCTCGACGGTCACGCGCAGAGTGGGAGAACCGCTGGTCCTGGAAAATGCCGTCGCAGATAACGGAGAAGGAAATTCCAAAGAGTTTTCTGCAGGCGGTCCGCGATGCTGGTGACTGGATTCGTTCCGAGGTGGGAGAGGCGGGAAACGACATCGCCGCGATAAACGCTCCCCCCGAAGACGTAACGACCGGCAACTGGGCCGCCCTTTTGGAATTTTCGCAAGCCGAAAAGTTCAAAGCGGCGGGTCAAGCTGAGAACGCGATTGTTGCTCTTCGCAACGCGGTTGCCGAAGACCCCCGGTTCGCACTCGCCTACATGCGTCTGGGAGATCTGCTTGTTTCCCTGAATCGTTACGAAGAGGGTTATGGGGCGTATCAACTCGCCCTTGCAGAAGAGCAACAGGAGCGATTGACTCGAAGAGAAAAGGACCGTCTGGAGGGAATTTATGCGCACGATCGGGAAGATTTCAAGACGGCCGAGGCTTCTTTTCGCGAATACACTGTTTACTATCCAAACGATTACATAGGATGGTTCTACCGAAGCTACCCGTTGATGATGATGGGACGGCCGGAAGAAGCGATCGCGTCCTTGAAGCAGGCGGTAAGGATTGATCCGAACAGAATGTTCGCTCCGGCACACATAGCCCGTTTCTCGCTCATCTTGGAAAATTTCGAGGACGCATCCAGATGGATTCAGCACCTTCGTGACAAAGGCTACATCGATGACGCGGATCTGGTCGAAGGAGAATCTGAATTCCTTCAGGGTCGCTATTCGGAAGCTCAAATTCATTTCGAAAAGCTGAAGAACTCTAAAAACAGTCTCTACCGGGGCTACGGCTATTCGTTGCTGGCACGCTTATTCGCCGAACTCGGGCAATATCAGAAGGCAATTGAAGCATTGTCAACAGGCATCGCCTCGGACTTGGAGTCAGGCGACTCCGCCCACAGGGCTGACAAATTTCTTGACCGAGCCTACCTGAGCTTTAAAAGCAGACGGTACGACAGTTGTTTGCAGGATGTCAGGGCAGCTCTCGCGCTCGATCACAGCCCGCAGAGATCTTTGACCGGCGGGACTCTGCTGGGCCGGGTCGCTTCTGAAATCAATGGCAACCACAAGAAACAATTCGTGGCCGCGTTGAAAGAAATCGAATCCACCTTCCCCTCACAGGAGTTCGCGCCAATGTCTCAGATTGTGCGGGCACGTCTGCGCGGAGAGTTGCTGCTGGCAACCGGCAGATGGGCGAGTGCGATCCACGAATTCAACAAAGCCGATGCGCTGGAGGCACCGGCCAAAGACCGCGAATATCTGGGTCGAGCCAGTCTTGAGGCATCTCGGCACGCAACAGATCATATCGATGCCGTTCAACACCTTCGGAATGCACTGGCAGCGTATTCGACTGCTGTTTCGAAGTCTGGCCAGATCTGGCAGTGGGCTTTGGACTACCCTCCAGGCTATGTATCGGACGAAATATTCTCGTTCACAAAGGCTGCTGCAGAAAATGGGACGCTGGACGGCAGCGCGCGGGAGGCTCTGAGACGGTATACGCGGCTCAGGGCGGGCGCGGATACCGACGTACCAGAGGTGCAAGACGCTAAAGGGCTCGAATCTCGACTGAAGGGTGCACTACCAAACTAAATTAACAGGAGGATGAAATGAAATCGACGTTGGAGTTGAGGCAGGCGGAAGGTTTGTCACGCAGGACGATGCTTAAGACAGCCACGGGAGCGGCGTTAGGCGTTGCACTTGGGCCGCTGGCATCCGCAACACCGGTCGCTCAGCCGATTTACTACGGGAAAATGGCTGGACAGACGCCCCTGGATGCAACAAATGTGTTTCCCCTCTTTGCTGCCTGGCTTCTTCTTACGACCAACGGACCGGCGCAAACGGTGGATAAGGCAACCATCAGCAAGGTCGCCAACCTCGACAGCCGCAGCACGGACGATATTTGGCAGAAGTATTCCGACAATCAACAATCCTTCTCCGACGTACGGAAGGCGTTCGGAGAACTTGCGATAAAGTTTGCGAGCAAGCAGCCATACAGCGGTGGTCAGTGCCCGGACGACGCGGCAACTGTTGCCCCTGTAGCGACGCTCCCTTGCGTGAAAAGTAAGTCGGAGACGCCAAAAGCGACAAAGTAAATCGTAGTCGAAGCTGAGATCAGGCGTGAAATGACTACGAAAATCCGCATCGGCATCTCATTGCTGCTTGTATCGGCGCTGAGCCTTGCGGCTCCGTCAGACCATGGCCCGAAGCCTCCCGTCCTGCCCTTGCGGCTGCCGGGAGGCAAGACCTTCCCATCCTCGAAGCGTTCCCTGATTCGACTGCGGGACGAAGCAGACGCGCGGACCAGAGCACAGATGAGAACGCACGCCTGGGATTTATTCGCAGGCCTCACCGGAGAAGATCCCGTCTGGAATACCTGGTATACGAAATGCGATCTCAACTTGGAAAAGTGTGGATCGGCCAATGTGGAGAGCGGGCGGGGCGCCCACCGCATTCTCGGAAGTTTCGAGGTGCCGGTACAGAATCTCGAGGAGTTGTCGCTTGCTCTCGATTCGGCGGGCCAGGAACCTCCGGGAGCCGCGTTCCATTCCGAGAGCATCCAGAATGTCCTCCTGAAACTTGCTCAGAACTTCCGTGACCATCCACAGTTCGCCTCGGTTCTCTACAACAAGGAGGCGGCGAACCGTATCCAGGACAGCTGCCTGTATCCCCGCACTGCTGATACGGACAAAAAGGTTTCGAAACCCTGTCCTCGGTTGCCGGCTGCGCCAGGGAAAGTTCCGGATTTCAGCAGAGGCTCGGTCGTGCTGAAGACGGTGTGGGAGAGCGTAGTCGTAGGGCCGGATTCCACAGGCAAGCTTACAACGTGGAAGCCGGACGTGTGGAGTCGAATCCAGAAAGCTGGAGATTCAGATTTGAATCGTTTCAAGGTATCGACAGTGAAGATAGACACTGCGTCGCGGCTGCCTTGCCAGGATCGGGATTATGGCGACAACGAGCTGGTACCGCTATCGTGCTTTTACGCGTTCCAACTCACTCAGGAAGACATCGATACCTTGGTCAAAGCTCCGCCCGATTTTGCGGCAATTCGCGACAGCGGAGTGATTGCCGGGAACTACGTAGTTCTCGTTGCGATGCATGTAACGACGAAGGAAATTCCCGAATGGGTATGGGCAACCTTCTGGTGGGATAATCACGGGGCAAGCGACTCTTTCACGGCTGGGCGGCCTGCCAGCATCCAACCGAAATGGAGACATTTCCTGATGGACACCACCCTCAGCGGAATGACCCCCACTGAAAATGATGGCGGACCGAAAATTTGCTTCAACCCTTATCTCGAAACCGGAATAACGAACGGCGCGATATCAAATTGTCTCCAATGTCATGACAAGGCCGCGTATGGGCCCAAGCCGGAGATCGATCCGTACGACCTGGGGATTCTGGGTCGGGATGGCAAGACCCTCGCGAGCGGCACGACGTACGATGATTCGAAGTACTTCAGCAATCGAGTCCGAACCGATTTTTTATGGAGCGTCGCGGACGCGCTCGATCCGAAGATCCGCAGTCTCAGGAGCATGTTTCAGCAGGAGCTCCATGAATTGCAACTGCAGGAATTGCGTCTCGTAAAGTAGAAACCCTCCCGGCCAAGTCGACTCCACAGCCAATTCAGCTAAATACTCCGGCGGCGCACGGGGCCGTGCTTGTCCCCTTTTCGGTGCCGTTCTCGCCTTATTCAATGAACGCCTTGCTTTTTCAGCAGGGTCGCGCGCTCCGAGGAGGCTCCATGGATGACTTGTTGAAGGCTTTGATCGTCCCGTTTGTCGCGGGTTTCGTCGTGCAGCGGTTTCTCGACATCCTCGATCCGCTCACCAGCAAGCTGTCCCAAGACGCGAACGTGAAGAAAATTGTTTTAGGACTCGCTTCCCTTGGCATCGGCTGGATATTGGCCTACTGCCTGGACCTGAAACTCTTTCACGCGCTGTTGAAGCCTGCCGAGACGAGTTTGCCCGGCTGGCTCGACGAACTCTTCACGGGAATCTTCATCAGTGCAGGGACGGAAGGTTTCAACAGCCTGCTCAAGTTTGCGAACTACAAAAAAGAGGCCAGCAAGGCCGATGCAGCCGAAAAGAAGGCTCAAGTCACAGCCGAGCAACTTCGTTCGGTGAATCCGTAGTTCGGGGTCGGTTTTGAACACGGGCCTCGGCCTGGTAATCAAAGACGGGCGAATTCAGTCGGACTGCATTCTGCTGGCTGCGAGTCACACGCGTCACGCACTCAGCGAACTACCGGAGGAGGGCAGATGAGAAGGCATGTGAGTTTGATCGCTTTAGGCGTGGCTCTGTTTTGCCCGCACTGGTGCAAAGCCCAGGCAACCGGCCCTGCATTGTGTTCCACGCAGAAAGTCAATGGGGACTGCACGATCAATATCGATCGGAACTATCCAGTGACTCTGCCAACGATCCAGATGCGCAGCGGGAAAAAGGTGACCATCGACGTCGTCAATCCTCTTCCTTTCGAAATGCTGACTCTCGATCCACAGAGCGTCCAGGCAGTTGCAGGCACAGATCAGATTGCCAATTTCCTCACGTCTGTCCTGCCCAGCATCAAAGGCGTCAGCGCCGGTTCAGAATACTCGGCACAAATGCAGGTACAGCTGCTTCCAGACGCAAGGGACAGCGATGCAGCTCAGCGCATCAAGCGGATTCTCAGAGATATGCAGGCGCTGCTTGATGCACCGCAAAGGAGCATCGACGCGTTCACAAGAGACTCGATCGTCATCTACGCACAACTCCAGGAAGCGCTGAGCCCGATTCCACGTCCGAGAGGTTCGGACGGAAGAATCGTGAGGGCGGCAACCATTCCTGGATTTACCCCCGATCCGTGGACAGGATATTCAAATTGGCAGCCGTTCATGCTGTGCGAGTTCTCTGCGACAAAATGCCCTCCGGAACTAGCCCAATATCCAGGAGACGCCCCGCGCCCTCTGATTCAAGACATGATTTCGAAGGCTGGTTTTCTTCAAGTTCAAATGACTCTGCCGCCGCCCGCGCTTCCGGGCGCCACAAACTATCCGATATTCGACAGCACAGGATTCAACCAGAAAGCATCTGATGTGAAAGTTCTCATCGATGGGCTTCCACCCGGAGAGCAGGAACAATTTCTGTCGAAGCTGACCGTATTGCAGTCGGAGAAAACCGTTTTTCTGGCATCGGTGCCGGCGTATGCGACAGCTGTTTCGTCCATCTTCAAGGACTTTCAAACATACTTCGTCAACATACTGCAGACGAATCCGCACTTCGACCGGTCAACGACAGCAGTCCTGGGAGAAATCCGAGACCCGCGCAGACACTCACCGCAAAATGCAATCTCAACCAAACTTCTCGGAAGGCAAGTGACGTTCGCGGTGAATGCCGTCAATGAAGTCGCGTCGCCGGCTACCTCGATACCGACATCCACTCAGAAGGCTGCGGTCGTCACGATCACGGTCTTATTCGCAGATCCCATTTTTGAAGTTTCGACCGGGGCATTGTTTTCAACTTTGCCCGACCGTACATTTTCAAACCAGACGATCGTGAGTCAGAGTCCGGGTACGGTTCCGACCCTGGGAAACGTCGTCATCACAAAAACAACTATTCGACCCACCGTGCTGCCTTTTGTTGCAGGCAATTTTCGACTTGGCCATGATTTCCTGATGCCCGATTCCCGGCGCGGGGCAGCGTATTTGACCGCGGGCGTGGGATTCAACGCCTACAATACGACTGCTGAATATGTTGTCGGACCGTCGATCTCGTGGAGGTCAGTGATGCTGAGCGCACTCCTTCACGTAGGTCACGACTCGCATTTGACGCAAGGAGAGTATACCGGGCAGATATGGTGCAATACATCAGCTGCGTCGGCGAGCATTCCACTGTGCACGGGGACACCACCGAGTCCATCCACGGCCTATCACTGGGTTCCTGCATTCGCGGTCGGAGTGAGTATCCGCATCCCTTCCGTATTTGGCGGCTCCTCCGGAAGTTCGACCGGCACAGGGCATTGAACATTACTTTGTCCGGTTTTAGAAGTTAGCGTGCTTATTGTCGATACGGGTTCAAATCAATCCTTGAAGGTGGGCGGCATGGAACGCGCGGCTGAGAGAACACCGATGGTGAAAAGTGCGGCTGCGCGATCGGCGCTCATGAAGAATGCCCTGGCGGAAGGCTGCGTAGGCACGCCAGGTGGGTTTCGGCCAAGATCGTTTGTGCACCAAGTCAGACCCGGTCAGTCCATCGTAAAGCGCGCAGGTATCTCGCATGTCATGGATATGGCAACTCTGAAAATCCTGGATGGGCCAGCGGATACGAAAAAGATGCTGAATCCAGCGGATCAGGCTGGTGGATGGATAACTTGGGCCAGTTGGAACAACGCAACCAGGAATGCGATTTCGTACTTTGCAACGAAGTGGATAGTGCCCCCGCCGCCGAGCAATAATTCCGGGCAACTCCTCTATCTGTTTAACGGCTTACAGGATCCAAGAGGCACGGAGATTTTACAACCGGTCCTGCAGTGGGGAACGTCGGGTGCTGGCGGCGGTAATTTCTGGAGCTTGGCAAGCTGGCACGTTGACTCGAACGGACACGCGTTCTGTACGCCAGCGATTGAAGTTCCGGTCGGAATTCTGGTGACAGGAATCATGACGATGGTCGCGCAGTTTGCGGAAGAAACTCGGAACTATTCCTGTGAGTTTCAGGGCATCGCGGGGACGAGCCTTATGGCGCTTGGCCTGCCGGAACTGGTAGACGCGGAAGAGACTTTGGAAGCATACGGCGTAACGAGCAAGCTGGACTATCCGGCGGCAGCATCTACAGTCATGACTCAGATCAACCTCCACGTTGCTGGCAGTCAGGCACCTCTGACGTGGGCGACCAAAACAATGGAGAGTCCGGCATACGGAGAGCACACGCGGATCGTCACTGACGGTACACCGGACGGCGAAGTCGAGCTTTACTACTAGGCTGCGCAGAGGGCCTGGGACAGTGTCACCTACGCTTTCTGCTCTGCATTGGATTTGGGATGCCAACTGTCGCTCGTAAACAGACCTCTGGCAGGCAATTCGTGCAAACGCGGATCTCGGTCTGTTCCTACATATTCATTCAGGAAGTCGAGCAGGACCTGAACCTTCGGTGTAAGGCGGGCCGGCCCGGAGAATAACGCGCAGAGGTATATCGGCTCAGGCGTCCAATGCGGAAGGATCGGAACGAGTTTGCCGAAATGGCCGGGTCGCAGCGCTAAATATAGCGGCAGAGTGGCAATGCCAAGCCCCTTGAGAGCAAGGTCCAAGTGGATTTCAGGGTCACTGACAACCAGCCGGAACACAATGTTTGGCGTAATCGTTGTCCCGTTCCGATTGAGCTTCCAGGCAGTTCCGTATCCGATACAACTGTGCGATGGGAGTTCTTCCGGACCGGTTGGATTGCCAAACGCCGCTACGTATTCACTGCTCGCAAACAGTCCTCGCTTCGTTCCTGGAAAAAGCCGAACACGACGGATGGAGTCCTTCGGGGCCCGCACCTTGAAGAAGACATCCACGTCTTCCTTCGGCTCCTGCTGAAAGTTCGTGACATACGGTTCAATCTCGAGGCGCAATTCAGGGTAACGTGCCAAAAACTCTTTCAGGATGGGCGCAAAGATGAATCGCGCCATCGTAACAGGACAGGAAATTTTTAAAAGTCCGGTCGGTCGCTCGCGCCGCCCTTCCAGCAGTTCACTTCCATCGCGGAAAGTACGTAAAGCCTTCCGGCAGACTTGAAGATATTCGCCACCGAAGTCAGTCAAAAGAAGTCCTCGTGGGCTTCGTTGACGACCATTGAGCATGAACGCGCTCGTGATGGCGGCCATTCTTTCTTCGCTGTATTGGATCGGGATCTTTGGGGCTCCCATTTTCCCCGGAACAGCCTGGGTCGACCCCGAGTTCGCTTCGGTGGCACCGAGTCCGCTGGGGATGCCCCTTCAGATGCTCATCGGCCTGGTTCTGGTGGCTATACTTGCCGTCGCTCTGTCGCTGGGCTTTTTCTCGACGCACTCCATTTAGAAGTCAACAAAGCCGATCGGCCGGGCGAATATTCAGATGTCCGGCCGACTTCATTTTCGCCGCCCTCGCGGAGGCAATTCGTTCCTTCGTCAGCCGGCGCAGCTGGACTGTTCCAGCAGGGCCTCGCTGGGTTCCACATTTCGATTTGAATGCTTCTTTTGAAGTGTCACGATCCCGTCGCTTTGCGACGTTTTTTGTCCCGCAAAGGCCACTCCAAAAACAACGCAGTGTGTACGGTCGAAGTGGCAAACTCTTCTTTAAGCTTAGATAGTCAAATATGCGGTTCGAGTCTCTATGTGCCACCTGAACACGTGAACGGGGTTTGAAGAGGACGCATAAGATCATTTGCGATTTAGGTTATGCTAATTAGCGGTTCAGTTATGCTACTTTAAGTTTCGATCTGAAGCTGCTTGGAGCAAGAATGGCCGGCGCCCCAGTACCCCCCACACCAGGTCCTCCTGTTCCTCCGCCAGGGCCTCCCGCGCCGCCGTCAGCTGGCACTCCTCCGCCCGCTGATCCCGACGCGGCACTGAAGACACGAAAACTGGAACTCGAAATTCAAGAGTTGGAAAGAAAAATGTCCAGGCAGTATTGGGGACTTGAGATCTTCAAGGCCTGGGCCCCATCGGTCACCGCCGCGGTCACAGCCGTTGTAGCAATTATGGCTTTATTTTGGACGATCAATGCGGGGACGAAGCAGATAAATCAGACTCAGAACGCTCAGGACCAAGATCGCTTCGACAAGGCCCTCACAAGACTTGGGAGTACGTCAGTGAGTGAGCGTTTGACCGGGGTAGCAGGCCTCAGCCTTTTCCTGACTTCAGAGCAGGACCAGCGACACGCGGCTACACTGCGATTCCTTGCCAGCGCGCTTGTTATCGAAAAAGATTCCAGCGTGCGCCAGGCTATATTGGACACATTTTCCCACATGGATCCCGCTGTGGTTCGCACACCGTCCCGCGAAGATGCACTGCGCACTCTATTGGATCTGAATCGGTCGACGTACTACGCGATTCTCCATTTGCCAGCTAGTGAACCCGAAACACAACACGCCCTGAAAGAACAAGAAGCCGCTCTAGCTGAGGGAATTACCGCATCGGCCAGCGCGATCCTGATTTTTCTTCAGAGCGGTACAGCCGAACGAAACTTCTCAGGCATCAGTTGCGAAGGATGTAATTTTTCTGCGTACTCGAAGGCACTGGATCTCTCGAACGCGAACTTTGAACGAGCGTTTCTGGCGAACGCTGACTTTTCCAGACTCAAATTGAGCGGAGCGTCATTTGCAGGAGCATCTCTCTGGGGGACGAAGTTCGAAGGAGCTGATTTAAGGAGGTCTCGTTTCACTGGTGTGCGCTATGCGCTCACACAGTTCACCGGCACGGGTAAAAGGGCGTTGGCACCCGACTTTGCATGCGCCGACGCATCTGAATCAGACTTTTCGGGGAGTCTATTTTTTGGAGTGATAGAGTCGACTATTGCGAACGAGAGAATCGCGGGGTTTCCCGATCTCTTTCAGACTAAGCTGCAGGGGGCCAATCTTTCAGAAATCGGCTTCTATGCTCTTCCCACATCGCGTTCGCAATCGGCTCCGCCCTTTGCCAACACCCAAGTTAATACGTATAAACCCACTGGTCCTGGCAACCATGAATATCGAGCCATGTACGTGGTCCAGTCACCGTCTTGGCGTTTCGTGCCCACATCGCCTGCGTTTCAAAGGAGCTGGGACTACCTCCTGGGGCAGCTTCGACTAGCTTCCGGTGCAGAAACCGCGGATCTTCCCGCTGCGATGAACATTGCCAACGCGGAAGTTCCACCGAGCGATCCACACCGGTGCGAGCAGTACAGCGAATCTCAAGGACATTGAAATCTCAAGGTACCACCGTCGGGAATGTTGATGTCATCCGAACAACTCAGCGTCTTACTCTGAACGACAATGCGATGCTTGCCTGCGGTTTCGACTGTGATTTTGTCAGTATTTCCACGGGACGATTTGTCCAGTCGAATCGTGGCCCCGGTGGGAGTAGACGTGACGTGCAACTCGCCCTTGGGGCCCTTAAGCACAGGCTCCACTTTGCCCAGGAATTCGGCTACCGGATAGGCATCGACGTCGGACGCTTCGATTGAATAGAGCTTTAGTTCGTCGTAAGCCGATCCTTCCCGTGATCTCTTTGAGTCGCGCAGGTCGTCGAGATAGTTGCTGACGAGAGTTTGCTTCAGCGTTCTTTCTCCACCCCGCCACTTGCGATCGCTGTCGACTACTGCCAGTTTGGTCATATTCCTGGCAAATCCGGCTTCTATCAAATTCTGTGCATCTGACGAAATACGGATTTTTTCCTGTTGCCCCCATGACTTCATCATGGCGGCGCAAGTGTCCTTCTCGCCGAACTGAGTCGGTGCCCCTCGCAGCGCTTCCATGACTGCGAAGAGCAGAATGCAAAGCCAAACCGCTTTTAGCATATGTCTCATATCCGTAGTCGTTGCGATTCGATGATGGTATGTATTGCGATGTACTTATATCTGAAGATAACCGGTGACGCAATTTGAATTTGACGCCGAAGCCCCAGAAAGAGTTCACTTATATAGTTCTCGGCCTGAATACTAGCGGTGGCGAAGCAGGACACAATGAACTGGGGCCGTTTGATTTTGGGTGTCCGGCGAGTTGAGCTCTGTTGCTGAGGACCTGACACCAGAAAACACTGACATCCCAGTGGAATAGAAGGTGGTGAAGTGTGGGAACAACACCCCAATGGATAGATTTTATTCAATTAGTTGCCAATATTGCTATCGTTGGAACCTTTTTCGTGTACTACTTCCAACTCAAGGCTATGCAAGAACAATTACGAATCGCGACGCAGGGGAGCAATGATCAAATTCGAGCGATTCAGCAACAGTTGCAGTTAGCTCGAGCTGCCAACATGGCTCAAAACTTGATCGCGTTAAATCAGGTTGTGACAGAGCCCAAATTTCGCGCTGCACGCAGGACGTTAATCAATCTCCGCGGAAAGCCACTCTCCGAGTGGAGCACTAAGGAAAGACAGATTGCAGAAAAAGCGTGCGGCCTCTGGAACTTTGCGGCTCAATTGGTGCTTGAGCTGGGAATCCCGGAAGCAGTGGTGAGAAGTATGCGGTATACGGTCGTTGAGTGTCACAGCGCCGCCAATGAGCTGCTCATTGAGCTTCGCTCTACACGTTCAACAGACCATTGGGTGCATTTTTCGCGGCTCGCGGCAATCCTGCAAGCCCCTTAAGAGGTCAGTTCCTAGGATCTCTTTCATCCGCGCTCCGTGGCACGGCCGATGCGTGCGGACTGTAAATTTCAGGGATGGGATTTTAAGGTTCGAAAACGATCTTTTGACTTTTTGCTCTTTTGGTGGGGCGGATGCATCGCGCGCCTGCTGGTGTAAGGGTCGAAAATCCAACTAAAGCGCTTCCAGTTCCTCTAGACAGCACCTGATACGGTTTCCTTTGTGTCTCTGCTGTAGGAGTCAGTCCCAATTCTCCCTCCCATCAGAACGTCGCGTGCCCATGCTTTCCTCATACTCGTCGAGATCCAGCACTTGCTTCTCGTCTTCCCACCATAGCAACGACAAGGTGCTGCCTTCATTCAGACGGATAGAATCTTCCTTGATCCAATAGCGATCTGCCCGAGGATGATTAATCCAGTGATCGCTGCGGACATCCTTGGGTTCAGTGTGCCTGCGACCTTCCTTCAAGAGCGCGTAGGCCTGGGTCATTTGATCGGGTCTTGCCAGGGGCCATAAACGACCTTTGACCTCCGCACTCGCTACGTACCACTCTCTTTTCTCGGGACTATTGCATACGAGCATAGCGGGCAAGCCTCCATGCTCTACAAGGCGAATGGCGGTGGAGGTCAAGCTCATCTGAAATAGGTCCGCCAGTCGGCGCACCGTGGCAAAAGTAACCGGTAAACTACGGGAGCGGGGTTGGAACATTACGAGAGGCAGTAATAAGTCACTGGCGAAGCGATTAGCGCGAGTCTCGGGATTGGCGGCCCACCAGCCTCGAACATAGTTGGCATAGTCGCACTGAAAAGCCACTTGGCCACGGTCGCACATCCAGTGTCCGATCTCGTGACCTGCTGAAAATCGCTGACGGCCACGCCATGCGCTGATGTTGATCGTGATGATGGCGCGGTCGCGATAACCGATGATTCTCGCCTCGCATCCGGTCAGAGGCTTATACCGAATCGACGCGCCGCAATACTCGGCGATCGCTTCGACGTCGAGGTCTTCAGGCTCTTTTATGCCCAGGTCGGCTAGGATCTGTTGCGGAGTCTGGATCACATTGGACACGTTGTTACTCGTTCAAGGGCTTGGGCAGATCGGCCAAAAGACCAAGTTCCGCCAGGTCTTCGAGAGTGCTCTCGACGTCGTTGTCGGAAAGCATTTCAAAATCGCGATGTTGCGCTGTGAGAGCAGCTCCTATTGCGGGATTGTTCTCCAGGATGGTGGAGAGCTGTCGTTTGCGTCCCTCAACCGTGGCCGCGATGCAGTTAGACTTACCTGATCGGTCCGCGGCATGGAGACGGCAAGCCTGACGGGCCGCCTCCAGTTTACGCTGCTCGAATTTTTTGATCGCAGTACCGAGGGTCTTTTGCACGTTCTTGGCAATCTCTTGGGAATCTCGACCTGCGCTGCGGGCTTCGTCGAGGAGTTCGTTCGGCGTCTCGCTCGCGATCGAATCTGCCAAGCCATCAAGGATGCCGTCGAGGGGGCGTCGGGGGTCTCGCTCAGCGGACATACGGCTTTCCTTTCGGCCACTTCGCGCCGGTTCGTCGCCGTATAAGCCGCACGGCAGTTCGATACTCAGTCTCATCGATGTTAAGTGCCTCAATGATTTCCGGTCCTTTCATGCCAGCTTTCCAGCCATCCAGAATGAGTGGTGCCAGAAGCTGGTCTTTGAAGAGACTCTCGATCTCTTCAACAAGTTGTTCCTCCGTCTGCAGCTCGCTGGCGAGCAGTTGCTCCTCAGGACTGGGATCGAGCGCGAAGGCGAACACCGTTGCGCTTCGAGAGCCTTCGCCAATCTCGGAATTTCGTGTGAGATCAGCGTCGGGGATCTCGAGTTGACCCTTGGCTCCCTTTCTCGCCCAGTTGCTCGAGATACTCCACATCGCGCCAATCAGAAATCCGGGCAGATCGACTTTGTCGGGGTACCAGTGTCGTCGCCCCGTCTCGAGCAGTGAATTCATGGCTTCCGTGAGAAGTTGGTGGGCGTCGTGTCCTGATGCGCTGAAACCGATTCTTCGGATGCGATTCTCAGCGTAGGTATTTAACTTCACCATTTCCGCCTCGGTAAGTGACTGAAACGCCTGGCGGATATCTTCTAGACTAGCTTCACGATCTTGTAAAGGACCTTCTCCCGGGGGCTCTCGCATCGTTGTTCCTTCGACGCCTCCACAAGTAAATGCTCACAAGAGCCGCTTTTGGACATCCGTTCGGCGCTTTCTACCTGCATGTCAAATTTTGGAAGCGGTGAGCATTCCATTGTGAGGGGCAAGAGGCCCCTCCGGAGGAACATCATGACTGACGCTGAAACGCAGGTAAAGACCACTGGCGCACCACCAGATGAGGCTCACAAACTGAAACTGGTAACGGTGACAGTGGACTGTGTCGAAAAGCAGGTGGCAGCAGGAACTTACATTGTGGCCGCTTTCAAGCAGTTGGTGGGCGTTGACGGCTCTCGCGAGCTTGATGAAGTCATTCATGGGGAGTTTAGGCCCCTTGCTGACAACGCAAGCATCGAAATTAAGCAGGGCGAGAGGTTTGTCTCTCACGTTCGAACTGGGAGCTCCTCCTAATGGTGGCCACCGAGCATCTCCAAGAGCTCAGCGGACTCTGTGGAGAAGTTCGGGAGTTGAGCGAAGGTGGAAAGGTCTACATCTATCTTCCGCGACTGATACTGCCGAAAGGATGTGTCCCGCATGAAGTCGAAGGCCTGCTGTGCATTCAGGAGCACAGTGGTTATGCGACGCGCTTGTTCCTTTCACGAGCGGTTGCGGGACGCGGAGCGAATTGGTCAATGCACCGAATCGTTGATCGGAATTGGCATACGTGGTCGTGGAACAATGTGAGCGCACAGCTCCGTCCTGCGGCGATTCTTGCAGAGCACCTAAGGGCCTTGCGATGAAGATACTGTTCAAGATTACAAAGCAACTTTTGAACGAGGTGAAGACAAAACTGGAGCGGCCGCATCCGTTTGCATTCGAGCGGGTAGGGTTCGTACTTTGCCGGGCGGGCGCGCTCGAAGATGGTGGCGTCGTCATCTTGGCGCACAGTATGCATGACGTAGCCGACGACGACTATCTTGATGATCCAAACGTGGGAGCAACGATGGGTCCTGCGGCCATTCGGAAGGCACTGCAGGGTGCTTACAATCAGAAAGTGTCTGTGTTTCATGTTCATCTGCACGCTCATAGCGGGAAGCCTAGCTTTAGTCGCGTGGACAGTAGCGAAACTACCAAGTTTGTTCCCGATTTCTGGAACGTTCAACCAGATCTTCCGCACGGTGCAATCGTCTTTAGTGAAGATTCCGCATGTGGTCGGTGTTGGGTGCCGAGACGACGTGAGGCAGTCGAGATTTCACAGTTCACAATTGTGGGCTTACCGACGAGGCGGATATGAAAGCCATGAAAAGTATAGAGCCGAGGCTTGACCGACAAAGCTTCTTGGGCGAAAAAAGCGATTCGATACTACGAAACTCTCGGGCAGCGATTGTCGGGCTCGGAGGCGGAGGGTCTCACATTGCACAACAGCTCGCCCACCTTGGCGTAGGGGAATTCACCCTTGTCGATCCAGATATGGTAGAAGACACGAATCTGAATCGTTTGGTTGGTGCCACCCAGCGGGATGTGAACGAAGGCACGGCGAAAAGTTCCGTGGCCGCTCGCATGGTGCTCGGTGTAAATCCGCGAGCTAAAGTACGGAGAGAAACAACCCAGTGGCAGACTTGTGCAGTCGCGTTGCGGTCTTGCGATGTTATTTTCGGCTGCGTCGACTCAATCGGTGAACGAGCGCAATTAGAGGCCGCAGCACGGCGTTATCTGGTTCCGTACATCGACATCGGAATGGACGTGCACAAAGTGAATGATGAGTCTTATATCGGTGGCCAAGTGGCGCTCTCCGTTCCGGGAGGACCTTGTCTTCGGTGCATGGGAATCGTTAATGAAGGCGCACTGAAGCTCGAAGCGGAGCGCTATGGCGCAGCGGGTGGGCGCCCGCAAGTGATTTGGCCGAACGGTGTACTTGCTTCATTGGCTGTCGGTTTTTTTGTACATTTGACGACTCCGTGGTGCAGGCAGACCGAGTTGCCAATCCTGATTGAATTCGACGGGAATTCTCAAACGGTCGTCCCGAGCACGAAACTTCGCTACTTGGACATGAATACTTGCCGCCACTTTGCAACCTTGGGGGATGTTGGCGATCCCTTTTGGAAGCTTCGGGATGCTAGTCCTGAAACTCAGGTGTAGTCGGAGGTGACTTCTGGTTTTCGATGCAATCTCCGATTGCACAGCCCGTGGGGCTAAAAACCGCGCCCCAAGTCAAAGGAGCGCGCGAAACGTTGCTCAAACCTACCGTAAGGCGGTATCGGTACGACTGGGCGATTTTAACGCTATCAAAGCAGATGAAACGCGATCAGCACGAACGGGTCAGAGTGAATTAGCAAACTGCCGCCGCGCGCCCCACTTATATCGTGAGAAAAGCAGGGAACAGTTTGGGGAACAGTTGTGGCGAACCACACTCACTTCCTCCAAGCCTGGTTTCCTACAACGGTTGTTTGAACCGTTGTCCTGAACAGAAGCACTGCCTGCCAGGGAGACGTTTCTATTTGCAACTCGCCTTCCGATTTTCGCTTGTACGAGATTTCTGAGCGGCGGTTTGGAAAACCGCGGCAAGAAGAGCTCCACCGTGCATGAAGAGATCTGAGTTCATGTTGTCGGCCGGCCCTGAGTCACAGCTCTACGCAGCTAATGCTGATGAAGCAGTATGTACAGACCAGACTGGCCTACAGCTTGTCTCTTTGGCTATTCGAACATCTTCCCCGCGGTTTCTTGACCGTCATAGGCAACTGCTGTTGCTCGGGTAAAGCCTTTGAGGGGGATTTCGCCTCCGAGGAATGATGAGTTGTGTCCTGTAGTTTTCGATAGGCCCTTTTGGGGAATTCCGTGAGATAAAAATGAGTTTCCACTACTTTACCTTCAGAGGGCGAATGCCGTGAATAAATCCCACGGCGCAAGCGGATCCGATGATCGGGCGGCAAGTATCGCACTATCTGATTCTCGAGAAACTGGGGGGCGGAGGCATGGGCGTTGTTTATAAGGCCCAAGATACTCGTCTGGGTCGCTCGGTCGCGCTAAAGTTCTTGCCCGAAAACGTTTGGCAGGATCGTCAGGCAATGGAACGTTTCTCGCGCGAAGCGAGAGCGGCCTCTTCGCTGAACCACCCGAACATCTGCAGGCGGTGGTCGTTCGGAGCGCTGCTGAAGAGCCAAACAGCAGAATTGGCGAGCGGGAACGCAGGCCTCGCGCCCGCCTCCGCGGCGCACCCGGTTGCGCCGGGATTTCGCCCCCTCCAAATTTCGGCAATCGATCACGAGTCCGCGGACGTCCTCTCGTTTTCCATGCTGAGCAATGATGGACAACAGTTGCCGATGGCATTGCCAGGTCAATATGTCGTCGTGCGTCTCCAGCCTTGCGGAGATCACGCTCTACTCTTTCGCAGCTACTCGCTTTCCGGTCCTGCCTCAACAGAGCGCTACCGCATCAGCGTAAAGATCGAAGCGCATGGAGCAGCAGGAGCCTATCTCAAAGAGCAAGTACGTGTGGGAGATGTTCTCGACGTTAGTTCGCCGCGCGGGACCTTCATTCTGGAATCGGGGATGCACCCGCAGTGCTGCTCAGCGCCGGAATTGGCGCGACTCCGGTCTTGGCCATGTTGCACGCGCTGGCGGCCAATCGCTCAACACGACGAATCTTCTGGATCCATTCGGCTCGCGACCGTCAGCATCATCCGTTCGCCAGCGAAGTCCACACCCTGATGGCCATGCTCCCGAATGCTCGCGCGCGAGTCTGCTACAGCAGACCAGGCGCGGACGACAAAATGGGAGAGCATTTCGACCGTGCCGGTCGCCTGTCTCGCTCCGACTTTGACGAAATCGGCATCCCGCGAGACGCCGACGTCTATCTTTGCGGCCCATCTCAGTTCATGGCGGAGATGAAAGAAACCCTCGAGGCGTTCGGTGTCGCACCGCAGCGGATTCACGCCGAAATTTTCAGCGGCGACAATTCCAAGACCTCTGGGGGTATCCGCGCCACGCACAAGGCTCCCCATCCGCCGGCGGATGAAGCCAACACCGGCCCTCTCGTGTCGTTCGCCCGCAGCGGTATCGCCGCACATTGGAACGCCTCAAAATATCAAAGCATCTTGGAGTTGGCCGAAGCGTGCGACGTCCCCGCCCTTTGGTCCTGTCGCACCGGCGTTTGTCACAACTGTGAGAGCGGTTTGGTTTCCGGTACAGTCGTCTACAGCCCCGAGCCGCTAGAAAAGCCGGCCAACGGCAACCTTCTCATTTGCTGCTCGCAGCCAACCCGCGATGTCGTCATCGATCTGTAAGGGTAGTTGAACAATGGTGTCCGAAGCGAGAATTTTGCTGAACACTTGCTGAACAATAGACTGCAAATGAGGTGTTTTAGCGCAACTGAGGAGTTCGTACCGCTAACAAAACAAACGAAAATCGGTCCGTGCGAACAGGTCAGTGAGAATTGGAAAACCGCCGCAACTCGGGGCGGTCAAAAACCGCCTACCCGGGCCTTGCCAAGACATCGGAACGGAATTGAACGCCTTGACGACCTTTGCCCCCGCTGCGAGATCCGCGACGATTTCAGTCGAGGTGCGCCCGGAGATGTCACCCAGTTGAGTTAAGGGATACCAGGCCGGTTTGCTGACCGAGTCCTACAGCGCTCCACCGAAGACCGCGCCTAGCACGTGCAGAGGTTCACTGCCTTGGTAGGTCCATAACGGCGTCATTTGAGATAATGCCTTGATTGTGCCAGCCGACGTCGTGTTGCTGGAAACATACAAAACACCAGCATCATCCGTAACCATCTCACTTGGCATTCCTATGGGAACGATCGTATCGGCGGCACCATGAGAGATGTGCTTAGCGTTATTGTTGTCACTCCAGGCAGCATAGGCACTCCCTTGCCCGTCTGGAATCAGCAGTGCTTCGCGAGCATCAGTCCACACCCCACCGCTCGAGATTATCGTCGTGGTCGCCGCACCAGTCGTCGGCACGGATAACAGCCAAACTTGATCATCCGAATTTGCCTCGTCGAATGTCTTATTTACCAGAGCGAAGGTTGTTCCGTTCGCGTCAACGACTGGGTTGGAGAGTAGACCTCCAAAGAAAAAGGTCTCGCCTCCTGAGGTCACATCGGTGATAGGCACATTCCACTGTCCGAGCTGAGCGCCTGTATTTGCGTCGAGAGTAACGAGAGATGTGCGACCTACGACGACATGAATGTTGCCCTCCGGACCGACGGAAACCGTTGGGTTAGTACAGTCGTAGTCGATAAAAGTATTCCAGACGAGGGCACCAGACTGTCCATCGTAGTCTGATATTTCGGCGGAGCCCGGGGCACAAGGATCTATGCCTTTTAGAAAAGCAATTACTCCCCCTCTTCCATCGGCCGCCGCGACGCCTTGGTATGGGCCGACCCCTCCACTGACGATATTAAATGGGACACCGACCTGGCGGCCATCGGTCGTAAAACCAGCGTCCCGTGATGCCACCGTTACCGTTCGCATCGACCGTCTTTTCTATTTCGAAAACGTCCGGTT
Source organism: uncultured Acidobacteriota bacterium (assembly GCA_963766985.1). Taxonomy (GTDB): domain Bacteria; phylum Acidobacteriota; class Terriglobia; order Acidiferrales; family UBA7541; genus Acidiferrum. The sequence goes on from CAVYCJ010000009.1 coordinate 570,221, forward strand.
CCTCTTGAATATGTGCAAGTTGAAGAACTGAAGTCATGGCTCCATTCACGCCGTTTGAGGTCAATGGGGGTGCAGACCAACGTACGGTCCCTGGCGCCAATACGGTTCCCGCTAAGATATTTACTTGAATCTGCGCGGAGAGCGAATCCACGTTGGCTGTCAGCGTGACCTGGCCGACGGCGAGAGCCGTGAGGACAGGCGAACTGGTCGTCGTTATGCTGGCCAGCGAGGCGTCGCTGATGGTCCAGGTAGCATCGAGACGCGCGGCGCCGGTCTCGTCGAGCGCGGTAAATTGCTGGGTCTCGCCAACCACAATATTTAGGTTCGATGGCGTGATTTGCAGGGAATTGGGTGGATTTTGCTCGGTGCCAGCAAAGCTCACATGAAAATTCGAACCGGCGATATTTCCATCCGGAAAAGAAATATGAGCAGCACGGACACACGAGGATGGCGAAAGACATTTGGGCGCTTCTTGGCGAAAAAGGACTGTCGGAATTCATCCGCCGAACATCTTCAATGCCGCAATCGGGAATGCGGACATGCATTTGAAGAACTGGTCGCTTCTTTATCGCGACGGCCGAACTCCGGAGCTTTCGCCGGGTTATGACTATGTTTCAACGATGCGTTACGTGCCAGAAAGAGGCTTGGGCCTCCCGCTTGCCCGAACAAAAGATGTATCTCGTCTGGACGATGAACTGTTGGAAAAGGCATCGGTGCAGGCAGGTGTTCCTCGAGCGCTCGTGAGGGACGTCGCGCAGAGAGCGCACGCGCATTCGCGCAAGCGTGGTCGCAAGACAAAGGAGGATTGCCGATCGACGATTTTGGACGCCGCAAGATCGACGAGCAGCTGAGACTTATACCTCTTTTCGGGGTTACTTAGCATCCGGAAAACCAAACCGGAAGAAAAGCTAAAATGACGCGGCTAAATGACGTATAAAGCGTCGAATTCTTGGAATGGACGGACACCGATCCTCCCTCGTTCTCTCATTCGCACCAATGGCTCTCGTTCCCAAACCGAATATGCCGCTCCCCGCATACCCCGCACCCTTGGCGGCTCATCGTATAGGCGTAACTTATGTCCTGGAAGAACCATAGGCGGTAGCTAGACTTCCTTCACCCCCGACAATCCAAATTTTATGACTGCGCGAGGACAAGCACCCGCGTCACGTGATACCGGCATAGCTAGGCCGGTGCGCCACGAAGAAACTCGTCTATTTTTGAGAATCCTGAAACCTTTTGGTGTTTGGGGACTCTGTACCTCCGTACGGAAACCCTCGGTGGGGAGTTCAGTCTTCTCCGAATGGCATCAGGACTCGTATTGCCACAGGCGGAGACCCCATTAACACACCAGGTCTTTACTGTGCGTACGGACGGTGTTTTGGCAATTCATTTCGATCTATGGAGAAAATAAGATGACAAAGACCAATCGGGTTCTACTCGCTGGCGCGGCTATCGCAGGTTTGCTTTCGGGAACCGCAGCCACGATTCAGGCTTCGAACCTCACGAAGGCTTCGGCGCAGGACGATTCGAGCGCTAAAGCTGACAACAATGTGAAAGAAAAGCACGCCTGTAAGGGCCAAAACTCCTGCAAGGGTAAGGGCGGCTGCAAGGCGAGCGACAACGGCTGCAAAGGCAAGAACTCCTGCAAGGGCAAGGGCGGCTGCGCGACCGACGGCAGCAAGAAGCCGGAATAACAACACCAGCATCAGCACCAGGCTTCGGCCGCTTGCATGTGGGGGTGGCGATCACTCGCTGGCCCCCTATCGCTTCTGAAGTCGATTCAAATCTCTAAAACGCAACGTATCACGGCTACGCACTCTCACATCCTTTCGCGCAAACCGGTCTGGGGCTAGTTCGAAATTATCTTCTAAATTTTATGATCGACGGCGGGTACCCGCTCAGAGTCGGGATTTCCTCGAAGTTCGCGTCGCTGTCGAGAACGTCAGCAGCTACACTGAATTTCGCCTTTCCGAAATGACCGAGTGGGAATTCTTGAATGAAATGCGTCGATGCGAAGGAGCGGGAGGCTTAAAGATGTTTGATCTCAAGAACCTAACGAAGCTCAAGAGTCTCGATGACCACGCTCCAGCGGCAATGAAGGCGTTTTGGGCATTCGACAAAGAGACATTCAAAGCGGGATCTCTGAATGTGCTACAAAAGCAATTGATCGCTGTTTCGGTTGCGCTCACGACCCAATGTCCGTACTGTATTGCCCTCCACGTGAAGGCGGCTCGTGAAGCGGGTGCAGACGACGCCATGTTGGCTGAAGTCGCTACCGTTGCTGCTGCAATGCGAGCTGGTGCGGCCATTACGCACGCCACGCACTTGTTTTAACGGGTTCGTCCAATCAATTCAGCGAACACCGCAGAGAGAATCGTGCGACTGTTTGTCAATCGCTACACGGTTTCCAGCAACGAGAACGCCAGTCTTCACCGCCCGGATGGATTGAATCTGAAACAAGGAAATCGGTTGACTTGATTTGTGTCGCTACTGGCCATTTCAAGATCTATGCGCATTGCGGTGTAATCTTTGGCGGAACCCGCGTCGTGATTAGCCGGTGATGATTGCACGTTCCGGTTACCGTAAGGGTTTAGGAAACGGCTAATTGAAAAAGCTCGCCGCGCGCTGACGTTTGCCGGGACCTTTCAGGCTCCCGGAGGGACAAATGGATTCTTGACATCGGCGTTGTCGATGTACATCCAGAGCTTCCATTGGCCTTCGTGGTTTTTACGCCAGACATCCACATAGCGGTATCTTCGATATATGGCTTCTCCGCCGGCCTTTGGTGTAAGCGTCAATTCATTCCATCCGTAGTCATGCGCAATATCCGAGCCAACGCGAATTTCAGCGATGATGACGGTTAGCTCGGCTGTATAAAGAGCGAAAAAATTGTCGAGGTGTTGCTTTAAGGATTCTAAGCCGCGTCCGCTTGGTTGACCTTCCGAAAAATTGACCACTTCGGGATCGGCGATTTTGAGTATTCGCGAAGGCTCGCCTTTGTTGAAGGCTTCACGGTATTCAGTCTTGGCCTTGTTGATGGCATACAGGGTCGTTTCAGACTCCGACTCTCCGGTCATATCGCTCACCATATTTAGCGATTTTATCGGAAATTTGAATCTCTCGTCCCCATAGACTCCTCGTTATCAAAGTGGCCCCCGAACAGGGCCGTTTACAATAGCCCTGGCTGTCGCATTAGGACCGTGAGCAGCACGAGGATCCATGGCGGAGCAAGCCAGTGCTGTAGGGCTCGCGAACCGAGCGCATCGCCCTCGCCGTGGCTGAAATCAATGGCTGTACCTATTGCCTCTCGGCCCATACCTACCTCGGCAAGAACCTGGCGAAGCTCGACGATGCCGAAATCGCGGCCAACCGCAACGGTTCATCGAACGATCCGAAGGCAGAAGCGGCTCTACGCTTCGCCGTCGCTGTTGCACGCGAGCGTGGCCATGTAAGTGAAGAAGCTGTACGCGCGGTGAAAGCGGCGGGATACGACGACGGACAGATCGTCGAGATAATCGAGCATGTTGCTCTCAATGTGTTCACGAACTACATCAACGAGGCTCTCAAGACGGAAGTTGATTTCGCCGCGGTGGCGGTTCGCAAAGCAGGCTAAGCACATCGTTCGCAGGGCGAAACGGTACACCGCCCCTTCCGGCACGAGCCCGGAGGCTGCATGATTGAACTCTGGCAGATTAAGGATGAGCGAGATTATCAAGCCGCCATTCATCGACCTAGAGGTGGCGAACAGAAAGGTCCAGATCGCGGAAGACCTTCGGAAGACTCGCGACCCGGAACGGGTCGCCTTGGCTTATGCCGAGGATGCGCAGTGGCGTAACCGGCAGGAGTTCTTGTATGGCCGTTCGGAATTGATTGCATTCTTGTGGCGGAAATGGGACCGCGAACTGGATTACCGATTGCCTAAGAGCTCCGCGGCTTTCGAGAAAACGCGTGGCTGTGATGTTTATTTACGAGTGGCAGGACAGCGGTCGCTGGTATCGCAGTTACGACAATGAACTTTGGGAATTCGCTCTCAACGGACTCATGACTCGGCGAGTAGCCAGTGTCTCCGGACTCACTGACATCACGTTCTGCGACGCCGCCCATCTCGTTTCTGAAAGGCTTCTAGGATCGCGGAGGCGGGCGAAAGAATCGGAACCACCTTCGAATTCCCATAGAGCATTCGAATGGAGAAGGCGCCATCGATGACGCTAAGTATCGCTGCCGCTGCCGCCCTTTTGTCGATTGCGAAGGGCTTTAGCAGATCGGTCAGATAGTCCAGAATCTTGTTTTGGTGTTCGATCGCCAGGCGATGGTACGGGTGGGCAGGATCCGGGAATTCGGATGCGATACGAAGGAACGGGCAGCCAATTATTTCGGGCCAGTTCGCCATTTGTTCGAATTTGGTCAGAGCCTCACGCAGATCGTTCGGGGGAGCGGGATCGGAGAGATAGTCCCATAAAGCTCGATCGCGGTTTTCGAGGTATGCGAGCACGAGGGCATCCTTACTTTTGAAATGCCGATAAAACGTCGCCTTTGCGACTTCGGCGAGGGACATGATTTTCTCGGTGCCGGTCGCGCGGACCCCGTCTGCGTAGAAGAGCCGGTCGGCCACCTCCAGAATTCTCCTCCGCGGATCGGATTGTTCTTGCTCTTACTCATGAAATTCATCTTGACATGAGACAGCGCTGTCTGTCTATAATACGTCCTGTACATAGACAGACCTGTCTGTCTATGTGCTCGATTTCGGAAAGGAAGGCCCCATTATGAGTACCGAAACCAATCTCTTCGCTCCCCTCGGCGTGGAAACTGCCCCGGAGAAGTCTCGTCCACTTCTAGAAAAGATCCAAAAGTCGTTTAAATTCATTCCAAACCTCTTTGGGGTGTTCGCAAACTCTCCCGTTTTGCTTGAGGGCTATCTGGGCCTGGAAGGCGCGTTTGACAAGGGGAGCCTGAGTGCGGTGGAGCGCTCGATCGTTCTACTCGCCGCCAGCGTTGAAAACAGCTGCAAGTATTGCATGGCGGCTCACAGCACGGTGCTGAAGGCCTTCCTGCATGTACCGGCCGAAGTTGTCTCCGCAGTCAGGTCAAACACTCCGCTGTCCGATCCGAAACTAAACGCGCTTGTCGCGCTCACGAAGGAGATCGTTGCTAAACGCGGACACGTGGAAGCGCAGACGATCGAGAATTTTCTGGCCGCAGGATACCGTAAGGATCAAATACTTGAGGTTCTGATGGGCGTGGCTCTAAAGACGATCAGCAACTATACGGATCACATTTCTCCAAATGAATTGGATCAGGCGTTTCGCTCCGAGAGTTAGACCTTAGATCAGCGCTATTTCCGACGGATGTCCCGCCGGAGGATTTTGGAAGTGGAGAAGAGAATGTATCGTCGTCTGAGCGCGGGTTTATCGCTGTGCCTAGGAATTCTGATGTTCATGTTCGGATTCCTCAAATTCTTTCAGCCATTCCGTGGATGGTTTGATATCCAGATTCAGCGGAGCCACCTTCCCCATGAGGCGATCCTCGCAGGGAAACTGACGGAAATGGTCGTCGGTTCCCTGTTCTTGCTGCCATGGCTTCGGAGGTCGTTGACCGAAAAAAGCAGGTATCAAGTCCTCCTGATGGCGTGTTTGCTCCTCGTTGCTCAGATGTGCAGTGGCCATCTATGTCCACCTGCAGCCTCAGGTGCCTGCAAGCGTTCTTCCTCTCGGCATCAAGGAACCTGTCATTCCCGGCGTCGTTCTCCTCTGCGGATTGGTCAACGCTATTGCTGCTTGGAAAGAGCGTCGGGCCGAGAATGCTGACGACTCGTTCAGCAACCTACCGCGTCGTTGAACAACAGGAGTACAAGATGGCGAATCTCTTCGAATCTGTTCAGCTTGGGTCTTTGGTCCTGGCAAATCGCGTCTTCATGGCGCCCCTTACGCGCAACCGCGCAGACGCAGATGGCGTGCCGAGCGAACTCGCGGCGACTTATTACTCGCAGCGCGCCTCGGCTGGACTCATCGTGACCGAGGCGACGCAAATCTCGCCCATGGGCAAAGGGTACATCAATACTCCAGGGATTCATTCCCCCGAACAGGTGCGAGCGTGGAGCCGAATCGTCGAATCCGTTCATAAGAGTGGAGGCCGAATCTTCCTTCAGTTGTGGCATGTCGGCCGAATCTCTCATTCGTCCTTGTTGCCGAACAATGCGCAGCCAGTAGCTCCCTCCGCAATCCGCGCCAATAGCCAAACGTTCATTGCCACGGGTCTGGCGCAGGTTTCGGAGCCGGTTGCCTTGACGGCTAGCGGGATCAAAGAGACCTTGGCCGATTATCGGCGGGCAGCCGGCAACGCGAAAGAAGCCGGATTTGACGGGGTTGAGATTCATGCGGCGAATGGATACTTGATCGATCAATTTCTCCGAACAGGATCGAATCGGCGAACCGATGAATATGGAGGTGTTGCGTCGAATCGAGTCCGCTTTCTCACTGAAGCAGTCGAACGCGTCCTGGAAGTCTGGGACAGCAGGCATGTGGGTGTGCGAATCTCTCCGACCGGTGGTTTTAACGATATGGCGGACGACAACCCGCTCGAAACCTTCTCCGTCACGGTTGCAAGACTCAACAGCTATGGACTCGGATACCTTCACGTCGTTGAAAGGGCGCAGAACAGCAAAGGAAGCAACGAGGCGGATCTCGCCTTGTCGGCTCACCTGAGATCACTTTGGAAAGGTCTGTACGTCGTGAATGGCGGATATGACAGACTCAGGGGAGAGGAAGCATTACGGACCGGGCATGCCGACGCTGTCGCATACGGCCGCGCCTTTCTCGCCAACCCAGATCTACCAAGGCGGCTGCAACTCGGAGCCGCTTTGAATGAACCAGACCCAACGACTTTCTACGGAGGAGACGCTGCCGGCTACACGAGTTATCCCGCACTCACCTGAATGAAAGAGCCGAGCAATGCCGTACGGCTCGCGCTCGCAAAGGCTTCAGCTTTCTCTTTGGAGCGCACTAGACCAACGACGGTGTGGCCCAGAAGCTCGCGGCGATCACCGATATCCAAGCCAGCCCGGCGTGCCCGTCAAAAATGCGCACATCCAATTGCCCCTAGGGGGTAGCTGGTTCCCACAACAACTGGAGAAACCGATGCACGAGCCTCCCCCGACCTGGCCGCGCTCCACGCGCGGCTCAAAATCGCTGTCGCGCACGATGCCAGATCAGCCATCGCTGGTGATCTTTACTCGAGCTGGTACTTAGACGAGGGCAAACCTTGGTTGGTCGGAAATGGATTTGAGGAAGCAGGAAAGCTTCAATCTGGTATGGCCGGCAGAGCCCGTCTAGCATTCGATTTCGCCGGTAGTCTTCCGATCTCCCGAGATCCGATTACGATTCGAAGGCAGCGAGGCCACACATTACATGGCCGAAATCTGAGTGTTTTACGAACCTGTTTGAGCAAACCACCCACGTTGACATAGTCACACAGCGACTTGCCATCGCGGAGCACGACCGCATCCGCGAAGATGTTCCAATTGAACTAGAGTTTCATTCTTGATCGAGAAAACCCGGCACGATTCAACGCCCACAGCTCCAATGTATCCCAGCGAGTCTATTTTTAGACTTCTGAAACTTTCCGTCCACACGTCAATCAGTAAGTTCGGGGCCTTCCGGCCTAGCAGCGGTGCGAGCTGATCCGTTCTTGTCTGACTGGGATACGACTGCCGTGAGAAATGAACTCGAGAGCAGCGTGGGAACAAGGGGGAGCGGCTATTCAGTTGTTGCCGGGGTCATCGCTGATGAGCGAAAAATCCGCGTATTGCTGGTTGGCGCGGATCCCAGCTCTGTCGTGTTTCACTGTGATCCGTTACAAAGATCGGGCTGCGAGTGCTATGTCGCGGACTCTTGTGACGATATCCGTCGGCTTCTTCAGAAAACCAAAGTGGATGTGGTGCTGGGGCTAAGGGGCCTTCGCGGACTCTCGGCAGTGATGGCGCTTCTTATCGATTCGCAGGCAAGTATGTATTGCAGTGTGCTTGTGGAGCAGGGCTGTTGGTGGCTGCCTGTGGTGCGGAACGGCTCAAACTGTCTGGGGGCGCCTGGCTTGCGCGAGAGGGAATTCTTGAACGTGCTGGCTCGCATCTTGAAAGGAAACGGTTTCTGAGGGGTGGCAGTGCCCGATAGGAACAGCCTCCAAACTCCATTCATGCCTGCATTAGCACCACAAGTGGGGGGAAATGAAGAAGGAACCATTTTCATGAGAGTCGCGTTCCGGTTGCTAGCCTCAATTTTTCTCCTCTTTCCATTGATATTGAGTTCTCTCACAACATCGAATTCGGTTTCCGCTCAGCGGCTTGGCGCGGACGATGTGAAACACGATACACCGGGCCGAGTCATTAAGCCCGGGCAAGCCTTACATCTAGACGTGGAACTTGCTCTTGTGAATGTCACAGTGACGGATCCCTACAACCGTCAAGTAACGGGTCTGGAGTCTGAGAACTTTCGCGTGTTCGAGGACAACGTGGAACAGGAAGTGGTGACTTTTTCCTCCGAGGACGTGCCTATCTCCGTTGGCGTGATTTTGGACTTGAGTGGCAGCATGAATAATAAACTGGCAAAAGCGAAGCAGGCCGCCGTCCAGTTCCTAAACACTGCGAACCCAGATGATGAGTTCTTTCTCGTGGGGTTCAACGATCACGCCGAGCTACTGGCGCCATTCACCAACAATGTCGAAGACCTCGAGAGCAAAATGCTCACAGCGACCGCCAAGGGGAAGACGGCTCTGCTCGACGCGATATACCTTGGGCTTACGCAAATGCGAAGCTCCGGCAGGGCCAAGCGGGCCTTGCTGATCATTTCCGATGGCGGCGACAACAACAGCCGATACACCGAGAAGGACATCAAGAGACTGGTTCGAGAGGCCGATACACAGCTCTATTCGGTCGGCGTCTATGAGCCGGTCGCGTTTCGAAACCGAACACCGGAAGAACTGTACGGTCCTACGCTTCTCAACGAAATTGCTGATTTAACAGGCGGGCGGTCATTCGCGATCGGAGATTTGGATCTCTTGCCGGACATCGCGTCAAAGATTGGCTCGGAGCTGCGTAACCAATACATTTTGGGCTACCGCCCGAGCCAGAAAACACATGACGCAAGATGGCGAAAGATCAAGGTCAAGCTGCGCTCTCCGAAGAGCCTTCCACCTTTGACGGCCTACGCGAAAACGGGCTACTACGCACCAAGCCATTAACGTGGAAATTTGCACTTGCGACGATGTCCGCATCGGAAAACACCGACGAAAACCAACAACCTAAGTTAGTCCCGTAAGTCACTGTTAAACAACAGGTGATCTGTAACTTCTTTCACGCCGGCGAATCCGGTAGCAGCGAGGAGTGGGAGCGTGTCGTAAATACGAACCCTGATTGTTTTTGACGCGGGGCCTGTTCAAGACGCTGCCATTCAGTCCTGACCATGAACGGCAGTGCAGTTGCTGCCAAAGGACGGCTGCGCCGTGTACCAATATCATCTTCCTTGGCAGCTTAATATGGCTGCGAAACTTTTCCTTTCCCGTATTCCGGTCAGTCGGCGGCTTCTCAACAAGGTCGGACTCTTCAATTTCGGCGCTATGGAGAAGCCCCAATATGCGCTTAGCGTCTTCCGGCGTCATTTCCAGAATGCGGTGTTCGCAAGGAAGAATCAGCACTTCGTCGCGCTGGAACTCGGCCCTGGTAACTCGGTCTACTCACTCATCATTGCTCATACCTTCGGCGCGTCATCTGGGTATGCCGTGGATGTAGGCCCATTTGCGCGGGTTTCGATCGACGAATACAAACAACTCGAAGTCTACCTGCGCGAGCACGGGCTCAGCCCGGCGTCCGTGTCGAGATGCGAGGATTTCGCTGGTGTGCTCGGAGCGTGCAACGGTCATTACCTCACCAATGGTATCGAATCGCTTAGGAACATTCCGTCGGCCTCGGTCGATTTCATCTTTTCTCACGCAGTTCTACAACACGTTCGTCGAAGGGACTTCGTTCCACTGCTTACCGAGCTCAGGCGTATCCAGAGGGTGGATGGCGTCGGTTCCCACACGATTTCCATCGCTGACATCGTTGGCGGCAATTTGAACGATCTTCGTTTCAGCGAAAAAACGTGGGAATCCGATTTCATGGCGAATTCGGGCTTCTATACCAACCGCATCCGCTACAGCCAGTACTTGCAGTATTTCACCGACGCGGGATTCATTCCTGAGGTTTACCGCACAGCGTCCTGGAGCTTTCTCCCGACACCTCGGGAGAGGATGGCGCTCGAGTTCGCTCATTTGGCCGAAGCCGATCTCCGGGTTTCGGGCTTCGATGTCTACCTGCACTAGGGTCCATTCAACGGATATTGATCGCCAAAAAAGAAGGTCGCGAGTGCCAGTCACGGTGTTAGTACACAGTCGAGCAGCGCCTCAAGATTGGACTGATTGAACTAGCGCCACGACCGATGTCGGATGTTCAAATGTCGCCGGTGGTTGAGGCGAATGACAGGTTAAATCGCTGGACCTCACTCAATGTCCAGCCATTTGGCGTCAGACTGCGGGGCTACTGTTGTGACCGACCTCTCCGGAAGAGCCAACGTTCGTAGTTCCGAGACTAACGCCGCTCCGTCGGTCGCCTGCACAACTTCTCAATCACGAGTGACCACGAAGTCCTCTTTACTCCTGCCGACCACAGCAGCCGACACGAAGGTCGAGCGCTACCCGGAGAGGAACCGATAACGTTCAGCACGAGGAGAGACAACCCATCGCGTCGAAGACGAGGACTTCATGGTTCCCGATTCCGATTCGCTTGTAGAAAGTCAGTTGTGAATTTCCGCTAAAACTTCGCTGGCTGTGGCTCGGTCTCCGTGTTCGCGGCTGATTTTTTCATACATCACAACGCGCTTGGTATTCAGGAGAAAGGTCGAAGGATAAGCGGTCTCTTCCGGAGCGTTCCAACGTAGACCGTATAGGTTGGTCACGTGATAGTCGGGGTCGGTTACGAGAATTATGTTATCGGGTAGTGCGGCCTGTTTTTGAAGAAACTCCTTCGCACGGAGATCGAGATCTGCGGGCGGCCCGGGGTAGACGAGCAGCACATTTGTTTGCTTCTTCGCAAATTCAGAGGCGTGAGCGATGAAGTCATGAGCCTGCTTTTGGCAGAACGGGCATTGGTATCCGGGGTATCCGCGAAGAATGACGAGGACTGTGGTGGCTTTGTTTGCTCGATCCGACAATCGAACCTGGGTTCCGTTGAGGGTCGATAGTGTGAAGTCAGGCGCTACTTGGCCTTTCGCGGGGGGCGCAGTCTGAGCGTTCGTAAGTGAAGAAAGAAAAACTAAGAGCACGAAGACGGCAGCATAGTCAAAATAAAAACGAGGTTTGCGTTTTGCAGCGAAGGGCGTAATCCATCGAGGCGATCTCATCACGGAGTCTCCGTTTGGCATTTTACGGCTGTTGTGAGATTACCTGGAGCCAGAAAGGTTACAGCGTCTAGAAGCAGCTTGAGGGTATAGCTACGCTATGTTCGGAGACTACGACCCGAGTCTTCCATGCCTCAAGTAATGGAAAGAAGCTAGGAACTGTGGCTATCGCCAACAATGAAGATGTATAGGACGTCGTAGTACCAGAGGCTCCCGACTCAAAAAACTATCGATCGCTGAGCCTCTTGTAGAGTCGCTTGCTGAATCCTTCAGGCAGTTGAAAGATCCGATTGTCGCCAACGAGCTTCACGACGTCACGCGCACCGTCCAAAACCGCTTTACAGTGCGCGCATCTTTTAAAATGAGCTTCCATCCTAAGGCGAAGTTCCATTGAAAGCTCTCCATCGAGATAGTTGGAAATCTCCTTCCATACTTCGACGCAGCTGATCTCGATAATTAGCATTTCGGATTTCTCATCTTCACCACGCGCGCACTTTACGGTAGGTTCCTGTCCGGTGCCACCAACCATCCAATCCCGGGGCGAGCGCGTCGCGCAGCTGCAACCTGGCACGATGGAGGCGCGTCTTCACATTCATTTCCGTAATGCCGAGTATGGTGGTCGTCTCTTTGACACTTAAATGTTCGATGTCTCGTAGAACGAGGACCTCACGATACGCCGGACTCAGGGAGTTTATTGCATCGTGTACAGCCTCTCGAATTTCCTTCTCCTCGAGGATCTCAGAAGGTATCGGCTGCCAATCCGCGAAATCCTTCGGCCAAAAGGTTCCATCGCTGTTTTCGGACGGATCGTCCAGAAAATCATAAAGATGAGCTCGCGCTTTACGCAGTCTCATTCTTGCTTCGTTGTAGCAGATCTGTAGCAGCCATGTGCTGAATTTCGCTTCTGCCCGAAAGCTCCGAAGTCCCACGAACGCTTTCAAGAAGGCTTCCTGAGCGATTTCTTCCGCATCGGCAGAATTTTTGAGGACCGAGATGGCAGTGGCGTACACCATTCGCTCGTACGGACGGACCAACTCGTAAAAAGCGTCCCGATCTCCCCTTCGAGCGACTGCGATAAGCTCAGCCTCACTACGCAATTGAGACTTAGTCATACGGGTCGTCTCGAATCAATTCGTCTTGCCTAGTCGCCCAGTGATTTCGTCTACTAGTTTCTGAATTACGGGCGCGGCGACGTCATGTCGCTCCCCAGAACGAGTGATGGCGCCGCCGATGGCGTCAATCTCCGATACAAGCCCGGCTCTTAGGTCTTTCTGCAAGGAACTTCTCATCGTCGGGGGTAAGCCCTGAAATAGCGTAAGTATATCGGCAGGACTGACACGAGCGCTGTCTGCAGTGGCAACATTACAGGCTTCGAGAAGGGCGGCCTCCAAGCGGACCCGCCATCGTTGATCTTCGAAGATTTCTTGCTTGTTCTTTCCACTGGCCGCCCCAACCAGCGCTAACGGTGCCAGGAAGGCGAGTTTTCGCCATAGCATGGTGATTTCGTCGGTGTTGAATTCCACGGAAAATCCAGCCGCTTCGAGCCCTCCGCGAAGGAAGGTGAACCTCTCCTCCGCCCTGGATCCGATAGCTAGATTTGCAAACGTCGATCGCTGTATAAAGCGTTCTGAGGCTACGCGCTCCGACGAAACTAAGATCGTCGCCGGTACGACCTGGTCGTGGGTAAACAAGGATCGTAGCACCGCAACATGCTCGATCCCGTTCAGGAGTGGAACGACGATTCCAATCGATCCGCCGCGGCCCACGAGTCCACTCATTGCTGGAACCAGATGATGGCCCTTAACCGCAATCCACATCACATCAACAGGGCCGGATAGCTCGGTTGTGATGTGAACTTGCGCAACTATGGATTCAAAAGGTCTTTCAAGACAAAGCATGCCTGAGTATTGTGCCCGGGATTCGGTCCGCACGAGGACCGTGACATCTTCGCCAAGATGGGCCAACACAGTTCCGAGAAGCCCGCCAATTGCTCCTAAACCCAAAATAGCGTGCTTCACGGCTTCAGTCTCAATCCTGTCTCTTCGTTCGCTGATACCAACTGCACCGACGACGTGAGTTCAATGGCGTTGTGCAAAGTCCGGAAAAGGGGGCACCGCATCGCATAGATTGCGTGGGTCCGCTCAACTACCTCTCGCTTATCTTCGGATGCAACCAAACGCATCGCAACGTGAATACGCCGGACTACCAGAACTCCCTCTTCAGTCTCGACTTCACCTCGGACTGCAGCAATCAACTTTCCATCGCTCGCATCGATTTGGCGCGCTTCCAGCGCACCTCCAAAGGTTCCCATCATTCAACCGGCTGTCGCCGATATCACATAGTCGATTGTCGACGCGTGCGATTCCTGTAGTGATGCGGGATCCACTTTGTAGTGCTTGGCGATGGCTCCGTGCACGCTGAAAGCGACCGGTCGGGGTTCGCCGGGGATTCGGGCGATACGAAGGGGTCCCTTCCTACGTTCGATGAGTGACTCGGAGACATAGACGACATTGCTCATTTGCGATCCTTTCTTTATGAGTCTCTTCCGACACGCGGTTTGATGACACGATGGATTCGCATGTAACACGGATCGACACGACGAGTTCGCTTTCCAACTAAATGGCTGATATTCCACTGGCCGACGTCAAGCTCCAGCACCATAAGACAAATCGATCAATTTCGCGATGTGACCAATAAGAGCATGAAGCTCAAGTCTCCCCTTATTGACCGGCGCTGCGCGTGAAGTCGAATGACTCTTCTTCGGCGACGATGAAGATTGGCGTTCCCCCGGTCGAAATCTTAATGGCGTTTGCCAAGGTCTCCTTTCCGCCTTCTGAGGCCGCACAGGCTTCAAGAACTGACATAGATGGGAAGTGAACTTCTGCAATTCGATAGAACGGCGGTGCGCCTTGCGGGGAACTCAGAACTCTGGTCGCGACAATCTTGGTTTTTCCTTCCAGCTTCGCAACGGCCAGCGGTACATGCTCGTTTTGATAAACCGCTTCAAAGCCCTTAACGTCCTTCGGAGGCGGGTACATCACGATGAGTTTAGCTGCTGCCATTACTGGCTCCTTTTTTCGAATGCGATTCTTTTCTGACGGCTGGAGTAGAGACTCGCGAAGAGCAGATTTGTGAGGCTCGTAAAAGTTTCATCTTTTTGCCAAAAAATTCACCCGATCTTTTCAGCAATTCCTGAAACCTTCTTCCGATCGGCAAATCGGAGAGTTTGTAAGAGCCAACGCAAAGATGAACGTCCGAGACACCTCCATTCGTAGGACTTTCCCGCTTGGAGGCCCCATGGACCTAGTTGCAGTAATGGCTTAAATAAAGAGGAGGAACAATGAAAGGGAAGATTACGAGGATCTTGATTTTGCTGGTCGCAGTGTTCAGTCTATGTAACGTTACGAAAGCGACGGGTCGTGACACGATCAAATTGAATGTTCCATTTGCTTTCCTTGCCGACGGCGAGGCAATGCCGGCAGGAACTTATACCTTGAGCCGCTTCACGGACGACAAGTCCGAAGGATTAATTCTCCGTAACGAATCGACGCGAACCAGCGTGATCGTACACACGACGGAGGTCAATGACGCTTCTTTTGACAAACCACAGCTCAGTTTCGCTCGCGTTGGCGGCGTATATGTCTTAAGCAAGATCAGGACATCTCACGACGTTTACACCGTGCCTGCGGACCGCGACGCGATTCTCGAAGCCACGGCAAGGTCCCACCAATCCCAGGCCGTCCCAACCAGTTCTGCCGGCAAGTAGTCGTGATTCTCCGGGATGAGGTAACGCTGGGTAGGATTCTTGAACCTACCCGGCGTTTGTCTGGGCATTTCTACGAAATCATCGCCATGGGCCGCCGCGTGCAGCCGTTACGTGCTCCATCAACATCCGCACCGCATCCTACCGTCAAAAATTCAAGAGCAAATTCCGAGAACGCGGTGCCTTTGATTATTGCCCGCTCCTGAATGCCGGGTCAGTTCGAGCACCCACCACGACGTTTTTGGCCGCGACCGAATCATTTTTCTCCTCCAGCCCGTCTGGAGCGGTACCAACCATTTATTTTTTACGTAACTGTCTAACGTCGATCGGTACTGTAGTTCAGCTGATCGTGGCGAGCGTCTGCATTCGACGTGTGCCTTCACCATAATCCGTTGCGTTGCGTAGTCGCCTTGTCCTAAGGATCTCCCTCAATCGTTTGCGGGCCTTGTGCAATTGAGACTTCGAGTTTCCGACCGTACGTCCCAGGATTTTAGCGATTTCGTCGTGTCGGTAGCCCTGCACATCGTGAAGTAAGAATATCCGTTTATAGCCTTGGGGCAAATGGTCGATTGCCGCCTCAATGGTGATCCTGTCGGCCAAACCCATTAGCTGCAAATCGGGCTGGGCGATTTGGCACACGGGCGCGATCTCTTGATCATCGTCGGGTAGGACGTCATCCAATGAAACAAATGCAGGCTTTTTTCGGCGGAGACTCATCAAGACAAGGTTAATCGTCAAGCGATGCAGCCAAGTAGAGAATGCGGAGGCGCCTCGAAACGTTTGAATCGTCCGCAGTAAATGCAAGAAGGTTTGTTGGAGCGCATCCTCCGCATCGTTTGGATCATGGAGCATTCGGAGGCAGATGGCATAGACTCGAGGAGCAAATCGGCGGTAGATCGTTTCAAATGCTGCGGCGTCGCCCTGTTGCGCGAGGCGGATCGTTTCCCGAAGCAACGGGTCATCGAACTGGATCGTCTTCGACTCTCCTGCCTTGGGGGAATTTGGAGAGCGAGTTGACGGCTTGGCGAGGGAGCGCTTCGTCTTTCCTTCCATTGGCGGGATGGAGGAAGACACATCGGACCTAGAGGTAGGCACCTGTAGTTCGAGAGGCAGATCCATGAAAATTCCTTTGTCGACAGTGTCAACCTGACGAAAAGCGATGACAGGGGTCAGACTCGCCTGTAAAGAAAATGTTCCCGCGGTGCCCAACGTGTTCCAGACTAAGTGTTCCGCGTGGCTTGGATCGTTGAGCGTCCTGCAAAGGCGGGAGACCCGCACACCATTTGCATCGGGTTACGCTTTCGCCGGGTAGAACACCGTGTTCGTTACGCTTCTGCTCGTTAGAAGAGGAGCTTCAGAGCAAATTCCGAAGTTCTCGCGGACAAGTCCCCATACATCCGCGCTTGACGATCGGGCAATGCGCGACAAATCGTACCCGGCGCGCCGAAATTTCATTCAACGCGCCGGGTTACCGCAAAGTGGGCGGAGGCGCGCCACTCTACTGTGTGCACTCAAGATGTTTAACCGGGCAGAAGGTTACAAGCCGAGGGCATCTTCACGAGCGTCCCGCGGAGTTGTTGGTCGGAAGCTTAAGCATGGTTAGGAGATCGGCTCTCTCGAGTTCCTGTACCGACCTTGCTGTCGATGACTGTGACGTCGGGGATGACAAGTCAAAAAAAGACGCGGCAGGACTGGTCCCGCCGCGTCTTCACTACCTTTGTTTCGTTCAGCCTTTCACGCTTTAGGCTAGCCTCAGCCTAAGCCTTGCGGGGTTAGAAGTAGATCTTCCCGCCGAGCTGGAAGATGCGCGGATCAAACGCCGACGTAACCTGTCCGAAGTTGCTTGAGCCGAGCGCGTTGCTCACTTGGTTGAACTCCGTGTGGTTCCAGGTGTTGAACGTCTCGACGCGCAGCTCGAAGCGGCTGCCACGTGTCTCGCTCAGCACGAAGCTCTTAAAGAGCGAGAGGTTCCAGTTGTCTCGCCCCGGACCACGCAGTGAGTTATGTCCGGCATCTCCCCATGCACCGAGTGCCGGCGCGGCGAACGCTGCAGTGTTGAACCACTCGTTGACCGTGTGAGGATAGGAGTTGGATGCAACCTGATCCGGGCGGTTGTTGGCATTGGGCAGGCCATTGCTTTCCTGTCCTCCGGTTAGGAGCGGATTGATCGGAAGACCGGATGTAACGGTTACGATACCCGAAACTTCCCAGCCGCCGAGGGTTGATTTCATCAACCGATTCTCGGTGTGACGGAAGATCGGCAGGTCGTAGACGAAGTTTACGGACACGTTATGTGTACGGTCATAACCACCCGGACCCACGTCATATAACCAACCAGCATAGGGGTTCGATACGTTTTGCAGATCCTGTCCACCGTTACCGGTCCCGCCTACCGCGTCAATCGTGCGCGATAGCGTGTAGAAGGCGCGCAGGGTTAGATCGTGTCCAACCTGCGAACTCAGGTCAACCTGCAAACTGTTGTAGTGCGAGTTTGCTTCGTTGGCTGAGAGGTCGATGGAGTGGAAGCCGGAATATGGCAGACCCGGCGCTGTATTGTAGTTTGCTCCGCCGACGAGGGCACCGAGGTACGTCTCATCCGGCAGGTTGATTTCGCGGTAGTCGTTCTGGAAGCGGTTCGTATTGCCCACATAGGCGACACTCAACACCGAACGGGCTCCGAGTTGACGCTGGACACCGATGCTCCACTGGTAGCTTGCAGGCTGTTTATATTGGTCGATCGCCAAACCCGTTATGCTAGCTGGGTTGATCGGCAGTGCCGCTGCCACACCAGACGTCAGTGCCAGATGCGGATTCACCAGTTCCACTGGAACCGGTGTGTTCAACTGGAAGCTGAACGGGATGTTCGGACCGGCGTTGTACACATCGTTACCCTGGATGCGTTCGTACATGATGCCGAAGCCGCCGCGAACGACCATTTTTCCCGAGCCGGTCAGGTCGTAGGCGAAGCCGAGACGCGGACCAAAGTTTGCCCAGTGGTTGTTCACGAGGCCCTTCGGTACGCCGTTCTGTTCGGGGACGCCGATGCCGTTCAGGTACAGAGGAACGCCCGCCAGAATCGGGTTCGGGCTGGTTCCGAGGCCAGGGCTGATGCCGGTGCAACCTGGATCGGCTGCGCTGGCGCAGATCGTTCCATTGGTGTTGAAGGTCGCTGCATTCGCTGGGTTGTAGAGCGACGGATAGAAGTTGCCCAGCCGGTCGTTCGCTTCATACGTGTGTGGTACGCCGTCCCAACGCAGGCCTAGGTTCAAGGTCAGCTTGCGGTTCACGCGCCAGTTGTCCTGAAAATATGCGGCCCACGAAACGTTGTTCCATTGCCCGTGGTCCTGAACAGCCAGTTCCTGATAGGTCTTGGCGTCGCCGAGCAGGAAGTCGGCAAAGTCGTTGCCAGTGAACGTGCCGTCAAAACCGAATCCGCCTTGGGTCTGACCGAACAGATCCTGCGTCTTCTTGTAGAGCGCCCAGCTGAAACCGAACTTCAACTGGTGTGCGCCTTTGGTCCAAGACAAGTCGTCGCGGATCTGGTAGTCGTCCGCCTTGTTGTGCCACGGCCAGCTCGAGATTTCGAAGTGCGTGCCGGTCGAGCCGTTCAGGTCGATGTTCGGAATGCGGTCCAGGTTGTTCGGGCCGGAGAAGAACCGCGTGTTGGTCGCATCGTAGCCCGAAGGAATCGACAGGCTGCCGAGGCCGGCGCCCGGGAACGGAACGATATTGATGCGGTTGCCGTTGTAGTTGAACGCGATTTCGTTCAACAGGTTTGGGTTGATGGCGTACGTCGTGTGTACCACGGCGCTATACGACGGATTGCCAAATGTATCGCCGACGGTCGGCACGTTTGCACCGCTCCACTGGCTGACCGAATAGCCTTGCGAAACTTGTTCCGCGATGAAGTGGCCAAACACCGAGAACTTGCTCGTGAAGTTGTGATCGATACGGACGATCTCTTCCTTCAGATTCGTCGGGGTTGACGTTCCGCCAGTAAACTGGTCGTTGGGGCCGGTCGGTGCCGGAAAGATACCGGCATTGAGAAGCGCCGATGCGTTCGGGCTGATCAAGCAAGAGGGAATCACGTTGCCAGGGAAGTTGCCACCTTGGACGACGCCTGCCGGAGCAACTCCGCCGGGGCAGTTCTGGAACAACACGCTCGGGGCAACCTGCGCCGCCGTCGGAACCTTGATCGGCGTTGCGTCGGCGCTGAAGTTGCCGCCGTAGGACGCCGGATCGGGTACCGTTTGGCTGTTGTTGACGCTGCCCTGGATCAAGCGGCGCCATTCCATGTTGTAAAAGAAGAACGTCTTCTTGCGGTCGCGGTTATACAACTTGCCGAGTGTAACCGGGCCGCCCACGTTGAAGCCAAATACGTTCAACCGCAATTCCGCAACAGGCTGAGGTGCTGGGTTGAAGAAGTTGCGTGCATCGAATGCATCGTTGCGGTTGAATTCCCACGCCGAAGCATGCAGGGTGTTCGATCCCGACTTGAGAACCATCGTTATCGTGCCCGCCGAGGACAAGCCAAAGTCTGCACTGTAGTTGGAGGTCAGCTGGCGGAATTCCGCGATCGCGTCTGTTGAAGGCGCAATGCTAATGCCGCCTGCGCCGCCGCGGTCATCGTCTTCGCCACCGTCCAACAAATATAGGTTGTGATTTTGCCGGAGGCCGTTGAACTCGACGTTCGAGTCTCCTCCGACAGGGGTATTCACGTAGCCATTAATTTGGCTCGATGCACCCGGGGCTAGGGCTGCGAGTTGATAAACACTGCGGCCATTCACTGCAAGCTGCGACATCTGCTGCCCGGTTATGACGTTGCTCTGTTCACCGGAATCGGTCTGAACCCGGAGTTCGTTGACTTCAACGGTCACTGTTTCTTGTGCGCCGCCCAACTGCATTTGGAAGTCGATACGGGTACGATCGCCGACCTGCAGGACCAGACCCCTTTGTTCAGCCACCTTGAAGCCGGATGCTTCCGCCTTGACATCATAGTGGCCGATTTTAAGCTCAGGCATAACATACGCGCCAGAGTCGCCGGTCACGGCAGTGGTAACCAAGCCGGTTTCAACGCTCGTTGCCGACACCTTCACATTCGGAACGACAGCGCCCGACGGATCCGTGATGGTTCCGACGATCGTCGCGTCCTGTGCTTTAACTGTGAAGGAGAGGGCAACCACCGAGAACAACAAGACTGCTAAATGATGCAACCGGATGTGTTTCAGGGCTGTGAACACACCCCGACCACATGAGGAAAATAGATGCATTTACTTACCTCCTACACCCCACGGCGATTTGATATCGCCTTTTACATACACGGAGACTCGCTCCAGGTGATGTTCCCTAATAGGGCATTCATCGCCCGTTTCGCGACGGACTCACCGTGTTGGTGAGCGATTCGCCAAACCCCAAAAGGTTTCAGCAATTCTTTGGGTCCGGTTGACTGCTGAAAATCCTGTCAGTCCGCGCAACGGTGTGGGAATCACCTGGGTGGCCGTTCGTAATCGTGTCCGATCAATTATTTTGAGCGTCTTGCATTTACTGTACTTGTGCATATCCCAATCTCCGGGATGAAGAAACGTAGCATCTCGTTAAATTGAAGTACTCCGTACGAAACTAGGTTGATGGCGTCGAAAGCATTCCAAAAGACTGCCGCGTCGACGAGCGGGAAAAGCCTGCTGACTGCACCCGAGAGATCAAGGAGACGTGCGTTTTAATAGATGGCTAATGGTCGGATACTTAACGTTGCGCCGAGACCGTCGTTGGCAACGCACGGATTAGAGAGAACGTAAGGGCTGGGCTGGCGGAGATGCGGGGCGGCCAAAGGCGCGAGCCTAAAGACGTCTCGTCAGCGACTGATTGTCAGGCTTTATCTCGTTACCTTGCCGTCTTCAACGTACTCCTCTGCTTGGTTTGCGCATGACACTTTTTCCCCGCTCAAACATCAGGTTGTAGTGGTGGAACGAGTTTACACGGGCCAGCAGCTTATCGGAGATGCCCTGCCAGTCGGGGAGGAAGCGGGCGAGACAGCTGATATGACGGTCGGGAAAGTGGCGGAAGAGGATCACGGCGACAAGGGATTAGGTCCAGGGGAGGCTCAACTTATCGAGCGAACTCTCAGTGGGGAAACCGAGGCCTTTTACGAGTTAATACAGCCACATGAGCGGAGTGTGTACATGACCGCATTTTCGGTCCTGCGAAACACTGCAGAGGCCGAAGATGTTGCACAGGAATCGATTCTAAAGTCGTTTCGGCATCTGTCGAAGTTTCGAGGTGAAGCAAAGTTCGGTACTTGGCTCTTGCGCATTACGGTCAATGAAGCACGGATGCGACTTCGGAAACAGCACCGCGAGCTCTACGATTCCGTTGGTTTGCGGGAAGAGGACGACGAGGCGGAATACGAACCGGTAGAGTTCGGCGACTGGAGGGAGATACCTTCGGAAGCGTTGGAGCGAAAGGAGATTCGAGAGGTGTTGGAAAGGGCGTTGGCCACCCTTCCCGAGATCTATCGCGAGGTGATTGTGCTGCGCGACGTGCGACAACTCAGTGTTGCCGAAGCAGCGGAAGTGATCGGAGTCGGGGAGGGAACGGTGAAGACGCGGCTTGTGCGCGCTCGACTTCAATTGCGCGATTTGGTTGCTCCTTTCACGACGGTTCGCGGACTGTTTACTGGCCATTCGTCACGAAGAGGCAGGAAACCATGGTTCTAAGTTGCAAGGAAATTCGGAGAGAGCTGTCGAATTACATTGATAACGACATCTCGGCTGAGGTGCGTGAGGTACTTGAAGAACATCTTTCGCACTGTCGTCATTGTGCGGCGATCGTCGACGGAACACGCAACGTCATCGTACTGATTGCCGATGACCGAGCGTTCCCGCTGCCTTTGGGATTCAGCGAGCGCTTGCACCTGCGGTTACGCCGGGAGCTGGAAGCGCATTGAAGTGGGATTCGTGCGCGCGAACGCTGAACCGTGGAACCTATGGTGGAGGAAGAGTTCTACGGTGACGAGGAGAATCGTAATGACGGAGAGGGCCGCGACGAGCGCCATTCTCCGTTTCTGAGATGACGGGAGGGGCCGGAGCCGCCACTGCGCGGCTCCGGCGTGACGGAGCCGCCAACTGTTGAAGAGCATCCAGAGATTGAAGAGAGCAATGCTCGTGGCAAGAGCGAGCAAGGGAAGACGAATGGATGCCTGGTGGAAAATGCGCGCACCTTCGGCGAGCGCGATTCCAGACGAACCTACGAGGGCAGCAACTCCATTGGCGCTAACGACAAAGACGCAGACAGCTTCAATGGTTGCGAGCAAGAAAGACGCTCCACTCGAAAGGAGCGCGGTTTTGTTGTTAGGACTTTCGGGAGTTGGCATTCGGGCGTGATTGTCGTTGGTCTTGGGCATCTGTGGAGGCATGAATGAGCCAGGAATGCGATGTCTGAGATAAAGAAAAGTTTCAGAAAGCCCTGAGGATTGTTGCGTGGCGATTCGTTCTGCTTTGCCCAGACTGCAGGACGAACTTGTAATACGAAAAAAACGGGCATAAGAACCTGATCCGAAAGGGGTTGTAGAAGGATCGGTGGCCGTAACGGTTCCGTGCGCGAAAAAGTCCGAGCGCCCTCTTCTGCAAGCTACCGTAACCCGCGACACCACTCGCGGCTTGGAACTGCCGACCCAACGGCCTGCGAACCGGTATGAGTTTCCTGCAAAACGCTGAAACTTTTTGCCGTCTGAGGATTCTGTTGCCTCGTACCGAATACCTTCGGCGGGTGCTTAGGCTCCTCGGAACCGCATGAGCGTTGGTGGAAGCGATGGGGCGGACCCGTCGAAGAATCCAGCGCATTCTGAGGCCCCGATGGTGTTTGGAAACTTGGATATCGATGGGAGAACAGAAAATGACAAAGACCAACAAGGCGGTGATCGTGGGCGCCGCGTTAGCGGGGTTGCTGGCCGGGACGAGCACCCCTATTCGGGCTTCAAACCTGCTTCCTACCCTGAAGACGTCTTTCGGTGCGCAGGATCAGAGCCAGAGCGACAAGAACGGAAAGGAAAAGCACGCCTGTAAAGGGCAGAACTCCTGCAAAGGTAAGGGCGGCTGCAAGTCGAGCGACAACGGCTGCAAGGGCAAGAACTCTTGCAAGGGCAAGGGTGGCTGCCGCACGGATGGAAAGAAGCCGGCGGAGGGCGCTCCCTCGGCCTAGCCTGGACGAAGCCCAACTCTGAGGGCGGGGGGCGGGTGGTTCGAGAACCTCGCCCTTAGAGCATACGGAGAACGGATATGCCTGCGAATCGATTCAATAATTTCACGAACTACGGGGTTGGGATTGGTCTGCGCTCCCCGCATTACGATCACATCCTAATGCGGAAACCAGTCGTAGATTGGTTCGAAATCATCTCAGAGAATTTCATGATCGACGGTGGGAGACCACTTCAGATCCTGGACCGTATCCTCGAACAGTACAGAGTGGTGCAGCACGGTGTTTCGATGTACTTCGGATCAGCGGGACGCCCGGACAGGGTGCATCTTCGAAAACTGAAAGATCTCGTCAAGCGAACAAAGACGCCCTGGGTGTCGGATCACTTGTGCTGGGGGAGCGTAGACGGCACCTACACACACGATTTACTTCCGATGCCGTATACGTTTGAAGCAGCGAGGGTGACGGCAGAGAAGATAAGAGAGGTTCGGGATTTCCTTGAGGTACCTATAGCGGTCGAAAACGTAAGCAGTTATGCCGAATACCACGTTTCAGTAATGACGGAATGGGAATTTCTGAATGAGGTTGTGGACCGCGCCGACTGCGGAATCCTGCTCGATGTAAACAACATTTATGTCTCGTCACGTAATCACGATTTCGATCCGACGAAATACATCGACAGCGTTCCCGCCGAGCGGGTCGCGCAAATCCACATCGCCGGGCATTCGAAATTCGAAAAATATATTCTGGACACGCATGATCATCCGGTGATCGACCCGGTGTGGAGATTGTACGAGAGGGCAATCGAACGTGCCGGGCACACGGCCACGTTACTTGAATGGGACGACAGTATCCCGTCGTTTCGCGAAGTGCATGACGAGGCCCTGAAGGCGAATCGATTTCTTGGAGTTGAGCCTCTGAAGGTGGCTGTATGAAGCTCGCTGAGTTGCAGAAGGTTGTGGCGCGAGCAGTTATGCAACCGCTTACTCGAACAGAGCGAATGAGATTGGTTGGGCCGCGAGGAGAAAGCATGCGGCGTTATTCCGCTCGTTACATCAAGCCGAATGATCGTTTGAGTTCGTTCGAGCGGCTCGAGATCTATAACCGGCAATATTGGTTTCGAGTTCTCGGCAGCTTGGCGGAGGACTTCCCCGGCTTGCGGGCAATCCTCGGCGAGCGACGTTTTGAAGCTATGTCCCGAGCCTACTTGGTGGAGTGCCCTTCACGATCGTTCACACTGCGAAACCTCGGTGCCAGGTTAGAGAGGTGGTTGGAAAGAAACCCGCACTGGATTCAAGGGAAATCACGGTTAGCACTCGACATGGTACGGCTTGAGTGGGCAGACATCGAAGCGTTTGATGGCGCAGCGGAGCCTGCGTTGAACGCAGAAGAACTAGCTGGCGCACCGGCTAATTTTCGGCTTCGCCTTCAACCTTACGTGAAGCTTCTGGCCCTGCGCTACCCTGTCGATGATTTTGTGCGTCGCGTGAAAGAGGGCGAAGAGGACAGCGACTTTGCGAGTAACGCGGTTGCGGAGCGACGCGAGGGTTCGAAGGTGCGCGCTGTCACGGCCGTCAGCCCGGAAAAGATCTTTCTTGCCGTGCATCGTGTGGATTTTTCGGTTTATTTCCGGCGAATCGAACGAGAAGCGCATGCCATGCTCACAGCGTTACGTGCTAGCAAGTCGCTGTCTTCAGCAATCGAAATCGGGTTCAAGGACAGCTCCATGTCAGAGCTTGAGCGGGGAGACTATGTGCGGCATTCGTTCGAAACTTGGGCTGCGCTTGGCTGGTTCTGTCAGGCGAAATAAGCGAAAGGGAAAGGATCGAAAACGGTTATGAGCGCGCTTCTAAAGAGAGTCCGGGGGTTACATGATCGGGTTTTCAGTCTGATGTCCTACGCACAATCTCCTTTTCTTCTGTGCGTGAGAATCTACTGGGGCTGGCAGCTTTGGCAAAGTGGGTGGGGCAAATTACACAATCTCGACAAGGTCACTGAATTTTTCGCGAGTTTGAATATGCCGGCTCCGGGAAAAACGGCCGTTTTTATTGCCTGCGTAGAGTTTTTTGGAGGAATTTTCTTTGCGTTCGGGGCGTTCTCGCGCATGACTTCGTTGGTCTTGACGGTGAACTTGACGATGGCTTACGTACTTGCCGACCGGGAAGCACTTTTTTCCATCTTTTCAGATCCCGACAAGTTCACGGCGGCCGCGCCGTTCAATTTTCTGCTGGCGTCACTGCTGATCTTAATATTTGGTGCCGGCAAGTTGTCAGTAGATGCGGCAGCAACTCGCCTTGTGGACCATCGAGAGGTCGAGCACGTAGAGACCTCGGTCGCAATCTGACAGCGGTCCCGATCGATGCTCCAATGGACGTGCCAACCATTTTGCGGAGTCTCCGTTGTGTCATCACTCTTATGCTGTTGTCGCCTTTGTCGTGCACGAGAGCTTCAACAGATGCTGCGACCTCAACGCTTTTTCTTGCTAAGGCCCGAATCGACATAGTCGTCGAAAGTAATGGAGTGAGCCTGCCGATGGAAGTAATCCTTCACTGGGCGGATGATGCCGCTCGCGCCGTGGAAGGTTACTACAGCTTATTTCCGGTTCCCTATGTTGCCGTGTATGTCGCTGGTTTTCGTGGAAGTGGCGTCCGCGGCGGGATGACGTTCGGAGCACCAAGAGGGGGACGAATTTTCATTCAACTAGGGGATAAGACTTCCGAAGCCTACCTCAAGTCCGACTGGACTCTGACTCACGAAATGGTGCATTTGGCGTTCCCCTCGGTAGCAGACCGGCACCATTGGATTGAGGAAGGCATTGCCACATACGTAGAGCCGATTGCGCGAGTTCGTGCAGGGCAGCTAGCTCCGGAAAAGATGTGGGAAGAAGTAATACGGGACATGCCGCAAGGGCTGCCCGAGCCGGGGGATAAAGGGCTCGATCGCACTCACACCTGGGGGCGGACTTACTGGGGTGGGGCGATGTACTGTCTCTTAGCGGATATCGAGATTCGGCGTCAGACGGACGAAAAAAAAGGACTGCAGGATGCGCTTCGGGCGGTTCTCCTTACTGGCGGAGACATTCGGCAGAATTGGACGCTCACCGATACGTTGCAGGCCGGCGACCGTGCAACAGGAACGCGGGTGCTCGAGAATCTGTATGAGAAGATGAAAGCGTCGGCGGTATCGGTGGATTTGCAAGGGATATGGGCGGACCTCGGTGTTCGGATTGGCAGAAAAGGTGTGGTTTTTGATGATGATGCGCGCTCTGCGGCTACACGGCGAGCGATTGTTTCTCCTCCGCCGTCGTCGGCACTCCTCGACCCTAGGTAACTAACGCCACGCTTCTTTTCCGAGTCGCCTGTCAGAGACTTACAGAGTCGGGTACGCCCAGGCGATTTGAGTCAGGCTCCCAGTGTTGTTGGGATGTTGGTCAGCAAGCAAAGTGGCATAAACGGGTGAATTGCCAAAGCACTGTGTAACCTTTTCGTCGCTCGTGAATCCCCGTTTAAGCACCTCAAAGGAAATTCTATGGTCGCGCGAGTCTCATGTTAGTTCGCAAAGGATCTGAGCTGAAGTTTGCCGACATAACCCCACATTCGGTCTATGTGAATCGAAGGAAGTTGCTCTACGGAGCGGGCGTGGCGGGAGCCCTCGCAATGCTTGGCGATCGGTTCTGGCGCAATGCTCTTATAGACGAGACGGTGTTTGCCGCTTCGTCGTTTACGAATTTGCTCAAGAGCCCCTTCAGCACGAAGGAGAAACCCAGCGGATTCGAAGACGTCAGCCACTACAACAATTTTTATGAATTCGGTACCGACAAGGGCGATCCTGCAAAAAACGCGCAGAAATTCAAGACGTCGCCATGGATAGTCTCCGTTGAGGGTGAAGTGAAAAAGACTCGACAGTATTCGCTTGAGGAGCTTTTGAAGCTGGCGCCGCTGGAGGAGCGAATCTATCGACATCGTTGCGTCGAACGGTGGTCGATCGTTGTGCCGTGGATCGGGTATTCGCTGAGCAGCCTGATCAAACAGTTTGAGCTTACCCAGAAAGCGAAGTATGTCGCGTTTCAATCGTATTTCGATAAGAACCAGATGCCTGAAGCAAGGTACGCGGGTATCGAGTTGCCGTATGTCGAGGGACTGCGACTCGACGAAGCGATGAATCCTTTGACGCTGCTGTGTTTCGGAATGTACGGGAACTCACTTCCGCCACAGGATGGTGCCCCGGTGCGAATGGTCATTCCTTGGAAGTACGGCTACAAGAGCATCAAATCGATCGTCAAAATCCGCTTTCAAGAAACTGAGCCGCCAACGACCTGGAATCGTTATTCCGCGGCGGAGTACGGTTTCTATTCCAATGTAAATCCGAACGTCGACCATCCGCGGTGGAGCCAAGCGCGTGAGCGTAGACTGGGCGAGATTTTCACGAGGCCGACTGTCATTTTCAACGGCTACGCCGATGAAGTCGCGAGCCTATATAACGGAATGGATCTGAAGAGGTTTCACTGAGGGACTTCGAATCGCTGAGGTATGTTCTTCGCGTGAGTGAATTTCTCTCGAGCAAATGGGCCAAGCGAGCGCTGTTCGTGATTTGCCTCGCTCCATTTGCATCGCTCGTTTGGGGCGCTCTTACGGGAGATCTGGGCATCAATCCCGTTGAGACTTTGCAGCACACCACTGGTGATTGGACACTGCGGTTTCTGATCCTCACACTTTGCATCACACCGTTGCGGAAGGTAGGTCGCCTCCCCGAGCTGATTCGCTTTCGACGGATGCTTGGGCTTTTCGCTTTCTTCTATGTGTGTCTGCATTTTCTCACCTACCTCGGGCCAGATCAGGGTTTCGGGTTCGGAGGAATGCTGGAGGATGTTGTAAAGCGGCCGTACATTACGGTGGGATTCGCTGCGTTCGTACTACTTATTCCGCTCGCGATCACTTCTACGGCTCCGTGGATCCGTCGTCTTGGGGGAAAACGTTGGGCGCAGCTTCACAGGCTCGTTTATGTTGTCGCAATTTTGGGGGTGATTCACTACGACTGGCTCGTCAAATCGAACAAGACGCGCCCACTACTGTACGGTATGGCTCTCTGCATCCTGTTGCTCTGGAGAATTGCCCACTCCTGGAAACAGAGGCCGAAGCAGAGAGTTACAGAGTCTCCGATAGCCGGAGCATGATCTGACCTGCCGTCTCGTTTTGTTTCGGGCGATTTTTTCCGAGGTTGCCTATTTAACTTGTCTGTGTGCGAAAGCGAACACGTCAGGACGTGCATAGTGACCGGAGACGTCCAGATTGAGGCATTCACGGTCTATCATGCGGAGGTCGAGATCGGCAACGATGAGCTGTTCGTGGTCGTAGAGAGGTTCGACTAGGTAACTTGCGTCGGGCGCAATAATGCAGCTCCCCCCGCGCTCGACCCAAGGTTGTCTTACCTCATGCTGCAATACATTCGGAATATCCTGGGTCCGCATCATCAAGCCGACGGCGAGTACGAAGCACCGCCCTTCAAAAGCGTAGTGTCGGCTTGCGAGTTGTGCGATTTCGTTGACCGTCGGCCATAGAGCCACGTGGATATGTTCGCCCGCTTGATGCATTGCCATTCGAGCAAGAGGCATCCAATGTTCCCAACAGATGAGCCCGCCGACACGGACTCGGCCGATCTCGACAGAGCAGAGGCCGCGGCCGTCTCCGAGTCCCCAAACCATACGTTCGGAGAACGTGGGTACAAGTTTTGGATGGTGATTGGCCAACCGGCCATCCGGTGAAAACGTAAGGACGCTGTTGTAGAGGGTGTTCTGGCCTGGACCTTCTTCAATTCGTTCGTTGATGCCGATAATGACAGCAATTTTCAGATCGCGAGCCGCAGCTGCTAGTTGAGATACTTCTGGCCCTTCGAGGGGGATGCTGTTTTCTCTCATTCGGGCGAAGACCTCTTTGGTTGGTTCGAAATTCCACAGAGCGGCGCTCGGGCATACATCGAGCCACGCAGGGTATCCAGAGAACCAAGTTTCGCCGAAGGCGACCAGCGCGGCTCCCCGGCCGGCAGCTTCCCGAATGAGATCGAGGGCTTTCCCAAGACTGGCGGCTTTGTTGTAGTAGACCGGTGCAGCCTGGGCGATCGCGACGCGGACAGTTCGGGTTGGAGAACTCTTCATTGTTCTTCACCGTTCGAGAAAGTTTAAATTCCGCGCTGGATGTCGGCTTGGCGTCAGAAGAACATCGTGTTCGTGCGATGTCCAACTGTCATCGCAGACCGACCAAAAGTTGAACGCGTTGCTTCTCGGTTTCAGGTTTAACGCGGCAAAGTCCAGCCTCTAACGTTGTTCCTGGAGTTCCCGAGTAATATCCAACGGTTCAACCGGAAAGCTCTTCGTGGTGAACTCGGCTGCTCCTTGTTCAAGAAATTGTAGGAAGCCTGGCTTGTGCTTGGACCGCGTAGCAGGAAAGTAGCCCCCACCGTCGAAAAGCCTTCCATCCGGCGTGACGAGCATGGTCAGCGGGAATCCCGACGGGAGTTTCGCGCGAGCTTGCGCGAGCTCCAGCTTGTGGGCAAATTCCGGCTGCTCATCGAAATCGACACGGACTGCGACGTAGTGACCGTTCAAGAACGCTGCCACTTTAGGATCGCTGTAAGAATCGGTGTCCATTGCCGCGCAGAAAGGACACCAACTCGCACCCAATTCGATGAGCAATGGCTTTCCTGACTGCCTGGCGAGAGTAAACGCGCTGGGGCTCAACGCGAGCCAGTTGACCGATTGCGAAGAGGCGCGGAGGAGGAACTCCGACTTGGCATCTGCAAGGCTGTTCGTGTGGGTCGCAGCGTTAGGACTTGGACTGCACAGCATCAGCACTAGAAGAGGAATGAGTTCGGGTTGCAAGCGTTGCACAAAGAGCTCCTTCATCCCGCACAGGCGTAGCCAGAAGGCCAGGTTTTTCAGTTCTTCTAGTTCATGAAATGTGCGCTCAGAACACGATGCGCGAGTGCGAAAAAGGTGTCAGCAAACGATGCTGGTGGATATGAGGGTTTGCCGTTTGGAGAACCGCTAGGCTGTAACTTTTCCCGAAGTCAAACATCTTCACTGGGCCAACAAAGCGGGTCCGGTGGTGCGCTTGGTGCAGGAATCTCCCGAAGACAAAGACGCACTGATTTCTGATCTCGTCGGAAGTCAGATCGTGCCGTTGGATCTTGTTAGGGGCGGCAGACACAGGGAGACGATTACCCGAGAGAGAACGCGACGAGAGCGAGACGAGAAGGGAAAGCCTTCGTATGGGCGATGTTTCTTTAGTAGGTGCACTTCTGGCTGGGTTGGTTTCTTTTCTTTCTCCGTGTGTATTGCCGCTGGTTCCCGGGTACATCTCTATGCTGTCGGGAATCGGGATGGAGGAGTTGCGTGAGGGCGAGACCCCACGCGGTGGGCTGCTGCCGTCCGCCATTTCATTCGTGATCGGATTTTCGGTTGTGTTCATTTCCTTTGGCGCTTCGGCAAGCGCGGTCGGTTCTTTTCTTCGGCAGAACCGAGGTGTTCTTGCACCGGTAGCCGGCGCATTAATTCTTCTCTTTGGGCTTCACCTCTTGGGCCTGCTTGCAAAGTTGCCGGTCGGCTGGGGAGCAGTTCTTGGCGCCTTGCTATTGGCGATCGGAATTGTTGTCGGGACAACGGCGGGCGCTGGCGCCAGTGGATTGAAAAGTATGCACTTTATCTCACTTTCGATGATCGGATTTTTTGGTCCAGGAATGACGCGCTGGCTCAATCGGGACGTTCGCTTGAGAAGCGGCAGTTCACGCCCCGGTATAGTGAGTGGGTTCCTGTTAGGATTCGCGTTTGCTTTCGGCTGGACTCCGTGTATCGGTCCAATTCTCGCCACGGTTTTAGCGTTGGCCGCCGCGAGTGAGACGGTCGCCCGAGGAATATTACTCCTGGCTGCCTATTCCGCCGGCCTAGCCATTCCCTTCCTACTTACTGCGCTCGGCATCAAGCAGTTTCTTGGATTTTATAAGAGCTTTCGCACCCAGTTGCACCGGGTTGAGTTATTCAGCGGAGCGCTGCTGGTGGCAATTGGGGCACTCGTCTTCGTCAATCGACTGACGTGGTTGTCCGGAAAACTTACGTTTCTAAATCGGTTTTCACTATAAATCTGGTGGGTGCAGGAGCGAATGGCATGAAAGGAAAAAAGCTGCTTCTGTGGGTAGCCTTAATGGCTGTAGTCGCGGTCGTAATCCTATTTGCGGATCGAGCGACATCGCATCAACGCGCGACGGAGGCGCCAGGAAAGACCGATGTACCGCGGGAAATAGCAAAAGAATTCAAACTCCGGAGCATCGATGGCAAACAGGTCTCCTTGTCGGAGTACCGCGGGAAGGTAGTTCTCGTTAATTTTTGGGCAACGTGGTGCGGGCCTTGCCGAACGGAAATTCCATGGCTTATCGCCATGCAGCAAAAGTACGAAGGGCATCGTTTCACCGTACTTGGCTTGGCGATGGACGACGAGGAAGAGTCTGTGGTCACCCCTTGGGTGGCGAAGGAGCGTTTCTCAGTCAACGGAGAACGCATCGCGATGAACTATCCGATTCTGATCGGTACTTCGGATGTCGCCGAGAGTTTCGGTGGGCTCTTGGGATTTCCGACCAGCGTGCTGATTTCGAAAGACGGCAAGATCGTTAAGCGCGTGACCGGAATCATTCGAGAAGACGAGATGCTGCAGTTAGTGGACCGGGAATTGTCCAGCGCCGGGGGCTCTGATTGAAGCGCGCGAGCAGTCATGGGGACGAGAGTCACCGGACACTTTTTTACCGCTCGCGAATCGGAAGAGGCAGGTGGAGGCAAGGCTAATGAGCAAAACTTTGAAATGGGTAGTAGGAGCAGTTGCGCTGGTAGCACTGTTCGGTGTCGCCATTGATAACAAGCGGTCCGTGCGGGCCGCTTCTGTTCCGGAGGAACGCAACCCTGTTGTTGTGGAGTTGTTCACATCAGAAGGCTGTTCGAGTTGTCCTCCCGCGGACGAACTGCTTGCCAAAATCGACCGAGAGCAGCCCTTTGCCAATGCACAAGTGATAGCGCTAGAGGAACACGTCGATTATTGGAACAACCTAGGGTGGACCGATCCCTTTTCTTCCGACAGTGCGACGGTTCGGCAATACGCCTATGCGGGTGTCATAGGAAACGGGAACGCATACACGCCGCAGATGGTGGTAGACGGGCAGGAGGGATTTGTCGGGAGCAGAGGATGGGCGGCCGGGGCTGCAATTGAGCGGGCGGCGCAGCGGCAAAAGGCAGACGTCAGCATGAGACTGGAAAAGACCCCGGGTGGCCGTGAAACACGGGTCAGTGTGCGGATTGGGCGGCTTCCGGAAATTCGGGAGGGCGAAAAGGCGGAAGTGTGGTTGGCGATCACGGAAACGGGATTGCGCTCCGATGTAAAGCGTGGCGAAAATGCGGGTGAAGTTCTGCATCACGCGGCCGTGGTCCGAAAGCTCCGCAAGGTTGGGACAGCTACGGCGGGGGAAAACGCCTTCGACTCCGAGGAAAAACTTGTGATGGACTCCACGTGGAATGCGGAGAACCTGCATGTCGTTGCTTTCGTGCAGGAGCAAAAAAGCAGACGGATTCTCGGCGCGAAAAGTATCTCGTTCAACGAGTAAGAGCGACGAAAGTGCGCCGATTTCCAGATCTCCCCGAGAAGTCAATGAGAGGCGTCGTCGGGTTGAACGCCAGAAGGTTCTAAGGAGATACGGTGTCGGTGCGAAATGGCAATAAATTTGTGCCACTCGAATTCGAGCGCTTGGATCCGGCGGAGCAGGTCAAGCGGGCTCGTGAATTCGAGATGCGGATGCAGACCCGGCGCACGGTACGGAAGTTTTCATCACAACCGGTCGAACGCGAGCTGATCGAGTTTGCGTTGCGGGTTGCTTCACGTGCACCGTCAGGCGCAAATCAACAGCCTTGGCGATTTGTTGCGGTTTCCTCGCGTGACACCAAGCGCAAGATTCGTCTAGCGGCTGAAAAAGAGGAGAAGCAGAACTACGAAGGAAGGTTTCCGCAGGAGTGGCTGGATGCACTCAGTCCATTAGAAACGGATTGGCACAAGGAATTTCTCGAAACAGCGCCTTGGCTAATCGTGATTTTCCGAATTGAGTATGGCATTGCGAAAGGCGCAGGCGAAATCGAACGAAAAATAAAACATTACTATGTTCAGGAATCGGTAGGAATCGCGTGCGGATTCCTAATCGCTGCTCTTCACATAATGGGGCTCGTCACGTTAACCCATACACCCAGCCCGATGGGCTTTCTGAGTGAATTGCTTGGACGTCCCGCTAACGAAAGACCATTCTTGCTGCTGCCCGTTGGATTTCCAGAGGAAGATACCGGGGTCCCCGACATCACGAAGAAGCCGCTCAGCGAATCAATAGTTTTTATCGAGTGACGGCGCATCGAGCGAATTGTCAATTCCGTACCGATTCATACGAGTGGCGACTATCGAGATTATCGGATAGACGCTACTTCCTAATCTCGGTCACACGGACGTTGCTGTCGTTTGTTAGGCGATCACTGCGGGAAGATATTCCCGCACGAGGGGGGCAGGTCGATGGCAGGCGGTTCGCGGGTGTGGCCGCGTGCCTGGAACCTCATCGAGGCTCGATTTTAGTCCAATCCCAGGCCACAGAGGGGGCGCGGATTGCGTGATCTTAGCGCGGGCTTGACCTATCTGCCACCAGGCTGTGGGACTGATTCAGCGCTCGATCGAAGAGCGGGGGACATCATTTTAGCATCCCGTTTCACAGCGAGCTGCAGCGGCGAGTATTGCTTGCGGTTCTTGGACTGCTGGATGATGCGAAGCCGGGATTAGTCATTGATCCGGCAATAAGGTGGGCCGATTTGAGGCGCAAGGTCGCAGACTGTGAGCGAAAACGCGATTTTCTGAACGATCTCGCGGTGAGATTCCGTGGCGGAGTGCTGGATTCAAGAGGTACACAGCTTCGTGTTGTGCGATGTCTAAGGTCAGGGTATTCCTCAAAACTCTGAGATATTGGGAATATCCCCTGCATGGGTAAAAACAAGGTAGAGGTGTGCTCGTTTGCTGCTGCGGAGTATTCTTGCTCCAGGGCTTACCCAGGACGCAGGCTTGGGATGGTTCACGAGAGAAGCGAGGAAACTATGGGAATAACTTGCCAAGAAGCTTGGAGAGATGTTTCCCACTACATCGATAATGAACTAGAGCCGCTCCAGCGAATAGCACTCGATGAGCATGTTGCGGAATGCCGGCGATGCAGAGCGGTAGTCGAGGGCATGCGAAATGTCATTGCGGTTTACCAAGATGAGCGGCTTTTTGCTCCCCCTCCTGGCTTCCACGAGCGTTTACTGCTGAGGTTTGAGAGCGAGAGGAAAAGACGGCGGCATGTGTTTCTAGCTTGGTCGCTGGCTGCCGCCGCAGCTGTCCTTTTGACATTCGCGGGTCTCACAGCTAAGAAATTCATGCTAGGAGCGCACGAAACGCGAAACCCTGGCCGCTTAACCCAACCCACTCACGCCGAAACACCAGACTTGGTCGCGATCTCCGAGGATCATGACGACAAGTTCTATCACATAGCGGGCTGCTCGCATCTGATGGGAAAACCGAAGTTCATTGGAGTAGAGGAAGCGATTCGGGAAGGGTACATGCCGTGTGCCTATTGCATCGCCAAGAGGGCAAAGAAGACTGGATAGTATCTGCCTTCAAAGGCGAATGAACTTTAGAGTTCGCTTTTCACGAAACAAAGGTGACAACGAGAAACAGAGAATCAAGAAATTCTTATTCTGATTCGAACTGCTTTGTAAGACTCCTGCAAGAGTAGATCTGTCTGTGAAAAATCCGGATTGCGAGATAGTCGCTGGCGGGTAAACCGGACACTCGGCTGGATTTTCCATGAATTTCCTAATGACGGAGAAGACAACGCTCTGCCCTTGCTTGGGCTCAGGAGATCAACCGCCATCCCTTACTCTTCAGGTAGGTTTGCGATTCGTTCCGCGATGACGACGCCGTTCGTCCAAAGACGAATCGTTTGCCAACGAAGAGAATTCCCTGTTGTATACGGCCCTCCAAGCCATAACTCCCAAATGCTTAACAGATTTTCCTGCGAGTCCTTCATAGTCCGAGTAACCTGAAAGGACTCAACCGTCATTGTCCCCATTTCAAGGAACGTATAAATCGGTTCAAGAGAGCAGGTCAGTTTTGCCAATGCTTCGTCCCGACCCGTAATCAACTCGGATCCCACCCAGAACGCGACGTGTTGGGCGTAATAGGGTCCGAACGACTCGAGGGCGAGGGCTTGAAGATCATAAGGGCCGAATAGGAAGTCCGTTCGGGCGAAGTCCAGAATGGCCTGATTGAGCGAAGATTCGCGGGCCTGAATGTTCGGAAGGGGCATGGAGACTGTCAGCGTCGAGAATTTGTCACATCATCGGTCCTTCGAGCGCGACGCAGCATCGCGATGACCAACCGATACGTCATTCAGTGCATAGTTGTCGAATCACTAAGTCCCTTGATCATCCAAACGACGCACGAACTCCATCAGCTCAATTCCCAATATGATTAGAGAACCCCACAGTAGAAAGGCCGTCCCGTACAAGGCAAGCCGCGCGCGGGATTGTGCCAGCAAAAAGACGCGTGACCTAAGGGCTGTAATTACGTTTGCAGCGGCATAACCGGTCAAGAGACAAATCATAAGAACGTTGTATTGATTCATAGATGTTCCCTAAACGCCGTTTCGGCCTCGGAGATGTGGCTCATGCTGTGCCCTCCCGAGGAAATTCCGCGCCGGCCGTGAAGGTCCCGTCGAGCCCGATTTTTCCTCTTGAGCTGGGCGCGCAGTGGCGACGACCGAGCGACCGCCCCTGCCTTCGGTGTGGCACCAAATGCCCAATGGTATGCGAGTCATTGAAAACCGTTCTCAATGCCAGCTTGCCCTCCCGCGCCAATGAGCAGCGCAAGTATCAGTGGCGTTTTGGCCGGCCACTGTCGCCTCTTCTTACCGGAGGTAAGATCCTCCTATCTAGTGAGCGCACCAGAAATTTGTCGGCGTAAAGCCAAAATGTCCCATCCATTGTTCAGCAGTTCGTGAAATGTGACGGCTAGCCACGCAACGGCATGTTCTCCGGCGGCGCTCGTTCTGCGTCGGCATTCAGGAGCTCTCCGTTACCCTGCGCGCCACATCAAGCGCCTTCGCCCCAATCCTGGCACCGAGTCGATATGCCGTTTCATTCACCGCCGAGATAATCCCCTGGGTCAGCGTTGACTCGCCATCACCAATACACGCCGAATCCGCGGAAACCGTAGCGGCGGCAATCCCATCCGAATCGAGAAGAGGAAGGCATGCAGCGCCCGCGCGATCGACGCCGAAACCGGCATCGTTGAAGAAAACAAGGCGTGGCTTGAAGGAACGCGTAAATGGAGCAGCGCTTCTGCCGCCATGACTACCGCTTGCCACTACCAAGCCTGCATCTTCTGGAGTAGCAAATGAGATGGAGCCTATGCAGAGGATACCGTCAACAAAGACGCGTTCCTCTACCGGTGCCTCCACGTCTGCGTGGGGCCAGGGGGCAGACTTCAATAGTTCCACGGCTTGTGCGACGGTTTGACCGGTCTCTACGCCACACGTGGCCGCGAGTTTGTTGACGCGACTGATGATCCCCCGGTGGAGCATATCTGCGGCGTCGCCGGCCCGGGCGCTGTCCGTCGCTACGGCCGCCATAGCCATGCCATGCTGGTCCGCCCAAGGCAGACCTCTGACCCCCGCCTCATCCCGACCGATGCCGCAGTCATGATGTATGGCAGCGCGAACGCCAGCTTTAGCCGAGAAATACGCCGCGTAAGCCGTGGCATTCGAACCGCCAACAACGACGGCGCCGTTTGCTTCAGGAGGAAGCTTTACAACGCCATCGACTACCAGAACAGGAACGTCCATTGAGAGCAGTTCAGACCTCCGAAAAACTGTATGTGCTCAGGCGAATCGCACCGAGATAGGCACGTCATCCGCGCCAGCAGTTCGCCGCTACTTTTTCGCCTCGCCGACCTCGATGAGGTGGCCGTCGGGATCGCGCATGTAGCACCGCGTCTCGGCCTCGTGAACCTTGGGTTCGGTGAGAAACTCCGCACCCAGACCCTTCCAACGTTCGTAGCATTCTGCGATGTTTGCGACGCGGATGTTCATGAAGCTGCTGACAGCCTCGCCATCCTTCGGAGGCGCGAGGTAGACGGCCGGCTTGTCGTCGGTCGGCCCGCCGCCACATTGATGATGACCCATGTGTTCTCGAGCTGGACGACGTACGGCTTGCCGTTCTCGCCGTCCATGACGACTTTCCCGCCGAGGATTCGCGAGTAGAAGTCCAACGACTTCTTGATGTCCGCCGAAACGAGAAAGTGCGTCACGGTAAAGCCGGTGCTGGGAAAGATTTCGTAGGTGGTATCTGGCATTTCTCTCCTTGCAAGTCGCGCATTCGCGCATCATGGCATTCTATATCGAACGTTATAGTATCCGAACAGAAGGTGTCAATGTTATGTAGTGCGTGGTATAGAATAGTACGGAGCAGCTATGGGACGTCCACGCGAATTCGACATCGACACGGCCATCAAGACGGCGACTGAACTTTTCTGGCGAAAGGGCTACGAAGGCACATCGCTCAGTGATCTCACCGGTGCTATGCGCATCACCGCGCCGAGTTTCTATTTTGCTTTTGGAAATAAGGAAAAGCTCTTCCGGGTAGTCATCGAGCAGTATTACGAAAAACAGCTAGAACTTCTTGAGAGTGCGCTTCGGGAGCCGACTGTGCGAGGCGTGGCGGAGAAGTTTCTCTATGGCTATGCCGACGTCCTCACCGGGCCATCTCACGCGCCTGGCTGCCTCGCTCTCAACAGTTCTCTTCCTTGTGCAGAAGACGACACAGTTCGCGCTTGGCTGGCCAAGCTGCGCGGCGAGTTGACCGTCAGACTTCGCAAGCGGTTCGCCAAAGCTCATGGCACCGCCGAACTTCCCATGAATGCTGATCCCGATGCGCTCGCGCGCTATATCGCAGTCACTGCGTGGGGCCTGGCGGTAGAAGCTCAGTCGGGAGCGAAACGTAAAGACCTGTACAGCGCGATCGCCGTGGGTCTTGCGGCGTGGCCTTCAGCAGCTGTTCCAAGACCGGAGGACAGATGCCGACTAGCCGTAAGAGCGCGTCCCCGCGCCTTCGACAGTAGTGGCTTTGAGTGCTCAGCGCGACGCCTCCATTCGATAGAAACGACTCCGATGTTGCGATGGACGCCTCACGTCATTGAGGCGTCCACGTTTTGCAAGCAGGTTTCTCGCAGGGACAAAACCTGCGGTGGAGTTTGCTAAGACGCTTTGCGCTCGGCTGCAAGAACGACAAAGAGAATGGTGCAAGGCTTGGTGGAACGGTTATGCCAGCTATGGAACGTTCCGTTAGTCACAATCAGGTCCCCCGTCTTGAGCGTGAGTTCGTGTACCTGACCATCTTCGCCAGGGTATCCGGCGTTCACTTCGCCATCCATCACTATGGCAAGATCGATGCTGTCGGTGCGATGCATCCCGTCACCTTCTTTGCCCGGGACCATTCCTGGGGTGCCCATGTCGATTGAGGCGGCACGTTCAAGCGGCGCTGGTCCCTCTGGCGTCTCGGGAGCCAGCGTAAAGAGATCGACCCGAATTCCGCCAAGCGGGCCAAACATCCCCAACGGTTTATATTCGCCCAGAACCTGCTCTGGCGTTAGCGGCAAGTCGGGAACTTTGTCGAATCCCCAGATGTTGGTAAGGAAGTCGACTGTCGCTGTGTCGATGGTATCGATTTTGGTGGCTACGCCAGTTTTGCCCTCGGCAGTGATGATTCTCTGAATCTTCATTTTGTTCTCTCCTGATTTTTGGTTGGAATGCTTGGTTTCGGTTAAACAGCGCTCAATCCGCCATCAACGACGAGATCGATGCCTGTAATAAAGCTGGCCTCGCTCGATGCCAGAAAGAGCGCTGCCGCCGCAATCTCCTCGGGCCGGCCCATCCTGCCAAGCGGAGTCGCCTTGACGAACTGCGCCTTTCCCGCCTCAGTAGCCTCTTTCGAGCCAAACAAGCCGTCGAGGATCGGCGTTTCCGTGGCTCCGGGACTGAGGACATTCGAGCGAATGCCTCGATCCTTCAGTTCCATGGTCCAGGTGCGAACGAAAGATCGCAGAGCTGCTTTCGTCCCGCTGTACGCGCTTCGGCCTGGGGTCGCCTTGTCCTTACCTGCGGAGGTAATCAGGATGATGGAACCACCGTCGTTCATCAATGGCAGCGCCTTCTGGACGGTGAAGAATGCTCCGCGCGCATTCGTATCGAAGGTCTGATCGAAAAACTCAGGTGTTGCAGTTGCGATTGGGCCCATTCCGACGAAACCCGCATTTGCGACAACGACATCGATTTTCCGCCCCTCAGAAGAGACAACCGAATAGAGCCGATCCAAATCCTCCAGCTTTGAAACGTCGCCCTGAACCGCGGTGACGTTCTTGCCGATCTCGGCCACTGCCTTATCCAACTCCGATTGACGGCGGCTGGTGATGAAGACGTATGCGCCTTCCGATACAAAACGCTTTGCGATGGCGAGTCCGATTCCGCTACTGCCGCCCGTGATGATGGCGACCTTTCCCTGTAGTGCTGGCATATTGTGCTCTCCTGTGGCATCGAAGCGTTGTATAGTGATGGCTATACAACATTGACAACCCGCCGATCATACTATAGTGTTCGCTATAGTACCAGGACGGAGAGCGATGCTGCGACGTGGGAACAACAAGGAATCGGCTGTTACCGATTCACCAGCAGTCGGCACCAAAGGAGAGAGTGGAATGAGTAAAGAACAAGGCGCTGGCTTCTACCGTTTCAAGATTGGAGAGTTCGAAGTTGCATCTGTCAGCGACGGATTTCTCCAGTTTGACAATCCCAAGACCATGATCGCGGCAGGAGCTAGTGAAAGGGAGTTTCAGGCTTTCATGGAGAGTAAGTTTCTTCCCTCCACAACTGCTTACTTTCAGATCAATTCACTGTATGTAGACACCGGAAAACACAAGGTTCTTATCGACAATGGCATGGGGCCGTACCTTGGGCCATCCGGCGGACACCTGCCCGATCATCTACGGAACCTCGGTGTCGCTCCCGAAGAAATCGACACCATCATCATCTCGCACGCACATCTGGATCACGTGTTTGGCACACTGGCTCCCGACGGCTCCCAGGTATTTCCGAACGCCCGCTATGTGATTGGGGAGCAGGAATGGGCCTACTGGATGAAGCCAGACATCAAACTCGGAAATCTCCTCCCGGAAGAATTCAAGCAAATGATCGTTGAGGGGGCGAAACGTCATCTTGGCGGAATCAAGGAGCGGGTCGAATTCGTGAAGCCGGGCCAAGAGGTCGTGACCGGAATTACCGCCGTGGAAGCGTTCGGCCACACACCCGGTATGCTCGCCTTCAATATTTCATCGGGGTCGGAGAGCCTCTTCTATTCTGCGGACGCCCTGCATCATTTCGCCCTCAGCGTCGTGCATCCCGAGTGGCATGTCGGATTCGATAACGACCAGGAATTGGGAGCCCACACAAGGCTACGAGTCCTCAATCAGGTCATTGCTGAAAGATCGTTAGTGCTGGTGCCTCATTTTCCGTTCCCAGGACTCGGCCACATCACCCAACAGGGGCAAGTTCGAAATTGGGAACCGACAGTTTGGCGCTGGTAACAGTCTTCAACTTAATTAGGGATCGGCGTCTACATGCAGGCGGGAAGATGAGGCTTAGGAAGATGCACAACCTAGCAGTGAGACTTCGGGGATCGCTTATCTTGCAGTGAATGTCTACGACATCGTCAGGGTAGCTCTGGCAATTTCAGGATCTCGGTTTGAAGAGAAATTGGAGTAATCGAGGTGCAAAACGGAGAGCAGTCGAAAGTACTCTCAGTTCGAAGCCAGTGCGATAGATCGTCCTCGGGTTTCGATCTGTGATCGCGCGCTCAATGACCTCGGCTAATATTTCATCCCCGATCCACCTCTCGGAATCCTAATGCAAGCGCAGCAAGCGTCTTGGCAGAGCCATGGGCATAGCGCCGCAAAGGCCGCTCCGGCGAACGAATTTCTTTGTCTACACGCCTAATAAAGCCGCGCATAACTGCCGTGACTTGAACCCCAGTCCCTTCCATCTCTCTGTTGAGGCTCTGTGACCAGCTTTCCAGCGCCGCGTGAGAGGCTGCGTACATCCCCATAAATGGAGCCGGAGAGGTGCCGAACGGAGAAACTAGATTGACCACTCGCCCCATGCCGCGTGCCCGCATGAACGGAATGACCGCGTAGGTCAATCGAAGCACATCAAAGAAACTATCCGCGAAATGTCGATTCGTCTGCTCCTCGCTGAGCTCCTCCAATGCGCCGATTGTGAACGTCTCGGAGATATTTACGAGAGCATCGACACACCCGGCAACGCCAAGAAGCGTCGCGATAGCGTCTCTGACGGCCACCGCATCGCCTCGTTTTAGTTGTATTTGTGTGAACGGAAGGTCTTCCGTCGTCGAAACGAACTCGTCGACCGTACCGAAGACCTTGAAACCACGGCGGGAAAGTAGAATGGCAGCCGCAAGCCCGGGGCCTGACCACACGTTCGTAACGACGATGACCTTCTCAGCCACGCTTCACCTCTCGTCCTTTCCCTGCTCGGCTTCGCGATCTTGCCGGCCTTTTATAAAGTGTCGTCAGCATCAGTGAGGTAGCAGCGCTTCGCGCCTAAGATTAATCGGCTGCGTTATGAATGTTGCACCATGGTTTTTCCAGTGTTCACACACCGCTTGCATCTGTTTCCGTGGACTCATTCCTGACGATATCCGCAAGAAATCTGGCGCGCTCCTGGACCACGCTCACCGCCTTGTAGATGCGGCCTGGTCATCAATGCATTGCGGGGCCGCCTTTCGGTGGCTCCATCTTGCCGAGCAGAAAGACGAGTGATCCGACTAGACCGCACATTACGGCGATCACCGCAATAACGTCCAAATACGCAAGCATGGCTGACTGACGCTGGAGCTCGTTATAGATAGACGCTTGGGCGGCTTCAACATTCCCATGGAAGAACGGTTTGAGTCGCGCCATCTGAGCAGCGAATCCGGGACTGGTCGGAGTAAGGTTTCTTATCATGTAAGTCTGGTGCCGCTGCGAAGAGCGGGCCAACATGGTTCCTACAAAGGCTGTCCCGACGGAGCCGCCAATATTCCTAGCGAGATTGATGAGGCCGGAGACGTCGTTATTCTCGCCCTTGGCGACACCAAGGTAGGCAA
The DNA here is from genome assembly GCA_963766985.1 of uncultured Acidobacteriota bacterium. GTDB lineage: Bacteria > Acidobacteriota > Terriglobia > Acidiferrales > UBA7541 > Acidiferrum. Next base: position 612,900 of record CAVYCJ010000009.1, read on the forward strand.
TGGTATTGATGGGAATGAAGAAAAAACTGAGCCCCGCCATCTGATAGATCCTGATCCACATGATGTACCTGAAGCTGGATTCAAGAGATATCGTGTGCATTAAGACCATCGAGGTCGACAACGTGAAGAAGCCAAAACACATCAGCCAACGTGCATCGACTTTGGTGATGAGAAATCCAACGAGTGGCATGGTCAGCAAGAGTGCGAAGCCACCAGGGGAGATGACTTCTCCTGCAAGAAGAGCAGAGTATCCCAGTAGGGTCTGAGCGTATTGAGGGATGAGGACCAGGGTTGAGTAAAACATGAACCCGAGTACAAACATGAAGACGAACGGAATAGCAAAAGTTTTCCGTTTGAACAGAGTGAGGTTGATGACGGGCCGTTTATTGATCTTCAACTGGTAGAGTTCCCAAACGAGAAGCGTAACCAGTGAAGCGACACAGAGAATAGTGAAGAAGAGAATGACATGCGAGCCAAACCAATCGTCTTCCTGACCCTTGTCGAGCACGAATTCGAGTGAGCCAAACCCTGACGCCAGCAATCCAAAACCTAACAAGTCAAGCCTAGCGCCGGAAACCTTTGCTTTAACGACTTCACGTTTAAGGTTCGGAGGGTCCTCAATGAGCCGGTTCACAAGATAAAGCGAAAGAAGCGTCACTGGGACGTTGATCAAGAAGATCCATCGCCAGGTGAAGTTGTCGGTGATCCACCCGCCGAGCAGAGGCCCAATCGCAGGCGCCATGACGACGGCAACACCATAGAGCGCAAAGGCTTGGCCTCGCTGTTGTGGAGAGAAGGTATCGGCAAGGATTGCTTGTTCGGACGGTGCTAAGCCGCCGCCACCGGCACCCTGCAGGACTCGAAAGAAGATCAGAAGAGGCAGCGAGGGAGCTAAACCACATAGCATCGACGAGAAGCCGAACAGTGCCACACAAATCATGTAGAACCTTTTCCGGCCAATGAATGTCGTTAAGTACGACGCAGCGGGAAGCACAATCGCGTTTGCGACGAGATAGCTGGTAAGAACCCAAGTAGCTTCATTTTGCGTCGCGCCTAGCGCGCCCCCGATATGAGGTAAGGAAACGTTTGCGATTGAGCTGTCCAGGACCTCCATAAACGTCGCCAGCGTGACCGTAAGAGCGATGACCCAGGGATTCGTCTTTGGCTTCCACGCCGCGTCCGCATGCTGATGGTCGGGACCATCAAGCGTCCCCACGTCTTGTCCAGGAGGAACTGCGACTGCGGCATCCATGTAATTAAAGTTTCTCCGCCAGAATATCGGCCTTCTGAATCTGCGGAGCGGAGACAAAGAGCTCCTCGGCGCGAGCGAAGAGCGCCTTCGCAACTTCGCCGTAGATGTGAGCACTTCGCCCGGCTTCATCTTTGAACGTATCGAAGATCCCAAACGTCGCTGGTCCGACCTTGAACGCGAACCATGTAGTTGTGCCGGGTTCAGCTTCGACGAGCGGAAGCGCTGACTTCAGAAGGCCTTCTACTTCAGCTTCCTTGCCTGGGCGGGCCTGCAACGGCACGAATAATCCCAGTTGATTCATCGCATCACTCCCATGGTTATGGATACCAACCGTCCTGGTTCGCGCCTCAGAGTTGCGACCATCCGCCGTCGACCGGAAGCTCGGCGCCAGTTGTGAAGGTCGCGTCGAACCCAAGGAACAGGACGGCCTTCGCGACTTCCTCCGACGTCCCGAAGCGTTTCATCGGGACAATACCGGTCATCTTCTCCTTGACCTGGGCAACCGCGTTTTTATCGGCAAACACTTTGCCGAGGATCGGCGTGTCGATGGGACCGGGCGTCACCGCGTTGACGCGAATTTCCCGAGGAAGCAACTCGACGGCGAGCGTCCGGGCGAAGGATCGCAGCGCAGCCTTGGCGGCTCCATAGGCGGCCTGGCCGGGCAATCCCTTGACGTTGGCGACGGAGGTCGTGAGGACGACAGAGCCGCCCCGGTTGATCAGCGGCGCGAGCTTCTGGACCGCGAAAAACGGTCCCTTGGCGTTCAGGTTGAACATCTCGTCGTAGATGGCCGCGGTCACGTTCTCGAGAGGCGTTGGAATGCTGAAGCCGGCGCTGACGGAGAGCAGGTCGAAGGTGTCGAATTCGGACTTCACCCGAGAGGCGAGGGCTTCGATGTCCGTCAACGAACGCGCGTCGCTCGCAACCACGATGGCGTGCTTGCCAATCTCCTTCTCCGCCGACTCCAGCCCGGCCTTCGAGAGACCCGTCACCAGTACGCGCGCGCCCCCATCGATGAGCATCTTCGCCGTCGCAAGCCCCATGCCGCTCGTGCCGCCGATAATCACCACCTTTTTATCTTCGTACCGTTCCATGTGTGTTCTCCTCGCGAGGTTCGGGTTGCTTTGCTTATTTTGAACTATTTGGTACGATAATAGACGCGGAGTCAGTGGTCAAGGACTTTTTGAACTATTTATTTCAAAATACCGTAAGACCCGTAACGAGCCGCGTGGACGATGGCAGCGACCGACCTTAACGTATGCCACACTCGTTCCTGGCTGGCAAGATTCGAAATCGACGCCAGACACCTTGACGACGGCCTGCCACGCGGCTTCTTGTCTGGCGCGATCGTGGAGGTGTGGGTGACGCTGCGCCTCAATTGGGCCTGTGAACTTCCCTTGAGCCAAGCGTGAAGAATTGCCCTGAGACGTCGGTTCCGAGACGCCTATTTATGAAACGGTGAATTGCCTCGTTGGCGTTATCTTGAAATGAAGTATTTTTCAAATCAGTAAAAAAAGTGCTCTGGTCCACCATGTCCCCTGATAACTTGCCCTCTTTACTGGCATAAAAAACGCCGCTTTTATACCGCTCATCCGAAATGGCATCTACAAAGCGTTTTGCACCTACTTCCAGCGTATGCACCATTTCGCCCATCAATGGGAACACAATAGGCATCATCACGTACTTCAACATAAACCGCATTGGCGGGGGAAGACTATCTGGCGCCTGAGTTCCTTTTGTATTTCCTGGGCTCACAACAACAAACTTGAGCTTAGGATATTTTCTTGCCATTGATAACGTCCACATGGTTTCCGCATACTTGACATATGCGTATGCTTGCAATGCATTGAACTTCTTACCAAAATATGATCCATCAAGAACAGCAGCAAACTCATCTACAGAAGAAGTCCTCATTGAAACTGGTTTTACTCCGAGCATCTTTACTCCCGGAACAGCTTCCGCACTGACGGATAGAACTGTTTTCCTTAACTTGTCCCGTTTAATTAATTCCTCCACTAGAATTACATTGCCTAAAATATTCGTAGCAGATAATTGATTCATGCCGGAAGGGGTCAGTTTCCCAGCCGTTTTTCCAACGACTCCACCTGCATTTAAAATTACAGCATCAATGGGTTCCTTTATTTTTTCGACTGCCTTTCTTACAGAATTTGCGTCCGTAACATCCCCAAGAAGAATTTCAAAAACCCTTTTCCCCGTTTTCTCTTCAAGGTCTTTTTTTGCTGCCTCGGCTCTCTTTTGATTTCTGCAAAAAAGAATTACCTTCTTGGTTTCTTTTTTCAAGGCTAACTGCCGGGCAGTCTCTTTCCCAAGGCCAGCATTTGCTCCGGTTATTAATATTGTTCCAGGGGCGGGAGCGATCGATTGTTCCATGGGGTCTCCGTGGCTAGGGTGAAGGTCGAGTCGTGAGCCTCAGCGGGGCGAGGGCCGGCTTGCTAATTTCGAACTATTCGGTTATATATTGGTGCGACGGCCATTGTCAAGGAGTTTGTGAACCAAATGATTCAGAATACACGCTAGGCCGCGTGGACGGCCGCGCAGCTTCGACGAGACGGGGGCGCTGGAAAAGGCGACTCAGGTGTTCTGGTCGAAAGGCTTTGACGGCGTGACGATCGACGATCTCGTCGCCGGGATGGGTGTGGGACGTCCGAGCCTATATGCCGTCTTTGGGGACAAGCGGGCGATATTCTTGCGCGTCCTTAGTGCGTACGCAGAACGGAAGGGCGCATCGGCCGCGAAGGCACTGCTTTCGCCACAGAGTCTTCGCAAGTCGATCGCGGGCTTTCTGAGGTACGCCGTCGAAAGTGCGACCGAGAAAGGGTCCGCCCGGGGCTGCCTTATGGTGTGCGTCGCGCCGCTTGTGAACGACGCTGAGGTTCAGAGGTTTCTGCAGAGCGCAGTCGCGGGAGGCGCTGCGCTGGTGGAGCGCCGTTTCCGGGAGGGGATCACTGCGGGAGAAATCCCGTCCGACTTTCCTGTGACCGAACGGGCGACCCAAGTCACGGATTTTGCTCGTGGCCTTACCATGCGTGCGCGGATAGGCACGCCGCGAAAGACGCTCCTCAAAGAGGCTGAGAAAGCGGCTGATCTGGTGCTCCTGCCGCGACGCGTCTGACGGGTTATCGGAACAATTCACTTCACCGTGGGAGTTTCGCGCCAGTTGTGAAGATCGCGCGGGACGCGATCTTTCGATGAAAAATTTGGCACTCGCCAAGCCGATCCCGGTGGATTCCGCCTGAAATGGTAGCGTTTTCCCGTTGAACGGTTGCAGAGGCTTGCAACCGTCCGAATTGGTTAGTGTTGCGTTCCGCTTCTCGATGAAACGATCCGCTGCCTGAATAGATTGTGGATCATGATGCGCGACGAAATCGATTACGCAGAATTCTGCCGCCGCGGCCAGTTGCGGCAGAGTGGTGGTGCGGCCTTTGCGGGAATGCCTGCCGCGGGACAGTGGTCTAGCTGACCGTCCGTCTGATTAGGCTACCCGCTCCCTCTTTGCTAAGAGGGAGTTCGAAGAAGTCATCATGGTCGATGTTGATGACCGCAGACATGTTTGGTGAGCAGCACCGCAAAAGATGGGTAGAACGGGCCGAGCAATCCGGGTGAGAGCGCAGGAAGAAAGAGTTTGTTGGCGAGATCCAGCCCAAACGAGTGCCGCTGCGCTCTCGCTGGGGTGTGAAGCGAAGAGGAAAAATTCACTACGATGTGCCCTTGACACGGCCGACTTCGTTGGACATGTCCCCGAGTTTCGAAGAAAAGTATAGTTCGATGTGTTCTTGCCTCGGCCGTCTTCGTTAGACATGTCCGCGATTTTCGACTTTGGGTATCAAGTTGCTCCGTGCGGGATCTTGTCCACTCTCAGAACCCGGCCGAATGCGCCGATCGTCAACTGCAGGTCGTCTCCCGCCTGGGCACCTGATGAGATTGAACCTTGCAACTCATCGGAATCAGGCACAAGCAATTCCCGGTCGTCGAATTGAATTGTCAACACGGGTTTGCCTTTGTGATTGAGACCCGGAGATAGGTTGAGTAGCTGGCCGGAGACGGTTCGTTTAACAAACACGTTACGAGTCGGAACGTAAGTTAACAAAGCACCCATGAAAGCGAAGAATGTGTATGCGAAGAGCTTGAACACCGTAGCTATGATGGCAATGGTTGGGCTCTCCTGAAACGCGGCGGGAAAATTACGGATGTCGCTTTGAATAGCGGGGGTAATTCCTTTCAGGAAGTACACGGACAATACAAGTCCTATCGCCAAGGTGATAAACGCACCGACAGGGTGAAATCGTGCTCCTTCTTGAATATCGTAGATGCAGGTCGATTCCGGTCTAGTTTCCATATATATACCGATGCGCATCAGGCGCCACGGCGCGGAAGAGAGCCTCTTGAACCGGGCTGATTGCCGTCGTCAGTGTCGTCGTGATTCCGCCGATGATCTGCTCAACAATGTTTGTGACTGCTTGATCCGTGTGGAATTGAGGGCCGAATTCTCGTTGAGCGGCTACGTCAACAAGATACGCGACCAGAGCCGCCTCCCCGGCCTCACTAAAGGTCTGCAACACGGTCTTCCCTTGCGCTGCATCGTTGAGAGCAACGTTCACTCCTGCTTGCAACGCGGCTAGCGAAGCTGTGTCGTCCGGATCGAAGAGCCCTCCTGTGATTGCTCCTCCTATGACACTCTCGATTCCTGAGCCGAAAGCTGCAACGATCGCTTCACGTTGCTTTTGTGAATCTGGGTGGGGTAGTCCCAACTCGCGTGCTACATAGTTATCATAATAATTTGCAGCGAATTGAAATATTGCGTTTGCCGCACCAGTAACGGCAGCTCGAGTGCAAAGTTCGGGTGTTAAACACGCGAAGCCCAATCCAAAACCCGCGGCTCCACCCAGGAGAGCTCCCTTAAGGCTCCCAGTGAAAGCCACACCTGAGATCGCTCCAATCGATGTGCTTATAGAGAGCGAGACGGAGATGCTCGCCAGGTCGTCATGTCCAGTCGGATCGCGCCGGTTCACTGGATCAGCACTACCGTACAGGTATCTGTGGAGTGATGCTGGCGCGGAGGGGTCACCCTCGAAATTATCGGCTGTCCAAAAGCGACCCGTGGACGCACTGAGGTATCTGGCGCGGTTGTAATAGAGGCTTAGCTCCGGATCGAATTGCTGACCCGCGTAGAGATACACATTCGGTGTCGTGCCAGTCGAATGGATTAAATTCCCAAAAGCGTCGTAGTCGTAAGTGTCAGTGACCCCTCCAGTCATATCCGTCAGTGCGCGAACAGATCCGTGACCATCGAACACGTAGTAGTTGACGATAGCTGGCGCGGCTGAAGGTTGTGGCCGCGATTGGTCGATCAGCGCCAGGCCCCATGTATACGCGCGTGGGACGGAGCCGCTCTGGACTTCGTCCATGACTTGGGCGTAGCCAGTTGGATTAAGACTGTCGACTAGATATTGTGTTGTGCCGGTCGCAGCGCTCTTGCTCACTCGATTGCCGTCGCCATCGTAGACAACGGTAACGCCGCCCTTTTGCACCAAATGATTTTCGAAATCGTAGGCGTTCGTGATGCCTCCGGATGAGGCGGTGTTTCCATTCGCGTCATAAGTGTCGCCCGCGGTGAAGCGGTCGTTGGCGTCGTAGTTCCACAAGCCGGCAGGAACTGTAGCGAGCGTGGAAGTCAACTGTTTACGGTTGCCGACGGAGTCGTAGGTGTAGCCCACCGTGCCGTTGACTGAGTGCGGATCGGCAGCTATGGATTCGGATGTAAGACGGTAGAGGTTGTCGTAGGAAAAATTGACCGTACGACCCGAAAGTTCGGTCACGCTGAGGCGGTGTCCGGTGGCGTCGAGCAAGTAGCTGTAGCCCACCACTTGTCCTCCCGCGCCCGCAACAGCCAGCGATGTCAGATGATTGCGATTGTCGTAGCCGTAGTTGTGAGCTACAGAGTTTGGATAGGTGACGCTTTGTAGGTTGCCAACGTTGTCGTAGGTGTAGGCTGTTGCGCCCGCGGCGTCGATAACGCTGCTGAGCCGATTCAACGCATCGTAGCCGTAGGCCATGCTGGCTCCGTTCACGTTGCCGGACTGGATGGTCTTCACGTTGCTCGCTGCGTCGTAGCTATAGCTGAGCGTGCCTTCGGGCGTGGCCTTGGTTGTTAGGCGATTGCGATCGTCGTAGGTGTAGGTCGTCGTGCCCGACGGATCGGACATCGTGGCGCGCTGGCCGTTTGCGTTGTAGGTAAAGTTGATCGAAGCGGCGCCGAGATGGTTTGTGACAAAGAACGCGTCCGCAGTCTTGCTGAGCAGACGATTCAGAGTGTCGTAGGTGTAGGTCGTGATGCGACCATTGAAGTCAATGCGCGACGACACGTTTCCGTTCGCGTCGTAGGCGTACGACTCTGCCTGACCAAGCGGAAGAGTTCGCTGGACGCGACGGCCTAGCCGGTCGTAGGCATACGTGGTGGTATGGCTATTTGCATCGGTTTGCGTAATGCGGTTTCCGACCTCGTCGTACCCGTAGCTGGTGAGCTGATTGAGTGCATCCGTAACGTTGGTTAGGCGGCCAAGATTGTCATAGCCGAATCGCGTGGTGAGGCCGTTGGCGTCTGTGCGTGACGTGACGCGGCCAAGCGCGTCGTAGACGGTCGTTTCAAACTTCGTGTCTGGATAAATCACCTTAATGCGACGGTTGGAGGCGTCATATACATACTGCGTCGTGTGGTTGTTCGCGTCGGTAACGGAAAGCCGGTTACCGGAGTTGTCGTATCCGAAGGAGGTGGTATGCGAGAGAGCGTCCGTGACCGACGTGCGGCGGCCGGCGTCGTCATAGACGTATGACGTTGAGTTACCATTTGCGTCCTGTGACGTGAGGACTTGACCGATCGCGTCGTAGGTGGTGGAAGTGCCGCTGTTGTCGGCAAATGTCGTCGCAGTCGGCCGATTGAGCTTGTCGTAAGTGTAGGTGGTCTTATGGCCGCCACGATCCGTGGAGGTCAAGCGATTGCCGTTTGCGTCGTAGGTCGTAGACGCGGAGGTCGAGTCGGGGTAGTTGGTTTTTGTGAGATGACTGTCAGCGTCGTAAACGTAGCCGGTGGTTTGATTCTTCGCGTCGATTATCGCGCTTCGATTGCCGAGCGAATCATACTGAATTTGAGTGAATGTTCCGTCGGCATTAGTCGTCTTGGTTACGCGGTTGTTGCCATCGTATTGATATTGCGTCGTTAGGGTTTCGGTCGTACCATCGCTTTTGGTGCGTGTTACGGCCTGGGTCTTCCGATTGCCATTCCCGTCGAAGGTGTAGTTCGTGACGTTGCCGACAGAGTCTGTCTGCTGCGTCAGGTTGCCAGTTGTGTCGTAGATAAACGAGGTCGTGTGATTGAGCGCGTCGGTAGTTTGTTGCAGCTGACCGCTTGGGAAGTAAGTATTCGTCGTGGTATTCCCCAGCGCATCCTTCGTTGACGTCAAATTCCCATTGGAATCGTACGTGTTAGTGGTGACGTTGCCGTTGGCATCGGTGACGGTCAATGGCTGCTTGTTGCCATTGAATGTGTAGGAAGTGCGATGACCGAGGGGGTCGGTGACAGAAGTCTGGTTACCCAGTCCGTCATACGTGAAGGTCGTCGTCTTTCCGAGCATGTTTGTATCGCTGAGCTTGTTGTCGTTCGAGTCGAACGTTGACATCTTGATGTGCCCGAGCGCATCCGTCACCTTGATGACGTTGCCGTCGGCGTCGTAGTTGTAGACGGTGGAGTTGCCATTGCGGTCCTTGATCGTTTCGACCTGGTCCGCGACGTCATGCGTGTATTGGATCTGGTTGCTGAGCTGATCCGTGCTGCCGATCAGCTTGCCGGTGCCGTCGTATTGAAACTGAATCGGCTGCGAGGCGCCCGGCGGGAAAATGGAAGTAAGTTGCCGGCCGAAGTAGTTGAATCCGGTGACGTTGCCGGCTGCATCGGTGAAGCTGTCGAGATTGCCAGCGCCGTTGTAGACGTAGAGCAGGCGATTGCCGTTGGGGTCGTCGATTTCGGTGATGCGGTTCTGCGCGTCGCGGTGGATCGCGATGCTCTTACCGGTGGAGCTGACGATTCCGGTTAGAGAGATCGTGAGCGTATTGCCAACGCGATCGCGAAGATTGGTGAGACCCAGAGTTTCGTCGATCGTGTAGGACGTGCCGTCGGCAGTGGTCAGGATGAATTGCGTTGGGTTGTAGGTGTTGCCCGAGAAATCGTCGAGATCGCCGGTTCCAGGGACGTTGCCGCCGAAGATGACCTGGCCGCCATCGGCCGGCACGAGCGTTGCGCCCGCCGTATTCGCGGCGCCGGGCAATTCTGTGAACGCCAACGTGGTTTGGGTAATTGGTCCGCCAGACTGGCACTGGGGCGATGCGTTCGGTTGGAACGCGTAGGTGCGTCCGTCGGGGAAAATGATCGAGACCGTTGAACCGGAGATGGGGCCGAGGCAGTACTGCGGGAAGAAGCCGCCGAGATTGGTGGTTTCGTTCCAATTGCGGCCGGGGATGTGATTTTTCTGGATGCGGATGTTGCTGATGCCGACGCTCCAACCGAAGCCGAAGTCTTCGGAGAGGCTGTTTTCTAGGCTGTTGTAGCTGCGGACGACCTGGATCGGCACACCGGCAACGGGGACGGTTAAGTCGTTGAACGCCAGTTGGAGCACGCCTACTTTCATGTTGCGCGTGACGTCGACGGTGACGGTGCTTGTCGCGAATTGGCCATATTGATCGGTGGCGGTAAGGCGAATGGCGTAAATACCGTTCGCGAGACTCGTCGGATCGAATGTGCCGAGCGTGGTGTTGTTGATCTGCGTCGAGCTTTGGCCGGCCCGGGCAAACTGCGTCCAGTTGCCGGAGACGGAGTCTCCGATGAATGGGCTGTATTCGAGCACCCAATTCACGGGAGAGACATTGCCCGTGACGGTCACAGGCGAAGTGACTTCCGTGTCGTCCGCGGGCGTCATGATCTGGGCAGTCGGCGGAGCTGATGCGGGATTCACTGTGACGGCGGTGGAGCTGGTTTGCGTGAATGTGCCGTCGTTGACCGACAAGATGAATGTGTAGCTGCCGGTGAAGTTGCCGACAGAGGGGAACGTCACGAGAGTTGTCAGTTGGTTTGGAGTGGCGATCGAGGCCGGCGCTGGACCACCAGATTGAACCCACTGATAGGTGAGAGCGGAGCTCTGAAGCGTCGAACTTACGGTGCCGGTGAGCGTGACCGTGTTCATCGGGAGCGTGATGGATTGCTGTGGGCCGGCAAAAACGGATGGGGGCGTGTTTGCCGGCAAAAGGGCTGCGGACACTTGCGAGATCGAAGTGAACTGACCGTCGCTCGCGGAGAGTTGGAAGTTGTAGGTGCCCGAGACCGTGCAGGTAGCTTGTGCGACCGGCTGCGCCGCATTGGTGAATGTGCAACCTCCGGGGCCGCCGGTTTGCGTCCAAATTTGATTGAGTGTGCCGTTAGGCAGCCCATCGTCGCTAACGGAGCCGTTCAGCGTGAACGTGTTCGAGGGAAGCGTGACTTGTTGGAAGAATCCTGCGGAAACCACGGGCGGTTGATTGACCGGCGGAAGAACAGTGATCGTCACGGTGGACGAAGACGTAAGTTGCGTATCGCTGGCGGTCAGCTGGAAGACATAGCTTCCTGCGGCCGTGAAATTATTCACGAAAGTTGACGCGCTGTTGGGGCTGAAGATGTGCACGGCGGCTGGTCCGCTGACTTGGGTCCAGAGGATTCCGAGCGTGCTGCCAGTCGGAAGGCCGTCGTCGGTCGCGATGCCGCTTAGATTGATGCCGCCATTAAAGTTGATCGTTTGAGGCACGCCCGCAAATACGGTGGGCGGTTGGTTTTGAGGCTCGGTGACGGTGATCGTCACATCGGAGGTGGTGCTGAGTTGAGTGTCGCTCCCGGTTAGCCGCAGAACATACGTACCCGCAGCGGGGAAGGTCGCCGATGTCGTAGCACTGGTCGGAGTGGCGAAAGAAACGATGCCGGGGCCGCTGAGTTCATTCCACATCACTGAGAGGCTGCTGCCGGATGGCAAGCCATCGTCGGTCGCGGTGCCGAGCAACGTAGTCGTCGGAGTCGTCAGTGAAATCGATTGGTTCGGACCAGCGCTGACAACGGGTGCTTGATTTTGGGGATTGACGAAAAGAGTCGCGGTTGCAGAGGTACTGAGCTGCGAATCGCTGACTGTAACCGTCAGGTTGTAAGAGCCAGGCTTTGAGACCGTGACCGTTGTGCTTGGCGATGTCGGCGCACTGAATGTCGCCGTACCCGATCCCGAACTCAGAGACCATTGATAGGACAGCGTGCTACCTGTTGGTCGACCGTCATCCGTGGCACTGGCGGTCAGAGTCGAAGAGCTCGTTGGAAGCGTAATGGTTTGCGGAGAAAGGGAAAGATTGACCGTCGGCGCCTGATTTTCAGGATTGACGAATACTTGGATCTGGCTGGATATCGTGTAAACGCTGTCGCTCGCAGCGATCTGTACCTCGTAAGTTCCAGCTTGAGGAAATGCAACTTGAGTTGTGAGGCTCGTGGGGCTGCTGAAAGTGACGCCCGGAGGCCCGCTGACTTGAGTCCACTGGTACGTGAGCGGCACACCTGCGGGGAGGCCATCGTCAACGACGGTCGCGGTCGCCGTTGCCGTGTTGTTCGGCATCGTAAGGATGTTGGGTGTTACGGTTGACTGCGTGATGACAGGCGGACGATTTTCGCCGGAGACGGTGACAGTTACTTGCGACGAAGCTGTGAGCTGCGTGTCGTCTCCCGTTAGTTGAAAAGTCCATACTCCTGAAGGAGTCGTCAGCGGTGGAAAGTAGACCTGTGTTACGGCACTCGTCGGCGACAAAATGAGTGGCTGTGCCGGACTGCAAGAAGTGCCTGTGCAACCGACGACGATCCAGCTGCTCATCACCTTGGTTCCCGCAGGCAATCCGTCATCCGAGACGCTGCCGTTGAGAGTGACCAATCCGTCCGTTTGTTGGTTCAGGTCGAGTGAGACGTTCGGTCCGGCACTCACCACGGGAGGCGCATTTTGCGCGGCCGCGTTAACCGTGATCGTTACTTGCGATGTGGAAGTTTGCGAACCGTCATTCGCGCTCAATTGCAGTTGATAGGTTCCCGCAGCGCTGAATGTCACCTGAGACTCGGCTGAATTGGTGGGAGTGAACGTGACAGTGCCAGGCCCGGAAATGGTGCTCCATTGCGTCGTCAGCGTCCCCGTCGGAAGACCATCGTCGATTGCGATTCCGCTCAGCGTCAGCGGCTGAGCCTGAGGCAAGAGGATTGTTTGTGCCGGTCCCGCGTTGACGTAGGGCGCGATATTACCCGAGCCAGAAGTCCAGGTTGTAGTTCCGGTGGCGCTCAGGTTGCTGACCGATGCAGTTATTGAGTCGGTCCCCTGCGAATTCCCGGCATAGCAAAACTGCGCGAGACCAGCAAAATCGGTAAGCACAGAAGCTTGTGCCGCGTTGGCGCCGCCGGCTCCAAAACCGACTCGAATGCCTCCCAACGGAGTTCCAGTCGAATCCGTCACTGAAGCAACCACACAGCGTTGACTTCCCACTTGTTGCGTTTGCGACGTCGGTGAAATCGTCAGAGTCGCGTTAGGAACGGAATCGACAGAAAAGCCTGCCGGGTAACTGTAAGCATCGAAGGTCGCCAATCCGTACACAATTGCGCCGAACGGAGCGCTCGCCGATAGGGTGTTCTGGCCGGGCTGAAGTGAAACGCTCCCCGCCGTGAAAATCGAATTAGCGATGGGCGTGAAACCAGAAGTGTTCGCAGAGGTTCCGTTCACTTTCAGTGACGAAAGCGCCGACTGCGGAACCGAAATATTCGCGAAGTGATCCTGGAAGGTATAAGACGGAGATGCATTGACCGTATCGGCCGGGGCAATTACACGATAGTTCGCGCTGTAGGCCGTGATGGGCTGCAACAACACCATCGTCGGATCGCCGAGCGTATTCGTGGAGCTGTCGGTTTGCGCGGATTCCGCATACTGGGCAACGAGTACGGGTTGATCGGAAGTGATGTTGGCCGGTTGAGTGAGAAGCTGCTCGTAAATCTTTGCGGCACTCAGCGTGGCAACAACCTGTCCGTTGACCGAAACGTTTGTATTGTCGTTCGCCGCAACGACGTGGATCACATACGGACTCGTTCGCAACGAGAACGGCGAAGCGATGAAATTGTTTCCCCATTCAGACGTCGCTGGCAATTGTTCGAGAAGCTGGTTGCATGCCGCGGCATTCCCAATGTTCGCGCACCAGTGGCCTCCAAATACTGCCACGGGCTTGTCGGAGTGGATCGTCGTACCGCTGAGGTCGCCTTCGAGCTTGTCCGTATCGACAAGCTCGTACGTTCGACCAGCATTTAGAATGACTTGATACGGCACCCCGGCTTTTCGCCCAAGGGTGTCTGAAGACGGCGTGACCGTCAGCGTCGTTCCGTCGTAAGGTGCCACAACCGCGAAGTCGGAGCCGAACTGAGTTGGGGTGTTACCTGCACCGCTGTTGATCGACACATTCTTGTATCCGAGCGTTACGTAATCTGTACCGAGCATCGGCGTTGGGAGAGCGAGGTATCCATCTGTGGAAGCTGCCGCCAAATCGATTGGAGAGATCGTGACCGGCTTCAGAGACGTGACGTGAATGCCAAGATTCTGCACAAGGTCGTCGCCCACCAGTGAGAACGAGTTAGGCTGCGCTAGCAACAGTGCTGAAGTTGGAACTGTGACTGTGGTCGTGCTTCCGACAGTCACGCTAAACGCCTGGTTGAAGGCAATCCCCGGTACCGAGACCGTACCTGAAGTCGCGACGTCGCCTGAAATGTACAGGTTCAGACTTGGCGGTGGCACGTCGAAGTTCGTCGGGAAAGCAAGCCAGAAATCTGTGCCTTGATTCGTCCGCGCGCCGCTCGTGCTTAGCACATGGACGTGTGTTGTCGATACCGACGCGAGTACCGAGTCCGTGGCAGAAAGCTGCAAGACATATTCGCCGGCAGAGGGAAACGACGCCGTCGTGATTGTTGCTTGGGGATTCGAGAATACGACCGTCCCAGGCCCGCTCAATTCCTGCCACTGCACGGCAAGAGTTCCGTTCGGTTTGCCGTCATCAACGGCGACCCCGTTGAGCAAGGCGCCGTTCGGCAGGACGACGGTTTGGTCCGCGCCTGCAGAGACGTAGGGAGGCTGGTTACTTCCGCCCGTCGCATACACTTTCACAGTTACAGTCGCAGTCGAAGTGAGTTGCGAATCGGTCGCCGACAATTGGAAAATGTACGTGCCGGCAGCTGCGAAAGAAACTTGTGTATTCAGCGAATTCGGCGCTCCGATGAGGGCAGTGACTGGTCCGCTGATTTGGCTCCATGTCGTTTGCAGCGTCCCATTTGGCTGGCCGTCGTCGCTGACCTCTCCCGTCAGCACCACACTGTTCGTCGGCAAATCCGTAGCTTGGTCCGTACCCGCAGAGACCACGGGAGCCTGATTCGCTCCTCCGGGATTCTGAACTGTAATTGTCACGTCGCTTGTCGATGTGAGTTGCGAGTCGCTCGCACTTAACCGCAGCAAATACACGCCGGCAACCACGAAGTTGGCGGTCGTAGACAATGAAGTTGGATTGCTGAACGTGACAACTCCCGGTCCCGCAATTTCGCTCCACCCAACAGTCAGCGTCCCGTTAGGCAGACCGTCGTCCGTCGCAGTTCCTTGGAGTGCCAGCGAGTTCGTCGGCAACTGAATCGTCTGCGCTGGCCCAGCATTCACAACGGGCGGTTGATTTGATGCCGGTGCCTGTACCGTGACTGTTGTCGTCGAGGTCGTAGTGAGTTGCGAATCATTCGCGCTGAGTTGCAACACGTATACGCCTGCGCCGCTGAACGTCACGCTTGATACCGCGGATTGCGGACTCCCAAATGTCACAGTCGAACCACTCGGTTTGCTGACTACGCTCCACTGAATGGTCAGCGTTCCGTTTGGCAGGCCGTCGTCTGTTGCCGATCCATTCAATGTCGTCGAATTCGTTGGAAGGGTGATCGTTTGGTTTGGTCCCGCGGTAACGACGGGCGCTTGATTCACAGGAGTAGCGGTTATAGATACCGTCGCAGGTTGGCTGCTCAGAAATCCGTCGTTCACGATGAGCTGCACAACATACGTACCAACCACATGGGCAATGAAGGTCGGATTCGCGACGGTCGTACTCGACAAGACGGCGTTGGCGCCGCTGGGCTGCGAAAGAATCGCCCACGAATAGGTCAGAGCCTGACCGTCTGAATCGGTTGACGCGCTGCCATCCAGTTGTACGGTTGATCCCGCCGGCACGCTTTGCGCCTGTCCCGGATTCGCAACTGGAGGCACATCGTTGCTCGAGACATGAACCGTCGCAGGTGCGCTGCTGAGGAACCCGTCATTCACGATGAGCTGCACGACGTAGTCGCCGGGCAAATCTGCGACGAACGTTGGTTTCGCCGATGCCGCATTCGCAAGAGCCGCATTACTGCCCGAGGGCTTCGTCGTGATCGACCAGGAATAGGTCAGCGCTTGCCCATCGGAGTCGGTCGACCCCGTGCCGTCCAGGGTGACTGTTTGTCCCACCGTGACAGTCTGCGCCGAGCCAGGTTGCGCGACCGGCGCAACGTCGTTCGTCGAAATCGTCACCGTCTTTGGAGCGCTGCTCGCAACGCCATCATTCACGATGAGCTGAATGATGAAATCACCTAGCTCGTCCGGACGGAACGTCGGGTTCACCGCCGTCGGATTTGTCAGTGTTGCCCGGCTTCCGTTTGGAGCCGATAAAATCGTCCAACTATATGTGAGTGGGTATCCTTGAAGATCTGTTGAATGACTACCGTCGAGTTGCACCAGTGACTCGACCTCAACGGATTGATTCGGACCAGCGTTGGCCGTCGGCGCCGTGTATACATCGCTAATCGTTACCTGCGAAGCTTGGCTGCTCAAGTGACCGTTGTTGACGATCAGCTGGGCGACATAGCTGCCAACTTTGTCGGCGACGAAAGTCGGATTCACGCTCGTTGCATTGGCGAGCGTTGCCGAACTTCCCGAGGGTACGCTTACGAATGACCACTGATACGTCAGCGCGAATCCATTCGGGTCCGTTGAGTGGCTACCGTCGAGCTGAACGGTGGCGCCGGTCGTGATCGTTTGGTTCGACCCCGCGTTCGCTGTGGGCGGCGCAATTTGCGTGCTGACGGTCACCGTGCTCGGCGCGCTCGAATTGTATTGATCGCTGACAATCAGCTGAGCGACATAGTTCCCCGCGACATCCGCAACGAAAGTTGACTTCGCGATCGTCGTGCTGCTCAGTGTCGCATTGCTACCGCTCGGTTTACTGGTCAAAGTCCAGTGATAAGACAACGACAGTCCTGCGGGATCGGTTGAACCCGATCCATCCAGCTGAACTGTGGAACCCAACGCTACGCTTTGATTCGACCCGGCGTTTGCTACCGGCGGTTGGTTCGTATTGATGCACCCTGGCGTGCTGCCAGTGATCGTCAGCGTTACAGGGTTCGAAGATCCGTAAATCGTCGTGACGACAATGGGGCCAGTACAGTTATTTTGCGGCACCGGAAGAGAAATGGAGTTGTTGCTCCAGGAATAGATGCTCAGTGGAACCCCGTTCAAAGTAACTGTGCCAGCCGTCGGCAAAAAGTTCTCGCCCACAACAGAGAAGGAGCCGTAATTTCGCGAGACTGTTGAATTCGACAAATAGAAGAGCGACGGCACGTAATTGAATGTAATCCCGTTACTGTTGACACCCTGCCACGTCACAACAACCGGTCCGCGTCCGGCGCCACCATCTGGTGCCTTCACAACAATTTGGCGATCGGTCCAGCTGATGATCTGACCGGCAACCCCAGTAAAAGTCACGCTCCCACCGCTGACGGTTCCAAAACCACTTCCAGCGACTGTGACCTGCGTGTACGGCACGCCGGTCGTCGGTGTAATGCTGTTGATGACAGGAGCGAAGACTACGTGCAGCGTCGTCGAAGCCGTCTGGCCTC
This sequence comes from uncultured Acidobacteriota bacterium, assembly GCA_963766985.1. Taxonomy (GTDB): domain Bacteria; phylum Acidobacteriota; class Terriglobia; order Acidiferrales; family UBA7541; genus Acidiferrum. The sequence goes on from CAVYCJ010000009.1 coordinate 630,197, forward strand.
CAGAAGTCGTGACTACAACTGGATCAGCACCCGTCGCGATCGCACCAGGCACCTGAAAACTGATTGAGTACGCACCCCACGAGACGATGTGCGCCGACACGCCTCCGACCGTAATGGTTCCCGCAGAGTTCCCCAAGTTCGAACCGGAAATCGAAACTGTTTGTCCCGCAGGGACGTTGTCCGGCGAGATTGAGTTTATGGATGGACCGGTCGGGGGGAGCGCCGGAGCGGCGAACGCTTCGCCGCCAAGCTCTGGAATTGGCGCAGCGTCCACGTGCGAACCTAGGTTCTTTCGCGAACCCGGTGTCTTTTTTGACGTTGGATCAAGCTTGGGACTGAAGGGACGAACTCCTACCGCGGATGAGATGCGCATCGCGTCCAAGGGCAGTGTGCCGCCAGGCATAGCGACGATCAGCAGTGCAGCCAGAAGTTGTCGAAGCACGACTTTCAGAGTCGTCGGTCTCATTTGGTATCGCTCTCACGCGTCCAGACACACCCTCAAGGAACTTTTGTAGAAAAGCTCCGGAAACCGAGCGTGACTAAACTTCTGTTGGGATAACCTAGATACTAGTCGAGTAACTGCCAACTGTTCTACTGGCGGTTATAGATATTGACAATAGGACTTTTGAACAGTCGCCCAGAAGGACGGCAAAAGGACAGGTAATAAGTGCATCACAAAATTCAAGCGGTCATTCTTCTATCTATTGGAAGCGCAAGCGGCACAAATCGCAGGGGTTACTCGCCAGGTTCGACGAATGAATTCGGCAAGAATCAGCCCGGGTTCGATGCAATGGTCGGCTTCGGACGCTCGTCGGCATTTGCAAACTACAGAAGCGGTGTCGACTCTTTTCGCACAAAGCTCAGTAGGAGTGGCTAGGTGTATGGAACCTAGCGAGTCTGACTCGGTGTTTAGTGAACTCGCCGGTCATAAGGCCCCGTTGCCGTGGGCACCCACACGGGGGGGCAATCTTCATTTTTGTTTCAGATGTGCCAATCGTTCTAAGCGAAATGCGGAGGTTCACTTTCGGAACTCACTGCGTACCACGACCGATGTTCATGCGAGATGTGTGATTTGCTCTAATTCACGTGCCGAATAGTAGCTTAAACAAGCGTTGAAATTGTCCAAACTCGCTTCCACCCTCTCAATTGCCGCCAACACTCTGGCTCAGCCGAGGGACGGCGGCTTTTGGTTTTGAGCCACGCTAGCTCAATTGAAGACTGGTTGCACGATGGTTGCACAACGGCGTCCAAACAAGGGTGTTTTGCACCAAAGTAGGACATTCCGTCCAAACATAAATCGTTGATTCCGAACACCAGGCTGTGAAACGGGAAATTTGCTAAACCGTTTTAGGGGTTAAACCCCCTAACGGGGGTTCGAATCCCCCCCTCTCCGCCAGATTTTCATTCCAGAGAACTACGCCGCGACGGAAACTCGTGTCGCGCAGTTAAGCATCACGATAGGCGGGAGTGGGAGCAGCCCCTTCACGAACTCTGGGCTCCTTGCGAAGCTTCATTTGCTCGATTGATTTTCGCCAATCGATCCGTCCGACTTCTGCTGCGTGTAGACGATCTCAATTTTGCTGAAATTCAAACTGATCGTTCCGCCGGTGACATTTTCTAGTTCACCGTTCGTCAGCTCCGGTCCGTCTTGTGCCTCTTTCTTCAATTCGTCGTTCACAAAGTCCTCCCGTTGAAAATGATCGGGTGTGCGTCCGCAGCTGGGCATTCAATGACGAAAAATTCCTCTCGTCCAAGTCGTGCCTTCTACTGCGTGTAGCTCCACTTGATCGTTCCGTAGTTTAACGAGATGTTTTCGGTTGGAAGTGGATCGGGCGTCTTAGCCTTGTCCCCTGCGGACACAACAGCCAGGGCTACTTCGCTCAGTTCCGACGGGTCTTTTGCATCGGAACCAGACTTCTTTACTGAGTCTTTTTCGTCGCTCATTCGATCACCTCGAAGCAAGGTTTTGAATCACAACCACCTGGTTCCATACAACTTCGCGACAGCATGGCCCCGATTTACAGAATCGTCGCACTCTTACTTCGACCCTGACCCGGACGACGTACTGATACTTGAGATCGCGACATCCGTGAGGTTGTATTGCAGGTACTCTATCTTGTCCTGGCCTTTGGGGACTCCGCCTGAAACCTGATCCAACCGCTCTTCAGAGAGGGGTTCGGTCGATTCCACTTCGGCGCGCTTCTCTTCGGGTTTGTTGAGGTTGTCCATATCATCCTCCCTTAAAATTTGGCTTTCGTATTGCGACTACCTAGGTAGCAGTTCGCGGGCCGTTGCAACGTGGGGGCAGCAGGTAGGCTTTTAGCACCGCAATCCATTGATTGGCAAGGCTTTCCTTTGCTGACAAACACCGCATCCCCAGCTGGACTGTCAGCGAACACTATCCGAATGGTTTGTACCTCGTCACAAACGGATAGTGTGGGCAACCGTTTCGTGGGTGTCCGAGGGGGCAAATCGGCTCGGTTAGACCTGTCCAGAGTCTGTTGACATGGGTTTTCTCAGAGACTAGAGTTAGGCGGCTTTCACGTCCCTTTAGTCGAAACTCGCCATCCACTAGCAGGAATATCGATGGAGCGCAGCATTTTTCGGGCGGTCGCTTTGGAACGACTGTCCTCGCCAGACGAATTAGACCAGCTACTGCACGTCACCGACACCAAGACTTGGATCGCCCTCGTGGCGGTTTTTGTGTTGATGGTTGTGGCGCTCGTCTGGGGCTATGCCGGGAGCCTGCCCTCGACGGTGAGCGGTCAGGGCGTAATCGTGCGCACAGGCGGCGTTCTAAACGTTGTCGCTGGCGGCTCCGGGGTTATCTCCGGATTGAAGGTGAAACCAGGCGACAAGATCAAAGCAGGACAAGTCGTGGCAACCATCGCGCAACCTACCATCCTGGAAAAGCGCCGTGGAGCCGAGGAAATGCTACAGCAGGCGCGGCGAGAAAAAGAGCGGATGCACGCATTGCGGGTGCAGGAAGCTCAGCTCAGCCTCGCAACTGTGCAACGCAAGCGGGCAAACGCAGAGAGCGCGGTGAAACACTTACAGGATCAGGCCGCACTCGCAAAGCAAGACGTGTCCGCGAACGAACAGTTATTCGCAGCCGGCATCGTGATCAACCAAAAAGTGATTGAAGCCAGGCAAAAGCAAACCGCACTGGAAGATCAGATCGCCGTCGTGCGGGCTCAGATTCAGGATCTCGACGCAGAAGAATTCGCAAGTCGTTCTCGAATCGCGCAAGCCGATGCAGAGAAGCAGCTCGCCATTCAAGACGTGGAGCGCAACCTTCGCGAAGTCGATAAGCAACTGGAGCTCGCCGGCAACGTGGTCAGCCCCTATGGTGGTGAAGTGCTGGAGGTCAAGGTTTTGTCGGGAGCAACGATCTCTCTTGCCGATCCTGTATTGAGCATCCAGCCAGATGTGCAGGACCTCGAAGCGCTCGTATATTTGCCGGCGGCGCAAGCGAAGGACGTGCACGCGGGAATGAACGTCAAGATTTCCCCATCCAGCGTCAAACCGGAAGAATTCGGCTTCGTCCGGGGTCGCGTGGTTTACGTGTCGGATTTTCCCGATACGCCTGCGGAGTTGATGCGTAACTTTCAAAACGAGATTCTGGTGAGAGTGCTTGCCGCTGACGGACCCGTGACGGAGGTTCGCGTGGAAATGGAAAAAGACCCGCACACCACGAGTGGCTATCGATGGTCTTCTGTGAAGGGGCCTAACATGCTCTTGTCCAGCGGGACGCTCTGTACCGCCGAAGTCATTACGAACTGGCAAAAGCCGATTACGCTCGTCTTCCCTGCCTTGCGTAAAGCGCTTGGCATAAGTTGACCGATGGCAATGCCTCTCTCCGGCTTCTTTCAACGAGCAAAAACTCGGCCATCTCCATCGTCACGTGTGCGGACTCCGACGGTGTTGCAGATGGAAGCTGTCGAGTGCGGAGCCGCAGCTCTTGCGATCATTCTCGGATACTTTGGACGCAGCCTCCCGCTTGAAGAATTGAGGTTTGAATGCGGCGTATCGCGAGACGGCACGAAAGCCAGCAACATCGTTAAGGCCGCACGAAAGTACAATCTCATTGCCAAAGGATTTAAGAAGGAACCCGAGGCACTCCGAAGTCTGAAATTCCCGATCATCGTTTTCTGGAACTTCAATCACTTTCTCGTCGTGGAAGGTTTCGGGCGTGGAAAGGTGTACTTAAACGACCCGGCGAGTGGCCGCCGCACGGTTTCGGACGAAGAGTTCGATCAATCGTTCACGGGTGTGGTTTTGACTTTCGAGAAAACTGCCGAGTTTCAACGCGGCGGCGAGAACCGAAGTCTCGTGAGCCTGCTGAGAAAGAGATTGCCGGGAAGCAAAGCGGCGCTGACATACGTTGTACTGGCAACGCTGGCTTTGGTGCTGCCGAACATCCTGGTTGCGTCATTTTCTCGAATTTATGTCGATAACGTGTTGGTTGAAGGATTGCGATGGACTCGCCCATTGCTTTTGGCGATGGTGCTTACGGCATGTCTGAAGGCGATCATCACATCTTTGCAGCAGCGAGCGCTTTTACGGCTGGAAACGAAGCTCGCGCTTAGTGCATCGAGTCAATTCCTGCGGCACGTATTCAACCTACCGATGGAGTTCTTTGGCCAGCGATTCAGTGGCGAAATCAGTTCGAGAGTGGAATTAAACGATCGGGTCGCGACGCTTCTCTCAGGCGAATTGGCGACCAATGTCGTGAGCGTATTTCTGGTGGGGCTGTATGCGGCGCTGATGTTTCAGTATGACGTCATTCTCACCATCGCAAGCATCGTGATCGCCATCGTAAATCTCTTAGCGGTGCGTTACGTCGCGCGTCAACGAGCGGACAACAATCGCCGGCTGCTACAAGAACGGGGGAAGATGTTAGGCGTGGCGATGGCCGGACTCCAGACAATTGAGACGCTTAAGGCTAGCGGATCGGAGTCGGACTTCTTTGCTCGCTGGTCGGGGCACCAGGCAAAAGTCGTCAGCGCTGAACAGCAGTTCGCCGCTTCTTCGCAGTTCCTCGCTTCGTTGCCGACATTGTTGACGTCCATCAACGTGATTGGCGTTCTAGCGCTGGGCGGGTTCCGCGTGATGGACGGGATTCTCACGGTGGGCATGTTGGTGATGTTCCAGAGCCTGCTTGCCAGCTTTACGGAACCCGTCAACAAAATCGCGTCGCTGGGAGCGAAGCTGCAAGAAGCGCAAGGTGATTTAGGGCGACTCGAAGACGTAATGCGCTATCCGGAAGACATCACGCTTCGATCGCAAGAGGCGGAATCCAGCTCGGACAAACGGCTAGAGGGCTGGGTCGAGATGGCTCACGTTACGTTCGGATACAGTCGTTTGGAAGAACCTCTCATCCGCGATTTCAGCTTGAAGGTCAAACCCGGCTCGCGTGTCGCATTGGTTGGAGCGACTGGGAGCGGCAAGTCAACCATCGCCAAGCTCGTGAGCGGGCTCTATCAGCCATGGTCCGGTGACATTCTTTTGGACCACAAATTCCGAAACCAGATCTCGAGACGAGTGCTGACTGACTCCCTGGCCGTCGTTGATCAAGATGTCTTCCTTCTGGACGGTTCCATCCGGCAAAACCTAACCATGTGGGACACAACGATCGACGAGTCCGATCTGCTCCAAGCAGCCAAGGATGCTTTGATCCATGGTGACATTACGTCGAGATCCGGGGGATACGATTCCTCGATCGAAGAGGGTGGAAGGAATTTCAGCGGAGGGCAAAGGCAAAGGCTGGAAATAGCGCGAGCCCTATCGCGTAGCCCTCGAATTCTGATTCTCGATGAAGCCACGAGCGCCCTGGATGTCCAGACGGAACAGCTCATCGATGACAACCTTCGAAGGCGGGGCTGCACATGCCTCATCGTCGCTCATCGACTGAGCACGATTCGCGACTGCGATGAAATCATAGTGCTGGAACGGGGCAACGTTGTGCAGCGCGGCACGCATGAACAATTAAGTTCGGTTGAAGGTGCATACCTCAACCTGATCCGGGCGCATTAGATGGCAACCGCTCCCAACCCTAGTCATCAGTTGCTCGAGCCGCCCTCGAACCAGCCGTTCTGCATCCACGATCCACAGTCAGTCTGGATCGTTCGTGCCGGCAAACTAGACCTTTTCCTTGTGCAAGAAAGTGCCAGCGAAACTCAGGGCGCGCGATTTCATTTTCTGCGGGTAGCCGCGGGACAAGCCGTCTTTGGAATGTCGCCGCGAAATTCGGATGGCGTGTCGGTTATTGCGAGCGCCGTTCCGGGCACACAGTTGATTCGAGTAACGCGCGAATCGGTTTTTTCCTCGATAGGAGATACGCCCGAGGAAAAGACTGATGGCGCGATGCTGTCCCTCCTGGACGAATGGATCGTAAGTCTCGGCGCGGCAGCGTCTGTCGGAACATCCGCCCCCACTGTATTTCTTCCGCTGGAAACGAGCAGCGCAATCGAGGTGGGTTCTGAGCCGGCGCCAGTGTTGAAACTCAAGGGCGTAGCCTGGATTCGGCACGTCGCCGGGGAATCGAAATTTCTAAACGATGCGAACTGCGACCCGATTCGGGGTACCGCCCATTTCCCGGTCTCGCGACATGGCTGGATCCAAGCTGCACCCGGAAGCAGTATTGCCGCTTCGGAAACTGAAGAATGGCTTCGAAGGGACCCCGCTCGGGAAGGGCTCGGAATTTTTCACGATTCTATTCTTCGGCGACTTCTACTGAATCGCGAAATCGAGGAGGAGAAAGGCAAGACTCGCTTGCGATTGCAGGCTGCATCGGACGCGGTGATTGTTCGAGGAGCATTGCGATTGCTGGCTTCGCCGCTAGAAAACGAAGAAGCAAAGGTGTGGTTTGACGATGCGAACGCAGCGAACACGGCCCTGCACGCCTTAGCGATGATCGGGAAGAATCTGGGCGTGACGATTCAAGCTCCGGCGTCGATGGATGCGAGCCGCGGCTCGATGAAAGACTACGTCGCCGCCGTGGCCCAAAGCTCCAACCTCCGCCACCGAATTGTTGCACTGAAAGGAAAATGGTGGACCAACTCTACAGGCCCATTGCTTGCGTTTCGCGACAGCGATGGCAGTCCAGTCGCCCTGTTGCCCTCCGCAAACGGAGGCTTTGTTCTTCACGATCCAGCGACACAGTCAGTAAGGGGAGTCGATGCGGCAACGGCCTTCAGTCTCAACGGATTCGCGTACACATTCTATCGCCCTCTTCCAGCGCGCGAACTGAACTTGTGGGATTTGGTTCAAATGGGGATGAGTAACACCAGACGAGAAGTTCTCGTCATCATGGCGATGGGCATCTGCGCCGGATTACTTGGGATGGTCTTCCCTATCGTGACTGGAATTGTCTTTGATTCGATTATTCCGGGCGCGCAGCGTGGGCAACTCCTGCAGATTTGCGGATTACTGGTCCTTGCAACAGCTGCGTCATCGGTCTTTTTGATTGTCAGAAACCTGGCGATGTTGCGCCTTCAGGCGAGAATGGGTTCCGACCTGCAAGCCGCAGTTTGGGATCGCTTGTTGCGGCTTTCCGTTCCCTTCTTTCGAAACTATACATCCGGAGATTTGGCTGATCGCAGCTTAGGGATCGGAAGCATCTTGCGCGTCATGACCGGTTCCGTGATTTTCTCGATCATGTCGGGAGTATTTTCCATTTTCAGCTTCTTGCTTCTCTTTCACTACAGCTGGCAGCTCGCCGTTGTCGCCACCGCGCTTGTCTTCGTGATTTTGCTTCGCTCCGCGATCAGCATTTATTTCGAGGTTCGTTATCAGCGCGTGATCGCGCGGTACCGCGGCCGAATTTCGGGAATGATGCTCGAGTTGATCAGCAATATTCCACGACTGCGAATATCGGGAGCCGAGCCACGCGCCTTCGCCGTCTGGGCAAAAGAGTTCGGAGCGCAGAAAAGCGTCTCGATGGAAGCCGGGGGCGTTTCACGTAACCTCGCGGCGTTCAATGCAGCGTTTCCGGTGTTAAGTTTGGCGGTGCTGTTCTATGGCGCGTCGCAATTCATGGGACACCCCCTCCTCCATGCGCTCACAACCGGTACGTTTCTCGCATTCCTCGCAGCATTCGCGCAGTTTCAGAGTGCTGCTCTTGGAATGACCACGGCTGTTGAGTCAGCCCTCAGCGTGATTCCCTCGTACGAACGAGCCATGCCTGTCTTGCGCGCGCTGCCTGAGGTGGCGCAAATGAGTCGTCCACCGGGCGTGCTGAACGGATTGATCGAACTCAATCACATCAGTTTCCGTTATGGTTCCGAGTTGCCCCTGGTTTTGGACGACGTTTCAATCAGCGCCAAGCCGGGACAATTCGTTGCCATCGTAGGGCCTTCAGGAAGCGGTAAGTCCAGCTTGCTGCGCTTACTGCTTAGTTTCGAAAAACCGGAAGGTGGTTCGATCTACTTTGATGGGCGCGACATTGCCGGACTTGATATTCAGGCGGTTAGGCGCCAAATGGGAGTTGTGTTGCAAAGTGCCCGTCTCAGTAGTGGTTCGATTTTTGACAATATCGTTGGGTCGTCTCCGCACACCCTCGACGATGCCTGGGCGGCGGCGCGCAGTGCTGGTCTGGAAAAAGACATCCGCGAAATGCCAATGGGAATGCATACCGTCGTCAGTGAGGGCGGCACAAATATTTCGAACGGGCAGCGGCAACGATTGCTGATTGCGAGAGCGATGGTGAAAAAACCCAGAATTTTCTTGCTTGATGAAGCGACGAGCGCTCTCGACAACATCACACAAGCAATCGTGAGCCGGAGTCTCGATGGCTTCAGTGCAACGCGAATCGTCGTCGCACATCGCCTGAGCACGATCGTCAATGCCGACCACGTTATCGTTCTCGACAAAGGCAAAGTGGTTCAATCCGGGAGTTATCGGCAGCTTTTGGAGTCAGATGGTCTGTTTCGGGAGCTTGCAAAGCGCCAGCTCACTTGAGCTACGTCTCAAAGCGACGAGTGGTCTGGTGCGGGAGAAGATGGCATGAGAAAAGCAATGCATCTGATGGGATCTTTGACCGATGAGGACGTTGAATGGATTGGCAAGAACGGCGTGACGGCATTAACCCCTTCCGGAGCCACGTTGATCACCCAAGGCAAGCCAATCGAGGACGTTTTCATCTTATTGGAGGGCAAGCTTTCCGTGCGGACGCGCGGCACCGGAGATCGCGAAATAGCGGGCCTGCTTGCTGGGGAGATCGTGGGTGAAATGTCCCTCGTGGATTCGCGCCCGCCCTCGGCTTCGGTAGTTGCAGCGAGAGATTCCCAGGTTCTCGTACTCTCACGAGCAACGTTGAATCGCAAATTAAACGCAGATGGCGCGTTCGCAGGTCGCTTCTACAAAGGTCTCGCCGTTCTTTTGGCCGATCGCTTACGCAAGACTACGAGCAATCTTGGCTATGGAGTATGGAAGGAAGGCGAGGATCCCGACGAACTCGATGACACGATGATGGACAGCGCATCACTCGGGGCCACCCGATTCGACCGATTGCTGAAGCAACAGCGACCTTGATTGATTCGCTTCAAGTTGCCTTGCATAAAGAGCGGGACGCGAAAGCGTTCCGTCAATTGGTTGCGGATGACAGCCATCAACACAGATTAAATTGCATCGGCCTGACCGTCCTGAAAAATAATCCCTCGCGAAACCCAATCGTCGACCTCTTCGTCGCTGCTCCGTAGCAACGTTTTTAGAGTCTCTCGCGTGTGTTGTCCCAATAGCGGTGCCGGAGTGCTGACGCGGCCAGGAGTGTCCGCCAATTTGACCGGCGTTCCAGTCACTCGGTGCGTTCCGGCTTTCGAATGCTCAAGCGTCGGAAACATTTCTCGCAGCGCTGTCTGCGAATCATCGACAACTTCGCCGAAGTCCCTGACGAGCGAACTGGGAATCCCAGCCGCCCTTAATTTCTGGACCCACTCGTTCGCAGTCTTGCGCAGGAAAAGTTCATCCAGTATCGCTTCCAGCTTGTCTCGATTACGAATCCGCTCCGCGTTCGTCGCGAACTCGAGATCACGCTCCATGTCGGGTCGTTCGACCACAGCACAAAACGACGCCCACAATTTTTCGCTTCCGACCGCAATGGCAAACTCGCGATCGTTTCCTCGATACACCTTATACGGAACAATCGTCGGGAAAGCCGTCCCCATAGGACGTGGCACAATCATCGATCCAAGAAAGCTCGAATAGTTCGAGCTCATCGTCGAGATCATGCCATCTAGCATGGAGACGTCGACGTATTGCCCGCGACCGGTCGTATCGCGAGCGCGCAACGCCAGCAAAATCCCAATCACCGCGAACAGACCGGCGGTGACATCGGTAACGCCATATCCGCAGCGCACCGATTCGCCCGCCTCTGTCCCCGTAATGCTCAGCAGCCCGCTTGAAGCTTGAACCACCAAATCCATAGCCGCTTCGTCGCGCGACGGCCCCTGCTGCCCATATCCCGATATCGAGCAATAAATCAGCCGCGAATTGCGCTTGCTGACTTCGCTGTACCCGAGCCCAAGTTTGTCCATCGCTCCCGGCCGAAAATTCTCGATCAGCACGTCCATCTGATCGATCAGCCGTAAACACAACTCCAATCCTTCCGGCTGTTTCAGATCGAGCGAAATTCCCAGCTTTCCTCGATTCAACCCAAGAAAAAAGCTCGCCATTCCACCCGCGAACGGTGGCCCCCAACCACGCCCCATGTCACCGGTCCGCGCTTCCAACTTGTAGACCTGCGCACCATAATCTGACAACAGCATCGTGCAGTACGGTCCAGCCAACGCATGGGAGAAGTCGAGTACTCGAATCCCATCAAGCGCCGAAGGAGTGGACGTCATCCTTGCTCCTTCCCCCGCGCCGCGCCCACGACCATCGGCGAAATTCGAAATCGGTTCATTCCCGCGAGCACCGTCGGATCCTGCGCCAGAAGCCGCTCCGCCTCCGCAAGATCGTCCACCTCAAGCACACCCATTCCGAAATTATCCGCAGGATCAAGCACCGGCCCGAAAATCAGCACCTTGCCTTGATCGAACAGTCCTCGAAAGTAGCCCACGTGCTGCTGCATCAGCGCGCGTTCGTCCGCGTTCATATCGCCGGCAAACGTCGGACGTGGCGGGATCAATCGAATGTAGAAATATTGTTTAGCCATGGGTTCAAGCTCACCTGTGTGGACACAAGTGTATGACACGCATGGCGCCAAGACCACGAATCAGCGGTGAAGCGAAATCTCCAGAGAAAAAGTGTTTCAGTGGTCGAAGCTTCTCGCTCCACCCTGCATTTTGTTTTTGACGAGGTTGGTCCACACGAATCGAATGACTCGCGCGTCGTTGTAGCAATATGCCAAGTTGTGATTCAGCGTCGAGAAGCAATGCTGCTGGCAGGTTGACTTCATCTTCGCCAACTGGTTCGCTTCAAACTTGTGCTGGTCAATGTTTCCCCAATCGTACGTTGACGGGTACATCGGGAAGCAAGGCGCCACCGTTCCATCCGTTCGGATAATGACGTTGTTCTGCCCAGCGCGGCAATTCCACTCGGCAAATTGCAACTCGCCGTTCGCATCCTGCACAAATCCCGGCAGCCCGGCGACCTGTTTCGCAATGTCACCATTCGTGCCGGTCCCGTCCCCGTTCCAGCCCAGTTGTTTCAATGAATCGCCGCTCGCCATTCGAATGAACGCCTTGATTTCCTGCAATCGCGGAACTGAATTCACCATCTGGTATCCCGCTTTGTTCTTTTCGATCAGCCAATCCACCAGCGCATCGACGTCTCGCCAATCTTCCGGTCGAATGTACGTCGGGTTATCGCTCATGTGCTTGAAATGTTCGTCCTGTTCGAGCATCGGAGTCTCATTGATGTGATAGTCGGTCGCAACGCGGTGTTCGCGCGCGAATTCCGTGAGTTGGCGCACGTCCTGCAAATTGTTCCGGCAAATGTTGATGTTGAAGAACACCATGTAGCCGTGCACATATTGTTTGCGCATCAGGTATTCGAGATTCTTTCGCCCAGGAACAAGCGCCTTCGGCAGGCTCGGTTTTTCATCCCACGAGTCGAGCGCAAAGTTGAACACGCCCACACCGGCATCGCCCAGTCGATCGACAACCTCGGGCCGCAGCAACCTGCCGTTCGTGCCGATATACACCCAAAAACCCTTCTTTGCCGCGTAATACACGACCTTCTGCGCGAAATCCGGCCGCAGCAATGGTTCGCCGCCCATCAACGCCAGCACGCGGCAGCCGTGATCGTGCAGCCAGTCGATCGACCGCCGCGCGACATCTTCCGTCATCCCTCGCACTTTGTTGTTGTAGGCCCAGCAATACCAGCAATCGAGGTTGCACTTGTACTCGAGAAATAAATACGCCGTGATCGGATGAAAATCGCCAGGCAGCAGGCGTGAGCGGATGTACGGAAACAACCAGCCCTGCATCGACCGATATACCTGCGGCAAAGTCCAGTTACGCTTTTCAGGTGGCACTTCCGGCCCCGGATCGTTCACTCTTTCAGGATGTTGCGGATACACGGCGTCAGGAAGCTTCCAGCCCTTTGGAGGAGGCGCTACAACGGGCCCAGGTGCAGAGTTCATCAGCAAATTGTGAATATCCACATCGATGCGGAACTTCGGAGCAGTAGCCACGACAATCGACTCCTTTATTTACATTTACACCTGCTTGGATTTCCGGATTTTGCAGACGAGGCTTCCCGGTAGGCCTCAGCGTTGTTCGCTAATGTCTTCGATGTCGGTGATATCACCGTCGATACAATCTATCTTGAAAGTACTTAAATCGATTGATGCGCGCACACCAGTACGCCGAGCGCGCATGCTCAGGTGGGTAAATTAATCTCCAGCCACAGCTTCGGTGCTGTGCCGCCAGCTATCGCTGTGAAGCAGTTCCTCAGGCACCTCGTGCCCTTCGTTTCGCAGTTGCGCTTCCAACTCCGCGAGCTGCGTCTCAATATCCGCGTTCGCTTTCCGCTTGCGAATCACTTCTTCGCGATATCGGCGCAGGAAGTAATCAATCGTCTCGACACGAATCCGGATCGATCCCGTCGGCTTGTTTTCGTCGAGATCCTTAAAGCAGAAATACGGAGTGCCCGATTTCTCGACGATTCCCTTCGACAACGCCGTAAATCGGCGCATCGTGGCCGCACTTGAAGCTCGACATCTCCAGCGCGACAAGATTCGGATGCCGCGCTGTAAACTTCGCCGCCCAAACCTTGTGATTCGTGCTGCACGAATACGAATTCTTCCACGCATCCGTAATATCCAATGGGTGCGACGTCACGCCGGCGCGGACTTCGTCGCCAAAAAGACGCTCCAGCAAATCCTCATCGGTCGGCAACGTATTCTGCGAGAAGATCGGATAACCCAGCTTCTGGAACTCATCCAGGATTTCGTGGTTCAGACCTGGATCGTGGTGATAAGGACGCGCCAGCATCACGATGCCGATGCGATCTTCGCGTTCCAGTTGATCCAGCGTCTGCCGCGCGCGCCTCTTGATATCCGTCTCGTAATTCTGCAGCGCCGCAAATCCTGCTTCGCACGCTCGATCGTTCTCGTCCGAAGACAATCCAAGTTCCGTCTGCCAAGCCTGCAGCATCTGGAACGCAAACAGTTTCCGATCCGCAAAGTTCAACACTGGATCGATGTACTTCAGATTGTTTTCTGCGAAAACGTCGTTCTCCTTCGTGAACGCCGCTTTCACCGTCTCCGGTGTCGCAGTAACGGTCGGGCATGCGTTCGCCCCGACAATTTTCACCAGCGACGAATGCAGCACGTCGTACATCGGGAAGAAAATCGAGTTCAACGCCTTCTTCCGATGCTTCTCCTGAATCAAGTTGTACGTGTGAGAGATTCCGATCTTCGCCGGGAAGCACGGATCAATGGCTCCGCGGTTCGCTCCCGCGCGGTACAGTTCCGAGCTTGTATAGTCCGAATAGATAACGTTCTCGGGCTGAATGCCCAGGCTTTCGAAATATGCATTAAACAACGGTGCGTACGAATAGATATTCAGCACGCGCGGAATTCCGACTCGATACGTGCTGCGCGCCTGCATCTTGGCGATGCGTTCCTTCACAGGACCCTGTTTAAAACCCCATGACGAAAGCTTCGGCAACGGATCCGCCACGCTCTTCGCATTCGTCGGCCGGAAAACTTCCTTCGACGCATAGTCCACATAGTTCGGGTGCTTGTCGCGAATCTGATCCAGCCCCGACTTGATGTCCTTCATGTCGTTGACGTCTTCGACCAAGCCTTTTTCGCACGTCGCGATGATCAATCGCTGCTCGCCCAACATCAGCGGAACTTTCGTCACCTTTTCGATCGGCACCAGATTCTTCACAGGTTCCGTTCGTACGTCGATGAACGTTCGCAGGCAATTGTTCTTGCAGAAATAGCAGCGCGTCGATTCATTCCGCGTCGTGCGGTACTCGATTCTCCGCACCGCTTCGAGTCCGATGAACGTCGTCTTCTGGCCATTCTTCCAAAGCCGCAGCGATTCCTGCGCCGCCCCAATTGCACCCGATTCGCCGCAATGCTCGTGCACGATAATTTCCGGCGTTTTGCCCGTCGCGCGGAAGCTGTTGCGGATGAAGTCGACTTCCGCCTTCACCACCGCCAGGTTATTTTGGGTCCCGCCCTGCAAAACGAATCGCGTTCCCAGCGCTGCTAGATTTGGAATGCTCGCGACATACAAAAACACGTTCTTCGGCAGCACCGCCGCCAGTCCTGCCAGAATTTCTTGCGCCTGCCAGCCTTGCCGCTGGAAGTTCACGATGTCCGACTGCATGAACACCGCGCATCCATAACCAAACACCGGCATCGACTGCGCCGAAAAAGCCAGGTCGGCGAACTGATTCACGTTCAGGCCAAAACCTTCCGCCGTCGACTGCAAAAAGTATCCGTTGCCCGCCGAGCATTGCGTGTTCAGCTTGAAATCTTTCACCCGCCCGTGATTCAGGATGATGATCTTGATGTCCTGCCCGCCCACATCCACGATCACGTGCGGATCTTCATAAAACTTCAGCGCCGACTCCGTATGCGCCACCGTCTCAACGAGCGCCACGTCCGCGTGCAACACATCCTTCAAAATATCTTTCGCGTATCCCGTAGTAGCCACGCCGAGTACGTCCAGCGACGCGCCTTGCGCTTCGACTTGGCTGCGCAGGTTTTCAAACATCTCAATCGTGTCTTGAATCGGGTTGCCGTTGGAGAGCTGGTACGACTTGCACAAAATGTCGCCCTTCTCATCCAACAAAACGGCCTTCGTCGAAGTCGATCCGCCGTCGATCCCGATAAACCCCGCTACGCGCCCACCCTTTTCAAACGTAGCCGGCACAAATTTCTTCCGCTTGTACTCGTCGCGGAATATATCGAGGTCCTCAGGCTTCTCGACAAGCCCCTTGCCACCCGCCTTCGCCTTCTCTTCCGCTCGGCCAAACTCCATGTAGCGAACGAGATCGCTGTACCCGCGATAGCATCCGACGGCATCTTCTTCGCTGCGTCCAAACTCCACCGCGCCCAGCGCCGCGAAGTATTGCGCGTTCTCCGGAACCTTGATTAAATCTGCCGGCTTCATGCCCTCCGGAACCGCCACCTTCCGCTCTTTCCACATCCGCGGAATATTCGCGATCCAAGCTTCGCGCATCCCACGAATAAAACTGTTCGGACCGCCGAGCAGCAATACGTGCGGCTTCAACGTATGCCCGCGCGTCAGAACGCTCAGGTTCTGCAGCACGATCGCCTCAAACAGCGACGCCATCAGCTCATCGGGCGGCGTTCCGACCTTCTGCAAACCATTGATGTCGGTTTCCGCAAAGACGCCGCACTTACCCGCCACTTTGTGCAGCTTGACGCCGTCGTATCCCTGATTCGTCAGCAACGCCGCAGGAATCTTCAGCTTCGCGTTGATTTTGTCGATGACCGCTCCGGTCCCGCCCGCGCACTTGTCGTTCATGGACGGAATTTTCTTTTTCCGCCCGGTTTCCGAGTCATCCTTGAAAACGATAATCTTTGCGTCCTGCCCACCCAGCTCGATCACCGAATAAACTTCAGGATGCATTTTCTCGACGGCCAGAGACACCGCCGTGACTTCTTGCACAAACTTCGCGCCGATCTGCTCCGCGATGTTGCCACCGCCAGAACCCGTCATGAACATGCGCGTATTCTGCGGGCTGATCCCCACCTCGGATTCCATCCGCTGCAGGAACTCGAGTGTCTTCTCAGGTTGTTTGGTTTCGTGGCGTTGGTAGTCCTGCCACAAGACTTGATCGGTCGCCGCTTCCACCACGACGGCTTTAACGGTGGTCGACCCGACGTCGAGCCCAACCAAAAACTTCGTAGCGAAGTCCGTCGGTATCACCGGCTTAGGTTTTGGCGCCGGTCGCAGTGAAGCCCCAATTTGAACGAGCGCAGTTCCCTTGTGATCGTGCATTCTGTCCCCTGAAACTCCGGCCCTACCCTGCCATCACCACCACGTTCTTTGGGTTCAACAAATGTAAGCGTCCGTCATCCCGCTTTATGTACTTGTCATCCTGAGGCGTCCGAAGGACGCCGAAGGATCTCAACGCAACGTCCAAGCACACTCTCTAAAGTAATCAGTCGCCCGAGGCCGGCTGCGGGACCGCCCCCGTCACACGCGACCTCTTCCAGAACCGCGTGTCCTTATCAATCCGCTCGCTGACATGCAGCACAAACTGCGCCGCAGTCCCCGCCACGCCCGGACGATGCGGCACGTGATAGAACGGCTTCTTCAGCTCCGGATGCTCATCCATATACGCGTGGATTTCCGCCAGCGTCTTCCCGGTCTGCTTCAGGCACTGCTCGAATTCCGCCTTGGCCTTGACCTTCGCTTCGCCCAACGCCATCTGCACGCGGCTATGCGCGTTCACTTCGCCTTCGCCAGACGTCTCGATCGGCAAAAAGATCATGTCCTTAAATTTATTGATCACCGCCGACTGCACTCCGTCCGACTGCGACGACGGCATGCACCCGAACGGCTTCAGCGCCAGCACCATGTGGCACAGTTTGTGGATCGTGTAGTACACGTTCTTGCCGACTTCCAGGTGCCCTTCGCCGCCACGCGCGTACTGGTTGTAGAAAGGATGCGCGAGTTCCGCCAATTCGTTCTGCGGCACGAGGTGATGCGTGATCCCGCCAAGCTGCTCGGCGGTCCGGTGATAGAAGAAGTTCCACGCCTTCTGCCCGAAGCCGATGCCCCACAATTTCTTATGCAGCCCGATGTAATTCGCGAACTGCTTTTTCGCTTCATACCACTTGGGATCTTTGTGCGGACGATTGACGGGCCACTTCGCAATCGCGTGTGACTTCGCTTGATAAAGCAGATACGCCACCCAGGTCGCGATCGGCTCCACCAAAACCTGCGCCCCCTCGCGCTCCAGGAATTCGAACATGTGGAAGTTCCCGTCGCCTTCGGTCAGCTGCGCCCAGAATTCGCCAGTGATCTTCACGACCGGCTTCACCTTTGTCCGGTCGACTTCGATCGAGTCCATCTTTGCGCGCGCGTTCTTCAGCGCCGCCAGATAATCCTTGCCCCACATGTGCTCGTGCCACTTGCCGAACACGTTGAACGTATTCCGCAAAATCTTGTTGCTCTTAAACTTTGGCTTTGCCCAGTCCGGCGCAACCTGTTCGATCTCAAACGCTTTGCGATTCTTCAAATCCGCGCAAAGTCCATCGACGGTCTCGCGGAAAATCCGGTCGGTCTCGCCCTTCTTCGCTTCAAATGGGCGAATCTGATAAATCAGATCGTTCATCACATCGCCCATGTGCATTGCGTTCAGCATTCCGAATCCGAAATCGATCGAAAACTTCAGGCCGGGCTCGCCCGACTCCGCCTTGATGCCGTCGCTATCCTTGAAGAGCAGCACGCGGAACCCATCGAATCCCGCATTTTTCAGCGCGAAGCGATACTCCGCTTCATACATGCCGAACCGGCACGGCCCGCACGATCCCGCCGTGAAAAACACGTAGTTATCGAGAATCTGCTGCCGCGGAATCCCTTCTTTTTCAAGGAACTGCAGATACTGCACAAGGTTTCCGACCGTGAAATACGTCGGGTTGCACTGCCCATTGTTCCCAAATTCTTTGCCCGTCTGAAAGGCCGGCACATCCGGCACCGGCAACTTCTCGCAGCGATATCCGCTGCCTTGAAATACAGCTCGGATCAGGTCTTCATGTTTCCACGTGAACCCGCCAAACAAAATCGTCGTCTGCGGCCGCTGCTCCGCCGTAAACGCGCGCTCCACCGGACGGTGAAAATGCTCCGGCTGATCGAGCCCGGCAATCTTGCGCAGCCGCGCCCGCTCTGCCTCCAGCCGTGCCTTGATGTCTGCTTCGCTGGAAATTTTTACGAGATTCGTCGCCATGAGGCTCCTCCGGTGTTCGCGAAATCCAAGTTGAAGATGGAATCTGAAGTTGACTTGAACTTTAAAGTTAAACTGAACTTTGACGTTGAATTGAATTTTGAATTTGAACTGGAATTGTTTCTGCGAAGAACTGCGGGAAGGGTCCAACGATCGCCGGCTAAATCCTGCATTGCCAGGGCGCGCACGTTTAGCGGAGACAAAACGAGGCCGGTTACTTCCGCTCTACGAGGACACGCCATCCGAAAACTCCGGAGACTCGAGCCAGGCGTTAACAGCAATCCAAACGGCAAACGCGAGGGCAAGAAACGCCAACGCTAACGTTGGATGCACTCGGAGTCGGAGGGAGATACAACGAAAGAAAAAACGACACCACGATTCTGCGAGATCGTGGCGTTTTGAAGGCCCCTCAGCCTCAAAGCACCTTAACTAAATACTATACGTTCGCCACTCGCGCAACCACGAACCTCATGAAATAACCAATGCGGACCAAATCAGTCCCACAACCTACCGATTTTTATATTGTCGCAGCGCGGTAACCAACCATTAAGCTACCCTCGTCTCCACCCAAAGCGGGCGCTCTCATCCTGAGGAGCACGAAAGATCTCAATGGATGATCCAGTCACAACAGCTGAGTCCCGCCCATCAGGCCTTCGGCCCAGGAATACCCTAAGCCTTCCCCGCGACCCCGACCGCCGACATCTCCCCCGCCTTCTCCACTTTCCCCAACGGCAACCTCACAAAAAACGTCGTCCCCCGCCCCTCCTCGCTCTGAAACCAGATCTGCCCCCCATGCTTTTTCACAATAATCGTATGCGCCAGCGCCAGCCCCTGTCCCGTCCCCCGCCCCACTTCTTTCGTCGTAAAAAACAGCTCAAACACCCTCGATCGGTTCCTCTCCGGCACCCCGCATCCCGTATCCTCGATCTGCACCTCAGCCCAATCTTCTTCCCGCCGCGTCCGAATCGTAATCTTCCCCAGTGTCAGCCCGCTGTTGCCGTTCTTGTCGCTGATCGCGTGCGCCGCATTCGTCACCAGATTCAGAATCACCTGATTGAACTCGCCAACAAGGCACGGCACCAGCGGCAAACTCCGGTCGAAATCCGTCTCCACTTCGGCCACGTACTTCCATTCGTTCCGCGCCACCGTCAGCGTCGTCTCAATCGCATGATTGATATCAATCGGCGCCTTTTGATCTCCGCTCGGATGCGAAAACTCCTTCATCGCTTGCACAATGTTCGCGACGCGCCGCACTCCATCCAGCGTCTGATTCAAAGAACGCGGAATTTCATCCAGCAAATAGTCCAGGTCCGCTTTCTCGACCACACGTTCCAATTGCGCCGCCGTATCGGGCGGCAACGCTCCGCTAACCTTCGCTTGCTCTGAAACCGTTCGCACCGTTCTCAACAATTCATCCAGGCCGCTCCACGATTCCTTGATGAATGCCGCGTTGTCCCCCACATATTGCGTCGGCGTGTTGATCTCGTGCGCGATTCCCGCCGCAAGCTGCCCAATCGCTTCCAGCTTCTGCGCCTGCCGCAATTGTCCTTCGAGGAGCAATCGCCGTGTGATATCCGTCCCTGTGATCAACAATCCGCCGGCCCGATCGTCGGCCAGCCGTAGTTGATCGATCGTCGCTCCAAGGAATCGCGTTTCGCCCTGCTTTTCGAAACAGAGATTCGACGCTTTGTGCGGATACTTCCGCGTCGTCCACGAATCGATCTCCGTGAACGTCTGTTCCTGCACCCACTTCACCCCGCAATCTTGCAGCGTCTTGCCGACGACCTCGCTCTCAGTCAGGCCGAATGTCTCCACCGCTTCAAAATTCCAGCGAATGATTTTCCCTTCGTGATTCGTGCCGATCAGAATCGACGGCACCGAATTGATGAACCATTCCGATTCCGATTTCGCTTCTTCAACAGCGCGCGCCTGTTCGCGAATCCGCTCCGCCTGCGTCTCCAGCGCTCGATTCGCCGCCTGCAATTCTTCCGGCCGCGGCAGCGCCAGGGCAGCCGGCACAATTTTTACGAGCAATACTGCGGTGAATACCGACGAAATTGCCGTCACCGCTTTCAGTGCGCCCGAGGCCCAGTACTGCGCATGCCACAGCGTCCAGATTTCCATCATGTGCGTTCCGCCGCACGCCACGATGAACACGCCAAACAATACGAAGATCCAGTGAAACGGTAAGTCGCGACGCTGTCGTACGAAATATAAAAGCGTCACTGGAATCGACATGTACGCTGCGGCGATCAACGCGTCCGACGAGACGTGCAGCAAGATCAGCCGCCAGTCCCACTGATAGCAAAATCCATGCGGAGCAAAAGTCGAAGAAGAAGCCAGTAAGACGCTGGAAATGAAAGTCGGAGTCATCGGCGCCTCGACAAACGGGAATGGAGCAATTGAAAAGGAAGGGACTACGAAAGTGCAGGTGCGTGTTCGTGCTCGTGAAGAGTCATCTCTTCCGGCCGCACAACGCGGACCCGAATCTTGTGCGTCATGGGAACCTTCTGACAGAAATTTCGGATGCGCACTAGCAACGGGTAGCTGATTTCCTGGTCGCGCGCCACCAATAGCATCCCGCTCGGCGCCCGCAAATCTTCATCGAGAATCATGCCCACGGTCATCTGCCGAATATAAATCTCCTGGCAGACAAACGGAGTCGTATGCACCGGAACATTCTCGAGTGCCGCAAGAATCTTCGGATTGTATTTATTCTTCCGCTCTTTCAACCGCCCGATCGCATCTGTTCGCGCGATGCGCGTCATCAGCATCTGGTCGAAATCGATCGCCACCGACAGAATCTCCGCGCCAAGCTTCGCGGCAATCGTCTCGAGTGGATCGCTCTGCGGAAATTTGTACTCCGCCGGATTTTGTTGCGCCGCAATCATCAGTGCAACCGTTTCAAGCCGCGGGATCTTCTTCAAAAATTCAAACGCAATCGACGGGTGCATCCGGAATCGTTCCTGCTCCACGACAGGAAGCTCCACGCCTCCATACACCGCTTCCACCGTCTCCGCATCCAGCGCGACGCATCCGATCTGCGAAAGCATCGCCGCAATCTCGTACGACCACGCATCCGGCAGCTTCAATTGCCGCACAATTCCAAGCACTGTCTGATGTATGCGCGAAGCACGACTGAATGCCGCGGGATTCACCAGCGCCAGAATTTCGGTTAGCACCTTCACGCTGCCGTGCAGCGTTTTCTCCAGCAGTTCGCGCTCCGCAAGAATCAGTCGGTGCTGCGCGATTGCCGCCCACAACGCACCTTTCAGAACCTGCTCGGTGCACGGCTTCGACAAGAACCGGAAAATTGCGCCTTCGTTCACCGCGTCGATCGCTGTCTGAATATCCGCATTCCCCGTCAGTGCCAGCCGCACCGAATCGGGAGTCCGTTCCAACACGGTCCGCAAAAATTGCGTCCCGTCCATCCCCGGCATCCGCATGTCCGAAACAATCACCGCGAACGGACCTTGCTCCGCCACCGCCTTCAGCCCCGCTTCCCCTCCGATCGCCGCGACAACATTAAACTCCTTGCGCAGCACCCGCTGCAGCCCCTCCAGCACATTCGGCTCATCATCAACGATTAGAATCTTTTCATCCATGGCTTCGCGGTTCTCGCTACTCTCATTCCGCGAAGTGCACTTCCCTTGCCAACCGGGCCTCCCGCTACGTCTTTACATGTCTATGAGATTTCATGCTTTTTAGTGCGCCGCCGCAACGCAGTGCATTTCCATGCCTACAGCCCAGCGTCTCTGAAATCCTTTCCAATACTCCGAGCCATCGCTGAATTTCCCGCCTACCGATTCGCCGCGCTTCAGCGGCCACTTGCCATCGTTCGAGTTCTCGGGTGTGACATGCAAGAACGCCCGACGGCTTTCATCGCCCTTTAAATTCAAATCGAGAAACGCTGTAATGAAGTGTTGATTGATAGCGGTGATGCGGTCCTTGCGCCACACCGGTTCCTCGAAATACTCGCGCGTCACGAAACTGCTCAACATCTCTGGTGGCGCAGGATTTCCTCCCACGTTGTGCCGCGCGTTTTCGTAAACCAGCATGCAGCGATCGGAATTCACCGCTCTCTCAAAGATCGGCTTGATGCCATTCGCATAATCGGCGACATCGTCCTGATCCCCCGCGATGACGAGCAAAGGAAGTTTGATTCCAGCCAGGCCCGTTGCGTCCCACATGTTGTAAGGCGGCTGCTGGCCCCACGGCGCGATCGTCACAATCGCCTTTACTTCCTTCCGCAGCTTCGCCTGATACGCCGGATTGCCCTCGGTCCAGGGATCAAAATAGCCGCCAGGCATTAAACCGGACGCCATCGACTTCTTGCTGTACGCCGCGCCTCCGCTCCCGAGCGCGCCGTAACCGCCCATCGAATACCCCACGATTGCGACGCGCGAATCGTCCACGACGCCATTGAGAAAATGACCAGACCGCTTCGCCATTTCTTCCACAGCGCTGATGGTGAAAAGTTGATCGCTCGCGCGGTTGAGCAACGTACTCGGAAACGGTTTCACGGCGCCGGTAACCGAATCAGTGTGATCGATCGCAACGACAACGTATCCCTTCGACGCGAGGTTTTCTGTCAGATAGCTCAGAAAGTACCGCGACCCCGGATAGCCGTGAGACACGATAACAAGTGGAAACGCCTGCCCGTGAACCGGCGTCGCATCGCGGAGCGCTTTGCCCAGCACCGCAAACGTCTTCGGCGTGCCGGAAGCAGCCGCCTCGCCTGGCAACGCCATTTCGTAAACGGTGCGCTCTTCCTTTCCGTCCGGAATCGTCGCGGGATACCAGATTTCCAGCGGGAGCGGACGATCGTAGACAGGCGCTTTTCCCGTCGCCTTATCGAAATTAAGAATGTCGATTTGACCAGGATTCCTTATTTCGACCGTGCGCACACCGACGGCGTACGGCCCTCGCGGAGCAAGTTCCGGCGCGTCTGAGGGTGGAACACTAAAGAAAATATCGGGCTGAGACTGTGGCGGAGTTTGCGAGCGCGAGGGAATCGCAAACAGCAAAATCGAAAGCGACAGAATCAGCATCACTCGCGCGAATCGCTTGGAATCTCGGCTCCGAGAAATCGTTTGCGAACTTGTACCCTCCGATAGTTTGAGCATGGGAACGAGTAGCATCCCTTCAGGCGCGAAGTGGCCGGGTGGTTTAGTTGTTCAAGCGAAAAATTGCTTCGGATCGGTAGGCGTATTGGATTGTGTACCGGGGGCCCACTTTGGGCCGATGACCACAGCTTCGTTGTGGTTCTCGAACCAAGCTACGAACGAGGAGCGGTCAGCGCCCGGGAGGCGCTGCTGATTCAAATAGTTATAGTAGGAGCCGAAATCGGCGTCGACGAGCGAGCCGACAGGGTCAAGCTCGGGCGAATTGGCCGACGCGGAAATCATCTCATTCATCGGTTTCTGCTTTTGCCGTGGCGCGAATCGCACGAGCAACGTGACCGGCTGCGCTCGGCGCAACGCTTCGCGCGCGGTCCATTGCGCGAACGTCGTCGCAAAAATCTGCGTGCCGGAAGCTTCCGTCAAAATCTTCAACTGAAAGCGCGCCATGATCGGATCGGTGTTTCCGTTGGCGGTCGCCGCCAACCCGATGTCCTCGGGTTTCATCCGTGCCATTAACGTGCGCAACGCTTCCGGGCCCATGCCGGGGCGCTCGATTTCCGCGCGCATTTTCGCAGTCAGTGCGGCGCGCGCCGGTCCGAGCGCACGATACGAAACACCGGTCAGCGCGGGATCGTACTTGGCTTCCGCGCCGCCGTCGATGTACCAGTGTCCGTAGGGGATCGGTTGCGTCTTGGCGCGCTCGGCTACGACGTTGAGCATGGTATCCAGCGCGTTGTCAGTCTTGACCTGCGTGAAGTGGACGCCATGCGGCCGCAACTTCCGAAACAGCGGATCGTTATACGTCGTCACGCCTTGGCCGATGATGTTAATGCCAAGCCGCGGAATCGGCGGTGGCTCTGGTGGATTTACCGCGGCCAGCCGACTCGCATAACTCGTCGCGGCTGCGCGAAACGCGTCGAGCTGATGCGTCGCCCACAAATGAGCCGAGAGCTGCTCTACGAATTGCCCCGGCGAATTCACCCAGTCGTAACTCATAAGTTGCGGCGACAGCTTGATCTGCGCGAATCCGTCGAACCATTCGGCGCGATCCGACGGCGAAAGCGCCGTGATCGTCTCCAACTCCTTCTCAACGGCTTTTCGCTCAACCGGAAATTTGTAGTCGTACTCGATCACTTCGCGCAGCAAGCTCGGAACAAAACTTGGCGGCAGTTGCGCAAGCGTGCCGGTGTAGTGCTCGGCAAGCTTCCGCGCTTCCGGCGGGTAGTTGCTGAACTGCTCGGCTTTAAGATCGGTCGGCTGCATTTGTTCTAAATCAGCTTGATTCAATCGACTTATCTAAAGTAATTCCGCGATCGGCTTGCCCTGCGAAAGTGCCGCCTGAAATCCGAGCATCGATCCGATCGTGGGCACGAGATCGGTCGAATCCATCGGTCGATCGTAAATCACGCCTTCACGAACTCCCGCGCCCATCGCGAGCATCCACGTCGTACGCGAAAGCGCGTCGCCGGTGCGGTGATGCTGGAACCCATTGCCGCCAGGATCGTCGTCGGCATCGCGCCCGAAATCGGGCAGGATCAGCATCGTCGTATTTCCTGCGTATTCGGGCTCGGACTGAATCGCCTTCCACAGCTCCGAGCACAAACGATCCGTACGCCGAATTCCGTCGACGTAGAGTGAAAACGCGCCGGCGTGCGCGATGTCGATGTCGTGCATCGTGATCCAGAGCAAACTCGGTGAAACCTCGCGCATCAAGCGCCGCGCAATGTACACGCTGAGTTCGTCGGGGCTCGACAACGTGAGCGCGTGCGACTTGAAGTCGTCGACGCTCAGCTTCAACAAATTGTTAAGCTGCTGCAGCTCAAACTCATTGCCGCCGAGTTCCGGCGTGTAAAACGGCGTCTCGTAGTTATCGCGCAGAAGATGGTTGTAATCGCCGCCACCCGAAGTCGCCGCGGTGAGCAGATGCTTCGGCAGAATCACGCGAGCGCCGGTGCCCGGCCCGTACGCACGATTGTTGCTCTCGCCGATGCGATTGAACCCGTTGCTCGGCGCGACCACCCAGGCATCATTCGGCGGCCGCTTCAGATCTTTCCGGAAATATTCAAATACGGTTGGATTGTTTGGGCGGCACGGCCGCGAAATTGTTGAACGTCTCGTACGTTCCCGTCGCAAGACTTGCCGTCGCGACGTAGTGCCCAAGAATTCCGCGATTGACGACCTGTGTGAAAAACGAAGCCTGCGGAATCATCTCCTGCATCATGTGCGGGATGTTTTCCTGGCCCTCGGGCGCAAACGTCTCCTGATCGCGCGCGCCGCCACCAAACGTGATGACGACAACCTTGCGCTTTTTCATCGCGCCCGCAGCGAACGCGATCGGCGATTGCAGCAGCGAACTACCCAGCGCAACTCCCGCCGCCGACCGGATAAAGTCGCGCCGTGACAGCGCGAACTGCCGCGCCAATTCAAGCGGATTGGACGTAGCCGGGGTCACTGCCAGACGCTCCCGAAGTCGCCCGAAATGGTTGGTTGCGACCCTCTGAATTCAGTGTAGGTCATTGTAAATAAGACTCTTAGCGTAACGCTACGCCCGCGGCGAGGCGAAGTCAAGGCGAGCGAGTTCCATTTCGGGAAGCTTTGGGTACACCCCCCATGTTTTTCCAAAGAGTGTGCAACGGATTGAATCGAAGGAGCTTGCGTTAAGGGTGTGTCTAAAGAGCGTTGAGGTATGAAAACTGGGAGGATTCTACAACGTGCCGGGCGCGAACCGAACTCAAAACCCATCGCTGACACCAACATAAAGATAACACAGTCGTCATCATTTGTCAATACGATAACTTAAGTAGCTCAATCGACGGAGTTTATCCCGTCGTCCGAATTAAGCTTTCCCGACGGCGACGGTTGGCAAACGTGAAGAAGTGGTGCGTTTTGTGATAGTTTCAGTCGTTCCCAGGGGGATGAATGAACTGGTCGGCAAAGATTTTGTGTATGGGCGTATTGGTGTGCGCGGTTTCGATTGTGGTTTCAATGGGTGGCGCTTCAACTTTCGGCAACCCGCGAGAGACCGCGCGGCAAGCGGCTCCCCAGGCGGCGAGCGATCCAGGCCTAGAGAGATTTCGATCGATCTATAAAGAGTTGGTCGAGACGAACACAACTCTTTCCGCTGGGGACTGCACGCTCGCCGCGAGGAAAATGGAGGCGCGGCTGAAAGCTGCCGGCTATCCCGAATCCGATCTGCGCATTTTCGAGCCAGAGGGGCACCCGAAAGAGGGTGGACTTATCGCGGTGCTGCACGGTTCCGATCCGAACTCAAAAGCGATCCTGATGCTGGCACACGTCGATGTCGTCGAAGCGAAGCGCGAAGACTGGACGCGCGATCCTTTCAAGCTGATCGAGGAAGACGGATATTTTTACGCGCGCGGCGCCGCGGACATGAAAGCGCAAGCGGCGATCTGGGTCGACAACCTGATCCGCTTTCGCGAGGAAGGATTCAAGCCAAAGCGATCGATAAAGCTGGCGCTGACGTGCGGGGAGGAGACGAACGGCGCGCTGAATGGCGCCGAATGGCTGACGAAACACGAACGCGCAGCGATCGACGCGGAGTTTGCGATCACCGAGGGCACCGACGGCATTCTGGATGCCCAGGGCCGCAAGGTGGCGTTCGAGGTTTTGGCGGCAGAGAAGACATCGCAAAACTACGTTTTCGAAGCTACAAATGCCGGCGGGCACAGCTCACGGCCTCTGGCCGACAACGCGATCTATCACGTGGCGCGAGCTGTGGACAAAGTCGCCCAGTATGAATTCCCGGTACAGCTGAACGACGCAAATCGCGGTTATTTTTCCGGTATGGCGAAAATTGTAGGCGGAGAAGACGGCGCAGCGATGCTGGCTGTGCTGAAAAATCCGGAAGATCACGCGGCGGTGGCCGTTCTCGACAAAAACGTCGATTGGCACGCCATGCTACGAACGACGTGTGTAGCAACAATGTTCAACGCGGGTCACGCCACAAACGCTTTGCCACAGCGTGCGCGGGCTAACATCAATTGCCGCATATTTCCCGGTGTGACGCGCGATGCCGTGATGGCTCAACTCGTCAAAGTCATCGACGACCCAGCCGTCGCGGTCTCCATCCCCGAAGTGCGCGGTCCGATCGCGAATCCCGCGCCACTGACGCCGCAAATCATGGGCCCGGTCGAAAAAGTAGCCGGCGACTTATGGCCAGGGATACCGGTCATCCCGGCGCTCGAGCCGGGGGCTTCCGACGCACAGTTTATGAATCCGGCCGGAATTCCGACGTATGGCATCGAGGGATTTTTCGTCGATCCCGACGGCGGACACATTCACGGACTGAACGAGCGCATCCGCGTGTCGTCGGTCTACGAAGGAAGGACATTCTTGTATCGACTGGTGAAAATCTATGCTCAGCAGTAAGCGGTGGGTGCTTTGCGTGGTTTCGGTGATTCTGCTGAGCGTTTGCAGCGGAGGTTGCTCGCGCAGTGCGATGACGATCAGCGCCGACAAGAGTTACAGCGGGCGCACGCTCGACCTGCGCGTCGGCGACGGAGTGAAAGTGACGCTCGCGGAAAACCCGACGACGGGCTACAAGTGGGAATTTTTGTCGAAGCCAGAGCCGATCTGCGTGATCGTGACCGATGCGTACGTCGCGAACACAGCGATCGGCACGGTTGGAAGCGGCGGCGTACACAACTGGGATTTTCGCGCGGTCGATAAAGGAACGACCACGGTTAGTCTTGCCTATCGACGGCCGTGGGAAAAAGATGTGGCGCCGGTGCAGACGTTCACGCTGACGCTTGTGGTGAAGTAGAAGCAGCTGCGATTACACGCTCGCAGCGATCAGATTTTTTCTTCCACAACATACGGCGCGCGATACGTGCCACGCAGCATGGTGTTGGCTTCGTCGTCGCCGACGACCTGCTCCGTCGCAGGATCGAACTTCAACGTGCGCCCAAGCCGGTACGACGCGTTCGCGAGGTGCACGAGCGTCGTGGAGATGTGCGCCTCCTGGATCGGCGAGTTAATTTTGCTGGCATCGCGCGAGCGCACGCAGTCGATGAAATTGGCGTAGTGATCGCCGCTCGCTTTGCCGTGCGGCCCCGGCTCGACCTCGTCGGTCAGCCATGTTTTGTAAGCATCGTAACCGTCAACGGCGAGCAGCCCGTTGGAGCCGTAGAAAATATTGCCGACAGTGTTCGTTTTTGCATCCTTGGGACCCAGCGACGCAGTCTGCTGCGCTGCGGTGACGGATTTTTTCTCGGCCGGTTTTTTCGCCGCGTCCGGCGTCGCAGTTAATCCCGCTGGCGGAACGGAACTCGAGCCGTACGCGCCGGTGCCGATCTCGGCTTCGTGATTGGTGATCCAGTGGCGGACTTCGATCTCCATCATTTTGCGTTTGCCGTCGGCGGTTTCAAAAATGTACGCGGCGTTGAGCGTGTTAGGAGTTTGCTGGTCATCGTCGAACATGAAGTGTCCGCCGATCGCCGAAACTTGCACAGGAAATCCGACCCCCAGGCCGGCGCGCGCGATATCGATTTCGTGAATCGCTTGGTTGCCGATTTCACCGTTGCCGGTGTCCCAGATCCAATGCCAGTTGTAGTGAAATCGATTTTTTGTGAAAGGCTTCAGCGGTGCGGGCCCAGTCCACATATCGTAGTGAACGCCCGCCGGCACAGGCTCTTCCGCCGCGCGGCCGATCGTCGGCCGCCACTTGAAGCAAAGACCGCGCGCCATGTAGACGTCGCCGACGGTGCCGTCCTTCAAGTGACCCATCGCCTCGATCAGTCCTGGGTTCGAGCGCCACTGGCTGCCGTGCTGGCAAATGCGATTATATTTTTTCACCGCTGCAACAAGTTGACGCCCCTCGAATGTGTTGTGCGAGCATGGTTTTTCAACGTACACGTCCTTGCCCGCTTGCAAAGTCCAGATCGCAATCAGCGAGTGCCAATGATTCGGCGTGGCGATAGATACGGCGTCGATTTCCTTGTCTTCGAGAAGTTTGCGAACGTCGGTATATGCCTTTGGCTTCGGGCGTCCGAGTTTTTCGACGTCGGCCAGGCGCTGATTGAGCACGTTTTCATCGACATCGCAGAGCGCGGCGATTTCTACATTGGGAACTTTGTTGAAGCCGTGGATGTGATCCACGCCGCGTCCTCGCGTGCCGCAGATGGCGACGCGAACGCGATCGTTTGCGCCGAGCACAGAATGAGGCTTGAGCGCGAGCGTGGCGGCGCCGACCGTGATCGCGGCAGTGGTGGATTTGATGAAGTCGCGGCGTTCGATGGGCATGATTGAGCGTCCTTGTGGGAAGCGTTTGCGGTGATTTGACTTAAATAATTTAGCACTTTTGACGAGTGCCCGAGCGCGCGAATGTTCCCGATCGGGCGTCAGGGATTCGCGGGCGGCGCAGCGTCTTTGGACGAGAGCACGAACTGGCGAACCTCGGCGCGCTGCTTGTCGAGATCGGCCAAATGTTGCGCGCGAAGTTGCTGATAGAGCGCAAGCTCTGGCTGCGCCAGATCTTTCTGGTTGGTGCGAACGTAGGCTTGGCCCAGGCGATAGTGTGCGTCGGCTAAATCGGAATTCAAAGCAATGGCGCGCTTGTAATAAGGGATCGCCGCGGCGTAGTGCGTTTGGTCGGAGTACAAATTCCCGAGCTGAAGCTGCGCCTCAGCGAGCGACGGATCGAGCGCGATCGACTTTTTGAGCAGCGCTTCGACTTCGTGCAAATCGACGCTCGGATCCTGTGCGCGTTTCCCCTTCCACATGCTCATCGCGTAGTAGTACTGCGCGTGGCCATTACGCGGCTGCAGCTCGGCGAAGCGGCGAAACCGCTTGATGACTTCGTCGGCCTGGCCGGGCGAGCTGTCGTAAGCGCGCGAAAGGAATGGATAGATGCGCTCGTCTTTGGGGCTGAGATCAGCGGCGCGAAGCAGCGAAGTGACGGCGTCGTCGTATTTGCCCAGCGAATAGAGCGCCATGCCGAGCCCAATCTCAAGGCGTGCCGACTGCGGATACCGCTGCACGGCGTCGCGAAAAATTGTGATCGACGGCTCTAGCGTTCGATGCACGAGCAACTCGCTGGCCCAGTCGAACAGATTGCTTTCGCTCGGATCGAGATGCGCCGCGGTTTCATATTCGTTGGCGGCGACGACAAAGTTGCCGTCTTTTTCTTCGACCTCACCGAGCAGGTTGTGCAGCTCAGCGCTATTTTTTTGTTGGAGCAACGCCTGGATCAACATGCGCGCGTCTTTCATGCGCCCGACGCTGATGTAAGCGAGCGCGAGATCGTAACCGTTATCGTAGTTGGTTCCGTCGATCCGTTGCGCTTTTTCGAGGTACGGCGCAGCGTCGGCAATTTTGCCTTGGCGGATGTAAGCTTCGCCGAGATTGTGGTTCGCGTCGAAATTGTCAGGCTCAAGTTCCACGGCTTTGCGGAATTGCTGCTCGGCCTCGGCGGTCTTGCCGAGCCGCGCAAGATTGGCGGCGAGATTCGTGTGGGCCTCGGCGGATGCTGGATTGAGGCGCGCCGCTTTTTCGAGATGCGGGGCAGCTTTGGCATCCTGCGACTGCGCCGAATAAGCGAGACCCAGGAGTTCGTGCAGCTCGAAGCTTTCCGGCCCGGACGGAAGCAGCTTTTCAAGGATTGCGGCAGCTTCGGAGTAGTGGCCGGATTCGTAGAGGGTGGCCGCTTGCTGGAACTGCCGATTGAGATCGTCGGCCGAGGGACGCGTCTGCGCATTTACCGAGCCACCCAAATAAGTGACCAACGAGAAGACCACGACGTACAGAGCCAGACGTCGGCGCGACGCTTCGAATTTTAGAGCCGCAGTCACTGAATCAATGTTAGCACCGCGAGGAAGCACCGGAATTCGAGAAGAGTTCGTGCGCGCACGCCTGAAAAAGCTCACGACAAAACAAAATCGCGGGAGGCGTCGATTGAAACGCCTCCCGCGATTTTTGGGGTGGTTGGAGCGTCAGTAAAAGAACTTCAGAGCGAACTGGATCTGCCGCGGATCGTAAGGAGCATCGCGCGTTGAACCGATTTCGCCGAAGGTCGAGCTGTTGTAATTGCCCGAGTTGGAGATGGCCACAACACCGTTGCCGCCGAAGTTCGGTGCGTTGAAGTTCGGGTGGTTGGCGATGTTGAAGATTTCCGCACGGAACTGCAGGCGGAAGCGCTCCTTGATCGGGAAGTCCTTGAAGAAGGACAGGTCAAGACGATGGAAGCCGGGTCCCGGCACCTGAGTGACGCCGCCGAGAGCCGCGAGGCCGGTCAGAGGTACGCAACCTGTCGGCGAGTTGGCGATGGGTACGGAATTCGCGCCAAGAACGCACGGTTGCGTGAATGCTGCCGAGTTGCCGTACCAGCTGAGCTTGCCGTTGGCATCGTTGTGTAGCCCGAGGTGAAGCGGCTGGCCTGTATAGAGCGCGCCGCAGCCCGTGCCCGAAGTTGCGGTCGAGGGGCAAGCCAACTCGATTGGCTGGCCGCCCTGGAATGCGCCGCTCCAGTTGATGCTCCAACCGCCCACGAGTTGATTTGTCCAACCGCTCGCGCCCGACATGAACTTCTTGCCTTTGCCGAACGGCAGCTCATAACCACCGCTGACATGGACGACGTTGCGGATGTCGAAGGAGGCTTCGCTGTAGTCCGCCTGGATGCCCGCACCCGGTACGTACGGTGCGCGGTAACCTTGCGAGCTGCCACCATTGAGGAGGTCGCCTGCGTCCGACAACGTTTTCGAGAAGGTATAGGTGAGCAAGAAGTTGAGTCCGCCCTGGAACTGCTTCTCGAGTTTCGCCTGGAGGCCGTTGTAATTGCTGCTGCCCTCGGTCGCCGCATAGCTCGTGCCGCGCCCAAAGTCGGGGAACGGAACAAAGTTCTGCGGATTGAGGCTCGAGCCATCCGGATTCTGGGTTGGCAGAATTGACGTGACCTGGTTGACACCAGGGAAAACTTCCAGGTGGCGAGCCAGAGAGTTCACATACGCGATCTGGACCGACATGGAAGGCGCCAGTTGGTACTGGACCGTGAAATTGCCGCTCATTGTGTACGGCGTGATGTAGTTGAACTGGATACCCAGCAAGCCGAGGCCGTTCGCATTGACGAGCGCCGGATTCAGCGGCGTGCAGGAGAAGCCCGTTTCAAACGTACCGGTTCCGCCAGGACCCGCCGTAGCGCAGCCCGGGAAGCTGACAGGCTGGTTCGGATTCGGTTCGGGGAAGTTGAATTGGAATTGGAACGGATAGTTCTCACCGATGTTCGGCGAGTATCCGCGGTTCTCGAACCCGTTGTAGAACATGCCCCACCCGCCGCGAATTACCAACTTGGGGGTCATCTGATACGCGATACCGATGCGTGGTGCGAAGTTGGCCTTTTGCGAAGTGCCCAACCCGCCGCCGTATTTGTTGCTGGAGACGATGTTGATGCCATCCGCCGCCGTCAAAGCCAAAAAGCTGGGCGACAGATTAGCGGTCGTCACACTCGCGGGCAGAAGATACGTAGGAGCCGTGAACGGTCCCGAACCCGCCGGAACGAAGTTGGCCTGGGCGTCGTGGTGTTCAAACACCAAGCCGAAGAAGTCGTAGCGGACACCGAGGTTGACCGTCAGCTTATTGCTGATCTTCCAGTCGTCGTTGACGTAACCGCCGTAGTAGTTCTTGCCGTCGTCGGTTTCGGCGATGTTCGATGCGCGAATGTCGGTCGAGCCGCCGAGGAATGGAACGCCACCCGGTACGGTCGAGGCCGTCGGGGTCAGCAGGAACTGCACGCGACCCGTATTGCCTTGGTTGCTGTTCGGAATGTCGGTGTAGTCGCCGTTGTAGTCGAACTCACCGCGCGACCAGGGTGGCTGCAACGTTGAGAACTTCACGTGCTGCCACTCGAAGCCCATCTTGAAGGTGTGCTTGCCGAGAATCTTGGTGACGTCATCAGTCAACTGGAACGTCGAGCTGACTTCATCCGAAGGCAAGAACGCGTTGCTGCCCAAGGTCTGCAGGCCGCTGATGCCGAAAGCCGGGAGTCCACCGTTTTCCGCAAGCTGAGGAATGCCCTGAATTCCGAACTGCGATGGAATGTCCGACAGATCGTTGGCCGAGGGAGAAGTGCGCGTGGTGTGCAGATAGTTGAGACCGGCGCGTACGACGTTGATCAACGTCGGTGAGAACGTGTGGGTGTAACCCAAGGCGCTCTGCTGCGCGTTCGCGGTCTGATTGCCCTGTTGGAAGCCGCCGCCGTCCGCGACGCCACCGAAAATGCCAGGGATGAATTGCGGATCGTCAACCAAGCTGAACCGGTAGAACAACTGGTTCTTTTCGTTGAAGTTGATGTCCATGCGGGCATCGAACGAATTGCGATGTTCGAACAGCGCCGGTGAATTGGCGAAGTTCGAGAAAAGTGAACCGTTCGTCGGAGTCGGATACAGGTTCAGGAGCTTGATGGCGTTGGGATCGAGGCGGCCGGCCGGAATGATGTTGAGGGCGCAAGCGGCCAACGTGAACGTCATGGTGGAAGGCGCGCAAGAGCCGAACGGATCGCGCACGAAGCCGGTGGCGGTCGCCGGCAATCCGGAAACTGGATCGACTACGCCGGCGGTCACTGCGCGGGTCGTGGCTGGATCCAAAACGGTGCCGACCGGAATCAGGCGGCCCAAATCGTCGGTGCGTGGAGCGGACGACGCTTGGCCCGTGATGAGGTCCTGGAAGTTGGTATAACCGCTGGCGCGCTCTGCCTCGGTCGGAACCGAACCGGTGAGAATCGTGCCCTGCACGCGGCGAAGACCTTCATAGTCACCGAAGAAGAACACTTTGTTGCGGCCGTTGAACAGCTTCGGGATAACCACTGGACCACCGGCGGTGAAACCGAACTGGTTCTGGCGAAGTTCGCCCTTGGGAACGCCGCCCGCGTTTTCGAAGAAGTCGGCTGCGTCGAGCTTATCGTTGCGGAAAAATTCCCATGCCGCGCCGTGGAAGCTGTTGGTACCGGACTTGATCGTCGCGTTGAGAACAGCGGCGCCGGAACGCCCAAATTCGGCGCTGAAGTCGGAGGTCTGAACCTTGAACTCTTCAACCGCATCGACCGGCGGCAGAACGACGAAGTTCGTGCCGTTGAGGAAGTCAACCGTGTCGGAGTTGTTGTCGATGCCGTCGAGCAGGTAGTTGTTCTGCGCCGGACGGTTGCCGTTGGCAGAGAACGCGCCGCTGGCCGCGTTACCGCGCGTATCGGCTTGCGGCGTGTTGACGCCGGCCGCGAGCTGCGCGAGGAACGTGAAGTTGCGTCCGTTGAGTGGCAGGTTGTTGACGTTGCGGCTGTCCATAACCTGACCGACCGAAGCATCCTGTGTTTCAAGCACCGGAACGGTCGAAGCGACTTCAATCGTTTCGTTTACTGCGCCGGGCTTGAGCGCGAAGTTGGCTACGACTTCGGCGCCGACGTTAACTTGGATGTGCTTCTGAGTCACAGTCGAAAACCCTTGTAGGGTCACGGTGACGGTGTATTGGCCGACAGGCAGCGGCGTGAACTTGAATGCGCCGTCGCCGCTAGTGGTACTGGACAACGTGGCGTTTGTGCCTTCATTGACGATGGTGACCGTCGCGCCGCTAACTTGGGCGCCCGACGTGTCCGACACGACTCCAAGGACGGCGCCGGTGTCTACCTGTGCAAGCGCCGGAGAACTGGTCAGGAAAATTAAGAGGGCAGCTATACCTAGCGTCAGGGATACTCGCCGGATCCACACTGATACGGGCGTACTTCTCATCGAATTCCTCCTAAAACATTCGGGCCCAACTGCATCCTCGACAGCGGTATCGATAGGGCTCGGCTCACGCCTGAGTACAGCCCTCGACAGGCGGAGACGCAAAAAGGCGGCACTGGAGCCAACTGCTCCCGCCGCTACGAAGCCGAGATAACGCTTACTGGAAGTCCCTCAATACGAGGGTCGAATGTAAACCGCTTCACCTTGACAGAACCCCCAGACAACTTAACCGCTTAACCTAGTGTTGGTGAAATAGCATGCGCTCACTTTCATTGTCAAGTATTTTTTTTTCTTCTATACTGCGCATTCTTTGCTGCTTCCCGCTTGAGGTATATTTCACCCTCTATGGCTCTTACCATTCGCGATGTCGCCAAAGCCGCCGGCGTATCCACCGCGACTGTCTCCAATGTCCTCAATAAGACTGGAAAAGTGGGCCGTCACACGCACCACGTCGTTCTCTCCGCAGTCAAAAAACTCGGCTATTTTCCCAACGCCCACGCGCGTCATCTCGCGTCGCGCGATAGCAGAACGCTGGGGATTATCGTTTCCGACATCGTCAATCCGTTTTTTCCGGAAGTCGTCAAGGGATTCGAGACTCGAGCTCGCCAGCTCGGCTACGACGCGATCCTCAGCGACACCAATTACGATCCGCGCCGCACCCAGGAAGCCGCCGAGCGCATGATGGAGCACAACGTACGCGGCGTGGCCATCATGACCTCGGAAGTGAGCGCGCGCCTCATCCGGGAACTCGCCCGCCGCCGCATCGCGGTTACATTTTTGGACCTTGCCCCCGCGCGCGGTCACGTAAGCAAACTTCGCATCGATTATTTTTCTGGAATGAAGCAGATCGTCGAATATCTCCACAAAATGGGACATCGCCGCATCGCTTTTGTTGCCGGCCGCGCGAAGCTGAAATCCAACGTCGCCCGCCTCGACGCATACGAAACGTGCATGCGCGACCTCGGCCTCGAGCCTGGCCCGGTCCTCACCGGCGACCTCCGCTTCGAAGGCGGATTGGCTGCCGGCGACGCCATCGCCAAACTTTCCCCGCGCCCCACCGCCGTGATGGCAGTCAACGACCTCACCGCCGTCGGCGTTATGAAAGGCCTGCTGAAAGCGGGCCTTCGCGTCCCGCAAGACATTTCCGTTACCGGCTTCGACAACACGCGCCTCGCCGAATACAGCAATCCATCAATCACCACCGTCGATGTCCACCGCGACATGCTTGGACAAATGGCCGCCGACGCGCTCCACGAACTTTCCGCCGCGTCGAAACCCCATGGCAGGGAATATCAAATTCCAGCAGAATTGATCCTGGGAGATTCCTCGGGACCTGCCCCATCGGAATAGCTTGCGCTTGAGATTCATTTCTATTGAAGAGCATTTCGGCGCCGAATTGATTCTCTGTGCCAGAAAACTTGCTCTCGCCGCGGCGATATTCGCGATCTCCGCGTGCGCATTGCACGGAGCGCCGCGCCAGGCCGCGCAATCGCATGCCGCGTCACTCCCCGCCACTGCGCTGCCCTCCGATCCCGCAGGACAAATCGAAGCCGTGCGCAAAGCTTTCGACGCCAACCACGTCGCGGAAGCGTTGCGTCTGGCCAGCACATTCTCCGCGCAACAAAAAAGCAACGCCGAGTTCCACACTCAACTCGGCGTCTTGCTCGCTACCAATAAGCAATACAAAGCCGCGCAACTCGAACTCGAAAAAGCGAACGCGCTCAAGCCCGACAACTTCGACGTGCTTTTCCCGCTGGCGCAAACCTACATTCACAACGGAAAAGACGCCGACGCCGAACTCGCTCTGAATCGCGCGCTCAAGCTGCAACCCGATTCGCCAGAAACGCAATATCTGCTCGCCGAAATCTATTTTCGCGAGCGCAAATCCTCCGACGCTCTCGACCTTCTCGTCCGCGCCCACAAAGCCGCACCCCAGAACACCGACATCATCTTTCTGCTCGCGCGCGTCAGCATGACCCAAAACTATTTTGAAGACGCGATCCCTCTGCTCGAATCCGGAATCCAGCTCGCGCCAAAACGCGCCGATCTCCGCGCCGCCCTCGGCGAAAGCTATTTCATGGCGGGCAAGGACGAAAAAGCGATCGAGGTGTTCAAGCAGCTGATCGAGATCGACCCGTCGGCCTCGTCCTATGCATTCATGGGGCTTTCCTATCGCCACCTGGGCCGTTTTGACGAAGCGCGCAAATATTTCGAAGCCGGCCTCAAGAAAGATCCGCACAACGCGTCGTGCCTCTTCAATCTCGGCTACGTCGAAGCGCGCCAGGGCAACAAAACGCGCGCCGAAGAATTGCTCCAGCAAGCGCTGCGTTACAAGCCCGACATGCCAGAAACTCTGCTCGAACTCGCGAATCTGCGCATCGACGCGAAAAAATACGACGAAGCCGCAACGCTCCTTCGCAAATACGTCAAGGTGAGCAAAGATCCCGCAGCCGGCTACTACAAGCTCGCGATGGTCGAGCGCAATCTCCATCAGGACGAAGCCGCTCAGCGCGACCTCAGCGTCTTTCAAACGCTTTCCAAAAACGCGGCGCCCGGGCCCTATCCATATCAAAATCTTTTCGACTACGTCGGCACTCGCTCGAATCTTTCCGAACACGATCGCGCCGAGATGGACGTCAAGCAGATCACCGACGAAATCGCCAAGCATCCCGATCAGCCGCAAAATCTCTATCTGCTCGCCGAGGCGAATCTGAAATTGGGTCAGACCGCCGAAGCGCGCGCCGCTGTCGCGCAACTCGATCAAATCAGCAGCGGCGATTTCCGCACCCAGGCTGGAGTCGGCGTGCTCTTCGCTCGCTACCGCCTCTACGACGACGCCGTCCAGCATTTTCAAACCGCGCTCAAGGCCAGCCCCGATTCCGACGACGTAAAATTTGATTTGGCCGACGCCTATTTCCGCAAAGGCCTCTATCAGCAAGCTCTGGAAACCGCGAATCAGATCTCCCAAAACGGCCGCCAGGACGACTCATACCTCGCGCTACTCGGCGACATCAACGCGCATCTCGGCGAGACCGCGCGCGCCACCGAAATTTTCCGCGACGCGATTCGCCGCAATCCCGACAACGACCAATATTATTTGTCGCTCGCGCTCGTGCAGCTCCGCGGCAAAGACGTCGATGGCGCCGCTGCAACACTGCGCCAGGGACTCGCGCGCATTCCGTCGTCAGGCAAAATTTCGTGGGGACTCGGCATCGTCTCCGTTCTCGAAGGCAAAACTCCGCAGGCCGCCGAACGCCTCGAACGCGCCGTCAATCTTCTTCCCGAGTGGCCCGGCAGCTATTCGACGCTCGGCATTTTTTATTACCAGACCGGCGAAATCGCAAAGGCGCGCGAACTCCTCGCCCGTTTCAAGGGCAGCAACGCCGGCGGCCTCGATGTGAGTCGAATCGAGCAGGCTCTCGCCCAAGCGCCGGACCGCCCATCAACATTGAACGAACCGATGCCAGAAAATGCCCGTCTCCAATTTTTGCAGATAGCGCTTTCGGTCGCAGACCGCACGCTATGACGCGGCGAAACAATCCAGCAGGCAGCGCGTTCCTCGGTGCAGCGGCTGGATGCGCGGCAATTCTTGCGCTCGCTGCAGCCCTGGCGACGATGGGTTTTCAAAGCGCAGCGACGCCGCGCGCGCAAGCTCAAGCCTCCGCCAAACCGAAACCAAAACCCGAGCCCACCTCTCCCGCGATCCCCGTCAAATTCGTCGATGTTCTCGCGCAAAGCGGCCTCACCTTCGTGCAAGACTCCACGCAAACTGAAGAAAAATATTATCTGGAAACGATGGGAACCGGCGTCGGCTGGATCGACTACGACCAGGACGGCCTGCTCGACCTTTATTTCGTGCAATCCGCCGCGACCGACATCTACAAACCAGCAAAACCGCTGCGCTCGGCGCTCTATCACAACAATGGCGATGGCACCTTCACCGATGTCACCGAAAAAGCAGGCGTCGGCGGCGAAGGCCACTATGGCCAGGGCGTCGCTGTCGGAGATTTCGACAACGACGGCTGGCCCGATCTCTACGTTACCGGCTACGGCAGCGCGATTCTGTATCACAACAATCACGACGGCACGTTCACCGATGTCACCGCGAAAGCGGGCGTCGCCGACGAAGGCAACTGGTCCACGAGCGCCGGCTGGTTCGATTACGACAAGGACGGCAATCTCGATCTGCTTGTCACGAATTACATCGAGTGGTCGCCGAAAAATAATTTGTGGTGCGGCGAACGGCGCCCCGGCTATCGCTCCTACTGCAATCCCGGAAATTACAAAGGCCAGAAGACGAAGCTCTATCACAACAACGGCAACGGCACGTTCACCGATGTCAGCGATGCGAGCGGCGTCGGCAAACCCGAATCAAAAGGAATGGGCGTCGTGCTCGCCGATTTCAACAACGACG
Organism: uncultured Acidobacteriota bacterium; assembly: GCA_963766985.1. GTDB lineage: Bacteria > Acidobacteriota > Terriglobia > Acidiferrales > UBA7541 > Acidiferrum. The sequence continues at coordinate 669,844 of CAVYCJ010000009.1, forward strand.
GCTGGACCGACATCGCCATCGCCAACGACACGTGGCCGAATTTTCTTTTCATCAACAAACACGACGGAACATTTCAAGATGTCTCTTTGGTTTCCGGCATCGCCGCCAGTGAAGACGGCCGCTACGAAGCCGGCATGGGCATCGATGCCGCCGACGTCGATGGCGACGGCTGGCAGGATCTCTACGTCACGCATCTCGATTTCGAGTTGAATCGCCTCTATCACAACAATCTCGGGCTGACCTTCGACGACTACACCTACAAGAGCGGCATCGGCAACAAAGTGATGACGCTCAGCGGTGTCTCGATGAAATTTATCGACTACGACAACGACGGCTGGCCGGATATTTTGCAGCTCAACAGCGCAATGCTCGACAATGTGAACCTCTACCACGGCGAGGTGCAGTACAAAGAGCCGCTGCTGATGTTTCGCAACCTGGGCAAAGGCCAATTCGAAAAAGTTTCCGACAAACTCGGTCCGGATTTTGTTCGGCCGATCGCCGGACGTGGCCTTGCCACCGCCGATTTCGACAACGACGGCGGCATGGACATCGTCACCAACAACCGCGGCGATGCGCCGAGCCTGTTGCACAATGAAGGTGCGACCGCGAATCACTGGATCGAAATCTTGCTGATCGGAACAAAATCGAATCGCGATGCGTCGGAGCTGTGCTGAAGTTGACGGCGGAAGGCGTCACGCACACCGAGCAGGTCAAAGGCGGAATGGGCTACATGTCGGCAAACGATCCGCGCATCCAATTCGGGCTTGGCAAGCGAAGCAAGATCGATTCGCTCGAAATCACTTGGCCGAGCGGCCAAGTTGACAAGCTCACGAATGTTCCGATCGACAGCATTATCGCGGTGAAAGAAGGGACCGGCATCGTGCCGCATCCATTTCCGAAATTTGCGCCGGCCGGTGGCCGCGCTGGTGCAGCACCTAAAAAGGCGGCGGCTCAGTAATGGGAAAATTTCCGCGTCGCCGATTTCTCGGCTCGTCACTGGTCGCGCTTGGCAGCGGCTTGCTCGAAGCGCTTGCGACGCCGCTGTGGAAATGGAATCGTTCGCTCGTTTTGGAAGCCGCACAGGCCCCGAAGAAGGCAGCTGCGACCGCGCATTCCGCTGGCGCCCCGGCTGCAGGCTCAAGTGGCGTGCAATTTGTCGATGTTGCGAAGGAAGCCGGCCTCACGCTTCCGAATGTCTGGGGCGGAATCGACCGCAAGCGCTACATCATCGAGGCGAAAGGCAGCGGCCTCGCCTTTTTCGATTACGACAACGACGGTTGGCTCGACATTTATCTGACCAACGGCACGCGCTTTGACGCGAACTGGAAGCCCGGCGAAGAACCGACCTCGCATCTCTACAAAAATAATCGCGACGGAACTTTCACCGACGTCACCGCAAAATCCGGACTCGCGCGCACCGGTTGGCAGACCGGCGTTTGCGTCGGCGACTACGACAACGACGGCTGGGACGATCTTTTCTGCTGCTTCTGGGGCCACAACATTTTGTTTCGCAACAACGGCGACGGCACGTTCACGGACGTGACGAAAAAAGCCGGCCTCTATCGCGACGAAGTGCGCTGGGGTTCGGGCTGCACGTGGATCGACTACGATCGCGACAGCTATCTCGATCTTTTCGTCTGCAACTACATCAAGCTCGATCCCGAAGAGACGCCGGTGAAAAGCGGCGAGCCGCCGATGTGCCAGTGGAAAGGCATTCCAACGATGTGCGGCCCGCGCGGATTGCCCGGCGACACGAACATCCTCTATCACAACAACGGCGACGGCACGTTTAGCGACGTCACCGAAAAAGCCGGCATTCTCAAGCCGGGGCCGCGCTTTTCGATCACCGCAGTTTCCTACGATTTCGACAACGACGGCTGGCCCGATATTTACGTCGCCGTCGATTCGCAGCCGAGCATTTATTTTAAAAATAATCACGACGGCACATTCACGGATCAGGCCGTGATCGCCGGCGTTGCGTACAGCGAAGACGGCCACGAGCAAGCAGGCATGGGCGTCGGTGTCGCCGATTACGATTGCGACGGATGGCTCGATATTTTCAAGACGAATTTTGCCGACGACACCTGCAACCTCTATCACAACAGCAAAGACGGCACGTTCAGCGACGTAACGTTCGCGTCGGGCGTCGGCATCAACAATCAATATGTCGCGTGGGGCTGCGGCTTCGTCGATTACGACAACGACGGCTGGGCCGACATCATTCAGGTCAACGGCCACGTGTATCCGGAAATCGAGGGGCACGACACCGGACAGCAATTCAAGAATCCGCGTCTCGTGTATCGCAATCTCGGCAACGGAAGATTCAAGGATGTTTCGGCGGAGATGGGTCCGGGAATTTCGGAGAAGTTTTCGAGTCGCGGTGCCGCGTTCGGCGATTACGACAACGACGGCGACATCGACGTGCTGATTTTGAATATGAATGATCCGCCGTCGCTGCTGCGCAATGACGGCGGCAACAAGCAGAATTGGATCAAGATCAAGCTCGTCGGCACAACGTGCAATCGCACCGCGATCGGCGCGCGCGTTCGCGTCGTGACCGGCACGCATTCACAGATCGACGAGGTTCACAGCGGATCGAGCGTAATGTCGCAGGGAGATCTGCGCCTGCACTTCGGCGTTGGCAAAGCCCAAGTGATCAGCTCCATCGAAGTGAAATGGCCGACCACGCAAAAAGTGGAGAAGTTCACGCAGATCAAGCCAAATCAAATCCTGACCATCCGCGAAGGCGCCGGCATCGTCGACAAATTCATCCCAAAAAAGCCTTAACTCGATTTCGGCGCCAAATCACACACGATCAACTTCGGCGCCTCACAGACTTATGGCCGCCCGACGCCAAGGCAATTGACGCTTCCAGCGCCAAAACTCAGACAACTTGTCATTCCGACCGGAGCGAGCCGACGCTTTTTCTTCACGTTCGCTCCTGCGAACGTGTCGGCTCGCGAAGTGGAGGAATCTCTCTTCGATTGAATCTCTACGTGACGGCTTCCTACGGCTGCGCCGCAGTTGGCTGGCTTTTCAGAATCACCAGAAACTGTTTCAAGTCGCGATTCTGCTCATCCACCTGCGCACTCTCCGCTTTTTCCGCCGACTGATACGCCTCCATCTCACGCTTGGCGGCAGTAGCATCGCCCGAGCGTTTGTACGCCAGGCTCAATCGATAGTGCGCTTCACTGAGTTGCGGGCTGACCTCGATCGCCTGCTGATAATCCTTGATGGCTTGCGCGAAATCACCGCGTTGAGAAGCCAGTGCGCCGAGCTCAATGTAAGCGGCTCCGTATTTCGGATCGAGCCGCACCGATTTTTCCAGTAGTGCTTGCGCCGCCCGGGGATCGGCGCCGGTGCGCACATCTTTTTCGCGCTTCATCAGCGAAACTGCATAGAAATAGTTCGCATCGGCGTTCGCCGGCTGCTGTTTGGCGAACTGCGCAAGCTTTTCTTCGGCGCACGGCAGCGGCACGTTCACCGTTTTTTCCATCTGCCCTAGAAAAAGATACGGAGCGGATTCGCCCGGCTTTAAGTCGCTCGCTTTGCAAAGACTGCGCGCCGCGTCTTCATAAGAACGCATCGCGTATTGCGCTGCGCCCAATCCTGCGAACATGCGCGCCGACTGTGGGTGCAGGCTCGCGCCTTTGGTGAAGACCTCGACGGCGGGCTGCGCCGCTTTGTGAAGCAGCAGCTCCGATCCCCAATCGAAATAATTCTGCTCGCTGGGATACATGCGCGCCGCGCGTTCGTATTCGCGAACGGCATCGAGCGGGTCATTCATCTTTTCGTCGAGATCGCCAAGCAGGTGATGACCCTCGGCGTCATCCCCGGTTGCGAGGGATTTCTGCGTGAGATCGCGCGCGCCGGAAAAGTCGCCTTTTGATTCCAACGCGATCGCACTCTGGTATTTCTGCGCTGCTGTTGCGTCGGCGTGCGCCATTTTCTCCGCGTCTTCTGCTTTAAGCCGCGCAGTTTCGCGAGCCAGCGAGTCGCTGGTGCGCGCAGTCGTGTCGGATCCATGCAAGCCAAGGTTGGAGCGATCGGTCACTCCCGCGACCGTGAAACTCGGCTCGTCGCTGAATTCGATTCCGTTCGCGCCGCTTGGAGATTTCGGAGCGTTAGCTGCGTTCGCGGTTTTTCCTGCTGCCAGGGCGTCTGCGGTCTTGCCTTCGGAATCCGCCTTTTGATTTCGCGAATTTTCCATCACGAGTTCGATACGTTTGTTGGCGTCACGCGGCAACTCGATGGGATCGCTCTGATCACCGGTCCAGCCGGATTTCGCGGCACGCACGGTGAAGGTCCCGCCGTGGTCCACCGTTAGTCTGAAAGTTCCATCCTCGTCACTGACGGTGTGCGCCTGCGCCGTCTTTTTTTCATCGTCGAGATAAATGTCGGCGGCCGGGATCGGTTCGCCTCCGGCGTTGTGCACAACGCCGTTTACGGTGATGGACTTGGCGGAAGCGTTTTGCGTGGAAAAGACACTGCGGCACGCATAGTCACAACGCAGATCGCGAGCAACGCAACAGCGAACGCTGCCGATATTCGCAGCGTGTTGCATTTCGATTGTGCAACGCGGACGCGCAAGGTTGTCGCACTCCCCATGCGCTAGAATACTCCTGTGGCTGCCACCTCTCCCATCGTCACATCCGCTCCGCGTCAAGGCGCCTGGGTCCGGCTCAAACGCACGCTCAAAGTGTTGTTCTACGAAGTGGCCGGGGCGGTTTTCGCGGTCCTCGCACTGGCATGGCTCAATATGACGATCCGCAGCTACCTGACGCGTGACGCTACGCGGTGGTTCCTGGCGGTCCCACTGTTCGTGGCAGCGCTGTTTATTTTTTTCGCGGTCAGCTCGTTTCGCCGAGCGAGGAAACTTTAACGATGTCCGATCGAGAAAAGTCTTCGGTGCCGAAAGAGCGTAAAGAGCAATTCACGACTCTTTCCGGTTTGCCGGTCGAACGTCTTTACACCGAAACAAATTTAGAAGGTCACGATCCGGAAAAAGAAATTGGATATCCGGGCGAGTCTCCGTACACGCGCGGGATTTATCCGTCGATGTATCGCGGCCGATTCTGGACGATGCGGCAGTACGCGGGATTTGGTTCGGCGACGGAATCGAATCAGCGCTATCGCTATTTGCTGAGCAAGGGGCAGAGCGGCCTGTCGGTTGCGTTCGATCTGCCGACGCAAATCGGAATGGATTCCGACAGTCCACTCGCGCTGGGCGAAGTGGGCAAAGTCGGCGTTGCAATCGATTCGATCGAGGACATGCAGACGCTCTTTGACGGCATCCCGCTGGAACGCGTGTCCACGTCGATGACGATCAATTCGACGGCAGCGATTTTGCTCTGTCTGTATGTCGCGGTGGCGAAGAAGCAAGGCGCGAGCCTGCAAAAACTTTCGGGCACGGTGCAGAACGACATCTTAAAGGAGTACATCGCGCGCGGAACCTACATTTATCCGGTGCGTCCGGCGATGCGCATCGTCACCGACGTTTTCGCGTGGTGCCGCACCGAACTGCCGAAGTGGAACACGATCTCGATTTCGGGTTACCACATCCGCGAAGCTGGCTCGACGGCGGTACAGGAAGTCGCGTTTACGCTGGCGAATGCGATTGCGTACGTTCAGTCAGCGATTGATGCAGGGCTGAACGTTGATGAATTCGCGCCGCAGCTTTCGTTTTTCTTCAACGCGCACAGCGACTTGCTGGAAGAAATCGCGAAGTATCGCGCGGCGCGGCGGCTCTGGGCGCGCATCATGACGGAGCGATTTGCGGCGCGCGATCCGCGCTCGCTGCTCCTGCGATTTCACGCGCAGACGGCGGGTTCGTCGCTCACGGCGCAGCAACCGGAAAACAACATTGTGCGCGTCGCGATCCAGGCGCTAGCCGCGGTGCTCGGCGGATGCCAGTCGCTGCACACGAATTCGCTCGATGAGGCGCTAGCGCTGCCGACGGAAGACGCCGCACTCATCGCACTGCGCACGCAGCAAATCATCGCGCACGAAACCGGCGTGACCAACACGATCGATCCCGTCGCAGGTTCCTACGCGATCGAAACTCTGACGAACGAAATCGAACGCGGCGCCATCGCGTACATTGAAAAGATCGACGCGATGGGCGGCATGCTGCGCGCGATCGAAACTGGCTTTGTACAAGGCGAAATTCAGAAGGCAGCCTATGAATTCCAGCGCGCCGTGGAAAAGAAAGAGCAAATCGTGGTCGGCGTGAATGATTTCATCGCCGACAAAGAAAATCCAGTGCCGACGCTGCGCATCGATCCGAAAATCGAAGGTGACCAGGTTGCACGCTTGAAAGCGATGCGAGCAAAACGCGACGCTGTGCAAACAAAGTCCGCACTCGACGAACTGTCCCGCCGCGCCAGCACCGGCGAAAATCTCGTCCCCGCGATCCTCACCGCAGTCGAATCATTCGCCACCGTCGGCGAAATCTCCGACACCCTCCGCCACCAATTCGGTGAGTATCAAGAATCCGTCGTACTTTAGTCGGCGGCATTGCAGGTCGTACTGCGACTTGTTGACGCCTGAGATCCTTCGCTTCGCTCAGGGTGACAGCGGCTTTCTTTGGCGCGCCATGCGTGCGGCGGGGCGCCCGCCCTTTGTGGTGTTGCGGGCGCATACGATCCCGTTTTCGCGGCTCCCGAAAAACCCCGGCAATGCGCGGTCTTTTTTGGCTGGCGATATGCGGCTACTGACCTTTGGCACAGCTGTTTCGGTGACGGGCGTGGTGTAGGCTGGGGTGTCGTGACTACAAAACTTATTTTGGCGTCGGCTTCGCCGAGGCGGGCGGAGATTTTGCATAACGCGGGGTACGCGTTTGCGGTGGTGTCGTCGGCGATAGATGAGACGCCGATTCCGGGGGAGTCCGGGGAGGCGATGGTGCAGCGGCTGGCGGACGCGAAGGCGGAACTGGTTGCGGCGCGTTCGGTTGGGCCGGCGATCGTGGTGGCGGCGGATACAGCCGTGCTGATCGGGACGCAAATTCTTGGCAAGCCGCGGACTACGGAAGATGCGCGGCAGATGCTGCAGTCGCTGTCGGGGATGACGCACTCGGTGATTACTGGCGTGTCGTTGGTCCGGTTGCCGGATGGCGAGCGGCGGAGCTTCGTCGAGTCGACAGCGGTACATTTTTCCACGCTGACGGCTGAGGAGATTGAGGAGTATCTGGCTACCGGGGAGCCGTTTGATAAGGCGGGCGGGTACGCGATCCAGGGGAGAGCTGGCAGGTTCATTCCGCGGATTGAAGGGTGCTACTTCAACGTGGTCGGGCTGCCGCTGGCGCGGTTGGCGCGGGAGCTGAGGGAGCTGGGTTTTCACCCAGGAATGGCGGACGCTGCGGGGATGTAACAGTACCTCTATTTCACTGATTCCGTTTGGTTTAGGCGTTTAACAAAAATTTTCACGAAACCGTAACCCAGAACGGCGAGGGCGCATCTACACTAGTAACTAACCACTTCGAGGACACACCCCGGGAAGCAGTTAGGCCCCAAAGCCTAGCTGCTTCTCTTCTTTTAGGCCCACCTTTTCGCGATCCGATTTGGGAAGCTTTGGGGTACACCCCCCTGTTTTTCCAAAGAGTGCGCAACCCAAATAAAATGAGTAGGTTACGAAAATCGTCAAAAACAAGAGTGTGTAAATTGCTGAATTGGTGAGGGTTACGGGAAGGCCAGAAATGAAAAAACCGGCTTTTGGCCGGTCGATTGTCGAAACGCAATTTCGTATCTCACCCAGTGCTACCAGAAATTGAACTTTTGTCAAGACCCTCCTGAAGAAAACTCGGAGCCTCCCCGGCGACCGAAGCATCGAACACGTCAATGAAGACGCGTCAAATGAAAGAGGCGCTCCGGGGAGCGCCTCGATTCGAATCCTAAATTTTGGAAGCCTTCAACCGAACGATCAGGCCTTCTTTTGTTCGTCAGGCTGGGCTGCCGGAGGCGTGGTGGTCTGGGCCGGGGGTGTCGTTGGATGCGATTCACCCGACATGCCCTGCTTGAAGCTACGAATGCCTTCGCCGAGGCCTTTTGCCAGTTCGGGAATCTTACGGCCGCCGAACAGCAACAAAATGATGGCCAGCACGATCAGCCAATGAATTGGACTTAATTCACCCATAAACAACCTCCACGCTGCCTGCCTGTTCGCGCGCTATGTTTCATCGTAGCGCAGGGGAACGCTTGCGGCAAGGTACCGATCACCTTAAGGGATGGCCTATAGGATAACACGCTCGTCGCCGGCGCGCCGGGTAACACGCTCGCGATCAAGGAATTCGAGCAATGGGATGGCGTATTTGCGCGTGACGCCAGTCAGGTCCTTGAACGCGGGGACGGAGATGCGATCGCTTTTCTCTTTCTTATACGTCGCGAGGCGGGCTTTCAGATGAGCGAGCGCGTCGCGATGGAAGACGAGTTCGGGAGTGATGCGGAGAAGGATTTTGTCTCGCAACAGGAGATGAAGGATCTGGTCGGCACGTTTCGCGTCGACTGGAACTTTGGCCAGGACTTCTTTTACGGCAGGCACGGTAAGGCCCGCTTCTGCGAAAGCGGCTTCGATCTGGGATTTTGTGGAGGCTTCGTCGGAGTCGAGGCGGATGGCGGCCCCGGGTGGTTTTACATTTTCGCCTTGCACGTCGATTTTTTTGGCGGTGGCGAGTTCGGCGAGTGCGGCGCGGAATGTTTCGGGGCGCACGAGGCGGCCTAGGCCCGTGCGGAGATCTTCGCGGGCGATTCCGGGAGAGAGCGGATTGGCGCGGTGGAATTGCTCGACGCGGGCGAGGAGTTTTTTGCGGGTGTCTTCGTAGAGAGCGGCGGAGACAAGCAGAAGTGGGTCGGCGATATTTTTCGCACGATTCGTGGTGATGAGTTTTTGTGCGGCGCTTTTTATTTCGGCGTCGAGCCAGCCGGTGCGGGCGGCAATTTCGGCTTGAGCGATGCCGGTGCGGGAGCGATCAATTATTGCGGCAAGAATTTCGGCATGATCGCCGCGTTCGAGCGTTTCGAGGAATGCTGTGCGGCCGGGGTCTTTCGCAGAAGGGCGGCGGGCTCTCGCATCGAGGATTACGCCACCGCCGATTGTGGTGACGGGAGAAAACTGGCGAATGATGAAGCGATCGCCGGGGAGGAGCAGGATTTCTTCGGTGAGGCGGAGGTGCGCGAACGTGGTGTCACCCGGCTTGAGTTCGCGCGCGTTGTACAGGTGGACTTCGGCGATCGTCTCGGAGGTGTTGGCGTGGAAGTGGACGCGGGCGCGATGTTTGAGGGGTGCTCCCGCTGAACGTAAGAGTTGAAGGCGGACGTCGATGCGCGTTGTGGCGCGAAATCGATTTGGTACGGCCAACGACATGCCACGCTTGAGCGCAGTGTGCTCGATGCCGGCGAGATTGACGGCGGTACGCTGGCCTGCTGTCGCTCGTGATGCGGATTTTCCGCCGGATTGCACGCCGCGGACGCGAAGAATCTGGCGCGATGGGAAAAGCTCGACTTGATCGTCGGCGCCGATGCTGCCGGAGATGAGCGTTCCGGTTACGACTGCACCGAAACCTTTGATCGCGAAGGCGCGATCGATGGGGAGACGGAATGGACGCGATGCGTCCTTGCCAGCGGCTTGCTTTGCGGCGGCGTTAAGTTCGTGTTTCAGATCGGCGAGGCCCGCGCCGGTTTTTGCGCTGACGGAGACGATCGGAGCGTGTTCGAGAAATGTGCCGCGCACGTAGTCTTCGATTTCGAGGCGCGCGAGTTCTGTCGTATCGGTGTCGACGAGATCGCTTTTTGTGAGCGCGATAACTCCGCGATTTACACCGAGAAGGCGGCAGATTTCGAAATGTTCGCGTGTTTGCGGCTTGATCGACTCGTCGGCGGCGATGACGAGCAGGACGAGATCGAGTCCGGCGGCGCCGGCGAGCATGTTGCTGACGAAGCGTTCGTGACCAGGAACGTCGATGAAGCCGAAGCGGATGCCATTTTCTTCGAGGAACGCGAAACCGAGATCGATGGTGATGCCACGACGCTTTTCTTCGGCGAGGCGATCGGGATGCGTGCCGGTGAGCGCTTCGACGAGCGCAGATTTGCCGTGGTCGATGTGGCCGGCGGTGCCGACGATGATGCTCTTGGCGGGATTGGTCATTCGGAGACGTCGTTCGCGCGAGTGAGCATCGCGGCGGCGCGATCGAGCGCTCCGGGATTGCTGGATTCACGCCATTTCATATAGACGAAGCCGAGGAACATCGCGGCTACGAAAATATACGGCGTGATGTTATAGGGCCACGCTGGCCGCGGATAGACCGTTACGAAAAGCACCGGGAGCAGACAGAGCGTGGCGATCCACGGAACGATGCCGTGTTGCATGGCGGAATAGTGCGACGGCTGCTCGCGACGCATGTAACTGGTGAGCGCGAGATTCGACATGACATAGATGACAATGACGGAGAGCGTGGCTACGGTTTCGAGAAAGCCGAAGATTGTTTCGGGTTTGAGAAGAAAGCCGACGAGAAAAATCGAAATGGTGCAGGCGAGCTGAAAAAAAGCGATGGCGTAGGTCGGCGTCTGATGCACGGGATGGATGTGCGCGAATTTTGCGGGCAGAGTGCCGGCGCGGCCCATGGTGTACATCACGCGGGATGTGGCGTTCGTGGCGGCGAGACCAACGCCAATGGCGCTGTTGATGAGCGAAAACACGACAAGCCACCATCCGGCGCCCCAGAATGCGCGGCCCAAGACGTAGTAGGGATTCGCGTTCGATGCGAATGAGGCCATGTCTCCGCGTGCCCCAGCCGATGGCGGCGGCGTAGGAAGTAAAAAGATAGAAGCCGCCGATGGCAAAGAGCGAAAGCGTAATCGAAAGGGCGACGAAACTGGCGGGGCGTTTTGCTTCTTGCGCCATCGGAGCGGGAGCTTCAAATCCGCTGAGCGCGAGGATGGAGAAAACCATTCCGGCGAGGACGCCGCCGAAATGATTTGGCGCGTTGAAGGGATTGAATGGAGCGGTGAAGGATGAGCCTTTGCCTGGATGGATGAGGAAGGTGACGGCGAGCGCAAGCATGATGAGGACTTCGAGGCCGCCGAGCATGGCGGTGATGCGCGCGGAAAGTTGGATGCCGCGATAGGTGAGAGTCCAGACGAGAGCTGTGGTTGCGAGCGAGATCAGCCACCACGGAACGTTGATGTGGAGCTCCGTTTTCAGCGTTTCGGAAACGAAGTATCCGAGAAAACCGGTGAGGCCGGCATTGCCGGGAATTTCGTAGACGAGATAGCTCCATGTGGCGAGGAAGCCGGTGCGGCTGCCGAGTCCGCGCGTGGCGAAGGAGTAGTAGCCGCCGCTGGAGGGCATGTATCGGGAAAATTGCGAGACGGTATTGCCGATGAAGAGGCAGACGATCGTGGCGAGCAGGAGGGAGATCGGCATCACCGGGCCGGCTTTGGCGGCGATGATGGGGAAGGTGAAGATGACGTTACTGGCGGGGGCGATGTGGGTGACGGCTTGGAAGACGAGTTCGGAGAGGCCGAGGGAGTTGGTGCGGAGTTGGGGGGTGGCGGAAGTGTTTGCGGACGTCGGATTCATGTGAACGGGCGCTGATGGTAACCGGTGCGCTAGGCGGCGTCAAAACGTGCGTGATGGCGGATGTTCTGAATGCGGGTTCAGTCTGAGATCCTTCGCTTCGCTCAGGATGACAACGTTTTGGTGTTGGGCAACGACCGGTTGAGTCGTCGTAATGATCGAAGCGTGGGCGGAAAAACGACGGCAAGATGCCGGCGCTACCGAATTGCGCTTGAAGTTAGGTCGGCGGAGTTATTTTGCGGCGGCGATTTCGTCGACGATGGATTGGGCGGCGGCGCGTGGGTCGGGGGCGGCGGTGATGGGGCGGCCTACGACGAGGAAGTCGGCGCCGGCTTTGATGGCTTCGGTGGGTGTGGCGGTGCGGGCCTGGTCGTCAGATTTCGAAGGCGAGCTTCCCGATTTTGTTGCGGCGCCAGATTCGGGTTTTGCGGCGGGGCGCACGCCTGGCGTGACGATCAGGAAATCGCGGCCGCAAGCTTTGCGGATGGCGCGCGCTTCTTGCACGCTGGCGACGACGCCGTCGACTCCGGCGGATTTTGCGAGCTTCGCTAATTTCACAACGCGCGTTTTTGGCGGGCCGCCGATTCCGACTTCGCGAATTGCTTTTGCGTCCATGCTGGTGAGCACAGTGACGGCGATCAGTCGCGGACGATCGGCGCCCATCGGTACGCCGGCGCTGATGGCTTGCGCGGCGGCGTGAAGCATCGCGGTGCCGCCGAGCGCGTGCACGTTGACGAGTTGCACGCCACTCATTGCGGCGGCGGACAAAACGGCGCCTGCGACGGTGTTTGGAATGTCGTGAAATTTCAGGTCGAGAAAAATTCCGGGGCCGAGCGCGGAGATTTCTTTGACCGCGGCGGGACCAGCGGCTGTGAAAAGCTGGCTGCCGATTTTGAACATGCCGACGAGATCGGCAACTTGCTTGGCAAATTTTAGAGCGGTATTGAGCGAATCAAAATCGAGGGCGACGATCAGGCTGCTGCGCGGATGAGCGTCGAAGTTCAAGTTAGCCAGGGGGACCTCCGCTCGCCGCCGCCCGGTTGCCGCCGAATCGCTTTGCGCTGGTTGAGCGCCTTAGCGCGTCAGTCCTAACGCTTTTGGGGAAGCTGCAACAACTCGAGCCGGACTTGAGTGACGCCCGAGTGAATCAATCCGATCTGCCGGGCGACACGATAGGATACATCAATTTCGCGACCCTCTTGATAGGGTCCACGATCGTTGATGCGCACAATTTCAAACTTGCCGGTCCGGGGGTTGACGATGCGGACGACGGACCCGAATGGAAGGATAGGGTGAGCGGCGGTAAGCGACTCGGAGTCGAACTTCTCGCCGTCGGCGGTTTTCTTACCGTCGAACTCCGGCCCATACCAGCTGGCGTTGCCAACCCAGGTCTTGATCGGCTTGGGAGGGTCGCTGCGGTGAGCTACGAGGGGGGCCTCCATCGCCGGAGCGATGAGGAACATGAGGGGTACCCACCGGAGTGCAGCCCAGATAAAGAATAATGGTCGTCTCATAGTGTGTTCTTTACGCTACGAACATCCAGAAAATTGTAGCAAGAAAGCCTCGGTCTGTCAACCGATTTCCGCACTAAAATTAGTCATTATCTCTTTGATAGTAAACGCTTTAGCCTGCGAAATAGCGTCTTCGAGGCCGTTGACGAGTCGCTGGGTGACGGTTGGGTCCGCGAAGTTGGCGGTACCCACCTGGACGGCTGACGCTCCCACGGATAGGTAATCAAGCACGTCGTCCACCGTCTCGATGCCTCCGAGGCCTACCACAGGGATTTTGACGGCCTTGGTAACCTCCCATACCAGCTTGAGGGTTATGGGTTTAATGGCCGGGCCAGAAAGCCCCCAGTTAGATTGCCCAGACCGGGACTTTCCGATGCGGAAGTCGATGGCCATGGCGGGAAAAGTGTTAGCCACGGTCAGGGCGTCGGCGCCCGCTTCGGCGGCCGACCGAGCGATAAGTCCAATGTCTGTAACGAGCGGGGAGAGTTTGACCCACAGGGGGCGCTTGGCGGCGGCCTGGCGGGCAGCGGCCACAACGTCGGAAACCAGGCAGGGGTCGCAGCCGAACTGCATGCCGCCCTGCTTGACGTTGGGGCAGGAGATGTTGAGCTCGTAGCCGGCGAGGCCGTCGGCGTCTTCGAGGATGCGGATGACTTCGACGTAGTCTTCGAGGGAGTAGCCGAAGACGTTGGCGATCACTGGCGTATCGTATTTTCGTAGTACGGGCAGTTTTTCCGCGACGAAGGCGCGGGCGCCAATATTTTGCAGGCCGATCGCGTTGAGCATACCGCTCGGAGTTTCGACGACGCGGGGCGCGGGCGCACCGGCAAGAGGTTCGCGGGAGAGGCCTTTGACGACGAAGGCGCCGAGAGAATTGAGATCGACTAAGTGGGAGAACTCGGTGCCGTAACCGAAGGTGCCGCTGGCCGCAATGATGGGATTGCGCAGGCGTAGTGAGCCTACGGACGTGCTGAGATCGATGGCGGCTGCGGTCGTCACAGCGCGGGAGAAGGTATCACGGGGTTGGGGACAGGGGTATCGGAAAGATTGCGGAGATTAGGGGCGGTGGACGGGCGCGGCTATAGGTCGAGGGGGCCGGTCGAGGGAGCTGGGACGGGAGCCGGCTCGCTCATGAGGCTTTCGAGGTCGAGGCGGCGGGTGTACATGGCGAGATTGCCCTTGACGTCGTGCGGCCAGAAGTCGCGCGGGCGATCCCAGTAGAGCTCGACGCCGTTGTCGTCGGGATCGCGAAGGTAGATGGCTTCGCTGACGCCGTGGTCGGCGGCGCCTTCGAGCGGGATTTTTGCGGCGAGGACACGGCGGAGAGCTGCGGCAAGTTCGGGGCGCGTTGGGTAGACGATCGCGGTGTGATAGAGGCCGGTGGTACCGGATGGCGGCGGATCGCCGCCGAGACTTTCCCAGGTGTTAAGGCCGATGTGATGGTGGTAGCCGCCGGCGGAGAGGAATGCGGCGGAGTCGCCCATGCGCTGCATGATCTGCAGGCCGAGGATGCCGGAGTAGAACTCGATCGAGCGTTCGAGGTTGGAGACTTTGAGATGGACGTGGCCGATGCGCACGCCGGGATGGGCGACGTAAGGCTTCGAGGATTGATCGTTGTGCGGGGACGAACTCATCGAGTCGATCCTTTACTCACTATCGCGTCTCGTTCCTAGGGCGCGGGCACTGTTCGCGGATGCGTGGCGGCCGGACTTGGTCGTCAGCGCTTCCGAGAGAATGTGGCCGTCTCTCGGAGCCAGTGTAACGCCGCACAGCGCTGCAAGGGTTGGAGCAATATCAGCGGGAGTTACTTCACGGAAATATTCGCCGGGCTGAATGCCGAAACCCATCAATAGAACGGGCACGTGCTGATCGTAATTGTAAGGGGCGCCGTGGCCGGTGCCGTAGGAGCGAGATTTTCCGGCGGCGGTGCCGTCGACGAGATAGTAGGGTTTGGGGACGAAGTAGAGATCGCCGCTGCGGCTTGGGAGAAAGCTGGTTTTTACGGCGCTGCGCATTCGATCCTGAGTGATCGCGGAGTTTTGGAGGTCTTCGGACCAATAGATGGCGCCGACTCCGGGGACGGACATGGCGGCGTCGGTGACGGCTTGCATCGCGCCGGAGGTTTCACGGATGCGATCGTAGACGGCGGGGACGAAATACAAATCGCCGCTGGTGATGCGGGCGATGGCGGGCTTTGCGAAATTGAAAGGCTCGAGGGCTTTTTCGATTTTGTCTTGCAGGTCGGGGAGGTGGAGGAGGCCGGCGTCGACGCCGGTTCTCGCCATGTCATCGGGAATCGGCACGGCGCCGTGATCGGCGCTGAGGGCGACGACGTAATTGCCGCGGCCGACTTTGCGATCGAGATGCGCGAAGAGTTCGCCGAGGCTGCGATCGAGCGTGATGAGGATGTCCTGGATTTCGCGGCTGCGCGGACCGAAGGAGTGGCCGACGTAGTCGGGGGAGGAGTAGCTGACGCCGAGAAAATCGGTAGCGCCACTTTTGCCGAGGCCGAGTGAATCGATGGCGGTTTCGGCGAGGTGCGTGAGGTAATCGTCGGCGTAAGGGCTGGTGGCCCATTGCTCGTAGAACTCGACGTCGGGCTCGGCAGAGTCACCTTTGCCGCGAAGCGCGTGAGGAAAAGTGAGAGTCCATCCGGTGGGAGCAACGGCACCGAAGGCTTTTTCGTCGTAGAAATAATCGCTCTCGGGTAAAGAGAGCTTCCAGGTTTTTCCGTAGTCTTCCTTGACGGGATGCTCTTTGGCGTAGGTCTCGATGAAAGGCATCGTGCCGTAAACGCTGGAGGTGACCCAACCGCCGTTGTCGAACCAGGTTGCGGCGTCGCCCTTGTGGCCGGCCATGGTGATCGCGGCGCGCGCCTTTAGGGAGAAAGTGACGACGCGCGTGGCGCCGCCGGTTTGGAATTTGAGTTCTTCGGCGAAGGAAGGAACGAGCATGCGGACGGCGCTGTCGCCGCCTTTTGCTGGAGTGCCCGCGTAGCCGACGTTTTGTACGGCGGAGTCGGCGGTGCAGGTGGTCAATTTTTGAGACGCGCGATCCCACCACTGATTGGCGATCATGCCGTGGGTCGATGGGAAAGCGCCGGTGGAAATGGTGGAGTGGCCGACGCAGGTTTCGGTGGCGGCGTAGGGATAAGCAGCGGCGCGATACCACGCGCCTTCATCGACCAGGCGTTTAAGACCGCCGGTCCATTGGCCGCGAAATTTGTCGACGTAGTCGCCGCGCATTTGGTCGACGACGAGGAGAACGACGAGTTTGGGATGCTGGGACTCGGGCGACGGCGGGCTCGGCGGCCGGTTTCGGTTTTGACTTGGGGGGTGCGGTTTGTGCGAAGAGCGATACGGAGCCCAAGGAGCTCAGGCAGATGAGAGCGAATAAAATTATTCGCGAACTTAAATCGGCGATTGGAAACGGACATATGATGTTTGCGTTTGCGATTTGTCTGGCTGCGGCGGCCGGATGAGTTGCGGGCGGTCATGTCTGCCTCGTTGCGAATCAGGCGAGTTTAGCACGAGGCGTTTTGCGGAATTTATTGCAGAGAACCGGGTAGAGGGCGCAGGCGGATCAGCTGATGGGCAAGCCAGAGCGAGACGTTGACGAGCTGAGGGAAGAGATCGAGGCGATCATCCTGCGCGGCGCGGATGATTTTTTCGATGCGCCGGAGGATCGGTCGGCGCTCGAAGTTACGGTTCGAATTTGCTGCGAGTTTTATGATTTTTTGACGCACGCTGCGGATCCGCCGGATTCTTCCGATGCGAATTACATCGCGTCGACGATTCGATCGGGGATGGAAGAATATTTCACGCTGGAGCAGTACGGCAGAGTTTTGAGTGGATTGAAATTGCAACAAGGATTTTCGGATTCGGTGAAGCTGCCGCAGACGTTTGCCGGGCTGAAAGCGGAATACGAGGCTATCTTTCAGCAAGTTTTGGATTGCGATGTGAGCGCGAAGGCGTTTGGGTTGTTGCTGTCGCTGACGAAACTGATGCTGCTATTTCTCACGGTGTATTTTCAATCGTTTCAGAGCTACTCCGCGCCCGATGCGGCGGCGGACGGCGACTGAGACTGACTTCGTATCTCAACAGTGGGGCGCCCCTACAGGATCCCGCCCGTGACGAAAATCGGGCCTGTTCGGTGTTGCGCGGGCCTATGTTAGGATTACGCCCGACATGAAGATCGTTGAAAAAGCACAATTGATGTCGGCGTCGGAAATCGACCGCACTTTGCAGCGGCTGGCGCACGAAATCGTGGAAAAAAGCGGCGGAACGAAAGACCTGGCGATGATCGGCATCCGCCGACGCGGCGTGCCGCTGGCGCAACGAATCGCGCAGGCGATGCGCGGCATCGATGGCGTAGACGTGCCCGTGGGCACGCTCGACATCACTCTGTATCGCGACGACTTATCGAAAGTGGCGTCGCACGCCGTGCTGCAATCGTCAGACATCTCATTTCGGCGTCGATAACATGAACCTGGTGCTGGTCGACGACGTCCTTTACACCGGCCGCACGATCCGCGCCGCGATGAACGGCTTGTTCGATCTCGGCCGGCCGAAGCGCGTGTCGCTCTGCGTGCTGATCGATCGCGGTTGGCGCGAGATGCCGATCGAAGCGCAATTCACCGGCCGCGTGGTACAGACAAGTAACACCGAAATCATCGAAGTGCGTTTGCGCGAGATCGACGAGGAAGAACGCGTCGTGCTCGTCGACCGTGTAAACTAGAAGCAATCGCAGGAGAGTAGAATCCGGCAACGAGTGACAATGTGACGCATCGCTTTCGCGACTTTCTGGCCTTGGAACCGCTCAACGCGGACGAACTGACATTTCTTCTCGATCAAAGTAAATCCTTTCAGGAAATTCAGCGGCATCCTTTGAAAAAGCTGGCCGTGCTGCGCGGCAAAACCGTGGCGCTGGCATTTTTCGAGACGTCGACGCGCACGCGCATCAGTTTTGGCACTGCCGCCTCGCGGCTTGGCGCGGATCAGATGAATCTGCAGGCCGAAGCGTCGAGCCTGAAAAAAGGCGAGTCGCTGCTCGACACGGTGCACACGCTGGATGCCATGAAGCCGGACATCCTGGTGATGCGGCATGCCGCTTCGGGCGCGCCGGAATTTGTCGCGCGACATCTGGAAATTCCGGTGATCAATGCCGGCGACGGAACACACGAGCATCCTTCGCAGGGATTACTGGATGCGCTCACGATTCGCGATCGCAAGGGCACGATCGAAAATCTGAACATCACGATTCTGGGCGACATCAAACACAGCCGTGTGGCGCGGTCGAATATTCATCTGCTGGGAAAATTTGGCTGCAAGTTCACACTGTGCGGCCCGTCGATGTGGATCCCGCGCGAACTGGAACAGCTAGGCGCTGCGAGCGGCACAAAAGTTCGGCGCGTGTTCAGGATCGAAGAAGCGCTCGAAGATGCCGACGTCGTGCTTGCGTTGCGCGTACAAAACGAGCGCCAGTATGAGCCATCGATTTCGTTGAACGATTACATTTTGCTGTATCAGCTGAGTGCTGATCGAATGAAGCGCGCGAAAACGGACGCGATCGTGCTGCATCCCGGTCCGCTGAATCGCGGGATTGAAATTACGCCGGAAGTTGCGGACGGCCCGCAGTCGTGCGTGCTCGAACAAGTTACAAACGGCATCGCCGTGCGCATGGCGCTGCTGTTTTTGCTGGCGGCAGGCGGAGCTGAGGACGACGCATCGCCTGCAGGTGATGGTTCCTCATCATCAAGCGCAAGCGCTCCGCCGCAAGTGGCGGGCGATCAGCCGCGCAATCGCCGGTCGACCGACAAGAAGGAGTAGAGGACTTTCGCATGCTTCTCATTAAAAAAGGCCGCGTGCTCAATCCGGCGACAAAAACCGACGCCTCGATGGATGTGTTGCTCGACGGCGATCGCATCAAAGAAGTCGCCGAGCCCGGCAAAACCTCAGCGGGCGGCGGGCAATCGCAAAGCGGATTGGAAGTTTTTGACGCGAGTGGATTGATCGTCGCGCCGGGATTTATCGACATCCACGTACATCTGCGCGAACCGGGCCAGGAAAATTCCGAAACGATCGAGACCGGCACGCGTTCTGCGGCGCGCGGTGGATTCACCGCGGTTTGCTGCATGCCGAATACGAAACCGGTGAACGACAACGCGAGCGTGACGCACTTCATCATCGATCGCGCGAAAGCGGCCGGCGGCGTGCGTGTGTGGCCGATCGGCGCGGCGTCGGTGGGCAGCAAAGGCGAAGCGATCGCCGAAATCGCAGCGATGCGCGAGGCCGGCATCGTTGCGGTGAGCGATGATGGAAAGCCAATCGCGACCGCCAAGCTCGCCCGCCAGGTGATGGACTACTGCAACTCGCTCGGGATTCCGGTGATCGAGCACTCCGAAGATGTTTCGCTCGCGGCCGGCGCCGTGATGCGCGAAGGCGTTACGTCAACGCGGCTCGGATTGCCTGGCATGCCCGCTGCGGCCGAGTCGGTTTGCGTCGCGCGTGACGTGCAACTCGCTCAGTTGACCGGCGCGCGTTTGCACATCGCGCATCTTTCGGCGAAAGGCTCGCTCGATCAGGTGCGCTTCGCGAAGCAACAAGGCTTGAAGGTGACGTGCGAGGTCACGCCGCACCACTTCACGCTGATCGATGAAGACGTGCAGTACGATTCGCGCTTCAAGATGAATCCGCCGCTGGCCGCGCGCGAAGATCGCGATGCACTGATCGCTGGACTCGTCGACGGCACCGTCGATTGCATCGCCACCGACCACGCACCCCACGAGCCCGCGTTGAAAGATGTGGAATTCGATCGCGCGCCATTTGGCATATTGGGATTTGAAACCGCAATCGGGCTCACGCTCGAGCAGCTGGTTCACACCGGAAAAATTTCGCTGATGCGCATGGTCGAGCTCTTCACGAGCGGCCCGGCGCGGGTGCTGGGCATGGAGCGAACGCTCGCGGCGGGCCAAATCGGCGACGTCACCATTTTTTCGACCGATCGCGCCTGGACATACGACGTGAAAGACTCGCCAAGCAAGTCGCGCAATTCACCGTTCGACGGCCGAAAGTTCAAAGGCGGCCCAGTGGCGACGATTGTCGGCGGCAAAATGATCTGGAAGCATTAATCCCCAGCGCGCACAGAAATTCTCGAAACGGAATTCGCGTTCGCGCGTCTAGCACCGAGTAGGCCCGGCCAACTCCCACTGAACCGCCGTCGTCATCCGGAGGCTGCGATGCCATCCCTCCCGTCTCTCGCATCTGTTTGGCAAGACCTCCGCTATTCGGCGCGCCTGCTGCGTAAAGCTCCGGTGTTCACCACGATCGTGGTGCTGACACTCGCGCTCGGCATTGGCGGCAACACCGCCATCTTCAGCCTGGTCAACACCGCATTTTTCCGCGCGTTGCCGATTCCCGAATCCGATCGCGTTCTGCGATTGCTCGATTCGCTCCGCGGTCCCGACGGCCACCCGCGCACCTTTGGAATGCACAGCAACATCATCGCAACGCTGCGCGAAACGAACACCGCGTTCGACGGCATCGTTGCCCTGCGCGGCGAAGACCTTACGTTGCTGGGTGGAGACGAGCCCGAACGCGTCTCCGTAATTTATCGCTCTGAGGGCTGGCAGCAAGTGTTGCAAGTGCAGCCGTTCATCGGACGCGACTTCACCGCCGACGAAGAAAAACACGGCGCAGGCAGCGGCGTCGCGCTCATCAGCTACGCGCTATGGCAGCAACGCTATGCCTCGTCGGCATCGGCGCTCAATCAATCCATGCGCATCGACGATCACACCTATCGCATCGTCGGCGTGATGCCGCGTGGATTTAATTTTCCGTACGACGCGCAAGTGTGGGTTCCGTTTTCGGTGAACGCCGGCGATCGCGCTGCGGACTTCGCGGTTTTTGCGCGCGTCAAACCGGGCGTGACAATGTCGCAAGCGCATCAGGCGCTCGACGCGTTGACGGTGCGCGTGAAGCAGCAATATCCCGAGACTTTGCCAGGTTACGCGGTCGCGTGGATCACGCTGCGGGAAAACTTGACCGATAACGAGGACGGAACGATCCTCTCGCTGCTTTGCATCGTGGGATTTTTGTTATTGCTCGCATGCATCAATGTGGCAAATCTCCTGCTCGCGCGTTCCGCGGTGCGCGCAAGAGAGTATGCGATTCGCGCTGCGCTCGGCGCGAGCCGCGGCCGCCAAATCCAGCAGATGCTGACCGAAAGTTTGCTGCTCGCCGCGCTCGGTTGCGTTTGCGGACTGATATTCGCAACGTGGTTGAATCGCTACGCCGATACGTTGCTTCCGTCGAACATAGGCACGCAGCTGGGATTGAGCGCGGCGCAGCTCGATCTGCGTGTGCTGGTGTTCGCGATTGGCGCCTCGCTGCTCGCAGGTGGCATCGCAGGAATTCTTCCCGCGTTGACGCGCCGCGGACCCGACACCACCGAATCTATCAAAGAAGGCGGCCGAGCTGGCGCTGGAGCGAGCCGCCGCACAAATCGCGTGCTGAGCGGATTCGTCATCGCGGAGACCGCGCTGGCGCTCGTGCTCGTCGCGGGTACGGGCTTCATGCTCGAAAATTTCCAACGGCTGCAGCATCGGGCGCTCGGAATTCAGCCGCATCACTTGATGACGATGGAGTTCACGCCGGCCGCAGGAAATTATCCGCTCGGCCCGCGCCGAAACGCATTGATCGAGCATGTCGTCAGCGAAGTCAGCGCCGTTCCGGGCGTCAGCGTCGCTGCGATTACCACCGTGAATCCATTCGGTGGTGGAAATTGGGGCGCGTCGGTTTTAATTGAAGGACTCGGCACGGGCGATCCCAGCGAAGCGATCAACATTAATCATCGGCTCGTGACTCCGGATTTGTTCCGCGCGATGGGTATTCCGCTTTTGCGCGGCAGAGTGTTCAGCGATCACGACAACCTTGCGAGTGATCCCGTTGCCGTCATCAGCGAAGCGATGGCACGCCGTTTCTGGCCAAATGAAGACGCGGTCGGCAAACGTTTGCGCATTTCGCGGCCGCCGAATTCGCCGTGGCTCACGGTTGTCGGCGTCGTCGGCAACGTGCACGATTTCGGCGATCCTGGCGATCCGATCGAGACGTGGTATCTGCCATATGCGCAGCAAGCGGCGACGCCATCGGCCGGCGAGTCGATTCATCTGATGGCGCGTGTCGAAGCCGATCCCGCTGCCGTCGTGCCCGCGATCAAGCAAGCCGTTTGGCGCGCGGATTCGTCGCTCGCCGTGTTTCGCATTTCAGAGATGGATCATTTCTATTCCGAAACTCTCGAGCGCGATCGGCTCGGTACGCGTGTGATGAGCTCCTTCGGCGTATTCGGCTTGTTGCTGGCGGCTCTTGGTGTTTACGGCGTGATGGCGTTCGCGGTGGCGCAGCGCACACGTGAGATTGGCATACGTGTAGCGCTCGGCGCGGATCGCGGCGAAATTCTGGCGCTGATTCTGAAACGTGGACTGGCTCTGTCAGCGTTTGGACTTGTGGCAGGCGCGATCCTGTCGGTCGCGCTCAACCGCGTGCTGATGAGTTTTCTAACCGAAGTGCACGGAGTCGAAATCGCTCCGCTGGCGACAGCGTCCGTTCTTTTGTTGGGAGTGGCGTTCGCCGCGTGCTATTTGCCTGCGAGGCGTGCGACGACGGTCGATCCGCTGTTCGCGCTGCGCTCAGAATAATTCTTGAAGGTTTGCTGATCTGATCGGTCTCAGTCTCAGTGCGCGCCGGCTTCGGCCGCCGGATGCATGCCATGCTGCGGCACTTCGTGGATGCCCCGCGCAGGCGGTTCGATTCTTTGCCGATAAAAATGATCGAGCGGCGAACGTCCTTTGCCCGTCGGATAGCTTTTCTCGATCGCTTTTGTGACATAGGCCTTCGCCAGCGTCGCCGCTTCGCGCAATGGCCTGCCACCCGCGAGCTGCGCCGCAATCGCCGACGCAAACGCGCAACCCGTTCCGTGCAAGCTCTCTTCGCGCACGCGATCCCCGGCAAGTGAAACCATCTCATTCCCGTCGAACAGGACATCGACGGCGCGGTGATCCATGTGGCCGCCCTTCACGATGACGGCATGCGCGCCCATCTCCACAATTTTCCGCGCGGCCGCTTCCATGTCGGCGATTTCTTTGATCGTGATGCCGCTCAAAATTTCGGCCTCGGGAATGTTCGGCGTGATCACTGAAGATCGCTTCAGAAGCTCGGCAACCACAAACTTGATGCCAGCCGCATCGAGCAGCTCCGTCCCGCTCGACGATTTCATCACTGGGTCGTGCACCACGTGCGCATACTTGCCGGCATCGAGAAATTCCGCTACGACCGCGGCGTTTCCGCGATTTCCCAGCATGCCGATTTTCACCGCGGCGATCTCGGAATCGTTCACGAGGCAATCGAGTTGAGCGCGCAGCGTTGCGCTCGGCGTGTTCTGCACATCGGTGACGCCCTGCGTATTCTGCACGGTCAAAGATGTAATCGCGGCGACGCCATAGCATCCGTGCGCCGCAAAAACTTTCAAGTCCGCGGCAGTTCCCGCGCCGCAGCTCGGATCGAATCCCGCGATCGTCAGCAAAATTGGCGGCGTCGTGCTGGAACCGTTGCTTCCGTTATGAGTGCTCATGATTTCGTGCTGATTGCCCCACTATTTCTAAAGAAATTCGAGACCGAAATAATTTAACGAAGCGCTCGTCGCGGCAAAATATCGCTGAAAGCGCAAAGTGCCGATACGTCCCGCGAAGGAAGTACCGGCACTTGCGAATGTACGCGCCTTAGTTTCGCCAGCGCAACTAAATATTTCTCGCAGAGACCTGCAGCAGCAACGCGGAAAGTTGTCTTCGCGTCGAGGAATGAATGACCAATTTAAGTATTGAAATTAAACGCTGAAAGATCGATGCGTCGTTACATCGATCACGGAAACAAACCGCGCACAAGCAGCGCTTCTGAAACGCGCCCGACGGCGAGAATCATCGCTCCGGCTCGCGGCGGCACATGATGCCGGCGCATCGTGTCCACCATTTCGTGGAACGAGCGCACCATGATTTTCTGCAGCCGCGCGTTCACTTCTTCGACGTCCCACGCAAGCCCTTGCTGGTTTTGCATCGACTCAAAGTGGCTCACCGTCATTCCGCCGGCGTTGGCGAGAATATCCGGCAGCACCGTAATTCCGCGCCGCGCCAGAATTTCGTCCGCGTGCGGAGTCGTCGGCCCGTTCGAAGCCTCGGCAACGATGCGCGCCTTGATCGCTTCTGCGTTTTGCAGCGTGATCACATTTTCCAACGCCGCTGGAACGAGGATGTCGCACTTCATCGTGAGCAAATCGTCGTGCGAAATTCGCGAAGCGCCTGGCATGCCGACAACCGTAGCCGCCCGCTCCTTATAACGAAACGCTTTGATCGGATCGATGCCGCGTGGATTCGTCACACCGCCGCGCGTGTCGCTGATCGCCACGATCTTCGCCTTCTTCTCGGCAAAGATTCGCGCGACAGCCGCGCCCGAGTTGCCAAATCCCTGAACCGCTACGCTCGCGCCGCGCAGCGACATTTTTTTGATCTTGCACGCTTCTTCGACGATCGCCACCAGCCCGCGCGCCGCCGCGTCATGGCTTCCGAGCGTGCCGCCGATCGATTGCGGCTTGCCGGTCACCACGCCATGCGTCGCCCGGCCAACCGTCATCGCGTACGTGTCCATGATCCACGCCATGGTCTGCGAGTCGGTATAAACGTCGGGCGCCGGAATATCGCGATCCGGCCCGATGAGCGGCAGAATTTCGCTCGCGTAGCGCCGCGTCATGCGCTCAAGTTCGCTTTTCGACATCCGCTTCGGGTCGCAGACAACTCCGCCCATCGCGCCGCCGAGCGGCAAACCGACGATGGCCGTTTTCCATGTCATCCACGTCGCAAGCGCCTTGATTTCGTCCAGCGTCACGTTGGGATGGAAGCGGGTGCCACCCTTGCCCGGCCCGCGCGCCACGTTGTGCTGCACGCGATAGCCGGTCAGGACTTTCACCTGCCCGTTGTCCATCTTGGTGGGAATCGAAACTTCCAGAACGCGCTTCGGCGTTCGCAGGATCTGGCGCAGGCCGGGATCGAGTTTCAGAAACTCCGCCGCCATGTCGAACTGAATCTGCGCGATGCGGAATGGATTGAGATCTTCGCGCGGCGCTATGCGCGGAACGATCGGTGGTACGGCGGGCTTGGCGACCGTGGCCATCGGCTTTCGGTCCTTTCGGGTTCGCGCCCTATGCGCGACCTCACTCGACTGCGGTCGAGTGCCTTGCGTGCACGTCTTTCACTTGGCCCGACAACAACCTCAAAGCTTCAAGCTCGCGCTCGGCGGCGTCTTCCAGCTGCTCGCTTCAGCCGTTCGCCGCTAATTTCTTCACTTCAGCGCCGGAGTTCGTCAGCAGATACTGATCGCGACACTGAGTCGAGCAAAAGTGAATCAGCTGCCCATCCTGACGCAGCGGAATCGCCAGAACTTCAGCCACATGCGCCCCGCAAACCGGATCACGCACCAGCCGCCGCGATGCTCCAACCGTGCTTTGCCCTCTCGAAATCTCCGGTTCGGACTGGCTCGGCCGACTCGGCTCTCTCCGTGGCGCCTCGCAACATCCACGCCACCAGCTTCTTGAGCAGCGCGACGCTCCAGGAAACCACCAGCAGCCAGAACAAAAACCGGATAACACGGGCAATGAAATTCATCGATACCTTGATTTCGAATGCTTGTCCCAACTTGATCCGGCGATGGCTTCTTTCATCGCCCAGCGATTCGCCGGCAGGCAGGTGAGCGCCTCGACCCCTAGCTAGGTGCTAAAGCGAGTGTATGCAACCCCAAAAGTAGGAGTCAAACGAAAACACGTAAATTCAACGAGTTGCGTGCTGGTCGCAGTATGGGCAGGCCTCGGGAGAGCGGCGTCAGCCGCTTACCTAAGAACCTTGTTATCAATGCATTAGGCGAAAAATGAAGGCAAAAGACTCGCAGGACGCCCTACGGCGCCGGGATACGGTCGATGCCCATATATGGACGCAATGCCTCCGGGATGACGATCGACCCGTCCGCCTGCTGATAGTTCTCGACGACCGCGATCCAGGTCCGCCCCACCGCCAGCCCCGACCCATTCAGCGTATGGACGAAGTCGCTCTTCCCGCCGCCCTTCGGCTTGAACCGAATCCCCGCCCGCCGCGCCTGAAACGCCTCGCAGTTCGAGCAGGACGAAATCTCGCGAAACTCATTGCCGCTCGGCAGCCAGACCTCCAGATCGTAGGTCTTCGCCGACGCAAACCCCATGTCGCCGGTGCACAGCAGCATCGTGCGGTAGTGCAGCCCGAGCTTCTGGAGGATCGTTTCCGCGTTCCGCACCAGCGCTTCGTGCTCTTCGTAGCTCTTATCCGGGTGCGTAAACTTAAAGAGCTCCACCTTCTGAAACTGGTGCTGCCGCAAAATCCCGCGCGTATCTTTCCCCGCCGCGCCCGCCTCCGACCGAAAACACGCCGTCCACGCCGTCACGTGCACCGGCAATTTCTCCTCGGCCAGCGTCTCGTCGCGATACAAATTGTGGAGCTCGACTTCCGACGTCGGCGTCAGCCAGAAATCCGTGTCCTGCACCTTGAATAAATCCGCCGCAAACTTCGGCAATTGCCCCGCACCCATCAGCGAAGCCGTGTTCACCAGAAATGGCGGCAGAATCTCGGTGTATCCGTGCTCGCGTGTGTGCACATCCAGGAAAAAATTCGCCAGCGCGCGTTCCAGCCGCGCTCCCCAGCTCTTATAAACCGCAAACCGCGCTCCGGTTATCTTCGTCGCAGCGCCAAGATCAAGAATTCCCGCCCGCTCGCCGACTTCCCAATGCGGCTTCGGCGTAAAATCAAATTTTGGCGGCGCGCCCCAGCGTCGCACCTCAACGTTGCCTTCCGCGCCATTCCCCAACGGCACACTCGAATGCGGCACATTCGGAATCGTCAGCAAAAACTCGCGCTGCGTTGCATCCAGTTGCGCAATCCGTTCGTCGCCCTGCTTGATGCGCTCCGATACCTGCTTCATCTCCGCGATTTTTTCGTCCGCTGGCTGCTTTGCTTTCTTGAGCGTCGCGATTTCGTCGTTCGCCTTGTTCCGCTGCGCCTTCAGCTGCTCGGTCGTGGTAATTAGCTCACGCCGCTCTTTGTCGAGCGTTCGAAACGCATCCAAATCCAGCGTAGTGCCGCGCTTTTTCGCCATCTCGGCGAACACATCCAGGTGTTCCCTGAAGTAATTGAGATCATGCATGGTCTGGAAAGAATAGCGTATTCAGCCGCGCAGACGAAGCCCACACAAAAGCAGAATCGCGACCCACCGTAACGGATTTCTTCGTCGCGGCGCCACGCCACACGGCGCGCAACGCAACTCAGACCGAGTGTTCACTCCTACCGCCATACGCATCGCCCGCGGCGGCGGCCGCGCTCACGTACATCACGCCATACTGAAAATTGTTCCCCGGCAGCGCCGTCACATGCCGCACCGAACCGCGCACAAACGCCGGCGGCGTCCCCGGATAAAACGGCACCGCCACCTCGATCTCGCTGCCCACCGGATACTGCTTGCGGCTTCGAAACCCGAATCCCCGCCTCGACAAGTTCGCGCACTCGACAATTTCTTCCGATTCCTCGTGCCGCACGCACGCCGAAAGCGTCACGCGCGTCCGCACATCCCTCCGCCGATTTGCCGCCTTCGCCACCACCGCCGACGCAACCGGCGGCAACGCCGGCGCCGGTACATCATCGCTGACGAGCAGTTCCACTCCCGCCAGCCGAGGTCGCGCTCCCCGCGCCGCCGTTCGATTCGTCGAACTCCGCGCACCGACTTCCTGTACGCCACGCATCTGCAGCTGCGGCTGCAACTTCGCCGTCACCACTTCACCCGGCGCCCTCCGCCACATCGTCGGCATCCCGCAGTAAATGCAATACCGCAAAATCGAAGCCGACAGCGCGTAAACGTCCGCCTCCACTTCGCTCTGATCCACCACCTCGCACCGCTTGCAAGAGTCGCACTGCATCGGTCCGTCCACTTCCACGTTCCACGCAGGCGGTGGCGGAAATTTCAGCTCCCAGAAATCTTCCTCCTCATCCACAAACGCCACGCCGTACACAAATCCGCGCGCATCCTGCCCCAGCTGCCCCACCAGCCGGATCGCCGTCTCGGTCGACCCGCCCAGAAAGCGCATGATCAGCAATCCATCCGTCGCCAATTTGTGTCTGGAGATAATTCCCGCGCCGTGGCGGCTCAGCGTCACGGTCTGCGTCTCTTCCGAAAATACCGTTCCGCCGACATCCATCCCAAGCAGCAGGATGCGAATTTCTTTCGCGACACGACCGCTGCGGCGCACCTTTCCCATAGGCGGCCGCGGGGACGGCCAATGCCTTTATCGGTCGGCGCCCCGATTTCTTTATGGCCGAAATCCGAATCGGTGAGCATCCAGGAACGCTGAAAATCCCTCGAATCCCGCTGAGGTACCTCCGTACCGGAATCCTGCCCACCGAAGTACCCCTCCAAATGTGCCCCCAGTTCCATCGACCCGCACACGCACCTCCGGCAAAATGATTGAGTGATCGGGAGTTAGTTCAGTCTTCGGAGCCATTCGGATGGTTATCGGGTGTTTGCTCCTGTGCATCGTCCTGCTGCTCGCGAGCGCAGCGGAACGGCCCGCCTCCAGCTCAGCTCGAGGCGATGATTATCTGAACTGATTTCTCGGCCATAGACCCTCAATTCCCCACGCCCGAGCGGCCGGTCCCCCCACCGGCCGCTCACTTTTTTTGGCCAGACTGCCCTAAAACGACACAACCCATCTATAATCAGCGACTTAAGGCGGCGGCCTGCCCGGAATCGAGGGTGAGGCCTCGAAATCCTTCCGTTGTCGGGAATCTTTCCAAGCCAGGCAGGGAATCTACAATCGAACGGCGAGCCACGCAGGGATAGATAGAAATGAAAAAGGGCGCCGGGATAAACCCTGCGCCCTTAAATACTTGACTCACCCGCGGGAAGACTTACCGCTGTAAAGCTTTTGCCACTTCGAGTTAATGAAAAAGGGGGCTGGTGCAAGCCCCCTTTTCCTAGAACTGACCCCCCAAAACCAGAATCCCAGTCGAGGTTGGGTTCCGGCCACCCCGGGAAGCCAATCTTGTATTTCAGTTGGCCGTATATAGTGCAAACCGTATGCCAGCGGAGTGACGAATCTCACAAACCCTGCAAACCTCTAGAAAACATCGACTTAACAATTCGTAGACAACCTGAACTCGCGCCTATAGCTGCTGTTATCTACAAAATCTCACAGGTCGCCCTACAATACATCCAGCATTCGGGAGACTCACCCTTTTCGGAGTCCCAGGATCGGTCAATTTCCGCCACCCTGAGACCCGCACAAAAATCAATCTGTAGATCGATCGAGGGAAAATTCTGCAGCCTGCGAATCCGTATCGCTAAACTCCGATTTCAACCCGCAGCGCTTCCGCCACCGACTGACTGAACTTCTGCACGTCCGCCTGATGCTCTGCTTCCACCATCACGCGCGCGAGCTGCTCCGTCCCCGAATAACGCAACACGATCCGCCCGTTTTCTCCCAGCGTCGTCTGCGCTTCCTCGAGAGCTTTCGCCACTCTCGGCAACGATTCCAGCGGCGGCTTCGACTTCACCTTCACGTTCACAATCGTCTGCGGATAATCCTTCAGCCCCTCGATCAGCGATTCCAATCGTCCGTGCATCGACACGAGCGACGCGATCTTCACCGCCGTCAGCAATCCATCTCCCGCCGGCGAATCCTGCAAGAAAATCACATGTCCCGATTGTTCGCCGCCGATCACATTCCCGCTCTTCAGCATCTCTTCGAGCACGTATCGGTCGCCGACATTCGCCCGCGCCATCGCGATGCCTTCGCGCGCCAACACGCGCTCCAGCCCCAGGTTCGACATCGACGTCGCCACAACGCGTTCGCCCTTCAGCTCGCCCTTCGCCTTCAAATAGCGCGCCACCGCCAGCAAAACGCCGTCGCCATTCACGATCCGCCCGGTCGAGCACACAAACAGCGCCCGGTCCGCATCGCCATCAAACGCCACGCCCAGATCGACGCCCTCTTCCTTCACCCGCTTCTGCAAACCCTCCAGATGCAGCGATCCGCAGCCCGCATTAATATTCCGCCCGTCCGGCGCAACTCCCATCGCCGTAACGTTCGCTCCCAGCGACTTGAACAGTTCCGGCCCCAGCTTGTACGCCGCCCCATTCGCGCAATCGAGCAGAATCCGAAATCCCTTAAACTTCGCGCCCGGAATCACCCTGCCGCGCAAAAACTCCAGGTATTGCGCGTCCAGCGACTCATCCGCCTGCGGCACTGGCGCGTTTTTCGGTGCTCCTTCACCGCGCGTCTTGAAAATTTCCTTCTCGATCTCTTCTTCGATCGCGTCGGGAAACTTCATCCCCGCGTCCGAAAACAGCTTCACTCCATTGTCTTGAAACGGGTTATGCGAAGCCGAAATCACCACGCCCGCCTGGTATCCGTTCTGCCGCACCAGGCACGCCACGCCCGGCGTCGTAATCACGCCGGCAAACGCTGTCTCGGCGCCGGAAGCCTTCAGCCCGGCCGCGAGCAGCGCCGCAATGTGCGGCCCCGATTCGCGCGTATCCATGCCAATCATCACGCGTGGAGCGCGATGCTTTTTTGCCAGGTAAGTTCCGAGCGCACGCGCGGTCGCATACAGCGTTGCATCATCCAGCGGTGGTTTGCCGGGTTCGCCTCGGATTCCGTCGGTTCCGAAAAGTTCTTTCGCCATTTTGAGGGGACCTTATTGGTTCTCCATCGAGCTTAGCACCTTCAAAACATCTCGTTCGGTTCGGCGCACCCCAAGGTTCCTCGATGAAACGTAAGCGTCTCGACACATCCTTAACCCTCTTCCGGCTCATCGCGCCGGGTCAAAATTCTGCCAAACGCAACCAGCCACACTTCGCAAATCGCCGCCTTGCCACGCACGAAACCTGCCTTCCGCCGCTTGGCAGGACGCGTGCTCATATGTGCTACCGTGTTTGGCACGGAGCTCATTGTGTCGGTGACGGAAACGCCCACGCCGGCCGTAGTGCGGATCTCGGGATCCAACTTCAGCCTGCGGGTGATTGCGGGCGCAATCATCCTCTTGTTCTGCTATTACGCGCAGGGCGTGGTCATCACGCTCTTGCTGTCGATTTTGCTCGCCTATTTTCTCGATCCCGCCGTTGAAATTCTCGAACGTGTCGGAGTTCCGCGCACCGCGGGCGCCATGGTCATGGTGCTCATCCTCATCGCCGTCCTCGGAGCCGTCGGCTACGGACTCGGCACCCGCCTTTCCAACTTTGCGCAAAATTGGTCCAAGTACAGCACCGTTCTCCGCAGCGCCGCGGACAGCGTCGAAGGAAAAATCAACGGCATCGAAGGCCGCGTTGCTCCTGGCGCCGACCCGGGCCCCGGCAACACCGGCGAACTCCGCCGCTTTGAGCCCGATCTGCTCCGCACCATGCTCACGCGCGGCGCCGGTTCGCTCTACGCCATCTTTCTCGAAATCACGTTCGTTCCATTCCTCGTTTTCTTCATGCTCGCGGGCAAACGCGAAGTCTGGCACGGTACGCTGCAACTTTTTCCTGTCGGTCGCCGCACTCAGGTCAAAGAGACCCTCGAAGATCTCCGCGAAGTCCTGCGCGACTACCTCGCTGGTATGTCCATCGTCACCGGCATGGTCATCGCCGCCAGCAGTCTCTTCTTCTGGATCATGGATCTCGACTATCCGATCCTCACCGGCATCGCCTCCGGCCTCCTCAACATGGTTCCGTACATCGGCGCCGTCATGGCCTGGGCCCCGGCGTTCATCATCGCCAGCGCCAAAATCAAAACCTTCGGCTCGTTCCTGCTCATCGCCGGCGTTCTCACCTCGATCCACGTGATCGCCTCAAATTTCATCGCGCCCGCGCTCGTCGGCCGCCGCGTTCGCCTCAACGCCGTCGCCATCACCGTCGCTTTGCTCTTCTGGGGATGGGTTTGGGGCGGTATGGGCCTGCTTCTCGCCATTCCCATCACCGCCGCGCTCCGCGTCATCTGCGACCACAACGAATCCTGGCGCCCCATCGGCCGCTGGCTCGGCGCCTGAAACTCCACCCGCTCGCTCCGCGTCAATTCTTCACGCAAACTGCATGCGCCCACGCCAACATCATGCTGTAGTTTGTAGGGGCGGGGCTTGCTCCGCCCGGCGTCAACACGACCGCGACGCATCCGCGCAGCAGCCTCGACGTGGAAAAGCTTCAGCCTGTTCTCCGTGAGATTCGCTTCATGATTGGATTTTGTAAGGGCACGCCACGGCGTGCCGTCGCTCGAACGGCAAGTTCGATGTGCCTGCCGCACCACATTGTTGCAAGGAGCTTCATGCGTCTCGCCAAATCCGGCAATTCTCCTCGCTCTCGCCTTCGCATTTTTGTTCTCCGCTTCGTCTACTCGCGCTTGGGGCTGCAAAGGCCACGAAACCGTCGCCCTCATCGCCGAAAAACATCTCTCCCCCGAAGCCAAAGAATTCGTCCTCACCCTCCTCAAAGAAAATCCACTCGATCCCGCGTTCAAACGCTACTGCGGCTCCGCCGTCAACGACCTGATGGGCGAGGCTTCCACATGGGCCGACGACGTTCGCCCCGAACGAAAAAATGGCCCGTGGCACTACATCGACATTCCGCGCGGCACACCGCGTGGCGACGGCAATCTCGCCCCATACTGCGGCAAAGAAGGTTGCGTCAACGAAGCGATCACTGCGCAACTCGCCATTCTCAAAAATAAATCCGCCGAGCCCGCCAAACGCGCCGAAGCGCTTCGCTACGTCATCCACTTCGTCGGCGATCTCCATCAACCGCTCCACTCCACGACGAACGACGACGAAGGTGGCAATTGCGTACCGCTAAAATATTTCCGCCGCAAGCCGCGCGAACACGCACACGGCTTCACTCCGAATCTTCATTCCGTTTGGGATTCCGCGATCATCGAGCGCGACGCCGAAGGCGCCGACTCCCACGAATACGCCGACCGCATCGACGAAACTTACGCCTCTTCGTTCGAACAATGGCAAAAAGCCGGGATTCACATCGACGATTGGATCTGGGAAAGCCACGAATACGCCGAGAAAAATGTCTACGAGCCTCTGACTCCGAAAGTCGCCATCGAGCAGCCGGTACCAGTCCACGCCTGCACCGACGACAACAACATCGGCAACCGTCTCCTTGAAGAGCACATCGTCGCCGCCGAACCTTACCAGGACCAAGCCGCGCCCATCGCCGAGCTCCGCATCGCCCAAGCCGGCATCCGGCTGGCCCTAATCCTCAACGACGCCGCTAAATCCCAAAACTAACTTCAGGCAGCGCCGGGCCTCCTGACGGCGCTTTTCTGAAAAAATATTTTGGGCCCTCGAATCGCCTGGATCTCAAACACTTAGCGACAACCCACGCCCGCATCGTGCGGTTTCGAATGAAGCGCCATGCTACACTCCGCCCGTAGAAAACTGCGTCCACTCGATCGATTTCCCTTCGTCGCACCACAAACCGAGGCGAAACATAAGCGAATTTTGAGCTCCCTGTAATCGATTGAAACGAAATAACTTCCGCACTCTTATTTTCGTCAATTCTGTAACCAACTCAAAGTAAATGCCTTGCACACTCTTTGCAAAAACAGGGGGGTATACCCCTTGAGCGACCCCAAAAATTTTCGAGGATCGACTACCCTACGAACAAGTCCGTTGACTACTCCGCGCGCCGCCGCAATTTCGCCAAGCCGCCGCGCAGCGCCGCTTGCTAAAATCTTCGGAACGCGAGCCTCTCTCGCGTAGCCGTTCAAAAGTTTTCAGCCCACCCGGTCGGCTCGACCCTCTCGTCTCCGGGAAACGCAATCGGTTCAGCGCGAACGCCTCCCCGTTCGGAAAGCCCAAGGTCATCATGCCGCTTCAACTGCGGACCGAG
Organism: uncultured Acidobacteriota bacterium; assembly: GCA_963766985.1. Classification (GTDB taxonomy): domain Bacteria; phylum Acidobacteriota; class Terriglobia; order Acidiferrales; family UBA7541; genus Acidiferrum. The sequence goes on from CAVYCJ010000009.1 coordinate 703,904, forward strand.
CATTTGCTCGCCGCAATTCTGTCGTCGACCGAAGACGCTGTGCTCAGCTTCGCGCTCGACGGCACGGTGCAAACGTGGAGCCCCGGCGCCCAGCGCCTTTATGGCTACGCCGAATCCGAAATCGTCGGCCAGCCGCTGACGCGCTTGCTGGCAGAGGAATGCCGCGTCCGCATGCGAGGGCCCGTTTGAGGGATTGGCTCGCGCCGCGATCTCTGGCCACTTTCCGCACCACGAAACCTCACCGCGCCTTCACAAAGACGGTTCGACGATCCTCGCTCGCCTCACACACGTGCCGATCCGCGACGACAACGGCCACATCGTCGCGATTCTGGAAAACGGCACAGCCGTCGCAGCGAACGCGACCGAGCCTGGCGAAGAACATCTCAACTTGTTGATCGATCAAATGCCGATGATCGTCTGGACGACCGACAAGGATCTGCGCATCACGTCGTGTCTCGGTGCACGACTACGCGGCGCAAAAATTCGCAATGAAGAGCTACTCGGCAAATCGATCTACGAATATCTGAAATGTCAGGACCCGCACACCGCGCCCGTAGCCCAGCACTACGAAGCGTTGCGCGGAGTGTCGTCGCAGTTCGAGTACAAACGAAACAATCGCACCTTCGAGGTGCATCTCGAACCTCTGCGCTCACCCTCTGGAGAAATCATCGGCTGCATTGGCGCGGGCCTCGACATCACCGAGCGCAAACGAAACGAAGAAAAAGTTCACTACCAGGCCACGCACGACGCCCTCACCGGGCTAGCGAACTATCGCGAATTTCTCGATTCGCTCGAACGCGAAATCCGCCGCGGCGAGCGCAGCAATCGCTCGTTTGCCGTACTTCTTCTCGACCTCGATGAATTGAAAATGATCAACGACCGGTTCGGCCACCTGGCCGGCAACCGCGCGCTGAAACGACTTTCCGAAGTGATGAAGGAACAGTGCCGCTCGACAGACCTTGCCGCGCGTTATGGAGGAGACGAATTCGCCGTTCTGCTTGTGGACGGCGATCCCGGCATGGCGCGTCAGATCGCCGGACGCATCGAGCACGCGCTGGGCGCGCGCAGGGAAGAACCGCGACTCAGCGTCAGCATCGGCATCAGCATTTTTCCCGACGATGGCCGCAGCGTGCAGGACCTGCTCGAAGCCGCCGACCGCGAACTCTACCAACGCAAACGCGGCACCCGCGGCCGAGTAACCCCCGCCCGCGCCCGCTAAAAATGATTCGACCTAAAACGCAAAATGGAAGTGTCGGCGTCGGTAGCGCCGGCATCCGTCGGCGTTTTTTCGCTCCGCCTTGGCATCACTCGATGCCTTTGTAGGGGCGGGGCTTGCTCCGCCCGGCGTCAACACGACTTCAATCTTTCCGCGCAGCCCGGATTTCTACGACGTGACTCCGCGCTCCCACGGCGCCGGAACGCGCACCGACGCCATACCCGCGGCCGTCGCCGCCTGAATCCCCATCTCGGTGTCTTCAAACACGAGGCAATCTTTCGGATTCACTCCGAGCTTTTCCGCGGCGAGCAAGAATGGCTCAGGATCGGGTTTTCCCTTCTTGTAATCGCCGGCGCAAACAAACACATCGAACTTGTCGAGCAGTTTCACTGCGCTCAGCGAAGCGACGACCGACTCGCGCGTGCCGCCCGACACAACCGCAAATGGAATCCGTTTATGCTGCGCGTCAATGTGCTCGACGACTTCCGCAATCGCTTTTAATTGCGGCAGCAGCTCGTAGTAAAGATTTTCTTTTTCTATGCAAACCGCTTCGACCGCCATGTCGAGTCCTTGCTGTTTGTTGAGCGTCGCGATAATTTCCGCGGTCGGCATTCCGCCCCACGCATAAAACACTTTCTCCTCGAACTCGCAATTCCATTTTCCGAGCGCTTGTTTCCACGCGATGTAATGCAGCGGCATCGAATCCGCAATCGTCCCATCGCAATCGAACAAATACGCCGCGAATTTCCCCGGCGGCAGCTTCAGCTTCATCGCTTTTTCTTTCGTCAGACTCTCAGCCATCGAAATCTCGCATCTCCTGAATTTTTCTTGCAACGAATCGAGCGTACGCTGTCAGCGCCGCAGCTTTTTCAAACTCGAAACAATCCGCGCCGGCTCTGCGGCATCCTGAAACAGGCGAATCGCCGCAATTCCCGCGGCCCCCGCCGTGATGCAATCGCGTGCGTTTTCGAGCGTGATCCCACCGATCGCGATCACCGGTACGGACACCGCGCTACAAATCCCCGCCAGTTTTTTCAAACCTTGCGGCTCGCCAAACTTCGCCTTCGACGGCGTAGCAAACACCGGACCGAAAAAAATGTAGTCCGCTCCATCGCTCGCCGCAGCTTTCGCACCCTCCAGCGAATGACACGAAGCGCCGATCAAGAAATCCCCGCTCGCACCGACAGGGAATTGCGAAGCGCGGCTCTGATCTTCCACGGCAACAACTGTCGCAGTTCGCTTCAGCAACCGCGCAGCTTCCGCAACAGACAAACTCGCCTCGCCGAGATGCACGCCGCCCGCGCCCTCCGCAATCGCCACATCCAGGCGATCGTTGACGATGATCCGAGCTGCCGAACGCCGGGCAATCGCCTCTCGCGTCAACGCAGCCAGCTCACGCGCCGCCAAATCCTTCTCGCGAATTTGCACCCAATCGACGCCCGCCGCCGCGATCGCCGCGATTTTCTCGACGAGCGGCGACAACTCCGATGCGAAGTCCGCCGGCACACCGTGCCCGGCAACCGGCACAGAAAGGCTTCGCCGGTCCGTCACATAGCAAACAATCGGAATTTCGCGATCGATCACCGTGAACTACTGTGGGCGAACACTCGAGGATGGCGCAGCGCTGCCTTCGGAATTGATCATGCGAATCGCCAGAAAAATATCCAGAATCCCCAGCCCGCTCACCGCGCCGCGAAACGATGGATGCAGCAGAATCGGCATCAACGAAGGGAAATGCGACAGGAAATAATTCTGTTCCCACACGCCGGTCCACGGCAAATAAAAGAGCACCGCGCCCATCATGCAGCACACGACCACAAGAATCGCGCTCACAACCCGGTTCATCGGGGAGCGATCCCTTCGCCGTTCATGAGTGCGAATTCACTATCGGGTTGTTTTTTGCAGAGCGGCGATGCGCTCGCCCACGTCGCGATAATCAATGTTGACCGCGTAGACCTGTGAAAAACTCTTGAGTGCTGCGTCGGATTCGCCCGCCGATTCCTGGGCCACACCCAAATCATACCGCAATGCGAGGATGCTTTCCGTCTCGACGCCCGGCAAACGCAGCGCCCGTTCGTACCACATCGCCGAGATCGACGGTTGGCCACGATCCATGAACGCAAGCCCCAACAGCGTGTAGCACTGCATCGTGTACGGGAATTTCCGTCCGTTTTCGGCAGCCTTTGCAACCTTCTGGAATTCGCTGATCGCTTCATCGAGCAAACCCATTTCGCGGAAGGCGATGCCGAGATTGTAGTGCGTCTCGAGATCTTCTTCCTCGCCGCCCATTTCGCCGAGTTCGGCGCGGAATTCGTCGAAAACTTCCTTGAGCGGTCCGACTTCGATCTGCGAAATCTCGTGGTCGCCACCGGCGTTGTTGGGGGTCGCGGCAACAGGTTCGTGGTGCGCGGCCGGAGTTGAATATTCGGGCGACAGTTCGCCGATGCCAAGCTGATCGATCTCGTTCGCGAGATCGGCCAGGAATTGATCGGACGCCAAACCGGACGCCGCGTCCTTCGCGACGGGCTCGGGTTCGCGCGGCACGATCGGAGTTTCGGGCGGCCGCTGGTCGTGCGCAGGCACGAGCGGCTCGGGTTCGAGCACCAACTCGTAATCCTGCTCGACCTCGAATTCCGACTCGGGCTCGGGCGCCTTTGCGGCTGGAGCCTTCACTTCCGCGACCGGCGCGGGAGCTTCGACGTGTTTCGGTTCGTGCTTCGGCTCCTCGACCTTCGCTACTTCGACGTGCTTCGGCTCTTCAACTGGAATCGAAATCTCTTCGGCGTGCGGCGCAACTTCCTCTGCCGCTTGCACAGGCTCCGCTTCCGCCATCGGAACTTCGAGTTCCTCGGCGACAGGCTCCTCCACCGGGATCGAAAATTCTTCCGCCGCGTCGTCTGCGTGCGCAGAAGCAACAGGGGCGTGCGCTTCCGGAGCGGCAGCGACCGGCTCGTCGCTCGAAATCGAAAATTCTTCGACTCCTGAGTCCGCAACCGGCTCGGCCGAAACTTCAAACTCGGGCGCATCTTCCTGTGCGTGAGCGCCGGGCTGTGCGTGGGCGGCGGGCGTGGATGCGGCAGCTTCGCTCGCAGGCTCGTCGAGCATGTTCGCCCATTCGTCGGACAAATCGACTTCGTGCACCGCCGGCGTCATCTTTGGCGAATCGGCAGGCATGCCGTTGACTTCTTCAATTTCGATCGACGGCTCTTCGAGCGTTTCCTCGAATGACGCCGCTTCCGTCTGAGGAGCAGCAGCCTCAGGCTCGGCAGCGACCTGTGCGGGCTCGGCGGAAAGCTCTGGCAATTCTTCGACGGCGGCTTCCACTTCGGGCTCGGCAGACGCCACCGGTGCAGCGGCTTGCGGCGGCCCAAACAAATCTTCGTCGGTCAGGCCGGCAGCGCGCTGGAAGCGGCGGCGCAGTTCGGCAAACCGTTCGGCTCCGCGCGCATCTCCGCGTTCGCTATAAATTGTTTCGAGCTTGGCCGCGAGTTCCGCGGTGCGGCGGTCGTCGCCGGCGCCCAGAACGAAATCGAGCAACTTCTCGAGCGTCGGCGTGTGGCGCGGCGCGCGGCGCAAAATCGCTTCGAGCAGGCCGATCGCCTTCTGCGTCAGGCCATAGCTGGCGAAAAGATCGACGTCGGTGAGCGATTGCGCGATGAATTTTTGGGTCTCGTCGTCGAGCGCAGGCTCAACCGGCGCGGCCGGGACCTGCGGCGCCTGTGAGACGGCCTTCGCCTTTACTTCCGGAGCGGAAGGCTCGAGATCGGGACGTACTTTCGGCGCGGGCGGCTTCGCCAATTCGACGGGAGCGTGATCCTCGACCGGAATCGCCATTCCCGCTTCCGGCGCGATCAAGCCCATGCGGCGCAAAACATCGTTGAGCTTGCGCTTCGCGGGCTCGCTCTCGGGCTCGCGATCGACCAGCTGCTCGAAGACTTCCTTGGCGCGCTCCATCTTGTTCGACGCGACAAGCGCGTCTCCCAAATGCGCCAGCGCATCGGGCAAGCGGAACGAATCGCTCGTCCGTCCGTACAACTCAACAAGCCATTCCAGCGGCTCGATGCGTCCCGGCGTCCGATCGGCAAGTTCAGACAGCAACTTTCCGACAATTTCGTGCTCGCCCGCATCGATCATCGGGATGCGCGTGCGATCGAGAATCGCCATCGCGCGATCGGTCTGCCCGGATTCGAGCAGCGCTTCCACCAGCTTTTGTGCCGGACCAAAATTTTTCGGATCGGCGTCGAAAATCCTCTGCGCCAGCGCGGTCGCCTGATCCCACTTCAAGCTCTTGATGTAGAGATCGAGCAGCAGTTCGGCCTGTTCGCCGCCCTTTTCGAGGTCGGGGACCTGCTCGAGCACTTCAGCGGCTTGCGCGAAGTTGCCCTGCGTCGAATGCACGCGCGCCTTGAGAATGACCGCGGCAAGATTTTTCGGATCGAGCTTGATCGCTTTGTCGGCAAGCTTTTCGCATTCGGCCTGATCGCCGCGGGCAAGCGCGCGCTGGCTGGCCGCGATATAGGCATCGACCGCTTCGCGAGTCTGGCCCATCGCCTGGTACAGATCGGCGAGGCGCACCTGAATGCGCAGGTTGTCGGGCTCGGCGGCGAGCAATTTCTTCAGCAGCGCCACCGCTTCGGGCTGGCGATTATTTTTGAGGTGAATTTCGGCCAGTTGCAGGAACAGCGGCCGGGCCTCGCTCATCACGCCTTGCTGGACGTAGAGGTCCGCAAGCTTTCTCGAGCGGGCGAATCTCTTCGGGGGCAAGCTTGGCGATGCGCTTGTAGACGGCGATCGCCTTGGTCAGAAACCCGTCGCCGACGAAAATCTGCGCCAGGCGCTCGAAATAATCGATGGCCTGAAAGGTTTCGCCCTGGCGAATGTACAGCTCGCCGACGGTCATCAGGGTGACCTGGTCGCGGGGTTCGTGCTTCAGAATCTGCTGGTATTCCGCGATGGCCTGGGCGACTTTGCCCTGGTTGAGGAGTTTTTGAGCGGCTTCGACGTATTTGCTTTTGTTATAGGCCATTCGCGAGCTCAGACAGTGCGCCGTCCGCGCCTGCTGCAGCGACGCGTTTCCGCGCCGCGCGGCGTGAGGCCGGCAGAGATCGTGCTTTAAGTACGCTACAGGCGGGGAAAACCCAAGTCAACGAACCCAAAGTTTGGTGTTAGCCACCAGTTATCCCCGTTGCTAGTAGGAAACTTGTCGGCGAAGCCCCGGCGAAGGAGTCTTTCACCAGCCAACGGTGGCTAAGGACTAACAGCGGGGAAGCTTGGAGCTCATTCAGAAGTCGAGACTTGTCCTAGTTCCAGGACCACGTTTCAGTCCGCGTCGCTGGGGACTTGCTGCGGGACCGGGTCGGGTAATAGGTCGATTTGGACGGCGCCGCTGGCCCAGCAGCCGGATTCGCGGACGGGAGCGAAAGAGTAGCGGTGCAGGGGCGAAGCGCCGTGCTTCCGGAGCGCTTCGAGGTGCTCGGGCGTGGCGTAGCCCTTGTGCTGCGCCAAGCCATATTGAGGATAGACGGCGTCCAGCTCTTGCATGCGCGCGTCGCGGTGCGTCTTGGCGATGATCGACGCCGCCGCGATCGAGACGCAGCGCGCGTCACCCTTGATCAACGACTTCTGCTCGATCAGCACATCGAGCTTCATCGCATCGATTAGAAGGTAGTCGGGCTGCATGCTGAGCATCTCAAGCGCGGCAACCATGGCCTGGCGGCTGGCTTGATAGATGTTCCAGGCGTCGATGCGCGCCGAATCGACTTCGGCGACCGCCCAAGCCACGGCGTGTTCCTTGATGCGCTCGGAAAGAACTTCGCGCTTCTCGGCTGCAATTTGTTTGGAATCGTCGAGGCCGACGATGCGGCGCTTGGGATTGAGAATGACCGCAGCGGCGACGACGGGACCAAAGAGCGAGCCGCGGCCGACTTCGTCGAGCCCGGCGATGCGCGTCCAGCCCAGCTTGCGGGCCTCTCGCTCGTAACGGGAAGAGCAGAGGCGCGTCATTTGAAATTGATTGCCTGCATGAAATCTATGGAAACGGCTGCCCGTTGGCGATTCTAGCACGCGAGTCGCGTGCGGGAAGGAATCCAAAGTGTGAGTTGCTGTGCGAAATTTGTAACGGGTTGGTTGCGGTCGGACCGCGTAGCTATTCGTAGCGCAGCGCGACGAGCGGATCGATCTGCGTCGCGCGGCGGGCGGGAATGTAGGCGGCGAGAAATGCTACGGCGAAAAGGAGCAGGACGGCTGCGACGAGCGGCAGCGGATCGTGCGCGGCGACGTCGAAGAGCAACGAGCTCATGAGGCGGGCGCAGAACCATGCGCCGAGAATACCGGCGGCGGCACCCACGATCGTCCAGCGGCCGATATTCCAGAGCACCATGCCGAGAATATTTTGCGGGCTGGCGCCGAGTGCCATGCGCACGCCGATCTCTTGCGTCTGCCGCGCGACGAGGAAGCCGACGACGCCGTAGATGCCGATCGCGGCGAGCGTGACGCCCATCGCGGCGAAGAGCGAGAGCAGCACGGCGTTGAAGCGAGGCCGCTCGGCAAGCTTTTCGACGCGGGCGGTCATCCGCTCGATTTCGACGGGCAGAGTCGCGTCCTGCGCTTTGGTGGTTTCGCGCATCCAGGTGGCAACCCCATCTGCATTGAGCGGAGTACGCACCAGGAGCTGCGCATGGGTGAAGAATTCAACGGGGTCGCTTTTCCATGGCAAATAAAATTGAGGATCGGAGTTTTCGACGACGCCATTGTTACGCACGTCTGCCGCGACGCCGACCACCGTGCGCCACGGCGTCTCCTGCTTGAAAAGACGAACGCGTTTGCCGATCGGATCTTCGTTGGGGAAGAGTCTTCTCGCGAGAGTTTCGTCGAGAATCATCGGATGCTCTGACGGTGACTCATCCTGCGCCTCAAATGCACGTCCCCGCACGATGGGAATACCGAGCACGGAGAAGAATTCCGGCGAGACGGCGCGCCATGCGACCGGGCCGCCGGTTCCTTCCGGCATCGGCGGGCGGCCTTCGGGTTCGACGGCGGTCAGCAGCGTGGAGCGCATATGGCCGGCGGGCGGCAACGAGTCGCTGATGGCGACGCTCGTGACGCCGGGAACGTTGCGCAGACGAGTTTTCAGCTCGTTAAGAAATGCAATTTGCTGCGCCGGCTGCGGATAGCGATAGGTGGCGAGCTCAACGGTTTCGGTCAGCACCTTGTCGGTCGCCATGCCGGTGGGAGCGCGTTCGAGATTCCAGAGGCTGCGCAGCAGCAGGCCAGCGAACGTCAGGAGAATCAGAGAAACGGCGACCTGGCCCGCAACGAGCACTTGGCGTAGCAGGTTGCGGGTAGTGGCGCGGAGTCTCCCGGCCGCAAAGCTGCTCGGGAGTCGGATCTGTGAGAGCGGGCGCGACGCCGAAGAAAGCCACGGAGATGAGCGCGATCGCAAATGTGAAAGCCACGACACGAACGTCGAGCGATGCTTGTTGAAGCCGGGGAATGCCTTCGGGCGCGATCGAAACGAAAAGTTTGAGCAAGAGATGCGCTACCCAGCAACCGGCGGCGCCGCCGAGAATGCCGAGCGTAATGCTTTCGACCAAACCCTGGCGGAACAATCGTCCGCGGCTTGCACCGAGTGCGGCGCGAACGGCCAGTTCGCGTTGACGGCCAGTGGCGCGGGCGAGAAGCAGGCTCGCCACATTGGTGCAGGCAACGAGCAGAACGGCGAAAACCGAACCGAGCAGCACCCAGGATGCAAGTCGCGCTTCGCGAACCTGGCGCTCGCGAATGGGAATCACCGCAAGATGAATTTCTTTGCGAAAAGGTGGTGGAGCGCCTTGCAACGAACTCTCGAGAAAAGGCTGCAGGCCGACGATGGCTTCGGCGACAGTCGCGCCGGGCTTCATGCGCGCGAAGGTTCGCAGCGGAACGCCGGGTGAGGACTTGCGCTGCTGCTCTTCGTCGAGCGCGAGCGGGACGAGCGCGTCGATCCGACTGAGTGAAGGCATCTCGAAATTGGCGGGTAGCACGCCGGTGATGCGCGCCGTCTTTCCATCGAGCGAAATTGTTTTGCCGATGACGTTGGGATCGCCCCCGTAGCGATTCTTCCAGAACGCGTAGGTGAGAATCATCGTGGCGTCGGCATTGGGGCGATCTTCATCGGTCGTGAAATTTCGCCCGAGGATCGGCTCGACGCCAAGAGTGGGCAGAAACGACTGCTCGACATGCGCGCAATCGATGCGGGCGGGATTCTGTTCGGTGATGTCGCACTTCGCGACACCCGGCTGCATGGCGGCGATTTGCGTGAATGGGCCGGGATTGCGGCGGAAATCGACATAGCCGGCGCCGAGCACGAATTCGTCTTTTTCAATGGGCGCGGTAAGGCCGAAGGAGACGAGCCGGTCGTCTTGCGCGTAGGGCAGGCTGCGGAATAAAAGGCGGTCGACGACGCTGAAGACGGCGGTGGTCGCGCCGATGCCGAGCGCGAGCGTGAGAATCGCGACGAGCGTGAACGCGGGACTCTTTGCGAGCATCCGGAACGCGAATCGGAAATCGAGCAAGAGCGAATCGAGAAACGGAACGCCGCGCTGGTCGCGATAGTTTTCTTTTGTTTGCTCGACGCCGCCGAATTCGCGTTGTGCTGCGGCGCGCGCGTCGGCTTCGTTCATTCCGCGGCGGATGTTTTCTTCGGTGAGGAGCTGGAGGTGCTCGCTCAGTTCTGTGTCGAGATCGGCGTGGCGCGACGTCGGGCGGCTGAATGTTCCGAGCAGACGCGAAATGAGAATGCGCAGGCGGTGCATGTCATGCTCCCTGCGTCCCGAGCAAGCGCTGGATTACTGCGGCCATGCGCTCCCAGCTTTCGGTTTCTGTTGCGAGCTGGCGGCGGCCTGAGCGTGTCAGCGTGTAAAACTTTGCTTTGCGATTGTTTTCGGAGACGCCCCATTTGGAGGAGATCCAGCCGCGCTGTTCGAGGCGCAGCAACGCGGGATAGAGCGTGCCTTGATTCAGTTTGAGCAAATCTTCCGACACCTGCTGGATGCGCACGGCGATGCCGTAGCCGTGCTGCGGGCCCATGGCGTCGAGCGTTTTTAAAACGATGAGGTCCAGCGTGCCTTGTAGAACTTCTCCTGACGGAGGTGTCATGGGCGGTTCCTCGCTTGGCGGTCGATCAGGGTCGCGATAAAGGCCAAGGTTGTCGCTCCTTTAGACGGTCAACAGGAAAATACGTCGTGTTCCTGTTGACTGTCAACAGGAAATAAATCGCGAAAAGAAATTGCCTGGTCGAAGAGCTTTGAATGCCGAGTGAAAGAGGCCGCGGCGTTTCGACGCCAGTGACTTTGTCGCTTGACGCCGTCCAACTTGTTGGTTAAACAAGGCGAATGAGAACTCTTCCACGTTGCAGCGTTTTCTTTATGCTCGCGGCCGCCGCGATCGCAGCCCCGGCCTATTCGCAGGAAGTCCAAAAGCTCGATCCCGCGCTGGACCAGATCGTTTCGCCTGGTACGAAAGCCGAGAAAGTCGTTAGCGGCTTCAATAAATGGACGGAAGGCCCCGCGTGGACGCGCCAGGGCAGCCTGATCTTCGCCGAGATTCCGGCGAACAACATCGACCTCTGGATTCCCGGCAAAGGCTCGCAGGTTTTCATTCATCCGAGTGGATACGAAGGCTCCGATGCGTACGGCGGGCCTGAGCCCGGCTCGAACGGAATGACGCTCGATCCAAAAGGCCGCGTCACAGTCGCCGGTCACGCTCGGCGCAACGTGTGGCGGCTCGAGGCGCTCGATCCGAAAGGACAGATCACAGTCCTCGCCGATGCCTACGAAGGAAAAAAGCTCAACAGTCCCAACGATGTCGTTTATAAGTCCGACGGCTCGCTCTATTTCACCGATCCGCCGTACGGATTGAGAACTCAAGGCGACGACGATCCGGCGAAAGAGCAGAAGCTGAACGGCGTGTTTCGCATCGTCGACGCGACCAAGCAAAAGCCCGGCGCGCCGCCCGACCACACGAAGATTCAACTCATCATCAAGGATTTGCCGCGACCCAACGGCATCGCGTTTTCGCCCGACGAAAAGATTTTATACATCGCCGATTCGGGCAAGCATGTCTGGCTGAAGTATCCCGTGAACGCGGACGGCTCCGTCGGTGAAGGTTCACGGTCTTCTTCGATGCGAACATCGACAAAACTCCGGGCAGCCCCGACGGCATTCGCGTGGACAAAAATGGCAACCTCTACGGCTCGGGCCCCGGCGGCGTCTGGATTCTCTCGCCCGAAGGCAAGCACCTGGGCACGGTCAAAATTCCCGAGGTTGTCAGCAATGTCGCCTGGGGCGACGCCGACGGAAAAACGCTCTACATCACGGGGAGCACGAGCCTCTATCGCATCAAGTTGAACGCGACCGGCGTCCGAAATTAGCGCGCTGTTTTTGCACTCGCCGGGACGCGCATGGCCCGGCACCGGGCATTTCCACACGCTTGGTTGACGCGCCTTTCAACGGCGTGTCAGCATGCTTTCGCCAAAATTTGCAGCCCGCTGCGACGCATACTTGTACGCGTATTGCTGCGGCCGAGGAGTCCCCTTCGATGAACTCCAACGACGATCAGTCGTCGCTCACCGCCACTCAGCTTCGCCTGGGGTGCAGCCGTCGCAGCGTGAAGCTTCTCTCGTCGCGCGGCATCTGTTTCACGCTTCTCAGTGCAGCACTCTGCTTCTCCGCGCCAAGCTTCGCAGCGCAATCGCCGAGCGAGCCACCGGCATCCGCGCAATCACAGCAACAAGCCGCGCCTCCTGCGCGCACGATTCAGCTCGACGACTTCACCAAAATTTCCTCCGTCTCCGACCCACAAATCTCTCCCGACGGAAAATCGATCGCCTTCGTCCTATCGCGCATTAATCTCGAACAGGATCGCGCCGACCGCGACCTGCTCATCATCGACATTGCTTCCGGCGCTCCGCGCGCGCTGACCCACGATCGCAGAGGCGTCGGCTCGCCGCGCTGGTCACCCGAAGGCGACCGCCTCGCGTTCGAGGCGATCGACACCACCGCGAAAGATCCCAAACTCCAGCTCTTCGTCCTCCCGATGACCGGCGGCGAAGCGCATCGCCTAACCGACGTGCCCAACGGCATCGAGCAATTCGCGTGGAGCCCGAACGGCCAGCAAATCGCCTTCGTCACTTCGGACGAGCCCGAGAATAAAAAGGAAATCGAGAAGCACAACGACGCCTTCGAGATCGGCGACAACGACTATCTGGCATCCGGCCCCACGACGCCGTCGCATCTCTGGCTCGTCGGCGCGGAGGGCGGCAAGCCGCGGCGCCTCACGCAGGGCACATGGAGCCTGGCGAAAAGCGCGCCGCCGAGTTCGCCCGCGTCTCCGATCAACTGGTCGCCCGACGGAAAATCCATCCTCTTCACACGCCAGGAGCACCCGCAGTTCGGCGACGCCGACCAGACCACGCTGCAAATCATCGACATCGATTCGGGCGCGATGCGCCGCATCACCACGCACGAAAAATTCGAGAGCTTCGGACTTTTTTCGCCCGACGGCACGAAGGTCGCCTACTGGTATCCGCGCGACTCCGACCCGAATAATCAAATCGAAATCGTCGTCACGCCAACTCCGGCCGCAGGCGGCTCACCTGCCGATGGCGCCGTCGCGACCGGCGCGATCGATCACAACATCGCGCGCGTCATCTGGATGCCCGACAGCAACTCGATCCTCGTCGGCGGCCATGACGCGACGCAGGTTTCGATGTGGCTGCAACCGCTCGGCGCAAACGCGCAACCGAAAAAACTCAATCTCGGCGACATCAGCCCTGCTTGGGCTTTCTGGGTCGATGCGTTCGTCGGCCGCAAAGGTGAAATCGCTTTCACCGGCTCGACGCCGACGCAGCCGTCGGAACTCTATTACATGGCGTCGGCCACCGACACGCCGCGCCGCCTGACCAATTTCAACGCCAACATCGCCGCGCTCAAGCTCGGCAAAGCCGAAAAAATCGAGTGGCAAGGTCCCGACAATTTCGCCGAAGACGGCGTGCTGATTTATCCGCCCGACTACAACAAAGATCAAAAATATCCGCTCGTGCTTTACGTTCACGGCGGACCGACGGCCTCTTCCGTCACCGCGTTCAGCTTTTTCGCGCAGTATCTCGCGTCGCGCGGCTACATCATTTTTTCGCCCAACTATCGCGGCAGCGACAATCTCGGCAACGCCTACCAGCGCGCGATTTTCAACGACGCTGGCGACGGTCCCGGCCGCGACACCATCGCCGGCATCGACGCGATCAAAAAGCTCAACATTATCGACGAGAATAAAATCGCCGTCTCCGGCTGGAGCTACGGCGGCTACATGACGAGCTGGCTGATCGGCCACTACAACTTCTGGAAGGTTGCGGTCGCGGGCGCGCCCGTCACCGATCTCTACGACGAATACAATCTCTCCGACGGCAACGTGACCGGCCGCTACAGCTTCAAGGGCTCACCGTACGTCGGCGACAATCTCAAGGACTATCGCGCGCAATCGCCGATCACGTATTGGTCGAGCATCAAGACGCCGACGCTGCTGCTGCACGACACCGGCGACGCGCGCGTCACGATCACGCAATCGTATTCGCTGTTTCACGCGCTCAAAGACAACGGCGTCGAAGTGAAATTCTTCGCCTATCCGGTCGGCGGACATTTCCCCGGCGATCCCGTTCGCCAAATGGACGTCTACCGCCGCTGGACCGATTGGCTCGACCAACATCTGAAATAGCGCGGAGTTAGGGACGTTGTCATCCTGAGGCGTCCGAAGGACGCCGAAGGATCTCAACTGATCGGTCCGCCGAGAACCATCCGTCGCCAAAACAAAAAGGCCTCGCAATTTGCGAGGCCTCTTCAAAACATTCTGAACTGTCGAAAACTTCTACGCCTTCGACTCCGCCGCTCCAGCCGAAGCCGCCACCGCAACCGGCGTCTCTTCTTCGCGGTCAGCCCGGCGAATACGCGCCGCCTTGCCCCGCAAATCGCGCAGATAGTACAAACGCGCGCGGCGAACTTTACCCTTGCCGACCACCTGGATCGAGCTGATCGTCGGCGAGTGCAGCGGGAAAATTCTCTCGATGCCGACGCCAAAGCTTACGCGGCGCACCGTGAACGTCGCTCCCGACGCACGGCCCTTCTTGGAGATCACCACACCCTCGAACACCTGGATGCGCTCTTTTTCCTTTTCGCCTTCGCCTTCCTTCAGGCGGACATTCACCTTGACCGTGTCGCCAGGCCGGAACTCAGGCAAATCTTTGCGCAGCTGCGCTTCATGTAGTTTCGCTATTACCGGATTCATTTTCTTCTATTCCCTGCAGACCCACTCAGGCGGGGCCAGCACTGCAAACACAAACAAGAAGTATACCCAAAATCGCCCCATCTGCCCACAATTTTGAGGGGCCGACTCCAATTGGGGGCTTCGGAGGCGCTATATAAGGACTGTTCTGGGACCGTTCTTAATGCTTCGCGGCGGACTTTTCTTTTGCAATCACGGAGCTTGCAAACCGTTCCATCTCTTCGAGTTGCGGGCTGAACTGGAGCAGCAACAGGTCGACGCCAGCCTTCTCAAACGCCGCCACGCGCTCTGCGACTTGCTCCGCGGTCCCGACCAATCCGGAGCGCAGGCCGCGATTCGACACCGAGTAATCTTCCAGCGAAACGCGCTGCTCGAGCTGCGTCCCCGCAAGCCACTGCTGATAATTCGCATAGCCCGCCGCCGATTGCTGCACGTCGGTGATCCGTTTTACCTCGTCCTGCGCTTCGCGCTCGGTTTCGCGCACGATCGCGTAGCCCGCCACGCCAAATTTCATCGGCGCGAGCTGCGAATGCTTCGCGCGCCGGGTCCGCAAATCCGAAATTTTCTCGGTGACGCGCTCCGGCGGATCGCCATGCATCAGATACGCGTCGCACTTCTCCGCGATCAAATCTTTCGCCGCCGGCGACTCGCCGCCCGCATAAATGCACGGCCGCGGCTTCGACACCGGCTTCGGCTCCAGCACGTTGTCTTCGACGCGATAATATTTGCCCGAAAATGAAAAGTGGTCCTGCGACCATACACCATCGACAACATCGAGCCACTCGCTCGTCCGCGCATAGCGGTCGTCGTGCTGCTCAAACGCTACGCCGTATTTGCGCGCCTCGTCGGCCCACCACGACGACACAACATTGAGCGTCAATCGCCCGCCGCTGATGTGATCGATGTTCGCGGCCTGCTTCGCCAGAAGCGCCGGCAGATGAAACGTCGGCCGCACCGCCACCATCAATTCGATTTTTTCCGTTACCGCCGCGAGCGCCGCCGCCGTCGACCACGCATCCAGCGAATTCGCTTCGACTCCCTTGATATCGTTCAAATTCAATTCCGCGATCAGCGAGCAGTCAAAGCCGATCTCCTCGCTCCGCTGCGCCAGCCGCTTCGCATACGGCCACGACGCTTCCATCTTTTCGTCCGGCACATTGCGCAGCCATCCGCCAAACACCGGCATCCAGTATCCAAATCGCATCAAACCTCTTCGTTTCCGTCTTCGCCTTTATCTTTACTTCGTTACTTCGTTGCTTCATTACTTCGCTTTTGCTTTCAGCGATTCGCGCTGACTTCGACTCGCTGCCCCGCTTCCGCGATCAAATAGTCCGCCAGCCTCTCATACGGATTGAAACCGATCATCCGCACCGGGTCCGCCACGAAATTCGAAAGCGCATTCAAGTCGTAGTAGAGCAATCTCCCCGTTGGTTCGTCGATGACATACTCCACGCCGCCGACTTCAATCCCCGCCTCGCGCATCATCCGCTCGACTTGCTCAATCACCCGCGGCGGAGCTTCGTAAGCTTCAACCGTCATCCCTGTCTTCGGCGCATCGACCGGGCAAGCGATCCGCGTCAATTCCTCGCCGCGGGTATTCTTGCAAATATCCGCCGGGCACAGATCAAACGTCTCGCCCGTGATGTGAATCTGAATCGCATACAAATACTTGCCGCCCAAAACTTCGACTCGCGTGATCACGCCATCCCGCGCGGTGAACGCTTCCTGCACCAGCGCGACGTTATCGACGCCAAAATACAATTCGTTCGCATCGACCGCCGCTTTCAATTCCGCCCGCGACGAAAACTTTTTAATTCCAGCGCCGCTGCCGCCGATGTTCGGCTTCAAAATCACCGGGAAACCAATCTTGTCCGCAGCATCGACAGCCTGCGAAGGATGACTGATCACAATCGCCTTCGGATACGGCAGCCCCAGCCGCTCCAGCATATTCAGCTGCAGCGCTTTCGACGTCTCACTGACAAACGCGCGATACCCGTTGACCACGCGCACGCCTTTGTCCTCGAGGTGCTTCAAATAATTCAGCGTATAGAAAATCCCGTGCCCCATGCCGCGCTGCCACGCCGACGGACTCATGCGATTGAAGATCAGCGAAAATTCCGACTCCGCCGCCGTCGGATCGTAAGAGTGAAATCGCGCGTCGATCTTTTTCCAGTTCGCGCCCTTGGCATCCATCGCCGCAAACAGCGGCACAAACCAATTCGGCTGCTCGTAGTAAATCCCGATCGATTTCTGCCCGTTCCCGTTATCGCCGCTCATCCCAACGACTCCATTTCTCCGCTTCGTTACTTCATTGCTTCGTTGCTTCTTTATTTCGCTCACCAATCAATTCGGGTCGATTCTTCCGCGTCTTCTCCACGGCCGCCACCCTGCGCCATTTCGCCACCTCGGCGTGATTCCCGCCGATCAAAACCTCCGGCACGCTCCACCCGCGAAACTCGGCCGGGCGAGTGTAATGCGGAAAATCCAGCAACGCTCTGACGCCATTCGTGGCGGGACCCGCCTCAGCCACGCTCATCTCCGCAAACGACTCGTTCACCGCCGAATCCTCGTTTCCCAGCGCCCCCGGCAACAACCGCGTCACCGAATCCAATATCATCACCGCCGGCAACTCGCCGCCGCTCAGGACAAAATCGCCGATCGAAATTTCTTCCGTCGCCAGATGCTCCGCCACGCGTTCGTCCACACCCTCATATCGCCCGCATATAAAGATGACCCGCGACAGCTTTGCGTAACGCCGCGCCGTCTCTTGCCGAAACAATTTACCTGCGGCAGACATCAGCACAATCGCGGTCCCGGGGTCGGCCAGGCTTGCGTCCGACGGGCCCGAAGACCCGGCATCGCCCACCGAATGGCCGAGCAGCTTCTCCACGGCCTGAAACAGCGGCTCCGGCTTCAGCACCATCCCCTCGCCGCCGCCAAACGGCCGGTCGTCTACGGTGCGGTGCCGGTCTTTTGTAAACTCGCGCAAATCCTGCACATTCACCGAAATCAGTCCGGTCTCCTGCGCCCGCCGCACAATCCCATGCTGGAGCGGCCCCGTAAAAAACTCTGGAAATATGGTGACCAGGTCGAATCGCATGAGCCATCAATTCTATCGAACTTCGCGCTTGACCCACAGCGAACCGCGCCCTCGGATGCTGCCCCACCGCGCTTACCTTTAGGTTCCTCTCTGGTTACGACCTCACTCGCCTAACAGGCGACCCTCAGGCATAATCGCGGCGAACGGAGCCCACCTTGGCAAAGCGCCTCATCGAATTCCTTCGCTCCGTCCTGCCCGCTGACCCATACCAATTACTTTTCCTGACTGGCGTAGTCTGCCTCGTAACGCTTCACGGCGTCTGGTGGTGGCCCTCCCCCGTTCATGTGTTGCCCGACCGCATGAAGACCCCCTTCGGGAGCTTCGTCTACTACGCCGGCACCATCTTCATATTTCCCGCTATCTTTGCCGCAGCCGCGGGCTATTTCAGTTGTTTCTGGCCAGGCAAACATCCGATCCGGCGAATCCTGGTCTCGATCGTTTTTCCAGCGATCCTCACCGTCGTTCTGGCAGCGGGCCGATTTGTGTATCTCACCGGCCCTGCATCCACAATTCTTCAGAATACCGGTCTCAACGCGGCTGGCGAATTGAAATGGATTCGCTTCTTCCTGTCCGATTCTCTCGCTTTCCACGTCTCGCTGATTGGTTTGGTCTTGGTATTCCTCTTCATTCTCAGATTGTCTTTCGGCATCTCGAGCCTGCCTCTCACGATTGCCAATCATGATTCCCAACCCTCGAGCGAACATAACGGCGACGACTGGCAGCGCGTACTCCGGATGATTTGGTTCCTTATCGCCCTCTCGAATCTGTTGGCCGCTTTCCTGACAAGTTTGATCGTAGTTTCTCTGCCCGTCGTGTTTCGAGGCCGCTGGTTTGCGCTCATAGCGATGAACGTTTCAGCAATTTTTAACGCCGCGATCGCACTTTGGATTGCGGGTCCGGAAGCGGGGAGAACGGCGCGGCAAGCGATCGTCACACCAAGATACAAATGGACTGGACTCGCATTCCTTCTTCCCCTCGCTATCGAGGTCGTCTTGTTCCTTCTCCAGGCGGCCTACAACGTCGTTCACTCGGGAAATGCTGCAGCGGACGACATCGTCTCCGACGCCTTTTATCTGCCTCACTTCATCGGCATGTTCCTGACGCTGGTCATCCCTGCGTTTTGTGAGGAAATATTGTTTCGCGGATTACTTCAGAAGCGATTCATTCATCGCTATGGAATGTATCGGGGAGTTTTTCTGGCGTGCATCACCTGGGCGGCATTCCACTTCTACAGCGACTTCATGAATCCTCACCATTCCTACCCAGATATCTTAACTCGGCTGACCGGCCGCATCGTCATGACGCTTGGAGTTGGGTTCGTTCTTTCTTGGCTCTCACTCCGGTCAGGTTCCATAGTTCCCGCGACTCTGTCGCACGCTTTGTACAATGCGCTGCTCTTTGCTCCGCTGTTAACGCCGGCGGGTGGAGTGCCCTTACTTCGAACCACACTTTGGGCGGCTTCGGCCTGCATCCTCTTTCGATTCTGGCCGCCGCCCGCAAATCCTAATTCTGAAATCGCTCCGACAATCGCTCGGGATTTGCCGCCACAATCAACCACGGAGCCCACATCGCTCGACCCCGCGCTCGGTCCAACCTAACCAGCCCGGTCCGACCTACAGCAGTTTCGCCACTGCGTGGCCAAGCGTCTTCAAATCCACATACGCTGGAGCCGGTGCAGGCGCGTACGGATTGTTGCGCAACGCATCGATGTTCGTGTTCCATCCCGGACCAAATACTTTTGTCGGCGCTTCCTTGTAGGGATTCGCGAGCATCTTGGTTTCATCTTTGTACGTCAGCAGCAGCGACGGATTCTCTTGCGCGTCGCGTAAACTCGGCGTCGCTGTCGCGTCAACCTTCGCAACCGGCGCAAGCGGCAGAGTCTTCACCGCTTTGTGTGTCGACTCCGGTGCGGGCGCTGGAGAAATATTGTGTGCCACCAGCGTCGTCGCGCTCGACGTTTCGATGTCATTGCCGTGATTCTGCGGCGCGTTCTGCGCGAATCCCGCCGCGCACGTCATCAGGTAAATCCCCGCAACCGCCGCCGTAATTCCGATTCGATTCTTCATGTCGTTTTTCCTCTTTGCTTGCCAAACTCTCGAAGCTCTCTGTGCTGGCTTGGAGTAATGCAACGAGATGACCAAACGTAAATCGCTGAAAATACGGCCTTTGAAGAATCACGACACTCCCCGCCATCTCGTGATTTCCCGATCCCTCGTGATTTTCTTCCCACTCGATCGTCCGGATCGCCGCCGCCTTCACCCTATAGACGATCGTTGATCCCGGCTTTTTATTCCGGCACACGCTGTCGAACGCCTTGGTGAATCACTTCGCGGCAAGAACCAAACCACGCTTCTAGCAAACAAAAAACTCGTAATCCAGATCGCGAACAAGCATGGGCACAACACCATTTCTGTACTTTTGGACAGTTTCCACTTCCGCGTGTCGCCCACTACGCTTGTCGTGTAACGAATTTCCATCGCCCTCATATCCGCGGCCCTGGCACCAGAGGAACGATCGACGAATGACGCCAAATTTCCAAGCGCCGCTCCGCCCCCGTCCCCGCGCGTATCTCCCCGGGAATCAACTCCTTGCATCCAACCGGCGCGTAACCACCTTCAAATCACATCCTTACATCAAAACCGGGGGGTGGGGCGCCAACCATGAACTTCTCCACCAACTCGTGCTCATTCTTCTGGTGTGTTTGTTTGTGTTTGAAATCGTCGGCTGCGCGGGTGGGCTGAAGGGCGGAACTACAACAACGGGAACGGGTTCAGGCTCGACCTCGAGCGGCAACGGTAGCGGAACCGGCAGCGGCAGCACGACGACGATTCCCGCCGCTCCAACAGGAGTCATGGCGACGGCCGGGAACGCGCAAGTCGCGATCGCGTGGATGGCCAGCTCCGGCGCGACCAGCTATCACGTGAAGCGCGGCACCGCGAGCGCGGGACCTTTCACGCAAATCTCCGCGCCGACGTCGACGACTTTCACCGATACTGGCCTGACCAACGGCACGACATATTTTTACGTCGTTTCCGCATTAAATTCCGCAGGCGAAAGCGCGAACTCGACCGCGGCCAGTGCGAAGCCAACGGCTCCAACGCAGCCGCAATCGCAAATCCCTCCGGTTCCCACCAGCCTCATCGCCACCGCGGGCAACGCGCAAATTTCTCTGACGTGGGCGATCAGCTCCGGCGCGACCAGCTACCACGTAAAACGCAGCACGACGACCGGCGGTCCGTACACGCAAGTCTCCGCGCCAACCACGACTTCCCTTACTGACACGAGCCTCACCAACGGCACAAAATATTTTTACGTCGTCTCCGCGCTCAACTCCGCAGGCGAAAGCGCAAATTCTGCCGAAGCCAACGCAACGCCGACAGCGCCACCCGCAAACCAAACGCCCGACGTCACCATCACGATCGATCCCACCAAAACAAAACCGATCTCGCCTTATATCTACGGCCTGAATTTCTACTTTGGTGAAACCGATCCTCCGCCGATGGCCACGCTCGACCGCGATGGCGGCAATCGCTGGACCGCCTACAACTGGGAAACCAACGCCAGCAACGCCGGCAGCGACTATCTCTACGAAAACGACGACTATCTGAGCAGCAGCACCGTGCCTGCCGAAGCCGTCCGCGGCTTCATCGCGCAGGATCAAAACAACGGATTGGCCAGCCTCGTTACCGTCCAGATGCAAGGACTCGTCGCCGGCGACGAGAGTGGTCCCGTCAGCGTCGCCAGTCCGCCCGATCTCTCGCGCTTCAAAACTGTCGTCGATAAAAAGAGCACCGTCTCCGCGACGCCGTTCACGATCACGCCGCCGACAACCGACGCCAACGTCTACATGGACGAATTCGTCTGGGCGCTCAATCAGAAACTTCCCGGAATCTTCGGCGCCAATCCCGCGCACCCGACGTTCATCAATCTCGACAACGAGCCCGAGCTTTGGAACTCCACCCATCTCGAAGTGCAGGGCCCGAACCCCGTCACTTCCGACAACTACATCACCAAGACGATCAACCTCACCGAAGCGATCAAGGATCAGTTCCCGAATACGATCATCTTCGGGCCCGTTCACTACGGCTTTGAAGGAATTTACAGCTGGCAAGGCGAACTCAATCCGACGCCGAACGGCACGAACTGGTTCCCCGACAAATATCTGACCGCTCTCAAGGCCGCCTCAACCACTTACGGCAAGCCGCTCGTCGATGTCTACGACTTCCACTGGTACGCCGAAGACTACGACGTCAACGGCACCCGCATTCTCGATCTCACATCGACAACGCTGACCGACGCGCAAGTGCAGCTCATCGTGCAGAGCCCGCGCAACCTGTGGGATCCAACGTTCAACGACCAGGCCGCGGGCAACAGCAATCCGTGGATCTATCAAACGCTCGGCAACACGCCGATCAACATCCTGGGCCGCTTACAGGCAAAAATTAACGCCGAAAATCCCGGCATGAAGCTGAGCGTCAGCGAATACGAAAGCGGCGGCTGGAATCACATCGCCGGAACGATCGCGCAAACGGACAACCTCGGCATCTTCGGCGCGCAGGGAATTTTCGCCGCTAGCTTCTGGCCTCCGAACGGCACTTACTCTTACGCGCTCGCCGGCTTCCGCGCGTTCCGCGATTTCGACGGCGCGAATTCCGTCTTCGGCGACACCTCGCTGCAATCCACATCGAGCAACGTCGCTAACGTGGTCGTCTACGCCAGTACAGACAGCACAACGCCCGGCCGCGTCGTCTTCGTCGCCATCAACCGCTCAAAATCTTCGCAGATCGTCGCGATCAACGGCGCATCGCTCAGCGGCACGGCACACCTCTATCAAATGACCGCGACGACCGCCGCGAGCCAAGCCTCGGGCGGCAACCCCGTCGCACCCGTAGCCGCCGGCACCATGCCCGCCTCGGGATCAACGCTCACCGTCACGCTACCCGGCTTGAGCGTCACAACCATCGACGTCCACTAAGCCGTCGAATAAATTGTCAGGAATTTAAATCGCGCAGACCTTCGGGAAGAACAACTTCAATGCGGCGCTCAGCAACATCGACGCGCTTACAAATATCTTCCGCGAGAGGAATCAACAACTCTTCCCCGCGCACATCGACCACAAGAATTGGCGTCCCAGCCTGCTCTTCGCCCGTCGCCTGAACATCGATCACGCTGCCGATCAACGAGGGCGCCTCGCTCATCGCACAAGGCGAAGACGCAACGGCCGATGCACCAGCGCTATCGGCCGGGACCTCAAACACCGAGCACCCCACCAAATCCTCCACAAAATATTGCCCGGCTGGCAGCGCCACCCGCTGCTCAAACGGAATCAGCACATCGAGCCCGCGCAACTTCTCCGCCTCGTTGATCGATGTAAATCCCTCGAACCAATACACCGCCTGCCCCGCGATGATTCCGATCGACCCAGAATTCTTTCACACCAATGCGCCGAGGTTCGCCGCCGCGCTCACCATCGCTCGCGCCGTCGCCCAGAAACACTTCCTTCAAATCTTTCAATCGTTGGGGAAAATCAGTGAGGAGTTCAACCGCAACTTCGCCCTTGTTGCCGCGCGCGCGCAGAATCCGCGCCAATGCCACCCACTTCTGCCGCGGCGCGCTCAATCGTCAGCTCAATCTTCCAGAATTTCCAGCGTGAATCGCTTATGCAGCTTCACGCCGGCCGCGCCGAGCAGCGTCCGCACCGCTTTCGCCGTGCGCCCTTGCCGCCCAATCACCTTGCCCAAATCTTCTTTATGGACGCGCAATTCCAGGATCGTAGCCTGCGCCCCTTCGATGGACTTTACCTGCACATCGTCCGGATGGTCGACAAGAGCCCGAGCGATCGATTCGACCAGTTCCTTCATAAAGCATCCTTACACTTTCACGACGCACACACCGTGCGCCAGCCCGCATTGATCCCATTTCCAAAAACAGGGTAGCGCAAACACAATCGTCCCCGAGCGGAATCCCTAAGGGAAAAGACGCTCTAGAGCAGCAAGAGGATGCGCGGCAGCGAAAGAAACTTCGGACCCCAGTTGAATCACGCTCAAACCAGGGTCGCAGGCGGGTGTACTACGACAACCGTCTTACGCGATCTTCTGCAACTTGATGAAACTGCGCACCGTATCGCTGGGCTGTGCGCCGACGCCGAGCCAGTGCTTGATGCGATCCGCATCGAGTTTCAATTCCGCGGGCTTCTTGAGTGGATCGTACGTGCCCACCAATTCCACGACGCGGCCATTCCGAGGCCGGGTCTTCTCAATCACCACTACGCGGTAGTAGGGCTTCTTCTTCTTGCCAATCCGCGACAACCGAATCATCAACACAAAAATACTCCTCCTCTGTAGCCCTTCATTGTACCCATGAACCGCCATCCGCGGCAACGCCTTCCTGCACAATGTCAGGGCAGCGTCCCCTGGCCCCTGGGCACCGAGGTCGCCTTCCTCCGCGTATCCCTGCGCCCTCTGCGCCCGCGTTGTCTTTTCTCTGGCGGTTTTACTTCACCACGGGCAGGTCGATGAAGCTCTCGGTCCCCGGCGCATGGTAGATCCGCTGGGTCGCCTTCTTGTAGTCTCCCGGCTTGGCCCAGAAGATGTTCGGCACAAAGGTTTGCGGGTTCCGGTCGTAGAGCGGGAACCAGCTCGACTGGATCTGCACCATGATCTTATGCCCTGGCAGGAACACGTGGTTCACGTTCGGCAGCGCGAATCGATAGAGAAGCGGCTTGCCAGCCTCGATCGCCTTCGCCGTCTCCAGGCTCTCGCGATAGCGCCCGCGAAAGATATCGGCCGCCACCATCAATTGATATCCGCCCATTTGGGGCTGCCCGGCGACCTCGTCGGGATAGACGTCGATCAGCTTGACCACCCAGTCGGAATCCGTCCCGGACGTTGACGCCACGATGTTCGCGATCGGCTGACCGCTGAGAGTCTGCGCCTTCGTCAGCTTTTCCGATTCGAACGTCAGCACGTCGCCGCGTCCCGATTGCTCGCGCTGGTCATCGACGAGCCAGTCGGCCCAGGTCATTCCTTCGGTGTAGCCGACCGGCTGAATCGGCCTGGCGCGATACGGCACCGGCTTCGCCGGATCGGATACATATTCGTCGAACGCCGTTTCGCTGCTCTTCGGGGCTTCATAACTCAGTCCGAGGCCGGCGTGCAGATAGAGCGGCGTCGCACACTTCTGTGCGGAAGGAGCGCCATTAACCGTTGGCGTAAACTCGCATCCGGTCGTCGGCCACTTCTCCAATCGTTCCCATCGATTCGCGCCCGTCACAAACGCGGTCACCGGCGCGATGTTGGCCTTCGGCGCATCGTCCTTCAGGTACTGCGCCAGAAACGGCTCCAATATCTGCTTGCGGAAATAGAGTCCCGTATCGCTGCTGAATTTGATCGGGCCCAGCGCGCTCACGTCTTCGATTTCCTGCCCGTGATGCCACGGCCCCATCACGAAAAACACTTTGTCGTTGTTCTTGTCTTTCGCCTTCATCGCCTTGTAGACCGCCGGCGCGCCGTAAATATCTTCCTGATCCCACAGGCTGAGCACGACCATCACGGGAACCGTCACCGGCTGCGCGCCCAGGATTTTGTCCATGGCCTGTTGCTGCCACCAAGAGTCGTAACTCGGATGCTCCATCACCTTCCGCCAGAATCCACTTTGTTCCGCGCCGTGCAGCTTGCCTAGCTCGCCTGCCGAACCGGCGCTCATGTATTGATCGTAGTCGTCGAAATATGCCGTCCACCATTTCGCCCGGTTGTCGCGCGTTACTACCTGCTCGTAGATGTACGGCAGGTTCTGCTCGCGAAACGCGCCGTTGTGAAACCAGTCGTCGCCCATCCACCCGTCGACCATCGGATTCATCGGCACCGATACCTTGAGCGCCGGGTGCGGATTGACCAGCGCCATCAGCGGCGTGAACCCGTCGTACGAAATTCCGATGATTCCGACTTTTCCGTTCGTCTCCGGAATATTTTTCACGAGCCAGTCGATCGTGTCGTAGGTGTCGGTCGAATGATCGACCTGCGTCGGATTCAGCGGTCCGCGCAATGGGCGATTCATCACGTAGTCGCCTTCGGAGCCATACTTCCCGCGCACGTCTTCGACGACGCGAATATATCCGCCATCGACGATCACGTCGGTCGCGTTGTCGTAGCCGTAGAGAATCGGCCCGAGATGGGAGCTGTTCGCGTGAGAGGTCAGCGCGTTGGCGTCGTACGGCGTACGCGTCAGCAGGATCGGCGCATGCGAGGCGCCTTTCGGCACGAGGATGACGGCGTGCAGCTTCACGCCATCGCGCATCGCGATCATCACCTCGCGCCGTGTGTAATCAAAAGTCTCCGTAGCCGGCTTCAACTCCGCCGGCGTCTCGCTCGGCAACCCCTGCGCCTGCTGCGCGTAGAGAGGTGTTGCGGCCCAGATTAGAAACAGCGCGGTCGCAAAAAGTACACTTCGAAGCTCGCACAACCGAGAAATTGAATTCTTCAAGAATTGAGGGTGCGTAATGGCGTTTCGCATGCGGGGATTATACAGAAGCGTGTCAACGCAAACATGGAAGGAGATGCTCGTGGCTTCACTGCAGATCAGAAACTTTCCGAAGGGACTCCACGCCGCCGTCCGAAAGAGAGCAGAAAACAATGGGCGGTCGGTATCGGAGGAAGTGCTTGTCGTCTTAAAGAAGGCGTTCCAACAACAAGAGAAATGGCCAAGCGCAAAAACGCGCTTCAGCGATTGTCGAACTGCCGGTTCACTAGCAGCAGCAAGGACAAGATGCCTGACAGCCTGGAAATGATTCGCGAAGACCGCGAGCGGTGATTCGATTTACTGCAGGCGGTTTAGGCCGTTGAAGGCGGCGGTTTTGTAGCACTCGGCTAGAGTGGGGTAATTGAAGACGGTGTTTTTGAAGTAGCTGACTTTGCCTTTGAGCAGCAGCACGGCTTGGCCGATATGCAGGAGTTCGGCAGCGTCTTCGCCGAAGATGTGTACGCCGAGAAGCTCCAGCGTTTCGCGATGAAATAATAATTTCAGGCGGCCATCGACGTGGCCAGTGATCTGCCCGCGCGCGATTTCGCGATAGTACGCGACGCCTACTTCATACGGCACATCTTCATCGGTGAGTTGCTCTTCCGTTTTTCCGATGAACGAAATCTGGGGAATCGTGTAAATGCCGTAAGGATATCCGGCGGGGTCGCTGTGCACATCGAGTCCAAACGCACGCGCAGCGGCGATACGTCCTTGCTCCATCGACACTGACGCAAGGCTTGGGAATCCAATGACGTCGCCGACGGCAAAAATGTGCGGCACCGACGTCCGGAAGTCTTCGTCTACCTTGATTCGGCCGCGATCGTCGGCGGTTAGGCCCGCTGCCGAAAGATCCAGAGGTTCGACATTTCCCGAGCGCCCGACCGCATACAGCAACGCGTCGGCGATGATGCGTTTTTTACTAGCCAGGTTCGCAGCAACTTTTCCGTCGGGCAGTTCTTCGACGCTTTCGACTTCCTCGCTGAGGCGCATGGTCGTGCGGCGATCCCGCATATTGTAGCTAAGCGCTTCGACCATCTCCGTATCGGCAAATTCCAAAAGCCGCGGCCGCTTTTCGACGATGATCACGCGCACGCCGAGCGTCGCAAACATGCACGCGTATTCGACGCCGATGACGCCGCCGCCCACGACGATCAAAGTGCGCGGCACCTGTGGCATCGACAAAATCTGGTCGCTGTTGATGATGTTGCGCCCGTTGATCGGCACCTTCGGATTGACGGCGGGCTTCGTACCGGTCGCGATGATGACGTACTCGGCTTCGAGTTCGCTGAATCCGTTATTGTTTTCGACGCGGATGTGGTGCGGATCCATGAACTTCGCCATGCCGTGGAACAGATCGACGCCGTTGCGCTTGAGCTGGTCCCCGATGACGGAGACTTCGTTTTCGATCACGCGCTGGACGCGGAAATTCAGATCGGACATCGTGATCTGATCTTTCGAGTGATAATTCGCGCCATAAAAGCTCTGGTCGTAAAACCCGGAGAGATGCAGCACCGCTTCGCGCATGGTCTTGCTGGGAATCGTGCCGGTGTTGATGCAGACGCCGCCGACAGCACTCTGCTTTTCGACCAGCGCGACGCGCTTGCCCGCTTTTACCGCATTGATAGCGGCGCGTTGCCCGCCGGGACCTGAACCGATAACGACCAGCTCATACGGCTGCATTTACGTTTTCCTGTGCGTCAGATTCGTCCGGTGGGGTTACGGGGCCGGGCTTCACGTCAACATTAGTATAGACGACCTGCGGAGCCGCCAACGGCCGCGTGCGCGTAGAATCAACAACGCCGGAAGCCAGTTGCATAAAGTGCTCTTGCGCCGAAAACCCGTGCCCGTTTCTCACCGAGCGGGGCCGAGAGTATGTGCCATCGGAGTTCAAAATGCGAGCCTTCCGCGTGTCGGCCAGATAAGAGGACAAAACTTCGTCGCACACACGCTGGCAAAGCCGCGGATCTTTGAGCGGAAACATTGCCTCGACGCGCTCATAGAGATTGCGCGGCATCCAGTCGGCGCTGCCGAGAAACAGTTCCGGTTTTCCGCCATTCTCGAAATAGTAGATCCGGCTGTGCTCGAGAAAACGTCCCACGATGCTGCGCACTTTAATGCGGCTGCTCAAACCACGGACACCCGGGACGAGCGCGCATTGGCCACGCACGATCAAGTCGATCTCGACACCCGCTTGCGACGCGCGATACAGCGCCTGAATCACAGGGGGATCGACGACGGCGTTCATCTTGATAATCATCCGCGCCGGACGGCCGCGCCGAGCATGGCGGGCTTCGCGATCGATCATGGAAATTACGGTTTTCGCCATGTCGCGCGGCGCGATGATCAGCGGCTTGTAATGCGGTTGCTCGGAGTTCGCGGTCAGAAAATTGAAAACGTCATGCACAGCCGATGTGATTTCTTCGTCGCTCGTAAGCAGGCTGAAGTCGCTGTAGAACCGCGCCGTTGACGGATTGTAATTTCCGGTCCCGAGGTGTGCGTAGCGGCGAATCTTCCCATCAGGATCATTGCGAACGATCAGCATGAGTTTCGCGTGCGTCTTCAGCCCCGCGAGTCCGTAAGACACTTGCACGCCGGCATCTTCCAGGCTGCGCGCCCAATGGATGTTCGACATTTCATCGAAGCTCGCCTTGAGTTCGACAACGACCGCGACTTCTTTTTTTCCGGCGGCGTCGAGCAATGCCTCCGCGATCGGCGAATCGGTATTCGTGCGATAGAGCGTCTGCTTCATCGACAGAACGCGCGGATCGCAGCTCGCCGTATCCAGAAAATTCACGACGGTGTCGTACGACTCGTACGGATGATGAACGAGGACGTCCTGGTGACGCAGAGCTTCGAACATCGAGTCGGCGTCGTGGCCGATGCGAATCTGCTTCGGCGTGAACGGCGGGTATTTGAGATCGGGGCGCGGCGTTTCTTCGTAGAGGTGAAAGAGCCGCTGGATATTGACGGGGCCACGTACGCGAAACACCAGCGACTCATCGAGTTCAAATTCGGAGACGAGCCGCTCGACGATTTCCGGATGCGCGCCTTCTTCGATTTCCAGGCGGACCGCGCCGCCTTTGCGCCGCTGCGCGACCTGCGAGTCGATCGTTTCGAGCAGCGTGCGGCTTTCTTCCTGTTCGAGATACAGATTGCTGTTGCGGGTTACGCGGAATGCGGTGGACGCGATGATTTCGTAGCCGCGGTAGAGCTTCGACGCGTAGGTCGAGATGATGTCCTGCAAAAATCCGTAATGAATCGTGCCGTCTTCGGTCGGGAGTCGAAGAAGTCGCGGCAGCGTTCGAGGGACAGTGAGCACGCCGAAGAATGGCTTGCCGTTTCCGCCTTTCTTTCGGTGGAGAAGAAACGCGATGCACAAAGCTTTGTTGAGTACATGCGGGAACGGGTGCGAAGGATCGACTGTGACCGGCGTGAGCATCGGATACACGCGGCGATCGTAAAAAGTCTTGGTGAACTTCAGTGTTTTGGCGTCCAGCTGGCCGGTGGAGGACGTGACTTTGATCGACTGCTTGGCGAGCGCGGGGAGAAGTTCGTCGTTCCAGGTCTTGTATTGATCGCGGACGAAAATGTGCATCGCCGCGCAAAGTTTGTCGAGTTCCTGCTCGGTCGTCAGCCCGTCGGGACTGATTTCGCTGGAGCCATGCTCAATGCGCTGAAGAAAGCTTGAAACCCGGATTTCTACGAACTCATCTAGATTGTTGGCGGTGATCGCGAGAAATTTGACGCGCTCGAGAAGTGGATTGCCGATGTCGCGCGCTTCTTCGAGGACGCGACGGTTAAATTCGAGCCACTCGACGTGGCGATTGAGATAGTGGCGCGGATCGTCTAGCGCTGGTCGTTTCATAAGGGTCTCTTGTTTGGGATGAGGAGGAATAGCGCACCCGTGTTACGGGCTGATGAATGCCGCGTAGGCATTCGGCCCCGAGTGGTATGCTGCGGCGCGGCGCTCAGCCCGGGAGGACACAGCCCATGCGAATCGCGCGATCTTTCGATGGAATAGTTTGGCCGCTGCCACTTTGTATTGCGATCGCCTTGATTTGCGTTGCAGCGATGAGCGTTCATGTGCGTGGAGCGAGCCTCCCCAAAGCGGCCGCGGCTGAGGACCAGATGATACCCAAAATAGAGGCGATCTTCGCGCCTTTGAGCGATGCGCGGTCGCCCGGCCTG
This sequence comes from uncultured Acidobacteriota bacterium, assembly GCA_963766985.1. Taxonomy (GTDB): domain Bacteria; phylum Acidobacteriota; class Terriglobia; order Acidiferrales; family UBA7541; genus Acidiferrum. The sequence continues at coordinate 734,236 of CAVYCJ010000009.1, forward strand.
GCGGTGCTGGTGCGGCGCAGCGGTCGCCCCGTTTTTGAACGCGGGTATGGCGTTCGGGATTTGAAATCGCTTGCCGCGATCGGTCCGGAAACGAATTTCCGGCTGGCGTCCTGCACAAAACAGTTCACGGCGATGGCGATCATGCTGCTCGTTCACGACGGGAAGCTTAAGTACGAGCAAAGCCTGGCCGAGATTTTCCCGGAGTTTCCCGTATACGGCGCGACGGTCACGATCAACAGTTTGTTGCACCACACTTCCGGTCTGGCCGATTACGAAACGCTGATGGAGCAGGAAGAGAAAAGCGGCGGACGGAAATGGACCGAAGATAATCAGATTCACGACGCGGATGTGTTGGCGCTGCTCGAGAAAGAGCATACGACGCAGTTCCCGCCGGGGACGCAGTGGGCGTACAGCAATTCGGGGTACGTTGTGTTGGGGCTTGTCGTTGCGAAAGTTTCGGGAAAGAGTTTTGGCGATTTTTTGCACGAGCGGATTTTCGCGCCGCTGCAAATGAATCAGACGGTCGCGTACGAGAAAGGCAAGAACGAAGTCGCGAATCGGGCGTTTGGAAATTCGCGCGATGGCGGCTCGTGGAAGCAGACGGATCAAAGTTCAACTTCGGCGACTCTGGGCGATGGAGGAGTGTATTCGTCGGTGAGCGATCTCGCGAAATGGGATGAAGCGCTGGCGAAGAATACGCTCCTGAGCGAAGTCGAGATGCGTGCGGCGCTGACACCGGCGGCGCTTGTCGGCGGCGCAACGCCTGTGTGGCCTGCGGGTCAGGATCGCGCTGCCGGAACTCCGGTCGCGTACGGCTTCGGTTGGTTTCTCGATCCGTATCGCGGGCATGCGCGGATGTGGCACTACGGCGAGACGATGGGATTTCACACGTACATCGAACGATTTGGCGCCAGCGCTTCGGAGACTGGCCGGCCCGATCAGAGCGCGCTGTCAGTCATCGTGCTATGCAATCGCACTGATTTGAATCCGGAAGCGCTCGCTGCGAAAGTCGCCGATTTGTATTTTGCGGGCCGCTGAGTTTTCTCGCGGCGTGGGATTGCGTTGGCGCCGCAGAAAGCAGATTTATCGAAAAAGTCCACGATGGCCTGAATGCCTCGCTTCGCTCGGAATGACAGTTCTGTCGTAATGCGCCGGTTATAAATATCCAGGCGAAAGCGATCAGTTCATGCCGGCGAGTTTGCCGAGGCCTTTCATTTTGGCGCGGGCGGCCATGGCGCCGTATTGCTTCATCATCGTGCGCATCTGTAGATATTGTTTGAGGACCTGGTTCACTTCCTGAACGGTGGTGCCGCTGCCGGCGGCGATGCGCTTGCGGCGTTTGCCGTCGATGACGTTGTGATCGCGGCGCTCCTGATTGGTCATCGAGCTGATGATGGCTTCGACTTGTTTGAGCATGCCTTCATCGACCTTTGCGTCCTTCGGAAGGTTGGCGAGCGGGCCGACTTTGGGAAGCATATCGACGAGTTGCTCGAGCGGGCCCATCTTGCGGATCTGTTTCAGCTGATCGCGAAAATCTTCAAGCGTGAAATCTTCCTTGCGGAGCTTGCGTTCGAGCTCCATCGCGGCTTTTTTGTCTACGGCGGCTTCGGCGCGTTCGATGAGCGACATCAAGTCGCCCATGCCGAGGATGCGCGACACGATGCGTTCGGGGAAAAAGCCTTCGAGCGCGTCGTATTTTTCGCCGAGGCCGACGAACTTTACGGGCGCGCCGGTGACTTTGCCGATCGAAAGAGCGGCGCCGCCGCGTGCGTCACCATCGAGCTTGGTGAGGATGATGCCGGTGAGGCCGAGGCGCTTGTGAAATTCTCCGGCGGAGCGGACGGCGTCCTGACCGATCATCGCGTCGGCGATGAAAAGAATTTCTGTGGGCTGCAATTCTTTTTTGAGCGTGCTCAGCTCGTTCATCAATTCGTCGTCGATGTGGAGACGGCCGGCGGTGTCGACGAGGATGACGTCGCTGGCGGAGAGCTTGGCTTCCTTGATGGCGCCGCGAACGATTTCGAGCGGCTTGTCGGTACCTTTACCGGGCCAGATCGCGGTGCCGACCGCCTTCGCAACCTGGGCGAGCTGTTCGCGCGCGGCGGGGCGGTAGACGTCGGTGGAGACAACCAGCGGACGGTGGCCATTGTTGTGAAGCCACTTGGAAAGTTTGCCGGTGGTGGTGGTCTTACCGGAACCCTGGAGGCCGACGATCATCCAGACCGATGGCGGCTTGGAGGCGTAGAGCGGCTTGGCATGTTTGCCGAGCATCGCGGTGAGCTCATCGCGGACCGTTTTGACGACTTGCTGGTCGGGCGAGAGCTGTAGCATGACCTCGCTGCCGATGGCTTTTTCGCGGATGTTGGCGAGGAGTTCGTCGGCGACACCGACGTTGACGTCGCCTTCGAGCAGGGCTTCGCGAATTTCAGCGAGAGCGGCGTCGAGGTGCTCTTCGGTGAGCTTGCCCTGGCCGCGTAAATTTTTGAACGTGCGCTGGAGCTTTTCTGTAAGGTTCTCAAACATTTTTCGTTGACCTGATTAGTTTTGGGCCGCTCCTAAGGATAGCAGGGTAGCGGAACCGGGTCGCGCGCTGGAGATTTGTGTGTCGGCGGGAGCGACAACAGCGTGATTCCGAACGAGCCTTCGTTTTGGGTTCGCCTTTTCGGGGGTATACCCCCTGTTTTTTGTGAGAGTGTGCAAGCTGCTGAATCGGGGAGACTTGCAGATCTACAGAAATCGGGAGTGCGCAACTCGTGTGAAGACATAAAGATACAGACATGCGAGAAGCGTGAATTTGACGGGAAGTACGTGAGGGGCGAGTTCACGGGGGATTATCTCATGAATTTAACTACTTGTCAACTGGTTACTGAATTCGAATCAGGTGCCAAAACGGGAATGGGAAGGAGTGAAAGGATAACGCAGAGGCGCGAAGGGCGCGGAGGAACGCTGAGAGGAGTGATATTCGCGGCAGAGTGCGCAAGAGGCCGGGGATCGGTGGATGACAGAGACTACAGGGAATTAGCGATGAAGCTGCAGGATTTATGGCATTTTGCGTCGCGCTGCAGGGCTTTATGGTAGATTCTCGGCTACTGGTACTGCTACTGGTTCGTCCCCCCCGCGAGCGGTTGCTTCGAGTGCAATAGCTGAAAGTCCCTGAGGAGCTCTGTCGTGTCGATTTCTCTGCCGTCACCGCGTTGCCCGACCTGCCGAAGTGGTTGCGTTCGCCGATCTCGCCGAAAGGGGATTATCGAGAAGACGCTGCTGACCGTGGCGTTTGTGCGGCCGTTTCGATGTGTCGAGTGCGGATGGCGATTTTATCGGGCGACGTTTCGTCCGAGTTTTGAGACGCAGCAAGCAGTGTTTTCTAGCCGGATGACGCCGAATGTCGCAGCGAAGACGGCCGTGGGGAAGGCTGCGGGAAGGCGCGAAACGGTGCAGTTGAAGTTGAACGTGAGTTAGCAAAGGGCGGTTCGTGGCGGGTTGTTTGGGCGGTGGCGGTTATTGCTGAGATCCTTCGCTGCGCTCAGGATGACAACGCTTTTTTGTTGATGATTTAGGAGTTTTGTTGAAGACTTGGAGTAAAGAAGCAGTCCGAAGTATGCCTCAGTTCGGATTCACACCTCGGTTGTAATTTCCCTTTTTAGAGTGCGGATTGCGGGTTCGTTGCGTTTGTAGAATGTCCACTGTTTGATTCGTTTGCCGCGGATCAGTCCTGCCTGAAGCAAAATTTTTAAATGTTCGCTGGCGGTTGGCTGGCTGACGCGAAGCTTTTTGGCGATCAGCAGGCCGCAGACACCGTCTTTGATGAGGTCGCCGTCGATTTGCGGGGGGAAGTGTTTTTTGGGTTGGCGGAGCCACGCGAGGATCTGGAGGCGGCTGGGGTTGGAGAGAGCGCGGAAAGCGAGAGTGAGAGTCATATTGGGAGTTGGCTAAGTGGCTAAGAATGGTAGCATACGTTCGAGCGGATTGTGACGGGCGGGTTGTTTGCGTGGTGGTAGATCGGTTGAGATCCTGACATGTTGCTGTGTGGGGTGAGGGGATGAGTGAAGGCGCGACAGATTTGAGTCGAACGAGGATTGCGGAAGTGGAGAAGGTGATTCGGCCTTATGTGCGGCGGACGCCGGTGATTGAGGTGAATGCGGAGGATTTTGGCTCGAATGGTCGGGGCGGGGACGGGGCTCAACACGGCAGGGCTGCCGATGAGGGCGGCAGAGGCTCGACTGCAAATGGAGCGAAGCTTACGTTGAAGCTGGAGTTGATGCAGCATGGCGGGTCGTTTAAGGCGCGGGGAGCGTTTGCGAATTTGTTGACGCGCAAGGTGCCGAAGGCGGGTGTGGTGGCGGCTTCGGGCGGGAATCATGGCGTGGCGGTGTCGTATGCGGCGATGAAGCTGGGGATTCCGGCGAAGATTTTTGTGCCGAGCGTGGCTTCGCAGGAAAAGGTGGACCGGATCAGGGCGAACGGAGCGGAGCTGGTGATTGCGGGTGATCGATATGCGGACGCGCAGGCGGCGAGCGAGACGTGGCGGGCGGAATCGGGCGCAATGATGGTGCATCCGTACGATCAAGAAGAGACGATGCTAGGGCAGGGATCGGTGGGGCTGGAGTTTGAGGAACAGGCGCCGGAGCTCGACACATTATTGGTAGCGGTGGGCGGTGGCGGATTGATCGGCGGGATCGCGAGCTGGTACGCGGGGAAGATCAAGATTGTGGGCGTGGAGCCGGAGACGGCACCGACGCTTTTCAATGCGTTGCGTGCGGGGAAACCGGTGGACAGCGAGGCGGGAGGGATTGCGGCGGATTCGCTGGCACCGAAGCGCGTGGGAGAGCTGATGTTTCCGATCGCGCAGAAATTTGTGGAGCGGGTCGTGCTGGTGACGGATGACGCGATTCGCGATACGCAGCGGGCGCTGTGGAGGGGGATGCGGGTTGCGACTGAGCCGGGTGGGGCGGCGGCGATGTCGGCGGTGTTGTCGGGGAGTTATGTGGCGGAGAAGGGCGAGCGCGTCGGTGTGTTGGTTTGCGGTGGGAATACGACGGCGGTGGATTTCGGGAGATGAAAGTAACATGCCTTTGATCAGACGAGCGCTGAACGCGACAGCGTGAACGGATCGATCTTGCGGACATGGGGCGCAGCAGTGCTGCGCCCGTACATGACTGAGGATACGCGGCGGGTGGCGGTCGAATTGGGTTGTGGTTTCGTTTTGGGATTTGAAGGTTCGCAGTTCTGCTGAGAAGTGCCTTCCTGGTGGGAAAAACACGCTGAGTTGAGTGGAGTTTGTTAGCGGATTCCGAGGTGATTTCGGAATGCGGGTTGCTGGGACGTGCCTGTGTGCCGAGGTGTGCGCTGGCGGCGGGTGGAATGGGCTCGGTGATGTGGAATCTAAACCCGCACCCTTGGAAGGCACAAGGGTGCGGCACCCAACTGCCGCGCAATGCGAACGATCGTGGTTGGGATGGAAGAACCCAACGGCCGAGTCAGGACGGGGATGCGGTGACGGTACGGGTCAAGATTTTTGTGATTTTGGGGGTGATGGCGACGGCGATGCTGGGCGCGCTGTATCTGGCGGCGGACTATGTGATTTTGCGGCGGTTTATGGCGCTGGAGCGGCTGAATACACAAGAGACGATGAACGTGGTGCGCGAGGGATTTGGCGACGATCTGGAGAAGCTGGACAAGTCGAATTCAGATTTGTCGGTATACGACGGAACGTGGGAAGCGATGGCGTCGAAAAACTCGCCGAAGATCAAGGAGTTCATTCACTCACTGCTGGCGGACAGCAAAGGCGGATGGCAAGCGCAGCAGATGATTCACTACGTGATTTTTGCGGACGCGGCGGGCCACGTGGTGTGGGCGACGGGATACGACGCGGCGCGCGAGGAAGCCAGCGACGTGCCGGCAGATTTGCTGGCGCACGTGCGTGCCGGCGACGCGCTGCTGAGTTTTCAAACGCCGCGGGACGAACGGCGCGGCGTGATGCAGACGAAGGATGGGCCGCTGCTCGTTGTGGCTCGGCCGATCGTGAAGACGAATTACGACGGACCGATACAAGGCACGCTCTTAACGGCGCGCAGGCTGGACGAGGCAGCGATGCGGAGGCTGAGCGAGAAAACGCATGAGGCGCTCTCGGTCTTTCCGTTTGCCGCGGAAGATGCGCCGGAGGATGTGGCGGACGCACGCGGGCATTTGTTCGCTTCGGGTTCGGCGTATGTGCGCTACGCAAACGATCAGCGCATCGACGGCTACATCATGCTGAAGGACGTTTACGGACAGCCGGCGATCGTGCTGCGGGCGGACATTCCGCGCGCGATCTACAGCGAAGGGCGCCGCAGCCAGCTTTATTTCGGCGCGCTGATGGTACTGATCGTATTGTGCTGCGCGATTGTGACGGACTGGCTGCTGTCGAAATCGGTGAGTTCGCGGCTGGAGGCGCTGAGCACGAGCGTGGCGGCGATCGCGGCGAGCAGCGACGTGGCGGCGCGCGTGACGTACAGCGGGAAGGACGAAATCAGCACACTGGGCGCGGGAATCAACTACATGCTGGATTCGCTGCAGACGTTTCAGGAGCGGCGGCAGAAGGCGGACGAAGAACATCGCAAGGAATTGTTGGGCGCGAAGCTTGCGGCGGAGGAAGGCAGCCGGGCGAAGGGCGAATTTCTGGCGACGATGAGCCACGAAATCCGGACGCCGATGAACGGCGTGATCGGGATGAGCGAGTTGCTGCTGGACACGGAGCTAACGAAGGAACAGCGCGAGATGCTGATGATGGCGAAGATATCGGCGGACTCGCTGCTGGCGCTGCTGAACGACATTCTGGATTTTTCGAAGATCGAGGCGGGAAAGCTCGATCTGGAGACCATCGATTTCAGTTTGCGCGACTCGATGGAGAACGTGTTGCGCGTGCTGAGCGTGCAGGCGCACCAGAAAAAGCTGGAGCTTTCGTGCCACGTGTTGCCGGACACGCCGGACCGGTTGCGCGGCGATCCGACGAGGCTGCGTCAGATTTTGATGAATCTGGTTGGGAATGCGGTGAAGTTTACGGCGAAGGGCGAAGTGGCGGTGCGCGTGGAGTGCGACGAGGATGGCGACGAAAGCGTGCTGCTGGGGTTCGCGGTGCGCGACACGGGAATCGGGATTCCGGCGGATCAGCAGTCGCGTATTTTTCAGGCGTTCACGCAGGCCGATGGATCGATGACGCGCACGTATGGCGGAAGCGGATTGGGGCTGGCGATTTGTTCGCGGCTGGCGGAGTTGATGGGCGGGAAGATTCGCGTGGAGAGCAAGGCGGGCGTGGGCAGCACATTTTCGTTCCGGCTGAGATTTTTGCTGCAAAAGGGCGCGGGGGCGGCGAAGCCATCACTGGACGCGTCGATGTTGCACGGGCTGGCGGTGCTGATCGTCGACGACAACGCGACGAACCGGATGATCCTGCGAGAGCTGGCGATGAAGTGGGAGATGAAGCCGACACTTTGCGAGAGCGGTGAAGAAGCGCTGACGCTGCTGGAGTATGCGCATTCGCAGGGCACGCCGTTTCCGCTGGTGCTGCTGGATTCGCAGATGCCGGGGATGAGCGGATTTGAAGTGGCGGAACACTTGAGAGAGAAGCCGCACCTGGGTCACGCGATGGTGATCATGCTGACGTCGGCGGGGCTGCGCGGCGAAGGAGCGAGATGCCGCGCACTGGGGATTCGCGCGTATTTGCCGAAGCCGGCGCGACGCGCGGATTTGCTGGAGGCGATGAAATTGATTTTGAGCACGCCGGCGGCGAGCGGCGATGCACGAGATTCGGGCGACGCGGCGGTCGGGCTGGTGACGGTGCATACGCTGCGCGAACGGCGAACGCAGTTGCGCGTGCTGGTGGCGGAAGATAATCCGGTGAACCAGATGCTGGCGCGGCGACTGCTGGAAAAGCGCGGGCACACCGTGGTGATCGCAGAGAACGGGCGCGTGGCGCTGGATGCGCTGGAGCACGATGCGTTCGATTTGATTTTGATGGATGTGCAGATGCCGGTGCTGGGCGGTCTGGAAGCGGCGGCGTGCATTCGCGAGCGAGAACGAATTGCGGGATGCGTGGCGCGAGTTCCGATCATTGCGTTGACGGCGAATGCGATGGCGGGGGATCGGGAGCGATGCATCGAGTCTGGGATGGATGAGTATTTGACGAAGCCGATTCAGGCGCGGGATTTGTTTGCGACGATGGAAAGGGTGATGGCGGGCGTGCAGAACGAAGTAGTGAAGCAATGAAGTAAAGAAGTAACGACAACGGAGAAAGAGACGACAAAACAGATTGAGGTTGAAGATTTCGCCCGGGCAAGCTGGGGCGCAGCAGTGCTGCGCCCGTACACGATTTCGATCGGACTTAGATGGGGCGGCGGATGTTGAGTTTGCGCATGCGGGCTTGGAGGGTGGTGCGCTTCATGCCGAGGACGGCGGCGGCGCCTTTGGGGCCGGCGATGCGCCATTCGGTTTGACGCAAGGCGCGGAGGATATGCTGGCGCTCGGCTTCTTCGAGCGTGGCGACGGGAGCGGCGGCGCCGCCGGGAGATGACGGAGAGAAAATTCCGCCATCGGATGGAATGTCAGTCGCGACGTCGCTGACGGAAAGCGTCGCTTGCTTGAGCTCGGAGAGCGGGACGCGAAGCTCCTTGCCGGGGCTGAGGAGCACGGCGCGCTCGATCATATTTTCGAGCTCGCGAATGTTGCCCGGCCAGGAGTAATTCACGAGCGCGTCCATTGCGTCGGCGGGAACGTATTGCACGGTTTTGTTCAGGCGGCGGCTGAAATTCTGGACGAAATAGCGAACGAGCAGCGGAACGTCTTCGCGGCGTTCGCGCAGCGGCGGAATCTGAATCGGAAAAACGTTGAGACGATAGAAAAGGTCGCTGCGAAATTCGCGGTCGGCGACGAGGCGCGCGAGATCGCGATTGGTGGCGGCGACGACGCGGACGTCGACGGTTTGCGTGCGATTGCTGCCGAGGCGTTCGAATTCCTGTTCTTGCAGGACGCGGAGAAGTTTTGGCTGGAGCTCGAGCGGGATGTCGCCGATTTCGTCGAGGAAGAGCGTGCCGCGGTCGGCGAGCTCGAAGCGGCCGAGCTTTTGGTTGATGGCGCCGGTGAAGGCGCCGCGTTCGTAGCCGAAGAGTTCGGCTTCGAGCAGGCCGGATGGAATCGCGGCGCAATTCACTTTGACGAAAGTGCGCTCTTTGCGCGGGCTGAGATTGTGGACGGCGCGCGCGATGACTTCTTTGCCGGTGCCGGTTTCGCCGAGGATCAGAACGGTGCTGCCGGCGGGAGCGACGAGCTCGACCTGGGCCATGACGCGGCGAATCGCGGGGCTATCGCCGACGATTTCTTCGAAATTGTAGGCGCTGCGAATTTCCTCTTCGAGGTAGAGCTTTTCTTCGGCGAGCTTGGCTTTGAGCGCGTCGATTTTTTTGAAGGCGAGCGCGTTTTCGACGGCGATGGCGATTTGCGAGGCGACTTGCTGAACGAGCTCAATGTCTGCCGGGGCGAAGCCGTCGGCGCGGCTGCTGGCGAGATTGAGCGTGCCGAAAGTGCGGCCGCGATTCGAAAGAGGGATGCAGCAAATAATTTGGATGCCCTCGGAGCGCAGGATGCGAACGATTTCGCTGGAGTATTGATCCATCTCGGCGCCGCGCGAAATGAGCGTGCGATTTTCGATGATGGCGCGGCCGGCGGGAGACGATTCGCGCGGGATAGTGAGCTCGGGCTTGATGAGTCCCTGGCGACCGGGAAAATCGAGCGCGTAAATTTTGAGCAGACCGCTGGCGGGATCGAGGAGTGCGAGGCTGGTGTAGTCGTGATGGATGACGCGCTGGAGCGTGGTGACGATACCGCGAAATAATTCTGGCAGCTCGAGGCTGGTGACGAGGACATTGTTGACTTCGAGAAGGACGCGGAGGCGATCGCGTTCGCGCGCGAGCTGCGCGTGATAGGCCTGCGAGGTTTCGAGATTGAGCGCGTTGTCCACCGCGACGGCGACCTGGCATGCGACGCGCTTCATGAAGGCGAGTTCGCCTTCGGTGATGCGGCGCGGAATGATGCGGCCGAATCCCATGGCGCCGAGGCGGCGCTGCGCGGTGGTGAGCGGGACGAGCGCGAAGCTGCGCACGCCTTCGTCTTTCAGGCGCTGCATGAATTGCGGGTAGCGCTCTTCTTCGGCGGTGTCGTTGACGATGAAAGTTTCCTGCGTCTGCCAAACCTGGCCGGAGGGATGGCCGTCGACCGGCGTTTCGGCGCCGATGTGCTTGTCATGCGGGATGCGCGTTTCGAGAATGTGCAGGCGCATCACGTTGCGCGCGGGGTCGTGAAGGGTGAGCGTGAGGAAATCGAAATCGACGACGGTGTGCAGGCGCTCGGAGAGGTCGTGGAAGAGGACGGTTAGATCGCGCTGCTGGGAGATGGCTTCGCTGACTTCGAGCAGGGCTTCGAGCTGGAGGCGGGAATGCTCGATGGGGGGCTCGGCGGGCGGAACGGCTGAAGTTGTTGGAGCGGCAGAGATTGCCGGCGAGGCGGCGGTGATTGCGCTGGGCGTGGTAGCGGTCGGTGCGAGATCGGTGGCGGGCGTGCCGGCGGCTAAGCTCGCGCCGGGCATCGATTCGGGCGATGTGATGACCGGGTCCGGCATATGGTCAGAATAGCACCCGCGTTGGCGGAGGCTCAACCGGACGGGTGCGTTTTGGAGCTTTGCGGCGTTGCGGCGAGACTGGTCGGCTAAGTTGTAGAGCGGCGTTAGTTTTTCGGTTTCGGAGTCGAGCTGGATTTTTCGCCGATCCAACCGGGAGGATCACTCGCCGGGAAAGATTCTTCGGAGGCTTCCTCGACGGGATCGATTGCGGGATCGGTCGGTTCGGGATTCACGTCGAGTTCCGGTGTCGATGGGTTTTGTTTTTTCGCTGGATCCGCCATGGGCAAATCATATCTCCGGACGCGGGAACTGTGGGCATACAGCGAACCGTGGATATTTGCTCGCATGCGCTCGGCGAGGGCGAGGGCACACCAGCGGCGCTGTGCAAGCCGAGAGGGATATGTTGCGGCGGCTAAATGCCGTAGTTCACGGTGCGCAGCGCGTCCTTGTAAGCGTCGCGCGCCTCTTTGGCCGCTTTCTGCGCGTCCTGCTCGGTGAAATGGGCGTCATCCCATTTTTCCATCGCAGTCATGGAGTGGTCGGGCGTGGCGAGCGCCTCTTCGGCGCGAATCGTGACGACCCAGGCATCGACGGCTTTTTTGTAAGCGTCGCGGAGATTGTCGAGTTCGGCTGATTGGCTCATGGGGGCAGCACGCTAATCCAGAAACGAGGCGCACGCAATCCAGTCGCGAGAATTTTACTGTGCATTCACGGGAGAGAAATGAGGAGCTAGTCGGGCGAGAATTTGGGGATGAAAGACGAGTCTGACGACTCATTTCGATCTCCCGCGAACCGAGCAAGTGAGACTTTTCGGCCGCATTTTTCGTATGCTTCTCGAAGAGGACAAGTGCCTTACTCACCGATCCTACTGGTTCATATTATCGCCGGGACCGTGGGCCTGCTCTCTGGGACCGCTGCGATCCTGTTCCGCAAAGGCGGGCCGCGTCACGCGCTGGCGGGGAGAATCTTTGTGGTGTCGATGCTCATCATGGCGAGCATCGCGACGTATCTCGCCGTCCTCAAACATCAAACAGGTAACATCACCGGCGGGATTTTTACTTTTTACCTGATCGGCACAGCGTGGCTGACTGCGCGCCGCAGAGATGGGCGAACGAGCCCTTTCGACTGGGTTCTACTACTGATTCCCGTCACAGTCGGCATTCTGCTCTGGGCGCGCGCCATTTCCATCTTGCGCAGCGGTGCGCCCTCGCCCGACGGCGTTCCAGTTGGAATGAGCTTTTTTATGGGCTCAGTGATGCTGTTCGCGGCCGGCGGCGACGTTCGCATGCTGATCGCCGGAGGCATTCGCGGAAAGAAGCGCATCGCGCGCCATCTTTGGCGCATGTGCTTTGGATTGTTTATCGCGGCCGGATCATTTTTTCTCGGGCCGTCAAATCGGCCGCTGCGCTTACTTTCGGCCACAGGCATCGGACAACATCTTTCGCCGGCGTTGTTTAGCACCGGCGTCTACCTGACGCTTACGCTTCTTCCGTTAATTCTGCTCGTTTATTGGCTCGTGCGAGTCCGCTTCACCAAATCTTACGCAGCCAACCCAACTACCTTGACTACCACGCAATGAATCGATTCGTGGTGCCTATGGCTGGTCGCTTTTCTCGCTTCGATGACTTGTTTCGACAGGGATGCTGACGAATAATCGTCGCGTGCGTCCACTGGTCCTCACCGCGTTCGCAAGCGTGTTCGTTATGACTTCAGCGCGAGCGGTTCGCCAGATCGTAATCATCGACGAGCCTCAGATAGCGCAAAGAGTCGAAGGCGTTGTGTTGGACCCGTCAGGGGGTCCGATATCGGATATGACCGTAACGGATCGCACCGCCGACGGCGTCACCGTGCTCCGTACCACGACAACAGATGAAAAAGGATACTTCCACTTCCGATCGCAGCACGGGAAGTCTACGTATTGCCTCCGCTTCGACGATCCCAGGTGGAATCCCCTACAACTGACGCTTAAGCTTGATAAGCACGCTTCTCGGCGGGGCATAACAGCCAAACCTCAAATCGGGGGATGAATCGGAGTCTGTCGGTAGGAAAGATGTGGCGAAGGAATGGTAGGCTCGTGGGGACTCGAACCCCAGACCTCCACCGTGTCAAGGTGGCGCTCTAACCAACTGAGCTACGAGCCTACTGGCGCAGAATCAAGCAGTTCTGCGACCTCTAATTCTACAGTACGTTTCCCCTGTTCACAATTGTTTGAGGCCACGGCTTTTGACTCGATTCCGTCGGGAAGACAGGGTGCCCTTCGGTTCGCAGCGCGAGGCAAATGTGCATCGGCCCGCATTCTCGGGGCGCGCTGGGTTCGGTCATCGGGTAGGATTGGCGCATGCAAGTGACGATTGATGACGGGTTGAGGAAGAAGTGTCCGCGCGTGGCGCTGGGGTGCGTGACGGCTTCGGTGGAGGCGCCGCGTTCGCCTGCTGAGCTTGTCGCGCTGATGCAGCAGCGCGTGAACGAAATTTTGAAGCTGCCGTTTGCACGCGGCGTGCTGGAGTCGCCGGAAATTGTCGCGACGCGGGCTGCTTACAAGGCGCTCGGCAAAGATCCGGCGCGCTATCGCGGCAGCGCTGAGGCTCTGCTGCGGCGCGTGATCGGCGGTAAAGAATTGCCGCAGATCAACGCGGTCGTCGATGCGATCAATCTTGTGTCGATCGAGAGCCGGCTTTCGATCGGTCTCTACGATCTCGTTCACGTCGAGGGCGATATCGTTTTTCGAGCAGGCCGTAGCGGCGAGACCTACAAAGGAATCGGCAAATACGATTTAAATCTCGAAGGGCTTCCGGTTTTTGCCGACGCGCGCGGTCCGCACGGGAGCCCGACCAGCGATTCCGAGCGCACGATGGTGACGAGCGAGACTCGTCGTGTGATTGCGATCATCATTTCCTTCAGCGGCGCAGAGATCCTGGAACGATGGACGCAGCGTCTGGTCGATATCTTCCAGCAATATGCTTCCGGCACCGATTGCGTGCAATCGATCGTGCGGTAGGCAGGATTTTTCACTCTTGCCTTCGTCGCCTTCAGAATCCGGGTGATCTCTCAAACGATTATTTCGCTACGGCGACGCGCATACCGTCGTGGGCGAATTCGACCGGTCCGGCGTAGGAAGCGCGGATCGAGCGGAGCACTGCGGCTTGATGATCTTCTACGACCGGCGGGATGTGGCTGAGCAGCACGTGTTTTGCGTTGGAGGCTTTCGCTGCCTCGCCGAGTTGTTTCGGCGGAGTGTGCAGCGTCAGCAAAATTGCTGGCGTGTCTGGCGGATCGAGAATCGCGGCGTGCACAACGAGGAGATCGGTGTCTTTGGCCAGTTGCTCGAGATTCGCGAGCGCCGATGCATCCATATCGCCGGCGAACGTGATGCTCTGGCCTTTGAACTCGACGCGATACCCGACCGACGGGCAATCGCCGTGATGCGTGGCGATTTCGCGGATGTGTAAGTCGCCTTCGGCAAAAATTTCGGTTTCCGGTGTATTGAGCGCAGTCGCGAGATCTTTTCCGTCGATCGTTTCGTCGACGCCGAAGCCCCGCTGGTATTCGTAGATTCCGCCACGATCGAAAATTAGATGTAGAAATTTCGTTGTGCTCGGAAATTCGCCTCCGCCGTCCGGACCGAAGACGTGGTAAGTGATTGGATCGTCGGCCGAAAGAGCGCGCGCATTGAAGACGGAAGGCAAGTCGGCGCTGTGATCGATGTGAAGGTGCGTCAGCAGTACGACGTCCATCCCATCGAGATCGAGATTGAGTTTGCCGATTTCGACGAATGCGCCGGAACCGGCATCGACGAGAATGCGCGGCACGCCTGCGAGCAAAACGATGTAGCTCGTTTCGCCGCGGCCCGTCGCACGCGGCCCGCCTGAGCCGAGGACGATTAGTTCCATCGCGGGTTGCGCGTGCGCTCCGGAATGCTGCGCTTTAGCTTTTTGTGGCGTCGCGTGCGGCGCGCTTAGAGTAGACGATCGCCGCGATGGCGATACATCGAAGAAGCGTGTTCGCGACAATGGCTTTGCCGCGGCGACAATTGATTTTCATCATGTGGAGCGACTCCGGACGCCCCTCGATAGTAGCGCCCGGAGCCTCGTGAACATAGCGTCAGCCTGAGACCTGCTCCGTGACCGTGCCTTCCTTGGAGCGCCGCGATGTAGCGGCCTTTCCGCGGTGCGAGATGAATCCGCGCGCCGCGAGCAACTCGGCGTTGAGCAACGCTGCGCCGGCCGCTCCGCGCACGAGATTGTGCGAGAGTAGCGTCAGCTTGATGTCGAGCAGCGGGCATTCGCGCACGCGGCCGACGACGGCGGCCATGCCGTTGCCGGCGTTCACGTCGCGCCGCGGCTGCGGGCGATTGTCTTCATCGAGCACTTCGATCGGATGGCGAAGCGCCGTCGGCAGCGCCGCGATTTCAGGATCAACTTCAAAGCGACGCAGCGCTTCGCTCACTTCTTCCGTAGACGCGATTTTCTTCAGGCTCATGCTCACGCATTCGAGGTGACCATCGAGCACCGGCACGCGATTGCAATGCGCGCTGATGCCGAGCCCGGCGTCGACGAAGCGGCGACCATCCCAGCGGCCGAGAAGTTTTTGCGGCTCCGTCTCCATCTTCTCTTCTTCGCCGCTGATGAACGGCACGACGTTGCCGTGAATGTCCATCGAAGGAACACCGGGATAGCCTGCACCGGAAACGGCTTGCAGCGTGACGACGAAAATTCGCTCGAGTCCAAAAATATCGGCGAGCGGCTTGAGCACGAGAACAAGGCCGGCCGTCGAACAGTTCGGATTGGTCACGATGAAACCGGTTGTGTATCCGCGCTGTTTCTGCTGGACGCTGATTGCGTCGAGATGCGACGCGTTCACTTCTGGAATCAGCAGCGGTACGTCGGGATCCATGCGGTGATTTTTGGAATTGCTCACGACCGGATAACCAGCGCGCGCGAACTCTTCTTCCGCGGTTCCGGCGACGCTGGAATCGAGCGCCGAGAAAACGAAATCGCAATCGAGCGTCGGCTCAAGACTTTTTACGACGAGATTCCGCGCCTCCTGCGGCATCGGCGTGTCGAGGTGCCAGCGTGTCGCCTCGGCGTATGTTTTGCCGGACGAACGTTCCGACGCGGCAACCGCGGTGAGTTCAAACCACGGATGCGCTGCGAGCGATTTGACCAATCGCTGGCCGACGATACCGGTTGCGCCGAGCACGCCTGCGCGCCATTTGCGAGGAGCGCGCGACTTTGTCTCATGCTGACCTTGCACATATTGCAAGTGCCGCGTCGGTGCGAAATCGCGTTCGTCTGTCAGCGATATTTCATGCGTCTCGAAAACATTTCCTTGCCATTGACCGCTCACGCTGCACCTTCCTGGGATTGAGATTGTGAAGATCGTTGCGACTGCGAATGCGGCGGACGTTTGAGACCGATCCGCGTGCCGCGAACTTGCGGCTTGAATGTGTTGCGAACCCAAACGGTCATCTCTGTCGATGCGGCGAGCGGCAAAACATGCGGATGCAGAACTTTTGCTCCGCTGGCCGCAAGCGCGTGCGCTTCGTCGTAGCTCAAGTCGTGCAGGAGTTGCGCCTGCGCGTCTTCGTTGGGATTCGCGGTGTAGATTCCATCGACGTCGGTCCAGATCACCAGTTCGTCGGCGTCAACAACGTGCGCGATGATTGCGCCGGAAAAATCGGAGCTGTTGCGGCCGAGCGTGGTGATGCGGCCGTCGGGAGTCGCGCCGATGAATCCGGTCACAACGGGCACGAGGCCGTCTTCGAGCAGCGGCGTCAGTACGGTGCGGCCGCGGCGCTTTGTTTGTTCGAGATGCGGCTTCGCATCGCGAAACGTGTCGCAGGTTAGCACGAAGTCCGACGATGCGACCGGAACGGCCGCTACTCCGGCGCATTCCAGCGCAGCGGCGAAGATTCGCGCGCTGAGCCGTTCGCCGAATGACGCGAGCTGATCGAAAAGCTCCGGAGACGCGACGACGGATTCACGCGCGGGAACCGCGTGCAGCAGATCGCGGCCGAGCGAATCGAGTTCGCGTTCGACGCGCTCGTGCACATCGCTCTCGAGCCCGAGTTCACTGAGCGAGTCGTAATGCAGTCGGAGCACGAGTTCAGCTTCGACGCGCGCGCGATAGTTTTGCCGATCGGCCAGGAGCTGCGCGATCGCGAGCAGCCTGTCGGTCACGCCCTTCATCGCGGAAACGACCACAACGACGCTGGAATTCTGCGCGACGGGCTTTACAAGCTCCGCAGCGTGCAGCATGCGAGCAGCACCAAGCAGCGAAGTCCCGCCAAATTTGAACGCGACGATTTCCTTGCGACAACCAAGCGAAGTGGAAGTCTCGCGCTTCGTCGACGTGGCGCGATCTTCAGCGTTACGCGAGGAACGCGTTTCGCTCCGCGCGAATACTGCGGGGACTAAGCGGGGTGATAAGTCACCCTCCGCTGCTACTTCGGACTGCACATTTCTGGCGTTCATGGTGCCGCTCCGTTTTGTTACCGCGGGAGCGACTTGGAGGGGGGCTTTAAAGAGAAAACCCACCGCCAGTTCGCTTCGGCGGTGGGTTGGAAACTTTTGGGATCTTTCTAGTTTCTAGCCTCGCCGTTAGCGGTAATCGACTTCGTCGTAGTCGAAATAATCGACGACGTCGACGTAGTCATGCGCTTAGCGGCGAGAGAAAGATTCATACCGGGATCGAAATTAGCATGGCAGAGAAGAATGGCAAAGTGAAAATTTGGCTAAGTGTGTCTCATTGCGACTGGTTTCAAGGAATTGGCGATTATCGGTCGCCTCCCGCGATTTTGACGTAAGCATCTGATTCAAAGACGTTTAGCGCTCGAAAATCGGTAAAACCGAACAACTGGCTCATTCTAAGAGACTTAAGCCACTAATAGGAGTCCCACCTCCGCTCGTCCCTCATAGTTTTAGTACTATACTATAAGTACATGAATCAAAACGATTTAGCTAGTTTAAACGACGCAACTTTGTCCAAGAAAGAGTGTTTGAGTTCGGTAAGGGTAGCTGGGCGCTGGGCGCGCCTCCGGGGAATTTCCATTAAGAGAGAGAGGAAATGGTTATGAAACCGAAGAAGTGGCTTAGCGTAATTGCGGGCGTTGCAGCATTAGGAGTTGGTTTGACCGGTTGTGGAGGTGGTGCGACTTCGCCTTCATCGACCACGACAACCGCGGAGAACGGGCAGGTATTTGTTAACGGTACGGATGCGCCGCTGCCCAGTGTTTTGTCCTTTCAAGTGGACATCACGGGTATGACCGTATCGGACGGGGTCGATGCACCCGTTTCGGTGTTGAACGGTGTGCAGACCGTGGACTTTGCGCGGTTGAACGGTCTCCACACGCTGCTCGACTTGAACACGATTCCGGCGGGTACCTACAGCAGCGTGACGGTGACGCTTGCCAATCCCCAAATCGCATATATGAATGTTACGAACCCACAGACGACTCCGCCGACGCGCCCGACGATCTCGACGTTGAACTCGATGACGTCGCCGGCTACGAGCTTGACGCAGTCCTCAGTGACGGTGAACCTCGCAAATCCACTCGTGGTGACCGCGAATCAAGTCATCGGTTTGTCGTTTGATTTCGATCTGAAGGATTCGATCGCGGTTGATGGGAACGGGCAGATCACGGGAGCAGTCAACCCGATGGTCTCGATCAAAGCGGTGACGCCCGACAACGACGACGCGTACATCGACGACTTCGTCGCGGGCGTGACGGGCACGACAACGAGCTCATTCACGATTCAGGGTCCCCACGGTCATACGTTTACGGTGAACGTGAACGATCAGACCGAATGGGAAAACGGCGAGAGCATCACCAACCTGACGAACACGTCGATCGTCGAACTCTCGGGCACACTGGATCGGACATCAGGCGCGATTCTTGCGGACACGGTTGCGATCGTGTCGCAGGATAAATTCTGGGCCGGCGGTTTGATCACGTACGTCGATCCGACATCGGGCGCGGCGAACGATTTCGATTTGTATGTGCGAAGCGTTCTTCCGACCGGAACAGGATTCACGTCGGGTCAGATTTCGACAATCGACCTGAACGGAACCGAAAACTACTTCATTTATTTCTGGCACAACAAATTCACAAACTTCCTGTTTAACTCGAGCCTGCTGGTTCCGGGGCAGCACGTCAGCATCGCAGGGCCGCTCAGCAACGGCGCAGTTACCGTGAAGCGAGTGGTGTTGCGAGCCGAGGGCCACACCGGTTCGTGGGTTGTCGGCAGCACGGATGCGGGCGCCGGCACGTTCCAATTCAACTCGAACGGAGTGGCGGGCGTGCTCTATAACGGGCCGATCACGGTGTACTGCACGCCATTCACGAAGTTCAAGGGCGGCTTGAGCGGACTTGCCAGCATTACGGGAACTACGGCGCTCGATTTGCGCGTCGTCGGTCTCGTGCTGCGCGATCCGATCAGCGGCCAGCCAGTGTTTGTGGCGCATAGCGTCGAGCAGCTGACGAACTAGGCGCAACGACAAAGTGTTGTTCATGGGGCGGCCACTTCAGAGGTTTCGGGGTGGCCGCTTTTTTTTTGATGCGAGATCAGCGAGTCCGCTTGGGAACTGCTGCCTACTCGTCGAGCGTCATCACTATTTTTCCTCGGGCGTGACCTTCTTCGAGGTAGCGGATGGCGGCGGGAATTTCTTCGAGCTTGCAGAGACGATCGATGACGGGCACGACTTTCTTGCTCGATAGCAGCTCGTTGAGGGCGAGCAGATCTGACTGATTCATTTTTGCCAGAATCGAAACCTGTTTCTGGCTTACGAAGATCGACTGAAACATCGCGGACACCATGCGCGCGATGGGCGTCACCATCCAGTTGTCGGTTTTGCCTCCAGCGGCGAGCACCTTGCCCCCGCGATTGAGCGCCCGGCGGCATTCCGAGAAAGTGTGATTGCCGACGCAATCGAGAATCAGATCGAACCGCTGATCGCTTTTCGTGAAGTCCTGCTTGGTGTAGTCGATGACGTAATCGGCGCCGATCGATCGCACCAGTTCGAGATTGCGCGTGCTCGTAACTCCGGTAACTGTCGCGCCAAACGACTTGGCGATCTGAACGCCGAAAGTGCCGACGCCACCGGAAGCGCCGTTGACCAGGACGCTTTGCTTCGGCTGAATTTTGCCTTTGTCGCGCAACGATTGCAGAGCGGTCAGTGCCGCGATCGGCAAAGACGCTGCGTGCTCGAAAGAAATGGCGTCGGGCTTCTTCACCAACTTTGATTCGGTGGTGCAGACGAACTCGCCGAAAGCGCCCTGGCACAAGCCGTAGACGGCGTCGCCCGGCTTGAATTGAGTGACGTTGCGGCCGACCGCTTCAACAACGCCTGCAACATCAGACCCGAGGCGTTTGTTTTTGGGTTTGCCAAGTCCCGCCATGAGCCGCACTGCGTACGGCTCGCCACGCATGAAGTGCCAATCGTAGGGATTCAGAGAAGCTGCATGAACTTTGAGCGACACCTCTTTGTCGGCGGGGATCGGCTTGTCGATCTCTTCACAGCGGAGAACGTCGGGAGGCCCGTACTCGTAGTAGACGATCGCTTTCACGATTCCCTCGCCGGGTAGTCGTCGTGGCCCTTCGCGTCCAACGGAAGATGTCACAACGTGGGACGAGAAACAACAGCAGCGTCGAATGGCCACCGTTTCAGTTCGAATGTGGTGGCGCCTGAATAGTCGAGGTGCTGAGCTACGACCGTAGCTACAGCCTGGCTGTCGTGAAAATCAGGCTCGAGCAGGTCAGGCCGGATTCGGCTTTTTGGAGTTCGGAGATGTCGAGCGAGACGACGTGGAAACCGGCGGAGTCAATGCGGGCGCGGGTCTTGGGGAAGGACGCGGGGAAGATTACGGAGTCGGCGATGGCTAGCGCGTTGGCGGCGTGCGGTTCGGTTGGGTCGACGTCGATCCACTGAAAGGCCGCGAGCGGAGTCATATCGAACCAATTGCGATTCGCGAGGAGTGTGTTGCGACCGAGATAAGTTACCGCCGATTTCAGGTGGAGGCAGCCGGTGACGGGGACTGGCACGACTTTGTAATTGTGGGGCGCCAGGATCGCGGCGAGTTGGCGGACGCCTTCGGCGTTGGTGCGCGTGGTTTGGCCGACGTAGAGCGTGCGGTCGATGCGGAGGATGTCGCCGCCTTCGATGGCGGCCGGCGCGGTGATGTAGTGCAGCTTGCGAAAAGGCGCGAGAGCTTTCGCGAGTGATTCGGCTTCGGGTTGGCGGGATTTTGTGCCGAGCGGAAGAATGACGGCCAGCTCGTCGAGAACGATGGCGGGATCTTCGACGAACATGGAGTCGGGAAGGGCCGGCTCGGCGGAGAGCGAGTGGACATGGATGCCGAGTTTCGCGAGCAGATGTTCGTAGGCGGTGTGCTGCGCCTCGGCTTTGGCGAGGTCGATGGGTTGGCGTTCGACGAAAGTGAGCTCGCATTGAGCGAGAGCGGGGCTCACGGCACGGGTTATGGCGGTTAGCACGGTGGGATTTTAGCAGGGACGCCGCATGATCGCAGGGTGTCACTTGCGTTTGGCGGCAGCATTGATGGCGGGGGATGTTGCGGATACACTCGGCGCGCGATTCTGGCGAGGGCGAATGACACTTCTTCGAGCGTGTTGCGGAACGGTGATGATCGGGGCGCTGCTGTGCGCTCCGCAGGCGGGATTCGTTGCGGCTCAAGGCAGCGCGGGTCAAAATGTCGTGGCGAAGAATCGCCGCGGCGAGCAAGAGCAGGACGCGACCACCAAGACCAATGGCAACCAGCAACGGTTGGACGCGGCGGTCGATGAGGTCTTTCAGGATTTGACGGCGGCAGGTTCGCCGGGCTGCGCACTTGGCGTTTATCGCGGCGGGCAGATCATCTACGAGAAGGGCTACGGGCTGGCGAATATCGAGGAGAACGTGCCGATATCGCCGAAGTCGGTGTTCGACATCGGCTCGACTTCGAAGCAGTTCACGGCGACGAGCATTTTGCTGCTGGAAAAAGAGGGCAAGCTGTCGGTCGAAGACGACATTCGTAAGTACATCCCCGAGCTGCCGGATTACGGGAAGAAAATCACGATCCTGAATTTGCTGAATCACACCAGCGGGCTGCGGGATTACCTGACGCTCTTCGACATCGCGGGCGTAAACGTCGACAGCGTGACGACCGACGAAGACGCAATGGCGCTGATCACGCGGCAAAAAGGGCTCAACTTCGCGCCGGGCTCGGAGTTTCTCTACAGCAACACGGGTTTTTTCCTGCTGTCGGTGATTGTGCAGCGGGTGAGCGGGAAGACGCTGCGCGAATTTGCGGCGGAGAATATTTTTTCGCCGCTGCAGATGACACACACGCAATATCGCGACGACCACAGATCGCTGGTGCCGGAACGCGCGATGGCGTACGACGAAAAGGAAAAGAAGGATGGCTTCACGCTTAACGTCTCTTATTTCGAGCAGACCGGCGACGGCGCGGTGCATACGACCGTCGAGGATTTGCTGAAGTGGGACGAGAATTTTTACAGCGGGCAAGTGGGCGGAAAGATTTTGCTGGCGGAGCTGCAGGACACGGCAAAACTCAACGACGGTAAGAAATTGAGCTATGCGAAGGGCATTGTCGTTTCGAACTATCGAGGCCTCCGCATGGTGAGCCACGGCGGATCATGGGGAGGATATCGAGCGCAGCTCATGCGATTTCCCGACCAGCATTTCTCGGTCGCGACTCTCTGCAACCTAGGAAGTGCCGATCCGACGCGGCGCGCATCGCAGGTTGCCGACGTTTATCTGAACAGCGTGATGAAGCCGAAGACGGTGAAGTCGGCAGAGGAAGACGACGACGAACGGAAGAAAGAAACGGCGACGATTTCGCTGACGAAAGAGCAACTCGCTGCCTATGCCGGCGATTACTGGAGCGAGGAAATGGGCGTCAGCTACCGGCTCGCCGTTCGTGACGGAGCGCTGAAGGTAGTGGCGATTCAAGACAAGATCGGAATTCCAAGAGCCAATAGTTTTGCAAAGGAAGAATTTCGCGCGACGGCCCCGGATGTTTTCACCTTTGGTGAAGATGGCCTGACGGTGAAGTTCAAGCGCGACGGCGGAACCGCGTCGGAGTTTGAATTGGACGCCGGACGCAGCACCGGCATCGTGTTTCGCCGCGCTAAAGAAAAATAGGCAGAGTCGTCGCGATCGAATCCGCGCAATCCAACGAACACAACCTCAAAGCCAGGGAGCGACGAGCGGCGCCTGGTCGAAATGGCCGATCCAGAGCCGAGTGATGCCCGCTCCGAGCAACATGCCCGCAACGATCAACGCGATTACACCGATGGTGATCCAAAGATCGGTCTTCTTCGGCGATGAATCGGCTTCCGGGATCGAGTCCTGCTCTTCGACCCTGATCTCCGCGACTGCGGATCCTGGCGGCACGGGTAGCTCGGTAAATTCCGGGTGGACGACGAGGCAATAGCCCTTGCGCGGAACCGTCTCAATATAGATCGGCTTTTCGCACGAATCGCCAAGCGCCTGGCGAAGCTTGTTCACCGTGGTGTTGACGTTGGCGTCGTAATTGACGTGCGTCTCGTTGGGCCAGAGGCGCAGCCGCAGCTCTTCGCGCGTCAGCACGTCGCCCTGTTTTTCGACGAGCGCGAGCAGCACCTGGTACACCTTGCCCTGCAGGCGAAGGCGCGAGCCGCTCTTGGTTACTTCCTGGCGCTGTTGGTCGATCTGAAACGGGCCGAACCGTATATAACGCGCAGGGAGCTGGATCGTCCGGGCCGCTCCTGTGGCCGCATCGGGTTCCATTGTCGAACTCAGGTCAAAAGAAGACATACACCCCACCCATGAGCAGATAGACGCAGGAACCGAAGTTCCGTTTTGTAGGTGAATACGAAAATTTTAGAAGAAGGTTTCGTGTAAGTGGAAGAAAGACAAAGACGTTACCGAAATTGAGATAAGTATATAAAGGATGGCTGAAAATTAATGGGCGGCTGCACTGTTACGAGCCTGTGACACAAAAACCCTGCGCTACCCGCCACGAATCCTGCTTTCCTTTCCACAAAACTCCGTCTAAGAGCAACAAGCTGTGGTCTGCATACGGAGAAAACCATGACATCTCGGCGAAGCGTGATTTTCGCGCTGGTATTTGGATTGTGCGTGACGGGTGTGGCAAAGGTCGTCGAAGCGGACTCCGTGTCCCTGCCTTCGGCGACGATCAGGGCCATTTATGACAACGGCTCAGCCGGCGAAACGCCCGAGGCCGCCGACACCCCTGCGGAGCAGGCAAACGCGGCTTGGGAGGCCAAAGATTGGGAGCGCTCCGCGAAACTGTACGAGGAGCTTTCGAAGCAGAAGGATGCTCCGCCGCGGGTGTGGCTGCGGCTCGGAGCATCCCTGCGCGCGCTGGGGAAGTACGATCAGGCGCTGGAGGCGTTTCAGAAGGCGACCGACATAGGTGCGGGCCCGTTCGCGGAATACGGAAAGGCATCGACATACACGGGAATGCAACAGACGGAGAAAGCGTTCGCCGCGCTGGACGCGGCGGTAAAACAGGGCTTCACCGATTCGGTGATGTTCTCCACCGATCCGAATTTGCAGCCATTACGAGGGGACGCTCGATTCGAAAAGCTTGTCGAGCAAGTGAAGCGCAACGCGCGACCTTGCGCCTATGCGAAAGAGAATCGGCAGTTCGATTTCTGGCTGGGTGAATGGGATGTCAGCACGACGCAGGGTGGAGTGCCCGCGGGCACGAGCAAGATCGAGCTGATTCTGGAAGACTGCGTCGTGCAAGAGAACTGGAAGACCCTGAATTCGCCATATTCAGGCAAGAGCTACAACATCTATGACGCAGCGCTCAAAAGGTGGGAACAATATTGGGTGGATAGCACGGGCGGCAATATTTTCTTTCACGGGGAGTTGGCGGAAAACGGAGTGATGGATTACTGGACGGATGACATTCCGCAAAGTTCTGGGCCGGCGCTGCGGCGACATCTGCAGTTTATTCCGATGGGCGCGGACAAAGTGAGGCAGTTCAGCCGTGGGTCAACGGATGGCGGGAAGACCTGGAACGTCGAGTACGACTTCACCTACGTAAGAAAGTCCAAGAGTGGGAGTTGACGACAATCCCCACGCTCTAGTTCGCGGCCGCCGCTGCGTTGTTTGAGTTGCTCGGCATGATCGACATCTCGATGTGAGACGGGTATTGGCTCGAGCGGTAGATACGCTGGGTGGCTTTTTGGTAGTCGGAAGCCTTGGCCTCGAAAATATTCGGCACGAATTTCTGCGGGTTGCGGTCGTACAGCGGGAACCAGGTGCTTTGTACCTGCACCATGATGCGGTGACCCTTTTTAAAGACGTGATTCGTTGTGTGCAGGTCGACGGTGAATGGCGTCACCGTATTGGGCGTGATCGGCTCAGGCTTTTCGAACGAGTTGCGATAGCGGCCGCGGAAGATTTCGTCGGCGACCATCAGTTCGAATCCGGAGAGCTTCCAGTCTTGCGGCATCGATTCGGGATAGACGTCGATTAATTTGACGACCCAGTCGGCGTCGCTGCCGGTAGTAGAAGCGAATAGTTTCGCGGTGACCTGGCCCGAGAGCGTGACGTCTTCGGTCAGCGCGGACGTCTGCCACGTGAGGACATCGGGACGCTGATCGACGAAACGCTGATCCTGCACGAGCCATGTGAACCAGGAGCCGGGGTGGTCCTCGGGATACGTCATATCGACGGGACGATGGCGATTCGGCACAGGATGCTCGGGATCGCTGATGTAGGTGTCGAAGCTCGCGTCGGCGGACTTGTCCCCAGCGGATGAGCCCGATGGCGCGGTGAACGAGAGCACTCCGTCTTCGCGCATATAAATGTTGCGCGTCTGCGCCTGGCGCGGCGGCCACGAATCGTATTGCACCCACTGGTCGCTGCCGGTCTGGAACGTCAGCGCTTCCTTCAGCGGCAGTTGGCCCTTGTCTTTCAGCCAGTACGCAAACCACGGCGCTTCGATATTCTGCCGAAAGTAAACGCTCGTCTCGCTGCCAAAAGGAATGTCTCCGAGTGAACTGCCCGTGCCGCGTCCCCAGCCGCCGTGATTCCACGGCCCGGCGACAAAATAATTCAGATTTTTCGTGTCAACCTTTTCGAGGCGCTCGTAGGTTGCGGTCGGCCCGTAGAAATCTTCCTGATCCCACCAGCCGGCTACGTTCAGATTGGGGACGGTGGGCTGCTTCAGTCCGTAAGCGACGGCGTGATGCTTCCAGAAATCGTCGTAGCTTGAGTGCGCGATGAAATCGTTCCACGTGGGAATTTTGTCGTGGAAATATTTCGCGTTGGCGTTGGAGAGCGGCCCGAGTCGCAGATACCAGTCGTAGAGATCGAAGCGATCAAACGGGAAGCTGTAATTTTCGGCGGAGGTTTCGAGCAGCGCCGCATATTCGAACGCGTAGCTGAGGCGAAACGCGCCGTTGTGAAAGAAATCGTCGCCGAGATACGTGTCGCCCATGCAGGCTTGCTCCGACGCGGCTTTCAGCGCGGGATGCGGATTGATCATGCCCATCGTGACGAGGTAGCCGTCGTACGAGATGCCGTCCATGCCGACGCGCCCATTGTTGTGCGGCACATTTTTGACGAGCCAGTCGATCGTGTCGTAGGTGTCGGTGGCTTCGTCGATGCCCTTGGGATCGGTGGCGGGGTCGTGCACGGGATGGAGCATGACGAATTTGCCTTGCGAGGCGTAGCGGCCACGAATGTCCTGGAACGCGAAGATGTAGCCTTCGGAAATCATCTCGTCGTAGCGGCGAAGCATCGTGCTGTAGCCACCGGAGGATTGCTCGCTGGAGATGCCGTAAGGAGTGCGTTCGAAGAGGATGGGGAGCGGCGTCGTGGCGTTTTTGGGGACGTAAATTTCAGTATGGAGCTTTACGCCGTCGCGGACGGGGATCATCACTTCAATCTTGTCGAAGAGGGCGGTGTAGTCACGCGAGGATTGCTGGGCGTGCGTCGAGGAATGGTGCGATTTGAGCGGGAAGAGAATTGTTGCGATCGCTACAACCGCGATGAGTGCGATGCGAAGACGACGTCGGATCAATTCGTGGCTCCTGAGGTTCTTGGCGCTGAGTTCGGTGATGCCGCTGTATTTTGCGAATCGAATGTACTGAACCATTTCGTTGCGGTCCCACTTGCCGGCATCACGCTGATCGCCACACTCGACGGATATTTTTGCGAGCGGTAGATGCGGTGCGTCGCGGACTGAAAGTCGGATTCCTTCGCTTCGAAAATATTCGGCACGAATTTCTGTGGATTGCGATCGATCAAGGGGAACCAGGTGCTTTGCACTTGCACCATGATCCGATGCCCTTTTTTGAAGACATGGTTGGCCGTGTGCAGATCGACGGTGAACGGCGTCACGGTGTTCGGCTTGATCGGCTCCGGCTTTTCGAATGAGTTGCGGAAGCGCCCGCGGAAGACTTCATCCGCGATCATGAGTTCATAGCCGGAGAGCTTCCAGTTGTCTGGCATTTTCTCCGGATAGACATCAATTAATTTAACGATCCAGTCGGCGTCGCTACCCGTAGTGGATGCAAAAAGCTTCGCAGTGACTTGGCCGGCGAGAGTGACGTCGTCTGTGAGCGCATCGGTCTGCCACGTGAGTACATCGGGACGATTCTCGACGAAGCGCTGATCTTCGACGAGCCACGTATACCAGCTTCCCGGATGATCTTCCGGATAGGTCATATCGATCGGCCGATGGCGATATGGCACCGGGTGCGCGGGATCGCTGACATAGGAATCGAACGCGGCGTCGTCCTTCCCGGCTTTCGCGGAAGGCGCGTCGAAAGAAAGTTTGCCGTCTTCGTGGAAATAAAGGTCGCGTGTTTGAGCTTCGCGCGGCGGCCAGGAATCGAATGAGCTCCACGTTTCACTGCCGGTTTGGTAGAGAGTCGCCTCTTTGACCGGTAGCGTGCCTTTGTCCTTGAGCCAGTAGGCGAACCACGGCGCTTCGATTTTTTGGCGGAAGTAAACGCCAGTGTCATTGCCAAAGGGAATCGCGCCCAGCGAGTTGCCTTTGCTGCGCGCCCAGCCGCCGTGATTCCACGGTCCGGCCACAAGATAGTTGAGATGATTCGGATCGTTTTTCTCGAGAATTTCGTAAATCTTCATCGGACCGTAGAAATCTTCCTGATCCCACCAGCCGGCGACGTTGAGGTTCGGCACCGTCGGTTTCGTCAGCACGTACGGCATCGCTTCCGATTTCCAGAATTCGTCGTAATTTGGATGTGTGACGAAGTTCGTCCACGTGGGAATCGAGCCGTGAATATATTTCGCGTCGGCATTCGAAAGCGGCCCGAGGCGGAGATACCAATCGTAGGTATCGAAGCGATCGAAGCCGAACGCGAAATTCGTCTTGTCGGTCTCCATCATCGTCGAATATTCGAATCCGTAGCTGAGACGAAACGCGCCGTTGTGATGAAAGTCGTCGCCCAGAAACATGTCGGCGGGCGAGGCTTGTTCGGAAACGGCTTTCAACGCCGGGTGCGGCTCGAGCATGCCCATCACGGTGAGCCAGCCACCATAAGAAATGCCGAGCAGCCCGACGCGCCCATTGTTGTGCGGCACATTTTTTACCAGCCAGTCGATCGTGTCGTAGGTGTCGGTGCCTTCGTCGATCGCCTTCGTATCTTTCGGATCACGCACCGGCCGCTGCATCACGAACTTGCCTTCGGAGCCGTAGCGCCCGCGAATGTCCTGAAAAACAAAAATGTATCCCTCGGGAATCATCTCTTCATAGCGAAAGAGTTTCTCGCTGTATCCGGCTTTGTCGTCGTTTAAGCCGTATGGTGTGCGTTCGAGAATGATGGGAAGGGAACCGGACTGATTCTTTGGCGCGTATATCTCAGTGTGGAGTTTCACGCCATCGCGCGTCGGAATCATCACTTCGATTTTGTCGAACACCTTCGAATAGTCGGGCGCGCCGCCATCATTCTCTTGCGCCGTCGCGCCGGCCGGCAGCACCAGCGCTAACAGAATTGCCACCAGGCAAAATCGCAGTGGCAATAAGCCAGACTGGATAGGTTTCGAATGCATGCGCAACTCCGCGTTTGATATCAATTCAATCTATCTTGCGATCCGCCCTGTCTTGATCCCGTCTTTCAAATCGAAAGTCGCACCAATCGTGCCTACGACACAGTTGTGTCGATTGAGTCCCATCTTGCGACGCAAATAGTAAACGCTTTCGATCCCCGTACAATGGGCACCCATAAGCTGTGCAGTTTGAAATTCCTTCAACTTGTCCGCGGTCCAGTCGAGCGTTTCGTCGCTGGCGTTGTAAAGATGAAAGCCACCGATCGCCGCATCGACTGGTGCGGGGCGAATCTCTTTGCGTGCGTAAGTCAGCGTATTGATGAGCCCGGAATGGCCGCAGCCCGCCAGCAACACAAAGCCGCTATCGGTGTTGAACACCAGCGATTGATCGTCGGGAACGTTATCCTCCACCCATTTCCCGTCCTCTTTCACCTCGATGCCCGCCGCATAATTTTTCTCGGGATAGACGCGTGGTACCGGCCCAGTCAGCCAGACGCCGGGAAAAATCTCGTCCAGTTTGTCGTGTTCGATGAATTTTCCCCCGGTCGCTTCGAATTCCTTCTTCACGGCAATCATCGGATTCGTATCTTTGCCGCGACGCTCCAGGAAAATACCTTTGGCGACATGCACTCGCGATAGCGCGGCGGGGTTTTTCTTCGATAGCTCATTCCGCAGCGTCATCAGTCCGGTCGTATGGTCGTCGTGAAAATGACTGAGAACGACGTCCTGCACGTCGCTGAGGTCGATCTTCAGCTCTTTCGCGTTTTCAAGGACGGTGTTCGGGTGCGCTCCGGTGTCAAAGAGCATCTTGTGCCCGTCAGCCTCGACCAGCGCCGAAAATCCCCAT
Source organism: uncultured Acidobacteriota bacterium (assembly GCA_963766985.1). Classification (GTDB taxonomy): domain Bacteria; phylum Acidobacteriota; class Terriglobia; order Acidiferrales; family UBA7541; genus Acidiferrum. Next base: position 763,785 of record CAVYCJ010000009.1, read on the forward strand.
TCCCCGATGCCGTCGTCCGCGAGCATCGTCGAAAGAATCGTGATTTTGAGTGTCTTTACTTCGGCGTGGGCATCGGCTGCCCGTGATCCAGCTATCGTTCTGCGATCGCGGCGGCCGAGGCGCGGCCGCCAATGCCGAAACGCCCAGCCACAACGCCGCGCTAACCACCAATGCCAAGTTGAGTTTACGGGCCATGCTGAAACGCCCCCTTGGGATCTTCGCCTGGCGCACCACGTGAAAATTGCGCAACACAGCATACACTCGCTGGCCGCAAATGGCCGCGTCTGTTAAACTGGAGCTTGCTCGACCGCACCTAGAGAAGAAGGAGATTCGTCCAGGCTGCTGGTTGTTTCAGCAGCTATTTTTGTATCTGCTGTCCGCCCAGCGCCACGCTGCGCTGCGCTTTCCCCGTCGGAAGCAGCCACTTTGACGTCACAAATCATGAGCCAAGATATTCGTAATATCGCTATCATCGCGCACGTCGACCACGGCAAAACCACCCTGGTCGATGCCATGCTGCGCCAGAGCGGCATCTTTCGCGCCAATCAGGAACTCGTCGAACGCGTAATGGACTCGAACGACCTGGAACGCGAGCGCGGCATCACGATTCTCGCCAAAAATACCGCGCTGTTTTTCCACGACACCAAGATCAACATCGTCGACACGCCGGGCCACAGCGATTTCGGCGGCGAAGTCGAGCGCGCTCTGCGCATGGTGGACGGCGTGGTCGTCCTCGTAGACGCCAGCGAAGGCCCGCTGCCGCAGACCCGTTACGTTCTGCAGAAAGCGCTGGCCGCGAAGCTCCCGCCCGTCATCGTGCTGAACAAAATCGATCGCGTGGATGCGCGCGCTGCCGAAGTGCTCGATGAAATCTACGATTTGTTCATCGACCTCGACGCAACCGAAGATCAACTCGATTTCCCGGTGGTCTACACCAACGCGCGCGACGGCGTTGCCTACCGAAAGATCGGCGACGATTCGAAGGATTTGCTTCCGCTGTTTGAAGCCATCGTGAAAGCCATTCCCCAGCCGGCAGGCGATCCCGAAGGCACGCTGCAGATTCAGGTGATGAATCTCGACTACAGCGAATTCCTGGGCCGCATCGCGATCGGCCGCGTCTTCAACGGCACCATCAAGCGCGGCACCGACGTCGGCATCAGCAAGCTCGACGGCAAACTGGTCACGACGCGCATCACCAAGCTCTACACCTTCCGCGGACTCGAACGCGATGAAACGGACAGCGTCGTCGCGGGAGACCTCGTCGCCATCGCCGGCGTCGAAGGCATCCAGATGGGCGAAAGCATCGTCGACGTGAACGATCCGAAGCCGCTCGAGCCGCTGCAAATCGACGAGCCGACGCTCGCGATGATCTTCACCGTGAACAGCAGCCCCCTTTCAGGCAAGGAAGGCAACTATCTGACATCGCGCGATTTGCGCGATCGTTTGCAGCGCGAACTTGCTCACCAACGTCTCCATTCGCGTGGAAGACACCGACACTCCCGAATCCTTCCGCGTGCTGGGCCGCGGCGAATTGCAGCTCGCCATTCTGATTGAGACGATGCGCCGCGAAGGCTTCGAGCTGATGGTCGGCAAGCCCGAAATCGTCGTGCGCAACGAAAACGGAAAAAAACTCGAACCTCTCGAACGCCTCGTCATCGACGTCCCCGAAAATTTCATCGGCATCATTTTGGAAACGCTCGGTTCACGCCGCGGCGAAATGCTCAAGATGAGCAATCACAATTCCGGCCGCGTGCGCATGGACTTCAAAATCCCTTCGCGCGGTTTGATCGGTCTACGCAGCCAGTTGCTGACCGACACGCGCGGCACCGCGCTGATTCACTCGATTTTCGACGGCTGGACGGACTACGCCGGAGAAATGGCGTTGCGCCCGACAGGCGCCCTCGTCGCCGATCGCCCCGGTCCATCGACGGCCTTTGCTCTCTGGAATATTCAGGAACGCGGCGAGCTCTTCATCGGCCCCGCGATCGAAGTGTATGAAGGCATGGTCGTTGGCGAAAATTCGCGCGAACAGGACATGGACGTCAATGTCTGCAAGGAAAAGAAGCAGACCAACATGCGCTCGTCGAGCGCCGACGAAGCCATTCGCCTGATTCCGCATCGCGAGTTGAGCCTGGAGCAAGCGATCGAATTCATCGCCGACGATGAGTTCGTCGAGATCACGCCGAAGTCGATTCGCCTGCGCAAGAAAGTCTTGCAGGCCAACAAGCGCCCGCGCCGTTGGCAGGAAATTCGCGCCAGCCAGGAAACGACGAAGTAACGCAAGCCGCAGCAACCGATTCGATTTTGCGGACATGGGGCGCAGCTTGCTGCGCCCCTACATTTTTAAGGACACATCTCATGACGCCCACGCTCGAAACCGCTCGGTTGTTGCTGCGTCCGATCGAGCTCGCGGACGCCGGGCAAATCCAGCAGATTTTTCCGCAATGGGAAATTGTGAAATTCCTCGCGAACAAAATCCCCTGGCCCTATCCGCCTGACGGAGCGCTCACATTTATTCGCGACATCGCATTGCCCGCCATCAAACGCGGAGATGAGTGGATCTGGACGATCCGCCGAAGACAAGAACCGGCCACGGTCATCGGCAGCATCAGCCTTACGAAAAATGAAAATGAAAATCGCGGTTTCTGGCTAGACCCGCGATGGCAGCGTCGTGGTTTGATGACGGAGGCCTGCGACGCCGTGACCCACCACTGGTTCGAAACGCTAAAGTTTCCCGTTTTGCGCGCGCCCAAAGCGATTGCGAACGAAGGCTCGCGACGCATCTCGGAAAAACAGGGCATGCGCATCATCTCAACAGGCGAGCGCGATTACGTCTCCGGCCGCCTGCCTTCCGAAATTTGGGAAATCACCGCCGAAGAATGGCGCGCGCGTAAATCCCCAAAGCCTTAACAACTTACCGCTATCAATCCAGGCGCCGAAGCGGCAATTCCAAATTTAGGATTCGAATCAGAGGTGAGGTTTCTACTTGAGGCGGGAAACAAGGCCCGGCAATTCGCCGGGCCTCTATACAACAGTAAGATAACATAAAAGGTACCCTATGTCAAGGCCGATTTTGAAATTTCCCGGCCCCTGACGGCACCGCCAACGACCACGCAGCAGCCCTTCCTGCCAAACAATCTCCTTGACACTACGTCGCGCCACGCTATAGTTGTACGCGATACAGCTACAGACGCCATAGCGGACACCACCGACCTATGTCAAAACTTCCCGACCCCACATCTCCTCTAACGCCCGCAATGTTCCACGTGCTGCTCGCCCTGGCCGGCGAAGATCTCCACGGCTACGCCATCTCTGAAAGACGTCGAGCTGCGCACCGACGGCGAAGTAAAACTCAGCACCGGCACGCTCTACGGAATCATCAAGCGCCTGCTCAACGACGGCCTGATCATCGAGCGCCGCGAACGCCCTTCAGCCGCAAACGATGACGAACGCCGCCGCTACTACCGGCTGACCGCGAAAGGCCGCGAAGTCGCCGCCGCCGAAGCCGAACGCCTGGAAAAAGTCGTTGCCCTCGCGCGCTCGCGCCGCCTGTTGAAGCGCACGCAAACGGCCTAGGTTTCCCGCACCCCGCAGCAACGCTAACAAGGAAGTCGCAACGTCCCAGCAGATCCGGCAGAAACATGAGGCGCCCATGAACACCGCAACCCCAGCTAAGGATTCGAAGCAGCGCTCCCGCACCTTGCAACTCCTGATGCGATTGCTCCCCGCTGAATTTCGCGGCGACTACGGCCCGGAGATGGAGCAAGTCTTCGCCGAACAGCGCGAAGAAGCGCGACGCAGCGGCGACAAAATGGGCATCCTCCGCCTCTGGTGGGAAACCGCGAAGGGTATCTTCACGACCGCGCCCAGCGAACATTGGTCGATGCTCAAGCAGGACACCGGCTTCGCCATGCGCATGATGCGCAAAAATCTCGGCTTCACGATCGCCGCGATCATCGTCCTGGGTCTCGGCATCGGCGCGAACACCGCAATCTTCAGCGTCGTGAACGCCGTGCTGCTCAAGCCACTACCGTTCGCAAACGGCGAGCGCCTCTTGATGCTCAGCCAGCGCACCGTCCCAGGCGGCGACGGAGTCGGCCGCTCATCGGTCCCCGAACTGACCGACTATCGCGCGCAGAGCCACAGCATGGACGGCATCGTTGAGTATCACAACATGCAGTTCATCCTGCTTGGCCGCGCCGAACCCGAGCGCGTCGAGACCGGCGTCGTCTCGTGGAATTTTTTCGACGTCTTCGGCGTGAAGCCGCTCGTCGGCCGAATGTTTGAGCCCGCCGACGAAAAACCCGGCGCGCCCGCGGTGCTTTTGCTGAGCTATGAATATTGGCTGCGCAGTTTCGGCGGCGATCCAACAGTCGTCGGCAAAACCTTCCGCATGAACGACAAGCCGCACATGGTCATCGGCGTTCTTCCGCCATTTCCCCAGTATCCGCATGCAAACGATGTCTACATGACTTCGTCGGCGTGCCCATTTCGCTCCAGTCCCGAGATGATTGCCAACCGCAAGGGCCGCATGTTGCGCCTCTTCGGCCGAATGAAACCCGGAGTGACTCCTGGACAGGCGCAAGCCGATCTTTCCACCGTCGCCGCAACGATGCAGCGCGACTTTCCGACCGCCTATTCGAAAGACACCACTCCAAAAATGGAAGTCACTCCGCTGAAAGCGGAGCTTACTCGCGATGCCAAGCCCACGATGCTCTTCTTGCTCGCAGCGGCGGGATTCGTATTGCTCATTGCGTGCGCAAACGTCGCCAACCTCAATCTCGCGCGCATGGTGCGCCGCGGACGCGAGATGGGATTGCGCACCGCCATGGGCGCCAGCCGCGTGCGCTTGTTCCGCCAGTTGCTGACCGAAAGTTTCTTGCTCGCGTTCGGCGGCGGCTTGCTCGGCCTCATTCTCGCCACCAGCGGCCTAAAACTCCTCACCACGTTCGTCGCGCGCTTCACTCCACGCGCCAACGAAATTCACATCGATGCGCAAGTGTTGTTCTTCACGCTTGGCATCGCAGCGCTCGTCAGCATTCTGACCGGCACGGCGCCTGCGCTCGCCCGCCGCGGAAATCTGGCCTCAACATTGAAAGAAGGCGGCACGCAATCCACCGAAGGCGCCCGTCGCAGCAAGACGCGAGGCGCATTAATCGTCGCCCAGGTCGCCGTCTCTTTCCTCTTATTGATCGGCGCAGGCCTGATGGTGCGCAGCCTGATCAACCTGCAACGCGTCGACGCCGGATTCCGCCCCGAAAATGTCTTGACCGTCCAGATAAGCCTGGATTTTTCGAAATACATGACCGATCCCAGCATGCTGAACTTTTCCGATTCGCTTCTCGAAAAAGTTCGCGCCATGCCCCAGGTGACTTCCGCCGCGATGTCGGGCGAATTCCCGCTCGATAAATCCCCCGCGTTCAACAACGAGTTTCTGATCGAAGGTCAGCAGGCGAATCCCAACGACAAGCCAACGTCGGAATTCAATGCCGTCACTCCCGATTATTTCCGCACGCTCGGAATCCCGATTCTGAGCGGCCGGGATTTCGACGGCCGCGACCGTCCCGACAAACTGCGAGTCGCCATCGTGAATCAGTCCGTCGTGAATCATTATTTCCACGGCCAGGACCCGGTTGGCCGCCGCGTCTCGTTCGACGACGGCAAAAACTGGACCGAAATTGTCGGCGTTGCCGGCAACGTCCGCGAGCGCGAACTCAGTCAGACCGCGAAAGACTACATCTGCGTGCCCTACGCACAATATCCGCAAATGGCGCCCGGCCTCGTCGCCCTGACGCAAGGCGACCCGATGAATATCGCCCGCACCGTCGTCACGCATCTGTACGAAGTCGATCCCGAATCAGCCGGCCGGAAAAATCCAATCGCTCGAGCAAGTTCGCGCGGAATCCATCGCCGCACCGCGCCTCACAACAAACTTGCTCGGACTGTTCGCATTGCTCGCGCTCGCGATCGCCGCGGCAGGCATCGGAGGCGTAATGGCGCTTTCGGTCAGCCAGCGCATCCACGAAATTGGCGTTCGCATGGCCATCGGCGCGCGCCCCGTCGAAATCGTCGCCATGATTTTGCGCCAAGGGATGGGACTTGCGCTCGTCGGTGTGCTGCTTGGTTTGGCAGCCGCATTCGCGCTGACGCAGTCGGTGCGCACGTTCCTCTTCGGAGTTACGCCAACCGACCCGCTCACATTCGTCGGCGTCGCAGCGGTCTTGACGGTCGCTGCCTGTGCTGCGTGCTACATACCCGCCCGCCGCGCTGCGAGAGTCGATCCATTGCGCGCGCTGCGAGCCGAATAGCCCGGAAACGCTTTCCACAACCGAACGTCTAAGTCTCCTGTCGAGTCCTATCGAAGACATTGGAGAAATCGTGTGCCGACATTCACGCAAGGCGCTATATCTCTGCTTGCGCGCTGGTTGATCAGCATTATTTTTTTGACCAGTGCCTACAGCAAAATATTTGGCTGGAGCGTCAACGTCGAGTACCTGAATTCGAAACACATGCCGGCGGTGAATCTGTTGCTGGTTGCGGCGCTGATTGTGGAAGTCGCCGGATCACTCTGTCTGATTACAGGTTTTGGCGCGCGCATCGCGGCGACAGTAATGTTTTTCTACATGATTCCCGTGACATTTCTGCTTCACGAATTCATGTCCGTAAATTTCCAGAAAAATCTCGGAATCATGGGCGGCTTGTTGATGATTACCGCGTTTGGCCCCGGCAGGATGGCGCTTGAGCCGCACGCAACCTCCGCGCCCGCAACCAATTAATTCCTCTAGAAGCTCAGTGCGCTGACTTCTCCAGAATTTCCGCCATATATTGCTTCCAGATCGCGGCATACGTGTGCGTTCCGTGACCGTGGGTCTGTTCGCTCGCCGGAATCAAAACAAACTTCCCGTTCTTCAGCCGCTTCACTTGTTGCTCGGCGATGCCCAGGTCCGGCGGATTGATGAAGTCGTCGGCCGAATTGATCCACATCACCGGCACGGTGATCTTCTCCAGGTTCGCCGACGGGTCGTAGTTCCGTGACGAGTTCACCTGATACAGAAAATCGTTCGCATCGATTCCCGCCGCGCGATCGTGGAAATATTTCTCGAGCCATTTGTCGGCGTCGTCGCGCGTCGGCATCGACTTCTGCATCGGGATCGGCGCTCCGCCCGCGATGATCAGAAAATCGAGCGCGATGCGAACGCTTTGCGCCGGCTCCGTCGTGTAGTCGCCGTTTTTCCATTCCGGATCGGTTCGAATCCCATCGATCACCATCTTTCGCCACACTCGATTGCGCCCCGCGATCTGCACCGGCAGGCACGCCATCGGCATCAGTGCATCCATGAAACTCCGGATACGTCTCGCCCCAGACGAACGAATGCATGCAGCCCATCGACGTGCCAAAAACCAGGCGCAGATGATTCACTTTCAGCCCGTCGGTCAGCAGCGCGTGATGCAGCGCCACCATGTCGTCGTAATCGTAATCAGGAAAGTGCGCGTGCAACCCGTCGCTCGGCTTCGACGATTTTCCGTGGCCGATACCATCGACCAAAATCAGGTAGTAGCGCGACGCATCGAGCACTTGGCCGGGATTGAAAAGCTCGTTGGCGAAATACGGCGCCAGAAATTGATGCCCGCTGCCCCCAGTGCCGTGAAGAATAAGCACCGCGTTCGCCGTACGCCCCTGCGCGTCCTGCACGGGTTTTCCGAGCGTCGTGTAGTGCAGCCGCACTTCGTCCATCGACTGCCCCGACTTGAATTTGAAATTGTGGACGACGAAATCGCCTTCGGTAGTCGGCGGATACTTCGCCTCGGTCGCAGTCGCCTGCGGGTCCGCCGACGCAGCTTTCGCGCCCAGACACGCGGTCACTGCGAATATCGCCGCCAAAATAATGCGCAAGACTCGATTCATCAACCACCTCGGCACGCGAATCTAGCACAAAGAAATCGCGATTGCGGCGAAAGCTCTAAAATCTCGATTCGCGAAGCGATGGGAGACGAGGCACGCGGGCAGTCCTTGTCTTCGCGCCTCGCGAACCATACACTCTGCTGCGCGATTCGACTTCCAACACCGCTTGAGTCCGTCGTCAGTCCGAAGGAGTCACAATGCGCGTCCGATTCTTACTCTTGTGCGGTGCTCTACTGCTGCCACCCGTCGCGTTGCCGCAGACCGCGAGTCACCTCGGCCCACGCGTAAAGCCCTTCGTCCGCGAAGACGCATCAACCATCGTGCTGGCTCACGTGCGCGTCATCGACGGCACCGGCGCAGCGGCACGCACGGATCAGTCCGTTGTGATCCGCGACGGAAAAATTGTCGCGATCGGCGACGCGTCGTCCACGAAAGCGCCCGACGGCGCAAAAGTTCTCGATCTGACTGGTCGAACCGTGATCCCAGGCATTGTCGGCATGCACGACCACATGTATTACCCCGCGCCGCTCGGTCCGCCCGCGATGTATCCCGAACACGCCACAAGCTTCCCGCGCTTATATCTTGCAGGCGGCGTAACCAGCATTCGAACCACCGGCAGCGTCGAAACCTACACCGATCTCGAGCTGAAAAAATCGATCGACTCCGGCGCTTCCATCGGCCCGAAAATACATGTCACCGGTCCCTATTTCGAAGGCCCCGGCTCCTTCACTCCGCAAATGCACGAACTCAAAGATGCCGAAGACGCGCGCCGCACCGCCGAATACTGGGTTGCCGAAGGCGTGACCTCGTTCAAGGCATACATGCACATCACGCCCGACGAGCTCGCCGCCATCGTCAAAGTCGCTCACGCTCACGGCCTCAAGGTCACCGGGCATCTCTGCTCCATCGGATTCCGCGAAGCCGCTTCGATCGGCATCGACGATCTCGAACACGGCATCTTCGCCGATTCGGAATTCGTGGAGGGACGCAAGCCCGATACCTGCCCCGACGGACGCGACACCGTCGAAGAGTCGCTTCTCAATCTCGACGCTACTTCCGGTCCGCTGCACGACACGATTCGCGACCTGATCAGCAAACACGTCGCCATCACTTCAACGTTGCCGGTGTTCGAAACGATCGTGCCCAATCGCGCCCCGATCGAGCCGCGCGTCCTCGACGCGATGTTGCCCGAAGCGCGCATCATGTATCTGCAACGACGCTCCACGATTTCCGACGGTGCCGCGAAATCCCACTGGCCTGCGCTTCTCAAGAAAGAAATGGAGTTCGAACGCGAGTTTGCGAAAGAAGGCGGCCTGCTGCTTGCCGGTTTGGATCCGACCGGCTACGGCGGCGTCATCGCCGGATTCGGCGACCAGCGCGAGGTCGAATTGTTGGTCGAAGCCGGCTTCACGCCGCTCGAAGCGATTCACATCGCAACGGCAAACGGCGCCGAGTTTCTCGGCGAGTCCAATCAGATCGGCACAATCGCGCCCGGCAAGGCCGCAGACATCGTCGTGATCAACGGCGACCCGTCAGCCAATATCAAAGACATCGAGAATGTCGAAATCGTTTTCAAAGACGGTGTCGGCTACGACTCCGCAAAAATGATCGAGTCCGTAAAGGGTTTGGTCGGCTTGCGCTGAGGTCGCAAGAGCGCATCGCACCACACTCAGCGTCACGGCTCCCAGCAGCCGCGTTAGGGCAACATATTCTTGCCGTCCGCCGACGGCAGTTCCAATCCAACTGCGTGCGCCAGCGTCGGCGCGATGTTCCGCATGTCGATCACGCCAAGGTCTTTCCCCTTAGGCACGCCCGGCCCAATCAGAAAAAACGCCGCTCGCAGTTCCGGCACATCCGGCAACTCGCCATGCGTACCGCCCACTTTCGTTTTCGTCAGTAGTGGCGTGTCCGCATCGCCGCCCGTCCGCCATCCCGGCTTCATGCTCACAAAAAACGACGCTGTCGGATATCCCCCGCGCTCGTGCACCTGATCCGCATCCAGCACCCGATCGACGCCATTCGCCGGATCGGCCGCTATTTTCGCCAGCAAATCCTTCACCTGCGAACTCACCGCCGCATCCACCGGATCCTTCAAAACAATCGCCGCAGATCCACCCGTCACCCACGGCATCGCCTTCCAGTCCGTAATTTTCCCCTTCGCATCGATGTCGAACAATTTCGCCTCGCGAAACGCCGCAAACAAATTCAGCTGCGCATCCGTGCGAGCAAACCCGTGATCCGACACAACCGCCATAAAAACATGCCCCGGCGCCAATCGCTCCGCCGCTTCCCACACCCCGCCGATTGCCTCGTCGATCCCTTCCAGCGTAGCCACAGCCTCCGGACTGAACGGCCCCGTCTCATGCTCGATGTGATCCAGCGCAATCAAATGCAGCGTCAGCAACGATGGGTGCTTTTTCTCCAGAATCCACTCCGCATACTTCCCGCGGTTCTTGTCCGCTTCCACCGTCGAGTCAACTCCACCGCTGTACGGCCCGATCTCCGCCGTCGCCTCCGCGATCAATCCCGGCGTCGACACCGCGCGCAGTAACTTCGCATCCTCCGGCGTATTGGCGCGCCAGAATTCCGGAATTACCCAATTAATATGCGCACCCACCGTCACCGGCCACTGAATGCTCGCCGTCGTGCGCCCGGACTTTGCCGCCGCGTCCCACAGCGTCGGCACGCGAATATCCTCCGTATACCAATACCAACCCTGAAAATTTTTCTGCAGCGGATCGAATGTCGTGTTGGCGTAAATTCCGTGCTTCGCTGGCCACACCCCGGTCACCAGCGTGGTGTGACTCGGATAGGTGACCGTCGGCACGACGCCTTCTACTCCGTCCGCATAGGTGCCTTGCTTCAAAAAACGCCGCAGGTTCGGAATCTTCGCGCCATGCGCGTCGGCTTGCGTTACATAGTCGGGCCTCAGCCCATCGACCGAAATCACTACCAGCAGCGATGACGCTCGGCGCTCCCCGCCAATCGCGCGATCCTGCCCCAGCGCGCGCTGCTCGGTGGCGAAAACGCCTGCGGCGCACAGAATCACCGCAACCAGCAGCGGCACGCACCCTTGCATCGCGGTTCTTCGAAACGAAATGCGACCTCGAACTCGGCCTCTCAATCTCAAACTCATCCCCTTGGCCCCCACAATCCGCCACCATACCTAAGCCCACGTGCATCGTTTCACGGATCGCCAATCTGCACATGACTGCGATATGAATGATGCGCTCTCGGCCTAATAGTGATAGCTTCCGAGCTTAAACAGCCTGCTTGTCAGGCTGATATCAGTGAACCAGGTAAAAGTGGGCCATGTCTCTAGAAATCAAAATCGGCAACTTCAAAACTACCTACCCAGCCCCAAATCATGTACAGTCTAGGGCCGGAATCTGGCGGCGAGAGGGCGCTGCCTGCTTCGAAGGGGCCGTCGCCGCACCGGCGTCGGCGAGCATCACATCCGCGCCGAACGAGACAGGGGATCTCCTTTGAGCATTGAACATGCATCAGCGGTAGCATCGTCGTCGCAACCCGCTTCGGTGAAGCTGCAGCCGTCGCGCGCCTCAACGCCTTATCCGGTCATTCTCGCCTCCGCGACCGCCGTTCCCGAACACCTCATCACTCGCGAGGACGTGAAGTACTACCTGGGCCGCGTCTTCGATATCCCGGAGCGCAGGCTCGAAGCGATGATGTCGATCGTCGACAACGCGCAGGTGTCGCAGCGCCATTCGATTTTCCCGATTGCCTACACCGTCGAACCGCGCGCTTTCGAGAAGACCAATCAGGAATACATCGAGCACGCCATCAAGCTCGGCCGCGAAGCTGCCGAAAAGTGCCTCGAACGCGCGCATCTTCGCGCCGACGAAATCGACCTCATCATCACCGTGAGTTGCACCGGCTTCATGATTCCGTCGCTCGACGCGCACCTTATCAATCTGATGGGCTTCCGCAGCGACGTTCGCCGCATGCCATTCACCGAACTCGGCTGCGCCGCCGGCGCCATGGGACTCGCCCGCGCCGCTGATTATCTGAAGGCGTATCCGGGCGGCAACGCTCTCATCATCGCCGTCGAACTTCCAACGCTCACCTTCCAGCGCAAAGACATTTCGCAGGCAAATCTCATCTCCTCGGTGCTCTTTGGCGACGGCGCCGCCGCAGTAATCGTCAGCAACAGCCCGAAGGCAGTCTCCGCACCGCTCGTTTCAAGCTCCTCGGCAAACGGCACTGGCGCCCACGCAAACGGAAATGGCAACGGCAGTCTGGCCGCGCACGCGCCAAGCGCCGGTTCGCGCAAGCCACAAATTCTCGTCTCCGAAACCTACACATTCCCAGACTCGCTCGGCGCGATGGGCTTCGACCTCCGCGATTCCGGCTTCCACATCCTGCTCGACAAAACCGTCCCCGACATGATCGGCGCCAAGATCAAGGCGCTCATCGACGATTTCCTCGGCCGCCACGGCCTCACGCAGCAAGACATCAAGGGTTGGATTCTTCATCCCGGCGGCGCACGTCTTCTCGGCAACGTCGAAATCGCACTCGGTCTCGACAAGCGCGACACGCAGCCGTCGTGGGACACGCTCGCCAACGTCGGCAATCTTTCCAGCGCCACCATCCTCTTCATTCTTCAGGAGTGGCTCGACAAGCGCCCGCTCAATCCCGGCGACATCGCGCTCGCAGCAGCGTTCGGCCCCGGCTTCAGCGCCGAGTTTCTGCTCCTCCAATGGACCTGAGTGTCATCCTGTTTCTCGCGCTGCTGCTCCTTGTAGCCGCGCTCCGCATCGTCGAGCTGCGCATTTCGCGCAATCATCAGCGCGCCATGGTGCCGCGCGGCGCTTCCGTCGTCACCGAGCCGCTCTACCGCTGGATGGTCGCGCTCCACACCTTCGTCCTCATCGGTTCCGCCGTCGAAGTCGTCGCGCTCAAGCGCCCGTTCATTCCCGTTCTCGCCGTTTCGATGTTTGGAATTTTTCTCGCCGCTAATATCGTCCGCTGGTGGGTCATTCGAACGCTCGGCGATCACTGGAACGTCCAGGTGATGGACTCCACCAGCCTCGGCGTCATCACCACCGGCCCCTTCCGCTTCGTCCGCCATCCCAACTACGCCGCCGTCTTCGCCGAAATGATCGCGCTCCCTCTCATCCACACCGCCTGGATCACCGCCCTCGTCGGCGCCATCGGCCACATCGCCGTCCTCACCATCCGCCTCTCCACCGAAGAACGCGTCCTCTTCGCCGACCCCGCCTATCGCGCCGCAATGTCCAACAAACCCCGCTTCCTCCCCGGCCTCTTCTAAAGACTGCGCGTTTCACTCCTGAACGCGTTTCGGCTCGGTATTCAGTGGTTGATTGGGCGCTGTTTTTCCGATCTCTGTGCCCTCTGCGAACTCTGTGGTAAATCTCTTCGTTGATCCAGCATCCTATGTTCGCCGCCACGATCACGTAGGGCCGCACCACGCTATGCATTGTCATCCCGACCGAAGCGAGCCCACGCCTTTTCTTCGCGTTCACTTCCCGTGAACGCGTGGGCTCGTGCCGTGGAGGGATCCCAGCTTGATCGCAACGCTGGAGAGACGTCGCAACACGCGCGCCTCGTCTCCAATTTCCATTTTCCAATTTCCGCTTTCCAACTACACTCCTCCCATGTTCCAACCCACTCTCTTCAACAACCGCGCCATCTTCATCTCCGGCGGCGGCTCCGGTCTCGGCCGCAGCATGGCCCTCAAGTTCGCCGAGCTCGGCTCGCAAATTTTCATCATCGGCCGCCGCGAACAACCTCTGAAAGACGTCTGCGAAGAAATCCGCCGCGCCGGCGGCTCCGCCGGTTACGCCACCGCCGATGTCCGCGAACCCGCCGCCGTTGACGCCGCGGTAGAAACCGCCTTCAACCAATTCGGCCGCATCGACTCGCTCGTCAACAACGCCGCCGGCAACTTCATGGCGCGCACCGAAACGCTCAGCGCCAACGCCTTCACCGCGGTTGTGGGTATCGTCTTAAACGGCTCGTTCAACTGCACGCAAGCTCTCGCCAAACGCTGGATCGCCGACAAACAGGGCGGCAACATCCTCAACATCGTCACCACCTACGCCGCCGCAAACTGCGGCTCCGCATTCGTCGTTCCGTCCGCCTGCGCCAAAGCAGGCGTGCTCGCGATGACCACTTCTCTCGCCGTCGAATGGGCGAAGTACAAAATCCGCGTCAACGCCATCGCTCCCGGCCCGTTTCCCACCGAAGGCGCCTGGTCGCGCCTCATGCCCTCAAAACAATTCGAAGACCACGCGCGCGAATCGCACCCCATGAAACGTTTCGGCCGCCACGACGAACTCACCAACCTCGCCGCCTTCCTCCTCAGCGACATGTCGCGAATACATCAACGGCGAATGCGTCGTCATCGACGGCGCCCTCTGGCTCCGCGGCGCCGGCGAATTCAACGACCTCCTCGCCCTCCCCGACACCGCCTGGCAAGCCATGGAATCCGCCCGCCCCAAAAAATCCTGAACTCACAATCGACCAATAGGCTGTCATTCCTACCGGAGCGAGCCGACGCCTTTTCTTCGCTTTCGTCGTTACTTCTTTACTTCGTTGCTTCCTTACTTCCTTCTTTATTCCGGCAACGCCTTCTTCCTCAACTCCACTTTCATCACAATCTCCCCCACGCTCTTCCCACCCGCCTCCGCCCGCACCGTCACCGTCTGCGCCGCATCCCGCCCCTTCGCCTTATCGCTCAACGCCCCCAACGCAATCTCCATCCGCGCCCCCGCCGTCTGATTCGCCCCAACTTTCACTTTCCCCGCCCCGCTGCTCACCGTCCACCCCTGCGGCAATTCCGCCGACAACGTCACCTCGATCGGCGAACCTGTCGAATTCCGCACCCACAGCGGAATGATCAGCGTCGTATTTTCCTGCAAAGCAATCTCCGGCGGCTCCGGATGCGGCAAATGCGTCAGCTGATGCGCCGCGCGAAATTCATCGTAAAAACTCCACGGCCCCGCCAGCGTCACCGCCACATCGCCCTTCGGCGCCTCCACAGAAAACGCCGCCCGCCGAAACGGAATCGCCCCGCTCTCGATCCCCGCAAAAATCGGATCCATCGTCGCCCCGCCCACCAGCGATTTCCCCAGTACAAACCACTGATCGCTCGCCCATCCGTCAGCGGCCATCATCTTCTCGATCTCCGCGTCGTTCATCTTGTCGAGCCGATCGGCAAAACTTTTCGCCTGCGTCTGATGCATCCGAAACGAATCCAGCGACGCGCGCCAGTACGGCTTCTTCGACGACTTCGAAATTTCCTTCACCGAATACGACGGCCCCTTATTCTTGAAAATGTCTTCGCGGTCCGCGTCCGGAAAATAATAAATTTTCTTCGGTTGCCACGGTCGCAGCCCTTCGAGATACGGCTCGAGCCGCCGCAACGGCTCCGCCACCTGATTCGGGAACACCGTCGGATCGCCCGCAAGATCGAACGCCTCCGTTGCCAGCACGCCCGCAGCCTGATGATCCCCGTGATCCTCTCCAATAAATGTCCCCGGCAAAAATGTGAGCACCACTTCCGGCCGCGTCAACCGCATCAATCGCACCAGCTGTTCCAGCGCAGCGCCATGCTCCCAGTTCGCCAGTGACACCAGCACATCCTGCCCCGCCGTATCCTTCCCATCCAGAAACCAAACATTCGAAATTCCCAGGGTCGCGTTCGCCCGCCGCGCCTCAATTTCCCGAATCACGGCCAAACCCGCCGCCTGCTCCGTGCCGACCTCATTCCCACCGTTGCCGCCGCGCGTCCCGTACACCACCGCCACGCGCTTCCCCTCATCGATCGCCCGCGCCAGATATGCCGTCGCCGCTCCCTCATCATCCGGATGCGCCACCACCACCAGCACATCCACCTTGTAACGAGCATCCGGCTCTCGCAACTCCACCACCGCCGCAGGTTTCGCGTCCGTCGAATTTTGCGCGCGTAAACTCCACGGACTCATCAACAGCGCGCACACCGTCGCGAACATCAGCCCGCCAATCCACCCTCGTCTCATCCTGATCACCCTAAATAAAATCGACCCTCAATTTCACATCCCGCATCGCATCGTCCAAAGCGAAAAAGTGTACCGCGTCGCCGTCAAAATCCCTCTACCCCAAACGCACTATCTCCTCGGCATTTGGGTGCCGCACCCTTGCGCCTTTCAAGGGTGCGGGTTTAGATGAAACCAAACCCACCCCGTCACGACGCTCCCCATTCAATCCTCCGCCTCCGCCTCTTGTCTTTACTTCGTTACTTCTTTACTTCCTTACTTCGCCTTTCTCTTCCCCAGCTATACTGCCCGCACCATGCGTCGCGTCCTTGCGCTCCTTCTCATCCTCTGCCCCATCGCCTCCGCCCAACAGAAGCCTCCCGTCCCCGGCCAAATCGACCCACATCGCCCCTGCGCCGCAAAGCCCGACCAAACCTACGCGCTCTACCTCCCCTCCACCTACACGCCCACAAAAAAATGGCCCATCGTCTACGCCTTCGATCCCTCCGCCCACGGCGACCGCCCCATCGATGCGTTGAAAGCCGGCGCCGAAAAATACGGCTACATCGTCGCCGCATCCAACAACTCCCGCAACGGACCCTGGGCTCAAGAAATCGAAGCCGCTCAAGCCGTCTCCGACGACACTCGCGCCATTCTCGCCGTCGACGACCATCGTATTTACTTCACAGGATTCTCCGGCGGTGCCCGTGTGGCGGGCCGCATCGCTCAAATCTGCAAATGCGCCGCCGGCGTTTACCTCAACGGCGCAGGTTTTCCCAGCGGCACAAGTCCTTCACCGAAAGATTCCGTTTTCCCCGTCTTCGCCGCGGTCGGTAACGTCGATTTCAATTTCCCAGAGGTAACTCGTCTCGACGAAGCCCTCGCTGCTGCAGGCTATCCGCATTTCCTCCGCTACTTCGACGGACCGCATCAATGGGCTCCCCCCGAAGTCGCCGAAGAAGCCCTCGCGTGGTTTTTTCTCGTCGCAATGAAGAAAAATCTCGCGCCACGCGACGACGCCTTCATCGCTCAGCAGCGCGACGCGGAAATCGCGCGCGCCAAATCATTCGAACAATCCGGGAATCTCTTCTACGCCTGGCGCGAATACAATCAGGCGGCTGCGACGTTCGACGGCCTTACCGATGTAGCTTCACTCCGCGCATCCGCTTCCTCTCTCGCGTCACAAAAAGATGTCCGCGAAGGCCCCAAGCGCCAGCAGCACGATTTCGAAGAGCAGCAATTTCTCACCGCCGACATCGTTGACGCCATGGGGAATTTGAACTCCGAAGATGAGGACCTGCTCAAGGACGTCAGGGACACAAAGCAAAAAATTGCCAACCTCCGTGAGACTGCCGCCCACGAAAAGAAACCCGAAAAAGCCGTCGTTCTCAAACGGGCCGTCTCCGACGTTTTCGTGCAGGCGATGGAAACCGGCAGCGATCGCCTCTCCGCGAAGGAATTCAGCCTCGCGAAAAATTATTACTTGCTCGCCGCTGAAGCGAACCCCGACAGCCCCGGTCCCTTCACCAACCTCGCGGTCTGCCACGCGATGACCAACAACCGCAAAGCCGCAATCGACGCCCTCCGCCAAGCCAAATCGAAGACAAAGGACATGTTGCCATTCCTCGACTGGCTCCAGTCCGAACCCGCCTTCACCCCATTCCGCGACGACCCTCAATTCCGAGCCCTGCTAGCGAACTAGCCTCGCCCGCCTGCAAGCCACACGCGACACCAATCCGCCCTTGACTTTTCCACAGGCCTGTGGTACACTCCTCTGCATTGAAAGTTGTGACCCAAGCGCCCCAAAAGGCGCTTTTTTCATTTCTGGCACCGCTGTAACCGTCTTATTCCCAGTCACATACACACTCTTAATTTTGCCCTTTCCGTAACCTACTGACCTGTTACGACTTGCGCACTCTTGGCAAAAACACTAGGGGGATACTCTGATTCATACGAAATGACCCATCGATAAGTCATATGTAATACAATATGGTTATCGATCTGCTCTCCTGTATGAGCACAGGATTGCCAGGAGGCCGCATGGACATTGTGAAAGTCTCACCAAAATTTCAAATCGTGATTCCCAAGAGAGTCCGCGAGGCTCTCCATCTCAAACCGGGCCAAGAGCTTCACATCTACGCCGTCGACAACTCCATCCGAGCCAGTCGGCCACGGTCGATAAAAGACCTTCGGGGTATGGCGAAAGGCTTGAAATGGAAAGACGACTACCGTGACCGCAACGATCGGTTCTGAGCCTGTCGTCATTGATTCCTCGGGATGGCTTGAATACATCACCGCGGACGTCAAGGCGGACCTCTTCTCGCCTTACTTCGAGAACGACGTACGAATTCTCGTTCCCGTCATAGTTCTGTACGAGGTGCGCAAATTCCTGCTCCGTACGGACACGCAAACGAACGTGCAGATATTTGAATCGGAAGCGCTGCGCCGTGACGTGATCCAAATTGACGAGCACATAGCACTGTCCGCCGCGACCGTGAGCGTCGGCTACAAGCTCGCGATGGCGGACGCACTCATTTACGCAACGGCGCAGCGCTACAGAGCACGCCTGATCACGTCCGACGCGCATTTCGCCAACGTTCCCGGCGTTACAATTTTGTAGGGCCACGGCAATTCCGTGCCCGTCTTTCCGCTCGCACTCGATTCTCTTCTGCGGTGCGCGAACATCAGCAACTCACCGCTGCCTTGACCACGTTAGTTGTGGCCTTTAAGCTTGGTGTTTCTCACTCTGGGTGAAATCACAGCATGGCGTCGATTCAAATTACGTTGCCGGATGGTTCAGTGCAGGAAGTGCCTCAGGGCACAACTCCGGCGGATATCGCGCGCAAAATTTCGCCGCGCCTCGCCGACGCCGCTCTCGTCGCGCGCATCTCCGATCCGGCCGCAGCCAATACCTCGGCACAGGCAAGCGGAGCAGCCGCACTCGGCACTGATGACGGTTATCAAAGCAACGGTGCCGGTGAACTGATCGACCTGCGCCGCCCGCTCGACCACAACGTTAAGCTCCAGATCCTCACCGAAAAAGATCCCGACTCGCTCTACGTCTTCCGCCACTCCGCCGCGCATCTTCTCGCCGCTGCGGTGATGGAGCTTTATCCCAACGTAAAGCTCGGCATCGGCCCGCCGATCGACACTGGCTTTTTCTACGAATTTCTTCGCGATCAACCCTTCACGCCGGAAGATCTCGAGAAAATCGAAAAGAAGATGCACGAGCTTGCCGCTCAGGATCTGCAGAACGAGCGCAAACTCGTCCCCAAGCCCGAAGCCATCGAGCTCTACAAAAAGTCTGACCAGATTTTTAAGTGTGAACTCGTCGAAGAAAAAGCCACCGACCCGATGGTCTCTTTTTACACCACCGGAAAATTCATCGACTTCTGCCGCGGTCCACACATTCCTTCGACCAAGCGCATCCAGGCGTTCAAATTAATGAGCGTCGCCGGCGCCTACTGGAAAGGGCACGAAGGGAATCCGCAGCTCCAGCGCATTTACGCTGCGTGCTTCTACACACAAAAAGAACTCGACGCATATCTGCATCGCCTCGAAGAAGCGAAGCGCCGCGATCATCGCAAACTCGGCGCCGAGCTCGATCTTTTCAGCATCGAGGATGAAGCCGGCCCGGGCCTGATTTTCTGGCACGCCAAGGGCGGCCTGATCCGCACGATCGTCGAAGACTGGTTGCGCGCGGAACTCTTCAAGCGCGGATACGACATCGTCTACACGCCGCATATCATGCGCCGCGAACTCTGGAACACCAGCGGCCACACCGGCTTTTACAAAGACAATATGTTCGGCCCCGTGGAGGTCGAAAAAGCCGAATACCAGCTCAAGCCGATGAATTGCCCGGGCCACATCCTCATCTATAAATCGAAGCTGCGCAGCTATCGCGATCTGCCCGTGCGCCTCGCCGAGCTCGGCACCGTCTATCGCTACGAACGCAGCGGCGTGCTCCACGGACTCCTGCGCGTCCGCGGCTTCACCCAGGACGACGCGCACATTTTCTGCATGCCGTCGCAAATCGAAAGTGAAGTCGAAGCCTGCATCGACTTCGCCTTCGCCGTGATGAAAAATTTTGGCTTCGAGCAATTCGAGGTCGAACTTTCCGACTGGGACGAATCGCATCCCGAAAATTACGCCGGCAAACCCGAAGACTGGCACCGCGCGACCGCCGCTCTCGCCGAGACCATGACGCGCATGAAAATTCCGTTCAAGCGCATCCCCGGCGAAGCCGCATTCTACGGCCCTAAAATCGACGTCAAACTGATCGACGCGATCGGCCGCTCGTGGCAGCTCACCACCGTGCAGTTCGATTTCAATTTGCCCGCGCGCTTCAAACTCGAATACGTCGGCGAAGACGGCGGCCGCCATCAACCTTTAATGGTTCATCGCGCGCTGCTCGGCTCCGTCGAGCGCTTCTTCGGTATTCTCGTCGAGCACTATGCCGGTGCGTTTCCCCTCTGGCTCGCTCCGGTACAGGTTCAAGTCTGCCCCGTGAGCGAAAAAGTGATCGACTACGCCAAACACGTCACCGACACACTGAAGCGCCACGGCGCGCGCGTCCATCTCGACGAGCGCAACGAAAAGCTGCCGGCCAAAATTCGCGACGCGCAGCTTCAAAAAATTCCCTATATGCTCGTGGTCGGCGGCAAAGAAGCCGAAGCCGGAACCGTCTCCGTCCGTCACCGCACCAAGGGCGACCTCGGTCCCAAGCCGCTCGCGGAATTCCTTGCGTCCCTCCAAACCGAAATCGACACGCGCACGATCGCGTAAGCCCGCGCACAAAATTGCGTCGTCGCGGAAAGCCGTTGCGCCTAAGCGCCTCGCGCTGACACAGCCGCTGCCTGCCGAACTCACTGCGACCGCGACAAAACCACTCGTCCACGTCACCGAAGAATTTTTCGCCGAAGCCGTCCGCGAATTAACAGAACGCGACGCTGATCTCGCTCGCGTCGTCGAAAAATATGGCGTCCCGCCGCTCTGGGTCCGCGAACCCGGCTTTCCCACGCTCGTCTACATCATTCTCGAGCAGCAAGTCTCACTCGCCTCCGCCCGCGCCCTCTATCAAAAACTCGAAAAAGCCGTTAGCCCTTTCACTCCCGAAAAATTCCTCAAGCTCACCGAAGTCGAAATGCGCCAGCTCGGCTTCAGCCGCCAGAAAGCGCACTACACGCGCATCCTCGCCGACGCCATCAATCAAAAGCAATTTGATCTCGACGCTCTGCACGAACTCCACGACGACCACGCCCGCGAAAGACTCGTCGCGCTGAAGGGAATCGGCCGCTGGACCTCCGACATTTATCTCCTCAGCGCCCTGCGCCGCCCCGACATCTGGCCGGTCGGCGATCTCGCACTCGCCACCGCCGTCCAAGAAGTAAAAAAACTCCGCAAGCGCCCCAGCCCCGAAAAGCTCGAAAAGATGAGCGCGCCATGGAAGCCCTTCCGGGCCATCGCCGCCCGCCTCTTCTGGCACGCCTACCTCTCCAAGCGCGGCCAGAACTCGGCAACTATCAGTCTGTAGCGCTCGGCTCGTGCAACAGCAGCGACGCACTGGTAGCTGTGCTATCTTCTGCGCAATGCAAAACTTTTCTCGTCGACGATTCCTGCTGACAGCGAGTGCCGCCCTCGCCGCCGCGCGCATCTCAAAGTCAGCGCAGCAGGAGACCGTTCCCAAATTGCTCGATCATATTTTGGTTGGCAGCCCCGACCTCGACGCTGGCATCAAGTTCGTCGAAGAGCGCACTGGAGTGCGCGCAGCGTTCGGCGGTGTTCACCCCGGCGCGGGCACGCAAAACGCTCTGCTCTCTCTCGGCACGAATCGCTATCTCGAAATTATCGCGCCCGACCCCAAGCAGCCGCCCTCCGCCGACGCCCGCGATCTTCGCAAACTCGAAGAGCCGGTGTTGGTCGGCTGGGCGCAGCATCCCGGCGACATCGAAGCGTTCGCGCAACGCCTCAAAGGCGAAGGCGTCGAAGTGATCGGTCCGAAGCCCGGCTCGCGCAAGCGTCCCGACGGTCGCGTCCTCAACTGGAAGACACTTGCCCTCAAGGATGACGCCGGCGGCCTGTTCCCCTTCTTCATCGAATGGGGCGCCGGCACGATGCATCCATCCATCGACGCGCCCCAAGGCTGCAGCCTGGAACTCTTCGAGGCAATCTCCAAGGAACAGGACTTGGTCCACCGCGACACCGAGCTGGCCAACTAAACCTCGACCTCAAAATCAACTCCGGCCGCTCTCCTCACCTCCACGCCATCATCGTCGGCCCCAAAGGCCGCCTCGATATCACCTTTTAGCACCTAAGTGCCCCATGACCCGCTGAAACATTGGGTCGGACGGCTGCGTCCTTATGGTGGAAAGCTGCGGAAGCCTCACGCTCCAGCCGCAGATTTCGCGCTACCTCCGCCCCAACGCCAGGCATCTAACCCTTGCTGTTGCAATGTGCCTACGTGCTATACTTTGAAGCCCGTCACTAGACGTTTTTCGGCTGTGGCGGCGGGTGCGCGCACTTCTCGCAGCGCATGCAAGTGATTCAGGGCAGAACCCGGCGAGGCGGGTATCTGGCGCCTTAAATTTGTTAGGGGGAAATATCGCAGAACGTAACTTCCGGCAGCAGAGCGACCGCACTCGCGTTAACGAAAGAATTCGTGCCCGTGAAGTCCGGGTGATCGACGAAGAAGGCGGCCAGCTGGGCGTCATGCAACCGTACGAAGCGGTGCGGATGGCGCGCGAAAAGGGTCTGGATCTGGTGGAGATTTCGCCGACCGCCGATCCGCCCGTTTGCAAAATCACGGATTACGGCAAATTTCTTTATCAACAAAACAAGAAAGCGCACGAGCAGCGCAAAAGCAGCCGCGGCTCGCAGTTGAAAGAAGTGAAATTTCGGCCGGCAACCGCCGAACACGACTACAACGTGCGCAAGAATCAGATCATCCGGTTTCTGGGTGAAGGTCACAAAGTGCGCGCGATGATTTTTCATCGCGGACGCGAAATGGCGCACCAGGAAGTAGGCCGTGCGAAGATGACGCGGCTGTTGGGAGAAATCACCGATTTCTGCCAGATCGAAACGATGCCCCGCATGGAAGGCAATGTGTTGGTCGCATTGCTGGCGCCGAAAAAGGGCGCACCCGTGGTCAAGCCCGCAACGCCGCAAGCGGCGCAGCAGGCTTCGTAAGGCAAACCGAAATCGATCGTATTTTGGGATTCGGATTCAAGACGCGGCGTAGCCGTGTGAAGAGAGGATTTAGCAATGCCAAGAAACGCTTCCAAACCAAAGCTGAAATTGAAGACGCACCGCGGCGCCGCGAAGCGCTTTAAGGTGACGGCGAGCGGCAAGATCATTCGCTCTCACGCCGGCAAGCGCCACATCCTGGGCACGAAGGCTCCAGGCCGCATGCGCAAGCTGAAGAAGCTGACGCTGGTAAGCAAGGCGGACATGCTGAAGACGAAGCAGATGTTGCCGTACGCCTGAGCAAAGACTCGGCGCGCAATTTTGCTTTGAAGAGTTTTTAGTTTCGCTTTCGAGCCACGCTTGAATCGAAGCTAGAATGCAAGATGCGGAGCGCAAGCTCTGCCGCGGGGCTTCGGCCTCGCAACGCGGGACGTAAGTCCCGCACATCGAGCCAGGCAGTGCTACACGGGTGCCTGCCGGCCGATCTGCTGCAGCAGTCGATTCGTTTTTCGCTTTGCGAAGGCGAACGATTCGCCGCGGTGCAGTACCCCCGGAGACAAACCCGTTGCGTTACGCGTGTACTTATTTTTGTGCGCGTGCCCGCACCGTGTTGTCTCCCAAAACAAAAAGGAGAAACCCATGGCTCGCGTAAAACGCGGAACAAAGCGCCGTGCACGGCGCAAGAAGTACCTCAAGAGGACCAAAGGCTTTTTCCTCACAAAGAGCAAGCTGTATCAATCGGCACAGGAAGCGGCGAATCGAGCGGATCGTTATGCGTTTCGCGATCGCCGCGTAAAGAAGCGGCAGTATCGCCGGTTGTGGATTCAGCGTATCGGCGCGGCTGCGCGGCTCAACGGCATCACCTACGGCCACTTGATTCACGGATTGAAAGTGGCGGGCGTTGAACTCGATCGCAAAGTGTTGGCCGACATCGCGGTGAAAGATCCGGCGGCATTCGCGAGCCTCGTGGCGACCGCGAAAGCTGCGGCTCCCGCACCGAAAAAAGCGGTACGCGAGAAAGAGTAGTTCTGCGGCTGGGGCGCTGTGAAACGACGGCGCTTGCCGCTGTTCTGGTTGAAGTGAACGGAAGACGGGCACGGCGTGCCGTGCCCCTACCGGATTTCGATCATGACCTCTTCGGACAACAAAGCTGCGCAAACGCTCGCCGCGCTCGGCGTGAGCGAGGCTGCGCGCGTTGCTGAATTATTCGCTGAAATTCTGGCGCGGTTCGACGGCGAGATTGCCGCAGTACACGACGACGCGTCGTGGAAGCAATTTCGCGATGCGTGGCTTGGCCGCAAATCCGGCGTGCTGACGCTGGTGACCGACAACTGGCTGAAACCGGCGACGCCAGAATTGAAGCGCGTCGTTGGCGCAGAATTGAACAAATTGCGCGGGCATGTCGAAGCGCAAATCGAAGCAAAACGCGCGGCGATCGAAGCCGGCGCGGACGAAGCAGCGCTGGCGCGCGAACGCGTCGATCTTTCACTCCCCGGCGTGACGCGGCCGGTCGGTTCCCACCACTTGATCCGTCAGGTTTTCCAGGAAATCGAAGACATTTTCGTTTCGATTGGATTTTCCGTCGTCGAAGGGCCGGAGATCGAGACGCCTTACTACAATTTCGAGGCGCTCAACATTCCGGAGTTTCATCCCGTCCGCGACGACATGGACACGTTTTACATCGAACTGCCGAAGGGCGCGCCGTCGCCGCTATTGCTCCGCACGCACACTTCGCCGATGCAGATTCGCACGATGGAAAAGCGGCAGCCGCCGGTGCGCGTGATCGTTCCCGGCAAGGTCTATCGCCGCGACAATCCCGACGCGACGCACTCCTTCGCGTTTCATCAGGTCGAAGGGTTGGCCGTCGATACCGACATCACCTTCTGCGATTTCACCGGCACGATCGAATATTTCGTGAAGCAATTTTTCGGGCCCGGCGTGAAAACGCGCTTCCGGCCGAGTTATTTTCCGTTCACCGAGCCTTCGGTGGAGTTCGACGTCACATGTGTGTTCTGCGGCGGCAGCGGCGTTTCGGCCGGCGGTGGAACCTGCTCGAAATGCAAAGGCGCGGGCTGGATTGAACTGTTTGGCGCAGGCATGGTCGATCCGGCGGTGTACGGATTCGTCGGCTACGATCCGAAAAAAGTCAGCGGCTTCGCGTTCGGCATCGGCATCGACCGGCTGGCGATGCTGAAGTACGGCATCGATGACATCCAGGTTTTCTTTCAGAGCGACGTGCGATTCTTGCGGCAATTTCCGTAGAAGTTGGTGTAGGGGCGCAGCATGCTGCGCCCCATGTCCGCAAGATCGAAAGAGCTTGGCAAAGTTCGGCGGTTGAGTTTTTTATGGCGTTCACCGATTCCAAGCAGCGATTTTCGTCGCGCGTGGCCGACTATGTGCGCTTTCGGCCGGGCTATCCGCACGATGCGCTGACGTTGCTTCAGAACGAATGCGGGTTGCGCTCCGGGCATGTGATCGCCGACGTGGGATCGGGCACGGGATTTTTGAGCGAGCTGTTTTTGAAAAACGGCAATCGCGTGTACGGCATCGAGCCGAACAAAGAAATGCGCGAGGCCGGCGAAGAATATCTGGCGGATTACGAATCTTTTGTCAGCGTCGACGCTTCGGCGGAAGCGACGACGCTGGAAGCTGTGACCATCGATTTCGTAACGGCTGGGCAGGCGTTTCACTGGTTCGATGCGGCGGCGGCGCGGCGTGAGTTTGCGCGGATTTTAAAACCCGAAGGCTGGGTCGTCGTGATGTGGAACGATCGCGAAATGAATTCGGCGTTCGCGACCGCGTACGAAGATTTGTTGGTGAAGTTCGGCACGGATTACAAGCGCGTGCGCGAGTCGTATCCCGAAACGGCGGCGATGCAGGACTTTTTTGCCGGCGGCTCGATGCAGCAGCGCAGCGTGCCCAACGCGCAGATTTTCGACTGGGACGGTCTCGTCGGGCGATTGCGCAGCAGTTCGTATGCGCCGCAAGAAGGGCATCCGAATTACGCGCCGATGATGGCGGCGCTCGATGAATTGTTTCGCGCGAACCAGGTCGATGGCCGCGTGAAAATGGAATACGCGACGCACGTGTATTACGGGCGATTGCCGAAGCAGAATTAGCGTAGCGAAGGGCAGAGACGGCGAATGAAGGTTGTCTACAACTGGCTGAAGGATTTTGTCGATGTGACGGCGACGCCGGACGAGCTCGCGTCGCGCCTCGCCCTTTCTGGCACGAACATCGGCGGCGTGGAAAAAGGCGCGCATGGCGCGGTGATCGATGCGGAAGTTTCGTCGAACCGGCCGGATAGTTTGTCGCATTACGGAATCGCGCGCGAAGTCGGCGCGGTATACAAGCTCCCGCTGAAAGCCGTGCCGCAGGCGAAGCTCGCGGAGTCGTCCGCTGCCAAAGCGAGCGATGCAGTGCGCGTGGAGATTCAGTCGCCGGAATTGTGCGGGCGGTTTACGGCGCGCGTGATTCGCGGCGTGAAGATTGCGCCGTCGCCGGCGTGGCTGCGCGAACGGCTCGAAGCAAGCGGCGTGGCGAGCATCAGCAACGTGGTCGACGTCACGAACTACGTGATGCTCGAGCTTGGTCAGCCGACGCACGCGTACGACTACGACAAGATTCGCGATCATCGCATCGTGGTGCGGCCCGCGCGCGGCGGCGAAAAGATGCGGACGCTCGACGGCGTCGAGCGCACCGTGGACGCTGGAATTGGCATGATCGCGGACGGCAACGATGGCGCGCGTGGAATCGGCATCGCAGGAATCATGGGCGGCGCCGATACGGAAATCTCGTTCTCGACGAAAAATATTCTCATCGAGGCGGCGTGGTTCGAGCCCATCGCGGTGCGCCGCGGCGCGCGCAACTTGCGACTGCATACCGAGGCTTCGACGCGATTTGGGCGCGGCGGCGATCCGGAGATGGCCGAGATCGCTTCGCGGCGCGTGGCGGAACTGGTTTTGCAACTTGCTGGCGGCGAATTGCTTGCGGGTGTTGTCGATGTGTATCCCGGCAAGCGCGCGCCGAAGAAAATTCGCGTGACGCGCGCGGAGCTTTTGCGCGTGATGGGCGCGGACGTTCCCGATAAAGAAGTTGAGTCGGCGCTGAGCGCGCTGGGATTCGCACCGGTGCGCGTCGATGAGAATCGCGGTGCCGCGGGATCGCTGCTCGCGGCGTGGGAATGCACGCAGCCGTCGTGGCGCGCGGAGGTCGAGCGCGAAATCGATTTGATCGAAGAGATTGCGCGAATTTACGGGCTCGACAAATTTCCGCCGCGATTCCCGGTGGCGCGGCAGGGCGCGGCGCGATTGCAGCACTACGATGCGCAAACGCGTGTGCGCGAGCGGCTGATCGGGCTGGGCTATCAGGAGATTTTGACGATTCCGCACGTTGACGAAGCGCGCGACGCGCTGTTTCGAGCGGCGGATGCGCAGCCGGCGCGAATGGCGAACCCGCTGTCGGAAGAAGCGGGCGTGCTGCGCTCGACGGGGCTTGTGACGATGGCCGCGGCGCTCGAGTGGAATCTGAATCACGGGCAGCGCAACGTGCGGCTTGTTCGAAATTGGCCGGCAGTATCGGTTGAACGGGAGCTCGCCGGTTGAGACGCGCGTGCTGACGATCGGTGCGACCGGCGATGCGCGCGAGAAAAATTTGTACGATGGCGCGCGCGCGTATTCTTTCGCCGATTTGAAAGGCGATATCGATGCCGTCGGCGAACTGGCTGGCGGAATTCGCTGGAGCGCGCATCAGGCATCCAGCGAGCGATTGGGCGCATGCCGCTCGCAGCGGACAGGTTTTGCTGGGTGGCGACGCGATCGGCGTGGCGGCACAGCTTGCGCGGCGCGTCGCGGATCGATTGAAGCTGCGGCAGGACGTGTTTCTCGCGGAAATTGTGATCGACCCGGTATACGCGGCGATCGAAGAACTGAAAGATTCGCGGCGCTACGAGCCGTTGCCGCGCTTTCCGGCGGTCGAGCGCGATTTTTCACTGCTGCTCAGCGATGGCACGAGCTTCGATGCGGTGAAAAAGGCGATCGAGTCGCTGAAGATCGCGGAAGTTGTGACGGTCGAGGCCGGCGATTTGTTTCGCGGCAAAAATGTGCCGGCGGGAAAATATTCGCTGATGGTGCGCGTCGTGTTTCAGAGTCGCGAAGCGACGCTGACCGATGCGCAGACAGGCGATTTCTCGACGCGCATCGTTACGGCGCTAGAGAAGCAAGTCGGCGCACAACTGCGCGCCAGCTGAGCTCTTAGCCACCGAGAGCTACCAAACTGGCCGCGCTGCGCTACAATGCCCGGGCGGCGTTTGCCGCGGCGGAGATTTCGATGAGCGGACCAGTCAAAGTACAAATTTTCGGGCAGAGCTACACGATCCACGGCGATCTGGATCCTGTCTACGTGCAGAAGCTCGCCACGTTTGTGGACGAAAAGATGCGCGCCATCTCCGACGCGACCGCGACTGTCGATACGCACAAGATTGCGGTGCTCGCCGCGCTATCGATCGCCGATGAATTGCACAGCACGCAGCGTGACCTCGGCGAAAACAACGAGCTGATCCGCGAACAGGCCGAGCGCTGCCTGATGCTCGTCGAGCGCGCCCTAAAGCAAACGGCCTGAGATGCCGCTCGCGGACGAATAGGTCTCGCCCTCTGTTTGATGCCACATTTCCGCTAAGCCGGGAAACTTAGATTCGATTGCATTAGTAATCTCGCCCGCCTGTATGTTGTCAACATAAGGCACGATGCATTGGTCGCGCCAAGGCGTTACGGCGTAAAGCCCTTGGAGCCCGGACGAACGCTCCTGAAATTCTAATCGCTGAATCTTCGCCGTTGGCAATGAAACATTGCCTCCGTAGCGCTTCCTTCTCACCGCCCGAAACTCGAGCTTCGTAGCGGTGAGCCGCGCCGTTACCTGACGGCCAAATATAAACACGATAGCGCCAACGGCGACTGTCAAAATCCAGGTCCAAATAATTGGTAAGCGGCTGGAAGTCGCCGCAGTTGCGACGAAAATCACGGCGATACCGGCGCCGAAAAGACGTTCCCATAGCGCTAATTCACAGCGGACGTCGATTCTCAGGACCTCACCAGAGTCTCGAATGCTGTAATGGACCGCCACTTGCGTTACTGACTCCACTTTGTCGGCTTGCGATCCCAGCGATGTTTGCGTAGCTCTGTGTGCAACGCTTCCGGCAGCGGGCCTTTGTCGCTGGCGGCGATGTTGCTCTCGACGTTCTTCAGTTTCCGCATGCCGGGAATGATCGTGCTGACATCCTGATTGTTGAGGATGAAGCGCAACGCCATCTCTGGCATCGTCATTCCGTCCTTCAACAGCGGCTTCAACTTCTCGGCATGCTCGACGCTGCTCTTCAGATTTTCCGGCACAAAATAAGTGCTGCGCCAATCGCTCGCCGGCCACTTGCTGTCGAGCGTCAGCGTTCCGGTGAGCGTGCCTTCATCGAACGGCACGCGCGCGATCACTGCGACGTCTTTTTCGCGGCACGCGGGGAAGAGTTCGTCCTCGGGATTCTGGTCGAAGATGTTGTAGATCACCTGCACCGCGTCGAACAGTCCCGCGCGCACAGCCTTCACGCCGTTGTTCGGCTCCCAGCGATTGCTGCTGATACCGACGGCGCGTACTTTTCCGTTCGCGACAACTTTCTGCAGCACGCGCGGCAAGCGCTCGTCTTCGAGCCACGCGTCTTCCCAGGTGTGCAACTGAATCAGGTCGAGCGTCGGCACGCCGATGTTCGCGAGGCTTTTATCGATATATTCCTCGATGTATTCCGGCGGGTAGCAATCGTCGAGCTTGAATTCCGCACGGCTCGGCCACTTGCGATTTTTTGGCGGGACTTTGGTCGCCGTGTACAAAGTCTTTCCGCGATTCGCGCGCAGGACTTTGCCGAGCAACTGTTCGCTGTGCCCGTCACCGTACGCCCACGCGGTGTCGAAAAAATTGCAGCCGAGATCGATCGAGCGTTGCAGCGACTCCAGCGACTGCTGATCCTCGGAGCCGCTCCAACCTCCCATGCCCCACATTCCGTATCCGATGTCACTGACGTTCCAACCCGTGCGACCAAAGCGGCGATATTTCATGAAGCCCTCTCGAACGAAGAGTGGACATTATAGCGGGGGAAGGGAGAGTTGACGCTACGTGGTGGCGCATTTCGCGCAGGGCAGCTCCGTGCCAATCCGCGACGCGCGGCCTTCCAGCGTGGTCACCCACGGACGACTCTGCCACGGCGGATTGTGGCGCACATGCTGCGTGTGACCACATTCGAGGTCGGCGACCCAATCGCCGCCATCGTCCTGGTGGAACGAGACGATCTTACGATTCGGCCGCGCCGATGCTGTCGATTCACGCAATTTTGATTCGGGTTTCGGTTCCATTTCGCGGTAAGGTTTACTAAAGTATTTTACGTTTAAAGACCCAGCAAGCAACCTTCAAGGATCGGCTGGGGTGTAAGCACGAATTTCAATTTTCAACGACAGCGGACCGATACTCGAAATCCCGCTTGGAGGATCACCGTGAACGTCCCCAAAAATTTGCTTCTGGCATGCGGACTCGCTGCAGCGATGGTTTCTGCCGCGTCCGTCGCGCCGCGAGCGCTCGCCTTGCCAGCCGCGCCGACTCCGCAGACAGCGACGACTGCTCGCTCGTTGAAGGCGCTCGATTACCGGCGCGCCGGATCGTCGGTGAACATCTATTTCGTCGCGACCGATCAGGCTTCGGGCGCATCGGGCACCGCGAAGGTACAGAGCAAAGCGAATCGCATTCAGATCGACGCGAAGTTTACCGGCCTGCCGGATTCCTCCAAGTTTGGGCTCGAGTATCTCACTTATGTCTCTGTGGGCGATTTCGCCGCAGGGCCGCGCCGTGAATCTCGGTGAAGTCATCAACAAGAACGGCAACGCGCAGCTCAAGGCCAGCGTGGACATGCAGACGTTCGGCATGATCGTGACCGCGGAGCCTTACTACGCGGTGACACAGCCTGGCGATGAAGTCGTGCTCGAAAACGCGGTGCCCGAGAAAATGCTCAATCGCGTCGAAAATGTTACGACCAGCTACAACCTGATCAGCAAAGGCAGCTATTCGCAGTCGAACACGCCGATCGAGAACGCAATTTTTGGCGTCGATCGCAAAGCTCCCGCGGATCTTTTCCAGGCGCGTAACGCTGTGCGCATCGCGCGCAACGCGCACGCCGACACCTACGCCACGGCGAGCTTCAAAAAGGCGACCGATCAGTTGCAGCAGGCTGAGACGGCGTATCAAGACCGCAAGAATTCCAAGATCGTGATCGCCGCGGCGCGAAATGCCATTGAGACTGCCGAGGAGTCGCGCGTGATCGCAGTGCAGAAGAAGGCGGAAGAGGACGCGCGGCTGAAGGCTGAGGCCGAGCAACAGGCGGCCGCGGCGCGCGAAGCAAAGGCTCAGGCCGATGCGGCGGCGCAAGCTGCGGCTCGTGCGCAGGCCGATGCCGAACGCCAGGCGGCGGATCAGGCGCGATCGGAAGCAGAGAAAGCGAAGGCTCAGGCTGACGCGGCAGCGGCAGCAGCGTTAGCGCAGCAGAAGCAAGCCGAAGCGGCGCGTGCGGCGGCTCTCGCTCAGCAGCAGCAAGCGGAAGCAGCAGCGGCAGCAGCGCAACAAGCCGCAGCGCAGGCCGAAAAAGAAAGAGCGGACATGCGCGCGCAACTTTTGGCGCAGCTCAACGCCGTGTTGCAAACGCAAGATACGGCGCGCGGCTTGATCGTGAACATGTCGGACGTTTTGTTCGACACCGGCAAATACACGCTGAAACCACCGACGCAGGTGAAGCTGGCGAAAATTTCCGGCATCCTGCTCGCGCATCCAGGGTTGACGCTGCAGATCGAAGGTCATACCGACAGCGTTGGCAGCGACGAATTCAACCAGAAACTCTCGGAGCAGCGTGCCGACGCGGTGCGAGACTTCCTCGCATCACAGGGCGTGGCGGCTTCGTCGATGACCGCGAAGGGCTTCGGCAAGAACGATCCGATCGCGAGCAACGACACACCGGAGGGACGTCAGAAGAATCGGCGCGTCGAGCTCGTCGTCAACGGCGCGGCCATCGGCAACGCGGCGCCCGGAGCGCCGACGCAAGCTCAACCCCAGTAAGGCGATAAAAACGGCCGTTCATCGGACGGTCAAAACATTCGAGGCGCGAGCGATCTCAGGTCGCCGCGCCTCGAGTTATTTGGAGTCCCTGAAACAGTACGAAACATTGGGTAATTCTTACGAAGATAAGCAGCAACCATTCGTGGCTGCCGTCCGTCTAAGTTGCTAGAATTAGTGTCTCTGGAGTGCGTTTTCGCAATGCAGCGTTTTTCACCATCCCGGATCTTCACGACAAAATTCACGCGCCAGGCGCTGGCTGTTCTTGGCTGCCTCGTGCTGCTCTACGTCGCGTCCGGTGCCGCGTTTCTGCATCATCACGATGGGCCAGACACGACTTGCCACGTCTGCCAGGTGCTGCACGCTCCGGCTCTCACCTTTTCTCCGGATCTGCTGATCCCCGCGGCGCACCAGGTTGCGCGCCATAGCTCGACGCTCGAGCTTTTCAACGCAGAGAATTTCGTTGCATCGCATCGCACTCCCCGCGCCCCTCCTGTCGCTTAATTCATTCTCCTGAATCGTTAACGTAGTTCGCGCCATCTGCGCTCGATCTGTATTTGCATCCATTGCGTTTCGAGCATTGGCGCTTCCGCTGACTTTTCAGCGGCCCTATCCACACATCCACGCAGTCGCCACGCGCGACGTAGTCCCTCTCGATGGGACAGGAGAAAAAATGGCACGGAATTTCTGCAGTTATCTGCATTCGCATTGGGGCAAATCCGTTTGGACTCGGATTTCGACTCGCATTCCATTTGTCGCGCTGGGAATGTTGCTTCTCGCGGCGCAAGGCTTCGCACAAGGGAATTCAGGATCGATCGAAGGCGTTGTGAAGGATCCTTCTGGCTCTTCCATCGCCGGGGCGACCGTCGAAATTACATACGCCGTCAGCGGCTTTCATCGCGAAACGACAACGACGACCGACGGGACATTTCGCTTCACGAATATTCCGTTCAATCCGTATCACATGGTCGTGACGGCGACTGGCTTCAACTCGTTCACGCAGGACGTCGAGGTGCGCTCGACGGTGCCGACAAACGTGCAGATCGCGCTGACGATCGGCACCGCGAACACGAGCGTCACCGTGGAAGCGAACGGCGGCGATCTCGTCGAAAACGAATCGACGTTTCACACCGACGTCGATCAGGGAATCATCGACCGGTTGCCGCTGGAGAGCGCGTCTTCGTCGGTGACTTCGCTCGTCACGCTGGTTTCGCCTGGGGTCGCGGCCGACTCCAACGGCAACATGCACGGCCTCGGCGATCACGCGCAGAACTCGTTTTCCGTCGATGGCCAACCGATCACCGATCAGACCAGCAAAGTTTTCTCGAATCAGATTCCGTCGGACTCGATTCAATCGCTCGAAGTAATCTCCGGCGCGCCACCAGCGGAGTTTGGAGACAAAACGAGCCTCGTCATCAAGGTGACGACGAAGTCGGGCCTCGGCGTAACCAAGCCCGCAGGCAGTATCACGACGTCCTACGGCAGCTTTGGCACATCGAACGTCGCCTTCGATCTGGCCTACGGCAACGACAAGTGGGGCAACTTCATTTCGGCGAGTGGACTGAACAGCGGCCGCTTCCTTGATCCGCCGGAATTTCAGCCGATACACGACAAGGGCAACGAGGTAAATATTTTCGATCGCGTCGATTACCAGTTTTCGCAGAAAGACACGATCCACGGAAATTTTCAGTACACGCGTTCGTGGTTTCAGACGCCGAACACGTTCGACAACCTCAACGTCATCGGTCCGGACGGGTTGAATGTCGGCGACACCGATCAGCGCTCGAAAATCGGCACATTCAACATCGCGCCGACCTGGACGCACCTGATGGGACCGAACGCCGTCTTCACGCTCGGCGCTTACGTTCGGCAAGATCAGTACAACTACTACCCGAGCAACAATCCCTTCGCCGATCTCGGGCCGATCAACTCCGAAACGATTTCGCAAAGCCGCCGCCTGACCAACGCGGGCATGCGGTCTGACTATTCGTGGGTGAAGGGCATTCACAACGTGAAAGCCGGCATAACCTATCAGCAGACGTTTCTCAACGAGAACGATGCGTTCGGCATCATCGACTCAACGCTGTTGCCCTCGACGCTCGATGCGAACGGCAATCCCTGCTTTAACGCTGGGACCGGCGTCGCCGTGCCGGGAACCCCGTGCGCCACGCTGCTTCCGATCGACCTGACGCGCGGCGGCAACCTCTTCGATTTCCGCGGCAGCACCGACGTGAAAGAGCTGTCGATGTACGTGCAGGACACGATCACGAAAGGCGCGTGGTCGTTCAACGTCGGCATCCGCGGCGACATTTACAACGGCCTCTCGTCGGCGCGTCAGGCCGAGCCGCGCGTCGGCATCGCATACAACATCAAGCCGACGAACACGGTTCTCCGCGTTTCGTACGCGCGCACGCTCGAAACTCCGTTCAACGAAAACATCATCATCGCGACAACCGGTTGCAACGTACCCGTAATCGCCGCGCTGATTCCGTGCGTGCCCGCGAATTCTCCGGCCGGTTATCGCAACGAATTTCACGCGGGCTTGCAGCAGGCGTTCGGCAAACATCTCGTCATCGACGGTGAGTACATCTGGAAGTACACGCACAACGCGTACGACTTCAGCGTGCTCGGCAACACGCCGATCACGTTTCCGATCGACTGGCACAATTCCAAAATTCCGGGATTCCTGCTGCGCGCGAGCGTGCCCAATTGGCACGGTTTCAGTGCGCTCGTCGTAATGTCGAGCGTCGCCGCGCGTTATTTCCCGCCGCAAACCGGCGGACTCGGCGTGACCGTCGGCCAGAGCGGCGGCGTCTTCCGCATCGACCACGACGAAAAATTCAACCAGACCACGCACCTGCAATATCAGCCGCTCAAGCGCGGCCCGTGGGTTGGCTTCAACTGGCGCTATGACAGCGGCCTCGTTGCCGGCGCCGTCACCGACTACGCCACCGCATTGACGTTCGACGGCGATCAGCAAGCCGCGATCGGTTTGTTCTGCGGCTCGACGTTCGCGACGCCGACCAGCCCAATCCTGAGCTGCCCGACCGGCACGGCGCGCGGCGCCACGCGCGTCGATATCCCCGCCGACGGCACCGAAAACGACGACAAGAATCCGCCACGCATTGCTTCGCGGAATCTCTTCGATATGGCCGTCGGCCACGACAACCTCTTCAACGGCGACCGCTACAAGTGGAGCCTCCGCTTCACCGTCGTGAACCTGACCAACAAAGAAGCGCTCTACAACTTCCTCTCGACATTCAGCGGCACGCACTTTGTCAGCCCGCGCGCTGAAACCGTCGAACTCGGATTCCATTTTTAGCTGTAGACGAAATCGAATCCGGCAAAGCCGCGAGAGTTGGAAATCCCGTGAGGGATTTTATTCTCGCGGCCTTTTGTTTGCTGCGGTGTTTGCTTTCCCAACCAGAAATTCGCGCACTTTCATCGCGTTTTGCCGATGTTATTGACTTCGTATATTAACGTTGACTTGACCCCAGCGTCGCCACTATAAAACTCCGCAGCAAAAATTCCCGCGCGCCGTACCTCAAGAACTGACGAAGAGCGATTCGACCGAAATGGTCGAAGGAGTTTCGACATGTTCACATTCCAGGACGTCCTGGCAGCCGAACAACAAATCTTGTCCGCAGACGCGCCTCCCTCTGCGCTCCAAGCCCGCGCGGCCGTACCCGAATCCTCGCAACCCGCACCGGAAGAAACATATGGTCTGGCTTTTTCAGGCGGCGGAATCCGCAGCGCCACGTTCAATCTCGGTATTCTTCAGGGCCTCGCGCAAGCCGAGTTGCTTCCGAAAATGAAATACATCTCGACCGTCTCCGGTGGCGGCTACATCGGCGCATGGCTGGTGAGTTGGATCAGACGCGCACCTGACGGGATAAACGAAGTGCAGCAAAAGTTGGGAGACTACGAAAATCACCGCGACCCCGGCGGAGGCATCGCCGAGCCTCGGCAAGTCAATTTTCTGCGGGACTACAGCAACTACATGACGCCGCGGGTGGGCTTGGTCGGCGCCGACACCTGGACCGGTATCGCCACTTACTTCCGCAACGTGCTCTTGAATCAATCCATTTTGATCCCGGTTCTCGGCGCTCTGGTTCTCGTGCCGTGGCTTTTGGGCACCACAGCAATCCGCCTGAAGTGGATCGGACACCATCATCACGGCGTGTGGCCTGCGGCTGGCGTGGCGTTTCTTCTTTTGCTGCTCGCCATCCTCATGGCATCGCGCTATTCGGCGGAAGCGTCCATTACCGCGCAATTGAATCCCGACGTCGCCGGTGCGACCGTCCGGGATACTCAACAAGGAGCCAGCCAGGCTCGAGTCATTGGGTGGGTCGCAATTCCGCTCTTCGCCAGCGCTGTTTTCGCCGCTCTGACTTTCTGGCTTTGGCCGGCGACTCAACCATTCTGGCTCTGGGCCATCGCTGGCGCCGTGATTTACGGCGCATGTCATCTCTTCGGCCTGCCAGGCCGAATCGCGGCGCTCCGTGCTGTCGGCGAAGAAGACAAAGTCACACCCACGCAAAAATTCGGTATCCCCATCACAGCCTTCGCCTCCGGCGCTGTTGGCGGCCTGTTCCTCAACCTTTGCCACCAGGCGATTTCGCAATGGGATGCCCTCGGCTCGAGCGAAGGCAGTGCCTGGTACGTAGTCGCATGGGGTCCACCGATCCTTCTCGTCGCTTTTCTCCTCGTCGGTACGCTGCACATAGGTCTGCTGAAATTGATCATCGGCCCCGAGGAGCAGGAGTGGTGGGGGCGCTTGGGCGGATTGTTGATGCTCGGCGTCCTTGCCTGGGTCGCGATCTTCGGCCTGGCAATCTTTGCTCCGTGGGTCACGGAAAAAGAGAGCCACTGGGTGCGCACGAAAATCGGCCTGCTCCTGGGTTGGGTCGCAACCACGATCTTCGGCCTGCTTTCAGGAAAGAGCGAGAGCACGTCGGGCGCGGGAGCCCAGATCGCGAACGATTCGAAGAAAAACAGCAAGTCGCTCGAACTGATTGGCGCCATCGCACCTTACGTTTTCATCATCGGAACGCTGATACTGCTTTCCCTTGGCGTTCACGCGCTCGTCGTCTGGCTCAGCGGATCTACCACGACGATCGACAATTATTGGGACAAAGTGCGCGCAATTCCGCCGTATTGGCCGCTGCTCGCAATGATCGCGCTAGGCTTGATAGCCGGAATCATGGCGCTGCGCATCGACGTCAACATTTTCTCGATGAATCTGCTCTATCGAAACCGGCTGATCCGCTGCTACCTCGGCGCAGGCAGAAACGTGGCAGAACGCCGGCCGAATCGCTTCACCGGGTTCGATCCCACCGACGACATGTTATTGACGGAGTTCGACGCAACGAACACGAACACCGAAAGTCCCGATTCGCCCGCACACAAACGCCCGTACAAAGGTCCGTACCCACTCATCTGCGCAGCGCTCAACATAACCCACGGCGAACGCCTCGCGTGGCAGGAGCGCAAAGCCGAATCCTTCGTGTTCACTCCAAAATTCTGCGGCTACGAATATCCCGAGATGAAATACGAGCCGGAGCCTGCAACCCAGGGCACCTACCAGACGACGGAAAAATACGCCTATCCAAAAAATTCGCAGAGCGCGTTGCACCTTCAGGCAGGCGGTATACACCTTGGCACGGCCATTTCGATTTCCGGCGCGGCCGCATCTCCCAACATGGGTTTTCACACTTCGCCGCCGCTCGCGTTTCTGATGACGCTCTTCGACGTGCGGCTCGGCTGGTGGCTGCCCAACCCGAGCTACGACAACAGTCAGCTTTCCGGCGATCG
This sequence comes from uncultured Acidobacteriota bacterium, assembly GCA_963766985.1. Lineage (GTDB taxonomy): Bacteria > Acidobacteriota > Terriglobia > Acidiferrales > UBA7541 > Acidiferrum. Next base: position 801,813 of record CAVYCJ010000009.1, read on the forward strand.
AACCGAAGGTGGTCCGAAATGGTCGCTCTTATATCTCCTCAAAGAACTACTCGCTTCGACGACCGACAAATCGAAATACATTTATCTCTCCGATGGCGGACACTTCGAAAATCTCGCCATCTATGAACTCGTTCGCCGCCGATGCGGGTACATCATCGCGTGCGATGCCGACGCGGACTCCGGCATGTGACGTTCGGAGATTTGGGTAACGCGATCCGCAAGTGCCGCAGCGATTTCGGCGTCGAAATCACCGTCGATTCCACGCCGGTGCAATTGCCGCTGGGACGGATTCGCCGGGGCTCACGGCGCATCGGCCACATCCGATATCCGAGCACCCGCTGCTCAAGAAACCGCGCTTGACGGTTTGATTCTGTATATCAAGCCAGCGATAACGCCCAATACGCCGCGCGACGTTCTTGCATACCGCGACCGTTCATGGCGAATTTCCCGATCAATCCACCGCAGACCAGTGGTTCGACGAGTCCCAATTCGAGAGCTACCGCCGTCTCGGCCTCTACTCGATGCAGAGCCTCGCCGGCGTCCGGCCCGACAGTCGTGTGCATCCGCCGGCGACTCGATCGAGAGCATTTTTGATCGAGTGCAGCGTGCGTAATTCGCTTGGTCTTTCTCCGGCGATGAACACATCCCGCCTGACGCGGTTTGGCCGCGTCGTCGCTGCCACGTTACAATATTGCCCGGAGCGGCACTTCGAAGCAGGTGAGGGGACGAAAGCTGTTTGAACCAATGCAGAATCTCTGAGGAGCTGCGGATAGTCAGCCTGTGTGCACGGCCTGTCCCTTTGGCTTCCCGGCGCGGCCGATGGCCGAAACCTTCCTCGCGCGACGCGATGGATGGAGCAATGGGAAGCGAACGGGGCAGGAAAGCCTAACGGTTGGCTCGTGGCGCCCACTTAGTCCAGAGGTTCACGGCCTAGTTTCCCACGGCCAAGCAGTCCGCTCCTTTTTTTGCCCAAGACATATGCGCATACTTTTCATCGGTGACATCGTCGGTTCGCCGGGCCGCCAGATCGTGCGGGATCGCCTCGCCGACCTCGTCACGCATCGCCAGATCGACCTGGTTATAGCCAATGGCGAAAACTCCGCGTCCGGCTTCGGCATTACACCGAAAATCGCCGACGACCTGCTGTCGAACGGCGTCGACGTCGTGACCGGCGGCAACCACAGCTGGGACCGCAAAGAAATCCTCGAGTACATGCCGCACCAACCACGACTTTTGCGCCCAGGCAATTTTCCTGAGGGCAGCCCAGGTAGCGGTACGTACGTAGGAACCGCAAAGAACGGCGTGAAGTTCGCCGTCATCAATCTGCAGGGCCGGGTTTTCCTGCCGGCGATCGACGATCCCTTTCGCAAGGTTGATACCGAATTGGGAAAGCTCCCCGACGACGTCGCCTTCGTCTTCGTGGACATGCATGCCGAGACGACCAGCGAGAAGATCGCGCTCGGCTGGTATCTCGACGGCCGCGCCTCGGTCGTCGTCGGCACGCATACCCACGTCACCACCGCCGACGAGCGCGTCCTGCCTCAGGGCACCGCCTACATCACCGATGTTGGCATGACAGGGCCGCACGACGGCGTCATCGGCATGGACCGGAATGGGATTATCAAGCGCTTCCTCGACGGCCTGCCGGCGCGCTTTGACGTCACCAGCGGTGACGTCCAGATGAACTGCGTTCTGATTGAGACCGATGACTCGGGTCCGCGCAATTCGGCTGGCCGGCTTAAGGCTAAGTCTATCGAACGCTTGCGCTTACGCGCTGACTAGCACCGCCGGGAACTGCCCCGCTATTCTCGCGGAACTAGCTTTCGCGAAGGGCTGCGGTTGCTGCAACGTGGGGCAACCCGAGGCCGTCCAAAGACAATCTGAGGACTCATGCAAAAAAAGAAGGCCCAGCTTCTGATAATTGCAGCCTCGTTGTGTCTCCCCGTGGCGATTTCTGTCCGTTCCGCCCACGCGCATCCGCCGTCCGCTCGGCCGCAACCCAAAAATAACGTAGCCATCGCCCCCGGCAATCCTCAAGACCGCGAGTTCGTCCAAACCGAAGGCGAGATGACCGCCAAGACGCGCCTCTTCGGCCCGATCGGCCCAGGACTGCGCGCCGTACGCCGCTCCGCCGACGGTCGCACCTATATTCTCGCGTCCCCGTCCCCGGGCTTGGTGGTCTACGACGCGAAAGGCAAACAACTTTTCACCGTCGCCGAGTCCGCGGCGACTCCCGGCGCAAAGCCAACCACGGCCGGTATCACCTTTGGCGAAGACTGCGATATCGATTCCGAGGGCCGCACCTATATCGCCGACCGCGGCTCCAGCATGGTCGATATCGTCGGGCCCGATGGAACGTTTGCAAACTCCTTCGCCGCTCCTGCGCCGGTCTCGATCGCATGGATCGGCGACGGCGAGATCGCTGTCGCAACGCTGCGCGAAGATCATCTGGTGGTCGTCTACGACAAACGCGGCCACGTGACGCGCGACTTCGGCGATCCCGAACAGATCTCCGATCGCGACGACCTCAACCGCTTTCTCAACGTCGGCGAACTCGCGACCGATGCCGCTCACCGCATCTACTACGGTTTCAACTACATGCCTGAGCCGACCGTCCGGCAATTCGATCGCAATGGCTACAGTGCTGGGCCCGACGTGCAGTATGTGGCGGTCGAAGCGGCAGGACAGGCGCAAGCGATCCGCCGCGAAATCGTGAAGCAGGAGAAAGCTCGCAAGGCTCCTTCATTCAAGCGCATCCTCACCGGTATCGGCGTCGACCCGACAAACGGTGAGGTGTGGATGGCGATTGGCAATACGTTGTTGCACTTCGACAAGGACGGTAACCGCCGCGCCAGCTATCAGATGTACACGCCGGAAGGCGCGCGGCTGGAGGCAAATACGATTCTGATCGAGTCCGATCGCATGATCATCGGCGGCGATCCGATTGGCATTTACGAATTCGCGCGCCCTGACAAGAAGAATCTCGGCTCGAAATAATATTTTTCCCGTTTTCCTCAGGACATTTTCTGGCGTCGTGCGTCGCGATTTGGTCTGACGACGCAAATTTGTCGTAAAATTTCCTTTCGAATCATCGCGCGACAAGTTCATCGCGATAGAATCTCTGTTGTGGAAAACCTGTGAACCATGTGTGAAACGTGTTCCGTATTGCGATTTGCCTTCGCACACTTTTCGCTTGCAGGGCACGCTTCAATCAGAGACAATCCCGCGCTGTCTTAGAACAATGGTGACTCGGCCTGAGGGCATGCCGAGGTCGTTCGAAGAGCATCAGGGGCACGGCAGCACATTCCATCGAGGGTTGAACCCCGAAGTCTAAAGAAGGACGTAAACAGGCCGCTTTCCCACAGCATTTTCACATCTGTGGAAATAGCATGGGCCTCTTATTCTCTCCGCAAATGTCGACAGCTACTCAACCCGGACGCGAACCGATCAATTCCTGGGACAAATTTCTGGACCGCGTTAAGTCCAGAGTCAGCATCAATACGTTCAACACCTGGTTTCAGCCCACGCGCCTGAATCGCGCGGAAGGCGAAACGCTCTTCATTCAGATTCCGAGCACTGTTTTCCGCAATGTGTTGACGCGCACTTATGGCGAAATCGTGAAGGCCGTGTTCCACGAACTCGGCACGCCGAACACTCGCGTGCAATATGTTTGCACCGAGGAAGAGGCGGCGGCGACGACCGCTGCGGCTGCTTCGGCCACGGTGCCTGTAAAGCAGTCGAAGCTCGATTTCGAGAGCAGCGATCACCAGCTCAATCCGCGTTACACGTTCGATTCGTTCGTCGTCGGCAAGTCCAACGAGTTCGCGCACGCCGCAGCGCGCGCCGTAGCCGAGCAGCCATCGAAGTCCTACAACCCGCTCTTCCTTTACGGCGGAGTTGGCATGGGCAAGACGCACTTGATGCACGCCATCGGGCACACCATCAAGAAGCGCAACCCGGCGATGCGGCTCAGTTACGTCAGCGCCGAGAAGTTCACCATCGAAGTCATCAATTCGCTTCGCTTCGATCGCATGATCACCTTCCGCGATCGCTTCCACACCGTGGACGTCCTGCTCGTTGACGATATCCAGTTCATCGCCGGCAAAGAGCGCACGCAGGAAGAGTTCTTCCACACGTTCAACGCGCTCTATGAGCAGCAGAAGCAGATCGTCATCTCGTCGGATTGCCTGCCGAAGGATATCAATTCCATTGAAGAGCGCCTGCGCTCGCGATTTGAGTGGGGCTTGATTGCGGACATCCAGCCGCCAGACCTCGAGACGAAGATCGCAATCTTGCAGAAGAAGGCGGAGAACGATCGGTTCCCGCTGCCGGATGACGTTGCCGAGTACATCGCGCGTGCTATCAAGTCCAACGTGCGCGAGCTCGAAGGCGCTCTAACGCGCTTGATGGCCTACGCGTCGCTGACGGGCGCGACAGTTTCTCTCGCCACCGCGCAGCAGGTCTTGCGCAACATCATCGCGTCGCAGGAAAAGCGCGTCACGATCGATCTGATTCAGAAGCGCGTCAGCGAACACTTCAATTTGCGCGAACAGGATCTCAAAGTTCGCAGCAACACGCGCGCGATCGCCTTCCCCCGGCAAGTCGCAATGTACATCGTGAAGCAGCTCACGACTGCGTCGCTGCCGGAGATCGGCCGGCAATTCGGCGGCAAACATCACACGACGGTACTTCACTCGATCCACAAGATCGAAGAGATGCGCCGCTCCGACAAAGACCTCAACCGCACCATCACGCGGCTGATGGACGCGCTTCAGTAATTTTCAAATCGATTTCAAGCTTGCAGTACATCCGGATGCGACCCGATCCTCCCGTCGGGTCGCGCAGGCGAAGCACCGCCCACCCGACGCAGAGTCTCGGTGGCACGAATCTCAGTCCATGAATTATCTTCGTGTCGGCTGAACCACTGGCTGAGGTGTACTTTCCTGCGGATCCAAATGTGGACGATATCCATTGCTGCGGCTCGAAATTGTGGCGCCGCCGTGCGTTGAGTTCAGCAACTCTTCAATCAATTCGCCTACCGTTTCCGACGGCATGCTCGCCGCGAGCGTCTTCGTTCCATCTTCTTTTTTCACTGCTGGAGTTGCTTCTCCCCCAAGTCGAGCGACCGCGATTTCCACCACTTCGACTTGCTTCGCCGGCACTGTGATCAGCACGAGCGACATTGCTTCGAGAATCGTCGAACCCGCCTCCTCGATCGCTTGCAGCGTCGCTTTGTACGCCATCTCGCGAAACACTTCTTGGTTGGAATCCATCTCGCGATAACTGCCGGCTTCCACGCTCACGGTGATATCAGTAACCTCGACCCCGGCGGCCCCCGCCTGAAGCGCGTCCTGGATCCCTTGCAACACCGACGAATAAAAGATCGCCGGAATATTCACGCCCGCACTCCACTCCAGAATCACGCCACGGCCGCGCTCCGCAGGCCGAACGCTGACGCGCACATGCGCATACTCGTTCCGCATACCGCGGCGCCGGGCAATCTTTGCTTCGCCGCGGCCAGCTCCTTGTATCGTCTCGCGGAAAAATATTCTGTTGAGATCGTTCGTCATCGCATTCCTGCGCACGAAATTCTACAGGAATCTTCGCCTCTTGGATTGTGCATCAACACGTGGCGGCCGCCAAGACATCCGCCGCAGACCGTGTGGACAACGCTTGCGTAACGTGCGGAATTTTTGTGGAAGACTGTTGGTGAATTCGCGTCTCACTTGAGACTGCACCGCATCCGCATCGAGTTTTCCTCTGTTCCCACAACTCGCCACTCGCACACCACCTGCGATTCCGCGCCAAAACAAAGACGCCAAAACTTTTTCCACCTTTCCACACCGATCATCACAACAACAAGGGTCCAAACTATTTTTAATTCAAAATTTCTGGTCTTGATGTGTGATTGCTCTTGCCTGTGAGAATCTTGAATTTGCGCTTACTTTGCTCACACAGCGACAGTAATCCTCGCCATCAAAAGTCATCAAAACACAAAATCCTCACATTTCCTCAAGCGTGACCAGCCGACCAGGCCTCGTTCCGCTTTGTTCTTTCCTCTAAAACCGAGTAAAGTACGGCAACAGCGTTACAATTCTAAAGGAGGCGGCGTCCGTCCCCAGGGCCGCGTAAACAATGAGCGCACCCGCAACCGCACGCGAGGATCACCAAGCGATGGAATTTAGCGTATCCAAGTCGGCGCTGCTGAACGAACTCAGCACCACGCAGGGTGTCGTCGAACGCAAAACGACGATCCCGATTCTGTCGAACTTGCTCGTCGAGGCGAAGGGCGACCGGCTCAACATCACGGCCACCGACCTTGAGCTCAGCATTCGCACATCGTGCGATGCCAAGGTAAAAAAGGAAGGCGCCGGCACCATCCCGGCGAAAAAGCTCCTCGAGCTTGTGCGACTGCTTCCTGAAGGCGAGATCAAGTTCAAGCTGCTCGAAAATCATTGGGTCGAAATCGTCAGCGAGAAAAAGAAATACAAGCTCGTCGGCATGGCGAAAGAAAATTTCCCAGCGCTGCCAGCGATGCCACACACCATCGTCCAGATCTCCGCGCCCGTGATGGAGAGTCTGATCAGCAAGACGAAATTCGCGATCTCGATGGAAGAGTCGCGCTACACGCTCAACGGCGGCCTGCTGATTCTCAAGCCCGACACGCTCGCGATGGTTGCTACCGACGGCCATCGCCTCGCGCTCGCTGAAACCGATCAGAAGCTCGCCGGCCTCAACGGCGAAATGAAAGTGCTCATCCCGAAAAAGGCGATGGATGAAGTTTCGAAGCTCGCCAGCGCTGCCGACTCTGACGCGCAGATCGAATTCGCCAAGGACGAAAGCCATCTGTTCTTCCAGGTCGGCCATCGCCTGTCTGATTTCGCGCATTCTTACCGGCCAATTCCCGAACTACGAAGCCGTCCTTCCGCGCGACAACAACAAAACGGTCACGATCGAACGCGGTGAACTCTGCGACGCCGTGCGGCGCGTCTCGCAACTCGCCGACCAGCGCTCGCACGCCGTGAAACTCGCCGTCTCGCGCGACGGCATCGAAATCTCCGCGTCGAGCCCCGAATATGGCGAAGCCAAGGAAAACATCGAGAAGGAATACAAAGGCGATCCAATCTCGATAGGCTTCAACTCCACCTATATGCTGGATTTCCTCGGCGCCGCCGCCGATGGCCCGGTCAGCATCGAGCTAAAGGACGAACAATCCGCGGGCCAGATGCGTCCGCTCGCCGACGAAAGCTACCGGTACCGCTACATCATCATGCCCATGCGCATCTGAGGGCTTTGACTTTAACCCCGCCTCACTTATAATCAGTATGTGAGTAAGCAACTTAGTAACTACAACAGATACGAATCTCTGGCTGCCGCAAAAATCCGCCTGGTCCGGAACGTTCGAGTCATCCTCGATGGCGATATTGCCGCCCTCTATGGCGTCACGACATCCCACCTCAACAGGGCTGTCGCGCGTAACCCGGACCGCTTCCCGAAAGACTTCATGTTTCGTTTGACTTCTCGAGAATGCGACAACTTGATATGCCAATCTGGCATGTCAAGTTTGGGCCGCTGGGGAGGCTCACGCCGCCCACCCTATGCATTTACGGAACAGGGTGTCTCGATGCTTTCGAGCGTTCTTCGAAGCGGGCGTGCAGTCGAAGTAAACATTGCTATCATGCGCGCTTTCGTCGAACTGCGCCGTGCGTTGGCGACACATGAAGAGCTTCGAAAGAAAATCGAAGCGATGGAACGCCGCTATGATGCAAGATTTGAGGTCGTCTTTACCACGATCAAGCAAATGCTCGACCCACCGGCAAAACCAAAATCAACAATTGGGTTTCACACCGCACCAAAGCTATTGAAGCCGTCGTCTGGCAATCGCCAGATATGCCCAGTTTGATATTCCACCAGCGCCACGGGCGTCCCGAAATACAAAATCTTCGGCTCGATTGTGCGAAATTCCAGCTCCGCTTTGCGCCTCGCCGAACCCTCCAAGTTTTCTCTCTTATTTTCGCCGCATATTGGCGACTTTTTTATCTTTTTCCTTTCGATTTCTCTTCACGGTCTGGACGCTCGAAATTGTCTATCGGTTCTTGCTAGAGCGCTCCGATAGGCAGGCGTTTTTGGGTTAATAAACTACATAGAATCAATAGTTTAGATCAGTCTCAATCCTCGATTTTTCTTTGGCTTTTTCGCATGATCAGGTACAATAGCTTCGTTGTAGTTTTGCTGTCGGTTTCCTCCTGTTTTTCGGTCCGCCTCGCGCAATCGAGGCACGTCCGCCAAGCCAGCGAAGTTCAGTTTTCAGCCCTGCGCCAGGGGCCGGAACCTCGCGCTTGGAAATGAAACCTTTCGAGCGCAAATGCGTTCGTTAGGTTGACAAGTCTTCGCCACGTCTCGCTGCGCGAGACGGGATGGAGCAGGGGCCCTACGAGTTCCCGACGCATGCGTTCGCGCATGGTTTCGGAGCCAAAGGGTTAAGGCGACGCACGCAGAAGTCCGCAAGCCTTTCCTCGCTTCAAAGAATTGGAATCAGGTCATAGTGACTGCCCCATTGCGAGTGCAATGTCGCGCAGTCTCGCGGTTTTTTGCGCCGCAAATTTTCGCCGGCAGTTGCCGCGCTCGTCTTTCAGGATTGAACGGTCAGGATTGAAGTTCGGAAAATGGGAGATCGAATGGCTGAGGAAAAAGACCCGCAAGCGCAGGGACATAAGTACGACGCGAAGTCGATCAAAGTTCTCGCCGGACTCGAAGCGGTCCGCCTGCGTCCCGCGATGTATATCGGCTCGACTGGCGAAATGGGCCTGCACCATCTCGTCTGGGAAGTTGTCGACAACTCCGTCGACGAAGCGATGGCCGGCCACGCCGACGAAATCAATGTCACCGTGCACGCGGACGATTCCGTCACCGTCGTAGACAACGGCCGCGGGATCCCCGTGGACATGCACGCCACGGAGAAGCGTCCAGCCGCCGAAGTCGTTCTCACCGTTCTCCACGCCGGCGGAAAATTCGACAGCGACACCTACAAAGTTTCCGGCGGTCTCCACGGCGTTGGCGTCAGCGTCGTCAATGCGCTTGCTGATTGGCTCGAGCTCGAGATTTCGCGCGATGGCGCGGTCTGGGAGCAGACCTACGAAAAAGGGAAGCCGACTTCAAAGCTGAAGCAGACCGGCAAGACCCGCAAGACCGGCACGAAAATCACATTTCATCCGGACCCGACGATCTTCGAGAAAACCGTCTACAGTTTCGATACGTTGGCGCAGCGCCTTCGCGAGCTCGCTTTTCTCAACAAGGGCTTAAAAATCACGCTGACGGACGAGCGTACCGACAAGACGGCCGAGTTCAAGTTCACCGGCGGCATCAGCGAATTCGTAAAGCATCTCAACCGCGGCAAAACTACCCTCCACGACTCTCCGATTTACATCGAAGGCAAGCGCGGCAACGTCGAAATCGAAATCGCGCTGCAATACAACGACAGCTACGGCGAAAACGTCTTCGCTTTCGCCAATACAATCAACACCGTTGACGGCGGCACGCACCTCTCCGGCTTTCGTTCGTCGCTGACGCGCACCATCAACAGCTTCGCGTCGTCCGCCGGCATGCTGAAAGAGCAGAAAGACGAAGTGACGATCAGCGGCGACGACGTTCGCGAAGGTCTCGTCGCCGTCGTCAGCGTTCGCCTGCCGCAACCTCAGTTTGAAGGCCAGACCAAGGGCAAGCTCAATAGCGACATCAAGGGCGATGTCGAGCAGCTCGTCAACGAGCGCCTCGGCGAATGGTTCGACAAGCATTCCACCGTCGCGCGCCGCATCATCGCAAAGTGTATCGAGGCAGCCCGCGCGCGAGAAGCTGCTCGCAAAGCGCGCGAACTCACGCGCCGCAAATCAGCGATGGACTCCAGCGGCCTCCCCGGCAAGCTCGCCGATTGCCAGGAGCGCGATCCGTCACGCTGCGAACTCTTCGTCGTCGAGGGCGAATCCGCCGGCGGCTCCGCAAAAATGGGCCGCGACCGCAAGTCGCAGGCGATCCTGCCGCTCAAAGGTAAAATCCTCAACGTCGAAAAAGCGCGCTACGACAAGATGCTCGGCCACGAAGAAATTCGCGCCATCATCACCGCGCTCGGCACCGGTATCGGCAAAGATGATTTCGACGCCGGCAAGCTCCGCTATCACAAAATTATTCTGATGACCGACGCCGACGTCGATGGCAGCCACATCCGCACGCTGCTGCTCACCTTCTTCTTCCGCCACATGAAGGAACTCATCGATCGCGGCCACATCTACATTGCGCAGCCGCCTCTCTATCGCGTGAAGCGTGGCAAGACGGAGCGCTACATCCGCGACGAAAACGATTTCGCTCACGAATTGATGAAGCGCGCCACCGAAGATCACATCGTGAAGGCGAAGGAAGGCGTTTCGCTCGAAGGCGCGAGCCTCACGAAGTTCCTGTTGAACGTGCAGGAGTTCACCGCGGCCACTACCAAGCTCGGTCGCCGCCTGCACGATCCGCTCCTCGTCGACATCCTCGTCGAAAGTGGTCTCGAGAAGAAAACCGACTTCGAAGAAAAGAAGCCGCTCGACAAATTGCTGAAGGAAGTCGAGAAGGCCAAGCTCAAGCTCGACGGCAAAGTTGTCTTCGACGAAGAGCACAGCCTCTACGAGCTCCAGTTCGGCCCGCCCCGCAACCAGAAGATCAACTGGGCGCTCGTTTCGACCGCGGAATACAAGCGCATGCGCGGCCTCGCCAAGTCGATCGACGAATTCAACAAGCCGCCCTTCACCGTGCAGAACAACGGCACGAAAGTGATCAAGGAAAAGGCGCAGGACGTCTTGAATTACGTCGTCGACGACGCCAAGAAAGACTTCACTATCACGCGATTCAAAGGCTTGGGCGAAATGAACGCCGAGCAGTTGTGGGAAACCACGATGAACCAGGAAACGCGCACGCTCCTCCAGGTCAAACTGGAAGACGCCGTCGCCGCCGAAGATATTTTCACCACGCTGATGGGCGAAAACGTCGAGGCACGCCGCAAGTTCATCGAAGAAAACGCTCTCGACGTTCAGAACCTGGACATTTAGTCGGCGCCGATGATTTACCAGCTCGGATGGACGACATTGCCCGGATTGCGCGGATTAAGCTGCAGCGATTTCCGCGCGACGCCGACCGATGCGCCCGACACAACTCGCGGCGTAGCAATTGAGTTTGCAGATGAGTCGGCCCGTGACGAATTTTTGCGCCGTATCGAAGCCGAATTCGGCCCGCGCCGCTTCACCAACGCGGCCGACGCCTTCGACACGGTGAAGGCCTGGGCGCAAGGCACCCTGTAGCCGCGATCGTTTTCCAGATCGCGGGGTTTAGATCCAGCCGTCGTGCAACTCAAAGCGACGACCTGGGTTTTGAGAGCACCAAAAACTTTCGATTGGCGACCACCAGTCACCAATCACTAGTCACAAGTCACTGAGGAAAAATGGCGGACGAGAAAAACACTTCAATCCTGTTGCCGATCGATATCGAAGCCGAGATGCGCAAATCGTATCTCGACTATGCGATGAGCGTCATCATCGCGCGCGCCCTGCCCGATGTGCGCGACGGCCTCAAGCCCGTGCAGCGCCGCATCCTGGTCGCGATGAACGATCTCGGCCTCGCATCCAATCGCGGCTACCGCAAATGCGCCAAGATCTGCGGCGACACCTCCGGCAACTATCACCCGCACGGTGAAGCCGTCATCTATCCCGCGCTCGTGCGCCTCGCGCAGGATTTCAACCTGCGCTACATGCTCATCGACGGCCAGGGAAATTTCGGCTCCGTCGATGGCGATCCCCCAGCGGCCATGCGGTACACCGAAGCCCGCTTGGCGAAAATTACCGAAGATATTCTCGCCGACCTCGAAAAAGAAACCGTCGACTTCACGCCCAACTTCGATCAGACGCGCGAAGAGCCCGTCGTGCTCCCGTCGCGCATCCCGAATCTTCTCGTCAACGGCGCCAGCGGCATCGCCGTCGGCATGGCCACCAACATTCCTCCGCATAACCTGCGCGAAATCGTTGACGCCGCCATCCTTCTGATCGAAAAGCCCGACACCTCTCTGAAAGAAATAATGAAGATCGTCCCCGGTCCCGATTTTCCGACCGGTGCGTACATTGCCGGCCGCGAAGGCATCGAAGCTGCCTACAGGACAGGCCGCGGCAGCTTTGTGATGCGCGCGAAAGCCGCGATCGAAGAAGTCGGCAAAGACCGCGAAAACATCGTCATCACCGAAATCCCGTACCAGGTAAACAAAGCGCGCCTGATCGAGCGCATCGCCGACCTCGTTCAAAACAAAAAGATCGAAGGCATCGCCGACGTCCGCGACGAATCCTCGCGCGAAGGTATGCGCATCGTCATCGAAATCAAGCGCGGCGAAGAATCGCAGCTCATCCTCAACAATTTGTTCAAGCAGACGCAGATGCAGGAATCGTTCGGCATGATCCTGCTCTCCATCGTCGCCGGCCAGCCGCGCGAACTCGGCTTGATCCCGATGATCAAGCTCTTCATCGATCACCGCGTCGAAGTCGTGCGCCGGCGTTCGCTATACGAACTCCGCAAAGCCCGCGAGCGCGAACACATTTTGATCGGTTATCAGATCGCGCTCGATTATCTCGACGACGTGATCCGGATCATCCGTGGATCAGCCAGCCGCGCCAACGCGCGTGAAAACTTGCTCGCGTTTTTCAGCGAGCAGGACGTCACCATCACCGAGAACGGCAAGCCGAAAAAAATCACCGGCGTGAAGCTCGACGGCCGCAAGTACAAAGTCGGGTCCGCTCGAAGGCGAAGCCGCCGTCGTTTCGCGCGGTGGAGCCGTCGGCCTCACTCCGATCCAGGTCGATGCCATCCTCGAATTGCAATTGCATCGCTTGACGCAGCTCTCCGTCGACGAAATTCTCAAGGAATTGAAGTCGATTCGCGAAATCATCGACGAACTCGAAGAGATTTTGTCCAACGATCGCAAGCTCAAGTCGGTTATCACCGCCGAATTGAAAGAAGTCCACAAAGCCTACGGCGACGATCGCCGTACGCAGATCGTCGACAAAGTTGACGAAATCAAGCTCGAAGACCTGATCGCCGACACCGAAATGTTGATCACGGTCAGCCACGCCGGCTACATCAAGCGCACCGCGGCCGAAACCTACCGTCATCAGTCGCGCGGCGGCAAGGGCCGCATCGGCGCCAAGACGAAGGAAGAAGACTTCGTCGAGCACCTCTTCATCGCCTCGGCGCACAGCTACATTTTGCTGTTTACGTCGAAGGGCCGCGTCTACTGGCTGAAAGTGTACGAACTACCCGAAGCCGCAGCGGCCACGCGAGGCAAAGCGATCTCGAGCCTCGTGAAATTCTCCGAAGACGAAAAGCTCACCGCTCTCGTCGCCGCGCGCGACCTCGAAGAAGAAGGTCGCTTCGTCTTCATGGCGACCAAGAGCGGCACCGTCAAAAAGTCGGCGCTCGCCGAATTCTCCAACCCGCGCTCCAACGGCATCATCGCCATCAATCTCGAAGCGAAAGATGAATTGATTGGCGCCAAGCTCACCGACGGCAAGAAGATGATCTTCCTCGCCAGCCACGAAGGCCAGGCCATCCTCTTCCGCGAAACCGAAGTGCGCCCGATGGGACGCAACGCCGGCGGTGTGAACGGAATGGATCTCGACGAAACCGATCATGTCGTCAGCATGGACGCCGTCCAGCCCGACTTCGAGATCATCAAGAAGGAACACAAAACCGAAACGCAAAATCTCGAAGAGCTCGAGAACGAACAGATCAAGGACTCGCTCACCACGCTGATGCTCACCGTCGCTCAAAAGGGCTACGGCAAGCGCACCCCGCTCGCGGAATATCGCATCACGTCGCGCGGCGGTAAGGGCGTCGTCAACATGAAGACGACCGATCGCAACGGAACGGTGATCAGCACGCTGCAAGTCACCGAAGAGTCCGACGTCATGATCATCACGCACAACGGCAAAGTCATCCGCGTCCACGCCAATGAAATTCGCGAAGCCGGCCGCTCCACGCAAGGTGTCCGCCTCCTCCGCCTCGACGACGACGACTCCGTAGCCGCCGCCGCCGTCCTCCAGGAAGAGAGCGAAGAAGAGAAGAAGTAGTTACGCTTCCAAATTAGCGATTTGCGGCGTAAACCGCAGTCGGATCGAGCATGACCTGGGTGCCGCACCCTCACGCTTTTAGAGGGTGCGGTGTTTCCCAACACTTCCTGCAACTTACCTCCAGTCGAGCACGGCTTGTTACCGTGAGCTGAACCGCTCCGCCCGGCGCCCCAACACGGAACTTGAGCCCGCCAGACCCGCTTCCGCTTCACCTCGGCGCTTGGTGTACAATGCCCGCCCTATGAAAAATTCACGACGTCATTTCCTCTCCCTGAGCCTCCCTGCGATCGCAGCGCTCGCCGCTCTGATCGCGATCCCTGCCTGGGCGCGGCACTCGGCCAACGCGCTTCCGGCTGGAACGAAGTCCGCAGCAACGCCGGCCACGTCGGCTCCCGCGAAGCCCGACAAAGGCCCGTTCTACCTCGCTTACGTCGGCACCTACACGACGAAAATGGAAAGCAAAGGCATCTACGCCTACAATTTCAATCCCGCGACCGGCGAGTTCACCCCGATCGGTCTCGTTGCCGAAACAACCGACCCATCCTTCGTCGCCGTCCACCCCAACGGAAAATATCTTTACGCCGTGAACGAAGTTGGCGACTACAACGGTGAAAAAAGTGGCGCAATCAGTTCCTTCGAGATCGATCGCAAAACCGGCAAGCTCAAATTTCTGAACCAGGTCTCCACCCACGGCGCCGGCCCCTGCTTCGTCTCGCTCGACAAGACGAATCGCTTCGTCCTCGTCGCCAACTACGACGGCGGCAGCGTCGCCACATTCCAGATCGAGCCCGACGGCAGCCTGAGCGTCGCGCGCGGCTTCGTGCAGCATAGCGGCCACGGCCTCGATAAAGAGCGCCAGGAAGCCCCGCACGCCCACTGGATCGCCACTTCACCCGACAACCGCTTCGCGCTCGTCGCCGATCTCGGACTCGACGACGTGCTCGTCTACAAGTTCGACGATGTGCAGGGAAAGCTGACGCCGAATTCGCCGCCATACGCGGAGGTTAAACCCGGCTCCGGCCCGCGCCATCTCGCGTTCGCGCCCAACGGAAAGTTCGCGTACCTCATCACCGAAATGGCATCGACAGTTGTCGCATTCTCATGGAACGGCGAAAAAGGCACGCTCAACACGCTGCAAACGTTGCCGAACCTGCCCAAGGATTACAACGGTTTGAAAGAAGCCGCCGAGATCACCGTGCATCCCAATGGGAAATTCGTCTACGCGTCGAATCGCGGGTCCGCCAACAGCATCGCCGCCTACAGAGTTGACGGCGCGAAGGGAACTCTGACGCCCATCGGAATTTTCCCCAGTGGCGGAAAAATCCCGCGCCATTTCACCATCGATCCGACTGGCAAATTCCTCATCACCGCGAACGCCGATTCCAACAACCTCGTCACCTTCAAAATCGACGAAAACACCGGCGCCCTCACGCCCACCGGCAAAGAAGTTTCCGCTCTGTCGCCGCAATGCATCGCCTTCGCCGGCGAAGAGTAGGCTCTTCGTAACCACAAATCGCAATTCGCGCTGATCGCAGCGCGAAACGAACAAGAAAAAGTTGCTCGCAAATGTGCCGCCGTCGCTCGTCTGCGGTACAATCCCCGCTGTTTTGACTGGAGCGAGGAGAAACGGATGATGCACTGGGCTCGGGTGGCGAAGTGTTTGTGTGTGGTGATGGTGCTGACGGCTGCGCTGGGTGGCGCGGCTAGGGCGGGAGACGGCGATACGCAGCCGGCGCGCGGCCCGAATCAGCCCGTCGATGAGGCGTACACCGCAAAAATCAAGAAATACACGACCGAACCGTACTTCACTTCACCGCTCGTCGATTACTTGCCCGCATCGAAAAATGTCCCGACGCCGGAAGTCGTGCTCGGCGATGTATCGGGTGCGCCCGGAATTCTCCCGTACGCCGAAGACGTCTACAAATACATGCGGTTGCTCGAAAAGGCCTCACCGTCGCGCGTAAAAGTTTTCACCATCGGCCACACGGAGGAGGGCCGCGAAATGATCGCGGTCGCGGTTTCGTCAGAAGCGAACCTGAAAAATCTCGAATCGAATCGCGCCGAACTCGCGAAGCTCGCCGACCCGCGCACGATCAAGCTCAACGACGCCGAAGCCGACAAAATCGTCGCGCGCGCCACGCCGATTTATTACATCACCGGCACGATTCACTCGCCCGAAACCGGCGCGCCAACGGCGTTGATGGAATTAGCCTATCGCCTTACCGTCGACGAAAGCCCGTACGTAAAAGAAATCCGCGATGGCGTCGTCACTCTGATCACTCCGGTCGTCGAAGTTGATGGCCGCGATCGCATGGTCGACATCTACAAATGGCACCTCTCGCACCCGAACGATTTCTATCCGTCGCTGATCTACTGGGGCAAGTACGTCGCGCACGACAACAACCGCGACGCGATGGGCGTCACGCTCAAGCTCACCGAAAACGTTCTGAATACCTACACCGGTTGGAAGGCGCAGGTGCTGCACGACCTCCACGAATCGGTGCCGTATCTCTACGACAACACCGTTGGCGACGGCCCCTACAACGCGTGGATCGATCCGATTCTCGCCGACGAATGGCAAATGATCGGCGCGCGCAACGTTGCCGACATGACGAAGTTCGGAATGCCCGGCGTTTTCACGCACGGAGATTTCGACACCTGGTCGCCAGGCTATCTGATGTTCATCGCCGCGATGCACAACGGCATCAGCCGGCTCTACGAAACGTTTGGAAATGGCGGCGCCGACACGAAAGAGCGCACGCTCGAGCCCGAAGAATACGCGCGCACCTGGTACAAACAGAATCCGCCGCTGCCCAAAACGCTGTGGTCGCAGCGCGACAACAACAATTACGAAGAGACTGGCCTCCTCACTTCGCTGCACTACTTCAACGAAAACAAGCGAATGTTCCTGAAGAATTTCTACCTGAAATCGAAGCGCTCCATTCAAAAGCCGAACGACGAAGGTCCAGCCGCGTACGTCTTGCCCGGCGATGATCCGCGTTCGGAGTTGCAGGCCGAATTGCTGCAAGTGATGGACAAGCAGAAAGTCGAAATTTCACGCGCGACTTCCGCGTTCACCGTGACATTCCCGCCGAAGAAAAAAGAAGAAGACGCCAAGCACGCACACGGCGCTAAGGCGGGAGACAAAGACAAGGCAGACAAAGATAAAAAAGACACCGAGCCGACGACACGCGAATTTCCCGCTGGCAGCTACATCATCCGCATGGATCAGCCGTATTCGCGTATCGCCGACGCCCTCCTCGATCACCAATATTGGAGCCCCGACGATCCGCAGAAAACTCCGTACGACGACACCGGCTGGACCTTCGGCGAGTTGTTCGGCGTGCAGGTCGTCCGCGTGACCGATGCAAAAGTCTTGAGCGCCGCGATGGAGCGCGTGAACTCAGTGAAATTGCCCGGTGGCGTGAAAGGCGACGGCACCGTTTTCGCGATCAATAACAACGCGCAGCCGACGCTCGCAACTCTGCGCTACAAACTCAAAGACGCGACGATGGATGCGGCCGAAGAGCCATTCGAGACAAGCGGCACGAAGTTCAATCGCGGCACGATCCTCGTCAAAGGCGTGAATCGCGCCGATCTCGACAAAGCAGCCGCAGAAGCCGGCGTTCAAGTTGTCACCCTCGGAAGCGCGCCCGACGTCAAGACGCATCCGCTACGCGCAGCGCGTGTCGCCTTCATCCACACGTGGCTGAGCACGCAGACCGAAGGCTGGTGGCGGCTTGCGCTCGATAACATCGGCGTCCCCTACGACTACATGAGCACGCAAGCCGTCGCAAAGATCGACGATCTGCGCGCGAAGTACGACGTGATCCTTTTCCCGCCCGTCGGCTTCAACGCCCCGGCATCCGCAATCATCAACGGACTTCCAACGACGTGGGGTAATCCCTTGCCGTGGAAAAATACCGCCGAGACGCCGAACCTCGTCGGCAAAAACGATTCGACCGACGACATGCGCCCCGGCCTTGGTTGGGACGGCCTCGCAAAGCTCCAAGAGTTCGTCGCAAAAGGCGGCGTCTTGCTGACGGCAACCGACACTTCAAGCTTCGCGATTGGCAGCGGATTCGAGAATGGCGTCACGCTGAGCCAGGCGCAGAAACTCAACATCGTCGGATCGGTTCTCAGCGCGCATCTCGTCGATAGCACGAGCCCGATCGCCTACGGCTACAGCGACAAAGTTTCGGTCTACTGCGACAACGGCCCGATCTTTTCGCTGACAGCGATCGCGGGCGAACGTCGCCGCCGCCGGCTCGGCAGCCACTCGAAAGAGCGGCCAACGGGACGCGGCACGCTGGACGATCCCGATTTCACCGTCGGCCGGCCTGCCACCGAAGTGCCGGAAGAAAAATCGACCGAAACCTGGGAGATTCCCGAAGTCACCGACGAACAGAAAATGAACAATCCGCGCGTGATTCCCGACGCCGAATTGCCGCGGGTAATTTTGCGTTATGCGGACAGCAAAGATCTGCTCGTCTCCGGCTTGCTCGAAGGCGGCGACGAAATCGCGCAGCATCCCGCGGTGGTCGATGTGCCGTCCGGCTCCGGCCACGTGATTCTTTTCTCGATTAACCCCGTCTATCGCGGCGAAACACGAGGGACGTACGCATTCGTGCTGAACACGATCATGAACTGGGACAGCCTCAACGCCGGGCGGAAGCCAGCGGAGAAGTAGCAGCGACTGGGGCAGCCACTTCTAAAACACCGGTAGCATGCCGGCACTGCTGGGACCTTCGCGGCCCGGGTGGCGTTTTTGGCCGGTTGGGGTACAATCCCGCCCCTATGGCGAAACGTGCAACCAAGTCTTCCTCCGGCGGACGCCGAAAGCGAGCCACCGGCGCGAAAAAAAGCGCGTCGCGCAAATCGACCAAGAACGGCAAACTGCCGAAAGAAGCGGTCACTCTCGTTGTACTTCTGAAACCGCGCGAAGGGCAGGAGCCGCTGCTCGAAGCGGAGTTGCGCGCGCTGGTCGGCCCCACGCGCAAGGAAGACGGCTGCATCACTTACGATTTGCATCGTGGCGCCGACATACCCTCCTCATTCCTGCTGCATGAAGTGTGGGAGTCGCGCGAAGCGCATCGCCTCCACACCCAGACGCCGCACTTCATCCGGTGGAATGCGCGCAAAGACTCGCTGCTGACGGGCCGCGACTCGACGTTCTGGACGCAGATTCTCTAAGCTCCGAACACACCTCTGCGCCGAAGCTAAACTTCGAATCCTTCTTTCGAACTTCCTGTCTTCGTTTACGATTCCGGCGGCCCGACGTAGTAGCCCGGCCGATTGCGAATCTTCCAGTCCTTCGAATCCTTCACACCTTTGGTCGCTGATTTCACCAGCGACACTTTGATTTCATGGTAGCCGTCCGCATTCGTGCCCGTCGGTGCATAGCTCACCGAGTACTGCGCGTGCAGCTCGCCGCCGATTTGATCGATTGCATTTTCGATCGAGCGATCCTTGAACGTCGCGAGATGTTCGCCGCCCGTGCCCGCCGCCGCGAGTTCGAGCGGATTGCCTTTCACTTTGTCTTTCGCGTGCTTCACGGCCCAGATGATCGCCTGCCCCAAATCGCCGCTGCCCAGGCGCGCAGCTTCCGTGTCGGGCGTTTGCACGGTGCCGGGCATCGGTGCGGATCCGAACGTTCCAGGCGGCGTGACTTGCGGAGTCGTGTCGCGCGGCGTGGCCTGGAGCTGTGCACGCGTCGTCGAAAGCCCGACGCTGTAAATCGTAATGTTGGCAAGCTGCGCCTGCCGCAACGCTTCGCCAAACTGCGTGCCGCTGCCGATATCGGTTGCCTCCGCGATGATCAGCATCACGCGGCGCCGCCCCGGCTGATCGGATGTCGGCTGCGGCTGGCTGCTCAGCATTTCGATTCCTGCGGTCATCGCGTCGTAAAGTTTCGCGCCCGACGTTCCTGGTTGCAGATGCGTGAAGACGCTCTCGATTTTGTCGGCGTTGTGTGTGAAGCCCTGCAATTTGTCGACGGAGTCGTTGAAGCCAATCACTGCCGCTTCGCCACTGGCACCCATGACCGTCTGCGTGATGAGAATTCCCGCTTTGCTGATCTGCGGCAGAAATGTGGCGACGCGCGAGCTCGTCTCGACGAGCACGACGAGCGACAGTGGGTCCCCGCCCATGTCGAAATGCAGAATGCGCTGTGGCACGCCGTTGTCGGTGATCTGAAAATCCTTCGCGTCGAGCGTGTGAATCATGTTGCCCTTGTTGTCGCGCACGGTGACGGGCGTGTTGACGAGAGAGACGCTGACGCCGATTTTTGCATCGCGCTGCGGAGGCGCTTGCTGAATCGCGGTGCCCGGCTGCGGCGCGATAGGTCCGGACGTTTGCGCCAAGAGGGAGGGCGCGACTGCGGTAGCTGCGAGCGTAAAAGATGCGAGCGCAAAAGCGCCAAAAAGTGACCGCGAGGCCGGTAGGCGGTTCATGGTTGGGGCAAAACCTCCGCGCACAGTGTATCCAATACGACGCAATTCCGGCGACAGACGTTGCCGATGGCGTCATCCGTTTTTAAGATGGTAACGGACATTATTCGGAGCGCCCGATGGCGGCACGACAGACGAAATCAAGAACCACAGCGATAAAGGCCCGCGCGAAGTCAGAAGCAAGCCCGGACAAAATCAAAAAGCTGAAGCCCAAGCCGATGCGTGCGCCATTGGCGCCGTACAAGGATCCCGCGTTTCTGGATAGCACGGCGGCGCGACCGATCCGCATCCTGACCGAGTATGTACATCCGTTGGTGCAGCTCAAAAAGGAAGGCATCGGCGACACAATCGTGATGTTTGGCTCGGCTCGCATTGAATCGCGAGAGAGCGCGCTGGCTCGCCTGGGAAAATTGAAGAGCCGCGCAGCGTTGAAGCGCGTGGCCGCCCAACGCGCGGCGTATCGCCAGCCATTGCGCGATGCGCGCAGCGCACTGGAAATGTCGCGTTATTACGAGCAGGCGCGCGAACTCTCTCGCCGCATCACGAAATGGGCGATGACGCTCGGCGAACGGCCGCGGCGCTTCGTCGTGTGCTCCGGCGGCGGGCCCGGCATCATGGAGGCGGCGAATCGCGGCGCGATGGAGGCCGGCGGGAAATCGATCGGCCTGTCGATCGAGCTGCCCCACGAGCAATTCGCAAATCCTTACATCAGCCCCGAGCTGAGCCTCAATTTTCACTACTTTTTTATGCGTAAGCTATGGTTCGCGCAGGTCGCGAAAGCGCTCGTCGTTTTTCCCGGCGGTTTCGGCACCTTTGACGAGCTGTTTGAAATGCTCACGCTGCTGCAAACCGGCAAGCTGCCGAAAAACAGCCTGATCATCATCTACGGCCGCAAATATTGGGATCAGGTGCTCAATTTTCGGGCGATTACGCGTTGGGGCATGATCAGCCCGAACGAGTACAAAATGCTGCAGTTCGCCGATACCGTGGACGAGGCGTTTGACCGGATCAAGAGCGGGCTCGAAAAGTACCATATGGAGCTGGATTCCGACCTCTAGGCCGCTGTACGCCCGTTTTTAGCCCGATTGAGCGTTCTCTACAGGGTTTCCCCTAGGCGATTCCGGTGCTTTCCCGATGGTCGGCGGAGCGGCCGACGCCTATTCTCTTACTCGACCCCTAGCTATCACCGTCGATAGGAGATTCAAGATGGAATCGGAACGCCGCACACAAATCCTGGAGTATGGAAAACTGGCCATCACCCTGACAGCCTTGGCTGGATTTTTGTTGTTTACCGGAGCGCCGCGCGTGAAAGCGAGCGAGGCCGAGTGCCAACATCGCACCGAAAAAGCCGATCACGATTTGCACGAGGCGATCAAGCATCACGGCTATGACAGCAAGCAGGCCGAGCATGCGCGACACGAGTTGTCGGAAGCGCGTGAATATTGCTGGGGACAAGATCACAAGTGGTGGGATGTGGAAGCGCACGAGTGGCGCACCGAACACAACTGGGACGACGCGCACGGACGTCCGTAATTTAGATTTGCGAGAGCAGTTTTCGGGGCGGCGTTTTTCGAAGTCCCGAATTTTTACAACTTGAGAGCTGTCGAGCGCGGCGGATTCACTTCGCCGCGCTTTTTATTTGCATCGGCGAAATCCCCTTTGTTTATGCGGGTATGCGCAGTCCGCGACATTTCCAACCGCAGAGTGTTTCATAACTACCAGCAAGAAGCCCCAAAGCAAGGTCGGGGAAGCGGTTCGAGGAGGATTTTATGCAATGGCACAAGTCTGTCTTGAAGTCGGTATTCGGTAAGGCGGCTTTGGCCGCAACGGCGCTCGGTGGTTTTATCTTTTTCGGCGGAGCGTCGAGTGCGCAGGCTCGGCCGGTGTACGTTTACTCGCGGCCGGTCGTGGTGCGCCACGGCTACTATGCCCCGGCGCCGAGCTACTGGCGCTATCAGCGGCACGAGGTCTATGTGCATGGCTGGTACGACCGCTTCGGCTGCTGGCATCGCTACTAAGCGTACGCGGACAATTCGGTGAAAAATCAAACGGGGCGCTTTGGGCGCCCCGTTTTTGCTGCTCATTCGTGAATTTTCGGTTTCGAGATTTCTGCGAGTTCGAATCATTCGAAGAAAACGAGTTCGTCTCTGAAATCGATCAGTGACTGTTGACCACAATTTCGTCGTCGGAAAACACTGCTTCAAAACGCCGCGTTTCATCCTGATCGTGCAGCATCACAACCGGAACGACGCGCAGCGACTGGCCGCACGATCGGCACTGCGTCACTTCTCCCTGTAAATCCTGCAAAAAACCATCCGTGAAATGATATTGCGTCCGCTCGCGCCGGGCATTTTTCTGGCCTCGCGTGCCGCAGTGGGGACAAGCAAATTCGACTCGGTCCTCCTGCGGATCGCGGTCCAGTGCGGCCCAACCCGTGCGGCGCACGCCAACTGTTTCAATGTTGCGCCCGTCCATAGGTGTTGCCTCCTTCAGATCCACGTCCACGGAAATCAGATGCGGCGAGGTTTCATTTTGATACAAATATCTAAAACTCATGTTTTGTTGGGGCTGTGGCGACTTTTCCCGCTTGTGCCTGCTTTTCGCGAATCGAGCCAGGGAACTTGCCGCATCCAGCGGTGTCCAAGCAACTGAGGACGCGCGCAAACCTCACATCCCTGCGAGCGCGGTGCCGGGACCTGCAAAAAGCAACCTTGCAGATTCCGGCGCCGCAAATTTTCCCAAGTGGTTCGCAGCATTTTTGAGTGGAGGTGTGTGCGATGGCTCACGATTTATTGAATGCGTGTCTTGTTGATGGCGATTCGGAGCAGTTGAAACGCGAGAGGAAAATTCGGCGGCGCGCTTTGGCGATTTCGATTTCGCTGCAAGCGATTACGCTCGCGGTGATCCTTCTGGTGCCGTTGCTGGGCAAGCCGGCGCCGATTTCGTGGAATGTTGTGCCGGTACCGCCGTATTATTCCCGGCCCTTGCAGCAGCACGTTGTCGAAACAACGACCGTGCGTCGTCCGCACTTCAAACCAAGCACGGTCACGGTGCCCACCAGGATTCCAAAAACGATCGACATGCATCCGCAGCCTCCTGACCCGGGCGACACGACGCCCGTTGCAGGTGGCATCGATCTGACTGGCGCAATTCCGATGACCGATTCGCGCGCAACGACCCAACCGCCGCCACCAGTGCAGCCGCAACTGAAAACGCCGAAGGTCGTACATCTGTCGCAGATCGATGCGTCGAAATTGGTGTATCGCGTCGAACCCGTTTATCCGGTGCTCGCGAAACAGATCGGGCGATCGGGCAAAGTCGAGCTGCATGCCATCATCGGCGAAGACGGCACGATTCAATCACTCGAAGCGGTCAGCGGCGATCCAATGTTTTTTGCTTCGGCGATGCAGGCCGCGAAACAGTGGCGCTACACGCCGACGATGCTGAACGGGCAGGCCGTGAAGGTCGATACGTACATCACGGTGATTTACAACATGACGCGATGATTCGATTGGTTGATGGTGCGGCGCCGGTGGATCGCGATTCGATTGCTCTGGTTTCGTGTCTTACAGCAGCGGTTCGCCGGCGTGCTGCGCGATGGCGCGGCGCGTTTCGTCGCGCAGGCGGATGAGGTCGTGCCAGTCGCCGGATTCGGTTGCGGTTTGTGTGCCGCCCGCGGGCGCGGCCACTCCGCGCGCGAAAATCGGCGGCGACAGCGTGATCGTCACGTCCGTTGGGCGCGGGAGATATGTGCCGTCACGCAGAAATTTTCGCGTGCCGGCAAGCGACACCGGAATAATCGGAACCCCGGTACTGACGGCCGCCTTGAATGCGCCGAGCTGAAATGGGCGGATGCCGTCGTCCTTCGTGAAAGTGCCTTCGGGAAAGATAAAAACGGATTCGCCCTGCTTGAGCAGCTCCAGAATTTGCTCCGATTGCCGCAGGCGCGCATCGCCATCTTTGCGATCGAACCAAACGTGCCCCATCTGTTTCAGAAACGTGCCGATGAACGGCATGTGGCGCACTTCAAGTTTCGCGACGAAGTGATACGGAACTCCGAGGCCGAGCATCAGCGGCAGAACATCGAAATAACTCGTATGATTCGCCGCGTAAATCTTGGCGCCCGGCGTCTCCATATATTCCTTGCCTACGACGCGCACGCGGCATCCGACCATCGCGAATAGAAGTTTCAGTGCTGCCGACGTGAAACGGCCCGCGGCGCGCTGATCTTTGATGAAACGGACGATCGCGCAGGACGGAACGATCCAGATCAGAAAAACGATGGAGAAAAAAACACCGTAGAGAATCTGCCACGTGCGCCGCGCCCCTGCCGCAAGCATGCGTCCGGCACTTCGCAGCGCTCCGCCGGCGCCGAGCCGCGCAATTTGCACCCAAACCGGCGGGCGACCTTGCGATAGCGATCCTTTTTTGAAAAGCTGGCGCGTTTCCTCGCGCCGCAATTTACCGCTCGACGTTTTGGGAATGCTGCCCGGCGGCACCAGCTCGACGCGATCGGGAGGCAGGCCGAGTCCGCGCGAGATTTGCTCGGTGACTGCCGCTGAAATCGGCGCGAGCTTTTTCGGATCGCGATCGCGCACCTCCGCGACGACAATAAGCTTCTCTGTACCCGACGCTTCATCTTTCAATCCGAACGCAACAATGCAGCCTTTGCGAATGCCGTCGACGCGTGCGGCAAGTTCCTCGACTTCGTGCGGATAAAGATTGCGGCCGCCTTTGATGATGATGTCCTTGACGCGGCCCGTGATGTAGAACTCATCGTCTGCGCGATACGCGCGATCGCCAGAATCGATCCACGCAAATTCGTCGGGCGATTTCGCCGGACCTTGCGGCAACAATTTTTGCGTCGCAGCTTCGTTGAGATAGTAGCCGGTGGTTGCCGATGGTCCGCGAAACCACAGAAAGCCCTCGGTGCGCTCTGGCACTTCGTTGCCTTGCGCATCGACGAGCCGGACCTCATGTTCGGGAAGCGAAACTCCAGAAGAAACGAACGAAATTGCGGAGCCTGTACCGGCGCTCGCCGGGACAGCACGGCCTTGCGTCGTGAATGTTTCGCGATCGACGCGATCGATTTTCGGTCCGCGATTCAGCGGCGGCACGGTGACGGCCAGCGACGACTCCGCGAGTCCGTAAACCGGGAGATGCGCTTCGTTGCGGAATCCGTATTTTGCAAAGCGTTCGCTGAAGCGCTGCATCGTCTCGGGATTCACAGGCTCCGCGCCGTTCATCGCCACGCGCCATGAACTCAGGTCGAGTCCCTCGATATCTTTGTCGGCGACTTTTCGCACGCACAGCTCATAGGCAAAATTCGGCGCGGCAGAAAGCGTTCCGCGATGCTTGTGAAATGCCCAAAGCCAGCGTTCAGGACGCGTAAGAAACGAAATCGGGGACATGACAGAGAGCGGCACACCGAAATGCAACAGCGTGAGCCACGCGCCGATCAACCCCATGTCGTGATACAGCGGCAACCAGCTCACTCCGACATCGTTCGCATTCATTTCCGTGGCGCCGCCGATGGCGCGCATGTTCGCGAGCAGATTTGCGTGCGTCAGCACCACGCCTTTCGGATCGCCCGTCGAACCCGACGTGTATTGCAGCAACGCGATGTCGTTTGCCCGCCGCGCACGAGTTCCGGTGACGTGTGCCGGCGCCGCACCGGGAGCGGGTGGTGGCGCTTTGTCCGCGGCGTAGAGTAATTTTTCGGCATCGACCACGCCCAGCAACGATTTCACGCGCGGTTCAAGCAATCGCGCGACAGCCTCGGCGCGGCGAAATGTCAGTAGCAGGCAAACTTCGGCGTTGTTGAGAATTGCGGACTGGCGCGCGGCGTACTCTTCGATCCGATCCGCACGAAACGGCGGATAGATTGGAACGGGAATCGCGCCGGCGAGAAGAATTCCCGCGTACGAAACAAAAAACGCGCGCGATGTGGGGAGCATAAGAGAAACACGGCCGCCGGCCGGCACGCCGCGGCGACCCAGTTCGGCCGCACAACGTTCAGCTGCAGCATAGAGTTCGCCAAACGTAAGCGTGACTTCGCGTTCGCCACCGTTCGCAGTTTCTTCGGAGATAAGCAGGTGCGCCCGTTCGGCGTCGTGCCGCGCGCGATAACGCAAAACATCGAGCAGAGTTTCAGCCGCAAAAATTCCGTCTTGCGCTTCGTCTCCGTGCCGCGTGCGTCCTTGCCGCGCTGCGACCGACGCGTGCAGAGCTGGCGTCGCTTCGTCGTTCATCCGGCCGGCGCCGGGCGCTTGCAGTAATGCGTTCGATAATTCTTCAGGCGTGTTTGCTTCGGATGCAATTTGATCGGGCAGGCGGACGCCGAATTCTTCTTCGAGACGCGACAGCAATTCGAGACGCTCGAGGCTGCCGAGTCCCAGATCACGATCGAGCATCGACGCCGGGTCGAGCATCGGAAGGGCGCCCTGGCTGCCGAGTTCTTCGAGCAGGCCGCGCACAATTTGCAGAACGCGTTCGCGAGTTCCGGACTTGTCGAGTTGTGTGGTGGGCGTTGCCACTTTGTTTTAAGGCACGATCACGATGCTGAAAGAGAGGAGCCGTCTTGACGCCGAGGCTATCACGCGGGGACGCGGAATTCTATTGCGACCGCAGCAAGTTGTTCTAAGCATTCAACTTATGTGAATGAGAGATGAATGCAATGCGACGCGATTCTTGTGCGTTAAGCACGCTTTGCCAGCGCCGCGGCGGTCACGCCTTTCGGGAGCAGCGTCGTGGAAAGATCGACGCCGGAGAGGTCGACGCCATTCAGATCGGTCTCTCGCAAAATCGCTACGCCCAAATCGGCGCCGTTGAATTTTGCGCCGCTGATGTTTGCGAGGCGGAAGTTCACGTTGCGCAGTTGCGCGCGCTGAAAATTTACGTTGGAGAGATCGCAGCGGAAAAATTCGATCCCGCTCGCTTGCGCTTCGCTGAGATCGGCGCCGGGCAGAATCGATTCCGTCATATCGCAGTTGCGCAGATCGGCTTTGTGTAAGTTGGCGCCGGAGAGGTCGGCGACGGCGAGCTTGGACTTGCGCAGGTCCGAGCCGGATAGATTCGCCTGGCGCAAGATCGCACCATTGAAATTGCGGCCGCTCAAGTCGGCGTTCGAAAGGTCGGCGCCGGTGAGATCGGCGCGTACACCGCCCTCTTTGCCGCGAAAGAAATTGTCGTGTGCGGCGAGGATATCTTCGAGCGACTTGCCCCCGTGCTTGATGCTCTTCGCTTTGCGTAAACCCATGTGACTGTGGCCTTCCTTTTCTTCTTATATTCTAGCGGATGGGCGGCTGTGCTGGAAGCTCCGCGGGTGCACTCTGGGTGCGTCTGGCTTGGCGTTCCCGCAGGCTGGGCTACGTCAAAAAGTTCACAACCTGGTGTTGCGGAAGACGTACCATGGAAACTCAGGGTGCCGGCAGATGAATCCCAGGTTTGATTTTGTGCGGGGCTGCTTGCGGTTCGCGCTTTTGCTGCCGCTCGCCGTCGGAATGCCCGTGATGGCAGGTCGCCCATCCGAGCCTCAGGTTCAGGAAACGGAAGGCGAGATCGTCGCGAATCTGGCCGGCGGCCGAGTCATCGTCCACGTGGCGAAGGACGATCTCATTTTGTTCGCCACGATCGATCATCCCATCGAGACTGGTGCGCCTCCGCCGCGCATTCTGTCGCTCGACACCACTCACATCGGCATCTTGCTTGGCGCCTCCGAGTGGCGGGAGCCGGCCGCTCCTCAGCCGATCCGCCTGGACCGCGACTACCGCGCCGTAGGCCGGCGCGATCCGCACTACCAGGATCCGTCAGGCGCCGAACCGGACCTTGAGACCGTCGGAATCACATTCTTGGAGCGCCTGCGCCCGCTGACGAGCCAGCTCCACCACAAAATCGAAATCAAGAAGGACGATCCGCTATTTGAAATTGTCATCATCGGATTTGGGGCGAATCGATACGGACCCGAGGTTTGGACAGTCGAGTACCGCATCGACCAGTCCGAGGTCGGCACCCGTGAAGGATATTTGCAGACCCGCATTTTGCGTCCGCGCTTCGAGCAGCTTTATCCCCCAGAAAAGAAGCAGCCGCGCTTCGTGGTCGAGACGCGATATCCGGACAACCTCCCCGGACCAACGGTCATGGACTTGATTCAGAGCGGCGACCCTCGAGTGGCGAAGCTCCGGTCGAGTGATCCGAAGATCGACAAGGCAGTCGATCTGATCAGCAAGGGTCAGGCGCAAAAGGCAGACAACACAGCGGCGACCGATTTCTTGCGGGCGCTGCTTCCGTTGATCTCAGATAAAGCGACTTTCACGATGGGCAAGATGCAAGAGCAGGGTGGCTTTGACTGGATCGTTCCGCCGGAAGAGCCGGTCGAGAAAACGAAGGGCGATGACAAAGATCGTCCGCCAGACGCACCGAGCTTGCGAAAACGGCCCACGCCACAGCGCTAACCGCTTATTCGCCAATCAGCGGTTGGCAGAAATCCGTTGAGACGAGTCGAAAACTCGTGCTAGAGAGCACGGATTCGCTAACCACTTATCACCTTGTTGTATGGTTTTTGCCGGATAAGCGGCGCGCACTTCCACAGATTCTCTATTGATCGTCCAGTTATTCAGAACCAAGACCATCGCTAAGCGCCTGCAACGTCAACACGTTTCGACGATGCCCCTATATCTCGCCGAAAATGTTTGCCATCGAACTCGATCTTGTCCATCGCGGTGTAAGCCCTAACGAGAGCCGCATCGAGTGAGCCTCCGGACGCGGTAACGCCGAGCACGCGACCACCGGAAGTTACGATCACGTCGCCAACTTTCTTCGTTCCCGCGTGCAACACCTTAACACCGGTATTGTTCGTCTAAAGCGGTTAGTCCTTGAATCCTTTTCCTGACTCGAATTTGCCCGGATAGCCACCCGAAGCCGCCACAACGCACACACTTGCCCCCGATTTCCATTTCAATTTTGAGGCGTCGAGCTGACCAGCAGCCGCGTCGAGCAGAACTTCGGCAAGATCGAAATCGACGCGCGCCATGATCGCTTGCGTTTCCGGATCTCCCAGCCTGCAATTGAACTCAAGCACCTGCGGACCGTTGGCCGTGAGCATCAATCCAAAATAAAGGAAGCCGCGATACGTGATGCCATCCGCCTTCAGTCCTCGCATCGTTGGCTCGACGATTTGTTCCACGATGGTGTTCCGCATCGCCGAGCTGAGCAAATCGTCGCTCGAGTAAGCGCCCATCCCGCCTGTGTTCGGTCCCTTATTCCCGTCGAAGACGCGCTTATGATCGCGCGTCGGGACGAGTGGCACGTAATTTTCTCCATCTGCCAGGATGATGAACGAGAGCTCGTCGCCCTCGATCGCTTCCTCAAACAGAACTTTGCGGCCACCGGAGCCGAGCTCGTTTCGGTCGAGCGCTCCTTCGAGAAATTCCACGGCCGCATTTCGATCGGACGCGATTAAAACTCCCTTGCCGGCACACAGCCCGTCCGCCTTGATCACCAGCGGCCACGACACTCGGTCGAGCGCCGCGATGGCTTCACGTGACGAGTCATAGGTGCCGAGCGTCTTCGGCGTCGGGATGCCGTGTCGCTGCAAAAATTCTTTCGTGAAGATCTTGCTGCCTTCGAGCTGAGCCGCCTGCTGTGACGGCGCCACAATCGGCCAACCCTTCGCGGCAAACGCGTCCGCAATTCCGTGGATCAGCGGAAGCTCTGGCCCGACAACGGTCAGATCCGGGTTCAACTTGGCGGCGAGTTCCACGATGCCAGCGATATCACCCGCATCCACGGCGACGCACTCAGCCTCTTGAGCGATACCGGCGTTCCCCGGCGCACACCAGATCTTCTCGACGCGCGCACTCTGCGCCAGCTTCCACACCAACGCGTGCTCTCGACCGCCGCCACCGATCACTAAAATTTTCATGGAAAGAATGCCAGCCCTGTCCGGCTGTGAAAACGATAACGGTGTAATCGAGGAGTGTCAACTCAACCGAGAGCGCTCGAGATGACGCAAGCCGCGACGGCGAAGCGTTGAAATACAGAACGGAGCGAGGCTACGAACCTATGAGGTTGAATTCAACGAATGGAGAGGAGGTGAAGCGAGAACTAGAAAGCAGCGGAACTACATCCCACCCACTGCGCGAATCGGAATAGTCACTCCCGTCGAAGCATCGGACGAAGCGAGCATGTGGCAGCGCCCATCGAAAATTCCGCCGGGATCAACAACCATGCAAGGCGAATGGACTTCGCCCGTAACAACACCTTTGGCCTGAATCTCGACGCGGCCCTTCGCAAAAATCACGCCGTCAAATCGGCCGGCAATCACGACGCGGTTACCTTCGATCTGACCTTCGACGCGTGCGCCCTCACCGAGCACCACAGTCTGCTCAGAGATGATGTTGCCTTTAACTTTGCCGTCGATGCGAAACGTGCCCTTGAGCTGAAGCGTTCCCTCAAGCGTCACGCCTTGATCGATAAAGCCCGTCCACTCTTCGGCACTGTTTCCGTTTGTTGAAGCGCTGGGCCACTTCCACGCCATGACTGGACTACCCCCATTGACCTTTCTACTTTATCCGCATGCAGCGACAAGTCAACGGAGAGCGCGACCGCGCGTGTCGAACTAGACGACTGAACGGACGGCCACGGCGGGCCGCGGTGTCAAAAGAGGAAGATCACAGGGTGCGATTCCCCCGTTGCGGGCAAATGATACTCAACACGAATGGAGGATGTACTCGGCTATCTTTTAATCCGGCGCTGGCCCTAAATCGCGAGAATTGTCGGCGGGCAGCCGAATGCGCGCCTCAAGCCGTCGGCCCAATTACCGCATCAGGCGGTCGTAAATATTCATCAACTGCGCGTCGTCGTAATACTCCAGGATCAACTGCCCAGGACGCATGCGCGTCTTCTGTCGCAAAAGTGCCCTCGTGCCAAGGTGCCGCTGCAGCTCTTCGAGCGCTGCCCGGATATTCGCGTCCAGGTGAAATTCGGCCGGTGCCCCGGTGCCCCGCGAACGTCGAGAGGCGAGCCGCTCGATCTGACGTACCGTCAGACCGCCGCGCGATGCCCGCTGAGCAAAGCGCATTCGCAACTTGGGATCTTGCACCGCTAGCAGCCCGCGGCCGTGACCCGCCGTAAGCTTTCCCTCTTCGATCCAATCCTGGATCGTCGGCTCCAGCTTGAGTAGCCGAATCGCGTTCGCTACCGTGGCGCGATCTTTCCCGGTACGTTCTGCCACTTGCTCCTGCGTCATCTGAAACTCGTCCATCAGCCGCTCAAACGCTCGGGCGGCCTCCATCGCATTCAAATCCTCGCGCTGGATGTTTTCGACGAGCGTCATCTCAAGCGCAAGCTCGTCAGTTACATCACGTACGATGACGGAAACCTTGTCCAGGCCCGCGCGCTGCGATGCGCGCCAGCGCCGCTCACCAGCGATGAGCTGAAACCGGTTGCCGATCGACCGCACGACAAGCGGCTGAATGATGCCGCTAGCCTTGATCGACCGTGCCAGCTCTTCTAATGCCTCTTCCCGGAAGCGAGTTCGCGGCTGAAATGGACTAGGATCGATTAAATCGATGTCGATCTGAAGTGGTGCACCTGTCGGCGCGCCGTCACGTGCGGGGGCGACGGCGGCCCCACCCGATGTGACTGCGAAATTCTGGACTGGAGGCGGAGGCGGCTCGAGCGGAACCTGTGGTTCAGGCTCCCGAATGAGCGCTCCGAGCCCCCTTCCCAAGGCGTTTCTCGTCATTGAGGATGACCTCCTGAGCAAGATTTGTGTATCCCTCGGCCCCTCTGCTGTGGATGTCGTAAAAAATGATGGGTTTGCCGAAACTGGGTGCCTCCGCGAGGCGAACATTGCGCGGAATGATGGATTGGAAGACTTGGGCGCCAAAAAAGCTGCGCAGGTCGGTCGCAACCTGCCGAGAAAGTGTGGTTCGCTCGTCGTACATCGTTAAAAGAATGCCTTCGATCTCGAGCTTCGGATTGAGCGTGCGCCGGATGCGCATCAGCGTGTCGAGAAGCTCCGAAACGCCTTCCAGAGCCAGGTATTCGCATTGAATGGGGACCAGCACCGAACTGGCGGAAACGAGCGCGTTCAGGGTCAAAAGGTCGAGTGCGGGCGGGCAATCCAGAACAATGAAGCGATAGCGATCGCGAATCGCGTTCAAAATTCCCTGCAGCCGGTATTCGCGATTTTCGGCGGTTACGAGCTCAACAGCCGCGCCGGCGAGGTTTTTGTCGGCGGGCAACACATCGAGGCCTTCGACTTGGGACTTCTGTACAACTTTGTCGAAAGCTTCATTCAAAATCAGAGTGTGGTACAGGGTGTGGCGGGCGGGATCCTTCGCAAAACCGATGGCCGAGGTAGCGTTCGCCTGGGAGTCGCAATCAACGAGAAGTGTCGGCTGTTCGACGGCTGCAAGGCAGGCAGCTAAGTTGACGGCGGTTGTTGTCTTGCCTACTCCGCCCTTTTGGTTCGCCACCGCGATAATTCTGGCCAAAAATTCCTCGCTGGCGAAAACGTAGCAAACACATAGATGCGATGCAAGGAGTTTCGTTTAATTTTCGCGTTTGGGCGGATTTGATTGAGGAAATCTAATCGCCGAACACGATTTAATTCGCATTAGACCTCGATGTTCCACGTGGAACTATAAGCCCAACGCCAACGATGTAATTCCGAACCCTCTCCACCCCCGCATTCGTCGGTCGGCCGACGATTGGAGGATCTTCATCCCGGCAAGATCGAGTCGCTTTTCCGGTCCAGGCGATCGAAGCGGGTTCCACGTGAAACAGTGAGCAATCACACGCGCCGGCCGTTCGCATAACTTCCGAAGATTAGGTGTTCCACGTGAAACACGGAATTCCTTTCTGCCCCTGCACGCGAGTCCGTATTCCGTCGCAACGGGTAACCCCAAAATGGACAATTCGCAACGATTGATGTTCCACGTGAAACAACAGGGCCAATGAGCTCGCAATATCCATTCCGGCCCCGGTCGTCCCGATAGATTGTCGACGACCGACCACAACACATAGGTTCCACGTGGAACATCGCAGCGCCCACTAGGGAGGCGTCAAATCCCGTCAATCAGTTTGGGGGCAGCGATGGACAGCGCAGCGATACGCAACGATGTTTCACGTGGAACATACGATCGCTATCTAAGTCGCCGATTCCCGAAATACATCCAACACTCGAAGTGATCGGACTGCTGGGGCACGTTTCTGCGGCGGCCATGACAAATCGGCGTTCCACGTGGAACTGTCGAAGAGGGGCTCGGCGGATTAAATGGACGAACGCTGAGAGAACGACTTGATGTCAAGAACGCCAGGCTATTCGGGAGCGCCAGCGACGCGAGCGCCCTTCAGTACAAACCGCCGAAGCGATTGCGGCACAGCCACGGGTTCACTCCACTCCCAATCTTTGTTTGCACGCACTTCGTCTAAATCGCGGCCCCCGATCCAGAGCATCACCGACTTCGCACCGATTCTCTCCGAGGCCGCCCAGCTAAGAAATTGAGGGAAGTCGCCAAGCGCGCGAGAACACACAATATCCAACGGTGCGACCTCATCGCCAAGCTCTTCGTACCGGCTTACGAGCACGCGCGCTCCCGGAAGATTCAACTCGCGCACGGTTTCCGCCAGAAAGGTCGCCTTCTTCACGTTCGACTCGATCAGACACACATCCAGCTCCGGACGTGCAATCTTCAGCGGCAATCCAGGGAACCCGCCCCCACTGCCGACGTCGGCAAGCCGACCTTCGCCGACAGGGATCAGCGTCGCTCCGAACATCGACTCGCAAAAATGCCGATATAGAATTTCGAGCGGATCCTGAATCGCAGTCAAATTCATAGCGTCGTTCCACTTAAGAAGCAGCGCCATATAGCTTTGAATTTGTTGAATCTGCGTGTCGTTAACTTCGACTTTGAACTCAACTAATGCTCGGCGAATCGTATCGGATGATGGGGGGACTGGGAGAGCAGGGGACATGGAATCGAATCAACCTCAGCACGAAATTTTCAGGGTGCTACCACTTGCTGTGTAACTTGCTTATTGTGAATAAGATAGCGTGGGCCGGCTATGCCGGCCACAATGTCAACTACGGCGTGCCAGACAGCTACCGGCACTAAAGTCCCGGTGTAGGCGCGAAAAGCACCGAAAAGAAGTCCCAGGATGCCCGTGCCCACCAAGCCGCCACGCCCTTGATATAGATGTGCAGCACCGAACAAGACGGACGATAACACGACCGTGGCCCAAATTGGGAATCCCGCTCTAGTGAATGCAGCCATCGCGAATCCGCGGTACAGAAATTCCTCGCAACACCCCGCGGTAATCGCCAAAGCATAAAAGGGCACTCGCTCAGGCTTCGACTGTGGGAGGATTCGCGTCGCCATCGCCAATACGCGCGCAGGAAGTTTGTCGAGCAATCGTCCCATCCGACGGAAGTTCATCCAATGGAGCGTCGCGAGGATGGCAGTCCCGCATATACCCACAGCAAGCGAGCGAAAGAGGTTAGGACCAGTACCTAGTCCCAGCTCTACTCGAGTGTACCCGTGGGCCCACGTACGCCAACCAGCGATCGCGACGGCAATCCACTGAAATGCAATCGTCGAAATGTAGAGTGATATCCGCTCGCGCGGTTCCACGCGCGGCTTTGCGAGCAGTTGTTTCAATCGGATGCGCCCGCGCCACGGAATAACGACGGCGAGGACGAGAAAGATCAGCAAGACATCCCAGGGCATGCGGGGATGAAATCACGTTTGTTCCGCACAAGCAACTCAGCGTGGAACATCGCGTGACACGACGACGCCCGCGCGCATCGTTTACAATGAGCACGCAGATCCCAGCTGAGAAAGGAAGTCGGCACCCGGATCTCGCCGGCGCAGTCAAAAGACAACATCTATGTCCACCGCATGGCCAAAACTCACGTCGATGGCGAAAGCCGCCGGTTGCGCCGCGAAACTAAATCCCGCGACGCTCGACGCCGTGCTTCGTAAACTACCTCGGCAAACCGATCCGAACGTTCTCGTCGGATTCGATACCAACGACGACGCCGGCATCTACAAAATTTCCGAAACGCTCGCGCTTGTGCAGACCGTCGATTTTTTTACGCCCGATCGTTGACGATCCAAACTTATTCGGCCAAATCGCTGCGGCAAATGCGTTGAGCGATGTGTACGCGATGGGCGGCACTCCGATGTCGTCACTCTCAGTCGTCGGCTTTCCTGAAAAAGGTGATCCAGAAATTCTCGAAGCAATTATTCGCGGCGGGCTTTCCAAAATGCAGGAAGCGAATTGCAGCGTGATCGGCGGTCACTCGATTCGCAACGAAGACATCCTGTTTGGTTACGCGGTCACAGGCACAATCGATCCGCGGTACGTGTGGAGAAATGTCGGCGCGCGACAAAATGACATTTTAATTTTTACGAAACCTCTCGGCACCGGCGTCATTACGACAGCATTGAAAAAAAATGAAGCGAGTCCTCAATCGCTTGCGGCTGCGACGGCTGCGATGACGACATTAAATCGCGCGGCGTCACTCGCGTTGCGAGATCTGCAAAAAAATCCGCACACACAAAATTCAATTCACGCGGTCACCGATGTCACCGGGTTCAGTTTGCTTGGTCACGCGCGAGAGATGGCGCTCGGCGACCCAGCGCACAACATCGATCCGGTATCGCTTGAAATGGATCACGCGGCGTTTGAATATTTTCCTGGCGCGATCGATTGCGCGCGGCGGCGGACATCTTTCTGGCGGCTTGAAAAATAATCGTGCGTTCATCGCGGATTGCGCCGCCTTCGCTGATGGCGTCGCGCCGGAGTTTCAGGATTTGCTTTTTGATCCGCAAACATCCGGCGGCCTACTCATCGCAATCGCGCCTGACGCAGTGGACGAAGCGCTGGCTGCACTGCATCATCATGGCGTAAATGCGCGCACAGTTGGCCGCGTCGTCGCGAAACAATCGCCGCTCATTTCCGTCCGATGAGTCTCACAAGCTTTCACCAAAACTTTTCTGCTGTCGCAGATCAATTCGATCCGTATACTTTCCACGCTCCAAAGCACAATCGCTAAAGCTCGCGCTCATCTAACGATGGACACAATCACTCACGGAATCGCCGGCGCATTGATCGGCAAAGCTGTTTTTCGCGGTGACGACATGTTTACGCGTCGTCCGATGAATCCGCGGCGCATCGTCACGTGGT
Source organism: uncultured Acidobacteriota bacterium (assembly GCA_963766985.1). Taxonomy (GTDB): domain Bacteria; phylum Acidobacteriota; class Terriglobia; order Acidiferrales; family UBA7541; genus Acidiferrum. Next base: position 838,597 of record CAVYCJ010000009.1, read on the forward strand.
CGCTGATGTTCGGCGCAATCTTCCCAGACGCCGACGTCATTCGCGGCTGGTTCGATCACAACGACATGCTGATCATGACGTGGCATCGCAGCATCACGCATTCGCTCGTGATTCTGCCGATCTGGGCGCTTGCCCTTGCGTTGCTCACGCTCGCAATCGCGCGCTGGCGAAAATGGGAAGCGCCGTCGCTCGCATTTCTCACGGCAATCTATGCCGTCGGAATCGGCAGCCACATCTTTCTCGATCTCGTCACCGACTTTGGCACGATGATTTGGTCGCCACTAAAATGGTCGCGCCCCGCGTGGGATCTCATCTTCATCATCGATTTCACGCTCAGCGCGATTCTGTTCATTCCCCAAATTCTCGCGTGGATTTATGCAAAGCGCGACGGGCTCCAGCAGCGCGCTCTGTCGTGTTGGATTATTTCTGTCGCTGTCACAATTGCCGTGGTGGCAATTTCACGAGTTGTCGGCGCGCCGATTTCTGCGCGATACGTTTTCGTGACGATCGTGGTCCTCGCCGCTGTCTTTCTTCTACCATCGCTGCGAAATCTCGGACTCGGTCTCAAATACGCCACGTGGAATCTTGCCGGCCTTGTGCTCGCCATCCTTTATATCGGCGCAGCATATTTCGCCCACAACGCCGCCTTCGCGCGTCTCCAAAAATTTGTCGAGTCGCAGCACATTGAAGCGCGTTCGCTCGTAGTATTCCCGCTCCCGCCATCGATAGCGCACTGGGATGGACTCGTCGTCGGGCCTCGCGGCGTGTACGAAACTCATATCAACTTCGGCGATCTCTCCGGCGACGCCGACACGACTCGCACGATTGTTTCGATGGCCGACTTGTCTGCGCCCTCAAACTCGAAAACGCCGTCGGCAGAAGCATCGCGCGTGCAGCAACTCCCACCGATCGAATACAGCTATTTTCCCGACGCTCCCTCAAATTCATACATCGAAGCCGCGAAGCATCTACCGCAAGTGGAAACATTTTTCTGGTTCGCGCGCGTTCCCGTCACGCGGTTTCACAAGGAAGGAACAGATTCAGTCGTGGAGTTCTACGACGCGCGCTTCCCTCATCGCGATCGCGGCCCGTCGCCGTTTACGTACCAGGTGCGCTTCGACGCCAACGGCGCAGTGTTGTCTCAAGGTTGGAAAAAGTAGGACGACAAAATATAGAGGTAAGCCGCACCTAGGCGAAGTGTCGCTCCAGCGCCCTTCCTGCTTCAGGCAACCGCCGCCGGATGAATCACCACCTGCCGCTCTTCGCCCATACCGACGCTCTCGGTGCGCACGCCCGGCATCTCTTTCAGCGCCATGTGCACGATGCGCCGCTCGCGCGATGACATTGGATTCAACCGAAACGATTGCTTCGACGCTTGCACTCGCTCCGCCGCCACGCGCGCCGTCATGCGCAGCTCCTCAAATCGCAGCGCGCGATATCCGCCGCAATCCAGGTGTATCTTCTCGTGAAACGCCGGCTCGAGCCGCAACGCGCGATACGCAAGATGTTCCAGCGCCTTCAGCGCTTCCGCGCCGCGCTCCAGCAGAAACTCCTTGTCGCGCCCATCCAGGTCCGCAACGATTTCTTCTTCCCGCGATGCGTCTCCATTGGCGGCATCGAGCACACGCACGTTGACCGTTAGCTGGAATTTGCCCGCGCGCACAATCTCATCCAGGAATTTCCGCAACGCATCCGCGGCAGCGTCGCGATCAAACTGTCCATTTTTCACAATTTCAGGAGGCACGGCGAAATCCCCCTTGATCAATCGATGAGGTCACATCCGAAGCTAACAACGACACGCTGCAAATCACAACGACAACGCACTACTTCTCTTCTTCGTTACTTCTTTTTCTTCCCAGACACTTGCACCACAGCCGTCACAGGATGCTGTCTGTTCAGCCAATACTGCTGCCCGATGCCCACCAAACTGCTCGTCAAAATATACACTGCCAACCCGCTCGAAATCGGCGAGATTATAAAGATACCCGCCATCGTGATCGGCATAATCTTCATCATCATCTGCTGTTGCGGATCGGTCGACGTCATCGGCGTCATCTTCGACACGAGATACATCGACAAGCCCATCGTGATCGGCAGCACATAATAAGGATCGCGCGCCGAAAGATCGGTGATCCATCCGAACCATCGCGCGTGCCGCATTTCAATCGCCGAGCGCAGCATCGAGTTCAGCCCGAACCAGATCGGCATCTGCAAAAACATCTGGAAGCAGCCGCCAACGGGATTGATTCCCTCGCGCGAGTAAACCGCCATCACTTCTTTATTCATCTCCGCTTTGCGCGGATCTCGCATCGAGTACTTCTTATATTTGTCCTGGATCTGCTTGATTTCCGGCGCGACGCGCTGCATCTTCAGCGTCGTTTTGTAGCTCGAGATGCGCAGCGGAAACAGCAACATATTGATGACGAGCGTCAACACAACGATCGCCCATCCCCAGTTCGGGATGTAGTTGTGCAGCAGCTTCAAGCCGTGGAACAGCGGATCAGCGATGAACTCAAGCCAGCCAAAATTCACCAGTGAGTGCAGCGGCGGCCGCATTTTCTTTAAATCGTCGTAATCTTTCGGACCAACGTAAACGCGCAGCCCCATCGGTTGCGGAGTCGCCGCCGCGATTTGCGGCACAGCCTCCGGCGTATCCTTGCCATCCACCACCACGTTGCGCGAATCGCGCCAATACCGCGTCTCGACCGTTCCCGGCGCCGGTCCCACGCCTGGCAAAAACGCCGCCGCAAAGTAGCGGTCTTCGATTCCGGCCCAATCTTTGCCGCCCAGCCATCCGCCGTTGGCCCACTTCTCAGGCCCGTCCAGCTTTTTAGCCGCGATGGTCGTCAGCTTGCCGTTCTCGTCGTAATACACAAAAGTCGAATCGATCGGTGAAGGATTCTGCACCGTCAAATCGCCGAATCCACCGAGCCATGCGAGCCCCGCAACCACAGGCGAGCCGTTCAGCTTGGTGATCGTCTCGACGTGCACGACGTACGAATTATCAAAGTGAAAGCGCTTCGTGACTTCGAGGTGTCCGTCGCTCCACGAAAATTCCGGATCACTGCCGTCAAATTTCGCGCCGCCCGCGGCTGGAGCCTGCGTCACCGTGTACAGTCCGTCGTTCGCCACGGCCTGCAGCTGCGGATCGTCAAAAATCAGCGCGAGTGGCCACCCGCCCGTCGCCTGCGCCGCTTCCGGATGCACGACATTCAGTATTTTCTGCGGCTTCGAATCGTCCGTGTACTTCTTCAGTTCCCAGCTTTTCACCACCGCGCCGCGATTCGAAAACACGACGCGATACAATTCGTTTTCGACCGTGACCGCATGTTCCAGTGTGTCGGCTTTCGCAGCCACTGGTGGAGCTTGCGCCGCTGCAGCCCCCGCGCCACCTGAAACGTTGGCCGTGCCTTTGCCCGGCGTCATCGCCGTTGCGCCCGGTCCGGCAGCCGAATTCGCGCTACTCGCGCCAGCTCCCGCAACAGCCGGCCCGCTCAACGCCGTGGAACCATTCTTATTCAACGATGCCGGCGGCTTCGGCGCAAAAAACCTCGTCCACAGCAAAATCACGCCCATCGACAGCAGCGACGCCGCCAACAACCGCATTTCATGTCCAAACTTTGGTTTTTCCGCTTCGCTCAACTCTGTCCCTCGATATTCGCGCCCGCCACTATCGCCGCGTGCTGATGCGCGGCTTCACCATGATCATCGCCGCAGCAATCCGGCACCGGATCAAATCCAAATTTCCCCGAAAATGGATGGCACCGCAGCAGCCGCTTCAGCGTCAGCCACGACCCGCGCGCCAACCCAAACCGTTCCACTGCTTCATACGAATACTGCGAGCAGCTCGGCACAAACCGGCAATTCCCCGCAAACAGCATCGACAGGTACGCTTTATAAAAGCGAAGCGCCATCAAGCCAATGCGCGCAGGCGTTCCGACACGCGTCGTCTCTGGATCGCCGCACTCGTTTTGAGTTTGAATATTTTGCGCCTGCGTCGCCATCACGCCATCCCGCTCTTCACCGCTCGCAAAAATTCCGCCGTCACCACGCCGAATTCCGATCGCACCACAACTTTCTTCGGGTGGATCACCAAATCCCATCCCGCCCCGATCTCTTCGCGGTGCAGCCGCACAATCTCACGCACACGTCGCCGGATACGATTGCGCACCACGGCCCCGCCGATCTCCTTTTTGATGCTGAATCCGAATCGGCTGTAAGGCATCTGGTTGGCTCGAAAGAATACGGTGAAGTGGGAATTCGACTTGCGCTTGCCGGTCCGATACACGGCGTCAAATTCTCCGCGCCGCACCAGCCGCACTGCACGAGGAAATCCGAGGCCCTCCGGTTTACTCAGGGGTGAGCCGATGACGTCCCTTCTTACGGCGCGCCGCCAACACCTTGCGCCCGCCTACGCTCTTCATTCTCGCTCGAAATCCGTGCGTTTTCGCACGCCGCCGCTTCCGCGGCTGATAAGTCCTCTTTGGCAAGGTACTGCCTCCCTATGTTTCACGAATATTGGTGTCACTTTGTACTACGTTCCGCGAACGTCCCGAGTTTCGCGCCCGGATTCGCGCTCAGACAGGCCGCACCCGCAGCCATTTCCGAATCAGTAAGTGTAGTCGACCCCCGCGTAACCGGTCAAGAAATCTGCTAATTCCGCGGCATTTGGGTGCCGCACCCTTGCGCCTTTCAAGGGTGCGGGTTTAGACGTAACCTCACCCAAATCAACCCGACGACCACGATCGTCCCTTCTCACTCCCCTTCATCCTTCACCTTCACACCCTTCACTTCCGCAATCTCCGAAATCACAATCGCCCGCGTCCCATTCCGCTCAAACGCGATCCCCGTCGCCCGCACATACTTCCCCACAAACGGCATCAGCTTCTCCGTCTGCGAGTAGTCCGGCATCTTGTCCGAAATCGGCAGATACAAATCGCCATCCTTCGTCAAAATCGCAATCGGCGACCCGCCCTTCAGACAATCCGTCACGCACTTCAAGCTCATATCCGTTGCCTTCCCATCCAGATTCTGAATCGGGCAAGCCACATCGCGCACCAATCCCTCAATTGTCACCTTCGACCGATTCGCCCGCGCGCCCTCCATTGATGTGTGCTGCGCCGCCGCCCGCCGCGCCCCGGCCGCTCCCTTCGCCGCCACGAAAATCAGCCCCAGGCAAATAACCACGACCCCACCCGCCAGCATCGAAAATCCCAGGATTCGCTTCATAGCGCATCTCCTTTCGCCGGGCCCGAAGTTACCACGAACGTCTCTACTTGAAAGGTTTGCAGAAACGAAATGCATTCCGAGATCAAGACTTTAGACGACGCCTACACTGCCGCGCAGTCCGACGCACAAGCCCTCATCACCGGCCTCACCGAAGCCCAAGCCGCTTGGCGCCCGCATCCCGCCGCATGGAGCGTCTCGGAATGCCTCGATCATCTCGCCACTACTAATCGCATCTACCTCCGCGCTATGCAGCCCGTAGCCGACGCCGCGCGCCGCGAAAATCAACTGCGCCGCCGCCCAGCAATCCCCGGCTTTTTCGGTGCGTGGTTCGTTCGTTTGCTCGAGCCTCCCGCCAAAATCAAAACCAAATCGCCCGATTCGATCCAGCCGCGCAAAGCTCCCACACTTGCCGACGCATCCGCCGCCTTCCTCGCCTCACACGCCGAAGCTCAAAATTTCCTCCGCGCCAACGCCGACCTCGACCTCGCCGCGATCATCTTCCCCAATCCCTTCATCAAAGGCATCCGTTTCTCCCTCGCCACCGGCCTCCACGCCATCCCCGCTCACGAGCGTCGCCACCTCCACCAGGCCCGCACCGTCCTCACCGCATCGCAAACGAAACCAACCTAGCCCCAACATCCGTCGAAAAGTGATACATTCCCGTCGCCGTCGCGCCACGTTGCCGACGCCCAAGTGGGAAAACGTTTTCACCGCGAAAAAGGGGACCATCACGTGACCAAGCTCACTCGCCGTACCCTGATTCAATCCGCAACAATCATCGCCGGCACCGCCGCTGCAAATCTGCTCCCCGCCAAAATCGCAAACGCAACTCCTCCTCCGCAAGATGCCTGCACAACCAAAGGCCCCACCATCGTCGCCTCCAACGAAACCAACATCGTCGAAACCTCCGGCGGCAAGATCCGCGGCTACGCGCGCAACGGCATTCACACTTTCAAAGGCATCCCCTTCGGCGCCAGCACCGAAGGCGCCGCGCGTTTCATGGCTCCCACAAAGCCCGCGCCGTGGACCGGCCTGCGCAGCTCCATGCAATACGGCTACGTCTCGCCGCAAGCCGCGCGCACCGGCTGGGCCGAGGACGAAAACGCCTGGATGTTCAACTGGGCCGACGGCATTCAGAGCGAAGACTGCCTCCACCTCAACGTCTGGACGCCGAGCATCAACGACAACGGCAAACGCCCCGTCATGGTTTGGCTTCACGGCGGCGGCTACGTCGCCGGTTGCAGCCAGGAGCATCCCGCTTACGACGGCGAAAATCTTGCGCGCAACCACGACGTCGTCCTCGTCTCCGTCAATCATCGCCTCGGCGCCGTCGGCTATCTCGATCTTTCGCAGTACGGCGAAAAATATAAAGACTCCGCCAACGTCGGCATGCTCGACATTGTTCTCGCGCTCGAATGGGTGAAGGAAAATATCGGCCGCTTCGGCGGCGACGCCGGCAACGTCACGATTTTCGGCCAGTCCGGCGGCGGCGGAAAAGTGAATACGCTCCTCGCCATGCCGTCCGCAAAAGGATTGTTCCATCGCGGCATCATTCAAAGCGGCTCGATGCTCCGCGGCGGCTCGCCCGAACGCTCCGCAAAACTAACCGCGCAAATCGTTGCCGAGCTCAACGTCAAGCCTGACGATCTGCAAACAGTTCCCTATCGTCAGCTCGTCGACGTCAGCATGGCCATCATCGCCAAAAATCGCCCCAGCGGACCGCCGGATGTCCGCCGCATGGCCGAACAACTTGGCTTCGCGCCCATCGTCGACGGAAAAAATCTCCCCGTGCATCCCTACGATCCCACCGCGCCCGCAATCTCCGCCGACATTCCCATCATGGTCGGCACTGTCCTCAACGAATTCGTCAACGGCATCAATCATCCCGAATACGAAGCGATGACCGAAGAAGAAGTCGCCAAGCGCGCCTCAACTTTCTTCGGCGCGCAGCACGGTCCCGAAATTCTCAAAATTTTCAACGAGCAGCATCCCGGCGAAAAGCCCTTCGACATTTATTCCCGCATGATGGCCGCGTCCGTCCGCCAGGGCGCCGTCACGCAATGCGAACGCAAAGCCGCCCAAGGCGGCGCTCCCGCTTACAATTATTGGTTCCAGTGGAAAACACCGGTTCTCGACGCGCGCCCCCGCGCCTTCCACTGCGCCGAAATTTCCTTCTGCTTCGACAACCAGTCCCGCGCCGAAAACATGACCGGCAACGGCCCCGAAGCCCAAGTCCCTGGCCCAAAAAGTCTCCGCCGCCTGGGTCGCCTTCGCCCGCACCGGCAACCCCAACCACCCCGGCCTGCCGACGTGGCCCAAATTCACCGCCGCCACCTGCCCAACAATGATCTTCGACAACGTTAGCGTCGCAAAAGAAAACCCAGACACACTCGAACGCAAAGCCATCACAATGATCTTCGACAACGTGAGCGTCGCCAAAGACAACCCCGACACAACAGAACGCAAAGCCATCGACGCCGCCAAATCCTAGTGCTAGCGGAGGTTCGGTTTTAGGTTGATATCGTTCGCTGGCTGCGAACTATGTGGAAAGACGCTAACGAAGAATTTCTTCTAGAGTGGCGGCCGGCTTCAGTCCCATCAATTGCGCGTAACTCGCAATCGCTTGTGGCTCTGTCATATTAGCAATCAAATCAACTACGATGCGTCGTTGCTTTGCCGGAGTGCTCGCATTCTCGAGCTGGTATCGGTAATAAGGCGGGAAAAGACTCCATTGATTTTGATATTCGGCCGCTTCTGCAAATGTCTCGAACAGCAGCCTAATGATACGTTCCTGACCTTGACGTTGCATCGCCAAGGCTGGGCCTTCAATGACGTATGTCCAAGTGAGCTGCTTCAGAATGGCAACTTCCTTTTTCGACTCTTCATCAATTACCACTGATCTGGACCCAGAATCCCAATGTACCGCTGAAACAAATCGATGAATTAGATTTGAGACGAAGTATCGAAGCTTGGAACGTTGATCTCTCAAACCAGAATATGGTTCGTGGATTCGCCAATAGGCTGCCATGAGGTTCGCGAATACCTCTTCGAGGTCTGGTCGGCTGTAGAAATCCGCGTCTCTTTCATGCCGTCGATACACATCGTCGAAAAACCGACGGCGCTCCGCGTTGTCACCTGATCGCGCCAAGATGTGCAACGGGATTCGTCCGGCACGATAGAAATCCTCCATATCGTGTACCGAGTAGGTTACATCGTCGGCCCAATCCATAAGTTGGGCTTCCGGATTTGGTCTGAGACGCTTTCCTGAATGCAGCCCTCGTGCGAAATTGAAGTCTTCAACCTCGGATTTGTAGGCGCCCCATTTTTTAGGCTTCTTTCGATTTTGCCCCTTCAGCCACGGATACTTCAGCGTCGCTGACAGAGTCGCACGAGTTAAATCTAGTCCCGGATATTTCTCAGATTTGAAGGCGAGCTTTGTCACAACCCTAAAAGACTGGGCGTTTCCTTCGAATCCTCCAATGTCATCAGACAAGTCGTCCAGCACACTCTCGGCTGTATGACCGAATGGAGGATGACCGAGGTCGTGCGCCAAGCAAGCCGCCTCAACGACATCTGGATCTATGACCTGCCGCGTTCCTAACGATTCGGATTCAACCGATAACATCCGTTCCGCCAGCGCACGTCCTACTTGGGCAACTTGAAGAGAGTGAGTGAGCCTATTGTGGAAAACATGCCCTTCGTCAGGGGAAGCGACCTGAGTTACGTACACAAGTCGACGAAACGCAGACGTGTAGATAATGCGGTCGCGGTCTCGCCGTGCAGGATTTCGCCGATCATCGTCTCTCAGATTTCGGATCGGGGTATGTCGTCGGTCATTCCGCGAAGCAATAACGCGAGTCATTACTTTTAATGGGGGTGTTCTTTTGGTTGAACTACTCTAAAGTGACGGTCGGGAGTCAACTCAACCTCTTGTTCCTCAATGAGGTCTGCTAACACGTCTTGAGTGCGATTCTCCGGAATCCCGTGCTGTTGCAACCGGGAAATAAGGTCGATTGGGCGGATCTGATGTCCGCTCATCTCCTCGAGAATTAAGGTCCTTACATCGATTGCCTTCTTTGTAGCACTTTGCATGTGGCAGATTGTAGAGCGATTTAGGTTCAAATTCCATTAACAATTTCACATGTTCGACTAACTAATGCTCCCGCGCTCTTCTGAAAATTGATCACGCGTTGAAGAGAGTCAGGGGAGCGGCTAATTACTTTATCTGCGGCACTCACCGTCGAATTTCTTCTGAACTCGCCGGCCTCTCACTCCTCCCGCAACGCCTCCACCGGCTCCAACCTC
>CAVYCJ010000010.1:0-1286549 GCA_963766985.1 uncultured Acidobacteriota bacterium
CCAGCAAATCCTCGGACGTGACGGAATATGTCCCGATAACTTCGTCGGCCGCGATGCCCACGCGCAAATCGTCGTGTGTCGCGTCGCCGGGCAGGGAAGCAACGACCACATGTTTTGGCAGCAGCCCTGGACGCCGGCCTTCCGTCAATGCGATGTCGATGAGCGGCACAATCGCACCGCGCAGATTAAAGATTCCGATGAGATATGCCGGCGCGAGCGGCACCTTCGTCAGCAGAGGCCAGTCCAGCACTTCCTCGACATCAAGCACCGGCAGACAGAATCGTTCGCGACCGCTCCTGAAAACGCAGAACTGCGACTCAGCAGGGCTCTCTTCGAGCGGGCCGAGCGCTTCCAGCAGATCGGCAGCGTCTGCATTGGCAGCCAGCGGTGTCAGATGAAATTCGTCCATCATGCCTGCACAGTCCTCAATCGCTCTTGAACTCGAACGCTAAAACTCAAACCGCGAAACTCATGCGAACCGTCGTACCGCTCGAAGCAACTCTTCTCGCGTAAACGGCTTCGTCACATACCCATCGGCGCCCTGCTGCTCGCCCCAGTAGCGATCACTCGGCGTGTCTTTCGACGTCACCAGAATCACCGGAATCGCGTTGAACTTCGTGTTGCTCTTCAACTCGCGGCAAACCTGAAAGCCATTCCGTTCGGGCATCACCACATCGAGCAGAATCACGCACGGTGTTTCCGCCGTGATCGTTTGTTCGATCAGTTTCGGGTCATTCAACCCGACGCCTTCATAGCCTTCGGTTTCAAGCAGGCCTTGCATCAACCGCACCTGCGAAGGCGAATCGTCGACGATGAGTACTTTTTTCTGCACGACGTAGGTCTCCGGACAGTTCTCCGCTGCGAAGAGGTGCACGTCAGCGGCCAGCTTCTTGCCGTCGTCTCAGCGCTTGTCGCGTTGGTATAACGGGCTCAATTTGAGGCACTTGCGGCAGGACTGGGAACTGTTAGCGGCGACTCGGGCGTGTCGGCAACACGGCGTGCGTCTCAGCTTGAGATGCATTCTCAGCCTCGCGCATCTCGCTCGCGAGCGATGAGAATCGCTGCATGATTTCGTTGATGCGCAGAGCCATGCTGTGAATGGTTTTGATCTGCGCCAGGGACTGTTGCGAAAGCTGACCCGGTTCGAGAAGCAGTAGCTCTGCGTTGCCGAGCATGGAAGTGAGCGCATTATTGACGCTCGGCTTCATGTCGAGCATGTATCGCCCAAGTGTCGCCTGCGCTTCGCTCTGTGTGGCGCGAGACTCGGCCTGGCGCACGGCGCGTAACGCTTCGGCGCGCCGCAATGATTCACCGGCTACGAGCAATAGCGTCTGCGTCCAATCTTCGCGCAGTGGAACATGTACGAATCGCGGATGACGGCGGCGCAGCTGCGCCAATTCGGTCGATTCGACCGGTGCGCACAGAATCACGGCGCTCGCCGGTGCGAGCGACTGCAGAATTTCCGGTAACTTGCCTTCGCGCAGCGGCCCCACAACCGCAAGCTCGTGCGCGACTCCCTCATGCTCTTTCCAAACGTCGCTGGCAAGCACAGTAATCGCCGGGACGTCTCGTTCCGCGCGCCAGCAAGCGGTCAGAAGCCGCGCGAATTCGGGCTCATCCGTGACGATCAGTACGCTGAAGTTCTGCAAGGAAGGCGGCTCCCGAATTCTCTTTCCACTTGGCGCTTTCTGGTGTCCTGAGACCTAGACTCTGGCGTTACAGTCGCTCGGCTTCGTCCAGCGCCGAGAGCAACCGCTTCGTGCTGATGCCCAGGTTCACCGCGGCTTCCGTGTCCTTGGTCTGTTTCGCTGCATCTACGCGCTCTTGCAGTCGCGAAATCTCGACGCGTGCGATCGTCAATGCCCGTTCGATGGAGCTTGCGTTGCCGGTTTCTCGTGCCGATTCCGTAGCCGCTGTGACAATCGCCCGCGCGACGACGGCGCGGCGCAGATCTTCGGCCGACGGTCCGCCTTCGTTAATGAACGCCGCGACTTCCCACGACGACAGGAGAATCCTGGCGCTGCCAATCTTTACCGTGGTCATCGAACGACCACGCACTGGCGGTACCGCGATCAACTGCTCCCAGATCTGTTCGAGGCAGGTGTCAAAATCCAGAAGGTTCGGTGCGGCCGCGCTTTTCGCAGTTTCCTTCGCAGCTGGCCGCGTTGGGGCTGCAGCCGGTTCGCTTTCGCGGGCTGGCGATGCCTGGCTCGATTGACTTAATGATTCCGCCGCTTTCGGCGAAATCTTTTCCAGCGCCCGTTCTACGTCGGTTCGCAAACAGAGCAGCTTCTCGAACGCCTCGTTCACCGTGCGTTCCGTGTATTCCTGCTGGAACGGCTGTTTCCATTCGTCGGCGAGTTGGCGAACGTGCCCAACCGGCTCGGACGGCGACAATCCGAATAGTCGGCAATCGATCGCTTTCACATCGAGCGAATCGAGCTGGCTCAATCCGGCGCGGATCGCGATCAAATCGGCATGCATCAGCTCAATCAACGTCCGGCGCAGAAGAAAATTGAAGCGGACGAAAGCCACCAGCGACGCGGGTTCGTAAAACATCTTTCCCGCTTCGTCTTTCACTCGGCGGCCTTGCTCGACGAAATTCGTCTTGAGCATGTCGCGCAGGCTGCGGAATCCGCGCAGAGCGACGATCATCTTCTCAAAGGGTTCGCACCATGAAATCGGCGAGGTGCTGGCTTCTCCAATCACCGGCTTCATTACCTGCGCCACGTCTTCGAGTTCGATCTGCTTGTGATAAATCTTCGGCGGCGCGCACAGTGCAAAATACTGGACGAGAAGAAAATCAACCTTGTCGCGGTCCATGTTCGACTTCGACGGTTTGCGTATGTGCCGTTGAATCAGCGCGCGCAGGCCCGCTTCGCTGGCGTTCAGCGTGGTCATTTGCAGGAGATGGCGGAGTTGATAGACGAGAACCTGCTGGTCCATCGAATCCAGCCAGGTCTGAATGCGCGTATAGAGTTCGGCGTCGCCCTTCTCAGGCAGAATGCGCTTGTCGGCCGCGAACGGAATTTCGAGCGTCAGTTGTTTCGCCAGCGCGATGTAGATCGGAAATACCGAGCGAGTTTCGTCCCATTGGTCCTGACGCGGACCGGCGGCAGCGCGCGGCGGCGCCGGCATCGATAAATTCAAAGTTGTCATCTTCATGGCAGCATCACCCAATCGCACGGCCCTTGCGTGAACTTCACGGCAACCGCCTTCCGCCCTTCGTGATACTGCACGGCGATTACGGTTGCATCGGCCTTGCGAGATTTCCCCTCGCGTTCCAAACGAACTCGATCGTCAAATTCCAACGGCAGTGCTGAAGCGAAAATCGCGCAGTCTGGTGTCGCAAATTCGACCGTCACTGCTTCCTGCAGCTTTGTGGTGCCCGAACGAACCGCGCTTACCTGCACCCGCAAACGTATCGGCGACGCCTGTGGGAAAAATCGGGCCAACTGCTCCACACAACCTGGTGCTTCCTGATCTTCAAGCACTCCGACATGACCTGATGCCGAAGCTGCCTCACTTCCGTCCAGATGGCCCGATCGTTTCACTTCGCCTCTCGATTCCGTCGCAGACAGTCGGCCCGTGCAAATGCCGACCTACACACCGAGACGGACAAATTCCCGGGGCTAAGAAATGCACGTCGGAAGCCAAAGGGAACTACATGAGGATTTGAGATGAAGGCGTTGAAAGGGCGAGGTTTAGCCGGAATTCGTCGATTGAGAGCTGACCGCTCGTCTCACGCTGACACGTCGCGCGTCTCAGTCGTCGCGACTCGCATCAGCCCGCCACGGCGCCTGAGACAACGAAAACCTGTCCGTTCGGTCAGCGCCACACGTCAGCGCGAGGCCGCGTGCGATTTCTCTTCGTCTTCGATTTCAATCGCGCTATCCGCGCGCATTGGGATGTTATAACGCTTGAGCTTGCGATAGAGCGTGGCGCGGCTGATGCCCAGCATCTTGCCGGCAAGCGCCTTATCGCCACCTGCCTGCTCGAAGACGCGCAGGATGGTCATGCGCTCCATCTCAGCGAGCGCCGTCGTCGAAAGCGAAGCGCTATCCTCGATCGACGTGGTCGAAGGCATGGACGAATCCGTTCGAATTGCAGGCGGAAGATCCTCGACATCGATCGTCTTATGGTCTCCGAGCGTCACCGCGCGTGCGACGCAGTTCTCGAGTTCGCGAATATTGCCCGGCCAATCGTATTGGAGGAGGCTCTTCATAGCCGCGGCGGTGACCTGCAGATTCTCCCCGCGGGCATAACGATCCAGGAAGTGATGCACCAAGACGGGAATGTCGGATCGGCGATCGCGCAGGGCAGGGAGGTGAATCGTCACGACGTTCAACCGAAAATAGAGATCCTTCCGGAATGTTCCGGCGCGATAGGCGGCTTCGAGGTCACGGTTCGTCGCCGCGATCACGCGTACATCCACATTCACCTTATCGTTGCTGCCGACGGGCCGTACTTCCTTCTCCTGCAGGACGCGCAGTAACTTCGCCTGCATCTCCAGTGGCAGTTCCCCGATTTCGTCGAGAAAAATCGTCCCGCCATCGGCGGCCTTGAACAAGCCCGCCTTAGACTTCGATGCGCCCGTGAATGCACCCTTCTCGTAACCAAATAGCTCGCTTTCCATCAGCGTCGGCACCAACGATCCACAATCGACGGCGATAAACGGCGTTTCCGCCATCAATCCGCGAAAGTGAATCGCGCGCGCTGCCAGCTCTTTGCCCGTGCCGCTCTCGCCCGAAACCAAAACCGGCGTTCGCGTATCCTTCAGTCGAGAGATCATCCTCAGCACATCTTGAATATTCGCCGAGGAACCGATGATTCCGTCTACATTCTCTTCCGTGCTGACACGCTCGCGAAGAAACGCGTTCTCCGTGACCAGCCGAATCTTCTCCGCCATTCGCTGCAGCAAGAGCCGCATCTTCTCCACGCGAAATGGCTTCTCGATGTAGTCATACGCTCCCAATTTCATTGCATCGACAGCCGATTCGATCGACCCGTGCCCCGTCATGATCGCCACTTCCGCGCGCGGGAGCTGCGCTTTGACTTGCCGCAGCAGCTCGACGCCAGACTGATTCGGCAATTTCAAATCCGTCAGCACCAGGTCGGGTGCCTCCGAATCCAGGCGAGCGGTTGCGGCTTCGGCGCTCTCCGCCTCGCTGCAAACAAACCCCAGCGATGTCCCGATCGTCATGCACAAACGTCGGATGCTCTGTTCGTCATCCACAACCATCATGCGAATTTTTAGGTCGGTGCTCATGGTCTCCCGAAGGTCTTCTCCACCACAGTGAGTAGTTGCTGCACACGAAACGGCTTTTCAATGCACGGCGTCCCGCTTTGCTTCAACAGCTGCTGGGTGTCGCTGTTCGCGGTGTCGCCGCTGATCAAAATAATGCGCGTACAAAGTTCTGGCCGATTAAGCTGAATCCACGCATGAACCTCGGCGCCATTCACCGAGCCCGGCATACGTATATCGGAAATCACGCCGGAATATTCCCGGCCGCCAAGTTTCTCGAGCCCTTCCGCGCCAGACGATGCGTCTTCGACCGCGTAGCCTTTTCGTTCCAGCGCCGCGCGCAGAAACGCAGTAACCGATGGCTCGTCCTCGATCAGCAATATCGGCGACGTGCTCATCGTCCCGCCTCTTTGGCGATCGCTGCGGCCGTGGCCGCCTCGGTCGCCACCGGGACGCGCACAATGAAAGTGCTGCCGGGTTCACCTTCGTTATTGCGGCACAGAATCTCCCCACCGTGGGCGCGCACAATCCCGTAGCAGATGCTCAGTCCCAGTCCGGTGCCTTTTGCGGCTTGTTTCGTCGTGTAAAAAGGATCGAAGATTCGTTCGGTGTCCGTCACGCCGGTGCCGTTATCCGTAATCGCGACCTCGATGTTTGACCCCTGTTGCGAAGTGCGAATTGCAATCCGTCCGCGCTGGCCGCCTTCTTGCACCGCATCGTAGGCGTTGTTCAGGATATTCAAGAAGACCTGCTGCAGCTGTTGCCCGTCTCCCAGAGCGTGCGCCAGGTTCTCATCAAACTCCTCGATCACTTCGACGCCATGGCTCGCGAAGTCATAGCTGCGCAGCTTGATTGTCTGTCGCAGCACCGCGTTAACATGCACCGGTTCGCGTTGCACCGGGCGCTGCCTCGCAAAACTGAGCAGATCCTGCACGATATCCTTCGTCCGCTGTGTCTCGTGCAAAATAATCTCGAGATCCTCGCGGGCATTTTCAGGAATCGCCGGATTCTCGAGCAGCAGATCCGTAAATCCCAAAATTGCTGCCAGCGGGTTGTTGACTTCGTGCGCCACGCCGGAAACCAATCGCCCGATCGTCGCCATCTTCTCGGAGTGTGCCAGCTTCGCCTGCAGCAGCACAGCATCCGTAATATCGGTCATCACCACGACCACACTGTTCACCGCGCCTTGCTCATCCCGCATCGGGCTCAAACTGATCGAGAAATGCCCCATCGAAGCGTCGCTGCGTCGAACGCGCAACTCAAGATTCTCGACTTGCTGCCCATTCGCGGTCGTCTCGAGCGCCGCCTCAAAATCTTCACGCTGAGCCGCTTCGACCCAATCCACCAGTCGATGCCCGATCAACTCATCTTCGCGATAGCCCGACTCAACCGCGCGCCGGTTCGCGTAGCTGATCAATCCCGCCGTATCGAGCACATGAATCATGCTCTGCGTCGTATTCAAGATTTTCTGGTTGAAGTCGCGCTCGCGCTGCAATTGCGACTGGAACGTACGCTGCTCGGTCACATCGAGCATCAATCCGCGAATCTGAATGATTTTGCCGTTCGCGTCGCGGACCGCGGTGATGTTTTGCAGCGTGTGCAGCAGCGTGCCGTCTTTCCGCCGCAGCGTCTCTTCGTAATTCCTCAACACACCACGCTTCGCCAGCGCCGTAAAGAAACGCTCCCGCTCTGCCGCGATGGGATATAAATGCGTGCCCACGTCCGCGCGAAGCAGTTCCTCACGCGAGTCGTAGCCAAGCATCCGCACCATCGCATCGTTCACATCCAGAAATCGCCCTTCAGGCGTCGCGAAAAACAACCCTTCCTGAATGCTGTCGAACAGCTCCCGATAGCGCCGCTCGGCTTCCCGCCGGTCGGTCATATCCTTTAAAACGTGAATGGTTCGCGTGTCGTCATCCGAAACGCCGGGCGTTCGCGACGTCGAAACCAGAAAAATTCGCTCCGGCGACGCGACGATGTATTCCTCGCGCGCCTGCTGTGTATCGCGACAGAACGGGCAGGGAAGCTCGCTTCGCGTTTCGGCAATCTGCCGCAGGCTGCTCATGGGGTCGCCCACCAGCGCTGCCGGCGGTACGCCCAAGTGCGACGCCAGTGAACGATTCGTGCGCACAATCCGAAACGACCGGTCGTGGACCACGATGTAGTCGCTGATCGCGTCGATGTCCTCGACCCACTGCCGCTTCGACCGCTCCAATTGTGAAAACCGGTTAAAATTCTCGAGCGAAAGCGCCGCGTGGCTCGCCAGGGCATGTAACAGGTGCTTTTCGGCCGGGGAGGGCGCGCCCTTCCTGCGAATCAGGCAAAGGCAGCCCAAACTCTCTTCGTCGCTCGCCGTAATCGGTACAAAGGTCACGTCCGCGACGTGCGCGTCCTTATATCCGCCGCCGTTCGACGATACCGGGGAATCGAACTGAACCGCCAAAGTCTGGGCCTCGGCGCGCGTCTCGCGACCCAATCGGATTAGCGTTCCCTGGTGCGCCGCCGGCAAGTCGCCGGCATCGCCGTCCGCCTGAGCTTGATACAAATCGGTCTCGCGCCCACGAAATACCATGACGCCGCCCCACCGGGCGCCCAGCATCCGCGTCGCGCGCTGCGCAAACCGCTCCAGAAATGCGGGCAAATTCCGCGAATGCGCGGCATCCACCGCCAATTCCATAAGTTCATCAGCCGCGTGAATAGAAGACCCTGCGGATGCGGGTTTCTTCACGCGTTTCCGCGCGAGGCGAGTCGATGTTTTGGCCGTTGCTCTAGGCATGTTTAATTGAGACTCGGCACACACGTCTCAAAATGACGATTTCCAGCGTGCTTCTACGCTACCTACCCATCTCAACTTGAGTCAATCATCGATGGATTTCGGTGTTTCGGACTCGACACTCGCCAACTTTCCACGCGGCGATGAGAAAAATCCACGCAGCGCTCGCTCGGCGCTGCCAAAAATCAGCGCCTTCAACACAAAAACCCACAAAACACGTCTCAGCGTGAGACCTCGCGCCGCGAATCACAGCCTGCCTGAGACAAATTCCGCAACTTGCCGCGTCGGCAACTGAGCTCACGCCGTCCGCCTAACTTCACTATTGCCTAGCACTTGTAGCTATCCTCGTCTCGCATAGCACTTCATTTTTCCTCCGGCTCTTCCTGGCCATCGACGTGCCTTTCTTGCCGTGGGGGATTGTCCCAATCACAGGAGGCGTGGTGTCGAAGCGACGGAAGTGGACAACGATCGTTCTGGCGAGCGTGGGGTTCGCCGGACTACTGGCGGCAACGGGTTTCGCTCAAAGCTCGAGCACGGACGAAGGCAAGCGCAAGGTCAAAACTCGCGTATCGCCCTCATATCCGGAACTCGCCAAGCGGATGAGCGTCAGTGGCAAAGTGAAAATTGAAGTCATCATCGCCCCCGACGGCCACGTCAAGAGCACGCGCGCCATCGGCGGCCATCCGCTACTCGTGCAGACCTGCACGGACGCGGTCAAAGAGTGGAAGTTCTTCCCGGGTCCCGAAGAGAGCACGCAGGTCGTGGAGTTCGATTTTAACGGTTCAGGCAGCAACTAAGCAGGGACGGCGCGTCGCGCGGACATTGCGACACAGCTGGATTCGCCCGTAGGGCAGCGGTTTCTGGGGTGGAGGGTTTTTGAAATGACGATCGGTAAGAAACTTTATATCGGCTTCGGCTCGATCTTATTCATTTTGATCGGACTGTTCGTCGTCAACATTATCGCCGGGCTGCGAGAGCAGTCGGCGCGCGCCGACGCATCAAGTGCGCTTCAGAACGTGCGCACCGTCGAATCCGTGCGCTACCAGATCATGCTCAACCGGAATAACCTCAACAACTTCCTGCTGAGCGGCGACCCGCGCGACGAAGAGAAGGTCAACAAGGGCATGCTCGACATCGCCGACATCATCAAGCATGGCGAATCGGGCGCGACGGGCAACGATCTGCTGCACACTGCCTTGATCCAGGTCGAAAGCACCGAAGCAAGCTGGGGCGACAACTTTGCCAAGCCTTTGCTCGCCAAGCGCCACCAGGTTGACTCGGGCGACGCCACGGTTTCCGACCTCCAGATTTTTTATCTCCAGAAGGATCCAACGTCCTGGCTCGTGAAGTCTTCGTCGGTTCTCGACCAGGCCGCCAGCGAAATCGCGAAGTCGCTCGACGAAACCTCGAAATCCGCTGCTCGCGCCAGCACTCTGAGCACCACGCTCACGACCGGCGGAACGTTCCTCGCCCTGGTTTGGGGCTTCGTCGTCGCCTACTACACCGCAAAGTCGATCACTGAGCCTCTGACGCACCTGATCACGGTCGCTCGCGAAATTGGCGACTCCGGCGATCTCGACCAGAACATCGACATTCATCGCAATGACGAAATCGGAGCATTGGCGACCACATTTAACAACATGGTCGCCTACCTCAAGGAAATGGCCGGTGTTTCCATGGCCGTCGCCGAAGGCGACCTCGCCATCGAAGTTGTGCCGCGTTCGAAGCGCGACACGCTCGGCAACGCCTTCCTCCGCATGCAACACGGCTTGCAGGATCTCGTTCGCACCACGCGCGATTCGGCGGGACAAGTTTCGGCGGGATCGAATCAGGTCGCAGGCGCAGCCGACGAATCGGCAAAGGTTAGCGTTCAGGCGTCGTCCGCAATCGAAGAAGTCACCAGCACGATGCACGAGATGAGCATCAACGTGCAGAACGTCGTGAAGAACACGCAAATTCAGGCGTCCAGCGTCGCGGAAACCTCCGCATCGATCGATCAGATGGTCACTTCGATCCAGCGCGTCGCGGATACCGCAAAGGTGCTGCTCGACATCGCCAATCGCTCGCGCGAAGAAGTCGTCACCGGTATCGCCACGATGGAAAAGGCGACCGACGGCCTCAACCGTACGAATCACGCGATTCAATCGTCCGCGGAAATCATCAATGTTCTCGGTCATCGCGCCGACGACATCGGCAAAATCATCGAAGTCATCGACGATCTCGCCGAACAGACCAACCTGCTCGCCTTGAACGCCGCGATCGAAGCGGCACGAGCCGGCGAACACGGCCTCGGCTTCGCAGTCGTCGCCGACGAAGTTCGCAAGCTCGCCGAAAAATCGACGCAATCCACCAAGGAAATCGCCGACCTCATCCAGAGCATTCAGCGCGAGGCGCGTCAGGCCGTCGAAAACATGGAGCGCAGCACCCGCATCGTCGAAGAGGGTCTTAGCCTCGGTAACGATCTCGGCTCGGCGCTGCACAAAATCTCCAACGTCGTCACCGAAGTTTACAAATTCTCCCAGGAAATCGGCGCAGCCACGGCCGAGCAGTCGGTCGGCTCCTCGCAGATCGCCAAAGCGACTGGCCGCCTGACCGAAATCACCCAGGAAATCAATTCCGCCGTCGAAGAGCAGGCATCCGGCGCGCAAGCCGTCGTCCGCGCGATGGACAAGATGCGCGAGCTCGTGCAGCAGTCCGCATCGAGTTCCACCGAACTGTCCGCCGCCGCCGAACAGATGCTCAAGCTTTCGCGCAATCTCCTCGACAGCATGGACCGCTTCGTTCTCGATTCCTCGGCGCAATCTCGCACGCGCCGTGAAACTCCGGCATCCCATTCGCGCCGCCGCGAAACACACCGCGACGCTGAAAGCGAATACGCCGAGCTCGCGCGTTCCTGAGAGCCATAAACGCTGCCATGGATAAAGATCTCCAGGTCGTTGGTTTTCGGATCGGCAACGAGACGTTTGGCGTGCGGATCGGATCGGTGCGCGAAATCGTCCGCGTTCCGGAGATCACGTCCGTCCCAAGCGCTCCCGAAACCGTCGAAGGCGTCATCAATCTCCGCGGCAAGATCATCCCGGTGATGGATCTCCGCAAGCGATTCGGCCAGGTCGACGTTCAGCCCGACAAAAAGAACCGCATCCTCGTCGTCGAGCTGGATAACAAACTCATCGGATTGATCGTCAACGCTGCGTCCGAAGTTCTGAAGATTCCTCCGTCCGAAATCGAGCCGCCCGGCAGTGTCTTTGCCGAAGGCGAATCGAACTACGTCACCGGAGTTGGAAAACTCAAGGGCCGCTTGATCATCCTGCTGGACGTTTCAAAGCTGTTGCAGCACCAGGAAGTTAAGAGACTCGAGGAGGCCGCGGAAACCCTCGCCACAGTGAGATAGCTTCTCCGACCTGAATCTTTGGTCGCGACGCCAACTCATTTCAACGAGACACGCGCCTATATGGGAACGATAACTGCCCAAGTTCAATTAACCGAAGCGGAGCTCAAGCTCCTACAGACGCTCGTTTATCAGGAATGCGGCATGTTCTTCGACGAGCGCCGCTCTCACTTTCTCAAGGATCGCCTCCAGCGCCGCCTCAAGGCCTGCCAGATCGATTCCTTCTACAACTACTATCGCTTGCTGACCAGTCGCGAAGGGAAGAACGAACTCGCCGCACTGCTCGAAAATCTGACGGTCAACGAGACCAGTTTCTTTCGCAACCGGCCGCAACTCGATCTTCTTCAAAAGGGCGTTCTCGAAGAATTGCTTCGCAAAAAGCAGGAACGCCGCGACTGGACCCTGCGCGTCTGGAGCGCCGGCTGCTCCTCGGGGCAAGAAGCCTACTCGGTCGCCATCCTGATTTGCGACGCCTTGGCGTACTACTACCTGCGAAATCCGCTTCCGTTCGATATGCCGTCGCCCAAGCCCCTGATTCCTCCGCCTTGGAAGCTGGAAATCGTCGCGTCCGACATCAGCTATGCCAGCCTTCGCGCTGGTCAGGAAGGCACGTATACCGAAACGCAGATGGAACCGGTGGACTACACCTGCCGCCTCCGCTATTTCGAGCGTGTCGGCGACAAGTACGCCGTCAAGAAGCAGCTCAAAGATCTCATCCAGTTCGACTTTCACAACCTGAAGACCGAATTCTTGCCGCGCCGCAACGACATCATCCTCTGCCGCAACGTCATGATTTATTTCGACGAAGCCGAACAGAAACGCCTGATCGAAAAGTTCTGGCACTGCTTGAATCCAGGCGGCTACTTGTTCGTCGGTCACGCCGAGAGCTTGTTTGGGCTGACACAGAAATTCCGCATGGTGCACGAGAACAACGGCACCGCGTATCAAAAGCTCGAGGCGAATTCGTGACCCAGCTGCCCGACGATCGCAGCGGCGAGCTCCGCGCGCTCTTTTTCGAGAGCGCGAACGAGCTTTTGCAGTCGCTGAATGACGCGGGCCTCGAACTAGAGGCTCGGCCGACCGATGACGAAGTGATTCGTCGCGTTCGCCGCGCCGTGCACACATTGAAGGGCGATTCCGCTGCCTGTGGGTACTATCAGCTCAGCGAGCTTTCCCATGAATTAGAAGACGTCTTGTCGCCGCAGATTGGTCAGCGAGTCGGCGGCAAGCTCGCGGAAGTCGTTCTCGAAGCCGCCGACTGCTTCTCGGCGATGCTCGGGGCTTACCAGCGCAATATCGAGCCGCCTCCGGCCGAACCACTTCGGAATTTGATTAAGTCGCTCCTGACCGCGCCTGCCCAGCCCGAAAAGAAGGGGCCGGAGCCGCAGGTCGCCGCGCACTTTGCCTGGACTGAATACGAGCAGTTGATGATCTCCGAAGCGATTCACCGTGGCGAAGCTGTCTACAACATCGCGCTTCGCATCGATCCGAACAGCTTGATGCATGCCGCCGCGTTTCAACTCATTCGTAACGTTCTGCACGGCTGCGGCACCGTCATCGCGTTGCGCCCGGAAGACAACTCCGCTGCTGCAACCGTCGAAATTGTGGAAGCCGCGCTTGCCACATCGCAGCCAGAAGAACGGCTCACCCAGCGCTGCCGCATTCCCGCGATCGTTTCCGAACTGCGGATCGAACGCATGAGCCACATCGAAACCAGCGAGCACGAACTGCTTGGCGACATCCTCGAAGCGCAGGCCGCCGATGCCACTGGCCACGCAAAAGATCATCCCTCGAACGGCGAAGCCGCCAAGTCGTCCGGCCCGGGTTCCGCCGCGACCACCGTGGTCGAAAGCACGCTCCGTGTCGATTCCGCGCGTATCGACGCTGTGATGAATCTCGTCGGCGAACTCATCATCGGCAAATCGATGCTCAATCGCACGCTCACCGAATTCGACAAGAGCCACGCGCACGACCCGTTGCGCTCCAAGCTCTCCGACGCTCTCGCGTTTCAATCGCGCGTTCTCGATGAGCTGCACAAGTGCGTTCTCAAGATCCGCATGGTTCCCGTCGAGCAGCTGTTCCGCCGCTTTCCGCGTCTCGTTCGTGACGTCGCGAAGCAGTGTGGCAAGGATATCGCCCTCGATCTTTCCGGACAGAACACCGATCTCGATAAAGGGATTCTCGATTCGCTCGCCGAACCGCTGATGCACATCGTGCGCAACGCCGTCGATCATGGCATCGAGAGCGCCGAAGACCGCATCGCCGCCGGCAAAGCCGCGCGCGGCACGATTTATCTCAACGCCTATCATCAGGGCACACAAGTCGTCATCGAAGTTCGCGATGATGGCCGCGGCATCGACCTCGCGCAGATTCGCGAGCACGCCGTCAAGCGTGGCCTCTTGAAACCCGAAGATGCGCAGCGCATGCCGGATAACGAAGTACTGAACCTGGTTTTCGAGCCCGGCTTCAGCACTGCCGCCGAAGTCACCGAAGTCTCCGGCCGCGGAGTCGGCATGGATGTCGTCCGCACCGTGATGGATCGCCTCAAGGGCACCGTTCACATTAGCTCTGGCAAGAATCGCGGCACCACGATTCAACTTCGTGCACCGCTCACGCTCGCGAGCATACAGACACTCCTGTTCCGAGTCGGTGGCCGCTTGTTCGCCGTGCCACTGTCCTCGGTCGTCGAAATCACGCGCATCAACGACGAAGAAATTCACCGCGTCGATCGCCGCGAAGTCCTGCGCCTCCGCGAGCAGGTCTTGACGCTGGTCCGCTTGAACAAATTGAGCCAGATTCACGCCGTCGAATCGCCAACGGCCGAAAGCACAAAGAAGAAGCGCAACTTCGTGATCGTCATCGGCGCCGCGGAAAAGCGCTTCGGTTTGTTGGTCGACAGCCTCGTCGGCGAAGAAGAGCTCGTCATCAAGGCGCTTCCGTCCGACATCATCGCCAGCGACCTCGTGAGCGGTGCATCGATCTTGGGCGATGGCACTGTCGTCTTGATTCTCAACGTCCCGGCCGTCTTGCAGCGTCTCTCTCGTTCCGTACCCCTGGGAGCCATCGCATGAGCGAAAAGATCCGCGTTCTCGTTGTCGATGATTCGGCGCTCATGAGGAAACTCATTCCGTCGATCCTCGCTCGCGACCCAGAAATCGAAGTCGTCGGCACGGCGATGGACGGCGAATTCGCCCTGAAAAAGGTCGAAGAGCTACGCCCCGACGTCGTCACTCTCGATCTCGAAATGCCGCGCATGGATGGCATGGAGACACTGCGCCTTATCATGCGCCGCGCTCCGCTCCCGGTAATTCTGTTCAGCACGCATTCCAAGGAAGGCGCGTACTCAACTCTGAAAGCGCTCGCCCTCGGCGCCGTCGACTTCATCGCCAAGCCGACCGATGCCGCTGCGGGTCATCTCGAAAAAATTGCCGACGTCCTGATCGACAAAATCAAAGTCGCTAAGCGCGCCACCGGCCGCAGGCTTCCTCCGGCCACAGTTCCTATCGATCCTCCAGTGGTTCTGAAGAAGGGAACGCGCTCGCCAGCGGCTCCATCGCGCATCATCGCCATTGGCGTCTCCACCGGCGGCCCGAACGCCCTGCAATACGTGCTCTCGCAGATCCCGGCGGACTTTCCGTGCAGCATCCTCGTGGTGCAGCACATGCCCGAAGGATTCACCGAAATGTTCGCGAAGCGCCTCGACGAGTGTTGCGCGCTCGACGTCAGCGAAGCGAAATCCGGTGACTTGCTTCTCGCGGGTCGCGTTCTGATCTGCCCCGGCAATCGCCACATGATGGTTCGGCGCATGCCGCGCGGCGACATGGCCGTTCTCTCCGACGGCCCGCCCGTGAATGGACACCGTCCGTCCGTCGACGTGCTCTTCCATTCCGTCGCCCAGGAATTCTCACTCGCCGCGGTCGGCATTCTCATGACTGGCATGGGCGAAGATGGCGCCGAAGGTCTCGGTGTAATCAAAGCCGCCGGCGGCTTCACGATCGCGCAGAGCGAAGAAACCTGCGTCGTCAGCGGCATGCCGCGCGCCGCTATCAGCAAGGGCTACGCGAACCGCATCATCGCGCTCGAACAGATCGGCAATTTCCTCGTTTCGCAATACGGAAGCGAGCGCCTCGGCGCGCCCGAGAAGTCCGACAAGCCCGAAAAAGATCGCTCCGACAAGAACGACAAGCTCGACAAATCCGAAAGGACACCAGTTTCTTCCCAGCGCAGCTAACGCTGCAACGGGACGAAGGAGAAGGCCATGCAACAATTCGCGCCTCTGCATCGCAAAGACAATCAATCCGTCCGCTACCTCGTGGTGGACGACTCCGTTTTCGCCCGCAAGAATCTCATCAAGATGATCGAGATGTTCGGCGGGGAAGTGGCGGGTGAAGCCGGCGACGGCTTGACTGCCATCGCGGAGTTCAACCGCACCAAGCCCGACATCGTGCTCATGGACATCACCATGCCGCAGATGGAAGGCATCGAAGCGGTCGAGCGTATCGTGCGTCAACACGCCGACGCCCGTATTGTGATGGTCAGCTCCGTCGGGTATCAGGAGAACATCCTCGCTGCTCTTCAGAAGGGTGCGAAGCACTTCGTTCAGAAGCCCGTGAAAGCCGAAGTGCTCTATGAAATTTTGCGCTACGTGCTCAGCGACGACCCGAATGCGGCCGGCGCTCCCGTTGCGCTCGTAGGGGAGCGACGCGCATGAGAATGGAACTCATCCAGCCCTTTATCAATGCCGCCGACGCCGTTTTCTCCGAAATGCTTCAGGCGCCGACGAAAATTAACGATCTCTCGATGGACGAAGAGACGTATCGCCGCAAAGGTGTCGCCGCGCATATTTTGTTCAAGGGCGACATCGAAGGTCGCGTCGTGCTCGATATCGCTCCGGAAGTCGCTTACAAAATCGCCAGCCATCTGACGGGCGGCACCGTGCAGGAAGGCGAACAGATCGCGCGCGAAACCGTCTGCGAACTCGCCAACATGGTGATCGGAAATTCCGTCACGCTGCTCAATGATCAGGGCTTTCGCTTCAAAGTGTTCCCGCCAGAAATCCACATGCAGGATGAGGGTCTCGCCGGCGGCACCGATACCGAAGCGATGGTCATCTGCATCGACACGCCGTGCGGCGAAGTCTACCTGAACATCGCCATGCACTATATGCGCCGCCGCCGCAAAGAACGCGACGCCGTCGCCGTCGACTAATTTCGCTTCGATCAGCAACCCACAATTCCAAAAACAAATGCCGCCCTATGGCGGCATTTCTGTTTTTTGTGGCTCACAAAATGTTTTAACTCACAACCGTCCTTTACTCACACAAAGACGCGTTGTCATCCTGAGCGAAGCGAAGGATCTCAGAAGTAAACCCGTTCACCAATGTTTCCGTGGAGTAAGACCCGCCGCCCTACGCCCCAGCCTCATTCGGCGGCCGCAAATACGCCGCCCCATGCCGGTACAATCCCGCCGATGGAATTGCCTGCGAAAACACGATCCGAATCGGCACAAAAATCGCTGCGCTGCCCGGCGTGAACGGCACCGCAACCTCGACGCGCGAGCCTTGCTCATACTGATTCCGGCTGCGGAAACTCAATCCGCCCTTTGACAAATCCTCGCAAACCGCCACTTCCTCCGCGAACCCACGCCGCCGGATGCATGCAAGCACCCGCGCTTTCACGCGCGTCCGATTCCGTCGCGGAATCACGCGATCGTCGCCCACCAGGGCCGTGGCGCTGTCTCCATTCGTTTCCGGCTGCGCCTCGATCCAGATGGAAGGCGAATCGCAATGCGTGCAAACGCGGGCAACGCACTTCCGTACCTCAAACGATTTCACTTCGGGTTCATTCAGATAGACGACTTCGCGCCGCTGGCAAAAGCTGCATTCCATCAGCAGCCGCGCCAGCGCTTCGGGTGAGCTCTGGGGAGCAGGGAAGTCGATGTCCCAGAAATCCGCGCGGGGATCGAGAATCGCAATCGCGTAAAGGTAGCCGTCGCCGTCCTGGTCAATTTCCGCCACGATGCGCGCGCGCGCGACTTTCCAGTGGTCGCCCTCGCGCTGCCGCCGAATCGTCAGTTCCTGACCCGTGAAAAGCTTCTCTTTCAGCCGGAGAACGCCGCCATTGCGGCTCACCAGCATCGTTTCCGCCTTCTGTTTGGTTTCGGCGCCGTTACCGCTTGCCCATGACGCTTCCACGGGCATACGGAAACTCACACGGTCGCTTTGCCGAAGGCCTTCGGGTCGCATAGTCTCGTTTCGTTCAGAGGAATCGCTGACATTTTCAGCGTAACACGCGTCAGTTTCGGGGTCCTGCGGCATCCGGCCGCCTTTGTCGTTAGGACTAATAACATCGAGCGCCCGACCGAAAGGACAGTCCAGAAGGCCCTTTGATGCCGTTTGGGGGGAAGATTGGCGCCGTTTTAGGCGCCCAAAAGCTCCCTGGAACCGCCCCCGGCCAAAGTCGGTGGATACCGGACCTGGGATGGACTCGACGGCCCCGCTATTAATCTTTTGGCGGTCGCAGCCGATGGAAACAGTCGTGTCCAGCCGCCATCCACGTCAAAATAGAAGCTCAACAAGGCCGCAAAGTAATAAGGCAAGTTTACGAAAGTCAGGTCGCGGGGCCCGCAACTCCGCAGGCGTCGCGCTAGACGCGCTTCGTCAAAAGTTTCGAACTGTAATGAACTTGAGCAACGTGATCTATATGGACGACCGTATCTCCAAGAGCCAGTCAGCCAGGACTGGCGTACGTGACCGTCGCTATGCCATTCGTTTTCCCTTTGCCGCCGATGTCGAGCTGATCGACATGGAGGCTGGCTCGCGCGCCGTCGGCGTTACCTCCGACATTTCAATGGGTGGATGCTTCGTCTGCACCAGCAAACCGTTTCCGGTTGCGACGCGTGTCCGCATCTCGATGACGCGAAAGGGACAGAAGATTGACGCGCTGGCCGTCGTGCGTATCCTCAAGCCGCGCATCGGCATGGGCATCGAGTTCATCGACGTCGAAGGCGAGTACCAGGAAATCCTCTGCCGTTGGATCGAGCAGATCCGCCAGTCGCGCTAGAATCCTTACATGGCTATCGATTTGCGCTCGCCGGAGTTTGAGGCGTGCATTCTGTCCGTCTGGAAGCAGGCGCTCGTGGAGTCCGCGAAGCGCGTATCGGTTGGTGGCGACTCGTACTCTGTGCGAAGAACGGCGAAGAGCAAGCTGGCTCAGGTCGATTTTGAGTTTCAGGGAGAGCCGATCCGCGGCCTCGAGCAAAATCCGAAAACGCAATCGCGTTGGGCTCAGATCGCCCGCAAAGGCGAAAAGGTGATGCAATTTTTGCAGGGCGGGCGTTACGTTGCGGTGGTGTACGGCGGAAAGATCTTCACTTACGGCAAGAAGTAGCAAGTCTCCGATTCTTTCTTCAACTTTCCAAAACTTGATCCATCAGTTGGCCGACGGCGCGGTGCGCTTCGAGGATTGAGAACCGATGATCCATCGCTCCTGCGAGATCGGTGTTCGCGAACGCGATCCGGCCGAACGGCGCGCTACGTAACGTTTCGCGAGGCGCAGGCTTTCCATCCTTGCCAAAAAAAAATCCGGGCTGCGGATTGCAATACGCGTGTCCCCAGCGATTCAAGATAATTCCGGCGATGTCGCGCTTCGCGTCGAATCCCGACCCGCGGAACATGAGATCCATCTGATCGCGAATGCGTTCCTCGTATTCCTTATACGAAGTCGTGAGCATTTCGGCGCGACCGCGATGTCCCTGATCTTCGGTTGGCAACCCCGGGTAGGCATATAAAACTTTGAGCGCAAGCACGATCGGCGAATCCGGCGTGATCGTCGGCTCGACGTCTCCCACGAGCGAACTGCGCACGACGTCGAAATAATTTCCGACGCCTTCAAACCAGCGGCAGCCGCTGATGCCCATCTTGTGCAGGAAGCGCCAGTTGCGTACCGCGACGTTCGCCATCATGCACGGCGAACGATAAAACTGGGCGTAAGCCGTTCGTTGCGCTTCGCCGAGATCGCGGCAGACATGCTTCGTCGTCCAGCTACCGCCCGCCATCACCGCCGATCTTGCTTTCACGCGATAGACCTTGCCATCGCGCGCATAAGTGATCGAAAGCGTCGAAGCCTTCGCGGGATCTCCGTCGTGTTGAACCGATACCGCCGTAGACGATAGTCGCAGCCGCGCTTTCGCGCCGTTCGTGTCGAGCGCATCGAATTTTACGCGACCGCGGGTCACGCCATCGACCGTGGGAGGGCCATCGATCCCATCGGGGATCAGGGTTTTCGTCATCAGCCGCGCAATCGTCGCATTCCCGCCGGGAAACATCTGCACCGACGGCTCGCCGGACTTGTCGTCGAACGGATAAAGGAACTCGAACGCGAAATCGTTGTACGCGGAGAGGGCGTCCGGTCCGAGGCCCGAGCCGCCGCCTTCGACGGGAGACAGATATTCCCGGCAGAACTCGCGCGTCAACCCGTAATGCTGAATGAAATGTTCTTCAAGCGTGATGGCGTCGAGCGCACGCGAAGCCGCATCGCCGTCGTATTTCGGCCGCTCCCATTTCGCTTCTTTCGCTGCTTGGCCAGAAAACCACCGTTCCAATTCTTTCTTGTTCTGCGCACTCACCGGCGCGTTCTGAAATTCCTTACCGCCTTGATCGAGCAGCCACATTCCATCTTTCTGGCCAAACTTTGCCCCGAACCAGAATCCGTATTGCCCCTGGCCGAGGCCAGAAGAATCATACGGCGTGCGACTCAGCTTCCAGTTGGCAATAGCGCCGGCCGGCTTCTGATATTCCAGCCGCGGAGTATGAAGTCCGATGGAATCGTAAAAGCGCTCGAGAAAACTATGCGGATACTGCGCAAAGTAAATTGCCGACCCTTGATGGCCGACGATTCGCTTTCCATCGACCTCGAATTCGTTCTGCTTCGCTTCGCCGCCGAAGATCGGATGGTTTTCGATGATCAGAACGCTGGCATTCGGCCCGGCGATCCGCCGGAAGAACAACGCAGCGGCCAGCCCGCTGATCCCGCCACCGACGATCACGCAGTCGTAAGTCTCGCCGGTGTCGATTGCGTCTGCAGGCTCTGCGTTGTCGCGCATTCTGTGCCCGGCGGTGAGCACCTCAAACGTGTTCCCGTTGGACTTGGCGTAATCCCCAACGCCACCGTAGCCGCTCCACTCGTCCGCCGCCGCGAGCAGTTGCGCGGGTGTAAGCCCGGACATCAACATCGCTCCCGACCCCAGCAGCGTCGAGCCTAGAAAGTCCCTCCGAGTAATCCCTTCCGTCATCAAACCTTCCGCCTTACCGAGGTCATGTAGGGGCGCAGCACTGCTGCGCCCCAGGTCCGCAAGATCTAAAACTCTATCGAGCCTCTTTTTTCGCGCGCTACTGCTTCGTATCCAGCGGATGCTTGCTCTTCTCGTAGAACTCGTTCTGGATTCTCAGGCTATTGTCATCGGCCTTCACGGCCTTGATGCAATCCACGACAGCCTCAATCCAATTCTTCATGTTCCACTCGCCGAGTTCTTTCGTCGCCGGCGCGCCGTCGCCCGAATAGTGCTCCGGGAATCGCGCGTACCACCAGATGCCGGTATACAACTCTTCGGGTAATGTAATGCGCTTCTGGTCCGCACCCGATTCGCTGCTGGCGCGGTCAATATGTGCCAGCTCCGGGTGCGTGTAGAGGAGATTTGAGCTTTCGTTCTCGCCCGCGTGGTAATCGACTCCGGTCGACTTCTTCGCCGGGCCGCCTGGTTTGCTGCGCTCGCCGTCCAACACATAAACGACGTAGTCGCGTTGCCGATCCATTTGCGATTGCCCGAAAAAGGGAAGCAGGTGCTCGTTGCCGCCGTGACCGTTGACGATGATGATCTTCTTGCAGCCATTGCGCGCCATCTCGTCGGTTGTTTCCTGCAAGAGCTTGAGCTGAATGTCGGTGCTGTAGGCGACTGTGCCCGGTTCGTGTTTCGCCTCAAAAATTTGGCCAAAGTAGTACGAGGGGAAAATAACGGCATATTCCTGTTCTGCCCCATGCTCGGCCGCATATCGCACGTTGAGCAAGTCCGTGCCGAGCGGCAGATGCGGTCCGTGCTTTTCGATAATTCCAAATGGCAGCAGACAGACGCCCTTCGATTGCTGAATTCCTTTGACGAAGTCTCCCGCCGTGAGTTCTTCCCACTTGGTGGAGAGTTTTTGCGCAGACGTGAGCCGCGGAGTGAACAAGGCCACGAGACAGCAAGCGATGATGGGAACAAGACGACGATTCATTTCCTCAGTCCTCCAAACGTGCGCATTCTAGCTCCGAGAGGCGATTTCGTCATGCTTAAATCGCCCAAGCTTAAATCGATTGAGGAGCATTTAATGAATTGGCGGAAGCGGCGCGGAATCAACTGACCCTCTCGCATCAATCCCAACCGAATTGTATGCAAAACTTTTCCGTCGCTACAGCTTTCCAACGTTCACGACTACAGGATTATCCTCATCCATTTCCTAAAGTTCGTACCTCAAACTTGGCCAATTGCATCAGAAGTGCTACAAACCTTTCCCGACTGGACATAACGAAACGATGGGTGCGATGGCTGCGAAACCGCAATTAATAAAAGAACGCCGAAAAGCTGAGATCCGAGAGGGCAATCCGCTTCCGCGCGGCGCATGGTGGGACGGGAAAGGTGTCAACTTTGCTCTCTTTTCCGCGAATGCGACGAAGGTGGAACTTTGCCTCTTCGACGACGAAGGCAAAGAAGAGCGGCAGCGCATCGACCTGCCGGAATACACCGACGAAATCTGGCACGGTTACGTCCCCAATCTTGAGCCCGGCGCGGTTTATGGCTATCGCGTGCACGGACCCTACGAGCCCGAAAAAGGCCATCGCTTCAATCCCAACAAATTACTACTCGACCCGTACGCGCGGGCGCACATCGGCGCTCTGAAGTGGGACGACGCATGCTTTGGTTACACGATCGGTTCGCCCGAAGGCGATTTGTCGTTCGATGAACGTGATTCGGCGCGGTTTATGCCGAAATGCTTGGTGGTCGATCCGCGTTTTGAATGGCGTCAGGAATCGCGACGCCATCAAGTGCCCTGGGATCAAACCATCATTTATGAATTGCATGTGCGCGGCTACACCAAGCTGCATCCCAAAGTTCCGAAGAAGCAGCGCGGCACGTTTGCCGGGCTGTCGAACAAGGACGTGATTTCGTACATCAAGGCGCTCGGCGTCACCTCGGTCGAGCTGCTTCCGATATTTACGTTCGTCAACGATCGCCTGTTGCTTGATAAGGGGCTGACCGACTACTGGGGCTACAACACGATCGGCTTCTTCGCGCCCGACCCGCGTTACGCGGCAGTGCCTCGTGCGGCGTTGCAGGAATTCAAGGAAATGATCGCGCGGTATCACGACGCGGGTATCGAAGTGATTCTCGACGTCGTATACAACCACACGTCGGAAGGCAACGAGCTTGGTCCGACGCTGTCGTTCAAGGGAATCGACAACGCGAGTTACTACCGCTTGATGCCCGACAAGCCGCGCTACTACATCAACGACACCGGAACGGGCAACACGGTGAACCTGTCGCACACGCGCGTCATGCAGATGGTGACCGATAGTTTGCGCTACTGGGTACAAGAGACAGAGGTCGATGGCTTCCGGTTCGATCTTGGCACGATTCTGGCGCGCGAACCGAGCGGGTTCGATCATCAGAGCGGATTCCTTAAGACGTGCAGCCAGGACCCCGTTCTGGGCACGGTGAAACTAATCGCGGAGCCGTGGGACATCGGTCCGGGCGGTTACCAGGTCGGAGAATTTCCTCCGGGCTGGGCGGAGTGGAACGACAAATTCCGGGACACAGTGCGCAGCTTCTGGAAGGGCGACGAGACTTCCGGCGCCTTGGCGCCGCGCCTGTGCGCCTCGGGAGATATGTTCAATCGGCACGGTCGCAAGCCGTGGTCGAGCGTGAATTTTGTGACCGCGCACGACGGCTTCACGCTGAACGACCTGGTCAGCTACAACGAGAAACACAACGAAGCGAACAAGGAAAACAATCAGGACGGTAGCTCCAACAATCATTCGTGGAATTGCGGTACGGAAGGTCCGACGCAAGACCAGGCGATCAATGCGCTGCGCGCGAAGCAGATGCGGAACATGCTCGCCACGCTGTTGCTGTCACAGGGCACGCCGATGATTACGGCCGGCGACGAATTTGCCCGCACGCAACAGGGAAACAACAACGCCTATTGCCAGGACAACGAAATCAGCTGGGTCAACTGGGCGCTCGCTGCTAAAGGGCCGCTCGCTGGCGGATTTCACGCAACAACTGACGGCGATCCGGAAGCAATATCCGATTCTTCGGCGCAATCGATTCTTTACGGGTGCGTTTAACGAAGAACTCGGGATCAAGGACGTTACGTGGGTGCATCCTTCCGGCGAAGAGATGAAGGAAGAAAACTGGAAGACGGATCGCTGCTTCGGCATGTTGATCGATGGACGCGCGCAGCCGACGGGATTGCGGCGGCGCGGTTCGGATGCGACGTTGCTGATTTTGTTCAACAGTTTTCACGAAGCGGTGCCGTTTGCGATTCCGACGACAGTGGGCAGCGAGCACTGGTGCCTGCTAATGGACACGAACAACGACGACCTGGCGATCGAGGCGAAGAATTTTCGGTCGGGTGATAAGTATGAGGTCGGGCCGCGATCGCTGCATTTGTTTGTGCTGATTCCGGATCCTGAGGGGAAGTGAGTGCAGCGCGTTGGCCGTCGATTTCGCGATGAGGCGGCTGAACGCTCGGCGAATTCTTGCGTCTCCTTCGCTGCGCTCAGTATGAGAACGTTTTTTTAACTAGCCTCGGGCGCGGCAGAGGCGGCCCATGGCGCCGGCTACTTTGAGGTTGTCGGTGCGGTTCGCGAAATAGCGGGCGTTGATGGCGGCGCTGTCGAGATCTTCGATGTGGCGGTAGCCGATTTGAGTTAGCGCGGCGGAGAGTTCCGCCGGAACGAAGAAGCCGCGGAACGGTTCGCCCGCAGCGGCGACTCGGTTCATGATCGCGTCCAGAACCAATTTCCCAACAGTATTGAGCAAGTGGCGCGGCACGGTGTAGTCGAAGACGACTGCGTTTTCGGCGTGCATCGTGTGGATAAGGCGAAGTGTGTCGAGCACAGTCTGTGGCTCGAGGTACATCGTCACGCCCAGCCAGGAGAAGAAGGCCGGCTCGGCGGCTTGGAAGTTTGCGGCGCGAAGGCCCTCAGCGAACGTCTGCGTGTTGAAGTCGACGGCGGCGTAGGTGACCGAGTCGGGGATGGTGATGTTTTCGGCGTGAAGGCGCTGGCGCTTCCATTCCTGCGTGGCGGGGTGGTCGACCTCGAAGACGCGCAGGTTTGGGTATGGGTTGCGATAGCCGAAGGTGTCGAGGCCGGCGCCGAGGATCACGAATTGAGTGACGCCACGGCGGACGGCCTGGTCGAGTTCGTCCTCGGCGTAGCGGGCGCGAGCAGCCATGAAGGCGCGCATGTAGCGAGCCGCTGGCGAAAAGCGATCGGAGAGGGCGGAAATGTTCGCGGCGGCGTCGCGGCCGACGATGCGGACGGCGAGCGGGTCCTCGAGCACTTTTGGAGTGTCGAAGAGTTGGTGCGCGGCGCGGCGGAGAGCGACGCGTTGGGCGGTTCGGCTAGGGCGGCCTTCGATCATTGGGTCAGTATGAGTTCCGTTTTGGGAAGCTTAGGGTACCACCCCCGGTGTTTTTGACGAGAGTGTGGTTGTTGTTGATTTTGTGGCGGTTAGCGGATTTGTGGTGGTCACTCTTTTCAAAGAGTGCGCAAGTCCTTTGCGAAGTTGGAGATGCGAGACCGCTTGTTTCGCTTTTTGTGTGCCTTAGAACGGATTTCACCACGGAGGGCACGGAGTTCACGGCGGAAGACTCGAGTTTGTTGCGTGGGCGTAGATTTCTACGAAACTGATTTTACGCGCGGGAGAAATTCTGTCCAATTAGAGTTTTTTATAGTCCGATGCGATTGCGATTCGAATGGTGCAGGCGGATGAGCGGGGCGATTGCAGACGAGGTGCTTAAGCGCCGCACTTCATAGGCTTAGCGGCGGGGGCGGCGGGTGGGTTGCTGGGTGATGCGTTTGCGGACTTCGGCTACGCGGAAAACTAGTGAAGAGCTGGCGATGGCGACTAGAGCGCAGGCGATCCAAGCGAGGGCGAAGGCTAGCCAGACGCTGGTGTGATCGTTGGCTTGGAAGAGTTGGGAGACTACGGCGACGATGCCTGCGGCGATGACCATTTGTTCGACCCTCTTTTTGTTCCGACCTTGGATACGGGTGCTGCGTTGGGATGATCATACAACGTCGTCACGGTGGCGGTGGATGAGTGTGTTGAGACGGTTAGTGGCTTGATGAGTGCGATCGCGAGCAGCGGGTGGGGGTGGTCGTTCGTGTTGACGTTGAGATCCTTCGGCCATCCTGCGGATGGCGCTCAGGATGACAGCGTTGGGTAGTGGTGGACCGGATCGGCGTGCGATGGCGTTCACGTCTGAGACCCTTCGCTTCGCTCAGGGTGACAGGGTGTGATGAGTGGCGGATCTGGATCGGCGCGCGATGGCGTTCACGTCTGAGATCCTTCGCTTCGCTCAGGATGACATCGGTGTAGAGAGGGATGACAAATTCATGGGGTGTAGGAGCTGTGGATGTAGCGGCTGGCGAAGGTGAGGAAGGTGGGCCAGTTGGGGGCGGGGGTGTGGCCGCCGCTGTGTTGGCGGAAGGCGAGGTCACCGTCGATGAGGGGAGTTTCGATGGGTGGGAATTGGGCGGCGTTGATGATGGCGAACTGGCCGCTTTCGACGGTGCCGACGGGTTTTTTGCCGAGGAGTTTGTAGACGGGGCCGGCGGCGACTGCGGCAAGGAATGTGCCTTTCGCGTCGGCCCAGCCGTCGCCTTGTGTGGCGCCGCCGCCGATGAAGACGGGGCGCGGGGCGCAGAGAGCGATGAGTTCATGGGAGTCGACGGGGAGATCTTTGGGATAAAGCGGGCCGTCGTACTTGATGAAGTTACCGGCGAACCAGTGGTATTCGCCGGTGCCGGCGAGATTGCCCATTTGCTCGCCGAAGTTGCGGCGGTAGAGTTCGGCGCCGCCTGCTCCGGAGGAGCTGATGTAGGCGATGGCGAAGCGCGGGTCATAGGCCATGGCGACGAGAGAGGCTTTGCCGTAGCGCGAATGGCCGGTGATGCCGACTTGCTTCGCGTCCACGGATTTGTCGGTTTCGAAATAATCGAGGCAGCGGCTGGCTCCCCAAGCCCAGGCGCGGAGTGCGCCCCAATCGTCGAGTTTGCGCGGCTGGCCTTTGTTGACGAGGCCGATGATGCCTTCCTGTAGTCCATCGCCTTTGTCGGCCTGGACGCTGGTGGGGATGTAGATGGCGTAGCCCCAGCCTTTGGCGAGGAGTTGCTGCTGCCACGTGGGCGACGCGGAGGCTTGCTTGGCCATTTCGGGGTAGAGCTTGGCGATGCGCTCCATGACTTCTTTGCTGAAGGCGAGTTCCATCATGACGGGGACGGGTGTGGTGGCTTTGGCGGGAGTGGAGACGGTCAGCTCGATGTTGACGGTGATGGCTGGGTCGGCAGAGTTGTCTACGTGGCCGACCAGGTGTTTTGTGGTGACGGGGACGTCGCCGTTGGTTTCGTTTGTGGTGTTGATGAGTTCCCACGTCACTTTGGGCGTGTGGGCGGGGACGCGACCGTAGATTTCGCGATCGAAGTCTTCGAAGATTTCGGCGCGGCGCTTTTTCTCCCAGTCCTTTGCGGATTTCACGGGCTTTCCATTTTTGAAGACGAGAGGATCGGGGAGGGGCGAGTCCGGACCGGCTTTGGATTCATCGTAGTTGGGGAGATGGTCTGTGGCGTTCGGGGCGCCGTTGGCGCCGGGGCGAATGGTGGTGATGTGGAGAGCGTCCATCAGGCGCTGATGGTCTTGCTCGGCAGTCAGGGGGACGGGAGTCGAGGTTGTGGCGGGGGATTGTGGTGACTGGGCGGCGAGAGGGAGTGAGATGGTGAGCGCGACAAGGAGCATTCGAGGCGCGAGGCGTGACGTAGGCACGGGCATTTTCCTTTGATGGCGTGGGATGCGTCGGACGAATGGCACGTTACAGGGTGTTGCGTCGAGGGACAAGATCTTCGTGATGAGTGATCGGGCGAAGTCGAGAGGTCGATCGTTCAGGCTGCGCTAAGCCAGCGCTCTGTAGAGTTGGTGGTTGAAGAAATTACCAGGAGGAACCATGGCGACTGAGATTGCGGTGATGTTGGCGGTGAGTGATGCGCAGGCGGCGGTGGAGTTCTACAAGAGGGCGTTTGGAGCGGAGCTGTACTGGACGGTCGGCGGCGACGACCACATGGTGGCGGGGCTGGCGATTGGCGGAGCACGGTTTTTTCTGGCGACGGAAGTCGCCGGAATTTGGGACGCGCGGGCCGTTGTCGGTGGGAACCACAACGGTGAGGATTGAGCTATTTGTGGATGATCCGATTGCGGTGCAGGCAAAAGCCGTATCAGCAGGTGCAAAGCAACATAGCGAAGTGAAAGAACACAACTACCCGACGGTCGGGCCGAAACCGATTGGGAGGATGTTGCAGGGTGGGGTGGTGGATCCGTTTGGGCACATGTGGCTGATTGGCCGATTCTTAGACTGAAAGCAATCAGCAAAGGCAGTCGCGAAACGCGACCGCCTTCGATCATTTTCTACACAAAGATGGTAGGTCAGCCGACCAACAGTCGGTGAGAAAGGTCCGTTAACCCTCGGAACTCTGCGCTTTGTATTGAAATTCGACTTTCGTGAAATTCAGGCTGACACTTTCTCCTACCGGCGGATTGGAAGCTTTGTCGCCGCCTGTCACGGTCTCAAGATCCTTTTCGGTCAATTCAGTGGAACTGGCTGCTTCGACCGCGGGCTTGTTTTTGATGATGTTTTCGTCGCTCATTTTTGTCTCCGTTGTGTGGCACGAGAGAAGGAAAACCCAACTCGCCGTCTTATCCCACCCTCGGTACGAGAGCAGCCTAGGGGCCAAAGGGCGGCCTCTCGTCTAATCGAACGGTTTATCACCTAAATCGAAGCAAATGCAAGGATTTGAATTACGGAGCGGGCAGCCCGGACGGGTAGAGCTATCCGTTCGGTTC
The DNA here is from genome assembly GCA_963766985.1 of uncultured Acidobacteriota bacterium. Taxonomy (GTDB): domain Bacteria; phylum Acidobacteriota; class Terriglobia; order Acidiferrales; family UBA7541; genus Acidiferrum. The sequence goes on from CAVYCJ010000010.1 coordinate 28,564, forward strand.
TGCACGCTATCTCAACGGATAGTTTTTCGCGCGCGACGGAATCGCTTGCACTTCGAGTTAGCGCGGTGGACAATCTGCGGCACTTGCGGGCGAAATTTTTAAAATGAACGATCTGGAATGGAGGGATGAACGTGAAGAGTTCACGACGAGACTTCTTGGTCGGAGCGGGTGCGGTGGCTGGGTTTGCGGCGGGTGCGGGACTGGTGATGCCGGGCGAAATGTTTGGCGCGATGCGCGCGGACGAACCGAGCGGGAAATCGATTGATCCCGACGCGGCGTTGAAGAAATTGATGGATGGGAATGCGCGGTTTGTGAAGGGGCAGGTGAAGGCGGCGGGGCGCAAGCCGGAGGATTTCAAGATGCTGGCGAAAGCGCAGTATCCGGAGGCGATTATCGTGAGCTGTTCGGATTCGCGCGTGGCGCCGGAAATTTTGTTCGATACCGGCGTGGGCGACATTTTTGTGATTCGCGTGGCGGGAAATGTTGTGTACGGGTCGGGTGTGATGGTGAAGGGGAGCATCGAGTACGGGGTGGCGGAATTGAATGTGCCGCTGATTGTGGTGCTCGGCCACAGCGCGTGCGGGGCGGTGAAAGCGGCGATACAGCACCTGCACGATAAGGATTCGCTGCCCGGTGCGATCAACGGGCTGGTGGAGCTGGTGAAGCCGGCGGTGACGCAGAGCGCGGGGATGCCGGGTGATCCGCTGGACAATGCGATCAAGAAGAATGTGGAGATTGGAGTTGGGAGATTGAAGGAGCTTGAGCCGATCGTTGGGCCGAAGGCGAAAGCGGGGAAATTGAAAATTGTCGGTGGCGTGTATGACCTGGCGACGGGGGCGGTGACGTTGGTTTAGAGGGGATGTGGGTGGCAAGCATTTGGGGAAAAACCGCACCCTTGAAAAACGCAAGGGTGCGGCACCCAAAGGCCGTCTTGGATTTAAGTGCTGTGGTGACGGTAAAGGTTTTGCGATGGCGTGTGGTTGGTGATGGAAAAACGGTGAAGTCGATACGATTGGTGGGACACACGCCGGGGCCGAGTGCGCGTACAGGGAAGACGGGGCCGGAGAGCGGCGAAGTACGAAAGCGGATTTTTTTGCTGTCGCCGGCGAACGCGGCGGGAGCGCGGGCGCGGATGATTCTGCGGGAGGCTGCGGCGTTTCCGCTGGCGGTGCAGCTTCGCGAGCAGGGATTGCCGCTCGGGGAAATATTCAGCTTCATCAGCGGATTATATTTTCGGGGGAAGTTGGCGTACGCGCGGGCGCACGCGGCACCGCCGAGCGGGTTGCCGGGGATCGTGGTGATCACGGCGTCGGGCGGGCTGGTGTCGCCAGATCGATTGTTTCGGCTGGCGGATTTGCGCGAGATCACGAGCGGGGATATCGCGGCTGGCGCGCCGGAGTATCGGGTGCCACTGGAGCGCGATGCGCGATTGCTTTCGGAGCACATGGGAGCGGAGTGCGAGGTTGTGCTGCTGGGGAGCGTGGCGACGCCAAAGTATGTGGAGCCGCTGCTGGAGATTTTCGGCGAGCGGCTGATGTTTCCGCAGGAGTTTGTGGGGCGCGGGGATATGAGTCGCGGCGGGTTGATGCTGCGGTGTGCGCGGGAGATGAGGGAGTTGACGTATGTGCCGGTGGCGGGGGCGGTGCGGCATGGGACGCGACCGCCAAAGTTGGAGAAGTTGGCGAGAGCGGTGGCACCGGCGAATCGCGAACAGACAAAGTCAAAACCCGCACCCTTGAAAGGCGCAAGGGTGCGGCACCCAAAGGCCGTCGCAAGAAAGATTGATGCTGCGATGGAAGCGGTGATTCTGGTGGGGATTCAGGGGGCGGGGAAGAGCACGTTCTACAAAGAGCGATTTTCGGGGACGCATGCGCGGATCAATCTGGATGAGTTGAAGACGCGGGAGCGTGAATTGGAGTTTTTTGCGGAATGCCTGCGCGAGAAGCGATCGTTCGTGGTGGATAACACGAACATGAAGGTGGCGGATCGGGCGCGATATATTGCGGCGGCGCGGGCGGCGGGGTATCGCGTTGTCGGATATTTTCTGGAAGCGAGTTTGAAGGATGCGATTCGGAGGAATGGCTTGCGGGCGGGAAAGGCGAAAGTGCCTGTGCCGGCGATTGCGGGTGCATTGAAGCGGTTGGAGCCCATGCGGATGGAAGAGGGATTCGATCAGATTTACGTGGTGAAGAGTTTGGATGGCGGGAAGTTTGAAGTCGAGGAGATGCGATGAGAGTGGCGGAGAGCTGGATTCGAACGAGCGCGCGCGTTGCCGGCGTCGGATTGATGGTGCTGGCAGGTTGCGTCGCGGCGATGGCGCAGGTTGGCAAGCCGGAGAAGTTGCAGTGCGAATCGCTCGTGACGCCGCTGGGGATGGATGCGGAGAAGCCTGTCTTGTCGTGGCAACTGCGCGATACGCGTGACGGCGCTAAGCAGACCGCGTATGAGGTGCAGGTGGCGTCGTCGGCTGCGAATCTGGCGGCGGGAAAAGGCGACGTTTGGGACAGCGGGAAAGTGGAGTCGAGCGATTCGATTGGCGTCACGTACGGCGGGCCGGCAATGCAGCCGAGCAAACGATATTTCTGGCGCGTGCTGGTGTGGGACCGCGACGGGAAGGCGTATCCGGCGAGCGATGCGACGTGGTGGGAGACGGGACTCTTGAAGCAGGAAAATTGGAAGGCGAAGTGGATTGGATTTGAGGAAGCGGAAGAGCGCGCGGTGCGCGAGTCGGGCGCGAAGTGGATCACAAATGCGGATACGGGGTCGACGGAGAAAGAGAAATCGAGTCACGATTTTCGGTTTCATTTTTCGGTGAATGGCGTGTTGAAGCGCGCTGCCTTGTATGCGACCGGACAGGACACGACGGCGGCTTGGGTGAATGGGAAGCAGGTGATGGAGACGTCGCCGATGGCGGCGTATGGGCATCTGCCGTGGAAGACGTATTTCGTGCGTGACGTGACGAGCGAAGTGAAAAGCGGCGCGAATGTATTGGCGCTGGAAGTCATTCGGTATGGCGGCGGGCGGGAGGCTCCGGACATCAGCCAGACGCCGATGAACGCGCTGGTCTATGTGGAGAAGAGCGATGGGTCGACGGAGATTTTTAAGACGGGGGATGCGGGTTGGAAGGGCGGGCTGAACGCATCGGGATCGTGGCAGCAGACGGCGTTTGATGATTCGAGCTGGCGGGATGCGATTCCGTATGTCGAGAAGTCGGCGAATTTTGAGGACTCGGGCGTGTCGCGGCCGTGGCCGACGGGGACGGTGAAGTCGCTGCGGAGGAATTTTGATGTAGCGAAGCCGGTGGCATCGGTGCGTGTGTATGCGACGGCGCTGGGTTCGTACAAATTGTTTGTGAATGGACGCGCGGTGGGCGATCAGATCCTGGCGCCGGGGTGGACGGATTTTCGTGAGCACGTTGTGTATCAGGCGTACGACGTGAGCGATTTGGTGAAGCAGGGGAAGAACGCGATTGGCGCGCTGCTGGCGCCGGGATGGTATTCGACGCCGCTGCAATGGCTGCGCGAGGGGAATAATTACGGAGCTACGCCGCCAGCGGTGCGGGTGCAGATGCGGATTGAGTATCGCGATGGGTCGGTGGACGAGATTGTGAGCGATGCTTCGTGGAAGGCGGATTCGTCGGCGATTCGATTTGCGGAGATTTACGACGGCGAGACGGATGACGCGCGGAAAGTGCAGAAGGGATGGGACACGGCGGGATTTTCGGATGGCGCGTGGAAGCCGGTGGAGGTGATCGAGCCGATGCTGGGTGGTTCGGGCTCGGTTGCCAAGGCGGGGGAGCCGAAGATCGAGTGGCAATATTTTCAGCCGATTCGGCGGGAGCAGACGCTGACGGCGAAAACGGTGACTTCGCCTGCAGCGGGAGTTTATATTTTTGATTTCGGGCAAAATTTTTCGGGATGGGTGCGGATTCGAACAAAAGGCGCGGCGGGCACGGATGTGAAGCTGCGATTTGCAGAAGTGTTGAATCCGGATGGAACGATGTACGTGGAGAATTTGCGCACGGCGAAGGCGACGGATCATTTTATTTTGGCGGGGAAGGGCGAGGAAGAGTTCGAGCCGACGTTTACGTATCACGGCTTTCGATACGCGGAAGTGTCGGGCGTGAAGGGCAAGCCGCGGGCGGAAGATGTGCAGGCGGTCGTGTTTCACACGGATGCGCCGTTCACGGGCGAGCTGAAGACGAAGAGCGAGATGCTCAACAAATTGTGGAGCAATATTTTGTGGGGACAGCGGTCGAATTTTGTGGGGCTGCCGACGGATTGTCCGCAGCGCGATGAAAGATTGGGATGGTCGGCGGATGCGCAGGTGTTTTGGCGGGCGGCGGCTTACAACATGGATCTGACGGCGTTTTCGCGGAAGTTCAGCGGCGATTTGCGCGGGACGCAGGCGGGGACGGCAATGTTTGGCATTTTTGCGCCGGGGACGAATCACGAGAATCCGGGGTATGGAACGGGTTGGAGCGACGCGGGCGTGATTATTCCGTGGACGTCGTGGATTCAGACGGGCGACCGGACGGTCGTGGATCAGAATTGGGACGCGATGAAGAAATATCTCGCGGCGATTCACGAGGCGAATCCGGATTATTTGTGGAAGAAAAATTATGGGATTCCGTTTGCGGATTGGCTGTCGCCGGAAGGAGTGACGCCGGTGGATTTGATTGCGACGGCGTATTGGGCGTACGACGTGACGTTGATGAAGCAGATGGCGACCGCTACGGGTCGCACGGCGGAAGCGGCGGAGTATGGGGAGATGTTCGACAAGATTAAAGAGGCGTTTGTGAAGGCGTACACGCGGCCGGATGGATTTGTCGGAGGCGTGCCGCCACCGCCGGTGTTTGCTTCGGCGACGGCGACGAAGTTGAGCGATCAACCGGTGGAGACGCAGACGGGGTATGTGCTGGCGATCAATATGAACTTGTTGCCTGAGTCGCTTCGGAAAGCCGCGGGGCAACGATTGGCAGATCGGATTGCGGCGAATCATGGACAGTTGGGGACGGGATTTTTGGGGACGCCGTACTTGCTGGCGGCACTGACGGACACAGGGCATTTGGATGTCGCGTATCACTTGCTACTGGATACGAATTATCCGTCGTGGGGCTATTTGGTGGAGCACGGTGCGACGACGATGTGGGAGCGGTGGAACGGCGATCAGATGCGTGGCGATCCGAGCATGAATTCGTACAACCACTATGCGTATGGTGCGGTGGCGGATTGGATTTATCGGTATGCGGCGGGGATCGATACGGTGGCTTCGGATGCGGGATTTCACACGATTTATTTGCACCCGAATTTTGGGAGCGAGTTGGGGGCGTTGCATTTTTCGTATGAGTCGAAGTACGGGACGATTCGGTCGGAATGGGAAATCACTGGCGGCAAGGCGAACTGGAAGCTGACGATACCGGCGAATTCGTCGGGGCGGTTGGCGGCTACGATTGCGGATGGGCGATTGACGCTGGATGGGAAGGCGTTGGCGGGGAATCCGCGCGTGCATGTTTTGCATGATGGGGGCGAGACGATGTATGAGGTGCCGGCGGGCAGTTATTCGTTCGAGGCGGCCCTGAAGTAACTATGGCTAGGCTCGTGCCGCCGTCGAGAGTGACTGCGTTACGACCGTCCCTGACACTACGAATGAGTGCCGAGATAGTTGCCGTAGCCGACGACGGCGGTTGAGGCGATTAGGGTTGCGAGGCTGAGCGCCACCATGAGTTTTGTGCGCGGGCCGGCGCCGTTCCACTCTTTGAGAGCGATGCCCCAGAGCGTGCTGAAGATGATGATGCTGGCCATGTGGAGCGTCCAACTGGAGAATTTGTAGCGGCCCATTTGGGTTTCGCCCATCGTGTAGAAGAAAAATTGGAAGTACCACGTGGTTCCCGCCAGGGCGCAGAACAAATAATTCGAAAGCATCGGGACAGTGAGGGGAAGATCGCGCTCTGTCGTCGAGGATGAGTACGCTTCGTATTTGTCCGCGCGGGCCATTTCCTCGGCTGGCGCGTCGGTGGGATTTTCGAATGCGGGAACGGAGTCAGCGCTGCTACGCGGGTGCCGGGCGTAGGAAGAGAAATATTCGTAGCCGGATTTATTGCGAATGTTGAGGAAGATGCACCAGAGAAAATTCGTGGTGAAGCCGCCGAGAAGAACGACTACCAGGGCGGGGAGACCCTGCCACAGTACGGCGGTGCCGTGGCGGACGCTTTCGGCTTTGATGGGATCGGCGGCGGCAAGGCCGTAGGCGAAGCAGGAACTCATCACACCGGAAAATGTGGCGACGAGCAGACCCTTTTTCAGGTCGAATTCCTTGATGGACGCGCGTTTTTGTTCTTCGGACATTTCGCGCTCTTTCATCGTGCCGGCGGCGCCCGCGAAGACAATGCCGAGCATGCAGATGCCGACGCCGACGAGAATTGTGACGCCGGAGCGGGTGCCGAGGACTTCGGTGGCGAATTGGCCACGAAAAATTGGCGGTACGAGCGTGCCGAACGCGGCGGTAAAGCCGAGCGCGACGGCCATACCAAGCGACATGCCGAGATAGCGCATCGTGAGGCCGAAGGTAAGGCCGCCGAGTCCCCAGAGAACGCCGAAGATATAGGCCCACGCGATGCTCGAATGTGGTGACGCGCGCAGGACGCCGATGAGATCGCTGGTTAGAAGGGAACCGAGAATCCACGGGGCGAAGATCCAACTAAAAATGCCGCCGACAAGCCAGTAGGTTTCCCAGGACCAACGCTTCACATTGCGAAAAGGGACGTAGAAGCTGCCGGAGGCGAGACCGCCGAGCCAGTGAAAGACGACGCCCAACAGTGGGTTCGAGTCCACGCTAAAGAACCCCTTCGAGGGAGAACTATGGAGCGCGTTGCTCGCGTCGTTGGGGCTGACGATGTGAGATAGGGTCGTCGCACGAGGCGTGACTGTAATGGTGTTCGGCGGCAGGCGTCAATGCAAAAGCACTGACGGTGGCTTGAAGACGCGGTGCTAGGCGCACGTCGGGCCTGCGCATCTACGTTATACTGGCGCCATGGAGAGCGAGCGAAAGTGAGCGAAAAACTGCGTTATTTGGAAGATCGCTGGGACGAGAACGTCGCGAGCAAGCTCGACGCTGCGGAGTTGCTGCGGTATCGCTCGAATCTGCTCGGTTCCGATCTTCGAATTACAAATTTTGGCGGCGGCAATACAAGTTCGAAGCTCGCCGACGTCGATCCGATCGATCGTTCGAACAAAAACGTGCTGTGGATCAAGGGGAGCGGCGGCGATATCGGCAGCATTCAACGCAAGGGATTCGCGACCTTGCATCTCGACAAACTGCATTCGCTGACCGGGCGCTATCGCGGCGTTGAATTCGAAGATGAGATGGTGGATTTCTATCCGATCTGCGCGTTCGGGAATAATGGAGTTGCTGCATCGATCGACACGCCGCTGCATGGGTTTCTACCGTTCGAACACATCGACCATCTGCATCCCGACTGGGGCATTGCGTTGGCGGCGGCCGCGAACGGCGCCGAGAAGATGGAAGAGTTCAACCGGACGTACGGTCACAAACTCGTTTGGTTGCCGTGGCAACGTCCCGGATTCGAATTGGCGATGATGCTGCGCGACGCGGTTGCGAAGACCCCGGGATGCGACGGCGTGGTGCTCGGCGGCCACGGATTGTTCACGTGGGGCGCGACGCAGCGCGAATGCTACGTAAATACGATTACGATCATCGATCAACTTGGCCAGTTCGTCGTCGGGCATGTCGAAAAGCTTGGCGACCGGATTTTCGGTGGAGCAAAGGCTAAGACGCTTGAGAATCATCGCGAGATTGCGCTCGATCTGTTTCCGCTAATTCGGGGGCGAGTATCGAGCAAGCAGCGGTTGATCGGCAACTTCAACGATTTGCCGGAGGTGCTGCGGTTTGTGAACTCGGCGGATGCGGAGACGTTGGCGCGATTGGGGACGAGTTGTCCCGATCACTTCATTCGAACCAAGATTCGGCCGCTCTTTGTGCGCTGGGATGGCACGGGCGGAGTCAGCGCGTTTCAGACGCAACTGGATTCCGCGCTCGAGCAGTACCGTCGCGATTATGCGAAATATTACACTTCGTTCGCGGCCGCGGATTCGCCGAAGATTCGCGACGCGAATCCCACGGTTGTCCTCGTGCCTGGCGTTGGAATGTTCAGCTTCGGCAAGAACAAAACCGAGGCGCGCATCACGGGCGAGTTTTACACGAACGCGGTTCATGTGATGGAAGGCGCGACCGCGCTGGGAGCATCCGCAAGCAACGCAGCCAAGCCAACCGTGCTGCCTCAGGCAGGACCAGCGGCGAAGACAGAAGCGTTCGAGGTGCATTCGAACTACGTCGCTCTGCCCCCATCGGAAGCATTCCGCATCGAGTATTGGGCGCTGGAAGAGGCAAAGATTCGCCGTCAGCCGCCCGAAAAGGAATTGAGCCGGCAGATTTGCTTCGTCGTCGGAGGCGCGAACGGAATCGGCCGCGAGACGGTGCTGCTCGCAATCCAGCGCGGCGCGCATGTCGTTGTCGCTGACAAAGATCTCGACTCGGCGCAAGCGGTGGCCGAGGAAGCGCGTAAGGTCGGCGGCAAGGAAGCAGCCGTCGCCGTCGCGATTGATATTCGCGACCGCGAATCGATTCGCAAGGCTTTGCGCGAAGCCATTGCCGCATTCGGCGGGCTCGACATCATCGTCAACACGGCCGCGATTTTTCCGTCGTCTCCCGATGGCAAAATCACCGACGCGCAGTGGGGCGTGACGCTCGACATCAACGTGACCGCGAATCATCGACTGATGCAGGAAGCTGCCGCCGTGCTGAAGGCGCAAGATCTGAACGCCAGCGCTGTGTTGGTGAGCTCCGCGAACGCCATCGTGCCCAAGCACGGCAGCGAAGCCTACGACGTCAGCAAAGCCGCGGTGAATCATCTGGTCCGCGAATTCGCAATCTCGCTAGCCCCAAAGATTCGCGTCAATGGCATCAGCCCGGCGACCGTCGTAAAAGGTTCAACGATGTTCCCGCGCGACCGCGTGATCGCTTCGCTGAAGAAATACAATATCGAGTTCGATCAAGCAGCATCCGACGATGCATTGCGTTCGACCTTGGCGGAATTTTACGCGCGCCGCACGCTCACCCATCAGCCCATCGAACCTGCCGATTGTGCCGCGGCCATCCTATTCCTGGCGGGGCCGCAGTCGCGTTGCACCTCTGGACACCTGATTCCTGTCGATGGCGGTCTGACCGAAGCGTTTCTGCGCTAGTGTTTAGCGCACGGAATATTTCGAGGGCTTCATGGAACCGATGGAAAAGCGGAAGGCGCTGATCGCTGTAGACTTGGGCGCGCAAAGTTGCCGCGTCTCGTTACTGCGATTCTGGTACGACGAGCCTGCCGTCGACGTCGTGCATCGATTTTCGAATGGCCCGCTGACATCCGCTGCGGGACTTCACTGGAACATCGAGGAAATCTGGGAAGGCGTCCAAGCCGGCATTCGCAAGTGTGTTTCGCTCGCGCCTGAAGGGATTGCCTCGATCGGCGTGGATGGATGGGCGGTTGACTACGTCCGCATGCACGAGAGCGGTTACCCTGAGTCGGATCCGTTTTGTTATCGCGACATCCGCACCGAGCGCGCGGAAACCGAAGTACACGCGTTGATTTCGCCCTCCCGGTTATATGAGCTGACCGGAACGCAAATTCTGCGAATCAACACGGTCTATCAATTGTTTGCCGACAAGCTGGCGGGGAAGGACGAAGCGACTCCGTGGGTGAATCTGCCGGAGTACATCACGTACCGCCTGTGCGGTGGCGTCGTTGCGGAATACACGAACGCGACACATTCGGGACTCGTTGCCGTCGGAGTGCACCGATGGAGCAAAGAAGTCTTCGATTCTCTTGGATTGAGTCTCAACGCGGCACCGAGAATTGTTGCGAGTGGAACGACGGTGGGGCAAGTTCGCGGTGATTTGTCGGAACTTTCAGCGCTCCACGATACGAAGGTAATCGTCCCGGCATGCCACGACACGGCATCGGCGATTGCTGCGATTCCGGCGACCGGCAACGATTGGGCGTTTATCAGCTCAGGCACGTGGTCGCTCGTGGGAACGATGCTCGACACGCCTTGCGTTTCCGAAGAGGCGCGATCGCAGAACTTCACGAACCTCGGCGGAATCGGCGGAAAGATTTGCTTCCTGAAAAATGTGAATGGGATGTGGTTGCTGCGCCAGTGCATGGATCAATGGGAAGCGAATGGCGTGGTGTGGAAACTGGAAGATTTGCTTGCGGCTTGCGAGTCGCTTCCGGCGCCGAGTCATTTAATTGATGTGGATGCGCCCGAGTTGATGACGCCGGGTAACGCGATTCATAAGATTAACGCGCAATTGACTGCTTTGGGTGCGACGCCGGTCGTGGCTGATTTTATCGGCGTTCCAGCGATCGCGAGCCTGATCTTTCATAGTCTCGCCGAGCGCTACGCGCAGGTTTTGCGATCGATCGAATCAACCACAACGAAAAAGCTGCGGCGAGTGTTCATCGTCGGCGGTGGCAACAAAAATCAGCTGCTGAACCGGCTGACACGCGAGAAATCGGGGCTCGACGTTGTTCTTGGCTCTTCCGAGAGCACGACCATCGGCAACTTCGCGATTCAACTCGCGGCACTGGACGGTGAGTGGGTTCCCGGCATCGGCGTGCCGGCGGAAGCCGTGGCCAAGTGGGCGCAGCGGCTCACTTCGATTTCGATTGCCATCCCCGCTACAGCGCGATAAGAAGTCAGCGGTCCCTTCTAGCAGGTCGGAGCCTCTCTCTATGAAAGATCGTATGCTTGAGATCGTCGGCGATGCGCTGGACAAGCTGAACATCGAAATCCCGTCGTGGGGATTCGCGAATACCGGAACTCGCTTCGGGAAATTCATTCAGCCGACTGCTGCGACTACGATCGAGGAGAAATTCAGCGACGCGGCGCAGGTCAACGCGATGACCGGTGCGAGCAAAACGCTGGCGCTGCATGTTCAGTGGGATTTGCCGCACGGGATGAAAGACATCCACGAAATCGAGCGGCTGGCGAACAAATACGGAATCCGGCCAGGGTCGATCAATCCGAACATTTTTCAGAATCAGGAATATAAGTATGGATCATGCGGGAATCCGGATCCGAAGATTCGGCGCATGGCAGTCGATCACATTTTGGACTGTGTCGCGATCGCCGAGGCGCTGAAGTCGCGCGATATGTCGCCATGGTTTGCCGATGGTTCGAATTATCCGGGGACGCAGAATATTCGCCAGCGGATTGGATACTTTGAGGAATGTCTGGCAGAGATTCATCGCGCGCTCAAGCCCGGGCAGCGTTTGTTGATCGAATACAAGCCGTTCGAGCCGGCGTTCTATCACACCGACATCGCGGACTGGGGAATGGCGTTTCTGCTGGCCAAGAATGCCGGGCCACAATCGTTCGTGCTCGTCGACACGGGGCATCACTATCAGGCGCAGAACATCGAACAAATCGTCGCCTGGCTGCTGCATCACAAAATGATGGGCGGCTTTCATTTCAACGATCGGCGGTATGCCGACGACGACTTGACACTTGGATCGATCGATCCGTACCAGGTGTTTCGCATCTTTCACGAGATACGGATGTTTGAGTGGGAGACGAAATCGACGGCGGACATCGCGTACATGATCGATCAAAGCCACAACCTGAAAGACAAAATCGAGGCGATGATTCAGACGGTTTGCACGGCGCAGGAGCTGTACGCTCGAGCAGCGCTGGTCGATCACGAGCGGCTGGCTTCATTGCAGGCGAAGTGCGCTCTCGTGGATGCGGAGGAGACGCTACGCGGAGCGTTCTGGCTGGATGTGCGGAACGCGGTGCGTGAATGGCGCAAGTCGAAGAACTTGCCGGCCGATCCGCTACAGGAATTTCGGTCGAGCGGGTACATGGAGCGGATCAGGGCAGAGCGGTCGCATCGTAATTCGGCGGCCTCGGCGAGTTACGCTTAGTCGCGCCGCACGAGGCGCAACGCAAGCCGAATTAAGCGCTGACGCCTTGGCTTCGGCCGATATTTGTCGCGAGGAAAGCCCGCATCGCGGTTGTGATTTCTTCCAGATGCGTTTCCAACGCGAAGTGTCCCGTGTCTAAAAATTGGATGGTGGCGTTCGGAATGTCGCGCCGAAATGCTTCGGCACCCGGCGGAATGAAGTACAGATCGTTCTTTCCCCAGATCGCCAGCAATGGCGGCTTTGCAGTGCGGAAATACTCCTGAAACTTTGGGTAGAGCTTGACGTTGTTCGCGTAATCGAGAAACAGGTCGAGTTGGATATCGACGTTGCCCGGTCGAGCGAGCAGAGCGGCGTCGAGCGTGTAGCTTTCGGGCGCGACAACATCGGAACCAGGCATGCCGACGGAATATTCGCGACGCATGCCTTCGGCGGTCAGAGCTCCACGAATCCTGTTGCGATTTTCGGCCGATGGATCGCTCCAGTAGCGGCGAAGCGGCGCCCATGCGTCGCCTAAGCCCTCCTCGTAGGCATTTCCATTTTGCGAAACGATCGCGGTGACACGCTCCGGATGCGCCATCGCGAGGCGAATGCCCGTGGGAGCGCCGTAATCGAAAATGTAGAGAGCGTACTTCGTGAGATGCAGCGCGTCGGTGAAGGCTTCGATGGTTTTCGCGAGCGCGTCGAAGGTGTAGACATAGTTGCGCGCGGCTGGAACTTCGGTGAAGCCGAAGCCGGGCAGATCCGGCGCGATGACGCGATACCGATCGGCGAGGCGCGGGATCAGCTCGCGATATTGAAACGACGAAGCAGGGAAGCCGTGGAGAAGCAGAACGACAGGTGCGTTTGGATCGCCGGCTTCACGATAAAAGACTCGGACGCCGTCGGCATCGACTCGTTTCCGGTGGGTCAGCGGGATTTTGTATTCGTTGCTCGTGCTGGCGGACGAAGCGCTGTGGGTCATGGGAAGGTTCCTCTCAACTCAACGCATTCGATGCAGGTCAATGCGTCGCGGATGGAATCATTTCCATCGCCCAAACTGCGGCGGGGCGCATGTACATCGGAGCACGGAAGTTACCGGTGTCGTCCCAGGCTTCCGGCGTGCGGAACCAGTAGCCTTTCGTCTCGTATACGACGTGATGGATGCCCCACGCCGTGTGGTAGGCCTCCTTCGTCAGACCTTCGCTGAGAAGCAGAGCGGCGAGGCCGAAGCTAGTGCCGACCCACACTTCCTGCGCCTGCTCGTTGTCGCGGATGATGCTGCCGTTGGCTGCCATGCCGTTGGCGGCTCCCATTTCGCCGTTGCCGAACTTCATCACGTTGGTGGCGAAGATTTTCTTTGCCGCGGAGAGCTGCATCTGTTTCGGGTAGAGGTCGCCGAGTCCGGTCATATTGGCGTACCACTGGCCCGCAAGTTGGTCGGCCTGGATGCTGTCGCGATATTCGCTTTGCTCGTCGTAGCGGAAATATTCGCCGTTCCAGAGTTTGTCGATGTAGGTCTTTTGCGCTTTGAGGAATTGCACGTGATAGGCGTCGGCACTTTGGGTTTCGCCGAGTACACGCGCGGTTTCTTCGGATGCGCGAAGTGCGGCCAGCCAGAGGCCGCCGCAGTAGGCGCTTACGCCGCGAACGATCCACGAGTCATAGGTTTGATCGGGGTAGCCGCTGTTTTCCGGGATGCCGCCGCCGTGGTCAAACTGCTCGAGATATTTCATCGCGATCTGCACGGCGGGCCACATGTCGCGCAGGAACTGTTTGTCGGTTTTGCCGGTCAGGACGTAGTCGCGATAAACCATCAACACGAATTTTGAGTTGAGGTCTTTCCAATCGTTGGTGTCTTGCCAGCCGGGCTCGTTGACGAGGACGAACGGATCGCCTTCGGGCACGCCGAGATCGTGCGGCACGGCGCCGACTTTCTTTCGTTTGTGAAGAACGGGAGCGCCGGTTTCTTGTGTTTTTGCGACCCAGAGGCCGAGTTCGGGGTATTCGCGTGGGACGGTGTCGGCGAATTCGCGCAGGACGTGCTTGTCGATGTCGGGCCAGAATTTCAGAAGCGGCATTGACGCGTAAAAGCGCACGTCGAGCGTTCCGTAATAAGCGTAATCGAAGCATTCGAGCAGCGCGAATGTAGCGGGTGCGCTCTTGTCGGAGCCTTGCGGGCGGCCCCAGAACGTGCCGCCGTCGGTGAGCGTGTAAAGTTCGTTGAAGAGCATCGCGCGATACCAGTCGGGCTTGCTGTCGTCGTTGACGTACGGTTTCTGCCACGCGTCGATCGCGTCGCTCCACTCGGAGGCATGTAAAAGGCCGTCGCGCGCGATTGCCCAGGAGTTGTTGCCGTCGGCGCCGTAGAAATCGGTGTAGCGGCGATTCCATTTCCGGCCAAGACCGAATTCGACGACAGGGAAGTCCCACGCGATGGCCATGGGGATGATTTTCTTTTCGCCGGGCTGAAGAGTGAAGCGGACGGCGATTGCTCCGCCGATTTTTTCGCTGGCGCTCACCCAGGATGTGTCGCTGTTGGCGAGCGAGCCGTCTTTCGAAAACGGGGTCCAGACGGATTTACCGTCGCCGTCGGCCAGAAATTCGTTTTGGTAAAAGACTTCGACGCCAGGGGATTCGAGCGCGGCGATCGTGAATTGGCCGTCCCATTCGTTGAGCGTGCCGTCGGCGCGATCGCGATCGAAGATAACGCCTTTCATCGTGCTGTTGCCATCGCCGGAGTTGAGCGATTCTTTGCGCGGGCGATTGACGTTGCCTTGGCTCAATGCGGATTGAAAATCGTGCGTGTGGGCGCGGAACCAGCCTTCCATGTTGGTCCAGGAGAGCAGCACGGAGACGGTGACAGCTTTGTTGGTCGGGTTTTCGGCGTGCCAGCGATAGACGGCGACGGGATAGCTGGATTCTTTGTAATTGTCAGGCAGGACGGGAGAGAACTGCTCGAGCACGACGTGGGCAGGGAATTTGTCGTACTTGTAGTCGAACCAGGATTTCGGAAACAGTGCGGCGTAGTCGCCGGCGCCGACGGGGTAGTCCCATTTCCAACTCGAGAGTTCGCCGTTTTTGGGGTGATCGTTGGTCAGGACTTGTGCGAAACCTTGGGGCTCGCCCGCGACTTGCTGAAACATCGCAAATTGATTGCCGGGAACCGAGACATATTTGTGGACGCCGGCTTTGATGTGCCAACGCGCGAAGTCGCCGCGGTAGGTGCGTGAAAAAGTGCCCGCTCCAAATCCACCGACGGGGGAGCCTTGCCAGTATCCGTCATCGATGTCGGACTTGTTTTTGCGAACGCCGGGATTGTCGAGCGGTTTGCCGAGTGGCCGGCGCCAGGCGATCTTGGGGATCTCGTCGCTGCGAAGCGTTTGGGGCGAGAGCGAAGCGAAGAGCGAAAACACTACGGCCACAACCAGCAAATGCTTCCTCATCAATCCTCCACGGGCCTCTAAGGACGAGACGCCGACAACTTTGGGCACTTCTGCAATTACGACGAGTGAATCTCAGTTGAATTCGACTAGTTGCGGTTAAATGCCAAGAATAATTCGAATCGCTTCGTCGGCCAGCCGACTATCGGCCGCCAGTCGATGGCACCGCGTTCTTCGCGTTGCCCGACTGCCAATATTGGTTGAAGCCGATGTAGTCCGACGGCATGTTCGCGAGAATCGTGCGGCGAAGCTCCAAAATATCGACGGTGCCGAGATTCTTGTAGAGCACCTTGCCGTTCGCGTCGAGCAGGATCGTGTAGGGAACGGCGGATTCCCAGGTTGGGTCGAATGCCTTCTGTAGAGCTTCCGTGTCAGTTGAGTTGAATAACAGATTCTTGCTCGTCGCGCGCTTATTCTTCAGCATCCGGAGAACGCCGTCTTTCTCGTCGGGCATGTTGGCCGAGACAGTGACGAGATCGAAATCGCGCACTTTGTACATCAGGTAGGTGTCTTCGAGATCGGCGAACTCATCAATGCATGAGCCACACCACGTCGCCCAGAAACTGATCAGCGTCATGCGCTTGGAGGGATTTTCGCGTAGCTTCTTCAAATCGTCGGCCGCCGCCAGATCCACCGTAATCGGCTGTTCGTCGATTTTGTGTAATGCCGCGATCCGCTGCGCCGACTTTTCCTGCCACTTCGTCGAGCACCCGAACACGCCGGTATGTTTCACGGCCACATCGTGGCCAGCCAAGCACTGCGTCGATCGCATTGCGCGCATCCTGCGTCTTCACCAACTCCTTGCGGTAATTGTTGTCCATGCGGCCTTCGTAGCGCAGCTTCCGATCCTTGTCGAATACGAAGACATGCGGCGTCGCCTGTGGCCCGTAAGCGCGTGTGACGGATTGCGTCTCGCCGTCGTAGAGATAGGTATAGCGCCAGTGTTTGTATTCGAATCGAATTTTCATCTCGTCGAGACTGTCGCTGATGTCCGACGAGTCCAGTTCGTCGATTCGAATCGCCTTCGGATCGTTCGGCTGAATCGCGACGACGGCCACACCTTTGTCGCGATAGTCATCCGTGAGCGCCTGAACACGCTGCTCGTACATTTGCGCGATCGGGCAGTGATTGCACATGAATACGACGACGAGCACCGGGCTGCTCGCGTAGTCCGCTAGGTTGTGTGTTTTGCCGTCAACACCCGGCAGCGAAAAGTCCGGCGCCTGCGATCCCAACGCCAAAATCGGGTGCGCCGCCGACGGAGGCGTCGAGTGCGGCATCCGCCGGTTCCTGCGCGCCGCGCGCTCCCGCCGAGTACATCATCAACAACAGCGATAAAATGAGTCCAAACCTCACTTCGACCTCCGATAGACAAAAGCCAAATCCTCGATCCCTCAAATGCCGCAGCGCATCATTCCTTGGGCAGCGGCCGCGACGTCACATCCGCATTGACCAACCCCATCGACCACTTCACCGCCTCAATCATCATCTTCTGAAATCGCGGATCGTCCCAATTCTGCTCAACGTGCCCCAGCGTCGTGTAATACACGCGCCCTTTGCCATACATCTTCGCCCATGTCACCGCAAAATCCCGATCCGTGCGATGCACATGCGAGTTCTTGAGATCAAGCTTGCTCGCATCAAGCCGCATCAGCACGCGCACCTTGTCGCGCGAATAATCCTTCATCTGATAAATCTCGTCCTTCAGCACAAACGACTTGCCCCACTGCGCCATCCCAGGAAAATTCGGGTCCTCCACAATGATCGGCGCGTCGAACGTCACCCACGGATGCTCATCGAAATATCCGCCAATCATCTCGCCATATTCCGGCCACGACGTGAACGTGATCGTCGCGCTATGCACGCCGATAAATCCTTTGCCTTCATCGTGCACAAAAGAGAGCAGCGACGCCTTCTGCTCGTCGTTCATCTCAAGATCGCCGCCGGTGTAGAACATCACCGCGTCGAAATCGTTGAGATTCTTCGCGTTGTACTCAAGCTTCTTCTTCGTCAAAACTTCCGTGTCCGTTCGAATCGTAGTCGTCCAAAGCCCGCTCTCGCGCCCCAATCGCTCAATCGTAGCCGCTGCGTGCGAAACAGCCTCGTGCCGGTAGCCTTTCTCCTCGCCCAGAAACAGCAACCGCTTCATGGGCGCAGCGGCCGGTGCCGAAGCGCTTTGCTGCGAGTTGCAAACCGACGCGAAAACCAGCGCCACCAACAAGAAGCCCATTGCCCATCGAACAGTTCGCACCCGCAAACCTCCTCAAGCATTCACGCCACGCAACCGCTGCGATCTACTTCCCGGTCGCAACCCACAGTATCGCATTCGAAAACAACCGATTCTGTGTAGCATCCCCATACACCGCAGGACCATGCCCCATATTGATGTACAGCATCCGATACTTCGTATTCGTCCAAACCACCGGCAAATCGCCTTCCGTAATCACGTCCTTCACGCCAATCGGATAATTCGAAGGATCCAGCGTCACGAAAACACGCACGCGCGAATCCAGCCGCGGACTCGGCTTCCACAAATACCACTCATTCGCGGGCGAGTCATAAGTCGCGGGTAAACCAGCCGTCACCGGATGATGTGCATCATCAATCCGCAATTTCGCCGGCTTTACCGGCCAATTGTTCGTGTAAAACACCGCGCCGCCCAGAAAATCGACAAACCACGGCCAATGCGTGTCTTTATCGTTGTAAGCCGCGACGTGATACCCAATCCATCCGCCGCCATTCTCCATATATTTTTGAAACGCAGCCCGCTGCTCCGGCGTCTTCGGAAAGTCGTTCAGCCACAGAATCATCCGATACGATTTCAAATCGTTTTCGTTGAGCTTCGACCAATCGGTCGTCGTATCGAACACGAAATTGTTCTTCGTCGCCAGCTCCTGATAAAACGCCAGCGCATCCTTAGCCGTCTTTACGTGATCCGGTTCGACATCGGTCGAATAAAACGCCAGCACCTTGAACCCAGGCTCTTTAGCTTCGGCCGCCGTAACTCCAACTGTCAGCGCACCCAGCAGTAGGGAACCCATCGCAACGCCAAACAATGCCGCACTCAGCCATCGCCGCTTCATCGCGCCTCCTCACCCGCTGCCCAGAAAATCGCATTCGTAAATATCTTCGTGAATGCTGGATTCCCAAAATGCTCCGGCCGATGCCCCATAAAGATATAAACGTTCCGCGCCTTCAAATGCTCGTTCGACCAAATCACCGGATGATCCCCCATCTTCTTATCCGTCTCCGGTGTGTAAGACTTTTCGTCCACGCTCGCCAGCACATGCACGTTCGGCCGCGGCGATTTGTCGTACGTGTACCACTCTTCATCCTTGATCACGAATGGCGAAGGCACTCCGCGCATCACCGGATGCTCCGGCGCCTCAACCGTCACGGTTCCCGTCACAAACGTCGCGATGTAGTCCTTAAATCGAATCCCGCCCATAAAATCGTGAAACCACGGCCACATCTGAAATCCATCAAACTCGCCCAGCAGCGTCGCGTGGTGAAACCCGATCCATCCGCCCTTGCCTTGCTCGATGTACTTCACAAACGCCGCTGCCGCCGTGTCCGTCCATCCATACGGCGGATAATTCAATTGAATGAACAACTTGTACTTCGCCAGAAACGCATCATCGATTTTCGACGTATCCTCGATGTAATCGACGCTGAAATTCTTCTCTTTCGCTAGCTTATCCAGCCAAATCTTCGCCGCATCCACGAACGGCTTATGAATCCCGCCATGCTCCGCAATCGCAATCACGCGAAAGTGTGAAGAATCAGCTGCCGGTGCGACCGCGCGCGCCTCAACGCCGCTCCAGTTAAATAACGCGCAAACCGCAAGCACCGTGCTCAAGCCGCTCGCCAAAAGCATGCCTCGCCGCATCGATCTCACCGCCATTTCTCCTCGCCTTCCGTAATCGTGATGTAACGATCGATCGGCAGCCCCGTAAATCGCTGCGTCTCGCCTCCAGGCAGCGGCCATTTGATCTCCACCCAATCAATCGCCTCGTGTTTGCCGAGCCCCAGCACCACTCTCGGGTCGTGATACGACAAATAGCTCCCACCGCCAACCTTGAACCGCGACCTCACCAAATCTCCAGCCTTGTATTTGATCTGCGCCCCGATCGCATCGATATTCGATTTCTTCCCGATCAGCCGAATCCCCAGCCAGTGGTTCTGCTTGCCCGCCAGGTTGCGCAGCAGCAGCGGCGCGCCGCCATTCACCGAAATCAGCACATCCACCGCGCCATCATTGTCGAAATCCCCCAGCGCCAGGCCGCGCGCCGACATCGGCGTCCGAAACACCGGCCCGCTCTTCGCGCTGACGTCCTCCCACGCCTTGCCGTTCCGGTGAAATAGGATCAGCGGCTCCTCATACGTCACTTCGCCGTGAAGCAGATTGATGAGATCGTCCGGATTCCCATTCGACAAAAACAGGTCCGTATCGCCGTCGTTATCGTAGTCGAAAAACTTGAGCCCCCATCCACTCATCAACTTCGTCGCCTTCGCGATACCCGTTTGCATCGCGAGGTCATCGAACGTGCCGTCGCGATTATTCTTATAAATCGCGAAATTCTCGCGGTCGATGTTGGCGACGAACAAATCCTGCCATCCATCCTGATCGAAATCCGCGGCATCAACGCCCATACCCGACCGCGGCTTACCGGTGACGCCGAAAGCCACGCCCGCTTCTGTGCCGGTCTCGACGAACTTACCGCCGCCCTGATTGACGAACAGAAAATTGGGCGCCGTATCGTTGGTCACGAACAGATCCATACGCCCATCATTGTTGATGTCCGTCGCGACCACGCCCCAAACCTTGCCGAGAGACGAGGCAATCCCCGAAGACTTCGAAACATCGGTAAACGTGCCGTCCCCGTTGTTGTGAAACAACCAGCTCGGCGTCGGCTTATAGATCTGCGGGATGCAGTAGTGGCGCCTTCCGTCTTCGTGCACGCCGCACGGCTTATTGAGCTCTTTGCTGAACTCGACAAACTGCCCCACAAACAGGTCGAGCAGTCCATCGTTGTCGTAGTCGAACCACACAGCGCTCGAAGCCCAGCCCGAAACGGCCACACCCGCCTTTTCCGTCACGTCGGTGAACGTGCCGTCGCCGTTGTTGTGATACAGAATGCTGCGTCCGTATTGCGTGACGAACAAATCCTGGAAGCCGTCGCGGTCATAGTCGCCGACAGCGACTCCCTGGCCGAATCCTCCGGCAGCGACCCCGGCTTTCTCGGTCACGTCCGTAAATGTTCCGTCTCGATTGTTCTTGTACAGCGCGTTGCGCAATGGCGGGTTCGGCGTCACGAAATCGCATTTGCCGCTGTTCACCAGATAAATGTCCATCCAGCCGTCGTTGTCGTAGTCAAAAAACGCACATCCGGCGCCTGTTGTCTCCGGCAAATATTTCTCGGGAGAGTTCTCGCTGGAATGCGTCCAGTGAATGCCGCTATCCGATGAGGCTACGATCTCGAATGGATATTGGGGCGCATCCGGTGCGCCTGCTGCAACCGGTGGAACTATCGCGGCCCGCAACAAGCCCACCGGCGCCAACGAGCCTGCTAATACGGAGAATCCCGAAGTTGCTGCCAGCCCTGCGACCATCTCGCGCCGGCTCAGCAATCTGTCGCGGAAAAGTTTGCGTCGACTCAAATTCGTTGCGGCGAAACTACTGCGCGCTCCCTGGGTTCGGCGGAGTCTTCTCGGTCATCTTGCGATGAATCGCAAACTCTTTTTCGGCCTCGTCGCGCTTGCCCGTGCGGCTGTAAGCCAGAGCGAGGTTGTAGTGAGCCGACGGATTTGCGGCTTCCAGTCGCGTTGCCATCTGCAACGGAGGGATCGCTTCCTGCCACTGCTTCAACACCACCAGGCAGAATCCCAGGCTCATGTACGCGTCCCCAAACGTTGGATCCAGTTTGGTTGCTCGCGTGAAATGGGGAACCGCTTCTTCGCATTGCGCGGCCTGTTTCGCCATCTCCCCCAGAATGTATTCCGCCCCCGCGTTCTTTGGATCGATCTGCAATTCTTTCTCGAACTCCTGCTTGGCCTGGGCGATCGCCGCCTCGTCACCTTGAGGCTTCGACAAAAGAAGCCGACCGACCAGATAGTGAATGCCGGGTTCATTCGGATTCTTCGCGAGAATGTCATCGTATTGCGTTTTGGCTTCGTCCCACTTGCCCTGCATCTCGAGCGCTTCCGCGTTTAGTTTCTGGGCGGGAACGGAATGCGGTGCCTTTTGCGCCAGATCCTGGGCGACTCGCCCGGACAGATCGGTATAGGTGTGCACGAGCACGAATAGGACGTCCGGATCGTTCCCAAACTCGTGTTGTAGCAGTCTGGCGAAGTCGAGGGTGGCGTCCGTGTTGTCGATCGCCATGGTGCACCGTAAGCCGGCGATGCCTGCCGTACGGCGGCTGTCCACCGGTCCGGGACTCGCGACGATCCGTCTCAGCGTTGGCAGCGCCTCTTTGCAGTGGCCTTGCTCGGCCAGAGCGACGGCTTTATCGGCCGTCATCGCGGACGCGCTCGAAGCTTGCCCAGCGGCAGGTGGCTTCGACGTTGTCTGCTGAGCGAGCAGGGAAGTGCTGCACAGGCCGAGCGAAGCCGTCAGGCAGCCTGCCGCTAAACTGATCCCGATACTCCGTAAGGTCGGCACGTTAGGTGATGTCCAACAATTTAGTTCTTTACGTGGGTAAACAACAGACACAAACAAAAAATGAGGCAGGCGTTTTGGGCGCCTGCCTCATTGTACGTGGTTTCAGTTAGTAGTAGAGCTTCAACGCGAACTGAATATTTCGCGCTGGCTGCGACGCGTTGATCACGCCCGTGTTGTCTTGCTGCACGGTCGTATTCGGCGCCGCCAGGTTCACGCGGTTGAACGCATTCAGGAAGTCACCGCGGAACTCCAGTTTGAAGCGTTCCGTGAAGTGGAAATCCTTATGCAGGCTGATATCCCAGTTGTAGAACCCTGGTCCGCGCAGTCCACCCAACTGGGGCGCGCACGTTCCGAAGGTTGTGCTTGGGTCTGTATAGTTGGCCGGATCGAACCAGACAAATCCACCACCTTGAGCGGCTGTGGCGTTCTGGCGTCCGAATACGGTGTTGGTGCCGTTGCAATCCGGTCGCAGACCGCGCGATCCGGTTCCGGTCGGGTCGGTGGCGCCAGTGTAGAGCGCCATTGGGAAGCCGGTGTGCAGCGTCATGATCGGGCTAACTTGCCAACCACCGACCACCGCATCCAGCGCACGGCCCATGTTGTTGCCGAACTGACGGCCTTTGCCGACCGGCAGATCGTACACGGCGTATGCCGTGAGGTTGTGTGTCTCGTCGTAGTAGCACGGCGACCATTCGGCTTGAGGGTCGTACACGTTCTGCCAGTATGGCGACGCGGTATTCGATGCGCGTGCGTTCGACCACGTTCCGTAGTAACCGGTGTTGTTCGACATGCACTTTGCGTAGGTGTACGACACCTGGTATTCCAGGCCGTGTCCCATGTTCTTCTTCAAAACGGCCTGCAACGCGTTGTACATCATGCGGCCGTTCGATTGAGTACCGGACACGTTGGTGTTGCCGATGATCGTGCCGAGTGCTGGGTTTTGCGCAAAGAACGGGCTCGGTGAAGTGCAAGGAGCCTTGGCGCAAGAGTCCGCTGGCGCGACCTCAAGCTGGCCGTAGCTAAATGGCACCATCAAGTGGTATGCCACCTGGCCGACGTAACCGACCTGCAGTGTCGTCTCGTTGTGGAATTGATGCTGAATGGTCAGGTTCGCTTGGTCGTCGATCGCCGGCTGCACATGCTGATCCCACAGGCGGAAGATCGAGTTCGCGAAGCAAGAGAAGTTGGGGCAAGCGAGGCCGGTCGACGGCGGTACGATCAAACCGTCCGACGCGGTCGTGCTTGGCAGCGCTTGGTTCTGGTAGACGGTCTGGAATTCGCCGCCGGCCGTCGCCCCGCCGTTAAACGGCGCGTTGATCGGCAAACGGAGGTTCGTGCCCGTGCCTTCCAGGTAGTCCGAGATCGTGAAAGCGCCACGGATAACCGTGTGGCCGCCGCCGAATCCCGGGGTATACGCGAAGCCGATGCGCGGCTGCAGGTCCTTCGCGCCGTACGTTCCTTGATACAGGGAACGGCTGGCGCCATTCTGACCGGCGGTGATGATCTGCCCGGTCTGGATGTCATAGTTGTCCTGCTGGTTGTTGACCTCGACCCATGGCGTGTGGAATTCGTAACGCAATCCCAGCGTCAGCGTGAGGCGATCCGATACCCGCCACGTGTCCTGTCCGAACCCACCGAACACGTTTGTTGTTTGTGTCCACGAACCGCTGCTCAGGCCGCGACCAAATGCTGTTGGCAGGCCGAGGAAGAAGTCCGCACCGCCGCTTCCTGTGTTGGCAAGAGCGCCGGTTGCAGCAGAAGAAGTGTAGTCAGGGCCGAACACGATGTTACCGAGTTCGCCGCTGTTCCCCGAGTAGAACACCTTGATCGAGTCGTACTGGAGCAAGCCGCCGAATTTGAAGTTGTGTCGGCCGCGAGTCCAGCTCACGGTGTCATCGCCCTGATACACAGTGCTGTTGAAGCTCTGCGTCACAAGACTGTTTCCAAGGTTCGTGTAGGTTCCGTTGTTTGGTCCTTCTGCGTTGCCGCCGTTCAATCCGATACCCAGGAGACCGATAACACCACCGGGGTTCGAATTCGCGATGCCGAGCGATTCGCCGAGAGTGCCGACCGAAGGATCCCACGTCGAACCGGTGTTCAGAATGACGTGATTCCAGCCGAAGCGCGCATCATTCACGACGTTCGTGAAGGTGTGTGTCCAGTCACCGACTGTGCTCCAGATCGGCGCGGTCGCTAAACCGTTCGCGAGAAGCGGTTGCGAGTTTGTTTCGGGGTCGTTTTGGAATGCACGAGTGAAGCGCCCCGAAAGACGGTTGTGACTATTCAGATCGTAGTCGATCTTGAAGTCACCCTGATCGCTGTTGAATTGCTGCGAGATCTCCTGCAGCGCGTTATTCGTCAAGTTGCCGTTGATCGTCTTCGGATAGAGCGGGGAAGCAAACAACGCCGCTGCCACCGGGCTGATCATGCTGGTCGGAATAATGTTGCCGGCGAACGGCGTGCGAGTCGTCGCCGCCACGCAAGGTGTCCCATTCTGACCGGTTGTGCCCGCGCACGGGTTGTAGAGTTGAACCGCCGGCGATTGGGCCAAGAGCGCGCTGAAGTTGCCAGCCTGTTCGGCCGGGGTGAATACGGTAATGAAGCTGCCGGCTGGCGGGTGATCGAACCGCTGTCCTTGATAGTCAACGAAGAAGAACAACTTGTCCTTGATCACCGGTCCGCCCAGCGTTCCGCCGTACATGTTCCAGCGAACTGGAGCGCGCGGAATCGCTGGCGAGCTCGGGTTGATCTTGTTTTCCCACTGGTTCGCGTTCAGCTTGTCATTCCGGAAAAACTCCCACACGTCGCCGTGGAAGGAGTTCGAACCAGACTTCAGCGTCACGCTCACGATACCGCCCATGTAGTTGCCGAATTCGGCCGAGGCGTTGTTCGTGATGAGGTTGAATTCCTGAATCGCGTCCGGTGACGGGGTATAACCCAGCAGGTTGTCCGACACCTGGTTGTTATCCATGCCGTCCAGGAGGAAGTTGTTGGCTTGTTCGCGGTTTCCGTTGATGAAAGGCCGCGCGCCGTTGGCAACGTTATCGCCGTTGTTGAACGAGCTCGGATCGGGGTGCACAGATCCTGGCGCCAACAACGTTAGTTCCACGTAGTTTCGAGTCGCCAATGGGAGTGCGCTGTTGGTCGCAGCGTCGATAATGGTATCGACCTGCGTATTTTCGGTCTTCAGCACGGGTGCCGCGCCGGTGACCTCCACGATCTCACTGACTTGGCCGACCTTCATCGTCACATCGATTCGCGCTACCTGGTTCAATGACAGCGTGAACGCGGGATATGCGACCGATGCGAATCCCGACTTCTCCACCTTTACTTCGTAATTGCCGATGGGCAGGTTCGTTGCGCGATACAAGCCGACATCGTTGGTAACCGAGGTCGTGACAACCCCGCGTTCCACCGATTTGATCGACACGTTCGCGCCGACAACTGCCGCTCCCGTCGTGTCTGTTACTGTTCCCGTAACGGTCGCGGTCACTTCTTGTGCCCGCACTCCCGTTCCGCAGATCAGCGTAAGTAGACACGCCGCCACTGCAAAACACACCGCACGTACTCTATTCATTGAGTTGCTCCCTCGGAAGAGGTTGCTGCCCGTCCACCCCGCAACCAGTCTCTGCCGTTCTAAATTTTGAAGAGAAATGACATGCCCCATAGCACTACACGAACCCCGGATGTTGTAGCTATATAGCGGAACTGTCCTAAAGGTCAAGAAAAAAACGAAGAAATCACAAAATCCGGCTTGCACTGCTCTAGCGCACTGCTTTATAAGTGCTCTATATCACTCTCCCGGTTGCCGCGGGGTGCTCCGCCTGCCGCCGGGATATACCCCGGGCGTTGTAAGACGATTTCTTTGAAAGCGCATGCTGCCGGGCGTTCAGGATTTTCGCCGCGCGTGAAAATCCAGTAACTTGGCGACAATGGTCGGCCGTTTCACCAGACCATTTCACAGTTACTTCGTCCTTAGTTGTACCGAATGCAGCCTCGGTGTGTGGCCCGGGCGTTGAGTCGAGGATCTGAGATGCTCACCAAACGCAACAATGGCATTCCTGCGTATCGCCGCATTCAGGGCGCGATCCGCACCGTCATCGAAGCTGGCGAACTTAAGCCCGGCGACGCCGTCGCCTCCGAACGCGAACTCGCCCGCCTTCACGAAGTCAGCCTCATGACCGCGCGCCACGCCCTTGCATCTCTCGAGCGCGAAGGCGTCGTCGAACGCCGCCGCGGAGTCGGCACCTTTGTCTCCGCCCCCAAAATTCACTTCAACAAGTTGATGTCCTACACCGAACAGATGGGCAGTCGCCGCCTCTCGCCCGTCTCTAAAGTCCTCTTCGCAAAAATTATCGACAACGAAGAAGAAGCCACCGCCCGCCTCTCGCTCTCTCCCAAGAGCCGCGTCCTCAAACTCGAGCGCCTCCGCTCCGCCGCCGGCGAACCATTCGCTCTCGAAACTTGCTATCTCTCCGGCGCTCAATTTTCCGGCTTGCTCTCGGTCCCGCTCCAAAACACTTCGCTCTTCTCCACAATCGAGCGCGATTACGGCATCGAACTCGGCTATTCCGACGAAGAAGTTGACGCTACCGTCGCCGACCCGCGCACCGCCGAACTCCTCGCCGTCCCCAAGCGCGAACCGCTCCTCCGCATCCGCCAGGTCATCTACTCCACCAAAGGCATCGTCATCCTCTACGTCCTCGGCCTCTACCGCTCCGACCGCCACAACCTGGTAATCCGCCGCTACCGCTAGCGCGCTCGCAAGATTTCCAGCTCGAATTCGCCCAGCGCATTCAAACCGCAAAATTTTGCATCCCCAAATAATAACGGCGCGCAGCCAAACGCCGCGCGCCGTTGAAGTTCCACCTCAACTTTAACTTTCCCGACTACTTCTTCGGCTCCACCAACGCCCCATAAATTGTCGACCGGCTCAAATACTCCACATTCGGACTCCCAGCCCCCAGCATCCTCTGAATCATCCCCACAAACACCACATCATTCGTCGGGTCCACCCAGAACCACGTCCCCGCCGCTCCATCCCAAAAAAATTCGCCCTTACCATCCGACAATCCCGCCGCCGCCGGATCAAACACCACCGCGCAGTTGTACCCATACCCAAATCCCGCCCGCATCGTGTGAATCCCGATCCCAAACTCCCCGGTCAACAAATGCGGCGCCAGGTGATTCGAACTCATCAGCGCCACAGACTCCGGCGAAATAATCCTCACTCCGTTCAACTCGCCGCCATTCGCCAGCATCGACGCAAATCGATAGTAATCCTCCGCCGTCGACACCATCCCGCCGCCACCCGACGCCATTCCCGGCGCCGCATCATAATCGCCGCCAAATTTCACCGCCTTCAACGGTTCGTTCTCACCTCCTTGATACAACGTCACAAACCGCGCCCGCTTATCCGCCGGCACAAAAAATCCCGCATCCTTCATCCCCAGCGGCTTGAAAATGTGCTCCGCATAAAAATCCGGCAAACTCTGTCCCGACAATTTCTCGATGATGTATCCCTGCACATCCATCGACGCGCTGTACGACCACTTCGTCCCCGGCTGATACATCAGCGGAATCTTCGCCAGCTTGTCGATAAATTCCTGCAGCGACTTCGACCCCATGACATTCTGCTTCGCATATTCTTTATCGACCGCCGTATTCCCGAAAAATCCATACGTAAATCCCGCCGTGTGCGTCATCAACTCGCCCATCGTCGGCGCATGCTTCGGTGCTTCCACCACCATGTTCCCGGCCGCATCCACATCCTTAAAAACTTTCAGGTCCTTGAACTCTGGAATATATTTGGAAATTGGATCCGCCGGCAGCCACTTCCCCTGCTCATACAAAATCATCATCGCGACCGCCGTCACCGGCTTCGTCATCGAGAAATCGCGAAAGATCGAATCCTTCTCCAGCTTCGCTCCGCTCTCCAGATCCTTAACTCCAAAAACGCGATAATCGACGATCTTCCCGTGCCGCGCCAAAATCGTCACCGCGCCCGGAAGTTCCTTCCGGTCGACGGTGCCTTGCATCAACGCGTGAAAATTCTCCAGCCGCTCCGACGAAAATCCCTCCGCCTCTGGCTTCACGACATTCATATCGATCGTAGCGGTGCGCTCGGCTCCGCCGCCCGCACCGCGCGCTGTGCCAGCCTTCTGCGCCCAAACCTGCGCGCCGCCAACCAACACCGTCGCGCCAACAGCTACAACCGCCAACATCGCCACTCGCACTCGCCTCATCGCCATCTCCAATCGCCATGTACGGGCGCAGCACCGCTGCGCCCCAAACGCCCAGGCGATAAATTGTGTAGCCCTTCTTTTCCGCTCGCCCGCTGCATACGTCAAAAATCGTCGCATCATACTCCAAAACCAAAGAGGCGCGGCATCCGCCGCGCCTCTTCTCACAACCGCCTCGATCCTCACCTTCGCCGCCCGCCGCCTACCGGCGTCGCGCGCTATCGCTACTTCCTGACGTCATTGCCTCTTCACTTCATCTTCCCCTGACCACGCCTTTCATCGTCTTCACCGCCAAAGGAATCTCCCCCGCCTCCACATTCCCAAATCCCAAAATAAATCCCTGCCTCTTCTTCTCCCCGACGTACGCCGGCGACAACGGCCACAACCACAACTTCTTCGCCGCCGCCGCTGTAGCAATCTCCACGTCATTCCACTCCTGATCCTCCGGCAACTCCGCCACAAGATGCATCCCCGCCTGCGCTCCCCAAATCTCCATCTCCCCGCCAAACTCCTTCTCTAAACTCTCCACCAGCGCCGTCCGCCGCTCGTGATAAAGCGATCTCATCTTCCGAATGTGCCGCGCAAAATGTCCCTCGCGCATAAAATCGTTCAGCACCGCCTGCGGCAAATACGGTGAAGTCAAATCCAGCGCATACCGCACCGCCACAAACCGCTCCACCAGGTCTGCCGGCACCACCACATACCCCAGCCGCAACGCCGGAAACAGCGTCTTGCTGAACGTACCTATATATATGACCCGCGAATGGCTATCGAGCCCCTGCAGCGAAGCGATCGGCATATTCTCAAACCTGTATTCGCTGTCGTAGTCATCCTCAATCACCCAAGCCCCAGCCCCCTGCGCCCAATCCAGCAGATGCATCCGCCGCGACGCGCTCATCGTTACACCCAGCGGGTATTGGTGCGACGGCGTCACAAACGCCGCCCGCGCCTTCCGCCGCATCTTGATCCCCGCCGCCACATTCAACCCCTCAGCGTCCACTGGCACAGGCACCATCTTCGCCCCCGCGCCCCGCAACACGCTCCGCGTTAGCCAATATCCCGGCTCCTCGATCCACGCTGCGTCTCCCGGATCCAGCACCACTCGCGACGAAATCTCCAGCGCTTGCTGCGACCCCGACACAATCATCACCTGCGACGGTTCGCACTTCACCGCGCGCGCCGTCCTCAAATAAACGCAGATCGCCTCGCGCAGCGGCTCATATCCCATCGGCCCGCCGTAGTGCAGTGAATGCGCCCCTTTTGCCCGGCTGTGCCGCGTCACCAGCGACGCCCAGATCTGCACGGGGAATTGGTCAAACGCCGGCTGGCTCAATCCGAAGGCCCCGATCCCTCGCACCCATGGCTCAATCTCATGTTTCGGCATGAGTTGTGCCCGCTTCGAAATCCGCCGCGGACCCGACTGTGCCGCCGCCGCTCGGCTCCGTCCTCCGCCATTCGATTCGCTGCGCGCGGGCTGATCCGGCAGGGAACTGCACACAAACGTCCCCGCTCCCACGCGCGTCTCGAAATATCCCTCCGCCAATAACTGCGCGTACGCCGTCAGCACCGGTATCCGCGAAATCTTCAGCTCGCGCGACAAATCACGCGTTGACGGTATCTGCTGCCCCGCGCGCAAACTCCGTATCGCAATCGCCGCGCGATACCCGTCGTAAATCTGTTTGTGCAATGGCTTGGCTTCTTTTCGATCGATCGCCAGGATCGGCGAGACCCCATCCGAAACATGTTGTACGAGCGCCATGCCCTATATGTTAGTGGTCATATCGGATTTCAATCAAGTGGATATTGCCACAGACCACTCTCGGCCCTACCTTGGACTCAACCCGCCGGTCGCGCGAGAGATCGGCATTCGAGTGTTCAGCATTAACTTTTGTCGGGGTGTGGAGGAAAAGAATGTATTCATCTTTACGGACGGTCAAGGGCCTTGACGCTCTCAGACACTTCCGTTTGCTTCATCTGTTGCTTCTGTCGTTCGCGCTTCTCTGTGTCTCCTCGTCTTTGATGGCACAGGACGCCACTATCGTCGGCACCGTCACCGATCCCTCCGGCGCCGCCGTTCCTAACGTAAAAATCACTCTCACCAACCTCGAAACCGGGCTGGTTCACACCGCCGTAACCAGCGACTCCGGTCAGTACGCTATCCCCGAACTTAAAATTGGTCACTACGACGCCAAGGCCGAAGCCTCCGGCTTCAAGGTTGCCGAACAGAAAGGCGTCGTCCTCCAGGTCGGTGACCGCGCTCGTATCGACTTCCAGATGCAACTCGGCGGCGCGCAAGAAACCGTCACCGTCGAAGCCAACGCCATCCGCGTACAGGCCGACTCCGGCGAACAGAGCAACGTCATCACCGGTCAGCAGATTTCTCAGATCGCCGTCGCGGGTCGCAGCATGTACCAACTCGCGGCTCTCACTCCCGGTGCCTCCAGCGCCATCGGAGCCGGCGGCATGTCGAGCGGCGTCGTCAATACTCCGGTCGGCGGCGACGCCAGCGTAGAGTTCAACGGCATGCGTCAGAACCACAACATTTATCTCCTCGATGGTGGCGAGGACGACGATCGTGGGGGTGCGGGCGGTATGAGCATCGCTCCGTCCAGCGACGCAATCGCCGAATTCCGCGCTCTCACGTCCAACTACAGCGCCGACTACGGCCTCTCGTCCGGCGGCACGATGACGATGGTTCTCAAGTCCGGTTCGAGCACGCTTCACGCGTCGGCCTGGGAATTCAATCGCAACGATGCCCTCGACGCGCGCAACTTCTTCAACCCCGCGCCGCAACCTGTCGCCGAACTCCGCCTCAACGTTTTCGGCTTCAACGTCGGCGGCCCCGTCACCCTCGGCAAGTTCTACAACCGCGATCGCAAGCGCACCTTCTTCTTTTACAACATGGAATGGCGCCGCCTGATTCAAGGCAGCGTCACAAACAGCCAGACTGTTCCGAATCCCGCTACCTACGGCGGCAACTTTAGCAGCGACGCGACTCCGATCCTCGTTCCATCGGCGACTCAGGTTTCGCCAGCCGTCCTCGCACAAAATTGCCCCGGCGGCGTTCTTCCCGCTGGCGTCGTGCAGGGCAAGCCGTTTGTTGGCAACGTCATTCCTACTTGCATGATCAGCCCGAATGCTTCAGCGCTGCTCAGCGCGGGTATCTTCCCGGCCCCCACCTCTGGCGATAACCAGTTCACAGGCGCTGCCGTAGCTCCGACGAACTTGAAGGAAGAAGTTGTCCGTATCGACCACAACTTCACCAGCAAGTTCTCAGTCTTCGGTCACTTCATCGCCGAACAGGTTTCGCAAGGGTTCCCGATCAGCCAGTGGAGCGGCGCAAACGTTCCTACCGTCGGCGACACATTCGGCAATCCCTCATACAGCGCGGTTGTGCACACCACCTATGCGATCAGCCCGAACCTCTTGAACGAAATTGCGTTCAACTACAACGGCAACCGCATCAACATCGTTCCTTTTGCTGGCGCCGGCCTCAGCAGCCTCGCCCTGCCTGCGGGCTACGACTCGACCAATACACGCATCTTCACCGGCGCGAACAATCTTGACCGTATCCCCAACATCGACCTCAAGGGTTCTACCGGCACGCAATTCGAAATCTCCAGCTGGCCGTGGTCCAACAAAGCCGACGATTATCAGCTCCGCGACGATCTCTCGATCACCAAGGGTGCGCACCAGATCAAGGTTGGTTTCGGATGGGCGCTCTATCGGAAGAGTCAGGATCTCTTCGGCCAGACGCAAGGCGGCTTCAACTTCGACGGCACTTTCACTGGCAACGACTTCGCCGATTTTCTTCTCGGTGATGCCAAGAGCTACCAGGAACTCGCCGTACAAGACAAGGGACAATGGAACAACGTCTCATGGTCCTCGTATGTCCAGGACAACTGGCGCGTCAATCGTAAGCTGACCGTTAACCTCGGCCTGCGTTGGGATGGCGTTCCACACACCTACGAAGCGAACGACCGGATGGGCAACTTCTATCCGTCGCTCTACAACCCAGCCAACGCCGCGACATTCAACAGCAACGGCACGATCTGCGCCAGCGCTGCGGACCCAGGTTGCACGGGCATCAGCCCCGGCCTCGGCACCAGCCCGAACGCGATTCTCGCTGGCGTTCCTCTCTATCTGAACGGCATCGGCATCCCCGAACAGAACGGCGTACCGAAGGGCCTCGTGAACAATCACTGGGCGAACTTTGGTCCTCGTCTCGGTTTCGCTTATGACATGACCGGCTCCGGAAAAATGGTCGTTCGCGGCGGCTTCGGCATCATGTACGAACGCATCCAGGGCAACGACATGTACAACGCCGGACCGAACATCCCGTTCAGCTTCCAGTTGAACACCCCGGTTCCAGTGGAACTCGTGAACCCGCACCTGGCGCTCACCACAGGCGCGGCAGCGGCACAACCGATCAATCCGGCCAGCATCACCGGGCTTGCGATCGACGAGTACAAACAGCCTGCCAGCTACCAGTGGAGCATCGGTGTGCAGCGTCAGCTCAGTGCCCGTTCGGTATTGAGCGTCGCCTATGTTGGCAACACGAACCGCTTCCAGAACGATTATCGTGAAAACAACCTGCCGACCGAATCCTATCTCGGTGCTCTCGTCGGCGGCGCGAACTACAACACGGCTCCCGGTCTGCCTTACCCGGGCTTCCACTCGATCGATCTGTCCACCAACGAAGCGAACTCGCACTATAACGGTCTGCAGGTTGACCTGAGCTCGCAGGTTGGGCGCGATCTAACACTGCGCGCCTTCTACACGTTGTCGCGCACGATCGATGCGGTTAGCACCGGCGGAACGGGCGGGGGATCAGACCTGCAGAACGTGTCGAACCCTTACGCCGGCTGGCTCTACGATGTCGGCCCGGGCGGCTACGATCGCACCCACAACGCTTCGGTCAACTTCATCTATGACATCCCAGTCTTCCGCCATAACGAGAATCGCCTTGTACGCGGCGCTCTCGGCGGATGGGAAGTCTCCGGCATCGTGACGGTCACATCCGGCTTGCCGATCAACCCACAGCTCACCGGCGGACAGAGCAGCAACGGCTTGCCGAACGCGACCAACCGTCCGGATCAAGTTGCCGCGGTCAGCTACCCGCACACCGCTGGCCAGTGGTTCAGCACGGCGTCCTTCGCAGACCCAGCCGTCGGCGCATGGGGCGACGCCGCACACAACTCGCTGCGCGGTCCGGGCCGCGATAACTGGAACCTCTCCCTCTTCAAGAGCTTCGTGCTCAGCGAGACTCGCGGCAGCCGCCTCGAGCTTCGCGTCGAGTCCTTCAACACCTGGAACCATACCGAATTCAATCAGGTCAGCAACGGCCTGGGTTCCTCCAACTTTGGACAAGTTACTTCGGCCTTCGACCCGCGTGTCTTCCAGCTTGGAGGAAAGATTTACTTCTAAGCCCCCCACGGCGAATACGCAGGTCGACCCGCTCGCGCCGGAAACGGCGCGAGCGGGACACCCCTTTCAAGGGAGCAACGCGCTTGGCAGGTTCATGTAGGGGCGCAGCACGCTGCGCCCCAACTTGCCCAGCTCAATAATCTCGGCACGTTCTTTTCCTTGTTTTTCGGCATTTGGGTGCCGCACCCTTGTGCCTTTCAAAGGTGAGGTTTTTGGTTTTGTTTTGACTTCGAACTCGCCTTGACGTCATCCACGTCAAGACGCCGTCTCAAACGTCTAACCAAACAGGCTTAAAATGAATTCACCGGGTGGATCGGAAATGAAATCAAAGCAATTCGAACGCTTCACAACCTTCCCAACTGCACGCTTGCGCGTAATCCTCTTGGCAGCAACCATGTCGATTATCCCCGCGTCCCTCTCTCCATCCCTCGCCGCCAACCAACCCGCCCCTCCCGACCAACCTCCCGTCCCCATCCTCCTAGAACTCTTCACTTCCGAAGGCTGCTCCAGCTGCCCTCCAGTCGACGAATTCGTCCGCCACATCGACGAAAGCCAGCCGGTCGCTGGCGCCCAACTCATCGTCCTGAGTGAGCATGTCGACTACTGGGACCACGACGGCTGGAAAGACAAATATTCCTCCGCCCAGTTCACCGAGCGCCAGAACGGCTACGTCCACGCCATGAATCTGCAAACCGCTTACACACCACAAATGGTTCTCGACGGCTACATCGAATTGAAGGGAAGTGGCTCCGACATCGAGCAGACGTTTGCCAAGGAGCTAAAGGTCGCGAAAATCCCCGTGCGCATCGCCTCCGCCAAAATCGAAGCCCCGTCCCAGCTCAAAGTAAAAGTGGAAGCCGACGCCGTCGAAAAGCACGGCGGCACTGTCTGGGTCGCATTAGCGCTCGATCACGCCGCTTCGCAGGTCTCCGCGGGAGAAAATTCAGGCAAGCAACTGCAACACGTGGCCGTGGTCGAAGAACTGAGAAAAGTCGGCAAGCTCGACAAAGGAAAGCCCTTTTCCCAGGACGTAGCTATGAAATTGAAGCCCGACACCGACCCCAAAAACCTTCGTATCATCGCCTTCATCCAGGAACCCAACGAAGGCAAAGTCCTCGGCGTAACCGGCGTAAAAGTCGCGAACCCGTAGCAATTCCGCCCCAAACCAACCGAGCCCACCCGGCACCCTGACCGTTATTCAGCCGCAAACCATCGCCACCCTGTAGCCGCGATCGTCCCCCAGATCGCGGGCCTTTCCACAACACGTTCGCGATCGCGCTTCGTCATCCCCAATTCGAAAATCCAAACGCCGCGTATGCCTGCGCTCCACCCGATTCGAACATCAGAACGACTAATTCGAATAACCCAAGGATTACTATTGACAATACGATAAATATATGCTATGTTCTTTCGTGAGCCTCGCAGCAAATCCCCCAACCCCTTTAGAATCACATTCTTGCACTTTGCCGCTCTCTAACTCCCCTAGAATCACATCCTTGCGCAAAAACACCCCGGGGGGAGGGGCATCGCCAACTTCCCGGCAATCCCCGCTCCCCCCGAATGACAAGCAGAAAATCAACCGCGACTTACCCCAGTTTCGACAGGATCTTCTTTTGGTTGGCAACGATCGTATTCAGCGTTGCCTGGTTCTTCAGGATCACGCTTTGATTCTTCTTGATCGTATCTTGATTGGCTTTGATCTGCTTCTGGTTGGCAATGATCGTGGCCTGATTCGCCAGAATTCTCTTCTGATTCGCTACGTTAGCTTCGGACATGTCTTCGATCTCCCTCAGAGATTGAGATTGCATTTGAACCGTATGAAATTGTGTAGGCGCCACACCGATACAGCAACAATATTTTCCAAATCGAAGGGAGCGGCCAATCGGGCGCCGTGCGAAGGCTTCCAGAGCCGCCTAGTATAAATGCACTATTGATGGACGAAGTTCTGGCGTAGCATTCTCTTTTGCGCCGCAAACCCGTTCTTTTTAAACGAATTTCAGGTCAGGAGACGGCAAAGTATGGCGGTTTCTTCACCATCGATTCAAAGCGCGCATTTCCCGGCCGAAGCCGGAATGAGCTTCTACGACAAGCTGAATTCCGTCTGGCACGAACGAGCCCTGCAAATCTTCATGGTTGTCGTCCTCGGACACTGGGGCGAACACCTGGTCCAGGCCTACCAGATCTACGTAATGCACTGGCCCAGGCCGATGGCCAACGGCATTCTCGGCTTATGGTATCCGTGGCTGATCAAGTCCGAAGTTCTTCACTATGGTTATGCGCTGGTGATGCTGATCGGCATCTGGGTTTTGCGCAAAGGGTTCACCGGACGAGGCAGAACTTGGTGGACGATGGCTCTGGTGATCCAGTTCTGGCACCACATCGAGCATCTTTTGCTGATCACGCAGGCGACGATTCATCACAATTTTTGGGGCAAGCCGGTACCGACCAGCGTTCTCCAGCTTTTCTATCCGCGCGTTGAACTGCACCTTTTTTACAACACGATCGTATTCATCCCGATGGTGATCGGCATGTACTACCACATGTTCCCGCCAAAGGGCGAAGAGGGCCTGTCGGTGTGCACCTGCGAATGGGACAAAGGCAAACGCACAGCGGAGGCGTGTAACGCGGCCTGACACATTGTTGTTACGCGGCCGGATTCCGAAAACCGACTCCGGCCGCAAAAGTTTTTCCGAAAGATCGAAAGTGATTAAGGACTCGTTTCTTGGGAATTGTCGCAACCTCGTTGTGTGTCCTCGTGCAGCTTCCCGTCAGCGGATGTTCCAAGCCAAAGCAAAATTCCAGCGAGATAAATTTTCAGTACGAGAGCCAACCGAATCCGCCACATATCGGCTCAAATATTTTCGTAGTGAAACTGAATGACAAAAATGGCGCAGCGCTGAACGGAGCGACCGTTACGCTCGAAGGCGATATGTCGCATCCCGGAATGAGCCCAGCGATCGGCGAGTTAAAGGAAGTTAGCGCAGGAACGTATCGCGGCGAATTGAACCTGGCGATGCGCGGCGATTGGATTTTGGAGTTTCACATTGCATTGACGGATGGCCGTAAAGTGGAACGCGAAGTCGAGTTGCGGAATGTGAAGGAATAGCGTGGCAAGCGCTAACGCCAACTCGACTCCGGCTTTGCGCGATGCGGCTGAAATTGATGTCTTGAAATGGCCGATCGTTGGCGCGTTTCTGAAGTGGAAGCATTCGCGAACGTTGCTGCAGATTCCGCTGCTCGTTGTCGCCGTTGTGATGATTTTGCACGGGCTGTACGGGACGCAGATCGCGCCAAAGAATCTTGCGACGGTTTTGACTTGGGTGCATTTCCGCGGCGCGCTTGTACTGGCGTTGCTCGCAGCGGGGAATGTTTTCTGTCTCGCGTGTCCGTTCATGTTAGTTCGCAATGTCGCACGAAAATTGTTTGCGCCACGATGGAATTGGCCACAAGCGCTGCGGAACAAATGGATCTCGGTCGCGTTGCTGGTCGCGATTCTGTTTCTGTACGAGCTGTTTGATTTGTGGTCGTCGCCGTATTGGACTGCGGCGCTGGCACTTGGATATTTCGGTGTCGCGGTTGCCGTGGATGCGCTGTTCAAGCACGCGGCGTTCTGTAAGTTTGTTTGTCCGATTGGGCAATTCAACTTTGTCGCGTCGACCCTCTCGCCATTGGAAGTGAAAGTACGCGCACACGCCGTTTGTGATCGCTGTGCAACGAAAGACTGCATTCGCGGGCGAAGAGCGGAGATGACAAATCCGCGTGATGTGCCGGCGATGCGTGCGGTGAACACCACGCAGGAGTTTGTGATTTTGCAGCGTGGATGCGAATTGGCGCTGTTTCAGCCTCGCAAAGTCGGGAACATGGACTGCACGTTTTGTCTCGATTGCGTGCACGCGTGCCCGCACGACAACATTGGAATGTCTAGCCGACTGCCGGGAACGGAACTGGTGTCGCATTCGATTCGCTCAGGCATTGGATACTTCGCGAGACGGACGGATATCGCGGCCCTGGTCATTGTGTTTTGTTTTGGCGCACTCTTGAACGCGTTTGGAATGGTGAGCCCTGTTTACGCTGTCGAAGCGTGGTTGGGCAACGCGCTCCATGTCAGCCATGAGGCGCCCGTACTTGGGATTATCTTCTTCGCGTTCCTTGTGATCGCGCCTGCGGTGCTGTTGGGCGTTGCTGCATGGCTTACGCGCGTCCTGAAGGGAAGCGCGATGGCGGCGATGCCGTTAACGGTGCGATACAGCTATGCGCTCGCGCCACTGGGATTCGGAATGTGGCTGGCGCATTATGGATTTCACTTTTTTACCGGGCTGCTGACGATTGTTCCAGTGACTCAGTCGGCGGCAGCAAGCGTCGGCATTTCGTGGCTGGGAGCGCCGCGATGGACCTGGACGGGTTTGGCGATGCGATATGTGCAGCCGATTGAATTGGGATTTCTGTTTCTCGGATTTGCGGGATCACTGGTGATCGCGCACCAACTGGCGGAAGAAGATTCGGCGGAGCATCCGATGCGGGCGTTTTTGCCATGGGCTGCGGTCGCGGCGATCGTTTGTGCGGCATCGGTGTGGTTGATGTTTCAGCCGATGGAGATGCGCGCGACGTTGATGGGAGGTTGAGGTTGGCCGTAACGGTGAAATGTGGTTTCCGGCGGATACGAGAGCGAGCGGAGCAACTCGTGCGGCGCATCGAGAGGGTCGCGATTGCCCTAAGCTTGATTCTAGGGTTGTGCGCTCAGCCAGTGTTTGCGCATAACGGGCCGCCGTTTCCGATCATCAGCGATCAAGCGGTTGGACCCGTCGTGCTTTCCCTGTGGACGCATCCGGATATAGGAACGGGGACATTCTTCGTACTCATCAACCCGCAACCGGGGAAGGAGCTTCCGAAGGATCTGAAATTTTCCATTGGGATTACGCCTGTAAGCGGACGGCTTCCGGAAGTCATTTACCCGATGTGGGCGGAAAAAAATCGCACACAGCCGGAATTCAAGAATGAAGTGCAGTTCGACCAGGACGAGATGTGGAAGGTACGGCTGATCCTGACGAGCGC
This sequence comes from uncultured Acidobacteriota bacterium, assembly GCA_963766985.1. Classification (GTDB taxonomy): domain Bacteria; phylum Acidobacteriota; class Terriglobia; order Acidiferrales; family UBA7541; genus Acidiferrum. Next base: position 67,360 of record CAVYCJ010000010.1, read on the forward strand.
GGACGGCAATGCCGAGGCGACGGCGCAAGTCGAAGCGACTCCTCCGGGTTATGGGCGATGGGATCTGCTTCTGTTTGCTCTGCCGTTTCTGGCGGTGGGATTTCTGTGGTTCAAGATGATGACGAAGCGCAGAAGAGCGCGCGTGGTCCAGACAGCACAAGGGTAGGAATGTTTGTCGGTGGATTTCTTCGTATGAGAAACTGTGGGCAAAGGGAAGCCTGCCAGTTCTTTGAATAGAAACCGTGTCGGCTGTATTCCACGGCCAGCGAGAGAGATGCGAATCCGAAACGCAGATAACGGGTGGATGTGTGCGGCGCGTCAGCGCGGGCGCGAGGTTTTGTGTGCCGTCGTGGCTTGTGGAATCGCGATGCTACTCGCCGCTTGCGGTGGCGGTAGTTTGCCGAAGAAGGATTCGGCGGAGTACGCGAAGGTCGTGTCGGCGTTTTACATCGGGCTTGGAGCGTTGCAGGTCGGCGACGACATCCACGCCGAGAAGAATCTGGCGGATGTGACGCAGTTGGCGTCGGGAGAGCCCGCGGGATGGGCCAACTGGGGCGTTCTGGCGTTGCGGCAACGAAAGCTCGACGATGCGGCGCAGCGGATGGAGCGCGCGCGGAAATTAGCTCCGGACAACGATCGGATCTACCAGATTTTGGGGTATCTGGAGAGCGGGCGGGGGAATTCGGCGGCGGCGATTACGGATTGGCGCAAGGCGGTGGAGCTGAATCCTCGGAATTATCGCGCGGCCTATCAGCTTGCGGAAGAAGTGGAGCGGCAGGCGGGGCCGAATAGCGACGCAGAATTCGAGCAGCTTATTCAGAAGATCTTGGCGGCGCAGCCGGACAATCTGGCGGCGCAATTGGAATTGTTGCGGACGGCGGCGAAGAGCGGCGATGCGACTACTGTGAAGTCGGCGCTGGCGAAGGTGACGGCGCGGTCGGCGAATTGGCCGCCGGAAGTGAAGGCGCAGCTCGCGGCATTGCAATCGGCGGCGGATGGCGCGAACGTCAAGCCCGCGGCGACACGAACGGTGTTTTTGCGGAATACGCTGATGCGCGTGGCGGAGTTTCGCGAGAGTTTGGCTGTGCTGAAGGCGCCTGCGGGGGAAGAGGCGGAGCCGTTTACGCATTTTTTGAAAATGGAGACGCCAGACTTTTCGCCGGCTCCTGCGGATTTGTCGTTGGCATTCGACGCGAAACCGGTGGGGGAATCAGGCGCGAAGGGTGATGAGAAGTGGACTTGGGTTGGCGCAGTGGCGATGCAGAGTGCGGGGAATCCCGTAGTTGGGTTTGCGAATGGGCGCGAGGTGAGAACGAACTCGGGAGCAACGTTTGCATTTCCGGGAAACGCTTCGACGTCGCTATTGCCCGAAGCGATTCTGCAAATCGATTTCAACTACGACTTCAAAACGGACTTGGTGCTGGCCGGAGCGAGCGGTGTGCGATTCATGCGGCAGGACGCGCCGGACAAATTCACGGACGTGACCGTTGCTACAAAGTTGCCGAAGAACGTCACGAACGGGGCGTACACAGGCGCGTGGGCGCTGGATATTGAGGCGGACGGCGATCTCGACGTTGTTTTGGGTACGAAGGACGGCACGCCGAAGGTCTTGCGGAACAACGGGGACGACACGTTCAAGGAGATCGAGCCGTTTGGCGGGATTTCGGGATTGCGCGCGTTTGCGTGGGCGGATTTTGACGGGGATGGGAATGCGGACGCCGCGATCGTCGATGGTGCGGGCGCCCTGCATATTTTCCACAACGAGCGGCAGGGGCAATTTCGTGAAGTGAAGTTACCGGGGAGTTTGCCGTCGGTGAAGGCGCTGGGAGTCGCCGATCCGGACAACGATGGCGTGCTGGATCTGCTGGCAGTGGAGGCGACGGGAACGATCGCGACGGTTTCGTATCGCGAAGACAACGGCTGGAGCGTGACGCCGCTCGTGCAGATTCCGGGTGGCAAGGATGCGCTTGATGGCGAAGTGCGGCTGCAGGTCGCGGACCTCGATAACAACGGCGCAATGGATTTGATTTTGACCGGGTTAGGAAGGGCTGCGGAGTCTTCGAAGCCGTCTGCATGGACGATGGTGTGGCTTGGCGACGCAAACGCGAAGTTCACACTATTGGATCACGTGGCGCCTGCGCCTGTATTCGATGTTGCGGACTTGAATGGCGGCGGAAGGCTCAGTCTTGTTGGGTTTGACGCTACAGGCGCTGCTGTTCAGGCACAAAGCCGAGGATCGAAGAATTATCACTGGCAGGTGATTCGGCCGCATGCGGTGCAGGCGGTGGGGGATCAGAGGATCAATCCGTTCGGTGTTGGCGGCGAGATCGAGATTCGATCGGGATTGCTGGTGCAGAAGCAGCCGATCGATGGACCGCAAGTACATTTTGGATTGGGGAATCAGACGACGGCGGAAGTCGTGCGTGTGGTGTGGCCGAACGGAACGGTGCGTGCGGAGTTTGGCGTGAACGCGGATCAGGAAGTCGTGACGGAGCAGAGATTGAAGGCTTCGTGCCCGTTCTTGTTCGCTTGGAACGGGACGAAGATGGATTTCGTGAAGGATGCGGTGCCGTGGGGTTCGGCGATCGGGCTGCGGATCAACACGCTGGGGTCCGCGAAGATTGCGACGACCGGCGAATGGTACAAGATCCGGCGCGATCAGCTGGTGCCGCACGATGGATATTACGATTTGCGGATTTCGGCGGAGCTTTGGGAAGTTTATTACTTCGATCGCCTGGCGCTGATGACCGTGGATCATCCGGCGAACACCGAGATCTACGTCGATGAGCGATTCTCGATTCCGCCGCCGAAGCTGCAGTTTACGACGGTGAAAACGCCGCACAAGATTGCGTCGGCGACGGATGATCTGGGCAAGGATGTGACGGAACTGGTGAGCACGCTGGATGGGAAGGCGTTGTCTTCGTTTGGCAAAGGGCAGTTCCAGGGGATCACGCGCGATCACTATCTGGAAGTGGATTTAGGGAACGATGCACCGACCTCTGGACCGTTATATCTGATCGGACAAGGATCGATTCACGATACCGAGTCCTCGCTGAACGTGGCGATCACGCAAGGCGACCGATGGCACGCGAAAGGAATGACGATCGAAGTGCCGGACGGCAAAGGCGGGTGGACCGCGACCGCGGCGGAATCGAACCGAGGATTTCCGGCGGGGCGAAAGAAGACGGTGGTGTTTGATTTGACCGACGCGTTCAAGCCGGGGACGCCGCGGAAGGTGCGGATACGGACGAATCTGGAAATTTATTGGGATTGCATCGAGTGGGCGGAAGGCGCGCCGACGGCGCCGACGCGCGCGGTGACGCTGGATGCGGACGTGGCGGATTTGCACTATCGCGGATATTCGGTGATTGAACATCCGGATCCGAATGCGCCAGCACCGGAAGTGCCGAATTATTATCAGATCGAATCGACGAAACAGAAGTGGCGCGATTTGATCGGGTATTACACGCGGTTTGGTGATGTGAAGGAATTGCTGACGCAGATCGACGATCGGTATGTGATTGTCGGCGTCGGGAGATGAGTTGTCGCTGCGTTTTCCGGAACAGGAGGCACCGCCGCCGGGATATGTGCGCGATTTTGTTTTGGTCGGCGACGGGTGGATCAAGGACGGGGATTTCAATTCCACATTTTCGAAGACGGTGCTTCCGCTGCCGTATCACGCGAAGGACGAATACGTGACGCCGCCGGGAGTGCTGGAAGACGAATACGTGTACAAGCATCATCCGGATGACTGGCAAAACTATCACACGCGGTACATCACGCCGTTTGTGTTTCAGAATTCCTTGAGGAGCACGGAAACGAAGTGAAACGGGGCCCGTTCGCGCGCATTGTGCTGGCGATTATTTTTTTCGCATTGGTATTTTCGCCGCTGATTATCAAGAGAGTGGAATCGAGCCGCGCGGAGTCGAAGACGCGGCTGGATGCGGCGTCGGCGTTGGCACGGCACGGATTTTATTTGCAGGAAGTGTCGAAGGCGGCCGGCGTGGATTTTGTGCACCAGGCACCGGTGCTCGATCCACGGTTGAATCACATCATGCCGCAGGTGGCGTCGATGGGGGCGTCGGTGTCGATCGTGGATTTCGATCGCGACGGATGGCCGGATATTTATGTGACGTCGAGCAAAGAAGGAGCGAAGAACGCGCTCTATCGGAATCAGCACGATGGAACGTTCAAGGATGTGGCGAGCGAGTTGGGGATCGCGGATGTGAATCGCGAGGGGACTGGCGTGTCGATGGGTGCGGTCTGGGGCGACTACGACAACGATGGGTACGAGGATTTGCTACTCATCAAGTGGGGAAAGCCGGAGCTGTTTCACAACGACGCGGGTAAGGGATTCACGCGGGTGACCGAGCAGGTGGGATTGCCGCCGTGGGTGAATGCGAATACGGCGATCTGGTTTGATTACGATGGGGATGGGCTGCTCGATTTCTTTATCGGCGGGTATTACAACGAAAATGTGGATTTGTGGCATCTGGCTTCGACGAAAATGATGCCGGATAGCTTTGAGTATGCGAAGAATGGCGGACGGAAATATTTATTTCACAATTTGGGCGGCGGAAAGTTTGAAGAGGTCAGCGAGAAAGAGGGAATTGTCAGCCGGCGATGGGCGCTGGCTGCGTCGGCTGCGGATTTACGCGGGACCGGGCATCCGGATTTGTTTGTGGCGAACGATTATGGAGTGTCGGAATTGTATTTGAACGATGGCAAGAAATTTCACGAGGCAGGCGAAGCGACGGGAGTTGGGTTTGCGCCGAAGAGCGGGATGAATGCGAGTTTCGGGGATATTTTGAATCAGGGGCGTTATGCGGTGTACGTGTCGAATATTTCGGAAGAGGGCGTGCTGATTCAGGGGAATAACTTGTGGGTGCCGAAGGAAGGGACTTCAAGCGCCGGGGAGTTGAAGTTTGAGAATCTGGCGCGGGAATTTGGCGTGGAGATTGGCGGGTGGAGTTTTGGGGCGCAGTTTGGGGACTTGAATAATGATGGGACGCTGGATTTGTATTTGACGAACGGGTACGTGTCGCTCGACCGGAACAAGAGTTATTGGTACGACTTTTCGAAGATTGCGGGTGGGCACGCGTTGATCATTGAGGATGCGAAGAACTGGCCGGCGATGGAAGGGCGGAGCTTGTCGGGGTACCAGTCGAAGCATCTGTGGCTGAATGACGGGAGCGGGAAATTTATTGATGTGGCGCAGTCGGCGGGGGCGACAGATACGTACGATGGGCGGGCGGTGGCGTTCGCGGATTTGTGGAACACGGGCGCGTTAGATGTGGTGGTGGCGAATGAGCGCGGGCCGCTGCTGATTTACAAGAACACGGTGACGCCGGAGAACAAGTGGATTGAGTTTGCGCTGGAAGGCACGACGAGTAACCGGAGCGCGATCGGGGCGGAAGTGACGCTGTACTGGAATGGGCAGCAGCAGGTGCAATCCGTGTCGGGCGGGAGCGGATTTGCGGCGCAGAATCAGAGGCGGATACATTTTGGGCTCGGGAAGACGCCGCAGATCGAGAAAGTTGTGATTCGGTGGCCGTCGGGGAAGACGCAGACGCTGACGTCACCCGCGATTGAGCAGATTAATGTGGTGAAGGAGCCGTCATGAGCGGACAGGCTGTGGCGATGAATGGTGGGGCGGCTGCGCCTTTTAATTGGGGAAAGTTTTTCAGCCTCGATAACAAATATATTGCGCCGATATTTATCACGACGATTCTGGTGGTGGGGAATTTGTCGTTCGGGATGCTGGAGAGTTATCGGAAGACGGGGATTGCGATCGTCGCGAGCCTGGTGACAGAGCTGATTCTGTCGAAGATTTATTTTGGGAAGTGGCCGATTCTGGCGAGCGCTTATATCAGCGGCATCAGCGTGGGGATTTTGGTGAGGTCGCCGGCGGTGTGGCCGTATTTTGTGTGCGCGGTGGTTTCGATCATGTCGAAGTATGTGCTGCGGGTGAATAATCGGCATATCTGGAATCCGTCGAACTTTGGGATTGCGGTTCTGGTGTTTTTGGCGCCGGAGACGGTGGCGACGCTGAGTATTCAGTGGGGGAATTACTTGCTGCCGATGATCGTGATCTGGTGCTTGGGGTCGGTCATTATTGCGCGGCTGAAGCGGTTTCATATTACGGGGACTTATGTGGCGTGTTTTATTGCGCTGGCGTTTGTTAGAAGTTGGATTACGGGAAGTCCGTGGCAGTCGGAAGTTGCGCCGTTGACGGGGCCGATGTATCAGCTGTTTATATTTTTTATGATCACGGATCCGAAGACGACGGTGAAGTCGAAGAAGTGGCAATGCATTGTGGTGGCGATTGTGGCACTGGTGGAGATGATTTTGCGGCTGGATCAAGTTGTGTACGCACCGTTCTATGCGTTGTTTCTGGTCGGGCCTACGGCGCTGCTGATTGAGTATTGGTTTGAGGTGCGCGCACGGAAGAGTTTGTCGGTGGCTCGCGCTACGGCATGAGGACTGGCTCGAGTACGACCTGCCGGATGAGGGATTTGAGACGTCGTTGGGAGATGGGTAAGGTTGAATTTAAACCCCGCGATCTGGGAAACGATCGCGGCTACAGGGTGTTTTTGATCTTCGCGTTCGCGATGATTTGGATTTGTGGGTGTTCGTCCAAATCTGAGGTGGAGCGGGCGGCGCCCGCCGCACAACCGTTGCGAGCGAATCGAGTGCTGCGGCGAAGGCACCTGACACGGCGAAGCCGGAGCCAGCTTCAGCATCTGCGACCGAAACTTCTAAGACGGCGCCTGCTCCTCAAGATGTGAGACCTTCGGGGCCGATTCAGTTCACTGATGTGACTGCGGCGGCGGGAATTCACTTCAAACATAACAGCGGGGCGTTCGGGAAGAAGTATCTGCCGGAGACGATGGGGAGCGGAGTTTGCTTCATCGACTACGATAACGATGGGTGGCAGGACATTTTTCTAGTGAACTCGATGGACTGGCCGGGGCACAAGGCGGGCGGGCCGTCGTATCCGGCGCTGTATCACAACAATCATGATGGGACGTTTACGGATGTGACGCGCGCGGCGGGGCTCGCGGTTGAATCGTATGGGATGGGGTGTGCGGTCGGGGATTACGACAACGACGGGTTTGACGATTTGTATTTGACGGCGGTGGGGTCGAGTCACCTTTATCACAATCAGGGGAATGGGAAGTTTGTCGATGTGACGGCGAAGGCGGGCGTGGCGAGCCCGGGATTTTCGGCGAGTGCGGCGTGGGTGGATTACGACAACGACGGCAAGCTGGATTTGTTTGTGACGCATTACATCGAGTGGTCGATCGAGACGGATCAGTATTGCTCGCTCGACAACAAGAACAAGTCGTATTGCACGCCGCAGAGGTATAAGGGCGAGAGTTCGCATCTGTATCACAACAAGGGCGGCGGCGTGTTTGAGGATGTGACGAAGAAGGCGGGATTGTGGGATCCGACGAGCAAGGCGCTGGGCGTGGCGCTGGTGGATTTTGACAACGATGGGTGGATGGATTTGTTCGTTTCGAACGACACGGAGCCGAATAAGCTCTACCGGAACAATCATGACGGGACGTTTACGGAGGCGGGGCTGACGGCGGGGATTGCGTTTAGCGAATCGGGGCGCGTGCGGGCGGGGATGGGTGTGGATGCGGCGGATTTCGATGGGTCGGGAAATTTCGGATTGGTGATTGGAAATTTTACGAACGAGAGCATGGCGCTGTATCGGAACGATGGGTCGGGACTGTTTACGGATGAGGCGCCGAAGTCGGGGTTGGGAGCGATGACATCGGGGGCGCTGACATTTGGGTGTTTTTTCTTCGACTACGATCTGGATGGGTTGCTGGACGTGGTGGCGGCGAATGGGCACGTGTCGGATGACATTGCGGTGGTGCAGCCGACGGTGCGGTATGCGCAGCCGTTGGGGATGTATCGAAATTTGGGAGACAAGAAGTTTGAGGATGTCTCGGGCAAGCTGGGGAAGGCGATTCAAAAGCCGGTTGTGGGGCGAGGCGTTGCTTACGGCGATTACGACAACGATGGGGATTTGGATCTGGTAGTGACGACGAGCAACGGTCCGGCGCGGCTGCTGCGGAATGAGAATGCGAATCAGAACGATTTCTTACGTGTGAGGCTGCAGGGTATGAAGTCGAATCGGGATGGGATTGGGGCGCGGGTGACGCTGGTTACGAGCACGGGCGTTCGAATGACGCGGATGGTGAAGAGTGGGTCGAGCTATTTGTCGCAGAGCGAGTTGCCGCTAACGTTTGGGTTGGGGAAGCCGGGGAAGAATTTACCGGCGCGCATTGAAATTGTGTGGCCGAGCGGGGCGAAGCAGACCATAGAGGGATTGAAGGCGAATACGTTTGTGACGATTCGTGAGGGGAAGGGGATCGTGGCGAGCGAAGCGATCCACTTTGCGGGAACCGTCGCAAAGCAGTAGCTCGGATGCTCACCGCAGTCCGTGATCGGCAAAGAGAAACCGGCGCGTCTATTTAGATCTTAGGTTGAGGATAGATTTCTTCGGACGGAGCGCGGTCCGCGAGCGCTCTCACCATTTGGAGCGCTTCCTTTAGGGTGACGTTGCGGATTTCGACTATCTCGGCCGTTTCGCCTCGCGGCTGCACAGGAATTCTCAGACGCTGTGACTCGTTCAGGTTGTAGTTTTGGTTTCGTCATCGTTGCTAGGGGCCGCATCCACTTGACAGTATAAACCACTTTGCGCCGATCTTACGGCGCGTTTTATAAACAGGAGATAAATGTGGTGAGCGACCAGGGTATGTCGATCTATTCGATCACTTGGGAGTTGGGATCACCGGTAGCACTAAAGCTGACGGGTGTTCGGCGTCGTGGAGGATGGTATTGGTGGCGGTGACGAAGTTTGTGCTGGTGGCTTGGTCGGCGCCGGTGTTGTGGTTGCGATCGAAGCGCGGGAAATTGCTGCTGCTCACTTGCAGTCGAATGATGTGGCCCTTCTGGAAGGTGTTGGCAGTGGCCCAGAGGTCGACGGTGACTTTGTAGACCTGATCGGGATTGATGAGGTCGGGCTTTTCGTCGGAGTCGCGATAGCGCATGCGGAGGATGCCGTCGGCGAGGTTTTTGGCGAAGCCGTCGGGTGCGACGTCGACGAGCATGGCGGTGAAGTCGGTGTCGACGGCGGAGGATTTGACCCAGGCTTCGAACGTGACGGGGCCGGTGACCTGCATGTCCTGATCGAGCGGCTTGGTGGAATAGATCAGAACGTCGTTGCGGCCTTCGGCGGAGCGCTGATCGCGCGGGCCGGGCTCGTAATGGACCATATCGCAGCAGAGCGAGCCGCCGATGGTCGGGACGGGGTTCGCGGGATCGAAAGTGAATTTGTCGGCGGATTCTTTTTTCGGTGCGGTGGTGGAAAGAGTACCGTCGCCGCGAAGGGAATTCGCTGAACCGTTCGAATGAATGTAGTAGCGCGTGGCTTGCATTTCGGGCGGTGGCCAGTCGGAGAATTGCTGGTATTTGTTCTCGCCCATCACAAAAACGTGGACTGGTTTGTCGGTGGCGAATTCGTTTTGAATTCCCTTGAAAAGAAAGTCGTACCAGTCGATCAGGACTTGTCCTGGGGGGAATTCGACGGCGTGGTCGCCGAATTCGACGTCACCGATTTTTCGGCCGAAACCAGCGTGGCCGCCGATCTGGATGAGGAGCTTCTGGCCGTTGCGCGCGGCGTCGTTGCCGCCGTGGGCTTTGACGCCCATGTAGTTGCGGAGCGTGCCGTTGAGGAAGATGTCGTACCAGCCGCCGATGTTGAGTGCGGGAACCTGGATGTCGGCGAAGTGCTCTTCGATGGACCACTGCTTCCAGTAGGCGTCGTAAGAGGGATGGGCTAGCCAGTCGAGATAGTAGGGGGCGATTGCCTTTGTAATCGAGGCGCCGGCGGGGAGTTCTTTGTAATTGAAGGCGGGGAAATCGGTGAGGGGAAGAGTCGTGGTGCCGACGAGCGCGTTCGTGTCTTTTTCGATCTGGCGCCACATCGTGTTGGTGGCGAGCTGCGTCGTCCAGTTTTGGTCGAACCATTGTTCGAGCGCGCCGCCGTGATAGGTCCAGTTTGCGTGGTAGTTGCTCGACGTTACGGTGGGCATGATGCCGGCGAGGTGAGGCGGATGCGCGACCGCGGCCAGCATTTGCGTAGCGCCGACGTAGGAGCCGCCGGTCATACCGACTTTGCCGTTGGAATAGGGAAGCGCGGCGGCCCATTCGACTGCGTCGTAGCCGTCAGCGATCTCGTGGCGGAAGGTGTAGAACTCGCCGTCAGAGGTGTAGCGGCCGCGGACGTCCTGCACGATCATCACGTAGCCATGCGACGCGACTTGATAGGCGGGAGCGGCGGCCCAGCCGACGCTCTTGTCGTAGGGCGTGCGCATCAGGATGACGGGGAACTTGCCGTCGGCCTTCGGGCGATAGATGTCTGCGCGGAGAGTGACACCGTCGCGTGTTTCCATGTGGACGCCGGTTTGGACGATGACCTCGTAAGTTTGCTGTGGAGCAGATTGCGCGGCGGGTTGTTGAGATTGGGCGCGCGTTTGGCGCGGTGAAGCAAAGAGAGCGACGACAAGAATTATCGCAACGGCGACAAAGATTCTGCGGTGAAGCAAGACTCCTCCTTGGGCGCGAGCAGAAGCGAGTGTTGCAAATGCGGTTGGCATTTTAGCGCCGACGTGGGCGTGATGTCACAGCCACACTGGGCTCGATGCGCAATTTTTCGCGTTACTGCTTGGGATGGTTGCGGACGGCGAAGATCGAGAATTGCTCGACCTCAGGGACGTGGCCTTCGGCGTCGGGCTTGCGATCGACCGGCTTCATTTGCTGGACGACCGTTGTGGCCGGCAGGACTTTGCCGAAAAACTTTTTGTAGATGTTGGCGAAGTCGGAGGTGTCGGAAAGATTGTCGAGATAGATGACGGTCGAGACGGCCTGATCGTACTTCATGTCAGCTTCTTCGAGATTGTCGAGCTGATTGCGCATGCTTTGGCGCGTTTGATTGGGCACGTCCTGGATGAACATGCCGAGATTGGGGCCGGGGATGAAGCCGCTTTTGGCGGAGCAGAATAGCGTGTCGCCGGCGAAGACGCAGGGGCTCGCGGTCGGGCTCGGCGGCATATTTTTCGGCTTGATCGAGTGGCGCTGGCTGATATCGCGAACGGAGATGCCGGTGTAGGCGATATGCGCGCCTTCGGGAAGGCTCGATGCTTCGATGGTGGCGCGGCCTGGCGTGTTGCCGAATTCGAAGCGAGCGGCGTAGAGCTTGTTCATCACGCCGTGAGGAATTTCGTCGGTGAGATAGGGATTGACGAAGACCATGTTGGCGAGCGTGAGGCCTGCGGCTTCGTTGACGGCTTTTAGGCCATCGAGCGCGAGATCGACTTGGGCGGCGGGATCTGCAGGGATTTTTCCGGTAGCAGGGTCGATGCCTGGCATGTTGGAGATGAAGAGGCGGTCGTGGGTCAACATGCCCCATGAGAATGCTTTGTTGGGCTTGTAGTTCGGCGGGGTGACGGATTTTTTACCCGTCAAATCGCGGACGGCAATTGCGCTGATTTGGACGGTTGAATCCGGATTCGCGGCAACGCCGAGAATCCCACGCGCCGGCGGATCCTTCGGGAAGTAAGCGGCGAACGCTTGATTGAGCTCGTTGTACTTCGTCGTGTCGTCCATGTAGACGTTAACGTAGACAACGTTATCCATCGTGAGGCCGGCGGCGGTGACGAGGGATTTGATGTTGTCGAGACATTGCTTCACTTGATCACTGAAGCCGGATGCCATGCTGCCGTCGGCTTTTTGAGGGCCTTGGCCGGAGACGTAAACGTAATCTCCGGCGTCAATCGCTGGGGAGCCAAGAGCGTCGGGTTTCGTCGGGATCTGGCTCGAGGTGATCGATTTTATTTGGGCATGCGCGCCGCTGGCCGCTGCCAACGCCATCAGTCCGATGCCGGCGACAACGCGGAGATGCCGCCTCATGCCTTCTTGGCTTTCTTTTGCGCTTCGCCGAGAAGCTCGCGCAACCGTTTGCCGACGATCATTTCCTCGCCGTCCTGAATCGTCATCGAGACGAGTTCGATGTGATCGACCTTTGGGCGCGGCGTTTTGCGCGTCGGCTTCTGAATACCTTCATGGACAGCAGGCACGAGACTCGGATTGTCCGCGCCGAGGACTTCGATGCACGGATCGCTCTTACGAAGAGCGAAGACGCAATCGTCGATGGAGTAGCCCCAGCCTTCCTGATCCCAGTAAACACGCAGGGTCGGATAGCGATTGCCGTCGTCGGGAACGAACACATCGGTTCGAACCCCAGGGACGGTCTCGACGAGTTTGGCAATCTTGTCGATGCGGGCCTGCCATTCGGCGAACTGCTTTTTCTCGTCGAGATTGAGCCATGTCTCGACAGCGGTGAGACAGCCGATGATTTCTTCCTTGCCGACTTTCATCGCGCGGCAAACGGCACCTTCCCACGGAGCCGAATTGCGCAGCCCAGCGTCGATCAGATCTTTGCGGCCGAGCAAAACGCCGCTGCACTGTGGACCGCGAAGTCCCTTGCCGCCGGAGAACGTGTAGAGATCAATCTTCATCTGCGCGTAGAGCTTGAGATTTTGCGCAGGCGGAATGCCGGCAGCATCGTCGAGCAACATCGGAACTTTCTTGTCTTTCGCGATGGCGACCTCTTTTACGAGTTTGTCGCCAAGGTCGGTGGTGTAGATCATTGCGGTGTTGTCGTTGATGGCGTTTGCGATCTGGTCGGGACCCTCGACCAGGATGAGCTTCGCTCCAGTGAGGCGAATCGCGCTGTCAAAAGCGCTGCGGCCGCCGACCATGATGACTTCGTGCTTCATGCCAGTCGTGTCGGGGAGTTGCCAGATTTTCGCGCCGTCCGTGCCTGCCATGCAGGCGGCTGTCGAGGTAGCCATTGCTCCCGCAGCGCCGCTGGTGATCATGCCGGACTCGGCGCCGGTGAGTTCGGCGAGCTTGCGGCCGACACCTTGCTGAAGCTCGACCATGTTCACAAAGTGATGGCCGGCTTCGATCTGAGCTGCACGGACTTCAGGGAATTCGAGCGAGCCGCTGAGATAGGTCCACGTGCCGCGGCAGTTGATGACGGTACGGACGCCGATCTTTGCGTAGGGATTCTCGGCTGGAGCGAGTCCCACTGCGGCAAGAGACTTGGCAGAAAGATCCTTTGCAGTGATCTGTGCCAGCAGCGGCGAGGCAACGAGATATTTCATGAACGAGCGGCGATTGGAACCGTTACGGGTGATCATTCGGACTCTCCGGGCTGAGGATTACTTCGATTTGTGTTTCTCGAGCGATGGATCCTTGGAAAACATGATGGTGCCGAAATTTTCGGGAACGTGATTCGGGTCGCGATTGACGACGCAGGTCTGCTGCCAGCACATGAAATGACGCTGCGGATCTTCGCCGAGACCGTCGATGCGGTAGAGGTTGGCCCGCCACATGGTGCCGTTCTTGATCTTTTGATCGCTAACAGACTTCAGTGGGACTTTCGCAGCGGCATACCAGATGTGGTTGGCTTCGTCGATGCGGCCCTGGTGTTCGAAGCCGGAGTTCCAGTCTGCGCCGTAGGTGTCGTGATCGAGATCGATAGCCAGATCGACCCAGTCGCCCGTGGGAGCGATTTCGAATTCGCGATAATGGCGGATGTTCTGCCAGTCGTCGCCGAGGAAGAATTCGACGACGTCTTTGTCCCAGAGCTTTAGGCGGTCTTTGCTGTTGTCGGCGGGAAGCCAGAGATTGAGAACCTTGTACGGCGAGACGAAGAGCAGGTAGAGGTCGGTGTCGGTCCAGAAGCCGCGGACTTCGGTTTTGAGGTCGGGATAGCTGATTCTGTCGGTGCAATCCTTTTCAATCCATGCAGATGATGCGTTGGCCCAGGTCGTTGAATGCGGATCGGTGTTGAGGTCGGGCGAACCGGCGACATACGGGACAGTCAGCGACGCAGTGGGCGGAGTGACTTGGCAGACGTCGATCGCGAAAGCCGCGAGCGGGAGCGCGAGAAGAATGAGGATGATTCGAATGGCTTTCATCGCTTATGGGTGAGGAGCGTTTCGGAGTTCTGGGGAAATTGCGTAGGCCTTTTCCAACTCCGCGTGCGCCTCATCCTCCTTTCCTGCTTGGTGGAGAGCTAGAGCGAGATTGTAGTGAGCCTCGGCGTATTCGGGTTTTAAATGGATCGCTTCGGCGAATTGTGTTTGAGCGCCCGCAGCGTCTCCCGATTGCAGGAGCATCAGGCCGAGGTTGTTGTGGCCTTCGGGGAAATTTGGCTCGCGGCGAACGAGTTCGCGAAAGACGTTGGTTGCGGCGGCTTGGTCGTTGCTTTGGCTGAGGACAAGGCCGAGTTGTACGCGCGCATCGGTGTATTTGGGATCGAGAGTGATCGCTTCGTTTAGTTCGGGGATCGCTTGTTGCGGCTGACCGGCTTGGGCGAAAGCGAGGCCTAAATTGAAATGAGCTTCGGCAAGGTCGGGATCGGCGAGGACGGCCTGGTGGAATTCTTCGATGGCGTGTTGCTGGTCGCCTTGACGCCAATAGATCAGTCCGAGGCGGGAGTGCGCCTGTGCGTAGTCGGGTTGAAGCTCGAGAGCTTTGTTGTATGCGGCCTGGGCTTGCGTGGCGTCGCCTTTTCGTTCCCACGTCAGCCCGAGATAGTAGTAGCCGGTGGGAAGGGAAGGAGCCTCTTTGATGGCGCTTTCGAAAAGTGATTGCGCCTGCTCGAGTTGCTGCTGCTTGAGCGCGTCAACTCCTTTCAGAGTGAGCATCTTCGCTTGCGCGAGATGCGTTCGAAAGTCGTGCAGGCCGCTGAGTTCGTTCAATTCCTTGTTCGATGCGTCGGTCTGGCCTTGGGAGCGGAGAGCGACGCCCAGAGCGTAGTGAGCTTTCTCGAGATCCGGCTTGATGGCGATCGCGCGTTGATAGGCGGCAATGGCTCCGGCGTTGTCGCCGCTGGCTTTGAGCTCCATGCCGAGGTCGTATTGCGTTTCGGGATCGTTGGGATCGATCGCGACAGCTTTGCGAAATTCGGCGAGAGCCGCGGTGTGATTGCCTTGACGACGCAAGGTGACACCGAGGACGGCGTGGGCGCGTGCGAACTTTGGGTCGAGCGCGATTGCCTGGCGAAACTGGGCGGCGGCGAGATCGAGTTTGCCGAGTTGGCCTTCGACGAGTCCGAGTTCAAAGTGCAGGGCGGCGGACGGTTTGCCTGCGAGTGCTTTCTTCAGCTCTATTTCGGCGGATGAAGGATTGTTTTGTTGCAGATCGATGCGCGCGATGAGTTCGCGTGCGGAAGAGTTTGCGGGTTGGAGACGGACCGCGGTCTGCAACTCTTTTAGCGCGGCCGCCTGGTCGCCGAGATCGTATTGGGTCGCGCCTAAGCCGAAGTGCGCCTCGGCCCAGTTTGGTTTGAGACGAACCGCCTCTTCGAACTCCTCGGAGGCTTGGCGAGCATCGCCTTTGTATTTCAGCGTCAGCGCCAGATTGTAGTGCGTGTCGGCGTCGTTGGGTTCGAGCTCGAGGGCTTTGCGATAGTCGGCGATGGCGGCGTCCCAAGACTGCGCACGCGAAAGTTCAATAGCCTGTTTGCGATAGGTCTCGGCGGTTTGGGCGAAGGTCGGGCTGGAGAGGAGCAGTGCCGATGCCACTAGAATCACCGTTCGACTGCCGAAGTAGAACAACAAGTCCGTCCTATATCGTTCGCAAGCGTCACGGCTGGCGAAACGAGTGAGTTGCGTGCTCGGCATGTGGCCGTGCTCGTAACTCTGATCGATGTTCTGCGCCGACGCAACGGCTTGAGCGGCGAAGCGGGCACGGTGAAAACGTGCCCGCTCGCCATGTCTCATGCCTGAAACAGTGGCTTACCAGTAGAACTTCGCGCTGACCTGTCCGATGCGGGGATCGCGAGCGCTCGTCACGATACCGAAGCTCGAGCCCGTGATGTTGCCGCCCGGGTTGTTGAACTGGGCGTGGTTGAAGATGTTGAAGAATTCGAGCCGGACGTCGAACGCGTAGTGCTCGTGAAGGACGGTCCGCTTCGTGATCCCGAAGTCGGTGTTGTTGAAACCGGGACCGTGAAAGAAGCGGCGGTTGGCGGTGCCGAAGGTGCCGAGGTCCGAGTTCACGGCGAACGCCGACGGAAGGAAATAGCAACCCGTGCCGTCGGTCGTCGGGCAATCTGGATTCGACTTGCGTGGGTTCACCGTCTGCACGGGGCCCACGAGGTTCGGCATGTCGGTGGAGGAGCTGCCGGAGAGTGACGCGTCTCCGGTGTCCTGGTTCAACTGGACAGGGAAGCCCGTCGAGAAGCGGGTGATGCCCTGGAGCTGCCATCCTTGCGTCAAGCGCTTGGGCCCGTTCGCGAACAAGCGGTCGAACGGTACCGCCCAGACGTAGCTGGCGACAAAGTTGTGGCGAATGTCGGTGGAGGACAAACCACGGCTGATCGCCGGATCGGCAAAGTTGACCAAATCGTTGAAGGCGGAAGCATCGTCGAGGGCCTTGGCGAAGGTGTAAGCGACCAAAAATGTCCAGTCAGTCGCTTTTCTTTCCAGGGTGACCTGGGCCGAGTTATAGATCGAGTTGGCAACAGTCAGCGTGTTGGTGTTGTTGGAGCCGTAGCAGACTTGCGCGCCACCAGGGCAGAAATTTGGACTGAGGATTGTCTGCCGCGTGCTGTAAACACAACCGGTTTGCGCTGTTTTGACGGTATTGTTGGAGCAGTCGGTGCCAGCGGGAGCAGTAGCCAACTGGAAGACGTCGTTCTCGTTACCAGGACCGCAACCGGCGGTACCTGCCGTCGTGTCGAATGCGCCTCCAGCGTTGAGTTGTTGACACAGAGCAGCGGAGCCGGGGTTCGCGTCGTTTTGTGTGATGAGACGGTGGCCCTCGGTACCAACATAAGCGAGTGTAAGCACGGTAGACTTCGAGAGTTCACGCTGGATGGAGAGGTTGAAGTGCTCTGCGTAGGGTAGTTTGTTGTTGATATTGTAGCCGGGGAAGAAGTTGAACGGCTCGTAGACTGAGAAGTCCAGGTTGGCGTTCGAAGCGGCACCCGGAACCGGCGCAGTGAAAGGGAAGCGTTGTCCGAGTGAGGCGCCCGTGGCGCGAACGCGGAACGGTTCGTTGAACATGACGGACACGGGCGAGGTCCAGTACAGACCGAACGGCGCGTCAGCCACTTCGTAGAAGAGGTTCAGATCTTCGATCGAGGTGTAATAGAGACCGTACGATGCGCGGATGCTGCTCTTGCCGGGGCCGCCAAAAATCTTGCCCAAGATACCGTCGGAGAAGTTTGGAGAGTAAGCAAGTCCAAGCCGCGGTCCGAAGTTATTGTAATGAGTCGGAGCAAGGGTCTTGGGAATGCCCGGGTCACCCGGAAATACCAAACCAGCTGGAGCAAGCGGGAACGTTGTAGATTGCTCGCCGGGCACGAAGGTTTGAATTTTGCCCTGCGTGTCGTAGAGCGGCATGCTGACTTCCCAACGCAAGCCGAGATTCAAAGTCAGATTCGGCTTCACTTTCCAGGAATCCTGAACGAACGCGCCGCCGTAGCGGGTGCGCGAGTCGAGAAACTGCTCGGCAGCCTGGGTATAGGGTGCGTTGACAACCGACGTTGCCCCGAGCAGATAGTCCGCGAAATCGGTTCCGGTCACAGTTCCATCGAATGTGAAGCCGCCGTTCGGGTTGGCGAAGTTGCGTTCGTTGATCTGGAAGTAGCGGAACTCGCCGCCGACCTTCCATGTGTGCCGACCCTGACTCTTGGAGAAAACGTCCGACGCCGTGTAGGTGGTGTCGGGTTGAACCGTATCCAGTGTCGGAACGCCGATGTTGAGGCCGAGGTTGCTGAACGAGATTTGCGGAACGTACTGCGGATAGCCAGCTAAGGGCACAATGCCAAGGGTGCCGGCACCGGTGATGAATCCCAACGATGATAGGTCCGCAAAGCTCTGGGAAGGCTGATCTTTGTGGAGAGCGGTCCGGAAGAAGCTGATGCGCGCTTCGTTTACAGAGGTCGCTCCGATGGTCTTGGTGTTGCTCATCACAAACTCTTGAGCACGCGACGGCGTGACGGTTGAAAATCCCGGTACGCTTGCAAATCCTGCTAAGCCGCTGGATACGTTCGTGTTGTCAAGGTGGTAGTACCACGACCAGTTGCCGGTTTTCTGGTTGTTAAAGTCGATGCGCTCGCCGAATTTGTTGTCGTTGGCGATATTGCGCTGGCTGTTGTCGAAATAATTTTGAGTGTCGCCCGCGCTTGTGGGAGCGGGGATATATTGCAGGATGTTCGCTGCCGGGGCTGACCAAGCTGATTTCGGGATCACCCCGCCTGGAAACACGCAAGCGGCGGTGCTGCCGCAACCGGGCGCGCTATATGGCTCGTTTTGCGACACCGTGTAACCCAACCGTTGGCTGAGCACCTGCGCCCAGTACGGACCGTCCACTGTTCCGCTGAGCAACGATGGATCGAAGATGCCGTTGCGCTGGTCCGCCGTCGGCACTGTGACGAGTCCCGTTTCGGCGCCCTGCACCTGTCGGGTGCCCTGGTAGTCGGAGAACCAGAAAATCTTGTTTTTAATGACGGGGCCGCCGGCGGCGTAGCCGAACTGATTGCGGCGGAGTTCCGACTTCGAGGGTGCGAAGAAGTTTTTTGCGTCGAGCTTGTCGTTGCGGAGAAATTCGAAAGCGTCTCCGTGGAAGCCGTTGCTGCCAGACTTCGTGATGGCGTTGACGACCGCGCCGCTGAACTTGCCATATTCGGCGTCGAAGCTGTTGGTGATGAGGCGAAATTCCTCGATGGAGTCGAGGTTCGGAACCAAGCCGGCGCCGAGGTTGCGGCCTTCACTGACGTCGCCGCCGTTCACGAGGAAGGCGTTCGCGGTTTCACGCTGGCCGTTCACCGAGATGTTGCCAGAGTTCGAGAGAAAACCGGAGATGGGACGATCCTGTTGGATCGTCGATGCCGTGCCGGGAGCGACGCCTGCCTGCAATCCGAGGAGGTCGATGAAGCTGCGGCCGTTCAGGGGAAGCGCCAACATTTTCTTGGAATCGATCACGTCACCAAGCTGGGTGCTTTCTGTTTGCACCTGCACGGCGTTGGCGGCGACTTCCACTTTGTCGGACACGCTGCCGACATCGAGCGACACATCGAAATGCAGTTGGTCGTTGACCGAGACAACGATCCCGTCTTCCAAAAATGGGCGGAAGCCCGTGGCGCTAACCGAAAGCTTGTATGTTCCCGCGGCGAGAGCGAGGACGCGGAACGTACCATCCGCAGCGGTGATTGTTTCGAGAGTGCTGTTCGTGGCGACGTTTGTGATGAGAACCTTGGCGCCGACGATTGCGCCTCCTGAGCGGTCATGCACTGTTCCTTGAACCGAGCCAGTGACGTCGGCGCGTAGGACCGTGGAACAACAGAGCGCGACGAACACCAGCAATACACCCCGAGCCAATAGCGTAAAACGACGAACCATCCGACACCCTCCTTGAGGTTGCGGTACCCCAATCCACTTCAGGCACTGACGAGAGCATCAACTAAATAGAGAAATGCCGAAATCGTTCGGATTCGGCGTTGCTTCCCAAGTTGATTGCTCGAAATCGAGGTGGAGCTGCTTCGCGGTCTTCCAACAGATGGAATTCCGCGTTGCTAACACTCCCGATGGCGAAAAATGTATGCCTGTCAATTCGCCTTGTCAAGTATTGAATCGGTTTAATCGAAACAAATCGAAATCAATCGAAATTTGGCATTTATCCGAACATCGCACGAAGACAAAAGTGCTCGAAACCCGCTCTAGAGCAGGCTGATAGTAAAGCCGATGTAAATATCGCGAGTAGTTACCGAGACAAATTCCCGGCATTTCCTCGCAAAACAGTAACGGACGCTTTCGGCAGCGTAAACGTGCGCTCGCGCGACTCCGGAACGATCGTGGCAAACGGCGGACCGTCCGGGTCCGCGTGGCTATTCTCGCCGTCGTTTTTCCAAACGTATTGCTCGCTGCCAAAAGTTGTAAACGTAACGGGGCCCGCAAATGTTTCGGACTTCCTGCGTTGCTTGTCGTCGAAGGCAATTCGAACGGTGTGCGGATTGCTTTCGTCGCGATTCACCAGCAGCAATGCCCATTGTCCGTCCGGTCGGCGCACGGCGTAGGACGTGACGAGCTGATTGCCCTCGCTGTCCTGAATCTTGCTCTCGGTCGGGAACATTTTGTGCATGCCTGATCGATGTTGTACCCATTCGAGATTAATCACTCGCGCGCTGTAATAAAGCGCCGTGTATCCGAAGATGTCGTAGTTGGCATCAGCTATGAAGTTGGACCAGGTCGCCCAGCCAAGGCACGTGTTATGCAGCGCTTCCGGCTGAATCGGAGAGTGGTAAAAGACGGCGCCGCCGCCTTCGAAAAACGACCCGACGTTGTCAGCGAGCCAAAGCCCCGAGAAAATCGTGCTCATCGGACCGGTGAGCGCTGCGGCCAAATGATCCTCCGTGATCATAAGAGGCACGTCTTTGGGCACTCCATCGTCTCGCCATACCTGCAAAATATGTTTTGTCAACTGTGGCTCATCGTAGAGCGACTTCCAGGTGATCGTGCACGGCTCGTACGGATAGTGTTCGAAAGAAACGAAGGCGAGATCCTGCAAATGACCGTGCGATTTTAGGTAAGCGACGAAGCGTCCCATCCACGACTTCCGGCCTTGCTCGTCCGGCCAGACCGTGATGTCTTCGTTGACGCCTTCGAAAATCGGCCCGCCGAGTTTCAGCTTTGGATCGACCTTATGAATCGCGACGGCCCATTGGATGTAAAGCGCGCCGTAATCCTCTGGCAGCGCGTGTTTGCCGTCCGGCTCTTCACCCAGCTCAATCCCCGAGATCGGATAGCCACGCTTCTCGATATACGCGATTTGGGCCGCGGCATCGTCGGGGGTTCCGTAGAGCATCGTCACGGGAATTCTCGCCGGCAGCCCGTTGGTGATCCCGCTCGTGTAGAAGAGATCGAAGCCGCTGTGCTGGCCCGGGCCGCTTGCATTCACATCATCCGCGGAGTGCCACGGATCGATCGACGAAGAGCAGTACGTGAACTTCTGCTGTTCCGCGGCATCTTGCGCTGCACCCTTGAACGCATTGTCCGCGTCCACGGTACCGAGTTCGATCTCCTTGATCGCGTAGCCGACGCAGTTGCGAACGTCGTCTGAACCATGTTCGTCGCAAGTATTGGAGGACTCCGTCATCCAAATCCGAAAATACTGAGCCTCGACCGGAGCATTCCCAAGCTTCAGCGTCACGGTCCCACCACTGGCGTTTTTCTGCGAGCCGGCTTCGAACGTTTTCCATTCGCCCTCCGGTCCCTTGTCGAATTCGAGTGGATCCTTGCCGATCCAATATTCAACACGATAGGTCGTTGCGAACGGCACCGCCCATGCAATTCGAATAGCATTCACTGACTTCTGCGATTTCAGGTCGATCACCACCCATTGTGGGTGACGCGTGTCGCTTTCACCCGTGAATTTTGAGGTGAGGTAGGGATTGCTCTTCCAGTACGAAAGATTTGGCCCAGTGATCGGACGGTCGCCACTGGTCGAAAATCCGCGATGGGGCAAGGCGTAGGGAAGAATGTAGCGAATCGGATCCTTCAGTTCGGTGCTGCCAGTGAAATAGCCTCGTTTGCCCGCAGCATCGCTCCATGTGCCGTTTTCGGTCCAATGCCAGGCGGCCATTCGAAGCTCGGTGTTGTTGCGATAGCTGATCGGTCCCCAACCCGCCGACAACGACTCCTGAATAATGTGAGGCGTGTAGACCTTGTCGATGTTGGAATGCGACAGCGCATCGATGGAACTCCCCATCGCAACGTCGGGATCGAACGAATTGATCTCATGCCCCGGAGTAACGTCCACGTGAATCGTAGCGACATCATCTTTCGACTGAGCCAGCGCTCCTGGTCCGTAAAGAAGCCCGGCCGCGAAGAGGGCCG
This sequence comes from uncultured Acidobacteriota bacterium, assembly GCA_963766985.1. Classification (GTDB taxonomy): domain Bacteria; phylum Acidobacteriota; class Terriglobia; order Acidiferrales; family UBA7541; genus Acidiferrum. The sequence goes on from CAVYCJ010000010.1 coordinate 89,355, forward strand.
AGAATAATCTCAGTCTCATGCTGACGACCTCACGGACGCACCGGCGACGGTGTTTGAATCTGGATTCACGAGAAACCACCCGATCGCTCCTGCTCCACACAACGCTGCCGCTACCATAAATGACGCAGTCCAGCCGTAACGGGCAGCAATCCATGGAGTGAGCGAAGCGGTAAGCGCGCCCCCAGTCTGCGCACCCATGTTCATGAATCCCGATACCGAACCCGAGAAAAGGCCTCCGAGATCGGCGCTGACCGCCCAAAACGAACTCTGCGACAGATAGAGCGCGCCCGCGCCACCGGCGAGCACCACGCTGGCAAGTCGCGCATTGTCCACCTGCGAGCCAAACGCGATGAACACGCCAGCACACGCCACAGCGATTCCTGCAACGACGCAGCGCCCGATGCGCCGACCCACTCGCTGTGTCAGCACATCACAAATCAAGCCACCGAGCGGACACGCGATCGCCATCGCGATGAAGGGAAGCGTTCCGTAGAACGCGCTCGCCTTCAAATTTAGTCCGCGCACTTCACTGAGATAGCGGTAGAACCATGCAAAAAAGATCCAAGCCACGTAGCCATAGCAGAAATAACTGAGCGTGACGAGCCAGATGTTGAGGTTGGAAAGAATCGAGGACCACGGAGGTGACTTTCGCGCCCCGGGCTTGGCCGCTCCCGAGCCAAGGGTCAAGCCCGCATTGATTGTCGCGAGTTCCGAGGCCGACACACTGGCATGCTGCTCCGGCGTGTCGCGCGCCGCGAGATACCAGACCGCCCCGGCAGCGCAACCGATGAGCGCACATACCCAAAAGGAAAATCGCCACCCGTGATGCGCCATTGTGTAAATCACGACGAACGGCGAAAACCCCGAGCCCACGCCTACACCGGCAAAAATCCATCCATTCGCCACACCGCGTTCTTGAGATGGAATCCACCGCGAGACGAATTGATTCGAGGCTGGATACATGATCGCCTCGCCTGCGCCGAGCAGAAAGCGCACGCCAATCAACGCCGCGAACGGCGAAATGATCGACGTGGGAATCGCCGCCGTCAATGCTGTGAACACGCCCCACCAAATTACGGAACCGGTCAGCACGCGCCGCGGTCCGAATCGGTCCGCGAGCCAACCCGCCGGTGTCTGAAAGAGCGTGTATCCGATCAGCAGAGCCGTCGACAGAAATCCAAACTGAACGTTTGTGAGGTGGTATTCAGCCGACAGCGCGCCGCCCGCGATCGAAAGGTTGACTCGATCGAGGAATGCGACTGCACTTAGCACGAACAGCCAGCCGATGAGCAGCCAGCGAACGCGGCTTGACGCTTTCTCCGTCATTCAGTTTGAAATCGCCGTCCTTACTTCTTGACGACCGCGGCCGTGCAGTTGATTTCTACGAGCGAGTTGCCGGGAAGCGCGGCTACCGCGACGGTCGTGCGCGCCGGTCCGCCATTCGGGAAATACGTCTTGAAGACTTTGTTCATGCCATCGAAGTTTGCGATGTCCGTCAGAAAAACGGTGAGTTGGAGAATGCTGTCCATTGTGCCGCCCGCTACTTCGACGACGTGCTTGACCTGTTCCATCACCTTCTTGATGTGCGTGTCGATGTCGCTCGGGAATTCGCTTTGATCGTGCGAGTGCGCTCCGATTCCGGCGATGTAGATCACGTCGTTGAACGTGATGATCGGCGTGATGAAGCCGGCTCCAGCCGGCTTACCGTCGTAGTCCATCTTCTTGACGCCACCACCGCTCGACTTTTTCGGCTCGGCTGCCGGTTCCGCGGCGGAGGTGGAAGCGGCCGCGAGGCCGAGTCCCGAAACGAGCGAAGCGAACCGTCCAGCAAAGTCCCTACGCGTGAATAGATTGGAAAGCATGTGTGAGTTCTCCTTTTCAGATTTGTCGAAAACTTAGATCCCGAACGCTCCAGGATCAGGGCAACGCAAAACTAAAAACGTCAGTCCCGGCGGCGATAGCTACGTATTGTTTCCCAAGAACCGAATAGCTCATCGGCGAAGCGTGAATCGTCTGACCCATCGTGAAGTACCAGAGCGCCTTGCCGGTCGCCGTGTCAACGGCTTCGAGCGCTTGCGAGTTGTCGCCGAAAAAGACGAGTCCAGTCGCGGTGGATAGTGTGCCAGCAGTGGAGTCGCGCTCTCCCACGAGTTGGTATTCCCAAACAATTTTGTTCGTAGCGAGATCGTAGGCGAGGAGTTTCTTTCCCGATTTCACGGTGCGACTGTGACGGACACCCGTTGCGTAATACGTGCGTCCCTCCGCAAAGTCCTCCGGCTTCAAGAAAAACGTTCCGCAATCTTGCAGCGCAAGAAAGTACAAGCGGTTCTGATCCGGGTTGTAGGACGGCGAATACCAATTCGTTGCGCCGGAAAAGCTCGGGCAGACCTCGGTCCCATCGGCGGTCGGAATTTTACCGGTCAGGATTGGCCGGCCCTTCTCATCAATCCCGCTGGCCCAAGTCACTTTGTCGGCGAATTGTATCGCGGAGAGAAATGCGCCGTTCGTTCGGTCAAGCACGTACAGAAATCCATTGCGGTTCGCTTGGACAAGCAATTTCCGCGGCTGCCCTTTGTAGGTCGCATCGACGAGGACCGGCGTTTCGGTAGCGTCGTAGTCGTAAAGATCATGCGGCGTAAATTGAAAGTGCCATTTGAGTTTGCCCGTGTCGGGATCGATCGCGAGCACGCAATCGGTGTAGAGGTTATCGCCCGGGCGCGGTCCGCCGTCGAAATCCGGCGCTGGATTGCTCGTGCCCCAGAAAATTAAATTCAGCTCTGGATCGTAGGTTCCCGGCATCCACGTCGTGCCGCCGCCGCGCAGATACATCTGGCCGGGCCAGCTTTCGTTTCCCGGCTCGCCGGGTGCGGGAATCGTCCAGAATCGCCAGGCTTCTTTTCCGGTTTCCGCATTGAATGCGACGACGAAACCTCGCACGCCATCGTCACCGCCTGAGGTGCCGACGACGACTTTGTCCTTCACGACCAGCGGAGCGCTCGTCGCGCCGTAGTTCTTGTTACCTTGCGGTGCGTAGGCGACGTCCCACAGCAAATGCCCCGACCGCGCATCGAGACAAAGCAAATGCGCGTTATCCGTCTCCATGAATAGTCGCGAATGCCACAGAGACACGCCGCGATTATGGTGAGACGATGCGTCGTCGATGAGCCCTTCGGTGATCGGTCGAGAATAGTGCCAAATCGTGCGACCGCTGCGCGCATCCAGCGCGTAGGCGTCGTTCGCCGCAGTGATGAACATTACGCCGCCAGAGACGACGGGCGTGACCTCCATGTCGCTCACATCGCGCACATGGAAGACCCATTGCGTCTTCAAATTGCCGACATTGCCTGGAGTGATCTGGTTCAGCCGCGTGAATCGCTGGCCGGTGTAATCGCCGTGATATGACAGCCAATTCTCGCCAGCCTTTGCCAGCATCGCTTGCGGCGTCACGTCGATGGACGTCGATGAGACAGCACCTGTCTGATCCTCAGTGCGTCCAGCCGTCTTTCTGCTCCACAGAGTTAGTGCGAAGCCACAAATCACCAGAACAACGGCTATTCGAGCCGCAATCCGCATTCGTTTAGGTCCGCCCACTCAGGTTGCTTCGGAGACGCAGCATTCGAAGCGACGTTCTCATATCCGACCGAACTGCCTCACTGCTTCGACGATCGATTTCAGCTTTTCGATAGTCGCGTACATCGAGTGCTCTTTGAAATCCATTTCGCGAGCGACTTTGAGCACTTCGGCGGCAGACGCACGCGGGATCGCGACGACACCGTCGTTGTCAGCAGCAATGATGTCGCCTGCGTTGACCGGCACGCCATCGCACACGACGGGAATATTCGAACCACCGAATCGATAGTGGCCGACCGAAGTCGAAGGCACGATGCCCAATCCAAAAACTGGGAAGCCGATCTTTTGCAGGTACGCAACGTCGCGAACCCCGCCGTCGATCACTGCGCCAGAGAAATTGCGCGCTGCCATCGCCGTCCCCATCAGGCCGCCCATCCCGGCGATGTCCGATCCGTCCTGAACGACCATGACGTAGACCGAGTTCGTCGTGCCCTGATCAATGGCTTCGAGCATGCCGCCCAGCGCGTTCGGGTCTTTGTTCTCTTCTTTCTTCAGCAGCACTGTCACGGCGAATCCGGCAAATTTCGCCGGAAAGATCGGTCGCATGTGGTGCGACATGTAAGCGCGCTTGCCGGTGACCTTTTCCATCGCGTCCGAAACCGACGCCACCTCGACGTGTCGATAGCCGTCGAGCAGGGAAGCGTCGTCCGTCGGAGCAGTCGCCGCCGATTGGCCGGCGACTGCAAAATTCCGTTGAGCGGCCGGAACCAAAGCCAACAAAACGAAAGTCACCAGCGCTAGGCCTACTCCAATCGAAATCGCAAATCGGGAAATCCGGGTGCTCATCGCTCTCTTTGGGCTCTCTCGGGCGTCGCGCGCATCGCCCGAAAATTCGTTGGCGCTTGACACGAAACCCTAGTGTGCTATTAATTCGAATTAATTCAGCTTGTCAAGAGGCGAGTGCGGTCCAGATTTTTGCGCAGCGGAAGAAACGGAAAAATATTTTGCCCATGTCCCGTCGCCAGCGTTTTATGTTGCTCCGTATCGCCCTTCGAAGCCCCATGCGAACTAAAAACCGTTCCGTTCGCTCATCACCCTTCAAACGCTTCGCATTCCTTACGTTTGCTGCCGTTCTCTTCGCGTTCGCCTTCGCCGTCAAAGGTACACCGGCACGCCAAGATAACCCATCGCAAAATGAACGGCCGATTGCCGAAGCTCGTCAAACATTCGAAAATCGTTGCGCCGGTTGCCACGGACTCGACGGCCGAGGCGGCGAGCGCGCCCCCGACATCGCCACGTCGCCTAAGACTCAAAATCGCGCCGACGCTCAGCTGACGCAGATCATTACAAACGGAATTCCTGCCAACGGTATGCCGTCGTTCAGCAGCCTGGACGCTCCGACGATAAAAGCCCTCGTCAAATATCTCCGCGTCCTCCAGGGAAAATCCGAAGGCGCCGCGATGCCCGGCGATCCCGCCGCCGGGAAAACGATTTTCTTCGGCAAGGCCCGTTGTTCCCAATGTCATCTCGCCGCTGGCTCGGGCGGATTCCTCGGTCCCGACCTGTCAACGTATGCTCGGCGTCGCCCCCCGGAAGAAATCCGCGATGCGATCATAAAACCGGCGACGTTGCCTGGCCTCAATCGAAGCGAAGTCACGGTAACCCCGCACAGCGGCCCGCCGCTGACGGGCGTGCTTCGCAACGACGACAACTTCACCCTGCAACTGCAATCGTCCGACGGCGCGTTTCATTCGGTCGTCAAGAAAGACGTCGCGTCGATCACATACAGCAAGATGCCACTCATGCCGACCGACTACGGCACAACACTCAGCCCCGCCGAGCTCAACGATTTGATCAGTTTCTTGATGTCGACTGCCCGGCAACAAAGTACCGCCGCCGATAAACTCAACAATGAGCCCCAGGATGAATCGGAATAACTCTCGCTATCGCAATCCATTGCTTTCGATCATCTCCTTTGTGATCTTGCTGAGTCCGTCCGCTGCGTTCTCTCAAGACAAGCCGCCACGAAAATTCGAACTTGAGGCTAACTCTCCCGCTTTCTGGAAGCTCATCCCCAAGCAAGCCAAGCTCGAAACCGTCGCCACAGGTTTCGGTTTCACCGAAGGCCCCGTCTGGGACAAATCCGGCTTCGTCTACGTCAGCGACGAAGAGATCAACAAAATTTTCCGCGTCTACCCCGACGGCCACAAAGAAGAGCTGATCGCTCTAGGCGATCCCGACGGCAACACCTACGACCGCCAGTTACGCCTCATCGACACCGCCAGCGTCCTTCGCGCCATCATTCGAATCACGCCCGACGGCAAATACACCGTCCTCGCCGATCACTTCGATGGAAAAAAGCTTAACAGTCCAAACGACGTGGTCATCGGTCCCGACGGCGCAATCTATTTCACCGATCCTACGCTCGACCTGGTGAAAGGCGAGACGCAGGAGATTCCGTATCAAGGCGTCTATCGCCTCGACGACAGCGGCAAAGTCACTCTCCTCACGAAAGACCTCACGCAGCCCAATGGCCTCGCTTTCTCGCCCGACGGAAAGCATTTCTACGTCGACGACAGCGCTGAGAAAAATATCCGCGTCTACGATGTGCAATCCGACGGCACGCTCGCGAACGGTCGCATTTTCGGAGAAGAGAAGGGAAATAAGGGCGAGGGCGTCCCCGACGGGATGCGCGTCGATCGAAAAGGAAATATCTTCGTCACCGGCCCAAAAGGCATCTGGGTCTGGGACCCGCAAGGCCACCACATCGGCACCATCGCAATGCCCGAACAGCCCGCCAACCTGGCCTGGGGCGACCCGCACTACGACACGCTGTACATCACCGCGACCCACGGAGTCTACAAACTCCACACAAAAACAAAAGGCTTCGTCCCGTACCTCGCCCCTCACGGAAAGTAACGCGAGCGGCCCACCGCAAACACTCAGTCGAGGAACTGCTGCCTAGTGACAGGCAATTACCAAAAAACAATCGGTATTTTTTGTCACTTTCGACTTTTAACTGCCGACTCTCGACTCGTTCGTTGACCAACCCCATCGCTTCCTGTACGATTATTTGTGTATAGGGCGCTTAGCTCAGCGGTTAGAGCGTTCGGCTTACACCCGAAAGGTCGAAGGTTCAAATCCTTCAGTGCCCACCAAGTGACGATTCACCTTCAGTGGGGACGTAGTTCAGTTGGTTAGAACGCTGCCCTGTCACGGCAGAGGTCGCGAGTTCGAGTCTCGTCGTCCCCGCCATATTTCCAAGAAAATTTAAACCATTGAGGGCGTGAAATACGCGTTTCGCTCGTTCTTGTGCTGCCGTTCGGCGAAGATGTCTGCTTGGTTGCAGACAGAAGTGAGCTAACGCGCGTAACGAGCAAACACATAGTCGCGATCTTTCGCCGGCGCGTGGCAGGGAAAACAAGTCTCGTGGAGCGCCTTGTCGCCCGCCTTTCCATCCTTAAAGTCACCGAATCCCCATCCGCCCGTCGCCGCGTACTTCTTTGAATCCTTCACCATGAACTGCAAATTCACCAGGGACCCGATCACGAACGATTGAGTGCCGGGAAACGGACCATCAAGCACCCTGTCGTTGCTTTCCGACGGCACGCGCGTCCAGTGAATCGCGGCAATCATGGCGCCGTCCGGGAAGGGCAGTGTCCCTTCCTTGAAGGCCCTGACCGCGATGTCGTTGCCGACTTGAGCGCGCAATTGCTCGCCCTTGCCGGAGAAGTGAAGCTGGTTCACGGCAATCAGTTGCCAGTCGCGGTATCCGGCAGGGATCTTGACCCCATAGATCGGGGAAGAATCTCCGTCCGAATGTCGAGATGCGTGCGCTATGTCGGACGGCAACACCGGTCCACAGTTATAACGGCAAGTAAAAAGAATCCGACCCGTTTCATTTGCCCCTCCCATTGCAGAAGGGCTCACACATATCAGATTGGCCGGAGGAATTGAACCTCTAGGTGCCGAGGATCTTCCGCCATCGGGCGGCATGAAACAGCAAGCCCGCACTTCAGCAATGCCGGCTGCCATCACCCCACATAAAAGCATTCGCCCTGTTGTTTTCCCAATGGAAGCGTGCTAGGGTTCCTGTTGGATACCCAATGAACCACCCGAAAGAGAAAAAAGACGTCCTCCAAGGCACGCTCGCGCTGATGGTGCTGAAAACTTTGGACGTCCTCGGTCCACTGCACGGCTATGCGATCGCCCGGCGTATTGCGCAGATCAGCGGTGACCTGTTCCGCGTAAATCAAGGCACGCTCTATCCCGTGCTACTGAAGCTCGAGCAGGACGACTATGTCGCCTCCGAGTGGGGCACATCGGAAAACAATCGCAAGGCGCGTTTTTATCGGCTGACACGTGACGGGCGCAAAAAATTGCAAGCCGAATCGCGCGGATGGGAACAGACGGCTGCCATCATCGGTCGATTCTTTGCTTTGAGAGCGGAAGATCTGAAATGAGAACACTGAAGCGATTCTTCAAACGGTTGAGCTCCTGGTTCACGACCCGGCGCGACGAAGAGCGTTTGCGCGCGGAGATCGAAGAGCATCTCGCGATGCAGACTGCCGAAAACGTGCAGGCCGGACTATCGCCCGTCGAGGCGCGACGCCAGGCGATGCTGAAGTTCGGAGGTGTCGAAGCCATGAAGGAAGACTACCGGGAGCAGAAGGGATTGCCGTTTCTGGAAACGCTGGGCCAGGATCTCCGCTATGCCGTTCGCATGCTTCGGCGATCTCCCGGATTCTCTTTCATCGCGATCGCCACAATGGCGCTCGGCGTCGGGGCCACCACCGCCATCTACAGCGTGATCGACACCACGCTGTTGCACCCTCTTCCGTACCGAAACCCCACCGAACTGGTCCGTATCCAGGACGACCTTCCCGGAGCAGGCGCACAAGACGTCGGTATGTCGATTCCCGAGTTGAGAGACCTGCAGAGTACGGGGATGTTTCAGTCCATATCGATCACCGGGACCGGCGCGAACGTTACCCTCACCGGCGGAGCCAAACCTGAGCGGCTCAACTTCAAGGGCGTCATGCCGAGCTACTTTGCGGTTCTCGGAGTCGGCGCACAGCTAGGTCGCGTATTCGATCCGAACGATGCCACTCCCGGCTTCAATCTGGAAGTCGTGATCAGCGACGGGCTCTGGCGAAGGCAATTCGGAGCCGACCCGAACATCATCGGGAAGACCCTAAGACTGGACAACGATCCTTATCAGGTTGTGGGCGTTATGCCGCGCGGGTTTCGCGATCAAGGATCAAGTGGCAGGGAGCGAAATCCAGAACTGTGGTTGGGAGCTGGCTTTTCCGGTCTGCCCTTTAGTCTGCCGCGGCGCGATTTGCGCTTGCGTCGGGTAGTTATAGCGCGCCTCAAGACCGGGCTCTCCGTTCCCGAAGCGCAGGCGCATCTCGATACATTGGTTGACTCGCTCAAAAAGCAATATCCAGCGGAGTATCCGGCGGCGGCTGAATGGACTGTCCGCCTGATTCCAATGAGCGAAAGTGTTGTCGGCGACGTTCGCCGATCACTCGTTTTGCTCTTCGGCGCGGTGGGGTTGGTGCTCCTGATCAGTTGCGTCAACCTCGCGAATCTCTTGCTCGCCAGAGCGAGCGGGCGAGGTCGCGAGATTGCGGTTCGCCAAGCCGTCGGAGCGCCAAGAACTCGCCTCGTTCGCCAGCTTCTGATCGAGAGTCTGTTGCTCTTCGTACTCGGCGGAGTCGCTGGTTTCGCCATTCTCTTCTCCACCCAGCGTCTCCTCCTCCGGCTCGTTCCCGAAAGCCTCCCGCAAGGAAGCGACATCACGATCGGATGGGGAGTACTGCTGTTTGCTTTGGCCGTATCTGTCGTAGCCGGGACCATTTTCGGCCTTGCTCCAGCCTGGCTCACGAGTCGTGTGGACTTGACCGGAACGCTTCGCCAGGAAGGCCGTGGCTCCAATGGCTCCCGTCAACGCTCGCGCACCCGTCAGATTCTTGTCATCAGCGAACTGGCGCTTTCCCTGGTGCTCATGGTTTCCGCAGGCCTTCTGCTACGCAGCTTTTGGGACTTGTTTCAGGTGCAGCCCGGTTTCAATCCAGACCGCGTTATGGCCATTCAGACCTGGCTGCCAGGACCCAACGATCCAACAACGGATCCGTATCGAACCGCCACGCAACAGTCTGTCTTGACGCGCGAGATTCTCCGCCGCACCAGAGCTCTGCCGGGAGTACAAGATGCGGCTGTCGGGGACTTCTCGGCTATTCCCCTGGGCCACACCCAGTCCGCTCTGGAGCCGCTGTTACTCAACCGCGAGGGGCACGAGAGCAGGGCCGGCCAAGTCCCAGAAGTTGGCGGGTCAATCGTTTCGCCCGAGTATTTCCGTCTGTTAGGCATTCCGTTGATTCGCGGACGCCTTTTCAGCGATCAGGATGTCGAGGGCACACCCGAGGTCGCGGTAATCAATCAGTCGGCGGCTCGAACCTTCTGGCCTGGCGAGGACCCACTCGGCAAGCGCGTCCGGCTCGGTCAGTCGGGATTCACGTCAAACGATGGAAGCGTGGAACGCGCGGCCAAGGCAGGGTGGACAACGATCGTCGGCGTGATAGCCGACGCCCGCACCGAATCGCTAGCCGACGCGGTAGCTCCAGAGATATATCGCAGCGCTTACCAACGCCCATTTAAAGCCGTGGCCATCTTCCTGCGCGGACAACTCAATCCCGCGACCATCGCCGCGCAAGTGAGTGAACAGGTTCAGTCGATCGATGCGACACTCCCCGTCTTCCAGGCGGAAACCCTGAACGAAGTCCGCTCCGACTCGCTCTCGGTCCGCCGATTCTCGATGGAAATGGTGGCGTTCTTCGCCGCCACCGCGTTACTCCTCGCCGGGCCTCGGAATCTACGGGACCATCTCCTACGTCGTGAGCGAACAGCGACGCGAGTTTGCCATTCGCTTGGCGCTGGGTGCTCAGCGCGGAGACATCCTCAAGATGGTCCTGCGTGGAGGGCTAGGACTAGCCGCGGCTGGCGCCGCGGTCGGTCTTGCCGGTGCGCTCGTCGTCTCTCATCTCATGGCCGGCCTGCTCTATGGCGTGTCGCCTAACGATCTACCCACATTCGCCGGCGTCACGCTCGTACTTACCGCTGTCGCGATCGCGGCCAGTTACATCCCCGCGTTGCGCGCGATGCGCCTCGACCCCAACACCACTCTCCACTCCGAATGACCGCTCGGCAGTGCGCGAATCATCGGGGAGCGATGCGTGATGTCAGTCCCGATAGCGCATAGAGCCAGACCACGAGCGACACAACGGAAACCAGGGTCGTCAGCGACACCGTGGACGCCACCATCATTTCTTCGCAGTGATACTCGCCGGCAAGAATGTAGACCGTCTTCGCCGTCGGCACTGCCGCGCAGATTACGGCGGCAATGGTGTAGAGCGGATCGAGTCCTAATGCCAAACTCAATCCGTACACAATCAGAGGCATAAGCACGAGCTTGACAACCGAGAGCAGCGAAGCCTGCCCGATGTGGGCGCGCAATCCGTCCATCGACAACCCCAGCCCGATTGCAAACAGAGCGCAAGGCGTGAGCGCATCGGCCATGATGCCCAAATACGCGGTGACCGGTCCGGGCAGGTGAAGATTGAGAACCGATAAAGCCATGCCAACGAGCGTCGAGATGACCAGCGGGTTCAGCACGACATGTTTTGCTGTGACCAATGGGGACGTGCCCGAGCCGTGTTCGTCCCGTTGATTCGACTCGAGCAAGATCACTGCGATTGGAAACATTACGACAGCTACGAACACTGTTGCGATTGCCGCCGGCAACACGGCGCGCGGGCCATAAATCGCCTGCAGGACGGGTAAAGCGACGAAGCCGGTATTGGTCATCGATGCCGCCATGCCATGCATCGTTCGGCTCGCAATACTCCGGGAAGCCATGAATGCTCATGAGCCCGAACACGAGAAGGAAGCAGAGCAGGGAACCACCACCGAAGGCCGCAAGAAAGCCCCAGTTGATGAGCGAATGCCCCGGCTCCTGCGCGATCGTGACGATCAGCAACGCAGGCATCGCGATGTTATAGGCGAAGTGAATCAGGGCGTCAGACAACGCCCGCGAAAGATAACCGGTATAGCCAACAAGCCAGCCAGTTACGATCACCGCGAATACAGGAAGGATGAGGTCAGCGATCCGCACAAAAGTTGTCCCAGACTAGCTTCTGAAAAGTGGCGAAATGCGCCACATTCTACTGGAGAAGAGCTGGAGCATCCTACGCTTTAGTTCCGGCCTCAAAGAGCTTCTCCGCCTTAAGAACCCACTGTGACCGCCGCCGCGCATTGCAACTGTCAGTCGATTCATGACCAACCCATCGAGCTTGCTTGCCCATCCTAGAGATGTGCGTTGGCCTCAACGGAGCAATCGCCTGACAGGCCTGTTTCAAGATCCTGAAGTGACCAAGGATTCCCAGATGTCAAAAGATTCACTCAGTAGCGACGTGCAAGAGATCCGCGCTCTCATCGATCGATGGGCCGAAGCCGTTCGAAACGAAGACTTGGCGGCCATTCGCGCCAATCACGACGCAAACATTCTGATGTTCGACGTCCCGCCGCCATTTCTGTCCCGCGGTATCGACGCATATATGGCCACGTGGCAGCTCTTCTTCTCCAACGTAGAAAAGCCCGTCACGTTCGCCTTCGAAGACATCGAAATCACCGCCGGCTCCGACGTCGCCTTCGCCACCGCCAAAGGAAGATGCGTCAACATAGATCGCTCCGGAAAAAGGGAACCGCTCGAATTCCGCCTCACGATGGGCCTAAAGAAAATCGCCGGCCAATGGCGCATCACGCACGAACACCACTCCCTCCCAGCGTTCGACTGAATCGAGTTTCAATATAATATTTCACCGTGAACCCCACCGACTGGCTCCTCGACTCCGACCCTGCCATCCGTTGGCAAGCGATGCGCGACCTCACCGGCGCCGCGCCCTCAGCAATCATTACCGAACGCGCCCGCGTCACGCGCGAAGGCCTCGGCGCCGCAATTCTCGCGCATCAGCAACCCGACGGCTCATGGCGCCGCGAAGGCGCACCCACCTGGCTGACAACTCTCTTCACACTCCAGCTCCTGCGTTCCACCGGCGCAGATCCCACCGACCCATCCATCGAAAAAGCCCTCTCGCACCTCGAATCAACTCTCCGTTGGGACTGCGCGCCCGGCAACTGGGACCTCCGCCCCGCAACCGACACGGCGAACCCATTCTTCCAAGGCGAAGAGGAACCCTGCATCAACGGCGGCGTCCTCGCGCTCGGCGGCTACTTTGGCCACCCAAATAAAAAACTCGCCCAGCGCCTCCTGAGCGAGCAACTCCCCGACGGCGGCTGGAATTGCGACGCCCCCAAAAGCCAGCGCTCCTCGTTTCACACCACGATCTGTGTCTTGGAAGGACTGCTCGAATACGAACGCGCCGTCACCGCGTCATCAGGTGAATCACACGCGAAAGAAATCGCCACCGCCCGCCGCCGCGCCGAAGAATATCTCCTCGCCCGCTCCCTCTTCCGTCGACTCTCCACCGGCGAAATCGCCAACCCCGAATTCCTCGAACTCGCCTTCCCGCCGCGCTACCACTACGACATTCTCCGCGCCCTCGATTATTTTCGCGCCAGCGGACTCAACCCGGATGCGCGCATGAGCGAAGCAGTTCAACTTCTTGAGAGCAAGCGCCAACCCGACGGCCGCTGGCTCCTCGACAATTCCTACACCGAGTCCCTCGCCCTCCCGCTCTCTGAAACCATCGGCCAACCAAGCCGCTGGAACACGCTCCGCGCACTAAGAGTTCTGCGCTGGTTCAACGCCGCCAATCCCAACTAGGCCCGCGTTCGCCCCAATCAAAAGTCGTCGTGAAACGCCACCTCACCTTTCACCGCCACCTGATACGCCGACACCCGCCGCTCAAAAAAGTTCGTCAGCTCCTGCACATCCTGCAGCTCCATAAATCCAAACGGATTCTTCGACCCGAACACCGCCGCAATCCCCAGCGCCTCCAGCCGTCGATCCGCCACATACCGCAGATACTCGAGCATGTCCTTCGCCGATAGCCCACCCACACCCAGGCTCAGCACATCCTCCGCAAACGCCATCTCGCAATCCACCGCTTCGCGAAGCATCTCCACCACACGCTCTTCCATCCCGCGATCGAATAGCCCCGGCTCCTGCTCTCTCACCGTTCGAATCACCTCAAACGCAAACTGAATGTGCGCGCTCTCATCGCGAAACACCCAATTCGTCCCCGTCGCCAGCCCGTGCAGCAGCCCCCGCGACCGCAGGAAATATACATAAGCAAACGCCGCAAAGAAAAACAGCCCCTCGATGCAGCACGCAAAGCAAACCAAGTTCAGCAAAAAGTTTCGTCGCTCATCGAGTGTCGTGATCCGATCCATCGCCTGGATCGAATCGATCCACTTGAAGCAAAAATCCGCCTTCCGTCGAATCGAAGGCACCGTCTCCACCGCATCAAACGCCTGCTTCCTCTCCTCCGGATTCGCAATATACGTATCGAGCAGCGTCAGATAAAACTCGACGTGCTGCGCCTCCTCAAACAATTGCCGCGATAAATACATCCGCGCCTCAGGCGAATTGATGTGCTTATAAAGATTCAGCACCAGATTGTTTCCGACGATCGAATCGCCCGTCGCAAAAAACGCCACCAGCCGATTGATCAAATGCTGCTCCGCCGGCGTCATCCGCTGCCGCAAATCGCTGACATCCGTCGAAAAATCCACTTCCTCCACCGTCCACGTATTTTTTATCGCCGCCTTGTACTGCTCGTAAAAAACCGGATACTTCATCGGCCGCAGCGTCAAATCAAATCCCGGATCGAGAATCATTCCGTCTCCTTTTTTTTCGTCTTCTAATCTTCTTTAGTGCGATTTATTGGCACGCTTCGCACGAGCTCGGATTTTCCAGTGAGCAAGCCACCGCCTGATTCGCGTCAACCGCTGCACTCGCCACCGCCGACACCGTCGTCTTCGCAATCTCCGTCGCCGGCCGCGACCGCAAGTAGTACGTCGTCTTCAGCCCCTTCTTCCACGCGTACATGTACATCGACGACAGCTTCCCGATATTCGGACTCTGCACAAACAAATTCAGCGATTGGCTCTGATCGATGAACGCCCCGCGCTCCGCCGCCATATCGATTAGCGACCGCATGGGAATCTCCCACGCCGTCCGGTACACCGCGCGAATCTCTTCCGGAATCTCGCCGATGCTCTGAATCGACCCGTCCGACAACTTCAGCCGATTCCTCATCGCCTCATTCCACAAACCGAGCCGCTTCAACTCCGTCACCAGATACCGGTTGATCTGCAAGAAATCCCCGAGAACGTCTCCCGTTTAAAAAGATTCGAAACCTGCGGCTCGATGCATTCACAGCAGCCAACAATCGAGGCGATCGTCGCCGTCGGCGCAATCGCGATGAGCAGGGAATTGCGCAACCCGTTCGCCCGAACACGCGAGCGCAAATCCTCCCATCGCAGCATGTTCTCGGGACGCACATCCCACGCGTCGAACTGCAACACGCCTTCCGCCGCCCGCGTTTCCGCAAACGCCGGATGCGCCCCATACTCCACCGCCAGCGCACACGAAGTGCTTAGCGCATGAAAATAAATCTCCTCCTGAATCCGCCGGGAAATCTCTCGCGCCTCCGGCGAATCGAACGGCAGCCCGAGCATGAAAAACACATCCTGCAATCCCATCAAGCCAAGCCCCACCGGCCGCCATCGCTTGTTCGAATCCGCCGCCTGCCCGATCGGATAAAAATTAATATCGATCACTCGATCCAGAAACTTCACCGCCGTCCGCACCGTCTGCGCCAGCTTCTCGAAATCGAATCCCTCCGCGCCAACATGTTTCGCCAGATTGATGGACCCGAGATTGCACACCGCCGTCTCCTGCCTCGAACTGACCTCCGTAATCTCCGTGCACAAATTCGACAGGTGAATCACATTCACCGGTTTCGCCGTCTGATTCGATTTCAAATTGCAGGAATCCTTGAACGTCATCCAGCCGTTGCCCGTCTCCGCCAGCACTTTCATCATTCGCGCATACAATTCCCGCGCCTTGATTTGCTTGCTGAAAAGCTTCTCCTCCTCGGCCTTCACATACGCTTTTTCAAACGCGTCTCCAACCAGATCGGGGAAGTGCGGCACAACCTTCGGATCGAACAGTGACCACATCTCGTCTTCCTGAACCCGCTTCATGAACAAATCCGGAATCCAGTTCGCCAGATTCAGGTTGTACGTGCGCTGCGCGTTGTCGCCGGTGTTCTCGCGCAACTCCAGAAATTCCTCGATGTCCGAATGCCAGCTCTCCAGGTAAACGCAGCAGGCGCCCTTGCGCTTTCCGCCCTGGTTTACCGCCGCCACCGACGAATCCAGCGTCTTCAGCCACGGCACGATCCCTTTGCTGTGCCCGTTCGTCGCGCGAATCAGCGAGCCGCGTGAACGCACGCGGTGATACGCAAGCCCAATGCCGCCTGCAAACTTCGAAAGCAGCGCCACATCCTTGTACTTTTCGTAGATCGCTTCGAGATTGTCCTGCCGGCGAATCCAGCAAATAGCAAGACGACATCTGCGAATGCTTCGTCCCCGAATTAAAGAGCGTCGGCGAGCTCGGCAAATAGTCGTGTGCCGAAATCACGCGATAAAACTCCACCGCCTCCTGCACCGTCCGCGACAATCCGCAGCTCACGCGCAAAAAGAACTGCTGTGGAGTCTCCAGCGCCTCGCGCGTCTCCGGATGGCGCAGCAAATAGCGGTCATAGACCGTCCGCAATCCGAAATACTCAAACAGCTCGGACCGCCGATCATCGATCGCATCATTCAGCTTCCGCGCATTCTCCAGAACAAACAGCGCGGCCTCTTTCGACACCAGTCCGTGCTGCTTTCCCGCCGCCACCGACTGCGAAAACGAGTGAATATTCTGATTCGCGACTTCTTTCGCGATGAATCCGTCCAGCAGCCGCGCTGCAAGCTTCGAGTATTCCGGCTCCTCCGCAATCAGCGAAGCCGCAGTCTGAATCGACAGCAGGTCCAACTCGCGCGTAGTCGCCCCATGAAACAGGCCGCCAATCGTCTTGCTCGCAATGCGAATCGGATCGACCGCTTCCAATCCATCCGAGCATCGCTGGATCGCGCGCACAATCTTGTTCACGTCGGCCGGTTCGAGGCTGCCGTTGCGCTTGCGAACCTGCATTTGCGAGTGGTGTGTTGCGGAAGGGCTCGAACCTGGAAATGTTGCAACCGAGTCGTTGACGCCTGCGCGCGCGGGAGTCGCCATCTGAAAAAC
This sequence comes from uncultured Acidobacteriota bacterium, assembly GCA_963766985.1. GTDB lineage: Bacteria > Acidobacteriota > Terriglobia > Acidiferrales > UBA7541 > Acidiferrum. The sequence continues at coordinate 106,246 of CAVYCJ010000010.1, forward strand.
CTTTTCCGCCAATACGCAAGGGAAGGCCAATGAAATGGAGTGCACACGAGATAAGTGCGCCAGATCATCGCCAACCTCCCCTCGGAGGCTCGCTTTAAATTTCACGCCGGGTTTGGCGTGGCTGCTGGCAGGTCTTCGGACTTACAGGCATGGCCATTCATGCGAATGGCGTTTCTACTAACCCATCTTCCCGGTTCTTTGGAAAACCAGTGGTGCTTGGGTGTTCGTTCCTGTTTACCGCTGCGGGGCAGTTCCGGTTTCGCACCGGATTCCCTTTAACGTTTCCCTGTGAAACGTCACCAGCAATCGCACCACAACATACGGTGCCGTCCATGTCGTGTCAACCCAAATGTTGCGTTTTGGTGAGAATTTTGGTCCGATTTCAAAATCCGGAATATTGCCGCAATTTTAAGTGCTGCCATCACTTTTAGTGCGTTGTCATCCTGAGCGGAGCGAAGGATCTCAGGCGTCAGCCAAGTCGCAATCGATCCGTCGCCCGCCCCCGCTCACAAACGCGACTCACAAATCGTGTGGAAGACCAAAAGAAAATCGTTGTCATCCTGAGCGCCGTCCGAAGGACGGCCGAAGGATCTCAACGTAACGTCCAAGCACCAACACGCGTGCCCCTCACAACGACTGCCCCAACCTCTTCTCCAACACCGCCCGATACGTCCTGCTAATCCTCGCCCTCGACCCGCTCTTCATCACCACTTCAAACTCCCCATGCGAAATCGGTTCCAGCCGCGCCACGCCCTCAATATTCACAATCGCCGACCGATGCACACGCACAAACCGCATCGGATCCAACTTCTTCGCCAAATCATTCAGCGCCGCCCGATACAACACTTCTTTCGTCCCAACGTGCAGCGTCACATACACTCCCGCCGCTTCAATCCACTCCACATCCGCCACCCGAATAAACTGCGTCGTCCCCGCCGCCTTCACCACCAATCGATCCAGCCACTGCTCTCGATTCGGCTCGCGCGACACCATCTCCAGCACGCGGATCCCAAATTCCCGCATCCCGCGCTCATCCAGCCGCTCTCTGACGCGCGCCATCGTCGCTTCAAATCGTTCATCGCTGAAGGGCTTCAGCAAATAGTCCAACGCATTCGCCTCAAACGCGCGAATCGCATGTTCGTCGTACGCCGTCACAAAAACAGTCAGCGGCATCTCTTTCGCGCCGATCGCATCGACGACTCCAAGCCCATCCAGTTCCGGCATCTGCACGTCGAGAAAAAGTATGTCCGGCCGCTGCGCCCGAATCATCTCCACTGCCACCGCACCATTCTCCGCCTGCGAAATCGCTCCAACTCCTGAGTCCTTGTGCAACAAATCCAGCAGTCGCTGCCGCGCCGGCAATTCGTCGTCCGCAATCAACACTCGAATCGGCCCGCTCGTCGGCGATGTCACGACTGCACCTCGCCTGCCAGCCGAAAGGGAAGATCGACCTCAACTTCCGTTCCTCCGCCGTCGCGATTCCGGATCTCAAATCGGCTCCGCGCGTCAGGATACAGTCCCGCGATCCGCTCTCGCGTTGCCGTCAGCCCAAGCCCCGCCGACTTCTGCAAATCCCATCCCAACGGTAATCCCACGCCATCATCCGCCACGCGAATCTTCACGCGTCCATCCACACGCGCCGCAGAAATCTCTACCGTGCCGCCACTCGCGCGTCTTGAAACTCCATGCCGTATGGCGTTCTCTACCAACGGCTGCAAAAACAAAGACGGAACCAACGCGGTTCGCGCCTCCGGCGTTACCGCAACTTCGATCTTCAAATGCTCGCCAAACCGAATCTTCTGAATCGCGATATAGTGCTCCAGAAATTCCATCTCTTCCGCCAGCGGTACTTCCTGCTTGTCCTTCGACTCCAGCGACAACCGCAACAAGTCGCCCAGATGCTCGATCATCGCCCGCGCTAACCGAGGATCGCGCTCCACCTGCGACGAAATCGTATTGAGCGCATTAAAAAGAAAATGCGGATTCAACTGCATCCGCAGCACATTCAGTCGCGCCTCTGAAAATTGCCGCTCGAGCCGCTCGCTGCGCAGCTCACTCGAAACATAGCTCTGGTTGTACCGATATGCCTGCCACCCACCTGCAATCACCCAATAAATCAGCAAATTCCACAAGAAACATCCCGCGCAGCGCATTCGCAAACAGATGCGGATCCCACATGGTCGACAAATGTTGTAGGCCGAGCAAAGCTCGCATCGCCACCAGCACATAAACAAAAAGCGAAGTGAAGACCAGGCTGAGAACGACATGCGCCGCGATTCGCCGCCCAAGTTGCGCCGCCGAAAATGGCAACCGCGCGTCCACTGCAATAATCACAAACGCGAGCAGCCCCCACGACCACCACAACGCCAAAGCGGAAAGTAGAACCACCTTGCGCGGTCCCATCCCCAAATTCGGCAAAGCAAAAATGAACCCAAGCGAAGTCCAAAGCACCGCCGCAAACAGCAATCCCCCAACCCATCGCCGAACATTCGCTTTGTCTACTTGGCTCATTTTCAATCCGTGCTTACCGCTCGCCTCGCCGAGCGAATGTAGGGGCGCAGCATTGCTGCGCCCCAGGCCCGCACGATCTCAACCCTAAGAAGATCTGTTGTTTCTTTCCTTTTCTTCACCCGATCTCCCACTCAATTCTTCTCGCATCCAAACAAAGACGCAACCGCCAGCAATACATCGCCAGCGATTGCGTCTCGAACTCTGAGTCCGCCCGTTATTTCTCCGCCAATTTCACTCCATCCACCGAATCCAGCCTCCAGATCACTCCCAACCCATAAAAATTGCTCGCCACCGCAATCGCAACTTCATTGCTCCCCGCATTCAACGGCAGATCAAATCCACCATTCGTCAACGCCAGCCGCCCGTCCGGATTCTTCCGCGCACTCGCCGGCATAAACAGGTTTTTATCGGCATAAACCTGCTTCCCGTTCACAAACACCCATACCTCGCGCACCCATCCAATCGAAGTATGAATCGTCTGCGCCTTATCCGAATCGATCGTCGTTTTGATCCACGCCATCGACCGCTTCGGACGCTCCAGCGGCAATCCGTACTCGCGCGTAATATCGATCAGGCCCGCCAAGCTCCGCCGTGATGGGCTTCCACTCCGCCGAAGTCGCAGGCATCTCGTCGTAGCTGGGATCTTTTTTCTCCGTAAGCTCCGACGCCGCCGACAGTTGCCAGTTCCGGACCAGATGCGCGTCTGTAGCGGTCGGATCCGCTTCCGGCTCCGGCGACAATCCCTCCGTCGCATTCGGCGTCACCACAAAGTTCGCGAAATATCCCGGTCCCGACAAGCCGATCGATCCTTCGTCGGCATCCCCCTCCAGCCGTCCAACCTTCAGCGTCGGCGTCGCACTGTGATTGATGTACATATTCATCCGCCTGCCAGAGATCACCAGCTTCACGTGATTCCATTCACCATCGCGAATCGGTGCTGGCGTCTGATACTGCGGAAAAACATCCCACAACAAAATGTTGTGTGTCTCCGGCGCATACTGCAAGCAATCCGGAGCCTGCGCGCACTTCCCATTCGGCCGAAAATAAAACATCTCAAACGTCTTATCGTCCCGCCGGCGAAACACCATTCCGGTCCCCATCACCATCGGCTGCACATCGAACTCGATCGTGCCGTCCTTCAACGTAACGTCCTTCGCAATCGCGTTCCCTCCTTGATGCAGAGCGATCGCATCCATCCCCTGAATCTTCTCAAACGCCCCCGTCTCGCTCTGCCAATGCTCCGCCGTCATCGGCACCTTGATCGGTGCAGACGCAGCGGCTGCTGCTGTAGTTGCGTTTGGATTTGCGTTTGAAGTCGCGTTCGGAGTCGACTTCGGAGTGCGCCGGCGCCGTGCTCGATCCGCTCGTCGCGTTCGCATCGGACGCCATCGCGGAGCCTGCCAGCCCGGCGAATCCCACCGTGGTCACGAGGAGCGCCGTCCGCACGAATCGAACTCCAAAAATGGAGCCGGTTGAGGTTTTGGTTGGAAGGGAACTACGAAATCTAACGGAAGTGCTGGGTACAGCAGTGTGGTATCTCATCCGCGGAGCCTAAGTCGGCATCGCATCTGCGATCAGCTAAATTGTTCCCAACCGGACTACGTCTCGACGAACCGGTCGCAGGAAGCTTCCGACATACGCTCCGAACGCCGGTTGTAGGGGCGGGGCTTGCTCCGCCCGCCTTGAACACGACCGCAAACGCTCAGTTCGAGCACCACCCCCTGCGAGCTACGACCACCCGCAACGCACGCAGTTTCAATAACTTCCACAGTCCCGCAAATGGGACTGTCCCGTAATACCAATTAATCCATGCACTTACACACACTTCGACAAAACACACGGGGTGTGGGGTACTCGTTCGAAAACTTCGTTCGGGAATTCCCGTTTCGGGAAATTAGTGCTGCGGACGGCGCTCTTCGGGAGCGGTCGCGATGCCGAGGCGGCGCAGCTCATCGACGTAATACTTGCGATAGAGCACGTCCCACTCTTCGCTGCCTTCGAGAATTTCTTTCTTCTGTGAAGTGATCTTCTTGCGCACTTCGGCGTCGGCTTTTTCTTCTTCGCGCAAAGTCGCCGTCAAAATCTGCACAACTTGCTGCCGAATCGTGTCGCGGTCTTCGACGAATTCCACTTCGTCGCTCGAGACAAGCACTTCCGTAATCTGATGGGAAAGCCGAATGATTTTTTCGCGGCTGAGTCGCATGCAATAGAGGCCGGCGTTAGCGCAAAACAAGCTTGCGGTCGCGAGCGAGCTGTCCTTTCACCTTTTTGTACATTTCCTGGTACGAGACGCCAGTCCTGCGCATTTCATCTTGATGCTGAGTCAGAATGTCGCGCACTTCGTCGTTGAGCCGATCTTCGACGGTGACTTCTTCCATCATCTTTGCGCGCACGCGCGGAATTACCGCTTCCGCCGCTTTCGTTTCGATCTGATTTCCTTCGATGAGGCGCTTCACAACTTCTGAAGCCATGTGGGCGACATAGTCCCGATTAATGAGCATCCCGACTGATATCCCTCCGAATTCGCGAGGAAATCAGTGTACTGGCAGCACCGAAAGAGTGCAACCCAACGCGACAGGAAAAGGGATTTGCGCTCCGTTCAGAAATGTTGACTGACGACTACATCGGAATTAGGCAGTTGATTCTGAATGAGATGCCTTGAGTGAAAAATAAACGGGCGGCCGAATTGGCCGCCCGTCGAAGTTTCAAGTTGAACGCCTGGATTATTGCGAATCGGGCCGGCGCTTCAGAGTCGGACGATCGTCGTCCGGGTTGGCGCTGGGGTCCGGCTGCTGTTGCGTGCCTTTTTGCTGTTGCTCGGTGCGGGTGCGGAGGCTCGGCTTGCCGGGCTGATTGTCCTGGACCTTGCGGGCGAACATGATGTTGCGCAGGCGGCCCTTCACGCTGTCGAATTCCGACGTGGTAACGATGTATTCGGGCTTGTTCGGCAGAATGCGCGCGATTTCTTTTTGTGCCGCTTCGATGCGATCAGGTGTCGGCGGGTGGGTCGAGAAGACCTTCGGAATCGTGCCGGGACGGCGCTTTTCGTCGGCCTGAATGCGCTCGAAGAACGTCACGAACGCGTTCGGGTCGTAGCCGGCCTTATACATATATTCGAGGCCGAGGAAGTCGGCTTCGCGCTCGGAGTCGCGGCTGAATTTCAGATAGGTGAGCGGAATCGCGATGTTCAGACCTTCGTAAAGACCGTAACCGGCCCAGCCTGCGGGACCGAGCAGCATCAGCGGAATCGTCGCGAGCTGCATCATTTCGCCCTTGGTGGCGTTCTTGGTGCCGTGGCGGGCGGTAACGTGCGAAATTTCATGCGCCATGACGCCGGCGAGTTCGGATTCTTCCTGCGCGCGCAGAATCAGGCCACTGTTGACGTAGAAGAAGCCGCCGGGAAGTGCGAAGGCGTTGACTTCGTCGGAGTCGATAACTTTGATGGTGAAGGGAACGCGCGCGTCGGAATTGCGCACCAGGTTCTGGCCAACGCGGTTCACGTACTCGGTGACGACGGGATCGTCGATCAGCTTCGAGGAGCGCTCGACCTCTTGTGCCAGGCCCTTGCCGAGAGCGATTTCCTTCTCGATCGAATAGAAGTTGATACCTTTGCCGACGTTGCGATTGCCGATCGCGTCGACATCTTCTTTCGTGTTCTTGGGTTGGACGGTGTCTTGTTGCTGGACCGGCGCGGATCCTGCGACTTCTGAGTGCTTTCGGAGGGCGGGGGAGCCTTGGTTGGGTCGCTGGTCGGCGGTGGGCTCTGAGCCCAGGCGACGCTCGCTGCCAATGTGGTCAAAGCCGCTAATCTCGTGGCTTGCCGGAGAATTGATTGCATGATCCCACCTCCGCCAGCCGGTAGTATACACCCCAACTGCGCCGGATGGCCTACTAACCCTACATTGCTACGATGACAACTTTAGTATACAGGTTTCCTGCCCGCTAGAACTTAGTTCCCAAACACATGGCTGGAGCCTCGCGAGCCGGATTTTCGAGCGTTTGAATTCGGCTTATTGGACCACCAACGTCAATTTGGTGGTGTGGCTGACGGCGTTGGCGCCGGATCCGGAGGTTGCGGTGACGGTAATGGTATAGCTTCCCGCCGTGGTGCCGCCGGTTGGGTTCGACGGGGAGCCGCTCGAGCCGCCGCCGCAGCCGGCCGCGAGTCCGATAAGTAGCAGGAACGTGGAGCACACGGCCATAGGCACCCATGCAGGGCGTCGCCGGCTCGTTAGTCGCGGGCTGACGAGTAAGAGTACCAAAAGCGCGGCGAGGATCACGAAGGTGGCAGGTAAAGCGAACATCTGCCAGCGATCAATGTCTCGTGCCTGGACAGGCGGCGCGAAGAAAAACGAGCGCGCGGTGGTGGTTACGCTGACGGTTACGGTAGCTGGCGTCGTCCCGCCTAACGTCACTGACGACGGCGATATCGAGCAGGTCGAATTGGCGGGTGCTCCAGAGCACGTCAGTGCGATCGTGCCGCCGAACCCAGCGCCGCCGACCAAAGAGATGGGATAGGTGGCCGTCGCGCCGGCAGTGACTGTTGCGGATCCACCGGAGCCAGAGCTGTCGGAGATGCTGAAGTCGGCACCCGTTCCGATGAGCGCGGCTGTCTGACTCCCTGCTCCGGAGATAGTCAGGGTGCCTGTGCGGCTCCCGCCCGCCGTCGGGGAGAAAGTCACCGAAATCTGACATGAAGCAGAAGCATTCAGCGTCGTTGTGCAGTTGTTGGTCTCTTTGAAATCTCCCGTCGCCGAAATCTGAGAGATGGGTGCTGACGAGTTAGATGAATTTGTCACGGTCACGCTCAGCGCAGAGCTTGCCGTTCCAACGGATTGAGTTGAGAAAGTCAGAGAAGTCGCAGACAACACGAGTGCTCCCTGCTCAGTCGGGCCGGTGCCGGTCAAGCTCACCCTGTGTGGGCTGCCGGGAGCGCTGTCGGTAATAGTGAGACTCGAAGATCGCGTGCCGCCACCCAAGGGGGAAAACGTCACACTCACGTTACAAGTCGCGCCGACAGCGAGGGAACTGCCGCAGGTATTCGACTGCGCGAACTCCACATCGTCCCCGCCGCTAATGGCAATGGCCGTGATCGTCAGCGAAGCGTTGCCCGTGTTGGAAAGAGTGATGGTTTGGGGGCCGTTCGTGCTCCCGATATTTGCTGAACCTAGATTGGCGCGAGTGGGTGCCAGCTGAAGGAAAGGACCATCGACGCCGCTGCCGGACAATGGAATCAGTTGCGGGCTGGCATGCGTGCTGTCGGTGAGCGTCAGGGCGCCACTTGTGGTGCCTTCGGCCGTGGGTGAAAAGTGCACCGTCACCGTGCACGTGGCGTTGGGCGCAAGGCTTGCGCCGCAGTTGTTAATTTTGCCGAAGGGGCCGCTAATGGAAATGTTGGAGATGTGAAATGAAGCGGTGCTCGGATTGTGAATCGTTATGGTTTGCGCGTTGCTTTCAGTGTTGATGCCCACTGACCCGAACGAGAGTGAAGTCGGGAAAACCGACTTGAAAGGATCGTTCAGATAGACCGTGACGATCCCGGCCGAGTTAGGCGGCGAGGGTTGAATCACTGCCAAGTCAAGCCCTCCGTCGCCGTTGAAATCGCCCGCGACGGCGATGCGGTGACTTAAATCGAAAGCAGTGGGCGAAAGAAGTTCTTGAGCCGGTCGGAACGCCCCCTGACCATCGCCTTGAAAAATCACGACGGTGCTCGCGTTATTCACCAAGGCGATATCGACGTTCTCGTCCGCGTTAAAATCGCCGAGCGCGAATAAGCCGGTCGTGGCAAATGGAGACAGGCCTCCGGCACCGGTTCCTATATCCACAAAAGTGCCGTCGCCGTTGCCAAAAAGAAGTCCGAACGCTTCGTTGGTGATGTGACCATCCACCACGTCCAATTTGCCGTCCCCGTTGAAGTCTGTAGGAATGAGCGAGTAGCCTGGACCGAATTGGCCGAATTCGATATTTTGCGATATTGGTGCTTGAAACGTGCCGTCTCCGTTTCCGAGAAGTGTCGAAACGTCCGGCGTTGAGTTCGCGGGAGCCGTCGGGCTCCGGTTAACCAGGCTCGAAACGATCACATCGAGCTTCCCATCGTTGTTGAAGTCACCGCTCGCGACCGCTGTCGGCGGGCCCGGTACGGTGTAATCCGCATGAGCGTTCAGCGTACCGTCGCCTCTCCCGGTTAGGACGGAAATGGTCGTGCCTTGTCCAAGAGCATAGTTCGGCACTGCGACGCCCGGCTTGCCGCTGAAGTCTCGCAACTGTGAGGTTTGTCGGCGTGATTCCCACGGCAAAATCTTGATGCGGCGCGAAGGTGCCGTCGCCGTTGCCCAAGAGCACGGAGACGGACCCAGCGGCGCAACTCGTCGCGGTCAGCGCGCAAATCTGGTTAGCCACCGCGAGATCGGGGTTGCCGTCGGCGTTAAAGTCGGCAACGGCGACATCGACAGGGAAGGTTCCCGTCGCAAAGATCTGCTGCGTCTGAAAAGTGCCATCGCCCTTGCCGAGCATGATCGAGACGGTGTTGTCGATCGAAGAGCCGGGCTGACCCGTGTTCACGAAGACTAGATCGAGTTTTCCGTCGCCGTTCAGATCGGCCGCGGTCAATGAAGCGGGGATGGAGTTTGCCGCGCCAGCGGCCGTGGACAAAGTCGTTCCGCCGAAAATGGGCCCACCTTCTCCAAGGAAAATAACGATCGAGCCTGCTGGAATCTGGGCCGACTGAGCCGGCGGGAAAGCCAAGGGGTAAGAGGTATTTGTGACCGTCGCCAAAATGTCGAGTCGACCGTCGCCGTTGAAGTCACCTACCGCAACACCTGTGCCCAGACTCGCAATTGACATGTCAGCGGGTTCGCTCTGAAACGTACCGTCTCCGTTGCCGAAAAAGACGAATCCTGGGCCAACGAGATCGAGCTTTCCATCCTGGTTCACGTCAACGGCGAGGAGTTGTGCGCCGTCGGTGGCTGAGCCCTTCAGGGTGAACGTACCATCTCCGTCGCCGAGAAAAATTTGCCCTCCAACCACTAGGTCCTGTTTACCGTCTCCATTGAAATCTGCAGACACTGCGGAAGTCGAGCTACTCTGTAGCGGAAAGCTCGTGGGTGCTTGAAGCGTCCCGTCCCCCTTTCCGAGGAACACCGCAACGAAAGGTGGGAAAGTCCCGTTATTCAACTGCGGGAGAACGTATCCGGTAGCTACGTCGGGCTTCCCGTCGCCATTGAAGTCCGCAACCACAACCCAAGCATTGATGCGTGCTTCGGCGGCTCCTGCGGGCGGAAAGTAATCCGCGTTATTCTGAAATGTTCCGTCCCCATTCCCGAGCAAAACGGAAACAGCATTGATCGATGGGCTGAAGCTGCTAAGAGCCGCGTTGGAACCGACGATGAGATCGAGCTTTCCATCCCCATTCATGTCCGCCGCCTGTATAGAGAGCGGCACCGGAGCGGTCGGAAAGTCTTGATGGGGTTGAAAGGTGCCGTCACCGTTGCCAAGCAAAATACTGACAAACCCTCCTCCGCCACATACAAACGCGGTTATATGTCCGTCCTGGACGCAGTTCTCGTCAGCAACTGCAATGTCGATGTCGCCGTCACCATTGAAGTCGCCCAAGACGAGGGCGATTGGGTTTGGTCCGGTGGGGTAGTCCGTTGAAGGAGCGTAGGATCCGTCGGGCTTGCCCATGAATACCGAGACCGTGCTGGTCTGAAGGTTTGTCACCACCAGATCGAGCTTGCCGTCGCCGTTCAAGTCGGCGGCAGCGACTGCACTGGGAAGTTGGCCGGCAGAAATGAGACCTTGGCCGAATGTGTAGGTTTGCGCGGAAACCGTGAAACCAGTTGAGAGAAGAACAAAGCAGGGAGCACAGATATAGGCAATCCATCGCCCAGCGGGCAGTCTCATACTTCGACTCCTCGGTGGCGGCATCTGCGGGGTGCCGCGAACCTGTTTGTCTTCCTCAGCTCGCGACCAGAAAGGGAAACTACCTAGTCAGCCTAAGTTGCCCTAATCAATCGGTTAAGACAATAGTCCGGCAAGCATGTGGGGCATGCTGGTTACGAGGAATTTGGCCCCATTTTTGCGAATCGACGGCCGTTCGTGAGGCTACTTCAGGAAGCCTTCGAGTTGGAGCCAGTCGGCGAAGCGGTCGATCCAGTGGTCGGTGGGGATGTTGTGTTTACGGGCGCCGAAGCCGTGGCCGCCTTTGGCGTACATGTGGAGCTCGGCGGATTTGTGGGCGTCGACCCATTTCTGATAGAGGGCGACGCTGTCCGGGGCGAGGCCGAGGTTGTCGTCGGTAGCGGCGGCGATGAAGAGTGGAGGCGCGTCGGCGGGAACTGCGTCTTTGAACATCGACGCCGATCCGTAGATCACGGCGAGAAAGGCGGGCGTGCCGCCCGGCGCGGGGCGAAGAGTGGCTCCGGCAGCCACCACACCGCCTGCGGAAAATCCGATGATGCCGACGCGATCGGGCGACACACCGAACTCGGCTGCGTGTTGCTTTACGTAAGTGACCGCTGCGACTCCGTCGGCTACAGACAGCGGAATCACCTTCGACATGGTGCGATCAAATTGTTCGCGGTCTGCTGAACGCGGTCGCAAACTCCTGCGTTGCGTCCTCGCCCGTGTGCGCCAGCCGATACTTCAGCACGAAGGTGGTAACGCCGCGTTCCGTGAGATATTTCGCGACGTCGGTGCCTTCGCTCGTGATGGAGAGCGCCATGAACCCGCCGCCAGGGCAAATCACTGCGGCCGTGCCGTTTTTCGTGGCGGCGGATGGCTTGAAAACGATCAGCGACGGCTTGGTTACGTTGCTGACGACCTCGGTGTCCCACAGCTTCGAGAAATATTCTTTTTCGGGATAATTTTCGGGCGTCGAGCCTGGCGGCGTGCCGGGATAGAGGGGAATCACGTCTTGCGCAGCGGCGCAGGAGGCTACGAACAAAACGGCGCAGAGAGTTCGAAGAATTATGGATTTCATGGCGCCCGAGTCTAGCAAAGACTCGCCGCGAAAATCTCGCCAAAGCGGGTCACTCGCAAAATGGATCAACTCACGCTGCAAAGTTTGCAACTTCGGCGAATGCGCTTCAACCCATCGTCGGTGGTTGGCGCCAATTCGACTATGATGATGCGCAATGCCCGCGCACAACACTCGGCTCATCCGGCTGATCGGTCTGTTCAAGCTTGTGAAGGGAATTTTGCTCGTTGCTGTAGGCATCGGCGCGTTCAAAATGATTCACAGCGACATCACCGAGATTGCGACGCGGTGGGTCACCACGCTGGGACTCGATCCGGGCGGACGTCACGTCGGCCGATTGCTCGTCGAGACGGCAAATCTCACTCCGAGTCGCATCCGCGACGTCGGAGTTGGCAGCTTCGTCTACGCGGCGCTCTTTCTGACCGAAGGCACCGGCTTGCTGATGGCGAAGCGCTGGGCGGAATGGTTCAGCGTGATCATCACGAGTTCGCTCGTGCCGTTTGAAATTTACGAGATCCATCGGCATCCGACGGTCCTCAAAGTCGGCGCGCTGCTGGTGAATCTGGCGTTCGTGGCGTATCTGATCTACCGGATTCGAATCGACGACAAAGCTAAGAGAGAAGCCTCGAAAGTATAGAAGTTGCGGCATCTAACGCCTGCCGTTAACGGTTGACAGTCCGGCTTAACGCCTCTACAGTCAGGGTTTACACATGCCCGTCTCGAAAATTCAGATAGGACAGCTCTGGAAGAAGGACGATACCGCGGACACGTATCTGGTGACGCGTGTCTACAGCGAGGCGCTCACGACGATGGTGGTGCTACGCAAGTCGGGCGCGGAGAACGAGCCGCTGATTCGCGTCAAGGTGGGTCGCACGGCGGACGGGCAAACGCTGCCCGGGTTTTCGCCGGCGCAGGAAGATGAGCGGATGTAAGGCAAGCTTCAACAGGTACTGAGTTGGTAGCGCCGGCTTCTAGCCGGCGTTTTTGTTTTTTGTGCGGGAATTCCGAGCTAAACCGACCGCACCGGCATCTCGACGATGTCGTCGATCTTGATCAACTCTTTGATCAAAAACGGCTCGCCATATTTCACATCGATCATGTGCCCATAGTAGCGCGCGAGACGGTTCATCTCGTCTTCAAGCTGCTCGAGCCCCAGGTACACTTTGCTTTTCGCTTCGCCTTTTTTCGGAAGAAACTGTGAGCGGTAGGAGAGGATCGCCTTGCGCCTCTGCTCGTAGTGCGGCGTAATGTCCACGACGAACGACGGGCGCAGATGCTGCGCGAAGGCTGTGGAGTAAATAATTTTGTTCGGACGGTAAGCCTCACCGACCGCGGGGAGATTTTTCAATCCGGCGAGGAAGCACCCTTCGTACGCAAGGGTAGAGGCGTTGTAATGATCGGGGTGTCGCGCCTCCCAGTAGGGAATGATCACAGTGCGCGGCCGAAGCTCGCGAATTTTTTCGGCGAGTCGAAGCTTGTGCTGACGACTGGCCTGCACGTCCGAATCAGGAACACCAAGAATTCCTCGCCAGCTCAGCCCCATGAGTTTCGAGGCTTTGGCGGATTCCTGCGCGCGCGTTTCCACACTGCCACGCGTACCCATTTCGCCGGCGGTGAGGTCGAGCACTCCCGTTTTGTATCCGCGCTTTCCCATTTTGATTAGCGTGCCGCCGCAGGTGAGTTCGACGTCGTCCGGATGCGCGGCAATGGCTAGGACATCTACGGTCATTGAAGCTCCTTCATTCTTTTGCATCGTGAGAAATAAATTCTAGCAGCTTCGCGATTGCCGTGTTGCCACGCTTGCCGATCAACTGCCGACGAACTGAATTGTGCTAACGTTTCTGCGCGATGGAAACGCAATTACTCAATCAGGTGGCGCTGGTGACCGGCTCGAGTAAGAGGCTGGGACGTGAAGTCGCGCTCGGGCTCGCCGAGCGCGGCGCCGACGTCGTGATTCACTATCGATCGTCGGCGGACGACGCAGGCAAAGTCGTTGCCGAGGTTAAAAAATTTGGGCGCCGCTCTGTCGCGATTCAAGCCGATCTCGAAAACGTCAACCAGATTCGAGCTCTCTTCGAAAAGGTGGCGTCGCAGTTCGGCCGCCTCGACATTCTGGTGAATAGCGCGGCGAGCTTTGTGGAGACGGAATTTGCCAAGACGAGCGAGAAGGACTGGGGCGAGTCACTCGACACGAATCTCAAAGCGCCGTTTTTCTGCTCGCAAGCAGCGGCCCCGCTGCTGAAGAAAACCGGGGGCTGCATCATCAACTTCGCCGATGTTGGGGGCATCCTTGGGTGGACCGGTTACATCCCACACTCGATCTCAAAAGCTGGCGTCATCATGCTGACACGCTGCTTGGCAAAAGAACTCGCGCCGGAAGTGCGCGTCAACGCGCTCGCGCCGGGAACGATCACATTGCCGGACGACGCGCCGGAACTGGAAGCCGATTTCATCAAGCAAGCTCCGTTACATCGCAGCGGCCGTCCGATCGACATCATCGACGCGGTGACATATCTGGCGACCGCGAAGTTTGTAACCGGCCATACATTGGTCATCGACGGCGGCCGAGTCCTGTAGCGCCAAACGGCGAGCTGCAACGAGGTCTCGTGGGAAACACGGCGGCCAACTCCATTCCCATCTCCGTTCCTGCCGCAAGCGAACGAAGTCTCAGCTATTTTGCCTTCTACGCGCTGATCGCGATCTACGCAGTCTCGAGAGTCCTCCAGGCATTTCCGCAACTCACGCCTCTCATTGCGACTGTCGTGTTGCACGTTCTACCGCCAATGTTGTTCGCGTTGCTCCATGGCCGGATGCTATGGGGGTGGCGAGGAATTCTCGTGTTCTTCGCAATCTGTTCCGCCGTGTCTGGAGCGGTTGAAAAGATCGGAATCACGACAGGATTTCCGTTCGGCCACTACTTCTTTACCGACGCGATGGGGCCAAAGATTTCTGGCGTGCCGATTTTTCTCGGGCTCGCCTATCTGGGGATGGGCTACGTATCCTGGCTCATCGCGAGCCTGATTCTGGGATGGGAGCAACGCAAGCTCACTGGATGGCGCGTCGTCGCGTTGCCGGCATTCGCGGCGCTGGTTATGACGTCATGGGACTTTTGCCTGGATCCCGTGTGGTCCACGATTGTACGCGCGTGGATCTGGACCGACGGCGGATCCTACTTTGGCGTGCCTATCAGCAATTTTATAGGTTGGTACGGCAACGTCTTCGTTATCTACTTGCTGTTTGCGTTTTTACCTGCGCCGCCGTCCGACGAACCCGCAGGTTGTGCCAGCGAAATTCTGGAAAGTCGCGCTGCTTTTCTACGGCGTCTCCGTCGTCGGCAATTTTTTTAACCTGATTCCGCCAAAGCCTGATCCAGTCGCGGACGCCACAGGCCGACTCTGGCCGCTTCGCAGCATTACGGGAGCGTGCGCGTTGGCTACCGTGTTTACGATGGGCGCCTTCCTCTTGCTGGCTTGCATTCGGCTCGCTGATCGTCCACACGCCGGCGCCGCAGAGAGCCGTTCACTGTAACCGCGCGTCACTCCGACATTTTGGAACGCAAACCTTCGATCGCCGGATGCAGACTTGCGCTCCCCGGTGTATTCTATTGTCCTTATAGCGAGCATAAATTGCGCGCGCCCTGTCTGCGCGCTACCAGGAAGACGAAAGGGACCCGCCGAGAGTTATGGAACACGACACACACGTAATGCCCCACAACATGGACGAATTCGAGGTTGCCGAGTGGCTGGAGTCCCTCGATTCGGTCCTCGAATCCAGCGGCCCCGAAGTTGCCGTCGAAATTCTGGAACGCCTTCGCGCCCATGCAAAAGTTGCCGGGCTGAACCTGCCGTTCACTGCGAACACGCCTTACGTCAACACGATCCCCGCGCGACTCGAAGCCCAGTTTCCAGGCGACCAGGAGCTCGAGCGCCGCATCAAGAGCCTGATTCGCTGGAACGCGATCGCCATGGTCGTGCGCGCGAACCGGATGGAGCACAACATCGGCGGCCATATTTCCACCTACGCCTCCGCCGCAACGCTCTACGAAGTCGGCTTCAATCATTTCTTCCGCGCTCGCAGCGACCAGTTTGAGGGCGACACGATTTACTTCCAGGGCCACGCCGCGCCCGGCATCTATTCCCGCGCATTCCTCGAAGGCCGTCTCTCCACGCAAAAGCTCGAAAACTTCCGCCGCGAACTCAAGCCCGGTGGAGGGCTCAGCTCGTACCCACATCCGTGGCTGATGCCGGATTTCTGGGAGTACCCGACGGTTTCGATGGGGCTGGGCCCCTTGATGTCGATCTATCAGGCGCGCTACGCCCGCTACCTCGAAAATCGCGGCCTCAAGCCGAAGACCGACGCAAAAGTCTGGGCCTTCCTCGGCGACGGTGAAACCGACGAGCCCGAGTCGCTCGGCGCCATCACGCTCGCCTCGCGCGAGAAGCTCGACAACCTCATCTTCGTCATCAATTGCAACTTGCAGCGTCTCGACGGTCCGGTTCGCGGTAACGGCCAGATCATCCAGGAACTCGAGTCCGCCTTCCGCGGCGCTCGCTGGAACGTCATCAAGGTTCTGTGGGGCACCGAGTGGGATCCCATACTCGCCCGCGATCACGACGGTCTTCTCGTCAAGCGCATGGGCGAACTCGTCGATGGCGAATACCAGAAGCTCGTCGTCGAATCCGGCGCTTACGTTCGCCAGCGTTTCTTCGGCACCGATCCGCGTTTGCTCAAACTCGTCGAGCCACTGAGCGACGAAGAACTCCGTCGCCTGCGCCTCGGCGGCCACGACCCGCGTAAGGTCTACGCCGCATACAAAGCCGCCACCGAACACAAGGGCGGCCCAACCGTCATCCTCGCTCGCACCATCAAGGGTTACGGCCTCGGCGAAGCGGGCGAAGGCAAAAACGTCACGCACCAGCAGAAAAAACTCAACGAGGAAGAGCTCCGCATCTTCCGCACGCGCTTCGACATTCCTCTTACCGATCAGGACTGTATCGACGTCCCGTTCTATCGTCCGTCCGAAGACAGCCCGGAAATCAAATACCTCACCGAGCGCCGCGTATCGCTCGGCGGATACACGCCCGCTCGCAAGGTGCGCGCGACTCCGATCACCGCGAAGGGTCACGACGAGCTCTTCAAGGAGTTTTACGACGGCAGTGACGGCCGCGAAGTCTCCACCACCATGGCGTTCGTCGGCATGCTGCGAAAAATGCTGAAAGATCCCGAGATCGGCAAGCTCATCGTCCCGATCGTTCCCGATGAGGCGCGCACTTTCGGTATGGAGTCGCTTTTCCGCACCGTCGGCATCTACTCATCGCTCGGACAGAAATACGATCCCGTCGATGCCAGCACCTTGATGTATTACAAGGAAGCCACCGACGGCCAAATCCTCGAAGAGGGAATTACCGAAGCTGGATCGATGGGATCCTTCATTGCCGCCGGTACTGCTTATGCCGCTTACGGCATCAACACGATTCCGTTCTTCATTTACTACTCGATGTTCGGCTTCCAGCGCATTGCCGACTTCATCTGGGCCGCAGCCGACATGCGCACGCGCGGCTTCCTCCTCGGAGGCACCGCCGGCCGCACAACTCTCTCCGGCGAAGGCTTGCAGCACCAGGACGGCAACAGCCACGTGCTCGCGCTTTCCGTGCCCAACCTCCGCGCCTACGATCCGGCGTTCGCCTTCGAAATCGCCGTCATCATCCAGGACGGCATCCGCCGCATGTACAAAGACGGCGAAGACATCTTCTACTACATCACTTTGATGAACGAGCCGTACGTCATGCCCGAAATGCCGAGTGGCAAAGACGTGAAAGACGGCATCCTCAAGGGCATGTACAAATTCCGCGCCTCGAAAAATAAAAAGGCGAAACACAAAGCGCAACTCTTTGGCAGCGGTTCGATCCTGCGCGAAGCCTTGCAAGCGCAGGAAATTCTCGAGACCAAATACAACGTCGCCGCCGACGTCTGGAGCATCACCAGCTACAAAAATCTCTACACCGACGGCATCGAGACCGAACGCTGGAATCGCCTGCACCCCGGCTCAAAGCCGCGCGTACCGTACGTCACCAAGACGCTCGGCGACGCTCCCGGCGTGCTCGTGGCCGCGTCCGACTATCTCAAGACGCTTCCCAACATGATCAGCAAGTGGCTCCCGCGCCGTCTCGCATCGCTCGGCACCGACGGCTTCGGCCGCAGCGAAGGTCGACAGTCTCTGCGCACCTTCTTCGAAGTCGACGCGCGCAGCATCGCGCTCGCCACTTTGCACGAGCTTCACCTCGACGGCAAACTCGACACCAAAGTCCTCGACAAAGCCATCAAGGACCTCGGCATCAATCCCGAAAAATCAAACCCAGTCACTTCCTAGTCGTTCGAAATCGCAGCGACATCATGTAGGGGCGCAGCATGCTGCGCCCCATCTTGCCCATACCTAACGCACCAAGGCTCTGCTCTTGTAGCTTGCGCTCAGGCTGCTATGTACCCGACGCGAGAATCTCCGCCGGTTTGATCTTGCCCGTCGCCAAATTCGCCACCAACTCACGATTCGCCGCCAAAAAATCGTACCCGCTCAATTCCTTCGGCAGCACCCAGGCAATCTGCTCAAACTCATTGCCGCGAACTTCCGCCGCCTCGATCGCCGCCGCATAAAATCGAATCTCGAGCGGCGCCGCCGTCTCCGCATACTTGTGAACAACCCGCCAAATCGCCGCCGACTTCACCAACCTCGCCCCCAACTCCTCGCGCAACTCCCGGGCTAGCGCCACTTCATCGGTTTCCCCGTGCTCAACCTTGCCGCCAGGAAACTCCCATTTCAGCGGCGACGTATCATCTCGCCTTCGCTGCCCAATCAGCAGCCTCCGATCGCTCCGCTCAATAATCGCCGCAACCACCACAATCCCGTTCGCCATCACCGCGCCCCCATCGCGCGCAAAAGCTCCTTCGCTCCATCCACAAGCGGCGGCCCCGGTGTATTCAGCAACTCGTCAGCGATCACCACGACGCGCCGATCCCGAATCGCCGGCACATGCTTCCAAGCCTTCACTTTGTAAGCCTCACCAACCTTCGCGCGCGTCCCCGTCGCCGCCCAGGCCAGCACGATCACCTCAGGTTGACCCGCAGCCACCTGCTCATCCGACACGCGTTCCCCCGCCGGCACAACCATCTCGCCTCCCGCGATGCGCACCAATTCTGCAACCCACGGCGGCGAACTAATCCGCGGATTCGGCCATGCTTCACAATAGACGCAAGTCCGCCGCTTGCCTTTCCCGCGCGAAAGCGCCCCAGCCTTCCGTGCAACAGCCGCAAATCCAGCCCGCATCTTCCGAATCAGCCGCTCTCCCGCCGCACTCCTCCCCACAATCCCGCTCAGCAACCGAACATCACCCTCCACATCCGCCAGCGACCGCGGATTCATCGCCAAAAAATTCACCGGCTCAGCCAAAATCTTCGCCACCGTTTCCTGCTTGTACGGCACCGACCCAATCACCAGCGTCGGTCTCAGCTTCATAATCTCCGCGACATCGCCCATGTGCCAGCAATCTCCAACCTGCGGCAGCCCGCGCACATCCGCCACATCGCAGCACCACTTCGTCACGCCAACCAGCGACCGGCGCGCCCCCACCTCACACAGAATCGAAGTCGCGCTCGGCGCCAGCGACACGATCCGCATCCGCCCATTCAATCGATTTAATCCCAGCTTCCGAGCCAAGACACGCCCCTCAGAAATTCTTTACGACTTCCATCCACCGTGCTAACTTTCATCCAGCAATCCGGCCCATGCCCTGGGCATCGCAAGGAGATGTCATGCGCCGTTTCGGCATCCACTGTACCGCGTTCGGCCTCCAACTCGTCTTCGCCGCCGCGACACTCCACGCCCAATCCAGCGCGCCGCCGACGCCTCCCACCTTCACCAAAGACGTCGCGCCCATCCTCCAGAAAAATTGCCAGACTTGCCACCGCCCCGGCGAAGGCGGCCCGTTCCCGCTCATCACCTACGATCAGGTCAAACCTATGGCGCCCAGCATCAAGCGCGTCGTCAGCCAGAAAATCATGCCGCCTTGGTTCGCCGATCCGAAATACGGACACTTCTCCAATAGCCGCGCGCTCTCGCAAAAGGACATCGCCACGCTCGTTCAGTGGGTCAACGGCGGCGCCGTCGAAGGCGACCCGAAAGACATGCCGCCGCCCGCCGAATTTCTGGAAGGGTGGGGAATCCCCAAGCCTGACGTCGTCTTCCAGCTCGCGAAGCCCTTCAATATTCCTGCCACCGGCACGATCGAATATCAGTACATGATCATTCCCACCGGCTTCACGGAAGACAAGTGGGTGCAGATGGCCGAAGCGCGCCCCACGAATCGCCCGATGGTCCATCACATCATCGCCTACGTCCGCGAGCCCGGATCGAGCTACTTCGCCGGCCACAAAGCTGGCGAATTCTTCACCGCGCCGCCCGCGAAAGAGGACGAAAAAGCCGACACCAGCGCGCTACCCAGTGATTTTCTGATCGGCTACGCGCCCGGTCAGCCCGCCGAAATTCTCGCGCCGGGCCAGGGCAAGCTCATCAAAGCCGGCTCCGACCTCGTCGTCGAAGTCCACTACATGGCGATGGGCACACCCCAAACCGATCAAACAAAAATCGGCTTGGTCTTCGCCAAGGAACCGCCGAAAGAACGCGTCCTCACGCTTTCCGCCGTTAACGGCACTTTCAAAATTCCGCCCGGCGATCCGAATTACAAAGTCGACGCCACCTTCGACGTCCTCACCGACGTAAAACTCACCGGCCTCCATCCGCACATGCACACGCGCGGCAAGGATTTCGAATATCGCGTCGTCTATCCCGACGGCCGCACCGAGACCCTGCTCAGCGTCCCGAAATACAATTGGCGCTGGCAACTCTGGTACAACCTCGCCACCCCGCTCGATCTCCCCAAAGGCACCAAGATCGAATGCACCGCTCACTTCGATAATTCCGCCGACAACCCCGAAAATCCCGACCCCACAAAAACCGTCATCTGGGGCCAGCAAAGCTGGGACGAAATGATGGTCGGCTTCTTCAACCTGGTCTTCGACGCCAAAACCCCGGCCCGCGCCCTGTTTCCAGCAACCAAGCCTCACGCCGACATCGCCTCGAACTAGTACCCGTCCCGCCGTCGGGCGCCTTCCTGGATTTTGTAGGGGCGGGCTTCAGTCCGCCCTCGCCGCGTCTTGCCTCCATCTCTCGCGAAGCCCGAGCACTACTTAACGTGTCGCACAAATACTTCCTCGTCGTGAGAAAACCATCCGTCATCACCTGTATCCGCCTTCGCTCCCCAGATCGCGGGCCTTTCCGATCCGTTGCACTCAACCCAACTACTCGCTAAATTCCAGCAAGACCAACGCGCTCCGCCATCGTCTACTCCTCAAGCTCGAACCGTGAGTGGAGGTCCGTCCATGGAAACCCTCTGGCAAGACATCCGCCATTCCCTCCGTTTACTCCGTCTCAATCCCGGCTTCACCACCGTCGCCATCCTCTCCCTGGCACTCGGCGTCGGCGCGAATACCGCCATCTTCCAACTCCTCGACGCTGTGCGCCTACGCACCCTCCCGGTCAAAGATCCGCAACAACTCGCCATCGTTCGCATACAGGACCGCAGTTGGGCCTCGGGTCGCATCCATGGCCGCTACTCCCAGATCACCAATCCGCAATGGGAGCAGATCCGCGACCGCCAGGAAGGCTTCAGCAGGATGTTCGCGTGGGCCGAAAACGACTTTAACCTTGCTACGACTGGCGAAGCCCGTTACGCGCACGGCATGTTTGTCAGCGGCGACTTTTTCAACGTGCTTGAAGTTCAACCGCTCATCGGCCGCTTGCTGTCCGCAGACGACGATCGCCGCGGATGCGGCCCACAAGCCGCGGTCATCAGCTACGCATTCTGGCAACACGAGTTCAACGGCGATCCGGGCATCATCGGCCGCAAGATCACGCTCGACGGCAACCCCTTTCCGGTCGTCGGGGTCACGCCGCCCGGCTTCTACGGGGTCGAAATCGGCCGCATGTTCGACCTCGCGGTCCCGATTTGTTCCGAGCCACTTGTTCGCGGAGAGGACGCCTTGCTAAACCTGCGCCACGGTTATTGGCTGGCCGCGATGGGCCGACTGAAGCCAGGGTGGACAATGGAGCGCGCGACCGCTCAACTGAAAGCTGTCTCGCCCGCGATTCTAGAGGCGACGGTCCCGGAGATCTACAAATCGGATAACGCAAAGAAATACATGGAGTACAGATTCGCCGCATTCCCGGCCAGCAATGGCTTTTCGATGCTCCGGCAAGAATATGAAAATCCGCTGTGGATCCTGTTCGCGATTGCCGCATTGGTTCTGCTGATTGCCTGCGCCAATCTTGCGAACTTAATGCTCGCTCGCGCGAGTTCGCGCGGAAGGGAAGTCGCGGTTCGGCTGGCAATGGGCGCGTCGCGATCGCGATTGCTGCGCCAAATGTTCGTCGAGAGCCTGTTGCTCGCCGGGATTGGCGCAGCGCTGGGTGCGTGCCTGGCGACTCTGCTTAGCCGATTCATGGTCGCATTTATCAGCACGCGGGATAATCCGCTCTTTATGAACCTCCAGCCGGACTGGCGGGTGTTCGGCTTCACGGCACTCCTTGCCGTGTTCACCTGCGTGCTTTTCGGATTGACACCGGCGCTGCGCGCCACGAGCGTTGCTCCGGCAAACGTCCTGAAAACCGCCTCCCGCGGAATGACTGCTGGGCGCGGGCGATTCGGATTGCGGCGTGTCCTCGTGGTTTCGCAAGTGGCGCTTTCGCTTGTGCTGCTTGTTGGCTCGCTGCTCTTCGTGCGTAGTCTGCGAAACCTGCTGACGCTCGACCCCGGTTTTCGTCAGGACAATACGATTGTCGCGTCGCTCGATCTGAGTCGCGACAACATCCCTATCCCTCAGCGCCAGGAATTTAAACGCGATCTCCTCGAACGCGTCCGGGCTGTGCCCGGCGTCGATGCCGCCGCGGACGCCAGTGTTGTGCCGGTCAGCGGGTACGGCTGGAACGAGAATGTCTTGATTGCCGGCGACGAAAAGCGTCAAGGGCTTTCCCGGTTTGATCGCGTGTCGCCTGGATATTTCGCGACCATGAAAACCGGACTCCTGGACGGTCGTGATTTCGATAATCGCGACACGGCCACTTCGCCCCGAGTCGCGATCGTGAATGAAACTTTCGCCCGCAAACTCCTGAATGGCGAAAACCCCATCGGCAAAACGTTCCGGATAGATGCATGGGTTGGAGCGCCGTCGCCGATCTACCAGATCGTTGGCTTCGTGAAAGATGCCAAGTACGAGGATCTGCGCGAAGAGCCGCGCGCGATCGTGTATGTCGCGCAGATGCAGGACGACCGGCCAGACAATGATCCGCAGTTTGTGATTCATTCGAGCATGCCCCCTGCATCGGTTGTGCCCGGAATCAAAGAAGCGATCATGCAGTCGGCGCCTGAGGCGATCATCGATTTCGGCATGCTGCAGACTCAAATTCGCGATTCATTGCTGCGCGAACGGTTGATGGCAACACTATCCGGCTTCTTTGGCGTCCTCGCGGTCTTGCTTGCGACGATCGGTCTGTACGGAGTGATCTCGTACACCGTCGCCCGCCGCACCAACGAGATCGGCCTTCGCGTCGCGCTCGGGGCCCAGCGCAGCGACGTCGTCGGCATGATCATGCGCGAAGCCGGCGCTATGCTACTCATCGGATTGGCGCTCGGCACCGTGCTGACGCTCGCGGTCGCTCGCGCAGCCGCTTCAATGCTGTACGGCTTGAAGCCTCACGATCCACTGACGCTCACAGTTGCGGTCGTTGCGTTAACGTTGGTTGCCGCGGCGGCGGCCTTCTTGCCGGCGCATCGCGCGGCCCGACTCGACCCGATGCAGGCGTTACGCGAAGAGTAGACGCGTAGTCGCTGGCATTCCGAAACCTCCACTCAAACCCCAAAATAAGACACGTCTCATCCTGCTCCGGCCGAAGTTCGGCGCGCGAAATAAAGCCACGTGTCATCCTGAGCCGTCCGAAGGACGGCGAAGGACCTCACCCGAATCCCATCTAAGAACACTGTCATCCTGAGCGCAGCGAAGGATCTCAGCAGTAAGCCCATCCGCGATTCATGTACCGCGGAAGGCGCTCGGACAGAGCCTCCTCCTCCCGTCAACTTTTCCCTCCGCACCTTCTCTTCGTCCGTATAATGCACTCTCTCGATTCCTATTGAGGTGAATGCATGTCCTTTCGCGCAGTCTGCGCTCTCAGCGTTCTTTGTCTCCGCCGCAGTCTTCTCCGCACCCTCCCAAGCGCAATCCACCGACCCGCAGACCGTCACGTACCACGCCACCATCGACAACGTAAAATACGTCTACGCCACGGCCCCTCCCGTCGCCCATCTGAAGCCCACCAACATCCTCGACGCAAACTCGCTCGACTGCTTCGGCAACGCGATCAAGAAGCCCGGCGACACAATGGCGCTCGTGAAAGGCGACAACCCGCTCACCGGCCCGTTTTACATCGATGGCGCCGAACCCGGCGATACGCTCGTCGTCAAGGTCATCGATCTGAAGGTCGATGGCGACCAGGGCATTGGTGAGCTCGGAGCGTACTTTGGCGCATTGAACGGAACGAAATACACCGCGATGCTCCATCCCGCATTGCCCGAAAAAATTTGGTTCTATCCGATCGATCACGCCAACAACACAGCCACGTTTCAGGCGCTCGACTCAGGTTTCAAGGTGAAGATTCCGCTCCATCCATTTCTCGGCTGCATCGGCGTTGCGCCCGCAAGTGGCGAAGCTCGCAGTTCGATTGTGCCGGCGGAATTCGGCGGCAACATGGACGCCTCGGAAGCGTCGGCGGGCAACACGATCTACTTCCCGGTGAACGTTCCCGGTGGTCTCCTCTATTTCGGCGATGGCCACGGCGCGATGGGCGACGGCGAAATTGCCGGCAGCGCGATCGAAGTTCCGATGCGTGCACGGTTGCAGGTCGACCTCATCAAGGGCAAAGCGACGGGTTGGCCGCGCTTCGAGAACGACAAAGAGATCATGGCCGCCGGAATTTATCGTCCGGTCGATGATGCGCTGCGGGTTGCGTACACCGAATTGGTCGCGTGGATTCATACGGACTATGGTCTGAGCGAGATAGACGCGTACGAATTCTTGTCGAAAGTCGGGAAGGTGCACATGGCCGAGATGGTCGATCCCAACTACGTTGTCGTTGCGTCCGTCGAGAAGAAGTATCTTACCACCAAAAAAATAGACTCCAGCCACCCCTGCTTAGCCGACCCGTTCTCCAGGACCCAGGCCGCTTCGCCGACGGATGGTGTTAGGGACGCCATCTAGACACCTAGGTTACGGGATGGTTACAATGCGGGCATGTCAGCCAGTGCCAGGTCGTCCGCTCCGACGGACATGATTTCGTTTGGCGATGTGCTCTTTGTGCTCGCTCTGGCGTTTTTCCTCGCCGTCGTCTGCGTCTGGCCGGTCCTGGCGTGGCGCATCCATCACTTTTCCACCTACATGCCCACTGCCAGCCATTCGTTTCCCGGTGCGGGACCGTCTCGGAATGACCGTCTACCTCAGCCCCACCTTCGGCAAGTTCTACGTTAGCCTCCCCTGGATCTGGTGCGCTGCCTTCGCGGCAACCGTCTGCGCCAGCCTTCTGACCATCAGAAGAAAGCAAAGCTAAGCCCCAACTCAGTCCCAGCGCCCAGCCCCCAGCGTTGAGCCGACCAGCTTCAAGGTCCTGGTTTCCATTTTCTATTTTCCATTTTCAAATTTCCCTTGCCCATTCCCACGTTACCATTGACATACCCTATCTTATGTGCTATCATGCTTAATGTCCCGCCCTCGATTGTTCGCTCTCTCTCCCAAAAGTCGATTCACGCATCGCTGTAACTCCCTCAATCTAAACAACCTGCGCACTCCCAAAATTGGTATATCTGCAACTCATTCTTTTCAGAAGACTTGCGCACTCTTTGAAAAAACAGGGGGGTATACCCACTTTCTTCCCAAATTGGAACTCCCTCGAGATTTGCATGTCGACGGAGACACCGCGGCGGCGGTGCGTCTATCATCTTGGGCGAGTCGAACCTGGCAATGGTCGGATGGTTGTTGAAGGCATCCTTGGGAGGATCGTATGAATCCGAGTGCGGAGAATGGGCGGGAATTGTTGCGGCATGCGGTAGCTACGGTGGCTTACCGAGGGGGCAAGGCGCTGCGCGGGGCGCCGGAGTCATTCGCGACGTTTCGCGTCGGCGAGGCCACGCGCGCGCCGGCCAAGTTAGTAGCGCACATGGGGGATTTGTTCGACTGGGCGCTTTCAATGGCGAAGGGGAAGCAGGTTTGGAAGGATTCGGAACCGCTGACCTGGGACCAGGAAGTGGAACGGTTTTTCGGCACGCTGAAGGCGTTTGACGAATATCTCGCGACGAGCGAGCCGCTGCATTGCAAGGTCGAGAAGCTTATCCAAGGGCCAGTCGCGGATGCGCTGACGCACATTGGCCAGCTGGCGATGTTGCGCCGTATCGCGGGGACGCCGATTCGATCCGAGAATTACGCAGCCGCCGAGATCATAGCCGGCCGTACAGGCGCGAAACAGGATGCACCACAGAGAGAGTTTGACTAGCGACATGATCGCCGACCGACCTGCCGGACCGCTGGTACCGACGCGGCCGGCGTTCTTCCCGCGGCTGTTTGCCGGGACGGTCGATCTGCTGATCCTGGCGGTGCCGCTGTCGGTGTTTATTTC
Organism: uncultured Acidobacteriota bacterium; assembly: GCA_963766985.1. Lineage (GTDB taxonomy): Bacteria > Acidobacteriota > Terriglobia > Acidiferrales > UBA7541 > Acidiferrum. The sequence continues at coordinate 132,501 of CAVYCJ010000010.1, forward strand.
GTTCCTGTCGGTTGCGCTGGGGATTTCGACCGCCTTCCTTGACTTAAATCCCGGACAGACCCCTCACGATCTTTTGCTGAGATTCGGGGCTCGCTTTATCTACGCGACCTTGTTGTTCTTCGTGATGATGAGCTGGCTCTACTTTGCCGGCTGCGAAAGCTCGAAGTGGCAGGCTACTCCAGGGAAGAAGTTTTTCGGCTTGTTCGTGACCGACGAGTACGGCGCGCCGCCTTCGTTCTGGAGGACGAGTCTGCGTTTCTGGTTCGGGCGAGCGCTGATGCACGTGCCTTACGTTGGCATTTACTATTTTCTGGTGGATTGCGGTCGCGTGGCGTTTTCGAGAGATGGAAGGGCAGTGCACGATTTGATGGCTGGATGTTGGGTGCAAAGGCGAGACGTCGACTTGAAATCGAGTCGTGGTTGAAGGCGACTGAGCGCTGAATGCGACGACGAGCTCGCCCTAACGATGCGTCTGCTACTGGCTAGACCGAACGGGCGCTTTTCCAGTTGAGGGTGGGGAGCGTGGCGGCGGCTACTTTGCGCAGGTAGGCTTCGGCATGGGTGGCGGCGCGCTCTTTGCCCTGCTCGATGTCGGCGACTTCCTCGGATGGCGCGATCCACTGCTTGGCGGAAACGTTGTAAACCGACGCTTGAATGCCTTGCGCGTTGCGCTCGGAGAACAGGCGCAAGTGTTCGTTGCCAACCTTGATTTCGGCCCACACGCCTTCGTCGAGCATGGCGCATACTCTGCCATGACGCGGGTATTTTCGCTACCGTACCGAAGTACAGCGGGGATTAGCCAATATCGGCTATTGGGATTCACTAATGACAGTCCGTCACGCCTAGTCGTGCTTCGGGGCGTAGACGCGGACGTAATCGACCAACATCGTTTGAGGATACGTGGAAGTGGCGTCCGGTGAGCCGGGCCAATCGCCGCCAACCGCTACGTTGAGGAGAATGAAGTAGGGATGGTCGAAGACCCAGGCGCCGGCGATTTCGGCTGGAGATGAGGGAGTGGTCGCGCCGGGTAAGTTGATCGGAGATTGCGGCGTGAACGTGGCGAATTGGGTTTGGTCCACGTAGAAGCGGACTTCGGCCGGCTCCCACTCGACGGCGTAGACGTGGAAGGCGTCGGAAAAGTCTTTGCCGCTGGCGAGTTTTGCGGGCGCGGTGAGATCGGTGGCGGTTCCGTTGGAGAGCGGGCCGTGGATCGAGCCGTGAACCGTGTCGGGCTCTTTGCCGATGTTCTCCATGATGTCGATCTCGCCGCACTTGGGCCAGCCGATTTTTTCGATGTTGTCGCCGAGCATCCAGAATGCGGGCCAGATGCCTTGGCCGTGCGGAATTTTGATGCGGGCTTCAAAGCGACCGAAAGCTTGCGTGAATAGTCCCTGCGTTTTGAGTCGCGCGGAAGTGTATTCGCGGGCGATGTGATCGGTGCCTTCGTAATTTTCCTTGCGGGCCGTGATGACGAGATTGCCGTTTTCGATGTGTGCGTTTGTGGGGCGGTTTGTGTAGGTCTCGAGTTCGTTGTTGCCCCAGCCGCCGCCGCCGAGGTCGTAAGTCCATTTTTTCGGGTCGGGCGCGGAGCCGTTGGGGCCGTTGAATTCGTCGGACCAGACCAGCGTGAAATTCTTAGGCGTGGCTGAGTCGGTGGATTTCGATTGAGCTGACTGCGAGCCGGACGACGCTATGGCTGCGTTCGTTTCGGATTGGCAAGACGGGCACGGCGATGCCGTGCTCCTACTGATGGCGAATAGGCGAAGACTAACGCCAGAACGGCGCCGAATGTATTGCGAAGCGATTACGCGAGATTGAGGGCGCGTTTGAAGGAACCCTTTTCGTTATCGATTTTTTTCTGGAGCTGGAGGATCGCGTAGAGAACGGCTTCGGGGCGCGGCGGGCAGCCGGGGACGTAAACGTCAACCGGGAGCACCTGATTGCAGCCCTGCACGATGGCGTAATTGTTGAAGACGCCGCCGGAAGTGGCGCAGGCACCCATTGAAATCACCCATTTGGGTTCGGGCATTTGATCGTAAAGCTGGCGAACAACCGGAGCCATTTTTTGCGAGAGGCGGCCGGCGACGATCATTAGATCAGCCTGGCGCGGTGAGGGACGAAAAACCTCGGCGCCGAAACGCGCCACGTCGAAACGGGCGGCAGCCATGGACATCATTTCGATGGCGCAGCAGGCGAGACCGAAACCGAGGGGCCAGATGGAGCTGCGGCGCGCCCAGTTCACGGCTTTGTCGAGCGTCGTGAAGATAATGCCTTCGTCTTCGAGCAACTTGCCGAAGTCATCCGGCTTGGTGAGGGTAACGTTCTTGCCGAGAGATGTGCTCATTGGGCCTCGCACAAGCATTTTCGCACATTGAGTGGGTAGAGACAATCGGGGCAGCCAGAGATACCGAAGAGCAAACATGCTTGTGCGTTCAATTGCGGCATTGGAACTTTGAGCGGGTCCCGGATGGGCTGGCTTGCGGCGGTCGCGGCTAGACTCAAGGCGATGAATCTTTCCGGGATTTCAAACGAGTCGCTCATGGGACGGGCGCTGCGGAGTCCGTTTCGGCTGATACCCGCGTCAACGGCGATGCCGATTTTGCAGGGGCCGCTGCGAGGGCGGAGATGGATTGTCGGGTCGGCGACGCACGGATGCTGGCTGGGAAGTTATGAGTTTGAGACGCAGCGCGCGTTTGCGGGATTGGTTCGGGCTGGGGACGTTGTTTATGACCTCGGCGCGAACGTTGGGTTTTATTCGCTGTTAGCGGCGCGGCTGGCTGGCGATGACGGGATCGTTTACAGTTTTGAGCCGCTGGCTCGGAATCTGGATTTTTTGCGCAAGCATGTCGGCATCAATGCCTTGAAGAAATTGCGTCGTGATTGACGCGGCGGTGGCCGATTTTGACGGGGAGATGAGATTCGAAGCGTCCGCGGAACCGACTACGGCGCATTTATCGGAGAGCGGTGACGTTGCGGTGCGCGTTGTTCGGCTGGATTCGTTGGTCGAGCAGGGCGAAGTTCGGCCGCCCGATGTGATGAAGATCGATGTGGAGTGCGCCGAAGTGAAGGCGCTCGCCGGCGCGGCTGCGACAATTGAAAAGTTTCGGCCCAGGATTTTGCTGGCGACGCATAACCGGGAATTGCACGCGGAGTGTGTGGAGTTTTTGGAGCGGCGGGGCTATCGGATCGAGATGCTGACGGAGTTGTCGCTTTCGGGCGCAGAGTTGGTGGCTTGGCCGTAAGTTTTGTTCAGGCTCGGTCGTTACGTGACGATTGCTTTGCCGGCACCTTCCGGAGTCGTGAACGTGAGTTCGCTTCCCGGCGCAGCGTTTTCTTTTCTGGCGTAACCCATCCCAATTGAATCGGCTTGCTTTGGCAGAGGCGAAGAGCTTGTAATCGCGCCGACTTCTTTGCCGGCGGCCGTGAGGATTGTGCCTGCGGGGGGCGCTTGGTGATTTGTGGTCTCGAATCGCAGTGAGATGCGACGGCGGTTGACCTGGCCGCGGGAGCGGACGCGCTCGACGATTTCCTGGCCGGTGTAGCAGCCTTTGGTATAGCTGATGTGGGAGTCTTGCAGGCCGGCTTCGTGGGGAATTTGTTTGTCGCCGAAGTCGTAGCCAAACCACGGGATGGCTTGTTCGAGGCGGAGTGCGTTGAGGGCTTTGTAGCCGACTGGTCCGCCGCCGACGGCTCGTGTTTTTTCCGCCAGGAAACTCCAAAGTGATTCGAGGTCTTTGCGTTCTACGCGGAAGTCTGCGGACGGCGTGTTGCCGAAAGATTTTTTGGTGATCGTGCAGGCGAGGGAATCGATGTTTGCGTTGACGCTGCTGAAATCGGGCATCGCGTCGAGATTTGTGTTCGGGGCCAGTTCGCGAACGAGTTGCGTTGTTTGTGGACCTTGAAGAGAGAGTGTGCCGTAGCGATCGGTTTCGTCGGTGAGAGTTACGTCATCCATGATGATGAATTTTTCGAGGGTTTCGGCAATTTGCGCGCGAATCATCGCATGGGAGATGCAGAGGAGGCGTTCGGGCTGGGCCTGCGTTTCGATTTCGGCGAGGATGCGGCCCTGGGGATTCAGCAGAAGAGAGATGTTGCCTTGACCTGGTTGGAGGTCTTTGGCGTTGTTGGTGAGGATGGCGTTGAGGTAGCGAGCGCGGTCGGGCCCGGTGAAAGCGAAATACGCGAGATAGTTTTTGTCGATGAGGGCGACGCTTTGTTTGGCGATGGCGTATTCGCGTTGCCAGTCGCCGAAATCGTCGGGCAGGGCGCAGCCGAACCAGACGCCGATGTTTGCGCCGGCAGATTTGTGAATTTGCCCTAGCGGCGTTTCGATAGCAGTGGGTTGTGTGCTGGCGGCTTCCATTTGATTCGTCGCAGTTCGTGCGGAGCTATTTTAGTTTAGCAAAGTGGTGGCGACATTATCGGGCTGGGCGATTTGGCATCGAAATCCCGCGATGTGGGAAACGATCGCGGCTACAGGGAGAAGACGGAAAACGCGGTGCTATACTGCGCGGCATGGCGGATTCGAAAGCTGGTGGCTCTGCGTTTGATGCGCAGAAAAAGCGTTTTGTAAAACTCACGATCCCCGTTGGGATGCTGCAGTGCAACTGCACGATTCTTGGCGATCTCGAGAACGGGGAAGCGCTCGTGATTGATCCGGGAGACGAGACGGAGCGGATTCTGGAGTTGCTCGCTCGTCACAAGCTCACACCGAAGGCGATTGTGAGCACGCATGCTCACATCGACCACGTTGGAGGATTGACGAAGATGCGGCGGGCGACCGGGGCGCCAGTCATGATGCATCGCGAGGATCTGGAGCTATACCAGATCATGGATGAGCAGGCGGCGTTTCTGGGCGTGGAGCGGCCGGAGACGGGAGAGATCGATCAGCTTTTGAAAGAAGGCGATGTGTTGCGGTGGGGCGGGTTCGCGGCGAACGTGATGCATACGCCGGGACACACGCCGGGGAGTATTTCGATTTATTTACCGAAGGGCGTGGGCGAGAATTCGACGGCTGGGACGAGTCCGGCGGGCGCGTCGATGACGCCGATTGCGCCGGGCGGGGTCGCGCTGGATGTGCCGCAGCTTTTTGCGGGCGACACACTTTTTGCGGGGAGCATTGGGCGGACGGATTTGTGGGGCGGATCGATGAAGACGATCATGGATTCGCTGCGCGGGAAGTTGATGCAGTTGCCGGAGGAGACGGTGGTGCATCCCGGGCATGGACCGCTCACTACGATTGGGGAAGAGCGAGTGTCGAATCCGTTTTTGTTGCGCAGGTGATGCGGATTTGATGGCGCGGATCACAGCGCGCGTCGCAATTGCGCGAAAGATTTCGGGCGATCTTAACAACTTCCTTATGTCCCTCGTTTTAGGATTTTCGAAAGTAGTTGGCCTAGGGGGGATGGGATTGTGCGCTCTGCGCTTCATTTCGTCCCCTTTTTTTCTTGATCGTTGAATCCTACCTCTTTCAGATAAATCGCCATTCTTCAATCAGATAGCTAGAGTTGCGAGATGCTCGTGTGGCCGGTGATAGACTTTTCTTTCGAGGCCATTCGAGGCGGCGGAGCTTTCTTACATCTTGCGGACATGGGGCGCAGCAGTGCTGCGCCCGTACATGATCGTGCGCGCCTTTTTTGTAACGCCTTACGGTCGAGAATTCGGGGGAGATCCATGGAAACATTTCGGGTGAAGACGTCGCGGCGGACACAGTTGGTGGACGTAACGCGGCAGGTGGAGAAGGCGATCGAGGATTCTGGGGCTTCGGACGGCGTGTGCTACGTGTTTGTGCCGCACACGACGGCGGGAGTGATGATCAACGAGCATGCTGATCCGGATGTGGCGTCGGACCTGGAAGGGATTTTCGATCGGTTGGTGCCGCACAAGGGGCCGTACCGGCATGCGGAGGGGAACACGGATTCGCATGCGAAGACGGTGATGACGGGGACGAGCCAGGTGATTTTTGTGGAGCACGGAAAGTTGGCGCTGGGGACTTGGCAGGGGATATTTTTGTGCGAGTTCGATGGGCCGCGGGAGCGGAAGGTTTGGGTGAAGGTGCTGGCGGGGTGAGGTAGGGAGCGAGGCGGTTCTGCATCGTCAAACGACGAGAGCGGCGGGACTTCGTGCATTTGTTTTGTGTCGGGGCTGAGTGTTGAGCCAGGGTCCCTCCACTGCGCGGGTCGACGCGTTCGCGGGAAGCGAACGCGAAGAAAAGGCGTCGACCTGCTTCGGTCGGGATGACAGGCTTCGCCACGCGTGAACCCTCGGGGGCGCAGCGGTTGAGTGCGGGGCATGTGCTACGATTTTGGCGTGAGTTCCCTCGGTATCTACATACAGGTTCCTTTTTGTCAGACGAAGTGCACGTATTGCAATTTCCATACGGGAGTGGTGTCCGCGGCGCGGTTCGCGCCGTATGTGGATGCGGTTTGCGCGGAAATCACGGGGCGCGGGAAGTTTTACGCGGACGCGGGCGTGCAGTTACCGAGCGCGCTCGCAGATGCGGTCGTCGATAGCGTTTATATCGGCGGTGGAACGCCGAGCCTGCTCGATCCAGCTCATCTGCGAAGGATGATCGATGCGATTCGCGCCGGCTTTGCTTGCGATTTGCGCGAGGTGACGCTGGAGGCCGATCCGGAGACGATTACGGCCCAGAAGGCGGCGGCTTGGGTAGCGGCGGGGATTGAGCGCGTCAGTTTTGGCGTGCAGTCGTTTTGCGATGCGGAGTTGCAGGCGGCGGGCCGAATGCACCGGCGAGCGGATGTTTTCCATGCCGTGCCCTTGCTGCGCGCGGCGGGGATTTCGAACGTCAGTTTCGATTTGATCGCGGGCTTGCCGGGACAGACGCGGGAGAGTTGGCGGGATTCGTTGGAGCAGCTTGCGGCGCTGGGACCGGAGCACGTGTCGATTTATCTGCTCGAGGTGGACGAGGGCAGCCGGCTGGGGTCGGAGATTTTGCGCGGCGGTTTGCGGTACAGCGCGGCGCGGGTGCCCAGCGAAGATGAGATGGCGGAGTTTTATGAGACGGCGTGTGAGTTTTTGGAGCGCGCGGGCTTTCATCATTATGAGATTTCGAATTGGGGTCGTGCGGGATTCGAATCGCGGCACAACCTAAAATATTGGCGGCGAGAGCCGTACCTGGGATTCGGCGCAGGAGCGCATTCGTTTTCGGGCGAGCAGCGATGGGCGAATGCGCACGATGCGGCGGCGTACGTGGCGGCAATTGGAGCGGGGAAATTGCCGGTGGAGCAGTTGGAGAGCGTGACGCGCGAATCGGCACTGGAAGAGGAATTGTTTTTGGGGCTGCGGAAACTGGATGGGATTGATGTGGCGGTGATTGAGCGGCGTTATGGGGTTGCGGTTGAGCCACGATTTGAACGGCTGATGTCGGCGGGATTGGTGGAGCGCGAGGGCAGTTGCGTTCGGTTGGCGCCGGGGAAGCTGAGTATTGCGAACGAGGTTTTTGTGGAGCTGATGAAGTAGGAGTTTGACGTTGTCCGCACGTTGGCGTGTGCGTGCGTGGGAAATTTCAGGAGGAAGTCTGTGACCGCAGCAAATTCCAACGTTCCAGAGAATGTCGTCGATCTTCGAAGCGATACGGTGACGCGACCGACGGCTGAAATGCGCGCGGCGATGGCTGCGGCGGAAGTTGGCGATGACGTTTACGGTGAAGATCCGACGGTCAATCGACTGGAGCAGCGCGCAGCGGAGATCTTTGGCAAAGAGGCGGCGTTGTTCGTGCCGACCGGATGCATGGGGAACCTCATCGCGATCAAAGTGTGGACGCATCATGGCGACGAAGTGATTTGCGAAGAGCGCAGCCACGTGAATATGTATGAGTTGGCGTCGATGTCGGCGATCGCGGGCTGCATGCCGCGCGTCGCGCGAGCTCAAGATGGGCTGCTTACGTGGAAGGACATCGAGGCGGTCATACGGCCGAAGATTTATTACGACTCGCAGAGCGCGCTGGTTTGCCTGGAAAACACATTCAATATGTGGGGCGGGACGGTGTATCCGACGGCGGGAGTCGACGACGTTTGCGCGAACGCTCACGCGGCGGGGCTCAAGGTGCATCTCGATGGCGCGCGGATTTTTAATGCGGCGACGGCGCTGGGCGAGAGTGTCGCGGCGATGACGCGTGGCGTGGACTCGGTGATGTTTTGTTTGTCGAAGGGGCTGGCGGCGCCGGTCGGATCGATGATTGCCGGGTCGAAAGCGTTTATTGAGAAGGCGCGGATTTACCGGAAGATGTTTGGCGGCGGGATGCGGCAGGCGGGCGTGATTGCGGCGGCGGGGCTGATTGCGCTGGAGAAGATGCCTGCGCGGCTACACATCGATCAGAAAAATGCGAAGCGGCTGGCGGAGGGCGTGGCGCAGATTCCGGGATTTGTGATCGATCCGAAGAAGGTCAAGACCAACATTGTGATTTTTGATTGCGAGCGGACGGGGAAGACGGCGGTGGAGTGGTGCGATCTGCTTTACAAGCGCGGGTTGTGGGCGCAGGACACGGCGCAGTATTCGGTGCGGTTTGTGACGCACTGCGATGTGAATGCGGAGCAGATCGAGCGGGCGCTGGTTATTTTGCAAGAGGTTGCGGCGGGGAAGCCGCAGGGAGTCGGGGCGTGATGCAATTTCAGATCGTTTCAGGATTTCGACGAGCACCCTTGCGGATCGGCGCCAGCGTTTGCGCCGCAGTGGCCGTCTCGGCGTTGCTTCTTTCAGCGGGCACGTCTGCCGCGCAAGAGCCGAAGAACAACGTCCGCAAAGCGCACTACAGCACCGCACCGGTTGGGGCGCCTACCGTGGACGAAGCGTCGAAGTTCCTCGCGGATGCCGAAGCGAGGTTGCTCGACCTCGGTACAAAGGGGCAGCGAGCAGCGTGGGTGCAGGAAAATTTCATCACCGAAGATACCGAGCAGATCGCGGCGGACGCGAGTCAGGCGCTGAATGCGCTGAGCGTCGATCTGGCGAAAAAGGCGCAGCGATTCAATGGCATGACGTTACCGCCGGTGATGGCACGGAAGATGATGTTGCTGAAGCTGGCTGCGGGATTTCCGGCGCCGAGTGATCCAGCCGAACAGAAAGAGTTGGCGCAGGTGCTGGCTTCGCTCGATGGTGATTATGGGAGAGGGAAGTGGTGTCCGGACGGAGACGAACGAGAAGTGCCTGGACGTCACAGCGGTTTCGAAGCTGATGGCGGAGAGCCGGGACGAAGCGGAGTTGAAGCGGGCATGGATTGGGTGGCACGAGGTTGGCTCACCGATGCGCGATCGCTATGCGCGGATGGTGCAACTTGGGGACAAGGGCGCGCGTGAGCTTGGATTTGCGGATGCGGGAGCGTTGTGGCGTTCGAACTACGACATGCCGCCGGACGATTTTGCGAAGGAAGTCGATCGGCTGTGGGATCAATTGCGGCCGCTGTATTTGTCGCTGCACGCTTATGTGCGTGGCCAGCTCGCGAAGAAATACGGCGCGGTTGTTCCGGCGAATGGGCCGATCCCGGCGCATCTGCTCGGGAACATCTGGGCGCAGGAATGGAACAACGTCTATCCGTTGATGGACTCGCCGAAGCCGGAGCAGAGCTACGACCTGACGAAGATTCTGCAGGACCGGCACACCGATGCGCGTGGAATGGTGCGTTATGGCGAGGGATTTTTCACGTCGCTGGGATTTGCGCCATTGCCGAAGACGTTCTGGGAGCGATCGCTGTTTACGAAGCCGGCAGATCGAGATGTGGTTTGTCATGCGAGCGCGTGGGACGTGGATTCGAAAGACGATTTGCGGATCAAGATGTGTATTCAGATCACGCAGGAAGACTTCGTCACGATTCATCATGAGCTGGGGCACAACTTTTATCAGCGGGCGTACAACACGCAGCCGGTGCTGTTTCAGAACAGCGCGAACGACGGATTTCACGAAGCGGTCGGGGACACGATTGCGCTGTCGGTCACGCCGGAATATCTGAAGAAGCTTGGGCTGATCGAGACGGTGCCGCCGGCATCGGGCGACATCGATTATTTATTGCAGCAGGCACTGTCGAAGATCGCATTTTTGCCATTTGGATTGACGATCGATAAGTGGCGGTGGGAAGTTTTCTCGGGCGAAGTTAAGCCAGAGCAATACGACAAAGCGTGGTGGGATTTGCGGCTGAAATATCAGGGAGTGGCACCGCCGGTGGCTCGCAGTGAAGCGGACTTCGATCCGGGGGCGAAGTATCACGTTCCGGCGAATGTGCCGTACATGCGGTATTTTCTGGCGCGCATCCTGCAATTTCAGTTTCAGCGCGCCTTGTGCAAAGAAGCGGGATATTCAGGGCCGCTGCATCGCTGCTCGATTTACGAGAACAAGGAAGCGGGACGGCGATTGAATGAGATGCTCGCGCTGGGCGCAAGCAAGCCTTGGCAGGACGCGCTGGCGACTCTGACCGGCGAGCATCAGATGGATGCAACGGCGATTGCTGATTACTTTGCGCCGTTGAAGGTTTGGCTGGACGAGCAGAACAAGAAGAACAACTATCCCGTGGGTTGGTAATCGCCCCTAGGTCGGCCTTTGTTGCGGCAGCGCTTCGTTATTGCTTTGCGTTTCCGGAGCCGGCGTAATATCCGGTCCGTGCTCGAGCGGTCAGTTCTGAATTGGCGAGCTTTACTTCGACGCGGTGATAGTAATTTTTCGGGTCGGGTGGGGCGGGCTCGAACATAATCTCGTAGTAGCTCTGCGTCTCCGCTACACACTGCCTCAATACGGCGCTCACATCGTTGTTGAAGTCGATGGCGCGGCCGCCGCTCTGCACCGACAGGACCTGCAGGGCAAGATTCCCTGGTTCCATCTTTCGAGACTCGCTTACACCTTTCAAAAAGGTCTCGTAGTAAGAGGCTCGGGCCTCACTCTCGCCGGCGCCCAGCGGATTGACGGTGTAGACCGTCATGTTCGCGCGCTGCATTTCGTTGACGAGGCTTACGAGGGTGCCGAATAACTGTGTCTGCTGTTTCGTGTCGAGCGAATTCTCGACGGCGGGGCCCGACAGCAAAGGCCAGCCGGGCGAGACGAACAGGACAATCTTTCGATCAGGAGCAGAAACCTCGCGCTGCACCAGCTCGCGGAAGCCCTGGATGGAAATGTTGAATCGATCGAAATTACCGTATTGAGAACTGCGCCGGATATCGCGAAGACCGGTAATGTTGGCGTCCACCGCGGTGGCGATCGCGTTGCCGTCGGTGGAGTATTGCTCCTGAATTTTCATGCCGCTGTCGGTCAGCAATCCGAACGCGGTCGGACGCGTGAGTTGGCCGCCCTCGGCGCGCAGATACTTGTCGATCTCTTCTCGAGCAAAGGCCACGTGCTGAAAGTCGATATTCACTGCGTCGAGAATGATGAGGACGCTGGCTTTCGAATCGCGGCCGGTGACCGCGCGGAAAGACGTGATTGGCTGCGTGTGTTTGTTGTCGATGATGGTGAAGTCTTTCTGCTCGAGTCCGGCGACGGGCGGACCGTTTTTGTGCGAGGCGACGACGTCCAGTCGAATTGCTCCGGACGGACTGGTTTGTTGCGCGGCGGCTTGGCGCGCTTCCGCGGCGTGCTGTGTCGCGGTGATTGCGATGAGGCAAGTCACTGCGATGAAAACTTTTCGGGCGAGCTTGGACATTCGAGAGCCTCCGGTGAGCACAACTCCGTCGCTGATACGACGCTTTGGCGAGTTCGGTGGGTACAACGGGCTACCAGGGAAACGTGGACGCGGCAGAGACGCTCGAAATGCTACCATTCCGCGCACGAGCGTACCTCATTTGCCAGGAGCGACGGCCGACGGACCGTCAGGTGATTTTGTTCATCTGGAAAACAGTTGCCGGCCAAAAACATCATGCGCATCTCAAGACGTAATTTCCCTTTGGTTCTCGGAGCCGCTGCGTTCGGCGGGTCGAAATTGGCGAGCCCAATTTCTGCCGAGCCCAAGGGCGATTCAGTGAAGAAGTCGAAATATTTCTTCGATGACCGTACCTTCGAGACGATTTTTCTTACCAGTTTTGGCCGAGCCTACTATTCCGGCGCGAATCCAGGGAAGGTGCTCTACCTCACGCGCCAAGTGAAGGACGGCGATTTCGAAAGCGCTTTCGTCACGTTCAGGCAGGCCGGCGACGAAGCGCGAGCGCAGGCCGAGGAGTCATTCGCGGGAGGACATCGTGAAAGCGCGCGGCAAGCGTATCTGTGGGCTCAGAATTTCTACGACAGCGCGACCTACTTTGTGGATGGATCAGCCGATCCATCGCGATTTCTTCCGACGTGGGAATTGCTCTATGACTGCTGGCTGAAATCTTTGCCGCTGTTCGATCCCCCGATCGAACCAGTCAGCATTCCATATGAAGGAACAAGTCTCCACGGCTTCTACTTTCGCGGCAAAAGCAAGGCTGCCCGGCGGCCGTTGCTGATCCTCATCAACGGTAGCGACGGATCTCTGCTCGATATGTGGTTGTGGGGCGGCGCCGGCGCAACTGCTAGAGGCTACGACTGCCTTACTCTCGACGGACCTGGACAGGGTTACGCGCTTTGGAAGCAGAAACTATATTTTCGTCCGGACTGGGAAAATGTGATTCGTCCGGTCGTCGACTTTGCATTGTCGCGTCGAGACGTCGATCCGAAGCGCATCGCGATTCAGGGCATCAGCCAAGGCGGATATTGGGTCCCGCGCTCCGTCGCGTTTGAGAAGAGGATCGCAGCCGCGATCGCAGATCCGGGGGTTGTCGACGTCTCGACTTCGTGGATGGCGAGCTTGCCGCCACCTTTGCTGGGCCTACTGAAAGCCGGGCGCAAAACCGAATTCGACTCGTATCTCGAGAAAGGCTTATCGCCAGCGACTCGCGCGACGCTGAGCTTCCGGATGCGCCCGTTCGGGTTCACTTCGCCCTTCGACACATTTAAGGCAGCCATGGACTACAACCTTCGTGGCGTCGCCGACAGAATCCAGTGCCCGCTATTGATCACATCGCCGGTCAATGAGGCTTACTGGCCGGGACAGTCCCAGCAGCTATACGAGATGGTGCGGTCGGCAAAGAAACTCGTCGAGTTCACCGAGGCCGACGGCGCCGATCTTCACTGCGAGCCCAAGGGCACCGGGATCCGCGATCTCCGCGTCTTCAATTGGCTGGATGAAACGTTGTCGACGCATAGCTGAGGAGAGTGCGCTTCGCCGTTCTCGCAACCGATCGCCCAAGCAACAAATCGCTGTCACTAAAGTTCAGATATCATTCGAAGCACAAGCCCGCTTCCCGCGATGCCGATTGCGTTCACCGCCGACGGATCGCCGTTGACGCGACTCCTACACTAAGCGGCGACGCTACTACATAATCCGGCGCACAGCAACCCAAGGATTAGCGCCGATCAGTCGATGCAGACTAGGAAAGGAAAGAGCGCGGGGTTCACTGCAACTTCGCTTGCTCGCTTTTGGCCTGAGCCAGAACCGGCACATCGACGTCGGCATTTCCCCACAACGCAAAAAAATCCCGATACGCATCCTTCGCCTTCGCGAAATCTCCGGACATCGCATAGGCGCGACCCAATCCCAAATGCGCCAGCGCGCCGATTGGCTCGTTTCCGACCACCCCTGCATGATCCAGAATCTTCTGATACTCGGCAGCGGCCGCAGCGCCTTGTTTCGCGGCCAAATATGCTTCGCCGCGCAAATAAACCGGATACAAACCAAACGTGAAGACATCGTTCAGCTGGCCCAATTCATACGGAGCTGTCGCCTCCAGCGCTGTCACCGCTCGTCCCGCGTCTTTACTCCGAAGCGCGAGAGCGGAATGAATCATGGGCAAGTACTCGCGTTGTACGACTGTGTCGTCCGGGTAGCGCTTGGCAAGTTCGTCCGCCAACTCCGTGGCCTGGGGAGAATCGGCCGCCAGCGCGAGAGCAATTGCCGCGAAGGACGCCACCCGTTTTCCCTTGGAGAGCTTCAGCGCCGCCTGGGCTTGCTGCTTCGCGAATGCCGCGTTTCCTGCCAGTGCTTCTCGGATCGCGGAGTGTGCCAGATATTCGCCCGGTGTTTCGGTTTCCTTCGCGCGAAGTGCGGAATCCACGGCGTTTCGAGTCAGCTCTCTCGATTGCTTGAATTTTCCGTAGGATACCGCAGTTTCAGATTCCAGGAAAAGCATCTGGTCTTCGATCCCGGGAATACCTTTGGATCGAGCGGCTTCCTGTTCCATGGCTACTTGATCGTGGTGAAGAAAATTTGCGGAGTAGAGAATCTGCGCAAGCCAGGGTGACTCCAGATTCTTGGCGTGCGCCTTCTGCTCCGTCGCCTTCACTTCGTCAAGATGGTTGAGCCATAGATGCGCATACGCCACGCTCACAAGGTTGTTTGCGCTTTCGGGAGCAAGATCGACAGAAAGGTTCGCTGCGGCAAGAGCCTTTTCATACTGGCCCGTCGTGGCGCAGATGTACCACAAGTAGAGCAGGGGCTCGTCGTCTCGCGGGTAAGTTCGCGACCACAACTCAATGGAACTGCGCCCGGCGTCCAGATTTCCGGTTACGACAATTTCGTAGAATGTGGTGATTGCGAACTTTTCGCTTTCGCTCGTCCGCTCCCTCAATTCATAGGCTTTACGAGTCGTTTCGGCGGCTCGCGTAAGTTCACCTTGAGGTTGGTACGAAGCGCCTAACCTCAGATAAGCCATGGCGAAATTCGGGTCCAGGCTCGCCGCGCGTTGAAAAAAGGGTATGGCGGCAACGTAGTCGTTGGCCACATTCATGGTTTGGATGCCGAGGCTGTAGGCCTGAAGAGCTTCCAGCGAGTTCGTCGTGACGTTCTCCAGCGGCGCGTCATACTTCTTCACAGAAACGAGCGATTCCCCAAGCTTCGCGCGCAGCTTGGTCGCGGCATCCCCGAGAACTTTTAAAACTTGTTCTTTGCCGTCCGCTGTCACTTGTTCCTCAGAGAGCAGATCGCCGGTCCGGCAGTTGACCGCCTTCAAACCTAAAACGTATTGGTTCCCTAAGCTGGCGATCGATCCTTCGATCGAAGCGGCGCTGCCGGTACGCTGGCATACGTCACGAGCAAGTTCCGGAGTCAGGCGCGTCTGTTTCGGCTGTCGCATCAACGTCAGGGTCTGCGCCACAGTCTGATCTGATATGAGATTCAGAAATGGTGATTGCTCGAGTTGCGCGGAAAGTCCCTGGCGCAACGTGCCGTCGAACACGGGATCGCCTGTGGTGTTGGAGAAATCGGCGAGGACGATCGTGTCTCTATTCGTGAGCTTCGCAGGCTGGCGACCCACGTAGAAATAGATGGCGCTTCCTACAACGATCACCGCCAGCGCTGCTCCAACGCGCCAAGGCCACCGTTTGCTTGGTGTGGCGGGCGGCGGCATCTTCACACTCGACGCTAGGCTGACACCCGATATTTTTCCCGAGTCGCTCTCTCGTCTCAATCTCTGGAGGTCCGAGCGAATCTCCGCCGCGCTCTGATAACGAAGGTCGCGATCCTTTTCAAGCGCTTTGTCGATGATGCGCTGCAACTCCGCCGGCAGACTCGGGTTCAACTGCAGCGCCGGAGTCGGCGTTTCATCAAGGATCCCGTGAAAGATGACCGCCGGGCTTTCCCCAGGGAACGGCAGCTTGCCCGTCGCCATCTCATACAACACCGCGCCGAACGAAAACAGATCGCTGCGAGAATCCAGTTCCTTCGCGCGCGCCTGCTCCGGGGACATATACGCGATCGTTCCCAGAGTGCTGCCGGGACTCGTCAGGTGCTGTTCGGCTGCATCGACCGTCTCAAGAGCTTCCGCGCTCGACGATCCGCTTCCGACGGCGCTCACTTTCGCCAATCCAAAGTCCAGAATCTTCGCGTAGCCGCCGTCGGTCACAAAAATATTCGCTGGCTTGACGTCTCGATGGATGATGCCTTTCGAATGCGCCGCGTGCAGCCCATCGGCTACGCCATTGGCCACGTCCAGTAATACTTCCGTACCCATCGGCCCGCCCGCGATCACGTGCTTTAAGGTATGGCCCTCCGAGAAACTCCATCGCGATGAATGCTTTGCCGTCTTCTTCGCCGATGTCGTAAACGGTGCAGATGTTGGGATGATTGAGCGCCGAAGCGGCCTGCGCTTCGCGTTGAAACCGCGCTAGCGCCTGCGGATCATGGGCGACATCCGGGGGCAAGAACTTGAGAGCAACAAAACGGTGCAGCCGCGTGTCCTCGGCTTTGTAGACCACACCCATACCACCGCCACCGATTTTTTCGAGGATGTGGTAGTGGGAAACCGTTTGACCTATGAGAGGGTGGGAGTCCGTCATTCCGCGTTCATCTTAGGTTGCGACTCAGACCCAAGTCAACGAACGCGAATAACGCAAACGCTGCCGCATAACGTGCCGCTCACCCATCGCTGTGATAGCGGATTATTCGTACCGCAGTGCGACCATCGGATCCACCCGCGATGCCCGCAGTGCCGGCAGATAGCACGCCAAAAGGGAAACGCCCGCCATCACCACCGTTGCCGTGAGAAACACCAGCGGATCCACTCCACTCACTTTATAGAGCACGCTGGCGAGAACCTTGCCGGCGAGTAGAGACAACCCAAGACCTGCGACAACTCCCACGGATGTGATGAGCAATCCTTCCCGCAAAATCATCCGCTGAGCGTCTCTGGGTTTTGCGCCGAGCGCCAATCGAATTCCGATCTCGCGGGTGCGCCGCGCCACCGTGTAAGCCCGCAGCCCGTACAAGCCAACCATCGCGAGCACCAAGGCAACCGAGCCGAAAATCGAGAACATGCGCGCCGCGGTGCGCACGACCCACAAATCAAAACTAGCTTCCAAGTGAGTCCGCATCGTTCGCAATTCGATCACTGGCATCCGGCTGTCCACCGCGCTGACCTCGCGGCGGAGCGACTCAAGAAAGTCGACGCCTTGCGCCGCCGTCTTCAGGTGGATGGTCATATCGGCCTGGTACTCCTGACCGAATGGCACGTAGACGTGAGGCTGCAAGCCCTCGCCGAACACATCCTCCTGCACGCCAGCTACGATCCCGACAACCTCAGCGTCGCGGCTGCCTTTGGACTCGCCACTCGCCAGAAGACGGATGTGCTGCCCAACCGCATTGCCACCGGGCCACAAACGCTCGGCGGCCACTTGATCCAGAACAACCACCGAGTCCGCGTTCACGTTCTCGGTTTCATTCGGGCGGAAAGCGCGTCCCCGCAGCAGCGGAATGCCGAGCGTCGTGAAATAGTCATCGCTGACGACGTTGAAACGGCACGACAACCCGTCGCTTTCCTTCGAAGTGGAACCGCTCCTCGGCGGATCGCTCGCCCGCTGAATGCTCTTTCCCAGGGACACCATCCCGAAGGGAACTGTCGCAGCCATGCCCGCCGATTCCACGCCAGGAACGGCACGAAGCCGGTCAAGCACGGCACGAAATACCTGCCGCCCACGCGCTTCGTCATAGCCGACCAGGCTGGGATCCAATTCAATCAGCGTGGAATTCTCAATGCGAAATCCGGGCTCCACTTCTTGTGATGTCCTCGCACTGCGAATGAACAATCCCGCCGCGGTGAGAAGCGTCAACGACAGAGCGATTTGCCCCACCACCAACAAATTGCGCGGAGAAAACCGGGCCCAGCCGACGCCGACTTTCTCCTGCGTCTCTCCACTCTTCAGCGTGGTCACGAGGCTCGCTTTGGAAGCGCTGCGCGCCGGTCCGAGGCTGAAGATGATCGCGCTGAGAACGCAGAATCCCGTGGTGGCGAGTAACACACGCAAGTCCGGCGAAGCGTTGTACACCAAATCAACTGGCGCTAACCGAGCCATCGATTGCATCAGCACCGAGCCCCCGGCGGTGGCCAATGCGAGCCCAGCCGCGCCACCAATGAACGCCAGGATCAGCCCCTCGATGAGCAATTGCTGCAGGATGCTCCCGCGCTTTGCGCCGAGCGATTGCCGGATGGCGATTTCTTTCCGGCGCGCCGCTCCCCGCACCAACATCATGTTGGCCACATTCAACGAAGCAATCAGCAGCACGACGCCCGCCATGGAAATCACCAGAATCGCCGGAAACGCCGCTTCGTTGCCGTGGGGCGGGTTCGTCGATATGTTGTTCCGAGAGAGCGTGTGAACCATGAATGTTTGATCTTTGTTCTCGCCCGGATATGCCGTGGCCATGCGGCTTGCAATCACCGCGAGCGATGCATCGGCGGCTTGCTGTGTCATTCCTTCCCGCAACCTTCCGATTACAATCAACGCGTGGTTATCCCGCGATGCGAGTTTCCGCCCGTGCCCGTCGAAATCGTTCATCACCGATTCGTACATTCCCATCGGCACGTACAGCTCAGGACTGAGCATCGCGTTGGTTCCCGTGAACCCCTTCGCGGCGATTCCTACAATCGTAAAAATGCGCCCGTTGATCTGCCGCGTTTTGCCAAGCAAATCCGGATCGGCTCCGGTCTTCCTCCAATTCGAATAGCTGACGATCATGCTGGGAATCCCGCTGCCAGGTTGTTCTTCTTCGGGAGTGAACGTGCGGCCGCGAAACAGCGGCACACCCAGCGTTTCAAAATAATTCGAGGTCACGACGTCAGAGAAAACCCGGCGCGTCGTATCGCCTTCCTTAAGTCCCACGAGCGCCAGATTGTGCGCCGCCAGACTGCTGAACACGCCGTTGTCGGCGCGCAAGTCCGCATAGTTTGGGTAAGAGAATCCTCGGTAGGAATCCGGTCTCTGGGTATCGCGGCTGAAACACCCCACAATCTGATCAGCCTTGTTGATCAGCAAAGGTTTGAGCAGCAATGCGTCCACGACGCTGAACATCGCCGTGCTACCGCCAATCCCCAGCGACAGCACCACCACCGCCGCCAGAGAGAAACCCGGCTGCTTGAACAACATACGGACGCCATAACGAATGTCTTGAATCAGATTTCTCAAGTAACCCTCCAAGCTTGTGAAGGGATACGAGCCAGCCCGCGAAAAAGTTGCGCGAAAGTCCAAAGTCATCCAACTGCCTCAAATGCTTCATCGCGCAATAGCTATATCTTTCTCCAGTGCGGGGGCGTACTGTCCAATACGTGCCTCTCCTTACGCTGTTTCGTAGTTCCCCTGCAAAACGCCCGAAACACAGGAATGTTCAATCCTTCGTGTTGTGGCTGTGCAGTCCCTGGATGAGATACAAGTTGCGAAAGCTCAGGGGCTTTGACGGCCGCGAGAACTATACGGCGCAACTCAAGCGCGTGCGGCAGATCGAAGTACTTGAGGCCTGCCTGCTGCATTCCTGAAGGGAAGTCGCCCGTCGAGATTTCAAGGTAGGAATTTCTGGATGGGGATCGACGTGTGTCTTTTCGGCTTGCTGCGGTTGGAACGATTGAATCGGCTCGCGCTAAAGGATCTCGCTGCGATTGAGATGTGCCTTCGGGCGGAGATCCACCGTTTCACCCACGGTGATAGCTCTCTCGTCCCTCGGTGAGTGGCCTGGCGATTCGTTGGATGTTAAGCGGAGGCGGCGCCGGGGCGAAAGCCGCGGATGGCATCGGCCTCGGTGTCGTAGACGTTAAAAACAGTGAGCAGCCTGGTCAGTTGCAGCACATCTTGGAACTTGTTGCCGAGATTCGACAAATGCATTTCGGCGCCTTGGCCGCGAGCGCTCACGTGCAGCGCTACCAGCATGCCTAGTCCTGAGCTGTCGATGTAGTTGACGTTCGACATATTCAGAACGATTTTCTTTCGGTCTTCGACGAGGAGGGACTTTACCCGTTCGCGAAGTGCCGCGCTTTCGGGCCCTAGCACAATCCGTCCATCGAATGACACGACGGAAACTCCATCGACATCTTTGTAGGTGATGTTGTTCGTCATAAAACCTCGCAATCACGCTCTTTGATGATTCTCAACGGGCCTTTTGATACCGGGATTCTTTCATCGCGGTAATCAGCCATGAGATGGTAGCAAACGGCAAGAACACAGCGGGGTCGTCAGGTAAGTCTGGCGAAGCGCCGCCCTGACCTGCGGCGATTTTCTCGATCATGTCGCCCTTGTGAATCCACAACCCTGCGGCTTCCACACCGAGAATGACGGCAGAAACCGGAGAAGCAAGACCCGCGACCTTGATTTCGACAGACTGGCCTATCAGGTTAGATGTGTTCATCGAGTTGCCGGCCGGAACTAGGGAAACGAACCGGGAAAGGCACTCCCGAATTGTCGCCAGTACTTAACCACGCTAGGTTAATTAACTTGCTAAGTCAAGGCCGATTTGCGACACTTAAGTTGAGTTAAGTGGGCTTAGTTAAGTCGCTCAAATGAGCCGGAGGCGTCGTGGAAGTCGGGCTGCTGATCAAACAAAAACTCGCGGAATTGAAGCTGGAACAGCGCGATTTAGCGGTAGCCGCCCAGGTGACCGAGTCTTACATCTCTCAGCTCCTGAGTCGCAAGAAACTGCCACCCGCCCCAAGCCGCACCGACATTTACGACAAGATCGAACGATTTCTCAAGTTACACCGCGGCAAGCTCGCCGAACTCGCAGAGCATCAACGCAACGAAGGCCTCAAGAAAACCCTGACCGCTGAACCGGTGCCCTTATTCAAGGACGTTCGCGAGCTGATTCTGCAAAAATGCGCGCCCGGCAAGGAAAGACAGGTACGAGCGATATTTGAGACGCACCCGTTCGGTGACATGGAGCGATTGGTCACGCAGAAGCTCCTGGACGTAGTGAAAAGGGGCGCAAAGGACGAACTCGACAACGAGGCGTGGTTGCGCTCGGTCGCGCACCTGGCGGGACGAAGTTACGAAGGCCTGCGAGTCAGCATTCTGGAGTTTCTGGACACGGATGTTTTCAGCATTTCGAAGGAGCACTGCTCTTCCTTCCTGGAACCGCTCGTCGAAAGCTGGGATATCGACCTCGCGACCTTTGGGCTTGAGATCGTCCTGAACCGGCGCCTGATATCGGGCCATGCAAAAAGGGTCGAGTTTGTGGAGAAAGACGCGGAGCGTGCAGGCGAGGAGCCCGGGCTGAAGAAGTTCCTGAAATTCGAGGCTGTGCGCGCGCACATCACCGAAACTGAGATTGAGTTCCTGCGGAAGCTGAGATTCAAAGACAGGCAGCCGACGGCTCTTTACTACTACAGAGAATTGCAGAACCTTAGAGATCCCCTCCATTTTCGCATGCCCTCGGTTCGCAAGAACGTAAAGAGGATAGCGGGGCGATCTCAGCCGCTCGGCTCGGTTGCCCCACTGCACCAATTTCGAGACGCCCGCGAAATCGAGAAGCAACTTCAACTCGATCGCAGAAAAGGTGCGATCAGGCGCTGGGATGTTGATAGAGGGAGCAGGAATTGAGCAATAGCAGGCAATCGCAAGTGATTCCGAGGAGCCAGATGAAATCGAAGGTGAACGTCCAATACGTAGGTTTCGAGGCGACGGCCAGAGCCCGCCAGTACAGATTCCAGGTGCATCAAGAAACCGGTACGCGCGAGTACACCGTGTCGATCTTCAGCGAAGCGTTCAGCTCGCGGCGGCTCTCTTTTCAGGATGCGCCGGATTTCTGCTCCGCGAAAATTCACCGGGAACTCGCGGCGTTCGCGAACGATCCTCCAGAGTCACAATACAAAGTCAGCGAAATGGAGCTGG
Organism: uncultured Acidobacteriota bacterium; assembly: GCA_963766985.1. Lineage (GTDB taxonomy): Bacteria > Acidobacteriota > Terriglobia > Acidiferrales > UBA7541 > Acidiferrum. The sequence goes on from CAVYCJ010000010.1 coordinate 154,092, forward strand.
ATGAGTATCAACGAGCCCATGCGCCGCGGCCGACCAGCCGTTTCCATCGGCACTCTGTTGCCAAGCCCCAAACGCCGGAGCAAGTCGAGCGATAGCGCTCGCAATGGCGGACCCGTCGAGAAATGGGAATAACCTCCTGCCCGCTGCGAAGTGGAAATTAAAGTCCAGTAGCGTTCGACTCCGCTCTCCAGATTTCCGACACGACGGGGTTCTTGCCGTCCAGAAACATCCGGGACCGGCCGAACACTCCGATCTCGAACAGATGGTGCCGCTCGACGTATTCCCGTTTTGGGTCCAGCTCATCCCGAAAAACCAGTGTGAATGCTGCATCTGAATAGCTAATCAAGTAATTTCCGTCGTCCCCGACCATCGTTCGAAAATCCGGATGCGAGTGGAAAACGCGGTGCAGTGCTTGCATTGCTTCTTTTTCCGGTTCCGCGGATTCCGGGGAAACTGGCACGCAGGTCCCATGCGCGAACACGACGAGCGTCTTCTTCCGGTCGAAGTAGTATTGGAACGCCGCAACGGTTCGAGGAATGTCCACCGCCATCTCGGGTCTCCATTTGGGTGTCGGAGGAAAGTTCGCCGGGACCTCAGCCTGTGATTTCGCGCCCGGCTCGGACGTCTTCAGACTTTCTACCGGCCCTGGCAAGATCGCCCAGGCACGTCTCCGCGACCGCGTGTACCGCCAGCCCACAATAATCGCGACGAACCACACAACGAGACTCGCAATGCCCGCCCAAACCTTGAAGTCAACCGTCCGCAGTGATGCACCCACGGCGACGAGCAGCGACACCGTCACCGCGAATCCGATCGCCATCCGGCCAAGAGTTCGCAATTGAGCACCGGGGAGCCTAAACCGTCGCCGTCTACTTCAGGGAAGCACCTGAATTTCGAGTTCCGTCACGCGCCCACTTTGGATTGAAAATGCCCGGACGGGCGCAGTCGCGTATGGCCGCGGCGTGACAATGAAATGGATCGCGTCAGAAAGGTAAGCCAGCGCAATGTCTTTCGGCGACGGCTCGTTCGCGTCCATCCAGTGCGGATGCGAGTGGTAGATGCCGAGGAAATTGAGCCGCCGCCCGCGAAGTTCCCCCATCAATCGCGCGATTTCCTTAGGCGCAATCACATAATTTCGGACCGGATCAGCCGCGACATTCTTCGCCGGAAACGCTCGTGTAATGACGTCACCTGGTCCACCCAGAACTCCGCAGCATTCTCGATGCGGGTGGCGGCGGGCATGTGCCAGGACTTGCCCAAACACTTTGCGGCGAGTTTGAACGGCTCGCTTCATTCCAAAAGTCTAGAAGGAGACGAACGCCCAATCAAGCGTTTGGCCAGAGACTAATTGCCCTCCGCTCCTCGCGTCAGCTCCAGCTTCAGCCGCATCCTCACATCGTTATCGACATACAATGCGCCATGCTGTTGCTGCACCGGATGGATCTCAGCGCCGGGCATCACCGCGCTCACCTCCGGAATCGTTCCATCCCCTTGTCTGGTGACCAGCAAGTCCGCGCTCTGGCATTTGCCCATCGGATCGCGTTCCACTTTGGCTCCGGTAATCGTCTTCAGCCCATACCCGAAGATGCACACAGAAGGAACACTCAACTTCGTCCCCAACTCCTGACGAAACTCGCGAGCCTGCCTCAAAAGCTGGCGATGCGGATCGCCCAGCCACGCATCCTCCGACAGCACCGGAAAATCCGCTCGCTGGTCCGATACAAACGGATACGTCGGCAAAATCTGATACCACGATGGGTACCCAGCAACGACATCGCGCAGCCGAGCGTTGAGGATCGGCACCATCCCGGGCCCTTTGAGCAGCATCGCAAACGCGTACGGAGTTCCGAGATGCGGTCCTCCGAGCAAAATGACCCGCCCAACCTTCTTGTGTCCGCCAAGAAGCTCAATGTAATAGCGCGCCACGAGACAGCCCATGCTGTGCGCGATGATGGTTATCGGTCCTTCGGCATCCCATTGATCGATCGCTGCGGCCAGACGCTTGGCCGACACGCGATTATCCTGGCGAAAGTCGTAGCCGAACTCCAGCAGGTCGTCTCCACTTTCGTAGCCCAGACTCTCCTTCAGATAATCAGTCAGCAAGCTGTACTGATGTTGCCGAATCAGGTTGGGCACAATCACGATCTCATTCACCAGGCCCCTGGGTTCGAGTTCCTCATCGATTCGCATCAGGTCGGGATGAAACAGCAGCATGCGCGGGACGGGCCAGACCTGTTCGCTTCCTCGCCACAAATTCGATCCGCCAAAGCCGGGAATCACCACCACCGGAGGCCTTTTTGACGCCACGGATCGCTTGGTATCAAAAACAGTGAGCGCATCAAACGAAAATCCCTGCTTGAAAACCAGTTCCGCTGGTCCAATTCGAAAACTTCCGCCGCTCAACAGCTGGCGCAGTCGCAATGCGCTGACCACCCATGTACGTCCCGTTTCCGCTCTGCAGGTCGCGAACCGTAAAATGATCGCCGTCACGCCGAACCACGGCGTGGTGACGCGACACTGCCGTGTGCTCGATACAGATGTCGCTCTCAACGCCGCGCCCGATCGTCAGTTCATCGCCCGTCAGCTCCACTTCCCACGTCTTTGTCGGAGTGTGAATCGCCAGCCGGGACGCCGAAGTATCCTGAAGTTGCACAGACAAATTCGCCGGCGGCGGCTCGGAATTTCTTTTCGATTCGATCCAGGTCATTTCCGCGTCCGGCTCCGGTTGCGCTCGATCGAAACGAAACAGGCTGTCGCCGATACTCAGCACATCGCCGGGCTTGAGCGCTCCTTGCTTTATCGCAGCCCCATTGATCCGCGTGCCGTTGGTGCTTCCCAGATCGGTCACGCGGCACTCTTGCGCCCCGCATTCCAGCTCAGCGTGCGTGCGCGAAGTCTTCCCGTCCTGCACGACGATGTCGCACGCGGTCGCGCGCCCGATGGTCACGGAAGTTTTGGAGAGCAAAAATTCCTGTTTCACGCCGTCAGGGAGGCTGAGGATCAGCTTTCCCGTTGATTCTGTTGGAGGGGTTTCCACTGGAGTCTCTGGTCCGTTCAACGCGCTGGGGCGGGCTTCATCTTCTGCGTTTTTTCTTCCATCAGCGATTCAGGTGTACCTGAAAACTGGATTTGACCTTAGCCGTTCCCGCCGATTCCCAATCGCTTCAAGGCCAATCCCGGAATTCCCGCGAACGACAGCGCGGTAAGAAAGGGATTGTTGCGCACGGCGCGCGTCGTATTAAACCACCACATGCTGACCGCGATCGATTCGGTCAAATTGATGACTCCATGCCACACCAGCGGCGGATTCCACAAAATGTCGCCCGGCTCAAGAATCGTTTCATAACGATGGACATAGCGATACAGCGGAGTCTTTTCGCTGTCGGGACTTCGGAAATCGACACGCGATTGCCAGTTCACCCCGCGATTCGAAGCGGTATACATGAACGGCGTGAATTGCGGCGCGACCAAAGTCCATTTCTTTGTTCCGTAGACCTGAAGAAATAAATTGCTGACCGGTGCGCAGTGAAAGGAAGTCGCGGTGTTCGCTCCGCCGATATACATCTTCGACAAAATGTTGTTCTGCCAGGGTAGCCACGAATGCGCGCATCCGTACTTCTTCACGAACGAATAATCGATATCCTGCCGCAGCGTCGGATACTGATGCAAGATTTCGAGAAACGGCGCGTACCACGCCCCGCCCGATTCCACGATCGTCAACAGATCGCGAAGCTTCACCTTGGTTTCTGTCGTCGAGACCGCTTCCTTGCCGCGGTCAGGGTTGGCGATCCAGTTTTGCCCATCCAGCACGGGAACTTCGTCTTCACCGCAAACCTGCCGCAAGTACTCAAGATTCCATTTCTTGACCGCGCCCCACTCCGCCGCCGCGCCTTCCAAAACGACCGGCGTGCCCGTAAGAAAATATTCCCTGCGAAATTCTTCGGCCGACAATCCTCGCCGCCGGTCAACTGCCCGCGTCTCCCCGTCTCCGCTCCGGGCTGCCGTTTCGTTCAGCCGCCGGTGAAGCGACTCCCACCGTCGCGGAAATACCCGAGACACGGCGCCTTCGCCAAAGAGCCAATCTGCTGAAAATAAAGCATTGAAGGCGGCACGGTCCAACACGCCGATAGAACCATCTCCGCCAGCCATCCCTTTTCCGTCGATCAGTAGAGCACCTTCAATTGAGAACGCGAATCATTGCGATAGGTCACGGCTCAGGCGGGTACTGCTGTTCGGCCGTCACGAAAATTCCAGCGCTTTTCCAGTTTGTTGACCTGAGTGCGGTTCGCAATTGGCGCGAGCTTACTAAGAATTTCAACCCTTTGCAAAGACCACTCTGCCGCGGCGCCCTGAACTCGACAAAAGCCAAGGCAGTCAACCGCAACGCTTGTGAGTGTTAAGTTCGTGTTATCGCCCGCTGCTGCCAAAACCTCGCCCGGAGCGTTCTGTCTCCGTAATTTCCTCAGCTTCAATAAAGTTCGCTTCGATCCTCCGAACGATCCTGATTTGTGCGATGCGGTCGCCCGCTTTAATGTTCAACGGCTCTTTGCCGAAATAACTCGCAACGACCCATATCTCCCCGCGATAACCGGGATCCACAACGCCAGCGAACGTCGTAAGCCCACGCGCCGCGAGCCCCGATCGGTCCGCAATGATCCCGCCATATTCCGGTGGAAACTCCATCGCGATTCCCGTCGGAATCGTCTTCACATCTCCCGTATTCAGCGTAATGTCCTCGACCGAGCAAAGATCCGCCGCCAGGTCTCCATAGTCCCCGGAGTGCGCATACTTCGGCACCTTCGCCATCTCATGCATCTTCTTAACTCGCACCTGAATCATGTTTGTCCCTTCGTGAAATCGATCCGCCCTGCATCAACGGATTTCGGTTATCGGACCTTGCGTAATCGAGATTTGCGGCTGGTACATCATCCGCTGATAAGCACTGAGTGGTCTTATCAGAATTCATATGTCGCGCGCTAGAATGGCCCGGCGCGGGTGGATAAATGACACCGAAATGGACTCGCATCTTTTCAGGCCTGACCCGTCAGTCACTGGAACATTTGGCGCGAACGACCGTCGCGGCGACGCTCTCGTTGTATCTGGCCAATCTATTCAAACTCCCGGAGTCTTACTGGGCGGCGATTACGTCCCTGATCGTAATGCAGTCGACGCTCGGTGACACGTTGAACGTTTCTGGGCAGCGCTTGGCCGGAACAGCGATGGGTGCTGCCGCCGGCGCTTTGCTTTCGCGACACTTTGGTCCAAACCCGATGGCGTTCAGTGCCGGCGTCTTTATACTCGGGGGCATATGCCTGCTCCTGCATCTTGGCCGGGCCGCCTCCGCACTCGCGAGCGTCACTCTCGCACTTGTCGTCCTTGTAGCGCGCGCAGACTCCGGCTTGACTCTCGCTGTTCACCGTTTCGTTGAGGTCTCGCTGGGAATCGTTGTGGCGCTGGCGCTAACTCTTCTTTGGCCGGAACACGCGGCGGGCACCACGAAATAAAGAGCAACGGCGACCAGAACACGGCAGATCGTTGTCCTACGATTCGAGCTTTCGGATTTCAGGTAATTTGGCTCTGTTGGGGGAGATGAATGGTGCCGGGGGCCAGAATCGAACTGGCTACGCCCGCCTTTTCAGGGCGGCGCTCTACCAGTGAGCTACCCCGGCACGGTGGAGTCTGTTAATTTTAGGGGCGAGCGCACACAGTGTCAATCGAAGTGCGCAGAAATTCGTTGGCCACTCCTCCCAAACGCGAACGCAAGAAATCTCGCAAAGCAGCAGAGTCACCGCAAGAGTCGCCCCTTCCGAATTCCGATGCGACCCTTGTTTCAGCGAAATCTCCGGGAGCAATGAACCGAGAGGAGCCGCTGGCAGTTCCTTCGCCATCGGAAACGACCGAGCACCTAACGATTTTTACGATTGGGCATTCGACGCATCCAATCGATGAATTCATTGGGCTGTTGAAAACATATTGCGTCGAGCAGCTTGTTGACGTGCGGACAGTTCCCAAGTCGCGGCATGTGCCGCAGTTCAATTCCGAAGCGTTAGCCGAATCACTGGTCAAGCAGGGAATCGGTTACGTTCATCTGAAGGCGCTCGGCGGATTGCGACACGCGAAGAAAGATTCCGTCAACATTGGGTGGCGCAACGCGTCATTTCGCGGTTATGCCGATTACATGTCCAGCGAAGAATTTGCGCAAGGGATCGATCGGCTCATCGGACTCGCGAAGACGAAGCGGACGGTCATTATGTGTGCCGAAGCGGTGCCATGGCGATGTCATCGATCGCTGGTTGGCGATGCGTTGCTGGTTCGAGGAGTCGCGGTGGAAGACATCATGAGCGCGACTTCGGTCCGCCCGCACAAGCTGACCGAGTTTGCCAAGGTCGATGGGCAGCAGATCACGTATCCGGCCGACAAGAATTTGGAGTTGTTCTCGAGTTGAGCGCTCGTCACGACGGACGAGACTCTCCGAACAATCACGGCGAGTTGAGTTGTCAAAGATCGAGCAGTTTCCTGAAACCTGGCTACAGGGCTGCGGGGAATCGCTGCGACCGGGCCGGTCAGCGTTGCGATTCGTCGAATTCGCGCATCCAGTCGCGGCCTTTCAATAGTTCGCGGGGGCGCGTGCCGTCGGGTGGGCCGACGATGCCGTCTTTCTCCATCAAATCGATGAGGTGAGCGGCGCGGCCATAGCCGATGCGCAGGCGGCGCTGTAGCGTGGACGTAGAAGCGCGCCCAGCCTCGCAGACGACGCGAACGGCGTCCTGGAAGAGTTCGTCGTCGGCTTCGCTGCCTTCCGCTGCGTCGCTCCCGCCGGCACCAGGAAGCGGTTTGCCGTTTTCGTCCTTGGGCGCTTCGAGCAACTGCTCGTTGTATTTGGCCTGCGCCTGGGAACGCCAGAAATCGCAGACGGCGACGATCTCGTCTTCGCTGACCATGGGACCGTGAATGCGGTGCAGGCGCGAAGAACCGGCCGGCAAATAGAGCATGTCGCCCTTGCCGAGCAGCGATTCGGAACCGTTGGAGTCGAGAATCGTGCGCGAGTCGATCTTGCTGGCCACGCGGAACGAGATGCGAGCAGGGAAGTTCGCCTTGATCAAGCCGGTGATGACGTCCACCGACGGACGCTGCGTGGCGAGAATCAAGTGGATGCCGACAGCGCGGGCCATCTGCGCCAGGCGGGTGATCGATTCTTCGACGTTGTTGGTGTCAACCATCATGAGGTCGGCCAACTCGTCGATCACGATCACGAGATAGGGAAGCGGCTTGTGCTCGGACTCTTCGACGGTTTCAAAGAGCGAGAGCGATTCTTTTTTCTGGAAGGTGCGGTTGTACTGCTCGATATTGCGCACGCCTTTTTGCGCGAGCAGTTTGAGGCGGCTTTCCATTTCGCGAGTCGCATTGCGCAAAACGTTCGATGCGACCTTCGGATCGGTGACGACCGGCGCGATCAAGTGCGGAATGTTTTCGTAGAGGTTCAGTTCCAGCCGCTTCGGATCGATCAACACCATTTTTACGTCGTCAGGGCTCGCCTTGTAGAGAATCGACATCATCAATGAGTTGATGAAGACGCTCTTACCGGTGCCGGTGGATCCCGCAATGAGTAAGTGAGGCATCGCGGCAAGGTCGGTGACGCGAATGCGGCCATGGAGGTCGCGACCCATCGCCAGCGTGAGCTTGCTCGGCGAATTGAAAAATTCGGGAGCCTCAATGATTTCGCGCAGCGCAATCGTCTGGCGATTGACGTTCGGAACCTCGATGCCGATCGTCGATTTCCCGGGAATGCGTTCGATCAAGATGGATTCGGCCTGTAGCGCAAGGCACAAATCTTCCGTCAAGCCGATGATGCGGTTGTATTTGATGCCCGCTTCCGGCTTGAACTCAAACGTGGTCACGACCGGACCAGGATTGATCTGCGTCACGCGCCCTTGCACGTCGAACTCCGCGAACTTCTCTTCAATTGCCCGGGCACGCATCTTCAATTCTTCTTCGTCGATCTTCTGACTGCGCTCTCCCTCGCGCATCATGCTGACCGGCGGCAGCTTGTAGTTTGTGGTTCCCTTGGCGGCTTTGGCGTCTGTAGCAGCCTTCGCGACCTTCTCGGAAGCCTTTTCGTCCTTCATGACGAAGATCGGCGCCTTATGAACATCGCGCGATTCCGCTTCGCCGTCCTGCTTGTCCTTCTTGCCGGCTTCACGGGCCTTCGTTTCTTTGGAGCGGCCAAAAATGTCGGTCTGATCCTGAAGAGTGATCGTCTTTGCTTCGTCCTCTTCTTCGTCCGCCACGGCGGTTTTGGAGCCGCGCTCGTCACGCGTAATTTCAACCTGCTTGCCGGTGGCCTGGTTCACGGCTTTACGGCCCGATGTGCGCGTTTCCTTCAGACGCCGGCGCATACGCTCGTCTTCGCGAGCGTCTCGCCAGTCGTGCCAGCGCGCCTGAACGCGAGACAGAATGTTCAGCTTCGCAACGCCACCGAGCGGGGTATTGGCAGCCCACTCATGAGCGCCGGTGAAGGAAAAACTGGTGGTCATGAAGAGCGCGGTGATTAAAATCGCGATGACAAGCAGGTTCGCGCCCCACATATTGAAGCCGTAGCGCAGTTCGTTGGAGATGATGCTGCCGATCAGGCCGCCCGGAGGGACTGCGCCGCGAATCGCCGGCAGGTTCCAAAGGCACAGCAGGCAGGGGAGCGAGAGCAATAGAAGGACATAGCCGATCGCCGTCGCAATCTGCGACTCGATCGTTCGGCTGCGGAACCAGCGCATCCCAACCACGAGCAGCGCAACTGGTAGCAGAAACGCCGCAAAGCCGAAAATCTGGAAGAGGACGTCCGCGGCGTAGGCGCCGACCGGGCCGATCCAATTTCTGGCGACGGCGCCAGAAGCCGGGCCGCTCACATTAAAAGAGATGTCCAGCGGCTGGTACGTCAGAAGCGCAAGGCCGGTTAAAACGGCCAAGACGATACACAAAAACCCTATCAGCTCATTGAGCCGTTTGTTGTCGGTCGGTGTCAGGAAGCGCACGAAGGTCTCCTCAGCATTTGGGGAAGGCTGAGTGGTGGCAAACCCGTTGGCGCTATCGCGGGCTCGCCTGGTGAAAGGCTAAAAGCAGGACGATGATACCAAGAAGCAAGCGATAGACAATAAATACTTTCAGTGTGTTTGTCTTGAGATAACGCAGGAAAAAGGCGATCACGAAGTACCCGGCGACGCCCGAAACGGCGACGCTGATGGCCAGGGTCGAGAGCGGCAGGTCGAGGTCGCCGGCCTTGTGGAGTTTGATGAGGGCCGGAAGCTTGGAAACGACGGCTCCGGCGATCAACGGGGCAGAGAGCAGGAACGAAAAGCGGGTGGCGGCTTCGCGGGTGAAGCGGCGGAAGAGGCCGGCGGTGATCGTGATGCCCGAGCGGGAAACGCCGGGCCAGAGGGCGAGGGCTTGAGCGGTACCAATCGCGACGGCGTCGCCCATATCGGACTGCTCGATGCTCCGATTGAGCCGGGCTTTGGAATCGGCCCACCACATTATTAACGCCACGACGACCAGCGAGACGCCGATGATGCCGGGTAGACGAAGATGTTCTTCGATCTGTTTGTCGAAGAGTTTGCCGAGGATGGCGCCGGGGATGGTGCCGATCACCATGTACCAGAAGAGGCGCTTGTGCTGCTCGACTTCCTGAGCTGGTGCGCTGCTCGGGTACTTCATGCCGAAGCCGCAGAGGGTCAAGGTTAGCCAGTCCTTCCAGAAATAAAGAAGGACAGCGACCAGCGTGCCGGCGTGAAGAGCCACGTCGAAGGCTTCGCCCGGATCCTGCCAATGCAGCAGCCAAGGAAAGAGAATCAGGTGGGCGGTGCTGCTGACGGGGAGAAACTCGGTCAGGGCTTGGACCAGGGCGAGAACGATCGCCTGAAAAAGAGGCATGTGCGGTCAGGTTTCCTTTGAGGCCGGCAAGGCAGCCGGCGAGATTTTCGGCGTCCGCAATCATGGCAGGACGCGACAGATAGCAATTTGTCCGAACGACTTGATAACGATAGCCGCGACGGTGGCGGAAGGCAAACCTCGCGGTGGCGCGGCGTGTTGTTTCGATGAAGATGACAAGGGCCAAAAGGAAGAGTTCACCACAGAGGACACAGAGTTCACAGAGTAGGGACGGGAGTGGAGTTGCGGCGCCTCTGGGCGAGTTCCGTTTTGGGAAGAACTGGGGCATACCCCCTATAAAAAGTGAAGAGTGGGAAAGTGGCGGGGAATCAGCGGGTTGCAGATCTATGGATTTTGGGAGTGCGCAAGTCTTGAAGCATGAGCGGGTTGCGGGCGGGCCTGGAATCCCTCTTGAGGTATTTTGTTCGAAGAGGAGGGCGGATTTCACAAACGAGTGTAACACGGGGATGAGTACTTGTCAATGACGATTTATTACACGGTAATTCGAACGGGTCAATCTGCGTTTCGAACAGGAGAACAGGGTCGAATTACAAGAACCCACCCTCAAAAACCGAAGGTGGGGCGCCCTTTCTCTCATACTGCCTCGGAACGTATCGAGATGGTAGCATTGCCACATGCAGCGGCTAGAACATCGCCTGCCTCTGGGCGCCCGCCCAGGGCAGGTCTCTCGGTCTGGAGGCTGCAAAGTTGGTGCCGGAAGGAGACTACTGAATCGAGCGATTGACGATTTCTTCTGAGGACCAACCTTGTTTTTAATCGGCTATCTTCTCTCCGCGCTAATGTTCTTAGCGGTCGGACTTTGCCTGCTTTTATCACCGAGCACTTATTTCACTTTGCTCGACCGAATGGCCCGGACCAACTTCTGGTCAAAGTCTGGTCCCGCTTGGGATCCGAAGTCACCAAAATGGCGCGCAGGCGGATTCGTGCTCACGCTACTCGCGCTATTTCTGATCTTCGGCCCCCCGTTGTCAGTCTATTTGCGATCTCCTGAGGAATTTCATCAGCTTCTTCGCTCCTCTCACCACAACGTGAGTTGGGGGGCGGTGGTTCTCTGGCTTTTATTCTCCGTCCTCGGAATAGGCTTTCTCAGTAGGCCGTTGGTCTTGGTGGATGCGTTCTCGCCTCGGAAGCTTTCAGAGGAACCCGAAGCTCAGCGACACCTGTACAAACTTCGGATCTTCGGCGGCATAGTCTTCTTCATCTCCCTCTTTGGTCTATCGGTCCAGTTCTTGCGCTATCTCCTGCGCTAACGACCGCATGAGTAGGCGGGAGGCCCCTTTCTCTTATACTGTCTCGGAACGTACCGAGATAGCTGCATTTACCGCGTGAGGCAGTTAGTACAGCTGCTGCTTTCGGGCCACCTGCCCAGATTATCTCTGGAGCTTTTGTTGTTGCTGACGTTATCAACGCAGGAAGACATCACATAGTGCGACTGGATAGCGTATTGACACCAGCGGATAAGAAGATGCGCTTGCCATGGTGGGGCGTGTTGTGTTGGATGATCGGCTGTGCGCTGATCGCTTTGCTACTCCTCAATTTCGGAAAATTCGATCTTGCCGGCCAATGTTGTGCAGCATTGGGATGCTTGTTGCTGTCATTGCAATGCGCTGGAAGCTGAGGCGAAACGTGTGGTTTTGGATCACGATGGCCGTCATCGCGGCTCTTCATGTCCCCCTGATTCTATCCGTTCCTTGGACTACGAAGTGGGTCCCTGCCATCGTGATTATCCCTGTTGGCATCGCGGATTTGTACTTGATGCTCGCGATTCTTTCTGTCGTGGGGGGATGGGTGAAGGGCCCGAAAAAAGTCCAAAGCTGAGCGGCAATACCAGTGGCTTCACCCTGGGCGGGTGCTCCATCCTCGCTTTTTCCCGTCACCTCCGCGTCCGAGAACCGCCGGTTCGGGCGCGTCAACGAAGGGTCGACGAGATCATGCTATTCTCGGCGCGGGACAACTCATGGAAACCAAACGGGATACGATTCAGAAGGTACTGGCTCGCAATCGAGAATTTGCTCTCAACTATGACGCGGCGGCGCTATCGCCTCAGCCGCAGCTTCGGCTGGTGGTGATCGCGTGTATGGATACGCGCATTACGCTGGCGGCGCTCGGGCTCAAACCGCAGGACGCACACTTCATCCGCAATGCCGGGGGAATCGTAACGGACGATGTGCTGCGATCGTTGCTCGTTTCCCACTATTTTCTAGGTACGAATGAGGTGATGGTGATCAACCACACCGACTGCGGGCTGATGAAGGCCAGCGAAGAAGAGATGCACAGGCGCATCGAGCAGGAAGCAGGCGTTGCGGCCAGCTCTCCGGTTCGGTTCCATGCGTTCAGCGATGTGGAGAAGAACGTGCGAGAGCAATTGGAGAAGCTGAATGCGCACAGTTGGGTGCGGGAGGAACTGACGATTCGCGGGTTCGTGTTCGACGTGCAGTCAGGGAGACTGAAGGAAGTTGCTCCCGTGGGCTAGAAGTAGGTTTCGAGAGCTCGCCATCGCGATCTTTCGAGTTAGGTCACCTTCTGGTCTAGCGTTTCGCATCAGCGCGATAGCGATCTCGCGAGTCGAGGAGGAGCGTTTGCCAGCGCGAGTTTCGGTGTGTGTCGCATGGTTGTCATCCCGAAGTTAGATTCGCGGGTGGGGCGAATGGGATGGATCGAGGCTCAGACTTCCAGGATGACTGGAAGAATTAGCGGGCGCTTGCTGGTGTGTTTGTTGATATAGCGCTTCAGGTCGACGCGGATTTTTTCCTTCAAGATGCTCCAGTCGACTTTTTCTTCGGCGTTGGATTGCTCGACCGTTTTTAGCACCACTTCCCGGGCACCCGCCATCAACTCGGTGCCATTGTCGCTGAACATCCCACGGGTAACAATTTCGGGCGGGAGATCGACGCGACCGGTGTGTTTGTCGATCGCGATGATGGGGACGACGACGCCGTCTTCGGAGAGATGACGCCGGTCGCGAATCACGGCTTCTTCGACTTCTTCCAGCGAGCCGGAATCGACGAGTGTGCGGCCTGCGGTGACCGGGTCGCGGCGGAAAGCGCCGTCCTCGGTGAATTCGACTTGCTGGCCGTCTTCCATGAGCAGGATTTCGCCGGAGACGACGCCGAGTTGATGGGCAAGTGCGGCGTGACGGAAGAGATGGCGATATTCGCCGTGAACGGGAATGAAATATTTCGGCTTGCAGAGCTGGAGGATGAGTTTTTGCTCTTCCTGGCTGGCGTGGCCGGAGACGTGAATCGTGCCGCCGGAATTGTCGTAATAGACGAGCGCGCGGCGGCGGAACATGTGGTCGAGCATGCGGAAGATGGGCTTGTCGTTGCCGGGGATGATGCGCGCGGAGAGGATGACGGTGTCGTTTTCGTCGACGGAGACGAAGCGGTGATTGTCGACGGCGATGCGCGACATCGAGGACATCGGCTCGGCCTGGCTGCCGCTGGCGAGGACAATGATGCGGCGTGGGTCGAAGCTGCGAATGTCTTGCGAGCGGACGACCATGCCGTCGGGAATGCGCAGGTAGCTCATCGAGTGCGCGATTTCGACGTTGTCGACCATGCTGCGGCCGACGAAGGCGACTTTGCGATTCACGCGCGTGGCGATGTCGATGACTTGCTGAATGCGGTGGATGCTGCTGGCGAAGCAGGAAAGAATGACGCGGCGCGGGGCGGAGCGACAAAGATCTTCGAGGCGCGAGACGACGGCACGCTCGGAGGGGGTGAAGCCCGGGACGCTCGACGTTGGTGGAGTCCGAGAAAAGCGCGAGGACGCCTTCGTTGCCGTAGCGCGCGAATGCGTGAAGGTCAAAGCCGGCGCCGTCGACGGGAGTTTGGTCGATTTTGAAGTCGCCGGTGTGGATGATGACGCCGAGAGGAGTGCGGATCGCAAGCGCGACGCAATCGATCGTGCTGTGCGTGACGGGAATAAATTCGATCTCGAATGGGTCAATTTCGACGAGGCGGCCAGGCGTGACTTCGCGGAGCGTCGTGGAATCAAGCAGGCCAGCTTCTTCGAGACGCTTTTTGACGAGCGCGAGGGTGAAGCGCGTGCCGAACACGGGCACGTTGATATCGCGAAGAATGTAGGGAAGTGCGCCGATGTGGTCTTCGTGGCCGTGCGTCAGGACGATCGCTTTGACCAGATGGCGATTTTGTTTGAGATAGGTGATGTCGGGAATGACGAGGTCGACACCGAGGAGTTCGGATTCGGGGAACATCATTCCGGCGTCGATGACGATAATGGCGTCGCCGATGCGAAGCGCCATCATATTCATGCCGAATTCGCCGAGACCGCCGAGAGGAATTGCTGTTACGGACTGCTTGGGATTACTCAAGATGCGTACATGCTCCGATCTATTGAAGAAGAATCGTATCATAGGGCGGCACACGAAGCTTTTGGGTGCGCTAGTTTGGGCGGTTTCGACCGTTCGAATGTTTTGCGGAAAGCAGCGGCGGGTAAGAGATTTCAATTTCCAGAGCGATGGGCGGAGGACGGGGAATGCATGACGTGACCGGGTCGGAGAGCGAACGGTGCGGGCGGGATCGACGCCAGGGGAGAGGTCTCGAACGCGCAGCCTAAGAGGGAAGTCGAAACAGATTTGACGAGGCGAAAGTTTTTGGGGGCGGCGATGCTCGCGGCTGCGTCGGCAGGTGTCGCTGCGGCGCAGGAAGCGACCAAACCGCAACGATCGCAGGATCACCATTTGCCGAACGAACAGAACCACGGTCCGCAGAACGCGCCGCTGGAGGCCGAAAATCCGAGCGCAGTTTGGGCCACGGAAACGGACTCGGGCACGGTGCCACCGTTCAAATATCCGTTTGGCATGGCGCGGAAGCGCATCGAGAGCGGCGGATGGACGAGGCAGGTTACGGCGCGGGAGTTGCCGGTGTCGAAGTCGATCGCGGGCGTGGAGATGCGGCTGACCGCGGGCGGAGTGCGCGAACTGCATTGGCACGTGTCTTCGGAGTGGGCCATCATGCTCTACGGAAACGCGCGGATTACCGCTGTGGATGTGTCAGGGAAGAGCTTTGTGTCCGATGTTGGTGTTGGTGATTTGTGGTTGTTTCCTCCCGGCGTGCCGCATTCGATTCAGGGACTCGGGCCGGATGGCTGTCAGTTTCTGTTGGTGTTCGATGACGGCAATTTCAACGAATTCGAGACGTTTTTGTTAACGGATTGGCTGACACATACGCCGAAAGAAGTGCTCGCGAAGAATTTTGGTGTGAGCGAGTCGACGTTTGACAAGCTGCCGCAGAAAGAGCTTTTCATTTTTCAAACGGGATTACCCGAGGAGTTGAAGAAAGAAGAGTCGTACGTTTCGGAAGTCACGGGGTCCGTACCGATGCGCATGGATTTTCGGACGAGCGACATGAAACCGACGAAGGTGACCGCCGGCGGTGAAGTGAAGATCATCGACGCAAAGAATTTTCCGATCACGACGATTTCGGCGGCGATCGTGAAGCTCAAACCCGGCGGGCTGCGCGAGATGCATTGGCATCCGAATGCGGATGAATGGCAGTACTACATCAGCGGAAAGGGAAGGATGACGATATTTGCGGCGGGTGGTCGGGCGCGGACGATGGACGTACAGGCCGGCGATGTCGGCTACGTCCAGCAGTCGAATCCGCATTACGTCGAGAACACCGGAGACACAGAGCTGATGTTTTTGGAGATGTTCAAGACGCCGCATTACGCGGATATTTCGTTGGCGGAATGGTTGGCGCACACGCCGTCATTACTTGTGGATCAGCATCTGGGGGTTGGGCAGGAGATGGTGAAGAAGATTGCGAAGGAAGAGGTGGTGGCGCGGCCGCTGTAGGGCAAGAACACATCGCCGTAGAGGGTGTAAATCAAGCGTTACATGGGGCGCAGCGGTGCTGCGCCCCTACATATTTTTACTTGAAGCTAGCGTCAGCGGTTTCCGGCGAACAGATGGACGATTGAGACGATGATGATGGCGCCCACCGTCGCTGCTGCCAAGCTGACAAGGAAACCACCGCCGAGGATGCCGAGCTTCATGAAGAGCCAGCCGCCGAGAACGCTGCCGACCAGGCCGAGGATGATGTCGGTGATGCAACCGTAGCCCGCGCCGCGCGCGATTTTTCCGGCGAGCCAGCCGGCGATGAGACCGATCACGATCCAGCCGATCAGGCCACGCTCGTACTGCTGATACTGCACGACGACCACACGATCTTGGAAAACGGATAGAGCTAGGGCGGTTAGCATTCGGCCTCCTCGGGCGACTGCGGTTAAAGATTTTTAGATGCGGCATTGTAGCGTCGGGAGGGCGGAATGCCAACTGCGGACACGCTTGTTTCTCGAACGGTGCGAGGGCGGCTGCCTCGCAGCGAGGCGGCTACGGTTGCTGCTGCGTCATGCAGTGCAGCGTGCCGAGTCCGAGGACCAAGTCGCGGCAGGCGATACCTACGATTTCGCGGCCGGGGAATAGTTCGGCGAGCTTATTCAGCGCGACGCGGTCGTTCGCATCGTTGAAGGTCGGCGCGATAACGAGATTGTTCGCGATGTAGAAATTGGCGTAGCTCGCGGGCAGGCGGAAGTCGTCGAACTCGATCGGTGCGGGCATCGGAAGCGTCTCGATGCGAAACGGGCGGCCGTCGGGATCTTTCATCGAGCGTAGCAGCTCGAGATTTTCCTGGAGCGCGGCGTAATTGACGTCGGATTTGTTTTTCTCTTCGATCACGACGATCGTGTTGGGATCCACGAAGCGCGCCAAGTCGTCCACGTGGCCGTGCGTATCGTCGCCGGCGATGCCGTTGCGAAGCCAAAGCACCTGCGACACGCCGAGATAATTGCGGAAGACGTCGTGATAATCCTCGCGCGTGAAGCCGGGATTCCGTTCCTGCGTTTTGCTGAGCAGGCATTCTTCGGTCGTCAGCAAGGAACCGCGGCCGTTCACGTCGATACTGCCGCCCTCCAGCACGACCCGCCGCCCTTTGTGCATCGGCTCCCACAGGCGATGCTTCAGCGTCTTGTTGACCAGCGCAGCCGCGACCGCGTCCCGCTTGTGATTGCTGTATTTCGCCCAGCCGTTAAAGCGCCAGTGCGTGTAGGCGATTTCGCCGTTCGCATTTTTTACCGAAATCGGGCCGGAGTCGCGCATCCATCCGCGATCGGTGGGCACGCGGAAGAAATCAACGTTGGCGAGATTTGCGCCGGACTTTGCGAGGATGTCGCGTACTTTCTTCTCTTCGCTTGCGTTTTCGACCAGCAGATACACACGCTCGACTCGCGCCAGATTTCGAACAATCTCAGCATAGGCCCAGGGAATCGCCGCGAATTTTCCCGGCCAGTCGGTGACTTCGTGCGGCCAACCGAGCCAGGTTGCGTGGTGGCGCTCCCATTCGGCCGGCATCGCATAGCCCAACTCGAATGGTGTCTGCGTTTCGGAGGGAGCGTCTGCGTTCTTGCGAGCGCTGGTTTTGCGTGCGGCAGAATTTTTCTTCGGCATGCGGATTCGATCTACTCGCCGAGCCAGCGACTCGTAATCGGCTGGTAAGCATCAATGCGGCGATCGCGCAAAAACGGCCAGTTGCGGCGCGTGTCTTCGCTCTTCGCGGGATCGCATTCGACAACGAGAATTTCCTCTTTATCGTCCGACGCCTGGGACACGACCTGTCCGAATGGATCGGCAACAAACGAGTTGCCCCAGAATTCGAGACCGGGATCGCCGCTTTCCGGCTTGCCCTCGTAGCCGACGCGATTCACGACGGCGACGTAAACTCCGTTCGCAATCGCGTGTGCGCGTTGGATCGTTCGCCATGCATCAAGCTGTGCGGCGCCGAATTCCGCCTTTTCGTGCGGATGCCATCCAATGCTCGTCGGGTAAAAAATAACCTGCGCGCCGCTAAGCGCCGTCAGTCGCGAACCTTCGGGATACCATTGGTCCCAGCAAATCTGCACGCCGATCTTTCCGTACTTCGTTTCAAAATTCGGAAATCCCAGATCTCCCGGAGTGAAATAAAACTTTTCGTAGTAAAGCGGGTCATCGGGAATGTGCATCTTGCGATATTTGCCGAGGAAGCTGCCGTCCGCATCGATGACGGCGCATGTGTTGTGATAGACGCCCGCGGCACGACGCTCAAAAAGGGAAGCGACGACCACGACTTTCTTTTCTCGCGCAACTTGCGTGAAAGCATCGGTCGACGGGCCGGGAATCGCTTCGGCTAGATTAAACAACTCCGCATCTTCCTTGCGACAGAAGTATTCGCCGCGGAAAAGTTCGTCCATGCAGATAATCTGTGCGCCGCGCGCCGCCGCTTCGCGAATCTTCTCGATCGCGCGTTGGAGATTTTCTTCCGCGTTCGTCGTCGAGCGCATCTGAATCAGGCCGACGGTAAATTTGTTCGCCATAGAAAATTAGTTTAGCATGACGCGCAACGCTGTTTTGCTGCGCGAATCTGCTTTTCTTCCGCGCGCGTTTGTATTATCAATCTCAGTGAAAATTCATCGGCGCGAATTTCAGTTTGTCACTGTTGTGTGAATGCCAGATGACACATTGATGCGAACTTCAGGAGCGTAAATGGCAAAGCAAAAGAAGACGGTGACGGGGCGTGTGCTGCACGATCCGGTGAAAGACAAACTGCGGCCAATCTTTCCGCTCGATCTTTCGAAAACACGCACGATCGATCAGCTGGTGCGCGCGATGGGAGACACGGCGTACACCGCGCGGCAAATCGGCGACGGTGCCGACGTGCTGGAAATCATGGCACGCGACAAAGATTGTTTCGTCGTGATGACACTTGCCGGCGCTCTTACCGTCGGCAAGATGGGATTGGTTTTCTGCGATCTGATCGAGAGCGGCATCGTCAAAGCGATCGTTTCGACCGGCGCGCTGATGGCGCACGGCCTCGTCGAAGCGACCGGCCTTTCACACTTCCGCTACGACCCTTCCAAGATGAACGACGAGGAATTGTTCAAGGCGGGCTATAACCGCGTCTACGATTCGCTCGAGCCGGAAACAAATCTCGATCACGTGGAAGAAGTCGTCGATCGCATTCTCGACCAGTGGGATCCGAGTGATGTCGTTTGCAGTTGGAAGTTGCATCGCAAGATCGGCGAGTACCTGCATAAGCAGGGCGGCGGCCGTGGAATTTTGAAATCGGCCTACGAGCACAACGTTCCTGTGTTTGTGCCGGCCTTCACGGACTCGGAACTCGGAATCGATTTCGCACTGAACAAAATGGCGCGGGCACAGAGCAAGCGCCCGTTGCTGCGCTTTGATCCGTTCGAAGACTTCGAAACATTCGCAGACACGATGCTGGCGACGAAGCGGATGGGCATCTTCACTGTTGGCGGAGGCGTGCCGCGCAACTGGTCGCAGCAGTTTGGCGTGTACGCCGAATTGCTTGCGCGCCGCGGCTACAAGAAGCTTCCGCTAAAACGCTACAACTACGGCCTGCGCATCTGCCCGGAGCCGGTGCATTGGGGTGGGCTGAGCGGAAGCACGTATACCGAAGCGGTTTCCTGGGGGAAATTTGTTCCGCCGGACGAAGGCGGAAAATTTGCCGAAGTCCTCGAGGACGCCACGGTGGCGTTGCCGCTGGTTGTAGGAGCAGTTTTGGAGCGAATCGGATACTTCAAGCGATAGTTGCACGAGTCAAACGCGGATTTGTTGCACGGAATGCGTGCCCATGAGAATTTCGTGGGCACTTTCTTTAGGAGGCCACGTGGCGAAGGCAACAGCGACTGCAAAAACAAAAGTGCCGAAAAAAGAGAGTTCCGGGTTGTACGACGTCCATCCAGGCGTTGCGATGGTGCAGAAATGGATTAGCGAGTTGAAAGAAAAAACAGGACGTACGGCGGAAGAGTGGGTCGCACTCGTGCAAAAAGAAGGGCCAAAGAGCGGGCACAAGGCGCGCGTCGAGTGGCTCAAGACAAAACACAAGATGGGCAACAACAGCGCTTGGTGGATCGCTGAGCGCGCGGAAGGGAAAAGCAGCGAAGAAGACACTCCGGAAGGCTATCTGGCGGCTGCATCGAAATACGTCGAGCAACAGTACTCCGGAAAGAAAGAACAACTGCGACCTCTTTACAACGAGTTGTTCAATTTAGGGAAGTCGGTAGCCGACGATGTGAAGGCGTGCCCTTGCCAGACGATGGTGCCACTCTATCGGAATCACGTGTTTGCGCAGATCAAGCCGACAACGAACTCGCGCATCGATTTGGGATTTGCGTTGGCGAAGCACAAAGGAAAGTTGCCAAAGCGACTGATCGACACCGGCGGGCTGGCAAAGAAGGACCGCATCACGCACCGGATCGAGATCACCGAAGCTGGGCAGATTGATGATGAAGTGCGGAAGTGGATTAAGACCGCTTACGACTTAGACGAAGAATAGCTCTCGATATCAGTTTCAGAAAAAAATAAGGGGCGCAAAATTCTGCGCCCCTGAATGTTTTTGCGTAATTACTTTCGGTCAGTCGTCTTCGCCGATCAGAATCGCGGCACCGAGTACGGTTGTCCACAGCCCGCGCTTGTCGCCAACCGCGGATTGCGTCACGTTCATGGTGCGGACGATTTTATTCGAAATGCGGTAGACCTCTTTTTTCTCGTCCCACGAGAGATCCGGATCAAATTCCACGTTGAGAGTCGTCGCGAGCATTTCGGCGGCGAGTTCTTCCGCGTATTCTCCGGCAACTTCTTCCGTTTCGCCGAACGAGTGATGCTCCGAGAGGTAACCGTACATCGACTTATCGCTTGGGAGCGCGAGGCCAATGCTTGCAGCAATGAGGCGATGCGCCTCTTTGGTTGAATTTTCGCTGATGACGGTAAACGCGACTTGTCCCGGTTTGATGTGCTTCAAACCTTCGCTGCGGGAAATCAGTTTGCAGTTTGGAGGGAAGATGGACGAAACGCGGACGATGTTGCACGCTGCGATTCCCGCATTCCGCAATGCCAACTCAAAGCTCGAAAGCCTTTCCCGATGTTTTCCGACGCCTTTGGTGAGAAAAATTTTCTTCGCGACGAACGCCATGGTGCCGGTGTGGGTGCCTCCGTGAGTTGGGCTGAGAAATATTTTCTGCTGCTGTGGAAAAGTAACAAGAAGGTTTTGCAGTGTCAACGCATTTAAGGTCGAAATGAGGTTTCGCGCGACGCGAACACACATGCCGACTGAAAATGAATTGTGAATAGAGTGTGAATCAGTCTTTAGCGACGTGTTGCAGCAGCTTGCCGAGCGGTTTGCAGAGAGCGAGAACTTTTCCGAGGTCGGCGGCGGTGAAATCCGCTCCGGCGGTCGCGACGTTTGGTCCCTTGCGGCTGATTTGAATCACACCAATCACTTTGTCGCCCGCAAGAATCGGAGCGCTGATAATTTTTTGGATCGCTTCACCGGCATCCACGCCGCTGGTCTTCACGCCCTCAAAAACGGTGGCGTGACGCGCGGTGGCAAAACTATTGTTGATCTCGGGACGACTCTCGCGAACCGTGCGCGCGGCGAGAGCGGAATTGCTCGTCAGCGGAATGAAGCCAACGTTTCGCAGAGCTTCCGGAAAAAGAAAATACAAATGACGCCACTTCGTGGAGAGGCCGAGAATACCGACTTCCTCGGGCTTCACGTTGAGATTGCGAGCGATGCGTTCGGCGACGGACGCCCAAGCGATCGGCGGGGGCGCTTCAGCGCTGGTATCGCCCAGAGCGTCGGCAAGGCGTTCGAGTTCCGTAACAAGGCTCATCAATTGTCCCGCTGTAAGGTGGTGTGAGTCGTGACGGGACCATGGGGAAGGCGCCCGCTTGACTGCCAATAAAATGAGAATAGCACGCGGCTCACAGGCGCTTTGTAAAATCAGGCCGATTCGGCAGTTACCTTTTGGGCGCAAATTCGAATGGCTGGGCGAAAAGCCTGGATTCGTGCCGATTTGAGACCATTTTCTCCGAACTTTTCGCGCACAAATTTTGCATCACTCCATTCGCCTGCTATAATTTGAGTTGCCGCGATTCTGAGCGCCGAGAAGGCAAGGATGCGGCGGAGAGGGCATGTCCGCTACGGCAACCCGACCTGATTCAAGTTATTTCTTCCGCAAACTCCATTCGTTGACCGGCATTATTCCTGTTGGCGCATTTCTCGCGGAACATTTCTGGTCCAATAGCGCCGCTCTGGTGAGCGCACAGAAGTACGACGAGACCTCGCAGACTCTTCAAACGATTCCGTTTCGGCTCATCGTCGAATGGGGCTTTATATTTCTGCCGCTCCTGTATCACGCCGGCTACGGCATCTATATATGGTTGAGCGGGAAGTCGAACGTGTCTGCTTATCCCTGGGTGAAAAACTGGCTTTTCACTCTACAGCGCTACACCGGGCTGATCGCATTCGTTTATATCGCCTGGCACCTTTACACCGAGCGCTGGCTGACGCACGGCACCTCAACATACGCGACTGTCGCGCAAGACATGGCGAATCCCTGGTACATGACATTTTTTCTGATCGGCGTGCTGGCATCGTCGTTTCACCTCGGCGTCGGCATCTGGAATTTTCTTTGTAAATGGGGACTGGCGGCGACGGTTCGCGCGCAGCGAGCCGCTGGACAGCTCGGCGTGCTGGTCGGGGTCGTGTTTAGCGTCGTCGGCGTGCTGATTATTTTAAGTTTCCGATTCGACTGGCATCCGTTCGCGGGATATCTCACTTCCAAATGAAACATCCGAAGATCATCGTCGTAGGTGGAGGACTCGCCGGCTTGATGGCCACGATTCGTGTGGCGGAGTCGGGCGTGCCTGTCGAGTTGTTTTCGATCGTGCCGGTGAAAAGATCGCACTCGGTGTGCGCGCAGGGCGGAATCAACGCCGCGAAAAATCAAAAGGGCGAAGGCGACACGACGCTGAAGCACTTCGACGACACAATTTACGGCGGCGATTTTCTTGCGAACCAGCCGCTCGTCAAGCGCATGTGCGAAGCTGCGCCGGGCATCATCGATTTGCTGGATCGCATGGGCGTCACTTTTAACCGTACGCCCGAAGGTTTGCTCGACTATCGCCGCTTCGGCGGCACCCTTTATCACCGCACCGCATTCGCCGGCGCGACAACGGGGCAGCAGTTGTTGTATGCGCTCGACGAACAAGTCCGCCGTCACGAAGCCGAAGGCCGCGTGACCAAGCGCGAGGGCTGGACGTTCCTTTCCGCCGTGATCGACGAAACTGGCGTCGCACGCGGCATCTGTGCAATGGATTTGCGTTCGATGGAAGTCAAAACCTTCCACGCCGATGCGGTCATCTTCTGCACCGGTGGCGTTGGAGCAATTTTCGGCCGTTCCACGAACTCCGTCGTCTGCACCGGTTCGGCGCAATCCGCGCTGTTCCAGCAGGGCGTCGATTACGCTAACGGCGAGTTTATCCAGGTTCACCCAACCGCGATTCCCGGCGAAGACAAACTCCGCCTGATGAGCGAATCGGCTCGCGGTGAAGGTGGCCGCGTCTGGGTGCCGCGCAATCCGCAGGAAAAGCGCGCCGCAAAAAGCATCCCCGAGGCTGAACGTTTCTACTTCCTCGAGGAGTGGTACCCGAAGTACGGCAACCTCGTCCCGCGCGACATCGCCACGCGTGCGATCCATCGCATCGTCTATCAGGAAAAGCTCGGCCTCAACGGCCAAGCCGCCGTCTATCTCGACGTCACCCACATTCCGCGCGAAACGCTCGACCGCAAGCTCGAAGGCATTCTCGAAATCTACGAAAAGTTCCTCGGCGTTGATCCACGCGACGAGCCCATGAAAGTTTTTCCGGCCATGCACTACACGATGGGCGGAATGTGGGTGAACGCCGAAGATCAGGCCACCAGCATCCCGGGAATTTTCGCCGCGGGCGAGTGCGAGTATCAATATCACGGCGCCAACAGGCTCGGCGCAAACTCGCTCGTTAGCTGCATCTTTGGCGGCGGCATCGCCGGTCCAGCCGCAGTGAAGTACGCGCGCAGCCTGGAAAAGGGAACTGAGTCCGTCGCACATTCCGTCTTCGAGCACGAACAGAAGCGCCAGGAAGCCAAAAACGCCGCGCTTATCTCACAGGACGGCACCGAAAATCCCATCACCATCTGGAAAGAGCTCGGCGAAGTGATGACCGAGCACGTCACCGTGACGCGCATCAACAAGAATCTCGAACTCGCTTACGCCAAACTCGGCGAGCTCAGCGCCCGCTATCGCAAGATCAATCTCAGCGATCGCACGCACTGGTCGAATCAGACGCTGAATTTCGCCCGCGAACTCGAAAACATGCTCGTCCTCGCGCGCGTCATTACCATCGGCGCCTTCTATCGCAACGAATCGCGCGGCGCTCACTACAAGCCCGATTTTCCCGATCGCGACGACGCCAACTGGCTCAAGACCACGCGCGCCAAGTGGATCAACAACGACATCGAGCTCACTTACGAGCCCGTAGACATTTCCCAGATTCCGCCGCGGCCGCGCCGTTACGACGCCGCGAAATAAGCAGAGTCAACCATGGCCGAAAAACAAGTCATCCTCCGCATCAAGCGCCAGCAAAGCCCGAAAGAGGCCGCTCGCTGGGAAGAGTTCGCGCTCCCATGGCGTCCGTCGATGAACGTCATCATCTGCCTGCGCGACATCGCCGAAAATCCCGTCACGCGCGACGGCAAAAAAACCACTCCGATTTCCTACGATTCGAATTGCCTCGAAGAGATTTGCGGCTCCTGCGCCATGCTCATCAACGGCAAAGCGCGCATGGCCTGCTCCGCGCTCGTCGATCAACTCGAACAGCCGATCCGCATCGAGCCCATGACGAAATTCCCGGTCGTCCGCGATCTCGCCGTCGATCGCCAGTTCATGTTCGAAAGTCTTAAACGCGTCAAAGCGTGGATTCCGATCGACGGTACGTACGACCTTGGGGAAGGACCGCGGCTCTCACCCGAGCAGCAGGAAAAAGCTTATCCGCTTTCGAATTGCATCACGTGCGGTAGCTGCCTCGAAGTCTGCCCGCAGGTCAACGAGAACAGCAAGTTCATGGGCGCCGCGATTTTCAGCCAGGTGCGCCTTTTCAACATGCATCCCACCGGCGCGATGCACGCTAAAGAACGCCTGCTAGCGTCGATGGGCGACGGCGGCATCGAAGATTGCGCCAACGCACAAAACTGCGTCGTCGCCTGCCCCAAGGGAATCCCGCTCACCGAATCCCTCGCCGAAGTTCAGCGCGCCGCGTGGAAACAAGCGCTGCTCGGCTGGCTGATAGGGTAAACTCTCTCCACTTTTCGCAGCTCAGTTTGTGAAGCTCAGCCCAGGGAGGCTCAGATGCGTTTAGCCCGCGCTATCGCCGTGCTTGCATTCGCCGTTACATGTCTCATCGCCACGAACGCGCTGGTTCGCATGCCGCACGCAAGCGTGAGCGCGAACACCACCGCAAGCGCCGCCGCTGACGACATCGCCGCCCGCGCCCATCGCCTCCACTTCTCCACCTACGTCATCGATACGCACGACGACACGACGCAGCGCTTCCTCTCGAAATCCGCCTTCGACCTCAGCAAGCGCAACGACAGCGGCTCCATCGACATTCCGCGCATGAAGGAAGGCGGGATGAACGGAATCTTCTTCTCGATCTGGATCGACGGCAAGACCATGGGCCCCGAAGCTATCCGGCAGGCCCTCGATCAAATCGATCTCGTTCGCACCAACGTCGCCAAGTTTCCGAAAGACATCGTCCTCTGCCGCACGGCCGACGACGTCCGCCGCGCCCACGCGCAAAATAAAATTGCCGCGCTGATGGGTGTCGAAGGCGGCCACATGATCGGCAACGACATCCACATCGTGAACGTCTTCGCCGACCTCGGCGTCCGCTACATGACGCTCTCGCATTTCTACAACACCGAGTGGTCCGATTCCTCCACAGACAAGCCGGCGCACAACGGCCTCACCGATTTCGGCAAGGAAGTCGTCCGCGAAATGAATCGCGACGGAATCATGGTCGACATTTCCCACGTCTCCGACAAAACGTTCTACGACGCGCTTGAAATCAGCAAAGCCCCGCTCATCGCCTCGCACTCTTCCTGCCGCGCGATTTGCGATCACGTGCGCGACATGAGCGACGACATGATCAAAGCGCTCGCCGCAAAAGGCGGCGTCATCCAGATCAATTATGAAAAGAGTTTCATCGACCAGGCCTACAAAGACGCTTACGCGAAAGCCTCGGGCGGCGTCGTGCAGCACCTAGACGAGCTCAAGAAAAAGTGCGGCGATGACGGCGAATGCTTCGAACGCGAAATGAAGAAGGATGAAGAGAAGCTCATCGCCGAAGGCAAACTTCCGCACGTCACGTGGGAAAAGGTTGTCGAGCACATCGACCACGCCGTTAAACTCGTCGGCGCCGACCATGTCGGCCTCGGCTCCGATTTCGACGGCGCCAACATGCCCGAAGGCCTCGAAGACGCCAGCAAGCTCCCGATCATCACCGAAGCGCTGCTGCGCAAAGGCTATTCCGACGCCGATGTCCGCAAAATCCTCGGCGAAAACACTCTGCGCGTGATGGAAGCCGCCGAAAAAGTCAGCGCCGAAATGAAGGCTCAGAATCCATAGCGCATTTAGCGACGTCGCGACCCAATCGATCCGTACCGCCATCGGTCCGTACCGCCATTTCAAAGACGCTGTCATCCTGAGGCGTCCGAAGGACGCCGAAGGATCTCAGCCTCAACCCGCACCTCGATGTAAACTGTGTGCGTGAACCAAAGTTCAATCGCACCGTGAGCCTTTCACAAGAAGAATGTCCCGTGACAAATCGATCCCCGCGTTGGCCACGCTGTTTGCAATTTCGCTGGCACTCCTCGTCCTCGGCCCTGGCACAATGAACAGCCAATCCACCCATCTCGCCATCTCCGAGAAAGCGCGCCAACTCCATTTCTCCTCCATCGTCATCGACACTCACACCGACACCACCCAGCGCTTCATCGACGGCGACTTTGACCTCGCTCCTCGCAACGAAAAGGGAAGCGTCGACATCCCCCGCATGAAAGAAGGCGGTGTCGACGCCATCTTCTTCGCCGTCTGGATGCCCAGCAAAGTCCGCGGCCCCATCGCCGTCGAGCGCGCGCAGAAACAAATCGAAGCCGTCCACGCCCAAGTCACAAAACACTCGAACGACCTCGTCTTCGCCACGACCGCCGATCAAATTCGCGCCGCCCGCGCTCAAAACAAAATCGCCATCCTCCTCGGCATCGAGGGCGGCCACATGATCAACAGCGATCTCACCGTCCTCCAAAAATTCGCCGCCGAAGGCGTCCGCTACATGACTCTCACCCACAGCGGCAACGCCGAATGGGCGGACTCCTCCACCGACAAGCCCGCGCACAACGGCCTCAGCCCGTTCGGCAAACAAGTCATCGCCGAAATGAATCGCCTCGGCATGATCGTCGACGTCTCTCACGTCAGCGACAAAACTTTCCACGACGTTCTCGCCACCAGCAAAGCGCCGGTCTTCGCCTCTCACTCCAATTGCCGCGCACTCTGTGATCACCCGCGTAACATGTCCGACGCCATGATCCGCGAGCTCGCCGCCAAAGGCGGCGTCATCCAGATCAATTTCCACGTCGGTTTCCTTAGCCAGGAATTTCGCAACGCCGAGCGCGCCGATCCGAAAATCAATCAGGCCATCGCGCTCGAAGTCCACAAACGCTGCGGCGACAAAGAAGGCTGCCAGCTCATCGAAGGCGACCGCATCACCCGCGAATACGTCGAAGCCGGCAAACTCCCGCGCGTCGATTGGACCAAAATCATCGACCACATCGACCACGCTGTAAAAATCGCCGGCATTGATCACGTCGGTATCGGCTCCGATTTCGACGGTGCCAACATGCCTTTCGGCATGGAAGATGCCTCAATGCTTCCAAAAATCACCAACGCCCTGTTGCAAAAAGGTTACACAGAAGGTGACGTAAAGAAGATTCTCGGCGAAAATACTCTTCGGCTTATGGCCGATGTCGAACGCGAGGGCAAACAACTGCGCGGCGAAAAGTAGCAACCAATTAAAAAGTTTCGATCCAAATCCGACGGAGAGAAAACGAATGACGAATAGCACTTCGAAAAGAACTGTCCAGCTTTCGAGGTTCACGAAGTACGGTCTGGTAGTCGCGGCAGTTACGGCAGCCGCATCGCTCGGCTTCGCCACGCTGGCGCAAACGCCAGCTCCGGCCGCAGCGCCAAAATCCAGCGCGCAGGGCAGCACCACCGCGACGAAAAAGCCCGCCACATCCTCCACCGCACACGCCGCCACTTACGATCGAGCCCTCCTCCATCCCGCGCTCCTCAAAGACAAAGCCCCCGACACCTACGTCGTCAAATTCGTCACCACCCGCGGCGACTTCACGATCACCGTCAATCGCGCGTGGGCTCCGCTCGGCGCCGATCGCTTTTACAATCTCGTCAAGCACCATTTCTACGACAACGCTGTGGTCTTCCGCGCCGTTCCCAATTTCGTCACGCAATTCGGCATCAGCTCCTATCCCGCCGTCAGCACCGCCTGGAAAAAGACCGAAATCAAGGACGATCCCGTCACCCAAACCAACAAAAAGGGAAGCATCGTCTTCGCCACCGCCGGCCCCAACACCCGCACCACGCAGGTGTTCATCAATCTCAAGGACAACGCCTTCCTCGACAAAACCGGCTTCGCCCCATTCGGCACCGTCGACGCGGACGGCATGAAGGTCGTCGAAATGTTCTACGACCAGTACGGCGACAACGCCGGCATCGACCAGGATCAAATCGAAAAGACCGGCAAGCCCTACCTCGACAAAGGCTTCCCCAAGCTCGACGTCATCAAGAGCGCCACCATCATCTCGCCCGCTCCGGCCGCAACCCCGGCCGCCAAACCAAAGCCAACCTCAACAACGCCCAAATCCACGACTGCCACTCCAAAACCAAAACCCGCAGCCACGCCAACCCCTAATCAGTAGAACCTCGCTGCTGCGCGTTGCACGAAACTGTCGTCCTGAGGTTGCCCTACGAACAGGGTAGCCTCAGGATCTCCGCGCTCTCCCCTACGTTTCCGTTCTGCCCTATAATCCCCGCCACGATAGCCTTTGTCCCGAGCAATAACCGATCTGTCTCCACCTTGCAGCACGTCGTAATCGGCCCGCAGCACGATTCACCTGCATTCGAATCGCAAAGGCGTCGAATGGGAGATTCTAAATGGGCCCTCAACGACCGCGGATTTTTTATGGCTGGGTGATCGTTCTCACATCCGGCATCGGTCTTCTGCTGGGCTACGCGCCGGTCCTCGTATATTCGTTCAGTGTTTTCATCAAATCGCTGGCTCAGGATTTCCATTCAAGCCGCACCAGCATCTCGTTCGCGTTTACTCTCGCCAATATCATGCAAAGCGTGGGCGCTCCTCTGATTGGGCGGTTAGTTGATCGTTTCGGCGCTCACAAGATAATCGTTCCATCGACCGTGCTTTTTGGCGTGCTCCTCATCTCCTTTAAATATTCTTCAACGAGTCTCTGGCAGCTGTACGCTTTTTTCATCGTGATCGGATTCATCGGCGTCGGTACGGCGCCTGTGCCTTACGGCATCGTGGTCGCGCGGTGGTTCGATAGGAGGCGCGGCCTGGCCCTCGGCCTAATGATGTTCGGGCTTTCTTCCGGCGCGATTCTCCTACCACCCATCGCGCAGCGCCTGATCATCCTGTTCGGCTGGCGCTCAGCCTACGCGATCGTCGGGTTCGCGGTCCTGGCAATATCCCTACCGGTTGTTGGAATTTTTCTAAAAGACTCCCCGGAGAAAATGGGATTGCAGCCCGACGGCGTCCTGCTGGACTTGGGCGCAGGATCGCAACAGCCAAAGAACGAACAAGGGGTGAGCTGGAGTGTTGCTCGGAGGCAACCCGCCTTTTGGTTTCTGGCGAGTGCATTCTTTTTGGTCGGCGCCAGTGTCCACGCCTGCGTCATCCATCTGGTCCCAATGCTCACGGACCACGGCATCAGCGTTGAGCGCGCAGCTTTCGCCAGTTCTTTGGTGGGAGTGGCCCTGCTGATAGGCCGAGTGTTCGCCGGCTACTTCCTCGACCGCTTCTTTGGCCCATATGTGGCGATGGTTCTTTTCAGCGGAGTCGCAGGCGGGATTGCGTTGCTTTGGTCAGGTGCAGGCGGGGGCCTCCCATTGCTGGCCGTCTTCCTCGTCGGTCTCGGGATGGGAGCAGAGGCAGACATCATCGCCTATCTAACTAGCCGTTACTTTGGCCTGCGATCGTTCGGTGAGATCTACGGGTATTTGTTCGCTACTTTTACTTTGGCCGGAGCACTCGGGCCGGTGCTGATGGGATTTGGTTTCGACCACTTGGGTTCATATCGCGCGCCCTTGCTGTTTTTCCTTGCCGCAACGCTCGTAGCAACGGCGCTACTGACGCGCCTCGGTCCATACGTCTATCGCGCAGCCGAGCAGGGACCAGCAGCACCGATCAGCGCAAACTCTTGGAATCGCGGAGGACGCAGTTTAGAATCGGCCCCATGAAAATCACCGCACGTCCGCTCCTCGCATTTTTCTCGGTCGCTGTTGCAACAGTCTCTGTCGCTTTTCTGATGTCCTCGTCGCATGCGACGACCACTCACGCACCCACCAACTCAACGGTCGCCGCGGAAACTCCCAGTGCTGACAGCACCGAGCAACAAGCCGTCCTCGCGCCGATAACACAAATGTTCGACGGCATGACAAAACGCGACGCCGCTCTCATCAAGAAACCGACTCTAACTGGCGGCACGATGGTGCTGATGCGGGATGGAAAGCCAACGCAGATGACGTTTGAAGATTTCGCGACCCGAGTGGGCAAACCCGGAACGACGAAGATCGAAGAACGAATTCACGATCCGCTGGTGCGAATCGACAACGATCTCGCGGTCGTCTGGGCGCCGTTCGAGTTCCTTGTCGACGGCAAAGTCGACCACTGCGGAACAGACCTATTCAATCTTGTCCGCGTGGACGGCAAGTGGATTATCGCCAGCGTCGCCGATACCGGCCGCAAAGAATGCGCAGAGCAAGTAGCTTTAGCGCGCGCCCTTCACCTACGCTATATTGGTTTGATCCAGCCAAATCTCTGGATAACTAAACTAGCTGTTACTGTGCCGCAACGATCTGCACCGGCTTGTCGAGCTGAAACGTCAGCAGCGACTCCGCTGGCACTTTTATCGCGCCGCCCTTGGTCGCGACCTGGCCTATCACGCCAGCTCCGGCTCCAGCTCCTGCTCCGATAGCCGCGCCTTTCCCGCCACCCGCAATCGCGCCGATGATGGCGCCAAGTGCAGCTCCGCCGCCCGTGAATTCCGCGGTCCTCTTGTTGGCGCCCACTCCTTGTCGTCCCTTTTGCTGCAGATCGGTTGTGCTGACCAGATATTCTTTGCCGCCAACCGAAATCGACTGCAGATCGAGCACAAGGTCGGATTGCCCGTGAAAGCGATTTCCCTTGGTGGCTGATCGAATGATGACCTGCGCGTTGGCTCCGCGGGGCACTACCGTATCTCCGTTCGCGTCGGGGACATCGTCGGCGATTTCGGCCGCATAGGTCTGTCCTTCGGCTGCGGTGCCCGAATCAATCGTTTCTTCTGTCCGCACCGGAACTCTGGAGCCTATGGGCAACACGTAGGTCTTCGTTCGAATCTGGGCCTGCGTCGGGTGATAGTGATGTTCATGTTCAGCGTCGTCTGCTCGAGACGCCGCCGAGCGCGGCGGAATGGGCGCCGCAGCGGGCGTCGCATTGTTGGCGGAGGAAGCCGGTACAGCGGCAGCGGGAGGCGTCGAATTGTCGGCGGGCGGTGGCGTCTGAGCGGCCGCAGCCTGCGCGTCGTCGTACTCGATCGACTTCACCTGTGTCATCGGAACGGTATGCGTGACTTTATCGTCGCCCGCCAACGTGATTTCCGTTGGCGAAGTAGCGGTGACCATGCCCGCCAGCGTCGAGCCGTCGCGCATCAGCACGGTCGCATGTTGCCCGGAAGCCGTCTGGTTGGAACAGGACGCCAGAAACAGAAGCGCCGTGACAGTTGCGCTTACGAAGACGCCTCGCCATCCGAAAGTTCGTGTCGCCGTTTGTCTACTCGAGATTGCGTGATTCACAGTGCCCTCCAAAAGTCACACGCGTCGTCGTTAAAACCGTGCCTTGCGGAAATCTTATAGCAAACTTCGAGACAACGCATTCTCACCGCGACAGCAGATATACTCTGGGCGACACCTACCTTGCCACAGTGGGACACGAAGGTTCGAATAGCAAACTCTATCCGGCCTTCGTTATTTAGAATCTCAATCTGTAACATCGCAAAACCTGATTTGACTCCGCTCCTCATCCGCCGTATTCTTTCTGTGGAAATGTCCATTCTCTGCCAGACCGTGTGTTGTCCGCTCACATGCAACGCTGCGTGTCGTAACGCTGCGTGTTGCAACCCACACATCTCTGGCCTCCAAAGCTATCGAACTTAGCTAGACCTTAATTCTCAAGTTCCGAAGCCCACGTGCCAGAGTCCAGGCAACGTGGGATTTTTGTTTTTAGGGCGGGCTCTTCTCAACAAGGAAGACGGCAAATGGCTGATAACACAACAGAAACAAAGGCCCAAAAGGTCGAGCGCCTCAAACGCGAAAAGTACGCGTGGGCTCGCTTCGACGAGATCAAAGACATGGCCCGCCAGGGCCGCGCCGCGGTCACACCGGAATGGGCCGGCACCTACCTGCGCTCGTGGGGCATTTACACGCAAGGCGACGGCGTCGGCGTCATCGGCGGCAAAAACGGCGAAGGCAAATCCACCGAGTACTTCATGGTGCGCATCCGCATCCCCAACGGCCTCCTCACCAGCAGCCAAACTCGCGCCATCGCCGACCTCGCCGATCGCCACGCCCGCGGCATCGCCGACATCACCGTCCGCCAAAACATTCAGCTCCACTGGGTCACCGTCGAATCGCTCCCCGAACTGATCGAAACGCTCTGGTCTTCCGGCCTCACCACCATAGGCGCCTGCGGCGACGTGGCCCGAAATGTCACAGGTTGCCCGATCGCCGGCATCGACGCCCACGAATTCTGCGACGCTTCGCCTCTCGCGCTCGAAATCAATCGCACGCTCGGTGGCAACGCCGACTATTACAACCTCCCGCGCAAGTTCAAGATGTCGATCACTGGCTGCCGCTCCTGGTGCAATTATCCTGAGATCAACGACATCGGCTTCACGCCGGTAACGCGCCGTCGGAGTCGCGGCCTCGAAACCGGCTTCTCCGTTCGTGTCGGCGGTGGTCTTTCGACAAATCCGCACCTCGCCGTTCGCCTCAACGCCTTCGTTTCATGGAATCAGGTCGTCCCGGTCGCACGCGGCATCGCCGAACTCTTCCGCGCCCAGGACGTGCTCCGCGAAAATCGCGAGCGCGCTCGCCTGAAATTCCTGTTTCTACAGCACGGCTGGACTCCCGAGAGCTTTCTCGCCGACCTCGAAGAGCGCATCGGCTTCAAGCTTGACCAGGGTGAACCCGAAGAAGTTCCGTCCGATGTTCACCGCGATCACGTCGGCATTCATGCCCAGAAGCAGCTCGGCCTCTCCTATGTCGGCGCCAACGTCCTCAGCGGCAGGATCACTCCAAGCCAGCTTCGTCTCGCCGCCGATCTTTCCGACCAATACGGCGACGGCCACATCCGCAACACGGTCATGCAGAACCTCGTCATCGTGAACATCCCCGACCGCAATGCCATTCGGGTGGCGGGTGAGCTGACCGCCGCAGGATTGCCGGTTCGCGCCGCCGCCTTCGCACGCGCTGCGGTCGCCTGCACCGGCACCGAGTTCTGCAAACTCGCGCTAACCGAAACCAAAGGCTTCTCTCGCTGGCTTGCCGGCGAACTCGACGAACGCATCCCCGGCTTCCAGGAGCAACTTCGCATCAACGTCACCGGCTGCCCCAACAGCTGCGGCCAGCACTGGATCGCCGACATTGGCCTTGAGGGCAAAAAGATCAAGCATGAAGGGAAGATGGTCGACGCCTACTACTTCTGCATCGGCGGCAGCGTCGGCGAGTTCGCCTCCATCGGGCGCCCTGTCGGCTACCGTTGCGCAGCCACCGACGTTCCGGACGCCATCGAGCGTCTCATCAATCAGTTCGCCAACAATCACAAGAGCGGCGAGAATCTCCGCCAATTCTTCGCGCGCCATTCCAACGACGACCTACGCTCTATCCTCGCGGGCGGCTATATAGAGCCGGTCAAACGCGACGCCGCAGCTGCTGGCGCCGGCGCGGTCCCCGTCGGAATCGACGCTTAAATGGGCAGGGTTTACCTCATCGGCGCAGGCCCCGGCGATCCAGAGTTGCTTACGATCAAGGCCGCGCGTTTGCTCCAGCGCGCCACTGTCGTGCTTCACGATTCGCTGGTAAGCAGGGAAATACTCGCTCTCATTCCCGCGAACGCGGAAATCGTCGACGTCGGCAAGCGAGCCGGTCAGAAACTCCTGACCCAGGACGAGATCAACGCCTTGCTCGTTTC
Source organism: uncultured Acidobacteriota bacterium (assembly GCA_963766985.1). Classification (GTDB taxonomy): domain Bacteria; phylum Acidobacteriota; class Terriglobia; order Acidiferrales; family UBA7541; genus Acidiferrum. The sequence goes on from CAVYCJ010000010.1 coordinate 188,470, forward strand.
TTACGTGAGCAGCCACGAAGTCGTACTCCGTCTGAAGGGCGGCGACCCAACTCTGTTCGGTCGCGCTGCCGAAGAAATCGAAGCGCTGCGTGAAGCTCAAATTGCGTTTGAAATCGTCCCAGGCATCACAGCCGCTTTGGGCGCCGCGGCAGCAGCCGGAATCTCGCTCACCGACCGCCGCGCCGCTTCGCAACTCGTCATCACCACATACTCTCGGGGCGAAGACGCCGCCAGTGCCGATCCCTTTGCCGTAACGCCGTCGCTGAACTGGGCCGCCATATCTAGCAACACCACGCTCGTCCTATACATGCCCGGCGCCGACTACTCCGAAGTCTCCCGCCGCCTGCTAGCCGCGGGCCAGCCAGAAGACCTCCCCTGCGTAATCGTCTCCAACGCCACGCGAGCCCAACAACAAATTCGCCACACCACAGTGGCCGCCCTTGCGGCCGTTGAAAAGCTCCCCGCGCCAGCACTGTTAATCGTAGGCCGCGTAGCCAGCCACCAAATCACGGAGCTTGCAGGTGTAGGGGCACAGCATGCTTTGCCCTATGTCCGCACGATTGAAACCGCGAGGACCAAACCCCAATGAACCTCACACAAGCATGTTGTCTCCCAAACGCTCGACAAGACCTGTAGCCGCGATCGTTTCGCAGATCGCGGGGTTTAGATCCCAATAAATCGAAATAAAAACAACGACTACAACCGAACTCCAAGGAGCATCCTAAAAAATGAGCACCAATTCCCAGCCTCTGCAAGAGCCAAAGAAACGCCTGCTCTCCCTCGACACCTGGGCCGTTCTACTTGCCCTAGCCGCCGCCCTGCTAGTCCGCTCCGGCGTGCTAACTCGTGTCCCTTGGTAGAGTTACAAAATCCCGGTGCCGCCCCAGTGAACCTAACCCGTTTAGATTCACATCCTTGAACAAAGACGCGGCATAAGCCCCACAGAATCACATCCTTAGAAAAAAACTACCGGGGGGAGGGTCGCTCCCCAATTTCCAGGTCAAAGCAAGCGGGTCGGAAAAAGCAGGACGCAAAACGGAGGAATGAGAAGCAAATGGCATCATCGATAGCATTGCCGCAATCGAGAACCGACAATCCGGTTCTCCAAATCGCGCGCCTTATTCCCGGAATCGCGCTCCTCGGCGCAATCGGCTACGCAGGCAAACTCCTCGAGAAAAACGTCGGAGCCTACGCGAAAGCTCATCACTGGGTATTCCCGAATATCGAATACGTTCTCTGGGCCATCCTGATCGGTCTCGCAATTTCAAACACAGTCGGCGTTCCAGCCATTTTCCGCGCTGGTGTCGCGACGTACGAGTTTTGGCTGAAAGCCGGAATCGTGCTGCTCGGCGCGCGCTTCCTTCTCGGTGACGTCGCGAAACTCGGCGGTCTCAGCCTTGGTCTCGTTGCTCTGGAAATCGGCGGCGCGACACTGTTCATGCTTTGGCTCGGCCGCGCGTTCGGTCTGCGGCCGAAGCTGACTTCGCTCCTCGCCGTTGGCTCCGCAGTCTGCGGCGTCAGCGCCATCATCGCGACGCAAGGCGCAATCGAAGCCGACGAAGAGGATTCGTCGTTCGCGATCGCCGCAATTCTCGCGCTCGGCGCACTCTCGCTCTTTACGTTCCCGCTGATCGGCCACTGGTTGCATCTCAGCGATCACGCTTACGGTTTGTGGGCAGGCTTGGCCGTCGATAACACCGCCGAAGCGACCGCCGCCGGCGCGCTGTACTCCGACGCGGCAGGGAAGTTGGCTGTGCTCGCAAAGACCACACGCAACGCGATGATTGGCTTCGTCGTGCTCGCGTATGCCGTTTACTGGGCGAGTCAAGGTCAGGCGAAGACCATCACGAACAAAGCGAAATTCGTGTGGGAGAAGTTTCCGAAGTTCGTGCTCGGATTCCTTCTAATTTCGATTCTCGCAACCATCCATTTCTTCAACAAAGACCAGATCACCGCTCTGGCCAATCTGTCGCGCTGGGCGTTCCTGCTCACTTTCGCCGGAGTCGGTCTCCGCACCAACTTCCGCGAAATGAAGAAACAAGGTCTGCGCCCATTCGCAGTAGGCGCCATCGGCGAAGTCGTCATCGCAATCTTCACGTTGGGATTGGTCTTCGCCGCCGACAAAATATTTGGACTGTAGTTTTCATCCCTTCATACGAGGGTTCGGAGTCGCTCTTCGAGCCCTCAACAATTTTCCCTAGGCCGCAAGAAAACGTAAGAAAAGGGGCGCCGATTTTGGCGCCCCTTTTGGATTTCAGTGTAAGTTTTTGGAATTGCCCACCAACCGCGCCAAACACCTGAAGGTTGTCATCCTGAGCGAAGCGAAGGATCTCAGCTTGAAACTTCGCCTAGATGCCGAGGACGGTGCAGAGTTCTTTCACGCTGCCGGCGGATTTTTGCAGGGCGGCGTTTTCTTCTGCCGTGAGTTTGATCTGGATGATTTCTTCGGCGCCCTTCGATCCCAATTTTACGGGAACGCCGACGCAGAGGCCCTTGATGCCGTATTCGCCTTCGAGGTACACGGCGCAAGGGAGGATTTTCTTCTTGTCCTTGAGGATGGCTTCGACCATTTCGACTGCTGCTGCGCTCGGCGCGTAATACGCGGAACCGGTCTTGAGCAGGTTCACGATTTCGGCGCCGCCCTTGCGTGTGCGCTGTACGATCGCTTCGATTTTGTCGGCGGGCAGCAGGTCGGGCAGAGGGATTCCCGCAACCGTCGAGTAGCGCGGCAAAGGCACCATATCGTCGCCGTGACCGCCCAGAACGAACGAGTGAACGTTTTCTACGCTCACTTTGCACTCCATCGCCACGAAGGAACTCATGCGCGCGGAATCCAAAACGCCGGCCATTCCAAGCACGCGATTTTTCGGGAAGCCGCTAACTTTGAATGCGGCCTGCACCATCGCATCGAGCGGATTGGTAACGACGATAATGATGCAGTTCGGCGAGTGCTTGACGATTTGCTCGACGACCGCTTTTACGACGTCGTAGTTCGCTTTCAGAAGGTCATCACGCGACATTCCCGGTTTGCGCGGGAAGCCCGCCGTGATGACGACAACGTCGCTACCCGCGGTTCCGCTGTAGTCGCCAGCCGCGGTCGAAACGCCCGTTGCGTGCGAATCGGTGCGCGTGATCGGTCCGGACTCCACCATGTCGAGCGCTTTGCCCGCTGGCGGACCATCCAGAATATCCGTCAACACAACATCGGCCAGTTCGAGATCGACGATGCGCTGCGCCGTCGTCGATCCTACGAATCCACCACCAACTACAGTTACTTTCTTTCGGCTCATCCGTTCTTCTCCGTGACCTCTGTAATCTCTGTGGTTAAATTCTTTGTTTTTCCCGCGCGCGAATCTACTTCGCGGCGGCCATGCCCTTCATATTTTCGATGATCGCGGTTGCGAACGCGGACGTGCCGACTTTGGTTGCGCCAGGCATTAAGCGCTCGAGGTCATAGGTAACTTTCTTCTGCTGGATCGTGCGCGCGATGCCGTCTTCGATCAGTTGGGCCGCTTCTTTCCAGCCAAGGAACTCGAGCATCATCGCGCCCGAAAGCATGACCGAACTCGGATTGATAACATCCTTATCGGCATATTTCGGCGCGGTGCCATGCGTCGCTTCAAACACGCCGAAGCCATCGCCGATGTTCGATCCAGGAGCCATACCGAGACCGCCGACCTGCGCGGCGCACGCGTCGGAGAGATAGTCGCCGTTGAGGTTCGACGTGGCGAGAACGCTGTATTCATCGGCGCGCATCAGCACCTGCTGGAACACAGAATCGGCAATCCGGTCGTTGATCATTAGCTTTTTCTTCCACTGACCTTTGCCGTGTGTCGCGTAAATCGAATCGAGCGTCTGCTTCACTTCGTCGTAGAGCGATTTCTTGAACGCGTCGGTCGCTTGCTCGATGCCCGGTTCGATCATCGCAGCGTTCTGTTCGACGGTGAGCTGCGGATTCTTGTCGAGGTTGTCGATGATCCAGCTTTCGCGCTCGGTCACGGTATCGTCGCGAAATTCCTGCTGGGCGAGTTCGTAGCCCCAGTCGCGGAATCCGCCTTCGGTGAACTTCTGGATGTTGCCTTTGTGGACGAGCGTCACGCTCTTGCGCTTGTTGGCCAGTGCGTACTTGATGGCGCGGCGCACGAGGCGCTTCGTGCCGGTCGGCGAGATCGGCTTGATGCCGACGCCGGAATCCCAGCGAATCTGCTTCTTGCCGCCCTTGAGCATGTCGTTGTTGAGGAATTCGAGCAGCTTCTTCGCTTCGGGCGTGCCGGACTGCCACTCGATGCCGATGTAAACGTCTTCGGTGTTTTCGCGGAAGATGAAGACGTCCATCTTTTCGGGCTCGCGCACAGGCGAGGGAACTCCCTGGAAGTAGCGCACCGGGCGTTCGCAGGAATACAAATCGAGAAGCTGGCGAAGCGCGACGTTGAGGGAGCGGATGCCGCCGCCGACCGGAGTCGTGAGCGGGCCCTTGATCGCGACGCGGAAATCGCGAATGGCTTCGACGGTGTCGTTCGGCAGCCACTCCTTAAAAGTATTGAAAGCTTTTTCGCCGGCGAATACCTCGAACCAGGCGATTTTCTTTTTGCCGCCGTAGGCGTGCTCGACCGCGGCGTCGAAGACGCGACGCGAAGCTTTCCAGATGTCGCGGCCTGTTCCGTCACCTTCGATGAAGGGAATGATCGGCGAATCGGGAACTTGTAGTTCGCCGCCGCTGTAGCCGATGGCCTTGCCGTCGGCCGGAACGGTCTGGCCGTTGTACGCGTTCTTCATGAGGTTCACATCCTCCAGGATGAGTGCACTAGCGAAACTGACGCCTGCCGCTGCTCAGCGGTTTCACGCGGTGAGCGCGAACTAGAAAACATACCACAGGGTGGGGCGGAAATTGGAAAGTGGAAAAGGGAAATTGGACGGAAGCTTCGTGGGTAGAGCCGGGCGACCGGCTGACGGAGGGCGGCGAGATTCTGACGAGCGGAAGAGAGAATGCACCACAGAGGGCGCAGAGAACACAGAGGCGGAATGAGAGGAGAATCGGTCAACGGTCATCGCGAAGCTGTCGCCGAGCCAGTCGTAGATGTGGGCGAAGGCTTACGGTTCGGACTGCCAATTTGAGCGCGTTCGTGGCGCGGATTGTTATACTTTGGCAAGCTGCCACACGGTCGAATTCATAAAACGGAGACACGAAGATGATGCTCGATTGGAATGAATACCAGAAGCAGATCGGCGCGACGCTTGGTGAGCTGAAGAAGCTGAGCCCGGACACGGTGCGCGGCTACATGACGTTGGGCGGAGCGAATGCCCAGACGTCGAAGCTCGGAGAGAAGACGCGGCAATTGATTTCGTTGGCTTGCGCGGTGACGACGCGTTGCGACGGCTGCATCACGGTCCACACCGACCTGGCTTTGAAAGCCGGCGCGACCAAGGAAGAGATTTCAGAAGCTCTGGGAGTCGCGGTGGCGATGAACGCCGGCGCCGCGCTTATCTACTCGCTGCGTGTGCTGGACGCAACCGAGGCGAAGCAGGGGGCGAAAGGGTAGGGAGGCTTCTGCCGAGGGTCTCGCCAATATTCTGAGCTCACTTTTTTATACGTCGAAGTATCAAAAACGGCCCGCTCGTCGCGTCTGTCCCATTGGCAACCAATTCCCATCTTTCTCGTCCGGCTTGGCTAAGTTGCTCCTGGAGAGAAGGTGCCGTAAGCGACGGTGATGTCACAACTGGTCCGTGAAGCACCCTATAATCCCAAATTTCCTTTTCACCACTTGCCGATGAGAAAGGCTTGAACGCGACAAATATAGCCAAAAATGTGAAGACCAAAACGGAACCTAGGCAAAGTAGCAATGCCGCCACGGAATGGCCCCATATAGTGCACCGCCGCTCGTCGGATGTTCTATTTGTACTAAAGAAGCCCTTTTCATTGCCTTCGAGCTGCACGCCCGCATCGCATGCGTCCATCGTAAGCTCGTGCGTCCGCTTGTCAGCTATCCACAGAACCACTGAAAGGAAGTCGACGAGCAAGAAGCACGGTACCACCACGAAACTTGAAAGAGATTGGTCGACCGCGACCTTAGTGAACGAAAGTGCGCAAGCGACCAGTGCGAATTGACCAGCAAAGGCGATCTGCCGCCATTTTGCAAGAAATCGCCAGTTTGCGTTCACTTCCTTGTAGACATCTTTTGCGTCCATCCAGCTCCTTCGCGACAGCCGCGTCGTCGGATGCAATTTATGTCACGGCGTCATTTATCGTCAACTGTCGTGCAACACAGCACCAAACTAGTTATATAATCGCGATCGTAAATCCGCGCAACGGAATGCAGAGCAGATTACTTCCAGCGCTCATCCAGTCTTGCTCAGTAACCAAGAGGTGGAGATCAATCTAAGGAAAGGCGCGCTACGCTCAGGATGACAGCTGCGTTAGTGCTACACCCTCGAACCGACAGTGGGGGCACAAATCTAGTGCGGTGGCGCGGTCGTGGCGATGATCAAGGCCATGTAGGCCAAGGCCAGAAATCCGCCGCCGAAGAATTTGGCCCAGTCTTTTCCGGTGGGCTTTTGCTGGAGGAAGCCGGCGATGCAGGCGGCTATGAGGATGAAATGGCCGATGCCGCCGATCGTGACCATGAAGGTTTCGGGGCTGGCAATGTGCCCTGTGTGCAGGAAAGTCCAGATCAGGCCGGCGCCGGCCTGAAAGAGATGGGTCACAAACAAACTGAGGCTGTTCCACGCGATCGCGATGATCGTACCGGCGCCGAAGCCCCATGGGCTGTTTCGTCGCGTCAGGATGAGCACGGCTACATAGATCAGCGCCTGGAGGACGTGTAGCAGGCGAAGCTCCGGGATGACAGCGGCCGAAACGGCGAGAGCCAGGAGGAAAAGGCCGACTCCGACGAGAATGGATACGCGGATCCACCGGGACGTGGTGGTCGGGTCATGCTGCAGCATGTCTTTGATACGGAACCCGCGGAAAAGTGTTCCGTGACGATCACTCATCAGACCGCGCTCGCGAGGTTGCGCGTTTGTGCGGCGATGGTTCAGGTGAGGTTCTTCGGCGCCCTTCCGGGCGCGCTCAGAATGACAAAACCAGGACGCGACGGAGACGTCTGCGCTCACTACGCAAATTTCGCTAGGCGACGTTTTCGATGTCGTGGCCGTTGTCGTCGGTGACGGTCGCTGCGTGGCTGTTTGCATCAGCGACGGCTCGCCCATTCTGTTCCTGGGCGCGGCGGGCGATTGCTTTGTTGCGGCGCACTTCGGCTTTTGCTTTTTGCTTTTCGTGCCGCTTGTGTTCTTTTTGGCGTTTCTGGAAGGTTGTTGTCATAGGTTGGCTCGGGTCTGCCCGTCACGACGTGGTGAAAACAGCATGGCCCTGCTTCTCTAGTATCGCAGAAGCAGGGCCATTGTCGGCTGATATTATGCGTTGGCTTTGGAGGTTGCCGCGGCGGCGTGGCCGTTTGAGGGCTGCCGGGTGCCTTTTGTCTCGGATTCAAACTCCTTGAAGGCCGGGGCGTCGACGATTTGCCAATCGCCGCCGGTGTTCCAAGGTCCGCGGGCATTCGGTTCGCCGCGGTCGCCGGTTCCGGTGGAATCGTCGAAATACTGATTCACGAGGCCGGGCGTCGGTGGAATCGCGCCGATCGAGAAGCGGTTGGTGCCCATGCTTTCGAGGGCGGCGGTGAACGCCTTCATGTGCGTGATTTCGCGAGTCATGAGGAATTGCAGAGCGCGAATCGTGCCGGCGTCTTCGGTGAATCGGATGAGACGCTCGTAGACGATTTTGGCGCGGGCCTCGGCGGCGATGTTGCTGCGAAGGTCGACATCGAGTTCGCCGGTGATTTTGAGGTAGTCCGCGGTCCAAGCGTCTCCGACGGAATTGTGAAGGGCGACTCCACCGCCGCCCGCGATAGCGATGAGCGGATCGATCTCAGCGGCCTTGCGATTATTTTTCATCGGGCGAAGGTGAAGGCGCGCGAGGGCGCCGACGACCTCCAAGTGGCTGAGTTCTTCGGTGCCGATGTCCATCAGGAGATCCTTGCGTTCGGGATCTTCGCAATTGATGCCCTGAATGGAATATTGCATGGCCGCGGCGAGTTCGCCGTTAGCTCCGCCGAATTGCTCGAGGAGCATGTTTCCGAAGGCCGGGTCGGGCGTGCCGACTTCGACCGTGTACATCAATTCTTTAATGTGATGGTACATAGCGTCTCCTAGGATTTCTTTCTGACGTTGAGTTTGGGTGTGGCGTTCGCCGTGGCGACGCGTGCTTTCGTGGGAGCTAGAAAGGTGCTTGAGGTCTCGCCGGGTTCGCCCCAGGGCGCTTTCGTGCCGTTGCCGAATTCTACGGAAGCAGCCTGCTGGAGAATGGGTTGCGTGATCGTGGTGAGGAGGAAATCGGCAGCTTCTTCTTCGCCGAGCGTGTGCGATAGCAGAAGCGCAACTTCGCGCTCGCCAATTTGCTTCGCGAGGCAGCGGGCGTTGCCGTAACCCGAGATTTCGTAGTGCTCGACGCGTTGCGCGGCGGCGATGAGAGCGAGGTCGGCGCTGAGGTCGTCCTTGTCTTCGCCTTCGTCAATCGTTTCCTGGCCTTCCTCGATGATGCCTTTCATCGCTTTGCAGGTCTTGCCTTCGCCGGAGCCGCCCAGAAGCTGAAGAGAGTTCTTGAGGCGATCGACGTGGCCTTTGGTCTGTTGAAGGTGCTTGATGAACGCTTCCTGGAGCTTGGGTTCAGTCGCGGCGTCGGCCATTTTGGGTAAAGCGGCGACGAGTTGATTTTCTGCGCTGAGCAGGTCTTGCAGCTGCTCGACTAACAGATCTTTTAATCCAGATACTTTTTGCGCCATGCGGAATTCTCCTTTGGATCGATTTCGAGCCGGCGAACGATGAATTCATTCGGAAGCGGCGGTCGGCATGAAGTGGCGACCGTGAAAATCGACGCTGTGGCGAAGCTACAGGCGCTGAGCGAGCACAAACATTCCGTGGTTGCGGTAAAGAAGAGAAAGGAGTCGTGTAGATGTGCTCAGGCTTTATTCGGGCGGCCTGCGGCGAGCCAGTGCTAGGCCGTTGATTTGTTGTGCTCGCCGAGAAGCCAGTTGCGGAGGCGTTTGGGCAACTTTGGCAGGCGGCCCATGGCGGCTGCGGAAGCTACGGAAGATCCGGCCCAGGCGACGCGATAGAGGATGACGCCAAGGACGCAAAGCGCCGTGAGTGAAATGGCGAGAAGGTTGGGCGTGCTCATTCGCGGTACCTCTTGGGTTGATGGTAGCACCAACTGTCATCGGTAGCGCTGCGCGTGTGCTCGATATCCGGCCTTTTTGGGTTTATTCAAATCAGTCTGACAAAACGGGCGTCACTTTCCCTGTAGCGGTCATCTATTTGGGCGGACGTTGTAAACCTGGCAAGGGCTTGCACGGAACTCCCAGGCCGAACTGACAACCATGCCAAAGGTCTACAACTTCCAAGACAAGCGGAGGAGAACACTTCATGGCGACCGTAACGACGAAGGACGGAACAGAGATTTACTACAAGGATTGGGGCAAGGGGCAGCCACTCTTTTTTCATCACGGATGGCCGCTATCTGCTGACGACTGGGACACGCAGATGATGTTTTTCCTGAAGCATGGCTATCGGGTCATCGCGCATGACCGGCGTGGACATGGGCGTTCGACGCAGACGGCGGATGGCCACGACATGGACACTTACGCGGCCGACGTCGCGGAAGTGACGAAGAAGCTTGATCTGAAGGATGCGATTCACATTGGGCACTCGACCGGAGGCGGCGAGGTGATTCGTTATGTCGCCAAGCATGGAAAGGGGCGCGTGGCGAAGGCTGTGCTGATCAGTTCGATTCCGCCGAAACTGCTGAAGTCGAAAGAGAATCCGGACGGGCTTCCGTTGGAGGTGTTCGATCAACTGCGTGACGGCACCGGATTTCACCGCGCGCAGTTCTATCAGGACATCACGATGCCGTTTTACGGCTTTAACCGGCCGGGCGCGAAGATTTCGCAAGGGATCCGGGACAATTGGTGGCGACAGGGAATGATGGGCAGCGCGCAGGCGCATTATGAGTGCGTTCGAGTGCTGTCGGAGACGGACTTCTTTGAGGATCTGAAGAGCGTCGATGTGCCGGTGCTGGTAATGCACGGGCTGGACGATCAGATTTGCCCGTTTGAAGCGAGCGGTGCGAAATCGGTGAAGCTCGTGAAGCACGGGACTCTGAAGACGTATGCGGGATTTCCGCACGGAATGCCGGCTACGCATGCGGAGCAGATCAATGCCGACTTGCTGGAGTTTGTCGCAGCGAAGGCAAGCGCCGCGGCTAGCTGAAGTCGTCAGCTGAGATCGACGAGCCGTCCCGGTTTGGTTGGTGCAACCGCCGGGGCGGCTTTTTATTTTGTGCTGTATTTCATAGCGGCTTACCGATTTCCCAATGCAGGCCGAAGGGATCAATGAGTCGACCGATGCGCCAGCCGTGGTCTTCGCTGACAGGGAATACTTGCGTGGCGCCGGCGGAGATCGCTTTGGCGAAGATGACGTCGGGCTCGGGGACGGTGAGGATAAGGCGGAGATTTTTTCCACCGAGCGGCACCAGGTCATCGCTCGCGACTCCGCCGCTCGATTTCGGGCCTTCGTAGGAGACCCAGAATTCAGCGCCGTTTGCGTTAAGGCGGACCACAAAGCCACCGTCGTGATTATCGTAGCGGTAGGTTTCCTGAGCGTCGAAGGCGGATTTGTAGAAGGCCAGGGCGCGAGGGCCGTCGGGGATTTCCAGCCACGGTGCGAGGGAGCTTTTCGGTTGAGGGGTCATAATTCGGTTGGACGCGAACGAACGCGTAATGGCTCCGGGCGAAAACTGCTACGAAGAAAGAAACCCGCGTCGTCGCGCAGTATACGATTACTTTTTTCACAGCTAATTTAAGTCCGCAAAAACTGACGCCGAATTGCGCTTCCTCGATGAAATTTTCTAGCTCCGCATTCGACAAAGATTGTATCGGCCGAATGCAGGCTCGCATCGAACCATTTGTAGTTGCTCGCCAGAGTGTAGCGAGACGCGGAAAGCGTCTTGAGCGCGCAAATGTCTGCGCTGTGGTTTGGCTGCAGCTGGCTTGAGTCCTGACATTTCGAACTCAGGAGCACTGTATGTCGTTCATACGGTTCGGTGTTTTTCTGCCCGCGCGCTATGCCAAAGCAGCGGTTGCGGTTTTCGTCCTCGCGGTATTTGCGTTCGGCTCACCGGTTTGGTCTCAGCAGACTGATACAAAGAAATTACAGAAAACATCAGCTTCGACGAAAGCTCAACAATCTCCGCAGCGCCAAACCGGGAGCGTCACTGGCAAAGTGGTCGATCAATCCGGTACACAAGTCGTCGGAGCGTCAGTGGTTCTTACGCAGGCGATTGCCGACGGCACGAAGGCGGATGCATCCACGGACGAGGATGGGCGATTCGTTTTTACGAATGTCGCTGCTGGCGACTTTGAGCTGACGATTTCGTTTCCGGGTCTGACATCGCAGAAATCCGTGGGAACTGTCGCTGCAGGGCAGCACTTCGTTACGCCGCTGATCGTGATGGTCATTCCGACGCAAGTGACTGAAGTACACGTTGGAGTTCCACCGGAGGAATTGGCGACCGAGCAGATCAAGGAACAGGAAAAGCAGCGCGTCTTCGGTGTGATACCGAATTTTTACGTGAGCTATGCACCCAATGCCGCTCCGTTGAGGGCGAAGCACAAGTTTCAGTTGGCGTGGAAGTCCGCCAGCGACCCGATCACGTTTGCCGGAGTTGCATTTTTTGCGGGTATCGATCAGGCCGCGAATCGTTGGGGTGCGTATGGGCAGGGGGCACAGGGGTACGCCAAGCGTTTTGGAGCGACGTACGGCGACGTCTTCGCTGCCACGTTTATCGGAGGCGCTGTGATGCCCTCGATTCTCAAACAAGATCCGCGCTACTTTTACAAAGGCACTGGAAGTAAGAAATCGAGATTCTTGTACGCGATGGCCAGCTCGGTTATATGCAAAGGCGACAACGGAAAGTGGCAGCCGAATTACTCGAACGTGATTGGGAGTTTCGGAGGCGCGGCAATTCAATACTCCTACACGCCCGTAAACGATCGGCAGGGAACCAATGGGTTGGTCGGTTCGGCCCTCATCCGAATGGGTGAAACGTCGCTCGCCGGCGTGCTGCAGGAGTTTCTCTTTTCGAAACTGACCAAAACGAAGGGGACTCAACGCGCGTCGATGAACAATCCGTAAAGGCTCGCGGGGGCAGGGCGTTGAAACTAAAAAAGGGCGCGAGTGATCGCGCCCTTTTTTGATTTGGATTCTGAGGTCGGCCTCGAACTAGAACATGTTCCAGAGGAACTGGTTGTAGACCTCGTGGTGGAACTGCACCTCGGGAGCTTTCACGAAGGTGCCGAGCAAGCGGGCGCAGCGGTCGGCAGCGGCCTGCTTGAGGTCAGCGTAACGACCCTTCACGTCTTCACCGAGAAGCTCGGTGGTCCACTTGGCTTTGCGGAAGTCGTCGAGCGCGGTGTAGATGTTGTCGGGCAAGTAGCGCTCGGCCTGACGAAGATTTTTCGTTTTGGATGTGTCGCCCTGGATGCCGGTCTTGAAGATCGAATACAGAACCATGTAGGGGTTCGCGTCGGGCGCGACGGAGCGAACTTCAACGCGCATGCTCTTTTCGTTGCCGATGGGGATGCGAACCATCGAGCCGCGATCGACGGCCGAAGCCTTGATCTGGTTCGGCGCTTCGAAGTGCGGATCGAGGCGGCGATAGGCATTGACGCTGGAGTTGAGCATCAAGCAGATGTCGTTGCCGTGGGTGAGGATGCGATCGACGAAAGACCAGCCGGTCTTGCTTAGTTTTTCTTCGCCCTTCGGGATCCCAGAAAAGATTCTTGCCCTTTTGGCTGATGGACACGTTGGTGTGCATGCCGTTGCCGTTGACGCCGACGACCGGCTTGGGCAGGAAGGACGCGGTGAGCCCCATCTTGGTGGCTACCTGACGACAGATCAATTTGTAGATTTGAATCTGGTCGGCGGCGGCGACGCACTCGCCATAGCCGTAGTTGATTTCGAACTGAGACGGCGCGACTTCCGGGTGATCTTTTTCGTTCTGGAAGCCCATGGCGCGCTGCACTTCTGCGCAAGTGTCGATGAAAGTGCGCAGCGGATCGCCAGGGAGAGAGTGGTAGTAGCCGCCGGTGTTTACGTACTCGAATTTGCCCGTTTCGTTGTAGCGGGCCTCGGCATCGGCGCCGTTGAAGAGGAAGCCTTCGATTTCGTTGGCGGCGTTGAGAGTGTAGCTTTCCTCTTCGTAGAGTTCGGTGGCGAACGATTTCAGCGCGCCGCGGATGTCGGCTTTGTAGGGCGAGCCGTCTTTGTCGATGACTTCGCCGAAGACGAGCACTTTGCCGGAACCGAAAATGTCGGCGGGTCCCCAGTAGAAGGCGCTCCAGTCAATGCCGAGACGGAGATCGCTTTCACGCTGCGCGGTGAAGCCGCGGATGGAAGAGCCGTCGAAAGTGAGATTGTCGTAGCTCTTCACGAGGAATTTCTTGTCGTAATCGAGCATGTGCAGGCGGCCTTCGAGGTCGCTAAAGAGCACGGTGACGGCCTTGATGCGCTTTTCGTCGGTGAGGTACTTGATGCGCTCTTCCTGAACGGTGTGCGCGGCAACGCGATCGAGGCGTTGCTTTTTGGCCTTGAGATTCAGCTCTTCCAACTCGTCATACGAGAGGGAAAGGAAACTACGCAGTTCGGTCGTCATGATTCTCCTCAAAGGAAGTTGTTACGAAAGTCGGTGGCGGAACGGTGAGCGGAGCGGGACATCCCATAAACAGTGGAGGATAGCGCGTGGCGTTTGATACGGTCAAATCGAAAAGCGGTTCGCAATGATGCGAAAAATCGATGGCTTGAATGGAGAAATCAAATCCGAAGCGGTTTTCGTGGTTTCCGGAGGGCACAGCTCCTAGGTCAAGTCGCCTGGATAACGGAACTCGAGTCTAGTAGCGATATCCTTAATTAACGCATCAGTTTTACATTGTACGAAAACTCGCGTCTCCGGTTCAGTGGTGTGATGTAACATCCCTCTCATGCGCAGTACGGTTTTATTGGCTCTGACGGCAAAACCGTCATTTGAAGGCGGGTTAAGCGTTCGCCTAATTGAGGAGCGCAACCCAGAGGGACGCGCCACCTACTCGCTAGCCTGCCAAAAGGATCCCCCGTTTAACTCGAGCGAATTTGGATTATTTGCGATGGCGCTCCGCGACGTTGTTGGCAAGGACCGGGAAGAAATAACAAAGAGCATAAATTGGCATAGGGAAGTTCCTCCCGCGGAAGCGAAGGAACTCTCAGATATTCGGAATCTCTGACCACAGTTGGTGTCGCCCAAAGCAAATCGGGTTTGGATGGCACGTCATACGAACTCGTGATTGAACGTGGCTCCCAAAAAGTCCAATTTGCCTGGTGGTCGGAGCCGCCGGAGGTTTGGAAATCAGTAGGTGATTTATCGAAGAGGCTTCTCGCCAGAGCCAACGCGGCCTCGATGATCGAGGCTCTACAGTCGGACACAAGAAAGCGACTGATAAAGCAACTGGACGAGCGGCTTACCGAGGAACAGGCAGAACGGGAAAAAGAAGAAGCGGAATCGCTCACCAGGCACAACGATCAGTGTCACGAGTTGGAGCGGTCGTTGAAAGCTACGGGGCTGACCTGCCCGTTTTGTCGCCAGGTTTCGCAGGAGATTCGATTCATCGATCGAGGTCCCAACGCCAAATCCTATTTCATTTGCAGAAACTGCGGTCGGTCTTTCCGCCCCGGGGATCTTTAGTCTCCGGGCGTGAGTGCCTCAATCATTGACATCGCGAGAGCCAGAATTCAGCGCTACTTCAAGAGCTAGTCGTAGTATTCCTGGCCGAGGTGGGTGATGAGATCTTCGCCCATCATCCAGCGGAGTGTGTTCTTGAGTTTCATCGATTGAATGAAGAGATCGTGCTCGGGATAGAGCTTCGGGGCGGTCATGGGCGACTTGAAATAGAAACTGAGCCATTCCTGAATACCGCGCATACCGGCGCGTTGCGCCAGATCGAGGAACAGAACGAGGTCGAGGACGATCGGAGCCGCCAGGATCGAGTCGCGACAAAGAAAATCGACCTTGATCTGCATCGGGTAGCCGAGCCAGCCGAAGATGTCGATGTTGTCCCAGCCTTCTTTGTTGTCGCCGCGCGGCGGGTAATAGTTGATGCGGACCTTATGGTGCATCTTGCCGTAGAGCATGGGGTAAAGCTCGGGCTGCATGATGTATTCGAGCGCTCCGAGTTTTGATTCTTCTTTCGTCTTAAATGAGCCGGGATCCTCGAGAACTTCGCCGTCGCGATTGCCGAGAATGTTGGTGGAGAACCAACCGTTGAGGCCGAGCATGCGCGCTTTGAAACCAGGAGCGAGGATGGTCTTCATCAGCGTTTGCCCGGTCTTGAAATCCTTGCCGCAGATCGCGACTTCGTGTTCCTGCGCGAGTTGCAGCATGGCAGGGAAGTCGACGGTGAGGTTGGGCGCGCCGTTGGCGAACGGAACGCCACTGGTGACGGCAGCCCAAGCGTAGAGCATCGATGGCGCAATCCCGGGATGATTCGACTTCATCGCTTCGACGAATTTCTCAGGCGTCGAGTGGATTTCGTCTGCCTTCAGAAAGATTTCGGTGGAACCGCACCAGCACATGACGAGGCGCGAAAGTTTATTGGTCTTTTTGAAATTGGCGATGTCTTCTTTGATTTGCAGCGCGAGTTCGTATTTGTTTTTCGCTTTTTTGACATTCGGGCCGTCGAGTTTTTTTACATACTCGGGATCGAAAGCGGCCTTCATCGGCTTGATCTTCGAGAGGAACGGCTTCACTTTGGCGAGATCTTCAGGGCTGAGCACGCCGGCGTTGGCAGCGGATTGGAAAGCATTGTCTTTGAAAATATCCCAGCCGCCGAAGACGATGTCATCGAGACCACTGAGCGGAACGAACTGATTGATGCGTGGAGAGCGACCGTCGGTGCGTTTGCCGAGGCGAATCGTGCCGAGTTGCGTGAGCGAGCCGACGGGCTGCGATTTGCCTTTGCGGACAAGCTCGACGCCCGCCATGAACGTGGTGCTGACGGCCCCCATTCCGGGCGTCAAGACTCCCAGTTTTCCTTTTGCGGGCTCGATTTTTCGCGGCTTATCCATGCGTCTCCCTCAGAGGTACAGAAATGAACCGTAATTTCAGGCTTTGCCGACGCTTTGCGACGAACCGCTGCTCAATGAACGCGGTCACTCCCGCGCGATCATCCCCTGCGCGTCGTTGTAAGTAAAACGAAACAGTAATGATGCGCGAAGCGATTCGGATTTGCAAACGAGAGAGCCACAACGCAGTGAAGCGTTTCACTGGAGTCGCAGCATTTGTGGTGTTTATCTGGGTTAAATCAGCGCGTATAGATTGCCATCGGTGCTGCCGAAATAGACGGTGTCTCCGGCAACAACCGGGGACGAAAGCACCGCGCCGACGGTCATGAGTTTTTGGACGCCGGAAACCATATCGTCGTAGAAGAAGTCGCTGAAGGCGAGCTCGTAATTTGTTGTGCCATCAGGCTTGGTGTACGTAGCGCCATTTTTCTTTGAGCCATCGGTCGCGAATGTCCACGCAAGGTTTTGTGTTTTGAGATCGATGGCGAAGAGTTTGCCTTCGTGAGAGCCGATGTAGACACGGTCGCCGGCGAGCGCGGGCGACGAGAAAAGCGGCCAGCCGTGAAACCCGAGCGAGAAGATTTGCGCGCCGGACTTGGCGTCCAGTGCGTAAAAGAGAGCTGTGTCGGAGGTGCCGAAGTAGACTTTGCCGCTGGCAACGGCGGGAGAACCGATGACCCACGAGCCTTTGTTGTTGAAGCGCCAGCGTTCTTTGCCCGTTGCAGCGTCAACGGCGTAAAAATTCGAATCGCGGCAGCCAAAGTAGACCGTGCCGTCCGCGACCGCCGCAGAGGATTGAATGCCGACCTGATTGTGGATTTCGTGGTCTTCGCCGGTTTTGAATCGCCAGATTTCTTTCCCTGTCGTGGCATCGAGGGCGTAAAAGTAGCTGTCCCAACTTCCAACGTAGAGCTTGCCGTCAGCAATTGCGGGCGAAGCGTGAACGACGTCGCCCGTCTTGAATTTCCATTTGAGCTGGCCGGACGCGGCGTCGAGCGCATAAATGTTGGTGTCGCCGCTGCCGAAGTAGACGACGCCATTCACGACGACTGGCGAAGACAGGTAAAAATCGAACGGATCGGGCATTGTCTCGCCAATCGGCGCAGCACCGTGAAGATGAGCCGCAGCGAAACGACGTTCCCCGGTAAGCGCAAATTTCCATTTTTGCTTGCCCGAAACCGTATCAACCGCATAGAAGTTGCCGTCGTAGCTGCCGAAGTAGACGGTGCCGGCATCAACTGCGGGTGAAGAGGTGATGCGCCCTTCGGATTTGAATTTCCACTTTTGGGCGCCGGACGCGCGATCGATCGCATACAGGAAATGATCGCTGCTCCCCACGTAGACGGTGTCGCCGGTGACGGCCGGCGAGGAGACGACCTGGCCGTCGGTGTGGAATTGCCACTTCACTTTGGCGGGCTGCGGTACGCCCGGCGAGTCGTAGACGCCAGTGTGAGCAGGATCGCCGCGAAACATTGCGGGCTTTTCAGCCGCCGCGATAGCACATACCACGATCAAATTGAGAGCGAGGGCTAACGGAACGCGATTCGTCTTCATACGCACACCTCGATTGAGTCCATAGACGGAAAGCGGCGCGAAAGGTGAGACTTGTCGCGAGCCGGTGGGCATGCTCCGGAATTCGAGCCGGCGAGGCTTACGCAAAAGCTCCCAGAAAACGTTTGCAGAATTATCGATCTTGAGTACACTCGGTCCGCTATGAACAACTTAACGCGACGTGATTTGCTCAAAACAGCGGTGTCGGGAGCGACAGCCGCCTCGCTGCCCGCGGTAGCGTGGGCGCAAGCTCCCAGTACGCAAGCAGACGGGAAGGGCATCGTGCCAATTCCTCGCAAGGGAGCCATCAAGCAGTCCGTATCGCGCTGGTGCTACAGGGACATCCCGCTCGATAAGCTGTGCGAGTACTCGGCCGAGATCGGCTGCAAGGCGATCGATCTGCTGCCGGTGGAAGAGTGGGACACACCGCGGCAATACGGATTGATCTGTGCAATGGGCTACGCGGGCGGCGGGGACATTCCGCATGCGCTGAATCGCGTCGAGAATCACGCCAAGATCGAAGAGAACTTCCGAAAGAATATACCGCTGGCCGCCAAGGCCGGCGTGCCGAACGTCATCACGTTTTCGGGCAATCGCGACGGGATGTCGGACGCCGAGGGCGCAAAGAACACAATTCTCGGGCTCAATCGCATCAAGAAGATTGGCGAAGACAACGGCGTCACTATCGTGATCGAGCTGCTGAACAGCAAAGTCGATCACCACGACTACATGTGCGACCACTCCGCCTGGTGCTTTGAAGTGCTGACGGCCGTGAATTCGCCACGCGTGAAGGCCTTGTACGACATCTATCACATGCAAATCATGGAAGGCGATCTGGTGGCGACGATCCAGAAGAACATCGATCTGATCGGCCACTTTCACACCGGCGGCGTGCCGGGCCGGCATGAGCTGGATGGTACGCAGGAAGTGCAGTGGGATGGCGTGATGCGGGGCATCGCAGCGACAACTTACAAGGGGTACGTCGCGCACGAGTTTGTGCCTTCGAAAGATCGCGATCCGCTTATTTCGCTGCGCCAGGCCGTCGATCTCTGCGACGTGTAGATCGTCGCCATAAATATGAAAAACATACGATGCGGGTTCGCGCTGCTGGTGGCCGTGCTGTGTCTGGCCGCCTCGAGCTACGCGCAGGAGCAGAAGTTCGCCGACCTCGGCGACTTCAAGCTGATCAGCGGCGAAGTATTGAAGAATTGCCGGATTGGCTATCGAACGTTCGGCAAATTGAACGCCGACCGCTCGAACATCGTTGTGATTCCTACATGGGCGGGCGGAACGACAGAGCAGCTAAAGGACAACGTCGGCGCTGGCAAGCTCATCAACGACGCAGACTACTACGTGGTGCTGATCGACGCGCTCGCGAACGGCGTTTCGTCTTCGCCCTCCAACAGCTCAGCGCAGCCGCGCATGAAATTTCCGAAGATCACTGTGCGAGATATGGTCAACACCGAGCATGAACTGCTGACCAGGGCGCTGGGCATCCAGCATGTGAAAGCAGTGATGGGTATCTCGATGGGCGGCATGCAGACGTTTCAGTGGATAGTTTCGTATCCCGATTTCATGGACAAAGCGATTCCGATCGTCGGATCGCCACACGTCGCGCCGTATGACGTTGTAATGTGGCGGATCAACATCGACGCGATTGAGGACAGCGCCGGCTGGAATCACGGCGACTACACCGAGAATCCGGCGAAAGTCGTGCACTTCGAAATCGGCGAGTTAGTGTTGCAAACCCCGGCGGAATACAACCGGACGCATACGCGAGAGCAGGTCCTGGCCGCGCTCAAGAAGGCGGAAACCGATAAGGCCGAAGACGCGAACGATACCATCCGTCAGAGCGAGGCGATGATCGCGCTGGACGTTTCCGACGTATTCGGCGGGTCGATGGAAAAAGCGGCGGCGGCAGTGAAGGCGAAAGTCCTCGTCGTGGTGGCGAAGCAGGATCACACGGTGACGCCGCAACCGGCGCGAAACTTTGCGGAGTTACTTCACGCTCCGGTACTGGAATTGGAATCGGACTGCGGTCATCTCGCACCAGGCTGCGAAGGACCTAAAGTAGCCGCCGCGGTCGCAGATTTCTTGGGCAAATAACCACCGTTTTCATTTGCATAGCGTGCTTGGTTGATTCCGCGTAGATTGCGGAGAGTGCCCACGAATACGGAACGCTCCCGGCCTTCGCAACACGCACACGGCGGCGCGTCCACGCCCGCGTCTCAAAACCACAAAACTTTCCTGCAAAAACTAGGTCCTGGGCTCATTACAGGCGCGTCGGACGACGATCCCAGCGGCATCGCGACGTATTCGCAGACGGGTGCGCAATTCGGCTACGGCATGGCGTGGTTGATGCTGTTCTCGTATCCGCTGATGATTGTGATTCAGGAGATTTGCGCACGCATCGGGCGGGTGACCGGCGTCGGAATCGCCGGGAACATGCGGAAGCACTATTCGCGGCCGCTTCTGTTTGGGATTGTGTCGCTGCTTTGCCTCGCTAATATTTTCAATCTCGGCGCGGATTTGGGAGCGATGGGCGCGGCTGGGCAACTGTTACTCGGTGGGCCGTTGCTGCCTTACATCGTGTTATTTGCGGCGCTCTCGCTCGTCTTCCAGATCTACATCCGCTACACGGTATACGTGAAATATTTGAAGTGGCTGACACTCGCGTTGTTCGCGTATGTGCTGACGGCGTTTGTGGCGCATGTCGATTGGGCACAAGCGCTACGCTCGACCTTCGTGCCGTCGCTCTCGTTTAACACCAAATACTTCACCACTCTGACGGCTGTTCTGGGTACAACGATCAGTCCCTATCTCTTTTTCTGGCAAGCGTCGGAAGAGGCCGAAGACGTCCGGGACAATCGCGAAGATCACGCGCTGAAACGCGCTCCGTGGCAGGCGAAGGAGCAGTTCGCGCGAATTCGCGTCGATACCTACGTCGGCATGGGACTGTCGAACGCGGTCGCGCTCTTTATCATTCTGACGACCGCGGCGACGCTGCATGCGGCGGGAATCACAGACGTAGACACTTCCGCGCAGGCCGCGAAGGCGCTCGAGCCATTAGCTGGAAGGTTCGCGTTTGAGTTGTTTGCGGTCGGGATAATCGGCACCGGGCTGCTTGCAGTTCCGGTCCTGGCAGGCTCAGCGGCGTATGGCGTCGCGGAGACTTTTGGCTGGCGCGCCAGCCTCGAGATGCGCCCCAAGAAGGCAAAACAGTTTTACGGCGTGCTCGCGGTCGCCACGGTGATTGGATTGGCCCTGAACTTCGTCGGGCTCAATCCGATTCGCGCATTGTTCTGGTCGGCAGTCATCAATGGAGTCGTGTCGGTTCCGTTGATGATCGTGACGATGCGAATGGCCGCAAATCGAAAGGTAATGGGCGAATTCACGTTGCCGCCCTATCTACGCGTGATGGGTTGGGTCGCAACAGCCGTGATGGCGGCTGCATCGGTGGGATTGTTCTCGACGCTGGGGAAGTGAGCGCCGATGCCGATTCGCTTGCCGAGAGTCAAATTTTTACAATACGGTGCTGCGGCACATCGGAGAAAGTGAGACAGCGTCGGGGACGGAAGCCGGTGCTGGAGGCTGTCGATGTCGAATGAAGTTGGGCCAATATCGGAAGCGCCACTCGTCGAAACAACGCCGCCGTCACAGTCTGGCGGGAAGGCGCACGGTCGAGCCGCGTTTGCCTTCATTTTCATCACCGTCGCGCTGGACATGGTGGCGCTGGGAATCATCATTCCGGTGCTGCCGCGATTGATCGTGCAGTTCGAACACGGCGACATGGCGAAGGCCGCGATGCAAACCGGCGTTTTCGCGTTCGTCTGGGCCGCCATGCAGTTTGTGTTCGCGCCGGTGATGGGCGCGCTGTCCGACCGTTTCGGCCGGCGCCCTGTGGTGTTGCTTTCCAACTTCGGACTGGGCTGCGACTACATCTTGATGGCGCTGGCGCCGACGCTGAGTTGGCTTTTCGTCGGCCGCGTGATATCCGGCATCACAGCAGCGAGCATTCCAACGGCGAACGCTTACATCGCCGATGTCACCCCCGAAGACAAGCGCGCCGCGAAATTTGGCATGCTCGGCGCTGCTTTTGGACTCGGATTCATCATCGGACCCGCGGTCGGAGGATTTCTCGGCGGATATGGCTTGCGTTATCCCTTCTGGGCGTCCGCGATTCTAAGCCTCGCGAACGGACTCTACGGATTGTTCATTCTGCCGGAATCCCTGCCGAGGGAGCGAAGGTCGGCATTCAGCGTCAAGCGAGCGAACCCTCTCGGCGCACTGAAGCTGCTACGCTCCAATCCCGAATTGGCGGGTTTCGCGGTTGCGATGTTCCTCTACTACAACGCGCACGAATCGCTCCCGAGTATGTATGTGCTGTATACCGACTACCGCTACCATTTCACTCCTCAGCTAACCGGATACGCATTCACAGGAGTCGGAGTTGGCTCGACGATCGTGTCGGCGTTCCTCATTTCGCTGGCGATCAAAAAGCTCGGCGAAGTACGGACTTTGATCTTCGGCTGGCTGTGCGGAATGGCGGGGTTCGCAGTGCTGGCTGCGGCGCAAACCACAGCTATCTCCTTGATTTCCATCCCGCTGCTCTCGTTATGGGGTCTCGGCAGCCCAGCGATGCAATCTCTGATGACGAAGCGCGTTGACAAGTCGGCACAGGGCCAGTTGCAGGGCGCGATGATGAGCATGTTTGGCGTTGCCGGGATGATCGCGCCGCTGGTTTTTACCCAAGTATTCAGCGTCGCAATTTCGCCGAAGTGGGGATTTCATCTTCCCGGCGCACCGTACTGGCTTGCGGCGTTATTGATGGTGGGCAGTTTATTGATTGCGTTTGGCGTGACGCGGCGCGCAACCGCTACAGTCACCGCGCCCCTGGCGGAGTGAGCCGCCCTCAAACGCTCATTGAATATTTAGGCCGAGCACGCGGGTCAGCTGCTGCTGGAGCTTCAGAATTTCGCGCTCACGTTCGTGCTCATCTTTCGTTCGCTCCGTGAGAGCTTCCTTCAACAACTGGAGATTTCGCCGGAACTCGAGTTGCGCCAGCACGAGCCGGCTAAGCGCTTTCAGCGCCTCTTCCTGTTCGCCGCTGAATTCCCGCGGCGCCTGATCGATGACGCAAAGAGTGCCCAAGGCGTAGCCATCTTCGTTGATCAGCGGAGCGCCGGCGTAAAACCGGATGTGCGGATCGGATGTGACAAAGGGATTGTTGCGGAAGCGCTCATCTTTGAACGTGTCGGGGACGATCATCACATCGGGCTGCTGGATCGCTACCGAGCAGAACGCAATGTCGCGAGGGGTTTCCGACGGCTTCATGCCGATTTTCGACTTAAACCACTGCCGGTCCTCATCGATCAGCGAAATCATCGCGATGGGCGTTTTGCAGACGAACGACGCGAGCAGTGTCAGATCGTCGAACGCCTGTTCAGGCTCAGTATCCAGGATGGCGTATTTCTGAAGGGCCGCCACGCGATCGCGGTCGTTCCCCGAAACCGTTCTCTGCGCTTCCATTTCGCCTCCCTAGACTTCACGTCGTGGAGAGACAACCCATCCCCGCAGAACAACCGCCCAAACCACCGACTTAATCCAAGTGGATGATACTCCTTACCTGCTAGGAGGAAAAGAAACTGTCCTCTAACAGCTGCCGCGAGATGGTGTTCAAAATCGAACAAGGGTTCCCATAAACGGGCAAGCCGCCGCGGTTCGGTTCGCCGACGCGACTCCGAAACTCTGATTCTGCGACACTTAGACTGAGGCTGGGGCGACCGGGCGGGGGTCGTCAGTTGCAGTAATTTGGGCGGCGCAGTTCGGCCGAGCGAGGTACAACCGATGCGAGGATTCTGGCAGGACATCAAGTACGCGATGCGCTCTCTGCGCAACGCCCCGGGGTTTGCAATCATCGCGATCGTGACGTTGGGTCTCGGCATGGCCGTCAACACCACGGTCTTCAGCGTCATCAACGGATTGCTACTGCGCTCGCTCCCCGTCTCGCACCCCGAACAACTCACGGTGCTCGCCCTGAAGCAGCAGGGAACGGACGGCTTTCAACCTTTCTCGTATCCCGATTTCCTCGACGTCCGGTCCGACTCGAAATCGACTGCCGAGGTTTTTGCGTATCGCACATCGCTGGTAAGCATCGTCGCCGACAACCGCGGCGATCACTGCGTGATCAGCCGGGTGACCGGCAACTACTTCTCGGTGCTGGGGATTCAACCAGCGCTCGGTCGCCTGATTCTGCCGACTGAGGGGCAAACGCCGAACTCCGATCCGGTGATCGTTCTGAGCTACGCCTACTGGCAAAAGAGATTCAATCGCGACCCGAACATCATCGGCAAAACGCTGGAGGTCGATGATCGCCCGATGACCGTTGTAGGCGTATCGCCGAAAGGCTTTCTTGGCACCTATGCATTTCTGAGCATGGATGCTTTCGTGCCGATCGGCGCGACCACGGGGATGTTAGGCCGCGAAAGCGAAGATGTTCTGAAGGAGTTTTGGGAGAAGCGCGACCGGCGCAGCATCACGCTTCTGGCAAGGCTGAATCCGGGCGTCGATTTGAAGCAAGCGAACGCTACCTTTGGCGTCATCGCGAATCGCATCGCGGAACAGCACCCTGACACCGACAAAGGCGTCTCGATTCAGGTTTTCCCGGAGAAGCTGGCGCGCCCTGATCCCGATCCGGACAACACCATCCCGAACGTAGCGCTGGCGTTTACCGCGCTCGGCGCCCTCGTCTTGCTCGTTGCGTGTTTCAACATCGCGAACGTGCTGCTGGTTCGCGCCACGGTTCGCCAGCGCGAAATGGCGATTCGCGCCGCCGTCGGCGCAGGACGCACCCGCCTGATTCGCCAGTATCTGACCGAGAGCTTGATGCTCGCGATCTTCGGCGGCAGCGCCGGGATGCTGCTCGGCTGGTGGGCCGCCGGATTCCTCGGCTCACTGAACCTCGGCACAGACCTGCCCGTGAAATTCAACTTCGATCCTGACTTCCGCGTGTTCCTGTTCGCACTGAGCGTCGTGCTGTTCACGGGCGCTATCGTCGGCATTCTGCCGGCATTTCGAGTCGCGCGCACCGATGTGAACTCCATGCTGCGCGAAGGCGGCCGCGGCACAACGGATGGCGGTCGCCGCCACTGGGTGCGCAACGGGCTGGTGATGGCGCAGGTCGCGGGCTCTTTGCTTCTGCTAATCGTAGCCGGCCTATTCGTCCGCAGCGCACGACAAGCGGAACATATATCGCTCGGGTTCAACGCCGACCATGTCCTCGACATTCCGATCGACGTGAAACAGGTCGGCTACACCGACGCTCAGGGCAAGGAGTTTTTCCGCACGTTGGATGAGCGGCTCCGCACCCTGCCAGGCGTGACCTCGGAAAGCGAAGCGTTCGTCACTCCGCTGAGTCTGATCAGCTCCGACCAAGGCCTCGTGTTCGACGGCCATGAGCTCGAGCCGGGACAAACGCCACCCGGCGTGATGTTCAATATGGTCAGCCCGGACTATTTCTCCACGCTTCAGATTCCTCTTCGCCGGGGACGCGTCTTTACCGCCGCCGACCTGGAGAAGGCTCCTCACGTCGCCATCGTCAACGAAACCATGGCCAAGAAGTTCTGGCCCGGTCAGGACGTTCTCGGGCACCGCTTCCGCTTTACCGTTGGCGAGCCGACGCAGTGGGAAGTCGTCGGCGTTGTGGGCGACACGAAGATAAAGGGCATCACCGAAGAGCCGACGCCGTTCTTCTTTGTTCCGCTGGAACAGAGCTACATGCCGATGAGGACCGTTCACCTGCGCACTTCGGTACCTCCGGAGTCGGTGTTGCGTCAGGCAATCGCCGAGATTCAGGAAATCGCGCCGACCTTGCCGATCACCGGCGCAAGAACTCTGTCGGAAGACCTCGGAGGCATCAACGGCTACTTGTTCTACAAACTGGGAGCGCAGCTTACGGCAACAATGGGGCTCCTGGGATTGATTTTGGCGATTGTGGGGGTTTACAGCGTGGTGTCTTACGCGGCTGTGCAGCGAACGCACGAAATCGGAATCAGGGTAGCGCTGGGTGCGACCCAAATCGACATCCTGAAGATGGTCCTGGGGCAGAGCATCGTAATTGTCGGAGTGGGAATCGTGGTCGGATTGGGAATCTCTTTGGCCGCCACTCGACTGGTTGCGGGGCTATTAGTCGGAATCTCGCCGACGGATCCTGTGACGTTCGCCAGCGTGGTGGCTTTGCTGACTCTGGTAGCCATCGCGGCATGCTGGCTGCCCGCACACCGAGCGACACGGGTGAATCCGCTCGTGGCACTGCGACATGAATAGGTTTGCGAAGGTAAAGGACTTAACCAGACGACGGAATGCTCATCGGACGCGCGGGGAGCGCCGTCCGCAAATACAACTAGCCGCGGCGGCGGACAGTCGCTGTAGCAGCGATCGAACCCGTCAGGGTTAGCGCGAATAGCGAAATGATGGCGAAAGTCAGTGCGAAGATGATCATGATGTTCCTCTTGCCTCGATGTAATAAGGGCATCTGAGAGTCCAAAAAGATGCACCTGAAAACGGAGCACTTAGCGGAAAGCTACAGATTGTCCTGTAAGGAATTTTGGGACAGGTGAGGGCTTTAAGCAGCGAACATTTACAGTACTGGTACCTAAGACTAAATGGCGTAGACCGCCAGACGTAGCCATCCAGAACAGTGGGTTGTCCAACCGGACAGGCAGTCATCGGACATGAGAGATAACGCGGACGCAGAGGCGGAGACGACGCGGCGCAAAAAAAAGGCCGGGCCTGCCTCGACCCGGCCGAAAACGTGGTTCCGACTTCTGCTCTTATGCTTTGCTCAGACGGATGGAGCCGTCGCCAGTGTGAATCACGAGGGGTTGGCCGCCACCGTTCATCTTGCCGTGGATTTGCGAGTTGCTGAAGGTTCCTTCGACCGTCACCGGGATACCCAGGCTGATGTGGCCATCGTTCGTGCTGGCCTCGATGTTGGCCTGAAGGTCCGCGGGCAGCACGACGTCGACGCTGCCGTCACCCGTCCGAATGCTCCAGCTGGAATCAATTTTGGAGCCAGGGCGGATTCGGGCGTCAATGCTGCCATCCCCGGTTTTCACGGTCAGAGCGTCGAGTCGGCCCTCGAGGGTGATGTGGCCGTCCCCCGAAAAGGCATCGACCTTCCCATCAAGGTTGCGTGCTTCGATGTGACCGTCGCCGGTGCGCAGGCGGATGTCGCCCTTGGCGCCGTTCACGGTGATGCTGCCGTCGCCCGTATCAATATCAACGTCGCCCGAAATCTGGTCGGCTTTGACTGAGCCGTCGCCGGTGTGGACCTTGAGGTGGCCGTTGACGCTTTCCGTGGTCACCGAGCCGTCGCCGGTGTCGACCTGCAGATCGCCGTCTTTGGGCATATGGACTTCGATTTTCAAGCCGCGATTATGCCCGCTCCAAGAAAAGCCCCAATGTCCCTGCACTCGCGCGCTGATCTGCACGCTGTCGCCGTCCTGATGTGAATCGATGTGCAGATTTTTGTCGAGCTGGTAGCCGTCGTAGGTGACGCGGAATTCGACCTGTTTCGTGTCTCCGGTGAAAGTCTGGACGGAGCCGTCGTTGGTTTCGACGCGGACCTGAGCCCGGCCCGAGACGGTGTAAGCCTTGTTCCATTCCTCGGCTTTGGCGGAAGGCGCGACGAAAGCAGCTGCGGCGAGCAGTGTTGAGATCGGCAAGGCCAGGCAGATGGCGCGTCGGGTGAAGAGTCGGTTCATGAGAGCGATGCCTCCGTTGGGCTGTCTTGGCGCCGTATCGTCAAGCGCTGTTCGTGATGCCTAAAGGTACGCAAAGTGTCCGAAAAAGGTTCCACAGCTCGAATCGCCCTAACGCGGACTCTTTGCGGCCACCTTCTTGACGACCGAACCGGGTTTTGGTCTTAGCGCGGCTAAAAATTTGTCGACGGGAAGGGTATTGATGACGTTGGACTTCTCCAGCCAGCCGCGCCGTGCCGTTTTCACACCGTACTTGATATAAGGAAGGTGCATGGTGTTATGGGAGTCGGTCGATATGACGACCTTCACGCCGCGTTCCTTGCACATCCGCAGGTAGACTTCGCGCAGGTCCAGCCGCTCGGGGTAGGAATTGCACTCCATGGCAACGCCGTGTTTGGCGCAGGCGGCGAGCACCTTTTCCATGTCGTAATCGAAGGAATCGCGGACGAGTAGGCGCCGACCGGTTGGATGGCCAATGATCTGGCAGTAGGGGTTCTCGATTGCGGCCAGCATGCGATCGGTCATCGCGAAACGGTCGAGCTGCATGTAGGAGTGAATCGAGCAGACGACCACGTCCAGCTGCGCCAGGATTTCGTCGGAGTAATCGAGCTGGCCCTCTTTGAGGATGTCGACTTCCGAACCTGCCAGCACACGAATACCGAGGCCTCTGGCGTCGATGGAGCGCAACTTCTTGATATGAGCGACGACGCGCTTCTCATCGAGACCGTTCGCAATCGTGACTGATTTCGAGTGGTCGGTCATCGCGATGTACTCGTGGCCCAAGGCTTTCGCGGCTTCGGCCATTTGCTCGACAGTGTGCTTGCCGTCGCTGGCCGTCGAATGCATCTGTAGGTCGCCCTTCACATCGTGAAGCTCGATCAAATTGGGCATCGTGTGGGCTTCAGCGGCGGCGATCTCGCCGGTGTTCTCGCGCATCTCGGGCGGAATGTAATCGAGTTTCAACTTGGAGTAGATTTCCTCTTCGGTCCGGCCGGCGACTCGCTTTTCGCCTTTCAGTGTCGCCAGCGCGTACTCATTCAGCGTCAAGCCCATATCGTTGGCGCGGCCTCGCAGCTTGACGTTGTGTTCCTTCGAACCGGTGAAATAGAGCAAGGCGGCGCCGAAGCAATCCTTGTCGAGCAGGCGCACATCGACCTGCAGTCCGTTGTCGAGATTGAAGCTGACTTTGTTTTCGCCTTTCGCGAGCACTTGATCGATTCGCGGAAAGGTCAGGATATGGGCAGCGATGGCATCGATGTGCTTTTGCGACGTGAATCCGTCCGCAAGCGTGAGCAAGAGATCCAGATCGCCGACCGTTTCGCGGCCGCGCCGCAGCGATCCTGCCGGTGTGATCGATTCAATGCCTTTCGGATGCTTGTGGATGTGCTCGATGATTTGCGCCGCGGTGTTTTCCGCGGTATCGAGCCGGAATCGCCCCGTCGAACGTTTGTGGGTCTCGACGGCTTTCAGGATGTTCTGCTCACTCTTTTCGCCGAATCCGGCCAGATCGCGGAGTTTGCCTTCTCGAGCGAGCTTTTCGACGTCCGCAACGGTCGCAGCTTGAAAATTCGACCAGAGGAAAGCGACCTTCTTCGGCCCAAGAGATTGCAAATTCAAGATATCGAGCAGCGTGACCGGATATTTTTTCAGCAGCTTCTGGCGCAGACTGTAGTCGCCGGTCTTCAGAATTTCTTCGATGTGCTCCACCATGCGCTCGCCGATGCCGGGAAGTTCTTCGAGCTTTCCCGGCTCCTTCGCGAGATGCTCAATCGACTCGTGCATTCCAGCGATGAGCTCGGCGGCTTTCTCGTAGGTTCGGTATCGACCGATAATCGCGCCGTCGATTTCCAGAAGTTGCGCAGTTTCTCGAAGAATTCGGGCGAGGCTTTTGTTGTCCATAACCGGGATTATAAAGCGAGAAGGGCAAAGGATGACATCTCGGCGGCGCAGGTTAAGTACATGTCACAAAAAAGGCCGGCGAAAAAATCCGCCGGCCAATATCATTGCTGGACTGCAATTTAGCTCGCCTTTTGAACGTTGGATGCCTGGGGGCCCTTGGGGCCCTGAACAATCTCAAACTCGACTGCATCTCCTTCCTGCAAGGTGCGATAACCGTCGCCCGTGATTGCAGAATAGTGGACGAAAACGTCGGGACCGTCGTCGCGTCCGATGAAACCGTAACCTTTCGAATTATTGAACCACTTTACCGTTCCTCGCACCGAGATACCCCTCCCGTAATTGCGATTCAGATTCGAACAGACCACGGCTGCGTGCTCCGTTACACCAGCCGCCCAAAATGAAATGCCGCGGAGTCTAGCAGAAAAGGGGTGCCAGTCAAGGGAACAAAGGCGCCGGTTGGTAAAGCAAGCACGACGTATTTCGCAGTATTAAACCGTTTAGATACGAGACACGGAAATCGATGGCTTCGGCAGTAGAGAGAAAAATGATTTACGAAAAGTTACCTGAATTTCGTCGCGCTCTGGCTAGCGAAATCGAGTTTCTAGAATTTGTCTAAGGCACGATCGGAACATCGCGCGATAGGGCATACGGGAATCGATGGTTGGTAAACCAAGAACGATTCGTGAGGCGTTTGACATATCGCATTGCAACGACGACGACCATGGTGAGCCCCTATTCTTGCGCCATCAACCAGCACCTTTATGCAGGAATTTCATCGGCCGCAATATCTGGAACAGGTTGTTGTAGTCGTCGGTCCAAAGCCGCAATTTCGGCGGCATGTCGATTGAGTCTTGTAGCGTATTTTCGTCGAGCTTCAACAAAAAGTCCTGGTTCCGAGTTAAAAGCATCCAGTCGGCCGCATCGATGAGCTTCCGGTCGTCGTCACTGCTTGAAATCAAACGGGATTCGCATCCCGCGTTGTCAGCCAGCAGCTTCACGACGGGATTCAAGTCGAGGTAGGTGTTCGACGTGTGGATGGCGAGAATTCCGTCCGGCTTCAATCGTTGCATATAGAGCGCGACTGCTTCTCGCGTCAACAGATGGATGGGAATCGCGTCGCCGGAGAACGCGTCGATTACGAGCACATCGAAGCGCTCCGCCTCATCGCCGACCAGCGAAGGCCTGGCGTCACCCATGTGAATGGCGAGGTCGACGCCGTTCGCGCGGGCATTCTCTAGATACGAGAATTGCTCGTTCGCGATTTTGACGATGAGCGGATTGATTTCGTAAAAGCGCAGTTCGTCACCGCGCTTTGCATACGCCGCCATCGTTCCGGTGCCGAGGCCGACGACGCCAACATGCCGCGACGGCTGCTTGAAAAAATCCATCGCAAGACCAACTCCGGAATTTCGCGAATAGTATGTGACCGGGTCGGCGCTTTTTGGCGGCTCGAGATACTGCGCTCCGTGCTCAATCTGGCCGTGGTAGAGCGTGTGGTATGGGCGCTTGAGCCAGTCGTAGTGAAGCTGAACGCGCAAACTGCCGTAGAAATTGCGGACGACGAGGATGGAGTTTCTCTCGTAGGCGTGGACGTGATACGCGAATACGGCCACAAGCGCGGCCGTGCCGATGGTCCAAAATGCTCGCGATAGCCATCCGGTCTCCCAGAACACCGCGGCGGCGGCCAGCGATGTGAAACACAACGCCAAGGGATACTCATACGTCGCTGCAAAAGCGACGGGCGCGATCAAGCCGACGAAGATCGCCCCCAGAGCGCCTCCCGCGGCGACAACGAGATAGAAAGTCGTGAGCCTCTCCGGCGCAGGCCGAAGCCGCGCGAGTTCGCCGTGGCAGAACAAGCAGCACACAAACAATCCCAGGCAGAAAAGCGGCACCGCCACCTGAACTGATTCCGTGAACGATGGATCGTAGATCGCGTAGCCGAGACTGCCGAGCGTTACGGCGACGAGCCGTACGAGCAGCCACCGCGAATACAGACTTCGCCGGGCGAATGCCATGGTGAACGTCAGTAGATAAAGAGCCA
Source organism: uncultured Acidobacteriota bacterium (assembly GCA_963766985.1). Lineage (GTDB taxonomy): Bacteria > Acidobacteriota > Terriglobia > Acidiferrales > UBA7541 > Acidiferrum. Next base: position 219,922 of record CAVYCJ010000010.1, read on the forward strand.
GAGGCAGAACCCAAAGCAACGGGACGGGAGCTACGTCTTCAGTTAGATGATTTGTCGTGGCGAGCAAAAGCACGGACCCGCAAGCGGACAACGCTAGCCAAAGGACCCAATCGCGCCGGGGCGAAACGGACGGAATACTCGCGGAGGTGGATTCGAGCGGCGACTGGTCGATCGTCTCGGCATTCGCAAGTGGCTCCACCATTGCGGCGTCTCTTCGCGACATCCAAGCCGCCACCGAGCACAAAATCACGAACACCGCGTATAGCGTCGACCACAATTGGCCCTGGCGATGCGAGGACAGACGAGGCTCGATCAGGAAAGGGAAGCTCAGAAGCGCGATGAATGAAGCGAAATTCGAAATTGCGAAAAGGTGATACGCCGCTGTGCCGGTTCGCGATTTCCAAGCCTGGATCAGCGGACTTGTAGCACTGAGCAGAACGAAAGGCAGCCCGATTGAAGCCGCGAGCAAAACCAAAATATGAAACGCGGGATGGTCCGACGCCGGGGAAGTCAGGAGCGCGTGGGGCGCGATCGGCAGCAGCGCGAGACTAACAACCAATAAAGCGATATGTGTCGAAGCCTGCTTTATGGATGGCAGCCGTCGCGTCAGAACATCGGCGTAGTAATAGCCCACCAGCAGTGCCGACTGAAAAAAGACCAGGCACGTCGACCAGACCGCTGCCGAGCCGCCAAAGCGAGGCAGAATCATTTTTGCGAACAGTGGCTCCAGCAGAAAAAGCAGAAACGCGCCGAGGGCGACGGTAAGGGAATACAGCAGTCGAACAAGTCGCGTCGAAGGCAGGGTCACACCACAAATCGGAAGTAGTAGAGCAGACTTGAAATCGTCTTGGCGTCGCGCAATACGCCGGTGCGAAGCATTTTTTTGAGCTCGGCGCGGCTGAAGGCCTTCGCTTCAATTCTTTCGTCTTCTTCGGGTTCGGCTTCGCCTTGGGTCACGCCGCGCGCCACGAGCACAAACATTTTTTCTTCGAGAAAGCCGGGGCTGGGCCAGAACTGCAAGAACAGGCGCATCTTCTTCGCGCGTAATCCGGTTTCCTCGATCAATTCCCGCACCGCGGCTTGTTTAACGTTTTCGCCCGGATCAATTCGACCAGCGACTAACTCCCACAAATATTGGCGCGCGGCGTGGCGATATTGCCGGATCAGCACGATCTTTCCGTCATCGAGCACCGGCATCACGACCACCGACCCCGAATGCGCGATCATGTCGCGCGTGGCGTGTACGCCCGAAGGCTCTATCACTTGATCGCGTCGAACCGAAAATACGTGGCCCTTGAACACAATTTTGCTGCTGAGAATCTTGCCTTGGGCGCTGCCGGATTTCTTCGTCGCCTTCTTGGTGGTCGCCGACCGTTTCGCTTTCGTCTTCGTTCCAGCCATGAGTCCCCGATTGGATTTCGTTCGCGCCAATCTTAACAGCCGCTTCGCAGGCCGCAAAGCGACCGCTAATCCATCACCGCCTCACTCTTTCAGACGATTGCCGTCTGCTCCCGCGCCACCTATACTCAAGGCACAGGGGCATGTCCATCAACACGATCATTGTCGACGACGAAAAGCCGGCGCGCGACGAGCTCGCCTTTTTGCTTAAAGCATTCCCCGAAATCAACGTCATCGGCCAGGGTAAGAACGGCGTAGACGCCGTCAACCTCATCAAAGAGCATTCGCCCGACCTCGTTTTCCTCGATGTGCAGATGCCGGGGCTCGACGGGTTCGGCGTGTTGCGCAAACTCGTCGAGCGGAAAATGAAAGTGCCGCACGTCGTGTTTGCGACTGCGTTCGATCACTATGCCGTGCAGGCATTCGACGTCAACGCCGTCGACTACGTATTAAAGCCGTTCGACAAAGCGCGCATCGCCAAAGCCATCCAGCGCGCCCGCAAGGTGATGGAGACGCAGACCAGCACGGCGGACCGCCTCGAACAACTCGTGAGTCAGCTTAATGGCAACGTGAAGCAGAATGTTCAGCCTGCGAAAATTTTGGTGAAATCCGGACAGCGGCTGCTTCTCGTCGCTGCGGAAGATCTGATCTTTGCTTCGATCGACGACGGGCTGATCTCCGTCTGCGGGCGCGATGTCGAAGGCACGTCGAACTACCGCACGCTCGAAGAACTCCACGCGGCGCTCGACTCAGAAACGTTTTGGCGACCGCATCGCTCGTACATGGTCAACATTCATCACATCAAGGAAGTCGTGCCTTGGTTCAAGAGCAGCTACATGCTGAAGATGGACGACAAGAAGCAGAGCGAAGTGCCGGTCAGCCGCGTGCAGACCAAGAGGCTGCGCGAGCTGTTTAAACTGTAGCTCCGTCCTAATGCCATTTCATGCTTCAAACGCCAACGCCGCTCAAGACGCCCCTGACGAGAACAAATTGTCGACCTTTATTCGCGCCGTCGGGCTCGGCGTACTCGTGCTCATTCTCTGGTCGATCGACAAAGTCACCGTGAGCCGTTTGCCGAAAAGCTCCGTCTGGCGCTATGTCATTGGCGGCGTCATCGTTTCCGTCGGGCTCTTAACCGTTCTGTCCATCACCGATCGCCTGAACAAAAAAGAATCGTAAGAATTTCGGCTGCGCGCGTCACGAAATCCACAACCCAAAGTATTCGCACCATTGGGGATGCTCACGCCTCGTGGTAGCATCGTCCGTACCCAACACACGATGGATTTTTCCTTCAACGACCATCAAAAACTGATTCGCGACACCGTCCGCCAGTTCATGGAAAACGAAGTGCGGCCCTCGGTGAAACAAAGAGATCGCGAAGGTCGTTTCGCCACCGCTGAAATCCAAAAACTAGCCGAGCTTGGTTGTTGCGGGATGCTCATGCCCGAGGAGTGGGGCGGCCCGGGGCTCGACGCGGTCTCCTACGTCTTGATGATTGAAGAGGTTGCGCGCGTCGATGCCGCGATGGCGACTTCACTGAGCGTGACCAACTCTGCTGTGCAGGTGCCACTGCTTACCTTTGGCTCCGACGCGCAAAAAAAGAAGTATTTGCATCGCTTGGCGGCTGGAGAAATCCTCGGCTCGTTCTGCCTCACTGAGCCGCAAGCTGGCTCGGACGCTGCAGGTTTGCAAACCCGTGCCGTCCGCGCCTCTTCGAACTCGCCCGAGCCCCATACATTCTCAATGGCACCAAAACCTGGGTCTCCAACGGCAGCGTTGCCGACGTCTTCATTGTTTTCGCGAAGACCGATCCTGACGCCGGTGGAAAGGGAATCACCGCGTTTCTCGTCGAGCCTGGCTACAAAGGATTCCGCGTTGGCCGACATGAAGAGAAAATGGGCCAGCACTCCTCGCCCTCGGTCGAAATCGTGCTCAATGATTGCGAAGTCCCCGGCGAAAATCGCGTCGGCGACGAAGGCCAGGGGCTGAAGATCGCGCTCAGCGCGCTCGACAACGGTCGCATCGGCATCGCGGCGCAGGCCGTGGGCGTCGCGCAAGGTGCGCTCGAAGCCGCAACCGCCTTTGCCAAGCAGCGCCGCGCCTTTGGCAAAAATATTGCCGAATTCCAAGCGATTCAATGGATGCTCGCCGACATGCAGACCGAAATCGAAGCCGCGCGCGGGCTCGTGCTATCACGCTGCGTGGCTTAAGGATTCCGGCGGGCGCATGGGCAGCGCCGCATCGAAAGCCAAACTTTACGCGACTGAAATGGCCAATCGCGTCGCCGCCAAAGCCGTCCAGATTCACGGCAGCATTGGCTACTCGCGCGAAACCGACGTCGAGCGCATCTATCGCGACGCTCGCGTCATGACGATTTACGAAGGCACCAGCGAGATTCAGCGCATCATCATCGCGCGTGAATTGGGATTGTAGAGGCGCACTTCAGCGTTTTGTTCGGAACGATCGTTCGGAGGCTCGGGTATTGTCGGGGACTGACGGAAAACTGAAGCGCGTAGTCAGCGGCATGCGTCCCACCGGCCGCCTGCACATCGGGCATTACTTCGGCGCGCTGCAAAACTGGGTTCGCCTCCAGAACGATCCCGAATACGATTGCTTCTACTTCATCGCCGACTGGCACGCGCTCACCAGCGACTACGCCGACACCTCGCAAGTCGCCCAAAACACGATCGAAATCGTCACCGATTATCTTGCCGCCGGCCTCGATCCAAAAAAGTGCGTCATCTTCCAGCAGTCGCAAATCCACGAACACGCCGAACTGCATCTGCTGCTCTCGATGGTCACGCCGCTCAGCTGGCTTGAGCGCGTCCCGACCTACAAAGAGGCTTTCGAGAACGTCACCAACAAAGACCTTCACACCTACGGATTCCTAGGCTATCCGTGCCTTCAAACCGCCGACATTGTGATTTACAGCAAGATGGGCACGCCGCTTTTCGTTCCGGTCGGCGAAGATCAGGTCAGCCACGTCGAACTCAGCCGCGAGATCGTGCGCCGCTTTAATACTTTCTTCGGACTTCAAATCAATTTGGACAAAATCCGCGGCAATAAGGCCGTCCTATCGAAGCTACGCAAGGTTTATCCGGCGGCAGCGAATCTTCCTGACGAAGCGCTGCTCGAAATGCATCGTAGTAGCTGTAAAACGTTCGCCCTCGAATCTGGAATCAAGAATTTCCTCGAACAAATCGACGAAGCTCGCGCCTACTCCTCGTATGAGGACAAACTCGAGGAGCCGCAGGTCCTCCTCACCAAGACCCCCCGCATCCCCGGCCTCGACGGCCGCAAGATGTCGAAATCCTACGGCAACGCCATCACCCTCAGCGAATCCGACGACGACATCCGCAAGAAAACCAAGGTGATGGTCACCGACCCCGCCCGCAAGCGCCGCACCGACCCCGGCAATCCCGACGTCTGCCCCGTCTACGACTGGCACAAGCTCTTCTCGCCGCAGGAAACGCTCGACTGGGCCGCCCAAGGCTGCCGCACGGCAGGCATTGGCTGCATTGAATGCAAATCGAAAATGGCCGATCATCTCATTCAATGGATCGCCCCAGTCCGCGAACGCCGTCTCGAATACGAAAAGCACCCACGCCGGGTCCTGGAAATCATCGACGCCGGCTCAAAAGTGGCGCGAGCCGAAGCACAATCCACAATGTCTCGCGTCCGCGAAGCTGTTTTCGGTTGGGACAAGAAGCGCAATGAGATAGCATCGAGCGACACCCAGTAAAAATGGCCTCACCGTACAAAATTACGATTCCGACCTACGAGGGCCCCCTCGACCTCCTGCTCGACCTCATCAAGAAGCAGGAGATGAACATCCATGACATCCAGATTTCAAAAATTACATCGCAATACCTCGAATACCTCCACAAGCTCGAAGAGCTGAACGTCGATATCTCGGCCGATTTCATATACATGGCGGCCACGCTGATCTACATCAAGTCGAAAATGCTGCTCCCGCCCGATCCTCTCGCCACGCCCGAGGAGCAGGGCATGGACCCGCGCGCCGAACTCGTCCAGCGTCTCGTGGAGCACGAAAAGTTCAAGAACGCCGCCCAGCTTCTCTATCAAAAGCAGCAAATCGAAGAGAACGTCTGGTCCAACCCCGACAAGTCGCTTTACAACGACGAAGGCACCGAGGGCGACCTCGTCGTATCACTCGTCGACCTCGTCAAAGTGTTCCAGCAAGTCCTGGAACGTCGCAAAGAGACCGTCCGCATCGATCTGAAGCACGAAACCTTCACCGTCGCCCAGATGATGGCGCAGCTTCGCGCCCAGATTCTCGCCAGCGACGACAATACCGTCCGCCTCATCGAATTTTTTGAAGCTTGCCCTTCGCGACATGCGATGATCGTCGCCTTTCTCGCCGTGCTCGAAATGGTAAAAATGCAAGCGATTGCTCTTGCTCAGGAAAAGCAATTCGGCGAAATTGTTCTGAAGAAGGGGAAGTCGTTCGACCTCGTGTTTGACGAAACCGGCGGGCTCCGCCAGATCGACGAAGAGTACAAATAGTGGACCAAGACACCCAACAACTCGACGATAACAACCCGAAGTCCGAAGCCAATCCCGACGTCACTCCGGAGGTTGCTTCCGACACCGGGCAGGAGCAGGGGACGCCAGCCGAGGCCACGGTACGGGGAAGCGCGGAGCGCGAACCCGTCAGCTCGATGAGCGCCGATGAGCGCAAAGCCGCGCTCGAAGCGATCATCTATGCAGCCGACGAACCGGCCACGATCGAGCAACTCGCCAAAGCGCTTAGCGAACCCAAAGCCGAAGTGCAGGCTGCGCTCGACGAACTCGTCGCCAGCTACGCGTCCGACACGCGTGGTATCGAAATTCGCGGCGTTGCCGGCGGCTACAAGATGTACACCAAGCCGCAGCACCACGACCTTGTGCGGCGCTTCATTAAGAGCTTGCGGCCGCCGCTGCGCCTGACCATGCCGGCGCTCGAAACGCTCGCGGTGATCTCTTACAAACAGCCGGTTACTGCCCCTGAAATTCAGGAAATTCGTGGCGTCAACACCTCGGGCGTCATCAAGACGCTGCTCGACAAGAAGCTCATCACCACTGCGGGCCGTAAAGAAGTCATCGGGCGCCCGATTTTGTACCGCACGTCAAAAGAATTCCTGATGCGGTTTGGTCTCAGCGACCTGGGCGAACTTCCAAGCCTCAAGGAATTCGAAGCGCTCGCTCGCGAAGCTCTCGGCAGCGACGAAGGCGTCGCAGAATCCGACGCCGGGGACGAAAGCGTGCTCGACTCCGTCGAGCCAACGGAAGCCGAAGCGGCCGCGGAACTCGAAGCCGAAGCAGCCGCCGATTCGAACGAGGCCGCACCCATCGAAACTGCCAAGCCGTTAGCCGAAGCCGCAGCGGCGGGCGCGGAGGAGTCTTCAGCGCCTAAGCAGTATGAGCAATCGATCTCACCCGACGTCGCTGAAGCGATCGCGTCCCATTCGGTTGAGACCGCCGCAACTTCGGAACCCGACACCACGCTGACCAACGCGGTAGCCGAAGCACAACACGACACACCGGAGGCCGTTAACGAGTCGCGCCCCGTCGAAGCATCTCCAGAGACACATCCGGCGTTTGAATCCGCTGAATCCGCACACGCCGTGGCGCAGCAGTCGGATGCCATCGCCGAAGCGAACGAGGTAACGGAATCTGTCGGGGCAGCCGAGCCGGAGCCGGTTCACGCGGTCGCTGCGACTGAACCAACGCCCGAGGCCGCCGACTCTTCAGAAGCCATTAGTCGACCTATCGTCGATGCTGTCGAGGAAACACCTATGATGCAAGTGTCCTCCACTGAACAGGACACGTCGTACGAGACCGAGCAGGAAATCTCCGACGAAATCCTCGCCCAGCTGACCCAAGGCATCGAGATCGAAGTCTCCGCCGACTCCCTGGCTGGCTTGTCGTCCACCAACGTCCCAGCCGAAGAGGCGCCAACGCGGTTCTATTCCTCCGATGCGGAGCCCGAACGCCAGCCTCTGCCATCCGCCGAAGCAACCGAACACGTGAGCGAACACGCGTCGTCACCCGAGAGCGAGACGACGACCGAACCCGAAAAATCACGCAAAGCTGCCGCCGGCGAATAGTTACCCAGTTCGGGGTGACAAAGGCTGTCTTGTTTTCCCTGCGCTTCGAAGGGGCCTGTGCGTTTGACCGAGCGCCAGCAATTCCTGTCGGCGATGCGTATAATCATCCGTCTGGATCCAATTTCGATTTTCTAATTTCCATGCCCAGCGAACGCCTCCAAAAACTGATCGCCCGCGCCGGTATCGCCTCCCGCCGCCACGCAGAGCAACTCATCCTTAGCGGCCAGGTCCGCGTAAACGGCAAAGTCGTCACCGAACTCGGCAGCAAAGCCGACCTCGCCACCGACAAAGTCGAAGCCGCCGGCAAAGTGATCACCGAACCCGAAGATCACGTGTACCTCGCGCTCAACAAACCTACTGAGGTCGTAGCCGCTATGGCCGATCCCGAAGGCCGCAAGACGCTCAAGAACTCACTTCGCGGCTTTCCCGCGCGTGTCTATCCCGTCGGCAATCTCGAATATGCCGCCAGCGGACTCATTCTGCTCACCAACGATGGCGACTTCGCCGCGGCGCTGCTGAAAAATTGGGAGCATCTCGAGCAGGGCTACCATATCAAGGTGAAAGGCATGCTCACACGCGAACAACTCGCGAACCTTGGAAAAGAAGCCGGTGTTCGCATGCAAACTCTCCGCCAGCCCGACTCAACCCGCGGCCATGTCGCCAACTACTGGTACGAAGTCCGTATGCGCGATACAAAAAAGGAATCCCTACGCAACGTCATGTACAAAGCCGGCCATCCCATCGAAAAATGGATCCGCATCTCGCTCGGCTCGCTGACAGTCGAAGGCATCCCCCGCGGTCGCTATCGCACACTGAAACCCAGCGAAGTCACAGCCCTAAGCGAATCCGCCAAACCCAAACCCCGCCCAGCTCAGAACGCCAAAAAAAAGTAATCCCCTAAAGTTTCTGGCACCCGTAGCGGCGGTCGTATGGCAATCGCGGGAATGAAGGCGCCGCAGGTGCGATACACCCGGGCCTTTTCGCTCCCCGCCTCAGCGTGTCGTGTAAACTACCTCGGTCCGATTTTCCATTTTCGAATTTCCAATTTCCGTCTTCCCATGCCCGCCGAACGCCTCCAAAAAATTATCGCCGCTGCCGGCATCGCGTCCCGCCGCAAAGCCGAAGAGCTCATCTCCGCCGGCCGCGTCACACTCAACGGCGCCGTCGTCACCGAACAGGGCACCAAAGCCGACCCTGCGATCGACAAAATCGCCATCGACGGGAAACCCCTCGCCGCAAAAGAATCCCCCCGATATTTCGCACTCTACAAGCCCAAAGGCTACGTCACTACCGTCACCGACCCCGAAGGCCGCCCCACCGTGATGGACCTCATCAAAGACATCCCCGCCCGACTCTATCCGGTCGGCCGCCTCGACTACGGCAGCGAAGGCCTCCTCCTCATGACCAACGACGGTGCCCTCGCGCAAAAACTCACCAAAGCCGGCTCGCACGTTCCCAAGACCTATCTCGTGAAAATCAGCGGCAAGCCCGCCTCTACCGACATCGCGTGTCTTCGCGCCGGCGTTACCATCGAACTTGACGACGGCCGCCGCGTCAAAACATCGCCCGCCACCATTAAACTCGTCGAGAACGCACCCAATCCTTGGTATGAGGTCACGCTCATCGAAGGCCGCAATCGACAAATCCGCCGCATGTTTGCCGTTGTCGGATTCCAGGTCGAAAAAATCAAGCGCACGAAAATCGGCCCGCTCACACTCGACGTCGAGCCCGGAAAGTTTCGTGCATTAACGGTCAGGGAAGTGGCGCAACTCAAAGCGCTCTAGCGGTACAACAAGGAACCAGGTGAAGGAACCGACGCAGTGATGCAAATTCTGATCCCCGAGAAACTAAAACAGGAATTCGGCGCCGACCCAATCGCCGAAGTCTTCAAGCGTTATCGCAACGTCGCGGTCGTCGGCCTCTCGTCCGACCCCGAGCGCGCCAGCAACCACGTCGGCGAATACATCAAGGCGGTCGGCTATCGAATGATTCCGGTGAATCCAAATGAAAGGGAAGTGTTCGGTGAGAAATCCTACGCCGACTTGGAATCGGCCGCGGCCGCGATTGGGCCTGCAAAGATTGAAATCGTCGACATCTTTCGCCGCCCCGAATACATTCCGCCCGTCGTCGAAAGCGCGATCGCCGTGGGCGCCAAAGTCATCTGGATGCAACTCGGCATCGAGCACGCTGAGGCCGCAGCTAAAGCCGTCTCCGCGGGCCTAGTGGTCGTAGAAAACGCCTGCTTTTTCGTGGAACACAAACGCCGCCGCGCGTCGCTCTAGCGCCGCAAGGCCACGTTACGCTCAGCGCGGCACTGGATAAACTGCCAAATTTCTTTTGCCCGGCGCAATCACTCCGATAAATTTCCCGTCCGGCGAAAAGGCAAAATCGCGAAACGTCAACCCGCGAAAAATCGGCACCGGAGTGGGCTGCGCCACCTCAACGTCCGCACCCGCCGCATGCGCCACCAACGGCGGAATCGCGATCCACACCAAATCACCCGACTTCTTCTCCACCGATCGCTTCAGCAAGAGTCGCGTCTCATCCGGCGCCCACCGAAACACGCCAAATCCTGCCCGCACCCGCGCAAATTTGTTCGGTGCGGTCAAATCTCGAATCTCAATCACTTCCTTATCGATGTAATACGCAACCTTGATCCCGCTCGGCGACAACGCCAGCCCGCCTTCGTACCCGTCGAGCGTCGCGATCTCCTTATCGTCCTGCGCCAGCATCTCCAATTTTTGGAGTCGAGGAGGCCCCGACATATTCTTGTCCCGCTCAACCGCGTAGTCGGTATTGCTGCCCAACACTGGCACAGCATCCAAAAACGTCCGCCCCTCGAACACCAGTCCCGGAGCGCCCTGGCGATTCGTGTAGTGAAACGCGAACAAAACTTTCGGCTTCAGCACCTCGGCAAAATAGATCACCGTCGCGTTGTCTTGCAGCCACGTCGGCTTGGCCGCATCCTTGATGACATTGTCCTCGCCCATCTTCACTTCTTTTCCCGACTCGTCGAGCACCAGCGTCATCGGCGAATCAACCGTCTTGCCGCTGTCATCGACCGTCGCTGTAAACAGTTCCGCAAGAATCAAATGCCCATTCGGCGACCATCGAAACGAATTCACGCTGTAAGTAAACGCCACCGCTCCGCGCTGAAACTTTTCGCCAACAAAAATCCGTCGCCGCTTCCCACCCGCTTCTTGAATCCACACATCGTCGTGTTCAAGATCGTACTGCTTCGTTTTAAAGGGCCGGTTGACCGCGTAGACGATCCGCCCATCTGGCGCAAACGCAAACGCTGTGATGTCTTCATCGATATTCGTAACCGGTTTTTCGAGTTCCTGCGCACGACCAGGTGCCGACGCGACAATCAAGCTGCCCGCGCACACCAGTAGCGCTATCCCGCCCCATTGCCTTAAAGCTTTTAGCTTTCGCAAGGAAGTGCCAGCCATCGTCATGGACTAGGATGCGCCGCCTCATACGCATGGCAGCAAGGTGTCTGCCTCGGAGTGAACTCCATCACTTCTACGCGCGTCCCATCCGGGATCGTACGCGTCCAAACTATTCTTCCCATCGCGCCCAACTTCCGGCCCATCGAATTTCTGCAATCCCTGCTTCTTCAGTTGAGCCGCCGCCGCGCCTGCATCCTTCACACCGAGCGAAAAATGATTCTGCACGCCGAGCTCTTTGTGATCCGCGTTCGCCGGAATATTCAGCATGTACTCGATCCAGTCGGGACCATCCGGCACCTGGATCTCATACCAATCGATATCGTTGTCTTTGAATCCGCCATACCAATACACGCGGAATCCAAGAACATCCCGATAAAACTTGTTTTCCGCTACCATGTCTTTCACGACAAATCCCGCGTGCAACAATTTGTTGCCAATCTCCTTCGCCGAAGCCGGATACTCAGTCCCTATTTCCGGTCGCTCCACAAACGCGATGCGATTACCTTCCGGATCGCGCACTTCAAAGTGCGCCACGCCGGCGCCCTCGGCCGAAATCTTTCCCGCATTCACTCCATGAGCCTGCAAATATCCCCGCAGCGCCACGACATCATTCGTAGCGAAACCAACCTCCGCAACCCAATTCTGCGGCGCCGGAGAGGGAGCTCTCTCCAGTTCCACAAGTTGATGCGAATTCACCGCAAGACATTTCTGGGCATCGAACGAACACGTGCCCGCTAACCCGTGCAGCCCGAATACATTCGCGTATAACGCGTATGACTTCGTCACATCGCTGACGTAGAGTCGCACGTGATCGATTCCGGTAATCTTCGGTCGCGACGGCTGACCTTCCAAGCCCGCTGCATGCAGTGAAAGCGCAGCCGCGATCACTACGACGCCGAAAAGCAGAAATCCAGCGAAGAATCGCCTCATCACTGCGGCCCGGGATGCGTTCCCGTAAACTCGCTGCAGCAAGGCTTCTCCGCCGGCTTGAACTCCATAAACTCCACGCGCGTATCGTCCGGATCGTAAACGTTGAGCTGCCATTTCCCGTCGCGCCCCACCTTCGGCTGCTCCGTCGGCTTCCATCCGTTCTTGATCAAACGCGCCTCGGCTTCCTTGATACTCACCACGCCCAGCGAAATATGATTCATCACGCCCAGCGTATGGTGGTCTGCGGTCGGCGAAATATTCAGCATGTATTCCAGCCACGTATTCCCGTTCGGCTCCTGCATCGCCACCCACGACCTCTCGTCGTCCTTCATCCCGCCCTGCCAATACAATCGAAAACCGAGAACGTCGCCCCAAAATTTGTCGGCAGCATCGCGGTCCTTGATCACCCATCCCGTGTGAATCAACTGATTGCTCTTCGGCGAAATCGCGATGTTGCTGATGACGCCGGTTCCCGGCGAAATAAAAATCACGCGATGATCTTCCGGATCGCGCACCTCGATATATTTGTCCCCCGCTTTGTCCTTCTTCACTTCGCTGACCTTCACCCCGCGCGAAGTGAGATATTCCCGCATGAGCCCCGCATCTCTCACGTCGTAGCCGACCGCCTCGATCCCATCTTTCCCGTCGCCCGGATCATTCGCCACCAACTCAATCTTTTGTAGCGAATTCACATTGAAGCATTTCACGGCCGCGCTCGGCTTCGTAAAGCAGCCTTGCTTCGCCTCCGGCAGTCCAATGATCTTCGAATAAAACGGATACGACTTCTTCATATCCGTCACGCGAATCCGCACCAGCGCAATATTTGTAATTGCCGGCCGATCTGCCGCGAACACAACCAACGCACTCATCGCCGCCAGAACCGCGACGCCACACAACAACACTACGTGTCGAACAGGACGCATACTCACCTCGGGGTTAGATCGCCGTGATTTTATCGTAGAGCTTCGCGAATTGCTCAAATCACTTTCGAGGCCGTTGAAGAAAATTAGGGAGGTCACCTTCGCAGGAAACGATGCTGGGCACTCTCGTTTTCAGATCAATCTGAATATCCTTGCCGCAAGGGTTGTGAGAGTCGACGGCGAGCGTTAAGACCTCGACTCCGGTTTTCGCATCGAGATGATAGGTCGCAACGTACGCACTCGGTTTGGCGCACTCGGGAATCTCTACCGCGATCATCGTTGGCACCATTGTGCATTTTGCCGCCCGCTCGTCGTTAAAAATGTCGGCATGAACCCTGGTTACCGAAGAATAGTCGGCTCGAAGCTGGCAGGCTAATGCGAGGAGATTGCTGACGGTAACATCTTGCGGCTTGACGCTCATCGCGAACCCCGCATCGTCGGAAGTCATCACGTAGGTCAACGCGACTTTGTATCGTGGCGCTCGGCACGCTCCGACCTTTTTTTGCTGACACCTGCCGACAGGCTGAAAGAGAAATACAGCCATCGCAAGCAGAATCAAACGGCCGCTCAAGACTCGGACCTTAACTTCGTCTTGATCTTCCGAATATCTTCCAGCCGCTGTCGTATCCTCTGCTCGAATCCCTGATCCGTCGGCTTGTAATACGACCGCCCCGCCAGACTATCCGGCAGGCACTGCATATCGCTCATCTTCTCTGCATAGTCATGCGCGTGTTTCACGCCTTTGCCAAATCCCAGATTCTTCATTAATCCCGTCGGCGCTTTTCGCAAATGCATCGGCACAGGCTCGGGCTCCGTGTTACGAATATCTTCCAACACGTCCCTATACGCCGTGTACAAAGCATTCGACTTCGGCGCGAGCGAAAGATATACCGCAGCCTGAGCCAGCGCAAGATAACCCTCGGGCACTCCAATAAAGTCGAACGCTTCTTTCGCCGCGAGCGCTACAGCCAGCGCGCCCGGCTCCGCCAATCCGATATCCTCGCTCGCCATCCGCACCATGCGTCGCGCCAGATAGAGCGGATCCTCGCCCGACTCAAGCATCCGCGCCAACCAATACAGCGCAGCATCCGGATCCGAATTCCGAACCGACTCATGCAGCGCCGAAATCAGCTGATAGTGCTCGTCCCCAGCTTTGTCATACCGCAACAGCTTCCGTTGCAGCACTTCTTCCAAAAGTTCGGTCGTCAGATGCCGCACACCGCTGCTGTCCGGCACAGCGGCCCGCACCGCAAGGTCTAACGTGTTGTACGCATACCGCGCATCGCCAGCCGCGTAAGACGCAATGCGCTCCAGCAGCTCATTGCTCGCCTCGACGTTCTCGTTGCCCAATCCTCGCTCTTTGTCGTTCAGCGCCCGACGCATTAGCGTCGCAATCAACGGCGTCGGCAGCGCCTCCAGGATGTACACCTTCGTCCGCGACAACAGCGGCGAAATCACCTCGAACGACGGATTCTCCGTCGTCGCACCAATAAAAATAATGTGGCCAGCCTCGACGTAGGGAAGAAACGCATCCTGCTGCGCCTTGTTAAATCGATGCACCTCGTCCACAAACACAATCGTCCGCGGCCCGCCGCGCGCCTTCCGCTCGGCGTTCGCCATCACTTCCTTGATCTCTTTGATTCCCGCGAGCACCGCGCTGAACGAGACGAACTCCGAACTCGTGAGTCGCGCAATCATCCGCGCCAATGTCGTCTTCCCGCATCCCGGCGGTCCCCAAAGCAACATCGAACTCAAATCGTCGTTTTCAATCTGAACGCGCAGCGGCTTGCCCGGCCCGAGCAGTTTCTCCTGCCCGATAAATTCATCGAGCGTCCGCGGACGCATCCGCTCCGCCAGCGGCTGATGCGCCGCCGGCACATCCGGCTCAACAGGTTCCGGCAATTTAGAAAAAAGACTCACGCCTTTTTGCCGCCAATATTCAGACACAATCTTCCTTTGCCGCGCCGCCTCATAAAACAAAACGGCCGCCGCAGCCGCCGCATTCAGTGATTCAATCCCGCTCGCCATCGGAATCCGAATCCGCGCATCCGCGCTCTTTTCAACTTCGAGCGGCAGCCCAGCGCCTTCGTTTCCCACAAGCATCGCCACAGGCTTGCACCAATCGACATCCCATGGCGCGAGCACAGCCCCTTCGTCGCCGTCTCCGCTTACATCGGCTCTCGCATGGGCCACCGAAGCCAGAGTCCGCACACCCGCAACGCGCAACTGCGTCAGCAAAATCGGCAAAGACATCCCCGCAACGATCGGCAGATGCAACGCCGCCCCCGCCGATGCACGCAACGCTTTCGGCGAATAAGGACTCGCCGTGCCGCTTTGCCCCGAGGCCGCCGTCGCCGCTCCCGTTGCGCCAAACGCCGACGCTGTGCGAATGATCGTCCCGACATTCCCGGGATCCTGCACACCCGCGAGCACTACCAGCAGCGGGGAACAAGCACCTTCCGGAGTCTTCAGCAAATCGTCGAACGCCGCCGTTCGCGGCCGCACCAGCGCCGCAACACCTTGCGGATGCTCTGTGTCCGCCACGCCTTCAAACAACCGATCCGTCGTTCGTAAAATCGGAATCGCAATCTCGGGCCGGTCGATCACCGGCGCCAGCCGCTCATGATGCCGTTCGCCCGCTTCGCTAAAAAGCACCGCATCAATCACGCAACCGGATCGCAGCGCCTCTTCAACCAAGCGCACGCCCTCAACGCCGACAGCGCCCGATTCCGTCGCCAGTCCGCCGCGCAGCGCCAGACGAAACTCCTTCAGCCACCGGTTGTCGCGCGAAGTGATCGTCGCCGTTCCCACACTCGCCCCGCCACGAGGTCCGCGCGCGCTCCCGCCGCTTTTCACAGGTGTAGCCATAGCAGCGAGCCTAGCAAATCCGCCCCTCCAAGGCCATTTTGATGCTTCCGCTCAACAGACAGCCTCTTTCGCCCGGCAAGGAAACACTGTCATTCCGACCGAAGCGAGCTGACGCCATTTCTTCGCGTTCGCTCCCACGAAAGCGTCGGCTCGCGCAGTGGAGGAATCTCTCTTCGATGTATGCGCGAAGCCCCTACTCGCTGACGATGCAAGGCCCGAAGCGTCCCTAAGCTCGCCCCTTCTCCATTGCTTCCCTCAATCCAATCGTGGTAGCGTCGCCCAAATGATGGCAGCGCGGCGGAGCGCTGCAAGATGTAATACGACTTCGCCGAGGGCCAAACCTTTGCCGGCAGAATTGCTGCGCGTTAATCCGCAGACACCGGAAATCGATGCGCTGCGTTACGCGGCCCATTTCCTCGTGCGCGGCAGTGTCATCGCCATCCCCACCGACACCTTTTACGGCCTTGCCGCAGACCCTTTCAATCTCGCGGCCGTGGACGAACTCTATCGCGTCAAGGGCCGCCCCGAGCAACGCGCGCTGCCGATTCTCGTAAATTCGCTCGAACAAGCCCTCGTTCTCATGCGCCAGGGCCTCCTCGAAGGCACCACAATGGAGCACCCTCCGCGCAATTTCACCAAACTGGCCCAAGCCTTCTGGCCCGGCGGTCTCACCCTTGTCGTCGAAGCTTCGAACCGCGTCCCACTAAAGGTCACCGCCAACACTGGCAAAGTCGCGCTCCGCTGGCCTAAACACCCCGTCGTCGAACAACTCATCGACGAATTCGGCGGCCCTATCACTGGCACCAGCGCCAACATCTCCGGCTTCCCGGCCTGCGCCAACACCGAGCAATTGATGCGACAACTCGGCCTGCGCCTCCCGCTCGTTCTCGATGCCGGCGAAACCGGCGCCGGCTTGCCCTCCACTATAATCGGCATCCACGACGAAAACTGGGAAGTCCTCCGCGAAGGCGCCATCCCCGTCAGCGAAATCCAAGCCGTCCTTCAGTAATCCGCCGTAACAGCAACATCTTCCGCAAGACATTACCTTCTCTCCTCACCCCATTCTTTCTCCTCTGTGCTCTCCGCGTCCTCTGTGGTGAAATCTTCTTTCACCCTTGCCGACCACCCACAAATCGCTCCTCGTCCTCGGCCTGATGTCCGGCACCTCCGCCGACGGTATCGACATCGCCTTAACAAAAATTTCCGGTGCCCCACCCAACCTCAACGCCAAACTCCTCAACCACACGAGTGTCGATTTCCCTCAGCAAGTTCGAAAAGAAATCCTCCGTATCGCGGAACAAACCCCCGTCCCCGCCGGCGACCTGAGCCAACTCAATTTCCGCCTCGGCGAGATCTACGCCGAAGCCGCTCTGACAGCCTGCAAGCGGTTCCGCATCTCGCCCGGCAGGATCGCGATCCTCGGCAATCACGGCCAAACGATTTTTCACCAGGGCCCGCCAGTCAAATATCTTGGCCGCCCGACCGCCTCCACGCTACAGATCGGTGACGGCAACGTCATCGCCGCTCACACAGGCATCACGACCGTCTCCGACTTCCGACCCGCCGACATCGCCGTCGGCGGCCAGGGTGCGCCCCTCGTCCCATACGCCGATTATCTGCTCTATCGCCATCCCAGACTCGGCCGCGTCTCTCTAAACCTCGGGGGCATCGCCAATATCACGGTCCTGCCGGCGGGCTGCAAGCCGTCGCAAGTCTTCGCCTTCGACACGGGCCCCGCGAACATTCTCATCGACGCTCTCGTCCAGCACTTCACTCGCGGCCGCCAGCGCTTCGACAAGAACGCCAAGCTCGCCCAAGCGGGCCGCGCGCTACCTGCACTGGTCGATGAGCTCATGCACGATCCATATCTGACGCAGAAACCTCCGAAGAGCACCGGCCGTGAATACTACGGAACCGCCTACGTCAAAAATCTGCTCTCCGCCGGACGCCACCACCACGTTCGTCCTGCCGACCTCGTCCGCGCCGTCACCGTCTTCACTGCATTGTCCGTCATCGACGCACTCAACCGCTTCGTCCTTCCCAACCACAAAATCGACCAACTTATCGTCTCGGGCGGCGGTGCCAAAAATCCGCTCATCATGGCCCAACTCGAAGCCGCCCTCGCGTCTCATGTAGAGGCGCAGCACGGTGCGCCCCAAATCCGCAAAATGCCAACTTCAAGCAACCTCAAAAGGCTTTCTTCTCACCCCATCCAAATCATCCCCTCCGGCGACCTCGGCGTTCCGACCGCCGCCAAGGAAGCCTTCGCATTCGCCCTGATGGCCTACGAAACATTCCATCAGCGCCCGTCCAACCTCCCATCTGCAACCGGCGCGAACGGCCCAGCGATCCTCGGCAAAATCTCCTATGCTCCAGCGCGCTAGCTTGCTCGACGATTGCGCGCCGGCGAGATTGCGCCACATCTCACTCTTCGTCGTTACTTCATTACTTCTTTGCTTCATTACTTCACTCTTCTCGGGCTGCTCTTCCAGTGCGAGCGCCAATCCCAACACGCTCACGTTCCTCCTTGAGTCCAATCCGACGAACCTCGACCCGCGCTTCGCGACCGACGCCGCGTCCCAACACATCGACGGTCTGCTCTTCTCGAGCCTCCTCGAACGCGACGCGCAGATGACTCTTCACGGCGACCTCGCCGAATCGTGGGAAACGCCCGATCCTCTCACTTGGGTTTTTCATTTGCGCAAAGATGTTCAGTTCAATGACGGCCACCCCGTCACCTCAGCCGACGTCAAAGCGACCTTCGACTTCATTCGCACTCCGGGGAACAAATCGGCAAAGCGCGGCGCATTTCGTCTGGTCACTTCGATCGACGCGCCTGAACCAGCGACGGTCGTCTTTCACCTCAAAGAGCCGTATGCATCCTTCCCGATCAACCTTGTTCGTCCGACAACGGGCATCGTTCCTGCACAGGCGGGTGCAGACTTTGGACGAAAGCTCACTGGCTCGGGCCCATTCCAATTCGTCAGCCAGTCCCAGGACGACGAAGTTATCGTCGAAAAAAATCCAAAATTCTCCGGGCCTGCCCCGAAGCTCGAACGCATTCGCTTCCGCATCGTGCCAGACGCAATCGTCCGCGCCCTCGAACTCCGCAAAGGCTCAGGCGACATCGAAATCAGTTCGCTGACGCCGGATATCATTCCTGTTCTTGTGAAGCAGCCAACGCTGGATCTCGCGGACCGCCCTGGAACCAACTTCACTTATCTCGGTGTCAATCTCGAAGATCCGATTCTGAAGCGGCGCGAAGTTCGTCAGGCGCTCGCATACGCAACCGACCGCGAAACACTGATCAAGTATCTGCAGCATGGACAGGCGCGCGTAGCCGCCGGAATCCTGCCGCCGAATCATTGGGCGTACGAGCCGAATGTCACGCAGTACACCCTCGACACCGCGCGTGCGGAGAAACTCCTCGACGACGCCGGATTTCCACGAAAGGCCAACGGTGTGCGCTTCGCGATCACTCTCAAGACCTCAACAGACGAGCAATTTCGCGTTTTAGGAGCGGCATTGCAGGAACAGTGGCGCCGCGTTGGAGTCGATTTGGAGTTGAGGCCGCTGGAATTCGCGACCGTTCTGTCGGACGCGATCAAGGGCAACTTTCAGCTGAATCTGCTGCGTTGGGTCGGCGCGAACAACGACCCCGACATCTTCGAGTTCGTCTTCAGCTCCAAGCGTTTTCCGCCGGATGGAGCGAACCGCGGCCACTATCGCAATCCCCGCGTTGACGTCTTGACGGACCAAATTCGCGTCGAAATGGATCAAGCCAAGCGCAAGGTCCTATGCAGCGAAGTCCAAAAAATCCTGGCTGACGACCTGCCATATCTGCCGCTCTGGTTCACCGATGCCACCTCGGTCCACCGAAAATCCCTCGGCCCGTTCGACCTAAGCCCCACCGGCGACTTCGACTTCCTCGCCGCCCTGGGCCCCCAACCTTAAATTGCCGCCCAGAGCACTCACTGCGGCGTAATTCGAACGGAGCGAATTGCGCAGTTCGGCGCAACTTCCGCTCAACATTCGACTTAAGCAAACCGTCGGCGTGCGCCGACCACTCCCGCTGTTCGCAACCCCTTTAAAATGACATTCTTGCGCAATCTGCACGTACAACCCATTTAGTTTCACATTCTTGCAAAAAAATAGGGGAGGGGAGGGTCTACGGTTTGGTTCAGGAGATTTGCTTCTTCAGATCTGCCAGGAGGTTCAACGCGTCGAGCGGTTTGAGTTGGTCGAGATCGGCCGAGCGGAGTTTGTCCAGCACTTCGCGGTCAAGCGGAGTGAAAAGCATCTCCTGGTGATTGCGGCGATGGCCGTTCGCGGAGTTTGCGCCGTCGATCGCACCTGCAACCGGGTCGCTCGCCCCAGGAGTTAGTTTTTCACTGAGCTGATGTTCGCTTTGCTCATGACGTTTTAAGACTTCGCGCGCCCGCTCAATTACGCTGCGCGGTAAGCCCGCGAGCCGAGCGACTTCGATCCCGTAGCTCTTGTTCGCGCTCCCAGGCTCGACGTGACGCAGAAAAATTATCTCGTTCGGCGTCTCTTTCACCGAAACATGAACGTTTTTTACCGCGGGCAAGAGCTCGGCAAGTTCGGTGAGTTCGTGATAGTGCGTGGCGAAAAGCGTGCGCGCTCGCGTGTGTTTCTGAAGATGCTCCACGACGGCCCATGCAATGCTGAGTCCATCAAACGTCGCGGTACCGCGGCCAACTTCATCAAGCAGCACAAGGCTCGCGGGAGTCGCGTGATTGAGAATGCTCGCGACTTCGCTCATTTCCACCAGGAACGTTGATCGACCGCGCGCCAGATTGTCGGCAGCACCGATACGCGTAAAAATGCGATCGATGATCGGAAGCTTCGCCTGTCGCGCAGGAACAAAACTACCAGCCTGTGCCATCAGCGAAATCAACGCGGTCTGCCGCAGATAAGTAGATTTACCGCCCATGTTCGGGCCCGTGATCAGCAAGAGCTGCTGCGTGTGCTGATCGAAGTAAAGATCGTTGGGAACAAATCGTTCACCGCGCTGACGCAGCAGTTCTTCGATGACTGGGTGTCGCCCACCGATGATGAGCAGTTCACCGGTGTTCGTGAATTCGGGCCGGACGTAGCCGCGGTCGGCGGCGAGCTTCGCAAACGTCGTAAGAACATCCATTTGCGCGACAGCAGCAGCGGTCTTGCGAAGGCGAACGGCTTGCGACGCCACGGCGTTGCGAACGTCGATGAAGAGCTGCTTTTCGATTTCGCAGATGCGTTCGTCAGCGGCGAGGATTTTGCGCTCGTACTCTTTAAGCTCAGGAGCCGTGAAGCGTTCGGCATTGACCAACGTTTGTTTGCGCTCGTAGTCGCTGGGCGCGAGATGGAGATTGGCTTTCGAGATTTCGATGTAGTAGCCGAAAACACTGTTGAAGCGAATCTTGAGCGAGTTAATCCCCGTGCGCTTGCGCTCGCGCTCTTCCATCGCCGCGATGATCTGTTTGCTGTGTTGACTTAAGGTTCGCAGCTCATCGAGCTCCGCGTGGAAACCACTGCGGATGATTCCGGGATCGGTTGCAAGCGCCGGAGGCTCATCAGCAATGGCGATCTCGAGGCGTTCGCGGACGTCAGCCAGCTCATCGATTTCATGATGAAGGTGTCGCAGCAAATCGCTGCCGCCTTTGGGCGGAGCCGTCAGGAAATTCTTCAGCGTCGGCAGCTGCGTCAGCGATTTGCGCAGCGCGACGAGTTCACGGGGCGTTGCCAAGCCGAGCGTGATGCGACTCGTGAGCCGTTCGAGATCGAGGATGCCCTTCAGCTCTTTGCGGATTTCGCCGCGGACCACGGTTTGCTGGACGAGCTGCGCCACGGCTCCGTGGCGCGCTTCAATCGCTTCGCGCTCAATGAGCGGGCGCAAGAGCCAGGATCGCATCAAACGCGCGCCCATTCCCGTTACAGTGACGTCGAGCGCGGCGAGGAGCGTCGTTGGTCCGCTGCGACTGGCCTCCTCGCTGAATATCGGATTGATGAGCTCAAGGTTGCGAACCGAAACAGGATCGAGGACGAGCGCGTCGTGCTGCTCGTAAAAGCGGATGCGATCAAGGTGGCGAAGGGCCTCAATGCTGGCGACTTCGTCAACGACAGTGCGCGCAGGCGCAACAGCGGCTCCGCTCGCAGAGGACGACGGAGAAGGCGCGTCCACGAAAGCTGGACGAGACTATCGGATGGCGCAGAGCGATCTCCGCGAGCGGCGTTCTCGCGCAGATAGTGAATGATCGCGCCGGCGGCGGAGAGCGATTGGTGATGGTCGTCGAGGCCGAAGCCTGTGAGCTCGGCAACACCGAATTGCTCGCGAAGAATGCGCGAGGCGTAGTCGTATTGGAAGATCCAGTCTTCGAGACGAGACTCAACACCGCCGACGCCGTCGGGCAGCGAATCCTTCGCAGTGTCGAAGAGAGCCTGAGGACGGGGAAGCAGCGTTTCGCGCGGGCGGAGAAGTTGGAGTTCATCGCGCAAATCGTCGGCGGCGCGCGGGCCGGCAAATTCGGTGGCCTGGAATTCACCGGTGGAAAGATCGACGAAAGCCAACCCGATGGGCGAGCCGGAAGTATGCGTTGCAACGGACGCGAGGAAATTATTCTCGCGGGCATCCAGGACAGCGCCATCCGTCGCTGTGCCCGGCGTGATGACTCGGACCACTTCGCGGCGGACGATTTTCTTGCCGGGTCCTGGAGCTTCCATCTGATCGCAGATGGCGATTTTGAAGCCGGCGCGAATAAGACGCGCGATATAGCCGTCGGCGGCGTGATAGGGAACACCGCACATCGGAATCGGCTGGCCTTTTTCGCGGTTGCGCGAGGTGAGCGTGATCTGGAGTTCACGCGAGGCCAGAATCGCATCTTCGTAAAAGAGTTCGTAGAAATCGCCGAGGCGGAAGAGAAGGAGCGCGTGAGGATAGCGGGATTTGATCGTCTGATACTGCTGCATCAACGGTGTGGTGGGATCGGACATTGTTTCGCTGGCGGGGATGGGGATGCTGTGAGTGCGATGTCCTTTCCGA
Organism: uncultured Acidobacteriota bacterium; assembly: GCA_963766985.1. GTDB lineage: Bacteria > Acidobacteriota > Terriglobia > Acidiferrales > UBA7541 > Acidiferrum. Next base: position 242,642 of record CAVYCJ010000010.1, read on the forward strand.
TTTTTTGGAGGTTGGGCTGGCGGAATCGTACTTCGAGGTGGTGGCGTTTGCAAGGAAGGGGACTACTAGTCACAGGCGCGTGCGGCTGGCTCGAGAAGACAAAAACGCCGCCAAGAGGCCGGCGCTACCGAATCAAGAGCGGATCTTCAGTTGGGTTAGGGTAAAGGCGTAGTCGAGGGCGATTTCGCGGAGGTAGTCGTAGCGGCCGGAGGCGCCGCCATGGCCTGCGCCCATGTTGATTTTCAGCAGCAGGGGATTTTTGTCGGTTTTCAGGGTCCGGAGTTTGGCTACGTATTTTGCGGGTTCCCAGTACATGACTTGGCTGTCATTGAGCGAGGTTTTGACGAGCATCGTCGGATAGATTTTCGCTTCGAGGTTCGTATAGGGGCAGTAGCGCTTCATGTAGAAATAATCTTCGGATTTGTTGGGGTCGCCCCATTCTTCGTATTCGCCAACCGTGAGCGGCAAAGTCGCGTCGAGCATCGTGTTCAGGACGTCGACGAACGGGACGTGGCTGATCACCGCCTTGAATAGATCGGGACGCAGGTTTGTGACCGCACCCATGAGCAGGCCGCCGGCGCTGCCGCCTTCGATGACGAGCTTGTCCTGCTCGGTGTAGTGGAGTGCGATGAGGTGCTCGGCGCACTCAATGAAATCGGTGAAGGTGTTGAGCTTTTTGTGCATGCGGCCGGCGTCGTGCCAGGGTTTGCCGAGTTCGCCGCCGCCGCGGATGTGAGCGATGGCGAAGGTGACGCCGCGATCGATGAGGCTGAAGCGATTGGAATTGAACGAGACGGGAATCGAGATGCCGTAGCTGCCGTAACCGTACAAAAGGAGCGGCTGCTTGGAAAACGGATTCGGAATTCGCTCGCGGCGACGGACCAGCGAGATCGGAATTTCGGTGCCGTCGTTGGCTCTGGCGTGAAGGCGCTCAATGACGTATTTCGCGGGTTCGTAATCGCCGAGGACGGGTTGCTGCTTGCGGAGGATGCTCTCGCGTGTCTTCAGATCGTAATCAAAGACTGACCGCGGAGTGACGAATGACTCGTAAACGTAGCGGAGATGCGTTGGAGCGAACTCGGGATTGGAGCCGAAGCCGGCGCTGTAGGCCGGCTCATCGAACTCGATACGATGGGAAACTTCGAGCGGATCGGATTTTGCGGCGGCGAGTTTGAGCGCAGGCAAGAGATCGACGATGCGGAGATATGGCAGGCCGTCTTCGCGTTCGAAGAGTGCGAGATGGGATTCGAATACATCGGCCGACGCGAGCATCACGTGAGGGCGCGTCGGGATGAGTTCGCGCCAGAATTTGCGGCGCGGGTCGTCGACTGGAACCGTCATAAGACGGAAAGTGCGGCCGAGCGAATTGGTGCGGATGAAGAAGGTGCCGTCACGCTGGGCATCCGGTGCCGGAGTCGGACCCGGGATAGTGATCGACGTAGTATTCGTGGGTGTCTTCGCGGGCGGCGACGATGCGGAATTCTCCGGCAGGTTGGTCGGCGCGGAGGTAGTGGACTTCGCTGGTCGTATGACTCGCGGTGGTGAGGAGGAGATAGGCCCCGCTGCGGGTGCGTTCGATCTGGATGCGGAAGCGTTCGTCGTGTTCTTCGTAGATCAGTTGGTCGGGATCGGTTGAGCCGAGGGTGTGGCGATAGAGTTGGTGGGAACGCTTCGTGGTTTCGTCTTCGACCGTATAAAAAAGCGTGCGATTGTCGGAGGCCCAGGCTGCGCTGGTGACGCGTTCGATTCGCTCGTCCAGAGTGTTGCCACTGCTAAGGTCTTTGATTTGGAGCGTGTACTGACGGAATCCGGTGAGGTCGAGCGAATAGGCGAGTAACCCGTTGTCGTCGCTGACATCGAAGGAGCCTAGGCCGAGGAAGGAATGGCCTTCGGCCAGAGCATTCAGGTCGAGGAGAAGTTCGTCGGCGTCGGAGGAGTTTTCGACGTCGCGCTTGCGGAAGTGGATGGAGTATTGCCTGCCTTCTTCGGTTCGCGAGAAATAGAGGTAGCCGCGAAGCCGATAGGGAACGGATAGGTCGGTCTGCTGGATACGGCCGAGCATTTCCTGGTAGAGCTTTTCCTGTAGGGCTTCGGTGCCGCGAAGAACGCCATCGGTCCATGCGTTCTCGGCATTGAGGTAGGCGATGACTTCGGGATTTTGTTTGTCGTGGAGCCAGGCGTAGGGATCGATGCGGCGATCTTCGTGAATGACGTGCTCGACCGGATGGCGACGCGCGACGGGCGGGGTAGTCGGGTCGGCGATTGGCGTGGCGGTATTGGCGTTGATTTCGGAAGTCATGAGCCTCGTACGTGATCGGGGATTGGCTGGCCGGTGCAGAACAACCTGGCTGCGGGCTTCTATCTATACTACATCGAAAAAATCTTGGATGAGAGCAGCGGCTGAGAGGACGGCGTAGAAGCTAATGGCGCGTGAGACTGAGATCAAATTGCGGGTGGATAGCGTCGCGGAATTTCGAAAGAAGTTGAAGCGGGTGGGGGCGCGAACGGTGGCCGCCGGGTCGGGTCGAGTCCATGAATTCAACACGCTGTATGACACGGCGGGCCAGGAGTTGCGAGCGGAAGGATCTGTTGCTGCGGGTTCGAGTGGAGACGCCGACGAATGGAGCGAGGTCGAAGAGCGGGAGGCGGTTTCTTTTGACGTTTAAGGGTCCCGTGAAAGAGGCAGTCGCGAGTTCGGACTCGTCCGAACGAAACGCGAATGAGCGTCGATATGGCAGTAGCCATAAGGTTCGGGAAGAGATTGAGTTGGAGATTGGCGATGCGAAGGCGCTGGGGACGATCCTTGCGAGATTGGGGATGCACGAGTCGTTTCACTACGAGAAGTACCGGACGACATTTCGAATGCCGGAGTCAGTCCGGTGGGCGAAGGGATTGTTAATTGAACTGGATGAGACGCCGATCGGGAATTTCGTGGAGCTGGAAGGACCGTCAAGGGCGATTGATCGCGCGGCGGAGTTATTGGGATATTCGAAGAATGAATACGTGTTGACGAATTATTTGGGACTGTATGCGAAAGAATGCATGCGACGCGGTGAAAAAGTCGGCGATATGGTGTTTCGGAAACGAAAGTGACGCGTGATCATTCCGCGTCTCACGAATTGATCGCGAAAATCGATGAGTGAGTTCACATTTTGCGGATTTTTATCTCGATGAGTTGTGATGCGCGAAAATCTCACCAGAAAAACCGCACTTCGTCCTTATTTTTGTTGACAATACAGCGCACGAAGGCTTATCAAGCAATTGGAGTGAATTTTCTACCGATGTCCGCGTCTAGCGAACTCGAACCTGGGCCCCGCAGGGAAAGTCTGATTGCCGAATTTGTGGCACAGCAGGCTGAGGGTGTTCGAGAGGCATCGCACGAAATGTGGGTGAGCGTGCGAGGGGATGCGTGGGGAGGGTTCACGGCCGGCTGAAGGTAAGTACATTTGTATGAGGCACTTGCCCGCGGCCGGAGGAATATCGGTCGGCGGGCTTTTTTGTTTTTGGGCGAGCTGCAGGCTGGCGTGGATTTTGTCGAAATAGATGGTGGGACTAGAGAGGTGGCGCTATGCAGTTGTATGCCACAGAGTTGATGGGCGCGGAGACGTACGACGACCAGGGAAATTTCGTGGGTCGTGTGCGGGAATTTTTTATTGAGCCGGCGGACCAGCCGAATCGGATCGCGCGGCTGTTGCTATCACGCGGGCGATTTCAGCCGCTGGTGGCTCGATACGATCAGGTTGCGACGGTTGCGCCGGGGACGATTCGGTTGAACTGCAATGAGCGGGCGCTGGAGTTGTATCAGCCGAACGAAGGGTGGCTCGCGGTACGAAAGGACTTGCTGGATCAGCAGATCATCGATACGCAGGGGCGCAAGGTCGTGCGCGTGAATGATGTGGATCTGGCGGAGCTGCGGGCGAACGGGAACGTGGAGTTGCGGCTGACGCAGGTCGACGTCGGGCTGCCGGGAGCTGTCCGGCGATTGTTGCAAGGTGTTGTGTCGCCGTCGGTGGTGCGAAAGCTCCAGAGCCGATTGCCGCAAAGAACGATTCGATGGGAGTTTGTGAACTTGATTGAACCCGATCCATTGAGGCGCGTGAAGCTGCGCATCACGCACGAGAAGCTGGAAGATCTGCATCCGGCGGATCTGGCGGAGATTATGGAGTCACTGTCCGCTGCGGAGCGACAGGGAATCATCGCTTCGCTGGATGAGGAGATGGCGGGCAAGGTGTTGGCGGAATTGGATGAACGGCTGACGCGGCAAATCGTCGAGAAACTCGATCCCGAGAAAGCGGCGGATATTTTAGAGGAAATGGCTCCAGACGCGGCGGCGGATTTGCTGGCCGATTTGCCGAAAGAGACGTCGGAAGAATTGCTGGAAGAGATGCCGGGACAAGAGGCGGAGGATGTGCGCGAGTTGCTGTCGTTCGATGCTTCGACGGCGGGCGGCATGATGAACACGGAATTCGTGTTTTTGGGCGAGACGGCGACGCGCGACGAAGTTTTGAACTGGATGCGCACGCAGGACCTGAATCTGGATCAGCTTGACTCGGTGATCTTGCTCGACAGCGCGGCGCGTTTTTCGGGCATCGTGACGATTGCGCGGCTACTTTTGGCGATGCCAGAGGAGTCGATGAGCGACTTGAAGCTGGAGCCGCTTTTGAGCGTGCCGGCGAATGCGGATGAGACGGAAGTGTTTGAGTTGTTCGACAAATACAACTTGCGGACGCTGACGGTGGTGGACGAAACTCAGCGGCCGATTGGAACGATCGCGGTGGATGACGTGGTGTCACGGTTGGTGGCGAAGTGATTTTCGCCGCTCTATACGCGGGATTTTGAGAGATGAGAGTCCGATAGCGCGATGAACTGGAAAGACATTTCGGCGAAGGTCGAGGGGCTGCAGAATCGCGGCACCGACCTCCAGAAGCGCCTGCGTTCGACGCGCAAGCGCATCGCGCTGCTGCTGGCGGTCGTCGGGCCGGGAATCATCACGTCGAACGTCGATAACGATGCCGGCGGAATCTCGGTCTATACGCAGTCGGGCGCGCAGTATGGCTATGCGCTGCTGTGGTCGCTGATCCCGATGACGATCGCGCTCTACGTGACGGGCGAGATGTGCGCGCGCATGGGTGTGGTGACCGGCAAGGGATTGTCCGACCTCATTCGCGAAGAGTTTGGGTTTCGGCCGACGTTCTTCGTGATGATCACGGGATTTTTCGTCGATCTGGCGAACGTCGTTGCGGAATTCGCCGGTATCGCGGCGGCGATGCAGATTTTTCACGTCAGCAAATATATTTCGGTGCCGATCGCGGCGGTGCTGGTGTGGGTTTTGGTTTTGCGCGGGACGTATCGCCAGGTGGAAGTGATTTTTCTGGCGGCGTGCGTCTTGTATCTGTCGTACGTGGTGTCGGCAATCTTTGCGAAGCCGGATTGGCTGGAGGCGGCGCGGCATACGGTGATTCCGACGATGCATTTCAACGCCGGGTATCTTGTGATGCTGACCGGTCTTATCGGAACAACGATTGCGCCGTGGCAGTTTTTTTACATGCAGGCGGGGTTCGTCGAAAAGAAAGTATCGGTGCGGCAATATCCGCAGGCGCGCGCGGACGTGCTAATCGGCAGCATCAGTTGCATGGCGATCGTGTTTTTCATCATCGTTTGCACCGCGGCGACGCTGTATGCGAGCGGGCAGCGGTCTATCACGGACGCGGCGGAGGCTGCGGCGGCGTTGGTACCTTTGGCAGGGAAGTGGGCGGGGATTTTGTTCGCGTTCGGACTTCTGAACGCGTCGCTGTTTGCGGCATCGATTTTGCCTCTTTCCACTGCCCATGTGATTTGCGAAGGGCTGGGGTTTGAGGCGGGTATCGACCACAAATTCAAAGAGGCGCCGATTTTTTACTGGCTGTATACGATTTTGATCGCAGTCGGAGCAGGAATCGTTTTGCTGCCGAACGCGCCGTTGTGGAAGATTTTGATTTTTTCGCAGGTGGGGAACGGCGTCTGGCTGCCGGTTGTGCTGATCTTTATTTTGCTGCTGGTCAACCGGCGGGACTTGATGGGCGAGTACGTGAACTCGACGACTTTCAACATCGTCGCGTGGATCACAGCGATCGCGATGATTCTCCTGACGTTTGTGGTGGTGTACACCTCGATATTCCCCAGTGCCGTCGGTGCGGCGTCGCCATAAAGCGAGCGATTGTCGCGCCCAATGCATCGAATAGAAGCCGTGCGTGCTCACGATGTTGCCGGGTTGTAAGCGCGCAGGGACTCGGGCGTTGCGCCGCTGCCGAGGCTCATGTTAACTTTGCGGCGTAAAGAAGATTCGCGCAAACTCGCTGAAACGCGCTCTCGACCTGATGAAATCGCACGTCACACTCCAAGTTGCCACGCCCACTTCGTTGGGAAGCGTCACCGCAGAAGAAGCCGAATTGCTATCCAAGCTGGATTCGGCGCGGCTGCCGCGGCACGTCGCCGTGATCATGGACGGCAACGGACGCTGGGCACAGCGAAAGCTTTTGCCACGAGTGGCGGGGCATAAAGTCGGGGCGCAGACGACGCGCACGATCATCGAGACCTGCGCGCGGCTGAACATTGAAGCGCTGACTTTGTACGCGTTTTCGGTGGAAAATTGGCGCCGGCCGAAGACCGAAACCGACTTTCTGATGCAGCTGCTGCGCGAGTATTTGCGCACCGAAATGCCGCTGATTCAGCGGAATAATATCCGGATGCGATTTCTGGGGCGGTCGAGCGAGCTGCCGATCGGCGTGCAGCAGGACATGAAGGCGGCCGAGGAAAAGACCGCGGGCAATGGCGGGATGACTTTGTGCCTGGCGCTGAATTATGGCGGGCGCGCGGAAATCGTCGATGCGGCGAACGCGATTCTGGCGGAGCGAAATGCGCAGGGAAGCACGGCTCCGGTGACGGAAGAGGAAGTCTCGCAGCGGCTTTACACGGTGGGGCTGCCCGATCCGGACTTGCTGATCCGCACGAGCGGTGAGATGCGGGTGAGCAACTTTTTGCTGTGGCAGATTGCGTATGCCGAGATTTTCGTTACTGAAACGCTCTGGCCCGACTTCAATCGGGCGCGATTGCTGGAGTCATTTTTGGATTTTCAGAAGCGAGAGCGGCGCTATGGCGGGATCGGTGAGGGCGGAACGGATTCGCGGGTACCTCGCGTAGCGGGCGAGTAATTGAAACTTTCCCATTTTGCTTCCTTTTTCATTTGAAGGCTTTGTCGTAGTTTAGTTGACGGTCGGATTGCGACTGGTTCGAGATTTTTGTGGCGCGACGCAGGGTCACTGCGTTGCTGGTGAGCGATTCGTTCAGAGGAATTCCGCGGAATGACCTGGAAGCGTGTGGCTACGGCCGTGGTGCTGATCCCGTTTGTGGTGGGACTGGTGCTCTATGGTTCGACGGCGGTCGTCGCGGTGGCGCTGGCGGCTGTCATCGTACTGGCAATGCTCGAATATTTTGCCCTGGGCGATGCGATTGGACATCGCGCGTATCGATTGTGGACATTGGTCTGTGCAGGGCTGTTGGTGTATTCGCAGTGGCTGGCGTCAGTCCGCGCATCGCTGCTCGACAGTTGGGGCGCGCTGTACCCGGGTCACATCTCAGGGCAAGGCGGAGGATTCACCCAGGCTATATTTTTCCTCTTTCTGCTGGGCATCGCGACTTTGACGCTGGCGACGAAGCGACCGATGGTCGAGGCATTGCCGGCCGCGGGGATCAGCTCGAGCGCGCTCTTGCTCGTCGCGTTTCCGCTGAGCTTCGCGGTGCGTTTGCACGGAATGGGAGTGCTTGGTCCGAAGTTGCTGCTGTTTGCGCTCGTGATCACCTGGGCGGGCGATACTGTCGCGTACTTCGTGGGACGCGCGATCGGGAAGCACAAATTTGCACCGGTTCTCAGCCCGAAGAAAACTTGGGAAGGAGCAGTCGGCGGATTCGTGGGTTCGCTGCTGGTGGGCGTAGCGTTTTCGAAATGGACTGGCATCGCGATGGGGCAGATGCTGGCGATGGCCGCGGTCGGAAACGTGGCGGGACAAGTCGGGGATCTTCTGGAATCAGCTTACAAGCGCAGCGCGGGAGTGAAGGATTCGGGAACGTTGTTGCCGGGGCATGGCGGCATCTTGGATCGGATTGATGCGTTGATATTGGCGATCCCGGTCGTTTGTTACTATTGGATTCTGTTCGGGAACTGACTTTTCACGAGGGTTGATGGCGGAATTTCGCAAACTGGCGATTTTGGGGTCGACTGGATCGATCGGGCGGCAGACCTTGTCTGTCGTTGAAGCGATGCCAGAGCGCTTTGGTGTTGTGGCGTTGGCTGCGGGCAGCAATCTGGATGAGTTGGTTGGCCAGATCGAACGCCATCGGCCGGAGGTTGTTTCGGTTGGCGACGCGGCGAAAGTTGACGACCTTGCGGCTCGGCTGAAGGAGAAGGGCGTAGCGGCGCTTCCTGCGATTCACCATGGACGCGAAGGAATGCTTGCCGTCGGCACTCACGCGGCGGCGGACATCGTCGTTTCAGCGGCCGTCGGAGTCGTCGGGCTCGAAGCCACATACGAAGCGGTCAAGCTCGGGAAGGTCATCGCACTTTCGAACAAAGAAGTGCTCGTAGCCGCCGGCGAACTGGTAATGGCCGCTGCGAAAAAGGCCGGCCGCGAGCTTCTGCCGGTCGATAGCGAGCACAACGCGGTGCATCAATGCCTGCGCGGAGGCGAGCATCGCGAGGTGTTGCGGCTTGTTCTGACGGCTTCGGGCGGACCGTTCCGCAAGTCGCCGCTGGCGAGCCTGGCGAGCGTTACGCCGGAACAAGCGCTTGCCCATCCGAACTGGAAGATGGGCAGTCGCATCACAATTGACTCGGCGACCATGATGAACAAGGGGTTCGAGGTCATCGAGGCACGCTGGCTCTTCGGCATGCGGCCCGACCAGATCGACGTGGTCATCCATCCCCAATCGACGATTCACTCCATGGTCGAGTTCGTGGACGGTTCCGTTTTGGCACAACTGGGCCCAACCGACATGCGGATGCCCATCCAGTATGCGTTAACCTATCCAGAGCGGGTGGCATCGAACCAAGTGGCTTTAAATTGGTCGAAGCTCCGCCGTCTCGACTTCGCACGTGTCTCCACGAGGCGATTCCCGTGTTTACGCTTGGCCAGGGAAGCAATGAAAAAGGGCGGCGCCATGCCGTGCGCGTTGAATGCCGCCGATGAAATCGCGGTTGCGGCGTTTTTGGAGCGGCGGCTACCGTTCCTTGGCATCCCTGAGGTAATCGAGCGAGTGCTCGGGCGGATGCCGAAAGTACGATTTGAGAAGATGGACGATGTGCTTACAGCGGACCTGGAAGCGCGTCGAATGGCCAAAGAGGAAGTGGAGAGAGTGGCAGTGGCAGCTGCCGCAGCATCGTAAATTCGATCCAGGTGCGCTCCTTTGACGTATTTGCTGGAGAGAGCGCGACGGAAAGAGACTCGTTCGTATGGATTTGTTGATTGGCGTCAGCCTCGTGTTGGGAGTAATGATCCTCATACACGAGTGGGGACATTTTATTGCCGCGCGCATATTTGGCGTGCGCGTCGATGTCTTCTCGATCGGATTTGGGCCGCGCCTGTTTGGATGGAAGAGCGGCAACACCGACTATCGCATCAGCATTATTCCGCTCGGCGGCTACGTGCGCATGGCCGGGCAGGATCCTACCGACATCGATTCACCCGACCGTTGGTCCGCATCCCGGGCTGCGGCAGAGGCCGAAGCTCCAGGCAAAGTGATGGACACGGTTCAGACGGCGGCGGAGACAGCGCTCCGGTTGCCTCGAACTGACGTTGGGGAGCATGCGACTGGCGATCCCGATGAATTGATGAGCAAGCCGCGTTGGCAGCGCGCCGTGATTTCAGCGGCCGGGCCGGCGGTGAATCTTGTGTTTCCAGTTCTTTTGCTAACGGTCTACTTCGTCGCGATCGGAATTCCGTATCCCGTGTTTGAAGACAAGCCGGTCGTTGTGACTGCGGTGCCTGCCAATTCACCGGCTGCACACGCGGGACTGGTTGCCGGCGACCAGGTAGTCGCCATCAATGGCGAACAGCATCCCGATTGGACCGAGGCGGCAAAACTGATCACGACCGCTGAGCCAAACACAAAGGTTTCGGTGGAGATCGAGAACGCAGGGCAGAAGCGGACGCTGGAAATTCCCGTTGGAGCACAGAAAGATACCGAGCAGGTTTTGGGCTTCGCTCCGATGAAGCCAATCCTCGAGGACGTTGCTCCCGGAATGCCGGCTTCGCGCGGCGGATTGAAGGAAGGCGACGTGATCGTCGCGGTCGATGGGCAGCCCATTCAGTGGTGGGGCCAGTTCACCGAGCGCGTGCGGGGCTCTGGCGGCAAAGCATTGTCTCTCGACATCGAGCGCAAGGGGCAGCCAGTGCATCTGGTTGTGACACCGCAAGCGGGCTCGAACGAACGCGGTGAGAGCGTCTATCAGATCGGCGTGCAGGTGCACGAGGAGACGGCGTACCGGCGCGTAGCGTTTGGCGAAGGCGTGAAATTTGCCGCGGTGAAAACCTACGAAACGATTGACGACACCATCGGCGTCGTCGGCAAGCTCTTCAGCGGACGCGTATCGGTGAAACAACTGCAAAGCGTCGTCGGCATTTCGCGCGCCGCAGGGCAGGCCGTTCACAAAGGCGCTCAGGCCGTGATTTCACTCATGGTTCTGATCAGCGTGAACCTCGGCATCCTCAATCTGCTGCCGATTCCGATTCTCGACGGCGGCAATATCCTGCTGCTGGGCATCGAAGGCGGACTGCGACGCGACCTCAGCTTGGCGTTCAAAGAGCGCTTTGTTCAGGTCGGATTGGTCTTCCTGTTGGTGCTGTTTGCGATCGTTATGTACAATGACGTCGCGCGGCTGTTCCACTCCTAGCCCTGTTTCTTTCACCGCGCCGAGGAGTTTTTCTGAATGCCCGCGGCACCCAACCACCGAGCGTCAACCGGCGAGCGGATCAACACAGCTGAGACGACCGGCAGTCTCCAGGAGACTCTGGCGAAGAAGGGCATTCGCCTGACCCGGCAGCGCCGCGTGATTTTGCAGGTGATGGACGATGCGGAGCAGCATCTCGACGTCGATCAGATCTTAGAGCGAGCTCAGAAGATCGATCAGGGCGTGCACCTCGTAACGGTCTACCGCACGATTGACTTGCTGAAGAAACAGGGGCTAATCGACGAACTCGACCTGCTGCACCTGCGCGGCGACCGGCACTACTACGAGACGCACGGACCACGCGACCACATCCATGTCGCGTGCTTGCGTTGCGGCAAGGTTCGTGAATTCGAAAGCCGCCTCTACGAGCAACTAAAAGAGCAGATCGCTCGCGACTTCAACATGACCGTCACTGTTTCGCGCACGGAAGTGGGCGGATATTGCGCCGACTGCCAGCCTAAAGTTTCCGGCAAATCCTAAATTTAAATTAGCTGCTGCGGGTACTTTCCGATTTCGCCTCGCGGATCGAGCGGAATTGGCGGAAGCGTGAGAAGTAGCGGTCAGCGCTGCCGATATCCTTGGCAATTTGCGCGCGAAGTTCCTCGGGCCCGCTGAACTTTTTTTCCGCGCGAAGGCGCTTCCAGAAGTGAACTTCGATTCGTTTCGGCTTCACGTTTTCTGAAAAATTCAGCAGGTGCGTTTCGACTGTGACGCCGGAACCATTGAAGGTTGGGCGAACGCCGATATTTGTGACCGAGCGCCGCGTTTTGGTCTCGCCTTCGAGCAAGGTCCGGGTAACGTAAACTCCGCGCGCCGGCAGGATTTCCTGCTCAGGCACGAGATTGAGCGTCGGAAAAGTGAAGCGGGTGCCCACACCGCTGCCACTCACGACTTCTCCCGTTAGAACAAACGGACGTCCCAGCAAACGAGCCGCGCGGGCCACGTCTCCCGCGGAGATCGCTTTTCGAATCGATGTGCTCGAGACAATTTCGCCGTCATAAAACACCGGCGGAATCACGACAACATCGAAGCCCAGGCGCATTCCCAATTCTCGCAAGAGCTTCACGTCGCCAGCCTGTCGATGACCGAAATGGAAATTTTCTCCTACAAGCACGACGCGAACCTGCAGATCGCGTACGAGTATCTGATCGACGAAGTCTTCGGGCGACAACCGCGCGAGCTCCAGAGTAAACGGCATCACGACCGCGGACTCCAGCCCAACGACGCCAAACCAGTCCATGCGCTGCGCGTTCGTCGAGAGGCGTGAAGGCGCCGAGTCCGCATGGAGTACTCTTCGCGGAGAAGGATCAAACGTGAGTGCCGTCGCGACGCAACCCGTCTCAGCCGCTCGCTGTTCGACGGCGCGCAGAATCGCCTGATGGCCGAGATGAATGCCGTCGAAATTGCCGATCGCCAGCACGCTCCCTCGTTTGGACGGCCCGTAATGCGTTGCCCACTCCGCCGGGCTGGCGAAGGCCTCCACTTTGCGTGCTTTCTCGATTCTTGGTGAACCTGCGTATGCAAACGTGCGCGATGTCTTGTCGTTCGCCTCTGCACCCGCGACGTCGGCAGAAACTTCAAACTGCAACCCGTCGTACGCCAACGCGACGTTCTTCATTCCCAACTTGCGAAGCCGCTCGTTGGTTTCTGCGTGAGGAAGATCATGCGCAATGTGCGTAAACCACGATTGCTTCGGCTTCAATCGCTCGATCAGCGCGAGCGCTTGATCCACCGTCTGGTGCATCGGGTGCGGAATATCGCGCAGCGCGTCGATAATCAACACATCGAGGTCTTCCAGCAGCGCAAGCGACGAATCCGGCAGCGACCCAAAATCCGTGAGATACGCGCCGCGCCCGAAGCGGAAGCCCAACACCTCGAGGTCCCCGTGCTGTAGCGGCACCGGAACAAACTGCAAGCCCATCAACGGAAACGGCCCGTCCACAACGTGCAACGTCACGCTCGGCACCGTGCTGAACACCGGCCGCCCGTCGAACACATAGGCGAACGCACGCCGCAAAATTTCAAACGTCTCAACATTCCCGTAAACAGGCAGCGCCGAATTTTGCCGGATGTTGTACGGCCGAATGTCGTCGAATCCCAAAATGTGATCGGCGTGCCCGTGCGTCAGCAGAATCGCGTCGAGCCGTTCAATCTTCGCGCGTAATGCCTGCTGCCGAAAATCCGGCGTCGTGTCGATGACAACGTTGTGTTCGCCGCGCGACAACAAAATCGAAGGCCGCAGCCGGTTGTCGTGCGGATCAGCCGAAGTGCAAACCTTGCAATGGCAGGCGAGCGATGGCACTCCCATCGACGTGCCTGAGCCAAGAATCGTAACTTTTATGGGAGCGGAATCCATACGGGATCAGGTCGCGCGCCAATAACGAAAAACACGAAGATAAATTGGAAATCGGCCGAGGCGGACTCGCGACGCGATCAGCGTGTCTTTGCCTTGGCTTGTGACTGGGCTTGCGCCTGCGCCGCGATCGCCTGATTGACCTCGAGATAGGTCATCTTCAATTTGCCGAGCAGATCAAGAAGCAGCGCATCTTCTTCGGGCGCCAGATTGCCGAGCGTCTTCTCACGCAGCGCGTCCAGCATGTCGATCAACTCGCGCGCGGCGTCGGGATCGATCATCGGCTGGCCCGTGCGTGGATCGGCATATGCACCGAGCACCATCGCCGCATTGCTTCCCAACATGCGGACCAAATTCTCAAACGCTGGAACGCGCTTCGGCGCGTCCACTGGCGGAACGATCGCTTCGTCCACACCTTCGGCGTTGCTCGCGTCTGGCGCCGGAGCCGCCTTTTTCACGGCAGCTTCTATCGCCGCTTCTCGCGCGGCATCGCGCTCTTCCTGCTCCACGACTTCCTGGCGCAACTCGCCTTCAGCCGTGAACGGCCGGCGGTCAATAACTCGGAACGAATCTTCCTGCTTGTTTTCTGACAAGTGAGAATCCTTTGTTTCTGAGTACACATCCAGTTTAGCATCGCAGGAAAGCTTTGTGTAGCAGCCCGCAACCTGCTATCGGCCGTGCGACCAGCGCAAATTTTCACGTCGGCGTTGTCGCGCAGATGCTATCTCCCGGTACTCTTCTGGCTGAACTCATCCAAATTTTTCTGTCGGTTTGCTACACTCGTTCTTTATCCACGGAAGGTACATGGGCTCTCCAAAGAAAACTTCGAAGCAACCTGCAAAAGTAAAAGGGAAGTCCGCGGCCGCGCCAGCGGCTGCAAAGAAATCGGCTGTACCAAAAGCCTCGAAAGCATCCGCACCAGACGCGGCTCCAAAAGAGTTGTCGGCCGGCGATTGGTTCGAGAAATTAGTCGCGATCCAGAAGCGTCTTCGCGAGCCGGGTGGCTGCCCGTGGGACATCGAGCAAACGCATCAAACTCTTCGCACCTACTTGATTGAAGAAGCGTACGAAGTGCTCGACGCCATCGAAAGCGGCCAGGACGACAAATTTGTCGAAGAGCTCGGCGATCTCCTGCTGCAAGTGACGTTTCACTCGCAAATCGCCTCGGAAACGGACCGATTCAACATTTCCGATGTCATCCAGTCGATTCACGACAAGATGATCCGCCGCCATCCTCACGTGTTCGGCGAGGTTCAAGCCAAAGATTCCGAAGAAGTGCTTCGCAACTGGCAAAAGATCAAAACCCAGGAGCGCATCGACAAAGAGGGCCCGGCAGCCGGCGAGCCCAAGCCCGCATCTGCTCTCGACGGCGTACCGAAGTCGATTCCAGCCACACTCGAAGGCCTGCAACTCACGAGGAAAGCCGCTCGCACCGGTTTTGACTGGGCAAATGCCGCCGGAGTCTTTGCCAAGGTTCGCGAAGAAACCACCGAACTTGAGCACACCCTGGAACACGGCACCGCCTCCGAAGCCGAAGAGGAACTGGGCGACTTGCTCTTCGCCGTAGTCAATCTCGCTCGCTTCCTGCACATCGATCCCGAGATCGCTCTCAAACGCGCCAACGGCAAATTCGTCCGCCGCTTCCATGAGATGGAACGCGTCGCCTCCACCCGAGGTCGCAAATTCGAGGACGTTCCGCGCCCCGAAAAAGAATCGCTCTGGAACTCCGCTAAAGAAATGAAGGTGGCACAGGCCGCAGCCGTGGGGCCGGTATCGAGCCTTGGCGGCATCCGCAAGGTGGCCCCTCACCGGTGAACGGCGCCTCATCGATGAGCGATGGCGTCGTCGTACGCAAATGCACAACTCTCCCCGAGTTTGAAGCGTGCGTCGCGCTCCAGCGTGAAGTCTGGGGTGAAGAAGATCTCGAAATTGAGCCCGTCACCGGATTCCTCGTCGCTTCCGAAACAGGCGGCCAGGTCCTCGGCGCTTACGATGGCGCGCGACTCGTCGGCTACACCCTCGGGTTAGTCGGCTACCGTGACAACGTCATTTTTATCCACTCGCACCACACCGGCGTCCATCGAGACTATCGCGACCGCGGCGTAGGCCGAAAGCTCAAGCTCTTCCAGCGCGAAGAGGCCCTCTCGCGCGACATCCGCTTTGTCCAGTGGACCTTCGACCCGCTCGAGTTGCGAAACGCCCACTTTAACTTGAATCGCCTCGGCGCCATCTCGCGCGTCTACAAACCAAACATGTACGGCATCACTTCAAGCCCGCTCCATCGAGGGCTCGCGACCGACCGCCTTCTTGTGGAATGGCACCTGGACTCCAAGAGAGCCATCGCTGCAATCAGTAATTTGGTAACTCAGCCCTCGGCTGTTGAATCTGGCTACTCGCAAGGCTCTCAAATCGAACTTCCAGCAGAACTTGAACTATGGACGCAAATCGATCTGCCAGCCGTCAAGAAAATCCAGGACCGCATCCGCAGTGAGTTCATGAATTGCTTTAACCGCGGGTACGCCGCCGTCGGCACACGCAAAACATCAACCGGCACCGCATATGTCCTGGTTCCGTGGAGCGATTTCTAAGAGCGGGCACTTGGCTCTCGCAGTCGGCCTGTGGTCGAAATCAGTTGCAGTTGTCGTCCAGGAGAAATCCCTAAACGCATGCGCATCCGCGAAATCACCCTACGCGAAGTCGGAATGAAGCTGATCGCTCCATTCGAGATCAGCAGCGGCGTCGCTCACCATCGCCGCATCATCCTCCTCGAAGCCAACGTTGACGGCGTCACCGGCTGGGCCGAATGCGTTGCTGGCGAAAGCCCCAACTACAGCCCCGAGACCGTCGAGACTGCCTGGCACATTCTGCGCGACCATCTTTGGCCCCTGATCAAGGGCAAGGACTTCGCCGCAGCCGCCGACGTCTACGACATGCTCGAACTCGTGCGCGGCCACAACATGGCCAAGGGCGCGCTCGAAGCCGCCGTCTGGGACGCCGAAGCCAAGCAGAAGGGAATTCCTCTCTGGAAGCTGCTCGGCGGTTCGCGCACCGAAATCGGCTCCGGCGTCTCCATCGGAATCAAAGACTCGCTCGACACGCTTGCCGCAGCTGTCAAAAAAGAAGTCGACGCCGGCTACCAGCGCATCAAGATCAAGATCAAGCCGGGCAAAGATCTCGAACAGGTAAAGCGTCTGCGCCAGGACTTTCCAAAAATTAAATTGATGGTTGACGCCAATTCGGCTTACACGCTCGACGATTGGGAACTTCTCAAACAACTGGAAGGTTTCTATCTGATGATGATCGAACAGCCGCTCGGCTGGGACGATCTCTACAGCCACGCCGAGTTGCAGAAAAAACTCGCAACGCCCATCTGCCTCGACGAGTGCATCCACGATCTCGAGCACGCGCGCGCCGCCATCGCGCTGGGCGCCTGCAAAATTATTAACATTAAACTCGGCCGCGTGGGCGGTCACACGATGGTGCGCCGCATTCACGATCTGTGCGAGAAAAACGGAATCCCGGTATGGTGCGGCGGCATGCTCGAATCCGGCATCGGTCGCGCGCACAACATCGCGCTTTCGACGTTGCCCAATTTCACGCTGCCCGGTGATGTCTCCGCCAGCAAGCGCTACTGGGTCGAAGACATCATCGAGCCGGAAGTTACCGTCTCGAGCCGCGGCACGATTGCCGTTCCGAGTGCGCCGGGCATTGGCTACAACTTGAAGATGGATCTCATCGAAAAGCTCACCACGCGCACAGAAAAGCTCGTCTGAGATTCGTAGAATGAACGAAACGCCGGACCATCCCAGCGGCCCGGGGCGCGGCACGATCGCGCTCGCCGTTCTCACCGTTGTCATTCTTTGGGCGCTCAATTTCATCGCTGGAAAAATCGCATTGCGCAACCTGCCCGCGCCGGCGGTCGCATCGTTTCGCGTCTTTCTTGGCGGAATCGCGATGCTCCCGGCCTACCTGATCTTCTCGCGAACGACCGCCTTCGCGGACGCACTCAAAACTCGCGCCCGCGGATTCACAGCACGCGATCTCTGGACATTCTTCTATTTAGGATTTTTCGGCGTCGTCATCAACCAGATGTGTTTCGCGCTCGGGCTTAGTCACACGGCCGTAAGCCACGGGGCGGTAATCGTCGGCATGGCGCCGGTCTACACGCTGGCGCTCGCCGTAATTTTTCGCATCGAGAAAGCGACATGGCGCAAATTCACCGGCATTGCCATGGCTTTTGCCGGGATTGCTGTGCTCGCCGCAGAGAACGGAATGACGAAGCGATCTCCATCGCTGGAAGGCGATGCTGTCATGATGACCGGCGCGATCGGATTCGCTGTCTACAGCGTGCTCGGCAAGCGCGTCGCCGCACGCTACGACGCGCTGACAATGACCGCGTTCAATCATTTCAGCGGCGCGATTGTTGTGCTTCCTGTTGTCCTGTACCAAGCCCACGGATTGATGACCGATGCGCGGTGGCGGCGCGTGCCGTGGCAAAGCTGGACCTCCGTCATTTATATGGCGGTCTTCAGTTCGGCCGTGGCGTATGTTCTCTATTTTTGGCTTCTGAAATATCTCCAGGCGTCGCAACTCGCGGCCTTCACTTACCTGCTCCCTGTTGTCGCGACGATTCTCGGCATCGTTTGGCTCGGCGAACGCGGCTCGCTCATGCAAATCGTGGGCGGCGCGCTCGCGCTGGCTGGGGTCTACTGGATCGAATCTGGCCGCCAAACCTAGGCGCTCGTGTGTGTTAACGTAACGACGGCGGGTCACCAGCAGGGCATTGAGGTCGAGGCCGCCAACTCGCGAATCTCAATCCAACTCAGGAGTCCCCAGTGCCAAACCTACCTCTACGCCAGGGCGGACCCGCCGCGCGCATCGCGGTTATCCCCGGCGACGGCATCGGCAAAGAGGTCACGCCCGAAACTGTAAAGGTCCTCAAAGCCGTCACATCCTCGACGGGTCGAAAAATCGAGTTCGTCGACTTCGACTGGGGAGCCGACAAATACCTCAAGGAAAACATCTCGCTCCCAGCTGGTGCGGTGGAGACGCTCCGCGACGAATTCGACGCCATCCTCTTCGGCGCACTCGGCGACCCGCGCGTCCCATCCAATCAGCACGCCGCCGACATTCTCCTTGGCTTGAGATTTAAACTAGATCTTTACGTCAATGCGCGCCCAGTTGAACTAATACATGAACGCATGACGCCGCTGCGCGGCCGCACCGAGAAAGATCTTCAACTCATCGTATTTCGCGAAAACACCGAAGGCCTCTACGTCGGTGTCGGGGGCTTCTTCAAAAAGGACACAGCCGACGAGATCGCCGTGCAGGAAGACGTCAACTCACGGAAAGGCGTCGAGCGCATCCTCCGCCATGCCTTCGAGTACGCCGTCGCACACAACCTCAAACGCGTCTGCATGAGCGACAAGTCCAACGCGATGACTTTCGCGCACGACCTCTGGCAACGCGTGTTCAAGGCAGTTCGGAAGGAATACCCGTCAATCGAGTCGCGGCACCTCTTCATCGACACTCTTGCGATGGAGATCGTCCGCGACCCGTCGCAGTTTGATGTAATCGTGACCTGTAACCTCTTCGGCGACATCATTAGCGATCTGGGCGCTCAGCTGATTGGCGGACTTGGTTTGGCGCCGTCGGGCAACATTCACCCGGGCAAAACCTCGCTATTTGAGCCGGTCCACGGCTCGGCACCGAACATTGCAGGGAAAGGCATCGCGAATCCATTGGGTTCGGTTCTGACATCCGCAATGATGCTTGAATTTCTAGGCTGGCAGCACGAAGCGGAGCGCATCCGTAAGGCCGTGAAGTCGGCCTTTCTGAAAAATATCCTCACGCCGGATTTGGGCGGCGAGAAGAAGACTATCGAAGTGGGTGATTGGCTCGCGGCAAACGTCTAATCGATCGGCCGCACTCTCGTACTCGCAACTCTCAAAGTCTCGCCGATTCAAATCTAAAGTAACACTCAACAAAAAACCGGCTTCTTCGCATTTGCCGAGCGAGAAAATCTTCAACTAAAAATTTGATTGTCGACGGACGACATTCGTAATCAGCATCCCCATCAAAAATCCGCCGACATGTGCCCACCACGCGACACCTCCAGAGGACGCGGCAACGCCGATCGACGAAACTCCCGACGCAAACTGCAGCACAAACCAAAGCACCAGAATCACGACCGCCGGAATCGGCACAAGGAAGATGAACACGAGCGTCAGTATCTGCGCCCGCGGATAGAGCAACAGATACGCACCCATCACTCCCGAAATCGCCCCGCTCGCTCCAATCGACGGCAGCATCGAGTGCCAGTTGAACGCAATGTGCAGAAACCCCGCGGCCACTCCACAAAACAGATAGAAAAATAAGTAGGTGATATGGCCGTAGAAGTCCTCGACGTTGTCGCCGAAGATCCAGAGAAACAGCATGTTGCCCAGGAGATGCGCAATCCCTCCGTGCAGAAACATGCTCGTCAGCACCGGCAACAGCGCCGTCTCTAAATGCCCGTGCCCGCTGAGTACGGCAGGGAAGCGCGCCGGCACCGTGGCATTCGCCAGGACAAATGCCTTGAAAACGCGGGGCGGCAACGTCACCTGATAGATGAAGACGCCGATATTGATAAGAATCAGCGCCGTATTCACGACCGGATAGTTGCGTCGCGGATTCAGGTCTTTCAGAGGGATGAACATGTAGCGGTCAGCCCGCAGCCTACCGGAATCTCTCGAAATTGCAACTCACGTGGCAATCCGAAGGTCGGTGGTCCTGCCGACATATCCAAATTAAGGATCTCGACCGCGTCCTATAATTTCCCACGCAAGGCCGACAAGTTAACAGAATCACAAGTTCCGTTAACTTCCTCTGTTTGTCGCTAACTTCGCCGACAGTCACTTAGCCACGTTTCTTAGAATCGGTGCTGGCTGACGCAGACCAGGCCTCTCAGAAATCGCAAGCGATACTTGAGATACCGGACCCGAACTAGAGCGGGCGGGAATGAAGGCGCCGCTCCACCTAAACCATCGCTTGAAGTATCGGGCTTAACATATAGATCGCTGTTCACAAACGTAACAAGGACCGCTCGGCATCAAACACGTAAGCTCGCGAGTGTGCAGGCAGTCGTCACGAACGCAGTGATCGCAATAAATTTTGCGCCGCTCTAATTTTTCTTCTGATTTATTTGCGAAGACTCCGCGCGTGTGATAATTAAATTAGTTCTGCGTGTGCGTGCGTATCGAACAGAACCAGGCAGTGGTTCAACGCAGCGTCGGCGCGCCGACAACGAATGCCCGCCCGGGAAACGGAAGCCATCATCCTAAAGACGTTCCCTCTGGGCGAGGCCGACCGCCTCGTCAGCTTTCTGGGGCGCGCGTCGGGTCGCATTCGTGGCGTCGCAGGTGGCGCCCGGCGTTTGAAAAACCGCTATGGCTCCACGCTTGAGGTCCTTTCTCACGTACAGCTTTGGTACGTCGAAAAAGAAACGCGCGATCTAGTCCGCATTCAGCAATGCGAGCTGATCGAATCGTTCAACAAGTCGCAGAGCGACTATGGCCTCAGCACCGGCCTCGCCGTCGTCAGCGAAGTCTCCGAGCTCGTTTTGCCGGAGCACGAAGTCGCCGAATCGATGTTCCGGCTGATTCTGTTGGTCGCCCGAGAGATCGAGCGCACCGGTGATTGGGCGGTTCCGGTGAGCTACTTCGGCTTCTGGACCGTGAAACTCGGCGGCTGGCTGCCGCGTTTCGATCGTTGCGCACTCTGCAGCGAGCCTTTCGGCGACCGTCCGGCGTTTTTCGCGCCTTGGGAGCCGGGTCTTCAGTGCGAGAAGTGCCGTCGGCCGGGGATGAAGCCGCTGCACGTCGGTGCTCGCCAGCTTGGAGAAGTCTTCGCAACACGAGGATTGGATAAAATTGAAGCCACGGACGAACAGAAATCAGCCGCTCGCGAACTGCGAGAAGCGACATTGGACTGGATCGAACATCACACCGAGAGAAGGCTTCACACCCGGACGCTTCTGGAGACCACTTGAAAGCTAAAGCAAAACTAGAAGCCAAACCTCGTGGCCTCGATTTTCAGGATCTGATCCTCAAGCTCTCGCATTTCTGGGTGAAGCAAGGCTGTGTCCTTCAGCAACCGTACGATGTCGAAGTCGGCGCCGGCACGATGCATCCCGAAACATTCCTTCGCGTTCTCGGCCCTCAACCATACCGAGTTGCTTACGTCCAACCCAGCCGCCGCCCCGCCGACGGCCGCTATGGCGAGAATCCGAATCGCCTCTACAAGCACATGCAATTTCAAGTGATACTTAAGCCTGCTCCCGTCGACGTCCAGGACCTGTATCTCCAAAGTCTCGCCGCCATCGGCATCGAGTTAAAAGAACACGACATCCGCTTCGAGGAAGACAACTGGGAGTCGCCCACGCTCGGCGCCTGGGGAATCGGCTGGCAGGTACTTCTAGATGGACTTGAGATCACGCAGTTCACTTATTTCCAGCAAAGCGGTGGCCTCGACCTCGACCCCATTTCCGTCGAACTGACCTACGGGCTCGAACGCATCTGCGCCTTTCTTCAAGGCGTCGAAAGCGTCTACGATCTCCGCTGGTCCGCCGACAAATCGTACGGCGACATCCGTCTCGCCGAAGAACAGCAACTCTCGGAATATAGTTTCGATCGAAGCGACGCCGCAGCCATTCGCCAAGAGTTCGAGCTCCACGAAAAAGAAGCTAAAGAATTACTCGAAGCCTTCAATCAGGCAGAAGGGAAGCCCCGCACGCGATTTCCCGTCCTCGCAGCTTACGATCACTGTTTAAAATGTTCGCACCTCTTTAACATGCTCGACGCTCGCGGAGTAATCTCCACGACCGAGCGCGCCGCCCTGATGGGCCGTGTCCGCAACATCTCCTGTCGCACCGCCGCAGCATATCTCCAACAGATCGGTGGCCCCGCACAGCGCCGTGAGGTGCTGGCATGACGCCATCGAAATCTTCATCTAATACTTCACACTCTTCAAAGGCGACTCCGGCCTCAAAAAAGTTAGAGTTATTGTTTGAGATTGGCGCCGAAGAAATTCCGGCCGGCATGCTCCCGCGAGCAGAAGAAGAACTTAAAGTAATCTTAGAGAAATTGCTCGCGACCGAAAACCTCACGCAAGGCATCACTGTCGAAACCTTCGCCGCGCCACGCCGCCTGACCGCCTGGGTCAGAGGCTTACCCGCGAAGCAAGAGGATGTCGTAAGCGAAGTCACCGGCCCGCCCAAGTCCGTGGCCTACGACGCCCAAGGCCAGCCCACCCGCGCCGCCGTCAGCTTCGCCGAGAAGCAGGGTATCCGCCTCGTCGACGTCTTCCTCATCCAGACGCCCAAAGGCGAGTATCTCGCCGCCAAGCACACCAAGCGCGGCCGCACTTCCGAGCAAATCCTCGCCGAAATGCTCCCCCGCGCGATCCACGACCTAACCTGGCCTCGCACAATGACTTGGACCGGCCTCGACGGCGCCCGTTTCATCCGCCCGATTCGCTGGATCGTCGCCACTCTCGGCGGCAGGACGCTCAACTTTACCTTCGGCGGCATCGCCGCCAGCAACGTCACGCGCGGCCACCGCTTCCTCGGCTCTAGCGCGATCACAGTCTCCACCTTCGCCGACTACGAGAAAAAGCTCCGCGCCAACGGCGTCATCGTCAAGCCAGCCGACCGCCGCGCCAAGATCGAACGCGAACTCGCGGCCGCGACAAAACGCAACGGCTACAAGCTTCATCACGACCCTGAACTCCTAAAGCTCGTAGTTTACTTGAATGAATTTCCATCAGTACTTGAAGGCACCTTCGACGAAAAGTTCCTCAGCCTCCCCGACGAAATCCTTATCACCGTCATGCGCGACCACCAAAAGTACTTCGCGCTCGAACACAAGAACGGGGAACTGGCGCCAAGCTTCCTCGCCATCATCAATCTCGCGAAAGATACCAAGGGCCTCGTCGCCGCCGGCCACGAGCGCGTTCTTCGCGCCCGCTTCGCCGACGCTCAATTCTTCTGGGAGTCCGATCAGAAATGTCGGCTCGCCGACTATCTTCCAAAGCTCGCCAAAGTCACGTACGAGTCGCGCCTCGGCAGTTATGCCGACAAAGTCGAGCGTATTCGCGACATTTCGCGCTGGCTCGTCGAGCACTGGACTGGTCTCGGCATCGCAAAAGCCCACGTAGCCGACGCCGACCGTGCCGCCGAGCTTGCCAAATGCGACCTCGCCACCGAAATGGTGCGCGAATTCACCGAATTGCAGGGCATCGTCGGCGGTCTCTACGCCCGCGCTCAAGGCGAATCCAACGACGTCGCCGACGCTGTCTACGACCACTATCGTCCCGTCGGCCTGGAAGATCCCGCACCACGCAACGTAATCGGCTGCGCCGTCTCGATCGCTGACAAACTCGACTCGATCGTCGGCTGCTTCGCTGTTGGCGTCGTTCCGACGGGTTCAAGTGATCCCTACGCACTCCGCCGAGCCGCTCTCGGCATAGTTAAAGTAATACTGGATAAGAAGTTTCCATTGCCACTTCACACCGCCGTCAGCACCGCAGCTAAAGCATTGCTGCATCATCCACCAAAGCTTTCAGTTGGTCCCGCTCAAGAACTTCAAGCATTAGATTTCATTCTTGATCGCGCAAAGTACGTCTTCCGCGAAAAGTACGGCTTCGCTTATGACGAGGTAAATGCCGTCTTCCGCAGCGGGGTCGACGATCTAGTCGACGCACAGCAGCGACTCGAAGCCCTCAAGGCGATCCGCAAGTCCAAGAACTTCGAACCGCTAGCCGTCTCTTTCAAGCGGATTCGCAAGATACTTGAGAAGGCGAATCTCAAAGATGGCGGCGCCGTGAACGCTGAACTATTTGAGAACGACGCCGAGCGCGAACTATTTAAATCCGGCAGGGAAGCCGCCGCGCGCGTTCAAACGGAGAAGCGTGCCGGCCACTACGGCCGCGCTCTCGAGCAAATCGCCGGGCTGCGTGCCTCCGTCGATCGCTTCTTCCAGGAAGTTATGGTGATGGCGGAAAACGAAGCTGTCCGCAAAAACCGTCTCGCGCTGTTGTCCGAGTTGCTGCGCGAGTTCACAACGATCGCCGACTTCTCGGAAATCGGTGCCGATGAAAAGTGACGTCAACGGAACCTAGTTAAAGTCTTGGATCAACAATCAAAATAGCTCGAAAGGGAAGCCGGGGAAACCTAGAAACGGAATAAACACTTTAACGGCAGAAGGCAGTTGTAGTCGACATGCCGACAACTGATACACAACTTTAATTGTCGAACGAAACGAACATGCTCGAGGAAGCTCGATCGAAAACAATTTTCATGGTTCAACTGAAACTTAAACTAAATGCGAGGACAAAGTGACAAAGTGGGTTTATTTCTTTGGAGCAGGTAAAGCAGAAGGTGACGCTTCGTGGCGTGAGGTTCTAGGAGGTAAAGGCGCCGGCTTGGCCGAGATGACCAAGATCGGCCTCCCCGTTCCGGCCGGCTTCACAATCTCAACCGAAGCTTGCGATTACTTCTACAAGAATGGCAAGAAGTATCCCGCCGAGCTGAAGAAACAGGTCGCCGAAAACGTCGCCAAGCTCGAAAAGGTCACCAAGAAAAAGCTCGGTGATCCCAAGAACCCGCTTCTCGTCAGCGTCCGCTCCGGCTCCGCCCGTTCCATGCCTGGCATGATGGAGACGATTCTCAACCTCGGCCTCAACGACAAGTCCGTCCAGGGCCTCGCCGCAAGCGTGAAGAACGAGCGCTTCGCCTACGACGCCTATCGCCGCTTCGTTCAAATGTATTCCAGCGTCGTGATGGAGCTCCCCAAGGGTGACCTCGAAGAGCGTCTCCACGCGATGAAGCACCGCCTCAACGTCAAAGACGACACCGCAGTGCCCGCCAGCGGCTGGAAAGAACTCGTCGCCGAATACAAGCAAGTCTTCAAACAAAAGACCGGCAAAGACTTCCCCGAAGACCCGATCGAGCAGCTCTGGGGCGCCGTCGGCGCCGTGTTCGGATCCTGGATGGCCGAAAAAGCCGTCACCTATCGCCGCGTCGAGAAGATCACCGGCCTCCTCGGCACCGCCGTCAACGTTATGCAGATGGTGTTCGGCAACACTGGCGACGATTCCGGCACCGGCGTCTGCTTCACTCGCAATCCCAGCTCGGGAGAGAAAATCTTCTACGGCGACTACCTCGTCAACGCACAAGGTGAAGACGTCGTCGCCGGCATCCGCACTCCGATGCCTCTCACCGAGATGAAGCGCCTCATGCCCAAGGTCTACGGTCAGCTCGAAAAAGTTCGAGTAACACTTGAGAAACACTTCCACGACATGCAGGACATGGAGTTCACCGTCGAGAACGGCAAGCTCTACATGCTCCAGACCCGCACCGGCAAGCGCACACCTGCCGCCGCTTTCCAGATGGCCGTCGACATGGCCAACGAGAAGCTCATCTCTAAAGATGAAGCGATCATGCGCATCAAGCCCGAGGACATCGAGCGCCTCTTCTATCCGATCATTGATGCAAAGCTCGACAAGAAGACGCTGGAATCGCGCATTCTCGGCTCCGGCATCAACGCCGTCCCCGGCGCCGCCGTCGGCAAGGTCGTCTTCAGCGCGCACGACGCCGAGGAATGGGCGAAGAAAGGCGAGAAGGTTATCCTCTGCCGTCGTGAAACCAGCCCCGAAGATGTCGGCGGCATGGCCGTCGCGCAGGGAATCTTAACCGCTACTGGAGGTAAGACTTCTCACGCCGCAGTCGTCGCACGCGGCTGGGGCAAGTGCTGCATCGTCGGCGCGGAAAAGTTCAACATTGACTATAAGTCGAAGACCATGACCGTCGGTGGCAAGACCGTCAAGGAAGGCGAATGGGTCACGCTCGACGGCGGGGAAGGTCTCGTCTACTCCGGCCAGATGGATCTCGTCACTCCGGAATTCCCAGCCGCTTACCAGACGCTCATGAAGTGGGCCGACGGCGTTCGTCGCCTTGGTGTCCGCACCAATGCCGACACGCCTCAGGACTCCCGCAAAGCCCGCGAGTTCGGCGCCGAAGGCATCGGCCTTTGCCGCACCGAGCACATGTTCTTCACCGACTTCGAGTTCCCCGAGAAGGGACAAGAACGTCAGCGCGCCATCCAGGAAATGATTCTGGCCGATAACAAAGAAGCCAGAGTTAAAGCTTTGGATAAACTCCTGCCGTTCCAGCGTCGCGACTTCATCGGCATATTTAAAGCGATGGATGGATTCCCAGTAACCATCCGCCTCATCGATCCACCACTGCACGAATTCGTCCCGCACGAGCGCAAGAAGCAGGAAGAGCTCGCGAAAGAGCTCGGCCTCAGTGCGGACGTCGTCGCGCGGCGCGTCGAGCAACTCCACGAGTCCAACCCAATGCTCGGCCACCGCGGCTGCCGCCTGGCGATCACCTATCCCGAGATTCTCGAGATGCAGGTGCGCGCCATCATCGAAGCGGCGGTCGAATGCAAGAAGCAGGGCATTAAAGTATTGCCTGAGATCATGCACCCGCTCGTTCTCGACAAAAAGGAGTTCTCGATTCTCGAGGACGCCACGCGCCGGGTCGCCGACGACATCATCAAGAAGTCCGGCACAAAACTCGATTACATCGTCGGCACCATGATCGAACTCCCGCGCGCCGCGTTGCTCGCCAACGAGATCGCGGAGCGCGCCGAGTTCTTCTCCTTCGGCACCAACGACCTAACCCAGACCACCATGGGCCTCTCACGCGACGACGCGGGCCGCTTCCTGCCCGACTACGTCGACGAGAAGAAGGCCGGCGTGTTCGCAGCCGACCCGTTCCAGTCGCTCGACACCAAGGGCGTCGGCATGTTGATCAAGTGGGGCATCGAGAAGGGCCGCAGTACCCGCAACAAGCTCAAGGTCGGCATCTGCGGCGAACACGGCGGCGATCTCGACAGCGTGAAGTTCTGCCATCAAGTCGGCATGGACTACGTCAGCGCCTCACCCTATCGCGTGCCAATCTCACGCCTCGGCGCAGCTCAAGCTGTGGTTGAAGAAAACGCCGCGAAGAAATCCGGCAAAGGCAAAAAGAAAAAGTAGCTAACCGTAGCATTCCCATTTCGGGAGAAATCTAAACCAACGACTTACTTGTCGGCGCGGCGACCAAAAGTCTCGCGCCGACATTTCTTTTCAGGCAGGTCGATTTGATCGCCGACTTCAGCTCTCACCTACCTGACGCGGGTGTCGTCCTGAGGCGTCGGTAGGACGCCGAAGGATCTCAGCGTTCAACTCGGGCACAGCCCCCCGAAGGGAACATCGAACCACCAACCAACGTCACGTCGGCATCTTGAAGAAGAAGTACAACCCCAGGAAGAAGAAAATAATATCCGGCGCCCACCCCGCGAGGAACGGCGGCAACTGCCCCACGCCACCCATCGCCGTCAACAATTCCGCTCCCAGCCAATACAGAATACCAATCGCGACGCCTATCGCCACTCCGCCGACCGCGCCGCGCGTCCCTACCAGGAACGCAAAAGGAAACGCCAGCAACATACTGATCGGCGCAATCAGCGGAAACGCCAGCTTCCGGTGCCACTGCACCAGCAGCGCCGACACATCAAATCCCGCCTTCTGCAAACTCGCGGCATACCGTCGCAACTCCGCCCAGCTCATCTGATACGCCTGTCGCACCTCTCGATGAAAGTACGAAGGCGGCTCGGTGAGTTCAGGTAGATCTTTAACTTTGAACGGCTCATACTTCGCGACCGTCCCATCGGAAAAGTCGCGAACCCACCCGCCCTCCAGCACCCACAGATTCTGCGCATCCGACCACTGCGCGCGGGAAGCGAACACGCGCCGACGCACGTTGAACGTCACCGGATCGATCTCCACCACGCTCAATCCACCGAACAAGTTCTGGTTAGGATCGAATAGATCGTAGTTGTACACCTTCGCGTTGTCGCCAAAGATCCACCGCTGCGGTTGCGCGTACGTCTGCGCTGGGCGGCCCTTAATCTGGTTTCTCAGCGCGTCCTGCCGCTGGTTCGCGTAGGGAAGGAACGTGTCATCGAGCAGAATCATCGTCGAGGCCAGGATGACCCCAGCCAACAGAAGCGGCCCCGCCAGGCGATACAGAGCTGATGCCGCTGGCCTTGCAGGCCACGATCTCGTTGTTCTTGCTCATCACGCCGATCGTCACCAGCGTCGCCACAAGCGCCCCAAGCGGCGCCAACTGATACAAAAGGTACGGCGTTAAATATCTAAAGTAATCCACGACAATCAGGAACGGCACGCGGTGCCGCGCAATGTCGTCCAGCAACTCAAAGAACGTAAACGCCTCGAACAGAAAGATGAAGGCGAGCATCAGCAGCGCGAAATAAGAGAAGAACCGCCGCAGAAGATAAATGTCCATCAGCCGCGGGAAACTGCCGCCAGAAGTCGTCACTGCCGACGCGTGTTCTGTGGCGCCGTGCGCTCTCGCATCGTTAGCTTGCGCACGCGCCGCCGCAGCGCGCGCCCGGATACGCTTGAGCTGTCGCAATCGCAGCCAAAGCTGAAGCCGGTTGTATGACTGTAGCCACGTGATCTCCCCGCGAAACTGCTCCATGCGGGGCAGCAAGATAATCCCGCAGACCGCCAGCGCTACGTTGCCGATCCATAAACCGACAAAAGGGGGAACGGAGCCTTCTCGCGCCAGTCCGCTGCCAAAAATTAAAAGCAAATAGTAACTGGCGATCAGAAGCACGGCGATCAGCGAGCCGGCGGCACGTCCGCCGCGGCGGGGCTGCGATCCGATCGGTACCGCGATCAATGCAAACGCAAAACATGCCGCAGGGAACGCAAATCGACGTTGAAGTTCTACTCGAGCTTCTCGCCAGTTCGGTCCGGAGTCCGCCGCTAGATCTTTAACAGACCGTTCGTCATTCTTTGCCTGCCGCGTCTGCTGCGGCGGCACGATGCCAGTAACTTCAATCGGCCAGTCGCTCTGGCCAAACGCCGTCACGGAATAGTGATCGGGGTCATTGCGGTCAAAGTCATGCGTCGCTCCACCCTTCAAGTGAAGCTCTAACTTTCCTTGCTTGGGTTCCGCCACAACCACGGCGCTCTCTGCTAGAGTGATGCGCGACGCGTTCTCTCCACCGGTCTCTGCGAGAAAGACTCCGCGCCACTGCGTCCCGCTGGCCGAGATGTCATTGACATACAAAATCTCGTGCGGGAATCGCTCATCAAATACGCGCGGTTGAATCGCGAAGTTCAGTTGCGACGCGGCCAGCTCCGTTTCCAGTCCTCGAAACGTGTGCAGCGCCAGAGGAGCAAGCCACATCGTCATCGCCAGCGTCACTGCGCATCCCGTAGCTGCGAGCACCGCGACGGGGAGCAGGATCCGCCGGCGGCCGATTCCCAGTGCGGTCATGGCGATGATTTCGCTGTCGCTCGACATGCGCCCGAGCCCGAGCAGCACGCCGATCAGTATCGCCATCGGCACCGTGAACGTCAGAACTCCAGGAAAAATGCAAAGGAATAATTCGGCGATTTGCGAGCCTGAACCGGTGTGCCGGACAAACAACGCCGTCAAACGAACAAGTTGAGGAACGAAGAAAACAAAGGTAAAAACGACAAGGCCTAATAAGGCGTGACGGAAGATTTCGCGGACAATGTACCGGTCCAGGATGCGCATGATCTATCGAAACGGCGAGTGTAACACGAGCGTAAGCGCCTTGAGCGCCGCACAACGCATCACAGCGCGCAATTTGTGCAGCGAGTCGCACAGCAATTGCTGCGCAAAATCGAGTTGCGTCATCTGCCTGCGCGGGATCGGAGCCCGCGCGATGAATCGCGTCAACCTCGTTCTGCTTTGGCACATGCACCAACCGCAGTACCGCGATCCTGAGAGCGGGCGTTATGTGCTGCCCTGGACGCGTCTTCATGCGCTCAAGGATTACTGGGGCATGGTGCGCGTGCTGCAGGAGGCGCCGAACTTCCACGCCACGTTCAACGTCGTCCCGTCACTTGGCATGCAGATCGAGGAATACGCGAGCGGCAAGTTCGACGAGCCCTGGTTTTCGCTGGCATACAAGAACACCGACGATCTCACGCGCGAATGCAAGAGCGAGATCCTGGCGCGCGCATTTCAACTAAACCATGAACGTCTGATGTCGCGCTTTCCGCGCTTCGTCGAACTGTTCGAATGGTCGCGGCCCGCCGGCGGGGCACAAGCTCTCGTTACATTCACCGCGCGCGACTGGCGCGATCTTCAAGTGCTTTCTCAACTCGCCTGGATGGACGAGGAATGGTTTTCAAAGGACAACATTACAAGTCGGCTGGCCGACAAGGGCAAAGACTTCAGCGAGCAAGACAAAGAATTGCTGAAGGAACGCCAGGCCGATTTGCTGAATCAGGTTCTTCCGATTTATCGCGAAGCTGCGAAGAGCGGTCAGATCGAGATCAGCACGACGCCTTTCTATCATCCGATTCTGCCGTTGCTCTGCGACTCCGACGTCGCGCGCATCGCGAATCCGGGAACGCCGCTGCCGCGCCGTGCCTTTCGCCAGCCTGAAGATGCGCGAGAGCAGTTGCGCCGTGCGCGCGATTATCATGAACGGGTATTCGGCGTTCGCCCCGCGGGATTGTGGCCGTCGGAAGGCTCGGTCTCTGATCAGGCGCTCTCCATCGCCATCGACGAAGGTTTTCAATGGTTCGGCACCGACGAAGGCGTGCTCGGCCGTACCCTCAACGTGGGATTTTTCCGCGATACCAACGGGCTTCCAGCGAATGCGGACCGTCTCTACAAGCCGTGGCGCATTCAACTCGAAGGGCGGGGAATCACAGGGCTTTTCCGCGATCACCAACTCTCTGATCTCGTTGGCTTTGTGTACAGCCGTATGGACGCGGGCGCCGCTGCTGCGGATTTGCACGGGCGTTTGCGATACATCGGCGAACGCGTACAGAGTTCCGACCCGCTGACCGTTTGTGTTTTTCTCGATGGCGAGAATGCCTGGGAATACTTCTACGGCAACGGCCGCGAGTTCCTGCGTCAGTTTTACAAGCGCATCGAGAGCGATCCCGACTTTCGCGCTTTGACTGCGAGCGAAGCGATCGCCGCAACAAAGTCGGTTCCGACCAACGTTGGAATTTTCCCCGGCTCCTGGATCAACGCAAACTTCGACGTTTGGATCGGCGACCAAGAGGACGTCACCGCGTGGGAGTTGCTGTGGGACGCGCGCCAGGCTTACGCGGCCGGCGTCGATGCGAAAGTAAAAGGTCGCGCCGACGCGCCGACCGAAACCGCACTTCAAGCAGCACTTGAATCCCTGCTCGCCGCAGAGGGAAGCGATTGGTGCTGGTGGTACGGCCCTGAACACAGCACCGCCAACGACGCCGAATTCGATGCGCTGTTCCGAAAACACCTCACCGGGATATATCTCGCGTTGGGCCAGGTTGCTCCGCCTGATCTCGCGAAGCCGATCAAGCGGAAACCGGAGCATGCGTTGCAAATGCCGCCGACGGCGTTTCTGCGCACGACTGTGGATGGGCGCGACACTTCGTACTTCGAGTGGCTCGGCGCGGGCTTGTATTCGCCGGAAAGACGAGGAGGTGCGATGCATGGTCGCATCTTCTACCTGCGCGAGCTGCGTTATGGGTTCGAGAGCGACAAGCTCAGCGTGCGCATCGATTCATTCATGGAAGCGTTGTGCGAGATGGAGAGTCCGGAGTTTCGCATCACGATCGGCGCGGCTGAAGAAGTCACAGTTGTAGTAAAACTTGAACGCGGACATCTTGCAGGAATTTGCGATTGAAAGTGGCAAAGCATGCTTGCTCAATCCGAAGAAAATCGCCGAAGTCGCATTTGAACGAATACTTGAAGTTTCGATCAAGCGCTCTGAGCTGAATTTGAAAGGCCAACAGAAGCTGAGACTGGGTGTGGCGCTCTGGCATGGAGGCCTGCCGGTTGACGTTCTGCCGTCTGAAGGTTTTCTTGAGATCGCATTAGGCGAAGAGGCTTCATGGCCGATTGAGGATTCTTAGCCATCGCTGCGATAGCGAATCTGTTCAAGTGAATTGAGTCCTCTCAAACTCGACGTTTTTTCTCATCTCAACATCCTCTAGAACAACTTCACTGCGAGTTCCTGCGGCTGATCACCCACCGGGATCATGGTCAGCAGGCTCTGGTCGCCCAAGCGTGCCCGGATTACAGACAAGTCGCTCGAGCCTTTATTCACGACTAATAAAAGATTTTCTTCGGGGTCGAAGCGGATGGCGTCCGGCGTCTGGCCGGCGGAGATCAGCAATTCGCGGCCGTTGATGGTGCGGATGACGCGGCGATTGTTCAGGTCTACAGCGGTGACGCGGTTTGCAGTGGCGTCGGTAACGTAGAGCAATCCGGCATCGACGCTCAGGACGCCGCGGGTCGGGGTGTCGCCGAGAACTAAAAAGTCGCCGACTTCGTGCGTCTCGGTGTTGATGACCTGCAAGCCGTGGGATTCCGGCGAGATGACGTAGAGTTCGCCGCCATCGGGTTTGAGGATCATGTCGGACGGCTTGCCGACCAACTGGAGATTCGCCAGCAAGACGTTGCGGCGGAGATCGACGACGGAAAGGCGCGGCTCGGTGCGGCTGATGACGAATGCAAGCGAGCTATTGGGGAGAATCGTGACGTCATCGGGATTGTGGACGACGGGAACAGTTGCGATGCGAGCGAGGCTTGAGGCGTCGTAGACGCCGAGGGTTGCGTCGTCGTGATTGAGAACAACGAGAGTTTTCTTGTCGGGAGCGAGGCGGGCGAGCACCGGATGTCTGCCGGTCTGTGCAGAGGCTACGATCGCGTGTGTTTCCGCGTTGATTGCGACGATGCGATCGCTGCCGCTCGACGTGGTGTAGACGATGCTGCCGTCGGGCGAGAATTCGAGAGCATAGGGAGCCGGGCCGACGGGAATGCGCGCGATCACTTGATTCGGATATGCGCCGAGGACGAAGACGTAACCGTCCTGCGTGCTGACGCCCCAGACTTCGGGGCGCGTGGGATGTTCGCGCAAGCCGGAGAGTGCTGGGCCGACTTGCACGCGCGCGACGGAGCGCAAGTTCACCAGGTCGATGACGTTCACGTGCCGTCGAGCGTGCTCACGTATGCGTTGAGGCGCAGGCCGGGGCGCAGGAAGGATGGGCGATGCTCGCGGGCGATGATGATTGCGGCGCCGAGCAGCAGGGCGGTGCAGAGGATGATGACGCGGATGTTTTTGCGAGGGCGGGTCATTTGAAGAGGTTGACAGTCGACAGTTGAAAGTCGAAAGAGAAAAGATAACGCAGAGACGCAGGGTGCGCTGCCCCTTCGAGGCTCGGGGCAAGCGAGCGCGGAGAAGCGGCGTTCGATTCAGTGAGTCGACGATGAATCGAAAGGCGAAAGAGGCGAAGAGGTTCACCGCAGAGTTCGCAGAGAGCACAGAGAAAGCGGCAAGACGGTGTGAGTTGGGAGCTAGTTGGCATCGTCAGTTGATTTGGCGGTGGAGGACGTTGGCGATTTGACGGACTTCGTCGGTGAGTGTGGCGAATTCGCTCGGGATGATGGATTGCACGCCGTCGGAGAGGGCTTTTTCGGGTTCGTGGTGGACTTCGACGAGGAGGCCGTCGGCGCCAACGGCGACCGCTGCGAGCGACAAGGGAAGTACTTTGTGGCGTTTGCCGGTGCCGTGCGACGGGTCGACCATGATCGGCAAATGGCTGCGGCGTTTTACGGCGGGGACGACGGCAAGATCCAAAGTGTTGCGCGAGAAGTCGGAGAAAGTACGGACGCCGCGTTCGCAGAGCGCCACCTGATAATTTCCTTCGGACAAGATGTATTCGGCGGCCATGAGAAATTCGTCGAGCGTGGCGGACATGCCGCGCTTTAGAAGAACGGGTTTTTTGGCGCGGCCGGCGCGCTTGAGCAGGGAGAAATTCTGCATGTTGCGGGCGCCGATCTGAATCACGTCGGCGTATTGCTCGACGAGATCGAGCGATTCGTTGTCGATGGCTTCGGTGATGATGCCGAAGCCGTGGGTCTCGCGAACTTTGGCGAGAATTTTTAGACCGGGTTCACCCAATCCTTGAAATGAGTATGGGGAAGTGCGCGGTTTGTAGGCACCGCCGCGGAAGAGTTTGCACCCGGTCTTGGCGACTTGCTCGGCGATAGCCATGCATTGGGCTTCGGTTTCGACGGCGCAGGGGCCGGCGACGAGCGCGATGTTCGGACCGCCGATGAGGACATCGCCGCGCGGGGTGGGGATGCGGAGGATGGTGTCTTCGGCCTTGGCATCGCGGCTGACGAGCTTGTACGGCTTGCTGACCGGGATGCACTCGATGACGCCGGGAAGCGATTCGAGAACGCCGAGATCGATTGCGCCGTCATTGCCGGTGATGCCGATGGCGGTGCGTGCGGCGCCGGGAATGGGATGCGCTTTGAGGCCGAGGCTTTCGATGCGCTGGCAGACGGCGCGGACCTGCTCCTCGGTGGCATGGGACTGCATGACAACTAACATTTGCAAGACCTCGGTTGGAGAGAGAGGGAATGAGTGTAGCTGAGAGAGGGGGAAGAGGCGAAGAGGTTCACCGCAGAGTTCGCAAAGACCGCAGAGAAAGAGTTGGGGGCGGAATTCGCGGGGGAAGAGGTTGACAGTCGAAAGCTGAATGTCGAGAGAGAAAAGATAATGCAGAGGCGCAGAGAGCACCGAGGTGCACGGAGAAAAAGCACTCCATTCAAGGAATTGACGATGGACCGGCGCGGTCACCGTTTTCGGAAGCTGGTTAACAGAATGACCACCCCCTCCCCTGTTTTTGCGCAAGAATGTGATTCTAAAGCTTTTACATTGCGAGATGGTGTAAGGATGTGATTCTAAACGGGTAAGGTGTGTTTGCGTTTTGGAGTGGATTGATTCTGAAGGGTTTACGCGGCCGGCAATCGCGACAGGACGGGCGTCCATTGGGGACCTGAGGGCAGATCCGGGCTGGCACCCGAATCGTTCAGCAAACGATAGCATGAAAGTTATCGAATGTCAACTGATAACTGAGTAGAACTGTTCGAATGAGATGGTCGAATTTGGGACCTATCTTCGTGAGAGAAGCTATCCTTCCTGAAGCGAAGGAAACGCCCGTCTGTCCCACGTTTCCTGGATTGCTCCGATTCGGGCCGCTGTCACTTGTCCGGTTATGCGACTTATCGGGACCTACAAGCTGGCTATTGTTTGCAGCACGCCTCATCTTCCAACACGAGCCGCTTCATTTCTTCGAAATTCTTGACAGGACCGCGATAACCGCTCCAGAGGCCAACCGCAAAGTCTGGACTCTTCAAGCGAAACAGCGCAACTAAGTAGGAGTGACCGAATCCCCCTTGCTCGTAGTGGATAAAGACACGATCTCCAGCAACACCGGCGAATATCAGCCTCCGTCTCGGTAAGTGTGGGTCGGTGATGAGGTCCGTCGCCTCGAACTTCTGTCCTGGGTCCGCGATTGCCGCACGAGACGCGCCTCGAACTGTGTATAGCGTCCTTACTCCAGCGGGGAGGTCCGCCACTTTCCCCACAATTGTGTAATGAGCATTGAGAAAATCGCGGCGCTCGTCAGAACTCATACCGCCAAACTGAATTGGCGCGGGTTCTCCGGGAGGTTGTTCCAGTTTATCTGTGCTGGGTAATGGTTCGAATTTCGGAACCGCAGTCCTCTTCTGAACATAGAACCATCCAGCAAAGGAAACAAACGCGGCCAGAAAGCCGACCAGCGCCGTCTTCCATGCGCGACACACGCTTGCTTATCTCCTTTGCTCCAGCATACAGATTAGACACCAGCGGAGTGAAAGGAAGCCAATTGTCGCCAACTCCTGGTAAACGCCGTTACCGGAAACTTGAATCCACTTGTCCGGTAATGCGACTTATCGGGAGTTGTGGTTTCTGAACGAGGCTATCAGTCGAGACTCTGATTATGATGCTCTCTCACGTGCAGGGCTTGGGGTGCATGATTGACACAACATCCTAAAATTGGTCGCGCGGTTGCGGCCATTCTGTTTTCGTTGATTATTGGCTGGCTGCTGGCACTCGCTGGAACTCTCGCGGGAATGTACCTCTGGACCCATTTCGGGCCACCAACTCGCGACCCTGATGAAACTGACGCTTATCGATGTGGACTTGCACTCGGAGGAATCATGGCGGTATTCGGAGCGGGAGGGCTAATGTGGAAGCTTTGGCCTCGCCGCGCGCTGCGACATAGAAATTGACCGAGGCGAGTGAGTAGCACTTTCCCGGCAAAGCTCGTCATACGATCAAGAGGAATCGTTTGGCCTTCAACTTCTTGCTACGTTTGGGCTTCAAATTCTTGCCACACCACGGACAAAAAAATATTTCGATGCCGGACGATCCGCCATCGTGAATCAGAATGTGGTGTCTGCGCCTCCAAACAGCCATCAAGCTCTTTGGGCAGTCAAACCGGTCCGGGTGTTGCTCGCATTTTCGGTTTAGGTCTAGAGCCATTTCGTCGCAGCAGGGCTTACCCATAGTCGAGTGTGATCCTCGCGTGCCCTCATTGTGGGCCACCATAGTGAGGTTTGAAACTCCTGATAAACGCCGTTACCGGAGAAGAGATTTCAAGTTTCCGGTTATCCGACTTATCGGGAGTTGACTATTCCCTAAGACAAACCGTGTGTGGGGTTGCGCATCGTATGAGCGATTGGAGAAAACGCATGCGACTGAAGGTGGCAGGGCTTAGCTTGATCGGACTTGCGGTCTCGCTGACGATAGGCCCAATTCCCGTTGAGGCCGGCATTCGGCCCAGTTTCAGTTTGGAAGACTGTTCGTGGAACGCCACGCATATTGTGATGGTGCAAACAACTGCCGACGATGCGGTTTTTTCGGTACTGGAGTCCTGGAAAGGCGACTTGCGTCCAGGAAGCTCAGTAACAGTTCCGGAACTGAAACCGGACAGAGGTGCGGTCTCGATATCCACGCTTCAACACCCAGAGAAATTTGCTTCTCAAGGTATGCCGGTAGCGATGGAACAAATCCCGAAGCAACCCGTTGGGTCCCGAATGATTTTGTTTCTCAAGAGTGCAAACGTGACCGTTGCAAATCCTCGTTCAGCTGAGAATGGTATCGCGACACGTTGGGAACCCGTCCCTGCGTTCGGCGGCATGAAAGTCTCTGCGCTGTGGATCAATGGCCGGACGAGTTTTTGCTTTCGTCAGTGGATGAACCCGGGGCCGAGTGCTCTCTCAGAATGCAACCAGTTTCCGGAAACATCCTCGGATCTGGCTGTGTTGACCGCCCGCATTCGCAGAGTGTTGCAAATGCAAACCGACCTCGCCGAGACTTCTGCGATGGAAGGCAACCCGGAAGTACGAGCGGACCGGCTTGGGCACATCGCGCTCAGCGACGTATGGCCGGCGCGCGTAGAAGCTCTAGATGCCCTGGGCAAGTCGGGAGTGGTTGCAGTACCCGAGATCTTACAGGTAATCGATTCAACCGTCGTTCCTAACGACGGCGACGCGGCGATGGGCGCGCTTGTGGCAGCTGCAGGCAAAAATTGTGAAAAGCTCCTACACGCCAGGTTGCAGCAGGATCTTATTTACTGGAAGGCGATCGGACCAACTTTAACGACGAATTGGTTGGATCAATTGATGGAGCCAGGAGCCGCGCTTTTTATCAAATTTCACGGAACAGAACTGCTGATTCGCGAGTTGGATCGCGAGCACTACGTCCCGGCAGCAAAAACCGTCGCTCAGTTACGTGATTTCTGGGTTTCGCAATCCCACTTGTACGATCCAAAATGGGGCGAGCGCGATCTCAGCAGCGGTGGAACCGCTCTCGAAATGTTGCAGGCCGAGGCGTTCGGATTGGCCAAGCATTGCGAGGACTTCTTGAAGCATGTCTCCGCCGAACTCCTCAAACCAAAGTACGAAAGGCCTGCACACGGCGTTGCTGCCCGATAAACGCCGTTACCGTACAAATGGAGTCCTAGAACGGGACTTGTCCGGTTACGCGACTTATCAGGAGTTGACTGTGCTCGATACGTCGTGGAAGCATTTCTCGATATGCCGCTCAGATACCAGACTGGCCAAGAGATCACAAAGGGCGACCGAGTCCTTTTTCACCTCAAACCCGCCGTGATCGAGCTAGTAGCAACTGATCCAAACGATCCCGCACAGCGTTGGTACGTGGAGGATGAGGGAGGGGCGTGTTGGTGCGCGAACCGGGTGATGACAACCCCACTTTCATTCCTGCTGATCAACTCGATGAGTACGAGGATTTGGAATTCGTCGCGCGGGCCAATCCCAACTAGCCAGCGGGTGTTGCCACGTCCACTTGTCCGGTGACGCGACTTATCGGGACTTAGGGCTCATACCATCGATCAAGAGGTTGGACGCAACATCCGCTACCGGCCAAATTTGATCGTTGAGTCGATAGCGTCGAGCTGTTGGTCTTCGGGCGTCATCGTGTATTTCAAGAAATGCGATTTGGGTAAGCCACCAGTACTGAAAACGTCCTGTCGTACAAAACGGTTTCTCTGATAGTGCATATTCACCACGTCCGAAAAGCTTCTTAGCGTGGTTGGCAGCGCCACGTTGTGGGGGGTTTCAAGGTAATCGGACACGGGAAACCGTTCAGGCAGACCGAAATACCTGCGAACCTTCGGCCGATCTTCGTATATCGTGCCGACATCCAGATCGGGATAGAGCGCATGGACCTCATTTGAATGGACCCAGCCGCCGCCCTTCGAACCATTTATGCTGTTGACCGACAGCCTACCTGTCGCATCGTACGTAGCGCACGCTACCAAATACCCTGGGGCAGCCTTGAAAACGCGAACCATACTGATCGCGCTCAACGTGCCTGGCGCACGGAAATTGCGAACCTCTTGAGCGGGTTCGTGTGATCCGTCGGTGAAATAAAGGTCCACGTGAAAGTCGGTCGGCTGATGGTTGTATTGCTCACCATAGAAGTAGGTCGATTCTGCGAAGACGGTTCCGTAGGGGCCTTCGGATAGAACTTGAAACTTAGTCCTCCTCAATAGGCTGCCCTGGTTATCAATTTCGAATGCATTGTAAGAAACGCGGCTATCCCGAGGACCCAAATGCACCACAGAAATCGTGTTGCCCCGAAAAAGTTGATAAAAGTCGTGGTTGGGTGACGGAACGAGCGGCAGAGGCTCCTCAAGTTTTAGGACGAGAGTTTTCGGATCAATCTTGATCGTACGAAAATTCTCCGTGGTTGCTTGGCCTCCGAGGGTGGTTGCCACGATGGTGAGGACTATAAACACCACAATGGGTCGTGCGTCTCTGCACTGATGCATGGCCGCTAAAGAATATCCTATGTGATCAAAAGTAACGCCTTGCTGACAGAAATATCCACTGCCCGATAAACGCCGTAACCGGACAAGTGCCGCAGCCTAGTACTCCACTTGTCCGGTAACGCGACTTATCGGGCCGTTCACTTTGCGAGCACGGGAAAAAGGTACGCGTGGGTCGTCTCCAGTCCGTTCCATATAGGGCGCAAGTTAGGTCCGAGAGCGAGGAGTCTGCCATTGTTCGCGTTCTTGTAGACAGTCAATAGTTGTTCGAGGGACTCCCACCTGTCTCGCTCTCCCATTAAGAGTTTTTTCCAGATATTCCTGCCTTCAATCGCTCGTCGTATCTCTTCGTCAGTTAGGAGGTGTATTTCGACCCTCGGGTGACATGTGCTGATATGGGCATAGTCCATGACCCCAGTGTCTTGGTCTGCTGCAACTTCACTTTCCAACTGCCGTTTCGTAATTGTGGCTGCACCCTCTTGGTCTGTAGCGAAAGGTTGCAAACAGTAGTCGTTCTTGCGTCTTGCGAACGCTGTTATCCGGAAAAGTACATCTGAAATTCTGATCGGAGAGCCATTGCTATCGACCAGTTGAATCGTTATGCGGTCTGGAAGAACAAGATTTTCTCGTAGTTCCATTATTCAAGTATATCGGCACCTGCCCGATTAACGCCGTAACCGGACATTGAGGCCACTTGTCCGGTTACGCGACTTATCGGGAGTTGTCACCCCTGCCCACCGTTAGAATTGAATTTATGACGTTCAGTCCACTACCTGCGAAGCGCTACTGAGAGCAAGATTCAAGTCGTAATGTCCCAACCTAGCCTGCAAAGTCTATAGCCCACAAATAAGAACCAGATCGTGACGAGAACGGTATGCAACATGACGGCTATAAAAAATCTTCCGACGGAAATGAATCCAAACGCGCTTGCGGCTAACCCCAAATAAGCCGTGGTTCTCTTGAAAATTCCTCTGTCCTTCAACATCACGAAACCGATGATGAAAATTCCTATCGAGAGGTCGGCGATGGCGTAGAAGACCTCGGTAGGGGATGCCAGCACCGCTGAGGCATAATTTGCAGCCGCGACGTAGCCTGCCCGTTGTACTTCGTCCGAGACAGCGGCATAAAGACCACTGAGAGTCAGGAGTGCGGCATAATTCGCCCATGTAACGGCGAGGTCTAAGGCGACAAACAACCCCACGAATACGCTGGCGAGGAGCATTGCACTTCTGTTGACCCGCTCCAAAGCGAAGTAGATCGCTAACGCGACTGGAATGTAAAGAAAGTCGGTCATGACACAGAGCCATAAGATCGTCCACCAAACCGGGGTTTTTCCTTGGAGGTACTTCAGCCAAACCTCGCCCCCGGTCGGAGGAGCTCCCACGTGAGCGAACAACGGAATGATGATGATGTACGCAATACCCACAGTGAATGCGGAAATTCCCCCCACTCGATACAGCCATTTCTCATCGGGGTGAGCCGCATTAACCACGGTTGCTCCAAGGGACGATGTCGGAAAGTCTACTCTTCTTTCTGTTCGTAGGACATCGGCGCTTCTCAACTCCTGATTAACGCCGTTACCGGACAAGTGAAAATCGCACGAGAACTGCGCACCGTCACTTCACGGTGGACCTGTGGCATTCGTATCGCGCCTTCACTGCCGGGAACCGTTGATGAGCCCTGTCGCGCTCCTTCCAAGTGAGAGCCGCATACCGCAGAGCCGATACTGAAGCCCAAAAAGAAGAGACGTTGATAAAGCCAAGCTGTCGTCGATGGCGATTCGGGTCAGCCAAGGATCCTTTGCAGAATCCAAGCGTCGACGTTTTAATAAACCAGACATACATCAAACGTGATTGCGATGACTGCACGGTGATCAACATTCGTGTGGCTCGTCGGAATTGAACGCGAGGCAAGTGTGGGAACTGAACGACAGAAGATGCTTGCTGGGGAACTATATGATGCGCTCGACCCTGAGCTTGTGCGTGATAGAGACAGAGCTCGAGACTTGTGCCAAATCCTGAACGCAACGCGAGAAGCAGACCGCGAGCTGCGACGGGATCTTCTCCTGAAAATTTTCGGGAAGGGTGGTGGTACTGCTTGGCTGCAACCGCCGTTCTTTTGCGACTACGGAAGCAATATTGAATTGGGAGTGCGCGTCTTCTTCAACTTCAACTGCGTGGTCTTGGACGTGTGCAAGGTCTCGATTGGAGACTACAGCCAATTCGGTTCGGGCGTGCAGATTCTGACGCCACTACACCCGCTTAGGGCTGACCTCCGCCGGAAGGAGGAATATGGCGCACCCATTTCGATCGGCGCCGACGTTTGGGTGGGCTCGGGTGCGTTGATTCTTCCCGGTGTTACCATCGGAGACAAGACGGTCGTCGGTGCCGGTAGCGTTGTCGCAAGGAGCCTGCCAGCAGGCGTTCTAGCCGTGGGCAATCCTTGCCGCCCGATTCGTGAAATCGTGTAAACGTACACTTATCCGATCACTTCGGATTACTTCACATCGGTTGGTAGTAGCATAGCGTCGCACCGGGCCTCAGAAATCACGCAAATATTTTCACCATGCCACTTTGCGGGCAGGCGCGTAACGCTGACCGCGATTCAAGGATGACTAATGAAACGGATCGTAATTGCGACGGTGTGCGCACTATTCGTTGGCAGCCAGATGCAAGGGCCGAA
The DNA here is from genome assembly GCA_963766985.1 of uncultured Acidobacteriota bacterium. Lineage (GTDB taxonomy): Bacteria > Acidobacteriota > Terriglobia > Acidiferrales > UBA7541 > Acidiferrum. The sequence goes on from CAVYCJ010000010.1 coordinate 284,944, forward strand.
CGCTCATGCCCACTTCGCCGCTGCAGGCGCTGAAGTTTCCTCGCAGGCTGCTGGAGCGGACTGGGCCGTTTATCACGGCAATCCGAACGGAACACACTATTCGGTACTGGATCAAATAAATACTCAGAATGTGAAAGGGTTGAAAGTCGCGTGGACGTTTGAAACCGGTGACGGCCTACCAACCAACGACATGGAAGGCGACACCATCGTTGTCAAAGGACGCATGTATTTCGCTTCTCCGAAAGGCCGCATTTTTAGTCTCAACGCCGGCACCGGCGCGCAGAACTGGGTCTACGATCCGGCTGAAGGCAAAGCCGGAAATGGAAGCGGGCGATTGCGGGGTGTCTGCTACTGGACGGACGGAACTGGTGAGCGAATTTTGTTTACGTCGGGCAACCGACTGATCGCTGTGGATGCCAACAGCGGAAAACTGATTGAGAGTTTCGGGGATTCAGGCAAGGTCGACTTGACCCAGAATCTTGGGCGGGACCCACACTCGGTGTCGGTGAACGTCAATTCACCAGGTGTGATTTTCAAGGACCTGATAATTCTGGGTAGCACTGGCGCAACGCCCGGTCATATTCGAGCGTACAGCGTGCGCACGGGAAAGCTGGCGTGGATTTTCCACACAATCCCGCAACCCGGCGAATTTGGTTATGACACGTGGCCCAAGGATGCATGGAAGACAGCAAATGGTGCGAACGTTTGGTCCGGTCTGAGCCTCGATCCTGAGCGCGGCATTGTCTACCTTCCAGTCGCGTCAGCGGGCATGGGATTTAAAGACTTTTACGGTGCCGATCGTGAGGGCGATACGCTCTTTGGTACTTCGCTAGTGGCGCTTGATGCGAATACGGGAAGGCGCCTATGGCACTACCAGTTCGTGAAACACGACCTGTGGGACCGCGATCCGCCGACGCCCGCGACGCTCGTCACCGTTCACCGTGACGGCAAGGACATCCCCGCCGTAGCCCAAATCACAAAGTACGGTTACGTTTGGGTATTCGACAGGGTCACGGGCGAGAACTTGTTTCCAACGCAGGAGGTGCCCGTTTTTCCGAGCACAATTCCCGGCGAAAAGCCTGTCACACACGAGATTTTGCCCGCAGCACCCGAACCGTTCGCCCGTCAGCGGCTCACAGAGCAGACATTGACTCAGCGCACGCCCGCCGCCAACGCCGCTGTGCGGGCACACCTAGCGACGATGAGTAACCGTGGCCGATTTGATCCCCCGTCGCTTGAGGGCACCGTTATATTCCCGGGGTTAGATGGTGGAGGCGAGTATGGCGGAGCTGCTTGGGACCCGACGACCGGTATTCTCTATATCAACTCGAATGAACAAGCGTACATCCTGAAATTACGGGCGCAGGTCAAGATGACCAATGGTAGTGAAGCCTCTGCTGGCGAGATCTACAGCACCTCCTGCGCTGGTTGTCACGGCCTCGACCGCAAGGGTAATCCTCCGGCGTTCCCCGCGTTACTTGGAGTAACCAAGCGGATGACGAGCCAGCAGATCGAACAAAGGATTACCAATGGGTCAGGAAGGATGCCCGGATTTGAAGATACCCTGACCAAAACCCAGATCGAAGCCTTGACGGCTTTCATCAGTGATGACAACGCGAAACCAGAGTCCACAACGGATGGCTCGAATACGAGCGTCGACTACATATTCCAAGGCTATACAAAGTTCCTAGACCCGGACGGCTATCCTGCGGTCAGTACTCCGTGGGGCACGTTGAACGCGCTGAATCTCAACACGGGTAAATATGTGTGGCAGATTCCGTTCGGTGAGTATCCGGAGTTGAAGGACCCCACAACAGGTAGCGAGAACTATGGGGGAGGGATCGTCACGAAGGGCGGAGTCTTTTTCATCGCAGCGACTGTCTACGATAACAAAGTCCGCGCGTTCGACAAGCTGACTGGCAAGCTCCTCTGGGAAGACACGATGGCAGCATCGGGCGTTGCTACGCCTTCAACGTATGCCGTTGACGGTAAGCAATACTTTGCAGTGTCATCCGGCGGCGGTAAGAACCCCAAGGTAAAGAATGGCGGGGCCGTCATTGCCTATGCTCTGCCTTAACTGGGGTTCGGTCCAAGGCCTTTAAACTCAGCAACACGTCGCTTAACCCAACACGCTCGTCCGCGGTTTGTGGGCAGATTCATCCACCTTGAAGGCCGGCGTTTCGGGAAGCTCAAGGTATTGCATCGCGGTAAGCCGACGTACAAGCGCGGCGGCGGTGCGTTTGAAGTTGTGACCGCGTGATCGTGGCGACATCGTACAGGTGGGTGTTGGAATCCACTTGTCCGGTTATGCGACTAATCGGGAGTTGAAAGGCAAGTCACAGCATCAATCGCCAAAATCATCACACTCCGTTTGGATGCTAGGCTCATGGAGCCATACGCCACGAGGCATTTTAGGTGTGGCTCCGACGCCGGTGGCGGCAAGCATGTGGATAGGCCGGCCTGAAATCTCTTGAAGATACGAAGACATTCTGAATTATCTGAGGCGAGACGTTATCGCCTTCAAGTTGCTGTCGCCTGCTCGGTGTTCATCGTCGCTGTAGGAATACTGATCTATGGCACAAACAAGGGATGGATCTTCTTCGACAGACCAGCAACTATTCGAAGTAGCGAGCCATGGAAAGTAGGTGAGTCCAAAGTCTGTTCGGTAACTGCATCAAATCAAGAGGTCTTCATGATCTGTGATGACTCGGCAGACGCTATCGCAAGCATTCGCGAGGTGAGGTTCTGGGGAAAGATTGCGCTTTCAAGCTCTACCGATCCTGAGATGCTTCATTGGAAATGCATCAGGAACGAAAACCCCCACCCCGCGCTTACTTGCCGAAAACCACGTTGATCGATGCTTCTGTCTCCGCAGCCTCACTCTTGGCACGACCGAATCAGTGCCTGATAAACGCCGTAACCGGACAAGTCTCGAATTGGCAGGGATAAAGTCGAGTTTCGTTACCAAACTTTTTACGTCGGGCACAACATGATTCAAGGATGTGTCCAAGACAAAGGTGAGCGTCGATGTTGCGTGGTGTGATCGGGCTGGTCTTATTTCTTATTTTGTCGGGTGTTAACGGAGCGGAGCCGGATAGCGGCACCGTTTGTGTGGCTTCGCGAGCCGCCGATCCGTTCAGAGGACAAATTGTCCCGCCTACCGGTGAAGTCGATTCCGGGGGCCTGCAAGTGAAGATCGACAAACGCCCGCCAGTTCCCTGGCCACAAAGAGAGAGTCTAAAGATTACGGGGTTGGACTTGCAGGAGCGCCATCTTCTCGCCGTTGTTGACGCTCGTGGCAAGCCTGTGGAATCACTCTGGTTCCGATTCGCAGATTACAACAGCATCCACCTATGCATGGCTTACGACGGCTACCAAGGCATCGCACTGCAAGCAGACGGAAAACATTGCCCGTGGTGCAGGTGCAAGTACCCGGATTGATTGCCTGTTAAACGCCTTCACCGGTTCAGCGGAGTTCTCGCACGGAAAGTTTCCGGTTACGGGATCTATCAGGAGTTGACAGCTGCCAATGCCTCTAAGCGGGGCTAAGCAGAACAGGCCGCCAAATGCATGCTTGTAAGTTGAAGTTGAGCGGAGCTAATCCTGAAAGCTACCACTTAACCATTTCCGCGAAATCTGTTTCGCTGCAAGCTGCGATGCAACAAATTTCGTCCTGATGCTCCGCGTGTTCAAAAAATAGAGAGAAAACACGCCAAATGTGGCGAGCAATCCATAGAAAACAATCATCTCGGGCCGAAAACTTCGCGTCTTACCCACATCCAGGGCACCGACCCGCGGGTCGAGGAGCATTTGCAGTGCTCCGGAAATAGCCATAAGGACCGAGATGGCCGCGAAAATTAGGATTGAAAACCTAGCCCATTGCTTGTTTTTGATCAGTCCCCTCCCAGATGCGATACCCCAAATTCCAAATCCAATCAGAAGAATCGCCACTGCTACCGCGTAATACCACGAGACCCCTTCCACGGCCTTGTCGGGATAATGAATGATGGTTCCGCATGCCATCAATGCACCCAACGACGTCGTGAGCGCACTGCCGACGAAAACTGGCAAGACTAAGAGAGACATTCTTGCGCTAGGTGCCATCGGTTCGCCGACCTCGTATGCCGCATTCCGCATGCATAAGAACATCCTACGTCCATAGACACTGAGGCTCTTGAACTCGTGCCTAGGTTGGAACCCAACTCCCGATAAACGCCGTTACCGTCCATGTGGATTTCAAGTTTCCGGTTACGCGACTAACCAGGACTTAGCGGCGGGAAGGGAACACTGCCAGAGCGTTGGGGTCCCTCGGCAACCCGCAGTGAGCACATTGACGGAACAGAAAGAAATTGCCGAACCACCATCTGCCAATAAAGCATTTTCCACAGCGTGGGCAGTTAAACGCAGAAATACGTACGAAGTATACGACCCACAGAAATGCCCAAGAGCCTGCCACATAGGGAAACGCAGCATCGGTATGGAACAGTCTCGCGGAAAGGACTGAAACGGTCATAACGACGGGGATAAAGGCGGCGAATATCGCCCCCCAGTAAATCACAAGCCAGCGATATTTCTTCCACTCCTGTCGGTATTCGTTCATCTGCGAAATTCAATTCCATCATAGGCGCTGGTCCGAGGCTAGCTAACTCCGACAAGAACTTGTTGATTCATATATCCCCAAGTGCCCCTCAACTCCTGGTAAACGCCGTTATCGGTAAAGTGGATTCCGCCAAAAAGCACCTGTCTGATCACCCGACTACACGGGATTTGGTCGTGATTCGCGGTGGGTGGGGCGATATCGTCTAGAGATAAGCGCACCGACGATGCATGCAAATGCGGGAAACAGCGCACCGATTGTCTGAGATACGCGGTCCAGGAATACCGGAGGCCGCGCCCAGTGGTAACCAAGGAAGCCGAACAGAGCGTACAGGATGGCTGGAGGTAAGGCCCAACTTACCGGCCTAGGTGATTCAACCAACCAAACTACTGTCGCGCCAACTCCGGCAGCGATAATCGCCCGAGGCATGTGAACCACGATGGGCGACACAACGTACCCGTTAAAATCACCGGTGTAGATGAGTCCTTGTGTGAGTTTGCCGAAGGCGAGACTTAAAGGAATCCCTAACCAACCCGATATGAAATATGCTCCAGCGCCGACCAGGAGATTCCTAACTGTGACCACATAATCGGTTGATTCCATGGCAAGAGCATACCCGGGGGTATTCGGTAGTCCAGCCGCACCGCTTCTCCGTCGGTCTCAAGAGTTACATGGGCGATTAACGCCGTTACCGTACAGGTGGAGTCCTGGTAGAGGACTTGTCCGGCAAGACGACTAACCGGGCACTAAAAATTAGCCTGAGACGTCGCAGGTTCTTACAAGGGACTTCTGGCGAGGCGAAATCGCGAATAACGACGCTGCCAAGGAATTGAGGTACAATCCCGGCAACCCAGGTCGTTATGGAAATCACAACATTCAAGTCTTCCTTTTCCGGGCAGATTTTTGAGCCGGCGGACGCGGGCTACGACGAGGCGCGTCGAATCTGGAATGCAAGTTTCAGCAAACGTCCAAAGGTAATCGCACGATGCTCGGGCGTTGCGGACGTAATTGCGGCGGTGCATTTCGGACGCGCGAACAACCTTGTAACGGCGATTCGTGGTGGCGGACATAACGTGGGCGGTCGCGCGTTGTGCGACGACGGCTTGGTGATCGATCTTTCACGAATGAAGGCTGTTTTTGTAGACGAGACGACGCGGAGAGTTCGCGTGCAGGGCGGAGCAACGCTTGGCGACCTCGATCGAGAGACGCATGCGTTCGGGCTCGCGGTGCCGTGCGGGATTGTGCCGAAGACTGGTATTGGTGGGCTGACGCTGGGAGGCGGAGTTGGGTGGCTCATCCGAAAATATGGGATGACCATCGATAACTTGTTGTCTGCGCAGGTTGTGACGGCTGATGGAAAAGTGCTGACGGTCAGTGCTACTGAGAACGATGACTTGTTCTGGGCGTTACGGGGAGGGGGCGGAAATTTCGGCGTTGTTACTTCCTTTGAGTTCCAGGCGCATCCGGTGGCGACGGTTTTGGGCGGGCTTCTCCTCTATCCTCGCGCAAAGAGCGTTGAGGTAATCCGACATTTCCGTGATTTTATGGCGTCCGCTCCGGACGAGCTCACCGCGTACGCGGCTCTCCTTCACGGGCCCGATGGTTCGCCGCTGGTTGGAGTGATTGCGTGCTATTGCGGCAGCGTTGCCGAAGGTGAACGCGTGCTTGAACCGCTACGAAAGTTCGCCGGACCGATCGTAGACGGTATTCAGACGATGCCATTTCCCGTGATGCAGTCGTTGTTGGCTCCGTCCTTCCCAGATGGCAATGGCAATTACTGGAAGTCGACACTGCAGAGGGAACTGCCTGACGACGCGATTTCCTCGATAGTGGAGCATGCAAATCGTTTGAGTTCGCCGCTTTCATTTGTTGTGCTGGAATATTATGGCGGGGCTGCGGGCCGAGTCTCGAACGGCGCCACCGCATTCCCTCACCGCGATCTGCCGTGGGACATCTTGTTTCTTGCGCAGTGGACCGATCCGACGCAAACAGACATGCACCGCGAGTGGGCTCGATCTGGCGAGGAAATGCTGCGGCCCTTTTCGCAGAATGCGCACCTGCTATCGGCACTTGATGTCGAAGCGGACGACGTCGTCAAATCGGCGTTCGGTCCTAACTTGGCGCGTTTAGTCGCCGTAGAACGACCCGGCCAATTTCTTCCGCGTAAATCAAAACATCAAAGCGAAGTTAAGCAACTCCTGAGTGACGCCGTTATCGCGACGAAACCATTTATCCGGCCCGGTTATCAGGCAGAACTCTGGCCTTGTAGTCGGTGGGGAGTCTGAGGCGGAGACGGAAAGTGTAATCAGGATGCGGGTCGTAAGGAGTGATTGCGTTGACAGTACGACCCGGCCAATTTCTTCCGCGTAAATCAAAACATCAAGGTCTGAAGCTCACAGCACGGTATCGCCTGGAGCAAGTCCCCCACGAAACGAAGGTAGACTGGTCACGGGCATAGTTCTCGGCAACCTCCCGAATCAACCTCAAATCCTTCAGGTGCGAATACTCAGGTTCCGTCGCGGCCTTGTCCCACTCGGACACAAATGCCTCCAACTGTTGCGGATTCAGAAGAGTCACGTAGTAACGCGCCACTGAGCTACAGATGGGATAGGCTGCGCCTGTCGGGATCGCATCGAACTCAATGTCGAAGTCTTTGTTTACGGGCTCACCGGCCTCATTAGACTCTGACCGTCCACGCCATAGAAGCACCTCTTTATCCGTCATTTCCTGGTTTGGTTTTCTAGTTCTTTGACGAGACGCTCCCCGACGCTGTTGAAACCCGTCAGGATTCCACCCCACCGGTGACTAGCGCTCCAGAGATTATCTCCAGTCTTGGGGTCAATCACAGTTAGGTAGGCGTATCGCGTAGATTCGATCTGCGACACGTTGACATTCTACAGGAGAAGGGCTAGCCTTTCAGTAGAATCTCTACAGGAGGGCGCGTTGAGTCCGGAACAAACCAATCTTTTGCAAGGAACGCTGGACATGGTGATCCTCAAAGCCCTGCGCTTGGGTGAAATGCATGGTCTCGGAATCTCTCGCAGGATTGAACAGATATCGCAAGGGACGTTTGTGGTGAAGTCCGGATCGCTATTTCCGGCACTGCGCCGGATGCAGGAAGAAGGCTGGATCAGTTCGGCATGGGGAGAGTCCGAAACCAACCGCAAGGCAAAGTACTACCGGCTGACGAAGGCGGGCGCGAAACAATTGGAGGAGGAAACCGCGAAGTGGGAGCGGATTGTGCTTGGGATCTCGCGGACTCTGGAGGCGTCGTGACTCAGAAGCGAAAGTTGCGCTGGCTTTCTCGCGCGGTCAGTTTCTTTCGGAATGTTACCGGCAGGCAGAAAGACGAACTGGACATTGCGGCGGAAATGAGCGCTCACCTTGATTTGTTGATCGAAGAGAAGGTGCGATCCGGCATGAAGCCAGATGAAGCGGAACGAGCGGCGAAAATTGAGTTGGGTGGCGTCGAGCAGGTGAGGGAACAGGTGAGAGACGCACGAGCGGGAGCGTGGCTCGACTCGTTGGTACGAGACTGTCGCTTCGCGCTGCGGATGTCTCGCAAGAATGCAGGATTTACCGCCATCGTCGTTCTTACACTGGCGCTCGGCATCGCCGCCAATACCACTGTGCTCAGTTGGATCAGCGCTACCTTGCTGAACCCGATTCCGGGAGTCGCTCACACGAGCGACCTTGTCACCGTCATGCGCGGCGATCGCACCGATCATCCCACCCCGCCATTTTCTTATCCCGACCTTCGCGATCTCAGCGAGCGCACTCAAACTTTTTCCGGAATCCTCGGCTATCACGACGACTACATCTCGCTCACGAGCGCCACGAAGCCGGAGCGCCTTTACGGGGCGCTGACCACCGCTAATTATTTTGACGTTCTTGGCGTCCGCCCTATTCTCGGCCGCACTTTTCTTCCCGAAGAAGGAACGCCGCCCGCACGCGCCGCAGTGGTCGTCATCGGTTACGCCGTCTGGCAGAACCATTTCGCGGGCGATCCGCAAATCGTTGGGAAGACGATTCAGATCAATCGCCATCCCTACTCCGTGATTGGGGTAGCCCCGCGGGATTTCACGGGCTGCGCGCCCGGGCTGCGCGCCGAATTGTGGATTCCTCTCTCGATGGATCGAGATGTTTGGGGTGGGGACCGCCCCGTCCGTCGCGACATTTTCTGGCTGAACGTGCTCGGAAAGCTTCGCCCGGGTGTCACGAAGAATCAGGCGCAGGCCGAACTCAACCTGCTCATGCGGGGAATCGCCGAGCGGTACCCGGAGGATCACCGGGATAGTCCGAACGAGATTTCTCTCGACCCCCTGTGGCGCTCGCCCTTCGGCATCAACGGCTATCTCTACAAGATACTTCCGATGTTGCTGGGGCTCGCCGGCGTCCTGCTCCTGCTGGCCTGCGCCAACGTTGCGAGTCTCCTGTTGGTGCGTTCGGTCGGACGCCGCCGCGAGATTGCCATCCGGCTCGGAATGGGCGCTTCACGCAAACAGATCATCCGGCAGTTTTTGATCGAGAGCTTGCTGCTTGGTCTGCTCGGCGGTACGGTCGCCATCGTGATTACGAGGTGGACCTCCGGCAGCCTCGTCGCCTTCTTTCCGCCCAGCAATCTTCCGCTGACAAACGACGCGCACATCGATCAGCGCGTGCTTTTCGTGACGATGGGGGTTTCCATCCTCGCCGCGATCATCTCCGGTGTTCTTCCGGCCCTGCGGTCTTCGAGCCTGCCGGTGCAATCGGTTCTCAAGGAGGAAGCCACCAGCGTCTCGCTTACTTTGCACAAGGGGCGTCTCTTGAGCGGTCTGGTGGTGGCGCAGATTTCACTCTCGCTCGTTCTCCTGGTCTGCGCGGGACTCTTTACCCGCAGCCTTCAGAAAGCACAGCAATCGGATCCAGGCTTTGAGGCAAGTCATCTGCTCCTGGCCTCTTATGAGCTCTCGCCGGCTGGTTACACGCGCGCGACGGGTGTGGCGTTCAACCGGCAGGTGCTTGACCGGCTCTCGGCGCTTCCCGGGGTCGAATCCGTGACCATGGCTGATTTTTCACCGCTGAGCTTCAGCATCCACACCGACTATCTGCAGATCGAAGGCTACGTGCCACAACCGCACGAATCGATGGAGATCAGCCGAGCGTACGTCGGGCCGAATTACTTTCGCACTCTGCGCACCTCGGTGATTTCAGGCCGTGAATTCACCGAAGCAGATACGCCAGATTCGCAATTCGTTGCCGTCGTCAACCAGGCCTTTGTCGATCGCTATTTGCCGGGTGAAGACCCTATCGGCAAGCAGGTGACGGACTGGGGCGATCGGTTCACCATCGTTGGAGTAGCGCGCAACGCCAAATACCGCTTGCTCACCTACCCGGCCGAGCCTGTCGTCTATTTTCCGATTTACCAGGCATCTAGCCCGACGCAGGACAACACCATTCACCTCCGCACGACTGGCGATCCACTGACCATGGCTTCTTCTGTGGAAGAGACCATCCATCAGCTCAATCCGGAGTTGCCGCTGTACAACGTGAATCCACTTACCGTCACCATGCAGCTCGGCACACTTTTTGGACGCGTCGCGGCTACGTTTGCCGGCTCGTTCGGTCTTCTTGCCATGCTGCTCGCCGCCGTCGGCATCTATGGCGTCGTGGCTTACAGCACACGGCAACGCGCGCGGGAAATCGGGATCCGCATGGCGCTCGGCGCGGACAAGGGAGGTATCTACGGCCTCGTTCTTGGCCAGGGATTCCGGCTCACACTGGCGGGCCTCGTCGTGGGCACGGCGATCGCTGTGGCATGCACGCGCTTGCTGAAGGCGCAACTCTTTGGCGTTAGTGAGACCGATACGATTACGTTTGCCTCTGTCGGGCTGCTCCTGGCCGTTGTCGCGCTGGTCGCGTGCCACATCCCCGCCCGGCGCGCCACGCGAGTTGATCCGATGGTCGCACTGCGGCACGAATAGCACTCCGAATCGTTGGGTAAATGCCGTAACTGGACAAGTCACAGTTTGTCGAAAGCCACATGTCCGGTTACGCGACTGACCAGGAGTTAGCCGAGTCTGTTCCTAAGGATGAGAACGACCTTGAAGAGGCAGAAGCAGAAGAGCCAATTTCCGAAGAAAGTTCCGAGATAAAAGGCGACATTCGAATCCGTCAGGAAGTTCAGAAACCCACCGACCGCTATACCCGGAAGCCCGACATAAGCCGCCCAAACTCCCGGAGTGGAGTAAAAACCATAGACGCGGCCTATCGCTGTCAAGGTGCAGGCCCATATGGCTACGGGGACGAGGGCCCAAAGCAGGAGCCTAATGGATTTGTTTCTGACTTCGATGATCGTACGTCCCCGGTCCGACGAGTGTACGCGAAAACCGGATTCGTCCGGTTGCGCGACTAACCGGGAGTTGACCCGAGATCGATGGGTCGGCGATGGGAACGTAGTCGCCTTGAGTCTTTTTCGTTGGCCACCTCGTATTGCTCGGTCGGGGTGATTCGCCCTTCCAACGGGAAGCGAATCACGGGAACCGGGCGGGAGCAGAACTCAGAAGCTGCTCAAAACGGGGGGCGGTATGAAGCGTGAGCGCGCGTTGCAGGTGGTTTTGGTGATGGTGGGTTTGATTTTTACGTCGTTGGGCTACTTTCTGTTCCAGATGCTGCGGCACTCCGGATGGCTTGCAGGGCATAACGACATTTTGCCGATGTTCCTGAGCCTGTATGTGACGCTTGGGGTGTGTTTGTTGGTGGCGGTTAAGCAGCCGGCGAAGCATCGGTCGCTGATCGCGTATGCGGGGTGGTCGAGCCTTGCGCATGCGTCGACGATGACGATTCAATCGGCGCAGGCTGCGGCGCACGGGATGCATAGGCAGGATAGTCCTCAGGATATTGTGATGTTTGGCGTGATTGGGGTGGTGCTGCTTGTGCTGCTGCCGCCAAAAGAAAAATTAGCTGGACGGCGCGGCTTATGAGTGAGCCGCGCTTTGCTGAACGCTAGACACACGGCTGGAAGGAAACGTTCAGTTTGTCCCCAAGGTTCGTCCCAAGCTACGGACATCGCGGATCGGTGGCTTTCCGAAGAAGCGCTTGTATTCGCGATTGAATTGGCTGGGACTCTCGTATCCGACCTCAAAAGCCGCGCTCGCTGCGTCGAATTCGTCGATAAGCATCTTCTGCCGCGCGGCGTGCAAGCGCAGTTGCTTTTGGAACTGAAGCGGGCTCATTGATGTGAGTCCACGGAAATGGTGATGCAGCGTCGATCTACTCATTCCCGCTATGCTTGCCAGTTCATCTACCTTTAAAGGTTTTTGGAAGTTATCGCGTAGCCATGTGACGGCCTTTGCCGTTCTGTAGCTTTGGTCGCCAACCGTCGCGACCGAACGCAGTCGATCCCCCTGTTCTCCTTGAAGCAGCCGGTAGATGATCTCCCGCTGTAGCTGTTTGCCGAAGAATGGAATGTCCTCCGGATTTTCAAGGAGTTCTACCATTCGAGAACACGACGTTAGCAATTCAGGCGTCGCACTGCCGAGCACCATTCCGCGCGTTCCAACAGGTGGTGAAGGAATCTTAACTTCGTCTGTGTGGAGTAGATCGCGAACAATCCCCATGTCGAGCTTAAGAAAAAACGCCAAATAGGGTGCCTTCGCGCTAGCCACGATGACTTGACTGATGATCGGCAATTCGACAGACGTAAGGAGAAACTTATCCTGGCCGAATACATAGCTCTTCTTCGCCAGCTCAACACGCTTCTTTCCTCGCGGGATAACGAGAAGACTCGGTTCATATGTGCAGGGATTCGGTGCTGTGGGGGCCGTGTTGCGGTAAAGCACGAGTCCCGGAACCTTGGTTGCCAGTTCTGCCGAGGTACCTAACGTTTTGCCAATCCTTCGAGCCAAGTCATCGAGAGCCTGGGTACGGCGCGCATCCGCGGTTCTCCCCAGATTTCACGGGCAGCATTTGAGTCACCTCGACTTTCTAAAGATACCGCAGGGCTGAGAACAACTCACGGCGATTCCGCTGCCTCGGTGGATTAGGCAATCATTTCGGCGGATCGGGCTACCCCATATGCTGGCAGTGCCTGTAGCGTTGATTCGGAAGGAACACCGCTAGATGAGCCTCACTTTTGATTTCACGGGTCAAGTCGCGGTCGTCACCGGGGCGAGCGCGGGGATCGGCTTTGCAACCGCGAGAGCTTTCGCTGTCGCAAACGCTGCTGTAGTCCTAGCGGACATCAACGAGGCCACCGTACAAGCCGCAACCAATGAGCTCATTTCGGCTGGATACAGGGCAATTGCTGTCAGGTGCGATGTGTCAGACGAATCGCAGGCCTCCGCGATGGTCGCGCGCGCTGTCGCCGAGTTCGGCAGATTGGACATGGCCTTCAACAATGCAGGCATTGCCGGGCCGTCCGGTCCTTTTCTCGAAGAGACGTTTGAAGAGTTCGATCAGGTAAATGCGGTCAATCTGCGCGGCGTTTGGACCTGCACAAAGCATGAACTGAAGCAGATGCGGCAACAACAGAGCGGAGCCATCGTTAACTGTTCGTCACTCGGTGGCTTAGTTGGACAAACTGGCCGTGCCGCCTACCACGCAACTAAGTTCGGAGTGATCGGTCTCACCAAGAGTGTTGCGCTGGAGTACGCACCTTTGGGCATCCGCATCAACGCCGTTTGCCCTGGTGTGATCGACACGCCGATGCTCGGCGCGCTCAAGGAGAAATCGCCGGAAGCCATGAAGGAAGTCATCCGCGATCAGCCTATCGGTCGCCTGGGCCAACCGGAAGAGGTTGCCGCCGCTGTTCTATGGCTGTGCAGTTCTGCCGCGAGTTTTGTGGTCGGCGCGGCCTTGGAAGTCGATGGCGGCTTCACGGCTCATTAGCCACAAGCAGTATCGACAAGTTTTGAAGGAGGAAGATATGAAGACGCGAAAGCTAGGAAAACTGGAAGTATCAGAACTCGGGTTTGGCTGCATGAACCTCGCTTCAAACTACGGCCCCGCAGCGCCTATCGACGAAGCCATCAAGGTCATCCGTGAGGCGCACAACGAGGGTGTGACGTTCTTCGACACGGCTGAAGTCTATGGACCCTATACAAGTGAGACGATCGTCGGCGGCGCGCTTGAGCCGATCCGGAACGAGGTGAAGATCGCTTCGAAATTTGGATTTGATCTCACCGAGAAGGGCGGTCTCAATAGTAGGCCGGAGCACATCAAGTGGATGGTGGACGGATGCCTAAAGCGGCTTCGAACGGATCATATTGACCTCTTCTACCAACATCGCGTTGATCCAAAGGTGCCGATTGAGGATGTCGCCGGTGCGGTCAAGGAACTCATTGAGGCGGGCAAGGTGTTGTACTTTGGTCTTTCTGAAGCGAGGCCTGAAACCATTCGAAAGGCACATGCAGTTCAGCCAGTGACGGCGCTACAAACAGAATATTCGCTTATGAACCGAGACCCGGAAAGAAATGGATTGCTGGCTACCTGCGAAGAGCTCGGGATCGGCTTCGTGCCGTGGGGACCGATGGGCATGGGCTATCTGACACAGAAGCTCAATGCGGATACAGAGTTTGATCCGAAGTCAGATCTTCGTGCCGGTTTTGATCGCTTCAAGCCGGAGACCCTTGCAGCGAATAAGCCATTTGTGGATGGCATCGCGCGACTGGCGCAGCGAAAGAAGGCGACGACGGCACAACTGTCACTCGCGTGGCTGCTGGCCCGAAAACCGTTCATTGTCCCGATCCCTGGAACGAGCAAGGTGCTTCATCTTCAGGAGAATATTGGGGCCAGCAACCTTGTGCTGACGGCGGAAGACTTAGAGGAAATTGAGAGCGCGCTATCTCATCTAGCGGTGCACGGCGGTCGAATGAACGCAGAGCAGATGAAAGTAGTGGAGACATAGCGGAATCGGAGCAGCGACGGCTCGGCTACTTGTTAAGAACTGAGCAGCGCCGCCTTGGGACGAGCCCGTCTCGAATCACCGGTAGTGAAGGCAGGCCCGAGCGCGCCTTCGGGCCCAGAGAGATTCCTCCACTGCGATGCGGAAGCGTTAGAGCTTTCTTCAGGGGCTGAAGGCTATTTTCTTGCGGATTGGTGACGTCGGGCCTGAAGGCCCGACCCCTTAAGAGAAAAACTGATTGGCCCGGCGACTAAAACGCGAGGGATGGTTGAGTGGACAAGGGAAGTCTCAACATCAGGTTCTGAGTTCGGCGATTCGAGGGTCGTTGAGCCAGATGGCGTCGCACAGGTCGAATATTTTTTGGGCGATTGGGTGGCCGATCACCTGGTCGCGGCGTAGGGCTTCAATGACCAAGTCGCTTTTGCCGATGGGTCTGTCGGTGGCGTCGACGACCATGAAGGACGAGCCTGTCTCGAATCGGCGGTAGTGGAGGCAGGCGGCTTGTCGATCCTCGCGTGTTCGCGGCGTCGCCCCAAGGGCCGACGATGAGGTCGATGGTGGCGGCGTCTTCGTCGTGGCCCGGAGTCCACTCGACGTAATAAACACCGACAGTCGCTTCGCCTTCGTTGATATTTCCCCAGACACGTCGCGTCCTGTTTCCGCAGCACTCGCAGGGGCCGAAGGTGCGTTCGTTTTCGGGCTCGAATTCGAGATGGAGGGGCATCGAAGGCGGAGTTTAGCATGTGGTGATGTGCGCTTGGTTGTTGCGGCGGGAGGTGCGGGCGCAGTTGTAAGAGCGGCGCGGGGGCGCCGCACTCCATATTGAGCTCGGTGCGTTGCGATCGAGAGGCTTGCGCGAATGGGCGTGGTGGTGTTGACGCAGGGCGGAGTGAACCCCGCCCCTACAAAGTCACAAAGCGTGCGTTACAGAAGCAGGGTACCTTCCATGACTTTTACGGCGTAGCCGCCGACGCGGACGTTGTGGACGCGGTCGGCGGTTTTGCTGGCGCGGACGAAGAGTTCGCTGGGGCGGTTGGCTTCGATGCCTTGGCGGATCAGGACTTGTTCGTCGGGCTTGGTCACGCCGTGGAGGACCATCCAGGCGGCGGTGCAGCCGGAGGCGGAGCCGGTGGCGGGGTCTTCGCCGATGCGGTCGATATTTCGGGCGCGGAGGCGGACTTTGGGGTCGCCGGTGTCGCGCGTGACGTAGTGGAAATCGATGGCGTTCTCGCCGGCGGCTTTTAGATAGGCTTCGGTTTTGTCGAAGTCGAGGTGCAGGCTTTGCAGGGCTTTTAAATTGCGGATGGGGACGATGACGAAGGGCAATCCGGTGGAGACGGTTTGGATGGGGAGGTCGGGGTCGATGTCCTCGGGGTGGAGGCCGATCACCTGGAGCTACTTGGGTTCGGTCATGGGTCTTGCCGAAGATAGGGTCGAGCTGGGTCATCTCGCCGAAGGCGCCGGTTGAGTCGTCGCGAAAGGCGACGGGGATTTTGCCGGCTTTTAAATCGAGGGTGACGGTGGAGGGACGGGTGGGATCCTGCATGCGGAGGACGTTGGCGGTGCCCAAGGTGGGATGGCCTGCGAAGGGCAATTCGCCTGTGGGAGTAAAGATGCGCACCTTGATGCCGTCGCGGCGCTCGGTGGCGGCGTCGCGCGGGAAGACGAAAGTGGTTTCCTGGAGAGCGGTTTCGCGGGCGAGGGCGAGCATTTCGGCGTCGGTGAGGCCGCGGGCGTCGGTGAAGACGATGAGTTGGTTGCCGGCGAGGCGCTGGGAGGTGAAGACGTCCATTTGTACGTAGGGGAAGCGGCGATCTGCGGCGGTGGGGCTGGTGGAGGCTGCGGCGTGCTTGATCAGTGCTGCGCTTGCGGTGGAGGCGGCGATACCGCGGATGAGGGAGCGTCGAGAGAATTTCATGGGCGGCGGATTGTATCACTGAGGGGCGGGAGAGCGGGGGACTCGACGAAGGGTGGGGCGCCGGTTACAGGGTGGCGGATGTTTTGGGATGGGTGGGTGTTGAATCTAAACCCGCACCCTTCAAAGGCTGAGGGTGCGGCACCCAAATGCCGACGATCGGGGGCGTTTTGCGCCGCGAGGACGGATTTGGGGCGTGTGGTATGATGAATGGTTACAGAGGATGCGGAAAAGTGGGCTGGTAGTGCTAACGGGGACTGGATGCGGTATCCCGTTGGCCGACGACATTTTGGAGTCGGAGGCCGCAAAGCGTGGCATCAGAAGCGGAAATGAATATGTCAGATGAAATGAATTTGCCGGTGATGGTGTTTGATCCTGAGGATGAGTATCGGCCGGAGCCGGTACCGGAGCCGTTGCCGCCGGCGTGGCTTGAGGGCGGGCTGCGAATTGGCATTCATACGTCGATCGCGGGAAGCCATGTGAATGCGCTCGAGTCGGCGGCGAAGCTGGGCTGCACGGCGCTGCAGATCTTTTCGGTGAATCCGCGCATGTGGGCAGGCGGAGCGATTGCGACGCGGATTACGGATGCCGAGGCGAAGGCATTTCGGGATCGGCGCGAGGTGTTGGGGCTCGGGCCGCTGGTGATTCACGCGAACTATTTGATTAATCTGGCGGCGCCGGCGCCGATGTTGCGAACGCGGTCGATCCAATCGTTTCATGAAGAGTTGGTGCGAGGGATCGCACTCGGTGCGGATTTTGTCGTGGTGCATCCGGGAAGTTACACGGATTCGCGGCCCGAGCTGGCTGTGCGTGAGGTGATTGACTCGGTGAAGCAGGCGGTGAAGCGACTGCCGACGACGTCGATGCGGATATTGATTGAGAATACGGCGGGGATGGGGAACGCGGTTGGGTCGCGGCTCGAAGAAGTGGGCGAGATTGTCGCGGGGCTGAATGCGATTGGAGTTGGGGCGTGTTTGGATACGGCGCATTTGTTTGCGGCGGGATATGACATTCGAACGCCTGCGGGGCTTGAGTCGACGATCGAGCTGATCGATCAGACGATTGGGTTGCACAATGTGCCGGTGATTCACGCGAACGATTCGAAGATCGCGCTGGGTGGGCGCGTGGATCGGCATGAGCATCTTGGCAAAGGAAAGATTGGGGCGGAAGCGTTTCGGAGGATTTTGACGCATCCGCGGCTGGGGGCGAGCTATCCGGACGGATTGCCGGGGCGCGCGTTTATTGCGGAGACGCCGATTGATGATCCGGGAGATGACCGGAAGGATGTGGCGGCGCTTTGGGAATTGGCGGGGTTGAGTGAGAGGGCGCCGGCGGGGGAGAAGGGGTATTCGATGTTGACGGCGGCGGCGAAGAAGAAGGCGGCGGAGTTGGCGAAACAAGCGAAGAAGAAGAAAGCGAAGTAAAGAAGTAATGAAGTAACGAAGTAAAGATGAAGAGGTTGACAGTCGACAGTTGAAAGTCGAAAGAAAAAAGATAACGTAGAGGCGCGGAGTGCGGTAAGGGGACGCGGAGAAGAACAGAAGCAAAGAGAAGAAGGATTCACTACAGAGTTCGCGGAGAGCGCAGAGATACGTAGAGACTTGGGCGACGCAAGGGCGAAGGAAGTAAGAGGCGCGAGTTCACGGGGGATTGGGTTGGCGGCGGAGAATAATCAGGGCGGGGAGCAAGCGCGGCAGGCGAGTGAGCAGGCGCGGCAGGACGCGGAACGAGCGGGGCGGGCGTTTCAGGAAGGGTCGAAGTACGATCCCTGGGCGATTGAGGCGAAGTGGCAGAAGCGGTGGGAAGACGCGAAGGTCTTTGAGACGGAAGCCGATCCGTCGAAACCAAAATATTATGTGCTGGAAATGCTGCCGTACCCTTCGGGGACGCTGCACATGGGGCACATGCGCAACTACACGATTGGGGACGTGGTTGCGCGCGTAAAGCGGATGCACGGATTTAATGTGCTGCATCCGATGGGATGGGATGCGTTCGGTTTACCTGCGGAAAACGCGGCGATCAAAAATAATACTCACCCGCGAACCTGGACTAACAACAACATTGCGGAATTTCAGCGGGTGCTGCGGCGCTTTGGGTTCAGTTATGACTGGCGGCGCGAAATTTCGACGTGCGAGCCGGAATACTACCGGTGGAATCAGTGGTTTTTTCTGCGGATGTTTGAACGCGGGCTTGCGTATCGGAAGAAAAGCCGCGTCAACTGGTGTCCGAAGTGTTGCACGGTGCTGGCGAACGAGCAGGTGGTGAACGGGTATTGCTGGCGTCATGAAGACACGCTGGTGGAAGTGCGCGAGATCGAGCAGTGGTTTCTGAAGACGACGGCGTACGCGGAACAGCTGATCGATGATCTGAAGACGCTCGAAGGCGGATGGCCGGAGCGGGTCATCACGATGCAGCGGAATTGGATCGGGAAATCGGTGGGCGCGCGCGTGAAGTTTGGCGTGGCGGATGTGGCGGGCGCAGAGCCGATTGAGATTTTCACGACTCGAATCGATACGATTTATGGGGCTTCGGCGATTATTCTGGCAGCGGGGCATCCGCTGGTGGGAAAGCTGATCGCGGGTATCACGGACGGCAAACTTCGGGCGGACATCGATCAGACTCTCGCAAAGATGCGAGCGAGTTCGGTGAAGGCGGAGGATCTGGAGACGGCGGAGAAAGTTGGATTCTTCACAGGGGCGCACGCGACGAATCCGTTTAATGGCGAGAAGCTGCCGATCTGGGTCGGGAATTTCGTGCTGATGGAGTATGGCACGGGCGCGATTATGGCGGTGCCGGCGCACGACGAGCGGGATTTCGAGTTTTGCAGGAAGTACGGACTTGCGATTCGTCCGGTGGTGCAGCCGGATGGAGTGGCACCGTTGGATGGCGCGACGATGAAGGCGCCATTTGTTGATCATGGCGGCGCGAAACTGGTGAACTCGGGGCCGTACAACGGGCTGGGAGTCGACGATGCGATTGTGGCGATGGCGGCGCACGCGACCGAGAAGGGATTTGGTCAGCGCGAGACGACGTATCGGCTGAAAGATTGGGGAGTTTCGCGGCAGCGGTATTGGGGCACGCCGATTCCGGTGGTGTATTGCGAGAAGGACGGAATCGTGGCGGTGCCGGATGATCAACTGCCGGTGGTGCTGCCGAAGGATGTGGCGCTGACGGGCGAAGGCGGGTCACCGCTGGCGGCGACGCCATCGTTTGTGAATACGACTTGTCCGAAGTGCGGCGGTCCGGCGCGACGCGAGACGGACACGATGGATACGTTCGTGGATTCGTCGTGGTATTTCTATCGGTACTGCGATCCTCATAACGACAAGGCGCCGTTCGATCCGAAGAAGGTCGCTTACTGGTTTCAGATCGATCAGTACATCGGCGGGATTACGCACGCGATTCTGCACCTGCTGTATTCGCGATTCTGGTGCAAGGTGATGCGGGATCTCGGACTGATCACGCATAGCGAACCGGCGGCCCGGCTGTTTACGCAGGGCATGGTGCTCAAGGGCGGGACGGCGATGTCGAAGTCGAAGGGGAACATCGTCGGCGCGATCGACATGGCGGAAAAGTACGGCGCGGATACCGGGCGGCTGTACATGCTGTTCGCGAATCAGCCGGAGCGCGACCTCGAGTGGAGCGAAGACAGCATCGAGGGGTCGTGGAGATTTCTGAACAAGGTGTACCGGCTGGTGGACCGGCATGTCGCGGACGTGCGTGGCGTGAAGGCTGGCGTTGCCGGCGGTGAAGGCGCTGCGGCTGGGCTGTCGGCGAAAGAGCGGAAGCTACTGCAGGTGACGCATGATACGCTGCGGCGTGTCACGCAAGACTTCGATGCGCGGTGGCACTTTAATTCGGCGATCGCGTTAATCATGACGCTGTATAACGAGATCGACGGGGCGGAGCCGCTGACTGACGGTGTGCGGCCGGAAGTGCGGAAGGAAGTGTTGGAGCTGCTGACGCTGATGCTGGCGCCGATGACGCCGCATCTGGCGGAAGAGCTGTGGGAGATGCTGGGGCACAGCGGCGGGCTTTGGACTGTGGGTTGGCCGGCGTTTAATGCGGCGCTGGCGAAGGAAGATGAAGTTGAGATTGTCGTGCAGGTGAACGGGCGCGTGCGCGGAAAGCTCTTGGTCCAGGCAGGGATGAGCGAGGCGGGGGTTATTGCCAAGGCGCTGGCTGATCCGGCGGTGGCGGGGCATGTGGCGAATAAACATGTGGTGAAGCAGATTGTGGTGCCGAACAAACTTGTGAATCTTGTGGTGAAATAGGGAACGGAAAAGCGAAGTAAAGAAGCAATGATGTAATGACGTAACGATGCAGAGAAAAACGAAGCGGCGAGCAAATTTGACGTATTGCCGAGATGGGGCGCAGCATGCTGCGCCCCTACGTATTTTTGGGTGAGCTTAAATTCGTGCGAGGGTGAGCTGATGGCGAGTGGGGCGCAGATGACGGAAGAAGCGAAGAGGCCGAAGTCGGAGTTGGGCGGCGTGGTGGTGATCGACTTTGGAGGGCAGTACACGCAGCTGATTGCGCGGCGGGTGCGCGAGCAGCAGGTGTTCTCGGCGGTGCTGCCGTGCACGTCGAAGATCAGTGATATTCAGAAGTTCGAGCCGGCGGGGATCATTTTGTCGGGCGGGCCGAGCTCGGCGTACGACGAGGGAGCGCCGACGTGCGATACGGCGGTGCTGTCGATGGGAATTCCCGTTTTGGGAATCTGCTACGGCATGCACTGGATTACGAAGACGATGGGCGGGAAGGTGGTGCCAGCCGCGAGGCGGGAATACGGAAGTGCGACGCTGAACGTAGCGGAAGAACGGGAGTCGGCTCTATTTGCGGGTCTGCCGAAGGCGGTGCGGATCTGGAATAGTCATGGGGACCATGTGGTGGGTTTACCTGACGGTTTTTATGCCACAGCGCACACGGAGAATGCGGTCGCGGCGACTGAGGATCCGGTCCGGAAGATTTACACGGTGGAGTTTCATCCGGAAGTGCGGCATACCGACCAGGGAACTGAACTGCTGCGGAACTTCCTGTTCAAGGTATGTCTGGCGGAGCCGAAATGGAATGGCGCGGCGTTTATCGAGGAGACGGTTGAGGCGATTCGGAAGAAGGCGGGCACGGGCAGGGTCATCTGCGCGCTGAGCGGAGGGGTGGACTCGACCGTGGCGGCGGTGCTGGTGAACCGGGCGATCGGCGACCGGCTGACGAACATTTTCGTAAATACCGGGCTGCTGCGGAAGAACGAGTTTGAAGATACGCTGGCCATGTATCGAGAAAGATTGGGGTTAAGCGTAATCGGCGTCGACGCTACCGATCGTTTCTTAAAACAGCTGGATGGGATCACGGACCCGGAACGAAAACGGAAGATTATCGGAAATGAGTTTATATCGGTGTTTGCCGAGGAAGCCCTCAAGCTGCAGCACGGGGAGGCAAACGGCGAGATTGAGTATCTGGTCCAAGGTACCCTTTATCCCGACGTCATCGAGTCGGTGTCGGTCAAAGGCCCATCGGCGACCATCAAATCGCACCATAATGTGGGCGGTTTGCCGGAAAACATGCCATTTGGGCTGATCGAGCCGCTGCGGGACCTGTTCAAGGATGAGGTGCGGCGGATCGGCAAGGAACTAGGGCTGCCTGATGAAATATTAATGAAACATCCGTTTCCGGGGCCAGGATTGGCTGTGCGTCTTCTCGGTGCTATCACCCGTGAGCATCTGGTAACTCTGCGGGAAGCGGATTCGGTAGTAATCGAAGAAATTCGAAAGGCGGGTCTGTACAACAAGGTTTGGCAGGCGTTTGCCGTACTATTACCGGTACGTAGCGTGGGTGTTATGGGCGACGGTCGTACCTACGGACTGACGGTGGCGGTGCGTGTCGTGGAGTCGGATGACGCCATGACGGCAGATTGGGTGAGATTGCCAGGTGATGTGCTGGAGCGAATCTCAACGAGGATCGTAAACGAGGTGCCGGGCGTGACGCGGGTTGTTTACGATATCAGTTCGAAACCGCCGAGCACGATCGAGTGGGAGTGAAGCAGGGCGCGAAATCAAGGGACAAGGCAGGGAACCGAGTTAACGAATTGGGAAGAAGAAGAGAGCGGGAACAGTTTCAGATTGGAACAGTATGAAAAAGGCCGCACAGCAGGGTTGTGCGGCCTACATTCGATTCAGTTGTGAGCTGGCAATACCAGCCGAGAAATCGCAACTACCGATTGGCCATTTTCTGGGCCATGTACAGAATCAGCTTGCGATCTTCTTCGTCGGCCTTGCTCAACAGGCGGCGAAGTTTGTTGAGGAAACGCGCTTCCTTGCCGCTGCTCCCCCAGGCAATGTCGTCAGACGACTTGCGCTTGGGCAGGTTTGGCAATTGAGGCGGTTCTTCACCGTCGTAGAAGAGTTGATAAAGTGGGCACTCTAGAGCGCGGGCCAGCTTTTCCAGAGTCTCGATGGCTGGGACGGTATGGCCATTCTCGACGCGGGAAATGTAGCAACGAAGTAAGCCGGTACGCTTTTCGATGTCACCCTGGGAGAGTTTCTTTTCCTCACGCAAAGCGCGGAGGCGGTCACCAATAATCATGCAGGCATTATTGCATGTAGGTAAGATGCTCGCAAGTACAATTTTAAATTGTGAGCAAGTGAAACACATGGTGCACGGCGACGTATCCAGGAAGGGAATCACGAGGAAATGGGGCGGGTTATTGCGGATACGAACGTGGCAATCGAAATGGGAGCAGGCGTAACCTAATGAGTATGGGACGCGTCCCAAAAGTGATGGCTTCGGCGGTCATAAGCCCGAGCGTGGCGGTAGCGGCAGCGGCCAGTAGAGCTGCGGCACCGGTCGACGATCGAGAACTGGTGCGACGAGCGCAGGCCGAGGATCAAGGCGCGTTCGAGGAATTGGTGCGGAGACACCAGCACCGAGTCGTTGCCGTAGCTGGAGGAATTTTACGACAGCGCGAGGACGTGGAAGACATCGCGCAACAGGTTTTCGTCAAGGCGTATTTCTCGCTGAAGCGGTTCGATCAACGGGCAGCGTTCAGCACCTGGTTGTATAAGATCACGGTGAATGAGTGCTGGGACATGCTGCGGAAACGCAAGGTCCGGCCGCTCGTATATGAATCGGACCTGAGCGAAGATCAGGCGCGGCAGTTTGGCGCCCCGGAAGAACGGTCGACGCCGACACCAGATATCAGCGACACGCTCGAGGCGCGACAGAAGGTGGAGCGGTTGCTGGATTGCCTGGACGAACGCGACAAGATGATGCTGATTTTGAAGGAAGTGGAAGGATTCGCGGTGGAAGAAATCGCGGAGATATTGGATCTGAACGCAAATACGGTTAAGGTTCGGTTGTTCCGCGCGCGAAGAAGGATTGTAACGGAGGCCCGGAAGCGGGCCGAGTGAGTGGTGGTAGTTGCGGTCAGGTGGAGGTAGCATGTGGAACTTTTTGAATAAGCCAGAAGACGATTGCAGCCGGTTCCGAGACTCGCTGGAAGAGGTCGCTAGCGGGGGAGCATCGCGAGAGATGCTGGAGCACTCGGCAGCCTGTGAGGATTGCGCGTCGGCGGCGGAAGAACTCCTGGAGAGCAGAGAATTGCTGCGCGCGCTCCCGCGTGAAGCTTCGCCGACGATGGCGTGGTTTGCGCCACGGGTGATGGCGGCAATCGCGGCGCGGGAGGCGGAACTCCGACAGTCCTTCGATGCGTGGTCCGCCATTCCGAAGTTTGCGCTGCGGATGACGTGGATTACGGCGCTGGCGCTGGTATTGGCCAGCACATGGTTCCTGCAGCGGCCGAACGTGCCAACAAAGCCTACGGCGACCGATATCATCGGTGAGCCGGTGCAGAGTTCGGCCCCGACGACGAATGACGATGTACTGATGAGCTTGGCGGAGCAGGGTTCATGAACGAAGCGAGCGCAAAGCAGAGAGCGGCAGTCTGGGTAGCCGTCGTGTTCCTGCTCGGCGCGGCGCTGGGTGGCGTCGTGGGATACATCTTCGCGCATCGCGGGGTGTCCGCGAACACGATGGTATCGGTGTCGCAACGACGGGCGCAAAAGGTGGAAGAACTCACGCGGGTGGCGCATCTCAATCCGGACCAGCGGCAGCAACTCGAGGGAATTTTGAACGATCTTCATGCGCAATATAAGACGCTGGACGATGAGCGGGATGACGCGCGGCAGAAATCGAGGAACAGGATTCGCGGGATCTTGACGCAGGATCAAATTCCGGCGTTTGAGGAATTCCTGCGAAAGATGGACGAAGAGCGAAAGAGGATGACGCCGCCGCAGTAAGGCCAACCGGCGGCCCTCCTAGGCGGCTACAAAATAAAATGGGCCGCTCGCAAGCGAGCGGCCCGTTTTGTTTTTTAAGGCGAAAAACTGGACTAGAAGGGAATGTCCTCGTCCGAGATTTCGGGGCCCGACGATTGGGCGTGTCCACCGCCGCCACCACCGTAGCTCTCTTCCGGACCGGATTGATCGTCGAAATCTCCGCCGCCACCGCCGCGGTGCGAAGCACCACCTGCCCCCGCTGCTGCGCCGTCGGCGCGACCGCCGAGCATGCGGAAGTTAGTCGCGACAATTTCGAAACTCGTGCGCTTCTGACCCTCTTTGTCCTGCCATTCGCGCGATTGAATGCGGCCCTCGATGAAGATCAGAGAGCCCTTCTTGAGGTATTGCTGGGCGATTTCGGCCTGTTTGCCCCACACCACAATCTTGTGCCACTCGGTGCGCTTCTGGCGCTCGCCGTTTTTGTCTTTGTAGGTTTCGTCGGTGGCGACGGAGAAATTCGCCACGGCCTGGCCACCGCCGGTGTAGCGAGTTTCAGGGTCGCGGCCGAGACGACCGACAAGAATGACTTTATTTACGGACATGTACTCCTCCGACGAGGACGATAGCACGGGAAGAAGCGGGAGGCCAGCGAGCGAGGTTAGCTTCGAGTTATTTCAAGCGATGCGGAGACTCTGGAGAAAAACCTTCGGAGATACGGAATGAATTCGACTTACACGCAGCAGGAAAGGGAATGCAAGGTCGATTCGTCCGCAAACGAAACCCAATGTGTTGCCCAGTTGTTAGCCCGCGGCGGTAGTTGCTACGCCGAGTTCCTTGAGCTTGGCACGCGCGCGTCGCTCTTCTTCGGTGCCGGGGTAACGCTTCACGACTTCGCGCAATTCGCGGACGCCGGCGCTTTTCTGGCCGAGTTCTAGCTGAGCCATGCCTTTCTTAAGGTGGGCAGGGGCGAGCTTGAAGCTCTTGGGATAGTTCGTGAGGACGCGATCGTATTCGATAACGGCCTGATCGTAGTTGTGTTGGGAATAGGCGATTTCGCCGAGGTAGAACTGAGCATTCGAAGCGAGATCGGTGTCGCTGTAATACTTGAGGTAATCCTGAAATTCCTGGCGGGCAAGGTCATATTTGCCGCTGGTGATGTCACGAAGGCCGTTCGAATAGAGCGTGTCGGCCGATGGCGCGCCACCCGCCGGCACAACAGATCCGCCCACCGGGGCGCCGCCCGCCGGAGGAGGCGTGTAGTTGCCAGAGGTCGGTGTTCCGGACGGTGGGGGAGCAGTGCCGGAGATTTTTGCGTCGAGGCTCTGCACAGTGTTCTGGAGATCGACGAGTTGCTGATTGAGCTTGCCGAGGCGCGACTTGATCTCCTCGAGGTTGTCGGAGAGTCCCTGAACCTGCGTGGACATGGTGTCGAGACGCGCGCCGGAATTGGCTTGAACGTCTTGCACGGACTTCTGCATGGAGCTGATCGTGCCGTTGAGCTTGCCGACGTTGTCGCCGGTTTGCTCGACGAGAGTCTTCATGATGGTGTGATCCTGCGTCATCTGGGTCGAGAGATCTTTCTGACCCTGGAGCAGGTTCGTGACGTCGCGCTGGAGCTCGACGATTTCGCGGGCGACGGCTTCGGCAGGCCGAGGGCCGACAAGGCTGCCCGCGACGGCGGCGGCAAGCATGACGGCACCAAAAATCACGATGTTACGTAGACGCATGCAACTCCTCCTGTGAGCTTGAGAAATCCTCGATGTGGCGAAGCGCCTAACTCCACTTTAACGACAGAGCCGCGCGGGAGCAATAGAGTGCTCGCCCGCGCGGCTTTTTGATGCGTGAGAGACCGGGATGGGACGCCGACAAGGCCTACTGCTTTGCCCTGATGAAATGACCACGGCGATTCTGCTGATAGCAGTCTTCCGTCGACTGCATGCAGAAGGGCTTTTCTTTGCCGAAGCTGACGGTATTGATGCGATCGGCGGAGATGCCCAAGGAGACGAGGTATTGCTTCGCGGCGCTGGCACGACGATCGCCGAGAGCAAGGTTGTATTCGGTGGAACCGCGCTCGTCGCAGTGACCTTCAATGGTGACGCGCTCGGTCGGATAGCTGCGAAGATACTGAGCGGTCTGTGCGAGGGCAGTGCGTGCGTCCGGACGAATGTCGGCTTTGTTGAAGTCGAAGTAGGCGTCGCGAACTTCGCGCGTGAAGATTTCGTCCTGAGTCGGTTCTTTCGTCGGGGCGGCAGCGGTGGCGACGGTGATG
Source organism: uncultured Acidobacteriota bacterium (assembly GCA_963766985.1). Lineage (GTDB taxonomy): Bacteria > Acidobacteriota > Terriglobia > Acidiferrales > UBA7541 > Acidiferrum. The sequence continues at coordinate 311,881 of CAVYCJ010000010.1, forward strand.
CGTGCGCTCGCTGTTGCCGATCCGCCGGGACCGCTGGCGGTGATGGTGTACGTCGTCGAAGCGGAAGGCGTGACGGACTTCTGTCCCTCAGCGGGAACGGTGCCAAGGTCGGGGGCAATGGTGAGTTGCGTCGCGTCGGTAGAGGTCCAACTCAGCGTCGCAGCGTCACCCTTTTCGACAGCGGTGGGGCTCGCTTGCAGCGACACGGTGGGTTGGGCAGCAGCCGGCGGCGGCGGAGCGCTCGGCGGCGCAGTAACCTGTTTTGGCTTCTTGTTGCAGCCAAACGTAAAAACGGAAGCGGCGAGCACTGCGATCAGACCCGCACGATACAGTGATCGGGGAACCTCGATCATTCAAATCCTCCTCAGTTATGTAATCCCGGTGTTCGTCCCACGGCTGCTTGACATCGTAGCATCGGCGGAAGGGTTCCGGAAATATCTCGTGTCACGATACGTTATACATCGGACACATTTTGCCACCACAGAACGCTCAATGAGAGGACCAGTTTGGCGATTCGTTATGGCCCGTGGCCGTCAGCATGTGCGCTTGCGAGCCGTCGGCGAGCATGGTCCAAATCTGGCGCGTTCCCGTACGAGTCGATTCAAAGACGATGTGGCGGCCGTCGGGAGCCCAGCTGGGGCGCTCATTGCGGCCGGAGTCGCGGGTGATCTGGACGATCTGGCGTGAAGTCGGATCCATGACGTAGATGTCATAGGTTCCTTCGGGACGGCGCCAACTAAATGCGAGTACGGCTCCGTTGGGGGACCAGGCAGGATCGATGAGATACCCCTTATCTGGCAAGTCGAGTTCGACGGAGTTCGTGCCGTCGGCATTCATCATGTAGAGCTTGGGGATGCCGCCGCGGTCGCTGACGTAGACGACAGACTGGCCGGTCTTCGGGTTCCAGGCTGGGGAAGTGCTGGCGCCGTTGGCAAAGGTGAGGCGCTTGGGGGCCGAGCCATTTGCGTCGCTCACGAAGATTTCGGGATTGCCGAGCATCGACGAAGAGAACATGAGTTTGGAGCCGTCGGGCGACCAGGCAGGCGAGCTATTCGTGCCCCGGAAGCGTGGGAAGGTAATGACTTTGTTCGCGTCGACGGAGTACATGCAGATCTGGGGGCTCACAAGGCCGTGAGATGGCACGAAGCACGTAAAAGCAATGCGCGAATCGTCGGGCGACCAGCGCGGCGTGAGAGAAATGGTCTTGAGCGAGGTAAGCGGGTGTTGATTCTGACCATCGTAATCCATCACCCAAATTTCTTTGGTGCCCGTGCGCGAGCTGACGAAAGCGATCTGCGTCGAGGCGATGCCGGGGATGCCGCCGGAGAGCTTACTTATGATTTCGTCGGCGAATTGATGAGCGAACTTGCGGACCTGGTCATCGGTTGGAGCGCCGCGGTACACCTTACCAATGACTGCCTGGCCCGAGGGATTGCGAACGTCGTAGAGCCAGGCCTGAATGGCAACTTCCGAGGCGGACTGGGTAAGGTTTCCGAAGGCGACCATGTTTGAGTTGAGAGGCTGGTCCGTCCAGGTGGTGGCTTTGAGTTCGCCGGGAACGCTGAGCACTTGCTGCGGATAAAAGCTCGGGCTGACGACATCGATGATGCCGGAAAAGGTGAGGTCGTCGCGGACAACCTGGGCGAAGAGCTGCGAGTGTTGACGCGACGGATCTTCGCGGGGAACGAAATCGGGCACGGCGATGCGAGGCTTGGCGTTACTGTCGATCATGCCGGTGCCTGTCTGGAACCAACCCGGATTCTGGGCTTGCGCGGAGCCGGCAGCGAGCAGCAGAGCTAGAAAGATCGAAGCGACCAAGCCTATTCTTGTTTCGCGATTCACGCGAACCTCCCATAGTGTTTTGTGCTGCATTTTTTCGTTTCGCTCGCGAGCATAGGCTGGTTACCTGCGCTGCTCGGGGAAATCCCAAGTTACGGAAACCTGTGCTCCTTGATAATCGGGCGGGAGCGGCGGCAATGGATTCGAACTCATGATGGCGCGCAGGCCGGCGTTATCCCAGGAAAGATTGCCGCTCGATTGCGTAATGCGAACATTTTTAATGCTGCCGTCGCGGTTGATATCGAAGGATACCGCCGCGTGAAGGGTCGTGGAGCTGCGAACGCCCGGGTCAATGGAAAGGCGATCCCAGTTGGGGTCGACGCGGCGCTTGGCCGCCTGGATGTACCAGCCGAAACGTGTTGCGAAGTCACCGCCGCCCTGGCCGGGTACGCTGACGCCGGCTGATGGATTGGCGCCAGGGTTCGTGCTGTTGTCGCCGACCATGTTCTTGAGTCGACCGCCCTTACCGTAGTCGATGGCGTTGGTGGGTGTTGGAGTCTTGTTCTCGAAGACTTTCGATTTCGGCGTTGGCGGCAGCGGTTGGGGCTTGGTCTTTGTCTTTTCGGGAGAGGGCAGAGGAATAGCGTCTGGCGGCGGTGCCGGCGCTTTGGGCTGCGGGGTCGCTTTGTAAAGGCCGTTGTCGGGGTCGAAGGTTCGGGACTCCATAGCGGGAGGCTGGGGCATCGGGATGCCAGCGCTGGCCACCATCGTCACGTTGATGCTCTGACCGACGTTGCCGCCAACTCCAGACCATTGTTCGCCACGTATTTTGAGGTAGATCGAGACCAAAACCGTGCCCGCGAGCGCCAAGTGCAGCAACAGCGACAGTGCGACGAACTTGCTGTAGGGAAGTTCCTGCGAGTTGGCGACGGCGGTGGACATTCGAATTTATGTTCCGAGTATTAGAACGGAGATCGGGCTCAACCTTTCGCGCGGTCGGGCAGGGGTTCGGTGACGATACTGATGTTGGTGATGCCGGACTGCCGAAGAGCATCCATCAAGGTGGCAAAGGCCCCGAAAGGAACGGTCTTGTCGCAGCGGAGAAAGATGCCCTCGTTGGGCTTTTTCATCTTGGCTGAGATTTTGGGGCCGAGATCATGGACATTGATCGGATCATTGCCGAGATAGACGAGCTGATTTTTGTCCATCGTGACGACGATTTTTTGTTCGTTGATCTCGCGGGTCGTCTTCGTCTTGGGGACATCGACCTCGATGCTGGATTGCAGGATGGGAGCGGTGATCATGAAAATGATCAGCAGCACGAGGACGATGTCGATGAACGGGACCATGTTGATCTCGGACAGGGACGACTGAGTCGATCTGGATGTTTGAGGCATATGTTTCTCGGCGCGGCCAACCGATGGACCGCGAAACGTAATCCGTTAAAAGGATTTTTCGACTTGCGCGGCGACTTCCGTCGTGAACGTGTCGAGGCGCTGCGCGAGCACGCGAATGTTCTGCAAGAATTGATTGTAGAAAATTACGGCCGGGATCGCGACGAAAAGGCCAGCGGCGGTGGTCAGAAGCGCTTCGGAAATGCCAGGCGCGACCGCGCGAAGGCTGGCGGCATTAGCGTTACCCAAGCCCGAAAAAGCGTCGATGATGCCCCAGACGGTGCCAAAAAGGCCGATGAACGGGGAAACCGAACCAGTGGTTGCGAGCCAGGACATACCTTTTTCCGCGCGGCGGATTTCTTCCGAGGACGCGACCTGCATGTTGGCGGTTACGGCCTGAAGGCTCTTGAGTTTTGGAGGCTGGGTGGAACCGGGAGCGTAACTGACTTGGCTTTGAAGCTCACGGTAGCCCGCTGCGTAAACCGAAGCAAACGGGGAACCCGCAGCGGCGAGGCCCTGCGGATTGGCGATGCCACGCGTTGCGCGAAAGACGCGCAAGAAATTATCGCTCTCGCGACGTATGCGGCCAAAGAATCCGAGCTTTTGAAAAATCATGGTCCAGGAGATGATCGAAAACAGAAGAAGAATCGCCAGGACGACGCGCGCGACCCAACCGGTATCTTGGAGAATGCTTCCGAGGTCGATGAGAACGACTGTGGTGAACAAAAAAATGACTTTCCCCTCAGTAAGAAGAAAATTTTACGACTTCAAGAACCGTAGCACACGCATTTATGTGAAGCAATGAAAGCTGAACACAGTTGTCGCTTCTGGAAACACAGTGCGACGCTGATTCTGAGCCCGTTTTAACGCTGACCCGACTGCCGAGATGACGAAGTGACTGTGTTAAACTGCGAGCTTGAAGATGGCTCAAGCATTTGACATTAGTTTGGACTCACTTCAGGGCCGCTCGGTTGCTAAGACTGGTGCGCTCGACCTCGGTGCGGTTGAACCCGTCAAATCTGTAAGCGGAACTTTCTTCCTCGAAACATTCGGTTGCCAGATGAACGACCACGACTCGGAAAAAGTCGCGGGCGTATTGGCATCGCGCGGATATCGCCAAGTGGCTTCGCCGGATGATGCATCGCTGATCCTCTACAACACGTGCAGCATTCGCGAGAAAGCGGCGCAGAAGGTGTTTTCGCGGCTCGGCGAATATCGGACGCGGCAGAAGGATGGGCAGATCATCGGCGTCCTGGGGTGCCTGGCGCAGCAGGAAGGCGAAGACATTTTCGCGCGCGCGCCTTGGGTCAGCCTGGTTTGTGGATCGGCGAGTTACCGCAAACTGCCGGAGTTGATCGCGCAACTTGAGGAAGGGAATCAGCGGGTCACTGGCCTCGACACCGATACAGACGAGACGTTCGAAACCGAAATTACGCGCCGCGACAATCCCTGGCGCGCGTTTTTGACGATCATCGAAGGGTGCGACAAAGCTTGCTCGTATTGCGTTGTGCCTTTTACACGAGGGCCGGAGCGGTCGCGGACACATGAGTCGATTTTGAAGGAAGTCCGAGAACTGTCGGAACTCGGGTATTCCGAGGTTCAGCTGTTGGGGCAGACGGTGAATTCCTATGCCGATCCGTCGCCGAAGAAGCTGCGATTTTCGGATTTGCTGCTCGCAGTAGCAGATGTTCCGGGAATTCGACGCGTGCGATTCACAACGTCGCATCCTCGCGACTTTTCGCGCGACATTGTTGAGGCGATCGAGTCGGAACCGAAGCTGTGTAATCACGTGCATCTGCCGGTGCAATCGGGATCGAGCCGGGTTTTGAGCGCGATGCAGCGCACCTACTCACGCGAAGAGTATTTAGAGCGGATAGCAATGCTGCGTGGAGCAAAGCGCCCGATCGCCATCACGACCGACATCATCGTCGGATTTCCTGGCGAGACGCCGGAGGAATTCGAAGAAACAGTAACGTTGATGAACGAGGTGCGGTACGAGGGAGTGTACGCGTTCAAGTACTCACCGCGGCCGAATACGTCGTCGCTTGCGATGGGTGATACCGTCAGTGAAGACGAGAAGGGCCGGCGGCTGACGGTGTTGCAGCAGCGGCAGCGCGAGATTCAGACGGAACACAATCTGGCGCTGGATGGCTCGACGTTTGAGGTGATGGTCAGCAACAAATCGCGTCGCGAGCATCATTGGACGGGGCACACAAGCTGCAATCGGATCGTGAGTTTCACCTCTGAGAAGCCCGAACTTTTGGGAACTTACGTGTCGGTCCGCATCACTGGCGTGGGTCCGGGCACTCTAAGTGGAGAGTGCGTCAGTTAGTTTTGGCAGGGTCAGTTGGACGAGGGAGGTCTCGATGGAACTCGAGATGAAGATCCGGGGGTTGATGATGGACCCGGTAACGAATATGCCCATCGTCGTGCTGAAGGATGTGCAGGGACAGGCGATCCTGCCGATCTGGGTGGGCGTCTACGAGGCGAACGCGATCGCGCTGGAGATTGAAAAGGTCCAGACGCCGCGGCCGATGACGCATGACCTGCTGAAGAATGTTTTGCTCGGGCTTGAGGTGCGCGTGCAGAAGGTCGTCGTCAACGATCTGAAGGACGATACGTTCTACGCGTTGATTTGGGTCGAGCGAGACGGCGAGATGATGACGATCGACTCGCGACCGAGCGATGCGCTGGCTTTGGCGCTGAGAGTCGATTGCCCGATCTTTGTGGACGAGGCTGTCTTGAAGAATTCGAAAGTGTCGAGCGCGATTTCCGAGCGGAGCACGAACGAACAGCTGAGGTCTTACCTGGAAGGGCTGTCGGACGACGATCTCGGTCGCTATAAGATGTAGAGCGGGTCGGGCCCTTTGATCCGTTTACGCGACGGCCAGTTTCTCCACCGTGCGGCGCCACACCAAGAGCAGCACAACCCCAATCAATATCAAGGCTAGACTGAGGCCTATCCATAGACCTACGGCGCCCAGACCGCGATGGAAGCAGAGCCACGCTCCAAGCGGCAGACCGATCAGCCAATACGCGAGAAAGTGGCAAATCATCGGAGTCCGCGTGTCTCCAACACCGCGCAGGGCGCCCGTCGCAACAGTTTGAATCCCGTCGAAGAGTTGAAAGGCGGCTCCCGCCGCGAGCAGTCCAACCGTCGCAGCGATGACGGTCTGGTCCGGCGTATACATCCGGGCGATCCATCGAGGGAACACGAGCAGGGCGATACCGCAACACGCCATGAAGACGGCGCCAAGGGCGATGGCGGTGCCGCCGGCGTCGCGCGCGCCAAGTGGATCTTTGCGGCCGAGAGCCTGGCCTACCCGGACGGCGGCAGCGGATGAAATCCCGAGGGGGACCATAAACGTCAGCGAGACGGTATTGAGCGCGATTTGATGGCTGGCGAGTGGCACGGCGCCCAACTTCGCTACGAGAGTGGTGACTGTTGCGAAGACGCCGGTCTCGAGCGTGATTTGCAGCGCGGCAGGCAGGCCAAGAGTCAAAAGCCGCTTGATGCGAGGCAGATCGAGATCGACCGGAGTTTTTAGAAGTTCGGTGCGGTGCTTGCGGTCGTACCACAAGAGGTATCCCACCAAGACGGCAGCCATATAAACGCGTGCGATGGCTGTGGACCAGCCAGAGCCGACCGTACCCATCGCGGGCGCACCCCAGTGTCCGTAGATCAAGACCCAGTTGAAGAGCGCGTTGATGATGTTTGCCGAGATCAGGGCGAAGGCGACCGGCTTAACCATATTCATCGCCTGAAGGCAGCGGCGCAGCGCGAAGTAGAGAAGCAATGGCAAGAGCCCGACAATCAGCGCATTGAAGTAGGGAATTGCAAGCGAAAGCACATTTGGGTCGACATGCACTGAACCCAGCAAGTGGGGAAGGAGCAGCACAGACGCACTCAGAATGGGCGTGAGAGCGAGACTTAGGTAGATCCCTTGCACTAACGAGCGATGGCAGTCTTCACGCTTGCCGGCGCCGAACGCCTGAGAAACCAAAGTGTCGAGACCCAGCAGCAGTCCTCCGCCGAACCAGCCCAACACGGTAAAGATGCCGGAGCCTAAGCTGACCGCCCCCATAGCGACCGCACTGTTGGGAAGGTGGCCGACCATGATGGCGTCGACGATACCCATCGACATCCAGCCGACCTCACCAAGCACCAGCGGAGTGGCAAGGTGAAGCGTGGGAACGATCTCTTTCTTAAGCGCTTTGAAAGTGAGCATCGGGGACTTGGACAGGCAGTGTAAGGGGGAGTCGAGAATGGAGCAAACAAGAGGCGCGAAAAACGCGAATCAAGCCGAAAGGACAGGTAACTTGTCGATGAAAACTCGCAGGAAGTTCCATTGACCAGTACTGCGGTGGTTCGTAACCTGAGCACACGAGTAAGCTTGTGTCCAGACGAGATTTACCGACGCACAGCGGACTTCCCGCGTCGCGATAAACGGAAAGCAGATCGGACTTAGGAGAATCGGAGTGGCGCTCGCGAAGGAACTCAGTTTCGAACAGCGGATGAAGAAAATCCGCGCGGGAATTCGCCTGAACTCCCGTGTTGCGGTTGCCGTCGCGTGGACGGAAGCGGGCCGGACACTACATGCCGAGGGCTACACCGTCGATATCAGCTCCAAGGGATGCCTGGCGATCCTGCCGCAGGGATTCACCGTTGGGCAGCGCCTCCACCTCATTAATCTGACCAACCAGGCCGTGTGCGAAGCAATTCTGGTCTGGCGCGGACACGAAGGCCGAAGCGGCTGGGAAATTGGCCTGGAACTGCAGCACGCAACGGAAGAGTTCTGGGGTATGGATTTTTAGTCTGTTTTAGCTCGCCCGCCTGATTCAAACTCAGTCCTTCCCACCTCGAAAAATCAGATTCCCAAAACGGAACTGAAGTTTTTTCCACCGCTATTTGATTGAAAACTCACTTTTTGCTTGCGTTCGCCTCTTTAACGCTTTTAAAGTGAGGCTGGGCCTAGGGGGTATTGGACGGGAGGCACCTATATATAGGAACACGGTTGCCGGAACGCGGCAGAGCAAATTTGATCGCCGGGAGGTAGGCAGAAGGCCATGACTGCCATCATCACCATCGCGAATCAAAAGGGCGGCGTCGGCAAAACTACCACGGCAATAAACCTGTCCGCTGCAATTGCCGAACGAGGCAAGCGCACGCTCCTGATCGATCTCGACCCGCAAGCAAACTCCACGATTGCGTTTTACAATTCCGGCGAAATTCCCGCCTCGATGTTCGATGTACTCAGCGAAAATCGCGTTCTGATGGCGAGTGTCGTGAAGTCGACGAAATATCCGATGCTATTCCTCGGTCCTGGACGATTGTCGCTTGCGAAGCTCGAACAAGTGTTAGCCGGCCAGTTCGACGCGCCGTATCGCTTGAAAGATGCGCTCGCGCCGGTTTTGAAAGACTACGATTACATTGTTCTCGATACGCCTCCTTCCCTGGGAATTCTGACTGTGAATGCCCTCGTCGCTTCCACGCATTTGATCGTGCCGATTCAGGCCGCGTACTTTGCGATTGAAGGTACTGACGATTTGCTGGAAACGTACGAACGTATTCGAATGCGCCCAAACCCCCAGCTGAAAATGTTGGGCGTGGTCATCACGCTGTTCGACAAGCGAACGAACATATCGCGAGACACGCACGGCCAGATTAAGAGCGTGTTTGGCGAAACTTTGTTCAAGACGAAAATCAGCAAGAACGTTCGGCTCGAGGAAAGCCCAGCGTACAAAGAAACTGTTCTGTCGTTTGCGCCGAAATCTACGGGCGCGCAGGAATACAAAAAGCTAGCTGGGGAGGTCGTTGAACGTGTTGAAGAGAACGGGATTGCCCGTCACGCTGAAGATGCGGCATGACGCGCACTATGTCGAATCGCTGACAAGCTACAGCGGGGCCGCCATCGGGAGAATGATCCCGGTGAACCAGATTCGCCCCAACCCCGACCAGCCACGCAAAGCGATCGGCGATCTGCGCGAACTTACGGATTCGATTCGCGAAAAAGGCGTCCTTGAACCGCTGCTAGTGCGGTTTGTGCCTCGCGAAGATTGCTACTACATCATTTCTGGCGAGCGTCGCTATCACGCTTCGCGCGCTGCTGGCCTGACGGAAGTTCCGTGCATCGAAAAAGTCGCCGATGACGCCGAAACGCTGGAAATCGGTCTGATCGAGAACATTCAGCGCAAGGACTTGACGCCGTTTGAAGAAGCGGACGGTTTGCACCGACTGGCTACGCAGTTCGATTACACCCACGAAGATGTCGCGCGGAAAATCGGGCGAGCGCGTTCGTCGGTCACCGAGACGCTTTCCTTGCTGAATATTCCCGAGGCGCTGCGGAAGCGTTGCGCGGATCAGGGCATCGTTTCGAAGTCGCTGTTGCTTCAGATTGCGCGGCAGCCGACTGAAAAGAAAATGATCGAGATGATGCATCGCATCCTCTCAGGTGGACTGACTCGCGACGAAGCAAGGCGAGAGCGGCAGGAAGAACAGGCGATTCCGCACCGGCCGCAGCCATTTATCTTTCAATTCGAACCCGACAACGAAACGTTTAAGTTCCGGATTCAATTCAAAAAGAGCCACGTATCGCGCGATGAGCTGATCACGACGCTGCGCGGCATCTTGTCGCAGCTCGAAGGCGCTTCGGACTCTCAGGCCGATTCCACCGCGGCATAACAGTCGCGGCTTCAAACATCACGTTTTCAGAAGGCATAGATAGCCGTTATCGTGTGCTCGTTGCATGTTCGAATTCACTCCAAAGCAAATGAAGATTCTGGAGGAGTTGGTCGCGGCCGGGTTTCGGCCGGTGGCGATTCCGCCGTACGAGAGCGCCTTGTGCTTGCGAAGGGGCGAGTGCGCGGTTGTTTTGAGCCAGGAGCCGAACGCTGGTCTAAAAATGCTGGCACCGCCGTCGTACATCATCGACGGAAATCTCAGCGTGAAGCTGCGCCGCGGCAAGAAGGATGTTTTCGTCTGGAAGAAGACCGAGGTGGAAGTGACGCCCCAACGTGCATCAGAACTCGCGACGTTTCGCGACGACCTCACGCGCATCCTGCAAAACGCATCCGCTCAATAACTTCCCTGAATTTGATTTTCGCTACAACTCCCGGCACACTCGAAATCCATGGAAAACTACGACCTGATTTGCATTGGCGCGGGGCCGACGGGATTGGCGAGCGCTATCGAGGCAAAGCGCGCGGGAATGCGGCCTCTGGTCATCGACAAAGGCTGTCTTTGCAATTCCATCTACCACTATCCGGCCAACATGATTTTTTTCACGACGCCGGAACTGCTTGAGATTGGTGATTTGCCGCTGACCACGCAGGCGGAGAAGCCAACGCGCATCGAGGCGCTGAAGTATTACCGCAAATGCGCCGAGCATTACGAACTTGAAGTTCATTTGTACGAGACGGTGCTGCGAGTCGAAGGCAGCGACGGCAATTTCACCGTTGTGACTCAACCAAAAAATGGCGCCGAGAAGAAATACGGCGCAAAAAAGATTGTTGTGGCGACCGGTTATTACGATTTGCCAAACGAGCTTGGCGTTAAGGGCGAAAATCTGCCGCATGTCTCGCACTACTACACCGAGCCGTTTGCCTATTGGCGCGAGCCGGTTGTCGTCGTCGGTGGAAAAAGCTCGGCTGCTGAAGCGGCGCTCGAACTATATCGCAATGGCGCTCACGTGACGCTCGTTCACCGGGATGCGGAATTAGGTCATTCGATCAAATACTGGCTGCGGCCGGACATCATGAATCGAATTAAGGCCGGCCAAGTGCAGGCGATGCTCGAAACCAGGGTGAAGGAAATCACGGAGTCCGAAGTCATCGTCGTGAACAAGTCGGGTGAGACGCGCGTTGCCGGCGAAGCGCGTGTTTTTGTTGACCGGACACCATCCCGACTACGATTTCATTCAAAGCCTGGGCGTAAAACTCGATCCCGATTCGAAGCGCCCCGCGATTGATCCGAATTCGCTGGAAAGCAACGTTCCAGGAATTCACTTGGCCGGGGTCATCATCGGTGGACGCTTTACGGGCGAGATTTTCATCGAGAATGGGCGCTTCCACGGCAAGCAGATTATCGAAGCACTCATTCACAAGAGGGAGATCGCCGTCGGGAAAGGGCATCACTGATCGTGCCCACGCCGAAGGCTCCGCTGCGTTACATAACACACCATTGCTGGTAGCACGGGCGAGCCGAGATGAAGGCATTTTAATTCTCGACCTCGCAAACCGAAGGGGAATCCATTCGATTCAGCGCACCCACGACCGAATTGCCGGTCTTGCGCTGGTTTGTTAGACTCTAGCTCTATGCCCTCGATCATCCGCGAAGTCGCCGAAACATTCTCGACGCTGGCGCAAGGCTTCAGCGTGACCTTCAAGAATATGTTTCGCAAGACGGTCACCGAGAACTATCCATACGAGCCGGTCCATTTTCAGCCACGCTATCGCGGCATTCACGTTTTGCATCGCGACGAAAACGGGCTGGAGAAGTGCGTTGGCTGCTTTTTGTGCGCTGCGGCGTGCCCGGCGAACTGCATCTACATCGAGGCAGCCGAGAATACCGACGCGAATCGTATTTCAGCTGGCGAGCGCTACGCCGAAGTCTATAACATCGATTATTCGCGGTGCATATTCTGTGGCTATTGCGTTGAGGCCTGCCCAACCGACGCAATCACGCACGGTCATGGATTCGAATTGGCCACCTACGACATCAATGCGTTGATCTATCGTAAAGAGCAGCTTCTGGAAAAAACTCCTTCCTCCGCCCCAGCAGCAAGCTAGTCACGTAACACAGAGAACTTTTGTAAGAGGCGCGACAATCGTCGCGCCTCTTTTTTTTCGTCCCACGTTTCTGCCGGTCCAGATCTTCATCTGACGTCTCATAAAAAATATACAGGGGGCAAGACGTAATGCGTTGGGAGATGCGGCTTGGCTCGGAACGATCGGAACAGAGGCGGTTGCGGAGCGGCGCGGTGGGGCGAGGCGCTGGGGCGCTGGGTTTGTGCGACGGGGCAGGGTGGGGTTTGCGGGCATTGTCGGAGCACACTTCGACGCGCATTTTTCCACTGCCTTACTGAACCGAAAACGATACTCGATTGCGCGGTTGCGCGCCCGGATGCGGCTCGAAAGCTACTAGGCGGCGCCAAACCGCTGCGTTGTGAACGGCTTTTCGCCGAAAATTTTATCGGACGCGGCGTGGTTCTCCACGGCTGCGTGCGGAGCCATGCGGCAGGGAGATTTCGAGGCGCCGCTCGACGCGCACGGCGTTTGGGCACGCGGCTCCTTGATTTCGCAGACGCTGCTCGCAGCTTTCGTGGAGATCGGGCTGGCTTCGGCGGCCAGGTTGCGTTCGATCAGCCAACGAGCCAGCAGAGCGCTGCTGCTTTCGTCCACCCACGTGTCGAGCAACTGCACGATCTCCTTTCGCACGTTGGCGGCGAAATTCAGACGACTTTGCTCATACGCCTGCAGCGTGGTTTTCGACGAGCCCAACAGAAATTCCCAATTCACTTCTTGCTTGCAATGCTGACTCACGGGGACGCCTCCTAATGGATGGAGTACGTTACCGTTTTATTAACACGCGTCAAGAGAAACGGATGTTGAAGGCGCTGTGGAAATGTGTGGAAAAGCCTGATGGTACTGAGAGAGTTGAGAGTAGTGGAGCACGGCTCGTTGAGCGCCTATGACGAGCCGAACGGTGCGTAATCCCGACGAACCACGCCTGGAGCTTTGCAGCGCGTGTCGCGGCGACTACGAAGATCCCGATGCGTCGGCAATCGAAGACGAATCATCGGCGTCGGCGGACGGCGAAGAACGCGATGACGATTCGCGTGAAGAGTTTCCTGCGTGACGTGAGCGACGGTGAGGCTCACGCGCCAGGAAAGGGAGCCCGAGAGGGCGAGCGAGGAGGATAGGTCGATGCGGAGAATCAAACGAGTGCGATCGAAAAGGACGAGTGCGCCAAGTCAACGCGAGGTGCTGCGCGATGTGTTGCTCAGCGCGACGCAGTGCGGCTCATGGCTGACGCTGCGCGAATTGTCGCAGCTGACGCAATACGGCGAGGCGAGCATCTCGGCGCAATTGCGGCATCTGCGAAAGCCGAAATACGGCAGCTACCTGGTTGAGAAGCAGGTACGACGCGGTCTGGTGCTGCGTGACGTAGAACACGGAGCGATCTGGGAGTATCGGCTGCGGCGCCGCGTGCGGGTCGGCGCGCAACGTAAATGGACGAGCAAAGCGCTGCCGTGCAACGCAGTCGCTGCGATGACTTCGCCAGGCTGCTGACGATTCCGGCGATTCACATTTAATTCCAAGAAATTTCGTCGCGCGAATCCTTCGCGCGAATTCTGCCAAAACACAACTCGATCGCGCACCCGCGTGTAACTGCTCGGCCGAGAATGCCGTCTCGGACGCTGCGGCGCCGTGTGCGCGGACACTCGGCGGCAACACGGCGGAGGGCCGACATGAGCTCGAAAGAAGAGATGGCGTTCGACGTCTGCTGGGAAGTGTATCGGGGCGCGAAGGAAGTGCTGGAGGCCAAGCGGGGAATCTCGGCGCTCAAGCCCGAAAATGTAACGAAATTTTTGTGGCGTCCGGATTTTCGGCCGCGGCTGACAGAGTGGGTCACCGACTTCACGCTCGCGGGCAAAGCTGCGCTCGATGGGCCGCGCAACGCATCGCGCACTGCGCTATGGCGCGTGTATTACCTGGGCTTGGCGCCGTACGACAAAGCGCGGCAATTTCTCGGCATCAGCGAGCAGACCTGGCTGAACTGGAGCGACGAATTCGGCGGCGCTGCGGAGCGGAGCTGATTCGCCGCGAAATGTTTCCACCGCGAAAATATTTCGGGTAGTGCCGCGTTGGCCCACACGAACACCGACGTGGCGTCAGTGCGCCGGATAGTCCTTGAGCTCCGGCGGAGTTGGGCGGCTGGCGGGCGGCACGATTCCGTTCAAGCGCAGATACATCACGATCTGGCCGTAGTGATCGGCAACGTGCCAGATCGCGGTGCCTGCTAGGCCGAGGCGCGTGTTCGGCCCGGCGTATCGGCCTTCGATCGGGTCATACATATTTTTGCTGGTGACCGCGTTGAGCGACGCGTTCATCGCCGCGAACGAATTCCGCAGGTACGTCAGCAAATCGGCGCGCGTTTTTGCGGGACTCGGTCCGCCGTTTTCGCAATTGGGCGGCGGCGTTTTTCCGTCGAGCTCGGCCGCAAACGCGAAATTCGCGCACGCAACGTGCTTCACCTGATCGGCGAACGATCGCAATTGCGTCGGGCCGACGGCCGAAGGTGCGTTGCTCGCAGCCGCGGGCACCACCGGGCGGAAATTGTATTTGTCTTCCGGCATCGCTTCGGCGGCGGAGCGGAATTCGTACTCCTGGCTGCCGAAGGTCCGCATCAGCGCGCCACCGACGGTTTCATTCTTGCTGAGTTCGGCGGCGGTCGGCTCGTGCTCCTGTGGGGTCGTCGCAGGCGCGGCCTGCTGCGGCGCGGATTGCTGTTGAGTTGACGGCTGCGCTGCCTGTGGCGATCCGTGCGAAGCGTTCGCACCGATTGTTGCGAGCGCTGCCGCAACGCACAAAACGTTCATCCAGGTCACGCCACTGCGGTTTGCGCTCCAACGCATATCGAAAGTCTCCCGAATCGGCCGCTGGCCGAGCCTTTGCGCAGTGTAGCACCGCGCGCCGCCACGAAGAACCTCGCGGGGAACCTCACGACAAAGATCGACTTCGCGATTTCGGCCGATAAATTGGCACGCGAATCCGAACGCAAGACAAGCGATACTAGAAAGGGTCCACTATGGGTACGACGAAGCGGCACTCGGTGCCGGTATTTCTGTTTGTAGTTTTTCTGATTCTGCGCGGGGCGCAACTCACGGCGCAAACCCCATCAACAGCATCGACAACAACCGCATCCACCGCGACGACGAGCGGAACGGTCAGCGTAACGATTCCATTTGAAGTCGTCGCGCCGGCGGGATGCAGCGTTGCGTTCTCGTCGTCGGGCAGCGTGCCGGTGATCAACGTCAGCGGATGCACGGTGGCTACGGCTCCGACGAATCCAGCTCCGCCAAATCCGACGCCCCGACACCAACGCCTACGCCAATTCCGTTCGCCCTCGGCGCAGCGATCGCGACGACTCAGCAAGCCAACGTATGGAACGCCGTCACGAGTAGCAATGGCGTGACAACGCTCGCCGGCACGCAGCCGAGTTCCGCCGCAGGCACAGTGCAAGCCGGGCCAGTCAACAGCAGCGGCACAATTTTCTGGGACGTTCAGTTTGCAAGCGGCGCCTCAGGCTGGGTAGGGCAGGACTCGTTGACCGTAACGTCCGCAGCGCCAACTCCGCTGACGACGCCGCTACCGACGCCCACGCCTACTCCAACACCTACGCCAACTCCGACTCCAACGCCCGACCCGACTCCCGATCCATCGAAAAAACCCTCAAACATGGCCGCATTTCCCGGTGCGCAGGGAGGCGGCGCCGCCAGCGTCGGTGGCCGCAGCGGCATGGTGATCGAAGTCACCAACCTCAACGACTCCGGCGGCGGCTCGCTGCGCGCCTGCATCGAAGCCAGCGGCCCGCGCACGTGCATTTTTCGCGTTGCCGGCCGAATCACCAACGCGACGCGGCTGCAAATTTCAAATCCATACATCACCATCGCGGGACAAAGCGCGCCGGGCAACATCGTGCTCGCCTCGGCGGCGAAGGCGCAGTGCACCAGCGGCGATTGCACGACGCTCTTAATCTCGACGCACGACGTCATCGTGCGCTACATCACCTACGACGGCAGCGCCGCGACGCCGACCGGCCCGGACACCGGCACGGTCTGCTGCGAAATGGCCAGCGGCAACGTCTACAACGTCGTGTGGGATCACATCACCGCGCGCTGGTGGGGCAACAAACCGTTCGTCACCACCGCGAATAACGTGTTGCAGCCGATTCAGAATCTCACCGTGCAGTGGTCGCTCCTGTACGAGCCGAACGTCGCGCACCCCGTCGTCGTCGAGCTCGATGCGACGAGCGGATCTTCGCTGAGTTCCGTCAATCAGGATTTTCATCACAATTTTGCGGCGAACTATCAGCATCGCTGGCCGCTCACAAATATCCACTCGATGCGCTGGGTAAACAATCTCTCGTACAACAATCTGCAGAACTCGAGCGACTTTTCCAGCATGGCGTGGGGCGGGCTGCACGGCGATTACATCGGCAACAAATATGTCGATGGGCCGCAGTCGGTGATCAAGGTGCACACGTATTTGTTCAACGCCGACCAGAACGGGGCGGATTTGTCCGACAACTGCGTGGGCAGCAATCCTTGCGACAATCCCGGGCCGCCGTCGATCTACATGGTGAACAACATCGGCCACGTCGGAAATCAGACGGGCGGGCCGACCGAAGGCGCGACGCACGTCGTGAACGATGAGACGCAGACCGATCAGACGTATCAAGGATGGGAAGGCGGCGAGCAGCCGAAAGAAGGCGTCACGATCGCGCCGGTTCCGGCAGCTTGGTTTCGCGCGACGCCGCTGACCGCGGAGCCGTATCCCATCGTTGCGGACCCGGCGGAAAATTTGGACGCGGTGCTGCTGCCGACGGTAGGGAATTCGCGCCGCATCGGATGCGATGGCACGTGGACGTCATCGCGCGATTCACAAGATGCGCGCATCATCGCGCAATACCAGGCGAGCGGACCGGGCACGATGTTCAAGGGGCAGTTCGCGTCGCCGGCGGTCGCAAGCGCAACGCCATGCGTCGAATCGCTTCACGACGGCATTCCCGACCAGTGGAAGCAGGCGCAGAGGCTCAGCACCAGCGACAAAAACCTGTACAAAAAGCTGGCGCCCAGCGGCTACACCTGGCTGGAAACCTACCTCAACGGAAATTGAATTTCTATGGAATGGAGTGCGGCGCTTCAGCGCCGCATTTGCGCGGTCAACGCGACAGCAAGATTCAATCTGCGAGCCGCGGCTTGTGGGCTTACGGCGCAGTCGCGGCTTTCGAGGTCTCGGTGATGGAGCGGTAGCCGCACAATCCAGCTTTGCGCAGCGCCTCGACGGCTTGCGACGCGGTGAGCAGCGGCGTCGTCTTGATACTTGCTACGGAACCGCCAGCCGCAAAGGCAATCGCGATCGCCGCGGCGGAGATGTTGTCGGGCATCTCGGTAATCGCCAGCACATCGAACTCGCCAAACGCGAAGAATGACGTTTGCAACGTGCCGCCGAGCTTTTCGATCGGCGCTCGCACGGCCTCCAGGCGGTCTTGCGGGTTTTCCATCAATCGGGCCCAGGCTTCCTTCGTATAACTCACGTGATGGCAGTAGTAGGGCATAAGGATCTCCTTGCGGGGCTGGTATGCCGGGGGTGACCCCGACTATGCTCTTGAAAACAAAGGGTTGTCAAGAATTCTGCAAGAAAACTGAAAATTGCTCTTGACAAAACTTTATCTTGTGATACACTCTCCCTTGTAGAAAAGACCGCCTCGACAAACTGTCGAGGCGTTTTTGTTTTTAGCCCCCACGTTTACCGTAAGTTAGCCGACGCCTTAGCCGCAAAATTTGCGCAGAAATTCAGAACGGCGCAGCCGTGTGCTCGCGCCTGTGTGCCTTGCAGCGCTATCCAGCGCCTTCACAGCGATTCAAAAGGAGCCGACATGCCGATCTATCAGAATTCCACTCCTCCGTACGCCCTGTCGTCTGGAGACGTTGGCTTCAGCTTCAACAACGAAGCGTTTCCGGCGGCGAATACGGCCGGCTCGCAGTTTGCGTTGCCGAGCTATACGGGGATCTCGGACGGCGGCACCGCAGTCCGCTGGCAGACGATTTTTGGGACAGCGCCGAGTGCGGTAAGCATCGTTTTGCAGGCGGCGATGAACGATGTGGACGCCGAGTACCAAACGATCGACACAACTACTGCCGTTGCCGGTGAAGGTCGCAGCATTCCCAACAACGCTTCGGGCACAGCGTCCCCCGCGACCGGCACCGTCCAGGCAAAATTTATTCGCGCCAAAGTGATTTCTTCAACGGGCGGTTCCGGCCTCACAGTCAAATTCCTGGTCTAAGCGAGGAGCTGCGTCATGCGCTCGACACTCCACGACCCGCTGCTGACGCCGGAGAATCGGCTCTGGCGCGCCGTGCTCGAACAGGCTTACGTCGATGCCGAAACCGGCGCCGACTTCGACGACGAGTGCGATGATGACGTGAATGGCCCGCCCGAGCGCATCCGCGCTCGCTGCTACTTGCGAGGCGACAACAAGCAAGAAGCGGCGGCACTCACCATGGTCTGCAGCTTCGCCGAAGTTCCCGCTGACCGCGTCCTGAACTGGGCGCGCCGGAACTATCCGCGCCCAGCGTTACAACAGCAGCCGCAATTTGGATCGCGGGTGCCATCGCAGAATTCTTTCGCGATCGGCAACGCAGAGGCCCGGCAACGCCGCGCCCGTTCGTGTGAGCACGCTTCCGCATGATTGGTCGTACGAAGTGACTCGTCGCAGAAATTCCAGCAGCACCGGCAGCAATGGCCGCGCCAACGGACACGCTGGCCCCAATGGCCACGCCGCCGCACTCGAATCAGCCGGCATGGTAAACGCCGCCGAATCCGACGGCCTCGCCGCGCATCTTCACCGGGCTGGCTCTGTCGAATGCACCGCGGATCCGGTCGCGGGCTCCGCATCCTCCGCCGGGGCGCGCGCAGACCGCGATGCGTACGCTGAGTTGGCTCAGGCCGACCCCGCCGAATCGGCCAAAGCGGAAGGGAAGTGGCTTCGCCCTCCCGAAGCCGCTTCCCGAGCCGCGAACGCTGCGCGGTAGCGCGGATGGGATTGCAGATATGAGTGCCAATTCAGCTTCGCGCAGCAGCGGTGGCAGCAACGGCAGCAGCGGTAGTTCAAGTGCGCGCGCCTCGCGCAGCGATAAATCCGAATCCGCTTTCAGCCTCACGCCTCCGGGAACCGAGCCGCTTCCGCTCGACGGAGCGACCTTCGTCGAAGCGGTGCACGAACGCGTGGACCTCATAGCCCTCGAAGAGCAGCTGCTGCGTTCAGCCGACGAAAAAATCGTGCAGCGCGAACTCGCCTATCTGCGCGAGCTGCGCTACGGCAAGACCGCGAGCTTCGCCACCGACGATGACCTACCGCCGCGCATCGTCTTCGATCCGCCGGATCCACTGTCGCCGTAAGTCGTGTCGTTGTGATCCGCGCAGCAACCGCGATCGACCATCTCGTTCGTGTAGGGGCGCAGCACTGCTGCGCCCCAGCTTGCCCGGGCGAAATGACTTGCTCATTCCCGGGTTTCTTTGGGCTTTGCATCGACGGAAACCGTCTCGAATTTTTCACATCGTGCGGCCGTAGGGCGCAGCGTGCTGCTCCCCTACACAAACTTGCCGCAGCAAAATTTTGAAAGGAACCGCATGTCCTCGAACGCACATTTGGAAAGCATCGGCATGATTGTCGAAATCGCCGGAGTCGCCAGCGCCGTTGCTGGCGTCGTGCTCAGCCTGCATCACTGGCCCGCCGCAGCCGCGTTGATTGGCGGTGGCGTCGCTTACATCATCGGCAAAAAACTCCGCGCGATGTAGCTGGCGGCAGTTCTCTCCCATTTTACGAAGAGCACGCACGAAGCAGACCGGTGCATAACGCCGATCCGCTCAACCGATCAACCAACGCCGACTCGTCAAATGCCCCGATCCATCTTCAGTTCACAGCAACAAAGGTCATCCCGGGAGACATCGAAGGACATTTACAAACCGTTTCCGCGGCAGCACGAATTTCACGAATCAAACGCGAAGTATCGCCTTTTCGGCGGCGCCGCCGGTCCCGGCAAGACGAAAGCGCTGCTGTGGGAAGCGATCCGCCAGGCGCACGATGTGCCCGGCTCCGATTCGCTTTTATTGCGGCGCACGTATCCCGAACTCGAGTCGTCGCTGCTCGCCTACTTTCGTCGCGATGTGCCGCGTTCGTTCTACCGCAAGTACAACGAGTCGAAACACATCGTCACGTGGAAGAATGGCTCGACCACGCGCTTCGGCCACTGCCGCAACGAAAACGATGTCTACGCGTATCAGGGCGCGGAATTTCTGTTCATCGGCGTCGACGAGCTGACGCACTTCACGCTGAAGCAGTGGCAATTTCTCACGTCGCGCAATCGCTGCCCCGTTCGCGGCAGCCGCGCGAACATGGCGGGCGCGACGAACCCCGGCAACATTGGTCACGCCTGGGTGAAAGCGTTGTGGGTCGATCACACGCCACCGCCGGGATTCGATCGGCCTGAGCTTTACGATGCGAGCGACTACGATTTCATTCGCGCGCGCATCACCGACAATCCGATTTACGCCAACGACGCTGCGTATCGCCGCACGCTGGAAACGTTGCCCGAACATTTGCGTCGCGCATTTCTCGACGGCGACTGGAACGTTTTTGCCGGCCAATATTTCGACGTCTTCGATGTTGGCCGCCACACATCGCGGCCCGAAGACATTCGTCTCGAACCGTGGTGGCCGCGCTGGATCTCGATCGACTGGGGTTTCAAACACAACAGCGCCGTGTATTGGCATTGCGCCGTACCGGCGAATGCGCCGAGTAGTTATTCCGGCCAGTCATCCGTCACGAGTCAGCAGTCACCGCGCATCGTGACCTATCGCGAGTTTGTGCAATCGGGCCTCTCGCCGCGCATGTTGGCCCAAGCGATCGCCGAACGCAGCGGGCGCGAACGCATCAGCGAAGTTTTTCTTTCGCCGGATGCCTTCGCGCATCGCACTTCGGAGTCATCGATCGCCGAGCAACTCGGCGAAGTGCTCACGGTCAACGGATTGCCTCGCCCGACCGCGGCCGACGACGACCGCATCGGCGGATGGCAGCTGATGTATCAGCTGCTCGAGTCCGACGCGTGGGTGATCACCGACAATTGCGCGAAGTTGATCGACGGTTTGCCGCTGCTCGTGCGCGACGACGATCGCGTCGAGGACATTCGCAAAGTCGACGGCGATGACGCCGCCGACGCGGCTCGTTATGGATTGGTTTCCGGCGGAAGATTCGCCGGCATTACGGCGCAACTCGCGCGCTCAAGCGGCTATGGATCGCGCGGCGATTTCGATCGCAGCGATGACCCGAGCGGCTTCAGCGGCGGAGCGCCCAGGGCGGGGCAAGCCCCGCCCCCACAAAGCGGACCGCGCTTCGTCACCGGCATGCCGCTCGCCGAACAAATCGCGCGCCAGGTCAGCGCCACGGACCCAACGTCGCAAGCCATCCACTATCAGCGATTGGAAGCCGAAGCGCGCCGCCAGTTCCGCCCACAAAAATTCCCCGGCCGCCGCCATTGGTGAGAGCGAGTTGTTCCAGAGTTAAAAGGACACCGTGAAAGATTTCATTCAAAGATTGTTGAACAGCCGCTACGTCGGGTTGCTCGAAGGGGAAGTGGAGCGGCTGCGCGCGGAGAATCGTGCGCTGACGAATTCGCTGCTCGGGACAGCGGGATTTCCGCCTGTCGACTATCCCGCAACACCAGCGCAGCCGCGCGAAATCCCGCGGGCACGCAAGCGTTCCTGGCACCAGATTCAAGCTTGGCGTGAGTCCGAAGTGGTGAAGGAATCGACGGCATCGAGCTCTCGATAAACAGCCAATGGCCTAAAGACAAAAAAGAAAAAGGCGGCCTCGATGAGCCGCCTTTCTTTCTGTGCATTGGACACAGCCGAGAACCAACAATCAAGTGTATCCGAGAAAGCAAATTTGTCAATGGGTACCGTGGAAGCGAACGAGCGGGGAGTGGGAGACTCGAACTCCCGAGGGCTGCAAGAGCCTTCCACGGTTCTCGGCCGTGTCCAGTACCCCCACTGGGAGCACTCCCCGAAACCCGCCGAGCACTGACGGACAATATCATAAATACTGATCGTGTATACAACCTATCAGTAAATAGATAAGGCGAGTTTAAATGATTCCCTATTCCACATCTCGGAGCTGGACCGGCATGCCGGGAAGATCGTCCCGGCGGACGGCAACTATGCGCCTGCTCCGGTGGCGCCAGTTTACCCCGATAACGAAAGGGCATCCCTGCCGGAGGATCTATGATAGCGCGGGCGCAACAGAAAAGCGCCGGAAGATGCTGGCGCTACCGAAGGCGATGATTTCGACGATCTTCTCGAGCAGGCTGCGAACGGCGGAACTACATCTCCGATCGATCTCGGACCTAACAACGAGCGGCTCGAAGATGTAAATCCGAAAGTCGTTCACGCGCTGCGCGAGCTGGTTCGCCAATATCGTGAAGAGGGCGTCGTCGCACGCCGCAACGAAATTCGCCGCATCCGCCAGGCGCGCCTTTTCTGGCAAGGCTTGCAATACGCCTGGTGGAATCCGAACGACATGAACTGGCATCTGCCGTACGAGAATCGCTCCAGCGACGATCGCCAGCTCGAGGACATGCCGCGGTATCAGTTCGTCACCAATTTTTATCAGGGCTTCGGTTTGTCGTTCGTCGCTGTCTTATCGCAAGACGTCCCGAGTGTCCGCTTCTATCCGCAGTCTGCTCAGTCGCTGCAGGATATTTCCGCCGCGCGCGCGGCGAGCGATGTCGCTACGCTGATCGAGCAGAACAATAAAGTCGAAGAGCTTCTCAGCCACGTCGGCTATTTTCTCTGGACCGATGGCAAACTCGGCGCCTACGTTCGCTACGTTGCCGACGGCCAGCGTTTCGGCTTCCACGATGAAAACATGCTGGAAGCACTCGAGATTCCGCTCGCCGACGATGTCTATGCGTGTCCACAGTGCAGCAAAGAATCGCCAGTCGACAAAGAGGGAAGCGTAAACGGTCTAGAAGTCTGCGCCGGTTGCGGCGCACAACTCGACGCCAAAAACATTCGCCGCGCCGAGCGCGTCACCGTGCCGCGCATCGTCGGCACGCGCCGCGTGCCCAACGGCCAGGAAGTCATCTCGATCGCCGGCGGCCTCGAACTCAACACGCCCGTCTGGGCCAACGAGATGCACGAATATCCGTACCTGCAATGGCAGGCGGAAGTGCATCGCGCCAAACTGAAAGCCGCGTATCCGCACGCCGCGGACAAAATCGAAACGTCGCCGTCGCAAGGCGCCGAAGATGTGTACGCGCGCGTTTCGCGTCTCAGTGTCGAGCAGGGTTTGCCTTCGATTCAACCCGGCGATGCGCTGATGAATCTCATCACGTTCGATCGCACATGGCTCCGCCCGTGGGCGTTTTATTCCGTCGACGATGTCGAAACGCGCAATCAACTCCTCGCATTATTTCCCGATGGCTGCTACATCGCATTCGCCGGCGACGCCTACTGCGAATCGCGCAGCGAATCGATGGACGATCACTGGCGTGTTCTACATGCGTTGCCGGGCGACGGCCAAAATCGCCCGAGCGTCGGCGACTCGCTCGTGCAAGTGCAGGAGCGCTACAACGTGCTCTCGAACATGCAGGCGGAAACGTATGAGTACGGAATCCCGCCGATCTACGCCGATCCGCAAGTTTTGGATTTCGACGCGCTCGCAAACCAAGTTGCCGAGCCCGCTGCGCATTTTCCGGCGCGCGCGCGTCCCGGCCAACCGCTCGCCGCAGGATTTTTTCAGCCTGCGCCGGCCACTGTGCCGCCCGACATGCTGCGCCACCAGCAGGATTTGATCGGCCCCGTCGCGCAATTCCTCACCGGCCTGTTTCCCGCGATTTTTGGCGGCAACATGGAAGACGTGAAGACCGCATCGGGCTACGCGCTCGCACGCGATCAGGCGATGGGTCGCCTCGGCCTCGTCTGGCGCCGCACAAAGCAGTTTTACGCCGACGTGATGCTGCTCTCTGTTGATTGCTTCCGCAAAAATCGCCCGGAAGACGTCGAAATTCCGCTGCTCGGCCCCGACGGACTTTTCGATTCGCGCGCGATCCGTCTCATCGATCTGAAAGGGAACATCTCTGTTCACCCCGAAGCCGACGAAACATTCCCGCGATTGAAATCGCAACAACGCGCAGTGTTGCAGCAGCTCTTCGCCGTCAACGACCCCGCGATCCAGCGCGCTTTAGTCGAGCCGGCAAATCTCGGTTACATCAAAAATGTGCTCGGTCTCACGGAGCTGGTGATCCCCGGCGAAGATTCCCGCAACAAGCAGCTTCGTGAGATTCAGCAATTGCTGAGCAGCCCCCCAATCGTTGTGCCGGTCCAGGTGCCAACGCACATAATCAGCGGCGCTTTGCCCGCACGCGGTGACGAAAGTACGGCGTCGGACAATTCGCAAGGTGCGGACGCGGCGAGTGTAGGCGCGCAGCACGCTGCGCCCCAGCTTGGCGAGATGTCGAACGCGAGTTCTGCATCCGGCCAGCCACCAGTCTCAAGCCATCAGTCACGCGAACTCGTGCTGCCATCCGTCCCAATCGACCAACTCCTCGACGATCACTCCACCGAATTCGAGGAATGCAAACGCTGGGCCAACTCCGACGCCGGCCAGGCCGCCCACATGACGAACCCCGCCGGCTTCGCCAACGTCCGCGCCCACGCCGAAGCGCACCTCCGCGCCATGCAGCAGCTCGCGCTAACACAGCAATTCGCTAACGCCGCCGCAACAGCAGCCACGAATAAGGCGACCGGCAAATCGCAACAGAGTTAGGTTGGGAAGGACAGTCCCTCAGCTAGCGGTGCGTTTCGCGACGACTTTCAGTCGTGGGATTTGCGCTTCTATCTTATCGACGCAATTTTGCAAACTGTCATAGTAGCCGGGACCGGTGCGAAATTCGCCATCGCGAATTTCGACTTGAGTGAGTTCATCGAGATTTAGGCAGCGCCACGAGCCGTCGAAAGCGAGTCCTTTTGCGCTGTCGCCGCCGACTTGAAAGAACAGCGCATGTTCGCGCTCAGCCTTCCAGCCGAGCACGTGCGGACACAACTCGCGCCGCCGCTCGTGATAGACGGCCGAGATCAGCTTTCTATCGGCGATCGCCTGTTTGATCAGCTCGAAGTGCTCTGAGCTTTGTGTCTTGTCTCTCACGCCCTTTGGATGAACTGACGACTGCCTTCGACTCGGTTCTCCTTATTAAAGGTTTTGGCGTTTTTCTTTAATAACGATTTTGTTGTTCAAGTTTTCTTGAATTAGGAGTGGCGATGCCGGATACGGCAGTTCCAGCGAATGGTGCAAGCACGGTGCATGATCTGTTTGCGCTGAGCGATGAGCAGCTTCTTGAGATTGAGGCGGAGCCGCAGGATATCGAGATCGCGGACGTCTATCTCGACGAGGCGGATCGAGCGGTTTTGGTAGAACCGGCATCCTTGCCGCGGGGTCGAATCGTCCTAGCCGAGCGGAAGATCGCCGGCAGGAAGCCGGCGCTATCAATCGAGCTGATGTAGGGGCACAGCATGCTGCGCCCCAGCTTAGCAACACGTCAACGGTGAGCCGCGACGGTGAGCGCAACGCAGCCGAATCGAACACAGCAACCGGTCACCCGTCACAGACCGCCGAGCTCGATCCGGCGCCGCCACCGCAGTGGCTTGCGGATCGCATGAGCGATCCGCAAGCCGGAGCCGAGGCGCGTGCGCTTTGGGACTCAGTGCAGCAGTCGAAGGCGGAAGCGGCCGGGTTTCGCGAAATTTTCGCGAAACCCGAAGAGGCTCGAGCAGCCGCGCAGCGCGCGCGGCTGCTCGACGACATCGACCGCGCGTATTTCGCCGGTGACGCGACGCAGCGAGCTTCACTCGCTGCGTCGATGCTGCGTGAGGATCCCGCGGCGTTTCGCGAGATGGTATTCGCCGGCTTGCGCGCCCTTGAACAGGGCGCGCAAGCCGGAACAGCGCGTGGCGATGCATCGCCACGCGCTGATTCAGCAACACCGTCGAGCACAGCAGGGAATTCGAGCGCGTTACCGCGCCCGAATTCCCGAGCGGATGAAGCGCGAGCGCCGCATCCCGGCTCGCGCGCGAGCCAGGTTGCTCTCGAGCAATCAAGCTCGTCCGCCGGAGACAGCGCGGCTAACCGCCGCGCCGTCTCCTCCCTGCAAACGTCCGAAGCCGCGGATACATCCGCCGCTTCGGACTCGAGCACGCATCACATCGCGAGCGATTCCGCCCGCGATGTGCGCCAGCCTAGTGCGCAGCAATCCGCTCGAGACGGTCGAGCCACTCCATCGCCAACGCCGGGCGCACCAAGCCCCGCCACTACAAGAGAAGCCGGCGCTCGTCTTGCAACGGATCACGATGCGCGCGTGACCGATCACGTCGCCGCTAACTACGCCGCCTTCGAGCGCTCCACCAACGACGACCTCGAACGCATCGTCGGCGGCACAATCGATCGCACACTCGACCGCGCGTTGCCCCACGGCAATCGCGGGGACAACGCGGCCATGCGCACACGCCTGGCCGCGAGCATCCGCCAGGACATCGAGCTCGCACTTCAAGGTGACCGGCAACTCGGCGAGCAGGTCGCGCGAGTGTTGTCCGCGCGCCGCCTCGATGAGGCGACGCGCTCTCAGGTCGTTCGCCTCATCGGCGAACGAGCCCAACAACTCGTTCCCACGACGACAAGGCGCGTGCTCGGCGAGTGGACGCAGACCACGCTCGCGGCTCACCGCGAGCGTGGCGGACGCTGCTGACGCAGCAACTTCGCGCCACGACGTCGAACCTGCGAACTCTTCGCAGGTTCGATCGGCAAACGCCTCTGCGAATGCGTCATCCAATGCGGCGAGCGCAACGCGCTCGCCCGCGACATCACAACGCGGAACGTCCTCCGGACGTCCCGCTCAGCCAACTTCGCCGCGAGCGCAAAAAGTCGACTATCGCCGCGTCAGCGACGACCAAATTTTGGATTGGTAGTTGATGCTGAGCGGGAACAGATGCTTCGGTGCACATGCCGAAGCTGCACCGTAAGACGTTTGGTTAACTGAAAAGCTCAAAAGCGGCGCAGGAGCGCCGCACTCCAAAATTACCGTGCCCATCGTTCGTGAAAATGTGCAGAAGCTTCGCACCTGAGTGAAAGCGGCGAGAAAAACGCCGGTAAGGATGCCGGTGCTACAGACCGCCCTCATTCACCGCGGCTTCGACCAGAACTCGCTCGACGTCAACACCGGCACAACCTCGAACTCCACCAGGTCGTCCCAGCGACTGATCCACGTCCGCAGCAATTCCTGGTGGGGCGCTTCGACAATCTGAAAGCAGCGCGTGCCCGCTTCATCGAGCCAGCTCCCGCGGTACTCGATGTCGTCCGGCATCATGCGTCCGTTTCGCGCGAATCGTTCGCCGACAGCCTTCGTATTACCGTCGCGAAATCGTTCGATCACCATGAAGAGCATGCGCAAAAGTCTACACAAAGTTCGCGCCACGAGCATCGCAGCTTCGTAAACAAATCGTAATCGCCGATCGCGACTCGCGCGCCCAACAATTTCTAAGCACTAGTAGAACCACGCAACTCAAAACCCTCACGACCGCCCCACGGTCGCGCATTTTCAAAGGAGAGAACATCAATGGCAGCCCAAGCAAACGCGAATGTCATCGCGCTCCAGCTCGAGAAGGTGCGCGACAAAGTGCCCCTGCTTTATGAACGCGACGACATTCTGCTCACCATGATCCAGCAGCGCGGCGACGTCGAGAAAGTTTCCAGCCGCAACATGCGCCTTCCGTTGCAGGTCAATCCCGGAGGCAAAGCCGGCTCGTACAACGCCGACGGCGGCGATCTCGGCCGCGGCTCCGGCACGCAGTACGACGTCGCGCAGATCTCGCCGATTTTCTTCCGCTTCGCGATCGAAATCACCAAGCTCGTCGAGTACGCCACGACCGGCCGCGAGCGCGCCATCGAAAACGCCGCCAAGCGCGAAGTCGCGAACGGCATGAAGCAGTTTCGCTCGTTTCTCGACAAGCTGATGCAGACCGCCGGCAACGGCGTGCTCGGCACGATCAGCTCGATCGCGAGCACCACGTTCACGATGACTGTGCCCAACGGCGCCGCCCTCGTCTATCCGGGTCAGACGATCCAGATTTACGACACGACGCTCACGACCAATCGCAACGTCGCCGCCGGCGTCACCACCACCGTCCTCACCGCCGATCCGGTGACCACACAAACGATCACCGTGGACAACGTTCCCGCGGGCACCGTCGCCACCGACGTGATCGTGCACGACGGCCTCACCGGCTCGCAGCCAGTCTCGCTCTTTGGCATCAAATATCATCAGAACAACGCGACCACCGGCACCTGGCTCAACCTCAATCGCGCCACGTATCCCGTGCAGCTCGCCACGCCGCGCGTCAACGCCGGCAACGCCGCGCTCACGCCGAGCAACGTGCGCCTCGCCATCAACAAAGTCCGCAAATCGTTGGGCATCAACCACATCTCCAAGCTCATCGCCTACATGGCCGTCGAGCAAGAGCACGCGTGGGAAAATCTCGGCATCACCGTCAGCCAGATCATCAAGGAAGGTGGCAGCAGTAGCGGCAACGATCTCGACTTGCTCTTCACCGGCCGCAAGACGATGAGCGGCGTGCCGATCAAGTCGAGCGTCAACGCCGATCAGACGCGCGTCGATTTTCTCGACCTCTCGCACTGGGGCCGCGCCGTGTTGAAAGACATCGACTTCTACGAAGTCAACGGCAACACGGTGTTCCCGATTTACGGCGCCAGCGGCGGCCTCGCAGCCAGCTACATCTTTTACTTCGACACCGCGTTCCAGGTGTGGGACGACTCGCCGCGCACCGGCGCGTACATCGACACGCTCGCGCGCCCCAGCGGCTACTAGTCGCGATCGTTCGCCATCAGGAAAAACTTGCCAGCCACCACACACGACAGGCGGCGAACCGCTCGCTCCGTTCCCCCAACACGGAGCAATACCCCCGGTTCGCCGCTCCTTTCTTCGGCCGGAGCAACACGCGGTCGCACTTGTTCGCCGCAGATCGCGATCGTCCGCGAAACGCACGAGCCGCCCGAATCCGTCGCGCGAGCGCTCGAACTCGCAGGCGGGAAAAATCCCTTGGGCGAACCGAACTATCGCGCCGTCTGGGGATGGAATCGCCTCGCGTGGATCGGCGGCAAATTCGAGGAGCACGACCCGAGTACCGGATCGTTGCTTCGTGAAGTCATCGAGCTGCGCCAGGAGCCCAAGTATCCGGCGGTCAATCGCTGGCACATCGAAAAGTGGCTGCCCGCCGAGGCGTACGGTTCGCCTCGTGCGTGGTGGACGCAAACGATCGAAGTCGCCGGTGGCCGCAGCATTCCCGCGCTCGGTCCATATCCGGCGCGCGGAGAGTACGAACATTGTTTGACACTAGAAGGGAAGTCGGGCGAATTTGTGCAGCTCACCCCAACGGCAGCCGGGCACATTGCCCGCGCGATCGAGTGGTCGCGCAAACATCCGCGATCGAAGTCGCGATCGCTCACTCTATCACCGCGAAGACCGCACCGATCGCGACTACGAGCGTTCGCTTACGACATTCTCGACGACGCCGTCCCGGCGTTTCACCGCCAGCCATTCGTAACGGTTCTTTGATTTAGGATTTACGGTTCGAGAAGGACATCTACAACATCGGCCGGTAAAAGCGTCGCCAGGCGCTTCTCACCTTGAACATCATCGGTTCGTATTACTTGCCGGCCCCACGCGATTCGGACGTGAGGAATTCGGGTGCCGTCTCGGAGAACCAGAGTGGCAGTCGTTGCGCCGTAGCTGGATTCTCCGAACGTCGCCACTTTATCGCCAAGGTCACTGGATAACTCGAATTTGACGTCGTTCGACGGCAAGCTTACCTCGGGTGCAAGTCTCGCGCGGGATGGTCGACGGGCCCGTTACCACCACCAGGGTGAGTCAACCGCTTCTCTCTGCGTATTGCGGCTCAAAAATAGATAACCGAACGATACCAATAGCACCGAACACCAGACTCGGTCCGAAAACGAATACTTCGGGACACCGGTCATCACAATCGCGAACACGGTACAGACGAGCAGCCCGATTCCCGACGCAATTTGGCGCCAGTTCATAAATCTACCCTCGCATGATTTCGACCCGGCTGTCACTACCGACCACAGCCGATGAATTGAAGTCAGAGTAAATGGTCAAACCGGGACTAGGCTAGCGAAAATATGAACAAGGTTGAGATATGGCTAAAGGGGGTCGTCGCCGCCGCCATCAGCGGAGCCTCCGGCGGGATCCTCACGGGGTTCGCCGCGGTCGGGATCGATCCGCAACACTTCAATTTGCAGTCAGGAATGCGAGAGACGCTGCGGATGGGCGCCGCCGCCGCGCTGATCAATTCCATCATCGGCGTCGCGGCATATCTCCAGAAGTCGCCCCTGCCCGCGAGCAGTGACTCGTGACTGCCGTTGGTAGCGCCGGCATCCTTCCGGCGGTTTTTCTTACGATGCAGAAAGAGAAAAAGGGCGGCTGGATTAGCCGCCCGGATGCTGCATGCGCTGAACGCGCCTCTCAAGCTCAAATTTGGTGCTGGTGATGTCGTCGCTCAAACGATCATCGGCACAGCCCCCTTTGAAAATGCAGGGTAGATCGCTCCGAATTGCGAGTCAACACGCTCGCAGTACACATTTCGTACCAACTAATTTCGCTGCGAGGCCAACATGCCCGTAGTCGGCTCATCCGCATACAACACCGCCGGACAAATCACGGCGCTCGTTCGCTCGCTGCTCAACGATTCACAGGGCAACCTATTCACCGACACGATTCTGCTGCCCTACGCCAACTCCGCCTACCGCAAAGTGCAGCGTGCCATCGGGAACGCCGGAGGAGGCGGCTTCATCCAGGACGACGTACTGCTCGTCGTTCCCGCCGTGACCGGCGTCGACACATCGCTGCAAGTTGCGATCACCGACGCGACCGCGCCGCCAAATCAGCTCCCGACCGATCTCCTCTTTCCGCTGAAACTTTGGGAGCGCCCTAACGGTTCCACCGACGACTTCCTCGAAATGGTCGACCTCTCGCAACACGGCGGCCTGCCATCGCGCGCGCAGGACGTCACGCTCAGCGTTTGGGAGTGGCGCGCCGACGGAATCTACTTGCTCGGCGCAACGGTCGACACACAGGTCCGCCTGCGCTATCTCAAGGCGTATCCGGATTTCACCGACGCGACTTCGCCCGTGCTCGTCCGCAACGCGCAGGAAGCCATCGGCTACGCCACCGCAGCGCTAGCAGCCTGGTCGCGCGGCAGCCCACTCGCGGAACGCTGGGACGACGCCGCCTCCGACGCGATCGAAGATCTCGTCACCGCCGCCGTCCGCCGCGAACAGCAATCCTCGCGTCGCCGCCGCCCTTTCTCCGCCCGCAGCGGCTACACACCTTTCTGAAAAAGTGAGAAGTGGAAACGACGAGGGCACAACGGAGAATCGATCGCTGGCGCTAAGCTTTCTTCAGCTTGGCATCTTTCACGTGCGACCGAAGCATTTCTCGCACGCGGGACTCATCCTCGACGCTGGTAAATAATCGCTTCGGCAGAACCTGCGTAACCGCGCGTTGCGGATAGATGAGAAATAGCGTCGACGTCTCTCGAGCCTTCAAGACCCCGGCCCAATCGAGATGTGCCTCGGAGTGCGGACCAATCGTATCCAGGCCCGTGTTGGAGAATGCGACCGTCGTCGGACCGCCGAGATGCGGATTTGTCCTTAACTGCTTTTTCGCCGAGAAGTAGGGAGCTACGAAGAAAATATACGGCATCAACACAAGGAAAAACGCCAGACTGCCAATACTTTGCGGGGTCCATTCCCAGGACGCGAATTTAGTCAAAAGTTCAGTCGCAAAAACCAATAGAACAACGACAATAACTATCGAAAACCACCAGAAATGGCGTAAGAGGGTGTAAACGCTAAATCGATACAAATCTCCGACCGTCAATTGGCCGCGCACCTGAACTGGTGATGTATCCGTCATGAGCGCCGAGAGTCTACACGTTCACGTTTACGCCTGCAACGCCAGCCGGGCGCGGCGCGTTGCCTTCACTTCAAACTGGAGTACTTGATGCCAATTTCGATTTCCATCCCGTCGCAGAACGTTGACGCCTCGGGCCGCAATCTTGTCTACGCGATCGGCACGCTCACGTTCACGGGCAGCTACGCAACCAACGGCGACACGCTCGACCTCACTACCGTCGCCGAAAAGCTGTCGAGCAGCCAGGTAGTGCAAATCGTCGCCGACAGCTTGAACGGCAACGGCATGTATTACGTCGCGGTGCTCGGTAGCGCGCTCAACAACCACAAACTCAAAGTCTTCAGCGCCGGCGGCACAGAACTTGGCGCTGGAGCGTATCCGGCCGGCGTCACCAGCGACACGGTTCAGGTCCGGATCATCGCCCGCAAATTTTTGTGATTCAACTAGAGCGGAGATTCGCCTTTGGAACCTTTGCGCGTAAGAGTCCACGAACCGCATTCACGTCTGCATCGCTCGAGAAGCACCGAAGCGGGATCGTGTACGCACGTAAACGTCCCGTCCGGATTAAGAAAGCGGCCGACCGTTCCTGAGCTTCGATGACCGCCGGCCATCCGACATCAACCTTCTTTGCTACTGTCGCGATCGCGAGTCCGGCGTCCGAGAACGTGTAGCGATAGCCTGCTCGAACGATTTCACTTTTTGCGCTCCTCATAGCAACAAACATCGGCAACCCAAAAAGCAAAATGAGTTGGATCGGAAAAATAACAGCGAGAGGGCTGCAGTCCAAAAGGATTTGCTTCCAGACACGATGATCTGTGGAGTGAGTGTACGCAAACCGGGCGAAGAGCCCACACAGCCCTGCCAGAAAGATCCAGACCAGGAAAAACCGCAGATGTTGACGCTTCGTTAGAAATATCGAGGAAGAGTAAATATCCCAAAACCTGAGCTTCACCACTACTTCCACCTCTGCACCCGGTGTCATGCGCGGAAGCCTATCACGGCCAGCACGAGAATCGCTTCGATCTTCTAGTTATAAGGAACGCAATGTTACGATTACATATCATAATGGGACCGAGTTGCATTCGGCTCGTCGTCTTGTTTGCGCTGACGCTGCATGTCTGTTTTAACCTTGCGCCGGCCGCCCACGCGCAGGGCTCGCGCAAGGACGACATCGTCTTCAACTCGCGCGGCATTCCGCTGGCTGGCGCGACCGTTCGCGTCTGCACCATGCCCGCGTCGGGACAACCCTGCACGCCGCTCGCGCAAATTTATTCCGACGCGGCACTGACGCAGGCTCTCGCGAATCCGACCACGACCGACGGCCTCGGCAACTATTCCTTCTACGCCGCGCCCGGCCAATACGAGATCGAAATTTCCGGCCCCGGCATCACGACGAGACAAACTCCAAACGTGATTCTGCCTGGCGATCCCTCAAACCCGGCGTTCTCCGGCTCGATCAATCTCACCAACCAGGCTTCGCCACCAGGCACCGCGCCAAACGGCACCGTAAACATCTACACAAAAACAGCGGACAAGCGCCTCTACTACAAAGACGACACCGGCACGGAGATCGGCCCGATCTCCAATTCCAGCGGCGTGCAGGCCAACGCCGTCAATACTTTCACCGCGACGCAAAATTTCGACTCCGACATCGAAACCAAAGGGCCGAACCCGACATTCAGCCTGTCGCGCTACGGCGGCTACAGCAACTCGTCCAGCACGCCGCCTTCGACAACCGGCTCGATCGGCGCCAGCAGCACCACGCTGACGCTCGCCACCGCCCAGGACTTCGCGAACGGGCAGGGAATCGTCATCTACAAAGCGGGCCCGTCGCCCACCGTCACCACGCCTGGCCAGCCGACGGTAACTCCGACAAATCTGCTCAACGGCACCACCACGTGGAACTACAAAGCCGTCGCCGAAGATCGCAACGGCGCATTGACCGCCGCAGGCACCGCCGGCACAACGACCACGGGCGCTTCGACGATCGGCGCGAACACCGTCACGCTGACAAGCTGCGTCCGCACCACCGGCGTCGCGACGTACACTTCGAGCGCCGCACACAACTTGCAGGCCGGCGCGCAGATCAACATCGAAGGTTTCTCCGGCGGCGTCTTCGACAGCTGCAACGGCGTGAAAACAATCGCCGCAACTCCGACCGGAACAACCTTCACCACCAACGACGGCCCGCTCGGCAACGAAAACAACACCAGCGGCACACCGACCGCCGTCGTCTTCGCCTGCAACACCCTGACATTTCCGTCCGGCAGCTTCAGCGGCAACAACACGATTCACTACTGGATTTATCGATCGCAGGGAGGCGGCTCGTATTCGCTAATCGGCGTAGCACAAGGCGTCGATCCATGGTTTCAGGATTGCGGCCTCGCCGCACCCAACGCTCCCGCATACGTTCCCGCGACGCCGCCGAGCACAACGCAGCCCGGCTACCTCGCGACGAGCATCGTCAGCGGCGGCGGCACGACGACGCTCACGCTCGCGAACGCGGCATCGACTGCGGCCAGCGCTCAAACTGTGCTGCACGACAACTCCGTCCCGCTGAAAAACGCCACGCAAGCCGCATACACCGCGGGCGGCGGCACCGTCTACATTCCCAACTCATTCCAATTCTGGACATTCAACTCGACGCTCGACTTCACCAGCGGCCTCAGCATTTCGGGCTCGCTCGTCGTTCGCATCCATCTCAACAGCGGCTTCGTCTTTCTCAATCAGCCGTGGCTGCTGCGCGGCGGCATGGATCTCGAAGGCGAACCGCACAACATCACCAGCTTTTCCTACGTCAACGGCGCGCAGATGCTCGCCAACACCGCGTATCCGATGCTGATTCTGCCGGAGTACGCGTCGGTCACATCGATTCATTTCAATCGCATCATGCTGACCGGCAATCAGCCGCAGCAAAGCGTCGTGCTTGCCGACTCCGGCGCGGACGGCGGCGGCGTCTCCGGCCTGGTCTTCGACGACGTCGATTTCAACGCCAACGGCGCCGGCACTCCGATCATCATCAAAGGCGGCTTCGACTTTTTCTTCAATCGCGGAAATTGCCAGGGCGGCGCGGCGCAATTCGTGCCGCAGAGCTGCTTGCAGCTCACGAACGCGAGTCCAGCTGTTACAGGCTCGACTCCTGCGCAAGTTCCCGGCCGCGTGAAAGTGAACGGCCTCTATTTTGCCGGCAACGCCATCGACATCGACTGCCTGCCCGACGGCACGAACGTCGCGCCAATCGATTACACCTTCAACACGACAATTTTCGAGAGCGCGGTCGCTCCGTACCTTCGCTTCAATTGTCCGACCGGCATCTTCAACGGCATCGTGATGGACGACGTGGTGCAGGCCGACTCGGTCGTCGGCCTGGGCACGCCATCGATCGACGCACAAAACGACGCGTCCATCGGCTCGGTGCTTTGGAAAGGCGGCGCGGTCAACGGCCCGCAGCAGCCGGCGTACGTCACGTCGGCGAACTTGCCGAGCTTGCTGCTGATGAACGCTCCGTTCACGAATCCTGGCAACACGCCAAACACCAACCTCAGCGGCGCGGGAATCGTCAGCACGGGTTTGATCGCGGCGAGCGGCACGGGCCGCGTCGAAACCTTCATGGCCGCAACGACCGGGCCCAGCGTCGCAGTCAGTTCCGGCGGCAGCGTTCCCGTCGGCACGATTCCGTATCGATTGCAGTGGGTCGACGTGGACGGCAATTACAGCCCGGTCAGCCCGATCGTGAACGCGGTCACCACGACAGGGAATCAGACGGTTACGCTGACTCCACCGACCGCGCCCGCCGGAGCTGTCTTCTGGGTTGCGTATCGCAGCGACGCGGAAGTCAACGCGCCGCCGGGTGGCTGCGCCCTCGGCTACATTCCGGTGAACTCCACTTACGTTGACACGTTCAGTTTTACCTGCGGCCAGCAAGAGCGCGCCGGAACCGCCGGAGTTTCGATCCTCGGGCCGAATGGAGTCTCGGGTCCCGCGCTGCGACTCGTGAACAACGGCAACACGATGGCATTCCTCACTTCGCTCACCGCGAGTCGCAACGTCACGCTGCCCGACTTGTCTGGAGTCGCGATGGTGAGCGGCTACATCGACACTGCTTTCGACAATGCGACGCGCGCCAACGGCGCGATCGGCTCGAACTGGACGATTTCGCAAAACAATTTCAACATCTCGAGCAACACGATTCTGGCAACGAACTCATCAGCGAACAACACGGCGTTCTGGAGCGCGAATCTCTACGCGGCGGCACAATTTTCGCAGGTGACGATCGTCTCGCTCAACGGAACGACGGACTTTCCCGGTGTTGCGGTAACGGTGAGCGGGACATCGACGAGCACGCAGGGATACGACTGTGTGGAAGATACGACCAACATCTTCCTGCAAAAAATAGCGGGAAGCGGTTCCAACACGACGCTTACGAGCGCGACGGTCACCGGCGCAGCGGGCGATGTTCTGCGGTTAGAGAACGACGGGTCGGGGCATCTGACCTGCTACCAGAACGGCGTGTCGAAGCTGACTGCGACCGACACGAGCTTTACGGGCGGACAGCCAGGATTGCTGCAGAGCGGCAACGTGGCGACGATGGCGAATTGGTCGGGCGGCAATCTGCATCCCTTCGCGCAGCTCGATTCCGAAGAAAGCTGGGTCAAGCCGCAGCACTTCGATGGCAACGCATTCAGCTGCACGATGTCGGCTGCCACAAGCTGCACCGCAACGCTGTCGTCGGCGAGGTGGCGCGGTTGCATCGCGCAAGTGCAAGGCACCAGCACCGCCGCAGGCGCCGCGGCGTGCAACATTTCCGGTACTACACTGACTGTCACCGCTGCCGCTTCCAATTCCAACACCTGGGGCATTCTCGTTTTCTAGATTTCGCGAATCGTTCGCAGCGTTCGATTTCTCGTTGCCATCGGCTACGCGTCAATTCCTACGCGTCAATTCAAGGAGCTCTCGTGAAACACGTTCTCGCTCTCATTTCATTCTGTTTCGCTCTGGCGTTTTTCGCTTCACCCGCTCGCGCCCAGCACTCCGCATCGCTGTCGTGGACCGCGTCATCCGACGCCGCCGCGAATCCGAGTCTCGGTTACAACGTCTATCGACTCGCCGGCGCGTGTCCCGCATCGGGCACAACCGGATTCACGAAGCTCAACGCCAGCCCGGTCACGGCGACGACTTTTTCCGACGCGACTGTCGGACTCGGCACCGCGTGCTATTACGTGACGGCGACGCTCAACGGGGCGGAGAGCGTGCCGAGCAATACAGCGTCCGCGGTGATACTTCCTGGGTCGCCGACTCTGCTTAAAATTACAGCTACAACTTAGCGATCCGCCAAAAGTGCTATCCGCGACTCCGGTCGCGTGCCCTCAATAAATTCAAGAATGCAAGACGATGCGATTCGCTGTCGAAATCTCGGTCATCGTGGACGGCAAACGGCATCTGCTTGGCTCGATCCCGATCCAGTTTCAGTTGCGCGACCTGAAGGCGCGTAAGCGGCTTTCCCGGCGTCAGCAGGAAGTTCTCGATCTTGTTGTTGCGGGCAAATGTAACAAGGAAATCGCGTCACAGCTTTTTGTCACCGAGCGCACGGCGAAGTATCACGTATCGCTCTTGATGCGCCTTTTTGGCGTGAGCTCGCGTATCGAGCTGATTGCCGCGAACAATCGACAGATTCGTAGTGGAGGATAAGGACGTTCATGTCACATCAAATTGCACAACAGACGGCGGACCTCGTCGCGCTCGTCAACATCTCGACCGAGAAGTGGCCGCCGCGGAATCGCACGTATTTTGGCTCGCTGGAGATTCGCTCGCCGCAATCCGGCGATGCATTCGCGATCACGCCGATTCGCGGCTGCACCGGCGTGATGGACCTCGGCGACAAGCGCACGATGGAATATCGCATCACCGCGCGCGAGATTGCCGAAGACATCGCGCGCGAAATCAACGGCGATTCGGGGGAGGGAAGTTTCCACGGCGTATTCGTCGCGTCCGGCGAAATGCCGACCGACGGCGAACTCGCGGATGCGCGACGAAAGCTCGAAGCATTTCATCGCAAGCTGGTCGCAGCGGCGGATCTCGAGTGGGAGCGCACGAAGAATCCGATGTTCATCACCGATCTTGAGCGTCGCGCGGCGCGCTGCCTGGGATTTGAGAAACCGTGGCTTTACGATCCGAAGCCGATGGACGATTGCCCGGTATGCGCGGAGAAGATCAAGCCTGGAGTGGCCGTATGCCGCTCGTGCGGCGCGATCCTCGACCGCGAGAAGGCGGCGCAATACGGCTTGGTGCCAGCGCAAGGCGCGCTGTCAGCCCAGATGCACCAAACTCACGACAAGAAATAAAAAAGGCGGCGATTTCTCGCCGCCTGAAACGTGCCTGAGCACGCCCGTCAAGCAATTTTAGGTTATCGGATCACGCGAAGCTCGAAAAAAATAAGAAGCGGCGAGAGTTTCGCCGCTTTTTTGAAGCTCTGAACGACGCATGAGAAGCGCAACCTCAGTTTGCCATCATCCTGAGTTTTGTCAATAGGCGAGTATCACTTCATTAAACAATTTCACGTTCTTGGCGCGCTGAGGGACGGTGCGGAGAGTGGGAGACTCGAACTCCGAGGCTGGCAAGGCAACCCCTCAGCGCTTCTCATACGCGTCCAGTACCCTCACTGGCAGCACTCTCCAAACGCCGCCTGAGCGGCGTTATATATATTATATAATACTATAACTATACAATGACTACAGCCGGCTCATTCGACGCGCCCATCGAAATCTTCGGCGGCCTCGTCACCGACATGTCTCCCGCCGACCTGCCGCACGGCGTCTCGCCCGATTGCCAGGACGTCGTCTTCAGCGACGGCAACGTGCTCACGCGCCCCGGCCTGCAGGCGCTCTTTGGCCCGCTCGCCGGCAATCCGACGATCAACTACATCAAGACCTACGAGACACTCAACGCCACGCTCCGCACGATGGTGCTCGACTCCAACGGGAATCTTTACAAAGAGACGACGCCCGGCACCCTCGCGACCGTCGCGACCGACCTCGCGCAAAATGCCTACGCCAGTTCGACCACAATCTTCGGCCGCGAATACATCGCCATCAGCGACGGCAAAATCGGCAACGATCTTCCGCGCCAATTCGACGACACAAATTTCGATCGCGTAAGCCAGATCGGTCCCGCCGGCGGCCCCACAGTTGTCGAGGAAACCGCGCTCGCAGCCATCGCTTCGACCCCAATCGGCGCAACGCAACCCGCCGCCGCAACCATCGTCGCCAGCCCAGGCGGAGCCAGCGAAAACGGATTCCTCGTCACGATCACCACCACCGCTGCGCACGGATTGACGGCAGGGCAGTCGGTCACCATCTCCGGTGTCGGCGTCACCAGCTATAACGGAACGTTTCCTGTTGTCACCGTCTTGAACTCCACACAGTTCACCTATCTCGCGGGTGCGTCAGGCCTCGCGAACTCCGGCGGCGGCACGTCGGCCTCCGCCACCACAACGATTCAAACGCTCACGCCGCATGCGCTCAGCGCCGGCCAACTCGCAACCATCGCGGGCGTCGCCGTCGCCGGCTACAACGGCACATTCACCGTCGCCAGCGTCCCCGACTCCACGCATTTCACCTACGCAGCGACGACCGGCGGCCTCGCCGCATCCGGCGGAGGCACCGCCGCCGCCGCGGGCAACATCGACAGCGGCGTTCATCAGGTCTGCGTGATGTTTCAGACGCGCCAGGGCTATCTCACCGCTCCCGGTCCCGCCACGAGCTGGACCGCGAGCGGCGCTAAACGCGCCGTCGTCACTAACATTCCCACCGGCCCGTCGAACGTCACTGCGCGCATCCTCTGCTTCACAGGCGCTGGCGGCGACAGCTTTTTCTACGTCGGCTCGGGCGCGTCGCTCTTCAGCGGCAACATGATCATCAGCGACAACACGACGACGAGCATCACCGTCGATTTCTCCGACGCGATTCTGCTCTCCGGCACAAACGTCGACAATATGTTTCGCCTGGTCGAACTCGGCGACTGCGCCGGCGTGATCGACTATTCCGAGCGCCTCTTCTGGTGGGGCGAGCGTAACCGCATCAGCAATTTCGCGAATCTCAGCTTCGACGGCGGCTTCACCGGTCCATCGCTGCCGCACTATCCGCTTGGCTGGACTCCCGACGGAACATTCGCGCCCGGCGGCACCGACGAAGAATCGTTCACCGTGTCGGGCGCGGCGTATTCGATCGTCGGCAACGGCACGACCGCGATCCGCGGCCTCATCACGCAGAGCGCGGTGAAGGATTCGCTCGGCGCACAAATCTTGCAAGCAAACACCGACTACACCGTCCGCGCGCGCCTCGCGATCAACTCCACGCTCACGCAGGGCACGGTCCACATTCATCTCTTCAGCGCGAGCGCCGGCATCAACACCACTGGCATACAACTGACCGCAGCTCAGCTCTCGACGACTTACGCGGAATTCAGCGCCGAACTCACAGCCCCGCTCACGACAATTCCGCCCGACCTCGTTCTGCGCGTCTACGCCGACAGCACGCCGACGCTCAACGGCCAGTTCTACATCGACTGCATCGAGATCACGCCAACCGCGCAGCCCGTCAACGCGTCGATCGTGCGCGCGAGCCGCGTCGAAGATCCCGAAAGTTTCGACGGCATCGATGGCCTGCTCAGCATCGCCGAAAACAACGGCCAGGCGATCCGCGCCGCGTTCAAATTGCGCGAGCGGCTCTACTTCGTCAAAGAGCATTCGCTCTACGCCACGCAGGACGACGGCACGAACGAACCAGCGCTCTGGAGCATCTCCGAAATTTCGCGCAAACTCGGCACGCCTTCCGTTCACGGCGTCGGCTTCGGAGAAGACTGGGTCGTCATCGCGCACCGCACCGGCCTTTATCTTTTCAGCGGAGGCGAACCGGTCAAGATCTCGCAGGAAATTCAGCCGACGTGGAACACCATCAACTGGCAGTACGGTCACACGCTGTGGGTCACCGTCGATACGAAAGAGCGCCGCATCTTCATTG
Organism: uncultured Acidobacteriota bacterium; assembly: GCA_963766985.1. Lineage (GTDB taxonomy): Bacteria > Acidobacteriota > Terriglobia > Acidiferrales > UBA7541 > Acidiferrum. Next base: position 352,915 of record CAVYCJ010000010.1, read on the forward strand.
GTGCGCCAATCGGCACAGCGACATCACCGAATAAAATCATCGTGCTCGACTATCGGGATCTCGATTCCGCCGAAGACATCACCGGCCGCCCGCCGATCAACATCACCTACACCGGCCGCAAAACCGCGACCGACAAAACGCGCAAGTGGTCGCCGTGGACCGTCGCCGCAAATTCCTGCGCGCTGATCGAGCGCCCCGACGGCACCACGCAAGTCCTGATGGGCGGCGGCATTCCGGGGGTAGGCGGAGGCGGCGCGACAGGGAAGGTGTACCTCGTCAGCGCGTCGCAGTTCAGCGACGACGGCAACGCCATCCCGAGCTACTACACGACGCACTTTTTCCCCGAACGCGCCGTCGAGCAATCTCTCGAACTCGGCGCTCACCGAAAATTATTCAGCTATCTCACGATGTACGTCGAAGGCGCCGGCTCGCTCTCACTGACCAGCTTCACCGAAACGCAAAGTGCGCCGGTTTCACAGCCGTCGCTGCCGCTCAGCTCGCCATCAACGAAGGACCTCGAGCTGCCAATCAACATCCTCGGCGAACGCGTCGCCTTCCAGGTCGCGACAAACCAATCCGGCGCCTGGTTCCGCCTGCAAAAATTCATCCCCAGCGTGCGCCCCGACCCCTGGGCCCCCGTCCGCGGCTTCAACTGACTTGCTCTAGCAGGTGTATCAACATGTTATATTAATAGATACGATAGATGACTATCCGGATTAGCGATAGCGCGCTCCAAAGAATCATTGGCTTGTGCGAGCAGTTTCTGCTCGACGCCGCCGTGCTCACTTTTGTGTTCCCCGCGCTCGACACTCTAATCAACTTCGGCACGAAGCGATTGACTGTTTCGCTCGTCTTCTGGACAGTTAGCATTTCGGGTGTATTCTTTATTGGAGCCATGTCCATGGCGGTGTTTGCAACGCGGAGAGAGGAAAACAAGTCATGACGACAGTCACCATCGCTATGTTGCTGTTCGGCCTTGGCGTGTTTTCTGTCGGATATTGGGCTTCGAGGAAGCTCGATTCGAGATCCGCTTCGCGCCCCTCCCAGAAATAGCAACTCCAATCACCATCCGACTCAAGACGACTTAACTGAGGTTTAGTTGCGCACGAGGTTGCCGCGCAATCGACTCGCGCTTCTTCTAAAACCAGAGGCACCATGCTGACCGTTTCTCAACTCGCGCCGCTGAAAGACCGCGATCCGTATCTCTACGAGACGCTTACCAAAATTGTGTCTGCTGTGAACTCGTCGAGCCAGGCTGCCGGAGTCGACAGCTCCACGCCATCGCCCGCGCCAACATCGATCGCCTCAATCAACGTGCAAGCATCCAACGGCTGGTTCGACGTCGCCATCACCGATCCGAGCGACGCGCGCCCCGGACTGTTCTACTTCGCCGAGTCCGACACGACTCCGTCGTTCAGCGCACCACGCGTGTATTTTCTCGGCGCGAGCCGCAATCTGTACGTCCAACTCGGCAACCAAGCGCTCTACTGGCGCGCATTCAGCCAGTACATCGGCTCGATGCCGTCAACGCCACGCACATTCGGCTCTCCGCCGACCGCAGTCATCGGAGGCGGCGCGAGCGGCCCGACTCCGCAGCCATCAAAGGGAAGCGGCGCCTTCCCCAACGGCCTGCTCCGCGGCGGCAACGGCTTCGGCGTGAACTCCGGCGCCCGCATTACCAAATCTTCGACGTTGTAATTTTCTGTAACGCCTGAAGCACCAAATCCTGTAGCCGCGATCGTTTCTCAGATCGCGGGGTTTAGATCCAACAGGACCGAGCCGTCCGCAATTTAACGCGCAAATCGTTCAAGCGCCTTCGCATCATCAATGCAAGTCCGCGAATACAAACAGTCCGATCTCGCGCAACTCAAAGCAATTCACGCATCGCAAGGCTTCAGCTACACATTTCCCGATCTCAACAATCCGCTGTTCCTCACGAAGCTAGTAGTAACGGACAGCGATGAAAATCGCGAGCAGCAAGACGAAAAATCCAACGCCGAACAAAACGAAAAAATCCTCGGTGCCGCATTGCTCCGCCTGACCGCGGAAGCGTACCTGCTGCTCGATCCAAAATCAGGCACGCCGCGCGATCGCTGGCAATCGCTGCTCGCCATTCACGCCGCAACGCATCGCGACGCCTGGCAACGCGGCCTCGAAGACGTCCACGCGTGGCTGCCACCACCAATCGCACAAAAATTTGGCCGCCGCCTCCACCGTCTCGGCTGGATCCGCGACGACACATAGACGCCATACTGCAAAAAATTACGACGCAACGAAGTAAAGAAGTAACGACGCAACGACCGAACCGAGGCTACCTGTACAACCGCGACGCAAACTCGCGTCTCTTTCCTCGTCGTTACTTCTTTACTTCATTGCTTCTTTACTTCGTCTTTGGAGGTTTCAAAAATGTCCCGCGGCGCCCAAGCTCAAACCCAGCAACTCACTGACGCTCAACTTTCCAGCATCAACGCACTAAACCAAGGCTTCCTCGGCCAGCAGCAACAACTCAGCGGCGTCCTCTCGCCGCAATACCAGAGCATCCTCAACAATCCCGGCCTCAGCCCCGCCGACAAAGCCGCCGTCACCTCAAACTCGCAAGGCTCCATCGCCAGCGCCTTCGACTCGCTCCAACAATCCGCCGCCAACCGCGTCGCGCGCACCGGCAACTCCGCCGGCTTCGCCGACCTCACCGACGATCTCGCCCGGCAAAAAGGAATCGCGGAAGGGAATCAAGCCGCCCAGAATCAGCTCAGCTTCAGCAACACCGCCTTCCAACGACAGATGGCTGCCCTGCAAGGACTCAGCGGCCTCTACGGCGTCGACTCCAATCTTCTCGGCCGCACCCTCGGCATCCCCGCGCAACTTTTGAGCGTCCGCGCCAACGCCTCGCGCCCGTCCGGTTTCTTCAGCGCGCTCGGCAACTCCGCCGGTGCCGGCGTCGGCACCTCACTCGCCGCGCTCCCCGGAATGTTCCTGTAGCCTCGATCGCCGTCCCAAATCGCGCCAGCAAGACTGCCGTTGGGTGCCGCACCCTCAGCCTTCAGAGGGTGCGGGTTTAGATTCAGCACCACCGATCAACAAGCGTCTCGCTCACAGTCGCCCCATCGTAGCTGTTTTTCTTTGAATCTCGCCTTGCTGGCGAACAAAACCATGCCATTCCACAATTTCACGCTCGCTCAACCCGCTCTCACCGGCTTCCTGACGACACTGCTGCCGGTCCTCGTCCAATTCGCGCTCTTCCTCCGCTGGCTCCATCGCCGCATGCGCGAAGACGAAATCGTCCACGCCTGCGTCCGCGACATCGCACTCAACCACTTGCCGCACATCTACAACTCGCTGCAAGCCATCGGCGCCAAGCAGGGAATTACGCTCCACGAATTCCCTGTCATCCACTTCGTCGACCTCGGCAACCGCCGCCACTCGACCTAAACGTACTACCGCGCCGCCTCGTCGCAAAAAACTCGCGCGTCCAACTCCGTGTAGGGGCGCAGCACCGCTGCGCCCCAGCTTGCCCGGCCGTCAGCCGCACCCCAGTCTGTTTTTTCTTTTGCTTTTCGCTTTTCCATTTTCCATTTTCAAGTTTCCGTTTTTCCAAATGGGCATCCCGCCAAATCTCCTAACCCTCGCGCACAAAGCCGCCGCCGCCCAATCCCTCGACCCCGCACTCGTCTGCGCCGTCGTCGAGCAGGAATCCGGCTGGAATCCCTGGGCGATGCGCTACGAACCCGCGTTCTTCGCAAAATATGTCGCGCCGCTCTACACCAACAACAAAATCTCCGCCACCGAAGCCTGGGCCCGCGGATTCAGCTGGGGCCTGATGCAAGTCATGGGACAAGTCGCCCGCGAATCCGGCTTCGATGCCACATTCCTCAGCGCGCTCTGCGATCCAGAAAACGCCTTAGCCGTCGGCTGCAAAGTCCTGCGCAAGAAGTTCGACGCCGCCCGCGGCGACACAACCGAAGCGCTCCTGGCCTGGAACGGCGGCGCGAACTCCACCTACGCCGCGCAAGTACTCGCGAGGAAAGCCCGGTATTAAACCAACTCAAATGTCCTGGAAACTGATCCTTCGACTCAGCGAGACTCGCCGTCAGCGCGATCCTCGCCACATCTCTGTTCGTCGCTTGGCGCGCCGAACGCACCGACCGCGCCAAACTTGCCGCCGAACTCGCCGCCGCTCAACAATCCCTGACCCAAGCCACCGACCGCCAGCAATCCCGAGACGCCGATCTCCTCCGCACGCTGGCAACTCTTGCAGCGCAGAAACGCGAAATCCAAACTCCGCAACAAATCCTTCAAGCGATTCCGCAGCAAATCCCGTTGCCACAACCAATCGCGATGGCGCCCCCTAGCAACCCGACCGCCCACGAGCGCGAACCAATCCTCAACCGAAAAAAACGAAGGGCTTGCTCGACAAAATGAAAATTCCGGCAAACCGGTCGCACCCGAGCCGCAAGCCGTAATCCCCACGGCCGATCTAAAACCTCTGTACGACTTCGCCCTGGACTGCAAAGCCTGCCAAGCCAAACTAGCCGCCACCCAGTCCGACCTGGCCGACGAGAAATCAAAGACCGCCACCCTAATCAAGGAACGCGACGAAGCCGTCCGCACCGCCAAAGGTGGCAGCACCTTGCAGCGCCTCGCCCGTGCCGCCAAGTGGCTCCTCATCGGCGCCGCCGCCGGCACCCTGGCCGCCCGCGCCACTCGATAGCACAAGACCCAACAAGGCTGTGCAGACCCGAGAAGCCCTTGGCCCAGGTGGACATCCCCTCGGCAGGGAGTAATAGGAGCCCTCGTGCGAGAGCCTCGAAAGGGAACTACGACTTCCCCGCTCGACCCGCCCATCAAGCGACGCCCCGAACCAGCACGAAATTAATTTGCTGACGGCCGTGACGCAAACAACTTCGAAAAAATTTTTCAGCCGATGAACACGCGAGCATCACAAAAAATTTCCGAGTACGCATCAGCACACTCCACGCGCAACGACGTAAGCACGAAGCATTCGCGGCGATCGGCTGGCGCACCCCCCGCGCCAGCCGATCAACTCACAACAGCCCCAACCGCCTAAGAGAGCAGCCCTTGGAAGCGCATCATAACGACATCGAGCAGCCCCAACAAAACACACAAATCCACAGCAATCTGCATAACCCCAGCAGATTCCGCTTGACATTGCTTCCTATAAGTTATATTATGTTAACTAAATAATCTGGCTGGAATAGCAGCCACCGCAACGGCCCTTCGAGGGTCACCCGCAACCAGTCCTTCTCTCTACTTCCGATCCCCGCTCTGCTTCGCTTTATTGAGCTCGTACTGAATGTATTGCTCGATCGAATGCGCATCGGCTCCGACGATTCGCCGCCCGTTCACAAAAATTGTTGGCGTCGAATTCACATCCAATTTTTGTCCGTTCGCGCGGCTCGCATCGACCGCCGCGCCGGCATCCGGACCCGCCATGCACGCCCGGAACGTATCCGCATTCAAGCCCGATCTGACCGGCATACTCGGACATCTTCATCCAGGCATTCGAGGCCGAGATGATGTCCTGGTTGTCGTAGATCATGTCGTACATTTTCCAGAACGCCGCCGGGTCTTGCATATAGGCGCATCGACCGGCGATCGCCGCCGTACGAGCCCACGGATGCAGCACCTCAATCGGATAATCCTTAAAGACGACCCGCACCTGCGGATAGTTCTGCATGATCCCGCGCATGATGTCGTGGAGGCTGCGGCACACGGGACACTCAAAGTCCGAGAACTCGACCAGCGTCACGGCCGCCTTGGGATCACCCGTTGATGGCGCATCCTTCAGATCCATCAGCGCCCGATTGGCCGCCAGCGGATCCTTGGACAGGTCCGACACCTCGCCGCGCACCAGAATACTTGCCGTCCTTGCTGACGTAAAATTTCGCGTCTTCATTATTGCCGCCGACCTTGACCGATACATTGGTTTCCATCAGCCCGGCCATCCCAGCGTCCTTAGGCTCCGACACGGTCACATCGACGTCCGGCCCGAATGCATAGAGGTTCCTGACGTAGGCCTCGATCGTCTTCTGAAGGGGCGACTGGTTCGCGGCTGGCGCAGACTTCGCAGCCGTGGCCGGCAGGGCAGTTTGAGAAGTCGAAGTTCCCTGCGCCCGGCTCGCGGTCGGCATAACCAATGGCATTCCAAGCGATGCAACAATCGCAGCCGCAGTCAACGTGCGCAATCTCGATGACGTGTTCACGAAGTCCTCTTCTTTATTTATGGAATGAACCGCTGCGCAATCGGAAATGGCCGGCCAAATCCAAACGCCCGCGAAGTAATTTTCAATCCCGGAGCCGACTGCTTGCGTTTGTATTCATTACGATCGACCAGCAGCGCTATATCTTTCACCAATTTGAGGTCGAAATCATAGCGGTCGGCAATCTCTTGAGGACTCTTCAAATCCTCAATATAGAGCTTCAGAATCCGGTCCAGCACATCATAAGGCGGCAAGCTGTCTTCATCCTTTTGATCGGGCCGTAGCTCCGCCGAGGGCGGCTTGTCGATCGTCGCCTGAGGGATGAGTTCCCTCTCGCGATTCACCCATTTGGCCAGCTCATAGACCATCAGCTTCGGCACGTCGGAAATCACGGCTAGACCGCCGGCCATGTCGCCATACAACGTGCAATACCCTACCGCCAATTCCGATTTGTTGCCCGTGCTGAGCAACATCGAACCGAACTTGTTCGACAGCGCCATCAAATAATTTCCGCGAATGCGCGCCTGAATGTTTTCTTCCGCGACGCCTTCCGCCATCCCGTGAAATTCCGGCGCCAGCGCCTTGCGATACGCATCGAAGACATCCGCAATAGGCAAAGTGATTAGCTGGATGCCAAGGTTCTTGGCCAAGGTCTTCGCGTCGTCCTTGCTGCCCGCCGATGAATACGGCCCCGGCATCGACACGCCTTGCACGTTCTCCGCGCCCAGCGCGCTGACAGCAATCGCGGCAACGACAGCCGAGTCAATGCCGCCGCTCAGCCCGACCAAAACTTTCTTGAATCCGCATTTCGTGACGTAATCGCGCGTACCCGTAACCAGCGCCCGGTACGCATACTCAATCTCTTCGCTCGGTTGCGGATGAATGTCGCCTTCGCTGGTCGTCGTTTCAAACAGCACCAGATCTTCTTCAAACGCGAGCGCCTGCGCCACGATCTTGCCGGCCGCAGACACCGCCATGCTCGCGCCATCGAAAATCAGGCTGTCATTGCCGCCAACCTGGTTAACATAAATCACAGCCTTTTTATGGTGCATCGCGATCGACTTCAAAATATCGAATCGCAGCGCGCGCTTGTCGATCGTGTAAGGCGAAGCGGAAATATTCACAAACAGCGTAGTTCCCTGCTCAAACAATTCCGTCACCGGGTCACGGTCGTACCGCGATTCCGGCCAAAACGTCTTATCGGCCCACACGTCTTCGCAAATCGTGATTCCCAGATGATCGCCGCCGAATTCAAACGTCGCCTGTTTCTCCGACGCCGTGAAATAGCGCGACTCGTCAAATACGTCGTACGTCGGCAGCAGCATCTTGCTTTGCTCAAACAAAATCTTGCCGCTGCTCAGCAGCGCCGCCTTGTTCGCAATCGCTTTCGATCGCTTGCTCTTCGCAACCTTACCCGCGAAGCCCACGATCGACGGTAGCGGCACCTTCTTCGCCAAATCCTTCAACTCTTTGAGGTTTCGTTCGATAAAGGAGGGGCGCTCGAGCAAATCCTGTGGCGGATACCCGCACAGGCAAAGCTCCGAAAACACGGCCAACTGCGCTCCGCGCTCCTTCGCCTGAGCGCCTAACGCCAGGATACGAGCAGAATTTCCTGCAAAATCACCAATGGTGGGATTGAACTGCGCGAGAGCGATTTTCATGCTGGCACTTCAGAATACGGTGCGTCCAGAGAGATTGCAAACCACCCACTCGCTGCATGTGCTCACGGTTTTAGGCGAGTGGGCCTCAAACAAAAGGCTCCCAGGCGGGAGCCCAGGAGCCTTGGAAAGTCGAAATCTCGAAGTCTTAAACGCTGAACGAGCTGCCGCAGCCGCAGGTGCTCTTCACGTTAGGATTGTTGAACTTGAAGCCGGCTCCCTCGACCGTCTCAATGTAGTCGATCTCCACGCCTTCCAGGTACATCGAGCTCATCTGGTCCACGGCCACTTTCAGGCCGTTGAAGTCGACCACTTCGTCGGTATCGTTGGTCTGGTTCTCGAACGCCATGTGGTACTGAAAGCCGGAACAGCCGCCGCCAACCACCGCCACACGCAACGCAACGGGCACAGGATTCTGCATCTGCATGATTTCTTTAACCTTGGTGCTGGCTACAGGCGTCAAATTGATCATTGTTCCCTCTCAACTGATATCGCCGGTGCCCGATCGCACCGGACTGCCACAGCTAGTATAGCAAAACTCGAAATCAACTGCATCCCGGACCGTCCGCGGCGGTTTTCGTTCCTGGCAACTCGCCGCGCAGCCCTTTTCGACAAGCCTCAGCCCATCGCTTACAATACGATGCAGCTATGAGACATAAAGTCACGTTGATCCCCGGTGAAGGCATCGGCCCCGAAGTTTCGGCCGCCGTCAAACGCATCCTCGAAGCCGCAGGCGTCCACATTGATTGGGAGGAGATTGAAGCCCGCGCTGATACATCCGGCGGCGCGCAGGACCGCGTGACCGATCCCGCTGCCCTGCTGAACAAGGGCGCTCTTGAATCCGTCCGCCGCAACAAAGTGGCACTCAAGGGTCCCATGGGCACCGCCGTCGCTGGCGGCGCTCCCAGTGTCAACGTCGCTCTGCGCAAGACGCTCGATCTTTACGCAAACCTGCGCCCAGTGAGGAATCTACCCGGCGTGAAGTCGCGCTTCGACGGCGTCGATGTCGTGATCGTTCGCGAAAATACCGAAGATCTCTATTCCGGCCTGGAGCATGAAGTCGTCCCCGGAGTCGTCGAGAGCCTGAAGATCATCACGGAAAAGGCTTCGACGCGCATCGCGAAATTCGCATTCGACTACGCCAAGAAAAATGGCCGCAAAAAAATTCACGCCATTCACAAAGCCAATATCATGAAGCTGTCGGATGGCCTGTTTTTGAAATCGATCCGAGCCGTCGCGCCGCTGTCTCCGGAAATTGAATACAAGGAACTCATCGTCGACAACGCGTGCATGCAGATCGTGCTCGACCCGAGCCAGTTCGATGTTCTGTTGCTCCCCAATCTTTATGGCGACGTAATGAGCGATTTGGCCGCGGGCTTGGTCGGCGGGCTGGGAGTCGTCCCCAGCGGCAACATCGGCGACGACTGCGCGATGTTTGAGGCCGTCCACGGCACCGCACCCGACATCGCCGGCAAAGGTTTGGCGAATCCGACTGCCCTGCTGCTCAGCGCCGTCATGATGCTCAAGCACCTCGGCGAACGCAGCGCCGCGCTCCGCATCGAAAACGCCATCGACAAGGTCTACACCGAAGCCAAGCACACCACCCGCGACGTCGGCGGCAAATCCGGCACCGCCGAATTCACCGACGCCATCATCGGCGCGCTAGCCCCAATTCCCGCGCGGTAAGTTTATCTGCTCAACTTCGTCGTCATGATTTGGGACTCCCTGGGTTTTTCTGGGCTAGATCTAGCGAGCAAGCGTCGCGCGCGCCGCTTCAAGAATGATTCCGGCGACGAGCTTCGGCTCCATGTACATCGGGCTGTGATCCGCACGCACAGGCCGAATCGTCGCGCGCATCCGTTCCGCCATGAAACGCTGCGTTTTCGGATTGATCATGCGATCTTCCTCGGCCAGTAAGTACCACGTTGGCTTCGTCTTCCAAGCCGGCGTAAGAGCCGGCTGCTGAATGCAATGAATCGAAATCGGCCGCTGAACAGCCGCCATCACGCTGATCAACTGCGGCGAAGCTTTGTGAGCCACGGCATTCCGGAATCCTTCTTCGGTCAGCCACAAGTATCCGTGCTTGTCGGGCGCCAGCTTGGGCGCCTCTGGATGCGGTTCGTCGCGATAGAACACGTTGGCGACGGTCTCACCCTCGTCCGGCGACAGTGCCGCGACATACACAAGCGATCTCACTCGCTCATCGCTCGCGGCTTGGATCACCGCGCCTCCGTAGGCGTGTCCCGCTAAAACGACGGGGCCACTCGTTCGTTCGAGGGCCCGCCCAAGTGCGGCAATATCGTCGGTCAAGGATGTCAGCGGAAGAGGAGCGCACATTACCTTCAGCCCCTCTTGCCTTAATGGGCCGATCACATTCGTCCAGCAGGAGCCGTCGGCCCACGCACCATGCACCAGAACAGCCGTCGAGTTCTCAGGAAACGTTGTCACTTGAATTCACCCGTTAAGAAAAACGTTGTCATCCTGAGCGAAGCGAAGGATCTCAGCAGAAAACGCCAGCACCATAGAATCCGCCGTCCGGAAACCCATCGCTTAGGCGCCTGTTCCGTTTGCGCCAAGAAACTCTTTGATCGCCGCCGCGATTTCCGCGCCATGCGTCTCAAGAGCAAAGTGTCCGGTGTCGAGGAACTGCACCTTCGCGTTGGGAATGTCTTTCCGAAAAGCCTCGGCCCCCGGCGGGATGAAGAACGGGTCGTTCTTGCCCCAAATCGCCAGCAACGGCGGCTTCGATTTGCGGAAATATTCCTGAAATTTTGGATACAGCTTCACGTTCGATGCGTAATCCAAAAACAAATCGAGCTGAATATCCTTGTTTCCAGGACGCTCAAGCAACGCCGCGTCGAGCGTGTACGCCTCGGGCGGCACGCTGTCCGGATTCTTCACGCCATGCGTGTACTGCCATCGCGTGCCTTCGAGATTCAAAATAGCCTTGGCGATGACGGCGCGATTCTCAGCCGTCGGCTAAGCCCAATAGTGGCGAATCGGCGCCCAGGCATCCCCGAGCCCTTCTTCGTACGCATTTCCATTCTGCGAAATGATCGCCGTTACCCGCTCCGGATGCGCCATGGCCAATCGCAACCCCGTCGGCGCTCCATAGTCAAAAATATAGATCGCATAGCGAGAAAGATTCAGCGCACCCGTGAACGCATCCATTGTTTTCGCCAGCTGGTCGAACGTGTACGTATATTTGCGCTCTGCTGGAACCTCGGTGAATCCGAACCCGGGAAGATCCGGCGCAATCACGCGGTATTGGTCGGCAAGCCGGGGAATGAGTTCGCGAAACATGACAGACGAGGATGGAAAGCCATGGAGCAACAGCACGACCGGTGCGTCCGCTTCACCGGCCTCCCGGTAAAACACACGAACTCCGTCAACTTCGACTCTACGAATCGAGGTGGACGGAATCGTCGAAGATTTTGCTGATGTGCGTGATGTCGCTTGGCTCATGTGCGCTCCCCTTACGTCCAAGGTGATTTCGGCGACACTCAGACCGCAAGCGGGGTGCCACGGAAAGGAAGCTTCGACTGAGAACGCCTTAGGGGAAGTAAGTTGTTCAGAACTGGGAGGATGGCACGACAGGAGGCGAGTCGATACGCTGGGCGGTAGCGTCGAATCTGTGACGGATGCCTGTCACTGACAGACTATCGTCAGCTTTGGCAGGGATCACAGCACGGGAAAGCAAATGAGGAGACCGACCGATTCAATCGTCGCCGGTGCCGGCAGCTTTGCCCCGCAATGCCGCAGGACGACCTATCCGCAGCTTTCGCATCCGGTAAACCAAAGATGTCCGCTTCATGCCAAGTCGCTCAGCGGCGCCATTGCGTCCGCCGACCACCCAGTTACTCGCGTCCAGGACGCGGAGAATATGATCGCGCTCGACCTCGGCCAGGCTACCGATCGGCGCAGTGGATTCTTTCTCGGTCGCGAACGACTTCAACTCCCCGACGGGTGCCCGCAGCACCGACTGCGGCGACAGAATCACTGCTCGCTCGATAAAATTCTGCAACTCGCGAACGTTTCCAGGCCAGCGATACCCGACCAACGCCTCCATCACGTCCGGAGGAATCTCATCGATCCGCTTATTCATTTTCTGCGCATGGAGCGCCGTGAAGTGCCACACCAGCTTCGGAATATCCTCAGCCCGCTGTCGCAACGCCGGAACAGCAACCGGAAACACCTTCAATCGATAGTAGAGGTCTTCGCGAAACTTCCCCTGCTTGACCATCGCAGCTAAATCGCGATGCGTGGCCGCGATCAAGCGGACGTCAACCTTGTGCGTGCGATTGCTGCCCAGCCTCTCGAATTCCTGCTCTTGCAGAACGCGCAGCAACTTCGCCTGAAGCTCGAGCGGAATGTCGCCAACCTCATCCAGAAACAGCGTGCCCTTGTCCGCAAGCTCGAATCGTCCCGTTTTTTGCGCCACGGCTCCCGTGAACGCGCCCTTTTCGTGCCCGAATAATTCGCTCTCGAGAAGACCCAGCGGAATCGCCGCGCAATTCAATTTCACGAATGCACGTTCCCGGCGGGTGCTCAAATTGTGAATCGCTCGCGCGATCAACTCTTTGCCAGTCCCCGTCTCACCGAGAATCAAAACGCTCGAGTCCGTTGGCGCAACCACGGAAACAAGATTCAGCGATGCCTTGAGCGCGCGGCTGTCGCCCACGATCGTTCCGAACTCGGCGCGAATCTCCTCTTCGAGATAGCGCCTGCGCTTCGCCTCTTTCTCGTGGTCGCGTCGGAGCGCTTCGTCGTTCAGATGGCGCTCGATTGCAATCGCCGTGATGTCGCTGGCGTTCTCAATCAGTTCAAGGTCAGCTTGATTTGGATTTCGTACCTCTCGGGAGAGCACAGCGAACGTGCCAAGAGCTTTGCCCGCGCTCGAAAACAAAGGACGCGACCATACCGAGCGCGTCCCAAAAGAAGTCATTTTGTGGCGATAGTCATTCCACTTGGCGTCTTCCAGAATGTCGGACACAAAAACCGGTTCGCGACGATAAACCGCGGTGCCGCAACAAGCGCCGAAAGGACCAACGACGGTGCGCCCGACTTGAGCGATAAATCCGGGAAGGCTCGGCGCTGCCGCGCAGTAGAGATGTTTCCCATCGGCTTCAGGAAGCCAAATCGTGCACGCGATGTCCGCGCCCTGCGTCTCGATCATGCGAGCGATGACGTCTAATACTTCCGCCAGCGGAGACCCAGCAGAAATCAGCTTGAGTATGCGAAGTACGGACTCGGTTTCCATCGTGCCCCTGCCCCGGCGCAACCTGAGCCGGTCAATGTGAATTGGCCCTCCCGAGTCCCTCCGTGGTCCCCGGACCAATCGTTAAATGCAGATTATGCTTCAGATGCCTAACGCCGCCATGGGTCGCAGCTTTTTCGGCTTATTTTGTGGGATAAAGCTGATACACCATCAGATAAACGATAACACCGGTCACGCTGACGTACATCCAAAGCGGCAGCGTCCAGCGCGCGATGATGCGGTGCTTATCGAATCGCTCGAGCCATGCACGCCGCAGCGTGACAATGATCATCGGCACGATCACGATTGCCAAAATTGTGTGCGTCGTCAGCAGCGTGAAATAGAACGGCCGAATCCACCCTTGCCCCTGAAACGCGACATGTCCGACGCGATAGTGATACGCCAGGTAGGAAATCAAAAACGCCGTCGACGTCAAAAACGCCGCAACCATGAACGCCTTATGCACGGCAATCTTGCGCGCCCGAATCCCCAGATAACCGCACGTCAGCAAGATCGCGCTCGTCCCGTTCAACGTCGCATTCAGCGCCGCATGCGAAAACATCTATCCCATCACCTCGTATTCGCCGTCGATCTCATCCGTGTAGGGGCGCAGGACTCCTGCGCCCCAGCTTGCCCGGGCGTGAACTTCAACCTCGGTCTGTTGTGTCTGGATTTTCGCTACCGGCCTCGGACACATCACCGCGGAATCTTGTCGTAAATCATCAATCCCAGCAGCACCGGAATATGTATCACCGTCGCGTGCATCAACCACTTCGCCCGCACATTTGTTCGCTGCGACGCAGCCCAGACGCACACTTGCAGCAGTCCGACACTGACAACCAGCGCCCCAAAGAAATACATCATCCCGGCCAGTCCAACGACCGACGGCAGCAAACTCACGCCGATCAATCCGACCGCCGTCCATATAATCTGCCGGAACGTCCGCTTCCCTTCCGGATCGACAACAGGAAGCATCTGAATTCCCGCGCGCGCGTAGTCTTCGCGATACATCCAGGCAATCGCATGAAAGTGCGGGAATTGCCACAAAAATAAAATTGCAAAGAGCAGCCACGCTCCGCGATCGAGCGAGCCAGTCGCCGCAACCCAGCCGATCATCGGAGGAATCGCTCCAGGAAACGCGCCGACGAAGGTAGCCCATACCGTCCGCTTCTTCAGCGGCGTGTAGCCAAACAAATATCCGACGCAGGTCACAACGCCAAGAAGCGCCGCGATCCATCCCGCGATGTAATACAGCGCGAACGCACCAGCGACACTCAGCACGATGCCAAACACCAGCGCCTGTACCGGTTGCAGCACGCCGCTCGGCAGCGGCCGCGAAGCCGTCCGCCGCATATACCGATCCGATTCGCGCTCGATGTAATGATTCAGCGCCGCAGTACCCGCCGCGATCAGCATCGTCGCGAAAACCGTCTGCAACATGTGCATCCAGTTCACGGGGCCACGCGCACCCATGTAATAGCCCGCAGCCGTGGTGATCAAAACAAGGAAGGAAACGTCAGGCTTGGTCAGCGCAACGTAAGCGCCCGCGCGCGATCTCGACGACAACGTCATCTCGGTCGTGCGCGCTGTGCTCACTAGACGGCAACCTGCCGCGGCTCATGCGCCGCCACCGTGCCGCGCCGCGGCACAAGCCGATAAACCATCAACACAATCAAAATCGAAAATGCGAACAAGATCGCTCCGACAACCGTGTGAATCACCGTCAGCCAGATCATCACCGGCATCGGCTGCGCCGCGCCAACCGTCGCCAATCGCGACCAGTACGCGCCGAAGCCAAGCAAGAACTGTATGCCGAAAATCGCGTGCAGCAGCATCCGCGCCTTCGACATCTCCGGCGAATTGCCAAAACGCCTGCGCATCGTCACTGCCGTCCAGATCACGATTCCCAACACGGCAAGCGCACCGACCATATGCGGCCAGATTGGAATTTCCTGATGCCGAAAGCCCGCGCCCAGCACCACCTGCAAAAAGATGACTTCGGCGTTCGCGATCGTCACCGCGTGAATCGACGGCGACCCGCTGTCGCTCAACTGCGGCCGCTCCGTCATCCACCACTTGCTGGTGAATACTGCCATCCCCAGCAGCGCGCCAAACATGATCTGCCCGAAGCAGGCATGCAGCACCGGCAGCCAGTAATGCAGCAACTGGCGGACCACTTCGCCGCCGAGCACTGCCTGCACGACGATTCCACCAATCGCGATCACGCCAAACCAGCGCAGCCACCGCCGATCATCCTTCATCCAGATCAGGATGACTTCGATCACGACCAGAACGCCCAGCACGCCCGCGATCACGCGGTGCGAGTGCTCAAAAAATGCTCCGCCTTCGAGCATGCTCAGCGTCGGAAACCACGTGCCAAACGACCGCGGCCAGTCCGGAACCGACAACGCGGCGTCGTTCGACGTCACCAGCGCGCCCGCGACGAACAGCAGCACCGTCCACGCCACCACAAAATTAGCGAATCGATGAACCAAAGGGTTGTATTTCGATGTCATAGTCCAAAACTCACGCCGGAATTATACCTCAGCCGCCACGCTGTCAAAGAATCCGCATGCCGACTCAGAATCGCTCCGTCCGAATCGAAAACTCCGCGGAATTCCGCACCGCCATAAATTTCAAAATCCTTGTAGGGGCGGGGCTTGCTCCGCCCGGCCGCTGCGTCTTGTCGCAATGCTTCCGTGAATCGAACCCATGTGCGGGCGCAGCACTGCAGCGCCCCAGCTTGCCCAGGCGCAGGCCCTTTGAACGCCACACTTGCAAGACTGCATCAAACCGAACGACGTAAAACCACTTTCAGAACTGAACACTTACGCAAATACATCGGGTAGGTAAATGCGTGAACCAATCCACTCAATTCACAAACGAATTCGGCGCCTGCGCCGCCAGCGGCTTGAAATCCTTCGGCGGTGCTTCCACTCCAACCGCCTGCAACACCAGCTCTTTCAGCGCCTCGATAAAAATGGGCGAATCCCCAACAGCCGGCATCATCCGAAACAGCTCAATCCCAGCCTTCTTCGCATCCAAACGCGCTTCGATGTTGATCTCGTGCAGCGTCTCGATATGCTCCGTCACAAACGAAATCGGCACGACAAGCATCTCCTTCACGCCCTCGTGCCCCAATCGCTCGATTGTTCCCGTCAGGGGCGGCTGGAGCCACTTCGCCGGGCCGACGCGGCTCTGATAGCACAGCAGATGCGTTTTCGGCCAACCGGGATAGATTTTTTCACCGGATTCAGACACGAGCCGTACCGTCTCTTCAATCTGCTTCGGGTACGGGTCGCCCTTCTCCACCAGGCTCATCGGCAACCCATGCGCGCTGAATACAAGATGTATCCGCGAACTATCCGGAAACTGGCGCAGCATCAACCCAATTCGCTGCACCAGCGCCTGAATATAAAGCGGGTGATTGTAGAACTGCGAGACCGTCACAATCTTCGGCCCGCCAGCAGCCTTGCCGTAAACGCGATTCCATTCCTTCAAACTACTGAGCGTCGTCGCGAATGAAAAATGCGGATACAGCGGCAGCAGCACGATCTCGTCCAGCGAACCAGCCTGCTTCAACGCGTCGACGGCCTCCGATGTCAACGGATGCCAGTAGCGCATTGCCGTCACCGCAACTGGATCGACATACGGCGATAACGCCTTCACCAACGCCCGCCGCTGTCTCTCGGTCAGCAGTCCAATCGGCGAGCGCCGCCCAATCTCCGCATACTTCGCCGCCACAGGTATCGACCGACGCGACGAAATCATCTTTGCCAGCGGGCGCCGCAAAAAACCGAGCGGCCCCATCGGAATAATGTCGGGGTCGAGAAACAAATTCAGTAGAAACGGCTCGACGGCCTGCAGCGAATCCGGCCCGCCCAGTTGAAACAACACGATTCCAATGCGCTTCTTGGCCGCCAAGCTACTTCCCTCTTTTCACCGAATCGCGAAGCCGGTCCATTTCTTCTTTCAGTTGCGAGGTACGCCGCGCCACCGTCACATAAAATACGAAAAATATCGCCCACCCGATGACGTACGCCGCGAACACGCTGCCGAGGTTCTTCATGCAACCTCCAGTTCGTGGCGGATGACATCAACCTGGAACCGCAACTTCTCCAGCCGGTCGCGCTCCATGATGAGAAACGCCATCAGCACATGCATCGCCAGCACGCTGAAGAAAAACGTCGCCTTCATCACCGGATCGAGCCCCGAGCTTCCATCGCCCATAATCACGGGAGCCGGATGCTGCGTGCGCCACCATCGAATCGATCCAAACACCAGCGGCACATCCAGGAACGAAAAGATTCCGAACAGAGCGCTCAGCAGCGCGCGCCGGTCCGGTTCTTCAATCAACGTCCGCAGCAACAAGTAGCAAACGTAAAGGAGCCACAAAACAAAAGTCGAAGTCAGCCGCGCGTCCCACGTCCAGTAAATCCCCCACGCCGGCTTTGCCCAGATCGGCCCGGTGATCAGCACCGTTGTGATGAACGCGAGCCCCACTTCCGCCGACGACACGCCGAGCGAGTCCCACTTTGGCTGCCGCCGCCACACATAAAGAAGATTCGCCAGAAACGAGATCGAAAACGCCGTCATTCCCGCCCAAGCTGCCGCCGCGTGAAAATAAAATATCCGTTGCAGCGTTCCCATCGTGCGCTCCGTCGGCGCGATAAAAAAGGAGGCGTATGCAGCCGCGCCCATCAGCGACACGACAATCGCGGCAAAAATGGCCCGTTTCCACATAGCGCTTCACTCCTCCAGAAGATATTCGCCGAAAAGCCACAACGCGGTCAAAAACACGATGTCGAACGCCACCAGGAACCCGATGCCCTTCCAGAGCACATACGGCGACCGGTCCAGCAGCGCCGCCGTGACCTCCGTGCTCGCGATCAAAATCGGCGTCAGCATCGGAAGCAGCAACAGCGGCAGAAGCAGCTCACGCATTCGCGCCTGCGCCGAAATCGACGACAGCGCCGTGCCCGCGATCGACACGCCGAGGCTGCCGAGAAAAAACACCAGCACCAGCCAATGTAATACGCTCACGACCGGCACGCTGTACATCACCGCGAACACCGGCAGCAACAACAACTCCGTGATCATCAGAAACAAGGTGTTCGCCGCCAGCTTCGCCAAAAAAATCGCAAACGGATCCGACACCGAGAGTCGCAGCGCGCTCAGCGTGTCGTTCGTCTGCTCACGCAAAAAACACGGCTGGAGCATCAGCGACGCCGCAAACAAGAATGCCAGCCACAACAATCCCGAACCAAACCGCCGCGCCTCATCCGACAGCGGATCAAACGTGAAGCTGAACAACACCAGCACGATGACGACGAAAATAACGGTCGTCGTCAGCAGCTCGCGCGAACGAAACTCCGTCCGCAGCTCCTTGCCGAGCAGCACGCCGGTGTTCGCCAGCAGGCTCATTCGCCGGCTCCTGCAAGCACCGCTTTCATCGCAAAGCCAGCCTTCGTATCGCCTACCACCGTCCCAGCATCAAGCCGAATTCCCCGCGTCGCCAGCTCTGAAATCTGCGACTCGCCGTGCAAACTCATTAGCAGCGTGCATCCGGCGTCGCGCATCCCGCGCAGCGTTCCCGCAAGCCACGCAATCCCTGGCGTATCCAGCCCAGTCGCCGGCTCATCCAGCAACAGCACCGACGGCGAAGTCAAAAGCGCCCGCGCGATCGCAACGCGCTGCCGCATCCCGCGCGAAAAAGAGCGCACCAACGATCCGCGACGCTCGGTCAGCGCAACCTCGGCCAACAACGCCGCCACACGTTCTTTCGGCCTCTCGACTCCCTGCAACCGAGCGAACAACAGCAGATTCTCTTCCGCCGTCAGCTCGTCATAAACCATCGTCGCGTGCGCCACAAAACCTGGCCGCACTCCATCCGCCGCCTCATCATCACGCGCCGAGCCCGAGTAACTCACGCTACCCGCCGACGGCTTCACCAATTGCGCCGCAATTCGCAGCAGCGTCGTCTTGCCCGACCCATTTCGCCCGGCCAGCACAACGCACTCGCCCGCCGCAACTTCCAGCGACACCCGTCGCAATGCGTACAAACCGCCGTACCGCTTCTCTACATTTTCAAAGCGAATTCCAGCTGGGAAAGCCACGCGCGGCTTCATCGAAGCCCCTTGCGCCACGCGAATTCCGTCACTGCTCAGCCCCGCACGAGATCGCGGAGCACCTTTTCCGCGCGGGCTCGTTCCTGCGCGTACTCTTCCTCCGAAATCGTGCCGGCTTGCCGCCGCAGTTCGAGTCGGAAAATCTGATCCTTCAGCGAGTCGAGGCTCGTTCCGACCGCCGCATCCACATCCGCGATCGATGGCGCAGCCGCGATCTTGTTCGCGCTCGCCGATGCCGCAACTTTCTTCGCCGCCGAACTCGGCGCTACAGGAATCTCGACGCCGCCAACGCCAGCAACAACCGCCACCGGCTTCCGCGCCAGAAAAATCGCGCCAAGTGCAAACAGTCCGAGGAATCCAACGACCAGCGGCCACTTCAACACATCCAGCCGGCCTGGGATCTGCGTTACGGTCACCTGACCCGCAGCCGCTGCATCCTGCCCCTGCTGCTGCCCGCCGCTATCCGAATCGCCGCCGCCACGCACATTCGGCGCTGGCGCCGTGCCAGAAACGCTGACGCTGTAAACGCTGCCTTTTGCCAGCGGCCCGCGCCCAAAGATATTCATGCCCTGCTCTTGCCCGTTCGCTTCAAGGCCATCGCCGGCAATCTGCAAGGCTCGGCGCGCCCAGCACCAGCAACTTCGCATCGGGATATACCGTCGGAATCTTGATCGTCGCCGCATTTCCCGGATACGGCAGCTCATAGGAAAACCGCACGCCGCTCTCGCCCGGACGAAACGCAAACGCTACCGCGTACCGGCCCTTCGTCTTGTCGATCGTCGACTGCACGACCGGCATCCCTGACGGCCCCCAGGCTGCCGCCTGTTGCAATGTCGCTCCATCTGGCAGCGCAAACTCGAAATTTCCGTCCGCGCGGAAATACGCCTGCTTTGGATTCGCGTTATTCAGCACCGAATATTCTTCGCCGACGACAAGTCGGGACCCGTTCGGCTGAAAAATCACAATGTGCGTCGGCACCGAAATCGTCTTCGCATCCTGCGTCGGATCGAAAACCTCGATCTCCATCTCCGTCTTGCCCGGGGTCGCCGGCTGATGAAAGTTCACGCCATGAAACACCGCGCGCACCAGCATCGGCCCCGCTCCCAAGGACGGATTGTCGAACGAAAATTCGCCTTGAGCATCGGTCTTCGTGTTCGCGACGGGCTGCATTCCGCCTTGCAGCTGAATCAAAATGACTTCGACGCCCGGCCGCTGCTTTTCCCGTAGTTCCGTTCTTCACGGTGCCGTGCAGCGTTCCCGCTTGCGCGGCTCCGACCATCAGCGTAAACATCGCCGCCAATACCAACAGCCGTACCGAAAACAATGCTCGCCAACTCCTCAAGCCCCACGCTCCGCATCCGCCGCGCGCGCAGCGCGAGGCCGCCGCACCTGCGCCTCGGTCACTCGGTCGATTTCTGCGAGCACCATTGCCGCATCGTTTTCGAGCCCAGTTTTCATCGCTTCGTAATCGCCTTCGGAATATTTGCCAGACCGAAACTCAAATCGCAAATCGCGCAAGTTGTCGTAAATCGTGTCGCGCTGCTCCATCAATTGATCGAGCTTCGTACGATGTGGGGCCAAATCTGACGCGTCCGGCTGAATGTAGAAAATGAACAAGACCGTAGCCATCGCCAGCGCAAGACAAGCGCCAAGCACCGCGCCGTCCGAAGACGTCATCACGAACATCACAGCCGCGAAAATGCCGGAACTCATCATCAATCTTCGGTCTCTCGCGCAACCCGCTGCCGCGCGCGCTCTAATTCCGCGGACGAAATCCCCGGATGCGCGCTCCCGCCGGCTCCAGCCGGAGTCAAACCGTGGTGTACTCGCGCACGCCACCGTGAAATCACAAAAATCACGACAACGGTCCCGATCACCAGATAAATGCTGGGCAGCATCCACGCCACCAGGCTCAGCCCGCTCTTCGGCGGCTCCGCATAAACTTTCGTCCCAAATTCCTGCACCAAACTCTGGGTGATGACGTCGTCCGAATCGCCCCGCGTCACCGCGTCATCAACCTCTTTCAGCATCCCGGTCGAAACGGTGCACCCGACGTGGTTGCACTGCGTCAGCACCTGATTGCAGCCGCACATGCACATGAACTTGCCGCCGATGCGCTGCCCACGGTCCGTCTGCGCTTGCGCTTGTCGCGCGGCGACAACGCCAGGCCACATCAACCCGATCGTCAGTGCGGCGAAAACCAAACTGCGTTTCACGATTCCAGTTCGCCGCTTAGTCATGGCCCTCTCGCAACGTCGCAGGCCGTGAAGGCGCCAACACTGTACCCAACTCCGTCACAGGAGCCGACTCCGTCGAACCAGCCAACGCCAACACCGTCCGCCGATTCGGCAACAGCGCCACAAATGTCCCCATCACCACAATCGCGCCGCCCAGCCAGATCCACTTCACCAGTGGATTCAAATACGCGTGAATTACCGGCGTCTGTCCGTCCGGACTCTGCCCGCTGTAAACGACATACAAATCGTCGCGCAGCGTCGAATAAATCGCGACCATCGTCCCCGACTCTTCATTCGTCGGGAAGAATCGCCGCTCCGGATACAGCATCATCTTCGGCTTGTTGGCCTCCGAAACCTCGATGATCATCCGCTCCGCGGTGTAGTTCTTCTCCGGATGCGACTCGAAAGCTCTGCAGCAGCAAGTTGTAGCGCCCGATCTGCAGCGTCGAGCCCAGCTTCATCTCTTTCTGCACATCCTTATTGAATGCAGCCCCCGCCAATCCCACAAAAATCAGCACCATGCCCATATGCACGATGTAGCCGCCGTAACGCCGTGTGTTCCGCAGCGTCAGATCGACCAGCGAGGAAGGCCACGACAATCCGCTACGCGCATGCACGACGCGCGCTCCGCGAAAGAACTCCATCCCGATCGTCGCCGCGACAAACGCGCACAAAGTCATGCAGATCAGCGAGTAGAACTCCCGAAGCCCTAAGGCAAAAAGAATCGCGCCGGAGACCAGGCTCACAATCAGCGGCCCAGCAAAGTTCCGCTTCAAGCTTTCAGTCGAAGTCTTCCGCCAGGCAAGCAGCGGCCCCAACCCGGTTAAGAGCAGCAGCAGCAACCCGATCGGAATGTTCACCTTGTTAAAAAACGGCGTCCCGACACTGATCCGCGATCCCGAAACCCACTCCGAAAACACCGGGAACAGCGTGCCCGACAAAACCGCCACGCACGAAACCAGCAGAATCAGGTTGTTAAACAAAAAGCTCGATTCGCGCGAGACAATCGAATCCAGCTGATTCTCACTCTTCAAATAATCCCGGTTCTTGATGTAAGCCGCGAGGCACACAACCAGAATCACGCACAGAAATCCAACAAACCAGTTTCCGATGCTCGACTGCGCAAACGCGTGTACCGAACTCACAATGCCGCTGCGTGTTAGCGTCGTTCCCAGAATGCACAGCATGAACGTCAGGAACACCAGCCACACGTTCCAGACTTTCATCATCCCGCGCTTTTCCTGCATCATCACCGAGTGCAGAAACGCCGTGCCCGTCAGCCATGGCAACAGCGACGCATTCTCGACCGGGTCCCAGCCCCAATATCCGCCCCAGCCCAGCACTGCGTACGCCCAATGCGCCCCAAGCAAAATTCCAGCCGTCTGGAAGCACCACGCGATCATCGTCCACTTGCGCGTCAGGTGAATCCACTTCTCACCCGGATACCGCGCCAGCAACGCGCCCAGCGCAAACGCAAACGGAATCGCGAATCCCGTGTACCCCGAATACAAATTCGGCGGATGAATCACCATCTCGGGATATTGCAAAAGCGGGTTCAGCCCGTTCCCATCCGCCCGCGTGTAAATTTCCAGCGCGCCGTTCGCCGCCGGCGAAGCCAGCACCTTGAACGGGCTCGCCACAAAGTTATTCAGCGTCAAAAAGAAAATCTGCACGCCGGCCAGCACCACGCCGACATACGGCATCAACTCGCCGTTCTTGTTCCGGTACGCAAACAGCGCCGAGAAAACGTAAATCGCCAGCAGAAAGCTCCAGAACAGCAGCGAGCCTTCCTGCCCCGACCACAACGCCGAAATTTTATAGAACGTCGAAAGATCGCGATTGCTGTGCGCAACCACGTACGAAACCCAATAGCTGTCGCTGAAAAACAAATAAACGAGGCTGAAGGTCGCGATGAAAATCAGCCCGCATGTCGCCATGCCGGCTTGCCGGGTGCTTTTGACTAGGAGGGGGTGCCGCGTGCGGATCGCGAAAATACCACCGACAAATGCATACACCGCACAGATAAACGCAAGCAACAGCGCGAATGAACCGAATACATCCACTAAGAGTCGCTCTCCGTAAACCCGCGCCTGAGCGCGTTACAAATGAAGCAAATCTCTCAGGGGCACGCCCGGCGTCCCCTTTTAAAAATTACATCGAACTCCGCGGCGTCGCATTACTCGCCGACCCAACCGCTCCGGCCGCCTTCGCCGGAGGATCAGCCGTCGGCGCCGCTTCATACTTCGACGCGCATTTCGCCTGAACCTGTTGCGCTACGAAACTTCCATCGCGCTGCAAGCTGCCCTCGACCAGCGCCTGCGACTTATCAATAAAAGTATCCGGCAGAGGATCGCTCCCGACATAACTTACCGGAAGGTGCTTCCCTTCGCCATCCAGCACAAAATCCACGCGCCCGCGCTCCCGGTGAATGCTCCCCGGCTCAACCGTTCCGCCCACGCGAATCCGGTGCGCCCGCGCATCGCCTTGCAGCGTCGAAAGCTCCGCAATCGTGTGGTAGTACGTCTTGCTTTCGCCGTACCCCAGCCACGCCAGAAAGCCCATCGACACGACGATTACGCCGATGCCGATGCCGAATTTGGCCTGTTTTTTCACTTGGTGAGCCCCAGAACAAGCACCGAGCCGACTCGCAAAGACTACGCGTCAAAGTGCGCCCTCTTTACGATAGGACGGATTCTAGCATAGCACCTCACCTGTCAACCGGGCCGATAGACCAAAGGACGGTCAGTGCCCGGTACAGGCTGCACGAACCGCGCAGCATCGTCAATAAGCTCAATGAAATTAGGAGAACGAACGCCGATGAGTCTCGTCATCATCCAAACGTCGTTTCTGACCTCGCCGCAAAACCAATGAACCCAATCACTTGCACACTCTCAATTTCTGGCATTTTGTAACGGACTCAAAGGACAGACGTTGCGCACTCTTTGAAAAACACGGGGGGGGTACCCTAGCTTTGTTTCGAAAAGTTTTCAGCAAGTCGACCGCGTCTAGCGCGCGGCCCTGGCCGCGGCGTGCGCCTCACGCAGCTTCTCGATCTCTTTTTCCGGCGATGGCCCATCCAGCGCAAACGACTTGCCCCCATCGCTCACCAATGCACAGCCAAGATCCTTCTCCGTCAGTCCCGCAAGAACTGGATCGAGCTTGCTCGAAATCGACGCCACACGCTTCGGCTGAAACGATCGCCGCAGCCGCGCCAAAAACGCCGGCATCCGCGCCTTCAAAAGCGCCGAGATGGCCGCTTCGTTCCGCGATTCAGGCTCAAGCGGACACTCCAACACGTAGCCAAGCAAAAATCCGCCCCGCTGAAACTCGCTCAAAATCTCTCCCTTGGCCTTCTCCTTGGGCAAAATCCCGACAGCCGACAAAACGCGCGCCGCTTCACCCGTAATCTCAGCCGTCTCGGCGTAAAGAAAATCCGAGTCCGCATCCGGCGAGTACGCCCCCAGCAGCACCGTCCCGACATGCACCGGCCGATACCGCGTCATCCACTCGAGCCTCTGCAACCGCCGCGTCACATGCTCCGCCGAAGCCGCCTGCCCACACCCGTCACAAAGCAAATTTGGAGTCGTCATCAAGTTGGAATCGTATTAAACGCTGCGCGGAAGCGCAAATCGCCCACCCTGTAGCCGCGATCGCTTCCCAGATCGCGGAGTTTTAATCCAGCACGACCGAACACAAAACGACGTGCTACCAAACTGATTTATGGGAATTTTCAACCGGGGACTCGATCACGCTTAAAGACGGCAGCAGTGCGCCGGGGGTGGTACAAGGGTGTGAACGTCGCACCACCGCCGCCCACGCGATCGGTACTTCTTATCGAAACCAAACCCTATTTTGCGGAAAAAGTTGTCCAAACGCCGGAGGACCCGGCATCGACCTCACCCATGTCCAACAGTCGCATCGCTCGGCAGCTTCGCCCTCAAGCACCACTTCAACTCCTGGCTCAGCTCACTGATCTCCATACCCGCCATCACAATGAACTTGCAGCTCAGCATCTCGCGCGGCTCATCGTCATCAGGCAGCTGGCACGTCACGCGGCAATACTGACAATCCTGATTCCAGCAGAATCGCCCGTACGGGATCGTCTCCGGGCTAATAAACTGAAAGCACCGCAACAGCGAATTCCGCTCCGGCACCTGAAACTTCTTGCCGTAGATCGTGATATCGACCAGTTTTTCGTAAGGCCGGAATGGCTCCGACATAAGGATCCTGATCTCTCTGCGCCGCACTGCGAACGAGGCAGTCTTCGGCCCCGGCGCATGTTTATATGATGACACCCTCAGGATAAAGTGTTCACAGTCCCGTAACCAACGCTAACTACAACCGGTTGGCCAATCCGCTACCAGTCCTTTTTGAGTCAGTTTTCGATGTTCTTTCGAGCGGATTCGGGCGGGAATTTCGCGGACGATCAGTTGCCTAAATCGAAGAACTGCCCCATCTTGCGGAACTTCTGATACCGCGCTTCCAGCAGATCCTTCGTCGACTCATTCGACAGCGCCATCAACTGCCGGTCCAGCACTTCATCAAGCAGCTTGGCCGCCTCTTCCGGCGAAGTATGCGCTCCGCCCTCCGGCTCGTCCACAATCTCATCGACGATCCCGAACTCTTTCAGATCGTTGGCAGTAATCTTCAGCGCAACCGCCGCCGTCTCGGCCTTCGTCGCGTCGCGCCACATAATCGCCGCGCAGCCTTCTGGCGAAATCACCGAGTAGAAGCTGTTCTCCAAAATGTTCACGCGATCCCCAACCGCAATCGCCAGCGCGCCGCCCGAGCCACCTTCCCCGGTCACGGTCACGATGATCGGCACCGGCAGCCGCGCCATCTCGCGCAGATTCCGCGCAATCGCTTCCGCCTGCCCGCGCTCTTCGGCGTCGATACCCGGATACGCGCCCTGCGTATCGATAAACGAAATCACCGGCCGCCCAAACTTCGCCGCCAACTGCATCACACGCAACGCCTTGCGATACCCTTCCGGCTTCGGTTGACCGAAGTTCCGAATCACGCGCTGCTTCGTGTCGCGCCCCTTTTGGTGCCCGACGACCGCCACCGGCCGCCCGTGAAACTTCGCCAGCCCCGCAACGATCGCCTTGTCATCCCCGTAAGCCCGATCGCCATGCAACTCCATGAACTCCGTAAACAGCAGCGAAATGTAGTCCAGCGTATACGGCCGCTGCGCATGCCGCGCGATCTGCGCCCGCTGCCACGCCCCGAGATGCGAGTAAAACTCATGCCGCAGTTCCGACACTTGTTGGCGAATCCTTTCCAGCTCCGCTTCGGCGCCGGGACTGTTCGCCATATGCCGCAGCTCTTCAACATCCTTCTCCAGGCGGTCGATCTCGCGCTGCCGGTCGCCCGTGTCAGGAGCCGCTTTCGGCTTGTGTTTGTCTTTGTGTGCCATCAAGGTTTGGTAGCGCCGGCATCTTGCCGGCGTTTTTTCTTCGGTCGCTCGTGCTTACGCAACCATGTCGATCGCCTGCGGCCCGCAAGCGTCTCGAATCGCGGTCAAAAGCTCCGCCGACACTTTCACACGCCGCTCGGTCGCCATTTCGGCGATCGTTCCGTCGGGTCGCACAATATCAAATACCACCGGATTTCGCCCAGGGAACGTCACAAATATATCTTGGAGCCGATCCACCAGATCGCCCGCCATATTTTCCAGATTCATGCGAATCCGTACCGGCGCCACAGCGACTTTCTCGCCCATCCCTTCCATCGACCGCGCTTCTTGCAGCGACAGCCGCGTGCCCGCCTCTTCCACCTGCACCCGCACCTTCATCAACAGCGGCACGCGCGGCTTCAGCGTATTCTCCAACTTCCCAAACGCTTCGGGAAACGCGAGCAACTCCTGGATTCCCGTCATGTCTTGAATCGTAAAGATCGCCCAGCGCGCGCCCTTCTTCGATCGCATCGGCCGCGTCCCGACGATCAACGCAGCCACGGTGATTTCCTTCCCGTTGCGCATGCCCTCGATCTCGCTCAGGCAGACCGACTTAATCTCGTCGAGTTTCGATGCGTATTTCTCCAGCGGATGCCCCGACACATAAAACCCGAGCATCGCGTATTCGCTACCCAGCCGCTCTTCTTCGCTCCACGGCGCGGCGTCTCGCATCTCAAACTCGACGTGCGCCGGTTCGCCCGCCCCGCCAAAGAAAAATCCACCTTGCCCCGATTCCTTGATCCGTGCCGCTCGCTGAATCGCCGCCACCGCGTCGTCGATCGACGCCACCATGCTTTCGCGCGCGCCCATCGAGTCCATCGCGCCCGACTTGATCAAGCTCTCAAATACGCGTTTATTCAGGAAGCGAACCTCGATCCGTTCGCAGAAGTCATACAGCGACTTGAACCGTCCCCCGCTCGCCCGCGCTTCGCAAATCGCCTTGGCCGTGTTCTCGCCAACGTTCTTGATCGCGGCCAATCCAAATCGGATCGCCTCGCCCACCGGCGTGAAATACAAATCGCTTTCATTCACATCCGGCGGCAGGATCTTGATACTCATCCCGCGCGCTTCGTTGATGTACTTCACCGCTTTGTCGGCATTCCCCGTTTCCGACGTCAGCAACGCTGCGATGAACTCCACGGGAAAATGTGTCTTCAGGTAAGCGGTCTGATACGCGAGCAATGCGTACGCGCAGGAGTGCGACTTGTTGAAACCGTATCCCGCGAATTCTTCCATCAGGTTGAAGATGCCGTCGGCTTTCTTCTCCGGGATCTTGTTTCCCGCGCAGCCCGTCATGAACTTCGCGCGCTGCGCCGCCATCTCTTCTTTTTTCTTCTTGCCCATCGCGCGGCGCAAAATGTCCGCTTCACCGAGCGAGAAACTCGCCAGGCGGTTGGCAATCTGCATCACTTGTTCCTGATACAGGATGACGCCGTACGTCTCTTCGAGAATGTCTTTGAGCTGCGGCAGGTCGTACGCGACCTTCTTCTTCCCGTGTTTCCGGTTGATGAAGTCATCGATCATGCCGCCCTGAATTGGTCCCGGGCGATACAGCGCGTTCAGCGCCGTCAAATCCTCGATACGCGTTGGCTGGTAGCGCCGCAAAATGTCGCGCATGCCGTGCGATTCAAACTGGAAGATCGCCGTCGTGTCGCCGCGCGTAAAGAGCTTGTACGTATCCACATCGTCCAGCGTCAGGCTGTCGAGATCGACCTTCACGCCGCGATTCCGCTGAATCATCTCCACCGTGTCGTGCAACACGGTGAGCGTCGTCAGCCCGAGGAAATCCATCTTCAGCAGGCCGATGCGCTCGAGCGCATTCATGTCGTACTGCGTCGTGATTTCGTCTCGGTTCGTCTTGTAAACCGGCACGAGATCCGTGAGCGGCTTCGGCGAAATCACCACGCCCGCCGCGTGCGTCGAAGCGTGCCGCGACAATCCTTCCAGCCGCAGCGCCACCGCCATCAAATCTTTCAACCGCTGGTCGCTGTTCACCGCCGACTGCAACTGCGGCGCTTCCTTCAGCGCATCTGCAAGCTCAATCCCCAGCGTCGTGGGAATCAGCTTCGCGAGTCGATCAACTTCTCCATACGGAATATCCATCGCGCGGCCGACATCCTTCACCGCCGCCTTCGCCGCCATCGTTCCAAACGTAATGATTTGCGCGACGTTTTCGCGCCCATACTTCTGCGTCACATACTCGATCAACTCGCCGCGCCGCCGCATGCAGAAGTCGATATCGATATCAGGCATCGA
This sequence comes from uncultured Acidobacteriota bacterium, assembly GCA_963766985.1. GTDB lineage: Bacteria > Acidobacteriota > Terriglobia > Acidiferrales > UBA7541 > Acidiferrum. The sequence goes on from CAVYCJ010000010.1 coordinate 382,124, forward strand.
CACGCGCTCTGGATTCAAAAATCGCTCGAAGAGCAAGTTGTATTGCAGTGGATCGACGTCCGTAATCCGCAGCGCATAGCTGACCAGGCTGCCCGCCGCCGAGCCGCGCCCCGGTCCGACCGGCACATCCTGCGTCCGCGCATAGTGAATAAAATCCCACACGATGAGGAAGTAGCCTTCATACCTCATCTGCTGAATCATCTTGATTTCCGACGTCAGCCGCTTCTCGTATTCGGACAGTGGATTTGCCAACTGCCCCGCCGCGCGAAGTCGCTCCAGCCCCGGCACACGCGCCGCAAATCCGTCGCGCACCACGCGCTCGAAATAACTTCCCGGCGTCTCGCCGTCAGGCACCTTAAATTCCGGAAACGGATTCGGAATGCGATCGATCTTGACGTTGCATCGATGCGCAATATCAACGGTCCGGCTCAGCGCGTCGGGCACTTCACGAAACACGCGCGCCATCTCTTCCGCCGTCTTGAAATAAAACTGGTCGGTCTGAAACTTCATCCGGTTCGCTTCGCCCATCGTTTTGCCCGTCTGGATGCAGAGCAAAACTTCCTGCGCGTGCGCATCTTCGTGATGCAGGTAGTGGCAATCGTTGGTCGCGACCGTCGGTATCCCGGTTTCTTTCGACAGCCGCAACAGATCGCGATTTACGCCCTTGTCGACGTCGAGTCCCTGATCCTGAATCTCTAAAAAGAAATTGTTCTTCCCAAAAATATCGCGGAGCCGGTAGGCGTTCTCTCGCGCTAAGTCCATCTTCTGGTGCATCACCGGCTCGGTGACCGGGCCCTTCAAACATGCGCCCAGCGCGATCAATCCCTTGCTATGTTTGGAAAGGAGGTCGTAGTCGATGCGCGGCTTGTAGTAAAAACCTTCAAGAAATCCCGCTGAAACCAGCTTGATGAGATTGTGGTATCCCTCAAGCGATTCGCACAGCAGCACCAGGTGGTTGCTTCCTCTTGTTCCCGGCTCTTCTTCGTTGCGATCCGCCCCAGCGGCAACCGGCGCCCCACCGTTATTCTTCTCTCCGCGATCGTGCCGGCTTCCCTTCGCCACGTAAACTTCGCAGCCAATGATCGGCTTTACGTCGCGCTTACTCGCCTCGTAGAAAAACTTCGCCGCGGCAAACATGTTGCCGTGGTCAGTAATCGCCACCGCCGGCATTTTCTGCCGCGAAGCCTCATCCAACAGCTCGGTAGTTTCGCAAGCGCCGTCTAGCAGGCTGTAATCGGTGTGAACGTGAAGGTGAACAAACTGCGGCTGCCCCATGGACCTTAATTCTAATTCTCTCTACAAAATTTTGCGACTCGGATTCGCATCTTTCTCCGAGTTTCCCACAGCTGCCAACTCAAAATTTCCGAGTCGCGTCATTTCGCCACGAAGTTTCACACGCCCTCAGGTGTTGTAGGGGCGCAGCACGCTGCGCCCCAGCTTGGCGAGATCTCAGCCGTTTGGCGACGCTCGTCGAGCCACGCCTCAGCGAGCGCCACTCATGAATGTCGACACAAATTCACCTCACAACGCCACTGAGCACGCCGCGCCCTCGCGAATCACTTCCGCCCGCTGCTCTTCTTCGCTCCGCCGCTCTTCGCGTGTGCCGCGGGAGCAGGCTTGGCAGGCGGATGCTTCGCTGCACCGCGGTCTTTGCCGTGAGCCTTTGCCGCAGCCCCGGCCTTCGCCGCATTCGCGCCGGCGATCGCTTCTGCAGCCTCCGCCTTCGATGCGCCGCCCTTCCCGGCTTTCTTCGGCGTCTCCTTCTTCTTCGGCGGCTCTTTGATGCCCGACAGCTTCCGCAAAATCTTCTCGCGCTCTTCCGGCGTCTTCCCGCGCCCCGTCAACTGAATCGCGAACACTTGCTCGACGATTGAATCGAATTTCGACCCGCGCTCCATCCCCAGAGCCGCCAGTTCATTCGAGACCATCGACAACCCAAGCCTCATCGGCCTCCACTTATTCAAATACGCTTTGATCTTCGACAACGCCGCCGAATTCCTCGACTCCGCGAGTGAATACGCCGTCTGGTCGAGTGGCAAATTCTCCAGATATTTGTACGCATCGATCGGCGCATTCAACTTCTTGCCGACCAATTCTTTTTGCGCGCTCTCGGCCTCTTCGACAAATCCTTCAACCCTGTCGATCTCCGCCGACCGGTACCCGGCCTTCGAGAGCGCCTGATTCAGCTCGCGATCCTTCATCTTGCCCAGAATCGCCAGCAACATCGGCGTCGCCAGCCGCGGCCGGAATCCCGCCGTAAACAAATCCTCGCGCACCTTCATCAACCGGTTGATCGCGTCGTAATCCGGGTGCCGCTTCGCCAGATTCGCGTTCACCGCTTCGAGCAAGTGATGCTGCTCCCAAGCCTTCAACACGACCGCCGGCCGCTCTTCGCGCGCCACCGCCTTCAACTCCTCGCCCGAATCCTCCGGCGTAATCGTGTGATGCAAATCCCGCTCGATCGCCAGATCGAACCACTCCTGCGTTCTCGATTCCGGCTTGAATCCCATACGCGCCGAAAACCGCAGCAACCTCAGCAACCGTACCGGCTGATTCGTAAAGCTGTGAATCGTCAGCGCCCGCACTTCCCCGCGCTCAATGTCCGACAATCCATTCGTCGGATCGAGCAGCAACCCGCGCGACGCCGGATTCAGCGATATCGCGATCGAGTTCAGCGAAAAATCCCGCCGCCGCAAATCCTCCATGATCGTCGACCACCGCACTTCCGGCCGCGTCCCCGGCCTCACATAGTGATCGTCTCGCGCCGCCGAAATGCTGCCTTCCACATCGCCCGCAAATAGCACTTCGATCTGCCGCAGCTTCTCGTCTTCCTCCAGAATCTTCGCGCCGCCCTTTTCCAGTTCGCGCGCCATCTTCGAAGGATTGCCTTCGACCGTAAAATCCAGATCCCGCAGCGATGCGCCGGTGATCAGATCGCGCACCGTGCCGCCCGTCAGATAGAGATTGAAGCCCATCGCCGCCGCCAACTCCTGCACGCGCATCATCACCGCGCGCTGCTCTGGCGACAGCCGGCTCTCCAGTAGGAACATATAGTCTGGCATCGTGTTTCCTTCGCTCTCGAACGGCCGCTACCGCCCGCAGTCAACCACCTCTGACCAACTGCCGGCCGCAACCGTTCCGCTGAATTCCTTGGGCTCGCTACATCTACAACAACCGCAAGCTACGCCACACCCGCCCTACGCGCGTGGATGGTGTGCCTTATAAATCTGCTTCAACCGCTCCTCGACGACGTGTGTGTAAATCTGCGTCGTCGAAATATCCGCGTGGCCCAGCATCAACTGCACCGACCGCAAATCCGCTCCGCGCTCCAGCAAATGCGTCGCAAAGCTGTGTCGCAACATGTGCGGCGTCAGCCCCACTCGCAATCCCGCTCGCCGCCCATACGCGGACAGAATCTTCCACACTCCCACGCGACTCAGCGCAGCCCCTCGTGAATTCACAAACAGCGCGTGACTCTGCGACAGCTTCGCCTTCTTCAGCAACTCCGGCCGCGCCTCCTGCAAATATTTCTCGACCATCGAGAGCGCCTTTTTCCCAATCGGCACAATCCGCTCTTTGTCGCCCTTGCCGATGGTCCGCACGCACCCCATCTTGCTGTCCAGATCCCCGATTCGCAGCCCCACAAGCTCCGATACCCGCAATCCCGTTGAGTACAACACTTCCAGCATCGCCAGGTCCCGAATCCCCATCGCCGTCTTCTGATCCGGCTGATTCAGCAACCGCTCCACATCCTCAAGCTTCAGGTATCCCGGCAACGTCCGCCGAATCTTCGGCGACTCCAGATTCACCGACGGGTCCGTCGTTATCAGATCGTGTATCTGCGCGAACCGAAAAAAATTCCGCAGCGTCACCAAATGCCGCGCCACCGTCCGGCTCTCCAGCTTTTCCCGGTACAGTCCCGCCAGAAAATCCACCAGATCGTCGCGGCTCACGCCTTCCAGCGTCAGCTTCCGTTTCTTCGCAAACACCTCAAACTTCAACAGATCGCGCCGGTACGCCTCCACCGTGTTGGGAGACAAACCCTTCTCCACCTTCACGTGGGTCACGAACGACGAAATTGTCGCCAAAATCTCCATCAAGCCTCTGCGTACGTTTCGTCGCCGCGATTTCTTCGCGTCGCAATGCCATAAATCTCTTCCATCTCACGACACCGGAACAGCCAAGCCGTCGCCAGATAAAGCGCCGTCGCCCCGCCCAGCAGCCCCAGAAACACCAGCAACTGCACCAAAAACCGCGAGTGCATCGTGAATTGCGTGTAATGCATCCCGAACCAGCACGCCACCGCCATAATCGCCGAGCACATGAAAATCCTGGAGAACGACGCGATGATCTCCTTCGTCCCCAATCGCCCGTGTCTCAATCTAAAGATGATGAATAGCGCGAAAAAGTCGAAGTAGCATGCCAATCCCGTCGCCAATGCCGGCCCGCCGTTCTGTACCTTGGAAAACAGCCACGCATTGTTCAAAAACAGCACATTCAGCGCGACGTTGATCAGCATGGAGATACCCGCCACGATCACCGGCGTCCGCGTATCCCGCGTCGAGTAATACGCCGGCACCACCAGCTTCACCGTCGCGAGCCCTGGTAGCGCTATCGCATAGTACAAAAGCGCCCGCGCCGTCAATCGCGTTGATGACGCCAAAAATTGTCCGTGCTGGAAGAGCACGCGTATGATCGGCTCACGCAGGATCATCAGCCCCAGCATCGCCGGAATCGTGATAAACGCCACGATCCGCACCGAAAAGGTCAGCGTCTTCTTCAGCCCGGAGTAGTCGTTCGCCGCCGCCTGGTGCGACATCATCGGCAAAATCGCCGTCGCCACCGCGATCGCATACCCGCCCAGCACCAACTCCATAACGCGATCCGCCAAATACAGCGCCGCTAGGCTGCCGACCGGCATCTTCGCCGCCGTCGCAAACCGCGTATCCACCAGCAAATTGATCTGCCCGATGCCGATACCGAACAACCGCGGCAGCATCAGCCGCGCCACGTTCCGAATCGCCGGATGACTGAACGACAGCCCAAACTTGAACGTCATCCCGCGCTCCACCAGCGCCGGTACCTGAATCAGAAACTGCATCACGCCGCCGACGAGCACGCCTACAGCGATAGACGTCGCCGGGTCCTTGAAATACTTCCACACCGCCGGCACCGTGAACGCGATCGTCGCCACATTCAGCACCACCGGCGTCGCCGCCGGCAGCCCGAACATGTGAAAGCAGTTCAGAATCCCCATCGCCAGCGCCGCCAGCGCCACGAAGAACAAATACGGGAACACGATGCGGTTCAACTCAACCGCCTGCTGCGTCGCAACTCCTTTGCCGGCAAACATATGCACGACAAACGGAGAAAACACCATCCCCAATACCGTAATCACCGCCACAACCAGCGCCAGCGTCCAAAACAGCTTGTTTGCGAACTCCCAGACGTCTTCCTTCGGTTTTTCCCGCATATACGCGGTAAAAACCGGTATAAACGAGGCCGTCATCGAGCCTTCGGCCACCAGTCTGCGAAAAAGGTTCGGAATTCGGTAAGCGAGAACGTACGCGTCCGCCGCGGCTCCCGTTCCCAATAACAAAGCTATGCGTTGATCTCGAACGTACCCTAAAATGCGGCTTGCGATGGTGACCAGCGAGATGATCGAGGCGGACTTGAGGATCTGCTTTTTTTCGGTCAACGGGCGGCTCTCCGTGGCCTAACCCCAATCAAAACAATGACTTGACAGGCAAATCGCGATTAACATAACATACATCCGCCCGTTTTTCAAATAGTTAAGTTTTGGACGTACTGATTCCCCGAAAAGAAATTGAAAACTCGCGCCCCAGCCTCTACCCATAAGAAAGTGGTCGTCGCTCTTGCCGATCGCAAGAGCCTGCGCGGCTATCTAAATCCGTCCCGCCTGGGCCAAGCCGACCCCATCGACCTGCTCACCCCCGACGGCGAACACGAAGAAATCCCGCTCTCCAAAATCCGCTCCATCTATTTCGTTCGCGAGTTCTCCGACGATTTCGAGCCCGAGCGCAAAACCTTCCTCAGCCGTCCCAAGCTCGACGGCCTCTGGGTCCGCCTCCGCTTCATCGACGGCGACACCCTCGAAGGCGTCGTCCCCAACGACCTCCTCGGCCTCCTCGACAACGGCCTCCACATCACCCCGCCCGACCTCAACTCCTCGCACCGACCGCATCTTCGTCCCCCGCCCCGCCCTGAGCGAACTCACCGTCCTCGGCGTCGTCGGCGTCGCCCGCCGCAAGCCTCCCGCCGCCACGACCACCCAACCCCGCCTCTTCACCGACTAACAGCATTTTTCAGGATTGAAGATTTTTCGGGATTTAAGATTTATCGGGATTGATGATTTTTCGGAATTGAAGAAAGCTTGTCATCCTAAGGCGCCCGAAGGGCGCCGAAGGACCTCAACGCCAGCACGACCGACCAACTAACCCGCCGTCCCCTCTTCCACGGCCCTCTTCAGCCCCACCAAATCCCTCTGTATAGCCCCCTTCATAAAAAACAACACCGGCGCCATAAACCAATACCTCTTCCTGACCTCAAAATCCGCCACGCAAATCACGTTCGATCCACCCTCCGCTTTCTCAACCCGAAACTCCCACGTCGCCCGCCGAAAAAATCGCGCATTCCCATCCCGACTGGTCAACTCCACCACCGACCGATTGCCTTCCGCTTCCGCCACCCTGTACGCCATTCTTCCGTGTTTACCCGCGCCGTCCCGTGCTCCCGCCAATCCAACCGTCTCGAACTCCGCCCCCACACGCATCGGCCCTTCCGAAGTCACCCGCGCATCGCCAACTCCTCTATCCCACTTCGCAATGTTCGACACATCCCCCAGGTAGCGTCCAACCACTTCCGGCGCCCGCTCCACAAAAATGGACGACTCCAGTTTCATCGGAATGCCTGCATCACCGGAATTGACCCGTTCATATCCCGCTCGCCCGCCTGAACCGCCGATCGATCCACACCATCGCCCACCCGCAAGCCATGAATCCCACCGCAATCAGCAGCGCATTCACAGTCGTCCGCTCCCATCCCAATCGCATTACGTTCAAAAACGGATACGCATATCGCCCCGTCGCCGCTCCATGTGCCATCTCATACGCCAAGTAGGCCAAGGGATAGATCGCCCACAGCAGCGGATGCCTCCAGTTCAGAGTTCCCTTCGGCACGAAGAAGATCCAGAACAACGGCGCCAGCGCCGGCGTAACGAAATGCGTCAGCGTGTTCGCAACGCTCGATCCTCCCGACAACTCGACCGTTCCGTGCAGCAACAGCACATAAACCACGCCAACCATCAAGATCGACAGCACCGTCCCCGCAATCACCCAACTCCCGACAGACTCACGCCGAATCGCGACACACGTAAACACCACCGCCACGAGCAGATTCGTCGTGATCGTGAAGTACCCAAAGATCGTCCCGAGCGCAACCAGAACGCCACCGGTCGCGCCATAGGTGACCGCAAATTGGACGCCCAGTCCCAACCAGGCCGCCGCAGCAATACAAGCGGCGAACCCACGATGCCCAGCTCTCACGATTCATTCTCATCATCACCAGTCAATGATCTGCCCGAAACTGTACTTCTTTCCCGGCGCTATGCGAGACTCCTTCCGAGCTATCAGGAGCCGCGCGTCATGAAGCTGTCCGATATCGCAAAGAAGCTCGAGTGCCGCCTCGAAGGCGATCCCAACGCCGAAATTCACTCGGTCACCGGCATCGACCACGCCACTCCCGGCCAGCTCACCTTCATCGCCAACAAGCGCTACATCCCGCTTCTGAAAACCACGCAAGCCACCGCCGTCCTCATCGACGAAAAAACGCCACTCGACAATCGTGCCCCCGGCCTCGCCCCGCTCGCCGCCCTGCGCACCAGCAATCCTTACCTCGCCTTCGCCCACGCTATCGAACTCTTCTACGACGCACCTAAGTACGCCCCCGGCGTCCACGAAACCGCCGTCATCGCACGCACCGCCCGCGTCCCCGAAGGCGCCCACATCGGCCCCTACTGCTTCATCGACGAAAACGTCGAGATCGGCCACAACGCCGTCCTCCACAGCTTCGTCACCATCTATCAGGGCGTCAAAATCGGCGACGACTTCTTCGCCCACTCCCACACCGTCGTCCGCGAAAACTGCCGCATCGGCAATCGCGTCATCCTGCAAAACGGCGCCGTCATCGGCACCGACGGCCTTGGCTACGCCAAACAAAGTGACGGCTCCTGGTACAAAATGGCGCAGTCCGGCCCCGCCATACTCGAAGACGACGTCGAGATCCAGGCCAACTCCTGCATCGACCGCGCCACCGTCGGCGAAACCCGCATCGGCCGCGGCACCAAGATCGACGACCTCGTCCTCGTCGGCCACGCCTCCAAGCTCGGCGCCAACAACATGATCTGCGGCCAGACCGGCCTCGCCGGCTCCACCGAAATCGGCAACAACTGCATCTTCGCCGGCCAGGCCGCCTCTTCCGGCCACCTCACCGTCGGCGACAACGTCATCGTCACCGCCCAATCCGGCCTCCCCCGCGACGTCGAGTCCAACCAGATCCGCTCCGGCTCCCCCGCCGTCGACAACAAACTCTGGCTCCGCTACACCGCCGCTCTTACACGCCTGCCAGACCTCCAAAAACGCGTCCGCGACCTCGAATCCCAACTCGCTACCCTGAAATCGCAAATCTCCTGATTTTTTCGCAACGCGTCGCGTACCAACTCGACGATGCCCGCAACACCGTTGTTGCCCCTTCGTTGATTACCTCAAAACCACAAACTCCTATTCCCACCAAATCCTTGCGCCCCTCTTCCGATGTTGTAGGGGCGGGGTTCACTCCGCCCCGCCATCGCGTCTTGCCACAATCGTTCCGCCCCCACCCTGTAGCCGCGGTCGTCCCTCAGACCGCGGGGTTTAGATCACACCCCACTCAAACTCCTCCGCCAGCTCCACTCTTTGAATTCGCGCCATCTGCGCGCACTTCACGACAAGCGCGTAAGGACACAGCACGTTGCGCCCCGTCGCGGCAAGATTTCAAACCTTCAGCGTTTTGCCCTCTCGCACAAAAAATCCTACCCTTTCATAAAATATCGCAGTACGATACAAACCAGGCTCCCAGCCCATCGGAAAGGATCTCCCGATGCGTCTCGATGATTTCGACAGTCAATGGCACTTCGTCCCTGACCAGCCCGAAGCTTTTCCAGCCTTCCGCCGAGTGAACCGCGTAATGATCGCCATCCTGGCAGTCCTGGTGACCGGCATCTTCATCGCAACCATCGCGCCGCAACCCGTCCGTAATGCCGCCACCGCCAAACACTTCGGCTCGACGCCGGTACACAAGGTGAAAGTCTTGGCGCCTAACCACACGCCAGCCCCCGGCCCTCAAACCCGCTAGCGCATCTCGTCGAACACTGACGAGATCGCTCGATACCTTTGAATCGCCTTGACAAATGGTTATTTTCTGGTACAATACCCCTTATATAAAACTACGCGTTGACATTCCGCCGGCGAAAGTCGGCTTTTTCATTTCCAGGCGCGCCTGCAACTCTCTTTTTTTCAATCGATTACACATACTTGCATTCTTGCAAATTCGCAAGTGCCAGATTCTAATCGACTTGCACACTCTTTAGGAAAACGGGGGGGTATACCCATGAACTTCCCAATTTGGAACTGTGCGGCAATCGTGCCGCTCCGCCAGAAGCTGACCAGGAAGTGGCGACCAATTCGGCGGTCGGCTACACAGCGCCCGGAAATCCTGCCGGCCGCTGATCCGGCGGCAAACCAGCCGCCAGCGCGTCATGCACCTTCCGGTTCAACTCGTCGCGCGTCTCGTAGCTGTACCCCGCCGGGTAAATCGGCTCCAGAAACTCCACCAGAATCTGCCCAGGAAAAATCTTGAGCGATCGCTTCTCCATCACGCGATGCGCACCCGAACACGCCACAGGCACAATCGGCACTCCGGATTTGATCGCCATCACCACCGCGCCCTTTTTAAAATCCTGCAGGCGCCCATCCGGACTCCGCGTCCCCTCGGGATAAATCAAAAACGATTGCCCGGCCTTCAATGACTCAATCGCCTTGTCCAGACTCTCGAGCGCCGAGTCACGCTCCTTCCGATCCACCGGAATGAATCCCGCCGACAGAAATGCCGCACCGACGATCGGATACCGGAACAATGACTTCTTCAACAAAATCGCAATCCGTCGCGGAATCGCCCCAACCACTGCAGGCGCATCCGCCGAACTCGTATGGTTCGCCGCAAAAATGCACGTCTCCGCGGGAATCCTTCGGTCCCGACAACACGTACGCGCACACCAACCAACCGAACGAAAAACATCACACCGTTCGTGCCCGCCCAATAAATCGCATTCGGATTCTTCGTGACCAGCGTCCACACCAACAGCGGCGGCCCGACAATCAGAATATAGATCGAGAGAAAGACCGCGACGAAGAGTGTCCGCAACATGAAATTGATTCACCAGGAAAACGAAATCCGCCGCGCAAGTGTAGGGGCGCAGCACGCTGCGCCCCATCTCGGCAAGATCGATCTGTTCAGCTCAAGTCCGTTGTTTCCGACTCTGTAAGCCATCGGATCAGCGAGATGTAGACGCCGTCACCGGCTGTGTAGTCCCCCGCAAAATCCCGTCGCGAATCCGTCGCGCCTTTTCCCCGGCGTGCTCGTCTTCGACGGTCCGATAAAATGTTTCCGACACTTCGCCCATCGGAAACTCGACGATCGCAGGCCCGTCCTCGCGCCGCACTCCGATCTTCAGCATCGTTCCCTTCTTGTGCGTGCTGGCCCAGCGCTCCAGCCCGCGCGGCGGCTCCGCGCCGTTCCAACTGACGATGACATCGCCGCGCCGAAGCCCAGCCCCTTCGGCCGCGCTCTCAGGCTCCACGGAATCCACCGTCAGCGCACCGTTTTCGCGCTCGACCGAAAATCCCAGCGACGCATGCTTTCGTTCCTCAGCGCGCAATTGCAGTCCGGCCTTCGCCAGCACATCGCGATACGGCAACGGGTCCGCCGACGCAATATAGCGATCGAAAAATTCCTGAAACGACCCACCGGCAACTTTCTCCGCCGCCAGTCGGATGTCCAAACTGTCTCGGTAACCCTTGCCGGTCTTTCCGAACTCTTCGTTCATCAGTCGCATCACGTCGTCGAGGCTGTGTTCATCATCCGTGCGATCGCGAATCAAAATATCGAGCAGCACTCCGAGTACTTGCCCTTTCGTGTAGTACGAAATGCTGTTCGTCGGCCGGTTATACAGCGGATATTTCTCGAACCACGCATCGAGGCTCGATTGCTCCGCGCTCTGCCATTTATTCGCCGGCCGCGATTCGAGTTCACCGACCTGCTGGCTGAAGTCGTCGTAAAACTGGTTCTTGTTCCACAGTCCAGTACGCACCATCGTGTACGACGCATACGTGTTCGTCACGCCTTCGGCGAACCAGAACGCTCGCGAATATTGTTCTTTGGTGAAATCGATCGGATCCATCGACGCCGGATGAATCCGCTTCACGTTCCACAAATGAAAAAATTCATGCGCACCGATGTTGGCGAAGTCTTCGTCCGACCGCACAGAAATCGCGGTCGAATCCATGTGCTCCATCCCGCCGCCCTCGCCGCTCGCCGCTTTCCCGAAACGCAGCAGAAACGTGTAGTCCTTGTACGGCGCACCGTCCATCATCTTCACTTCATAAGCCACAACGCGCCGCAACTCTTCCTGCAAAACTTTTTTCCGCCATTCGTCGCCAAGCACCACAACATGCACCGGCGGCTGCGCATCCGGCACATCAAACCCTTCCAGCTTGCCCATTTGAATTGGAGCGTCCGTCATTTCGTCGTAACTATTCGCGCCAAATATGTACCACCGTACTCCGCCCGCCGCGGATATGCTGCGAAATGGTGCAGCGCTCGCGGCCTCCCAACCGCTTGGCAATTCATTCAGGCTGACCTTCACTTCCTCAGCCCGCCGCTGCGGCACGTACATCAAGATCATCGCCGGATTGATGAACGCGGATTGCGTGTTGAGTTCCGTCCCGAACGGCCCGCCATCATTCCAGTACGTGTCGTAGCGCACCGTCACCGTGCCATCCGCGGTGATTCGCCAGGTCTGCTTGTCGAGTTTTTCGATGGGAACGGGCTTGCCAACGACGAGAGCTTCGACGCGCTGCACATGCATCGCAAAATCCCGAACCTGATACAGCGCATTCCACGCCGGCATCTGCACGACGACTTCACCCGACACCTCGGGAATCTCCATCGTCACATGAAACAAATGTTGTTCCGGATGCGCCACCGACACCGTGTAATGAATCGCCGCCTGAACCGGGGAAACGAGGAAGAACAACCCGACGAGGAACACCGATCGCACGAGTTTGTAGGGGCGGGGCTTGCTCCGCCCGGCGTCAACTGCAAGCACCATTGCGCCGCCGTCGCAAAACCGCTGATTCATCTCGCTGACTGCTCGCCGCACACGCGACCCAATCACCGCCGAGTCGCCTCAACGGGAACTTCAGCGCCTAATTTCTTCAGCAGCTTGTCGCACAATCCGTCGAAGCTGCCATTCGACATCACCAGCAGCAGATCGCCGCTCTTCGCTTCGGCGGACAAATAATCCGCAATCGCATCCGCGCCCTCAAACGCACGAGCATCTTTCCCCAGCGCACGCACGCTCTTCGCCACCGATTCCGGCGCAAGCCGATTATCGTCGCCAAGTTGCTGCGCCCGAAACACGCCGCCGAGCACAACGCGATCGGCCAACGCCAGCGCCTTCGGCAACGACTCTTCAAACACTTTGCGCCGCATCGAATTCGATCGCGGCTCCAGAATCGCCCACAGCCGCTTGTTCGGCCACCGTCCGCGCGCCGCATTGATCGTCGCCTCGACCGCCGTCGGATGATGCGCAAAATCGTCGACCACCAGAATCCCCGCGCGTTCGCCCTTCACGTCCATGCGCCGCTTCACGCTGCGGAACGTCGATAACGCCTCGCGCAAAATATCGACCGGAATTCCGCGTCCATGCGCGACCGCGATCGCCCCGCACGCATTCAGCACGTTGTGGCTTCCCGTCGCCGCCAACTCAAAATCGCCAAATGCCGCGCCGCGATACTTCAAATGGAATCGCATCCCCGCATCGTGCGGCTCAACCTTGCTCGCAACCCAATCGTTCTGCGCCGTCAATCCGTACGTCTCGACCGGGCAAAACGCCTTCGCCGCCGCAGCCCGCAACGCCGGTCCCGACTGCTCGCTATCGCCCCAGATCACAACGCGCCCGCTGCGCGGCACGAGATTCACCAGTCGTTTGAACGCCAACTGATACACATCAAAGTCCGCGTAAATATCCGCGTGATCGTACTCCAGCGAAGTGATAATCAGACTGTCGGGATGATAGTGAAAAAATTTCGGTCCGCGATCCCAGAACGCTGTCTCATACTCATCGCCTTCAAGGATAAATTCTTCGCCGTTCTCGAGCCCATAGCTCTTGCCGAAATTTTCCGCCACGCCGCCAACAAGAAAATTTGGCTTCCGTCCTGCAACATGAAAAATCCACGCCAGCATCGCCGTCGTCGTTGTCTTGCCATGAGTCCCACTCACGACAATCGAATGCTTCCCCGGCAAAAATTCTTCTTCCAGCATTTCCGGCAGCGATCGATACGGAATCTTCCGATCGAGCACTTCTTCCAACTCCGGATTTCCGCGCGCAATAATATTTCCGACCACGACCAGATCCGGTTTCGGATCGAGATGCTTCGCATCAAAACTGTGAAAAAACGAAATCCCCATGCTCTCGAGAAATGTCGAAGCCGGAGGATACACGCCGGAATCCGACCCGGTCACACGCCAGCCTTTTTCGCGCAGCATTCCGGCCAGCGGCGACATCGCCGACCCGCCGATTCCGATCACGTGTACGTGCTTCCCTTTGGTCATGGCGTTACCGCGCCCTCCAGAATTTCAAGTGTTCCCGCTCCGCTCGCGTTCAATCGCGCGCGCACTCCGAGCGGCACCGTTAACATTGGACGCACCGTGTGCCCCACCGGCGCTCCAAACACGATCGGTATTCCCAGCGGCTTCAAAATCCGCGTGCAAACATCCAGCACCGTCGGGCTGCCTTCCACCGGCGCCGTGCAATCCGGGAAGTCGCCAAGCACAATCCCGCGCACATCTTTGAACTTGCCAGCCTGCTGCAAATGAATCAGCGCGCGATCCACCTGCCACGGCTTCATCCCGCGATCTTCGAGCAGTAAAATCGCGCCGCGCGTGTCCAACTCCCACGGCGTCCCCAACGTCGTCGCAACCAGCGTGAGGCATCCGCCAAGCAACACGCCTTCCGCCGATCCCGACGAAAGCGCATCACCCTGCAAATTCATCGACCACGCGCCTTCGGTCACACCGACGCCGATCGCATTCCGAAAACTCGCTTCGTCGTAACCCTTGGCCGCGCCCGCTCCAGCCATCGAGTCCCGCAGCTACCATCGGCCCATAAATCGAAGTCCATCCAAGCTTCTGCCACAAGAAAAATCTCAAGCGACGTAAGATCGCTGAATCCGATCAAACACTTCGGCGCAGCCGCGCCAATCTCTGCGACGAGCGATTCATCGAGCAAATAATTCGAGCCGTATCCGCCGCGCAGCGAAATCAGCGCTTCGACCTGCGGATCGCGCAGTCCACTGAACAGCTCCGCGCGCCGCTCCGCTGCCGACGCCGCAAAATATCCTTCGGAAGCGAGCGAATCACGCATCTCAACAGAAAATCCGAGCCGCAGCAATTCCGCCACGCCGCGCTGCCTCCGGCTCCTTATGCCCCGGCGAAGCCGGCGCAATCACCGCCAGTCGCGAACCCATCGTGCAGTGCCTTCGGCTTGCGCACGGGCAAGCGCGCACTCGCGCCGCCTCCAACGCTGCCGCGATCGTGCGCGCTCACATCAATCTCCGATTCGCTCGCCGCGGAAGGCGCACCCATCACGCGTTCCTCTCCACTGGCAGCATCTCAAACGTGATCCCCGGCCGTGTCATCGCCGTCAGAATGCGCTCCTGCTGCCGCCGGCTGACATCCGCGTCGAACTGAATCAAATTCTTGTCCCCAGCCATCGAGACCTGAAAATTGTCGAGGTTGATCCCCATCTTCGTGAATAGCCCGTGGACATCGGAAACCAGATCCTGCGTCGTTGCGGACGAAATGCGGAAGAGCATGTAGCGCGGTTTCAAATTGAGCGCGCCCTCAACATAAAAGAGCGCCACGAGCGCGAACAACACCAGCAACGCCGCGCCGCCGGACACGGCGTACAAACCGCCGCCCGCCGTCATTCCGATCGCAGCCTCGGCAAAGATCGCCGCCGCCGTGGTCAGTCCAACGACGCTGCCGCGTTCGCGCACGATCACGCCCGCGCCAAGAGAACCCGACGCCCTGCACAATGTTGGAAGCGATACGCGTTGTCGAGGTGTCGCCGCTCGCCTTCGCGATCTCGACGGAAACAATGGTGAAGAGTGCCGCAGCAACGGTAACGCACACGCTCGTGCGCATGCCCGCGGGACGCCGGCGCACCGTGCGTTCCGCTCCGATGACGGAGCCAAGCAACGCCGCCCAGCCCAGCCGATAGAAAGTTGTGGTCAGTGGAAGCATTCGGTTTGTTTCCGCGGGGAAAAACCCGCAAACACAAACGCCGACAATGCCCCGATTTTACACAGGCTACAACGTGAACTGAGTCAGTTTTGCGAAGTGGCGTGCCCTGGCGTGTATCTCGCTGGTCTTCAGCGTTTTCAGCCGGTCGAGGCCAAATTTCTCGACGGTAAAGCTGCCCATCACCGAGCCATAAACCATCGCGCGGCGCAGCGACATGTCGGATTTGTTGCCGACCGACGCGAGATATCCCATGAATCCGCCCGCGAAGCTGTCGCCCGCGCCCGTCGGATCATGTGGTTCTTCGAAAGGAAATGCCGGCACGCAGAACGCGCCGCGCTTATCGACCATCATCGCGCCGTATTCGCCGCGCTTGATGATCAGCGTCGATGGGCCGAGCTTGAAGATGCGCCGCGCCGCGCGCAGCAAATTGTGCTCATTGGAAAGCTGCCGAGTTTCGGAGTCGTTGATCATCAGAATGTCGACGCCTTTGAGCGTCTTCAGCAGGTCGGCGTTGGAGCCTTCGATCCAGTAATTCATCGTATCGAGCGCCGCGATCTTCGGCCGCTTGGTGACCTGCTGCAACACATCGCGCTGCAAATCGGGCGCGATGTTGGCGAGGAACACGAACTTCGACTTGCGATATTTCTCCGGCAGCTTCGGTTTAAAGTCCGCGAAAACGTTCAATTCCGTCGTAAGCGTGGTGCGATCGTTCAGGTTCTCGGAATATTTGCCGGCCCAAAAGAAGGATTTGCCCGGCGCGCGCTCCAGCCCTTCGATGTCGATCTTGCGACCCTTGAAAATCTTCGTGTCAACGTCGGTAAAATCGTCACCGACGATTCCAACGAGGTGCACCGGCGTGAAAAAGCTCGCCGCCACCGAAAAATACGTCGCCGCGCCGCCCAGCGTGCGCTCCACCTTTCCATACGGGCTTTCGATACCATCGAACGCAACGGAACCTACAACGAGTAAGGACACGCTTTTCTCCAGTCTTTCTATTTAAGGTATTTGCCGACGATTGCTGCCAGTTTCTTTTTGGTTTCCGCGGGAATCACTTTGGGATCGGTAAAAATCGCACTCGACAGCGCCGAGCCGCATTTGCACTGCCGCTCCGCAGGCATCGCACGCACCGCTTCGCGCAAAACGCGCTGCGCATTCAGCGCATTCTGATTGAGCGTAGCGAGTATCTGCGCGCCCGTCACGGCGTCATGCTCGGGATGCCAGCAATCGTAGTCGGTGATCATTGCGATCGTCGCATAGCAAATCTCCGCTTCGCGCGCGAGCACCGCTTCGGTGACGTTGGTCATGCCAACCACTTCAAATCGCAGTTGTCGATGTACGTGAGCTTCCGCAATCGTCGAGAAGCGCGGCCCCTCGATGCACACGTACGTCCCGCGACGGTACACTTTCACTTTGGAATGTTCGCTGGCGTCGGACAACACGCCCGCAACCTGCGGACATGTCGGCTTGTCGAACGCGATGTGCGCCACGATGCCATTTCCGAAAAATGTGTACACGCGGTTCTTGGTGCGATCGAAGAATTGATCGGGCACCAGAAACTCGCCGGGCCGCAAATCTTCCTGGAGCGAACCGACCGCGCTGACGGAAATGATGCGATCGACGCCGAGCAACTTCATCGCATAGATGTTGGCGCGGTAATTTACCTCGGCAGGAAGAAATCGGTGGCCGCGGCCATGGCGCGCCAGAAACGCAACCTGCTTCCCTTCCAGCGTGCCGATGACAAATGCGTCGGACGGATCGCCGAAGGGCGTCTTGATACGGACCTCGCGGGTGTTCGTGAGGCCTTCCATCGAATAGAGGCCGCTGCCGCCGATGACTCCGATTTCAGCTTTCGGCGCGGACGTAGATTTTTTCGAGCTCGACTTGCTTGCGGCAGACTTCTTCAGCTTCGGCATTTCACCTCGGTCGTGTTACAGCCGGGCGGAACTTTCTATCAAGTGGCCCCGCCCCTACAAAGTTTATATGGTTTTGCGAAAAAGTCAGACGGCGGCGCCGCCGTGTTTCAGGATTTCAGTCACCGCGGTGAACGGATCTTTCTTGCGATCGGCGACTTCCCCAGCCAACGCGGTCAACCGCGCATCGGCGTCGGGCCCGCCCAGCACCTTTTGCAGAAGCCGCGACTCCGTGAGCTCGATCAGCCGCGCCTTCCAATGCTCGAGATGTTTGCGCCGCCGTTCCCCGCTCGATTCAAAATGCGAGCGAAATTTCGCGATCGTGGCGGCAAGCGTATCGATGCCTTTATTCTCGCTGGCGACCGTGCGCACCACCGGTGGATGCCATCCATCGCGCGGCATCACCAGCGAAAGCATCGCGTGCAACTCCTGCTCCAGCCGATCCGCGCCTTCACGCTCCGATTTGTTCAGCACAAAAATATCGGCCACTTCCATCAGCCCGGCCTTCATATTTTGAATGTCGTCGCCGAGGCCGGGAACCATCACCACAACCACGCAATCCGCCAAACGCACAATGTCGACTTCATCCTGCCCAACGCCGACGGTCTCGATCAGCACCTGATCTTTGCCCGCGGCATCGAGCAGCAACGCGACTTCCGCCGTCGCGCGCGCCAGGCCGCCGAGAAATCCGCGCGTCGCCATCGAGCGAATGAACATGCCCGCATCACCGGCGTGCGCCTGCATGCGAATGCGGTCGCCCAGAATCGCACCGCCGGTATACGGACTCGTCGGATCGACTGCGATCACACCGACTGCCTCATTCGCGCGGCGATAGTGGGCGGCCAGCCGATCGACGAGCGTGCTCTTGCCCGTTCCCGGCGCCCCTGTGATTCCGGTGAGATACGCCTTCCCCGTGCGCGGAAAAACCTTGCGCAGCAACTCCTCCGCTTCGGGCTGATGATTTTCGATCGCCGTGATCGCGCGCGACACAGCGAGCGTTTCGCCCGCGCAAATGCGCTCCGCCCAATTCTCAAGCGGCTGCGGCATCGATTTCCTGTTTTAGCGAATTCCGCCGTGAGGCGGTTGAAGGCGAAGGCATCGCCCCTATTATTTCTTGCCGAGTAGCTGTCGGGCAATCACCAACTTTTGAATCTCGCTGGTGCCTTCGCCGATCGTGCACAGCTTCACGTCGCGATAGAACTTCTCGGCCGGGTAATCCTTGATGAATCCGTAGCCGCCGTGAATCTGCACGCACTCGTTGGCCACGCGAACCGCGACTTCACTGGAGAAAAGTTTCGCCATGCTCGACTCGCGCGTGAAGCGAACGTCTTTGCGATCGGCGAGCCACGCCGCCTGATACACGAGCAAGCGCGCAGCCTCGACCTGTGTCGCCATGTCGGCGAGTTTGAACTGGATTGCCTGGAACTCGCTGATCGCCTGCCCGAACTGTTTGCGCTGCTTTGAATATTTGATGGCAGCGTCCAGCGCGCCTTGCGCCATGCCGAGCCCAAGCGCGGCGATCGAAATGCGCCCGCCGTCCAGAATCTTCAAACTGCCGATGAAGCCTTCGCCTTCCGCGCCGAGCATATTCTCGGCCGGAACCTTGCAATCGGTAAAAATGAGTTCCGACGTGTCACTGGCGCGCAGGCCGAGCTTGTTTTCTTTTTTTCCGGGCTTGAATCCGGGCGTCCCTTTTTCGACGATGAATGCGCTGATGCCGTGCGAATTCTTCGATTTGTCGGTGAGCGCCATCACGACGGCGTAGTCAGCATAGTGGCCGTTTGTACAAAACGTTTTCGATCCGTTGATGACCCAGTGGTTGCCGTCGCGCTTCGCGGTCGTGCGCGTCCCGCCTGCGTCGGACCCGGCTTCGGGCTCAGTAAGCGACCAAGCGCCGATCTTCTTTCCCTGTGCCAGCGGAGTCAGATACTTCTTCTTCTGTTCTTCGGTGCCGAACTTAAAGATGTGATTGCTGCAGAGCGAATTGTGCGCGGCGACGATAATGCCGACGCTTCCATCGATCCGCGAAAGCTCTTCGATCGCGATGACGTACTCGACGTAGCCAAGCCCCGCACCGCCGTATTGCTCAGGAAAAATAACGCCGAGCAGCCCCATTTCGGCAAGCTTCGGCATAATCTCAATCGGAAACTTCGATGCTTCGTCCCATTCCATGACGTGCGGAGCAATTTCGCCCTCGGCGAATTCGCGGATGCTGCGCCGCAGCTGGTTCTGTTCGTCGGTAAAGGAAAAATCCACGTTGGTCCTCGCGTATCGTGTCGCCTGGTGCTCGGCGCGCCGAATGACCGGCCTCTAAGCGCAGCCTATAGTGACACTAAGTTTGACTTATACATTTTACACGAAGGAGTTTGGGAAATCGGGCACACGAGAGGGCGCCGTTCGTCACAGACAATGACATTTTGGCTGGTTCAACGCGGAAGGCGAAACGGCTACTTCTGGGCGAGAATTTTCACCTGGCTGGAAAAGATCTGATAGTCCGTGAACTGCCCCCGGCACCAATCGACGCGATTCTTGTCCTCGGTCTTGGCCGCAATCGTCATCGGGATTGCACGCGGCGCCTCGCCCGCATGCGTCAACGTCCCGTATGTGACGACCACATGATAAATCTTGCGCTCACCGGGCAGTTCGTAATGCTCCGACATGCGAACGATGTTCATGTCCTCGTCGGTCCAGACTTCGCCGTAGCAGCCGGTTCGCACCGTCTTGCTGGACTTGAACAAAATGTGATCGTTCACGTAAGTAAAGCCGCAAGCGCCGTCTTCGATGCTGGCGCTGTACTGAAAAATTTTCAGCTTCTTTTCGTTCACGATGGCGTCGGGCGCCTGGCGCACCTTGAGGTGTAGCTGCTTCCCCACCATCTCGGGCAGCTCCGACCATTCCAGCGCAGGCACAATCGAATGGCTCAGCGGCGGCAGCGGAATCTCGTCGAGTTCTTTCTTTCCGTCAGGATATTCGCGAAATTTCTGCTCGCCATCGACCATACGCACTTCGTACGCCGCATGCAGTGCCGCGTCTTTGTTACCAGAACCCCACGCCAACCGCTGCACGGCAACCAGGTTGCGCATTCCATCCGCGAGTTGCTGCGCGTTCTCGCGAAGCTGCTTCACCGGGTCCGGCTCATCGCCGCGATGTTGGAGACTTACGCTCTGCGGAGCGACGTACTCCGGGTAGATGTCTTCCGCGTCCGGTGGAGTGGTTCCGTGCAACGGGAAAAGCGTCGTCGCAAGAAATGGCTCGACCTTGGTGACAAAGTCCGCGAGCGACTGCGCCGGCACAGCGACCGCCGTAGCCGGATTATTCACGTCGATGCCGTTCAGCACGCCGACAACACGATGATTCTGCGCGTCGACAACCACGCCTCCGCTCGCTCCGGGCTGAATGGTGTCGCCGTTCTCCGGAGCGTAGTCGAATGCCAGCAAACCCGACGTCGTCTCGCCTTTATACGTTCCCGCAAAGCGCAAAAGCTTGCGCGACGAGTGGCTCGCTTCCTTCGGGTACGCATAAATCTCAACGGACTGCCCAGGTTGAAGTTCCTCCAGGCTAAACGCCGCCCCATGGTGGTGCGCCAGAGGTTTGCGTAACTCCAGGATCGCGAGGTCGCGGCTCAGCGTGTACTTGATCGACCCGGCCGTCGGCCCAACGTTCACTGTCGCGCCGTCATCGTCAGGTCCCGTGGCGAGAAACCGGTCAACCACAGGCTGCCCATCGATCTTCGACGGCTTCGTAAAGGCAGCAACATGGTAGTTCGTAGCGATCAGCCGGCAGGCTGGATCAAGACAGAAACCCAGTGCCAAATCTTGTTTCGACACCTATCCCCAGCTTCAGTTCCGAAATGGGAATGACGATCTGCTCAAAATCGGCCGGCGCCGCCCCCGCTCCCGGCCGTACCAACGCGTTCGCGTGGTACACGGCATCCTGCGCAAACGTCGGCATTCCCGCGCAAAGACAAAGCGCCAAGACAAGGCACAGCTTGAGGGATTTCACAGTCGAAGCACCACGGAGGGGGACAGACGCGTTGAGGAATTGCATGCGGCTCGCCACGCTTCGGCGCGATGGCGCGAAAGGGCTTACCGTGCAAGTCGCAACTCGGAGTTGACGCACGGCTTCCCTCGCCTCACCGGAAAAGAAACTCTTTGCAAACTGTCCGCGAAACACACCGTGCTACTACCTCCAATGCAGAGGTACTAGGCGGTTCAGGACTCGCTCAGAGGTTGAAGCGCGGCGCTTTATTTGAGGGATTTACCGAGGTTTTGCTCGATGGAGGCAGCAAGGCGCGCGAATACATCCGCGGCTCGTTTTTCGTATGCGCGCGATTCGAGTACGATGATTCCCCAATCGCTTTGCAACCGACGCCCTCGGTGAAGCGTCGAAAACGCAATCCATTTTTGGCGTGCTGAAATCAGAGAGGAATGACGCAAATGACCGCAGTTCGATCCGACGCTTTGGTCTTTTTCGGTGCCACCGGCGATCTCGCCTACAAAAAGGTTTTCCCCGCGCTGCAAGCTATGGTGAAACGCGGACACCTCAGCGTGCCGGTGATCGGAGTCGCGAAAGCCGGCTGGAATCTCGATCAACTCAAAGCGCGCGCCAAGGACAGCCTCGAAAAGCATGGCGGGCTCGACGCAGCGGCGTGGGAGAAGTTGTCAAGCCAGCTGCGCTACGTGGATGGCGATTACAAAGACCCCGCCACATTTCAGGAACTGCGTAAGCAATTCGGCGACGCCAAACACCCGGCGCATTACCTCGCGATTCCGCCGGTGCTCTTCGGAGAAGTCATCGAGCAACTCAAGAAATCCGGCTCCGCCGACGGCGCCCGCGTCATCGTCGAAAAGCCCTTCGGCAGCGACCTCGCCTCGGCCCGCGCCCTCAATAAAATCTTGAGCCAAAGCTTCGACGAAACAAACGTCTTCCGTATCGACCACTACCTCGGCAAGCGCCCGGTCAACAATCTCTTCATGTTCCGCTTCGCAAACTCATTCTTGGAGTCGTTCTGGAATCGCAATTACATCGAGAGCGTCCAGATCACGATGGCGGAAAATTTCGGCGTGCAGGGCCGCGGCGCATTTTACGACCCGACCGGCGCGATTCGCGACGTCATGCAAAATCACCTGTTCCAGATCATGTGCAACCTCGCGATGGAGCCGCCGGTGCAAACCGACAGCGAAAATATCCGCGACGAAAAAGTGAAAGTGCTGAAAGCGATTCCGTCGCTCAAGCCGGAAGACGTCGTCCGCGGCCAATTCAAGGGCTACCTCGATGAACCCGGCGTCGCGAAAGGATCGAAAACCGAAACGTTTGGAGTGATGCGCCTCGAGGTCGATTCCTGGCGCTGGCGCGGAGTCCCCTTCTACCTGCGCGCCGGCAAAAATCTGCCGGTCGAGTGCACCGAAGTCATTGCACGCTTAAAGCTGCCCCCGACGACGATTCAGTCGACAACGCTCGCGCAAAATTATGTCCGCTTCCGCATCAGCCCCGACGTCGACATCGCGCTCGGCGTCACCGTGATGGCTCCCGGTCAAGCGCTCGTCGGCGAACAGACCGAGTTGCTCGCGCATCACCATCCGGACGGCAACGAGATGGAGGCATACGAAGTTCTGCTCGGCGACGCCATGGCCGGCGACCCAACGCAATTCGCCCGTCAGGACTACGTCGAGGAAGCTTGGCGCATCGTCGACCCCATCCTGAAAGCCAACACGCCGGTCTACACCTACGACCCCGGCACCTGGGGCCCCAACGAAGTCAACGCTCAAATCGTGCCCCCGGGCGGCTGGTCCGACCCCGCGGCAACCGGCACAGGCGCCGGCGAATCCGTCAACACATTCCAGTAGAACGACGCACGAAGCGCGATCGTAACGAAACACGTCTACGGAATGGCATGTGACGCCGTGTTGTCTTTCGACCTGCGGAGGAAGGTCACCGACAAATACGCGCCGATAAATGAGCCCGCTGCCGCAAACACAACATAGCCCCAATTCTTCGTGTAACTGATCACCGCGAATGCGGAGAGCAAATACCACACGCTGCTCCACGTCGCCGCAGGCAGCCTCTTGCGCGATGAAACCGCCGCGTTGAACATCACGTACACCGCGTCAGTCGCCGCGGTCGAAACCAATACACCCAGCGCCAGCCAGGGATCGATTGTCCACATCGAATTCGCCTCCGAACAGGATTCGACGCGAGCGTACGAATCCACGTGCCCAAAATCAATTCCAGTCGGAGGTTAATCTAGAACAATCGCGCCCGAATGAGCGCATGGAAAGAACACTACGAACAAACCAGCCGCGGCGAATCAGCTCAACTGGCCTTTCCCGAAGCCTGCGCGTTCGCCGCCTCTTTCGTCTGCCTGTCCACGTCCGTCGCCGACGGCCCCGTAATCAGCAGCGCCCCGCGGCTGAACGTCAGATACTCCAGTCCCCACTGCATGAACACGATCACGCGATTCTGAAATTCCACCAGGTACATCAAGTGGATGAACAGCCATACAAACCACGCCGGAAACCCGGACACATGAAATCCAAAAATGTTCGCGACCGCCGCGTTGCGCCCGATCACAGCCATGTCGCCCTTGTCGAAATAATGGAACGGCGGAAACTCCCGCTTCCCCTCCAGCCGCCCGCGAATCACCTTCGCCGCGTAACTCCCGCCCTGCATCGCCACCTGCGCCACTCCCGGCAACGGCTTCCCGTTCTTCCCGTCAACGGTCGCCAGATCGCCGACCACAAAAATATTCGAGTACCCAGGCACGGTCAGGTCGGGATTGACCTTGATTCTTCCCTGCTTGTCGGTCGGCGCCTTCGTCCGTTCGCCCAGTTTTCTGCCAAACTCCGTGGTGATGACGCCGCCGCCCCAGAGCACCGTCTTCGCCGCCAGTTTCCCGCTCTGATCGCCTTTTTTGTAGGTCACCCCGTCCCCATCGATCTCGGTGACCATCACGCCCTTCTGCACCTCGACTCCCAGCTTCGTCACCAGCTTTTCCGCCTTGGCCGACAAATCCTCCGGATAACCCGCCAACACCCGCGGCCCGCCCTCGACCAAAATAATCCGCGCCTCGGTCGGATTAATGCGCCGAAAATCGTGCTTCAGCGTCTCCCGCGCAATCTCCGCCAGCGCCCCAGCTAGCTCCAACCCGGTCGCCCCCGCTCCCACAATCACAAACGTCAGCCATGCGCGCGCCTCGGCCTCGGTCTTGGCCCTTTCCGCCCACTCAAATGCATATAGTATTTTGTGCCGAATTGCGGTAGCTTCTTCGACGGTCTTGAGGCTCGGCGCCCATTCACGCCAGCCATCCTTACCGTAGTAGGAAGTCTTCGAGCCGGTCGCAACTATCAGCGAGTCGTACTCGAAATTCGCGCCATCCCGCAGAATGACGCGCTTCGCGTCAGGATCAATGTCGACCGCTTCTCCGAGCAGCACCTGAGCATTTTTTTGGCGGCTCAGGACCCCGCGCAACGGAGCCGCGATTTCACCAGGCGACAACGACCCGGTCGCTACCTGATACATCAGGGGTTGAAACAAATGAAAATTGCGGCGATCGATCAATGTCACTTCCGCGGGAGCGCGCTTCAGCCTCTGCGCGGCGTTCAGCCCGCCGAATCCTCCGCCCAGAATCAACACCCGGTGGCGCGGCGCCATTTCCTTCCTCCATTTCCAGGTAACCACGTCCTCGCACGTATCATCTCATTTTGTGTGCGGGTTATTTCTAGCTATTGGATTCGCGGCGGACGCGTATCGGTGCCAATTTTTCGCGGGGCAATTATGGCGATAGCGCTGCTCCTGCCGCTGCTTTCGGCGCATGCGAACCAACCCGATTCGGCGACGAATTCGAACAATTCGCGCCCGGATGCGGCTGCCGCCAGCTCAACCCCTGATCCGCGAGCCGTGCGCAACGGCGACGACACCCGCCCCATCGTGATCGGCTTCCTCGGCGGCTACGTGCGCCACGACGACTCCGTGCACACCACCGTGCAAGTCGCAAAAAGCCTGCGCGATGCCTATCCCAACGCAATTCACGTCGCCACCTTCGAAAATCGCCGCATGGACGACGCCCATAATCTCATCGTCAATTTGCTCGGCGCCAAATCCGCCTCCGCGCTCACCGACCAGCAGAAGCGCTCCGCTCACATCATTTTGTACGGCCACAGTTGGGGCGCCTGCGCGGTAGTTTCCCTGGCGCGTCAACTCAAGACCGAAGGGATCCCGGTCCTGCTCACCGTGCAGGTCGACAGCGTATCCAAAGCCGGCCGCGACGATCAGACCATCCCCGAAAACGTCCGCTACGCCGCAAATTTCTATCAAGACAAGGGCTTCGTCCGCGGGCAGCAGAAAATCATCGCCGCCGACGCCTCGCGCACCACGATCCTCGGCAATTTCTTTTTCGACTACAGCGCGCACCCCATCGCATGCCCCGAGTA
Source organism: uncultured Acidobacteriota bacterium (assembly GCA_963766985.1). Classification (GTDB taxonomy): domain Bacteria; phylum Acidobacteriota; class Terriglobia; order Acidiferrales; family UBA7541; genus Acidiferrum. The sequence goes on from CAVYCJ010000010.1 coordinate 408,105, forward strand.
TCCGTGGTACACGCGCTTCTTCATGCGCAGCCACATCGAAATCGAGTGCGATCAGAAAGTCTGGCAGCGCGTCGAGAATCTGATTCGTGAGCAGTTACCGACCGCCATCGGCGCCTCGCACGAGTCGATCCCGGCCAACGCAACCGCAGTGAACACGCAGCCCGCCGATACAACAACTTCACAAGAGCGATGACCGTCCCCAACGCCACCGAACACGCCGCCGCCGAGCGCGATCTGCTCCGACTTCTCTGCTCCGTCCTGGTAAAGCCCGTCACCCGCGTCGAGCTTTGCCGCTTGGTCGATCCCAAAAAATTTGTCGATTTCACCCACCGCATCGTTTTTGAAGAACTTCGCGCACTCGGCCCGGTCGACGCAAAGCGCCTCCTGGAGATCCTTCCAACCCGCGTGACCAATCGTGGCTTCCCCGATTTCGACCTCGACGAACTACTGGCTCCCAAACTCGTCAGCGAAGAAGACATCGAGAAACTGTTTCAAAGCGCGCTTCGTCTGATCGACGTGGACGACGCCGACGAGTCCCCCGAAATCGTGAATTAGATGGCGAATCGCCGACTAAACTAAAGACCTGTCATTCCGAGCGAAGTGAGGTACTCTGCGCCATCGCGCGTTCCTGCGCGATGAATCTGCTTTTTCTTCCGCGTCCAAACATGCTGCTCACGCCCCGAGCCTCGCGAGCCCTCACCTTCCTCGAAGCCTTCGTTTTCTCCGCACTCGTTGCAATGTTCATCTGGCGCTGGCAAGCCGCCGATCCCTATTCGTGGATCATCTTTCCCATTTGGCTTGTCGCCAGTTTCCTGCTGCATCGTGACACTCCAAAAACATTGGGATGGCGCGCGGATAATCTCTGGGCCGCGACACGTCAGGGTTTATGGATGTTTGCCGCATTCATCGCGGCAATCGTCATTGCCGGCGTGTCACTAGGTGCTCTCCATCGCACGCCTCAGCATCTGCTCGACCGCCACCGATTCATCGGCTACTTCGCGTTCTGTCTGCTCCAGCAGGTCGCCGTGAATTCTTACCTCATGAACCGCTTCTTGTACGCGACCTCGACACCAATGTCATCGACATCGCCTCAAGATACGGACGCGGCCCGTCAAGAACATCCAATCATCGCCGCCGCATTCTCAAGTTTCATCTTCGGCGCGCTGCACTGGCCGAACCCCGTGTTGATTCCCGTGACGCTCATCGGCGGCTTCGGCATGTGCCTCTTGTTCGCCCGCCAGCGCAACATCCTGCCTCTGACACTGGGCCAAGCCATCCTGGGCGGTTTAACGTGGTGGGCCTTCCCCATCGCCTGGCACCACTCCATGCGCGTCGGCCCCGGCTACTACACCTTCGCCAAGCGCCTCGTAACTTGGTAGCGCAACGGTAGCGCCGGCATCTTGCCGGCGTCTTTGACGTTTCTCAAACTCACGCATTCGTACGCTCAGTTCACCAAACACGTTGTCATCCTGAGCGAAGCGAAGGATCTCAGACGTGAGCCTCGCCAAAAACTACCCCGCCATGACCGCGCTCTCTGGCCCGCGGCTCAGACAAGATGCACCCAACCAAGCGACTGTCATCCTGAGCCGTCCGAAGGAGGGCGAAGGACCTCAACCTTAAGTCCTAGCGAAAACGTATCCGTCCCGTCGTCCGGCCGATTCCTTTGTCGATTCGCTCGCCGAACTATCCGCGTTCACAAATTCAAATGCCCATACCTCTTCAACCTCTCCGCTTTCGTCCCCGCCACCACACTCGCGCGCTCCCATCTCCCCGCAATCCCGCCCCCGCATTGAAAACACTTCCCATCCACAATCCGATTCTCCATCACGTCATGCCACGACCGCCGAATCAAAACCGTCCCGCACTTCGGACAACTCGTATTCGCCGCCTCACTAAAAATATTCCCCTCATACACGTAGTTCAGCCCCACATCCCGCGCAATCTCCCGCGCCCGGTCCAGCGTTGCCGCCGGCGTTCTCCCCCGATCCTTCAACTTGAAATCCGGATGAAACGCCGTGAAATGCAGCGGCACATCTGGCCCTAGCTCCCGCAAAATCCATTCCGCCAACCGCCGCGTCTCCGCCGGATCGTCATTCAAATCCGGAATCATCAGGTTCGTAATCTCAAACCACACATTCGTCTCGCGCTTCAGCCACTGCAGCGTCTCCAGCACCGGCGCCAGATGCGTCAGCGTGATCTTCCCGTAGAATTTTTCGGTGAACGCCTTCAGATCGATATTCGCAGCATCGACGTGATCGTAAATGTCGTGAAACGCCTCGCGCGTGATGTAGCCATTCGAAACCATCACCGTCTTCAACCCGTGCTGACGCGCCGCCTTGCAGATATCGATCACATACTCGCCCCAGATCGTCGGCTCGTTATACGTGAATGCGATCGAGTCGCATCCATACTCCCGCGCCAGCAGCGGCACATCGGATGGCGCGACCGGCTGCGAACGCACCTGATCCGCGCGCGACTTCGAAATATCCCAGTTCTGGCAAAAGAAGCACCCCATGTTGCAGCCCGCCGTCCCCATGCTGAACACGCGCGTCCCCGGCAAGAAATGATTCAGCGGCTTCTTCTCGATCGGATCCACCTGCAGCGCCGCCGGCGCCCCATACCCGAGGCTGTAAAGCGTCCCGCCTCGATTCACCCGGATAAAACAAAACCCCGCCTGCCCGTCATGAATCCGGCAATGCCGCGGACACAAATAGCAATGCACCGTCCCGCCGCCGACAGGCTCCCACCACCGCCCCTCATGCAGCGTCTCCGTCTTCTGCAATATCCTTAAATCATCCACTCCCGTTCCTCTTCCGACCTCTGCGTTCTCCGTGTCCTCTGTGGTGAATCCCTCTTTCTTTCTTCCTCTGCGCTAACTCTGCGCCCTCCGCGCCTCTGCGTTAGATTTTCCTCCCCCTCTCCTCCTCAGCCTCCAGAATACGCCCGCGCCCGACCCTCGCCATGTCATAATGCCGCTACTCACAAACGAATGTGGAAGCTTCTCCGCTACTACTGGCTCACCGCCAAGGGCTATCGCCTCAATCCCTGGAACAGCCCCTATCTCCGCTGGCGCTTTGAAACCTTCCTCGGCGCCGAAGCCGCCGACATGACCGCCTCCAAATTCTTCAAACTGAGCTGGAAATATCGCGACCAGATGGAGCGCTTCCTCGACTGGGCCACCGAGCGCCGCCAAATCCAACGCCGCAAACGCTAAACCGGAATTTGGGTGCCGCACCCTCAGCTTTCAGAGGGTGCGGGTTTAGACTCAGCCGCATCCATGCCGTAACCACAACCGATCCTGATCTCCTGCAACTCCCGCCGGCATTCGAATCCCCTCGCCGCGCATTCGAAACGACGCATCTCGCGTTCGAATTACCACGTAATAAATCGTTATTGACAAGTACCCAAATCCGCGGTACACTCCTCCGTGAACTCGCCCCTCCTTTTCGAATCTCTCATTCGCAACACTTCATCGCCCCATTCATTCCAAAACACTTGCTCACTCTTTCCTCAAAAACCCATTTCACGACCCTCCGCAACCTACTCATTCCCAACCACTTGCGCACTCTCAAAAACGCACCTTCCGCAACCGGCTGATTCCAAGCCACTTCCCTACTCTTCGCAATTCATAGGGGGTGTACGTACCTCCTTCGAACAAAGCGTCGTCCGTCATTCACCGTCTCAGACCCGTCATTCGCCGGTAACGCCCCGCCTCTCCCCGAATAGCCCGTGCCGCCCTTTCGCCCCTTTCGTATTCTGGCCTCGTCAGGCAGCACTGAGGGAGGCAGCAATGGTTCAAGCAATCGCAAAGCGCAGCACCAAGACTCAAATCGGACTCGCGCTCATCGCGCTCGGCACGGTCATGATCCTCGCCAACGTCAGCGTCGCGGCGAGCTTCTTCGACACGCTGGACTCCCAGACCATCGGCGCGCCGGCTGCCACCGCCCTCGCCATCCTCCAGCTCATGCACAACGCGGTGTTCGATCCCGCTGCGCTGCTCCCCATCGCCTGTGGGATATTGATACTATTCCTCGCGTTCGCAGGAGTCTTCTTCGGACTCATCTTGTTGCGCGACCGCACCCGCGCCGTGGAGAACGCGTAATGACCGATTTCAACAAAGACTTCGACAAGGACGCGTACCGCGATTCGCTGAAGGACGACATTCGCGACCGCATCCACGACGAGATTCGCGACCGCCGCCGCGAACTGAAAGACCTGCGCAAACGCCAGAAAGGCAATCGTCACGAGAGTCCCGCCCAGGGAGCTATTTTCGGCGCTCTCGTCTGCTTGGTAGGCGTTCTACTCCTTCTGGATCACCTCAACATCATTTCGGTCGATCATCTTTGGCGGTTCTGGCCGGTGATCCTGATCGCGGTCGGCGCGGCTCACATGGCGGAACCTGGACGTCGCCCGTGGGGCGCAGTCGTGCTGCTGGTTGGGACGCTATTTCTGCTGAGTTCGCTGAACATACTGCGCTTTAACTGGGTGGAGCTTTGGCCCCTGGCAATCATCATCGCGGGCGGCATGATGATCTGGAATTCGCTCGAGGCGCAGCGCCGTCGCACAGACATGCCGGACTCCGCCGCAACGATGAACGCCTACGCGATTTTCAGCGGTGTCGAGCGTCGCGTCACCGCAAAGGACTTCCGCTTCGGCCGGGTCAGCGCGGTTTTCGGCGGCGCCGAACTCGATTTTCACGACGCGGATATGCAAACCGACACAGCCGAGCTGGAGTTGAACGCAGTTTTTGGCGGCGTCGAGCTGCGCGTCCCTGATAACTGGAACGTCGAAGCCCGCAACCAAACGATGTTCGGCGGCTATTCCGACAAGACGAGAAATTCGATGCGCGCGGCTGATCCTGCGAACCCCGGCTCCAAGACTCTGATCATCAGCGGCACCGTGATGTTCGGCGGCGTCGAGGTCAAGAACTAAGCTCACTCATGCATCCGATTTTGACTCGAGGGTCGTACCTGGGCGCCTACCTTGCCGTCTGGCTCCCGCTCGCGTGCCTGCTGGTATTTCTCGTTCGCGTATCGGGCGGGATGGGCACGTGGGAGTCGGCCCTGCTGTTCGGGCCGATGGCGATCATTTTTGCGCTGGCCTCGCTTTCGGCTTGGTATTCGTGCCGCGCGACTCCATTGCGCAGCGCGGGCGTCACGCGGCTGTTTGTGACGCATCTGGTGGGCGCGCTGATTCTCAGTTTCGCGTGGGCGGAAATCGGCAAATGGTACGCCCGGGCTCTGGCAACTTCGCCGAATTTTGTCGGTGTGGATGCGCGATACAACTCGCATTTCGCATTCATCGTGATCAGTGGCGTTTTGCTGTATCTGATCGTCGTCGGATTTTTTTATGTGCTGATCGCGATCGAAGAATCGCGCGCGGCCGAAGCGCAGGTGCTGGAGACGACTGTTCTCGCGCGCGATGCGGAACTGAAAGCGCTCAAGGCGCAGGTGAATCCGCATTTTTTGTTTAACAGTTTGAATTCGATCAGCGCATTGACGAGCAGCGATCCGGCGAAGGCGCGGGAGATGTGCATCCTGCTGGCGGATTTTTTGCGGATGACACTAGGGCTTGGAGAAAAAACGACAATTCCGCTTTCGGAAGAGTTGACGTTGCTGCATCGATTTCTGGCGATTGAAAAAGTACGGTTCGGGTCACGACTACAGATGACAGAGAACATCACGGACGATTGCAAGTCTCTGCTCATCCCGCCGCTGCTGCTGCAGCCGCTCGTCGAGAATGCGGTGAAGCACGGGATCGCCAATTTGCCCGAAGGTGGGCAGGTGCACCTCGCGGCAGAATGTGAAAATGGCCGTCTATCCATCATGGTCGAAAACAGTTTCGATCCAGAGGCGACTCCGACGCATCGCAACGGCATGGGCCTCGCTAACGTGCGACAGCGACTCGACGCGCGCTATCCCAAAGAGGCCAGCATGCGCGTGAGCACAACGGCGGAGCAGTTTCAGGTGAACTTGTCGTTTCCCGCAGAACCGCAGGAGATTGCATCGTGAGCGCTGCAATGGAGAACAAAATCGGCGCGCTGATTGTGGACGACGAGGAGCTGGCGCGGCAAGTTTTGCGCGAACTGCTTCAGTCGCATCCGGAGATCGAGGTGCTCGCCGAATGCGCGAATGGCTTCGAGGCGGTGAAAGCTGTCACGGAACACAAACCCGATTTGATTTTTCTCGACGTGCAGATGCCGAAGCTCACCGGCTTCGACGTGATGGAATTGATCGAGGGCGACATCGCCGTGATTTTTACGACGGCCTACGATCAATACGCCATGAAGGCATTTGAAGTTCACGCCGTCGATTACTTGCTGAAACCGATTGGCGGAGAACGATTCGAGAGCGCGGTCGGGCGAGTGAAGACGCGCGTCGCCGAGAAACGCAAAGCGCGGCAGCGGGCCGAAGCGGAAGTAGCGGGTCCAGTGCAGCGTGCGACCGACTTGGCCGCCTCGGCACGTCCTCCGCAGCAGTATCTCGAGCGCATCGTCGTCCGTGACGGAACTCGCGTCACGTTGATTCCAACGGCGAAACTCGATTACGTCGAAGCACAGGACGACTACATCGCGCTCGCCAGCCATGGCGCAAAACATCTGAAACAACAGACAATCGCCAGCATCGAGGCCGGACTCGATCCGGACCGCTTCGTGCGCATCCATCGCTCCTACATCGTAAATTTCGAGCGTGTCGTGCGCATCGAGCCGTACGGCAAAGACAGCCGCCTCGCAATACTGGCCGATGGCACGCGCCTGCCAGTCAGCCGCGCCGGCTACGCCCGCCTGAAAACATTGCTCGACGACCGAGCGTGAAAGATCGAAGAGGAAAACGTGCGAAGGAAAATTGTCGTTAGGCGCTGACGCGGCGGACCCAGATGCGGCTGGTGGCGGGCTTGCCGAGGTGCATGGTGCGGTTGCCGGCGCGGAGCGTCATGGTTTCGTCGTACTCGCGCTTTTTGACTTCGATGTGCGTGTCGATTCGCAGATCCAGGTTTTCGAGAAACTCGAGGAATTGCGAGTCTTTCTCGTAGACGCAGACAATTTCACCGGCATCTTCTGCGCGAAGATCCGAGAGCAACACGGCGCCCTGCTTTCTTAAGGCGGCAATGCCTCCGCGCATCGGCACACCGTGCGGGCAGCTCTTTTTTCCGGCAAATCGCTTGAGCAAGAGAACTTCGACTTCCGGCGAAATGGCGTGCTCGAGCCGCTCGGCCTCATCGTGCGCTTTGGACCACGGCAGGCCGATGACGTCGGTGAGCAGCATTTCCGCAAGCTGATGGCGCAGCGCGAGGCGCTCGGCGATCTGTCGGCCTTTTTTACTGAGGTCGATGCGGCCGGTGCGGTCGACTTTGACGAGGCCGTCGCGCGTCATGCGCTTGATCGCGGCCGTAACAGCGGGCGGCGTGACGTTCAGTTCTTCGGCCAGGCGCGCGCTGATCGGCGTCTGATCTTCCTCGAGCATTTCCCAGATGGCTTTGAGGTAGTCCTCCTGGGATACGCTGGTTTTCTCGCGTTTCAAGAATGCTCCCGATTCACACAGTGCGCTTTTCCGCGCGGCCAGTCTTCAATTTACACGAGTTCGAGGAAAGGAGCGATATCACGGACCGCCGAACGTCGCATCGCGAACATTTTTTCTGGAGCCCGGCGGTGCTAGCGCTTGCGCTTCAGCGTCGCAGGCTTGCTGCTTACTTTCTTGGAGGCCGGCAGTCGATGCGTGCCCGTTCGATTGGCTGGCCTTCGCCATTTCGAGGAAGCGGCGGTGCACCGTTGTGTCGGATGTCAGCTCGGGATGGAAAGCGGCGGCCATGACGTTGCCTTTTTGCACTAATGCCGGCTTGTCGGCGAATTCGGCGAGGACTTCGATGCCCTTTCCGATGCGCTCGAAAATCGGAGCGCGGATGAAAACCATTTCGAGCGGCTCGTCGTGCAGAGTTGTCTTGCCGGTGACGACGTCGCTGTGGACCTGGCGGCCGTAGCCATTGCGCAGGACGGTCATGTCGAGCAGGCCGAGGGAATCCTGTTTTGGATTCTTTACGTCGGAGGCGAGGAGGATTGCGCCGGCGCAGGTGCCGAAGACGGGGCGCTTTGTGTCGACGAATTTGCGGATCGCGTTGTCGAGGCCTTCTTCCTGGAGGAATTGGAGTTGGGTGGTGCTTTCGCCGCCGGGGAGAATCAGGCCGTCACAGCCCTCGAGATCGGCGGGCGTGCGGACTTCGACGGTTTCGGCGCCGAGTTCGGCGAGCATTTTTGCGTGTGCTGCGAAGTCACCTTGTACGGCGAGAATTCCGATTTTCAATCGAAGCTCCAAAATCAGAGGAAAATGTTGGTTTGGCCGGCGCCAATTGTTTTGCGATGGGAACCATTTGCGTCTAAACCCCGCGATCTGAGGAACGATCGCGGCTACAGGTCTCAGGTGGCGCGATCGCAAAACATCAGGAAAGAAAAAACGGCTGGTCGACAATCGGATCGATCTAGCCAAGCTGGGGCGCAGCAGTGCTGCGCCCCTACAAAATCTTGCCAAGCCGCATCGCGCATGCACCCATCGATAATTTCGCGCGATGGGAGGCGTGGCGAAAGTTTGCTGCGCCGAGCCGCGAAGTGCAGCTACGAAGTCTGAGCGAGCTACCAGCCGCGGGTGGAGAGGAGGTCTTTCTCTTCCATCTGGCGGACGTCGAGGCCGGGCATGGCTTCGCCGAGTTCTTCGCTGGCTTCGAGGACGGCCTTCGGATCCTGGAAGTGCGTGGTGGCTTTCACGACGGCCTTGGCGCGGGCTTCGGGATCGCTGGACTTGAAGATGCCGGAGCCGACGAAGACGGCTTCAGCGCCGAGGCTGCGCACAAGCGCGGCGTCGGCCGGAGTGGCGATGCCGCCTGCGGAGAAATTCGGTACTGGCAGCTTGCCCGACTTCGCGACGGCGCGAACCAAGTCGAGCGGAGCGCCGAGTTCTTTTGCGAAGCGCATGATTTCGTCGTCGCGGAGAGTCGTGAGGCGCTTCATCTCGCTGACGATGGTGCGCATGTGGCGGACGGCTTCGACGACGTTGCCGGAGCCGGCTTCGCCCTTGGTGCGGATCATCGCGGCGCCTTCGGCGATGCGGCGGAGCGCTTCACCGAGGTTGCGCGCGCCGCAAACGAACGGCACGCGGTAGTCGTGCTTCCAGACGTGATTTTCTTCGTCGGCGGGGGTGAGCACTTCGCTCTCGTCGATGAAGTCGACTTCGAGCGCCTGCAAGACTTCGGCTTCGGCGAAGTGGCCGATGCGAACTTTGGCCATCACGGGAATCGTGACGGTCTTCATGATTTCGCGGATGACCTTGATGCTGGCCATGCGCGCGACGCCGCCCTCTTTGCGAATGTCGGAGGGGACGCGCTCGAGCGCCATGACGGCGCAAGCGCCAGCCTTTTCGGCGATCCTGGCTTGCTCGGCGTTGGTGACGTCCATGATGACGCCGCCCTTGAGCATTTCTGCCAGGCCGACTTTTACACGCCAGGCATTTTCGCCGACAAGATTGGCGCCGTTGCCCGAGGCGCTCTTGGCAGAGCCGCCGTTCGCGCTGTGTGCGTTACCGTTGCCGTTTGTTTTCTTTCCGTTCGATTTCTTCGCGTCCATCTCGATTCTCCTCGTTTATTTCAAGAGCTTGTTGGTGCTTACAACTAAACTTTTTTGCGCGACGGCTCAGACCAGAGCGACGCGGCTGCGTTCGGCGCGGCGAACTCCGCGTTCGCGCTTTCGCATTTCGATCTTCAGCAACTCGGCGAGGGTTTGTACGCCTCGCGCGATCTGCTTTTCATTTAACCCTGCAAAGCCGAGCCGCAGCGTGTTGGGCAGCGGACCTTGCACGTAAAAATAACGACCGGGTGCGAAGAGCACGCCGCGTTCTTTGACGTGAATCAGCAACTCGCTGGCATCGAAGCCGGGAGGGAGTTCAAGCCAGAGGCACATGCCGCCTTCGGGCCGCGTCCAGCGCGTGTCTTCGGGCATATGTTTGCGCAGGGCTTCGTCGAGAGCAAGCAGTCGCGAAGCGTAAACCTTGCGCATTTTGGCGACGTGCTTCGTGAACAAGCCGCGGCGAATAAATTCAGCGAGGAGCGCTTGCGCCAATTGGTCGGTGTGCAAGTCGGTCGATTGCTTCACGACTCGAAGGCGCTCGATGGCAGCCGCGGGGGCGACGATCCAGCCGACGCGCAGGCCGGGGAAAGCGACTTTGGCGAAGCTGTCGATGTGAATGACGAGATTCGAGCGATCGAGTTGCTTAAGCGACGGAATGCGCTCGTCGTGCGCGTGCAGGCGCGCATAGATGTGGTCTTCGACGATGGGCACCTGGTGACGCGCGGCGAGTTCCAAAACTTTGCGGCGCGACGCCAGCGGCATCGATGTGCCGGTCGGATTCTGAAAGTCAGGCGTGAGCACGATGAGCTTTACCCGGTTCGCGGCGAGAGTGGCTTCGAGCGCTTCGACGTCTACGCCGAGCGCGCTGCCGGGTTCGGCATGCGTGCGAACGGGAACACCAAGGCAACGAGCGCGTGCGCCGTTGAAGATCGTGACGGCGCCGGGGTATGTCGGATTTTCGAGGATGACGGAATCGCCGGGGCGGACGAACGCTTTGCTGATCAAGTCGAGCGATTGCTGGCAACCGCCGGTGATCAGGAGGTTTTCGTCCTTCGCGGGAATGCTCTCGCGGCGCAGAAGCTCGAGCAAAGCTTCTTTTAGCGGAGCGTAGCCGTCGGAAGGGCCGAGGGTCAGAACGTCGCTGGCTTCGCGGCGAAGGACGGTGTTGACGCAGTTGATGAGTTCGTCGACGGGGAAAAATTCGTCGGCGGGGCGAGCCATGACGAAAGAAAGAGCGTCTTCGGGAGCGGCGGCGGTGAGGCGGCTGAGGGTTTCGTCACCGCGTTCGTCGGCGAAGAGCAATTCCCAGCGGACGCCATTGTGTCCGTTGAGCACGGCGGGAGCGGGAGGCGTGATTTTGAGGCCGTTGCCGTTTCCGCGGATGAATGTGCCGCGGCCGACGTGACCCTGGATTAGTCCTTCGGATTCGAGTTCGGCGTAGGCGTTGGCGACGGTGGTGCGATGAACGCCCAGCATGGTCGCGAGTTCGCGGCTGGCGGGGATGCGGTCGCCAGGGCGCAAGTCACCGGCGTGGACGAGGGCGCGAAGCTGGTCGCGGAGCTGAACGTAAAGAGGGACGTGGGATTCTGGTTGGAGATGCACTGGGAGCATTGTCTCTCACCCTGAGCCAATTTTACATGAGATTGGACTGGAACAAGAGCCAAATTGTCTTTTCGAGATGGAAATATTGAGTCGTGGGAGCGCGGGGACAGGAAGAGACAGCTGGTTAACAGATTTTGGGATTACGTTAACTTGAGGGTCGGGGTCAGATTGAAAGGGTCGGGCTGGTGAACCTAAAGATGTCGTTTCGGGATGGGTTAGGTTGGATTTAAACCCCGCGATCTGAGAAACGATCGCGGCTACAGGGTGGTCGTTACGGTGTCGATGAGGAATGATCTAAACCCGCACCCTCTCAAGGCTGAGGGTGCGGCACCCAAATGCCGGGGTGGACGTGGCATGCGTGGCGAACAGGGTTAGTGGCGGGGGTAGCCGAGTTGGCCGGTGGTTTCGCCTTCTTTGAGGTCGTGGAAGCAGAGTTTGGTCCAGTCGGCGCGGTCGCATTGGTAGAGCTGTTTGACGGGGAGATCGGTTTTTTCGATTTCGTAGCTGCCGCCTTGCATGTCGTCGGCGTTTTCAGCGGAGTCGGTAACGAGCCAACTGCCGCCCTTTGCGATGCGCACCCGGAACTGTCGCGAGGAAGGCTCGTAGTTCGAATAGACGAAGCAGTGTCGGATGCAGGCGCGATCGGCTACGTGGGAGACGAACTCGGCGCGCCAATCGGGATCGGGGCGAAGCGTGGGGATGATGCGCGTCTCGGGCGGCAGCGTGGCGACGGCGGCTTCGGCGCTGGCTTCGAGAGCGGCCAGAGCATGGGTATCGATGCCGAGAAAAACGAAGTAGGCGGTACCGATCACGATGAAGCCGCCGATGGTCCACTGGCGCAGTTGGGCACGGCCAAGGACGGCGAGGCCGAGAATTGCGCAGATGGCGGTCAGACGCGAGACGAGCAGGCCGATCCAGGTGGCGTACATCGATACGCGGAAGTTTTCGGGGAATGTTGCGATCGCGAAGAAGGCGAGAAGGTACAGCTCCAGCTGGTAGAGCCAAGTCATTCCACCAACGAGCGTTTCGAAGATTGCTCACGACCTCGATGAGCAGGCAGACCACGCCAAAGGCCAGCGCGACCCAAGCAAGCGTTTCGTAGCGGTCGCCATAGACCATCAGTTGATCGGCGCCATTGGATTGCCAGAAGGGCAAGCCGCTGTTCCAGTCGGCAGCGAGCTCGACGCGATGGTGGAGATACAAACGAAATAGCAACAGCACGATGACAGCGACGCCGGGGACAGCGAGCTTGCGCCAGCCCGCGAGGCGGTTATGCACCGCAACGTAGATGATCGTTGCGAGCGCCCAGAGGCAGCCGATGGGGTGCGCGAGCCAAGCCAGAATGAGAAACAGCGCGGCGACGATGCAGTCGGCTTCCTTCCCTTCCCACGTTTTCATCGGCCAGACGAGTGACAAGCAAAACGCGCCGAGGCCGAGGGAAAGGTAGTAATTCATGAAGCCCATGTTGAAGGCGTAGCCGTAAGCGAGTGTGGCAATGCACGGCATGAGGAGCCATTGCGAGTCGTCGGCGACAGCGCTGACGAACGCGAACACGCCCCAGAAAAAGATGAGCACGCACGCGGAGACGGCAACTTTTTCGGCGATCCAGAAACCGAAGAAATTGGCGAGATGAGAGAGCGAGAGGTCGAAGAGCACGTTGTTGAATTGGGTCGCGAGGTAGAGGCCGGGGGCCTGGCCCTTTTCGATCAGTATCGCGAGCCAGGCGTTGTAGAGATGGCTGCCGAGATCGCCCGCTTCGATGTGGCGATTCCAGAAACAAGGCAGGAGGAGAGCGGCGGAGATGACGGGTATGCGCCTCCAATGCCGGCCGAAAAAATGCCACGCGGAGGCTAAGGCGCTGTCGTCAGCGAGCATGTACGGTTTTGCCGGTCAAATCGAAATCCCCTGAGAAAAAAATATACCGCAGAGCGCGTCCGTGAGCAGCACTTTACAAGTTTTTTCGCGGAGGCATTTAACGTTGTGGACACTGGCCCTTGGCTACACCTCTGTCCAGTAGCGCGTTGCTGGGCTCGAACTTGAAAATGTGGGTAGGAAGAAAACCAAGTCGAGGTGTGTCAAAGCGATGCGTTCGATCACGGAGCGAAGCTCGATGACGGCTGACAGCGAAGAGAGATTCATCGCGCAAAATGCGCGCGATGGCGCAGAGTACCTCCACTGCGCAAGCCGACACGTTCGCTCAGAAGCGAACGCGAGGAAAAGGCGTCGGCTCGCTTCGGTCGGAATGACACGCTTTGGATTCGTGGTGGCACCGCTCCTTCTCGCGCTGGTAGCGTGCGCGTGCGGCGGCATTGCGAAGACCACGACGACAGGTGGGACTACCAGCCCTACATCGCCTTCTAATCCTTCCAATCCGGGCACACCGGGCGCGACGATGGTGACGGTGAGTCCGTCGAACGCGAACGTTCGAGCGGGGAGTTCGGCTCAATTTACGGCGACGGTTACGGGGAATTCCAATACGGTTGTGACGTGGAGCGTCAACGGGACGGCGGGCGGGTCGGCTGCCGTGGGGACGATTTCAGCGAGCGGGAATTATATGGCGCCGGCGACGCTGCCAAGCCCGGATGCTCTGACGGTTACGGCGACGAGCGTTGCGACGACATCGGCGAGCGGGTCGAGCGCGGTCACGATTTTGAATCCGACGCCGACGCTGGTGGGGACGAACCCAGCGAGCACGGGGACTGGGAGCTTCACGATCACGCTGACGGGGACGAATTTTATTTCGGGCGCCCAGGTGATGCTCAGCGGCACGGCGCTGACGACGACGTTCGTTTCGTCGACGCAACTGACGGCGAGCGGGAGCGAAGCGACGGCGGGAATTTATTCGGTGACGGTGGTGAATCCTGATCCGGGGAGCAGCAGCTCGAACGCTTTGAATTTTCAGATTGGTGGCTCGACGCAGCAGGCTTCGGGATGCGGGCAGATGTCGCTGGGACAGGGCGCGAGCTTGAATGGATTTGTTCCCTTCTCGTCGGCGAGCCCGTGGAATCTGGATATCACGACGGCGGCGGTGGATTCCAATTCGACTCCGATCATTAATTTCATCGGCGGGACAATCGGGTTGCACGCGGATTTTGGGTCGGGGGAATATCAGGGATCGGACATCGGGATTCCGTATGTCGTTGCGGGTGTGCAGCAGCCGGAAGTTCCGGTGAACTTCACGGCGTATGGCGACGAGAGCGATCCGGGGCCAATGCCGATCGCGCTGAGCGATCCGATTGAAGGCGATCCGAATCCGGGGACGGGCGACCGCCACGTGCTGGTGCTCGATAACGCGAACTGCTTTTTGTACGAGATGGATAGCTCGTATCCGCAGGCTACGAGCTGGAATGCGGATTCGGCGGCGGTTTGGGATTTGCTGGGCAATGAGCAGCGGCCTTACACGTGGACTTCGGCGGATGCGGCGGGGCTGCCGATTTTCCCGGGACTTGTGCGGTACGACGAAGTGGCGGCGGGCGCGATCAATCACGCAATTCGGTTTACGCTGCAAAATAGTCGCGCGGCGTTCATTCCTCCGGCATCGCACTGGGCGGCGAATTCGAGCAATTCGCTGGCGGCACCGATGGGGATGCGGCTGCGGCTGAAGGCGAGCTTCGACATTTCGGGATTTTCGGCGACGAACCAGGTGATTCTGAAGGCGTTCAAGAAGTACGGGATCATCATGGCGGACAACGGCTCGTCGATGTACATCGGCGGGGCGCCGGATTCGCGCTGGGACAACGACGATTTGCATAATCTGGGATCGGTGACGGCGTCGGATTTTGAGGTGATTCAGATGTCGCCGGTGTACACGGCGGCGAATGTGCCGACGGGGGCTGCGCCGCAAGTCACGTCGTTTAGTGCGAGCGCGACGTCTGTCGCGAGCGGGGCGCAGGTGACGTTGTCGTGGCAGCAGACTGGGGCGGGGTATGTGATTGTGTCGCCGCAGGTCGGGGCGGTGCGCGGGTCGAGCGTGATGGTGACGCCGACGGCGACGACGACGTATACGCTTTATGCGACGAATGCGTTTGGGCAGACGAAGTCGACGGTGACGGTGACGGTACACTGAGCGGCTGCGCGATCGCGGCTGTGTTCGCGGATCAGCAAGAAAAGACAGATAGCAGCGAGGTTTGACGTCCGGGCGAGCTGGGGCGCAGCGGTGCTGCGCCCGTACATGATCGCGAGCGGGGCGACAATGGTGCGTGGCCTTGCGCGAAGAAAAAACGCCGGCAGGGTGCCCTTCGAGGTCCAGGGTAAACCGGCGCCCACCGGGTTTTTATTTCGTGAGTTGGAATTCGTCGTGGAGTTGGGCGGTGGAGTCGGCGCCGACCCAGATGTCGAAGTGTTCGGGTTCGACTACCCACTTCTTTTCGGCTGGACTCCAGAACTGCAATTCGTCTTTGGCTAGAGTGAAGTGCAGCGTCTTTTTGGCGCCGGGTTCGAGGGCGACGCGCTCGAAGCCTTCGAGTTGACGCACCGGGCGCGAAGCGCTGCCTGCGCGCTGGTGAATGTAGAGTTGCGCGACCGTGTCGCCGGCACGGCTCCCGGTGTTCGTCACGTCCACGCTCACATCGATCTTGCCGCCGTTTACGCTGGCTTGCTTGGCGTTGAGCTTCAGGTTGTCGTAGGCGAACTTTGTGTAGCTCAGACCGTAGCCGAACGGGTAGAGCGGCGTGCTCGGAAGATCCCAATAGCGCGATTTGAAGTCGGGTGCGGTTTCGGGGGCTTGCGTCAAATTGTGATTGTAGTAGAGGGGGAGTTGGCCGGCATTGCGCGGCCAGCTGACGGGCAGGTGCGCGCCGGGGTTGGCGTCGCCGAAGAGGACGTCGGCGATGGCGTTGCCACCTTCGACGCCGGGATACCAGGCTTCGACGATGGCGGCGACGTGCTCAGAGGCCCAGGAGATATCGAGCGGGCGGCCGTTGACGAGCACGAGGACGACGGGCTTGCCGGTGGCGGTGACAGCCTCCAGTAGCTCTTCCTGGCCGTTGGAGAGGCGCAGGGACGAGCGCGAGGCGGCTTCGCCACTCTGGAGGCCGATTTCACCGAGGACCATTACCACGACGTCGTTGCGTTGGGCGACGGCGACGGCATCGTCAATCGATTTTTTCACTTCGTCGTCGGTCTGCGTGGGCTGCTCTTTCAGCTTCAAGATGGGGAGAGCTTCAAAGGGCGACGCGATGATGCGGTGGGCGTTGGGGCCGTGGGCGTATTCGACTTTGATTGCGTTGCCGACTTTGTCGCGAATGCCTTGCAGGGCGCCGACGGCGTCTGCGGGCGCGAGAAGAATCGCGCCCCAGAGGTCGATCATGTTGACTGGGTCTTCGGCGATTGGGCCGATGACGGCGATAGATTTTGTTTTGGCGCCGGACTTGTCGAGGGGGAGGATGTCGCCTTCGTTGCGCAGCAAGACCATCGAACGCTGAGCGGCGCGGCGAGAGGCTTGGCGCGATTCGGGCGCGTTCAGCGTTTGCTCGGTCTTTGAGAGATCGGCGTAGGGATGCTCGAAGAGGCCCATGCGGATTTTGGATTCGAGGATCGGGCGGACGGCATCGTCGATTTCTTTCTCTTTGATGCGGCCGGCTTTGACCTCGGGAGCGAGCCACTTGAGGTAGGTGCCGCTGGCCATATCCATGTTTAGACCGACGGAGAATGCTTTTTGGGCGGCGTCTTGCGAATCGCGGGCGTAGCCGTGAACGATCAGGCTGTGAACCGCGTTGGCGTCGCTGACAACGAAGCCGTCGTAGTTCCAGGCGGAGCGTAGGACGTCGTGGAGCAGGAAGCGATTGCCGGTTGCGGGGACATCGTTCAGGTCCATGTAGGCGCTCATGAAGGTGGCGACGCCGGCGTCGAGAGCGGCTTTGAAGGGCGGCAGGTAGAGATTCCACATCAATTCTTCGGGGACGTAGGAGGCATCGTAATCGCGGCCGCCGTCGGCGGCGCCGTATCCGGCGAAGTGTTTGGCGGTGGCGAGGACGTGATCGGGGCTGCCCCACTCGCGTCCCTGGAAGCCGAGGACTTGCGCGCGGGCGACGGCAGAGCCGAGGTATGGATCTTCACCGGCGCCTTCGATCATGCGGCCCCAGCGCGCGTCGCGGGCAATGTCAACCATGGGAGCGAACGTCCAGTCGATGCCGACGGCACGGGCCTCTTTGGCGGCGATGGTTTGGGCTTGCTCGATCATGGCGGGATCCCAGCTCGAGGCTGTGCCGATCGGAGACGGGAAGATCGTGTGATAGCCGTGGATCACGTCGAGGCCGAAGAGGATGGGAATGTGGAGGCGGGATTTTTCGACGGCAATGTGCTGGTAGCGGTCGATCTCTTTCGGATCGGAGACCCAGAGCATCGAGCCCGCGCCGCGCTTCTCGATGATTTGCTCGACGGTTTGGCCGTCGGCGTTGGCGGCGAATTCAGGGACCGGGAAGCCGGGGAGTTGGACGAGCTGGGCGATTTTTTCGTCGAGCGTCATCTGCTTCAGGAGATCGTTGGCGCGGGACCTTACGTTTGCTTCGGGAATGGCGGGGTTGGGCTTGGTGGACGTGTGCGTTTGCGCTCGGAGCGTTGGGACTGTGAGGGCGATTCCAAACAATAAAACGGCTGCGCCACTCAGTAGCGCTTTACGGCTGCGATGGCTAGTTTCTTTGGAACAGTTTTGCGTAAGGAAGGCACACACGTTCGGTCGGATCATCAAAGCCCCCTGAAGCCTCGACAAACGGCATGGACTCTACACCCGATTTCATGGATCGCACATCGGAAAACGAATGTATTTGGGTCGGAAAGGGGCGGTCAGCGGGCGGGCAGGGGTTTGCCGTTGGCTTTGTGGCTCGGGCGCTTGTGGGGTTTTGGTTCAGGGGCGACGCGCGGGGCGTCGTGAGTCGCCTTTAAAGTTCGCGCATTGGCTCGCCAGAAGGCTTCGACGGCGCCGCGAGCGAGCCACTCTTTGTCGAGCGATCCGCGGAAGATGTGGCGAAACATCATCGGGCCGACGAGAAGTGCGACGGCCAACTCTTCGTCCAAAAGCGGGGAGAAAACCTGGCGATCGATGCCGCGGCGCACGAGTTCTTTCAAGCCGCCGCGAACGTGTTCCATCGCGCGCGCGCGCCAGGCGCGGCCGAATTCCTCGTGTCGAGCTGAATAGGCGATGAGATGCGGCATCAAGCGGCGTTTGATCGCTTCGGTACGGGGAGGAGCCTCGTACATGAGGAACGCGATTGTGTCCGCTTTCCAGTCACCGCTGTCGGTTTTTGGCGGGCCTTCGTCGAGACGCTGCAAGTAAATCATCACTTCCATGCAGAGCGCGTCTTTGTCGGACCAGTGTTTGTAGATGGTGGCTTTGCTGACGCCGGATTTGGCGGCGATGGCGTCCATGCTGGTGGTGTCGATGCCGCGGTCGGCGAACAGCTCCGCCGCGGTTTCGAGCACTTTCTGATGGGCGCGTTGGCTGAGTCCTCTTGGCATGGTCGGCGATTAGGTCGCTTGCGCTTAAATCTCGATTTTCGAGAAGCGCCAGGCGCCGATGCACAGGAGGACAGCCGCCATGCAGCACAAAACGATCACGTCGGTGACGGGGCCGAAATGCGAGTGGCCGACGAGGGCGCCGCGCATTCCGTCAACGCCGTACGAAAGCGGGTCGAAGGACGAGATGATCTTCAGCGCCTTCGGAGAGGAATCGAGCGGAAAAAGGGCGCCGGAGAGGAAGAAAATCGGCAGGACGAGGAAGTTCATCACGATGGGGAAAGCCTGCATATCCGGGATGACGGAGCCGATCGTCGTTCCGAGTGCGGCGAAGAGGATCGCGATCAGCAGCAGGAACAGCAGCGCGAGCGGAATCGTTGCCAGGCTGACCGGGCGGAAACCTGCGATAAGACAGACGACTGAAACGAGCAGGCCTTGAAACATCGAAGTTGTCGCAGAGCCGAGCGTGCGGCCGATCATGATCTCGAGACGCGGGACCGGGGCGACCAGCGTTTCCTTCAGGAAGCCGAACTGGCGGTCCCAGAGAAGAGCGATGCCGGAGAAGACCGACGAGAAGAGCACGGCCATTCCGATGATGCCGGGGGAGATGAACTGGAGATAGCTGCCGCCGCCGGCTTTCTGGTAGACGGAGCCTAAGCCGAATCCAAGCGCGAGCAGATACAAGAGCGGCTGCCCTAACGAGGCGAGGATCTGCGGCTTCGAGCGCGTATAGCGTTTCACTTCGCGAAGCCAGAGCATGTAGATCGGTTCCATCTATCGCCTCCACATCCGCGCGACTTGGCGCATCTGTTCTGCTGATCCTGCGGTCTCGTCGCGAATGGCGGTACCGGTCAGAGACAGGAATGCGTCTTCCAGCGATTCTTTTTGGGTTTGAGCTTTGAGCTCGGCGGATGATCCGATCGCTACGATCTTGCCGTGATCGATTACGGCGATGCGGTTTGCGACGCGGTCGGCTTCATCCATGTAGTGCGTCGTCAGGAAAACGGTCACGCCTTCGTTCTGGTTGAGGTTTTTGACGTGAGTCCAGAGTTGGTTGCGGCTTTGCGGGTCGAGGCCCAATGTTGGTTCGTCGAGGAAGAGGATTTTTGGCGTGTGCAGAAATCCGCGGGCGATTTCCAGGCGCCGCTTCATGCCGCCTGAGAATTGCTTTACGAGGCTGTCTTTGCGATCCCAAAGCTCGAAAAGCTTCAGAAGTAGCTCAGCGCGCTGTTTTCGGACTTTGCGCGGCACGTGATAGAGCGCGCCGTGGAGTTCCATGTTTTCCCAGGCGGTGAGGTCCTGATCGAGGCTCGGGTCCTGGAAGACGATGCCGATCTGCTGGCGGACTTCGTGCTGCTTTTCGACGGGATTCTTGCCGTCGATCTCCAGCGTACCGCTCGTGGGAGCGAGGAGGGTCGTCAGCATCTTGATGGTGGTCGTCTTGCCGGCACCGTTTGGTCCCAGAAAGGCGAAGATTTCGCCTTTGGCCACGTCGAACGACACGTTATCGACGGCTGTAAAATCGCCGTACTTCTTCACCAGTTGTTGCACACGGATCATGGATACGCATCTCCCGGGCAATTTGGAAAGGCCGCGCCAAGAAACTGGCTCTCGCGGCTGTCTCCTGCTCATACGCACGGCGTTGACTAGGAATTTCGCATACTAAACGGTTCAGTTCAGTGTGTCAACGCGGCTTTCTGGAGTCGGGAGCCCGGTCTGTGGAAAAAGAAAAGGCGCAGCCTCGGCTGCGCCCGATACGGTCTGAATCTGAATTCCTGTCTACTTGGACATCTGATTTTCGCCGAGCTTCTTCAGCCGATCGCGCAAGCGGCGCTGGAGCACTGTCGGAGTGTTGGGGTTGAAAGCCACGAGATACCAGAGCGGCTGGCTGCGGTCCCGGCTCAACCAGGTCAAAGTCGTCGCGTCGGCGTTCGGATGGCGCGCCACGTTCTCGCGAATGGCGCCATAGGGATGCTTCGCCAGCTTATTCAGGGTCTTGGAGTTTGCTCGCGGGTGCTCGCTGATCAGCCGCAGCAAATAGAAATCGGTCTGGGGAGCCTGCTTCACCAGCTTCTCAAGCATTTCCGGCTTTGCATCGGCGCTCAGAACGAGGCCGATCTTCTCATCCCATGCGGTGTTGATCTGGTTCAATTCACGGGTTCGTGCATGAATGAGTTCTTCCAGTACGCGCCGCTCCTGCTGCATGCGCGCGATCGGAAGCTCGGTGCCTTCCAGCGAATCCAGTACGCGGAGCAGATGCTGCCGCTCGCCAAAAACGATTTGAGACGTGCGCGTTGTCGCGCCCTTTTCTTTTTCTTTGTGCTGTACCAGGTCAGAACGTCGCATGTTTGGTTGCTCCGGCTCATCCCTTCCCCATGTACACCCAGGGATTTCGCCTAGATTTGCCTATCTGTATCGCTGGACCGAACGAATGACCACACAAGTGGCCCGAGCGAAATTATGTTATGCGGTACCCCTGCGGTAAAGTTGGAACGGCCTGTGTGTGCCCGATACATCATCATTGCCCGGCAGCTTCGGTGGACGTGGTTTTGGGAAAACTGAATGGCGCAAAATTCCGCATTTAACGAGCACAAAGACGAACTGGAGCACTACGAGCAGATGTTTGGCCGAGACCGCGGGCGGCTCGCGGTGTCGCTGGACCGGCTGACGAACGCGTTGGTGCTTGTCGGCCAGCATGGCGTGTACTGCACGAGCCAGCGCAACCCGACGGTGCCTGCGATGGACCTACGGTTGGTTGTACAGGAACTGACGCACGCCAAGGAACTGATGCAGTCGGTGATGGAAGAAATGCGGAAGGCGCGCGGAGATTCTGGAGAGGTTTAGACGCGCGCAAGCGCCTCTATTGCGTGATGCGTGCGATGCGATGCTCTCTGAGATTTGCGCTGTCGCTGAGATTTTTGAGCTCTTCGAGACCGGCAGGGCCCCACTGAGCGAGGAACGGCAGGAAGCTCAGGTCGCGGGATTGCAGCACGCGATCCGGATAAAGAAGATTTTCGAGGAAATCGCTGTGCTCGGCGATCAAACCGGCGCGTTCGTCGAGCGCACGGCCTGTTTTTTCACGCAGCTTGTTCAACTGAAATGACATCTTTTCGCGCGTGGTTTCGACGGCGCCAGCTAGCGTCGCGTCGAGCTTTTGAATTTCGGCGCCGAGTTCGGTGAGCGTGCTTTCGATCAGCGACTTCTTTTTGTCAAAGTTTTCGCCGAGCTGATCGGGAAGCGAGACCGATTCCATTTGTTTGCGGAGTTGCTGCGGACCGCTCCAGAGATTTTCGATACAGAGGCGATATTTCTGGAGAAGCTTGTCGGCTTTTGCGTCAAGGATCGTGAAGTCGGCGCGGGGCAGGAGGACTGGCATGCGGCCCAGAATGTCGCGGTAGAGGACCTCGGACTGGGCGAGGTAGGAAATCTCTGCCGAGCCCGTACAGAAGGCGACGGTCGGAAAAAGATAATCCTGCACGACGGGACGAAGGAGTGCGTTGGGGCTCAGAGTTTCGGGCGCCGCGTCTGCGAGCTTTAGGACATCCGCTTCGCTCAACGTCGAATCGCCAATTTTAAATGCTCCAGCCTGGCGACCGCGTTCTCCTTGATAGGCGATCGGCTGGCGAATGCCGTCGCGAATCTGAAACAGCAGCGTCGTTTCGGACGTGACTTTTACTTGCGGCTCAAAGCCAGCCGCTTCCAGATCTTTGTCGCGTTGTTGCAATTTCGCGTTCAGCGCCGCGCGGTCGGTCAACACCTTGTGGAAGATCGGTGCGGCGATTCGATGGAGTCGCGGGTCGAGCGGATCGACGAGAATCAATCCATAGTCGGCGAACACGCGCGCGAAGAGCTTTCCGAAGGCGCTGCCGTAGGTTTCGCCGGATGTGTAGCTCTCTTGCAGATATTTCGCGACGCTGGGGCTGCTCACGCCGCCCAAAAGTTCAGCTGCCGATTTGGCGATTTCTTCTACTGCCGGACCGAGCTTCACTTGGCCGACGGGGCGGCCGGGCTTTTCTTCCGCGGGGAGCTCAAATCGAGTTCGTTTGCCCGCGTGAAACCAGGAGACGTGGCGGACTTCGTCGAGATCGTGATCCTCGGTGGCCATCCAGAAAATGGGTACGGCATCGATGCCGGCTTGAGTGAGTTCTTGCGCGATCTGAATCGCGCTCAGCGCCTTGTAAAAAGCGTATGCGGGGCCGCCGAAAAGGCCGACCTGCTGGCCGCTGACGACGGCAACGGCGCCGTTGGCGAGTCGGTCGATATTTTTCGTGGTCGCGTCGCCGCTGCCCAATGAGGCGTTTGTTTCGCGCAGAATCGCGGCGACTTCTTTGCGCCGGTCGTCGGGATAATCAAGCGACTTCGCAACCTGCTGAATTGCTTCAAACGATGGAGGGTGAGGATAGAACTGCGAAACGCTGGAATAGTCATTCAGGAACCGAAGAAAGAGCTTCGGCTGGTGGGGCAGGCGCTGGAACGGTATCGAGAGACAGCCCATCGGGTCTTAGATGTTCCTCGTCGGGTTTGGTCACACTATCGGCCGTGCGTCGTTACACCGATGTTACAAGGTTGCAATGCTTCGCAGGTCGTCAACTGCGGGACGCGTTGCCGAAATCAACCTGCACCCAGCAGTTGGACGCGCCACCCCATATGAAGGTAGCTGAAAGCCGACCGGCCAGCCACAACGAACAAAGGCAGCGGAGCTATGCGCGAGCCAAAGCTGGTTCGAGGCTATTCAGCATCTCTAGCACGCGTTGCTTGTAAGCTTCGGGCAGCGGAACGAGCGGCGAGCGCGGGATGCCGCCGTGATAGCCCCGCTGGTCCATCGCGAACTTGATGCCGGCGATGGCGTGCTCGGACTGAATCACTTTGCTCGCCTTGAGCAACGTGTTTTGGAGCGCCCGAGCTTTGTCGACCTCGCCGTTGCGATACAAATCATACAAGGCGACGCACATCTCCGGCAGAGCGGACCCGAGCGCCAGGATCGCGCCCTTCGCTCCTACCGTTAGACCGGCAAGCATCGTTCCCGCTGAGCCGGTCAAAATTTGAAAATCGGGCGGGCACGCCGAGACGATCTCGGCAACGCGCATCACATGGCCGGAGCTTTCCTTGATGCCGACGATATTTGGATGCTCGGCGAGCGCGCCAACTTCCGGGGCTTCGAGCGTGACGCCGGTGAAGATCGGCACCGAATACAGCAACACTGGAATCGGCGAGGCATCTGCCACGCGGCGATAGTGGGCTATCAATACTTCAGGCTTGTAGGCCGGCTTGTAATAGTGTGGCGTTTTTACCAGCGCGAAGTGGTATCCGAGGTCGGCGGCGCGCTTGGTGCGCTCGATCGTGTCTTGTGTTGATTCGGCACCGGTGCCTGCGATAAGGCGTTTCCCTTGCCCGGCTGCGTCGCGGACGGTCGTGAGTACGTTGTCCATCTCGGTGCGCGACAACAGCACCGACTCGCCTGTGGAACCAAGGACGACAAATCCTGCGACTCCGGTCGAGTTGTAGCGCTCGATGTTGTACTTCACATCGGCGAGCGAGACTTCGCCGTCGGCCGCGAACGGCGTCGTCAGTGCGGGATATACGCCACCGAGATCCACGGATCAGTCTCCTGTCGTCGTTTGCGCCGCAGTGCCCGACGCGGGCACGCTGCCCTGATGCAAATCCTGGAGCGCGCCGACTTCCGGGCGCTGGTCGAGCAGCGCCTTAATGCCGAGCGCGGCTGCGTGCGCTGCTGAGAGCGTGGTGATGCAGGGAATATTGTGGCGGATCGCGGCGCGGCGGATCGACTTCTCGTCGTAGAACGATTCGCGGCCCAGCGGCGTGTTGATGATGAGGTCGATCTTGCGCGTTTTGACGAGGTCGACGATGTTCGGGCGGCCTTCGTTCACCTTGAAGACTGGCTCGGCTTCGATGCCGGCGGCCTCTAAGGCTGCGGCGGTGCCGCGCGTCGCGAGCAGCCGGAATCCGAGGGCCTTTAGGTCTTTTCCCAGCGGGCCAACTTGCTTTTTGTCGCGATCATTCACGCTGAGGAAGACTGTGCCCTTAAGCGGCAAGCGCTGGCCGGCGGCGAGTTGCGCTTTGGCGAATGCTTGACCGTAGGAAGTCGAGACGCCCATGACTTCGCCGGTGGAGCGCATTTCGGGGCCGAGGATCGTGTCGACTCCGCGGAACTTGTTGAACGGGAAGACGGGCGACTTGACCGCGTAGAAATCGTGAGTCGCGAGTTCCATCACGCCGTTGTACTTCACGACGGGGAGTTTCATATCGGCGAGGCGTTTTCCTGCCATGAGGCGCGACGCAACTTTAGCGAGCGGCACACCGGTGGCCTTGCTGACGTATGGCACAGTTCGCGATGCGCGTGGGTTCACTTCGAGCACGTAGACCGTGTCGCGCTGGATCGCGTACTGCACGTTCATCAGGCCGACGACTTTCAGCGCGAGAGCGAGCCGCCGCGTGTAGTCACGAATCGTCTCCAAAATTTTTGGCGAGAGGCTCACCGCGGGAAGCACGCACGACGAATCGCCGGAGTGTACGCCAGCCTCTTCGATATGCTCCATGATGCCGCCGATGACGACGTCGGTTCCGTCAGCGAGCGCGTCAACATCGACTTCGGTCGCTTCTTCCAAGAACTGATCGATGAGCACCGGGCGCGCCGGGCCCATCAACGCAGCTTGCGCGACGTACTCCTGCACGGTGTTGACGTCGTAGGCGATCACCATCGATCGGCCGCCGAGAACGTAGCTTGGCCGCACGAGCACGGGCAATCCGATTTCGCCCGCGACGCGCGCGGCTTCTTCCGGAATGAGCGCTGTCGCGTTGCGCGGCTGCGGAATCTTCAGTTCTTCGAGCAGTCGCCCGAATCTCCGCCGATCTTCGGCGAGGTCGATCGACTCCGGAGTCGTCCCGATGATCGGGACGCCGTTGCGTTTCAGTTCGAGCGCGAGATTCAGCGGCGTCTGTCCACCGAATTGCACGATGACGCCTTGGGGCTTTTCTTTCTCGACGATCGCGAGCACGTCTTCCAGCGTCAGCGGCTCGAAGTACAACCGGTCCGAGGTGTCGTAGTCGGTCGACACCGTCTCCGGATTGCAATTCACCATGATCGTTTCGTAGCCGTCTTCGCGCAGCGCGAACGACGCGTGGCAGCAGCAGTAATCGAACTCGATTCCCTGCGCGATGCGATTGGGGCCGCTGCCGAGAATCATGATCTTCGGCTTGTTCGTTGGCTCGGACTCGTCCTCGTCTTCGTAGGTCGAATACATGTACGGCGTGAAGGATTCAAACTCCGCCGCGCACGTATCGACGCGCTTGAACACCGGAGCTACACCGTACCGGGCGCGCTGCAAACGCACCGCGGCTGGAGTCGTCTTCCAGATTTGAGCCAGCGTTTCGTCGCTCGTGCCGTGGCGCTTGACTTCGCGCAGTAAATCTTTCGACGCGGTCTCGACGGTCACGTTCGCTGCGCGCCGGTTCATCGCGTTGATCTCTTCACACTGCTGGATGAACCACGGATCGATCTTCGTCAGATCGCAAATCTCGCTTGCCGGCAGTCCGCGCTCCACAGCGGTCAAGATCCAGTGCAGCCGATCGGCGCGTGGCGTAGCTAACTTCTCGCGCAGCAACGATTCCGGCGTCTCAGCTGGAGCGCGCCACGGTGTGTGGGGCTCAAGCGAACGAATTCCCTTTTGGAGAGCTTCTTTGAATGTGCGGCCGATCGCCATCACTTCGCCGACCGATTTCATCTGCGTCCCAAGCGTCGTATCCGCGCCGGGGAACTTCTCGAATTGCCACTTCGGAATTTTTACGACGACGTAGTCAATCGTCGGCTCAAAGCAAGCGGGGGTGGCTTTGGTAATATCGTTGGAGATTTCGTCGAGCGACATACCGACCGCAAGCCGCGCAGCGATCTTGGCGATCGGAAATCCCGTCGCCTTGCTGGCCAGCGCCGAGCTGCGCGATACGCGCGGATTCATCTCGATCACAACCATGCGCCCATTCGCCGGATTGATGCCAAACTGTACGTTCGACCCGCCGGTCTCGACGCCGACTTCGCGAATGATTGCCGCAGCGGCGTCGCGCATCCGCTGGTATTCCTTGTCGGTCAGCGTCTGCGCCGGAGCCACCGTGATCGAGTCGCCGGTGTGCACGCCCATCGGGTCGAAATTTTCGATCGAGCAGATCACCACGAAGTTGTCGCGAAAATCGCGCATCACTTCGAGTTCGTACTCCTTCCACCCGAGCACGGATTCTTCGACCAATGCCTCGTGGACAGGACTCATGTCGAGCGCGTGCGAGATCGCTTCGCCGAATTCCTCGCGGTTGTACGCGATCGATCCGCCCGAGCCGCCCATCGTGAACGACGGCCGAATCACCAATGGAAATCCCATCTGATCGCAAAGCCGCAGCGCATCCTGCGCGTTGTTCACCAGCGCTGACGCCGGGAACTTCGAGCCCGATCTTCCGGCAGGCATCCTTGAACCACAGCCGGTCTTCGGCGACCTTGATCGCGCGCAGCGACGCGCCGATCATCTCGACTTTGTACTTCTCGAGAATTCCGCTCTCGGAAAGCTCGACAGCAAGATTCAGCGCCGTCTGTCCGCCGACTGTCGGCAAAATCGCCTGCGGCCGCTCGCGCGAAATAATTTCTTCGAGATATTCCTTCGTCAGCGGCTCGATGTAAGTCCGGTGAGCCAGCTCCGGGTCAGTCATAATCGTCGCTGGATTCGAGTTCACCAGCACGACCTCGTACCCTTCAGCCCGCAGCGCTTTGCACGCCTGCGCTCCCGAATAGTCAAACTCGCAGGCCTGCCCGATCACAATCGGCCCGGATCCGATAATCAAAATCTTCTTGATGTCAGTACGCTTTGGCATATTTCGTGGCTAAATCCTTAGCAAATACTCCCAATTTTCAATTCGATCGACATGCCTTGTTTCGGCGCGTCCTGCTTAATCTCGACACCAACGAATCGCGACTTGAATCCGGAGGACATGACGACGACGGTGTACGTGCCCGGTTCCAGCGCGGCCGCAAAGTTCCCATGCTCGTCCGCTTGTAGTTTGAAAGGAGCGGGCTTCGCTGCGCCATCGCGACGATAAACGGTAAGGTCAGCTTTCATGATTCCACCACCGGCCTGATCGATGACCGTCCCCGCGAACGCCGGTCCACTCAATTCGATCGGCGATTTGTCGTGCTGCTTTGCCAATTCATCAAGCGTCGGTTCGACAGGCAATGCGTTGAGGATCAGAGGAACTTGCGTCGGCGTTGCATCACGGCTTGCCGTCACGTCCAAACATAGCGATGCGGTCAACCTCGGATCGGCGTCGACAGTGAGGCAATTTTGCCCCGCAGGCAAACTTTTCAGATCGATCGCGCCGTGCGCATCTGTCGCAATCCGCATCTCAGACTGTTTGCCACCTGCGAACGAGGTAATCACGAGATGGATCGGAAGTCGCACCGCAGGCTTGCCGTCCACCGTTACCGTAGCACGCGCATTTTGGTTCGAGGGGACAGCGGGAACGACGACGACGCACTCACCGTGAGCGACCGTCGCGACCAGCAAAGTGCTCGCAGCTATCGTGAACATCTTCATCGCCGCGAGCTCCCCGGCGCAGCAAACTCTTTCATCAAATCGGTGAACTGCGTGAACAAGTAGTGCGAATCGTGCGGTCCCGGCGAAGCCTCCGGGTGATATTGCACGCTGAATAGCGGCAGCGATTTGTGCCGGAAGCCTTCGTTCGTTTGATCGTTCAGATTCAAATGCGTCATCTCAACATCGCTCGACGGCAGCGATTCCGGATCGACGCAAAACCCATGATTCTGCGCAGTGATTTCCACCTGCTCGGTCAGCAGATTCTTCACCGGATGATTCGAGCCGTGATGTCCGAACTTCAGCTTGAACGTCTTCCCGCCGAGCGCGAGCCCGCAGAGCTGATGCCCGAGGCAAATTCCGAACACCGGAACCTTTCCCAGCAACTTGCCGAATATTTTCCACCGCGTATGTCGCCGGCTCGGGATCGCCCGGACCGTTCGACAAAAACACGCCATCGGCGCGCAACGACAAGCACATCTTCCGCAGGAGTTTGCGCCGGCACGACCACCACTTCGCAACCGTGATCGATCAGCAGCCGCAAAATGTTTTGCTTGATGCCGAAATCGTAAGCCGCCACACGCAACTTGCGACCGCCTTCGGAACCCGAGCCGGCTTCGCCCATCTGTTCGCTCCACGGCGAAATCGCCAGCTCGATCGAGCCGGTGTCCCACTTGTAGCCTTTTTCCGTTGAAACGCGGCTCGCCAGTTCCTGTCCTGCCATCGAAGGCAGCTGCTTGGCCTCGTGAATCAGTTGCTCGGCAGAAGTGCCATCGGTCGCCACCATGGCGCGCAGAGCCCCGTGCAACCGCAGGTGGCGCACGAGCGCGCGGGTATCGATGTCCCAGATCACCGGGATCTTATGCCGATTCAAATATAGTTGCGCCGTTTCAGCCGATCGCCAGTTCGATGAAACCTGCGAAAATTCGCGCACCACGAGCGATTCGATGTACGGTCGCGACGATTCCTGATCGTCCAGATTCGCGCCGACGTTTCCGATGTGCGGATACGTCAGGCAGACGATCTGCCCCGCGTAACTTGGGTCGGTGAAAACTTCCTGGTATCCGGTGAGGCTGGTATTAAAAACGACTTCGCCGCCGCGGCGCGTGATCGCGCCGGCCGCGCGGCCGTTAAATATGCGCCCGTCTTCCAGCGCAAGAATGGCAGGTCGGTGTTGAACCTCGTTCAGTGTGTCCTCCGTCGAAATTCATTTCGTTTTCGCTTCCGTCGTCGATGTCGCCGACAGCGAGCCAAAGTGATCCACGGGCCAATACGCGAAAACCGCGCGTCCGTAAATAAAGTGACTTGGCACTGTACCAAAAACACGTGAATCGTTTGAGCTGATTCGATGATCACCCATCACAAAGTAGCTGTGCTCCGCCACTTTCGTTGCCGGGTAATCGGTCAAATCTTCGTACTGCGGCGGCACGTATGGCTCGGGGAGCGCCACACCGTTCACGTATACGATTCCTTTACGAATCTCCACCATCTCGCCCGGCAGGGCGACGACGCGCTTGATGAACGACTTGGAGCGGTCCAGCGGATACCAGAAGACGACCACGTCTCCGCGCTCGATGGGCTCGAACCGATAAACGAACTTGTTGATGAAGATGCGCTCCTGGTCAGACAGGAGCGGCGCCATGCTGGTGCCTTCGACCTTCACCGGCTGGTACAGGAACACGATGATGACCAGCGCCAGTCCGATCGCGATCAACAGGTCGCGGGTCCAGATCCGAATCTCGTTTCTCAGGGAATGATGCGAATGGTTCGGAGAATTGGAGGGGGAATGCTCAGAGGCCGCGCCGGAATTCGTTGCTGGCGCGCCGGATTCCGTGTTCCCGGTGTCTCCAACACCGGAGCCGGAAGGATGTCGCTCGTCCGTGCTTTCCATTTTGTGCTGCCTCGTATTTATAACACGTCCGCGATGCGCCGCGCCACCAACACCTTCGCCATCAGACGCCCAATGGGGCAGCCGTAGTTGCCCGGACTGATCGGGCAGGATCGTGCTCAAGCTGCTCCAACGGCAAAATTCCAAGCAAATGGCCAAGGCGCAGCCGTTACTGCGGTCTCTGTACGCAAAATCATCTTGCCCATGGAGGCCTCGCGGAACCCGGCGGCAGCCGCGTCCGCAAACTCCTCGTCGGTCCAGCCGCCCTCAGGGCCGATGGCGAGCGCGACGCTCGGAGGGCGCCGGCCAGTCAAAATCTCGCGGAGACTTGCAGCTGTTGTCCCGCTCCGAGAGCAAGACGCTTAGATCCATGTTCGCTCGAACGGAAAGCATCAGCGGCCCGAGTCGCTTCGCGCAACTCCGGCAGCTCGAACCCTTCGCGATTGCTCTGAAGCCCCCGCCAAAATTTTCTGCCAGCGTTCGGCGCGCTTTCGCGGCCCCGGCGATCAGCCCCTTCTCGCTTCGCGCCGCCGAACCGGCACAATCATGCCAACACCTAACTCCGTAGCCTTCTCCAGCGCCCACTCAAACGCATCAAATTTCACAATGGCTAGCAGCAACGTGGTGCGGACCGCTGGCTGATACGAGGTAACTCCTTGAGCAACGAGAACTCAACCTCGTCGCGCGATAACACTCTCGACTCGCCCGAGGCGAACACGGTTACCGTCGCTGAGCTCATAAACCTGCCCAACCTGAGCCCGCAACACACGGCCAACATGATGGGCGGCCTCGCCGTCCATCACCGCTCGATCGCCAGCAAATTGTTCAACGAAAAATCGTCGCCGCACGCCATTCCTCAGCAGAAATATGTAGGGGCGCAGCACCGCTGCGCCCCAGCTTGGCAAGATCTCAACCGTTCAAGACGTTACGCAACGCAGAACAAAAACTCAGTTCGCCGGTCGCCACCCGCGCAGATGTTCATAGCAGATGTGGCAGACCAAGGCTACCTTCAGCTCCTCCGAATTTCGGTCATTCCACTCGCCTTCCCGGTCGTACAGGACGTTACAGTCCGCACACCACGCGTCCGGCCACTGGTTCGAGTCGGTTCGTTCTGCGGAGAACCAAGCCTGTTTCGGCTTGTCGACGAGATGACGACACACGAAGGTTTCAAAAGCGGTTCCGTGTGTCTCACACTGAGTGGAGGGCCTGTCGTTAGCCATCCGACTAGCCGAAGATGTCTTTGACCTTGTCGAAGATAGATGAATTGCGCTCGGCCGGTTTGTTTTCGACTCTGAGCGACGTGCCCAGCTCTTCGATCAGCTTGCGCTGCTCGCGGGTCAGTTTGGTCGGCGTCACCACGCGAACGTGATAGTACAAATCACCCTTGCCGCCGCCGCGCGGATCGGCCAGGCCTTTGCCCTTCAGCCGGAACACGGCGCCGCTTTGCGTGCCTTCGGGAATCTTGAGTTTCTCTTCACCGATCAATCCCGGCACCTGCAATTCCGTACCGAGCGTCGCCTGTACGACGCTGATCGGAATCGTGCAATACAAATCCGCGCCGCGCCGCTCGAAGAACGTGTGTTCCTTAACGTCGAGCACGACGTACAAATCGCCCGCCGGACCACCGTTCGGCCCCGGTTCGCCTTCACCGCCGACCCGCAACCGCGTTCCGGTATCAACTCCAGGCGGAATGCGCAGCTCGATCGTCTTTTCGCGCTCGATTCGACCTTGTCCACGGCAATCGGGGCAGCGCTCTTTAATCATCTGGCCCGCGCCTTGGCACGACGGGCACGTGCGCGTGATCGTGAAGAATCCCTGCTGATACGCCAACTGACCGCGCCCGCCGCATGTCGCGCATGTCGTGACGCCAGTTCCCTTTTTCGCGCCGGTTCCGTTGCACGATTCGCAGGGTTCCTGCCGCGGCAACTTCACCTTCGTATTGACGCCGGTCGATGCTTCCTCAAACGTCAGCGACATGTCGTAGCGAAGGTCCGCGCCACGCTGCGCTCGACGACTGCCGCCACGGCCCCGTCCGCCGCCGCCGAACATGTCCTCAAAGCCGAAGAAATCGCCAAAGATGTCGTGAAAGTCCTGAAAGATCGTCCCGTTGAAATCGACGCCCGCCGACTGTCCAGACAATCCGGCATGACCGTAGTTGTCGTAAATCTGCCGTTTTTGCGGATCGCTCAGTACGCTGTACGCTTCGGTGCTTTCGCGAAACTTGATTTCCGCTTCGGCCTTATTTTCAGGATTGCGGTCGGGGTGATACTTCAGCGCGCACTTGCGGTATGACGATTTGATTTCTTCGACGGTCGCCGTGCGCGACACGCTGAGTACTTCGTAATAGTCCCTTTGGTTCGCCTTCGCCATGCGACTTCTCTCTCCTAATGCCCTTCACAATTCTCTACGGGTTAAATGTGGATTTGTTTCAATCGGCGCGTTGGCGCCGCGTCAGTTCGCGGTCTTCTTGGATGCGGGATCGGCCTGCACCGCTACGCGGACCATCGCCGGACGCAGAACGCGCCCATGGAAGACATATCCCGGCTGGAATGTGTGCACGACGGTTCCGTCTTCGTGATCGTTTGTTTCCAATCGATCCATCGCCTGATGTTGATGCGGATCGAACTGCTTGCCGACGGGATCGATTCTCTCGACTCCCAACTTGGTCACGTTCTCGATCAACTGCTTGTAGATCAGCTCAAAGCCCTTGCGATAGTTCTCGTATTCCTTTTGACCATGCGCGGCCAAGGCGTGCTCGAATCCATCGATGATCGGAATCAAGCCCTCGATCACGCGAGCCGTTGAGCGCTTGGAATCCTCCGTGCGCTCTTTTTCAATTCGCTTGCGGTAGTTCTCGAAGTCCGCTTGCCGCCGCAACATCGTCTGTCGCAGATCATCCAGTTCGCTGACCAGCTTTGCCGTTTCTGCCGCCTCCGCGCCGCCAACTTCCGGATCGCCGTTCCCGGAATTTCCGCCGCGCTGCGAGCCCTCGTTTGGATCTTCGGGCTCCAAATTCGTACCTGTATTCTTGTCGACCACCTTCTTGCCTCTCTTCTGCCAAAAGTTATTCAAATTTTGCTCAATGTTTCGCTGAATAGTTGCGCCACGTAGGCAACCGCAGTAATCGCGCGTTCGTAGTGCATGCGCGTCGGGCCGAGCACCCCCAGCGACCCCTGCACGAGGTCATGCCTCATGTAAGGAGCGCTGATCAGGGCCAGATTTTCGCCCGACTCCGAAATCTCCTTCACTCCGATCTGGACGTGTACGGCCTCGGGACCTTCAATGCACGCGTTCAGAACCGTAACCAGGCGATGCTTCTCTTCGATTGCGGCAAGCACATCGCGCAATTGCGTTTGATCTGCGAAGTCGTGCGAGCCAACCATCTGCGCCGTGCCTTCGACATGAACTTGTCGAACGTGGTCTTCGCCGAGCACGACGGGATCGCAAAGCGTGAGAGCATTCTGCACAATGCCTTCGTAACGCTCGCGCTCGTTCGCCAATTTGTGCAGCAGGTCGCCGCGAATCGCTTCCAGCGTCCAACCGGAGTAGTGGCGATTCAGAAAGTCTGCCGTCGCGTCGAGTTCCGGCTGCGTGAACGGACGCACCGGACGCAAAATCTTGTCGCGCGTATTGCCGCCCGGCGAAATCAAAACGACGACGACGCGCGTGTCGGGCAGGAGCCACATCCGCGCGTGCTCGATCACGGTCTTGCCCATAGGCGGCGACACGATGATGCCAAGCCCGCTCGATACCTCGGCGAGCACGTGCCCCGCGCGTTCTGTAATT
Organism: uncultured Acidobacteriota bacterium; assembly: GCA_963766985.1. GTDB lineage: Bacteria > Acidobacteriota > Terriglobia > Acidiferrales > UBA7541 > Acidiferrum. The sequence goes on from CAVYCJ010000010.1 coordinate 442,030, forward strand.
TCCGACGAGTTCGTCGCGGCACCCAGCTCGCGCTGGATCCATTCGCGATCGACGGAGCTGAGCGTAGCCTGCGAAGCAATTTCCTGCGCGAAAAATCGGTACGCAGCCGCCGTCGGCACGCGGCCGGCCGAGGTATGCGGCTGAAACAAAAAGCCGCCATCCTCGAGCTCGCCCATCACGTTGCGAATGGTCGCGGTGCTCAGGGTCTCCTCGAAACGCGCCGAGATGACGCGTGAAGACACCGGTTCGCCGGTTTCGATATATGTGCGGACGACATCGGCCAGAATCTGCCGGTTCCGTCGTTCCTGCAGCGCGGGAGTCCTCATAGGATTGTACTCAGCCCGGAGTACGTAACTACCATTGTAGAAACGCTGTCAACCCCCGTCAACGCGAGCCACCACGGGGCTTGCTCATAGCGCATCGCAACGCACTGTCTCGATTGAAGTTATCACGTCGATGGTCCACATGGGACCATCTTTTCCGGTGCTCGCGGCTTGACGCGCTGTTATCCGTTCCGAAACCGATTGAGAACTAAATTTCCCATCAAATTTTCTCGCCTTCCAGCGTTGCAGTCCGGCAAACATCCGTGCATCCTAGGAGTCATGGAGCCAAATGTCCCCGTTTTTGGTCAGCGCTCTGGCGAAGCGATTAAGAAGACGCGCGAGTGCGCGTACGCGATTGTGATCAACTCCGAAGGCCTGGTTGCAGGCACCCGCGAGGGCGATCACATTCATTTGCCGGGTGGTGGCGTCGATTTCCCGGAAACTCCGACCGAAGCGATTCACCGTGAAGTCCGCGAAGAGCTTGCCCGCAAGGTCAGCATCGGCGAACGCGTCGGCCAGGCTTTGCAATACATCACTCTTGAGGACGGTCACGCCGCGCATTATGCGACGTTTTACGCAGCCGAACTCGGCGATTCCATCAATTCGACAGCGGAGCACGAACTGGTCTGGGTCGAGCCGGAGTCGTTCACGCACGAACACCACACCTGGGCCGCTCGCAAGCAGTTGCTGAGCCTCTCAACGCGCATACCCGCCATCGCCGCGCAGCCGCAATAACTTCAGCGGCCGCGCAACGGCGACAGTCACATTCCAGCGAATCTTTCGGCTCAGTTGTTGTCGATCTGGGCGCGCTGCAGCTTGTCGCTGTAGTCGATATAGACCGTCTTCCACTCGGTGTAGAAGTCGATCGCCGCGATGGCCGCTTCGCGATGGCCATTGCCGGTCTGTTTGGTGCCACCGAAAGGCAAGTGGGTCTCGGCGCCGATTGTGGGAGCGTTGACGTACACGATCCCAGTGAAGAGATCGCGCGTCGCCTGGAATGCTCGATTCACGTCACGCGTGTAGATCGACGCGGACAATCCGTACGGCACGCCATTCGCGACTTCGATCGCTTCTTCAAACGAGCCGATCGGAATCACCGAAACCACCGGGCCAAAAATCTCCTCCTGCGAAATGCGCATCTTCGGACCACAATCGCCGAACACCGTCGGCTGATGGAACCAGCCCTTCGCATAAGCACCGGAATCGAGCCGGCTTCCGCCGGTCAGCACTTTCGCGCCCTCGCTCTTGCCGATCGAGACGTACTCCATCACGGTCTTGAGTTGCTGCTCGTTGATGCACGGTCCCATTTCGACGGTGGCATCCAGGCCGTTGCCGATCTTTAGTTTTTTAACGCGATCGGTGAAGCGCGTCACGAACTCGTGATAGACGCTCTTGTGTACCGCAACTCGGCTCGCCGCCGTGCAGCGCTGGCCGGTCGTGCCGAAGCCGCCCCAGACGGCGCCTTCCACTGCGAGGTCGAGATTCGCGTCCTCGAGCACGATGATGATGTTTTTGCCGCCCATTTCGAGCGAGCAATGCTTGAACTCAGGCGCGCAAGCTTGCGCGATCAATTTTCCGACGGCAGTCGAACCCGTGAAGCTGATCACTGGAGCGTCAAGATGCGACGCGAGCGGCGCACCTGCGTTCGGTCCGTCTCCACTCACGAGATTCACGACGCCCGGCGGTAATCCGGCGTCCGCGAGAGTTTGTACGAGATGATACGAAGAGAGCGGCGTGTCTTCGGCAGGCTTCAGCACAACGGTATTTCCGCTGACGAGCGCGGGCATCATTTTCCACGACGGAATCGCCATCGGGAAATTCCACGGCGTGATCAGTCCGGCGACGCCGATCGACTGTCGCACGCTCATCGCAAATTTGTTCGGCAATTCCGACGGCGTCGTCTGACCGAACAGGCGGCGGCCTTCGCCCGCCATGTAGTAGGTCATGTCGATCGCTTCCTGCACGTCGCCGCGCGTTTCGGCGAGCACTTTGCCCATTTCGCGCGTCATGTCTTTCGAGAAATCGTCTTTGTGCGCGACCATCGCTTCGGCGGCGCGATACAGAATCTCGGCGCGCTTCGGCGCGGGTACGAGTCGCCACTTTTTGTAGGCCTGCTTCGCGGACTCGACGGCGGCGTCAACATCTTCCGAGGTCGACGATACAAACATGCCGACGAGTTCGTCGGTATTGGCGGGGTTGCGATTCTCGTACGCCTTCCCGCTTCGGGACTCGACCCATTCGCCATTGATGAAATTGCGGTAAACGCGCGGGGCTGCTGCTGTTGCCATGAACTGCCTCCTGAAATCTTCGATTAACTCGGCTTTAGCCGAGTGGGCGCCTGCGAGCCGCTAACTCATTACTTCACAGCGACTTGCGGCTGGCTTGCTACGGACCGAAATTCGTTGAGCGGTTGCCTCTCGGGTGGATCGACGCGGGAACATGCCGCTGGAGTCACCAGTCTAGCCGGGGATGGGTGGAGCGTCAAACCCCCATACCCCCTGTTTTCGGGCAGGAGTGAATAAGCCGCGTCGCCTGTTGCAGTTGCGCGAAAAAGTAACGTCGCTTTTTACACCGAAGTTACAAAGTCGTGGCAAATGCGTCTTTTACGCCCTGTATGTTCGTGTTCAAGCAATTGAGTGATTCTCCTTGGGCACAAATGAAGGCTGGAGATTGCGCCCGCAAACTCCAGCCTTCTACATTTTAGAGCGCGCATTTTGATGCAATTCCCAAACTCCTCTTACTGCTTCAACACTGACCGATTGCCTTGACTCCGAGGTCTCACAAGCATAGGCTCACCGCAACGAGACTTTTCGTTTCCACACATACCCAAGGCCCTTCGCTTTAAAAACTGAGGAGAGACAATCAATGCATCGAATTCTGCTTATTCTAGCTGTGGCCGCACTCTGTCTGGGGATTCCCAGCGCGATGCTGGCCGCTGACACCAACCCGAACATCGGCACCTGGAAACTGAACGTGGAAAAGTCGAAGTATCCCGCAGGTCAGGAACCCAAGAGCCTGACGCGCACGATTACCGCAGACGGCGACAACGTGAAATACAGTTTCGAAGGACAGGCGGCGGACGGCTCGGCACTCACGTATAGCTTCACGGTGCAATACGGCGACAAGGATTACGAGGTCACCGGAACGGCCCCTTACGGCGCGGATCACATTTCGATCAAGCGCATCAATTCCCATATGTTTGAAGCCACTCTGAAAAAGGGCGACAAGGTGGTCGGCACCAGCCACACCACAATTTCGCACGACGGAAAGACGGCCACGCTCAACAGCAAAGGCACGGACAAAGACGGCAAACCGGTCAAGACGCTTCAGATTTACGATAAGCAGTAGGTCGACAGGACAATCGACGAATTCAATCGGCCAGGGAGAGAGTGCGACACTCTCTCCTTGGCCGAAGTTTTGTATATCCGGCGATGACTTTTATGAGTTCGGATTGCGAGAGGAGCCTAGATGGCAGGAATCCCGGCTGACCTACAAAACTTCGCCGAGCGTTACACCGCCGCCTGGTGCAGCCAGGACGCGGCACGTGTCGCGGCGTTTTTCTCCCCGAACGGAAGTCTCTCCGTCAACAACGCCACGCCAGCGGTCGGTCGACGCGCGATTCAAGAGACCGTGCAAGCGTTTATGACTGCGTTTCCCGACTTACGAGTCATCTTGGACCAGCTCGTGGTCAAGGATGATCGCGTTGATTATCACTGGACACTAGTCGGGACGAACACCGGGCCGGGAGGCACTGGCAAGCGGGTGCGAGTCAGCGGCCTTGAAAATTGGAAGCTGTGGGCGGACGGATTGATAGCCCTGTCCGAAGGCGAATTCGACGCCGCGGATTATCAGCGGCAGTTGGCGACTTGATTCGTAGAAGCTTACTGGCGGCTGGATTGAAGCGAATTGCCTGTAAGGCGCGAAGTCGAATTCGGCGGCGCGACCGGCTCGGCTACGCCCGCTGTCGTGGAACCAAGACCAAGCTTCTCCAACGTCAACGCGTCGAGCTTCCCGCTGGGATTCAGCGCGTGCGTCGTCTGGAATTTCTTCATCGCATCGACGGTGTTTTCGTCCCACTTGCCGCTCGGAGCCGCCGAGTACGAACCGTCCTTTGCCAGCGCCTGCTGAATCTCGGTGATGCGCTCGGACGTCGGAGCTATCTGCCCTTTGTCTTTCTTTTTGCGCGATGACGTCTTTTTGGCGGTCGAATGCGACTTCGATGAGGTCGATGTCGAAGATTTGGGCTTCGCGGTTGAGGTCGTCGTTTGAGCGGAGAGCGCGTGCGCGAATAGCGCCGTAGCGAAAACCACGGCAAGCACCGACATTCGTCGCAGCACGACTCTCATGACGTAACGCTCCCAGATGAAGTTGGCAAACCGGAGGTGCGGCGAAAATCACCGCGCCCCCGGTTCAACCTTTAGTGTCCAATGCCGCTCCTGAGCGGCATTCAATAAATCGTCGTTACTTGCTGTCGGCCGGAACCACGCCGGGCAAGAACACCGTCAACGTGTGATCGTTGTCGGCGCGACGCAGTACCTTGAACACGACGTTTACGCCGGGCTTCAGCTTGCCGACCGCCGACTTGTAATCTTCCATCGAGGCCACCGGAACGTGATTGATCTCGACGATCACGTCGCCGCGACCAAAGCCAACGTCGTCAGCGAAGCTCGCCGGATCGACATCGATGACAATCACACCGCGCTGGCCGTCCATCCCGACTCGCGAAGCGCGGTCTGGCGTGAGGCTTTCGACGCGCAAGCCGAACTCGGCTGGCGCCGCTTCGTCGCCCTGCTGATCGCCAACACGACCCGCCTGCGTCGGGAAGACGCGCGTGCGGTCTTCCACAACCGCGGTAGCTTCCTTCGCCGCGCGATCGCGGACGTAATCGATCTTCACCTTGCTGCCGATCGGAGCCTGCGCAATCGGATTCACGAGGTCATTGCCGGTCTTGACGGGCTTGCCGTTGACCGCCGTGATCACGTCGCCGCCCTTGAGTCCGGCCTTCTCCGCCGGGCTGCCGGCTTCGACGCCCATAATAACGACGCCGTTTGCCGCGCCGAGTTCCTTCAGCGTGATGGCGTTGGTGCCGAGTTCTTCCTGGAAGCTCACGCCGATCGAGCCGCGCGTGACGCGACCCTGCGCGATGATCTGGTTGTAAACGTTGATCGCTGCCGTTGACGGTAGGGCAAAGCCGACACCCTCATAGCCGCGGCTGCCGGTGATGATCGCTGTGTTGATACCGATGACTTCGCCCGCGAGATCAACAAGCGGACCGCCGGAGTTGCCGGGGTTGATCGCTGCGTCGGTCTGCAAAAAGCGTTGGAACTGGTGATTTGAGCCGCCGATGCCGCCGCGATCCTTCGCGCTGATGATGCCTGCGGTGACGGTCGCATTCAGGCCGAACGGGCTACCGATAGCGAGAACCCAGTCGCCGACATTGACGCCGTCAGAATTGCCGAGCTTTGCCGTCGGCAAATCTTTTCCCGCTTCAATCTTGATCACGGCCAGATCGGTATCTTCATCGACGCCGATCACCTTCGCGGTGTACTTGTTCGGATCGCCGTCGAGCGAAACCTGAATTTTCGTCGCCTGCTCCACAACGTGATTGTTCGTCAGAACATATCCGCGCTTATCGACGATCACGCCCGAACCGAGGCTGCGCTCCGCCTGCGGAGGAGCATCCTGCCGCCCATCAAAAAATCGGTCGAAGAAATCCTGCATTGGGTCGTCTTGGTCATTGCCATAACCCTGACCGTTGCCACCGCCCTGCGGTGCGCGGCGCTTGTGAACGGTGGGCTTTTTCTCGAGAACTTGGGTGGTGGCGATGTTAACGACCGCGGGTTCGACGCGGGTGACAATCCCGGAAAACGATGCCGAGGACGGAATCGGATCGGGCAATTTCAGCGGAGTGGCATTCGTTCCGGCGAACGCGGACATCGCCTTCATCGCGGACGTGCGGCCCGACACAATTGAGCCAATCAGAATGCCAATCACGAGTGTCAGGACCAGAAATGCCGACGCGAGAAGCTTCCGCCGACGCGCCCAGCCGAAAATCTCTCGAACTTGCTGCCCCATAGCGTGTGTACTCCTGTCGTCCCGGAAAAATTCCCCGCCGTCACAAAGTATAACACCAGCATTCACGGCAGGTTGCGGATGCGGAAGGCTGCGGCAGAACCGATACTGTACGAAAGACCGGGTGTTGCGGAAAGTTTCGATGGTTGCCGTGCGCTTCGTCGGGAAATAGTACTCCTAAAATTGAGATGCCGCATTGCTGATGCGTATTGGACGCGGGAGCGGGACGTTTTGTTGTAGCAGTGACACAAACAATCGCGCGGCCAGAAATAGGTACGTCGCCGGGCTCGGGATGTTTCGCTTGACATCGAAAGGGATCTATCGGATAAAAGATGCAGTTGCGATGGCGGGCCGTTTTCGCCTTTGCGCTTGAAACGTGGCGATTTAGGGCAACTTGCTCCACGTAAAAAACTGCTAAAGAGCTTCAGAGCTTTCTTAGAAGATTTTCTGAGATCCCTCCAAGCCTTTGGCACGGAGGGTTTTTTCGTTTTTGGCCCCCTCCCTGCTGACCCTAAATCCATTCAGTGAAGTTTGATCGTTGTGTCCGCGGCTTTATGACGGCCGGGGTCACGCGAATTTGGGAGATAGAGGATATGGCTGACTATTTTGAGCTGCGCTGTAAAGAATGTGGGAAGACCTGGGGAAACGTCCCCAAGTCGTTCTGTGAAGAGTGTTTCTCGCCCCTGGAAGTTTCGTTCGACTACACCGCGATCAAGAAGAAGGTTCGCCGCGAAGACATTGCTTCGCGGTCTTTTAATATGTGGCGGTATTCGGAATTTTTGCCGCTCTCGGAGGGCTTTACGCCGCCGAACGCGGTTGGCGGCACGCCGCTGGTGGCGGCACGTAAATTGGCAAAGCGCCTCGGTGTGCGTGAAGTCTTCGTAAAGAACGACGCCGTCTGCTTCCCTTCTTTGTCGTTCAAGGATCGCGTCGTCGCGACGGCGCTGGCAGCGGCACGGCGATTCGGCTTCGAGACGGTTGGCTGCTCCTCGACTGGAAATCTCGCCAACGCGGTCGCGGCCCAAGCGACCCAACAGGGGTTCGACGCTTGCGTATTCATTCCCGCCGATCTGGAACCCGCGAAAGTTTTGAATACTGCTGTGTACGGCGCGCGCATTGTCCGCATCAACGGCAACTACGATCACGTTAATCGCCTCTGCGCGCAAATTGCTGACCGCTTCAATTGGGGTTTGGTCAACGTGAACCTGCGTCCCTACTACTCCGAAGGCTCGAAGACACATGGATTCGAGATCGCCGAGCAGCTCGGCTGGCGCCTTCCCGACAACGTCGTCGTGCCAATGGCCGGCGGCTCGCTCATCGGAAAAATCTCGAAAGCGTTTCGCGAGCTCGTCGAACTCGGATGGGTCGAAGCAAAGTCCGTGAAATTCTTCGGCGCCCAGGCGACGGGATGCTCGCCGATTTCGTCCGCCGTGAAGAAGGGGCTCGCGCGATTCGAACCGCAGAAACCGAACACGATCGCGCGCTCGCTGGCGATCGGCAACCCCGCCGACGGAAACTACGCGGCGAAGCAGATCTTGCAGAGCGGCGGTTGGGCAGAAGATGCGTCCGACGCGGAAATCGTCGAGGCGATCAAGCTGCTGGCCGAAACCGAAGGCGTGTTCACCGAAACAGCCGGCGGCGTGACGGTTGGCGTCGCGCAGAAACTGATTCGACAAGGACGCATCGGCGCGGACGAAACGACGGTGCTGTCCATTACCGGCAACGGATTGAAGACGACTGACGCCATCGCCAGCGAATTCCCGCTCACCGAAGCGATCGCGCCGAAACTGGAAGCGTTTGAAGCGTTGCTCGATGGCCAGTTGACCGCCGCGAGCGCTGTCGCCGGCGCAAAATAACGATCGCAATAAAAATTAGGCGCGGCATTCCGCGCCACCAAAACCCAAGGAGAAAGAAAGATGAGCGTAACGATTGAAATCCCGACGGCGTTTCGCCGGTTCACCGACGGCGCGCCAAAGGTCGACTGTTCCGCGACAACGATTGCGGCGGCATTGAACGAACTGACGACGCGCTTCCCCGACCTGTCGAAACACGTTCGCGACGAATCCGGCCAAATCCGACAGTTCCTCAATGTGTACCTCAACGAGGAAGACATCCGATTCCTGGGCGGCGAATCCTGTTGTCTGAAAGAAGGCGACCGAGTGCTCCTCGTCCCATCGATCGCCGGCGGCTCCCACTAGCTAGATCATGTACGGGCGCAGCACCGCTGCGCCCCATATCCGCAACATCGGCCCACTCAAGCCTCCTCTGCTTTGAGCTGAACCCACAAAATCTTCCGCGCCCCATACAAACCAATGCCCAGGTGACGTCGTCTAGTCACGCATAGACTCGTGTGCCGCGACGACGCGGCCCGCGAAGGAGCACCTATGCGCAATCGCTGGCGTGATCTCGTCTTCGGCTTCCGCCTCCTCCTCAAAAATCCCGGCTTCACCGCCGTCGCCGTTCTCGCCCTGGCACTCGGCATCGGCGCCAACACCGCCATCTTCAGCGTCGTCTACGCCACGCTCCTCGCGCCACTTCCCTATCACGAGCCCGACCGCATCGTCATGGTCTGGTCCAAGGTCGGCGGCGGTCGCAACGGTGTCTCCGCCGGCGACTTCCTCGATTGGCAGCGCCAGAACACCACCTTCGAATCGATCGCAGCCTGGACGGGTCGCTCCCTCAGCTTGAGCACGGGTACTCAACCGGAACGCATCCAGGCATCCGCCTGTACTCCGCAATTCCTCCACGTGTTAGGCCAGCCGCTCTTGCTCGGCCGCGATTTTCTACCCGAAGAAGGACAAGTCGGCAAAGACCTCGAGGCAGTCCTCAGCTATCGACTCTGGAAAGATCGCTTCGGCGGCGACAAAAACATCATCGGCCAGCAGGTTCGACTGGACCGCCAGCAATACACCATCGTCGGCGTGCTCGCCCCCGGCGCCACCGATCGAGTACAAACGCAGATGTATATCCCGCTCGCTTTCAGGCCAGAGCAGATCAATCACGAATTTCACTTTATCTTGATCATGGCCCGCATGAAACCCGGCGTCACCATCGCCCAGGCCAACGCCGACATGGAATCCGTCACCGCAAATATCGCGAAGGAATTTCCGAAATCAAATCAGGGCTGGAGCGCCACCGTCGAGCCACTGCAAAACGATTTTCTCGATCGCAACGTAAAGCAGGCGCTATGGATGATGCTCGGCGCGGTCGGATTCGTACTGCTCATCGCCTGTGCCAACGTCGCCAATTTGCTGCTCGCTCGCGGCACTGCTCGTCAGAACGAAATCGCGGTGCGCGCCGCTCTCGGTGCCACGCGCGGCCAACTCTTCGGACAATTCCTGACAGAAAGCCTCGCGCTCGCCGCAATCGGTGGCGCGCTCGGCATCGGCCTCGCATGGGCGCTGCTCAAGATCATCCTTGCGCTTATGCCCGAGTTCACGTTGCCGTCCGAAGCCGACGTCACGCTTAACATTCCCGTCCTGCTCTTCACCATGGCCGCGACCATGCTCGCGGGTGTTCTCTTCGGCTGCGTGCCCGCTTTCCAGGCCGCTCGCCTCAATCTCAATGACACGCTGAAAGAAGGCGGCCGGTCGGGAGGCGCCGGAAAACATCGCGTCCGTCACGCGCTCGTGCTCGCCGAATTCGCGCTCGCGCTGACTCTGCTCGCCGCTGCGGGCCTCGCCGTCCACAGTTTCTGGAATCTCACCCACGTCGACATGGGCTTCCGTACCGACCACATCCTGACCTTCGGCTTACCGATGCCCGCCGAACGCCTCAAGACCGCGGAACAAATCACCGCGTTTTACCGGGAACTCGGCAGCAGAGTTCAGGCGCTGCCGGGAATTACAGCGGCATCCGTTTCGACCGGATTCCCTGTCGCCGGCACCAACTTCGGTATGCCTTTTGAAATCAGCGGCAAGCCCGTCGCCGATCGCTCCCAACGCCCAGGCGCCGGCTTTAACCAGGTCACACCCGGATTTTTCGCCACGTTCGGCATTCGCATCACGCGCGGACGAGCCTTCACCGACGCCGACACTGCCGGCGGTATGCCCGTCGCGATCGTCAATTCGGCGCTCGTGAAGAAATATTTTCCCGACGTCGATCCGCTCACACAAATGATTTCCGTGGAGCAGTTGATTCCCGGTGTCACCAATCTGGGCCCTCCGATCAACTGGCAGATCGTCGGCGTCTATGAAAACGTCCGCAACGGCGGCCCTAAGGGCGACGGCTTCCCGGAGATTGACGTCCCGTTTGCGCAGAGTCCGTGGCCCGACGTCTTGATGGCCGTGCGCACCGCTTCCGATCCCGACAGCATGTCCAAGAGCCTCGCTGCCGTCATTCGCTCCGTCGATCCCGATCTGCCGATGGCCGATGTGAAGTCGATGGATCACTTGCTCGAGGAATCGCTCGGCGGCGAGAAATTCGGCGCAGTGCTGTTCGGCGGATTCGCGTTCATTGCGCTGGCGCTGGCGGCCTTCGGAATTTACGGCGTGATGTCTTTCGCCGTAGCGCAGCGCACGCGCGAAATCGGCCTGCGCATGGCCTTGGGTGCCGGCGAGGGCCAGGTGATGGGCCTCATCATGAAAGAAGGGATGACACTCGGCGTCATTGGCTTGCTGATCGGTTTGCTCGGCTCATACGGCATTGGCCGCCTGATGAAGAGCATGTTGTACGGAATCGGCTCGATCGACGCCGCAGCGTTCAGCGCCGTCGCTGCAATTCTGCTGCTGTCGGCACTGATCGCCTGCTACATACCCGCGCGCCGTGCGACTCATGTCGATCCCATGGCCGCCCTGCGCGACCAGTAACCGCCGCAATGTAGATCGTTACCGAAAAGCTCACGCGGCCAACGGGCTGGCCCGTTTGATTCTCATCACAACCATTTGCATCACGAGTCGTTGACCGTTTCCAGCCATGCTATAAATGCGGCGACGAGGGAGGTCGCATGATCGCTCGCCTCTGGTCCGCCCGCGCTACCCCACAGAATTGGCCTGCTTACGAAAAGCATTTCATCGATCACGTTGTCCCGGAGCTTCGCACCCAGAAGGGTTACGTCGCGTCGAACCTGCTCCAGCGCAGAGACGGCGAGGAAATCGCCATCACTGTCGTCAGTTTCTGGCGCTCTTTGGAGTCCATCGACAGATTCGCCGGCCAGGACCGCGAGGCCGCCGTCGTCTCGCCCAACGTCACCGCGTTCCTCAGCAGCTTCGATAAACGCGTGCAGCACTTCGACTTAGCCTTTGCCGATACGCCGTTCGACCTGACCTTCTGATTTATGGCGCGAACCCAGAGATTCTGGAAACATTTTTGCCAAAGAATGCGTTCCTAATTGCACGAGAGAGGTGTGCCGATGCGCAACGCGATAGCCCTGTTCGCGAGTTCCGTTCTGGTTGTGGTGGCGGCCGCCCTGCCGGCACGCCCGGCCTTCCCGCAGCCGCAAACTCACTTATCCGTCACCGATATCTATACCCATCCGTTTGAAGTTGACCTTCCGTACGACCAGAAGCTCAGCCTCGACCTGCGCTCCGGTGACTATAAGATTGTTGGCAGCACGGCGGAGAAAATCTCCGTCCGCACAACCGGCGACCGCGCCGAAAAAGGCCGCGACATCTCGCTCACCTTCAAGCACATGAACAATCACGCCGAACTCAAGTTGACCGGCGGCCCGACGAACAACGGTCCGAGCATCATCATCGAGGTCCCCAAGGCCTCGAACCTCATCGTGCGCCTCCCCTTCGGCGACCTGAATATTGAAGGCGTTTCTGGCGACAAGGACGTCGAGATGCACGCCGGCGATCTGAACATCGAAGTCGGCAATCCCGCCGACTACGCTCATGTCGACGCGTCCGTAAACGCCGGCGATCTTTCCGCGGGCCCCTTCGGCGAATCCAAGGACGGCCTCTTCCGCTCCTTCGAGAAAACCGGCACCGGCCACTACCGTCTCCACGCCCACGTCGGCGCCGGCGACCTCAACCTGAAGTATAGAGACAACCCCAGTCCGAACTCGCTGACTCTGTAGGTATGCGAACTACGTCGCGTCGTTGCCTTGCCTCGTCTGTTTGCGTATAACCGAAGCCCATGTCGCCGTTCCTTCTTTGCGTTCTCAAGCCCGTCACGATGACGCCCACCGAGCTCCGCTGGGACCTGCTCAACCTCGGCGTCGGCGTGCTCTTGCTGGTGATCGGTCTAACGGCTTCGACTGTTTACTTCTTCCGCTTCAAATGGCGTGAACGCTCGCTCGTCTACTTCGGCGTATTCACGATCCTCTACGCGATCCGCTTGCTCGGTAACCGGATGATCGTCGAGTCCGTAGTAGACGTGCCGGGAACCTTCTGGCGGTATTTCGCTTACATCATCAGTTGCGTCATCGTCATTCCCTTCGGCCTTTATCTCTATGAACTGGTCGACACCGAACTTAAATCGCTCTTCCCTTGGATCATCGGAGTACAAGCTACCTGTGCTGTCGGCGAAATCATCGCGGCAATTTACGGCGTCGGACTCGATACCCTCGACTGGGTCAATAGTTTCGTCACGATCGTCACTTTGACGGCCGGCTTGGGTTGGATCTTGCTCGCCCGTTCAAAGCGGCCTTTCACCCACGATGTCAAAGTCTTCTTCGGCGGCTTGATGTTCTGGTTCCTGTTCATCATTCACGCCAACCTCGCGGGCCTGGGAATCATCTCGCCGCTTCCGCGGTCGCACGGCCTCGAGTTCATCGGCTTTCTCGTCTTCGTCGGATGCCTCGCCTACATCACCGTCCGCCGTAGCCTCGCCACCGAAGAGCGCCTGCTTGCTATCGACGCAGAATTGCAAATCGCGCGTCAAATCCAGGCTTCGACTCTTCCTCAGCAGCTGCCGAAACTCGCCGACCTCGACATGGCTGCACGCTACGTCCCGATGAGCGCCGTGGCTGGCGACTTCTATGATTTCCTCCCCGATGGTCCAAATCGCCTCGGCGTCCTCATCGCCGATGTCGCGGGACATGGCGTAGGCGCTGCGCTGATCGCATCGATGGTCAAGGTGGCCTACGCCGGTCAATCCGCGCACATCGCCAATCCCGCCAAGCTTCTTACCGAACTCAACATCGCTCTGTGTGGCAAATTTGACGAGCAATACGTCACCGCTGCTTACGTTTACATCGACTGCGAACGCGAAACTGTCCGTTACGCCGGAGGCGGCCACCCTCCTCTTATGCTCGCCTCTCGTGCCGACGGCGCAGTTCGCCGCGTCGAAGAAAACGGCCCGATCCTCGGCATGTTCGCCGAAGCGCCGTATTCCTCCGTGGAGATTCCCTTCCGCCCCGGCGACCGTCTTTTCCTTTACACCGACGGCGCATTCGAGGCGATGAACTCCTCGAATGAAGAGTACGGAAAAGGACGCGTCGAGGAATTCCTGAAATCGCATCTCACCATGTCTCCCGATGCGCTTTCGACCGCTTTCCTCGACGACCTGTCGCACTGGTCTGGCCACTCCAAAGGCGGCCAGGACGATGACATCACCTTCGTCGTTCTCGACTTCCGCGATCAGCGTGAAGCGCTTCCCGACGAATCGACGCTGCAAACGAAGGCCGCAGGGTGAGCGCAGTGCCGCCGGGATCTTCGGCTTGGTCCTCCGGCGCAATGCCAACGAAGCTTTCTCCTGCCCTATTCGGCGTTGCCATCGTGCTCTCAGTCTCGGTCCTTATCAATTACGTGGACCGCGGCACGCTGGCAATCGCCGCTCCGCTGCTGAAAGAAGATCTCCACCTTTCACCGTCCCAACTCGGCGTTTTGCTCTCGGCGTTTTTCTGGACCTACGCCTTCTGCCAAATCCTCTCCGGCTGGCTCGTCGATCGCTTCGACGTGAATCGCCTCCTTGCCCTCGGTGTTTTGATGTGGTCGCTCGCCACGCTCGGCACCGGCGCAACCCGTGGCTTCACCATGCTTCTGGCCGCGCGCCTCTTGCTCGGCATCGGCGAATCCGTCGCCTACCCGTCTTACAACAAAATCATCGCCAAGCATTTCAACGCCGAGCACCGCGGCCGCGCCAACGGCCTCATCTCCGCGGGATGGGCCGGAGGCCCGGCCATCGGCACGCTCGTCGGCGGACTGCTCGTCGCGCACATCGGTTGGCGCTGGTTCTTCGTCGTGCTCGGTGCCGTCAGCCTTTTATGGCTCCCCGCGTGGCTTCGCTGGATGCCGCGCGGTCCCGGCCTTGCCGCATCCGAATCAACACATCCCGCCGGCATCCCCGAAATCCTGCGCCAGCGCTCGGCATGGGGCACGTTCATCGGGCTCTTCAGCTTCAACTATCTTTGGTATTTCCTGATTACCTGGCTGCCGTTTTATCTCGTGAAGCAACGCGGCTTCTCGATTCCCGCGATGTCGTTCGTCGGCGGGTCGGCGTTTCTCGCGCTCGCAATTTCGGTTCTGATCTGCGGCTGGCTGGCCGATCGTTGGATTGCATCGAGCGGCAACGCCACGCTCGTGCTGAAATTCTTCTGCGGCGGCGGCCTTGCAATCTCATCGATAGCGTTTCTCGCCGTCTTCCTCATCCACAATCACACGATTGCGATGGGAATTCTGATTTTCAGCTGCGTCGCGTTAGGGATGTGTTCGCCCAATCTCTGGACGATGACGCAAATCCTCGCAGGCGCACAAACGGCAGGCCGCTGGGCCGGCCTCGAAAATTTCTGCGGCAACCTGGCCGGAATTCTCGGCCCGCTGCTCGTCGGAGTGATCGTTGATCGCACCGGCGAATTCTTCTGGGCCTTCGCCATGACCAGCGCCGTCAGCCTGTTGGGCGCCGCCGGCTACGTTTTCGTAGTCGACCGCGTCGAACCCGTTCAATGGGCGTCAGACTAGCGCCGGCGAATCACACGCGCACGTCTTCCCACTGGCGGCTTTCGCCCGCGCGCAGCACGGCCTCGATCACCGCCATATTATTCAGCGAATCTTCGAGCGGCACTGGCACCGGCGTATCCTCGCGAATCGCCCGCGAAAACGCATCGCCCTGCACCGTGTATTGATCCGTCGCTCGAAAAACATCCGCTGTCACTCCGCCGCCAAACACATCTCTTCCGTCATCCACCAAAATCCGCGTCTCCCGATCCGGCGGCGCATTGAACGGAATCTCGATCTCGATGCGCCCCTGCGTCCCGAAAAATTGCATCCGCTGATACGGCACCATTTGCGTCGACTGCACGTCCAGATCGACTGCCCCGACGGAAAATCCAGAATCGCCGACGCCAGCCGGTCCACTCGAAACTCCGGATCGCGCTCGACCACCGCCGCCACGCGCCGCGGTTCCTGATCGAAAATCATCCGCGAAGTAAAAATCGGATAGCAGCCGATGTCCATCACGCCGCCGCCGCCCCACTCCAGCACGTTGCGCACGTTCGCCGCATCGCGATTGAAATAGCTGAACGCACCCATGATCGCCTTCAACTCACCGATCCGCCCCGCCCGAATCAACCCGCGCGCTCTTACCCACTGCGGATGCGTGCGCACCATGAACGCCTCGCCGACCAGCACGCCTGCGCGGTCGCGGGCCGCGATCAACTGCTTCACTTCCTCGACGCTCAATCCGATCGGCTTCTCGCACAACACGTGCTTCCCCGCCTCGCACGCCTTGATCGCCCATGGCACATGCAGATGATTCGGCAGCGGGATGTAAACCGCCTCGATGTGCTCGTCCGCGAGCAATTCTTCGTACGAGCCGTACGTCTTCGTAATCCCCAGTGTCCGCGCCACATTCTGTGCCTTGAAGTGATCGCGCGACGCGAGCCCATACACCTCACTCAACTCGCCCAACTGCATCCCCGGGATCACCTTCCGTACTGCGATCGACGCCGCACCCAGCACGCCCCACTTCACCCGACCCTTTTTCGACATTTGGCCTCCAGCCAGCCTCAATCCTTTATCAGTCCGAGCATCCGCATTTCCAGATTAATTTTTACTGAACTTTTGACGCGCCGACCTTCCGCCGCGCCGCAAAACGAAGTATGCTTCCCGCGCTTCCGTGGCGAACGTCGCATAAAACAGCGTTCCGCCCGCCCAACCGGAGAACAATCAGATGATCTTGCGCTCGCGCATCCTGTCGTGGACTTCCGTACGCACATCCCTTGCCGTCTTGTCTTTGTTCGCCAGTGCACTCTTCGTTGCGACCATCCAAGCGGCGCCTTCGCCCGACGCGACCGCGCAAAAATTCTCCGTCTCCTTCCCCAAAGAGCGCAGCGCCCAACCTCTTGACGGCCGCCTGCTCCTCATCCTCTCGAACGACTCCAGCGAAGAGCCGCGCATGCAGATCTCGCTCGCCCCGCGCACTCAAATGATCTTCGGCCTCGACGTGGACAATCTAAAACCCGGCCAACCCGCTACCATCGACGACACCGCCTTCGGATATCCCGTCCGCTTCCTACACGATGTAAAACCCGGCGACTACTATATGCAGGTTGTCCTCAATCGCTACGAAACCTTCCATCGCGCCGACGGCCACACCGTGAAGCTTCACATGGACCAAGGCGAAGGCCAGCACTGGAACATCTCGCCCACCAATCTCTATAGCAAGCCGGTGAAAATCACGATCGGAGCGAATGCGCAGCGCGCAACCCATTGCGGTCTCCCTCGATCAGGAAATCCCGGCGATTCCTGCGCCAAAAGACACGAAGTATATCCGCCACATGCGCATCCAGAGCCAGCTCCTCACCAAATTCTGGGGCCGCCCGATGTTTCTCAGCGCCAACATCCTCGTCCCCGAAGGATTCGACGAGCATCCCAACGCGCACTTCCCTCTCGCGATTTTCGAAGATCACTTTAATCACGACTTCGAGGGCTTCCGCACCGAACCGCCCGACCCGAATTTGAAACCCGACTACAGCGAACGCTTCCACATCTCCGGCTACAACCGCATCCAGCAGGAAGAGGAGTACAAGTTTTACCAGCAGTGGATCGGTCCGAAATTCCCGCGCCTGCTCGTCGCGCAAATCAATCACGCGAATCCCTACTACGACGATTCCTACGCGGTCGACTCCGCCAATCTCGGCCCCTACGGTGAAGCCATCGAAACCGAACTCCTCCCCGCGCTCGAAAAGCAATTCCGCGCCATCGGTCAAGGATGGGCGCGCTTCGTCTACGGCGGCAGCACCGGCGGCTGGGAATCCATCGCCGTACAAATGTTCTACCCCGACCACTACAACGGCGCATTCATCGCCTGCCCCGACCCCGTCGACTTCCGCGCCTACACCAACATCGATCTCTACAAAGACAAAAACGCCTTCTTCATTCAGGGCCCGCACACGCAGGTCGCTCAGCCCGACTATCGCGATTATCTAGGCCACACCATCGCAACCACACAAAGCGCCAACCAATACGAACTCGCGCTCGGCAATCACGCGCGTTCCGGCGAACAATTCGACATCTGGCAAGCCGTCTACGGCCCGGTCGGTCCCGACGGTTATCCGGTGCAAATTTTCAACAAGGAAACGGGCGAGATCGACCCCAAAGTGGCCGCCTACTGGAAGGAACACTACGACCTGAGCGACATCCTCCAGCGCAACTGGTCCACGCTCGGCCCCAAACTTCGCGGCAAGCTCCGCATCTACGTGGGCAGCGCCGACAACTACATGCTCAACAACGCCGTCTATCTCATCGAAGATTTTCTGAAATCAACGACGAACCCGCCGTACGAAGGCGAAGTGAAATACGGCGACCGCGCCGAGCATTGCTGGAACGGCGACCCAACTCAACCCAACTATCTGTCGCGCCTCCACTACAACACCATGTACGTCCCAATGATCCTCGACCGGATCCAAAAGACCGCTCCAGCCGGAGCCGACCTAACCTCCTGGCGCTATTAGCGCGCGAACATAACTCACTGCCGTCTCGCAGCCGCGATTCAGCAAGCTCATGTACGGGCGCAGCACCGCTGCGCCCCAGCTTGCCCGGCCGTCAAAACCCCTCACGCGATTTGTTTTTCCTTCCTACCCCTCGCCACCCACCCCTACGCCCGAACCGACAACTCTTCCCTTTCGACTTTCAACTATCGACTGTCAACTTCACTTTTCTCTGCTAAAATTCCGCGCCATGAACCGACGAACCGTACTCACCGCACTCCCACTCGCGGCACTTCTACCCGAAGCCCTGATGACGACCGCCGCGGCATCGCCCGCCTCTTCAACCACCGTCTACGAACTACGCGTCTATCACGCCGCCGACGGAAAGCTCGATGCTCTCCTCGCCCGCTTCCGCGACCACACCATCAAAATCTTCGCCAAGCATCACATGCGCAGCATCGCCTACTGGACGCCCACCGACGACCCAGCCAAGACCAACACGCTCATCTACATCCTCGAACATCCCAGCCGCGACGCCGCCACCGCAAACTGGAAAGCTTTTGAAGACGACGAAGAGTGGAAGAGCGTGAAAGCGAAATCAGAGGAAAACGGCAAGCTCGTCGACAAGGTCGATTCGACCTACATGGCCCTGACGCCGTTCTCGCCACACATCCGCTAGCCTTCGTAGCACAGCGCAAGACCAGCGCGAACGATTCTCTAATCGTCCAAATCCTTCTCCGGCCCGCGCTTATCGCGAAAGAAATACGCCGAAGCCCCGATCACAATCGCAAAAAATCCCACGCCGCCAGCCATCAGCGTAAACGCACCCCAATCCACCCGCGCACCCGGCACATTCGCAAACTGACCCGACACCACCGGCGCGTACCCGAGCACCACATGCGTGTAAGGACTGCCAACGGGCGTCATCGTCCAGGGCGCCCGAAAAAACAAAATCGCTACGCCCAGCACAAAACACAACAACGTCACGTTATAAAAAGTCTTCATTTAGCTTTGTGCCCTCTGCGTTCTCTGCGGCAATCCGACCACACTCTACTTCAAAACATCGAGCCCATACGACGGCTCTTTCATCGTCCCCGTAATCTTCACCGGCACAACTTCGCCCGCCTTTTTCTTCTTCATCATCGGCTCAATCGCCTTCAAAAACACCGACTTCACGCCCGTCTCGCCCTTCGACAATTTCTGATCGACGCGCAAATTTCCATGCAGATCGATCTTCCCGCTCTCGACGCCGTAAGTCCCATGCATGTGCGCCAGCGCGCCCGGAATCCCGAAATAAAGGTCGGTAACATTCGCCACCGAATTCTCCATCTCGACATGCCCGCGCATATTCTCGAAAACGCTCTCCGGCGCATCGTCCGCTTTCTGTCCCTGCGCCACGCGGCTCAGATTGTTCACCTTTTCCTGCGTCGCCGGCTTCGTGAAGTCCGCTTGCCCGATTTCAAAGTCCCCGCGCAGATTCACCCGGTCGATGAAATCCTTGTCACCCGGCGGCACGTACACAATCGTCCGAAACTTCATCGTCCCCGTCATCTTCGCGTGATGATTGTGCGCCAGCAGCTCGAGCCAATCCGTGATGCTGCCTTCGTTCTCAATCCCGGTCAGCGAAACTGTTTTCCCGCTCGACCCGCCCTTGCTCGCAATCTCCCCGCGCGCCAGCACCGTCGAGTTTCCCATCTGCGCCTTCACATTTTTCAGCGACACATCGCCGTTCCACCCATTCACCACCGCGCGAAATTGCGTTCGCAGATGCACCGTGTGCGGATTCGGCGACACATTGAAGTCCGGCGTGTCTGTCATCCCCGACACTTCCAGTTGATTCAGTTTCCCTTCAAATTTTCCGCTCGAATATAACGTCCCGCCGATCCCAGGAAACACGCCCAGATTCGCGCGCTCAAAAACGAACGAACCCGAAGCGGGCGCCTCCTCCGGCTTCTGCGTATCCAACGGACCGAATTGCCCCTCCGCTCGAATTTCTCCCGGCGGCAGCGGGTTGCCAATCTCCGTGTGAAACGTTATCGCTTCCCCGTCGCCCGCATCGTTCAACGTCAGCTTGTGAATCTCAAAGCGCAGCGGTTTGTCCCCTGCCTCTCCCGAGGAGAACTCCAGAACGCTGTTATCTGCAGTGATGTCGCCAATCTCGATCTTGGTCTGGTCCGCGCCCTGCGTCGATGGCGCCTTCGCTCCGGCGCGTTCGCTCGCGGGAGACACAAACACGTGCAGCCCTTCCACGGTGACGTGCGGAATGCGTTTCGGCACGGCAAAAAATCCTGGGTACGTCCCCTCGATGGTGAGCCGCTCCACGGTCGCGATTGGCGTCACCCCCGCCTGCGTATTTCTGCGAAACGTTACGCCTTCCGCGACACAGCTCGGCGGAAAAAACCCCGAGCGAAAGCTCTTGATCTCGACGTGACTACCGAACTTTTGCTGTAAACCCGCGATGACCTTCGACTGCGTGAACGGCCAATGCATGGCGATCACTGCAAATCCAGTCGCCATCGTCAAGACAAACACTCCGGCTATGACCAGAGTCCAGTGCTTCCAATTCAATTTTCCCCCAAATCAGCTCGTCCAAAGATTGGGCCCAGATTCTGCCGCTTTGATGCACGAGGATATCAAACAGACTTCCAGCCGTCGAAAGTCACCCGCCTGGCGCACGACTTCAGTGGTGCCGCAATCGCTTCTCCTCTCTTTCGACTTTTAACTGTCGACTGTCGACTTCCTTAGAACCTTCGTAATCCCCCGTAGAGACAGGTTCCCGATTCGCCGCACCTGTCCCCTCGTTCAACTTATGTGCGCACTTTTCCCAACCTATTCTGTCTGCGCAGTCAATTCTTACCCCTTCCGGAAATGAGTTGGTTATGCCTGGGCTGGATTACATTTCGTGCGTTTTGACCGTCATCTCGACGGTTCTGGTGGGGAAAAAGTTGTGGCATGGGTGGGTCGTCGCGGCGGCAAACAGCGTCATCATCTGCTTCATCGGGATGCGGACGGCTCAGTTCGGTTTCGTCCCCGCGAACCTGTTCTGCATGGGCCTCTACGCAAATAATCTCTGGAGCTGGCGATGCAAGAAGCCCTGAAAACGGCGCTGCGAAAGCTGAAGAAGCTGCCCCTCGAAAATCTGGCCTTGGCTCTGGCACTGTGTGCCGTGAGCGCGGCGTCGCTCGGCGCGCAATCCGCCCCGCTCACACGCCGCCCGGTACGTCACATGGTGACGCCGGCCTATCCCGAGCTTGCCAAGAAATTGAATCTCACGGGAACCGCGCGCATCGAGGTCACCATCGGCCCCGACGGCGTCGTGAAGCACACCCGCGTTATCGGTGGCCACCCCGTTCTCGCCGCCGAAGCCGAACGCGCCGCCGAAAAATCCACCTTCGAACCCGGCCCCGCCGAAACCGTCGAAGTCATCGAATTCAAGTTCTAACCACCATTTCTTTCTGCGTTTCTCTGTGTCCTCTGCGCCTCTGCGTTAGACTTTTCTCTTCCCCCGCGTCGCGCAAATCGCGCCAAAAAAATGTAGGGGCGCAGCAAGCTGCGCCCCATGTCCGCACCATTTAAACAGTTCTCGTAGATCCGCTTCTCAGCGTCCGCGACCTACCACCGCCGTCCCCATCGTCCGTAATACCCACCGTAATACCCAAACGAGACCGCCGGATACCCGTAGTAATACCCCGGATAAGCCGCGTATGGATACGCATACGCCGGTGGCGGATAGCATGGCGCGTCATACCCGCAAGCATACGGCGTCGGCCCATACGGCCCCTGCGGCGCATACCCGCCCGCATACCGCGAACCGCGGCGCCCGTAATTATCGTAGTCATACTGCGACACCGGCAAAAACGCCTGCGAACTCTGCGTCGTGTCGACCGTCACTGGCTCTTTCAGCCGGAATGTCAGCCACGTCTCCGGTGGAATCACCGTCGGCCGCCCGCGAGTCAGCAGCACCGCGCCGATTCCAGCCGCAGCTCCCGCGCCCGCACCAATCGCTGCACCGCGTCCCCAGTCGGCGATCGAACCGATCGCCGCGCCGAGCGCCGTGGTGCCGCCAATCGTGGCGGCATCCGCGCCGCGCGAAGTCCCGCCGCTTCCCTTCCACAATTCGGTCAGGATGGGTCGCGACTGTCCGTCGGCCGTGGTCAAATCCGTCAGCTCGATGCCAAGCTGCGACGTTCCCGTCACGCGCCCAGCCTTCTGGGCCGCCTCCACTTGGCCGACCAGCATCTGCCCGCGCCGCGCCACGACGTAGCCGTTCACCACAATTGGCTGCTGCAATGTTGCCGTAACGCGATCGCCCACCTGATTCCTGTCGCTCGACAAATATTCATTGATTCGCACCGATAAGACCGTGCCCGCCGGAATCGTCAGCGTCGCTGGAGCAGGCGCAGCCGGAGCCGCGTTCCGCGAATACGGTGCGTTCTGCGGTCGCCCGTATGTTCCGTTCGGGTTGTTGTTATAAGGACGATTTGGCGGAGCGTTATACGGTCCGTTTCCACCGTCAGGCGCGCCGTTCGGTGCGCCTTGTTGCCCCGGCGCACCCTGCTCGCCCGGCGGCAAATCCTGATCCGGATCATACTGATCCGGGCTTGGCGCATGCGCCGGATCGCCCGCGCGCGGCGCCGGATAATCACTCGCGTAAGGCGGCTTGTCCGCGTCCTGCGGCGCATACTTCGGTTTCTTCGCCGGAGGCGGAGGTGGTGGCGGCGCCTGATCGGGCGGCTGCCCCTGCGGCTGATCCTGCGGCGCTGAAGCCGCTGGCGGCGGTGGCGGCGCCTGATCTTGCGATTGATCTTGCGACTGTGCCTGCGGATCCTGCTGCTGCCCCTGTGTTTGCTGGCTCTGCTGCGGGTCCTGCTGTTGCTGCTGATCCGGCGGCTGCTGCTGATCCGGTTGCTGCGCCGATACGCCCAACGCCAGTAACAACGCCAGGCTCAACGCACACGCGATACGCGACGTAAATCCACGCCCCGAATTCCCACGTTCCAAATTTCCCTGCGACAAGTTCTGCACCATAATCTTGGCTCCCTCGACCTGCGGCCGAACTCAAGCCCCTCCAACTCTTACTGCCTTCGATGTGGCAGCAGTGCCGCTGGATGCCTGCATCAGCCTGTAGCCACGAGACTTAGCCGATCCCCAATCGGCAGTTCACACGTAGCCACACCAATGAAACACCTCCGGGCAGCCAAAAGTTGCGGATGCCAACACAGAGATGGCGGCGCACATCGAGACAAAGAATCGTCAATTTGGGGAGGTCAGAAGAGGAAGGAAGGAACTGATGCTAAAGACAACTCTGCAACGACTCGCCGCCGCTTCTAGCGCGTAACGCGCTCTAAGCTTGCCGCGAATGAGCGTGTTGTTCGCGCATATCGTTCAGCATCGCGCGCAAACTCTGCACCACCAAAAACAAGTACGACACGCACAGCGGGATTTCGTAAGCGGCTCTGAGGACTTGGTGACTCACGTTTATGACTCCGTCAGGATCCAAGAATGCGTCACAAATCCGCGCCCGACCATGGTGCGCAGGGTTCAATCTCGTGGTACCGAAGTTTGGTCCGAGAGCATATATGAGAACGCGGAAAATCTTCCAACAAAAATGACGTCGCCAAAAAAAATCCCACACAATCTTCAAGCCAGGCTTGCCTTTTCGCGAGCCAAGGTACTGGAACCACGTTTGTAAAAATTACCGTCCGTCGCCCGTAAGAATACTCACCGAGTACCGTTACTTCCTCCACAAATATTTACATTTCCTGTGGAAAACCTTGTGGTATGCTCCGCCGCGCCCAGCGGTCTGTAGTTCATCCAGGAGAGATACCATGAAGCGACCTGTCCCCGCTCGTGTCGTTGTGTCCGTGTTTTTTGCCGCGTTCGCAATCATTTCCCTTCTCGCCTTCGCGCCCAGTTCCACCTTCGCACTTACTTCCTCATTCCCCGTGGGCGAAAGAATCACCACGATCGGTACCACCAATGTCCGCGCCACCGCCGACGGCGCGCTCCTTGGGACTCAACCGAAGAACGCCATCGGCTCAATCGCCGCAGGTCCGGTCACGGTTTCCGGTAACTCCGTCACCTGGTATCAGGTCAATTTCGCCAGCGCTCCATCCGGCTGGGTTGGAGGCGACATGCTCGTCGCTGCCAGCGCAAGCCCGAACGGCCCCAACACAACCGTCGTCGGCAACGGCACTGCCCAAACCATGGTGCTCGACGAGTTCGGCAATATCGAGGTCGGCTTCATCAGCACCGACTCCAACAATAACCAGACCTATTCTTTCAGCGAATCCACCAACCAGGGGCTCTCCTTCAGCACGCCGACCGTTCTCCCAATGACCCCAAACCTGCGAGTGCCAGGCGCTCCGACAGGTCCGGCTATTGCCGCCGAGCGCAACGGTGCGGTCGACGTTGTCTTCGCATGCCTCGGCACCGATTGCCCCGGCCACTTCGGCAACCAGTCCGTGCAATTGATTCGCTCGATAGACCACGGCGTCACATGGTCCGCGCCGGTTCAGATCAGCTTGCCAACCCGTCCCAGCGGCTTCGGCGCGCAGGAGCCGGTAATCGCGGCTTGCGGCACTGGCGTTACGATCGCTTGGCAAGATGATGGCTTTGGAACAAACAACCTGGGCCAGAATCCGGACATTATTGTCGTCAACGTAGTGAACGGTGTTCCTGGAACCCCGATCGACGTCACGAATACCGAGGCCTCCGAAGGCCATCCCCAAATCGCCGTGAATTCGCAGAGCACGGTCTTTCTAACCTGGGTCACCGACAATCAAAACGGTCCCAATCCATCACCGTTCGACAGCATCATCTCCGCCGCCATACCAAACTGCGGCGCCGCCACAAAATAGCTTCCAGCCCAAACAAAATCGCTGAGGAGCGGCATTGTCCCCGTCGCTCCCCAGCGATTAGAATTCTCAAACCTTCCCAAAATCTGCATCACACGCACTGCGAATCGCCATTCCCCCGATTTCCTCAGTCTACGTTAATTGTTACCCAAGTACCGTAACCTAAAATCAAACATTTACATTTCATGTTTTAAGCTTTGTGCTACGCTCCATTTCGCCCAGCAGCCACATCTTCCAAAAACTCGGAGAACGGACCAATGAAGCGATCAATCCCCGCTCGTGCTGTCGTATTTGTGTGTTTTGCCTTAGCAATTCTCGCATTCGCGTTTTCAGCCTCTTCCACCTTCGCTGCAACGATACCGCTAGTGGTCGGCCAGGAGACCTTCACCACCGGCTCTACAAATGTGCGCGCCACCGCCGACGGCACGCTCGTTGGTACGCAACCCAGATACTCGGTTGGAGTCGTCACCGCCGGACCCGTCACAGTCTCCGGTAACTCCGTCACCTGGTACAAAGTCACCTTCAACACCGGCCCATCCGGCTGGGTCGGCGCCGACATGCTCATTGACGGCGTCCCCCTCCCCACAACCGTCAACGTCGGCACCCCGGGTGGCCTCAGTTCGATGGTGCTCGACGAAAACTCCAACATCGAAATCGTCTACTCGACCGGCACCGACTCCAACAACAATGGTCTCTACTCCTTCAGAGAGTCTACGAATCAGGGCCTGTCATTTTCCGCGCCCTCCCCACTCCCGGTGAAGCAGACGGCAACCTTCCAGCAGTTGCTCCACTCACCGCAGATCGCCGCCGAACGCAATGGCGCTCTCGACATCGTCTATACATGCGCACCCGGGCAGTGCCCACCCAGTTTCGGGGTGCCTAGCGTGAACATGATTCGCTCCCTCGACCACGGCGCGACATGGTCGGCTCCGATCCTGATCAGTGTTCCGCCCCATCTATCCCGCTCCGGCGCAGGCTCCCCAGTGATCGCCGCATGCGGTGCGGGCGTCACCATCGCATGGACCGACGACGGCGTCGGCTCCATCGGCGGACCCAACCTCGCCTCCGACCTCTTCGTCGTGAACGTTGTCAACGGCGTTCCCGGCGCGCCCATTAACGTCACCGATGACACCACGGAAGATGTCGCTCCCCAGATATTGGTCAATCCGCAAGGCACCGTCTACTTGGCGTGGACTGGTATCTCCGTTAGCGGCACGAACTCCAGCACCTTCTTCGCCCCCATTCCCAACTGCGCCGCCGTCGCGCAGTAACCAAAAACCGAAATCGTCGGAGAGTGACGCTACCCGCGTCACCCTCCGACGCAACACTCACTCCCATCACAAAGGAAAAATCATGAAGCCAGAACTCCGCACACGAGTCGTTGCACGTCTATCTCATGCCGTAGCCGTAGTCGCAGTGGCGGTCGCCATCCTCACTCTCCCTTTTTGCGCTCCTCCACTCTCCGCCGCCACGCCTCTCGCTCCGCCACTCAGAGTCGGCTCGTTCGCCGTCACCACAGGCAAAACCAACGTCCGTTCCACGCCTGACGGTACTCTCGTCGGCACTCAACCTCGCTACGCCGTCGGCAACGTCACCGCCGGCCCAACCTTCGTCTCCGCCGACTCCGTCTGGTGGGTCAAAGTCACCTTCAACTCCGGTCCCTCCGGCTGGGTCGGCGCCGACATGCTCATCAACGGCATTCCTACTCCCACGTCCGTTGTAGTCGCTACAGGCAGCAACCAAAACATGATTCTCGACGAGAACGGCGACATCGAGGTGGCTTATACCAGCAGCGTCGACTCCAACAACAACGCCACCTACTCCTTCACTGAGTCCACGAACCAAGGCCTCTCCTTCAGCACGCCCGCAGCCGTGCCGATGAAAACGATCGTTCAACCGTTCGTGCCGCCGCCGCAGATCGCCGCCGAACGCAACGGCGCCATCGACATCGTCTACGTCTGTCCGCCGTCCCAGTGCACGTTCCCCGACAGCGTCCCAGGCCACGTCCTCCCAAGCATCGCCTTAATTCGCTCCTCCAATCACGGCGCCACATGGTCTGCTCCGATTGAGATCAGCGTTCCGCAAAATCCGTCGCACTCCGGTGCCAGCGCGCCAGTCATCGCCGCGTGCGGCGCCGGTGTCACCATCGCCTGGATCGACGACGGTATCACTTCCCAAAACAACGTCGACACCTTCCCCGACCTCTACGTCGTGAACGTAGTCAACGGCACCCCCGGCGCCCCCATCAACGTCACCGACGACATAACCAACGAACAAACTCCCCAAATCCTCGTCAACCCCCAAGGGAGCGTCTACCTTTCCTGGACCGGCCAGAACGCCGCCCAAACCGCCAACCAAGTCTTCTTCGCCTCCATCCCCAACTGCGCGGCCGTCGCGCAGTAACGGCCGGCGAAGCACACAACCACAAGAACTGAAAGCGTTCTGTTCACCACAGAGCACGCAGAAGTCACAGAGAAAGCGCCCGATCCGCAGCACCGGTTGCGCGCGCACCGCCGCAATCACGCAAGACTCGGCTTCTTCTCTGCGCTCTTCTGTGAACTCTGTGGTGAATTTGTTTTTACTGAGTGAGCTCTGCTTCAACGGGGAGCTTTTCACGGAACAGGGTCATGGAACACGGGACACGAAACACGGAACACGGGACACGATTCGCACGACGACCAGTCACAGCTCACCGGTCGCCTCGCCTCACATCTGCCCGTCCGCCCCGCCCCACAAATTAATCGTGTTCAACTCTTCCCTGCCCATCGCCTTCAAATAAAGAAACAGCTGCATCCGATACGCCGCATATCCGCACAGCACCATGTTCACCAGCGCCGCGCCACGCGTCGTCACGTTCCCAAACATATTGATCTCGGTCCGCATTTCCGCTTCCGTCCACGGCGCCAGCATTCGCGCCATCTCATCGCCCTGCCGGCCGACCGCCGCCACCGCTTGCTCCCAATTCATCGCCTTCGACGCCGCGTCGCGCGTTCCCCAAATCGCCCCCATCGCCTCTTGGGTAAAAACTCCGCCCTTGATCGACTCGGTCATCGCCGGCGCCATCACCGTCATATATTGAATCAGCTCCAGCACGCTCCGCTGCTTCGCCGACGGCCGATAGTCGATTTTCGCTGGATCGACTTTGCTGATCAGGTGCACAAAAATCCGCACTTCTTTATGAAATGCCGCAATCAATTCATCTTTTGTAAGGACCATAGTGCGCGGATAGTACCATTGGCACCGACATTTTGTCGTTACATCTTCGATTACGTGGCGCTCACATGATCTGTCGACCCTTTTCGAATTTGCTCATGCTATCCGGAGCTGTCGCGCTGTCGTTGATCGTGCCGGCTGCACGCGCGCAGCGTGTTGCCGCCTACGATTTCTCCACGCAACAACCGAAAGATCGCGCGCGCCAACCCAAACCGTTTCCGCCGGGCACTCAATTCGGCGGGAAATGTGGAGGAATTCTCTGGAACCCGCCTGTTCAAGTTTCCCTTCTATCTCTGGACAAATCCCAGTACGCCATCGGCGACGACGTCATCTACACGGTTTCCGTCACGAACACTGGAACTGCCCCGAAACACGTCGCGGTTGCGTTCAGCCTGGCCGACATAGAACCTCCCGATGCCTCTCAGAGCTACGGCTACGAGCCGATGGAAATTTGGCTGCGTCTTTACAAAACGACCGAATCGGCCGACCATCCCCTCACGCTTCACACACTGCTTCTGACTATCTACGGTTCCAACGACCGACCCGATACGTGGCCTGAACTAAAACCCGGGGAATGGATCGAGATTCGAGGTCGAGCCAAATTGGAAGATACCCGTTCGAGCGGTAAGCACGTTCTCTCCGACTCCGAGGTAGGATCTTCTATCAAGGAAGTGAAAGAAAAGATCACGGATATGAAGGCCTACGCTTCATCCTGGCGCGGAGACACCGCCTACTTCGACGGTCGCACTCAGCACGAAACCTGGGGATGTCGTGGCTATGAGGAGAGTGCAGGCAGCAAATTCACGGACCTTGTTACGCTCCTCCCAGCGAATGCTGCAGTAATCGACCGAAGCCGATCGCGGTTCTCCCACGGTGGCGTTCAGGGAATCGCGGTTTCGGCACGATAAAAAAATTCGGACTTTTAAGGTCCTCAACCTATGAAGGCTCCTCTGGACAACGCGCCTCCGCGCGAGTACATTCGCCCCAACGTCCCCTCGATCGCCTGACCATGCGCGGCCCACGCCGCCAGCGCAAGGAGGTTGTCATGCGAATGCCTCACGTTGCCGACCGTCTATTCCACCGGCAAAAGCCCGGCCCCGACGATCCCGCGCCGCTTTTCGATTCTGGCATCGGCGACTGGCTGCTCAATCTGACCGCTGTCGCCATGATCGCCCTGATCCTCGGCACCATCCTCCGCTGGGCCTACATCTCCCTCTTCGCGAAGTAGTAGCACGCCAAGACTCGGTGCCCGCGCGGCTTCGCCATGCGCCCGCTCTCGACGGCCCTCGTAGCGCCGGCATCCCTGCCGGCGTCTTTGACTTTTTCTTGGGTGCCCACTCTCAGCCCTTCGTGGGTACGGGTTTTGACTTTCGAACCGTCTCTAAGTTCACCGATTCGTTTCCCGCTTTTCCGCGACCCAATTTCCATTTTCCAATTTCCATTTTCCCTTTTCCACTCTCCAGCGCTACCATCCTCGCCATGCCAGCCAAAAAATCTCTCTCCTCACAACAAACCAAACAACTCCTCACCACTCTGAAATCCCGTTTCGAAAAACACCCACACCGGCACAAAGGCCTCGCTTGGCCGCCAATTCAAGCCAAGCTCGAATCCCACTCCGAAAAACTCTGGTCCCTCAGTGAACTGGAAAAATCCGGCGGCGAACCCGACGTCGTCGCCCATAACAAACTTACCGACGAATACATCTTCTTCGACTGCTCCGCCGAAAGCCCCAAAGGCCGCCGCAGTTTCTGCTACGACCGCTCCGCGTGGGAATCCCGCAAGGAAGCCAAACCAAGAAACAACGCCATCGACGCAGCCGCCGCCATGGGCGCCGACATCCTCACCGAAGACCAGTATCGCGAACTCCAGAAGCTCGAACCCATCGACACAAAAACCTCATCCTGGATCCTCACTCCCGCCCGCATTCGCGAACTCGGCGGCGCCCTCTTCTGCGACCGCCGCTTCGACACCGTCTTCACCTACCACAACGGCGCCGAGTCCTACTACGCCGCCCGCGCCTTCCGCTGCTCCCTCCGCGTCTAAGTCCCGCATCTGAACCCCGCATCTGCATCCCTCATCTGAATTCCGCAACTGAATCCCGTATCTGAATCCCGCATCTGAATCCCGCATCTGAATCCCGTAACTGAACCCCGCGTCTGAACCCCGCGTCGTCACTGCTCCGGTGGCGCCCGCATCCTGCCGGCGTCTTTGATCCTGGATGCCGCACCCTCAGCTTTTAGAGTGTGCGGGTTTCGAATTTCCCCGCAACGCACAGCCTTTCGCATCGCGCGACGTATCCGAACCGATGCGCGGTCCATTTTCCCTTTTCCCTTTTCTATTTTCCATTTTCCAACTCACCCCGGCAGCTGCAGGCGCGCGCGCAACCCACCCAGGGGTGAGTCCTCCAGCGTGATCGTCCCTTCGTACAGCTGCGCCAGGTCGCCCACGATCGCCAGGCCCAATCCCGAGCCCGGCGCCGCCTCATCCGCGCGCACTCCGCGCCGCATCACCTCATCGCGCATCGCCACCGGCAGGCCCGGCCCATCGTCATCCACGGTCACAACCACCATGCCGCCTTCCTGCTCCGACTTCACCGCCACACGCGCTTTCGCCCACTTGCACGCGTTATCCAGCAGATTCCCCAGCATCTCGTCCAAGTCTTCCCGCTGCCCGCGCACCACAAGCCCCGCCGCAACATCCACCTCGATCGTCAGCGAACGCGCCGCATAGAGCTTCTCCAGCGTACGCACCAACCCTTCCACGGACACCAACACGCTGCATCGCGCGCCCGCCACATTCCCCGGCGTCGTCGCCCGCGCCTGGGTCAAGTGATAGTCCACCTGCCGCCGCATCCGCTCGACTTGCACCGCGAGCGTCGCCGCAGTCTCGTGCTGCCCCGCCGCTTCCAACTGTTCGGCTTCTTGCGCCAGCACCGCCAGCGGCGTCTTCAATCCATGCGCGAGATCGCCCGCCTTCGCCAGCGCTCGCCGCGCGATCCGCTCGCGATGCTCCAGCAGCGAGTTGAGATCATTCACCAGCGGTTGCACTTCGGTTGGATACTCCCCTTCGATCCGTTCGCTCGAACCATTCCCCAGCCGCAACAACTGCTCACGCAGCCGCCCGAACGGCACCAACGCCACGCGGAACTGCCAAATCCCTGCCACTATGAAGGCCACACCAGACACCAACAGGGTTGCGACGCTCGGCGGGTTCAGCTCGCGATGGAGCTGATGGTGAACAATCAGGAACAAGATGTGCAGAATCGGCGTCAGCCCGAGCGACCACAGAAACGTGCCCAACAGAATCCGCCGACGGAACGAACCCTGCGCGCTCACGCGTCACCCTTCATCCGATAGCCCAGGCTGCGCACCGTCTCGATGAATCCCGCGCCCAGCTTGCGCCGCAGCCGCGCCACAAACACTTCCACGGTGTTCGAGTCGCGCGCGAAGTCCTGCGAATAGATGTGCTCCGTCAGCTCCGCCTGCGACACGAACTGCCCGCCGCGATGCATCAGGTACGACAGCACGCGAAACTCGTGGCTCGTCAGCTTCACCTCCGCGCCCTCGAGCGTCACTTTGCCTGACCGCGGATCGAGCACCAGCGCGCCGCATCGCAGCTCCGGGCTGCTCTGTCCGTTCGCGCGGCGAATCAGTGCGCGCAATCGCGCCAGCAACTCCTCCATCCGGAACGGCTTCGACATGTAGTCGTCGGCGCCGCCGTCGATTCCCTGCACCTTCTCGTGCCAGCTTCCGCGCGCGGTCAGCACGAGGACAGGCATCGACTGGCCCGCTTCGCGCCAGCGCCGCAGCAGCGTCAGTCCATCGACCTTCGGCAATCCCAGATCGAGCACAACCGCGTCGTAGCGTTCGTCGTGGCCGAGCAGATCGGCGCGCTCGCCGTCGGCAGCGTGATCGACGGCGTAGCCCGCGCGTCCCAGCGCGCTGATCAGCTGCTTCGCCAGCAACAGTTCATCTTCCGCGACGAGCACTCGCACGTTGCGTCCTCTCTATCAATCTGACTCGAACAATGTGGCGCGAACAATGTGACGCGACTCACGCTGAACGCTACCTGAACAGCGCATTCAGAGCTCGTTCAGACGCGCCTCGTTACTCTCCACTCGTGATCGCCGATCCAGCAGCTCGGCGATGACTCGCTGTGAAGTCGCGCGACCGCTGACGCTGAATTCTAGCGAACAGACGGTCGCGCAGCGGTCCTAATTGAAAAATTAAAAATTTCGCAGTCTCGGGAAAAGTTCGAGAAAACAAGGAGGAAATGAAAATGAAGTCGATCAGCCGGAAAACAATTCTTATCACCGCATTCAGTCTGAGCGCCGCCGCTCTCGCAGCGTTCGCGTATCAGGAACATGCATCACCCGACGGCATGAGCCCGCACTCGATGCAGCACCAGATGCACGCGATGCACGCCGTCGCGTCAACTCTCAGCTTCACCGAACTCGAGCAAACCGCGTCCGATCTCGATCGCGCCAAAAAGGCCACCGCAAAATTTCAGGACGTCCACGCCGCCGAAGCCGCCGGCTACCAAAAACTCGGTGGCGACTTTCCCGGCATGGGCACTCACTTCGTCCTCACCATGGAGGCGGGCAAATTCGACATCGAAAAGCCGCCCATCCTTCTCTACGTGAAAAACTCCGACGGCGGCTATACCCTCGGCGGCGTCGGCTATCTTTACGACGCCCCCGCCGGCGCCGACGGCCAGCCCGTCAACCCGCCCTTCCCCAAATCGCTCGCCCTCTGGCATCAGCACGACAACATCTGCATGTTGCCCGGGCTCGACAATCCTCACGCCCTGACCGAATCGCAGTGCACCGAAAAAGGCGGCCACTTCATCGCCAAATCCCCCTGGCTCGTTCACGCGTGGATCTGGAAAGACAATCCGCAAGGCGTGTTTAGTCCGGAGAATCCAGCGACGAAGTAGGCCAAGTCGACAGTCGACAGTTAAAAGTCGAAAGTGGAAGAGGGGCACGGCGTGCCGTGCCCCCAGGAACGCGTTTGCAGGCGGTTGCGTCAAGACTTGGCTCGTGTTCCGAAACCCGTGAGGGATGCGGAGGTTGACAGTCGACAGTTGAAAGTCGAAACCGAGAATCCAAGGCCTGGACGACGAGCAGCGAAATTCAAAAGCAGATCCCTCACTTCGTTCGGGATGACGGAGTGGGAGGCGTTGCGCGATTGCGGCACGACTGAAGTCGTGCCCTCCCGTGTTGCCCTTCCGTTTCGTCTTTGCGTTGTGTCTTTGCGTTTCGTACTTCTTCCCAATTTCCATTTTCGCTTTTCCAATTTCCAACTCCGTCGTACGCTCTCCTCACTTTTCGCAGCACCATTTCCAACGACGGAGCACTCACCATGGCACGACGCCAATTTCTTACACGACTTGCCGCTTTGCCCTTTCTGGCACTGGGCGCGAAGGCGGATCAGTCCAAAAAGCCTCTGCACATCTTCATGAAAAGCGCGTGGGGGTCCGACGATCCGACGCGCGCGGCGTTCGCCTTCGCCCACAGCCTCGCCCTGGCCGACGCCGGGCACGAAGTCCAGATTTTCCTCCTCGGCGAAGCCACCTACCTCATGCGCAAAGTCACCGCCGACGCCGCCACTCCCATCGGCTGGCCTCCGATCGGCGAACTGCGCGACAAAGTCGTCGCCAAACACATCCCCGTCTTCGCCTGCGGCGTCTGCTCCCGCGCCCGCGGCATCACCGAATCCGACCTCGCCACCTGGAACGCCAAATTCGGCAACCCGACGATCTTCGTCGGCTTGGTCGAGTGGGCCGACCGCATCATCACGGAGTAGGCGGGTCGACAGTCGACGGTTGAAAGTCGAAAGGGATGGCAGAACGTAGCTCGTGATTCGTGACGCGCGGTCCGTGGAAGACCGGAGGGCGAGAGGCTTCGCGAGCGATTGAGCCAAGACGCAGCGAGAGGGCGGACCAAGGCCCGCCCCTACAAAGGGATGAAGAAACGGCTTCGGAGTTTTGAGAAGGGCGAGCATTTCATGCTCGCCCTTCTGCGTTTTGGAGCTGCGTTGCGGGTGCGGTTGTGAACGAAGAGGCCACCTTGAGTGAATCCGAGGCTGGGTCGATGGTTGGGTCGGCGGGGCGCTCGAAGACGATTTGGGGCATGGTGTTGTCGTCGGCGGTGCGGAGGGCGGCGTCGTGGCGGTCCATGGAGGCGATGCTGCCGAGGAGGAGTTGGGAGACGTAGGCGATGGCCATGGCGTCGCGGCGGTGGATGCGTTTGCGCGCGAGTTGGCGGACGAGGTTGCCGAGGAGGGAGTTGATCGCTTCGGGCGTGGAGAAGTCGGTCAGGTCACCGAGCAATTCGGCGGCGGATGTGTCGTTATGGCGTTGCTTGCGGTTTTGTAATTTGGCGGGCGTGATGGGGGCACAGTTCCAAATCGGGAATGGTGGAGAAGAGGCGGCAGTGGTGTCCGCGCCGGTTGATGTGGCGGCACGGAGTCATAGTTGCTGAGCGCTGGAAGTTGTTGCGATTCGGATGTGGTGACTGGTTGCAAGTCGGGTTCGGAGGTAAGAGACACCCCTCCCCCTGTTTTTATCGCAAGGATGTGATTTCATGGGAGTTATCTTTCGTAGAAGTGTAAGGATGTGATTTTAAAGCGGTTGCGGATTCGTCGAAGGCTTGACGGTTAGTGATGCGAGGATCACAAGGCATGGTAGCACGGATTTTACTGATTTGTCAAATGATATCTTACTTGTAATTCGAACGGCAAAACGTATGATTCGAATGGCTGGTGGCGTTGAGATTTTGATTTCGCCTTCGAATGACAGCGCGGACGGCCAGCGGAGGGACGCATCGCATGAGGCCCGTTCGAGGATTGACGGTATGTCTCAGATATGAGACATTATATCGATGAAGGCCGCCTTATTTCATCCGGCGGCCATCGATGCTATTCGATCGTTTCCTTCGGATGTGCGGCGCGAGTTGGGCAAACTTCTCTACGACTTGCAGACGGAGGCAAGGCTAGGGATGCCGCAATCCCGGCCTATGCCGTCGGTTGGGTCTGGAATTCACGAGTTGCGAGTTCGAGATCGGAGCGGAGTATATCGCGCGTTCTATTATTTGAAGTCGGCGCGGGGAGTACTGATCGTGCATGCCTTCATGAAGAAGACGCAAGCTACATCACAGCAGGATATCGAAATTGGACGCAAGCGGTTGAGGGAGATGATGAATGAAGAAATCTAGAGTGGTGGTGACGCGCACGGCTGAGGAATTGGCGAAGGCGTTGGGGTTGACGGCCGCCGATGGCGCGGAGATCAAACTGAGAAGCGACCTGAATTCGAAGATTATTGAAGTGGTCGGTAGGAAGGGGCTGACACACGCGCAGGTGGCGCGATTGGCGCGTACGTCTCGGACGCGAGTTACGGCAATCATGAACCGGAATACGATGGAGATCTCGACGGATCTTTTGCTGCGGGTGCTGTACGCGCTTGGGTATACGGCGAGGATTACGTTTCAGAAGGCGGCTTGAGACTGCGGTCGAAGCCTTGCGGGATTTGCCGGGATGAATTTATGAGATATCCCGTCAGTCCCCGGCTCCCTACCACTTCCAGCCTACAAGAATCAGCTCTTCTGCCAGTACTTGCCGATATACTCGGCATCCAGCTGCAGTCCGTACCGCCGATGTATCAAACCAAAGAGGTACATTGCTGTTTGTTGAACGTAGTGTTCATTCTCATCCGAAAGCGGGAAACGTTGGAGCGGTTTACCGAGAGCGAAACCGTGAACAATTTCGTGGCGCTGTTTATCAAAATCTTCCAGGCGATCACGGTCGAACTTGTATCCCGTCATTGGAGACCAATCTGAGGGAGGCTTACATTTCGCGAAAAGCTTATCAACCTTGATCATTAAGCCTTCGCGCTCAAATTTGTCCAACTGTTGCGCAAGCTTTTCGGCAAGCATCTGATCGAACGATTTGGTCTTCACATCAGAAAGCGAAATCTTGCTGTCTTTGACGTCGTTCTCCCAATCGCTGGGGGCTTGGAGCGCAGAAACACGACAAAAGTCAAAAGCAGCTGCATCAAGTGCCGAATGGAAAAATACTAAGCAAGCAGCATCCAGGGAATGATAGCTTCCGGCGAATAGCGTTTTCGAAGAAGTCTTCAAGATTTCGGGGTCTATCGGCTTCTCTTCCCCCCCGGTGCTCACCAAAATTCCCTTGTAAGCCGGGTCTGAGACCAGGCTGGTCCAAAGTTCGCTAATCCGAGCATCCGTCTCTGCGCCAACGTGAGCAGAAACCGACTTGAAGATGCTCCTGAAGTTCTGCACAACCGAGGAAGCTCGCATCCATCGCGCCTGGGCTTCATTTAGGACCTTTTCGGCATCCGTCATATCTCGACAATCCTCACAAGTTTTCCGCGCGAATATTCTCTGCGACGCGAAACCAACATGACTTTCCCATGGGATAACTGATAGAACTTTTATGTCATGGAATACGACTATCTATCAGAAAGTTATGTAAGCGCGCAACGCGAGCGTGTGTTGGACGTAGTCGAAAAGATCGGTTCGAAAATCGACATTGTCTCGATGGGTAGAGTTGTTCCGAATCAGGACGAATTAGCGATCGGAACGGGTCGCTCTCTTCGGGCTGCCGTGCTCTTCATTGACATCTGCAGGTTTTCGGCGAGACCGTCCGGGACAATCTCTGACCAAGAAGTGCTCCTGAGAGCCCTCAACCTTTTCTTCACAGAGATGATTCGGGTTGCGGAGGAATATGGCGGGACGGTCGAAAAGAACACAGGCGACGGATTAATGGCGTATTTCGAGGATAATGCCGGCGACCCAAAGGAGCAGGGTTGTAAGCGTGCTGTAGCAGCGGCATTGACCATGATGTTCGTCAATCAGATCCTTCTCAATCCAATCCTCTCCGGTTGGGCTGTTGACCCGATCGAATTTAGAGTCGGTATCGATTACGGTCTGGTGACTATCGCCCAACTTGGTGCCGCTCGACGCTTCGGGGGATTGGTAGCGATAGGCGCAACGGCAAACATCGCAAGCAAGTTGCTAAATCACGCCAGCTCTGGAGAGATCGTCATCGGCAACGACGTTTTCCTGAACCTACCGCACATTTGGCAGACACATTGCGCCCGCCACGAACCGACAGCCTTCATCTACACAAGAACCAACGAGCAATACTGGGCTTATAAATTCAATGGTCGATGGCTTCGAAGGGCGTGAAGACCAAATGAGTGAAGAAGAGAATCCTGTCGGGCATCATACGACCGAGGGCAAAGCCCCAAGGCCAGAAGAGAAGCTCGCTTCAAGCCGATCTGGGAGCCCTAGCTGTGCAGCCCCGGATTCACCTGGCATTAAGGAGCGTCGCCAATCGACCCCGGCACAGTGGACCACAAAGAATTCAGAATCCGACAAGCAGCAAGCCTTTTCTGTGTTCGTTCACTCTTACGTTTGGTCGAGTATTCTCTTGGCTGAGCAGAAAGCTGGATTCTTATTTGCCAGCAACACAGCATTTCTCGGCTACTTGGTCTCGACCCTTCCAAAGTACTTCGCGGATTTTCCTTTGGCACAACAAGTCTTGGCAGGCGCAGCGATCCTGTCGCTCGTCCTATCAAATGCAGCGGTTCTAGCAGCAGTATTTCCAAGGATGGGAGGGAACTCGACTGGGTTAATCTATTTCAAGGCCATCAGCGAAAGGCCTTCTTCACTCACATACGCGGACGAGGTTTCGCAGTCGTCCAACGCAGATCTCGAGAAGGCTACCGCCACGCACGTGTACGAGATTTCGCGCATTTGTAGAGAGAAATATCGATGTGTCCGAATTGCCCTAATACTAGCTTTTGCTGGCTTTGCCATAGGTCTGGTGTGGCTTTCAATCTTGCGAGGAAGCGCGAAGCCGGAAGAGCTTTTTATGTAGACAGTCGGCGGCGGTGAAAATGCGGGCGGGTGCCGGCGGTAGGTTTTTGCAGCGGGCGGGGCGGGGATTACGGGGTGGATTCGAGGGTTTTCAAGTTGGCGGGGGTTGCGGGGAGCAGGTCGAGGTGCGGGTTTGAACCGCCTCCAGCGCTCATCTCGTAGCCGTGGCAGCCGACGTACTCGTATTGTGTGCGACCTTCGAAATGTACGTCGTCGCCGCGCCAGGAGAAGACACCGGCGGTCATGTCGGAGATTTTCTCGGGTACATCGCGGATCGACGAATAGACATAGACATCTGCAAAAAATCGCTTTCGCGAAGCGGAAGTGTTTACGAGCTTTGTGCGGCCACGGATCTCGATCCATTCTCCTTTTCTCAATTCAAACTGCGTGTCGGGGCGGTCGTCGGATCCGTACAAGGTCAGCGCCAAGGTGCTGAAAAATTGGATGCCGGGGGAATCGCTGGGCTTGACGAGGCGCAGCCAGATCTCCATCGGCTGGTAATTGTAATTCTGGGAGGCGTCGGGCGGCTCCATGTCGGCAAGATTGAAAGCGACGGGCGCGCGCTGGGGAGTGGAACCGGTGTTGGCGATGGCGATGGTGAAGATGACATCGTCGCCGACGGCGTACTCGGTTTTGTCGAGCGACAGCAGCGATACGCGGAGCGGAGGATTGCCCAGGACGCCGCCGCATCTTCCGCCGAGCTGGATTCCGGGCGGGAACGGCTTGGGTTGGCGGACGCGATCTTTCGGTGACTGGGTGGAGAAATCGTAGGACGCGACACGCTGTGCGCGAGCGGTGGTGGCGCTCAGCGCGAGAGCGAATAGTGCGAAGGCGAGGGGCGGAGGAGGCGACGAGGCGGCGGTGATGACTCCATTGGTGGAATGTATAACGACGGGGTACTTGCGACAATAGTACGAAGGGGGGTAAGGCCAGGCGACCAGGGCGTGATGGATCACTTGACTGTGGTCGTGCGTGGAGCAAGCCAGGGTCGCTGACAGGGTCGGAAATTGGAAAAAGGAAAATGGAAATTGGGGAGTCGCGGTAGAATCAAATCATGGATTTGACGCTGCATATACCGGATGACGTGGCGGAGCGACTGGCGGCTTCGGGGGCGGAGTTGTCGCGGCGTGCGCTGGAGGCATTTGCGCTGGAGGAGCACAAGGCTGGGCGGATTACTGAGGCGCAGGTGCAGAAGTTGCTGGGGTTTGCGACGCGC
The DNA here is from genome assembly GCA_963766985.1 of uncultured Acidobacteriota bacterium. Classification (GTDB taxonomy): domain Bacteria; phylum Acidobacteriota; class Terriglobia; order Acidiferrales; family UBA7541; genus Acidiferrum. The sequence goes on from CAVYCJ010000010.1 coordinate 481,421, forward strand.
GACGAGTTGGATGGATTTTTGAAGGCGCATGAGGTTTGGCTGGGTTACTCGGTGGATGACCTGGAGCGCGAACGGGCCGCGTTGCGGCGGCTGGGATTTGGGAAGTAGATGCGCGTTGTCGTCGCTGACGCGACGCCGCTGCATTATCTGATTTTGGTTGATGCGATAGAAATTCTTCCTCGCCTGTTTGGACACCTGTACATTCCTGCGGAAGTTCGTGAGGAGCTAACTCGCGCTGCGACGCCACGTGTAGTTCGTGAATGGATCGAGCACGCGCCGACGTGGCTGGAAGTTGTGTTTCCGGCGCGCGAAGCCTCGGAGGTTTCGGCGGATTTGCACGGGCTGCATTCGGGGGAACGGCAAGCGATCGCGTTGGCGGAATACCTTCGTGCCGATTTGTTGTTGATCGACGAACGAGCGGGAGTCGAGGTCGCGCAGAAACGCGGCTTGAGCGTGACGGGGACGCTGGGGATATTGGATTTGGCTTCGAGGTCGGGGCTTGTGGAGTTGAGAGAAGTTTTTGGCAAGCTGCAACAGACGAATTTTCGCTATCCGCCTTCGGTGATGGAGCGGTTGGTTGAAGAGGAGGAGCGGCGGCGCAAGGGATAGAAGGAAATAGCAGATTCATCGGGCGAAGGAAGGCCGATGGAGGAGGGGATCTCACTTCGTTCGGGATGAGAGGGTTGAGTTAGGTGCCGGACGAGAGGAGGAGAGAGAGTCAAAACCCGCACCCTTGAAAGGCGCAAGGGTGCGGCACCCAAAGGCCAAAACCGTCTGCGATTCCGTTTTCAACCTTCGATTTTTTAGGCGTTTGACTCCGTCTCACGCGAGGGCTATCTTTCGGGCAGCTTGGAGACTGTTCAGGAGAGAGACGAACATGATGCGGATGCGATCGATGGCGATGGGGCTGACGGGGTTTGCGGTGGTGATGGGGATGGCGGCGTGCGGCGGGTCTTCCAGCCAGGCGCCGCAGAATCCGGCGCCGGGAGGGGCGATGACGGCGGACACGCGGGCGGCGGATGAAGAGGCGATCCGCGCGGCGGATGTGGCGTGGTCGAAGGCGGCGGGAGACAAGGATCCGGCGAAGATGGCGTCATTTTATGCGGAGAACGCGGTGGTGATGGCGCCGGGGATGGCGGCGGTGAAGGGGCGCGACGCGATCCAGCAGGCGCTGACGGGGATGATGCAGGATCCGAACTTTGCGCTGTCGTTTACGCCGACGAAGATCGTCGTCGCGAAAGCGGGCGACCAGGCGTATGAGCTGGGCGACTTTTCGATGACGAGCAGCGACAAGAAAAAGAAGCCGGTCACGCTGAAGGCGACGTATGTGGTGGTGTGGGGCAAGCAGCTGGACGGAGCGTGGAAAGCGCTGGTGGATGCGCCGACAACCACCACCGATTGACCCGAGCAGGCTTACATTTGGCGAGGCTTCCAGTAGTTAGGCCGACGGCTTGCGTGAGCTACTGCGATGATTTGGACAGTCGATGCTTTATCGCCGTACACGATGACAAACGGAAAGCGGCGAAAACGATAGCGACGAAAGCCGCTAGCGTCCGCTGGCCAGCGCTCGGGAGCTTGAAGGATCGTCTCGATGGCTTGCTCGAGTTCGGCGAGAAATGCTTCGCCAGCTCGGACGCTGCGGCTGCGATACCAGTGTAGTGAAATACGAGATTCGGCGCGCGCTTCAGGATGAAATTCAAGCGCTTTATTCGCCATCACGCAGGAGCGAACGGAGTTCTTCTCGAACTTCGCTCCATGGAATGGCTTTCACGGCGCCGGAGTCCAGCTCCGCGGCTCGGCGCTTAATTTCGCGCTGCCACTCGTCGTAAGCACCCGGGTCGATCTCGGAGTCGTCGAGGCTTTCGAGCAGACGATCGGCGAAGGCCGCACGGGCTTCGACGGGAAGAGATAGAACTTCCTTGAGAAGGTCGGCTGTTTCCTTGGCCATAGGCGCATTATAGACCTGTTTCGGGAACGTGACTAGAGGCGTGAGTGGATGGTTTGTTGCTGCGGTGTTAAAATGAAGGGCTACGAGTTGCGAGGGCGCTTCGAGGCGCGAGGGTTAAGTTATGGCTGGCAAAACACTTTACGAGAAGATTTGGGATAACCACGTGGTGCACGAGGAGCCGGGCAAGCCGGCTCTTATTTATATTGACCGGCACCTGATTCATGAGGGGACTTCGCCGCAGGCGTTTGCGGGCTTGCGGGCGGAAGGGCGCGGCGTGCGGCGGCCGGATCTGACCTTTGCGGTGATGGATCACTCGGTGCCGACAGTGAGCAAGGAACGGCTGCTGCCGATCGTGGATACGGATGCGCGGCTGCAGTTTGAGGCGCTGGAGAAGAACTGCAAAGAGTTTGGCGTGCGGTTGTTTGATATGCACAGCGCGAATCAGGGGATCGTGCATGTGATCGGTCCGGAGCTGGGGATTACGCAGCCGGGGCAGACGGTGGTTTGCGGGGATTCGCATACCTCGACGCACGGGGCGTTTGGGACGCTGGCGTTTGGAATTGGGACGAGCGAAGTGGAGCATGTGCTGGCGACGCAGTGTCTGGTGCAGTCGCGATCGAAGACGATGAACATCGTGGTGAACGGTAAACGGCCAAAGGGCGTGACAGCGAAGGACATCGTGCTGGCGATTATCGGGAAGATCGGGATCAGCGGCGGGAATGGTCATGTGGCGGAGTACAGCGGCGAAGCGATTCGCGGGCTGTCGATGGACGGGCGCATGACGGTTTGTAATATGACGATCGAAGGCGGGGCGCGCGCGGGAATGGTGGCGCCGGACGAGACGACGTTTGCTTATCTGGAAGGGCGGCCGTTTGTGCCGCGCGGGGCGGCGTTCAAAGAGGCGGTCGAGCGGTGGAAATTGCTGGTGACGGATAAGGACGCGAAGTTCGATACCGTCGTGACACTGGATGCGAAGGATCTCGTGCCGCAGGTTACCTGGGGGACGAATCCGGGGATGGTGAGCGGCGTGACGGCGAAGGTGCCGGAGCCGGGGTCGTTTTCGGATCCGAATGATCAGAAGGCGACGGAGCGGGCGCTTCAATATATGGGGCTGAAGGCGGGGACGCCGATCGTGGATATTCCGATCGATCGCGTGTTCATCGGGTCGTGCACGAATTCGCGGATCGATGATTTGCGGGCGGCGGCGCATCTGGTGGAAGGCAAACACGTTGCGCGGTCGGTGAAGCAGGCGCTGGTGGTGCCGGGGTCGCGCGGGATCAAGTCGCAGGCGGAAAAAGAAGGGCTCGATAAGATTTTCACTGAGGCGGGATTCGAATGGCGCGATGCGGGATGCAGCATGTGCATCGGAATGAATGACGATGTGCTGCCGGCGCATGAGCGGAGCGCGTCGACGTCCAATCGCAATTTCGAGGGGCGGCAAGGGCGGGATTCGCGGACGCATCTGGTGTCGCCGGTGATGGCGGCGGCGGCGGCGATCGCGGGGCACTTTGTGGATGTGCGGGAGTTTGATGTCGCGAACGTCGAATAACTAAAACCGAAGTAATGAAGCAATGAAGTAAAGAAGTTACGAGAAGAAAAGAATTTCGGAGAGATAGATGCAACCGTTTTCGACACATACCGGGATGGTGATGCCGTTGGATCGGGTGAACGTGGATACCGACCAGATGGTGCCGAAGCAATTTTTGAAGGCGCTGACGCGCGAGGGGTTTGGGCGGATTTTGTTTTACGACTGGCGGTATTTCAATCCTGGCGAGAGGCCGAACCCGGATTTTGTGATGAATTTTCCGCGGTACAAGGGCGCGAGCGTGCTTTTGGCGCGAGCGAACTTTGGGTGCGGGTCGAGCCGCGAGCATGCGCCGTGGGGCGTGAAGGATTACGGCTTTCGCGTGATCCTGGCGCCGAGCTATGCCGACATTTTTTATAACAACTGCTTCAAGAACGGGATTTTGCCGGCGACGCTGACCGAAGCGGAGATCGAAGAGCTTTTCAAGCGCACGGAAAAGGAAGAAGGCTATTCGCTGACGATTGACTTGCCAAGCCAGACCGTGAGCGACAAGCACGGGCTGAAATATCACTTCGACATCGTGCCGTCGCGCAAGGAAGTGCTAATCAAGGGGCTTGACGACATCGGGACGTCGCTGCAGCACGCGCACAAAATTGACGCCTACGAAGGTGCGAACAAACAGGTGCATCACGCGACGATGCATACGCCGGTAGACGTAAAGCATTACGCGTAAGAGCGAGCAACGATTTCTTTGCCGCTGCCTGGCCAGAGCCATGAGGCGCTTCCGGCGAAAAATCACCCGCAAATGGTTTGAAACGTCGTCAGGGTCCGCCGTTTTTGGCTCGTTGTTCCTCGGTTCGCTGTTCTTCGGTTCGTTGATCCTCGGTTGGTTGTTCTTTTGTTCGTTAGTTCTTGGCTCGTTTGAATGGGGCATGGTTCGTGCGCTCCCGGTGAGCTCATCCCAATAGCTTCAGAAGAAGAATGCATGCAGCGACGATGAGAAGGACGAAAGCCCATCCCCTCCATCGAGACTCGTCGTGGTAAGAAACCGACCTAACCATCGCAGTTCCCCCTTCTAGAGAATCCCCGACGCAGATTCCACCCACATTGAACCTAGCGAATGCGAGAGGCAGCGTCGGGGTGGTCCGATCGACTGCGTATTGCGTAAAAGGTAGTGAAAGTGCAGAAGTAAGACCTGACCGAAATCGGAAGAAAATAGGAAATCAAGGAGATCCGGGGTATACTCCGCGCTCAAGTCCCCCGGTTCTTACCCTAATGTACGTATTAGGCTCGACTTACCTCGACACCGAGAAGCAACTATTGGTGACAGCGGACCAGACGGTCGCGCTGCAGCGGAAGCCCTACCTCGTATTGCTACACCTGATCGAAAACCGTCACCGGATGATTACACGTGAGGAGCTGCTGGAGCGCTTCTGGGGCGGTCAAGAAGTGTACGACCAGAGCGTGAGCAAGGCGATCGGGAGCATCCGGAAGGCGTTTGGCGAGACGGCGACGAGCTCGCAGTTCATCGAGACCAGATGGGGTAGCGGCTACCGCTATGTCGGACCGTTCACCGAGAAGACATCGGCAGAGCCAAACGGAGGCATCGAGGCGAGGTCAGCCGCGAGCGAGACTGGTAAGCCTGTGCCGGACTTGGGGTTCGGGGACGGCGAGGCAAGCGAGTCGGACGATAATCGGGCGACGAATCGAGAAGCGCCTGCGCCCGTTTCGGTCGGTTCTCCTGCCGGGAAGACATCCGGCCGGACACTCCGGGTTTATCTTGCAGCCGCGGTGATAACGGTTGCGGCGGTGGCGGGGATCGTCGGGGTGGAACGGTGGAGACATCCGAGCCAGACCGAAGTGGCGGCTTCGGATTCGAATCCGGCGCGATCAGTTGCGGTACTTCCCTTCCGGACGGATCAGGGCAGCGCAGAAGACGCGTACCTGGGAGTCGGATTCTCGGACGCGATAGCAGACCGGCTGAAAACGGTGGAGCAACTGACCGTCCGGTCGTCGTCGACAATTCGAGCCGTGCTGGGATCGGAGCCGGACGCCAAGACGGCAGCGGAGAAGCTCCGCGTGCAAGCCGTGGTTGAAGGCAATCTACATCGCGAAGCGGGAAAGATCATCGTCAAGGTGCGGGTATTCGGGCCGACGGGCGCAGAGCTTTGGTCGGACACATTCAGCGCGAACAACGAGAATATCTTCAACGCAGAGGATTCGATCGCGAAGCAGGTTTTGACCGCGATCCTGCCGCACTTCGAAGGGCAGCCGGTGAAGACGCCGGCGGGACCGGAGACGGCGAAGCTGGACGCGTACGAGAAGTATATGAAGGCGGAGTTCTTTGCGACGAATCGAAGCCGCGGTGCGCTGACAAAAGCAGTCGATCTGCTGAATGAAGCGATCAAGATCGATCCGAACTATGCGCGGGCGTATGCGTCGCTGGCGAACTGTTACCAACTGATTGGCTTCTATGAATACCTGCCGCCTTCCGAGGCCTACCCGAAGGCAGAAGAAGCGGCACGGAAAGCGATGTCGCTGGACAACTCGAACGCAGAGGCACACGTGGCGATGTTGTCGGCACTGACCGACTACGAGCACGATTGGGTTGGCGCAGAACGCGAATTCAAGGCGACCGTAGCGATCGACCCGAATTACGCGGCAGCTTATCAATATTATGGATTTTCGTTGCTGGGAATGGGGCGAGGGGAAGAGGCGGTTGCGGTGACGAAGCGCGCGCAGGAGCTCGATCCGGTTTCTCCGAGCGTGCAGACATCGCTGGCGTGGGCGTTGTTTCTCATGCGAAGGAATGAAGAATCGGCACGGGAATGCAAACGGGCGCTGGAGCTTTATCCGGATTTTATACCGGCGCATCAACTGCTGGGGCTGGTGTACGGACAGATGAATGACAACACGGCGGCGCTGACGGAATTCAGCGAGGCCGAAGCGTTGGAGCGGGACAATCCGGTCACGCTGATACTGATGACATACGAACTGGCGCGAAGCGGGAAGAAAACAGAAGCGAGGCAGGCGCTGCAAGGCGCGCTGGCGCGGCCGGGGAGTTTAGTTGTGCCGGATTACTACATTGCGGCGACGTGGGCAGAAATTGGAGATAAGGCGAAAGCGCTGGATTCGTTGAAGCACGCCGACCAGCATCATTCGAATTGGCTGATCTATCTGCCGTACGATCCACGGTTTGATCCGTTGCGGAGCGATCCGGGGTTCCGGGCGGCGTTTCAGAAGAGTGCGACGCGGAAGGATGTTGCGCTTTCGGCACGAAAGTAAAATTCCTACCCAAGCATTCGTTTTCCAACCATTTTCCATTTGGAAAAGACTTGAAACGTCAAGAACCGGAAAATCCCGCGTTTTTGACTTTAGATCGTCAGCTTCACAACGTTCGGACGTGGCTTCGATGACGGCGACCGGAAATTCGGTCAACAGATCCGGACGTGCCGAGGCATTTGTCGGGTAACGGCTGCCGGTTCAGGTGGTCGACGCAACACTGGCCTGAAGTTTATCCGCAGGAGTTTGGAATCCTAGAGTCTTTCTCGGTCGTTGATTCAAGAGCAGCGAGACCTTGTCGAGCTGCTCTTGAGAGTAGCCACTGGATCATAAACACCACCTTTGAACAGATCAGTTCCTAGATGGTGTTGCTTCGACCTATTGAATGCACCCGAATCATCAGGACGTGGGGCCATTCCTAGGAATGGCACTCGTTATACATAGAACGAAATTGCGTAGGTACTGTGAGGAGCAATATACTGTTCTTCGTTCGTCGTAATCAGGATCATTACTGATTCCTGCGAAGAATTTTTATGCTGCCAAGCTGGCAACGCGGCACACGCTTTTGCTCGGCTCTTCTCCTAAGCTTCGTCGTTCTGGGGCATGGAACGTCTCCCGCGAGACCCACCGATTTGTTCTCACCAGATGTAGCGCGCAAGCTCGATGCCGACATCCATGAAGTCGTAAAGAAAAACAACTTGCCCAGCGTTGCAGTTCGTGTGTCGGTGCCTGGCAAAGGCGAATATACGTTTACCGAAGGATACGCAAACCTCGATACGCGTCTGGCAAGAACGTTGGAGCCGCCGTTTCGTATTGCGAGCATCACCAAGCCTTTTGCGGCGACAGCCGTGTTGGTACTGGTGGATCACGGACTGCTGAGCAAGCAGGACACTATCGCAAAGTGGTATCCGCAATTCCCGAATGCCGATCAAATCACCGTGGATGATTTGCTGCGGATGAGGAGTGGAATTCCTGCGCCGAATGACGATCAAGTTCTCGCCCAAGTTTATGACGCGCCACTTTCGGCCGCACCCTCACTGGCGCAAGACCTGGCGGCAATTGCGCAGCTGAAATCTGGCTTCAAGCCGCCGAATACGTTGGGTGTGTACACCGACTTCAATTACGACATTCTGGCAGGCATCGTACAGCGCGTGACGGGCCAGGACATCGGACAGCTCATCACCGAAGCCGTGATTGTGCCGCTGAAACTTCACCATACGTCGTATCCCACCGGCACAGGAATTCCCGGTCCGCTGCGCGGGTATGGGTGGAATCCAGTGACGAAGCAATTTGACGACAAGACGTTGTTCAATCCTCCGCTCGCTGGAGCCGCGGGAGCCGTGATCTCAGACATTCCGGACCTGCTGACGTTCTCTCGCGCGCTCTGCAAGGGCGGCTTGCTGAAGCCTCAAACACAGGCGGAGCGGATGCAAGGCCAGCCGCTCTCTGGTACCGATGCCCTATATGGCGAAGGCGTAGCGTTAGGATTTGGATTTTGCGGGCATTCGGGAACAATCAACGGTTTCAGCACGGACATGTATTACGTGGAAAAGCTCGACGCATCGTTAGTCATTAGCGTCAATCGATTGGATCGCGATAACAAATCGCAGTCGTCGCCGATTCTCGAATTGGTGAGTCATGCGCTTGTGCCATCGCTTGGCGCTAAGTGAGAAGAAACATACGTTCGCCCACCTCTGAGCATACAACTCTAATGCCTGCTTAACGCTGCCAGGTCAACCAGCCGGGGCAACCTTTCAGCTGATCTAACCTAAGCAGCGTTTTGGCTTTTGTTTTCAATGCAGTCTGGCCTCTAGATGAGTGTTGCGTCGATCCATTGAGACCACCGCGTTTATTGGGACTTGAGTCCGGCGATGGGAACGCCCCTCGCTAAGTGTGGGTGTACCGAGACATGCGCTACGCTGTGGACCTAACACGCCGCGGCAGGAGCACCAAGTCAGCCGCTTCTTCAGCATCTTTGAGGAGCGTCTTGCGCGGAGTGCCTATCCGCGCACGCATGGTAAGGCCACGAGCAAAATCCGTGACTTGGATCGCGCGCACGGCTACAGGAAAGTCAGGCGGAATATCTCCCGCGGTGATACCGTCCCGGAAACGGCGCTCCACCAGCGCCACGCCGCCCGCGACCGCGCTCTGCAGGAACCGCTGAACCTCAGCGTCGTTCACGAGAGGGGCGACGCACACCATAAGACAGCCCCGGGCGGACCCTTTCTCGGTCGCACTTTCGACGGCGTACCTCAGAAAGCCCGCGATCGAGTCGCGAAGCTTATGCGGCGAGAGCAGCGCCTTTGCTGCGAGAGCGCCTTTCTTCTCCGCATACGCCTTCATGACGCGTAAGAATATCGCCCGTTTGTCTCCAAAGACGGCATACAGGCTCGGGCGTCCCACGCCCATCCCGGCGACGAGATCGTCAATGGTCACGCCGTCGTAGCCCTTCGACCAAAACACCTGGGTCGCCTTTTCCAGCGCCCCGGTCTCGTCGAAACTGCGCGGTCGTCCACGCGGCTTAGCGGTATTTTGAAACATTTAGTTCAAAACTCCTTGACAATTCCAACCCACATTATATAACTGAATAGTTCAAAACTAGCAAGCCGGAACTGGCCCCGTGACTCGGCCTTCATCCTTTACCACGGAGACCCTCATGGAACATTTTATCGCTAACGAAAGCATATTAATAACCGGAGCAAATGCTGGGCTTGGGAAAGAGACTGCCCGACAGCTCGCATTAAAAAAAGAAACACAAAGGGTAATTCTGTTTTGCAGAAATCAAGCGAGAGCAGAGGCAGCAAAAAAAGATCTTGAGAAGAAAACTGGGAAAAAGATTTTCGAAATCATTATTGGGGATGTTACGGATGCGAATTCCGTAAGAAAGGCGGCAGAAGAAATAAAGGAACCTATTGATGCAATCGTTTTAAATGCAGGTGGAGTAATTGGGAAAACGGCTGCGAAATCTACACCTTCCGGCATGAACCAATTAGCTGCTACGAATATTTTAGGCAACGTGATTCTAGTCGAGGAATTGATTCAACGGGACAAGTTAAGGAAAACAGTTCTAGCAGTCAGTGCGGAAGCGGTTCCAGGAGTAAAGATGCTAGGAGTAAAACGAGTTTCGATGAGGACTTCTTCTGTAAATGAGTTTGCCGCTATTCTTGACGGATCATATTTCGGCAATAAGTTCAATGCGTTGCAAGCATACGCATATGTCAAGTATGCGGAAACCATGTGGACGTTATCGATGGCAAGAAAATATCCTAAGCTCAAGTTTATTGTCGTGAGCCCAGGAAATACAAAAGGAACTCAGGCGCCAGATAGCCTTCCCCCGGCAATGCGGTTTATGTTGAAGCACGTGATGATGCCTGTTGTATTCCCGTTGATGGGCGGAATGGTGCATACGCTTGAAGTTGGTGCAAAACGGTTTGTAGATGCCATTTCGGATGAGCGATATAAAAGCGGCGTTTTTTATGCCAGTAAAGAAGGTAAGTTGTCAGGGGACATGGTGGACCAGAGCGCTTTTTTTACCGATTTGAAAAACACTTCATTTCAAGATAACGCCTACGAGGCAATTCACCGTTTCACAAATTAGGCCTGAAAAGTAGTAGTTCTTCCCCCTCCGCAGCAACTTGAGAGCGGCGTCCTACGGCATTTTGAAATAACTAGTTCAAATATACCTTGACCGCATCCCCCGCGCCTGATTATCATACCGAACAGTTCACAATTAGCAGGCAAGCCTAACCTCGCAAGGAGAATACCCATGGAACCTTATGAAGTCGCGAAGACGCTCTTTGCGCACAATGCATTGATGGCCAAGTCGGATCTACAAGGCGGTGAGCGTGAATCAACACAACGTTCTTCTGATTTGGCTCCTGACGGGTTATGCCGCTGTAAACGTAATTACAGTTCTTAGGTCACGCGTCTTTTTGCTGACACAATCCCGCGCGCGGCTTGCCTTATACGGGATCGCCTTTCTGCTGTGGGGTTCTCTAATCGTAGTGGGAATCGAATTCATGGAGTTCGTGCGTCGATTGGATGATGAAGGGACCTAGTGGTTCGTTAACTCATGGGCCGAACAATGCACGGTTGGCCATCGAGATGCTGCTGTCGGAAGACGAGTCGTGCTGCAACCAATAGAGTGTCGAAGGTCCCGACAAGTCGCATTATCGGACAAGAGCTGTGGTCGAGTTCTCGGTGTCAACTGCGGCATCATCCGGGAGCGACTGGGCCACAATCTAAATTCGGCGCGTCATGGAATTCCCAGGTTGCACGTCCATGGTAGGTATCAGCAAAAAGATGGAAGGCTCGCCTGCAGGCCGTGCATTGAAAATTATGAATCACAATGTCACTCGGCCATTTAGGCCCGAAAATGTCTTCCATTGGGCAGGAGGCTTCAACCACCTTCAGAGCGCCAGATTTGACCATCTCCATCAGCCGGCGAACAAGTTTTTTGTACTCTTCGGGGCCGGGAAGATCGAATCGTTCTGAAATTCCCTCACAGATCGGGCAGCGATCCATCAGTCGTAGGACATGCCGGCGAAAAATATTTCGGACGGCTTCCCCTCGTCAAAAAGTATGAAGTAGATGGCTTGACCTCGGTCTATGTCTTCGAAGAAATCCAAGTTCTCCGAGACCATCTGTCGCGTAGGCTTCTCTGTGCCGTACAATTCTTTGAGCTTGTTGCCTGGTAACAAAACGGCGGCTCCAAGACCGGGTCTGGAAGCAATGTGCTCTATGTCAAGGATCGACCTTGTTCCGTCGGCTTCGGAGTCGTCTAACGCCTCTTGAATCGAAGCGTGCGCCTTTCCAGGAGAAGGCGTCGAGGAAGCGTCGAATTCAAGGAACGGGACCACTGGATTGTAGCGTCCCGCTTCAAACTCCCTTTTTCGAAGAGATTGCAACGCCCTATCGAAGTCATCTTCGTAGGGAACGGCGTAGTAGTATCCTTGTCCGCCCATCGCGCCCCCATTACTTTGTATGTACGGCAACAATAACCATACAACGGCGAGTCTCGTCCGGCGGGGAGAAACAGGCTGGCTTCGTTCTCTATGGCTAACTCCCGATGAGTCGCATAACCGGAGAAGTGCTTTTGGCTCGACTTGGTTCCAATTGATTCTGTTGCGGGCGGCAACGCCATCAGGATGCGAGACTTTGAAGTTGGGGATGCAATTCGATTACTGCAACCGGAAATTCGGTCAACACGATCCGGACGGGCGGAGGCACTTGTCCGGTAATGGCGTTTGTCTGGACTTGAGTCCGATGCTGAGAAACCCTTCGGCAGAAAGTCATCCGTAAACGCAAGCCGACTCTTGGTTGCCGATCGGATCTCGGGGATGGGTCAGGGCCTGGGACTCGCGTCCATCTCGGAGGCCCGCGCCAGTGCTTGCGTGTCGATATACTCCCGGACGTTCGTCAGTTTGCCATTTCGAACAGTAATGTCGAAGACCCAATGGTCCTCGAACGTCTTGTTCGTGGCCTTGATTCTGCCTGTAGCGAAGCCGACGACCATGACCCGGTCTCCCTGCGCTATGAACTCGGGGGGATGTGGGTAGGAAGTTTCCACCGTTTCGTTCGCCTTCTGAAGTACATCCTGCAATCCTGCGTGCCCGCGGTGCGTGCCGGCAAGCGGCCATTTCTCGCCCGGAATGATCCACTCAATATCTTCGGCAGACAACGCCAGCAAACCTTGCTTATCGCGGCGGCCAAGTGCCGCCAGAAAATTTTTCACGATCTGGACATTCGTTTCGATGCTCATCGAAGCCTCTCCATTTTCTTTACATCAAGCGTGTCCGATCTGATCGGACGTTTCGGACCCTTTCTGCTCTGGCCAAATCACGCCATGGACGATCGATTACTGCGTCTTCTTGAACAAATCCTGGAAGATGAGGTGACCCCAAGTTTTGCCGCGTGCGTGCACCAGCGCGCCACCCTCGTTGAGCTTTCCCAGCTTGACGGGTGCGAACCCGAGTTTTTTGGCCAAATCCGCCACGGGAGCGATCGCGTCCTCGTCGTCGCTCGATAGAAAGACGACCCGGTGGCCGCCCTCGACGATTGGATCGGTAGCCAGGATGGCTGCACCCAGGTGATTAAAACCTTTCACCAACTTGGCGCATGTGAACGACTTCGCAACGAAGGCGGAAGACGGTAGGCCGTCTAGGTCCTCAGGGACCACTCCAAAAGCGTTCGTCGCGTCGATGACTGTCTTGCCTTCCCAGTTTGGAAGGATCTTCGCGACCGCGCGATGTTCTTCGAACGGGACCGCCAAGATGATTGTGTCGGCCCCAAGTGCGTCACGCAGCGACTTGGCGATGACCGTGGGTCCAATGGCCCCAGCCTGTGCTGCCAAAGCTTCGGGCGGGCGACGGCTCGCGACGTTCACGTGGATGTTTTTGCGAGCGAAGGCCCGCGCCAGGGCCTGGCCTATCTTCCCGAATCCTACAATCGCGTATGTCATAAAGCTTCTCCGATGCACATTGATATCGAATCCACGGCCTTTAAAGGCCGTGGATTACCCTTCGCCACCACAAGATGCGGCAGCCTCCGCACTAGACCTGCGCCATGCCGCCATCGACGGCGAGTTCTACGCCGGTAATGTAAGAACTTTCATCGGAGGCGAGAAACACGACGGGGGCCGCAATTTCCTCGGGCTTGCCTCTGCGGCCGAGCGGAACCTGCGTGGTGAACCCTGCTACTGCTTGCTCCATCATTTCAGGAGGGATGCCCGCTTTCTCAAGTGCCGGAGTTTCGATTGGTCCGGGGCTTACCGCATTCACGCGGATTTTGCGGTCTTTTAGTTCCGCGGCCCAGCTGCGAACGAAACTGCGCACGGCCGCCTTAGCCGCGGCATAGACAGCAAACGTTGGCAATCCCATTACGTTCGCGACCGAAGTGTTCAGGATGATCGAACCCCCATCTTTGAAGAGGGGAATAGCCTTCTGCACCGTGAAGAATGTTCCTTTCGCATTCAAATCGAAGGTTTTGTCGAAATGAGCTTCGGTAGCCGCTCCAATGGGTGCGACTTCACCCCAGCCCGCGTTTGCGAAGAGGACGTCGATGTGACCGTGCTTCTCTTTCACGACGGAATAGAGCCGATCCAGATCCTCCAGTCGCGTAACGTCGCCAGCGACTGTCGTGACGTTTTTACCGATAGAGGCTGCGGCCTCTTTCAGTTCTTTCTCCCGTCGGCCAGTAATCACCACATGCGCGCCTTCTTCCACGAAGCGCTTGGCCGTGGCCAAACCAATACCGCTGTTGGCACCAGTGATCACTGCAACCTTACCCTCCAGCTTTCCCATACTTTCTCCCTTCGATGCGTAGGACTTCGTTACACTAGAGTAGATTCCTTGGAACGTGGACGAGAGCTGTCCAAGAGTCCTAATTTTTTGTCTATTCGTCCATATTGGGAGGGTGAATTGGACCCCGTAACAGACATCTTCCGAACGATGCACGTGACCGCTTTCGGTCTGCACAGGCTCGAAGCCACAGCCCCGTGGGGCATAAAACAGGAAAACGAGATCGAAGAAAAAGTCACGTCTTCCGACAAAAAGGTGTCACCCACAGATTTGGCGCACTTCGCCATGCTTTCGCGCGGCAACTGCTGGCTGAGTGTAGAAGGGGTTGCGGAGCCGATTCCCCTCACCGGTGGTGATTGCTTTTTACTGGCTAAGGGGACTTCGATTGTTTTGCGCGACAGCCTGCGAACACGTCCGAGGTGGAGCTTCCGCGAGGTCGGGGCCAAGGCCAACGGAAATGTCGCTCTTTGTGGGGGCGGTGGCGCACCGACGACAATCGTCTGTGGATCCTTGAGTTTCGATCGCGCCAGCCTGAAGCCGATCACTCAGTTATTGCCGACCTTCATTTTGATGAAGGCCGACCAGGCACGCACGCTTGCTCTTCACACCACAGTGCAGGCGCTCGCGTCTGAGATGGAAGAACAGGCGCCGGGATCTGAAGTCGTCGCGAGTCGGCTGGCCGAGGTTCTGTTTATCCAGGTACTCCGGGCGCATATCGCGTCGGGACCGAAACGCAACAAAGGATGGCTTCGTGCGATTTTCGATCCCCAAATAGGCAACGCCCTGAGTGCCATTCACGACAAAGTGAATACACCCTGGACAGTCGAATCCCTGGCCGAAGCGGCGGGCATGTCTCGCTCCGCATTCGCACCGCGTTTTAAAGAGCTACTCGGACAAACACCACTGGAATATGTAACCGAGTGGCGGATGCAGAAGGCGATGCGGCTACTACAACAGCGTGACAAAAAGCTCATAGACGTTGCTCGGTCAGTGGGTTACGAGTCCGACGCTGCGTTCAGTAAGGCGTTCAAGCGAGTTGTTGGGGCTAGCCCTGGTGAATACGTCAAACGTGGTTTTGAAGGCAATATTGCCGGAATGGGGCCGCTAAATCGAATCCCCTAAATTTTCAAATCCGAAAGAGAAACCAACCTGACCGATTGGTTGGGTGCCTGGACAAGTGCTTTTGGCCGGAATCCACTTTACCGGTTACGGCGTTTATCGGGAGTTGGGCCATCCCGTTGACAGCCGCAAAACAATGGCCTCACAGTGAACGCTGTCATGCCGAATCGCTGCGTCGAAATTCACGACTCAATCCTCACTGCCGTTTCATTCTCGCAAGGTGAAGGGCAGCTCCACTTTTCATCGGTTTACATACACCAGAGTGAAGGTGCACCAGGTTGTGATGCAGGCAGCGGCTGGACTCAACAAGCGATACTTCGCATAAACAATGCGAGGGTGGAAGGTTCGTTTTTCAAATTCCCGGTCACCTTGAGTGAGGGCAGCCTTCAATTGGGAAATGAAACCTTCGACAACGAAATTCCGGTGCCATTGCGGCACAACGGCTCAATTGCTTTGCGCTTGATTGGCAGTGAAGGCGGCGAGGTTGTTTCTTTCACCGGGAGCGGGGCTGAGTTGGAGCTGCTCGGTGACCCGAAATATGTTGAAGAGTTTCGCCCTTAGGCGGGACGAGTGCGGCTCACTTGTCCGGTTACGCCGTTTGTCAAGCACGTCAAAAGTCTCCACAAACAGCGACTGCTAGAATTCTTGAAAGCTCTTCAGCACTCTTTGCTCCATTTGCTTCGTCGCGGGCGTCGGCGTCTTTTCATTCTCGTAGGGACCATCAAAATCGATCCCCAGAATCTTCCCACCCAGATCAAAATAGTAGACGTCTGGATAGTCCACTCCGCCACCTCCCGGACCGTAGTAATAAAACGTGTTCTCGCCGATCTGAATCGGTTTCGGAGGGGAGTCGATTCCTGTCGGGGCCATCCTGACTAATACGTCTGGTTGGAATTTTTCCTCCAACACGCATACGCCTATGTTTGCCACGCGCTTCTTGTCTTCCAGCTTCGGGCCGCGACAGCCAGCCCTAGGGTGAGGAATCGGTACGTACGATTTTGGATATCGAAAACAGAAATGATGTTCACGGTCAATGTATACACGCCAATGAGAAGTTTCGCTTTGAGCGCCAGTAGCACAAGGAGTCGCGCCGCGTGTTTGGGCTGAAATGGGTAAGTAGACCAGCATAAATGCCAACAAGATGCTAATTCTCATATCCCCATGCTTTCATGTCTTGCCGGATAAGTCCCGAGTAGTCGCGTTACCGGACATTGAAAATCAGGCGATTCCACTTGTCCGGATAACGGCATTCATCGGGACCCAGTAATACTATTGGTGACTCCGAAGGTATGATGGAAATTCATGCCGAAAGCGGACGAGTATTCCATCACTCCACCCAGTCCCGAACGCGTGGCGGCACGCGCGTTGGTTTTATCCGTAATCAGCTGTCGCGGACTGATCGAGCAGGACGCTGGCGAGCCGGAAGCTGAGAGGCTCCGTGAAAGCCTTCTTGGTTGGCTCGACTCGATTGGTGCGCTTGCAGAACTCGAATCCTCTGAGACTGAATTAATCTCCACGCCTTTGGGGGGACTCGACAGAAAGCGAGCTAGACAGGCGGGCTGGCAATCTGAAGGAATGGTTGTGCTCGCATGGGCTCTAGGTTTCGCGAAGCTACCGGCCTTCGAAGTTGAATGCGACCCGAGTGACATCGCGAACCGAATGGGCTTCCTCGATGAACGCCATCAAACTCCTCTGCACTCTCCACGATTACGCGACATGTCGGAAATCGAAACTTGGGCGGATACGTATTTGACGCTGCATTGGCGACTGCGGGAATTTTCAGTGAAGCCAAGTAGCATGGATTTTGTTACTTATGTATCCGAATGTCAGTGGGCCCGGTTGTCGCTGGATCATCTTGAAACTCAGAATCGGGACCTTGCTATAGACGGTGTGCGCGTCGACAAACTCGAATGCGAGAAATTTCGCAAAACGCTCGGTATTACTCAAGAGCGCCACATCGCCTTCAATTGGCTGCTTGGATTGGAACCGATCTATTCACAGGTGACCGCAGACACGTGAGCGATTGGCACATTTGCTGGCGGAAAACAGGGATCCCGATCAGCCGACTCGCACATGATTTTTCGACGCGCCGAGATTTCAAATGAGGTCATTGCAATGAGTAAACGTCGAATGCTGAAAGTCGTTGTTTTCGCGGCTTTCTTTGTAACGAATGGATTCCAAGCTGTCGGGCAGTCTTTCCAGGGGCAGCGGACGATCCTTTTCGGTGCCGCGTATTACGACGAGTACGCGCCGACGGATCGCCTCGACGAAGACGTTCGCATGATGAAGGCGACAGGAATCAATGTTGTGCGCATCGCCGAGTCGACGTGGGGAACGCTGGAGCCGAAGCGTGGCGTTTTTGATTTCAGTCACGTGGATCGGGTGCTCGACGCAATGGACAAGGCGGGAATCAACGTCATCGTCGGGACGCCGACCTACGCGATTCCGACGTGGCTTGCGCGCGAGCATCCCGATGTCCTCGTGGTCACTCCGAGAGGTCGGGCCGAGTATGGCCGGCGCCAGAACATGGACATCACGAATCCCAATTTTCGTGACGCGGCGCAGGAAGTCATCGTTGCTTTGATCGATCACATCAAGAGTCACAAGTCAGTGATCGGCTACCAGCTCGATAACGAAACGAAGGCTTACGACACAAGCGGGCCGAACGTGCAGGCAGCGTTTGTGAAGTCGATGCGCGAGCGCTTCCCTGATCTCGCCGCGATGAACAAAGAATTTGGACTCGACTATTGGAGCAACCGCGTCAACGACTGGGCAGATTTTCCGTCGGTGAATGGAACCATCAACGCGAGCTTAGCGGCGGCGTTCGCTGAATTCCAGCGAGGGCTGGTGACGGAGTATCTCGCGTGGCAGGCGAGGCTTGTTCGTGGACATGCGCGTGCGGGTCAGTTCGTGACACAAAATTTCGATCTCGACTGGCGCGGATACTCATACGGAATTCAGCCCGCCGTCGATCACTTCGCCGCGGCGCGTGCGCTGGATGTGGCGGGCATCGACATTTACCACCCAACGCAGGATCCCCTCACCGGGACCGAGATCGCGTTCGGCGGAGATCTGGCGCGGTCGATGCGTGGCGGACAGAATTATTTGCTCATCGAGACCGAAGCGCAGGGATTTCCAGAGTGGACTCCGTATCCGGGACAGCTTCGACTGCAAGCGTTCAGTCATCTTGCGTCTGGCGCGAATATGGTCGGGTACTGGCATTGGGGGACAACGGCGAACGCGATCGAAACGTACTGGCGCGGGTTGCTGAGTCAGGATTTCAAGCCGAATCCGACCTACGAAGAGGCCGGTACGATCGGCAAGGACCTGGCGCGACTGGGGCCGCAGCTAGTCAACATGCAAAAGCGGAATCGCATCGCCATTTATTTCAGCAACCGCGCGCTTACCGCGTTCGATTCGTTCAAATTTGGCTGGACATCGAAGACGACCTACAACGATGTGCTGCGCCCCTACTACGACGCGCTCTATCGCATGAACGCCGAGGTGGATTTCGTCGATCCTTCGACGACAGATTTGTCGGCGTATAAGCTCATCGTCGTTCCCGCGCTGTACGCCGCGTCGGATGCGGAGATCGAGCGTCTGAACGCGTTTGCCAAAGCGGGTGGGCATTTGCTCTATACGTTCAAGAGCGGATTCTCCGACGAAAATGTGAAGGTACGCTCGACGACTCAGCCGGGAATGATCGCTGAGGCCGCCGGTGTGCAGTACAACCAGTTTACGATTCCTGAGGGAGTGACGTTGGAGAGTGACGCGTACCACGTCGGCGACGGCGAAAATGCCGCGCGCTGGTGGATGGAGTTGCTAACGCCGACGACCGGCACCGTGCTTGCGCGCTATCACCATCCGGTCTGGGGAAAATATGCAGCGATCGTCCGCAACAACTACGGAAAAGGCGAAGTGACTTACGTTGGATTCATGCCGAGCGACGCGATGATCGAAAAGATTCTGGAGGATACCGTCAAGCGCGCCAATCTCTGGGGACCGCAACAGGCGCTCCATTTCCCGACGATCATGCGCAGCGGGATGCTGGCCGATGGGCACGCGGTTCACTATGTGATGAACTATTCGGCGACTCCGGCATCGGTGGCTTATGCATTCCCAAGTGGCAAAGATCTGCTTTCCGGCGAAGAGGTCTCACAGAATGGCACAATCACGCTGCCCGCGTGGGGAGTCGCTTGTAATTGAGGAAGGCGCGCGTTAGCGGTGATCACTTTTCTGGTGCGCGCCGCTTGTCGAAAATGTTGCCAGCGGGACACGCAGATATCGTTGCTGTGACTTATATCGACCGCACGCGAAGCGATGCTTTCGGCTTGCGGCACCTCGCCTCCCAACCCTGATAAGTCGCGTAACCGGACAAGTCGAATGGAAAGCGCCAGGGTGGTGCGGTCGCGGCCGCCCGCGCTGGAGTGGGAAACACTGCCCTTCCGAGCAGTAGCGCCCCGGAACGCCAGGTCTTAGCCTATTTTGCGGGTACCACGAACCCTTGTCCGCCGAACCACTGCAAAAATACCGCGTTGAAAAGGAACCCCTGTGACGATCAAAAAGCGTCCATTGACAGCTGATGGCACAAACGCAGAGCGAAGAAAAACTCGGCGCTTCCCTGTGGTCGTGCCGATCGAGGTTAGCTGGCGGGGCAAGGATGGTATCTCGGTCAAAGAGGATGCCGTCGCCCGGCAAGTCAACGCCAACGGCGGTTTCGTGAAAATGTCCAGCTATCCGGAATTGGGTAGCCGGGTCACACTGGCGAATTTTCTTTCCGCACAGACAGCTGAGGCAAGAGTACTTGCCGCACCAGACTCGCGCCCGGGCGTAGCTGACGGCATTGTGGTTGAACTGATTACTCCAAACGAGAGTTTTTGGGGCGTGGATTTGCAGGTCAACAAAACAATCATTGAACTGCAGAGTCTCGAAACGGCGTTGAAATCTGAGGATATCGACGTTCATTTAATGCGGGAATATCGAAGTGCCGTCGAGAACATACGAACGATTACGGAGACACTTCAACAGCTGAGAAAGGGCCAGTCTCAAGGAGCTGAAAGCGATGAACTGCTTTCCGTTCTGGCTACCGACCGCATTCGCCGCATGAGCAATCTCTGTCGGGAAGTGATCGCCGACGTCGATGCCGGCCATATAAAAAAGGAATCGAAACCCGCGGATGAACTGAAACAAGCCACGCAAGATCTCCATCAATGTCTGAAGGTTGATAGCAAGCGCCAGTAGTCAACTCCCGATAGCCGCGTAACCGGACAACTGCTTTTGACTCCACTTAGCTCCAGTCGATTCTGGTGCCGGGCGGCAACGCTATCAAAATGCATGACTTTGAAGTTGGGGATGCAATTCGGTTCCGATCGCCCGCTCCCTGCTGGCAAACGCGGTTCATTCAGAGACGCCACCACATTTCGAAATAGATGCGGCCTTCGAAGACGGGCTCGGGGGATTCGGGTGCGGCGGGGGCGCCGAGAAGTTCTGCGATCAAGATTCCAGCAAGGACAAAAATTGCGCCGATAATGGAGCGGGTGTTGAGGCGTTCGCCGATTACGAGATACGAAGTGATGACGGCGAAGACGGGTTCGAGCGTGAAGATGATCGCGGCGTGACTTGGCGTGGTGTATTGCTGCGCCCAAAGCTGCATGGAGAACGCGGCGGCGGTGGCGAAGACGGCGCAGATCGCGATGCCAAGGTAGAGTTCCCTGCTGGCGTCGAAGCGCGCGGGTTCCCAACCCGTCGTGGCGAGGAAACCTGTGGTGACCCAAGCGAGCCCGGCACACGCGGCGACCTGGAGAACGCTGAGCGCGCCGTGGGAATGGCGCTGCGTGTAGTCGCCGACAAGGATGATGTGGACGGCGTAGAGAGCGGCGGCGGCGAAGGTGAGGATATCGCCGCGGTTGAGGCGCGCGAGCCCTTCGACGGGAACGGTGAGGAAGTAGAGGCCGACGACAGCGCAGAGCGCTCCGCCGTAAGCCCAGCGGGCGAGATGCTTTCTCCAAAAAATTGCGAGGAGTAGCGGAACGAGAACGACGCTGGAGCCGGTGACGAATCCGGATTTTGCGGGAGTGGTGTAGAGAAGGCCGGCAGTCTGGAAAGCGTAACCGCCGAACATGAACAAGCCGAGAGCGGCACCGGCGAGGAATTCTTCCTTGTTCACGGTACGCAGAGCTTTGAAGCGATACGCGGCCATGAGAGCGGCGGCCAAGGTGAAGCGCAGCGACAGGAAGACGAAGACGCTGGCATGAGAGAGCGAGTTTTTTACGACGACAAATGTGGCGCCCCAAAGGAGAGTGCAGAGGACCAGCGCGAGGTCGGCTTTGATGGAGGCGCGTTGAGAGTTTGCGGGGGGAGAGTTGATGGCGTTCGACGCGATGAAGCGTGCCTCCGAGTGAGGCGTAGATTAGCGGGGGTGGTGAGCGGATGCAATTGGTGAAGAGAAAGTGAGCGCGAAAGATGGGCGAGAAGCGACGGCGAACATCATGGCAAGTTGGGGCGCAGCGGTGCTGCGCCCGTACATGAAGAAACGCCTGGGGAACGGCGGCGCCATGGGGAACGCGTTGCTGGCGAGGCGGGGATTTGAGTTCGATGGTTGCAAAAAATGAAAGCGGGAAGGGTGTGTGCCTTCCCGCTTTTCGGTGGTGGTGTTTTTTTCTCTCTCTTTTTAGTGGAAGACGGTGGTGGCTGTTAAACGTTTCCAGTGCGAGGCGCGCCGGACAGCGAGAGACTCGCTGCCCGGCTGCGGTCGCAACTGCCCTCGGTGCGACTGGCTTCGCAAAGCGAACCCGGTCGCGGCCGAGTGACCTGGAAGACTAGAAGCGGATGCGCAGACCGAGTTCGATATGCCTCGGGTTGTTGACTTGCCCTTCGAGTTGCCCGAAGTCGCCGGTGTCGCCGAGCGCGTTGTAGGGATCGAAGAGCTGGTTGTGGTTGAAGACGTTGGTGAAGACGGCGCCGAATTCAGCGCTGAAGCGCTCGGTGAACATGATGTTTTTCTTGATGCTGAAATCGACGTTCCAGAAAGGCTGGCCGCGAAGATTGCCGGCGCCGCCGTTGTGGCCTTCGTCGATGCCAAGGATCGGATTGCGGAAGCAGTTGTAGATGGATTGCGGGTCGGCGTAGAGCGACGGACCGTAGCCGGACGATCCCATGTCGGGATACTGAGACGACGCGATGGGATTGTTGTGTCGGCCGCTGCCGCCGGTGGTGCCGCCGCAAATGTTGATGGCGTTTTCAATCGCGCCGACGTTGCTGGCGTCGGAACCACCGAAGCTTTGACCGCCGCCGTAAGGCGAACCGTCGGCGTAGGCGTTGCCGGCGTAGACCGGAAGCGGCAAGCCACTGCCGATGTCGAAGATAGGAGCGATCGTCCATCCGCCGAGGATGCGGCCAACGAATCCTTGCTGGCGCTTGAAGAATGGCGGCTGGAAGACGACCCAAGTGTTGAATAGGAATTTGCGATCCCAAGGCTGCAAGCCGTAGTTGCGATTGAGATCGAATGGATCGGAGTTGGTGAATTGGCTGGTGGCCTGAACCTGAGAGACGGTGCCCATGGATTTCGAAAAGGTGAAATTGGACTGCATCGAAATCCCATGCCACTGGCTCATTTTGAGAGTCGTGAAGAGGCCGTTGTAGTTTCCGGTGCCGAGGCTGGTGTTCTGGACGAAGTCGGAGCTGAGTTGTCCGGCACCGCCATTGACTTGTCCGGCGATCGGCGTGTTCAACATCGAGCGCGGGAAGTTGAAGGCGCCGTTGTCGAGGTCGCTCCAGATACTCCAGACGTTGGCGATGCCGATGTTGCCGGTGCCGGCGTTGCCTTCCTTGGAGGCGACCGCTTGAGTGCAGCTCGCGAAGCCTGCGCAGTAGGCTTTGTTGATCGCGGTTTCGAAGAAGGGTTGAGGAGTGACGGCGGCGAGATCTCCTGCGCAGCCGCCGCCGGCCATGCCGGCGTTTCCGCCGCAATATTGCATGACCATTTGTCCGTAGGCTTTGTCGAAGCGTTGCCCACCGAGAGTCATCATGTAAGGCACGGAGTTAATTTGCAGCGGCATGAACTCGTTGCGAAGGATGCGGCCGATGTAGCCGACCTCCATCGTGAAGTTTTTGTTGATCTGCCGCTGCACGGTGAAGTCGAACTGGTGGCTTTCGCTGGGGCGGAAGTTGGGATCGAGACCGGTGCCTGCGCCGGCGGCGACCGCGTTGTAACCGGGGAAGGCCGGCTGAGGCAGCGTGGTCGTGGCCGAGGGAAGCGGCGCGGTCAAGCCGCCGAAACCGTTCGCCGTCGGACCGATACGGAACGAGTTGCCGGGGGTTGCGCCACCGGCGCCTCCGCAACCGCCGTTGGCGAGCGGGCTGACGCATTGCACGGCTTGAATGAGGCCGTCGCCGAGCAGCGGGATCAGCACGAGGCCAACGCCGTTGAGACGTCCGTAGAGAATGCTGTAGCCGCCGCGAAGAACGGTCTTGTTGGTTCCGAAAACGTCGCCGAGCAGACCACCGTCAAAGTGCGGGTTCCACGCAACCGCAACGCGCGGGCTGAAACCTTTGTAGAAAGGATTGTAGGGATACTTCGGCTTTCCGGAGACGTTGTCGATAAGTGAGAAATCCGATTTGCGGATTGTAGACACTTCCCTGAAGAGCGGCGGATTCGCGCGCCTTCAGGTAGGTTTCTGTGTCGAGCGGTTTGTTGTTGGCATCGACGAGCACGATTTGCTTGCCTTGCGCTTCGACGGGAGGCATTTCGAGCGACCAGCCGAGGCCGTAGCTGAGCGTCAGCGTGGGCTTGATGCGCCAAGTGTCGCTTACATAGAGGTTGTAGAACGGAATGGTGCTCTGATCGAAGGCCGGTGTGACCGGCGGATTGAGGGTGAGCTGAGCGCCAGTGCGCGTGTAGGCGAGCTGCGTTACCCCAGGTGCGCCCAGCACGATGCCGTAGTCTTTTTGCCAGTTCGACAGAGTGGAACCTCCCGCGGCCTGGATCGGAGCGGGAATGTAGCCGGTCATGTCCAACCCATTTTGGGAGCCGATGCTGGCGCCGAGCCAGTAGACGGTTTGGTAGTTGATGCCGCCGCCGTTGTCGGTGCGCTGGTGGTAGTCCCAGTTGTGCTGGTAGGTGCCGCCGAACTGGAACAAGTGCGCGCCCTTGGACCACGAGAGGTCGTCGCGAATCATGTTGTCGTGGCCGTCCCAGAAGCGAGTGCGGACGTCCTGCGTGTCGAGGTTGACGGGGGCAAGGACGTTGGTGGCGGATTCGCCGAATGGTTCGAGAGCGCCGGCGAGACCGCTGACCTGAGGCGTCTGGCCAGCCGAACCGCGCGCCCAATAGTTGCGTAGGAAACTGTAATGGAAGTCGTTCGTGAGAGTGTTGGTGATATTGGTGGTCATACCCGCCGTGAGATACCACGGTTCTTGCGGGCGATTGGAAACCGCGGTGGGAGTGCCTAGCTTGTCGCCGGGGAGCAGGCCACCGATGTCGACCTGGTTGCCGGTAGCGCGGACCATTTTGTAGTAACGGAACGAACCGTAGAAATGCCAACGCGCGCCGAAGTCGTGGTCGAGGCGGGCGACGCCGAAGTTGTCGCTCCATGGCACGGCCATGTTGGCGCGGAAGGCGAGGACGTTGAGGCCGTCGCACTTGCTGAGGCCGGCACAAGTGGAGATGTTGGATGCGGGCATGTTGTTGAGAAACATGCTCTGCACAGTGGGACTGATGCCGAGTCCCTGCGGATCGCACGGTCCAGCAGGGCAAACCGCGGAAGGAACGACTTGGCCGGTGGCGAGAATGGAAGTGCTCGGACCGGTATAAGTGACGGGATTCGGATTCAGGTTGTAGGCGGCGCCTGCAAATTGGAGGATGCCTTGATCCATCGCAGCCGACGGGACAGTGCGGGTGTACGTCGTGGAGCTGGGCCAGCGGAAGCCTTCGTAGTTGGCGAAGAAAAACCAACGGCCGCCGAGGATGTTGCGCGATGTAAGCGGGCCACCGGCGGAGCCACCGAAGCGATTGTAGTGATAGCTGGGCTTGGGAGAGTCGGAGGCATTGTTGTTGAAGGTGTTCGCGCCCCAGGCGTTGCTGAGGTAATACTCGTAGCCGGTGCCATGCCACTGGTTGGTGCCGCGCTTGGTGACGAGTTGAACTTGAGCGCCGGCTGAGCCGTTGAAGTCGGCGGTTTGGTTGTTGGTGCCGACGCGAAATTCCTCGATGCTGTCGGCGGGAGTCGGCATGACGCCGGTGGGACCGCCGCCACCCGGGCTGCCGCTTGGCGCGGTGCCGGTAACCTGAGCGTTTACAAGGCCGCCGGAAGGATCGCCGGCGAAGCTCGGTGTGTAGGTGTTCTGCGTGCCGTCCATGTCGCTGGAGTTATTTCCGCCATCGAGCATGAAGGAGTTTTGATCCTGGTTGGCGCCGCTGACGCTGCCGTCGGGCGCAACGCCGGGTTGGAGAGTGACGAAAGTGCTGACATCGCGTCCAAGACCGGGAAGATTGTCGAGCGGGACGCCGGTGAGCGTATTTCCCACGGTGGCTGAAGCGGTGTCCATCGTCGCACCGGCAGCGAAGACTTCGATCGTTTCGGTGCTTGAGCCAATTTCCAATTTTAGGTCGAGCGTCAGGACGGCGCCGACGGTGAGTTCCTGCTGAGGAACTTTGATGGCTCGAAAGCCGGGCTTGGTGACGCTGACGTTGTACTTCGAGGGAGGGATGTTGGCGAAGATGTATCGGCCCGTTTCGTTTGTTTCGGCGCTGCGGGTCGATCCGGTAGCGATGTCGGTGAGAGTTACCGTGGCGCCGGAAACTGCGGCGCCGGAAGGATCGGTTAATGCGCCCTGAATCGTACCGGTTGAAATTGCTTGTCCAAATGAAATAGACGCAAGGAGAAGTAATACGAGACCACCGAGCACACCACGACGAACAGACTTCGCCGCACGGCTGGATAGGGGCATCCCACCCACCTCCGAGTCAAATTTTTAAAAAGGACCCTGGATAACCTGGCAACCGAGAGAGAACTTGAGGGCTGTATAAGACTGTATTCAGGGAATGTCAATAAGGAAGTTGACGAATTATTTACATTTAGTTGATTTGATGTACAGATGGGCTTTATGTCGGACTAAGAAATCGAGTTGTTTCGTTAACAGTTGGTTGCTTGACGGCGGGGTCGGCGAGGAACAGATTTTCCAGATGGCGGAGAAAACGCGAATTCGGAGAGTTGGCGCACTGTGTCGCGCTGGGGCTGGTGGTCGCAGCGGCGTGCGCGGTTCTTACGACTCGCGCGGTTGATTCGGTCTCGCCGCATGTGCAGAAGCCGGCTGCAGCCCCTACTTCGGCGGAACAAGTCGCGTGGACGGAAGTGCGAACGCCGCATTTTGTGGTTGCGAGCGACGCGGGTGAAGTTGCGGCGCGTGCGGTTGCGACCGACTTCGAACAGATTCGAGCGCTGTTTCATGCGACGTTTCCGGAGCTTGCGTGTCGATCCGCCGCAGCCGATTCGAATCATCGTGGCGCGTGATGAAGCGTCGATGCGGGTGATCACGCCGGACGAATGGGGCGGGCCGGAGCACGTGCATCCTGCCGGCGTGTTTCACAGCGACGGAGAGAAGGATTACGTCGTGCTGCGGCTGGATGCGGAAGGGACGACCGCGTTTCACACGAGCTATCACGAGTACACGCACTCGTTGATGCACTTGAATTTTTCGCGGCTGCCACTGTGGGTGAAAGAGGGCGTGGCAGAATTTTTTGGCAATTCCCTTTTGAGCGAGGATAAGGCGACGACCGGGACCGTCGATCGTGGCCACGTGTATGTGCTGGGAAAGAACGAATGGCTGCCGATGGAGACGCTGTTCCAGGTTTCGGAGACTTCGCCGTTTTACAACGAGAAGAATCCAGCGTCGGTGTTTTACGCGGAGTCTTGGGCCACGGTGCATTACTTGCTGCTTGATCCGGAGGCGCGTCGGGCGGATTTGTTCAAGAAATATCTGGTGGCGTGGGATTCAGGAGCGGACGCGGTTGCGGCGGGACGGACAGCGCTGGGAGATTTGAATACGTTTGAGACGGCGGTGAAGAAATATGTCGGGCAGGCGAACTGGCGGCCTGGAGTTGTGCTGCCGGGGCTTGCGGGGTTGGAATCGGCGTCGTGGAAGGTGAGGACGCTGGCGCCGGCGGAGGTGCTGGCACTGCGCGGTGATTATTTCACGCACCGGAGAATGATGGATGAGGCGAGGCCGCTGTTGGAGGAAGCGTCGGAGACGGGGCCGCAGATCGCGAGTGTGCGCGAGGCGCTCGGTTATTTTTATCTTCGGAACAGCGACTTTGCGGACGCGCAGATACAGATGCAGCAGGCGATTGCGTTGGGAGCGGAGGACTTCGCTCCGTATTGGGTTCTGGGTTCGCTGGAATTGAGGAATGTGACGGAGTCCGAGGACGAGGTTCGGGATGCTCGAAAGAATCTGGAGCGGGCGGCGGAGTTGAATCCGATGTTTGCGCCGACGTTTGAAGCATTGACGCAGGTTTACTCGAGGTCCGCGGAGACGCAGGCGAAGGCGCTGGAAGCGGCCGAGACGGCGGTGAAGCTGGATGCGGAGTCGCGAAGTTATCGGATGAATCTCGCGTACACACTGCTGAACAATGGACGGACGGCGCAGGCTCGCGCTGTGGCGGAGAGACTGGAGGCGACGGCTGGTTCGGACGAGGAAAAGCGATCGGCGCAAAATGTACTGGAAGCGATCGGGGACGAAGAGGAGTGGCAGAAAGCGGGAATATCGGAAGGGACGACGACGGAGTTTGGTCCGCCGGGCGGGGGCGCGCCGGCATCCACAGGAGCTGCTTCTGCTTCGCCAAAAACTGCGGCGGCCGGAGCGGCGGAGGGCGGTGGGGCTGTTTCACGCAGGCAGTTGGGGCCACCGGAGTGGATGGCGGTGGAGGGCTCGATCGCGGGGATGGATTGCGCGCGGAGGCCGGAGTTGACGATGACTTTGAATTTGCCGCGCGGGCCGATGGATTTTCATGCGAAGGATTTTGGAGCGGTGTCTGTGAGCGGGCAAAGTGCTGCGGCGGTGCCTGCGATTGCGAGTTGCAAGAATTGGACGGGGCGGAAAGTGAAGATCTGGTTTCGGATGGCGGAGGGCAAGGGATTTTTGGGCGAGATTATGAGGGTTTATTTTTATTGAGGAGTGATTGGGTGGCGCGGCGATCGAGCGGCTGGCTTGGTGCTTGAAGTTTACGTTGAGATCCTTCGGCCTCCTTCGGAGGCGCTCAGGATGACAACACTTCTCACAAAATTGAAAATCCTGCCGAGCTGGGGCGTAGCGTGCTGCGCCCCTACACAAATCGGCTCGCGATCTTTGCGGGTCTGCTGATTACTCAAGTTATTGGGATTGGTAGACCGTGCGGCCGCCGACGACGGTGCGGAGGACTTTGGTTTTTGTGTATTCGCTGGGTGGGATTTTTGTGAGGTCGGCGCTGAGGATGATGAAGTCGGCGTATTGACCGTTGACGAGCGCGCCTTTTTTTCCGTCTTCAAATTGAGCGTAGGCAGAGCCGATGGTGTAGGCGCGGATGCATTCGTCGAGCGAGATTTTTTCTTGCGGTTGCCAGCCGCCTGCGGGACCGCCGTCGGGGAGCTCGCGCGTGACGCACGCGTAGAGGCCGCGCATCGGGTTGATTGGCTCGACGTCGTAATCGGTGCCGAATGCGAGATGGATTTTGTCTTTCAACATCGTGTTCCAGGCGTAAGCGCCCTTGATGCGTTCGGGGCCGACTCGCGCTTCGGCCCAGCGCATGTCGGTGGTCTGATGCGACGGTTGCATCGAGGCGATGACGTTCAGCGCGGCGAAGCGCGGGAAATCTGCGGGCGCGACGATTTGTGCGTGTTCGATGCGATCGCGACGGTCACGCGGTGGATTGGCTTTGGCGACGGCTTCGAATGTGTCGAGCGCGATCGTGTTGGCGCGGTCGCCGATGGCGTGAAACGCGAGCTGAAAGCCGGCTTTGTCGCGGTCGATCGCCATCTGCTTTAGTTTGGCGGGATCGATCGTCATGATGCCGCTGGCCGAAGGATCGTCGGAATACGGCGCGGCCATGGCGGCGGTGCGTGAACCGAGAGCGCCGTCGGTGACCATTTTGAGCGCGCCGGTTTTCAACCAAGGGTCGGTGGTGCCGCCTTCGCTGCGCATGTTCTGCAAATCTTCGAGCGCATTGGTGAAGTGCAGCCATTCGGTGATGCGAACAGTGAGCTTCCCTTCTTCTTTCAGGGAGCGATAGATAAGAAAGTCTTCCCACTCGGAATTGTCCTGCACCGAGGTGACGCCGTTTTTGGCGATGTCGGCAAAAACGAGTTCGATGCCACGACGGCGATCGGCGGCGCTGGTTTCGGGAACATATTGCTGTACGAGTCCGATGGCGGAGCCTTCCAGCAGCATGCCGGTGAGTTCGCCGCTGGCATCGTGTTCGAATTCGCCGCCTTTCGGATTGGGTGTTTCTTTTTTGACGCCGGCTTGTTCGAGCGCAAGCGAGTTGGCGATCGCGACGTGGCCGGAGATGTGAACGAGGAGAACGGGGTTTTTCGGGCTGACGGCGTCGAGTTGCTGACGCGTCGGAAATTTTTTGTCGGGCCAAAGCGTGTGGTCCCAGCCGGAACCGACAATCCACTCGCCTTCCTTGTGGGCGGCGACGGCGGTGGCGACCGCTTTCTGCAATTCCTCGACACTGGCGACGCCGTTGACACGAACGGCCAACATGTCTGCGCCCGCGCTGCCCATGTGAACGTGCGCATCGTTGAAGCCGGGCATCACGAAATGATTTTGTAGCTGGATTGTTTCGACGTCTTCAGCGGTGCCGCACTCGAGCATGATTTGCTCGATGCCACCGATGCAGACGATTTTCCCTTCGCGCACGGCCATGGCCGACGCCCACGGATGAGCCGGGTCGTTTGTGTAAATGCGGCCGTGAAGATAGATCGTGGTGTGCGGGGGAGGCGGGGGAGCTTGTGCGGCGATGAACGAGGAGAGGACAAGTGTTGCCGCGATCGCTGTAAGGTAGCGACAGCTCCGCGTAAGGATGTTCTTTGCGTTGGGGAAAATTTTTCGAGACGGACCTGGAAGCGTCTCTTGCTTCATTTTGATTTTTCCTCCGCAACGCCGGAAACACCGATCAAAGTCAGGAAGGCGCGCTTGAGCCCCATTTCGCGGCCGGTAGGCTCATACCACTCTTGCAGCGAGTGAGCGCCGCCGCCGGTGCCGCCTGCGCCGATGGAGATCGCCTCGATCCCGGCGGCAAGCGGAATGTTGGCGTCGGTCGAGGAGCGTTCGACGCGCGATTGGTTGCCGACGTAATCGTCGGCGGCGCGCAACGCGGCGAAAAGTTGCGAATTCGCGGCGAGTTCACCGCCGGGACGCGTGCCGAGCACGTCGATCTTCCATTCGAGCTTCCCTTTCGAACGATCGCGCGACGATTCCATTTCATCGCGAACGCCCGCGGTGATCGACTCGCGGAGAGCGGATTCGAGCTTGATGAGCTCGTCTTCGTTTTCGGAGCGGATGTCGACTTTCAGTTTTGCTTCGTACGGGATGGAGTTGACGGAAGTTCCGCCTTCGATCTGGCCGAGATTGAAAGTTGTGCGCGGACTCGACGGAACTTTTGTGTTGATGAAGCGGATCGAGCCGCGGACGAGCGCGTTGATCGGATTGGGCATGCCGAAGTCGGACCAACTGTGGCCGCCCGGGCCGGTGATGAGGACTTCGAGGCGACGCGAGGCGAGCGCCTTGGTCGTGACGTGATCGGTACCCGAGCCGTCGAGGACGACAGCGGCCTTCAATTTGGCGCGATATGTTTCGACGAGAGCGCGCATACCGCGAAGATTACCTTCGCCTTCTTCGCCCACGTCGGCAACGAAAAGAATTGTTCGGCGCGGCTGGAGCCCGGCTTCGTGGATAGCCCGCGCGATGGCGATGAGACCGGCGAGGCCCGTGCCGTTGTCGGAGATGCCGGGCGCGTTGAGGCGTTCGCCGTCGCGGCGAACTTTCACTTCGGTGCCGGGAGGGAAAACCGTGTCGAGGTGCGCCGTGAGCATCACGATTTCTTTATCGGTGGCGCCAGGGAGTTCACCGATGACATTGCCTGTTTTATCGATCGAGACGGACAAGCCGCAGCCGGCCAAGAGGTCTTTCACGGCTTCAGCGCGCGAGGATTCCTGAAAAGGTGGCGCCGGAATTTCGGTGATGCGAATCTGCTGCTCGTTGATCCAGTTGATGTTGCGCGAAAACCAGTTCAAGGCCGAGCGGACTTCGGGAGACTCAGTGAGTTGGCTGGCGTGAGCGGCGCGATGCGTCGCGCCGACGGTGCGAACGGGCATGATCGAAAGGATAACGCAAAGAAGGAGATGTTTCACCGAGGAGTTCCGTGCGAGCGGGCGGAAATCTTTCGATGAGACGCAGAAATAACGCGACTTGATTGCGAACGCGGATTGCGAGCCGAACCTAGCATTCGCAGAGCGCCTCGATTTCGGCGTCGGTGAGGACGCGGGCGGATTGTTTCGCGGCGGTCAGGATGCGATTCACTTTGTTTTCGTCGGCGGGGATTTTGTGGCGCTCGAGCCAGAACATCACGTTGGATTTGCCGCTCATTGGGCCGATTTCGATGATTTGATCGAGGCCGAAGAGATGGGATGGGACTCCGCTGTAGACGATGTCGGCGAGAGCTGGATTGCTGTGAAAGGCTTTGACGATGGCGGCGGCGTGGACTCCGGTCGCAGTGCGAAACGCGTCGTGGCCGATGACCGGGTAGTTTGGCGGGATCGTGGTGTGCGTGGCAGCGGCGACCTTTTCGCAGTATTCCTTAAGGCGCGAAAGATCGCGATCGATGAGGCCCATCAGGCGCAGATTGACCAGCATGAGTTCCATCGGCGTGTTGCCGACGCGCTCGCCGAGCGAATTTGCGGCGGCGTGAATCTGATTTGCACCGCCGGCGATGGCGGCGAGCGAGTTGGCGACGGCGAGGCCGCGATCGTTGTGGCCGTGCCAGTCAATGCGGATGTTTTGGCCGCTCGGCTTGACGACTTCTTCGACCGCAAATTTGATCAGGTTGTAGGCGCCTTGCGGGGTGGCGTGGCCGACGGTGTCGCAGAGCACGATGGCGCGCGAGCCGTTATTGATGGCGGTGGAGTAGAGGCGCTTGACGGTTTCGCGATCGGTACGAATCGTGTCTTCGGTGACGAACATCGACGGCAAGTTGTGATCGACGACGAACTTGACGGCTTTCTCGGTGGTGCGCTCGAGATGATCGACGGTCCAGTCTTCGACGAGGCGGCGGATCGGGCTCGAGCCAAGGAATGTGGCGGCTTCGATGGCGATGCCGACGCGCTGCGAAATTTCGGCGATGGGGCGAATGTCGGCTTCGACGGTGCGCGCGGCGCAATTTGGGCGGATCTTCATCCGGTTGGTGGCGATTTCGCGCGCGAGGGCTTCGGTGTGCTCGACGGCTCGCGGGCCGGCGCCGGGGAGACCGATGTTGAGCGACTCGATGCCGAGCGATTCCATCAGGTGGAGGATTTCAATTTTTTCGTCGATGGTGGGGTCGTAGACGGACGGATTTTGCAAGCCGTCGCGGAGGGTTTCATCGTTGAGAAGGACGCGCGTGCCGGGCGCGATCGGGAGAGTGGCGACGGTGTTCCAGTCGTAGATGTATTCGGAGTTTGCGGGATTTGGCATTTGAATTCGCAGATCTACGTATGCGCGGCAAACGCGAGGCGATAAATTTTTCGGCTCGACTTCATTTGCGTCTAAACCCCGCGGTCTGAAAAACGACCGCGGCTACAGAGAACATTATATGCCGTGGTCGCGGAATATGGTTTTGAGGGCGGCGCGAGCGTTACGTAGGCGGGCGCCGAGACCATTGGCGTACTGAAATTGAATGAATGCGTCGGCGGCGCGTTCGAGATCGGAGCCATAGCGGAACCACCATGGCTTGGCGCGGCCGGGCATGCGGTCGACGTCGATATATTTCGTTTGCACCATCTCGAGCAGGCCGGTTTTGCCGTGGGTGCGGCCCCATCCGCTCAGGCCGCAACCGCCGTGAGGAGCTTCGGCGATCGCGTAGTAGCTGATGGTGTCGTTGATCATGACGGAGCCGGCGCGGAGTTGAGCGGCGATCGCGCGGCCGCGCGTGGCGTCGGCGGTCCAAATGCTGGCGGCGAGGGCGAAGCGAGAATCGTTGGCACGAGAGATTGCTTCGGCGGCGCCGGCTACGCGCTGGATCGCGAGGATCGGCCCGAAAGTTTCTTCCTGGAATAGGCGCGACGCGGAATCGACATCGATGATCACTGTCGGTTCAAAGAAATTCGGTCCGAGGTCGGGTCGCGGTTTTCCGCCGCAAAGTACCTTCGCACCGCGCGCGACGGCGTCGTCGATCAGCGCGCCCATGCGTTGGACGTGTTGCGGGCGGATGAGAGGGCCGACGTCTGTCGCAGGGTCTGAGCCGGAGCCCAGACGAAGCTTTTTTGTTTTTTCAACGCAGAGGGCTGCGAATCTTTCTGCGACTGTTTGATCGGCAAAGATGCGCTCGACCGAAAGGCAGACTTGACCGCAATTCGTGAAGCTGCCCCAGACGGCACCACTTGCCGCGATTTCGAGGTTTGCGTCAGCGAGAACGATCATTGCGTCCTTGCCGCCGAGTTCAAGCACGGTGGGAATAAGTCGCGAGGCACATGCTTCGGCCACGCGACGCCCCGTTTCGACGCTGCCGGTGAAGAGTATTTTGTCGGGAGCGGCATCGATCAACGCGCGGCCAACCTCCGCGCCACCTTGAACCACGGTGACGAGATTCTTCGGGAAGCCGGCATCGACAAACAGCTTCTCGATGAGAGCGCCGCATTGTGGAGTGAAATCGCTCGTTTTGCAGACGACGGCGTTACCGGCGACGACCGCGGGAACGATCTGTCCCAGCGGAATCGCGAGTGGGTAGTTCCACGAACTGATGATTCCGATGACGCCGAGTGGTTCGTAAAGAAGCCTCCCGGTTTTCGCCTTAGCCGCGATGTTGTGATGCGGGATGTGCTCGGGCGCGAGCATCCGTTCGGCGTTCGCGGCCAAGTATCCCGTAGCGTCGAGGGAAACGAAAATGTCGGAGAAAAGCGCTTCAGCCCGCGGCTTTCCCGACTCGCGAACGACGGCATCGGCCAATGCGTCGCGGGTCGCGAACATGCGCTCGCGCAGTTTTTTCAGCAGGTTGCAGCGATCTGCGATTGAACGTTCGGACCAGCTTTTTTGTGCGTCCCGTGCGCGGGCGACGTAAGACGCCACTTGGTCCGGCGGCGTCGCGTCGATCCAGGAAAGGGTCTCGCCTGTAGCCGGATCGACCGAAGGAACTCGCCCGACGGAAATGGCAGTGGAACTCATGCGTGGATTCTAACCGAATGCTCGATGTACGGGAGATTGCTGCTAGGATGATGCGCCATTTCCAGAAGTCCAAGGAGGATTCGTGCATTTCTTTTCGGTTCGGGCTGCTGCATTTGCCGCGCTCTCGGTTTCGCTGGCGGCTTCTGTCGTCAACCCGCAACAAGGTAACCAGACACAACGCTACCCTCAATTTGAGAATGATGATGTGCGGGTGTGGAAGTCGGTGGTCATGCCGAACACGCCGCTTGCGATGCATCGCCATGAGCATGGGCGCGTGATCATCGCGCTGGCGGGTGGAACGATGAAAATTGTGGAGAGCGGTGGCGGCGAAGAGAAGCACATCTGGGAGACCGGCAAAGCCTACTGGCTGCCGAAGAATCCGCCGGGCGAAACGCACTCCGATGTGAATGCCGGGGACAAGCCAATCGAGGTGATGGTGGTCGAGATCAAGAACGACAAGTAGGGCTGTCAGTCGTGATTCACATTGCCGCTAATGTTGCGGCTGACTCGGCGGTTCGCTTTGCGGTGCGGGTTGTGACGACTCGTCCGCTGGCTCCGGTCCGATCACTTTTGGATCTGTCGATACCGGCAAGGTTACGGTGTTCACCGAAGAAGGATCATCTCGAAGTTTGATGAAGAGGCCGCCATCGCCGGGATGCGGCACGTTGAGCGTCGAGTCGATGAAATCGGTCGGCACCGGAGCGTTGTGCGCGAACTGTTGATCCGACGCGACCGAATCAATCAGGAACAGGTTGCTGCCGCTCAGGCGGCACGGCTGATCGGCGCTGTCGGGACAATGAATCTCCTTCAGCACCGGAACGCGAACAAGTGTAGCCAATGGCTGCCAGTCGCCTTTTGTGCCGTCATCTTGAATGGGTCGAAACTGAAGCGGACCGAAAGCCGAGGGACCGAACGCTTTTCGCGGGCTGATCGTCGCGTAGAGGGTTTCGGCGTCGCGCATGACAAGCGTGCCGTCGGAGATGCTAAGAATTGTCGCGAACGACTCGTCGCTCGTGGCGACCTCGATGCGCTCCGAACGCGGGAATCGCGTAGGCACATCGCTCTTTAGCAAAAACGAAATCTGTCCGTCGAGCGGCAACTCGTTCTGGCTGCCGAGCGTAATCGCTGTCGGCGTGTCGCCGGGCTGAATATTCTTGCTGATCAAAGTCAGCTTCGGACGCGCAGGCTCGACTTTGGTCGGCAAATCGAGAACGCGTCCGTCCTTCAACGCAACCTTCGCGACTACCGTTTGATCCGCCTTTAGGGCACCCGTGTCGGTCTGCGACGCGAGATGCAGTTCGTCCTTCTCATTCGATCGCGTGAGCTTGGCAGGAACGAAATGCACGCCGCTCAGCTCAAAATGATCCACTTCGTCGAGCCGCGTTCCTTTCAGCACGCCCTGCTTATCGCCTGCATTGATCGTGAATCCATCCAGGTGCGCCGCCTCCGCATAAGCCCGAAGTGAAATATCGTCGGACTTCGCGAGACCAAATTGTTTTAACTGCGCCCGCATTGCGCCAGCGCTCTGATCCTTCAGAGCGACTTTCAGTTCGATCTCGTCGGGCTTGACCACTTTCCAAGCGGTCTTCACATCCTTGCCCTGCGCGTCCTGAATCTTGATGTCATCGACGCAGACTGCCGAATCGGACTGCAGATGCAGCGTGTCTTCGCGACCAACCACCAGCGCGCTTTGCTCGGTCGCAGCGACGGTCCATTGCGCCGGGCGCGACGTGCGGAGGCGAAAATTCGGACCTTCGTACGCCTCGAATCCCCACGCGCCACGAATCGTTCCGGTAACTTGTCCGTCGAGGCTTAACCCCTCGACGCTGTGCGTGTCGATCAGAAGGCCACCGCTGGAAGCGTCCGCTTTGGCAGGCAACTTGATCTCTTTGCCGTCCTTGCCGGGTACGTAAAGCGCCAAATCGTGCGCGATGTCGGAGGAGAACAGCAATGGAGCGCCTTCGACGGGCAGAACGAGCGATGACTTTTGCAGGCAGAAAACGGCATCCACATTGACGGCACGCAAGGGCGGAATCTGCGCTGCCTCGATGGAAGGCAAGCCAACGACAATCACCGACATCGGCTTACGGAATGAAGGCGGATTGTTCAGCTTGAGATTCATCTGCTCTTTTTTCGGCAGAGCGAGCGCTGGAATGTACACGTAGGACGCGGTGTGAAGACTGCCGAGCACGCGAGCGAGATCGACCACGGCTCCCACATACGCACTGTAGAAACCGCTGCCGGCGAGCGACGTGGCGCTGACGGCGCCGGCGAGATCCGAGCTCGGCCCCGACGCAAGCGCAGTGACCATAGACTGGCTGTGGCCGTCGTCAAGGACAAGGTTCTCCGTATTTTTCGTCAGGCAGGAGCTTTGCTCCTCGAGCGGCTTGGCGAAGCATGCTTCGTCCACGCGAATACCAAGCGTGCGCGCGAGCAGCATCGAGTGCTCTTTCAACGCTTTGGGATCGGCGTCATTAATCGCTTTCACATCGGCGAGATATTTTTCGAGACGCGTTCGATCGAGGCTGGCTTGGTTCAGATCCTGCGACGCGCGAACGAACACGCCGGGCCGTCCGCGGACCGCGCTTCGCAACGTACCAAAATCCCCGCCCGTTTCAGGAGCAAGAAAAAGCAGCGCCTGTTGAGCGTCCTTCGGAACCGTGACTACGATTCCCTCTTCGCGAACGGGCTTCGTCCAGGTTTCTGCTTTGGTGAACCAGGTTTCGGGAGGAGGGTTCGTCGCTCCACGCAGAAAAGCGACGATGAGCAGGTAACGCGCCGATTGATCGTCCGGGAAATCGGGATGCAGCCAAATACGGTCGCCCGGCTGCAGATTTGCAACCTGTGAAATCGGCAACGGCTTGCCGTTGCGCGTGACCTTCATTTCGATGCGCGGACCGATAAGGTCAAAGCTATTGTTGTCGGCGGGAGCAGCGGCGCAAAGCGCGAAGGAGAGCGCCGCAGCAAAGCAAAGCCGTGTCAGGCACGTTAGCCATCTGCGTGAGCGGAATTCTCGGTCTCTGCGTTCGGAGCTCCGCTTTTTGGTGACGCAAGAGGTGCCAAAAACCATAAAGCTACTGCTCCTTGAGCGCGTGAAGAAGGAGTACTTACGCGAAAAATTTTGGACAGCGACCGAGAACATCTTCTAATTTGAGACGCAGGACTAGGTGCGTCAGTTACTGGCCTGTTTGATGCGGCGCACATCCCGCCTGCTGTCCGCGGATGCCTACTTTTTCAAGAGCCGTTTCGCGAGGGGGTGCGAAATTTCGGCCAAGTATCTCGAAGTTCAATGATAGTGCGCCAACTCTGCGCTGGACAACTATCGAGTGAAATATTTCGTATCTGTCAACAACGTTGAGTGAGATCTTCGCGATTCTTTCGTTGAAGCCAGGTCGATCGGCAGATTCAGATCGTTACTTCCC
The DNA here is from genome assembly GCA_963766985.1 of uncultured Acidobacteriota bacterium. GTDB lineage: Bacteria > Acidobacteriota > Terriglobia > Acidiferrales > UBA7541 > Acidiferrum. Next base: position 519,404 of record CAVYCJ010000010.1, read on the forward strand.
TGCCGCTGCCTTCTCCAGTTTGGCCGCCGCAGCGCTCACCTGCGACGCTTCGTCCTGAATCGCCTTTGCGGCGCTCGCGATCGCTTGCTCTGCGACGTGCCACTGCTTCTGCTCCATCGCTTCGCGCACCGCGGGAATCGCTTTCGCTTCGTAGCCGGTGTAAACCCCCGGCGCATAAATCTGATGCTTGTACCAGGCCCGACCTGGCAATCCCTCAGAATTCGTCAGCTTGCGCTCGCTATCGATCAGCATGCGATTCACCTGGCTGATCGACGCAGACGACAGCCCTGCGCCGCCCTTGGCGTTCGCCTGCGCCAACGCTTTTGCATACTCAACGGCCGCGCGCGTCAGCGCATCCGCACCGTTTTGCAGCGGTGCAAAATTAAGGTGCGGCGGCATATCCTGTTTCGCCGGTGGGACATATTTCTGTTTTGGATCCGCGCTCGCCGTGAACGCACCTTCATCGATTTCGAGATTGCGCTCGCGAATTTCATTCTGTTGCTGCACGCCATAGCTTTGTAAGCCGCGAACGTAGGCTTGGATCGTTTCTGCTTGATCCGAGAAATCGAACGGCAGAAGATCTGCATCCGCCAGCCTCATCACGGTCGTCCCGGCAACCTGCGAGAGCGCCTTGCCATACGCAAAATCGGTATCGCTGAAGTGCGTGTACCAATAGAAATCGTCGTAAATCGAATGATAGATGCCGCCTTGATCCTCGCCGCTGAAGCCGTAGTTCAAGACGGCGACTCCAAGGAAATTCTGGAACCCGGCATGATCCGAGCCACCACCAGAAATATCAATGCGCAGATCAGACCGAGAGCGCAGTTCCGCGCGGGCCTCGTCCGAGGTCGCATCGGTCAGGTTCTTGAGTTGCCATCGCTTCCAGACCGAAAGTTTGGTTTCTGGGTCGGGGACATCGCGCGCGACATCGTTCGCCAATTTTTCCAGCGAGTGCGCGCCGTCAACGCCAAGGAAGCCGCGGTCGTTCGTGTCGGAGTTCACATACGCGACCGCATTGCGGCGAAGTTCGTCGGCGTGTGTTTCGATCCACTCGACGGAACCCAGCAAGCCGGGTTCTTCGCCATCCCACGCGCAATAGACGATCGTTCGCTTCGGCTTCCAGCCCGTTTTCACGAGTTCGCCGAGCGACCGCGCCTCTTCGAGCACCGCGATCAAACCGGAAATCGGATCTTCAGCTCCATTCACCCACGCGTCATGATGATTGCCGCGCAGGACCCACTCGTCAGGAAATTCAGAGCCGGGAATTTTCGCGATGACGTCATAGAGCGGTTTCATTTCCCAGTTCGAGAACATCTTCAAGTGAACTTTCGCCGGGCCCGGCCCGATGCGATACGTGATTGGCAAGCCGCCGCGCCATGCTTCGGGAACGACGGGGCCAGTGATCGCCGAAAGAAGTGGTGCCGCGTCGCCATACGAAATCGGTATTACGGGAATCTTTGTTGTGGTTGGAGCGTTCGTGATTGGAAGACGTTTCGCGTCGGCCGTGGCGCCGACACTCGGCGTCAGCGGGTCGCCCATGAATTCGGTGGAGTCCTGCACACTCCCGCGCTGCACGCCTTCGTGCGGGCGCAGGCCGCCCTGCGGATATGTCTCGCCGACGGAGTAACCGTCGTCGCGTGGGTCGGAGTAAATGATGCAGCCAATCGCTCCGTGTTCCGCGGCAACTTTTGGCTTGATGCCACGCCATGCGTGGCCGTAACGCGCGATGACGATCGCACCTTTCACCGAAATTCCGTGACGATCCAGCGTTTCGTAGTCTTCGGGAATGCCGTAGTTCACGTAGACAAGCGGGCCCGTGACGTCCCCATCGGCGGAGTAAGCGTTATACGTCGGCAGTTGTTCGGATTGCTGATCGGATGTGGGATCTCCCGGAACAGGCGGTTCTTGCAACTTCGCCGTAAATTTCGGACCGCCATCGACGAGTTCGATCAAACGCTCTTTCGGCGTCGGGAACAGCACGTTAAACGATTCGATGTGCGCGTCGAATCCAAACTCTTTGAATTTCGCGAGGAGCCACTCGGCGTTGTCTTTGTCGTACGGCGAGCCGACATTGTGTGGCCGCGCCGAGAGCCGCTGCATGTATTCGCGCAGCTTCGCCTGATCCGGCATCGCGCGGAATTTCTCTTCCCAACCGCGTTCGACGCGAGACGACTGCGCGGAAAAGCCGGCAATCACCGGCTCATCAGCAGCAATGTGTCGGCCCACAGGCGACAGACTCGCAACAAGCAAGAATGGCAGACGCAAGAACGACTCGACGAAGCATATAGGCTCCAAAAATTTGCGTCGGTATTTTGCCTGAAGCGGCGAAGGATTGGAAATTATGTGATGCGATACGACTCGACGTGTTCGGAGCGAACCATCACCAAGCCTTGCGGCGGAACGGTCGGCCCGGACTTAGAGCGGTCACGCAACTCGAAAAGGCGATCGATGTCATCCGGCGTCAGCTTCCCTTGCCCAACATGCAAAAGCGTGCCGACCATCTTGCGAACCATATAGCGCAGAAACGATCGCCCATGCACGGTAAAAACCAGCTCCTGATCATCAGCCGCCGAACGCACCAGCTCCGTCGAAAAAATCTCGCGTTTCATCTCACGCTCTTTGTCGTCTTCTTCGGAACCCGTAGACGCCGCAAACGAAGTAAAGTCATGGACGCCTACAAATTTCGCAGCCGCCAACCGCATCGCGTCTTCGTCGAGCGGAAACGGATAGTGCAATACATAACGCCAGATCATCGGCGGAAGCACGCGTCCCCGGTAAATGCGATACCGGTACACCTTCCCGCGAGCCGAAAACCGCGCACTGAAGTCGGGCCCAACCTCTTCCGCCCCTACAATGCGAATCGAAGCCGGCAACATGCAATTCAGCGCGTGCTGAAATTCTCCCGCCGACAGTCTCGATTGCGTCTTAAAACTAGCGACCTGCCCGAGCGCATGAACGCCCGCATCCGTGCGGCCCGTCCCCGCGAGCTGCACATTCTCCTGCGTCAATTTTCGGAGTATGCCGACGACTTCGCCCTGAATCGTGGGCTTGCCAGGTTGAAACTGCCAGCCGTGAAAATCAGTGCCGTCGTATGCAATCGTGAGCTTGAAATAGCGCATGCCTGAGGAGGTTTTGCAGACCTAGCTTTCGGAGACTCGCTCTACGCGGAGCGGACGAACCGGCTCCCGGGTTTCACTGCTGCGCTGCCGTCGCGGCACAACGGGCAATCATCAGGCTCGTAACTCGCGATCGGCAAATCGAGGAGCGCCTGCGACTCCACAGGAAACTCAATCTTGCCGCCGCTGCGATCGATCATCGCTCCCGCAGCAACCACGCGGCCCCCCGCCTCTTCCACCACGCGAATCGCTTCCTGCGTCGAGCCGCCTGTCGTCCACACATCTTCAACCACGAGCACATGCTGATCCGGCTTCAACGCAAATCCGCGGCGAAAACACATTGTCCCGCTCGCATCGCGCTCGACAAACATCGCCGGAACGCCCGCGCCAGCCAGCCCACCTTTCGGCTGCGGCAGCGCGCGAGCGACTTCCTGCCCAATAATCAGCCCACCCATCGCAGGCGAAACCACCACCTCGATCGTCGCGTCGGAAAACAACGCAGCCAACTCCTGCCCCAATTTCTCAGCAAATCGCGGATATTGCAGCACCTGCGCGCATTGCACGTAGCTTCCGCTGTGCAAACCGCTCGAAAGCTCAAAATGCCCGTGCCGGACCGCCCCGGCGCTCTCAAACATCTTCAGCAATTCTTCTCGCCTGAGCATTTCTCTCCAGACCGCGCCCCGCATTACCGCTCATCGGATAACGGGCCGCCTCAGCCTCGCATCCAACACCCAAATCAGCATCTAACCGGATGCGACGGAGCTAACCTGAATCGCCTGTAAACGTCGAATCGTCAGCAGCCTAGCCGCCGTGTGTTTCGTTGTCAAGGAAGCGCCTGCCTGCTAGACTCCGAGATTCGAGTTTTAGCTCGGCCGCACGCCTCTTAGTGCCCTTTTTTCGTAGTCTTGCATGAAACAAAGTGAGTCCTGTTGACGTTGTAACAGGTGAACACCATTTTGCGCTTGGTCGAGTTTGCGCTAGGTCGAAGATCAATTCGAGGAGTGAGACAAGATATGAACCTGTTACGGTTGACCGCAAAGCCGTCGTCCCCAGGTGTGTCGGCGAAGCGGACGGCCACGCGCCAGCGCGCGGCGGCAAAGTCGATTTTCGGGTACTCGCGTGAGGCGACCCGCGTCCTGACAGCAGCATTGCTCGCCGCCTTGCTTGCGGGCGGAACAGGTGCGCCGGCTTTCGCGCAGGATCCTGGCCAGAGCCCGCCGCCTTCGCAGCAGGAGTCACATCCCGAACTGCCTACTCCCCAATCGCCGGAGCAAAACCGTCCGAATCAGGATCCAAACGCGCCGACGCAGCAGCCGGCGCCCGTTTACGGACCTGGGCCGTCGAATCCACCGATTCCAGTCTCGCTGGGCGTCTCGAAGTACAACTATCAGAATCCGCCAAAGGCTTTCCCAACTCTGTTCGCGCCGTATCGCGGGATTGACATTCCGGAATTCAACACCAGCAACAAACCACGCGTCGATCAGCTGATTCACGACGGCAAACTCGAAATTACGTTGCAAGACGCCGTGGAGCTCGCGTTGGAAAACAACATGGACATTGCTGTCGCGCGCTACCAACCGTGGTTCGCCGACACTGATGTTCTAACCACCAAAGGCGGCGGAACTCCGCAGGGCACCAACGGAGCCGAAGTCTTTTTCTCGACCGCAAACGTGCCGCAGCTGGCTCTGGATCCAGCACTGACGGGCAGCGTCGGATTTGCCGAAGTATCCACGCCGATCAACAACCCCTTCATTTCGGGAACGGGAACCGCGGCGAGCCAATTGACGGGACTGATCAGTCACAGCGCGCAATACAACTGGACCTACAACCAGGGATTTACATCGGGCACATCGGTCACTGCGACGTGGGACAACACACGTTCGTCGTCGAGCGCGGCCAACCTTTTCAATCCGTCGGTCCAGTCTTCGCTGACGATCACCTTCCAGCAGCAGTTGCTGAACGGTTTCGGCTTCTCCCAGAACCGCCGCAACATCATGATCGCGAAAAATAACCGGAAGCTCGCGGACTACGAGTTTTCGCAACAGGCCATCACCACCGTCACCAACGCGATCAACGCGTATTGGGAGCTCGTCTACGCGCGCGAAAACGTGAAGGTGCAAGAGCAAGCCGTCACGGTTTCGACCAAGCTGTACGGTGACAACAAAAAGCAGCTCGAGATCGGAACAATGGCGCCGTTGGACGTTACGCGCGCCGAATCCGAACTGGCTACGGACCGCCAGAACTTGATCATCGCGCAAACCGTGAAGTTGACCGACGAACAGACGCTCAAGAACGCAATCGTGCGTGATCCGCTAGCGCCGACCGTCGCCAACGTCGAAATCGTTCCGCTGGACCACCCCAATCCGCCGGAAGCAGTGGAAGCAGCCACATTCGAGGATGCGGTGAAAGAGGCATTCGCCAAGCGGCCCGATCTGATGGTCCAGTCGATCAACGTGACCAATGCCGGCATCGACGCGAAGGCCAACTTGCAGGCGCTGCGTCCCACGGTAGCGCTCTTTGCGCAATATGAGAGTCAAGGCCTTGCCGGTAATGCGCCGATCACCACTGGAGCTGTCACGACAGCCGGTGCGCCGATCGTCGGAGCGGATGGGACACCCATCACCGTACTCGACGCAACCGGTACGCCGGTGGAAGTCTTCTCGCCAAACACCGCAGCCGTAACGAACGGTATGACGAAACAAGGCTTCGGCACGACGCAAAGCCAGATATTCCACAACGATTTTCCGAGCTACATCGTTGGCCTCAATCTCACGCTGCCGATTCGCAATCGTGTGGCTCAAGCCTCCTATCAACGCGCCACGCTCAACGAGCGGCAGATCGCAGCACAGTTGCAGCAGATGAAAAACGCCGCGGTGCTCGATGTGCGAAACGCGTTCATTCAACTGACGCAGGATCGCGCGCAGGTACAGGCCGCCAGCAAGGCGCGCGAGCTACAACAGGCAACGTTTGACGCCGAACAGAAGCGCTACCAGCTCGGCGCATCGACCGTGTACAACGTCATCTTGACGCAACGCGATTTGATCAACGCGCAGGGCCAGGAGCTTCGCGCGCTGGCGAATCTTGTTGAAGCCAAGGCGAACTACGAGCGCGCTGTCGGTCGTACGCTGGATGTGAATCGCGTCACGATTGCCGATGCGAAGCACGGAGAGGTTGAGCACGATACCCTGATTCCGGGCACGCTCAACGGACAAGTCGTTGGCGTGGATAAGATCTTCTCCAACAAAACCGAGGGCCAGCGATAAGCGTCCCGGCCTGAACAATCAAACTCTGAGAAACGAACTAGAAGCCGGCGGGGTCACCTGCCGGCTTTTTTCTTGCGAAAGGCATTCGCCTACCGGCGAAGCCGGCACCGTTGACCTTCTGGCGTCGCGGAAGGTCCGCCAGGGCTTCCCGGTATTGCCCCAAACCCCTGATTCGCATAGCATTTCGTTATTGGGCCTCTCCATCGCGCGGGTAGCGCCTGGCGACGACCATCCTTTATGAGCGACGTACTCAAGGCCGGCAGCCAGACCGTCGTCCCCGCCGATCCGCCAGATCCTCATCGAAATCCATCCCCCGAAGAAAAATCCTGGGAGAAGAACACGCTCGCTCCAACGCTCGCCAAGAGTCCCGAGCGTCAGTCCGAATTCACGACCATCTCGAATTATCCGATTCGGCGCCTCTACACGCCTGCCGATCTTCCCGACTGGACGCCCGAGCGCGATTTAGGTTTTCCGGGTGAGCCGCCCTACACGCGTGGCATTCACTCGACGATGCATCGCGGTCGGCTGTGGACCATGCGCCAGTTCGCCGGCTTCGGCACTGCCGAAGACACGAATCAACGCTTCCGCTATTTGCTGGCGCAAGGCCAAACGGGCTTATCGACTGCGTTCGACCTGCCCACGCTGATGGGCTACGACTCCGATCACCCGCTCTCCGAAGGCGAAGTCGGCAAATGCGGCGTCGCAATCAGTTCGCTCGCCGACATGGAAGTTCTGTTCGATCAGATTCCGCTCGCCAACGTCACCACCTCGATGACGATCAATTCGCCCGCCGCGATCATCTGGGCGATGTATCTCGCTGTTGCCGAGAAGCAAGGCGCCGACTGGAAGAAAATTTCCGGCACGCTGCAGAACGACATCCTCAAGGAATACATCGCGCAAAAGGAATACATCTATCCGCCGGAACCGTCGATGCGGCTCGTCATCGACACCTTTGAGTTCGGCGTAAAAAACACGCCGAAGTTCAACACGATTTCGATCAGCGGCTACCACATCCGCGAAGCCGGTTCGACGGCGATTCAGGAATTGGCGTTCACATTGCGCGACGGTCTCGAGTACGTCGAGTGGGGCATGCGACGCGGCCTCGACATCGATGAATTTGTGCCGCAGCTTTCGTTTTTCTTCAACGCGCATAGCGACTTCTTCGAGGAAATCGCCAAGTATCGCGCCGCGCGCCGCATCTGGCACAAAGCGATGGTTGAACGCTACGGCTCAAAGAATCCACGCACGTGGGCGCTCCGATTTCACACGCAGACCGCGGGTTGCTCGCTCACAGCGCAGCAGCCGTACAACAACGTTGTGCGCACCGCGTTGCAGGCATTGGCCGCGGTACTCGGCGGCACACAGTCGCTGCATACGAATTCGCTCGATGAAGCGTGGGCGCTGCCAACGGAATTCGCCGCGACCATCGCGCTGCGTACGCAGCAGATCATCGCGCACGAAACCGGCGTGACGAACACCGTCGATCCGCTCGGCGGCTCGTATTTCGTCGAAACGCTGACCAACGAAGTCGAGCGTGGCGCTTGGGAATACATCGAAAAGATCGACGCGCTCGGCGGCATGGTCGCCGCGATCGAGCGCGGCTATCCTCAGCGCGAAATCGCCGAAGCTTCTTACCGCTACCAGGTCGCCCTCGACAAAAAAGAGAAAATCATGGTCGGCGTGAACGACTTCGTCGCGCAGGAAAAGCCACTCGAGATCCTGCAAATCGACGAAACTGTCGCGCATCGCCAAGCCGAGCGCCTCAGCAAATTGCGCGCCGAACGATCGAAGGACGCCGTCGCGCGAAACCTCGCTGCATTGCGCAAAGCAAGCCAGGGCAAAGACAACTTGATGCCGTTCATTTTCGATGCCGTGAAATCCTACGCCACGCTCGGCGAAATCTGCGACGCCATGCGCGACACCTTCGGCACCTACGAAGAAGTCGCCATCACCTAGCCCATGCCCGAAAAGAAAATTCGCGTTTTAATTGCTAAGCCAGGATTGGACGGCCACGATCGCGGCGCCAAGGTGATCGCTCGCGCGCTGCGCGACGCGGGCATGGAAGTCATCTACACCGGCCTGCGTCAGACACCCGAAATGATCGCCACCGCCGCCGTGCAGGAAGACGTCGACGTCATCGGCCTCTCGATCCTCTCCGGCGCGCACAACACGATCTGCCCGCAACTGATGAATTTGCTCCGCGACAAAGGCATGACCGACGTCACCGTTCTCCTCGGCGGCATCATTCCTGAGGCCGACGTTCCCGAACTTAAAAAAATCGGCATCTCTGGAATTTTTCTTCCCGGCACTTCTACCCAGGACATCGTCGAGTTCATCCACAAACGCGTGGCCCACTAGCAAGTTTGTGTACGGGCGCAGCACTGGTGCGCCCCAAGTCCGCACGATCGATCCCCTTCCTTACTACTGTTTCCCATCCTTCTCGCGCCGCTTATATTTCTCGCGCACGCCCCGCATCATCCGCGACACCTTCGTCTTGTACTCCTGCATCGCCTCCGGATCGCTCTTCCGCCGCTGAAATTCCTGCTCGCGCTCGAGTTTCTTTTGATTCTCGACACGCGCTTCATCCATCGTTCCGCTCTCAACGGCAGCACGCACCGCACATCCCGGCTCACCTTCATGCCGGCAATCTCCAAACCTGCATTCCCGCGCCAGTTCCTCGATGTCCGCGAATGTCTCAACCAATCCTGAATCAACATTCCATAACGCGAACTCACGAAGCCCCGGCGTATCCATAAGCAGCGCTCCGCCCGGCAACCGAAACAACTCCCGCGCAGTCGTTGTGTGCCGCCCTTTGCTGTCCGCTTCGCGCGTCGGACGCGTCGCCTGCTTTTCTTCTTGTAGTAGTCGATTTACGAGCGTCGACTTCCCGACTCCCGACGATCCCAGCAGCACGATCGTCTTCCCCGGCGACAGAAGCGATGCCAACGCCTCCATTCCCTGCCCCGTCCTCGCACTCACCGCAATCACCGGCGCACCAATTCCGACGCGCTCCGTTGCCGCGACGTGAGCGCCAACGTCGTCGCATTCGTCTGCCTTGTTCAACACGATCACCGGACGCACACCTGAGTCCCAGCATTGGGCGAGATAGCGCTCCAGCCGCCGCGGGCTGAAGTCCATATCCAGCGCTGCAACCAGAAACGCCACATCGACATTCGCGGCGATGACCTGTTGCTCCACGCGCTTGCCCGGAGCCTTACGCGAAAACACACCACGCCGCGGCAAAACCCAATGCAGGATCGCGCGTTCTTCTCCAACAATTTCCGCCGCAACCCAGTCCCCAACCGCGGGCCAAGCCGCCTGACCTTCCAGATCTGCCATCCCGCGCAATTTCCCGGACGGTTCCGCCCAACACTCATGTACGGGCGCAGCACTGCTGCGCCCCAACTTGCCCGGACGTGAACCCGAACGCGATCTGGTTTCTCTTTCATCGCCAAATTCGCCGGCCACTCTCCACAATCCGCGCTGCTGAGAAATAACCCGTGCAGGCTTCGCGGTCTCTTCTTCACCTGCAAATCGTTCCTTCCAGAACGCCTCGAAATACCCGTTCCAACCCAAATCCTCTAAAAGCACTCGCGCACCCTCCTGCCGCAAGCGCGGCATCGACACTGCGTTCGCGAGAACGCAATGCAGTCGCGCGATCTGCAACGCAGCGCGCAAACAAGCACGCGCTGCCCGCGCAAATCGCAAGCTCAAACAACTCAACTCAAATGAATGGAAAAGGGGGCGGTGCTACTTACCTGAGGAGTCCGAGGAAAGAAATCCGGAGGCACACCCGCCCGCAAGAACTTCGACAAAGGTCGTCACAGGCGCCTCCAAAGCAGAATTGCGGCTCAACAAATCCGCTGCCGCACAGTATAGCCCACCCGTTGCACTTTGTCCGCGCAATTCCCTCGTGCGCTCGCACTCGTCAATCGAAGCCCGTATACTGAATTGCCTGCTGCCATCATCAGGTCGATCCGCTTCTCGCGGATCGGCAACGTCCGCCATTTTGTCGCGAGGGATTGCGAGTGCCTGCGTCCGTCCTGAAAACCAGCGTCAACACCAAGTCGCCCGACTTCTCCAAAAACAGCCGAAAAGTCATCGATCTCGTTGCTCAGATCAAGAATGAAGAACAGCAGATCGCGCAAGGCGGCGGCGCGAAGGCCATCGAATCGCAACACAAAAAGGGCCGGCTCACCGCGCGTGAACGCATCGCGAAATTGATCGATCCCGGCTCACATTTCACGGAACTGAGCGCCTACGCCGCGTGGGAAATGTACGAAGAGTGGGGCGGCGCGCCCGCAGCGGGCACAATCACCGGTCTCGCGCGTGTCTGCGGCCGCATGTTTATGCTCATCGCCAACGACGCCACGGTAAAAGCCGGCGCGTTCTTCCCGATGACCGCGAAAAAAGTCATTCGCGCGCAGAACATCGCCATCGAAAATCGCATCCCGACAATTTATCTCGTCGATTCCGCCGGCGTTTTTCTTCCTCTTCAGGAAGACGTCTTCCCCGACACCGATGATTTCGGCCGTGTCTTCCGCAACAACGCTGTGATGAGCGCGATGGGCATCCCGCAGCTCACCGCGATCATGGGCATGTGCGTCGCCGGCGGCGCGTATCTTCCGGTGATGTGCGATCACATCTTGATGACCGAAGGCTCCGGCCTTTTTCTCGCCGGTCCTGCGCTTGTGCAGGCCGCCATCGGCCAGAAATATTCCGCCGAAGAACTCGGCGGCGCGCAAGATGCATTCGCAGATCAGCGGCACCGTCGATTTTCGCGAGCCCGACGATGACGCATGTATCGGCCGCATCCGCGCTCTCGTCGACAAAATGGGCGCGTCGAATCCTTCGCCCTTTAGCCACATCGCGTCGCGCGAACCGCTCTATCCCGCCAGCGAAATCTACGGCGTCTTTCTCCAACGATCCCGGCAAGCAATACGACATGCACGAAATCATCGCGCGCATTGTCGACGCCAGCGAGTTCGAGGAATACCGCCCCGAATATGGCGAAACCGTTCTTTGCGGCTACGCCCGCATCGGCGGATGGGCCGTCGGCATCGTCGCCAACCAAAAGAAACACGTCCACACGCTCGCGCGCGGCTCCGATCAAAAGCGCATCGAGTTCGGCGGCGTCATCTACACGGAATCCGCCGAAAAAGCCGCGCGCTTCATCCTCGACTGCAACCAAAACCGCATTCCCGCTGATTTTCCTGCACGACGTCAACGGCTTCATGGTCGGCAAAGATGCCGAGTGGAGCGGCATCATCCGCGCCGGCGCAAAGATGGTGAACGCCGTGTCCAACAGTGTGGTGCCAAAAATCACCGTGATCTGCGGCGGCAGCTTCGGCGCCGGACATTACGCCATGTGCGGCAAGGCTTACGATCCGCGCTTCATTTTCGCGTGGCCCACGGCGCGCTACGCCGTGATGGGCGGCGACGCAGCCGCTGGCACGCTCGCCGAAATCAAACTCAAGCAACTCGAACGCGAAGGCAAAAAGGTCGACGAGAAAGCCAAGCAAGAACTCCTCGCCTCGGTGAAAGCCACCTACGACAAACAGTCCGACCCGCGTTACGCCGCCGCCCGCCTCTGGGTCGACGCCATCATCGACCCCGCCCACACCCGCGACGCCCTCATCGCAGCGTTAGAAGCGGCATCACTGAATCCGATCATCCCCGAATTCAAAACTGGAGTTCTGCAAACCTGATGGAGACCGTAAAACTCATCGAATGCCCGCGTGACGCGTGGCAAGGACTTCCAGACTTCATTCCAACGGAGATCAAGGCTGAATACCTGCAAGAACTCGTCGTCGCCGGCTTCAAGCACATCGACGCCGTCAGCTTCGTCTCGCCCAAGCACGTCAAGCAGATGGCCGACAGCGAAGACGTCATGTCGAAGCTCAACGCTTCCCTTTCCATCGACATCGATCGCCCCGAAATCATCGGCATCGTCGTCAACGAAAAAGGCCTCGAGCGCGCGCTCGCCACGCCGGGCGTCACAACGATCGGCTATCCCTATTCCATCTCCGCCTATTTCCGCCGCGCCAACGCCAATATGAGCCGCGACGAATCACGCCGCCTCGTCGAAAAACTAAAGAAAGACACCGCCGCCGCAAGCCGCGACCTCGTCATCTACATCTCCATGGCCTTTGGCAATCCTTACGACGAGCCCTGGGGCGCCGAAATCGTCCACGATACGCTCGAGTGGCTCAAGGATATCCGCGTCCGCACCGTCTCGCTCGCCGACACCATCGGCACCGCCGATCCCAAACTCGTCGGCGATCTTTTCCGCGAAGTGAAAGATCACGTCGGCGGCGTCGAACTCGGCGTCCATCTCCACAGCCGCCCCGAAAACGCCGAAGAAAAAATTCTCGCCGCTTACGAAGCCGGCTGCCGCCGTTTCGACAGTGCGCTTACCGGACTTGGCGGCTGCCCCTTTGCCGGAGACAATTTAGTGGGCAACATCGCGACGGAACAGGTCATCGCTGCACTCAAGAAAGCAGGCGGCGATCCCGGCATCGATCCCGCGCGCCTCGGCAAACTGATGGCGATGACCAACGAAATCCGGGCCACCTACGCCCACGCGCCGCTCGTGAATTGAAGCTAGATCGATCAGAACGAAAGCGGAGGTCTCGAAATGTACTCGACACTTCTTCTCGAATGTAAAGACAACATCGCCACCATCACGCTGAATCGTCCCGACAAGCGCAACGCGATCAATCCGCAGATGATCGCCGACATCCAGTCCGCGCTCGACGCCATCGAAAAAAATCACTCCACGCGCGTCGTCATCATCACCGGCGCCGGCAAAGCCTTTTGCGCGGGCATGGATCTCGACAAACTCGCCGCCCTCGCTACTCAAACGGCCGCCGAAAATCAGGAAGACTCCCGCCGGATCGCGAAACTTCTCCGCCGTATCTGGGCGTTCCCTCGCCCGATGATCGCCGCCGTCAACGGCGCCGCGTACGCCGGCGGCTGCGGCGTCGCCACACTCTGCGACTTCACCCTCGCCACCCCCGAAGCGAAATTCGGCTACACCGAAGTCAAAATTGGCTTTCTGCCCGCCATCGTCTCCGTTTTCCTCACGCGACAGATCGGCGAAAAGCGATCGCGCGACCTCCTGCTTACCGGCCGCATTATCGACGCCCACGAAGCCCGCGAATTCGGAATGGTCACCGAAGTCATCCCTGCCGAAAATCTGATGTCTCGTGCCTTAGAACTCGCTGGCAACCTTATCGCCGCCAGCCCCAACAGCCTTACGCGAAGCAAGCACCTGCTCACATCCGCAGCAGCCGCAAGCATCGACCACGATCTCGAACGCGCCATCATGGAAAACGCGCGCATTCGCTGCACCGCCGACTTCAAGGAAGGCGTCGCCTCGTTCCTGGAAAAACGCAAGCCGGTCTGGCAGAGTAAACCGGAAGAATAAATCCACCACATGCGAACTCTCGAATATCACGACACAACGCTACGGGTGCGCTACGCCGAAACCGATCAGATGGGCGTCGTCTATCACTCCAACTATCTGATTTGGTTTGAAGTCGGCCGCGTCGAAACCATGCGCGCTCTCGGCTTCGACTATAAATCCTGGGAAACCGAGGACGACTGCCACATCGTCGTCGCCGAAGCGCATTGCCGTTACGAAAAACCGGCGCGCTACGATCAAATCCTGCGCGTCCGCACGCGCATCGCCGAATGGCGCAATCGCATCGTGAAATTCTCGTACGAGATATTCCTCGATGAAGACTCTTCGCTCCTCGCGACCGGCTATACCACGCACGTCATCTGCGGTAGCAACGGACGTCCCAAGGCTCTTCCGACGAAATACCGCAACGTTCTGCTTCAACTGAACGTCTCGAACCCAGACCGGAGTGACGCATGACCGCGCCCCCAGCCGCAATCCAGCTCACTGGCAACGATCTCACGTTCGCGCAGCTTTATGACGTCGCGCTCCATGGCGCAAAGGTTTCGCTCGCTCCCGACGCCATCGAGCGCATGAAAGCCTCGCGCGCCATCGTCGAGCGCGTCGTCTCCAGCGGCGAAACCGCCTACGGCATCAACACCGGCTTCGGCAAGCTCGCTTCCGTCCGCATCTCCACCGAACAAGTCCGACAGCTCCAAGTGAATCTCGTCCGCTCGCACGCCTGCGGAGTCGGCACTCCTCTCAGCGAAGCCGAAACGCGCGCGATGATGCTCCTCCGCGCCAACGCGCTCGCCAAAGGCCTCAGCGGCATCCGACCCGAAACCGTCGAAGTCCTCTGCGCGATGCTGAACGCCAAAGTTCATCCAGTGATTCCGTCGCAAGGTTCCGTCGGCGCATCCGGCGATCTCGCGCCGCTCGCGCATCTCGCGCACGTCGTCATCGGCGAAGGCCACGCCCGCATTGGCGGCTCGACCGAAATCATCTCCGGCGTCCGACGCCATGCGTCAAGCCAACATCAAGCCCGTCGCACTCGAAGCCAAGGAAGGTTTGTCCCTCCTCAACGGCACGCAAGGCATGCTCGCTCTTCTCAGTCTTGCGTTGCGCGATGCCGACATCGCCACCGACACCGCCGACGTCGCCGCCGCTCTCTCGCTCGACGCTCTGCGCGGCAGCCCCGGCGCCTTCGATTCGCGCATCATGCACGCACGCGCCTACGCCGGCGCGTCGATGACCGCGCGCAATCTCGCGCACCTCAACGAAGGCAGCCAGATCCGCGAATCGCATCGCGACTCCAATAAAGATCCGCGCGTGCAGGACGCCTACAGCCTCCGCTGCACGCCGCAAGTTCACGGCGCCGTGCGCGATTCGCTCGCGCAAGCACGCGAAATGGCCGCCGTCGAACTCAACAGCGCCACCGACAATCCGCTCGTCTTCGCGCGTGGCAAAAGCGGCGCCAGCGGAAAAACCAGCGACGCCTCCGGCGACATCATCAGCGGCGGCAACTTCCACGGCCAGCCGCTGGCCATGGCTGCCGACCAGGTCGCCATCGCCATCGCCACGCTCGGCGGCATTTCCGAACGCCGCATCGAGCAAATGACGAATCCGCTCACCAGCATGCTCCCCGCATTTCTCACGCCCGAGCCTGGCCTCAACTCCGGCTTCATGATTGCGCAGGTCACCGCCGCCGCGCTCACCAGCGAAAACAAGGCGCTCGCCACGCCGCATTCTGTCGATTCGATTTCTACTTCCGGCAATCAGGAAGACTACGTTTCCATGGGAATGAGTGGCGCGCGCCGCCTCAGCCGCATGCTCCAGAATCTGCGCCACACCGTCGCCATCGAACTCCTCTGCGCCGCGCAAGGCATCGAGCTTCTCGCCCCGCTGCAAACCGGCACACTCGCCAAAAAAGCGATCGCCACAATCCGCGCCGCATCCCCCAAAGTCGTCGAGGATCGCCCCCTCGCACCCGACATCGAATCCGTCACCGCCAAAATCGCCGACGGCACCTTCTCCGCCATCCTCCACTGAACTCTGCGCGACTTCGCGCACTCCGCGTCTGTGCGTTGGATTTTCTCCGCTGCACTGCCGGTCGCCGAACTTCCGCGTAGTGACGCTTTAAGAAAACCCACCGCACAACTTCCCTTTCAGCTTCGCCCCGTCCGCTAAACTCACTCTAATTCCGAATCGCAATCGTGACTCCGCACACGCACTCGTGCGCGTGCCGCACCTTCCAGGCGGGCCCAAAGTTGTCGTGCAAATAGGAGAGTAAAACGTGAACCGCCCCTGCTCCCCACCGAGCCACTTCGGATATCTCCTTCCCGCCGGCGTGCTCGTGGCCTCCGTTTTCATTCTCATCGGCGCCGCCCAACTTCAAAGCCCGCGCATTTCTTCCGTCCACGACTGGACGCACCACCATCTCATCTACTCTCAACCATCCACCTGGGTTTCCGCATGGAGAGCCCAACAGGAACCGCGCTACTGGCAGCAAAAAATCCGCCGCGGCGAAATGAACGAACCGCGGATAACAGCCGAATCCCGCGAAACAAACGAATCACGCCGCTTTGGAAACTCTGGGAACGATGGCTCCGGTGCCGACTGGGCCCGCGACCCCTTCCGTTTCCGCGGCCCGACGCCTCCGGGTTGGCACCAACCCCTGCGCGAAGCCTCCTTCGAGCGCGACTGGGGCACCTCGCTCGGCGTGAACGGCTCAACCGGCGTCCCCGTCAACGGAACCACATGGTTTCCCGTGTATCCGGCAAAATTCAGCTTCAACGTGTCCGCCGCACCCGACTGCACCAACGACTTCGTCGTCTTCCCCACAAATCTCGCCGGCGCAAAAAACGGCCAAGCCAGCATCGTCGCCTACAACAAGCTCTACTCGAACACGGCCGGAACTGGCTTTTGTACCGGCGCCACTGGCCCAGCGGTCTACTGGTCCTACAACACAAATCTAAACGCCACCGGCGGCAAAACAACCGGCACCATCGCAACCTCTCCGATTCTCTCCGTCGACGGCACCAAAGTCGCCTTCATCGAAAATAATGGCGGTTCCGGCGCCGTCCTGCACCTCTTGAAATGGAACGCGAATGACGGCGGCGCAATCGGCACCGCCGTCAACCCAACAACAACCACCGCGTGGACGTCGTGCCCCGCAACCGCCTGCATGATTTCCATCACCTTCGCCAACGCCAGTGTCGACACCGGCTCATCGCCGTTCTACGACTACACACACGACGCCCTCTATGTCGGGGACGACGCAGGCAATCTACACAAGTTTGTCAACGTGTTTGGGATCACTGGCGGGTCACCCAGTGAAGTCACCACTGGAGGCTGGCCCTCCGTAGTCGACGCCACCTTTGCGCTGAATTCGCCAGTCCTCGACGGCGCCTCCGGCAATATCTTCGTCGATGATCTGAACGGAACGCTCAGCTACGTTCGCGAGACCTTCAGCACCGTCGGCACTTGCAAAACCGGCAGTCCTCCTTGCATCGGTTCCACGACGGTGGTTCCTTCTCAAATACATTCACTCATCGACGCGCCGATCGTCGACTCTTCAACGCAAAAAGTATTTGTCTTTTATGCGAACTACGACGGAACCAACATGGCGGTCGTTCAATCCGATACGGCGCTCAGCGCAAAAGTCGCGGCTACTACCGGTTCAAAGCTCAATCAGCGGCATATGCATGTGGGAGCTTTCGATAACACCTACCTCAGTGGCACCGGGAGTACGGGGCGCCTATACGTCTGCGGCGGCTCAGCCACCGGCCAACCGACGCTCATGCGGATTGCCTTCAACAACACGGCCACCACTTTCCCGAATGCAACCGGCACAATGAACACGACGGTAGACCCTACTCCGACGTTAGAAGTCGTGTCCTCGCTCAACGCCGTCGATTGCGGCCCGCTCACCGAATTTTTCAACACCAACGCCGCAGCCGCCAGTCAGGATCAGCTTTTCTTCGGCGTAGCCGGCGACAGCGTATCCGCAACTTGCATTACCGCTGGAGTCGGTTGCGTCATGTCGGTCAACATCACATCCAATCCCGGGACGCTCACCATCGGCTCATCCATCCCCGAGATCATGGGCGCCAGCGGCATCATCGTCGACAACAACTCGACATCAGCCCAAGCCTCCAGCCTCTACTTCTCCAACCAAGGCAACAGCACCACCGCAGTCAAGTGCGGAGCGACCACCGGCGTAGGCTGCGCCATCAAAGTCACCCAAGCCGGCCTGAACTAATTTTCAGTGTGATCGTTATCTTCTTGAGGACACCGCGAAACAAGAAGCATGGAAGCAGAGATTTTGACCAATCACTCGGAAACATTTTCGCTCCCCGGCGGCCGATCTCCAGAATGGCAGCCACCCTCTTTTTCGTTTGATCTCGTTCGTCTAAGCGGTCCAGTCGCTCACGCAGCGCGACGTTTACGGCCTTAGTCAGCGTTTCGCCCGTTTTCTTGGCAACTCGGTGCGCCAAATCATTTGTTTCGGGGTCTTTGATGTTAAGCATTGATCTACCTCGGTAGAACAAATTCTACCATTCTACCAAAATGCCTTCAAGTCCGGATATGCAATCCATCAGTCACTAGGCACGAGTCACTGCTTCGTAGCGTCGACCGCAAGTACGTCAGCATCTTGTACCCAGCGATATGACTGAACGGCGCCAGCTCCAGCGAATAATGCCCGCAGTGCAGCTCCAACGTCCGCGGCGTAGCATCGTTCTTTCGCAGTGCCGCCAGCATCTGCTCCGTCAACTCCGGCAAAAACGTCGGATCATATTTCCCGTACACCATGAACGCGTTCTTCCCGGCCCCCATGCCCCGCTCGACATATGGCATCGGACTCACCGGCGCCCAGAACTCGCGCAACTCATCCACCGTCACGTGCCCGCGCAGCCCTTCCCACACGTGCGTCGTCGTCATGCCCCGGCTCACCACGTCTGCAAAGTGCGTAGACACATGGAAAAATCCGCCTGCCCGCAGCGCATCGTCATGCACCAGCGTGATATATCCCACCGACGACCCAATACTCGTCCCCAAAATTCCCAGCCGGTTAAATCCCACCGATTCCAGCCAGCGCAAACACCGCCGCGTATCCTGTACCGCCTGCTGATTCGCTTGCAGCGTCAGCCCGATATTCGGTCCCACAAGTTGATCGGCCCGCTCGTGCCCCTTCGCCATGCGCCGATCGTGATACGGCAAGCTCAGCCGCAGCACGCTCACGCCAATCCGTTGCAGCCACTCGCAAAGCCCGCGCTGCCCATGCCACTTCGCATTCCAGTTCGGCAGCAGCACCACAGCCGGCCGCAGCCCCGCACCATTCCCATTTGCTTTTGAACTCCCGCCGCGCGAAGCGCCGTGAGCAGCTCCATTCGACGAGCCATTCGTCGCACCCGCGAACGCGGACTTTGTAGGGGCGGGGCTTGCTCCGCCCTCACTGCGTCTTGGCTCAAAACTCCCACTCGCGCTACCGTTCCGATGCGTATCGATGACGCCAGAAACTCCGCCGCCCGGCACAATCCCCGACGTCCCCTTCGCCCCCGCCGGAAAAAACTGCGCATGCACTGTATTGTTCTCCGGCCAAGCCGACTCAATCGAACTCGTAAACGTCAGCACCCCTTCCGCATCCAGCGAATAATCCGTAGCCGGCGTGACGGCGTACCACTCGCGGCTATGCTCGATCGCCCACTTCGAATACTCCCGCACAAAGCCAGCCGGGTCCGCAGCATTGGGATCTCCCCCGATATGCTCCAGCCCCCAATGAAACGGCATCACCCGCCGATTGTCATCGGTCGTCCACCGCCGGTGCTCATACTGCCGTATCCGCCGCTCAAACCAATGCATTCACAAAACTCCCGCTAACAACCACACTTCCCCGCTAGCCTATTTTCGCAGCAACTCAGCAGCGATGTCACAGCACTGTTCAACGCGGTACACATCATTGCGCTCCATCTCGGCTGACTCTTAATTCTCGCGACACGACCAATGAAGATTAACCGTTGAGTTGGGATAGGCTCCGAGACAATTCATCGCAGCACGACGGACAACTCGAATGGATTTAGAACGCGTGGTGGCGGAATGGTACTGGGACTCTACCCGCCCGAAAAAATGCCTGCACTGGCCGTCTGGGCTCTGGAGCATGGTTTCGACGGGAAAGCTTTGATTGAGCTAGCCGGTCTAGGAACCGACGACTCGAAAAAATCAACAGGTTTTGATCAAGAGAGCCCTTCGTGAGCTCGGAACTGAATCACCATCTGATTCGGCGACCGCCGGGAGAAAACTAGCGATTCGCATTTGATGAACAAATCGTTTCCGGCACTATCAGCCCCTCGACGGAGCATCCCGGATCTGGACAATCTCAACCTGTTGCGGTTGGCCGGCTGCGTTGCATCCCTTTGTCGGGTTCGAAGCGATGGGATAACCGCTCCGCAGGTTTATTCCACTACGATCCAGCCATCGTGGCAGCCGCCGGAAAACACTAGATCCTGTCCGAGCATACCGCAACGGTCCGATTTTTCTGACGGAAAGGAATTCGAGGAAGCCAACGTTCTCAGAAGGACTTGGATCACGAATCGACTACTTCCCATCGCCGCCCGTATATTCTGCTGACATGCGCGTCGATCTTTTTTTTGCAGGACTAGAAGTCTACATCGGAAAGGTAGAAACTCCGTCCGCTGAACTCTTGACCAACTGCCCCCGTCACTGCCTTCCGGCCAATTCACCTGATTGCGGCTCAGTTGTCAGTCGCCCTCGGTTTGAATCAGGCAAAAGTGTGGAACCGGCTCGATCAACCTCGCTTTCCCAGGAACTCAAATCAGCGGATCGACAAAGACACTGTGAAAATCGCCAGAGACCCCTAAAACTTGGCGCAAGATCCAATGGAAAGTATTTCGATTGCATCCACTGAAGACCGGGGCTTGAACAACGTTCAGATGTACTGCAAACTCACGGAAGTCAACAGGTCAAAACCCAACCCCTGCAGCCCGCGCCCCGCCCATCTTCTATCATTTCGATGGCTTCGTGAACTTCGCATAAGTGAAGACCGTCGCTCGGAGAATGCTCCCGCTACCTACCCGTTACCTGTTAAGTATCCGACACGACTCCATCCGCCCTCGTTGAGCACCCCTTTCGCCTGTGTCACAGTGAATCTGTGGTCATCGCCTTCTTTTTTCTCTTCGGCATCGTCTTTGGCAGCTTTCTGAACGTCTGCATCACGCGGATTCCAGAAGGTTTGTCCATCGTGTCCCCGCGTTCGCGCTGCCCTCGATGCGAGACCCCCATCAAGTCTTACGACAACGTGCCCGTCTTTGGCTGGCTCTGGCTGCGCGGTAAATGCCGGACCTGTGGCCTTCCGATCTCACCGATGTACCCGCTGGTGGAGTTCGCCACCGGCTGCCTCTTCGTTCTCTGCTATCTCGAATATGGCATCGGTCCCGCGACCGTGAAATGGGTCGCGTTCACCTGCCTGATTGTCGTGCTCACGGTCACCGATCTTCGCGTCCGGCTCCTGCCCGATCTCGTCAACTGGCCCGGTTTCATCGTCGGATTGTTTTTCTCGGCCGTCGTGCCTCCGCCCGATGTCGAGCTCGTCTACTGGGCAAGTGCCACGATCCTTCACAGAGTTCCACCCATGTATCTGCTCGGCTTCCTCGACGGGTTGATCGGCGCGGCGTTCGGGAGCCTTTTGCTCTGGGGCATCGCCGCGCTCTACAAACTGTGGCGCGGCCGCGAAGGCATGGGCATGGGCGACGTAAAAATGATGGCTATGGTCGGCGCGTTTCTCGGCCTGCGCGGCACGTTTTTTACGATCCTCATCGGCACATTGCTCGGCAGCATCGTCGGCGGTGCCGTAATCCTTGCGCTCTATGTTTCCGGCTGGCAGCTCGCTCTCGCTGAACGCGCCAGTCGCCGCAATCTCGGCACGGTGCGCGACCTTCGCTGGGCGATCGCGAGCCAGTACCAACTTCCGCTCGGTACGTTTCTTGGCGTCGCCGCACTGCTGATCGTTTTTCTCGGTCCCATCGTTTTGCGCTATTTCCCTGGGAGTGCGGCGCTGTGAATTCTGCGCTCTTCATCGCTTCTCTGGAATGGCAGCAGTCCAGCGCCATGCCGAGCCCGCACCTGCTGGCCTTCGGTCTCGCGATTTTGCTGGCCGCGGTCGCGTGGCTGATTTTTGCGATCGTGCGGCGCGTCTTCAAAGACTCCCGCGAAGCGCAGGGCGAAAATATGGATGCGTCGCCGCGCATCGAAAATTCCGCGGCCTTCATGACGGCGTCGATGCAGGGCGTGATTCGCAAGCTCCGCGAGCAGGAAAAAGAACTCGAGCGGCTGCATCGCGCCGAAAAAGAGCGCGCCGAACACAACGAGCGCCTGAGCGAAGAAGTCACGCGCAACATGCCTGCGGGACTGGTGATGGTGACCGCGCAAGGAATTGTCGCCAGCGCGAATCCCGCGGCCGAGCACGTTTTGGGAGTTCGCGGCCTCGGCTATCGCCGTTACAGCGAAGTTCTCGGAGAAAATTCCGAACTGACGCAACTCGTCGGCCAGTGTATCGCGCAAGGCAAGATTTTTCGCCGCGAACAGGTCGATCACAAAACGCCGACTGGAGAGGTACGCCGCCTAGGCGTCACGATTTCACCGGTACGCTCCTCCGACGAAAAAATCAGTGGCGCGATTTGCCTGCTGAGCGATCTCACGGAGCTCGCCGCGCTACAAGAACAGATGGAGCTGAAGAAAAATCTTGCGGCGCTTGGCGAACTTTCCGCCGGCATCGCGCACGAATTCAAAAATGCGCTCGCTACAATTTCCGGCTACGCGCAGATGATTCGTTCCGAATCTTCTGACGGTGAAATTTCCGATCACGCCGAACGCATCCTTGAGCAGACTCGAAACATCACACATGTGGTGACCGAGTTCCTGAAATTCGCACGGCCACTGGACATTTCGGACGAGCCGGTTGAGTTGAAACCGTTAATCGAACGAGCCCTCGACGAGATCTCTGCGGCGGCGCCCGGCGTTTCGGTTCGCGCTGAAGGCAGTTTCGGAATTGTGGCTGGGGATGAGGGTCTACTGCGGCAGGTGATTTTGAATCTGGCGCGCAACGGCGCCGAAGCGTGCGAAGGCCGGACCGAATGTCGCGTGATCGTTCGCGGAGAAATTGTTCGGGGAGGCGAATCCCCGTCGCAGCGGGTCACGGTTCAGGACAACGGGGCTGGAATTTCGGCGGAAGCGATGCCGAATTTATTTCATCCGTTTTTCACGACGAAAGCGCGTGGAACCGGTTTAGGCTTGGCGGTCGTTCAAAAAATTATTTTGCAGCATGGCGGTTTGATCGAAGCACGGAACCACCCGTCCGGTGGTGCAGTCTTTATCGTTACGCTACCCGCTCGCCGAACCCAGCCGAGTGAAGCAGTAGAATCAAAGAGGGACGCTATATCCATATGATCCGCGGGTTTGCTGTTTGCCTTCGGCATGGAAAACGTCCAGCTGGCCACCGCGGAGGTACATCACGATGGGCGCAATGACTTGGCGCAAGACAGGCGTTTACGTTTTGTTGGTGCTGCCGGTGCTCGGCTTGGCGGGAATCGCCGTGGCCGCAAAGCATCAGGACGCCTCGCAGCAGACCAGCGATCCAGTCGCGGATGCCGCCCGTAAAGCCCGCGAGCAAAAGAAGAACGCGGCACAGCCGAAAAAAGTTTTCACGAATGACGACGTGGCTCCGGCTCCCGCGCCGGCGCCGCCGGCAGCGGCTGCGACGGATGCCAAAGAAGGCGATGCGAACGCTGCGAAAAAGGCCGACGGGGCTGCCGCCGATGCGAAGGGCGAGAAGGCTCCCGACAACAGCGAAGCGGGATGGCGCAAGCGTTTCGCGGAACAGCGCGCGAAGATCAGCCAGGCCGAACAGGAACTCGACGTTCTCCAGCGTGAATCGACGAAGCTGCAGACGCAGTATTACGCCGATCCGCAAAAAGCTTTGGCCGAGCAGTACACGCGCAAGGACATCACCGATCAGGACGCCAAGATTCAGGCGAAGAAAGACGAAATCGCCAAGTTGAAGCAGGGGCTCTCCGACATGGAAGACCAACTGCGCGCCAGCGGCGGCGATTCCGGCTGGGCTCGTTAATTTGGAGTTCGGCGCTTCAGCGCCGCTTTTCCGAACCAACAACTTCATTCAAACGATCGCGTAGCTATTCGATCGTGCAGTCTATCGCGGCTACTCGAACACGCAATTCCCTGCTTGTTGCTAACGTTTCTTAGCTTGCGGGAAGGCTACTGCTCGAGGCCGACTGCGCGGAGTTTTGCGAGTAAGGTTTTCGGCGAGACGCCAAGCCGCTCCGCCGCGCGCGTTTTATTCCACTTCGAGTCGCGCAGCGCACCTTCGAGAACGACGCGTTCAACGTGAGCGACAGCGCGATTGCTGATGTCTTCAAGCGATCCGTCCCAACTGAAATTGTCGGGCAGCATTCCGCCAGGCAGCGCAGCCGCGTCAGGCTTCGCAGCCGGTAGCTGCAATTCGTTGGCGCTGATGCTGACGCCGTCGGCGAGGATCACGGCGCGTTCCAGCGTGTTCTGCAGTTCGCGCACGTTGCCCGGCCAGCGGTAGCTCATCAGATGCTCCTTCGCGGAGTCCGAAAGCTCCAGCCCATGTTTGTTGAATTCGCGGCTGAACTTTTCGAGGAAATGCTGGGCCAGCAGCAGAACATCTTCGCCACGTTCGCGCAGCGGAGGAATCGTCATCGGAACGGCGGCGATGCGGAAGTACAAATCTTCACGAAAGAGTTTGTCTTCGATGTGTTTGCGCAAATCGCGATTGGTGGCGACAACGATACGCACATCGACGTCGATCGACTGCGTTCCGCCGACGCGCTCGAACCTTCGCTCTTCTAAGACGCGCAATAGCTTTGCCTGAATCGCAAGCGGTAGCTCGCCGATCTCGTCGAGGAAAAGCGTGCCGCGATGCGCCATGTCCATCTTGCCGACTTTGCGCGCACCGGCGCCGGTGAAGGCGCCTTTTTCGTGTCCGAACAATTCGTTTTCGACGAGTCCTTCCGGAATCGCCGCGCAATTCAGCGCAACGAACGGTTGTTCGCGTCGCGAGGAGAGATGGTGAACGGCGCGGGCGAACAATTCCTTGCCGGTTCCGCTCTCACCCAGCAGCAAAGCGGTGGAGTCCGTTGCGGCGACGCGCTGAATCTGTTTGCTGACTTCGCGGATGGATGCGTGCTCGCCGACGATGCGCGGGAATCCGTAACGCGAAGCGTACTCTTCGCGGAGCAAAATATTTTCGCGCAAGAGCTCTTGTTGTTGTGTTGCGCGCTTTACAAGCAATTTGAGGTGATCGAGATCGACTGGCTTCTGGATGAAATCGAAGGCGCCGTCTTTCATCGCGGAAACGGCTTCTTCGACGGAACCGTAGGCGGTCAGCAGAATCACTGGGATCGTCGCGTCAACGGCTTTCGATGCGCGCAGGACGTCGAGACCCGACGCGCCCGGGAGCTTCAGATCGGTCAGGATCATGAGGTAGCGGCGCGCGCGCAGCTTCTGGATGGCGGCGGCGCCGTCAGGCGCTTCGTCGACGGTATAGCCGCCGCGCTCAAGCGCTTTGCGGAGCATGGCGCGCAGCTCATTTTTGTCTTCGACGAGAAGCAGGGATTCCATGTGGTTCAATTTTCCCATGGAAAACAGCGGGGATTTGAAGCATCGCAGCCGGATGTGCGGTAAGGATGAGCGTCGGCACGGTTAAGCATTGGGCACAGAATCAGTGGCCGCAAAGAGCTACCACGGCACTGCCTCGCGAGAGCGTTTAGGCGCGCCTGCGACTCAGCGCCGACTGGCGGTATGTGCTAAATTTCTAAAATCGATGGCACCCACTCGAATTCCTGTTCGTTCTCATGCTGGGAAATACTCCATTGTGTGCGGCACGGGCGCTTTGAAGCGCGCGGGCAGGGAGATTGCCGCGCTCGGAAATTTCTCCAGCGTGCATATCATAACGTCGCCGAAGGTGTGGCACGCGGTGGCGAAGCATGTGCCGACCGATCTCGTTGCTAATAAATCGGCGATTCATTTGATGAGCGATGCGGAGACGCACAAGGATATGCGCAATGTCGAGACGCTTTGCCGCAGCCTGGTGCGGGGCGGAGCGGACCGCAAATCGCTCGTGGTGGCGATCGGCGGCGGAGTGACCGGCGACGTCGCGGGATTCGCGGCGGCTTCGTATTTGCGCGGCGTGGCTCTCGTTCATGTGCCGACGACGCTGGTGTCGCAGGTCGATAGCTCCATCGGCGGCAAGACTGGCGTGAATCTGCCGGACGGGAAAAACCTGGTTGGGGCGTTTTATCCGCCGCGGCTGATTCTGACCGATCCGGCGGTGCTGCGTTCGTTGCCCGATCGCGAATTTCGCGGCGGGCTGGCGGAAGTGATCAAGCACGCGATTATCGCGGACGCGAAGATGTTTGGATATATCGAGCGCAACATCGGGAAGATTTTGAAGCGCGATGCGGCGGCGCTCGAGTATTTGATTCCGCGCAATGCAGCGATCAAAGCCTGGGTAGTCAGCAAAGACGAAAAGGAATCGGGGCTGCGCGAGATTTTGAATTTCGGGCATACGTTCGCGCACGCGCTGGAGAGCACGACGAAGTATCAGCGGTTTCAGCATGGCGAAGCGGTCGCGTGGGGCATGATGGCGGCGGCGCTGCTGGCGCATGAGACGAAGGTGTGTGGCGCGGAGTACGTTTCGCAAATTGTTTCGCTGGTGCGGCAGATCGGTCCCTTCCCTGCCTGGCCGAATATTCAGCCGGATAAATTGATCGAAGCGATGCGGTCGGACAAGAAGACGCATCACGGGAAGCTGCGCTTTGTGATGTCGCCACGGCTTGGCAAAGCGAAAACCTACGATGACGTTCCGCTGGAAGCGGTGCGCAAGGTTTTGCGCTTTGCGCCGCAATTTGTGACGAAGCCGGAATTGCTGGCAGCGGCGGCGAAAAATGGCTGAGACGATGGCGCCGCCAAAAATTTCTCCAGCGAAGGCGAACTCCGTTCCACCGAAAGGCACGCGCTTTGAAGGCGCTGCATCGGAGGCGGATGCCGGGCTTGCGGTGCGCGACATGTTTTCGCAGATCGCGCCGCGGTACGACCTGCTGAATCATTTGCTGTCGATGCAACTGGATCGTGTGTGGCGACGGCGTGTTGCGAAGCGGGTGCGGCCGATTTTGCAACGAGCCGATGCGCGCGTGCTTGATTTGTGTTGCGGCACGGGCGATCTGGCGTTTTCGCTGCGGCGCGCGCCGGGGACTCGCGCGCAAATTATTGGCGCGGATTTTTCGCACGCGATGCTGGTGCGCGCCCGGGCCAAGAGTTTTTCGAGCGAGTCGGGTGACGCTGTGCCTGTGTTTGAAGCCGATGCTTTGCGGATGCCGTTTGCCGATGGCTCGTTTGATCTGGTGACGACGGCGTTTGGATTTCGCAATCTGGCGAACTATGAAGATGGGTTGCGCGAGATTTATCGTGTGCTGCGGCCTGGCGGGACTGTCGCGATTCTGGAATTTACGGAGCCGCCTCCGGGGCTGATGGGCGATTTGTATCGCTGGTATTTTCGGAATGTGTTGCCGCGCATTGGGGCGTTTCTTTCGGGCGATGCAAAGGCTTATTCGTATCTGCCGGCTTCGGTGTCGCGTTTTTTTCGGCCGGCGGAGTTGGCTTCGCTGATGGCGACGGTCGGGTATCAGTCTGCCGAGTACAAAGTTTGGACGTTGGGGACTGTGGCGTTGCACGTTGCCGTTCGGCCTTCAAGGTGAGTTCCATTTTGGGAAGCTTTGGGTACACCCCCCGGTGTTTTTCGCAAGAGTGGGCAAGTGGCCTGGAATCATTGCTTTAGACTTTTTCGAGTCGTCACTCTTCACGAAGAGTGAATAAAGCGTTTGGGATCAGTGGATTGCGCATCGTTGACTTTCGCCTTGTGTTTGCCATTTCCACCGAGATGATCGACGTCGAGTGAACTGGGGTTATGCCACTCTGAAGAACGCGGAAGGGAGAGTCGCAGCATGGCAAAACTTGTCTACGGATTGAACCAGTCCCTCGATGGCTACGTCGATCACATGAAGATTGGGCCGCCAGCGCCTGCGGCGTTCCGTCACTTCATCGAACTGGTGCGTGGCGCGACGGGATTCATCCACGGTGGCCGCACGTACGAGATCATGCGTTATTGGGACGAAGATCTCCCTGATTGGGACGCGGATGACCGTGAGTTCGCGGCGGCGTGGCGGAGCAAGCCGAAGTGGGTCGTGTCGCGTTCCGTCAAATCAGCCGGCCCCAACGCCACGCTTATCGCGGATGATTTCGAGAAGGCAATACGCAGGCTGAAGGCCGAGCTGTCTGGCGAGATTCTGGTTGGCGGACCGGTGCTGGCGCAGAGCCTTACCGAGGCCGGTCTGATCGATGAGTATCGGCTCTACCTCCGCCCTGTCGTGCTTGGTGGTGGCACGCCATTCTTCGCCGGCCCGCGGCCGCCGCTTCACTTGGTGGCCAGCGAATTGATCGCCGAGGATTTGATTCGGTTGACGTACGTTCCTGCTTAGGCGTGCGACGTGCGCGCCGATTGCGCTCAGAATTTCAAACTGAACAATGCCGACGTCTGAGATCCTTCGCTTCGCTCAGGATGACAATCGACGGTTATGGTTGAAGCGGCGTCTTATGGTTGAAGCCGGGCGACGCTAGAGAGATTTAATCGGATCGAGGTTGCGGACATGGGGCGCAGCATGCTGCGCCCCTACATTGTTTGTGAGGGATGGTGTGGCACCTCGTTTGTGAGAGATGTGCGGCACCTCGTGGTTGTGAGGGATGGTGCGGCGCCTCGAGATAGCGTCGAGCGGGTAAAAGCAAAAACGCCGGCGGGTTGCCGGCGCTACGAAAGCTGGACGCAATTTTCTACGGGACGAGTATACCACACATGATTTTTGAGTCTGTTCGAACGGGGCGTCGTAGCCGGTGACGAGCACGCGTTTCACGCGCCGCGGCGGAAATCCACGGCGCGCGCTGCGCGCATTACGCGGCTATTTGGTTTGGAGTTGTTTTACGGTTTCGAGGATGACGTGGCCGACTACGGCCAGGGACTTGGAGCTGATTTTGTCGAGGGTGTCCTGTGGGGTGTGCCAGTACGGGATTTCGAGGTCGATGATGTCGACGGTTTTTACGCCGCGGGTGCCGAAGGATTGGTGGTCGTCGTCGATGGCGGTGGGCATATTGACGAAGACGCCGGGGTAGCCGAGGCGGTTGGCGGTGGACCAGACGAGATCGTTCAGAGATTTGTCGGAGTTGGAGTCGCGCTTGAGGCGAAGTTCGCGGCTGCCAACGATGTCGGCGAGGATGAAGGCGCGGATGTTCTTGAGGTCGCCGCTCATGTTGAGCTTGGCGGCCATCTGGCGGCTACCGTAGCGATTGTCGGGGTCTTTCCATTCGAGATTCACGGCTTCTTCGCCATCGAAGAAGGCGATCCAGACTTGATAGCGGCCGTGCTGGCTGCACAGATTGCGCGCGACTTCGAGCATCACTGCGGTTGAGGAGCCGCCATCGTCGGCGCCGACGAAATTGTCGAGGCGCTTGGTGTCGTAATGCGTGGCGAGCATGATGATACCGGGACGGTCGCCGGGAATTTTCACCAGAATATTTTTCATCGGAACTTCACCCGCGGGAGTTTGCGAGGTGAAGGGATCGATGTCGGCGGTGCAACCGGCGCTGGAGAGTTGGGCGAGGATGTAGTCCTGAACTTGCGCGATGGCTTGGGATCCGGATGGATGCGGGCCGAAGTCGACCTGCTTTGCGACATCGGCGAAAGCGCGCTTGCCGTCGAAGCCGCCGGTGGCTTCGGGAGCGGGCGTATTTTCGTCGGGCATTTGCTTCGCAGGTTTTGCCGAAGCGCTGACGACGGGCGAGGCATTCGGCGTCTTGGCAGCGTCGCTCGAATTGCTCGAATTGCAGCTGGCTACGGAAGCCAGCGCTGCCGCGGCGATGCAGGCGGCAATTCCGAATCGAGTCCAAAAACGGCTCGACGTCGAGCTTTGGAAAATAATTGTTCGCATCAGGCGTTCCCTGCCGATGCCGCGGCTTCCGCGGCAAGCTTCTTGTTCTTGCTTCGCACTACCATCCAAGACACTCCGATGCCGATGAAATACAAGCCAAGCATGGGAGCCATGAAAATCAGCATGGTCGTCGCATCGGGCGTGGGAGTGATGATGGCCGCGACCACGGCGATGATCGCGATCGCATAGCGCACGTTTTTCCACAGAAATTGCGGCGTCACGATTCCGAACAGCGAGAGGAAGAACATGAGCACCGGCAACTCGAAGACGAGGCCGAGCCCGAGCAGGATCATCAAGGTCAAATCGAAGTATTCGTTGACCGTAATCATGGGAGTGATGTTGGGCAGGCTGGAGCTCTGGAAACCCATGAGGAAATTGAGAACGTATGGCAACGTGACGAAATAGCCGAAGGCGATTCCCGCGATGAATAAAAAGACGGTGGAGAAGAGAAAACCAGCGATTGCGCTGCGCTCGTGCTTGTAGAGCGCGGGAGCGACAAACAGCCAGATCTGATAGAGGACCACCGGTGAGGCGAGAACAATACCGATGTAGATGCCGAGAGAGAGGATGAGATTGAAGACGCCAGCCGGATGCGTGTAGATGAGCTTCGATTCCAAGTGGTTCACGGCAAATGCCCTCAGGATCGGGCGAGTGACGAAATCGATGACGTATTTGGCGATGTAGACACCGATGAATGCGCCGATGCCGATGGCGATGATCGAATTAATCAGGCGCTTGCGCAGCTCGACGAGGTGCTCGAAGAAGGTCATCTGACCGCCTTCTTCGCGTTCGTCCTTTTTGACGATGGCGTCAGGCGGGTTTGTAGTCATGAGGAGCGTCTTGAGAATTTGCGTCGGAGGCGGTGCGCTGCGGCTTTTCGGCGATGGCGTCGGCCTCGGCTTGCGCGGCGTTGTATTCGGGTGCGGGGGCGCTCGTAGTTTCTGTTGCGTCGGTGGAAGTCGTGGTTGAGGCAGCGGATTCGTCGGACGAAGAGCGAGCTACGGCTTCGGCGACGGGAGTCACGACGGGAGTCATAACTTCACCGGCGTCGGCCTCGGTGACTCTTTCGCCTGGGACGGTCGATGCGGAAGAGGTGTCGGCTAACTGAGCCGGAGCGGGGTCCGTCGAAGCTCCTGAGGGAGTCGCGAGCGTTGCGGGCGCTTCGAGAGCGGCGTTGGCTTTGGCGAGCAGCTCACGCTTCTTGCGTTCGACTTCGGCGGCCTGGCGTTCGAGATCGCGCATTTCGTTCTCGAAGGCGGACTTGAAGTCGGTGGACGCTTTGCGGAATTCGGCCATGATTTTGCCGAGTCCCTTAGCGAGTTCGGGCAATTTTTGAGGGCCGAAAACCACCAGGACGACGATAAACACCACAATCATGTGGGGGATGCTGAGCATGTAGTCGGGTGACCGGAAGGCGGCCTGTTGGCATCATAGAGAACGGTGTTTGATGGTGTCAAACGCGAAGAGATACGGCGACGTAATGAAGCGAAGAGGTAAGGAAGTAAGGATGGAAGAGCGGGATGGAAGAGCGGGATGGAAGAGCGGGATGGAAAGCGGGATGGAAGAGGTTGACAGTCGACAGTTGAAAGTCGAAAGAGAAGAAAGACGAGGATTGGGCTAAGGGCTGGGCAAGCTGGGGTGCAGCGGTGCTGCGCCCGTACACGAGAGGGACGGGCGATCGGGACGGGTGATCGAGTGGGTTGGGAACGGGGTAAGTCGTTGGGAACGGGGCGGGTTGAGCGGGTTTTGGTGTGTGGTACAATTGAGAATTGACGTGAAACTGTGAGGTCACGGATGAAAGCTGAACGCCGCGGGTTATTCGTGGTAGTGGCGGTACTGCTCGTATCTGCCTTATTGGGCGGGATTTACGGGCCGAATGTGCGGGCGACAACGGCATCGGCCGATGACTACCAATCGGCGGTCCTGGACTTCACGAAAGTATTGGATGTGGTGCAGGCGAACTACGCCGAGCCGGTCGATATCGACAAGGCGGTGTATCAGGGCGCCATCCCGGGCATGCTGCGGATGCTCGATCCTCACTCGAATTTCTTTGATGCGCGACAGTTTGCGCTGCTGCGGGAAGATCAGCGCGGCAAGTATTACGGCGTCGGCATGGTGGTTGCGCCGCGCGAGAATCACACGGTTGTGATGTCGCCGTACGTCGGCGCTCCTGCCTATAACGCCGGCATTCGTCCGGGCGACGTGATCATGAAAGTGGACGACAAGGCGACGGATGGTCTGACGACGAGCGACGTCGCGGACATGCTGAAGGGCGCCAAGGGAACGATCGTCAAGATTACGGTGTCGCGCGAAGGATATAACGACCCGCTGACGTTCACGGTGACGCGCGATGAGATTCCGCGGCACTCGGTGGATATCGCGTTCATGTTGAAGCCGGGCGTCGGATACATCCGGTTGTCGGGATTCAACGAGACGACGGATCGCGAAATTGCGGAAGGACTGAAGAAGCTGAATGCGCCTTCGCTAGACGGATTGATTCTGGATATGCGTGGGAATCCCGGCGGACTGCTGAATGAAGCGGTTGCTGTGGGCGACATGTTCCTGGAAAAGGGACAACTGATCGTTTCGCATCACGGGCGCGCATCGAGCGAGCGGAAGTATGTGGCGATTCGCGGGAATCAGGGCAACACGGTGCCGCTGGTGATTCTGGTGAACGGGAATTCGGCGTCGGCGACCGAGATTGTGTCGGGAGCGGTGCAGGATCACGATCGCGGAATCGTCGTGGGCGAGACGACGTTCGGCAAGGGACTCGTGCAGACGGTAACGCCGCTGAGCGAGAATACCGGGCTGGCGCTGACGACGGCGCGCTACTACACGCCGAGCGGACGATTGATCCAGCGCGATTACAAATCGATTTCACTTTACGAATATCACTACGAGCGCCACGTGCCGGAGCATCCGACGGAAGTGAAGTTGACGGACAGTGGGCGGCAGGTGACAGGCGGCGGCGGAATTACGCCGGACGTCGTCATTGCGGCGCCGAAGCTGACGAAATTCCAGGAGACGCTGATTCGCGCGGACGTGTTCTTTCCGTACGAAGCGGGCGTTGGCGGATTCACGCGGTACTACCTGGGAACGCGGCCGAACGTGACGAAGGAATTTACGGTGGACGATACGGTGATGCACGAACTCCGCGCCTACCTGGCGAAGCACAACGTGAAATACACCGAGCCTGAGATGGCGGAGAACAACGACTGGATCAAGCGCAAGATCAAGCAGGAAGTGTTCATGTCGGTGTTCGGCCAGCAGGAAGGATTCAAGGTGGAGTTGGAGGCGGATCCGCAGGTGCAGAAGGCGGTGGATTCGATTCCACAGGCAAGAGCGTTGTATGAGAATGCGCGGAAGATTGTGGCGCAGAGGATGGGCGGGAATACGCCGGATCAGCCGTAAGGCTGGTTTGTCACGAGGCTGTTGGATCGAAGTAAGGCTTAGTGCTGAGATCCTTTGCTTCGCTCAGGATGACAACGTTTAAAAGTGAGTGACGAAGTTTCAGACTGATTGAGTGCGATTACAGAAGGGCGCGGACTTTGTCCGCGCCCTTTTTGTTTTTTTGGGCGACGATTGACAGATTGATTGCGGCAAGACGCAAAGGAAAGGCCCGCGATCTGGGAAACGATCGCGGCTACAGGGTTGTAGAGCTTAGTTCTTGCGGACATGGGGCGCAGCGTGCTGCGCCCCTACAAAATCTCGATTGGGCTCAGCTGGGGTTGGGGGATTCGCGGACAGCGCGGAATTCGCCGGTGCCGCGGCGGGTGTGGAAGGTGCCTTCGATGGTGTCGCCGTTGACCTGGCCGCGGAAGGTGAGGACTTGGCGCGTTTTAGTGCGGAAGACGATGTGGCGATTGTTGACTGTGCCTTCGAGTCCGCCGGATTGGTTGGGGCCTTTGAAGTGGCCGGTGATCTGGTTGCCGTTTTGTTTTAGCTCGACGTATTTCGTGTCGACGGTGCCCTCGGGATTCTTGGCGGAGATGGTCCATTTGCCTTCGACGTTGACGGGGGCGGCGCTGGGCAACGGTTCTTGCGCTGTCGCGCGGCCTGCGAGCGCGAGCAAAAGCGCAATGAGCGCTGCGAGGTGGAACATTCTCGTTCGGGTTTTCATTTCATCTCCTATGTGTCGTGTTGACGTTTGATTCGAGTTCAAGAGTTCCATGCGCGGACCTGGTGGACCATGTCCCAGACCATTTGGTCGAGGGCGGTGTTGATGGTGTCGGCGGGTTGGGTGCGCGTGTTGGTGAGAGCGCCCCAGCACATGCCGTCGGAAGTGCGGACCATCACTGAGGTGGTGCCGGGGAGGCTGCCGGCGTGCCACCAGTTCCCTGCTCCGTTGTTGCGGACCATCCAGCCGCGCGCGTACTTCGCGTCGGAATTTTGCGGATAGGCGGGCGCGGGAGTGGTCATGAGCTTGATCGTTTCGGGCTTGAGGATACTCGGAATCGTGGGCGTGCCGCCGAGATGCGCGGTGAATTTTGCGAGGTCGTTGGGCGTGGCGATCCAGCCGCCGTGAGAGTCCATGCGGCGGACATTCATGTTGTAGGGATTTTCGTTGAACTGGCCGAGGTATTCGACTTCGTTGGGCGCGCGGTCGCGGTAGCTATTGCCGGCGATGCGCATGTCGGTGATGCCGCAGGGCGCGAGGACGGATTGCTGGACGAAATTTTCGTAAGTCTGGCCGGTGATTTTCTCGATGACGCGGCCGAGGATGCAGTAGCCGAAATTGGAGTAAGCCCAGTGCGTGCCGGGCGCGTAGGTGAGCGGGAGAGTGGCGATGGATTCGGTGATGAGTTTTTTGTGGTCCCAGGAATTGTTGTGGAACATGGGATCGGTGTCGTCGTTCGGCCAGCCGCCGGAAGTGTGGGTGAGGAGATGGTCGACGGTGACGTCGGTGACGTACTGGCGGAAGGTTTTGCCGTAGTCTTCGGCGAGGATGCCGCTGGGGCCGAAGACTTTGTCGTTGAGATTGAGTTTGCCCTGTTCGAGGAGCGTGAAGATCGCGACGGAGGTGATGGGCTTGGTGACGCTGGCGATGCGGAAGAGGCTGGTGTTGGAGGCTTGCTCGTGCTGCTTGGAGTCGGCCATGCCCCAGGCGTGTTCGTAGACGAATTTGGAGTCGCGGACGATGGAGACGGAGAGCGCGGGGGCGAAGAATTGGCCCATGAAAGCGCGACCGATGCGGAACATGGCGGCGTTTTCTTCGCCGGTGGGGAGATCGGTGCGGCGGCGCTTGGGGCGCGGCGGCAGCTGCGAGAAGGAATTTGGCTGGCGATGCCAGGCTCGCGAATGAGGCAGCGCCTGCGGCTAGCGCGATACGGGTTAGAGCTTGACGGCGAGTGAGGCTGGACATTGGGTTTGCGATCTTCTTTCCGTCTGGGCCCGCGATTGAAACCTTGCTTTGTGCGTCTTGACCTGGCTCGCGGGCCTTACGTTATTTTTCTTTCTCGCGGATTGTAAAGGCACACCGCGTTCCAATTGCAAGTTATTGAAAAGTGGCGAATGTTGAAAGTTTTCAGCGCCAGCGAGAATTTCACGAAAAATCGGGAAATCACGAGGGATCACGAGGCGCAGGAGTTCGTAAGCTGTTTTATTTTAACGGCTTGCGAATGGCGAAGGGCTTGCAATTGTGTAGGGCAACCCAACGCGGGCGCCTGATGGCGCCGAGCCGGCGGCATTAACCCATGCGGCCGGTTCTAACGGATCGCGGTGGAGGACAGCCCGAAAGAGCGGAGCGGCTCACCCCGCCGACTCCGGCCGCGGCGTCCTCCACCGCAGAACGCGAGCGCCGCTAAAGGCGATTACCGCAAACGTGACGCGAGAAGCGGAGAGGACGGCTGGTTGGCGACTGCCGACTGGCTGAACGCGCTTCGGCCCGGTTGAAGTGTTGAAGTCAGGAAGGATCACTCGGTTTATGTGGAAGATTGAGCGCGCTGTGGAAGGCGACGCCGTCGTCTTCAAGGTCAGCGGCCGGATGCAGGGAGAGTTGCTGGCTGAACTGGAGAAGGCGTTCGCGGCGGAGACGAAAACTCCGGCGGTCGCAGTGGATATGCAGAACGTGCGGCTGGCGGATCAGGAGACGGTACGGTTCCTGGCGATGTACGAGGCGCAGGGAGTGCGGCTGCTAAATTGTCCGGGATATGTACGGGAGTGGATTGAGCGGATGCGCAAGAATCCTGAGTCGACGTAGAACCCAGGGAGCGCGTGGCGCGATAGGTGAGTTTGGTTGGTTGCCGAGATGAGGCGCAGCGTGCTGCGCCCCTACACTTGCTGGGGCTCGAGGGTGGACGGGGAATCAAACGAGCTCGTGCTGAGGCCGGGCGGGGCAAGCCCCGCCCCTACAAACTCATTTCACGGGGCGGCAGAAACATTTGTTGGAGACTTCCTGAAAAGATAGCACTTGGGTTACTATGGCGCGCCAGCCGGGGCCCCGAATTGCGTGCCGAACCTCTACTTGCGCTTGCCGCAACCATAAGCAGCCAACACCAGACAGAAGATGTGTTACGTGGCATCGTGCGTGGGCTTGCCGAGCAGCCTGACGTGGCGCTGGCGCGTGTGTGGCTGCTGAGGCCGGGAGAT
This sequence comes from uncultured Acidobacteriota bacterium, assembly GCA_963766985.1. GTDB lineage: Bacteria > Acidobacteriota > Terriglobia > Acidiferrales > UBA7541 > Acidiferrum. The sequence goes on from CAVYCJ010000010.1 coordinate 555,864, forward strand.
ATATGTCCGCAGTGCCTGATGCGGACGGTTTGCACGGACCAGACGCGCTGTTTGCACCTGGCGGCAAGCGCCGGATCCTCGATTTCCTCGCCGATTGAAGATTGGACATCGCTGGATCACCCCGACAAACGGATTCCCCTTTCCAACGAGCTCGAGGGCCGCATTGCCCGCACTGGAGAAGAGATACTGCAGCGCGGATTGCAGGATTCGACGCCGGGAATCATCCGGGCGAGCTGGCTGGCGAATGAAAAGATTCTGTCGTTTGCAGGGCATCCGCTGGTTTCGGGTGGAGTGATCGTGGGCGTGCTGGCGATTTTCAGCCGCGGGATGCTGACCGAGCAGGATTCGGCCTGGCTACAGATCTTTGCGCAGCTTGTGGCGGTAGCCATCACGAATGCGCGAGCGTTCGACGAGCGGCAGCGGGCTGCAGACTTGGCGGAGAGGCACGCGGACGAGTTGCGGCAGGTCATCGATGTGGCGCCGATGCAAATGTTTGTCTGGGAGGCGGACGGAAGCGCGTCGTTTGGGAATAGGGCGGCGAAAGATTATTTTCGCGTCGAGCGGCCACTGAATCCGCTGAAGTTTTTGGAGTTGGTGACGCATCCGGACGATATCAAGGATTTCAAGCTGCGATTGCTAGAGGCGAGGAACAACGAAGAGCCGTTTGATCACGAAGCGCGAATGCGGCGCTACGACGGCGAATATCGATGGTTCCGGTATCAGTCGTATCCGCTGCGACATGCGGACGGGACGATTGCGCGCTGGTGCGGAATACGGACGGATATTCACGATCAGAGGATGTCGCAGGAGCGCGCGGCGCAGGAAACGATGGTACTGCGCGAAGAAATTGATAAAGCGTCGATGTTCGAAGAGATCGTGGGCGCGTCGCCGGCTTTGCAGGCGGCTTTGACGCGCGTGGCGCGTGTAGCGGCGACGAATTCTACGGTGCTGATCACGGGAGAGACCGGCACGGGAAAAGAGTTAATCGCGCGCGCAATTCATAAGAGGTCGCCGCGGGCGTCGCGAGCGTTCATCGGGACGAATTGTGCGGCGATTCCGCGGGACCTGATTCCGTCGGAGTTGTTTGGTCATGAGAAGGGCGCGTTTACAGGAGCGCTGCAACGGCGTGTTGGGCGGTTCGAACTGGCGGATGGCGGGACGATTTTTCTGGATGAAATGGGCGAGTTGCCTCTGGAGACGCAGATTGCGCTGCTGCGCGTGTTGCAGGAGCGTGAGTTCGAACGGGTCGGAGGGAGCCAGTCGATTCGGGTCGATACGCGCGTGATTGCGGCGACGAATCGTGATTTGCAGGCGGCGGTGGATGCGGGGACGTTTCGAAGCGACCTGCTCTACAGAATTAACGTGTTTCCGATTCATGTGCCGCCCCTGCGGGAGCGCAAGGAAGACATACCTCTATTGGTGGAATATTTCGTGGACCGGTTTTCGAGCAGCATGGGAAAACGGATCACGAAAATCAATAAGAAGAGCCTGGCGCAGCTGGAGGCTTATCCGTGGCCGGGGAACATTCGCGAGTTACAGAACGTTATCGAGCGCTCGGTGATTGTGAGTGACGGCGATGAGTTCTCGGTGGACGAAAGCTGGATCTCTCGCGCGGCGCCGCCGAGCCGGCCGTTGAACGACAGCATGGCGACGCAGGAGAAGGAAAGCATCGAGGCGGCGCTGGCACAGGCGAAAGGTCGCGTGTCAGGCCCAACGGGTGCGGCAGCGCGGCTGGGGATTCCGCCGTCGACGCTGGATTCGAAAATTCGCGCACTGAAGATTGATAAGAGGAAGTTTCAGTCGAGTTAGCTGATCTGGCATCCAGTCGCTACTGAGGAAGAACGAGCAGGGCGATGCCGCGCCCCTACTCGTCCGACCGTTGAAATATCTCTGGCATGGACTTCTGCGAAGGTTCTCCCCGTTCCCGCGACGTTTCTTACCGCACGATAGAACTTTTCAGGCCGAGTTATCGCTGACCTTCGTGATTTTTCGGGGGACGGGTCCCGAGATTTCGTGAATCAACGAAGGTTCGAAAATCGCGCAACGACCGCAAAGCCTCTGTTTTCAATCACTTCCCTTTGGCACGGTCTTTGCAATCTCTTACAACGAACGAAAGTTCAATCCAGGTTAAAGGAGATCAGCGTCCCCAGGCGCTGAACGGAAAGTGGTTATGACACAGGCCAACACACACAAACAAAAGAGGAATCTCTGTAGCTCGAGTTTGATTTGTCAGTCATTGGGATTGCTGCTGCTCGCCGGCATCGTTCCCGCAGCGAGCCGGGCGCAGAACGCAGCGCGAGTTGCGGCGCCGCAATCGCATCCATGGGCGGCGAACACGACCGCCAAAACAGAAACCAAAGTCAGCGGAACGATTCAGCAAGTGACCTCGAAGCACGGCGCCACGCAGTTGGTGGTCGAAGGCTCAAAGGGTGTGGTCACCGCGGACCTCGGCCCGTATGCAAGCGGTGCCGCAAAGAGTTTGTCGGCAGGCGATCACATCGAGATCGCCGGGTGGACACGCAGTTCGAACGGCAACGAAGTGCTGGTCGCGCGGCAAGTCACCGCCGGCGAACGGCAGATTGTGATTCGCAACGAGCACGGGATTCCGGTTCGCCCAGTGCCCGCAACGAGCACCAAGCCGCAGAGGGTTGGAGCTTCGTTCACGGGAGGTGCGCGGTGAAATCCCTCAAGACAATTTTGATGTCGGGTGTTGCAGCAGTCGCCTTCGTGGCAGCAGCGTGCGGCGGTGGCGGTGGCAACGGACCCAATCCTCCAGCAATTTCTGTGACGCTGAGCCCGGCGCCGCCGGCTTCGGTCACGGCGGGAGCGACGGCATCGCTGACGGCAGTGGTCAGCAATGACAGCAGCAATGGCGGCGTGTCCTGGTCGGTCACCTGCGGCAGTTCTTCGTGCGGCACCTTTACCCCGGCGACGACGCCGAGTGGTACGGCGACAACTTACACGGCTCCGGCGAACGTGCCGACAGGCGGAACGGTCAACATCGTCGCGAGCTCGGTCACGGACGGAACGGCGACGGCTTCGGCATCGATCACGATTGCCGCACCGGCGGGAGTCAGCGTGGCTTTCGCGGCGACACCGCCAGCAGCATTGACGATCAACAACACCTTCCCACTGACGGCAGTGGTTACCGGTGACAGCAAGAATGGCGGCGTGACGTGGACAGTGACTTGCGCGACCGCAGCGTGCGGCACGCTCAATCCGACGACGACCGCAAGCAACGCAGCGACGACTTATACGGCACCGGCGGCGATTCCGACGGGTGGCACTGTGAAGGTTACGGCGACCTCCGTGACGGATACGACCAAGTCGGTGTCGGCCACGATCACGATCGTGGGCCCGGCGCTGGCGGATGGCACATACATCTACAACGGTTCGGGTGAAGACGGAAACGGCGTGCTGTACTATGCGGGCGCCTTCACGGTTCTGAACGGGTCCGTCACTGGCGGCGAGCACGACTTTCTCGATCAGGTCAACGCCGGCTCGGACACGATCACGGCTGCAGGAAGCAGCGTTACGACGCAGCCGGAAGGCAGCGTCGAGATCATCCTCAACACCAACGATCCGAACTTCGGCGACGCCGGGGCGTTCACGCTGCGCGGCGCCAAGGTTTCGCCAACACGTATGCAGCTCACCGAGTTTGACGATTTCGCGACGGCAACCGGAACGCTCAACTTGCAGACGGGTAAGGCGGCTCCGACGGGCGGGTATGCGTTCCAGATCTCCGGCCTCGACGGCGACTCGAATGGACCTAATCCACTTGGCATCGGCGGCGTGCTGCGCATCAACGGCACGGCGATCGACACAACGAACAGTGAGTTCGACTACAACGATGGCGGAACCGTGGCACAAGGCCAGTCGTTCACGTCGGGCACCGTTGGCGCGCCCGACTCCTTTGGCCGCATTCAGATCAGCCTGACTCCCAGCAGCGCTTCGGGAGCACCGCAGTTCGGATTGATCGGCTACATCATCGGGACGAACCGGATTCAATTCGTGGAAGTGGCGAATGACGGCATCAACGGAACGTTGGGCGGCACGGCGTTCGGGCAAGGCGCGAACACCGGCACGTTCACGGCGGGAAGTGTCACCGGAAACGTCTATGTGTTCTCTGCGGTCGGCGACGACGGCGGGGGAATGACGATAGCGGGCGGTCTGGCGCTGAACGCGGGCGGCGCTGTCGCGGGTAACGTCACCTTCAGCGATCTGAACACGAACGGCAGCCAGAACGTGACTGGGAACTGGACCATCGACGCAAACGGACGAGTGACCGTCAGCAACATAGGGCCGAGTCCGACCGGCACACCATTGGCCTTCCAGATTTATCTCGACGGCAATGGAAACGGGACGGAGCTTGGCGTCGACACTTCCCAGGTGAGCGCGGGCACTGCCTATGCGCAGACCAGCGGAAACATCAACCCCGGCAACTACGCGATCGGAGCGTTCGGGTTTTTCCTGGACAGCACCGTCGCGAACCAACTCGATCCATGGTCCGCTGCCGGTCCACTAACCATCACCGGCACAAGCCTGAATGGCTTCACGGACTACAACGCCAGCGGGACGTTGACGAACAACGCGACGCTGACCGGGACGATCGATGCCGCGAACGGTCAGGTGGCGATCAACGGTCTGGATATCAACAACACGAGCCCCGATAGCTATGGCTTCTATCCGGTAGACGGAGGTCGCACGCTGCTGATCGAGTTCGACGGAAATCAGCTGGGGATCGCGTTCCTCGAGACAGTTACCCCTTAACCCTAAACCACGGATGCCGATGGCGGATTTCGGTTCGCCATCGGCAATACCGTGAAACTCGGTTCGGAGTTGGGCATCAGACGTTTTGTCAGGAAGTGAGTGAGAAGTTCAGTTCGATGCGGTGGCAGTGAGAAACGGAGAAATGCAATGAAGTTCGCGAGAGAGATCGTAGCAGTGGTGATTGCCGGAAGCTTGATGCTGCTGAGTTCGGCGCCGGTTGAGTCGCAAACGCAAGACGCAACGCAGAATTCGACGGCATCGTCGTCACAAGGTCCGGATATGGCGCCGGCAGGACCGATTCAGCCGGATACGGCACCGGCACTACAGACGCCTGACGAGTTGGATCAGCTGGTGGCGCCGATTGCGTTGTATCCCGACGCACTGGTAGCCCAAGTGCTTGCCGGGTCGGTTCATCCGACGGAGATTGTGGAAGCAGATCGATGGATGCAAGCGAACACGAATTTGAAGGGGCAGGCGCTGGCGCAGGAGGTCGATCAGATGCCGTGGGACCCGAGCGTCAAGGCTTTGACGCAATTCCCTTCCGTGCTGGCGAACATGGACAAGAACCTGTCATGGACGTCGTCGCTGGGCGAGGCGTACACGAATCAAGAGCAGGATGTGATGAGCGCAGTGCAGACGATGCGGCAGCGCGCGCAGAGCTCGGGCAACCTGACGTCGAACACACAGCAGACGGTGACGTCGCAAGGGTCGACGATTGTGATCCAGCCGGCGAATCCGCAGGTGATTTACGTGCCCGCGTATAACCCGTGGGTGATTTACGGAGGACCGGTGGTTGCCTATCCCGGTTGGGTGCCGGTGCCTGGAGTTTGGTGGGGCGGGCCGAGCGTTTCGTTTGGCATCGGATTCGGAGTCGGCTACTGGGGCGGATTTGGCTGGGGATGGAATCACTGGGGCTACAACTGGTCGAACCGCACGGTGATCTACAACCGGAACGTGTACATCAATCGGAGCAACACGTTTATCAACAATCGGAGCTACAGCAATACGACCATCAACAATCGAACGGTGAACAATCGGACTTTTAACAACACGACGAACAACCGGACGTTCAACAACAACACGGCGAACTTCAATGGGCGCAATGAGAATCGGCCGAACAGCGGGTCCATCGCGAACGATCACGGCGAGTTCAGGCCTGGTTCGACTGGGCTTGGTTCTTCGCGCGAGAGCAACTACAACTCGAATCGATTGGGTTCGAACGAAAACTACAATCGCGGTGGATTTGGTCGCGGAGGATTTGGGGGTAGTTCACCTTCGGAGAATCGCGGGATGCGTTCGAGCTCGTTCAGCGGATTTAATCAGGGCGGCATGAGCCGGGGATTTTCGAATCGGGGATTCTCGAGCTTTCATGGCGGAGGCGGTGGTGGTGGATTTCGGCGGCGGTGATCGTAGCTAAAGTGGGCGAGAGCGATCGGGCTGAGATCCTTCGCTTCGCTCAGGATGACAACGCGTTTGTGGGATTGGTGAGGTTTTGAGCCGGGTTTCAAGTTATGCAGAGTTTTCGAAATGGAGATGGTGAGATGAGATTGCAGAAGAGTTTGCGGAAATGGGTTGCGGTGTATGCGCTGTTGGCGGTGGAGTTCGGAGCGGCGGCCGGAGTTTACGTGTTGTCGGCACGAACTGCGCACGCTCGACCGACACCGGCAGCAACGTTTACGAGCCCGGAGGACGCGGGCAAAGCGCTGCTCGAAGCGGCGAAGAGCGGGAATGACGCGGCGTTGCTGAAGATCCTCGGGCCGGAAGCGGCGGAGCTCATCTCGGAGGGCGATGCTTCGACAGATGCGGCCAATCGTAAGGCGTTCGCGGCGAAGTATGAAGAGATGCATCGCTTCACGAAGCGGACGGACGGCAAGCTGGAGTTGATCGTCGGTGCGGAAAATTGGCCGCTGCCGATTCCACTGGTGAACAAGGGCGGTGCGTGGTCGTTTGATGTCGCGGCGGGCAAAGAGGAAGTGCTCTATCGGCGGATCGGCAACAACGAGATGGCGGCGATTTTTGCTTGCGGCGAGTTGGTGGGAGCACAACGGGAATATTTCGCAGATGGAAAGGCCGGGCAGTATGCGTCGTCGATTGCAGGCGATCCGGCGAAGCGCGAAGGACTGTTCGCCAAAGACGCGGCCGCCGGAGATTCGATCGCGCCTTTGCTGGCGGGCGCCGATACGACCAAGTCGGCGAGCGCGACGCCGTTCCACGGCTATTACTTTCGCGTGTTGACGGCTCAGGGCGCGGCTGGAGACGGCGGGGCGATGAGCTACATCGTCGACGGCAAGTTGACGGGCGGGTTCGCGTTTGTGGCGTACCCGGCGGAGTATCGGTCGTCGGGAGTGAAGAGCTTTATCGTGAGCGGCGAGGGCGTGGTGTACGAGAAGGATCTCGGCGCGGATACGGCGAAAATTGCTGGAGCGATGAGCGCGTTCGATCCGGATGCGAGCTGGAGCCGAGTGGACTGACGCTGAAGTTTGTCGACTTACGGAGGGAAACATGGCGAGCCGGACTTTGAGTCCGGCTCGTTTTATTTTGTGTCGCGGTGAAGTTCGGTGACTTTGTCGCCGTGGGCGACCAGGACGACGCTGGCGCGGTTGATGAAGAGGCCGTGCTCGACGATGCCGGGGATGTCGCTGAGTTTGGTTGACAGCGACGGCGGATCGGGAATTCGGCCGAAATTGCAGTCGAGGATGTGGTGGCCTTCGTCAGTGACGAAAGGCTTGCCGTTTTTTTGGCGAACGACGACGGCGGCGCCGAGTTGCTCGATTTCGCGGCGGACGAGAGGCAACGCGAATGTGATGACTTCGACGGGCACCGGGAAGCTGCCGAGCATAGCGACTTGTTTGCTGGAGTCGGCGACGATGACCAGTTTGCCCGAGGCTGACGCTACAACTTTTTCGTAAAGCAGCGCACCGCCGCCACCTTTGATGAGGTTGAGCTGCGGGTCGAACTCGTCGGCGCCATCAATGGTGACGTCGATGTGCTGGACCTCGTCGAAATTCGTGAGAGGGATGCCGAGCTTGGTGGCCATTTCGCGCGTGTTGTTGGAGGTTGGGATACCGCGGATCTTCAGGCCGGATTTGACGCGGTCGCCGATGAACTGGACGGCGAATGCGGCGGTGGAGCCGGTGCCGAGGCCGACGATTTGGCCGTCTTCCACGAATTTAACTGCGGCGCGTGAGGCGGCTTCTTTTTCGTTTTCGTTGGCCATGGGTGGGCTCTGGTCCTGTGGACGCGCTGAGACTTTAGCGCGATTCGGGCGTACCGCAGAGTGAAAAAAAATGTGCATTCACTTCTTGGCGGTGGCCTGGCCGAGAGTCCCACGATGAGCGCACCTAGCGGGGCGTACCCGCCGACGCTTGCAAAGATGGCGGGGCCTTGAGCCGCCGTTCGTGCCGATGAGTACTAGGCGCGGATGTTCATGGCGACGGCCTTTTGCATGTCGTGCTGCAGGTTCGCGATATTCGAAAGAGTCGTGGCCAAGCCGCCTACTGCTTTGCCGAGTTCCAACTCTGCAAGTTCTTGCGCTGGTGCCTGCGTTGATTGCTCTTCGTTTTCCGCGTTCGTGATGTTGCTAGCGTCGTTGCTCATCGTCAGCTCCTTGCCCATCTAGGCCGTGCTCATAAGTAGGTAAGCACGTCGGCGTCCCAACCTAAGTCTTGCAAGAAACTGTTGATAAGGAGACGTTTGCCGAGAGAAATCGAAAAATGGACAACGTGGAAAGACTATCCATTCGGGAGAGAGACTATCCCTACGGATAGCCTTGGGAAACTCGTGCAGTTTCGAAAAGCAGCGGAAGTGATTGGAAATTTGGTGGACGAGAAGGGATTCGAACCCTCGGCCTCCTCGTTGCGAACGAGGCGCTCTCCCAGCTGAGCTACTCGCCCACGTCTCATTGGGAGTTGTAATTATAGCGCACAGAGTCGGGGTGATTCCAGAAATTGCGCGTTTTTGGTTTCTCCGCGAGGAGCCGATCGCGAGCCCGACGGAGCGTCTACAGGGATATTTAGAGTGAATCTGGCGCCGAATGTTGGTATCTAGTAGGCGCAAGTTGGTGGCGTGGTGGCGCGCTTCGTGGTCACAGGGGATTGAAGCGAAGCGGCTGGGCGAGAAATCCGACATGAATCATTGTGCTTCGCGCAGGACGTTTGTGAAGGCGGCTGCTTGCACGGTGGCTGCTTCCCTTTTGGAGATCCCGTCGATGAATGCGAGTCCACTGAATCTGCCGATCGGCTTGCAGCTTTATACCGTTGGGCATGAGATGGAGAGCGATCCCGCCGGAACGTTGAAAAAGGTGGCGGCCATCGGCTACCAGACGGTGGAGCTTTCGCCACTTTCGAAAACGCCGCCGCGCGATTTGAAGAAGATGCTCGATGAAACGGGGCTGAAAAATCCGTCGGGCCACTACATGCTGCCGGACTTGATGAGCAAGCTGCCGGAGAATATCGAGCAGGCAAAGATGTTCGGGCAGGAGTTTATGACCGTCACGGTACCGTGGGTGGCCGATCCGTCGCGGTTCAAGCCTGATCCGGCAATGGGAGAGTTTGGATTGTTCATTGCGATCATCAGCGGGCTGACGCTGGATGACTGGAAATGGAACGCGGAGCAATTCAACAAAGTCGGAGAGCAGGTGAAAAAGGCGGGATTACAGCTCGCGTATCACAATCACAATTTTGAATGGCGCCGGTACGGCGACGTGACGGGATACGATGAGTTTCTGCGGCTAACCGATCCGGGCCTGGTGAAGCTGGAACTGGATTGCGGCTGGGCGACGGTGGCCGGGCAAGATCCGGTCGCGTACCTGACGAAATATCCCGACCGCTACAGGTTGCTGCACGTGAAGGATTTTCGAAAAGGGTTTACTCCTCGCACTGAGTTGATGGGTAAAGATCCGGGAGCGCCTGTTCCGACAGAGCTGGGTCGAGGCGCGATCGACTATCACAAGATTTTCGCGGCAGCGGAGCACGCGAAGATTCGAGCGATGTTTGTGGAGCAAGAGCCGCCGTTCACGGAAATGCCGGCGCTCGAGGCGATCAAGATTGATTTCGATTACGTCAACAATTTGAAGGTTTGAGTTTGGGCTCACGGAGAAGACAAATGCCACATCGATTCATTGTCGTGTGTGCAGGATTGCTGCTGTTGGCCGGGATGAGTCGGGGTCAGGCGGACCAGGCCGCGAGAGCGGAAAAGCAGCAACAGCAGGAGACCAATGATCAAAAAACTCCACCAAAGAAGCAAAGCTCTACCGACGCAATAGCCGCGTTGATTGGCGGACCGAAACTCGACAAAGAGGCCGTGGAGCGTGGGCGGAAGATTTTTGTGCCGACGTGCGGGTTTTGCCATGGCAACGATGCGCACGGCAAGACGGGACCGGATCTAGTGCGGTCGCCGCTGGTGTTGCACGACAACAAGGGCGACACGATCGGCCCGGTGATTCGAAACGGGCGACTGGAACGAGGCATGCCGGCATTTGCTTCGTTTACAAATGAACAGATCGAGGATATTTCGACGTTTCTGCATTCGCTGGCGCAAGCGGTTACGAATCGGTTTGCATATCAGATAGGCGATCTGATCACGGGCGATGCGACAAAGGGCGCTGCGTTTTTCAATGGCAACGGACATTGCAGCAGCTGCCATCAACCCGCAGGCGACCTTGCGCATGTGGCGACGAAGTACGAAGCGGTCGAATTGCAGCGGCGCATGTTGTATCCGGCACCGAATGTACTGGATATGTTTCTCGGGAGACCGACCGCGCCGGTGGCGCCATCGAAGGTAACCGTGAAGTTGGCGTCCGGCGAGCAAGTGTCAGGAACCCTGATTCATCTGGATGAGTTTACGGTGACGATGCACGACGAAACGGGCACATATCGATCTTTCTCACGCGACAACGCGACCGTCGACGTACAGGACCCACGCGCACAGCATGAAGCGCTGCTCCCGCTCTACACCGACGAAGAGATGCACAACGTTCTGGCTTACCTGGAGACATTGAAATGAGAGCCTGCGCGATTGCATTGATCTTGTTGCTGGCGCCGGTTTTTTCCTGCGGTCAAAAGCTCACGCCAGAAGCGATAGCAAAGCCTGGCACGGATATTTGGCCGACATATAACGGCGATTACTCGGGCCAGCGTCACAGCCCACTCAAGCAAATCAATACTTCGAACGTCGATTCCCTCTCGCTGGCGTGGATTTATCGTGCGACTGGATTCGGTCCGGGCGGATTCGGATCGGTGATCAAATCGACGCCGCTGGAAGTGAACGGCGTTTTGTACTTCACGATGCCCGACAACGTCTGGGCGGTGGATGCGCGCAGCGGGCGCGAGATCTGGCACTTCAAGTATCCGCCTAACGAAGGCGGGCACATCGGCCAGCGCGGCGTCGGGATGTTGGGTGACACGCTCTATTTCGAGACACCGGACTGCAATCTGCTCGCCCTGAACGCGAAGGATGGCAAGGAAAAATGGCGCAAGCAAATCGCCGACGTGAAGCTGGAATATTTCTGCACGATGTCGCCGCTGGTCGTTGAGAACCACGTGATTACGGGAGTCGGGGGCGACTCACTGGACAATCCCGGTTATCTGGAATCACACGATCCGGAGACGGGCGAGCTGCAGTGGCGCTGGAATACTGAGCCGTCAAAAGGTGAGCCGGGCTTTGAATCGTGGCCGGACGAAGAGGCGCGGGTTCACGGCGGCGGCATGACGTGGATGACGGGGACGTACGATCCAGAGTTGCGGCTGATTTACTGGGGCATCGGCAATCCGAATCCGGTGCATGCGGGCGCGGGAAGAAAAGGCGACAACGTGTGGACTTGCGCGATCGTTGCGCTGCACGTCGACACGGGGAAGATGGCGTGGGGTTATCAGGTATCGCCGCACGACACGCATGACTGGGACGCGACGCAGACGCCGATCTTGTTTAGCGGCGAGTTCAAGGGAAAACAGCGGAAGCTGATCGCGCAAGCGAGCCGCAACGGCTATTTCTTTTTGCTGGATCGAGCGACGGGCGAGCATCTGATGACCGCGCCGTTCATCAAGACAAACTGGACTCTCGGAATTAACGACAAGGGCCAGCCGATTCCGAACCCGGCGAAGGAGCCGACACGGAATGGGACGCTGGTGTCACCGAGTTCAAACGGCGCTTCCAACTGGTTTGCTCCGAGCTTCAATCCGCAAGCGGGACTGTTTTATGTAGTCGCGTCGCAAAGCTACAGCATTTTCTATCTCACCGCTGAGGGAAAGGCGGAAGGCTTCGCCGGACGCGATGACTTCCTGAACTACCCCGGAGTTATCGAAGCGATCGACTACAAGACAGGCGAGATCAAATGGAAGCACGATCTTGGCGCCTCTGGGCCAGGATTACTCACGACCGAGGGCGGTCTGTTGTTTACCGGTGACTCCTCGGGCCACTTCATCGCGATGGATTCAACGACCGGAAAAACGCTGTGGCACGCGACGGTCGGAGCAAATCAGAACAACGGCGCGATCACCTTTGAAATGGACGGCAAGCAGTATGTTGTCGTGGGCGCCGGGGACTCGCTCTACGCATTCACACTGGCGCAGGCGCCCGGAGGATCGCGCAACGCGAAATAATTCGAAATCAGCTGTTCGACCAAGTCATCACGGCTTGGAGCTAAACGCTTGGGAGATTTGGTCTAGCTCGGTGCGGATCTTGGTCCACTGCTGATCGACGACCGGGCCGAGCGAAACGTCGGTTTTCACCTGCTCGATGCTGCGCGCCGTCTGCTGAACGAGTGGCAGAGATGTGTCCGCAGTTTTGTTGCTCTGGAATTGGCGCAACATGCCTTCAGTCTGGTTCTGGAATTGCGTCGCGAGATTGCGCGCGTCTTTTTCGCGGCTGGTCTTTCGAATCGTGCTCTTGCTCAAAGCGCGGTTCCACACCTGACGGAAGTTTTTCGCGTCGTTTTTCAAATTGTTCATCATATTGGCGACGTCTTTGTCGCTCAGGCGATCTTGCGCGGCGGTGGAGAGTGCTCCCGCCGAAAGTAGCAGCGCGATCGTCAAAAGAGAAAAAATTCGCAGGGCTGTGCACTTCACGTTGATTTCTCCTGGGATGAGAATCTTTGCTTGCGACCGGCTGGTTTTGTGACTTCAGCGCTCGCCGGTCAGCAAAATAAATTACCACTCTCCGCGACAGGAACGCTACTCACAGTACTAGGCTTCCGTCTCAAATTGATTATCGAAGCGCTGGCCGCGCACATCGGTCGCTTCGGCGCATCCAATTCAAAAATCCACAGTGTGTATCCTGCGATTGCTTCGTGAGCGCCGTTCCGGCGGGTGTCGGAAAAGCCTGCGTGCTAAAATGCCGCTCCCGTCCCCGATCGCTTTTCTGGAGGGTAGATGGCTTTTCCGCGTGGCGTGGTTCGAACAAACGTCGCGGCAATCTGTGCGTGCGTGATGATGTCGGTAGCAGGATTTTCCGGGTGCGGAGGCGGATCTTCAACGAGTCCGGCACCGCCGGTGAGCAGTGTGTCGGTTGCCCTTTCTCCTGGTTCGGCGACGGTGCAAGCAAGCCAGACAAGCAGCTTCACCGCAACGGTAACAAACGATCCGAAAAATGCGGGGACGACGTGGGCGCTCTCCGGGGCGGGCTGCACAGGTGCGGCCTGCGGCACGTTGTCGGGAATGACGGCGAAATCGGGGGCTGCGGTGATGTACACCGCGCCGGCTGCGGTGCCGAATCCACCGACGGTTACGCTGACCGCGACATCGGTGGATGACGCGACAAAATCCGCGAAAGCCACGATTACGTTGACGGCGGGATCCGGCGGGTCTGCGATTTCTGTTGTCGTCGCGCCGTCGATGGCGAGCGTCGCTCCTGGCGGCACGCAGGCATTTGCCGCGACGCTGCAAAACGACACTGCGAATAAGGGAGTGAACTGGACGCTGTCTGGAACGAGTTGCATGGGAAGCGCATGTGGAACGGTGTCGCCAGCGTCGAGCGCGTCGGGAGTTTCCGTGACTTACACCGCGCCGAGCGCGATTCCGACGGGAACGATCACGCTGACGGCGACTTCGGTCGCTGATGGGACGAAATCGGCAGCTGCGATGATTACGTTGGGGGCGGTGGCGACTGTGTCGGTGACTCCGGGCACCGCAAACCTCGCAACGGGCGGCCTGACGCAAACTTTCGCGGCAAACGTAACAAACGATCCGCAAAATCTCGGCGTGACATGGTCGATCTCGGGCACAAATTGCACCGGAGCGGCTTGCGGCTCTATTTCGCCGACGACGAGCGCGTCGGGAGCGTCGGTCACTTATACTTCGGCAGCGCGTGCGACGGCAGCCGGAACGGTTACGGTTACTGCGACTTCGGTTGCGGAAGCTTCAGCCGTCGGAACAGCGACTGTGACTTTGGCCGCGCCTGCAGCGCCGACGACGAGCATCTCGTTTCGCTTTTCGCCTGTGGCGGTCTCGGCAGGTTACGGAGTTCCGGCAATTGCCACGGACTCATCGGGCAACGTCGACGTAGCTTGGATGAATTTTGATGGCATTCACTTCAGTCGATCCACCGATGGCGGTGTGACGTTTCCTAATTCCGTTCTCATTCCCAACGATCTTTCGCTCAATGTGCAAGACAATCTGTTACGCATGGTTGTCGATACGGCGGGCAACATCGACCTCCTCTGGTATCGCGAGCTCGATAATTCGGGCTCGAATCTTGGTTATAACATCAGCCGCTCTTCGAATAACGGGGCCACGTTTACGCCAGCGCTCCAATTCACGACGACCCCTCTTGCAGCCGGAAATGTGCCAACCATCGTCGGACGACCAGACGGCAAATTGGTCATGACGTGGGTAGACGCATCTTCGAACGTTTTAGCCGAAGTCACATCCGATGGAGTGAATTTGTCAGCTCCGACAACGGTTGCATCTGCAGTGCCGGGAGCAGCGGGAGAACAAGCAGTGGTCGGCTCAGACGGACGCGTCTACGTTTACTGGACGACTGCCACGACCGCATCGAATTGCTCTATATCCATAAGCAGCTCGACGGACGCCACTACGTACACCGCCGCGAAGACGATCTCTGGCGGGGCGGGCTCGTGCAACTCTCAGCCGGATGCGGCGGTCGATTCGAACGGAAATCTAGACATGACATGGGTTGCGGACTCGGCGTCTTTATTTTTCACGCGGTCCACTGACGGTGGCGCGAACTTTTCCGCACCGATCAGCGTTACGACGCCTGCCAGTCCAACGGGAGACCAAGTAATTGCCGGACCAGACGGTGGAATTTACGTCCTTTGGACGGCGACGGGTGGCGCATTTTTTGCCAATTCGCAAAACTCAGGGGCATCGTTTACGACAATTTCAACACCGCTCGGAGTTTCTCTCGATGGGGGACCGCCGTCATTCACCGTAGACGCGTGCGGCAACATCACGGTCTTCGGGGGCACCTCGCCAGCCGATGCGACCTATCAACGTTCGAACGACGGGGGCGCCACCTTCACGACCCCGGTCGATCTGACGCAGATGCACCAAGACTTCGAACAACAGCTTGCGATTGACAAGGCTGGGAACGTGAATTTCATATGGGCCCAGGATGGACCAGGACAGCTCGACTTTGCGCGGCTGCCAACGGTCTGCCACCTGCAATGATCGCATCCAGTTGCTGATAACACATCGCGGCGCGATGTCTCGATGATCGGCTTCGACCTGCGCACTGGATACACTTAAGCCACAGAAACACGCAAATTATGGTGCAGCAACCTTGCCGTAATCCGCGGCCGGACACACTGGTTGCATGCCAACCACCGCCGTTCTGGTTCAGGACTGCGACGGACCGATAACGTCGAGTCCCTCCTTTTCGGTATCACTGGCTCAAAATGTTGCCGATCTAGAGGAATGCCAGCGCCTGCGATTTCTGGTGTTCAACCGCGAGTTAGGCGAAGGGCTTGTGTCATCGGAGCGCACGGGGCTGGATCGCGATCGCTTCGATTGGGTCTGCGATCACCTGATGGTGCGCGACATCTCAACCGGAATGCTGGTTGGGACGTATCGCATGCAGACGGGGTATCGCGCGCAGGGAAACCTTGGCTATTACAGCGAACAGCTTTTTGATTTCGCGCCCTTCGACGCGATTCGCGGCGAAATGCTAGAGCTCGGCCGAGCGTGCGTTCACAGCGACTATCGGGCGACGACGGCGCTCGGGATGCTGTGGAAAGGAATCGCATCATACGCGGCGCTCTGCGACGCGCGCTACATGATTGGGTGCAGTTCGATCACTTCGCAGGACGAAAGCGAAGGCGCATCGCTATTCGAAGAGTTGAGCGATAAATATTTGGCGCCTGCGACGCTGCAAACGCAGCCGAAGCTGGATCACCGCTGCGACCCTCGCAAGGATGGACTACGCGTGCCGACACCCGAGCCGCCTCGGCTGTTCCGCGCCTATCTCGATCTTTCTGCGCGCCTCTGTGGACCGCCAGCGATCGACCGCGAGTTTGGCACGATCGACTTTCTGACACTGCTCGACCTGCAAACGATTCCGACGCGCTTGCGAACTCGTTTTTTCTGATGATTTTTTGTGATGAAGATGAAGAAGTCGGGCAGGTCAGCCGGCGCTTGCCTGGGATTGTTCCTGAAGACTAGCGCGTGCTAGCGCAAGCGCTTGATCGACATGCGAACCGTCGGCGAGTCGACCGCGCGCGAAATCGCGATTTCCGCCGCCTTTGCCGCCAAATTTCTCGAACACGCGTTTGAGAAGCGCGTTCATATCGTTTCCAGCCGATGGATTCTGCGCAAAGATGAGCTGGCCACTTGCCTTCTGGCCAATGAGTGCAATAACACCTTCCGTTTTGGCCAGTTGCGTCGAGAAGAAGCCGGGATATTCCGGCTGAGTGTTTTCTTCAAAAGTGCGCGCGACGATTCGAACATCGGATCCGGCAGCCGGCGTAGATTGCAACACAGACGCCGCTTCCAACTCTGCCAGTCGCTGCAACAGTCCGCGGACTTCTTTGAAGTTAGCGTCGCGTTCCGAAACGATGCGAGCCGCTGCATCCGCTAGATCATCGAGCGGGCAGCCGAGATTTGCCGCGGCGCGCGAGATCAACCGAAAATCGTTTCGCGCTAACCGTTCGGAGCGAGCGCCACAGGCGAATTCGACTCGCCAGTCCTGGCGCATCTTCGTGCACCGCCGCACGAGCAACGTTCCGATCTGCGCCGTACGGCGCACGTGGGTGCCGCCGCAAGGCTGCAAGTCGGCGCCTTCGATCTCGATCGCGCGCAAGATTCCGGTGCGCTCCACTTGCTTGCGCACGCCCATCTGCGCGAGTTGCTCCTGCGTGCCATAACGCACATTGATCGGCCGATCTTCGAAGATGATGCGGTTCGCCGCGCGCTCGGCGCCTTCCAGGATTTCGAGGGTTGGCTCGGCGCCACGAAGGTCGATAGAACTCAACTCCGCGCCCAGATGAAACGAGACTGTCGGGCGGCCGAATCGCTCCTGAAACATCGCTGAGAGCAAGTGTTGGCCCGTGTGCTGCTGCATGTGATCAAAGCGGCGCGGCCAGTCGACGCAGCCGTGAACGGGTCCGGCGTTCAACTCGCGATCGACGATATGCACGATTTCGTCGCCATCGTCGCGGACTTCGAGCACGTTGGCGTCGCCGAGCTTGCCGTAATCGCATGGCTGCCCGCCCGACGCCGGATAAAGCGCCGTCTCATCGAGCACGACTTCCCAGGCGGGCGTCGTGCCGTGTACGCACGGCTCGCAGGTCAGGACTTGCGCTTCAAAATCTCGCGCAAAGGAATCGTCGTAGTAGATTCGATGAGTCGCCATTATTTTTCGCAGTTACCCCGTAACGCGAAACGTTCTAGCTCTGCAACGCGCGCTGCCACGCTTCCGCGTATTTATACCCCGTGCCGGTGTTAAAAAGTACGACGGTCTCTTCCGGCTGGATCCATCCGGATTCGGCCAGCTTTCGCGCGCCGATGACGGTTGCGGCGCCTTCCGGTGCGGCGAAAATTCCTTCGTTCGACGCCAGCTGCTTCCCTGCCTCCAGCATCTCCGCGTCGCTGACCGTCAGCGCGGTACCGTTCGTCTGCTTCAGCATTTTCAGCATCATAAGGTCGCCCAATGGGCCGGGCACGCGCAAGCCCGACGCCATCGTCGCCGCGTTAGGAAAGAAGTCCGCCTTGTCGCGATGTGCTTCCCACGCGCGTGCGATCGGTGCGCAGCCTTCGGCCTGTACGGCAACCATGCGCGGACGCTCGGCGCCGATCCAACCCATTTCCTGCATCTCGTCGAACGCTTTGCACATGCCGATCAAGCCGACGCCACCACCCGTGGGATACAAAATCACATCCGGCAATTTGCCGCCGAATTGCTCCCACAGTTCGTAGCCCATCGTTTTTTTGCCTTCGACGCGATACGGCTCTTTGAGCGTCGAAACGTCGTACCAGTTTTCTTTCTCTTTGTTCTCTGCGACATATTTTCCGCAGTCGGAAATCAGTCCGTCGATTTTGATTACTTTCGCGCCGAACGCCTGGCACTCCATTACATTGGCGACGGGCGTGTCGCTCGGCATCACAATCACGGCGGCAAGCCCAGCGGCCGCAGCGTAGGCAGCCAGCGCGCCTCCCGCGTTACCTGCGGTCGGGGCAGCCAGCGTCTTCGCGCCGAGTTGCTTCGCGCGGCTCACGGCAGCGGTCATGCCACGCGCCTTGAACGAACCCGTGGGGTTGAGTCCTTCGTCCTTAACGTACAGATTCTTCAGCCCCATCGATGCGCCGAGTTTCGCCACCGGGATGAGCGCGGTCATGCCCTCGCCCGAACGAAACCGTCGCACCGTTGGGCAGAACTTCGGCGTAGCGCCAGAGCGTGCGCGGCCGCGACTCCAGGTTCTTCAGCGTCAGCGTCTCCGCAGCCTTTTTCAGGTCGTAGCGAGCCATCAGCGGCCGGCCGCACAGACAAACGTGCTGCTCTACGGTCGCGTCGAACCGTTTTTGGCAGTTCGAGCAGATCAACTCCAGGACGTTCGTCGTTGGGGTCATCGTTGTTTTGGTCGCCATAGCGCCCAATTTTATCACAGGCCTTTTTGGCTATCCTTTCGCCTCCCTGCCCTTCGGGCCAGCAGGGATAGGGTGCTGTTTCACGCTACAATGAAGGCTGCGAGAACTCATGCCTGTACGACTCATCGCGCTCGACATCGACGGAACGCTGCTCGACAGCCGCTGGAAATTGCCCGAGGCAAACCGCGCGGCGATTTCCGAAGCAACCCGGCGCGGCATCGAGGTCGCTCTGGTGACCGGCCGCCGCTACGATTTCGCCATGCCGGTCGCTCGCGAACTGGACTCACCTCTGACGATGATCGTCAGCAACGGAGCGCTGGTGCGGACGCCGGACGGCAAGACGCACGTCCGCAACCTTTTGGCGCTGGAGACCGCGCGCAAAGTTTTGGAACTGACGCTGCCGTGGCGCGAAGGTGTCGGAGTAGTTTTTGACCGCGCGAAGGCGAATCAGATGATGCTGGAATCGTTCGAAACCGACGATCCGATTCGCCAGGCCTACTATGACCGCAACAAAGAGTTTATCGGGTGCGCGAAGCCACTGGAGAACTGTCTGACGGAAGATCCGCTGCAAGTCATGCTCTCTGGCAAGGTCCAGCCGATGCGCGATGCCGAGGCAACCCTTCGCGACGCGGCGTTCTCGGATGAGTATCGGCTCGCTGCGACGGTATACGAGAGCCGTGACTTCGCAATGATCGACGTCGTCCATCCTGATTGTTCAAAAGGCGCGGCGCTTGCCGAATGGGCGGCGATCCGCGGCTACGATCGCGGCGAAGTCATGGCCGTCGGCGACAATCACAACGACATGGAGATGCTTTCCTACGCCGGGATTCCGATCGTGATGGCCAACGGCGTCGCGGAATTGAAGAATTTCGGCTGGCACGAGACCGCCAGCAACGATGAGAACGGCGTGGCGGTCGCGATCGAACAGTTCGCGCTGCGCGAGGCGGCCTCATGCGCGTGAGATCGATTAGGCTTCAACGCGCCCTCGGAATGCTTGCTTCGGCTGCTGCTGTCACTCTCGCCTGCGCGAGTTTTGCCGCGCCTGCGCGAGCTGAATATTTCGTCCTGCGTAGCGGTCAGCGGCTGCACGTTGATGGGTACCAATTGCTTGATGGCAAGTATCGGCTGCAGATCGGCGGCGGCTTCGTCGAAGCCCAAGCCGAAGAAGTCGTCGCAATCGAGCCCGAGGACGTGTTCACTCCAAATGCTCCGGCGCCCCCCACGAAAGGCCCATTTCGCGATCTGATCGAAGCCGCAGCATCGCGCTACAACGTCGACGCCGAACTGATCGCCAGCGTCATCGCCGCCGAATCGAATTTCAATCCGAAGGCGATTTCGCGCCGCAACGCCTGCGGTCTGATGCAGTTGCTGCCACAGACGGCCGCGCGCCTCGGTGTGCACAACATTTTCGACCCGTCCGAAAACATCGACGCGGGAACGCACTATCTGAGCGATCTGCTTACGCTGTACAAGAATGACTTGGCGCTAACGCTTGCTGCGTACAACGCCGGGCCGCTTCGCGTGCAACAGTACGGAAGAGTTCCGCCATATGCCGAGACGCAGGGCTACGTGCGCAAAGTGCGCAGCGCATACGCGAAGCGGAAAGCGGCTGTTCCTGCGGGCACCAAAGCCGCCATCGCCGCGCCATCTGACTCCGTGGCTGCAGCAACGACAACTCCCGCCGGTTCGTAGACCCGCAGAACGCGCGACGGCACAGGCACTCTAGCCTGCGCTCGTGGCTCATCGCGGAGCAGAAACCACAAGCTCCCACGCGGTCTGCGCATTTTTCTGGATTATAGAAGTCTGGGTCGTAGAACTAAGGCTGGTTCGGCGTAAGAGGCTGATCCGGCGGCGGCTGAGAACTGGGATTTTGCCCGCCGTTCGGTGGCTGCGGCGTATTGCCATTCTGATTCTGGTTCTGATTAGGCTGGGGCTGGCCAAAACTCGACCCACCAAAGCTTGATCCGCCGAAACTCGAACCGTTCGGGTTTGTCCCGTTCATTCCCTGCCCTGGAGTCTGCCCGAAAGCGCCCGTCCCGGCTCCCGAGCCGGTGCCACCCATTCCCATCGTGTCTTTCGAAGGATCCCAGACGAATTCGAACTGATGATAATTCGTCGCCTTCTCGTACACGATCACCGACTTGTGATTGGCCTTGCTGCCGATTCCGATGATGTTGCCACCCACAAAGCTCGAGGTGTCGACCTCTGCCGGTTGATTTGAACTGTTGGAACCAAAGCCCGATGTGGGTGCGTTCGGATCCTGAGTCTGGTTCGTCCCCGCGGCGCCGTTCGCATTCGGCTGTCCGTTATTCCCGTTGGCGTTGTTCGCCGTTTTGATTGTTGTTCTGCGAACCAAAACCACCCTGCGACCCGAAGCTGCTGTTCGAAGAGCCAAAACTACTATTCGAAGAGCCGCCAAAACTGCTGTTGGATGAGCCAAAGCTGCTGCCACCAAACGAACTCTGCGAATTTCCCTGCCCTTGGCCCTGCGTGGACCCGAACCCCGCCTGCCCCGCGGGCGTTCCGACCGTGCCGTTGCCGCCCATCTGGATTGTCTGCTGCGGCTTTGTACTCCCAATGAGCTGTCCCGACGGGCCGACGTAGATCAGCCGCCATTTCCCGTCTTCCTTGTTCATCGGGTCTTTGTATTCCTGCCGCAGATACCGCAGCGAGCCGTTCTTAGGCTTGGTCAAATCGTCGATTTGCGTCGGGAAGCGCCCGTTCTTGCGATAGTAGAGCTTGATGGCGTGCACGTATTGCTTGCCGCGCCAGATCATCTCTTCTTCCTGCTCACGGCGGCGTTCCGTGCGAACCGAAGGCGCAGCTACGATCGCCGCCAGCAGCATGATCGTCGTCATAAACGCGACCATCAGAATGGCGTAGCCGTCCTGCTTCGCCGGGCGACGCGCGCTCCGGCTGGATCCCGTTTTGGTCGTTTGAGTCATGGAATTACGATGCGGGAGCGGTGACAGGTTCCTCGGTCAACTGCGTCGAGCCGTGCCGGCCGCTGGCGATTTCTTCGAAATCGAGATTCGCATTGCCGATTTTCGTGACGCGAAACTTGCCAAGCAGCGTATCGCCTTCTCCGACGATATAAATGTTGTCGCCATCACTCAGAAACGCGCGCTTGGCGGTGCCGTTGGGAATCGTTCCGTAGCCGAAAAATTTCATATTACCCGGCAGCGTCGGTGGAGGCGGCGGAGGCGGAATGGTCGGCCCGTAAGCCAGACGTCTCTGCTCGACGACCTTGCGCGGATCTTCCGGGGGAGGCGGAGCGATCTCACTGAACAAGTCGCGACCGCTGCCCTTGTATTCCGTCTTCTGGCTGGCCCGTTGCTTATCGCGTTGCAGCGCAGGATTCTCAACCGCGAGCGGCTTGTACGACAACTCGCCGTCTTGCGTGGAGGTCGACGCCACGGAGGTGCTGTCGTGCTGATACCACCACACGAGCGCCCCTATGATCACCAGCGCCGCCAAAAGAATGCCTTTGTTTCGCTCGCTCATCAGGTCGTCCGGAAATACGTCGTAATGTGCATCTGCACGCGCACTCTTCCATTCGCGCCCTGCACCGCATCTGCTTTCGCTTCCAACTCTTCCACGGCGTACACATTCTGCGATCGCTGCAGCCCATTCAGAAAATGCACGACTTGCGAATAACTGCCGTCTACGACCGCATCGATTTCCACTTGCTGCATGTCGCGACCCTTGATTTCAGTCTCGTGGAATCCGGTGCTCTCCAGGGAGAGTCCCGCTTTGGTGGCGATGGAATCAAGCTCCGCGCTGACCGACGAATAGCCCTTGGCAGCGGGATACAGGGACTCTTCAAATTTGTCGCAATCTTCCTTGATCGCGGGGATCTTCTTACGAATTTCCTGCGCGCGCGCTATGTCGGCGCGTAACAGATCTCGATTCTTCGTCAGAACCACAAGCTCTTCCTGCGGGTGCCGCCCGGCGGACAAGTTCCACCCATACACCGCCAACGCGATATCGGCGGCCACCAGCAGCACTAAGCCGAAGATAATCGCCCGGCGTTCGAGTTTGAAATCGTGTCGCATAATCTCCGTCAGGTCCGCGAATAGACGACTGACAACTCAACATCAACCTTGTCGTTGTCTCCCGCAGTCGGAATCACCTGCTTTTCGTTCAGCATCCGCACCTGGGAAAACGACGGCGACTGCTCCAGCGCGTGAAGAAACTTCAGCTTCGCTTCGTCATTCGCCGCGCCAATGATCAACCTCACTTCGACGACGCCCTTGTCGTGCTTCGGCTGAATGCTGACGACACGCACGCCCGCGGGCAAGGTCTTCTCCAGATCCATGAACATCTGTGTCCAGTTCAGGCTCTGCTCGTCGATAAGCGTGTTCAGGAATGCGGAACGATCATGCAGCTTGGCGTTCTCCGGCCGGCTGAAAAACTGTTCCAGCTCGCGGCGCTGCTGCTCCAGGCTAACCATTTCCGAACGGACCGCCACGACTCGCTCGCGATAAACCTCATCTCCCCGGCGTACGGCATACACATGCAAGCCGAGCCCCAAGAAGAACAAACCCGCAACGACGCCGACAATCCCCGCTCCCGCAAGGAATTTGCGGTGCGTCTGGAGAGGCTTCGTCGATAAATTTAGCCGGACTTTCATCGAATCCGCTCGATTCCCTTCTCGTTTCCTGTCACCGAAAAATAAATCCCAGCCGAACTCTCGCTAAATAAGGTGCTAATTGCGGTGCAACATCCATCCGACCAAGCCGTCCGATTCCCGGTCGGCAAGTTCGTGTACGCTCTCCGGCACGCGCCCTTCAGTCATCGCCGTTTGCAATAAGGAACGCACTTCGCACCGGAATTCTTCCTCGAGCGGCCGGAGAAACTCATTGAGTCGCGGCCCAAGCCCGGCGACACGCACTTGCTGGATGCCCTCGCGCCAGGTGTCCTGATAATACGCCGCCACAGGATAAATCTCTTCGAGCAGCATCTGCGGCGTCAGTCCGATATTCTGCGCCGGCAGCTCCGTGCACCGGTAACCGCAAAGAACGCCTTCGCGCACGATCGCCGTTGTCAGCGCCGGCCCCGACACGCGCGCCAGCAGCGTCGGCTGATGATCGTCGAGCAGCGTAATCGCCGCAAGCGACGAACTCAGAATCACGCCGGGAAAAAGTCCAAGTCCCTCGGCAAGTCCTTCATACTCGCGCACGATTCGCAACCGCGCCAAAGCCGTAACCACGTCTACGCCATCTTCGCGCGGCGCCTGCCGCATGTATGAAATTACGGTTTCGTCCGCCTCGAACGGAACGCTCTTCTTGAGCTTCCACCGCAGCATCGGCTCCGCTTCCTGCGGCGAGCGCGGAAACTGGTCGAAATGCTGCACGAAAACACGAATGACCGGATCGGGAACGATCAGCGCGATTTCTTCATCCTTCGCTCGAAGCCTCGACAATACACCGGCAACCGCGCCTTTCACGGCTGTCTGGTCGACGATGTTGGTTTCCACCGCGGAAGGCACCAGCGCGCCGGTCGGCAGATTTTCGATCGCGAAACTGTCGAGTCCGCCGGTCCGTGTCCACCGCGCAGCCGCGACTCGATCCTGCGAAATCTCCAGCGCCAGCGCCGGATGCGGCATCGCCTCGAGCCATCGCGCAATCTTCCGCGCGAACGCGCTCTGGTAGATGCCCTGTCGAAATGTCGCGCTACTGCTCAACGAATGTCACCTTGTTAATCTCTTTCACGCTCGTGACCCCGGCGCGAATCTTTGCCAGACCGCTTTCGCGCAGAGTGATCATGCCCTCTTCGCGAGCCACGCGCTTGATTTCCGAAGTCGGCCGCCGGTCGATAATCATCTCGCGAATTCGGTCGGTCAAGTCCAGCAACTCGCAGATCGCGGTTCGGCCATGATAGCCGGTACCTGAGCATTCCAGGCAGCCGACACCTTCCGCAATCAAGACGTTGCCCCATTCCGCTGGATCGAGTCCCGCTTCCGTCAGCTCGGCCGAGTTATATCGCCGCGGGCGCTTGCAGTTCGCGCAGACGACGCGAACCAGGCGCTGCGCCATGATGCAGTTCAACGCCGACACGAAGTTGTACGGCTCGACGCCCATGTTGATAAAGCGGCCGATGACGTCCGTCACGTTGTTCGCGTGCACCGTCGTAAAAACGAGGTGACCAGTGAGCGCCGACTGAATCGCGATCTGCGCGGTCTCCTGGTCGCGGATTTCGCCGACCATGATCTTGTCGGGGTCGTGACGCAAAATCGAGCGCAATCCGCGCGCGAACGTCAGCCCCTTTTTCTCGTTCACCGGAATCTGCGTGATGCCGCGGAGCTGATACTCGACCGGATCTTCAATCGTGATGATCTTGTCTTCGTCGCTCTTGATCTCGTTGATCGCGGCATACAGCGTGGTGGTCTTACCGGAACCCGTCGGACCTGTGACCAGCACCATGCCGTACGGCTCGCGAATATAGCGGCGAAACTTCTTCATTTCGTCAGCGGCAAAGCCGACGACATCCAAACTCAAGCTCTGGAATTTCTCCGACAGCGTTTCTTTGTCGAGCACGCGGAGCACGGCATCTTCACCGTGGCTCGCCGGCATGATCGAGACGCGCAGGTCGATGAAGCGCCCTTTATATTTCACGCGGAAGCGGCCGTCTTGCGGCACGCGTCGCTCGGCGATATCCAGATCGCTGAGCACCTTGATGCGCGACAGCACCGTCGAATGCCATTCCTTCGCGATCGGCTGCATCGCGTGCTGCAAAACACCGTCGATGCGGTACTTGACCGCCACTTCGGCGTCGCGCGCTTCGATGTGAATATCGCTCGCGCGCCGCTCCAGCGCCGTGAAGATGATCGTTTCCACCAATCGAACGACCGGGCTCGCCGTCGAATCGCGCGTCAGCCGATCGCCCGAGATTGTCTCTTCGCTCTCGGTTTCGTCTTTGCCAATTTGCAGCGTGAAGGCTTCGGTCGCCTGCTCCAGCACGCGCTGCGACTGCTCCGTCCGCTTGAGCAAATCGCTGATCTGCCGTGCTGTCGCCACCTTGATGAGCAGCTTCTTGCCAAGCAGCAGCGCAAGCTCATCGCTGAGCAGCACGCTGCTCGGATCGGCCACCGCGATCGACAGCATATTGTTCTGCACTTCCAGCGGAACAAAGTTGTAGCGGAACATCAAGTCCGCGGGAATCGCGCGAAACAACTCCGGATCGATCCGCTGCTCGCGCAGGTCGATGAATTCCTTGCGATACCGCTCCGCAACCTTCCGCGACTGCTCGCGCTCAGCCTGTTCGTCGGCCGCCGTCGCCATCCCCGCAATTACGTGTGAGTGTTGGTCCGTGATAGCCATAAAGTCCTTACTTGGTGATACCCGACGATGAGAGGGAGAAGATCGGCAGATACAGTGAAATGAGAATGAATGCCACCAAAATTCCCATGAAAATCAGCATGATCGGTTCGATCAACGCCACCATCGCTCCCAGCTTCAGGTTCACTTCGTCTTCGTAGAATTCGGCCACGCTGTTGAGCATGGGAGCCAGCGCGCCGCTCGATTCACCGACTTCGATCATATCCAGCGCCATCGCCGGCATCACTCGGGTGGCCGCCAACGCGCCGTGCAGCGATTCGCCTTCGCGTACCATTTGCGTCGACTGTGAGACCGTGCCGCGCACCAGTTTGCTGCTGAGCGCATCCGACGCCGTCTGTAAAGCCGCTACCAGCGGCGTTCCACCGGTCAGCAGCGTGGATAGCGTCCGCGAAAATTGCGCCACCTGAAATTTCAATAACGTGTCGCCGACAATGGGCAGCCGGAACTTCAATCGGTCGAACGCCACGCCACCCTCTTCCGTTCGTGACCAGAAGTATACGGCCACCGCCGCCAGCATCAGCCCAATCACGCCAGTGATAAACACGTAACGATAATCCACCGTCAGCGCAATCAGGACCTTCGTCGGCGCAGGCAGATCGACGTTCAAATCACGGTAGAGCAGTGCAAACTTCGGAATAACCGCCGCCACGAGGTAGCTGACGATCACGATCGACACAATAACCAGCAACGCCGGGTACATCAGCGTTGCCAAGATCTTCTTGCGTACTCCTGTGCTCACCTTCTGGTACGCAATGTAATATTCCAGGACGCCCGACAGATTGCCTGACTTTTCGCCGGCCAGAATCGCTGTCGAATACACTTTCGAGAAAACGCCCGACTCCGTAACCGCCTCGGAAAGCGACTTCCCTTCTCGTACGCGGTCTCGAATCTGCGATATGACAGGCCGCAACTTCGGCGACGAAGCTCGATCCGCAAGCAAATCCAAAGCCCGCAAAATCGGCAAGCCGGCCTTGATCAGCGTATTGAACTGTTGATTGAGGATGAGAAAGTCGGTGCCGCCAACGGTGCGTCCGCCCTGTCGACGCATCCCGGACATCACGCCGGAGCGTGATTCGACCGAGTACACGTATAGGCCTCGGTCCACCATCTTCTGGCGTGCTTCCGCCAGAGTCCCGGCAGCCTCGACATGCGAAAAAACACGCCCGTTCGCGTCAGCGACGCGGCAGACAAACTCCCCCATATCCGTCAGTTTACCTCATTTAACTGATATGCAGGGAACACCGGAAGGGTTGGCCGTAGCTACTACGTAACACGCCCTTTTCCGTCGATTTAGAGCCCGATCATGCACTATTTCACGGGTTCGTCGCCTTGGGGTAACTCGCCATTCACGATGGTCACCCCGGCCGGCACATCGAACTTGAACAGCGATTCGGGTAGCGGTGGGTCGAGGTGCCAGTTCTCGAATCGGAACTCGACCTCCACTCCAGCGCTTTGCCGAACAATCAGCCGCGCCAGTTCGCCCGTTCGGCGATCGATCTCAAAGAGGACCACATCATTCTGTGACCCCGCTGGGGCCGCCAGCGTGTCCTCTTCCCCGTGTGTAGTCTTTGAATCCTTATCCTCGCGAGGCGCCCCTTTGACTCGACATCGCAGCACCACATCGTTTTCGCTTAGTGTCCGCTCGCTTGGAACCAGGTCCACATGCGCGCACACGCGCGACACCTTCATCTCCCCGGCCAGTAACGCCAGTGGCGTTCGCCAGTCGGCGCTTTGCTTCGCCGGAACCCGAGTAGCCGTACGGTCGGCCGGAACGTAGAACCAGGCCGTCTTACCGTCGACCAAAAATAAATCCTTCTCAGGCGCCTCGTACTCCCAGCGCATCTTGCCAGGCCGCCGAAAATAAGCCGTCCCCGCTTCGGTCCGCACCGTGACTCCGTTCTCTACGTAACGCTCGAGAAACGTCGCCTGCAGCGTCTTCGCCGCCCGGTAACGGCCTTCAAAATTCTTCACATGAATTGCAGCTTCGTCCGGGGCAGGCAGGGATAGCAGGAGAGTGAGCAACAACCAGAGTGGTGTCACCCTTTGATTTTACCACCAATAAAAAAGCCCCGAAGTTGGCCTTCGGGGCTCTCGAGAATAAACAGTCGAATCTCGCTACTGAATGATTGGATCGGTCGCAGTCGAAGATGCCGTCATGTTGTAATGCGTGACGTTCACTTGACTGGAGAAAAAGCTGCGCTGTCCTGTCGTTCCGCGGGTAATGGGGTCGCCATTAAGAGTGTAGGCCACGGATGGCGTGCTCGAAGTGTCCTGCACATATGTGAAGGAATAGCCGCTCTTTGTTCCGGCCGACAACACCGAATCCAGGTAACCCGCGCCGGCCGGGCCGAGATCCGACAACAGCGCGGAATATCCGATCGTCGGATTCGCCGAGCTGTACGCGATTTGCGACGTATTGATCGCATGGATCGACGAAACCGCTGTCGATTCATTAGCCGCCATGCGGGCGTGAATAAAATTGGGGATCGCAATCGCCGCAATGATCAGGATGATTGCCACCACAATGAGAAGTTCGATCAGCGAAAACCCGTTGCGTTTCGCTTTTCGGGGGCCCTTGAGTTTGATGTCCGTCATCATCGTCTGACCTTCCATTTAGATTCCCGCCTCAAGTAACAAGGGGCGACCGAACCGCCCCTTGCCTCGAGAGTCTTGCTACTGCAGAGCGTTGCTGGCGTTGGTCGGCGTCGAACCGTCGAGCGTATAGCGAATCACGCCCGTCTGATCCGAGTAGAACGCGCGCTGACCGGTCGTGCCGATCGTGGCCGGAATTGCGTGCTGCGTGTAGGTGTCGTTCAAGCCGTCGCCACCCGCAGCCGGTGTATAGGTGAATGTGTAGCCGCTCTTTTTGCCCAACGAGAGGACTGGGTCAATGATGCCCTTCCCGCCGGCGCAAACCGCGCCTGTGTTGAGTTCCGCCAAAGTTGCCGAGAAGCCGGTCGCCGGGCACGAAGCCGCATAGTTCACTTCACCGGTGTTGATCGTCCGAGTCGAGCCGACAGCCGACGCCTCGTTGGCCGCCATCTTCGACTTGATCAGGTTCGGGATCGCGATTGCCGCGATGATCAAAATGATCGCGACAACGATCAGCAATTCGATTAGCGAAAATCCTCGTTCCTTTCTCTTCTGCAAAATCTGGTTTTCCAATTTCATTTACCTGTGGCCCTTTTCCTGGTTTGAACTCCGTCGATCCGTCCGAGAATGCCTCAAAATTCGTTTCCGTCGGTCAAATTACTCTCTGTCAGGTCAAAAAAAAGGGAGAGCCGTGGGGCTCTCCCCATTGCGAACCGGGTATCGGTTCAGTCTACTGCAGGGCGTTGCTGGCGTTGGTCGGCGTCGAACCGTCGAGCGTATAGCGAATCACGCCCGTCTGGTCCGAGTAGAACGCGCGCTGACCAGTCGTGCCGATCGTGGCAGGAATCGCGTGCTGTGTGTAGGTGTCGTTCAACCCGTCGCCACCCGCCGCCGGGGTGTAGGTGAACGTGTAGCCGCTCTTCTTGCCGGCCGCGAGGACCGGGTCAATGATGCCCGTGCCGCCTGCGCAGATGCCGCCGGTGTTCAGCTCGGTCAACGTCGCCGAGAAGCCGATCGCCGGGCACGAAGCCGCGTAGTTCACTTCACCGGTGTTGACGGTACGAGTCGAACCAACCGCCGAAGATTCATTCGCCGCCATCTTCGACTTGATCAGGTTCGGGATCGCGATCGCGGCGATGATCAAAATAATCGCCACAACGATCAGGAGCTCGATAAGAGAGAAACCCTTCTGCTTCTTCATTTACATCTCCTTGAGAGTTTGTCGTAAGTGCCAGAGCACGCCATACACTAGGGCAAGGCGGAGGCCATTCTCCAAACCGTTGGTACTAGTGGCTGGAACCACTCTAACCACAACAAAACACGTAGCTTATGATGCTCCACCGATTCGCCGGGTTGCCAGCTCTCCAGCCACCCCTCCCGGCACCCCGAAAATGACCCTTTTTGTCACCCCATTACGACCAAAACGGGCATGACGCCAAATTTGGCCCGGGCGCAAAGCAGGTTCCGCCCGAAATAAGCCTGATACGCATGGATGGAGGGGTTTTGAAGCGATTGGAGGCAGTGAGGCCAGCGAGATGGTCTGGCCTCGGCGTCGCAACCTACAGATTGTGCTTCTTCGCGTAGTGCCGGAACGACCGATAGCTGATCTTCAGCAGGTCCGCGGCCTGCGTCCGAACCCCGTTGGTCCGCTCGAGCGCCGCCTGCAGGTACTTCCGCTCGGTCTCCGCGACCTCTTTTTCGAAATCCACGCCTTCCGGCGGAAACGCGGCCGCGTTCTCGCCGCCAGTTGCCGTCGAGCTCCCTGAATACCCTGCCACCCGGTCCGGCAGCACCCGCAGTGTCACCTCGCCGGTCGTCTCCAGCGCAACCGCGCGCTCCATCGTATTCTCCAGCTCGCGCACGTTTCCGGGCCATTCATACGATTCCAGCCGGCTCATCGCTTCTGGCGAAATACTCGTTACCTGCTTCTCCATCGACTTGCGGAATGTCTCCAGAAAATGCCGTGCCAGCATCGGAATGTCTTCACGGCGCTCTCGCAGCGGCGGCAACTGGATTGGAATCACGCTGAGCCGGTAATACAGATCCTCGCGAAATCTGCCTTCTGCGATCTCCTGCTCGAAGTTCTTGTTCGTCGCCGCAATGATGCGGACATCGACGTCGCTCTCTTCCGTGCTCCCAACCGGCCGAACCTTGCCCTCCTGCAGCACGCGGTACAGCCTCACCTGCATGGTCAGGCTCATATTGCCGATCTCATCCATGAACAGCGTCCCGCCGTGCGCCGCCTGGAACAATCCCTGGCGATTCTCGTTGGCGCCCGTGAACGATCCCTTCATGTATCCGAATAGCTCCGACTCGAGCAGCGTCTCCGGAAACGCGCCGCAGTTGATCGTAATGAATGGCGCTTGCGCCCGAGCGCTGTTCTCATGAATCGCACGCGCCACCAACTCCTTACCGGTGCCGCTTTCGCCCGTGATCAGTACGCGGCTCGACTGTGGCGCGATCGTCTGAATCAGTTCGAAAATCGCCCGCATATTCGGGCTCTGCCCAATAATGTTGTCGAGGCCGGTCAGTCGCCGGATCTCGCGCCGTAGATATCCAGCCTCTTTCTTCCACTTCAGGCTCTCCGCGATTTCACGAACGGCGCGCCGAAGCTGCTCCACCAGCTCATGGTCCTTGATCACAAATCGGTCCGCGCCTGAGTTGATCGCGGCAATCGCCGTTTCAACCGTGGGTACGCCCGTAATCAGCAGGAAAAAACAATCCGGCGCAATCTCTTTCGTCAGCTTCAACAAATCGACGCCGCTCTGCCCCGGCATGCGGAAATCCGAAATCACAATGTCGAAGATCTGTGATTCGAGCTTCCGCTTCGCGGCCTCCACGCTATGCGCCACTTCAACGCGATAGCCTTCCTTGCGAAACGTGATTTCCAGCAGCTCACAGATCGACTTCTCGTCGTCCACGACGAGAATCCGCGCCGTCTCTCTCTGTTGATCCTTGGTCGCTGTCTTCGTGCCTTGCATAAACGCCCTCGATATTTTCAGTCCGTCTCAGGGCCCACAAACGCGAACGCCCTAGCGCCGCGCCTAAGTTCTTCGCCTTTTTTCCTTACTTCGTTACATCGTTGCTTCTTTACTTCGCCTTTCTCTTCACGCCACCCGCGGCAACTCCACAATAAACTCCGCTCCCCGATCCTTCTGCGATACCACGCTGATCCGCCCGCTATGCGCGTGCACGATCTGGTAAACGATCGACAGCCCCAACCCGGTCCCACCCGGGAATCCCGACTGTAGCGGCTCGAAAATCTTCGCTCTCTGCTTCGCATCCAACCCGATGCCCGTGTCTCGAAACGCAATCCGCAGCCAGAACGGACGCTCTTCCACCCCAACGGTGAGCGTTCCGCCATCCGGCATTGCCCGCAATGCGTTGTCGCACAAGTTCCAGAACACTTGCTTGATCTTGCTTGAGTCCACGCGCGCTCGCATCTCGTGGCCGTTATACGACCGCGAGATTTGATATTTCGTGCCGATCTCGGGCTTCTTCTCGATCAGCGTCAGCGTCTCGCTCAGCAGCGCGGCCACATCCGCTTCCGCGAACTCATATGTTTTTTCCCGCGAGTAATTCAGAAAGTCCGTGATGATGTGGTTCAGCCGCTCCGATTCGCGACTCACAATGCTCACCAGCTGGAGCTGGTCCTCTTCCAGTGGCGCCAGCCTCGCCAATTCCTTCACTGCCCCCGCCATCGCCGTCAGCGGCTGGCGAATCTCGTGCGCAATCGCCGCAGACAAACGTCCGAGCGCCGCCATCCGCTCCTTCGTCGCTACTTCGTTTTCGAGACGCCGAAAATCCGTCAAGTCCTGGAAGTTGAATACGTACCCGCTGCGATGTTCGTCTCGCGAACGCAATGGCGAAATACTGATGCCCAGGAACCGCTGTTGCCCGTCCGGCATCCGGAACTCCACTTCACGTCGCAGCGACAGCCGGTCGCTGATGTCCGGCAATCCCGGTAGCCAGAACTGTTCATTCAACGCCGAAAGTTTCTTCCCTCGAATGTCCGCGAACCGATGCCCCAGAATCTCCTCGCCCGTTCGGTTCAGCAGCACGATCCGCCCTTCCATATCGGTCGTGATCAAGCCGCCGCGCATCGAGTGAATAATGTCTTCCGTGAACTCCTGTAATTCCAGAAGTTCCGCCCGCTTCGCTTCGAGTTCGAGCCCTTTCCTTCGTAAGGATTGCGCCAGCAGACTCGCCAGGTACGCGATCGCGAAAAACCCGAACGTGTTGCTGAGGAACCAGAAGCGCAACTCCTCCTGCGTGTAGGACGCGGCGTAGTAGTGCGGAATCTTCCCTGCATACGACAACACGGTGATTCCACCCAGGATCAATGCACTGAGCCCCGCAGTTATGAACGCCGTCGCTCGCGAAAACAAAATGCTCGCGACGATGATCACCAGCAGGTACAACGACACGAAGTAGCTGTCGTGCAAGCCCGTCTCGTACACCAGCACCGACACCATTGCCGTGTCCCCGACCACCTGCATCGCGCCCAGCCAGCGCGAATTCGGGATCCAGCGCAGAAAAATGATGTGAACTGTTCCGAGGGTGATCCAGAAAACGATCAGCGGTAGGAAATAGTGCTCGTTCTTCGGGCTCGAGACCGATCGCGGCCAGATCACTCCGACCGCCAATATCAACGCGACCAGCAACAACCGTACCCGCGTCAGCCAGTCCAGCCATTCTCTTATGGCCACGTTCTGGTCAACGCTCCGCATGTGAGCTGCTTTGGCTTGACTCGTCGCCATCGTACTTCGCTTGCTTACTGTGCTCGCCGGAAATGTGCCGGGGCAGGAAGTCCCCCTTCCTGCCCCGACTCGAACAGTTTCACTCCGTCTTCAACGCTGTCGCGGCAGTCTACTTTCCGCTCAACTTGCCGATCAGCGAGAACAACGGCATGTACATCGAAATCACGACGCCGCCGACCACAATACCCAAAAACACGATCATGATCGGTTCCAATGCGGTCAACAAGTCCTTCACCGCCGCGTCCACTTCTTCTTCGTAAAAGTCCGCAATCTTCTGGAGCATGGCGTCCATCGCACCGGTCTGTTCGCCGACGCTGATCATCTGCGTCACCATGCCGGGGAATACTTGCGATTCCGTGAGCGGCTCCGTCAGGCTCTTACCTTCTTCCAGCGACTTTCTCACCTTCTGAAGCGCCCGCTCCACAACCGCGTTGCCCGCCGTTCTCGCCGTGATATCCAGGCCTTCCAGGATAGGCACGCCGCTGGCGATCAGTGTTCCCAACGTTCGCGTGAACCGCGCCACCGCGATCTTCCTCATCAAAATTCCGATAATCGGCAGCTTCAACACGATCGTGTCGATGATGAACCGCCCCTTTTCAGTGCCATACCAAACCTTCAGGGCGATCACGCTACCTATCACTCCCACCACGATCAAAAATCCGAAGATTGAACCGATGAAGTTGCTGAGTCCGATGACGATCTTCGTCGGTAGCGGCAAATCCACGCCCAAGCCCGCGAACAACGTTCCGAAAATCGGCACGACCTTCCACAACAGCAACGTGACCACGGCGCCCGCGATCGACATAACGCCGATCGGATAAATCGACGCCGACTGCACCGCGCGCTTCAACTTCACGTTCTTTTCGATGTACGTCGACAACCGTTGCAGAATCGTGTCGAGAATACCGCCCGTCTCGCCCGCTTCCACCATGTTCACGTACAGTGCGTCGAAAACCTTCGGGTGCGCCCGCATCGCCGCCGACAGCGTCGCGCCGCCTTCCACCGATCCGCGCGTCGTCGCCAGCACCTTCTGAAAGAACTTATTCTCCTGCTGCCCGGCCAGAATCTCCAGGCACTGCACCAGTGGCAAGCCGGCATCGATCATCACCGAGAACTGTCGCGTGAAGATCGCGAGCTCTTTCGAGTTCACGCCGCCACCGAAGGTCGGCATATTGAACTCTTTGCCCTTCTCGGACACCTTCGTCGTCGTGATGTTCTGCCGCTTCAGTTGATTCTGCAGGTCGGACTTGCTCGTCGCGGTCGCTTCGCCGCTGACGTTGTTTCCCGCCCGATTCGTGCCTTTATACGTATAAACCGGCATTGCCGTTCCTCCTCACCTGCTACTTCTAATCTCGTTCTCGACCACTTCTCTCCCGACCGACTCACTTCCCGACCAAAATCCTTCCGGCCTACCGCTTCCCCACCGGAGTTTTCGAATTGGTTCCCGTCACTCCGCGATTGATCATGTCCTGCAGCTCGTCCGGGTTCGACGACCGCGCCAGCGCCGTGTCCAGCGTGATCTGCTTCGCCAGATACGTATTCGCAAGGCTCTGATTGAACGTCTGCATGCCCGTCTGACCTGTACCGGTCTGCATCGCTGAGTAAATCTGGTGAATTTTGTCTTCGCGAATCAGGTTGCGAATGGCCGGCGTCGGCACCAGAACTTCCATCACCATCGCGCGCCCGCGTCCATCCGAACGCGGCAGCAACGCTTGGCAAAGAATTCCTTCGATCACCATCGACAGCTGCGCTCGTACTTGCGGCTGCTGGTGCGCCGGAAAAACGTCGATAATACGGTTGATCGTCGATGCCGCCGAGTTCGTGTGCAGCGTCGCGAACGTCAAGTGGCCGGTTTCCGCGATGCGCAGTGCCGATTCGATCGTTTCCAGGTCGCGCATTTCGCCGATGAGCACCACGTCGGGGTCTTCACGCAACGCAGCGCGCAGCGAGTTCGAAAACGAGTGCGTATCCGCGTGTACTTCGCGCTGGTTCACCAGGCACTTCTTGTGGTTGTGCAAAAATTCGATCGGATCCTCGATCGTGATCATGTGCTCTTCGCGTTCCGCGTTGATCTTGTCCAGCATCGCGGCCAGCGTCGTCGACTTGCCCGAGCCCGTCGGCCCGGTCACCAGCACCAATCCGCGCGGCTTGTCGCACATGGCTTTCACCACCTGCGGCAATCCCAGTGCGTCGAAGCCCTTGATTTCCCATGGAATCGTCCTGAATACCGCGCCGACCGCTCCGCGCTGATTGAATACGTTGCCGCGGAAGCGCGCCAGGTTCTTCAACCCGAACGAAAAGTCGAGCTCCAGGTTCTCTTCGAACCGGTGCTTCTGCGCATCCGTCAGCACGCTATACGCCAGCGACTTCGTGTCCGCCGCCGTCAACGGTGGCATATCCAGCGGACGCAACTTACCGTGGACACGCACGCGTGGTGCGCTGTTGGTCGTGATGTGCAGGTCGCTCCCGCCCATCTCGATCATTTTTTTCAGCAACTCGCTTAGCGTCATTCCAGCCATAACTTCTCCTTAAAGCCCGAAAAACCTGTTCCAGAATTCCGACCGAAATCCTTACAGCACCGTTTCGCGCAAAACCTCTTCCATCGTCGTGTGCCCCAGGCTCACCTTGATCAAGCCGCTGCGCCGCAGCGTAATCATTCCCTGCTCGATTGCCTTCTTCTTCAACTCCAGCGCCGACGCGCCCACCAGAATCAATTCGCGAAGCTCGTCGTTGATCTCCATGACTTCATACAAACCTGTGCGGCCCTTGTATCCGCCCTTGTTGCAGGTCGAGCAGCCCTTGCCGTGATAAATCTTCACCGTCTTCACTTCTTCCGGCGTGTAGCCCGGCATCAATCAGCGCCTGCTCCGGCACTTCCAGTTCCGTCTTGCAGTTCGAGCAGATGCGGCGCACAAGACGCTGCGCGCAAATCAGGTTTACCGAGGTCGCCACGAGAAACGGCTCAATTCCCATGTTCATCAAGCGGCTGATCGTGGAAGGGCGCATCGTTCGTGTGCAGCGTGGAGAACACCAAGTGGCCCGTGAGCGCCGCTTTCACCGCGATTTCCGCCGTTTCAAAGTCGCGGATTTCGCCGACCAGGATGATGTTCGGGTCTTGCCGCAAAAATGCGCGCAGCGCCGCCGCGAAGTTCAACCCGATCTGCTCTTTCATCTGGACCTGGTTGATTCCAGCCAGCTGAAATTCGACTGGATCCTCGGCGGTCATGATGTTGGTATCGACTTGGTTCAACTGCGCGACCGACGAATACAGCGTGTTCGTCTTGCCCGATCCCGTTGGTCCCGTGACCAGCACCATTCCGTACGGCTTCGCAATGTTCCTCTGAAACTTCGTCAGCGATTCCTGTTCGAAGCCCAGCTTCGTCATGTCCAGTCGCAGGTTTTCTTTGTCCAGCAACCGGAGCACGATCTTTTCGCCGTACAGCGTCGGCACCGTCGAAACGCGGAAATCCAATTCCTTCTTTTTCCCGTCCGCTTTGTACTTGATCATGATGCGGCCGTCTTGCGGCAGCCGCTTTTCCGCGATGTCCAGCTTCGCCATGATCTTCAGGCGGCTCGTGATCGCATCTTTCAGTCTCAGCGGCGGGCTCATCACCGTCTGCAACACGCCGTCAACACGGAACCTGACGCGCATCTCCAGCTCATACGGTTCGATGTGAATATCGCTCGCGCCCCGCTTCACCGAATCCGTCAAAATCAAATTGACCAGCTTGATGATCGGCGCTTCTTCCGCCGCCCGCTCCAGCGTCGCGGTGTCCATCTCCGCTTCGTCCGCTGCAAGCTCCAGCTCCTGGTCGTCCATCGCCAGGTCTTTCATCATCTTGCTGAGTTCTTCGTGGTTCGCTTCACCGCCGCCGTAGAACCGCGAAATCGCCTCGCCAATGGCCGATTCCGACGCCACCACCGGCTCCACGTTGAAGCCGGTCATGAACTTGATGTCGTCCATCGCGAAGACGTTCGTCGGGTCCGTCATCGCAATCGTCAGCACCGACCCCACGCGCGACAGCGGAATCACCTGGTACCGGGACGCCGTGTCCTGTGGGATCAGCTTGATGACCGTGGGATCAATCTCGTAGAACTTCAGGTTGATGGAGGGAACGCCATACTGCCGCGACAACACCCCTGTGATGTCGTCGTCCGTAATAAAGCCCATCTTGGTCAGGCAGGACCCCAGCTTGCCGCCATTGGAACGCTGAAATTCCAGCGCCTTCGTCAGCTGATCCTGCGTGATCAGGGCTTCCTTAACTAGGATTTCACCGAGCCGGACAGACATCCACACACTCCCAGAGCGTTCGAACCCAACGCTCACGTTATGCAATCGGCGCTCGCAACGGTAGCCGGAACTTGTCACTCCGTTTTGAAATCGCTAATACCTGCCCTCAAGTACAGGTCCTTCAATAACATCGGCAGTTCCCGCCAACACTTCACGAATCCCTCGTTTTCATCGCCATTTTTCGTCACTCGTCTCTTCCAACAGCCGCGTTTTGTCATCCCAATTCGGAAGTTGCGCTTAAGGAAACTTTGTCCATCCGGCCAGCCCGAATCTCACCCGCAAAACGCAGGCGTTGCTTCACTTGGCCTCCTATCCGTCTCAATTCAACCCCACCGTCTCAAACTCCCCTCGACACGATCCTGTAGGGGCGCAGCATGCTGCGCCCCAAGTCCGCACGATCTCCGCGTCTTGGCCGGGTAGCGCCGGCATTCCGTCGGCGTTTTTCCGCCCCAGTCCCCCTATCCTCAGTCCGCTCTCAAGGCGGGCCGGCGTCATTCGAATGAATACCATTCGATAATAGGTATTGACTTCTAACCTCAATCGTGCTACACTCCCCTGTGTTCGCATCGAAACATCTCCGATCCCCATTCACGCACTCCCGCATCCCCAGTCAAATCAATCGCTTCCACACTCTTGATTTCGCCTATAATTGCAACCTATTGACCCGTAAAGACTTGCGCACTCTTTGGAAAACAAGGGGGGTGGCACCCAAATCCCTTCCTCCCTCTCCGCTCCTTGACTTGCCGATGAGCCCCCGATATTGTGCAAACGAGACACCTGTGGCTTCCCAACCACACCCCGCCGCAATTCCAGAGCGGGCACCCGTACGCTCAAATCCATTTCGGGAATGCTGCGAAGCTATCGCCCTACCAGCCTCACTGTCACAAGCTGAATCCTCGCTGGTGTCTTCATGAGCCTCCGCCCGCGCCAGCGCTGGACCCTCGTCATCGCCGGCATCGCCCTCTCTCTTCTCCTCGCCGCGATCTTCACCTTCGGCTCGCTCGACGTGCCGTTCAAACCCGGCAACTGGCGCGCCGTTATGGGGCTGTACTCCGTCTCCAGCTTCATCACCGCTGCGCTTCTCGTCTTCGGCCTCATCCTCACGCGCACCATCCTTCGCCTCTGGGCCGAACGCAGCAAAGACCAGCTCGGCTCGCGCTTCAAAACAAAAATGGTCGTCGGCGCGATGGCGCTATCGCTCCTTCCCGTCCTCTTCATGTTTTTTGTCAGCTATTCCCTGCTCAATCGCACACTCGGACGTTGGTTCCCGCGCCCACTTGAGATCGCTTCGGAACAAACGCAATCGCTGATGAACGATTTCGGCCGCGGCTCGTTGCCGCGCCTGCGCAATCTTGCTCGCCAGGTCCAGGCCGACAGCGCCGAACCGACCGAAAAAGTCCTGCAAAACGCGTTTAAATCCGGCCTCGATGCGCTCTGGATTCTCGACAAAAACGGCAACGTGGTTCGTGGTGGAGTCGTCTGCGACGACCAACCCGAAGATCGCTCCGCGCAGATCTGTGAAAGCGTCGGCGTCTTTGGTAAGCCGATGAAAACGCTTCCGTCCGGCGTTGAAATTTGGGAAGCCCGAGGGAAGGACTATCTCGTCGCTCGCGTCCCCGCCTTCGACAAGGGCCAGCCGGTCGGCACGATTGCCGCCGGATACCTCACCAGTCCGAATTTTCTTTCGCGCCTTACCGACATCCAGTCGCACCGCGACGAATACGACAAAGAGAAACAAAACCTCCGCGCTCTCAAGCGCCAGATGCTTCTCATCCTCTCCTTCTTCACGATGTTGCTTCTCTTCTCGTTGATGTGGATCGCTACATTCCTCGCCAAGCAGGTCATCGTGCCGATTCAGGCGCTCGCCGAAGGCACGCGCGAAGTTTCCTCAGGCAATTTCGACTACCAAGTCCCAGAACAATCGCAGGACGAACTCGGCATTCTCATCCGCTCGTTCAACGCGATGACCACGCAGCTTCGCGATTCGCGCGCGCAAATCGATCAGTTCACCCGCAACTTGCAGCAAGCCGTGCAAGAACTCGAACGCCGCCGCCAACTGATGGAAACGATTCTCGAGAACATTCCGACCGGCGTCATCTCGCTCGATTCCGAAGGCCACATCCTGCGCGAAAACTCCGCCGTCACGCACATGTTCGGCGGCAGCACGCGCGACATCGAATCTCTCGAAAAGCTGCTCGGTTCCGAAGCCACGCGGACCATTCAACTCCTCATGCGCCGCAGCCTGCGTATGGGTGTGGTTTCGCGAGAAATCGAAACCGTCATCGCCGGCCGCGTTCTTCACCTCGCCGTCACCGTCAGCTCGCTCGGCCCGCGCCGCGCCAATACTGGATTCGTCCTCGTTCTCGACGACTTGACCGAAGTGCTCCGCGCGCAAAAATCCGCCGCCTGGCAGGAAGTCGCCCGCCGCATCGCGCACGAAATCAAGAACCCGCTCACGCCAATCCAACTCTCCTCGCAGCGCCTGACGCGATTTCTCGATCGTCGCAATCCCGCGGAGGTCTCCGATCCGCTCGATCCCGAACTTACCCGCCTGACGCAGGAATGCTCGCGCCTGATCGAACGAGAAGTCGCCACGCTCGCCCAACTCGTCAACGAGTTCTCGCAGTTCGTCCGCTTCCCTACCGCGAAGCTCACGTCGACCAGCGCCAACACTGTCATTCAAGAAGCCGTCGAAGTCTTCTCCGGCCGCCTCGACGGCATCACGCTGAAAACATCTCTTGCCGATAATCTTCCTCCGGTGCGCGCGGACGGCGGCTTGCTCCGCAGCGTCGTCGTCAACCTGATCGACAACGCCGCTGAAGCCCTCGAAACCGCCACGCTCCGCGAAATCACCGTTTCGACCAGCGTGCATACCGACTCCGAAACCGTAGAGATCTGCGTGCAGGACACGGGTCACGGCATCTCCCCTGAAGACAAAGACCGCCTCTTCCTACCGCATTTCTCGACGAAGAATCGCGGCACCGGTCTTGGCCTCGCGATCGCTGCGCGTATCGTCGCCGAGCACGGCGGCACGATTCATGTCGAAGACAATTTTCCGGTCGGCTCGCGCTTCTTGGTCGAATTGCCGTCGGCCGAACCGGCAACGGCCGCGTTTGCCGAACGCAACGGCGTGGAAGCTACCTAAATACAAGGACAAATACCCAGGAAATGACTGCTCGCCCCCAATTGCTCGTTGTCGATGATGAAGCCGGAATCCGCGAATCGCTCGCGTCGATTCTGAAAGACGAAGGCTATGACGTAGATACGGCGGGCACCGCCGAAGAAGCGCTCGAACGCTCCTCGCACGGCGATATCGAAGTGATCTTGCTCGATGTCTGGCTGCCCGGCATCGACGGCCTCGAAGCACTCAGTCGGTTGCAGGCGCAGCCACGCCCACCCGCCGTGATCATGATTTCCGGCCACGGCACGATTGAAACCGCTGTCCGCGCCACAAAACTCGGTGCCTTCGACTTCATTGAAAAACCGCTCTCGCTCGAAAAAATTATCGTGCTCGTCCGCAACGCGGTGCAGCAGCGCCGATTGCAGGACGAAAACCAACTGCTGCGCAGCGAACTCGGCCATCGCTATCAGGTCATCGGCGAAAGCGTCCCGATGAAAGCGCTGCGCCAGCAGATCGCCGTCACCGCGCCAACCAACGGCCGCGTCTTGATCTTCGGCGAAAGCGGCACCGGCAAAGAACTCGTCGCCCGCGCGCTCCACGCCGCCAGCCTGCGCAATAAAGGCTTGTTCGTCGAAGTGAATTGCGCCGCGCTTCCCGAAGACCTCATCGAGTCCGAACTATTCGGTCACGTAAAAGGCAGCTTCCAGGGCGCCGCCGAAGACAAGATTGGCAAGTTCAAAAAAGCCGACGGCGGCACGCTTTTCCTCGACGAAATCGGCGACATGAGCGTGCGCACGCAATCCAAAGTCTTGCGCACACTTGAAGAGGGCCGCATCGAGCCAGTCGGCTCCAGCCAAAGCGCCAGCGTCGACGTTCGCGTCCTCGCCGCCACAAACAAAAATCTCGAACAGGAAATCGCGCGTGGCGCCTTCCGCCAGGACCTTTTTTATCGCCTGAACGTAATTCCCTTCTTCGTTCCGCCGCTCCGCGATCGCAAGGAAGACATTCCAATCCTCTCGAAATATTTTCTGAACGAGTTCAGTTCCGCCTACGGTAAGCGCACTCGCGAACTCAGCGACACCGCGATGGAAATCCTGATGCGCTATCCGTTCCCCGGCAATGTCCGCGAGTTGCGCAACCTCGTCGAGCGCCTTGTCATCGTCTGCCCCCAGGCACGCATCGAGCCGCACCATCTACCGCCCGAGCTTTTCCGCGGCGTCGCCGAAAGCCCGCAGCATCCGTACAACACGCTGCACGAAGCCCGCAGCGCCTACGAACGCGAATTCATCCTTCGCAAGCTCCAGGAAAACCGCTGGAATATGACCCAAACCGCCGGCGCCCTTGGCCTCGAGCGCAGCCACCTCTACCGCAAAATGAAAAGCCTCGGCATCGCCGCCCCAGACTAAAACCGGAGTATCACCCTGTAGCCGCGATCGCTTCCCAGATCGCGGGATTTAGATTCGGCGCGGCCTCGAACAAATTGTGCGAGCGAAAAATTTCGACGAACGTTTGCGGGATACCGACAACCCGGAGGAACAACCTACTTACGTCGCAATGATTGCGATGAAACCGAACTCTAAACCCCGCGATCTGGGAAGCGATCGCGGCTACAGGTCTTCGTTGATGGGACCGTCGCCAATGTCGTCTTCGTCGACGGGGCCATCGTGAAGGCCTTCGTACGGATCGGCTTTCGCGTCAGCCGGTGGACGATCGAGTTCTTCGTCGGCGTCTTCCGGCAAATCAGCTTCGTCGGCAGTAGTTCCGCCGGCAGCGAGATCCAGCAGGGTTGGACGCACCAGCGTCGGCGCCAAATTTGGCTTGGGCGGTGCTTAAACCCTCGAGTTGAAAGTGCCAATCGAGTTCGCGGACGCGATGCGGATTTTCGCGCCAGTTCGGAGCGACCTTCACGTAAGTTTGCAAATAAACTTTCGTGCCAAGAATTTCTTCGAGTTCCTTGCGCGCCTCGGTTCCTACTTTTTTCAGAACCGAGCCTTTTTGGCCGATCAGAATTTTCTTCTGCGAATCGCGCTCGACGTTGAGGGTCGCTTCGATGCGCGTCAGCTTCGGCAACTCCTCGAATTTGTCGATGAACACAGCCAGCGCGTACGGCACCTCGTGATACATGATCTTGATCGCCTTCTCGCGAATAATTTCCGCCGCGAGAAATCGTTCCGGCTGATCGGTGATCTGATCTTCGGGAAAGTACGGCTCGCTCACCGGCAGCCGTTCCAGAATCTCGCGCTGCAATTCGTCAACGCCGGTTCCCTTCAGCGCCGAGATCGGAACGATCGCCGCGAACTCGAACGTTTTCTGCAACGCATCGATCAATGGCAAGAGCTTTGCTTTCGGTATCCGATCGACTTTGTTTAAAGCGAGGATCGTCTTGCCCTCAAAGCGTTTTGCTTTTTGCAGTAGCAACGAATCGGCATACGGCAATGCGCGGCTCGCATCGACCATGAGCAGCAAAACATCGATGCCCTCGAGCGCAGCCGCAACTTCGTGCATCATCTGGCGGCCAAGTGCAGAGTCGGCTTCGTGCAGTCCCGGGGTGTCGATAAAAATAATCTGGCCCTTCGGCGTCGTGACGATGCCCTGAATGCGATTGCGCGTCGTTTGCGGCTTGTCCGTGACGATCGCGACTTTCTGGCCGACGACGCGATTCACGAACGTCGATTTGCCGGCATTGGGCCGGCCGACGATCGCGACAAATCCCGCGCGGAAATTAGGGTTTTTATTCAATATTTTTCACTCAGCATCTTTCTTCAATGCGTCACTCAATGGGCTGACACCTGCGCCGGAGTCGGAGCCGCGCGCTTGCGAACGCGAAGCCGAAGCACCTTGCGCTGATTCGCTTCGAGCACCTCAAATCGATAGTCTTCGATATCGATCGCGTCGCCCGGCGCGGGAACTTTGCTCAGCACATGGCTTAGCAATCCAGCGATGGTCGTCACCGCTTCATCGGATTTTTCGCCGAACTGAACGCCGAGCAATTCTTCGACATCGCCGATGTTCATGCTGCCACGAAGGATCAGGCTGCCATCCGGCTCACGCATCACATCGGGAGCGGGATTCGCACCGTTGCGGCCGCTTTCGCCGACGATTTCCTCGACGAGATCTTCAACGGTCGCCAAGCCGGCAACAAGACCGTGTTCGTCGATGACGATCGCCATCGGCTGGTCTTTGTGGCGCATCTCGCGCAAAAGTTCGGAACCGACTTTCGTCTCCGGCATGAAAAGCGCCGTGCGCGCAAGCTCGCGCACTTTGCGCTTGGGCAAATCGGCGTCGGCGATATGCAGAAGATCCTGCGCGTTGACGATGCCAAAAATATCGTCGAGGGAACGCTCGTACACCGGCAAGCGCGCGAACCGCGTCTCGATCACCTTGGTGTGCAATTCTTCCAGGGTCGATTCCGCAGAGATGGCGACGATGTCGGGGCGCGGCGTCATTACTTCGCGAACGCGCTTGTCGCTGAATTCGACGACTTGTTCTATCAGCGAAGCCTGCTCCGGCTCAATGATGCCTTCTTCTTCGGCTTGCTCG
Organism: uncultured Acidobacteriota bacterium; assembly: GCA_963766985.1. GTDB lineage: Bacteria > Acidobacteriota > Terriglobia > Acidiferrales > UBA7541 > Acidiferrum. The sequence goes on from CAVYCJ010000010.1 coordinate 600,311, forward strand.
ACAAGCGCTTCGATGCCCTCTTCCGTGCGCTGCTCCGGCGTACGATCGAAATCTTTCTCCGAGATTCTTGCGAGGGATTCCGCAGCTTCGAGAAAGACCCGCGCCGGCCAGGCTACGAACATGGCGATGCGCACGATCGGAATCAGCGGCAAGAGCCAGCGTCCCGTGGTGCGATACAGCAGCATGTCGGGAATGAAGTGCATCAGGATGACGACTTCGAGTGTGAGAAAAACGCAGAACTCGACGAACGATTCCCACGTGCCGGGGACGAAATAAACGACGCCGCGCGTGGTCTCAAGAACGAGAAACGCCAACCAGAAATGACCGAGGATGCGGAACGTGCGGCCGCCACTGCGGCGATTGATTTTGAGTTTGGGCTCGATTTCGTTTTCGAAAATGTCCAGGTGCTCGTGGACGCGGCCAGTCGTCATGCGCCCAAGTTCGCGATAAATCAGCGTGAGATACGAAAACACAGGTAGACCAAGCGCGAGCAAGAGGGTGCCGATCGTGTAGGCCCAGAAATAGACTTTCACTGGAGGCCCAACTTTCGGCGAAGGCGATTTTCGACGCGCGTCATCTGACCTTTGTCGGTTTCGTGGTCGTAGCCGAGGAGGTGCAACACGCCGTGGAGAATCAGAATTTGCAGTTCGCTCGGGAGAGTGCGGCCGAGTTTTTTGGCGTTGCGGCGAGCCGTCGCCGGCGAAATCGCGATGTCGCCGAGCGAATGTTCTTCGACCGCTGATGCGATATTTTTCGGCCGCAATCGGTGACGAGAAGCGGCAGTCCGCGGAGTCGCGAGTTTTCGCTCGGGAAGGAAAGACACATCCGTCGGGCCTTTCTTGCGACGGAAGGTTTCGTTCATGTGCGCGATCGACTTGTCGGTGACCAGGCAGACGGTGATCTCCGAGCCATTCAGCCGGAGTTGCTCGCGCACACGAGCAAGAAATGCTTCGAGTGGGGGCCGGGCGACGCGGACGGTTCGCTGGCGGTTCAGAATCATTTTCAGTTGAATATCGCGAGTCTCGTCTGGCTCAGTGAATTTCTTTCGGCTGCGCTTTCCCTGGTTCGGCAGGGCGCGACTCGGGCTTGCCGTTCGATGCATTGCCGCTACGCTGCGGCTGAGTGCCATCATACTCCTCATAGGCACGGATAATCTGCTGGACGAGGTTGTGGCGGACGACGTCTTTTTCGCTGAACTGCGTGACGCCGATGCCGTCGATCTTGCCGCAAACTTCGAGCGCTTCGATCAAACCGGACTTCTTGCCCTGCGGCAGGTCGATCTGCGTAACGTCGCCAGTGATGACAGCCTTCGAATTGAAGCCGAGGCGCGTCAGAAACATCTTCATCTGCTCGCTGGTGGTGTTCTGCGCTTCGTCCAGAATCACGAATGAATCGTTCAAGCGTGCGGCCGCGCATGAAGGCGAGCGGCGCGACCTCGATAATTCCCTTTTCGAGGAAACGATCGAGCTTGTCGGGCTCCAGCATGTCGTAGAGCGCGTCGTACAACGGGCGCATATAAGGATCGACTTTTTCCTGTAGCGTACCCGGCAAAAATCCAAGGCGCTCGCCGGCTTCGACAGCGGGGCGAGCGAGAATAATGCGGTTGACGCGCTTGGTGAGCAGCGCGCTGACGGCCATCGCAACGGCGAGATACGTCTTGCCGGTGCCGCCTGGGCCGACTGCAAACATCATGTCGTGCTTTTCAATCTCTTCCATGTAATGGCGCTGGCTGTTGTTTTTCGGCGTGACGACTTTTTTGCCGAAAGAGCGCTGGCGGCCGTGCTCGAAAGCGCCGCGCGGCGATTCGTGCGGATCGCCCGTAGCGACGTGAATCAGGGAATTCACTTCGGTGCTCGAAAGCTTCCGACCGTGACGCGTGAGGTGGTTGTACTCCTCGACGATTTTCACGGCGTGATCGACGTTGTCCTGATCGCCTTCGATGGTCAGGCGATTGTCGTTGAGGTGCGTGCGGACGTGGAGCGTGTCTTCAAGCAGGCGCACATTTTCATCGAGCGTGCCGAAAAACGATTCAATTTGTCCGGAAATGTGGACGGTACGTCGCATTCAGTTGGAGGTAGATCCTGCGGTGCGGGAGGCGTTGCGGCCGGCGATTACGTTCACGGAGTCCTTAGTCAGCGTGTCCAAAGCGTCTTGCGGTGAGGCAACTACAACCCTAGCGCAGGCGAATTGCGAGGTCAAGTTACGTGCGTGTGAACGCAGGCGCTTCACGGAACCGTGGTGACCGTCGAGCAGCACATGAAATTGACGGTGATATCAGCGGTACGCTGGCGCTCGCCGGGGACGAATTTCCAGTTGCGAACGGCGGAGGCTACGGAGTCGATAAAGATGGCGTTGCCGCCTTTGACTTCGACGTCTTTCACGGAGCCATCGGCAGCGATCGTGACTTGAACCTTGACGGTGCCGCTGACGTTCATTTTCTTCAGGATTTCGGGGTAGGCAGGAATGACTTTTTTCAGGAGTCGGGGCGGCTGATTCTCCTGCGGTACGAGCGCCGAGGGAAGAAATGTCAGTGCGACCGCAAGACACAGGGCGGCGCGAGCGTGCGAGTAGAGTTTGGTTGAGTTCATATGGTTTGTTGTTGCGAGAGGAACTACGCGGATCGCCCCTGCGGAGTCCGGCGATTCATCTCCGTTTTGTATGGGTCTAGTTTGGGCGAGGGATGGCGGTGGGTCAAAGACGCAGAGTGGCGCTGACGCGAATGGGGTATTTAGAGGTGGATGACACGATGGAGCAGACCTTTGGTACAGGTGGAGGTAGGACGGCTCGGGGCGGGGCGGATGTGGTTGTGATTGGACTGGACGTTGAGGTCCTTCGGCGGCCTTTGGCCGCCTCAGGATGACAACGCTTTTTTGATTGAGATGAATTGAGCGGAACGCGTTCGACTTAATCCGGCGTGCGCCGCAATTGTCTCGAACGCTATTTAGTTTTGGCTTTTTTGAGGGCTTGCTGGATGGCTTGCTCGGCGAGGGGGCCCATGACGGCGTAGCCCTTGGCGTTGGGGTGGAGGCCGTCTTCGCTGAGGTCGGCTTTGAAGAGGCCATGCTCGTCGACGGTGGCGGAGAAGTAGTCCAGATAAATGTCGCCGTGTGCGGCGGCGTATTTTTTGATCCACGTTGTTGAGCTCGATGATTTTTTCGGGCTGGCGCTTGATGCGCATGTCGACGGGTTTGCCGTCGCGGTCGTGGCCATAGTTGCTGACGGGCAGGACGCTGGCGAGGACGACGCGGATTTTGTTGGCGTGGGCGAGTTCGTCCATGGATTGAAGATTGCCTTCGATTTGCTCGACGGTCATCGGGCCGGTGTTGCCGGCGAGATCGTTGGTGCCGGCGAGGATGACGACGACTTTTGGCTGGAGCGCGATGACGTCTGGGCGAAAGCGTATGAGCATTTGCGGAGTGGTTTGGCCGCTGATGCCGCGGTCGATGTAAGGCTTGCCGGGAAAGAAGCCGCCAAATTGGGGCTGGACCCAGGCGTCGGTGATGGAGTCGCCCATGAAGACGACGCGTTTTTCGGTTTTGGCGGGAGGTTGGACGGAGGCGTTGGCGTCGTGGTAGCGGGCGATGTTGGGCCAGTCCTGGAGGGTTTTTTGGGCGGAAGCGAGTTTGGTGGTGAGTTGGTCGCAGTCGCATGGTTGGCGGTCGAGGGCGTTTGCGCGTGCGATGAGTGCGGGAATCGTGAGAAGGGCTGCGGCGACGAGAAGGGAAAGGAGGATTTTCATTTTTTAAGATTTGCTCCGCGTGGGAGGGTACGCGAAAATGGGGTGGGGGTGGAAGAGGATTTGTGACAAGACGCGAATGAGCTTGAAGGTTTAGGTCTGGGCAAGCTGGGGCGCAGCAGTGCTGCGCCCGTACATGACTGTGCCGGGTTTTCGGCGGCAGCGTGGCGCTGCATGTAGAATGCGGAGGCAATTTTGGTGGGAGGAGATTCGATGCGCGTTCGACGATCTCGATGGATTGGATGCGATGAAGTTTGGATTCGCTGTGCAGTTTTGGCGACCGGTGATTTTTGGCGGAGTGGCGCGGGGACAGGCGGCGAATGGGGCGGGGCTGGTGCCGGCGGATTATCAGCGGATGAGATCGGTGGCGCAGGCGGCGATTTCGCCGGACGGAAAATTTGTGGCGTATACCGTGATTCGGTACGACCGGCCGGGGCGGCCGTGGCCGCAGATGTGGGTGCTCGATGTGGCGAGCGGGAAGACGACGCGGATTGGGGCGGAGCAAGACGTGTCGGGATCGCCGGTGTGGTCGCCGGATTCGCGATGGATTGCGTTCAATGGAGCGGCGGAAGGAAAGCATGGATTGGCCGTGGTGCATCCGGATGGATCGGCGCCGACATTTTTGACGGAAGCGAGCGGGACGAACGCGCCGCTGCCGGGAATGGGCGCGGAAGTGACGTGGTCGCCGGACAGCAAGCAGATCGCGTTCATTTCGGCGACGCCGGGGCCCGAGACGGCGGACGCGAGCGGCGATCCGATCGTGATCACCCGCTACATGTATAAGCCCGATGCAGGCGAAGGGATGACGCGATTTAACGACAATCGCCGGCTGCACATTTTTATCGTCGATGTGGGATCGAAAGCGGTGCGGCAGGTGACGAGCGGCGATAACTACGAGCATTCGATCGACTGGTCGCCGCGTGGGGATGAGATTGCGTTTGTGTCGGACCGCTCGCCGGAGACGGATCAATTTTTCAACTACGACTTGTTTGCGCTGAAGGTGAGCGACGGATCGATTCGGCGGATCACGGCGACGGAGAACGCGGAATACGATCCGAAGTGGTCGCCGGACGGGAAGATGATCGCGTTTCGCGCGACGAAGCGCGGGCTGACGGATCGCGAGACCACGATGGAGGACACGCACGTCTGGGTGGTGAACGCGGACGGATCGGGACGGCGCGAATTTGCAACGGTCGACAATCGGCAAGGCATGCCGGTGTGGAGCGGAGACGGGCGCGCTATTTATTTCACCGTGCAGGAACGCGGCAGCGTGCATTTGTATCGGCAGGCGATCGATGGGGCGAAGGCGGAGAAAATTATTGATGGAGCGGTGAGCGTCGGATCGGAGTCGGTGGCGAAGTCTGGCGCGATGGCGTACACGCTGTCGACGCCGAGCGATATGGCGGAACTCTATGTGCGCGGCGCGGGTGCTGGGTGCTGGCGCTTCGGCGAAACAGATCACGGAACTGAATAAAGAGGTTTTGGCGGGAAAGCAGGTCGCGGAGGTCGAGCCGTTCACGTTTGTCAGCAACGACAACAAATATCAGGTGGAAGCGTTTCTGGTGAAGCCGCTCGGAATGACGGCGGATTCGAAGCATCCGCTGATCGTCAATATTCACGGCGGGCCGCACGGGCAGAACGGGCCGATGTTTAATTTTCGCGATCAGGCGTTTGCGGCGCTCGGCTGGGCGACGCTGCATGTGAATTATCGCGGCTCGACGGGATATGGGCAGGCGTTTGCCGACGCGGTGTTTGGCGATCAGGACGGCAACGAGGGACAGGATGTTTTGTACGGCGTGAGCGCGGCGCTGCGACGATATTTGTGGCTCGATCGCGAGCGCATGGGGATTGAAGGCGTCAGTTATGGCGGGCAGTTGACGATGTGGCTGATCACGCAGACGCGGATGTTTCGCGCGGCGATTCCGATCGCGGGAATCTCGAATCTGATCAGCTACAACTACATGACGTATTACAACCAGTACGAGCAGATGGAATTTGGGCAGTTGCCGCATCAGGACGATTTGATGAATTTAATGTGGGAACGCTCGGCGTTGAAGCATATTGCAGGAGTGGCAACGCCGACGCTGATCATGCACGGCGAGAATGACAACGATGTGCCGATCGCGGAGGCGGAGCAATATTTTATTGCGCTGAAAGATGTGGGAGTTGAGACGGTGTTTGTGCGGTATCCGCGCGAGGGGCATGGCATTCGCGAGTCGGGGCATGTGGTGGACAGTTTGAATCGCGCGATCGCGTGGTATCAGAAGCAGTTTCCGAAGGCGGCGCCGGAGCATGCTTCGCCAGCGGTGCCGTGAGATTTTGCATTCGCGTTCGCGGATTAAGACCTGAGATCAAATTCAAGAGCGGACCGAGAAGGAAGGTTGAAGCCCGGGCAAGCTGGGGCGCAGCGGTGCTGCGCCCGTACATCAGCTGGCAAAGGGCTTGAAAATTTCTGATGCGGATAGCGGTCGATACCGGCGGGACGTTCACCGATTGCGTGTTTGTGCGCGATGGGCGGCTGGAAATTGTGAAGGTGCCGTCGCAGCGTGCGATGCCGGAGGAGGCGATTGCGTCGGCGGTGCGCGCGGTGCGGAAACCGTTGACGCCGATGAGCGTGTTCAGCGACGAGCGCGGGTTGGAATTGGTGTGCGGCACGACAGTCGGAACGAATGCTTTATTGGAGCGGCGCGGCGGGCGCGTGGCGCTGGTGACGACGGCGGGATTTGAGGATGTGCTGGAGATTGGACGGCAGGCGCGAACGAAGCTTTACGATTTTTTTGTGGATAAGGCGGAGCCGCTGGTTGGAGTGCGGGAACGGATCGGTGCGAAAGAGCGGCTGGCATGGGATGGCGCGGTTGTTACGGAGTTGACGTCGCGCGAGATTGCGCGCGTTGTCGGCGCAGTTCGGCGGGCGCGACCGGAGGCGGTCGCGATTTGTTTTTTGTTTTCGTTTCGCAATTCGCGGCACGAAGCGCGGATGGCGGCAGCGCTGCGGCGCGCGGGGTATCTCGTTTCGGTGTCGCACGAAATTTTGCCGGAGTTCCGCGAGTACGAGCGAACTTCGACGACGGTGATTAACGCGTATCTCGCGCCGGTGATGAGCGGATATCTTGCGGGGACACAGAGCCGCGTGCGAACGGCGTGGTTCAGCGGGCCGAAGCCAAAAACGTTTGGCGCTCCGCGCGTGCGCGTGCACATCATGCAGTCGAATGGCGGCGTGGTGTCGGCGGAGAAAGCGGCGCGCGAACCGGTGACGACGATTTTGTCGGGGCCGGCGGGCGGCGTGACGGGCGCGGCGTACGCGGCGCGATTGGCGGGGATCGAACGCGTCATCACGTTTGACATGGGCGGGACTTCGACGGATGTCGCGCTGCTGTCGGGCGAATTGCGCACGACGAGCGAATCGACGGCGGCGGGATTTCCGGTCGCGGTGCCGATGTTGGAGATTCACACGGTCGGCGCGGGCGGCGGATCGATTGCGCGATTTGATCGCGGCGGGGCGTTGCGCGTCGGGCCGGAGAGCGCGGGGGCACAGCCGGGGCCGATTTGTTATGGGCGCGGCGAATTGCCGACAGTGACGGATGCGCATGCGGTGCTGGGGCATTTTGGTGAGGCGGGATTACTCGGCGGGAGTTTTCCGCTGGATGTGACGCGGGCGCGAGCTGCGATGGAGGCGGCTTGCACGAAAACGCAGCGCGCGGCGTTTGCGAGTGTCGAGAAATTCGCGGAAGGGATTTTGGCGGTCGCCGATGCGGTGATGGAGAAGGCGATTCGCGTGATTTCGGTCGAGCGCGGGCATGATCCGCGCGACTACACGCTGGTGGCGTTTGGCGGAGCGGGTGGGCTGCATGCGTGTTCGCTGGCGTCGGCGCTGGGGATGCGCGGAGTGCTGCTGCCGATTTTTCCGGGTGCGCTCTCGGCGCTTGGGATTTTGCGGGCGGACGTGGTGACGGAATTTTCGCGGACAGTGTTGTTGACGGTGCAGTCGGCGGCGCGCGCGAAAAGCGAGATCGAGAGCGGATTTCGGTCGCTGGAGCGCGAGGGGCGTCGCGCGATGTTGGGTGAAGGATTTTCGGCGTCGAAGATTCGCATCGAGCGGCGGCTGGATTTGCGGTACGCGGGACAGGCGTATGAGCTCAGCGTGCCGGCGGCGGGAGATTTTGTGGCGGCGTTTCATCGTGCGCATGAAGCGCGGTATGGGTATCACGATGCGAAGCGAACTGTGGAAATTGTGAATTTGCGCGTGCGCGCGACGGGAGTTACGGAGAAGCCAGGTCTGCGAAAGATTGCCACGGCGTCGAAGGGTGGCTCTGTTTCGCTAACGCGCGGGACGATCGATTGCGTGCTGGACGGGCGGAAGTGTCGTGCGGCGTTGATTGCGCGCGACGAATTGCGAAGTGGCGATTCCCTGTCGGGGCCGGCGGTGATTTCGGAATATAGCGCGACGACCCTCGTGCCGCACGGTTGGACTGGGCGCGTCGATGCATACGGGCAGATATTGCTGACGCCGAAACGAGGTGCTCGTGGCTAAGAGAAACGCGAGCGGTCGCGGTAGCGGCGGTGATCGAAACTCGCGCGTCGATCCGACGCGACTCGAAATTTTCAAAAACGTTTTTCATTCGGTTGCCGAGGAGATGGGCGCTGCGCTGCGCCGCTCGGCGTTTTCGCCGAACATCAAGGAGCGCCGCGACTATTCGTGTGCGGTCTACGATGCTGACGGTCGCGTGCTTGCGATGGGCGATCACATGCCGGTGCATCTTGGCTCGATGCCCGCGTCGGTGGAAGCGGCGCGCGCAGCGTTTGCGCTTGAGCCGGGAGACATCGCGCTGCTCAACGATCCGTTCGCGGGCGGCACGCATCTGCCCGACCTGACGATGGTGATGCCGATTTTCATCGATGCAAGGGCGTCGGCGCGATCGCGTCGAGCCCCACTGGGGCAGCCACAGTTTTACGTCGCCAATCGCGCGCATCACGCGGACGTCGGCGGTGCGCTTGCCGGCTCCATGGGACCCGCACGCGAAATTTTTCAGGAAGGCGTGCGCATTCCGCCGGTAAAGATCTTTCGCCGCGGCGAGCTCAACACCGACGTGATGGCGCTGCTGCTCGCCAACGTCCGCACGCCGGCCGAACGCGAAGGCGACCTCGCCGCGCAAATCGCCGCGTGCCGAACCGGCGAACGGCGCCTGACGGAAATCGTCGCGAAGTACGGCGCCAGCCAAGTCACGGCGTACGGCGGCCACTTGCTCGATTACTCCGCCGAGATAATGCGCGCCGCAATACGCGAAATGCCGGCGGGCGTGTACGCCGCGGAAGATTTCCTCGATGGCGACGGCATCACGGATGAACCGCTCCGGATCCGCGCGCGCATCGAAATCGGCCGCGGCCGCGCCAAGGTCGACTTCACCGGCTCCTCGCCGCAGTGCGCCGGTAACGTTAACGCCGTCGAAGCGATCGCCATCTCCGCGGTTTATTACGTCTTTCGCTGCCTGCTCTCGGAGGACGTGCCCGCAACCTCAGGTCTGTTGACGCCGATCGAAGTCATCGCCCCGAGCGGAACGATCGTCAATGCCCAGCTACCCGCCGCAGTCGCCGGCGGCAACGTCGAGACCTCTCAACGCATGGTCGACACGCTTCTGCGCGCGCTCGCGAAAGCTGTGCCGCATCGCATCCCCGCCGCCAGCCAAGGAACGATGAACAATCTCACCCTCGGCGGCAGGGATCCGCGCAGGAACAATGCGCCTTTCGCCTACTACGAAACCACCGCCGGCGGAATGGGCGCGCGCCCGACGAAAGACGGCGCGTCCGCCATCCACACGCACATGACAAATTCCTGGAACACACCAATCGAGGTGTTCGAGCAGGTCTATCCGGTTCGCATGCGGCGCTACGCCGTCCGCCGCGGCTCCGGCGGGGGAGGCCGCTTCAACGGCGGCGACGGCATCATCCGCGAAATCGAATTTTTGACTGACGTGCAGGTCGGCTTGCTTTGCGACCGGCGCCTCCTCGGACCATACGGCCTCTCCGGTGGCGCCGACGGCGGGTCAGGAAAGAACTCGCTCATCGAACCAAACAAAAAGGCGACGGCACTCCCCGGCAAGACTTCGCTCGAAGCAAAGGCTCGCTCGATCCTGAAAATCGAAACTCCGGGTGGCGGTGGTTGGGGCGCAACACGACAGCGCCGTCGAACGAACTCCGCCTCTCGCTGAACCTAAATGATGCAACCGGCTTCTATCCCTCACCTTCCGTTGACGAGCCTCTCCTAAAGTAAGTCCAGGTCAACGCGACTCGATTCTGTTACCATATCGCCACTTAATCGCAGTCCAGGTCGATCACGTGAGGCTCCATGATCGATTCTTCTGCCCCCGTAACTTCGCCGACTGATTCCGACGCGCCTGTTGTAGCCTCAACGAGCGCCAACACCTCGCTGACGGTCGAGCCGTGGCCACTCCCGCTTCGGATCGCCTTCCGTTTCTGCTTCGTATACCTAGGCCTCTTCTGCGTGACCAACCAGCCTCTGGTCGGGATGTTTACGCCGGGGTTAGTCGACGTTCCCAGACTTTGCGATATGTGGCCTTTGCGACAGATCACGGTATGGGTAGCCGTACACGTTTTTCAGATTCACTCCACTATGCCAATCGAGAACGGCACTACAGGCGACAAAACCTCCGATTGGATTTTCCTACTTATGACAGCGATCGTCTCGATTGTGGCGACCGCAGTTTGGTCTTTGCTCGATCGCAAGCGGAGCGAGTACAGCAAGCTGCACGCTTATTTCCGCCTCTTCGTGCGTATCGGGCTCGCCGTACAACTTTTTACATACGGCCTGGCAAAAGTGATCCCGCTCCAGATGCCATACCCGTCGCTCTTCAAGTTAGTGGAGCCCTTCGGATACTTTTCGCCAGAGGGAGTGCTGTGGACATCGATCGGCGCGGCGCAGGCTTACGAAATCTTTGCGGGATTTGCAGAAACCATCGCGGGCGTTCTTCTCATTTTTCCGCGAACAACAATGCTCGGCGCCTTGCTCGCCATGGCTGACATGACGCAAGTCTTCATGCTCAACATGACTTACGACGTGCCGGTGAAGATCATTTCCTTCCACTTGCTGCTATTGGCTGTCTTCCTTCTGGCGCCCGACGTTCCCAGGCTGTGGGCGGCTCTCTTGAGCGACCAGCCGGTTCCTGCCCGTAATCCTTCTCCGATCTTCCGATCTCGTCGTGCTCAACGGATTGCCCTCGCGATTCAGGTCATTTACGCCGTCGCAATCGTGGGACTTGATCTCAAAGACGGCTACCGACTTTGGTTCACAGAAGGCGGCGCCCACCCGAGGTCACCGTTTTATGGCATTTGGGAGGTCGAGGAGTATTCCGTCGACGGCCAGTTGCGGCAGCCACTCATCACCGACAACGAGCGTTGGCACCGGATGATCGCCGATTATCCCGGCAACTTGCGCTTACAGTTGATGGATGATTCTTTCGTTCGTTACCTCGTGGCGCTCGATCCCGAAAAGCGCAGCCTCGTCCTGACGACAAGTGCTCGAAAAGACTGGCAAGCCAGTTTTCGCTATCTGCGACCAGCGCCGCAACAATTGGACCTCGACGGTGAAATGGACTCCCATAAGATCCACGCGCACCTGCGCCTGATCGACCTAGAGAAGTACCCGCTGGTCGCTTCCAAGTTCCGTTGGATCATCGACTATCCCACGATGCGGTAAACGTTTAACGACGAGCGCCAAAAATAAAACGGCGAGCACTAAGTGCTCGCCGCCAAAAATTCCGCTGTCCCAAAATAAAAGGCGCCTTGCGGCGCCGCTGGTTACTCGAATTTTTCTGTCATCACCGGGAAGGTAAGTTTAGCCTTCGCAAGCGACTTCACTACCAGGCCTTCGGCGGTTTCCGACGTCGTGTTCCGCGCGGTCGCCATTTCGCTGACCAGCAGATACTTGGCGCGTTCCAACATCTTCTTTTCGCGGAAGGAAAGAGGCTTGCTGCGGCTGAGGGAAACCAGGCTCTTGAGGACGACTGCGACTTCCAACAACGATCCGGTGCGCATGCGCTCGGAGTTTTCCTTGAAGCGGTGCTTCCAGTCGTGGTGCGAATTCAGCTTGCCGGTCTCGAGGAAGCCCAAAACTTTCGAGGCGTCGCTGGTGCGAATGACCGCCCGCAACCCAACCGTTTCGGCGTTCGATTGCGGCACCATCACACGCAGGCCGCTGGAGAGTATTCGAATCATGTAGTAGCGCTCGGTTCTGCCGTTCAAAACCCCGTAGCTGATTTGCTCAACAAGTCCTACTCCGTGATTCGGATACACAACCTTATCGCCAATTTTGTAATCCATAGCTTCGGTTGCCCCCCTAGGCATGCGTACAGGGAGTAGTGTAGGACAGGTGTTCTGTAAGAGTCAAGGTATATCCAGCAGAATCAGGGGCTTAGAGAAAGCGGCCTTCCAATTTGGCATTCAAATTGCTCCCGAAAAACCGGCAATTTCGGTACAACTGCCGTTAATCGCCGAACACGCGAGCGTCTTGCTTCCAATTGCGAGCAACACCGTTTTGACTTCCCTCTGACAACTGCAAGGCACTGAATAAGTTACGCGAGTGAAGAAGTGACCGCGCACGCTGATGTACAATCGCGGCGATGAATCTTCTCGCGCTCGATACTTGCGACGCTCGCGGCAGCGTCTCCATCCTTCGCGACGATCGCGTCCTTCAAACCGTCGAGCACGACACCGCGGACGACTATTCGATCTGGCTGCTGCCCGCAATCGACCGTGCGCTTCAAGCGAGCGCTCTCACATTCGCCGACATCGATGTCTATGTGGCCGCCTCCGGCCCGGGATCGTTTACCGGAGTGCGCGTCGGGCTCACCACCGTGAAAGCTTGGGCCGAAGTGACCGGCAAGCCGATCGTCGGCGTTTCCCGGCTCGAAGCGCTTGCCACGCAAGCCGCACCCGCCGCCGAATTCGTCGCCGCCTTCACCAACGCCCAGCGGAAGCAGATCTTCGGAGCGCTCTATCGTCGTGAGGGCGAACAACTGCATCGCGTCGGCGAAGAAGCGGTGATCTCACCCGAAGCGTTCCTTGCATGGGCTGTGGAGAACTCATCCGGCGCAGCACTCGTCTGGATATCCACCGATCCAGAGATGTTGACCGAAACGGAAGCATGGAAGCTGCGTCAGAACGATGGTGCCGCGCGCCCTGTGGACCCCGGCAATGATGACGCGAACGCGCGCGGGCTCCGGGACCACGTTATTGGAGTGCAATCCGCGGCGCCGTTCCTGGCGCCAGCAATTGGGAAGCTCGGATTCCGTCTCGCGACCATGAAGCAGTTCACCGATCCGCTCCGGCTCGACGCCAACTACGTGCGCCGCTCCGACGCCGAAGTCTCCTGGATTGACCGTCAGCAAACCGCCGGCAAGACCGCAGGCTGAGAATCCAGCGCCATGAATTTCCGTAGCAGCCTTTGAGGGGGACGTTGTGACACGAAGAATCGTTGGAATCTCGGCAGTGATTCTGCTGGCAGGCATAGCCGCCGCGTTCGCCATCAGCCCGGCGGGCGCTGCCGCTTCGGCTGTGCCGGCTCCTTCTGGCGCCGACTCCGACAAATCCTGGATCGCCAAATCCAATGACTACGCCAACATCCTGATCGAAATCGAGAAGAAGCACTCTCCGGAATCCGCTTCGCACGACGGCCTCAAGCAATACGATGAGCTGATCTCCGCAGACACCCACGAAGATGAAGTGGCCGAGATCAGCGAGAACCGCGCCGCGCTCGCCAAGCTCAAAGCCGCTCTCGCGCAAGAGCAAGACAAAAACGTCAAGCAAGACCTCGAGATCATGATTCACAGCGTGGAGTTGGGTCTCCGCGGCTACCAATACTCCGAAGATCACCTCGTGACGTACCGCAACCCGAGCGCCGATGTCTATCAAGGCATCCAGGTGCTTCTCGACGACCAGGTTTCGGCCGATCGTCGTCCCGCCGCGGTCGTCCGACTGCGCAAGTACGCTGGCCTCGAGCCGGGCTTCACACCGGAGACCGACAAGCTGAAGAAATTGATGGAACTTCAGATGGCCAAGCCGAACATGATCTATTCGGCCAGGTCGCGCGTCGAGACCGCTCTGGAGCGCAACAGCAACTATGTCGACGGCATCGCTTCGCTCTTCCAGAAATACAATCTGCAGGGATGGCAAGAGCCCTACGCCAAGCTCAAAACTCAGCTCACCGCGTACGACGAATGGATCAGAACGACCGTCCTGCCCAAGACTCGCACCGACTTCCGTCAGCCCCCCGAGTTATATGCGCTCAGTCTCGAAAACTTTGGCATCGACATCCCGCCCGCCGATCTTGCCGCGATGGCGCATAAAGCTTTCACCGAGTATCAGGGCGAGATGCAGACCGTCGCCGCGCAGATCGCCAAGCAGCGCGGCTGGACCGAAACCGACTATCGCGACGTCATCAAACGTCTGAAACAAGATCAACTCGTCGGCGACAGCATCCTTCCCTTCTATAAGGATCGCCTCAAAGTCATCGAAGGCATCATCGTCAAACAGAATCTTGGTGAGCCTGCCAGATCGCCCGGCGCGCATCCGCATCGGCACTCCCGCCGAAAGCGCGCAGCAGCCAGCGCCGCACATGGTGCCTCCACCGTTGCTGAACAACACCGGTCAGCAAGGTGAATTCGTTCTGCCGCTCAACATGCCCGCGGGCGCTGGATCGGCCAAAGCAGAAAAGGTCGACGATTACACTTTCGACGCCGGTTCATGGACGCTGATCGCTCACGAAGCACGGCCCGGCCACGAACTGCAATTCGACTCGATGGTGGAACACGGCGTCTCGATCGCGCGTTCGCGCTACGCCTTCAACAGCACCAACGTCGAAGGCTGGGGCCTCTATGCCGAATACATCACCAAGCCCTACATGCCGCTCGAAGGCCAGCTCATCTCGCTGCAATTCCGTCTGCTGCGCGCAATACGCGCCTTCTCCGATCCCGAACTGCAAGCCGGGAAAGGTGCAACCTGCCGATGTGATGAAAACGCTCACCGTTGACGGCTGCTTCTCGGTTCCATTTGCCAATCAGGAAGTCGAGCGGTATACCTTCCGCATGCCCGGCCAAGCGAATTCGTACTTCTACGGATACACGAAGCTATTACAGCTTCGCAAAGACACAGAAGCCGCGCTCGGTCCGAAGTTCGATCAGAAAAAGTTTCACGACTTCATTCTCGGGCAAGGTCTGTTGCCGCCAGACCTGATGCGCAAAGCGGTGATGGAAGACTTCATTCCCGCAGTACAAGCGAATCACTAGATGCGTAGCCCGGCTTTAAGAAAATCGATCCGTCGATTTGAGGCCCGCGATGCGAAAAGCGTTGGAGAAATTCTGGCCAGCTCTCCGGAAGCCGCCGCGTGGACGGTGAAGTCTCTCGAGCAACTCAACACGCGCGGCGAGCTTGGATGGGTAATCGAAGAAAACGGTAAGGTCGCGGGATTTCTGGTCGTGCGCGGCGTCGTTGCGGAAGCCGAAATCCTGAATCTCTGCGTGGCTCCCGAAAAGCGCCGCGCGGGGCTCGCCGAATCGCTGCTCGCGGAAGCCGTCGCCGAACTCCGCCGCACTCGAATCGATCGACTCTTTCTCGAAGTCCGCGAATCCAACACGCCGGCTATTTCCTTCTATGAAAAACATAATTTTAGGAAGACTGGCCGCCGCCCCGGCTACTACCGCGACCCCGACGAGGCCGCAGTACTAATGATGAAAGAACTCACAGGCTAGGACTCGATACAGCAATTTTTCCCTCACTTCCCTCTTGACGCCCCAACGCGAAGTGTTACCTTGCGGTCATGGAGTAGTCATCCAAAATTCACCTGGAGTCGTCAGGAGGAACGCATGGCCAGTCTGGCTCGCAACCCTCGGGACATACTCCTCGATTCAGACGCCGAGTATCAGCGTCTGGCCGAGCAGCATGCGCAGTACGAATCAGAGCTTCAAAAAATCGCCACAGATCCCTACCTCAGTTCGGAAGTCCTCGTCGAAGAAGTAAATCTCAAGAAAATGAAGTTGCACTGCAAAGATGAGATGGAGCGCATAGCCGCCCGTGTCCATCGCGCTGTAGCCGGCGCCACGTAAGTCCGCGACTTAACCGCAGGGTCGTCCTCCCCGACGCCACGCCGTCGTCAGTAGAGGTGTGCCGTGCGCGCATTTGTGACGAGTCGCGACTCGCTAGTCACCCAGTCCCGCGCCCGCCAGCGCTGTGTTATCGTCTAACCTGCATGGTCAAAGAGGGATACTACTTCGGACTACCCCCGCTGGTCCTGGGAGTCGCCGCATTTCTCGCCCATTGGGCGGTCATTGGCGTGATTCTTGTCGCGCTAGCCCTTTTCGTCTTCTACTTCTTCCGTGATCCCGAGCGCGTCATCCCGAGCCGAGCCTGGCGCGGTAGTGTCTCCCGCCGATGGCCGCATCGTCGTCATCACCGACGAGCCCAACAATGGCAAGCCCGGCAAACGGATCAGCGTCTTCCTGGCGATCTGGAACGTCCACGTCAATCGCTCGCCTGAAGCCGGCACGATCACCGGGATGGAGTACCGCCCAGGCAAATTCCTGGCTGCCATGGTCGCTCGCGCCTCCGCGGAGAATGAGCAAAACGTTATTTCCCTTTCGACAGCTTCCGGCGAAATGATGTTCAAACAGATTGCCGGGCTGATTGCCCGCCGGGTAGTCTGTTGGAAGAAACCAGGCGACGTGGTGGCCCGCGGCGAGCGCATCGGTTTGGTGCGGTTTGGCTCGCGTGTGGACTTGTGGGTGCCCCGCGACGCGGAAATCCTGGTCAAGCTCGGCGACAACGTGAAGGGCGGCTCCAGCGTCCTCGCGCGATGGCCGGCTAACCCAAGTTTGAACTCGAGCAAGCAGCAATCATCCAGTGCAGCGGTCGAAAATCTGACGGCGACGGGAAACCTGAAATAAATGGCTGACGCGGAACACCAGCTCGCGACCCCAGAAGCGCCAGAGTTTTCTCTGCGCGGCAAGCGCATTCGCAATCCGAAGCTGCGCCGCGGCATATTTCTGCTGCCGAGCCTCTTCACCGTCGGCAACCTGCTCTGCGGGTATTACGCGTGCGTTGCCGTCGCAACTTCGCTCGGGGGCGACCATTCCGGCGATCCATTTGATCGAGCGGCCAAGGCAATTGGTCTCGCCATGGTCTTCGATGCCCTTGACGGCCGTGTTGCACGTCTGACCGGAACCAATACCGAATTTGGCGTGCAGTTCGACTCTCTCGCCGACGTGGTGACCTTCGGCATCGCGCCCAGCTTGCTCGCTGTGACCTGGGGCGTACGGAATCTCCCGGGGCTTGACGCCTCGCAAGGCGCACAACAGATCGCGCACTTGGGCTGGTGGTTTTGTCTCGCCTTCGCGGTTTGCTGCGCGTGGCGGCTTGCCCGCTTCAATGTGCAAGGCATGGCTTCTGGCGGCTCGAAGTATTTCGTCGGGATGCCGACGCCTGCCGCGGCGGGAATGATCGCGGCGACCGTGCATGCGTTCAAGGAGCCGATCCAGGATTGGCGCTGGTCGATCGCATGGATCGTTCTGGTCTTGGCGCTGGCCGGGCTCATGACCAGCACGATTCGTTTCTACAGCTTCAAAGACCTTCCCTGGACGCGCAAGCAGCCGTCGCTCGCCATCGTGATGATCGCGTTGCTTGGCGCTGCCATGTGGCGCTGGTCCGAAGAGGTGTTGCTTCTCATCGCCGCGACGTATACTGCCACTGGCGTGACCTTGCATATCGTTCGTCTGCTGCGGCATCGCCTCGTCTCTCGAACCGCGTGATCCATGTCTCTTGAACGGGCTTCGACTCGAATCGTAATTGCGGGCGCGTCTTCCTTGCTTGGCGCCGAGCTGAAAACTCTGCTGGAGCAGAGCCGCTTCGCGACCGCCGATTTTCGCCTCCTCGATGAAGAACTCGCCGCGGGAACGCTGACCGAAGCTGGCGGCGAAGCTGTCGTCATTCAGCCGGTCGAAGAGGATAGTTTCAAGCGCGCTCGGTTTGTGTTTTTCACTGGGTCGCCCGCTTTCACGAAGGCCAATCTCGACCTGGCTCTGCGCAGCGGCGCGCTGGTGATCGATCTCTCGGGACATTCCGCGTCGGTCGGCGAAGCGGTACCGTGGTTCCGCGGATTCGACTCGCTGCATGGGCAACTCTCGGCGGCGGACACGCAATCGAAACTGGTTTCGATCCCGTCGGCGGCGGCCGAAGCGATCGTGCGCATGGCATTCGGACTCGGCGACCTGAGACTGAAGTCGCTGAGCGTGACGGTGTTGCAGTCGGTTTCCACGTGGGGCAGATTCGCGATCGAAGAACTCGAGAAGCAAACGAGCCAGCTGCTTTCGTTTCAGCCAGCAGGGACGGATTTGTTCGACGCTCAGGTTGCGTTCAACACCATGGTGCAATTTGGCGAGAAGAGCCGATTCGATTTGCACGCAGTTGGCGCGACGCTGCGATCGGAAGTCAGCTCGTGCTTGCGCGGCAGCGCGGTCGTGCCCGCGATTCAGTTGATTCACGTGCCTGCGTTTTATGGCGTGACGATTTCGATCTGCGCCGAGCTCGATCCAACCGCAGATATCGACACCGTTGAGGCAGCCGTGAAAGCCGCGGGATTCGCGGTGAAAACGGTCGCCGATCCGCCGAACAATCTGAGCGTCGCGGAAGAGGTTTCGATTGCTCTGGCGCGGCCGGCGCGGGACGAAGCTGTGCCGGGAGTTTGGTGGTTCTGGGGCGCGGCGGATAACATTCGTTTGCGGGCATGGAATGCTGCGAAGCTGGCCGAGACGCTCGCGGAGAAAATTGCAGAATGAGATTTGCGCAGGCGAAGCGACCCTCGGCTCTATTTTTCCTGGTTTCGCTCTCCATATTGTTCGTCGGCACAAGCGGTTGCGGATATCACGTCGCGGGACGATCGAGCGCGCTGCCTCCGGAAATTCACGTCATCGCCGTGCCTGCGCTGGAGAATGCGACGACGACCTATCGCATCGAGCAACGATTGACGTCGGCGACGGTGCATGAGTTCTTGTCGCGCACGCCGTACAAAGTCATCTCAGACCCGACGGGTGGCGATGCGGTTTTGAAGGGCAAAGTGTTGACCCTCGAAGCGGTGCCGCTGCTCTTCGATACCACCAGCGGACGCGCGACGACGATGCTCGTGCAGATGAAGTGCGAAATCACGCTCACCGAAACATCGAACGACAAGGTTTTGTATCATACGGACAACTTCGTATTTCGCAGCGAATACGAAATCTCGACGGATGTGACGAGCTTTTTCAGCGAGCAGGATCCGGCCCTCGATCGCGTCGCAAAGGATTTCGCGCAGCGGTTGGTCGCTGCGGTCGTCGAGAATTATTGATCTAGATTTTGCAGTTCTGTTTTCCAGTTTCTATTTTCCAGTTTCCAATTTCGGGGTTTCCCATGGCAAGGATGTCGCAACAAAAATTCCTGGCGCAACTGCAGAGCGGCAAGCTGATTCCGGCGATCCTCCTTCTCGGTGATGAGCCGTATCTGCGCGATGCCTGCCGCGCCGAGTTGATCGAAAAGTTCGTACCGGAAGGCTCGCGCATGTGGGGCGTGTCGCGCTTTTCGGCGGATCGCGGCGAGACCGAGCAAGCGCTGGGGCAGGCACAGATGCTGCCGATGCTCGCGCAGCAGCAGGTCATCTTCATCGAGGATCTCGAGCGGATTGAAAAGCTCGGCGAAAAAAATCGCGAAGCAACGGTCGACGCGATTACCGCGTATCTCGAAAATCCGGCGCCATTCACGGCGCTGGTGCTGGAAGCGAAATCGCTCGATCAGCGAATGAAGTTAGGAAAGCTCCTGCTCGATCGCGCGCTCGTCGTTGAAGTTGGACTCGGCGACGATCCTGAGGCCCGGCTCGCTACCGCGACGACTCTCGCAAAAACGTTCGCGCGCGAAGAGAGCGTGGAGCTCGAGAGTGGCGCTGCGGAAGATCTTGCAGAATTCGTCAGCGGCGATCTGATGCGGCTGCGCACGGAGATTCGCAAGCTGGCGACTTATGTTGCGGAGCGAAAACAGATTCGACGCGAAGATGTCAGCGCGCTGGTGATCTCCGAAAAGAGTTCGACGGCTTGGGAGCTTGCGGACATGCTGGCGTCGCGGCAAGCCGGTCCGGCGATGGAATTTCTGGAACGAATTTTGCGACAGGGTGACGAGCCGGTGATGATTCTCGGTGCGCTCACGTGGACGTATCGCAAACTCATCGAGGCAGCGGACGCAAAAGGAGTTTCGAACGGATTCCAGGCGGCGCGAGCGCTCGGAATGCCTCCCGCGAAAGCGGAGATGGCGCTGCGCAGTGCTCGCAAGATCGGAAAGCCGCGCTTGCTGCAAGGGCTGCAAGCGCTTCAGCGCGCTGACGGCCTGCTCAAAGGCGGCGCAGACGACCCGCGCACCGCGATGGAATTCCTGATTGTTGAACTGACTGGGTCAGGCGCAACTCGCTCCGCAGCTGGCTAGCCGAAGGCTCGGGCCGGCTAACCCTCCCGCGATCGATATCTGTAAGAAATGAAAAAGGGCACCGGATCGGTGCCCTTTTCGAATCTCTATCGATCGTAGACGAGTTCTACGCCTTCGCGGCTTTAACGTGGTTGAACGCCAAACTCAGGCGCGACTTGTAGCGATTGCCAGTGTTCTCGTGAAGCACGCCCTTGGTGATGGCGCGGTCGATCGCGGCCATCGTCGGGTGCAAGAGGTTGCCGGCGGCTGTGGCGTCACCCGCGGTGATCGCGGTGCGGAGGCGGCGCATCATCGTGCGGACGCGAGTACGATTGGCGCGGTTCACTTCGGCGCGCTCCCGCGATTGCTGCGCTCGCTTGAGTACCGACTTCTTCCGCTTCTTTACCTTTGTCTGCCCGGCCATTCCTCATCGCTCCTTATGTGTGCTGCTCAAACAATTAACTTTAAACGACGCTACAAATCTTGTCAAACGAGGCTCGGCAGGACTTCGCACTGGAATTGCTATTTCGCGGCGGGGGCGGCTTCGACGGCGGCGTTTTTGATGGCGTGTTCGACGGCGTCCTTGGCGATGACCCCGTTGCGGGAGTGGTCCGTGATGTCGTCGTACAGAAGTTGGGTGGGGTTGGAGTTGATTTGCTTGGTGTATTCGTTGGTGATTTCGGTGGCGACTTCGAGGAGCTTCTGGTTGGCGGCGACGTCGAGGTCATCGCCGGTGATTTCGAGACGTTTGTTGATGTAGGCGGCGGCGATGTTTTCGGCGACTTTGTCGGCGGTCTGGTAGTAATACTCCGCGATTTGGTGATGCCCTTCTTCGTGGTCGGCGATGGTTTGCGGCGCGTCGGTCGGGACCCAGACGTTGGTTTGGAGCTGCAGCGTCATCAGCACCTTCGTGATTGTAAGTATCGCGTGCGTTGAATCCGTGCGCCGGGGCTGACCGCCAACACTGGAGCGTGCGATGAAGTCAGCGTCGCAGACGGCGGCTTCGCCGGGATGCAGCGGCGGCATGTTTGGCGGAGGAGCGGCCGGATCGAACTTGTGCGCCGTGAATGCGGGCGGCAGCTTGGTGATCTGGACGGAGTCTTTTTGTGGGGCGGGCGCGGAGGTGTCCGTCGAGCTGTGGCATGCGCAGAGCGACACGGACGCGAACATGCAGAATTGAAGAATCCGACGCAAAGGGAGAATGCTCCTGCGAGTATTTTCGCGGAGTAAGGGTGGCCGTCAGCGAAGTTTGTGAATTCGTTTTGCCGGAGAAGGCACTGGACCTGAGGGCATGGCGAGTGGCTACAGATCGAGTTTCAGGTAGCTCGTTCCCTGGATGGGATTGTAGCGATAGGGTTCCGTTGGTTCGAAGCTGAGGGATTTGTAGAGGGATTGCGCGCTTTGCATGGTGGGAAGAGTGTCGAGGAGCATGCGCTTGTAGCCGAGGGATCTTGCTTCATGGATGAGTGCGACAGCGAGTTGACGGCCGAGGCCTAGATTGCGGCCGGCGGGCGGACGTAGAGGCGTTTCATTTCGCAGTCGGTCGCAGAGAAGCGTCGAAAGGCGCCACAGCCTAGGAATTGATTGTGTTGGCGGGCGAGCAGGAAGGTGCCGCCCGGCGGTGCGTACTCCTGTTCGAAATGGAGGAGTTCTTCGTCGAAATTCTGGAAGTCGAGACTGACGTTGAGCGAGGCGGCGTATTCGCGGACCAAGGCTCGAGCGGTTTCCCAGAGCAGCAGAGAATCGGGATGGATGAGTTCGGCCATCGAGGATTCAGCATGGCGCAATCCAGTTGGAGTGCCAGATTCATTTTGGCCGGATGGAGAGATTGACGGCCAGGGACCCGATCACCGCTAAGAACGCGGCGCTGCGGCGGACCGTAACATGCCGCACAAACAGAACGAGCTACGCGAGTTTTAAATTTGGGTTGGCGTTTAGGGTGGGGCCGGCGAGGTGGTGGGACTGGAATTGGGAGTAAGCGGCGGCGGCGATCATGGCGGCGTTGTCGGTGCTGAGGGCGCGGCTGGGGAAATAGGTGGCGATGCCGGCGGATTGGCCGCGTTGTTCAAAGGTGGTGCGGAGCTGGGAGTTGGCGGCGACGCCGCCGGAGACGAGCACGCTCGCGGCGTTGAATTGCTGGGCGGCGAGCATGGTGCGATCGACGAGATCGCGGACAACCGAGTTTTGGAACTCGCGGACGAGCGCGAGCGTTTGTGGCGAGCAGAGCGGGAGCAGTTGCTCGTATTTTCGTTCTCCGCGATTCAGAGCGTCCTGGCGGGCGAGGATTTCGGAGCCGTATTCGCAATGTTCCCGGAGATGGTAGAGGACGGCGGTCTTGATGCCGCTGAAGCTGAAATCGAGCGGGTTGCTGCGCGTTTTGGTGGGCGCGAATTTTACGGGCGCGGGTGTAGCGGCGGGTGCGGCGGCGGCGAGGCGGTCGAGAATCGGGCCGCCGGGATAGCCGAGGGCGAGGAGCTTGGCGACTTTGTCGTAGGCTTCGCCGGCGGCGTCGTCGCGGGTTTGCGAGATTTTTTTGTAGGCGAAGGTTGGTTGCGTCGGGTCCTGCGTGACTTCGTAAAGAACGGTGTGGCCGCCGGAGACGATGAGGCAGACGGCGGGCAACGCGGGCCACTTCCCTGCTTTGTGGGCTTCGAGGAAGACCGCGTGGACGTGGCCTTCAAGATGATTCACCGGTACGAGCGGCTTGTTGAGAGCTTGCGCAAGCGTTTTGGCGTAGGTGATGCCGACGAGGAGTGCGCCGACGAGGCCGGGGCCCTGCGTAACGCCGATGGCGTCGATGTCCTGGAGCGTGAGATTCGCTTTGGTGAGGGCTTCGCGAACGACCGGTACGATTTGGCGAAGGTGTTCGCGCGAGGCGAGTTCGGGTACGACGCCCCCGTATTGGCGATGAATATCAATTTGCGAGGCGACGATGCTGGACAGGATCTCGCGCCCATCGGCGACCACGGCCGCCGCGGTTTCGTCGCAGGAAGACTCGATCCCTAGGATACGGGTGGGCATTTCTTGATTTTAGCATGAGGGAACGGTGGGGCCGCTGAAGGGCATGCGCGACGGATAGGATTGCATAGTCGCCCGCTTTAGTAACACGTTGTCATCCTGAGCGAAGTGAAGGATCTCAGAAGTAAGCTCAACCGCAATTCAACCCGTCATCGCGATTGTGTACGGGCGCAGCACCGCTGCGCCCCAAACGCCCAGCCCAAATCGCGAAGCCCACCCAGTCTCTTTTCTGAAAATCGTTACTTCATTACTTTTTCTTTGCTTCTTACTTCGCCTCTTCTTCCGCCTCGCCCTTCTCCTCCACCACCTGCTCGTACGCTTCTCTCCGCGTCAAGCCGCGCTCTTTCGCCGCCAACTTCAAAGCCTCTTTCCGATCCAACTTCGCCTGCCGCATCAACTCCTCAACTCGCTCCGCGAGTCCCTGCGATAAATCCACGCCAGCGCCAGCCTCTGCAACTCCCGCCCCGATCAAAAACGTAATCTCGCCCTTCGCCGGCCTTTCCCGTAGCGACTCCTCGATCTCTGACAATTTTCCCCGCCGAAACTCCTCATGTACCTTCGTAACTTCCCGCGCCAAGCAAGCTGGCCGATCTCCCAAAATCTCCCGCGCATCCGCCACACAGTCCGCGATCCGGTGCGGCGCCTCGTACAAAATCAGAGTTCGATCCTCGATCCGCAATTGCTCGAACGCGCGCCGCCGCTCCCCGCTCCTCTGCGGCAAGAATCCCACGAACAAAAACTCCTCATTCGGCAATCCCGACGCGGCCAAAGCCGCCAGCGACGCCGACGGTCCCGGCACCGGCACAACCGGAATGTGATGCTGCACACACAGCGTCACGAGCCGATGCCCAGGATCGGACACCAGCGGCATCCCCGCGTCGCTCACCAGCGCGATCTTCGCGCCCTGCTCCATCGCCGCCACCAATTCCGGAGCCCGTGTCATTTCGTTGTGTTCGTGATAGCTGACCAGCGGTCGCGAAATCTCATAGTGCGTCAGCAAGCTTCTGCGTATGCCGCGTATCCTCCGCCGCAATCTGGTCGGCCTCGCGCAGAATTCGCAGCGCCCGCAGCGTAATGTCTTCCAAATTCCCGATCGGCGTGGCCACCAGGTACAAAACCCCGCCACTTGCGGCCGCCAATTTTCCCTGTTCGCTCAATTCAGGTCTCTCCGTCGCCGAGTCTAGCACGCGCCCATCTCTCAAAACGCCGCATGGTATACTCGTCGATTCGCGCCCTTCCAGGAGGCTGCCCGGTGCCGCTGTACGAGTACAAATGCCTGAAGTGCAATCGCAAAACGGAAAAGATCGAGCCCGTCAACGGCCCGCATCTGAAAAAGTGCCCGCACTGTGGCGGCAAGGTGGAATCGCTGATCTCCGCGC
Source organism: uncultured Acidobacteriota bacterium (assembly GCA_963766985.1). GTDB lineage: Bacteria > Acidobacteriota > Terriglobia > Acidiferrales > UBA7541 > Acidiferrum. Next base: position 624,926 of record CAVYCJ010000010.1, read on the forward strand.
CCGCGATCCAATTCAAAGGTTCAGGCTGGTACGTGACCGACTACGCTGGAAAGAGCCCGGCCGCCGAAGCCGCCAAAGAAGAAAAATCCGCCTCTGACAAGAAAGATTCCAAAGACTCTAAGGACTCGAAGGATTCTTCATCCAAAGACTCTTCATCCAAGGACTCCTCGTCCAAGGATTCGTCATCGAAAGATTCATCCAGCAGAGATTCAAAAAAAGAAAAGCCCGCCAAGAAGTAGGCGGGCTTCACTGCGTTCCATTGGCAAAATAAATCGCAGCACTCAGTCAGCTGCTCAACAAGTGTTGTCATCCTGAGCGAAGCGAAGGATCCCAGAAGTAAGCCCACTCACAACTCACTTCGTCGTCGCCCCTTCGTAATACAGCTTCAGCGTCTTCAAATACTCCCGAAAATCCTTCCCCAACTCGGTGTTCAGCAACGCCAACTCAACGGTCGCCTTCAAAAATCCCAGCTTGTCCCCGGCATCATACGAAATCCCGTCGTAGATATACGCCCAAAGCCCGCGCTCTTGCGCCAGAATCCGCATCGCGTCGGTCAACTGAATCTCGCCGCCCGCACCGGGCTTCGTCCGCTCCAAACAATCGAAAATTTCCGGCGGCAAAACATAGCGTCCCGTAATCGCCAGATTCGACGGCGCATTCTCCGGCTTCGGCTTCTCCACCAGGTCCGTGATCCGCAGCAACCGATTCCCGAACGGTGGCTGAGGCGCGGGCTCTCCCGCCACGATGCCGTACAAGTACGTCCGATCGCGCGGCACTTCCTCCACCGCGATTGCGCCCACGCCCGTCGCGTTCCACACGTCAATCAGTTGCTTCGTAGCCGGATTCTCGCCCGGAATCAGCACGTCCCCGAGCAGCACCGCAAACGGCTCATCGCCGACCAGATCCCGCGCCACCAACACCGCGTGCCCCAATCCCAGCGGCTGCTTCTGCCGCGTGTAACTCACCTGCACCATGTTGCTGATGTCGCGCAGCATCTCCACCTGTTCGGTCTTGCCCTTCGCCTCCAGGTGGCTTTCCAGCACCGGCGAAAAATCGAAATGATCCTCGATCGAATTCTTGCCCTTGCCGGTCACAATAATGATGTGCTCGATGCCCGACGCCACGCACTCTTCCGCCACGTATTGAATCTGCGGCTTATCGACAACCGTCAGCATCTCCTTCGGTTGCGCTTTCGTAGCCGGCAAAAACCGCGTCCCTAATCCCGCCGCGGGCAAAACCGCCTTGCGCACTTTTCGTGGAGCAGCATTCTGCGAAGAAGCCTTATCCTGTGGGGCCATATCCGTCAGTTCTCGTCCCAAAATTAAATTTTATTGCGCCCAACCGGGCAAAGTCCGAAGCCTTCCGACACTAGCCACCTCGGTTAGCAAAGTCAATCCGGCCAAACACCTTCCTGTTCCATCGCTTCAAGATGAGGCTTGCTTCTGAGATCCTTCGCTTCGCTCAGGATGACAACGCATAAGAGAATGGATGCCAAAACAAAAAGGTGACCGCACTGGTCAAAGATGAGGGGCTGAACTCGAAAGCTAGGCGGCGGATTCGGGGACGAAGAGGCGGCGGAAGCGATTGTTGATGAACTGGACGCCGACGACGCGTTCGCCGGACTCACCGTCACGGACGTGGACTACGCGGCCTTGGGCGGCAAAGTCGTCTCCCTTGTGTTTGCGGCGTGCGCCGGTTTGAGAGAGCGGAATGCAGATGTCGAGGTCGGAACCGACGGATACATCGAAACGGGTGCGGAAGGCGGCGCCGCCTCGGCAAAGATTTTCGCTGGAAGTGACTTCTTCAAAGGTGACGCCGCTGGCGTCGCGACCGCGCACGGTGATTGGCAGGCGCACGGCGATGCGGCGCTCGGCGCGGGGGCGCGTGGTGGATAGGTTTCCACCGGTGCTCAATTCCTGAATCATCTCCGGGCCCTGACCTTTCTCTTGCCGCGACACGGCGCCGGCCGTCCGCGCGTCGGGCGACTTCGTCGACAGATGGGTTTCCGATGTGCTCACTGCTGAGATCCTTCGCTTCGCTCAGGATGACAAGCCTGGGCAAGTGGCAACGAGTACGCGATTTTTGCGTCGCGCGGACTCTGGTTACCAGACTCTGCCGACTCGGATCGATCGCGGCGCGTTTATTCGCACGCACTGAAATCGATACGCTACGGCTTAGTTGCTTGCGTGGGAGTTTGAGAGATCCGTGGTCGCAGAAACAGCGGCGTGCGCGGCGGCAGCAGGATGCGCAAAGAAGTGCTCGACACGGTCGAGAACTTCCTGTTGCGTGCGTGCCTCGTGCACGATGCGACGGAGTTCGCTGCCGTTCCCCACGCCATGCGTAAACCAGCAAGCGAACTGCTTCATTTTGCCAAGGCCGTCGGGGAGGTTGGCAGCGGTAATTTGCTGGAAATATCCAGAAAGTAACTGCGCGCGGTCGGCCTCGGTGGGGTGGTCGTAGCGGCCGGTGGCGGTGTATTGCTCCATTTGGCGGAATATCCAGGGATTCGTGGCGGCGGCGCGGCCGATCATCACGGCGTCGCAGTTGGTGACGGCCACGATGCGCTCGGCGTCTTCAGGCGAGTTGATGTCGCCATTGCCGATGACGGGGATGCGGACTGCTCGCTTCACGGCGGCAATGAGGTTCCAGTCGGCGGCGCCGCTGTAGCCTTGCGTGCGGGTTCGCGGATGGACGGCAATGGCTTCGACGCCTTCGTCTTGCGCCATTTTTGCGACGTCGACGGCCACGATGGAGTTTTCGTCCCAGCCGGCGCGAACTTTGACGGTGAGCGGGATTTTCACCGCAGCGCGGACCGAGCGGAAGATCTCGGCGAGAAGCGGCAGGTCGCGAAGGAGACCGGAGCCGCCGCACTTGACTACCTTTTTGGCGGGGCAGCCGAGATTGATGTCCACGGCGTCGTAGCCGAGGTCTTCAACCATGCGCGCGGCGTCGGCCATGACTTGCGGATTGGCGCCGAAAAGCTGCGCGGCGATCGGGTGCTCGTCTTCCTGGAAGTAGAGATAGCGAAGAGTTTTTTTGGCGCTGCGGGTGATGCCTTCGGAGCTGGTGAACTCGGTCATCAGCAGGCCGCAACTGCCCAGGCCGCGGATGACGCGGCGGAATAGCGTGTCGGTGACTCCGGCCATCGGGGCGAGGATGGTGCCCGGGCGGATGGTGAGGTCGCGGAGTTGGTAGGACTGCGGAATCATGGGAATAGTGAGTATAACAGGGCGGTTGTGAGGTGCGGTTATCAGTTCCCTCCCGGCTACGACTTTGCACATGGCCTGGACGGGATTTGGATCCGGTTAGGCCCCCCTCCCCCCTTTTTGCGTAAGGATGTGATTCTAGGGCGGTTATCTCGCTGCATTGTGCAAGAATGTGATTCTAAAGGAGTTAAAACTAAAAACGCCGGCAAGGGTGCCGGCGCTACCGGTGCGTGGTTTTCTACGCCAGCCAGTATAGCACAGATAACTACTTTGTCAAGGTGAACAAAGCGTTCGAATGGTCGAGGCGCGCCGGCACAGACTTCGACGGATGAATCGAAGAGAGATTCCTCTCTGCGCAAGCCGACGCGTTCGCTCGGAAGCGAACGCGAAGGAAAGGCGTCGGCTTGCTCCGCTCGGAATGACAGGTTGGGCGATTACGGCAGCCGCATCGCTCGGCTTCGTTTGGGCTGATTAGACTTTGGGGCTGGATTCGGGTTGCAGGGTGAGTTGTTCGGGGGCCGAAGAATTATCGGGGGCTGCCGGAGCGGCGTTCGTGGCCGGGGTAGCTGGGTCGGCGGGTTTGGCGCCGGCCAAGTAGGCGTCGAGTTTCAGGAATTTGCGGCCGAGGGCGTTGCTGTAGGAAGACCACTCGTCGTCGCCGGAGGGGGTGGCGAGAGCGACGCGGACGGCGGCCATTTTTGAATCGAGATCGTCGAGATAGTGGAAGACCATGGCTTCGCGGATCATGGGGAGCTTGGGCGAGCCGAATTCGTACTGGCCGTGGTGGCTGATGAGCAGGTGCTGGACTACGGTTTTCAGCGGTTCGGGGAAGCCTTCGATTTTGTCGATCGCGCGGGTGACGGTTTCCAATTCCAAGACGATGTGGCCGAGGAGCTGGCCGGGAGTGGTGTATCCGATGGCGCGTTCGTAGCAGAGCTCTTCGAGCTTGCCGACGTCGTGGAGGATCGCGACGGTCATCAGCAGGTCGCCGTCGAGCTCAGGGTAATGTCCCGGCAACGAGCTTGGCCAAGCCGCAGAGGCCGATAACGTGTTCGAGCAGCCCGCCCATGTAAGCGTGGTGCATGACTTTGGCGGCGGGAGCGCGCTTGAAACACTTCGCGGTGGCTGGTTCGCTGATGACTTGCAGGACTAATTTCTTGAGCCAGGGATTTTGAATTGCGTTCGCGTAGCTGAGCAGATCGGCCCACATTTTTTCGACGTCGTAGGGCGTGTGGGGCAGGTAGTCGGCGATGTCGATCTCGTCGGGGCGCGCAATGCGGACCTGAACGACAGAGAGCTGCGGACGATTGCGATAGAGCTCAACGCGCGCCTGCACCTTGACGAAGTCGTCTCGATTGATGTCTTTGGCGACGGCTTCAAACTGATCCCACATGCGAGCTTCGACAGTGCCACTGCGGTCGCCTAGCTCCATACGGAGATACGCGCGACCCTCGCGCGTGTTGCGAACTTCTTTTTCGTGAACGAGGAAAAAACTGGTAATGGATTGTTCGGAGAGCAGCTCTGTGACAAAGCCTGTCTTCATCTAGTTAGTCGCCTGAAGCCGTGGGAGCACGCTTGCCGAAGAGCAGGAATTTCTTGCGACCCTTTTTCAATTTGTTCGCTTCGGGGGTGGCGCTGACTTCCTGAATTTCAGAATTGCCGCCGCCCGCAATGTCTTCGTATCCCGGCTTGATGACGACGTAGCTCTGTTCGCGAAGCGTCTTGAGATATTCCTTCAGCTTGGGCTCCATGCGCGTGGAGTACATCTTGTCCATGATTTCGCTCTCGACTTTGCTGAGCGACTGTTGACCTTCGTCGTAGTGTTCGATGACTTGCAGCACGAGGTAGCCCTGCTTGGTGTCGAGAACGTCGGTGAGATCATTCTTTTTCATCTTGAAGACGGTGTCTTCGAGTTCTTTGGAGAGCTCGCCGCGCTTGTAAACGCCGAGAAAGCCGCCTTGCTTGGCGGTGCTGCCGTCTGAGAAGCGCTTGGCGATTTCGCCGAAGTCTTCGCCGTCTTTCACACGTTTGAGGGCGGTTTCGGCTTTCTTTTTCAGCTCGGGCAGCTCGGAGTCTTTCTTGCCTTCGGTGCTGACTTCGATTTCGCGCAGAGCGACTTGCTCGGGGCGAACGAATTCGGCTTTATGTTCGTCGTAATACTTCTGGACATCTTCCTTGCTGATGCTGACCTTCGAGCCGACCTCCTGGCTGATGACTTTCTGCTGAAGGATGCTCTTGCGGATGTTGTCCTTGAAATCTTCCCAGTTGAGACCGTGACTGGTGACAGCCTTTTCCAGATCTTCCATGCTGGTCAGGTTGTTCTGAATGCGGATGGAATCGAGACGCTTGATGACGTCGGTCTCGACGCTGAGGCCCATGTCTTTGCCACGCTGGACAAGAAGCGATTGATCGATGAGTTCTTTCAACGCACCTTTTTGCTCTTCGTCGATCCTATTTTGTTGCTCTTCCGGCGTACATTTGCCGCGGCAATCTTCCGTAACTTCTTCCACCGCGCTTTCTTTCTTTTTGTCGAGGTCGGAGCGCGTGATGATTTCGTTGTTCACGCGAGCGATGATTTCTTCGACGGTCTTGGAGTTGGTGCCTTCGGGAATCTTTTCGGCCTCTTTTTTCGCGGTGGCGGGTGCCTTCGCGCCAGCGTTGGCTGCGTTCGTGGATTTCTTGGGCGGCGTAGCCGTTGCGGGCTTGGAGGCGTCGGTGTCGGGCGCGGTGCCGGGCTTTTCGAGCGTTGGAGCAGGCTGCTGGGCTGGCGCGGGAGTATCAGGCTTCTTGTCCTTATCCTGACTCTGGCTTTGCGGCGCGGGCGCCGGAGCGGGCTGATCCTGGGCGGCGGCGGTCCCGACGATTGTCAGCGAGAAGAGCGCCAGGCTCAGAGCCGGCAGAAACAACGTGTTTCGCATTACTTTCACCATATCGTAAGAGTTTAGTCCTGCCCGCTGAGGCTGAGCAATACGTTTCTAAGCGCGCCGGGAACCGATTCGCCGCGCGCAGTTTCCATCCATAAAACGCCGCTGGGGTCGAGTTTGACGCCCTTGCGCGACCGCACGACTTTGACGAGAGCCGCGGGGTCGATGGTGGTTTCTGGATGGAAGCGAATGGCGATGCGGGCGCCCTGACGCTCAATAGCAGAAATGCGCAGGCGCTCGCTCATGGATTTGAGGACGGCGTACTCCAAGAGGTTGTCCACGGTCGTCGGCGGTGGGCCGAAGCGGTCTTCGAGTTCTTTGCGGACGTCGGCCTTCTCTTCGTCGGTGGTAATCGAGGAGATGCGCTTGTAGGTGCGGAGACGGAGATTTTCGCTCGGGATGTAATTTTCGGGAATGCGGACGTCGGTGCCGAGGCTGAGGGTGGTGCGGAGGTCGGGAGCGGACTCCTGACCTTTGAGTTTGGAGACGGCGCGTTCGAGCATCTGGCAATAAAGGTCGAAGCCGATGGCTTCGATGTGGCCGTGCTGCTGGCGGCCGAGCATGTTGCCAGCGCCGCGGAGTTCGAGATCGAGCGCGGCGATGCGGAAGCCGGCGCCGAGTTCGCTGAACTCTTTCATGGCGGAGAGGCGTTTGCGCGCGATTTCGGTGAGCGTGGTTTCGGGCGGGACAAGAAGATAGGCGTAGGCGCGCTGGGACGAACGGCCGACGCGGCCGCGGAGTTGGTAAAGCTCGGCGAGGCCAAGGCGATCGGCGCGATTGATGAGAATGGTGTTGGCGCGCGGGATGTCGAGACCGTTTTCGACGATGGTCGTGGCGACGAGGATGTCGGCTTCGTCGCGGACGAATTTGAGCATGACGCTTTCGAGCTCTTTTTCGCCCATCTGGCCGTGGCCGACGACGACGCGAGCTTTCGGGACGAGCTTTTGAATCAGGGCGGCGAGCGCATAGATCGACTCGACGCGATTGTGGATGACGTAGACCTGACCGTCGCGCGCGAGTTCGTTTTCGATGGCGGTGCGGACGAGTTCTTCGTTGAAGGGCGCGACGACAGTCTGGATGGCGAGGCGATCACGAGGCGGAGTCTCGATCAGCGACATATCGCGCAGGCCGACGAGGGACATGTGGAGCGTGCGCGGGATTGGCGTGGCGGAGAGAGCGAGCGCGTCCACGTTTTTGCGCATTTCTTTGAGGCGCTCTTTGTGGGCGACGCCGAAACGCTGCTCCTCGTCTACGACCAGGAGGCCGAGGTCGGCGAATTTTATATCTTTGGAGAGAAGGCGATGCGTACCGATGACGATGTCGACTTTGCCGGCTTCGAGCGCGGCCATCGTTTCCTTTTGCTGAGCGGGGGTACGGAAGCGGCTCATCATTTCGATGCGCGTCGGGAATGCGGCGAAGCGGCGCTTAAAGGTTTCGAAGTGCTGAAAGGCGAGGACGGTGGTGGGCGCGAGGACGGCGACTTGTTTTGAGTCGGCGATGGCTTTGAACGCGGCGCGCATGGCGACTTCGGTTTTGCCGTAGCCGACGTCGCCGCAGAGGAGGCGATCCATCGGCGTGACGCTTTCCATGTCGCGCTTGATGTCAGCGATAGCGAAATTCTGATCGGGAGTCTCTTCGAACTCGAAAGCGTCTTCAAATTCGCGCTGGAAGTTGCCGTCGGGCGAGAAAGCGTTGCCCTCGGCTGTTTTTCTGGCGGCGTACAGGCCGAGGAGTTGGTCGGCCATATCTTCGAGCGATTTGCGGACTTTGGTTTTGCGGGTATTCCAGCCGGTGCCGCCCAGTTTGTCGAGCGTCGGCTCGGTGCCTTCAACGACGCGATAGCTCTGGACGAGGTCCATACGCTCCAGCGGGACGTACAGGCGCGCGTCGTCGGAGTAACGCAGCAGCATGAACTCGCCACCGCGACCGTCGGACTGAATCTGGCGCAGGCCTTCGAACTGGCCGATACCGTGGTCGACGTGAACGATGTAGTCGCCGGGTTTGAGTTCGGCAAAATCGCTGAAGAAGCCGGAGGTGCGGATTTTGCGGCCGGGTCGCTCGACAGCGGGCGTGGCTTCGAAGAGATCGGAGTTGCCGAAGAGCGTGACTTTGGCGTCGGGAAAGGTGACGCCTTCCGCGAACGGCGAGCGCATCAGGAGGAGAGCGGCGGATTCGTCGGCGCGCTCGGAGGTGAAACCGGCGGCGGCGTCTTCGGATTCGCCAAGGACGTACGGCGTTTCGTATTCGCGGCAGATGTCGGCGAGGCGCTCGATTTCGCCGGTGCTGGCGGCGGTGAGGAGAACTTTGAAGCCGTCAGCCAGCCGGGATTTCACTTCGGTCATGCAGGCAGGGACGTCGCCGTGGAAGCGCGGGCTGGGCCTGGAGGGGAGATCGAACTGCGGGTTTTCACCGATCGCGAGGGCGAGCTGCTCGAGATTTATCTGTGAGGTTTTTTGGAGCGCGGCGGCGAATTGCTGCTCGGTCCAAAAATAATGGTCGGCGGTGGGGGCGTTGGCTTGCGCGTGGCGCTCGTAATTTTCGACGGCATTCGCGAGATGTTTTGTTGCGGCTTCGCGCAAGGCGGCGGGTTCGTCGAGAAAAACGATTGGGCGAAGAGAGCTTTCGGAGAGCTCGAAGAGCGAGGATTGGCCTGCTTCGGTTCGGGGGCCGAAGTAGGAGGGATTTTCCCAGGCGGCTTCCTCGTCGCCCCGTGATTGCTCGGGAGGCGGGACGGACCATTCGGCGAGCGGGAGCAGCGTCGTGCGAACGACGGGCGCGATCGAGCGCTGTGTACGCGGGTCGAATTCGCGGACGGATTCGACGGTGTCGCCGAGCAATTCGATGCGCACGGGACGCGACGATTCGGGCGAAAAGACGTCGATGATGCCGCCGCGCACGGCGAACTGGCCGGGAAGCTCGACCATCTCGGTGCGCGTGTAGCCGACAGAGCCAAGGTGGAGCAGAAAGTCGTCGTGGGGAGTCTCGACGTCGGTGGCGAGGGTGCGCGCGAGGGAGAGATAGACGTAGGGGTCTTGATAGCGCCACAGTGCGGCAGCCACGGGGGCGATGACGAGCGAGATTTGGCCGTCGGCGAGGCGGAAGAGCGTGGCGGCGCGGCGCTCGAGGATGTCGGCGTGCGGGCTTTGCGCTTGCCATGGGAGCGTGTCGAACGCGGGCAGGGTGGTTACGCCGCCGAGCGTCCCGGGGAAAATGCCGGCGAAGAAGCGGAGAGTTTCGGCGAGGGCTTCGGCGCGTTTGTTGGATTCGGTAACGAAGTATGCGGGACGGCGGAGTTCGTGCGTGATGTAGGCGGTGACGAGGGCTTTGGCGACATCATGCAAGCCGGCGAGCGAGATGTGATTGCCGCCCGAACGCAAAGCGGCGAGCGCCGCATCCATCGAAGGATGGCGCAGGATGCTTTCGAGTCGTTCGCGGACGGCGGGAAGGATCATTCGAGAGAGCTTTTAACTTTTCGTCGGAGAGGGCGACGCCGATGTTGCAGTTTCGGCTGAAGGCGCGCCTTCGCGAATCTTTCTTAGAATTTCGGTGGTCGAATATCCGGGCACGACCGGGATCGAGACGACGCGACCGCCGGCGGCTTCGACTTCTTCGCGGCCGATGATTTTGTTGCCGGCCCAGTCGCCGCCTTTGACCAGAATGTCGGGCAGAAGCGCTGAGACGATCTCGCGCGGAGTTGGCTCGTCGAAAACTACCACCGCGTCCACGCAGGCAAGGGCGGCAAGGATTTCACCGCGCTCGTGTTGCGGAATCAACGGGCGGCCCGGTTTCAAATGCCGCACGCTGGCGTCGCTGTTGATGCCGACGATGAGCACGTCGCCCAGGTCGCGAGCTTGCTCGAGCGTGCGAATGTGGCCCGGATGGAGAACGTCGAAGCAGCCGTTGGTAAAAACGACGCGACGTCCGTTGCGTTTCTCGCGGCCAAACCGCAAAATCGCTTCGTCCAAAGTGAGTATCGATGGATGACTCAAGCATTCTCCCAGCAGGAATGACGCGGCGCGGCCGCGATTAGCGAAACTCTAGTTTATCACGCAGGTAAATTTGGCGCGGAACGCGGGACGACGAGACGAAAAAGTGGCTGAGAAAGCACCCAAACAGCGGAGTTGGGTGCGGGCGGTTGCCGCGATTCTGCTGTGCGGCATCGGTTTTCTGCTGGCGCGGGCGCCACTGTTTCGGGAGACGACGGTGGTCGTTGATGCGGGCGGGTGCCGGCTTGTGACCGATGTCGTGGATGCCGGCGAAGATGACGCGCAAGGGTACGTCATTCTCTTTCATGGGCTGGCGGCGAATAAGAAGATCATGTCGTTTATCGCGCGGGGGTTTGCGTTGCAGGGGCTGCGGGTGTTTGTGCCGGACTTGCCGGGGCACGGGCGGACGCAGGGGCCGTTTTCGTACGAGCGCGCGGAGAGTTGCGGCGATTCGCTGGTGAGGCAGCTGATCGGGCGCGGCGCGGTGGAGGCGAAGCGCACGATTTTGGCTGGGCATTCGATGGGCGGGGCGATTGCGGTAAAGGTGGCGGCGCGTGTTGCCGGTGGCGGGAGTGATTGCGATTTCGCCGGCGCCGATGGTGACGACGTATGGCATCGAGAAGTCGATGCTGATTTTTACCGGTCAGCCGCCGATACCCGCGCACTCGCTTGTCCTGAGCGGGGCGCTTGAGCCGCGGAGCATGCGCGATTCGGCGCGGTACTTGTTGTCGGGAGAGAATGCAGCGAGCGGCAAGTATGAAGTGATCCCACTCGCGACGCATGCGGGCTTGCTTGTGAATCGCGACGTCATCGCTGATTCGCAACGGTGGGCGGCGCAGACGCTGGGAATCGACTCGACGGTCAAAATCCCACCGCGATTGCCGCTGGTGGGCGGAGTGCTGGGGCTCATCGGGATTTTTCTGCTCGCCGGGCCATTTCTACGCGAGGCGTTAGGCAAGAACGCCCTGTCAGCGGTGTCGCAAGCCGCGGCGACAGGGTCAAAGCAGGGTTACGACGCGATCGCGGTACGGCGGCAGGAGATTTCCGTTCGGGTCATCGCAGAGTTTGTGGCGCTCGCGTTTGTCGCGATTCTGCTTCTGCGCGTCTGGAATCCCTTCGGCTTTGTTCATTTGTTTCAAGGGGACTACCTGGCGGGATTCCTGCTCATTGCTGGGGCCGGATTGCTCGGGCTGCAATATAAGAAGATACCGACGCTCCGGGACCTCAACTGGAAACACCTTCTCGGCGCGGCCTTCGCCGCCGTCGTCGTCCCGCTATTGATTTACGCGTGGCTCGACCTGACGCTCACCGAAGCGTGGATCACACCCGCGCGCTGGCTGCGCTTCCCTGCCGTGCTGCTGCTCGCCTTGCCGTTTCACGCCGCCGAAGAACTCGCGCTCGGCCCGGCCATGCGAACGCGGCTAAGTAAAACCCGGCTGGGCTATGCTTTGGCGTTGCGAGCGCTGATGTGGGGCGTCTTGCTCATCGGAATCGTGGGTCTCCACAACGGAGAGATACTTCTCGCCCTGCTCGCCCCCTATTTCGCGCTCTTCTGCCTGCTCCAACGTACAGGTATGGATGTTGTCCGAAGCAGCACCGGGTCCGCACTGGCGGCGGCTATCTTCGGTGCTATACTCCTCGCTGGTTTTAGCGTGGTTGTCTTCCCGATCAGTTGATTGCCCGTTTTTTGGCGGCGCCAACACGAAAACGGACAGCGCAACCGCGTTGTGACCCGGGCAGGACCTCCCCGGCGACGGACTTCGACACGGTCGGAGAAAGTAAGATGGCGGACATAGCGATCGTCGGCGGCGGACCCTCGGGCGCAATGTGCGGCGCGGAGCTTGCGCGCGCCGGACACACGGTAAACATTTTTGATCAGCATCTGGCGTGGGAGAAGCCGTGCGGCGGCGGGTTGACCCACAAGGCCATCGAGAGCTTCCCTTACCTGCTCGACAATCCATATCCGAAAAAACTGGTGCAATCGATCGAGCTGATCAGCAGCGACGATCATCGCGCGACGCTCGACATGACGCATCCCATCGTCATTTATTCGCGCACTGTGCTGAACGGGATGCTCTTGCAACGCGCGGCGGAAGCTGGTTGCAAAGTGCATCAGTCGCACGTTTTCAGTGTCGACACCGCATCGGCGAAGCCGAGATTTTGTGTCGAAGGTGAATGGCGGACAGCGGACTTTCTTGTTCTTGCGGGCGGGGCGCGGAACCAACTCGTTCCCGAGACACGCGCGTTGCAGCGCGACGAGCTGGAGATGACGCAGGGCTATTTCGTGCCGCAGACGGCCGACGCGATCACCATCAAGTTTCTGCGTAATTTTGAGGGATACATCTGGTCGTTTCCGCGTTGCGATCATCTGTCGGTGGGAATTTGCGGGAGCATGGCGGCTCACACGAGCGCGGAGCTGCGGTCGCATCTGAGCAGGTTTGTCGATAAGCAGAAAATTCCTACGGAAGGCGCGACGTTCTACAGTCACGTGCTGCCGTCTCCGCAGGAGCGCACCCTTTCGGAGCGCACGGTGCTCGGAAAGAACTGGGCGCTCGTCGGCGACGCCGCGGCATGGGTCGATCCGCTGACGGGCGAAGGACTTTTCTACGCGATGAAGTCGGGTCATTTGCTCGGCAAGGCGCTCGCCGAAGGCCGCCCGGAGAAATATCCGGCATGGGTGAAGGCGGAATTTTCGGCCGAACTGGAATTTGCGGCGCGGATCGTTCGCCGCTTCTATCGCGGCTCGTTCCTGGGTACGGCCGTCACGACGCGCATGGTGCAATTCATGCGGCGCAGCCCGGTGTTTCGGCAACTGATGGGCGACCTTTTCAGCGGCACGCAAGACTACACGAGCCTGAAACGGCGACTGTGGGGTCAGCTCGGCGTCACTTTAAGTGATTTCGTCGCGAGCGTGCTGAACATCGAGCAGCCTGCTCATGCTGCGGCTCCTCGTGGAACCGCGGGCGCGGACTAACTCCTGACGCAAGCGCGCAGTTCCCAGCCTCCCTTGTTCATCAGGCTCGATCGGATTTCCGTCTCGTAGCATGTTGTAGTTTTGCGTTCACCACAGGCATCCAACGATGAGGGCTGACCACCCGCGATACACCATGCCAACGGATTCAAACGAAGCGGCTGCCAAAGCTGCCAAGACCAACGTGTGGAAAGCATTGCCCGAAGTGTGGGCGATGATTCAGCCGCGCCGTGGCGTCCTTGCGCTCGGATTGCTGCTGATGACGATCAACCGCGTTTCGGGATTGATCCTGCCGGCCTCGACGAAATACTTCCTCGACAACGTCGTCACGAAAAAACAGGTCAACCTGCTGACGCCGATCGTGCTCGCTGTGCTGGCGGCAACGATCGTTCAAGGGCTGACTTCGTTCACGCTGACGCAACTTCTCTCGAAGTCGGCGCAAAAGTTGATTACCGATCTACGCAAGAAGGTGCAGGCGCATATCGGGCGGCTCCCCGTTTCGTTCTATGACGCGAACAAGACTGGCGTGCTCGTCTCGCGCATCATGAGCGACGTCGAAGGCATCCGGAACCTCGTCGGGACGGGCCTTGTCGAATTCGTCGGCGGACTGATGACCGCCGTTCTCGCGCTGGGGTACTTGCTGCATACCAGCGTGAAGATGACCAGCGTTGCGTTTGGGATCATTCTGTTTTTCGGAGTCGGCATCAGCCGAGCATTCAAAACGATTCGACCGATTTTTCGCGCGCGTCCAAAAATCACAGCCGAGGTTACCGGACGACTCACCGAATCCCTTGGTGGCGTGCGCGTCGTGAAGGGGTACCACGCGGAAGAGCGCGAGGAATCGATTTTCTCTGCCGGCGTCGAGCGGCTACTCAACAACGTTCTCAAGACGATCACGGCAACATCGCTGATGAGCCTGTCTGGCGTGACGATGATGGGCATCGTTGGCGGATTGATGTACGAATTCGGCGGCCGTGCCATCGCGAACGGAACGATGACGCCGGGCCAGTGGCTCGCGTTCAACTCGTTTCTCGTGCTGCTGGTTGCTCCAGTTTTTCAGATCGTCGCCATCGGAACGCAGCTTACCGAAGCGATTACGGGACTTGAGCGCACACGCGAGATTTTGAACGAGCAGAAGGAAGATGAAGCCGCGGGCCGCACCGTAACGATGAGTCGCATCGACGGTTACATCTCGATGGAAAACGTCAGCTTTGCGTACGACACACGCAAGGAAGTTCTGCATGGCGTGAGTTTTGATTCGACGCCGGGAACAGTGACGGCGCTGGTAGGCCCGTCGGGCGCAGGGAAATCAACAATCATCGGCTTGATTGCGGCGTTCTACGTCCCGTCAAACGGCCGCGTTGTTGTCGATGGCATCGATCTTTCGACCGTGAAGCTGGATACCTATCGCACGCAGCTTGGCGTCGTCTTGCAGGAGACGTTTCTTTTCGACGGCACGATTCGCGAGAACGTAGCTTTTGCTCGCCCGGACGCGACCGAAGAAGAAATCATGAATGCGTGCCGCATCGCGCGCGTCGATGAATTCGCCGACAACTTTGACCAGAAGTACGACACCGTCGTGGGTGAGCGCGGCGTAAAGCTTTCGGGCGGCCAAAAGCAGCGCGTTTCGATCGCGCGCGCAATTCTCGCCGATCCGCGCATTCTGATTCTCGATGAAGCGACTTCGAGCCTCGATTCGGAATCCGAGTCGCTGATTCAGGAAGGTCTGCGCTACCTGATGCGCGGTCGCACGACCTTCGTCATCGCCCACCGGCTTTCGACGATTCGCCGAGCCGATCAGATCCTCGTCGTCGAAGCGGGCCAGATCATCGAGCGCGGTACGCATGAATCGCTCTTCGCCGCAGGTGGACGCTACTACGACCTCTACACAAAGCAACACGCCATCCAGGAGAATTTGTTCCTGGCTCCCGGCGAAGGCGATCCGGAACCTCTCGATATCAACGGGGAAAGAGCGCAAGCGGCCGCACCGGGTCGAAACGGCGGTGCCGTCGCCCCCGATCCGATCAATTTGATCCAGGGCAAGAACTGATCGCCACAGCTTTAAACTCGAAAAAACCTGCGGCACAAAAAAAGAGGACGGGGTTAACCCCGCCCTCTGGAACTCGTGAATAATATCCGAACTCTTGGTTAGACCGCGACTGGCCGACGCACAACAGGCTTCTTCGCTGTCGGTGGCGGAATCAAGCTCGCCATCTTGCGAATCATCGCCAGCACAAGCCGCTTGTCGCCATCCGACAGCGTCGTGCTGAACCGCTTGATCTCGGCGAGGAAGCGAATTTCGTCCTGCGAGAGTTCACCAAGCATCTTTTGCGATTCGCGATCGCGCGGCGTCTCAGTGCCGGGGAAGAAGTCGGCCAAGGAGATGTCCATCGCCTCGGCGATCTTCGCCAACGTCTCCAGCGACGGCACGGTGTGGCCGTTTTCCACGCGCGACAGGTAGCAACGCAACAATCCGGTGCGACGCTCGATATCGCCCTGCGACAATCCGCGCTGGCTGCGATACGTCTTGATCACTTCTCCGATGTTGACTCGTGGTTTCTCTTTTGGCACGGCCTTTACCCCCAATCTACTGGGGTAGCTTAGTCGCTAACAGCAGGGGCTGCAAGACGGTATTTGCCGAAATGCGGCGAATCCGGCAACGGTAGGCGGATGTTGAAAAATGGGCGGTTTTAGCCGAGCGCGTTGACTGTAACGGGCTGTTGGAGGCGGAACTCGAGCAGCGTTTCGCTCGGGATTTTCACCTGTTGACCGCGGGTAAGTACCTGCACGCCGGCACCGGCCGCGGATCCCGCGCCTGCACCAATTGCGGCGCCTCTGCCGCCACCAGCAATCGCGCCAATGATCGCGCCGAGCGCCGCGCCGCCGCCGACTTTTTCGGCGGTATTCGAGCCGCGTCCCTTGCCGCGCAGTGTGTAGTCGCTGCTTACGACGGGATAATCCTGGCCGTTGATGACCATGCGCGTCAGCTCGAGCATTAACTCCGAGCTACCCGCGAGACGTCCCGCCCCTTTGGCGTTTGCGAGGCGTCCGTAGACGTCAGTGCCCTTTCGCGCGACGAGCGTGCCGTTCACATTCAGGTCTGTCTCGAGGCTGGCGTGAAAAATATCGCCGACGTTATTCGTCTTGGAATCGACGCCGTCGATCATGCGGATTAGTAGGCTCTGTCCAGCCGGGATGACGATCGGGCTGCCCACGGGCATCGGGGCAGCCGGAGCAGGCGCGACCGCAGCCTGAGGTTGCGGAGGAGGTGTCGCGGGAGGTGGCGGTGGGGGAGGCGTGCCGTAGTCGCTCGTGAATGTCAGCGCCACAATTTCCGTCACGTTGAACGTCTGTACTTCTCCGTTCACCGAGAATCGCATCAGCGCTTGGGTGCCGCCCAAAAATCTTCCGGTCAGCAAGCGGCCATCTTTCAGCTCGAGCGTGTCGGCCATGGCCGCGCCCGCAAACAATAGTCCCAGAGCTGTCGCGGCAATTGAACGTGCAAAGCGAGTCATCGTCCGTCCCTCCAAAAACCAGCGCACAAATCTCTGCGCGCATCGATTCCCAACGTGACGCCGATTGTAACGCGAAAATTTAGGCGCCGCCTGTCTGCAATTCGGACATGTTGCCTTGGATGGTAAAACATTCGGGCAGGATGTATTCGTAGCAGCAGCTCCGAGCCTCAACGACTTGATACGGAGGCTTGGCTCGCCTGATAGAGATCGCGTGTCACGCCGGCGATCAACGCGCTGCTTTGCTTGAAGTCTTCAATTCCTCGCACCAAGACGACAACGACGAACGGCCTCTCGGCGTAGACGATTCCGGCGTCGTGATGAATCTTTGTGATCTCTCCGGTTTTATGCGCGACGCGGATGTTTGCAGGCACTCCTGCGGGGATGCCTTCGTTGAATTTCTGACGCTCCAGAATCTCGACCATCTTTGCAGATGATTCTGCATCGACGGCTTTTCCGTTTGCGATCGCGACGAGCAAAGTCGCGAGGCCGCGAGCCGTCGTCGTGTTGTTCAGCCCTTTATCGAACGCCTTTTGATCTTCGACGCCGCGCTTGATGTCCATCCCGTCGGCGTGCAATGACGTAACCGTCGCGCGAATGTTGTCGATACCAAGCTTTTGGATCAAGAGATTCGTCGCGAAATTGCTGCTCACCGTTACCATCAAATCGCAAAGCTGATCGAGCGTGCGAGTCTGCCCTACCGCCTTGTAGAGATCGGTTTCGGAATCATCGGCCGGCTTCAGCGTGAAGACCGATCCATCTACCAAACTGTGGAACTCGTTTTTGACGAGCAGCGAATCGCTGAGTTTGAGTTTCCCTTCACGGGCCTGATGAAACAACTCGATCATCACCGGTATCTTCATCGTGCTCGCGGCGTGAAACACATCATCGCCGCGAGACGACCACGTAAGCTGGCCATCGAGCGTTTCGAACGCGATCCCAACATCGGCGCCGCTCTTCGCGACGCGGTCCTGGATCGCTGCGACAACTTTTGGATCAATTGAAGTGGATGCAAGGCTAGACGCAACGGCCGGAGCGCTCACCGCCGTCTTCAAATAGTGTTCTTGCGCCCAAAATCCGGCGCCGAACACCATCGCGAGAAAAAGGATTACGAGCGCGACTCCGCGAGACAAGGCTTCTCCCAAAACCGATGGCGCCAGCTAGCGCAACCAAGCTTACGGCGTGTCATCCTGCACGGCAGTAAATTCGCCGACAGCAACCGTTCCCGGTGCCACATTGTACCCCTCGATCTCGAGCACCGGCTCTTTCCCGGCGAGGGCACGATCGTCGTACCACGCGCGAACGCTGACCTGTTCGCCTGGCAGCAATGAAAAATAATTGTCGCTCCAGAAAATCGGCGTGACGTCTTCCCCGCCCTTTCCTCGCGTGACGCGCGGATGGATCATGAACGCGACACCATCGCCTTTGTTCTCGATCGTGAGCGACATCCAGTTTTCGCCGTTCTTCTTGCCGAGCGCCTGCTTCGAAATGATGATCTTCGCCGGCGCCAGCGAATTTAATCCTGTGAGATCGGCGAACTCCGCCTGCGGCGTATACACGGTGTCCTTCTTGTGCTTCCAGTCCATCGTGTCCGGCTTCGTCGACAACCAGTAGAAATTGTCGCTCAGCAATTTCCCGTGAGCGTCGTGCAGCTGTAGCTTGAGAAAGTACGTCTTCGACAAGTCGTCGATCTTGGGCAGGTCAAACGCTTTGGTGGCGCTGTCGGAAGCCAAGTCGATCGTCGCTTCTTTCGCTCCTTTTTCCTTCGCGTCGATGTTGTAAATCTTCGCGGAGACCTTCGCGCCCTTGATCTCTTCGTATTTTCCGTTCACCACCGCAACCGAATTGTCGTCATACGAATACTGCACGTGCACCAGTTCGGTCGACTTCTTCGTCCCGTAGTATCCGCCGGCCGGCACCATGTAGTAGTCGTAGAGATGCCAGATCAACGACGGCCACGCATTGTCGAGCATCCACTGAATAACGCCCGTCGCGGTGTATTTGTTGCGGCCATACGCTTCGAACATCGCGCGTTGCCCGTCATACGTCATCGCCTGCGCCTTACGCTCGTAATCATCGAGCGAAGTCGGCGCGCCATAGCGCTTCGTCAGGCCGTCGGTGAACACATTCACCGTCGTGAATCGCTCACCGCCTGCGTGAAAATTCCACACGTCGTCGATC
This sequence comes from uncultured Acidobacteriota bacterium, assembly GCA_963766985.1. Taxonomy (GTDB): domain Bacteria; phylum Acidobacteriota; class Terriglobia; order Acidiferrales; family UBA7541; genus Acidiferrum. The sequence continues at coordinate 643,706 of CAVYCJ010000010.1, forward strand.
GGCCACAGATGTTCCTTCGGGATGAATCGCTCGAGCGATTCCTTCGGTGGAATCGCCGGGCCCGGACTCGTCTCGGTGTTGTAGCCGTAGGCGCCGCCCGCTTGCGTATCGGCGAGCCAATACATCGGCGGCACATATTCGTACGGCCCGGTCATCTTCACGCCCGACGCGCCGGTCACGGTGGTTGGCGATTCCGACGCCGACGACACCGACGGATTCGGCCAGTCGAGATCCTTCAAGATGCCGAGATACATTTTTTCGACGTCGGCAGGCGGCGGCCCATCGCTGCCATACAGCCACACAAAAACGCTCGGATGATTCCGCAAAATTCGAATCTGGCTGCGCAGCGACTCGCCCGCGATTTTGTGCTGATCCTCCTTCCAGACCTTCCACCGCTCCCAAGCGTCGCAGCAAGTCCACCCGGGCATGATCAAAATTCCGAGCTTGTCCGCCTTCGCAAAAAAATCTTCGTGGTCGATGCGCCCTTCTAGGCGCACGGTGTTCAGGCCCATGTCGCGCACGTACGCCAAGTCCGCGTCAACTCGCTCCGGCGAATAGCGCAAAAACATATCGGGCGCCCACGCCGCTCCACGAATCAGAACTTTTCGTCCGTTGATCTTGAAGAGCCGATAGCCCTTGTCCGTCAGTTCCGATGTCGCTTCGCGAATTCCAAACGTGACGTCCGCCGAATCCGAAACGTGTCCACCCGTTTCGAACGTCACCTTCGCCTTGTACAAATTCGCCTCGCCCATCTGATACGGCCACCAAAGCCGAGGGTGCGACAGTTTGAGCTCCGCGAATTTATCCGGACTGAACGTAACGGTCTTCGCCTCGCCTGCCGCCAGCTTTACGTCCTGCTTGATGTGGATTCCGCCTTCGATCTCCGCCGCAAGCACGCCTTCCACCGGCTTATCCGCCGTATTCCGCAAGATCCGCGCTTACTGTCAGCGCCGCAGCCTTGTAGTCATTCTCCAGCTTGCTCATCACATATGGATTTCGAACCGAGACGCCGTCATCCGCCGTCAGAAAAACTTCTTTCCAAATGCCCATGTCCTTATCAGCCGGCGTCGGATTCCAATCGACCCACGTGATGCCAAGGTCGTACTTCTGCGGGGCAAAAAGTTCGAGCGCGATCGCGTTTCCCTTTCCCGGCTCCAAATACTTGCTGACGTTAAATTCGAACGTCACAAACGTTCCAGCCACATCTTTCGCGTCGGCAACTTTCTTTCCGTTCACCCAGACATTCGCGCGGTAGTTAATCCCGAGCAGATGCAGCCACTGCACCTTCCCCGCAAAATCCGCCGGCGCGACAAATTCCGTGCGCCACCACCAGGAACAAATAAACGGGCTGTCCTTCGGCATATCCTGAATCGCAAAAAAATGCTTCGTGGAGTAGTCCATCCCAGGCAGCGATTTCAGATTCGTCCCCATCATCGGGTCTTTGTACGTGCCGTCATCGATCAGGGCGCCGACCGCGGTGTTCGGCAAATTCGTGCGATGCCACTTGCTCACATCGAATCCCACGGTAGAGACTTGTTCGCCGGTCGCCTTCGCATTGCATGAAGACTCAAGCCGCCAGTCCTGATGCAGATAAACCTTCTCCTCGGCCGCGCCTGCCGGAGACGCGAATACAGACGCCAACCCCGCCGCACACATCAACAGAGCCGCCAGCATCGCGACAGCCGACCCAAAACGCACACGAAGATGTGCCATATCTCTCCTCAGATCGATCAGATTCGAAAGCTTCGCCCCACCATGGAAAGGACGCAGCACACGCTGCATCGCGCTCATATTAAACCGATTCAACCCTATTGCATTGTCTTTATTCCGCATCGTTCCCTCTCCAAACTCCTCCGACACATCGTCTAAAACCTGTCCCTCCGACCTACGCGATACACCCGATAACCATGCCCCAAACCGCAGTCTAAAATTGTCTCGTGTCACAACCGATACCCAGCACACCCGAAGCGCGCCCGATCGCGTTGCCATCCTTCTTCGCGCGCATGAAACGCCCATTCTCCTCGATTTGGCTTTCCATCCGCCGCGCCATCATCCGATCGCAAGAGGGCTGGTATCGCCTTACAGCCGGCATGGAAGTCGCCGAACTCTGGACCCAATTTAAAATTGAAGCAGGCGAAAGCTCGCGGCTGTACCGCCAGGACGTAACGGCTCGCCATGGTCCCGCCGTCCGATCATGGACCCGCCCGTTCCGCGTCCTCGGCTACCTCTTTTCGAGTGTCCTCCAAAAACTCTCTCCTGCCCGTCGCGTATTCTTGCTGCTGACCGTCGCAGTCGCTTTGATGGCCATCCTCCACGTTCACTTCCTCATCTTCACCCAGGGAGTCGAATTCGTCATCGCCTTCGGTGGATTGCTCGTCTTGCTCGCGCTCATACTCGGCGATCACGTCTCCATGCAGCGCGACATCGAAATCGCGCGCGAAATTCAGCGGTGGCTTGTCCCACGCCGACCGCCCAACGTTCCCGGAATCGACGTCGCCTTCTCCACGCGTCCCGCAAAAACCGTAGGCGGCGACTATTACGACGCGTTCCTTCGAGAGACCGACGGGCCTCTGCTCATCGCCGTCGCCGATGTCTCCGGCAAGAGCGTCCCCGCCGCGATGATGATGGCGACGTTTCAAGCCAGCCTCCGCACGCTCGCCAATTCATCGGACACCCTCTCCGAACTCGTCGCCAACCTGAACCGCCAGGTCTGCGCGCATTCACAGAACGGTCGCTTCACCACCGCGTTCCTCGCCGAACTGAATCCCACCACCGGCGATCTCGCATTTCTGTGCGCCGGCCACAATCCCCCGATTCTTCGGCGCGCAAGCGGCGCCATCGAACGCCTGAAGTCCGACAATATGCCGTTCGGCATCGAGCTCACCGAAATCTATGCCACTGGACTGACGCGCCTCAATCCGCAAGACCTCTTGATCATCTACACCGACGGCGTTACCGAAGCCTGGAACGAAGATCATTCCTCCTTCGGCGACGCGCGTCTGCTTTCCATCGCAGAAACCACTGGCTCCGAACGCGCCGCCATGACTCTCTCCAACATCATGCGCAATCTCGATGATTTCGTCGGCGCCGCGCCCCAACACGACGACATCACCTGCATGGTCATCCGTCGCACGTGATACATTTCCCGCGTTCGCTTGGTATCGCTCCGGGGAGCCACATTCTTGCAAACCGACGCCATCGGCTTGACCGCACTCGCCCTCGTAATGATTGCTTGGGTCATCTTCGGCCTCGCGTTCGTGCTTCGTCACCAGCTCAGTAAATCGCGCTCCAAACCTGATGAATCCGGCGCGACGTACGGTCCAGAGTCGAAGTGGGGAATCGCGTTGCAAAGCGTCGCCTTCGCTGCAATCTGGCTGACGCCGCGCCACAACTGGTGGGCGCTGCCTCCGTCTCAAGCGGGAGAAATAGCCGTCGCGGTCGTCGCCGTCCTGCTCGCTTACTCAAGCGCGCTGCTGTCTCTGCGGGCCGTGCAGACCCTCGGCAAGCAGTGGACTTATCAGGCACGCGTTCTCAAGGATCACGACCTGATCACGCAAGGGCCGTATTCTCTCGTTCGCAATCCCATCTACCTCGGAATGTTCGGCATGATCCTGAGCACCGGACTCGTCTTCTCCCGCTGGTGGCTCGCGCTCATCGCCATCGGCTTCTTCCTCGTCGGAAATCAAATTCGCATTCGCGCCGAAGAAAAACTCCTGCGCGAATCCTTCGGCGCAAAATTCGACGACTACGCCGCCCGTGTCCCCGCGTTTCTTCCCTTCACGTAGCGTCAACAATCCTCGCGTCGGGCACCGGCCTCGCGTGGCCCTCTGTTGGCGTTGTCATCCTGAGCGAAGCGAAGGATCTCAGCCGTCACCTCGCTGCCAACCCATCCGTGCGCGCTCACTTCGTCCCATAACACTGTGAAAATTTTTCCACATTTTTCTCCCGTTCGACTGGACAGACCGCCTTTAAGATGAGAAAAAAGATTGGGGGCTAATTGAAATGAACACTTATAACGTCACACTCCGCTACGAAGACCGTAAAGCCGGCTCCGAAGGCCGCACCATCAAGATCGATGCCTCAAGCATCGCGGGCGCCATCGGCAAAGCCACGCGCGAATTCGTCAAGAGCCTCGATCGCAAGCAGCGCTTCGACATGAACAAGGGTTTGAAGATCGAAGCCCTTCGCGTCACCACCGACAAGGCCGGCGAATCCGAAGGCTCGCCCGAAGCGCATAAGTCAGCCGAAGAATCCGAATCCGCATCGAGCGCTAGCGCTTAATCACGCGTCGCCATTCCCCGCATGGCGAGAGCGAAATATTTCCGTTATCACGACGGCGGCCGCGTGGCCGCCGGATACCGCGGCAAGACCGGTGACTGCGTCGTTCGTTCCATCGCGATCGCGACCGGTCTTCCCTACCAGCATATCTACGACATGGTGAATCGCGCTTCGACACGCGAACGCACCGGCACGCGCAAGCGCGGCATCAGCAACGCCCGCACGGGTGTCTACAAATCCACGATTCATCGCGTGATGAAAGAACTTGGATGGGTCTGGACGCCGACCATGCAGATCGGCTCAGGCTGCCAGGTACATCTCCGCCCGAGTGAACTTCCGTCAGGCCGCCTCATCATCAGCGTGTCAAAGCATCTCACCGCGATGATCGACGGCATCATCTACGACACGCACGACTGCTCGCGCCGCGGCAAGCGATGTGTCTACGGCTACTGGCAGCCACCCGCACGCCGTTCGCTCCATCCGAAGCAGACCGAACTCTTCGTGCAACCTCGTACGCAGCCGCGGTCGCAAGAGCAGCGCCGCTCCGACTGGCAACGATCGATCGATCAAACGGTTCCAGTCGCGCCGCCTCGTCGTCCTACTCCACGCAAACCCGCCCGAGCCGCAACGGCCTCCCGATCCTCCGCGCCGTAAATCATTCTTTGAGTGGCTCTTCGGCTAACGCAACTCACGTCTGACTCCGTCCGTCGAAATCCGTTGTAAGATTCGCGCGCGAAGAATTCGCCGCATCCCGAATTCGAATCGAGGGCCGAATGTCTGCTTCCAACCGCGCGCGTCGCATAGCCATCGTCGGCTGCGGGATGGTCGGCTCCACAACGGCGTACGCACTTCTTCTTGAGGGAATCTCCGCCGAAATCGTCCTGATCGACAAGAATCAGTCGCTCGCGGAAGGGCACGCCGACGACCTGTGCGACGCACAACTCTACTCGCGTGCCGCGCGCGTGTTCGTCGGCGATTTCGCCGACTGCGCCACCGCGGACGTCATCATTCTTACCGCAGGCGTCAACCAGGCGCTGATGGGCAACTCCCGCATCAACGACATCAAGGCTGCGTCCGAAATCCTGAAAGGAATTGTGGATGAAATCCGTCGCCACGATCCCAGCGGCATCATCTTGGTCGCCTCCAATCCGCTCGACGTCATGACCTATGCCGTCGGCAAATGGTCGGGCCTTCCGCCGAATCGGGTCATCGGCTCGGGCACTTCACTCGATACGTCGCGCTTTCGCCGCCGCCTCGCTCAACATTTCGGCATCGCTCCCGAAAATGTCCACGCCTACATCATCGGTGAACACGGCGATACCCAAATCCCCGTTCTCTCCTCCGCCCGCATCGCCGGAATGTCTCTTGAGGATTTCTGCCACGACCAGGGATTGCCGTACGACGAATCTCTTTTCCTGGCCATCGCGCACAAAACGCGAACGGCCGGCTACGCGATCCAACAGGCCAAAGGCTCGACCTACTACGGCATTGCCACCGCGCTCACCCGCATCGTCCGCGCCATATGGAAGGATGAAAACTCGGTCCTCACCGTCTCCCGGCTCGTTCCCCCGGAATTCGGCCTCGGCGATGTTTGCCTGTCCCTTCCCACAACGCTGGGCCTCGAAGGTGCCAGCCGTCCTCTAAACCTCACACTGAGTCCCGCCGAACGCACGGCTCTCCATCACTCCGCCGAAACCCTGAAGCAGTACATCGCTCGCATCGAATCCCTAACACCCAGCGCTTGACTGGCTAACGAGCCGTGACCGTTGGGCCACGCCCCTGATCGCATAGGTGCTGCGGCCCCTGCGAGCTTCGATGCCCCGTAAGTACTTGATTTAATTTGACTTTTATTAGCAAAACCAAAGTCACCCCTTAATCGGTACCCCCGTTCTATCGCCGCCACCACGTCGTCTGGCTAGAATTTCTTAGCAGTAACAGGATTCTCAGTACAGGCAGCATTGACGGCAGGCAAAGCTCGCGCCGAACCAGGAGACCCAAATGAAGATCCCCGTAATGATGGAAGATGTGCCATCGATCGAAATCGAACAGGGCTTCGAGCCCATCAACCCCAACTGGGTCGTCGCTGGCCAGCCGCGTTGCCGCCACAAGAAGCTCTCTTCGACCGCTGATAACGCCTCCTACGTTTGTCTCTGGGAAGGCACAGCCGGTTCGTTCAACTGGCACTACGAAAAAGACGAGATGATCTTCGTTCTCTCCGGCGAAGCTTGGATTACGGATGCCGAAGGCCGCGAGCGACACGTTGGCAGCGGCGACTACGTTTTCTTCCCCGCCGGCGCAACATGCCGTTTCCGCGTCGAAACCTACCTTCGTAAAATCGCGATTCTCCGCGAGACCATGTCATTCCCCGAAGCGGTTGCGTTGAAAGCCCTGAACAAAATCAAGCGCGTGGCTTTCCATCCTGGCGATCCGGCCAAGGTTGTACGAGATTCGTCCGGCGTTGAAGTTACAGCCACCCAAAACGCTGGCGCGACTTCCCTCCGCTAACGTTCGGCTCCCCCCACCGACAAAGCCGAACGCGAGCTCAATCCCTCGTCATCTCCTCAAAATAAGAGAGGGGGCGCTACCAGCCGCGCCCCCTCTTCCCACTTTAATTTGTTAGCAGATCGCGCCGAGAGACTCTTTTCGCACTGTCGTTGCGCGAGCCAAGGCGAAAAAAAACGCCCGACGATCCGTGCCGATGGTTCGACTATTCCAGTCGATCATGCTTGCCCGGCGTGAGATACCAGATGTAACCCGCCAAGCTTAGAAGCATGATCGCCACGACCACGACAATTCCGTAAATCGCTGATTCCATAGATACGAATGTTATCCACGCTATCGAGCGAGGCCATACCATTCAATCCTGATTTTTTATCGGAATGTTCCCAGTAGATCATCACACTCGTGTGAATGTTCTTCGTCGAAGTGCGAGCATGCAATCACCAGCGAACAGCCGCGTCAGCAAATTTGCAAAAGGGAGCAGAGCAAAACAGGCAGGCACACATTGGTGGCGGTGGAGGGACTTGAACCCACACGGAGCAAAGCTCCGGCAGATTTTGAGTCTGCTGCGTCTGCCAGTTCCGCCACACCGCCACGCGACCAATTCTAACACGACTCGCCGGGCTCAATTTAGGTCTGTCCGATTTACGTCTTACGTCACGTCGTCCTGCTCCCGCCTTGCCCGTCTCGCTCTTCGACGGATACACTCGCGAAGCCCGTGCCCCTAACCTCAAACTCCGCCGCGCCCGTCAACGCGACTGCTGCGACTACTACGCATGGAGTTGCGGCCGCTCCGCCACGCAGCCTGCGCGGCTTCTGGACACTCGTCGCCGTCCAGTTTCAAAACGCATTCAGCGACAACGCACTCAAATGGCTCGTCAGCTTTCTCATTCTCGAAGCCTTCCCCGATAAAAATCAGCGCGACCTCTGGTTCGTTCTTGTCGTCCCTCTCCTCTTCGCCGTTCCCTTTCTGATCTTCTCCATCCCCGGCGGATATTTCGCCGACAAATACAGCAAGCGCACCGTCACGATCGGAGTAAAGGTCTTCGAACTCGTCGTCATGGCGCTCGCCACCTTCGCGCTCGCGCACAATCGCGTCGACCTCGCCAGCCTTGCTCTCTTTCTCGCCTGCACTCAAGGCGCAATCTTCGGCCCAACGAAATACGCGCTCCTGCCTGAACTCCTCCCGGAATCAAAACTGAGCTGGGGCAACGGCATCATCGAACTCACCACGCTTCTCTCTGCCATTTTCGCCGCGCTCGCCGGCGGATTCCTCGCCCAACACTTCCGCGGTCGTCAAGCCTGGTCCGGCGGTGTTTTCATCGCCCTAACCCTCACCGGCATGCTCTTCGCCCTCGGCTTACCGCGCCTCGCCGCTGCCGATCCCACTCGCCGTTTCGATTGGAATTTCCCGCGCGAATTCGTCAAGGAAACCCGCCGTGTCTGGGGCGAGGCGACGCTCCGCATGGCCATCCTCGCCAACACCTTCTTCTGGTTCCTCGGCTCGCTCCTGCTCCTCAACATCGTCCTGTACGCCACCGACATCCTCCGCGTAGACGATCAGCACAGCAGCTATCTCCTCGCCGCGCTCAGCCTGGGCATCGGTATCGGCAGTTTTCTAGCCGGATACGCCTCCGCCGGAAAAATCGAGCAAGGCATGATCATCCCCGGGCTCGCAGGACTCGTCGTCATGACCGCCATCCTCTCGATCTCCGGCCTAAGCTTCGTCATTGTCGCTACGCTCCTAGCCTTCGTCGGTATCTTCGGCGGATTCTTCGTCGTCCCGATCAACGCACTCATACAGCACATCCCGCCACCCGAAGAAAAAGGCCGTACCATCGCTGTAGCCAATCTCCTCTCCTTCGTCGGCGTCGCCCTCCAACCGGTCGCGCAATACGCGATGATCCGCCTCGGTCACCCCGATCCATCCCGCATCTTCCTGCTCTCCGCCGGCATGAGCCTCGTGATGGGCATCCTTTTATTGCGCATGATGCCCTCCCTCGGCTCCCGCGCCCTCCGCTGGACGCGCCTCCGCTCAAGCGATATCCTATAGCTTCCGCTGAATCCCTCGACTGTCTCTGCTACAGCCGTTGGACCTTTCGGCCGCCGTGCTCAGGGGCGCGAGCGAATCCGCCGCCGATATGCGCCAGAAATACTCGCGTCACAATCATTGAGGTCTGCAGGCATTGTCATCCGTCGTCCCCATCCCGATCTTCTTCCGTCCCTAAGCGCGACCTCCGCGAATCCATGGAGCGCGTCCTGAAAGAGCTGGAAATCGTCCGCAAGAATCCCGCTCCCGACCCGGTCCACGACCTCCGCGTTGCCATCCGCCGTTGCCGCTCGGTCGGCGCCGTCTTTCAGGAAATCGACCCCGACCCCGCCTGGGCCGAGATGCGCCGCGTCCCCCGCAAGCTCTTCCGCCGTCTCGGAGTCCTCCGCGACGCCCAAGTCATGGACGACTGGGTCAAGCATCTCGCTCCCGAAGGCGACCCGCTTCGCCCCAAGCTTCACCGAAACTTCGCCGAAAACGAGCCCGAGCTCCGCGACCACGCGCTTCGCTCTGTCGAAAAGTTCGACATCAAGTCCTGGTCGCGCCTCGAACAAAAGCTTCGCCGCCGGGTCCGCCTCGTTCCGCCCTCGAGCCTCGCCGCGCAGTGTCTCGCCGTCGAGCGCATCGACGAAGCTCGCGACCTCCATGCCCGCGCGCAACGCACCGACAGCCCCACCGCGTGGCACGAACTTCGCATCGGCATCAAACGCTTCCGCTACACCGTCGAAAATCTGCTCCCGAATCACTACGTCCTCTGGAGCAAAAATCTCAAACGCCTCCAGGACATCCTCGGCGACGTCCACGACCTCGACGTCCTCGCGGCGCTATTGAAAGACGTCGTCGCCAAAGACACGCCGCCCGACAACGACACCGCAAAGCACGCCATCACCGACGCGCATCATGTCTGGCAGGAAATCATCCATCGCGAGCGCACCGAGCGCGTCGAAACTTATCGCCAGCTCACGCTCGGCAAAACCAGCCTCTGGAACGATTGGCGCCACGGCTTGCCGCAAGGCAAGCGCCTCGCGCTCGCCTCCATGGCGCGCCTCCGAGCCACCGCCCGCGCCACCGACTCACGCCCGCATCGCACCGCAGAAATCTCGCATTTCTCGATCGCACTTTTCGACGCTCTTCGCCGCGCTCACGCCGCTCCCGCCTTCGGCGAACAAAATATGCGCCGCGTCATGCGCGCCGCCGCCCGCCTCCATCGCGTCGGCGGAGTTCGCCACGCCAAACCCGCGCACAAATCCACACGCAAAGCCGCGCGCCGCTTCCTGCGCGAGCTTCCGATGCCCCCAAGTTGGACCTACGAAGAGTGGGATCTTCTCGGTTGGACTGTCCGCTTCCATCGCGGCCCCGAGCCGAGCACCGATCGCGGCACGTTCTCAACGCTCAGCGACGAGCAGCAAAAAAATATCCAGGCCATCGCCGGAGTTCTCCGCCTCGCGCGTGCCTTCCGCAAGTGCGGCATCGAAACTTGCGAAGGCCTGCGCGCCGAAAAATCTGCCGACGCCGTCATCTTGCACGTCCCTGGACTAACCGACTCCGTCGAAAACGCCGCGCGTCTTGCCGCCGCAAAACATTTGCTCGACACTTACATCGGCAAGCCGCTCCTACTGAAGCCCGCACCAAAGCGCGCCGAAGCAAAACTAGAAGTCACCGCGCCGCCTAAAACGAGTGTCGTAGCCTTACTCGAAGACTTTCAGCGCCATAACGAATCGGACCAACAGCAACCACCGCGCGCCGCCTCAGCCTCTGCCGACTGATCGCCCATTGAAATCTTCCGCGGTTGCCCGCCACCCTCTCCGAGGTGTACGCTCTTGCCCAACGGAACGTCAGTCGGTCCACATTCCGGATCCTTCCCCTGGTAGGCCCTTTTACCCAAAGAAATCGCAGCGTCCGTAGTCCGCCTCCGTGCGGAAGAAAGCAGAGAGAGAACAAATGCGTATTCGATTGATCTGTACGTTTGCGTTGTTGTGTGCCCTCGTGGCGCCCTTCGGCGCCAACCGCGCCACAGCGCAGTCGCAAAGTTCGGAAAAACCCGTCCAGTACACTTATGTATCCGAGTGGACTGTCCCACGCGCCATGTGGGCTGAATATCTGAAGGGCGATGCCGCCGACGTCGATCAAATGAAGAAAGGTGTCTCCGACGGCGCCATCACCAGCTTCGGCTCTTACGTCATCATCAATCACCAGGAAGGTCTGCCCACGCACGGGACATGGTTCACCGCGACTTCCATGGCAAATCTCCTCAAAGTCCTCGAAGCTGTCCGCACCGCTCCCAGCGCCACCGCCCCTCCGCTCGCCGCAGCAAAGCATTGGGACTACATTCTCGAAAGCCATAACTACGGGGCTCAATCCGGCACTTTCACCAACGGCTATCTCCGCGTCGGCCGTTGGAGCCCAAAACCCGGCGCCACCGATGCCGATGGCAAAATGTTAAAGGCTACGATTGTCCCGGTGCTCGACAAACTCCTTGAGGATGGGGCGCTGCATGACTACTCGATCGACGAGGAGACGGTGCACTCCGCGACTCCGGGCACGATGTTCATCGCCATCATCACCAACGGAGCCGAAGGCCTCGACAAATTCAACAGCGCTCTCGAGGAAGCGCAAAAGGCAAATCCAGCAGCTTGGGCTGGTTTCGGTGCGACCATTGAAAATTCCAACCACACCGACTTCCTGGCGCGCGTCCCGAACATGATGCACAAGTAGCCGTAGCAAAACGAAGCGTGCGGAACTCACTCGCAGGTGATCGCCGCACGCTTTTTTCCCTTACCGACCATAACCCGCATGCCGCAGAGCCGTTTGTTATCCCTCGCTGAAATCGATAATTGCCGGCGTCTCGCGGAAAAACTTCGTCTTGCTCGCCAGATAAACCACGCCAATGGCAAACCAGATGCCGCCCGCCGTCTTCGCCAACGGATTCAAATTCCACCAGATCACCGTGCAAAAAATAAGTCCGATTGCCGGCAGCACAATGTCGATCAAAATATTCCGCTTCCCCGCCTTTTGCAAAATTCCAAACTGATAGAGCGCCGCAGCATTCACGCCCATAAACGAAAGAAACGCCCCAAAATTCAAAAGCTCACCCGCCTGCTGATACGCGCTGCCGTAATAATTCAGCAGCACCGCGCCGCCAAAGCTTAAAATCCCGATCAGAATGATGTTGTACGTCGGCGTGCTCGTCCCCGGCTTCAAGTGTCCGAAAAATGTCCGCGGCAGCACATTGTCGCGCCCCATCCCGAACAGCAATTTCGCAGCGCCTAATCCCCCGCCGAGCCCGCTTCCGAACGCCGCCACGACCAGCACCACTCCCATCGCGTTAAACAACGCCGGACCACCGACGCGCCCGCACACATCCATAAACGCCGTCTCCAGCGATTTGAACGATTGCCAATCCGGCCACACGCGCTGTCCGAGATAAACCTCAAGCCCGCCAAAAATCCCCGTGAACAAACACACGATCACCGTCGCCAGCAAAATATTCCGCTTCGGATTTTCGGCATCCTCAGTGAGTGTGGTCACACCATCAAATCCGATATACGTCAGTGCCGCAAACGAAGTCGCCCCCAAAAACTGCCGCATGTTCCAGGTCGCAGGATCGTAAAACGGCTGCGTCGAAAAAATCCCGCCCCATCCCTGCGTGTGAAACAAATACCGAACTGCCAGCACAATGAAAAATCCAATCACGATGAACATGCCAAACAATAAAATCTGGTTCTGCCGCGCTGACGACCGCACTCCCTGCAAATTCAAAAGCGTAATCACGGCCGCTACAATCGCCGCCCACACCGCAAACGGCACCTTCGGCGTGTAGACGTTATGCATCGCCGCCGCAATCCAAACGCAATTGATCAGCGGTAGCAGCAGATAATCGAGAAACATCGCCCACCCGGCCAAAAAACCCAGGTGCGGATTGATTCCCTTTCCAACGTACGTATACGCAGACCCCGCCGACGGAAACAGCGCCGCCATCCGCCCGTAACTCACCGCCGTGATCATCATCGCCAACATCGCGAACAAAATAATCGCCGTGAAATAGTTGTTCGAAAGCTTCTGCGCCACGCCATACAGGGGCACCGGCGCGATCGGCTGAATCAGCACAATCCCGAAAAACACCAGATCCGTCAGCGTCAGCAACTTCTTGCCCGCTCGGCCCCCGCCGCCAACCACCGTTTCGCTCACACGGCCTCCACTTCCCTCAAATCCTCTTCACCAATCCCTGATCCGTCACCTTCGTATTCCTCACCAGCAGCAACACCAGAATCATCCCCACAAACGGGATCAACGCCGCCACCACGACAATCGGATCAAACGCGTGCGGTCCTGCCGCCGCATGTGCATCCGAGAAATATCCGATCAACTTAAACGCGATGATCGTTCCAATTCCCGCCGTCGTACCGCTCATTCCGCTGACCGTCGCCACCGCCCGGCTCTCAAACAGATCCGTCGGCAACACGTTCGCAATCGTCGAAAACGCGGCGTATGCGAACGTCGAGATGGCGAACAGCATCGTGATCAGCCACAACTTCGCCGTAAAAATCGTCGGAATCAACAGCAGCATACCGAAGCCGCCAAATACAACCATCGACTTCCGCGCCGCCCCAACCGACCATCCCCGCTTGATCAGCACTCCCGAAATCCAGCCACCAAAAAAATTTCCGAGATCAGCCGCAAGAAACGGAATCCACACTGCGACCAGTCCATTCTTCAGTTCGATTCCCTTTGCCACCAGATAAATCGGAAACCAGTCCGTCACAAAAAACCAGGTCGGATCGGTCAGCCCCTTCGCAACGAGCGTTCCCCACGTCTGCGGCAACCTCAGCAAGTCGCCCCATCGCGGCAACACCCGCGTTCCCGGCTCGCCCTTGTCGATAGATTCCGCCTCGATATCCGTCAGTAGCATCTGTCGCTCTTCGCGTGTAATTCGCGGATGTTCCTGCGGCCGGAAATACATCTTGCGCCAAACAATCAGCCACAAAAATCCCAGCAAACCCGGAATCACAAACGCGACGCGCCATCCCCAGTGCAGATAAATCGGCAAAATGATGAACGGTGCAACCGCCCCGCCAACCGACGACCCACTGTCGTAAAACGCTGCCGCCAACCCGCGCTCGCGCTTCGGAAACCATTCCGAAACCGCTTTGCTCGCTCCCGGCCAGTTCGCCGATTCTCCCAATCCAAGCAGAAATCGAAATCCCGCGAAGCTCGCGAACCCTGTCGCCAGCGAAGTCAGCAGCGACACCAGCGAATACCACGTCACACTGATCGTCAGCCCGCGCCGCGTTCCAACGCGATCGATCTGCCGCCCGAAAACCGTCTGTCCGATCGAATACGCCACGCGAAACGCGATCGCGATGTTCGCGTAATCCGTATTCGTCCAATGAAAATCCTGTTTGAGGGATGGCGCGAGGATCGACAGCGTCTGCCGATCGATATAGTTGATAACGGTCGACGCGAACAAAATCCCGCCGATCCACCAGCGCAGCGAAGGAATCCCGCGAGTCTCCGTCATTCGATCTTCATCGCGTCAACCACATCGCGCTTATCCCCTCTTTGCGGCACAGACACCCTTGTTTACCCCGAGCCTCTCAGGACCTGTGTTTACGGCACCCAACTAAGAGACGTGTCATCCTGAGCGAAGCGAAGGATCTCAGCACGAAACACGACTCAAGACGAACTCACGGCCTCGCATGCCGCGCCCTGTTCAAAACTCGCCGCACGATTCTACACGCGGCACTCATCATGTGTCCGGGTTTCGACGAATGAACCACTCGCAAAAGCACACGCGGCCGCCAAAACTGTCATCCCGCCCGAAGCGAGCCGACGCATTCTCTTCGCGTTCGCTTCCGTGCGAAGGCGTCGGCTCGCGCAGTGGAGGGACCCCGGCGTGATCCCAGCGCCCAGACGATTCGATGGGCCATCCGCATCCCTCAACCGTGCGTTTTCTCCCGCCCTCACTTTGCGATGCCCTGTCCGCCTGTGTTGTAATGCTCATGTAACAAACGCCGACTAATCTCCAACCCAGATGCCAACTAGCTCCGTCGAAAATCCGGAATCGTCACAAAAGACGCCTCGCACCGAGGCTGCTAAATCCACTCTGCCCCAGCCGGGACGTCCCGTCCCCAGCCGCGCTTATCCTGGCGCGCTCATCGTCGTCGAAGGCACCGACGGCTCGGGCAAAAGCACGCAACTTTATCTTCTGAAGCGCTGGCTCGAAATCGGCGGCTACCGCCTGCATTTCACCGAGTGGAATTCGTCTCCGCTGGTGAAGTCCGCCACACGCCGAGGCAAGCAACGCCGTTTGCTCACGCCGACCACCTTCTCGCTGCTCCACGCCGCCGACTTTGCCGATCGCTGCGAACGCCAGATCATGCCGCTGCTCCAGGGCGACTACCTCGTCCTTGCCGATCGCTACGTCTACACCGCCTTCGCTCGCGATGCCGCTCGCGGCTGCCCGGCGCGCTGGCTGCGCAATCTCTATCGCTTTGCGCCGGTTCCCGACATCACTTTTTATTTCCGCGCTCCGCTCGATGTCGCCGTGCATCGCATTCTCAGCGGCCGCCCAAAGCTGAAATACTACGAAGCCGGCATGGACCTCGGCCTCTCCTACGATCGCTCCGAAAGTTTCCGCCTCTTCCAGGCGCGCATCCTCGAGGAGTACGACAAGATGGTCGACTCCGACAATTTCGTCGTTCTCGACGGCACGCTGCCCGTGAACAAGCTACAGAAGCAGATGCGCGACATTGTCGCCTCCAAAATCGATCTCAAGCGCTTTGCGCCGCACGCCCCGGAAGCCGAATGACCAAGAAACATCACGAAGAAGGCGTCGCAGGAATGACCGAGCAAGAAAAAGAGAAAGAAAAGATCGCAGCGCCTCCGGCTGCCATCGAGCAGCCGGCAGCTCCGGGTCAGCCCGCGCCCGCGACAAAGGTTCCCGCAGCTGAGGAAGAAGCTTCGCAGTATTTCTTCGGCGAGCCCCTCGTCGGGTTCGATCCCGGCGAAATCACTGGCCAGTTGATCGTCATCGAAGGCATGGACGGCTCCGGCCGCTCGACGCAGATCGCGCTGCTCCAGGAATGGCTCGAGTCCGAAGGCTTCGCCGTGCAGACCAGCGGCCTCCGCCGCTCGAACCTCGTCGGCCGCGACATCGACGAGCTCCTCGCAAAAAACGCCGTGACGCGGCTCACTCTTTCGCTGATGTACGCGACCGACTTCTTCGATCAGATCGAGCATCGCATCCTGCCCGCGCTCCGCTCTGGCACGATCGTGCTCGCCGATCGTTTCATCTTTACGTTGATCGCTCGCGGCGTCGTGCGCGGCATCAATCGCGACTACATCTCCGGTCTCTACGCCATGGCGCTGCGGCCTCACCTTACGTTTTGGCTCAACGTGCGGCCTGAAACCGCCTTCGCTCGCGAATTTAAAAAAGCGCAAGCCATCAGCTATTGGGAAGCCGGCCGCGACATGTCGCTCTCTCACGATCTCTACTGGTCGTTCATCCGCTATCAGACGATGATCAAGCGCGAATTCGAAGTGATGGCCAAGCGCCACAACTTTATCGAACTCGACGGCGAGACCAGCGTCTCCGCCGTCAACAAGCAGTTGCGCCAGCGCATCGGCGAACGGCTCGGCATTCGCGCCACAAAATACGCTCCGTCATCCGCATTGCAGCACCTCTGGCGTTAAACTCTGACGCATGCCTGAGCCAGTTCACATCGCGGCGATCGATGCCGGCTCCAACGCAGTGCGCCTTTCCGTCGCCCGCGCCTATTCCGCCCTCGATATCGAACCTCTCTACAGCGAGCGCTATTCGCTGCGCCTCGGCGAAAGCGTTTTTCTCCGCCACCGTTTCACCGAAGATATTTTCAAAAAAGGCGTAAAGGCATTCCGTCACTTCAAGGAAGTGATGGACGAGTACGGCGTCACACGCTATCGCGCCGTCGCGACCAGCGCCTCGCGTGAGGCGCGCAATCGTCAGGCATTTACCCGCGAGATCAAACGCAAAGCCGGAATTTTGCTCGAAGTCATCGGAAGCGCCGAAGAATCGCGACTCGGGCGCGAAGCCGCCATCGCCGTGATGGGTCCGGAATCGCCGCCGCGCTGCATCATCGATCTCGGCGGCGGCAGCCTCGAAATCAACATCCTGCACGATCACACCGTCGAGCAGAACGCACAGATTCCAGTTGGCACCGTGCGTCTGATGAGCACGCTGAATATTCCCGGAGTCATCCAGACGCAGCACTCCGAGCAGGTGCGCCGGTACGTGAAGGCGTTGCTCGAATCGAAACTGCCCAATCGGCCGAATCTCGCCGACAGCATCGCCGTCGCGCTGGGCGGCAGTGCCGAAGCGCTCGCCGCGATTGCTCCCGGGCCGCGCGAGCACGGTGTTCCCACCCTTCAACTTTCTCTCTTACGCGAACGCTTGTCTGGGATTCTCGAGCGCGACGTGCGCGAGCGCATGAAGGCGTACGCCGTACGTCGCGATCGCGCCGACGTCATGGGAATCGCCGCGATCATTTTCATCATGCTCGGGCGTTATCTCAATTTGCGCACGCTCGCGGTTCCCAGCATCGGCATCCGCGAAGGCTTACTGCAGGAAATTGCGCGCGACGCTTTCTCTCGCAAAGAGCCGCATCGATACAACGCTGCAGAACGCCAGGTGCTCTGTCGGCACGCGCGTCTTTGCACGGCGCCTGAAATACGATCAGCAGCACGCCGAGCACGTCCGCGAACTCAGCATCATGCTCTTCGATCAGTTGCAGCCGGTGCATCACTTGGCGCCGCATGCGCGTGTTTTGCTCGAAGCTGCTGCGATGCTCCACGACGTCGGGCACATGGTCAGCCACCGCGGCCACCACAAACACGGCGAATATCTCGCCCTCAATGGCGATATTCAGGGCCTCGATGGCCATGATCGCAGCATCGTCGCCGCCGCCGTCCGCTATCACAATCGCAAGTCGGTTCCCGCGGGCCACCACGTAGCTTACTCATCGCTGACCAACGCCGAGCAACGCATCACGCGCCGCCTCGCCGCATTGCTGCGTGTAGCCGAAGCCCTCGATCACTCGCACCGCCAGCGCGTCACCAATCTCCGCGCCTCATTCCAACGCGGTGCCGTAGGCCTCCGCGTCACCGCCCACGGCGATGCCGCCGAAGACCTCGTAGACGCCAATCGCAGCGCCGAACTCTTCGAAAAAGAATTCCACGTCCGCCTCTACTTCCGCCAAGCCGACCAGTAGCCACCTCCGTCAACAGTCAGCGCGCGTTGGTTCCTCGGTGCCGCACCCTCAGTCGTTACACGTTGTTCCAGGGTGCCGCACCCGCCGTTGTTAGAGGGTGCGGTTTAGTTCAACCCACTCTCACACCGTCTCGACAATCGAGGTCAATCAACCCCACCCTGTAGCCGCGATCGTTCCTCAGATCGCGGGATTTAGATTCACCCGAACCCAAGCCGTACTATTCGCCAGTGCTCAGCCCCCGAGCCTCTTCTCTTAGAATTTCACCAACCCTCACTTTAGCCCTATCACCGACGCCACCCCCTTCGAACGGTTCGAAAAAAACCTCGTGCTATGATCCCCTTCGACGCGCACGTTCCGCCGGTTCACTCGAGTTCTTCCAAGAACTCGCTCAGCAATACCCGGCAAACCGAACCGCGCATCGGCAAGATGCAGTCTCGCCATCCAGCGGCGAGCACCGAAAAACGAAGTTCCTCACACGCAGCACCGGTCGCTCGCACCCAAAATTCAGCTCAAACAAGCCTCTCAGCGCTCGTCCATTCCCAAAATGGGAATTTCACGCACATCCGCAAACCGCTTGTTTCCATGCGATTACACACTCTTAAAAATGAGTGCGCCACAACCTCAAGAAAACAAACCGATTGCGCACTCTTTCAAAAACATGGGGGGGGTACACCCACTTCCTTCCCAAAACGGAACCGGGAAAGTGCGGGCGGCGAGGCGGAACTACTTACGGAGGAGTTTGGGCGTGGCCAGCCAGAGGAGCTGCCCGCTGGGCGGCGCCAGCCTCTTCAGTTCGATGGCTGCAACTCCAGCCTTCTTCAAAGCGGTGACGTGATGTTTCGCGCCAATCGCTGCGGCGACCAGATCATCGAGTTGCGGCGCGTGGCCAAAGCAAAAAACGACGGAGGAATTTTTCTCTCTCGCGATTTCTTTGAAAAAATGCGAGGGCTCAGTCCCGGGAAGAAGCGAGTCGGAGCGGTGAATCTTTTGCTTCGGATAATCGAACGCACTCGCAAAAATTTCAGCGGTCTGCATCGCGCGCACATACGGGCTGCTGATCAAAAGGTCTGGCTTGATCTTGAATCCAGCGATTCGCTTCGCGACTTGCTTGGTCTTATCGATGCCTTCTTCGGTCAAAAAACGCTCGGGATCAGCCGGCGATTTCGGATCTTCGCGATCGATGGCGATGCCGTGGCGGACGATGTACAGCTCCATTTGCAGAAAGCTCCTTTTTCTTTTTCAAATATTGTGATGCGGAAGTCTCCGCGATTGGTGCGCGATTCGCCGCCCTGTGACCTAGTGATTGTTATCGAAACGGCGCTACGCGATTTCGCTACTGGCAAGCAGGGCGCATCGGCAAACCAACTAGAAGATCGAGATCTTGAAGCTCAGGAATTTCTTGGGATTTTGGCGGAAGTCGCCGATGAGCAGGCGAAGGTCGCCGGTCAGTCCGGTCAAATTGTCGTAGAGCTGCGGGTCGGAGAAAAGTTTGCCCGCCGTCGTGGTGTTGTCGTTGAGCTTGGCGGTGGCCGTCGCGAGATTCGTGCTCGTATCCTTCAGCTTGTTGTACAGCGCGTCGTCGGTCGTGAGCTTGCCGAGAGTTCCTTTGCCGGCGCGAACATCGCCCAACATGCCGTTCGCGTTATCGACGGTGGATTTCAGCTGATCGTAGAGCTGCGGATCGTAGAGCAACTTGCCCAAAGTTCCCTTTTGCGCGCGCAGATCGGAAACGATCGTGTTGACGTTGTTATAGAGCTCGTCGCTCGTAACCAACTTCCCGATCGTGCCTTTGCCACCGCGAATGTCGGCGATCATCTTGTTGGCATTGCCGAGCGTCGCGTTGAGATTGTTGTATGCCTGCTCGTCCTGAATGAGTTTGCCGATCGTGCCCTGACCGGCCTTCACTCCAGCAACCATCGTCTGGACGTCGACGGTGATGACTTTCAGGCTGTCGAGCAGGTCGGAACTCTGCGCCATGATTTCGCCGATTCCCTTTTCCGTGACGCCCTTCACTTCCTGGTCTTCCTTCAGAGGAGTGCCAGTGAAACCGCGAGTGATATTGATGTAGCGATTTCCGAGCAAGCCTTCGGTGACGAGGCTGGCGTTCGAGTCGGTGAGAATGTCGGGCTGAAAGCGGCGATCGAGCCGCATCACGATTTCGATGCTCTTGTTTTTCTCGGGAACGTGATTGGCGGTGCGCGGCACGAGGCGCAGCGTCTCGACGTTGCCGACATCGACGCCGTCGATACGAACGGGCGCGCCCGTGGCGAGACCATCGACGTCCGGAAGATACGTCTTCAGCCGATACTTCGGTCCCCAGAAGCCGGCGCCGGTGACGTAAAAAATGCCAACGGCAAGAACGAACAGACCAACCAAGACGAACAGGCCGACGCGAAGCTCGGTCCACGTCAATTGTTTGCGCATCGCCATCGATGCAGTTCCTCCGCCGGATAAACTGCCGGGTTCCTGGATTCCACTACGAGTTCGAGTAATCCACCGCTAATACTACTAACCACTTTTACTGAGAAACAGAGTACAGCAAGTTCAGACCAGATAGCGCTTGAGATACGGGTCCTTTGTCGATGCTATCTCCTCGGGTGTTCCATCGAAATAAATACGGCCTTCGTTGTAGACGACAAAACGCGTGACCGGCTCGTCGAGATTGGCCTGAACACGCGACAAGGATGCCGGGTCGCGGACGACGCGCTTGGTCTGCGGGTCGAACTTGAAGTTGGCGAGCGCGAAGCCATCCTGTACTCGGTGCGTCGCGAGAATCGCCGTCACACCATAAACGTCGCGGAGGCGAAGAATCAAAGTAATGATCGTTTGCGACGTGACCGGATCAAGTCCAGCGGTCGGCGAATCGTAGAGAACGATTTGCGGGCGGCTCACGAGAGCGCGGGCGATGGAGACGCGGCGACGCATGCCGCCGGAAAGCTCGGATGGCAGCAATTCGAGCGTGTGTTCGAGTTCGACGAATTTCAGAACTTCGCGGACGCGCTGATCGATTTCAGCTTCGTCAACGCGATCTTCGCGCAGGCGATAGGCGACATTGTCGGCGACGGTCATCGAATCGAAGAGAGCGCCTTCCTGAAAAACGAACCCGATCTGGCGACGGAAATTCAGCAGGTCGACTTCGGACATCGACGAGACTTGGTGGCCGAGTACGTTGACTGTGCCTTGGCTTGGATGGAGCAGGCCGGCGGCGAGTTTCAGCGTGAGCGTTTTGCCGGTGCCGGTTTCCCCGAGGAGGATCAAAGTTTCGCGCGGGAGGACTTTGAACGAGAGTCCGCGGAGAATGTCGCCTTCGTCGAAAGTCATGCGCACGTTGTCGAAGGTCACGACGGGATCGGTGTCGTAAGGAGTGCGCCGCGGCGGAGTGATTGGGGGACGGGTTGTCAAAACAGCTTGTCTCCCAGGAAGAGAGCGATTTTTGTGAGGAAGACGTCGCAGGCGATGATCATCACGTTGGAGACGACGACAGCTTGCGTGGTGGCGCGGCCGACGCCCTGGGTACCGCCGCGGACGGTTAAACCTTTGTAGCAGCCGACTGTCGTGAGGATGAAGCCGTAGACGAAGGGCTTCATCATGCCTTGCATCACGTCGGCGAAGTCGAGGGCGTTGATGGCGCGCGTCCAGAATTCGATGGCGCCGAGGCGCAGCGAAAAAACGGAGGCTACACAGCCGCCGAGTAGGCCAACGAAGTCAGAAAGCACGGTGAGCAGCGGGAGAACCAGGATGCCTGCGACAACGCGCGGCGTGACGAGTTTGCGCGACGGGTCGGTGCCCATAGCGCGCATGGCGTCAACTTGTTCCGTGACGAGCATGGAGCCGAGTTCAGAAGCGATGCCGCTGGCGTTGCGACCGGCGACGAGAATGCCGGTGATCGTGGGGCCGAGTTCGCGGACGAGCGCGAGAGAAACGATGTCGCCGGTCAAGCCGGTCTGGCCGAAACGCACAAACTGAGAGCCGGTTTGCAGCACCATGACGGCGCCGATGAAAAAGCCGGACATGAGAACGATGGCGAGCGAGCCGACGCCGATGTCGTCCATCTGGTCGAGCACGTCCTGAAAGTAGCGCGGGCTGGTGGCGAGATTGGCGAGCGAGCGGCCGGCAAGCTGGAAATAATCCTGGACGTTGAGGACGAAACGCTTCGTGGCGTCGGTCAGCACCTCGACCATGGAAATCTGTTCAACTACCTGCGTGTCGGGCGTCGAGAGTTGGAGCGGGGCGTCGGGCACAGTGGTTATGGTTGGATGACGCTACAGGCAAAGGGGTTATGGTGCGAGAGCACGACCACGACGAAAGCGTAACTGGCGTGAGGGGATGCGTCAAGCAAACAGGCGCGTACCTTGGTGAACCAGTTTCCGATTGAGCGACTCATCGGGAGTTGTACGTTGTCCTTGCGTATTACTCGTCGAGGCTCAACCGATTCCCAACATATGAAGCGCGACGACAATCGCTCCGACAATGATTGCGATATTGATGCGGAATCGCCAGGATTCTGACATCAGAAGAACCCTCCCGACTCAACACAATACAACACCTCCTGCGGATGGCTGCGGCGGCGCATGTCGCCAATCTCAGCTGTCCGGTTACCCGACTTATCGGGCACAACCCGCGTCAGTCTGCCGAGATCTGGAGTAGGAAACGTGCGACAGCTGCTCGCAGGCGAATTGACGACTACGAGTGGGGTTTGATAGCGCTGGGGGCGGAGAGATCGAGTTCGAGGCGGAGTTGTTCGTGATCGCGGCGTAGATCGCGCATCAGCGCCAGGAAATCGGGATGGGTACGGATGCTGCGCAGATGGGCGTCGTTTTCGAAGGCCCGATGATTGGGCAGACCGATTTCGGAGGCGCGTTTGAGTTCGTGAACGGCTCTTTCGGGTTTGCCACAGATTGCGTAGACCTCGGCGGTGGTATGCATCATGTGGTGGAGATGGTGCACGCTGCGTTTCGATGCGGCGGCTTCATCGGCAAGTTCTTCAGCGCGTTTGAAATTCCCTTCGCAGGCGAGAATCAAACCTTCACAGGCCGTGAGTTGCGGCTCACCAGAAATCATTTGCTGGGCGCGGCGCAGGAGTTCGCGGGCTCTTGCCAGGTTACCCAAATAGATGTGCGGCAGGGGCGCTTGGATATTGGCGTAAATCAAGGCAGGTTCACGCGCAAGCGACTGCTGGTAGTGATGATCGGCGAGTTCGTAATCGCCATCGTACTGCGCGACAAAACCTCTGAAAGCGTAGGGCAGGGCGAATGCGGGCGCGACTAAGGTGGCTTCGTTGTTGTCGTCTGTCCCGAGTTCGTGGAAGCCATAGTGGATCAAGATTGTGCCGCGATATGCGCGAGCGGCGTAGAAGTTTGGATTGATCTTCACCGCGGAATTGAAAGCGCGAAGGGCTGGACGAACCTGAAATCCGCGGCCCGGAGACCACGAAATCCAGCCGCGCGAACAGAGTGCGTTGCAATTGATGGGGTCGAGTTCGAGCGTGCGAATGACCGCTTCTTCGGCGCTCGTGAACCACTTCGGGTCGGAATCGAGAGAGATCCCAATTTGGCAGCGAATGATGGAGAGAAGGCCCCAGGCCTCGGCGAAATCGGGATCAAGGTCGATGGCGCGTTCAAGCATCTCGATAGCATTGGTCAGATCGTATTTGTTGAAGCACATCGAGCGATCGACGGCGCGCATGTAGAGCTCATAGGCGAGCGGATGGCGAGCGGGCGGGACGTCGGTGGAGGAAGATTTTTCGTGTTTGCGTGGCGTGAGCGCGGTGAAGACGGAGTCGGCGAGATTGTCTTGCAGAGTGAAGAGGTCTCCCATGTCGCCGTCGATTTTTGTGGCGTGAGTGGAGCGGCCCTCGCGAAGCTCCCAGACTTGAACGAGGACGCGAACGCGCGTGCCCATTTTCTGGATGGTGCCTTCGGCGACCATGTCGACGTTGAGTTCGCGCGCGATCTGCGACCACTCGGTGTCGCCTTTGGAATATTTCATGACGGAGCTGGTGGGGCGGACGACGAGGCTCGGCGAGGCGCCGAGGCGATTGGCGACGGCGTCGGCGAGAGCGACGGAAAGGAATTGGTCGTCGGGAGATGGGACGCGGAACTGGAAAGGAACGACGGCGATGGATTTGCGGCCGGTGGCGCGCGGCGCTTGCGTGATTGAGGAGGACGGGACGGAGAGATTTTTGAGCGCCTGGACGATTTCGGAGGCGCGCGAAGGGCGGCGGGCGGGATCTTTTTCGAGGCAGCGGAGGATGAGTTCATCAAGCGTGCGCGGCAGGCCGGGCTGAAGCGTGCTGGGAGGCGCGGGAGTGCCGGTGGCGATGTCGTGCAGGATCGCGAGAGTGCTGGGACCGGTGAACGGAGATTGGCCGGTGACGGCTTCGTACAGGACGGAGCCGAGCGAGAAGATGTCGGAGCGGCGGTCGAGCGCGTGGCCGCGGGTTTGTTCGGGCGACATGTATGAGGCAGTGCCGACCACGATGCCGGTGTTGGTGATTTGGGTCTCGGCGGCGGCGTTCTGCGCATCGTGCGCTTGCGCAGGAGTGGCGGCGGTGAAGCCGGCGGTCGCGCCGGCGAGGGATGGCTGGTCGTCGTGGAGTTTTGCGAGGCCGAAGTCGAGAATTTTTGCGTGGCCGCGATCGGTGACGAAAATGTTGGCGGGCTTGATGTCGCGATGAATGATGTTCTTTTGATGGGCAGCGTCGAGCGCGTCGGAGATCTCGATACCGAGCGTGACGAACATTTCAAAAGTGACCGAGCGATGTGCGATCAGTTGTTTGAGCGTGGCGCCTTCCAGGAATTCCATCGCGATGAAGGCTTGGCCGTTTTCTTCGCCGAAGTCATGAATCGTACAGATGTTCGGATGATTCAGCGCGGAGGCGGATTGCGCTTCGCGCTGGAAGCGCGCGAGCGCGCTCGGGTCGTTGCTGACACCTTCGGCGAGGAATTTCAGCGCGACATTGCGACGGAGGCGATTGTCCTCGGCTTTGTAGACGACGCCCATGCCGCCGCTGCCGAGGCGTTCGAGGACTCGGTAGTGAGAAAAGGTTTGGCCGATGAGCTTGTCGGCGCTGGACATGCGGAAAGCCATGTTAGATGGCGACGGAGGTAGAGGTCAATTAGAGCGATAGAAAGCAGCTATTCGCAGCCGACGGCCTCGCATACCGAAACTCTTCAGATTCTTGTTAACGGGTTATGGGATACGGCAAGCCGATTGATCGGGCAGGCGTATCGGTCAACTCGCGATGAACGCCGCAACTGGAAACTGAATTCTCGCTTCGCGTTTTTATTGTGAGTCCGCTGAGAAAGAGGCGCACAGGCAAGAGTGCCTGTGCTACCTACTGGGCGAGGTGGGCGTATTGGTCGCCGAAGAAGTCGGATTTATTCCAGGTGGGGCGCTGCGGGTCTTGGGTGACGTAGTAGCCGCAGAGGAAGGTGAAGCGGGCGAACTTTGCAGCGGCGTCGAAATCGAGATTGGGCTGGTTCATGTCGTCTTGCGGCGAATGGTAGGTGTCGTCCATCCACTTCATGGCGATTTCGAATGCTTTTTTGTTGGGATCGGTCGATTTGAATCCCGGTGACGGCATTACGGCGGGAATTCCCTGCTTGACGAAAGAATATTGATCGCTGCGGATGAAGACGACTTGTTCGGGCATGGGATCGGGGCTTTCGACGAGGCCCATTTTTTTGGCGGCGCGCTGGATCACGGACTCCAGTGAGGTGTGTTCGGCGCCGAAGGCGATGATGTCTTCGAGTGGGTAGAGGAGGAAGACCTGATCGATGTTGATGTTGGCGACGATGGAATGCTTCGCGACTGTCGGGTAGTGAGCGAAATATTCGGAGCCGAG
Organism: uncultured Acidobacteriota bacterium; assembly: GCA_963766985.1. Classification (GTDB taxonomy): domain Bacteria; phylum Acidobacteriota; class Terriglobia; order Acidiferrales; family UBA7541; genus Acidiferrum. Next base: position 669,624 of record CAVYCJ010000010.1, read on the forward strand.
TTCGCCGGCTTCTTCGCCGGTGACAGAGACGAAGAGGATGGAGCGGCGCGGACGGGGATTCATGCGAGCGAAGGCCTGCGCCATCTCGAGAATCGTTGCGGAGCCGGAGGCGTTGTCGAGCGCGCCGTTGTAGATGGTGTCGCCGTTGATCGGCGCGCCGATGCCGAGATGATCGAGGTGTGCGGTGTAAACGAGATATTCGTTTTTGAGGACGGGGTCGCTGCCTTCGAGTTTGGCGACGACGTTGGGACTGTGAAGGTCTTTGGATTCGGTGACGACGTGAATTTTAGCGGTGACGGGGAGCGGAAACGCCGCAAGCTTGCCATCTTTTGCGCCTTTGAAGATTTCGTCCGCGGAGTGGCCGGAGCCTTCGAAGAGTTGTCTTGTCGCATCGAGGCTGAGATATACGCCCGCTTTGATTTGCGGAAAATAGTCGTTGGGATGGCCTTCTTTGTCGAGCCAGCGGAATTCGGGATTGACGAGGTCGCGGACGAATTTTGCGAAAGGATAAATTCCCTCGGAAACGGGATCGTCGATGGCGATGATGCCGACGGCGCCGTGCTCGACGGCGATTCTGGCTTTGACTTCGAGCGCCGAGTAATGGGCTTTGATGGAAGACGGAAAATTGGGGGCGGATAGGACCACGGCAACGATCTTGCCTTTGACGTCGAGGGATTTGTAGTCGTCGTAGTGCTGCTCGGGGGCGGTGACACCAAAGGCGGCGAAGACGACGGGCGCGTCGACGGAGACGTCGGGGGCGACGGGATCGGGCTCGATGATGAAGTCGACGTGCGAGGTGAGCGAGAGTGGCGTGCCGTTGCGCGTGATGGCGAAGGACGATTTGTTTACATCGGTCCGGAGCGAGCGGACCGGGACGGATTGGAAGTAAGTGTTGTTGTCGCCGGCGGGCTGGAGGCCCATGCCTTCGAAGCGAGTGGCCATGTATTTGGCGGCGAGTTCGTGGCCGCGCGTGGCGGTGCCGCGGCCTTCGAGGGCATCATCGGCGAGGAAGCGCATGTCGGCGCGGATGGCGTCGGCGGTGATGGTGGACATGGCGGTGTCGGCGGAGGGGTCGTCGGGTGGCGTCGCTGTTGTTCGGAGCGGGATGAGGATCAGAAGAGCGGCGGGGATGAGCGCGAGGAGTTGAGCGAGCGGATTGGTTCGGCGTGGCAGAGGCATTATGGCTCCTGAGTTTTGTGGCGCGGAGATTCTACATCGAGTCGAAGAAGGAGTTGAGTCGTTCGGACCGACGAGATCGGGAGAAGCTCGTGCGTTTGATTTGTTTCGGGGTTAAATCTCTCGCGGGGGATCGCTCCACTTCGCGGGCCGACGCGTTCGCAGGAGCGAACGCGAAAGAAAAAGCGTCGGCTCGCTTCGGTCGGGATGACAGCGGCTGTAGAGGGGCGTTCCGTTCGACTAAGTAATGGAGAAGGGGCGGAGTTGTTCTGATGGCGGATGGGCTTTACACTGGTGGATTCACTGAGACAACTTTTTGCGGTTTGAGTTTCGCTGGGCGATTTGAGCGTGTAGAGGAGTTAGAGGCGGATGCTTCGTTTTTATACGGCGGGGGAGTCGCACGGGCAGGCGCTGCTGGCGTTTGTGTCGGGGCTGCCTGCGTCGTTGCCGGTGAGCGTGGACTTTATCAATCATGAGTTGCACCGGCGGCAGTTGGGTTATGGGCGCGGCGGGCGGCAGAAGATCGAGAAGGATAAGGCGGAGATTTTTGCGGGCGTGCGGCGCGGGGAGACGATTGGGGCGCCGATCGCGATTCGAATCGAGAATCGGGACTGGGCGAACTGGGAGAAGATTTTGCCGGTGGAAGCGCTGCCGGAAAGCGGTGTGGGCGCGGCGGATTTGAAAAAATTGGTGGCGCCGCGGCCGGGTCATGCGGATCTGGCGGGCTCGCAGAAATTTAATTTTCACGATGCGCGGTATGTGCTGGAGCGGGCATCGGCGCGGGAGACGGCGGCGCGCGTGGCAGCCGGGGCGCTGGCGAAGCAGTTGCTAAGAGAGTTTGGGACGGAGATTGCGAGCCACTCGGTGCAGGTCGGACACGTGAAGCTGGAGCGCGCAGCGACGTGGAATGAGATCTGGATGGCGAATGGGGATATCGAGTCGCCGCTGCGCTGCGTCGATCCGAAGGTGCAGGATCGGATGAAGGCGGAAGTGGACGCGGCGAACACGGCGAACGATACGGTGGGCGGCGTGTTTGAAGTGATCGTGCATAACGTGCCGATCGGGCTGGGAAGCCATGCGCAGTGGGATGAGAAGCTGGACGGGCGGCTGGCGCAGGCGATTCTGAGCATTCAGGCTGTGAAAGGGATGGAAATCGGCGCGGGGATTGCAGCGGCGGGTTCGAACGGCAGCGAAGTGCAGGACGAGATTTCGTACGACAAGGCGGCAAAGAAGTTTCGGCGCTCGTCGAATCGCGCGGGCGGATTGGAAGGCGGCATCACGAACGGCGAAGATATTGTGGTGCGCGGGTATTTGAAGCCGATCTCGACGCTGCGCAAACCGCTGGGAACGGCGGACATGGTGACGAAGGAGCCGATTCAGGCGGCGTACGAAAGGTCGGACTGGTGCGTGGTGCCGGCGGCGGGTGTTGCGGCCGAGGCGATGGTCGCACTTGTCCTGGCGGATGCTTTTCTGCAAAAATTTGGAGGAGACTCCCTCCCCGAGATGAGGCGGAATTTCGAAGGTTATGCCCGACAAGTTGAAGAGTTCTAAGAGCGCGTCGAAGCCCGAGGTTCAGACTGATCCGGACGAGACGCAGGACATGCTGGCGGTCGCGGACACGGCGAACGTGTTGAGCGCGGCTCGGAAGATTTATCCGATCGTGAAGTATGGCGATCCGATTCTGGAAAAGCCGACCGGGCTGGTGAAGAAGTTCGACGAGGAGCTGGAGCAGCTAGCGGAGGATATGTTCGCGTCGATGTACGCGGCGTCGGGCGTCGGGCTGGCGGCACCGCAAATTGGCTTGGGAATACGGATGGCGGTTGTCGATGTGACGAGCGGGAAGAATCCGGAAGCGAAGATTGTGCTGGTGAATCCGGAAGTGATTCACGGCGAGGGCGAGAAGCGTGAAGAAGAAGGATGCTTATCGATCCCGGGCTTTCGCGGGTATGTGGTGCGTCCGCAGTTTGTGACGGTGCGGGCGCAGAACGCAAAGGGTGAGACGTTTGAGATGCGCGGCGAGGAGTTGTTGGCGCGCGCGTTTTGTCACGAGATCGATCACTTGAACGGAATTTTGTTTATTCAGCACCTGAGCATGCTGAAGCGCGACTTGATCAAGCGGAAAATCAAGAAGCTGCGGAAACAGGGCGAGTGGTAGAGCTGGGCCGGAGACGGATGAAGATTGTTTTTTGCGGGACTCCTCAGTTTGCTGTTCCTACGCTGAAGTTTTTGCTGACACACGAAGAGTTTGAGATTGCGGCGGTGATCACGCAGCCGGACCGTCCAAGCGGGCGCGGGATGAAGTTGACGGCGTCGCCGGTGAAAGAGGCGGCGGTGGCGGCGGGTGTGCCGGTGCATCAGCCGGAGAAAATTCGCGCGCCGGAGATGCAGGCGACACTGGAGGCGATTGCGCCGGACTGCGTGGTGATCATCGCGTACGGGCAGATTATTCCGGGGCGACTACTGCCAATTGCGAAGCATGGATGGATCAATCTGCACGCTTCCCTGCTGCCGAAGTATCGCGGGGCGGCGCCGATCAACTGGGCGATTGTGAACGGCGAGAAGGTCAGCGGAATTACGACGATGCGGATCGATGCGGGGATGGACACGGGCGAGATGCTTTTAACGCATGAGATGGAGATCGGCGCGAACGAGACGGCGCCGGAGTTGGCGGCGCGGATGTCGGAAGCGGGAGCGCCGTTGATGGTGGAGACGTTGCGCGGGATTGCGGCGGGGACGTTGCGCGGGATCGTGCAGGATTCTGCAGCGGCGACGTATGCTCCGATGATGAAGCGCGAGGATGGGCGGATTGATTGGTCGCGGACGGCGCGAGAGATTTACGACCGGATGAGGGGGTTTGCGCCTTGGCCGGGGGCGTTTTCGATGTTGAGGGGGAAGACGTGCCAGATTTTGGGGCGGCCGGTGTCTAAGGACGGTGACGCCGTAGATGCAGAGAAAGCAAAAGCTGACCTCGACAACGGTCGAGATCTTGCGGGCCTGGGGCGCAGCAATGCTGCGCCCCTTCACGAGATGAAGCCGGCGGCTGGATATGAGCCGGGGACGATTCATGTGCGGCAGAGCGGGATTTACGTTTCGTGCGGCGGAGCAACCGAAATGATCATTTCATCCGTCAAAATGGAGGGCAGTCGCGCGATGGACGCGGTGGAATATGCGCGCGGAGCCCGGTTGACCGAAGGGGAACGCTTCGGAAACGGGTAGTTGGCAGGAATTGGAACGGTCAGGCATACTCGCCTTTCACGGCACCTCCGAGCCGAAACGAAAACTGCTGCGCAGGACCGCTTCATCCGAGCAGAGCACCGAGCAGGAACGAAAGACGCTGCAACCTGAAATTCTGAGATCCGAAACAAGACGAGCGGGAGAAATTGGTCGATGAATATCGCTGAGTTGTCGCTTGTGAAGAGTGCGAGAGCGGCGGGTTGGAGACGGTGCGTGCGTGCAGGTGCATGCGTCGCGATCGCGGCGCAGTTGGCGTGGTCGCCGTTGATGGCGGCTGGAGCCGTGGATTCGGCGGGTATGGCTCGCGCCTGCGACGAGCGGCGCAGGCGCGGCGGGGAAAACGCCGGACGCGATTTTGAAGGTGATGCAGGCGGAATTGACGCGAGCGACGGCGGGCCTGGAGAAGACCGATCCGGCTCCCTACTACATCAGCTACACGGTGAACGATCAGGATGTGGTGTTTTTGGTTGGAGCGTACGGGAGTTTGCTGACGGACGCGGGACTGCGGCGACGGCAGGCGGACGTGGTGATGCGCGTCGGTTCGCCGGCGCTGGACAATACGCACGGGCAAAGCCGAGCGTCGGGAATGACTTCAGGGGCGCTGCCGCTGGGCGACGATCCGGATGCGATCAGCAGAGTCTTGTGGGAGTTGACTGATCGCGAATACAAGCGGGCGGCGCCAGCATTTTTGAATGTGAAGACGAATACCGCAGTGCGGGCGGAAGAAGAGGATAAGTCGCCGGATTTTTCGAAGGCGACACCGCAGACGCATACGGGCGAGCCGTTGACCGTGCCGGGATTCGATCGCACGGCGTGGGAAGGCGAGATTCGAAGACTATCGGGCGCATTCCGGAAGTACGCGGATGTGTATTCGGGAACGGTGACGTTGCAGATTGCGAATTCGAACTCGCGACTGGTATCGAGCGAAGGAACGGTGATCGCGACGCCGAGCGCATCGGCGCGCATGGTGATGGAGGCGTCGACTCGCGCGGATGATGGGATGGAGTTGCTGCGCGTCGAAACGTTTCAGGCGCCCGCGGCGAGTGGATTGCCGAACGAAGCGGAGTTAACGGCGAAGATCGAGAAGATGGCGACGGACCTGAGGGATTTGCGTAAGGCTCCGGTTGCGGAACCGTATGACGGGCCGGCGTTGCTGAGCGGACGCGCGGCGGCGGTTTTCTTTCACGAAGTGCTGGGGCACCGGATGGAAGGTCATCGCCAGCGCGATGAAGATGAAGGACAAACGTTCACGAAGAAGGTGAATCAGGTGGTGCTGCCGGAATTTTTGAGCGTCACGGATGATCCGACTCTACGGGAACTCAAAGGTACGAAGCTGGCGGGATTCTACGAGTACGACAACGAAGGAACGCCGGCACAGCGCGTGGAGATTATTAAGGATGGCGTGCTGAAGAACTTTTTGACTTCGCGGATGCCGATCAAGGGATTTGATACTTCCAACGGGCACGGACGGAATCAGCCGGGGCTGATGCCGACGGGTCGACAGGGGAATTTATTGGTTACGTCGACGAAAGCCGTGCCGGAAGCGGAGATGCGGCAGAAGTTGATCGACGAAGTGAAGAAGCAGGGGAAACCGTATGGACTTTATTTTGACGATATTCAGGGCGGATTCACGCTGACGACGCGATCGCTGCCGCAGGCGTTTCAGGTTCTGCCGGTGATCGTGTATCGCGTTTACGCGGATGGGCGACCGGATGAATTGGTGCGCGGAGTGGACATCGTGGGAACACCCCTGGCGGCGTTGACGCGGATTGTGTCGACGGGCGATGAGCAACACGTTTTCAATGGCGTGTGCGGAGCGGAAAGCGGCAGCGTGCCGGTGTCGGCGGTCGCGCCTGCGATGCTTTTCTCGGAGATGGAAGTGCAGAAGCGAGCGCACTCGCATGAACGGCCACCGATTTTGCCGCCGCCGGGATTTGAGACGAAGACGGCGAACTTGCAAGCCGATCCCGCGAAGCAGGCGGTGAAGCCATGAAAATCACACGAATGATTTGTGGAGCGGGTGCGGTGGCTGGGTTGCTGGCGATGGCCTCGGCGACGTTTGCTGCGAACGATTCGGCGCGAAGGGCGACTTCCCTGCCGTGGGCCAGTACTGCTGTCGCGGCGGAAGCGCATCCTGCGGCGAACGGCGATGCGTTGCTCGAAGCGTTGATGACGGAGCTGGATCGATCGAAATCGCAGTTGAAGATGGATCAGGTCGAGCCGCTTTACTACATCGAGTATCGCGTGAACGATGTTGACGATTACTCGGCGGAAGCGGCGTTCGGCGCAGTGCGCGAGAACCAGCGCGTGCGTTATCGCGTGCTGCGGGTCGTTGTGCGCATCGGCGACTACAAGCAGGACAGCTACTACGGCATCGGGATGGGCGAGACGAACATCCTGCCACTCGACGACGATCCGATCGCACTGCGGCACCAGATTTGGCTGGCGACGGATGATGCCTATAAGGAAGCCGTTCAGGCTCTGACGGAAAAGCAGGCGGCGCTGAAGCAGTTCAGCGCGGATGCGAATGCGGTGGACGACTTCGCCAAGGCGCCCGTCGTGAGCGCGATCAATCCGACTGTGAAGCTGCAGCTCGATGAAACGGCGTGGAAAAAGACGATCGAGGACGCCACGAATTTGTATCGGCAGTATCCGGATGTGCAGAGCGTATCGGCGTCGTTGCGATTTTCGGCGGTGAACGAGTACCTGGTGAATTCGGAAGGCACGGTCACGCGCAACGGGAAGACCACGTACAGCGTGACGCTGAACAGCACCGCGCAAGCGGATGACGGGATGCGGTTGAACCGGAATCCGTACTGGATGGTGGCGAAAGCGGAAGAATTGCCGACACACGAGAAGTTGATGGGCGAGTCGAAGAAGATGCTCGACACGCTGATGGCGCTGCGGAAGGCGCCGATCGTGGAGGAAGAGTATCGCGGGCCGGTGTTGTTCGCGCCCGATGCCGCGAATGATGTGATGGCTTCGCTGATTGGCGCGAACGTTTTGGGGCGCAAGCCGCAGCTCGGTCGACCGAATCGAACGACCGGTGCGTTCGCGACGAGTTACAAGACGCGCGTGCTGCCAACGTTCCTCACGGTAGTCGACGACCCGACAATGAAGGATTTTGGCGGGAAGAGTCTGGTGGGAAACTACGACGTGGACGACGATGGCGTGAAAGCCCAGCCGGTTACGTTGATCAACAACGGATTGCTGGTCAGCTATCTGGTGGGACGACAGCCGATTCGCGACTTCACTACTTCGAATGGTCACGATCGCGCCGGCGCAGGCGGTTTTCCATCCCCGAGCTTAGGCGTGCTGCTCGTGAAGAGCGCGGACGCGAAATCGCCGGAGGAGCTGAGGCAGAAGGTGATTTCGATGATCACCGACCAGGGCCAACCTTATGGCTATCGCGTGGAGACGCTGGGAGCGGGGAACGCACCGCGATTGCTGTATCGCATTTATCCGGATGGGCATGAGGAGCTTGTGCGTGGCGCGGTATTCAACGAACTCGATGTGCGCGCGCTGCGGAGCGATTTGATGCTGGTGGGTAACGATCCGCTGGTGAGCAACCGTCAGGGCGGAGTCGCCACTACGGTGATCACGCCGTCGCTGCTGTTCGACGAACTCGAAGTGAAGCGCGCGGACACGAGCAAGGACAAGCTGCCGGATTACCCGGCTCCGCCGCTGCCGTCGCAGTCTTCACCGAAGAAGTAACCAACCTTTCACGGGGGTCCGCCGAAGGCGTGGCAAGGCAACGGCGTCCGTGTCATCCTGATTTTTCGATATGTCTCCCTTACGCGAACGACTGGAAGCGCTCGGCCAAACGGCGCTGCTGATATTTATTCTGACGTCAGCGGCGTTTCTGAGCGCGATCACGGCCATGCGCATTGCGATCCACGGCCGCGAGACGACGATGCCCAACATTATTGGAAAGAACGTGAGCGAGGCGAATCGAATGCTGAGCTCGCGAGGCTTGGTGTTGCGCGTGGCGGACCGCGTTTACAGCGACGAGCCAATCAATGTGGTCGTGCGGCAGACGCCGACGTCGGGACAGTTGATGAAGGTTTCGCAGCAGGCGCACGTGGTGTTGAGTCTCGGGCAGCGGCAACTGGAGGTTCCGCTGCTGGAGGGGAGTTCGCTGCGAGTTTCAAGGATCGAGTTGCTGCGAGCGGGCTTGCAGGTCGGCGAGGTTTCCAATGTGACGATGCCCGACGCGCCGGCCGATCAAGTGGTGGAGCAAACTCCGCGGCCAGGCTCGGGAGCGGCGAGCCCGCGCGTGGATGTACTGGTGTCACAGGGTCCGCGAGACGCGGCTTACGTGATGCCACACCTTGTCGGGATGCTGGAAGCGGACGCCGGGAAGAAATTGGATGTGGCGGGCTTGAAGAGGAAGGTCAATTACGTGACGGCGCCGCAGTGGCCGCACGGTTCGGTGATTGATCAGTCGCCTCTGGCGGGGGCGCGGGTCGGGGCGGCGGCGCCGGTGGAATTGACCGTCGCGAATTGAATCGTTGTGGGAATTTCGCTTCACTCAGAACGAAAATTCCATCCATCGCAGAAAAATGCTCGTATTGATATCTGATCCCGCGTCAAGGCAGGCTGCGGCTCCGGATTTGGGGTATGCTTTGCGCGGCGATTTGCTCAAACGTTCAATCACACGCGAGGAAAAATCATGAGGAATCTGGGATGGGCAGCGGTTTGTCTGGGATTGGCACTCTGTACGGGAAGCGTTCAGGCGCAGCAAGCGGCGGCGCCGGCGAGCGGGCCGGTGACGAATCCAATCACTACGATGGTGAAGTCGCAGTTGCCGCGGTTCCAGAAGAACATGGTCGGAGCGGCGGAATTAATGCCGCCTGACAAGTACTCGTTCAAAGCGACACCGGAGAGCGCTTCGTTTGGACATATGGTGGCGCATAGCCTACAGGCGAACTACGGTCTCTGTTCGAAGATTTCCGGTACGGCAGCGCCGGAGGTCAAACTGACTGACGCCGATCCGAAGGACAAGTTGGTGGCCGGTCTAAAAGATTCATTCGAATTCTGCACTACGGCGCTGGCAAATGTCGATGATTCGAAGCTGAGCGATCCGATGTCAGCCGGCCCGTTTCAGACATCGCGAGGCGGCGCTCTGATTTTGCTGAGCGACGAGTGGTTCGATCACTATGCGGCGCTGGCGACGGGGCTGAGATTGAACGGCATTTTGCCGCCGAGCGCGCAGCCGAAGAAGTAACAAGCGGCGGGGCGACGAAACAAATAGCTGGAGGAATTTCAATGGGGGCGCGCAGTTGGCGCCCCTATTTGTATTTAGAATTCCGTGGGGAAGAATGTCTGGTGTTGCATGAGGGCGGTAACGGCTGAGGCCAAGCTCTGTCCGGCCTCGCCTTTCACAACATATCCCTGAACGCCGATTTTTTGCGCCTCTTCCATGAGCTGACGGCTCTTGTGCATCGTGAGGATGAGGATGGGTGTGCCGGGCGTGAACGCGTGGATGCGTCGAGCCGCGTCGAGACCGTTCATCAAGGGCATCGTAACGTCTAGGATGACTAGGTCCGGGACGGATTCCTTTACCTTCTCGACCGCTTCGAGGCCGTTGGCGGCTTCGTCGCACACGTCGAGATCAACCAGTGAAGCGAGGGTCAGACACACGCGCTTGCGGATGCCCGGCTGATCGTCTGCCACCAGAATACGCAATCGATTTCCTAACCGACCAGAAGTCAGCAACTTGCGAAGGCTTGCAAACTCGCTGAGGACAGAAGTGAAGCGAGAGATCGTGACCTGCGCGGGTCGATTGTCGGATTTAGATATCAGCTTTCCAATACAGGAAAACCTGTAGCGAGCGATATGACTCTGTGGATCAAACGCGCTGTTCGAACGACTGCTGAGTCAGGAGTATCGCATTTACTCGCTCTGACCATTTTTCCTTCAGCCCGCAGAAAGGGATCCTCGAAGTAGCGCAGGGAGAAGGCCAGGAAAACTCTGAGCGCTGCGGCGATCGCGAATCGCAGGCAAAGAAGACCGAAAGAGGCGTTCGTGGCGCCAGCGGCTGCTTTCAGATGGCGGGCCGACTACTTCGAACCACCCGCGGTGAAGCCTCGCGCACAGGTGCGATTCTCCTTGGAAGCAGAAGTCTGTGGATTGTCCGTGGCATCGTTCAAACAACTGCCGCTTTCGAGAGACGGTCCTTCATTCGCAGGAAAGGCTCTTCAAGCCAGCGCCTGGAGGCATAAGCAATTGCCACACTAAATCCGCCAGCGATCAAAAACCGCAGACACAAGAGAAAGAAGGACGGGTGGACACTGATTCGACTCAAGCGGTCTTCTCGCAGCAACTGCGCCAAGGGCGGAAAATATTTATTAGTCGCTACATCGTAAGCGTTGAACACAAGCATATGCCACAGGTAGAGCCCATAGCTTATGTAACCAAAAAATTTGAGTGTGGGCCGATTGACTAACCATTTCCATCCGCTAGTGCCGGCGAGCAAGAACGTCAACAAAAGTCCCACAAATGCGAAATTCCACGGCGTAGGCTGCAAAGCGGCCCCCACCGGTCTTTCCCTTGTTAAGACTCCCAAGGGAATCCCGATGGCGAAGATGACAGCGGCCAATGCAAAGGATACGAGTGTGCCCTTCCACACTCGCCTGCGCTCGATACTAGTCACTCGCAGCAGGATCGACACGAGAGCTCCGCAGGCGAGTCCGTCCGCGGCATTCCAGGTATAGAGATCGAAATCATAGTGTTGAATGCCGTTATGGTTTGAAAGGTAGAAACTCGCCAGCCTCACCAGTGGTGATAGAACGATGATCGCTACCGAACAGCTAGCGAGGGCAAATAAGTTGAGTTTTTTGGTAAATGCGGGCCAGAACAAATAGAAATGTTCTTCAACCGCTAATGACCAAAGGACTTGATATGCGATCGGAACTCCCCAGAGCGGGGTGAGATTGGAAAGGTACAGGACGCTGAGGGCGACAAAAGACCAATTGGAGAAATTGGAGAAGAAGAGGATCGCCAGAATCAGGTAGTAGACCGGAAGAATTCGGAGGGCTCGTCGAAGGTAGAAACGACCGAAGTAGTTGGGATTGTTACGGGAATCTATCAGAAGTCCCGTAATGAGGAACCCAGACAAGACGAAGAACAGGTTCACGCCCATCCGGCCGGGCATGGTCGCCGATATCGCGAGCTTGGCGAACACCGACTTATAAAGCGCTGCTGAGCTTGAGTAGTAGAAGCCGTGAGTAAAAAGCACACCGAGGATTGCCAATCCGCGAATGGAATCAAGTTCAGGCATAGTTTTTCGCAGGATTGGCTCATAGCGATTCATTGGTTCAGCCGGCACTGCACCGATCATATAGGCGCTGGAATTTTTCTTACCCATCGGGATATCTGGTATGCACGCCCAAAGGTAAATGATTCGGGCCTCGGACTAGCGCAAGTAGCCCCAGTTGTGGAGTTTGTCGGAGTCTTCCGCCCAGCGGTCGCCGACGTCGGTGCGGTAGTACATGTTGGGGATGAGGATGTTTTTGATGCGGCTGTAGACCTGGGCCTGGGTCTGCTTCATGGTCTGGCCGGTGCCGACGACGGTGAGGACGACGCCAGATGTGCCGGCGATGAGCCACTGGCCGTTGACCTGTTTCACGTCTTCGATGTGGATCTGCTCGGGCGTGCCGCGCTTGAAAACGATCGCGTTGTCTTTCGAGAACGATTCGAACGTCGGCTCGTCGTCGAACGGAAACGGCGGGACGACGATGCGAACACCAATCTGGAAGCCGCTGCGCGTGCGCCACTTCGGGTCCTGGCCGTTGGCGAGCTCCCAGAAAAACTCGCTGATCGGCGTGAGGATGCCTTCCTGCTGGATAAAGATCGTCGGGTAGCCGAAGCGCGAAGTGAACTCGAGCGGATAGATGCCGTTGTTGTTGACGATGCAGTTCAGGTCGATATAGCCGACGTAGCCTTCCAGCGCGAGCTTCGGCTCCATCTTGAGCAGCGTGCGATAGAAGATCGCGTTGGGCTCGCTCCAGAACATCGAAGTGCCCATTTCGCCGGTTGGAGGGCCGACTTCGCCGGGGAAAAGCTTCTTGTGTTCGAAATTGATGTTGATCGGCGTGATGAAATGCTTGCCGTTGAAGAAGCCGCCGACAGCAACCTCGACGCCGTGGATGCGGCGCTGTAACTGGAAAACCTTGATTTCGTCGCTGAAGGCCTTTTTGTAGGCCTCGAGCATGCGAATGACGTCTTCGCCGTCTTCTTCTTCGCCGACGAACAGGCGGCGCTTGACGTTCTGCGCTTCCCCGCTCGGCTTGATGACGTAGCGGTCGGGATTCTTCTTCACGAACTCGATCGCCGGATCGAACGACTCGAAGTCCTCGTACGGAATGATGTTGACGCCGGCCTTTTTCAGCTCTTCCTGGCCGAAAGAGCGATCGTCTTCGAGGCGATCGGTGTACTCGGTGCCGCCGATAACGGGCTTGCCGGACGCGCGCAGGGCTTGAGCCTTGGCTCCCTGACCGAGCGTGTCGTCGAAGATGATGATGTCGGCCCACTTGACGTCTTTTTCCCAGTCGGTCGACTTGGGAACAAAGCCGTCGGCGATGTCGCGCTCTTTTTCGTTGTCGATGTAATAGCGGACTTCGTGACCTTCTTTGAAGACTTGCCAGGCGATATCGCCAATCAGCGCGGAGAGCGAAACGAAGAGAAATTTACGTTTTTCCATTTTTTAGAGAGCCCGTCCTTGGCGGCGGGCAGCAACGGAAGTTTAGAGGCGGATGGGGCGCGGAATGTAACAGTTTGTTTAAAAAAGTCGGGACGTGTGTCGAAGAGCGATCGCTGGTCAGGAACCAGGTTCGCGGATTGTAAATGGCTGAGCGACCCGTGGGCGGGGATCGGCGGAAGTGAGAGGCAACCTTTTGCGCCGACGCTTGGCTCTCAAGAGAGACGCCCGAGCCGCCATCGGAGTGCTGCGTAAGTCCAGCAAAGTATTGGGAAAATCCAGCTGACCTGTACTTCCGATCAGGTATACTGGGCGAGACTCGATCCCAGTTGAGAGAAGTTGGCCCAGACCTGAATGAGCGCGAGTCTGACGAGGGGAAGACTCCGGCTAGTCCACACTTTGGGAGAGGTGAAAGCTTGCATTCCGCTTTTGGAACGAAACCCTGGAAAGTCCTGACAACTTTGCTTTTGGCCGGTGGGTTTGCGGCGCTCAGCGCGACCCAATGCGACGCCCAGATCCTGCATAAAAAGAAGAAGGTCGATAAGTCAACCTCGACAGATAACACGGCCGAACCCGACAAGATTTTGTATGAGCGCGCGATGGACGATATCAAGCGCGGCCGCCAGGAAGTCGGGCGTCTGAGCCTTCAGACGCTGATCAACACCTACCCCGACAGCGAGTATCTGGCCAAGGCCAAGCTGGCGATGGCGGATTCCTATTATAAAGAAGGCGGATCGGCCAACATGACGCAGGCGATCCAAGCCTATAAGGACTTCGAGATTTTCTTCCCGTTCCTGCCGGAAGCATCGTACGCGCAGATCCAGGTTGCGAACACGCACTACAAAGAAATGGCCAAGCCCGACCGCGATCGCAGCGAAGCCAAGATGGCGGAAGAGGAATATCAGACATTTCTGGAGAAATATCCGAAGGATCCGCTGGCGCCACAGGCCGAGCAGCGGCTGCGTAACGTGCAGGAAATCATCGCCGAGGGCGACTACAGAATCGGCTATTTTTATTACGTGAAGGGCGACAAACGCGCCGCAGCAGCCCGTTTGATCGCGCTGACGAAACGGTATCCGCTCTACAGCAAATCAGACCACGCCCTCTGGATGCTCGGCGACGTTTTCGAACGCAGCGAGCACAAAGAAATCGCGCAGCAGTACTACGCGCAGATCGTGCGGAACTATCCGCTATCGCCGTTGGCGCCCGACGCGAAAGGCAAACTGAAGGCGTTCAACGTACCGATCCCGCAGCCCGATCCGAAAGCTCAGGCATGGATGGTTGCGGAACAAAACGCGCCGCGCGAGCACGACAGCTTGATCAAGAAGCCATTGGCACTGGTTCGGTCGGGTCCGCACACGGAGTTTGTCGCCGCAGCTCGGACGGGTGCACCGAACCTGACACCTGAATCGGACAATACTTCGGCGACGGACATTCTGACGCCCGGCAACCGGTCAACCCTTGGCAGCACCGCACCGACGACTGGCAACGGCGCTGTCGTCGAAGTCGTGACGCCGGGTAGCCCCGGTAGCATCGCTGCGACGAGAGGCACCGACGCGAGCGGCGCCGCAAACAGCGGCGGTTCGACTTCGGATTCGACTGGCGCGACCACAGGCGGTTCGAGCGACGGTACGGCGACGCCAGCAGAAGGTACCGGAACGAATCCGCCAGGAGCGACGGGTGATCCGAAGGCAGCCGGTACTCCGGCGCCAGCACCTGCTGGGACCGATCCGGCGACGAATGCGGTCACGACAACCACGACGACCGGTACTGGCGCTGACGCCAAGCCCGCTGACGGTTCGACTCCTGCAGCCAGCGGCACGGACGCGAACGGTTCGCAAGACTCCTCCACGACGACGAATAGCAACGGCAAGGAATCGAGCAGCAAGAAGAAGAAAGGCATCAAGAAGCTCGTTCCCTGGTAGCGGGTAGAGGCTCCGAAATCCCGGGAGTCGATACACAAAACGATACTGTCCAAGAGCGCAGCCTCCGCTGCGCTCTTCGCTTTTAAGCGCTGATTTTGCGTGACTTTCGGGGAGACTCGCGACGAATGCGTTTCAGGGTGTTCCCTTCCGACACACCGACCCGGTGTTTGCGTTGACGCCCCCATATAGCGGTGCTTGAATAACGAGAGTCTGCCAACAGCGCGAAGCTGCTATCGCTGCGTTGGGAGACGACCGGCTGTACGCGGGTTTGAGCCCGGCAGCGAAAATCGGGCGAAGAACGGGAGAATTCCCGGAGGAAGTTCGGTGGCCAAGATTCTGGTTGCGGATGACAACAGCAATATCCAGAAGATGGTGGGTCTTGCGCTGAAGGACCACGGAATTGATGTGATCGCCGTCGGAAACGGCGAAGCAGCGGTGCGCAAAATCGCCGACGTGCGCCCGGACCTGGTGCTGGCGGACATCTTCATGCCGGTGCGCAATGGCTACGAAGTCTGCCAGTTTGTAAAAGCCGATTCGACCCTCGCGCATATCCCCGTGATTTTATTGGTTGGCGCATTCGATCCACTGGACGAGCAGGAAGCGCAGCGGTCCGGCGCAGACGGTGTTCTGAAGAAGCCTTTCGTTCCGCCTGATCCGCTAATTTCGATGGTGAAGTCAGCGCTGGTTCGCGCTGGCGTCGCACACGCAGGATTTACTCCTGCAAAACCCGTTGAGGAAGTGGCTGCGCCTGTAGCTGAAGCTCCCGCGCCACCGACATCACGCAAGATACCTCTGCCCACGTTCTCCGAACCCGAGCCGGTTGTGGATGAGACTCCGTCGCGTCCCGCGGCTGTCAAGATCGATTCAGAGCAGCAACCCGTCGCGTTTGGCAGCCTGTTGGGAACCGACGAAGAGGCCGAAGCGGAAACGGCTGTGACGGCGCATCCGGCGTTGGAGCGCGATTGGCGCACGGAAGAGATCGAGGAAGAGGAAGAAGAAGAGACCGATTCCAAACCGTCCTGGCGGCGTGACGCCGGAGACGAGGAACTGGGCAACGATATTCCGGCGCGCGAAGGCGGATGGCGCGATTCGATTTCGAATGAGCAGCCCGCTCACGCCCATGTGAAACACCATCAGACGTGGACGCCGACGCAAGAGAAACAGGATTTGGCGGAAGCGGCCGAAGCGGAAGAAACGGTGAGTTCTTCACCGATTTCCGATTTTCGAAACATGCCTGCGACTCCGTTTTCGGGGGACGCTTGGGCTGCCGCGATCGAAGCTGGAAGTGCGAACAAGACGGCTGTGGCGGAAGCCGAACATCCCGCAGTTGTTGAGCGGTCGCCGGTGTCCGATCTCGATACGCTTGTCGGACATGCAGAGCCTGTCGTGGAAGCCGCTCCGGAAGTCGAGGAGCAGAGTTTTGTAACGGAAGTGCCCGCATCGGCGCCAGAACCTGTTGTCGAAGCTGTCGAAGAAAACAACGCGGCACCGACCGTGGCGGAGCAAATCCCAGAAGCGTCGCACGAACAGCCGGTGGAGACTCAAACAACTGTCTCTGAAGCTCCGCAGTCCACCGCTACTTCCTGGTTTTCGACCGCACCGAATCCTTGGGATGCCGAGGCTCAGAAGGCGAGCAAGTTGGCATCGACGTGGGATACACCGGTCGCCGCCGCACCGGTACCGCCACCGGCACCCGTCTTCAGTCCAGACGAAATTGAAGTTGTATCAGGGGCGGTAGCCAGCGACGTTATTCCCGCCGCAGTGGAAACCGCACGGGAAGAGGCTCACGGATCGACTGAAGTTGACATGAACGCTGTCGTCGAAAAAGTGATGGCGCGCATGAGCCCGGAAAAGCTGCACGAGTTGACCCGCGATTTGCTGAAGCCTGTCATCGAAGGCATCGTACGCGACGAGATCAACAAGAAGTCCTAGTTCCCCATCCAACCCTTTTTTCTGCCTCACCTAATCTGCGTCGAGCGCATTGAATGCGTTTCCGTCGAATTGACCGCGTTCGCGCGGCCTCGTATAGTCAAAGATTACCCTCTCGGTGAAAGTTCAATCCGTAGAGACTTGCGCGTAATCCACAGGAGTCTTTGGTCGGAATGGCTCGCGAAATTGCCAAGGCGTACGAACCGCATCAGATCGAACCACATTGGGCAAAATATTGGGTCGATGAGCAGCTATTCAAGGCCGATCCGAATGCTCCAGGTCCCGTATTTTCGATCGTAATCCCACCGCCAAACGTGACCGGGTCACTGCACATCGGTCACATGCTCGAACATACCGAAATCGATGTGATGACGCGCTGGCACCGGATGTGTGGCTACAACACTTTGTTTTTGCCCGGCACAGACCATGCGGGCATCGCCACGCAGCGAGCCGTCGTAAAGCAGCTTTACGATCAAGGAATCAACTATCACGAATTGGGCCGCGAGGAATTTTTGAAGCGCGTGTGGCAGTGGAAGGAAGAAAGTGGCGGCACGATCCAGCGCCAGATGCGCGAGATCGGCGAAAGCTGCGATTGGACGCGCGAAAAGTTTACGTTGTCGCCGGAATTGTCGCGCGTGGTGCGCGAAGTGTTTGTGCGCTTGTATGAAGAGGGACTGATCTATCGCGACAAGCGGATGACGAACTGGTGCCCGGTGTGTCTTACCGTGCTGAGCGATCTGGAAGTGCTGCACGAAGAGCGCATGGGGCATTTGTGGCACATCAAGTATCCAGTGGCGGGCAGTAAAGAGTTTCTGACGGTGGCGACGACGCGGCCGGAAACGATGCTTGGTGACACTGCGATCGCTGTTCATCCGGAAGATGATCGCTATAAGCATCTGATCGGGCGCAGCGCGATTGTGCCGCTGGTGAACCGCGAGATTCCAATCATCGGCGATGAGATGGTGGATCGTGAGTTCGGCACCGGCGCCGTGAAGATCACACCGGCGCACGATCCGAACGATTTCGAGGCCGGCCGTCGCCACAACCTGGCGGAAATCGATGTAATGACCGATGACGGCAAAATGAACGCTGCCGCGGGTGCTTACGCAGGCTTGGAACGGTTTGAGGCGCGCAAGAGAATCGTCGAGGACCTGAAAGTTCTCGGTCTGCTCGAAAAAGTCACCGATCACAGCCACGCAATCGGCATTTGCGAGCGAAGCCGCACGGTCGTCGAACCGCGCGCTTCAACCCAATGGTTCTGCAAGATGAAGCCGCTCGCGGAACCTGCAATCGCCGCGGTGGAACAAGGCAAAATCCACATCGTGCCGGACAACCGGCGCGAGGAATTTTTCAACTGGATGCGCAACATTCGCGACTGGACGTTGTCGCGCCAGCTTTGGTGGGGACATCGCATCCCTGCGTGGTACTGCAAGGAGCACCATCACGTCATTGTCGCGCGGGAAACGCCGACGAAGTGCCCGGAGTGCGGCTCGGAGCACCTGACGCAGGACGCCGACGTGCTCGACACGTGGTTCAGCTCGGGTTTGTGGCCCTTCTCCACGTTGGGCTGGCCCGAAAAGACACCTGACTTCAAGACGTACTACCCGACGAGCCTGATGATCACGGGTTACGACATTTTGTTCTTCTGGGTCGCGCGGATGGCGATGCTTGGGATTCATTTCACGGGCGAAGTGCCATTCCGCACCGTGTACCTGCACTCACTGGTTCGCACAGCGACCGGCGAGAAAATGTCGAAGTCGAAGGGCACGGGCCTCGACCCGGTGAAGCTGAATCAGCAGTACGGCACGGACGCGATGCGATTCTGTTTGGCTTCGATGGCGGCGCCGGGGACTGACATCATCTTGTCCGACGACCGTCTGGCCAGCGCCCGCAACTTTGCGAACAAGATCTGGAATGCATCACGCTTCCTGTTCATGAACCTGGACAAGTTCGAAGAAAGCGGCGGCGCGTCGTTCGAACAGCTCGCCGGCCCCGACGTTCGCGCGCAGGCGCCTTACGCCTACAAAGACAGCGTGCCGCTGATCGACGAGTGGATCTTCGAGCGGCTATCCTCTGCCCGTGAGACGGTGAACCAGGCGCTGCGCGGCTATCGGTTCCACGAGGCGGCACAAACCGTTTACCAATTCTTCTGGGGTGATTTCTGCGATTGGTATATCGAGTGGATCAAGCCGGACCTTCTGAATGCCGATCGCGAACGCGCGGAAGTGGCGTGGAAAAACTTATTTGCTGTCTTCGATGACGCGTTGCGGCTCCTGCATCCTTTTATGCCGTTCCTGACCGAAGAGTTGTGGCACAAGCTGCCCCAACGGGCGGACGCCAAGTCCATCGCGCTTCAGGAGTTCGGCGTGAACCGGCAGAAATCGGGCGAAGTGCCTCGAGCAAATGAGTTCGCACTCATCCAGGACACAATCGGCGAGATTCGGAATATTCGCGCGGAGATGAAGCTCGATCCGAAAAAGAAAATCGCTGCCGAGTTCCACAGTTCCTACGGCTACATCCGCGACACGATCGACCGCAACCGCGATGGCATCCAGCGGCTCGCGATTTTGTCGGCATTGCAGGTTTCCGCCGCAAAGCTTTCCGAAACAGGCGGCACCGTGCGCTCGACGGCGCGTTTTGACGTTCGCGTCGCGCACTCGACGGATGCCGTGGATGCGCACGCCGAGAAAGCGCGGCTGCGAAAAGAGATCGAAGGACTGGAGAAGTCGATCTCCTCGAAAGAAAATCAGCTCGGCAACACGACTTTCCGCAGCAAGGCGCCCGAGAAGATCATCCAGGGTATGGAAGCGACGCTAACGGAACAGCGGCTTGAGCTGGAAAAGCTGCAGGCCCGCCTGCGCGATATCTCGCGCTTATCGTAAACGTCGCGGACTTCACGGGTGCGCGCTTTTCACAGGCAGCGCTTCGCGATTCTCGCCTTTCGGGCTTACACTTCCCTCTCTCATGGCCAAGCGCGCCGTCCAACAGCCGCTCCCCGGAACGACCGACCGCCGCATCGCTGCGCTGCTGAACCTTCTCGCTGAAAACGCGACAATTGTCGTCAGCGGAGCGCGCATCGCGCGAGAGATCGGCGTGTCCCGATCGACAGTATGGCGCTGGGTCAATCGTCTACGTGAACTCGGCGTGCGCGTCAAAGGCGAGCAGCACACCGGCTATTTTCTCGAACGAGTTCCCGACATTCTCACTCCCGACACGCTGCGCCAGCGACTGAAGGGCAGCATGTTCGGCAAGCGCATCCATCATTTCTTCAAGATCGATTCAACCAATCGCGTCGCGATGGATCTTGGCCATGCAGGCGAGCCTGAAGGCACGGTCGTCATCGCAGAAGAGCAAACGGCAGGACGCGGCCGCGCCGGTCACTCGTGGCACTCCGAACGCGCGACGGGCATCTATGTCACCCTGCTGTTGCGGCCAAAAATCTCTCCGGTGCAGGCTTCCCTGCTGACGATGATGGCCGGGCTTTCGGCGTTTTCAGCAATTCGCGCGCAAAACGACATCGAAGCCGACTCTGAAATGGCCGAATGACATTCTCGTCGGCGGAAAGAAACTTGGCGGCATCCTCACGGAAATGCATGCCGAGCCGAATCAAGTTCGGTTTGTAATCGTCGGAATCGGCATCAACGTGAACCAAGAGAAATTCCCAGCCGATCTCAGCGCGATCGCCACATCACTTCGAGTCGAAACAGGCCGGCCGCAATCTCGATTGGAACTCATCGTCAGGTTGCTGCGCGAATTCGAGACCGACTACAATCAATTCATCGCCAAAGGGTCCGAGAGCGTGATTCGCAACTTCGAAACCGTGTCGCGCTTTACTCGCGGCGAGCGCGTGCGCGTCACGAACGGTGCGGAGAGCTTCGCGGGCGTCACCGATGGACTGAGCCCGGAAGGCTTTTTGCGCGTGCGTCCGGATGGACGCGGCGAATCTGCGACAGTGATCGCGGGTGATGTAACTTTGGATCGTGCGGTCGTAGCGCGAGCAAAGAAACACAGTAGCGAAAGCAACTAACGGGCGGAGACTCGGCGGCGGATGCTACTCACAATCGATGTCGGCAACACGAACACAGTCCTCGGCGTCTTTCGCGACGAAGAACTCATCGCCAACTGGCGCCTGACGACCGCGCGCGTTCAGACTGTCGACGAATACGGCGTTCTCACACGCAACCTTTTCACCATCGCCGGGCTCGACGGCTCGGCTATCGGCGGCGTGATCGTCAGCTCGGTGGTCCCACCGATGAACTGGACGCTCGCCGAAATGTCGCGCATCTATTTCGATCAGAAAGCGCTGTTCGTGGAAGCAGGGGTCAAAACCGGCATGGCCGTGCTTGTCGACAATCCGCTCGAAGTCGGCGCCGACCGCATCGTCAACGGCGTGGCCGCGTTTCACAAATACGGCGGGCCCTGCATCGTCGTGGATTTCGGTACCGCAATCACTTTCGACGTCATTTCAGCTAAATGCGAATATCTCGGCGGCGTGATTGCGCCGGGACTGGGCATCGCCTCCGAAGCGCTCTTTGCTCGTGCCGCGCGCCTGCCCCGCGTCGAGATCAAAGATCCCGGCCGTGTCATCGGCACGAACACCGTGAGCCACATGCAAGCAGGCCTCTATTTCGGCGCGATCGATATGGTTGATGGAATGTTGACGCGCATCAAAGCCGAGTTGAAAACACCGGCGACGGTGATCGCCACCGGCGGTCAAGCCCCGCTCGTCGCAAAAGGTTCGAAGCAGATTCAGCACACCGACGAATTTCTCACACTCACCGGACTTGCGCCTGATTTGGGAAAAGAATCAGCCCACCGACAGTCACGGAAAAGCCGCTGCAAAACAAGCGGCGCCGCAACCAAAGAAAGTTTAGGTCTCCACTTTGTCACCCGACGCCGGCAGCGCACCCGCCATGGATGGCTGGAACTACTTCAACTATTTCACCGAGATCGAGGAATATTTCTGGAAGAAGCGCGGCGCGCACCTGCTCGTTTCGCCTCTCGACTGGGCCATCATGGAGACGTGGCAGAAGGCCGGCGTGCCGCTCGAAGCCGCCCTCAAAGGAATCGACAGCGCATTCGAAAGCTATGGTCGCTCACGTCGTGGCGCTGGCAAGCCGCTCAAGAGCCTTGCCTATTGCACCGACGCAGTTCTCGACGCCGCAACCGAGATTCAAGAAGCCTCCGCCGGCGCCACGCCAAAAACAAAAAGCCGGCTCCCGAGCCGTTTTCTCGTGATGAGTTGCGCGCCTACTTCGACCGCAACATCAAGCAAATTGCGGCTGCCGCCGAAAAACAGAAGGCCGCGAATGCCCACGTCGCAGCGAGACTGTCGGAATTCGCGCAATCTCTCACCTCGATCGTTCCACTCCTCGACGCCCCCGGCACACTAGACCTCGAAGACCTCGAACGCCGTCTTACGATCCTCGACGAGAAAATCCAAGCCGCCCTCACGCAACACTCCACGGAAGAACAAATGCTCCGCATCCGGCGCGAAGTCGACAGCCAGCTCACGCAATATCGCCGCAAAATGAAAGCGGAACAAATCGCTCTGGTTGAGCGACAATATATACAGAAGCGACTGCTGGAAGAATTTGGCTTGCCACGGCTGAGCCTCTACTACTTCTCCTGAGAACGGTTTTCCTGAGACTAGGAATTTCCCACGCGCCGAAGGGCGGAATGGATTGCATTTTATGTCAGATGAGTTAACATTATCGATTGAGAAGCTTGTCTACGGAGGCGACGGCTTGGCTCACGCCGACGGCAACACGGTTTTTGTGCCGTACGTTATCCCTGGCGAAGAAGCACGCGCATCCATCAAGACAAAACGCAACAAGCTGATCTGGGGCAAGCTCGAAGAAATCACAAAGCCTGATCCGCGCCGCCAAAAAGCGCCCTGCCCTCACTTCGGCACATGCGGCGGCTGCCATTACCAGCACATCCCGACTCCGAACCAAGTCGAATTCAAGGAATCCATCCTGCGTGAAACTCTTTCGCGCCTCGGCCGCATTCAGTGGGACGGCCCGATCCAGATTCACTCCGCCGAGCCTTTCGGCTACCGCAACCGTGCCCAATGGGCGTTCCGCGACGCCAAGCCGATGGCGCTGGGCTACTTTCTTCCCGAAAGCTCGGTGATCGTGCCGATCGATGTCTGCCCGATTCTTTCTCCCGGGCTTTACGGCGCGTTCGAAAAGCTGCAAGACCTCGCGCGCGCCGGCCACCTGCCGGAAAAACTTCAGGAGATCGAAGCCTTCGTCGATTCGAAAGACGAAAAGATCGCTCTCAACGTGGCGTTCGAACGCTTTCCCAAGCCTGCGGCCGAAATCGCCGCAATCTTTCGAAACGCTCTTCCGCAGCTCGAAAGTCTACTTCTCCTCGATCAAAGCAAAGATCGATTCGAACTCACCGGCCCCGGCTATCTCATGCATGACGCAGGCGGATTCAAATTCCGCGTCAGCCACCTCTCATTTTTTCAGACCAATCGTTTCCTCATTGAGGATCTTTTCCACACGATGACCGCGGGCGTGAAAGGTGACGTCGCTCTCGACCTTTTTTCCGGTGTCGGCTTCTTCACGCTTCCGCTGGGCAAGACGTTCAACAAAGTGATCAGCGTGGACGCCAACCTGGCCGCCACAACCGATCTCTACGCCAACGCCGAAGCGGCTGGCGTGACCGTAACGTCGCACAACGAGCACGCCGAGGAATTTCTCCGCAAAACGCAGGAGAAACCCGACCTCGTGATTCTCGATCCCCCGCGTGCAGGTTTGGGCGCAGGCGCAGCAACAGCGTTGCTCGCGCTCGGCGCGCCGGAAATCCGCTATCTCTCGTGTGATCCATCGACGCTCGCGCGCGACCTCGCGATCTTGACTGGCTCCGCGAAAAAGCCGGCCGCTGAAGCTTCATCCGAACCGGCGAATCGGTATGAAATCGCCGAAATCCATCTCTTCGATCTCTTCCCGCAGACTTTCCACATCGAAACGCTCGTTCGCCTGAGACGCGTCCCGTGAAAGCCCCGGCCGTAGCCATCGTCGCAGCATTCGTCTGCGGCATAGCACTCGGCCTCTATCCACCGTTCGCCTCAGTCAGTTTGTCGCCTGCGGAGCTCGGAATCTGTCTCGCGGCGAGCGCGACTTTCGGTTTCGCCACGTTGCTATTTCTTGCGATCGGACAAACTCGCCGCAAGCGCAACCGCATCACTCCTGTGCTGGCTCGCGCTCGGCGCAACGAGTTCCGCGATCGCCCAACAACCGCTCCCGTCGAATCACGTAACCCAACTCCTCGTCCACGACCGACTCAGCCTGAAGACTCCTCTGCGGTGGCATGGAACTTTGCGCGACGAACCAGCTCGTCTCCCGTGGGGCACGGGTTACGAAATCGAACTGCGCGGCGTCGACTACCAAGGCGCGTCCGTCCCAATCGTCGGTGGTCTCCGCCTAAGCTACAGCCCGCACGCCGCGACCGACGCCGCGCTTCTGCCTCAACTCCACGCCGGCGATACAATCGACTTGATCGCTGAAGCGAAGCTCCCGCCATTCTTCCGCGACGAAGGCGCCTTCGACCGCCGCGCCTACCTCGCAACTCAAAACGTCGACGTGATCGCAACACTTCGCTCCCCGAAGCTCCTCCAAAAAACGTCCGCTACTCCGTCGCAATCCTTCACCAACCGCATTGATCGAATCCGCTCGCGACTCCGCGATGAAATTGACACGCTGCTTGCCGCCGATCCGCGATCCGCAGCAACACTGCGCGCCATGCTCCTCGGCGACCGTACCTTCGTCGACCGCGACGAATCCGTCGCTTTCCAGAAAACCGGCGTCTTCCACATTCTCGTCGTGGCGGGACTCCACGTCGGAGCGCTAGCCGCAATCCTCTTCTGGGTGTCGCGCAAACTCCGCTTCACGCCCACTCTGACGATCATCTTCATCGTCGCTGTTCTCGCCGCCTACGTCTCCATCGTTGAAGTCCGCGCCCCCGTTCTCCGCGCCACGCTCATGGCCTGCGCAATGGTGCTCGGCGGCGCGTTCTACCGCCGCCTTGATCTTCTCAACTCTGCCGCACTCGCTGCCTTGGCCATTCTGATCGTGCGCCCACTCGCTATCCGCGACTCCAGCTTTCAACTCAGCTTTATCGCAATTGGCTGCATCGCCGGCTTAGCCATCCCGTGGCTTGCCGCGACCACTCAACCCTACGCACGTGCGCTCCGTGGTTGGCGCGACGTCACTCGCGACGCCGGCCACCTACCTCGCGCCGCCCAATTCCGTCTCGATGTTCGCGCAACGTTCCGCTGGATCGGATCGCATTCCCCGACGCGATCGGCAAAACCAATCCAAAATGCCCTCGCCCGCACCCTCGCAATCTCGTTTCGCATGTGGGATCTGCTCGCTCTGACGCTGGTTCTCCAACTCGGCATGCTTCCGCTCATGGCCGCGAATTTCCATCGCATCGCGTTATCGTCTCCCTTAGCAAATCTCGCCGCCGTTCCCATCACAAGCATCATCGTTCCGTGGGGATTTTTGACGCTCACCGCTGGCCTTCGTCTGGCCTCTTTTAGGCAAGCTGCTAGCCGCGCCGCTTGCGCTTCTCACCGCGCTCTTGCTCCGCACAGTCGAATGGTTCGCCGCGCTCCCCCACTGGAGCTATCGCATCCCAACGCCACCGCAGTGGCTCACGATTCTTTTCTTTGCGCTCGCGATCACGATCGCAGTCGTGGCGCGCATGAACGACGCAACGCGCCGGAGACCGCGCCTGCGACTGACACTTCGCGCGTTGTCCGCAGCGCTGGTCACAACGGCGCTCTTCGTCGCAACATTCCCATTCCCGCCAGCCCACGCCGCCGGCCAACTCGAATCCACAATCCTAGACGTAGGCCAAGGCGATTCCATCGTCCTCGTTTCCCCTCACGGCAAGACAATTCTCATCGACGGCGGCGGCGCTTTCCGCGGCTTCCCTGGCCGCGAAGAACACAACGGCACTGACCCAGGCGAAGAAGCGGTCTCGCCTTATCTGTGGTCGCGCGGCTTCAAGAGAATCGACGTCATCGCCCTCACCCACGCACACCAAGACCATCTCGGCGGCCTTACCGCCATACTCGAAAACTTCAAAGTGAATGAACTCTGGATCGGCCGCGAAGTGGATTCGCGCGCTTTGTCACAACTCGAAGCACTGGCCAAACAACGTGGCACTCAAATCAAACACGAAATCCGCGGCCAAACTTTCACGTGGGATGGCGTCGAAGGTCAATTCCTCTGGCCAGAAATCGCCGCGACAGAAATCGCTCCGAGCGCGAAAAACAACGATTCGCTCGTCTTCCGCCTCAAATTCGGCGAGCGAACTCTGCTCTTCCCCGGCGACGCGGAGAAAGCTGTTGAACGTACTTTGCTCACCGAAAACGACGAGGCCAGCATGCACGCCGACGTTTTAAAAATCGGCCATCACGGCAGCAAGAACTCGACGACACCCGATTTCCTCTCAGCCGTGAGTCCGCAAATCGCAATTATTTCTTCAGGTGAAGGCAATCCCTATGGACATCCAAGTCGCGAGGTCTTAGATCGGCTCGAAACGCGCTGGCATTCGCATTCTCCGCACCGACACAAACGGCGCGATTCACATTCTCACCGATGGCAAGCGCGTCGAAGTGACTTGCTTCCTCGCTTGCCCCGCGCCCGCGCTGCCCTCAGTAAAAGATGTGAAAGCGACCTTCGACAAAGCGCCAATCGAGAATGAGCAGTAGCAACAACAGCAAAAAGCCAATCGCGGCGCGGAACTCGCGATTCTTCTTATACTGCGCAAACGAAAACGTCCCTGCCGCACCCTGACCCAACTTGGCGGCCGTCAATCGTGGAAAGAACAACGGCACAGCTTTCGCATACTCATCGAACGCCGCGCCATGGTGAAATCGCAGCTCACCCTCTTCCCGCCGCATCACCACGGAATAAAAGAGCGCGAAGTAACCACATAGCAGCGCCGCTGCGATCCACGAATTCATCGCGACAGCAGCGCCGAGCGTCAGAATCGCACTGCCAAAATAAAGCGGATTCCGCGTGTGCGCGTAAGGTCCGCTTACCGTGAGCATCTCCTGCTTATGCAGGTGTCCCGCTGCCAGCCCTCGCACCCACAATCCAAGCAATCCAACTACTCCGCCGATTCCAATGCTTTGCGGCGTTGGCTTCGCTAGCAAAAGCACCACAATCGCCAGTAGATAGCCGACCCGCACCCGCCAGCGCGCAAAAAACGTCGCCCGCACCGGCGGCCTTACTCGCTCGCCCTGCTTGTCAGGATTTCCCGCCGATTCGCTCACGCCAGCGCACCAATTCTTCGCCGTACCGCCTGAAGTACCGCGTCCACCTGAATCGCCAGCATCGATGGATCTACGACATCGTTTCGGCTATGCGAAGTCGCGCTCCCCGGCGCGCGCAAAACAATGTCACCGGCACAAGGATCGGTGTCGCGCGTCTCACCCGAATCCAGAATCGGATCCCCCGTCACAAGCGAAGGATTCCGATATGGTCCATTCCGTGCCGGATCCGTCGGCCCATATAACGCCACTGCGGGAGTTCCGAGCGCTATCGCCAGGTGTAGTGGCCCGGTATCGCCGCCCACGATGCACAACGCCGCCCGCAACAGTGCCATCAGCGGCCCCAGTTCCGTATCCCACAACACCGGTTCAGCATCCCCGCTCGCCGCCTTCACCGCCGCCGCCAAATCATTTTCGCCGGGCCCGTAATTCACCACGCATCGCAGCCCAAACGACTCCCGGATTTTTTGACACAGTGCGCCGAATCTTTCCGGAGGCCAGCACTTCGCGCGCCACCCGCCCCCCGGACTCAAGACCACATAGCGGTCGCCAATCCCCGCCTTCGAAAGCTGCTCGCGAGCCCGCGCCACGCTGTCACTCGAAACGGACAACTTCACGTGACCGACGCGACGTCGCGCACCCGCACGCCGCGACAATTCCCCATTTTGATCTGCAATGTGAATCGTCTCCGCCTTCACGCGCTGGTTGTAAAGAATCGGCACACCAAATTCCCGGATCGTATCTGAAGAAAATCCGATCCGTCGATTCACTCCTCCCAGAAACGGCAACGAAGCCGACTTCCACAACCCTTGATAGTCAATCGCCGACTGCCATGCCGAGGCGCGAATTCCAGAAATCGCCGCGCGCACGGATCCCCAATCACGCGACTCAACGTTTCGAATTTCCGAAGCAAGCCCGCTGCTCGCAACGAGCCCCCGCCAGCGAGGGTGCGTCAGCCAAACGATTTCGGAGGCCGGAAACGAATCGCGCAGCGCCGCAACGGCAGGAAATGTATGTACGATGTCCCCCAACGATCCCAATCGCACAATCAGGAATCGCGGATCAGGCATGCGGCGCCTTGCGCACAGTCTCGATAAATCCGCGCGTCGAATGATCTTTCGGATCGCCCACGATCGCGACGCGAATCCCCAATCGCGAAGCGACCTCGCGCTCAGGCACAGTCTCCGCCGAATAGTCCGTGCCCTTTGCATGTACATCCGGACGCAACAATTCCAGCAATGGTTCGACGTTCGGTTCGTTAAACAGGACGACGTAGTCCACGGCGCGCAGTGCCGCCACCAAATCCGCGCGCGCACCCTCATTAAGGATCGGCCGCCCCGCTCCCTTCAGCCCTCGCACGCTCGCGTCATCATTTACCGCCACAACCAAAACGTCTCCCTCACGCCGCGCACCTTCCAGATACCGAACGTGTCCCACGTGCAGCGTGTCGAAGCATCCGTTCGCAAACACAATGCGCTTTCCATCACGCTTCCACTCCGCAATCGCGCGCTTCAATTCCTCTCGCGATACAACTTTTGACGCGGAACTAGCCATTTCTACGCTTCCGCCCCCGAAGCCTCAGCCCGAATTACCGCAAGCAACTCTTCGCGCGACACCGTCGCCGTTCCTCGCTTCATCACCACAAGCCCGCCCGCAATGTTCGCGATGTGCGCCGCTTCCAGCGCCGACGCGCCCGTCCCCAGCGCCAGCGAATACGCCGCCAGCACCGTGTCTCCCGCACCCGTCACGTCCACCGCCTGATTGCTTCCGTGAATCGAGATATGTGTCGCGCGCGCCGGCGATTCGAACAACGCCATCCCATCCCGCCCTCGCGTCACCAGCAGCGAATCCAGCTTCATCGCGGAAAGCGTCGCCCGCCCGCATCGCTCCAACTCCGCAACGTCCCGCCCGATCGAAGTATGATGCAGCGCCTCCAACTCCGCCTCATTCGGAGTTGCCGATGAAATTCCCGCCTTCGCGTACGAGGTCAGTCCGTATCGACTGTCGAGCGTCGTCACGAGCGCCTTTTTTCGACTCGTCGCATCGCGTACCAACTCCGGCGACGCCACGCCAAATCCGTAATCCGACACCGCCAGCACATCCGCGCGGCGCAACTTCGTCCGCAAAATCCCCGAAATCTTGCTCCGCACGCTCACCGGCAGTTCCGTCTGCGGCTCTCGATCGACGCGCAAAACTTGCTGCGCCACCGTGTGCGCCCATCCCGCCAAAAATCGCGTCTTCGTCGGAGTCGTATACCCTTTCACGCGCACCACGCCCGACAAATCCATCCGCCGCTCGCGAAAATACGCCACCAGCGCATCACCCGCCGCATCCTGCCCCACAACGGTAATCGGCAGCACCTTCGCGCCCAGCGCAGCAAAATTATTCGCTGCATTCGCTCCGCCGCCCGGAACCAGCTGCGTCTCGCGATGCCGCAAAATTAAAACCGGCGCCTCGCGCGACACACGCGAAATCTCGCCAAACTGAAATTCGTCCGCGACGAAATCGCCCAGCACTACGACCGTCTTATTCGCAAACTGTTCGACGTGCTCCGCCAGCGCCACCAGATCGACCGAGGTCGACCCCGCCGTCGCCTCGACTCTTGCTCGCGATCGCTTCATCTCGCCTGATCCACTGTCGCCGCCATCTTTAAAATCCAATCCACCGCATCCGCCAAATCATCCGCCACAAAATCCGGCTGCCGCGGCCATCCCGCACCATTCACGCGCAAATCCTCTTCGCCATAACCCGTCCGCACCAGCACTCCGCGCCCGCCATTCGCCTGCGCCAACTCCACATCTCCATACCGGTCGCCAACCACAAACGATCGCGTCATATCCACGCCATGTTCTCGCGCCGCCTGTCGAATCATCCCCGGCTTCGGCTTTCGACACTCGCAATCATCGTCAGAAGTGTGCGGGCAATAGTAGACCGCCGTGAGATGCGCACCCGCCGCAACGAGTTGCTGCGTCATCTCTTTGTGCACAGTGTGAACCATCGCCTCGTCAAAAAATCCTCGGCCCACACCTGATTGGTTGGTGACGACAATCACCGGCAGGTTCGCATCATTCAGCTTTCGAATCGCCCCCGCCGCGAACGGAAACATACGAAATTGGCTCACGTCATTCAAGTACCCGACGTCTTCCGAAATAGTTCCGTCGCGATCCAGAAAAACCGCCGGCCGCGACAACCCCGTATCAGGCAGGACGCACCTCCGCACCCGCAGCGCCGGCAGCATCCGCCGCCGCGAGCCACACCCGCGCGGCCGACGTCACACTCTCCGACGTCACGCGCGTCATGCATCGATGATCCGTCGGGCACCGCCGCAAAAAACACGGCGAACAATACGGCTTCTCCTGAACGATCGTACACTTCGGCGTTACCGGCGCCGTCCCAAACGGATCGGTCGGCCCAAAAATCGCCACCACCGGCAATCCCACCGCCGACGCAACGTGCATCGCTCCCGAATCATTCCCAATGAATAGTTCGCATCGCGAAAGCAGCGCCGGCAACTCCGCGATCGCCGTCTTCCCCGTCAAATCAATCGGCTTCCGTTTCATTCCGGCAACAATCGCGTTCGAAACCGCTGTCTCCCCCGCCGTCCCAAACAAAATAATTTCCGCGTCCGACTCTGCCATCAATCGATTCGCGACCTCCGCAAACCGTTCCGGCAGCCAGCATTTCGCCGACCCGTACGAAGCCCCCGCCCCAATCGCAACGCGCAACCCCGCGCCGCCGTCGACGCGCGACCGCACTCCCGCCGCAATCAATTTCTGCTCTGCCGCTTCCCCACTCTCGCGCGAAACCACCAGCGAAATCTCGCTCTCTCCCTCAACTCGCTCCGCCCATCCCGCCCGCCGCACCAACTCCAAATAATAAAATTGCTCGTGCGCCGGAATTTCCCCCGCCCTCGGCACCGCAATCGATTTCGTCAGCAAAATCCCGCGTCCATCCCGCGCATACCCGATCCGCTCCGGAATACCCGCGCGCCAAGCCAGCCACGCTGCATCAAACGCGTTCTGGAGCAGCAGCGCCGCATCAAATTTTCCCGCGCGCAATCGCGAAGCCAACGCTTCCCGCCCGCCAAATCCCTTTTCCGCCCCGCGCGGATCATAGGCGATCAGCTCATCACAAACGCCCTGCCCACGATAGATGTCCGCTACGTAAGGCCGCGCCACGATCGCAATATGCGCATCCTTAAATTTCGCCCGCACCGCGCGCAACGCCGGCAACGCCATAATCGCGTCCCCCACCCAATTCGTCGCCCGCACCAAAATCTTCACTCCGCCGCCCCACGCCTGTCTCGTAGCCGCCCGCGAATCTTCTCCATCAAGGCGCCCTCATCGCCAACCGCGAGTCGCGTCACCGCCACCCACACCGGCATTCGAAACTGAATCGCCGTCAGATTCGCTTCATCCTTTTCGGTGGTGATCAACCCGGTCGCACCAATCCGTTTCGCTTCTTTCTCCACGCTTTCAATCTCGGCCTCTGAATATTTGTGGTGATCTGCAAACGCCCTCGTGCCGGCGATCCGCAACCTCGCTACGTCCAAGTCACGGAAAAACGCGGCTGGATTTCCGATTCCGCAAAACGCCAGCAAAGGACCTCGCCCGCGCAAATCGCTGATCTCCGATGCTTCTCCCCGATTCAGCAGGCGCGCTTCGTTCGCTATCGTCATCACCGGAAACGCCTTCTGCCCGCCGATCTCCACATCTCGATCGGTATCAGAAACCCTCGTAGCCATTACGATGTCCGCCCGCTCGACGGTGTTTAGCGGCTCGCGCAAGAACCCTGCTGGCAACAATTTCTCCGTGGTCCAGTCCCGCGATGAGTCCACCAAAACGACATCCACATCCCGGGCCAGCTTCAGATGTTGAAATCCATCGTCCAGCAAAAAAATTTCAACTTTTCGATCCGCCTCTAACTTCCGCCCTTCCGCGAATCGATCCGCTCCGACGCCGAACCGAACTCGCGCCCCCAATCGCCGCTTCATTATTTCGACTTCATCGCTCGTGCCATTCGAACCCTTGTATCCGCGCGTCAGAATCGCAACGCTCTTCCCCTCCGCCAGAAATTTCTCCGCCAGCCACATCACCATCGGAGTCTTCCCGGTCCCGCCAGTCGAAACATTCCCCACGCTGATGACCGCACCGTTGAGCCGCTTCGCCTTCAACCAACCTCGGTCGTACGCCGCTCGCTTCGTTCGAACCACACATCCATACACAATCGACAGCGGCCACAACAGAATCTGCAGCCAACGCGGAATCCGCGTCACGCCGGCCGCCCCAAATATTTGGCGATCTCCTCCATCGCTCGCGCCGTCGCCCCGCGACTCTCATCCACCAATCTCTTCGCCGTCTCGCTCATCCCGCGCGCGCGCTCCGGATCGCGCAGCAACTCAATCCACGCCACGCCCGCGTCCTCCGGACTCTCCACCTGCACCGCCGCCTTCGCCGACACAAATCGCGACGCCATCTCCGCAAAATTTTCCATCGAAGGACCAAACACCGGAATCTTCCCAAACGCCGCCGGCTCCAGAATATTGTGCCCGCCCGACTCCACCAGCGACCCGCCAACAAACGCCCCGTCCGCCAACTGATACAACGACGCCAACTCTCCGATCGAATCCAGCAGCAACACAGTCACATCCGCCGAAATCGCAATCGATCCACCTGCCGCGCCGTTCCCACCAATCTTCAACTCCGACCGCCGCAAAAACTTCCTTCTGGATTCATGAATGAAATCCGCCGCCTGCTGAAAACACTCCGGCTTCCTCGGCGCCAGCACCAGCAGCGCGTTCGGAAACTCCCCCTGCACCACGCCAAACGCAATCAGCGCCAGCGGCTCTTCGCTCGACACCACACTTCCCGCCACAATCAGCGGCCGCCGCCCCGATCGCTCCACTTCGCCCGCCAGCCACTCCGACATCGGCGTCGCATCCGGCAGCGCCTGGTCATACTTCAAATTTCCGCTTACCACAACGCGCTCCGCCGGCGCGCCCAGACTCCCGCACTCGCTCCGCATCCCGCGCACTCTGCATCAAAAACGCTCGCGCATGCCCCAACGCATCACGCAGAAACGGCCGCAGATAAAATCCCGCCCACCCAAAAAATTTCTGATATCGCGCAAACGACTTATCCGAAATCCGCCCGCTTACAAAAATCACCGGCACCTTGCGCCGATCCGCCTCGCGCAAAAAATTCGGCCAGATCTCCGTCTCCAGCACAATCACCAGCGCCGGCTTCACCGCGTCCAGCGCCCGCCGCACGCAAAACGCCCAGTCGAACGGAAAATAAATCACGGCGTCAGCCGCCTTCACCCGTTCGCGCGCCAACGCCTGCCCCGTTTGTGTTGTAGTGGAAATAATCAGCGGCCGCTGCGGATACGCCTGCTTCAGTTTCTGCGCCAGCGCCACGCCCGACAAAACTTCGCCCACCGACACCGCATGAATCCAGATCGCCCCCGCACGCTCCGCCGGCAACTTGCTCAATCCCGGGAACGACGACCCCAACCGCTCGCCCAGATTCGAAAGATACTTCCCCTGTCGCAACCCCTTCCAAATCCAAACCGGCGAAAGCACCGCCGCAGCCACCGCCATCAAAAAACTGTAGACGAAATACACTCAGTCAAACTCCCGCACTTACGCACCGAATCGATCCGTTCAACGACCATCGCAAATTCATTGTCATTCCGACCGAAGCGAGCCGACGCCTTTTCTTTCGCGTTCGCTCCTGCGAACGCATCGGCTCGCGCAGTGGAGGAATCCTGGCGCAAAACTCAGCCCAACTCCCTCGCTGAGATCATCACGAATTTCGCGCCTCAACTCGCCCCACACCAAACCACAACTCCCGCAGGGCAACCCCAATGTATCCCCAGGAATCTCAGGCGACATTATGAGAAAGGTTTATTATAACCCGATGCGAATCCAGGTCCTCGCGCACTTCTCTGCCTGCACCATCACCATCATCACGACCGCCGCAACGCTCCTGACACCTCCTCGCGCCGCCAACGCCGCGCCACAAGCTCAGCAAGACTCTCTCAAAGCCGCCTCTCTCGAATCCCACGAGGGCCTCACCATCTCCGCCCTCCCCTGGACCGTCCCCTCCCAATACAAAGACAAATTCCCCAAAAAATCTCCATTCGACGGCGGCGTCCTCGCCGTCCAGGTAAATTTCCGCAACGACTCCGACGAATCCCTCCGGGTCAACCTCGAAAAAATCCGCCTCAACGTCCAGCTCGACGAAGACAATCGCCAGGAGGTCCCCTCGCTTACTCCCGAACAACTCGCCGACGCCGCCCTCAAACCCAAAACTAAAGATCCCACAGCATCACGTGGTCCGCGCCTTCCCGTCCCGGTTCCCACCAAAAAAGGCGGCCGCGACAAGCACTGGGAAGAAATGGAAAAAGAAGCTGACAACGCCCAGGTCCCCACCAGCGTCGTCGCCCCTCACAGCACCGTTCAAGGTCTCCTCTATTTCGATCTCGGCGGCCAATTCGATCTCCTCCAAACCGCCCACCTCTACATCCCCCAAATCAACAAAATGGACCACACCGGCAGCCTCACCTATTTCGACATCGACCTAAGCCGCCACCAATAATTCGCCGCCAACACGTTGTCATCAGCTCACCGCCAACACGTTGTCATCGACCCACCGCCAACACCTGTCATCAGCCACCAACACGTTGTCATCCTGAGCGCAGCGAAGGATCTCAGGCGTAACCGTCGGCAAGAAGTGAGCTGTCATTCCGAGCGGAGCGAGCCGACGCCGTTTCTTCGCGTTCGCTTCCTGCGAACGCGTCGGTTCGCGCAGAGAGGAATCTCTCTTCGATCGATCCGCGCAGTACGCCAGATAGCCTCCGGGCCGAACCATCGCCCAAACCCAAAAAACTTTTCCACCGCCCGTTCCAAAACAAAAACCCGCACCGTTTGCGCCCCCGTCCGCCATCCACTAAACTGACCTAGCGAAAAAATTCCGCCGACCTCGTCGCGCGCGACCCACATCCGAACAAAATGCAAAATCTCCTAGACCAATTAAATCCAGAACAGCGTCGTGCCGCCGAAACCACCGAAGGCCCCGTCCTCATCCTCGCCGGAGCAGGCACCGGCAAGACTCGCGCCATCACTTTCCGCATGGCCAATCTCATCGCCAACGGCACACCCGCCGAATCCATCCTCGCCGTCACGTTCACCAACAAAGCCGCCGAGGAAATGCGTACCCGCGTCGCCGATCTCCTGCTCAAAGCCGGAGTTCCGCCCGCCTCGCCATGGCTTTCCACGTTCCACTCTCTTTGCGCCCGTCTCCTCCGCCGCGAAGCCGCCGCCGCTGGCCTGCCCAAAGATTTCGCCATCTACGACACCGACGACCAGATTTCCGCCGTCAAGCTCGCGATGGGCAAGCTCAACATCGACTCCGAGCAACTCACGCCGCGCAACGTTCTCAGCGCCATCAGCCACGCCAAAAATCACGCCACCACTCCCGAAAAGCTCCGCTCCGAAGCCATCGGTCAGGACGAGCGCAAAGTCGCCGACATCTACGCCGAGTACGAACGCCAGCTCAAACAAAGCAACGCGCTCGACTTCGACGATCTCCTTCTCCGCACCGCCAAGATGCTCCGCGAAAATCCCAACGTCCGCGAAAAATGGCAGAACCGCTTCCAGTATCTCCACGTTGACGAGTATCAGGACACCAACCGCGTCCAGTACGACCTGATGCGCCTCCTGACCAACGCCAAACAAAACCTCTGCGTCGTCGGCGATGAAGACCAGTCCATCTATCGCTGGCGAGGCGCCGATGTCTCCATCCTGATGAGCTTCTCGCGCGACTTCGGCAACGCCAAAGTCATCAAGCTCGAACGGAACTATCGCTCCACACAAAATATTCTCGACGCCGCTGGCGCCGTCGTAGCCAACAATCCCGACCGTCTCGGCAAATCCCTCAGCGCCGAAAACGGGGCCGGCACCAACCTGAAATACTTCGAAGGCCGCGACGCCTTCGCCGAAGCCGAATTCGTCGCCGGTGAACTCACCCGCATCCTCGACGACGACTCTTCCCTCACCTGCGCCGTCGAATACCGCACCAACTTCCAATCCCGCGCGTTCGAAGAAGTCTTCCGCCGCCGCGGCATTCGCTACAAACTCGTCGGTGGCTTCAGCTTCTACAACCGCGCCGAAGTCAAAGACGCCCTCGCCTACGTTCGCCTCGCGCTCCATCCCGAAGACGACATCTCGCTCCTCCGCGTGTTAAACGTTCCGCCGCGCGGCATCGGCAAAACCACCGTCGACGCCCTCCGCGAAATCGCTCGCACCGACAACACGCCTCTCTGGGACGCCATCAACAAATTCGTCTCCGGCGAATCCGGCGGCCGCGCCGTCGCTCCGCTCCGCGCTTTCCAGGATTTGATCGCCAAGCTCCAAGACAACTATCTGAAGATGGACCCGCCCGAATTTCTGCGCAGCGTCCTCGAAGACACCGGTTACATGGAGATGCTGAAAGACCGCAACACGCCAGACGACGTCGCCCGCATCGAAAACCTCGAAGAACTTTCCCGCGCCATCGCCGAAAGCGAAGAGTCCGGCGAAGACTTCAGCGACTTCCTCGACGCCGCCGCACTCGTCAGCGACGCCGATCAGTACGAAGACAAGCCCGGCGTTACGCTAATCACCCTCCACAGCACCAAGGGCCTCGAGTTCGATCACGTCTTCCTCACCGGCATGGAAGAAGGCATCTGCCCACACAGCCGTTCCTTCAACGACGATAAAGGAATCGAAGAAGAGCGCCGCCTCGTCTACGTCGGCATGACCCGCGCCCGCAAATCGCTCACGCTCACCCGCGCCGTCTATCGCCGCATCTTCGGTAACGAGCAAACCCTTCGTGCATCACTGCCATCGCGGTTCCTAGCGGAAATACCTAGCGAACTCGTAGACACCGTCCGCGGCTCCATGGCCGAAATCGGCCAGACCCGCCGCTACGAACCCGACCCCGAATACTCCTACTCCCCCGAAGAATTCGCCCGCCGCGTCCGCGGCACTCCGCCACCAAGTCGAACGCCGTCGCGCAGCACTTCGACGCCGTCAAAAACGCCAAGCTTCGGCAAATCTGCCTCAGCTTTCGGCAAAAAAGCCGCCTCCGACCCCATGCTCGGCCAAAAAGTCCGACACCCCGAATACGGAGTCGGCACCGTCGTCGGCGTCGAAGGCGACGAAGACGACCGCAAACTAGCCGTCACCTTCCCCGGCCGCGGCACCAAAAAATTCATCGAACGCTACGCCCAACTAACCCAAGCCTAACCCCGCCCCGCTACCCGGTAGCGCCGGCACCCTGCCAGCATCTTTCGCGGCGTCTTAGCAAGATCATGTAGGGGCGCAGCACGCTGCGCCCCATGTCCGCACAATCCTCGCGTCTTGAGCAGTAGCGCCGGCATCCTGCCGGCGTTTTTTCCTAGCATCTTGGCAAGATCATATGGAGGCGCAGCACGCCGCGCCGCAGGTTCGCCCGACCGCCGCGTCTTGGCACCCAATCCCAATACACTGTCATTCCGACCGGAGCGAGCCGACGCCTTTTCTTCGCGTTCGCTCCTGCGAACGCGTCGGCTCGCGCAGTGGAGGAATCTCTCTTCGATCTCAGCGACGTAGCGTCTTCACTTATGAAACTCCTCGCTCAAGTCCTTCCACTCAGGATTCATCCCCTCAATCAACCACACCTTCTTCTCCCTTCTCCATCGCTTGATCTGCTTCTCCCGCGCAATCGCATCCCGCACATCGCCAAACGCTTCAAAGAAAACCAACTTCATCGTGTTGTACTGCGAACTGAACCCAACATTCATTTTCGTCTTGTGTTGAATCACACGAGTTTCCAACTGACTAGTCACACCCGTATACAAGACCCCGGAAGCGCTAGCCATCATATAAATGTGATAAACCATACCTAGCTCGCCGCAGTATGCACAGGATACGTTGGATAGCCCGCCTCACCCAGATCCTCGAACTAAATTCATATCGCCTCGACTGATGGAATCCACCCGGCTTCCCTTAAACGCCTGCATCACCCACCTGTCGAATCGCGACGCGCTCAACGCGTGTTCGAACCAACCCGTCAGACATTCGAATTAACCGCACTCCCGTTCGAACAGTACGATAAAGTACCTATTGACAAACATGTAAATCCGTGCTACCCTGCAACATGACTCGCGCTCCACACAAAACTACAATCACGCACCTCCGCAACCCCTTCAATCCAAGCGCCTTATTCACTCTTGAAAAACGCCTTTCCGCATCCCCAACATTCCAAACGATTTCCTCACTCTTCACAAAAACATGGGGGGTATACCCCCAAAAGCGAACCCCAAGCGAAACCCCTCGCCCAACAGTTGCGCCCCATCCTCTCTCCATGTACATTGAACCGCGTCCGCACCTCAATTCAGCGCCAGGCGGCTCGGCCCTCGATTCGGCTCGGCCCTCAGTTATGAACGATCGGAGATAACGAGTGGCATCAGAACTCTTCAACTGTAAGAGTATCGATCAGCTTCTGTCCGACTCCGAACACGCCGAAGTGAAGCTCAAGAAGTCTCTCGGCTGGCTCAGCCTTACCTCGCTCGGCATCGGCGCCGTCATCGGCTCCGGCATCTTCACTATCGTCGGCACCGCGATCGCCGGCCAGAAGCTCGAAGCCTCCTCGATCCTCAACGCGCCGCTCCTCGAATACCTGATTCACCATTCGGCCAGCTTCGGCCGTCCCGGCGCCGGACCCGCTATCGCCATCTCTTTCATCCTCGTCGCGATCGTCTGCGGCTTCGCTTCCGTCTGCTACGCCGAACTCGCCGCGATGATCCCCATCGCCGGCAGCGCCTACACCTACACCTACGCCACCATGGGCGAACTCATCGCCTGGATTATCGGCTGGGACCTCATTCTCGAATACGCCGTCAGTAACATGGCCGTCAGCGTCGGCTTCTCCGCGCACGTCGTCGATCTGCTCGACTGGTTCGGCATCCATCCCAATTTGAAATGGATCACTCCGGCGTATTTGCCCGGCGGCCTCACCGACCTTGCGGGAAACACTCTCTACGCACCCGGCTGGCACTTCGGGTTCAACTGGCCCGCGTTCATCATCGTGATGCTCCTAACCATTGTTCTCGTGCGCGGCATCCGCGAATCCGCCGAGACCAACAACATCATGGTGCTGGTAAAAATCATCGCCATTCTCGTCTTCATCGGCTTCGCTTCGCGCTTTATTCATCCGGCCAACTGGCATCCTTTCGCACCCAATGGCTGGTCTGGAATTCTCACGGGCGGCTCAATCGTCTTTTTCACCTACATCGGATTCGATTCCGTTTCGACCGCCGCCGAAGAGTGCAAAAATCCGCAGCGTGACGTTCCGATCGGCATCATCGCCACCCTCATCGTTTGCACTGATGCTCTACATCGGCGTGGTCGTCGTCCTCACCGGCCTCGTCCGCTGGGACACGCTCATGGACGACGCCGCTCCCGTCGTAAACACACTGAAGAAAATGCATTTCACCAGCGTGCGCCTCGTTGTTCTTATCGGCGCTCTCATGGGCATGATCTCTTCCCTGCTCGTGTTTCAACTCGGTCAGGCGCGCGTCTGGTTCGCGATGTCGCGCGATGGATTGCTCCCGCGCGTTTTCAGCCGCATCCATCCGAAATTCTGCACTCCCGATTTTTCAACTTGGGTAGCCGGCTTCGTCGTTGGCATTCCCGCCGGCCTGCTCGACATCGGGACACTCGGCGATCTTGCGAATATCGGCACTCTATTCGCCTTCGCGCTCGTGGCCGCCGGCGTTTTGATTCTTCGCTACCGGGAACCGAATCGAAAACGCGCTTTCCGCGCGCCAGGCGGCCCGATAGCTCCGATCATCACCATTCTTACGTGCCTGCTGCTGATGGCCGGGCTTCCGATTACCAACTGGATTCGATTCTTTGTGTGGCTGGCGATTGGTCTCGTGTTCTACTACAACTACGGCCGCAAGCGCAGTACACTGCGCGCCGCGAATCAGGCCTAGGGGATTGCGAGATGTTGCGGACCTTCCGCAAATCAGACAAAGCCGTACCAAGGCATGATGGAGAAGCCTGCGCTGGCGCCGTGTCCGCAAAGTCGCGATCGTCTTGACGCCGGAAATCGCGCAAAGCGTCGATCGCAATTCACTCTCGCGGCGATCGCAGCCCTCGCCTGCATTGCCGTCGCATTGATCGCATTCCTCGTTCCGCGCGACACAATCGCCTGGGGCGCAGGCGCGCAACGCATCGTCGTCGGCAAAGCCATCGATACGCTTCCTCCCGATTTAAGGCCTTTCTTCGACGACAACCGCTCTTATCTGGCGCTCCACGTCGCCGACCCTCTCGACGCAGAAGCGAAAACGCCGACCGAACGCCACAACCATTTCATCTATCTCGACCGCTACGGCCGCTTCCCTTACACGACGCTCCCTCGCGTGTACAAAGCCGCTGTCAGCAAATACAGCAAATCAAAACTCGAACAAACCGGCCTGCTGCCATGGCAGATCGGTGTCTACAGCGCAAAGCTCACGACATCGTTTCAACAGGGTCGATGGGACGAAGCCAAACTCAACGCCGCGATTCTTGCCGGTTACGTTGCCGAAGCTCACGACCCGTTCAATACCACAGAAAATTTCGATGGGCATCTCACGCTGCAGAACGGCATCAACGACCGGTTCGGCATCTTGCTTGTCGATCGGTTCGCGTCGTTCTTTCCGCTGCGGCCAAACGATGCTTCGTTCATCGCCGATCCGACCGACCACGCCTTTGAAGCGTGCCTGAGCGCGCACGCCGCTCTCGAAACGATTCTGCTCGCCGATCGCAACGCGCGCGCCAACACAAAGTCGTACAACGACGAATACTTCGATCACTTTTACAATCTCACGGCCGCGACATTGATTCGCCAGCTTTCGGACGCATCGACCGACGTAGGCTCGTATTGGCTCACGGCGTGGACCAACGCAGGCAAGCCTGCCGTACCGCAAACGCAGGCTCACTAAAGTGTGCAGGCACTCGTGGCTGTGCTCCTCGTTGTGCGCAAGCAAGGCGTGGAAGCAAAAATTGAACGACGAAAGGAACGTAGAACACGCCCCCGAAGAACGAACCAGCCGCCGGTAGCCCAACGCCTCGCGATTCGGCCGGCTTCGCCGAACTACACCTTCACCTGGAAGGTTCGATCCAACCTGCGACCGTCTGTGCGCTGACGCGCCGCCACGGCGTGGTTTTCACCGAGGCCGAAGTCCGCGAGAAATACGCCTACAAGGATTTCACTGGGTTCCTCGAAGCCTTCAAGTGGGTGACTTCCTTTCTCCGCAATCCGCAAGACTATGCCCTCATCCTGAACGATCTCGGCGAACACCTGCTGACGCAGAACGTCGTCTACTCCGAGGTCACGCTCTCGGTCGGCGTC
Source organism: uncultured Acidobacteriota bacterium (assembly GCA_963766985.1). GTDB lineage: Bacteria > Acidobacteriota > Terriglobia > Acidiferrales > UBA7541 > Acidiferrum. The sequence continues at coordinate 711,306 of CAVYCJ010000010.1, forward strand.
ATGATTCTGCGCAAGCAGAAACCCGAAGCGAATTTTGAAGCGATGCTCGCGGTCGCGGAATCCTTCAAGAAGCGCGGACTCCAGCTGAAGTTTATTTTTGACGCCGTCCGCCAATTCGGAGCCGCCGCCGCGATGGAAGTCGTGAATGCCGCGGAACGTTCCCGAGACAAAGCGCGATCGATCGTCGCATTCGGCATCGGCGGCGACGAACTCTCGGTAGACACGAAGGAATTTCGTCCGGTCTACGACAAAGCCACTGGGATCGGATTGCATCGGCTGATGCATGCCGGCGAAGTTGGGGGGCCGGACAGAATTCGCGAAGCGGTCGAACTGCTCGGAGTCGAGCGCATCGGCCACGGCATCGCCGCCATACACGATCCTGCTCTGATGGATTTGCTGGCCGAGCGTCGCATTCCTTTGGAAGTTTGTCCGGCCGGGAATATCTGCACCGGCGCACTCGCGAAGCAACTCCATCAAAAAGACGCGCGCATCGAAGATCATCCGCTGCCGAAATTATTGCGCCATGGGATTCCGATCGTGCTTTCCACCGACGATCCCGCAATGTTCCACACGACTCTACAAGGCGAATACGAAAACGCGCGCCGCATGCGCTTGACGGAAAACGAAATCTCATCGGTGCAGCAAGCGAGCTTCGATCACGCATTCGCTTTCGATGGCCGCTTGCCCACGACTCCGAAACAGTAGTTGAGCATCCGGTTGCAATTCACCCGCCGGAACAGCTATCGTGCTCGACACGTACGGCGCCGGTAGGAATCGCATCGACGGAGCGACCTCGCCGCTTTCTACAGAGTGTTCTTCATAGACGAAAGGAAATCACAAATGAAAACGAATCTCCTGAGGGGCAGCGCCCTGGCTGTACTGTTGGTTTTGGCTGGCGTGGCGGTCGCACAACGGCCAGTCGAGGACATCGACCCACACAAGCATCCACACCTCGCCGCCGCACAACATCACATCGGTGCGGCGTGGCAGGAAGCAGAAACCGCTCGCACGGACAATCGCTACGATTTGGGAGGCCACGGCGAAAAAGCGCTCGAGCATCTGGTGGCCGCGGATCGCGAACTGAAAGAAGCGGCCGAATACGCCAACGCGCATCCGCGCAAGTAAATTCCGGCGAGAGTTGGTTCACTATTAAGCGGACCAACTCTCGCATTCTCACGGTTGTTTTAGCCTGCGGTTCGCGCGCTTCTCCATCGAATGAAGCCAGCCGCAGTTTGAACCCCGATTCATTCTCGCCGCGCGCCTCTTCGATTCATTGATGACTACTGCTTCAGATATTTGTCCCACCACGCGAGGTAACGTTCCATCCGATCGTGAATGTAGCTTGGTCGCGTGAAAATGTGAAACTGTTCGGGGTAAATCACAAGCTGCGTCGGAACACCGAGCGTGCGTAGCGCCTGATACATCTGTTCGGTACCGACGAGTGGCACGTTGAAGTCGGCGCGACCGACCATAAATAGCGTGGGCGTCTTGATGCGATCCGCATGGTAGAACGGATACGAAATCTTGATCCAGGTGTCGAGATTTTTCCACGGCGGACCGATTTCGTTGTTGTACTGGCGAATGTACTGATCGCTGCCATACATTCCGAGTTCGTTGCCGATTCCTGCGCCTGCCATCGCAACTTTGAAGCGACTGTCGGACGCGATCGTGAAATCGGTCATCATCCCGCCATAACTCCAGCCGCCGACACCGAGCTTGTTTGGATCCGCGACGCCGCTGGAAATCGCGTAGTCGACAGCGGCGAGCACGTCCAGAACCTCCTTCTGGCCCCAATCCGCTGCGATCGCTTTCGTGTACGCGGCGCCGCGCCCGCTGCCGCCGCGATAGTTCACCGCAAGCACAACGTAGCCCTGCGCCGCAAACATCTGGCGCTCGACCGCGAGCGGATACAGATCGAATCGCAGCGCGTGATCGTCCTGCATGTCGGGGCCGCCGTGAATCCACAGCAGCGTCGGATATTTCTTCCCAGCTTGATAGTCGGGCGGCTTGGTCATCAGGCCGTGAACTTCGTTGCCGTCTTTCGCTTTCGCGGAAAAATCCTCGACAGCGCCAAGTTGAACGTCAGCGAGCCATGCATCGTTCTGCGAAGAGAGTTTGCGAAGCTTTCCCGATTCGACAGCGAAGACCTCGGGTGCGGTCGAGTCGGTGGACGCGACAACAGCCGTGTGCCCTTTCGCCGATGAACGCTGAATAATTACGGCGTCGCCTTGCGTAATGCGCTCGACTTCGCCGCCGTTGACGCCAACTCGACCGATGAAGACCTTGCGATCATCGTCGAAAACAAATGTGATGGACTGGCCATCTTCCGTAAATTCCGGCGAAATTATTCCGCGATCGAGTTTTTCGGCAAGTTTTGCCGGCGTGCCGCCGGAGGACGAGACAACGCGCAGCGAATTCTGGTTGTACGCGCCATACTTAAGGTCGAAGCCCTCGAGGTACAGGATTGACTTTCCGTCGGGGCTCCAGCGGATATGCTGGCCGCTGGGAGAATTGCCCGATGCGATTTTTTGCGGCGTCGCTCCGGCCTTCGCGTCGATCACGTAGATTTCGTCGATGGCGGTCTGATCGGGATCGCTGGTGCGGTCGCTGACGAACGCGATTTTTGAGCTGTCGGGCGACCACGTCGGATCCTGATCGTCGTAGCGGCGATCGTTGGTCAGCGGCTCCAGCTTCTTCTCCGCGACGTCGAACAGTGAAATCTGGCTGCGCGAGTCTTCGGTCAGATAGCCTTCAATGTCCTGCTTGAATTGGTAGCGATCGATGACGATCGGCTTTGGAGCTTTGTGCGCTTTTTTGTCCGGATCGCTTGCGACTTCTTCATCGCCGCTCAGTTGCAGTGCGATCTTTTTTCCATCCGGCGACCACGAATAACTTTCAATGTCCCGCTTCACATCGGTGAGAGGCTGCGCTTCGCCGCCGCGGCGGTCGAGCAACCAGATTTGCGTCTTCCCTTCTCCCTTTTCATCTTTGTGCGAAGAGAGGAACGACAAGTATTTTCCGTCGGGACTCCATTTCGGCGACGAAGCGGATTCCGGTCCGTAAGTCATCGCGAGGCTCTGCGTGCCTTCCCAATCCACGATGTAGATTTGCGTTTCGAGACGATCGAGTTCGCGGTTCATCGTCGTGACGGTATACGCGATCCATTTGCCGTCGGGAGAGACCTGCGGGTCGCCGACTTCGCGCATGCGGTAGAAATCGTCGGCGCCGAGGTGGCGCTTCGTTTGAGCGACGGCGTTCGTTGTGCAAGAGAGAGTTGCAATGATTGCGAGACACAGAATCAGGGAGCGATAGGACAAGGATTTTGAAATTTGCATCCGGGCATGGTCTTTGATTCGAGGTTTCGCGTCAAGGAGGTGATGAAGGACGCACGAACCTCAGAGGCTAAAGCCGTTTCACGTCGCAGCGGTGCGGCACGGCTGAATCCGGGCCCTACCGCTGCGTTGGTTTTTCTTGGGAGGGTGCGTATAATCGCGGCACTCTATGCCCATCCCAGCGGGGACGAAGCTTGGTCCGTACGAAATTCTCTCGCAAATCGGCGCGGGTGGAATGGGCGAGGTGTATCGCGCCCGGGATTCACGGCTCGGGCGCGAAGTCGCGATCAAGATTTTGCCGGAATCGTTTGCACAGGACGCCGAGCGCTTAAGGCGTTTCGAGCAAGAATCGCAAGCAGTCGCAGCGCTGAATCACCCGAACATTTTAGCGATATACGACGTCGGAACGCGCGATGCGTCGCCGTATCTCGTTTCGGAGTTGCTGGAGGGCGAGAGCCTGCGCGTGATTCTCGAGAGAGGCCCGATTCCGCAACGCAAGGCGATCGAATACGCGGTACAAATCGCGAATGGGCTTGCGGCGGCTCATGACAAAGGCATCGTTCACCGCGATCTAAAACCCGACAACCTATTCGTTTGTCGCGATGGCCGCGTCAAGATCCTCGATTTCGGGCTGGCCAAGCTGGCAGCGAAGGAAACGCCCGGCGTGGACGGCGCAACGATGACGCAGCACACGGCGGCCGGCGTCGTGATGGGCACGGCGAGCTACATGGCGCCGGAGCAAGTGCGCGGCGGGCAAGTCGATGCGCGCACCGACATGTTTTCGTTCGGTGTGGTGCTGTACGAAATGCTTTCGGGCAAGCGCGCATTTCAGCGCGACTCCGCGCCCGAGACGATGACGGCGATCCTGAAAGAGGATGTGCCGGAGTTCACGGAAACGAAGTTACCCGTGTCGCCGGCGCTCGAACGGATCGTGCGTCGCTGCCTGGAGAAATCTCCGGATCATCGATTCCAATCGGCCAAAGATTTGGCCTTTGCACTCGAAGCCGTTTCACAGATCTCGGGGCCAAAAACGGGAGCTCAAGCACCGATCTTAGCCGTCGCACCCGAGCAGAAATCGCGAATTCCGATATACGCGGCAGCTCTCATCTTTGCAGCCGCGATGCTCGGACTCGGACTGTGGCTCGGCCACAACAAGCCTCCGGAGTCACCGCAATACAGGCAATTCACGTTCCGCTCCGGCTTCATGGGCAACGCCCGCTTCGCACCCGACGGCAGCGTGATCTATGCAGCGACCTGGGAAGGCACCGATATGCAGCTCTATATCGCGCCGGTCGATTCTCTGGGAGAGCGCGAATTGCCTTTCAAAGACGCCGAGATCCTCGCGGTGTCGAGCAAAGGCGAACTTGCTATTCGCCTGAACTCGACGACCCGAGGAGGGTTTGCAACGTTCGGAACCTTAGCCAGGGTCAACTACAACGGCGGAACCCCGCGAACGATTCTGGAATATGTGCAGGATGCGGACTGGAGCGCGGATGGAGAGAAACTCGCGGTAGTGCGTTTCGCGCCGGAATCCGGGCATTGGCGGCTTGAATATCCGATCGGCACGGTCCTAGTGGATACGATCAACTGGATCAGCACTCCAAAAATCTCGGCAGACGGAAAATCAATTGCGTTTATCGACCACGAAAACGTCATAGGCGACGATCGTGGCACGGTAGCCGTCGTCGGACCGGACGGCAAGGAAAAGAAATTGTCCGGGGGCTGGAATTCCACCGAAGGAATAGTCTGGTCACCGTCGGGATCCGAGATCTGGTTTTCGGCATCAGACGCAGGTGCCGCGAACAACCTCTACGCGGTCACGCTCGATGGCAAGCGAAGGACACTGGTCAACATACCTGGAGGCATGTGGGTAGAAGATATTCGCAACGGGAGGTTGCTGACGATAGCACAGCGGCAGCGATTGAACGCAAGAGCGATGCCGCCGGGCGGAAAAGCGGAAGTGGAAATGGGATGGCTTGGATGGTCGCTTGTCCGCGACATCAGTCGCGACGGCAAACAAATACTCTTCGAAGAGGAAGCCGAAGGCGGCGGGCCGAATTACACGGTGTTTGTGCGCGACACAGACGGTTCACCACCAACCCGACTGGGCGAAGGCTACGGGCGCGCGATTTCTCCCGACGGGAAATGGATAATCACGCAGGACCTTACCGCGACGGCCTTAAAACTAGTTCCGACGGGCGCCGGCGAAACGCGAATACTTACCCACGACAACGTCTCGTACGGCGTGGTGAGGTATATGCCCGATGGAAAGCACCTGATCGCAAGCGGCACAGAGCCGGGGAAGGGCGCCCGCACGTATGTGGTCGATGCGCAGACGGGCGAATCAAAAGCGCTGACGCCCGAAGGCTATGTCGGCGTCATTTTCTCGCATGATGGCAGCAAGGTCGCGATGCGTGGACCGGATGGAACCTGGGGCGTGTGGACGATGGCGGATAGCAAATTCACACCGATCCCGTCGTTCGATCCGAAGTACAGCCTTCGAGATTGGTTCCGTGATGATCAGCAGATGTATGCCGTCTCGAATCGTTCGGGGGAGCGGCGATCGCGAGTCTTTCGTCTCGATCCAAAAACGGGCAAGCTGGAATTCTGGAAAGAGTTCGGCGGAAATATGGCTGGAATCCAATCTGTGAGCGTGCCGCTTTTTGCTCACGACGCGGATGCTTATGTATATACGTATTCACAGGTGCTGTCGGAAGGGTTTATTGTGACGCATCTGCAGTGAGCGGTGATTTTTCGCGCGCTGACCGTTTTTCGAAGAGTCGCACGCGCGATGCTATAATTTGGAGCCATGAAAGCACACGTTTGGGTTATGCCGAAGCGCACGGTTCTCGATCCTCAAGGGCAGACGATTCATCACGCGCTGACGGGGCTGGGCTATGGCGAGATTAAAGATGTTCGCCAGGGGAAATTTTTTGTGCTGAATCTCGATGGATGGAATCGAGACGAAGCGCAGCAGCAGCTCGAGAAGATTTCGAAGGAAGTTCTGACCAACCCGGTGATCGAGGAATACCGGTTCGAGATTGTCGATTGACAGCGAAAGCTCGCGCTTGGCGCGGGGTGCTATAGCCGCTATCCCGCTGATATCAGACCATTTAGACGTTGTGCTCTCCTAGTACGCCACTCCTAAGCCACACCGGTACCAAGGTCACCCTGTTCGCCTAAAAACCGCGTGCTACGCTTTCTCATCAGGCAGTAGTGTTCCCGGCATCAGACGAGCAGTGAAATCACGACGGTAAGCGCAGCAACAGTAAGCGCCAGGAGAAGTCCCCGCATGTGCGGAATTGTTGGTTACATCGGCTCGAAAAAAGTTGTCCCGGTCATTATTGAGGGGCTGCGCAAGCTGGAATATCGCGGCTACGACTCCGCAGGCATCGCGGTTGTCACGAAGGAAGGCAAGCTCGAGATTCGGCGCGCGCCGGGCAAGCTGCGCAATCTGGAAGACGTGCTCGCGAAGGCGCCGATCGAAGGAACCTATGGCATCGGGCACACGCGCTGGGCGACACACGGACGCCCGACGGAAGAGAATGCGCACCCACATCGCGACTGCACCGGTAATTACGTCGTCGTGCATAACGGCATCATCGAAAATTATCTGGATTTGAAGGAACAGCTGCAGGCCGAGGGGCATAAGTTCGTCACCGAAACGGACACGGAGATCGTTGCGCACCTCGTCGAGAAGAATTCGAACGGCGGCAAAGTTTGCCTGGAAGAAGCAGTGCGGCAGTCGTTGAAGCAACTGCGCGGGATTTATTCGCTGGTGTTGTTGTCGGCGCGCGAGCCGCAGAAAATCGTGGCGGCGCGGCTTGGCCCGCCGTCGGTGATCGGACTCGGCGACGGTGAATATTTCGTCGCGAGCGACATTCCGGCTTTGCTGGAGCACACGCGCAAGATTTTCTTCCTCGCCGACGGCGATATCGCCGTGCTGACGCCGCAGGGCGTCAAGGTGATGGATCACGACGGTCGCCCCGTCGAACGGCCCGCGCAGCACGTGGCGTGGGATCCGATCATGGCGGAAAAGGGCGGCTACAAGCACTTCATGCAGAAGGAAATTTTCGAGCAGCCGCGCGCGGTGCGCGACACGCTGCTCGGCCGCATCTCGCAAGACACCGGCAAAATCTTTTTGGACGACATGCAGATCACGGAGCAGCAATTCCGTGAATTCGAGCATGTGCGCATCGTTGCGTGCGGCACGAGCTGGCACGCCGGGCTCGCCGGGAAATTCATGATCGAGCGGCTGGCGCGCGTTCCGGTGGAAGTCGATTACGGCAGCGAGTTTCGCTATCGCGATCCTATTTTAGATTCGAAGACGCTGACGGTTTGCATCAGTCAGTCGGGCGAAACCGCCGACACGCTGGCGGGCCAACGCGAAGCGAAGATGAAGGGTTCGCCGACGCTCGCGATCTGCAACGTGATGGGCAGCATGGTCACGCGCGAAGCGGCGGGCACGATTCTGACGCACGCGGGGCCGGAGATTGGCGTTGCGTCGACAAAGGCGTTCACATCGCAGCTGACGGCGTTGCTGCTGCTCGCGGCGCATTTGGGCCAGGTGCGCGGCAAGTTGGCGCCCGAAGCGTCGAAGTCGTTCTTGCAGGAGTTCACGCGAATTCCGCACAAGATCGAGACAGTGTTGCAGTCGGAAGAGTCGGGCGTGTACGAGACTCTCGCGCGGCAGCTTTTCCGTCACACCGATTTTCTGTATCTCGGACGCGGCATTCACTATCCGATCGCGCTCGAAGGCGCTTTGAAATTGAAGGAAATTTCGTACATTCACGCGGAAGGCTATCCCGCGGGCGAAATGAAGCACGGGCCGAACGCGCTCATCGATGAAAATTTGCCAGTCGTTGTGCTGGCGACGCACGATGCGAGCGATCCGGACTCGGTGACGCGCTATGAAAAGAGCGTGTCGAACATTCAGGAAGTGAAGGCGCGCGACGGCATCGTGATCTCGATCGTGACGACCGGCGACAAGCTCGCGAGTAAGTCGTCGGATCATGTGCTCGAAGTACCGGCGGCTCCCGAACTGCTCGCGCCGCTTTTGGAAATTATTCCGCTGCAGCTCTTGGCGTATCACATCGCGATTCGCCGCGGATGCGACGTCGATCAGCCGCGCAATTTGGCGAAGTCGGTTACGGTCGAATAGGTTTTCGCGCACCCAACCCAAGACTGTCATTCCGAACCGAAGCGAGCCGACGCTTTTTCTTGCGTTCGCTTCTGTGCGAACGCGTCGGCTCGCGCAGTGTGAGGAATCTCTCTTCGATCGATCCAATCTTTCTCGCCTGTTGCAACCCCCACACGTATTTCCGGTAAACTACGCGCATGCCAGGTTGCACGCCTACGTTCGCGCTTGCGTTGTTCGTTTCGGCGTTGGTTTTTGGCCCGCTTGCCTCGAACGCCGAAGCACAAACTCCTCCTCCGCCTGCGGCGGCCCAAAATAACTCAACCGCGGTTCTTCGGGAAATTCGCGTTGAGGGGCTAAAAACCTTCACCAACGAACAAGTCGCCACGCTGAGCGGACTTCAACTCGGCCAGCAGGTTGGCCGCGACGATCTGCAGGGGGCTGCCGACAAGCTCGTTCAGTCGGGCGTCTTCGCTCACGTCAAATATAATTTCCAATCGCGCGCCGACGGGCTCGTCGTCATATTCCATCTGGAAGAAGCCGACCGGATGCCGGCATATTTCGATAATTTGCCCTGGTTTACCGACGGCGAATTGAACGACGCCATTCGCGCGAAGATATCGTTTTACAACGGCACACTTCCTGGCGCCGGCGCGGTTGTCGATGAGGCGGCGGATGCCGTCAGCCAATTTCTCGGTACGCATGGCTTGCAAGCGGCGGTCGAGCATCAGGTCGTCGCGAATCCGAATGGCGAAGGCACCATTCAGGAATTTCACATCGAGGGGAGCTCGCTCTCGATCGAGAAGCTTGAATTCAGCGACGCTTCGCTGAATTCGTCGAAAACCGTGCAGCAGCAGCTTGCGGAATTGAAGGGCAAGCCATTTTCGCGCATGGCGATCGATCTTTTTCTGACCGAGCAGGTGCGACCCATTTATCTGAAACAGGGATATCTGCGCGCGAAGCTTGGGCCGCCGGAAATTCGGCTGACGGGAAATCCGAACCAGAAATTACCGGAGAGGATTCCGGTGTTCGTGCCGATCGAGCAAGGCGCGATTTACAAATGGAAGGGCGTGGAGTGGACGGGCAATTCCCTGCTCTCGACGACCACGCTGATGAGCGATATGGGGTTGAAGCCCGGCGACGTCGCGGATGGAATGGCGATCGAAGCGGGACTCGAGCGCATTCGCGAAGAGTATGCGCACGTCGGCTATCTCGAAGCGAAAATTGATCCGGTTGCGAATTACGACGATCAGGCGCACACGATTTCGTATCGCGTGCGGGTTGACGAAGGTGGCGCGTTTAAGTTCAATGCGCTGACGATCACGGGGCTGTCGCCCGGGCGCGGAGAAGCGGCTGCGCGATGCATGGAGCATTCCGCAGGGCGAAGTCTTCGACAAAACGACTTTCGAGGATTTTCTGACGAAGCTTGAGACCAAGCCGCACGATATTTTCGGCACGCTGCCTGTGCACTACGACAATGTCGGCCACTGGGTGCAGCCCGACGACGCGAAGCACACAGTCGATGTGCTGCTCGATTTCAAGTAGCTGCTGCCTCGTTCGAAGCGGTCGATTGGCCCTTTGCGCTATACTGAACTTTCGACATGGCAGCGATTGTTCAGATCCGAATCCCTCAAAACGACGGGCCCTCCGCCGAGGAAAAAGAGCGCCAGTTGCTGGCGAATCTCGCGGCGTTGCCTTCGGTGATCGTCGCGCTCTCGGGCGGAGCCGATTCGGCTTATCTCGCTTGGGCCGCGCAGAAGGCGCTGGGCGATCGCGCTCTGTCAGTGACCGCACTCTCACCGAGCTATTCCACGCACGATCGCGACATCGTCGAGGATTTCGTCCGCGCGCACAGCATTCATCACGAGTTCGTCGAGACGCACGAGATGGAGAATCCGGCGTATCGCGCGAACGCCGCCGATCGCTGCTTTCATTGCAAAGACGAGCTGTTCACCGTGCTCGATGCGATTGCGCTCGAACGCGGATTCAGCGCGACCGCCTACGGCGTGAACGCCGACGATACGCTCGATTTTCGCCCCGGTCATCGCGCCGCGAAAGAGCATCGCGTCCTCGCACCGCTGCTCGACGTCGGAATGCGCAAGAGCGAACTCCGTGAACTCTCGCAGCGCGCGAATCTGCCGACATGGAATCGCCCGGCGTCGGCGTGCCTCGCATCGCGCGTACCTTACGGCACCGAAGTGACGCCGGAACGCCTCGGCTTGATCGAACGCGGCGAAGCCGCGCTACGCGACCTGGGCTTTCAGCAGTTCCGCGTGCGCCTGCACGACAAACTCGCGCGCGTCGAAATTGCGCCCGAAGAAATGCCGCGCGCGTTCGCTCCAGAAATGGCTGCCGAAATCTCCGCGCGTCTGAAGGCAATCGGATTCGCCTACGTCGCACTCGACCTCGAAGGCTACCGCCAAGGCTCGCTCAACGAAGCGCTCAAGCGGCCCACTTCAGACGCGGATGACGATCGTGGTTCGAGCCAGACTTGAGTCCCGCGCTTCCCGGGAACATAATCACTCCAATTTCCGTATCTCGTTTTGAAGCGGTTGCAGCAGGGTCGCCAGCGCAGCGCCACGCGTCTTGCTGCGGACAATCCTGGCTTTACGCGGAAACCGCAGCCGTTCAGCCGATGGAGGAATCATGATGCCCCGCCAACGAAGCGTCGCTTTTGGAGTCGCATTCGCTGCTCTGGCCATCGTCGCGTCGGGCTGCCAAATGGGACCCGCCGCAACCGGCGCCTTCGATCGCAGCTTCACCGTCACCACGCCCATCCGCCTCGAACTTTCAAGCGCCTCCGGCGATGTCACGATCAAGGGAAGTTCTGACAGCAAAGTGCACGTCCATGGTGATGTTCGCTCGTCCGGCATGGGCTTCGACAGCCCGCAAAAACGGCTCGACGAAATCGTGGGCAATCCACCGGTCGAACAAAAGGGCGACACAATCCGCATTGGCAAAGACTTGAGCAAGATTCACAACGTCTCGATCGCGTACACGATCGAAGTACCTCACGACACCGAGGTCAGCACCCAAGTTGTGTCGGGCTCACAAAATATTTCCAATGTGCGAGGCCCGGTGAAAGTCGATTCGGCTTCGGGCTCCATTAAAGTGAGCGGAGTCGATCGCCAGACAACACTCAACACATTGAGCGGTTCGATCGACGCGCAGAGCATCGGCGACGATCTTCGCGCTTCGAGTGCGTCGGGCAGCGTGCTCGCATCGAAAATCAAAGGCGACATTCGCATCAGTGCCCTCTCGGGCGAGACCCAAATTATCGGCCCGAGCGGGCGGGTTGACGCCGACACCGGGAGCGGCAGCGTCGAAGTACAGGGCGCGACGCGTGACGTGAAAGCGCACGCCGTCTCTGGCACCGTGAATGTGCAAGGGAATCCAGGTGATACGAGCTATTGGGATTTGAAGACGGCCTCCGGCGTCGTGCATCTCGGTGTTCCGAGCAACGCGAATTTCCGTCTCTCCGCCGAAGCGGTTTCAGGGCAAATCAAGACCGACGTGCCCATCGTCATCGAAGAACAAGGCAAACATTCGCTGCGCGCCCGCATGGGCAACGGCGGCGGCCGCGTTGAAGTCCACACGATCTCCGGCGAAATCCGCGTCAGCGCCTCGTAGTCTCGATCGCGCGATCTCCGCGCTCGTGTGACCGCCACCTGTAGCCGCGATCGTTTCCCAGATCGCGGGCTTTTCGTCGGCGCCTCTCGACATCACCCGCTCGACTCGGCTCTCATCGTCTTGCTTCTGCGAATTCAACTCTTTCGTTACCCGTCAAGCGATTCTCATCGATTTTGCATAGAATGGACGGAATGCGACGGTGCGCGCGACTCCTGACGGTCCTTCTCGCTTCCCTTTCCGTGGCGAGCACTCTCTGCGTCGCGTATCCCGCTCAGCAATCTTCTCCGCCGCCGAAATCAGCAGGCAAGCAAGGCGACGCGCAGACTCACCCCACTCCCGACGAAGAGTTGCAGCAGGCTATCGACAGCGCCGGCAACGATCGCGCCGCGCTCGTCCGCAATCTCGAAGCGTTCCTCAAAAAATATCCCGAAGCTCCGCAGCGCACTCGCATTTACCGCGCGCTTGTAGAGTCCAACCTGCAACTGCGCGACGCTCCTCGCGCCATGGACTATGCCGAGCGCATCATCGCGCTGAATCCCGACGATATTTCCGTGACGATGCTCGCGATCCAGCTGATCGAACAACACGGCGATGAAGCGGGGCTGAAACGCGCGGTGAGTTACTGCACGCGCGTTCTCGATTACGTAAATCGGGCGGACGACGAGAAGTCTCCGAAGATTTCGCAGCAGGAATATGTCGCGGGCAAAAATCACGATCGCATGACGGTGCTCGTGTTTCGAGGACGCCTGTACATGAAGCTGCATGAGAATGCGAAAGCGGAAAAGGATTTTGAAGACGCCTACGCGTTCGAGCCGAGTGCCGTGGCGGCGGAAAAGATGGGCGAGATCGCGGAGTTGAATAAGGATTTGCCGCGCGCCATCCAGCAATATGCGCGGGCATTTTCGCTCTTTGAAGGCGCAAAGACCGCGGGCGACCGTCGCGAAACGCGGCAGAAGCTTGGAAATGTCTGGCGTCTCTCTCACGGCTCCGACGATGGTCTTGGCGCGTACTTGCTGAAGACCTACGACGAACTGAACGCGTCGCCGGCAAAAACAACTGCTGCGAAGAATTCCGGAGTGACCGATCCCTTCGATTTCACGTTGCGCCGCGTGAGCGATAGCTCGGCGTTGCCGCTATCGAGCGAAAAAGGAAAGATTCTCGTCGTCAATTTCTGGGCGACGTGGTGCGGGCCATGCCGCGCGCTGGAGCCGCAATTTGATCGCGTCGCGCTGAGCTTTCAGCAGAATCACGATCTCGTGTTTCTTGCCGCCGATTGCGATGAGGACGAAACGCTCGTCGCGCCTTATGTGAAGGAAACCAAGCCGCAGATGACCGTCGTCTTTGCCGACGGCCTCGACCGGCTTCTAAATATCAATTCGTTTCCAACCGTCGTTATCATCGACCGCTCGGGGAAAATCGTCTACCGCGCCGAAGGCTACGACGAAGAAGCGTCGCAGAAGTCACTCGTCTCGGCCATCCATGAAGCGCTTGGGCAACCCTCCGCTGCGGTCCATTAATCGCCAACTGTGCGGCCGCGACTCAATTCGACGCGGCGTTCGCCGCTGGGTACATCGCGGACACTTCGCGAGCGGTCACGATCGTGTTGACGTGAATGCGCACAGTGTCTTCGACGCGGCGCGCGTATCCGCCTGCGAGTGTCGTGACGACGGGGATTCCGATGCGCCGCGCTTCCTCAAACACTTTGCGGTCGCGTTCGATCAATCCATTTTTCGTCAGCGATAGCCCGCCGAGCTGGTCCTCGCAGAACGGATCGGCGCCTCCGACGTAGAAAATCATGTCGGGCAGGAATTCACCGATCGATTTCTGCACGGCCGGGATCAGTTCGTCGAGATACTCTTCGTCGTCGGCGCGGTCCCACATATTCAGATCCAGATTTGATGGCGGCTTGTATGGCGGATAGTTGTTCAGCTGATGGATCGAAAGCGTGAAGACACTTTCGTCGTCGCCAAAAATCGCAGCGGTTCCATTGCCGTGGTGCACGTCCGTATCGATCACCATCGCTTTGCGAATCGCGCCATCGGCCTGCATGCGACGAATCGCAACCGCGACATCATGAATCGCGCAGAATCCTTCGCCGTGATTTGCGTGCGCGTGGTGAAACCCGCCGCCGATGTTGCAGCCGAATCCATCGCGTAGCGCCGACTGCGCCGCAAGAATCGTTCCGCCGGCAGCGAGCCAAACTGCGTCGCGCAATTCCAACGAATACGGGACCTCCAGCTTTGCAACTTCGTACGGCGTCAGCGTGCCGTTCTTGAGTTTTTCCACCCAGGCTGGCGTGTGAGCGCGCAGCAAGTCTTCGTCGCTGGCCGGCTTTGGCTCAAGAAAGTCCTGCGGCGTCGCGATTTTTTCCGCGAGCAAAGTCTCGGCGATCAGACGGAATTTTTGTGAAGGGAAAACGTGGGCGCCGAGATTCAGATCGTAGCGCGGATGATAGATGAGTTTGAACGGAAGCATTGTGGACTTCCCGATTTGCGGTGGCAGAACTGGAACTAGTTTTCGCGCTCGAGGATGAAGTCGGGCACGGTGAGCAGCGCACGGGCGTACTCGGAGTCGCTGCCATTCAGGCTTGCTTTTGCGCGGCGCGCGTAATCATGCGCGAGCGCACGCACGCGATCGAGAGCTCCGGATTCGCGAACGAGCGCAACCAAAGTTTCAGGTTTTACGGAATCGAATTCCTTTTCTTCCAGAACACGAGCGACCAATTCACGAGCATGGCGATGGCCGTTCTCCATCGCGTAGATCAAAGGCAAAGTGACTTTGCCTTCCTTCAGATCGCTCAGAACGGGCTTGCCCAACTGCTGTGCGGAGGCGGTGAAATCGAGCAGGTCGTCGACCAACTGAAACGCGAGGCCTGCGTAACGGCCGTATTCGGCGAGCGCGAGTTCATCGGCATCTTCAGCGGCACCGAGAACGGCGCCGAGGCGCGCGCAACCGCTGAAGAGACACGCCGTCTTGTACGTCGCGAGTTGCAGTGCGTCTTCTTCGGTGATGTCCATGCGGCCGATTTTGGCGAGTTGCAGAAGTTCGCCTTCGACCATTTTTTGCGTGAGGTCGATCAGAACATCGAGAATGCGAAAATTTCGCTCTTCGAGCGCCATCTGGAAAGATTGCATGTAGAGCCAATCGCCGGCGAGAACGCTGCGATGATTGCCCCAACGCGAATTCGCGGAAGGGCGGCCGCGTCGCGTGTCGGCGCTGTCAATCACGTCATCATGAATCAGAGTCGCGCTATGAAGGAGTTCGACGACCGCGGCGAGCTTGATCGCAGAGGGGCCGTGATGGCCGGCGTAACGCGCGGAGAGCAGAAGGAGTGCGGGACGAAGGCGCTTGCCTCCTCCGCCGAGGAGGTAGCTGGTGATTTCAGAAACCGGCAGAAAAGCAGTCGCGGTTTGTCGCGTCAGTTCTTCTTCCACAAGGACGAGATCGTCTCGGACGAGATCGAAAATCTCCCTGGCTGTGAGCAGCGCGATGGCTTTCCTCCCTGCCTGCATTAAACCTTTCAGTCGCTAAACATGTCGCAAGGTGCGACTCAGATAGACCGCACAGTATCCTGTGCGATATCAAAACCGTCAATCAAATTCACCGTGTCAAAAGCACCCTGGCGGCTGCGAATGCGAAAGGCGAGGCCTCCGTCAAGGCCCACTGCGCGTTCGTCACGAAGCGACTTGCGGCTTCGCGTCGAGCTTGAAGAAGCGGCGAAAATTCGCGGCCGTTGCTGCAGCCACTTCTTCTGCGCCCAAGTTTCTCACAGATGCAATCGCCTTAGCTACTTCGGCGACGTAGGCGGGTTCATTGCGCTTGCCGCGGTAGGGCTGCGGCGCAAGGAACGGCGAATCCGTTTCGATCAGTATTTTCTCGAGCGGCAAAGCTTTCGCAACGTCGCGAATGTTCGCCGCTTTCGGATAGGTTGAATTGCCCGCAAAAGAAATCAGGAAGCCCATGTCGAGACCGCGCTGCGCGTCTTCGAGCGTGCTGGTGAAGCAGTGGAGGATACCGCCGAGACCGGTGGGCTTCCAGGCCTCTTCGAGAACGTTGAGCGTGTCGGGCCAGGCGTCGCGGCAATGGATAATGATCGGGAGCTTGGCTTGATGCGCGAGCGCCATCTGGTCGCGGAAGACTTTTTCCTGGACGTCGCGCGGGTAGTCGTAGAAATAGTCGAGGCCAATCTCTCCCCAGGCGAGTACCCTCGGATGTTTGGCAAGCTCCGCAAGCGTGCTGAGATGTTGCGGCGTAGCTTGCTGCGACTCGTGCGGGTGGATGCCGATGCTGGCGTAGATCCAGTCGTACTTGTCGGCGTATTCGATCGCGAGGTCGAGCTTTTCGGGACGGCCGGTACCGATGGCGAGGATGTGTTCGACGCCGGCGGCGCGAGCGCGATCGAACATGGCGTCGCGATCGTCCGCGAATTGCGGTAGGTCAATGTGCGCGTGTGAATCGATGAGTTGCATGGTCCGGTCGAGAATCAAGATCGGCAGTATGCGCCGATCGGGTTCAGGGTTGCGAAATTGTTTAGCCCGCGGCTATTTCAGGCGGGCGCCGATCTCTACGTCTTCGGTGAAGCCGGCGAGGACGGGGCGGCCTTCGGGGCCGATGCTGGCGGCTACGATCATGCCGTTGGATTCGACGCCGCGGAGTTTGCGCGGGGCGAGGTTGGTGACGACGACGACTTTGCGGTCGATCAATTTTTCGGGCTCGTAGAATTGCGCGATGCCGGCGCAGATCTGGCGGATTTCGGTGCCGATGTCGACGGTGAGTTTCAGCAATTTGTCGGCGCCGACGATGCGTTCGGCGGTTTTGATTTGGCCTACGCGCATCTCGACTTTGGCGAAGTCTTCGATGCCAATGCGCTGCACGCCTTCGGGTGCGGGTGCTGCTCCGGTGCCGGCTGGCGCTGCTCCTGCTGCGGCCGGCGCTGCGGCGGGTGTTGCCGCTGCGGTTGGCGGCGGCGCTTTCTGTGCTTCGTTCTCCATGACTTCCATCCTCTCTATGGCTTCCGCTTTGTCGATGCGCGGGAATAACGGTTGTGACGTGCCGAGTTGCGTGCCGGGCTTGAGTTGGCCCCAGCTCAGGCTTTCAAGATTTACGGTGCCGAGCGGCGTCGTCTGGCCGAGCAGCGCCCAGACTTTCGTGGTGCTTTCAGGCAGCACCGGATACGTGAGCGCGGTGACGATGCGCAGGACTTCGGCGGTCGTCGCGAGAATCGCGTCGCGACGTTCCTTGTCGGCTTCCTTGAGCGCCCACGGTTGTTCGGTGGTTAGATATTTGTCGGCCGCAGAAATCAGCGACCAGATTTGTTCGAGCGCTTTAGAGAAGCTGAGCGCGTTGTACTGCTCGAGAACTTCGCTGATTGTTTTTTGCGCATGCTGCGCCAGAGCTTGATCCTGTGGCTTCAAATCGTTCACGCGGGGAATTTTTCCGCCGCAGTCTTTCGTGATCATCGCGGCCGTGCGGCTGGCGAGATTGCCGAGGCCGTTGGCGAGATCAGAGTTGTAGCGCTGGACGAGCGCGTCGTAGCTGAAGTTGCCATCGGCGCCGAACACGGTTTCGCGCAGCAGGTAGTAGCGCAGCGCGTCGAGTCCGAGGACGTGCACGATCGGGCGGGGACGCACGACGTTGCCGAGACTCTTGCTCATTTTGGCGCTGTCCATCAGGAGCCAGCCGTGCGCCCAGATTTGCTTGGGCAGCGGAAGCTGGGCGGCCATCAGGAACGCGGGCCAGTAGACGGCGTGGAAGCGGATGATTTCTTTGCCGACAAGATGCAGATCGGCCGGCCAGAAGCCGCGGCGCTCAAACTCGGGACCACCGACGGCGCTGAGATAAGCGGTGAGGGCATCGAACCAGACATAAAAAACGTGCGGCTCTTCGCCGGGAACGGGAATGCCCCAGCGAATCGATGTGCGCGTGATGCTCAGATCGCGCAGCCCGCCTTCGACGAACGCGAGGACTTCGTTGCGGCGCGCTTCAGGCTGAATGAAGTCGGGATTCTTTTTGTAGAAATCGAGCAGGACGTTTTGAAACGCCGAGAGCTTGAAGAAATAGTTGTCTTCAGTGACGGTTTCGGTCGGACGGCCGCACTCGGGACAAGGCTCGCCGGGTTTCACGTCGACGTAGGCGTTGTCGTAAATGCAGTATTGGCCGGTGTAGTGGCCGGGATAGATGTAGCCATTTTCGCGGCAGAGTTTGAAGAGCCACTGGACGGTGCGTGCATGGCGGACTTCGGTGGTGCGGATAAATTCGTCGCCTTGCAGGCCGAGTTCATCCCAGAGGGCCTTCCACTCGGCGGCCATTTTCGCGACGAATTCGGACTCGGGCATGCCGGCTTTTTTCGCGGAGCGTTCGACGTTGACTCCGTGCTCGTCAGTGCCGGTGGTGAGGATGACTTCGTAGCCGAGCATGCGCTTGTAGCGGCGGATGGCGTCGCACACGATCGTGGAATAGGTGTGGCCGATGTGCGGGAGGCCGTTGGTGTAGTAGATCGGAGTGGTTAGGTAATATTTTTTCGTTGGCGGCATGTTTTCGTTTCAGTTCGAATTCCGATCGAGAGAGAAAATCAAAGACAGAGCGTGGTTGAAAGTTGACGCCTGGGCCAGCTGGGGCGCAGCGGTGCTGCGCCCGTACATGATCGTGCTCGACGGCAAAATGTCCGCGCGGTGCTGACTTCTGAGATCCTTCGCTTCGCTCAGGATGACAAACGCGGCAAGGGGAAGCGCGTGATGAAACAGGGGCAGACCTGCGCGTCTTGAATCAGCGACAAGCGATTTGTGACGCGTGGCACGGACGTGTCTTTGCCTTGGTCATTGGGCCTCCTGGTAGCGGCGGAGGGCTTCGGTGATGACTTGTTGGAGCGGGACGTTTTTTTCTATGGCGAGTTTGCGGCAGTCGTCGAATTCGGGGGCGGCGTGCTGGATGCGGCCGTTGATGCGAGAGAGTTTTACGCGCACGTCGCCGAAAGTTGTGGAGACGCTGACGTGTTCGCGCGGGAGGATGCGGCGATGTGCGGTAGTAGTGCGAACGCCGAAGGTTGTGGTTTCGGCGAAGATCAACGTTGTGAGCGCGCTGGCGTCCTGCGGTTTGCAGAGGACGGTTAGCAGCGTGCCGGGGCGGTTCTTCTTCATTTGAACCGGCGTGGTGTAAACGTCGAGCGCGCCTGCGGCTAAGGCTTTTTCGAGGAAGTAGCCGTAGATCTGGGGGTTCATGTCGTCGAGATTGGCTTCGATGACGGAGATTTCTTCGTCGAAGCCGGCGACGAGTTTTTCGGCGGGCTGGCCGATCATGATGCGGACGACGTTGGGCTGGCCTTCGAGATCGGCGGTGCCTGCGCCGTAGCCGATCGCGGAGACGGTCATCGGCGGCTGCGGGCCGAAGTGGTCGCAGAGCGTGGCGACGATGGCGGCGCCGGTGGGCGTGACGAGTTCGCGCTGGACGCCGTTGGAGTAGGTTGGCTTCCCTTTCAGCAAAGTCGCGGTGGCGGGAGCAGGAACGGGCAAGACGCCGTGCGCCATTTTCGCGGTGCCGCCGCCGACGTTGAGCGGGGAGCAGGCGAATTTATCGATGCCGAGTTGGTGGAAGCCGATGACAGGCGCCGACGATATCGATGATGGCGTCGACGGCGCCGACTTCGTGGAAGTGGATTTTGTCGAGCGGGACGTCGTGGACGCGGGCTTCGGCTTCGCCTAACTTCTGGAAGATCAAGGTGGCGCGGTCGCGGACCTGATCGTCGAGCTTGGAATTTTTGAGGATTTCGAGAATATCGGTCAGGCTGCGATGCTTTTTCTGGTCTTCGGTCTTGACCTTGGCGTAGGTGGCGGCCATGCCGTTTTTCCAGACTTTTTCGGCGGAGATTTCCCAGCCGGGGACCTGGAGCGATTGCAGATCGGCGCGGAGGCGCGCGAGGTCGCAGCCGGCGTCGAGGAGGGCGCCGAGCGTCATGTCGCCGCTAATGCCTGAAAAACAATCGAAATAGGCGAGATTCATGGTGCCAGAGCACGGTGCGCAAGGACGGAATTCGGGAAAAAGTGTCTGCGACGGGTGCAGGTTGATACTATCGGCGGCGGTTTGGGGTGTCAAACTTTGGGGGCGGTTTAGGGGTATACCCCCGGTGTTTTTGTGAAGAGTGAATAAGTGGTTTTGAATTGTTGGAGTTGTGGGAGGCTCGATTTTAAGAGTGTGGAAGGTGTTGGAACGGAAGGAGTTGCGGACTCGCGTGAATGTGGAATTGGGGGAGAGTTGGGCGGGAGGGCGAGTCATGTTGCAGGGTAGCACGAATTTATTGTTTTGTCAATAGGTACTAGAACATACTGTTCGAACGGGTCGCAGGGGATTTCGAACGCTGGAACCCGAGAGTGTTCTCATCGAGTCGGGTGAGGTTTGATTTTGCGCCGGGGTCCCTCCACTTCGCGAGCCGACGCGTTCGCGGGAGCGAACGCGGGAGAAAAGGCGTCGGCTCGCTTCGGTCGGGATGACAAGGTGGCCGAGTTTTGGGTGTGAGCCGGATCGATGTTGGCGGTGTTGGAGTTGAAAAAACGCCGGCAAGATGCCGGCGCTACCGGTGCGGGGATATGGCAACTGGTTGGAGGGATTACGGGGCGGGGTGTGAATCGTGATTTATACTGGGGTGATTTTGGGGTGTGGGTGGAAGGTGAGGGCGCGTGTATTTGACATTGGTTGAGAGGCTGCGGGCGGCGCTGGCTTCGCACATACGGGAAAAGTATGGGGTGGAGCTGGCGGTGGTATTGGAGCGGCCGCCGAAGATTGAGATGGGAGAGGCGGCTTCGCCGGTTTGCTTTGAGTTGGCGAAGCGGTTGAAGAAGGCGCCGCGGGCGATTGCGCAGGAAATTGCGAATTCGTTTGGCAAGGTTCCAGGGATTGCGCGGGTTGAGGTGGCGGGCGGCGGGTATTTGAATGCGTATTTTGATCGCGGGGAGTTTTGGAGCGAGGCACAGGAAAAGGAAGGATTAACCACAGAGGGCACGGAGAACGCAGAGGCGAAGAAGACGAAGATTTTTGGCGACGCGACGGGTGCTGGGACTGCGGGCGGGAAGATTCCGGCGGGGAAGATTATCGTCGAGCATACTTCGATTAATCCGAATAAGGCGGCGCACGTCGGGCATGTGCGGAACGCGGTGCTGGGCGACACGATGGCGCGGACGCTGCGCGCGGCCGGGCACAACGTGCAGGTGCAAAACTACATCGACAATACGGGCGTGCAGGTGGCGGATGTCGTCATCGGCTTTCTGGAGATGGAGAAGCGGACTCCGGTAAGCGTGAAGATGATGGCGATGGAGCCGCGGTTCGATTATTTCTGCTGGGATTTGTACGCGACGGCGACGAATTTTTTCGCGGAGGACAAGGCGCGGGCGGCGGCATTGCGCGGGGCGACTCTGCGGGCGATCGAAGAGGGACGCGGCGAAGAGGCGGAAGTTGCGGAGACGGTGGCGGATTCGATTGTGAGTTTTCATCTGCGGACGATGGCGCGGCTGGGGATTTCGTACGACTTGCTGGCGCGCGAGAGCGAAATTTTGCATTTGCATTTTTGGGATGCGGCGTTTGAGAAGTTGAAGGAAGCGAAGGCGATTTACAAAGCGGAAGTCGGGAAGATGGCGGGTTGCTGGGTGATGCCGTGGAACGACAGCAGCAACAGCGACGGCTCTGCGGCGGAGCCAAGCGATCCGGACGATGAGAATTCGCAGGACAAGATCATTGTGCGGTCGAATGGGACGGTGACGTACGTAGGGAAAGACATCGCGTATCAACTTTGGAAGTTTGGATTGCTGGGGAAAGATTTTCGCTACGCGCGGTGGAAGAATGCGCCGGAAGGCGAGACGGTCTGGGCGACGACGGCGATGAAAGGCGATGCGGATGCGCCGCCTTTTGGCAATCCGGCGGTGGCGGTTTTTAATGTGATTGATTCACGGCAGGCGTATTTGCAGCAGGTAGTGGCGGCAGGATTGAAGGCGCTGGGGCATCCGGAAGAGGCGGAGCGATCGATTCATTTGTCGTACGAGATTGTGGCGCTGACGCCGCGATGCGCTGCGGAATTGGGCTACGAGCTTTCGGCGGAAGAGTCGAAGAAGGCGTATGTCGAGGTGAGCGGACGGAAAGGGTTCGGCGTCAAAGCGGACGATTTGATCGACAAGCTGGAGGGCGCGGCGCTGGCGGAAGTGTCGGAGCGGCATCCGGATATGGACGATGCGGAGCGGATGCGGACGGCGCACGCGATTGCGATCGGGGCGCTGCGATTCTTTTTGCTGAAGTTTACGCGCGGGACGATTATTGCGTTTGATTTCAAGGATGCGCTGAGTTTCGAGGGCGAGACGGGGCCGTATTGTCAGTATGCGGTGGTGCGGATTCGCGGGATTCGGCGCAAAGGCGCCGAAGCGGCGGATAACGCGCGCGTCGCGGTGACGGCAGAGGCGGCGGCGAAATTTTTGGGCGGCGCGGACGGCGCGGTCATGTGGGAGTTGCTGCTTGCGGTCGGATCACTCGATTCGGCGGTGGATGCGGCGATTACGGCGCAGGAGCCGGCGTTTCTGGCGAAGTATGCGTTTCAACTGGCGCAGGGATTTAACAATTTTTATCACAAGCACCACATCTTGTCGGAAGGCGATGCGGAGAAGCGGGCGTTTTTGCTGGCGATGACGGAAGTTGTGGAGCGGGAGTTGGTGCGCGTGCTGGAGTTGCTGGGGATTGAGGCGCCGGAGAAGATGTGAGTTTTGGAAAAAGCGAAGTAAGGACGTAAAGAGGTAATGAAGTAAAGACTTCGGAGAAGAGATTGGCGGCGGATTGATTTTTGATCCGCCGTTTATCTTTTCTGCAGAAAAAA
The DNA here is from genome assembly GCA_963766985.1 of uncultured Acidobacteriota bacterium. Lineage (GTDB taxonomy): Bacteria > Acidobacteriota > Terriglobia > Acidiferrales > UBA7541 > Acidiferrum. The sequence continues at coordinate 734,248 of CAVYCJ010000010.1, forward strand.
CGTGAGTATCGGTCTGGTGTGGGCGATGTTTGATCTAAACCCGCACCCTTGAAATACACAAGGGTGCGGCACCCAACGGCCGGTTTCGTTTCTACATGTGGGCAAGGGCGTCGGCGTCGATGATGCCTTTGGCGAAGGGTTCGGGAGCTTCCTGGGGCAGGTTGTGGCCGATGCCGCCGGAGATGACGCGGCTCTCGTATTTGCCAGAGAATTTTTTGGCGTAGGCGCTGGGATCGGGGTGAGGAGCGCCATTGGCGTCGCCTTCGAGAGTGATCGTGGGCACGGTGATGACCGGGCTAGCGGCGAGCTTCTTTTCGATGTCGTCGTATTTTGGTTCGCCGTTGGCGAGGCCGAGACGCCAGCGATAGTTGTGGATGACGATCGCGACGTGATCGGGGTTATCGAAGGACGCGGCGGTGCGATCGAATGTGGCGTCGTCGAAATTCCACTTCGGTGATGCAATTTGCCAGATCAGCTTCGAAAAATCGCGCCGATATTTTTCGTAACCGGCGCGGCCGCGCTCTGTGGCGAAATAAAATTGATACCACCATTGGAGTTCGGCTTTCGGGGGCAGCGGCGTGCTGCCGACTGCCTGGGAGCCGATCAAGTAACCGCTGACGGAGACCAAAGCCTGGCAGCGCTCCGGCCACAGCGCCGCGATGATGTCGGCTGTACGCGCGCCCCAATCGAAACCGCCGATGATGGCTTTCTGGATTTTGAGCGCGTCCATTAGGGCGATGATGTCGAGTGCGACTACGGACTGCTGGCCATTGCGGAATGTATCGGATGAAAGAAATCGCGTCGTGCCGTAGCCGCGCAGGTACGGGACGATGACGCGGAAGCCCTTTGATGCGAGTAAAGGAGCGACGTCGACGAAGCTGTAAATGTCGTAGGGCCAGCCGTGCAGGAGAATTACGGCGCGGCCGTTGGCGGGGCCGGCTTCGGCGTAACCGATGTTGAGCAGGCCGGCGTCGATCTGCTTTAGCGGCGCGAAGGATGTGTTCGCGGGTGGTTTCGGCGTTGAGGTGCTCGCGTCGGCCACAAAGGAATCGACGATACCGAGTTGCGCGGCAGCAGCGGTCATGGCGGCAGCGGTGAAGAAACGGCGGCGGTTTAAGCTGGTCGCTGCAGGCGAGTTCTCGTTACCCATTTTCAGTCGCACTCCTCGTGATTGGCACGTTCGTTGGAGTGGTTTTGAGTCGGTAGGGATGTAGATTTTTTTCGTGCCCGCGCGTCGCGGCGTTTAATTTTGTGGTGGGGATGCAGCTGAGATCCTTCGCCGCCCTTCGGGCGACTCAGGATGACAAACGGAAAGGCGTGGGGCTGCGGTTAGATTGAGGAAACTTTAAAGGTAAAGGTGTTTGGGCCAGTTGGCGGCGGGGATTTTGCGGCGGAGGGACGTGCGCTTGAGTTCGATCCAGGCGACGAATGAGAAGCAGTTGACGACGAGCCAAGACCATTCCAGGCGATTACCAGGATCGAAGAAAGAGACTGAGAGTGCGATAACAGTCAGCCACTTTGCGGCGCGATAGATGCGGGCGCGCGAGGGCGTGTAGATCGGAAGAAGCGGTACGGCGAAGACGACGGCGGTGAGGATCGCGGCGACGATGGCGATGCGCGCCACGAGAGCAGCCGTCGCGTTCGCGCTGGCGGTGGCGGCAAATGGAATGACGAACGGAGCGGTGATTGTGGCGATGGCGTAGGCTGCGGCGGCGCACATTGCGGCTGCGGCCGGGACGATCGCGAGGAGGCGTTTGCGGAGCGGCGTGGAGCTGAAGAAACGCGCTTCGCAGGCGCTGCTGCGAAGTAATTTCGCTTCGGAGTGAGTGATCAGAATTTCGCGATACTGAGAATTCGCGGCACGTGGGTCGCCGAGCGCGGATAACGCGGAGCGGTCGGCTTCGTCGGAGGTCGCGCCGGTGCGGATGGCGTCTTCGCGCGCGGATTCGTAGTGCTGCTCGATTTCGGTGCGAACTTGCGCGGCAGAGTCAGCAGAGAGTTGGCGCGTCGCTTTCGCGAGCCAGGTGTCGAGAGCGGATCGAGTTCTGGGTCATGTTCGGACTCCATATTACGCCTCCCCCAAAATCACGGTGACGGCTTGCGAGATGGCGCGCCACTCGGCGCGATCCTTGGCGAGAATGGCGCGTCCGGACTTCGTGATGCGGTAGTAGCGGCGCGGGCGATTGTTCTCGGAGCCTTCGTAAGATTCCACGAGCCCACCGGTTTCGAGTTTGTGGAGCGCGGGGTAGAGCGTGCCTTCCTTGAAGTCGAGGATGCCTTTTGAGCGGGATTTGATCGACTGGGCGATGGCGTAGCCGTGAGAGGGGCCTTGGGCCAACGATTCGAGGATGAGGGTGGGGAGAGTGCCTTTGAAATTCATGGATACCTCGGATTACTATGCATAGGATAGAGGATTGGGTGGGTATGTCAAGGGGAAAAAAGAGGGCGTCGTGCTGGGTGACGCTATCTTTGTGAATGGATTGGAAGCGTCGATGCGGGCAAAGAGGCTCAAGACGCGGCGAACTTGCGGACATGGGGCGCAGCAGTGCTGCGCCCGTACAGCATCGAGTCAAGACGCGGTGGTCGGGCGGAGCAAGCCCCGCCCCTACAACGGCAAAACGCCGGTTGGTGGCCGGCGTTTTGCGTGGCACGGAATGGTGGAGTCGAGTCGACGCGTTACGACTGGGACATGACCAGGTTGACGAGCGTGCGGAGGGCTACGCCGGTTGGGCCTTTGGCGAGCCAGGGCTTGGCGTCGTCGTTCCAGGCGGTGCCTGCGATGTCGAGGTGGATCCACGGGGTGTCGCCGGCGAATTCGCGGATGAACCAGGCGCCGGTAATGCTGCCGCCGCCTTTGCCGCTGCCGATGTTTTGAATGTCGGCGAAGCTGCCCTTGATGAATTCGCGGTATTCGTCGTCCATCGGCATCTGCCACATTTTTTCGCCGACGGCTTTAGCGGAGGCGAGGAGCTTGTCGGTCCAGGCCTGGTCCGCGCCGGAGAAGACGCCGACGTGGATGCTGGCGAGGGCGACGACGATGGCGCCGGTGAGCGTGGCGGCGTCGACCAGATGCGTGGCGCCGAGTTGCTTGGCGTAGTGAACACCGTCGGCGAGGATGAGGCGGCCTTCGGCATCGGTGTTCAGGACTTCGATCGTCTTGCCCGACATCGCGGTCTGGATGTCGCCGGGCTTTTGCGCGGCGCCTCCGACCACGTTTTCGGTTGCCGGGACGACGCAGATCACCTTGACGCTGGGCTTGAGCGCTGCGAGCGCACGCATCGCGCCGATCATGGTGGCGCCGCCGGCCATGTCGTACTTCATTTTTTCCATGCCATCGGCGGGCTTGATGGAGACACCGCCGGTATCGAAGGTGACTGCTTTGCCGACGAGGCCAATGACCGGAGCGCCAGGTTTGGCGCCGCCTGCGGGAGTGTAGGTGATGACGATCATGCGCGGAGGCTCAGGGTCCGCCCTGCGCGACGCCGAGAAGGGCGCCCATTTTGAGTTCGGCGATTTTCTTTTCGTCGAGGATGTCGACAGCCAAGCCGGCTTCTTTGGCCATGGCTGCGGCTTTGTCGGCGAGGATTTTCGGGGTGAGCTTGTTGGATGGCTCGTTGATGAGGTCGCGTGCGAAATTCTGCGACTCCGCGATGATCTGACCGCGCGTAAGGCCCTTTTCACCGGTGGATTTGTTGGCGTCGGAGTAGCCGAGGATTGAGATCGACTCGATGTCCTTGCCGGGTTTTTTGTCGGACTTGTACTTGTCGGTTTCGAAATCGGCGGTGATGGCGCCTTCGACGACAGCTTGCGCGGTGTTGTCGCTGAGATCGTTCTCGCGAACGAGAAACCCAAATTTCTTGATCGAGCGGGCTTTCAGATAGCGGGTGGCGGCTCCGGCGATTTTGCGAAGCGTGGCGACGTCGAATTTTTCGCGCTTCCCTGCTCCGACGAGCAACAGGCGGGCTGCCTTCAAACCAGCAGGCGCGTGGATCAAAGTCATTTCGAGCGGCTTGCCGGAAAATTCGGCGCCGGTGGAGAGCTTCTTCAGCAGGCCGTTCGCGGACTTATCGATGTCGGCGAGGGTGCCTTGGATTGGATCGGTTTCGTCAAAAACATAGGAGACGAGGGCGTCGGTTTCGAGATTGGCGTACGGGGTTGTGTCGATCTTGATCTGCATGATTGAGTTTTTATCGCCTCCGGTTGCGATACATGGCTTGATCCGCTTCGCGACGAGCTTCCTTGGTGCGCTCGTCCTGGCGACGGTCCCAGGTTTTCTTTCCCTGGGCCAGGGCAATTTCGCATTTCGCTATGCCATCTCGGAAGTATATCCGTAGAGGGATGACGGTTAAACCTTTGGACTCGACGCGGCCCGCGAACTTGTTAATCTCGTTCTGGTGGAGCAGCAGTTTTCGGGAGCCCAGTGGCTCGTGATTCCACGGCCCACCCGGCATATATTGGGCGATATGGGCGTTGACCAGCCAGGGGCCACTCGGCTTGAAGTCGATATAGGCGTCCCGAATGTTAGCTTTGCCTTCGCGAAGGGCCTTAACTTCGGTACCATGGAGGACCAGGCCGGCCTCGACCTTGTCGAGCAAATGGTAATTGTAGGAAGCAGCCCGATTCTGGGCGACGACAGTTTCCTTTTGCGCGTCCCTCCCCTTGGGGGCCTGCTTCACGGGTGGTTTTTGAGCAACGGGTACTGGTTTGGGCACGGTATAAATCCTGTGTGACTATAGAATTAAATGTTAGATGCACGGGGGTTATGTATGCAAGACAGCCAACCTTCGGTTGCTTGTCCCCCCTCTAACCCGGTGCTAGAGTTCTACCGATTCGAGCCCGAGCCACGGAGAGTACATGCGAGGAATTAGCAAGATCATATTGTGCGCGGGTGTGGGGCTATTGGCAGCCGGGTGCCCAAAGGGCAAGCCTGACTATCAAGAGGGGCGCAAAGCCGAAAACCTCCAGGACTACGACGCGGCATACGACTTCTATCAGAAGGCGCTGAAGCAGGAGCCTGAGAACGCCGAGTATCAGATCAAGTATAACCAGGCGCGGTTCGAGGCTGGAGCCTTTCACATCAAGCAGGGCGTGAAACTGCGCGAACAGGGCAACCTGCCAGCCGCGCTGGCTGAGTTTCAGCGTGCGGCGGCGATCGATCCGTCGAGCACAATGGCGGACCAGGAAATTCGCAAGACGTCGGAAATGCTCGGCGAGCTGGATCACAAAGCGGCAGCGGCTCAGGCAGCCGCGAACGCTGCGGCCGAGGCGGAACAGATTCCCCTGGCGTCGATGCCCCCGGAAATCAGGCCACTTTCGCGGGCTCCCATCAGCTTGCACATGGTGAATGACGCGAAGATCGTGTTCGACACGATCGGAAAGCTGGCGGGGCTAACGGTTGTGTACGACGCCGACTTCCCTGCCCGGCGCATTCCCGTGGACCTAACCAATGTGACGTTGCAGCAGGCACTGGACATCGTGTCGATGGAGAGCAAGGCGTTCTGGAAGCCTGTAACCGAGAACATCATTTTCGTAGTTCCCGATCAGCCGCAGAAGCGCCGCGATTACGAAGAACAAGTCGTAAGAACTTTCTATTTGTCGAATACGGTGCAGGCACAGGATTTGACCGAAATCGTGACCGGCTTGCGCCAGTTGCTCGACCTGAAGCGCTTGCAACAGTTGAACGCGCAGAACGCCATCATCATCCGCGACACGCCCGACAAACTGGCGATCGCGGAGAAGATGATCAACGACATCGACAAGGCGCGGCCTGAGGTCGTGATTCAGGTGCAGGTGCTGGAAGCGCGCCTGGACAAGATGCGCAACCTGGGAATTTTGCCAGGGCAGACGGCATCGATCGGCGTGGTGCCACCAGGAACGACGACAACGACTACGAACAGCGGCACGAGCACGACTGGGACGAGCTCGACGACGTCAAATATTCTGACGCTGGCGAATTTGACGCACCTGAATGGGTCGAACTACAGCGTGACACTGCCCAGCTTTACGGCGAACGCGTTGTTGAACGATTCGACGACGAAAATTATTCAGAATCCGGAGGTGCGATCGGTCGATGGACAGCCAGCGAAACTGAGAATCGGTGACCGCGTGCCAGTGGCGACCGGCAGCTTCCAGGCGGGCGTCGGCGTCGGATCGACGGCAGGCACGGGATTTGTGAACCCGTTGGTGAACACCCAGTTCCAATACATCGATGTCGGCGTGAACGTGGACATTACTCCGCGTGTGCACCCCAACCACGAGGTCAGCCTGAAGGTGAGCGTGGAAGTTTCGTCGGTTACCGGGCAGACAAACATCGGCGGCATTCAGCAGCCAATCATTTCACAGAGAAAGATCGACCACGAGATTCGCCTGAAGGAAGGCGAAGCTAACATTTTGGGCGGGTTGGTCGAAAAGACGGATACGAAGAGCCGCAACGGCTGGCCGGGAGTGGGTAGCGTTCCGCTGCTGCACTATTTGTTTGCGGAAGACACCAAGAGTTACGAAGACGACGAGATTCTGATTATTTTGACGCCGAAGATCGTGCGTATGCCGGAGTGGACGAAGGCGAATCTGCGTCCGCTGTATACCGGGTCGGAATCGTTGGTGCAGGTGAGACGCGACACCGAAGTGCGCGCACCGCAAGCCGATGGCGCGACGCCAGTCGCCGGAGTTGCGGCGAATCCGGCTGCAGCGGCACCGGCGGGAACGAATCCAGCGCAAGGCGGGCAGTCAGCGCAGATGCGATTCGAACCGCGGAATATGAGCCTGAAGGTGGGCGAGAAAGCGACGATCGGAGTCGTCGTCGATAACGTCAATGATCTCTTCTCAGTTCCCTTCTTGCTGCAATACAACCCCGCCGTCATCAGCGTGGAAGAAGTGCAACACGGCGGATTCTTGCAGGGCGGTAATCAGGAGATCGCCATCGTGCAGCGCGTCGATCCGACACGCGGGCAAGCGATTATCTCCGCGACACGGCAGCCGAACACGGCCGGCGTCAGCGGCACCGGAACAATCATGGGCGTCGTCATTAAGGCGATTGCGCCGGGAAATTCGAACCTGTCCATCGTGCAGGTGAACGCGAAGGACTCGCAGCAGAAGCCCATTCCGCTGGTCACCAGCGAAGCAACGTTGCAGGTACAGCCGTAGTCCAATTTATAAGACGAAGGGTGGCCCGATGTGTTCGGGCCACTCTGATTTCAGGTCTCAGGTCGACGTATGTTGGCAGTCTCCATGAGTGAAACAGCAAAGACTCTTGTCGGTGGTTACGCCGCTCGCCAGCGGCGTCTGCGGCCGCGTCTGCGCGCAGCGCGTGTGGGCTTGGCGGCGGGCATGACGCTGATCGAACTGATCATTGCTTGCTCGATCTTGCTGGTTTTGACTACGGCGGCGATGCCAATCATGCGATACACCATAGTGCACAAACGCGAGCAGGAATTGCGCTACGACCTGCGCGAGATGCGCGACGCGATCGATCGCTATAAGGATTTAGCGGATCGCAATTTGATTCGCATTGAGGTCGGTAGTGAGGGCTATCCGCCGGATCTCGAAACGCTCGTGAAGGGCGTGCAGCTTGGCGCCGGCAACGACCGTAAGATCCGATTCCTGCGCAAGATTCCGAAGGATCCAATGACCGGTCAGAGCGATTGGAACCTACTTGCCGTTCAGGACGACCCCGACTCGACAAGTTGGGGTGGCAAGAATGTGTTTGACGTACACTCGAAAGCACAGGGCACGGCGAGCGACGGGACGAAATATTCGGAGTGGTGAGCGGTAGTTTGACTCGTGCAGATTTTCAGTTTGGTTGAGGGTGAGGCATGAAGGGACTTTCCATTCGAGTTCGACGACCGGCGCGCGATCGCGGATTCACGCTGATCGAGCTGATGATTGTAATCACGATCATTTTCATCCTGATCGGCATCGCGGCGGCTCGCTACGACATCTCGGTCCAGCGAGCGAAAGAAGCGACGCTGAAAACGGATTTGACGGTCATGCGGCAGGCGATCGACAACTACACCCTGGACAAAGAAGCCGCTCCACAATCGCTCGATGACTTGGTCAATCCGCAGGCGCCGTATCTGCGCGAAGTTCCCACCGATCCGATGACTCACCAGAAGGACTGGCACACGGACTTCGGCGATCTGGTAATGAGCCCCGATCAAACGAACAACGGCATCGTCGATGTGCACTCGAGTTCGCAGGGAGTTTCGCGAACCGACGGCACGGCGTATAACACCTGGTAGTTTTGAAACTCAAAAATAAAAATTAAAAATGACAATTTGATTGGTGGAGTTGTGCGCGCGGCTGTGACGCTATCGAGAGCGACGCGTTGCAACATTGTGTGCCATCGCCTCGCTGTCAGGTCATGCCTTCATGCGGGCGCATTGAAACTCGGGCCGCTGCGCGGCAATTTGACGGGAGATGAACGAACCGTTATAGTCGTTGTGCGGGGTGGAGCAGCCTGGTAGCTCGTCGGGCTCATAACCCGAAGGTCGTCAGTTCAAATCTGACCCCCGCAACCAATCTTACTGATTCACAAGGGCTTGCGAATCTCCAATAGCAAGCCCTTCATCTTTTTTGGGAAAGATTTGGGAAAGAAATCAGTTTTCCTTATCCGTTTCCGGCCAGCCCGTGCCGAATAGCTCGCCCAATTTTTCTGCCGCAGCGCGTTCATCTTGCGTGAAGGTGTGAGTGTAAATCTCCGTCACGGTTCCCGCGCTGTGGCCGATGCGCTGCTTGCGTACCGATAAGGCGATGCCTAGCGAGTCCATCGCAGTGGCGTTCGTGTGGCGGAAAGAGTGAAGCCCCAGCGAAGCGTGCCGTTTCTCACTTAGCGTGGCCTGCTCGATGGTTCTATCCCTGCCAACGAATTTCGCAAGCAGTTTCGGGTCAATCTTCGGAATTTGAAGCCGCTCAAGCAAACCTTCAGCGTTCGCCCGAGCACACTGCTGGAATCTCAAACTTACCAGTCGAAGTTTGGTGTGGACTACTATCCACATCACGCCACTAGCGTATCCAAGCAACGGCCGGATTCCACACTGAGAGAGTCTCTTAACAGGCTGAGAAAAGTCTTGGCGTCGGTCATTATCAAGCGACCTACTTAAAAGTAAATGCAAGAAACATTCCACCGGAAGATGTACCGCCTCCGGACTTACGCCCGCCCGCGACATTACTTAACTCGCCCTCTGTTAGTTCGCCTTCGACTCCGGCCTTCTGCGGCACGAATTGGACTGAGATCAAGTTTCCGTCTGCCGTCACGTGAGCTTCAATCCCCTGCGGTATTTCGATCTCATTTTCCCGCATCAAGGGTGTGGGCTCGCGCAGGAGCCTTTCCCTGAGCGTCTCATCGGCAAGCGCTCGCTCTACCAATTGCGGGGTCATGCCGCTTAATTTGTTCCCTGCAATGACACCATCACTCACATTGATTTTTTTAGGCGCGGCAGCCACCGTTTCGCCCGTCACCGTACAGCACGTTCGATAAATTCTTTGGTGTCTGCGGGGCTCGGCACATCTTGTTGATTTCGTCGCTCGTGGTTAATGGGCTGTGTTAGTTAGAGAAATTACAGAATAATCCAAATTCATCTGTTCCGTTGGTTCCGTTGCAGTTGGCTGAGACTTAGGATTTAGGATGGGAGAAAAAATAAAACCGCCAGCCACTTTACTTAGCTCGTCAGCCGAAAGTTCCTTGGCTGGTTGCGGATTGTCTACGGGTTCTTGTTTGATTTCGTCGCTCATAGTGTCCTTCGTTGAATTTAGCTACGCATGAGGGTTAGCAATTCACGTACCGGGGCCTAACGAGGGTTTCCTACACCCTCCGTATCTCACGGAAATAGCTGATTGGCAAGGGTTTCGTTGCCAGGGCCGGGTGGGAAGCGAAGCCAACGCCTATCCGATCGTGGACTGGCTATCTGTTTGGATAGCTGGGGCGAGTATCGGCACGCGCAATTCCAACCTCTCTGGAATGGCCTGCCACGAGCGGCAAGGTCCCGATTAACGCCGTAACCGGACAAGTGCGTGGGAAAGATTGGGGAAAGAAGTAAGATTGGCTGAATGCCAGCTATATCGCGGAATCAGCGGGCCATGTGTATTTGTATTAGCTCACAACCCGAAGGTCGTCAGTTCAAATCTGCCTCCCGCAACCAGTTTTTTAGTTTAAGAAACAAGGGCTTGGGAGACTCCACTCCCGAGCCGTTTTTGTTTTGCGGGTCCAATTGGGTCCAAAATTCCGCGCCACAACACCGCCGAGCCGAGCCGTTTAATCTAGACAAGCGAAACAAAAAGATATAAAGAGAAATAGTTCGAAAGCGGCCTTGCTGCGGTAGACGCCGTTAAGGTTTTCGCGAAGAATGAGGGTGCGTCGGACGCGGCGCGACAACTATGACAAAAACCTTTTTTGCGGTGGCTATCCTAGCAGCGGTGCTGGCCGGCGGACGAGCTCGCCGCGCATCCTGATAAGGCTGCGACCGCTGGCGCTCCTATTCCGGCGGAACTGCCGCGCATCCAGAGCTCCGAGCTTCGCATTGAATTCGACAAGAACATGCGCAGCCGCGTGGTGGCGCGATTGAAGGGTAAAGAAACTCCATTGGGCCCGTTCTCGGCTTCCGAGACACTGAAAAGCAAGGAACGTTCGTGGGACGATTTCAGCTTGGTGTCGCAGTCGCACGAACGCGTCAACGATAACTTCGGAGGCGGAGATAAGCTCACGCTTACCGGCAAATCCGGCGACGTCCAAAAGAATCTGTCCGTCACGATTTATGACGACGCCCCTAACCTGGCGGTTTTCGACGTCACGTACACAAACACTGGAAAGTCCAAGCTGGAGATCGTCGAATGGGACAACAACGCATATACGATCACCGCTCAACCCAACGCCGCGCCGATTCCCTTTTGGTCGTATCAGAGCGGCTCTTACGAAAAGCGGCCGAACTGGATCGTCCCGCTGAAGGCTGGATTCACTCAGGAAAATTATCTTGGAATGAACGACACCGACTACGGCGGCGGCACACCGATCGTTGACGTATGGCGGAAGGATGTGGGGTTGGGGGTCGGCCTTCTGGAAACGAAGCCGCGCCTGATTTCACTGCCAGTCTCGATGCCAAACGCAAGTGAGGCACGAGTCGCCGTGCAGTACCGCCGCGACCTGGAGATGTTGCCCGGCGAGAGCATTCACACGTTTCGTTCCTTCGTCGCGGTACACGACGGCGACTATTTTCGGACGCTCCTCACGTTTCGCAAGCTCATGTCGAAGCAAGGATTTCAGATGGCGGCCGCACCCGACGGGGGTTTCGGCGCGATCTGGTGCGCCTGGGGATACGGGCGCAACTTTAAACCGCAACAGGTTTACGATTCGCTGCCGACGGTCAAGAGGATGGGCTTCAAGTGGGTCACACTGGATGACGGCTGGCAGAACAACTATGGCGATTGGCAACTCGACCCGAAAAAATTTCCTGGTGGCGACGCTGACATTAAAGCGATGGTGGATCGAATCCATCAGGAGGGATTCAAAGCGCAGCTGTGGTGGTCGCCGCTCAGCGCGGTTCCGGATTCCAAGTTACTGACGAACGAGCCCGAGCTCGCGTTGTTAAATAAGGATGGCTCCCGCCGAAAAATTTCCTGGTGGGATTCCGACTATCTCTGCCCCGCGAATACGCGCGTCGTGGAATATCACAAGGCATTGGTGCACAAGATCCTTGTCGATTGGGGATTCGACGGCCTCAAACTCGATGGCCAGCACATGAATGGCGTGCCCCCCTGCTACAACCCCGCCCATCACCATAAACGACCCGAGGATTCGGTCGAGGCATTGCCAGATTTTTTCAAGGCAATCTACGATGAAGCGCAGAGCGCCAAACCCGGATCGCTCGTGGAGTTTTGCCCCTGCGGCACGGCCTTCTCGTTTTACACCATGCCGCATTTCAACATGTCGGTTGCTTCCGATCCGAAGGGCTCTTTCCAGGTGCGTTCCAAGGCCAAAACGATCAAGGGCCTGATGGGCGACGACGTTCCGTACTTCGGCGATCACGTCGAGTTAAGCGACAATCACGATGATTTTGCTTCCACGCTGGGCGTCGGAGGAGTGGTGGGCACGCAGTTCGTTTTGCCTTCGCTCGTCGAAAAACACGGAAGATTCGACCTCACCCCTGAACGCGAGAAGAGCTTCACCAAGTGGCTCGAGCTTTATCAGGAGAAGGATCTCGCCCGCGGTCAATATCTGGGCACGCTCTACGACATCGGCTTTGATTTGCCCGAGGCGCACGTCATTCGCAAAGACAAAAAGATGTACTACGCGTTCTATGCCGCGGATTGGAAAGGTCCGCTGGAGTTGCGCGGCTTGGATAATCGCGCCTATCACGTCGTCGATTACGTTGACGGAAAAGACTTCGGGACGGTTCAAGGGCCGGTCGCGCATCTGTCTGCGGATTTTTCGAAGCATCTTCTGCTGGAAGCGACTCCGCAATAAAGCTGATGGGGAGATTCCAGGCATTCACCGGCATCAAGTTTTGAACAGGAGACAAACGTGAAATTCTTAACTTTCTTTGCGCTACTGGTGTGCGTCTCCGTCGCGTCCGGCCAGACCAACACTTCCTTCTATGTATCCACAACTGGAGACGACTCAAATCCGGGCACTGAAGCCGCCCCTTGGCGCACGGTCCAGCATGCTGTAGACAAAGCCCGCGCGGGCAGCACCGTCAACATTCGCGGAGGAGTTTACGAAGAGCTCGTAAACATCAGCGCGTCCGGAAATTCGAGCGACGGATTCATTACCTTCCGAAGCTATCCGGGAGAGACCGCAATTCTGGACGCAACGCATTTCACGCCCGCCGCCAGAACCGGCATCCTCACAATCCACAACCAGAGTTACATCCGAATCCAGGGCCTCGAAATTCGCAACCTTCACACCGCCGAACATCGCCTCACTCCGTTGGGCATCAGCGTCACCGGAGCCGGCTCCCATATCGAACTGCTCAAAAACAACGTCCATCACATCGAAAATACATTTCCCGGTCGCGATGCCCCGGGCAGTGGGGGCAACGGATTTGGAATCGCGGTGTACGGCACCGACGCCAAAGCACCCATCACCGACTTGATCATCGACGGCAATGAAGTGCATCACCTCAAGACCGGTTCCAGCGAATCGCTCGTGGTAAATGGAAACGTCACCAATTTCCGCATCACCCACAACACTGTCCACGACAACAACAACATCGGCATCGACGTCATCGGATTCGAACGCACGGCGCCCGATCCTGCCGTCGATCAGGCCCGCGACGGCGTAGTCAGCGAGAACTTGGTCTACAACATCACGTCGCGCGGCAATCCGGCCTACGGGCAAGACCAATCCTCCGACGGGATTTACGTGGACGGAGGCACGCGCGTGCTGATCGAGCGCAACGTGATGCACGACGTGGACTTTGGGATCGAGCTTGCCAGCGAACACAAAAACCGCGCGACCAGCTACATCACCGCGCGAAACAATCTCATCTATCACTGCAATACGGCTGGCGTCTCCATCGGCGGGTACGATCCAGAGCGAGGTCACACCGATCACTGCACGGTGGTCAACAACACGCTCTACGACAACGATACGGCGGGAACGGGGTCCGGCGAATTTCAGATGCAGTGGAACATGTCGGACGATATTTTCGAGAACAACATCGTCTATGCCGGCTCACGTTGCCTGATGGCCGTAAACAAATCCAAGGTCGAGAAGAACCAACCTCCTGCGACCATCGATCACAATCTGTACTACTGCGATTCAGAAGCCAAAGCGAGTAAGTGGATCGAATCTGGCGATACCATCACCGGATTCGACAAGTACGTTCAGTCCACGGGAAACGACGCACATTCCACTTTCGCAAATCCGCGTTTCGCCGATGCGGCGAACAGAGGACTTTCATCTACGCCCGGATTCCCCCGCCATCGGATCGGGCGCCGCCGCAGGACTGCCCGTAGGCGAATTCGATCTCGACGGCCAGCCCCGAATCAAATCCGGCAAAATAGATCTCGGTTGTTATCAAACGAAATAAAGCGGCTTGGTCTAATGCTTGATCGAAGTCTTATCGATGGGGGACCGGTCCCAGACCTGCCAGAACGTTTGCATGTCGTCGGGTTTCCCAAGGGACACGCGCAGATAGGTATCCCAGGAAAGCGAAACGGGCGCTATGTGAATGTTGTTCTCACGAAAGTAGCGAATGACGAGATTCGCTGGATTGTAGATATTGAACGCAACGAAGTTGGAGTGTGAATCCAGTGGTTTGATCGAACGGGCATTGCACGCGTTGTTGAACTCCTGCCGGGTGTCTGAGTTGCGGCGAATGCTTTGGGTCAACCCGTCCGCGTCATCGAGCGCAGCGATGGCCGCGCTGAGAGCGATTGAGCTTACGGAATTCTGGCTCACGAAAGCACGCATTTGCTCGACGAGAGCGGGAGAGGCCACGCCATAGCCGACCCTGAGTCCCGCAAGGCCATAGGCCAGGGAAAACGTCCGAGTCACGATCGTCCGATCGTCAAGAGGCCGTTCGAGAAAAGATGGATTGGAATTTGTGCGCACACAGAATTCGTAGTACGCCTCATCCACCAACACTTTGTAAGAAGAGGGGAGTTCGGATAGGAACGCTTCGAATCGTTGGTGCGGGGTGACTGTGCCAGTCGGATTGTTGGGATTGCAAAGGTAGACGAGGCCCGAGCCTGAGCGCGGGAGCATTGCGTTGAGGTCGAACTCGAAATTCCGGGCGAGCGGTTCCGAACTGATCTGGGCGCCGGCCATCCTGGCGTAGGATTCCACTTCCGGGAAGGTTGGCGAGGGTTGAATCAGCCGTGTGCCTTTGCCGAGGAAGGCGTTACAGGCCATACGAATAATTTCGGTGGAGCCAGCGCCGAGAATTATTTGAGCAGGATCTACTTTGTGAAACTGCGCAATCCGTTCGACGAGTTGCGTAGCTTGCTTACGGGGATATTCGTTTACGTTTAGCGAGGCATCGCGAATTGCTTCGCGAACTTTCGCCGACGGGCCGTAAGGGTTTTCATTCCTGTCGAGATAGATTGGCCCAGGCTGATCAGTCGCTCGATGTTCGGTGAGGACGTCGGCAGCGCTGGGAGAAGCCGCCGCGATACTGGAAATACCCAAATTTCGCAGAAAATCGCGACGCGAAGAAGTCATTCGCAGACCCTGCGGTGGATTAGTTTTCTCCCTTGATCATGGTTTCGACCAGATCGCCCAACTGCTTGGATGTAAAGTCGTTGCCTTCGATATTGGAGGCCAGGCGGCTTTGACGATCGATGAGCACGGTATGAAAAGAGTGAACCAGTACAGCTTCGTCCGGGTAGAAATTCATGTCGAACTGCCGGCAAAGCGTTTGGATTTCAGGCAACGAGCCCGTCAGGAAGTGCCAGCCTGCGCCGTTAGCCTTCCAACCCTCTCCGTAAGCGTCCAGCGCGGCAGGGCGGTCATTGGCGGGGTCAATCACGACCGTTAGTAAAATCAAGTCTTTGCCCATCTGATCCGCGAAGCGCTTCTGCAGCTGTCCGAAATTATTGGTCAAGCGAAAACAATAATTTGGGAATGGGCAGCGCGTGTAGACAAAAGTCAGGGCCACCACTTTTCCAGAGAACTGCGAGAGGGAGATACGCTGGCCTTTTTGATCGGTCAGCGTGAAGTCGCGCACGGCTTGACCCACAGCTAGCGGCTTGGAGGTAGAGGTTTCCGACGCGACGCTCTCGAGAATTTTTAAACGGCGAGTCTGGGTGGGGTCGAGTTCGAGGCTCTGAAATGGACGATGTTGGACATTCTCGGCGTAGCCCTTCGTACCGTTAACGACGAAACTGAATTCAATCGCTTCGCCAGGCTGCAACGAGTCGAGCACGACAGGATCTCGCACGGGGAAGGACATAACCATCGCGTCCATATATCCTGGCACGCTTTTGCAAGAAACGAGCAAGCTTTGACGCTCGTGGTCGACTTTCAACACGATTCCAGTGACCTCGTGTTTTTCGTCCGGGAACGCCGACGACGCCAGCGCCAGAACAAGGAACAGGAACGTGCCGCCGCGTAGTGCGATTTTCATGAAGGGAGTAGCCTCAAGCACGAAACGGGGACGGGCGTATTATAAAACGCCCCAGCGCACTTGGAAGTTTATTTTGGCCCTCTTGAAGAGACCTGTCCGGCGGCTCCAAGCGTAAAAACACGAGGTGCCAGACGTTTGTAGTCCTTGGCAAATTCGGTGACCTCGAGGAACTGGTTATTCCCCACTTTCGTGAAAATCTGTCGCGTGCCGCTGGTGGGCCACCAAACCTCGAGCTCGTCGATCCGAGCGGACTTACCCAATCCAATGTGCTGGGCCAGGGGAGAAGCCCCGAAGGAGCCGCCGCTACCCACCGTGCGAAAAATCGTCCGTTTTTCGTGTCCGGCGTCCTCAACGGTGACCTTGATGCGCGCCCCGATTGCGCCCTTATTGGTGCGCACGCCCACCAGCTTCACGTTGAGCCAATCATTACGGCTGCCAGGATTGCGAAAGACACGAAAAGCATGAGAATCACCGGGTGAAACGCCGCCGACGGCTTCCAGCAGATCGACCGTGCCACGGTTGCCGAGGTCGGCAAACGAAACCGCGTGCCCTTTATGTAGCTCGCCGGTACCTGAAGACGCTGTGACGTCCACGAAGAACTTGCCGTCGTGATTGCGTAGCAGTACGTTTGGGACAACAGTCGCGTAGGACGGGCTGCCGGTGCCAAGGTATATGTCCAGATAGCCGTCGTTGTCGATATCGCCGAAATTGGCGCCCATGGCCATCACAACTTTGTCGAGACCAACTCGTTTGGTTACATCCTCAAACTTCCCGTTGCGCATATTCTTGTAGAGCTTCATGGTTTCGGCGTTCGGCTCCAGACCTAAATACGAACGGATCGATTCGTCGACCGAAGTGTAGTAGCTCGCCACGAACAGGTCCGGCCAGCCGTCGTTGTCGTAGTCGAAGAAAAACGCCGGGAAGCTTTGCCAGGGTACGCTGCGCAGGCCCGCTGGATTGGAAACCTCGGTGAAAGTGCGATCGTGGTTGTTGTGGTAGAGGAAATGGGTGCCGTTCATCACCGAAACATAGAGGTCCGGGAATCCATCGTTGTCGTAGTCGGCTGCGACCACCGCTTTCGCAAATCCCGCTCGATTAACGCCGGCCGTGGCGGCGATATCCTCAAACGTGCCGTCACCACGGTTGCGAAAAAGCTGCATCGCAGAATTTTCATTGGCCACGACCAGGTCGACGAATCCGTCGTTATCGATGTCAGTCCAAACCGCGGTTTGCGTGCTGGTGGCCGGCTCCGCGAGGCCGCTTTGCTTTCGTGACATCCGTGAAAGTCCCGTCGCAATTGTTGCGTAGCAGCGATTTGCGCTGTCCGAATTCCCAGGCGCCACGAAGCACCAGAATGTCCATGCACCCGTCGTTGTTGTAATCCGCCTGAATCAGGTTGAAGCCCCCGAGTTGACTGGCGAGTCCGGACTCCTTGCTGCGGTCCGTGAACGTCCCATCGCCGTTGTTATGGAAAAAGTGCATCGAGCCGCACTGATGGAGGTCGGACGTGACGACGTCGAGCAGGCCATCGTTTTCAAAGTCGTCGACGATTAGTCCAGCGGACTCTCCGAAGGCATTGATTCCGATCTGTGGCGCAACATCGACAAACCGTCCAACCTTTTCTTTTGAAGCAAAAGCCGAAGGAGGAATCAGGAATTGGGGCGGGACACCTTCTGGATAACGGCCGAGGGTCATATACGCCAGATTCAGCAGCCACTGAACGTCCAGGGCGTCGGACTTCCCGTTGAGATACCGAGTGAAATACTCGATCGCCTTTTCCGAATCCGCTGTCTTTGCGAAACGCGAAGGATGTAAAGGCGGAAACAGGCATAGCTCGCCTGGATTCAAATAAACGCCGTTGTCCATTTCCGATTTATGTAGATACGCGATGCCCAAGGCCTCTTCGAGTTCTGCCATGGCCGCGGGGAGGTTTTGGGATGCGATTCGGTAGGCGGCTTCCCATTGCTCGATGGCAAGATCCATCGTGCCTTGAAAGGCATAAAGATTGGCCAGAGCGTAGTGCGCCTCGATTTGGTCGAAGGCGCTTTCGGGCGAGGAATGAGCGTCCGTGATCAAGTCGTTGCGGGACATCTGATCGATCATCGTTGCGAGCGATTTTTGGCGAAGCTCGCAGAGTTGGGGCAGGTTTTGCTCCCACCCTGCTGGCTTGACGATGCTGCGAAAAGCCAGGTCCGCCTCGCTCTTGCCGACAACATTGGGTGGGTAGCGGACTGTTCCGGTGGCAATCATCGGAAGGATATGAGCGCTAGACGCGTTCGGAACTTTGGCGGATTCCGAAGGAGAGAGAACATTCAGGATGGCGTAGCCGCCGGAGAGGAGCTTGATCGGTTTGCTCGTTTCTCCTGGCTTCAGGACCTTGATAGCCTCGCGCAGTTCGGGCCGCAGGCTCTTGGCGTCAACTTTGCCCATAAGCCCGCCGTTCTGTCCTGTGGCATCCGTCGACTTTTCCGCTGCAAGCGCGGCGAAGTCTTCCCCTTTCTTTAGCCGTTCGAGTAACTGCTCCGCTTGCTGAATCGAGTCGACCACAATGATCCGCAGTGCAATGCGCGAATCGGAGGGGGCCGACTGTTGGGCGATCGCGGGGAAAAGACAGAGGATAACGGCGACGAAGAACGAGAGAAATTTCCCGCTAAATGCTGGCTTTTGCACGATTCGGGATCCGGAGTGTGTCCTAGGGACGCTGTAATACACACGCGTGCTTCGTAAAGGACACGCTGTTTTTTTCGGCTGTGCAGTCATGCGTTAGGGGGTGATGTCCTGCCCGAGTCAGAAGGTGGGTATCACCCTGTCTGTGTCGGCAGGCATAAGTTGAACAAGAACAGCGACTTGGCCATATAGAGGCCATCACGCCGGGCTGTCACAACCTTACACCTTAGAACAGTAGAACGCCCAAAGAGCGTCAGTTTAGACTTTGGCCATGCTGCAGTCCTGATCCGATTTCCGGCAAAGAATAAGGACTACGGCAGATACGAAATGCGTCAACAAGTGCGTCGTAGAAAACTGTAGGAAAGCGTTCGGAGAGGCCCCAGCAGTCTCTCTCGGCCAACCACTTCGTCATTCTCTGAACGGGAGCTCGGCTGATGTCCCCAAGCCTCAATTCCGGTCGAATACTAGCGTGCGCGATCTTTCTCCTGCTGTCGTTCGGGCAGTCGACGCGCGCCCAAGACTCGCGAAACGTGTCCGAGCCTAAGTTTCCGCCATCCTGCACCACTCTCACCGCACAGCTTTCTGTCGTCTCTGGCGGGCCATCCTCCGAAACAGCCTTCGACACCACCCGCATTCAAGCGGCACTCAACGGTTGCCCTGCAGGCAACGCCGTAGAACTCGTAGCATCAGGTTCAAACAACGCTTTTCTCACGCAGCCGTTCACCCTCCCGTCGGGAGTGACTCTAATCATCGACGGCGGCGTTACCCTCTACGGTTCAAGAAATCCCGCCGACTACCAAAATGGAACGGTGTCCGGGACCCAAGAGGCTTGCGGCACCATCGGCACCCACGGAAATGGGTGTGGTGCGTTGATCAAATCGAAAGGTACCAACGGCTCCGGAATCATGGGGTACGGTGTCATCGACGGTCGTGGCCCGGATAATCTCATCGTCAACGGTGTGACCCAGAATTACTCGTTTTATTCAAATACGCTGAAAGCCTACTCAACCAACCCCATCGGCTCGCAAAACAACCCGGAAATGATTACTGCGGAAGAGGCCAACAACTTCACGCTTTACAAAATCACCCTGAAGAACTCACCACTCTTCTACCTTCACTGGGAGGGCCAGAACGGTTCTTCCACCGTGACCAGTGGACTCACGATTTGGGGCATCAAGATCATCGGACCCTACAACATTCCTAACACGGACGGTATCGATCCCACCGACAACGCTGCCAACATAACCATCACCAACTCTTTCATCTCGAACGGCGACGACCAAGTTGCTATCAGTTCCACCGCAGTCGGTAATCCCGTCTCAAACGTCTCGGTCACCAACGTACATACGTACTCCGGTCGCGGTATCTCTATCGGAAGTTACACAGAGGGTGGCATCAGCAACGTGCTGGTGGATAGCATCAGCCAGGCTGGTTACTACGCTGATTCCAACGGGAACGGCTTTCGCATCAAGTCAGCTGCCGACCGCGGCGGTATCGTCAGCAACGTTACGTTTCAGCATATTTGTCAGGAGAATGAAGCTCACGCCATCCGCTTCGACCCCTTCTATACGAAAACGCCGGCTAACACGAATTTCATCCCGACATTTACAAACATCGCTGTGCGCGACGTCACTGTGCTTGCCAACCCTGCCGGAGGAGCCGGCAGATTCATCTTTGAAGGGTACGACACGAACCACATCACCACTCTTACGCTCGACAATCTCAACGTTCTTGGAACGCCCGATGTCACCACCAACAAGCCCGAGAACACTGTTTTCAGCCTCGGCCCTGGGCCGGTCAAACCAACCTCGCTTCAGCAACTTGCCGGCACCGGCATTAGCTACTCGGGCGACATCTCCAATGACGCCGAGGCCGCATACCCTTGCAGCAGCGCCAGCTTTCAGCCACTGACGGGCGAGCTATTTATTTCCACCGCGGGGGCCACAAATCTTCAAAGCCTCGACACTAGCTCTTCGGCCTCTTTCACGTTGAACGCAGTACTGCAGCCGGCCTCGGCGGAATACCCCGCACTCTCCAACCCGATCACCTTCTATGACGGCAACACCGCTGTCGGTACAGCGACTCTCGGAGGGAATGGCTCTCTGGCGGCACTCACCCTTTCCGGCGTCTCAGGCGGAACCCACACCTACACCGCCGTATATCCAGCCGATAACAACTATGCTGCATTTTCCTTTGGCTCGGTAACTGTGGTCACGCCTGGCGCGGGCGGCACGAATCCAACTAATCCAACTAATCCAACTGCTCCAAGTAACCCAACTGCAGCCAATCCCACCGTCACGGTTAGCGCGACGCCATCTTCACTGAGCCTCAACCCCGGTACCAGCACGACTGCCACTCTGACAATCACGCCCGTCAACCACTTCACGGGTTCCGTTACAGTCAGTTGCTCCAGTCCGGTCGCTAGTATCACTTGCAACGTTAACCGCGCCTGGACCGATCTCCGGCTCTGCCGGAAAAGCAATCGCCACTATTTCTGCAGCCGCCACCACGAGCGTTGCCTCGACGAGCGGCGCGACTCCAGATTCCAGTAGAACTCCCGTAGTGCTAGCCGCGGTATTCCCGTTGGGCGCTTTCCTGTTTTTGCAACTTGCCAAAGGCCGCCGCCGCTCTACCTTTCCTCTATCGATCTTCGTCCTGACCCTCTTAACGGGCATCTCACTCGTCACGGGTGGCTGCATCGGTATGGCGAATTCCGCGAGCACTACTCCCGCACCTTCCAAACCCAATTCAACTCAAAGCAGCCAGACGCTCAACTTCACTACCACCGCCGGCGCCACGGTCGTCACAACCTCAATCACAGTCACAATCAACTGACGTAACATCGGCACTTTGCCAACGTCGACGGCCGCTTCGATGGATTTTTCCGTAACCGAGCCGCACGAGCACACCCCTTCCGCACCATGCGAAGCACCCAAAGGGATCGTGTTTCGTCGGGAGGGTTAGTTGGAGGGAACCGGATCGAAGCTGATGTTCAGCGTGGTCAAGCCACGCAAGCCTGCATTGCTCCGCCAAGTGCAGTCACTGTCCATCAAGGCTGGCCTCGAGAGTCGACGCAACAGTTTATTAAATGCGATCTGACCCTCCAAACGCGCTAAGGGAGCGCCAAAACAAAAATGAGCGGCCCAGCCAAATGCAAGATGCCGATTGTCAGTTCTGAGCAAATCTAAGCGGTCTGGATCTGGGAATCGGTTTGGATCGCGATTCGCCGCCGCAAGAACCGCCACTACCCTCGAACCCTTTGGGATTGTTCTACCGGCGAGTTGCATATCGGCTGGCGCGATTCGAGCGGTGTGCTGAACGGGCGATTCAAATCGTAGTAGCTCCTCAACGGCAGAGCCAATGATCTCGGGACGATTGCGCAAGAGAAGAAAGGATTCCGGATTCTGCAGAAGCGTCATAAAGCCACTCGCGATGAGGTTCGTTGTTGTCTCGTGTCCTCCAATCAAAGTAATGATGGTGTTGCAGATGACCTCCTCATCGGTCAATCGGTCGCCGTTGAACTCCGCATGCATTAACGCGTGAATGAGTCCGCTCGTCGGCTTCCGGCGTTCTTCTTCCATCCGCATGGCAACGTAGTTCTTTATGTCCTCCAAGCTCTGGACGATTTCCGCCACTCGAGATGGGTGATGTTGAAAATTCCCAAGGACTTCAGCGAGATCGACAACCCAAGCCCCTAACTGCTTATGATCTTCCGTTGGCACTCCCAACAGTGTTGCCGTGACAATTGCGGGCAGAGGGTTGGCAAAGTCGTTGAGCAGATCCACCGTTCCCTTCGCAGCGAACTTGTCGATGAGCCCATCAGCTATGGACTCGATTACATTCTGCAATTCCTCTACTTTGCGTGGTGTCATGGCCGCCGAGCAGATGCTTCTCAAGCGCGCGTGCTTGGCCCCGTCCATGAATAGCATTTGCTGCAACATCATCTTCGAAAATGGCCTCATGAAAGAGAGGCCAAGCTGGTCCAGGTATTCGAGGGCAGGAGTGCGGTCCGCTGAATAGCTCGTCAACACCGCAATGTTTTCCGAGTAGCTAGTCACAACCCAAGCGTGCATGTATGGATCCCAGTGGACGGGATCATGTTCGCGCAGGGCGCGATAAAAGACGTTTGGGTTGGCCAATACTTCGGGAGTGAGAAGCTGGAGGAGACTCAGATTCACATCGCTTGCGTCTTCAGACGAACCAGAACGTGAAACCTGCATGGTGGTTTACTCGGTTGGAGAACTCTCTTCTAGTTTGTCCGCAATTGAGTCAGCACAAAATAGATATCTTTATGGTTTGTGCTGTAGTCCGTAGCTTCCCCGCTTAAGGAATGCAAGGAATACGTCCTGTCGTCGGCACCACGTGAGAGACGATGGCGTTCGCTACGACGTTCACCGTCGGTTGATCCATCAAATCATCGTGGTGTGCGTCGAGGTGCTCTACACGCAGGTCGTTGGGGATAACCTCCTGCCACCCAGGCAGGAAGTCGACATGTCGAGAATGGTCCGAAGCGAGTAGTAGAAGTACGGTTCCATCGTATTTCGGTGGACGGTATCGACGGGCAGCCTTTTCGATCAACAGTTGATCCGGCGGCGCAGCGATCTCTGTTCCGTTGGACCTTTCTTCTGACGACCACCCGAAACGATCGAGGAAGCGGTCGCGAACCTTGAGAAAGGTCGTTCGCAGGCCCAAGCGGGCCAGTCTCCTCACGAGGTAACCCGGTTCGCTCAATCGTGGCGCCAGTGCGTATGGCTCCAGGTAGGAGGGATTTGGCGGGTCCAACAGTACGAGCGGAGAAACCTCATGTCCGGCAGCCCGCAATTGGAAAGCGATTTCGTAGGCTACAATCCCACCAAGACAATAGCCGCCGAGCATGTAGGGGCCCTTGGGCTGCGTCGCCACGATCTTCCGCACGAGGCGCTCCGCGATGTTTTGCATCGTCGGCGCTTCGCCCAGTGAGGCCACGTCTTCTGCGGTCAGTTTGACAAACAGGCAAGGTTGATTCTCTCCGAGCGCCTTAGCCAAGCCCACATCCAGGTAGTGCACCCAGAAAATGCTCTTCCGAGTACCTGGAGGTTCGAGCGCGAGCACGCCGGAAGGCAGGCTGCTCGTATCTCGTATGCGCCCGCACAACAGCTCTGCTTGCTGATGAATTGTGGAGCTCTTCGAAAGCTGGGCAACTGGAATATCCCGGCCGAAATCTGCAGCGATACGTTGCTGTAGAGCTGTAACGAAGTCGGATCTTGCACCCAGGTCCAAGAAACTGACATCAGCTCCCACCTGTGTTGAACCCAACAAATCCGACCAAATTTCGGTCAGGCGCTGCTCGGCAAGTTTCGTTTCGATCAGGAAGGCGAGCCGCTCGACCGTCGGCGCTTCGAACAGTTGTTGAACCGTCAGATCTACGTTAAACGCATTCCTCACACGCAACAAAAATTGCATTCCCAGAAGCGAATGCCCGCCAGCCAAAAAGAAATTGTCTGCCGTCTGGACCGCCTCATTCTTCAGAAGATTTCGCGCGATCGCGAGTAACCGCTCCTCAATCGGAGTAGCTGGGGCCTTTCCAACAAGTCTATCCAGCCGGTTCGCCTCAGTCGGTTGCTCCAGAAGACTCAAATCTAGCTTTCCGTTCGCCGATAGCGGAAGTGATTGCAATCGCACGAAGTGGGCCGGGATCATGTAATCTGGCAAATTGCCTGACAAAAATCTCTGGAATTCACTCCCTGAAGGAACAGATGCGTTCTCCTTGGGGAGAACGTAGGCCACGAGGTAGTTCTCTCCGTCTTCTGCGGTTTTGCCAGTCGCCGTTGCAAAATCGACGCTTGAGTGCCGGCTGAGAACAGTAGCAATTTCATCTAACTCGATTCTGTGGCCCCGGATTTTTGTTTGTCGGTCCAATCGTCCATGAAACTCGATTTGCCCATCGAGCCGCCGTCGTCCGCGATCCCCTGTCCGGTACATGCGCGCCTTCGGGACTCCTATGAAAGGATCGGGGACGAAACTACGCTCGGTAGCGTCGGATAAGTTGCGATAACCGCGACCAACACCCCCGCCTCCGATGTAAATCTCGCCGCACTCACCATCAGGTACCTGATCGCCACTCTCGTTGAGCAAATAGACGCTCGTATTGTTAATCGGACGACCGATCGGCGGCTTCCCTTGCGAGCCGGCTTTGATTACGGAAGAGGTGGCGACAACGGTGCATTCGGTAGGTCCGTAGTTGTTAACGACCTCGAACGGCAGGTGGACTGCCGGGGCGCGGTGAAGGACATCTCCACCTGTCAGCAACAAGCGCAGCGATGTGGCTTCGGGCCATTCCATCTCGATCATCCGCCCTGCATGGACGGTTGGAACGAATGCGATCGTCACCCGCTCGCGAACGATCCAATCTCGCAACAATACTGGCGATGAACGCACCCCATCATCCGCCAGGCATATTGTTGTTCCAGCGACAAGGTGCGGCCAAATTTCCCAGCAGGCAGCGTCAAACCCAAGCCCAGCAAGGTGGCTTGTGCGATCTTGCCGAGTGACCCCAAACGCATCTCGGTGCCACCGACAGAGATGAGCGAGATTGGCGTGGGTAATCTCCACGCCTTTAGGAACTCCTGTCGATCCGGAAGTGTAGATGACGTACGCCAAGCTATCCGGGTCAACGGTCCTGTGCGCCAATTCAGCAGTGCCCGCGATGTCCATCGCATCGCGGCTAGGATCTATGCCGCGCGCTTCACATCCGAGGCGATCAAGAAGCGCCGTGCGGGCTACAAGAAAAGTTGCGCAAGAGTCCGCCACCGCATACTGCAAACGAGAATCCGGCCAGGCGGGATCCAAAGGCACGTAAGCAGCGCCAGCCTGCATCACACCAAGAGCCGCAACGATCCAGTCGAACGACCTTTCCATACAGATCGCCACGGTGTCCCCTGACCTGAGACCGAGCCGCGACAGATATCCCGCAAACCGATCCGCCTGGCTACAGAGTTCCTCGTAGCTCAGCTCTCGATCACCGTAGCTGAGAGCGATCGCATGCGGACACGTGTGCCGTAAATCCGATAACTCTTCGAGAATGGGGTGATTATTGGCCGTCGCGGTCCGCATTGGGAGCGTGCCCTCGTAGGGTGTCTTCATAAACAGATCGCGTCTTTCTCAACATTCCAGCTACGCTAAACCGTTCTTCGTAAGCAAGCCGACCACGTGCGCCCATCCGCTCACGCATACTCGGGTCTGCAATCAGCGTGCGAAGGGCATCCGTAAGCGCGTTCAGATCTCCAGCCGGGACCAGTAAGCCGTTGACTCCATTCTTGACAGCCTCTCGAACACCATCCACATCCATGGCGATCACGGGCAGACCCGCCCGCATAGCTTCCAGAATGCATACTGGAAATCCCTCCCAGTTTGTCGAGAGGACAAAAAGATTTGAAGATGACAAGATCTTCGCGACGTCTCGCTGTTCGCCCAGAAACTCCACTTTAATATGCGGGGGACAGGACGCAGCTTTTTGCATCGCCTGTTTGAGTAAAGGCCCATCTCCTACAAACGTGAGAATCAAGGGACTCTCGATGGCGCTGACGGCCTCGATGAGCAGCGCCTGGTTTTTTTGCGCCACAAATCTGGCAACCATCACAATTCGCGGGATATCCCCGATCCCTGGCTTGGCGCGCGGGAGACAGTCTTCGATTCCGTTATGCACGGTGACGAATTTTTCTGGATTGGCCACGTGTCTGCGAATACCAGCCATCCGGTTCGCGTCAGATACCGTGATGATGCGTCGCGCCCATCGGGCGGCGACGGTTTCACTCGGTGGTCCAAAGGTCCGCCACGATCGGGTGGTTCCTTTTGTGAAGCACCATGTGTGGACCGTATAAATGGACGGAACGTTCAGCAAGCGAGCCGCTAGCCTTCCCACCAAGCCGGCCTTCGTTGTGTGGCAGTGCACTAAATCGGGCTGAATCTTCCGTATGGCGCGCACTGTGGAGGAAACCGCCTTCAGATCGCTGAGAGGGTCAATTCTCTGAACCAAGCCGGGAAGCAAATGACATTCAATTCCGAGTTCCCGGGCTTCCTCGGTAAGGTATCCTTCCTCACCCGTAGCAAGAATCATTTCAAAGTCGTCTTCCAAACCTCGGAGCAGATCGACGACGTGAACCGCAACACCTCCGACGTTCGCCCTCGTAACAATCTGAAGTACACGCGGATTTCTAGGTTTAGGCCTAGGGTCTACGAATTGCCCAGTCGTAACTTCTAGCTCAGTCGCGATCGGGATCACGATTGCTCTGCCTCCCTTGAAAGGATTCGCCACGTTTGCGTGGCTGCATCGTCCCAGTGAAATCGCTGTGCGCGTGCGAGGCCCGCCTGGCGCATCTCCGCACGCAATGAATCGCTGGCCGCCACGCGAAGGATCCCGTCGGCAACGGACTCTGTGTTTTTTGGGTCAACAAGGACTGCGGCGTTTCCGACAACTTCGGACAGGGATGTTCCTTCAGAGGTCACGACCGGCGTCCCACAGGCCATGGCCTCGACAGGAGGAAGTCCGAAACCTTCGTATAAGGACGGATACACAAAAACAGTTGCGCCCGAATAGAGCGCCGGCAGATCGGAATCTTCTACGTAACCGGTGAAGAAGACCCCTGGTGGAATTTTGTCCATGGGAACGGCACGAAAAACTCTGGATCCGCCTTTGTTTAAGCCAGTAACGACCAACTGCAAATCCGGATATTTTCGTTTCACATGCGCCCAGGCATCCAGCAAACGCGGCAGGTTCTTGCGTGGTTCGATGGACCCAACGCAAAGGACATAAGGGTTTGCCGGCAATCCCAGACGGCCCCTAACCCGGTCGATTTCCTCTTTCGTCCTGGGAGTGAATTCCGGACCGATTCCGTTGAGAACAACGCTCACTTTCTCGGGCTTCAGACCGAACAGGTCGATTACCCGGGAACGAGTGAACTCGGAGACTGCGATGAGGTGTTGGACAGAACGGGTCAGAGTTGGCAGCAACCACCGGTACCACGCCGCGAACGACGCACTGAACCACTCCGGATGATCGACCGGGATGATGTCATGAATTGTGCAGACCTGACGCCGCGTGACGACGGGACCCGTGTTGTTCGGGCTCCACAGTAGCGATCCGGACGCGGCGAGCGGCAAGTAAGATTGCTCCCACAGGTGTCCAGCGGGCCCTTTCAGAGGTTTGTTTGGCCGGATTTCGCGCAGCCTTCCATTGAGTCTGGAAGTGATCTCGTAGGCGTACCTCTCCATTCCGGTTCGCCGATGCGCGTGAAAACGTGCATTGACAGCGATGCGTATCGTTTCGGAGGCAGCTATGCCCGAAAAACTCATTTATTTTATTGGTGTGAAAATCTAGTGCGGGGGACAACGCCTGTAATGCGCGATAACTTAACTGATTATTGCCCGAAAGGCAAGATGCGCAAAAGTTATAACACTCAATCGGGTTGAAGCTCAGACTGCGTGAAGGCTTCAAAGTGCGTGGCAGAACGAACCATGAAAAATGCGCTCAACAGAAGATACGCCAACGCTGGGAACGCGCGACCTTCTCCCCAAAAAAGATATCGGGGAACTTCTGTTAGCGTCAAAAAGACAACCGGGTACATACACATGCCCAAGGGGTGGTTGGTCCTATAAAGCCTGTACAGATATCCCGCCACCAGTCCCATGATGCCCCAATACGCCAAACCTCCCGCAACGCCAAAGTCGACAACCGGCGAGAGCAATCCGCCTGGATTGTTAAACTCCGGATTGGCGCCGGCAGCAAGTAGACTCATGTAACCGTCGTAGTCCAGGTGCACCCAACTAAAAACATCTTTAACGTAGACATTCAGTACCGGGAATTCCCAGAGAAAATGAAGACTGAAGTACGGCGCATTCAATGAGTCATGTATGCGCGTAATCAGGTAGGAGGTGTTGTTCGCCGAGGTTACGTAATATCCGAGGAGACGCCAGAATGCGAATTGGAACAGATTCGATTCTCTTGCACTGTAAAAAGAAGACCAGGAGCGAAAGTATTCAAAGGTGGTGAAGACGATGTAAATGAAAGTCGATCCCACCAAGGGCGCGAAGCGAACTACCGCGCGCAGCCAGCGGCGTGACGTCCACGATACCGGTTCCGCAAAATACAAAACTAGCAAAGGCACCGCCAGCTCAAGGAATGCAAGTCGCTCGCTGTAAACTAACGCGCGCACAAGCGCAAGCAAGAACAAGATGGCGAGTTTGCCGCGAACAATCCGCCAGCCGACGGACGAACCAATCAGACAGCCCAGCACTACGGCCGCAATACCGAACTGTGTGCACGTTGTAACTCCGGGCACCGTCTCCAAATACGTTCGGAGCGTGAGTACGTCCGCCCCGCCAGTGAAAATCGTTTTCAGAATTCCAATGCTCAGGCCACGCGAAATGCCAAGGGTAATCCACACCACGTAGGCCGTGATACAGAGCCAGAAACTAACATTGAAAAGCACCAAGGCTCGAGGAAATGAGACTGTTCCGCGCCATCCAACCTCATCCGAATAGTCCGATTGATTCCCTGCTCCTAGCCGGGCACCCACAGAGAACGCAACGAGTACACCTATCGTGACTAACGCAGTGAACTCAGTGAAATACTT
Organism: uncultured Acidobacteriota bacterium; assembly: GCA_963766985.1. Taxonomy (GTDB): domain Bacteria; phylum Acidobacteriota; class Terriglobia; order Acidiferrales; family UBA7541; genus Acidiferrum. The sequence goes on from CAVYCJ010000010.1 coordinate 763,583, forward strand.
TGGCTCTCGCCACAACTCCATATAGATCTTGGAATCGGCCAGAAACGCAGCGGTCCCCGTCAGGCCGTTTAACCCGACGAAAATCGCAATCGGGTGCAACCACCAAGCAAGGTCCCTTGGGGCAAGTCTGTTCTCAGTCTCATTCATCGCTGAGTTCCCGATATTCCGCAGATGCAATTCACCTATAGCCACGGAATGCTGCCGCTCAACTTCATCAGCATTCTTCTGGCTCTGGACGAACGTCAGCTTGGCGAGCCAAGAAAGAGCCGGACCACAAATTCGTAGATCGCCAAACAACCCAAACCATGTTCACGCACACATACAACTCAGCCAGCAATACGGATGTCGCCATTCCCATCGCGCCGAAATGTGGAGCCAGCACGCACGATATAACCAAATTCAATAGCCCACCGCCGAGGATGATTCGGTTCACAACTTGATCGCGTCCGATCGGAAGCAGCCATTGCAGGCCGACCGAATATGTGATGGAAAGCAGCAACGGCAAGATCGAATACAGACGCAACACGGGTACCGCGGGGACGAAGTTGGGTCCGGCCAAGAGCTTGATGAACCAGGGCGCCATGACCAGCAGCACCGCAGACAGGATGAACCCACCCGATACCATAACCGCGACACCACGACGCGCCAGTTTCACTGCCGCTTGCTCTGAAGAAGCCACCAAATAGGTCAAGCGAGGGTAAAGCGATTCACGTATGGGATTGAGGAGGCCAAACATAGCTTTCGTAATTTTCTCGGCCGTTGCGAAATATCCGACGACTGCCGCCGGCGCAAACAGTCCCAGAAGAAATATATTGGCGACTCCGTACAGGCTCTCTGCACTGCGGAATACAAAGAGCGGCCAACCGCGATGCAGCGCGTCTCTCACTAATCCATAACTTGGAAATCGAAATCCGAAAGACCGAACCGCCAATGCGATGCCGGCAAAAGTCGAGACGCCTGCCGCAGCAGCCTGAAGCGCTACAACCTTCCACCCGTCCTGAGGAGACCGAACGAGCAGAAATACGCCGCATAGTGCAACAAACTTTGCGCCGATTTCCAGACTTGCGGCCAATCGCAGCCGCTCTAGCCCCTGAAAGAACCAAAGTGGCGTACATCCCTGCGCTGCGGCATAGGCAAGGCCCGTGACTACGAGTATCGGTTGATTCCGCAACAGCGGGACGTAATGCGAAAAAACCGTCGCCAGGCCAATGGCGACCATCAAAAGAAGAGTTTGCGCACCTAATACGCCGCCCATTATTTCGCGGCAGTTCTGGCGATTGTTTCTCTCACGCGAAATCTCGCGAGTGGCGGAATAATTGAAACCGAACTCAATGACCAGCGTCAGGATTTCGGCCATCGAAAGAACAAAGGCCACCGTACCCCACCCGCTCGGATTTAATACCCGAGTTAAGTAAGGCACCGTGAACAGCGGAAACAATTTTCGGCAGAATTGCACGCCGTACAGGGCGGCGGAATTCTGAGCCAAAGGATGCCTGCGCCATTCGTTGACCCGGCTTAGAAAATTCTTCACGCTATCGATAGGCAAAAATCCATCCTAAGAAAGTCCGGCGATCGCTTTGAAAGCTCTGAACGAATGCACTCGGCTCAGTCACGGCTTTTCGCGGGCTAATGATTTTAGTCATCACCGGAATTCGAGAGCCCTACTTAACTAACACTCCGTTTTAACCTATAGTCTGATGCGAGTACGCTGCAAATTCGCGACGGCGAGGTTACGAGGGTGACTCACTTTTTCATCCTGTTGCTGGCACTTGCACAGGGATCTATGTCGCCGTCAGTCCTGAATGTAACTAGCCTCGGTGCCATTGCGGACGGCACTCATTCCGCCGAGACAACCGGGGCCTTTCGGCGGGCGTTCGCGAGCAACCCGAAGGGCGAAATTGTCATTCCTCCAGGAACCTACTTAATCGACAATTCCGCCGGGCCCTTGACGATCAACAACTTTGGCGGCCACTTATCGTTTCAAGGCGCCGCGCAACTCGTCTTTGTGGACAACACCAAAGGCGGCCTGTTGTTCGTGGGCGGATCGGACGCGATCATCACTGGGCTGCGAGCGACTTACGCTACTCCCCCCGCTGTGCGTAATAGCCCAAATGAAGAAATTAAGTTCAGCGACACGATCAATACCGTTTTGACGGACGCCGTGGTTCAAAATAGCCCTGCCGCGGGCATTCTTTTCTACAACTCAATCAACCCCAGTGTAACGAATGCGACGGTGCTCAATTCCCTTGCCGATGGGTTGAATTTTTCGAATTGCCAAAATCCTCGCGTAACAAACCTTCTTACCCAGAATACCGGCGACGATGGCTTAGCCTTTGTGAACTATGCCGCGTTTCCCAACCTGACTGGTGGGCTCGCGCAGAACATCGTCATAAACAATTCCAAAGCTAGAGGTATAGCGGTCGCCGGGCAGTCCGATGTCACCGTGAATGGATTTCAGATTCGGAATACATCGTCGAGTGGCGTTCTTGTCGCCCAGGATACTGCCAGCAACACTCGTATTCCGGCGAACGTTTTCATCGAAAATGGAACGATCTACAACGCGGGGACCCTGGCGCCGCCGGTTGGCAATCAATATGGAATCGAGTTCAACTCGCAAGATAGCGCTACGTTTACGAACATCGCCGTGTTTGGCTCGGGAAACAGCGGCCTGAGTGGGACCGCTCCAACTGGGAGCGTGACCGTAAACAATGTCACGGTAAACTCTCCCCTTCGCGGTCTCGGATTCTTGTTCTACCGGACCCAAAGTGTGCAGGTTACAGCTTCAACCGCCCACAACACACCGAGCGATGGATTCCTGTCGCTTCAGTCCGGTCAGATTCTCGTCACAGCTCTGACAATCACGAATGCAGGCATGACAGATCCGCTCAAGCGAGCTGTATGGTTCGAAGACGCCAAGGTTGTCCTGGCGTCTTCTATAAACATTGTGTCCGCCACGGGGATGGCGAACGTGATCGGCTGCTATACCAGTGCTGGCCACTCACCAAGTTCGGGCTCAGTGAAAACAATCAACTTCCATACCGACGAAGCAGGTAAGACGCTGTCCGTCGAGAACAAATGCCCCGCCGTCATCTTCACTCCCGGGAACCAATAACGAAAGTGCAGACGGGTAGCCCAGCAGCCCACCAAAGCAATGTTGCCGTGCGGCCGCCTAGATCGCGCCGGTGCCCTTCCACACAGCGCGCACGGTTCTAGCCAGAATTTGAAAGTCCAGCGCAAGTGACCAGGAGTCGATGTAGTTGAAATCCATCTCGATCCACTTCTCGAATCCGAGGGTACTCCTGCCGCTCACTTGCCAGAGTCCGGTAATGCCTGGCTTGACCGTAAACCTGCGCATCAACTTCGCTTCGCTGAACAAAAGTACATCGCGCACGCTCATCGGCCGAGGCCCGACCAGCGACATATTGCCGATCAGCACGTTCCAGAGCTGCGGAAGTTCGTCGAGTGAGGAAGCCCGCAGAATCCGTCCCAGCGGCGTGATCCGAGGGTCGCGACGTATCTTGAATATGGGACCGCTTGCTTCATTTTGCGTTTCCAGTTGAGCCATCAGCTCAGGCGCGTTGCTCACCATGCTTCTGAACTTATACATTCGGAAAAGACGGCGCCGGTATCCGCATCGATCCTGGACGAAGAAGACGGGCCCTTTGCTGGTAACCTTCACTGCGATTGCCGCTGCTAAGAACACAGGTGAAAGGACGATAAGACCGGCCAGCGAACCAATAATGTCCACGAGGCGCTTCACGACTTGCGCCGTCACATAACTCTCATGAAGAGGAACTAACTCGCTGAAGAGCTCGCGATTGCGGAGCGCGCGATGTTTCGGCGTCGTGGCATACGTGTCCTGCATGGAAACCACTCGGACGCCCACCCGCTCTGCGATCTGGATCGCCTGCTGAGCCAAGTCGTAGCACGACTTCATCGGCACGGCGACAATGAGCTCATCGATGACATTTCGCAACAGCAGGTCGTTCAAGTCGTCGATCGATCCCAGATAGCTTGACGATATGCCCGGCGCCATCTCACTCGCGGGACGATTGTCGACGAAGCCAACCAGTTTTACGATTCCTTGGTGTCGCGTGCGGATTTCCTCCCACGCCTTCGTCGCCCGGGTTCCACTTCCAAGAATCACAATGAGTTGAGGATTGCGGGCAGCGATCCATTGACTGCCAAAAACGCGCAACACTTCGTAAGACACGGAACAGAAAAAGAAGAACAAAACAATTCGCGCTGTGGGTCCCGCAGTTCGACCGCCTACAAGATAGAAACCGAGTACTGCGCTCATGAAAGCGCATCCGCCGCAAATCCGAGCCAACTTGCTGGCAGTATTATTGTGTTCCGACCGATAGAGTCCCAGGCTTTGGAAACAAGCGGCCCACAAAAGGATGAAGAGGCCGGCGAACACCGCATTCATCACGCTAATATGTGCTTCCAGGAAGTAGCTCAATTTGCCGGACGGAAAGTGCGCACTGTTGCCGTACACAACGCAGGCGAGGGCCATGGCGAACGCAAAAGTGCCGTCGGCGCGCGCCAGCCTCCTGTGGTTGGCCAAGGGACTTCTCAGGTTCGCCCCGCCAGCCAGCCAAGCCCCTCTCGGCCCCGGCGGCGTGATTCGCGCCGGTTTGGAATCACTGATCTCGATAACCGTGCATTGAGTGTCCACGGATTGAAGCACTCCCTCAGTTGACAAAGCAAAGCTCCGCCCGACGAGTCACATCGATGAGTCCCTGGTTTAGAAGCGAGAGAACACTGCGGCCATAAACCATGGCAGCGACTCACCGACTCAGCGAATCGACCGCCATCTCCCTGTCCGTCTGGCCTACACCCGACTCTTCGAAGTTTTTGTTATGGCGCCATTTGAAGCGGGTTGAAATACAACCCAAGGTTCGCCAGCTTTATGAATCTCGAAATTTTTTCGACCTTGTCGCGCGGGACGAACAGCATGTCGCCGGACTGAAGTTGAATGTCTCTTTCCAGATCGGAGGTCTTCCGCAGTTTGGTGAGATTCAAGACGCGTACTTCCGCGTCATCTCCATTGATTTTCCGAAAGAGCAGCACTTGACCGGTTTGCGCGCCTTGCCCGAAACCACCGGACAGCAAAATCGCCTGCATTGCCGTCGTGTTCTCGCGAAGATCAAAGCGTCCCGGTTTTGCTACTTCACCGGCAACAACGACATACGGCTTCTGAAATTCCTTCAGGATTAAATTTAATTCTGGGTCATTCAAACGATCCCGAACCTTCTCAACGATCAGGTCGTGCGCCTGTTTCAGCGTCAAGTCACCCACACGTAGATCCCCAACTAGGTTCAAGTTGACGTAGCCATCAGGCAGCACAGTTACCGTCTGGTTCTGCTCGGGTGTATAGCGGTATTGCAGCTCAAGAATGTCCCCGGAACGCAGCGTGTAACGTTCTCGGTGGTGCAATTTTTCGTCGGCGTGCGCGCAAGCGGTCACCGCGAGCATCAAGATCAAAAACTTAAAGAGACGTGAACTTTTCATATTCTTCACCTGCGTAAACCAAAACTCTTAAATGCCGGCCGCTTCCATCCGGCGGCACAGCCAATCGGGAACGACGTAGGCACGCTTGTTCAAAACATGACCGAGAATTTTCCCCTTCGCGGACACCAGAGTTTTCTCGGCGTCTGAAAGTTGTTCCACGCGGGTTCGGTCCGCTTCCACGACCAAAACGATGCCGTCCACTAACGGGGCCAGCAGCACCGCATCCTGGGCTTCTTTCAACGATGGGCAATCCACCAGCACGTACTGATATTTGTCCCGCAGTCTCTCGAGCGAGATCACAAAACTCTCTCGTGCCGCGTGGACGTTGCCGAACGCGCTGAGTGAATCCTCGATTGCCGAACCATTCTCGGAGCCGTTCTGCCGCGCTTCGTTCGCCGGCATTGTCAGACCACGATGAGCGTGATCCAGATGCCGGCAATTCAGCGCGACCGCTGCTTGGCCTCCACCTCTGTTCAAAAGATTCGCAAGAGAGTTGGTAATTTGGCTGACACCGGCTCCGGGAGTCGATGAGGTCAGCATAACCACGTGGCCTTTGCTCTTGCTCTGGTCAAACTGCGTGATGAGTCGGAACAAAAGCCCCTCGTATCTGGTCGGTAGCTGGGCGTTTTGCAACTCTCCTTTGTCGACCGTCGAGAGGCTTACGTCAGTTCGGGCTTGCGCTGGGGCGGTCCGACTCGCGCTCTCCACACCCTCGGTCAAAGTCGGCACTGGCGCCGGCGCGCCGAGAGCGAGAGGCCGCGACTCCGTAAGCCAGAGCGGCTTCTTAGCGACACTCTCGACCCACAGAGAGATTCGGGGAACGGTCGCCAGCAAGGGATGCCGCGAGAAACGATCGAACTCGCGGGGTGTGGCGATTGTGTTGCGAGAAATCTCGCTGAAGTACACCAGGCACAGACCCAAAAATATCGATGCGCCCAATCCGACCAGGATGTTGGTTAGTCGTCTCGGCCGCGCAACCTCGTACGATAGCGTGGGCTGTTGAGCCACAGTGACATTGAGGAGTTTCTCCTCATCCATCGCATCTTCGATTTGCGCTTGATCGCGTTTCTGCGCGTACAACTCGTAGTTTTCCTTCAGCCGATTCGCCTGCGCTTCGAGGTTGTTGAACTGCACCGTTAACCCTTGCAGCTCTGCAAGTTGCTGCTTGAGTGCCGACAGTTCCAAATCGATGGTTGCCCGATGTGCAAGGGCCTGCTGTCGGGCGATTTCCGTTTCCACGGAATCCTTGTGCAGTTGTTGCCAGGCCGGATCAACGTCGGTCGTTTCTTCGTGCGACGTCATCCGCGTGGCGTCATTGAGGGCCGCTTTGGTCGTGGCAATCTGCTGATCCAGTTCAACTACCGTGCGCTCGTCGGCCTTGTAGTTCGTCAACAGCGCAGTACGTCTGTTCTCCAATTCCACGAGCAAAGTGTTGAGGTGTCCGAGGGACTCGGGATTCGGCAGTACCTTCTCCTCGGTAGTCTGCCGCATTGGCAGGTCGTGCAGCCGGCGCGAACTGCCCGACAACTTTGCGTCCATTTCTTTCAACGTAGCGTCGGTCGCGGACAGATCTCGCTCATGATCCTGAATTCGTCCTTCAAGGGCCTCTTCCCGGTTTGAGAGCGACAACAGTTGATGCTGCTGTTGGAAAGCTACGAGCTTCTGGCTGGCTCCGTCCCAATCCCTCCGGATGCCCTCTGCTTCCGCGGCGAAAAACTGCGAAGTCCCGCCCGGCCGCTGCAATCGCCGGTGTTCCGCTAGATATGCTGCCGCTAACTGTGCAAGTTCGCTTTTGGCTTTCTCGGGGGTGTCCGCGAGGATGGTCACGTTAATGATGTTCGTCCTGAGTACAGCTTCTGTGCGGAACCTCTTCTCGAAAGCAGTTAGCAATTTCTGGTGACGTCGCACCCTGTCGGGATCTTGTTGCTGTTCGGGATTCGCGGCCCACTCAGGATCGGCAATCGAGTCGACGACGTCGTGACTGTGCAGAATTTCAAGCTCGGAATTGACTTGTGTGTCGGTGACATCGTTCGGACCATTTGCGGAATTCGTCCGCTCGGCCGTGACAACAACGTTGCCTCGCGTATTTTGGATGAGAAACTTCATTTCGGACGCGTACTGCTTAGGCGTGAGCAGTGTTATCGCAGTAATAACCACCATGATCGCCAAAACAGTCCACAGAAATAGTCGCTTGCGCCGAAAGAACGACTCTATGCCGACTCGCAGCGCGAAACTCGGCCTCGTTGAAGCTACGGGAGTCTGCATTTGCATACCGCTTCACAACTCCTTGCCGATAAAGTGGTTTCCAAAAAGGGGCAAACGCCGACGGACACGAATAAACAAGGAGCCCGCTGAACCAGCGGAAATAAAACCTGCCTGCGCAGGTGTAGTTTTTGGTGGGGACGGGCGAGAAAGTAGCATCGGTCATCTGAAAATGCAATTGCAAAAGATGAATCGATGAAATTACTATCTTCTATAGATGATTATAGATGATGAGTTTTTACGCCCCAGGCATGCTGGTTTTTTGATTGCCAGCCGCGCTTACGCACCGATCACCGAAGCGCTCGACGTTTTAGTCCTAGTATACTCATAGGTACTGAAGCCACTCCTGGCCTGCAAGCACGTTGCTTCGCGCTTTATCCGCGAAAAAGTTGACGGATAACAGCAAGGTAATTTCTCTTTTCGAGAATTTCTCTTCCATTGTTTTACAAAGAGCGCGCGTGCAAACGGACCAAAATTTTTCGCAACTCCATTGTTTTGTTTCTCTCGATCGCTTCGTCGAAATGATGGCCGCGAACGTGCTTCGCTTCCGAGTCCCCCCCGCGTTCGCGTTCGCCAAAAATTCAGATGTAAGGACATAGAGTGAACAGACCAGCAAAGCGCCTGTTCTTAGTCGGACTTCTCTTCTTATTCGCATGTGAACTCACTCAGTTTGCTCCCGCCGGAAGGTCTCAGGCGAACGTCACGGGACAGTGGCAGACGCTCCCGTACACGATGCCAATCAACCCGATCCACGTACACCTGCTGAACACAGGCAACGTTCTGGTTGTTACGGGCACGGGCAATGATCCCAATGATCCGCTTACGCAAGCGGCGTTGTGGAATCCCACGACTGGAACCATCACCGTTCAAAATATCGAGTACGACATGTTCTGCAACGGCATGGTGGGCCTGCCCGATGGGCGAGTGATGATTGCTGGTGGCACCTTGGCCTACAACCCAGCCTTCCTTGGGTATAACCGAATCTCGGTCTATGACCCGGCGACAGGTCTCTTTACCGACCAGCCCAACATGGCTCATGGGCGCTGGTATCCCACTGCCACCATGCTCGGCAACGGCAGCGTCATGATTTACTCCGGCTACACCGAAACCGGTCCCACCAATAACACCATCGAGATTTTCAGCGAGAGCACCGGTTTGAGCGCGCCGCTGACATCCAACTGGACGCCACCGCTATATCCACGTATGCACCTGCTCCCCAACGGAAACATTTTCTATTCCGGCAGCACGACGCCATCGAACATTTACAATCCGTCCACGAACACTTGGACCATGGGTGTCGCTGCGACGAACTACGGCGGTACACGCACCTACGGCTCTTCCGTCCTGCTGCCCCTGACTCCGGCCAACAATTACGATCCAAAGGTAATGATTTTCGGTGGAGGCAGCCCAGCTACTGCCACTTCTGAAATGATTGACCTCGGTGCGGCGACCCCTGCGTGGGTTTATGGTCCCAGCATGTCTGCGCCCCGCACTGAAATGGACGCCACAATGTTGCCAAACGGCAATGTCCTTCTCACCGGCGGGTCAACCAACGACGAGGACCCGACTACAGCTCATCTCAACGCAGACATGTACAACCCCGCCACCAACACGATGACCTCCGCGGGCTCGGAAGCATATGCGCGGTTGTACCACACCGTCACCTTGCTCATGCCAGACGCCACCGTGTGGGTAGCGGGAAGCAACCCCGCCCAGGGCACTTACCAGCCGGAGATGGAAATTTATACGCCTCCGTATCTCTTCAATGCCAACGGCAGTCTGGCAACTCGCCCGACCATCACGAGTGTCTCGACTTCAAAAATCGGCTATGGGAGTTCTTTCACGCTCCAAACTCCGAACGCCGCAAACATTTCCAGCGTTGTTTTGATGCGCAATGGCTCTTCGACCCACGCCTTTGATATGGACCAACGTTACGTCGGCCTATCCTTCACAGCCGGTTCCGGCGTCCTCAATTTAACTGGTCCGCCCAACAGCAACATCGCGCCGCCGGGCTACTACATGCTTTTCATCTTGAACAGTTCTGGAGTCCCCTCTGTCGCCAGCATGGTCCAGATTTCGGCAGCGCCCACGGACGTTCCTCCCACCGGCACGATCACGAGCCCAGCCTCCAACGTAACGATCAATGCTGGCCAATCCGTTTCGTTCGCCGGCTCCGGTTCATCCAGCGGCAGCACGATCAGCTCCTATTACTGGACCTTTTTCGACGGCACTCCTAGCTCTAGCAATCTCCAGAATCCCGGCTCTGTGTCTTATTCGATTGCCGGAACGCATCCCGCAACTTTGACCGTCACGGATGCTCATGGGATAACCGATCCACATCCGCCTTCCGTTATGGTCACCGTACCGGATTTCACTCTCGGCGTATCTCCCACTTTGAATTCGGCCACGCAAGGTGCGAACGCCCCTTATGCGATTCAGATCACGGGTCAAACGGGCTTTATCGGCAATGTGAATCTAAGCGTCACCGGATTGCCCACGGGCGCTACAGCCGCATTCAGTCCTGCGACGATTACAAATTCCGGCTCTTCGACTTTGAATGTTTCAACGGCAGCGGTAGCGACGGGTAGCTACTCGCTTACGGTGACAGCATCAACTGGAATCCTGACTCACTCAGCTACAGTTACCCTCGCCGTCGACCCAAGCAACTCCACAACCGCTATCAATTTCGGTTCTGGCTTTTCCCCTTCGGGTCTGGTGTTGAAGGGAAATGCCCAGCTGATTGGCACAGCCCTGCAGCTGACAGACAATACCGAGAACAACGAGGAAGGAAATGCCTGGTGGACGACTCCTGTGAACGTCCAGGCTTTCACCACTGATTTCACATTCCAGTTGACACAACCAAACGCGAATGGCTTCACGTTCATTCTCCAAAACGCTGGCACCTCTGCCGTAGGCCTTGGCGGCAGCTACTTGGGATTTGGGAGTATCGGCACGAGCGTCGCAGTGAAGTTCGACCTGTTTAACCAGGCAGGAGAAGGCACCAACTCTACCGGCTTGTTTACGAACGGAGCCGAACCGACTGTTCCAGCGACAACGATCGGCGGCGGCGTCAACTTGCACAGCGGTGACGTCCTGGAAGCACACATCACCTACAACGGTACGACTCTGACGCTCACCATCACCGACCTCACCGTCTCGGCCAGCTTTACAACTTCGTGGCCGATCAACATTCCCGCAACCGTCGGCGCGAACACTGCTTACGTCGGATTCGGCGGCGGCACCGGAGGCTTGACAGCAATTCAACAGATCCTGTCCTGGACCTACAGCACCAACTCGCCCGCGGCGGCGACGCCGGTCATCACACCGGCCACCGGGAGTTACACGGGCAGTCAGACGGTGAGCATCACGGACGGCACCGCCGGTTCAGCGATTTATTACACGTTAGACGGGAGCACACCCTCGAGTACGACGTCGACCAAATACACGGGATCGTTCACGGTTGCTGCGACCACCACTGTGAAAGCCATCGCCGTGGCGACGGGCCTTTCCACCAGTGCTACCGCAACTTCAGTGATCACAATTCAAAGTGGTGGCACGGCGGCGATTAATTTTGGATCGGGTTTCTCCGCGGCGGGGATGCAGTTCAATGGCAGCGCGGTGCTCAATGGCAAGGCCGTGCAACTCACGAACACTGCCGGCTCACAAGCGGGCAGTGCCTACTGGACCACTCCCGTCAACGTGCAGGCCTTCACTACCAACTTCACATTCCAATTGATCACTCCGAACGCCGACGGCTTCACCTTTGTCTTACAAAACGCCGGCCTCACGGCGGTCGGTCCCGATGGCGGTGGCTTGGGATATTCGGGAATCGGAAAGAGCGTTGCGATTAAGTTCGATTTGTTCAGCAACTCCGGGGAAGGCAACAATTCCACGGGGTTGTACACCGGCGGCGCCTCGCCAACGCTTCCCGCCATAACCCTAGCAGGCGGCGTAAATCTGCACAGCGGGGACGTCTTTAACGCTCAACTTTCCTACAACGGCACGACCCTGACGCTCACGCTCACAGATACCACCACGCCGGCAGACACCTTTACGACATCATGGACGGTGAACATACCCACCGCAGTTGGGGGCAACACCGCCTACGCTGGTTTCACTGGCGGGACCGGCGGTCTGACGGCCACGCAGGACATCCTGACTTGGACTTACAGCACTGGAACCGCCCTGACGCCGGCAGCCACACCGGCGTTCAATCCGCCAGCCGGCACCTACACGAGTGCACAGCCGGTGACGATCACCGACAGCACTCCAGGTTCGACCATCTACTACACTCTCAATGGTTCGATTCCGAGCACTTCCTCCACGCAATACACTGCACCGATCACGGTCGCGGCATCGGAAACCATCAATGCCATCGCAACGGCCACGGGATTTGGACCTAGCGCGGTAGGGACTGCTGCTTACGTGATTACCACGCTGACCCCAGCAGCCACGCCATTGATCACGCCGGCTACCGGAACGTATCCGGGAACGCAGACCGTCACCATCACCGACAGCACCGCGGGATCGACGATCTACTACACTCTCAACGGCAATCCTCCGACGACCGCTTCCACCGCATACACGGGAACATTCACGGTGGCAACCACCACGACGGTGAATGCGATTGCTGTAGCTTCAGGCTTTGCGACCAGCGCAACCGCCACGTCAGTGATCACCATTCAATCGGGCGGCGGCACCACAGCCACGGCCATCAACCTTGGCTCAGGCTTCTCCGCAACAGGAATGCAGTTCAACGGCAGCGCAGTACTAAATGGCTCGGCTGTGCAGCTCACCAACACAACCGGTTCCCAAGCGGGCAGCGCTTACTGGACCACACCCGTAAACGTGCAGGCCTTCATCAATGACTTCACCTTCCAACTCACCTCTCCCAACGCCGACGGGTTCACGTTTGTCCTGCAAAACACCGGCGTGACGGCTTTGGGTGCCGTCGGCGGAGGCTTGGGATTCTCTGGGATCGGGAAGAGTGTCGCGGTAAAGTTCGATTTGTTCAACGGCTCCGGGGAGGGCAACAACTCCACGGGACTGTATACCGGCGGCGCTTCACCCACGGTTCCAGCGACCACGTTGGGTGGCGGAGTGAATCTCCACAGCGGAGACACTTTCCACGTACACATGGTCTATGACGGCACCAATCTCACGATGACCATCACCGACACTACCGTGCCGGCGGACACTTTCACGATCGCGTTTCCGGTCAATATCCCGGCGATGGTGGGAGGCAACACTGCCTATGCCGGATTCACCGGAGGCACCGGAGGTCTCACCGCCGTCCAGAACATCTTGAACTGGACGTATGGCAACACTGCCGTCAACCTTGGCTCAGGCTTCTCCGCATCAGGAATGCAGTTCAACGGCAGCGCAGTACTAAATGGCTCGGCTGTGCAGCTCACCAACACAACCGGTTCCCAAGCGGGCAGCGCTTACTGGACCACACCCGTAAACGTGCAGGCCTTCATCAATGACTTCACCTTCCAACTCACCTCTCCCAACGCCGACGGGTTCACGTTTGTCCTGCAAAACACCGGCGTGACGGCTTTGGGCGCCGTCGGCGGAGGCTTGGGATTCTCAGGGATCGGGAAGAGTGTCGCGGTAAAGTTCGATTTGTTCAACGGCTCCGGGGAGGGCAACAACTCCACGGGACTGTATACCGGCGGCGCTTCACCCACGGTTCCAGCGACCACGCTGGGTGGTGGAGTGAATCTCCACAGCGGAGACACTTTCCACGTACACATGGTCTATGACGGCACCAATCTCACGATGACCATCACCGACACTACCGTGCCGGCGGACACTTTCACGATCGCGTTTCCGGTCAATATCCCGGCGATGGTCGGAGGCAACACCGCCGTTGCCGGTTTCACCGGAGGTACCGGAGGTCTCACCGCCGTCCAGAACATCTTGAACTGGACGTACGCGAACTAGGTTCCGACCAAGAGGTCGTAAACGAATGCAATGGCGTCGCTCACACCCCACTAGGACTGGCGCGCCCGTCGCCGTTGGAGACGCCATGATGTCCGAGATCGTCGGTGTCGGCGTGGTGGCTGTGGAAACCCCACCAGAGCGCCCCGACGAAGCTTCTTTCGGAAGAGATTGCTTGTTTGGGTCGAGTCGTTCCGAAGCGGTACCGAGAGTTTGCGACAGGCAGAACGTGTGCTCACCAGGCTCTGGGGATGCTGGGATTTCCTAAGTCGCCCATTCTGATCGGCCCTTCGCGTCAACCGCTTTGGCCGCCGGGCGCAGTCGGCAGCATTACTCACTGCGCCGGTTATTGCGCAGCAGCGGTTGCTCGCCGTGAGGATTACAGAGCGATCGGCATTGACGCCGAACCCAACGAACCCCTTCCGCGAGACGTCCTCAAACTGGTCGCTACCGAAGAAGAAAAGGCATGGCTACACGAGCGCTCTGGTGAAACGGTGAACTGGGATCGAACAATCTTCAGTGCAAAAGAAAGTGTATATAAAGCTTGGTCTCACCTGACGGGCCGCTGGCTCGATTTTCAAAATGTGCGCATTGAATTTGATTTGAAGACCCAGAGTTTTCGTCCACTCGCGAAGTTCAACGATACACAAACCTCGCTCCTCGCAGACTTTGACGGCAGATATCTCATCCTCGATCGGCTCATCCTGACAGCAGTTTGTGTTTCAAGATGACTGCTGGATAGTCTCGACGCGACGACTGGCCTCCACGACTCGATCGATACGGTACACACACCTTCCCGGATTACGTCTAGCGCACACCGACCCATACTTCTAAGGCGGACACTAAATACTGTTGGCATAAGATCGCGATGTCTAGGGTGAAGATGCCGACGACTACTGCGCCCAACGAAGCGAGCGCTGCCGAAACAACAGAGACAGGTATCGGCGAAAAACCCAAAAATTACATCCCCCAACTCGATGGCCTACGAGCGTTCGCAGTATCCTTCGTCCTTGTCGCTCACGGTCTCTACAGTGAGATTCCTTCTCTAAAAAAAATTACGGATTTCGGATCGACCGGGATTCTCTTGTTTTTCGTTATCTCCGGTTTTCTGATTTCCCGAATCCTGATCCGATCGAAGGGCGCTCCCAACTACTTTTTCAATTTCTACGCCAGACGTGGGCTGAGAATTTGGCCCCTCTATTACGCCGTTCTGGCGCTGTCATTTGCGCTTTTGAAATTTGGTCCGCCGCAACCCAGCATGACAAGTGAGATACACGTGTGGGTTTATCTCACCTACTTGCAAAATCTGATTTACGGCCACCAACCTGTTCCAGTCGGCCTCGCTCCGACATGGACCCTGGCCGTAGAAGAGCAGTTTTATCTCACGTGGCCGCTGATCGTTTATTTTTCGTCCAGAAGAACGCTTCGATGGCTCTGCCTTGCTTTGATGGTCGCCGCACCGATCATCCGATTTTCGAACCATTTCGATTCGTGGAACACGCTGTGCCAACTCGACGCCCTTGCCTTGGGAGCTTTGTTTGCCTGCGAAGGTTATGATCCGAATCGCTGGTTGAAGATCAGCCGGTACGCGGTGTTCTTGTTCCCACTGGGAATACTCTTGCATGCGAGTGGCATCGCGTGGGTAGATCGCTGGCTCAATGGAAACCTCTTCGAGATTTATGGCGGAGCCGCCCTGGTATACCTCACGATTCACACTTCTACGTTAGCGGCATCCATCTTCGCCAATCCTGTCCTCACATACATCGGGAAGATCAGCTACGGGATATATCTCTACAATGTGCTTGTGTTTGCCGGACTTGGTTATGTGCTCAAAGGGATTCGACACTCGCCCTCGATCACGACCCACCTGATTTTCCTATTGATCGGCTCGCTTTTGACAATCGCAGTTGCCGCGGCATCCTACTCGGTATTCGAAAGCCCGCTCCTCCGGCTGAAAAAATATTTCCCCGAATGAATTGACTTAGAGAATCCGCGCGCCGAAAACGCCAGCTTACTTTTTCCACCACCCACGTTCGCCGCCGAGCGTGACCCGCATTCCGGCGCGAATAGTGAAGGGCAACGCCGGAAATCCAAACGCCGCGTCGTAGTGCTGGCTGAACAGATTCTCGATCCCCGTGTAAAAGGTCAGGTAAGGTTTAAAGGCGTACGCCGCGCTCAAATCGAATTTTTGATACGCATACGCCAGATTCCGATTCGGCAGCAGCATGCTGTTCCCAAAGAAGCCGTCCTCAAGAAACGTGCTGTCATCTCTCCGTCCGACGAGATAGCCCGTAAATGCACCGTTGAATTTTTTGTGGTTATAAAAGAGAGCCAGGCTCCCGGAGTGGGGCGCGATCAGAAACGGTCTGGCGCCTTCGAGCGGCGAAAATGCTCCGATCGGAATGTCTGGGAACGTCGGATTGAATGACGGAGCACCGAACGCCTTCGTCACCACCCCGTCGGTGTAAGTGTAGTTGCCTTGAAACCGCAATCCGTGACCAAGATCCATTTTGTAGTCGATTTCAGCGCCCTTCGTGCGTTGCGATGTCGCATTCACATACGCTCCACCGAACGGTGTG
Source organism: uncultured Acidobacteriota bacterium (assembly GCA_963766985.1). Classification (GTDB taxonomy): domain Bacteria; phylum Acidobacteriota; class Terriglobia; order Acidiferrales; family UBA7541; genus Acidiferrum. Next base: position 779,881 of record CAVYCJ010000010.1, read on the forward strand.
CTGTTTGCGACGTCCGGCGGGACTCCGATCGAGATCAGATCGCCGGTGCCGAGGAACGAGATCAGGTTGTAGAAATTGTTGTAATAAAGCGTCACTCCCAGGATTGCTCGCCCGTTGAACAGCCTCTGGTCGACTCCAAAATCAAACGTCCGGCTTCTCTCCGGACCGATCGGTTGCACATTGAATTGCGCGATCTGCGCCGGAGTCAAAAGGCTGATCAGCGCCGATGCCTGTTGGGTCGTGCTGGCTTCCTTGATTCCCTCTCCGAAGTTGAATTTAAGCTTCGTCTCCCCGAACAATCCTGTGTTCGACGGGCGGCGCAGGTAATAGGCCATCGAAACTCGAGGTGTCGCAGCGAATCCGAAGAACGAATTGTGTTCGAATCCTCCACCGAACGTCGTGAAGAAGCGATGACCAAGGCTCCCATGCCCCTCGATCGACGTGGTGTAGTTGTTGCGAGTGAATCCTTCCCCATCTTCGTGCTCATAGCGAAATCCAAAAACACCAGTCCAGTCTCCAAAAAAATTGTAGTCAGACTGAGCGTAGACCGACCGCCGCGCCTCGTAGTCGGGGAACACCATCGGGTAGGTCCCGGAAAAATCGAGGATGGCCTGGCCGGTAACGGCAAAGCCATTCGCCCCTTTGATCGTGACCAGATTCCCGAGATAGTTCGGCCCGCTGTCAAAAGGCGTGCCCGCGAACGGATCAAAAGGTTCACCGGTCGGCGACGGATTATCAAAAATCGAGCCGAACTGCGCGTAAGCAAACTGCACCGAGTTGTGCCACCGCTGCGTGGTCTGATTCTGTGCGGTAACGCCGACGTACGTATTGCGATTCGATTGCCACGAATCGTCCGGAATGCCGTAAAAGTCCAACGCATTCGGCGAACCTAGTCCGGTCGCGGCGTGCCGCACCGTAGCACGGATTCCAGTGGTCGCGTTCCACTGATATCCGAGATCCGCGCTCACCGTTCCATTGTGAAAATAATTGTTTGGAAGACTTCCCTGCGTGTCGAAGCGCGAAAACTCCGAGAAGTAATCGAACCCACGAAACGCGCCCGACAACGATACATCCTGGTGTAACGTGCCGAAGTTTCCGCCGTCCACCGCGTACTTAATTTCTGGCACGACTGTCGCGCCCCGTGGCGAACTGACATTCACAACGCCGCTAAGCGCATCGCTGCCATAAAGTACGCTGTTCGACCCTCGCAAAACCTCCAAATTTCCCACGCCATTGTTCGACAATTCGGCAAAATCGAAAGCACCCCCAATTTGGTTCACCGGAATTCCATCCACAAGAATCTTGTTGAAATCAGAATTGCCACCGCGAATGAACAAAGATGTGGCGCCGCCACGCTGTCCCGTTTGCACGATCTGCGCGCCAGGAATCAGCCGCAGGTTTTCCAACACGTCGAGTTTGTTCAGCGTCTGGATTTGTTCGCTGTCGATGACCGAAATCGAAGCACCTACTTGCGAATCAGGAATCGCGGTCCCGGTCGCCGAGACCACGATGTTCTGCGTCAAAGGTCCGATCGCCAGCGCCACCGCAGGAACTTCCGTAACTTTTCCTGTCGCCACAAAAACCGCTGACACCATCGCGGCCGCAAAACCTTCCGCCTCCACTCGGACGTCGTACCGTCCTCCACTCGGAACACTCAACTCGAAAACACCTTCGGCATTCGAAGTCGTGTGGGCCACTTCCTGGTTATCTTGCAGCACCTCGATTTTCGCGTTGGGAACGGACTTCCCCACCGGATCATTGATTCTGCCCCGCAAAATATTCTGTGATTGCGCAACCGTAGAAATTCCAACGAGGAGTAACAACAGCGCAGCGACTGCATTCCATCGAACAGTTCTCACCAATAATGCAGACATCTGTCCTCCTTCGCCCTAGAAAGAGCGGACATGGGCTTGGTGGAACCGGTCTCCTGACTCGCGGGTTACAGCTGATTGGTTGCGCCTTCCCACTCCTTTTGGGAGCAGTGGCATCGGCAACCGGAAAAATCCCCGCTTACAGTTGCTGGGCAGTGGCGGTTTTTCACCGCCTTCCCGAACATTCCACCAGCGTTTGCTTTAAGTGGCTCTGATTACCCAAAAACCTGTGCCCGTCCTCCGATCAACACGTCGGAGAAGCACACAAGCCTTCACAGGCAAATCCCTTCGAAGGAGACGAATACATCGAAGACGTCGAACATCAGACGTCACAACACGGACCTTCGCGCGATTACCTATTCGAGAGTCGGCATTGACCTTCCTTCGAGGTCAATTCGAGTCGAGGTGACCTCTGTCGGTCTCCTGGCTTGCAGGTCGTCGGATCGAAGCTGCCTTCCCAGCGCAATTTTGCGCCAGTGGCTTAGTCGCTTCGACCCTCGCTGCTTACAGTGGCGGGGCCGCGCCGGAATGTAACCGGCTTCCCAAACAACACAGAGGCACAACTCTTATACGGCAGGCTTACAAATCGGTCAAGGACATGAGGTGGATCTCTCGTAGAAGATCCGTTCCAGCCGAAGCGAATTTTCCTCGCTGAAACAGCGTGGACCACGATTGTCCACGACAAAATCGTGCCCCCCCGTTTGTGCTTCAATGAAACATCTCAACGCTTATTGAACCGTGAGCGTAAACGTCGTCGTATGCGATGTCGAACCAGCAGTCGCGGTAATAGTAACGGTTGAAGTTCTGCCGGTGCTGCCCCCTCCGCTTGTGGAACCCGAACTTCCGCCGCATCCCGCAAATCCTAGAATTGCTACGCTAACCAAACAACAGGAAGCGAGCAGTCCGAACCGGAACGCAGGCTTCGCTTCTTCAGCCAGCAACCGGACGAACAGCATCGATAGAGCGACCAACAAAAGAAGAACCGTGGCGACCGGCAAGGGTGCCAAATACCACCGGTGTTCGCGTGTCGGAGAAATCACTGCGCTTCCTGCCGACGTAGCAATTGTCATCGTCGTGGTTGAAGCACTGGCTCCGCTCGGCGTAACTGTCGCTGGACTGAAGCTGCATGAAGCGCCAGTCGGCAGGCCGGAGCAAGTGAAGCTGACTTGCTGATTGAATCCGCCGCTCGGCGTGACGCTGATGGTGCTGGTCGCCGAGCTACCCGCGGCCACGTTCGCACTCATCGGAGCCGCTGCCAGCGTGAAATTACCGGACGATCCGCCACCCACGCTTACCGCCACTGCTGTTGACGTCGATGACGCGAAAGTCCCATCTCCTCCGTAGACCGCGGTAATCGAGTGCGCGCCGGCAGCCAAAGTTGTGGTCGAAAATGTGGCAACCGCTCCACTACTCAAATTGCCCGTTCCCAGCGATGTCGTGCCGTCCAAAAATAAGACCGTGCCCGTCGGAATCGTTGCACTCGCCGTTGACGTCACCGTCGCCGTGAACGTTACGCTCTGCCCCGTTGCAACGCTGCTCGCCGACGCTTGGAGGGTCGTCGTCGATGTGGTCACACCAGCGACAGCAGGAGGCGGTGCCGTCCATGCGGTCAAATTTTGAAACACCGCCAGGCTCGGTTGGCCTAGAGTATTCTGCTGAGCAACGAGCAGTTCGGGATATCCATTCCCCAGCAGGTCCGCAGCGGCAACTGTGAGCGGCCGCTGGCCCAGCGCCATCAAGGTCTCGTCCAGCGTTCCGTCACCGTTGCCAAGCAGGACCTCAGTGTAGTCATTCAAGTTCCCGAGCAAGACGCCCACGTTGCCGCTTTTATTGACGTCCGCGAGCGCGATCGAGTTTGGGAGTCCGTCAGCGTCTGCGAGTGTCAGCGAAGCGGCCGCCTGAAATGTGCCGTTGCCGTTTCCTAGTAGCGTATAAAGCGTAGGTATGCCCGGGTTGCCGCCAGTACCGGGAACGATGCCGGCGACGATCAAATCGGGCTTGCCGTCGTTGTTCAGATCGCCGACCGCGGCGACAGAATAATTGGTTGCGGCCGTGGTGGGTGCCGTTCCTGCGGCAAAAGTGCCATCCGCATTTCCGAGGTAGACATGCAGAACGCCATTCACCTGCGGGCTTGTCGTCCCTTGATCTGCGATAACTAGATCGGTGCGGCCATTGAAGGTAAGGCTCGCTGCGGCAAGCCCCGTCGGCAGAAGTGAGGAATCGATCAGCGTGGGTGAACCAAGAGTGTGGTTGGCCTTGCCCAATAGCACATACACACCGCTTGTCCCACTCTGCCCCTGCTGTGCGGAGGAAACGCCCACGGCGACATCCATATTTCCGTCGCCATTAAAGTCGCCTACCGCCATGCTGACCGTCGTATTCGGCAGGGTGTAGTCCTGTTCGCCGCTGAAGGTACCGTTCCCCTGGTTGAAGAGAACGGCCAACTGTGTGCCGCCGATCGCCACCGCATCCGGTTTCCCGTCTCCGTTCATATCCGCGGAAACCATCTGCGTCGCGATGATGTTAAGCGTGCTGTTAACAGCGGCGCCCAATGCTCCGGTCCCGTCGCCCGGCAGCAACACCAGGCTGTTGGGCGAAATTCCGTTGCCGTCGGCGAACGCCAAAACGTCGGTCTTCCCGTCTCCGTTGAAGTCCGCGCCCGCCACTTGAGGTCCACCGTTTTGGTTGTAACTGCCTTCGACATAGGTCCTGGAGTCGACAAAGGTTCCGTCTCCCCGGCCCATCAGGATCTGGTACATCGGAAGCGGCGTGTCGAATCCGCCGATCGTGTACAGCCCAAGGGTGTTCGTACCCATTACGATGTCGGGATTTCCGTCGCCATCGATATCGGTGATCGCGATGTTCATATTGTCGGGCAGCGCAGCGTACGTGGGTCCGGCTTCGAAGCTGCCGTCGCCCTTGCCGTAAAAGATGTTGACGCTACTCGGGGTCGAGACAACCACGTCGAGTTTGCCGCTATTGCGAAGATCGCCCGCGGCCGGCGGAAAGAGGTAATTGCTGTTCATGCCCGCGGTGGAGGAGCCGACAGTAAAGCTGCCGTCGCCCGCACCAAGCAGGACCGTGCCACCGACCAGCACGTCTTTGACATCTCCTGTCTTGAAGACGCCTGTAATCGGCTGAACGTCGGGAAGGCCGCTCACTGTCGAGGCGGGACCGGTTGTAAAGGTCCCATCGCCCTTGCCAAGCAACGTGGCAACTCCCGTTATGACAAAGTTCGTGAGCGTCAATTCGACGATGTCGGGTTTCCCGTCCCCGTTCACATCGTCGATGGTAAACAAACCCAATCCATTGTCGGAGATATCGTAGTAAACGGCCGGCTGGAACGTTCCGTCGCCGTTGCCGAGAAAAACAGCCGTCGCCGGCTTTTGGTTTGCCGGATCAGTCAGCGCAGTCTCCACCAAGTCCATGATTCCATTATTTCTAAGGCTGGCGGCCGAAAAATACCCGGGATTCTGGCCACTGCTGAGCTGTTTTGTTTTCGTGGTGTTGGCCGTCGGATCGGTGAGGATGACGAAAAGCCCGCTGTCCGCGAATTGAGCCGCGATTCCAACCCCACTTGGAGTAGCGCCAAGCGAAAGAATTCCGCCCGTACCCGGCACCCCCAGAATTTGAGGATCGCAACCCTTAGCAAACACGTCCGCCTTGGTGGTTAACCCAGCCAGCGTGTGTAGATAATCCTGTGCACCGGTGACGGTGCCAATCACGGCCGTGCTCGGCGTTGTAGCCGTAGGGAGGATGAAGTCTTCGTCCAGGCTGCAATCGGCCTGGCGGCGCAGGTCTGTCGTATAAGCCGCGGTAACTACCGAACTGTCCGTTGAGTTCGGCACAAAGCCGAGCTGGACGAGCTGGTTGCCAAGAAACGGAAGGTACGGCACGCCGGAGCCCAGAAAGAGACCGGAGGTTGCGCTGTTTGCATCGGCGTTGGGGGCAACGCGGGTGAGGCGGCGAGCGACCTGCCCGTTCGGGTTTCCTTTAAACTGAAGTCCCAGAATGCGAAGAGTTTCGTTAAAGCAGCCATACCAAATGGGATCATCGCCGATCTTTCCGACAGGCTGGGGCCCACAGTTATTGGTGATCTGGTTCCACGCCCATTGGGGTATCGTAGCAGCCGCTTTCCCATTTATCGTGCCAGTGACCTGAGCGTGCGTCGGAAAACTCCCAGTGATCCCGAACAGGATTGACAGGACAAGTCCCATCGCCAACCTCTTCGCTGTGAGTTTTGTCAAAACACTGCTCCTCCGTGGTTGGTCAAGAGACCCGTCAACCAAGGTGGCACTGTCACCCAAGTTTCCACCCCTTCGCCTCACGGTCTCGCGCTCGGCCATCCACGTACCCAGACTCTTGAACGAAACTGTACGCACCTTGCCTCCTGAACGAGGACCATCCTCGACGATCACCTCCCTTTCCCTGTTTCGGAGAGCGACAACGGGCAGGTTGGAGCCCGCAAAATACAAAACCACGTGCCAAAAATCCTGACTTAATTCGGAACAAATTAGGAAATGCGCCTCGAGTCGTTCACTGGGTGCCTTGAAAGTGGAACTTCACTGCAACTATTTACCAAATTACCCCAAGAGAATTGGGAGGTCGCCTTTGAGTACGGACCATCGGGTATTCGCTGCCACAACCGAGGCCCTGATATTCTAGGTGCGAGCTTATAAGGCAGGGTCGAGCCTGCGAGATAGTTAAAAAAGCACTCAACGAGGGCGCAACGTGGCGATCCAGCACAGAGTGCTTGACAGCGAAACTGAATTAGTATCACAATGTGTTTATTATGCTTGGTGAGTTTGAATATTTGTTGATTACGGCGGCGGCGGGGCTGGGCGACGACGCTTATGGCGCGGCGATTCGCGAAGCGATCGAGACGCGCACAGGGTGGAAATGCTCGATCGGGGCGCTGTACACGACGATCGAACGGCTCGAAACGAAGGGCCTGCTCAAGACATGGATGAGCGAAGCTACGGCGCAACGCGGCGGTCGCGCGAAGCGCATGGTGCGCGTGACGCCAAAGGGCGTTCAGGCGGCGAGCGATTTTTATGAGGCGGTCACCTCTGTGAGCCGCGGCGTGGCGTGGGCCACGAAACGCGCAGGGAGTGCTACTTGAAACCCGGATGGAATCTCGTTGAGTATGCCGCGCGCGTTTTGCCGGAAGAAGTGCGCGAACCGGTGCTCGGCGACATGCTCGAAGCCGATGAAAGCGCGTGGCAGGCGTTGCGTGGAGTACTTGGGCTGCTGGTTCTTCGGCAAACCGAGCTTTGGAAAAACTGGCGGCCGTGGCTCGCTGGATTTGGTGTGGCGCTGCCCAACAGTTTTCTGCTGATGGGTGTTTCGGTGTCGGTGAGCTGGAGCTATATGCGCCTGCTCTGCCCGGATTTGCTCGCGCAGGCATCGCTGAACAAGCCTTCGGCGATGCTGGTGCTCTTGTGGCAAGCGCTGCTGCTGATCGGCTGGTCTTGGACTGGCGGCTTCGTCGTTGGTTCGCTTTCCAAGCGAACAGTATGGATGAGCATGCTGTTGTGTTACGCGCCTTGCCTGCTCTGCTTGTCGAAATTTGACGTCGCAGCTTTGCCAAGGTATTGCCTGCTTCTGTTTGTGTTGCCGGCGGTCTGGGGCGCTCATCGCGGCTTACGAATTTCCCGACTCAAGTTCTCGTCGGCGGCGCTCATCGCCGTCGCGCTCACGTTGATGATCGTTCCGGTGTCGAGCAACTCGTGGCTGCAGACCCTCAGCCCGCAAAACATTTTGCTCAACTGGGCCTTGAGCATCCCCGCGTGGTATCTCGTGTTCGCGGCGTGGAAAAGCAGGCGCGAACCGCAAGTCGAACGCGCCGCCTGAAGTCCGGTTCGCCCGGAAACTTTCTTCCCTCGTTTTAGATCCCATCTGGACACAACACAGAAACATCAAACTGTCATGCATCGGCGATACTCTCTGGATACCCACGCCGGGATGGGTGTACGCATGTTTGTGAAATGTGGGACTGTCGTATTAGAGTGACGCGGCTCTTATGGCGAATACTTACACGACTCCAAGCATCGACGAATACCTGCGGCGACGTCTCATGCCCGTCGAGGGCGTGATTCCGCATGTGCAAGGAATTGAGATGTACGGCAATTCCATCCCCGCCGGAAACGTGGGCGGCGATCTTTTTGAGTACATCAATTTCGCGCAGCGATACGACGTCGACGCGCGCATTGCTCGAGCAGTGCAACTGTCGAAAGAGTTTTTGGAAAAGCAGGCAGCAAGTGCGCCGCCGCGCAACTCGGTGGACGACCACGTGCTGTGGCTTAAAAAGCAGCCGGGCTTCACGCCGGAAGTCGAAACTGCCTATCGACAAGCGAGAAGTTCGGAGCAAGTGCGCGTCGCGGAAGACTTGAAGGAGCTTTACACTACGGCCGGCGTGCTGCTGGTCGATGCCGAGGGTCACGGAATCATCGCGGCGAAAATTGCGTCGACGGTGCATGACACGTTCCAGGCGTTGATGCTCTCGGAACTCGACCATCGCGGAAAGACGACGCCGGAATTGTTCGAGCGGCTCAATTTGCGGCTGGCACAATCGGCGACGGCGCGCAACGCGCTCGGAAAAAGTCAGGACGAGAACACGCAAGAAATCGCCACGATGCTCTACGGCGAGGTGCGGCCGTACGGACTTTTTCGCTTCGTGAATTTCGGGCATCCGCCTCCACTTGTTTTTTCGGCGGAGTATCGCAAGTTCATGGAAGTGGACCGGAGCCGCATGGTGCAGTTTTTGCCGCTCGGCGTGCAGATTCCGGAAGATCATCCGGACCGGAAGAGATATCTGTCGCTGGATTTCCGCAAGCGCCGGGTGAAGTCTTCGGATCTGGCGGAAATGACGCTGATGAGTCCGGGAGACATTTTCTTTTTGTACACGGACGGCGTATTCGACGGCAGCGACAAAGAAGAGCGCGCGAAATTGGAAAATGTGATGCGCGATCATTATCGCGAATCGGCGAAGGACATCTGCAACGCGCTGCTGGACTACGCTGCGAAGCGCGACGAGGTTCGGCGCCAGGCCGGCGAGCAATACCTCATCGACGACAAGACGGTCTTCATCATCAAGCGCAACTAGGTTTCTTCTTTTCAACGAAGCATTCTTCACAAATATCGGCCACGCCTCTCTTTGACAATTTGTTGGATCGCGGCGGATTGCTGCTCTATTCTTCAGTCGATGAGCACCGCCGAATCACAACCGCGTCGCGGCCTTGCGAAAAAGAGGCGACGAAAGAAAAGTCGCCGCGTGTTTCCGACTATCGCGAATATTTGCCTCCGGTCGCGCTGCGCGAACTTGTTTTGTGTTTTTGGACGCAATCGATTCAGCGCTCGGACGCGGTGTACGCGCATCGCGTTTTGCCCGATGCGTGCGTCGATCTTGTTTTCTTTCAGGGACAACCTCCTGCGGCTATCGGACCGTGGACGGAATCCTTTGTTGCTCGGCTTGCTCCGGGTACGAGAATCACGGGCGTGCGATTTCACCCTGGTAAAGCGGCGGCTATTCTGCGCATGCCCGCGTCTGAATTGCTCAATCAGGAAGCAGGTATCCGCGAAATCTGGGGCGTTGCAGCACGGGCGCCGTTTGCGAGCGTCGGAGAATTACCGACGTTTCGCGCCAGCAAATTCGCGCTGGAAGCTGCGCTGTTGCGACACGTACGGAATATCGCGCCCGCTGATGCGACCGTCAGCGCCGCGATCGAGTGGATTGCGCGACGGCCGGCGGCACGGATCGAAGAACTTAGCCAGCTTGCCGGCATCAGCCGCCGGCAGATGCAGCGCAAGTTTTGCGCGGCCGTCGGTTACGGGCCGAAAATGTTTCAGTCGGTTCTTCGGTTTCAACGACTCCTGTATCTCGCGAGCGGCGGTTTTGACCAATGCAGCCTGGCTGATCTGGCGGCGCGGAGCGGTTATGCCGATCAGTCGCATATGAACCGCGAGGTGCGGCGCTTTGCGGGAAAATCGCCAAGCGAACTGCTGATTTCGGCCGGTTCGACGCTGCGACTGTCCGATTTTCTTGCCCCGAACGGCAGCGAACATTCTGTCGATTTCGCTGCGTGACGAAATTCGCTGCTCGTCCGTCGCGGCTAGTGCTGAATTCGATGAAATCCCTCCAGTCGTTCTAATTTTTCCAGGGTTAGCACGGCGCGCCATTCCTGTTCGGCGATTTTCCATGCGGCGGGGTCTACTTCGCTCCACGACCAGTTCAACTGCCAACCGCCATCTTCTTTTTGGTTTTGGAGGATGTAATCGAGATTTACGGCGGACTTCTTTTTCGAGGCCGGGGTAGAACGGCGAACGGAATGAGTCCATGAACGAGAGTGGCTGAATTCCGTAGGTGGTCCATTTTTGCGGGTCGCGCTCGACAACTGTGTTGAGGACGGCTCGGAGTTTCTGGACGGAGGCTTCGCGCTGCGGTTGATTCGGAGGGAGCAAACGCACGAGCTCGGTGAGCATGTCGATGTCGGACATTTGCATTTTCAGCGGAGCGTCGGCGAGATATTTGAGAGACGCATCGGTGATGCGATTCAAGAAGCCGCGAGGGAGAAGCGCGTCGTAGGGCTGCAAATATCCGGCGAGTGCGGCGGTCGGAAAGACCGGACTGTCCACATCACACTTTCCGGTGTCTTCATGCACGTGCCACCACGGCGCATGCGGGGCCGTATTCGCTTCCTTGGGAAGTGCGCGCCACGTGCCAGTGTGTTCGTCGAAGGTTGCCAGCAAGTATTTCACGGCGGCTTGCACGTGCGGATCGTTGGCCGGCGCTTTCACTTCGGTCAGGACTTTCAGCGCGACTCGCGTTCCGTTCGGAGAAGAAGCGGTCCATCGGCTGTCGCTTTCCAAGTAGGTTGCGAAACCGCCGTCCGGATTCTGAAATTTCGCCAGTTCGGTGATTACGTCGGCGGCGCTTCCCTGCTCGAAATGAAATCGGAAGCGCGCGCGATCAAGAGGGCGGCCGGTGCGGTTGATAAAGTTTTTTGCTTTCGCGAATGAAGCTGCGCTTAGCATGGGCGGCTCCTTGGTTTGCGCGGAGCATAAGGTCGCTGCAACGACAACGGCAAACGAAAGCGCGATTGCGAGCGTGTGAGTCCATCGTGTCGGTAGCATCGTCGATCCTCCGCTGCGCTGATTTCGAGCGGGAGTATGAGTGGTTGCGTCCGTGCGGTCTTGTACGTTTCGGACATCGATGCGATTTTGAGGAGGAAAAGTGGGTATACCCCCCCTTTTTGGCCAAGAGTGCGCAAGTGATTGGGAACGTTGAAGATGGGCGGAGACTGATTTTTAAGAGTGCGCAAGCGATTGAAATGACTGGGGATGCGGGAGCGCTTAACTTCGCTTTTTGTTCGCAGGCCTTCGAGTTCGCTCAGGTAGGGGAATTTGTGAGAGGTGTGGCGAGGAATCACGGGGCAAGGTAGCATGATTTTATCTAATTGTCAATATATATTTATTGGTACTCATTCGAACGACTAATCGGGCTACCAGACGTCGTTGTGATGCGATTCGAAAATCGAAATGGTGGGTTCGAACGCTTGAACGGGCATCTTGGAGGGTTCGGATGGATGGACTTAGGGATTCAAACTTTGAGGCTGCGATCGTGCGGGCTTGGGGCGCAGCGTGCTGCGCCCCTACATGATCGTGGAGGGGCGAGTGATTTGCCGCTGTGTTGAAGGCGGCGCTGAAGCGCCGGACTTTATCGCGACCGGGTTTGGCCGGGTTTGGCTGTTGACGACCGCGACGCACGAAATTTAACTTCGGCGCATGAACAACTCACTGTACCTCACCGAGTACGACGGAATTTCGAAAACCATTCAGATGTATATCGACGGAAGCAAACAGGGGAAGAGCGAGGTGATGCGGCCTGCTTTTCACCCGGATGCTTCATTTTTTGGTTATGCCGGCGGACAACTGGCGGTCGGGCCGGCGTTCCTTTTTGATTGGATCGACAACAACGGACCGGCGCCGAAGATCGAGCCACGCGTCGTGAGTGTGGACATCCTCGACTCGATCGCGGTTGTGCGACTGGAGGTCGGCGGGTGGTCGGGAAAGCTGGCCGGATCCGATGTGCGGATGTCGGACTTGTTTACCCTGCTCAAGACGCCGAACGGGTGGCGCATCATTCAAAAGGCGTTTCACTGGCATGCGTGAACGGCACGCATGATCCAGGTGATGGGGCACCCATGATTATATTGGCAGCACGGCCAGCGGTGGTATACAGTTCGACCAAAGTCAGGTCGGCCGTGCGGAACACACCACAGAAGACGCTGGAATCCTGGAAGCAGATCGCGGCGTATCTCGAGCGCAGCGAACGCACCGTGAGGCGATGGGAGACGACGGAGAAGCTGCCCGTCCACCGGCGCGAGCACGAAAAACAGGACACAGTGTTTGCGTACAAGCACGAGATTGACGCGTGGAGCCGCGTGCGCGTCAAGTGCCCGGCTGAACTTTCGATTGTCGAAGCGGAAGAACCCACCGGAAATTCAGAAGCGAATAACACCTATCTAACGGAACACGATGCCATCACACGGGTGGTCCATCGCTACATCGCGGGATGTCGCGCGGGCGACGGCGAGTTGATGCGGCCGGCGTTTCATCCTTCGGCGACGATTTCGGGGTTTTGTCAGGGTGTGGAATACAGCGGGTCGATCGAGCACGTGTTCGACTGGATTAACCAGAACGGGCCGGCGCCGGAGATCAGTCCGCGGTTCGCGCGGATTGAGATTGTGGAGACGATTGCGGTGGTGCATCTGGAAGTGCAGCGGTGGTCAGGAAAATTGGCCGGGGCGCAGGCGCGGGCGTCGGATGTGTTTACGCTACTGAAGTGCGATGGGGAGTGGAAGATTACGCATAAGTTGTTCCATTGGCATGAGCGGTAGGAGAGGGCGAGCGAAGAGGCAGGGGTGCATGTGCCAATGCAAGATGGAACGTTCACCACAGAGTTCGCGGAGAGCGCGGAGTTAGAGAGGGGAAAATCAAGCTGGTAGATAGGTTGTCGTTGTGGTGTCGATGTGGGTTCGTCTAAACCCGCACCCTCTAAAAGCTGAGGGTGCGGCACCCAACGGCCTCACGTGATTCGCGTTATTGGAGGACCCAGGTGCGGGGTTTTTCGGTGAAGCGGCAGCCGTAGCGGGGGTAGCTGGTGTCTTGCCACTCGGAGCGCATGACTTTGGCTTTGCCGACGGGGACGGGGGAGTTGGTGAGGCTGACTTCGACGATGGAGCCGATGTGGATGTCTACGTTGCAGGCGCAGAGGAAGCCGTTCTGGCTGACGTTTTCGGTCATGGTGAGAATGTCGAAGTGGGAGCCGTCGGCGGCCTGGCCCGCGATTCGGACCGGCACGCGGAGTTTGACGCGGACTTCGCCGCGGCGTTCTTTGCGGCCGCCGCTTAAGAGTTGGGAGAGCGTCTGCTCAAGAGCGTCGAAGTCCACCGGCTTCTCGAAATAGGCGGTGACGCCGAGATCGCGGCAGAAGCTTTTTGTGGTTGAGCCGGCTTCGCCGCTGATGACGAGAACGGGGATGAGCTTGGTGGAGCTGAATGTGGTGAAGGTCTGGCAGAGCTCATAGCCGGAGTATTTTGGCATGCGCAAGTCGAGGAGAATTGCGTCGGGCTTGTGCTCGAGCGCGAGGGAGAGCGCGGTTTCAGGCTCACCGGTGTCGACGATGTCGTACTTGTCGCCAAGATTCAGGCGCATAAGGCGGCGTATCGATTCTTCGTCATCCACCACCAAGAGTTTGGCCAAGCGTGGCTGCTTCGTGTCGCCGACCTGGGTCACTTTGTCTATTCGTTTCTCTGCCAAATTTTGCGTCATGGTGTTAGTTCCTCTGTCGAACAAGTTCCGCTGCCGCGTCGTTCGTGAGGGCACGTGATTCGCGGCGGCTGGGGCGGCCGTCGAGAACATCGCGAACTTTGCGGATCAACACTTCTTCGGTGAAAGGCTTGTGGAGGAGGAAAGTTCCCTCCTCCAACACGCCGTGCCCTGCGATAAAACTGTCGGTGTAACCGGAAATGTAGAGAACTTTGAGCTTTGGCTGCTTGGCGACCAAGCGATCGGCGAGAGAGCGACCGTTCATGCCAGGCATGACCACGTCGGTGACGAGCAGATCGATCGGATGGCCATACAATTCCGCGACGCGGAGAGCTTCTTCGCCATGCGAAGCGGTGATGACGTTGAATCCGTGATCGGCGAGGAAAGACTGCGCGAGTTTGCGGAGAGCGTCGGCGTCTTCAACGAGCAAGATCGTTTCGGAGCCGCGAAGATTGTCGGTCGGAGCGTCGGCGGTAGATTTGGAGACGGTTTCTTCGACACGCGGCAGATAAATTTGAAAACATGAGCCGATGCCGGGTGCGCTGTCTACCCAGATGTAGCCGCCGCTTTGTTTGACGATGCCGTAGACCGTCGCGAGGCCGAGGCCTGTTCCCTTTCCAACTTCTTTCGTGGTGAAGAAGGGTTCGAAAATGTGGGCAAGAGTTTGCGTGGTCATGCCGGCGCCGGAATCGGTCATGGCGAGCATGATGTAGCGACCGGGCTTCGCGCCGGGATGCTCGTTGCAGTAGAGCTCGTCGAGTTCACGATTCGCCGTCTCGATTTGCAATTTGCCGCCGTCGGGCATCGCATCGCGCGCATTCACGGCGAGATTCATGACGACCTGCTCGATCTGTCCTTGATCGGCTTTGATACGGCCGAGCGTCGGGTCGAGATCGATGTCGATCGAAATGTCTTCGCCGATCAGGCGGGGCAACATCTTTTGCATGTCGGAGACGAGAGTGTTGAGGTCCACGACGGCGAGCGTGAGGATTTGCTGCCGGCTGAAGGCGAGCAGTTGACGCGTGAGGGAGACGGCGCGCTGTGCGGCTTTTTCGACTTCTTCGGCGTGTTCCTTGAGTGGACTGTTGGGATCGAGCTTGCGGCGCAGCACCTGGCTGTAGCCAATGATGACGCCGAGAAGATTGTTGAAGTCGTGGGCGATTCCGCCAGAAAGGCGGCCGACGGCTTCCATTTTTGCGGCCATGCTGAGTTGCTTTTCGAGGGCGCGGCGCTCGGTGACGTCTTCGGCGAAGACCTCGTAAACCGAAGCGGCCTGGAGGCTCTCGTTGAGGTGGCGGCCGCTGCAACGCACGGTGATGGGCTTATTGTCTTTGCGCTTCCACTCGACTTCGACGTCTTTGAATTCGCCTTCGCTGCCGAGAAGTTCGACAAGACGATCGAAATCGGAAGGGTTTCGAAAGATGTCGGTGCGGAGATTGGTCTTGATGAGTTCGCCAGGATTTGTGTACTTGAGCATTCGCTCGAGTGCGGGATTGACGCGGAGGAATTGCCCGTCGATCGCGGCGCGATAAATGCCGTAAGGAGCGCCTTCGACGAGCGAGCGATTGCTTGCTTCGGATTGGCGCAACGCCTGGAGGGCGTCTTTGCGATCGGTCACGTCGCGACTGACGATGACCAATTTTTCGGGTACGCCTTTGGAGCTGAGAATGACGCTGGAGGTCGATTCGAGAGCGCGCCACGAACCGTCTTTGTGGCGCATGCGGTATTCGAGGGTTTTGCCTTTCCCGGTGCGGCGGGCTTCGGCACTGGCTTCCTGGACATAGGGGCGATCGTCGGGATGCATCTGCTCGAAGCCGGAGGAATTTTTGAGTTCGGCGACGGTGTATCCGAGCGCGCGCTCGTAGGAGACGCTGTTATAAATGCGGTTGCCGTCCATATCCACGACGGCGATGAGGTCGGCAGCGTTTTCGCCGATGAGGCGGAAGAGCTGCTCGCGCTCGAGGAGTTGGCGACGGATGCGATGGATCTGAAGTTGTTGAAAAATGGAATAGAGATCGAAGAGCAGGACGAGGCCGATCAAGCCCCAAACAGCCTGTTGCAAGTTAAAGAGGGATTCCCATGTTTCGCCCGAATGAAGCAGCGGAGGCAGAAACGAAGCGATGGCCGCGGTGAGGAGCAAGGTAACGCAGACAGTCGTGCCCCAGAGCCACCATTCGCGGCGTTCGATGCGACGGAGGCCGTAGCGCGGCGCCTGCTCGTCCGGCTGATTGCCGATCGGGGAATGGTTGGTCATCGAGCGAAGCTCCGCGTGTGCCGGCCTACGGAAATGAGCGTCGAAACAGCTGGTTGCATTTGCAGTTGTATTGTTGCGATTACAGGAGCAGATCGGTGAGAGGAATGGCGTTTGCTTCCAATGGGCATCACGGGATGGAAACTGATTGATTAAGTCGTGAACATCTGAGCGGAGAGCGAAAGCGACATGTTTTCGCGGCGGTTTGAGAAGCGCTTCGCCTGTATGTCGCGGAGAAGTCTAGGTTTCGCGGAGCGAGGATCTTGGCATGCGGTTTTGACGCGAATCAGTTACTGGGTGCTCGCGAAAGGCAACGCTCGCGAGTCTGTGTATCGTTTCCGTTACGGCGGGCTTACGAGTGCTTCCGAATGGAAGCGTTGTGGCCGTTAGATGTTGAGTAGATCGGCGCCCATCAAAGGAATCCTGGCTTCGACCAGCGTTCCGGGTTCGGCACGGCTTACGGACAGGTCGCCGCCGATTTGGCGGATGCGTTCGCGCATGCCGGTAATACCGACACCTAGTTGCGCCGAAGATTCCATTCTGGCGATGCGAGGCGAAATTCCCTTTCCGTAATCGCGAACCCTCACAATGACTTGTTCGGACTGGCCGACGACTTCGACACGGGCACTTTCGCTTTCGGCATGGCGAAAAACGTTGGCGAGGGCTTCCTGGATGATGCGGAAGATCGTCATCTCGATTTCTTTGGGGACGCCAGCAAGAACGTCGGGATGAAACGTAAGCGAAATTTGCAGCTTGCTGCGTTGCATGAGGCCGTCGACGTACCAGTGAAGCGCGGCGCGTAAGCCAGCTTCGTCGAGCAGCGGCGGGTGGAGCAGGTAAGAGGTTTCGCGGATTTTTTGCAGGATGGCGCCCATGGCGTCGCTGAGCTGCTTGCTGCGGCCGGTGGCATCGATTTCCATTTTGACGGCGGTTACGTGTTGGGCGAGGTCGTCGTGGAGTTCGCGCGCAATGCGGCGGCGCTCTTCGTCCTGAATCTGGAGCAAGGTGCCTGAGAGTTTCTGGAGTTCCACGGTACGGAGTTCGACGATGCGACGCGCTTCGTCGAGTTGCTGCACGCGCGATCGAAGTTCGCGGTTGAGATTTTGGAGGCGCTCCTCGGCATCGCGGCGGGCCGTCAGGTCCTGCGTGACTTTCGCGAAGCCATAGAGGCGGCCGTCGGGCTCTCGAAGAGCAGTGATCGTCACGGAGGCCCAGAATGTCGAGCCGTCCTTTTTGACACGCAGGCCTTCGTCGCGGAAGCGGCCCTCTTTTTCGGCGAGAGCCAGTTCGCGCTCCGGCCAGTGACTGTCGATCGATTCCTGGGGATAGAAAACGGAGAAATGTTTGCCGACGATTTCTTCTTTGGAATAGCCCTTAATGGCTCGGGCGCCGGGGTTCCAGGTCAGGACATGCCCTTCAGGATCGAGGAGGAAAATGGCGTAGTCTTGCACGGCCTCGACGAGCAATCGAAAGGCTACATTTTCCTTGGCGGATTCGTCGACCGGGGACGAGAGTGGCTGGATTGCGTTGTGGGCTCGGTTATTCACGGCATCTCCTGTTACCGAAGCTGGCGTTTTGGTTGTGCTTCGGCGGCTCATGGTTAGCCCTCAGCCGTCTGCGGCCTATCGTTATAGTTTAGTGTACCTGACAATACAGGATTCCCGCCGAATCGCGACTGCGGGACACCACGCAAAGCGAGGTCACGACTTGATAAGCAGAGGTGGAAATCGGGGTTGAGCGAGGAGGTCGCATGAGTCGGATGGCGATTGTCGTTGATCCGGAGTTCCGCGAGGCGCTGGCCGAGGCTTATATCGTCAACGACCGCATGAATCAGGTCGTACTGGAATATCTCGACCCGCGCGCGTGGCGGCTGAAGCCGCCGGGGAATGGCGCTGGAGCAAGGCCGATCGTGGCGATTGTCACGCATCTGCACAACATGCGGCGCAAATGGATTCGGCTTTCGGCGCCGCACATCCAGTTGCCGGTAGAGCTTGATCGCGCGCATTGCACGCAGAAGCAGGCGCGGACGGCGCTGGCTGATAGCGCCCGGCGGTGCGCGGAAATGATTCGGGAAGCTCTGGCGGGGCCCGAGGGACGGATTCCGAAGTTTCATCGGGATGGTTGGGCGCCGAAGTGGGCGAGCGGGGCGGGGATGTTCACATATATGGTTGCGCACGACGCGCATCATCGAGGGCAGGTGTGCATGCTCGCACATCAATTGGGATACAAGCTGCCGACGAAGGCGATTTCGGGGATGTGGGGATGGGAGAAATTGTGGAAGGACTGCGGGTTTGTCGGGCCGCGGTGATCGATTGAGTCGTCGGCGATGTTGAGTCGTTTTGCGTGGCGTGCTGAGGTTTATGAGAACTCGGCTAGCCAGGAGTCGATGACGGCGCGCTGTCCGATCTCTTCGAACTGAACTCCCATGCCGACGTTGAGCTCGCTGTGGACGACACGTCCGACGGCGTCGAGCTGGCGATTCTGGTGGGTGACATTGATCTTCAGCATCGTGCCGATGGGCAGCGGGTTGAGCATGTCGAGATAGCAGCCTTCGCGGCTGATGTCACTCGTGCGCGCCGAAAGCCGGGCTTCGGTGCGCGTTTCGGTTACTTGAGCCGAAGCTATGAATGGGAATCGTGGGGATCTTCGCTCCGCAACGTACATGTGTCCTCAATTTCGAACTTCGGGAGAGTATGGGTGATGGTTCGATGATGGCAGACGAGTGGGGATTATTGAGGTGAAACCGCTGATTGGGGGCGCGGCGGTGTCGAATCGTTTAACTGGAAATTGAGCGGACGGTTATCTCATTTCATTCGCCCAGCGACGATCTCGGCACAGGCTTCGACGAATTTGCGCTCGGTGTCGATGAACGTGTTGGCGAAATAGCTTTCGGCGTCGAGTTCGGCGACGACTTTCTTCTTGGCGAAGATGGGAACGACGACTTCGGATTTCACCATGGAGGAGCCGGGTAAATAGCGCGGGTCTTTTGTGACGTCGTCAACGACAACGACTTTGCCGGTGGCGGCGGCCGCGCCACAGAGGCCTTTGCCGAGCGGGATGCGCGCGTTGGGAGTGAAGCTGCCGGCGAAAGGGCCGACAACGAGGTAGTTCGGGTCGGCAGGGTCGATCAGGTAGAAGCCAACCCAGTTGTAGCGCGTCATTTTTTCGTGAAGGTCGTCGACGACGCGCCTCATCAAGGCTTCGACGGTAGGCGCGGTTGGTGCGTAAGCGGAGAGTTCCTCGAGGAGCTTGGATTGCGTGGCGTTCATAGGGCTCCAATTCGCGCGGACGCGGAAAAGGTTGGGGCACTGAGTGATTGTCGGCGCGTTGCTTAAATCATAGTGCGCGGGCGTTCGAGGCGCTGGGAAAACTCGGTCAAGCGTTCGAAAAGCGAACCGGCACGAGACAAGCTGTGAGCGGCTATTCCCCCTCTTCCTCGATTTCTACCTGACGCAGGTCTGGCTCGTAAGGGTTTCTCCTGATTGGCGGCGACGACTCCGCGCGGCGAAAATGTATGAGCCCGGAAGCGTGCGGAAAGCCGCCTCAATCCACCTCAGAAGTTGATCGTTATAGCTGAACAGAACTTGCGGGAGATTTGTGTAGCGACGCTGGTGACGAACGGCTTTGAAGACTATCTAGAAGCTCTTTTCTAGAAGCGCAAAGGAGAAACAACCATGGCAGACAGCAAGAAATGTGCACACCCCCTTTGTACGTGTAAGGTGCAGTCTGAGAAGTATTGCAGCGCGCAGTGCGAAGCGATGGAGAAGACGCCGGATATCGATTGCACTTGCGGGCATCCGGGCTGCGGCGGCAAGACGAGTTAATTCCAGCTTCGCAGCGAACTAATTTCGCTTCCACTTTGGCAGCGGTCGCCGGTCTAGAAGATATTCCGCGGCCCACGAACCCAAGTAAACCGAGAGCGCGACTCCGTGGCCGCTGTAACCCCCCAAGACCACGACGTTCGCACTCTCGGGATGCGGCTCAAAAACCGGCATCCAGTCCTCAGTTATAAGGATAGGTCCCCCCCAACGATGAGTGACTTGCACGTCGAGCAAGGCCGGATGCAGGCGACGAATCCGGGTTTCAAGTTTATCGAGCAGTTCGAGCGCTCTGCCGGAACGAACGTCGATCGAGGTCAGCTCTCTCCAGTTCGAGACGTCCACGAGGCCGCTTCCGAAGATGATCCGGTTGGCGTGGAGAAGGCGTCCCCAGAGGTACGGCATGTCGGTTGTGTACAAGGGCTTGCCGTTACTCATTCCAATGGCAGCAAGTTTTTCTTGAGAGAGCGGTCCGGTGGCGAGTGCCATCGTGAGCTTGGGTTGCGCCCGGCTCGTGAGTTGGGTGAGTTCGAGCGATTCCGAATTCGTGGCGAAGAGCACGCGATCGGCGCGGACCACGCTTCCAGCTACGTGAAGACCGAGCGGATCGCCAAATTCAACGCTCTCAATCCGGCTATGCTCAAATATAAGGACGCCGCGTCCGGCGGCAGCCTTCGCCAAACCGCTGACGAGCTTTCCCGGGTCCAGCGATCCGCCAGGCACTTCCTTCCCTACCCTCAATTCACCGGTGTCGGTCCAGCGAATCAGCGAGCCGGGATTTTTACTCGTTCGGTCGAGTTCATAGACACCCGGAAGGTCCAAGTCACAGGAAACCTGCAAATTGCGAAGGATCGACGTGACGCCATCGAGCACATCGCCAAGGCCCGGAAGGTCTCCAGCCGCGGTTTCCGCCAAGGCGAGGCCGCCGGTGTGTCCGCTGGAGCGAGCGCCGATGGCTTCGGCCTCGAATACGGCAACGGTTTTGTCGGGATCGAGGCGCTTGAGGTTTGCGGCAGCCGAGAGGCCGCTGAAGCCAGCGCCTACGACGGCGATGTCGACGTAACTCGGCAGCGGCACCTTGGCAGGGACGAAATCGATCGTCCAAGGCGTTTGTCCCCAACGGATTGCGCTCGAATTCTGGGTCAACGGTCGAATCTCTCTTTCCTTCGGCCTATTAAGGATGCCGACCCGCAACCGCAGGGTACAGCCGGGACTACCGTGCCGATATCGACCCTCATTCGCTGCACTTCGAGGCGCTCGAGCCCTTTCGATGCAAAAACAGAGACTTTAGGACCATGTAATAGAGTCTTTAGTCTCTATCCAACGGACCCTATTTTCCGAAGTCATCCGACTCCCCTAGCGCTCGCCGCCCGACCTCTTTACTTCACGGGCACGCCAGTTAGAGTGGAGGAACAGTACGGGTGTTCCTTTCGGACTTCTTTATCCCCAGCGTAGGCGGGAGGCATGCAATGGTAGTGCGACCAACACCGATGAGCCGAGTTGCGGAACGCAGAACGGCGCTACGGTACCCCTTGAGGCTGCCGGTTGTATTTTCGTGGCAAGACGACGCCGGCCGAGTTCACGGGTGCGACGGATACTGCCGAGACCTCGGCAGCCGTGGAATTTATGTTACCGCCCAGCTCGTGCCGCCACTCGGCGCCTCAGTTGAGATGAATGTCTTCCTTCCGCGACCGGGTCACTCGACGCGGCCGTCGGAGATCCACGCGATCGGCCGGGTCATCCGCTCCGACGAAAAGACGCCGGCTTCCGATGCTCCGGGATTCGCGGCGATGAACCACACGACGCGACTCCGCGAAACGCGGTCCGGACAAGTCGAAGCCGAAGATCTCCCGTTGGACGACTATGGTGTCGGCCGAAGCGGCGAGGGAAACGAAAGCCTTTCGGAAGAGTAAGTTACGAGAGCTTTAAAACGATTTTTCCGGGCAACGGAACGCCGTGAGTCGGGTTTGTAGTCAATGGTACCCGTGGTCCAGCGGAAGGCAGACGGAAGGGCGGCAAGTCGGGTGAGTACTTTGGTACTGCGGTCTAAAAACGATAGGTCCATTGGCCGAAAGGACAGGTGGTGGCAAACTTGTTCCGTGGCCAATGCCCCTCGGCCGCAATGCTACCCGGTTGTTTGCAGCAACAGGTTTTTTTACGAATCGACGGAATTTCAGCCTCGCAAGTCGTTTGGAAGCCAGTAGTTGTAAGGGCCTTCGAGGCGAATGTGAGTTAAAGGGCGGTAGCTTGCCCTCTCTGTACGAACTAGGGGCGTAAACCCGGAATGCAAATGGACGGTAAAAATCAGGGGGATGAGCTGCCGGAAGAACTGAATAATGAATCCAATGTGGAGGGTGTAGGAGTTAATCCCTCGGATTCAGAACAACTTGCAGATGAGGGCAGGGTTGTTATTCCCGAGGTCCAGGGAGCCCCGTGGTATGCCCTTCGAGTGCGGCCAAATTACGAGAAGCCGGTAGCCGCCGCGCTGCGAGGCAAAGGATTTCAAGAGTTTCTGCCGTTGATTCGGAGCAAGAGACAGTGGTCCGATCGCGTCAAGATCATGGATCTGCCCCTGTTTCCCGGGTATCTGTTCTGCCGGCTGAATCTAGATGAACGGCTGCCGTTGCTGACGACTCCTGGCTTTCTGTATCTGGTGGGAGTCGGCAAGAATCCCGAACCGGTGGATGACGCGGAGATCGCGGGAATTCAATCCGTGCTTCGGTCGGGCCTGACAGTAACGCCTTGGCCGAATCTGGTGGTCGGACAGAAAGTTCGGCTCATGCACGGTCCGCTGCGAGGACTAGATGGAGTGCTGACACGGATCGCGAACCGTCACCGCATCTATGTTTCGGTGACGCTTTTGAAACGGTCGATCTCGGTGGAAGTTGACCCCGAGTGGGTGCAGCCGATGAGTGCGGACAGCGAGCTGAAAGCGGTCTAAGAGTTTAGATATCTTCGGCAACGAAGAAATCTGGAATTGAGAATGAACAATGAGCAACGAGAAGTTAGAAGAGGAGGGTCGATGACAACTCAACGTGGAATGGTGATCGGCCTGGCGGTTCTGATGGCAACGTACGGAGTCGTGCCGACAGTTTCGACGGCGGCCGACACTGCGCAACCGCCTTGCAAAAGCGACACAGTGCGCTCGACCTATCTTCTCGGCGCCGAAGATCAGCTGCAAATCACGGGACCCGAGCCAGACGAACAGGCCGGCACCCCGAAGATCGTCAGTGTCGATGGCGAGGGCGACATCCAGGTGCCTCTGGTTGGCCGCGTCCACGTCGCCGGCATGACGGTGCAGCAAGCCGAAGGCGAACTGAACAAGAAGCTCTCGGTTTATGTAAAACACCCGCAGGCCTCGCTTGACGTCAAGGAACTGCGGAGCCAGCCCGCTTCGGTGCTTGGTGCGGTGAACCAGCCCGGAGTACACCAGGTTTCCGGACACAAGACGCTACTCGAAATGATCTCGCTTGCCGGCGGCGTGCGACCCGACGCGGGTTACAGCATTCGAATCACGCGCCAAGTCGAGTGGGGATGCATTCCACTGCCCGGCGCAACGGTGGACGCTTCGGGGCGATTCAGCGTGGCCCAGGTGAAGACTCAGGACATCATGGAAGCGAAGGTCCCGGAAGAGAATATTCAGATTTTCCCGCACGACGTGATATCCGTCCCCAAGGCCGAATTGGTCTACGTTACGGGTGACGTAAAGAAGTCGGGTGGGTTTATACTTGGCGAAAAGCAGAACATGTCGGTTCTTCAAGCCATCTCGATGGCGGAAGGACTCGGCCAAGCGCCAGATACAAAACATGCGAAGATCTTGAGAATGAATCCGGGAGCGGATCAGCGAACCGAAATCCCGGTTGACCTGAAAACAATTTTGGCCGGCAAGGGTCAAGATGTTCCCCTGCAAGGCAACGACATTCTGTTCGTCCCCGACAGTACAGGCAAGAAAGTTGCACTGCGTGCGCTGGAAGCAGCCATCACAACCGGCACGGGTGTGGCGATCTATCGCCCGTAGGGTCCAATCACACGAGAGAGAACGCGCATCGGGAGCAGTCAATTTTTAGCCGCATGGCGGAACGGGCAGGTCATAAATGTCTAAGCACTTCGATCGAGTGAATAATCGGACGCGGGCGATACAGGTGAACAACTACGCGGACAATCGTCCGGTTGTTTACCAAATGCAGGAGCAAATGCCCGCGGACAATGGCGGAGACGCGCAGGGCTACGACAGCCTGCTCGGCTACTGGCACATTCTCGTTCGGAACAAGGTGACACTGCTTTGTTTCGCGCTTGCTGGCCTGGCCGTCGCGATTCTCTTCAGCCTCGTCCAGACGCCGATTTACCGCGCGCGGACGTCGATGGAAATTCAGGATTTCAATCCTGACTTCATCGGCTCGAAAGAAGTCGATGCGACGCAGTCGAACCAGAACTCGAACAACGATTCGTATTTCCAGACCCAGATCAAGATTCTGCAGAGTGACTCCCTGCTCGAGCGCGTCACGAACAAGCTGAATACCGAAGAAGAGCGCCCGGAAAGCGGCTGGGGCGCGTTCTCGGCCAAGGTTCAGCACATGCTCGGACTCGGCGATCACGCCGGCGAACAGAATAAAGACGCCTTCATGGCGAAGGCACGCCAGAATCTGTCTGTACGTGCAACCGGCCAGACGCGGCTCGTCGAAGTGATGTATGACTCGGAAGACCCGAAGTTCGCAGCGCAGTTCGCGAATACGCTCGTCTCCGAGTTCGTCGAGCAAAGCCAGGAAATGCGCTGGAAGGCCAGCCAGCGTACCAGCGAAGGTCTCGAGGCTCACCTGAATGAAATGAAGGCGAACCTGGAGAAGTCCGAAGCGAACCTTCAGGCGTACGCTCGTTCGTCGGGCTTGACGATGACGGAGAAAGAAAACGTCACGGAAGGCCGGCTGAAAGAACTCCAGGACGAATTGGACAAGGCGCAGGCTGATCGCGTCGACAAGCAGGCGAAATTCGAAGAAGCGAAGACCAAGCCGGCGGAATCACTGCCGGAGACGATCGACGATCCGACATTGCGCGAATACCGCCTGAAGCTGACGGAATTGCAGCGGCAACTCGTCGAACTCAGCGCGACGCTGACTCCCGAACACTATAAAGTTCAGCGCGTGCAAGCACAGATCAATCAACTTAACGCGGATATGGAGCGGCAGCGCACGAACGTGATGCGCCGCGTCGGCAACGACTTCGCCGCTGCAACGCGCCGTGAAAAGTTGCTGCAACAATCGTTCATCGAGCAACAGAAGACGGTTGCGAATCAGTCGGACAAAGCAATTCACTACGACACACTGCGCCGCGAAGTCGATTCGAGCCGCCAGCTTTATGACACGCTGCTCAATCGCGTGAAGCAGGCACAGATCCTCTCCGCGATGCGCGCGAGCAACGTGCTGGTCGTTGACGAAGCGAAACCTCCCTTCCTGCCGGCGAAGCCGAACGTTCCGGTGAACTCCGCGGTTGGTTTGTTCTGCGGAATCTTCCTCGGACTGGGCTTTGTGATCTTCCGTACGCGATTCGATCGCAGCATTCAGGCGCCGGGCGACCTGCAAGCGTTCCTCAACCTGCCTGAGCTTGGCGTGATTCCGATGGCGGGAGTTTGCG
Organism: uncultured Acidobacteriota bacterium; assembly: GCA_963766985.1. GTDB lineage: Bacteria > Acidobacteriota > Terriglobia > Acidiferrales > UBA7541 > Acidiferrum. The sequence continues at coordinate 805,278 of CAVYCJ010000010.1, forward strand.
ATACGCCAGCGGTAAAGAATGCCAAGGCTCTGGCTCCGGCCGATCCGAACGATTGCCTGGAGCTGGTCACCTGGAAGCACAAGCCGTCGGCGGTTGCGGAATCGTTCCGCGCCATGCTGACCTCAATCCTGCTGCCGGGACAGAGTTCCGAGAGCCCGCAGGTGATCGTCGTAACGAGCCCAGGTCCGGCCGAAGGCAAGACCACGGTTGCCAGCAACCTCAGCATCGCGATCGCCGAGATGGGGCGCCGCGTCCTGTTGATCGACGGCGACTTGCGCCAGCCGAAACTGCACAAGATTTTCGGTTCATCCAACGCGCGTGGCGTCAGCGATGTGCTGCTCGCCGACACGCAACTCGAAACGGTGCCACTGAATCAGCTCGTGCTCGAGACGCGCATCACCGGCGTTTCGTTGCTCCCGAGCGGCACGCGTACCAACAACATTTCTCAACTGCTGCACTCGCCGCGCATGGAAGCGCTGATCGCTCGCCTGCGCACGGAATTCGACATGGTCATCATCGACGCACCGCCGATGATGCACCTCGCTGACGCGCGACTTCTTGGCGGACTGTCGGACGGCGTTGTACTCGTCGTTCGCGCGGGCCACACGATGCGCGAAGCAGCGCTTATCGCCAGCCAGCGACTCTCGGAAGACGGAACGCGAATTCTCGGCACGGTGTTGAACAGCTGGGATCCGCGCAAGACTCCGGGCCGTACGTATGGCTACGGATATGGTTATGGTTACGGCTATGGCTACGGCCAGAGCGTCGAAGCCAAGGCCAGCCATCCACCTCACGCGTAATCTTCGTTGAGAGTCTTGCTCGTGATTGAGCGAGACTCTCACTTTTCGTTTCGCAGGTCCCAGCCTTAACCGTCGAGCAGCGTCCCCTGTCCGACTCGACACGCGCCAGCCAGCGCAGTCTGTACCGCAGAAGCTGACGGACACTCATGTTCCCCAACAGACAAAGTTTCCGAACGCGCCGACCGGTTAGCGTCGCGCGTCCTATGGCACCTTCATCGAGTGAGAGCCCCTTCGCGATCGTCGCGTTGTGGCTGCTTGCTCTTTTTGTGTTCTCCGTTCCGCTTGAGAACTCGATCGTTATCCCTGGAATCGGAACGATCGGGCGCATCATCGGTTTGGTGGCGTTCGTCGCCGGTATCGTGGCGGTGGTCGAGTCCGGCAAGTTTCGTACGCCGATTGTGCCGCACCTGATGATGGTGCTGTTCGTGGTTTGGGTTTGCATGTCGTATTTCTGGACGATCGGCGCTGAAGAAACCACGGAAGAAATGCTCAGCTACGTCCAGCTGATCGCGATGGTGCTTTTGATCTGGGCGGAAGCGCCAAAGCCTGACCAGCAACAGCGGCTGATGCGTGCCTACATTCTCGGCGCCGGTGTTCTGGCGGTCGCTACAGTCTTGACGAACCAAAGCTCGTCGGTCGGCGTACGGCAAGGCGCGTTTCACATGAACCCGAACGATATCGGGTTGCGCATCGTGCTCGCCGTGCCCATGGCGTTGTATCTGACCGTCGTGGACAAGAGGCCGATTTGGCCATGGATTTATCGAGCGGTGGTGGTCGCGGCGGCGTGCGGCGTGTTCTACACCGCATCGCGTGGCGGCTTCGTCGCGTTGATCGCGGCGTTCCTGATGATTCCGCTGACGCTTCGCTCGTGGACGGCGAAGCAGAAGCTCGCCACAGTCGTGCTGGTGGTGATTGGAGCGCTCATCGCGATACGGATGGTGCCGCAAAGAGCGTGGTCGCGCCTTGCTGAAACTCAGAGTGAAATTACCGAAGGCACGATGGATGCCCGTACCGTCATTTGGCATGCCGGGTTGGAAGTCTACTCTGACCATCCCTTCTTAGGCATCGGAGCCGGAGCGTTTCCTGTCGCGGTAGAACAGAAGACGGCGACGGCATGGGCACCGCACAACACTTTCCTCTCCGTTTTGGTCGAGCTAGGCGCGATTGGATTCGGCCTTTTTGCGGTGATGCTCTTCACGTTGATCACTGCAGCATGGCGAATGGAATCATTGGAGAGAAGCTTGTGGTTGGTGATGCTGCTCTCATGGTCGCTCGGCTGCTTCGTGATGAACTGGGAGTATTACAAGCCGACGTGGTTTCTTTTTGCGATGCTCGCGGCACAGAGCGCCGCGTACGCAACCGCCCCGGTGCGCCAGCGATTCGCGCAAGGATTGCGGCAGCCGTACCGCGGCCAGCCGGGACGCGTGCCACAGCGTGTTCGCGAATTCTGGAACACAAATTTTGAACAGCAGCAGATGGGCCCCCGCGTCGACGAGCGTGGTTATCGTCCGATGCGAGGTAAACGTTGAGTTCGATAGGTCAGCGAGAGTGGATGAACGCGTCCGTCCCCGCCGCACAGACAACCGCCGAAAAAGTTAGCCAGCCCACAAAGTCGGTTTCGCTTCGCTGGAATTTCAGCTGGACGTTTGTCGGCAACGTCATTTATTCCGGCTGCCAGTGGTGCATGCTCGTGGTGCTGGCGAAGCTGGGAAATCCGACGATCGTCGGGCAGTACGGCCTGGCGCTGGCGATCGCCACGCCAGTTTACGCGTTGTCAACGCTGCAGCTTCGCGCGGTGCTGACGACCGACGTTCAGGAACGAATTCACTTCGGGGAGTATCTGGGATTTCGGCTGCTGACCACCGTTCTGTCGATGCTGATTATCATCGGCGCGGCGTTTGGTATGCATTACTCGCGCCAGTCGACGCTGGTCGTTCTCATTATCGGCGTCGCCCAGGGATTGGAGATCGTCGCCGACCTGTATTGGGCGAAGATGCAGTTTCACGAGCACATGGACCGCATCGCGAAGTCCATGATCATTCGCGGCGTGCTTGGTCTGGCCGCGATGGCCGCCGGCGTCTACTTCGCCGGAAGCATCATTTGGGGCGCGATCGGGTTGACCTTGGCGCGCGCTCTGGTGCTCGTCACGTACGACATTCGCAAGCGAACGCACTTTGATCCGCACAGCATGGCGGAAATGCAGGAATCGGCGGAAGTGCTCGCGGCTCGTGATCAATCGCTGCGGCCCCGCTTCAATCGCGCGGTTCAAATCGAACTGCTGCGCACCTCGATTATCCTGGGAGTCATCGCGTTTCTGGTTTCGCTGCTGCCGAGCATCCCGCGTTACTTCATCGCCGGAACGGTTGGCGAGCGGCAACTCGGAATTTTTACCGCGACCGCGTTCCTGGTTTCGACGGGTAACCTCATCATCACGGCAATGGGACAGTCGGCGTTCGTGCGGCTCGCAAAGTTGTACGGCACCGGTGAAATTCGGCGCTTCAATTCCCTATTAGCGAAGTTGGTTGGGATCGCGGCGGTGCTGGGTCTCGCGGGTATCGGCGTTGCAGTTTTCTTCGGGCACATGTTGCTCACGTTGTTGTATCGGCCGGAATATGCGGAGCACACCGACGTTCTTGTGGCGATGATGATTGGTGGCGCGATGAGCTACATCGCTGCACAGATGGCTTCGGCGATCACTTCGGCGCGATGCTTTGCGCCGCAAATTCCCGTGCTCGCCTGCTCGGTAGCCGCGGCGACACTGGCCAGCTTGTTCCTGGTTAAGTCCCACGGAATTCTTGGCGCGGCATACGCGGTCATCATCACTTCGGCGGTGTTGCTCGTCGGCGAAATCGTTTTGCTGACCTTCGTGCTGCGCAAGCGGCAACGCGCTATTTTGGCGGCGGCTTAAGAGGAACGCGCCATATCGTGAAGCTTCTCCCGCGAATCGGCTTCATCGTGTTACTGCTGGCTCTTCCCTGTCGCGCTGATGTTCCGGCTTTTCCCGGAGCGCAAGGCGGCGGCGCTGCCGCTACCGGCGGACGCGGCGGAAAAGTCATCGAGGTTACCAACCTCAACGATTCCGGCGATGGCAGTTTAAGAGCTTGTATCGCAGCGGAAGGCCCTCGCACTTGTGTATTTCGCGTCGGTGGCGTGATCAAGGTCGGCGACGGGATGCGCGCTTACAAGGGCGACCTGACGATCGCGGGACAGACCGCTCCCGGCGGTGGAATCACACTCGACGGCAGTAACGTCACGAAACAAGCGGTCTTGTTTCTCTCGGCCTCGAACGTCATTGTTCGCTTCGTGACGATTCGCATCGGGAATGGGCCAACGCACAGTCCAGGACCTTCGACCGGCGCCGTCGCGTTTCAGGTGGCAAACGCAAAATGCCACGACATTATTTTTGATCACGTCACGGCCAGCTGGTGGGACAACAAGGGCCTGATCTTCGTCAGCAATTACGTCGGGCCCAACACGAAGATCACGACGCAGTGGTCGATGTTCTACGAATCGCACGCCGGACATCCAGTAGGCCCATCGATCAGCTCGAATCCTGAAAAGGGACAAGGCTTCGACAATCTCGAGACCGATCTCGACTATCACCATAATTTTTTCTCGGACATTGGTCACCGCATTCCGCAACTTTGGAATCGCTCGACGCGCTGGGTCAACAATATCGTCTACAACTGGGACTTCTACGCGTCGCAGTTGCTCGGGACAGATCAACGCGGATTTCATCAATAACAAATACAAGGCTGGCCCGCTGAACGGCCAGGCTCAGAAGAGCGAAATCGAAGCGACATCGAAGGGCGCATTCGAGAATCCGGGAGCGCCCACGCTCTATCTAGTCGGCAACATCGGGCCGAATCAGCGCAATCCGAGTGGCGACCAGTGGGCGATGGCCGCGCAGATTTCTGGCGAGAACGGCAAGGAAACTGGACCGATTCCGCGAACGTGGCGGCGCGCGGAACCTTTGCCGGCGGAACAGTATCCAATTACCGCCGGTTCCGCTCAGCAATTGGACGCCACAGTTCTGCCGACAGTCGGCAACTCCTTGCGGCTCGATTGTGACGGCAAGTGGGTGATGCGCCGCGATTCCGTTGACCGGCGCATCATCGCCGAATACAAAAAAGGAACCGAAGGCGACTTTTACTCCTACGCCGATTTCGAGCATCAAATTCCCTGGATCGCGGCCGGAACAGCGTGCGATGACAGCGACCACGACGGGATTCCGGATGCCTGGGAAAAGGCTCACGGACTGAATCCAAGTGATCCGGCGGACGCGCAGAAGTTGAATCCGGACGGCTACACCAATCTCGAGCATTACCTCAACGGTTCGGATTCGGCGGAAACACAGTTCACGGCCCTCGCGGATGTCGGTGGAGCGGGCGAAGACACAGGCGTCGGATCGAGCGAACGGGCTCGCGACTCTTTTTCCACGCGAACTCAGGCGGCGCTGATTCGTTTTGGATATCACCTCCGGGCGCGGGCGGCGCGAGCAAGATCGGAAATGTACTGGATGATTCCGACGTTCGCGGCAACGGTTCTGGTGGTTGTTGGATTTGTAGGATTTCGTTTCCGGCGGCGAGCGCGCGCCTACTAGCGCGAAAGATTTAGGCAGAGACTTTCAGGAGCAATCGAACCGTGCCTCAGACTCAAGAACTTCTCGAACTCGACTCACACTTTTCGTTCGGCGAAAATTGGTCGCAGTATTCGGAAAAAATCGACGAAGCGCGCATCGTGGAGGCCGAGAAGTCGTTGATTCGGCTCGTCGGCCGAGAAAACATCGAAGGCAAGACTTTTCTCGACATCGGCTGCGGCTCGGGACTTTTTTCGTTGGCTGCGGTGCGCCTCGGAGCTCGCAAGCTGCTCGCCGTCGACCTTGACCCAAAGAGCGTCGAGACTACGCGCAAGACGTTGTCGCGTTACGCGCCCGGCGGAAGCTGGGACGTTCAGAACATCAGCGTCTTCAATCTCAACGTGGAAAAGCTCGGTGTTTTCGATGTCGTCTACTCGTGGGGAGTTCTTCACCACACCGGCGCGATGTATCAGGCGATTACGAAGGCTTCAACGATGGTCGCACCCGGCGGAATGATTTCGCTGGCGCTTTACGGCAAGACGCCATTCTGCGGCATGTGGCGCGTCGAAAAGCGAATCTATTCGAACTCGCCCAAGTGGATTCAGAAGATCATCGAGGCATGCTATCTCACTATTGTCCGCGCCCGCTTGGCGCTCAAAGGCGAAAGCTACAAACAGCGCCAGGAGAAATATTGGGAACAGCGCGGCATGGATATGTACTACGACACCCGCGACTGGCTTGGCGGCTACCCATACGAATCGATTTCGCCCGAAGAAGCGAAGACGTTCATGCGCGGGCTGGGATTCGATCAGGTTCGGTCGTTCGTCGAGCCGTGCATCGGTCTTCTAGGCGCCGGTTGCGATGAATATTCGTTCGTGCGAACCGCAGCAACACGCTAGATCATCGAGAGAGCTTTCAACCGGGCGCGAGTGCCCGACAACAATTCGAACTGAGGGCGATCGAGTTTGAAGATTCTGTTCTTAAGTAGGCAGCTGAACATCGGTGGCGCCGAACGCCAGCTCGTGACGCTGGCCAATGAGCTTGCGGCGCGCGGGCACGAGATCGTTATCGCCTCCTATTATCCGGGTGGCGCTCTCTCGGAGATGATTGATCCCAGGCGGATCAAGGTGATTTCGTACGAAAAGAAATCGCGATGGGATCTCTTCACTCTCCTTTTCAAAACGCTAAAGATTGTGCGCGACGAACAGCCGACCGTTTTGCATGGCTGGATGCACACTCAGAACGTCGTCGCAACGGTTGCGAAGGTTCTGAATCCCAAAGTCACGATGGTGTGGGCGGTCCGGGCATCGAACCTCGAAGAGCACCTCGACTGGGCCGAAAGACTCACGATCTGGCTCCAGGCGCGGCTTGCCGGCTTCGCCACTCGCATCACCGTCAATTCGATGGCTGGTCTGGAATACGCAGCGGAAGGCGGACTGCCCCGCGAAAAAATGATGTTCGTGCCGAATGGAATCGACACCAACACGTTCTATCCGAACGACGAGGAACGCCGCCGCGTTCGCGCGCAGTGGAACCTCGGCGACGATGTAAAGATTGTCGGCAATATCTCTCGTTTCGATCCGATCAAGAATCACAAGATGTTTCTGAAAGCTGCCGCCGCGGTGGCAGCCGAGCGCTCCGACGTCCGGTTCGTTTGCGTGGGTCACGGCAAAGAGTCGTATCTGCAAGAGTTAAAGCAGCTCGCACGCTCGCTGGGACTCGACGGCAAAGTTCACTGGATCCAGGCTCAATCCGAAGTGCGCGCCGTCTACAACGCGATCGACGTGTTTTGCTCCTCATCGGTCAGCGAAGGATTTCCGAACGTCATCGGTGAAGCGATGGCCTGCGGTCGTCATTGCGTCGTCACCGACGTAGGCGATTCGGCGCTGGTCGTCGGCGATACCGGGGTCGTCGTACCTTCGGACAACGCGCAAGCAATGTCCGCCGGATTGCTGGACCGGCTCAACGCCGCCGAAACGATGAATCTGCGCGCGCGCCAGCGCATTCTCGAGAATTTCACTGTCGCGCATCTCGGCGACAAGAGCGAAATCGTTTTGTACCAGGCCGTCGAGCAGTCGCATCCGAATTTCAGGCATAACCAGGAAGTAGCTCCGTCCGCAGACGCGTAGTCGAAGGCAAAAAATACTATGTGTGGCATCACAGGTTTTCTCGACACTTCCCGCAGTAAATCCAGTGAACAGCTCTCGCTGATCACGCGACGCATGTCCACCGCTTTGCGTCACCGCGGGCCCGAAGACGAAGGTGTGTGGGTTGACCCGAACACTGGAATCGCGTTCGGCCACCGCCGGCTTTCGATCATCGATCTCTCGCCGATGGGCCATCAGCCCATGCATTCCGCAAGCGGCCGCTACGTCATCACCTTTAACGGCGAAATCTACAACTTCAAGGCGCTGCGCCAGGAACTTGAACAACTCGGCGAAACGTTCCGCGGCCACTCCGACACCGAGATCATGCTTGCCGCCATCGCACGCTGGGGCGTCGAGGCTTCGCTCAAAAAGTTCAACGGCATGTTCGCGTTCGGCTTGTGGGATCGCGAAGAACAGACCTTGTATCTATCGCGCGACCGCGCCGGCGAAAAACCGCTCTACTACGGTTGGGCCGGCAAGACGCTTCTCTTTGGCTCCGAACTCAAAGCTCTCCAGCAGCATCCGGATTTTCGCGGCGACATCGATCGCGGCGCAGTTGCAGTTTACCTGCGTCACAATTACATTCCCGCGCCCCATTCGATCTACAAAGGCATCTACAAGCTTCCGGCTGGCACACTGCTCACGATTCGTGGCTTTGGCAGCGATGCTTCGCCTAAACCGTATTGGTCCGCGAAGGTCGCCGCCGAAGATGGCATCGCGAATCCGTTCCGCGGTACCGAAGAAGAAGCGGTCAACCAACTCGACGCGCTGCTGAACGACGCGGTCACGATGCGCATGGAAGCCGACGTCCCGCTCGGCGCCTTCCTTTCTGGCGGCATCGACTCGTCGCTGATCGTCGCGATCATGCAGGCCAACAGCAAGCGGCCCGTCAAGACATTCACGATCGGCTTCGACAATCGTGAATTCAACGAAGCCGAATCTGCAAAACTCGTCGCGCAGCACATCGGCACCGATCACACCGAACTCTACGTGACGCCGGAAGAAGCGATGGCGGTCATTCCGCGCCTCCCGACGCTGTACGACGAACCGTTCGCCGACTCCTCGCAGATTCCGACATTCCTCGTCTCGCAACTCGCGCGCCGCAACGTCACGGTCAGCCTTTCCGGCGATGCCGGCGACGAACTTTTCGGCGGGTACACGACTTACCAGTGGGGACGCAGCGTTCACCAGAACGTCGGTTGGATGCCTGGCCCTCTAAAAGCTGGCTTGGCCAAAACGATCAAGCCGCTTTCAAAGCTCGATTGGAATGCGCTTCTCGACGGTCGTCAGTCCGTCGTGCCGGAAAGCCTGCGAAGCAAGGACATCAACAAAGTCCTGAGCAAACTTACTGGCATTTTGAAAGTGAACGAGCGCGAAGCGCTGTATTGGATTCTGCTCTCCTACTGGATGGATCCTTCGTCCGTCGTTCTTGGCGCGAATGAACCGCTCACGCAACTCACCGACAAAACAAAGTGGGCAAAGATCGACGACATCATGCACGTCATGATGTACCTCGACACGATCATGTATTTGCCCGACGACATTCTCGTGAAGGTCGATCGCGCCTCGATGGGAGTGAGCCTCGAATCGCGCGTTCCGCTGCTGGATCACCGCATCATCGAATTCGCCTGGAAGCTGCCGATCGAAATGAAGGTCAAGGGCACAGTCGGCAAAGTGCCTCTGCGCAACCTTCTCTATCGCTACGTGCCAAAGCATCTCGTAGACCGCCCGAAGAAGGGGTTCGGCGTGCCCATTCACGAATGGCTGCGTGGTCCGATGCGCTCATGGGCGGAAGATCTTCTCGATGAATCGCGCCTGAACAGCGAAGGCTACTTCGCCGCAAAGCCGATTCGCCAGAAGTGGAACGAACACGTAACCGGCCGACGCAACTGGCAGGCTCAACTCTGGGCTGTGCTGATGTTCCAGGCCTGGCTCGAGCAACAGAAAAGCCACTCCGAAATCGAGCCGGACTTCAACGCTGAGGCTGTGCAAATTCCAAACACAAGCAGCGCTGCATCCGCGCAACCAAGCGCCACGTAGTACCCGCAGGACCATTTCTGATTTGCTTTTCGCCTGGGTCCCTGATACCAAGTCTAGTCCCCCGAAGGCAGAGCGCGAACATGAGTGCAAAGTTTTTAGTGCGCTTCGACGATATGTGCCCGACGGTAAATTGGCCGCTCTGGCAGCAGTTGGAAGACGTCATGATCGACGAAGGCGTCCGCCCGATCCTGGCGGTCGTTCCCGATAACGTCGATCCCGCTCTGAACGAGGGCTCTCACCACGAGCGCTTCTGGGACGTGGTGCGCGGATGGCAAGCGCGCGGATGGGCCATCGGGCTGCACGGCTACCAACACCGCTACGTCAACCGTAACGCCGGATTGGTCGGCCTGAACCACTACAGTGAGTTCGCGGGAGTTCCTATCCAGGAACAACGCGCCAAACTCGTCAGCGGATTGGAAATTTTCAAACGCGAGAAAGTCCGCCCGGATTGTTGGATCGCGCCGGCACACTCATTCGATGAGAACACCATCAAGCTGCTCTCCGAATTGGGCGTGACCACGATCAGCGACGGCTTGTCGCTTTTCCCGCATCGCGATTCCAGCAACAAAAACGTCGTCTGGGTGCCTCAGCAACTCTGGAGATTCCGTTACGTGCCGTTCGGAGTCTGGACGATTTGCATCCACTCATGCGATCGGATGTACAAAGATCCGAAGCATTTTCGTGAACGCATCCGGCTCTTCCGAAATTCGATTACGACGTTGCCGGAGATCGTGGCGGCATATTCCAATCGTCGCGAATCCGTGGCCGACGGTGTGTTCGGTGAACTCTGGCACCTCGCGATTCGTGCGAAAGGCGCCATTTCGGGACCTCCGCGGCGAGAGCATGAAATTCTCGGTGAGACGAGTCCGAAAACCGAAAGCCCTCAACGCGTCAACGCTGCACTGTAGTTCCGTTCGCAGTTCATTTCTTCATGTCTCCCAATCAAAACACTCCGCCATTTGGCGCTTTGGTGATCTCGCTCGACTTCGAGCTGCATTGGGGCGTCCGCGATAAGCGCCCGGTCGACGGATCCTATCGAGAAAATCTGCTCGGCGCGCGACAAGCGATCCCACAGATGCTGGATTTGTTTGAGGAATTCGGCATCGCCGCGACGTGGGCGACCGTCGGTTTTCTCTTCGCGAAAAATCGCCAGGAGCGAGAAGAGTTTTCGCCGTCGCTTCGGCCTCAATACAAAAATCCGAAACTCGACGCGTACGCGGAACCTACCGGAGAGAATGAAGACGACGATCCCCTGCACTATGCGCCGAGTTTGATCGCGCGCATCGCGAAAACTCCGAAGCAGGAAATTTCGACACACACGTTTTCGCACTACTACTGCCAGGAATCTGGAGAAACGCGCGAAGCATTCGCGGCCGACATCGCGAGCGCAGTGGCGATCGGCCGGCGCTACGGATTCGACATCCGCTCCATCGTTTTCCCGCGAAATCAATTTCGGCCCGGATACGAGAGCATCCTCAAAGACGCCGGAATTACCTGTTATCGCGGAAACGAACCGAACTGGATGTATCGCCCACGCCCGCGTGGCGAAGAAACGCTGGCGGTGCGTGCTCCTCGCCTGCTCGACGGCTACATCTCGCTGTCGGGACCTAAGTTCGTTCGCTGGGAAGAAATCACGCAGGCGAACGGTATGCACGATGTGCGCTCCAGCATGTTTCTGCGACCGTATTCGACCCAGCGAAAGGGCCTGGAGCCGGTCCGTCTGCGCCGCATCGCAGGCGGCATTCGCGCGGCGGCGAAAAATCGCGGGATTTACCACCTTTGGTGGCATCCGCACAACTTCGGCAAGAACATCCCGGAGAATCTTGAATTTCTTCGCAGCGTCCTGAAGGTGTTCGCCGAGCAGCGGCAGGTTCACGGCATGCAATCGCTGTCCATGATCGAAGTCGCATCTCTGGCGCCGGCTGTCGCAGCCTCCGAAACGTCGGCCGTGCGCGAAGTTCCAACGGAATTGGAGCGCGTTTCGTGATCGGCGTGACCCACATCATTGCGGGCCTGGCTCCCGACGGCGCCGAGAGGATGCTGCATCGGCTCGTCTCGGCGATGGATGCAACGCGCTTCGACAATGAGGTGATTTCGCTCACCGATCTCGGCCCGATGACGGAGAAATTCCAGGCTGCCGGCATTCGCGTGCGCGCGCTTGGCATGAGCCGCGGCAGCGCCAATCCGTATTACCTCGCTAAGCTCTCCGCGTGGCTGCGCAAGCTGCCACCGCAACAAATCATTCAGACCTGGATGTACCACGCCGATCTCGTCGGCGGCTTGGCCGCCAAACTTGCCGGCTGCGCGGGGCTCGTCTGGAACATCCGTCACAGCGAATTGCATCCAGGCGTCGACAAGCGCCACACGATTTGGACCGCGAAGGCTTGCGCCGCGTTATCGAGCCGTCTGCCCCGCCGGATTATCTGCGCCTCGGAAGCATCGCGAACTTTCCACGAAAAACTCGGCTACGCCGCGGACCGCATGGAAGTCATTCCCAACGGATTCGACCTCGATCTCTTCCGCCCTGATCCCGCTGCACGTGAAGCGGTTCGCAGCGAACTAGGAGTCGGACCGTCGACCCTGCTGATCGGCTACGTGGCCCGCAAGCACCCGGTAAAGGATCACCGCACGTTTCTCGAAGCGGCGGGCCTGCTTCATAGGCAATTCCCCGAAGCACGGTTCGTGCTCTGCGGAGATGGCGCCACGCCGGATGACGCCGAGCTACGGGATTGGTCCGAGGAGGCGGGTGTTCGCGATGCCTGCTTCTTTCTCGGCCGCCGCGACGATGTCCCGCGGGTGATCAACGCGTTCGACATCGCCACATCGAGTTCGACGAGCGAAGCCTTCCCGAACGCTCTGGCAGAAGCTATGGCTTGCGGCGTCCCTGCCGTCGTCACCAACGTCGGTGATTCACGCTCGATTCTCGGCGAGACCGGTTCTGTCGTGCCGCCCAAAGACCCCAAAGCGCTGGCGCAAGCTTGGGCCGCGCTCATCGAAGCTGGCTCAGACCTCCGCGAACGCCTCGGTGAGGCAGCCCGCACGCGCATCCAGACCCACTTTGCGATGGCCAACGTCGTTCGGAGATACGAGGCGCTTTACACTGAACTTGAGGCATCCCTAGCCCCTGCCAGCCAGGTTTCAGGCGTTTCCGAGCCGCTTTCCCCAGCTGCCAAGACCCCAGCGTCCCGGCCATCCACCTCCAGCGACAAGCCGCGGATTCTGTTCGTCGATAACGACGTAAATACCTTTTATTCCTATAGGATAGAGCTGGCCCTGGCCGCCCGTGACGCGGGTTTTGAGGTCCACGTAGCGGCCCCTCCGGGCAAAGCCTCCGAAATCCTGCGTGCCGAGGGGCTCCATTACCATGCTATCCCCATGACCCGAAGCGGGTTAGCTCCGTGGAAAGAGTTTTCCACTATTTCAGTTTTGTTTCGCCTGTACAGACGGGTAAGGCCTGACCTCGTCCACCATCTGCGACTTAAACCCGTTCTTTACGGGGGTTTAGCGGCTTACGGAGCCCGAGTGCCCGCGGTCGTCGGATTGCTCACAGGACTAGGGTACGTCTTTATCGCGGAGTCCCGCAGGGCCCTGGTGATGCGCAAGTTGGTCGTTCTCAGCTCTAAAGTGGCATTCCGGCACACCAATCAGCGCATTGTTTTCCAGAACCCCGACGATCAAAACGTGTTTATCAATACCAAGATTCTGCCCGCGGCTCAGACCGTCTTGATCAAAGGCTCTGGTGTCGACGTCAACGTGTACGTCCCAACGCCCGAACCCGAAGGCATCCCAGTCGTTGTTCTCGCTTCCCGGATGCTGCGCGACAAGGGGGTTGTCGAGTTTGTCGACGCCGCCCGTGAGCTTCGCGACTCCGGCGTTTCCGCCAGGTTCGTACTCGTAGGAGAGACCGACCCCGGCAATCCCACTGCAATCAGCGCCGATCAACTCCGCGCCTGGGCCGACGAAGGCGTAATCGAGTGGTGGGGTCACAAAAACGACATGCGCAAGGTCTTGTCACAGTCGAACATCGTTTGCCTTCCGTCCTTGCGCGAAGGCGTACCAAAGGTTCTCATTGAGGCAGCGGCCTGTGGCCGCGCCATCGTTACAACAGATGCCCCGGGTTGCCGTGAGATTGTTCGCGAAGGCGAGAACGGCTTCCTCGTCCCAGTGCGCGACAGCAAAGCCCTGGCTGCCGCCCTGAAGATTCTGATCGAGAGCGCGCCGTTGCGGGCGCTGATGGCAGCGAAGGGCCGCGAGATCGCGGTTTCCGAATTTTCGGTCGAGCGCGTTGTAGGCGAAACGCTCGGCGTGTATCGCGAATTGCTCGCGGCCAGCGGCCCGCGTGGTTCGCAGCAACTGAATATTGTGGAGCAACAGGCTCGATGACGACGGAACCCATCAACAGCAGCGACAAAGCGAAGCGCGCCTTCGACTTCGTTCTTTCGCTGATCGCCTTGATCGTGCTCAGTCCGATTCTCGTTACGGTCGCGCTGATCATCAAGTTTGGCTCGCCTGGTCCGATTTTCTATCGCGGTTTGCGCATAGGGCTGAACGGCCGTCCGTTCCATATCTGCAAATTCCGTACGATGGTGATCGACGCCGAAAAGCTCGGCGGCTCGGCGACCGCGGAAGACGATCCGCGCATCACCCCGATCGGCAAGTTCCTGCGGCGCCACAAGCTCGACGAATTGCCGCAATTCCTGAACGTATTTTTCGGCGACATGAGCCTCGTCGGCCCGCGCCCTGAAGTCGCGAAATACGTCGAGATGTACACCGACGATGAGCGCGCCATCCTCGACCTGAAGCCCGGCATTACCGACTGGGCCTCCATCTGGAATTCCAACGAAGCCGCGGTTCTCGAAGGCAGCAAGGATCCCGAGAAAACCTACGAAGAACTGATTCGCCCCACGAAGCTCGCGCTCCAGCTTTTCTACCGTCGCAATCATTCGCTGGGCATCGACATCAAGATCCTGGCTCACACGTTTTGCAAACTGCTGATCTCGGACTGGACTCCGAAAGAGCTGGTCCCTTACGGCAAGGTAAAGCTTTACAAAGTAGTATCGCAATCGCAGTCGCCAGTTTCGACGCAGTAAGACGCACCAGACTTTAGCTTTAAAGCATCAAATGTCGCAGGTTTTCGCGGGCCGTCCCACCCGCAGACATCTGCGCCAACCCCAAAGGAGCATTCAATGTCTGCAAGTGAACGACGGGAAGAAAACGAACTGCCGGCAATTCATGGTGGGCAGCCTCTGTTTTCCCAGCGCTTCCGGTTTATCCGACCGACGCTGCCGGCCCTCGACAGCGTAGTGGGACAATATCGCACGGCCTATGACAATGGCCTGATCACCAACGCGGATATCGTTGGAAAGTTTGAAGCAGCGGTCGCGGAACGCCTCCAGGTCAAGCATTGCGTTGCGGTTTCGAGCTGCACCAGCGGCTTGATGATGTCGCTGCGCGGCCTCGGCGTCACCGGCGAAGTCATCATCCCCAGCTTCACCTTTTTCGCCACCGGACACTCTGCCCGCTGGAACGGCCTGACCCCGGTCTTCGCCGATTGCGATCCCGACACCTGGAACGTTGACGTCAACGACGTCGAGCGCAAAATCACCGAGCGCACGCGTGCGCTGCTGATCGTTCACCTTTACGGAAATCCCGCGAACGTCGAAGCGCTCACGAAAATCGCCGAGAAGCACAACCTGAAACTGATCTTCGACGGCGCCCACGCATTCGGCAGCCAGTACCGCGGCAAGCCAGTGGGTGGATTCGGTAACGCGGAAGTTTTCTCGCTCTCGCCGACCAAGCTCCTGGTCGCCGGTGAAGGCGGTCTCGTCACCACCAACGACGCTTCGCTCGCCAAAGCCATTCGCCTGATGCGCAACTACGGCGACAGCGGCTCCTACGATCCGGATTGGATCGGAATGAACGCGCGCATGTCGGAATTCAACGCCGCTCTCGGCCTCACGGGTCTCGCCGAAGTTGACGACCGCGTCCGCCGCCGCAATCAGATCGCGCGGATGTACGACGATCAGCTCGCTTCCCTTCCTGGCCTGAGCTTCCAGAAGGTCGATCACCGCGACGTCAACACGTTCAAGGACTACTCGATCCTCGTCAATCCCGAAAAGTTCGGAATGACGCGCGACGAGCTCGCCGAAGGCCTGCTCGCAGAAAATATCGAGACCAAGAAATACTTCTACCCGCCGATGCACATGCAGACGCTCTACAAGCAGTTTCACAAGGCGGGTGGCCGCGATTTGAAGGTGACTGAGCAGGTCACCGGCGGTATCCTCAGCCTGCCGATTTACGAACTCCTGCCCGATTCAACGATTGAAAAGGTTTCGCTCGCGATTCGCCGCTTGGCCAACCACGCGGGTAGCCGCAAAAGAGAAGTTTCGCTCTCGGGGAGGCAGTAGGCCCATGTTGACGTCGCTGAGGAACTTTAAGACTTCGCAGGCTTTACCACGCATGCTTGCTGATTTTGCGTTGGTTCAGGCCTGCATGATTATGGCGCTCGGCATTCCGGTCGTGTTCCTGCTCTCTCGCGGAGACTCGGTCGCTGCAACGGCACGCCTCGAAGAGGCGCTGTCCTACTACATCCCTTACTTCCTGTGCATTTCCGTTGTGTTCCCGTTGGTGTTCTTGCTGAACGGGTTTTACACACGCTCGCGCGCCTACATCGGCCGTTACAAGATGGTGGTCGTGATGCGCGGCGCCGGCATCGGCATCCTGACGTTGCTCGCCGTCAACTATCTCTTCTTCCGTACCAACTTGGTTCCGCGCCTCGCACTCCTCTTCTTCGCGGTGTTGACGATCATCGGCCTCTCGCTCACGCGTCTCGCGAAAGCGTTGCTGCAAGAGCGTTATGAAATTCGCGCCCGCGGCACCAGCAATCCCGAAGGCACCGTCCTCGTTCTCGGCGGCGCCGGCTACATCGGGTCCAGCTTGGTTCGCAAGCTCCTCGAGTCCGGCCGCAAAGTGCGCGTCGTTGACAGCCTCGTTTACGGCGACGAACCTCTTCGCGGAGTCTTCGGCCATCCGAACCTCGAGATGCGCATCGGCGACTGCCGCAACATTCAAGACATGGTTGCAGCCGTTCGTGGCGTCGACTCGATCATCGACCTCGCCGCAATCGTCGGCGATCCGGCCTGCGAACAGGACAAGCAGACCGCGCTCGAAATCAACTACGCCGCAACCCGCATGCTGATCGAAGTTGCCAAGGGTCACGGCATCCAGCGCTTCATCTTTGCATCGAGCTGCAGCGTGTACGGCGCGACCGACGTGATGATGGACGAAAACTCCGCCGTCAAGCCGATTTCGCTCTACGGCCAGACCAAGCTCGATTCCGAGCACGCATTGCTGGCGGCGCGTTCCTCGACATTCCATCCGACGATCCTTCGCTTGGCGACCGTGTTCGGCCTCTCGTTCCGTCCGCGCTTCGACTTGGTGGTCAATCTCCTTATGGCCAAGGCCTTCAACGAAGGCGTCATCACCATCTTCAACGGTGAACAGTGGCGGCCATTCATCCACGTTCACGACGTGGCGGCCGGCATCATCAAGACGCTGAACGCTCCGCTCCCGGTTGTCAGCGGCCAGATCTACAACCTCGGTGACACCCGCCTCAACTACACGTTGACGCAGGTTTCGCAGATGATCAAAAAGATGTTCCCGAACACCCAGGTGCAGCACATCGTAGACACCGACCGCCGCAACTACCGCGTCTCGTTCGATAAGATCGAAACGCAGCTCGGCTTCACCTGCTCGTGGCAGCTGGAAGATGGTATGCGCCAGCTTCGCCAGGCGTTTGAGGACAAGGAAATCACCGACTACACCGACACGCGCTACTACAATCAGAAGTTCCTCAAGATCGCGGGCAGCCCGAGCCGCAACCAGCTTGACGAACACCTGATGGCCGCGTTCGCAAACGCTCCCAAGAACGTCGCCCCGTCCGACGCAGCCGTCCTCGGCCCCAAGCCGAGCGGTCACACCGAGACGATTCATCTCAGCAAGGGCGCAGGCGCCGGCACAAACTAAGACTCACAACACGGCTGCACCGGAATCGCAATATTTCGGTGCAGCCGTATTCTTTCCACCCTCGATTTCTCGATTCAACAGGACTAGAAGCGGTAGGCGTAATCCGTGTCGAGATAGCTCAGCGGCCACATCTCGGGAATCGGCGCTCCATCTTTTTTGCTCACGATGATGTGCAGCGGCCTGCGCCGCGGCGCCGCGACGAATCCTTTGCCTCTTACTAGATCGATCGCCGCCTGATCGAGCCGCGACGCAACAAACGACAAAATATATCCGCCGCTCTCAAACACGCGCCGGATCGCGCTCGACAGCACAAGCTCCATCTCTTTTTCGGCGCCAGTTCGCCACCACATCGCGAGTCGCCAGAAATCGGGTTGTTTTTCTCGCCAGATGAGCGCGGCAGCGCGAGGCTCCGAGCCTCCCGCGTCGAAACAAGTTTCAGCTTTGAGGTGCGGCGAATCGGTGATCTGCCATTTCAGATACGGGAAGTCGTAGCGAGCATAAAAATCGCTGCGTCGCTCCGGCTCAAGAAACGAGCCAAGCTTTTCCGAAACACCCGACTCAAAGCGCACCGCGTCCGGCGAAATTCGTCGCGGCCATCGAACCGGAATCCGATTCACAAGCTCGATCGCGTCCACCGGCAATTTCGGCTTTTTGCGCCGCACCACGCGCAGCGCTGCGCCGACGCGCAGCGGCAGATGGTAGACAACGCCCGCTTCGTTCTCGGTCATGGACGACAGCCGCGACACAATCCGTTGCGTCGCATCATTGCCGCCAAGCTGCGTCAGAAATTCGTATCGATTTTGCGCCTGGCGCATCAGCAGTATCCCGACGCCTTTTGCGGTCTGGTCTTGCACCGACCAGTCGCAAGTCCAGGCCGCATCAGCGACCCGCCCGTTCAAGACAACCTGAAACGGCACGAGTCCGAGGAATCCGCCGATCTTCCCGTCTTTCACCCACGCGTAACCGCGTTCTCGACCGCGATTGAATCGCGCATCGAAATATTTCCATCGCACGATGTCAGCGGGAAAATCTTCGCGTCCTAAGTATTCGACGAGGAGTTCGGGATCAAGCGCACTGAGGGGCTGAAAGCTCGGGGCCATCGACGAAGGATTATACAGAATTTGCCCGCGCCGAGATTTTCATCGCGGGCGTCGGGAAATGTAACCGCGAAAGTCGCTTGATCGTCTTATTCATCGATCTTCGGTCATCCGCAAATTCACTGGCAGTGCCTTGGACTCGTTAGTCCAACTTCAACCCTATGCCCACTCTAGAATCGGCAACCGCTCACTCTGAGCTGAACCACTCGTCTGCCCGCGAAAGCTCGGACCCGTCGCGCCCGAAGTCCGCCTTTGGCAGAATCATCCCCGTACTGTTGCTTCTGCTCTTCGTCGGACAGTGCCTTTGGTTCATGCGCACGCAATCGCTGACCAACGACGAAGCGCTCCATATCGTTGCTGGCACCGAAGCGTGGCGTTTCAACCGTTTCGAGCGATGGAACGATCATCCCCCGCTCGTTTTTCTTCTCTCCACGCTGCCGGTACTCGCCAAAGGCGGCACCATCAGCATCGGCTATGACGTCCGCTACGCCGACGGCATTTTCCCGAGTCCCGAGGTTGTCGCGTGGTACGGCCGCATCGTGATCGTCGGTCTCGGAGTTCTTCTCGGTATCTTAGTGTGGCTCACCGCGCGCAAGATGTTTTCCGAAGGCGCTGCGAACTTCGCGCTCGCGCTCTATGCATTCTCGCCGGCGCTCATCGCCAACTTCTCCATAAGTTGTAACGACGGTGCGACCGCGCTCATCACTTTCGCCGTCGCGATGCAGCTCGTCTACTGGCGTCGCACCCAATCGTGGGGACGCGCCGTCGGTCTCGCGCTTCTGCTTGGCGCGATGCTTGCCACAAAATTCAGCTTGCCCGCGATGTTCGCGCTCGCGCTCGGCCTCGTCCTGATTCTCAAACCCACGTCCGTCGCCTGGAATCCGAAAGACTGGAATTGGCGTCAGGCGATCGCCATGGTCGCGATCTCATTCCTGTTCGTGTGGGGCACGTATTTCTTTCACATGACCAAGGTTGACGTAAAGAACGGCTTCGTCACCGTCACTTCACCGAACCGCACGAAAGCAACAACCGGTGACACGCACAGACATTTCAATCTGACTGCTTACATTCCCGCCGGCGAATACATCGAAGGCATGGGCCGCGTCGCCAACCACCTGAATCTCGGCCACCCATCGTATTTTCTCGGTCAGGTGCAGCACGGCAAAGGTTGGAAGATGTACTTCCCCACCGTGGTCGCGCTGAAGTGGCCGCCCGTCGTACTTGCGCTTTTCCTGGCCGCAGTCGCACTCGGCATCGCCGGACGCATCAAGTTCCCAACCGACCTCCTGATCTTCGCCCTCTTCCCTGCCGCGTATTTCATCGTCGCGATTTTTTCCAAGGTCGATCTCGGCGAGCGTCACATTTTGCTCGTTTATCCGTTTGCGCTGCTGTTCATCGCATCCCTCTGGAAGTATGCGCAGCGTAATCGCGCCGTCTTGGCTCTGTTCGTCGCGCTTCTCGTGGTCAACGCCGCCGACGTTCTGCGCTATGCGCCGGGTTATCTCTCGTACTTCACGCCTTTCGTGAATCCTGCGACAAGCTGGAAGCTCCTCAGCGACAGCAACCTCGATTGGGGCCAGGGACTCCTCGCTCTGCGCGATTACCAGGCGCAGCATCCGAACGATCCCATCTATCTCGACTATTTCGGGACCATCGATCCCAAGATCTACGGCATCCGCTACACGCAGCTCCAGCCCAATCAACGCGTGACCGGAACGGTCGTCGTTAGTGCCACAAATCTCTCGGGCCAACTCCTCGACGATCCGAACGGCTATCATTGGCTCCTGCAATACCCGGCGACGATCCTCGACCACTCGCTCTATGTTTTCCAGGTCCCGGCCGACGCGAAGTAGCCGCGAAATATCGCGATCCAGAAACGACACCACACCCTTCCAAGCGGAGACCTCTCGCTCATTCCCGTGAAGAAAACCCCACTCACAGTCTGGTTTGCCGTCTACATCGTTCTGTTCGCGGGCCTCTCAGCATTCGCGATTGTTCAGCCCAACTACAGCTGGGACCTCGTCGGCTACATCGGCAGCTCGGTGAACAGTTCCGACCCGCTGGTCATCTACAACGAAACATTTACCGCGATTCAGCCGATTCGCTCCAACAAAGGCATCCAGCTCGAAAATCCCTACCGCGCCGACGTTGCCGCGAACCCTTTTCACTTCTCCGAGCAGCTTCCGCTCTATTCGATCAAGCCCGTCTATGTCGCGCTGCTCAGGGCCGAACACCGTTTCGGTCTTCCCTACCCAAAGTCCGCCGTATTGATTTCAGCCGCCAGCAACTTCCTGCTCGCCATGTTGCTCTGGTTCTGGCTGTCTTCCTACCTTGAAGGCATCGTCCTGTTTGGCGTCTCGACATTGATCATGCTCTCGCCGAATGTGCTGGAGCTTTCGAGATGGGCCACTCCCGACGCGCTCGCGATGCTTCTCGCCGCAGCCAGCTTCTACCTCATCCTTGCTCGCAAAAAATATTTCTGGGGTTCAGCGCTGCTAACAGTGTGCGTGTGGGTCCGTACCGACGCGCTCGTCCTCGCCGGAATCGTGATGTTCATATTGTTTCTGCGCGGCAATCTTGAGTTCCTTCAATTCGCTTCCTTGTCCGTGTTGGCTCTCGCCAGCTACTTCGCCATCAGTCACTACGCCGGCGATTACGGATGGGTCGTGCTCTTCCACAATTCATTCCTAGGCGGAGTAGTCGCGCCGGCCGAGGCGACGCTTCACGTCTCCGCGACGATGTACCTCAAACAAGTGGTAAAAGGCTTTTACCTGCTGCTTGTTGACGGCAGTTTTGCTCTTTACTTCTTGCTGGCATGCCTAGCGTTGTGGCTGCGAAAATCTTCTTCGTACGTGCAAATGGCCATCGTTGTCGTGTGCGCCCGCTTGATCTCTTATCTTCTTTATCCCAACGGTGACCAGCGCTACACCGCGGTTCTTTACGTCATCGTTCCGGTCGCGTTAGCAATCGCGATCGCCGAGACCCTCGCCGATCGTAATTCTCTTCGCGCCAACGGAATCGCGGCAAACGAACTCGCCAGTGCTGCTCTTCGTCAACCTTAGTTAGCCTCACGCAGAAAACGAAAAAGGGAGCGAACCATCTCGCTCCCTCGTCTCGTTCTTATCTTGGTTTGAACTTGGGTTGAAGTTATTTCGGGCTCGTCCCGTTCAGGTAGTTTTCCAGGTACGTGTACCCGTTCGGAGCCGTCTGCTTGTAGAGCGTCGAGTCCGTGGTGCTCAGCCCGTTGGCCTGCTTCCACTGGTCGGGAATTCCATCGTGCTCCGATTCGGTGCACGCGGTTCCCGCCGGGATCGACGGCGCGTTGAACTGTCCGGTGAAGAAATTGCCCGGCCCGTTCGCCTGGTACTGAGCGATGACGCGCGCATCCTGCGAGTCGCGGTTAGCCACGAAGTTGCCGCTGCAATCCAGGTGCTGCGAATTGCCAACGGTGTTCAGCATGACGTTGTCGAGGTCGCTGACCGAGTCCGCCTGAATCGGGAACGTCGATGCCTGCTGCGGTGAGCTGCGGAACCAGCTGCTCGGGATGTCTCCACCGCGATCGCCGCCTTCCCAGCCCTGCTGCGTCATATTCTGCTGGCCGCTGTCGTTCGGCGTGGTCGTCACCGACGAGTTGTGCGGTCCGAGGTTGTTCACCAGGTACAGCGATGGTGGCCCCGGGTTGTCGCAAGGATTTCCGCCGATGCAGTTATCCGACTGATCGCTCGGATCATTGTTGTTCGGGTCGGAATCGAATTCGTGGTTGCCGTTCCCCGAATTCAGGTTGCCCGGCACATATTTGTTGCCGATGTAGTCCATCTTCGCGCCGCCCCAGGTGAGCGCCGCGTAGTAGTTCCAGTTGTAGACGATGTTGTTCACCCAGCGCATGCTGCCAACGTCCACCAGCGGAAGCCGGTGCCCGGTGTTCGCAAAGAAGCTGTGGTGCCAATCGATGTTCACCGAGAGACGCGCCGAACCGGAGGTCGCGTCAGCCATCGGTCCAACCGGATGGCCAGCATTCGGTTCGTAGCACATGATCCACTGATAACTTATGTCGTGGACGTTGCCCGCATCGTTCGATAGCGCGAGGAACGGCTTGTTGCCCCACCAGCGGCCCGAGAGGTGGTCCAGGACAACGTTGTAGATGTTGCCGCTGGCCAGCTCGAACCCGACCGTGCCGCCATCCGGCCCCGTCGCAGTCGTTGGGTTATTGCCGTCGTAGGTGAGATAGCGAATCACGACGTCGTGGGTCGAGATGAAGATCTGCTCGCCCTGCTGCGTCGGTCCGCCGATCACAATCCCGCCGCCCGGAGCGGTCTGGCCGGCAATCGTGATGTAAGGATTGCTGATCTGCATGCGGGACTTGCCGGTGATCAGACCCGAAACCCGGAAGACGCAGGTGCGCGGTCCGGAAGCCTCGAGGCAAGCGCGCAAGCTGCCGCTGCCCGAGTCGTTCAGGTTCGTGACTTCCATGACAACGCCGCCGCGGCCGCCGACTGATTCCGCGCCGCCTCCCTGCGCTTCAGGGAACGCCGGGCAGCCCGCGCTGGGGCAGCTCGTTGACGCGCTCGGTGAAGACGTGGGCGGAGGATTCGGGGAGTTCGACGACGAAACCGTGACCTTCGCCGACGCCGACATGCTCGAATCCGCTTCGCTCGTAGCCGTAACCGTATCGGTGCCCGCCTTCGACGGCGCCGTATAGGCACCCGAAGAAGTGATCGTGCCCAGCGCCGCGCTCCAGGAAACCGCCTTATTGCTGGTGCTACCCTGAACTGAAGCCTTGAATTGCAGCTTGGCGCCGGTGGCCACCGACGAGGACGTGGGCGAAACCGTAACCGACGTCACTGAGGGCGATGAACCCTGAGCCGTAACTTTGACCGTCGCCACGCCCGACTGAGTCGGATCGGCAACGCTCGTCGCGGTAACCACATCCGTGCCCGCCTTCGCTGGTGCCGTATATTGGCCCGCCGACGTGATCGTGCCGAGCTGCGCCGACCAGGTGACATTCGTATTCGTCGTTGTGCCCTGCACTGTTGCGTGGAACGGCAAGGTCCCGCCCGTAGCCGAAGCTGCCGCCGACGGGGTCACGATAACTGCGGTAACTGAGCCGCTGCCGCCGCTGCCACTGCCGCTCAAGGGAAAGGAAGTGCCGTTGCCAGTGTTGTTGCCTGGAACCGCGACTGTCGCGCTCGATGAAAACGTCGGATCCGCCACGCTCTGCGCCGTGACTCGGCCGACACCACCCGCCATCGGCGCCGTAAACACGCCCGCTGGGGTGATCGTACCGATCGTCGTAGACCACGTGACCTGATCGTTGGCGGTCGCGCCCTGAATCAGCGCCGCAAACTTGATCGTGCCGCCGGGTGCTGGCGTCGAAACCTGTGGCGAGACCTGCACTGTGCTAACCACCGGCGTCGTGTTCGACCCGGATCCGTTCAGCGGCATGCTCGCTGGGCGGTGCCCGGAATCCGTCACGATCCGCAGGGAGCCCGACACGCTGCTCGTATCGGTGGGAGCGAATCGGACGTTGAAGCTGGCCGACTGATTGGCCTTCAGCGTCATAGGCGCCGACGCATCGGATAGGCTGAATCCCTTTCCGCTTACGACGACTTGGCTAACGGTCACGGAGCTGGTCCCTGTGTTGATCACCGAGACTGGCACCGTGTTCGACGATCCGACCTTGGTGCTGACGGATAGCGTCGATGGGGCCACAGACAGCGTAGGGAGCGGTTCTGCCATCCCCGCGCAACCGGCCACCCAAGCCGTACCGAGGGCTAGGAGGCTCGTTAGTACTAGAACTCGATTCTCATGCCACAATCTCATGTCGATCCGGTCTCCCTACGACTAACTCAAGTTTTTTCAGTTCAAATCCACCGTTTCTGCTTGCCTGAGAGGAGGGGGACGCCAGGCAGGGACCATCGTAATTTTGGTACTCACTATCGCCAACCTTCGTGCAGTCCAGATTAAGGACGGGTGTTCACTCCCATTCGGTACTGGTACGAACCCTGTACCTGGCTTGTACTAAGGGCCACTCAGGGTTTTTCGGTATGCTCGGTGTTAGGTTTTTGATGTGGGTAGGAGACTAGTAACGTATGACCATGATTCACAGATCCCAGCTCGAAATTTTCTCGACCACGCCACAGTCCAAGGACTTCCCGCGCGAAACCTACGTGCAGCAAGTCATCGATGTCGCGCGTTGGAGCGAGCAATCCGGCTGCACTGCGATCCTCGTCTACACCGATAACTCGATTGTCGATCCGTGGCTGGTCTCGAACATCATTTTGCAAAACACGAAGTCGCTCTGCCCGCTCGTCGCGATTCAACCTGTGTACATGCACCCATATTCCGTCGCGAAAATGGTCGCCAGCTTCGCCCACCTCTACGGTCGTCGCATGTACCTGAATATGGTGGCCGGCGGATTCAAGAACGACTTGATCGCGCTCAACGACACAACTCCGCACGATGAGCGCTACACGCGCTTGATCGAGTACACGACGATCATCAAGTTGCTGCTCTCGACCGCGGCGCCCGTGAGCTTTGAGGGCAAGTATTACAAAATCGAGAACTTGCGCATGACGCCACCGCTTCCTCCCGAATTATTTCCAGGGATTCTGATGTCCGGCTCGTCCGATGCGGGCCTCGCTGCCGCGCGCGCTGTCGGAGCCACTGCCGTGAAATATCCGAAGCCGGCGAAAGACACCGAATCCAATATCGAATCCGAGGGTGACAAATCCGGCGTTCGCGTCGGAATCGTCGCGCGTCCCACTTCCGAAGAAGCGTGGCGTGTTGCCAACGAACGTTTTCCTGGCGACCGTAAGGGCCAGCTCGCGCATCAAATGGCTATGCGCATTTCTGATTCTGTGTGGCACAAACAGCTTTCGGAAATGATTAAAGAGACGGGCGAGGTTCAAGGCGTGTATTGGATGTGGCCATTTCAGAACTATCAGACTTTCTGTCCCTACCTTGTCGGCAGTTACGCAGAGGTCGCGGAAGAAGTCGCGCGCTACATGCGCAATGGTTTTAAGTCGTTCATCCTCGATATCCCACCCAGCCAGGAAGAGCTAATACACTCACAAGCCGTTTTTGATCACGCCCTGAAGGGCATGGCGACTTGAGTCTAGCGACACTTGATCCAATAACAGAAATTGAAGTCGAAAGTGTGGAGCAGCGGTCGGAGGCTGCCCGCGCATTTCGTTTCGTTCGAAGCAGTTGGGGGATTTTCCTTCTCGCTTCTGCGATTCTCCTGATTCCCTGCTTTTGGCATCGCCACATCGAAGCCGGGGATTTGGGCAGCCACACCTATATCGCCTGGCTCTCAGGACTCGTTGAACAAGGTCGCGTGCCGGGCCTCTTCCTCGCGCATCAATGGAACAATATTGCGGTTGATTTCGGTCTGAGCTGGCTTGGACCTCGTATCGGCTTCAACGCAGCAGACAAGGTTGTCGCTTCTGTTTGCGTTCTCACGTTTTTCTGGGGCGCGTTCGCATTCATCGCGGCGTCTACGCGTCGCGCACCGTGGACCGTCACTCCCGCGATTGCGATCATCGCGTACGGTTTTACGTTCTACGCCGGCTTCATGAATTTTTATTTATCTTTGGGCCTGGCGTTTTTTGCCGCTGCGGTCACGTGGAGGGGATCTCGAACCGACTGGATCGTAGGCGCGATTTTCGCCGCGCTGTGCCTCGTGGCGCACCCGATGGGATTCGGGCTGCTTGTAGCGCTCGTGCTTTACATCCACGTAGCCGAGGCGGTAATCGGCCGATTTCGCTGGCTCGTCCTCGCCGCGGCGTTGCTTTTCATGGTCGGTGTTCACTTCGCGCTGCCCCACTTTTTCCGTACCGACTCCTGGCGAGGCTCAAAACCTCTGGCGATGAACGGAGCCGATCAGTTGGTTCTTTTTCGCCACGCGTACGTATATCTTGCGCTCGCCACATTCGTGTTTGGTTGCTACGCGTTTCTGGTGTCGGCGATTCTCGATCGTGACCGGCAAGGTCTCGCCGAACGGATTCGCACTCCGCTCGAACTTTGGACAATCCTGCTGATCGCAGCGCCTTTGATTCCGGGGGCAATCTGGCTCCCGGAATACACCGCGGCAGTCAGCGCAATCAACAGCCGCGTCACTTCGCTGACCGCCATTCTGGGTCTTTGCGTCTTGGGCGCTGTCGCGCCGCGAAAGTGGATTTTTGGTGGGCTTTCGGCGATCGCCTTGGTCTTTCTTTGCGTTCCAGTATCGCGACACCGGTGTTCTCGACGGAATGGAGCAGCAAGCCGAAGCACTCCTCGCAAGCGTGCCTTACGGGAGCAAAGTCAGCTACACGATGGACCTGGACAACTTCAGCCGCATCAATTCGCGGCACTTCGTCGATCGTGCGTGTATCGGTCGGTGCTTTGCGTACTCCAATTATGAGCCGGGCTCGAAGCAGTTCCGGATACGTCTTCTGCCCGGTGGCAGCAGCATTGTGTCCTCGACAGGCCTCGATCTCGAGCAGGGCGTCTACGTCGTTCGTCAGCAAGATCTCCCGCTCTATCAGATTTATCAGCCCGACGAGCGCGACCTCACAAAGCTGGCCATCCGAAGCCTGTCGGCCGGCGAGCGCAACGGACGCATCGGACACCACCAACCGGTCGAATAACGATAGGTTGACTCCGACTCGCCGACAGTCAAAAATTGCAACCAACAACGGAGGGTGTACGTCTCTTTAAGAGCTACCCCTGTATCGGGAAAGACCAGGTCATGGATCGTTTGCTTCAAAGTTGGGTAACACAGCAGGCCGAAGTACGCCCCGACGAAGTGGCAATTGTCTTGGGCACCGAAAAGCTGACCTACGGCCAGCTGGAAACCTCCAGCAATCAACTCGCGCACATGCTGCAAGATGCCGGCTGCCAAAGTGGCGACCGCGTCTGCATCCTGATGCCGAAGTCTGCTGAGGCCATCGTCAGCATGATCGGTATTCTCAAGGCTGGCTGCATGCACGTGCCGATCGACGTTGCGACTCCGGCGGCGCGCATCCGGCACATTTTCGATTCTTGTGAAAATCGCGTCATCGTAGCCGGCGGCCGCGTTGTTCCCCTGCTCGACGAACTGATGGCCGACGAGGGGCTTCGCTCGCGCTCGACGATCATCTGGCTGGAGAATTTGACCGCCGCTGCGGACGCACCAGCCTCAGCCGTTCCCGAATCGAAAAATTTCAAGATCGCGCATTCCACGAGTGATCTCAAAGCAGCGCCATCCACTCCGCTCCCGCAACATCGCGCCGCGAGCGACGGCTCTCACATTCTTTTCACCTCAGGCTCGACGGGTGTACCCAAGGGCGTCGTCATCACCCACAACAACGTCGCCACCTTCGTCGCGTGGGGACTGAAACACTACGGCATCGACCATACCGATCGCTTCTCGGGTCACACGCCGTTTCACTTCGATCTCTCGACCTTCGACATCTTCGGCAGCATTACGGCCGGCGCGCAGTTGCACCTCGTTCCTAGTGAAACCGCGGTGCTTCCGCCAAAACTCGCCGAATTCATTCGCACCTCGAAACTGACGCAATGGTTCTCGGTGCCGTCGGTGCTGAACTACATGGCGAAGTTCAACTCCGTAAAGCAAAACGATTTCCCCGATCTGCGCCGTGTTCTTTGGTGCGGCGAAGTATTGCCGACACCCGCGCTGATTTACTGGATGGAGCGCTTGCCCAAGGTTCACTTCTCAAATCTCTACGGCCCGACGGAAGCGACGATCGCCAGCAGCTATTACGACGTCACGACGTGCCCGACCGATCCAAAATCGCAAATTCCCATCGGCACGCCGTGTGACGGCGAGGATTTGCTCGTGCTGAACGAGAAATTCGAGCCGCTGCCGGTGAAGGAAATCGGCGACCTCTATATCACCGGCGTCGGCTTGAGCCCTGGCTACTGGCGCGATCCGGCCAAGACTGCGACCGCCTTCATCGAGGACAAGACCGACCCCACGCGCCGCCTGTATCGCACCGGCGACCTCGCCTACCGCGACGAGCAGGGTCTGGTCTACTTCGTCGGCCGCGCCGATACGCAAATCAAAGTGCGCGGATACCGTATCGAGCTTGGCGAAATCGAGACTGCGCTCAATTCGATGGGCAAGTTGCAGGAATGCGCCATCGTCGCGATTCCCACGGACAATTTCGGTGGATACATGATCTGTGCCGCCTATGTCCCACGTGCCGGCGAACAAGCGACCCCTGCGGATCTGCGCGATCACTTGAAAAAGCTCGTGCCCAGCTACATGATGCCGGCGCGATTTACCGCCTACGAAGCGCTTCCGAAGAACGCCAACGGAAAAATCGACCGTCCTCGGTTAAAAGATGCGTTCGCGCGGAACGAAACGAGCGGAGCGGCGGAAGTATCATCGGAGGCGCGAGCCTAGAGGTCCTAGTACCACCATGTCTTAGCGTGCGTCTTCTTTTTCGCCCGATTATCGAAATTCACAGGTATAGTAAGGCGCGAATTTTCACATTCCGTTGTGTTGTATTAGGTAGGCTTTGCGCATCTAATCTCGGTACGCCTAGCCGGTCCCGTCTCGTGGGTATTCGTCTGACCGTTTTGACCGTTTGATTATGCTTCTTTACGCAATCCTGCTCGTAGGTTCCGTTGCGATGTCGGCGCTCCTCACCGTATGGGTGCGCTCGACGGCTGTCGCCTATGGTCTGAAAGCGACGCCTGTACACGGACGCCACACCCACACCAAACCGCTGCCGCGGCTTGGCGGTATCGCCATTTGCGTCACGTTCATGACGGCGGCGCTCGCCTACGTTCCGATCGCGCATTTGATGCACGTCGAAATTTCGGTTCGCAATTATCTCGGCATTCTCATCCCCGTCCTCATGATTTTCTTCATGGGCGCGTATGACGATATTCGTCCGCTCCAGCCGAAATCGAAAATCGCGGTGGAAGCTACGGCCGCGATTTTTCTCTACTTCTCGGGATTCGGAATTCATTATTTCCAGGCGCTGTTTGGCGCAAGAGATGTCGGACGGCTGATCGATCTGCCGTTGACGATTTTCTGGGTGCTGCTGATCACTAACGCCTTCAACTTGATCGACGGGCTGGATGGCTTAGCTGCGGGGTCCGCTCTTATTTCGGCGATTTCTATTCTTGCCGTGGCTCTCGTAGGTCACAACGAATTGATGATCTTCCTGGTCGTCGTCCTCATCGGGGCGATCTGCGGATTTCTGCCGTTCAATTCATTCCCCGCCAGCATCTTCATGGGCGATTCCGGCAGTCTGTTTATCGGGTTCCTTCTCGCCGCGCTAGCCATGGGCGCCGGGCGGAGCATCGATGCGACGACCGGAGCCGCGGTGCCGATCCTGGCCTTCGGCCTTCCGATTCTCGACGTTACGCTCGCCGTCATGCGGCGTTCGCTGCGCGGCCACCCGCTGTTCCGCGGCGACACCGATCACATTCACCACAAGTTGCAGCGCCAGGGTCTTTCGCATCGCCATGCCGTGATGGTGCTCTACGCCGTGACCGCGGTATTTGTTTGCGCCAGCCTGGCCATCCTGCTCGATACAAAGCTGCTCGTACCGGTTTTCTTCGCCGTGCTGTTCGGAGTCTGCGTCGGCGTGGCGCGGTTGCGTTATCCGGAGTTCACGAATCTGTTCAAACCCGCGGCGCGCAGGCGTCAAATCGTCACCGACGAACCGAGTATTCGGCGGGCGACCGAAGCGCTCGGCTCCTGCTCGGACTTCCGCTCGATCTGCCAGGTACTGCAGGAGTCGCTGCAGCCCGATGGATTTGAAGGACTCCGCCTGAAGAATTTGGGTAAAGACGGCTTCCCCATCGCGCTGTTTCACACGTTGTCCTACGACTGGGAAGGCAAATGGTTTCTGGAGTGGTCAGAACGCAAAACCGACGCCGCTCCGTGGGAATATTCATTCCAGCTGGAAAAGAATCTGCAGGGCACGCTGGGCTATGCGACGCTCTTCCACATGTCGTCAACCGAAGATCTTCGTAACCACGCGGACACGCTCGCGGAAGAGTTCCGCGCAGCGCTTTCGGATGCGGCCGCGCGTTCGAGCTATCGCATGACGACCCTGCACCAGACGGAAATCAACTCGGACTTGAACCTCGTGCGCGCCGCTTGCCGCGCTGCCGACTGAACCGTCATTCCCTGCTTCGCTCGTTTGCTCTGGTCCGTTCCATTCTCAGCGCCGCTCATTGAAATCGATAACTCTCGCGTGCCGATTATCGCTTAGCGATCGGCCAGAAATAAAAACGGCTCCCGGAATCGGGAGCCGCTGAAAATTTAAGAGTGTGCGTGCGTTTTTCTGAGCGTCGGTTAAAGCGCGTTCGCGGAAACTGGATTGCCACTGGCACCGTTCGATGCGGGGCCTTCGTCTCCACCGTTCGCGAGCTGCCACAATCCGCGCACAAGCGCGAACTGATTTGGATCCGCGACGGACAAGTCGATTTTCTTGCCGGTCTTGCCCTCGATGTACACGATCAGATCCAGAAAATCGAATGAATCCAGAAGGCCCGAACCGAGCAGCTCGGTGTCGATCGTAATTTTGAGCCCGCCGGATGTCTGCTTGTTTTCCCGAAACCAGTTCGTTAGCAACTCTACGAATTGATCCTGATTCATCGCCTTGGCGCTTCCTTGGAATTTACGGCGTCGCGATTCGGGGTAATCGCGTTTCCGCCGACGTTGACCTAACTCGTCGTTCTACGACGCGACCGGCGCTTCTTCGCGCGCGGTTTCTTCTTGTCGCAAGCACGACAAAACAAGCTCGACGCGGTTGGAGACGCCCAGCTTGTCGAAAACCCGGAACAGATAATTCTTTACGGTGTGCTCGGTGAGGCCAAGCTCGCGTGCGATCTCGCGGTTGGAGAGGCCCTCAACGGCGAGTCGAACGACATCGCCTTCGCGCTTGGTCATGCGATTTTCGACCGTGGGATCGACTTTGCGCTGCTTGGGAGCGCGCATGAATTCTTCCATGACGTAGCGAAGCTCTTTCGAGTTCGCCCAAATCTGGCCCTTGGCAAGCGCATCGACGGATTTGCACAGCATGTCGAAGGGGCTGTTGCGGCAGAAAACGCCATCTGCGCCGAAGCGAAACGCTTCGATAACGAGTTCGCGATCAGAAGAGCTCATCGCCAGAAGAATCCGCGTCTCGGGATTGGCTTTGCGAACCTCCGGCAGAATCCGGAGGCCGGAAAGCGGACCGTCAGAAAGGTTGTCGCTGATGATCGCGACGCTCGGGCGGTGTTCGCGCATCTGGGCCAAAATGTCGGCCGCAGTGAATGCCGTGGCTACAACATGAAATCGATCGGGAACGGCGAGGAACGCCATGCTCAACAAATCACAGTACATTTTGCTGGCTTCGGTAACGAGCACCGAAGTGCGGCTATCGATGGACGGATCTTTCGCGGGTGCCGTGGCGGTCATAGTCTTAGACCGATAACTCTACTACGTCCATGGGGGAGAATGGAGTCAAAACAAGGTAAAAAGCGCGGACTTCCCCCACGGGTACGATAGAGAGCATGCCGGATGCCAAGACATTTCGCTCCGATCGTCGACGTATATCGCACAAAACACTGTATTTAAAGAGCGGCCTCCGCCCGATCAATCCGGGTCCGAGGTTACCGTATCCTTCTAAGGACATCTTCTGCCGAAATTGTGCACGAGAACTGGAATCGAGCTGGCTGCGC
Source organism: uncultured Acidobacteriota bacterium (assembly GCA_963766985.1). Lineage (GTDB taxonomy): Bacteria > Acidobacteriota > Terriglobia > Acidiferrales > UBA7541 > Acidiferrum. The sequence goes on from CAVYCJ010000010.1 coordinate 837,637, forward strand.
GTCACCTTTCGGCTACGCGCGATGCGAGATGCAATCAATTCTGCACGGTTAGGAAGTTCGCGAAGCCGGGGAAATTGTCGGCGCTATGAAATGGTTGTGTTTTCCACAGGACATTGCGTAAGCGGGATCCTCGTTTCGCGAAGCTCTGCAAGGCTTTTGCGAAGGTTCGGCAATTCGCGTTAGGCAACAGCGGCGGCGTTAGATTCGCCGACTCGACGCTGGTTGAGGCAAAATAGTCGGCAACGGAATTGCTTCCTTTGTACGGTTTGGCCGGTCCCTGTGTCTCCATTGGGATTCGTGTGAGCCGCACTCGTGTGTGCGGCGTTGACGGTTGTGGTCCAGGTCTGAAAGGACTCGCGGGGTCATGGCGAAAGTTTTGGGTATCAGCGGATTCGAGAATTCCATTCCATTCAAGAAGGCGCATTGGCCTGGACTGGAAGAACGGGAATACCGGATTTCGCAAGGGCACGATTCGGCTGCCGTTTTGCTGGTGGATGGCGAAGTTGTAGCCGGCGCGGCGGAAGAGCGATTCAGCCGCAAAAAGCACACCGGCGATTTTCCCATCGGCGCGATTCAGTATTGCCTCGATCAGGCGGGAATCAAGATTGGCGACGTCGATGAAATCGCGCACGGCTTTGACTATTCGCCGTATCGCGCGGCGTTCATGCTGGATGCGACGAGCAGGAAACAGTACGACGAGGTTTTCTCTCGCGAGAAATTGCTTGCGGAAGTGAAGCAGCACCTGCCGACTTTTTCGCCGGACAAAGTGCATCAGGTCAACCATCACCTGGCGCATGCGGCAAGCGCGTATTACACGTCGGGCTGGGATGAGTGTTTGATCGTGGTGCTCGATGGAATGGGCGAAGCGCACAGCGTGACCGCGTATCGCGCCAAGGGCAATCAGATCGACAAGCTGGCCGAGATCACCGCGAAAGATTCGATTGGCATTTTGTATTCGGTGATCACGCTGCACCTGGGATTCGATTTCAATTCCGACGAATACAAGATTATGGGCTTGGCGCCGTACGGCGATCCGTCGCGCTACCGGCACTTTTTCGAGCAGGCGGTGGAACTTCTGCCCGACGGCACGATCAAGATTCCGATTTTGCGACTGAACGAAGCGCGCGACGACCGCGAGACGTATGGTGCGACGCGGCGCTACCTGGAAGAACACCTGATTGCGAAGCGGACGCCGGATTCCGAAATCGGCGACGATCATCGCGATGTCGCGGCGGCGTTGCAGGAATGCCTCGACAAGGTGATGCTGCACATTTGCGGGCACTTTGGCCGCGCGACGGGATTGCGAAAACTGGCGATGGCGGGCGGCGTCGCGCTCAACTGCACGGCGAACGGGCGCCTGTTGCAGTCCGGAATTTTCGACGACATTTACGTGCAACCGGCAGCCGGCGACGATGGGACCGCGCTGGGCGCGGCGCTGTGGCGCGGCTCACGGAATGGTGGAGTGCGGAATCGCCGCTCCCCTGTTCCCTTTTACGGGCCGGCGGCGACGCAAGCCGAGATCGATAAAGCGATTGCGGAGACCGGAAGTCGCGTCGAAGTCACTCGTTTTGCGAATCTCGCGGACGCCTGCGCGGAAGGCGCTAGGCTGATCAAAGATGGCCGCGTGCTGGGCTGGTATCGCTCACGGATGGAGTTTGGTCCGCGCGCGTTGGGTCATCGCAGCATCCTTGCCGATCCGGGGCATCCGGAGATGCGCGACCGCATCAACGCGATGGTGAAGATGCGTGAGGCATTCCGGCCGTTTGCGCCGGCGGTTTCGCTCGAGCAGGTGCAGGACTGGTTCGAGGTGCCGAAGGGATTTGAGCTGCCGTACATGATCATGACCGCCGACGTGCGGCCACAGTTCCGGGCACAGCTCCCTGCGATTACGCACGTGAACGGCTCGGCGCGCGTGCAGACGGTTTCGCCGAAGGACAATCTGGAGTTCCACACGCTGCTGAAGGCGGTCGGTAAGCTGACCGGGCGCGAGATGGTGCTCAATACGAGCTTCAACGTGAAGGGCCAGCCGATCGTTTGCACGCCGCGAGAGGCGATCGATACGTTTCTGGGGACAGGGATCGAGTTCCTGTTCCTGGAGAACACGCTGGTTCGACGCGCAGCCAAGTAAACGCCGCCTAAGGGCGGCTTGTCGCCCCCACCTGTAGCTACCTCGACTCGGTTCCGTTTTGGGACGGACTGGGTATACCCCCCGGTGTTTTCCGCAAGAGTGGGAATCTCATTCCGAATCAGTGAGTTACGGGAATTGGTGTGTCTAGAAATGTGAAAGAGTGCGCAAAGCTTTGCCTGTCTATAACTTACCGGGTCGCCTTGTTTCGGTTATTCTTCGCCGGTTGGCGGCACTCGGTGGGCGAGGTTCTCTACTCTCAGAGTTTACCACAATTACATAGAACTGCGCAAGTACGATTTGCGTGAGTTTGGGGTGGGTTCTTCAGCGGGAACGGAGGATTTACCACAGAGGTCGCAGAGAGCACAGAGTCGGAGGCGAGTCGAAGGGACTGTGGGCTGAGCTGAGCGACGCCTGGGCTCGCTGACGACGATTGCATATAGCGTCGCAGCTGTTCTCGGGCGCCTCCGGATGGCGACGTGCGCTTAGTTCTAGGCGTTTTGGGAGCGGTCGTCGATGTAGAAGAGCTCGAAGGGCTTGAAGACGGACTCTTCTTTGCAGGAGGGGCAGCGGCGTGGCTCTCCGTCAGTCGGCATTGTGGGGCGCGAGACCACGCGAAACGGATCGCGATGCGCTTGTTCGAGAATCTCCGAGGCGATGGTGCTATGTGGGAATTTGAAACTGCACTTTGGGCATCGCAACATCCAACTGGGCATTTCTCCGCCTTGGGTCCCTGGGGTCGTAGTTCTGATGATGGCGGGATAGAAAAGGACGCGCGGGGCGGCGCGAGTTTCTCGAAGCGGGTGAAAGAAAAAAGTTGTCCAGTGCTGGCCGCGCCAATCGCCGGGATTGCGCTACACTCTCGGACTTCCGGGAGGAGAGAAATGAAAGGATTCAAGCAGTTTTTGCTGCGTGGAAACGTGGTTGATCTAGCGGTTGGCGTGGTGATTGGGGCGGCGTTTGCGGGGCTGGTTGGGGCGATCGTCAAGGACTTGCTGACGCCGTTGATTTCAGCGATCGGGAAGCTGCCTGACTTCTCGGGAATGTATTTCACTCTCAATGGGAGCAAGTTTCTCTACGGGGATTTTATAAACGTGCTGCTGGCGTTCGTGATCGCGGCGCTGTCGGTTTACTTCCTTGTGGTGATGCCGATGAACCATTTGATGGCGAAGGTGAAGAAGACGCCCGATCCGACGACGCGGGCTTGCCCGGAGTGTTTGAGCGAAATTCCGAAGTTGGCGAAGAGGTGCAAGTTTTGCACGGCGGTCAGTGCTTAGAGACGCTGCGGCGGTTCGATTGGGGATTGCTAACCGGATCGGTTGAGGTCCTTCGGCCGCGCTTCGCGCCGCCTCAGGATGACAGGCTGGGACACAGAGTGCGCGGCTAGGGCGCATCAAGTGCTAGGCGCGTAATCCCTGGTGGCGTCCGTGCGTAGCTTTATTGTGGGAAACGGGCGGAGTCTGGCAGAGGGGCAAAAGCTCCTGAAATCGGACGTATTCCGGTACAGGGAAACGCTCTCCTGTTCTACAGTCAAATCTGGATGGCTGGGAGGGCACCCTACGAAACGCGGGGGGCGGCTTTCGCGTCGTACCATCGTTGCGGTTCCGATAGTGGAACCTTAAGGTCGACTCAGGCATCCTTACCCTAACGCGGTCCAGGCCTCTACCAGGTCGGACCTAGACAAGGATTTCATTCGGCGCCAGCCCAACTTACGAATTTGTGTTTGCCACGGGGCTTAGCCGGCAAAGATCAAGAATATGGACGATTCCTACTCTTCAGATTCTTCCTATCCGAAGACAGACACGCGCGGAACCCGGCCCAATCACTACGCGCCACCACCGCCGCCACAGAAGTCGAAGGGGCGGACGTGGGTCTGGATCATTCTCGGCGTAGTGCTTGTGGGCGTGTTCTATCTCGCGTTCCGTCATCACGACAACGAGACGCAAGCCGCCGCGCCGAAGGGCGGCGGGAAAAAGGGATTCGGCGGGCCGGTGACGATCAACACGGCGACCGCGAAGCAAGGCGACATCGGCGTGTACCTGACGGCGATCGGGACGGTGACGCCGGTGTACACGAGCGTGATCACAAGCCAGGTGAACGGGATCATCAATTCGGTGCACTACAAGGAAGCGCAGATCGTGCACAAGGGTGATCCGCTGATCGACGTCGATCCGCGCATCTACCAGGCACAACTTTTGCAGGCAGAAGGAACGCTGGAGAAGGACACGCACATCCTGGAGCAATCGAGGATGGACCTGGAGCGCTACCAGAAGGCGTGGGCGCGCAACGCCATTGCGAAGCAAATTTTAGACGACCAGGAAAAACTGGCGCTGCAAAACGAAGGAACAGTCAAGAACGACCAGGGTGTCGTGGATCTCGATCGCGTGCAGCTCAGCTATTGCCACATTACAGCGCCATTCGACGGCCGCGTCGGATTGCGGCTGGTCGATCCGGGCAACGTAGTGCAATCCAACAGCACGACGCCACTGGTGGTCGTGACGCAATTGCAGCCGATCACAGTGGTATTCACGGTGGCCGAAGATTACCTCGGCGAGATTCAGCCGCACATCAATCAAGGCACTCCACTGGGAGTGGATGTATTCGATCGGGCGCAGTTGACGAAGGTCGCGAGCGGAAAATTGCTGGCGGTAGACAATCAGATCGACACGACAACGGGAACGGTGCGATTGCGCGCGCAATTCGACAACAAGAAGAACGAGTTGTTTCCGAATCAGTTTGTGAATACGCGGCTGCTGGTGAATACGCAGCACAACGTGACGCTGGTGCCGACGTCGGTGATCCAACACAACGGAAACACCGCGTTCGTTTACGTGATTCAGAACAACCAGGCGCTAATGAAAACCGTCAAGCCGGGCACCGAAGACAACGGGCTGACCGCAGTTACGGGGATCAATCCAAACGACGTGCTGGCCAACAGCAGCTTTGAGAGATTGCAGGACAAGGCGCAAGTGAAGGTTACGAACACGCCGATACCAGGCTCGGCTAATTCCGAGAACAACGCTCCGTGAGTCCATCACGACCATTTATCGAACGACCGGTAGCGACATCGCTGCTGATGGCGGCGATTCTGCTGGTCGGACTGGTGGCTTATACGCAGCTACCGGTGTCGGCGCTGCCGCAGGTCGACTATCCGACCATTCAGGTGCTGACGTTCTATCCCGGCGCGAGCCCCGACGTGATGGCGACGACGGTGACGGCGCCGCTGGAACGGCAGTTCGGCCAATTGCAGGGATTGAATCAGATGACGTCGACGAGTTCGGGCGCGACGTCGGTGATCGTGCTGCAGTTCGCGTTGACACTGAACATCGATATTGCGGAAGAAGAAGTACAGTCGGCGATTAACGCATCGCAGAGTTATCTGCCTTCGGACTTGCCAACGCCGCCGGTCTACAACAAGACAAACCCTGCGGACGCACCGATTCTGACGCTGGGAATTACGTCGGATTCCATGCCGCTATCGCAAGTGGAAGATCTGGTGGATACGCGGCTCGCGCCAAAGATCTCGCAGCTTACCGGCGTTGGACTGGTGAGCATCAGCGGCGGACAAAAGCCGGCGGTGCGCATTCAGGCGAATCCGATCGCGCTGTCTTCGTATGGCGTGACGCTGGAGGCGGTGCGCACGGCGCTGACACAAACCAGCGTGAATTCGGCGAAGGGAAATTTTGACGGTCCGCAGCAGGGCTATCAGATCGACGCGAACGATCAGCTCTCGACAAGCGGCGATTACCGGAATGTCGTTGTGGCGTATCGCAACGGGTCACCCGTTTTTCTGAAGGACGTTGCGACGATCATCGATTCGGTGGAGAACGAAAAGCAAGCCGCGTGGATGAATAAAACTCCCGCGGTGATTCTGAACGTGCAGAGACAGCCGGGCGCGAACACGATTCGCGTGGTGAAATCGATCAAGACGCTGCTGCCGCAATTGGAAACGAACCTGCCCGCGGCAGTACACCTGACCATCCTGACGGACCTGACGACGAATATTCAGTCGTCGGTAGACGACGTCGAGTTTGAGCTGATGCTGACCGTCGGCCTGGTTGTGCTGGTCATCTTCCTCTTTTTGCGGAATCTGTCGGCCACAATTATCCCGAGCGTCGCTGTGCCGCTGTCGCTCGTCGGCACGTTCGGCGCGATGTACGCGCTGGGCTACAGCCTCGACAACCTATCCCTGATGGCGCTGACGATTTCGACGGGTTTCGTCGTCGATGACGCGATCGTGATGATCGAGAACATTTCGCGCTATCTGGAAGAAGGCGAACCGCCAATGCAAGCGGCGCTGAAAGGCGCGGAGCAGATCGGGTTCACGATTTTGTCGCTGACGGTTTCGTTGATCGCCGTGCTGATCCCGCTGCTGTTCATGGGCGACGTCGTCGGTCGGTTATTCCGCGAATTTGCGGTAACGCTGGCGGTGACGATCATTATTTCGGCTGCGGTGTCGCTGACGCTGACGCCGATGATGTGCTCGAGGATTTTGAAGCACAAACCGGCGGATCAACAGGGGCGGTTTTATCGCGTGTCGGAGCACATGTTTGAGCGGATGATCGCGTTCTACGGTCGAACGCTGACGGTGGTGCTGGAATATCAGACGATCACGTTGCTTGTGGCGGTCGGGACGCTTGTTCTGACCATCGTGCTTTATATCCTGATTCCGAAGGGCTTCTTCCCTACTCAAGATACGGGCGTCATTCAGGGCATCACGCAGGCGCCGCAATCGATTTCGTTCGACGCGATGGCGCAGAAGCAGCAGCAGATGGCCGACGTAATCTTGCAGGACCCGGCGGTGGCGAGCCTTTCGTCCTTTATCGGCGCGGACGGAACGAACACGACGCTGAACAGCGGGCGCATTTCGATCAATCTGAAGGATCTCGCGGATCGCGACGTGAATGCGTCGGACGTGATTCGCCGGCTGCAATCGAACCTGGGGAAGGTTCAGGGAATTCAGATGTACATGCAGCCGGTGCAGGACATCTCGGTCGATGACCGTGTTAGCCGGACGCAATATCAGTACACGCTAGAAGATCCCGACGCGAACGAGCTGGATGAGTGGGCGAACAAGCTCGTGGATAAGATGAAGCATTTGTCGCAGCTGGAAGATGTGGCGACAGACCAACAGATGGGCGGGCGAGCGGTTTCGCTCTTGATCGATCGCGTGACGGCGTCGCGGCTTGGGATTGCGCCTTCGACGATCGACAGCACGCTTTATGACGCGTTCGGGCAGCGACAGATCAGCACGATGTACACGCAACTCAACCAGTATCACGTGATTCTGGAAGCGCTGCCGCAATTCCAGCTCGATCCTTCGAATCTGGCGAGCATTTACATTCAATCGAATGCGTCTTCAGGCGCGACGGGGGCGGGCGCGACGAATTCGTTCGCTTCGTCGGGATCGTCTTCGGCGGGTTCGAACGCGACGACGACCTCGGTGCTCTACACGCCAGCGGCGAATACGCTGAGCGCACAGAACAGCGGACTCAAGGCCGTCGGAAATGCGCAGACGAGTTCGACGGCGTCTTCGATTTCGCAATCGAGTTCGACATACGGTGGCGCGATTCCTCTGAGCGCGTTCGTACATATTCAAAACACGACGGCGCCGCTTTCGATCAACCGGCAGGGGCAGTTCCCTGCTGTAACGATTTCGTTCAACCTTGCGCCGCGAGCCGCGCTTGGAAATGCGATCGAGCAGATCGACAAGGCGGTCGAGGATTTGCACATGCCGGCGACGGTGGCGGGAGATTTCCAGGGTACGGCCGCGTCGTTCCGCAATTCGCTGTCGAACGAGGCGTTGCTGATTCTGGCGGCGCTGGTCACGGTGTATATCGTGCTCGGCGTGCTGTACGAAAGTTTCATTCACCCGATTACGATTTTGTCGACGCTGCCGTCTGCGGGCGTCGGCGCGCTGCTGGCATTGATTTTGTTCCGGCAGGACCTGAGCGTCGTGGCGATCATCGGCATCATTTTGCTGATCGGCATCGTGAAAAAGAACGGAATCATGATCGTGGACTTCGCGTTAGAAGCGGAGCGGCATCACGGGAAGAGTTCGCGCGACGCGATTTACGAAGCGAGTTTGCTGCGGTTCCGGCCAATCATGATGACGACGATGGCGGCGCTGCTGGGCGGCATTCCGCTCGCGCTTGGCACGGGATATGGTTCGGAGTTGCGGCGGCCGCTGGGTATCGCGATGGTTGGCGGGTTGCTGCTGAGCCAGATTTTGACGCTGTATACGACGCCGGTGATCTACATCTTCTTTGACCGGCTGGCACAGAGATTCTCTCGAAAGCGGAAGAACGAAGAGGCGGAATCGCCGGATATTTCTGAGGCGAATCCGGCGCCTGGCATATGAGCCTTTCGTCGACATTTATTGAGAGGCCGGTGGCGACGACGCTGCTGACGATCGCGGTGGCGGTTGCCGGGGCGATTGCGTTCGTCGTGCTGCCGGTGTCGCCGCTGCCGCAGGTGGATTTTCCGACGATCGCGGTGGGCGCGAGTTTGCCGGGAGCGAGCGCGGAAATTATGGCGTCGTCGATTGCGACGCCGCTGGAACGGCAGTTTGGTCACATCGCGGGCGTGAGCGAGATGACGTCGGCGAGTTCGCTGGGTACGACGTCGATCACGCTGCAATTTGATTTGAACCGCGATATCGACGGCGCGGCGCGCGACGTGGAAGCGGCGATCAACGCAGCGCGTTCGTATTTGCCGGCGAACCTGCCGGCGAATCCGACGTATCGCAAGGTGAATCCGGCGGATGCGCCGATCATGATTCTGGCGCTGACGTCGAATCAGTACGATCCCGGCAAGCTGTATGACGTCGCGTCGACGGTGATCGAGCAGAAGCTGTCGCAGATCCAGGGAGTCGGGCAAGTATCGGTGGGCGGCGGGGCGCTGCCGTCGGTGCGCGTCGATGTGATTCCGTCGCAGCTCAATGCGTATGGGCTCACGCTGCCGGCGGTGCAGTCGGCGCTGGGACTGCAAAATTCGGACCGGCCACGCGGGCAAATTGCGAATGGATTTGTGACGGCGGACATCGTCACGAACGGGCAGATTTCGAATGCGGACGACTACAAAGATCTGATCATCGGCTACAACAAGGGTGCGGCGGTGCGGCTGGCCGATGTGGCCGACGTGACGAATTCGGTGCAGAACATTCGCGCGGCCGGATATTTGAACGGGAAGCGGTCGATACCGATCATCATTTCGCGGCAGCCGGGCGCGAACATCATCGCGACGGTGAACCGGATTCGCGAGGCGCTGCCGTACATCAAGGCGACGATTCCGCAGGGCATCGACTCGGAGATCGTGCTGGATCGCACGACGACGATTCGCGCGTCGGTGAACGACGTGGAGCGATCACTGATTTTGTCGGTGATTCTGGTCATTCTCGTTGTGTTCGTATTTTTGCGGAACTGGCGGGCGACGCTGATTCCGAGCGTGGCCGTGCCGGTGTCGCTGATCGGGACGTTCGCGGTCATGTACCTGTGCGGGTACAGCCTGGACAATCTGTCGCTGATGGCGCTGACGATTTCGACGGGGTTCGTCGTCGATGACGCGATCGTGGTGATGGAAAACATTTCGCGCCACCTCGAAAACGGGATGAAGCCGCTGGCGGCGGCGTTGAAGGGCGCGCAGGAGATTGGGTTCACGGTGTTTTCGATCAGCGTGTCGCTGATCGCGGTGTTCATTCCTATTTTGCTGATGGGCGGAATCGTCGGACGGCTGTTCCGGGAGTTTGCGGTAACGCTATCGACGGCGATTGCGGTGTCGATGGTGATTTCGCTGACGACGACGCCGACGATGTGCGCGCACCTGATGAAGGAAGAGCGAAAAGAGGATCACGGGCGGCTGTATCAGTGGAGCGAGCGCTTTTTCGCGGGGATGCTTTCGTTTTATCGGAGCTCGCTCACATGGGTGCTCGATAATCCGGGGCTGACGCTGGTTGTGTTGATCGTGCTCGTCGCGATGAACGTGCTGCTGATCGTGCGCATCCCGAAAGGATTTTTCCCGCAGCAGGATACCGGAGCGGTTGTTGGAGGAATGCAAGGTCCGCAAGACGCCTCCTTTGCGGTGATGAACAATTCGGTGCAGAAGCTGGTGGGTGTGATGAAAGCCGACCCAGCGGTGCAAAACATCATCGGATTCACGGGTGGAAATGGCGCGACGAACACTGGATTTTTGTACGCGGCGCTGAAGCCGCTGAATCAGAGAAAGGGAGTCAGCGCGACGGACGTCATCAATCGGCTGCGGCCGAAGATGAATGCGCTGCCGGTGGCCTCGGCGTTTCTGCAGGCGGCGCAGGATCTGCGCATCGGCGGGCGCGGCAGCAACGCGCAATATCAGTACACGATTCAGTCGGACACCGTGGAAGAGTTAGTGCATTGGGGCCCGCTGCTGCTCAGCGAAATTCGAAAATTGCCGGGAATGCAGGACGTGAACTCGGATCAGCAAAACGGCGGGCTCGATGAAGTGCTCACGTACGATCGAACGACGGCGGCGCGGCTCGGAGTGACGCCACAGACTCTGAATTCGACACTGTATGCGGCGTTCGGGCAGTCGGAAGTTTCGATCATTTATACACAGCTGAATCAGTATTACGTGGTGCTCGAAGTCGCGCCGCAGTTCTGGCAGAGCCCGGAAGGCTTGCGCGACATTTACTTGAACACGCAGAAGGCGGGGAACGTGCCGCTGGCGGCGGTGGCGACGAGTCAGACCCAGCACGACGGCGCTGGCAGTGAATCACTCGGGCCTGTTTCCTTCGGTGACGGTGTCGTTCAACTTGGCGCCAGGTGTTTCGTTGAGCCAGGCGACCGCTGAGATCGAGCAGATGAAGGCGAGGTTGGGTGCGCCGAGTACGGTGCGTGGTTCGTTCTCGGGTACGGCTGCGGCGTATCAAGCTTCGCTGAGCACCGAGCCGATTCTCGTGCTGACGGCGCTGCTCGCGGTGTACATCGTGCTTGGCATTTTGTACGAAAGCCTGGCGCATCCGATCACGATTATTTCGACGCTGCCCTCAGCGAGCGTTGGCGCGATGCTCGCGCTGATGCTGTTCAAGATCGATCTCAACGTCATTTCGATCATCGGGATCATCCTGCTGATCGGCATCGTGAAGAAAAACGCGATCATGATGATCGACTTCGCGCTGATGGCCGAGCGGCAGGAACACAAGTCGACGCGCGATTCGATTTTCGAGGCGTGCATGCTGCGCTTCCGGCCAATCTTGATGACGACGATGGCGGCGCTATTTGGCGCGCTGCCGCTGGCGTTTGGGACCGGCACGGGGTCGGAGCTGCGGCGGCCGCTCGGCATCACGATCGTCGGCGGACTGATCGTCAGCCAGGTGCTTACGCTGTACACGACTCCGGTGGTTTATCTCTTTATGGACCAGCTGCGGTTGCGTCTTGCCGGCAAGGAATTCGACGATGTGCCCGGAGCGACGCAGCATCCAGCATCCAGCTAGCTGAAAGGACAGCAACAGCTCGATTGTTTGCCTATGCGACTGTCTGAATCTCGAACGATTTTATCTGCAAGAGTGATGCGCGCTTGCCAATTCGCGGTGCTGTTGCCGCTCGTCGCGTCCGTTTTCTCCGGCTGCACGGTCGGTCCGAAGTATCACAAGCCGTCCGCGCCGGTACCGACGACGTACAAAGAGAATCCAGAGAATTTTCCGGAAGAGCAGCAAGTCTGGAAAGTTGCCGACCCGAATGCAGCGATGTTGCGCGGCAAGTGGTGGGAAATTTTCAACGACAGCGAGCTCAATACGCTGGAAGAGCAGCTCGATTCGAGCAACCAGAGCGTCGCGCAGGCTTACTACAACTATATCGCGGCGCGCGAAATCGTGCAGCAGGCGCGTTCGCAATTTTTCCCGACGATCTCGACGTCTCCCGTGATCAGCCGGCAACGGTCGTCCGCGAATCTAGGCGCCGGCGTGCCCGGGAGCGGCGGCACGGGAACCGGAAGTTCCAACGTTTCGCCGACGAACCTTTTCGAGCTGCCAGGGAACGTTTCATGGGAGCCCGACCTGTGGGGCAAAGTGCGCAACACAGTTGCGCAAGCCCGCTATGCGGCTCAAGTCAGCGCAGCCGACCTCGCCAATACGAAACTCTCGCAGGAATCCAGTCTCGCGCAACTTCTTTTTGAAATCCGTGGCCAGGATGCGCTCCAGAAATTGTTCGACGACACCGTGGCCGCCGATCGCAAGACGGTGGATTACGCACAAGCACAATACGACACCGGCGTAGGCGACAAAATTTCGCTCGTCGAAGCGCAAACCGCTTTGCAGAGCGCCGAATCCGCGGCGATCGCCGTGCGCTTGAGCCGCGCGCAATTCGAACATGCGGTCGCTGTGCTGATCGGCAAACCACCCGCCGAAGTCTCCATCCCGGTGAAAATTCTCGACTCGGTCCCGCCGCCGATGCCGATGGGTGTGCCATCTCATTTGCTGGAGCGGCGCCCTGACGTAGCGGCCTCCGAACGCACGATGGCCGAAGCAAACGCGCAGATCGGCATCGCATACGCAGCCTACTATCCCAACGTTACGTTGTCGGCGGGCGGCGGATTCGAGTCGTCGAGCTTCACGAGCTGGTTTGCGTGGCCGAGCCGATTCTGGTCGATCGGCACTTCGCTGTCGGAGACAATTTTCGACGCCGGCTTGCGCCGCGCGACAGTTCGCCAGTTCATCGCGGTCTACAACGCCGACGTCGCCGGATATCGCCAGACGGTGCTGACAGCGTTCCAGCAAGTCGAAGATTCCCTCGCTGCGGAACGCATTCTTTCCCAGCAGACCGAGAAACAGAAGCAGGCCGTCGGTTCGGCACAGCAATTCTTCGATCTTGAGTACGATCGCTACCAGACCGGTATCGACCCCTACATCGATGTGTTGACCGCGCAAAATACGTTGCTCGCCGATCAGCAGACGCTCGTCAACCTGCAAACGCAGCGCATGACGTCGGAAGTTCAGCTCATCATCGCGCTTGGCGGCGGATGGGAAGCGTCGGATTTGCCGACGCCTGCGCAAGTCAGTGTAAAGCCGGCTCCAGCCGACACGACGATTAAGCAGTAGCAACCGTATTTCTCTGATGCCAGCAAAATCGTTTCTTTGAGCGTGCGGTGCACAGGACCGCGCGCACTGCCCATGCGCGCAGCCCTTCCGATCTGCACCGGGACAACCGAGCTCTAGACTGCGGTCGCTCCAAACTTCAGAAATGAAACACAATGCCAACTCCCACTTTTAGGTTGTTCTGCACGTTTCTCTTGTATAGGTCTTCGTTCTCCTTGAAGTGCGTCAGCATGTAGTCCACTTGCAAGGGCCGCAGTGACAATCGATGGTTCACACGGAAATCGACGCCTCCTCCGACGGTCATGGCAAACTCCGTCTGGTTCGATTGGAAATATAAGCCGGAGGTCGAAGTTGCAGCTCCAAGCAAGATCTGCGTGAATGGCGTAAATCGGGATGCGCTTCGATACGAAAATCGCGGGCCCGCCAGAAACGTATACATATTGCTGCGCCAATCCGGATATTCGGCGGACTCCTGGGATGTCCGATATCCCGAGAAATCAAATACCCCGCCGATGAATCGGTTGAAGTTGTATGCAACCGATCCGTCGCCGCCAAACATGTTGAAGTTCGGCAACGGCGACGGCACGTTAGTCACCGTCGGCTCGTCCGTCTCATTCGCGGGATGCGCACGAACGTATGAAAATCCGGTAAATACATCGATTTTGTTGAAGTCTTGGGCTCGCACGGCAACCGCGGTACAGAAAAACCAGGCAAACAGACACACAACGACCTTCGTATTCACAAAGCCCTCCTGAAGTGTTGTTTCGGCGCGCTGACTGTCCCTCGACAGGACAACCACGCACTTCCCTAAGCGCGCCTTAGGCAGGAGGCAACGCTCTGTCTACTCCGTATTTCTGCCAGCGATAGATGCGGCGAAGCGCGAACGAAGTTGTATGAATCCGCCGCCGATGTCTTGTTATGATCGAATTCCTATGGGATGGCTTGCCGAAAACCGCGAACAGATGAAGTCAGAAATAAAAAGCGTCAGAACCTGGGACAAAAAGCAGTCGCAATGGCGGACGGTTTTGCATGAATTTCGAATCACAGTCCGTCCCAAAGATTCCTCCGACATGCAATCCGCCCAGATGGTGCTCGTTTCGATTGACCAGATCGAAGGCAATGATGCCGATTCCTACGAATGCCCACGGAATGAGATCCTAGGCAATTGAAATATTTCATAGCATACCTATAACTCTTCGAGGATAATCCTCCGCGTAACTTTGCTGTTCGGCTATGCTGCCCTGCCTTCGGTTCGTTGCGCTACGGAAGCTAGCCGCATGAAGGGTTTCCCTGAAGAAGGAATTCATGCGCGTGCGGCATCTCCTGATCCCTCCGTTGTTGCTGATCCTTCCTGTAATTTGTTTCGCTGACATCGACAAAGACTTGCGGAAGTGCAGGCAGGCGCAGAATGGGAATGTTCGCGCCAGCTGTTTCAACAAGCTGATTCCTCGAATCGACGAGCTATCGAGAGGAATCCCTGGCGACACAGCCTGGTCCGAGGCCTTGAAGGAGGCCTACGGCGCGACCGCACAGTTCGACAAAATCCCGGAAGCCGAACACAGGATTCAAGTCAATACGGGCGCGAACAAGCTGCAAACAAGCGTGCTCGCGGAAACGAACAGCAAAGCTCGGGCGTACGCGGCTGTCGCTCAATACTACGAGGCCCTTGGGCCGGAGTGGGCCGAGGCGGCAAAACGGGCGGAAGCTCTCGGCGCTTCTGAGGGACGTGACACTGGTGAATTACCACCATCGATCAAAGTCCAAATCGCTGACGCTATAAATGCGGTCCAGCCCAGCGTTCGATCTGCGTCGCCTTCGAGCACCGCAACGCCGACCTCCGCTGCCGACCTCTCCAATAAATGCATCAAAGCGTCGACCGTTTCCGATGACAGCGATTTATCCGGCAGGCATGTAGCAAGCGTAACGCTTCGAAATATCTGCTCTCAGACTCTCAACGCTTACATCTGCGTAAAAAGTGATCGCGCTCAGTGCTTTACGTGCAAGGTAATCGCTCTCAGTCCCGGCCAGGAAGCGAAGGGACCGACGTCGATCGGTTTCGGTGACTGCACGGCATCGACTTGTAATGGCGTTTCGGTCGTATACAACGTCGCTACGGAAGCGAACCCGCAGAAACCGAACGTCGATGATTCGTGCCAGGCGAAACCGCGCTAACTATAGCTTCACCGTCCCGCCGCTTTTCGCCGCTTCGTAGATCTTCATCATGATCGTCAAGTCGCGGAGCCCTTCCTCGCCAGGCGTGAGCGGCTCTTTGTTTTCCATCACGCATTCCGACATGTGGTCCATTTCCAGTGCGAAGTGATCGCGTACCGGCAGTTGCACTTCCTCCAACACGTTGTTTTTGTGAACGCGCATGCGCAATCCGCTGTAAATCGTCGCCGGCTCCAGTTCCACCCACCCATCCGTGCCCACCACGCGATAACGATTCTGCGAATCGTATCCGTAGCTCGACGAACAATTCGCCAGGATCCCGCTCGGAAAGCGAAGCTGAAAATTAATCGTTTCTTCCACTTCCTTGAACCGCACGTCTCCCGGCGTCGTGAAACTCATCGCCGTCAACTCCGTCGGCTCTTCTCCGCTGAGGTAACGTGCCGCGTTGAGCGCGTAAATTCCGATGTCCATCAGTGAGCCGCCGCCGGCGAGTTCGCGGTTGAGCCGCCACTGCTTCGGATCGCCGATATTGAAGCCGTGCTCCGAAACAATAACTTTCGTTTTGCCCAACTCACCGGACTGCGCCATTCGAATCGCTTCCCGGTTGTAGGGCTCGTAGCGGCAGCGATACGCCACCATCAGCTTTCGATTCGCCTTTTTGCCCGCGTCGATCATCTGCTGGCATTCAGCCGGCGTCCGCGCCATCGGCTTTTCGCTCAACACGTGCTTCCCTGCCTGCAGCCCTCGTCACGGTGTATTCCGCATGCATGCCATTCGGCAGCACGACGTAGATGACATCGACTTCCGGGTTGTCGCGAATCGAGTCGTAATTCTGATAGTTGTAGATGTTCTTCGGATTTACTCCGTACCGAAGCGCCAGTTTGTTCGCTTTGTCCGGATGCCCGCTCACCAGCGCGACCACGCGGGACTTCTCGCATTTGGCAAACGCCGGCAAGATTTCATTGATCGCCAGGTATCCCAGCCCAACGACAGCCCAACCCGTTTTCTTCCCCGGCGCGTCGGGAACAACGAGTTGAGGTGATGCCGACGCCGTACCGGCGGCAGGCTGCGTCGCGTTTTCCGCTCCTGCCGCAGGATCACCCGTCAGCGCTCCCGCAAGATTCGCCGCGGCAATTCCACCGCTGACCTCGGTCAGGAATTTTCGCCTGGACCACTTGCCTACCCCGGACTCCGATTTCGCATCCATCGCGACACGCTCCCTCAGAACTCTTGTTCGCACCGACAACACACTGGCGCAACTTCGCGCCTACGCCCGTCGAATCACCGGCCCGACCGAGCATCTTCGCCTCAATTGTTCACGCTACAAAGCAAAAAGACTATCCGTTCGTGACGGGACTATCCAATTGGATAGTTGGTTTGCTCTTTCGGCCAAAGGTCCCGATGGCTGGGAATACCGCCACTTTCAGATAAAAATCCTTGCTAATCAGCCTTTTCTGATAGTAAACAGAGGCGAAACCAGCCCTGGTTCGTGCGGCCCGAAGATTGCTACTCACTATATCGAGCAACTAGAACACTGGAGGAATTCCATGAGTGACGAAATCAAGCCGAACGCGGAGACTGCTGCATTGTCGAACGACGATTTGGGTGACGTGACGGGTGGCGCCGCTGCTCCCAAGACTTTCGCGGCGGCCGCCTCGGCGGGTAAAGGCGGAACTAACCCCCTGCATTCGGCAGTCGCCAGCCCGACGGAGCCTTCGACCGAGTTGCCAGAAGCCGACCTGGACAACGTCGCGGGAGGAAAGGGTCAGGTCCACGACATCCATATCACCAAGGTAGTCGATAAGGGTAGCCCCAACCTTTTTTGATCTTGCGAACATCCCGTCTGGATTGCGCGAAAATGTTGCCATTCATCGTTTCCGCGAGACAGGGATGTGCAGAAAGCCTCTGTCCGGCCCCGGCACAAAATAGGCCCCACCAAAGATGAAGCGAATCTGCTGGAGGACAACATGAGCGATGAGATTCAACAGAAAACGAGCGAAGAGGTTCAACAGGAAGCGGTCGCGGATGTGAAACCAAGCGAAGAGCTATCGCCTGAGGCACTCAGCGGTGTAAACGGCGGAGCCAGTACCACTCTTTTCGCATCCGTTGCGAAGGGTACCCACATCAAGAAAGCCATCATTACTGTTGCTAAGTAATTGATGAGAATCTGACGAAATCGCGAGTTCGGCGCAGCGGCTTCGACGCCGAGGTTCGCGCCACCTGGTGACGGTCGCCTATTGGCAAAGGCCCCGGCACAAAACATGCCCCATCCAAGCAGCAGGCAAATCTTGCGGAGGACAACATGAGCGATGAGATTCAACAGAAAATGACCGAAGAGGTTCAACAGGAAGCAGTCGCGAATGTGAAACCGACCGACGAACTGGCGCCTGAGGAACTCAGTGATGTAAATGGTGGAGGTATCGTGAAGACGGTTGATAAATCCAGTCCCAAGCTTTTCAACGCTTGTGTAACGGGCTCACACTTCCCAGCTGTCACGATTGAGTGACGAGCGACGAGCATCCAACAGCTTCGCGATTTCAGCGCAGCGGCTTCGGAGCCGAGGTTCCCGCCATCTGGTGACGGTCGATTCTTGGTTACTCCAACTGACTACGCTTCCAGATGCGGCGCAGTCACCGACGAAAATGGCGGAAGCGTGTGGGAGTCGAACCCACCATTCGGGCCGCGAAGGACCGAATCGACGGCTTTGAAGGCCGTGAAGATCACCGGACCCTTTTCGCCTCCGCAGTCAGAAACCCATCATAACGCGAAGCTGAGTTGACGTAGGAATTCACCTTGGCATCAGAGAATTTCGTCTGGCAGAGATAGTCGAAATTCAGGAGGCTCAAAATGAGCGACGAGATCAAACAAGACGCACAAGCACCGGAAGCCGAGAGCGCCGCATTATCGAACGACGACTTGCACAACATCACGGGCGGCGCTGCGCCCAAGAAGATCGTTGTGAGCGCCGGTGTAACAGCGGGGAATAAATTGAGCGGGGCGACCCCCATATATCCGCCGATATCAAAATAAAGCACAGATCCTTCATCCGAGTGTGTGATTGTTCAGGCGGAAAGAGCCGTGAAGATGACCGTCCCCTGTTCGCCTCCAGCGTCATTTTTGTCTAAATTCGGTCTGTGACCTCGCACGTCTCCGCGCATCCAATGACGGCAGCACGGAGACCGACAAACTGATGCAAATTGGCATCGACAGCTTTGCCGCAGCCATCTCAGACCCTGTCACCGGGGAAACGCTCACTCCCTCGGAACGTCTGCGCCGCCTCATCGAAGAAATCGAGCTGGCCGACAAAGTCGGTCTCGACGTCTTCGGGATCGGCGAGCATCACCGCCCGGAATTTCTCGACTCCGCACCGCCAATCATTCTGGCCGCAGCAGCTGCGCGCACAAAAAATATCCGCCTCACGAGCGCCGTCACCGTGCTCAGCGCTGCCGATCCCGTTCGCGTCTTCCAGGAATTCGCGACGCTCGATCTCATTTCCAACGGTCGCGCCGAAATCGTCGCTGGTCGCGGCTCGTTCATCGAGTCGTACCCGCTCTTCGGCTTGCAACTCGAAGATTACGATTCCCTTTTCCAGGAAAAGCTCGAGCTGCTGCTGAAAATACGCGACAACACCCACGTGACATGGTCCGGCAAGCATCGCCCCGCGCTCACCGGCCAGGGAATCTATCCGCGCCCGCTGCAAAATCCGCTGCCGATCTGGGTCGGCGTCGGCGGCACGCCGGAATCGTTTGTGCGCGCGGGCTTGCTCGGCCTGCCGCTGATGGTCGCGATCATCGGCGGCGAACCGCATCGCTTCCGTCCGCTGATCGATCTCTATCGCAAAGCCGGAGCACGCGCCGGCCACGCTCCTGAAAAACTCATTGTCGGCCTGCACTCAATAGGATTTCTGGCCGACACGACCGAGCAAGCCGCCGACGACTTCTACCCTGGATACGCGCACACCTTCACCGAGATCGGCAAAGAACGCGGCTGGCCGCGCACGACGCGCGCGCAATTCGACGCCACGCGCGGGCCGACCGGCGCGCTGCTGATCGGCGATGCAAAAACCGTCGCCGAAAAAGTGCTCTACGTGAACGAAGCGCTTGGCGGAATCTCGCGCCTCACATTTCAAATGGGCGTTTCGACGCTGCCACATCCAAAAATGAAGCGCGCGATCGAAATCCTGGGAACCGAACTCGCGCCGATCGTCCGCAAAGCGCTCGCGCCCGCCGCCGTGTAACACCTTCGCGTCATCGCCGCTCTTCTTGCTGCGAAACGGATGCGATTCATTTAAAGTATTCATCCATGATCAAGCTCACGCGTCGCCGTTTCGCACAGACCGCGGCCGCAACCGCCGCCACTGCATTCGCAACCGCTTCCCTTCCCAAATTCGCGCTCGCTCAAATCGGCACGCCCACCGAGCTCAAATTTCCCGGCGGATTTTTGTGGGGCTGCGCCACCGCGTCCTATCAGGTCGAAGGCGCGGTCAACGAAGACGGACGCAAACCGTCGATCTGGGACACCTTCTCTCACACGCCCGGCAAGACGCACGATGGCGACACCGGCGACGTCGCGGACGATTTCTATCACCACTACAAAGAAGACATTCAGACGCTGAAGGGTCTCGGCTGCAAAGGCTTTCGCCTGTCGGTCGCGTGGTCGCGCATTTTTCCCGACGGCACCGGCCAGCCCAATCAGAAAGGCCTCGATTTCTACAATCGCGTCGTCGATGAATTGCACGCGAATGGAATCGAGCCCTACGTGACACTGTTCCATTGGGATCTCCCGCAGGCGCTTCCGAACGGCTGGCAATCGCGCGACACGCCGAAAGCGTTCGCCGACTACGCCGGCTATGTCGCGAAGCATCTCTCCGACCGCGTCCACTATTTCTTCACGACGAACGAATTCGTGTGCTTCACCGATCTCAGCTACAAGATCGGCCAGTTCGCTCCGGGACTGAAACTCGATGACGCGGGTGTGAACCAGGTGCGTCACCACGGCATTCTCGCGCACGGACTCGGCGTGCAAGCGGTCCGCGCGAACGCGAAGAGCGGCACGAAAGTCGGCCTCGCTGAAAACGCCAACGTCTACATACCGATCATCGAGACGAAAGAGCACATCGAAGCGACGCGCAAAGCGACCCGTATCGGGAACGCGCCGTTTCTGACGCCGGTGATGGAAGGAAAATATCCCGACGAATATTTGCAGAAAGAAGGCGCCAACGCGCCGAAGGTCGAAGCCGGCGACATGAAAGCGATCGGCAGCCCGCTCGATTTTGTCGGGCTCAACGTGTACACCGCCGACTACGTCCGCGCCGATTCTTCGAGCCCGTTGGGTTTTGAAATTGAAAAACGCCCGGCGTCGTATCCGCATATGGCGTCGCCATGGATCAACGTCGCTCCCGAGTCGCTCTACTGGGCGATCCGCAATCCCGGCGACATCTGGAAGCCGAAAGAGATGTTCATCACCGAGAACGGGTGCTCGTCCGACGATGTCATCAACGCCGCGGGCCACGTCGAAGACACCGATCGCGTGATGTACCTGCGCAACCACGTCACGCAAATGCATCGCGCCGCGACGGAAGGCTACCCGATCAAGGGCTACTTCCTGTGGAGTCTGCTCGACAATTTCGAGTGGGCCGACGGCTACAGCAAGCGCTTCGGAATCTGCTACGTCGATTTCAAAACGCAAAAACGCACGCCAAAGCAAAGCGCCGAGTGGTATCGCGAAGTCATCAAGCGCAACGCCGTCGTTTAACTGGCTCGCTGTCGAAGATAGAAATCGGTTGGAATTCTAAACAGCCGCGCCCTGCGTTCGAATCAGCGCCGCAACCAAATCGTACAGCGCCGCGCTCGTGCAAACTTCATAGTAAGGGTGCGTCGACTCTTCGCCGATCGTTCCGTCCGCGCGAAGCTCGCGCGCCAACCCTTTGCGCAACACGAGCAGCTCCACCGAGTCGCCCATCGGCACTTCGCCGTAGTGCAGCGTCACGGTCTCCTTGCCCCATGGCATGTCGAGTTTGGTTTCGATCGAATCGAGCGAAATCTCTTCCGACAACTTCTGAAAGCCTTCTTCGTTCAGCTCGATTCCATTCATATTGAAGCGCACGAGAAATTCGTCGAGTTCTTCCGCCGACGCGCCTTCCATCGCCGTCAGAAATTGAAAAACCGAGAAATGCGTCTTCTGCCGGGTCAGCAACCGCTTCGCAATCTTCGCGCAGCCTGAGAGCCGATCCGACAAATTGAGCGCTTTCGAAATCATGATGCGCGAATCGCCATCGACCCAATACGACGGCGCCGAACCCTGAAACGCTACGCCCAACCCAAGCTCCAGCCCCGGCAGATCCGTCGTCGCCGCGCGGTCGTTATACGAGTTACAGACCGACAAAATCTGGCGCGACAATATGCATGCCTTGGCTACGGCACGCGCATACGCCTGGTTCGATTCCGTCTCAAAAATCGCCAGAATAATCGCGTCGCCTTCGATAAAAACTTTCTTCGCCGAATAGCGATCCAGCAGCTTCTTCACCGGCTCATGCAAATTCAAACTGAAGTGCGACGCCGGGCTGAGTCCGCGCGCCAGCAAATCCTGCGTCATCTTGGTCGATCCGCGCACGTCCGCCTTGATAATCACGTGCGACACCACTTGGTCCTGCTGCGGCTTCGCCTCTTCCGGCAGCACGCACTCATACAATTTGTTATTAATCCGCGACAATTCGCGCGCCTGCTCCGTCGTGATCAGGCTGACGCGCTCCATGCACGTTGTGAGGTGCTCCGCATTTCGCACGTCGCGCCGCAACCGCAAGAAGTCGCCGGTGAATCGCACCACGAAGCTCAACTTCTCTTCTCGGGAATATTTCCGCAGCTTCTTCGACAAGTCCTCAATCGGCTTCAGCGCAAGCTGCCGCGCCGGCACTTGCTTCAAGATGCTCTCGACGCGCTTCATCTCTTCCTTCGAAACCAGCGCCTTGCGCAACTGCTGCAAGTGGACCGGCGGGCAATACTCCGCCATGATCGGCCGAATCTCGTAGCTCGACATCACGTGGTAGACAATTTCCTGCTGCTCCAGGCGATCCAGCAGCGCCGCCAGCAATTTCCCCTGCTGCGACTCCGCATTCGCCGCGACCGACGTCTGATCAAATAACCGCCGGGCGTTCTCCGGATCGTTCAGAAAATCGCCGAGCTTGCCCTTGTAGTCCTTCGTAAAAAATTCCAGCTTCTGCCGCGCCGCTTCAATCGGTGGACCACTCTCTTCCAGCTTCGTTTCCTGATGCTTCAGCCGCGCCTCGACATCGTTCAGCGACGCCTTTATATCGGCCGGATCACCCGAACTCAAAAACTTATTCAGAAAACTCTCGCCGCGGTCGAGCCGCTTCCGCAAACCCTCGCGTTGCTCTTCCAGATTTGCGATCTCGTCCCGCATCGCCTGCGCCTGATCGAGCAAAGTCTGATGCGCCTGCCGCGCTTCGACGTAGGCCGGTTCTTGCGCCATCCCCAAGCCGGAGTCGCGCAGAAAGTCCTGAAACAATTCGTCCATCGCCTCGAAGCGATCCGGGTCACGCGCGTAATTACCCAACAGAACGTAGTGCTCGAGAAAGAAAATATCGTCCTTGCCGCCATCCAGAAACACGAGCCGGTTCTTCAATAGGTCGTAAAACGCCGCGAAGTCATCGCCAAACAGCGCGCGCCGCGCCTTCGAAATCACATTCTCTTCAATATCCGTAAGCAGCTGTGCGATCTGCTGCCCCACCACGCGCACAACACCTCGCCGCGCCGACTGCAACTCCGACAGCCGCGACTTGATCACGTGCGCCTGCTGGCTCCGCTCGAAGTGTTCGCCTCGCTGGCGAATCCACTCCTTGCCTTCCAGAATCAGGTTCGCGAACTGGTTCCCGATTTCCTGCGTCAAAAATTTCAGCAGCGCCAGCCGGAACAGCAAATCGATCTCAATGTTTTTGTGAAATTTCGCCTGCGTCAGCGAACTTTGCAGCAGGTCGGTGAGAATCTTCCGAAACGCCGCGTTGTCGGGCGCCTTCACCACGCGCAATTCGATCCCGGGGAAATACCTCGCCTTCGTGCCCTGGCGGATCAGGTCAAACAGATAGTCCCGCGCGCTCTGCACGAATTTCGGGCTGAGAAAAACGTCGTGGTGAATATTGTCGACGCCAATCGCCAGCGATCCCATTGGGATCGTTTCGTTGTAGCTCTTGAGCTCAACGCGGGCGTCTTCGGTCGGGTTGATTGTGAGGAGTTCGGGTGCCATTTCGCGTCGTCGACGGCTTTCCCAAACTAGCAGCGGCCTCGCGAGCGGGCAATAGCCGCGGGTACTAGCGATGGCGAGAAAGTAAGCGCATCAGAAGCCCGAAACGCATCGTGCAACGTCCTATAACATGCCGCTAAATTATTGAAGGTGTGAGGTTTATCGGTCAATCGCCAGAGCAACTACCCGACGGTAATCCGCCGCGAATCGCCGCCCATATGCTCCAGCTTGAGCCGCACCTGCGGCCACGGCGCCTGCAGCGGAAACTTCTCCGACCACTCCAGAATCATCACCGCCGGCTTCACAAACGCGTCCTCCAGCCCCAGCGTCTCGAAGTCGTGAAAGCTCTCAATCCGGTATAAGTCGCCGTGGTAGACCACGCCCTTCTTCGACGAGGGCGTCGCCGCCGAGCCCGCCCCAGCGCCTGCACCCGCGCCAGCCTGCCCGCCGTCGTCCCCATAAACATGCACCAGCGTAAACGTCGGGCTCGTCACATCCTCTTCGTCCGCCGCCCCCAGCCCCGCCACAATCCCCTTCGTCAGCGTCGTCTTCCCGCTCCCCAGATCGCCTGTCAGCAGCACCAGCAGCGGCGCCTGCAATCCGCGCGCGAATTCCCTGCCCCACGCAATCGTCTCTTCCGCCGACCGCGTCACCACGCTCTTCGTCTCGTTCGCGATCCCCGCTTGAGTCTGTTCAGCCACGCCGTTGCAACTCCCGTAAAAGTTCCAGCCGCGCCTGCGGCACCGACCGCGCCACATCGCTCGCCACCATCCCCGACAAATCCGTCCCGCGCGCCGCAACATCCGCCGCCGCTCCGTGCAAATACACGCCCAGCGCCAGCGTCCGCAGCCAATCGTCCGTCTTGAATTGCCCCGTCATCGCCGCCAGCACGCCCGTCAAAACATCTCCCGACCCGCCCTTCGACAATCCCGCATTCCCGGTCGCATTGACGAGCATCCTGCCCATCCGGCGCCGCCACAATCGTGTGCGACCCCTTCAAAATCACGTGCGCATTCCACCTCTTCGCCGCGTCCGTCGCCGTCTTCACGCGATCCGCTTCCACTTCCTTCACCGACGATCCCAGCAACCGCGCCATCTCCCCCGGATGCGGCGTAATCGCCAAAAACTGGCTCTTTCGCTCCCGCAGTTCATCACTTCGTCGGCCGAACGCGTTCAACCCATCCGCGTCCAGAATAATCGGAAGCTCTGTGCGCGTCACAATCGATCGCACGAATTCCTGCGTTTCATGGTGCATCCCGAGCCCAGGCCCGACCGCCAGAACGGTTTTCCCCGCCACCATGGCCGAGAAACGCATTCGCGTGTTCTTCATAAACTTATTCATTTCTTCGGGATTGTCCGACTTCGGCACGGGCGGTTGATCGAAAATGTTCCGGTTCGACGCAGTACCCGCGTCAGTCGAAACCAGCGGCTCCGTCATATATTCCGGATGCGCCGCCGCCACAATCGGCAACACAACATCCGGCGTCGCCACCGTCACCAGCCCCGCTCCCGACCACAACGCCGCACTCCCCGACATCACCGCCGCGCCGCTCTTCCCCAGCGATCCCGCCACAATCAAAATATTTCCGTACAGCCCCTTGTGCCCGTCACTCTTCCGCACCAGCGGCAAGCCAGCAAATTCGCTCGCATCGCTCCACCGCACCGCGCTCTTCCCAATCTCCTCCACCAGCGCATCCGGCGAACCAATATTCACCACGCGCAGCGAACCCACCGCCGCCGAATTCCGCGAAATCAGTTGCCCAACTTTCGGCGCCGTAAACGTAACCGTATGATGCGCCTTCAAAATCGGCTCTTCGCCCGCTTCGCCGTCCGACGGCAATCCCGAAGGCGTATCCACCGCCAGAATCAGCGCCGGCAACACCGCCGTCGCATCTTTCGACTTCTGATTCACATCGGCGATCGCGCGCCCAATCGCACCGCTCGCCACTCCGCGAAATCCCGTCCCAAACATCGCATCCACAATCACATCGGACGCCAGCACTCGCTCCGCGATCTCACCCCACGCCGCCTCATCCGCAACAAACACAACTTCGCCGCCCACTTCACGCCACCGCGAAAAATTCGTAGCCGAATCGCCCTTCAACTCCTCTTCGCGCGCAAAAAGCACCACAAACACATTCGCCGCCGCCGACCGCAAATGCCGCGCCACCACAAATCCATCCCCGCCGTTATTCCCCTTCCCGCAAAGCACACAAATATCGTGTGGCGGCTCCAGCCCCGCGTCGCGCATCAATCCCGCGAACGCATTCGCCGCCAGCGTCCCCGCCGTCTCCATCAATTGATAGCTGGATATTCCGTGTCGCTCGGTCGTCAACCGATCGACCTCGCGCATCTCCGCCGCAGTCAACGCTTTCATAGGAAGGAAAAACTCAATTTTGTCGTTACTTCGTTACTTCATTGCTTCTTTACGTCCGCTTTTCTACAGCATCCACCCGCCACTGACATTCACCACTTGCCCGGTCACATACTCCGCCTCTTCCGAAGCAAAGTACGCCACCGAATGCGCCACATCTTCCACCGTCGGCGGCCGCCCGATCGGAAACCGCGCATCGCGAATCTTCCGCGCCTCGCTCAACGTCAACTCATTCTCATCGATGCTCGACGGATTCACCACATTCACCGTAATCCCGTTCTTCGCCTCTTCCAGCGCCAGCGATCGCGACAGCGCCACCACCGCCGCCTTCGCCGCCGCATACGCGGAAATCTTTGCCTGGCCGAACGCGCGCTCCGCTCCCACCGCGCCCAAATTAATAATTCGTCCCCACCGCCCTCGCCGCATATGCGGCAACGCCGCGCGCGTCACATACAGCACCGTCATCAAATTCGACGAAATAATGTTCTGCCAATCTTCAATCGGCGACTCCGCCAGCGTCCCCCAACGAAAATCTCCGACGTTGTTCACCAGAATATCCAGCCGCCCAAATCGATCGACCACCGTCCGCACAAGCTGTTCAGCCCGCGCCGGATCGTTGATATCGATCTCCACCGCGACGCAATCCGTCCCGCCCGACTGCAATTGCCGCAGCGTCTGCTGCGCCGCCGCTTTATTCGACCGGTAAGCGATCGCGATCCGCGCGCCATCCTGCGCCAGCTTTACCGCGATCCCGCGCCCAATCCCGCGGCTCCCGCCCGTCACCAGCGCCACTCGATTCTGCAGCCCCATCCTTGTCCCTCACCGAAGCGCGCCCTTCTCAGCGCTTCTCTGTGTCCCTTGCGCCTCTGCGTTAGACTTTCTCTTCTTCGGTCCGCACACCCGCGACCAACTACCGCGGCTCAACCGACCACAAGCCCAACAATCACAAAGAAGCATCAGTATAGCCTAGCCCAATCGCCCTAACCGCCGCGCATCGCCAACAAGTCATCCCGGCAACTCAAGTCATCCCGGCAACTCCCGCCTTTGGCGAAGACGACCTCCATCTCCTCACCCGCAAAAAAAGAGCGTTGTCATCCTGATCGGCCGCCCGACCCAACGTCCGCGCCTCAAAAACCCCCGATCCGCGCCAGTACCACCCATCGCATCACCCGCTAAAAAGAGCGTTGTCATCCTGAGCGAAGCGAAGGATCTCAGACGCTCCCGCCACCCAAACTCTCCGCGCACTCAAGATCCCCAGCCGCGCCAGTACCACCCCTCTCGTCACCCGCAAAAAAAAGAGCGTTGTCATCCTGAGCGAAGCGAAGGATCTCAGACGCATCCCGGCCACCCAAACTGTCCGCGCACTCAGACCCCCCCGATGCCGCGCCAGTACCACCCCTCTCGTCACCCGCAAAAAGGAGTGTTGTCATCCTGAGCGAAGCGAAGGATCTCAGACGCATCCCGTCCACCCAAACTGTCCGCGCACTCAAAATCCCCCGATGCCGCGCCAGTACCACCCCTCTCGTCACCCGCAAAAAGGAGTGTTGTCATCCTGAGCGAAGCGAAGGATCTCAGACGCTTCCCGCCCACCCAAACTATCCGCGCACTCAAAACTCCTGCGATGCCGCGCCAGTACCACCCACTTTTGGCTCTTGACAACCATACTCGGATTCCGATATATCGGTTTCCGACTATGAAACACTCTCTCGAAGCTTTCCTCCCACTCTCCCCCGCCGAGCTACACATCCTGCTCGCCCTCGCTCCCGAAGACCTCCACGGCTACGGCATCATGCAGGAAGTCGCTCGCCAGTCGCAGGGTCAATACAAGCTCGGCCCCGGCACGCTCTACGACAATCTCAAAAAACTCATGAACCATCGCCTGGTCGAGGAGTCCGCCAAAGCCGCCTCGGCCTCCGCCTCCGGTTCCGCTTCCTCCGACACGCGCGACTCCCGCCGCCGCTACTACCGCCTCACCGGCGTCGGCCGCGACGTCCTCACCGCCGAAGTCGCCCGCCTCGAACAAGTTTTGCGTGAAGCAAAAACGCATCTCCGCGCGTTGAAGCCAAGGAGAGCCTGATGACACACCTGTCGCGGTTCCTCTATCGGTGTCTCGTGCAGTTGCATCCGCCGGCTTTCCGCCGCCAGTTCGCGCCCGAGATGCTTTGGATCTTCGACGAGATCGCCGACCACGACGCGCGCATCGAGCTCTTCGCCGACGCGCTCACTTCGCTGGGCCGCCAGTGGGTCGTGCGCTGGGCGATTCAGAAACTTCTCATCGGTGAATTTCGTTTCGCCCCATTGCCGGCCGGCGAAGCGGGCCGTTTCCATTGGGAGCGCATCGAATTCGACGATCGCCCACTCCCGCCACCACGCGTGATTCAGGGCGGACTGGTCGCATTCGCGTTCTTCACCTGCATCGCGCTCGCCGCGTTTCACGCAAACACAGTGCGTCGCGCGTCGATCTCGGGCAGCGGTTCCGGCTTCAGCGGCTTCCCGGCTGCCGCCGGCCCACAGACATCCGGCGGCAGCGACTACGACGGCCGCGAACCGCTGACAAACTCCGCCGTCGCTCTCTCCGGCGAACAGCAAGCGACCACTCCGCCCGACGACGGACGGCCGCCCAGAATTCCCGACACGCCCGCAGGACATCGCTTCTTCGAATGGCTCGATGCGTTCGACAGTGGTGACAAAACCAAACTCGAACAATTCCTCAAGGAGCACTATCCCGCGCGCTCCGATGCAAATGCCGTCGGGATGGAAATGCAGTTTCGCGATCAAACCGGTGGCTTTGAGTTCAAAGATTTCGACCGCGATGCATCGAGCACCACCAAATTCGTGGGAATCGTCAAAGAGCGCGCCTCCGATAATTTCGCGCGCTTCGTCATCGAAGTAGACCCCGCGGACGAACGTCACATCACCAGCCTGTCGTTAAACATCGTTCCGCGCCCCGCCAAATTCGTTCTTCCTCGCATGACCGAACGCGACGCACTTACTGCGTTCCGCGAAACGCTCAAAGACGAAGCCGCCGCTGACCGATTCTCCGGAGTAGCCCTCGTCGCGAAAAATGGCACGCCGATCTTCACGTCCGCTTACGGCATGGCCGACCGCGACAAGAAAATTCAGAACACGCTCGACACGAAATTCCGCATCGGCTCGATGAACAAAATGTTCACCGCCACTGCCGTTCTTCAACTCGCGCAAGCCGGCAAGCTCAAACTTTCCGATCCCGTCGGCAAATATCTCCCCAACTACCCGAACAAAAACATCGCCACAAAAGTTACTGTCGAGCAGCTTCTTTCTCACACTGGCGGCACCGGCGATTTCTTCGGCCCCGAATTCGACAAGCATCGCCTCGAACTCAAAACCCTCGACGACTACGTCAAACTCTACGGCGCGCGCGAACCTCAGTTCGAGCCCGGCTCCCGCTGGGAATACAGCAACTACGGCTTTCTCTTGCTCGGCCTCATCGTCGAAAAAGCCTCCGGCGAAGACTATTACGCCTACGTCCGCGAACACATTTACAAACCCGCCGGCATGACCTCCACCGATTCCCTGCCCGAAGATCAATCCGTTCCCGATCGTTCCGTGGGTTACACAAAAATCGGCGGCAGCCCGACGTGGAAGCCCAACACCGACACGCTTCCCTATCGCGGCACCTCCGCAGGCGGCGGTTACTCCACGGCCCGCGACCTCCTCGCGTTCGCCATGGCCGTGCAGGATCACAAACTGCTCGACGCGCAACACACCGAACTCCTCACCACGGGTCACACCAAAGTCAACGAAGGCGAGAAATACGCGTATGGCTTCATGGACAAAACGGAAGGCGGCGTCCGCTCCTTCGGCCACGGCGGCGGCGCCCCCGGCATGAACGGCGAACTCCGAATCTACCCAGCTTCAGGCTACGTAATCGTAGTCCTGGCCAACCTCGACCCACCCGCCGCATCCCGCCCCGCCGATTTCATCGGCAACCGCCTCCCGCAGTAGCGAGCCCGCACTAGGCGACACACTGCCCCGCGTAGCAGTCCACTCAAGCGCCGGGCGCCCATTATTCTTCGCGTTGTCATCCTGAGCGAAGCGAAGGATCTCAGACGTAATCACGAGCACGTTCTCGCCCCTTCGTCCTAACCACGACCGCCACCCCTCTGGCCCACACTACGAATAAAAGGCGCGTTGTCATCCTGAGGCTCCGCAGGAGGCCGAAGGACCTCAACCTAAACACGATTACCCTTCCGCTCATCGGCTCTGCTTTCTTCGCTTTCCCTTTGACTTTAAACTGTCGACTGTCGACTTCTTACCCTCAATTCATCCGCGCCACAATCACCGTCATATCGTCCGCCTGCTCCGGCGTGCCCGCCCACTCTTCCGCCGCGTTCATCAGCGCTTCCGCCACAACCTTCGGCGGCGACGCCTGCACATACACCGCGGCCTGCTGTAGCCGCTTGATCCCGAATTCCTCGCCGTACACATTTTCCGGCTCGACCAATCCGTCGCTGTACGCCACCAGAATCGAATTCTCCGGCACGTGCACCATCTCTTCGTCGTAGCAACAATCTTCGATGACGCCCAGCACCATCCCGCCCTTGCTCAAGTGCACCGCCCCGTCGCGCGAAATCAGAAACGACGGCAGATGTCCCGCATTCGTATACCGCAGTGTCCGCGTCGCGCTGTCATACACCGCAATGAAAAATGTCGCAAAGCGATCGTCGCCGGTGTTGCGCACCAGATGCCGGTTCAATCGCGCCACCAGTTCCGCCGTGCTCGTCGTCTCGCTTCCCGCCGTCAGCAACTGACTGCGCAGTGCCGCCTGCAAGCTCGCCATCAGCAGCGCCGCCGAAATTCCCTTCCCCGAAATATCTGCCAGCGCGATCGCAATATGCGTCGGGCTCAGCTGTATAAAATCGTAGTAATCGCCGCTGACCGACCGCGCCGCCTTGCAAATCGCCTGAATATCGACGCCCGGCACCTTCGGCATCGAACGCGGAAAAAGCTGCGTCTGCACTTCACGCGCGATCGAAATTTCGTTCTCCAGCCGCTGCCGTTTCTTCTGCTCTTCGATCAACCCGCTGATCGAGCCGGTCATCAGGTTGAACGACTCCGCCAGCACGCCAAGCTGATCGCGCCGCTCGATCCGCACGCGATGCGTCAAATCCCCGCTCTGCACATACTGCGTCGCGTGATACAGGTCCGCGATCGCCTTCGTAATCTGCCGCGTCAACACCACGCCGGTAATAAACGCTGCGATCCAGATCAACAAAAACACCACGGCAAAAACCACAAACAGCAGCTGATAGAAATCACGCAACTCGCCGAACGTGGAAAACATACGCCCATTCAGCCGCGTCGGCCGCGCGCTGAACACCGCGAACACCGGATTCGGCTTCCCCACTGTACCGTCTCGGCGCGATCGACGCTGCGTCTTCCAGCCGCGAAACCACATTCACCGCAGGCTCCAGCCAGAATCCCGCCGGCTGCAATGCGCGATTTTTCGCGAAGATCGGACGCAGCCGTCTGGTACTGCGCTCCGCCGCCGTAGAGTAGATAACACCGCTCGGCTGGCCACCGTTGTAAGGCTCTGTCAGGTTCAATTGGATCGCGCCGAGATCGGGCGCAACTGTTGCCAAAAGTTCCGGCGTTATCTAAACACGCAGTCGCACCATCCGCCGATTATGCGTGTCACCCAGCAATCGCATGCTGACCATCGACAGCGTGCCTTGCCTTTGCAACAAACCGGAGTAGTAGGTGCGGCCAGGAGTTCCAAAGTTCTTCGAGCAACTTTGCAGCTCGCTAACGTCATTCGAGAAATCGATCGTCAGCCCCGGCAGTTCGCTGTCGTGCACCGCATGCGACTGCGCCGCCAGAACGCGCTCCGATTCTTCCGGCGAAACTCCTTTGTGCAGAAAATCATGCGCGGCAGCGATGTGTTGTCCGATGTCGGTCATCATCTCGATGCGCCGCTGCAAATCCTCATAGAGCAGATACGCACCAAGCTGCGAGTACAGAAAATTCCCCGCCAACACTACGAACGTGATGATCAGCAAAATAGGGACGACCGCGATAAACAGGTAGGCAACGATCAGCCGGTTGCGCAGGCTCCACAGCAGCCGGTTCCGGCCCCACGCGATGATGCGCACGACCAGGTAAATCCCCGCCAGCACCGCCAGATACTTCACGAAGCTGATCGCCCCGCCGCTGAACGCCGTTACCGACACCAGCGTTCCCGCGACGAAAATGACCAGCGCGACCATGTCGAGCCGCGACAATCGGCGCCAGAAATTCTGAAAATGGGGACTCGCGCTCATATTTTTCGGCAAGGTCACGGCGCACCACACCGGCCTCGGGCCAAGAGACTACTCTACCTGAACTCTCACCCAACCCGAATCACCCGAGCACGCGCAAAAATACAAAATTTATATAAATTCGAACGCACCTGAGACGCCCTCTTCGATAAAAACTTCAAATTTGCTCCGCAACCGAAACAGGCGCACTATCCTTACAAAAAGCCCAATCTCCGTCTCAGTTCTAGCTCGCCTCACGGATCGACGATCGATCAGAACGCCATTCCCAACCCAGGTTGCATCTCAAGCGAATTGACCGGGCGGCACCTGTTAGCCAGCCTGGGCATCCACATTGCCACCTCAACCAATGACCGGGCACTCGTCAGCCAGCATCGACGTCCGCATCGCCGCCTCAACCAATGACCGGGCGCCAATTTGTCATCCTGAGCGAAGCGAAGGATCTCAGCATTCAGCCGCATCACCACCGCAACCGTCGTCGAACCTGCGTAAGTCGATCGATCACTGCAGGCGGTATTACCCGCTGAGCGAAGAAATGCTACAGGCAGGGCGCCCGCACTCCAAAATCCACACTTGACATCCCCAAATAATCCACTACCATATGGTTGTGGATACGCTGGACACAACGTTTGCCGCTCTTTCTGATCCAACTCGCCGCGCCATGATCGAACGACTCTCCCATGGCCCTGCCTCGGTGCATGGATTGACGGAGCGGTTTGACCTCTCGCAGCAGATGATTTCAAAACATATCGCTTACCTGGTGCGGGCGCGGATTGTGATGAAGACCAAGCGCGGAAGAGAGAGCGTGTGCACGCTCAGGCCAGAGGTGATCAAGACAGTCAGCGACTGGGCAAACAACTATCGCCGATTCTGGGAAGAGAGTTTCGACAAGTTGGATGTGGTCGTGAATCAAATGAAAAAAGCGGAGGCCGGAAATGACAAAAAACACAGTTAACGAGAAAGAGCGGATGGTGGTCACCAGAGTTTTTGACGCTCCACGCGCATTGGTTTGGAAGGCCTGGACAGACCCGCAATACGTGATGCAGTGGTGGGGACCGAAGGGTTTTACTTCGCCTGTTTGCAAGATTGATTTTCGCGTGGGAGGAAAATTTCTCTTCTGCATGAGAACACCGGATGGGCAGGAGGGTTGGAATGGCGGCGAATACTACGAGATTGTTCCGCACGAGAAGATCGTTTACTCGATGTACTTTGCCGACTCAAAGGGAAACAAGGTTGATGCCGCGGAGTACGAAAGCGAGCATGAGGCCATAGCGGATGCGCGCGACGTGGTTATTTTTGAGGATCTTGGGAACGGCCAGACGAAAGTCACCTTGATTGGCAATGAACCGATGGAAGACGCAAAGAACAGCGGGCAACTCGAGGGCTGGAATGAGACCTTCGAAAAAGTTGCCGCAGTTGTTGCGGAACTAGCGAAGGTGAACTGAGAAGTTCAAGCCTTGATGATCGTCATGCGCGAGATACATCCTGAGTCTGGCGGCGGAGGCTTAGTAAGAACGGGCCTCTCGCCGCTTGGCCCGAATCTTCTTCATTTCCGGCTAAGTGATGCTTGGCTCAGGTGTTGCGTCCAGGTGAGGTTAACACTCAAGCGTATCCCTCAACGCGCACCCCGTCGATCTCGAGGGCGAACCTATAGCGAAACCGCAGTGAAAACAGGGCCGCCTCTAAGTGCTGAAGAATAAGTAGGATGCACACTCTCAAAATGATGCCGTCCGCAAGCTTCTCAATACAAGCAACTTGCGCACTGTTTCAAAAACGGCCGGGGGTATAACCCACACCGTCCCAAAACGGGAATGGGGTTTGTAGGACCTAGTCGCTTAGCTGTGGGTTGCGAACCTTGCTGTGCTTCACGCTGTACGTGTAATACACGACCAGCCCGATGATGAGCCAGATGATCAGCCGGGCCCAGTTGATCCAGCCGAGCTTGTACATCATGTAGCCGTTGAAGAGGATGCCCAGGATTGGAATAACGGGTACCCAGGGCGTGCGGAAAGGCCGCGCCTGCCCAGGATTGGTGTTGCGCAATACCATCACGGCGATGCACACGATGATGAACGCCAGCAGCGTGCCGATGTTCACCATCTTTCCGATGTCGTCGATCGGCGTGACGCTACCCACGATCGCGGCCAGGAGTCCGACGGCGATGGTGTTCTTAAACGGTGTGCGATATTTCGGATGGATCTCCGCAAAAAACTTCTTCGGCAGCAATCCGTCGTTCGCCATGGAATAGAGCACGCGCGTTTGCCCGAGCAACATCACGAGCATGACGCTGGTCAGTCCGGCTAACGCACCAAACGTAATGATGTGGGAGGCGCCGGTCAGCCCTCGATCAAGGAATGCGCGAGCAATCGGCGCTTCGATATTCACTTCCTGCCAGGGAACCATTCCGGTGAGAACGCCGGCAACCAGGATGTACAAAACCGTGCAGACCAAAAGTGAAACGATGATTCCGATGGGCAAGTCTCGCTGCGGATTCTTTGCTTCCTGCGCCGTGGTCGAAACAGCGTCGAAGCCGATATACGCAAAGAATATGTAGGCTGCTCCGGCTCCTATGCCGGAAAAGCCCATGGGCGCGAAGCTGTGCCAATCCGTTCCCCAGTGCGCGGTCGAAATATATCGAGAACCGAGGCCAATGACGAAGAGAACGACGGCGACTTTGACGACGACGATGCCGGCGTTGAATCTGGCGCTTTCTTTGATACCGATTGCGAGGATGAAGGTGATGATCAGCGCGATCACGAACGCCGGAAGATTGAAACCAATCTCCACACCGAAGATCGAGGGCGCATTCATCAATGCGTGAGCCCTCGCGACCAGTTCGGGAGAGTGGGCCGCCGTGAGCGCCATCACCTTGTCGATGAACGCTTGCGTCCCCGGTACGAGCGAAGCGTCGGACGCCTGCGCCATCTGACGGGCGACGATATTCTCGGCGGTGCGCAACGCCGTCCAGTGGTCGTAGGCCAGCCACAACGGCATCTTGATATTGAAGATCCTGAGAAACTCGATGAAGTGGTTGGACCAGCCCGAAGAAACGGTGCTGGCGCCCATCGCGTATTCGAGCGTGAGGTCCCAGCCGATGATCCACGCGAAGATTTCGCCCAGCGTGGCGTATGCATACGTGTACGCGCTGCCCGCCAGCGGAATCATCGCCGCGAATTCGGCGTAGCACAGCGCGGCAAACGCGCAGCCCAGACCGGAAACAACGAAAGAGAGCATCAGGCCCGGGCCGGCGTAATGCGCGCCAAGTCCCGCAAGGACAAAGATGCCGGCGCCAATGACCGCTCCGACTCCCAATGCGGTGAGTTGGAACGGTCCAAGCGTCCGCTTCAGGCTGTGTTCGCCTGTTTCTTTCGCCTCTGCCAACAGCACGCTGATTGGCTTCTTGGCAAATAAACTACCGGCCATGCGAGGTCCTCCGTGCTACGGCGCTACCGAATTGATGCCCTTCGTACGCTGGGACGCGGGCAAATCACATCACTGAAGAAAGAAACGTTATGCCTTCTCCGGCGTTCCCGCGCGCGACCACAGCAGGTACACCGGAACCCCTAACAACACGATCACCAGCCCTGGCCAGGCTGTTTGCGTCTTGTACAGCAGCAGCACGAACATGATCGCGAGTGCCGACACTATATACAGTGCCGGGACAAAGGGGTAGCCGAAAGCTCGATACGGCCGCTCTAAATCAGGACGCTTGGAACGCAGCACAAAGATGCCTGCAATCGTCAGCGCGTAGAAAATAAGCACGCTGAAAACGACGTAGTCGAGCAGGTCGCTGTAGAGGTTGCCATAGGTGACCGCGCCCGTCGCCGAAACGTGGCGCGTGCGCAACAGGATCAGGAGCACGATCCAGACGCATTGATAAATCAGGGCGCTCGCTGGGACGCCTTTTTTGTTGAGCGTGCCGGTGGAGCGGAAAAATAATCCGTCTTTCGCCATGGCGTAGGAAACGCGGGCGCCGGCGAGGATCAGTCCGTTGTTGCAGCCGAAAGTCGAAATAATGATCGCAACTGCCATCACCGCGGCGCCCGCGGGGCCGAACACCGCCTGCAGCGCAGCCGAAGCGACGCGATCATCGGGAGCGTTCTGAATCTGGCTCAGCGGCAGTGCGCAGAGATACGCGAGATTCGCCAGGCAATACAGCGTGATGACGATGATCGTGCCGAAGGCCATCGAGAGCGCGACGTCGCGCTTTGGATTTTTCACTTCGGCAGCGGTGAAGCCGATGTTGTTCCAGGCGTCAGCCGAAAAGAGCGAACCGACCTGCGAAACGCAAAGCGCGACGATGAGGCCGAACGCGCCGCTCGCCGCCGTCACCGTCGGAACAATCGATCGCAGAAAATTCGCGCCGGGCTCGATTGGCTGCGCGCCGCGCACGGCCCAGAAGTGGCCGAAGTTGTCGGAAATCGCGCCAGCGTTTCTCGCGACGAAAAGGCAAAGCAAAATCAGGCCGAGCAGCGAGAGCGTCTTCGCGCTGGTGAAAATATTTTGAATCAGCTTGCCGAGCCGCACGCCCTGCATGTTCAAGAAAGTTAGAAAAATCACCATCAGAATGCCGACAAGCTGCTGCACCGAAAGGCTGATGGCGTATTTCGATCCAAGCGCGATCGGCTCCATCTCCCAAGCTGTCGCGGAAATCGACGGAAAAAGCACGCCAAGATACCGCGCGAAACCGACGGCAACGGCGGCGATCGTGCCGGTCTGGATCACGAGAAACAGCGTCCAGCCGTAGAGAAATCCCCAGAGCGGCGAATACGCTTCGCGAAGATAAATGTATTGCCCGCCTGCGTGTGGAAAGAGTCCCGCGAGCTCACCGTAAGAAAGCGCGGCGGCAATTGTCAGCAAGCCAGTGATGATCCAGGTGAGAAGCAAGCCGCCAGCCGATCCGGTTTGGCGCGTGATGTCGGAAGCGACGATAAAAATCCCCGACCCGATCATCGAGCCGACGACGATCATCGTGCCGTCGAAGAGACCGATGGCGCGAACAAAACCAGGTTGGGTGGAAGCTGTTACTGGAGGATGGCTCGGGTTTGTCGTGGTCTCCGCCATCCGTCGATCCTATGCGGACGCGCCCTGCTGGGCTTCGCCAAGCAGTTTTAAATATTGTTTCGCTCGTCCACAGCGATCCGACGCGCAGATCACATCGCTGATGACGGCGACCGCATCGGCGCCCGCTTCGATAACTTCGGCAGCATTTTCAAGTTTGATGCCGCCGATTGCGACGATCGGCTTATCGGTGAGATGGCGCACGCGGCGAATCAAGTCGGTTCCAACGACGGGATCGGGATTCGCCTTCGATTTCGTTTCAAAAATCGGCCCGACAGCGATGTAGTCGGCGGTGCTGGCGGCAGCCTTCTCGAACTGCTCGAAATTGTGCGTCGAAATTCCGATGATCTGTTCGCCCACGAGCGTGCGCGTCGCGGCGACGCCCAGATCGTCTTGTCCAACGTGGACGCCCGAGGCATTCGCGATCCTGGCGACGTCGGGCCGGTCATTCACGATGAATGTAATTCCCTGCGGCTGAAGCTCCGCGGCAAGGTCCAGAGATATCTTGAGCAGTTCACCAGCGGGCGCGTATTTGTGGCGATACTGCATCAGGCGCACACCCGCATCGGCGAGCTCCTGCGCGCAATCGATTGCAGAAACGGTTAGCAAGGTTGCGTCCAGTATCACATACAGGCGAGGGAGAACCAGGCGAGTCGGCATCGTTTGTGCGCGAGTGTGCATGATGGGAATCGCTTTGGCAAGCTCCTGGTGCGCTACTGAATCCGCGCTTATTTGCCGGTCGGAGGCAGCAGGCGCTCGATGAAATGGGTGTCGAATTTGCCGGCGGCGAAATCGGGGTCGGCGAGGATGCGGCGCTGGAGCGGGATCGAAGTCTTGATGCCTTCGATGACGAACATGTCGAGAGCACGCTTCATTCGCGCGATGGCTTCGGCGCGATCGCGGCCTTTGACGACAAGCTTGGCGATCATCGAATCGTAGTACGGCGGGATAACGGCGTCGGCGTACGCAGCGGAGTCGACACGAACTCCCATGCCGCCCGGCGCCTGGAACGTCGTGATACGGCCCGCCGACGGAACGAATGTGACGGGATCTTCCGCGTTGATGCGGCACTCGATGGCGTGGCCGTTGAAATTGACTTCGCCGACGGCGTCGTCGAGACGCTCCCCTGCGGCGATACGGATTTGCGCTTTGACGAGATCGACGCCGCTGATGAGTTCGGTGACCGGATGCTCGACCTGAATGCGCGTGTTCATTTCGATAAAGTAGATCGAACCGTCTTCATCCATCAGAAATTCGACGGTGCCGGCATTGGTGTAACCGATTTTTTCGAGAGCGCGCACGACTTTGGCGCCGAGTTCTTTGCGTTTTTTCGGATCCATCGCAGGCGACGGCGATTCTTCCAGCAATTTCTGGTGGCGGCGCTGAATCGTGCATTCGCGTTCGCCGAGATGAATCACTTTGCCGTGCTCGTCGCCGATCACCTGAAATTCGATGTGGCGCGGATGCTCGATAAATTTTTCGGCGTAGACATCGGGCGAGCTGAATGCCTGTCCGGCTTCGGTGCGCGCCGTCTGATACATCGACAGCAATTCTTCGTGCTTGCGCACGATGCGCATGCCGCGCCCGCCGCCGCCGGCGACCGCTTTGAGGATCAGCGGATAGCCGATTTTTTCGGCTTCTTTTTCGAGCTGCTCTTCGCTTTCGACGATGCCGTCGCTGCCGGGAACCGTCGGCAAGCCCGCCGTTTTCACTTCGCGGCGCGCGCGGTCCTTTTCGCCCATGATCTCGATGACTTCGGCGGTCGGACCGATGAACTTGATTTCAGACGCTTCGCAAACCTTAGCGAAGTTTGGATTCTCGGAGAGGAATCCGTAGCCAGGATGAATCGCATCGACGTTGGTGATTTCCGCGGCGCTGATCACCTGGGGAATGTTGAGATAGCTTTCGGCGCTGCGCGGCGGACCGATGCAGACGGCCTCGTCGGCAAAACGAACGTGCAATGAATTCCGGTCGGCCTCGGAATATACCGCGACGGTAGAGATGCCGAGTTCCTTGCAGGCGCAGATGACTCGCAGCGCGATTTCGCCGCGGTTGGCAACTAGGATTTTCTGGAACATAGGCAGGCGGGCCGGCTACTTCTTCCGGCTCGGACGTATCCCGAACAGCGGCTGGCCGTATTCGACCGGCTGGCCGTTTTCGACGAACACGCGCAATACTTCGCCGCTGGTGTCGGATTCAATTTCATTCATAAGCTTCATCGCTTCGACGATGCAAAGCGTCTGACCAGACTCGACGAATCCGCCGACTTTCACGAAAGGCTCGGCTCCAGGACTCGGCGCACCGTAATAGGTGCCGACGATCGGGGACTTCACAAGATGCAAATCATCGGAGGCGGATGGTGCAGCGGCAGCATGGGCGGCCTGCGCGGCGGCGGAAGCAGGCGCCCCGGATTGCGCCCCAGCCACAATAATTTCGGGTGCCGCTTGCGCTCGCTGAGGCGGCGCAGCGTATACCGGCGCGGCCGAAGGCTTCTTCAGCCGGATGCGCACTTCGCCATTTTCAAACTCAAACTCTTCGAGGTTGTGCTCGCTCATGTAGCTGAGCAACTGCTCGATCTGTTCGAGTTCCGACGCGCTAATCGTTGAACCAGTGTTCGACTTCGAGGACGGTTTGCGTTTCATGCCTTTTCTATTCAGATCTCAATGATATCCCGCGGAGTGCGGGTGAGCACTTCGGTTTCGCCCGAGTGTACCGCAACGTCATCCTCGATGCGGATGCCGCCGACGCCTGGAACGTACACTCCCGGCTCGATGGTGATGACGTTGCCGGGCTCCAGCTTGTACTTCTGCCCTTTCGCAACGCGCGGATCCTCGTGAACTTCAATTCCGAGTCCGTGTCCGGTGCTATGGGTGAAGTAACGATCAAGCCGGTGACCGGCCAGAACCTGTCGCGCAGCAGCGTCCACTTCCCCGCAGGTCGCGCCCGCTCGCACAGCCGCAACCGCCGCCGTTCGAGCTTCCTGAACCGCTTTATGCCAGCCGCGAACCTTTGGCGATGCTTTGCCAACCACTACAGTACGAGTAATGTCGCTGCAATAGTGGGCGAGTATAGCACCCATGTCGAGCACGACCAATTCGTTTTTCTTCAAGCGTTTATCGGTAGGACGCGCGTGCGGAAAGGCGGAGCGCTCTCCGAACGCGACGATGGTTTCGAATGCTGGACCGGAGGCTCCGAGCTGTCGCATCTGGTATTCGATCTCTGCGGCAACCTCCAACTCACGAACGCCGGGCTTGAGGACCGTGAAGGCCTTCGCCATGACTTTGTCGGCCAGCCGGCTGCCCGGCGCATCACGGCCAACTCGTGCGCGTCCTTGCGGCCTCGCAGTCCTTCGACGAGGCCCTCGGCCGGCGCCCAGCGAATGCGTGACCCGGCGGCTCGCTTCATGGCCTGAAACTGAGCCACCGTGAGATGGCTCGCCGGAAAACCAATTTTCTTGCGGCCTCGCCCGCCGGCAGAACTTTTCAAGAATTCGCCCACAGACGTTGGCAGCGATCGA
Organism: uncultured Acidobacteriota bacterium; assembly: GCA_963766985.1. Taxonomy (GTDB): domain Bacteria; phylum Acidobacteriota; class Terriglobia; order Acidiferrales; family UBA7541; genus Acidiferrum. Next base: position 878,500 of record CAVYCJ010000010.1, read on the forward strand.
ACCTGCTGGATGACACGTACTCCCGGCGACTCACGCCGCGCCTGTTCGGTGAAACGTCCGTCGGTGATAAGGGTGGTCGCCGCCGCCGACAATACGAGCGCGCCGGCCTCGCCGGTAAAGCCGGTGAGGTAATACCAACTCGCCGGCTGCGTCACGATCAGCGCGCCAAGTCCCGCTTCATCGATTTGTTTTCGCAGCGCGCGACGGCGCTGCGCGAATGGAGTCGTCATAAAAGAATCGAGGAGACCGTAGTCTCCTCGATTTGTCCCTAAATTGAAACTTCTGAATCCGGGTTGATGTGAACCGAAGGCCGCGAGGCCTTCAGCATTACGCCGAAGGAATAATCCGCGGCGTCAGGAAGAACAGCAGCTCGGAGCTGTTCGTGCTGGTCGAATTGCGCTTGAACAGGTTGCCGATGAGCGGCAAGCTGCCGAGAATCGGCACCTGCGTGATGTTGACCTGCGACGAGGTCACGATCACGCCGCCGACGACGATTGTGGCGCCGTCCGCAACAGTGACCTTGCTCTCGGCCGATTCGGTGTCCAACGCAGGAACGCCCTGAATGCGCGGGATACCTTGATCGATCTGAGTGTTTTCGACGACCACGTCCATGAAGACGGTGCCATCCGCGGTGATCTGCGGGGTGACGACGAGCTGGAGCACGGCGTCCACGTACTGGACGGAAATCGTGTTGTTGATCGTCGTCTGAATCGGAATCTTCACACCTTGCTTGACCGTGGCCTTTTCGTTGTTCTGGGTCACGATGCGCGGCTTCGAGAGCAACTTGCCGACGCCCTTGGATTCCGCTGCGGTGATGAAGAAGTCGAGCGCGAAGTTCGGCGAACGAGTCGAGAAGCCGAAGCCGCTCGTCGGAGCCGCCGCGCCGAGGTTGACGTTCAGTGGGATACCGGTGCTGGCGCCGTTGCCGGTGGTTTGGCCTGTGCCGATCGTGACTGGCGACGCGGGAACGCCCGTGCCCGTGGTGACACCGCTGCCGCCGACCGCAGGCGAGCCGCTGTAGAGCGAACGGCCGCTGGTCGTCGTGGCTGCGAAGCCGAGTTCGGTACCGATGTCTTGCGCGAAGGCGCGGGTCGCCGCGACGACGCGAGCTTCGATTTCGACCTGCTGCGATTTCCGGTCGAGCTGGCGGAGCAGGTTATCGATATTCGGGATGACCGACGGAATGTCCCGGATGATGAGCTGGTTCGAGCGAGCATCGAACAGGATGTCGCCGCGGCCGGTCAGGAATTTCTTCAGCGTCGGGGTCAGCGTTTCAGCCTTCGAGTAGCTGAGGACGCGGGTCACGGTCACCATTTCCTGCGCATCGTTTTCCGCCTTGCGAACGTCGCGAGCGGTCTCGGCTTCCTTCTTGATGGTGTCAAGGGTGGCGATGCGGAGCACGTTGCCGTGAAGCTGCTTTTCAAGTCCGTTGTTCTGGAGAACGATGTCGAGAGCCTGGTCCCAGGGTACTTCGTCGAGCACGATGGTCAGAGTGCCCTTGACGTTGGGATCGAGAACGACGTTCAAGCCGCTGATTTCGTGAATCAGACGGAAGAAGTCGCGGAGATCAACGTCTTTCAGGTTTACCGAAATGGGCTCACCGGTGTAACGGCTCGGGCCTGTCACCTGAGGGGCTGCTGTTGCGGCTGCGTTACCGGCCTGAGCGGTTGCCTGAGCCGCCGCTTCCTGCGCGGCGATCGGACGAACCGGTTCATCTTTCCCGCTGAACGATGCGAGGACAACTGAGGGCTGGGTCAGTTCGCCAGGCAACGCGAAGCGAGGAGCTTTGTACGAAACTTTTTGGACGGCGCGAACAACGTGCGGCGTCGAATTATTGTACTGGCGCGGATGGTTCGAGACCGTCGTGGTCGCAACACTGGAATCGACCGGCATCTCGGGCAGAGCGTCGAATGCAACGACGACTACCGGGCCTTCGCGCAAAATCTGATAGGGAGCGGCGGAAGTCAGATCGACGACGATGCGAGCAATGTCGGGACGATACTGGCCGAGCCGTACGCCGCGGACCGGAGCCGAAACACCGGGCATCATGGCCTTCTGCGTTGCGAGCCGTGCGCTGCTGAAGTCGAGCACGAGGCGCTCAGGATTCTGCATACGCGAGGCATGAACCTCAAGCGGACCTTGGCCCTCGACGCGAATGCTTTCACGCTGGGAAGCCGCGGTCACCGCCACGCTGGAGATCACCGAAGCTGTCGCGGACGCGCCGCCAGGCTCCTGCGTCTGTGCGAACGAGGGGCTCATCGAGAGCGCCGCCGCCGCGATTGTCAGGCAGCCAATTCGAAAGGCCGGCCGGTTCATCTTCATTGCTGTTCTCCTGCACTGGCGTAGATTCTTTTTTGAACTTGGCGTTCTACTGGCTTGCCGAACGCGTCCTTGCCCAATTCGTGGAAGGAAACTCCGTCCATGGCAATTTTATCGACGCGACCGTCGTAAAGCTGATCGCCTTCGCGCAAGAAGTACGTGCGCGACTGCGGATTGGAGACGACGGCGATCATGCCCACGGAGGAGCGAACGATGCCGTCGAGCCGGAGCGTGCTGACCTGCAAGCCAGCCTTGCCCGGAGGAAGATTCTTGCCGGCGTTCTGGTCTTTCTGGCGGTTGACGAGCGACTCAAACGGGTCGCGACGCGAGCCCTTTTCGCCTTCGCCGGAACCCTGGGCGCCAGATGCATCGGCCGATGCGGCCGGAGCGGCGGTGGCGTTTGCCGGAGCGCTGGTCTTGGCTTTGGTGGCTTTTGGCTTCGAGGTCTTGGGCTTGGACGGAGCCTTGGCCGGCGGATTGGACTGCGCTCCGCCTGCAGGGCTGGTCTGCGCCATCAGCCCGGGGGCCGCGGCCAGCAAAATCCCTACGATCATTTTGTTTACAGAACGCATGTTTCTGCTCATTCCGTTCACGGTTTCCCTGCCGTCGCGGGCTTGGCAGCTCCCGTGTCAGCGGGCTTGGTGAAGAAAGTGGTTGCTGTAAAGACTCCGGTCACGGACGTCCCGGGGCGCAGTGGATACTTCACGCCTTTGGTACCGCCCGCGTCCTCAAAATCGATGTCGCCGACGTTGATGATGCGCGAGAGCCTGCTGAGCCGGCTGAAGAAGTCGAGCAGGTTGAAGTACGGGCCGTCGGCCTGAACTTCGAAAGGCATGTCGTAGTGATATTCGCGGGCGACGACCGGCTTGGCGGTGAGGCGGCGAATCGAAACGTTCGAAGCGGATGCCGCGCCCTGCACGAGACGGATGAACTCGTCTTCTTCTTTTTCTTCCGGAACGATGGTCTTCAGCGTCTCGAGCTGCTTGGAGAGCGCGTCCATCTGCGATTTCAATTCGCCGTAACGCTGGCGGTAGACCTGAAGCTTGGTGACTTCCAGGTTGAGGTCCGAACGTTGATGAACGGCCTTGTCAACCTCGTCTCGCTCTTGCGCAATCGGAGAGAACGGCAGATAGACTCCGACCACGACAAGCACGACCGTGATGGCCACGGCGAGCAAGCACTGCATGATGACGGACATATCGCGGAGTGGGTTGGCCATGTCCTTTACCCTACCTTCGGCCGAGTTGCGCCAGTCGTTGGCGCAGCTGCCGGCGCGCTGGCAGGCTTCGCCGTCGTCGCCGGTGCCGGAGCACCCGGAGGTGTGATTTGAGCGGAAATTTCAAAAACAAAGGTCTGCACCGCGGCGGCTTTCTCGTCCTGCTTGGATTCCTTGATTTCGATATTCGAGAAGTAGCCGGAGCGCTTTAGCGCGGTGATGAAGTTGGCGACGCCGTTGACAGAAGCCGAGGCGCCATCGATGGTCAGACTGCTGTCCTTTTTGACCATCGAGGTGAGCCAGAGATTTTCAGTGCGCGCCACGGTGCTGGCGATCTGATCGAGCAATTCCGAGGCGCCGGTGCGATCACGCTGCAGCTGTTCAATCGTGTTGACGCGCTGCTGGAGAATGGTTTTCTGCTGCTCAAACGCTTCGACCTGGAGTTTCACTTGTTCGAGATCGGTCTTCTGCGTCTGGAGCTGCTTGATCTTGGCGTTTTCCTCAGACAACTGATGCTGCCAGTTGTAATAAACGTAGCCGAGGATCAAAGCGCCGAAAATAACTCCGGCGCCGATGAAGAGAGCCGGAAGTGCCGCGCCCGTATCGACGGGACGTCGCGACGCTTTGGGTTTCGCTTGTCCGAGAAGATTTATACGGATCATGACTAGTCAAAGCTCCTCAGCGCCAGGCCGACCGCGATGGCAAGCCTCGGACCCATTTCGCGAATCTGGTCATCGCTGTGCTTGCCCGGGTTCACCAGCACTCTTCGGAACGGATTGAGTTCTTCCACCGGCATCGCAAATTCTTCGCGCAGGAGATCGACCAAGCCGGGGACGCGCGCCGTGCCACCGGCAACGACGATGCGCTGGATGTTTTCGCCGCTGGCGGTCGCGCGGAAGAAGTCGAAAGTCTTCTGAATTTCGAGCGTCAGGATGTCGGAGACGCTGCGAAGGATTTGTTGCTTCTGCTCGTCGGTGACGCTGGGCAAGTGTTTCGCCCTTCTTGAGGCGCTCGGCGTCTTCGTAGCTGAGGTCCAATTCTTTTTGCAGCGCGTCGGTAAACTGGTTGCCGCCAACGCTGACGTCGCGGGTGAACAGCGGGATGCCGCCGCGGACGATATTAATGTTCATGACGCTGGCGCCGATGTTGAGCAGCGCGACCGTCTGGCCCGCGTCGGGTTCGTAGTTCACTTCAAAGCAGTTCTGCAGGCCGAAGGCGTCGATATCGACGACCACCGGGGTTTTGCCGGCCTGTGCGAGCACGTTCGTGTGATTCAGAATTTTGTCTTTTTTGACGGCGACGAGCAGCACGTCCATCTGCGCGTCCATCGATTCGAGGAGCTGATAGCTGAGGTTCACGTCGGCGATGTCGAACGGAATGTGCTGGCTGGCTTCCGAAGGAATGCGCTCGTACAGCTCTTCTTCGGTCATCAGACGGAAGCGGTACGCGCTTGACGATGACGGAGTGGCCGGAAACCGATGTGGCGACGTTCTTCGTCTTGATCTTTTCGGTATCGAAAATCTTGCTGATGGCGTTGGCGACCTGCGGCGCATCCATGATCGCGCCGTCAACGACGGTGTCTTGCGCCAGCGCTTCGGTGCCAAAACTCACGAGTTCGTAGCCCGCCTTCGTGGACTTCAGCTCGACGGCTTTGATCGAGCTAGACCCGATGTCCAGTCCGACCAGTTGCTTGTTTTTTCCGCCAAATAACGCCATATTCGCGGCCTCTTTCCCTTTCGCCTTGCTCGATTTACCGGCGCCGTACGTGCGCCTGGCTCATCTTGCGTTCCATCCAGCGGTCCAGGATCGTCTTGCGCAATTTCCAGCGATTGCCGAGCTTGAATGCGGGAATCTCGCCCTCAGTGATGTAACGGTAGAGCGTATCCGGGGAGATCCCCAGATATTGCGACGCCTGCCGCACATTCATGACTTCTCGAGATTCATTCACGAGGATCGTTACCCCGGCGCCCACGACACGCCCGATATCAACCTGTTGGCGCACCCCTGCCGACGCTGCGAGCTTACGGAGGCGCACCCCGTGAAACCGTTATGACATCCCGAAGTCGAGAGGGTCAAAAGATATTTGTGCGCGAGTTGTCCTATCTGTATGGGTTCTTTCCTATTTTCGTAGGGTTTCTATGGTACGCATTCTATATGTAGGGTATCCCCCTTCTCAGTACTACCGCATATGGACATTTTACGGAGCTTTTGCCTGTTCGCGGGGACGGTTATCTTTACGGCTCAAACGGCCCTCGCATTCGCCCTCCACGGCTCGCATTTTCGACATCGCTCGGCAATTTTGCGGGCTTGCTCACCGGCTAATTCGAGGAATTCGAAGCCGTAAAGCATCCCCAGTTTGTGGCGGACGACCGCGGCCGTTGTTACGCCTGTAACTGGCTGTAAACGCACGACATCGCCGGGGCGAAGCACTCCCTGGATCATGCCCGACATGCCGCTTTGGCTGATTTCCACGCTCATTCCATCGAGGCAGGCGCCGTCCTGGCGGCAAACCTTCATGGGCTCGCTGAAGCGGTAGCGCGGGTGACGCCGGCGGTCGGCTAAGTCGGAGCCGTTTAAGCCAGTTGAGCCTTCTGAGGGTGTCGCGGCGCCTTGTCGATCGAGTGACTTGCTCACACGGACCTCATCCGTCCGTATCGGCACCCGGGAGGCAACAACTTGAATGGGGATTTATCGATTTAGAGAGGGACGTTTGATGTAGGCGAGACGATGGATATCAGAGGCCGAGCGTCTTCCACATCGACTCGATTTTCGCTTTGGTCTTCGCATCCATGAGGATTTCGTCTGGCCATGGGCGCGTAAAGCCTTCGGTGGGCCACTTGCGGGTGGCGTCGACGCCCATTTTCGAACCGAAGTCCTGCATGCGCTGCGCGTGATCGAGCGTGTCTACCGGGCCGAGCGAAAACTGGACGTCGCGCTCAGGGTCGAGAGCGCAGAGCGCCTTCCAAACAACCTCGCGATAGTCGTGAATGTTCACGTCGTGATCGACGACCACAATCACTTTCGTAAACATCGCCTGACCGAGAGACCAAATCGCGTTCATGATTTTTCGCGCGTGGCCCGGATACGATTTGCGAATCGCGACAATCATTAAATTGTGGAAGATGCCTTCGGCAGGCATCGCGACGTCGACGATTTCGGGATACTGTATTTTCATCACGGGAAGGAAAATGCGCTCGACCGCATGGCCCATGTAGAAATCTTCTTGCGGCGGCGGACCAACGACGGTTGTCAGGTAAATCGGATCTTTTTTGTGCGTGATGCATTCGACGTGAAATACGGGAAATTCGCCTTCGAGCGAATAAAACCCGGTGTGATCGCCGAACGGTCCTTCAGTGCGCAATTCTTTGAGTGAAACGTAACCTTCGAGAACGATTTCGGCGTTTGCGGGAACTTCGAGTTCGTTCGTTTCGCACTTCACCATTTCGACGGGCTCGCGTCGCAAGAAGCCGGCGAACATCATTTCGTCGAGATCGGGCGGAATCGGGAGCATGCCGGCGAGCGACGTTGCCGGATCGGCGCCAATCGCGACGGAAACGGGAATTCTTCCGTCGGGATTCGCAAGACGCGCGCGGCGGAAATGTTCGGCGCCGTGCTTTTGCGTCTGCCAATGCATGCCGGTGGTGTTTTCGTCGTACACCTGCATGCGATACATGCCGACATTGCGCTTCCCTGTTTCGGGATTGCGCGTGAAAACGAGCGGGAACGTGATAAAGCGGCCGCCGTCCTGCGGCCAGCATTTCAAAATTGGAAAATCCAGCAGGTTGATATCGCGGCCGGTGCGAATCACGTCTTTGCAGTCGCCGTTTTTCACACTCTTTGGGAAGAACGAGCCGAGTTCCGCGAGCTTCGGCAACATTTTAATTTTGTCGAAGAGGCCTTGCGGCGTTTCCATCGCGAGAAAACCGCGAATGCGGTCGGCGACTTCGTCGAGGCGATCGACTTCGAAGGCAAGCTCCATACGGCGAATGCTGCCGAATGTATTTACCAGTAATGGAAACTTCGAACCTTTCGGCTTTTCAAAGAGGAGCGCTGGTCCGACGCTGTCTGGTTTGCGCTTGGGATCGCGCGCGATGCGCTGCGTGATTTCGGTGATCTCAAGAATTGGATCGACTTCGGCGCGCACACGCTGAAGCTCGCCTTCTTTCTCGAGCTTTCGCACAAACTCACGCAAATCGCGATACGCCACTCGCTCCTCCAGAGAGCTTTGCTGCCGGTGCCGAGATGAAAACTCTAGCACGAACGCCAGGGCGTCATGGCACGCGCGACCGTTCGGAAGGTTCGAATCTTTCTCCTAACCACCCGTTGCCACATCGCATCCAAAAAGGCAGCCAGCAACTTCACGCAAGGACGGAAACATGCCGAAGATGAGAATCGCAGTCGTGCCGAAGCCAGGCGCAGATTTTGAGATTGAAGAGCGCGAGATTCCCACGCCCGGACCTGGTCAGGTTCGTATCAAGGTGAACGCGTGCGGCGTGTGCGCGAGCGACCATCTGGTCAAAGACGGATTGATGCCGTGGATACAGTATCCGCGCTCGCCGGGCCACGAAATTGCCGGGGTGATCGACGAGGTTGGTCCGAGCGTCACTTCGTGGAAGAAGGGGCAGAAAGTCGGCGTCGGCTGGCACGGCGGGCATGACTTCACCTGCATCAACTGCCGGCGCGGCGATTTCATCAACTGCGTGAATGAAAAGTGGGCCGGGATTCACTACGACGGCGGCTATGCGGAATATATGGTGGCGCCGTGGGAAGCGGTCGCGGCGATGCCCGAAGCGTTCGATCCCGCGGAAGCGGCTCCGTTGCTGTGCGCCGGAATCACGACGTTTAATTCGATGCGGCGAGCCGGCGCGATTCCCGGCGACCTTGTTGCCGTGCTCGGCGTTGGCGGATTGGGGCATCTCGGCATTCAGTTCGCGAATAAATTTGGTTACAAGACCGTCGCGATCAGCCGCGGCAAAGAGAGCGAAGCGCTCGCGAAGAAACTCGGCGCGCACGTTTACCTCGATAGCGACGCGGTGAACGCGGCCGAGGAGTTGAAAAAACTCGGCGGGGCGAAGGTGATTCTCTCGACCGCGCCAAGCGGCAAAGCGATGTCGGCACTCGTCGATGGGCTGGGCGCGAACGGCACGATGCTTGTGATCGGCGTGGGACCGGATCCGATTTCGGTTTCGGCTGCGCAATTAATCTTCGGCAACAAAGCGGTGAAAGGCTGGGCGTCGGGAACCGCGCCGGATTCGGAAGACACGCTGCGATTCTCGGAGTACACGGGCGTGCGCGCAATGATCGAAAAATATCCGCTCGAAAAGGTGAATGACGCCTGGGCTCGCCTGGTCAGCGGCAAGGCTCAGTTCCGCGTCGTGCTGACGATGTAAAACTGCATTCGAGCAGCGATCATCGGCGAGTTCGCCGGCGCAGCACTGCTGCGGCCGAGGTCCGCGCGATGCGGGCACCTCAAACTTTTTTCTTTCACGACGTAACCTCTCGTATCGTTGTTTGTCTTCCCATTTTCGGCGAGAATCATCACAAGTATTGACGGAGGCTCGCCGAACCATGTCCAGCCCACTGGAAGCAAACAAGGAAATCGTCCGACGATATATCGCCGCGTTCAATGGCGGCGACTCTGCCGCTCTCCGCGAACTGTTCGCCCCCGGCGCGCAGATTCAAGGCGTGCTCGGCTTCGTTGATGTCGAGAAAGCGTATGGCATTTGGGGCGAGTTGCATGCAGCCTATGCGATCGAACTCACGGCCGACTCGATGATAGCGGAAGGCGATTCGGTTGCGGTCCGGTACACGGAGCGCGGGACGTTTCGTAGCCCATTTCGCGGGCAACAGCCGACTGGAAAGTCCTACGAACTCGTCGCGATGGAATGGTTCGTGATCGAGAACGGTAAGATCTGCCGGCGATGGGCCGCGCGGGATTCGGCATCGATGTCGCGACAGCTCGCTTCGTAAATCAGCGACCGGCGTGCGCGAAAACCTCCTTTAGAAGGTCGGTCGTGCGCGCGGCAGGATTGGCGCGGATCTGTTTTTCTTGCTCGCCGAGTTCGTAGAAGAGGCCGTCCAGAGCTTTTGATACGACGTAGTGATCGATGTCGAGGCTCTTGCTACTCGCGAACGGGATATTTTTGTACTGCTCGGTCAGCGAATCGTACTGGCGGACGACACCGTTTTCTTCCATCGTTTTTTTGACGACCGGCGTAAATGCGTCGGTGAGCTGTCCCGTAGTTTTCTGTTTGAAGTATTGTGTTGCCGCCGTGTTGTCACCCGCCAGGATTCGTTTCGCGTCGTCGAAGCTCATCGCGAGAATCGCGTCGATGAAGATTTTTCGAGCGGCAGGGGCGGCCGCTTCGGCGGAGCGATTCATGCTGAGAATGAATTCGTCGATCTTCGGACCGAATCCGACGGCACGGAGCCCGCTTTCGAGCGGATGCAAATCTTTGGGCATGTCGATCTTGATGGCTTCGTTGCCGAAGTAGCCGTTGGGCTTGCCAACGATCTTCACAGCGTTCTCTGAGCCGACCTGGAGCGCCTGTTTCAACCCGGAAGCGATTTTGGATTCGCTCAGACCAGGTCCGACGTTGACTCCCATGCGCTTTTCAATCTCGTCGAGTTGAGCGCGCGCAGGAACAGAAAACAAAATTACAAATACAGCGAAAATCAATGGACGAATCATCTCTTCTCCTCGGTCACAACTCGCGTGCGTCACGAATCACCACCGACGCACTTCCCAGGGTTTGGGCCGCTTCCTTGTAAAACCGTTTTCTGCGAATAGCCCTACGATCAAGAATCCCGACACGAACAGGATTGCAGCCAAAATCTCGAGGTCTGTAAGACGGGTGCTTTCCTCAGGCGTGAGATAGACATAGTGCCCGTGCGTATTCTGTACGAGTATGCGGCCGGCGGCCACGTCCGGTTGTCCCGGCCGAGTACTGTCGTAGTGCAACCAGAGTCCAATATAGGCGAGCCAGACAGCCAACGCGGAAAAAAGCAGCAGCCTTGAGACGATAGTCGCCGGCCTGCGATATTTTGCGTTCGCTAGCGGTAGCTTCATCCTGAAATCGTTTTTGCGTTCAACTCACCGCTCTCGATCGAGCCGGAACATTGCGGCCTGGTAGTCGCCTTTCAACTCGAGGTTGATGCCGTGGTGCAGCCACCAATCGCCGGAGGCGATCTCTGGAGTGCCTGGCAGAGGTTTGCCTTCGATCGCGATGAGTTTGTATTTTGCGGTCGGGTCGAGGCCTTGGAGTTGCAACAGCGGGAAGAGACGGCCCTGCTTCGTGGCGACGGTGAAGGCGAAGACGACCGACTGTGATTTGTCAGGCGATACGGTTTGGGTCGATGAAAATTCGCTGTCGTCGCGCGGGCTGACGAGGCGATAAAGGTCACCCTGCGTGATTGTCTTTTGAACTTCGTGATAGGCGGAGATGAGGCGCTTGGCCGTCGCGAAGTCTTCGGCGGTCCATTTGTTGAGATTGTCGCCGATTCCGAGCGAGCCTTGCATCGAGCTCAACATGCGGTACGTCAGCGTCGTGTTGCGGCCGTTCTGCCAATGCGGCGACGCGGTGACCCACGCCATCATGATTTGCGGCGTGTAGGCGTAGGTAAAACCGTCCTGCATGGAGAGGCGATCGAAGGGATCGGTGTTGTCGGAGGGCCAGACTTCGTCGGTGTAACGGAGGATTCCGAGATCGACACGACCGCCTCCGCCCGAGCACGATTCGATTTCGATCTTCGGATGTTTCTTGCGGAGTTCAGCAAGAACCCAGTAAACGTTGCGGATGAATTCGACGTAGACCTTTTTTTGTTCGTCGATGGGAACGGCATCCCAGCCGGGCTCGGACCAGTTTCGGTTGTAATCCCATTTCAAGAAGGCGATGTCGTTTTCGGTGAGAAGTTTGTCGAGGAATCCGAGGACGTAATCTCGCACGTCGGGGCGCGCAAGATTGAGCACGAGCTGATTGCGGGATTCGGAGCGCGGGCGCCCGGGGAAATTCAGCACCCAGTCGGGATGCTTGCGATAAAGGTCGGAATCGGGGTTGATCATTTCGGGCTCGACCCAGAGGCCGAAATCCATTTTCAGCGAGTGAACTTTATCGATCAGCGGTTTTAGACCGTTGGGGAATTTGTCTTTGTTCACGTACCAGTCACCGAGACCGGCGTGGTCGGTTTTGCGCTGGCCGAACCAGCCGTCGTCCATCACAAAGCGATCAATGCCGAGACTCGCGGCTTTTTCGGCGAGTGCTTCCTGGCCGGCTACGTCGACGTTCATTTCGGTCGCTTCCCAGGAGTTGTAAATGACGGGGCGCGGTTTGGGATTCGGAGCTTGCGGAAGAATGTGTTGCAGCTCGAACTTGTGCAGGAGGCGGGATGCGCCACCGAGTCCGTGATTCGAGTAGCCGCCGTAGAAAATCGGCGTTTCGAGCTTTTCGCCAGGATTGAGTTTGTAGCCGAAATCGAATGGATTGAAACCTCCGGTGACGCGGACCGAGTCGAGCTGCGTTTTTTCGATAGTGAAGCGCCACGAGCCGGACCAGGCGAGCGCGCCGAACCAGACTTCGCCGTGTTCTTCGCCGGCAGAAAGCGGGCCGTTGGATTTTTGGCTGTCGTCGCGAGAGATGGCGAACCACGGATTCGCTTGATGGCCGGTCGTGCCGCGGCGGCTTTCGATCACGCGCGAGCCGCCTTGGATCGGTTCTTGATTGAGCGTCCACTCGGCGCCCCAGCGGCCGGTGAGATAGCTGAGCGTGTAGCGAGAGGGGGGCAGCGTCCATTGCGCAGCGGCGGCTTGCTCGATGATGATTGCGGCTTTGTCGCGATTTTCGATTGAGGCGGAGCGCGCGAGGATGCCGCTCTCGGCGTCGATGGCGTAGCGCAGCGTGACGTAGATTTCGCGCGAGATGTCTTTGGTGAGGACTTCGTACGAAGTGGGCGTGGATTTGCTGCTGACGTAATGGAGAACGAGATCGCGATTGCCGTCGGCGAATGTGACTTTTAGAGCTGGCTCGGTGAAAAGACCGGCGCCCCAGGCGGCGTATTCCTGCGGCGTGGTTGTGCCGGGCGAATCGAAGGAAGCCATTTCAGGCAGCGAATGCGCTGGCGGAAATTTGTCGCCTGGGGCAAGTTTGCCGCCCCAGTAGAGGGCCTGGAGTTCGCCGCGGTCGTTCACGCCGAAGACGTAGGTGACGTCGCCGCCATCGAGGCGAAACATCTGGCCGACGCCGGCTGGAGGTGCGGCATACAAGGTGGCGCACGATCCCAGAAGAATCGCGGCGGCCAGAGTGATTGCAATGCGAAACCGAATGATGTTCTTGGTGGCGTTCATTTTCGTCGTATTCATCGCGCCGTCATCGTAGCACCGGCGGTTCCCTGTTCTCTCAAAAAGGGCGCTCTTTCTAAATTTTCATCCTGCGGTCCAAGGATTGAACAATTCGCAGCCAACGCTGGAGAAGTGGTCCACGTCTCGGGTCACCATGATTAGTTGGTGCACGCGGGCTGTGGCGGCCAGGAAACAGTCCATCGTATTCATACGGCGACCTCGCGCTTGAGTTTGTGCCTGCAATGTTCCCCATTCTGCCGCGACGGCCGAGTCCACAACGAGAAGACGGGGGCCGAGCCTCTCGATCAGGCTCTCTCTCAGCCAGAGTTCGAGGCTGTTTCTGCGAGCGCCAGGAGCGAGCCGCTCGATTCCGAAGCGAAGTTCGGCGAGGGTAATTGCGCTGACGAAGAGCATGTCTTCGTCGACGCTGTGGAGCCAAGCCCTCACAGCGTCGTCAGGTTGGGGCTTGGAGCTTTCAGAGAGAACATTCGTGTCGAGCAGGAAACTCACAAGTCGATCTTTCGGGGTTCATCGTCCGCGCGTTCGATCACGAGTCCGGAACCTCGTAGCGGAGAATTCCAGAGGAATTCGGCGAAGGAGCCTTTGCGTTTTGTTTTGCGTTCCCATTCCTGGGCGGAAACGACTACTACGACGTTTTTGCCGTGGCGGGTGATGGTTTGGGGGCCGGAGGTTTCGGCTTGTTCCATTAGTTCGCTGAGATGGGACTTAGCTTCGGCGACGGTCCAAGTGGTGCGTGGCGCGGTGGCGCGTGTCATGGGCTACTCCTTGGCAAAATGACCTATGTGGTCATTATGGTCATTATAGTCATAATTGGCGCGTAGGGGTATACTCCCCAGTGTTTTACAAAGAGTGAATAAATCCAATTGCTGCAGAGGGTTACAGACTGATCACTTTTGAGAGTGTGGAAGCGATTGAAAATGGGGGAGTTATTGGAAGGCGTAAATGCAGAAATTGAGGAGAGTCGTAGGACAGTGGGGCGACCGGAGGGGTGAGAGCGCGGATTCACGACGTATGATAACACGGGTTTTGTACTATGTCAATAGTTATTTATGTGGTTAGCATTCGAATGAGGTGCGGTCCTTGTTTTGGGAGGCGGGGTGGAATCTAAACCCGCACCTCGAACTGGTGCTGCTGGTAGTATTGTGTTGAACAGCCATGAAGCGGGTTTATTTCGATTGCAATGCGACTACGGCGGTTGAGCCTCAGGTGTTGGAGGCGATGCTTCCCTATTTTTCGGGGGAGTTTGGGAATGCGTCGTCGATTCATGGGTTTGGGCAGAAGGCGCGGGCGGCGGTGGAGACGGCGCGGGAACGGGTGGCGGCGCTGGTTGGGGCGCGGGCGCAGGAGATTGTTTTTACGAGCGGGGGGACAGAGGCGGACAATCACGCGATTTTTGGGGTACTGCGGGCGGCGATCGCTGACCGGGCGGACGCGGGTGGACATGCCGGTTCAAATGACCTTGAGGCGCGGTATCCGAATCGGCTGCAGGCCGCAAAATCGCCGCATGTCATCACGACGACGATTGAACATGAGGCGGTATTGAACGCTTGCCAAGCGCTGGAGAAAGAAGGAGTTGGCGTTACTTATGTTGACGTCGAGCGCAGCGGGCGCGTTGATCCGGAATCGATTCGGCGCGCGGTGCGCGCGGAAACTACGCTGATTACGGTGATGCACGCGAACAATGAGCTTGGGAACGGTGCAGCCGCTGGAAGAAATTGGGAAGATTGCGGCGGAGGCGGACGTTTATTTTCATACGGATGCGGTGCAGTCGGCGGGAAAGATTCCGATTGATGTTGGGGCGATGAGGATCGATTTGCTTTCGATTTCGGGGCACAAGATGTATGGGCCGAAGGGCGTCGGGGCGCTGTACGTGCGCGGAGGGACGCGGGTTCAGCAGCTTATGTATGGCGGACATCACCAGCGCGGGTTTCGGCCTGGTACGGAAAATGTCGCGGGAATCGTCGGGATGTGGAAAGGCTGCGGAAATCGCGCGTGACGTCGCTTGCCGACGATGCGGAGCGGGTCGGAAGGCTGCGCGACGAGCTTGAGCGGGGATTACTTCAACGCGTGCCGGATGCTCGGATAAATGGGGCGGATGTGGCGCGAACGCCGAATACTACGAACATTACGTTTGCGGGGATCGACGGCGAGGCGCTGGTGATTGCGCTGGATTTGAAGGGGCTGGCTTGCTCGACGGGGGCAGCGTGTTCTTCGGGGGCGGTTGAGCCTTCGCATGTGCTGACGGCGATTGGGATGAGTGCCGCCGAAGCTCGCTCGAGTTTGCGTTTCAGCCTCGGCCGCCACACGACGCCGGAAGAGATTGGGTTCGCGCTCGAAGTTATCCCCGCTGCCGTGGCACAACTCCGACAGCTTTCGCCCGCATACACGGCGGCTCAGGGCAAATAGGCGTTCGGTCGCTCGTTCACTCGACGAATCCGCTAAAATAGAAGACAGCATGACGACGGAAGCACAATTCGAGGAGTTGCCGACGAGCGCTGAGACGGGCGACGCGCGGGCGGGGCTCGTTGCTATCGCGATGTCGGGCGGCGTCGATAGCTCAACGGTGGCGGCATTGCTGCAGGAGCAGGCGCGGCCAGTGATCGGGCTGACGATGCAGCTGTGGAATCAGCGGCGGCTGCCGCAATTGCAGGGTGACGGCCCGGCGCAGCATCGGTGCTGCTCGCTGGACGATGTTTACGATGCGAAGCGCGTGGCGCAGCATCTGAATTTTCCGCATTACGTTGTGAACTTCGAGCAGCAGTTTGAGGAGCGGGTGATTCGTCCGTTCGTGGATCAGTATTTGGCGGGGCGGACGCCGATCGCTTGCACGAATTGCAATACGGATGTGAAGTTCGAGCCGTTGCTGCGGATGGCGCGGCAAATTGGCGCGGAGCGGCTGGCGACGGGACACTACGCGCGGATTCGTCGAAATGATGCGAGCGGGCGATGGGAATTGTTGCGCGCACGGGATGAGTCGAAGGATCAGTCGTACTTTTTGTGGGGATTGACGCAGGAGCAGTTGTCGAAGAGCGAGTTCCCTCTCGGCGAACTGACGAAGGATGAAGTGCGCGCCGCGGCGCGGCGTGTGAATCTGCCGGTAGCGGAGAAGCCGGAGAGCATGGAGCTTTGCTTCGTGCCGAACGGGAATTATGTGCAGTTTATCGAGGCGTATTCGCTGGAGCGCGGGAGTCCGCTGTCGAACACGAGCGGCGAAATTGTGAATGAAGATGGCGACGTTGTTGGGCGGCACAACGGCGTGCATCACTTTACGATCGGGCAGCGCAAGGGATTGGGATTTGCGGCGGGCAAGCCGTATTACGTGCTGTCGATCGATCGCGAGAAGAATCGCGTGGTCGTTGGAGATGACGAGTCGTTGCGATCGACGGTTTGCGAAGTCGAGGGAGTAAATTGGATTTCGATTGCGCGCCCTGACGCGCCGGTGCGCGCGGCGGTGAAAATCCGGCACAAGCATGTGGCGGCGATGGCGACCGTCGAGGCGATTGGCGAGGATCGCGCGCGCGTCACGTTCGATCAGCCGCAACGGGCGATTACATCGGGCAAGGCGCGATTTTCTACGATGGAGATGTTGTTTTGGGAGGCGGTTGGATTTCAGACAAAGTTCAACAATAGGCAGAGGTGTCTCGATGACGATTGCTTCACGATGCGCACTGCTTGTCGCTCTGTCTCTCGCTTCGATTTGTTCTTCGATTAATTCAACGGCTGTCGCGCAGAATCCGACTCTGGCCATTTCACCCGATACAGCGTCTAGCGGGCCCAAACTCGTCGTTGAACGCGACGACTTGTTAAAGGCCAAGGATGGGTTGCCTGGATTCCGCATCACACTGCTCAATCCGGGACGGAAAGATCTGGTGCTGAATATTGGAATGCTGCTGGCGAACGGCAACAAACAATATGCAAGCGCGATCGAACTATTGCTGACGGACCCTAGTGGCAAGACGTGGAAGTTTCCCGCTGGAGACCCAGGTTCGATTGCCGGACGCATCGATCCGTTCGTTTTGCCGCTGCCAGCGGGAGCGAGTTTCACGCTGCCGCTGAATCTTGATGATGATTGGGCGTTTCGGGCGGTGACGGCCGATGCCAAGCTGACGGGACCGTGCACGATTAAAGCGCGCTATAGCGGTAAGGGAGTATCGATGAGCCAAGCGAACCTAGACTCCAAGGGCGTTTCCCTGATGCCGTACTGGGTGGGCACTGTGGAATCGAATGAAGTGCCGTTCGAGGCGCTAGGGAAAAATTGAAGTCTGGATCGCCGACGGTGAAAAGTGTCGACGACGAGTTGGAGTGCAAACGTGATTACGCTGAGATCCTTCGGCGCCCATCAGGCACCTCAGGATGACAACACTATAAAAAGCGTGAATGGCTTAAGGCTGAAGTCTTGAGTTCTGAAGTTTTAGGACGATTGCAAAGGTTCAGATGAAGAGTTCTTCGCCGTCTTCGACGTCGACTTCGTCGGCACTGCGACGGCGGGTACCGCGGCGGGAGCGCAGGAAGTCGAGTCCGATTTTGATGCCGCTGATTATCGCCGAGGCTTTCTGCATCGGCTTCCAGACACCACGCTTGAACTGAGTGCCGGCTTCCTCGACGGTTTCGAGCGCGCCGGTGAGGATGCGATCGGCGGTGACAAGCTGGCCGCGGAGACGGTCGGTCGCTTCGCTGACAACGCGATCGAGTTTTTGCGCCTGGCCGCGCGCGAGATAGACGACGTGAGCGGCGTCGGAAACCATTTCCGTAATCTTCGGTTGGGTATCGTCGAGGAGAATCTGGACGCGCGTAAGAATTGGGCCGACTCGCGTGTGAAGGTCGGTGGTGAGTTTGTCGACGCGCTCGACGGTCTTACGCATCTGGAAAAACATCATGGCGAGCATCGTGGCCTGAAACACGATGGCCACGGCTACGATCACGACCGATACGACGACCCAGGTTTCCATTCCTGCCTCACCCACGCCGAAAGAGGGTCTGCCTGCTTCATGCAATCGGGACTATGCTTCCCCGCCCAAGTGATTGCTTTAATTTACGCCGGGCGGAGTGAACCCCGCCCCTACAAAGTCAAAACCGAGACCAATTCCCCGCACCCGTTGGACAGCGACGCGGGCGGATTACGACTTGGATTCGCGGAGGTACGCTTCGCGACCGGCTTCGACGGCGGCGGAGATCGAATCGCGCTTGCCCTTGGCGACATCCTTGCCGCGCTCGACCAATTCGTCGGCACGTTCGCGGAGTTCGCGGGCTTTGCGCTGCGCGTAGTCGCGGCCTTCATCGGCCTTTTTGTTGAGATAGTCGCGGGTTTCTTCGCCCGACTTTGGAGCGAAGAGAACTCCGACCAACGCACCGATACCGAGACCTACGAGGAAAAAGCTGACCTTGGAACCGACATTGTCCGCCATAGCTGCCTCCTTGAAAAAATTAGCACGTGGGATTTGAGTGTGCAATACGAGCTAACCGGTATGTGCGCTCAGTGGAGGTTAACTCGCGGCCGGAAAAATCGGGCATCGCCGGGGCTGACGGCCGGGCAAGCTGGGGCGCAGGAGTCCTGCGCCCGTACACGAGATGGATTTGGCGGCCACTGCTAGCCGGCTTGGGGAGGGGCGGATTGGGCGGCGTTCAGGTGGGCGAGGATTTTTTCGGCGGATTTGCGGGAGACGACCTTCGAGAGGCCGTCGAGGCCGGCGCGCTGGAGGTTGGCGACACTGCCGAACTCACGGAGGAGCTTGCGGGCGGTGGCGGGGCCGACGCCGGGGACGTCGCTGAGGGCGGTCTTGGTCTGGCGCTTGGCGCGGCGAAGGCGGTGGAAGGTGACGGCGAAGCGGTGAGTCTCGTCGCGAATCTGCTGGATCAAGTGGAGGACCGGGTTATGGCGGTCGAGCTTGATCGGCTCGTTTTCCTGGCCGTAAAAGTAGAGGATTTCTTCCTTTTTGGCGATGCTGGCGAGCGGCTGGTTGATGATGGCGAGCGATTCGAGGGCTTCGGCGGCGGCGTGGAGTTGGCCGATGCCGCCGTCGATGAGGATCAGGCTGGGGAGCGACTGGTTTTCTTCGAGGACGCGCTTGTAGCGTCGGGTGACGGCTTCGCGCATGCTGGCGAAGTCGTCATTTTGGGTGTAGGCGGGGCGGGAGTTGATGGGGATGACGCGGGCAAGGGGAACCGTTGCGGACGGTTCCGGGCTGGAGATGACGGGTCCAGCCGGGGACTCGACTCCGTCGTCTGCGCTGTGAATCGAGACTAGCGGAGACGAGTCGTCTGCAATTGGAGGTTCGGCCACGAGCACGGTGTCCGGCTCGGGTGCGATGGGCTGGGGCTTGTCGATTACCGGTTCGGGGATTGCGCGGCCGGCGAAATCGCCGCGGATGATGAATTTGCGGTAGTCGGACTTTTTCATGCGGCCGTTTTCCCAGACGACCATGCTGGCGACGGTGTCGCTGCCCTGAATGTGGGAGATGTCGAAGCTCTCGATGCGGCGCGGCTCTTCGAGCAGGTTGAGCGCGTTCTGGACGGCTTCGCCGATCATTTTGGAGGTCGGCTTGAGGACGCGGAAGCGCTGTTCGAAGGCGTGCTTGGCGTTGTTCGAAACTAGGTCGAGGAACGCGCGCTTACTTCCCCGCTGCGGCGTAAAGATTTCGACTTTGTGGCCGGCGCGTTCGGTGAGGGTTTCTTCCAGCAGACGCGCGATCTTCGAATTCGATCGGGACGTGAATCGCTTTCGGGAGATACGCGGCGTCGAGATAAAGCTGCTTGAGGAGCGACGGGACGAATTCGTTGGCATCGAATTCGTCGAGGTCTTCCCAGAAAAATTCGCGGCGATCGACGACGCGGCCACCGCGCAGATGGAAGAGATTCGCGGCGACGAGCGGAGCTTCGGCGTAGTAAGCGAGGACGTCGGTGTCGTCGCCTTGCGCAGCGGCGATACGCTGGCGCTCTTCGATGTCTTCGAGCGTGCGGAGGAGATCGCGATAGGCGGCGGCTTGTTCGAAGAGTTCTTTTTCGGCGGCGGCGGACATGCGCTCTTCGAGCGACTTGATAAGATCGCCGCGTTTGCCGTCGAGGAAGAGGCGGACATCGCGGACAGATTCGGCGTAGGCGTCGTCGGCAGCGAGGCCGGAGACGCATGGGCCGTGACAGCGCTTGATGTAGTACTGCAAGCAGGGGCGCGGATGATCGCGCGTCAGATCGACGTTGCAGCTGGGAATCATGAAGCGCTTGTGGATGAAAGTGAGAATGCGGCGCGCGAGATTCGCGGGAAAGTACGGGCCGAAGTAGGCGGCGCCGTCTTTTTTAACTTTGCGCGTGAAGTAGACGCGCGGATATTTTTCGTTGAGGGTGAGCTTGATGTAGGGGTAGGTTTTGTCGTCGACGAGGCGGATGTTGAATTTCGGCTGGTAGCGCTTGATGAGATTGTTTTCGAGAGCGAGCGCTTCGCGCGGATTGTCGAGGACGATGGTGTCGAGATCGGCGATTTCGCGGGCGAGCGAACCCGTTTTGGCATCCATCCAGCGCGATTCGAGAAAGTAGGAGCGGACGCGGCTACGGAGGGATGTGGCTTTGCCGACGTAGAGGACAGTGCCGGCGGCGTCTTTGAAGAGATAGACACCGGGGCTGTCTGGGAGGAGCGCGGCTTTTTCGCGGGGTTCCATGGCGCGGGATTGTGACGCGGCGTTTTAACAGCAGCGTCGCTTCACATTACTATGATAGCGCGGTCGCATCTTTGGTGCTTTCCGTGGTGACGCGGGCGAGAATTTGATCGGGAATTCGAGGAGAGTTATCGGTGGCTTCGGAGCGCGTGCGGATCAAGCAAGTGAAGACGTTGTCGGACGATTGGTACGTCCTGAAAAAAACGACGTTTGATTTTTTGCGGAGCGACGGGACATGGCAGACGCAAAATCGCGAAACGTATGACCGAGGGAACGGCGCGGCGATTCTGCTCTACAACCGGGAGCGGAAGACGGTGGTGCTGATCAAGCAATTTCGGTTTCCGGCTTACGTGAATGGGCTTGAGGACGGGATGCTGATCGAGGTGTGCGCGGGGCTGCTGGATAAGGCTGATCCGGAGGCGTGCATCAAGAAAGAGGCGGAAGAGGAAGCGGGATTTGTGGTGCACAATCCGCGAAAAGTTTTCGAGTCGTACATGAGTCCGGGGTCGGTGACCGAGAAGCTGTTCTTTTTTGTGGCGGAATACGAACCGGGTCACCGGATTTCGGACGGCGGGGGCGACGAGTCCGAAGGCGAAGATATCGAGGTGCTGGAGATTACGCTGGACAACGCGCTGGAGATGGTCGGGCGCGGCGAAATTCAGGATGGGAAGACGATCATGTTGTTGCAGTATGCGAAATTGTCGGGATTGCTCGATTAGTTTTGGAGCGGCGCTCGTGTGATGAGGCGATCAGTCGGGCGAGGTTTGTGCGTGTGAAATTCTGGCGCGGCGCTATTATGTTCGACGCGAGAGTCGCGCGATTACTTCGGAGGACTGGGATGAATAAGCGATGGAGTCTGTGTGGAGCGGCGGTGCTGGTGCTGGCTTGCGGAGCGGCGGCGTGGCAAACGCAGTGGAAGGCGCACGATCGGAATCGTCCGGCGCCGAAAGTGATCGATCCGGGAACGTGGTCGTCGCAAGAGGCCGCGGGCAAGGCGCCTTCGGACGCGACGGTACTTTTTGACGGCAAGGATTTGTCGGCGTGGGTGAGCACCAAAGACGGCGGCCCGGCAAAGTGGAAGGTGACGGACGGATATTTTGAGGTGGTGCCGAAGACGGGAGAGATTCACACGAAGCAGGGGTTTGGCAGCATCCAACTCCATGTGGAGTTTCGCGAGCCTTCGCCGCCGGTGGGCGAGGATCAGGATCGCGGCAACAGCGGCGTGTTTTTGATGGGGCTGTACGAGATTCAGGTGCTGGATTCGTATCAGAGCAAGACGTATCCCGACGGGCAGGTGGGCGCGGTGTATGGGCAGTATCCGCCGTTGGTGAATGCGGCGCGGAAGCCGGGCGAATGGCAGGCGTACGACATTGTGTTTCATGCGCCGACGTTCAATAGCTCGGGGACGGTTGAGAAAAAAGCGCGCGTGACGGTGATTCACAACGGCGTTTTGATTCAGGATAACGTGGAGATTCAGGGAACGACTTCGACGCCGACACCGGAATACAAGAATACGGCGGCGAAGTTGCCGCTGGCGTTGCAGGATCATAATCACCCGGTGAGGTATCGGAATATTTGGGTGAGGGAGATTGGGGACTGAAGAGGGAGAAGTTGACAGTCGAAAGTTGAAAGTCGAAAGCCGTAAGAAAAGACCGAGTGGATGTTTCGTTGACGGCTGGGCAAGCTGGGGCGCAGCGTGCTGCGCCCCTACACATGATGGGGATTGAATGAGAACTAAGTGGTGGATGCGGGCATTTATTTTGGCGGCTGTCGTGATGATGGCGGGGGCTGCGGGATTGTGTGCGCAGGATCCGGGACAGGATCCTGCGGCGCCGGAGAAACCGGCGGATGCGCCGCCGGCGACGCCTTCGGCGAAGAAGCCGGTACCAAAGACAAATAAAGATAACGCGACGGAATCGGCGGATGACCAACCGAAGTGGGATCCGCAGCGAGCGGAGAAAGACATCGAGGTTGGGCAGTACTACATGAAGAAGGGCGATGTCGATGCGGCAATCGATCGATTTACGGACGCGACGGTGGCGAAGCCGGGGTACGCGGCGCCGTTCAAATATTTGGGTGAGGCGCAGGAGAAGAAAGGGCTGAAGAAGCCGGCGGCGAAGTCGTATCAGAGGTATTTGGATTTGTATCCGAAGGCGGAAGACGCGGAGAAGGTGCGGAAGAAGATTGAGAAGCTTTACAAAGAAGCCGGAGAAGGAGAAGCAGGATATTCGGTGATGTGATCCCTTCGACGGAATTTACAGGACAGACGCTTGGCGATTAATTTGGAGAGACGCTGAACGCTGAGATCCTTCGGCGGCCTGCAGCCGCCTCAGGATGACAAGTCGCGTGGGTTGTGAGATGTCAGTCAGCGAGCGAGGCGGTCGAGGATTTTGCGGGCGCGGTCGAATTGGACGAATTGTTTTTCTTCGGCGCGGAATTCGGGTGAGTGGGAGATCAGCGAGCAGCCGGAGCGGCGGGTTGGGTGTTTGACGTGGAGCATTTCGTGGTAGAGGACGTACTCGACGGCGCATTGCGGGACGTTGGGGCGGTCCATGCGGCGATTGAGCAGGATGTGGTTGGGGCCGGGGTCGTAGCAACCGAATTGGCGGCGCCAGGAACGGTTGCTCCAGCCGATATTGGGGCGAGCGAGTTTTCCTTCGAAGTATTTTTCGTTTAATTCATCGAACAATTTTTCCAGGTCGAAGTGGCGGCCTTGCGATTGCGTCGCCGGGCGGACGCGGGCGCCACGCATGCGATTGATGCGCGCGCGGGTTTTGTGAGAGCGGGCGTAGTCGAGATACGGCGCGGTGAGTTCGCGCGAGGCTTTCCGGCGATAGACGCGGGCGAGAAGCAAGGCGGCGGCGGCTTCGAGCACTGGTAGCGGAGCGCGCTGGAGAAGATCGGAGAAGCGGACAAAGACGGTCTCGTCGCGGCGACGGATCGTGAGAGTGAGCGACTTGTAGGGATAGAAATCGACGTGAAAGCGGGGCGGGCGGCCTTCGCAGTTGAGGCGGGTGTAGACGCGTTGGAAGAGGGCTGCGCCGCCGGGGACGTTGGTTGGGAGTTTGGGCATCGGCTAGAAGTAGTTTACGAATGGGGAGTTGAGAGGTCAAAACGGACGTTGAGGATATTGCTGACGGGGCAAGCGTCTACCGCGAATCGAAGCAAAACATTCCGCACATTTCGAGGACAAGCAGTGAGGGTGCGGCACCCAAATTCCGTTCGGCGGGGAAAGTCGCCTCAAGAAATTTCGAATCTGGCTAACTTTTGCGGCGGACTGGCGGCGGGGCTACCGATTTTTTGGCCTTTTCGGAGTCGGTGATGGCGTCTTTGGTGCCCTCGATCGCGTCGTCGAGGTTGTCTTTGTAAATGTCGATGTCGACTTTGTCGGCGGCGATCTTATTGAGCGCTTCGAGAAATTCTTTTGCCTTGCTGTTGATCAGGTCGATCCCGGAGCGGATATTTTCCTGCTTCTCGATGCCAAGTTGCATCAGATCGGCGGCGTCATCGAGACACCCGACGTAACCGTTCATCAGCGCGTTGAGCATTTCTCCGTGGCGATTGGCGGAGGGATGCTGCAACTCGTACTGAAATTTCTTCAGGCGATCGTCGGCGAATGTGACGAAGAGCTTCAAACGGTCGTTGGTCGTCTCGGCATCGCGAATCTTGTCGGACTCCATCGACGACAGGTAGTCCTTCTGCTCGAGTTGCGCGCGCACGACACCGCAGGAGCTGAAGGTGAGTCCGCAGGTGACGACGGCGGTCATGATGCAATTTTGGATGTTCATTTCGGACTTCTCCTGTGAATCCGCGGTCGGACTGCCGGCGGGCGATTGTCCGGAATCGGAAGACGCGGGCGAATCCGGATTTGTTGCTGGCGATGCCGCTGAGCCCGCACTCGACGTCGCGCTTGAGTTGGATTCCGCCGGTTGCGCCTGCGCTGCTTGCGAATTGCCGCCGGGCGTTTGCTCCAGAGCGCTACCTGATGGCGGCGTTCCCGAAGAAGAAGACGGAGTCGAGTTGCTCGCGATCGGCTGATTCTCCGGCGAGCCGCCGCTTTGCTGCGGCGGAGACGGGAACAGTCGCTGCAGAAGCTCGTCATCGATCAACGACAAGTCGTGCTCGACCAATTCCAGGGGCGGTTTGTATTCGTCGGGAGCCAGCAGCACGGTTTCTTTGATATCGCGGATTGCGCGACGGATATGAATCTGAAGTTGTTTGTATCCGTTGAGCTGATGGTCTGCGTTGGGATGTTCTTTTTTCAGCGCATCGACCGCGGCACGCGCGTTGTCACGATATTTTTCCATGATCGTGCCGACGGCGTTGTAGTCGCTGGCTTGAGAGGCATGGCGAACTTCCGCGAGCTGCTCGTCGCTGAGTTTTTCGAAGAGCTTGGCTTTGTGGACGGAGTTCGATTCGTGATCGAAGCGAGACTGGAGCTCGGCGGCGCCGGCAGATTTCGTTTTATCGAGAGCGGCGTTGTCTGAGGGCAATCGCGCGGAAGCCGGGGGCGGCAACTCGAAACTCATGCAACAGACGAGCGCGATCGTCATCAAGAAAATGCCGCACTGAGGCCTCAAACGCATCTATTGCCTTTTTGCTTCCAGCTGGTGCTGCAAAACCTGAGTTCGCTGCTTGGCTTGCCAAATCTGGTCCGGATTCTTGTTCTCGTCCATCGACAAAAACTTCTGATAAGCCTCGAGCGCCGGCTTGATCTGATGCAACTTATCGTAGCAGAGGGCGCGGATGAACCATGCGCCCGCGCCGGGCGGCTCGACCTTGGCGATGACGTCGAGGCCGGCGAGCGTAGAGACGCAATCGCCGGACAGGTAGTAAGCAGAATTCATGTCTTTCCAATACGCGACGTTGTTGGGATCGAGTTGGATGGCGGCCTTGAATTGCTTTTCGGCAGAGGCGTAGTCGTGTTTCTGAAGATATATGCGGCCGAGGCCGGCGACGAGCTGCGGATCTTTTGGCGTTAACGCGATGGCGCGTTGCAGCGTGGCGATGGCGTCGTCGAAATGCTTTTGCGCGATCTGGATGTCGGCACGGAGGCGAAGCGTGTCGGAGGTCGGCGCTGCGCCTTTGTCGGCGCGATCGAGTTCGGCGAGGGCTTCGTCGTAATTCTGTTGCTCGACGAGAAAATGAATGGTGCGCGCGCGAGCGGCCTGATCGTTTGGCTGAAGCGCGAGATATTTCCGATAGGCGTCGGCGGCTTCGGGCTTCCCTTCCGCGTCGAGCGTTTGCGCGAGTCCCAGGGCCGCGACGGTGGAGTTCGGATCGGCGCTGAGAACGCTGCGGAACTTGGATTCGGCTTCGGCGGGACGTTTCAGTTTGAGATACAAACGCGCGAGATGGAGCGTAGCTTCGGTGTCGCGCGGATCGAGATTGACCGCGCCTTCGAAAGAATTCGCGGCCCCGGCAAAGTCGCCGGCGCGCTCCTGGGCTACGCCGAGGAGAATTCTTGGCCGTGATTGCGACGGCAAGAGCTCGACCGCTTTTTTCAGCGGCGCGACGGCGTCGGCGGGCGCGGGATCGGTGAGAAGGATGCCGAGATTGAGATAGGCCTCGGTCATTTTGGGGTCGAGCGCGATGGCTTTGTCGTATTCGGCGCGCGCTTCAGGAACTTGCTTCAGAGCGGTGTAGGCGTAGGCGAGTTGAAAATGCGCGAAGGCGACATCGGGCTTTTCGGCGATGAATTTTTGCAGCGGCGTGATGGCCGCGGTGAAGTCGCTTTTGTCGATGTCGCGTTGTGCTTCGTCGAGATAGTCGTTGAGCGGGTTGTGGATGGTGTCTTTGCGCGATTGAGCGTTGCCGGACGGGGTGCGTGACGTCGATTGAGCGAAAGCGCTGAGGTGAATGCCGACGAATGGCAGAACATACGGCGCCCCTGCGAAGACGACGAGAGCGGCAATTGCGCGGCGGAAATTCGCGGCGATCATGATTCCGAGGACGGGGCGTTGGCTCCGGATTCGATTGTAGCTGAAGGGCTCGGTGATTTGGATGCGGCGGAGGGCTGGCGCTTTGCTTGGCCGTTGCCGCCGTTGGGGGTCGGGTTCCCGTTGGCATGAGCGGCGAGAGCGCGGGCAAGAAATTTGCCGGTATGAGACTGCGTGTTACGCGCGACTTGTTCTGGCGTGCCCGGTCGCGACGATCTTGCCGCCTTGATCGCCGCCCTCGGGCCCCAGGTCGATGAGCCAGTCGGCGGATTTGATGACGTCGAGATTGTGCTCGATGACGACGAGCGACGCGCCGGAGTCGAGCAGCTTGCGGAATGCGGCGAGAAGTTTGGCGATGTCGTCGAAATGAAGGCCGGTGGTCGGCTCGTCGAGAATGTAGAGGATTTCCTTGTTTTCGCTGCGGGTCAGGTGCGACGCGAGCTTGAGGCGCTGCGCTTCGCCACCCGAAAGCGTGGTCGCGGATTGGCCGAGGCGCAGGTAGCCGAGACCGATTTCGTTGAGCACGCGAAGCTTGGAAATAACTTTCGGCACGGCAGCGAAGAAAGTGAGCGCTTCGCGGACGGTCATTTGCAGAACGTCGTGGACATTTTTTCCGTGGAAGCGAACTTCGAGCACGGAGCTTTTGAAGCGCGAGCCGCGGCACTCTTCGCAGATGAGTTCGACGTCGGCGAGAAATTGCATCTCGACGGTGACGGTGCCGTCGCCCTGGCACGTTTCGCAGCGGCCGCCCGGGACGTTGAACGAAAAATGGCCGGCGGTAAAGCCACGACGTTTGGCATCAGGCGTATCGGCGAAGACTTCGCGGATGGCGTCGAACGCCTTGAGATAGGTTGCGGGATTCGAACGCGGCGTACGGCCGATCGGCGACTGATCGACGATGACGATCTCGCGGATTTCGGCGTCGCCTTCGATGCGATCGCAGAATTCCTTGATGCTGCTGCCGTTGCGCTTGGCGGTGAGCGCTTTGTATAGAACGTCGTGCACGATTGTCGATTTTCCGGAGCCGCTGACGCCGGTGATGACCGTGAGCGTCTTGAGCGGAATCATCAGGTCGACGTTCTGCAAATTGTGGACGTTCGCGCCGTAGAGGCGGATGAATTTACCGTTGGGCTTGTGGCGACTGTTGGGAACGGGGATACGAAGTTCGCCGTTGAGATAACGGCCGGTGATCGACTTCGGCTCTTTGAGCATCGCGTCGTACGTGCCCGCGAAGAGCAGCTTGCCGCCGAGTTCGCCGGCGCCGGGACCGAGGTCGATGACGAAATCGGCTTCTTCGATCGTGTCGGGGTCGTGCTCGACAACGAGGACGGTGTTGCCAAGGTCTCGCAGAGACTTCAGGATGTCGATGAGTCGCTGCGTGTCGCGCGGATGCAGGCCGATGGATGGCTCGTCGAGAACATAGAGCGCGCCGACGAGGTGCGAGCCGAGCGACGTGGCGAGCTGGATGCGTTGCGATTCGCCGCCGGAAAGCGTCGAGGTCAGCCGATCGAGCGTGAGGTAGTCGAGGCCAACTTCGTCGAGAAATTGCAGGCGCGAGCGGACTTCGTCCAAAACTTTATCCGCGATCTTGGCTTGCGACGGCGTCAGTTGCAGCGTGCCGAAGAAGACGCGCGCTTCTTTGACGGTGAGCTTGCAGATTTCGGTGATCGATTTATCGGCAACCCGAACGGCGCGCGCCTCGGGGCGCAAGCGCGTACCGCCGCAGTCGGGGCAGGTCGCGTATCCGCGATAGCGGCTTAAAAACACACGAACGTGGAGCTTGTATTTTTTCCGCTCAAGATAGCTGAAGAAGCCTTTGACGCCTTCGAATTTGCTGGCGGGATCGCCTTCAAGCAGCAGCTTTCGTTGATCAGCAGTCAGGTGACGCCACGCGACGTTCGTCGGAATTCCTTGCGAGCGCGCAAATTTCTTCGCTTCCTGCATCAGGCCGCGATAGCGCGGCTTCGTCCATGGCTCAATCGCGCCGTCGTCGAGTGATTTGCTGGAGTCGGGCACGACAAGGTTGAGATCGAAATCGATCGTGTTGCCGAATCCCTGACAGCGCGGGCATGCGCCCCACGGATTGTTGAACGAGAAGAGCCGCGGCTCCGGCTCCTGATAAATGGTGCCGTCATTCTTGCATTCGAAGCGGTCGTTGAAGACGAGACGCTCTGGCGCGGTGCCAGCAGTGGCATCGGCCGGGAACTCGAGAATGGCTTCGCCGTTCCCTTCCCGGTAGCAGATTTCGATGGAATCGACGAGGCGCGCCCTGGATTCCGCGCTGACCGACAGCCGATCGACGACCACCCAGACCGGCTTCGAAAAATCGACGTCGAGCAGAGTCTCGGGCGACGAGAATTCGTGCAGGCGGCCGTTCTGATAAAGGCGATTGAAGCCGCGCTTCTGAATGTCGACGAGTGCGTTGCGCACGGACTCTTGCGACGGAGCCGCCGTCTTTTTCTTCGGCAGTTTGCGAGCAGCGGGCGCTGCCGTTTCCGGCGCGGCTACGCGCAGCTGGTACACCACGTAGAACCGGCGACCGGGAGCGAGCGCCAACACTTTCGTCGCGATCTCATCCGGATTGTCACGCCGGACCAACTCGCCGCACTTGATGCAAAACGTCTGGCCGCAGCGAGCGAACAGCAACCGCAAGTAGTCGTAGATTTCCGTCGCCGTCGCGACCGTCGAGCGCGGATTGCGCGTCGAATTCTTCTGGCGAATCGCCACCGCCGGCGCGATGCCCGAGATGTCGTCGACGTCCGGCTTCTCCATTCGCTCTAGAAACTGCCGCGCATAGGCCGACAGCGACTCGACATACCGCCGCTGCCCTTCCGCGTAGACCGTGTCGAAAGCCAGCGATGACTTGCCGGACCCGCTGACACCAGTAACCACCGTGATCGCGTTATGCGGGATCTCGACGCTCACGTTTTTAAGATTGTGAACGCGCGCGCCACGAATCGAGATCGTGTCGTTGCTGCCGCCACTTGCCGGCTGCGAAGACGCGTCCGCTGGAATGAGTTCGTTGGTTGCCAAGGGTAGTCCGGACAGTACGGCCGCCACAGGTGGGTTCGGCGACGACTGCCTAAACTTTAAATTATACGGAGATGAGGAACTCTAGGCAAACGGAAGGCGAAACTTTGAAATAAGGCGCCGGAACGGGGCGAGCGACGACAGCGCAGCACTCACAACTTATTCCATCTGAAGCTTGATCGACCCGACTCCGCCCTCAACCTTGAGCCGAATCGTCACCGGAGTCTTGCCATAGGCGGCATTCGTGTACTCACTATCCTGCTTTCGAAAATCGGGAGCCGAAATTCCGCCGATGCCGCCTTCCGCATGAGCAATCACGCCGATGCTGCGCGGCAATCGCACGGTGGCCTCGCCGACGCCCCCCTCGATGTCGGCATCGACATCCTTTTTGCGATCACCGGTGAGGTCGACCATCACCCGCCCGGCGCCCATGTTCAGCGTCAAATTCGTCACCGGCACATCGCGAAGATGCAACCGGCCCTCACCTGCGCCCATCTCGACCTTGAGCGCAACGGGGATGGCATTGTTCAACCGCAGGTTCCAGTCGTTGTGCGAAATGCCAAAGTGCGGCGAATCATGATCCTGGGTCACGTTGATCTGGCCGACGCCGGATGCGACGTGATAGTCGACCACCGGCGCGCCGTACGACTCCGCAAAATTAAAGTCTGCCTCGAGCGCACGGCTCGAACCTCCCTCGACCGTCAATAATCCCGCAGGCGATTGAATCGAAGCATCAATCGAGTTCGCGCCCTGCAGATCAACGTGCTGGCTTTCGTGCTTGATGTTCGAAGAGAAGCGCCGGCCGCGTGAGAACGCGTGCGAATGGAAAATCAGGACGAACACAACGATGAGAAACGCAATCGCTCCGATCGTCGGGCCGATCGAACCTGAGTTTGATCCAGTCGCGCCAGATCGACGAGCCTGCGCTGAATCGAAAATCTTGGCAAGACCGACGAATATGAGAATCAGCGGCCAGTACGTCTTCATGACGTACCAGGGATCGAAAGCCGGGCGATAGTTGGCGTAGAGAAACAGCGCTCCGACGATGATCAGAACGATCGGGAAGACTAGCGGCGGGCGCTCATGGCGAACGTTCTCAGGCACATTTTCGGGCATCGCGGACCTCTGCACCTATTCATACGCATGGATTTGGGGAATGTTTCCCAGATTTCAACCAAGAGCAATCCAAGTTATTGATGGGCGAGAGGATACCTTCAGCTCAGGTCGCAGGCAATCGCCGGATGTTGCCATCGGCTGGTCTAGGCTTGAATGGTCCCGATTCTAAGGGCGGCCATAGGGCGACGTGATCGCTGTGCTAGAGTCGGGGCGCTGGGCTCGGGAGTTTTACGATGGGAAAGTTCGAACGAGTTATCTGGATCGTCTTGGACAGCGTGGGGATCGGTCCTTTGCCGAATGCGGCAGATTATGGCGACGTCGGCCGCAACACCCTCGGACATATTGCTGAATCGAGACCGCTTCAAATTCCGACGCTGGTGCGACTTGGCCTCGCCAACATCGCCCCGCTCAAACATTTAACTCCGCCCGCCGAAGCCGCCGCCGCATTCGGTAAAGGCGCGACACACTCTCCCGGAAAAGATACGACGACCGGCCACTGGGAAATGGCGGGAATCTGG
This sequence comes from uncultured Acidobacteriota bacterium, assembly GCA_963766985.1. GTDB lineage: Bacteria > Acidobacteriota > Terriglobia > Acidiferrales > UBA7541 > Acidiferrum. The sequence continues at coordinate 909,639 of CAVYCJ010000010.1, forward strand.
CTCGACCAGGCATTCCCCGTTTATCCCGACGGATTTCCACGAGAAATCATCGACGCGTTCGAAAAACAGATTGGCCGCGGCACGATCGGCAACAAGCCTGCTTCCGGGACCGAGATCATCAAAGAGCTCGGCGAAGAGCACGTTCGAACCGGCAAACCAATCGTCTACACATCCGGCGACAGCGTGTTTCAAATCGCGACGCATGAAGACGTTATACCGATCGCCGAGCTTTATCGCATGTGCGAAATCGCGCGAAAAATCCTCGATGGGCCGAATCGAGTCGGCCGCGTGATTGCGCGGCCATTTACCGGTCCTGCGGGCAATTTCGTCCGCACGACGCGACGGCACGACTACGCTGTCGAACCGCCGAAACCAATGCTGCTCGACGTATTAAAGGATCGCTCCGTCCCTGTCTTTGGAGTCGGCAAAATTCACGACATCTATAACGGTCGCGGCGTCGAAGACTACGTCACCACCACCGGCAACACAGACGGAATGCAAAAACTCTCCGCCGCAGTGCGCGAAAGAAAACGCGGCCTGATCTTCTGTAACTTGGTCGATTTCGACATGCTGTATGGCCATCGTAAGGATGTGGAAGGTTTCGCGAAGTCTCTCGAAGAGTTCGATTCCCTGCTCGCCGAATTCCTCAAGCAACTCGGCCCGTCCGATCTGCTCATCATCACCGCCGACCACGGCTGCGACCCCGACCTGCGCTGGAAAACGACGGATCACTCGCGCGAGTACGTGCCAATCCTTGCGTACTCGCCAAAACACAGCGCCGGCGCAAACCTGGGCACGCGCGAAACCCTCGCCGACATGGGCCAGACCATCGCCGCAAATTTCGGCGCGTCCATCCCGCACGGGACGAGTTTTCTCGACTCTTTGTAGTGGTGTGAACTTACGAGAGATCAGTTTCCGGAGCTAGTGCCGCCGCCACTCGGAGCGTAATATCCGTTGCGCGTCCGCGCCGTGAGCTTTCCTCGCCCGCGCGGCGGAATCACATCCACCTGCACGCTGCGGAACGTCCCATCGCGCTTCTGGTTTGTCGAGTTGTAGGCCAGCGTGTACTGGTTGCGAATATCATGCGCAACGTTTTCGCAAATCTCTTTCACGTCCGCGACATTCTCCGGGAAGAAGGACAGTCCGCCCGATGCCTTGGCGATGTCTTCCAATGCGCGTTTTGCGCGCTTCGCGTTTTTCTTGTTCTCTTCGCCCAGCAGGCCAATCGTATAAATCACAGTGTCGGTCTTCTGAATCTCGCGAATCGTCTTTTCCAGAGTGTTGTGGCTGGTGTTGTCTTCGCCGTCAGTGACCACGAGCAAGACTTTCTTATCCTTGTGACCCTTCTTTACGTGGTCGAGCGATCCAATCACCGCGTCATACAGCGCCGTACTGCCGCGTGAGTCGATCCGCTCCAAAGCCTCTTTCAACTCCGGCACGCTGTTCGTGAAGTCCTTGTCGAGGTCCAGATAGAAATCGTCGTTGAAGTTGACGACAAACGCCTCGTCCGACGGATTGCTCGCTTCCACCAGGGTGATCGCCGCGGCATTCACGCGAGGACGCTTATCGCGCATGCTGCCGCTGTTATCGATGACGAGACCCATGCTGACCGGAATATCTTCGCGCTTAAAAACGGTGAGCTTCTGCTCCGCCTTGTCTTCGAGAACGCGGAAATTTTCTTCCTTGAGCCCATCGACGAAACGCCCCCGATCGTCGAGCACGGTGGTGTGCAGGACGACGAGGTTCACATCGACGCGAATCTTCGGATCGGTCGGAGCCGACTGTCCCGGCGGTAGCGGCTGGCTCCCCGGAACCGAAGGGATCTGCGAAAGCGCCGGCAGGCCCGACAGGGCGAGCGCGCAGACGGCAACGATGAGAAAGGTTGGAAGCGAAAAACGCGCGGCGGCTTCAGTGACTCGGCGCGTAGTAGCCAGTCTTTGAGTAAACGTTAAGAGGCGGGAGCCCCTTTGGCGCGCGCAGCTTGATTTTGATCTTTCTCCAGCGCGCATCATGTGCCTTATTGCTTGGCCGATATCCCAAGACATATTGGTTGCGTAACTCCATGCCGATCTTTGACGCAATGTCGGGCAGATCGTTTAGATTCTCGACGGCGAAGACTCGACCGCCGGTCATTTCGGTGACTTCACTCAAAAGCGAGGGGCCGTTGAGTTCTTCGGGAGTACGGTTGCGATAGCCGAGCGGATCGAAAATGCCGATTGCGTAGAGCTGGGTGTCCGCTTCTTTCACGAGCCGCTTGATGTCGCTCTCGTTATACCGACTATGATTATCGCCCCCGTCGGAGAGAATGAGCAAGGCGCGCTTGCCGTTCTTGGCACCCCTCATTTGGCTGAGACCCAGGTAAATCGCGTCCAGCAGCGCGGTTCGGCCCTTGGGTGCGGCCAGCATCATGCGGCTCTGCAAATCCTCGACGCTGTTCGTGAAGGCGCTGGTGAGTTCGGCGCGCTCGTTGAAGCTCACGAGAAAGAATTCGTCCTGCGGGTTCGCGGTCTTGAAAAATTGAATGGCGGCTTCGCGCGCCTTCCCGATCTTGTTGGTCATGCTGCCGCTCATGTCGAAGATCACGCCGATCGAGATGGGCACGTCTTCGGACGAAAACGTGACCACTTCCTGCTCGATGTTGTCTTCGTACACGCGGAAATTGTCGGGATCGAGGCCGGTCACGAGCCGATTGTAGGGATCGGTTACCGTAACATTGACGAGAGCGAGATCGACGTCGAGCTTAAGTCCTTGGCGGGGCTGCAACTTCTCGCCAGCCGTGTTTTTCTTGACGTCATCTTTGAGCGGCGGGCGGCGCCTGAGGCTCGTCCTTTTTCTCCTGAGCCGCCTTGGCATCGCGCTCGGCTTCAGGCGACTGTGCCGTCGCATCGTCTTTAGGCGCATCGACTTTGGGCTTTTCGGTACTGGTTTCAGGCGGGGCGGGATTCTGCGCAGGGGTACGAGCCGGGATGATACAAAGAAGGGCCCAAACCACCAGAAAACTGCTCACCACGAAGGGCAAAACGCGAACCTGGTATACCTCGCGCTTCACGGCTCTCTCCAAAAGATCCCTTGGCCTGCCGGGAACGGCCGCGCGGTTCAAGGACTGGGATGGATAATAGCACCAGCCCACCGGAAAACAAGTGCCAACGCGCCTTCTAAGGACCGCGATCGTGTCAAACCTTTGTCACGATAACCTGTCTTACGAAACGGCCTGCCTTTCAGATGAGTTCGACGGCCTGTGGTAGCATCCGGCTCTTACAAGATATCGGTCGCTAGCGATTGCGGGCCGAAAACAGACTGGAAGTCGAGAGGTCCGGGCAAATGGGTTCAGAGAAAGTAGTGGTCGTCATCCCGGCGCGGTACGGTTCCACCCGGCTTCCGGGCAAGCCTCTCGTGAGTCTTGCCGGGCAGACGATGATCCAGCGGGTATATGAACGCGCGAAGGCTGCAAAGTCCGTCGACGAAGTCATCGTCGCGACCGACGACGACCGCATCATCGAGGCGGTCCGAGCCTTCGGCGGCGAAGCCCGCATGACCCGCCCCGACCATCGCACCGGAACCGAGCGCGTCGCCGAGGTGGCGGCGCATGTCGAGGGCGACGTCTTTGTGAATGTCCAGGGCGACGAGCCGCTGCTGGATCCAGTGGCCGTGGATACCGCCGTCGAGGCTCTACTTGAGGACGAACATACCTCCGTCTCGACCGTGGCCACCCCGATCAAAACGACGGCCGACATCATGGATCCAAATGTCGTGAAAGTGGTGCTCGACTTCGACGAGAACGCTCTCTACTTTTCGCGCGCTCCGATTCCCTGGGTGCGCGACACCAAGAGCGGCATTCAGGTCCGCCACATGAAGCATCTGGGGCTTTACGTCTTTCGTCGTGATGCCCTTCTCGAATATCCGACGTTGCCGCAGGGCGAGCTTGAGAGGATCGAGCAGCTTGAGCAATTGCGATGGATGGAAAACGGAACGAAGATTCGCGTCGCGGAAGTCGAGCATGACGCCGTGAGCGTGGACGTGCCTGAAGACGTAGCGCGGGTCGAAAAACTGCTGCAAACCTGATCCTTCTTGATCGGTCGAAAAAAAACCCGCCTGACTCCAGAAGTCAGGCGGGCTTTTGGTTTGTTTGCGAGAAAAACTTAGTAGTTTCTCTGCAACGTGCCTGTAATGACTCGATGCGTATCGGTTCCAACGACAGCAATTTGGTTGGGTCCGATGAAATACGCCGAGAAATTCAGTGTCGCCGAAGGCGACGTCTGCAATGTGATCGAGTACCCGTTTCTTCCGGTACCGTCGCCGGTAATGCTCAGCATTCCGCTGAGTGCAACGCCGGTCTGAACTTCATTGGCCGAAAGCTCGGTGAAATCGACGCCACCGGTGATGTTGCCCGAAGTGTCCTGGCTGTACTGACCGACGAAATCCTCTTCCGCCAGAATTCCAGTTTTCGAGTTGATGCTCAAGCCGCTCCAGTTAAAGGCCCAGTTGCCGCCCGTAGCTGACGCGGTGAAAGGCCCGCCGGTCTGAGCATTCATCGAACCGTCCGACGTGAGCCCGTTGCTGACGTCCTGAATCACACCTGCTGTCGGCGAACTCAGATAGAAGATGAACGAGTATGTTCCCTTCTTCGAATCGGTGAAGGTCATCGTCCCGCGGCCCGTGCCGCTCGGATCGATCGCATAGGTCGTAGCGCTCAGCGTTCCGTTCGGAATCGGGACCGGATTGCTGTTCCCCGATCCGCTCGCGCTCGAATTGTTGTCATCCATCAAGATGTTGCTCAGGTTTCCGCCGCTGAAGGTAGCCCGACCGGTGCGCACGTCCGCGCCGCTCAAGCTCGAACCGCCGAGCGAGAAGACGAAGCTTCCGGTTACTCCAGCCGCCGTCGTCGGTATCGTGCCCGTCTGTGCGACCGCGTCGCCAATGCTCGCCGCCGGAAAATCCGTTCGCATCACGCGCAAACGACCCGCGTTGACCACATAGACCGCATAGTTAAATGTCGTGCCTCCGGCCGTGAGTGTCGCAGTTCCGCGCCCGGCCGTTGGTCCATTCGTCGCATCGACGACAAACGTCGCTCCCGTGATCGGCAATTCGCCGCTCGGAGTGAAGTCATCGTTGATGTCGACGACGCCGTTGCTGATGCTGCCGCCCCCGTTGCCCACCATTTGTCCAACAAGCGATTCGCCCGCGCCATTCGGATCGACGCCCGAATAGTCGAATACGTACGGTCCGCTTACATTATTGGGATACGCCGCGAACGCCGACGTGTCCTGCATGGTGAAGTTACCGCTGGCGGTCGCGAAGCCGTCTGTTTCCGTAATCAGGCCCGCGCTCGTCGAAGTCAGAACGATGCTGACCTGAATCGTCTCGGCCGAATCGATCAGGCTCAGCGTTCCTTTGCCGTTGGTGTTAATCGTGTAAGTTCCACCGGTGATCGCGAGCGTCGTTGCGCCGGGGACGATTCCGCTGTTCAAATCCTGCACACCGCCGCTGATCGCTCCAGATCCATTCGCGGTAAAGCTGCCGGCTCGCGTGAAAAATCCTCCTCCGTCTTGCCCGCTCAATACGAACGCATACGTTCCGTTCAATGAGGCAACCGAGTACGGCCCGCTGGGTGGAGCAGGCGGCGCAGGAGTGCTTCCGCCGCCACCGCATGCCGCGGCCATCGCCGTCAACAATGCAGCGCCGACGAGCGCGAGGTAATTCTTCAACCGGCGATTCACAGTGCACCTTCCCGCTTCGCCGTCGAATTCGCCGACGCGAGTCGCTTGCCGTTTTTCCAGAGCGGTGCGCCCTTCGGTGAGCGAACCGCAACTGCCGCCGTTCCGTCCTGCACAATGCGCGCGTAGAACACCGTATCCGCGCCAACCGTGAAGTTTTCGCCCACGATGCGCACCGAGTCGCCACTCTTCAAATTCAGTTTATTCAGCGCGAGGTATTTCGAGCTGCCGACATGAACATCAACAAGTCCGGATCCCGATTGCACCATCACGTGCGTTCCCAGCGGACCCGTCTTCGAATCTTCGACCACGCTCGAAACCGTGCCGACCAGGTTCGTTTCGCGCCCCACCTGATACAGCGAGGAATCCGCCTGCGGCGCCGTTTGTGCGCCCGCGATACCGGCCGCGGCTAAAGCTGTCACTAAAGCCGTAGCCATCCAACTCCACCGAATGACTCGTTTCATGATTTTTCCTTATGTGATTGACTCGACCATTCGAGTCTCGAACCGCGCATGCGCTCATCAGAACCGCAATTTGCGCTACCTCGTCATTCCCTAATTAGATGGAATTAGTGCCCGACGTGGTTTCGCAAACGCCCTTTCCGATGTCTAAAGACAAACTATTTACAGTCCGCATCCGCGGCGCGTCAGAGCAACAAAGACGACGCAATCTTCCCCACTCGGCAAACCCTTCGCTGTGGAAAAAGTTGCGACGAGCATCGCACGTAAGTTTTGACGGCTCTCGCTCCCGAGTGCTGCACCGATTCGGGCAAACAATTTTTTGATTCGTCCGCGCGGTCGCGTCTCATTGACACCTTCGCGTTTCGCGACCATAATTATGTGTACGTCACTCCTGCGGAGGTCGGACAGGCCCGGCGCGTTAAGGCAAGACGGCGAGCTGAGGCCAACTAAGGATGGCGCCAAAATATATTTTTGTTACCGGCGGTGTTGTTTCCTCACTCGGAAAAGGCGTAGCTGCCTCCTCCATCGGTTGTCTCCTCGAAAGTCGCGGATTCAAAGTCACCCTTCAGAAGTGCGATCCGTATCTCAACGTCGATCCCGGCACGATGAGTCCGTTTCAGCACGGTGAAGTTTTCGTCACCGAAGACGGCGCCGAAACAGACCTCGATCTCGGTCACTACGAGCGCTTCACGCACGCCAAGCTCAGCCGCGACAATAACTGGACCACCGGCCGCATCTACGAAACGATTCTCAGCAAAGAGCGCCGCGGCGATTATCTCGGCAAGACCGTGCAGGTGATTCCGCACGTCACCGACGAAATCAAAGCCACCATCAAAAAAGTTTCCGACGGCGTGGACGTCGTCATCGTCGAAATCGGCGGCACCGTCGGCGACATTGAGTCGCTTCCCTTTCTCGAAGCGATCCGCCAGATGCGCCTCGAACTCGGCACCGAGAACACGCTATTCGTTCACGTCACGCTGGTTCCATTCATCGCCGCTGCCGGCGAACTGAAAACCAAGCCCACGCAGCACAGCGTCAAAGAAATGCTCGGCATCGGAATTCAGCCCGACATCTTGCTGTGCCGCAGCGATCGCCACATTCCCGCCGACCTCAAAAAGAAAATCGCGCTCTTCTGCAACGTCGCCGATTCCTGCGTCATTTCGATGGAAGATGTCGAAACGATTTATGCCGTGCCCGTCGAACTCGGCCGCGAAGGACTCGACGCACAAATTTTGCGCTTGTTGAAACTCGAAGAGCATCCGCACCCGCAGGATTTGAAGCCGTGGATCGACTTGGTTCATCGCGTTGCGAATCCGGCTGGCGAAGCGCGCATTGCGATCGTCGGCAAATACGTTCAGCTGGAAGACGCCTACAAGAGTTTGCGTGAAGCCTTGCTTCACGGCGGCCTGGCTCACGATCACAAAACCGTTCTGGAATGGATCGAAGCCGAAGAGATCGATTCCGTGCAAACCGCTGCCGCAAAACTGCGCGGTTTCGACGGCATCCTCGTCCCCGGCGGATTCGGCAAGCGCGGCGTGCAGGGCATGATCTACACGATCCAATACGCGCGCGAAAATAAAGTGCCGTTCTTCGGAATCTGCCTCGGCATGCAGTGCGCCACCGTCGAGTACGCGCGCGATGTCGCCGGCCTCGAACGCGCCGACACGACCGAGTGCGATCCTCAATCGCCTCACCGCGTCATTTATAAATTGCGCGAACTCCTCGGAGTCGACGAGATGGGCGGCACGATGCGGCTCGGCGCATGGCCCTGCAAACTCGAACCGGGCTCATTCGCCAATCGCGCCTACGGCAAACTCGAAATCAGTGAACGTCATCGCCACCGCTACGAATTCAATCGCGACTACGAAAAAATCCTGACCGCCGCCGGCCTGCGCATCACCGGCCGCACGCCCGACGAAAATTACGTCGAGATCGTCGAAGCTCCCGACCATCCATGGTTCCTCGGCTGCCAGTTCCACCCCGAATTCAAATCCAAGCCGCTCGAACCGCATCCGCTGTTTCTCAGCCTTCATCGGCGCCGCCATCGAGCATAAAAAAAACAAAAATCGCCCCGTGGCTGAAGTCGCCGAGTCCCATCGCGCCCAAGCCGTAGCCGTCGGCCCCCACGCCTCCGCATAAATTCCGTTCTTTGTAGGGGCCGGGCTTGCTCGGCCCGGCGTCAACACCGGTACGCCACCACGTTCGCCACAAATCGCTCCCGTTTCTGTATCATTGTCCGACTCGAATGACCACGCCACACGAAATCCCGCTGCACTCCCTGCGCCTCGGCGCGAAAAATCCCCTCTTCCTCATCGCCGGTCCCTGCGTCATCGAATCCGAATCCCACGCCCGCAAAATGGCCGAGTCCGTCGCTAAAATCGCCGCTGACGCCGGCATCCCGTACATCTTCAAAGCCTCCTACGACAAGGCCAATCGCTCCTCCGCAAAATCCTTTCGCGGCCCCGGCCCCAAAGAAGGCCTGCGCATTCTCGCCAAAATCAAATCCGATCTAAAGCTCCCCGTCCTCACCGACATTCACGAACGCGAACAAGCCGCGCCCGCCGCCGAAGTTGTCGACATTCTCCAAATCCCCGCGTTCCTCTCGCGCCAAACCGATCTCCTCGAAGCCGCCGCAAAAACAAATCGCATCGTCAACGTAAAGAAAGCCCAGTTCCTCTCGCCCTGGGACATGAAAAACGTCGTCGAAAAACTCGCCGCCACCGGCAACAACAACATCATCCTCACCGAACGCGGCGCCACCTTCGGCTACCAAAATCTCGTCGTCGACGTTCGCTCCTTCCCTATCATGAAAAAGTTCGGTTACCCGGTTGTCTTCGACGCGACGCACTCCGTCCAACTCCCGGGCGGCCAAGGCAACGCCAGCGGTGGCCAGCCTGAATTCATCGAGCCTCTAGCCCGCGCCGCCGTAGCCGCAGGCGTCGACGGCATCTTCCTCGAAACGCACGACAATCCCGCCGAAGCCCTCTCCGACGGCCCCAACGCGCTTCCTCTCTCTCAACTCCCCGCGCTCCTCGCACGCCTCAAAGAACTCTCCACTCTCGTCCGCAAGTGGGATCGCGCGATGACGCGCTCACTCCGCAATGATCTCGCTTGCCCGCTCGCCCAGCCTGCGACGCGTCCCACCAATCTGTCATCCTGAGGCGGCCGCCAGGCAGCCGAAGGACCTCAACCATCGCGTCTTGGCACAATCGTCTCCGCCGTCCTTCCCGGAACACGAATCACAACCCCCGGATCACGCCCTCATGAGCCTCGACACCGCCCGCCGCGTCCTCAAAATCGAAGCCCAAGCCATCCAGGACGTCCTCGCGCGCCTCGACTCCACTTTCGAAAAAGCCGTCGACCTCCTCTTCGCCTGCAAAGGCCGCGTCATTCTCGCCGGCATGGGCAAGTCCGGCCTCGTCGCACGAAAAATTTCCGCGACATTCTCGAGCACAGGAACTCCGTCTTTCTTCCTTCATCCCGCCGAAGCCCTCCACGGCGATCTCGGCATGCTCGCCCGCGGCGACACTCTGATCGCCGTCTCCTACGGCGGCGAAACCGAAGAAATCATTCATCTCCTCGAAGCTCTCAAACGCCTCGAAATCCCGCTCATCACTCTGACCGGCAACCTCAAATCCACTCTCGCCGAATCCAGCGACATCGCCCTCGACGTCAGCGTGAAAGAAGAAGCCTGCTCGCTCAATCTCGCGCCAACCGCCAGCACCACCGTCGCGATGGCCGTTGGCGACGCCCTCGCCGTCTCGCTTCTCGAGCGCCGCGACTTCCGCCACGATGATTTCGCCGCGCTTCACCCCGCCGGCCGCCTCGGCAAAAAGCTTTTACGCGTCGAGCACCTGATGCATGCCGCCGAAGCTCTCCCTCGCGTCGCGCTCGAAACAAAAATGCCCGACGTCTTCCACGAAATGAGCGCCAAAAAACTCGGCATGACCACCGTCCTTCAACCCGACGGCCGATTGGCAGGCATCATCACCGACGGCGACCTCCGCCGCCTGATGGAGAAACAAGGCGGAGCAACGCTCGCCCTGACCGCAGCCGGCGCGATGACCAAAAATCCCCAAACCATCGGCCCGCACGTCCTAGCCAGCGAAGCCCTCAACGCCATGGAGAAGAAAAAAATCACATCGATCGTAGTCGTGGACGAATCTCAGAAAGTAGTCGGCGTAGTTCACCTGCACGATCTCTGGACCTTGGAGCTGATCTAACGATTCTACGAAGTTATCTGTAACTTCAGTTTATCGCACAATGAGCAAACCCTGTAGCCGCGATCGTTTCCCAGATCGCGGGGCTTTAGACGTAACCCAGGCAATACGAATCGCGAACAAGCACGACGCAACGATCACTGTTTTCAAATTTCAAGGAGCCACCCGTGGCCAGCCCCACCACAAAAAAAATCTCCCCCGCCGTCGCCAAGCGCGCCAAACAAATCAAAGTCTTCCTCATGGACGTCGACGGCACCATCACCGACGGCAGCGTCACCCTGCTCTCGCAACCCGACGGCAGCGCTCTCGAAATCAAAACCTTCGACGCTCACGACGGCCAGGGTCTCACCCTCGCCCACACCGCTGGCATCCGCACCGGCGTCATCACCGGACGCGGCAGCGCCGCGCTCCGCCGCCGCTGCAACGAGCTCAGCATCGAGTTCGTCTACGAAAAACAGCCCCACAAAATCGCCGCCTACGAAGAAATCCTGAAAAAGACCGGCGCGAAGGAATCGGAAGTAGCGTACTTAGGTGATGATCTGCCTGACTTGACGGTGATGCGCCGCGTAGGTTTCGCCGTAGCCGTAGGCGATGCCGCCCCCGAAGTAAAACAAGCCGCCCATTACGTCACCTCAGCCGTCGGCGGCAAAGGCGCCGCCCGCGAAGTCGTCGAAGTCCTCCTCAAATCCCGCGGCATCTGGAAAGAAATGATCGACAAAGCCCGCGCCTAAGCGGCATTTGGGTGCCGCACCCTCAGTTTTCAGAGGGTGCGGGTTTAGACCTCACGCCATCGGTGTCGATCCGTTCCCTAAATTACATGTAGGGGCGCAGCAAGCTGCGCCCCATGTCCGCAAGATCGATCCGTTCGATCCCTTCCGTCGTTTCCGGCTTTTATCGTTACTTCATTACTTCGTTGCTTCATTACTTCGCCTTTTCCCCATTTGGTTCCCACCTCAATCCCAGCGATAATACTCATCGAACCCTTCACATGAGGATCGCCACACAATGACGCACGCTTGGCACGACGTCTCACCCGGCAACGATCTCCCGCGCGACTTCACCGCCGTTATCGAGATCCCCCTCGGCTCCAACGTCAAATATGAGCTCGACAAGCCCACCGGCCTGCTCAAGGTCGACCGCATCATCCATTCCGCCGTCTTTTATCCCGCCAACTACGGCTTCATCCCGCAGACCTACGCCGAAGACAACGACCCTCTCGACGTCCTCGTCCTCTGCCAGGAGCCTGTCCAGCCCCTCGCGCTCATCAAAGCCCGCGCCATCGGCCTCATGACCATGATCGATTCCGGCGCCAGCGACGACAAAGTGATCGCCGTCGCCACGAACGACCCCGAATTCAGCGACTACGTCGAAGCGCGCGATCTGCCCCAGCATCGCCTTCTCGTCCTGAAGCGCTTCTTCTCCGACTACAAACAGCTCGAGGGCAAGCGCGTTGACGTCGAAGACATCCGCCCCGCATACGCCGCCCTCACCGTCATCGAGCGCTCTCTCGCCCGCTACCAGCAAGAACGCGCGCGCCTGATCGCCGACACCAACGCGAAGTAGCGCCGGCGACTGTGTGAAGCGAGTCAGCCCAAGACGACGAATTGCCGCCCGCTCCGTCGCGATCGTCCTCCTTCTTTCAATTGGATCGATGGCTTCCACCGTCGCTGCCGACAAACTCGATTTCTCTGGTTCCTACACGCTGACAAAGCGAATACCCTCAGAAAAATCGAACAAAAACGACGTCTCGACGCTACGCGTGCATCAAGATGAGTTGGCCATTGAAGTCACGCGCATTTTCAATGGACAGGAGTTCTCGAATCGGTTTCCGCTCGACGGCAGCGAAGGGAAATATGTAACTGAAAACGGCCTGCCGGGCAGTTGTAAGGGTCAATTCAAATCGAAAAGCCTCATTTTGGAATGGCTTGTCCCGACGCATCCGCAATCGAACGGCCCTGTAGTTCTGCTGCACAAAAAAGAACGCTGGGATCTGTCGTCCGATTCAAAGACTCTCAAAATTCATTCCGAAATCGATGCCCCGCAGTACTCCAAAATGTTGATGGGCTATCAAGTCATCCCGCCTTGGACTGACATCTACACCAGGCAATAGCTTCCGTTACCACCGCCTCTTGTAGTAGCATTTCCGCGATAAGTAGGAGCCTATGAAAGAGCCACGTCTCTCAAAAGCGGAAACGCGCATCCTCGAGCAGTACTGGAAACTCGGCACCGCGTCCGTGCGCGAAATCCTCGACAGCCTCCCCGAAGACGAACGCGTCGCCTACACCACCGTGCAGACTCTCGTCTATCGCCTCGAAGAAAAAGGCGCGGTGCGGAAAGTAAAAAAGATCGGCAACGCTCAACTCTTTCAGCCCGCCATCGATCAAAGCCAGCATCGCGGCCGGCTCGTCCGTGATTTGCTCGATCTGTTCGGCGGCTCGCCGCGACTGCTCGTTTCCAACTTGCTCGAAAATGGAGCTCTTAGCTTACGAGACCTGAAGGCCCTGCAGAGCGCGGGCCGCACTGATAAGGCGGAAAAGACTGGCCGCGCGCGAGGAGGCAAACGTGCATGAACACATCGCGCGCGCAATGTACTACTTCAGCGTTCACCTGCTGTTCGCTTCGATCGTCGCCGCCGCGGCATGGGCTCTGACATCGACTCTGCGCGCCAGCGCCACCACAAAATATTGGATCTGGGTGGCCGCCGCATTCAATTTCGTTCTGCCTTCCGGAGCGCTCATCGACAAGATTTGGGCGCCGCACTTCACATGGGCCGCGCCGCTCGGTGTGATCGGCGGTCCGGTTTGGGACATGACCCAGGGCCGAACCGCCGTCATCCTCGCAGTCATATGGTTGACCGGCGCCATGCTCACACTGATCCGATTAATCTCTCGCATCCAAAGCGAGCGTCGCGAAGCGCAGTCCTCTTTGAATGGTGCCAATCCGGCGTCCGATCTTATTGCCGACGGCATTCCAGTTAGCTTCGGCGACAAAAACGTGATTCCCGCAGTTCGCGGCGTTCTCAATCCCGAGATCCTTCTTCCCGCTGGCATCGACCAGCTTCTCAATCCCCGCGAGTTGCGCGCCGTCCTGATTCACGAACTCGCTCATGCAAGGCGTCGCGATAATCTAATTCGTTTACTGTATGAAGCCGCTTTGTGCGCCTTGTGGTTCCATCCGTTGATGTGGCTCGCCGGCGCTCGCCTCAGCCTGTATCGCGAACTTTCCTGCGACGAATCCGTAATCCGCCGCGCTCACGGCCAGGAACTGCTGTCGGCGCTCGCCAAACTGGCGGTCCCTGCGCAAACCGGCGTTCTGCAAGCCACCGCCTCATCGCATCTGACATATCGCCTGGCGCGGTTAGCCGGACCGTCTCAAATCACATCCCGATCGGCAAACCTGCTGCTGGCGCTCCTGTTTTCCGCCGTGGTCGCCTCCGGCATTTTCCAAACCATCGCCCACACCGCCTGCTGCTTCGTCACAAAGCACTAAGTCCCCCACCTCTATTTACGCGCAATGGTCTTGACATCGAGGTACCGCCGTGGTAATATACCCTCGTAGACAATTCCGCCCCACCGCCAAGCCTAAAAGCAAAGAAAAACCGAATATCGCAACCTCGTAAGTACCTCAATCCATTACCCTTGCGCACTCTTTAAATCATCGAAATCGTAAGTCGCTCAATCCAAGCGACTTGTTCACTCTTTCGATAAAACCGGGGGGTATACCCCAAAGCTTCCCAAATTGGAACTCGCCCCAAGAGAGCGTGCCGCGCAGCCTCCTGCGCTTCAGGAGGGCGCGGGTCTTCCGATCTATCGAGTTGAATCGATCCATCGGGGACCAATCAGTTCATTTCCAACTAGCTCCGTAGACTGTAGTAGAGTTGCCGTCTATTGTCGTAGGAATGAAGTGAACGCTGCTCGGAGATCGAGGAGACGGACATGAAGCAACTACGAACCTGGCTGGCCCTCGCAATATTTTTCTCTGCGACATCGTCGCTAGCTGTTCGCGCTCAACAACCGCGCCCCGCGTCTCCTCGCACCGATCGATCTGAAATCCACCGACGGAACCCTGCTCAAAGCCACCTTCTTCCCTGCCGCGAACCCAGGCCCCGGCGTCCTGCTCTTCCACCAAAGCAATCGCACCCGCACTTCGTGGGACGACGTGGCTCGCCAGCTGGCCGCCGCCGGAATCAATGCACTTACAATCGACGAGCGCGGCTTCGGCGAAAGCAGCGGCAAAAAAGAAGCCAGAGAGCAATATCACGACGCCGATCTCGACTCCGCCTTCGACTATCTGATTTCGCAGCCCGGCGTGCAGCGCGACGTAATCGGCGCCGCAGGCGCCGGATGGCTCGGCGTCGATGATTCCGTCGAAACCGCGCGCCGTCATCCCGTCGCCATCAAATCCTTGGTTCTCATTTCAGGCGAGACGTTACTGCCTCAGTTAAAATTTCTGCGCCAAGCCGCAAATCTGCCAGGCCTCTTCATCGTCTCCGATGACGACGAATATCCTCCGACTGTCGAAGCGATGGAATGGCTCTATGATTCCTCCGCCAGCCCGGAAAAACACTTCATCCACTACACCGGGCCGAAAGCCCCATGGCTCTGGTACGAGACTTCCGACGCAAGCAAAGTCCCTGCGACCGGAAGCCACGGTACGGATTTGTTTCAACGACACCCGGAACTGCCCGCCGCAATTGTCGATTGGTTTGTCACCACGCTGATCAAAACGCCAGGCAGCGCGCCGGCCGATGCGGTGGCATCCGCGGCGATCCTCACACAAATCGAAACACCCGGCGGAATCGCCTCAGCGACCCAGCAACTGATCGAAGCTCGCCGCAAAGATCCCAAGGTGCAGTTGTGGCCGGAAGTCAACGTGGACATCATCGGCGAAGATCACATGCGCGAAGCCGATGCGCAAAAGAAAGCCGGCCATCAGCGCGAGTCCGAAGTGGAAGCGAAACTTGGCATCGAAGTTTTCAAGCTCAATCTGCTCGCTTATCCCGATTCCGCCGACGCCCACGCGAATCTGGCCGATGCCTACTCACAAATTGGCGAGAACGAGTTAGCGCGTCAATACGCCCAAAAATCATTGTCCATGATCGATTCTCACGCCGCCCCATTGTCGTCATGGTCCGACACCGACCAGCGTCGCGCCGAAGTGCGCAAAGGCGTCGAAGATTTGCTGAAAAAGCTGGATTCACATCCATGACATCGCGTCGGCGAAATCATGTAGGGGCGCAGCATGCTGCGCCCCATGTCCGCAAGATCTATCCCGCCTTCGCAGCGCTTTCCTCGTCACCAACCCATTTGCCGCATTCGCTCCAAGATTAATCCGCTGTAGCGATCCATGCGCTCGGGCCGCCGCTTCAGCGGCGACGGCAAAATCGCCGCGAGCCGGGCCGCTCGCTCACGATCCACACTCCTCGCTGAAATTCGGTAGTGGTAGCGTGCCGACGCTTCCGCGCCGTAAACACCCGGCCCCCACTCGACCACATTCAGATAAAGCTCCAGAATCCGTTGCTTCCCCAACACGAATTCCGCCACCGGCACGAGCGTGAACTCCGCGCCCTTGCGAATGATCGAGCGGCTCGTGCCGAAAAATAAGTTCTTCACCAGTTGCTGCGTAATCGTCGATCCTCCGCGAAGCTTCCCGCCATCCATATCTTCTTCCGCTGCAAGCTCCATCGCGTGCCAATCGAATCCATGATGTTGATAGAACTGCGCGTCTTCCGCGGCGACGACGGCGTGCTGAAAATCCGGCGAAATTTGCCGCAGCGGCACAAATTCGTATCGCTCCTGATACTTCGCATGATGAATCCAAGCCTGAAATCGCCGCTCCACATGCACCGCCGTCGTTGGCGGATCAATCCACCGCGCCGCCACAAGCGTCAGCGCGGCAAGCGCCCACAGCGCTGCCACCCCGATGAGCAGCGACAGTCCGATGAACCGGAGCGCACTCCTTCGTGGGTTCTTTGCAGGTGTCTTGGGATTTTCAGCCACGCTTCAGAGTAATCGTTTGTGCCGCATCGATATAGTTCTCATCTCCTCGACTGTCATTCGGAAGTGACGCCCCGCAGAGCGATGACCCTCGAAAACATTCGCTTGACTCCGACGAGTCTCAGGCTTTCAATATGTTGCAGTGCCATATATGGACCTCACGACCTCACAAGCCGAATGGAAAAAAGGTAGCGCCGAACTCCTCATTCTTTCGCTCGTCGAAGCCCGTCCGCGCCACGGATACGAAATCAGCAAACTCATCGAGCAACGTTCCGGCGGCGCGGTTCGCTTTCACGTCGCTTCGCTCTACCCGCTGCTCTACCGGCTTGAACACCGCGGCTGGCTGTCTGGTCGTTGGGTGGAAAAAGACGGACAGCGCCGCCGCCGCTACTACCGTCTGACTCGCGCGGGCCGCAAGGTCCTCGCTTCCCAGCTTCGCGGATGGCGCGAATTCGTCGCCGGAATCAATAGCATCACGGAGACAGAAAATGCCTGACTGGAAACCAGAAATTCTCCGCCGCATTGCACCGCTGAAACTCTCGCCGCCTCGCGAAACCGAAATTGCCGAAGAGATCGAGCTACACCTCGAGGATCGATATCAAGACCTTCTCGCCGACGGTTTCCCGGCGGACTCCGCCTTTCGCACAGCCCTCGACGAACTGAAGGACGAAGACCTGCTCGCCCACAATCTGCAACGAGTCGAGACCGACCTAGATCGCGAGCCACTGGCACCTGGAAAAACCAGCGCCAGCCTATTCGCCGGGATTCTTCAAGACGTCCGCTATTCCTTCCGCATGATGCGCAAATCTCCCGGCTTCACGGCTATCGCCGTGCTGACCTTCGCCCTCGGCATCGGCGCCAACACCGCCATCTTCACGATGATGAATGGCCTGATGCTCCACACGCTCCCGGTCCGCGATCCAGGGAGCCTCGTCGAAATCCTCCATCATGGTTCCGACGAGCCCGAGCCCGGCTTCAACGGTTTTACGCGGGACGCCTACGAGGCCATGCGCGATGGCAATCACGTCCTTTCGGAAATGATCGTCGCTTCCCTCAACTTCTGCGTTGTGAGCGGGCACGGACTGGAACCCCAAACCGTTTCGGTCAGCAACATCGGAGGAAATTTCTTCGAAGCGCTCGGCGTAAGGCCCGCCATCGGTCGCCTGATCAGCGAGCAAGACATCAAAGACTCCTCTCCGGTCGCCGTCGTGAGTTATTCCTTCTGGAAATCCCATCTCAATGCAAGCCCTGCGGTCATCGGCCAAAAGATCATCGCCGATGACAAACCCTTCACCATCATTGGTGTAGCGCAACGCGGATTCTACGGCCTCAGCAATCAGGCAAAGCAGGACCTTTGGTTTCCCCAGTTCCAGTCACCCGTCGATCGTTCCTCTGTCGGATTTATGGTCGCCCTGCTGGGACGCCTGAAACCGGGCGTTTCGATCTCACAAGCGCGTGCGGAGTTATCGACATTATTCAAATCCGCAGTTGACCGGCCTAACGGCGACCCCTTCTGGCGTCAACTCGACTTGCGCGTCGAACCCGCGGGCAACGGAGTTTCAACCCCGCTCACTCAAATGCTCTCGACGCCTCTGAAAGTCTTGATGGCAACAGTCGGTCTGTTACTCCTCCTCGCGTGCGCGAATCTCGCAGGTTTGCTGATGGCCCGGGGAGCGTCACGCCAGCACGAAATGGCCGTGCGTGTTTGTCTCGGCGCCGCTCGCACGCGCTTGCTGCGCCAAACGCTCACCGAATCGCTACTACTGTCGCTGATCGGAAGCGCGCTCGGTATTTTTGTGGCCTACTTCTCGATTGAGGCACTCATCCGCGTCTTCGCATCCGGCAGATTCATCAGTGGGTTGCCAATACACCTCGAGATGCTGAAGACTCCCGACGCATCCGTAATGTTGTTCACCGTCGCAATCGCACTCGTCACCGGTCTTCTCTGTGGAGCGCTACCCGCGCTCAATGCCTCGAACACAGCACCGGCCTCCGCGCTTCTACCAGGCTCGAGGATCGGAGAGACAAAGCGTCAACGATTGTTCGGCAAGGGATTGGTCGCTTCGCAAGTGGCGCTCGCGCTAGTGCTGGTCAGCATGGCAGGGCTGTTTCTCGGATACTTGTCACAGCTTCGCAATAATCTAGGATTCGAACGCAACAATCTATTGCTGGTCACGCTCGATTTCGCGCAGACCGGCGATAACTTTCCGCAATACGCAAATCTGTCTCAAGAATTGGTTGCGCGGTTGAACGCCGTCCCCGGCATAAGCTCAGCGACCTTCAGCGAGATGAGTCCCATGGAGGGCCCAGGAGCCGCTGCCATCGCAGTCGCGGAAGACCATCCCGAAAAGCAACCTGAAGTCTCCATCAACAACATTTCCCCCGACTATTTCAAGACGTATGGCACTCCTTTTCTCGCCGGTCGCGATTTCTCAACACGAGACCAGTCCGGCTCCCGCGTCGCGATCCTCAACGAGGCTGCCGCGCGTGCTTGCTTCGGCGACGAGAATCCCATCGGGAAACGCGTCACACTCAACCACATCACCATGACGAAAGAGGAGAAGACATTCGAAGTCATCGGAGTCGTCGCCGATGCCAAGTACAACCACCTTGAGCAGCCCGCGCCGCCCACCATTTACGGCAACCTCTTTCGAGAAGGCTTCGTCGGCTCTCAACTGGCGATCCGCACCAAAATCGATCCGGCAGCCATCGATGCCACAGTTCGCCAGATCGAGTCCGATGTGTTCAAAAACGTTCCGATCGCGCACATGACAGAAATGAACGATCAGCTCGACTCAACCATCGTCCCCCAACGACTGTTCGCTTCGCTGTCCACAGCCTTCGGCGTGTTAGGCGCGCTGCTCGCCGTCATCGGCCTGTACGGCCTGCTCGCTTACACCGTCACGCGCCGCACACATGAAATCGGAGTCCGTGTAGCGCTCGGCGCGGAAAGCACCGACGTGATGCGCATCGTCGTTCGCGACGCGATGTGGATGGTCGTCGCGGGTCTCGCAATTGGCGCGCCCCTGGCATTCTGGGGAAACCGTATCGCCGCGAGCTTGATTCCCGATTTGCCAGTTGCGAACCAACTTCCGATCATCGTCGCCGCCGCAACAATGGTCGCGGTCGGTTTGATCGCAGCCTATCTACCTGCTCGCCGCGCCATGCGCGTCGACCCTCTCATCGCGCTCCGTTACGAATAGAATCGTCAGCGTACAATGTCCGGGTTCGCAGACTCGTCGCGCCAAAGCGAAAGAGGCACAGAGCCGCATGCTGACTAAAAGCCATTTCCACTCCTCTCGTCGAGAATTTCTTCGGTCCACAACTGGTGCTTGCACTTCCCTGTTGCTCGGCTCGACCGCGTGGAGCGCGATCGCAAATGCGCAGGTGGTCGATCCGCGCGTGGCGCAGATCCTTGCGAAGACGATTTCGATCGACATGCACAACCATGTCTATCCACCGGGAACGGAGCCGCATCCGCAGCGCGGCCCGCAAGGCGGCGGGCCTCAAGGCGGTGCGGCGCCGCCCGAACAGCAGCAGGGGCCCGAACTGTCGATCGCAGACGAACTCAAACAATCGGGGTTGACCGCTGTCTGCGCCAGCTTCGTTCTGGATTTTGCGCGCAACGAAAAGCCAGGCGACGCGCGAACTAATTTCTTGAAATGGCTCGACGCAATCGACGCAGAGCTTGAGAAGGGACACATTCGCCGCGCGCTGACGCTGAAAGATCTCGAGGCAGCTCACGCGCAGCATCGGCCTACGATCGTTCAATCCGTGGAAGGTTCGCATTTCATCGAAGGCCACCTCGACCGCATCGGCGAAGTCTACAAGCGCGGCCTGCGTCACCTTCAATTGCTTCACGAGCGCGACGATATGGTGACGCCCTTGGGCGACACGAACACCGGCCAAGCCCACCTCGGCGGCTTGACACCGTTCGGCGCGGAAGTTGTGAAGGAATGCAATCGATTGGGAATCGTGGTGGACATGGCGCACGCGAGTCACGAAACCGTGCTGGCCACGTTGAAGATCGCCACTCAGCCTTTCGTCGTTTCCCACACCAATCTCGACACGTGGACCGGCTCCAATCCCAAAATGGCGGAGATGATGAAGCCGCGTCTGATCAGCAAGGATCACGCGAAAGTGATCGCCGACGCCGGTGGCATCGTCGGCGTGTGGACTCACCTGACCGACTCGCTCAAAGAGTTCGTGGGAAGCATTAAGGCGATGGCGGATGCGATTGGAATCGACCACGTGGGCATCGGAAGCGACACCGATTTGCTGTCATCGCGCGTTGGCTCGGGCACCAATCGGGCCTGGCCGAATCTGAACGGCGGCTTCTTCCCCGCCGTAGCCGGTGAAATGCTCGCGCAAGGCTTTACATCGGACGACATCGCAAAAATCGGCGGCGGCAATTACTGCCGCGTCTTCGGCAAAGTTACATCGGGTCACTCTTAAACGCGGTCTATCGATGTCCGTCCGAATCGATTTCATCTTTGCCGATCAATCGGGTCATGCCGTTTCGGCCGACCCATTTGACGAACAGGAATGCGGCGGTTCCGGCGGCCAAGCCCGTGCCGGCAGTAGCGAGTGTCCAAGCCACGCCTTGCGGTTCGAGAAGCGCGAACATGATTGCGAGAATGGCTAAGTATCCACTGATCGCCGCCAAAGCGATGACCATCGTTCTTGCTGCGTTCCACCTGGTTTCCGTTTCCGGCTCCTCGTAGGCGCCGCTCAATCTCGTCATGTCTTCCGATCGCGAAGACCAATTCAGCGCCCACCACGTCACGCCGGCAAGCAGAAGAAGCTCCAACGGACGCATGTGCTGCTGGAACGGCGAGTATTCATGTACGTCGAGGGACTGAGGAACAATGGGAAACAAAGAGTGCCCAACGGCGCTGGCGACGTTCTCGATCAATGGGCCGACGATCAGCGTATATAAAAGACCAATCACTCCCGACGAAACGAAATCGACGACGAAAGTGGATCTGAATTTCTCCGGCTGTTCGCCGAACGGCTTGGTCAATACGCGCGCCATCCAGAATCCCAACATCGTTCCGCCAAATTCAAACGGCAGGTCGATCTCATCCGTTGAATGAGGATTGCTCAGATATCCGGCTTTCTCGGACCAGGCCTGCAAGAAAAACCAGAAGAGGCCGACGTTCATCAGGATGCGCGCAAACCGCAGCGCGTGCTCGAGACTCACAGACTCGTGGGAATTCGGCGCGCTCAGCTTGATCGAGCCGTCTTCGCGAAGTGCTTTATAGATGCGAGTAACGGCGAAGGGAAAAAGAACGCTAACGATTGCCGGCCCCATCAGGAAATCGTTCCAGTGTGAGTATTCGATGCGGTATGCAAAGTCGCCCAGCGACGGCGTGACTCGATTGAGAGCGTTGTGAATCCACGTCGTCGAGCCGAAAAAGTGATGCAGGCCTTTGAAAACGAATTTGCCTTCGTTTCTGAATTCGGCAAAGGAGCCGATCATGAGCGTCGCAAGAACGGAGAGCGAGAGCCGCGTTTTTGGTGGAAGTGGAAACGCTTTCGACGAAAATAAAATTACGAGAACGGCCGCAGCTGCAGCGATTCCAAGCGCGCCGAAATTTCTGGCCCACGGCAAAAAGGGCCGAGCAGCCTCTAAATTGCCGCGAACCCACGCCCAATACAACGCGGTGTATCCGGTCGCGAGAAACACTGCGAATGAGACGCTCAAGAAAACCAGCGCCAGCGCGACCAACCTGGTCTTCCAGGCACTCATGCGCTTTTTGCGGGCGAGACGGGTGACTTTCTCACCCAGGAATTAGACACCGTTGGTCAAAGGTTCGGTCAGATCATTCGAGCGTTGTGTCGAGGCAGTTCAACGCTTCTGGTAGGGATGAAAGATATAGTCCTTCGCCTTCACGGCGGTATGGCACGAATTTCCGCAGTCCGCGGGGCTGCCGGCATCGGGCGTGAATTTGTCCGTCGCGGCGTCGTAGTTGAAAACCGCGTATCCCCATCCGCCCGTCTTCGGAAATCGCTTGCTGTCCTTTTCCATTACGAAAGCCTGTTTAAATACGTCGGGCACATCCACGGCAAACTGCGCCTCAGTACTTTTCTTCGGCTTCCACTGCAGCTTCACGATACGCGAACCCTCCGGGAAAGCCTGGCTATTCCCCGGAACGCCGGATTTATACGCATTGATCATGGCCGGATTGGCGACAATCACCTTGAGCACTTCGTCGGTCCGCGCAGAAGAAACCACCGACCAGTCCTCGTAGCCCCTGAAATCGGCGAACGCGATTCCGCCCGGAGATGTCAGCGAATATTTGTCCTCGGCAGCACCCACTGCCGCCGCAAACACGGCCAGCGCTGCTATTGCAACCGCAAGCTTCGCTCTGCTCTCCATCGTCGATCCCCTCCGGGTCGCTTCACAAAGCTTTGAGTCGCGACTGACGAAGAGGATGCAAACTATTTCGCAGCCTGGCAATCGAAACCCAGATGCATCTGACCAGACCGGATTGCATCCGTAAGGTCGAAGCTAGGCAGTAGCTCTTCGCGAAAAATAATGGACGGGAACACCGCCGGATAGAAGAGCTATCGCGGGTAGAAGAACCCAGACAGCGAAGCCAACCAAGAAGGCGGAAGGCATGATGTTGTGGGCGACGCTACCTTCCAGAACCAATGTGATGGGCAGGCCAATGATGAAAAACGCCAGGTAAGGAACCGTCGGGAAAATCACCGACGAGAATATCTGCCAACGCCGAGCCCCGGCGCGACCCGAAAGATGCGCGCCGAGCGCGCCGATGAACGGAAGAGTGATGAGCCAAGGAAGATACACGACCGCAACGGGGATCGTGCCCTGTGGCCCACCCCAGGCAGAGGAAACCCACGGCTCAAAGCCGAGAGCCTCGACAAGCATGAGGCAGCTCATGGCCAGGAGGATCGTGAAGAATGCGGGAAGCCAGAATTGCGTGACGCGGCTGTTCATGGGTAGCTCCTTATTGCGGGAAGATTCGATCTTGAATTTCAGATCGCGGCAGTCGGCAAGGTTCTCTAAGACGCAATAGATTGCACTTTTTTCGGAAACGCCATCCTGAAGCAAACACTGATACTGGTCTTCGAGATGGCCGGCGAGTTCTTCGACGATCTGCGCCGACTCTTCTCTTTCCAGCGCGAGTCCCTTCAGTCGATGGCGGACAAGCTCTTGCCAATCAGGCATTGGATACTCCTGCGAGCCGATGCAGTGCCGCGAATAACGCGGACCATTCCTTGCGCAACGGAACGATTTTCTGTTTGCCCGCAGCGGTGAGCCGGTAACAGCGGCGACGACGGCCGTTGACGCTGGTTTCCCAGCTGCCACGAATCCATTTCTGCTTTTCCATCCGGTACAGCATCGGATAGAGCGCCGCGAGCGTGAAGCGAAGCGAGCCCTTCGTTTCTTGCTCTATGCGACGGGCGATTTCGTAGCCATGCAACGCCCCATTTTGCAGAACGCTAAGCACCACGAGCTCAGCTGTCCCACGCTTGATTCCCGAAGCAATCATAAGCCGTCTCCCTACATATAGGATTATTATATATAGGCAGGAATGACGTCAACTATCAAAGCGGGGTGACTTGACCTACCAAACAACTCAGTCGAAATTTGTCATCTGTTGACACTTGCTCCGCGAAACACCTAAGATTCGCCCACGTCTTCCCACCATACGGAGAGCCCTGAAATGGCGACTAGCGAAGCGGGTTCAGCACCGTTTGTATCGAGGCCTGCGCGTCTGCGCTTGGAACAGACCTTCTTCCCTTTCATGGCGTTGCTGATCATCGCGGCGGTGCTTCTCGGCTTCACGCGTACGTTCTTCCTGGCGCCGATGTACAACTATCACCTCCCCAACGTGCTGGTAGCAGTTCATGGAGTGGTCTTTGCCTCGTGGATCGCGCTGTTTGCCATACAAACTTCGCTCGTGGCTGTGGGGCGCGTCGATCTGCACAAAAAGCTCGGTCTCCTTGGCGCGGTCCTGGTGGGCTTGGTCTTCGTTATGGCGTACGCCGTCATGCTCGAGGGGCTGCACCGAGGCTTTGCGAATTCCGAAAAGGATGAGGCCCAGGTTATTGCGCTCGATGTTGTCGGAATTAATGCGTCATTTGCGATGTGGGTGGCCGGCTTGCTGCTTCGCCGCAATCCGGCGTCTCACAAACGGCTCATGCTCTACGGAACCATCGGAATGACCGGCCCAGCCATCGCTCGCTGGCCCTTTGCAACGATCGTCTCCAACCCGCCGCTCGTAGGAATTGTGCTGCAGGCTTTGGGCGTGACCGTGATTGTCTTCGATCTTGTTAACAACACGACGAGTCAAACGCGCAACTTGGGTGGGCACCGCTACGCTTTTCCTGGTTCCTCTGGTCGCCATCCCCATGTCCGCTGCGCCGTGGTGGCACCACTTACTTGCGTCAATGAAACAATACTTAGCCGGATTCTGAGCGGCTATCTCAACTCTGGTGAGTTGCAAGTCGAATGAGATCCGCGAGTTCCTGTTCCAGGACCTTCGCGACTTCGGATTCATTCGTCGTCGGCCCAATCGGCACAGTGATCGTTATTGAGGATCCACCGAGCGGACGCGGCGTGATGCGCAAGTACGCGCCGCCTCGTTTGCCATTGGCCATTTCCCGAATGAAATCGACGGTGCCAGCGGACGGATTCGAGGTGACCTCGACATTGAACGACGACCCATCCTTGGTCACGCGATAGCGCACGTCGCCGATGTGCTCAATCGCGTCGGCGAAGCCCGGAGCCCATCGAGGAACGTTGCTGGCTTCCGCGAGAACGGTGTAAATCCTGCTGGGTTCTAAATCAGACTCAGCCGCGCGCGTCACAGTTTGGGGTGCCATAACCAGTTTCGATGACTGTCCTGGCAAAATGTAACGCGCTGTTTTGATCTACTCCGCGTCTGGCTTCTTGTTCTTCAGCGCTTCCGCGGTCCATGGCGGCACGATGCCGTTCACACGCGCATAGGCGATGGCTTGGCCCAGCATGTCGTGGTTATGCACAACCAGGAGGTACACGACGTCGCCATCGTTCGCGTCGGGTCCAAGCTTCTTATCCGGCTTGGCAAAATCGGCATTGGTCATTCCCTGCACCGCCGCGATCGCCGCATCGAACGACTTGTTCAATTCCTGAACAATCTTCGCTTTGTCCGTCGTCGACTTTTCGAAGGTCTTTCCATTGAAGCCTTCTGGCGTCTTGACGCCCATCATGCTCGGGATTCCGTAGTTCGCTCCGGCCGTGTGCAGGAAGATCTCCGCCGTCGAACGCACGCCGTCACCTGGGCGCCAGGTCATCTTGGTCGCGGGAAACGCCTCGGCTAAGGTCGTGAATTTCTTCTGCATGTCCTGCAAGTCGAGAATCGCTTGCGGTTTCATGTCGTAGCTCGGCGGAGTTTTGTCCGTGGACTGCGCCGGACTGCTCGCTGCGGAAGCCTGCGCCGACCCCTTCGCCGGATTCGCCACGAGGCCCAGAAACAAACCGAATGCCAACAGCCATCCCAGTGATCGCTTCATTTGAACCGTCTCCTCTATGCGCGAATGCGCGAAACCTTACACTGCGGCCGATT
This sequence comes from uncultured Acidobacteriota bacterium, assembly GCA_963766985.1. Classification (GTDB taxonomy): domain Bacteria; phylum Acidobacteriota; class Terriglobia; order Acidiferrales; family UBA7541; genus Acidiferrum. The sequence continues at coordinate 935,608 of CAVYCJ010000010.1, forward strand.
CTCCGCCGGGACCGGTTCTACAAGCGAAAAGCGCGTAGTCGGACTCACCCCTGCGGCAATGTCCCCTTAGACGCGCCCTTTCAAAAAAATATTCAGCCTTAGTCAGTGACTCGACAGACTTGATGTCAGATATCATTTCGATCTATGGGAGTCTTGCTTCGATTGCTGTTAATCGCGCAGTTGTCACAGCCGCCTCACACTTTCCCGATTCCCGCGGACATGCGCGAAACTTGGCCCGGCGCGAAGCTCAGCGAGACTGAAAATAAGGCGCTGCGGAAAATTGTGAAAGCCGAGCAGTATGTTCGCGAAACAAAGCAAGAGTCGGAATTCACTCTCAACACGGCAGACGTCGAACTCGGAGCGCTCGGTGAAGCCGTTATTGCCACGCCGACGAGCCCCATTCTGTGCGGCACTGGCGGCTGTCCGATTTATATTTATGTCCGCGAAAGATCAGGATTTAGAAAAGTTCTCGATTATTTCGGCTGGGCCTTCGGGGTGGTCGATTCCAACGACAAAACACCCGACATGGTAATCGCCGCCAACGTCGGCGGCGGGCAAATCAGCCTTCGTCTATTTCGCTACGACGGCGCTCATTTCCGTTCGAGGGCTTGCGAAATGCTTACGTCAAAATCAGGATTAGAGCCAGGAAGTTGGTGGAATGCTTCCGAAGTGACCACGACTCCGTGCGAATGAGACCACTATGGACATCAACCGACGAAATCGATTACTCGAACTAATAAAAGCTAAGGGGATACCCGTCGGCCGGAGTCCAGGGCCGACGGTACGACTGGAAGACTTCTTCGAGGGCAATGACGACTTGGGAAGTATCGGATGCAATCTCACTCTGCATCCGGGCGTCAGCAAATTTTACAAAACGCTAGCTGCAATCAAATCCCGCGATGACGTTCAGGATGTACTTCTGGAGATTGTGGATTTAATCGATGAACACAGTTGGCCATTTTCTGACAAGGTATTCGTACTGACTTCGATGCCCGCTGATACCTTGCGGAAGCTAATGTCCAAATTAAAGCCGGATGAAGTCGGGCAGTTTCCGGCCGACCTGATACCACGTGACCTACCACCGCTAAATACGGGAATGCAGATTCTGGGCGCTTGGTGGGACTGATGGATTTTCCACGTCGGGCACACCCCGAGCCTAGACGATCGACAATTTGTCGTCAAAGACTCGGAGTCCCGTGTGCGTGCAAACTGATCGCGTCGATAAAATGATTTTGCCGAAGCGACTTACTTCGTCGGCGGTGCGGGTGGAGGCGTGTTTTCGCTGGTCGGCGGCACAATTCCCTTCAGCCGCATATACGTAACCATGTTCCCGTAATGCTCATCCGTATGCGCCGTATTGATCGAGAACACCGTAAGCTTCGCCAAGTTGAAGTTGAACATCTTGACCATCTGGGCGCCCTCTGCGTCGGTCATGCCTTCGAACTGTTTGTTGCAATACGCGACTGCGTCCTTCAACGCCGCCACCAGATCGGCCTTCGACGTCTTGGTCTTTTCGAACTGCTTCTCCGGATTCGCACCACCACGCGCTTCCGCGCAGAATCCGTACGACGCGTCCGCCACATGGCCAACAAGCTGACCAAACGTGCGAACCTCCGGCGTCGGTTTAAAGGAGTAGTTCTCCTCCGGCATTTTCTCCGCCGCTTTGACGACCGCGCCGCTCACAAATGAGTAGACACCTCTTTCGCTGGAAGTAATCGGATTCGCTGGCGCAGCAGCCGACGCCGGTGCTTTGTCCTGTCCCAGCATCGCAACGGGAGCCGCCATCAACGCTATCAACGCACAACACAGTCTCTTGTTCACGAAACACTCTCCTTGAAGGATTTAGCCGACCTGCCATTAACGTGCCGACAGCGGGACGCGATCAGATCGCTACTCACATTTATACGTGCGGGACGGCCGATTGTTTCTGGTCATACCGGAATCGTTTTTTTCGATTTAAGTGGTCATGACGGCCGGCGCGCCGACGCGTTCGACAGGCCCTTTGCGCCGGAGGACAGCCGCGGAGATCAAAGTCATGATGAGGCCGACGGGCAATGGCTCGATAAATGTATAAGCCGCGTTGACGAACGGGTTCTGGTACATCTGCTGCGAGTGCTGTATCGCGGCAACGCGCGTGGCGATAGTCGCCGAGTCAAGTCCGGACGCCTGAATCTTGTGAATCTGCGCGGCGAAATACCCATCCATGAAGTGAGGCATGAAGTTGAAGAAAATGATCTCCCAGGACACGACATAGAAAACCGTGGTGATGAGCGTGATCAGAATCCCGCAGGTGAAGGCGCGCCCAAACGAGATTTGGCCGCCGAGATTGTTATCGCGGTAGCTGCGGATCCCGAAGTACACCAGCAGGAACGACGCCACCATGATGGTGTAGCCGAGAGCCATGCTGTGGCCGGAGCCGATCCTCTTGGCGAGGAGCAGCGAGGCATTCATCAGGACCGAGATGATCAGGCCGGCGATGAGGCCGAACGTAAGAACGGTTTTCTTCATGTGAGGCTCCTTTTGCGATGGAAACTGGAGTCACGATGCCCCATAGCGGGAACGGATGTCGTCATCCTTTCGGATGATTTTGCAGGAATCGACCGGAAATCGTGCTTTCGGGTGACGCGATCACGGCAGGAGGCCTAGTTCTTTGCCCCGTTGGACGGCCTGGGTGCGGCGGGCGGCTCCGAGCTTGTCGAACGCGCGGGAGCAGTGGGTCTTGACGGTGTTTTCCGAAACGAAGAGCTGCGCGGCAATCTCGCGATTGCTCAGGCCGCGGGCGACCAAAGCAAGGATTTCCATCTCGCGAGCGGTGATACCGAGAGTTTGCTGCTGTGCCGTATTCGGAGCGAAAGGTTCGCCGGCGCGGATTGCTACCGGGATAGGGGCAGGCGCCGCCACTTCTCTCACCACGACCGTCTCGCGGATTGATTTCGCGATTCCGCGTAATCCGCAGCCCGAGCCAGATCCCGAACGCCGAAAAGAGCCCCGCGACGAGCGCTCCGTAAATCTCGACGGAATGTTCAATCACGATGAACCGGTACTCGGTGTATTGGAGAACGGCGATGAGTAGCCCGCCGACGAGACCGAAGATAAGCACATGCCGCTTCATGGCCGGTTGTGAAGAATTGTAACGGAGCCGCTGAGGAAGTACCACTCCCCGAAAGCTCGTGTTCTCAGCATGGTGTCGCTCTACGGAACACGACAATGGATATTCTGACGCCTGCTGATCGAATAACGTGGCCTGGTGTGTTTCTCGGTAGTAGCTTGAGAGCTGAAACGGTAGCTTGCGACTAGCCCATTACCGCCAGGATCACGCAAAAGTGCCGACTCCTGCCGCCAGGACGGTGCATCAAAGCAAGAGTCAACGCCAAGAAGGAGACGAACATGAAGGGCGAACGAGATGGAATCAATCCGAATGTGAAGCCAAGCGGCACAGGGTGCGTCGAATGTCTGGCAACGCACGGATGGTGGCTGCATCTGCGCCGTTGCGCCGAATGCGGTCACATCGGCTGCTGCGATACTTCGCCAAGCCAGCATGCCACGAAGCACAACGCATCCACCGGTCACCCGATTATCAGCAGCTTCGAGCCGGGCGAAGACTGGTTCTACGATTACCGAACGCAAGAAACCTTCGAGGGTCCAGCCTTGCACAGCCCTCGCTCGCACCCATCGAATCAACCTGTGCCGGGACCGGCGGGCAGGGTGCCTAAAGGATGGGAAAGCCTCCTCAACGAGTAAATCGCGAGTGCCTTTCGGGCCCATCCCTTCGGCCACATGCGCCGGGTGCGCATTCTTGAAATCCGCTGCAGGGAGCCTCCAACGATCATTCTTGCGAAGCCATAGAACCGGTGGAATACCCCGTGATATCAGGCTGCCTTTTGCGCGTATCTATTTATAATTTAGTAGCCTATAATCTTGTTGCAATCTCCCCGAAAGCGGGAACCATGAACAATTCAGCGACCTACCCATGGCAGACGGCCTACGTGTCTGCGATTTTAGAGTTCGAACCCAAGAAGCTATCAACGAAGATCAAAGAAGCGCTTCATGTCATTCACACGCGCATGAAAGAGCCGATTCAGTTTGCGAGCCACGAATACCAGGCAATTCAAGATGCGCTTGGAGCAATCGGCGTCCTGTGCGCAGGTACCAACAATCTGTGCCTCAGCCCGTTGCGGTCGTCTGAGAAGGACGCATGATTTCGAATGCGATTGCGCTCTGCCAATGGAGAACTTCCTTTGCCGCTGTCCTGTTTGAGACCGATCAAGCCCGATTCAGGTCTCGAATTGCGGACGCCTTGAGCGCGATCGATGCACGGTTGCAGTCGGCAGGAAAGCTGGAAACGATCGAGCGGATATCCATCGAATCGGCTCAGCGAAGTCTCGCAGCGCTGGAGCGGGAACCGCTACGGATGCCGAACCCGCCATTGGAGAAGTCGGTCACCACGACTCAAAGTGATGCGTCCGACGCTGGAGTAAAGCGAACCCAACACGCCGTCGGCTCTCATGTTCGAGTCGCCTTGCCGTCGGGCGAAGTGGTAGCGGCGGAGATTGTCGTGATCTTCACGGCGTCTTCGAGGAAAAATATTCTGGTGTCATTCGACAAACAATTCATGCGCATTGGGCCGGAGCAAATTCTGGAAGGCATGAGCGCGAAAGCATAGGAACGAAGATCGAGGTCGCAAGCGATGATCGCCGTTGCAAACTTTCCCTGGCACAAGGCCTATCTGGCGGCTCTCAGCGAGACGGATCCCACGCCACTCTCCCTGCGCATTTCTGAAGCGATGTCCGCTTTGGAACAGCGGGAATTGAGTCCGTTGTCAAAAAAAGACGAAAAGCTGGTTTTGCGTCAAGCTCAGATAGCGATGCGGCTCATGCTGATCCGAAATGAGAGCTGCAGGGGTTAGAATGATAGGCGCTGTTGGATGCATTCATAAATCTGTTCCGAGTCGTAAGTCAGAAACAGAACTGAAGGAAAAATGCCAGACCAATCACATCAACGAGCCGCGGAATTCCACGAACAAGCTGCACACGCGCATCGCGCTGCTGCCGTGAGTCACGGCAAGGGCGACCACCTCAGCGGGCACGAGCACTCCAGACAAGCTTTGGAGCATGCGAACAAAGCGTTCGGATGGTCGAAAGACGCTCATCAAGAATCCGAGAAATCCGTGAAGAAGAATCCATGAGCGATCTTGCATCCTCTGTTTGGCGAACTGCCTATGTGGCTGCGATCTTGGAAACAGACGCAGCGAAAATGAATCTTCGAATTTCGACGGCACGGGCTGCGATCAACGAACGGCTCGATAGCCATGTTCAAATCAGCTCACTTGAACACGAAGCTCTCGCCGCCGCGGTGCAGAAACTTGCGACTCTGAAGGTTCAGCATGTTGATGTGATTAAGCCGACCACGCCGACCGGAGATGCGGCAACGGCTATTTGATCGCGGTCTTTTTGTACTGTGATTAAGCGCAGCGATCTGCAAGGGCTGCATTTCTGAATCGAACTCTGGCCCGAAGCTTGGGAGCTTGGCCTGAGGCTCCAGTCAGCGTTGACCCGCCCGATGGTCTTCCCGAAAGAACCGCAACATCATCAGCATCGACGCGAGGCTTTGTTTGATTCTGTGCACGATCGGCTTCCGGCCGCGAGATGCCTTCTCAATCACGGTCAGGTGAGCTTGCAGGCAATCCTGTTCGCTACAAATCTTCATTTCCGTTCCCGCTCTTTGTTGCTGCAGTGGAGTTCCGTGAACCGGATAGCCAGTTTCAATGCGGCTGTTCCGGCACCGCCTCGCGCACCGCAGGCCGCGCGGCGGCGTTCAACCCGGAACTGAAACCTTGCCGGATTAACTTGAAAATCGTGCGCCTGTTTTCAACGATCGTCTTCATCCACGCGAAGCGTCCAAGTTGCGGGAAATAAATCCCTCGGAAGCAAAGGCGCGCGATAAGAATATTGATGCGATAGCCGAGCGGCTTGTGGTTGAACGAATCGACAGCGGCTTCGATCGCTTTCGGGCTATACGACTTCGCCCATCCGATTCGAACTTCGGTGTGAGCTTCATCGACGGTCATCTTCAACGGCGTATGCGCCATCGTAAATGGCACAAATTCCAACCAATGCTTCGTGCGCGTCAGCCGACCGGCGACCTCGAGTCGCTTATAAAGCGGTGTTGCCGGCAAGGGCGTCAGCAATCCAAAAATAGGCAAACCGGCCGGCCAGGTACGAATTTCCTTGAGCGTGCGGTCCGCTACTCCGGGCGTATCGTTGTCCATCCCAAAGATGAACGACGTGATCGCGAAGACATTGCGCTGCGCAAGCCGGTCGAGTACCGCGGCATATTCACCAGGCTTGTTGAAGCCCTTTTTCACATCCGCAAGGTTCGCAGGGTCGATCGACTCCATGCCGATAAAGACCCACTTGCCGCCTGAAGCCGCGATGAGATCCACCAGTTCTTCGTCGCGCAGCAAATTCGCGCTGATCTGTGCGACCCAATTCACTTGAGCGCCGGCGGCAATGATGTCGCGCAAGAGCGATTTCGTCCGCTTGATGTTGATCGCGAAATTGTCGTCGATAAAAAACACCGCAATCTGGCCGAGCTCGCTTTTCGCCCGCGCCTTCAACAGCAGAAGCTCATTCACCACGCTTTCGTTCGTCCGAAATCGAATGGAGTCGCCAAAAAAGCCAGTCACCGTGCAGAATTCGCACCCATACGGGCAGCCGCGGCCGGACTCCATCGGAATGATGCGAAACGTGCTCCATCCCCCACCGATGCCTCGAAGCGCGCGGCCCACCAGCTTAGGCACTAAATTAAATTGATTGAGATTGATCTTGTCCCAGGGGATCGTCGGATATTCCTTGAGACTCGGCTTCTTGCTTTGCCCGAATGCGTCGACCGGCGCGTACACATCCTTCAGTTCGCCGCGCACCGCGTCTTCGACAATCTTGGGCCACGTTTCATCGGCTTCGCCAAGAGCGACCGCATCGGCGTGTCGCGGCCCGCCGCTTCGGCCCAGCGCTTCGTCAGCCTCTTCCGTCACGTGAGGTCCGCCCATCACCACTGGCACGCCCGTCGCCCGGATCGCATCCGCCATGCGATACGCTTTCGCGATCATCCGCGTCATCGCGCCGATTCCAACCAGCCCGATGTTTTCTTCCCGCACAAATCGGGCGATGCCCGCTTCATCCATCGGCTGCGCGTTGCCGTCGATCAGAACGACTTCGTGTCCTGCTGGCGTGAGCGCTTGGAGTAGAAACATCCAGAGGTGAGGCATGAAATTACGCGTGACCCCGTTGTCCGGGTTATAGAGAAGAATTCGCATAGGTGGCGAGCGTTAATCCGTCTGGGTAACCGAGGTTAGAACGCAGCTTGTGGCGGTGTCTGGTCAATATTGACCACTGGTATCAGTTGATAGCAGAGATCGCATTTTGCTTCGAAGGGTGGTAACAAACTCAACGGGGAAATGGATGCCTAAGAGGAAAAAAAACGGAGCCTTGGAGCCGTTCAATGCCAGCGAGTACTTGGAAACCGCCGGAGTCAAAAGAAAGATCGTGACCTATCGCAAACGGCAGACAATTTTCTCGCAGGGCGACCAGTCTCGATCGGTCTTCTACCTGCGATCCGGCTCGGTGAAAATTGCTGTGACTTCTTCGTCAGGCAAGGAAGCCGTGATCGCACTTCTTCACCCCGGCGATTTCTTCGGTGAAGGATGCATCGCCGGCCAACCGTTGCGCGTGGCCAGAGCAAGTGCCATGGGCCCCGTTTCGGTCCTGGAGATTGAAAAACGAGAAATGATTCGCGTCCTTCACGAGGAGCACGATTTCTCCGACCGCTTTGTCGCCCACATGCTCAAGCGCAATGTGCGCGTCGAGGAGGATTTGGTCGATCAACTCTTCAATTCAAGCGAGAAACGCCTGGCTCGCGCACTTTTGTTGATCGCCCGCTACGGAAACGAAGGAAAGTCCGAGAAAATCGTCGCCCGGGTTTCTCAAAGCACGCTTGCAGAAATGGTCGGGACCACTCGAAGCCGAGTCAGCTTCTTCATGAATAAGTTTCGCAAACTCGGATTCATCAAATACAGCGACCGCCTTCAGGTCAACGATTCCCTTCTGCGCGTCATTCTCCACGACTGAGACGGCACCTCGCCCCTCACAATCGAGAAGTCTCCTCCCACACGCGGCTCTAAATGAACTAGAGCTCCGCGAGCGCACGGTGCGCCATACTCACTGAAGTAGCTCCTTCGCCGACGGCCGCAGCAACTCGCTTCACGCTTCCTGCCCGGACATCGCCCACGGCAAATACTCCCGGCAAACTGCTCTCCAGCATAAAAGGCGGACGCGAAAGCGGCCAAGGAGGATTCCGAACCGGGTCGATAGCTATTGGCAGATCGCGTCCGGTGAGGACAAAACCGCTCTCATCGAGAGCGACACGGCCTTGCAGCCAGTTGGTATTGGGCGAGGCACCTGCCATTATGAAAAGGTGTTGGGCTTGAACTGAGCGCACCTTCCCGGTCTGCTTGTTACTCCAACTCACTTCTTCGAGTTTGTTCTCGCCTTCAATGCCGGTCAGTTCCGAATGGCACAGTAGTTCGATCGAAGGATTCCCCGAAATGCGCTGAATCAGATACCGCGACATCGTTTCGGCCAGGTCGGGTCCTCGCACAAGCATGAATACCTTGCGCGCCGTCTGCGAGAGAAAGACAGCCGCTTGGCCGGCGGAGTTGCCGCCCCCAACCACAACTACATCTTGGCCTTCACACAGCTGAGCCTCGAGATAGGTCGCACCATAATGGATGCCGCGACCCGCGAAGCGGTCCAGGTCGACTGCGGCCGGCTTGTTGTAACGAGCGCCCGTGGCGATGACAACCGTTCGTGCGAAGAAGACCGTCCCATCGTCCATCACGAGTTCGTAGGGGCGGCGTTGGCAACGCAGTTCAACAATCGCGCGTGCCAATGCCATCTTCGCGCCAAATTTCTGAGCCTGCCGCGTGGCGCTCGTGGCGAGTTCTTGACCGGAGACGCCGGTTTCAAATCCCAGGTAGTTCTCGATCTTCGAACTGGTGCCGGCCTGGCCTCCGGGTGCGTGGCTTTCAATGAGGAGAGTGTCCAAGCCTTCCGAAGCCCCATATACCGCGGCTGCCAGCCCCGCCGGTCCGGCACCCACGATCACCATATCGTGCAGCAGTCCCTTATTGATGTTGTCGTTCAGACCGAGGCAGTCGGCCAGATGGGAGGTGGACGGATTCCGCAAAACCATCGTCCCGTTCCCAATTACGATGGGGATTTCGGATACGGAGATTGAAAACCGGTCGAGAAGATCCCGGGAAGTGTCGTCCGAATCCAAATCGACGTAAGTGTATGGGTGGCCATTTCGGCCCAGAAATTCCTGAAGGCGTAATGTGTCTGCGGAGTGTCGTGACCCGATGAGAGCGACATTCCCCAGCTCTCTGTTGATGAGCATGAGCCTGCGCAGCACAAATGCTCGCAAAAGGGTCTCGCCCAAACCTGCGTCGCGCGCCACAAGCGTGCGAAGCTCGCCGGGCCGAAGCTCCAGGATTTCACCGGCTTGTGTGACTCGGGCCTGCACCACGGTACGCTGCCCGCGATCATGCCCGCTTCGCCGGTGAACATTCCCGGGCACAAGTGAAACACCAACCGCTCGCCGTGGATGCTTGGCTGAACGATTTCCAAGGTGGCGGATAATAAGACGAAACACGCCACTCCCACTTCTCCGGGCCGGTAGAGAACTTCCCCGACTTCCGCGTGGCGCACCCGTCCGTACGGGCGCGCCCTGATCTATCTCCACTTGCGTAAGGACCGGCCTCGTTTCGGAGTCCGCGTTGAGCGCGATGCGAGCAGGAGCTGGCGTCGAGGACATGTCTCCGTCCTATCGCGCGATTTGCCCGATGTAGTATCCCAGCCGATTTTCGACATCTCCCGGCTTCTGGAAGCCACGCTCGGTCAGCGCTTTGATCGCATTCTGCGCGGCGGGACGTCCGAGCGAAGCAATGCACGCATCCCACCCGGCGCCCATCTCGACTTCCGGCGGCAGGCTGGTGTTGACCAAGCGCTTGGTGTTGGCGATCGCCCATTTGTCGAACTTCGCGATGCGCGTTGCGAGCGTTTCTACATACTCATCCAGTTCGGCGTCGGGCAGTGCGCGATTCACGTATCCGTAAGCTTCGGCCTGCTCGCCCCGGATGTCTTCCGAGCTCAAAAGCACCTCGAGCGCGCGGTTCCGGCCAATGAGATGGGGCAGGCGAGCCATCGGGCCGCCCCCGGGGATCATCCCCACTCCCACCTCCCACTGCGAGATGATCGCTTTTTCCCGGCTTGCGAAACTCATGTCGCACGCGAGAGTGATCTCGCTCCCGTTGCCCGTCGCCCGGCCACGGATGAGGGCGATGGACGCGACCGGCAAGCGCGTCAGACGTACGAGAAAATCCGGCCACGGCGGCAAACCTGTCGGGCCCGCGGGCATCGACGTCAAATCCTCAAGCTTCGCCTGAAAATCCGAGTGATTCAGGAAGTAGCCCTCAACCGCGCTATCGAAAACCACCACCCTCACGTCCTCATCTGCCTCCAAAGCACCGATGAGTCCCTGGAATTCCCGGACCATTTCCGGTCCCATGACGTTAAGCGGCGGATTGTCGAACGTGACTCGCCAATAGTTCGGCGATCGCCGGGTCACACGAAGCTGCGCAGGCTTTGTAAGTGCAGTTGCGGTGCTCATAAAATCCTCCTGAATTTATCAGCTCAAGAAATCAATCGATCGTCGCCAATTCTGTTTCTCGACGAGAACTCGGTTATCTATTGCTCGCCGTAAGCTCGTTAATTACTGCCGCTCCCGCCTTGCTGACGATCTCGTCCTGGGAATCCGCGCCACCCGAAACTCCGATCGCGCCAATGATCGATCCTTTCTCAATCAATGGAATTCCGCCTCGCGAGGCAATCACTCCATCGAACGCGAGCAGGTAGTTGAGATGCATGAGGTTGATCCCGTCTTCGAAGACCTTGGTTGGCCGCCGAAACGTCGCGGCCGCTCGCGCCTTGTGCTCCGCAATCTGAATCGAAGCGAGCATCGCGCCGTCCATCCGTTGAAAAGCGACGAGATTGCCTCCGGAATCGACCACCGCTATGTTCATCTTCCAATTGCGTTTTTTCGCGTCGGCAACAGCCGCACCAATGGCTGCCCGAGCGCGGTCGAGCGATATAGGCGCCCCATACGGCGTGTCGAAGGGAATCTCTTCAGGAACAAAATCGAGAGGATTGGTTTCCGCGGATTGCAGCGCTTGACGCGCACCCGTAGCGCTTCCTGTTATCTCGTTTGGCATTCGCCCTCCGTCCGTAACGACTACCCTGTCCCGTCGTCGGTTGGATAAGCCGATCGCTCAAAGGATGCATTTTTCTTTTTGCGATTGTGGCGGGCGCGCGATCGATGGAGCAAAGGTAAACGAATCGTGCGGTTTTTTAAGGTTGGAATCCAAACGATACGGAAACGACTTCTTACTTTCGTAAGTCGGGTCGTTCAATCACTACTCTCACGGCAACTGCAAATCCAACGCGTACGCCTCTTCGTTGCTGATATCCCTCACCAGCAATGGCGACCCATCCGCCGCCATCCCCGTCCACGGCCCAAACGACCCGTAATATCTCCGCATCTCCATGGTGCTGGCCACCGTCTCCAGCTTCAAATCCGACACGCGAATCCGGTAAAACGCCGACTGCGGCGAATCAAATGTGTCGAACAATACGCTCTTCCCGTCCGGCATCCACTCCATGAATCCGACCAGCCCTTTATCCTTCACGAGTGTCGTCCACTTCTGTCGCGCAAAGTCGTACACGATCAAATCGTCATAGCTCTTGTGCGTCGCCAGCATGGACTTCCCGTCCGGCGACCACCGCGGGCAGCAAATGTCGTCGGATCCCGGAAGCTGCTCCATCTTCCGCGTCGCCAGATCCAGAATCTGGATGGAAACCACGTCCTTGCCTCCGACCGTTCGCGTCTGGCCAAACGCAATCTTCGTTCCGTCGGTCGACCAGGTCGGATCGAGATCCGAAATCGCGCCGTTCGTGATTTGTTCTGCCGGTCCACCTGCGGAAGGAATCAGGAAAATATTCCAGGGCTTCCCCGGGCGCGTGCCTGAAAACGCAATGCGGTTCCCATCCGGCGACCAGTGCGGCAAAGACACGCGAAGCGACGGCCCCGTCAATTGCGCCGCGCTGCTTCCATTCGCTTTCGCTCGCCACAGTGTTCCCTCTGGATATCGTACGTACACCAACGACTCGCCATCCCGCGAAGGCTCCACGTCGCCCGCCGAAATTCCGCCGAGAAACGGTACATATTGCTCTGAATCTCCGTCATACCGAACCAACTCCGCGCGTGGCTCCGCCGATGTCACGATCAACTTCTTTCCGTCCTGTGTCAGAGCACCCATATAGAAATTCGGCGGCCCGGTGGTGAGCTGCTGCGGCCGCGGATGAACGTTCCATAGTGACCGATGCTCCGGCAGTGCCCATATCTTACTGGCGCCGTCGCGCATGGCCTGAAACAGGAAATAGTCGCCATCCGGAGTCCACTTGCCGCAGCACGTCTCTTGAAACTGAGTCAGATCACTCAGCATCTCGTGCGCATGGCTCCCATCTGCGCGCGCTTCCCACAATTTGTGATCGGAGTTCATCTTGCTTCCCACCGTGAACCGCATTTTCGAGCCATCCGGCGAAAAGCGTATGTCGTCCACAGGTCCCGGAGCCGAAAATAATTTGCGCGGGTGCGAGCCGTCCGCATCCAGTTCGTAGACATCCTGATCCGCGATGTAAACGATACTTCCGTCGGGCGTCCAGGATGCATCGCCCCGGACAATTTCGCCGAGATCGCGGATCGAGCCGCTCGCCAGTTCCATCACGCGCAACCGTGCAGAATGATTTCCGCGGTCGGGAGTAAGCACCAGCAACTTGCCGCCGTCCCGCGAGACATCCGCCAGGTACAACCCGTTGTCCGAGGCGTCGAGCACTTTTGGCAATCCGCCCGCGATGGGTACCTGCACCAGCGTCACCCGGTCCGGCAACTGCTCGTTGAAGTAGATGTAGCCGCCATGTGTTTGCAGATTGCCTTTGCTCAGGGCGTCGAAGGTGAGTTGCGTGGAATCGGTGATGCGCGGCATCGGCTGAGGCGATCGCAGCGCTACCGCCCCGCCGCCAAGGACTGCGGCAAGCGCCAATCCCGCGAACATCGGGCCGAACCGGCGGCGCCGAACTTCTGGGGTCGGGGCCACCAGCGGCGCCGCCGCGACGGTGGCCGCTTCGGGCTCGCCTCCATTTGGCAGAACGTGCACCGGCGCCAGAAATCGGTAACCGCGTCGCGGTATCGTCTCGATGAACACCGGCACATCCGCCGAATCGCCGAGCACTTCGCGCAACCGTTTGATCGTCGTGTTCAGGCTGGTGTCGAAATCCACGAACGTGTCGGCAGGCCACAGCGCACCCTGCAACTCTTCGCGCGTGACCAGAACTCCGGCGGTCTCCAGCAGCTTGCGCAACACCACAAACGGCTGCTCTTGCAGCCGCAGCTTCACACCGTTGCGGCGCAGCTCCGCCGATCGCGTATCCAACTCAAAGGTCCCAAACCGATACCGCAGCGATATCCCCGGCACACCCTGCGAGTTTGCTGACATGGATGACTCCGATGTCGGTATAGACGTTCGAGATGTCCGAAATGTTCTTAAACCGCATGTCAGATGCGCGTGTAACTGGCGATCTTTCTGCGATTTGCCATGTCAGAGATGTTCCAGACCGCGGTCAGACCCCAACCATGGAGGTGCGCTTGTGCCTGACCGACCTTCGCGGTCATGCTATCGCGCAAAATTCGAGCGACTCTGGTCGCAGCCTTCCTTTGCTTGGGGACGACGCAGGCGAACGCCAGGACCAAAAGCAAACTCGACGCCAACGCGTTGTCCATGGATGTCGTGGGTGGCTACTTCATTGTGGTCAAAGCCAGCATCGGCGACCGCCACGACCTGAACTTCCTGCTCGATACCGGCGCCACCACCAGCGCCATCGACCGCAAACTCGCCGAACGCCTGAACTTGTCTACCCAATCCAGCCAAATGGTGAATTTCGACAAGACCCTGCAGGTTCAATGGTGCGTCTTGCCCGAACTGGCGTATGGCCCAGAGCGCGCAGCCAATATAAAGGTCGCCATCGAAGACTTGCGTTACCTGCGCACGAGTGGCGTTGCTGTGGACGGCGTCATCGGCTGGGATCTGCTCCGGCGGCACAGCTTCCGAATCGACTTCGCCAACAAACGAGTCGTATTCGGCGCAATCTCCCCGACCGAAAGGCATTCAGTTCCGTTTCGGGAAAGCTCTTTATACCTCGCGGTACCTATTGATCTCGATGGCCGCGAACTTTGGATGATCGCCGACACGGGCATGCGCGGCGCCATGTTTTACGAGCCGCAACTCGAAGCCACCTCTTACCGCCGCCAAGCGTCCATCTCCGGCCGCAGCGTCGCCGGCAACATCGAAACTCAAATCGCCCTGGTCCCTCGCCTCCGCATCGCCTCTCAGGATCTGGACCGCCAGGTAAACGTCGTCCGCCCGCCGAATTCCCCGCTCCTCGACGGCATCGCCGGCTACCTCGGCATCGCCTCACTCCACGCCAAGCAGGTCGCCTTCGACCTCGACCGCCGCGTCCTCTCCTGGCAGTAACGCCATAATTAGCGACCACGCCGAATCGCACTTGACTAAAGTTAACGAATGAGCTATACTCTCTTTCAGTTAAACCTACGTCCCGATTTCGCCTTACCTCTTAATTCGCTAACAAATCTAGTTTCATCAACTTAGCATGTGGCATGAACACTAACTCATTTAGAATGACATTCTTGCATCCACTCGCTGCGCATCCCCTTTAGATTCACATTCTTGCGCAAAAAGGGGGGAGGGGTGGTCGAGCCTCTGTACGGGCGCAGCACCGCTGCGCCCCATGTCCGCACGATGGACCATTCGACGCACCGCCAGTATCTTGCCAACGACTGGCATCGCCCTAATGCTTCCCTACTATTCAGCCCCAATCCGTAACGCGTAGAATGTCCCTGGAAAAAGCTCCTCGAAAGTGGCTCTGTGAAACGAATGTGGATATGGATTGCCGCCGTCCTCGGCGTGCTCTTGATCGCAGCCTTCGTCGGCCTCTCCTTGATGGCGGGCAGCCCGAAGGACGCCTACGGGATGGTCCGCTATGCCCTGCCGCACATGCATCGCGGGAAGTTGAAGCCCGGTGACGCCGCGCCCGACGCTCCTCTGCTCGCGCTCAGCGGCACGGAACAATTCCGAATTCACGACCGAATCGGTGGCCGTCCGCTGATGGTCGTGTTCGGCAGCTACACTTGACCGCCATTTCGTCGCCAGGTCGGCGACATCGTTCAGATCTACAACGACTACAAAGATCACGCGGACTTCCTGACCGTCTATGTGCGCGAAGCGCACCCCACCGATGAATGGCAGATGAAGTCCAACGTGAAGGAAGACGTCTGCTACGCGCAGCCGAAAACGCTCGAGCAGCGCATCGCCATCGCCAACGATTTCGTCCAGCGGCAAAAATACCCGGTTCCATTCGGCATCGACGACATGACCAACGCCGCGAACGATGCCTACTCTGCGTGGCCCGAGCGCATTTACATCATCGATGAGCAAGGCAAAATCGCCTACGCCGGCGGAATGGGCCCCTTCAATTACCACCCGGAGGAAGCGCGCGCCTGGCTGGCCGCCCGCTATGGCGAAGTAAAACACGACCCCAAGCCCGCCGCCTATCGCGACAACGACGGATAGATTTCGGCGCTCATCGTCTTTGTTTTCTGAGCATTACAGTCGTTCATCAAATTGGCGCATCGGTTCGGCTACACTACTCCTCCAATAACTGCATCAACTCGTGGCTCACTTTTGAGAGGCTTCTCTTTCGCGAATGCTCGTTCAAGGCTACTTCCGCGTTCTCAGCTTTTTCGATGTCAGCGAAGCTTTCGAGCTCGACCGCCTCAACACTCTGCTGAAACCCGACGCCTTGCCGAAAACGACCGCACCCACGGTTCGTGCTCCCGATTACGCCCAGGCGCCCACCGCTCCCATTATCGAAACGACGGGAACAATTGAACTTCCGACTGGGGAATCGCTCGACAGCCGCATCAAGTATTACTGGTTCGGCGTGGCCTGCGTGGAGTTGGTCACCCCATTCAATTGCGAGATGGATTCGCTTCCGATCCATTCCTATCGCTGGATGAATGCGCCCGAAGTCGAGAAAGCAGCTGAGGATCTGCTGCATACGCGCCTTGAGCGGTTTCGTCCAGCGATGATCAAGCCTTCGCAGAAGTGGCTCGACGAAGACTATCTGATCATCGACGTACAGGGGGCAAAGGGCTCCGACGGTGCCATGGCCACCGGCACGGAACTGATGCAAAACTTCGGCGACCCCATCACGCGGGCGGTTCGCGGAGAATTGGTCACGCTTTCTTCCGGAGAGCGCGAGGAAGTCGTGCGTTCGGTCCTGTCTTACTATCCGACGGACCTTGTTGTCGTCGGCTGGGCGGCGGCGCTTGTCTATGACAAACCCGAAGCGACTTCGTCCGTGATCGATTTGCTGGAATACGCCAACACACAGCTACTTGAGTTTCGTTATTACGACGAACTGCTCACCAACGTTTTGTCCGACGTTTACAGTTCACTCGAAGGGCGCGAGAGTTTCTGGACGCGATTCCGTCTCTCCCGGCGCGCGGGCCGGCTCAACGAGCTTCGGCTCGACATTATGGATCTCGCGGAACGCACTGAGTACGCGGTGAAGTTCATCAGCGACACGTATTACGCGCGCGTCTATCGCGTCGCATCGGCGAGGATCGGCGTCAACGACTACAAGACGCTGGTGGCGGAGAAATTAAAAACGGCGGGCGAGCTGTATGATTTCATGGTCGCCCAATTCAACGAACGGCGCATGTTTGTCGTGGAAGTCGTTGTTGCCGTGCTTGTCTTGCTGGATGTGATTCTGCTGCTGCGCGGAAATAAGTGAGGTTGGCAAACGAATGATCGTGATCGTGATGGGCGTGACGGGATCGGGCAAGACCACCGTCGGGAAAATGCTCGCGCAGCGACTGGGATCGGAATTCGCGGACGCCGACGATTTTCACTCGGCCGCCAACAAGGACAAGATGCATCGCGGAATTCCGCTGACCGACGCCGATCGCTTGCCCTGGCTCGTTTCCATCCACGACTACCTCGCCAAGGAAGATGGCGAGCGACGCAGCGTTGTCCTTGGCTGTTCGGCGCTGAAACAAAGTTATCGCACCATCCTCTCGGATGGACTTTCTGTTCAGCTCGTCTATCTCAAAGGAACATACGAGGTAATCGACGCTCATCTGCGCGCCCGCAAGGGACATTTCGCCGACGACAAGATCCTTGCAGCGCAGTTCGCCGACCTGGAAGAGCCGACCGATGCGATTGTCGTCGATGTCCGGCTGGAGCCGGAGCAAATCGTCGATGAAATTTTAAAGCAGCTGAAGTAGTTACTTCTTTGCGGGAGCTGGTGGTGTGGCTTCCGCAGCAGGTTTCACATCGGCGGCAGACTTCTGGAGTTCTTCCACTGCCTTGGAATCCAGCTGATACAGAGACGGTTCGCCTTCGCGCTTGGCAATAAAGTTGTCGCCGCTTTTTGATATCGAAATGTTTTCGACGCGCTTGCCGTCGTTGGAAGTTACCTTCAATTCGATCGCAGGCGTTGTGAAACCGGAATCGACGAACTTGGTCGCCGCAAGGTCGCGGAATTTATCGACGAACGCTTGCGCGGTCATGGCGTCCATTTTCTTTCCGTTAGACCACCAGTCCGATCCGCCCTTCACGATCGAATACACTTTCGAGCCGTCGTGCATTTCGACGGCGCTCACGTCGTCGAATCCAAAATCAAAAAGCTTCTTGTTGCGAAAATCGTCCAACGCCTTATCGAGGCCCGTGCCGAGATCCATCGCTACTTTGTACACGCCGGCTACGGCGCTCGATTTTGCGTAGTAATCGGTCTTATTCTTGCGGACTTCCAAGGTTTGCGTGCCCGTCGCGTCTGTGACCTTCACCGTCGCAACGGGAGTGCCCGAAGCGAATGCAGCCGCAATCTTTTTTTCGTCGGCATCGGCCGACGCAGACAAATCCATCTTGGCGTCCTTCAGCCGGCGCACCAAATCCTCAACCGAAAAATTATCGGCACGCAGCGGACGCGGTTTCAGGATCTGCCATGCATCCTTGCTGCGCCCGAATTCGACGTTCTGCTTCTTCGCGTTCAGATCGACGGCACTGACCTTGTCAAAATTCACCGTGAGCAACCGCTTGTCGCGAAGATCCGCCGCCGTTTTGTCGAGACTCGTCTTTGCGTAATTTGCGAGCGTAAAAACTCTCGGGTCGCCCCCGACCGCCGCGTAAACACTGCTTCCCGTCGGCGTGTCGTCGCCCAGCAAGAGCTTCTGCGATTTTCCATCCTTGGTCGTGAGATCGATCTTGATCGACGGATCGGCCAAGCCGTATTGCTTCAAATCGATGGCGTGATCTTCGACGACGCGCTCGGCGTTCAGGCCGGACAGGACGGAGAGAACCCCGGTGATTGCATCCTGCTCGCCGCTCAGACTCTTGGGAGCGGTAATCGCCCACTTTCCGTCGCTACCCTTCGCGAGTTCAACCTGCTCGCTTCCCTTTTTATCGATTTCAATCTTATTGACGTCGGCGTCTTTGACCGTAAGCAGCTTCACCGCGGCGGGAGTTGCCGGAGTCGCGTCTTCCGCTTTGTGATGGTTCGACCAATACAGAACTCCGGTGAGCGCCGCCAAAACCACGGCTGCAATCAAAAGTCCGGTGCTTTTCATCGACGGAGTCCTGGTCTCTGTTTGTGACATGCTCGAGTTGTGCGCGCTCGCACTAGCGCCGCCGCCACCATACCGATACGCCCGCAAAAATCACGATCAGCGGAATAACGAATTGGCTGGTGACGCGCACAATGCTCATCTGCGCTCGCGTCATCGTGACCTTGCGGTCTTCCGGAGCCTTCGGACGAATGGAAATCAAATCTTCATCCGAAGCCAGCCAGTTCATCATGTTCAACGCCAGGTCACGGTTTCCTTGCCATCTCAGAAACGAATTCGACGCCCACGTAGCGCTGCCGACGACGACGAAACGTCCCTGCGAATTCTCTTTCCCGGTGTTAAAGGTGCCCGCAGCGGCAATCGTCAGCGGACCTTTTTTGTTTTTCGGATCGTTAGGATCGATATCAGGCGAATTCAGCTTTGTCGTCGCAAGGCTGGAATCCGACGAATCGAACAGCTTGTCAACACTCGACTTGCCTTCGCTCTTGACGTTCATCGAGCGAGCCAGCGGAAAGCCGGTTGCAGTTCCTTGCAAGTCATTGACGATCGGTTGCGACGCGTACGACCTGACGAGCGCGACTTGCGGTCCGAGCCCCATCAGCTGACCGATCGGATTTAGATCGAGAATCAAATCTTTCTGGAGCGTGACGCCCCAGCCCGCCAATACCGCAGCGAGCGCGTCGTTATCGGCAATCTCGGAGCGGCCGATCTTCAAGGGCGGGTCGAGCATGAACAGCGCACGGCCGCCGTTTTCGACATATTTCTTCAGGGCCTCAACTTCCGGCTGTAAGTAGTCGCTGGTCGGACCGGCAACGACTACAACTGTGCATTCAGCCGGAACCTCGGCTTTCTCCAACAAGGAGATCGACTTTGCCTCGTACTCGTCCTTGCTCAACAATTCCTTGAGCTGCGAATTGCCACTCGGCTCGGAATCGTCGATGCGGCGCTCACCGCTTCCCGTCACGAAACAAATCGTGCGTGTTTTGTCTTTTAGATCACGAATGAAAGCGCCGGTGATTCCCTCTTCGGTGAGGCTTTTCGCTTCTTGCTTCTTGTCGCCAATCTGCACGATCGCCGTGCCAGGATTTTTAACATTGTTTGCGCGAACCAACTGCGGGTTCTTCATCGAGTCAACGTACGAGACCTTCACCTTGGGTGAAAGGTTCGCGTATTGATCGAGCTGGTCCTTGGCGGCTGGGAAACGTCCCGGATCGTCGAAGTAAGTGATCGTCGCGTCCTGCTTTAAACCTTTGACGATCTTCGCGGTCTGCTCCGACAAGCTGTAACGCTTGTTTGAGGTCGAGTCGTACGACTTGTTGTAGCGATTCGCCAGAACGTTGGCGACCGTGATGATGGCGAACACAACGACGACATACATTGTGGCGTACGCCGCGTATTTCGTTTGTCGAGCCTTCAGGAATGCGGGCGCGGGCATTACGACCTCCACCGCAGCGACTCAAGCGAGCGCGCCGTCAGGAAAAATCCAATGAAGATGAGCGACAGATAGTAAAGCGTGTCGCGGGTGTCGAGTAGTCCCTTCGAGAAGGGCTCCATGTGCGTCGTGACCGACATGTACGAGAGAACCTGCGTCCACGTCGCGCTGTCGTAGCTGCCGGTCCAGCCCATCACCCAAAGCACCAGGCAGACGCCAAAGGTCGCCGCCGCCGCGATGATCTGGTTCTTCGTCAGCGTCGAGATGAACATCCCGACCGCGAGCATTCCGGCGGCCTGCAGAATCATTCCGACGTAGGCGATCGCGACCGGCTTCCAGTCGGGTTGGCCATATTTAAAGAGAAACGCCAGATTGACCAGCGTCACAAGCAACATGCAACCGTAGAGCGCCATCGCGGCCAGCCATTTTCCCGCGATAATTTCCAGATCGTGGATGGGCGACGTGACGAGCAATTCGATCGTGCCCGAACGCTTCTCTTCGGCGAACAAACGCATCGTGATCATGGGAATAAAAAACAAGCCGATCACGTTGATATTCGAGAGTAGCGGCCGAATGAGCTGTTCGTTCAGGTCCATCGGGAACGACTGGCCGCGCATCTGCGATTCCATCGAGTAGAAGACGAAAGCGCCGAGCGCGTTCCAGAAGAAAAAGCCGAAGATGACGGCGAACATCGCCAGCAAGAGGTAGGCGACCGGCGACGTGAAGTAACCGTGGATTTCTTTTCGGAAAATCACTAACGCGTTGCGCATCACGCGGCTCCCGTGGCGACAGACTCTTCGCTGGATTCGACGGCAGCGGGCTCGCCCGTCAGTTGCAAGAAGATCTCTTCGAGGCTGACCGCGGACGGGCGGAGTTCGTTCAAATCCCACCCGGATTCAACGACGGCCCGCGCCAGATCGCCGCGAACGAAGCTTTCCTTGTGGCTCTCGATCTCGAAGATGCTGCGATTCTGCTGTTTCTCTTTGAAAATAATGTGTGTGATGCCCGGAACGCGCTCGAGTCGCTCCTGAATCACTCCCGGATCGACGTCGCCGCTGCGTCCAGCGATTTCGACAAAAAGTTGTTCGGCGCCGCGCGCGCGATTCTGCAGGTTGTTCACGGAATCCTTGGCCACCAGGCGGCCCTTATTAATGATGAGCACCGATTGGCAGGTCTGTTCGACTTCGGGCAGGATGTGCGTGCTGAGAATGATGGTGTGATCGCCGGCGAGGCTCTTGATGAGGTCGCGGGTCTCGTTGATCTGCTTCGGATCGAGGCCGGAGGTCGGCTCGTCGAGAATCAAGACGTCGGGATTGTGAATGATCGCCTGTGCCAAGCCGACGCGCTGGCGATAGCCTTTCGAGAGCTTGCCGAGCAGCTTGTCCTTCACGTCCACGACGGAACATCGCTGGAGAACGAAATCGACGCGCTTGACGAGTTCCTCGCCCGAGAGACCTTTGAGCTTTCCGACAAACTCCAGGTATTCCTTCGTCCTCATCTCCGGATACAGCGGCGGCGTTTCAGGCAGATAGCCGATGCGCTTTTTCACCTCGTAAGGCTGCTCGAGGACGTCGAACCCAGCGACGGTGGCCGTGCCTGCCGACGGCGGCATGAAGCACGTCAACATGCGCATCGTCGTGGTTTTGCCGGCGCCGTTGGGGCCGAGAAAACCGACGATCTGCCCTTTTTGCACTTCAAAGGAAACGTGGTCAACAGCGGTATGCCGGGCATACCTCTTCGTTAAATCGGTAACAGTAATCATAAGAATTTAGTTTTGAAAATCAGACGCACAACTCGCGCTTGCCCCACTGTCACACATACAACCCGCTGACAGTTATTGCCTCAGGAATTTGATGAGTCTTTATCCTATGAATTCGAGACGGCGCATGTCAATGCCTGTTGAATGTGCGCCTTAAAAGGTCGATGCGCGATGGCAAGGGCGGCGTTGCCTTTGAACGGGCGGCGTGTCGAATCGAGCCCGCTATGAGCCCGATTCAAGACGGGACGATCTTGCGGCCATGGGGCGCAGCAGTGCTGCGCCCGTACAAAGTCAGTGGACCTAGCGCGACCAGAAGGTGCCGTTGTCCCAGTTGATGCGGTTGCCGCCGCTGGTCACGATGCCATTGATGATCGTGCCGGACCAATTCGTGGTGAGCTGGCGGCGAGAATCCCACGAGCCAGTGGCGGACGCGTTCGCCTCATTGGTCAGCCGATACGTGTCCCCGCGACGCCGAATGGAACAACGCTGCGAACGGTTGCCACCGCGATACCAGGTGCCTTCGATCCGAGGACGGTGCCACCCTCCACCGCCTCCGCCGCCGTTGTTGCAGCGAGCCCAGAACGTGCCGTTGGACCAGTTGATTTGCGAACCGTCGGGAGTGAGCGTGCCCGTAACGAACTGCCAGCCGGGCGCCGACATCACGTTTGGTCCCTGAAGAGTGCCGGGCGAGGTGTCGCCGGTTTCGTTTGTGAGATTGAAAAAGACGCCGCCGTTGCTGGTGATAGAGGTCTGCTTATTGGGATCGCCCTGAGCGCACCATTGGCCGACAAAGCCGGCGCCTTGATTCATCTGCGGCACCGGAGCGGCGTTTACGTATTTGGGCGGAAATCAGTGATGAAACAACTAGCGTGAAGATCAGACAACTCAATCGAGGCGCGAGGGCGCGTGGAATGCGGCTGGAACTTTGCATCTTCCCTCCTGTCAGCTACGGCGCCTGGATTCGCTACGAACGAGGCGAATCCAGGTTTAGCCGCCGGGAGAGTAGCACATTTAGAAATGCGAGAAGAGACCGATCAAAATAATGATGGGGAGCGGTACTCCGAGCACGAGCAAGAGAAGCGAGCGCATGTTTTTCTCCTTTGAGTGTTTATTCGCTGTCGTGATAACTCAGCGCTGAAACAATTCACTACGCGGCGTGCATCGCCGGAAGGTGGTCGCGACGGCGTCCGCCGAGCGTCGCAGCAAAGCTCGCCGTAAACGCGCCGAGCAAGAGCGCGACAAAGAGCCAATAGAGCGAATGAGCGACCGATTTGCGAGCCTGATCGACGGCGGCGAGATCGCGCTCGAAGACGTTGGTGACGCGCGCTTCGGCTTCGGCGTGATTCAGACCGGTCGAGGCGGAGACGAGACCAGCTACGTAGTTGCGATCATCGGGCGAAAGGGCGACGCCGTTCGCGATGGTGTGGGCAAAAACGGAAGCAGCTTCGGCTTTGTAGGCGATGTCATCGGCGCCGCTCGCGGCTTTGCCGCCACGGAAAAGCTGTCGATGTAATAGCGGTTGGCTTCGAGCGCCGCAGTATCAGCGGAGCTAGTTGCGGAGTTGCTCGCGGCGCGAGCATTGACGTTTACAGAAGCGCCTACCATTCCCGCTGCGGCGGCACCGAGGAACGCTGCGCTCATGACGAGCGCCACGCACCATGCCAGGAAGCCGTGCGCGGTGTCGCGGAAATAGACTTCGTCGGTGTGGAGATCGACCCACTTGGTGCGAAGGCGTCCGGCGAGATAGCCACCGACGCCGGACGAGATGATTTCGGTGATGCAGAGATAAATGAGCGCGCCCACGCCGACGGTCGTGGCGGATACGCCGGAAAATGGCGAAAGCGATGAGAGGCCGGCACCGGCTCCGAGCGCGAGAAGGATGAGCGAGAGAGCGGCGGTGGTAAATGCGCCGGCGAAGACGGCGGCCCAGGAGACGCCGGATGCGGCGGCTTCGGCGCGATTGGGAGCATACGAATCGTAGCCGACGGATGCCGCGCCGCCGGGGGCGTATGTTGGGACAACAGCGTCACTTGCCATTGCTCGGGTTGCTGCGCTCATGTGTTTCACCTCAACGCGGAAGTGTGGGCCTGGAAGCTTCGTCGGAAAGGAATGTTAGGCGGGATGGGGATAGGGGCCTATCCGGTCTACCACTTAGAGGGGGTCGGGAAGTTGCTTGATTTGTGGGAGGTAGGTCCCCTCCAGCGGAGGTACGCGGATCGCGGAGATAGAGGAGAAGAAAGTTCGTGCGCCGGATGTTCGCTCCGGGGACTCTAAATTGACTAGAGCAAAATCGAGCTGGATCGCAGGGGCCGCGTAGTATGTTCGCCGCGTCTTGAGGAACCGAGGTAAATCGATTGACTGGGCCAGAGAGTGAGTCGGAAGCGTCTGTGGGATTTCCTTCACGCAACTTAAGTAGGAACCACTCCGAAAGACTGATTGAAACGTTGCCTGCTGTAGCTGCGGATGGGTTTGGAGCGGCTCGCTGGGGCGTTGCGCTCGGTGCCGAATGCGCCGCGAAGGAAGTCACGCGCGCGGAGTTGGCGACCGCTCCGTGGTGGCTTTGGTGGAATATCTTGAGCCTGGATGCGCCGATGGTGGCGGTCGCGTGGGCGCTGGTGTTTGCGAAATGTGCTGGAGTTAAATTGCCCGGCGCGGAGATTGCGTCGCTTGGATTGGTGGTGTGGCTGATTTACACCGTCGATCGGTTGCTGGATGGCAGGACGAGCGCGCGAGATGGTGCCGGTGCGTTTGGTTCGCCGTTGCGGCAGCGGCATTTTTTTCACCGCATCTACGCCGGGCCAATCGCGAGTGTTGCGGCAGGCGTTGCGATGTTTACGGCGATCCTAATTTTCACTCAAACAGGCGAAAGGATTTTGAGGCCGGCTTTGCCGGTCGGGCTCGTTCTCGTTTTGTACATGGCGTGGGTGCATCTTGGACGCGGGCGGGTCCTGGCGCGATTGCCGAAGGAAATGGCGGTCGGTGTGATTTTTGCGGCTGGCGTTGTGTTGCCGGCGTGGTCGCGGCTTAGCTCGCGAAGATGGGAATTTTTTCTGCTGGCGGCTTTGCTTGCAGCGGTGTGCGTACTGAATTGCGTGGCGATCGAGGAATGGGAACGCGTGCGCGACGCACGCAGCTCGGCGGCAACGGATTCCGGCTCGGACTCGGGGAGACTTGCAGTGGGGCTGGCGGTTTGCGCGACGCTGATGACGCCGGTGGTTCGGTTGCGTGGGGAGTTCAGCGCGATCGGGGCGGCGATTGCGGCGAGCGCGCTCCTCATTTTGATTTTGGATTTGAAGCGAGAGCGGATCTCGGCAGATGGGCTGCGCGTCTTGGTGGATGTCGCGTTGCTGGTGCCGGCGCTCGTGGTTCTGGCGATCCGTTGATGCGAACGATTCATACGGCCACGATTTCCGACGGCGTGTCTGTTGCGCACGAGAGCGACGCGAAGGCGGGCGAATCGCGTGCGTGTGCGGCCGCCACGATGAACTGCGATCGGATCGCGCCGTTTTATCGATCGCTGGAATATCTGTCGTTTGGCGGAGCGCTGCAGGCTTGCCGCGTGATGTATCTGCGCGATGTACTGGACTGCCGGAGGGCGCTGTTGTGTGGAGATGGCGACGGGCGATTTCTCGCTGCGCTATTGCGGGCGAACCGGGGCGCTCGCGTCGATTTCGTCGATCTCAGCGGCGGGATGATCAGCCTGGCGCGTCGAAGAGTTGAGGCGATGAGTTCGGAAGCGGCCAGCCGGGTGAATTTTCACGCGGGAGATGTGCGGCAATTTGATGCGAGTGACGGCGCTCCGTACGATTTGATTACGGCACACTTTTTCCTGGATTGCTTCGACGAGGCGGATGCTGCGGGTGTGGCGCGGAGGCTGGCTCGTTTGGCGCAGCCAGGCGCGAAGCTGCTCCTGTCGGATTTCCGGATTCCGCAGCGCGGGATCGCTCGTTACATCGCGGGTGCGATCGTTCAAGGATTGTACGGCGCGTTTCGGATCATGACCGGTCTGCGTGTGACGCGCCTGCCGAACTACGAGAGCGCGCTGGAACGAGCCGGGTTTCGCAAACAGCGAGAGACGCTAAAGCTTGGCGGACTTTTGGTCGCATCGCTCTGGCAGAAAAACTGAACTCCAATACAACTGAGCGCTGACGGTGATCGCTTACGGAACGGTGACCATGACCGTGGCGGTGTGCTGGATTTTTGTCGAGCTACCGGTGGTAGAAACGGCAGTCACGGTCACGGTGTAGGTTTGACTGCTCGTCTCGGGCGGCGTGGTTGGCGGTGTGGCCGTGCCGCCTCCGCCGCCGCAGGCAGTCTGCAGAAGCGCGATAAATAGAGCCGCAGCGAGCCAGGCGTAGCGCGAGTGCGTTTTGCGTTGGAAGCTCATCGGGACGAGCAGAGCCAAAATCAGTCCCGCCAGAAGGCACGCGACTGCAAGCCGCGATGCGTTCCAATTCATCATCTTCCAGTTGGAAATTTGTCGTGGCTCGCTCGATGGAGGCGCAACTACGAGGGCAGAGGCGGCCACGGAAACGGTAAGCGTCGAGGTCGCACCTTGCGAGCCCGGCGTGACGCTCGCAGGCGAGAGCGAGCACGTGGGCAGCGTGCCTGTGCCGGCGACCGCGCAGGTCAAGGCGACGGGATTCGTAAAGCTGGAGGTCGTTGGCGCCACAGTAATTGTCGAGGTTCCCTGGGCTCCCGCATTGACGGTCAGGGACGCGGTTTGAGCCGTGAGGCTGAAGTCCTGGTTCGTGGGCGTCGTGATGGCGTTGCTGCTGAAGCTCCACGTTTCGATCTTCTGGCTGGAGCTTGAGCCACCCGCCCCGCCAGTGAAGCCGACGTAGGCGGTGTTGCCGCCGACGATTTGCGGGATGTTGATCGGCCAGGTTTGCGTGAATGTCGCGTTGACGACAGTGTCGGTGATGGTCAGCGAAAGATTGGTGCCGTCATACGCGATATGCACTGCCATCGTGTCGCCACTATTGAGCTCGATGCCGGTCGAGCTGAGGTCGATCGCGGGAATTGTCGGCGATGCGCCGTTGGTGTAGAGGCCGGTCGAGTCATTGCCCTCGCCGGCATTCGAGAAGAAATCAAACTTGATAGCGACGCTGTTCGCGATCGGAGTGTTCGGACTCGGATCGGGATTCGTCGGAAGGTCGGGCCCGTAGCCGAGACCGCCGCCTGCGGGACCAAGTGCGGTCGGCCCGACGTTCTGGATGGTGAAGGTCATGCCGTCGCCGACCGCGTTCGAGAGCTGCATGGTGAAATCGGTCGTGAAACTCTGGATGTTTACCGGAGTGTTGACGAAAGCGCTTCCCGCTTCCTGCGTGCCACCGTTGGTGAGTTGCAAACGCGAGTCATCGAGATCGGTGCTGCCGTTGAAGGTCATCGTTGTGAGCGCAGCGGCAAACCCGTTCGGGAAGCTGATTGCGGGAGCGGCGGGGCCGATCGTGTACGCCGCTTTTGCCACGGGGCTATTGGTCAGCGCGGTCGCAGTGGCGATCGCGTTGATCGTCGCCGTCTGGCTGATGGTGACGGGCGCGGAGTAAAGCTGCGTGGTGCCGGCGTTCGGCGCGGGAGTGGAGCCGTCGAGCGTGTAATAAATTTTGCTGCCGGCCGTGGTGTCGGCGAGCGTGATGCTTTGCGATCCAGCGTATGTGCCCGCTGGAGGAGTGAATGTGGGCGCCGCCGTCTGCGTCGTCGAAGTGTAAGTCTGCGACGCCGTCTGGCTGTTGAGCTGACCAGCCGCGGTCGCGATTGCGGTGATGGTTTCGGTGGAGGTGACCGTGATCGCTGCGGTGTACTTGGTCGAAGCCGAAGTCGGAGTGCTGCCATCGGTGGTGTAGAAGATGGTGGCGCCTGCCGTGGTGTCGGTAATCGTGACCGAGACGCTTGTCGCAAACGACGTCCCCGCCGGGCTAATCACGGGCGTGGCAACAGTTTGCGATCCGGCCAGGAGGCCGTAAACGCTGACCTTGTTCGCGCCGGTTACATAAACTTTGCCGTTGGCGATCGTCGGCACAACAAATTTCGTTGAGGTTGGAGCAACGTCTCGCGAGGAGTTCTGCGAACTGTTGTACAAGGCGTTCGCGACATTCGTGGCGTCGTAGGCTCGAAGAATTTCGTTTCCACTGGACAGGTAGTTGTCGGTCTGAATCGCCCACACGATGCCGTTCGTGGCGCCGTTGGAGGAAATCGCCGGGGTCGGCGCCGGAAATCCGGTTTCATCCGGGCCCACCGATACCGGTCCAGCAGAAAGATTGCTGTTCGCGACGGAGAACGCTTTGAGGTTGTCGTCCTCGCCCCAGAAGTAGACGTTTCCGTTCCAGTAGGCAGGCATGCCCCAAACGCCGCCGATTTCGGTTTGCATCTCCTGTACGTTGTTGTCGGACGTTGTGCTGTAGCCGCCCATCGCGTCGCGATCAACGACGTAAATCGTTCCAGACTTCCCTACTTCCGCCAGCACATGCGGATGCGCGCCGGTTTGATCGGGCAGCAATACTGCGCCGCCGGAACCCAAGTCCCGGTCAGCGCTGCTGAGATTCGCCTGGTTGGATGGCGTGAAGGAATCCTGAATGGTGAGCACGCCGCCGGTAAGGTCGATTCGGATGTCGTCATCGCCATAGTCCATTCCGTTGGCGAATGGAGTGGTCGCGTCGTAGGTGCCATTACCCGTCGTGATGAACATGCGGCCGTAGGGATGATTCACGGGATCGGTAACGTCGGCAGCCAGTGCTGCCCCGCCCTGCCAGACGCCGGAGCCTTGTCCGTTTGGCGTGAGACATAGAGCGCTGGTTTGCTTCAGGGTCGCGGCGTTGTACGCAAGGATCCATCCATGCCAAGGGCCATTGTCGCCGTGAGAACCAAAGCCGATGTAGACGATGCCAGCCAGCAGCAAGAGACCCGGCCGGTTGTTTTCCCATTTTGGATCGAAACTGAGCGTTCCGCCCGAGCTGCCATTCCCGGTGCCCGCGACTTGCGCGGCCAAATTAACGGGGCCGCCGAATTTTTCCTGGCCGGTTGTGATGTCGAGCGCGTGCAGCCTTTGAATGAATGTCGTGTCGGCAACGGTCGACTTCGCGACGACGTACATCGTGTTCGTGGTCGGATCGATGACCGGCGTGCCGGTAATGCCGATCTGGGGAACGATGTCGGCGGTGGAAACGTCGCCGTTCGGCATCGGTTTCTCGCCCGCGCCGGCGCCATGCGCTCCGTCGATCAGCGACACCTTCCACAAGGGGGAAGCATTCGCGCCGCCGTTGGAGTCGGCGTCGAAGGCGTAGACCGAGTCGTTTTCGGTCGCGATGAAGAAGACGTTATGAACTGAGCCGGCCTGAGCGGTTCCGGCGCCCATCGTCAGGTTGGCGTAATAAAGCGGCTGTGCGTAGGCATAGCCGTCGGTGGGGTAGGAGAATAGCTTTCCGAACGTGGTGGAGTTGACATTCGCGGGCGTCAGAATCGTTTCGTTGGTGTTTTGGCCGGTTCGCCCGATGTCGTTGTGATAGGTCAGGACGTTGACCTGAGCGAAGGATGAGGCTGCGGCGAACGCGAACAGAGTCAAGGCTATGAAAAAGCGCGTCATACGCTCCAGGCTCACTCGGCCGCACTCCGAGCAAGACTCACCGCCGACACCAGGAAAAAGCTTCATCGCAAGATCGTCCTTGAGGCCTTGAACACGCGAGTCTCTGGGAAGACTCGGGGATCCGGCAAAATATTCCAGAGTTTTCGCTTAACTCTCTGACTACGCCCCCAACGGCCAAGCGGATTACACCGAAGTCAGTCTGCGGAAGACTTAAGAGACTGGAATTATACGAATTGGGTCGGGGCAGAAACAACGACCAACGAATGGCCAATTCGTCGTGGTACGTACAGTACCCAATCGAGACGTAAACTGTTTGCGGTCAGCTTTTTTTCCGGCGACGACGGGCGCGGAGTAGCTCGCTCGTCACTTACTTCGATGCGTCAACAGTGAACTCACTCGAACCAAGAATCGGCGAGTCTTTCGGGAACGCGTCGCCCCAAATGTAATGGCTGAACCAGTCGAGGTTGGATTGCATGACGGCACGATTGGACTTGGGCTTGGTAATCGGATGGCCGAAACCTTGATAGAGGATCAGGCGAGACGGGACGTGCTGGTCTTGCAAGCCGCGATAGAGCTCGAAGCCATTGGGGGGCGGGACGCGCTTATCGACGCTGCCGTGTTGGATCAAGGTCGGCGTCTTCGCTTGCTTAATGGTGGTGATTGGAGAGGTCTTCGCGTAGATGGCCGGGTCGTCCCACGGCGTCGCGTGCAGATATTGACGCGTGAACGGAGTGATGTCGGTGTTCACGTAGTAGGTCATCCAATCGCTGATGCCCGCGCCGACGGAGATCGCTTTGAAGCGATCGGTGTGCGTGGTGAGGAAGGCGGAGATGTAGCCGCCTTCGGACCAGCCCATCGAGCCGAGCTTTGCTGGGTCGACGATTCCCTTCTTGATGAGCGAGTCGACCCCGCTCATGACGTCCCACATGTCGCCGACGCCGAGATTGCGCACGTTGAGCGCACGGAAGGCGGCGCCGTAGCCGGCGCTGCCGCGATAGTTCGGCTGCAAGACAAGTGCGCCCTTCGAGAGGAAGATTTGGACCGGATAGTAGCTGTCGTTCGGAGAGAAGGTTGGCAGCGAGATTCCCGTCGGGCCGCCGTGAATGAGGACGAGCAGCGGATATTTTTTCGCGGGGTCGTAGTCGGCGGGTTTATGGAGGATGCCCTCGATGGTCGCTCCATCCTGACTCTTCCAACTGACGACTTCGGCGGTGCCCAAACTCCAGTCGCGGACCTGTGCGGTGAAGTCGGTGAGTTTCCGCGGCTCGAACTTATCTACGGGCGAGACGTATAGCTCGGCCATGTGTGAGCCGTCTTCGGCGATGACTGCGACGGTCTTGAAGTCTTTGGTAAGCGAAGCGTCTTCGCCGAGAAAGGAGTCGGGCGAAGTGATTCGAGTGACTTGTGCAGAGGATGGATCGAGACGAAAGAGATGGCCCGTTGTTTTCTGTAGCGCCGTGAAGTAAATGCCGTCGGGTCCCCAATCGACGAGCCGGGGATCTTCGTCGAATTTCGCGGTGAGGTCGTGGACGTCAGCGGGCGTGGTCGCGGTCCTGGCGAGAACCTTATCGACGTCGACGGTGGCGATGTGGCCGTTCGCGTAAAAGGGGTAGGGCGAGGCGAGCGCAGTGGAGAATGCAATCTGCTTTCCGTCTGGAGAAAAGACGGGACCGCCGTCGGGGCCCTCCAGCGCGACGATTTTGTGAACAGCGTTGTCATGGGCGAGGTCGGCGATATAGATGTCTTCGTCGATGCGGAACGAGAGAAACGGGTTGGCAGTCGCGGAGTAAGCGATCAACGTGGAATCGGGTGACCAGGAAAAGCCTGTGATGTTGAGTTTTTCGTCGTGCGTGATTTGGCGCGCTTTTGCCGGGAGAAAATTCGTCTGCGCCGCGGCGACATCGACGGTCCAAATCTGGCTCTGCTTGTAATCTTCCTCAAAGACTTCGTAGTCGCTGTATTTTTCTTTGCGGTCTTTGTCGGCTTTGGACTCGACGGCGGACGCGGTGAAAGCAATCTGCTTGCTGTCTTTCGACCAATCGAAATCCTGAACTTCAGTTTCGTGGCGCGTGAGCTGCCACGCTTCTCCGCCTTCGGGTGAGATCAGCCAAATCTGGTGAGCTGCGGGTTTGCCGGACTTGTCGCCGGATTTTGCGTCCTTCTTGTCTTTATTCTTTGTCCGGCTTGTCGCTGTCTTTCTTTTCGTCTTTCTTGTCGGCCGACGCGTCTTCTTTTTTCTCTTTATCTTTGTCTTTGTCCGGCGGGACGATCGCACTCTGTTCGCGCTCGGTCGTAAACGCGATCCACTTGCCGTCGGGCGACCAGCGAAAACCATCGACGGACTTTTTGCCGCGGGTGAGTTGAAAGCTCGCTCCGGTTGCGAGGTTGACGATCCACAGTTGCCGGACATACTGGTTGTCTTCCCAATCGGTTTCGCGCACGCGATACGCGACGTACCGTCCATCCGGTGAAATAGCTTCACCGCTGATGCCCTTCAGGCTCAACGATTCGTCGATCGTCGGAGTGTGCTTGGTTTGCGCAAAGCTCGCCGATGCGAGGCTGAGGGAGAACAAGAACAGAGCAAGCTTTTTCAAAATGCCCTCTTTGTTGAATTGGAATGGAGCGCTATCGTACACGAGACGCTTTCGGACGACGAACGTTTCACGCGCTCGGGTAGACACGAAAAGGATGTACACGCGGGAGCGTGGGTTACGTCATAGAGGGAAAGAGTTCGGGACTTCAAATGGTGAAAACGATGGGATCCAGAGTCAGGTCTAGTTTTTGGCGTCTTGCGATCGCGAGCGCGCTGTTTGCCAGCGCGGCAGTTCTAAGTTTGCCGGATGAGGCAGCGGCACAAGCGCCCGCCGCACAAGCCGCGCCACAGGCGCAACCGCAAGCGGGCAGACCTGGAACTGGAAGGCCCGGCACTCAGCCGGGGAGACCAGGCGCTCAGCCCGGAAGGCCGAATCCTGGCCGACCAACTGGCGGCAGGCCTGGCCGACCGACAATTCAGCCGGTGCCGGGTCCGCGCCCAACTCCGGGGCGACCTGGCTATCGACCGCCGCGACCCGGACCGGGACGTCCGCCGGGCGGGCCGCTGCCTCCTTATGCATGGAGACCCGGCGATCGCGATCGCATGGCTCGCTATTACCGCCGAAATTTCGGCTACATCAATCGGAATCGCCGGCCGAGTTTTATTGTCGGAGGATTTATCCCGTTTGGCGACCGCAGCTATTTTCGGCCGGTGCCGGCGGGGCTTTACGGATACATGCCGCCTCCGCCGCCGGGATATGTGATGGGATATTTCGACGGATACGTCGTTGTCTACGATCCGGTGTCATTCACGATTCTGAATGTGATGGACCTGCTCGACTGAGTCGCTGAATCGTCAGCGAGATTGGCCAGCGGTCGACTTCGCGGCCTGTTGCTCGGAGTATTGAACGAACTCTTCGTACGTGCCTTTGAAGTCGTCGATCTTGCCGCCGAGGAAATTCCAGATGCGCGTGGCGACTTCATCGATGACGTCGTGGTCGTGCGTGACGAGCAGCACCGTGCCGTCGTAGCGCTGCAACGCAATGTTGAGCGCGTTGATCGATTCGAGATCGAGGTGGTTCGTCGGCTCGTCGAGCACGAGGAAGTTTGGCTTCTGCAACATCAAGCGGCAGAAAATCAGCCGAGCGGTTTCGCCGCCCGACAGCGCGCGCGTCGGTTTCATCGCGTCGTCGCCGCTGAAAAGCATCTGCCCCATCAAGCCGCGAAGTTCCTGCTGATTGGCGCTCGGATCGAATTGCCAAAGCCAATCGATCGACGAAGTGTTGTCTCTCGTGAACGATTCCGCGTGGTCCTGAGCGAAATAGCCGACCGAAACTTCATGGCCCCAATTTACCTGGCCGCCGTTGATCGGAAATTCCTTGTCGCCGTCGTCGATGAAGCCCGGTGCGTTGCGAACCAGCGACTTGATCAGCGTCGTTTTGCCGGTTCCGTTGCGGCCCATCAACGCGATTTTTTCGCCTCGCGCAATACTCGCGGTGAAACGCGGGATCACTTTCAAATCGTCGTAGGACTTTTCGACGCTCTTGATTTCGAGCGGATGCTTCCCGGAATTCCGCTTCATGTCGAACTTGATGTACGGGCGTTGAATGTTCGACCGCGCGAGTTCGGTTGTCGCGAGGCGCTCGACTTCCTTCTTACGCGACGTCGCCTGCGCGGAACGCGTACCGGCCGAGAAGCGGGCAATAAAGTCCTGCAATTGCGCAATCTTTTTCTCGCGCTGGGCGTTTTCGGATTCGACGCGGGAGCGAACTTGCGTCTTGGCGACGACCATTTCGTCGTAGCCGCCGACGTACATGATCACGGCTTCGTAGTCGATGTCGGCGGTGTAGGTGCAGACCGAGTTCAAGAAGTGGCGGTCGTGCGAGATCACGATCAGCACGCCTTCGTATTCGTTGAGATATTTCTGGAGCCAGTGGACCGAGTCGAGGTCGAGGTTGTTGGTCGGCTCGTCGAGGAGCAACGCAGTCGGCGAACCGAAGAGCGCTTGCGCGAGCAGCACGCGAACTTTTTGGCCGCCCTGCAACTCACCCATTTTGCGTTCGTGAAGATCGCTCTCGATGCCGAGACCGTCGAGCAGCGCGCCGGCATCGGATTCGGCGGTGTAGCCGCCCTCTTCGCCGATCACGCCTTCGAGTTCACCGAGACGCATTCCGTCGGCGTCGGTCAGCTCTTCGTGCGGCTTTTCGTAGAGCGCGTCGCGCTCTTGCAGCGCCTTCCAGAGCGCGGCGTTGCCCATGATCACGGTATCGATCACGCGAAACGCGTCGAAGGCGAACTGATCCTGGCGCAAAATTCCGAGGCGCTTTGGACGGGTGACCGAGCCTTTCGTCGGCTCAAGCTCGCCGGTCAGGATCTTCATTAAGGTGGATTTTCCGGCGCCGTTGGGGCCGGTAATGGCGTAGCGACGGCCCGCCATAAAGGTTGCGGTGGCGTCTTCAAAGAGGACGCGCGGACCGAAGCGCATAGTGACATTGTTCATGGACAGCATAACCCTCCAAGTATAGCAGACGTCGCGCGGTTCGCGATTCGCGGCGGGCTGCGGGGAAGCTATCCGAGTGGATACACCGGGCTAGCGTTTTGGATAGTAAAGGTGACGCCGCGTTGGGGATGTGAACGCTGCGTCAAAGGCGACGTGGCGCTGGAGGATTGCGGTCGCGTTGGCCATCTAGTGTGTTGTCAGCAAGTTTCGTCGCAAGGTTCGTCGAGCCGTACGGCCGGGAGCAGCTTTGGGCGAGGGTCATTCGACGGCAACCAAAATGCAATGATTCTCGCAACAGGTCTGAACGTTCGTTTAAGTAGTTGCAGTTACGGATTGATTTATCTAAATCGGGCAGGGTCACGCCTCGGCCTGTCCGGCGAAGCTCTTGGCAGGAACGGTTCTGTGGTGTTCAGCGACCGTAGTACTGCTAGAACGAGCGTGTGCAAAGGCTTTTTTCTTGACATCACCGGGATGCGGGATTGACAATTTTCGCCGCAATCGTTGCGCTGGTCGGCGCAGGCGTTGTTCCCCGTCCCCTCGATTCGTCCGAGTGCACACGATAACGGTCTAGGTCGAGACCCCGCAGAAAAGATTGAGCTGTCGATTGGAAAGCCCCTGAAGGAGGCTGCAATGAGGGTTTGTACGATGACGTTGCGTGCGCTTGGAACGTTTGTCTTGCTTTTTGGCTTGGGTTTCGCAGCGCAGTCCACTCGCGCCCAGCAAACGTTCTCGTTTCCGAATTTTAATTCGACGACGGGACTGCAAAACAACGGCAGTTCCGCGGTCGCTTCAAACGGAACTGCCAACGTTTTGCGAATCACCCCCGCGGCCGGAGAACTGGTTGGTAGCGCATGGTACACGACTCCGTTGTCTCTAAAGGCCGGATTCACGACGACATTCACCTTCCAATTTACGGGGCAGGGTGGGTCGAACGGACACGCTGACGGCATTGCGTTTGTGGTGCAAGGTTCCCCTGCGGGCGTTCAGTATGTCGACACGAGCCTTGGCGGTTCTATCGGTTACGGAGACGACGATCCGGACGATAACCCCACGACAGGACTTGCGAATAGCGTAGCAATCGAGTTTGATACCTATCAGAATACGTGGGATCCCGATAACAATCACGTCGCGATCCAAAGCTGCTGGGACGGAAACAACAGCCAACATCACGGCGCGACATGCCATGCGGGCCTGCGCAGTGGCATGAATCCGACGATCGTCCTCAATTCGTTGGCTCCGTTTAATATAAACGTTAATGATGGCGCGGTTCACACCGCGATCATTACGTATGCGCCTCCCTGCGCCAATTGCCAAAATCTGACGGTGTCACTGGATGGCCAGCAAGTGGCAGCCACCGTTTTGGACCTTGGCAATTTGGGGCTCGACGTCAACGACGATGCCTTCGTCGGATTTACGGCATCGACTGGCGGCGGTTTTGAGAATCAGGACGTCTTGAGCTGGAATTTCTCCTCTCAAACGATCACGCAGCCGGTTTCCACCACGGCGCCGACAACCTTCGCCTTCAGCACCACGAATGGCGCTGAGCTTACTCATACGGTCGATTTCACGCCACCGGCGGGTCAACTGATGTACCCACTCCAAGATCCCGGAACAATCCAGATTCAGAGCACGAACACATCAGTGGACGCAGTCACTTGGCCGGAGTACGTGGTAGGCGGCCCGTTCGCGCCGTCACAATTGTTCCCGATTGTCGAGGACAACACCAACGGAGTTGGGACGAATGGGGCACTGTTCGTCGACCTCTGCTTTGATCCAACCCTGACGGGCAACGCGATGGCAGCGGTGCCATCCGACGCAAACTGCCCCTTTGTGCCGAGCGGCGCGCCTTC
This sequence comes from uncultured Acidobacteriota bacterium, assembly GCA_963766985.1. Classification (GTDB taxonomy): domain Bacteria; phylum Acidobacteriota; class Terriglobia; order Acidiferrales; family UBA7541; genus Acidiferrum. The sequence continues at coordinate 972,136 of CAVYCJ010000010.1, forward strand.
TGGCACTCCACTGCTGGGTATCAACGTCGTCGCCGACCTTGTCTCGAAGCCCGGAATAACGCCGGGAACGACGACAGCTCTGGCCCACTACGAGCCGACGGCGCCAAGCACCGCGGCTTGGACCCCGAGCACTGGCTCCACGAATAGCGCCTGCCTCACGACAACCGGTGCTTCCGGGGGCACGCAACCCGCGCCGCCGACCGGTTGCAACACGTTCGATGTGCAAACCGCAATCTCTGGCGACCAGACCACGTCGAGCGGAAGATCGCGCGGCAAGGGCACTTTCGCGTTGACATACGGAGTGCCGATGTTGCTCTCCACAGTCACGGTGAACGGAACCCCTATTAATCAGCCGCCAGCCAATGGCAATCCATATCAACCGTTATCCGGCGGTCTATGGTTCAGCAAGCCGCTTAACCTGGGCTTCACGGTGAACCCGGCATGTATCCCGGGCCAATGCCCCGTCGTTACTCCTTCGGCGGCGAACAATTTCTTCAATCCTGCTCCAGTGGCGGGCGAAAACTTCGACATCGTGGGGCAGGTAGCCTCGACACCGGCAACTCCTACCACAGTGCCATTCGACACTTCCTTTGCGCGGCCCATCTCGTTCGCGGCGCAGGAGTCATTGTCTGATGGACAATACACCCTGGAATGGTCTGCGGTGGACAACGTAGGGATTCTGGAACAGAACCAGAACCTGGTCCAACAGGCCTTCGGAGCATGCCCCGGCGCTGACCCATCGTCTCAGGGAACCCAGTGCTACATCACCAGCTTGTTCAACGCTCCGTTAAATGTTGACTCGACTCCCCCGATCATCACCTCGCCGAATTCTGGTCAGACCTACAAAGCGAACCAGAAAAACGTCGCCGCCGCCTTCACTTGCGCGGATCCCACGCCCGGAGCCGGCCTCGCGTCTTGCGTCAACAACGGCCCTGCCGCTCTTGATACGACCCCGACCAACGGTGTGCTGACTACGAAGACGTACTCCGTCACAGGAAAAGACAAGGCTATTCCGCCCAACTCGATCACGACCCCCATCACCTACTTCGTGTCGTGCAACTACGCAGCTGTGACCTTGAACGCGTCCTCCATCAGCAAGACCAAGTTGCCAACGCTCATCGGCATAACCGCCAGCGTGACCGATTGCATGACCGCGCCCCAAAAGGTTGTGGTCAATTTCTCTGTCTCCGGTCCGATCGGCAAGAACTGCGGCATGGGCAGCCAGTCGCTGTTCAGCACTCCGGCATTCACCATTAAATCCGGAACGGCGAATTCGCTCACCTTCCCTTTTCCCATCCTGAAGGGTGCCTGCGCTGGAACGTACTCGGTAATTACGACGACGACCGTGCAGGGTTCCAACCAGCCACCGGACGTCGTCACTTCGACACTGACAGTAACCAACAACTGACACTAGTAACAGGGTCGAACACAAAGGGCGCGGCCGTTGGCCGCGCCCTTATTGTCGCGAATTGTTTTTCAACTCAAAAAATTCTTCGACGAACCCAGGTTACTGAGAACCCCGCGTAGCGTCATCATAAATCGCTTTGAGGTCGGCTCTCTCCAACAAATGATCAGCGCCCGGCTCTTTTCGAATCTCGTCCAAAATCGAAAGTGTCTGCTTGTATTGGCCTACGGCTCCGTTCGTATCTCCGGAAGCCTTGAGCAGATTTCCCAGCAGGCAGCGAATCTTCGCCGTCTCTACTCGAGTTCCGAGCTTCTCGCTCCGATTCAACAACTGTTCAAGCTCCGGCCGAGCTTTGGGATCGGGCTTCGAAGCTGAGGTCGCCTCCGCGAGCGAAACTGAAGCCTGAAGTGAAAGATATTTCAATCCCGCCGAATCCGCCTGCGTGACGATCTGCTTCAAAGCGGCAACCGCCGCTTGCGGCTGATGCAAAGCGATGTCAGCTCTGGCGATGTCGAATTTGGAAACGAGAATCCGATTCTGATCCTTCGCGCGCGTCGCGGTCTGGAGTGCGCGCTGATATAAATCCTTTGCGCCCTTCGGATCACCGCGGAAAAACAGCACATTCCCCTGCGTATTCTGAATGTCGGCCATTACGTTGTCGTTCTTTAATTCCTTGGCTATTGCTTCGGCTTCCTCGAGGGGTTTGGCCGATTCGGCGCCACGACCCGTCATGGCGAGTGCGTCACCATAGTCGTTCAAAATCTGAGCCATTGTTCGAGTGCGATCTTTGGCAGCCTCAAACCCAGTCATCGCTTCTTTTAAGGAATTGATCGCTGCCCCATATCGGCCTTGGTATAAGAAAACCATGCCGGTGCTGTGCGATTCGAGCGCTGCGCCAAGCGCGTCGCCGCCCTTACGCCGCAAATCCAGAGCGCGCATATACGAGGTCATTGCGTTATCGAATTGAGCGATCTTTACGTAACCCTCGCCAAGATTGTGAAGCGTCTCGGCAATGTCGATCGAGACTCCCAATTTTTCTCGCAACTGGAGCGCTTGCTGGTAATAGGTAAGCGCATCGTCGCTCTTGCCTTGCGCCAGGTAAACATTTGCTATGTTGTTCAGGCAGACCGCTTGATTGGTTTCATCTCCCAGATCGCGTTGCATCTGCAATGAGTCCTTGTAAAGCTGCAGCGCCTTGTCATATTGTCCGCGACCTTCGAGCAAGACCCCCATGTCGAGATACGTATCCGCGATATTCTTCTTCGCCCCGATTTCGCGATCGATCTCCAGCGCCTTGCTGTAGCTGGCCAAGGCGGCATCCGACTTTCCTTGCGAAGCCTGGACGTTGGCGATCTCACGGGTACTCAGAGCGATTCCGCCTTTGTTACCGAGCGTTTTGTTGATATCGATCGACTGCTGGAAGTTGCGCAGCGCTTCGTCGTACTTGTTCAAAATTTCGTACGCCATTCCGATGCTTTGGAGGATTTGAGCCTTCGCTTCCTGATTATCGACCTCTACAGCGAGACTCAGCGCTCGATTCAGCGGGTCAAGCGCGCTTTGCGGTTTGCCAGCGCGCACCTCGAGTTGCCCGGTTGCAAGCAGCGCGTTCAAATTTTTAGGATCGGCCTTCAACATGTTCACCAGTTGTGCGCGAGCGCTGTCGTAATCGCCCTTGTCCGAATAGAGCCCTGCCAGTGCGTACAAAACGTCGGTGCTTGCGGGAAAGTCTTCGCAAGGTTCTCGTACGCTTCGATCGCTTTTTTGGTCCTTCATCACGCGCCAGTGGTTAGCTTGGATCAGGTATTTCTCTGCTTTCGGAAGCTGATCGCTCAGTTCCATCGCGCGGCGCGAATTGCGCTCGGCATCGGCGTCGTACCCAAGCTCAAGGTCGATCTCAGCCAGGCGCGAGAAGGCGAGCGCGAATTGCGGATCTTCCTTGATCGCGCCTTGCAAACCTTTTATCGCGTCGAGATTTTTCCCCTCGCGAATCAGCTGCAGACTTTGGTTGTAGTCTCGGAGCGCGGCGACCGACTCCGAAGTCGGCTGAAACGAACTCGCCTTCAGTTCCTTCAGTACGTCGGATGACACCGAAAGATTGGTGCGAACCATCTCAGCGAACTGATCCATGGTCTTCGGAAAGTCTTTTTCGCTCGGCACCTCGATGCGCAAAGGCACGGTGCGATCGTGTTTGCGGTCTTGCAGTGTCGCGTCGATGCGAATCTGGTCGCCGAATTTCGCGTAACGCCCATAGACCAAAATATCGGCGTTTGAGTTTTCCGCAATGCGGCGAAGCGTGTCCGGATCGAAGTCGGCGTTCGCAGGAATGTGCAAGTCTTTCAGGATTTGAAACAGACGGTCCGACGACACCGTGTGCAGGTAGCGCTGACTGCCCGACATCGGTGCTCAGAATATTTGCGACGCTGTTGCCGACCCAATCGATCGACGGATCGCCCGAGGTATTCCGGAACGGCAGAATCGCTAGCGAAACCGTTTGCACAGGTCCGGCCGATGAGCCGCCCGGGCGAAGCACAACGCGATCGTGGATAAACCAACCGCCTGCGCCAAGCACCACGACGATGCCACCAATCACCAGCCACTTTTGATATGCAGGAGTGTCGCTGATGCGGCGCGAGGGCGCGATGATCGTGCCGCGTTGCGCTCCGCCGGTGAAGGCTTCGAGGTCGTTGATGACTTCGCGTGCGGTTTGATAGCGCTCTTCCGGCTTGATCTCCAGGCACTTTGCGACGATGTCACTGATGACGCCCGGAATGCCGAGGTTGAGCTGTACGAGCGGCGTCGCTTTTTCCTGGGTTCGCTTGAACATCATCGCCATGGCCGTTTCGGCTTTGAAGGGCGAGATGCCGGTCAGCATTTCGTAAAAAATGATGCCGAGCGCAAACAAATCGGACCGTGCGTCGACTTTTTCGCCCCTCGCTTGTTCGGGCGACATATATTCCGGCGTGCCCATCAGCGCACCGGTCTGCGTCATGCCTTGCGATTCGAGCGAACGCGCGATGCCGAAGTCCATTACGTAGACGCGGCCATCTTTATCGGACATTACGTTCTGCGGTTTCAGGTCGCGATGCACCACGCCGGCCGTATGCGCGGCATCCAGCGCGGCAGCAATCTGCAAAACGATCGGAACCGCTTCGTCGACCGTCAGCTTCCCTTTTTCATGAATGATTCCGCGAAGGTCCCGCCCTTCGACGAACTCCATGGTGATGAACTTGATTCCCTGGGCCTGCCCGAGATCAAAAATGCGAATGACGTTGCGGTGCGTGACCTCGCGCGCGAGGATCAGCTCCTGCTTGAATCGGCGGAGAATTTCGGGATGGCTGGCCAGCTCAGGACGGATTAGTTTGATTGCGACGAGGCGTTCCAGCTCGTTGTCGCGCGCTTTGTAGACGGCGCCCATGCCGCCTTGTCCCAACAAGGCGAGAATTTCGAAGCGCTCTGCGAGAAGAAATCCAGGCTCAAGCGCACCCTTGGCGGCGGCTTCGCTCGAAGGTCGCGGCGTCACCGCGACGGACCACGCTTGCGTGCCACCCATGGTTCCACCTAGGGTGTCGCCGTGCGGCGAAATGGTCATGTCAGCCAGCGGCAGCGGCGTACTGCACTTCGTGCAGTGGTCCGCGCTGGGCGGGTTATCGGCTTGACATAAAGGGCATTGCATTGAGCTGGTGGTCTAGGTCACCAGAATAACTCAATTATGAGTGCCCTACGGAGAATTGCAACAGGAGCGTCGCCGTGTATCTACCGAGTTAGTAAGCTCTTAGCGACTAAGTACCCGCCAACGCCCATGAAAAACGATCGATGCTATTTCTTGAATGCCGCGTCGATTCCCGCCTGCGCGATGGCCTCGTCGATTTCCGATTTCGCCCCGCTCGCTGATATCCCACCGATCGTTTTGCCGTCCACTTTGATAGGCAGGCCGCCCTGGTTCGGAAAGAAATCAGGAAACGCCAGCCCATCGACGTTGCCCTTCTTTACATAATCGGCGCCCTCCTTCGACGGTGCGCCGTACGCGGCAGCGTGCCGGGCCTTTTTCTGAGCGAATTGGATCGTACCGAAGGGAGCGCCGTCAGCCTTCTCCAGGAACAACAGATTTCCGCTGTCATCGACGACGCAAATCGTGACTTCGACGCCACGGGTTTTCGCCTCGGCTTCGGCGGCGGCGACCATCACTTTGATCGTCGCGAGGTTGAGGTATTTTTTCGTCGGAAGGTCAGTTGCGAATGTTGAGGTGGCGAGCAGGAAGCTCAAAACAGCAAATATTGGTTTGCGCATGCGGCGGATGCTATCAATTGCCTCCGCAATTTACCAGATGCGCCGTGCGGTCAGAAGCCGGACAGAGACTGAATCGCGGCCGACACGACATGCCCGACCACTTCGTGACTGATGATCCCAGCAACGGTCCGCACCGGCTCGAAAGCCGAATTCGGCCCCAGCAGCGCGCCGGCAACATGAAGCACCCGGTCGACCATGCAAATGTCCAGCGTCGCCCACAGCGTTTGGCCAACCGTGATGGCCGCGTTCATCGCGGACTCGCCCGCGCAATCCACGCCCGCCTTGATACTCGCGACTGTCGCCGAGTGCGCCGTCGCCTTTGCCAGCGCAGTCGGAACCTGCGCGGCAGCCAAAATCGCCGCCAGCCTGATCCCACCTTGCCACATTTGCGTCGCTTTCATTCTCTCCAACATCTTCCACCTCCGCTGCGTCGATTCGCCCTTCACTTATATGTCGGTCGAGCGAATCCGAAATCGACAGCGTGTCCTCGAAAAACTCGAATAACTGCCCGGTGCTGCTTGGAAATCCTGGCTAGCTCCTGATGCAGCCCTGCTACTCTGTTGAATCGATGAGCCTTAGCTCTGCGTAGTAACCCTCGGCCCAATTCTTTGCAAGCAATCGCTACTTACTTTGACGGGATTTAGGGTCCAACGTTTCTACCGGCCCAACAATTCCATCTCTCATGCAGAAATTCCCGAACTGCTGTAGATTAGTTCCTCTAAAAGCTCCAGGTCATGAGTAACCCGTTGTCTTATCTTCGATATGACCTAGGTGTCTCTTCGTCACGGTCGGAGCGTCGCCTCAAGGTCCACGCCAGTTTCTTCGCGGCACTCGCCTGTCTCGCTGCCCTTCTCGCTGGCTGCCATCAAGCCCCTAAAGAGCCTGTCACACTCACCTTTCTCGATCCGGAGTGGTCTCACGATTCGCGTGAACGCGACGCCTCTCACGAAGCGGTGCTCACCGATTTCACGAGGGAGACCGGAATCCGGATCACGCATTTGCCGGCTCCCGAAAACGCCACCGCTCAGCTCGATTTGACCAGGAGCCTGCTGAAAAAGGGCGCTACGACGCCGGATGTCTACGGAATCGATGTGATCTGGCCGGGCATGTTGAGTGATTACCTCGTCGATCTGAAGCCCTACTTCCCCACCGAATCTCAGGCGACTGACCCGGATTTGCTTGCCAACTACACGGTCAAGGGCCGCCTGGTCGGAATGCCCTATCACTCGAATATTGGCGTTCTGTTCTTTCGAGCCGACCTGCTCCAGAAATACGGTTACCGAGAGCCTCCGCGAACGTGGGACGAACTCGAGAAAATGGCGACGCGGATCCAAGCCGGCGAGCGATCGAAGGGCCAGAAAGACTTCTGGGGCTTTGTGTGGACCGGAGCTGCGGACGAGGGACTATTTTGCGACGCGCTCGAGTGGCAGGCCTCCGCGGGTGGCGGACACATCATCGATGCTGATGGCAAAGTCAGTGTCGATAATCCGAACACGATTCGAGCATGGAAGCGCGTAGCCCACTGGGTCGGCACCATTTCGCCGCCGGCCGCTCTGTCCTATCAAGAGTGGGACTCCGCAAACGCGTTTTGGACCTCGGGGCGCGCGGCATTTCTCCGAGGCTGGCAATCGGACTACTTCATTGGCAATCCGGTGGGATATCAGTTCATGCCGCAATCAGGATTTACAAGTGTGCCGAGCGAGAAAAATAATGTGCGCGTTGGCACGCTGGGCGGGCTCGGGCTCGCGGTTTCGCGTTCGTCGAAACATCAGGCAGAGGCAATCTCATTAGTACGTTTCATGCTCAAAAAAGAAGCCGAACTCGATCAGCAACGAGCGGCATCACCGCGGCCTAAGTTTCCTGCGCTGTTCGAGATACCGACCATTCTGACTGCCTACACGCATCTGCAGCGAAACCGATGGCATGCCGGGGGCGCATTCGATCGCGCGGCCATCGACAGTGAGTGGAGACAAATACGCCGCCGTTTCTGCCGCGTATGTTCAGGCGTTACACTCGGTGCTTGAAGGAAAGATCGACGCCGATACGGCTGCGGCGTCGCTCCAGAAGCAACTTTCGCAAATCATGAGTTCGAGCGCGCCGTCGCAATGAATACTGCAGAGAACATCGCGCCAATTCGACGTGTCCTGATCGGAACCAGGCTGCGCTGGTGCTTCATCTTCGTTGTGGTGTTGATGACCGCGGGCAATGGCCTCTTGCTCTGGCAGTTCAGCTATGTGCGACAACAACGCGAGCATCTGTTGGGCGTCGATCAGGAGTTGATCGCGGTTCTTCGTTTCCAAACTCATCTTCGCTCGTTTCACGCAAAGCTCAATGAATTAGCGCAATCCGGAAACACCGACGAATTGGTTCAGCAATCGACCGAACTCCAGAAGTCCCTCATTGCGCACGCAGCGGAAACCCAGGCTGCATTCGGTGCCTTGCCGCCGTCGGCAAGACCCGACCCGACCGTGCTTGCGACGTTGGAGGCGATTCAAAGCTCACTGCCCGGCCATCTCGAAGCAATTCGCACGTTGGCCTCGACCGGCGATTGGACCGCATTGCGCGTGCGGCTGAAAAATCAAGTCGAGCCACTGGAATCGCTGAGCACAGAGCTCGTCCAGGACGTCGATCGAACGGTCGCCGCCGACAGAACCGTAATACTTGCATCCATCGCGCAAGCACAACAGCGACTGATGTGGATCATCCCGATCGGCGTTTTTGTGACGATGGTATTTGCGATCTTGCTCGGAATTGTGATTACCGAGAGCATCACGCATCCGCTGCGACGTCTGATGGATGGCTCGAAAGCTCTGGCGCGAGGCGAGTTCGACCACGAAATTCCGATCGACGGCAAAGACGAGCTCGCGCAACTCGGCACCGTCTTCAACGAAACGGCCGGGCGCCTTCGACATTTGTATGAAGACCTGCGGGGCCGCGAGGAAAAGCTTCGTGAAAGCGAACTCGAGCTTCGTCAGCTCGTCGAATTCGCTCCGACGCACGTCTTCGTGCTGTCCTCGCAAGGCGCCGGAATCTATGCCAGCCGCGTCGTGCTCGATTTTTACGGTCTCACGATGGACGATTGGCTCGGCAATGGCGTACCCGAACGGATCGTCCACGCGGATGATCTCGATCGTTACCTGAGCGAGCGAAATCAAGGCTTGGCAGGCGCGGCTCCCTTCGAAGTCGAGGTTCGCCGCCGCCGAAAAGACGGCACGTATCGCTGGTTCGTAAGTCGCTTCAATCCGATGCACGATGAGAAAGGAAATATCGTGCGCTGGTACGTAGCGCAAACCGACATCGAAGAAGCCAAACTCGCGGCACAGCGCACCGAAAACGAAAACCTGGCTCTGCGCGAAGAAGTTGATGGCTCGTCGATGTTCGAAGAGATTGTCGGCTCGTCGCAGAAATTGCTTCGCGTGCTTTCGGACGTTGGCCGTGTCGCGCCGACCGATTCCACCGTTTTGATTCTCGGCGAGACCGGAACGGGTAAAGAGCTGATTGCGCGCGCGATCCACAAGCAATCGAACCGCGGGCGTCGCGCGTTCATTCGCGTCAATTGCGCGACGATCCCGGCGTCGCTGATCTCATCGGAACTCTTCGGCCACGAAAAAGGCGCATTCACAGGGGCGTTTCAGCGGCGCCTCGGAAGATTCGAAGCGGCCGACGGCGGAACGATTTTCCTCGATGAAATCGGTGAACTGCCGGCAGAAACTCAGGTTTCTTTGTTGCGTGTCTTGCAGGAACGCGAGATCGAACGGCTTGGCAGCAATCAATCCATCGCGATCGATGTCCGGATTCTTGCGGCGACCAACCGAAACCTCAAGGCCGCGGTTGCGGCCGGAACGTTCCGGTCCGACTTGTTCTACCGGTTGAACGTCTTTCCGATCCAGATCCCTTCCCTGCGCGAACGCACCGACGACATTCCGCTGCTCGTCGAATATCTCATCGATCGCTACGGAAAACGCGCCGGCAAGAAGATCCGCAATATCCAAAAGCGATACGTTGGATTTATTCGCGGTATACGACTGGCCCGGTAACATCCGCGAGTTGCAGAACATCGTCGAGCGCGCTGTATTGCTGTGCGACGGCGAAACATTTTCGGTCGACGAAAGTTGGCTGCGGCAGTCACCACAGCAGGAGGAACTTCAGTCCAGCCAATCGGCCTTGCGTGGACTGGGCCGGCTCGACTCCGAACAAGAACGCAGCCTCATCGAAAATGCTCTCCGCGAGAGTAACGGCCGCGTGTCGGGTCCAGCGGGGGCGGCAGCCAAGCTCGGAATCCCACGGCAAACGCTCGAGTCAAAGATGGCAAGCCTCGGCATCAGCAAGAACCGCTTCCAGCCCAGCTAGGTGGACTCTTGAGTTGAGTCGAAGCTCAACTCAACCGGCATGCGCGACAGCCGAAGCGCCGTACCGCTGCGTCACGTAGCCGAGGATCATGCCGACGATGCTCCCCGGCACAATGATCTCCAGATAGTGCGCGTGCTGTAGCTGCGCGACGATGAACGCAAGCGCCGCTCCCACAACGAGTCCGAACAACACGCAGGCCCCGACGGAATGCACTTTTCGAGCGAACGCGCCAATGATTGCGCCCGCGACGATGCTCTTGATCGCCCCGCCGATGATGATCCCAACGATCGCGGGTCGCACTTCCGGCGTGAACCACGCCGTCGCCCCATCGATCGCCCCAAGAACTGCCCCGAGCAACACACCGAGAAGAATTTTGTTCATGGACGCCCTCCAGTCCGCAGATGTGGTGGGAGCCTACTACGTTTGTAACGCCAACAGGAAGGGAAGCTGACCAAAAACCGGGTGGCGCCGCGCCATTTTGGCGCGAGGTCTTCAGCTTAAGCAGCGTCTCTTGCAGTCAGGGCAGGAACTTTCTCCACCTTACTCGTCTTCGACGTCGTGATCACAATCACGCTGACCAGCACGCATGCAGCGCCAACAAGAATTCGCGCATCCAGCGCTTCCCCGCCGAGAAAATATCCGACGATAACCGCCACGACAGGATTGACGTACGCATAAGTTCCAACTTTCGTCGGCGACTCATGATGAAGCAGCCAAACATACGCCGTGAAACCAATGATCGAACCCGCGACAATCAAATAAGCGAGCGCCCACCACACCGCGCCCGATACCGCCGACAGATGAAATCGCGCGAACTCCCCCGCGCCGCCAGCCACCGCGAACAACATGACCCCGCCGATAAACATCTGCATCGCCGAACTCACTGATTTCGACTCCGGCACGGGCATCATCTTCGGTAATGCCGACGCGATCGACCAAGTAACGGCAGCCGCGAGCAACGCCAGCGCGCCTTTCTGATCGATCGGCGCGCCACCCAGGTTCAGCGACCGGCTCATCAGCACCGCCACTCCGCCAATCCCGATCAACAACGCAACCGCGAGCCGCACCGTCAGCTTCTGCGTGCGCAGAAAAATAATCTCCGACAGTGCCATGAACGCCGGAATCGTCGCGAGCATCACTGCCGCAATTCCCGACGGCACGCGCTGCTCCGCCCAAAAGAGCAAGCCGTAGTCGCACAAAAAAATCAGCGCAGCCAACACCGTGAGCGTGATCCACTGCTTCCCTCTCGGCATGCGCTCGCGTTTCGCAATCGTCCACGCAAGCAGCGCGATGCCCGCCGTGCCGAATCGCATCGCTGCAAATAGCAACGGTGGAATTTCACGCACACCCACACGAATCGCGTAAAACGTTGAGCCCCAGACAAAATAAATAATGCCGAAGGCCAGCAGCGTCTTCCACGCAGCGGGACGCGACTCGACTGTAGCGTTTTCCATCACAGTGATTGAGCTTTCGCGAAAGTGCGGACGTGGGGCTCTCGCGTTTCGACTGACGATCAGCCTACCGTCAGGAGTTCTTCGTAGAAACCGCCAATTTGGCGCGCGCGATCGACAAAATGAATCTCCAGAATCCAATGTCGCTCTTGCCCGTCAGCGCCGACACCACGCATCCGAATCGGATTTTCCGGATGTACGTACAAGCTGATTTTGTCGCCAGGAATGCGCTCGTGCGGGAAATGCCCGATCAAGTGTCCCGCGATCGGCCCGCCGAATTCCCAGCCATACTTTGCAGCAAGCTCGTGAGCGTGATGAAACAACTCGTCCGCCTTCACATCCGGATGGCTCTTGAAATATTGCTTCCCATCCGCGAACGCGCTTTCGATGTCATTTTTCAGCTTTAGCTTCACTGGATCGTTGCCCAACACAAACGTGCGGCCAAAATCCGCTTCCCACTCCTCAAACACCGGGCCGAGGTCGAGAAACAAGATGTCATCTTCACCGATCGTCAGGTCGGGCGGATTCTCGTCGTAAGGCGCGAGTGTATTTCGCCCCGCGCGCACGATGCGTTTATGCCAGTACGTCGAAATTCCATACATCTCATGCGCAAGGTCGTAGATGTCTTGATTCAGTTTGCTTTCGGAAATATTAGGGCGGATGAGTCCTTTGGACTCGACGGCGTGGAAGAGTTCGTTTGCTTTCTCTTGGGCTTGCAGCAGCGCCGCGGCGCGGCTGTCTTCAAGTGTGTTCATGCCCAATAGACTAGCACGCGAACGCACCCTCAAAACGCGCTGCTCTTACGCGCTCGCTTTTGCGAATCGCATCGCCACACCATTCATGCAGTAGCGCAGTCCGGTGGGTTTCGGACCGTCATCGAACACATGTCCCAGGTGCGCGTCGCACAGCCGGCACGACACCGCCGTGCGCGTCATACCCAGACTCATATCGACCGATTCCAGAATATTTTCCTTCGCGATCGGCTGGTAAAAGCTCGGCCACCCCGTGCCCGATTCGAATTTGGTCGACGAATCGAAGAGCGCATTGTCGCAACAGATGCAGCGAAACACGCCCTTGTCATGAATGTTCAGGAGATCACTGGAGCCCGGCCGCTCCGTCCCCGCCCGTCGTGCAACCTCAAATGCCGCCGGTGAGAGTTGCTTCCGCCATTCGTCTTCCGACTTCACAACTCGGGCCACGGACTCTTTCGTTGTACGCGTCCCGTCATCTTTAAAGCCGATGATCGTCACCATCTTCGGCGCGCCGGCGCCGGCCGCTTCGGCAGAAATCGGCTGTCGCGCAAGCGACCACCACCATGTCGCGCCAATGGCCGCCACGCCCGCTCCGATCAGAAACGATCGCCGGGTTACTGTGTTGCTCTCCGGCACGGAATTATTCTTAGCGTCGTTAGACGAACTCATATCGACCTCTCTTCTGCTTCATCCAAACGTGAACGCAAACGCTTGCACGCCAGGATCAAGAAACTCAATTTCGAACGTCCGGTCTTCCACGGCGCCCTTTTGCCGGATCAACTGGTACAGCCGGTAATCTTTCACTTCCCCGGCGCCGCTTTCATCGGTATCAACGCCATGATCCGCCCCCGGCGCAGTCCCATCGATCTTCACGCGAAAGCGAATCGGCTTCCCGTTCTTCCCCGGCCCCAGAACAAGATGCAAATCGCGCGCATGAAATCGAAAAATAACTTTGCCCGGCGCCGCCTGCAACGTCGCGTGCTCCCCGCTCACATTCCAATTTCCGACAAGCCCCCACTGATTGACCGTCGGCCGCACCGGCGCGCTGTAATTCTGCGCCTTGTCCTGCTTGATCGCTTCCGGCGAAGCATAGTGCTGCTGCCGTTCGAATCCGATGTACGTCTCGGGCGACGCCACGTCGCGCGAATCCGGCGCAGCCTGCGCTCCGGCCCCGTTTACTTGCACGAGCCCCGAAGCCGCCTTCAAATTCGCGCCCTTCTCTTTCAGCAACTGCTGAATCACTTCTTCCGACTCGTCGTACTTCCCTTCGCCGAAATGGTGATAGCGGATCTGCCCCTCTGCATCGATAAAATAGTGCGCCGGCCAATACTGGTTGTGAAACGCGTTCCAGATCGCGTAGTTGCTATCGACCGCCACCGGATACGTGATCTTCAAATCGCCCAGCGACTTCTGCACATTCGCCGCATCTTTCTCAAACGCAAACTCCGGCGTGTGCACCCCAATGACGACTAGCCCGTCATCCTTATATTTCTCCCACCACGCCTCGACGTATGGAATCGACCGCAAACAATTGATGCAGGAGTACGTCCAGAAATCGATCACCACCACTTTGCCTTTGAGCTGCTTCGTCGAAAGCGGCGCCGAGTTCAGCCACTTCACCGCGCCATCCAGGCTCGGCATCGGCCCTTCGCGCTTCAGTTCAATCGCCGGCGCCGAGGCCTCTGCGGTTCCGCCATCGCCGCCGTCCATTTTCGCGTACGCCACCGGATGAAATCGATCGACCAGCTTCTGCTCAATCCCCGAAGTGCTCGACAGCGAAAGCCGCCGCAACACTCCCGTGTCCCATCCAAACGAAATCGCCACGACGCCAACCAGCACCGCCGCGCCAAGCCCGCGCCGAATCCATTCTTCCGCGCCAAGCGATCGCTTCATCGCCGCAAAAACTTTGTTCCCCGCCAGCAGCGCGAGCGCCAGCGAAGTCGCCGCCCCCGCCGCGAATGCCAGCAATAAAAACGTCGTATGCGCGCTCGGTCCTTGCAACGCTGCCCCCGCCAAAATTAATCCAAGAATCGGCCCCGCACACGGAGCCCACAACAATCCCGTCGACACTCCCAGCAAAACCGATCGCCACACACCCGGTGCCTGCTGCGAATTTTGCCCCTGCACATGTCCGCCAAGCCGAACAAATGGCCGGCTCAGATATTCCGCAAGATTCGGCAAAAGCAGCGCGAGCCCCAGCACCGCGAAAACTACAACCGCGATCCATCTTCCTATCTGATTCGCGCGCACGACCCACGCGCCCGCATACGTCGCCAATCCGGCGACCGCCGCAAACGTAGCCGCCATCCCCGCCAGAAGCGGCAACCCACTGCGCCGGAACGGCTGATCGGATCGCGAAAAAACAAAAGGAAGAACCGGCAAAATGCACGGGCTGGCAATCGTCAACACGCCGCCAACAAACGCCAAAAAATACAACAACATACGTCGCGCCTCTTCAGATGCCCCGAATATAGCCCGAACTCACCTAGGGTTGACTCCCTACATTATATAGATACGATGCGCACCCGCCGACGGATGTATCGTAAATTTTTCATTTGATGAGGTTTACAGGGAACCCGAATCTGCCAAGCGCCATCCTGCCCGACCTAATACGAGACCAGCGCCGCGCTACTTCCCGCGCTGCAGCGCAAACAGCGTCGCCGCATCGTGCGACGATTCCCGCCCCGCCCAGATCCACGCATATCGACTCATCAGCGCGCCCAGCAAAAAACAAATCGCCGCCGCATATCGACCCCAAGGCTCCGCGTGCCAGATGATTCGAACGAGCAGCGCCACTGGCCCTTCCAACATTCCCGCCACGCGCAACGTGCCGCCCGAAACGCCGTGATGCAGCGGCTTGTCCGCAACACCCTTCCGCACCGTTAAATAGACCTCGATGACAGTCTCAACTCCCGACGTCGCAAATCCCAATATCTGCGTCGCCGGAATCAGAAATCCCGCCAGTTCCAGAATCCCAACCGCTCCGCCCAATCCCGACGTCAGAAAGTGAGCCGGTAACAACCTCCGATGCTCATGCCAAACCGGAATCGCCGTCGCCCCGATCAACACTCCCGTGTAGCTCGCCAGCAACAATCCCGTCACCGCCGCCGAAATCTCCCCGAGCCACAACGCCGCAACAACAATCGGGTACCCATATCCTCGCGCGACAAGCTCAATCCCCACCACCGCCAAAAACACGCACCCCGAAAATCCCACCAGAATCCACGACCCCATCGACATCGGCGATCGCCACTTGAACACGCGCAACATGTTCAGAAATCGCGATGGCCGCCCAAGGTCCGAGATCAACAACGCCGGGCAAATCGACGCGCCAATCAATCCCATCCACAGTGCCATTCGAATCAAACTCATCGGCGCCCCAAAAACTTGCGCCGCCAACGCAATGCAACTCGACGTCCCCGAAATCCCGCCCAGAAAAAAATACAGCGGCACTTCCCATGTCCACGTCGGCGGCTTCAACAGCGGCAGCCCGTAATATCCCGTCTCCCGCGGATTCACCGCTCCCGTCGCCGTCTTCACCGCAATATCCGGCGGCGGAGGCGGCGCAACGCGCCGAGCCGACTCGCGAATCTCCTCGAGCCGCTCTTCAGTCGCTTTCGGTTTTGCCTTGGGAGTCGTCGTCATCCGTCTCTATTCTTCTCTGCGAACTCTGCGTCCTCTGTGGTGAGATCTCTTCTCGACCATGACGCGCCTTCTCAAATGTGTCTAAGGCCGAATCGCAAACGCCGCCAACACAATCGCCATCAAAATCGCCGCCGACACAAACGCCGACGTCCACGCACTCTTCAAATACGAAGTCGGCACTTCCGGCGCCGGCGGCAAGTTGTACGCCTCCGGCTCGCCCAGAATCACCGAAATTGCATGGATCCCGCCCACGCTCGTCTCCGTCGGGTCATACAACCGCGCGTCGCTATATCCGCGCCCCTTCAACTCCGCCACGCGATTCTTCCCGCGCTCCTTCAGCTCCTTCACTTCCCCAAATTGAATCGACTGCGTCGGGCAAGCCGTCGCGCAAGCCGGCATCAGCCCGACTTTCTGCCGGTCGTAGCAAAACGTGCACTTAAACGCGCGCCCGTCGTCGTGATACCTCTTATCGATCACGCCAAACGGACACGACACCACGCAGTACCCGCATCCATTGCAAACATCCTTCTGCACAAACACGCCGCCAAATTCCGTCCGCACAATCGATCCCGTCGGGCACGCCTCCAGGCATCCCGCGTTCGCGCAGTGCTTGCACACATCCGACCAGAACACCCATCGAAACGGATCGCTCGTATCCGCAACCTGCGGCCCCGCCGCTACAGGCTGCTCGAGAAACAGCACGTGCCGCCACGTCGAAGCCCCCAGCGCCTGCGTGTTGTCATACGAGAGCCCGGTCCAGATATATCCGTCTTCCGGCACCTCATTCCATTCCTTGCACGCGACTTCGCACGCCTTGCACCCGATGCAAATCGTCGCGTCCGTCAGAAATGCCGTGATCGCCATCAGTTCGCGCCCTTCGAAATATGTTGCGTCCCAGACTTAGCAGACTCACCGTTCCCGTGCGCCCGCCCGCGCCTCACGTTGCACAAAATCCCCTTCGTCTCCATGATGCGCACGTTCGGCTCTTCCGAAAACGCGACCAGATCATTCCCGATGTCGCCCTTCACCAATCCCGAATATCCCCAGTGAAATGGCAGCCCAACCTGCTGCATCGGCTTCCCATCGATCATCAGCGTCTGTATCCGCGGCGTGACCAGCGCATGTGCCTCGATCGCTCCGCGCGCCGTCGACACCGTAATCCACTCTCCCGGCACGATCGACAATTCCTTCGCCAACTCCGTCGAAATCTCCGCAAACATCTCCGGCTGCAGCTCCGCCAGGTGCGACAACGTTCGTGACATCCCGCCCGCCGTGTGATGTTCCGTCAGCCGATACGTCGTCAAAATGTACGGATACTTCGCATCCGGCGAAGCCGCGTAGTCGTTCCCGCTCCGCCTCATCGTTTCCGACACCGGATTATTCTGCACCGACGGATACATCGGATTTCGCACCGGCGACTCCAGCGGCTCGTAGTGTGCCGGCAGCGGCCCATCGACAACTCCCGTCGGCGCCCAGATCCATCCAAGCCCATCCGGATGCAAAATGAACGGCTTGTCTCCCGCCAGTGCATCGTCCCCGTCGGCGCCCTCTGGCGGCTTGTAGTCCGGCGGCTTCGTCGCCACAAAATCCGGCACATCGTTGCCCGTCCACTTTTTCTTCTCGGCGTCCCACCAGACCAACTTCTTCCGCTCGCTCCACGGCGTACCATCTGGTTTTGCCGACGCACGGTTATAAAGCACTCGCCGATCCGACGGCCACGCCCAGCCCCATCCATGCCCATAAAAATCTTTCGAGTCGCGCTCGTTCGCTCGGTTCTGCCCTTCTTTCGGAAACACCCCGCTATAGATCCAGCATCCGCACGTCGTGCTGCCGTCCGCCTTCAATTCCGTAAATCCAGTGACCAACTCTTTCGTATCCGTCTTGAAGCCGTTGATCTCTCTCAATATCGCTTCCGGGATCGGCTCCACGGTTTCGCCCTCGGTCGGATAATCCCAAGTCAGCGCGCGCAACCCCGCATTCCGGGGCCGCGTGTCGTTCTTGACCTTCTCCTTCAGCAGCCGACCCAGATGAAACATGAACCAATTCTCGCTGCGCGCGTCGTCCGGCGGCTCAACCGCCTTCTGCCTCCACTGCAGCAATCGCTGCGTATTCGTAAACGTCCCCGCCTTCTCCGCATGCCCCGCCGCCGGCAGCAAAAACACTTCCGTCCCAATCTCCTCGGTCTTCGACTTCTCCGCGCTTCACTTCCGGCGACTCATACCAGAATGACGCCGTCTCCGTCTCCACCATCTCCCGCACCACAAGCCACTTCAATTTCTGCAGCCCGCGCCGCTCCATCCCCGAATTCGGCCCCGCCACCGCCGGATTCTGCCCCATCACGAACAGCCCATCCATCTTTCCATCGACCATGTCCAGCCAATATCCCTGATGGGAATGATCGCCGGTCACGCGCGGCAGCCAGTGAAATCCGAACTCATTTTCCTTCGTCGCCGCCTCTCCGTAGTAGGCCTTCAACAAGCTCACAATATACTTGTCGAAGTTGTGCCACCATCCCGTCTTCGATCCGTACTTCTGGGTAAAGGTGTTCAGCGACAACGATTCTTCGCCAAAATGCGGCATGCTCAAATAGCCCGGCAAAATGTCATACAGCGTCGGCACATCCGTCGACCCTTGAATCGACGCATGCCCGCGCAGCGCCAGAATCCCGCCGCCCGGCCGCCCCATATTTCCCAGCAGCAGTTGCAAAATCGCTGCCGTTCGAATGATCTGCACTCCGGTCGAATGTTGCGTCCATCCGACCGCGTAGCAGATCGCGCCCGTCTTGTCCGGTCCCGACGCCGAACAAAACGTCTTCGCCGCGTGCAAAAACGCTTCTTTGTCGATCCCGCAATACCGCTCCACCATCTCCGGCGTGTATCGCGAAAAATGCCGCTTCAGCAACTGGAACACGCAGCGCGGATGCTGTAGCGTCTCGTCCTTTTCGTAGTGATTTAGATCCGCCGGCGCATGCCCTTCGCCCCCATGTCCGCCATGCGAAGAAGCAGCGCTACCCCATCGTTCAGGCTCCGCTCCCTCATACAGCCAACTCGTCGGATCGTATTTCTTCTCGTTCGGATTCCAACCCGAAAACAGTCCCTCAAGATCTTCCGTATCCTGATAATTCTCCGAAATAATCACCGGCGCATTCGTGTAGTGAACTAGGTACTCGCGGAAGATAAATTCGTTCTCGATCGCGTAGTGAATCAGCGCGCCCAGCAATAAAATGTCCGACCCCGCGCGCAGCGGCAGCCAGATGTTCGCCATCGCCGACGTCCGGCTGAATCGCGGATCGACATGGATGACCTGCGTCCCATGCTTCTCCCGCGCCTCGATCACCCACTGAAACCCGACCGGATGATTCTCGGCCATGTTCGATCCCATGATCAGGATCGCATCCGAGTTCACCAGGTCCTTCGGTGCCGTCGTCGCTCCGCCGCGTCCATAACTTGTGCCCAGACCGGGCACCGTGGAGCTATGTCATATCCTGGCCTGATTGGAGACGCACACCATCCCTAGGCCGCCGCAGAAAAGTTTCTTGATCAGATAATTTTCTTCGTTGTCGAGCGTCGCGCCGCCCAGGTGCGCGATCGTCTTCGTCTGCATCAAGGTTTGCAGGTCTTGCGTCTCGACAAAACTTTTCTCGCGGCTTTCCCACACGCGGTCCGCGATCATTTTCATCGCGACGTCTTGATCCAGCGACTCCCATTCCGTGCCATACGGCCGTCGGTACTTCACCTTCGTCACGCGCTTCGAATGCGTCAGCAATTCGAAACTGTCCGATCCTTTCGGACACAATCGCCCGCGCGACACCGGCGAATGTGGATCGCCCTCAATCGAAATCAACTTTCCGTCTTTATGAAAAATCTGCTGCCCGCATCCCACCGCGCAATACGGGCACACCGACCGCGCCACCTGCGCCCCTTCATTCTTCGGACGCAAATTCTTCGTCGCGTCGCTCATCGACTCCCGGCCCGTGCCGTCCCCGCCCTCAAAAATCTGCCGCATCACCGGCCACTTCATCGCCAATTCTTTAATCATCCGAGCCTCTCAAGACCGTGCGAACAGACCACTCCGCAGTCCCAACCATGGGATGCGAACGCACCTGCATTGGATTTGTAGTTTCGCGAGCTGCTAGCTCGCCTTTGTACGGGCGCAGCACTGCTGCGCCCCATGTACGCACGATGTGAAGAGTCGAGATCACCCCGCCGGCCGGAACCCATCGTGTCCCTCAGCGATCTACTTCGTCGGCGCGCTATTCGCCGGGGCGGAAACCGTACGCCGCCGGCGCCTGAAACAACTTCATCGAATTCAGCAACGTATTGTAAACGCCCCACGTGAGCGGCACTCCCACCAGCACCCACGCCGCCAAAATCATCGCCGGCGAACTTTTCTTCGTGTTCTCGCTCATCCGAACGCTCTCCTCGCTAGGGGCGCAGCATGCTGCGCCCCAAGTCCGCAAGATCTCAGCCCTCAAATCCTCAGTGCCCGCCGCCACTCCCCGCCGCCACCGCAGCGCCATCCTTCATCCAATACTTCTCCGCCACCGGCCGCACCGCCAAATTCGCCACAAATCCCACCACCAGCAGCCCCGCCATCACATGCAACACCGTCTGATACGCGCTCGACTTATCCGCCCCATGCGCCAATTCATATTCCCGCAAATAATTCACCAGCACCGGCCCAAGCACGCCCGCCGTCGACCACGCCGTCAGCAAGCGCCCATGAATCGCGCTCACGTGATACGTCCCGAACATATCGCGCAGGTACGCCGGAATTGTCGCGAATCCTCCTCCGTACATGCTGATCAGGATCACCGCAATCGCCACAAACACCGCAATCGAATTCATGTGATCCGCGCCGGTCTTCGGCAGCAAGAAATAAAGCGTCGCTCCCAGCGTAAAAAACACAAAGTACGTCGGCTTCCTCCCGATGTAGTCCGACACCGACGACCAGAAAAACCGTCCTCCCATATTGAACAAACTCAGCAACCCCACAAATCCGCCCGCCGCCACCGGTCCGATCGCGCCTTTAAAAAACTCCTGAATCATCGGCGACGCCTGCTCGATAATTCCAATCCCCGCCGTCACGTTCGTGCACAGCACCACCCACAACAACCAGAACTGGGGCGTCCCAAACGCCGTGTTCACCTCGACGTTGTGCGTCGTGATCATCGCGTTCGCCTTCGCCGGCGCCGTCCAGCCTTCCGGCTTCCAGCCATCGCGCGGCACGCGAATCGTAAACACGCCAAACATCATGAAGATGAAATAAATCGTCCCCATCGTCAGGAACGTTTTCCCAACTCCCGCGTCCCCCGCGCTCTTGTAAAACGCCATCAGCTTGATCGACAGCGGCGACCCGATCATCGCTCCGCCGCCGAATCCCATGATCGCCATTCCAGTGGCCAGACCCGGCCGATCCGGAAACCATTTGATCAACGTTGAAACCGGCGAAATGTACCCAAGCCCCAATCCGATGCCGCCAACGAATCCATATCCCAGATAAAGCAACCACAACTGATGCGTCACCACTCCGAAATACGAAATATAAAATCCCAGCGCGAAGCAAACCGCCGCCGCAAACATCGCCTTCCGCGGCCCCGCTCCCTCCAGCCATTTTCCAAACGCCGCCGCCGACAACCCCAGCATCACGATCGCGAAGGAAAATATCCACGCGATCTGCGTCTGCTTCCAATCCCCCGCCGCCGGCTTCGTCACACCGACCAATTGCGACAGCGGAATTTTGAACACGCTGAACGCATACACTTGTCCGATCGCCAAATGAATCGCCAGCGCCGCAGGCGGCACCAGCCACCGGCTATACCCTGGATGTGCGATAGATCTTTCTCGATCGAGAAAGGAGAGAAGCGCCATTCCCTAAGCTCCTGTACGCCAGCCAACGCCTCGGCGACTCCCCCGGAGCCGCTCGCGGTTACCGCACAACATTACAGGCCGCGCGACACGCCACCCTCGCGCTTAATTCCCTACCAAAAAAATGATCCGGATTCCCCTCTGTCGAACCCGTTCCTATATTGCCCTCGCGTAAAAATCAAGCGCACCAATATTAATTTACAGAAATAAATCCGCCCCACCCGCCTTACACTTTCCCTGGCGATCCCGGAGTGCCGACAACCTTCGCTTGCATCCCCTCGTTCATCATCCCGATTCGTTTGGATGCCACCCGCAACCCACCGGACACAGCCCCATTTCGTTCAATCCCCAACCCACCCTTCAACCCTCGCGCCGGAATTTGGGTGCCGCACCCTCAGCCTTTAGAGGGTGCGGGTTTAGATCAAACCCCGCCGAGCCCTAAGCTACGACCACCCTGTAGCCGCGATCGCTTCACAGATCGCGGGCTTTAGATCCCACATCACCCAAAATCCAATATCAACCCGCCGATCTTGCACGCGCGCAACGCCGCCAGAAAACGCCCAGCCCTGATCCACCTCTTTCATCGCAATCGAACCCCTTGCCCCCGCATCACAATCACTAGACACTAGCCCTTTCGCCAAACGACTGAGCCCGAGGAGCCCCATGTCCGCCACAAACCCAACCCAAAATCCCCCTCACACTGGCCCTCACCACCGCTTCGCCATCTCCCGCATGTTCGACGCCCCTCGCGAACTTGTCTTCAGCCTCTGGTCTGACCCCAATCACCTCCGCCGCTGGTGGGGACCCAAAGGCTGCACCGTCGGCTTCTGCAACATGGATCTTCGCCCCGGCGGCCAACTCCTCTACAACCTCCGCATGCCCGACGGCCAGGAAATGTGGGGCAAGTTCGTCTATCGCGAAATCCTCCCGCCCGACCGCCTGGTCTTCGTCACTTCGTTCTCCGACCCGCAAGGCGCCGTCACCCGTGCCCCCTTCAACCCCAAGTATCCGCTGGAGATCCTCAACACGCTCACCCTCTCCGAACACTTCAACCTCACCCGCCTGGTCCTGATGGGCGAACCTCTCAACCCAACCGCCGAAGAACTTGAACTCTTCGAGTCGATGCTGGACTCCCTCCACGACGGCTTCTCCGGCACCTTCGACCAAATGCAGGCCTACCTGAAGACCCTAACCAAGCCATAACCTCGTGTCGCTTGTACGCCCAACGACAAATTTGTAGGGGCGCAGCATGCTGCGCCCCAGGCCCGCAAGATTTCAACCGCTAAGAGCCGTCCACCCCATCTCCGTGTATCCGACGAATGCTGCGCCCGGTGATCCCCCGCAAAAAAATTCTCTTCCCACCTCGACACGCTGTCGATTTCCCCACTCCTCGCTCGTCGTCAATATGCAGGACCTTTGAATCCGCCGTCTTGAGGATGGGTTCACCCATGAATGCAATATTTTTGTCATCCCCCAACAAATCGCTTCGGCAATTCGCACCCTCGCGATACACTCTGCATGTAGAGAAATTCGTCCAGGCGCCGCAACGGCGCCTTTTTCATTTCCAGCGCACTCTTCCAACATTCACGCGCGCCGCGAACCTCAGCATTTTCAACAGCTTGCACACTCTCAAATTTGACCTATCTGCAAGCCACTCATTCTCAACCACTTGCGCACTCTTCGTAAAACACCGGGGGTATACCCCAAAGCTTCCCATTTTGGAACCGCCCTGTAGCCGCGTTCGCTTCCCAGAACGCGGGCCTTTGCGATCGATCTTGGCACCCATACATGCGTCCTCGAAACGGGCGAATCTGAACCGATCGAACCGGACCATCGCTCGCAGCAGCAACACTCCCAACGCCGCGGCCGAATTCGGCCCATCCGGCCGCCAGCAACTTTCACTTGCAATAAAAAAGCAATCCATTCCAAACTTACCCTCAATCCGTGGAAACGAACGGAAAGCGAACGACGTTTACAAAGTATTCCGTCACTCGACCGACCTTCAGGAGATTGATCGATGAAGCCCGAGCTATTCCTCGCCGACCTGAAATTCGCCGCTCGCTCCCTCTGGCGCAGCAAGGGCCTCGCGATCACCGTCATCATCACCTTAGCGCTCGGCATCGGCGCCAACGCCGCCATCTTCAGCGTCGTCCGCGGCGTGCTCCTTCGCCCGCTCAATAATCGCGACGAAGATCGCATCATCTACATTCGCCAGAGCGCCATGGGCATCGGCGTCGAGAACACCAATTTCTCCGTCCCCGAAATCGTGGACATCAAAGCCAGCGTCAAGTCGATCAGCGAATTCGGCGATTTCTCCGTCATCGGTTTCACCATGATTGGCCTCGGCGAACCGCGTGAAGTTCGCGCCGGCGTTGTCGGCGGAACCTACTTCGACGTGATGGGCCTGCATCCCGCGCAGGGTCGCTTGATCGACATGCGCGACGACGGACCAAACGCCGCAGGCGCTGCCGTTCTCACCTATCGCTTCTGGAAGACCACCTTGAACAGCGACCCGAGTGTTATCGGCAAAACCGTTCGCCTCGGCACGCGCTCCGCAACCATCATCGGCGTTCTCGAACCGACAGTTCCCTATCCGGCGGACACCGAAATCATCGTCAACGTCGTCACCAGTCCCCACCATCTTTCCGCCACGATGGTGCAGGGCCGCGTTCATCGCATGACCGAACTTTTCGGACGCCTCGCGCCGGGCGCCACGATCGAGCAGGCTCGCACCGAACTGAACACCGTCTCCGCAAACATGATTCGCGAACATCGCGAAGATTACTCGCCGAGCGCCGACACGCGCATTTCGGCCGTTCATTTGAAAGAGCAGATCACTTCGGGCGCAAAGACCGTCCTCCTAGTTTTGTTGGCCTCGTCGTTGCTGATTTTTGTGATCGCCTGCTCCAACGTCGCCAACCTCATTCTCTCTCGTAGCGTTCGCCGCGAAGGCGAACTCGCAATTCGCGCCGCTCTTGGCGCCAGCCCCAGCGCTCTGCGCCGCACACTCCTCGCCGAAAGCCTGCTGATGTGTACCGCCGGAGCTTTGCTCGGCATCCTCGTCGCGAGCCCCATGGTCGGGATCCTCGCGCACTACGCCTCACGGTTTTCTGTGCGCGCCCTCGATCTCACCGTCGACTCCAGCATGCTCTGGGTCGGCGCGCTCCTTGCCATCGTTGCCGCGATTCTGCTCGCGTTCGTTCCGCGGTTGCCCTCCGCCGAATCGAGCAACGGCCTCGGCCTGGCCAACGGCAGCGTGCGTATCACCGGCAGCACCGGCCGCCGCCTCCGCATCTTCGCGGTCACTCAGATCGCTGCCTCGTTCATCCTGCTCGCCGGCGCCAGCATGCTGATCAAAACTTTGATCTCCATGCAATCCGTGCAGACCGGCTTCGACACGCATCGAACGCTCGCCTTCAACGTTCCGGTCATGTCTTACGGCAAATCTTCCGACGAAATCATCAACTTCTATCGCGAAATGATGCGACGCATCGAAGAGCTTCCCGGCGTCGATCACGTCTCTCTTGGCACGGCCACTCCGTGGCGCGACGCGGGTAGCTTTGGCGCCGGCTTCTCATTTACTGGCGAAGGCCATGTCAAAGGGACGAAAGAAGAAGACCCGCGCGCGAATTTCCGCGTCGTCTCGCCGGGTTACTTCGCTTCGCTTGGGCGTTCCGATTCTCGAGGGCCGCGACTTCAACACCGATGATCGCCGCGGCGGCGAGCCCGTCGTCATCATTAGCCAGAGCGTCGCGCAGCGTATGTTCCCCGGCGAAGATCCCATCAACCGCCACGTGATGTATACCGACCCCGTCATGAAATTCGTCTTCATCAGCATGGGCCCGCGCCGCATCATCGGCGTCGCGAAGGATGTTGACGACGAGCACGTCGTCCCCGGTCCGTCCCTGACGATCTACCATCCGTTCGGCCAGATTCCCGATGACAATCCCGACAAGGAATTTCCGGTGTTTGGCGGACGCCTCTTCGTTCACACGAAAGGCGACCCCTACGCGCTCGTGAATCCGGTCACGCAAATCATCCGCAATCTTTCCAGCGATCAGCCGGTCGAGCATCCCGCGACACTCGAAGACATTCGCGCCGAAGTGCTCACTCCGGATCGTTTGAATACGTTCGTGTTTAGCGGATTCGCCGCCGTCGCGCTCGCCATCGCCATCGTCGGTGTCGGCGGTGTGCTCGCGTTCTCCGTGAGCGGCCGCACACGCGAGTTCGGCATCCGCCTCGCGATGGGTTCGCCACCAAGCCGGCTCCTTACCAAAGTCATCGCGGAAGGCGCTCTCATGGCCGCAATCGGCGTGCTCACCGGGGGAATAGGCGGCTTCATCCTGGCGAAACTCATCGGAAGCTACGTCATGGACATCCGTATGCCAAGCCTGCTTCCCGTGATCGTGTCTGCCCTGGTCTTACTCAGCGCAGCCGTTATCGCGTCAGCGTGGCCAGCCTCACGCGCCGCCCGCATCGACGTCATGGAAGCCCTCCGCTCCGACTGAGCCGCGCCTCGCAGAACTCCGTGTAGGGGCGCAGCACGCTGCGCCCCATGTCCGCACAACGTAATGCGTTTTTTCGCGCAGCCGTATCCTGGATATGTAGCTTCTGATCGGCAACGCGCCCTGTACCGCCGGCACCTGCCGGCGTATTTGCGCAGCGCCATCGCAGCTTTTGCGATTCAGCGCGATTTCTGAATGGCGAACGAGCGGCGACTCAAACCCCAATCGTCTGGCAGACCTTCGCCCATTGCCGCATCATTCCCGCGCTCTCGTGGAAAAACGCGCGCGTCTCACCGGTCCAGATGAACCCGCTGAATTTTTCAACAGCGCATTCGATCTGCTCGGCAAGCGAACAATACGTTTCAGCGTAGTCTGCGCCTCGTATCGAGACTTCATGCAGCCATGGCAACAAATCTTCCAGCACGCAGATGCAAGCCATCTCCTGCGTGGCGTCGCGCAAATAGTTGTGTGAATTCCTCGCGTGCGTAGCAACCGGCGATCCCACGCGCACCGAATTTCCCAGCGACCGTGCGCACGCCTGGCTGAAGTAACCGGAAAAAATATCGCCGTAGCGGTCGATCTTCATCCCCGCGACGGTCGCGCCCATCCGCAAAAAGTAGTAGCTCGGAATCACGCTCCGATGCACCGCAGTGTTCTGGCTGTTGATCGGCGCCCACGTCGCGCGGTCGAGGACAAACGATGTCCCGCGAAACGCCGTCGCCTTCACCGGTGCTGCTCAGCCAGCTCATCGCGTCGAGATCAGGGTGCTGTGTCCAAAGCCCGCCGTTGATGCGTACGGACGCGCCGGCAACACGCGCGCTGATCCTGACCTTCGTATGCCGCGCAAAATAAGGAAACCCGCGCGGATACGTTTCGATCTCCGGCTCCATATTCAAAAGCGAGCAAACGTTGAACCAGCCGCCACTCGCTTCGAGAATCCGGAAGTCATGCGCCTCGCCGCAGACCACGGCGTGTTCGCCGAAAAAGTCGCCGCGCGTCGGGGCCCAGTTATCGTCATCGATCGAAATGACAAAATCGCAGCTGCCCTCCAGTGCAAGCAGAAATCCGATGTTGCGCCGATTGTCCGAATCGTAAGGAATGAAATCCGCAGGAAGCCCCAGCTTGCGCAGAAAGCATTCTTGCTCTTCGAGTGTCGGACAAATCACCGACAGCCCCTTTTTCGCGAGCAGCGCACATCGCTCATACGCCGCGTTCGGCGTCTTCCGGTCGGGAATCACAATCACGCGCGCCTGCGCCAATCGACCGTTCGCGCGAAAATTCTCGAAGTAGCCGTCGAGCAAAGCCGGATCGCCGATCGTCGTCAACACGATGGCCGCGTTCAGCGTCATCGCGCGACTCTCGCAGCTTCTGCCGCGTCAGCAGCAGTCGCGTTTGCATTGTCCGGCGCGAATGCGAAGTTCGACGGATCGATGGTCGGATGAGCAAGGCCTGAACCGTTCTGTTCCGCCCGGACGTAGTCGGTTCGCAGCACCGTTCGCACATCGAACTCGAGATCGCGCGCCAGCGAAGGGATCGTTCCGACGCACGCATATCCATTCGAGTACAGCAGCGGCGCGTAGCCCCAGTCGAGCGTCATCGGTCCGTCCATCCAGCGTCCGCCGACGGCCCATTCAGACACGTGCAGCGCAACGCCAAACTGCTCTGCGTAAAATCCGCGAATCTGCTGGCTCGTCGTTTCCAGGCGGGAGTAGTTTTCCAACAGCAACTGCGCCGCCTCTCGCGTCAGAAGCACGAGCGCAGCCCCGCGCGCCCAGTCGATCGAATAATTTTGCCGATACTCGAGCACCCGGCTCTGATAGCCGAGTGCAGAAACCGCTCCGACCGCGATGCCCTCTTGCGACGCGGCCTCGAACGCGTCGCGCATCGCACCGAGCCATCCCGGCGCGAGCAAGACGTCGTTCTCGACCAACCCGACGAAGTCGTAATCCAGCTCAAGGAGCCGCCGCAGCCCGAACTGAATCGCCGCGTCCGCGCCGCCTTTCACGCCATAGTTCACTTCCATCAATCGCGCGTTGCGAAACGCGAAATAGCGCGACAGCTCCGGCACTTCGTTCTGCTCGCTGCCATCGTTCCAGACGAGATCGAAACCGCCCTCGGCATCGAGCGACTTGACCGTCCGCATCGTGTAGACGAAACGATCGCGCGTGCTCAGCGCGAATCCAACTTTGCTTTGCGGCGTCCAGCGTCGAGCCGCCGGCCTGCGTTGCGCCTGCAACGATTTCAGTGCGTCGACTACGCTGGGCCAGCCCGAACTCATGCGGCAATTGTTCCTGAGTCGCGTCGCGAGCGATCCGGCGATTCCGCAACGATCGCTTGCAGCGCCGCCTCCATCCGAATCAACTCCGTGTCCGCCGGCTGAAAATGCCGGTTGTATCGCACCATCTCCAGCGCGTTCTGAAATTCTCCGAGCCGCGCCAATCGCAACGCGTACTTCGCCAGCGGCCATCGCGGAATTTCTTCGAGAGGCACGGGCGCCTCGCTCACTTGCTTCTCGAACTCCGCGCGCCACGTCGCAACGGTGTCGCGGCTGATCGTCGCCAGAACCTCTGCCGTGCTGCGGCTCGACGAAGCCGAATTGTCCGCGCTCGCGGCGCGCGCCAGAAACGGAATCGCTTCGTGCTCGCGTTCGCATTCCACCAGCAACACGCCCAAGTTCCCCGCCACTTCCAGATTCGCCGGATCCAGTTCGAGCGCATAGCGAAATCCCTGCTCCGCCTCCGCAAACTGATTCCGTGAAAACTGCGCCACCGCCCAGTCATTCCAACGCTCGCACGTCTCCTCTTGCGCCAGGGCTTCGCCAAACAAGCGCAGCGCGCCGCCCAGATGCTGCTTGTCCATCAGCTCCAGCGCCTGCTGATGCTTCGCCCGCGCCAACTCCGCTCGCTCCGCCGATTCACCACCCATCGAACGCACCTCTGCCAGCCGGACCGAAAGCATCCGGAGTGCCAAGCCACCACACACAAAAATTAGAGAATTTTATTGCGCAGGACTAGAACCGCTCGAGGTCCGAACGAGGCACACACCCGCCGCGATCGAGTCGCCGACTGCACTGCGACCGCGAACCGATATCAACTTACCTGATCGCGAAAAACTAGGCGCGCGCGGCGCGAGCCTTCGCTGCCGACGTGTCAGCTTTGTCCGCTGCGCCTTTCACGCGCGCTTCCCAGGTCTTTCGCAACTCTTCGCGCGCTTGCAGCACGTAGGCTTTCGCCTCGTCGAAGTTGCTGTAGACCTTGCGCCCCTTGATCATGTTGCAGGCGCGGCAGCACGCCACCAGGTTCTGCGGATCCTTCTTGCCCTTCCGCGCGCGCGGCACCACGAAATCGACCGACATGGCGAGGGCGTTGTCGAAACTCGCCAAGCCATCCAAGCCGCAGTACTGACAGCGATAGTGGTCCCGCTCCAGGATTTTCACGCCTTCTTCAATGCTCACAGGTTGAGAAACCAAGGAGAGGGTCATGAGGTCCAAAGGCATCGAACACCTCCTCGGAGCGCCGCTTGGAGAGCGGAGATCTCCGAAACTGACCGATTTGCGCCGAAATTACGCCTGCGTTTCGTAGCTGTCAAGTAGCAGAAAGATATCGGCGGTGCCGGCCCGCGGCGTGATCTGCTGCGGGGATTGCATTCTCTCGCATAGACACTAGACTCATAGCGCCATCGGGGAGCGCAAACGAATGCGTGACCGATTGCATCTCAGTTTCGCGAGCGCCCGGAGATGAAATGGCGTTGAAGAAAGAATATTGGCAAGGGATCGTAGCTGCGGTCGTGCTCGCGGTCGGGATTTATTTTCTCGCGCATGGCTGCTCGAAAAAGGCGAGCGCCGATTCCGCGGCCAACGTAAACGGGGACAATGCGCAGCAGAAAAACGCCGGCGAACTTTTCGATCTCGTGATTTCCGGCGGGCGCGTAATGGATCCCGAATCCGGACTCGATGCCGTGCGAAATGTTGGCGTCCGCAACGGAAAAATCGCCGCGATTTCAACTTCCCCGCTCTCGGGAAAGTCCACCATCGACGCCAAAGGACTCGTCGTCGCACCCGGCTTTATCGATCTTCACGAACACGGGCAGGAGCCGCGTAATTATCAATTTCAAGCGCACGACGGCGTCACGACTTCGCTCGAACTCGAAGTCGGAACCGACTACGTCGATAAATGGTACGCGGCACGCGAAGGCAAAGCGCTCATCAACTATGGCGTGAGCATCGGCCACATTCCCGTTCGCATGGCGGTGATGCACGACAACGCTTCGTGGATTCCGACCGCGGACGCGGCGCGGCGCGTTGCAACTCCTGAAGATATGAAGCAGATGCTCGAATTGATGGAGCGCGGCTTTCGCGAAGGCGCGCTTGCCGAAGGAATGGGCATCAACTACACGCCGGCCGCGACGCATCAGGAAATTATCGAGATGTTTCGCGTCGCCGCAAAATACAACGCGACGGTCCACGTCCACATGCGCTACAGCGGCGTCAAAGAACCGACGACCGGAATTGCGGCGTTGGAGGAAGTCATCGCCGCGGCCGCGGCGACGGGCGCGCCATTGCACGTGGTCCACATCACGAGCATGGAATTGAAAGCGACTCCTGATGCAATTGCCATGATTGAAGGTGCGCGGCGACACGGCATCGACGTGACGACCGAGAATTATCCCGTACACGGCCGGCAGCACTTCGATCGAATCGACCGTCTTCGATCCGGGCTGGCAGGAGGCGCAGGGCATCACCTACAAGGATTTGCAGTGGGCCGCGACCGGGGAACGCCTCACCGCTGAAACTTTTGAGAAGTACCGCAAAGAAGGTGGGATCGTCGTGATCCACTCGATCCCGGAGGAAGATGTGCGCATCGCGCTCGCGAATCCGGACATCATCGTGGCGAGCGACGGGATGCGCATCACCGGGCCGAAGGTTCATCCGCGCGGCCAAGCAACGTATTCGCGCGTGCTGGGTCATTACGTCCGCGACGAAAAAGTGCTCGACCTGATGACCGCGCTGCGCAAGATGACGCTGCTGCCAGCACAGCGCCTCGAAAAACGGGCGCCAATATTTCACGATAAGGGGCGCATTCGCGTCGGCGCCGACGCGGACATCACCATCTTTGACGCCGGACGCATCATCGATAAAGCGACCTTCACCGATCCGCTGGAATACTCAGAGGGCATTCAGTTTGTGCTTGTGAACGGAACGCCCGTCGTGAAAGATGGGCAACTCGTCGAGGGAGTGTTTCCAGGGAAAGCAGCGCGGGCGCCAATTTCTCACTAGCCGATGAGCCAGCCCACAACAACCCAACCGAACAAAACAGCGATGAACCCCGGCGCGCGAGCTTCGGTCTTCGCCGGATTTCTGGGATGGACGCTCGACGCGTTCGATTTCTTCGTTGTCGTGTTTCTGATCGACACGCTCGCTCACCATTTCGGCGTGCCAAAGAAAGACATCGTACGCACGATGACGGCAACGCTCGCGATGCGTCCCGTCGGCGCCGTTTTGTTTGGATTGATGGCCGATCGCTTCGGGCGGCGGATTCCGTTGATGTGCAACGTGATTTATTTTTCCGTGATCGAGTTGCTGTGCGGATTCGCGCCGAATTACACATTTTTCTTTGTGATGCGCGCGCTGTTCGGAATCGGCATGGGCGGCGAGTGGGGCGTCGGCGCTTCGCTCGCGATGGAGGCTGCGCCGCCGCGATGGCGCGGGATTCTCAGCGGGATTTTGCAGAGCGGCTACTCGATCGGATATTTACTGGCTGCCATTGCAGCGCGATTTTTGCTGCCGGTCTGGGGTTGGCGCGCGATGTTCTGGGTCGGAGCGCTGCCGGCGCTGCTCGCGCTCTATATAAGGACCAAGGTGCCGGAGTCCGAAGCGTGGAAGCAGCATCGCGCAGCGACGACGGGCGAAGTATTGCGCACTGTTGGTCGCGAGTGGAAGCGGTTCGTGTATCTCGTCGTGCTGATGACGTTCATGATGTTTCTGTCTCACGGCACGCAGGATCTTTATCCCGACTTCTTGCAGGAAGTGCATCGCGTGTCGGCGGCCGCGCGCGCGAATATTGCAATGATCTACAACGTCGGCGCGGTTCTCGGAGCGATTGTATTCGGGCATTTGTCGCAAAAGGCGGGCCGACGCAAAGGGATGGTCGCGGCGCTTGGACTTGCGCTGGCCATGATTCCCTTCTGGGCGTTTGGCAGCAGCTTGCCAGTGTTAGTTCTTGGCGCATTTCTGATGCAGGCGGGAGTGCAAGGCGCGTGGGGCGTAATTCCGGTGCATCTCAACGAAATGTCGGCGGATGCGGCGCGCGGATTGATTCCAGGGCTTTGCTATCAACTGGGCATTTTAATCGCGGCGCCGACGAATTCGATTCAGTACGCGCTGCGCGATCGCGTCGGTTATCAGTGGGCGCTGGCGGGCTTTGAGATTGTGACGATCGTTACGCTGGCGATTTTGCTGGCGGTCGGCACAGAAGCGCACGGGCGGAAGTTCGTGAAGGATGACGCCTCGACCGCATTAAGCTCGCGCACAACGAAAAACTCAGTGCGGAAGAACATCCGCGATGGGCTTCCCGGCTTTCGGCACGGCGGCGTCGTAATCTTGGCCGAGGAATGCGGCGAGGGTCGCTGCGATCTGGCTCTGCGTGACTGGTGCGATTTTCGCACGCTCGCCCAGCGATTGCGTATCAGGCCCGAGGAACATCATCCAAATATATTTTGAGTCGGGAATTTTCTGGCCGTGATCGCGCCACTTGCGCGGCGCTTTGCCGCGGCCGTGGTCGGGCGAAAAAATCAGCGTGGTGTTGCCGCGATATTCGGGGATCGACTGTGCCAGCTCCCAGATCGCGCGCAGATAGGCATCGACGCGATGCGCGGAGTCGAGGTACTCGGTGTATTGGCCGGCGTGCGCCCAATCGTCGGTTTCACCGAGCGAGAGGTAGAGCACCTTGGGATGCTTCAACTTCATGTATTCGGCGGCGGTGTAAAACGGGATTGCGTCGAAAGGCTCATCTTCCCAGACGCGCGGCGTTTCGAGTTTTAGATGATTGACGAGATCGAGTTCCGGAGTGGACGGCGTCAGCGTCAATGGGACGTAACCGGCGTTCGCGGTGAGATGAGAACGCTCGGGATTGAAGACGTTGGCGATCACATCCCATGCGCCGAAGGCGGCGATGTCGCCATTCTGGTCGAACGCCTTGGCGATTTTTGAGCCACTCGAGGACCGTCACATTTGGATTGGGGATGTTGTCGTTGCTGTGGATGCGCTCATCGTCGGGAAATCCGCACAGCGTTTCGTTGTAGCCGGGGTAGGAGAAAAACATGTGATTCGTGACATAGGCGTCGGAGCCTTTGTCGCGATTGCCGAAGATTTGTCCCTGCTTCGCAATCACTTGCCAAACAAACGGCATCAGCGCCTCGCGGCGTTCTTCCGCGCTGTCGCGCCAATAGGTCTTCTTCAACGCGGCTTCATTTTTTACTTTGCCGTTCTTTTGGTTCATCAGCGACTCTTCCGCGCCGTTGAAGACTTCCTGCCAGCGGAGTCCGTCGGTCATGACGAAGATGATGTGCTGCGTTTTGTGCTCGGGCGAAACCTGGGCGCGAGCGGGGATCGCAAGCGCGATCGGGCGATCGGAGGAGTTGGATGGTGAGTGCGGCGAGTCTGAGAGAACGCGAAGTTGGCAAGAGCTTGACCTCTGAGTAGGAGTTTATGCGACTCACAAGTTTTTTGGATCACGGTTGGCAGTCGTGCGAGAGCTTCCGCGACCGGGCTTGCGTAAGGCAGTTTCGACAAGCAAGAATGTAGATGGAACCTGGCCGTTTGCGCAATGCGCAGCGGCGATACGCGCGCTGCTGCGGGCTCGAGGCCCGTTTGGGCAACCGAAAACTGAGGTCACTGTGGAGGCGCGGCGTTACAGCTACATTACGCCAGCGTTGAGTTCGGGCGACCTCCGGCTTGGCCGTGAGCGCAATTCGATGTGTTATACTTTTCTTGCTTCAGTTTGTAGTGTTTTCTACACTGCGCGCCCGTAGCTCAGCTGGATAGAGCGATGGTCTACGAAACCATAGGTCGGGAGTTCGAACCTCTCCGGGCGCGCCATTTATCTTCAAGAGCCAATTGGAATTGCGACGATAAGCCGCGCTTCGGCACCGTTTGCAACATCGGGCAAAACCATCGACAATATGTCGCTTGAGCGACGCATCCACTCTCAGTCCTGACGTCCGCGCTGACGCCCCCCTCCCCGGCGCGCCCAAGAACACCGCCGGCCAGGTTCTCTTTGCCAGCCTCATCGGAACGACAATCGAGTTCTTCGACTTTTATATTTACGCGACTGCCGCGGTATTGATATTTCCCCGCCTGTTTTTCCCGAAGGAAGATCCGATGTCGGCGACGCTCGCGTCGCTCGCGACGTTTGCGATCGCATTTTTCGCTCGGCCGTTCGGGTCGGCGCTGTTCGGCCATTTCGGCGATCGCATCGGCCGCAAAGCGACGCTGGTCGCGGCGCTACTGACGATGGGCGTCTCAACGGTCGCGATCGGCGTGCTTCCCACGTATGCCAGCGTCGGAGTCGCGGCACCGTTGCTCCTGGCTCTCTGCCGCCTGGGCCAAGGGTTGGGACTCGGCGGCGAGTGGGGCGGTGCGGTTTTGCTCGCAATTGAAAATGCTCCGCCGGGCCGGCGCGCCTGGTACGGAATGTTTCCGCAGCTTGGCGCACCCATCGGGTTCTTGTTCTCTGGCGGAATTTTTCTCTGCCTGTCGAAATTTTTGTCGAACCAGAGCTTCTTCGCCTACGGCTGGCGAATTCCCTTCCTTGCCAGCTCAGCGCTCGTGCTCGTCGGTCTGTATGTGCGGCTGACGATCACCGAAACGCCGGTGTTCCGCGCCGCGGTGAAAGAGCGTGAAACTGTCCGCGTTCCGATGTTCGAAGTATTTCGATCGCACCCGAAGATGTTGGTGGTCGGCACGCTTTCGTCGATCGCGACGTTTGTGTTGTTTTATCTGATGACGGTGTTTGCGCTCTCCTGGGGCACGACGGCGCTCCACTACAGTCGCGACACGTTTCTCGTCATGCAGCTTGCCGCGATGTTCTTTTTCGCGATCACGATTCCGCTGAGCGCGAAGCTAGCAGAGCATGGCCGTCGTCGCACGTTGATCTGGGTGACCGTGGCGATCGGCGTGTACGGTTTCGTGATGGCGCCGCTGTTGCAGTCTGGGATTAAAGGCGCGCTTCTGGCGCTGATTCTCGGACTATCGCTAATGGGACTGACATATGGTCCGCTCGGCACCGTGCTCTCGGAATTTTTCCCGACGAGCGTGCGTTACACCGGAAGTTCGCTGACGTTCAATCTCGCGGGGATTTTTGGCGCTTCGCTGGCGCCCTACGTGGCAACCTGGCTTGCGAAAAACTACGGGCTGAATTTTGTCGGCTACTATTTGACAGCCGCGTCACTGTTGACGCTAGTTGGCCTGCTGGCCGCACGCGAAACAAAAGGCGAAACGCTGTAGCATCGCGGCATCGCTTCCTTGTCGTACAAATTCCCTCGACCATCGAGGATTCGAACAACAATGCGCGAAGACTATCCGTTCGGATAGTCCCAAGACTCGATCGGATAGTCATTACAGGGGCCGAAACCGCGCCATTTTGCTCAGGTGCCATCATCCCCTTCCGAATCAATAGAACTTCGGCCGGCACACTTCGGCACAGCGCGTGCTCCTACCATCCGCGTGAATGAAATGGAAAGCGAAGCGAATGATCGCTTCGCAAAAATGATCGAAAGGAGAATCAAAATGAAATCACTTCGAAATCGAGTTCTGATGTTGGTTGCAGCAGGTTTGTTGAGTATCGGATTGGGCGCGAGCGCTTCTCAAGCGCAGACCGTGTACAACGGCTCGTTCACGCTCGATCACAGCATCCGTTGGCAAAATTCCACGATGCCGGCAGGCGATTACACTTTCAGTGTCGCGTCCACGTCGCGTAATCAGCCGATCACGGTGACCGGCCCGGACGGCAGCGTTTTCCAATTGCCG
This sequence comes from uncultured Acidobacteriota bacterium, assembly GCA_963766985.1. Lineage (GTDB taxonomy): Bacteria > Acidobacteriota > Terriglobia > Acidiferrales > UBA7541 > Acidiferrum. The sequence continues at coordinate 1,008,422 of CAVYCJ010000010.1, forward strand.
ATGGTTGTTTCCAACACGAAGATCAGTGAGAAGAGCGTGTTGAAGCTCGAGTGGCGCGGTGAAGATATGTACGTTCGTGAGCTGGATCTCGGCCAGGTTGGCTTGAGCTTCGGCTACCGCGTGCCGAAGGCCACCGCGGACGACAAACTGCTCGCGAAAGCCCACACCGGCACCGAACAGATTCTCGTTGCGATGACGACAGCGAAGTAACTTTGCCGCAAAGAGAAAGCACAATACAAGGCGAGCCCGAGATCGTCGGGCTCGCCTTTTCATTTTTGTGGGAGAAATTTCGAGGGCTCGACACAGCCAGCAGGATCAAGCACCGACTCAAAGCAAAACTACTGCTGCTGCCACCCGCCGCCAAGCGCCTGATACAACTGCACCGACGACAAATACTCATTCAGCTGCGCCTGCACCAATTCCAACTCCGCCGTAAACGCGTTCGTTTCGTTCGTCAGCACTTCCAGATAACCCGTCACGCCGCCGTTGTACCGCATGTGCGAAAGCCGCGCCGCGTCCTGAGCCGAAGCAAACAACAACTCCTGCTGCTCCCGAAACTCCTTCGACTTCCTGCGCGCAATCAAGGCGTTCGATACACCTTGAAACGCGCCCTGGATCGTCTGCTGATACGTCAACAGAAATTGCTGTTGCTGCGCTTCCGCAAACCGCACGTTCGAACGAATCCGGCCCGCTGTAAAAATTGGTTGCGTCAACGACGCTCCGTAAGTCCACGTCCCCGCCGGCCCGCTAAACAAATGCGTCAGCGCATCGCTCTCAAATCCCGCCGTCCCGCTCAACGAGATCTGCGGAAAATATGCCGCCCTCGCTACGCCAATCTCCGCATTCGCCGCAATCAACTGCTGCTCCGCCGCCTGAATATCCGGCCGCCGTTCCAGCAGCGCCGACGTCAGCCCAGGCGGCACATCCGGCGAACGCGCTTGTTCCGTCAACCGCAGCCCGCGCTTGATCGATCCAGGATTCTCGCCAAGCAAAATGCTGATCAAATTTTCCTGCTGCTCAATTTGCTGTTCGAGCGTCGGAATTTCCGCCGCCGCCGTAAATACCAACTGCTCCGCCTGCCTCACATCGAGCAGCGATGTCGATCCGCCGTTCGCGAGCACCTGCGTCAGCCGCAGCGACTCTTGCCGCGAACTCAGCGTCCGCTTCGAAATCTCCAGCGATGAATCGAGCGCCCGTAACTGAAAGTACGCGCCCGCCACATTCGCAACGAGCGTCGAAAGCACTTCCCTCTGCGACCATTCCGACGCCACAAGATTCGCTCGCGCCGCCTCAGTCGCCCGCCGGAACTTCCCCCAGAAATCCAGCTCCCATCCAGCCGAAACATTCAGCGCCCCGACTCCCACTTCAATCGGAGGCGTCGCCGGCGTCCGCGCCTGTCGTTGATCCACCAAACTCGCGCCGCCCGACACATTCGGATACTGATCCGCCCGCGTAATTCCAAGCTGCGCCTGCGCCTGCAAAATCCGCGTGCCCGCGATGCGCACATCGTAATTCTGCTTCAGCGCCGTTCGAATCAACTCTTGCAGCTGTTGATCCTGGTAAACCTCCCACCATTTCTGATCGCCCTGCGACGCCGCGTTGTTCGCCGCGACTTCTTCGTCCGTCAATCCGCGAAATGTCGGCGGCACGCTCGCCGCAGGCTTCTTGTAGTTCGGTCCGACGGTGCACCCGGCTCCGGTAACGACGCACAACAACGCCGCTGCCGACAACGTCTTCATCCGCAGGAGATCGCGCGTCCTCATCTCAATCCCCCGGCGCCGGCGAAATTCCCGGCTCCGACGACAACGCTGGCGGCGTCCCACGTACCGCGCCCGACCATTTCTCCACCACATAAAACACAACCGGAATAAAGAACACGCCGAGCAAACTCGCCGCGAGCATTCCGCCGATCACCGTCGTGCCCATGATCTGCCGCGCCACCGAGCCCGCGCCCGTCGCCGTCCACAGCGGCACCGTGCCCAAAATAAACGCGAACGACGTCATCAAAATTGGACGCAACCTCAACCGCGCGCCCTCGAGCGCCGCATCCACCAGCGGCTTCCCGTTTTCGTATTCGTCTTTCGCAAACTCCACAATCAAAATCGCGTTCTTCGCCGCCAGCCCGATCAGCATCACGAGCCCAATCTGCGAATAAACGTCGCCTTCGATCTGCACCATGTACGCCGGCAAAAAGTTGTTGCAGCACCGTCCGCCGCAGCCACAACATAAAAAATGCGCCGAACACCGCCACCGGTGTGCTCAGCAACACGCTGAACGGCAGCGACCAACTCTCATACAGCGCCGCCAGAATCAAAAACACGAACAGCAGCGAAAACGCGAACACCACCCACGCCGGCACGCCCTGCTGCGCTCTCTTCTCCTGAAACGACATGCCCATGTAGTCGAAGCCCATTTCACGTGGCATCGTTTGCGCAAACACTTCTTCCAGCGCAGCCGTCGCCTGATCCGCGCTGTAGCCCGGCGCCGACGCTCCGTTAATCTGCGCCGCGCGATATTCGTTGTATCTCATCGTGAACTCGGGCCCAGGCCGCGGTTCGAATCGCGTCAACGCCCCCAGCGGCACCATCGCGCCACTGCTATTCCGCACATAAAATTGCCCGACGTTCTCCGCGCGCGTTCGATAATCTCCCTCAGCCTCGATGTACACCTGCCACTGCCGCCCGAATCGATTGAAATAGTTGATGAACAATCCGCCCATGAACGCCTGCAGCGTCTTGTATACGTCGTTCACCGCGACCTGCTGTTTCAGCACTTTGTCGCGATCGACGTCCACGAATTGCTGCGGCACGCTCGGCAAAAATGTCGTGCTCAGGTTTGCGATCTCCGGCCGCTTCCTCGCAGCATTCATGAATGTCTGCACATTGTTCGCAAGGAACTGGATATCGGCGCCCGAGCGGTCCTCGAGCGCAAACGTAAACCCGCCCGAGGTGCCAACGCCCGGAATCGACGGCGGCGAAAACGAAAACGCGATGCCCTCCGGCAGCTGCGACAACGCGATATTGATGTGTTGCTTGATCTCTTGCAACTGCGTCTCGCGCGATTTCCGCTGATCCCACGGCTTCAGCGTCACAAAGAAAAATCCGTTGTAGCTCGTTCTCACAAAGCTCAGCAAACTGAACCCGACGACGCTCGTCGTGTACTGCACGCCCGGCGTCTTCGCCAGCACATCCTCAATCTTCCTCGCGACCGCATCTGTACGTTGCAGCGAAGCCGCATTGGGTAGCTGCAAGTTGATATACAGATATCCTTGATCTTCGTCCGGCAAAAAGCTCGACGGCACCTTGCTCGCAAAAAATCCCGCGCCACCCGCAAATATCACGATGATGAGCAGCGCAATGATGCTTTTCCGAATCAACGCGGCGCAGACCCTCACATAGCCGTTCGTCACGCTGGCAAACATCCGGTTGAACCAGTCAAAAAATCCCTTCAACAACCCGCCGCGGCCTTCCTTCGGCTTCAGCAACAGCGCCGACAGCGCGGGACTCAGCGTCAACGCATTGAACGCCGACAAAATCACCGAGATCGCAATCGTCACCGCAAACTGCTGATACAACCTCCCCGTAATTCCCGGAATAAACGCAGTCGGCACGAACACCGCCGACAACACCAGCGCGATGCCAACCACCGGCCCCGAAATTTCCTCCATCGCTTTGAGAGCCGCCGCTTTTGGCGTCAGTCCGTCTTCGATGTGGCGCTCGACCGCCTCCACGACGACGATCGCGTCGTCAACCACCAACCCAATCGCCAGCACCAATCCAAACAACGACAGTGTGTTCACAGAAAATCCGAACACTGGAAACAAAATGAATGTCCCGACCAGCGACACCGGCACCGCCAGCAACGGAATCAGCGTCGCACGCCACCCTTGCAAGAAGATGTATACGACGATGATGACCAGCCCGATCGCGATCACCAGCGTCTCGATGATTTCCTTGATGCCTTCCGTCACCGCGAGGGTCGTGTCCAGCGACGTCACATAATCGATGTCGTGCGGGAATCGCCCCTTCGCTTCCTTCATCAACTTCTTCAGTCCGTCCGCCGCTTGCACCGCGTTCGAGCCCGGCAATTGATACGCCGCAATAATCGCGCCCGGCTTGCCGTTCAATCGCCCCAGCACGGTGTAGGTCTGCGCGCCAAGCTCGATGCGCGCCACATCTTTCAACCGCACCACCGCGCCGCTCGTTGCACCGCGCACCACAATCTCGCCGAATTCTTCAGGAGAAGTCAGCCGTCCCTGCGCGCGCACCGAATACGTAAAGTCCTGCCCCGGCGGCACCGGCTCGCTTCCCACCTGCCCCGCGGGATTCACCGCGTTTTGCGCCTGAATCGCCGACACAATCTCCGGCACCGTAATCGCCAGCTTCGCCAGCTGATCCGGCTTTACCCACAGCCGCATCGCGTACTGACCAGCACCGAAAATCTGCACGCTGCCGATTCCATACAACCGCGTGATTTGGTCCGCCAGGTTGATGTACGCGTAGTTCGACAAAAATTGCGCGTCGTACGTTCCGTTCGGCGAATACAACGTCATCAGCATCAGCGGCGCGGTCACGGTCTTCTGCACCGTGAGGCCATAGTTGTTCACGTCCGCCGGCAACTGCGATTGCGCCTGCGTGGTGCGCATCTGCGTCAAAATTAAATCCGTGTTCGGCTCGGTCTTCACGTCGAAATCGACGATCAAGTGCATCCCGCCGTCAGCCGTCGAGTTCAGCGAATACATGTAATTCATGTTGTCGACGCCGCTCATTTGCTGCTCGATTGGCGTCGCCACCGATTGCTCGATCGTTTGCGCATCCGCGCCGACATACGTCGCAGAGACCTGCACTTCGGGGGGAACGATGTTGGGGAATAACGCGACAGGGAGCGCCGTAATCGTCACCGCTCCCACGATCACCATGACGATCGAAATCACCATCGCCACGATGGGCCGGTTGATGAAAAATTTAGACATGATCTAGGCGCCCTTTGCCGTGCCTGTGCTCGCGCCTGGGGCGGCGCCCGATGCAGGTGAAGTTTGCTGCTTCGGCCTCACCACCGAGCCGTCTCTTACCTTCTGCAATCCTTCGACGATCACCATCTCGCCCGGCTTTACGCCGTCTTGAATGATCCAACTTTCGCCAGAGCGATCTCCGACCTTCACCGAGCGGATGCTCACCTTATTGCCGTCGCCGACCACCGCGAGCTGATACATTCCCTGCAATTCGTTCACGGCCTTTTGCGGTACGAGCAGCGCTCCGTTCACTTGTTCCGTCGCCGCGCGGATCCGCCCGAATTGCCCCGGCCTCAAAATATTTTCGGGATTCGGAAACGACGATGCGACACGAATGGTGCCCGTCGTAATATCCACTTGCCGGTCAGTGTACAAAATCTTTCCCGGATGCCCATAAACCGTCCCGTCCGCCAAAATCAATTGCAGCGTCGGCGCATCCTTTATGTCTTCCATATCGTCACGGCGATTACTCGCGTTAATCCGCTTCGCAAACTTCATATACGTCTGTTCGCTGATCGGAAAGTACGCTTTGATCGGCTCCACGCGCGATACCGATGTCAGCACCGCCGTCGGGCTGACCAGGTTTCCGATTTGCACCGTCGCGAGCCCCGCAATCCCATCCAGTAACGAAGTCACGTGACAGAAATCCAGGTTGAGCTGCGCCTGTTCCACTTGCGCTTCCGACGATTTCACCGACGCCATCGCGGCGAGGTTCGCTTGAATATCGTTGTCGAGTTGGCTCTGCGCAATCGCGCGCTCTTTTGCTAGCGGCGTGTCACGATCCACGTCCAACTTCGTCTTTCCCATCTGTGCTTGCGCTTGCGCCAGTTGAGCTTTCGCTTGATCCAGAATCGCCTGGAACGGCCGCGGATCGATCTCAAACAAAACTTGTCCCTTTTTAACGGGCGATCCTTCGCGATAGGTCTGCGCGACGATGTATCCGGTCACCTGTGGCTGGATTTGCGCGTTGTCGAATCCATCCAGCGTCGCCACCCACTCGTTATAAATTGGCACGTCTTTCTGCACCACGGGCGTCACCACTACTTCGGGTGGCGGTGGCGCCGGCGCGGCCTTTTGCGCCTCACATCCCGTCAATACAAATCCCATCGCGGCGCACGCGCTCATCAGCGCGGCAAGCCGAATTCGTGGCATCGTCAAACCCTTCCATTCCATCGATTCGCGTCTTCCGCTAAAAACAGTTCTCCGCGATTGCTGTGCATGCCTGATTCGAAAACTCATGGTTGTGCTTCCTTGCGTTGGCAACTTTGTACGCGTCCGAACAAAACGATGGGGGTACGTCTGGTTCTCCGCGCAGGGGCGATACTGTACTCTGTTTCGCGCGAAAGAACACCACCTGTGACGAACCGTATGGATGCCAACCTCGCCGGTTCGGTTACGACGTTTCGACGCCTTTACGTCGTGCGCGGCAGTCCAGAGCTCATATCGCAATTTCAGTCACCACTCGCTCCAGACGACGCATTGCCATCCGGAGCAAGCGAACGATATCAGAAGCACCGAAGAGGCGCAGGCTGTCCGCCTTCGTGCCTCCCTCGTGGAGCCGAGCAACTGGTTATGCGGTCTGTAGCTGTGCGTGGCGGAAGTTTTTCGTCGCTAGGAAGCCTAGTACCACGAACACAATCAACGCGGTCAGCTGCGCGATTTTGAATGGCCCTTCGGTGTTCGTCGGCGCGAGTGCGTGGAGCGCCGGCACTTTCTCAAAACTCTGCGCGATGAGTACGAAGAAGTTCAAATACTCCGCCAGCACGGCGGTGATGACGAAAACCGTTCGCCAACCGCCTGCGAGCTTCTTCCCATAAAGCGCGAGAAGCGTAAACGCAAGCGCCACCAGTGAAATAATCCCGAGAATAATGCCCGGCGTGATTCCCTTGAACGGAAAGAAAAAGCCGGTGACGCTTGTCAAAATCGTGGTCCACAAAAATGTCGAAATCCAAAAGCCCAGCCAGCGTCCTCCGATTAAACCAAAGATCGCAACAAATCCCGCTGCGATCCCGATCAGACTCAACAGAACGTGAAACACCGTAAAAACAGCCAATCCACTCATGACTGTCCCTCCAAATTAAATTTTTCGTGCGTTGGAACTTTCGATACCGACCCGAACTCATTCGACCTGGACTCGTTCGGTTCACTTCATCGCGAAAACCGCACCCCATTCCGCGGAGTTCGCGTCACGAACTAATTTATCGCCTGGATAAACCCCTTACCGTCGTCAGCTTCGAACGGGCGAAAGGGCGAGACCACCTCGCCCTCCGGCCCTATCTATCCCTCAAGCCGCTGCGTGTCCAGCCTTTTGAAAAAACGCCAGCAACTCCTCATTCATCTGATCCTTCAGCGTGGAACACATCCCGTGCGGCGCTCCCGGAATCACTTTCAGCACTGCGCCTTTCACGAGCTTCGACGACAGCATCGCCGCCGCTCCGATCGGCACGATCTGGTCGGCATCGCCATGCAGAATCAGCGTCGGCACGTCGAACTTTTTCAGATCTTCGGTGAAGTCCGTCTCCGAAAATGCCTTGATGCACTCGTAAGCCGCTTTTTGACCGCACAGCATGCTCTGTAGCCAGAACGAATGCCGCAATCCGTCCGAGACCGTGTTGCCCGGCTTGTTTGCTCCGTAAAAAGGTGCGCTGAGATCCGTGAAAAATTGCGCTCGGTCATGCTGCACGCCTTTGCGAATCTCATCGAACGCTTCGATCGGCAGCCCACCCGGATTTTTTTCGGTTTTCAACATCAAAGGAGGAACCGCACTGATCAGCACGGCTTTCGACACGCGCTTTGTGCCGTGGCGACCGATGTACCGCGCCACTTCTCCGCCGCCGGTCGAGTGCCCGACGTGGATCGCATCCTTCAGATCCAGCGCCTTTACCAACTCCGCCAGGTCATCCGCATACGTGTCCATCTCGTTGCCGTCCCACGGTTGGCTCGAGCGTCCGTGTCCCCGCCGGTCATGCGCGATGCACCGAAAACCCCGATCCGCCAGAAACATCATCTGGTCTTCCCATGCGTCGGCGCTCAGCGGCCATCCGTGGCTGAATACCACCGGTTGCCCTTTGCCCCAATCCTTGTAATAAATCTCCGTTCCGTCTTTCACCTTCAAAGTCGCCATCGCTCGTTCCTCCTCTATCGAAATCTCGACCTGAAATTACTCCTGGGATCTGTCTGCAACTCCAACCGCGCTTGCTTCTCAGTTCGCTGCGACCCGGTTCATCTTTCCCATTGCATCGAAGCTTCCCGTCCGCCCGGGGAACCACTTCTTCCGCATCGACTTCAACTGGCGAGACTTTCGCAGCGCCGCCCTCGCATGGAACAGCCGTGCCTTCGCGGCCGCCACAGAGATACCTAGCATCTGCGCCGTCTCCCGCATCGACCTCTCTTGCATCTGCCCCAGTTCGATCGCTTTGCGAATTGTCGGACGCAACGACCGCACCGCCTCTCGCACAAGCACTTCCCGTTCTTGCCGCGCGAACCGCTCTTCCGGATTCGGTGCGTGGTCCGGCGTTTCGAAATACGCCGCCTTCTCGCCCGTCTCGCCCGGGCCGTCGATCGGCAGCTCGCGGTGCGTCCGCTTCTTCCGGAGAGTCATGAGCGCCGCGTTGATTCCGATCCGTGTCAGCCAGGTCGAGAAGCTCGATCGGCCGTCGAATCGGTGAAGATTCATGTAAGCGCTGAGGAACGACTCCTGAAGCGCGTCCTCGGCGTCTTCGTGGTTCTTGGTAATGCGGTGGAGCGTCTGATAGATCCGCGCCTTGGTCGGCGCACAGAGCTTCTCGAATGCGCTCGCTTCGCCGCTTCGAGCCGCTTCGAGCAACTCTTCATAATTCAAGCCTTCGGTCTCTACCGCCTGGCTGGCCAAATCGGCCGGGATCGCACAAGCATCAATCTCAGTTGTCCTATTCAAAGTAGCTGGCACGGGGATTCACCCTCTTTCCAAAATTTTCACTTCCGGTCTCGTTCCCTCTTGATCCACTCCCGGATGTATGGCGGGCAATTCAGCAACTCCACCCCGCGTTGTTCGCACTCTCCGAGGTAACGGACTACCCCGACATCCACGAGTGTCAGTTCGTCGAGATCGAACGCCATCCCGGTTCCCGCCTCGAGGGTCTGCGCCTTGAAGTCCTCTAGGTCTTCCGAGTGGATTTGTCCGATCAACTTCAGGATTACCGTTCCTTGCTGCGACCGCTGCTCGATTCGCAGCGTCATTTGCCCGAGCTCATGCCGCCCGTAAGGTGCAGTTTCTGAGCCAACGCTAATTGCCTGCAAAATAAGTAAGTTAGCTCATCGCAGACCATGCCGAATGTCGGCAAGTGCCGATTTTCGGCATGCCAATATTGACAGGCCGAACTTCAGCACCGCTTCTTGGTCCCGCGAGTCCCGGTCGTTTCTCCGACCCACGACTCAAGTTCTCGCGAGGATCGACCTTGACAATTCAGGCACGTGTGCTATACTGAACCCAGTTAAATTTGCGTTAAAACGCCGGACTAACCTCCGGCGTTTTACTTTTTTCCACAGCTTTCGCACCACGCACACACGCTCAAACCTCACATTCGGCCGTTAGCGAAGTAAAAGCGAACTCTGAGCCCGCTGTAACCCACAGTTTTACAATCACTTACACACTCTTTTATCTGACCAATCCGTAACTTAAACAAAATACAGCCACTTATTCACTCTTGAAGAAAATAGGGGGAGGGTGCCCTAAGTGAGCTCCTCTTTCCCGACCGAACTGACAAAAGTCGGCCGGTCATCGCGCACACTGCTACGGAAGTTAAGATTCAGAGGCTGAGGAGAACCGGAACCGTCGAATTATCGGGGGATGTGAAAAACAGGCAGGCGAATTAGCGGAGATTCAAAACGCAGACACGAAAATCGACGTCTGCGGACGAGGGCTTCCGCAGGGTGGGAACTTCTGAATCTAGCTGCGCACTCGTCCGCGCAGTTGAAACAGCGTCACACCGATGATCACGACGTAAGCGGCAAATCCGGCAACGAGTTCCATGACTTAATCTCCAACGCCCGAGAGCGAAAAACAATACAGCCATTTACCGACATTTGATGTCGGCAGCTTCCCGACCGTCACCCAGACCTTCGTATAGATGGTTCTTTGCTGCCCGCTCAGGTTCCTCGGCGGGCGTTCGTCTTGACGGGGCCCTATGAGTCGCCCGTATCAACTATTCGACGGTTTCTTGTTCACGTCGTCGGACAGGCGGTGCTGCTTGAAGAGCAGGAGCTGATTGATCTCGCGAGTCAGTTCGAGCAGTTTTTGCGGGTCTTGCTCTTTCGCAGCCAGCTCACAAAGCAGTTTCCAGCGTTCCTCGTTTTCGCGCATATCCGGTTCTTTACCCGAACTCAGGATTGGTCGTCTGTTCAATTTTGGACAGTAAAAACATAGTGACTTATATGTGATCAAATCAAGTCATAAGCGGGACTTGGCCTCTGCGCGCGCGAGGTCACATGATCGAGCAGGCGGCAATCGAAGGCGCGGTGTACGGGTCGCGCGAGATAACGATCGGTTGCCGACGCCAGAGGCGGAATTCGTCGAAGACAACTGAGCGTTGACAAATTGTTGGGGCTAAAAGAAACTCCGCGGCATGCGTCGCATGGTATGGCTCATCGTCTATGTGTTCGTGGCAACGGTCACGCAGGCACAGGCGCCTGCTAACGTCCCGGTCATCAGGGTTTCGCCGACGGGAAGCTCGATCAAGTTCGCGGTAAAGGCATCCGTGGCTCTCGAGGGCACGTTCGATCAATGGGATGCGACATTGACGTTCACTTCGGATCACGTTGTGGACGGCGTTCTGGATATCAAGATTCAGGCGGCCAGCGTGAACACGGGAAGCCGGTTGAAGGACGACAAGCTGAAGAGCAGAGATTTTTTTAATTCCGGCCAAGATCCGTACATTACATTTCGTTCGACGAAAATCGTGCGGACCGGCCCCGGCACGTTTGCGATGCCGGGAATATTCACGATTCGCGGCGTTTCAAAGCCCGAGACCTTGAACTTTACCGGGAAGGGGACACGCGGCAGTGGTCACGGCGAAGTTACAGGGACAATGGCCTTCGACCGAAAAGAATTCGGCATGGATAGTGGCATCCCATTTATCAGAATCGCAGATCGTGTTGAGGTGAGTGTCGATCTGGTCGTCGACCGCGTCAGCGGTCCGCCGCTCGTCTTCAAACAATAGACTGATCTAAATCGGACGAGCAGCCACATGCATGGCGTTTATGGCGGCTGAATTTAACCGTAGTTCAAGCGGGCACACTTGAGCGGAAGCTATAGATGCCCTCAGACGAAGAGGGAGGTCTGTCGCTTTCAGCGAGCGAAGATTAAACACTCTCCAGAAATTATGATTTCTAGGAAACAGTATTCTCCGCGATGTCCCAGGAAACGTTCCCCTTGCCCGGGTTCGACTCCGTCACGATCGGCGATTTCTCGATTACCGTTATCTTCGGCAGGTTAGTCGGCGTCGATCCACCCGTGACCTGTTGCAGATCGTCTGCTGAGAGTTCACTGGCATCCATCGACTTGTTTGTCTCGTCCATGGGTATCTCCTTCGCGACAAAGCGCGCTGCTTCATCTAGTTCGTGTAAGCACGAACGGCGCGAGCATACCAACTAAGTCGGGTCAGGACAACGTCCGGACCTTCCCGGTCACCAGAGCAGCTTAAGTCCTAACTGGACCTGTCGAGAGCTGGTTGCGGTCGAAGTCACTACGCCAGCCGTTGGAGATGGGCCACCGGTTGCCGCGGCGTACACCACGGGATTCGGCGTGTTGAAATTTGTGTGATTGAAAAGGTTGAAGATTTCGCCGCGGAATTGCAGACCGACCCGTTCGGACAAAACGAATTTCTTCGCGGCAGAGATATCCGTTTCGACGATCGACGGTCCGGGCAAAGTGTTGCGTCCGACGTTACCGTAGGTTCCAGCCAGAGGCTGAATGAATGCGGCGGGATTGAAGTACTGGTTGGGGCTGCCACTGATGAGCTTGCCCGTGAAATCAGGATTGATCGATGGGCGAACCGGGTTGCGGGAGTCGCCATCGTTCGACGGATTGTAGGAAAGCTGCGGCGTGAAAGGCAGACCGGACTGCAGCGTTTCGATCCCGCTGATTTGCCAATCACCGAAGGCGCGGCGAACCCAGGCGTTGGTGTCGGAGCCGCGAGCGAAAGGCAAGTCGTAGGTTGCGTTGATCACGCCGGCGTGACGGATGTCGAAGGATGCCCGACCATAATCCGAGCTAGGGCTGAGCGGATTCGCGACGAACGCAGGCGAGTTGGTGGCGACGCTGGTGTTGAGATTGTCGCCGTCGTCGAGAGCTTTCGAGAAAGTGTAAACGCCGCGAAATTGAAGGCCTCGTGTGAGGCGCTGATTGAAGTCGGCCTCGAGACCGTTGTACGAACTGATCCCCTGCGACAACCAGTGAGTGGTGTTGGAGACCGCGTTATTCGCTAACGGTGCGCCGGTTGGATAGTAGACGAGGCCAGCCGGATACGTGGCCGGGCACGGCGATGCGGGGCAGATTGTGGCGATCGGAAGGTTCGCATCGGCTGAAAGTATTTCGTGGTAGCCGTGAGATCCGACGTAACCGACGCTGACGGTGGTGTTCGGCGCAAGCTGCTGCTCGACCTTGAGCGACCAAGATTCGATCGTGGGAGTGCGCAGGTCGGGCTGAACTCCGCTGGGAATGACCTTGGCGGATTTGTAGGTCGCGTCCGGAGCGATCGTCGAAAATGCGATGCTCTTCGCCGCCGACACCGTGTTGAACGGGCCGTTCTGGTCGAGACGATAGCTCAGGTTATCGAGCAGCGCGTAGTACGTGCCGAAACCTCCGCGTATCACCGTCTTCTTCGAGCCAAAGGGCGACCATGCCAATCCAAAGCGAGGCGCGGGTAGAAATTTCGCGTTGTTCTGGGAAAGCGCGGATGAACCGATGACGGGATTCGTGATAATCGTCCCGTTCGTGGCGAACGCGTAGTTCGAGGCGCGGCCATCTACTTCATTCCAGCCGTTCGTCGATTCCCCGCGAAATCCGATCCGAATCTCCAAAGAAGGCTTCAAGTGAATAGTGTCCTCCGCGTAAAACGCTCCCTGCAAAGAGCGCCAACCGAGCGGCGTGTAGTTTGGAGCGAAGGTGTACGTGCTCACGGTTCCCTGGAGGAATGTCTGCAGGTTGGTGAACGACGCCTGGCCATATTGATCCTGAAGCAGGGTGTCGTTGGCCTGAAGGCGTTGAATCCACGCGCCAAAGGAGAGGAGATGGCGGCCGTGGGTGATGGTCACCTGATCGTTGCCCGTGAACAGGTTGCGTACGGCAGTGAGGTTGCTCCCGGCATTTGTGCCGCCGTTGGTGATTTGCGATGCACCATTCAGTGTGGTGCCGCCACCGACGACCAGCGCGCCGACCGGTTGATCGGCGTGAATCCAACCGGGGAGATCGACGGTAGTGCCGCTATCGAAGAAGAACGCACCCCGTGAGAAGCCGAAGGTGGCGCGGTTGACGATGCTCGGCGAGAAGATGTGCGTTTCCGACAGACTGATGACTTGCTCGCGCAGGCGAGCCGCGACGAAGCTGATGGGATTCGACGTTGGAGAATGTGCGTCGCTATCGTCCGCGGTGTAGACGGCAGACAACGTGTCGTTCGTCGAGAAATTCTGATCGATGCGGGCGGTTCCGAAATCCTCGCGGATGTGCTGAATCGGATTGCTGAAGGCTTCCGCGATGCCGCTGGAAGTGCCGTCGGAGTTGAGCAGCTCAGGCCCGTTGGCAACCGGCCAAAAGCGAGAAGCGGTTGAATGCTCGGCACGGCCTTTGCACGGGAAGCGTTGTCGGGGACGAGGGTGAGATCACTGAGTCCGAGCGTTTGGCGGAAGCCTTCGTAATTCGCGAAGAAAAACGTCTTGTCTTTAATGATCGGCCCACCGACCGATGCGCCGAAGACGTTGCGCTCGAAATGCGGGATGTCGCCGTGATCGAAGAAGTTGCGGGCATCGAGCGCGCTGTTGCGCAGGAATTCGTAAGCCGATCCGTGAAATTGGTTCGTGCCATTCGCGGTGACGACATTGACTTGCGCGCCGGGGCGCTTGCCGTATTCGGCGCCGTAGGTGTCTTTTACGACGGCAAATTCGCGCACGGCGTCAACTCCAAGAAGCTGGCCGCTGAGACCGCCGGGTGTGTTGTTCACTTCCGATGCGCTGGTGAATTCGACTCCGTTGAGGAGAAAGAGATTTTCCTGAGGGCGGCGGCCCGAGACGGCAAACATGTTGCCGACGACGGAATTCGACGTGCCGATTCCGCCGGCGCGCTGCGAGGTGTAATTGACGATGCCAGGATTCAGCGTCAGCAGCTGGTCGTAACTTCGACCGTTGAGCGGCAAATCTTTGACCTGGCGCTCGCCGACCAGTCCGGATATGTCCTCGGTCGTGATCTGGAGCGCGCCGCTGTTCGCGGGAACTTCCACGGTTTGGTGAACGTCGCCGACCTGAAGAGTCAGGTCGATCTCTTCGCGCTGCCCGACGACAAGGGCGATGCCGGTGCGACGGTCGGACTGGAAGCCAGCCTTCGATGCGGCGACTTCGTAGTGGCCGACGGTCAGCGCGGGCGCGTTGAATCTTCCGGCTTCGTCGGTGACGAGCGCGCGACTGCTGCCGGTCTCAAGATTAATTACCGTGACGGCGGCGCCCGCGACGGCGGCGCCGGATGAATCGGTGACGGAGCCCCATAGGGAAACTTCGCCTTGTGCGAGGAGACCATGGGGCGCGACGGCGATGAATAACGCCGCGAGAACGAGAGAGAAGAACAACTTTTTCGAAGACGAAACGATTCGCTGAGAAAAACGCATCTTTGACACTCCTGAAGTGTTCGTATGCGCGTCGCTATGGACGCGGAGAGAGTTGATCGAGAGCTACACCAGCAACGTATTGAAGGCTTTCCGTTCGCGGAGAGCGGGACTGGTCAACGACAGCAACAACAACAGCGGGGATGCACGGAGGAACGCGAGGAGAGATGTAGGAGATCGAATTGACGAAAGAAGTTCACGGTCGCGACGCTCCAGGTGCGACGGTGTTGAGCCTTGCAGCCGAAGCGGAGTGCGTTGTGACGGACGCGCGAACTCCGGACCATACCAGTTGCAAACCGGCGGCGAGCGCGACCGCGGCGACGACAACTTTCAGCTTTTGTGCGGGCACCCGCTTCGCTAACAGGCAGCCGATGATGACACCGGGGATTCCGGTGGCGAGGAGTTCCAGCAAGATCGGGGCGCTGATCGAGCCAAGCGTCCAGTGCACGGTGCTCCCGATCGCGGCGAGCACGAGACCGAAGATGATGTCCGTGCCGACAACTTGCGCGGGCGTCATTTCGGAATAGTTCAGAAGCAGGACTGTACCTAGAGCTCCGGCGCCGGCGGAAGAAAAACCGGATTCGATTCCGATTGGAAAAGCGAGCCACGGGAGCCAGCGTGAATTCTTGACGACAAAGCTTGGATTTTGCGCTTTCGGCACGAAACTCACAGCGGCGGTGAGTGTAAGTATCAAGCCAAGAATGAGAACGACATACGGACTGTTGCCGGCGTGCGCGAGTCCACGAAGCGCAATGATGCCCAGGATGAGACCGGGTATGGCGCCGGTCAGCATCAGGCGGAAATAGCGCGAGTTGACGTTTCGCCGAAAAAGATAGAACGGTGCGGCGATCAGGCGCAGGACGCCGGCAAAAACGAAGGCCGTGCCCACGGCTTCACCCGCAGGCAAACCGACGATGAGAAGTAATGCGGGCACAGTGAAGCTGCCGCCGCCGATTCCGGTCAGGCCGACCGCGAGTGCGATGAGAAAACCGAGAAGGAGGTGCATCAGTCCGTTTTCTCCGAGAAGGTGTGAATGCCGCACTCAAGTTTTTTGCCGCCCCAACGACCTGATCGAAGATTTGAGGGATCGTCGGGAATCGCGGTGCAAGGCTCGCATCCGATGCTGGAATAGCCGCGGTCGTACTGTGGGAGATAGTTCAACTGATGCTTGCCTGTGTATTCCCAGACTTGAGCCCAGGTCCAATCGGCGAGCGGACTCACCTTGAGCAGCGTTTTGCCGCTCGGAAGGCGATGATGTTCGATCTTCTTGAGATTTTTTCTTGTCGGTGACTGCTCGCGACGAAGTCCCGTGAACCAGATCTCGAATGGTTCGAGAGAAGTCATCAGCGGCTCTACCTTGCGGAGCTGGCAACATTTCGCGGGATCGCTGGTGTAGAGAATCCCAAGCTCTGATTCCTGTTGCTGCACGGTTTGGCGAGGCGAGCGCATTCACGAGGTTCAAGCGCCATTCTTCCGTGATTCTGTCGCGAAATTGATAGGTGTCAGCGAAGTGGTAGCCGGTCTCAAGGAAAATGACGGGCACTTGCGGAAGATGCGCTCTCAAAAGATCGAGCACAACCATGTCTTCCGCCTGGAAGCTGCAGGTCAGGCAAACCGAATTCGCGCCGGCTTCGCGAACGAGATCATTGACGATCGATTCGGCGTCGTTGCCTTCAACTCGTTCAATATATTCGGCGGTGGGCATGTTATTCGGCATTCTCCGAATGGGCTCCGAGTCGCAGCGAGCTTGCGTAGTTCAGAACCCTCGAAATGAGTTCACTGTCGGAAATTTTTTCCGTCCCGCTTGCAACATCGAAGACGGTTCGCTCGGTGTGTAGGTGTTGAAGCTCGCGCCTAACGTCGGCGTCCAAGGCATCGGTGGCGGCGAGAATCACGAATCCAGCGGAGTACAAGAGATCGAGCGCTTTGAAAAAGGCCTCGCGGCCCAGCGAATCGGCGCGCAACACGATCGTCTCGAAGCCCTGCTGCGAATAGAGCGCGCTCGACTGATTCGACCGAGGCACTCGGAAGCAAGAACGTCGCGGGCCGGTGACCGTGGCGTTCAAACTTTTCAGCGGACGTCACCGACGCCGGAAGAGTTCGGATCTCGAAAATTGCCACGGTGCTCAAATG
This sequence comes from uncultured Acidobacteriota bacterium, assembly GCA_963766985.1. Classification (GTDB taxonomy): domain Bacteria; phylum Acidobacteriota; class Terriglobia; order Acidiferrales; family UBA7541; genus Acidiferrum. The sequence continues at coordinate 1,025,414 of CAVYCJ010000010.1, forward strand.
CTTTGAGCTTCGAGCCAATTTCCAGAATCATCGCCGCTGCGACTGTGGCGTTTGAAATCGGATCGATCAGGATGAGGCTCCCGGTCGAGCGGCTTTCGTCGTAGAGGTCAAAGAGAAGCGGCTGACTTGCTTCGATATCGACGACAGCGATGGAGTTCATGTCCAGATCGACTGCGGATTCATGAGCCAGCGTATTTACGTTCACGCGGTAGCGAACATTTGTCACTCGCGCCTTCACGGAGCGCGTGGTGTGCTTGGCAAGATAGGTCTGCCCGACGACGAGCGGTTTTTCGCTCATCCAAACGAGCGTCGCGGCGAAGGACGTCGAAGCTGAAGGCCGCTTCGACGGCGATACGAGCATGTCGCCGCGGCTGATGTCGATCTCGTCGGCGAGTTCGAGCGTGACGGCCTCGCCCTGTTCCGCGGAATCAAGGTTTCCGTCAAATGTGACGATGCTGCGCACGCTCGTCGTCTTGCCCGATGGCAGCGCGACGACCGGGTCACCGACACGGACCTGCCCTTCGACGATTTGTCCTGCAAAGCCACGGAAGGTGGAATCGGGGCGAATCACTAACTGAACCGGGAATCGAAACGCTCCGACTGCAGCGGCTTCGAGAACCGGAACCGTTTCGAGATATTCCAGGAGAGTCGGGCCTTCGTACCACGGTGTCTTCGCGCTGGGATCGACGATGTTGTCGCCTTCGGTCGCACTGACCGGAATGCACGTCGCGGACGAAATGCCGAGTTGCGCAGCCAATTCCTGAAAATCGTCACTGAGTCGCGAAAAGACATCCTCGCGATAGTCGACGAGATCCATCTTGTTGATGGCGGCGACCAGATTCGGAATACCGAGGAGCGATGCGATGTACGAGTGGCGGCGAGTTTGCGGCAACAGTCCCTTGGTCGCATCCACGAGAATGATCGCCAGATGCGCGGTGGACGCGCCGGTAGCCATGTTGCGCGTGTACTGCTCGTGACCAGGTGTATCGGCAATGATGAAACGGCGTCGGGCCGTAGCGAAGTAGCGATAGGCGACGTCGATCGTAATTCCCTGCTCGCGCTCGGCGCGCAATCCGTCGGTGAGCAAAGAGAAATCGATGAGGCCGGTGGAACGGTTGACGTTGCTTTTCTTCACCGAAGCGAGCTGATCTTCGTAGACTCCCTTGGCGTCGTGCAGGAGCCTGCCGATCAACGTCGATTTGCCATCGTCGACGCTGCCCGCGGTTGTGAACCGCAGCAGATCCTTCTGCAGTTCCTGCTGCAAGAACGAATCGAATGTTTCGGCGGTTGCGAACGCGGCAGGCATCAGAAATAGCCCTCCCGCTTCTTGAGTTCCATCGAACCCTCTTCGTCGTGATCGATCGCGCGGTTCTCGCGTTCGGAGCGCCGGAACGAAATCATTTCTTCGATAATTTTCGGAAGGGTGTCGGCTTCCGAGCGAATCGCGCCGGTGCATGGAACACAGCCGAGCGAACGCATACGGCACTTCACAAGGCGCGGCTCTTCGCCAAATTGCAATTCGCTGCGATCGTGGATCACCACAAGCGATCCGTTGCGAAGCACAACCTCACGCTCTTTGGCGTAGTACAGCGGCACGATGGGGATGTTTTCCGCGAGGATGTACAACCAGACGTCGAGTTCCGTCCAATTCGAGAGCGGAAACACGCGGATGCTTTCGGACTTGTTGACCCGCGAATTGAAGAGATTCCAAAGCTCTGGGCGCTGATTCTTGGGATCCCACTGGCCGTGAGCGTCGCGAAACGAATAGATTCTCTCTTTGGCGCGCGATTTTTCTTCATCGCGCCGAGCGCCACCGAAAGCGGCGTTAAATCCGCCTTCCGCCAGACGCGTCGAGAAGGCTTTTGGTCTTCAGGAGGCCGCAGCATTTCTGCGTTCCCAGCGTGAAAGGGTTCGCGCCTGCCTGGAGCGCTTCTTCGTTTCGATGAACGATAAGTTTTGCGCCAATTTCCTTCGCGTAGGAATCGCGAAAGGCAATCATCTCGGGGAACTTGTAGCTCGTGTCGATGTGAAGCAGGGGGAATGGAATTTTACCGGGATGGAACGCCTTCTGCGCGAGCCGCAACATCACCGAAGAGTCTTTGCCGATCGAATACATCATCACAGGGTGCGAAAACTCGGCAACCGCTTCTCGCAAAATGTAGATGCTCTCCGCCTCAAGCTTGCGAAGGTGGCTCAGACGACCTACTTCTGTGTAAGGCCGCAGCTTTTCCGCAGCGGTAAGTTCCTTGCTCTCAGCTTCTGCTGTCGTGACCTGGGTCATTGCCAATCCGTTCCCTTTTGAATCCGTCCTGAAAAACAAAAAACCCACCTGCCAGCATCTCTGGCGGTGGGTTCGATTACAGCCTAGCTAGAATGAGTCTCTAGACTGGTAGCCCCTGAGCGCCAGAACACACGTATGCGCAACACGTACAACACGCACAGACGAGCATTCGACACATTGAGGCGGTAGCAATCACACTTGAATCGTACCCGTTCGGGCGGACGATAGCAACCGAGTATCTGCGTTGGAGGATAAACTGTGGCCGCCAAAGAAGTGCCAAAGACTTCCGTTGGGCGATTTGATCCTGATTGAATCAGGTTTTTGGGGAAAAGGGATCGATTTGTGCGGATTCTGGAGCGGGCGACGGGAATCGAACCCGTGTCCGAAGCTTGGGAAGCTTCTATACTGCCATTGTACGACGCCCGCTCTAATGGTCATTGTACCTGCGAATTGGGCGGCGGGAAAGTGGCGAGAGCGACGGCCGGCTCCCAGGGCCGGTCAATCACCGGCGCCAGCCGTGCGGCCGAGACTCGCCGGAGGGGGCGGCGGTAGATCGGGGCGAGACGCAGCGCGCGCCAGGCGATTATGGTGCGGGAGTGCGTTAGTGATTGCGCAGCAGTGGTGCGCGGGATTGTTGACCGTCGGGGAGTGGTCCTTTAGCGTGAAGATAGGCGATTTTGGCGCGAAGTGCGCGAGATCGCAGAACGCCCACGGTGAGAGAATCCATTGGCAAACCCGATTATTACGCTGACGACGGACTACGGAACGAACGATCATCTGGTTGGCACGCTGAAAGGCGTGATCCTGAAGATCCATCCAGAAGTCACGATTGTTGACATTACGCATCACGTCACTCCGTTTGATTTGCTGGATGGCGCGCTTTCGATAGGGGCGGCGTATTCGTATTTTCCGAATCGGACGATTCACGTGGTGGTGGTGGATCCTGGAGTCGGGACGGCACGGCGGCCGCTGCTGGTGAGCGCCGACAATCAATATTTCATCGCGCCGGACAACGGAGTGCTGTCGCTGATTTACGAGCGCGATCCAAACGCGGTGGTACGGCACGCGAACGTCGAGCACTATTATTTGCAGCCGGTCAGCAAGACGTTTCACGGGCGCGATGTTTTTGCGCCGATCGCAGCGTGGCTCGCGAAGAGCGGACAGACGGCGAGCATGGGAGAAGAGATCACCGATCACAAGAAGTTTGCCATGCCACGACCCAAGGCTGCGGATGGAGCGATGAAGGGCGTCGTGATGCGCGTCGATACGTTTGGGAATTTGATTACGAATTTTCGCGAAGAGGATTTGTCGGACGAGGCGAAAAAGTCGGGCAAAGTCGGATTTCAGGTGGGGACGCATCCGGTACCGAAGATGGTCGATACGTTTGCTTCGGGCGCGGCGGGTGAGGCAATCGCTTACGTCGGATCGAGCGGGTACATCGAGATTGGCGTGAACAAGGGCAGTGCGACGAAGACGTTGGCCCTGGGGCGCGGTGCGGCGGTTACGCTGACGAAGTAGTTTGGGCGGCCAGCGCCGCGAGACTTCGCAGGCTTGGTCTTTTTGCGGCTGAGAGCCGCAAAAAGTTTCGTCACTTCCCTTTCTATCGAGTTAAATCCATCACTGCCATTTGCGAGCGAGTGCGCGGGTCGAGCCAGTCGCGCCAGGCATCTCCCAACAGATTGAAAGCGAGCACTGCGAGCATTACCGCAAGTGCGGGAAAAACCACGAGATGCGGCGCGTCGAAGAGGTGACTGCGCGCGTCGTTGAGCATTGCACCCCAACTGGGCGTCGGCGCCAGAACGCCGAGGCCGAGGAAGCTGAGCGTCGATTCAGCGAGGATCGCTCCCGCCATGCCGATGGTGGCCTGAATTAAAACCGGCTGAAGAATATTGGGGAACATGTGACGGGCGAGAATTCTGATGTGTGACGCGCCGAGTGAACGCGCGGCGAGGATAAACTCGAGTTCTTTGACCTTGAGAACTTGCGCGCGCGCAAGGCGAGCGTATCCGGCCCAACCGGTGATGACGAGCGCCATGATGACTTTGCTGATGCCAGGGCCGAGGAATGCTGCGAACGCGATCGCCAGCAGGATTCCGGGAAAAGATAGAAACGCGTTGATGAGTAGCAGATTGACGAAGCGATCGAACCAGCCGCCCGCGTAACCCGCGATCATTCCGATGAGCAGGCCGGTGATGCCGCAGCCGCACACGACGGAGATCGCAACCATGAGCGAGATACGCGCGCCGTACATCGTGCGCGAAAGCGTGTCGCGGCCGAGTTCGTCGGTGCCCATCCAATGCGCGAGCGATGGCGGCTGCAAGCGGGACGGCAAATCCTGCGCCGCGGGATTCGCTGGGGCGATCCATGGCGCGAGCAATGCGACCACGATCAGCAATGCAGCGACCGAGAAGCCGACGCGCGCGAGCACGCTTTGACGAAGGAATTGGCGCAGATCGTTGAGCGACTTCACGAGAGCCTCACGCGTGGATCGATCACGGAATACAGAACATCGGTGAGGAGATTGACGAGCACGTAAGAGAGCGAGATGACGAGAATGCAGCCCTGAAGCAGTGGATAGTCGCGCGAGGAAATTGCCTGCACGGTGAGGCGGCCGATGCCAGGCCACGAAAAAATTGTTTCGGTGACGATGGTGCCGGCCAGAAGCGTACCGAACTGAAGGCCGAGGATGGTGATGATGGGAATCAGCGCGTTGCGGAAGGCGTGGCGGAACAGAACTGCGCTGGTGGATAGGCCTTTGGCGCGAGCGGTACGGACGTAGTCGCTCGACAATTCTTCGAGCATCGAGCCGCGCACCATGCGGGTGAGAATCGCGGCAAGCGCGGCGCCGAGAGTTGCCGCGGGCAAGACGTAATATGACGGGCCGCCGCGTCCGGACACCGGAAGCAGCCCGATTTCGATCGAGAAAATCAAAATCAGCACGGGGCCGAGCGCGAAGTTCGGGACGGCTAGTCCGAATAGCGTGAACAGGCCGACGGCGCGGTCTGCACTCTGGCCGCGGCGATATGCCGCAAGGATTCCGGCCGGAATCGCGATCGCCGCGCAAACGACCAGCGCGAGAAACGCGAGACTCAGAGTCGCGGGGTAACGATCGAAAATAATCTGACGCACGGGAGCTTGAAATTTGAACGATTGCCCGAGGTCACCGTGCGCGAGTCCCTTCAAGTAGTGGACGTACTGAGTGTGGAGCGGCTTGTCGAGCTCGAGCGAGTGACGCAACGAGGCGATTTCACCCGGCGCGGCGCCTTCGCCGAGCATTTGTTCGACGGGGTCACCGGGAACGATGTGAATCATCAGGAAAACGAGCGTGAGAACGAGCCACAACGCGGGGAGAGCGAGGAGAAGTCGTTGCAGCAGGTGGCGCGCCATCAGCGAGTTCGCGCCGCGGGATCGGGTTGATTTTTTGGCGGTTCGGCAGCAGGAGATGAGTCTGACGCGGAGGCCGACTGCGTTCGCGTTGTTTGTGATGCCGGCGCCGCTTGCGCTCGCTGACTTCGCTTCGGTGGCAATCGGAAGGATGCGCTCGATTTTCACGCGAGCAACGCGGCGACCATCCATCTCAACGACAGTGAAGCGATAGCCATCAAACTCAAAATTTTCGCCGCCGCGAGGAATGAAACCAAGCTGGTCGAGAACGAATCCGCCGACGGTCGCGTACGCGGGATCTTCGGGCAAGGTGATGTTGTACTGCGCATCGAGATCGCGCACGTTGAGCGCGGCGTCGAAAACCACAGCGCCATCGGCGAGCTTCTGCGGACGCTCGACGACATCGAACTCGTCGTGAATCTCGCCGACCACCTGCTCGAGAATATCTTCCAGCGTCACAAGTCCAAGGATGCTGCCAAATTCGTCGATAACCAACGCCATTCCGACACGATGGTTCCTCAACTCCACGAGGAGCTCGCTGGCTGGTTTCGTTTCGGGGACGATGAGAACTTCGCGCAGAACGCGTCGAAGGTCGAATGGCGAAGGCGCGAGATTTTCTTCGAGGCGACGCTCGCGATCGAGCAAGACCCACATCATGTCTTTGATGTGGACGAAGCCGAGGATCTGGTCTTCCGAGCCTCGATACACCGGAATGCGGGACCTTTGCGTGGTCGCAAAGGAGCGCATCACCTCGTCGATGTTGGCTTCGACGGGCAACAGGTGCATGTCGGGACGCGGCACCATGATTTCGCGGACCTGCACCTGGCCAAGCTCGATGGCACTGGAGATGAATTTTTCTTCGCCAGGAGCGATCAGGCCGCGCTCTCTCGCCTGCTGGATTTGAATTTGCAGTTCTTCGGTGGAGTGTACGGAGCCGTGCACTCCGGGTTCGGTTACGCCGAGCGCGCGCACGATGGCTGTGGAAACCCCGTCGAGTAAGTCGATGGCCCAGCGAAATGTCCTGAGAAACCAGGAAAACGGCCGCGCGATGAGCAGAGCGACACGTTCGGCGCGCGCGAGGCTCACCGTTTTGGGTACGAGTTCGCCGATGACGACGTGGAGCGCGCTGAGCATTGCGAACGCCAGGCCGAGCGCGACCCCGTGGGCGATCAGCGCCGCTCGACCCGAGCTGAAACCTGCGAAGAGGGGTTGCAACATGCCGGCGAGCGTGCTCTCGCCGAGGGCGCCGAGCGCCAAGCTGGTGAGCGTAATGCCAAGCTGAACGGCAGAAACGACGCGGTGGAGGTCGGTGAGCAGCGACTCCACAACCCGGGCACGAGCGTTGCCTTTTTGGATGAGCTGGCGGACGCGCGACAATCGCACCGCGACGAGTGAGAATTCGGCCGCGGCGAAAAATCCATTCAGCGCGATGAGCGCGAGAACGCCAATCAAGCGCACTGCAAACATATGAGCTAGGCGTGGCCCCCTGCTCTGATTGTATCAGCCCGGACTGGGCGGAGACGGTTGGCGTGTGCTCGTTGTTTCGGCGCAAAGCAGCGGTTATGCGCGAGGTTGCGCCCCTCTCGTCGCTCCTCTAGACTTTGAATTCGTCACTGCCAACAGGAGCCCGATTGCGATCTCTGTTTCGCGTTCTGCTCGTTCTGATCTGCGTCGTGGTCGTAATCGTGGGCGCCTTGCTGTGGCATTTCGTTTACCGGCCACTACCGCAACTCGACGGCAACATTAACCTCTCCGGTCTGCAGAAGGATGTGATCGTCGAGCGCGATCACTGGGGCGTGCCGCACATTCGAGCCGGCTCCGTCGAGGACATGGTCGAAGCACAGGGCTACGTCATGGCGCAGGACCGGCTGTGGCAGATGGATTTGCTCCGACGCGTGGCACGCGGACAGCTTTCAGAAATTCTTGGGCCGGCTACGGTCAATATTGATAAGCAGTTCCGCACGCTCGGTTTTGGGCGGGCGGCCGAGCGGGACTGGGGTCTCGTCGATCCAACGACGCGCGGCGTGTTCGAGGCCTATGCACGCGGTGTGAATCGCTTCATCGAACAGCATTCCAACGAATTACCGGTCGAATTCACGCTGTTGAACTACAAACCGTCGCCTTGGACGCCGACCGACACACTGGTGATTTCGGGCTACATGTACGAAACGCTGAGTGACACGTGGGAGGAGGAGATCGATCGCGCGAAGGTGACCGATAAGGTTGGCGCGGATCGGGCGCGCGAGCTTTTTTCTGCGGATGCGGCGATGGATCACTACATCGTCGGAGATCCGAATGTGGCGAATGACGGAGCGCAACGTTCGCATCTCGATCCTGACAGCGATGACGATGATGATGACGACGATGATATGTCGCCGGACGGTGTGCTTAAAGCGAACATCTGGCGCACCACAAGGCGCGACAGACTCGGAGTCTTCGCCAGATTTAACGACGGCGCTGGCGAATTCCGTCGTCGGGTACATTCGCGATTCGCAGTCGGAGATTAGGCACAGTCTCGGCAGCAACAATTGGGTCGTATCGGGCGATCACACGGCGACGGGCAAACCGCTGCTCGCGAACGACACGCATCTCGAACTGTCGATTCCACCGATCTGGTACGAAATCCACCTCACAGCACCTGGCTGGAACGTGAAGGGCTTTACGCTGCCCGGCGCGCCGTTCGTCGTCATCGGCCACAATGATCACATCGCGTGGGGGTTCACGAATAATGGCGCCGACGTGCAGGATCTTTACGTCGAAACATTCAATCCGGCGAACGCCGACGAATATTCGGTGAACAAGAAATGGGTGAAGGCACAGACGATCGATGAAGTGGTCAAAGTGAAAGGTCGTCCGGACGAGCACCTGCCGATTGTGATTACGCGGCACGGACCGATTGTGCGACGCGAAAATGGGAAGGCGTACGCGCTGCGGTGGACGGCGACCGAGCCAGGCGGACTGTCGAACGTTTACAACTGGCTGGGCAAGGCGCAGAACTGGGATGAATTCCGCAGCGTGATCAAGAAAGTTTGGGGACCGGCGCAGAACGCGGTCTATGCAGATACGCAAGGCAATATCGGGTACGTGATGTCGGCGCGTGTTCCGATTCGGAAGAAGGGGCGCGGCGAAATTCCGGTTCCGGGCGATACCGACGATTACGAGTGGACTGGGTACATTCCGTTTGAACAGCTTCCGCAAGCGCTCAATCCCGAGAGCGGACTGATTGCGACGGCAAATGCGCGCGTCGTCGGGCCAGCATACAAACCGTATCTGACCGACCGATGGGAAGAGCCGTACCGGACAGCACGCATTTACGATCTGCTGCTCGATAAGCATGATCTACGGCCGAGCGACATGCTGAAGGTACAGACCGATACATACAGCTATCCCCACGTTTTTCTTGCCGACCAATTGATTGCGGCGGCGAAGACGGTTACGCCTGTAGATGAGCGCACGAAGAAATTGATCGAAGGATTGAAAGATTGGAACGGAATCGCTGATTCCGACTCACCGGAGGTCACATTCCTGGTGCGGTTCCGACGAACGGCGCTGAATTCGTTGCTGGAACCTTATCTCGGCGCGGATACGAATCTTTATCGATGGCGCGCGACGACCTTCCTTCAGAAAATCTTGACGGAGAGACCGTCAAAATGGCTCCCGACGGCGTACAAGGGTTACGACGCGCTATTGATCGCGGCGGCGGATAGCACGGTCGCGAAACTCGCGGAAGAGTCGAAGAGTTCACGTATCGATGATTGGCAGTGGAAGAATTTCAATGCGCTCGAAATGCTGCACCCGATCGGGCGCGAAGGCCTGTTGAAGAAGTGGCTTAGCATTACGGGGAAGGCGCAGTCGGGGACGAACTATAGCGTGCGTGCGGCCACGCCGCGTCACGGACCGGCGATGCGCTTTGTGGCGAACACGGCGGATTGGGACCAGTCGATTTTGCTTATTCCGGCGGGACAATCAGGGCAGCCGGGTAGCAGCCACTATGCGGACCAGTTTGACTATTGGTATGAGGGGCGGCCGATCTACGCGCCTTTCAGCGATGCTGCGGAACTGAAAGATCGCAAGCACGTTCTCATCTTGAAAGCGGCGCAGTGAGGCCGATGCAGATGATTCGACACGCGTGGGGAGCGATACTTCCCTTCACCGAAGCCAAAGCCGAATAAATTTATGCCTGAACTCCCCGAAGTTGAAGCGGTTGCGATTTCGCTTCGGCCGCTCGTCGTGAAACGCAAGATTCGAAGCGTCGAAGTGTTTCATCCAATCAGCGTGTTGCCGCAGTCTGGGGCTCATGTCTCCAAACTTCTAACAGGTCGCCGCATTGAGTCGGTTCAGCGCAAAGGGAAATATCTCTTCCTGGTGCTCGACAATGATGCCGCGATCGAAATGCATTTTCGCTTCGACGGCCATCTCATTCATTTGGCGAATGCGAAGGAAGTCGATGCGCGCGCGAACAATAAGTCGGACGGTGGCGTACATATCGATGTCGCTCTCGAACTCGACAAAGGAGTCCTGGCGTTCGCCGATGGCCGGCATCTTGGCCGCGTTCATGCGTGGGAATCGCTGGAGGCCTGCCCAGCTTATAACGAGCTAGGTATCGATGCGATGTCACCGGAATTCACCGCGAAGGCGTTTCTGGAGTTGGTGTCGAAGTCGCGGCGTCCGCTGAAGGAGTTTCTGCTCGATCAGTCGCGGGTCGCGGGCGTCGGCAATATTTATTCGTGTGAAGCGCTCTGGCACGCGAGGATCAGCCCGTTTCGACTTGCGAATTCACTGAAGCCCAACGAAGCGCGCAACCTCTATAAAGCGATCGTGTCGGTGTTGCGCCGCGCGTTGCAACTTTGCCTCAATCCGCCGCCGGATTTCAGCGACGCTGAGTGGTGGTTCCAGGGCATCGAGGGCATTCTTCGCGTCTATCAACGAGAGGGTGAGCCTTGCAGGCGCGATGGTTATCCAATCAAACGAACTACTAAGGGCAATCGATCGACCTACTTCTGCGCTCACTGTCAGAAGTAGCACACGACGCAAAATCGGTTTGTGCGACGTTTACAAATATCAGCGAACTCCCTTACTCTCGTACCATCCGTGGTGCGTTGCGCATCGAACGGGATCGCGATTGACGGATTTCGTCGTGAATGACACAACGCATCGTTTTATTTCGCGTGACGCAACAAGGTTTTGAGGCGACTTTGAATACAACACCGATAAAAAAGCCCGAGCCGGCGAAGAAGCCCGATTTTGAGAAATCGCTCGGGAGGCTGGAAGAAGTAGTTCGCCGGCTGGAATCTCCGCAACTTTCTCTGGACGACGCGATGAAGCTTTTTGAGGAAGGCGTTGAACTTTCTCGTGAATGTCAAAAACAGCTCGAGGAAGCGGAAGGTAAGGTCGAAATTCTGCTGAAGAAGGCCGACGGGAAGCTGAGCGCTGAGCCATTCGATCCCGAGCGTGAGTCGGAACTGTGAGCACCGCCAAGACGCCAGCCGCAACAACTCCGGTACCAACTTCGTCGAAGTTGCCCGATTTTTTTGAAGAAGATCGCGTCGCCGTCGATGCGCACCTCGAAAAGTTACTCCCGTCGGAAGCCACGCAGCCCACATCGATTCATCAGGCGATGCGCTACAGCGTGCAGGCCGGCGGAAAACGTATCCGACCGATTCTGGTGCTCGAAACGGCACGGATTTTTGAACCTGACATCACGGCTGCGCTTCATCCTGCGTGCGCAATTGAATTCATTCACACCTATTCGCTGATTCACGACGACCTGCCGGCACTGGATAATGACGATCTACGCCGTGGCAAACCGACGAGCCACAAGAAGTTCGGCGAAGCCACCGCGATTCTTGCGGGCGATGCATTGCTCACTCTCGCATTTGAGGTCGTCGGTGCTGCGCCGGTCGATGCGGAACGCCGCGTGGCGATGTTGACGGAAATCGCGACTGCGGCCGGAACGATTAATGGCATGGTTGGCGGGCAGGTAGCGGATCTCGAAGCAGAAGGTAAGCCAGTCGGAAAAAGGATGCTCGAGTACATTCATCGCTCGAAAACGGCGGCGCTGATTCGGGCGTCGGTCACGGCCGGAGCGCTTTGCGTCGGCGCACCGAAAGCCGAAGTCGCGCGCCTGCGCAAGTTTGGTGAAAACATCGGCTGGGCATTTCAGGTCACCGACGACATCCTCGACGTGGAAGAATCATCCGCGGCATTGGGAAAAACAGCTGGCAAAGACGTAGCGCAGCAGAAGGCTACCTACCCCGCGGTTTATGGACTCGAGCGTTCGCATGAAATCGCGAATGATCTTGCAAATCGCGCTATCGACGGACTTGCCACATTTGGCGAAAAAGCCGACCGTCTTCGCTCGATTGCGGAATTTCTGGTTCTCCGCCGCGCCTGAGTCACGCTTTGCCGCAAAAAACGCGAAAAATACGCATCGATCAGTTGTTGCTCGATCGCGGATTGGCCGATTCCCTTTCCAAAGCGCAAGCACTGATCCTGGCCGGTGAAGTCTCGGTGGACGGAGTGCGCGTCGATAAGCCGGGCAGTGCGGTTGCGGAAGCCGCGAAAATCTCCATTACGAGTCGAATCCCGAAATTTGCGAGCCGGGCGGGCGAGAAGCTGGAGGGAGCGCTCGACGATTTTTCGATCAAGGTCGCGGACCTGATCTGCCTCGACGTCGGCGCTTCCAACGGCGGTTTCACAGATTGCTTGTTACAGCGCGGCGCAGCGCGTGTTTACTCCGTTGACGTGAACATCGGCCAGCTTGCGTGGAAGCTGCAACGCGACCCGCGTGTCGTCAAGATCGAGCGCAACGCGCGCGAACTCCGCGCCGAAGAGATCGCGGATCCGGTTGACCTCGGCGTCGTCGATGTTTCCTTTATTTCCGCGACGAAAATTCTGGTTCCAGCGGCCGCTGTGCTGAAGCCAAAGCCGACCTGCTCGTGCTCGTGAAACCGCAGTTTGAGTTGCCCAAGCAAGACATACCCGCCGGCGGAGTGGTCACCGATACCGCGCTGCACCAAAAGGCCGTGGAAAAAGTGCGCATCGCCGCTACCGTCGCCGAACTCGAAATCGTGGGCGTGACTCCGAGCCGCCTGCCCGGCGCCGAAGGCAACCAGGAATACTTTCTCCACGCGCGCAAAGCCGGAGCCTAGGTTAGAATCTCAAACATCCATGCAGACGACTGGCCCCTTCACAAAAATTGGCATCATTTCGCGCCCGCGTCGGTCGAATCTTGCCGTCGTCGTGCCTCCGCTTCTGGAGTGGCTCGAATCGCGCAAGCTGGAAATTTATTACGACATGGAGTCCGCTGCCGTTCTGCCCGATTCGTCCAAGGGTCTCTCGCGTGAAGAAGTCGCTGAGAAATCCGATTTGCTCCTCGTTCTGGGCGGTGACGGCACGCTTCTCGCCGCCGCGAAAGTTGCTGCGCCACTTGGGATTCCGCTACTTCCGATCAACATGGGCAGCCTCGGCTTCCTGACAAGCTTCAAAGCTGAGGAGCTATATTCGGCGCTGGAAGATACGCTCGCGGGCCGGCTTCCGTTGAGTGAACGCGTGATGCTGGACGTCGAACTCATTCGCGATGGGCGCGTCATCGAACGTCAGACCGTTGCGAACGAATCTGTCATCAACAAGGGCACCCTCGCACGCATGATCGACCTCGAGTTGATCATCGATAACGAGTTCGTCGCGCGATATCGCGTCGATGGCCTCATCGTTGCGACGCCAACGGGCTCCACTGCATATTCGCTTTCTGCCGGTGGGCCGATCGTGCATCCATCGGTTGAGGCCTGGATCGTCACGCCGATCTGCCCGCATACGTTGAGCGATCGACCGGTTGTGATTCGTGATTCTTCGACGATCGACGTGCATCTGTCGGCGGGAACGGAGTCCGTTTTCCTTACGCTCGACGGGCAAACCGGCATACCGATGCACCAGTCGGATCGCGTTCGAATGACGCGCTCAAAAGAGAGATTGAAACTGATTCAGCCGGTGAAGAAATCGTACTTCGAAATTCTGCACAGCAAATTGAAGTGGGGAGAGAGTTAAAGGGGATTTTCTACGAGGAGTTTTGGAATTGAAAATTGGGTTCGGCTTGCCGCTAGAAAATTTGCCCACGAATTAAATCGTCGAGCGTTTCTCGTTTTCGAATCACACGATACCGCGCACCGTCAACCAACACTTCCGCCGCACGACAGCGTCCGTTGTAGTTCGACGATTGGCTCATTCCGTAGGCTCCAGCAACCCAAATCGCCAAAACATCGCCAGGCGCGACCGGATCGAGCGGCCAATCGTGAAGGAAGCAGTCTCCCGTCTCGCAAACCGGGCCGACAACGTCGACGCGCTTCCGTTGCGTTGCCGCGCGATCACCGCCTCGTGTGACGCGAGTAATGGGATGCACGGCGCCGTAAAGCACCGGCCGCATGAGATCGTTCATTCCAGCGTCGACAACGACGAAAGTTTTTCCGCGGCTTTCTTTCACATAGAGAACGCGTGTCAGCAGCACCCCTGCTGGGCCGATAATTGTGCGGCCCGGCTCGAGCAATAGATGCGTGTGCAGCGGTTCGAGAATCTGCGCGATCATTCGCGCGTAGGCTTGGTGGGCAGGCGGCTTTTCGTTCGTGTACCTGACGCCGAGGCCGCCGCCGAAGTCGAGATACCTCAGCAAAATTCCATGGCTGCGCAAATCGCAAAAATAAGAAGCAAGCCGCTGCAACGCTTGGCGAAACGGATCGAGCGACACAATCTGCGAACCGATATGTACGCTGATTCCCTGCCAGCAAATCCAGTGCGAATCGGCGTGCGCGAGATATAAGCGGCGGGCTTCCTGCCACGTCAGTCCAAATTTGTGCTGATGGCGACCCGTCGAAATGTGAGGATGGCCGCCAGCCTGCACATCGGGATTTACGCGAATCGATACCCAGGGCATCGCGTTACCGCGAGCAACGCTACGCGACGCCTCTTCGAGCAAAACTTCGAGTTCCGATTCCGACTCGATGTTGAAGAGCAAAATTCCGGGCCGGGCGACATTCCGTTTGCTCTTACGATTTGCGGTGACTCGATAGAGCAACGCCTCGCGAATTTCCTCACGCGTTTTGCCGACGCCGGAAAAAACGATGCGATCGCCGCGAACACCGATGGTCCGGAGCATTTCGAGTTCGCCACCAGAGACAATGTCGAAGCCATTTCCGCCCTTCGCGACATGCTTCAGAATCGCGAGATTGCCGTTCGATTTCACCGCGAAGCAAAGCGTGTGCGGCAACGAACCGAGGCCGCGATGAAGCTCCGCCTGTGCGTCGTCGATCGCCGCACGACTATAAACGTATGTCGGCGTGCCGATTTTGCCGGCGATATCGACGAGTCGCGCCTCTTCGCAGACGACCGCCTCGGCTATGTCTGAAGAACTCTTTGCCTTACTCTGTTTTTTCCAGGAAAAATGAGGAGTGAACGTCGCGGGATCAACGAACGACACCTTCTTCGTCGTCATTTCATCGCGGCTGCTCATCGCACCTTGATCACCACAAGCGTTCGGTCGTCGGAAAGCGCAGCACTGTCCGAAAACCAATCGACCTCGCTGAACACACGATCGATCAATTCGGATGCAGTCAGTTTATGCTGGTCTTCGACGATTTTGCGCAGACGCTCCATGCCGAAGAATTGACCCTCGCTGTTCGCTGTTTCTGCAATTCCGTCGGAGTGAAATACAAGAATGTCGCCGGAATCGAGCGATACGCCCCACTCATCGTAGGTGACGTCTTCAAAAATTCCGAGCGGAAATCCCGTGAGCTCGATTTTGCCGCAGCGGCCATCCTTGTAAAGCAACGGCTGCGATTGGCCGGCGTTTGCGACACGCAATTTGCTGCGGCCTTTTTGCCACGTCGCGAAGCAGGCAGTCATGAAGCGTCCTTCGATGCGCCTCTCGCCGATGATCTGATTCATCTGTCGCAGCATTTCGGCTGGCTGCAATTTTTGTGGTGCAAGGCTGCGCATGATTCCGATGGCAACCGCTCCGTACAACGCCGCGGCTGTGCCTTTGCCGCTCACATCGCCGAGCGCGATGCCTAATTGTTGCGGCCCGTAGCGCAAAAAGTCATAGAGGTCGCCGCCGACTTCGCGGGCTGACAAATACCGCGCCGCCATGTCCAATCCATAGTCTTCCGACGACACCGGCCGCAGCAACGCGCCCTGAATTCGCTTCGCAGCCTGAAGATCGCGATCGAGGCGCGCTTCATCGCGCGCCACCTGCTCATATAGACGAGCGTTTTCCAGCGAGACCGCGAAATTCGCCGCCAGAATCGACAGCGTTTGCACATGATCGTCGTTGAAGTAATTGAGCTGCGGGCTTTCGAGATCGAGCACGCCGATCACCCGTCCCTTATGCATCATCGGGATTGCGAGTTCCGAACGCGTCTCGGGGTTCGCCATGATGTATCGCGGGTCCGCCGTGACATCTGGCACAAGCACCGGCTCTTTCAGCGTAGCCGCGGCCCCGACGATACCTTCGCTCGCGGCGGCGCGTAATTTTCCCTGCGCACGCTGCCCGTGTTTCACATCGACGCGATGACGAAAGACTTTCTGCTCTTCGTCATAAAGCATGATGCTCAGGATTTGATAATCGATGACGCGCTTGGTCTGCTCCGCCGCGCGCCGCAACAACTCCTCGACGTCGAGAATCGAACTCGTCTCGCGCCCGACTTCGTTCAGCAACAGCAACGTGTCGGCTTGCGCACGCACACGCTCAAAGAGCCGCGCGTTTTCGATCGCCACCGCAAGACGGCTCGCGAGCAGCGTGAGAATATTTTGTTGCTCGCGTGTGAAATATTCCGGATGCCGGCTCTGAATGTCGAGGACGCCGATGCATTTGCCGCGAAGCATCAGTGGCACCGCTAATTCCGATCGAACGTCGTCCACCGCGTGAATGTAGCGCGGATCGTGCTGGGTATCGCCGACGCGCACTGGATGCCCGGTGGCCGCGGCCGTACCGCTAATGCCCTGCCCGAGCGGCACGCGCAAATTGGCCGCCAAATCGCGAGGATATCCGATCGAGAAGCGGTGCTTCAGGTAGGAGCCGTCGCCCTCGAACATCAAGACGCCGAAAATCTCGTAGTCAATGTGCCGCTTGATCAGCGCCGCCGAACGCGCGAGGACTTCGTCGAGATCGAGCGACGCGTTGACCTCTTCGCCGATCTCGGCAAGCGTCGCGAGTACCTCGGCGGAGGTCTCCGCAGCGGCGTTTTCAGCCAGCGTGCCCGTTTGTGATTCGCGGGGATTCATCGAGACACTCATTATAGCAGGCGAGCGGAACCGGAAGACGCTCGAATGGTTTGTGCTTAAAAGATTCCACAAGTGCAAATTCACTGCGTTTTTAGCGGGTTTTTCGGTAAGACCGGCCGCTCAACTCGATTTCGTGGCGGTTCCCAAAGAGAGCACGGCGACGTCAGGCATGTTTCGATATCGCTCTGCGTAGTCGAGTCCGTAGCCGACGACAAATTCGTTTGGGATCGTGAATCCAACATAGTCCGCATGCACCGCCGCGATGCGACGCTCCGGCTTGTCGAGCATCACGGCGATCCGAACACGCTTCGGTTTGCGCTGCTCGAATACGCGAAGCAAATACTGCAGCGTCATACCGGTGTCGAGAATGTCTTCGATGATGATGACGGTTTTGCCCTCGATGCTCGAATCGAGATCACGCGTCAAGCGAACCTGCCCCGACGAATGGGTGTCGGTTCCATAGCTCGACACTGCGATGAAATCGAACGAAACGTCACCCGGAATTTGTTTTCCTAGGTCGGTCAGAAAAAATACGGCGCCCTTCAGAACGCCTACCAGATGAAGCGGCTCATCCGGGAAGTCCTTGCGAATCTCGCGCGCGATTTCTGTAATGCGTTTCTGCAAACGCGTGCGCGAAATCAAGATGCGAAGGCTCTCGCCGTTCTTGTTTTTCCGCCGCGACACCTTTGCTGACTTTGCTTTTTTCGCCATGGCCGACCTTTTCGTGGAACCGAGACTCTAGCTTACGCCGTGGAGTTCGGCAAGGCGCGGTTGCAAGGCGGGACTGTTGCAGGGTGCGACGTGTAATCTAAAATTGAGATCAGGGTCCTTACACGTGAATGCACCGCCATCGCTTCCCGAACCGTGGTTGCGCGGTACGCTGACCGAGGTCGGCGCAGTGCCACGCGCTGTGCTGCACGCACTCGAGCTCGCCGAAGAAGATTTGAGGAAATGGTGCTCGTCTCTCACTGAGGCGGAACTCAACGCACAACCTCATGGTCTTCCATCGGTCGCGTTTCAGTTGCGCCATATCGCGCGCAGCATCGACCGATTATTGACCTACGCCGAGGGAAACTCTCTTTCGGCCTCGCAACTCAATGCGCTACGCGAAGAAGTGCAACCGGTTGCGTCGCGTGAGTCCTTATTCGAAGAAGTGTCAACGACGCTCGCACGCGGAGCCCAGCGCATCCGAGCGTTGGCGAAAACCGACCTCGAGCAATCCCGCTCGGTTGGAAAGAAAGCGCTCCCAACGACACTCGGCGGGCTTCTCGTTCACGTAGCCGACCACACGCAACGCCACGTCGGCCAAGCCATCACGACAGCGAAGGTTCTTCTCTCCGACCGACAACACCAAGCAACCGACTGAGAAAATCGAACCTCTTTGCTCAATCGCCATGCAATAAAATTCCGCTATACTCCTCAATTCGGAGGCGGCGTTGCTGCTCGAAGCGGTCGAAACCACAATCCTGTTTCTCAGCGCGCTTTTTCCCATCGTCAATCCGCTGGGCGGCAGCCCTATTTTTCTCGCGCTGACGCAGGAATATTCTCCAGCGTCACGCCGCCTGCTTTCGCAACGCATCGCGGTCAACAGTTTTATCCTCCTGGTCGTTTCAGGTCTGGTCGGCACGCACATCCTGGCGTTCTTTGGAATTTCGCTGCCGGTTGTTCAAGTCGGCGGCGGAATGATTGTGGTCGTCACCGGCTGGAACATGCTCCAGCAAAAAGACGGTGACGACGATCCGGACAATCAGGTGCACCACGACGTAAACCCGCGCGATATTTTCCGTAGCGCGTTTTACCCCTTCACGCTCCCGCTGACCGTTGGCCCCGGATCGATTTCCGTTGCAATCACGTTGGGCGCCAACGCCGCCCGCCACGGCGACCCCTTCTATCTGGAAGTGATCGTTCTTCTCATCGGCTCGGCTTTACTCGCGCTAAGCGTCTATGTCTGCTATGGCTTTTCGGACCGCATCGCAACCATCATAGGCGCCACGGGAATGAGCGTGATTATGCGGTTGTCTTCATTTTTGCTCGTGTGCATCGGCGTCCAGATTTTCTGGAACGGGGCGAGTTCTTTGCTTCGCACCGTTTTCAACGCGCATTGATCCGCGAGCGCACGTTCCTTTTCAGGCCGTCGCAGCCGCAAAATTTGACCACTCGCAGTCAGAAATAACCCGTTTAGTGAAAATCGTGCGAAACAGTTTCCGCTTTCGTCAGGAACAGCGGATGAACCCGATGCACCTTAACCGAAATGACGTTTTCCTGATTTTGCAGCACGCCTTCGAGCAATAAAAATTGCTGATGCACGACTACGACGTGATGCTCGCGAAAGATTTGTGGCGTCAGAATCGCGTTGGATATTCCCGTTTCGTCTTCCAGACTGAGAAACACGAAGCCCTTCGCGGTCCCAGGACGCTGCCGCGCGATCACCGAGCCGGCAACTCGTACTCGGGTGCCATCGCGCAGGCTGCGCAGCTCGACCGCAGTGATAACGCCTTGCTGGCGCAAATCTTGGCGATGATAGCGCAACGGATGCGGACCGACCGTCATGCCGGTATTGTGAAAATCTGCGACGAGGCGATCTTCCGAGGTCATTGGTTGCAGCGGCGAACGCTGCGACAGCGCATCGTCGGATTCGACCGATTCGAGCAGCGGTCCGGGCCGGCGCGCAACGCGTTCGATCTGCCAGAGAGCATCGCGCCGGTGAAAACCCTCTTTACTACCGATAAAATTGAGCGCGCCAATCTCCGCAAGCGCCGCCAAATCGCCCTTCTGCAATTTCGGAACACGCAATTTCAATCATCAATCGAGCGAAACATTTCCATCTCGCGCTGGCGCACAATCTCGCGACCAATCTCTTCACGCAGCCCCTTCACGTAGCGCAGCCCGAGACGCATGACGTGCTCGTCACCGTTCTTCTCCAGCGTGCAAATCCAATCCGATTTCGTCACGTCGATCGGTCGTACGCGTAGCCCATGCCGCTGCGCGTCTTTCACCAGCGTCGCCGGACTGTAAAATCCCATCGGCTGATTGTTGAGCATGGCTGCCGTGAACGCGGCGAGATAGTGGCATTTTAAGAATGCACTCGCATAGGCGATCAGCGCGAAACTCGCGGCGTGCGACTCAGGAAATCCGTATAGCGCGAATGAAGTGATCGACTGCACGATCGTGTCCTGCGTCGTGCCGGTGATGCCGTTTCGCTCCATACCGCGCCGAAGCTTCACTTCGACGTCGCGCATCAACTTTTCCGAGCGCTTGAAACCAAACGCGCGGCGTAACTCTTCCGCCTCGCCACCGCTGAAGCCCGCGGCGATCATCGCCATGCGCAAAAGCTGCTCCTGAAACAGCGGCACACCTAGAGTGCGCTCCAGCACCGGCTTCAGCGATGGATGCAAACATTCCGGCGCTTCTCTTCCCTGACGCCGCGCCAAATAGGGATGCACCATTTTTCCCACGATCGGTCCAGGCCGAATGATCGCCACCTGGACAACGATGTCGTAGAACTCTTTCGGTTGTAGCCGCGGCAGGCAAGCCATCTGCGCGCGGCTCTCGATCTGAAACATTCCGACGGTGTCGGCCCTTCGCAACGTCTCGTAAACCTTTTCATCGCCCTGCGGTAGATGGCTGAGATCGACTTCGTCTCCGTGATGCTTGCTGATGATTTGCAGCGATTCTTCGAGCACCGCCATCATGCCGAGCCCCAGCAGATCAATTTTCACGATGCCCAGGTCGGCGCAATCCTCTTTATCCCACTGCACGACAACGCGATTGGGCATCGACGCCCGTTCCAGCGGCACGACCGAATCGAGCTGCCCCTGGCAAACAACAAGCCCGCCGGAATGCTGGCCAAGATGGCGGGGCAAATCCTGCACCTGAATGCAAAGCTCGAAAAATTTTCGAATCTTCGGATGATTCAGATCGAATCCCGCGTCGCGAAAATGATTTTCCATCGTGTCCGCGGAGTCTTTGTATTCCCACGCGCTGACAAGGCTCGCGAGCCGACCAAGCGTTTCGGGATCGAACGAAAGCGCTTTGCCGATCTCACGCGCCGCGGATTTTCCGCGATACGTAATGACATTGGCAGTCATCGCCGCGCCGTGACTTCCATAGCGCTCATAGACATATTGAATCGCTTTTTCGCGCTGATCGCCGCTCGGCAGATCGAGATCGATGTCAGGCCACTCGCCACGCTCTTCCGACAAAAATCGCTCGAACAGCAGCCCCATCCCGACTGCATCCACCGCGGTAATGCCCAGCGCATAGCACACCGCACTGTTTGCCGCCGACCCGCGCCCCTGTACGAGAATATTTTCCGCATTGCAGAAACGCACGATGTCCCAAACAATCAAAAAATAGCCTGGCAGCTTCAATTTCTCGATCAGCGCAAGCTCGCGCTCGATCTGCTTCTCTGCCTTTTCATTGTTCGCGCCATATCGGCGAATCCGGCCTTCCTGCGTGCGCGCGCGAAGAAACTCCATCTCCGTGCCGCCATCGGGGACCGGATACTTCGGAAATTCATATCCAAGATCGTCCAGCGAAAATTCCAGGCGCGACGAAAGCGATTCTGTGTTGGCAATCGCCTCGGGCAAGTCGGCAAAGAGCTTCGCCATCTCTTCGGGAATCTTTAAATGTCGTTCGGTATTGCGAGCCAGGAGGCGGCCGGCATTCGCAAGATTTCGATGGTGGCGAATGCAAGTAAACACATCGAGCAGTTCGCGCTGCTGTGGCTGCGCATACGAAGCGCAATTGGTCGCAAGCAGCGGCAGCGACAACTTCCGCGCGATTTCGATCGCCGCCTGGTTTCGCGCCTCTTCTTCGCGGCAATAATGCCGCTGGAGTTCGACATAAACGCTGTCATGTCCAAAACTTTCGCAAAGTCGCTCAACCGCTTGCGTAGCGAGTTCGATTCCACCTTTCGCCAGCGCATAGGCGAGCGGCCCTTCCTCCCCACCCGTCAAACAAACCAGCCCCTTAGCGAACCAATCCAGCTCCCCTGCCGCGAGGCTTGCTTCGCCCTTCTTCGAGCGCAATTTCATCAACGTAATCGCGCGGCACAGATTCTGATAGCCTTCGCGCGATTCGACGAGCAGCGGAAAGCGCCAGCCCTCTGGCGTCGTAACTTCCGCGCCGATATGCGCACGAATGCCTTTCTTCGTCGCGGCGTGGTAAAAACGCGGTGCGCCATAAACGCCATCGCGATCGAGCATCGCCATTGCGCCCATCCCACGCTCAGCACAGGCTTCGACCATTTCCTCGGGAATGGAAGCCCCTTCGAGAAAACTGAACGCCGACCGCGCATGAAGTTCGATATACATTTTTTATTCAGACAAAACGATGAAACCGTGACCGACCACGCACGCTAATCGTAAAATCCCCCCACAAACCAACTCTTCCGCGGCAAATCATAAAAAACGCGATACACGCCATGGCGCGGCCATGGACTCGGCTCCGGAATTTTTGTTCGCGTTTTAACGTTCCCGCTCACAAGCGCAAAGATACCCTCCGGTTTCTTCTCGCGCGGTTCGGCTTTTTTCCCAAAATCAATCGCCACGTCCCACTCGTCGTGATCCCAGCCATCTTCCTGCCACCACTCACCCGAACTGCGCCACGGCCCTGACGCCGCAGTCACATCCCCGCGCATGCCGCTGAAACTGACACGCAAAGGTCGCCGCTCATTCTCTGCATCCACTTCCACACTCGCCGCGAGCGGCGGCCGTAACACACGAAATCCAGCAGCTGAAAGTTTTGCAGCAACGTCAGTAGAAACTTGCGACTGCTCGGCGCTCGCAACGTTCTTTCCTTTCCTGCTCGATCTTCTTCCCTTCCCGTCCTCTTCCGCCGCAATCGCCCCGCAAGTCCACCGCGCCACGCGAAAATTCTCCGCGCGATGCGTGTCGATCAATTCCGCCACTCCTACATTCGATTCGCCGACCAACTTCGACAACCGCGCCACCGTCAGCTCCAGCTTTTCCGGATCGGGCCCGCGCGGCACAAACAATCCACTCTGCGCCGTGCGCGGAGCTGCCGCATCCGCCGTCATCCGTATCTTCTGTATCGGTGATTTCGGCGCATCCGACTGCAGGGACAACCGCAAAAGTTTCAGCAGCACCTTCGCGTCGCGCATCGCCACCGGCAGCGTCAGTACTTTCACAAACTCTTTCGCCGCAGTTTTCTTTCGCGATTCGTCGTTCAGCGATTGCACATCTTTTTCAAACGATGGCTCCAGTTCGAACCACACGCGAATCGTCTGCACCGCCAGCGCCCGCGACTCAAGTCGCGCGCAAAGCTGGTCGAGCAATCTCCCCAGCAAAAACGAAAGCGGCTCCAACTCCTCGACCGAATCGTCCAACTCCATCTCTTCTTCAAACGTAAGACTCGCCTGCGCCAGCACCAGCGCGCGCACACGCGCCCCGCGCGCCAATTCATGCAGCAATACGCCGCGCTGCCCCAGCCGCTCCGAAAGCTGCAACACCGGCAGCGCCGCCAGCGCGCGCAACGTTTCAATCCCCCAGCGATCCAGCGACTCCAAAATTTCCGCATCGCTCGAAAGCGTGCGCACCGGTAGCACTCCCAGCCGCGCCGATTCCTCTCCCACCGGGAGAATCGAAATCCCCGAAAATCCACGCGCCGCCAAAATCGCCGCCTCAATATTCGACGCGATCCCAATATTGGGAACCACGCCGACGCTCGTCACGCGCTCCATCAAAACGCGCGCAATTTCTTCATCGCTTCCAAACAGTGACGCGAGTCCTTCCAGATCGAGCACAATCGTGTCCGTCGCCGTATCCTCAACACGCGGCGAAATACTCCACGCCATATCCAACAGCGCCGAGTGCGTAGATTTCTCGTGCGTCTCCGACCGATGCCGCACTTCCACGCCACAAAATTCCGCCACTTGCGCCTTCGTCATCCCAAGCTGCACACCCGCGCGCTGCGCCGCCGCATTCGCAGCCACCACGCTCCACAGCGGCGCCTTCCCGCTAAGCAACGCCAACGCAACACGATCGCCGCGCAACCCCGGCTCGGCCCGCGCCACCGCCTGCAACAAAAATTCCGAAATGTAGATGCACGCAAACGCCATAAAATCTTGTCGATACCGATAAAAAACGCCGGCAGAAATGCCGGCGCAGCAAAACCTGGATAATCTTCCTTATCCGCGGACTTCACCCCAATTCGTCGTCGCCCTAAAAAACGCCACTCGCTCCTGCGTACTCCCCGAATCCAATCCCATCTTCCGCGACGAAAAATCGTTGATCGCCATCACCTCATTCACGTCCTGCACGCGCGTCCGCACAACATCCGCGCCAATTTCAAATCCTCGAAACAACCGCGCCATCGAATGCCGCAAAAAATCACGCCCACGATCGCGCCCGCCCGCATCTTCCGCCGATGTGCGCGCATCGCTCCACTCCGCAGGCCGCGCCTCCAGCCGCAGCACCAGCGACGCGCACGTCTTCGCATTCGCTTCCTGCTCCAGCACCATCAAAATCGTCGGCGTATCCTCCACCGCGCGCCGAAACCGGAACCATGCATTCAGCGGCACATAGCGCACAATCTTCGGCGCGATATCGCTCAAATCCACTGCCACCATCCCGAATCCGCCCGCCTGAATCAGCAAATCTGTAGCACGCAGCGCCTGATCCGCGTTCTGGCAACGCACCCACAGCAATTGCTGCAGCGCCACGCCCGCCGCGCTCGCCACCGCCGGATCAAAACTGTCGCGCGCATCGATCAGCGCGCACGTTTCCCCCTCCGCGGTGCGCGCCGCCAGCGCCGACAGCAACACACTCGTCCGCCCCGAACACGGCGGCCCACAAATTTCCGTCATCGCACCGCGCGGCAATCCGCCGACCACGGCATCCAGCGACGGAATTCCCGTCGACACCACCTCAAAAACATTTCGATCGCGATAATTAAATGGAGAAACAACGCGCCCGCGCAGGTCGAGCTCAATTTTGGCGCGAAGAGCAGCAAGTGAGGACGCGGCAGCCATAGGCGATCGAGCGAGAAGGGGAAATCTTTGCGGGGCGCAACAGTTTCGCCTTTTCTTCGCCTACTCTACCCAGCCGCCTCTTCCCTGTCAACCGTGAATTTCTCCGAGCGTCTCGGAGATTCGTGTACTTCTATGAAAATTACGATCGCAGGCAGGATGCCGGCGCTACCACTCAGCGCGTTGTCATCCTGAGCGCAGCGAAGGTCTCAGACTTCAGCCTGAGCCGAGGTCACAACGACGAACGCCTTTCGCCGCGCCGCGACCGCGCTACTCCGAATACCCCGGCCCCTTCGGCGGCGCCGGATCCGGCCCCGGAATCGGGTCTGGATCAGGATCAGACGGCGGCAAGTTCGGATCACCCGTGCCCGGCGTTTCCGGCGTAGGTGGCGTCGTCACCGGCTCTTCCGGCGACGGCCCCGGATCCACCGGTTGCTCCGGCCCCGGTTGCCGCGCAACAAGCTCATCCAGCAAAGCTCCAACCCTGATCTCGTTGTTAGAGAGAATGGCACTCCTCCGTTAATTTCACGGAGAGTTTGAAAGGACGGAGCCTTCGCCAACAATCCGGTAAACACCCCAGAGCCCCGACGAAGAACTTGCATCCGTTTGTGCCGCGTTGCGCAAAGCATGACCGCCCCTTTCTCCGGACACGCGCGGACAGTGAATCCCATCGCGCTCGCGATTCTCGCGCTGCCGCCCGCCTTGCTCGGTGCATGGCTCTATGAAAGGCGCGCGCCGCAGCCGCGCTGAGGGACCGTTCACTCTCAGTTGCGTCAACCTTAGTTATTCGTAGCGCAAAGCTACGAGCGGATCGACCCTCGCGGCACGTCGTGCCGGAATCCAGCACGCGACCACGCCCGTCACGAGCAGCAGCGCCGTCACTGCAACCACCGTGATCGGATCGTGTGCCGACACGCCCCACAACTGGCTCTTGATCGCGCCAGCGAGCAGCAAACTCGCAACAACGCCGATCACCGCCCCCAATCCGACCAGCCGCAACCCCATCGACACGACCAGCTTCAGCACGTCGTCGCTCTCCGCTCCGAGCGCCATACGAATACCGATCTCGCGCGTTCGCTGTGCCGCCGTGTAAGCCAGCACGCTGTACACGCCGACGGTCACGAGAATCAGGCCGACGCCGCCAAAAATCGACATCAGCAAAAATCCGAAACGCGGCCCCGCATACGCGAACGAGTTGATGAAGCTCTCCAGCGTTCCGGTCAGAGTCAGCGCGACGCCTTGATCCGTGGCCCACACTTCCTGCTCCACCGACTTCAGCATCGCCATCGGATCTTGCGCTGTTCGCACCAGGATTCCGCGGCCCCCCGAACCGGTCATCGTGTACGGCACGAAAGCCTCGGGGAAAACCGGCTCCTGCAGCCCCTGATTCTTGTGGTCGGCAACGACGCCGACAACTTCAAACCAGGCATCTTTCACGGGGTCCGGATAAGCTCTCCAGTCCAATGATATGAATTCGCTGTCCGATCGGGTTCTCGTCGTGCATGTAGCGCTTCGCAAACGTCTCATTGATCACGGCGACCCTGCGCTTGCCATCGACTTCCGCTTCGGTGAAAGGGCGCCCGCTGACGATAGGAATCTTCAGCGTCGAAAAAGTGCTTTCCGTGGCCAGCTGAAACTGTGATTGCCATTTTTCATCGTGAGACTTGCCGGTTACCTCGACGTCTCCGCGGTCTCCGCCGAATGGGGGCAGCGAACTCGTTTCCGTCGCATCGACGACACCTGGCAGAGCTTTGAGCCGTTGCAGCAATGGCTTATAGAAGCTCGCGAGTTGATCCGACGTCTTATATCGATCGGTCGGGAGCGGCAGCCGCACCACTAGAATGTGATCCGGTTGTAAGCCGAGATGAACTTCGCGCAGCGCGATGAAGCTTCGCATCAGCAGACCAGCGCCGACCATCAACGTGAGCGAGAGAGCGACCTCCAGAACGACGACCGCGTTTCGCAATCGTCGATTGCTCCCTCCGCCACTGGTTCCCTTTCCGCTGTCGCGCAACGGATCGTTCAGATCGCGTTTAGCCGCCTGTAGGGCGGGCACGAGCCCGAAAACGAGCGCGGTGAGAATGGCGACGCCCAAAGTAAAGATCAGCACCGGCGTGTTGAGCCGAATCACCGCTTCGGCCGGGACGATGTCGGCGGGAATCAGAGCGACGAGTGATTTCAGTCCGCCCCAGGCGATCAGCGTGCCGAGCGCGGCTCCGCCCAGCGCGAGAATCAAGCTCTCGACCAGAAGCTGGCGGATCAGCCGCATCCGTCCTGCGCCAAGTACAGCTCGAATCGCGAATTCTTTTTCGCGGCCGGTGGCTCGTGCCAACAGCAAATTCGCAACGTTGCCGCAACCGATCAGCAGCAGCAATCCTACCGCCGCCAGCATGATGTACAGCGTCGTGCGGAATTGGCCGACGACGAGGTCGGTCAGCGACTGAATCTCGACAACAAAATGTTTCGGATAATCCTTCGGATATTTCGTCGCGAGCTGATGCGCGACGATGTCGAGATCGACTTGCGCTTGCTTCTCCGTGACACCGGGTTTCAGATGCCCCATCAAGAACCAGCGTTGCGGGAATCCATGCTGCTCGGTCACAGCGGCTCGGTCCGGCTTCGCCGGAATCCAGACATCGGAATCGCCGAACCCGAATCGCGGGGGCATCACGCCGACCAAGGTTCGCGGCGTGTCGTTGAGTACGAACGTCTTGCCGAGAATGCTGGGATCGGCGCTGAATTTTGTGACCCAAGTCTTGTAGCGCATCACGAAAACAGGAGGCGCTCCCGGTTCATAATCTGCCGGCTGCATTACACGTCCCATCTGCGGCGGCATGCCCAAGAATTCAAACGTGCCGGGCGTCACCATCGAGCCTTTGAACAGTTCGGTTCCTCCGCCAGAGCGATACAGGACATCTTGCTGGTCGTTCGCGATCACGCGGTCAAAAACGTGGTTCTGCTCGATGATGTCGAGAAACTCGGGCCCGGAGTAGCCGCCGCGCCCACCCGGCTCGTTCCGCTCGGTGTCATGGATGAGCACGGTCATGTACCGTTGCGCGTCAACATACGGAAACGGCTCCATCAACACGTTATCCATCACGCTGAAGATCGCCGTCGACGCGCCGATTCCCAATGCGAGCGTAACGATCGCGGTGAGCGCGAATCCGCGGCCCTTCCAAAGAGTGCGAACGGCGTACCGGATATCTTGTCGAAGAGTGTCCACGTCGATCCTCCCGCCACTCGCAACACCGAACTCAGCCACCACCGTCAACGGTTGCCTCGCCTACGAGCTCAACGAAGCACAACCTACTGTGCACCAAGAGACGGAATGGCCCGTTAAAAAGTTCCTGTCTGCGACTTGTCGCGGCGGTTGTCTTTCCCTCGCGCCGACGTTAGCGACGTCGCAGCGCGTTTAGGCGTATCGCGCCTTATCCTCAAGGACGTTGGAATGCGCTCATCGTCTTTCGGTCAAATCGTGAAAAGAGACAGATTCTTTGCCCTGGCCCACGAATTCAGGTGAACTTGAGATATATTTCCCAGCGGACACAACTATGCCCGACAAAACACAAACCAAACCTACGCCCGCTTCGACATCGACGAAAGTCCTCGTCGTCGACGTCGGCGGCACCAACATCAAAATGCGTATGAAAGGCCAAAAGGAAGCGACCAAAATTCCTTCTGGCCCGACCATGACCTCCAAAAAAGCAGTCGAGATCGTCAAACAAAACACCAAAGGCTGGGATTACAACTGCATCTCGCTCGGCTATCCCGGCCCGATCATCAACGGCCGCCCGCTGCGTGAGCCGCACAATCTCGGTGGCGGCTGGGTCGGCTTCGATTTCAACAAAGCATTCGGCGTGCCTGTGAAATTGATCAATGACGCGGCGATGCAGGCAGTCGGCAGCTACAAGGGCGGCCGCATGCTGTTTCTCGGCCTTGGCACCGGACTCGGATCCGCGATGATCGTCGACGGCGTGCTTGAGCCGATGGAGCTTGCCCACCTTGGCTACAAAAAAGGCAAGACTTACGAGGACTACCTCGGGCTGCGGGGTCTCGAGCGGCTCGGCAAAAAGCACTGGCGCAAACACGTCGCGGAAGTAACCGAATTGCTGAAGGCATCGCTCGGCGCCGACTACGTCGTGCTCGGCGGCGGCAACGTCAAAAAGCTCAAACAATGCCCGAAGCACGCGATCATCGGCAGCAACGAGAACGCGTTCACTGGTGGCCTGTTGATTTGGGGCCAGGATTTGCGAGCTCATCCCATCGTCGATGTCGGTACAGCCGCAGGCTCTGGAACGGGGAAGACGCCGAAGCCGGTCATTCCGGCGGCTGCCAAGGGCGAGTCCAAGTCCCGGAAGTAGCTGATCCTGCTCGGCGTCATCTTCCAGCGTCTTGGAAGTTGTTTTCCCATTTCGGGTACCCGCCGCTCGCGGGTCGCTGCAGTCGCTGAGGAAATCGCAGGGTATGGCAGCAAGGCATTGCCAACCAGCTATTTAGGGTGTCGGCCTCCACTGCAGCCGATGTGCAAAGCGGCGCTGTGAAAATGTGGACCTCTCTTCCTGCCAGCGGGATCCCGCTAAACCCTTGCTAACGAAGCAAATACAGGTAGCTGAGTTGTCCGACGAGATTCGTGCCGGCGCGCTACAAACGGTGACAGCAAATGCCGCGAGTAGGTGACACATCTGAGGCCGAAACCCGGAGAAACAGCGGCATTACCCTGCGAAATCGGCCTCCGGGAGGCAATGGTTGCGCTTTCTGTTCGACCTGTACTTTGGTACGGCTTTTGCATATCGATACCGGAGAGGGTCGGTATGTCCGCCATAATGTCCAGTACGGCCAGCCTCTGCTGGTGCCAAGTTCCAGTCCCGCAAGAGCTTGAAAACGAAGTCCTTTGCGTTCAACACTTTTTGACAACGATTGAGCACGACTGCTCGGAGTTACGCCGTGAAATCGCGGTGGGCAAAACCACGCCTGCGCGTCAGGCTGAAATTGCCGACTGGGTCAAGGCCACCGCTGGCAAACTGACGGGAGTCGCGTATGGTCGCCTGCGGCTGTCGGACGAATACAAGAAGCGGATCCTGACGACTTTCCTGACGCTGATGAACCTACGCGAGAGCCTGGATCGCTCCGCAAATCGCACGACCACGATTCGCCAAAATCGCGAACTGCCGGTTGCATAGCCGACTCTGGTCGCCAGCCCAGAACGGCAGTCGCTGTGGATTTTCATTCCCCCTGGTTCGTAGATCGACCGCCAGAATTTTTTCGTCACTTCCCTTTCTAATTGATTCCTAGAGACTTATTCGACTGGCCATTTGTTGGTCGCTGTGGCGAGGACTAGGAGCCAGTGCAGGATGGTCGTAGGGATTTCTAAGGGAAATACCTGATTGGCGGGAATTAGCATCCGCCTTACTCTTCACCCACAAGAATCGTTCATAGCGAGACCGACCCTCGCTGACGGGCAGGTGCCTGTATCCTCACCGAACGAGGCACCTGTCCCCCCTCTTTCCTCCTGGCTCACCAATCCCCTATCAACCTAGGTTTCGTCGTCGTAGGTAGAGCGTTTCTGCGACATTCGTTGTGTATCCGTTCATTG
Organism: uncultured Acidobacteriota bacterium; assembly: GCA_963766985.1. Classification (GTDB taxonomy): domain Bacteria; phylum Acidobacteriota; class Terriglobia; order Acidiferrales; family UBA7541; genus Acidiferrum. The sequence continues at coordinate 1,055,933 of CAVYCJ010000010.1, forward strand.
GCTTGCGTTGGATTTAGCACCATGGGAGTAGCCGAGGCGTAGGGCGTAAGCCCGGAACGCATCTTCCTCGGTTGTTGCGTCAGCATTTCGCGATAGCCAGTCGAGGCAATGGATCGGCGGACGAAGAGTACGCCGCGCGGATTCGTCAGCCAAGACGCGAATTCCATCGTTGCGATAAGAGCAGACGCCGCGGATGCGGCTTCGGAATAAGCTGGGAGAATTGAGTGGAGCAGAGTGTGTTTGCGAAATTAGGAGTTTTTACAGGCGGCATGCGTTCGAATTTGAGACGCTCGGAATTCGAACGCATCGCGCAAGGGATCGCGAGTGTTATTTTCAGAGTACTATTGACTTGAGTTAATGTGCAGACGTAAGACTGATGCGTCTTTCGCGGCGTTAGGAATTGTATTTGAATTTTTGATGTGAAGGCTGCGTACCCGGCGGCAGCCTTAAAGTTCCTGAAAAAAATCTTGGCGCGAGAAGGAGTCCCTCGATGAAAGGTATTGGAGGCTTTGCTACGGGTGTGTCCGGACGACTTTTGCGGGCGATGCTAGCGACTACGGCGATGGTTCTGGCGGTTGCAACAGCGAGTGTGGCGCAGACGACGCCGGAGCCACCGTTTAAGGATTACAAGTCATTCGCGGCGTGGGTACAGAAGATGCACAAGGCACCCTTCATGGGCGCTCGTGCGGCGGCGGCGTTACAACCGGCAAAACAGAATGCGCCGGCATCTCTGATCGTGAAGGGCGCGAAAAACGATGCGGCAATCTTGACCCCGACGACTGTCGAGGAAGATGCGGAGAGTGCGGCGGCGGTTTCGAATACGAGCGTGCAGGTGAACCAGGATCGGAATCCATGGCAGAAAGTGACCGTGGCAGCAGCCGTTGATCCCAAGAATGCGAAGCATTTGGTGGCGTTGACGGACGATTTTCGAGATGGATTCGAGCGGGTGTTTTATCACGTGTCGACAAATGGCGGGAAGAAGTGGACGGACGACTATTTGCCGGACGGACACGACGCGAATCTAGGGGGCGCGGCGTTCACGATGCAGCGGAGCCCGAAGGTTTCGTTTGATAGCGAGGGCGACTCGTTCATCACGCGCGTATCGTCGAACAACATCGTGAGTGTGTTCAACAACGATCAGAATTATCTGAACATGGACTCGCAGATCGATCTGATTCAGGGATTCAAGAACGGCGCGTATTTGTCTCAGACGCCGATTGCGATCGCGACGGCGAATTGCAGCATTTCGAATGCGACATCCATCGACTGCCCCAGTGTCCTGGATATGCCCGGAATCACAACGGACAACAATCCAAACAGTCCTAACAATGGCGTGACCTACGTGTATTACACGGAGTTTTGTAACGAACAGGCGGGCCAAGCCTGCGATGGAGGCGTGGCAGGACAGACCTCGGGGATAGTGGAGTGGGACAACGGCGGGACTGTTCAGGACCCGTTCAACCCGATGCAGCACTTGGTGAGCGGAAATCACAAGAACGCTCAATTTTCGACCATGGTGATCGATTCGCATGGGACACCCCACATCTTCTTCCTCGATTTCACCACAGTGGAAAACATCGCCATGTATGAATCGACGCTGACAAACGGGGAGTGGGTCGTGTCGAACACGCCGGTTGCGTTGTACTTCGACTCGGAAACGAAAAATCCGGCGTGGAATTTCGATCGCAGCGGATCGTTAGCGCCGAGTTGTGCAATTCAGGTCGATACTGCCTACTGTGTTTATGCTGCGACCCAGATTCCGGGAGGAGTCGGCGGGAGTCTCACTGGCACCGCAACGTTTGGAGTAACGATCGATACGATCGCCGCGACGGGATCGCAGTATTTTATCGATGACAGCGGGGGGTTTCACCTGTTCCCGTCGATCACGATCACGCCCAACGGAAACCATTACATCGGCTGGTACGACAACCGTAACGATCCAACGGGAACGCAACTGCAATACTTTCTCTTAGGTGCAACGCCAACGGGAGAGAGGGCGTTGAGTCCGCTGTTCAACCCATGTACGGGAGTGCCGGGTTGTTCCTATTTTGGGGATTACGATCAATTGGTGTCGGGTTCGGACAATGTGGTGCATGCGACGTGGGCTGATACGAGGGATGGTGTGAGCATGCAGATTTACGGCGAAGCGTTGGAATAACGGAAGTAGATTCAAGGCAAGAAATGGGCGCTCGATGACTCGGGCGCCCATTTCACGTTTTGATTGTTTTGTGGCAACGCAACTTCCAATATCCACGTTGTACGGAACGGTTTGACACCGGTCGGATTGCCGAACCGCCCAAATCCCCCCTCATGGTTTGTGAGTTGGGGCACCATGACGTTCGTTGCGCCAGAGGCTGGGGCCGGGGCGGTAGGCGTCCATCAGGCGGGAAACCAGGACAGCTAAGAAGAGGACTCCGAGGATCGCTTCGACGATCGTGAGGGAGCGGGCGTGTGCGGACACCGGAGTGATGCCGGGGGCGCCGAGCGACGTCAGAGTGCCGAAGCTGTAGTAGATGAAGTCGATGCGATCGGGAACGGTGTGGAAGTTCGCGTGAGGATCGAAGTAGAACGCGGCAGGGCGAAGGACGGAGACGAGGTGGAACAGGCTGGCGAAGCTGAATCCGACGAGGAGATAGATACAGAGTGCGCCGAAGATCGTTTCGGAATTGGAGTGGTCGCGCGCAAAGATGCGCTTGAGGACCACGCAAACAACAAAGACATCGAAGCAAAAGCTGAGAACGATGTTACTCATCGCCAGGATGCTGGGATTGGCGGCTTTAATGAGCCAGATGTGTTGCGCCATGGCAGGCGCGCCGAGAAGGATGGCAAAGATCAGGAGCGAGCGGCGGTAGCCGACAGCATAAATGCTGAAGAGGATGACGCCGCTACCCATTACGCGCAGCAGGTAGTAGCCGGCGGCGCTGCTATCGGCGAAGGGATAGAGGACGAGCGTGGCAAGAAGAAAGATGAAGAGGAGCATGTAGCGCCGGGTTGAGGGCGGGGGCGGCGCTGCGGGCGCTGAGGGGACAGGGATCGGATGTTCGAGCGGGGATGCGTCGGACATTGGGGGACCAGGCTCCGTTGGGTTCGAGGGAGATGGTACAACGAGAATGTTGCGCACAAGTTGCCTTGTGACGAGTTGGGTAGTGGGTCGGCGCGTTTCTTGATGCCGGGCGATATGAATCAGGGAAGCACGGCAGCTCGCTGGTTCAGGAGGGCCTGGGCGGCTGGGGTCGGATTGGGGGATTCGTTTGTCGCCGTTTGCTTGAGTGGAGTGCCTTCAAATTTTTCGTACCTGACATTTGTCTCGCCGGGCAGCTCGGTTACCAAAACAAATTCGATGGACTTGAGATGATCGGGAATTCTTGCGCCGAAGTATCGCGGGTCGTCGCGACGCGTCCATGTGACGAGGGCGATTCGCGAGCCGGGCGGATAGTCGTGCTTTGAGTTGGTGCGCGCGTATTGGATAGCAGTGTCGTTTCCGTAGAGCGTGGACATCGTCGAAGTCTGCGGATCGATGGATGCGGTGATGACTCGCCATTTGAGCGGGTTTGCTGGGAGCGCGCTGGACTCGGTGGCCGATAGCGACGCGCTTTCGTTGACGGTGGCGACCAGAGGGGCGGGGCGGTTGGAGGAACACCCCGAGATCACTGCGCTGGCGACGAACAAGAAAACGATCGAAGCTGTAATGAACGGGCTTCGCATCGTTCTTGGCCACTTCACTCCAGACCATATCATTGCTGGCCTCCGATGGGTTCGGTGAAGACGTAGTTCGTGTCGCTGAGCGGCCGGTGACAGCCCACACATTCATCGACGAAATTTACGTCTTTGCCGTAGGGCTTGAGATCGGCGCCGCGCCAGCGGGCCCAGCCCCAGCCGAGAGTGTTGGCGTACTTGGTTTTGTCGCGAATCATAAATTCCACTTGAAAAAATTCACCCGGGCGAATCACGCCGTCGGGACCGGTTTGTTCGATCCACGCGATCTTGGCGAAGGTCGCACCGTCGGGCCACGGATTGATCTGCTTTTCGGCGATGGCTTTGAGCGCGATGTCGTTGCCGAGGATCTGGCGGATGGTGTTGTTGTCGAAGCGTTCGGTGCTGCTGATGGGTTTCCAGTTCTTGTAGTCGGAAGGAAAGACGATGCCGTTCGGCGCGGGTTGTGGCGTGGAAGCTTGGTTGCCGGAGGCGATCCATTTCTCGTATTGCGCGGCACCGGCATCGTCCGGAGTGCCTTTAGCGGCGGGTGAGATCGAGACGAGATAATTTTTGAGGATGCTCAGATCTTGCTCGGACATTTTCGCTTCGGGATGAAACGCCACGTAAGCAGGGATCGGCATGGCGCCGCGAGAAACCTGGAAGACGCCTTCGTAGAGCGCCGCTTTTTGCTGCGCGACGGGGAGTTTGGCGATTTCGGAGAAATTAATGTGCTTTCGCGCGTCGAGCACGTGATCACGAACGATCCAGTACGCGGGAACGGGAAGGTCAAACCACGCGAGTTTGGTTTCGTTGGAATGGCAACCGTAGCAGGATTTTTTCAGGACTTGTTTTACTTCGGGAGGAGCTTGGAAGTCGGCGGTGACAGGCGGATTCGGGAGAGAGGGGCGGACGAGTTGGAGGGCGAGGAAGAAGAGCGCGAGGATGCCGACGGTGCGAAGGATGAATCGGAGCATTGGGACGAGATTTTGATTAGGAAATGGGAGAAACGGTTACAAGTTTTTTGGGGATTCGTAGCGCTTCGTTTAAGTGTTCTGATGACGGGGTTGGCGGTCGCTGTGCCCCACATTGTTGCCGCTCGTCGCGATTAGAGATTGACCCACGCTGCGTTTTGTTTTGAGGAGTTCAGAACGGCTGCGATGAATTTTACGCCGGCTACACCATCGTCGACTGTGGGGACGAGGAGCGAATCTTTCGACGGGGCGCGATTCGCTTGGCGCGCGCTGATTTGCTCGGCAATGTCGGCGTAGAGTTGCGCGAACGCCTCCAGATAACCTTCCGGGTGGCCGCTGGGGATGCGGCTGGCGTGTTTTGCGGCGGAGGTGGCGTCGGCGCCGTTGCGCGTGAGCGTCATCGTTGGCTTGCCGTAGCGGCTGAAGTGAAGATAGTTGGGATTTTCCTGCGACCAGTCGAAGCCGCCCTTTTCGCCGTAGACGCGGAGGCGGAGATTGTTTTCGTTGCCGACGGCGACCTGGCTGGCCCAGAGCATGCCGCGAACTCCCTCGTTATATCGGAGCAGAACCTGCACGTTGTCGTCGAGACGGCGGCCGGGGACCATGATGCTGACATCGGCGGCGACCTGCTCGGCGTGATGCTGGCTGACGAAGCAGGCGATGTTGTAGGCGTGCGTGCCGATGTCGCCGAGCGAGCCGGCGGGTCCGCTTTGCGCGGGGTCGGTGCGCCATGCGGCTTGTTTCTGGCCGGTGTTTTCGAGCGGCGTGGTGAGCCAATCTTGCGCGTATTCGACTTGCACGAGGCGGAGCTTGCCGAGTTCGCCGGCGGCGATCATTTCGCGCGCCTGCCGAATCACGGGATAGCCGGTGTAGTTGTGTGTAAGGCCGAAGATGAGGCCGGATTTTTTTACGAGTTGCGCGAGAGTTTGCGCGTCTTCGACGGTGGTTGTTAGCGGCTTGTCGCAGATGACGTGGATGCCGGCGTCGAGGAAGGCTTTCGCGGGGGCGAAATGGAGATGATTTGGCGTGACGATCGAGACGGCGTCGATGCGGTCGGGGCGTTTCGCTTCAGCGGCGGCCATTTCGGCGAAGCTGCCGTAGGCGCGGTCGGGCGCAATGTGGAGATCGCGCGCAGCGTCGCGGCTGCGCTCGGGATTCGAAGAGAGCGCGGCGGCAACGAGTTCGAAGCGGTCGTCGATGCGCGCGGCGATGCGATGGACGGCGCCGATGAAGCCGCCGGGTCCGCCGCCGACCATGCCGAGGCGGAGGCGGCGCGGGGAGGATTGGGTGGTGGATGCGTCGATGGTCATTGTTAGTCCTTGATTGCGATTTTTCCGGCTAACGTCGGTGCCGAGTGATGCGTTTTTAGTTTGGCTGAGGTTGAGATCCTTCGCCGCCCTTCGGGCGGCTCAGGATGACAACAAAACTACAACCACGATAAACACAAAGACGACCGAACTACGGCCGCGAGAAAAACCCAAAGTTATCCGAGGCCGAGCATGCGGCGATTGGCGGCTTGATCAGTGCCGGAGGCCGCGAAATCGTCGAAGGTGGTGGCGGCGGCTTGGATGATGTGGCGCGCGATAAATGGTGCGCCTTCGGCGGCGCCTTGTTCGGCGCTCTTGATGCAGCATTCCCATTCGAGAACGGCCCAGCCGGGGAAATCGTATTGTGTCAGTTTGGAGAAGATGGCGGCGAAATCGACTTGTCCGTCGCCGAGCGAGCGGAAACGGCCTGCGCGATTGATCCAGGATTGATAGCCGCCGTAAACGCCCTGACGCCCTGACGGGCGGAACTCGGCATCCTTAACGTGAAACATCTTGATGCGCTCGTGATAGAGGTCGATGTATTCGAGATAGTTGAGTTGCTGCAAAACGAAGTGGCTGGGATCGAAAAGCAAGTTGCAGCGCGGATGATTTTTGACGCGGTCGAGGAACATTTCGAAGCTGGCGCCATCGTGAAGATCTTCGCCGGGGTGAACTTCGAAGCAGAGATCGATGCCGACTTCGTCGAACTTGTTGAGGATGGGAATCCAGCGCTTGGCGAGTTCGTCGAACGCGGTCTCGACCAGGCCGGCGGGGCGCTGCGGCCATGGATACATATAGGGCCAAGCTAGGGCGCCGGAGAATGTGACATGCGACGCGAGGCCAAAATTCCTGGAGGCTTTCGCGGCGTGATAAAGCTGGTCGACGGCCCATTCCTGGCGCGCTTTTGGATTGTTGCGGACGTTCGGCGCCGCGAAGCCGTCGAACGCGGCGTCGTAGGCTGGGTGAACGGCGACGAGCTGGCCTTGCAGGTGCGTGGAGAGTTCGGTGATGGCGAGACCGTGCTGTTTCGCTACGCCGGCGATTTCGTCGCAATAGGATTTGCTCTCGCCGGCGGTTTCTAAATCGAAAAGACGCGCGTCCCAGGTGGGAATCTGCACGCCTTTGTAGCCGAGATTCGCGGCCCAAGCGCAGATGGAGTCGAAATTATTGAAGGGCGCGACGTCGCCGGCGAATTGGGCGAGGAAGATTGCGGGTCCTTTTACGGTTTTCATGCGTGGTCAGCTCCGAACTGATTTTTTCAATCTCGGACAGCAATTTCGTTTCGGTCGACGATCAACTCCAACCCGCATCGACGGTGAAATCCTGGGCGGTACATTTTGCCGCAGCGTCGGACGCGAGGAAAAGCGCCATGTTGGCGATGTCGTCGGGGAGAACCTGAACGGCGAGGCACTGCCCTTTCATCATTTCCTGTTCAAACTCGGGCGTGTACCAGAGTTTGATCTGGCGTTCGGTCCAGACGGCGCCGGGAGAGATGGCGTTGACCCGGATGTTGTGCGGGCCGTATTCGCGGGCTTGCGTGCGGGTAAGGCCCATGACGGCGGCTTTGCACGTGATGTAGGCCGGGAGGCCAGTGTGCGCGAGTCGCCAGATGATCGAGCTCATGTTGATGATCGAGCCGCCGCCGAGGCGCTGCATTTGCGGCGCGATCGCTTTCGCGGCGAAAAACATGTGGCGGAGATTGGTGGCGAAGCGCTCGTCCCAATACTCGGGCGTGACGGATTCGAAGGAGTGGCGGTCGTCGCTGGCGGCGTTGTTGATGAGGACGGAGATGTCGCCGATTTTGGAGTGGGCTTGATCGATGGCGGATTGAAGGGCGGAGATGTCGCGGACGTCGCACTGGAAAAAGTGAGGTGACGTTTCCGGCTTCGGCGGTGATCTTCTTCGCTAAGGCTTGGCTCGGTTCGGCGGCGATATCGAGGAATGCGACTTTAGCGTGTTGGCGGGCGAAGGCTTCGGTGAAGGCGGCGCCGATGCCGCTGCCGCCACCAGTGATAAGGACGGATTTGCCGGCGAGGTCGGGGTAGGTGGCGCGTGATGGCGGCATTTGTGATTTTTCGGCGGCGTTCATTTTCGCGTTTTGCTTGAGATGGGCCTGGGCGGCGAACGGTTACTGTAGCGATTCAGCGTTGCAAAGGAAAGGGCTTGGCGAGGCGTGGAAGTAAGAAACGAAAAAACTGATCGGAATCGGAGGCGAGACAGGCATTGGTGTTGGGAGCGCCTGCGGATTCGCGTGTGGCGCCGTCTTTTTCGACGGTGATGTGGAGCGGCGTGGTTGGGCAGAGCGATGGATCGAGGACGAAAGCGACGGCCATGGCGTCGAAGAGCGTCGGAGTCTGCTGGCCCCACTGGTAGTAGAGCGTGGAGAGCGCGTTGGTCAGCGGAGTTCCCTGCTTGAAGAGGAAAGCGCGCTTGTCTTCGTCGAGCTTCAGTTGCGTGGAGTCGAGCGGCATCATGTAGATGGGGACGCCGCTGGCGAAGAGTTTTTGCGCGGCGGCAACGTCTGAGTAGATGTTGTACTCGGGCTGCGGGCCGTGGTCGGGTTCGAAGCCGAGATCGCCATAGCCTTTGCGGACGGCGCCGCCCATGATGATGACGCGATTCAACTTTTTGAAGGTGGCGGGGTCGCGGTCGATGGCGGCGCCGATGTTAGTGAGCGGGCCAATGGCGACGAGCGTGATGTTGCCGGGATCTTTTTTGATTTGGTCGAGGAGGAAGTCAACGGCCTGGGGATGAGATTTTTGCGGGACGTTGCCGCCTTTAGCCCACTGCGCCTGGCTGAAGATGGATTGGGCTTTTGTGGGGATGCCTTCGGCGACGGGGATATTGGTGGCGTTTGTTTCGATGAGGAGACGATCGACCATGCGGGCGCGGAGTTGCGTGTCGCCCCAGGCGCTGGAGATGCCGAGGATTTCGACTTCGGGGCTGGTGAGGGCGAGGCCGATCGCGAAGACGTCGTCTACGTCGTCGCCGATGTCAGAGTCGATGATGATTTTGGTGGGATGAGTCGGCGCTGCTTTCGCTTGGGATGCAGGTTCGGTCGCGGGAGTTTTGGTCTCGGCGGACCGGATCAGCGGCGAGGTGAGCGCCGCGATGCAGAGGATTGTGATGAGTCGCGAAAATATAAGCATTGTCGGCGGCGAGTATCGCCGAGAGTAGAGAATTTCGCAACCGGTGGAATCGTAGTAGGCTAACGCTACTCGAGCTTGCTGAAAATGTGCAGAGTTGCTCGCTCGGGCAATCTCAGCCCAAGGAATTTTTCATGCAGAGTCAGAACCTCTCTTCCGCCGAAGTGAAACAGATCACGACGAAATATACGTATGGGACCTGGCGCCGCCAGAAGGGGTGGAATCCGGTTCACGTCGTGGATGCGGAAGATTGCCACTTCACCGACGCCGATGGAAAGAAGTATCTGGATTTCTCAGCGCAGTTGATGTGCGTCACGCTCGGTCACAAGAACAAGGCCGTGATTCAGGCGATCCAGGATCAGGCACGGGATCTGGCGTATGTGGGGCCGGGCTGGGCGACGACGATCCGCGCGGAATTGGCGAAAAGATTGGTTGAGGTGCTACCAAAGGGGCTGACAAAATATTTTTTCACGACGTCGGGGACGGAGGCGAACGAAGCGGCGTTCAAGATTGCGCGCATGTCGACGGGGAAGACGAAGATTATTTCGCGCTACCGTTCATATCACGGCTCGACGATGGGCTCGATTGCGGCGACGGGCGATCCGCGGCGATGGGCGATGGAACCCGCAGGGAAAATTCCCGGCGTGATTTTTGCGCCGGAGGTGAACTGCTATAAATGCCCGATTCTGCACACCTATCCGGGTTGTGGCATCGCATGCGTGGAATACATCGAGCACATGATCGCGAATGAGAGTGATGTCGCGGCGGTGATTCTGGAGCCGGTGGTCGGAACGAACGGCGTGCTGATTCCGCCCAAGGAGTATTTGCCTCGGCTGCGGCAGATTTGCGACAAGCACGGCGTGTTGATGATTGCGGACGAAGTGATGACGGGCTGGTGCCGGACAGGAAAGTGGTTCGCGGTCGATAACTGGGGCGTGGTGCCGGACATTTTGACGACGGCGAAAGGGATTACGAACGCGGCGATACCCCTGGGGCTGTGCGCGACTTCGGAGAAAGTTGCCAGCTATTTCGAGGATCACTTTTTCTCGCACGGGCATACCTACGAGGCGCATCCATTGACGCTAGCGCCTGCGATTGCATCGATCGATGAGATGAAACGGTTGAATCTGGCGCAGCGCGCGGTGGAGTTGGGCGCATACATCGGGCCGAAGTTGCATGCGCTGAAGGAGAAGCATCCTTCGATCGGCGAGGTGCGCGGAATCGGGATGTTCTGGGCGGTGGAGTTAGTGAAGAATCGCACGACGAAGCTGGGTTTCAACTCGATGGCGGACAAAGTTGCAGGGACGCCGCTGTTGGTAGACAAGGTTGCGGCTAAAATGATGGCGAGCGGGGTCTACATGCAGGCTTGGGTGAGCCATTTTGTGATTGCGCCGCCGTTGATCATCACGGAGAAGGAGATCGATGCGGGCGTGGCGGCGTTCGACGAGGCGCTGTCGATCGCGGATGCCGAGGTCGAAGCATAGAAAGATACGACAGCGGGTGTTACTGGTTCACACCGCTGGCTAGCATTCCGCCGTCGACCGCGAGAACGTGACCGTTGGTATAGCTGGCGGAGTCGGATGCGAGAAAAATCGCAGCCCCGATAAGTTCTTCGAGTTGACCAAAGCGATTCATCGGATTGCGTAGTAGAAATTCTTTTCCGCGCGCAGTTCCATCCAGCAAGCCTGCATTGAGATCGGTACGATAAACACCGGGCGCGATGGCGTTGACGCAAACGCCGTGCTTTCCCCATTCGATGGCAAGGGACTTTGTGAGCATCGCAACGGCGCCCTTGCTGGCGCAATAGGCTGCGACTTCGAAAAGCGCAAGGAACGATGCCACCGAGGCGATGTTGACGATCCGCCCGTACTTGCGCTCGATCATGTGGCGACCGAAAACCTGGCAGGCGCGGAACGTTCCATTGAGATTGATCTCGATGATGTTGTTCCAGTCGGCTTCGGTGACGTCGAGCGACGGCGTGCGCTTGGTAGTGCCGGCAGAGTTGACGAGGATTTCGACCGAGCCGAATTCAGCGACCGTGGCCGCGAGAAGCGCTTCAATGCTCGCGCGGGTTGTCACGTCGCATGGAACGGCGAGCGATTTTCCGCCGGCGGCTTTGATGTCTGCGGCGGCCGATTGCGCGAGTTCAGCGCGGCGGCCGGTCGGGACGACGTTCGCGCCGGCTTTGGCGAGGCCTTTAGCGATCGCGAGGCCGATTCCAGAGGTTCCGCCGATGACAACCGCGGTCTTGTTTGTGAGATCGAGCGGGGCGTAAGGCATTTCGTTTAGCCTCAAGTAAAATGTGATGACGCGGAAAAACTCGTGACACGGCGCGCGAGTGGCGTGCCGCTACGAGTTTACGGCAGGCTACTCCAGGTCCGCTAGTTCGCCGGAATAATTTCGATGTAGTCGAGGCCTGCGGGTTCGTCGGCATCGGGAACGCCTTCGATTCGAATCCGATCTCCGGGGCGCAAGTGAAGATTCGGAATCGTACGCCGCGTGGCGGCGTCGGCTCCGATCTTCGTGGCGGGAAGCTGATCATCGGCAGTCCAGTGAGAGATGACTTTGTCGTTCAGGAAGACGCGAAACTTCGACGCGCCATTTCTCTGATCGAAGTAGAGGATGACCAGCGCATAGTTCCCTTCCGTCCCGGTGAATTTGTACGAGGCCGTGCAGCCCTGCGCCTGTTTGCAAGCGATGGCCTTTCCTTGTGATGCGTTCTCCCACGGCGCGACATCGACCGGTGCGTAACCCTCAAGCTGCATCGATTCAGCTTCGACACGATTGGGGAAATTGCCGGCGCGACCTTTCTCGTCGGGAATGCCCGATTTTTTCAGGAAGTAGTTGCAGATCGCATCGCGCCAGACAATCGCGTGGCCGGCCTGATACTCGAGGCGCGCAAGCACATCGTTGAAGCGTTGAGGATCGACATGCCCCTGCAGCGACTTCCATTGATCGACGAATTCGGCCGCTTCGGCCGCGCCGTCGAAATGGGAGTCATAAATATATTGAATGACGGTCTTGCCCGAGTGGAGCTTGTAGGTGTACGGAACGTGATGGAAGAAGAGAAGAAGTTCGTCGGGAGTCGTCGTTAGCGATTCATAGCTTTTCGCGACGGGAGGACGGTATTGGCCGGCGAAACCTGTCCCGGTTGCGACGCTGCGATCCATGCCGATTCCTTTTTCATCGGCGCGATGCCACTGGCCCCAGCCGTTTTCTTCCGACGACTCGATGTTCGGACCATAGTGGCTGCCAGTGATGTCGGTGAGTGTCTGCGCGCCGAGCGGACCTGTGTAATTTTCGTATGTGCGCCACGATGCGAGTTGCAAGCCGGTGACTGTTGAGACGACAGTAGGATCGTCGCCGAACGTAAGCTGCGTCCACTCTGTCGCGATTTTCTCTGGCGTCGCGTCCGGATTCCACGCGAGACGACCAAACGCATAAAGGTTCGCCATCGCGAGCGGATGTGCGAGCCAGTTGGCATCGAGACCGACGTTGGCGATGCCGACGTACCCTCCGGCGGGCCGATGAAAAACTTTGCCAGCGACTAAATCTTTGACCGGCGTATCGTCGCGCCCGGCGTGCATGTCGAAGTCGAGAACTTCCTTCCACATCGGCGCGAGGAAGCAGAGATGATGCTGCTGCCCCGTATATTCCTGGGTGATCTGCAGCTCAATCGCTTCGTTGGTTTTTTCCAGACCGCTGAAGAGTGGTGAAACCGGCTCGCGAGCTTGAAAATCGATAGGACCATGCTTGATCTGCACGATGACGTTGTCGTCGAACTGGCCATCGAGCGGATGGAAATTGTCGTACGCGGCCTTAGCGCGATCATTTTTCGGGTCGCGCCAATCGAGATGGTGGTTGTAGACGAATGCGCGGTAGAAGACGAGTCCGCCATGCGGTTTTAGCGCCCGCGCGATGACGTTCGCGGCGTCGGCAGGCGTGCGGTGATACGTCGATGGGCCGAGACGCCCTTCGGAATCGGCTTTGACGACCACGCCGCCAAGATCGGGAATTTTCGCGTAGACCTGATCGAAACGCTCGCGCCACCATTTCGCAACGCTAGGATCGCTCGGATCGAATGTGTCGAGACCGCCGATCCGCATCGGACTGCTGACATCGACCGCAATCGCGAGCCGCACGCCCCATGCGCGAAAGATATCAGCGACGCGGACGAGCTGCGGCAGAAACTCCGGCGTCAGGACGCGCGGATTCGCATTTACGTTGTTGATCGCGCATCCGTTGATCCCGATCGAGGCGAGTAATCGCGCGTAATCGTTAACGCGCGACAGGTCGGCGCGAACGTTGTCGGCGTCGAAGAAAATCGAGCGGCCGCCGTAGCCGCGTTCGATGGTGCCGTCGAGATTATCCCAGTCGTTGACCCAGCGCACAGGAGCGGCAGGCTTCTGCATTTCGTCGATACGCGTGAGAGACTCGAGGCGCGCGATTTTGCTGAGCAACGCGAAGACGCCATAGAGAACGCCGCGATCGTCGCCGCCGGTAATTCGCAGCGACGCCTTATTGCCGGTTCCGGACCACCGCAGTTGGAACGATTCCGGCGCGAGTTTCTTGTCCGTCGCGAGGACGATTACAGCAGCGTGTGGGGCACCGGACGCCTTTGAGTCCTGGTTGGCAAGTGCGAAGCCCAACATCCCGTGAACCCCGCGCGACAATTCTTCCCGTGCAGTCCGAAGCACGAGTGAATCACCATCGATTTCGACAGCGTGGGGCAGCGATGCGTAGCTCTTCGCCGCGGCAGCATCGAGCGGCGCGTATCGCAGCCAAGCCTCGTGGCCATCTTCAGCTCGACAAGCGCTTGCCACAAACGCGCCCAAAGCAATCAGCACGATCGCCTCAGCAAGCCGGCGCGATCGCATGCCTCTTGCGGATTTCACTGATCGATCTCGAAGGTAGCCGTCACTCGTGCGATTATGGCACTCTTGCCAGTGGTATTTTTCATCTGCACGCATAGACGCTGCACAAGGATTCCTACGGATGAAGATTGTCGACGCCAAGGTCATCGTTTGCTGCCCGGGACGCAATTTTGTCACGTTGAAGATTGTCACTGAAGACGGAATTTACGGGCTCGGCGACGCGACGCTGAATGGTCGTGAGCTTTCGGTGGCGTCGTATCTCACCGATCACGTTTGCCCTCTGCTGATTGGTCGCGACGCCCGGCGCATCGAGGACATCTGGCAATATTTTTATAAAGGCGCGTACTGGCGCCGCGGCCCGGTCACGATGTCGGCGATTGCCGCCGTGGACACGGCGCTGTGGGACATCAAAGCAAAATCGCTGAACGCGCCGTTATATCAACTGCTCGGCGGAGCCTCGCGCGATGGCGTGATGGTCTACGGTCACGCGAGCGGCACGGATATCGAAGACACGGTTGTAGCCGTTTCGAAATACATCGGCATGGGCTACAAAGCGATTCGCGCGCAGTCCGGAATTCCGGGACTCTCTAGCACCTACGGCGTTGGCCGCGGATCGATGTACTACGAGCCAGCGGAAAAAGATGCGCCGCCGGAAAATGCATGGTCCACCGAGCAATATCTGAATTTCGCCCCGCAGCTTTTTTCGCGGCTGCGAAAAGAATTTGGGCCCGACGTTCATTTCCTCCACGACGCGCATCACCGCCTCACGCCGATTGAAGCAGCGCGGCTGGGCAAAGAACTCGAGCCCTACCACATGTTCTGGTTGGAAGATCCGACACCGGCGGAGTTGCAGGAGAGCTTTCGATTGATCCGTCAGCACACGACCACACCGCTGGCCGTTGGTGAGGTCTTCAACACCATCTTCGATTGCCAGCAGCTCATCGAAGAACAACTCATCGACTACATTCGGACGACCGTCGTACACGCCGGCGGCATTTCACATCTGAAGAAAATCGCGAGCCTGGCCGAGATTTATCAGGTTCGAACCGGTTCGCACGGTGCGACGGACTTAAGTCCGGTGTGCATGGGCGCAGCATTGCATTTCGACATCAGCGTGCACAATTTCGGAATTCAGGAGTACATGCGACACACGCCCGAGACGGACAAAGTGTTTCCGCACGCATATTCGTTCAAGGACGGATTCATGTACCCGGGCGATGCGCCCGGGCACGGCGTCGATATCGACGAGAAACTCGCAGCTACGTATCCGTACCAGCGAGCCTATCTGCCGGTGAACCGCAAGCTCGACGGCACGATGCACAACTGGTGAGCCGCGCGCGTACCAGCCTCACTGCTTCAGTGCGGCAATTCCAAAGCTAAATAGTTCTTCGCATTTGCGAAACAGATATTGCGGATCGTTGTGCCGACCAATTCTTCGTCGCGCGGCAATTCTCCCCGATCAACCTCTCCACCGAGCAGATTGCAAAGCACGCGCCGAAAGTATTCGTGGCGCGGGAATGACATGAACGAGCGCGAATCCGTGAGCATCCCAACGAAGCGCCCGAACAATCCGTTGTTCGAAAGCGCGTTCAACTGCCACTCGATTCCCTCTTTCTGATCGAGGAACCACCAGCCGCTGCCAAATTGAATCTTGCCGGGCGTTTTTCCGTCCTGAAAACTGCCGATCGCGGTCGAGAAGACGAAATTGTCGATGGGATTGTTGTTGTAGATGATCGTCTTCGGCAGCGCATTTTCCTGCTCGAGCAAGTCGAAGTACTTGCTGAGTGCTTCGGCTTGCGGCCAATCGCCGATGTTGTCGTAGCCGGTGTTGGGACCGAGCGCCTGCGTCGCACGCGTATTCACGTTGCGCAGCGCTCCTAGATGCAATTGCTTCGTCCAATTCTTTTCAGCATCGAGCCGGCCGAAAAACAACATTAAATAGGACGCGAACTGCTCTTCTTCCGCCGGCGATGCGGCCTTTCCGTCGCGCGCTTTCGAAAAAATCAATCCGGCCTGCGTCTCGGTACATGGCGTGGCGTAGCAATGCGTGAGCCCATGGTCCGAGAGCCGCCCTCCTACGGAATGAAAATGATCGTGGCGTTGCTTGAGGGCATCGAGAAAGTGACTGAAGGAGATGACTTCGATTCCGCTCGCCTTCTCCAGACGTTCAACCCAGGTCGCAAGTGCTTCCGGTTGACCAACGGCAAGCGCCGCATCCGGACGAAAGGTGGGGTACATGCGAAACCCGGCGCTTGCGGATGTATTGACCGCCCGATGATGTGCAAGGTCGTCGCAAGGATCGTCCGTGGTGCAGACAGCGCGCACTTTAAATTTGCGAAGGATGCCCTGCGTCGTGAGATCACTCGATGACCGAAGCTGCTCGTTCGCTCGATCCCACACCGATGGCGCAGATCTCTCATTCAGCAGTTCGTCGATTCCGAAGTACCGCTTCAGTTCGAGATGCGTCCAGTGATAGAGCGGATTGCGAAGCGTGAACGGAACCGTCCGCGCCCACGCAAGAAATTTTTGGCGAGGATCGGCGGTACCCGTGACGTGCGATTCAGGCACGCCGTTCGCCCGCATCGCGCGCCACTTGTAGTGATCGCCTTCGAGCCACGGCTCAAACAGATTGTTGAATCGACGGTCGGATGCAATATCGGCGGGCGGCAGATGCGAATGGTAGTCGAGGATGGGCTCTGCTGCGGCGTAAGTGTGATAGAGGCGGCGCGACGTTTCAGACTGCAAAAGAAAATCGTCGTGGATGAAGGACATCACGGCTCTCCGTGAACATCGGAACAAACGACGTCGCAGGAAGCGCAGAGAGACGCGCTATGCGATCGAATGCATTGTAACGGATGCAGGTATGGTTGAGCCGATCGGAACTAGCGAGCGCCAGTTAAAATATCGATCGTCAATTGATCCAGCCGTTCGTACGGCAACTTCTTTTTCAAGATCGTGTCTTTGTCAAAGTTATGCGTCAGAAGAGCCGCCGCGGTTTTCTTCGAATACGATCCGATCTTCGGCGCGCCATTACCATTCGAACTGACTTCCTTGAGGATCGACTGGATTTCTTTGTCGGCGTTCCACCGAGCAGCCTTGTCCTTGAGGATCAGATAATTCCGCATGCAACCGCGTGCGAAATCCTTCACACCTTCGTAATCCTCGGTGCGGTAAGCGTGCGCATCGAAATGACGCGATCCGGAGTATCCGACGTC
Organism: uncultured Acidobacteriota bacterium; assembly: GCA_963766985.1. Taxonomy (GTDB): domain Bacteria; phylum Acidobacteriota; class Terriglobia; order Acidiferrales; family UBA7541; genus Acidiferrum. The sequence continues at coordinate 1,073,142 of CAVYCJ010000010.1, forward strand.
TTCAAGGAATCTCACCAGCCAGAAGGCCGCCTTGATATTGACGGAACCAAATCGCAGGTCCTGATCGAAACGCCCAGGGATCTGATCGTTCAAATCGATGTGAAACAGTTTTCCCGCTTCCCACGCCTGCGCCACGTTGTGCAAGAAATTCAATCCCGCCATCGTCTCGTGCGCAAACTCCGGGTTCACTCCCACCATCTCCGGATGATCCAGCGTCGGAATGAATCCGAGGTAGTGCCCCGTGGTCGCCATATAAATGTCGCCGCGCGGCTCATTCGGCTTGGCTTCCATCGCGATCTTGAAGCCGTATTTCTTGTCGATGTTGTACTCGCACAAGAAATTCACGGCATCGCGCAGATGTTTTACGGCATCAGCGCCGGGGCGGCACGCGTCGGTCTCGACTCCCTCGCGGCCGCCCCACAAAACGAAAATCTTCGCGCCCAGTTCGGCGCCGAGATCCATCGCGCGCATCGTTTTCTGTACTGCGTAAGCGCGAACTTCGGGATCGCTTGCTGTAAAGGCGCCGTCGCGGAAAACAGGATGCGTGAACAGCGATACCGTGGCCATCGGCACGACGAGCCCGTGCTCTTTGCACGCGCGCTTGAACGACGCAACGATCGCGTCGCGCTCATGCGGAGTGGCGTCGATGGGAACGAGGTCGTTGTCGTGCAGGTTGACGCCCCACGCGCCCACCTCAGCCAGCATTGCGACGATATCGTTGGGCGAAATCACCGGACGAACGAAATCGCCAAAGGGATCGCGCCCGCGATTCCCTACTGTCCACAAACCAAACGTGAATTTGTGTTCCGCCTTCGGCTCAAAAGCATTCCTGGGCATACATGCACCTTTCCGCGCATCCTCGACGAATGCGCGTCTCCTGGGTTAGCCGCAACGAGCCGACTCGCTCGCATCACACGCACTGCCACTACGCGCTGAAGATCGACTTGGTTGCCGGATACACGCGCCGATACGCCGCGTAATTCGTCTGCATCACGCGAGCATCGTTCGCGACTGGCTGAACGCGATGCATCACGCGCACGACGGCATCGCAAGCGGCGTCGACCGATGGCCAGATCTTCGCGCCAACCCCGGCCAGGATCGCCGCGCCGTACGCCGCGCCTTCTTCGGCTTCCACGATCTCGACGTCGTGATCGTAGACATCCGCTTGAATCTGCCGCCAAAGCGCCGAACGCGCACCGCCACCGCCAAGGCGAATGCTTTTCACCGGGACACGCATCTCGCCGAAAATCGTGAAGGTATCTTTCAGGCTGTACGCAACGCCTTCTAAGATCGCGCGGACGACGTGGGCACGCTTATGCGACGCAGTCAGGCCAACCAGTGCGCCTCTTGCTGTTCCATCAAGATGAGGCGTGCGCTCGCCCATCAGATACGGCGTCCAGAGCAACCCGTCGGAACCCGCAGGCGCAGTCGCAGCTTCGGCCGTCAGCGTCTCGTATGGATCAGTGCCGCCGGATTTCTCGGCAGCCGACATGAAGTTGTCGCGGAACCAGCGCAGCGAGAGCCCGGCAGCCTGCGTGACTCCCATCACGTGCCAGCGCCCTGGAACCGCGTGGCAAAATGTGTGAAGTCTCCCTCGTGAATCGAGCGCAGGTCGATCGGTCGCTGCGAAAACGACACCCGAAGTTCCGATCGTCGCGCTGACAGCGCCCGGCGCCACGATACCCATTCCGGTTGCGCCAGCCGCTTGATCGCCCGCACCCGCAACGACCGGTGTGCCAACAGCGAGCCCGGTCGCCTTCGCGCCGTCAGCCGAAACTTTCCCGCAAACATCTGGCGATTCGAACACCCGCGGCAACAGCGCCGGATCGATCTCCGCCGCCTGCAAAACTTCCTTCGACCAGGCCCGCTTCGCAACGTCGAGCATCAGCGTGCCCGACGCATCCGCGACGTCAATCGCCCGCTCGCCCGTGAGCCGAAAGCGAACGTAGTCCTTCGGCAACATCACCGACCGCACGCGCTTCCAGTTCTCCGGCTCGTTCTCGCGCACCCACAAAAATTTCGTCAGCGTGAAATTTGGCAGCGCCGGATTGCAGGTAAGCTGAATCAGCTTCTCCGCGCCGATCTTCTCGTTTAGCTCTTTGCATTGTGGCTCGGTCCGAACGTCGCACCAGATCAGCGCGGGTCGAACGACATCGCCGTTCGCATCCAGCATGACCGCGCCGTGCATCTGCCCCGAAAAACCGACGCAAGCGATGTCTTCACTCTTCAGCCCGCTCTGCGCAATCGCTTTGCGCACAGCAACGCCCGCAGCCCGCCACCAATCTTCCGGATGCTGCTCCGCCCAACCGATTTGCAGCGAAGCGAACGGCTCGTGCTCTTCCGTCGCCGATGCGACGATGCGTCCGTCCGCGCGAATAATCAGCGCGCGAGTTCCGCCGGTTCCAGTGTCAATTCCGAGTACGTGGCCGGGCATAGTTCTAACCTGTGACTCCCAACAATTGCTTTCCGATATGATTGGGATCGGGGACCCTGAGCGATTCTCGTTCGCCCTCACGAGGACACAAATCGTTCACCGTTAACCCAAAATTTGGGCACACCCTGCCTGGCCCCATGGCAACACTCAAAATATCCGCAAAAATCCCTTGCCGTGTACGTTAACGGTCGTGGTATCGTACCACGCAGTTTTTGGATTGCAAGCATAGAAATTTTAGATGGAGGCTGGAGTGCGCATTTTTCTCAGATTTTGCGCGTGCGCCGTTGCGGTGTCGGCGATTGCAGGGACTTTCGCAGTGCGATCGCGCGTCGCGAATGCACAGCAAGCTACGCCAGCCTATCGCGACGCGAATTTGCCCGTCGAGCAGCGCATCGCCGATCTTCTCTCGCGCATGACGCTCGAAGAAAAGGTCGCGCAGCTCCAGGGCGCGTGGGAGAACAAATCGTTTTTCTCCGACCCCAACATGCTGTTCGTCGACGATAAGGGTAACTTTCTGCCCGACCACGCCGCGACGCTTCTCAAAAACGGCATCGGCGAAATTTCGCGCCCGAGCGAGCACCGCGACCCGCGCGTGATGGTGGAGTTCACCAATTCAATCCAGAAATGGGTGAAAGAAAACACGCGCCTCGGCATCCCCGTCCTCTTCCACGACGAATGCCTGCACGGTCACGTCGCGCCAAAAGGCACGTCCTATCCGACGGCCATCGCACTCGCTTCAACCTGGGATCCAAATCTGCTCCACGATATTTTCACCGCGACCGCCGCCGAAGCCCGCGCTCGCGGCATTCAGCAATGCCTCGCGCCGGTCCTCGATCTCGATCGCGATCCACGCTGGGGCCGCACCGAAGAAACCTACGGCGAAGATCCCTATCTCGTCTCGCGCCTCGGCGTCGCCGCAATCACCGGCTACCAAGGCACCGGCCCGGGCCTCGACAAAGCTCACGTCATGGCCACCGCAAAACATTTCGCCGTCCACGGCCAGCCCGAAAGCGGCACCAACGTCGGCCCTGCCCTCTATTCCGAACGCGTGATTCGCGAATATTGGCTCAAGCCCTTCGAAGCCGCCGTAAAAGAAGCCCACGTCGCCACCGTGATGCCCTCCTACAACGAAATCGACGGCATCCCCAATCACAGCAACAAACACTTGATGCTCGACGTTCTCCGCGGCGAGTGGGGTTTTACAGGATTAATCACGTCCGACTATTTCGGCCCGCAAGAATTGCGCACCGTCCATCACATCGTCGCCAATCAAGAAGACGCCGCGCGCGTCGCATTCGAATCCGGCGTCGACGTCGAACTGCCGTTCAATCAAACCTACGGCACGTTGGTCGACCAAGTGAAAGCCGGAAAAATCTCCGAAGCGTCGATCGACGTCTCAGTCACGCGCATGCTCCGTGCAAAATTTCTCGCCGGCATGTTTGAAGATCCGTATTCCAACGCCGACTACGCCGAAAAAATCACCAACAGTCCTGAGCACCAGGCGCTCGCGCTGAAAGCCGCCCACGAATCCATCATCCTGCTCAAAAACGAAAACAATTTGCTGCCGCTCGCCAAAGGAAAATACAAGCGCATCGCCGTCATCGGTCCCAACGCCGCGGAACTCCACCTCGGCGGCTACAGCAACCAGCCCGGCCGCGGCGTCAGCTTCCTCCAAGCCATCAAAACGAAAGTCGGCAGCGGAACCGAAGTCCTCTACTCACTCGGCACCAAAATCACCGAGACCGATCCCGATTGGGACGCCGACAAAGTCGTCCTCGGTGATCCCGCGCTCAACGCCAAGCGCATCGAAGAAGCCGTCAAAGTCGCCGCGAAAGCCGACATCGTGCTCCTCGCTCTCGGCGGCAACGAGCAAACTTCCCGCGAAGCCTGGGCCGTCAACCATCCCGGCGATCGCACCAGTCTCGATCTCTACGGCAATCAAGACGACCTCGTGAAAGCAATCCTCGCCACCGGCAAACAAACCGTCGTCTTCCTGCAACACGGCAGCCCCAACACCATCAACTACATCGCCGAGCACGTCCCCGCCATTCTCGACGGCTGGTATCTCGGTCAGGAAGGCGGCGCCGCCATCGCCGACGTGATCTTCGGTGACTACAATCCCGGCGCAAAATTGCCGGTCACGATTCCGCGCTCGGTCGGCCAGCTCCCCGTCTACTACTACCAAAAGCCATCCGGCAAGCGCGAATACCTCGACAGCAGCACGCTGCCCGCTCTTCCCTTTCGGCTTTGGACTCAGCTACTCGACCTTCAAATACGCGAACGTCCACGCAACTCCCGATTCGATCGGCCCGCAAGGAAAAACCACAGTGACCGCCGACGTGACGAACACCAGTTCGGTCCGCGGCGACGAAATCGTCCAGCTCTACATCCGCGACGAAATCAGCTCCGTCACGCGCCCGGTCAAAGAACTCCGCGGCTTCCGCCGCATCTCGCTAAATCCCGGCGAAACAAAAACGGTCGAGTTCACCCTCGGTCCCGACGAACTCTCATTCCTGAATCGCGACATGCACCGCGTCGTCGAGCCGGGAACATTCACGCTCATGGTCGGCGGCAATTCCGTGGACGTAACAACAGCAAAGTTGGAAGTCGTGGCCAAACAACTCGGCACGGTTTTGTGAAGGGCTCAGCGGCCCGGCTTGCCGCCTCCCTCTGCAATGCGCGAGCCTACACAAACCGAATCGCGCTGAACTCCGCTCGGATAAAATCTTTCACTCCGTCACGTCCGGTGATCCGCAACGCAAGCGAATCGGCCTCTCCATCCATCATCAATGTCAAGAACGGACAGCATCTTCGTCTCGAAGCACGACAAATGCGGCGAGTTCCGCCGACCGATCAAACGTCCCACCACGCAACCGCAACGCATAGCCATCCAGCCAACTCCTAGACCGCATCCACCGACGATTCGAGCTTCCCACGCAAAACCTTATAGCTGCTCGCGGTGTTTCGGCGTCATCGCCTTCATGTTGCAACAAAACCCCGTCACTTCTCACTCACGCCGTTCCTCCCCGCCGCCAACCACCCAGGCCACGTTTCCCTCTAACTCCGCGTCTGAGTATACTCAGTGTCCTCGGGGACCAAGCCATGCTACGCCGCCTGTTCATGGTGTTCTTCGCCGCGAACTGCTTGTTTGCCCAGTCGGCCCCTGCCCCCACTCCTGCCGCGCCGAATTCTTCCGCTCAACCACAATCGCCCCCCAATCCGACGCCCAAAACAAAATCTCCGTTAACTCCGACCTCGTCGTCCTCCCGGTCACGGTGAAAAACCAATTCGGCGACCTCGTCCCCGACCTCCAGGAATCCGAATTCCACATCTTCGACGACGAAGTCGAGCAATCCATCGACGTCTTCACCGAGGAAGCCTTCCCCCTCTCTCTCGTCGTCCTCATCGATGACGATTTAAAATCCAAAGAAGCCGCACAAATCGCGCCCACGCTCCGCGCCATCACCGCCGGCATCAGCGCCAGCGACGAAGTCATCGTCTGCCGCTTTGACCTCGAGTTCTACCCCGGCGAACAATTCACCAGCGACTTCGACAAAATCTGGGCCGACCTCGTCCGCATCCAGGATCACACCGAGCGAACCAAATCCAAGTCGCAGCCCGCCGTCAGCACCGCCTCCGACCGCGCCCTCGGCGTTGGCGAAGCGCCGATGAAAGTCCCCATCAAAACCGGCTCGCGCCCAACCAAAGCCCTCGACGACGCCATTCACTCCGCCGCCGAGTTGCTCCACGATCGCGGCCTCGCTCGCCGCAAAATAATCCTCATCGTGTCCGACGGCGTCAACGGCCCCCAATTCAATCGATTCAGCTACCAGGACTCGCTGCAAGCTCTGCTTCACGACAACATTTCGGTCTACAGCCTCGCCGTCGGCAACACCCTGATAAAGAGCAAATTCCAGCACCTCACCAACTATTCCAACGACTCCGGCGGCGACATCTACTACGCCTCAAACACCACGAGGATCGAAAAGCTATACGCCCAGATCACCGAAGAAGCCCGCCACGAATACACGCTCGCCTATGTGCCTCGCGCCATCCATTCCGCAGATCCCTACCACAAGGTTGTCGTGCGCGTGACCCGTCCCTCCGTTACCGTTAAGACGCGCCAGGGCTACTACGTCTCGCCGCTAACTCCCCCTCCAGAACCCTCTTCCCGCCCCGGCCGATAGCCATAAATCGCTGCATCAAAACGAGTTAAGACAACTACGCTTTTCCACCTGTCCTAACGGGCAATTACCAAGCTGAGCACGGTAAACGGCGAAACCAATTGCCTCGTTAACTATCAAAACCTATTCTCCAACTGCACACCCTAGGTGTCCTGCGGAATCTCCTTGATGCTGTTTCCGCGGCCTTACATCGCGTTTTCGCGATGGTTGATACGGGTGTGTCAAGCCGCCCCACACGGCGGGAAAGACTTATCGAATTCGCCGCAGAAATGGCCATCCGGAAGGACGCCAGAATTCTGCGCCGCTTGAAGGAGCACGACACTATGAAGTCTGGGCTGAAATCGATCTTCGGTTTGCAATTGCTCGCCGCTGCTGTAGCACTCGCGGCGTGCAGCGGCTTGCCACAGAGTTCAACATCGACCGGCGGCACCGGCACAGGCACCGGATTCACAATCGGCGGTACAGTCTCTGGCCTGAGCGGTTCGGGCTTGGTTCTCCAGGATAACGGCGGCGACAACCTGACGATCACCAAGTCGGGTCCGTTCGTGTTTCCGACGGGCATCTCCACCGGCGGCGCCTACGTCGTCACGGTAGCCACCCAGCCCACGAATCCTCCTCAGAGCTGCTCGATCTCCAACGGCTCCGGCAACGCGACCGCTAACGTAACCAATGTCGCGATTACTTGCGTAAACGCCGCTTCCAACGCCACCGTCGGCGTCACCGTTACCGGCCTCACCGGTTCGGGCTTGGTCCTTCAGGACAACGGTGGCGACAGCCTCACCGTCACCGCCAACGGCTCCTACACCTTTAAATCGACGGTCAACGGCGCGTACGACGTCACAGTTCTCAGCCAGCCGAGCGCTCCCACGCAGCTCTGCACCGTCACCAAGGGTTCTGGCATCGCCACTGCCAACGTTACTGGCATCCCTGTCTCCTGCATCAACAGCTTCACCGTGGGCGGCCAAATCAACGGTCTCGTTGGCACCGGCCTCGTCCTCCAAAACAACAATACGGATAACTTCACCGCGGCCGCGAACGGCGCGTTCACCTTTAAGACGCAGGTCGCAACCGGCGCCGCGTACTCCGTCACCGTCCTCACCCAGCCCACGACGCCTCCTCAGACCTGCGTGGTTGCCACTGGCACTGGTTCCGGCACCGCGACTGCCAATGTCACCAGCGTCGTGATCAACTGCAAAGCGGTCACCTTCAGCGTCGGCGGCAACGTCTACGGTCTCGCGGGCCGCACTCCAACGCCTCCAAGCCAGATCAATCTTCCGCTGAACGACAACAGCTTCGAAATTCAAAACAACTTGGGCAATACGCTGATTATTCCGCAAAACGGACCGTTCCTGTTCGCAACTCCGGAAGCCTTGAACGATCAGTACCAGGTCTCCGTATTCCACTCCGCGAGCAGCCAGACCATCAATGGCTGCACCCTTTGGAACTACAAGGGCGTCGTCACCGCAAATGTCACCAGCATCGTTGTCGACTGCGGTCGTAACGACTGGACATGGATCGATGGCACGAAGACGGCCGGTGTTGCAGGCACGCCTCAGTTCGGGTCATTCCCAGCGACGCAACCGACCGCAATTCCTAACCCGCTTACCAATACTCCTGGTGCGCGTTACGGTGCGGCAACCTGGACTGACAACGCTGGAACCCTCTTCCTCTTCGGCGGCACGGGCTTCGAACTCTCCGGCAATCCTGTCCCCGACACCCTGAACGCTCCCATGCAGGATATGTGGGCCTGCGTTGCGATCGACGACGGCTGCCAGTGGCAGTTGGTCGGTGGCTATGATCTGACAACATCGGGAACAACCACGGTCGGCGCCATCATCCAATTCAACGCTCAGCACGAAGGCCAGGGAGGCGGATCAACGCCAGCCAGCCGTTTGGGCGCAAGCACATGGGTTGATCATACCGGTGGCAACCTCTGGCTGTTTGGCGGAGCAACTGGCGGTACGACCGGAGCGCACTTCCTGAATGACCTCTGGGAATACAATATGAGCAATCTGGCCGGCCAGAATTACACCGGCACCGAAGGCACTTGGTCACAAGTGACTGGACCTGGTGGGGTCGACCAACCCGGCGTCTATACCGGCGGTTCCTTGACTCCTGGTTCGCGTACCAACGCGGCCCGCTGGACCGATGCGTCCGGTAACTTCTGGCTCTTTGGCGGTCTCGGATACGATGCCAGCGGTTCTCTCGGTAACCTCAACGACTTGTGGGAATTCACCGGGGGCCACTGGGTATTCGTCTCAGGCGGGTTAACGAACACAATCAACCAGAAAGGCATCTACGGCACACAGGGTGTCGCAGCGGCCTCCAATATGCCAGGCGGTCGCCAGGAAGCGGCGGCTTGGGCAGATCTGAGTGGCAATCTCTGGCTCTTCGGCGGAGAAGGCCTGGATGCAAACGGCACCGCCAACGGCATCCTGAACGATCTCTGGATGTACAACATCGCCAGCGGTCAGTGGACATTCGTTGCAGGTTTGAGTGCCGCCAACCAAACGGGCAGCTATCCCGCTCAACCGGTTGTCGGTTCTGTCGCAACCACAACCGCCGCTGGCACATGCGGCTTAGCAGTCGGCGACCCTGCGGAATCCTGCGCTCCCATCTCGTTGACCGGCGCGTACCCCGGCTCACGTTGGGGCGCGAGCGCTTGGGTCGACACCAACGGCAGCCTCTGGCTGTTTGGCGGATGGGGTCTCGATTCCACCGGCACCAACGGAAATGGCGCACTCAACGACCTCTGGGTCTACACGCCCAATACAACGCCGGGACAGCTCGGCACCTGGGCTTGGATCAAGGGTTCAAACACCGGCGCACAGAACGGCGTGTACTCCTCGGCGGACGTCATGCCATGGGTTACCTTCTACCAATTCACTCCGGGCGGCCGCAGCAACGCAGCTTCCTGGGTCGACGGCCGCGGCCAATTCTGGATGTTCGGTGGCGAAGGCTACGACTCCACCAGCAACACCGGCAACGGCTACCTCAACGATATGTGGCGCTATCTCCCGTATCAATGAGATCTGCCCACTAACAACTTAAACGCAATAGAAACGCCCCGTCTTCGATCCGAAGCCGGGGCGTTTCGCTTTACGCGCATTTCGTTACGAGAGTTAGCTTTGTTCCCGCGGCGAACGCTTGGAAATCTCGATCGCGGGTAACGAGTGAAACTCCGCCGTCAATGCAGCCTTGCGCGATCAATGCGTCACCTAGGCGCGCTCTGCGTCCCTTCGCCACACAGCGCCGCACGACACTTACCCGCCCGTCGCCAGTATCCTTCCTCAATCTGAACCAGAGGCACGTCACACAATTGCTCTTCGACGTCGCTGGACAGTTTGGGATCGCTGAGCAGTTCGGCCAACACCGCTGGTACCATCACGACCTGCCGATCGCTCAAGGCTTTATCAAGTATCTCGACGTCCCAACCGACTTCGCCCGCCAAGAACGCGACCCAAGTGCTCGTGTCGGCTGCAATCACCGGTCGTCCTTCAACTCTTCCCAGCTGAGCGAGAATTTTACTTTGCCGCGGAGCTGCCGCAGCTTGGCGTAAGCGTTCGAGGCAGCAACGAGCTGTAGTCCAGTTCGCACAGTTTGCGTAATTCCCGTCCCGCTCGCTTGCTGCGCTTTCTCAAGAAGGTCAGCCGGGATTTCGATCGTTATCTTTCGCGCGGTCTTCATTCAGGTAAGTGTACCATATCCGATACCAGCATCGAGTATGGTATTCGAGATGCCGAAGGCGCTCGGAATGGCGCGCCCTCCGCCATTGCTTCTTCTCTCGTTTCAGCTAAACTTTCCACGCAAATAATCTCGCACTCTCCGAAGGAGCTTCCATGTCCGACTCCGCCGCCTCTGGCGCAGATTTCAAGAAACAGCTTCGCGATGGCCAACCGAAAATCGGCCTCTTCCTCAACTCGCACAGCCCCACCGTCGCCGAACAGCTCGCTCACTCCGGTTACGATTGGCTGCTCGTCGACACGCAGCACGGTCCGATGGGCTACGAACGCCTCTCCACAATGCTCGCCGGCATCGGCAGCGGTGGCGCAAAGAGTATGGTTCGCGTGGGCGGTTACAGCGATCGCTCCGGCATCCAGCAAGCTCTCGACATGGGCGCCGACGGCGTCCTCGTCCCCTACATCAACACCGCCGAAGAAGCCCGTCAGGCCATCAGCTGCACCAAATATCCCACCGCAGGCACACGCAGCGTCTATTTCCCCCAGCGCAGCATGAATAAAGCGGGTTTGCTCGGTTACGCCGGCGCCGCTAACGATAACCTCATCGTCGCTCTGCAAGTCGAAACCGCCGATTGCATCAAGAACATGACCGAAATCGCCGCTGTCCCCGGTGTGGACATTCTCTTCCTCGGTCAAAACGATCTCTGCATGTCCATGGGTCTCTTCGAGAAATATAAATTCCCCGACATGTACACGTCGCCCGAACTCGGCGCCGCTACCGACAAGCTCATCTCCGAAGCCCGCAAGAACAACGTCATCCTCGGTCTGTTTTTGTTCGGCACCGCCCGCGTCGGCGAATTCCTCGACAAAGGCTTCACCTTCATCAGCCTCGGCAACGACCTCCATCATGTCCTGACCCAAACCGGCGCCTACATGAAAGACGTCACCACCATCGCCAAAGACAAATCCAAAAACTGGAAGCCGCGCCCCAGCGCGTTGCTGTAAGGCAGGCTCGGTGGCTCCGGCATCTTGCCGGCGTTTTCCCGGTACCGCCACGAACCACCAATCCGCCAAGCCCGTACATGTAGGGGCGCAGCATGCTGCGCCCCATGTCTGCACAATCGGTTGACCTTGATCCCTGGGCGTTCGCCAGACCCCAACGTTCGGACACCAGCTCAAGCTTTCCCGTTTTGGAACGCGCCACAGACCAAAATCGACTTGACAAACGTAACTAACTAGGTATATTAGGAGTTAAAAAGAAATACTCTCGTTCGAATCATTCCGCCCGATCAATCTAGGCAGCGTTTTCAAGAGCGCCACCTGCGATTCGCGCTGGGTTCCACACTAAATCCCTTAGAATCACATCCTTAGAGCGAGTGGCGGTCTAAACGCTTTAAAATCACATCCTTGCGCAAAAACACCGGGGGGAGGGTGTTAGCCCGAGTCAATCCGGCAGCGTCGCGTCGCCCGTGATCGAGAGCTGTGTCTTCGCCCCCGCAGTATCCGATGCGCCGTGCTTTACCGGCTGACCACCACCGATCCAGGCCTCGACCGTTCCGGCAACTACTCGCCGCTTCCCCTCCGGATCGACGATGCTCAAATCACGATTGTTGAGCGTGAAGGTGACCGTCTTCTTCTCGCCTTTTTCCAGATGTACCCGCTGAAATCCCTTCAGCGCACGAATCGCCGCGCCAGCGACGCCAGGATGCGTCAGATAAAGCTGCACGACTTCGTCGCCCGCCATCGCGCCGGTGTTCGTGACATCGACGGAAAATTTCGCATCGTCTTGCGCTGAAATCTTCGCGTGATCGACGCGCGCATTCTTGTAAGAGAACGACGTATAGCTCAATCCGTAGCCGAACGTATACAAAGGCTCGCCGTCAAAGTAGCGATACGTCCGCTTCGCCATCGAATAATCCTCAAATGGCGGAAGCTGATCGACGGATTTGTAAAACGTCAGCGGCAAGCGGCCCGCCGGACTGAAGTCACCCCCAATCGCGGCAGCGACCGCCGTGCCGCCTTCTTCGCCTGGATACCACGCTTCCAGAATTGCAGGCAGATTTGCGTCGGCCCAGTTGATCGAAAGCGCGCTGCCATTCATCAGCACAAGAACGACCGGCTTTCCTGCGGCGTGAATCTTCTCGAGCAGTTTTTCCTGTGGCGCTGGCAGATCGATCTTCGTGCGATCGCCGCCTGCGAATCCGTCGGCATCGACCTTCATCTCTTCGCCTTCGATGCGAGCGGACAGCCCCATCGCAACGATCACGACGTCGGAATTGCGCGCGGCTTCAACCGCTTCGCGTTCCGCTTGATCCGGAGGACTCCAGATGAAGCGCGCTTCCGCGCTTCGCACATCCTGGAAATATTCAATCTTCACGTTGTACGGATGACCTTGTTCGAGATGTAGCTGTTTCGTCTCGATCGAAGCCGGATGATGCACGCGCCAATCCTCGACAATGAGATTGCCGTCGATCCAAACGCGATAACCGTCCTGCCCGCTGAACCCGACGAAGTAATCGCCAGTCGCGGGAGGAACGAGAACTCCCGTCCATCGCGCGGAATAGTTCTTCAAGAGTTGCGGCGACATTCCCGTGTCGCCCCACGTGAAATTGATCGTCGCGTCAGTGCGCGAAAGCGTCGGCGAGCCTTCGACTTTCATGTTGTTGAAATAATCGGCGTGAAGACCGTGCTCTTTGCACGAAGCATCGGTGCAGAGCGCTTCCGTCGGAATCGGTTTCTGCACGGGGCTGACAAGTCCGGTTCCCTCGACGTAAGTGACTTTCGCGTTTGGGAAACGCTTCTTGATTCCCGCGAGAATCGTAACGGGCTGCGATGGAGTGCCGTTGTAATTTCCTTCCAGCGCATCGAGATCGTCGGCGTTGGGACCGATCACTGCGATGCTCGCCGGTTCTTTCTTCAGCGGTAAGAATCCATCTTTGTTCTTGAGGAGAACGATCGCTTCCTCTGCTACGCGCAAGGCGAGTTTGCGATGCGCTTCGGTGTCGTTGTCCGCAGGCGTGATCTTGGAGTACGGAACATCGGACTTCGGATCGAACATCCCAAGACGGAAACGCGCGCTGAACAGACGATAGAGCGCCTGGTTGAGATCGGCTTCCGGCAGCAGGCCTTGCTTCACGGCGTCGACGATCGCGCCGCGCTCGGTAGCCATTTGACGGCGATAATCGCCGCAGATCACATCCATTCCGGCTTTAAAGGAGACGGCAACGCCCTCTTCGGCGGTCGGCGCAAAGTGATGCCCGCCGAAAACGTCTGCGATCGCGCCGCAGTCGGAAACCACATAGCCCTTGAATCCCCAGTCTTTCCGCAGGTGATCTTCGAGGAGAAATGTATTCGCGCACGCGGGCTGGCCGTTCAACGAGTTGTATGCGCACATGACGGACTCGGCCTTGCCATGAATGACTGTGGCGCGAAACGCAGGAAAATACGTGTCTTCCATGTCGTGACGCGATGCGGTGACATCGACTGTGTGGCGCGTGGATTCCGGACCGCTGTGAACCGCGTAGTGCTTCGGAGTGGCGACAGTCTTGAGATATTTGGGATCGTCGCCCTGCAGGCCGGTGACGAACGCTACACCCATTCGCGCTGTCAGAAACGGATCTTCTCCGTAGGTCTCCTGGCCGCGTCCCCAGCGTGGATCGCGGAATATATTGATGTTGGGCGACCACACGGTAAGGCCTCGATACCAATCGGTTGAGCCGTCGGGCTTCACCGTGGCGGAATACTTGGCGCGAAATTCTGTACTGATCACATCGCCGACTTCGTGCATCAGCGGTGCGTCGAAAGTTGCCGCGAGCCCGATCGCCTGGGGAAACACCGTGGCGATTCCGGCGCGCGCAACTCCATGCAGGCCTTCGTTCCACCAGTTGTATTCCGGGACGCCGAGCCGCGGAATGGCCGGCGCGGTGTGACCAACCTGCGCAGCCTTTTCTTCCAGGGTCATGCGCGAAACTAAATCCTTCACGCGCTGCTCGGTGGGCAGCTTTGGATTCTTGTAAGGCGCGTCGCTCGGCGCGGACGCATCGCTGGGCGCAGAGGCTTCCTGGGCGAATATCGGCGAGACGATCGCAGAGATAGCGAAAAGAATCGCTGAGACGAGGATTTTGATTTTCATTTTTTCACCAGGAATTGATGAGCTGCGAAGAGTGCAATCCAGCTGGATGCTCTCGAAGACGGAACGACGGCGTCGAACGTAGTGAAGAATCGGAAGAAAGAATTCTTAACATTGCTGATTTTGCTTTTCCAAAATGAAACGCGCACTGAGGAAAACTTCACACTTCGGAGAGCAGAAGAAGTCGATCGTGCGCAAACGAAACACATAACACAACTTAGCGAGGCCACAAGCTGTAACCAAAACGGAACCACCACATTTTCGCGGGCTTCGTTCGTGTACAATCGTGAACCTCCACGGAAATCATGTGGAAACGGCGCAGTATAGCACCGTTAACGTACACGGAAAAAGCGTCGCGTGCGATGATCGCGCGATCAGCTATCGTAGGATATCGCGGGGGCTGTGCTGATGGGCAAGGAACGACACGGAATCCATTTGATCGCTGAGATGGCGAACGTGTCGATCGGCACCGTTGACCGCGCATTGCACGGACGCGGCGGAATCAAAGACGCGACGCGCCAACGCATCCTTCAGATTGCACGGCAGATCGGTTACACGCCGAATCTTGCGGCGCGCGCGCTGTCGGTGACCAAGTCGAGCGCGCGCATCGGCGTTTGCATGCCCCGCGAAATCCATTTCTTCTACGATCAGCTGTGGAGTGGAGTGCTGGATGAGGCCAAGCGCGTGGCGCAGCTCGGCATTCAGCTCGTTAACCGGCCGGTCCAAAGACTTGGAACCGATGACGCAGCGGCGTTTAAGGACCTGATCCAGAACAATGTGGACGGAATCATCCTCACGGCTGGCAGCCCGAAGGAATTAACACCACTTATTAATGATGCCGAGGAGAACGGCATCCCGGTCGTTTGCGTCTCGACCGACGCTCCCGACAGCCGAAGGTCGTGCATTGTCTGCGTCGAGCCACACTTGAACGGGTGCCTGGCCGGCGAACTCATGGGAAAAATCGTTCCGCCGGGATCGAAGGTGGCGGTTGTCGCCGGAATGCTGACGGCCGAGGATCACCGAAAGAAGACCGACGGATTCTCAGAAACTTTTCCGAAGCATTGCCCAGGCGGAAAGATCGCGGCGGTCATCGAGGGTCACGAAGACGAGGACGAGAGCTTCCAGAAGACTTTCGATTTATTGCGGCGGACACCGACCATCGTCGGGCTTTACGTGAATACGGTGAATTGCCTTCCGGTCTGCCGAGCACTCGGCGCGAGAGGACTGGCCGGCAAAGTGAGGCTCATCACCACCGACCTTTTCGGAGAGATGTCGTCGTATTTTCAAAAAGGGACGATCACCGCGTCGATCTACCAACAACCTTTTCGGCAAGGCCAACTTGCGGTGCGTATGCTTGCCGACAACCTCACGACGAAGGTGAGTTTCCCGCCTGCGGTGCATCTGAGTCCGGGTGTCGTGATGTCGTCAAATCTTCATGTTTTTCGAGAAATGAGAATGACCGATTTGAAGCTGAGTGAAGCCATCTCGAAGGCGTCCCGATAAGGGTAAAAATACGCGTAACTGCATGTAAAATAAGGTGACGGACGTTACAAACCCACATAACCGCCCTAAGTCACTTATAACAATAGACATAATCAGGCCAACGTAACGTTCAGAGTCGATGTTTCACTGCGCAGGAGGCCTAAAGCCTCCGAACACCCCTGCGCAAAAACGAAGTACAAAATCGTTTAGCCGCGTCACCGAGCAAACTTGTGACTAGTTAGAATCGAAAAAAATGCTTGACAGCAAGGGCTGAAACGGAGGAATCTCCGTGTACGTTAACGGCGATACCAAATCGTCGTGGGGTGTAGGAGGCACGTAAATGCATCTATTTTCCTCGTGTGGTCGGAGTGTATTTACAGCTCTGAAGCACGTGCGGTTGCATCATTTAGCTGTTTTATTCCTCTCAGTGGTGGCCCTCTCCTTCACAGTAAAAGCACAGGACGCAACGATCGTCGGAACCGTAACGGATCCGTCGGGCGCGGCTGTTCCGAATGTGAAAGTAGCGGCAACTAGCATTGAGACCGGCCTGGTTTTTTCGGCGGTGACGAGCGATTCAGGAGCGTACGTCATTCCTGAATTGAAAATCGGACACTACGACATCAGAGCGGAAGCATCCGGGTTCAAAGTCGCGGAACAGAAAGGCCTGCAGTTGCAGGTCGGAGACCGCACCCGTATCGACTTCCAAATGCAGCTTGGCGGCGCACAAGAAACGGTGACCGTCGAAGCGAACGAAGTACGCGTGCAGACGGATTCCGGTGAACAGAGCAACGTCATCACCGGCGCGCAGATGTCACAGATCGCAGTCAACGGCCGCAGCGTTTATCAGCTCGCAGCCCTAGCCCCGGGCGCATCGAGCCAATTCGGCACCGGTTCTTACGTCAACACTCCCGTCGGCGGCGACGCCAGCGTGGAGTTCAACGGCTTGCGGCAGAACCACAACATTTATCTATTGGACGGCGGCGAAGATGATGACCGCGGCGGCGCGGGCGGCATGAGCATTGCCCCCTCGAGCGACGCGATCGCAGAATTCCGCCAGCTGACCTCGAACTACAGCGCAGACTACGGTTTGTCCTCTGCCGGCACGATGACGATGGTTCTCAAGTCCGGTTCGAGCACACTCCACGCTTCGGCGTGGGAATTCAACCGTAACGATGCGTTTGATGCGCGCAACCCGTTCACCCCAGCGACTCAGCCAGCAGCTGAGCTGCGATTGAACGTGTTCGGCTTCAACGTCGGCGGCCCGGTGACTCTCGGCAAGTTTTACAACCGCGACCGCAAGAAGACCTTCTTCTTCTACAACATGGAATGGCGCCGCCTGATTCAGGGCAGCGTCAACAACAGCCAAACGGTACCCGATCCGGCGTCCTACGGCGGCAACTTAAGCGCCGACGCGACACCGATCAAGGTTCCAACAGCGGCGCAGGTTGCACCGAGCGTCCTGTTCGCGAACTGCCCCGGTGGCGTGGCTCCGGCAGGCGTCGTCCAAGGTGGGACCTTTGTTGGCAACGTTATCCCATCCTGCATGATCAGCCCGAACGCAACGGCGTTGCTTACGGCAGGTATCTTCCCCGCCCCGACGGGCGCGAACGATCAGTTCACCGGCTCCGCAACGGCGCCGACGAGCTTGAAGGAAGAAATCGTCCGTATCGACCACAACTTCAGCAGCAAGTTCTCGGTGTTTGGTCACTTCATCGCAGAACAGGTTTCGCAAGGCTATTCGATCAGTCAGTGGAGCGGCGCGAACGTTCCGACGGTTGGCGATCAATTCGGCAACCCGTCGTACAGCGCGGTCGTACACACGACGTATGCGATCAGCCCGAACCTGCTGAACGAAATCGCGTTCAACTACAACGGCAACCGCATCAACATCGTTCCCTTCGCAGGCGCCGGCCTCGGCAGCCTCGCAATTCCGTCGGGCTACGATGCAACGAATACCCGATTCTTCTCGGGTCCGAACAACCTGGACCGCATTCCGAACATTGACCTCACCGGTTCGACTGGCACCAAGTTCGAAATCTCGAGCTGGCCGTGGCACAACAAGGCGGATGACTACCAGGTTCGCGATGACCTGTCGTGGACCAAGGGCGCACACCAGTTGAAGTTCGGCTTTAGCTGGGCACTCTACAAGAAGACGCAGGATCTGTTCGGTCAGACCCAGGGCGGCTTCACCTTTGACGGCACGTTTACCGGCAACGATTTCGCCGACTTCCTACTGGGCGATGCCAAGGGCTACCAGGAACTCGCGGTGCAGGACCACGGACAATGGAACAACGTCTCGTACGCCGCGTACTTCCAGGACAACTGGCGCGTCAACCGCAAGCTGACTGTTAACCTCGGCCTGCGTTGGGACGGCGTTCCACACACCTACGAAGCGAACGACCGGATGGGCAACTTCTATCCGTCGCTCTACAACCCGGCCAACGCCGCGACGTTCAACAGCAACGGCACGATCTGCGCCAGCGCTGCTGACCCAGGTTGCACGGGCATCAGCCCCGGCCTCGGCACCAGCCCGAACGCGATTCTCGCTGGCGTTCCTCTCTATCTGAACGGCATCGGCATCCCCGAACAGAACGGCGTACCGAAGGGCCTCGTGAACAATCACTGGGCGAACTTTGGTCCGCGTCTCGGGTTTGCATATGACCTGACCGGCAGCGGCAAGACGGTTGTCCGTGGCGGCTTCGGTATCATGTACGAACGCATCCAGGGCAACGACATGTACAACGCCGGACCGAACATCCCGTTCAGCTTCCAGTTGAACACCCCGGTTCCAGTGGAACTCGTGGACCCGCATCTAGCGCTCACCACAGGCGTAGCAGCGGCACTACCGATCAACCCGGCCAGCATCACCGGTTTGGCGGTCGACCAATACAAGCAGCCAGCCAGCTACCAGTGGAGCATCGGTGTGCAGCGTCAACTCGGCGCCAAGTCTGTATTGGGCGTCGCGTACGTTGGCAACACGAACCGCTTCCAGAACGACTACGCCGAAGCCAACCTTCCGTCGGAGTCGTACCTCGGCGCTCTCATCGGCGGCGCGAACTACAACACGGCACCCGGACTTCCGTATCCGGGCTTCCATTCCATCGACCTGTCCAGGAACGAAGCGAACTCGCACTACAACGGTCTGCAAGTGGACCTGAGCTCGCAGGTTGGCCGCGACCTAACGTTGCGCGCCTTCTACACGTTGTCGCGGACGATTGACGGTACCAATGCCGGCAACGGCGGCGGCGACCTGGGCAACGTTTCGAACCCCTATGCCGGCTGGCTGTATGACGTCGGCCCTGGCGGTTACGATCGTACCCACAACGGATCGGTCAACTTCATCTATGACATACCAATCCTCCGGCACTCGGAGAACCGTTTGGCGAAGACGCTCATCGGCGGATGGGAACTCTCGGGTATCGTGACGCTCACTTCGGGCCTCGCGATCAACCCGACCCTCACCGGCGGACAGAGCAGCAACGGTTTGCCCAATGGCACGAACCGCCCGGATCAGGTCGCGTCGGTTTCTTACCCGCACACGGTCGCCGAGTGGTTCAACACGGCCTCCTTCGCCGCCCCAGCAGTGGGCGCGTGGGGCGATGCCGGACACAACTCACTGCGTGGCCCTGGCCGCGACAACTGGAACATCTCACTCTTCAAGAGCTTCGTGCTCAGCGAGAGCCGTGGCAGCCGCTTCGAGCTGCGCGTCGAGACGTTCAACACCTGGAACCACACAGAGTTGAACCAGGTCAGCACCGGCCTCGGCTCGAGCAACTTCGGCCAGGTCACGTCGGCGTTCGACCCACGCATCTTCCAGCTTGGCGGGAAGATCTACTTCTAACCCCACGCGCCTGAAGGCTGAAGTCAGCCTCTAGGCCGCGGGCTGAACGAGAACTAAATGTAGTGAAGGCGCGGCGGGAGAAAATCCCGCCGCGTTTTTTTGTGGGCACTAAGATCGTTGAGTTGTTGCTGGAATTGAGTGAGCGGTGTCGGCGCGGTTTCGGGTGCGCGCGGCAAATCGGCTGTACGGGATACACTAAGAACGCAATGCTCAACGGAAACTTTTCTCATGATGATTTGCATTCGCATCCTGTGAATTTCGGCAAGCGAGCGAAGGCCCTTCCCTACCGCGGCTTGTGGCTGTGCGTGCTGGTGGCGCTGAGCTTGTGCGCGCCGCATGTTGCGAATGCGCAGAGCCCGGAAGCGACGCAAGCGATGGCGGCGCAGCAGCGAGGCGATTTCGCAGAGGCGGAGAAGGATTGGCGCGCGGCAGTGGCGCAGAATCCGCAGGACGCGGTGGCGTACGCGAATCTAGGATTCGTGCTGGCGCACCAGAACAAATACACAGAGGCGGTCCCGGCGTATCGCAAGGCCGCGAAGCTTGCGCCGGCTATGCCGGGGATTCAGCTCAACTGGGGCATCGCGGAGTTCAAGCAGGGGCATTTTGAGGAGGCGATTGGGCCGCTCACGGCGGCGGTTACGGCCGATCCTGGGAGCGGTCAGGCGCGAACGCTGCTGGGGCTGAGCTGTTACGGCGCGAAGAAGTTTTCGGATGCGATCAAGTACCTTGAGCCGGTGGTAGAGGCGAATCCGACGAGCGCGGAGCTTCGGAAAGTGCTGGCGCAGAGCTGCCTGTTGGCGAAGGAGTTTGCTTGCGCGGAGAGGGAGTTTCGCCAGATCGTGGAGCAGAATCCGAATTCGGCGCAGGTGCACGTGCTGATGGGGCAGGCGCTGGATGGATTGGGACGGACGCCGGAAGCGATTACGGAATTTGAGGAAGCGGTAAAAGAAAATCCGAAGGAGCCCGAAGCGAATTTCGGGCTGGGATATTTGCACTGGAAATCGAGCCATCTCAAAGAGGCGAAGGTTTCGTTTGAAGACGAATTGAAGGTCGATCCGAATCATCCGCAATCGCTGGCGTATCTCGGCGATATCGCGTTGAAGGAAGACAAGGCGGACGAGGCGGTGAAGTATCTGGATAAGGTGGTGCGGCAGCGCAAGGATATTCGCATCGCGTATCTGGACCTGGGTGCGGCGCTGACGCAGTTGAAGCGGTATCCAGAGGCGCAGACGGCGCTGCAGCGGGCCGTGGAACTCGATCCGACGCAGCCGGATGCACATTTCCGGCTGGGGCGGCTTTATCAGCTGATGGGCAACAGCCAGAAGGCGCAAGTGGAGTTTGCGAAAGTGCAGCAACTGCACGAGAAGGCGGATGACGATGTTGCGTCGAAGATGCCGAAGCCTTCGACTCCGCCGCCGGAGTAGCAGGAAGTCGACAGTCGAAAGAAACACCAACCCGAGAACAACGAAGATGGTTTACTGCGAGATTGCGCAGTGACTTTTTGGTTTTTCGTTTTAGCTTTTTGGTTTTGGTTTCAATCTTGGTTCGCGAGCACGCCGCGGATTCGCAGCCAGTTCCTCAGCAGCGTGCCCCACTCCGATAGCGCGACGTCGTTGAGATCCAAACCGACGCCGTGCGGCCCTTTTTCGAAGATATGCATTTCGGCGGGGACGCCCGCTTTGCGCAACGCGAGATAGAAGGCGACCGTGTTTTCGGGCGGGACCAGTGTGTCGGCCGAGGTGCTGAAGAGGAAGGCGGGAGGCGTGGCGGAGGTGACGTTGAACTCGTTGGAGAGCTGCTTGGCGAGGACTGGGTCGGGCGGATTGCCGAGGAGATTTTCGGCGGAGCCTTTGTGGGCGTAGTCGGCGGTCATCGAGATTACAGGGTAGGCGAGGATGACGAAGTCGGGGCGGCAGTTTTCGCGGTTCACGGCGTCGGGGTCGTTTGCGTTTCCAGCGTCGAAATGCGTCGCCAACGTGGAGGCGAGGTGGCCACCGGCGGAGAAACCCATGAAGCCGATTTCGGCGGGATCGACGTTGAACTCTTTCGCGCGGCTGCGGACAAGTCGCATGGCGCGCTGGGCGTCGCCGAGTTCGATGGGATGGTGGTAGCGAGGGCCGAGGCGATATTGCAAGACGAACGCAGTGATTCCCATGGCGTTGAACCAGTTGGCGAGCTGGCGGCCTTCGTGATTTGCCGCTAGATGATGGTAGCTGCCGCCGGGAGCGACGATGATGGCGGCGGTGGGCTTGTCGTGATGGGTGGCGGGATAGAGCGTTAGCGTGGGGATGTCTTCGTCTTTGTCACCGAGGGCCCCGGGGGCGGATTTGTCCCAGAGGCGGAAGGTGTGGAGTTCGGCGGTGGGATCGATGCGAGGGTCTTTGTCGGGTGGGGATTGTTGGGCGCGGGATGGAGTAATTGATGCGGCTGCGAACAGGACTGCCAGCGAGACGTAAGCGGCAAGAACGAACAAAAGATTGGGGCGGCTGGTGGATGTCACAGAAATTTTCTCCGGGCGGCGATTAGGGATTGCGGGCGGAGAGAGTCTGCGCAGGAAAGGTTGATTCGTCAACAGCGGGAAATTCGGGACGTGCTTGGTTGGCGAGCACTGAGTTACGGCTGGAGGAAGAGACGGATTACATCGTGCCGAGATGGGGCGCAGCGTGCTGCGCCCCTACAGGAGATTGATCGTTAGCTGTGGGTGACGAGGGTGACCCAGATGTTTTCGCCTTCGTAGACGAGGGCGATGGTGACGCCTTCGGCGGGCTCGGCGGTGTCCATCGAGTAGTCTTCGCCGGCGATGACGGTGGGAACGGAGAGCATGCAGGCGTCGGCGAGGCCGGATATTTTCGCTTTGAAATTGCCAGCGACCATGTTGCAGAGCTCGCCGAGGGCGTCTCGTGCGCTGGCGGGATTCGAGACGGCATCTTCGCCGAGCATGAGCGCGGCGAGTTTGACGGAGGTCGCACGCGTGCAACGAATGGTGGTCATGCCGCAGAGCGCGCCCGCCATGCCAACCATGGCTGTTTGACCGCCGGTAGGAGCTTCCGTGGGCGCGGGATTGAGCGTGAGGCGCACGTTTGCCATCATTTCGAAGACTTCGAGCGCGGCGCACTCCATGATGGTTTTCCAATTGGGATCGAACGGGACGGTGACCGGTGTGCGTGACTGGGTCATCGATTTCACTGACCACCTCCAAGGAGCGGCGCAACGCGTTCTTTGACTTGTTCGGGCGTGAAGGGCTTGCGCAAGTAGCCTTTAGCGCCGGCGGAGAGCGCTTCGACGACGCGCGCTTCGCTGCCTTCCGTGGTGATCATGATGACCGGAACACCTTTGGCGGAATCGACGGTTTGCAGATTCTTGAGGAATTCGAGGCCATCCATCACGGGCATGTTGATGTCGGACAGAATCATGTCGGGCACGCCTTTCTGGATTTCGGCGAGCGCCTCGGCGCCATTGCTGGCTTCGGCGACTTCGTTGATATCGAGGCCGGCCTGGCGCAGCGCGCGCTCGACAATTTTGCGCATCACGGATGAGTCATCGACGATCAAGACTTTGAGTTTTTTCACTGAGAATCTCCTGAAAACCTTGTTTGCATGTGTTGAGCTCCGGTTCCTTGGGCATAGAGAATCTTTGTCATGGGTTCTTAGCCTCTTTGACAGGCGACGTCAGTTGACCGAAAAAATGGTGTCTACGAGTTTGGTGATGCGCACAACGTACGCGTCGAGATCCATGGTGAAGCGCGCGAGATCCATGGCGGCGAGCTTCGGGCAGTGCTCGCCGAGATCGATCCAGCCGGGATCGGTGGCGAGATCGACGGCACGCCATTCTTCGTAGCCATATCCGAGATTGCGCACGCGACAGAGCAGATCGGCGAGATGCGTGATGGAGATGAGCGGATTGCCGGCGGGAGCTAGCGTCGTGTTGTGATGCCACTCGATGACATCGCGAATCGACTGTGGCAAGGCCCAGGCTTTGGCAAGAATCACGCCGCTCTGGCAATGGGTGAAGCCGAGCGTTTCTTCTTCCTGTTCGTCGAGCGGGCGGCCGGCTTCGACAGCTTTGGCGAGCACTTCGCGGTACTGATCGGTGAAGGCGAGCGAATTGACGATGATGCCGAGATCGTGGAGGAGGCCGGCGAGATAAGCTTTGTCGGGATCGTTATAGCCGATGCGCTCGGCGAATTCCCGGCAGACGAGCGCGCAGCCGAAAGAGTGGCGCCAGAAGACACCGGGATCGACGACCCATTTTTCGTGAGGCACCATCTTGCCGAAGCAGTTGCTGAGAAGGATGTCTTCGATGCGCTGGATGCCGAGCGTGAAGATTGCGGCTTGAATGGATTCGGCGGGCTTGTTGCGGCCGTAGAGCGGCGAATTGGCGATGCGCAAGAGTTGCGCGGCGATTGTTTTTTCGTAGGAGACGAGCTTGACGAGTTCGTCGATCGGCACCTTGTCGGGAGGCTTGTGGAGCAGATCGAGCAGTGGCTTGAGGACAGCGGGCGAGGACGGGAGCGAGCGGAGCGCCTCGACGCGCTTTTGCATGTCGCGTTGCGGAACGGTGGTCATGGCTTGGGATTCCCTTCCGAGCCCGGCAGGCCCTTGAGGTAGGTGGTGGTGCCGGGAAGATGGACGAGGCGGAATTGATCGGTGACCTGGAACAGCGATTCGGCGTGGCCGAGGAAGAAATAGCCGGGAGCCTGGAGGCTCGAGAAAAAATGCTGAACGACGCGGCGCTTGGACGCGATATCGAAATAGATGAGGACGTTGCAGCAGAAGATCAGGTCCATGCCCTTCATGAAGAGCATCTTGCTGTCGTCGCTGAGATTGAGACGAGAGAAGGTGATGCGGCTGCGGACTTCGTCGTTGACGCGAAGTTTTTCGCCTTCGGCGGGACCGAAATATTTGCGTTTGTAGAGATCGCTGGTATTGCGCAGCGCGTAGCCACCGTAGATGCCGGCCTTGGCGGTTTCGACGGAGCGGTCGTTGAGGTCGGTGGCCTGGATTTCGAATGTCCAGCCTTTGAGAAGCTTTTCGCTTTGCTCGAGAAGAAACATCGCGAGGGTGTAGGGTTCTTCGCCGGTGGAGCAGCCGGCGCTCCAAATTTTTAATTTTTTGAGGCCGATCTTGCCGCGGGTGGCGATCAGTTCCGGGAGAATGACGTTTTGCAGCGCCGTGATTTGCGGCTGGCTGCGAAAGAGGCAGGTTTCGCCGATGGTGATTTCGTTGAGGAGTTCGCGCAGTTCGACAACGCGCGTCGAGGCGCCACTGAGTAGATCGAAATATTGCCGCGGGTCGGTGGCTTTGGTATTGGGAAAGCGGCGTTTGCAGGCGCCGGCGAGCAGATAGAGCTTTTCCTCGGAGTGGTAGATGCCGCAGGCCTGGTACACGAGGTCGCGAATTTTAAGGTAGACGGGATCGCGCGCGTCGTCGTCACGGGAAGACGTGGTCACGGGTTTCGGCGAAGTCTGTGTTTGAGTGTCGAGCGGCATCGTCCTCACTTCACTCCTATCGGCTTGCCGGTGAGAGAACTTTGGCGGCTGGCGCGAACGTGACGATCGATTTCGATGGCGATGTTGCGCAGCGAGTAGATGTTGTCGGCGAAACCCGCGGCGGCGGTTTGCCCGGGCATGCCCCAGACGACGGAGCTGGCTTCGTCCTGCACGAAGACGCGGCCGCCTTTTTCGCGGACAGCCTGGGAGCCGAGGACGCCATCGGAGCCCATTCCAGTGAGAACGACAGCAAGCGTGTTGGCGCCGAACGTGGCAGAGACGGAACGGAAGAGCACGTCAACGGCGGGGCGGCAGGAATTCTCGGGCGCGTTCTGATTCATTGCGAGATGAACGCCGGCGGCGCGGCGCTCGAGGACCATGTGGTAATCGCCGGGCGCGATCCACGCGTGGCCGGGCTCGATTTTTTTGCCGTGCTCGCCTTCGTGGACGGAGATGGCGGACGCTTTGTCGAGGCGTTCGGCGAGCAGACGTGTGAAGAGCTTGGGCATGTGCTGCACGATGACGATGGGCACGGGAAAATCGGCGGGGATGGCCGGAATGACTTCAGCGAGCGCGTTCGGTCCGCCGGTGGACGTGCCGATGGCGAGCACTTCGATGCGCGCCTTGGCGCGTTCGGCGACGGCGACGGGCTGTGGCGGCTTGGGCGGAGGAAACGTGGGCTTCTTGTCGCCAAATCCGCGACCGCAGAGCGCTTTAATTTTGGGGAGAAGATCTTCCTTGATGCGCAGCATGGTGACGTCGAGGCTGCCGGTGTTGCTCGGCTTGGTGACGTAGTCGCTGGCGCCGAGAGCGAGCGCGTCGAGCGTCGTGGTAGCGCCGCGCTCGGTGAGCGTGCTGAACATGATGATCGGCAGACGCGGATGCGACTTGCGGATTTCTTTGATGGTTTCGAGCCCGGACATGTTGGGCATCTCGACATCGAGCGTGATGATGTCGGGTTTTAATTGCCCCACCTTGGCGAGGGCGAGGCGGCCATCGGACGCCGTGCCGGCAACTTCGACGGCAGGATCGCCGGCGAGAGCGTCGGTGAGCACCTTGCGAATCACGACCGAATCGTCAACGACGAGAATGCGAATGGGCGGCATGGGACGAAGCGTGTGCGGCCTTTCCCGGCGCGCGGCCGGATGGAAAACGGTTGGTGACGCAGGCTTAGTACTTGAACTGTCCTACCAGCTCGCGGAGTTCGGTGGACATCGCGGTGAGCTGCTGCGCGGCGCGCTGCGAATCGCCCGCACCGTGCGACGTGCTTTGGGCGGCTTCGGCGACACCCGCGATGTTCTTGGCGATTTCGCTGGCGCCGCGGGCGGCTTCGGTAACGTTGCGCGACATTTCGTTGGTGGTGGCGTTCTGCTCTTCGACGGCAGACGCGATGGAGTTCGATATATCGTTGACCTGGGTGATGATTTTGGTGATGGTGCCGATGGCTTCGACCGCGCCCTTGGTATCGACCTGGATGCTTTCGATTTTGCGGCTGATGTCTTCGGTGGCTTTGGCGGTTTCTTTGGCGAGCTCTTTCACTTCGTTCGCGACGACAGCGAAACCTTTGCCTGCTTCGCCAGCGCGGGCGGCTTCGATGGTGGCGTTCAACGCGAGCAAGTTGGTCTGCTGCGCGATCGAGGTGATGACCTTGATGACCTGGCCGATTTCGACGCTGGATTCGCCGAGCTTGCTGACGGTGGCGTTGGTGGCCTGCGCCGCTTTGACCGCTTCGGTAGCGACTTTCGCGGCTTCGGTGGCGTTCTTGGCGATTTCCTTGATAGAGACGCTCATCTCTTCGCTTCCGGTGGCGACGGTCTGGAGGTTGCGGTTTACCTGTTCGCCCGCGGCGGAGACGACGTTGGCTTGCGAGGAAGTTTCTTCGGCGTTGGCGCTCATCTGCTGGCTGACGGTCGAGAGTTCGCCGGACGAGGTGGTCAGAGTTGAGGCGGTCTGACCGATCTTGCTGATGCTGTTGCGCAGATTGGAGAGCAGCTGCGAGAGCCCGGCGCCCATCTGGCCGATGGCGTCCTGGCCGCTGACGGTGATTTCCTGGGTGAGGTCGCCGCGGGATGCAGCGGAGACGGCGACGAGCATGGAATCGACTTTGCGGCGTAATTCTTCGGCAGCGGCTTTTTGCGGCGTGATGTCGCTGGCATATTTGACGACTTTGAAGGGTTTTCCGTTGAGGTCGAGAATCGGATTGTAGGAAGCCTGAATCCAGACTTCGCGCCCGCCTTTGGCGATGCGCTTATATTCGCCAGCCTGATATTCGCCCTGGTTCAGCTTGGCCCAGAACTCGCGATACTCCGGGCTGCTGCGGAAAACTTCATCGACAAAGATGCCGTGATGGCGTCCCTTAACCTCGTCGAGGGTATACCCCAGCGTGCGCAGGAAATTGTCATTGGCCTGGACGATCGTGCCGTCCATGCGGAATTCGATCACGGCCTGGGATTTGCCGATGGCCGAGATCTGGCCAGCAGCGTCGGCGGCGGCAAGTTTTCGCGCGGTGATGTCGGTGGCATATTTGACGACCTTGAAAGGTTTTCCATTCAGATCGAGGATCGGGTTGTAGGAAGCCTGGATCCAGATTTCCTTGTTGCCTTTGCCGAAGCGCCGATATTCGCCGGTCTGGTATTCGCCGCGATTGAGCTTGGCCCAGAATTCGCGGTACTCGCCGCTCGCGCGGTAGGCGTCATCGGCAAACATGCCGTGATGCTTGCCTTTGATTTCGTCGAGCTCGTAGCCCATGGTCTTGAGGAAATTCTCGTTGGCGTTCTCGATGACGCCGTCCATGCGAAATTCGATCACCGCCTGGGATTTGCCGATCGCGGCGATCTGCCCGGCCGCGTCGACGGCGGACATTTTTTCGCTGGTGATATCGAGGCCGACGGCGATGATCTTGTAGACGCGATCCATTTCATCGCGCACCGCGCCGAACACCGCCTGGAAATAGACCTCGCGGCCGTCCTTGGTGACATTTTTGTAGACGCCCTGCTGCGCTTTTCCATCGCGCAACTGCGCCCAGAAACTGTTGTAGGCGTCGGAACGCGCTTGCGCCGTGTCGATGAGAAGCTGATGGTGCTTTCCGACCATCTCTTCGAGACGATAGCCATACATGTTCAGGAAGTTCGGATTGGCCGAGATGAACGAACCATCTACTTTGAACTGCGCGTAGCAGAACGTGGAATCGATCGCGCCGAGGATGCCTTTCATCTCCTGGCGTTCGATTTCGGTCGCGGTGATGTCGTAGCGCACGCCGATGTATTTCATGGGCTTGCCGTTTTCGCCGAGGACCGGGGCGATGACGGCGTCGACGTAGTACGGCGTGCCGTCTTTGGCGCGATTCTTGATGATGCCGCGAAACGTTTTGCCGCGGCCGATCGTGGACCAGACTTCCTTGAAGACTGCCTTGGGCATGTCGGGGTGGCGGGTGGTGTTGTGAGGATGGCCAATCAACTCGTCGCGACTGTACTTCGAGATTTCGATGAACTTGTCGTTGACGGTGACGATGTCGCCTTTGAGGTCGGCTTCAGAAACGATGCTGGTGAGATTCGTTATTTCCGCGCGAACGCGGAGGTCTTTGAGCTCTTCTGCTTGAGCGTGCTGCGCGGTCACGTCGACGGCGGTGGCGAACACTTTGGCAGGCTTGCCATTGAGGTCGAGAATCGGGCTGTAGGTCGCCTGCAGCCAGAGTTCGCGGCCGCCCTTGCCCAGGCGCCGGGCCTCGCCCGACACGGCTTCACCGCGGTTCAATTTGTCCCAGAACTCGCGGTAGTCCGGGCTTTGTCGATAGGAGTCGTCGACAAAAATGCTGTGATGGCGGCCCTTGATTTCGTCCAGCGCATAACCCGTGGTGCGCAGGAAGTTTTCGTTGGCAGAAAGTAGCGTTCCATCCATCTGGAATTCGGCGACCGCGTAGGCGCGGCTCACCGCGGCAAGTTCCGCGAGCAGTTCCTCTTTTTGCCCGACGTCACTGCCGCTGTCGTCGTAATCCGCGCCGGAAGCGTCGCGGTCAGGTTCCTGCGCGACTCGCTCCATCACCGCGTCGACGAGATCCGGCGCCATGTTCATCTCGCTCAGGGCGAGAGCGAGATGCGTGGTGGCGCGTTCGACGTGGCGCGCCATCGTGAGCAGGTGGGCGTGCGCGGGAGCGGTGACGCGGTTTTTCGCGTCGGCGGGGCCTCCGAGCGTCTGCGTCAGAAATTGGCCCTGGCGCTGCTTGAGCGAGGCGAGGTTGGCTTTCGCGAGCAGCGGGCGGATGTCGGGGTCGGCCAGCATCTTTTCGTAAAACCTGTCGACGATCGAGGCGACACTCGCTTTGCCGCCCAGTTGTGCGTAGATCGAATCGGTACGGCGAACCGCAGGTGCTTTAACTCCCATGGCAGTTTCTCTCCTCGGCTCCAGCACGGAGCGGGTGTTCCTCGACTGCAAAATCGTGTGGCGGCGCGCCGGCATTTTGCCGCGAGGGGCGCGCGTTCATGCTTCGGCTCCGGCGTGCAGCGCGTCCATATCGGCGACGTTGACGGCTTTTTCGGTGTCGAGAATCAGCAGCAGACCGCTCGACAGTTTGTGTACGCCTAAAACCAGTTCGCGCGCGATGCCCTGCAGGGTTTCCGGCGGGCGTTCGAAGGTCTCGTCCTGCACTTCGAGGACGTCGCCGATTTCGTCGACGAGCAGGCTGAGCGCGCCGTCGGCGGTGCGCACGACGACGTTCATGGGGAGCTGCTCCTCGGGGCGCTCGGGCGCGTTGAGGCGGCGGCGCAGATCGATGGCGACAACGATTTGCCCGCGGAGATTGATGAGCCCGCGGATCACGCGCGGCACCAGCGGCACGCGGGTCATTTCCTGATAGCGGATGACTTCCTGGACCTGTTGCACCGGCACGCCGAAGAACTGGCGGTCGACGTAAAAGGTGCAGAACTGCTGCGCGTTGCCCACGCTCATCGCTCCCCGGCCGCGACCGGCGCCTCAAAAAAATCGGGATTCGCGGTGCGCACAAAGCCGCGCACGTCGAGAAGATCGGTGACACGCTGCTGGATAACGGCGGAGCCAAGCAGGCCGTCGCGCTTCGAAGGCTGCTGCGGAATGATGGTTTCCTCGACGATGTCGAGAATGCGATCGACGACCAGGCCGACGCTGCGGCCTTGTTCGGAGTAGACGACGACCTGGAGCGCGGTGGTGAGATCGCGCTTTCCGTGGCCGTTCGTGTGACCGTTGCCGTGACCGTTGTCGGTCTGGGCGAGCAGCATGTCGGAAACGCGCAGCAGCGGCATGATCTGGCCGCGGTATTGGACGACCTGCGCGTCGCCGGCCGACTCGACCATCTCCGGCTTAAACTCCTCAAGCCGCGCGACGAGCGAGAGGTCCATCGCCATGCGGCCGTCGGCACCGCACTGGAAGAGCAGCATCGTTTGCCGCTCGCCGGCTGAGGAAGTGATGTGCTGTTCTTTGTCGCTGAGCGCGCGCTCGCGGTTTTCGCTGACGACGTTGGAAGTTTGCGCGACGCCGAGTACGTCGAGAATCAGCGCGACGCGGCCATCGCCCATGATCGTCGAGCCGGCGAACGTCTTGATGCCCTTGAGCTGCTTGCCAAGCGGCTTGACGACGATTTCTTCGGTGTCGTTGATTTCGTCGACGACGAGACCAAACTGGCGCTCGTCGGCCTGAAGGACAACGATGTTGACCGCGGGAAGTTTCGACAAGTCCGGAGCTTCGTCTTCGACTTTGAGTTCGCGGTTGAGATACACGAGCGGAAGTAGGCGCCCGCGCAGGCGATGCACGGGCACGCCTTGGATAAGCTCGATTCCCTTCTGCGCGTCTTCCCCGTCGAGGCGGACGAGCTCGAGCAGGCTGATCTGCGGGATGGCGTAGCGGTCGCCGCCGCTCGTGACGATCAGCGCGGGAATAATCGCCAGCGTGAGCGGAATCTTCATGCGCACGGTCGTGCCGGTGCCCGCTTTCGATTGCACGTCAACGGTGCCGCCGATTTTTTCGATGTTGGTCTTGACGACGTCCATGCCGACGCCGCGACCGGAGACGTTGGTGACTTTTTCCGCGGTGGAAAATCCGGGGAGGAAGATGAGATTCACGCCTTCGCGCTCGCCCATGCGCGCGGCCTGCTCCGGCGTGATGAGGCCCTTTTCGACGGCTTTGCGGCGAATCTTGTCGGCGTCGAGGCCGCCGCCGTCGTCGGAAATCTCGATGATGACTTGCCCGCCTTCGTGATACGCGCGCAGAAGCAAACGCCCTTCGGCAGGCTTGCCGACCGCGATGCGCCGTTCGGGCTTCTCGATGCCGTGATCGACGGAGTTGCGAACGATGTGCGTCAGCGGATCTTTAATGGCCTCGACGATGGTCTTGTCGAGCTCGGTCTCTTTGCCTTCCATCTCGATGCGCACTTGCTTGCCGCACATCGTGGCGACGTCGCGCACCGTGCGCGGGAACTTGCTCCAGATGTTGCCGATCGGCTGCATGCGCGTTTTCATCACGCCTTCCTGCAG
Organism: uncultured Acidobacteriota bacterium; assembly: GCA_963766985.1. Taxonomy (GTDB): domain Bacteria; phylum Acidobacteriota; class Terriglobia; order Acidiferrales; family UBA7541; genus Acidiferrum. The sequence goes on from CAVYCJ010000010.1 coordinate 1,104,880, forward strand.
CTCGGTGGTGATGAGGTTGAGGCGCTGGCTCGGCGCGAGGAGGCCGGCGTCTTCGGTGGCGTTGGAAAACTGGAGGATCTGGTTGCGCGCGAGCACGAGTTCGCCGACGAGATTCATCAGCTTGTCGAGCAGCGTAACGTCGACGCGGATGGAGCTTTCGCTGGCGGCGGTGCGGGACTGGGACTGCGCGGCAGAATCGGCCGGCGCTGCGGGCCGTGATCGGCGGCGTGTTCGGCGGGTTCGGGCTTGGCTTCGGTCTTCGGCGCGGTTTCCGCAATCGGCACGGGCGCGGCTAGGGGTTCGACCGGGGGCGGAGCGGCGGAGTCGGCAGGAGTCGGCGCGACAGGCTCGGGTGGTGTGGGTTCAACGAGCGCGACGGGCGGCGCTGCAGGAGCGTCCGTTTTCAGCGTCGCGGCGGCGGTTCCCTGTAGCAGCCGCGTCAGGGTCTGAATCAGTTCCTGATCGTTGCGCTCACCTTCGTTGCCGATCGCTTCGACGCTGGCGAGCATCTGGCGGATGGCGTCGACCATCGCGAGCAGCGCGGTCGTCATCTCGGGATTCAGCGCGAGCTCACCGTCGCGCAGCTTGCTCAGCAGGTTTTCACCGACGTGCGCAACGGACTCGAGTTTTGTGAATCCGAGAAATCCGCAGGTGCCCTTGATCGTGTGAATCGTACGGAAAATGCTGGCGAGGGTGCCGCGATTTCCGGGGTCCTTTTCGAGATTGATCAGCTCGCGATCGAGCAAGTCGAGGTTCTCGCTGCTCTCGACCAGGAACTCGCGGACGATGTCATCGCTCATGCGGAATCACAATCTCCCGAAATCGGACTGCATTGCAGATGAGAGCCGTTTAATGCGGTGTTGCGGTCGCTGCATCGAAAATCAAATGTGCAGTTCAGGGGCCAGAAACCATACGCCGTGAGGCAGACTCGCTGATCAGCTCGCTACCGGACATCATCGGCAAAAGGTTTTTTGTATTCACGAATTGTCAGCGGCAGAACGATGTCGCGCTGCAAAAAGACATTGAGCGCGTGTACTTGACTTGGAGGCGAAGCGCCGTCGGATGAAGTCGGGCGACGTCGCGAGCGAAAACAACTTCGCGCAGGGTGAACGGAAGTTGGAGTAAGTTAATTTGATTCCAGAACGAGAATGAAAAGTGAAACGAGCGTCAATCTGGCACGCGTTCCCGTCAGTTTTGCTCTAAAAAACGGTTGAGGATGTCGAGGCCGATTCGATTGCGTCAGTGAATCGGTAGCGAAACGATTTGTTCGCCAGCGTGCAAGGGATACGACTTCCCTTGCCAGATCAATTCGCCAGGAACGCCGTTCGGCAGCGAAATTCGCGCGCGCGTTTCGGTCGCCGCGCGGGTAAGTTCGACATCGATCCGTCCCGCCGGGTGAGGCTCGGACGCCTGCACGTGTTGCAACGCGCCGAGGTGCGGCTCAATCGCGATCGCGCCGAATCCAGGCTTCGCCGGACGAATTCCGGCGACGATGCGCAGCAAGTCATAGTTCGGATGCGCGCTCCACGCGTGCGAATCCGATCGCGTTGGCTCGGGCTGCTCGGCCCAAGTCGTCAGGCCGAGCGACACCATCGTTCGCCACGGGCCAAGTAAGTCAAGATAGCGATCGCCGAGGCCGGCATGCTCGATTGCACGCGCGAGATAAAATCGAAAATAGTATGTCGCGGCGGTCATCGGCGGGATCTTGCGGTCGGGGTGAAAGCCTGCGTCGGTGGCAGACAAAATACGAGTCAGCAACTCCTGTTGCTGATCGTGAGGTACGACGTCGAGCCACACGGCGAGAATGTTTGCGTGTTGGCTGAAATGTTTCTGCGCAGGCGTGTCGGCGAAGAGCGCGTATTCCTGGCTCCAGCATAGTTTTCGCACGGCAGCCACCGTGCGCTCCGCGGCAGCGCGATAGAGGTCCGCTCGCGAGCGATCTCCGAGAGCAGTTTCCAAATCCGCGGCATTGCGGAGCGCTTCGACAAACTGCAGCGCCATGCTGGTCGATCCGCCGTCGGAATCCTGCGGCGGAATTCCAAATCCGAAGTCGCTGCCCCAATCGACGAAGGGCCACCAGAACAGTGCATCGAGCAATCCGTCGGATCGCTGGTGCCGCAAAAACCAATCGAGGGTCGTGCGCGTCCCAACGAGTTGCTCTCGAACGAAGGAAGGATCGTCTCGATACATCCAGAAGTCGTGAACCATGCCGACCCAGAGCAGCGAAAACGTTGGGATCGCCTGGAACATCGAAGTTGGATAACGGCTGAGCGTGATGCCGTCGGGCACGCGGGAATTGTTGAACGCGGTGATCGCCTGACGCGCAAGGCGATCGTCGCCAGCGACGGAATAGGAGATGAGCGCCTGAATGCGCGTGTCGCCGATGTACTGCATCTGCTCCCAGTACGGCGTGTCCATGTAAGTGTCGTGCGCGTCGAGCCGCGCTGTGCGCCAGCTGATTTCCCAGATTTTTTGGAGATCCTGTTCGTCCGAAGCGAATTTGGCTCTCTCTTCAAATGGGAACGCGCTGAACCAGCTTTGCAGATCGGAAAGTTGCAGAGATTGATCGGCGGTGGTCACATCGATTTGAAGATAACGCCACGTGCGCCACACGAGCGGCTGATAGACGCGAGCGTTTTTTCCATCGAGCAGAAATTCGTCGTACACGCCGACGATGTGCTTGCCTTCGATCTCGTTGCGATTCCCTTTTTCGTTTTTCGCATCCAGCAACGCTTCCGCATATTTGAGTCGTACGGACGCTCCAGCGCCACCACTCGCGGTGAACTCCGGATACGCGGTCGTCAGATGGCCGCGATCCAGCAGCAACGTCGCATGCGAATGCGGCGCAACTTTGTACTGAGCATTTGCGGCTTCGCCAACGACTTCGATGTCGGATTTACGCACAATCGTGCCCATTGGTTGCTGTTCCATCGTCATTTGCGGCAATGGGTCGGCTGTGAGCTGCCAGTTGTTTTCTTGCAGCGAAGCGCCGCGACGCGCGCCGGAGCCGATGGCGACAGCTTTTTTCCACTCCAGGCCGGGCGCGCTCGCCGTGGAATTCCAATCCCACGCGTACTTCGCGCCATCGATGCGAAGGCCCGGCTCCGCCGCGTAGTAGTAGCCGCCCAGTTCCTGCGGTTTCGGCAAGGTAGTGATCGACTTTTCGATCGCTACATCCCAGTCGGTTCCGGTGTTCACCGCGTTTTCGACTCCGCTCGCGCCTCCGAGCAGGAAAGCCGTGCGGTCCGAAATCTGCGCAAGCGCCGAGCGAGCGCCAAAATTCCATACGACCGCGGCGAAAACGTTGTCGCCGGGTTTGAGCAACGGGCCGACATCGACGGTTTCGTAGTGCCAGTGCGCCAGATCGGTGCGCGAAGGACCCGCGCCCGCACGACGACCATTTACGTAAAGCACGAAGCGATTGTCGGCGCTGACGTTCACGACAAATCGCTGCGGAGGGCTCGGGAGCTCAACGTGCTTGCGGAAATACAGCACAGCTTCATCTCGGGCGGGCGCGTCGTCGGACGTTATCCACTTCGCGAGCCAAAGTTGCGCCCTTAGATCGGAGGGAAGTTGAGATTCAGCGAGCGAGCCTGCTGCGAGCATCGCAGTCGATACAATCAACAAACGTAGAAGGAATCGAACGCGCCTCATCACCATCGCCCTCTCAGTGCAACTCAAGACCGCTGAAAATCGGCGAAACCTTTTCCTTGCTCCGCCAGCTGCTTCAGTAACGGCGCGGGCTGCCAGTTCTCGCCGTGTACTTGTTCGAATGCGCGAATACGTTCGTACACTTTTTTCAGGCCCACGCTGTCCGCGTACCACATCGGTCCGCCGCGATGCGCCGGGAATCCGTAGCCGTTGAGATAAATAATGTCGATATCGACCGCGCGCAACGCAAATCCTTCTTCGAGTATCCGCGCCCCTTCGTTGACCAGCGCATAAATGCACCGCTCGACGATCTCCTGCGGAGCGATGGCGCGCTGCTCGATTCCCTTCTCGCGACTCCAAGTCCGCACTAATTCTGCAATCTCCGGATCAGCAGCCTGACGCCGCTGCTCGTCGTAGCGATACCAACCCGCGCGCGTCTTTTGTCCGTAGCGGCCCATCTCGCACAGCCTGTCCTCGGCAAATGGTTGCCGCACGCCCGGCTTCTCGAGATGGCGATGTTCCTTTCGAATGCGCCAGCCGATGTCGAGTCCCGCCAGATCCGCGACCGACAGCGGCCCCATGGCCATTCCGAAATCGTACAGCGCTCGATCGACGGCCTCGATGCTAGCGCCTTCTTCGACCAGGAACTGCGCTTCCCGGCGATAAGGATGAAACATGCGATTGCCGACGAATCCGCGGCAATTCCCGACCAGCACGCCGACTTTGCCGAGTCGTTTCGACAACTGCATGCAGGTGGCAATCGTTTCTTTCGACGTCGCCGCACCGCGGACCATTTCCAGCAATCGCATCACGTTCGCGGGGCTGAAGAAATGTGTGCCGATCACCGCGTCGGGCCGCGTTGTCGCCGACGCGATTTCATCGATACTCAGCGTCGAGGTGTTGCTGGCTAAAATCGCGTCAGGCTTGCAGACGCGTCCCAACTCGCCAAAGATCTCTTTTTTCAAAGCCATCGATTCAAATGCAGCCTCGATCACGATGTCCGCGTCGCCGAATCCGTCGTAGCTAAGCGTTGGCGTGATCAGCGCCAAGCGCCCATCGGCATACTCTTGCGTGAATCGACCGCGCTTCACGGAATTCGCGTAGTTCGAACGAATCGTCGCGAGCCCTCGATCGAGCGCCGCTTGCTCCGTTTCTTTCAGCAAGACCGGAATCCCAGCATTTGCGAACACCATCGCGATGCCGCCGCCCATCGTGCCTGCACCGATAACGGCAGCAGAGCGAATGGGGCGGACGGGCGTTTCCTTTGGCACGTCGGGGATTTTCGCGACTTCGCGCTCGCCGAAAAATGCATGGATCAGCGCGCTCGATTCCTCCGAGAACAAACACTCGATGAAGAGTTCGCGTTCGCGCGCGACTCCTTGATCGAAGGGCAGCTTCGTCGCGGCTTCCACCGCGTCGATAGCCAAAAGCGGCGCGCGCCGTCCGCGCCACTTCTTTCGTGCGGCATCGCGCGCCGCCGCGAAAATCTTCTCCTGGTCGACGTTCGTGTCGCCGGCCAACTTCTCGTTGCGGTCGCGCGTCTTCCGTACGGGCTTGTCCGCAATTTCTCGAGCAAAAGCGACGGCCGCCGCCCGCAACGCCGCCTCATCCGATGCGCCCTCGATCAGCTTGTCGATGATTCCGGCGTCAAAAGCGTCCCGCGCCTTCACCGGCTCGCCCAGCGAACACATCTCCGCAGCTTTCGCGACGCCCGCCAGCCGCGGCAATCGCTGCGTGCCGCCCGCGCCCGGAATGATGCCCAGCTTCACTTCCGGCTGCCCAACCTGCGCATCCGCGGTCGCAACGCGATAGTGCCCAGCCATCGCCAGCTCGAGCCCGCCGCCAAAAGCCGTGCCGTGAATCGCCATCACGACGGGCTTCGCGCAATCCTCCACGCGCAACAAAAACGCCGTGTGTCCCGGACCGCACTCGCGGCTTGCGCGCATCTTCGCGAACTCCTTGATGTCCGCACCCGCGACAAACGTCTTCCCCGCGCCGATCACGACGATCGCGCGCACTTCAGCGTCCGCCTCGGCTCGAGATAATGCCGCCGAAATTCCCTCGGTTACGCCCGGCCCGAGCGCATTCACCGGCGGATTATCGATCGTGATGACCGCCACGCCGTCCGCCGCCGCGTACTGCACCAGTTCAGCCATGAGAGTTCATCCTCGGCCCCCCAAACACGGCAAGCAACTTCCCGTAGAATCTCGCCCACGTCAATCCGTTTTCGTCGACAAGGCGTTGAGCGTCGGAATCAGTTCGACAAATTTTCTTTTCACAGAGTCGCTGCGGATTGACGCCGAAGGCATACGAAGTTCGCGCAACCGTCATGGTACAATTGAGAATTCACGCCATAGGGGCGTAGCTCAGTGGTAGAGCAGCGGCCTTTTAAGCCGAAGGTCGTGGGTTCGATCCCCACCGCCCCTACCAAAACTCCCCCATTCTGACGGGCTTCCGAAGCCAACAGGTACGTGAAGTACCGAAAAGTACCTCCTACGTTAGAAAGTACCGATTCGATCCGGCCCATCGCTTCACCACGGAAATCGAATACCAATGGCGCCCTTTGTAACTTCCCAAGCTGAGCCAATTCGAACGCGAAACAAATGTTTTGTTGGGTCATCGATTTGATTCAGCTAGTCAGGACAGTTGCTCCGAATCTGACCCCACGGCCAGTAGTGCGAATCGGCTTGCAGGCTTACTCTTCCGAAAGCAGTCCCGCCGCAAAATCGAGATTTTTCGAAGACCGCCTGACATCGTGGCCGTATGTCTACGGCTGGCGATGGAAAAAGCCATGGGGGCAGCGTGAAGCGTTGGGCACTGGTGTTTCTCACGGCGTTGGCGGTAGTGATTGCAGGATGCGCTGAAGCCTACCTGCCGAGCTCGGGACCTGACGGCTCTGCTCTAACCGCATTGACCGTTACACCTTCTGGCGCAGCCATAGCGGGCGCTACGCAGCAACAGTTCTCTGCAAAGGCGGGCGACGGATCCCGGCCCGCCGTCAACTGGTCGGTCAACGGCGTCGTTGGTGGTAACGCCATGCTCGGAACGATCGATTCCAATGGCAAGTATTCCGCGCCGGAATTTCCTCCGACGCCCAACGCCATCACGGTCAGCGCCGTGGAGTCATCCGACCCGCGCAAGCTTGGCAATGGCCCCGCCACGTTGAACAATCCCACGCCGGTGTTAACCAGTTTGCTGCCACTCGAGGTGGCTCAAGGACCCTTCACCGTAACTGTGACTGGACGGCACTTCGCAAAAGGCGCGACGGTCTACCTGGGCACGCTGGCGCTCCCGACCAGCTACGTTTCCTCAACCCAACTGACCGCCGCAGGCACTGCGACGCAGGCGCTCGCCGGAACACAAGTCATCACCGTGCAAAATCCCGCTCCCGGTCCGAGTACGTCAACGGGTCTGAACTTCATCATTGAAGGCGGAGCGAAGGTAACGATCGCGCCTCCGTCCCTCTCGATACGTTGCGGCAGCCAGCAAACGTTCGTTGCAACCGTGACCGGAGCTCTCAACACGAGCGTCACCTGGACTGTGAATGGCTTAGCCGGCGGCACTCCGCCGGTGGGCACCATTACGGCCGCAGGTGTTTATACGGCGCCCCTCACTGTGCCAAGCCCCGACACGGTTACCGTGACCGCAACCTCCGTCGAAGATCCTACGAAGTCAGCCAACGTTACCGTCACGGTCGAGAATCCGATCCCGGTGATCAGCGGCGTAACGCCGGCCATCCTGACCGCCAACATGCAATTTGAGATTACGATTAACGGTACAGGTTTCCTGCCCACATCCACGGTCCATCTCGCCGGTGCACCGCTGGCCACCACGTTCATCGCGCCGACACAATTGCTGGCCATCGGCACACCGACGCTGGGACAAGTAGGCAACGCCGTCCCGGTTACGGTCGTGAATCCCGACCCGGGTGGCGCAACTTCGGCGCCGTTCAACGTGCAAGTCGTCGGTCCGAATTCGAACATCGCCGTGACGATCGCGCCGAAAACCGCCACGCTCGGTGCCGGTAACGTGCAACAGTTCGTGGCCACGGTGACGGGCACGGCGGATCTCACCGTGAACTGGTCGGTGAACGGCGTGAATTCGGGAAACAGCACCGTAGGCACCGTCGACTACCAGGGGAACTACACGGCCCCGAACAATATCGTGGGCCTCGGCAGCGTCACGGTCACCGCAACGAGCGAGGCGAACACCGCGAAATCCGCCAGCGCAACGGTAACGCTGACGAATCCTGTGCCGACGCTCTCCTCGATCACACCGGGAACTCTAGCGCCCGGCGCGTTTCAGATCACTCTCTACGGAACAGGTTTTGTGGCGACCTCGAACGCGACGTTCGGCGGCCAGGCGATGCAGGTGACCTATGTGACCTCCACCATGATCACGGCCATCGGTAACGCCTCCGGTTCGCAGGTGGGATCGATCCCCGTCCAGGTCACTAACCCGGCCCCCGGCGGCGGACATTCGAACACTCTCAATGTCAATGTGACCACCAGTGGTTCGTCGGTTAGCTCCGCAGCGGCCGTACGTTTCCTGGAGCAGAGTTCTTTCGGGCCGGACCTGGAAAACGTCAATCAGCTGACGGAGTTAGGTTTTGGCACGTATCTGCAGAATCAGTTCGCCGCGACGGTCACGCCCTATCCGGACCCGCGGCCGAATGACGGCGTCAATAACGTGCAGCAGTCGTATTTCCTGAATGCCATCGCCGGTGGCGACCAACTGAGAATGCGGACAGCTTTTGCACTCAACAACCTTTGGGTCGTGAGCGGCAACACGATCTCGGATCCGCTTGGCTACACCAATTACGTGCGAACCCTCGAGAAAGACGCGTTGGGCAATTATCTAAACGTGATGACCGACGTGACCTTGACTGCCGCGATGGGCAACTACCTGAATATGGTCAACAACGACGCGCCGCCACCGGGCGAACACGCCAACGAAAACTACGCTCGCGAATTTATGCAGTTGTTCACCCTCGGTTTGAATAAGTTGAATCCCGATGGAACTCCGGTGCTCGACTCGACGGGCAATCCGATTCCGACCTACACACAGAACGACGTGATGGCCATGGGCCGGGTGCTGACCGGATGGACCTTTCCGGCACAGCCGGGCATGTCTTCGCAGAATCACAATCCCGAATACTACGGCGGCCCGATGGTCCCGGTGGAAGGTCTCCACGACAGCGGAGCGAAAACACTGCTAGGCCAGACCATTCCGGCCGGTCAGACCGCGGAATCGGATTTGGCTGCGGCGTTCAATATCGTCTTCAATCATCCGAATATCGGGCCTTTCGTCGCCACGCAGATGATCGAGCATCTGGTAACCAGCAATCCGAGCCCGGCTTACGTACAGCGCGTGGCGGCGGCATTCGAGGCCGGCAGTTTCGATGGCTTTGGCACCGGAAAGCGGGGGGACATGCAGGCGACCATCGCTGCCATCTTGCTCGATCCCGAAGCGCGCCGCGGAGACAATCCCGCGACGGTTGTGGACACGGACGGCAAGTTGCGCGAACCGGTCGTCATGATCACCAGCATCGCGCGGGCGTTCCATGCCAGAACCGAGGCCGCCAATTTTGCCGGGATCGGCGACAGCATGGAGGAGAACGTTTTTTATGCCGGAAGCGTTTTCAATTTCTTCCCGCCCGTGAATCCCATTGCGGGAACCTCGTTGAACGGACCCGAGTTTTCGATTTTCGACACGAACTCCAGCCTCGCGCGCGTGAATTCAATTAACACTGTGGCGTATGGCTCTCTGGGCTCGGACACCACGCTCGATTTCAGCGGGCTGATCAACGCCGGCACATCAGACCAGATGGTGTCCTGGCTTGACGTGTTGTTCCTGCACAGCAGCACGCCTGACCAGATGAAGCAATACATCCTGACGGCGCTTTCGGCGGTCGATCCCAGCGACAAGACCGGCCAAGCAAAAGCTGCGGCATATCTTTACCTTTCGTCTTCTATGTATCAGGTACAGCACTAAACCATTGGAGCCGGATAATGACGAAACACACACGACGAGACCTGCTGCGGCTGGCTTGCTGTTCTGCCGCGGGCGCCAGTCTCGTGGGCGGTCTTAGCAAACTCGGATTAGTGAGCGCGCTCGCTCAAGGAGCCTCCGACTACAAGGCCCTGGTCTGCATCTTCATGTTTGGTGGAAATGACAGCAACAACATGGTGGTGCCCACGGACAACCGGTACTCGCAATATTTGCAGTCGCGCAGTGTGCTGGCGCTCCCGCAAAGCCAGCTGCTGCCCTTGCAGATCAACGGGCAGTCCACCTACGGCCTGCATCCGAACATGCCGGAAATGCAGGGCTATTTTAACAATGACAAGACACTGGCGATCGTCGCAAACGTAGGCACGCTGGTGCAGCCGACGACCCAAGCCACTTACAGGGCGTTCAGCAACCTTCCTCAAAATCTTTACTCCCATTCGGATCAGCAAGACCAATGGCAGACCGCGCAACTCTCTGGAATGACGGCTGCCGGGTGGGCCGGCAAAGTCGCCGACAACGTGCAGAGCTTTAACACCAACGCGCAGTTTCCCCCGATCCTTTCAATCTCCGGCAGTCCCATCTTCTGCACCGGGGTCACCTCGCGACCTTTCTCGATGAATCCCGGCCAGGTGCCGGGCTTGCTCGGATTCGATAGCTCGGCCGCCTCGCAGGCCCGTTACACGGCCAACCAGCAGTTGCTGACCTTTGACAGCGGCTTGTCCATGGTCCAGGCCGCCAACGCCGTAACCAGCCGGGCAGTACAGTTTGCGCAGGTGCTTTCCGGTGCATTGCAAAGCATCCCGCCTCTGCAGACCAAGTTCCCGAAGAACTATCTCGGGCAACAGTTGCAGCAGGTGGCGCAGGTTATTGCCGCCCGAAGTGCGTTGGGCGTGCAGCGCCAGATCTTCTTCGTTTCCTACGGTGGGTTTGACACGCACGCAGATCAGCTGCCGCAGCAAGTGCAGTTGCTCACCACGGTAAACCAGGGCATGGCCGCGTTTTACCAGGCGACGCAAGAACTTGGCGTGAACAATGACGTTACGACGTTCACGCTGTCCGAATTCGCGCGAACGCTCGAACCCGGCTCCAATGGCGGCTCCGACCACGCGTGGGGCGGTCACCAGTTGATTCTCGGAGGAGCGGTAAAAGGGAACGCTATTTACGGAAAGTTTCCGACGCTGGCACTGGGCGGCCCCGATGACGCCGACGAAAACGGTCGCTGGATTCCGACAACGGCCCTCGATCAATACGCGGCCACTCTCGCGACCTGGTTTGGGGTAAGCGCTGCGAACCTGCCTGCAATCTTTCCGAACTTGGCGAATTTCACCACCAGCAACTTGGGTTTTATGGGCTAGTCGAAACTTCGGGGGAGGACGGCACTGTTCTGAGTGATGACTATGAGGATCGTTCTAACGTTACTGCTAATTTCACTCTTCACGCCATTGGCTCATGGCCAAGAGCCGATTGCTGGCGGATTTTCTCCGGCACAGGAAGGTGGTATTGGTTTTTCCTTCACGCAGGCCACTGTTCCCTCGGAAGGCCAGATGCGGCTCAACGGCCTGCAGGCGGTTTTTAGCACGGATGTCAACCGGCACTTTGCGATGAAGGCGGACTTTGGCTATTCGCGCTCCTTCGATGCGTATCACACGGGGCACAGCGCCGATCTGATGACCTACATGGCCGGACCCGTATTCTACGTCGTGCGGCGGCGGCAACTCTCGGTGTATGGCGAACTGCTGATCGGTGCCGCGCGTCAGACCGGCGTGAACTTCGAGGACAACGGTCAGTTGGTTTTGGGTTACGCGAATGAGTTTGCTTGGGCTGGCGGCGGTGGAGTGCAGTACGAGATCGTTCCTTCTCTTTCCGTGCGTGTCGGAGCTGACTACTTGCGAACTTCTTTCTTCAATTCCAATGTGACGGTGCAGGCGCAGCCTAACTTGCGATCATCTGTTTTCTTGATCTATTCATTCGGGGGGCACGGAAGGCGGCATTAATTACAGACAAGAAGCGTTCGCTCTTGCAAATTCATGCACCAAGACACGATAGATCGTGGCAATCCGCACGCTTCGCACAACCTTCCTCATCGCGCCATCTCACGAAGCCAACTTTCGGACCTTGCTTGGAGTGCAAATGAGCAAGGTCGCAATTTGTGCGACGACAGCGATGGCGACTCTTCCGGTGGCCCCGCGACCCGCAGCGCAATCATACCGAGCAATTCAGTTTCTTCAATATTTGCGAGGAAACCGACGTAAGCGCGACGCGATGCGGGAAGCAAAATCATCGCAGCGGTTTGACGAGCAGCTTACTTAGCCCCTATTCCAGTTTCCGACGAATGCCGTTACCGGGCAGGTGGAATTACTGGCGCGAGGCCATTTCAAGCAGCCCGGCCGCACGCTGATTGACATATTCTTCACCGAAGTATACTGTCGTGCGGTATGTTCAATCGGGAGCTCAAAAAAGGCAGCGCCGAACTCTTTGTTCTTTCCCTGATCGAAGCGCGACCGCGCCACGGCTACGAAATTGGCAAGCTGATCGAGGCGCGCTCCAAAGGGCGTATCCACTTTCGCATTGGCTCGCTCTATCCCATCCTCTGCCGTCTCGAAGAGCGAGATCTCATCGTCGGCCGCTGGGTGGAAAAAGCTGGGGAGCGTCGACGCCGGTTCTATCGCTTGACTCCAGTCGGCCGCAAATATCTCGCCGCGCAGCGTGGCATCTGGGACGAGTTCGTTCTGACGGTTAACCACGTCGTGAGACCGGACCATGCCTGATTGGACGCAATACATCCGCCAAAATCTTCAGCTGTCCCACTTGACGGTCGAGCGCGAGGCTGAAGTCATCGAAGACCTGGCCCAGCAACTGGAAGATGCCTTTACCGAAGCGTTGCATCGCGGATTGAGTCCATCGCAAGCCGAAGCCGCTGCCAAAAAGCACATAACCGATTGGCCCGCACTTGCGAAGCAGATCGAAAGTTCACGGAGTGGAAGGGAGTCTGCGATGAGCGCCTTACAAAATCGCGCCGTCTGATCGCGATATTGCCACGCGCGGTGAGTTTTCGTTCTTCACTGGATTGATGCAGGACATGCGCTTCGGGCTTCGCATGCTCCGTAAGAATCTCGGATTCACGACCATCGCGGTGCTCACACTTGCCCTCGGCATCGGCGCCACCACTGCGATTTTTTCGGTCGTTTATGGTGTGTTGCTTCAGCCCCTTCCATATCAACGATGCGGCGCGATTGATTCTTTTGAATGAGACTACCCCAAGAGTGGGCGTGGTCAGCGTATCGTATCCGAACTTCCAGGATTGGCGGGCGCAAACCATCCAATTCTCTCAAATCGCGGCGGTATCTGGCGTTGGTTTCAACCTGGCTGGAATAAACCAGCCGGAAGCCATCCGCGGCGAAGCGGTTTCTCCAAATTTTCTTTCGGTGCTTGGAGTGAAGCCGGCGCTTGGGCGCGACTTCGATCCCGCTGAGGAGAAGGCCGGTGCGGCACCCGCGCTGCTGCTGAGTTATTCGCTGTGGCAATCGCATTTCGGTGCGGACCCGAGTGCGCTCGGGCGAACAATCATGCTCGATGGAAGGGCTACACAATTGTTGGAGTTCTGCCAGCCAACTTCCGTTGGCCGGAAAGAGTGGACGTTCTCGAACCAATTGGCGTGTGGGCGGACAGAAATCTGATGAGGTTACTGAGCGCGGCCAGCGTGGAGATCTGGTTGTTCTGGGTCGACTCGCCCCGGTCGCGACTTTCGCGCAGGCTCATGCGGAGATGGAAGGAATCGCCAGCCGCCTCGCCAAAGAATATCCCGAATCGAACGACCAGTTCGGCGTGCAACTGAAGCCGATCCGTGACGCGTTCGTAAGCGAGATGCGTCCGGCGATTCTGGCGTTGTTTGGCGCGGTCATATTTGTCTTGCTGATCGCGTGCGCCAATGTTGCCAATTTGTTGCTCGTGCGCGGCTCGGGCAGAACGCGCGAGATCGCGTTGCGCTTGGCACTAGGCGCATCCCGCGCACGTATTGTCAGCCAGATGCTGATAGAGAGTTTTCTGCTCGCGCTGGTGGGTGGCGCCATCGGGTTGTTCCTAGCGTTTGTGGGAATTCGGGGCATGACGGAGATGATTGGTGTCGACAGACTCTCGGGCGCTACCGTGGCAATAAAAGGAGTAGTGCTGCTCTTTCCAGCGGGGATCGTGGCAACGGCGGCATTTGTCTTTGGTTTGATTCCCGCGTTGCGCTCGACAAAGACCAATGGTCCTGGCAAATTTGAAAGAGGGGAGCGCCGGAGCAGGCAGCGGAGCGTCGCAAAATCGCTTGCGGGGCGTCTTTGTCGTGGCGGAACTTGCCCTCTCGTTGATCCTATTAACAGGGGCCGGGCTGATGATGAAGTCCCTCCACCTGTTGCTCTCGGTCAGCCCTGGGTTTCAGCCGGATCGCGTGCTCCAGGATGGAAATGGATTTGCGCAGCGCGCAATACGACAAAGATCCAGCCATTCGGAACTTCTGGGAGCGCGTCCTCGATCAAGTCAACGCACTGCCGGGAGTGCAAAGCGCCTCCGTCGGAACGAATCCTCCTATGACCGATGGTCACGACCGAACCGACATCACGATAGAAGGCATGCCTTTACCTAAGCCGGGGAGCTTTCCGCACCCCGACATACATGTCATCAGCGCAGGCTACTTCGCTACGATGGATATTCCGCTTCTCAAGCGGGCGAACGTTTACTCAGGCGGACAATGAAAACGCACCGCGAGTAGGCATCATCAACGCAAGACTCGCAAAGGAGTTCTTCCCAAATGGCGATGCTGTCGGCAAACGATTCACGTTTGGTCGACCCTCGGCGACAGAAGCTCCAAGATGGATTGAGATCGTTGGCGTAGTGGGTGATACGAGGCTCTACGGCCTGACGAATCCTGCTCGCCTGGAGACTTACAGGCCGTTTCTACAGTCGCCGCCAAACGAAATGGATTTACTGGTCAAATCATCGATCGATCCAGCGGCGATGACGTCTGCCATTCGCGGCGCTATCGCATCCATTGATAAGGATCAGCCGATTTTCGCAGTTTCCACGATGAATCAACTCGTAAGCGATTCAGTTTCCACGCGCACGTTCACGTTGATATTGCTTGGACTTTTTAGCGGCCTGGCGCTGGTGCTCGCGGCCATTGGAATTTACGGCGTGATTTCCTACTCGGTGGCTCAACGCACGCGGGACATCGGCATTCGCATGGCCTTGGGAGCTTCGCGGAGAGACGTTTTGCACGACGTCCTCGGGCTCGGCCTGCGGCTGACGATTTTCGGTCTGATATTTGGGCTCATCGGAGCGTTTGCCGTCACGCGTGTGCTTTCGTCACTGCTTTACGGCGTGCATGCGACCGATGCGGTCACGTTCGCGGCGGTTTCGCTCGTGCTCATCGCCGTTGCGGTGCTCGCAAGTTACCTACCTGCGCGACGGGCCATGCATATCGATCCCATTGTGGCTTTGCGTTACGAATAGTCAGGAGTGCCACCAGGTCCCCGGCTGGCCGTCGCCCCATCGGCAACCCCTCAAGACTACCGGCGTTTTACGGCTTCCCTCTCCTTTTCGACCTTCTCTCCTAACCTACTGCCTTCGCTGGTTCCGGATTGCCGTGCTCCACAACACCGAGAACTCTTCCGGCATCCACTCGCTGACTCCGCTTGGAAATCTCGTCGTACAGCGCCTGAGCGGCGTCGACTACCGATGCTACCTCGCCCGGATTTGAGATTCCGATGGCGAGGTGCCTTTGAGACAGTACGATCGCTGCCCCGAGGAAAATCAAATCGTCTTTCGCAATGCGTTCCGTCATGCGTATTCCTCCTGTAGCAAGAACTGTAGCTACTGGCCACTTCCCTAAGGTTCCCGATACTAAGACTGGGGCATAAAGCTAGAAATAGGAAGCACTTGGGGCTGCCGCGAAGAGACGGGACGAATCGAACGAACTTTCCCGAACTGTCGATGGCGAAGTGGCATCGATGAATTGATTCCCTCGCCGAGATGGATAGACTAGCGCTATGAAAAATGAACTCACACGACGTTCGTTTATGACCGGCACGCTCAAGACGGCTGCTGCCGCCACGTTGGCTCTTTCCGGAGCGGAGCAGGCGAACTCAGCCTCGACGCCACAGAATCCTCAGGACACCGCCGCCGCAGGGGGAGGGCGGATTGTCGACATTCATATTCACTATCAGAAAAAGCCGGGCTTCATCGACGACTTTCTCCGCACCACCGAGCATCTGAACGTCACCGGTTGCATTCTCACGCCTTTCGAAGACCGCAAAGAGGTCGCCGAAGCCGCGAAAAACCATCCGACGCGCATCATCCCCATGGGTTCTGTTCTCCTCGATGCGCCCGATGTTGCGCAACAGATCGAAGAGCTTCACGACCTCGGCTACCGGGGTCTCGGCGAGCTCGAATTTCCAAAGAAAACTTACGTCGACCCGTCGTACACGAAAGTCTATGAACTCGCGAATCGCTACAAGTGGGTCGTTCTTTTCCACACCGGAATCGTGCTGCGCGCCAAATTCACGGAACCCGAAGACGTCGCGTCCTACCGCATGAGCTCACAATATATTGAAGAGATCGCGCGCCGATTCCCGCAAATCACCGTCATCGGCGCGCACTGTGGCAATCCCGACTATCAGTGGTCCGCGGAAATCGCTCGCTGGAATCCGAATGTTTTTTTCGATCTGAGCGGCTCGACACTCACAAAACTGAGTGGGCGCCTGGAGAAGTTTTCGGAATTTTTCTGGTGGTCAAAAACGGGTGAAGGTACGGAAACGCCCGACAACAATCCCAGCGCGTTCAGCAAAATCGTCTTTGGCACGGACACGCCCCCTACGCGGCGCAGAGCATGTGCTGTCGCAGTACAACGCAATGTTCGATGCAAATCATGTGCCGGACTCTGCGCGTAGGCTCATTTTGGGAGGCACCCTCTCGAAGATCTTCGGACTCCCTGCATAAGATCGATCACGTGCGCCGCCTGCGGAGCGCTCTTCGCCTAATTCCATGTGTTCGCCGGGGGATTTACCCAACCTGCGTCATCAACTGGGCTTCAACTGGGCGTTTGCTTTGCCCGGCCACGAGCTTATAGCCACGCTGATTCGCCGCCTTCTCCAACGCCATCAAAAGCTCTTTAGCCTGCGCTGACTTGCCGGAAGCTTCCATCCACGCAGCCAACGCCAAGCGGGTTTCGAACTCGAATGCCACGTACCCCGTGGCCGTCGCCTCAGCGCGCACCGCCTGTATTTCTTTGCCGGCGCCTTCCAAGTGGCCAAGCGCAAGCTCAACTCGAGCGGCCGCGAGTCGGAATTGCAGGTGGAGCAGTTTGTTTTGGTTTTTCTGCTGAAGCGGAGCCGCAGCTTCGATCTCTTTCTGCGCCTCTGTATATTTCTTCTGGGAGAGCAGTCCTTCCGTCAGGGCAATCGTCGCCTCAATTTCGTCGTCGCGTTGCCCTTGCGCTTGAAATTCAGTCCTGCACTTGCGCAGCGTCTCTTCGACGTCGGCCGCATGGCCTTCCTCGATCGACAGCTTCGCCAGAGAAACCTGCGTTTGCGCTGAACTCTGAATCTCCCCGATCTGCGTCCGGAGGGCTAACGACTTCTCATACGATTTGCGCGCTTCCGCTAAATCATTGCGCGCCATCTGCACATCTCCCAGTGAACTGTATACGAATGCGAGTGGGCTGCCATCGCCCCGACCTGACGCAAGCCCCTGCGCCTTCCGCAGATCCACCTCGGCTGCCTGCAGGTTTCCCTCTTCCAGCGACAAATCGGCCAGGTCGTTCAGAACCAAGGCCACCCCGCCGGTGTCCTCGATTGCTTCGTAATCTGGGATTGCGGCATTCAGCATCTCTCTCGCTTCCACGAGATGTCCTTGAAACAGCAGTACGTCGCCGAGATTGTTGTGGGTGGCCGCCGCCCCTTCCCGCTCATCGAGCTTGCTAAATTCCTTCGCCGCAGCGCGCCAGACTTTTCCCGCCTGCTCGAAATCTCCGCGTGAATAGAAGACCGCCGCCGAATCATTTCGCGTGCGCGTCTCGTTGTATCGGTCACCCGCGGCCGCGTAGCCTTGAATCGCTTTGTCGCAATTGCGCGCGAGTTCATCGATTGACGATCCGAGAATCGTTCCCTGCTGGCACAGAATCCCGTACCCACGCGCGACCAGCAGCGGCGACGCGATCGCCGTTCCTTTCGCAATCGCCCGCTTCGCTGCAGCCTGCGACTTCGGCAGATCCAGACCAACTTCCGCCGACGCCTCAAGCAAATCGATCCGCGCATCGTCATTCGCAGGCGGTGGCAACTGCCTCAGGGTATTCAGCGTGGTCTCGACGTCAGGAGAGTTGGCACGATACTGGGCCGTTGCCAGTAGCAAGCCGTAGTCCAGGCGGTCTGGCCGCATACTGAATAGCGACTTATATATATTTGTCGCCGAAGCCCAATCCAGGTTCGCTTTGGCGTATTGGCCGGAAATGAGAAGCTGTTGCTCCTGGGGCAACCGTTTCGATAGATCGACAGCGAGCTTCGCCTCGGTGACGCTCTTTGCCATGTATCCGAGATGCGAGAAAACATCGGATAGCGCGGCGTGAGCGAGCGGGTAATTCGGATCCGCCTTCAACGCTTTCGTAAGATCGCCGCGGGCGCCGACGAAATCAAACGCCCACATTTTCGTCATTCCTTCGGAGTAAGCCTTCACCGCGGCGTTATTGACCGGCAACGAAGCTCGCGCCTGGTTCGCATCCTCGGGCTGCAGCGGATAGACGCCAAGGCTCGTGCGCAGATCGGCTCCGGCACGCGACACTATCTCGAACAGCTCCTCCTCTGAACCTGACACGGCGTCTTCCGCGACGGTGTCTCCCGTTTCCGTGTCCTGCACCCGCACGTCGAGACGTATTCGCTTTGAACCCTTCACATCAATCGCGGTATACGAACCGACGACGACATCGTCCGCTCCGGGATCTTTGCGCAACTGCGTCAGCGTTGCTTTCGAGAGCGTGTCTTGATTCTCTGCCGCGATGTCGCGTTTCGCACGCGCCACATCTTCGTCCGACACGATGCGAAGGCTGCCCCCGGCCCCAAGTTCGGTGCCTAGCATTTCGGTAAAGGCATTCGACATCCAGTCGTCATCGTGACGCCCCGGTAGGTTTCGGAAGCCAAGCACCGCGATAGAACGGCGCGCATGCACCGGAGCCGCAACCGCAGGCGTAGGCTTGGCTACGATTTCGCGCTTCTTACCAGACCAGCGCCACCCAACGAATGCGAGTAACCAACAATACGATGGCGAAGACTAGGACTCTTCGGAGCATTCCGCCGCTCTCCACGGCAGGTTGTGGCAATTCGGCCACGGTGGAGTCCGGTTGGCTAATGGCTGGTTGCTGAGGGGATGCTTGCTGAGGGGCCACCGACGGTGGCGCGACGGCCTGAGATTGCGGCGGAGCTTTCTCCACCGTCTTGACCGGCGCTATAAATCGATAACCCCGCCGGGGCACCGTCTCGATAAAACGAGGACTATCGGCAGAGTCGCCCAGCGCTTCGCGAAGCTTGCCGACAGCGACGCTGAGGGATGCGTCGAAGTCCACAAAGGTATTGCCTTGCCAGAGCCGCTGCCGAACGCTCTCCCGGCTGACAATCTCGCCCGCATTCTCCAATAAGAAGACGAGGAGTTGAAAAGGCTGCTCCTGGAGCTTTACCCGAACGCCGTTCTTTTGCAGTTCGCCAGCCCTGGGCAGGACCTCGAAGACGCCAAAACGATAGACCTCCGCCGAATTCGAGCCTGAACTCATACCTGGATCCGCCCTGGCAAAACGACTTCGCGGAGCTTATCACAGACAGCCGTGAGCCCGGGCGGTTTAGACAACCACCCAAGCCTCTGACGATAAATAACTTACGGGTTAAGAAGGGCTTTGGAACTTGTTTCTTTGACGTGCCGCGGCCACTCGCTCATCTTGACCGCACACCCGCCGGATCGCTGCCATCCAGCGAGTAGCTCTCAAGACTACGGAGACGATCATGAGTACGTTTTGCAGGAATTGCGGATCCAGCCTCGACGACACCGTGCGGTTTTGCGGCAAGTGTGGGACTCCAACAACAGGAGCCCCGATTCCGAAAACCACGGCGACTCCGCCCAACTCGTCGAACGCCCCTGCCACGTCGGCGTCCCCAGCAACGCCTTCGCTAGGCCCCCAAGGTGCGCCCGCCCCTGCGAAGGGGTTGAGCACCGCAGCCAAGGTTGCAATCGCCGCCATCGTGATCATCTTCGTCGGCGGAGGTGTAGCGGTGGCCGGAATGGTCTATGCCGCACACCGCGTCAGCCAGCGCGTCCACGCGATGGTGAAGGGAGAGCTCCAAGCCGACGACACCTCGAATCCTGGGGGTGCAAGCGGAAGCGGCGGCGCGGGCGGCAGCTCAAAATCGACCAGCGCGAAGGGTTCCATGGGTAACGTTTGCCGTTACTTGAGCGCCGAAACTGTCGGCTCGGCGATCGGCGTTCCCATCGTGCGCGCCGTATCCGAAGACAACGCGTGCAACTACTTCGCGAAGGGCACACAAGCCCAAATGACCGCGAAGCATATGAGCGCCATGATGGCGACCAAAGGCGCCGATCCAAAAACACAAAAGATGATCGAAGGGATCACCGGGGCCCTCGCGCAATCGTTTCAGACCGAAAAGTCCGACACGGACAGCGGCGACGGAACCGTCCTTGTCTTCAACTTCAGCCTCGACGACAACAACGCCGTTGCGCAGATGAACCTCAACCGTAAGGCAATGGCCCACGTCGGCGGCCCCGCAGTGCAAGACATGCCGGACATCGCGGACGAAGCCTTCGTCACCGGTGACAGCAGCATCATCGCGCGCAAAGGCGACAAACTGATTCGCGTGATGTACATGACGTGCCCCTGCAACACCGTCGCGGTCGAACCACTCATTCAAAAACTGGCGGCGGCGCTCTAACGGCGAACCATGGCATCCAGTCCCATCACGCCGTGTCACTGCGTTGAGCGTTTCGTGGCGACCTGGGAAGAAATGGTGCCCAAGAATGGCAAGTTCGTTTGCGTGAAGGTTCAGTTCGAATGCTGTGAATGCGGCCGGTCTGCGGTCGTAAAGATTTTGGACGACGAGGAGAAGCCATGAGTTTTTGCAAAGCGTGCGGCAAGGAATTACCCGAAGGAAATATGTTTTGCCCGTCTTGCGGAGCGTCTGTGACTGCACCCGCGGCGGCAACGCCAGCGGCAGCAACCGCAGGCGGAGGCTCTGTCGCGGTTGCGGACCCATCCGCGGCACAGCCGATGGCCACAAACGTGGCCGGCGCGCTCGCCTATCTCGCTGGATTCATCACCGGGATCATTTTCATGTCAACGGAACCCTACAAAAGTAATTCGTTCATCCGCTTCCACGCGTTTCAATCGATCTTCTTTAACGTCGCATGGATCGCGTTCTGGATGGTTTGGATGGTGATCTCGGCGATTCTCACTCCGCTCACCGCAGGACTTTTCGGTCTCATCGCGCTGCCGGTGATGCTGATTCTCGCCCTGATCGGCTTTGGAACTTGGCTCTTCCTCATGTACCAGGCCTATCAACAAAAATTGTTTCGCCTGCCCCTCATCGGCAAATACGCAGCCCAACAAGCCGGTGTCAGCATTTGAGATTCGCGGAACATTTTCGTCAGTGCGTCGCCATCACGCTGGTTCTGTCGCTCGGCATCGTCGACGGCTGTAAGAAAGAAGCCGTTACTCCCCCGGCTCCGGCGCCATCCTCCAAGTCGTCTCCCTCGAAAGCCGACGCGCCGCAATCATCGTCAGCGCAGAAAAATCCGGCCCCGTGGTCATCGCCAGAAGCCACGGCGATACAAGGCGGCCCGCCCGCTGGCCTCATCGGGCCAAGCGCGCTTCCCGACGCGACAATCCTGACGCCGGTGGATGTGAAACAGATGACGCCGTCGCAGATCCAGTTTGGCATCGCGCCGAAACGGACGAAGGAAGTCGAGTACGTCGACGGCGTGATCATCATGGAAGAAGGCGACAAGGCAATTCGCTCGATGGGCGGGAATGGCATGAGCTGGACGTTCGACGCCAACGCGCCGCATGTCAGTGAATTTCAGGAAGGCAAAGTTGTATTCGCCACAGGTCTCGCCGTCGGAAGAATTGTCGGCCTGAAACGCGATGGCGGCAACGTCACCGCGACGCTTGCGCCCATCCAGCTGACCGACGTGATCAAAAACGGCAGCTTCGCAATGAGCCAGGCGATCACCACGGACAACATGATTTCGTATGCCGCTCCGGATTTCCCGCAAGAGCCTGACACACAGCCCGAGGAAAAAAAATCGAGCTACAACATCGACGAAGGACCGAGCGATCGCCCCGTTCAGACGATGGTGCTTTCAAATGTCAAAAATGGAAAGTGGACGCCAACGTCGGTCGCGCAGACATACGCCGACGGCAGGCGCGTGACTTATCAGAAGCTCGGCGCGAAGTGGTCCAGCGGACGCGTTTCGCTGGCGAATGTTTCGCCACTTCAGTTGGTCAACGGTTACGAACGCGTGCGCTTATCCGCTGCACCATTGGGCGATCCCGCGATTCCTCAGGCGCCGTCGATGCCCGGCGTCCCGGGCGTGCCTATCCCCAAAGTGCCGGACGTGACGCCGCTCGAGGTGGCAGCAGCGAAAATTACTGGCGCTGTGCCAAAAGCCGACATCGGCGATGTTCGAACGGAAGCTGTCGCGAGCAATAGCGGCATTGGCGTTCAGTTCTACTACAACAAAAAAGGCATGACGATGTTCGCGTCGGCGATTTTGGGATTGGACAATCCCCACATCGATTTCGACTTGCTCATCAAGGACGGCAAGTTCGTGACTGCCGGTGTCAACGTCGGCGGCGGCCTTGCCGTGAAGATGCAGGCCGAAGCCGGCACGAACACGGAATTCACCCAGAACCTTCACAAGCGCTGGTGGGAACCGATCGACTTCAAGATCCCTCTCGGAATGAATGGCCTGGCCGGTGTTCCTTTCTCGGTAACGTTCAACACGATGCTGGATATAAAAACCGGATTCAGCGCCAAGACTTCGGTTCTCAAAGCGGTTGGAAATTATTCATTCGGCGGCGGTATATGGGCGGGCTTGAAAAATGGAAAGTGGTCCGTCAGTGCCGCGAGTGACCTCAAGGCCGTTACCGATCTTGGCCAAACCACCGTTGGAGCTTCGGTAGGAATTAATTCGATCATTTTGTCGGCTGCAATTCGCGTGATGGTCGGCATCGGCGCGTTTGGATTCAACACGGGTGTCTACGTTCAACTCCGTTTTGGGGGAACGATCTTACGTGCACCCGACATAGGTTTCCCGTGTCGACAGTCCACAGTCGAAGCTTGGCTCGACTTTGGGATCGGATATTCGCTGCCGAAGTTTTTGGTGGATGTCGTGAACGCGATTCTCAGTGTTTTCACAAGCTATCAACTCGAGCGTGTGGGAACGATTGCGGAAACAAAACCGGTTCGACTCTTCCACGGCATCACTCAGATTCCCGACGGCTGTGCGTCGCAGAAAGGCGGAGGATAGCCGTGGCCTTTTGCGAGAAATGCGGCAATCAACTTACGGCCGGCACTGCGTTCTGCCCCAAGTGTGGCGCGCGAGCTGGTTCGCCGGCACCGCCAAATCCGATCTCGCCTCCGGTCACAGTCGTGCCACCGCCAACGACGGTGCCAACACCTGCGACACCGGTTGCGACGGCCGACTCTGGCGGTTGCGGCAAAGTTTTGCTCATCGTCGGCGTCATCGTTCTTCTTTGCGTCGGCCTCGGTATCGCTGGCGTCGTTTACGTCGGCTATCGCGCCAAGAAAAAAGTCGACGAGATCAAACAGAACATCAATCGCGAGAGGATCCACACGACCGCCGACAAAAATCAGCCGATCAACAGCAAGAACAGCAGCCTGCTTCGCCACTCGAAAAGCCCGATGCTACTCAGCAAAAGAACCACCGATGCCGGAGGATCAAAAGGAGCCGGTCTGCTCGACAATATTTTCGGCAAAGTCGGCCCGTTGCCCATGTATGTCGACGATGTGCCCGAGAGCTTCATGGCCGGCAACAGCTCCGGCGACATCGTGCCCGGCATACTCAGGACGCAGTTCCCTCACAAGGTCCGCCCGACAGAGTTGACCCGCGAAAATCCCGCTAAAGCCAGGGATGCGCATCGTCAACGCGTGGCGGCGCTTCAATGGCGACGTGGAAGGTATCGAGACGATCGATTCGGTCGAGAAAGACAAAGTTACGTTTCGATTATGTCGAGTACGGGATTCGAAACCAACAAGACAGTTGAAGGCACAAAAATGAACACATCTCGAACGCAGTGCCGAACGGACCTGGACACGGCTCGAATCTACATCACAGAACACAGAAGAAACTATCCTAACATTTTCCCCGGCACGACACATTCACCATGCCCGTCCGAGCTGTTTCGCCAGGTCAAGTCCGACCGGAACAATCCATTGGGAATATCGCGAGAATTACCGGATGAAATCACCGGGCGGTTATGTGCCATCCCTTTAAATGGAGCGGAGACCTGACTCGCGTCGAACCGCGGCGACGTTCCTTTTCCACTCATCCTCAATGACCAACCAGTCCAGGTACCCACGATCCACCTCAAAGGTGTCGTCAATTTCAGCGGGCGTCGCCAAAATCGAAAAGCTAATGCCCGTTTCAGAAGATGTGAAAACCAGGAAACTGAGCTCTATGTCATGGACAATCCCGAAAATCCGATCTGCCTCCTCTACAAAGAGGGCGATAGTTTTCCAGGTCAAGATCATAAAGATTACAGTCCCCGATCGAGAAGTCGGTTCCTCAACTCGAGGAACAATTGGCGAAACAGAAGAAAGCCATCATCTACGGAATCTATTTCGATTTCGACAAAGACACGATCAAGCCCGAGTCGGAACCTGTCCTGAAAGAGATCGTGAAGGCGATGACCGACAACCCCGACTGGAAACTCCGCGTGGACGGCCACACCGACAACATCGGAGGCGACGCGCACAACCTCGATCTCTCAAAACGCCGGGCAGCCTCGGTGAAGAACGCGCTCGTCGAGCGCTATCACATTTCGGCCGATCGCCTGACAACGAATGGCTTCGGTGCATCAAGCCCGATCGATCGCAACGACACGCTCGAAGGACGCGCACGCAACCGGCGCGTCGAACTTTCGCGCGAGTAGAAACCAGATTTCGCTTTATGGCACTTCAAAAAGGAGGCACGAAATGAAAACGTCTTTAGCGGCCCTCGTAGTCCTTTGCATGGCGCTTGCAGCTGGCGCGCAAACAAAGCCCAAACTGCTTACGACCGATACTCTGACCGGACTTCCTCTCAGTCCGTCGACCGATACCGGTTACGGCAACAATCCGAACCCGCTGCCAGACAGCAATGTGTGCAAGTCGAAGATGCACGGAGAATTTTATCTCCTATTTCACACGACCACCGACGCCACCGCAGCGTGGTACACGCAAAATCTCAAGGACTTCAAGATGGCCAAAGGCACCCAGTCAGGGCGGGCTCAGGTCGTGTTTTACAAACCCGATGGATCAGTGCTCGTAATTATAACGGGCGGCCTTAACACCCCGGATGCCTACTCCGTAGCTTACGAACTCTATACACCGGGACTTTCCCCAAAAACCATCACCGGCATCCCCCAAGGAAATATCGACTGTCGTTAGTCGTGCGAAGACACTTCAATCTGGAAAGGAAAATCTGATGAAACGATACTCACTTTTGTTGGGATTTGCTCTTCTTGGACTGACTCTATCCGCGCCAGCCGGAAATAAAACTCTGACCAACGACCCGCTGACAGGCCTGCCGATCATTCCAAGCCCCGACCGGCTCCATCTCGGCAATGAACCGACCGTCCTGCCCGATACAAACATTTGCGGGAGCAAGGCGAAAATGAACTTCTATTCCACGAACGGTATCCAGGTCGACGCCACCGTGGCGTGGTATACCGCGCAACTCCATGGCTTCAAGAAGACCCACGGATATGCCAGCGAGCGTTCACAAGACACCTTTTACAAACCCGACGGCAGCATGATCGTCTCAATCACCGGAGAGCCAGGCGCCCAAGGCCAGAACACCGAAGTGCACGGACTAGTCTACGCAAAATTCGAGCCGGGGCTTACCGAGAAAGCCATCATCGGCATGAACACGCAACAGGTCGTCTGCAAATGATCTGTTCATGAATAGACCAATTATTTTCGACGGCGACCGCGTCACCTGCTTCGTTCTCATCATAATTTTGATGGGCTACGGTTGGCGCGCCGCCGCATCGATTCCGCGCACAACGCGCCGCCAATCGAGTCCTGAAACTTGGCTGACCGTTCAGGACAAAACCGGCGCGTGCCGCATGTCCGTGCCGCCCGAATGGAAACAAGAAACAAAGTGGCCCGGCCACGTTATCGCGCCAGAACAAACCGAAACGACGCTGATCGCCGGCGCCAAACGAGCTCGCTCACCCATGAGCGAAGCCGACCAGAAGGCACTCGAAGTCGACAAAATTTTCGAGAATTCCCCGGACCTCTGGTTCTACGCCTCGAAACCAATCGCCGGAACCGCCGGCAAACCAAACCTCATCCTCTATCACGTCAACGTCATCCGCGACGAAGGCACCTGCATCGCCCAAATTCTGGTGAATCAAACCCACGCTGAAGACGAAATCCGCAAAATCGCCGCGAGCGTAAAACCCACTATCGCGCACCTCAACTCCGAATAGAAATTCGGCCCGTCGCCGATCGCTGCAATCGCATAAACAGTCGCGATCGCGCCGTCGACTTCAATCGGTTTGGTCCATCTCGCAACGCCCCCGTCCGTCCCGCAACAATTTAGAAGACCGCCTCCGCATCCAGAGATACCGTCTCGTCATTTACGACCCGATCCAAGGAGGCATCTGTGTTCAAGCGAACTCCCGAAATCCTGCTGGCCGTTTGCCTAGCGGCAAGCGTGGCAAGCGCAGCAAGCGCGATGACCGCAGCAAACGCCGCGCCAGCAGCCGCGGCCGAAAACCCCTTCATCGGCGAATGGAAGCTCGACTCCTCCAAAACCAGAATGCCCGACGAGATGAAGGTCGAGAGCAAGGGCGGCAACAAATTCGTATTCGATTTTGGTGGCGGCGCCGAAACGATCGTCGCCGATGGAACCGATCAGCCGGGCCTCGACGGCACCCTGCTCTCCGCAAAGCCGGAAGCGCCCGACACCTGGATCGTCTCTCGCAAGAAAGACGGCCGCCTCCTGCTCAGAGCGACGTGGAAACTTTCGAACGACGGCAGCACGCTCACCGATTATTACCGCGAGTTCGACTCCGACGGTTCAACGATCAGCATGGATTACGTCTACCAGCGCACCGGCCCGCAATCCGGCAACGCATCAGGCTTCGCCGCGGACTGGCAAAGCATCAAGGAGACGCTGAACTTCCCTTTCGTGCTTCAGGTGAAGCCGTTCGAAGGCGATGGCCTCTCCTTCATCACCCCTTCGCAAAAAAGAACGAAAAGCGCGAAGTTCGACGGCAAGGATTATCCCGACGAGGGTCCGAACGTCGGCCCTACCGCAACCTCCGCCATCCGCCGCGTGGACGACCGCAATCTCGTCATGACCGACAAGTACGATGGCAAGGTCAGAGCCACCGAGGAAATCGGCCTCTCCCCCGATCTAAAAGTTTTGACGATCACAATCCGCGTTCCCGGTCGCGACAAGCCCACGGTGATGGTCTTCAATCGGCAGTAGCCCGGCGAAGTCAGCAATTTCAAAATGGATAGTGTTGCGCCTTCGTCGCAATCGTAATCCAACGTAGATCCGTGAACTCCGCGATCGCTGCCCTTCCCCCAAACCGCCCAAACCCGCTCGCCTTCGTCCCGCCGAACGGCATCTGCGCTTCATCGGCCACCGTCGGTCCGTTGATGTGGCACATTCCCGAATTCACTCGCATCGCCACGTCGAGCGCGCGATTGATGCTCTGACTGAACACCGCCGCCGATAACCCATACTCCGTGTCATTCGCAACGCGCACCGCCTCGTCATCACCATCAACGCGAATCACCGCCGCGATCGGCCCAAACGATTCCTCGCTGCACACCTTCATCTTCGCAGTCACGTGATCGATCACCGCCGCACTACAAATCGACCCGTCGCACTCCGGCGCCACGACAACCACCGCCCCCTGCGCCGCCGCATCATTCACCAATGCACGCACCCGCTCGGCCGCATCGCTGCTGACCAGCGACCCGAGAGTCGCCTGCCCGGCTCGCGGATCTCCCACCGACAACGATCGCGTCCGCGCCGCCAGCTTCTCCACAAACACATCCGCGATCTTCCGATCCACAACGATCCGTTCCGTGGACATGCAAATCTGCCCTTGGTTCGCATACGCGCATATTCGCCGCCAGCATCACATTGAATTGCCCCCACCCCAGCGTCGCCCCCGTCTCCGCCGTCACAATCTCCGCAAACCGATCCGCCTTCCCCTGCAGCAGCTCCGCCGCCTTATTCAGAATCCCGCGCCGCCCACTCGGCCCCATCTCCGACCAAATCTGGAACGCCGCAGCCGCCGCCTCCGCCGCAGCATCCGCATCCTCCACAGTCGCCGCCGCCGCCCGCGTCACAACCTCCCCCGAGATCGGATTCCGCCGTTCCGCCCACTTCCCGTCCGCCGCCGCCCGCACCTCGCCGCCAATGCGCAGCCCCACCTCGATCGCCCTACTCATCGCAACCTCCCGCAAACTTCGTGTCCGCACACCCGATCAAACTGCGACTCGAACTTCTACGCCCCCTGTAGCCCGAACACGCGACGGTATCGTTCCACTTCCGCTGGAACGCCGAGCGCCTTCGCGAAATTGTCAGAAAGTTTGACCGCCGGTCGCCCGTCCGCATGATCCAGCTTGCACACCAAATTCACCGGATCGAAGCTGTCGTCGCCTCGTGGATTGCAATTGCGAAAATCGTTGGTGAGCAACGTGCCCCAGCCTGCGCTGAATCGGATGCGCGGCTGCAATCGCCATTTCCTGTCGTCCAGAAAATCGCTCGCCTGCGAAAAATCCGCCCGCGAAGCTCCATTCCGCAATTCGCCCGAAAAATAAGCGTGCAATCCCAGGATGCTGTCCACATCCAGGCTGTCCGACGCAATAAAGAGCTTCTGCCGCGGATCGCTCCCGCGCTGCTCCAGCCACCGGATATATTCGTCGCCCGCGACGTACGGATCTTTGCTGTCGGCGCGCTGTCCCGTCCACGAAGCGACCCAATCGGGAGCATTCTGCAAAAACTGCGTCGTCCCAAATGTATCCGGCAAGAGAATCAACAATTCGCCGTGATACGTCTGCTGCCAAAGCTGCAGCAACCGGTATGGCGCCGTTTTCAGCTCTTCATCGTCTTTCGCCATCGCTGCCAGAGCCATCGGCAACTCGTGCGCGTTGGTGCCGATCGCCTCCAGGTCGTGCTTGTACGCCAGATAGGTGTTCGAGGTGCCTTTGAAAGCGCTGCCGAGCACATCGCGCGCAGCCTTGACGACGTACTCCTGCCACAGGAAGCTGTGTCGCCGGCGAGTTCCGAAGTCGCTGATGCTCAGCCCAGGAACGCCTCGCAGACGCGCCAGCTTTTCCCAGAGCTTGGTTTTCCCTCGCGCATACAAAATATCCAGCTCAAACTCGCTCAGCAGCTTGAGGCTCGCGCGGCTTCGCAGTTCGCTCAGAATCGAAAGCGCATAAATCTCCCAGAGCGTGGTGTCGACCCAGCGCCCCACAAAAGAAAGAGAAAACTGCCCATCGTGTACCGAGAGTTCGTAATCGGCGAGCTTGAAATCCTTCTCGAGCCATTCGAGAAAAGCCGGTTCAAAAATGCCGCTGGTCCCATAGAACGTATTTCCAGCCAGCCAGATCAGTTCCGATTTCGCAAAGCGAAGTTTTTTCGTGTGCTCCAGTTGCTCGCGCAGCTCTCCAATATCAATAAGCTCGCCCAGCCGCAGCTCCGGACTCCGGTTGCTGAGCGAAAAAGACGCAGTAGTTTGAGGAAATCGCTTCCAGATAAACTGCAGCATCAACAGCTTGTAAAAATCCGTATCCAGCAACGACCGAGTAATCGGATCGAGTGCCCAATTATGGTTATGTGCCCGCCGCGCCAGATTGATAATCACAGCGCATTACTCTACCCCACTCGCCCCCATCCCCGCCCAGTCCCCAATCGCCCTGCCCAGGATTCGCAAGGGTATCTGCCGTCCCCCGCACTCTCCATCAAATGCTCCGTGTCCATATTCAACTTAGAAGAGGCAATAATCTGAGATTATCAGGGGCCAAGTTTCATGGTGAGGACGAGAATCGAACAAACTCTTCACGGGTGCTATCTGTCGCTCTAAGATATCGGTTGTTTAAGTAAGGTTAAAATAAACAACTGCAGGGGTGAATTTGGATGCTTCAAAAGCACATGTGATCTCATGAAAACGCGTGACGATTTCAACAAACCGGTTATCGTTCGCTTAGCCAACAGGGTTGGTCATTGCTGCTCAAATCCCGACTGCCGCCGGGCAACGAGCGGACCTCAGTCGATTGCCGATGGTTCTGTAAATATCGGAGTTGCGTCTCATATCAGTGGCGCTGCGCCCGGTGGGCCACGGTATGACAGCAAGCTCAGCCCCAGTGAACGATCCGCACAGACCAACGGGATCTGGCTGTGTCAATTTTGTGCGAAGTTGATTGACAGCGACGAAAAGCGCTTTACTAGCGCCTTGCTCTTGGCTTGGAAGGAGTCGGCCGAGTCACGGGCGAGGGCGCTCATCGACTCGCCAGAACGACCACAGGATCCCGACGAACCGATCCTGATCCTTCCGACCTCTGATCCCGACGTGTCTTGGTTGCCTTTCTCCGCGCGTGCTACGAGTTTTATTGGTCGTGACGAAGAGCGTGATCGGCTGAGCGCCTTTATCGATTCCAACCGGAAATTTTCATGGTGGCTCCTTACTGGAGCCGCCGGAACCGGCAAGAGTCGCCTCGCTCTTGAGCTTTGTTACGATTTCAGGCCCGAATGGAGCGCGGGGTTTCTCGGCCGAACCGAGAACTTCGCGACATGGTCTCGTTTCCGACCTCAGCGCCCCACACTCATGGTCGTTGACTATGTGTCTAGCCGAGCCGTACGAACGAGCGCGATGGTTCTGGAATTACTGCGATCCAGTGCGTATTGGGATCGTCCTGTTCGCGTGCTTTTGTTGGAACGTGACGAAGGTTCATGGTGGCCCCGGTTCCTCCGTGAAGACAGCCAGAGCGAGAATGCGGAGATCCTAAATTGTCGCCATGATGGCCCCCTGCGCCTCGGAAGCCTCGCGGCCGAGGAGCTCCGAAAAATCGCGGAAGACGTCGCGGGGGCTCAGGAACGCCCTTGGACTGAGTCGATCAAGCGCGCTTTCGACCTACGAATGCGCACTCTTGATCCCCTTGGTCGTCCGCTTTTCGGGATTATGGCGGCATTGTATCCGGGGGAAGAGACAGAGAACGCAATGGTCGATCCCAGCCTCTTGAGGCATGTCCTAAAGAAGGAGAGAGGTCGGTGGCGCGAGAAAATGGCGGACGCCGAACGCATTCGCCAAATGGAGAACCTGGTGGCGCTCGCCACCATGACGGGCGGCCTCCTACCAAGAGACGGGGGATTCAGTTTCATCAGTGATAGCACAGTGGCTTCCATTCTTCCCGCCGCTCCGTCGATTGATTGCGGTGCATATCAGGACCTCTTCGGGACCGCAGATGATGCAACCACGCTGACGGGTTTCCAACCAGACATTCTTGGGGAGCGCTTCGTGCTCGACCGACTGGGAGCAATCGGTCCCATCAAGGAGAGCACGCAGAGGCTTGTCATGGCTGCCTGGAGGCTCCAACCCGACGACTACTGCGAATTTGTCGTACGCACGGCATCAGACTTTCCAGGTGACGAGGGGCTAGATGTGCTGTGCGGGATCCCGTTGATCTCTCCGGAGGATCGCACTCGCTGGGGCCGTCTTGTTGGAGACGTGCTGCGTGCGGTGAATCGCAGCGCCGACAAGAGGACGCAATACATGCTTGAGGAGCTCCGGCAACTGGCGGGCGAACATGCTGCGGAGACTGAGTTACAGACGGCGGCCGCGCGGGCCGAGTTCTACCTTGCGAACATTTTCCTTTTCTCGGAACGAGATTACGAGCGCGCCGCCCAACAGTTCGACGTGGCAATCGCCCGAGGTCGTGGCACCGATGTTGAGGCAGGCGCGCTCAATAATCGCGGGATTCTGCATCATCACGTACAGGATGAAGATAAGGCATTCGCGGATTGGAGCGATGTCATATCGAAAAACGAAGTGTCCGACGAGGCGCGTGCTTGTTCATTGAACAACCGGGCAGATATATTTGCTCGTAGGGGCGCGCATGGCGAGGCGATTCGTGATCGAACCGAGGTCTTGAATCTTAAGAAGACCTCCGCCGACCGGCGATATATTGCCTTGGGCAGGCGAAGCCAATCCTTTTTAGAACTGGGAAGGACTAGGGAGGCCTTGGAAGACCTAGAGCAGATACAACGCACTGCCGATATTGCCCCAGAACAAAAGGCGGAAGCGCGTCTGACGAGAGGCATTGTACTAAAGGGTCTTGGACGTCTTATCGAGGCGAGGGCGGACCTTGAATCAGTGCTCACTGCGGAGGCGTTATTCTCCGGGACGTCCGCGAGCGCCCTTGTTGAATTAGGGGATCTGGCATTGTCAGAAGGAAACCCCTCTCGAGCGCAAGAATACCTCGACATGATCTCGGAATCAGAGGAGGTGGAGGGAGGCACCCTCGTCGATACCCTTATCTTGACTGCGCGCCTGCTAACTCAGCGTGGCGATGTTTCCAGCGCAGAGACTATCTGGCAGAGCGTGCTGACAAATCCGGAGGGTAACGAACGACAAAAATCGATCGCCGCGAATCGAGGTCGCACAACTCGCTAGACCGACACCATACGAAGATCATCCCTTTGCATTGGCCGTTCGAAAATACAGCCTTATGAAAAGCTCTTACTTCTTTTGCTTCGAAGGTGGTTGCGGCGCGACGTAGCCGTGGCGCGATTCTGCTTTCAATTGGTCGCGATCGACTTTCACCTTCAGGCGATGATAAGCGCCGTCGGCCTTCACTTTGTCCAGCGACATCTCGAGCAGGTACACATATTCAGGCGCTTGCGCGAGCAATTGAAAACCACCTTCGAGATCGTTGCTGTTGTGAAAAAAAAATGTTCCGTCGCTTCCGTTCGTCTTTTCGGCAGAAACATCATTCACCGTTCAAGACGAGACGGCAATCATGTTCTTGACAGCGCGCAGCATTATCTCTACATTGTAACATTAATAGGTCTGCGGATCGTGGCGTGAACCGTGCCAGGACAGACGACTCTTAAGCAGCAGCCAAGGTAAGAAGACAATCCACGATGAATTCCTTCAAAGCAACCAAATCGAAGCTGTTAGCTCTCACTCTTTTGCTAATTTGCCTCACTTGCACCTCCACACTCTTCGCTTCCCCAAAGAGCCAACTACTCGTGCGCGAGCTACACTCCGACGCGATTGCGCACAACAAGATTGGCATCGATCCACAGAGGCACTTCCTGGTTTACCTCCCTGCCGGCTACGACGAGTCCTCGCCGCAGCGTTACCCGGTGATCTACTTCCTTCCGAATCCGTTTCAAGCCAACTATCGCTTCGATTTCGATCATAACGACGCGCAAAATCTCTTCGATCGCGCCATTGCCGCAGGCGTCATCACAAAATTCATCCTCGTGACCGTCGATATGACAACACCGCTCGGAACTTCGTGGAACGCGAACTCCTCCGTCACCGGCAATTGGGAAGATTTCATGGTTCAGGAGCTCGTTCCCTACATCGACGCGAATTTCAAGACTCTTGCCAGCAGAGATTCACGCGGCATCGCCGGAATTTTCATCGGTGGTTACGGAGCAATCCGCATCGGCATGCGCCATCCCGATGTCTTTGGCTCTGTCTACGCGATGCATCCCGTCGGCACCGGCACAGGCGTCAGCATCAGCATGACGATTCCGAAGTGGGACATCCTGACGAATGCGAAATCGATGGACGACGTGAAGCAGGATGGCCGCACGCAAATCTTCGCCACGATGTTTCAGGCGTTTCTGCCCAACCCCGATAAGCCGCCGCTGTACGTCGACCTGCTCGCGCGTCAGGACGGCGACAAGTTGCTGATCGACGCCAAACTGATGGATCGCTTCCGCAACAATTTCTATCTCGAAACGATGATTCCCCAATACGCCGACAACTTGAAATCGCTGCGCGGTTTCAAGTTCGACTGGAACCGAACCGACAGCAATTACGACCACGTCTGGGCGAACCAGAACTTCACGCGCAAATTAAACGAGTTCGGAGTGCCGCACGAAGCCGAAGAGTACAACGTCCCATTCGGCGATTCGAATTGGGGCCTCGACGGGCGCGTTTACAGCGAGGTTCTGCCGTTCTTTCAAAAGCACTTGGTCTTTGCCGAGAAAAAGTAACCGACGGAGGTAGTCGAAGAATTCCGGCGCGGGGTTGCGCCTACTTCTTTTGCTTCGGCGGTGGTTGCGGCGCGACGTAGCCGTGGCGGGATTCAACTTTGAGTTGGTCGCGATCGACTTTCACTTTCAGCCGATGATAGGCGCCGTCGGCCTTCACTTTGTCCAGCGACATCTCCAGCAGGTACACATATTCAGGCGCTTGCGCGAGCAATTCAAAACCGCCTGCGAGATCGTTGCTGTTGTGAAAAAATGTGCCGCCGCTTCCGTTCGCCAATTCCGCCATCACATCTTCCGACATGTTCATCGTTTCGCTGTGATACTGCTGACTTTCTCCGGTCATCAGGTCGCGTGCGGACGAAGAGCCAATCTGGCTCGCATCCATGTTGGTCGTATACAGCCCGCGTGCATCCAGCGCGCTGATCGTCACGTTTTCGCGCGCCGCCAGATCGAGCAATTCCGATTTTTCCCGCGTCGCATTCTGCGTGACCGTCAAAAATCCGGGCGACACAAGAATCACCGTGCGCTGCTGCCCCGGCAGCTTCCCCATTCTTCGAACGAATTCCTTCACGGTCGAAAGTGTCACGGCAACGTCGCGGTCGTTGATCTCCAGCACTTGTGCCGCGGTTGTCCGAACCATTCTCGCCGCCATGTCCTCGCCGACCGTCAAGCCGCCCATCTGGCTCCCGCCCATCGGATTCTCGGATTCGCCGGCGGCATGCGCACAAGTCGAGTAGGCGTCCTTCGCGGCATCCATCGCCTGCATGTTGTGGTGGTTCACAATCAAATCCGCCTGATACACATCGATGGGCGGGCATGCGTGCGGATCGCTGTGATAAAGGGAACGCCCCGAGATCTTCTGGACCGCGCCTTCCAGCACGGCTCGGTCACGCGTCAGCCCGCTGCTCGTCCCGGAAGTCGTGACGACCGCGGCCATGTCGGCATCGCCGACCGTCTGGCTCAGTATTTTCGTCGCGACGATCTTGATGCGCAAAAGCTCGGCCGGCTGTAAGTGCAGGTCGTCGAACAGAAACGCAATGAATCGTTGCGGCGTCGGCGGAGTGGTGTTCAGAATGGTGATCGACGGCGCAGCCGGCGCAACGGGCTGCGCTCCGTTTTCAGCTTTCGCCGTTCGAATTTCTCCGCCTCCGCGCTTCTGCACCGTGAATCCCGAAATCTCTTTCGGCTTGTCCTGATCGAACAGCGCAAAATCTTTTTGCGTCAGATCGCCGACAGCATGCCCGTGCGCATCGCGAACCACCACCGGCACAAGCACCGAATTCACCGACACCGCGATCTTGAAATCGCCGCCCTGCGGTGACGTTTCTTGAGATTGTTGCGCGACCAGGCGAGCGACGCAGGAGCACAGAGCGGCGCAGCAAACTAAAATTGCAACGCTGCGTCTCCAAACGGGGTCCATAGAATTTAGGCCGAGAGCCATGCAATCCAAACATTTTGAGTCTACATCAGTGCTTCGCGTTGCCAGTGCGATTGCGTCGCCAGCGCGTTGCGTTGCCAGAGTTCCACTGGTAGGAGTGAGCTTCGCAGCACTTGCAAGCATGCGAATGAACTTGCGCCGCTCTGCCAGATGGATTACAAACAAGGCCGATTTCTGCGAGGAAAAACAATGGCGTCCATGTTTCGAACTCCCGCGTTTCGTGGTTCTCTGCTCGCTCTCGGTTGCGTCGCGGCGTTGAGTTTCAGTGCGGCAGTGGCGCGCGCGCAGAACACTCCTGCGGATGTGCCGCCGGTGATCGATGTGCACGTGCATGCGATGGACGATATTCCGGGCGCGGTGCCGATGTGTCCGAACACGGCGAAGTTCACGGCCTCCGATCCGAAAACGAAGGAAGCGCCGTTCGGCTGGGTGCAGGAAGAATGCACGCCAAAACTTTATCCCGCGGCAAAGGGCGAATACATGAAAGATGTGATCGCCGAAATGGAGCGGCTCAACGTGACCGCCGTCGTTTTCGGCGATCCGAAGAGCGTGCAGAAATGGAAAGACGCTGGCGGCAAGCGCATCATTCCCGGCACAAGTTTCAGCCAGGGAATTCAGCCGGGAGCGCACGTTCCCGTCGATGAGTTGCGCAAGGATTTCACGACCGGCGGATTCAAGGTGATGGGCGAAATCGGATTGCAGTACGAAGGACTTTCGCCGAGCGACATGAGCGTCGATCAATATTTTGCGCTCGCCGAAGAACTCGATATTCCTGTCGCCGTGCACATGGGCACAGGCGGATCGGGCCGCGCGAACATCACCGTTCCGACATTTCGCGGTTCGAAGGGCGATCCGCTTCTGTTTGAAGAATTGCTGGCGCGGCATCCGAAGCTGCGCTTGCAAGTGATGCACGCCGGCTATCCGATGATCGACAACATGTTGACGCTGCTCCAGGCGAACTCGCATGTGTATGTCGATGTCGCCGGATTGATCTGGAGCTATCCGATCAAGGAAGTGAATCGCTACATTCAGCGCCTGGTGGAAGCCGGCTTCGAGGATCGCGTGATGTTCGGCACCGATCAGTTGATCTGGCCGAAGCTGATGGCCTACTCGATCAGCGTGATTCAGAACGCCGAGTACCTGACGCCGGAAGAGAAGCGCGACATTTTGTACAACAACGCCGCGCGCTTCCTCCGCCTCGACACGACCGCAGCCAAGTAACAATTCGTTTCCGTCGTTTCGTCTTTTCCATCGCCCTGCGAAGTGTCTAGCCGCTCAGGATTCGGCGTCGGCGGTGCGGATTGAGGATGGGGCGCCGTGGTGTTTGCGTTTCCACTCGTGATCGTGGCGCAGGCGGGATTGGTGTTTCTTCACTTGCGATTCCAATTCAGAGAAAGCTTTTTTGCAGGCGGCGCGAACGTTGTCGGCGGTCGCGGTGGCGTGGAGGCTTCCGGTGGGGAGCGACAAATTCAGGGAAAAAGTGTGATCCTGAGTGTGCTGGCTTTGCGTGAAAACGCCGTGCATCTGGACGAGATCGGGTTCGTAGCATTTGAGCAGGCGATTTAGTTTTTCAAGAGCGTGCGCCGTGTCGGCCTCGACGTTGGGATCGGCGTGCTTGTGGCTGATCGAAAAGTTCATGCATGCACCTTTGAGAGTGAGATTGCGTGGGGAGGGTCGCGCAGGATTTGGCGTGTTGCTGCGAGGCTGGCGCGTTGCAAAAAATTGTTGGCCCGTATCGCCGCGAAGATCGGTCACGCCGCATTGATGGCCTAGCATAGCGCCGCGGTTGGTAGGCGGCAATTGTACTTGCGGAGTGAATTGTCGTGTTGGTTCCTGGACGTACAAGCGCGATGGTGAATTGAGTTTCGGTTGGAAAATACACAGCAAAATTCGGGAGCGGCGAACGCAGCGCCTGTGCCGGTCAGATCGCCCGTTGAAGTGCGCGTCGGGCCGGCGGGATGGTCGTACACGGACTGGGCAGGATACGTGTATCCGGCGCGGCGGCCGAAGGGATTTCACGAAGCGACGTATCTGGCGCAATTTTTCGACACGATCGAAATCAACACTTCGTTTTACGGGCCGATGCGCGCGGATCACGCGAAGCTGTGGCTGGAGCGCGTGTCGGCGAATCCACGATTTTTGTTCACGGCGAAATTGTGGCAGAAGTTTACTCACGACCCGGTTTCGACCCGCGAGGACGAACGCGTGGTGCGCGAAGGATTCGACGTGTTGCGCGGCGCGGGGAAGCTTGGCGCGGTGCTGGCGCAGTTCCCTTTTTCGTTTCATCGCTCCGCGGAAAACATGGTTGGGCTGACGGTGCTGCTGCAACGGTTTGCGGATTATCCGCTGGCGGTGGAGTTGCGGCACGCTTCGTGGAACGTTCCTGAGGCGTTTGCGTTGTTGCGGGAGCATGGGGCGGCGTTTTGCAACATCGATCAGCCGATCATTGGGCGATCGATCGAGCCGCGCGATTTTCCGGTGAGGGCTGAGCAAACTGGAGGCGGCGGGAAAATCCAACGCAGAGGCGCAGAGGGCGCGGAGGAACGCAGAGAAGACGGTGTCGGGAGTGGCGAATTCGATCCGAGGTTGCCGGTGGAGGCTCGTGCGACTCCGGAGAAATTTGCGATTGCGCCGCTGGGGTACATTCGGTTGCATGGGCGGCGGTACGACACGTGGTTCAGCGACGATCCGGCGATGCCTTCGTTCGAGCGGTACAACTATTTGTACTCGACGGAGGAATTGGCGCCGTGGGCCGACCGCGTCCGGAACGAAAGTGCGGTCGCGCAGAAAGTTTTTGCGGTGACGAACAATCATTACCTTGGGAAGGGCGTGGTGAACGCGCTGCAGCTGCTGAGCATGCTGAAGGGCGCGAAGGTGAATGTGCCGGATCCGCTGCGGGTGAAGTATCCGGAGCTGGAAAAGATCGCGGAGTTGCCGCCGGAGAGGCCGACGCTGTTCCCGATGGAGTAATTTTTCTATTGTTGCCCGCCGCCCGCAGAGACGATTCCCGTTTTGGGAAGCTTTGGGGTATACCCCCCATGTTTTGCAAAGAGTGCGGAAGTGGTTTGGTTTGTGCGGGTTGCAAAAGGCTTGTTTTAAAGAGTGTGGAAGCGATTGAAAATGAGGGAGTTGCGGCGGGGCGTGAAAAAACGCGACTTCGAATAGATTCGGGCTTCACGGAGCATGATAACGCAAAGGTAACGAGTCTGTCAAGGTGTGTTTACCTTGCAGTAGTTCTGCTTAGGCGTTGTCGCAAATCCTGGGGAAGTTAGCGAATTTCCCGTCGCTCCCTGTCCGTTGACTTGAATTCAACAGTGCATCTAAGATGACCGCCAAGTGGCGCACTCCGAATTACTTACCGGAACGACCTTATCGCATTACCGCATCGTCCGCAGGATCGGCGGTGGGGGAATGGGGGTCGTATACGAGGCCGAGGACGTCAAGCTAGGCCGCCACGTAGCCCTAAAATTTCTCCCCGACGAACTCGCTCACGACGTGTCGGCCCTCACGCGTTTCAAACGAGAAGCCCAGGCAGCATCTTCGTTAAACCATCCGAACATTTGCACGATCTATGAGATTGATGAGGCTGACGGGCGATCGTTCATCGCGATGGAGTTGCTGGAAGGGCAGACACTGCGGCACAAGATTGACGGGAAAGCGTTGGCAATCGAGACAGTGATTGAGCTCAGCGTGCAGATTGCCGACGGATTGGAAGGCGCTCATTCTAAAAAGATTATTCACCGCGACATCAAACCGGCGAACATTTTCGTCGGCACGCGCGAGCAGGCGAAAATTCTAGACTTCGGCCTAGCCAAAGTCGTCCCTGAGACCCAAAGACTGGGCATCGCCAACGAGACCACGATCAACTCGCAGGAATTCCTCACCAGCCCTGGTTCGACGCTCGGGACGGTTGCCTACATGTCGCCCGAACAGGTTCGCGCGAAGGAACTTGACGGTCGCACGGACCTGTTTTCATTCGGTGCAGTTCTGTATGAGATGTCCACTGGCAAGTTGGCCTTCTCAGGGGACTCTGCGGCAACAATTTTCAACGAGATTTTGGAACATTCTCCCGTCGCTCCGGTACGACTCAACCCGCATATCCCAGCGGAACTGGAACGGATCATTCTTAAGGCGTTGGAGAAAGATCGAGATGTTCGGTATCAAAGCGCCTCAGAACTTTGCGCCGATTTGAAGCGACTGAAGCGAGATACTTCATCGGGCAACTTGAAAGCTGCCCGCTCAGCCACGTCCGGTCGGTGGTATCAGCAACCAATGATATGGCTTGCGGCACTTCTTGTGCTGATCCTGACGCCGACCGGTTGGTTCCTTTTCCGGCCACACTCACAAAACGTTCGCTCGGTTGCTGTACTTCCCTTCGCAACGGCCAACGCGGACGCTACTTCCGACGAACTCAGTAATGGTGTGACCGAGGCAGTCATCGACACGATCTCTCAAGTACCGCAAGTGAGAGTGATGTCTCGCGCTTCGGTAGAGCGCTATAAACAACAAAAAGTCGATATCCAGCAGGTGGGTCGTGATTTGAACGTCGACGCGGTTATGACCGGACACATTGCGGAACGGAATGGCCGCGTCCTGGTGAGCGCGGAGCTGGTGAAGGTTTCGGATGGAAGTCACCTGTGGGGAGAACAGTGCGAGCGAAATTCCGCGGAGTTGTTACCGTTACAGCAAAAAATCGCCAGTGATATCTCCCTGCGACTGCGACCCGGTTTGAACGAGGAGCAGAAGCAGAAACTCTCGCGGTCTCCTACACAGAACCAAGAGGCGTATCAATCGTATGTGAAGGGCAGGTACTTTCTCGATCGGTGGGAAGCCTCGGACCGAGAGCGTGCAGCGACATTTTTTCAGGAGGCGGTCGCGAGCGATCCGAGCTACGCCGCCGCTTATGCTGGACTAGCTGAGTCCTACATATTGCAAGTGCTTCTAGACGGATCGCGGGACGCGGAGAAGCGCCGATTGGGTCTTGCCGCCGCGAAGAAAGCCGTGGAGCTCGATCCGGCCCTGGCCGAAGCTCGCGCTTCCCTTGGCCTAGGGCTCATACAAGATTTCAAGTGGGCCGATGCCCAACCTGAGCTCGAAAAGGCGGTGTCACTCAACCCGAACAGTTTTCTTGCGCACATGTATTACGGGTGGTACCTCACGTTTACGGGGCAATTCCCTGAAGCTCTCGGACAGATGAACGAAGCTCAAAGCCTGGATCCGCTGTCTTTCACGATTTATTACACGACCGGAAATGTCTATTACTGGCATCGGGAATACGACCGCGCAATTGAGCAATATCGAAAGGCCCTGGAACTTCAGAAAGGAAACGAATCGAGCTTGAACGCTACGGGTGACGCTTACTTGCTCAAGAATGAGTGTGCGGAATCGACTGAGTACTACGTCAAGGCGCTCGAGTCGACCGGAGATGCGGAGCTTGTGACTGCGTTCAGGGACAGCTATAGAAAGGCGGGATGTCGAGGATTGCTTCAAAAAAAGCTTGAACTCGCCCGTAATCCCTCTTCCGCGGATTATGGTCCGATCGACGCCGCATGCTTTGCAGCCATGCTCGGAAGAAAAGACGAAGCGTTTAAATATTTAGAGGAAGCCTATCAAGATCGCGGAGGAATTGTTTTCGTTAAGATCGAACCACAATTGGACAGTCTCCGCTCTGACCCACGCTATGCCGACTTGCTGCGCCGCGTTGGTTTGTCGCCCTGATGCCGGCGGCAAAGCTCGACTGAAAAAGCATATCCGCGAGCCGACGCGTTCGCGGACGAACGCATCGGCTCGCTTCGGTCGGGGTGACGGGTTAAGACGAGTAGGGCGGCTCCGTGCGGAGGATCCTAGCGCAGGGATCTGAATCCGGTGCGGAGCTCCTCTGCGAAGAGTTGGGGCTGTTCCCAGGCAGCGAAGTGGCCGCCTTTGGGGAGCCGGTTGTAGTGGATGAGTTTTGGATACGCTTTCTCGGCCCAGCTTCGTGGAGCGGGATAGAGTTCGTCGGGGAAGACGCTGACGGCCACGGGAATGGAAACGCCCTTGGCGTTGAAATAGCCTTTGCCCCAATACTCCCAATAGAGACGAGCGCCGGAAATCGCAGTGTTGGTCAGCCAAGTGATGGTGATGTTGTCGAGAATGTCGTCGCGGGTGAGGCCTTCGGATTCTCCCGCAAAGACACGCGAGATCAACGCATAGCTGCGTGCGTCGTGATCAAGGAAGTAAGCCGCAAGGCCGACGGGGGAATCGGCGATTCCATAAAGCGTCTGAGGACGCAGCCCCATCTGGAAACCGTAGGCAATTCCCTTTTGATAGACAAATTGCAGACGCTCGTAAGCGATCTTTTCGTCGTCGGAGAGTCCCGATGGCGCCGGCGCTCCCGAAAAAGCAGCCTGGTCAACTTCGCCCGGGAAGACGCCGGCCATGTTGGTGTGAATGCCGAGGAGTCCCGGAGGCGCTTGGACACCCATCAAGTCGACGACAACCGCGCCCCAATCGCCGCCCTGCGCGACAAATTTCTCATAGCCGAGGCGGTTCATCAGCGTGGACCAAGCGCGCGCGATGCGATCGGGGCCCCAGCCTGTCTCGGTCGGTTTGCCCGAGTATCCGTAGCCCGGCATCGACGGTATCACCACATCAAAAGCGTCCGCTTCGCTTCCGCCGTGAGCGGTTGGATTCGTGAGGGGATCGATAATCTTGAGCTGCTCGACAACGGAGCCGGGCCAGCCGTGCGTGACGATGAGGGGAAGCGCATTTTCGTGTTTCGAACGAACATGGATGAAATGGATGTCGAGCCCGTCGATTTCGGTGATGAATTGCGGCAAGGCGTTGAGTGTTGCCTCACACTTGCGCCAATCGTAGTCCGTGGCCCAATAGTGAGCGAGCGCTTGGGTCGTTGCGAGCTGCACGCCCTGGGTTGCGTCCGCGACCGTTTCTCGATTCGGCCAACGTGTGTTCTTGATCCGACTGCGCAATTCGGCGAGTTCGGTCTCTGGAACAGTTACTTTCGGAAACGGGCGAATCGCATTCTTGTCAGACTCTTCGCGGCCTAGTTGTGCAGCAGTGCTTTGACTCATCAGGTCCTCCCTTGAGGCAGTCCTCTGCCTCTGGTTTTTGGCGATAAATTTTTCGTCGCCTTCGGGACAAACGCCGTCGGCGATTGCCGCAGAGGCTAACACAGAACAAAGAGCTGTAGCGTTAAGAACTAATGGATGGTATTACCTGTGTTCAATTTATATTTATAGTATTTTTATTTCTATTTCATAAGGAGAATGAGTTACGAGGTCTTACGCGCGGAATATAAATATCTCAACAGGCGTCGTTCGCTGGTCAAGGTGTGCACACACGACAGAAACCGCTGGAGTCCCTCGAAGTTCGGAGAGCCTTCGGCCGCAACCAGTTCGCTCTTTCCTTTTCTCGCGTGCATCGTGCCATTTCTTCGCGATCCGAGCGGCATTCTCCGTCGTGTCCGTGGTCTCCAGTTGGGAAAATCCTGCTTGTTTTAATAGCCGCTCATTCTCGCCAGGCGGACTGTAGAAGTAAAAGCCGATCGAGCTGCGGATCGCGATTTCCTCGGCGGAAACCATTCCGCCAATTACGAGGGCGTCACTGAACAGCATCCGGCCCGATGGCTTCAATACGCGATGAAGCTCGACCAGTAAATCGAGTCGCCCGGAAACATGGCACAGAACGTCGTTCGAAAAGACTGCGTCAAACGTCTCGTTGTCGAAAGGGAGTTTTTTCGAAACGTCGCAATGTTCGAAACGCGCTCGTGAACCAAGGGCTCTCGTCTGTGCGAGTTCCTTCGCGCTACGGATCCCCGGTTCGTTGACGTCCAATCCCACGATCTGGCAACCGAGTTTTTCCGCAAGGTACAACGCGTATCCTCCGGAACCGCAACCAATCTCCAGGACGGAGGAATCGGGACTCAGGCCGAGCCGTTGCGGAATTTCGAGCGACTCCTCGGTGGTGACCCAACTGGTTTGGCCAAAATCCTGGCCGTAGGTCTCGATACGCACGAGTCGATATGGATCCGAAGCGTAATTCCCATACGCATTGTTGTAC
Organism: uncultured Acidobacteriota bacterium; assembly: GCA_963766985.1. Taxonomy (GTDB): domain Bacteria; phylum Acidobacteriota; class Terriglobia; order Acidiferrales; family UBA7541; genus Acidiferrum. Next base: position 1,148,549 of record CAVYCJ010000010.1, read on the forward strand.
AAATCAAACATTCTCTCAGCCTCTTTGTCATACGACACGTGTTCCGAGACTCATAACCATAATCCAATTTCTGTCGATTCCCTCCAACGCGATAAAATATCTGTCGAAGAGCGATTCAGGTTTGGGGTGCCCGCATGCAGAGGTCTCGTTCGAATGATAAGAAGAAAATTATTGAACACTACGACCTCGCCAGCCCTTACTACCAGTCGTTGTGGGGCGAACATCTTCACCATGGTTACTGGATCCGTGGCGATGAATCCAAAGAAGTGGCGCAGATCCAGCTCATCGAACATCTTGCGCACCTCGCAAACATAAAGCCGGGTGCGCGCATTCTGGATATCGGCTGCGGCTTCGGGGGCAGCAGCCTCTATTTCGCCAAGAACTACGGCGCGAGCGTTACCGGCATCACCATTTCTCCCGTGCAAATGCAGATGGCCACGGAAGCAGCGGCCAAGGCGAACCTGGACGCGCACTTCTTAGTGATGGACGCGGAAGACATGAAGTTTGAGCAGCCTTTCGATGTGCTTTGGTCGGTCGAGTCTATATCTCACTATCATGATCCGCGAAAATTCTTCGCGTCGGCGGTGAGATTCCTGAAACCCGGCGGATGCTTCGCCCTCACGGATTGGTTTCAGAAGGAAAATCTTTCGCCGGCTGAGAGGAAGGAATTCATCAAGCCAATTGAGGAAGGCATGATGGTCGAACTCCATGACATGGATGAGTACAGCGACTACCTCGTTTCCAGCGGCTTGAGCGTTGTCCATCGCGAGGACCTCACGCTCAATTGCGCGAAGAGCTGGGATCTGGGTTCGGGCATCATCAAAGACAAAGCGGTATGGTCGCTGGCCGCAAAGCTGGGCACGGGATTCGTGACATATCTGAAGGCGTTTCGCGCGATGCGGGCCGGGTTTGCGTCGGGCAAATTCGTTTACGGCCTTTTCGTTGCGAAACGGGAGAAGAGCTGAGCGGCGATTGATTTTGTGCATGTCGCTTGGCGCGCGGCGAAGTACCTAGAAATAGGGTGCGGCCCCAAGAGTTACTCAACACTAGCGAAGAGGGCGTTGAAGACGGTGGTCAGGATTTGACGGATGGATGCTTCGGAGAGGATTTGCGGGTCGAAGTAGCTTTCGAGGATCAGGCCGGAGACGATCGGGCCTAACGCGACGAGAGAGCGGTCGAGGGCGGATTTTTGTTGGCGGGTGAGGGGGCCGAAGAGTTGGTGAGTGAAGTCTTCGGTGCCGGAGGATTTCATCATCAGGAAAGCTTTGCGGAGGCGATTTTTGGATTCGGCGTGGCGGAGAGCGAAGAGTTTGAATTCCAGAGTGAGGATTGGCCAGGTCTTGTCGTGGGCTAAGTCTGCGTAGAAGTCGCGGAAGGCGTCGATACTCTGCTTGCCGGGGGCGCATTTTTTCAGGCGGCGCACCACGTCGTCGATGTATTCCTGGGTGCGGGCTTCGAACAGAGCGAGGAAGAGATCTTCTTTGCTTTTGAAATGGTCGTAGACAGCGCCTTTGGTGCGGCCGGCGGCGGCGGCGATGGCGGAGAGTTGAGCGCCCTGGTAGCCGTCGCGGACGAAGATTTTTTCGGCGGCTTTAAGAAGGCGGGTGTGGGTCTCCTGATTTTTCAGCTGATGCTTGTTGAGGGGCTTGGTTGGCATCGGTTTGTCTTGGCGGATTTCAGAACTTATTCCACGATTTATTCCACGACAGTTAGACGCACGGGTGTGGTTTCGGCGGAATTTGGGCCGATACGCAGATCGACGGCGCCGGGCTCGACGACGCGCTGCATGGCGACATTGAGAATGGAGAGTTGATCGGCGCCGATGTCGAAAGTGACGGTTGTCGAGGCTTTTGGCTCGAGGTGGATACGCTTGAAACCTTTCAGGGCGATCACCGGTTGGACGACGCTGCTCACTGCGTGATGAACGTAGAGTTGGACGACTTCGTCGCCGGCGCGAGAGCCGCTGTTTGTGACGGTGACGGAGACTTTCGCGGCGCCGGCTGGTGAAATCTGGTCGTGATCGATTGTCGGGGCGCTGAAAGTGAATGTGGTGTAGCTGAGGCCGAGGCCGAATGGGAAGAGCGCGGAATTGTCGTGGAAGACGTAGCCGCGGCGGGCGGCGGGCGTTTTGTAGTAGTAGACCGGAAGCTGACCGACGTTGCGAGCGATTGTGACGGGAAGGTGGCCGGAGGGATTTACGTCACCGAATAAAACGCCGGCGATGGCGTTGCCGGTTTCCTGACCGAGATACCAACCTTCGACGATGGCGGGGACTTCGCCGGCGAGCTGTTCGATGGCATAGGCTTTGCCGTTGAGAAGGACGGCGATCATCGGCTTATTTAATTTGGCGATTTCGTGGACGAGTTCGTTTTGGCGGCCGGGGAGTTCGATGGAATCGGAATCGCCGATCATCGACATGCCGGGACCCATATTGCCGATCGATTCGCGGGAGACGATTTCATTGCCGCCGAGAGCGAGGACGATGACGTCGGCGGATTTTGCGGTTTCGATGGCGTCATGAAGAAGTTTTTCATCGGTTTCGGGAGTGGGGGCTTTGTAGACGCCGAAGGTGTTGATATTGGGCGCGGTGTCGGGTTCGGAGATGCGAGCGCCCTCGGCGAAGACGACTTTGACGGCGGAGCCGGCGCGTTTTTCGATGCCGTCGAAGACGGAGACGTAGTATTTCGGCAGACCGGAGTAACCGCCGAGACGTTCTTTTTTGCCGTTGGGGCCGATGACGGCGAGAGTTTTGATTTTCGCAGCGTCGAGTGGGAGGACGTTGTCCTTATTTTTGAGGAGAACGATGGTTTCGTCGGCGACCTGGCGAGCGAGTTTCGCGTGATCGGGGTTGCCGACTTCTTTGGCGGCGCGATCTTCGTCGACGTAGGGATGTTCGAAGAGGCCGGCGCGGAATTTTGCGGAGAGAACGCGGGCGACGGATGCGTCGAGATCTTTTTCTTGGATTTTGCCGGATTTGACGGCGTCGACAAGGCCGGGAAAGCCGGCGGGCGTGGGGAGTTCCATGTCGAGTCCGGATTTGAAGGCGAGGACACCGGCTGCGGCAGCGTTGGCGGCAACGTGCTGGAGTCCGGCGAGTTGGTCGACGGCGGTGTAGTCGGAGACGGTGAGGCCGGTGAAGCTCCACTCTTTGCGCAGGATTTGCTGGAGGAGCCAGGTGTTGGCGTGCGACGGGATGCCGCCGTTGTTTTCGTTGTAGGAAGGCATGACGGATTCGACGTGCGCGTTTTTTACGACTTGTTCGAACGGATAAAGGAAGACGCTGCGCATGGTGCGCTCGGAGAAATCATTCGGGCCGACGTTAGTGCCGTTTTCCGGCTGGCCGTGGACGAAATGTTTGAGCGTGGCGTAGACGTGGTTGTCGTCGAGATTCGCGTCGGTGCTGGGCATTCCCTGGAGACCTTTGACTGCGGCGGTGCCGAGTTGAGCGACGAGGAAGGGATCCTCAGAGTACATCTCTTCGACGCGGCCGTAGCGCGGGTCGCGACTGAGATCGAGAACTGGCGCGAGAACCATGGCGTTGCCGGAGGCGCGGGCTTCGAGGGCGACGGCGGTGAACATTTTCTGGAGAAGCTCGGGATCCCAGGTGCTGCCGAGGCCGACAGCTGCGGGGAAGGCGGTGGCGTGCATCGTGACGGCGCCGTGCAGCGCTTCGCCGTGATACATGATGGGAATTCCGAGGCGCGTGTTTTTGAGGACCCAAGCCTGAAGAAGATTGCGATTTTTTGCGCCGACGCGAGGATCGGGCGATTCCCTTGTGCCGAGAAATTCGTCGAGGAACGCGAAGGTGCCGAGACCGTTGGGCGCGATCTTTTGGGCCATGGTTTCGTTGAGATGGCCGCCTTCGAACGGAGACGGGACTTTGAAGCTGCCGAAGGCGGGGAGGACCCAGCCGCTTTCGAGTTGCGCCACTTTTTCCTCGACGGTCATCTTGGCGAGGAGGTCGGTGATGCGGTCGGCGATCGGGGCGTTGGGATCTTTGTAGATGGGCTTGGTGTCCTGCTGAGAGTTAGCGCGAGGAATGGATAAGGCCAGGGCGAGTGCGGCTAGAACGATCGACGTGAGCAGCTTCTTCATTTTTCTCCTGCGATGACTTCCCTGTTGCGTACGGAAGAGTCTTTTTGTGAAAGGTTACTTGGAGGACTTCGCGCGTTGGGCGGTGAAGTCGCCGCTCACGCCGTAGGGCGCGACGTTGACGGTGCCGGAGAATTTATCGGCGTCATCGAGCGAGGTTACGTAGGTGAGGGTGAGAGTGTTGCCTTGGTAATCGACGTCGAAATGCCAGGTGCACTTTTTTCCGTCGACGGCGCCAGTGACCTTGGGTGTTTGCTCGTTGACCTTGCAGGTGCCGGCGATCTTTCCGTCGGAGACGGTGAATGTACAGTCCTCGTCGTTTTCGTTGCCGGCGATGGTCTGGTGGATGTTCCATTGGCCGGCGATGGAGGGTGGGTCGGCGGCTATGGTGGAAGAGCTGAAGAGTGGGATTGCAGTGAGGATGAGGGCTAATCGGAGTCGGTGCGGATGAGTCGATCGCATTTGGTTTTCGTCCTTATTGTTACGTTTGCTAGAGTGCGCGGAGTGAATTACATACCGACTGGTCGGTATTTGTCAAGTTTAGGATTGAGACGGCGGAAGATTTGCAACGGACGACTTATACCGACTGCGCGCCCATTAACGCCAAAACCCGCAAACGAAGCGTGCGGCACCCAAGAGCCATTCGTGCGTGGCTACGCAATGTAAGTGGTTGTGTCGACGACAGCAAACTTACTTTTGGGGCGAAATATTGGGGGTGTGGGAGTTGGGGTGCCGGTGAAGGATATCCCCCAGCATTGGCCGCTGCGATGGCTGGCACGCTCATGCCTTCGACATCGCGGTACGCCTAGTTTTCGTCACACCATGGTGGTGGATTCGGTGAGTTCGATGCAGACGTCGGACTGTCCCCCATTTTTTGTGAAACTTTGGCGAATTGAATTCGTCACTATAAGTACAACGAGGTGTGCCAATGAGCGAACTTTGGCGGGATATACGCTATGGGCTGCGACTGTTTTGGAAGAGCCCTGGGTTTACGGCGGTGTCGCTGATTGCCTTGGCCCTGGGGATTGGGGCAACGACGGCGATCTTCAGCCTGCTCTATTCGGTGCTCCTGGCTCCCCTGCCCTATGTCGGGGGCGATCGAATCATGATGGTGTGGTCGATGCAGAAGGGGGAGCGGCGCAATGTTTCGCCGGCGGACTATCTGGATTGGCAGAAGCAAAGCAAGTCATTCGAATCGGTGAATGCGTGGACGGGGGATGGCTTCACGATAGCGACGCCGGATTGGACGGAGCAGGTGCAGGCCAGCCAGGTGGCGCCGGGATTTTTCGACCTGTTATTTGGGGAGAACGTGGTGCTGGGGAGGCATTTCGTTGCGGATGATGCGCGGCCTGGGAACGAGCATGTGGTCATTCTGAACAACAAGTTTTGGCGCGACCGGTTTGGGAGCGATCCGAACATTGTGGGGACGAAGCTGCGGATGAGCGGGGAGCTGTACACGGTGCTGGGCGTGGCGGCGCCGAGCGCGTCGGACCAAGGCGAGTCGAAGATGAATGTGCCGTTGGTGTTCAAGGGTGCTGACGGGGAGAACCGCGACAATCACTATCTGTTGGTCATGGGAAGGCTAAAACCAGGGGTGACGGTCGAAGCGGCGAACGCGGAGATGAATGTGATCGCGAAGCGGCTGGCGGAAAGTTATCCGAAGACCGATCACGATTTCACGGTGAGCGTGGAGCCTCTGAAGGATGATTTCCTGCCGAAGCCGACGAAGCTGGGACTCTGGTTGATGATGGGGGCGGTCGGGTTTGTATTGCTGATTGCGTGCGTAAATATTGCGAACTTGCTGCTGGCATGGGGGACGGCGCGGTCTAGGGAGATTGCGGTGCGAGCGGCGCAGGGCGCGTCGCGAATGAGGATTTTCCGGCAGTTTTTGATCGAGAGCCTCTCGCTGGCGGTGATCGGCGGGGCGTTGGGGACGCTGCTGGCAGTGGGCATCCTTGGAGCGGTCATGGGGTTGATGCCGAGGAATCAATTGGGCATTCCGTATGAGGCGGACCCACATCTGAACATGCCGGTTTTGCTGTTTACGCTGGGTGCAACGTTGTTGAGCGGAGTGTTGTTTGGGTGCTTTCCGGCGTGGCACGCGGCTCGGCAGAACATCAGCGACATGTTGAAAGAAGGCGGGCGGGCATCGGGCGGGGGCGGGCGGAACCGGCTGCGGAAGGCGCTGGTGGTGGCGGAGTTCGCGTTGGCGCTGATTTTGGTGGCGGGTGCGGGGCTGATTTTGCGGAGTTTCTGGAATGTCACGCAGGTCGAAATTGGGATTCGGCGGGACCACGTGCTGACGTTCACGGTGCCGATGCAGCAGGAGCGGACAGCGACGTCGGCGCAGATTCGGTCGGTATACAAGGAATTGCAGGAGAGGATCGGCGCGGTGCCCGGAGTCATGAGCGTGGCAGTGGCGCTGGGCCTACCTCGAATAGGCGCGCCGGAACTGCATTTCACGATTGTGGGTCAGCCGTCGGAGGCGGAAATCGAGAAGCAGCCGCAGACGATATTTATGCCGGTGACGCCGGGCTATTACCCAACTTACGGGATCAAGCTAACAAAGGGGCGGTTTCTGGATGGCAGGGACCTGGCGGGGGCACCGCGGGTGGCGATGGTGAGCGAGAGCTTCGCTCGACAATATCTACCGGGGCTGGATCCGCTGACGCAGCGGGTGAAGATTGTGCAAATCGTGCCGGATAAGAGGCCGCCGTTTGGCGATCCGGTGGAATGGCAGATCGTCGGCATGTTTCGTGATGTGCAGTTCGACAGCCGCCCGAACGGGAGTTCCGCAGAGGTGGATGTGCCTTTCGACCAGAGCCCGTGGGCGCAGACGGTGATTGGCGTTCGAACGAGCGGAGAGCCGAGCGCGATCGCGACGAGTGTGGCGGCAGCGATAAGGTCGGTGAATCCCGACTATCCGATGATGCAGGTTAAAACGATGGATCAGGTTGTGAGCGAATCGCTCGTAGCCGACCGATTTGCACTGCTTGTATTTGGAAGTTTCGGGGTTCTGGCGCTGGTTTTGGCGGCGATTGGAATTTATGGCGTGATGACGTTCTCTGTGGCGCAGCGGAACCATGAGATGGGGATTCGAATCGCACTGGGCGCGGGGACGCGCGAAGTGTTGAGGCTGGTGGTGGGCGAGGGGATGTGGGCGGCACTGCTGGGGATGGCTATAGGCATTCCCGGGGTCTACCTGGTCGGGACCACAATCAAGGTAATGCTCTATAACGTTGCGGCACTGGATGTCTGGGCGCTGGTCGGGGTGGCGCTGGTGCTGTTGGCGGCTGCGCTGGTGGCGTGTTATTTGCCGGCACGGCGGGCGACGAGGATTGATCCGTTGGTGGCGCTGCGGCAGGAGTGACGGCGTTTGGGTGAGGGCAAAGATTGACTCGATTTGGATGAGGTTGAGTCTAAACCCGCAACCTCTAAAAGCTGAGGGTGCGGCACCCGACCGCCTTTCTGAGCGCACAGTGGCGCTAGTACATTTGGATTATTGCTGGTAGTTCCCGCCTGACTAAAATTTCGGCATACGTGTTCTCGGGTTCCGCGCCAGGGTGTGCGGAATATCGTTTCGAATTCATACATACAGAATCACTCCGTACCAATGACCGCTCCGACAGCGCAATTCGATAGCGACGTAGTCGTGATCGGCGGAGGCCTGGCGGGCCGTGCTGCGTGCATTCACCTGGCGCGGGCGGGGATGAAGGTGACTTGTGTCGAGCCGCGGACAGAGATTGGCCAGCCCGTGGGCGAGTCGCTGGATTGGTCTTCGCCGGAATTGTTGAAGGCGCTAGGGCTGCCGATGGAGTGGCTGGTCAGCACGTCGGTGGCGACGTGGAAGCGGCATGTGACGCTGAAGATGCCAAGCGGCGAGCCGGAGCACTATGTGCCGGTACCGTGGCTGGCGCGACAGCCTTTCAATGTGGAACTGCGGACGATTCATGTGGATCGCACGCGGCTGGACCGCGAGTTGATGGACGCGGTGGTGCAGAGCGGCGTGAATGTTGTGTACGAGAAAGTTGCCGGGGTCCAGAGCGAGGACAGGCGAGTTACCGCGATTCAGACGGAGAGCGGGCAGCGATTTTTGGCGAAGTGGTTTATCGACGCGTCCGGATTGGGCGCGGCGATATTTGCGCGGCATTTTAAGTTGAGAGCGATACACAGCGGTCCGGCGAAAGCGGCGATCTGGACGTACTTCACGGTGAATGAGTCGATCGAAGGCACGACTTTGTATATGGAGCCGCGGGCGGGCGAGTACCTGAATTGGATTTGGGAAATTCCGGTGCAGCCGAATGTGGTGAGCGTGGGTTACGTGATTACGGGCGCGGCGATGAAGGCGCGGCGCGAGGCAGGCGAATCCGTCGAGGGAATTTTTCGGAGTCAGCTGGAGAAGTTTCCGCGGTTTGCGTCGCTGCTGGCGGAGAAGTCGATGGGCGAGGTGCATGTGCGGTCGTTTCGCGCACGGGCGCACTTCGGCACGGCGGGACCGAACTGGCTGGTCGTAGGTGAGGCGGCGGCGATGGTTGATCCGATCACTTCGAACGGTGTGACAGCGGCGCTGCGTCATGCAGCGGAAGGATGCGCGCTGATTTTGAAATATCGAGAGCGCGGCCGGCTGCCGCTGCGAGCACGGCTGTGCTACAGCGCGCGCGTTGTCTTCATGGCGAAGTTTTTCAATGGCGGGATCGAGAAGCTGGTGTACGAGCCGCCGGTGCGGAATCGGATTGGGCTGCGGCACGCGGGGACGGTTTACATCAGTCCGGCGTGGGGAATGAATCTGGTTTATGCGCGGACCAAGCCGAAGGGGATTTTGTCGACGGCGCTTTTTGGATTGTCGCTGCTGTTTTTTCGGGCGGCGACTTGGGTTGTGTATCGGGTATGCAAACTTCTGCCGACACCGGTGGAAGCTGCGGGCTGTTAGGGCTGCTGAACTTTTTGCTGAAATTCGGGGGTGGCGGATGTATCTGCTCTCACGGGGAACGGGCTATCCGGTGCTGTTCATACACGGAATGCCAACGAGCAGTCAGCTGTGGAACGGGATTATCGAGCGGCTGCGCGGGCAGTTTACGTGCCTGGCTGTCGATCTGCCAGGGCTTGGACGCAGCCCGAGCATTCCGTATTGCGCGAAGCATTTAGAGTTGCTTGCGGAAAAGATGGAAGAAATTCGAATTCAGCAAGGATTTGAGAAGTGGCATGTTGTGGGTCACGACGCGGGATCGGCAGTGGCGATTCACTATGCGCATCGATTTCCGGAACGCGTGGATCACCTTGTGTTGTTGTCGCCTGCGGTGTTTCCGGAGTTGAAGCCGTTTCCGATATTTCGGCTGTTGCGCGTGCCGGTGCTGGGCGAAGTTGTTTGCGCCGGTGATCAGCCTGGTGTTCTGGAAGCTGGCGATGAAGATGGCGGTCGAGAAGCGACGCTCGGAAACGCGCGGCGCGATCAACGATTTTCGCGCGCCGTTTGCGGGGATTCGCGGAGCGTGGCGGATGATGTCGGTGCTGCGATTCGGCGACCCAGAGGAGATTCTGGCGGCGGTGCCTGCGATGCTGCCGCAGCTTTCGGCGCCAACTTTGATTTGCCACGGTGCGACGGATCGCGCGATACCGCACCTGTTTGCGCAGCGGGCGGCTTCGCTGATACCGAATTCGCGCGTGGTGATCGTGGATTCGGGGCATTATTTGCCGCTGAACCGGCCGGAAGCGTTGGCGTATGAGCTTCAGCAATTCTTTCAGCAGCCGGCAATGGTGAATTGACGCGCGCAGGAATTTTTGTAGGTGGGCTTACGTCTGAGATCCTTCGCTTCGCTCAGGATGACATGCTTGCTTGAAGCAGACGCTCGGTAAGTGGGGCGTGGTTGGTGACCTCGTTTCACGACGTGTTTCGCCAATTCCAACGATTAAGACAGAAACGTAGTATGTGCGCCGACCTTCGCGATGCTGCGCCACGCGAATTCAAAATTTAAGACAAGAGCCGGGCGGGTGACTGGATGTCGCTCGCTGGGCTGAAGAATCATGTTGGGTCGCAACGACGACTATAAAACGCCGACAGGAATCCAGGGCAAGATGGCGAGGACGCCGCTTGCCGCCAGCAAAAATCGATTTCTGCCCTTCCCTACGAGCGAGGCGAAAATGCTAAAGAGGATGAGGGACAAGCCCAGGTCGCTTACCTTGTCCCAAACCTTCCAGATGCCAGGATTGCCCCTATGAAATGCCAGCCAGATCACCCAACTCCACCAGACGACCAGATTTGCTGTGCCGGCGCATAGGCCGGAGAGGAAACAAACTTTTCTCCACTTTGGGAGATTACTGGGAGGAGTGCGAACCCAAGTCCACCAAATGTAGGCTACAGAAATCGGTGGGAATCCGAGTGCGATCAGCAGGATTACGTCGAGAGGGCTATGCATTCACTATTTATAATCCATTGAGTAAGCATGTTCTTACTCTTTCCGGCGATTGGTGTGTGAGCGGCAAGTCGATTGGGTTACAGCATCGCGCACCTGTGCGCTTACAAATCGAAGAGGGTGGGCTGGTTTGGTTCGGTGATCGATCGATCGGATTTTGTCGAATGGCCGTTCGGCGGTGGTGGGCCGGTCGGTTCGGGTAGCGGGTCGTGGCCTTTTTGTTTCCAGAGTTGGCGGAATTGATCGATGGTGTGAGGCGAGAAGCCGGTGTAGTGATTGTTGGCGTAGGCGTAGATGGTGACGCCGCGATGGCGGATTTTGAAACAGAAATCGATCCAGCGCATGAGTTGCGGCGTGCGGTCGATGACCGGCTTGTCCCATTTCACGGTGACGCCTTCGATCCATTTGCGATCGCCGAGCCAGCGGATGTAGGTCCAGTCGGTGGTGATGGGATCGAATTTGAGCTCGTGGGCTGTGGGCATGCTGGAGAGGTCCTGAAGGACCAGCGCGATTTTGTGACGGCGCAGGACGTTGGCGAGGTTGGCGTCGAGCCACGGCCTGTTGCGGATTTCGACGGCAAACTTTTTGTCGGGCGGTAGTTTCGCGAGGAAGGGTTCGAGCAGATCGAGGAAGTCGCGCTGGGTGGGGAGTTTGATTTTTTCGAAGAATGGGAATTGGAAGACGAGCGGGCCGAGTTTTTCCTTGAGGATGCTGGCGGTGTCGAGAAATTCGGCGAGGTCGGCGTCGGTGTCTTCGAGAAGTTTGTCGTGCGTAATGATGTTGGGGACTTTGAGCGAGAAAAGGAAGTTTGGCGGAGTCTGGTCGTACCAATTTTGAACAGTTTTGGCGCTGGGAGTGCCGTAGAAGGTGGAGTCGATCTCGACGGTGTCGAAACGAGTGGAATAGAAGGAGAGGCGATCGGAAGATTTCAGATTTTTGGGATAGAAGGTGCCTTGCCAGCCGTCGGCGGTGAAGGACGAGGAGCCGAGATGGATGGGAGGGGCGGGCATGAGTGGTATACGGTGACGAGTATAACTGGGGAAGCTGGGACTTCCAGCGACTATAGGACCGGCGGGCGTGTGGGGTGAGGATGAAGGCGAACCTGTTGAGGTTTGATGGGGCAGTGGAGCGCGATCCGGCGATTGAGCGGTGGATGAAGAAGAATCGCGGGGAGTTGGGCGAGATCGCGCGAAAGTGGTTTGAGGTGATGCGCGGGTGCGGGGATGAGGTGCGCGAAGTCTTGCATGATGGGTATCCGACGGCTTGTTTGGGGGATGCGCCGTTTGCGTATGTTGGGGCGTTTACTGCGCACGTGAATGTGGGATTTTTTCACGGGGCGGCGTTGGCGGATCCGGCGCGATTGTTGCAGGGCGACGGGAAGTTTATGAGACATGTGAAGTTGAAGCCGGGGACAGCAGTCAATGACGAGGCGCTACGTTCGCTGATTGAGGCGGCTTATGTGGACATCAAGGCGCGCGTTGAGAATGGATAAAATCCGCGGATTGGCCCCGCCTTCGCGGTCGGTTTAGGTAGGAACTGATCGCACGGCACCAAAAAGGCGTGGTGGTTGACAGGGTTTCACCGAAAGGTTAGGGTTGGGCGGTCCAAACCGGCTCTCGCTTAAAAAACCCCGCAGACATTCGAATCGACAAGCATGGAGGAATTATGAAGTGCGTGGTATCTCTGCCGCCGGAGTCCCTGAAGTCGCTCAAAAATGAGAAGCAGACTGGACCCGGGTATCAGGTGGTCGCGGTGCACCTGAAGGATGGGCGGTGGTTCGATCAGGTAGTGGCCAGCGAAGGCTGCATCATCGCGGTACGTGGGCATAGCGAATTGCCGTTTCGATCGGAAGAAGTTTCGAGCGTGATGGTGAATCACAAGCACTGGAATTTCAAGAAGTGGTCGGATGCGCGGCGTCCGAAGGCGAAAGCGGCTACGGCGTAGTTTGCAGTTTCCTTTTTGTGCAAGAAAGTTCCCTTCCCTTTTGATGCACCCAATTTCTTCCTCGTGGCTGAATTTTGCTGACTGGATCGGTTGAGATCCTTCGGCCATCCTTCGGATGGCGCCCAGGATGACAAGTTTCGTTTTGGGCGAGATGGATAGTGGGCGGAATCGCTTGCTTGCGTCAGGCGTGTTTGTCATTATTTGCGCGTGAAAATTTGCGGTGGAACAGAATGGCGTTGTTCCTACTCTGACGGCCTGAAGGATCAATCACGATGAACTCCCAGCGAACAGCAATTTCCCGACGGAAAATGGTGTGTTTATTTTCGGCGTGCGCACTCGCGGCACTGGTGCTCGTGACGCAGAACGGCACGAGCGCGTTTGCCGGCGCTGCGGCGAAATTTCAAGACGCGGCCGGCCAGGAGCCGACGGCCGGGAACACGAAGACGCCGAACGGGGAGAAGCCGAAAGTCATCACCGATGCGGAGATTCCGGACGAGGATGCGGCCGACGGCGAGCTGGAGCCGGCGGCTGTGAATCTGGATCAGTCGGGAACGACGCAGTTGATTCAGGAGCTATATCAGGCAACGCGGCTGACGAAAGAGAAAGACATTCTCGATCATCTGAACAAAGCGCAGCAGCTGATCGCGAGCGGAACGGACATCAAGGGAACGGACGCGCAGGGGCGGACGGCGCTGCACTGGACCGTATTCGGGTCGAGCTACAGCACGAAGCCATCGACGCTGATCAAGTATGAAGAAATCGCCGACGCGCTCGTGGCGGGCGGAGTCGACATCAATAAAGAAGACGTCTATCAGGACACTGCGCTGGATTATTCGCTGTATGCGCCGACGTTTGAGATTCAAACGCTGCTGATCGAGCACGGGGCAAGCAGCGGATTTCTGGCGGCGTACTTTCAATTTTTCAGCGATCGCGGGCAGGATACGCCACCGAAGACCCCAGAGCTTTTGATTCAGGCTTCGCGGAAGGCGGATTTGGTGCCGGGCCACACGCTGAGCCTGCGGCTGGATGCTCCGGTATACAGCGATCGTTCGCGGACGGGCGATCCGATTACGGCGACGGTGACCTACCCGCTGTGCAAGTCGGGCGAGGATATTTCGTGCCCGGATGGCGAGTTGGTGGTGCCGCCGGGCGCGAAGGTGAACGGAACGATTTTGTTTGCGACGAAAGCGCCGGATAAGTATTCGCGACCGCGGCTGGTGCTGGATTTCTCGAACATTCTGCACAAGGACGGAACGAAGTCGCCGCTCTATGCTCGCGTGATCGATGTAGACAATGCGCGCGAGACGGTGAGGAACAATGAGATTTTGGGAATTATTCAGCCGCACGCCGGGAGAAAACTTAGCCTGGCGATGATCGCGGTCAGCGCGGCGAATCCGATCGCGGGCTACACCGTGAAGGGCATTCAGACGGTGTATGGGCTTTCGATTCGACGCGAAATCATGTTCCCTGCCGGGACCGATTTGCAGGTGCAGATCGTGCGGCCGTCGATGCTGCGGGAGAAGCCAGTGTGGACAGGATGGAAGCCGCTGACCGCGGACACGGAGTTGACGAAACTGGCGCAGACCGCGCCGATGCGCACGGCTACGCCGGGCAATGTGCCGTCGGATCCGACGAACCTAATGTTCTTGGGGAGCGAGAATCAGGTGATCGCGGCGTTTGGTGAAGCGGGCTGGTTTGAGGCGGACAATTTGTCGGCGAAGTCGGCGCTGAAGGTGGCGCAGGCGACAATACGGCAGACGGGTTATGGCAGCGCGCCGATGTCGACGCTGACGGTGGGAGGGCGGCCGCCCGATCTCATGTTCCAGAAGTCGCTGGACACGTTTGCGAAACGGCACCACGTGCGCGTGTGGAAGCTACAGAAGACGTATCAGGGGCAGCAGGTGTGGGTGGCGGCCGCGACGCACGACATCGCAACGGAGAATGCCAAGGCGGGAACGAAGTGGACTCATCGCATCGATCCGCACGTTGATCGCGAGCGCGAGTGGGTGCAAACGGACTTGCTGTTCGTGGGAACAGGCGTCGCGTACGTGAACATTGACCGGCCAACAGCACCGAAGAAACTTGGCAATGCGACAGGGGACACGATCGTGACGGATGGGAAGATCGCGGTGGTGCAGATGGTGAAGGTGAAGAGCGACGTTGAATCGGCGGCTACTTCGGGGGGAACGGCGACGCATCGTTGAGGAGGGCGCAATGCCGACAATCGGGATTCGATCGCTTACCACGGTGATGGCGGGCTTTCTGGCGATGTCGATTGTTTCGGTGGGTCGGTCGGGGAATCGTGCGTTCGCGGCCCGTCAGACTTCAGGCGGCGCCGCTTCGAGCATGCAAGAACGCGTCGCCGCGAAGGAACGTGAGGGATTGGACGCACTCAAGGCCGGCGACATCTCTCATTTTGGTGAGTTGACCGCAGAGGACGCTGTCTTTGTCGATCCACACGGAATAGCAAGCAAGGCCGAAGTGATGAAGAATGTCGCGGGATTTCGGTTGACCGACTTCACGATGGAAGATGTGAAGTTTTTGCAGGTATCGGACAAGGCAGGATTGATTTCCTACAAACTGACGGAGAAGGGCGTGACGCACGGCAAGGATTTTACGGCGACTGTTTTTGTGTCGTCGATCTGGGCGGAACGCGGTGGGAAGTGGTTGTGTGAGTTCAGCCAAGAGACCGCCGCGCGTGTGCCGCCGGCCGCTCCTGTGGCTCCGGTTGCTCCGCCGTCGAACTAACGACAACAAGTACTCGATAAAGTGATCTGAACTGTGGCGATGACAGACGACAGGGATCAATTACTGTTTTCGGCGGATATCGTTGGGACGCTCGTTTTCGCGATTGAGGGCGCCGTTGCGGCAGTGCGCGGCAACCTCGACTTGATGGGGCTGATGGTGCTGGCGTTCGCTACGGCGCTGGGCGGCGGCATCATTCGCGATGTGTTGATTGGAGATGTGCCGCCGGCTTCGCTGAAAGACTGGCGATATGCGGCGACGGCGTTCGCGGGCGCTGCGATGGTTTTCTTTTTGCACCGGCCCGTCGAACGGCACATGGACGGCGAGATTGTGATTCTGGATGCGGCGGGACTGGCGCTGTTCGCGGTTGTCGGAACGCGCAAGGCGCTCGTGTTTGGATTGAATCCGCTGGTCGCGGTGCTGCTGGGCACGATCAGCGGAGTCGGCGGCGGTACGATTCGCGACGTTTTGCTGGCGCAAGTGCCCACTGTGCTGCGCTCGGATGTATATGCGACGGCGGCGCTGGCGGGCGCGATTGTGATGGCGGCGACGTATCGCGCGGGAGTGCCGCGCCTCTGGGCGGGAGCAGTTGGCGGGACAATTTGTTTTTGTTTGCGCGTGGTGAGTGTGTGGGAGCACTGGAATTTGCCGCGGGTGCTGGGGCGCTGAGCACGCGGCAAAAGTAAGAGACTTTTTGAATTTTCTGCATTGCGCCAAGTACATTCCTTTTACTTCATTCAGACAACCTGACCGGAACGACCACGCAAGCTGCGAACAGCAGAACGAAGCTTGCCAACCCAACCGCGGCGAGACTTCGGGTCAACCGGCATAGCAGGACGCGGCGGGGTCATTCCGATCTCAC
Source organism: uncultured Acidobacteriota bacterium (assembly GCA_963766985.1). GTDB lineage: Bacteria > Acidobacteriota > Terriglobia > Acidiferrales > UBA7541 > Acidiferrum. The sequence continues at coordinate 1,164,602 of CAVYCJ010000010.1, forward strand.
GCACAACTTCGGATGAGGAGAGACGAAATGAAGAGAGCGAGTCTAGTTGCGTTAGCAGTGTGTCTGATGGCGGGAATGTTTGCGATGGGAACGTCGGCGGATGAACTGGTTTTTCTATCGCCGGTAGTGGGATCGAACCCAGGGGCTACGATCGCAGGCGTCGCGAGCGGCGGCGCGCCCTGGGTAGTGCGGCGCGGCCTCGTCGTATTGACCAGCGACGGCCGATTGAGCGTTGATGTCCGAGGGTTGGTTTTGCCGAGCGTGAACAACACGGCGGGACCAATAACCGGCGTAGCGGCGAGCGTTGTCTGCGCGAACGCTGTGGTGGCGACGAGCAACGTGGCGAATCTGACGTCGACTGGCGACGCGGAAATTCACGCGAAGCTCTCGGTGGCGTTGCCGTGCGTCGGCGCTGTGGTGCTGGTGCGGGTTGCGGCGGTGAATGGGGCGCCACTGCCGGCGGCTGGACCGTTCATCGCAGCGACCGGGCTGGCATCCAGCCAGAACGACGACCGGGATCACGATCAGAACGACGATCACGGGAACGATCGATAGTATCGATAGTTTGGTGACCGCAAAGAGGGCGCGCTGTTGAGGTGGCGCGCTCTTTTTGTTTTTTGCGGGTCTTCGCGAAGGCGAACGGGTATGGCGTGCCGTGCCCCAAGCCGCTTATTTGCGTTTTGAGGTCTTGCGTGGGCTTGGTGACCGCGGGACGAGTTGAGAGGCGACGCTTTTCTTTAGCTATGGATTTGGGATCGATCAGCCATTGACCGTTTCCGGGGCGGCCGGGCTGCTTTTCTTTCGAGCCGGAGAGACGGCCGAGGCTCAGAAGGCGGCAGACTTCCGCGCTCGTGGTGTTCATGTCGACGGCGGCTTGCTGAGCGGTGAGCCAGTTGGTGAGACGCTTTGCCATGACTGCGTTACTCTAACGGTAAGTCTACCTCGGTTCAATAGTACTGATAAGGATTCTTACACAATTCGTTAGATTCGTATTGAATGCCGGCTCGTTGCTCGTATTTCCGAACACAGTCAGGCGCACCCATAGCAAGAGCCTGCGCACTAAGCTCCAGGCCTAACCATAAGAGTGAGTTAGGGCGAATTTGCTACTTCTTGACGGACGTTTTGGGGCGAACGGTTACTTCTTGAAGAGGTCTTCAAAGGCCTGGCGTGCGTCGTTGTGACGCGGAGGGGCAGGCGGGAGGTTTCCGCCGGCTCCAGCAACGGCCGGACTCTTCTGGGCGTAGGACGTGGGCGCGGTGTCTTTTTCCACCGTGGTGCGAAACTCGTAGAATTTGCAGTTGTTGCGGGCGTCCTTGGGAGTGATGCGCTCGGGGATGGGCTGCGTACACTCAAACTGCGCGGCGGAATCGAAGAAGCGGCACTGTTTGCAACAGTGAAGCTCGAGACTGCATTTGGGACATTTTCCATTGGGATCGAAACCGGAGTTTAAAACGGTGCCGCAGTTGGAGCAGCGAGCGCGGGTAACGGTGCCGACCATGCGCGGGGTGCGCGGGCCAAACTGATCGGCATTGCGCGGGCCACCCGATGGAGGCCGGCGATCGTGATGCTGGCCGCCGCCGTGGTTCTTGTCTTTCTTCTCGTTGCGCTCGGCATCGCGATAGCCGCGATGGCTGTATTTACGATCCACTGAACTACCTCCGTCCGTCTGACCTGGCGGACCGAACAAGATGAGACCCGGCGAGATGCCTGCCAGCATCGGCCACTGAAATCGGTTGTAAGTCGGCAGAAGACGAATTTGGTCAAGACAGGCTTGGCGGCGCGGCGCCCCTGCGGCAGCGCTGCCGTACACGACGATCCCGGCGCGAAGTCCTGAAACGGCTCAGGTCATCGCGAAACGACACAGGATGATCCGCACTCCAACTTGACTTTTATCCAATCGGAAGACAACGACCGGATTACCGCTCCGACAAACCTTGCCGAGACCGGCAAAATTCGCCGAATTGCTACACTCGACCGCCTGCGTTATCTTCCCCAGAGGTTACGTTAAAGGATTACCGACGTTCGAGCAGGAGATGGGACACCTATGTTTTTAGTCCTGTGGGAGTTTGAAGTCAAGCCCGGCAACGAAGAACGGTTTGAAAGAGTCTACGGAGCGGGTGGCGACTGGGACTCCCTGTTTCGTCGCGATTCCAACCATGCGGGAACGTACTTGTTCCGAGACCTGGCGAAACCGCGGGTGTACCTCACTGCCGATTACTGGGTAACGCAGACTGCGTACAAAGAGTTTTTGCAGCGCGAAGAAGCGGAGTACAAACGCATCGACGCCGAAGCGGAAGAACTCACTGCGACCGAGCGTCACGTGGGGTCGTACGAGACAGCCGGTGTTGCCCCTGCACAACATTTGACGCGAAGTTGAGCGAATGTGTTTCCTTTATTTATTCGCTCAAAGAGAACTCATTTCTTCGCCCAGAGTGAGACCAAACCGTTCGCACCGAGATCGGGCTGAAGAAATTGGTGCGGCTCACCGGCGAAGCGAGTGACGGCTTCGGCGGCCAAATAGCCGCTGCGGACGGCGCCTTCCATCGTTGCGGGCCAGCCGGTTGCGGTCCAATCCCCTGCGAGAAAGAGCTTCTCAACGCTGGTTTGATTCTTTGGACGCCACCGGTCGACGCCAGGTTGCGGGGAAAACGTGGCAGCTGCTTCTTTGATGACAGTGGCCTTCACAAGGTTCGCTTCGCGCGCGGCGGGGAGGACTTGGCGGACTTCTTTGAGGCAGAGGTCGATGATTTCCTGGCGCGGCTTTTGGAGGAGATCGTAGGAGGCGCTGATCACAAGCTGCAGGTATTGTTTGGCGGCGGAAGATTTGGAGTTAGCACTCTCGCCACTGGTGGCTGGTGGCGGTCGGCCCGAAGAGTGCGGTCTTGTTGAAGACCCACTGGACATTGGTGTCGAGGAGCGTGATGAAAGGCTCCTTGGTAACTTCGCGATCGAACCAGAAATGGACGCCGGTGATGGGGGCATCTTTGATTTTGTCGAGGTTGCGGAACACTGGATCGGCCTGGGCGATTTCAGGCGGCAGGAGTTCCGCGAACGTATCGTGCGGGACGGCGAAGACGTAGGCGTCTGCGGATTCCTCGCGATTGTTGTCGAAGCTTACGGCTGCGACGGAGTTATTTTCGATCTTGATGCCGCGAACGGTTGAGCGGAGCGCTACTTCCCCTCCCTTTTTCTCGATGAAGGCGCGGCAGCCGTCGTATAGCTCGGCGAGCGGCACGACGGGAACGCCCATACGGTAGCCGCGGCTGTTCGCGAGGAACGCTTTCCAGAATACGTCGATGCCGAAGCGAGCGTCGGTTTTGTCGAGCTCTTCGTCGAGCGCGCTGACGAGCACGACGCGCCAGAAGCGGTCGATGGCGCGCTGCGTCTGACGCTGCTGCTTCAGCCAGTCGAGCATGGAGATGCCTTCGGGCGAGTTAAGGGCAACCGGGCCCGCCGGGTGGCCGCTGGTACGAAGAATCGTGAGCATCGCGCGACCGATGGAGATCTTGTCGGCGAGCGAGAGCGGTGCAAATTTTGCGAACGAGCCGGTCATGTGAAATGGAGCAGGAAGGATGCCGGCTTCCATCTCGCCTTGACGGCCCTGCGGATCAAGAAAGAGCAGGCGATCGAAAAATTTTACTTTGTTCGTGGATCCCACGCGGCGATAAAAATCGTCGAGGTTGGTGCAGCAGCCGAGCGTGACATGCTGGCAATTGTCGACGTGCTCGCCGTCGGGCAACACGTAGGAGGTTGCGCGGCCACCGAGGAAGGGACGCTGTTCGAACAGCCGTACGCTCCAACCGGATTCAGCTAGCGCGACGCCGGCCGCGAGTCCCGCCAGACCGCCGCCGATCACGATCACACTTTTCAAGGATGTTCTCTTCCGTCACGCGCCCGAAACGGGCCTGGGCGATGAACAACATTTTTTCGGCGCGGGAAAGACGAACGCGCTCGCCAAACACGGCAAAGTCGACAGATTCGATACGCGCGAGAAGCGCGCTGTAGGTATGAGTGAGGAGCCACAACGTACCGCGGCTCTCGGGATCGATAAGACTAAGAAGCTCGGCGCCTTCTTTGTAATTTTGCCAGGCGCGGTCGGCTTCGAAACGAAGAAGCTCGCGAACGCCGAGTGTGGCTTCACTGCGGCCGAAATCTTCCGGCACGACGTTATAGCGTTGCAGGTCTTCCTGCGGGATGTAGACGCGGCCGAGGGCGTAGTCGTCGTGAACATCGCGAATGATGTTGGTGAGCTGGAAGGCGAGGCCAAGCTTTTCGGCGAGGTCGAGCGCGCGCTGATCGGTGAAACCGAAGACGTGCGTGCAGGTGAGGCCGACGGTACCGGCGACGCGGTAGCAATATTCGCGCAGGCGATCGAAAGTCGGATAGTCGCGAACGGTGAGGTCCATTTCGGCGCCGGAGATGAGGTCGTGAAGATAGCGCGCGGGCATCTTGTAGCGGCGCATGGTATCGACGAGCGCAGGCAGCACCTCGGCGGCGCCCGGAGGCCCGGATTCTTGAAGTGGCGTGACCGCATTTCCGTCGAAGCACTGATCTAAACCCGTGACCGCTAAGTCGAGCGCGGCGCGCCAACGCGCCAAGCCACGTTGCTTAACGTTGATGTCGTCGCCTTCGTCGGCGACGTCGTCGATGAGGCGCATAAAAGCATAGAGTGCGACGATGCCGTCGCGCCGGGACTTGGGAAGCAGGAAGAATGCGTAATAGAAATTGCTTTTCGAGGCTCTGGCGATTTGGAGGCAAGCTTCGTAAGAAGCGCTTACTGAGATCGGAGGAGCGTCGGTCGTACCCGTAGCCGCGGTGCTTGCGGTTTTGACGCCGGGCGTCGAAGTTCCCAGAGGCTGTGCAGGCGCGGATTGGGCGACAAGTGCGGTGCGATTGAATTTCGTCGCGAGGTGGGCAACAAAAGACCGACCCAACAGGCGAGCTTGCTTGCCCTTACCGATCGACGGTCGGTGCTGGAGCGTGTTGTAGCCCTCGGACTTGATCGCGTCCAGGACAGCAAGGCCGCCGCGGCTGAACATTTCAAGATCGATGCTGAGGCGCGAGTCGACCATCTTCGCCAGCGGCATACCCTGATGAAAGAGTGTGCGCGTGCGGGCGACGAGTTCCTTCATGAGGCGCACGTAAGCCTCGCTGAAATTTTTCGCGACGATGTCGGCTTCGGAAACTTCGTGCGATTCCGCGATGTCGAGAGGAATGTAGATGCGGCCTTTTTCGAGATCGCGCGAGACGTCTTGCCAGAAATTCGCCAGCTGGAGCGCGGTGCAGGTCGCGTCGGACAGGCGCTGACGTTCTTCGTCGCGATAACCACAGAGGTAAAGGACGAGGCGACCGACAGGATTCGCGGAGTAGACGCAATAGTCGAGGACGGCGTCCCAGTTGGGATAGCGCTTCGTCGTTTGGTCCTGGCGAAACGCTTTGAGCAGGTCCGCGAAAGGCTGCTTCGGTATGTCTTTCACGACGACCGTTTCGCGCAAGGCGACGAAAACGGCGTGTTGCGGCTGGCCTTCATAGCAGGCGTCGAGTTCGCGCTCCCACCAGTCGAGGAGTTCGATTGCGCGAGCGGTGTCGGGGATTTCGTCGCCAAGATCATCGGCCCAGCGGCAGTAGGCGTAGACGTTGTAGAAATGCTGGTGAAGTTCTTTGGGTAGCAGCCAGCTAACCACATTGAAGTTTTCGTAGTGATGCGTCGCCAGCCAGCGCGTGTACTGCTGCGCCTCATCGGCGGAGCAGCCCGGTGGCGGGACCTTGGCGGCGAGTTCGAGTTCGTTGGGACGTAGCATTTTTAGAAAGACCGATGTGGAACGGAAACGTGTGGGGTGAGGTTGATTCTAAACCCGCACCCTCTGAAGGCGGAGGGTGCGGCACCCAACGGCGCCGCGCAAGATCGGCCTTGCTTGAAGTTAACGCCGGGCGGAGCGAGCCCCGCCCCTACAACTGCAAGATGGAGAATTCGGCGATCACGGGCGAACGGCTAGCTTGATCTCGCCGCTGCGCGATTTCATGCGCTCGAAGGCTTGCGGGAGCTCATCGAGGCGAATCTCTTCGGTGACGAAGTCGTGGGCGAGAATATCGCCGCGACGAATGGCTTCCAGCGCTTCGCGGATGAAGCGCGGTGTGTGGTGGAACGGCGAAATAATTTTGATCTCGGAGTAGTGAATCTCAGCGGGTTCGATTTCGACGAACTGGCCGGCCGGCAGGCCGCTGAAGAAATTCACCACACCACCACGGCGAACCATGGCGAGCGCCTGCTTCCAGGTGGCGGGATTGCCGGCGGCTTCGACGACCGCGTCAGGACCCCGGCGGTCTTCGGTGAGATCTTTCACTGCGGCAACGAGATCGGGAACCTCGGTGACGTTGATCGTGGCGCTGGCGCCCAGTCGGCGCGCAAGCTCCAGCGGAGCCGCACGGCGAGCGAGCGCGATGACGCGCAGACCGCGACGCGAGAGCATTCGAACGTACTTCAGTCCGATGGGGCCGCAGCCGATGACGACTGCGGTGTCGCCGGTGCGCACTTCCATCTCGTGAATGCCGCGCAGAACGCAGGCGAGCGGCTCGACGAGCGCGGCGCTGCCGTCATCGACGGAGTGCGGCACCTCGAGCATGTTTTCCATCACGATTCGGCCCGGGATGCGGAGATACTCGGCGTAGGCGCCGTTGTTAAACAGCAGGTCTTCGCAGAGGTTCTCCTGCCCACGGCGGCAGTGGAAGCAACGCAAGCAAGGCGCGGAATTGGCGGCGATGACGCGCTGTCCTACGCGCCAGCGAGCGTCAACACGCTTGCCGAGCGCGGCGATTTCGCCGACCACTTCGTGTCCGAAAACTGCGGGCGGCTGAATCATTCGCGCGTGATAGCCGCGCTGCCAGACTTTGAGATCGGTGCCGTCGGTCAATGCGAGGCGAACCCGAAGCAGAACTTCGTCGGCGGCCAGGGCGGGTACATCGATTCTTTCGATGCGCAGGTCTTCGCTGCCGTAGAGCACAGCGGCGGTCATCTTCTGGGGAAAAAGCGCGCGGACTACCGCGGCGGCTTCTTCGCCGAGTTGTTCAATCTTTTTTGTGGTGGTTGTTCTCATGCGTGAGTGATCAGAATCTTCAGCGAGTCTGCCGAGGGATGCGCCGCGAGATTCAGCGCTTCCTGGATTCTATCGAGCGGGAACCGATGGGTGACGATTTCCATCACTGGCAGTTTCCGCAAAAGCACTAACTCAGCCGCTGCATCTTGGATGTCTACTGCGGCGCTATAGCTACCCAAGATCTCTTTCTCGTCGATCCCAACTGCTGCCGCTGGGAACTCGATTCTGGTAACTGGGTCGTTCGCTGCGAATAATAGGATGCGTCCACCAGGTCGCGCCGCTGCCAGAGCATCTGCGACGACACTGGGATGAGCAACCGCGACCAAAACCGCGTCGGCACCCCGGCCTTGCGTCCTGGCCTTTACCTCTTCTATAAGCTTACCACTGGTCGGGTCGAAAGCTTCAACGGCGCCCAAGGTAAGGCTTTTGGCGCGGCGTTCGGCCATCGGATCGCTGGTATAGAGGTTGGCGCCTTCGAGATTGGCAACCATTAAAAGCTGGAGCCCGATGGGGCCGCAGCCAAGAACCAGCACGTTCTCGCCCTTTTTGACCCGGGCCTTCTGCACCGCTTTGACGATGGTGTTGATCGGCTCGATGAAGGTAGCTTCTTCGAAGCTGACGTTGTCGGGTAGCGGGACAATGCCCCGCTCGGCAACCCAAGGCATCGCTTTGACGTACTCGCCGAAGCCGCCGCCGTTGGGACTGAAGCCGGCGGTCAGGCCGGTTGATTTGTATTGCTTGCACTGCGAGAAGAGACGGTTTTCGCAGTAGAAGCAGGTGCCGCACGGTGTGTGATGAAAGCTCATCACGCGGTCGCCGGGCTTGAATTTTCTCACGCCCTCGCCGACCGCAACGACGGTACCCGCGAGTTCGTGGCCGAGAATCTGCGGCGGCTCGACGTAGCGCTGGAAGATTTTCTTGATGTCCGTGCCGCAGATGCCGCACGCGGCAACCTTGATAAGAACTTCGTGTGGGCCGACTTCAGGGACAGGGACTTCTTCAACTGTGACGATTCCCTTTCCCCGGTAGACGCCTGCGCGCATGGTTTTGGGAATGGCGCCAAGAGTCGCGGCGGCTGCGGTTGTAGTCTGTGAGCTCATCTGGCGGCTGCGCTCGTCCTCGCCTCTGCGTGAATCTGTTCGGGAGTCAGAGCGCGCAAGAAAACCTCGAGAAAATTGGCGAGATTCTTCGCGGCTTCCCTGCTCTGCTTTGCGAACTGAATTAGATGTGGGATGCGGGCCGGACGTGACACGAGTTCCTTTACGAGTGGCGCGACCTTTACCTGACCCGCGGGCGTGAGCACTTTTGAGAAATCCAGCGGTAGAGTTTCGTTGGCGGCGTCACTGATGGCGCGGATGACGGTGACGGGCGTGGCTTCGAGGAGGAATTCGTGGACGATGTGGAAGGACTCCATGTCGACGGCCTCGGCGTGCCGAGATAGGCGAGCTTTTTCGGCCTCTGAGTCGATTATGCGATCCGATGTGAGCAAAGTTTCGATGATGGTGGCGCCCTGGCGTTCGGCTAGGTCGGCAAGCGGGGCGGCGGTCGCCAAGCCGGTGGAATCTTGCAGAGTAGTGATGCGTCTGGGGGCGACGATCTGACCGACACGGTAGCGGGTGCTGAGGCCGCCGCAGAGGCCGGAGGAGATGATGGCGTCGAGGCCGGCGCTGCGAAGACAGGTGGCGGATTTGAAGTCGAAGGACTTGATGCCCATGCCGGTCAGCGAGACCCAGACGCAGCAATCGCCGACTTGCGTTTCGTAAACGTCCGCGCCACCGGACCAGTGTTTTTCGTTGAGCCTGACCTTGCGGAAGCGGCGAATGTCGCGCCAAGGGGCGAATTCGGCATCAACGGCGAAGGTGACGAGCACGAACATCGGCTTGCTGCCGGTGGTCGATGAAATTGTGGTGGTGGTTGCAGACACGTTATGCCGCCGCGCGAGCGATTCGCTTTGCGCGCCGCTTGCTGACGTATCCGTTTTGTTCGTACCAGGTCACGGCGCGTTGGAGGGCCGCGGAGACGGGGCCTGCTTTAAAGCCTAACTCGCGTTGGGCGCGGGCGCAATCGACGAACATTTTGTGCTGGGCGATTTTGACGCCTTCGACGGGGATGCCGGGCTCTTTGCCGACGAGGCGCGAGAAAAATGTGCTGGCGTAAGCGGCGCCGAGCGCGACTCCGTGCGGGAGTTTCAGCATTGGTGCGGGGAGTTTGGTGATGTTGGCGAGGATGTCGAGAACTTGCTTGAGCGTGAGGTTTTCCCCGCCGAGCAGATAGCGCTCGCCAACTTTTCCTTTTTCGGCGACGAGCAGGTGGCCTGCGGCGCATTCTTCGACGCCGACGAAGTTCAGACCGGTGTCAACGTAGCCAGGCATTTTCCCGTTGAGAAAATCGACGATGATCTTGCCGGTCGGAGTCGGTTTCCAATCCCAGGGCCCGACAGGCGTGGTTGGCATCGCTACGATTACAGGAAAGCCTTCTTTCGCGGCGTTGAGCGCTTCGCGTTCAGCCATCCATTTCGAACGCTTGTAATGGCCGATCATTTCGTCGAGCTTGGCGTCCGTCTTTTCATTGGGTGGAGCGGGGCGATCGACGGCAATCGTCGCAACCGTGCTGGTGTAAATGAATTGCTGCACGCCGGCGCGCTTTGCAGCCACAAGAATATTTTTTGTACCGCCGACATTGGAATCGTAGATGTCCTTCGAATCCTTGGCCCACAGGCGATAGTCGGCGGCAACGTGGAATACGCGGGTGACGCCCTTGAGAGCTCGATCGAGAGATTCGGTGTCCCGGAGGTCGCCGGTGACGTATTCGAGCGGGAGATCGGCAATGGCGCGGTTCTGGCTGGAAGGACGGAGCAGCACGCGGACAGGTTCGCCGCGAGCGACGAGCTGTCGCGCGACGTGGCTGCCGAGGAAGCCGGCGGCGCCGGTGACGAGCGTGGTCGTCACGCTTGTGCTCCTTCGTCCAAGTCGAAGTCGGTCCCAGCCGCCTGCGCGGCGAGCCGGCGCTCGGATGGCGTCGCCGGGCGCACAGAGGCGCGAACCCAGGCACGAAATCCAGCGTCGTTGAAAAGGCGAGATAGATTCGACCAGCGCCCATCGAGCAGACGGCTGCGCGCGGCACCGACGGCGCGACTCAATTCCGGCGTCGTATCGGCAGGGAAAATCAAGGAACCGTCGAGATCCAGCTTTTTCAGCTGCGAATGCAGAGCAATCAAATTCTCGAGTCCGCTCGGAGCGGCAAGAACGGTGAACCCGACGGTCAGGAATCCAGAAAGTTTCGCGATGCGAATGGCTTCGACGACGTCGGCGTTTTCGGCAGCGTCGATACTCGCGCCGGCGAAACGGAACGCAAGACGTAGTCGCGGCGACGGCTGAAACTCATGCACGCGACGCCGAAACAGTTTCCCGTTGGTCTGCACAAAAACTTCGCGGGCCGAAGCGGCGACCGCGTTCGCAAACTTCGGAACGTCCGGATGCTCTAGCGGCTCAAACCCGCCAATCCAAACCAGCGATGGAACGGACTCGACCTGCGGCAACGGGTCGGCAACTCCAGAATCGGGCGGCATAGGCCTCAAAATCAGAGGCTGTCGGCCGCGCGTGCGCAGGATGCGAGCAGCGACTCCGAGTTGGAAGTCCGACGTAAACCTGATGGGAAACCGCATCGCGGCTCTAGAATCCGCTGCGCAGCCTAAATTCGGCCGGCTGGAATGTCATGGCGCAGAACTGCTTGACGTCTTGCGATTGATTGCGGAAACGCGCCAACGCATACAGCGGGAATGAATTGCGATAGAGGTGATATTTCAAATAGAAGACACACGGGAAACCTGTGCCGGTGAACTCGTCTTCACTCCACGAACCGTCGGCGTTCTGCTGATCGACCAGGTAAGAAACCGCGTTCTGGATCGCCGGGTCGTTTGTCTCGGCGCCCGCGAGCAAGCCAATGAGTCCCCACGCCGTTTGCGACGCGGTGCTGTTGCCTTCGCCCTTGGTTTGCGGCTCGTGATAACTACGCAGCGATTCGCCAAAGCTGCCATCGGGCTTCTGCACCGATCGCAGCCAGTTCACAGCGCGCTGGCAATATTCCTTCGCGGTCAGCGAAACCGTTTCGAGCGAACGCAGAACGCCGCTCGTGCCGTAAACGTAGTTCACGCCCCAACGCCCAAACCAGGATCCGTCTTCGCACTGATCCTTCAGCAAAAACTGAAGCGCCCGCTTGATCGCCGGATGATTCGCCGTCCAGCCGAATCGGCCGAGGCATTCCAGCACACGCGCGGTCACGTCGGCGGTCGAAGGATCGAGCATCGCGTTGTGATCGGCGAACGGAATGTGATTCAGGAAATTTTTGCAGTTGTCGCGGTCGAACGCGGCCCAGCCGCCATCGCGATTCTGCATGCTCAGCAGCCACTGGATGCCGCGGCGAACCGCCGCCTCCATGCGCTTCGGGTCGGGAAATTTCACGCGCTGGAGCGCCATCAACACAAACGCCGTGTCATCGACGTCCGGATAAAAGTCGTTGCGGAACTCGAAAACCCATCCGCCCGGAGCCGCGTCTTTGTTCTTCACTTGCCAGTCGCCAGGCCCAAGTACCTGCTGGGACAAAATCCAGTCCGCAGCTTTGACCAGCGCCGGATTATCCGCGGGCACGCCCGCTTCTTCGAGCGCGACCATCGCGATGCAGGTGTCCCAAACCGGCGACACGCACGGCTGCAACCGAATCGTGTCTTTCTCTTCGATTTCAAACCGCGCAAACTCCCGAATCTCGCGCGACGTTAGCGGATCGTCCGGCCCATGGCCCAGCGCCATCAACGCGAAAATCGAATTCATCATCGCCGGATAAATCGCGGCCAGGCCTTCCGTGCGCTCGATGTGCTCGAGCACCCAAGCTTTCGCTTCACGCAGCGCGCGATTGCGCAGCGGCTTCCACGGCAGCTTCTCGTAAAGCTTCATCGCGCGATCGGCGGCGAGAAAGAAATTCCGCCACGAAATCAGCGAATTGCTCCAATCGAACGCCGACGCTTTGTGCGCCGGATCGACGAAAAGTTCATCGACTTGCGCGTGCTCAGGCAAGCGGAAGTCAGGCCGCAGCGCCGACAAAATCGCCATCGGAATCACGATGCCGCGCGTCCACGACGACATCTCGTAGATGTTGAGATAGAACCAGTTCGGCAGCAGCATCATTTCCGGCAGGATCGCGGGAACCATCTCCCACCCGAGCGCACCGGCCAGCGCAAGATAAAAACGAACGTAAGAATTCGACTTTTCCAAGCCGCCGAGACGCAACACCGTCTCGCGTGCCTTCACCATGTTCGCCGCTTTCGGATTGTCTCCAACAAGCTTGAGCGCGAAGTAGGCTTTGCAGGTTGCGTTCAGTTCAGAAGGGCCGCCAGGGTAAATGCTCCAGCCGCCATCAGCGAGTTGCCGACGTCGCACGTAATTCGCGAGCTTCGCGATGCGCGCCGGTTCGGCCTTCCCAAGAACGTAAAGGTAGTAGATATAGTCGGATTCGAGAGTCGTGTCGGCTTCGAGTTCGCCGAGCCAATAGCCGGACTTCGCCTGGAGCGAAAGAAGGTGCTCGGCGCCCTTGTTGATCGCGTTTTCAAGACCGGAGACCCACTTCCGCCGCGCGCCAAACGTGGCTGCGGCAGGGGCTGAGGCCTCAAGTCCTATGCGGGTACCGGCTGACAAACTAACCCTCCAAGCCCTCGCGGGGATTACCGCGCATAATCTATAAGTGGCGCGGTTTCAGGTATTTCGGGACGTGCACTGGGCTCCCCCGGAGCACCAAGTTACACGAGTACTACTGAATTATCGCCCGTCCCGCGACATTCGGTCAACGATTAAGATGCCGCGAGGTTTACATCTTGATGCTTGGCACAGAGGCGTGGATACATGCGTGATTACGCACGGTTTCCACGAGCGCCGGAGGCAGCGGATCATGTTCGCGTTGCAGGAATTGCGGCTTTCCTAGCAGGAGTCGAGGCGGAATCTTGCGCCATGCATTTGCGGCGTCGCCGCTCGCATCGACGCGAGTCATGATCGCTGGTGGAAGCGGTTCTCGCAGGACAAAAGCCGACGCCCGATCGAGTTGAAGCTGTGCGGAATCCTTGAAGTCCGCCTTGCCCCCCGGATGCAGAACCATGAGGAACAGGTCAGGCTTCAGGAATTGAAGCAGCGTGTTGCTTTCGAGGATGACGTTGATCGGGGCGACGGTGGCGGCGGAGGTAGCGACCTCGTCACCGTTGTGGCCTTGCCCGCGTCGTGTTCGAACGATTTCATCGAGCGCCTCCCGGAGTAGCGGCATGCCCTCAGCCAGAAAACCCTGCTTGGTCCGCAGCCAGAACGACTTCTGCGCTCCCGCACCAAGAAATCGCGAACTATCAGTTCCGGTGGTGGCGTCGTGCTCCCAACTGATTGCGCACACATGCTCTTCCGGCGCGCAGTCGCAATCCCGCCCGTTTTGCGCGCATACGCCATGACCATACTGCGTGATTTTTCCCGCAATCCAATTCGCTTCGGGCAGAGCCGAAATAATGTCGCAAACAAGCTGCGTCTTCCCAATGCTGCGCGTATGACCGCCGACCACAACGACTCGAACATCCGGCGCAAACTGCGTCATGCCGCGCTTCCCTTCTAGCCCTTCACTTTCGCTTCCAATTCTTTGATGCGCGCCGCCAGGTCAGGGAGCCTGCCATACCACGCGTACTCCTCCTTAAACCGTTCGAGCGGCCGCGCCGGTGTACCCCACACGACTTGCCCAGTTCGAATGATTTTTCCTCCAAGAACGCCCGACTGGCCGCCGATCACCGCCCCATCTTCGAGTTCGCACCGTTCGCCGAAGCCCGCTTGCCCGCCGACGACGACATTCTTGCCGAACGTGCAGGATCCAGAGAGCCCAACGAGCGCCGCGATCACTGTGTGCGCGCCGATTTTGCAGTTGTGGCCGATGTGCACAAGATTGTCGAGTTTTACGCCTTCGCCGATCTGCGTGTCGTCGAGCGACCCTCGATCAATCGTCGTATTCGCACCGATCTCGACGTCGTCGCCGATTTCGACGATACCCGCCTGCGGAAATTTCCAGTGACGCCCTTCGCCTTGCGCGTAGCCGAATCCATCCGCGCCAATCACCGCGCCCGAGTGAATTTCAACGCGATCGCCCACGCGAATCTTTTCGTAGAGCGTAACGCGCGGATGAATGCGGCAATCCGCGCCAATGCGGCACCCGGCGGCAATGCTCGAGTGCGAGCCAATCTGCGTGTTTTCGCCAACGCTGACGTTCTCACCGACGACGACATACGGTCCGATGTGCGCCGATCGACGCGATTTTCGCCGTCCCGGCGATCACCGCGGTGGGATGAACGCCCTGCGGTGCGATCACAGCCTGGTCGAGCAACAGCATCGCAGCCTTAGCGAAAGCAACTTTCGGCTGTCGATGACGCAGTACGGTTTTGCCGGAAAGCTCAAGCCCATCGGGCGCGATAACGCAAAGCGCTTTCGACGTCCCGACGCGCGCCGCGTTCTTCGGCGAATCGACATAGATCAGGTCGGCCACGTTCGCGCGTTCCGGCGCCGCGATGCCCGAGCAATTCAAACGAAGCGTCACCTTCGACGCGTGCGCCGATGTGGCTTGCAATTTCCTGGACTGTTCGTTTCATCGCGCTCCACCTAATAAATTTTCTCGTCCTGCGCCGTTTCGCAAACTGATTTCCGCAATCTCCGAACCTGCTAGCTCAAAAATTCATAAAACTTGCCTTCGCCCTCGGGTCGCGTCTTCCACCGCGCGTGAATCCAAACCCATTGCTCCGGATGCTGTCGAATGATCGCTTCGATGACCTTGGCAAATCTCTGCGTATTCTCGAAAATATCGCGCTCCGCGTCGCCAGTTCGAACCAATTCCACGGGCGGTTCAAAGCGCAACCGATATTTGCGAATCCGCGCGTCCCACCAACAGTACCCCGGCACCACCGCCGCATCCGTGTGCAGCGCGACGCGCGCGAGCCCCGTGGTCGTACACGCCGCCTTGCCGAAGAAATCGACGAACACTCCCTCTTCGCGCATGGTGTTCTGGTCCGCCAGAATCCCGACAGTCCCCTGCCCGTGCAAAATCCGCAGCAGTGCGCGCGCCGACTCATTCTTGAAAATTGGCGCGTTGCCCGAAAGGCACCGATAACAGTTAACGAGCCCGTCGATGCGCGCGTTGTCCAGCGGTCGCGCCATGTAATGCAGAGGAAATCCGTACAGCGCATGCGCGAACGACGAAAGCTCCCACGCCCCGATGTGCCCCGTCAGATAAAGCACGCCCTTGCCGCGCCGCTGGCCCTCGAGAAAATTCTCGTGGCCATCGAGGATCACATACCGCTCGATATTTTCCTTCGTGTACCGCGGGAGCCGCGCAAATTCGGCAGCCATCCACCCGAGATTGCGCAGCATTCCACGCGTGATTGCCGCACGTTGCCCATCGGGCACGTCAGGAAATGCAATGCGAAGATTGAATTCCGCCGTTTTGCGAAGTTTCGGCAACAACACATACAGCAAACGCGCGATGCCCGCCGCCAACCCGCGTGAAACCGCACGTGGCAACGCTCCAAAAATTTTCAGCAGCAACCAGACCACAGCGTATTCGAGGCGCTCTCGCATCGTCTCCGTGCCGCTTCGCCCTCACTTCGCCAACCGTCGCGTCGAAGCGGCGACAGTATGCATTCTCCTATGAATCAGCCGCCACTCGGAATTGCTCGCGAGTGCTCACCGTATCTCATCAACGGCCTCAGCCTGAACTCAGCGTGCTAGACTCGGCCCGTGACGACCGATTCCCCCGCCGCGCCCGAATCCGCACCGAAGCAATCGATCCTTTCCCGCATCTTTTGGCTCATCGCGATCGTCGTAACGCTTTACTTCTGCTACTTCAGCCAACTCGGCGTCGTCGGCCTGATGGGTCCCGACGAACCGCGCTATGCATGGATCGCGCGCGACATGGCGGAAAGCGGTGACTGGATCACGCCGCGCCTCTACGGCAGCCCGTGGTTCGAAAAGCCGCCTCTGTACTACTGGGGCGCCGCGCTCAGCTTCAAAGTATTTGGCGTGAGCGAGACGAGTGCCCGTTTGCCGAGCGCAATCGCCGCACTGCTCGCAACTCTCGCGCTCGCGTGGCTCGCATGGCGCGTCTATGGCAGCGCAACCGCCCGGTGGCTCTTGCTCTTGCTCCCTTCAACCGCAGGCATGCTCGGCTTCTCACACTCCGCCGCGACCGACATGCCCTTCAGCGCAATGCTGACCTGCGCGATGGTTCCCGCCGCAGTGCTACTGGGATTGGTGCCCTTCGCCCGCAAAGACCGCCAATCAAACGAATCGCCCGACCACGACTTCTCCGCCGACCTTTCAAAAAGCGCAACTCTCGTTGCCGCGGCGCTGTTCGGGCTCTTTCTCGGTTACGCCGTCCTCGCAAAAGGTCCAGCCGCGATCATTCTCAGCGGCGGCGCAGTCGCCTGCTGGGCTGCCTACACCAAACGCTGGAAAAACGTGCTGCGACTATTCCACCCAGTCGCAATCGCCGTCTTCTGCATCGTCGCTCTCCCTTGGTACGTCCTGTGCGCGCTCCGTAATCCGGATTTCCTGCGCGTCTTCATCCTCGAGCACAACTTCAAGCGCTTCCTCACGCCCGAATTTCAGCACATCCAGCCATTCTGGTATTACGCCGGAATCGTCCTGATCGCTCTCTTACCCTGGACTCCCGCCTTGCTCTGGGCCGCCGTCACTGGAATCCGCAGCATGGTTCGCGGCCAGCGGCTCAGCGCCACCTCTTCCTTCCTGCTGAGTTGGGCCGCATTCTGCCTCGTATTCTTCACAATCTCGCGTTCCAAACTCCCCGGATACATCCTCCCCGCGATCCCCGCAATCGGTTTGCTCCTCGCAAGAGCCATCACGAAATTCGGCCCGGCAAGACGATGGTCTTTCGCCATCGCTTCCGGCCTACCCGGCATCGCGCTCACAATCCTGTTTTACGCAATCCTCCACCACAACGATCAAATTCTCAAAAAAGCCGTGATGTACACGCTCGTCATCGAACTGACGCTCCTCGCCATCGGCGGCGCGAACTGTATCCTCGCGCTCTTCTACCTCTTCCCGCGCCGAAATTTCGCGATCATCGCCGCAGTCGTGCCGTTGCTGTGTCTCCTGTACATCCTGGACAGCGCCCTGCGGTTCACGCCAATCTCAACGCTATCGGCGCGGTACCTCGCCGATCAGATCCGCGCCGACGAAATTCCGCCGGGCAATCTCCGCGTCCTCGGCCTCAAACGCGCCACTCTCTACGGATTGAATTTCTATCTGCACACCGACCTGCGCGATCTCAACGGCACGCCCACCCGCGACGTCTACCTGCTCACCAATGGCCGCACTACGTGCGACAAAATGCCCTCCGAAGTGAAATGTGAAGACGTGTGGCAACGCACCGCCGATGCCGACGGTGTCGCACTGCTGCACCTGACGCCGCATTAAGAAATGACAAGAAAACAACAAGAAACGACTTTAGTGGGAAGTTGTGGCGCCGCCGGTCGGCGGCAGCCTGAGAAGGAAAAAACTCACAACGCGATTTTCGTATGCGCGCTTGTCTTCGTCATCCATGCTGGCGAAGTTGCCGTGCGGAATCGCCGCCTGATCTTTCGGATCCGGAGCCTTCAGATAAATCTGGCGAGTCACGTCGCCAAGTTCAGGCTCATCCGCGGCTTCAATGAATAGTTTTTGCACGCCGGTCAGCGAATTCATGCGCTTGGTGTTCGAAAGCGGAAGCTCGCCGCGATACTGGTGATTGAGCCACTGAAAGCTGAATTCCGCCGACTTGATCATCAACGGAAATCCGCCAAGTCCCTGGCGCTCAACTCCGACGCGAACCATCTGTTCGGGCAGGTCATAGACCGAATCGAGAACGAGTGCGCGAACCCTCTTGTCAGTTTCAGCTTCGCGCAGCGCAGCATAAGCCCCGAGGTTATAGCCCCAAAGTCCAAAACTCGCCGGATTCACATCGTTGCGTTGCGCCACCACGTCAATCGCCGATCGAACCTCGTCCGCTTCGTGATAGCCAAACGAAGTGATGCCGTCGTTGGCGCCATGCGCCGCGAAATCAAAAACGAAAACGTTGTATTGGTGATCCTGCAGCGCCGAAACCAGCGTCAGCAGCTCGCCTTTGCTGGAGCCATAGCCGTGGCAAAGAATGATCGTCGACGCGCCGCGAAACCCTGGAAAAAACCAGCCTTCACGCGAACTCGGATTGCCCGCAACCGAAAACTGAATCGCGTCGGGCCGCCCCGGAAAGCTCTGCATGTTGATTTCGGTGCTGGTGCGCTGCGGCTTGACGATGCGGTAGACGAGAAATCCTGCGATCGCGAGTGTCGCCAGAACCGCGAAAAACACCAAAGCCAGAACGGCCGACAGCAGCTTGATGTACCAGCGCATCGGACGAGCTTGGGTTTGCAGTTCTGCGAAAGTGACCATGACGTTTGGGCGCCCGCGTCAAATCAGCAAAAAAGCCCATTTCGACGCGGCAATTTGCATGCTAGCACATAGGCTGAAAGTGAAAACTTACGAGTCGGAGGCATGTGCCCCATGTGTACCGTGTGTTTTGCGCGGCGCGCGATAGCAGTCAGTGTGGCTACTCCGACACGCACTTCCAAAATCGGGATTCGAATGGTTGTGAGGGATTCTGCTTGGGAAGGAAAATAAGACCCGGCAATTCGCCGGGTCTCTATACATTCGACACTGTAACACAAGAGGCACCCCCTGTCAAGACCGATTTACGGTCCGGCGTCCGATTTCTGCGTCTGCTCTCCAGAAGCGCACCCGGAATCAGGCCGCCTGTGTTTCATTTACTCGCGGTTGCCAGCTATGATTAAGTGCTGCCGACCGGTGCACTTGGGACCCGTCCATGAATATCGTCGATCTTCGCCAAACCTCCGTGCGCCAGTTAGAACCGCTTCTCGAAGAAGAGGCTTCGCATTGGCGTGACGAACTGCACTGGGATTATCGCGGTGCCCTGGACCTCATTAAGCGTTTCCTGGAAGCACACGCGCTTTGCGGCTCAGTCGCATTCGAAAATGGCAGCCCCGCCGGCTATTCCTTCTATGTACTCGAAGAACAAAAAGGCCTGATCGGCGGCCTCTACGTTTCGAACAAATACCAACAGGCGACCATCGGCCGCAGGCTATTGGAAGAAATGCTCTTTTCGATGCGTGCCGTACCCCAACTTTCCCGCATCGAAGCGCAACTCATGCCGTTCGGCGGCCCGGTCGACACCCCGCTGCTCGAACAAGGATTTCACCTCTACACCCGGCAATTCATGCTGCTCGATCTGCGCAAAGCGCCGGAAGCAAAGCCGGCGCCATCGGGAAGCCTGCGCCTCGATCGTTGGAGCGATCGGTTCTTCGAACCGTGCGCGAAGCTGATCTATCTCTGCTACGCGGATCACATCGACGGCGAGATCAACGATCAATATCGCAGCCGCAGCGGCGCGCTGAAGTTTCTGAAGAACATTATTTTGCTTCCGGGCTGCGGCCAATTTATTCCGAGCGCCTCGTTCGTATTGCGCCAGCCCGGTGACGATGAGCTGATCGCGGTCGTCCTGACGAGCGAGGTTTCGCCGGGCGTCGGGCATACCACGCAGATATGCGTCCTGCCGGGATATCAGGGTCATGGCATCGGCCGCATGCTGATGCAAACTTCCGCCGAGGCCCTGCGAGGAATGCGATTTCGCGAGCTCACACTCACGGTAACGAGCGAAAACAAATCCGCCGTCCGCCTCTACGAAAGCCTTGGTTTCAACACGATTCGAACGTTTACCGCCGGCGTCTGGCCCCGATAGTTCCCTCTCAGCGACCCTCTGTGTTCTTTGCGCCTCTGCGTTAGCCTTTCTCTTCCTCGCATCGCCGACCCGTGTAGCGAACCGATTCAATCGAGTCACTCTCCCGTTTGCGTTTACGCCTCTCTCGCCCGCGATAACGCCCGCTTAACTTGACGCGTACCAAACGCGGCCAGTACGCTTCTAAAACGCATGAACGCGTCCTCCAGGAAAATCCTTTTAGTCGTCATCGCCGTCGCCGTCCTCGGATTTGTAATTTACAGGTCGAGCGGATTCATCAATTTAGCGGGCTTCAGCGGCGCCAAGCTTTGGAGCGTCACGCACAACGCAAATCCGTACTACCTCGTCCTCTCTCTCGTCGGCATTTACGCCTGTTACGCCCTGCGCGCCGCCCGCTGGCAGGTATTTCAGTCCAATCTCGGCCCATCGAATTTCTGGACGATCTACCGCCTGACGCTTGCTGGCTTCGCCTCGATTTTCCTCCTCGGCCGCGCCGGCGAACCGATCCGCCCTTTGCTGCTCGCGCGCAAAGAGCGCCTGCCCGTCGCCGACATGTTCGGCCTCTACTTCCTGGAGCGCCTCTTCGACACCGCATGCACCGCGGTCATCGCCGGTCTCGGCCTCGTACTCTTCGAATCGCACTCGCACACAATTTCCGGCGAAGCCGGCGCATCGACCAGCAAACTCGAAGCCGCCGCGCGAACCACCGGCTCCCTGCTCTTCATCGGCGTCATCGGCGCCATAATCTTTCTCGTCTATCTGCGCCTGCACGGCACAGCGATGCTCGAACGCCGCACGCAGTCCTGGCGCGATGCCGGCGGATGGCGCGCTAAAGTCGGCGCCATCCTGATGGGCTTTCGCGCGCGGCGTGCAAACGATTCGAACCTGGCGCGAACTGCTGCTCGCCATCTTCTACTCCGCGCTGCACTGGGTCGGCGTCGCTCTCCTCTACGTTTGGATCTCGCACAGTCTCGGCGGCAGGCTCGCCTCGATCGGCTTCGGCGACGCGCTGCTGATCCTCGCCTTCACCCTCGTCGGCTCGGCGATTCAACTCCCCGGCGTCGGTGGCGGCTCGCAAGTTGCCTGCTTCCTTGCTTACACAGCCATATTTGGAGTAGAAAATGAGCCCGCGGCCGCAGCAGCGATCTTGATCTGGGTGATCACGTTTGCGGGGGTCGCACTTGTTGGCGTGCCGCTGCTCATCCACGAGGGAATGTCGCTCGGCGAACTGAAGCGTTTAGCCGAAGGCGAAAAGCAGCGCGAAGAGCAGCAACTGGAAAGCGGTAATGCGTAGATGCGGCGAGGAGAACCAGCCGAGTGAAGTGCCCTTTCTGTGCCCACGTCGATGACAAGGTAATCGATTCACGCGAAGGCCGTACCGGCGACACCATTCGTCGCCGCCGCGAGTGCCTGAAGTGCGGACGCCGCTTCACCACCTACGAACGCATCGACGAAATCCCCTACATGGTCATCAAAAAAGATGGCCGCCGCGAACGGTTCGAGCGCCAAAAAATTCTCCAGGGTCTGCTGAAAGCCTGCGAAAAGCGCCCAGTGCCGACGCCAAAGCTGGAAGCAATCGTCGACGACATCGAAGGCGTCGTACACGACGCGACCGAGCGCGAGCTGACCACCACCGAAGTCGGCGAGATGATCATGAACCGGCTCAAGAAGCTCGACAAAGTCGCCTACGTGCGCTTCGCTTCCGTCTATATGGACTTCAAGGATGTGCAGGAGTTCATGGCGGAGTTGAAGAATTTGCTGAAGGATCGCGCCAAGAAGTAGCGACTCGAAGGCGTGAAGATTTCTTGATGTGACGCACGGACAGCGCAGGGGCTGTTCGCGGCGAATCCGAGGCCATTCATGCGAAAAACCAAAGTTGCCGTCTTATTTCTGCTTGGCGGAGTTGTGACCGCTCTTCAGTTCGGCGGTCACGGAGCTACTCCGCTCGCCGCGAAAGAAAAACACTCGGCGGAGTCCATTCCCGCGCCCGATCCGCAAATGATTCGCGCGCACGTCAAATTCCTGGCGAGCGATCTCCTCGAAGGCCGCGGCACTGGCCAACGCGGCGGCGATCTCGCCGCCGAATACATCGGTGCGCAACTTGAATCCTACGGGCTGAAGCCCGCAGGCGACGCCGGCACATTTTTTCAGAACGTGCCAATGGTCACGATGAAGACGCTGCCCGAAACGCGGTTCAGTCTCGTCCCGAACAGCAAAGAAGGCGGCGGAGCCGTCAGCCTGAAACTCCTCGACGATTTCACCGTCAACAACGAGACCCAGACCGAAGTCGCCGACCTCAACGCCCCGATCGTTTTCGTCGGATTCGGAATCAAAGCGCCCGAATATAACTGGGACGATTACAAAGGCATCGACATGCACGGCAAAGTCGCGCTTCTTTTCGTCAACGAGCCGACTTCCGACGATCCGAAATTCTTCGAAGGTAAAGCGCTCACCTACTACGGCCGCTGGACCTACAAATTCGAAGAGACTGCGCGCCAGGGCGCCGTCGCCACGCTCATCATTCATCGCACTGATCTCGCAAGCTATGGCTGGCAGGTAATCCACAATTCGCTCGGCACCGAAAAGTCGTACCTCAAGCTCGACGGCACGCCAAAATTAAAAGCAGCTTCGTGGATTCAGCTCGACGTCGCGAAAACGATCGCCGCCATGTCCGGCATGGACATCGACAAGATGTACGCTCAGGCGAACTCGCGCGACTTCAAACCCGTCGAACTGCCGGTAAGCCTGAAAGCCCACGTCGTCAGCGAACTCCATCCGTTCATGGGCAAGAACGTCGTCGCAAAACTTCCCGGCGCCGACGCAAAGCGCAGCGACGAAGCCGTCATCTACACCGCGCACTACGACCATCTCGGCATTCATCCCGACGCGGAGGGCGATAACATCTACAACGGCGCCGTCGACAACGCGACCGGCTGCGGCATTCTTCTCGAACTCGCCCGCGTGTGGTCGATGGCCAAGCCCGCGCCGCCACGCTCAATTTTATTCGCCGCCGTCACCGGCGAAGAGCAAGGCTTGCTCGGCTCCGAATATCTCGGCAAGCATCTTCCCGTCCCCGCCAGCAAGATCACACTCGATCTCAATTACGACGCGCTCCCTCCCATCGGCGATCCCGAAGAAGTCGAAGTGAGTGGCGCCGAGCGCACCACGTTCTACCCTGAAGTGGAAAAAATCGCGAAATCCATGGGCCTCGCGATTCGCCCCGACGCGCATCCCGAAGCCGGCCACTACTACCGCTCCGATCACTTCAGCCTGGCGCGCTTCGGTATCCCGTCGTTTTCCGTCGACGAAGGACTGAAATACAAAGGCCACGACGCCGCCTGGGGCGAAGCCCAATCCAAAGATTACGTTGATCACCACTACCATCAGCCCAGCGACGAATATCGCGCCGACTGGGACTTCTCCGGCCTCGCCCGCATGACCCAATTCGGCGTCCTGCTCGGCCAAAAAGCCGCCTCAGCCCCCGCCCTCCAAGGCTGGCAACCCGGCGACGAATTCGAAGCCGCCCGCAAAAAAGCCGCCGTCGCGGCAATTGTCGGCCCAAATCTCTTCAGCACTGTCCCGGATTTGCAGGTCGCGTACTACGAACCAGTTTTCTACCCGCCTCTGGCCTCGCAAACGCGAATCTCAGGCTCCGTACCTGTGCATGTGAAGGTGGATGAGGCCGGTTCCGTAATTGGAGTGGCCTTGATTCCAGACTCTGCAACTGAAAAAACCTGCTGCCACCCTATTTTAGTGCAGGCAGCGACTGGCAATATCGCGAAGTGGAAATTTGAGCCGCCAGGCCAGGTCGATTGAATTCGACCTGCACTACGACTTCGTCTTAACTTTCGATCATGGTCGCGAAATGAGGGTGGACTTTTCCCAACCACTGCACATTCAGATCGTGGGTCCTGAACCAATTCTCAATACATAAGGCATTTCTTAGGCTGCAATCACGCGGACCCGCCCCGGTCGCCGCGTTTTGGCTGATCGACGACGGACCACGATCTCAACGTCGCTGCCAAGCAGCGTAAGGAAGTGCATCAATCTCTCGGTTGAGAAGCCCGACAACTGTCCCCGCAGGAGCCGCGAAATCTTGGGCTGGTCAATTTTCAGGAGTCGCGCAGCCCTAGCTTGTGTCAGTCGTAGTTCTCGGATGGCAACCGTAATGCGCCATGCCAACTGCGCTTTCGCAAGATCTTCTTCCGGATTCGGAAGTCCGATGTCCGCGAAGATGTTGTCAGTCCCTTCGTGGACCTCAATTGGTTTCGCCATACCTGCCACCGCCTTCTCTAAACTTGTCCCCGTTGTAACCAATCCGCATGCCACGCCTCGGCTCGCTTCAGACGCGCTTTGAGAAGATCGATCTCAGACGTCGGCGTCTTGATCCCCGATTTCGACTTCTTTTGAAACGCGTGCAACACGTAAACGCGACCAGCGAGCCGAACGGTATAAATCGTGCGAAACGTGTCGCCTCGATGGTCGGAAATGACCTCCAACGTTCCGGCACCGCCGAAGCCCGCAAGGGGTTTAGCGTCAGGATGCTTGTCACCCTGCTGCGCTCGGTACAGCGCATATCCGACGAACCTCTTAACGTCGTCAGGAAACTTGAGGAAGTCTGCTTTAGAACTTCCAATCCAAACGACTGGTTTGAGCTTCGTTCTCTCAGTCATCGATGTTATGCCTAAACAAGCATAGTCGCAATGCTAAGAACAGAGACGGATCGCAGCCAGCAATACTTGATTGAAGCTATATAATATTACTAAATATTATTATTTACGATATTAGGGGTGGGGACGTCTTCCGCCAGCGATAGAAGAGCGGGATTCCGGCAGCTATAACGAGCAGGCCCAGCGTTGAGCGGACGGGGCGCACAAGCCAGAGGTTGACCGTCAGCGCGATCGCGGCCACCAAAAAGATGATCGCCGTCACCGGATAACCAAGCGCACGATACGGCCGATTCAAATTCGGCTGCTTCATGCGCAGCCGTAGCATCGCAATTGCGTTGAGCGCAAAGAAAATCCAGACCGCAAAAACAAACAGCGAGTAAAGCTCCTCGTACGTCCCCGTAAGCGCGAGCACCGCCCCGACGCCACCTAGAAAAAGCAGCGACCCACTCGGCGTCCGAAACCTCGGATTCACGCGCCCCGCGAACTTGAAGAAAACTCCGTCGCGCGCCATCGCAAACGGAATCCGCGCTCCCGTCAGGATGACCACGTGCAGCGCACCGAGCGCCGAAATCGCCATCGCAACCGTCAACGCCGCAGCCCCGTGCGATCCCGCAAGCCGCTGCACAACGTCCGACGCGACATGCATCGACTGCGAGACGCTTGTGAACGACAAAACGCGAAAGTACACCACGTTCGCCAGCAAATAGAGCGTCATCACCGACAACAATCCAAAAATAATCGCCCGCGGGATATTCTTCCCAGGTTCCGTGATCTCTTCACCCAGGTCGCCGAGATCGTTGAATCCGTTGTACGCCCACATCGCCGGCACCATGGCCGTCAAGACAGCGCCGATGATCGCGAAGCCGGTCGGAACAACAGTAATCGCCGTTGGAAAATCGTTAGGCGCGTATCTGTTGTAAAACAGGCCACCAATGACAATCAGCAGAATCGTCCCCGTCTTCAGCACCGTAAGAAAAACCTGAATCCCGCCGCCAAACTTCACGCTGAGATAATTCACCGCGGTCACCGCGATCACCACAAGTGCAGCCAGCGGTTGCGCAACAGTGAAATTAAATTCATAGCTGCCAATGTGAGTCGTGAACAGCGGCGTCAAAATCGCAGGAAACAGAAACGCCGCAAAACGCAGGAACCCCGCGGCAAGCGTCGCGATCCCCACCGGCCGCTCGAGAACCGCGCTCATCCACCCAAAAAGATATCCCCACAGCGGCCCGAGCCCTTCATTGAGATAAACGTAGCTGCCGCCCGCCTTCGGAAACGCCGCGCCTAACTCCGCATAACAGAACGCGCCGCAAAACACGATGATTCCAGCCACAATCCACGCGGCGAAAACAAGTTGCACCGACCCAACTGCCCGCGCCATGTCGCTCGTCACCAGAAAAATCCCCGTACCGATCGTGTCGCTGATTACGATCGCCGTCGCCGCGCGCAGCGTGAGCCCGCGCACGAGCCCGCCGCCGTGCGACTGCGACAATTCACCTTGAATGGAGTCAGGCTTCTCGGATGTCATGGAGCGAGCGAAGCCTACTATCGCGCGCCACCTCGGTCAATGCACCGCAACGATCTGTCTCAAATCTAGCCCATCTTCAGCCCACGCCCATTTCCCGGTATGATCACTCCATGAGCCACAAAATGATGGTCAGCGAATACCCGCTCGACCCTTCCTACGTCGTGACCTCTTTCGACGACATCCTCACTCCCGCTCTGCTCGTCTACCCCGACATCATCGAGTCCAACATCGATCGCACGCTGCATCTCCTCGACGGCAACGCCGATCGCTGGCGCGTCCACATAAAAACCGCCAAGCTCGCCTTCACGCTAAAAATGCTGATCGCCCGCGGCATCAAGAATTTCAAGTGCGCCACCACGCTCGAACTCCTGACCGCTTGCGAGTCCGGCGCCGCCGACATTCTCTTCGCCTACCCGACCGTCGGCGCCAACGCCCGCCGCGTCCGCGAAATCGCCGACCAGTTCCCTGAAGTAAAGATCTCCGTGCTCACCGAAAACGAAGATCAGATTCGCCAGTGGGCAGGCAGCCGTGTCGGTATCTTCATCGACATCAACCCCGGCATGAATCGCACCGGCATCGAAGAAAGCCGCGCCAACGATATTCAAACGCTCGTCGACACCATCACGAAATCCGGTCTCGTTTTTCGCGGATTGCATTATTACGACGGTCAGCATGGCAGCGTGCCAGAGCCCGAGCGCCTTACCGCAGCTCATTTCGGCTATGACCGCTTGATGGCGATTATTTCCGTGCTCGAAAGCTCCGGACAGAAAGTACCGGAAGTAATCACCGCCGGCACGCCGACTTTCCCCGCATCTCTGGCGTATCCCGGATTTCGCGACGCCGCCTTCGTGCATCGCGTCTCGCCCGGTACTCTCGTGTACTGCGACGCAACAACGTTTGCGCAGTTTCCCGCCGCGTACGGCTACAAACCCGCCGTGCTCGTCGCCGTGCGCGTCGTAAGCCATCCGCGTCCCGCCATCGTCACCTGCGACGGCGGACACAAAGCCGTCTCCGCCGACGCCGGAGTGCCGACCTGCGTCGTGCTCGGCCATCCCGAGCTGACAGCCATCGGCCCCAGCGAGGAGCACCTGCCCCTAACAGTAAAAGAAGCCGCAGAACCGCCACCCGTTGGCGAAGTTTTGTATCTCCTGCCTCGCCACGTCTGCCCGACGGTCAACCTCTTCAACGATGCGTTGATTATTCGCAACGGCGCGATTGAATCGGTCGAAAGCGTAACCGCCCGCGGCCGCGAAAACCCCGCTCTCATGCACGGTGGCAATCGCGAACTTACCCATACCGCAGCGCGATAAGCGCCACAGTCTACTTAGCGTTTCTTTTTCTTCTTGGCTGACGACTTCTTCGCCGACGCCTTCTTCGCCGACTTCGGCGCATACGCCACGCAATCCAGCTCAATCAACATCTTCGGATCGGCAAACCCACTCTCCACCGTCGTCCTCACCGGATACGGCTTCGAAAAAATGCTCGCGTATGTCGTGTTGTACCGCGAAAACAGCGAAATATCGCTGAGATGCGCAGTAACCTTCACCACATCCGCCAGCGACGCTCCGTCAGCCTCGAGGATCGACTCCATATTCCGAATCGTCTGCTCCGTCTGCTTTTCGATCTGATCGCTCGTAATCGCGTTCGCCACCGGATCGTTCGGCCCGGTCCCCGTCACAAAAACAAAGTCCCCCGCGCGCCAGCCCTGCGAATAAGCTCCCTGCGGCGGCGCCCCCTTCTTGCTCGTAATCACATATTTAGCCAAGACAATCTCCTCACTCTAATTTCAGCGACACCGAACATCTATACCACGACTGCCGCAGTTCACGGCCGGCATCGCACCGCGCTCCAGAAAGCGTGAACGGCCAAATTGTCGGCCGCGGCCCCACGCAACGGAACCTCCGCCCTTTCTCTCTCGTACTTCCAATTGCCTGTGGATTTCGCGACAAGACCATTTGCCGTCGCCGTCGTCTTGTCTAATGGCGCGCTCGGTTTCTGTCTTTTGGTGGTTACGCGGCGACCCCGATCCTACACCCCGGGGTCGCTGCCCATTTCTTCGCGGGGGTCGACATGAATCTGGTCAACGTGGGGCGCACGGCGCTTCGGGATCTCAACTTCGCGCTGCGAACCCTGCGGCGCACGCCTGGCTTCACCCTCGTCGCCGTGCTGACGCTCGCCCTCGGCATCGGCGCGAACACCGCCATCTTCACGCTTCTCAACCAGGTCCTGCTCCGCCTCCTCCCCGTGAAGGATCCACACAGCCTCGTCATGCTCACCATGCGCGGCAAGCATTACGGAAGCAACTGGGGCTCAAACGCCATCTCCTACCCGATGTACAAAGATTTCCGCGACCACAACGAAGTCTTCTCCGGCATGATGGCGCGCTTCCCGATCTACGCCAGCGTGACGGTTGGGAATTCGTCCGAGCGCGTGAAAGCCGAATTGGTCACCGGCACCTACTTCGACGTCCTTGGCGTAACAACCGCGATCGGTCGAACGATCACACCCGACGATGACAAGACGAAGGACGGCCACCCACTCGTCGTCCTCAGCTACAACTACTGGCGCGACAAATTTGGCGCCAAGCCCGATGTGCTTGGCAGCACGATCCTCGTCAACAACAACAAAATGACGATCATCGGCGTCGCCCAGGCCGGATTCGACGGCGTCGAGCTCAGCGATCCTCCTTCGATTTTCGTCCCCATGATGATGCAGGTCGAAATGTTGCCGGGAAACAAAGACATGCTCACCAATCGTCGCAATCGCTGGGTGAATGTCTTCGGCCGTCTCAAATCCGGCGTGACCGCCGAAAAAGCGAAGGCCTCGCTACAGCCCTTCATGCACTCGATGCTCGAAATGGAAGTCAAAGAAGAAGCCTTTCGTAACGCTTCTCCCTACGATCGCGAACAATTCCTGAAATGCTGGATGGACGTCATTCCCGGTTCGCAAGGCCGCCAAAATGTGCAACGCGGTCTCTCGACGCCGCTGTGGGTGCTGATGGCAACGACCGGAATGGTGCTGCTGATCGCCTGCGCCAACATCGCAAATCTTTTGCTCGCGCGCGCAACGCGTCGCCAGAAAGAAATGGCAATCCGCCTTGCCATCGGCGCCACCCGTGGCCGAATCATCACCCAACTCCTGATCGAAATGCTCGTGCTCGCGATGACCGGCGGCCTGCTCGGCTTGATCCTCGCGTTTTGGGCCGACAAAGCACTCATGTCGATTTATCTTCCGGCGGATTCCGCTCGCCTCAACATCACCACATCGCCCGATCTGCGTGTTCTGCTTTTCACGTTCGGCGTGTCGGCGCTCACAGCGCTTGCGTTCGGACTTGTCCCAGCTCTGCAGACGACGAAACCAAACGTTGGAACCGTCCTGAAAGACGAAGCCAGCGCCGTCGTCGGCAGCGGCAACAAAGGCCTCCGCAAATCGCTCGTCGTCGTGCAGGTCGCTCTTGTCGCTTTTGCTCCTCATCGGCGCCGGTCTATTTCTCCGCAGCCTCGACAATCTCAGCCAGCTTGGACCCGGCTTCAACGCTTCCCGCCTGATTGGTTTCGAAATTGATCCCACGCTGAACGGATATAAGCCCGATCGCGCGAAGCTCACGTACCGTGAACTGACGGAAGGCCTGAAAACGCTACCCGGCGTAGAGTCCGTGGGGCTCTCCAGCATGCGTATCCTCGAACACAACGAGTGGGACAGCAGCATGACCGTCGAAGGCTACAATCCCGACAAGCCAGACGACCGCGCCGAACCCTACATGAACTCGATCAGCCCGAATTATTTCGCGACGCTGGGCGTGCCGGTCGTCGCCGGGCGTGACTTCAACGACGCCGACACGCGCGAGATGAAGCACAGCGATCGTGTCAGCAACGATCCCGACGAAGACTATGTTCCCGCCACAGTGATGATCAACGAAACGTTCGCTCGCAAATTTTTCGCCGGCAAAGATCCGATCGGCCGTCACCTCGGTTTCGGTTCCGATCCCGGCACACGAACCGATATGGAAGTGATTGGCGTCGTAAAAGACATCAAATACACGGATCTGCGCGACGAGATTCCACCGCAAGCCTACGTTCCCTACCTCGCATCGCGTTACGTCGGAGGGATGACGGTCTACGTCCGAACCACCGCCGATCCAAAGGTCCTGATGAATTTAATCCGCGAAAAAGTACGCGACCTCGATGCCGACATTCCGATCTTCGACATGCGCACCACCGACGAACAAATTCAAAATTCCCTCTCCGCCGAGCGAATGATCGCGAGTCTCTCCACCGTCTTCGGCCTGCTCGCCACGATCCTCGCCGCCGTCGGCCTCTACGGCTTGATGGCATACAACGTCGTTCAGCGCACCCGCGAAATCGGCATCCGCATGGCGCTCGGCGCCGCCCAGCGCGACGTCGTCTGGATGGTCATGCGCGATGTCCTGATTCTCGTCGGCATCGGCATCGGTGTCGGCGTCCCCGCCGCGCTCGCACTCACCAGCGTCGTCCGCAGCCAGCTCTACGGCCTCACCGGCCACGATCCGATCACGCTCATACTCGCCACAATCGCCCTGGCCGTCGTCGCACTCGCCGCCGGCTACATCCCCGCAATCCGCGCCAGCCGCCTCGACCCAATGCGCGCCCTGCGCTACGAATAAAACTCTCTTCGTCGATCGCCATACCGGCGCCGGCTTGATCGTGTAGGGGCGCAGCACTGCTGCGCCCCAGCTTGCCCGGACGCAATGAGTCGCCTCAAAACCGATTTTGGTTCCCTCGCGTTCGTCGCCGCCAATTGAGTCCCACCTATCTCGCGATGTAAACTAACTCGGTTCGTAGCTCCTGCAATAAGCTCGAAAGGAGTTCCCACAATGCTCTCCCTCTCCTCCCGTTCGCCATTCCCTGCTCTCGTTAAAGTCGCATTCGCCTTAACATTCAGCGCGATCTCACTCTGCGCCGCCGTTCCGCGCGGCTGGTACCTCAGCGGCTCAAACGCAACTGACTACGAGTCCGGCATCGATCAAACGCAATATCAAGGTCGTCGCGTCGTCTATCTCAAGGCCGCGCCCACGACTAAAGGT
This sequence comes from uncultured Acidobacteriota bacterium, assembly GCA_963766985.1. GTDB lineage: Bacteria > Acidobacteriota > Terriglobia > Acidiferrales > UBA7541 > Acidiferrum. Next base: position 1,195,802 of record CAVYCJ010000010.1, read on the forward strand.
TTCGGCACGCTCATGCAGGATTTCCGCGCCGATGACTACGCCGGAAAACGCGTCCGTCTCAGCGCCATGCTGAAAACTGAAAATGTCGCCAACTGGGCTGGCCTCTGGATGCGCGTCGACAAAAGTTCAGGCGCCTCTTCATCTCCCAAAATGCTCGCGTTCGACAACATGCAGGACCGCCCTGTGAAAGGCACCGAGGACTGGAAGAACTACCAGGTCGTTCTCGATGTCCCGAATGATGCGACCGGAATTTCCTTCGGAGTTCTGCTCAACGGTTCTGGCAACGTTCTTCTGAGCAACGTAAAAATCGAGACGGTAGGCTCCGATGTACCGCTCACCTCCATGGCCGTCGCCACCACGCAACCGCGTCCTGCCGCGCCCACAAATCTCGACTTCGAGCCGTAGCGATCGCCTCGACCTAGCACGCGCTTTCGCAAATTTGGCTGTATCATCGCCGCTATGGCTGTCGTCATCTGCATGCTCCGCGGCGTAAACGTTGGCGGGCACAACCGCGTCAAAATGGACGATCTGAAAAAACTCTTCACATCCCTCAAACTCCGCGACCCTCAAACCTACGTCCAAAGCGGCAACATCGTCTTCACAACCGACGAGCGCGATCTCGATAAACTCCGCAAAACTCTGGAAGCTGCCATCCACAAAAAATTTGGCTTCCAGTCCGACGTGATCCTTCGCTCCGCAAAAGATCTTCGCGAAGTCATCGCCCAGAATCCCTTCGCCAAACGCAAAGACATTCACCCCGGCAAGCTCCTCGTCACATTTTTCTCCGGCGATCCCGGTGAAGCCGCGCGAAAAGACGCCCGCGCCATCAAGTGCGATCCCGAAGAACTCTTCCTCGAAGGCCGCGAAGCCTACACCTACTTCCCCAACGGCGCCGGCCGCTCCAAGCTGAACTGGGCACTCATTCCAAAAACCCTCAAAGTCCAGGGCACCGCCCGCAACTGGAACAGCGTCACCAAATTGTTGGAAATGGCCGAAAAAATGGAAGGCTGAATTCGATAACCACGAGCTCATTTGCGCTGTAGCAGATCCCACCCATTGCCGTAGAGATCCTCAAAAACAGCAACCAAGCCGTAACTCTCTTCGCGAGGTTCTTCCCTGAATCGGACACCCGCAGCAATCATCCTGTTGTAGTCACGCCAGAAATCGTCGGTTTGCAGAAACAGAAAGACCCGGCCACCGGTCTGGTTCCCGATAGCGGCGCGTTGTTCCGGCGTAGCGGCTTCCGCGAGTAGGACACTCGTGCCCGTCGCCCCCTTCGGCCCGACGAGCACCCATCGTTTCTGTTCATCGAGACGCAAATCTTCCAGCAGCTCAAAACCCATTGCATTCGTAAAGAATTCGATTGCCTCGTCGTAGTTGCGCACGACGAGCGTCACGTGACCAATCATTTGCGGCATAGCGGGATAGTCTATCAACACGCTCAACCCGTCGATGCCGCTCGTATCGACCGCGCGACCGCCACTCGTTCGCTTGCCTTTCGCTCCGCCAGTGGTAAGATGCCGCCAACCGTGCCGCTCATCCGTCTCATTCTCGCGCAAGTAACGCACCTTCAACCCTTTGGAACCAAACCCCTTTCCAGGGAACTTTCCATCGGCAATTTGCGTTCCATAGGGTGCAGGCCGAGACGTACCAGGATTCGAGGCTGATGAGAGTTGGAGCAGGATGCCCAACTGGTCCAGCAATGCCTCCAGGGAGACGCTTCAGCCTGGGAGGAGCTTGTACGTCGCCACTCGCGCCGCATCTTCAATATTTGTTACCGGTTCACCGGCAATGGCGGCGAAGCCGAGGATCTCTCGCAGGAAGTTTTCCTGCGCGTCTATCGCACCTTGGTCAGCTATCGGTCGGCGCACGGAGGTTTCGCAACTTGGGTAACCAGCGTCACGCGCAACCTCTTGATCGATCATTACCGGCGCACGAAGCGCGATCGGATGACCGATTCTCTCGACGATGCCATGCCGGTCGTCGAGAACAAGGAGTCCGCGGGTCGCAGGCCCGACCAGCAGCTTTTACTCAACGAGCTCAGCGCGCAGGTGCAGACCGCCCTGACCAAGCTTTCGCCCGAATTGCGCGAGGCCGTCATCTTGCGAGACTTGCAGCAGCTGGAATACATCGAGATACAACGAGTTTTATCTGTGCCCGAAGGAACGGTAAAATCGAGGATTAACCGGGGCCGCATTGAGTTAGCCAGGATTTTGCAGCAGATGGGCGTCAGGCCATCTTAAGCAGCAGAAACAACGTAGTAAGAAGTGAACCGAATTTAGAGATCGAACCAAGAAAGAGCGACGGCAGCACCGAACGAAAATGATCTGGACTTGCGAACAAATCGAAACGCGGCTCAGCGATTACCTCGACGACGCCATGTCGAGGAACGACCGCGTGTCTTTCGACGCCCACGTCGCCGATTGCGAACGTTGCGCGCCGTTGGTCGCTCATCTGTCCAAGCTGCTCACGAGCATGCACGTGATGGAGCAGATCGAGCCGCCACCGCGCCTGATCTACTCGATCCTCGACAAGACACTCGGCAAGCGCGAAGCCGTAACCGGTTGGCGCGCCTTCTTCGGCTGGTTCGAAGGCATCAGCACGATGCGCCTCGCCTACGGCGCTCTCTCCGTCGCCGGCACAGTCGCGATTTTGCTCAGCGTAGCCGGTTTCTCGTTCAGCAAGCCGAAACTTGCCGACCTGCGTCCTGCAACGATCCAGCGCAACGCCGTTCGCCAGGCGCACCTGGCCTACGCCAAGGGCACGAAGTTCGTAAACGATCTTCGCGTCGTCTCTGAAATTCAATCGCGCCTGCGCCAGGACAACGACATGCCGACCAGCCAGGAAGGCGTCGTTCCCTCTCGCGACAAGCAGCCCGGTCAAACCGATGGCTCGAAGCCCGCTTCGCCGCGTCAGCAGAATCGCGCCAACGACTTGACGCGTCACATCGAAATTCTCGCCGACGAGTTGCCCGTCTGGGCCGGCCATCTCAGCCTCCCCATGTTTGCCGATAGCATGGTCGCGAGGAGGCAGCCATGAATTGCGCCGTCCACCAGGAGGCAGACGCAACAGGGTTTTGTCGAAATTGCGGCAAGCCGATGTGCGCCGTTTGTGTGCGCCCGGTTCGTGACGTTCTCTACTGCGAAGATTGCCTCGCCGGTGTGATCGGCCTTCCGCCGAATACGCCCGCGCAACCGCCCGTGAATCCGCAGGCTGTTGGCGCATCGGCGAACTATTACACCGATCCGGTCGCCGGCTCATTGCCGCCTTCACCGCTACCCGGCACACGCATTGGCAACGCCCCGAATCCAGCGCTCGCATTTTTCCTGGGCTTTCTCCCCGGCCTCGGCGCTTTCTACAACGAGCAGTTCGGCAAAGGCATCATCCATCTCGCGATTTTTCTTTTCTTGTTCATTCTCGGCGTTGATGGCGCCATCAGCGGCGGCGCCGAAGCCGCGCTCTGGCTCTGCATCGCGGGCCTGTGGGTTTACATGCCGATCGATTCCTACCGCACCGCGAAAGCCAAGGAAGCCGGCATGGTCCTCGACGATCCGCTCGAGAATTTCAGCAAAGGCAAGCCGGTCGGTCCCGCACTGATCATCTTCATCGGCGTGCTGCTGCTCTTGCACAATTTCGACTGGTTCCCGTGGTGGCGCATCCAGCAATTTTGGCCGCTGATTCTGATCGCCCTCGGCATCTTCATGTTTCGCAACCGCCTGGGAAACCGTCAGTAGTCGCGCGGGATTACGCAGCGGACGTCGCGCAGCATGACGCAACAAAATGAACACGTGCTGCGTAACAGAGTTTGTAGATCGCGGTTTTTGAAAACGTTTTGTGAATCGCGGCTTTAATCGCGACAAAAACGTCAGCGAGAAAAGCGGCTTCAGCCGTTGCAGTGATTCTTAGCACCACCGGCAGTGAGGAGTTTCGATGAGCGACAATCCAAGATGCCATTGCCCGCGATGCAAGATCCGCTCCCTGCTTGGGCCCGCGGTCATCGTCACCGTCGGCGTCCTCTTCCTCCTCCAGCAAATGCGCGGCGGCTACTTTGATTTCGGCAACACCTATCCCGTAATTCTCGTCGTCATCGGCGCCATTCTGCTCGCTTCCGCTCTCGCACCGATGGACGGCCACATCAGTTCCAACATTCAACAGCAAATTCCGCCTCCGCCTCCACCCGCTGCACCCGGCCCGACGCAAACTTCGTATCCAAATCAAAGCCCGTATCCGGGCCAAGGACAGTAATTCCATGGCCTACGGTCGCCCCCGCGGCAGCAGCGTTTTCAGCGGCCTGATTCTCATCATCATCGGCGTCCTGCTGCTGCTCCACAACTATCGCGGATTCGAACTCGGCCAGCTTTTCGTTCACTGGTGGCCGCTCCTTCTCATCGTCTGGGGCGCGCTCAAACTTTACGAACGCACCGCTTCGCGCAACGCCGGTGGTGATCCTGGCGCTTCTCGCATCACTCCCGGCGAAGTATTTCTCGTACTCGGCTTGCTCGCTCTGGTCGGCGTCGTCGCGGGCGTCGAAGGCGTAAAAGAGCACTTCCCCGACATGATGATGGGCGACACCACTGCCGTCGATCTCGACGTCGCGCCCAAAGCCGTTCCCGCGAACGCGCGCGTCACCATCAAAGGCACCCACGGCGACATCAGCGTCCGCTCCGGCAGCGAAAACGAAATCCGCGTCAACGGCAAGAAAAACGTTCGCAGTTGGAATCAGCGCGACGCCGATCGCCTCGCCGGCAACTCCGGCGTCGAGATCGTCAAGAACGGCGACGGCTGGGACGTACAGCCCACCAACGGCGATTCCCGCATCAGCGTCGATATGGACGTCGTTGTGCCGGGCAAATCCGCCGTCACCGTCCGCAACGACAAAGGCGACGTCTCCATCGCCGACATGGGCACTTCGCTCGCGATCAACTCCGGCAACGGCGACGTCGACATCCGCAACACCAATGGCGACGTCAATCTCGACATGAAGCGCGGCGACGCCAAAATCACTAGCACCAAGGGCGACGTCCGCGTCTCCGGCACTGGCGACAGCGTTGACGTCACCGACGCGACCGGCAGCTTCACCATCAACGGCGAATTCGTCGGCCCGGTCCGCGCGGAAAAAATCGCCAAGGGCGTGCGCTTCGTGTCGCGCCGCACCGATCTCACGCTCTCCCAACTCAGCGGTCACATGGAAGCCGGCTCAGGCAACATGGAAATCGTGGACGCGCCCGGAAATCTGATCCTGCGCACGCACGAAGAAGAAGTGAACGTCGAAAATCCAGGCGGCAAAGTGAAAATCGACAATCGCAACGGCAACATCGAGCTGCGTTTCTCATCGCCGCCGAAGGACGACATTGACATCACCAACGCGTCCGCCGGAATCTCGATCTCCATGCCCGAGAACGCCAACTTCCAGATCGTCGCCGACTGCCACTCCGGCGACATCGACTCCGAGTTCGAATCCGACTCCCTGAAAAAAACCACCACTGAAGGCGGCGACTCCCACCTCGAAGGCCGCTACGGCAACGGCCGCGGCCCCAAAATCACCCTCCACACCAGCTACGGCTCCATCTCCATCCACAAAAACTGACAGCCAAATGGGGATATGGCGAACGTATCCTTACTTCGACGCGTACTGGGGCTAGTAAGCGCTGTCATCCTGAGCCAAGCGCGCCGTCATCCTGAGCGAAGCGAAGGATCTCAGGCGTTAGCCTCAGCACCCGCTGATCACGTTCGACCTCCGCTCACTCCCCAAACCTCTTCACGCACCACGCGATCGGCAATCCCACGATCACCATATGCACCCCAAACCCCGACAAAATATCGTTCAACGAAAACGGCCCGCGCGAATGCAACGCCGACAACGGCAACACGACATAGCCCATCACCAGCTGAACCGCCATCCCGAAAAACAATCCGCAAACAATCCAATGCTCCGTCATGAACCGCAACCGCCGGCTAACCGCATAAAAAATCCCCGCCGCCGAACAGGCAATGAAGTAGTGCAGCGCCAGCCCAAGCACATACGTCCCCGCTCCACCTCCCGCGATCACCGACGGCCCAAGCAGTCCAGCCGCAATCACCTTCGGAATGTCCCACCCAAACAAAATACAAGCCTGCAAAATGTCCAACGTCCCAGCCACAAACCCCGCAATCCCGATCGCCGCAACCGCATTCCCTCTACCCATCGCCCCGCTCCCAGAACTCATCACAATCCTCCCGTATTCGTTCGTCACCCTGTAGCCGCGATCGTTTCCCAGATCGCGGCCCTTATTCTTCACTTATCGAAACAACATTCACCTCACGGTCGGTCCCTGCCCCACCTCTCCTTTGGCGCCCAAACAAAACCTGTCATTCCGCCCGGAGTCGAGCCGACGCCTTTTCTTTCGCGTTCGCTCCCGCGAACGCGTCGGCTCGCGCAGTGGAGGAATCTCTCTTCGATCGATCCGCCACGCAGCTCGCCAACCGTCCGCTTCTACCCCGAACCGAAACACGAAGTCCTGACCCGCTCCTGAATCCCCCTGAATTGTTCTGAAATCTCACCAAAACGGCCGCAAAGCGCCTCCGCGTAAGCCAAATCGGCGGGTATAATCCCCGCGACCGCCAATCCGTCAAAGAAACGGAATTATCCACAGCTCGTTAAAGAACCAGCATGCCCTCGCCTTCAACAAAAAAACTCCTGATCGGCGACTGGCAAGTCGACCCTGCCTCCAGCGAGATCTCCCGCAAAGGCCAAACTACCCGCCTCGACATCCGCGCAATGCGCCTGCTCCTCTGCCTCGCCGACCGTCCCGGCGAGGTCGTCAGCATCGACGACCTGATCGACCAGGTCTGGGCCGGCGTGATCGTCAGCTCCGACTCCGTCTACCAGGCCGTCACCTCGCTCCGCCGCCAGCTTGGCGACGACGCCAAGCAGCCCATCTACATCGAAACCGTCCCCCGACTCGGCTATCGCATGGTCGCCAAAGTCCGCCCGTGGACCGAATCTCAAGAGCCCGCCAAATCGTCGCCGGCGCGAGAAGACGACCACGCCGCGACTCCCACTCCGGGCGGAAGCCGCGTGCGCGCCGGACTCGCCGTCGCTCTCGCCGCTGCCGTTTGCCTCGCCCTGGCAATTCTTTCCCTGCTCCACGCCGGCAACGGCTCCGTTGCCGCCTCGCCGCAAAACATCGCCGCGCAGCAGCCCGCAAAATCCATCGCCGTCGTACCCTTCCTCGATCTCACCGAAGGCATGGTCGAAGAAACTTTCGCCGACGGCATGACCGAAGAACTCATCGACAAGCTCAGCAAGATTCCGGAGTTGATGGTGCCCTCGGCGACCGCCTCGTTCTATTACAAGGGCAGACAAATCCCGGTTGCCGATCTCGCAAAAAATTTAGGTGTCATTTACCTGCTGGATGGAAGCGTGCGCAAATCCGGTGGACGTGTCCGCGTCGCCGCCCGCCTGATTCGCGCCGACAACGGCTACGTGATGTGGACCGAAACTTACGACCGCCCGTTCGACGACATCCTCATGGTCCAGGACGACATCGCAACCAAAGTCACCGCCGCGCTAAAAGCCGCCTTGTAGGGGCGGAGCTTGCTCCGCGAGGCGCCCGCGTCTTGGCGCAAATCTCCGCGACGAGCAGCCGGCTCTACCGTTCCGCGAGGCGCCCGCGTCTTGGCGCAAATCTCCGCGACGAGCAGCCGGCTCTACCGTTCCGCGACGCGCTCCAAATCTTCGTAAAACGTCGGATACGAAACGCCCGCGCAATCCGCATCGCGAATGACGGTGTCGCCTTCCGCCCCGAGCGCCGCCACGGCGAACGCCATCGCGATGCGATGATCTCCGTGCGGCTCAATCTCCGCCCCGCGCAATTTCCCCGCCGCGCGCCCCGCAACCTTCAATCCGTCTTTGCGTTCTTCCACGGTCGCGCCCATGCGGCGCAGATTTTCCGCCAACGCCGCGATCCGGTCGCTCTCTTTCACGCGCAATTCCGCAGCGTCGCGAATCTCGATTCCCTCTTCGGTATACGGGCCAAGCGCCGCCAGCATCGGCAATTCATCGATCACCAGGGGCACCTGATCTTTTTCGATCACTCCACCTTTCAGCGAAGTCCCCTTCACCGCCAGATCGCCGACCACTTCTCCGTGCGCGCTCTTGAGCGACATGACCTGCAACGACGCACCCATCTGCGCGAATACGTCCAGGATGGCAGTGCGTGTAGGATTCAATCCCATGCCGTGAATCATGATGTTCGAGTCCGCGAACATCGAAGCCGCCGCGATGAAAAACACCGCCGACGAAATATCGCCCGGGACGTCGATCGATCGCGCCTGCAACTTCGGCCGGCTCCCATCAGCACCGCGCACCGTGATCGTAGTTCCATCTTTCTCGACCGGCACGCCGAACTCTTCGAGCGCAAGCTCCGTGTGGTCGCGCGTCAACACCGGCTCGGTGACCGACGTAGCGCCATCCGCGAACAGCCCCGCAAGCAGCACCGCCGACTTTACCTGCGCGCTCGCCATCGGCATTTTGTAGTGAATGCCGCGCAGCTTCGTCCCGTGAATTTCCAGCGGAGCAAAATTGTCTTCGCGCGCGCGAATGTCCGCGCCCATCTGCCGCAGCGGCGACACCACACGCCCCATCGGCCGCTTTTGAATCGAAGCGTCGCCGCTCAACTTCGTAATAAAGCTCTGTCCCGCGAGAATTCCCGTGAGCAAACGAATCGTCGTCCCCGAATTTCCCGCATCCAGCGCGCGCCAGCTCGACTTCAATCCTTCGGCGCCGCGCCCGGTAACCCTCACCAGGTCTTTTTCGACCTTGACGCTCGCGCCGAGCGCGCTCATGCAATCGAGCGTGCTGTGGCAATCCGCCGCCAGCGCAAAATGCCGCAGTTCGCTGGTCCCCTCGGCGAGCGCCGAAAGCATCGCATAGCGATGCGAAATGGATTTATCTCCCGGAGGCGCGACGCCCCCGCTCAAAACCTTGGCTGGATGAATCGTCTGCTTTTTCACGCCGCGATTTTATCACGCCACCCGGACTCACTCTATTTAGGGCTCCCAATCGCGCCGCCCGGCTAGTTTTATGTAGGGGCGCAGCACGCTGCGCCCCATGTCCGCACGGTCGTTGGTCAAAGTCGCGACCGCAGCTACCCCGGTTCGTTCGCCAAATTGTTTCAACTCTGTAACTGGCCCAAAGAACAGTTTTATTGGCGAACAACACCTCGAATCACTGAAACATGGGGGCACTCGTCTTCGTAATAATGAATGTAAGGTCGAACGCGCAAGAACGCTGCTGTTGCACCGATAAGTCAGCAGTAAGGCGTGATTCGCATGAAGTTTGTGCGGCCATCCGAGATCGAGCCTGATTCGCGGCTCTCGGAAAATGCGTAGCTTCCTTACTTTTCAGCAAGGGGATTTGTCATGTCTCGGCGTAGTGCGTCTATCAAAATCGCGACGAAAGCAGGAATCCTCTTCGGCGCGCTATTCCTCGTGACCGTCTTGATCGCGGCGATTCCCGCGCATCAGCAAAGAGCGCTCGAAGTCGTTATCGCTCCCGAACAGCAACCTTCGCAAGATTCCGCAGCGCAAGCACAAACTGCGTCGCAACCCGCCGATCACAGCTCGATGCCCGGCATGAACATGGACGAAAAAGTCAGCGAGCGCGCCGCCGTCAACGACATGACGCCCGGCCATCACGACGCGCACAGCCAGCACATGTACATGACCACGATGCGCGACCGCACTCCCGAAGACGTCGCGCGCGCCGGCGAAATCGTCACGAAGCTTCGCGCTGGAATCGAAAAATACAAGGACTACCACGTCGCTCTGGACGAAGGCTTCCGTATTTTTCTGCCTAACGTTCCGCAGCCGGAATATCACTTCACAAGTTACAAAAACGGATTCCTGGAAGCGTTCACGTTCGATCCGACGCGTCCGACTTCCCTGCTCTACAAGAAAACTTCAACCGGTTACGAACTCGTCGGCGCGATGTACACGATGCCCAAGCGCGCCACCGAAGATCAATTGAACGAACGCGTTCCGCTGAGCGTTGCGATGTGGCACCTGCACACAAATCTTTGCGTGCCCGGGCGCGGCCAATTTCAGAACGCCGATTGGACCAAGTTCGGCCTGCACGGCACGATCGCCTCGAAAGACGCCTGCGATGTTGCCGGCGGCCGCTTCTCCCCGGTGATTTTCGGCTGGATGGTTCACGTCTATCCTTACGAAGATTCGCTCGATAAGATCTTCGCGATGCACATGCACAAAGACTGAATTTCTTTTCGCCCGCTCGACACCTCCAAAGACAATACGAATTTGTACGGATTCAGGGGTATACCCCCCTGTTTTTCCAAAGAGTGCGCAAGTCGTTGCGGATGTTTGACTTGCGAATCTACTGTTTTTGGGAGTGTGCAAGTTGTTGCATCGAAGAGGGATGCGGCGGCGCCTGGATCGCAAATTCAGTCAGAGATGCTCCCGTTGGTCAAAAGCGGCGCTGAAGCGGCGCACTCCATAAAAAGAAAAAAGCGCCTCGCGGCGCTCGGACGTGATTCTGACTGACTCGATCGTACACCTCGATTCGCTTTTCCTCGAGTAATAGTTTTGTAAGTACGATTCGAACGAGCGGAAGCTTCAGAGACTGCGGAGGAGTTCGGGGCGGCGCGTCACGAATCGCCGGCTCCAGCGCAATTCTGTTTTGTCGTGCAGGATGACTTTGTACTCGCCGTGGAACCACGGCAAGCATTTCGCGGATTGCATCGAGGCGAACGATGCTGCTGCGATTGATGCGCGCGAATGACTTTCGGGTCGAGCGTCTCTTCGATGGAGTCGAGGGTGCCGCGCATCGTGTGCGATTTCGCGCCGCAATGCAGGATCAGATAATTTCGTTCGGACTCGATCCAGGAAATCTCCCGGACGTTCACGAAGTAAGCGCGGCTCTCTTCACGAATCAGCAAACGGTCCGGGAATCCACGCTCTCGGAGAACCTCATCGATCAATCCGCGCAGGCGCTTTTCGCTGACGTCGGCTTTCTTCTTGTGCTGCTCTTGCGCCCGCTGCAAAACTTCGCGAAAACGATCTTCACCCACCGGCTTCAGCAAATAATCGAACGCATGCACCTCAAACGCGCGCACCGCATAATGATCGTGCGCTGTGACAAACACGAATCGCGGCGCCTCTGAAGCGCGCCCATTTCCATCGCTTGAAATCGCCCGCACAACGTCGAAACCGTCGGCACCCGGCATCTGCACATCGAGAAACACGAGATCGGGCCGATGCTTTTCGATCGCGGCAATGGCCGACTCGGCGTTGTCTGCTTCAGCCACGATTTCGACGTTGGATTCATCCCGCAACAGCCGCAACAACTTGCGCCGCGCCGGGGCCTCGTCATCCACGACGAGAACGCGAAGAGAATCTGTCTGCGATGTCATCGATCTTGCGGAAGGGGCCGCAGCGGCGCGACGTTCGGTACAGTTGACGTGTCGCCGTCGGGCGAATTTGATTCGGTGGAGATCGTAACGTCGGATGCATTCGCCGCGGACAAATCGGCAGCGAACTGTGATCGCTGCGCAGCGCGGTGAGGAAGACGCAACGTAACCTCGGCGCCGCCATTCGCGCGATTCGCGATCGCAAAACTCTGGCCATCGCCATACAGCTGCGCCAGGCGCTCGCGAATGTTGGTGAGGCCAACGCCGCTGCCGAATGCGGCGCGCGGATCCACCGAATTGAAGCCTGCCCCAGTGTCCGAAACTTTCAGCACCAGGCTGCCGTTCTCGCGATGCGCATCGATGGAAATATCGATCGCTTCCCCGCTCGCCTTCATCCCATGCCGCAAAGAATTTTCCAGCAACGGCTGCAAAATGAGCTGCGGAACGAGGGCATCGTTCAGCGCGTCATCGATCGCATAGCGAACGCGCAGCTTTTCCTCGTAGCGCTTCTGCATCAGGTCCAGATACAGGCGTGTGATCTGCAACTCATCGCCAAGCGGAATCTCATGCGTTCGCGACGCGCGCAGCGTGAGCCGCAACAAATCGCTGAGCTGCGTCACCATCTGGTCGGCGGCTTTTACGTCCTCATACATCACCGACGAAATCGTATTCAGCGTATTGAAGAGAAAATGCGGCTGCAGCTGCAGCCGCAAATTTTCGAGCTGCGCTTCGGCCAGCTTTGTTTTCAACTGCGCGGCGGCCAGCTGTTGCGCCTGCGCGAGACGGAATTTCCGGAAATAGTAGTAGAGACAAACAATGCTGGTGAACCCGACGAGATCGTTCGAAAGCTCCATCGGGTAGCGATAAAACATGATCCCGTAGTCGTAGCGCCCGAGACCCATCAGATGGCGAAATGAGCTGCCGTGTAATCGCCATCAGCGAGGTATGCGCCAGCGAGAAGGCGACCCCGGCGACGAGATGCCAAAATCCGATCAGAACCCAATTCAGTCGCTTCGGTCGAAACAAATAGAGGTCTGCAGCTCGAAAGACGAGCGGCAATAGCACGAAGGCGGTGTAAACCCCGCTGATTTCCTCCAACGAGCGCATCGCGAGCGTGCCTGTGCGATTGCGCGACAGATCGTCGAGGTAGCGGTAGCCGGTGAGCAGGACGGCGATGCCGGTGTAGATCAGGAAAATAATCGACCACGTCTGCGCGAGCGGCAGTGGCGGGGGCTGCACCTGAGGAAGCGGGTCAGCGCCGGCCAGAATCGGCGATCCGGCGGCGCCGGTTTGGGCGCGGGAATCGTCGCGATCTTTGGACTGTGTGGCCATCTGGTGGGTCCGCGAAGATTATGCGCCCGTAGGAAGGAACGCACCAGAACGGAGAGCGTTCACCGAAAATTCACGGTCACCAGTTGAAAGCGACTTGCAACTGATACCGGACTGAGTTAGTCTGCTTTCAACTCAGACCAAGTTGGTCGGCTATCGTCACTCGGGTCGCCTTCCCTCGCGGTCAAACCCAAGGAACCACTGGATTGCTGGATATGTCGCTATTTGTGTGGGTTTTCAGCCGGAGCGCACGTGCCTTTCTGGCACCGACGCTTCTCGGGCTTCTGATTCTGGGCCTTCACCCGGCCAAGGCTTCCGCGCAGGAGTGGCCCTACCTCGTCACCTACTCCCACGAGCTTGAGGAGCCGGGCAACCTCGAAATTGCCTTCAAGAACGTTCAGGCGGCCCCCGCTAACGGCAACCAATTCATCAGCTCGACGATGGAGCTGGAGTACGGCGCGACCGCCTGGTGGACCACCGAGGTCTATCTGAGCGGCCAGCACACACAGAACGACAGCACGATCTTTACCGGCTATCGCTGGGAGAACCGCTTCCGCCCGCTGCTCCGCGAGCACTTCATCAATCCGGTGCTTTACGTGGAGTACGAGGACATCAACAACGCGGACAAGACTTTCCTGGAAATCACGGGGCACCACAGCATTCAGGATCTCTGGGTGCCGAACGATGTGCTGCGCCAGACGGTTGAGCGTTCGATCGAAACGAAACTGATTCTGTCGAGCAACGTGCGCGGCTGGAATTTTTCCGAGAACTTCATCGCCGAAAAGAATTTGAAGAATGAGCCGTGGGAATTCGGCTACGCCATCGGGGCGAGCCGTCCGCTGGCGTTGAAAGCGCGCAGCCGCAACTGCTGGCTCTGCCGCGAGAATTTCTCGGCGGGCGCCGAACTTTATGGCGGACTTGGCGATCGCTACAGCTTCGGCTGGAAGCAGACCTCGCAATACCTCGGGCCTACCGTCGCGTTCAACATTCCCAAAGGTCCGTCGATCGTGTTCTCGCCGAGCTTCGGGCTCAACGACAACAGCGTCGGCGTTTTGTGGCGCTTCAAGGTTTCGTACGAGATTCAGCAAATCGGCAGTTACTTCCGGCGGGGCCAATGATCGCAGGGATCGCAGGCAGGAAAGGCTCGTTGTACGCGGCGCTCGTGGCGGTGTGCGCGGTGTTTCTGTGCATCGCGGCAGCGGATGGAGCGTGGCTGCAAAACGTGCCGGACGCGGACCGGCGAAAAGTGAATCCCTTCGCGGGACAACAAGACGCGGTTGCGGCAGGAAATCGAATTTTTCTCGATCATTGCGCGAAGTGCCACGGCGATGACGGCACCGGCCGCAAGAAAAAGCCAAGCCTGCGGACAGACCGTGTGCAGAAGGCGACCGACGGCGAGATTTTCTGGCTGCTGAAAAACGGCAGCCTGAAGCACGGCATGCCCTCTTGGAGCGCGATGCCGGAACCGATGCGCTGGCAGGTCGTGACGTTTGTGAAGAGCCTGGGAACGAGCATGTTCGGGCAATCGAATTTTGGCGGCGGGTCTGAGGAGAGCGGGCGATGATCGGGGCAGTTCGTTTCGCGGTGAAGCGGCGGTTGGCGTTGGGAATTCTGGGCGGCGCGTGTGGCATCGCGGCGATTGGCGCGATCGGATGCTCGTCCACCGGGCAGGCGCCACCGTTCGAAACCGATGTCGACGTCACTCCTGCGGAACAGAACATCGGCGAACGGATTTTCGTCGACACGCGGTGGGCACAATATTTTGCGACGCATATGACCGATGTGAATACGGCGCTTGCGGTCGGCGATCCGGTCGTCGCGCAAACGCAAACGCTGAACGGTCCGCTGCCCGGGACCTTTCGCCGGTCAGTCGATCAACTGCCGGTCATGCCACTTTGTCGTGGAGTTTCAAGGAGTGCAAGGCGCTGGCAATCGGACTTATGCCGACTTCACCACGCGCAGCCCGATTCCGCGGCCGATGAACGGATTCACATTTACGCCGCGCAACTCGATGCAAATGGTCGGCTCGCTCCAGCCGCACAACGGGCCGACGTTCCTGCACTTCGACGGCGAGTTCGCCGACCCCGCCGATTTGGTCAAGAAAACGCTCACCGGCCGCAACTTTGGCTGGGATCCAACGCAGTATCAGGCAGCGATCGCGCACATCGCCGACGTGATTCGCAACGACAATGGCCAGAACGATCCTGCGAACGAATTCGGCTGCGGCTTTTCGTACAAAGCGATTTTCGCCGGCACTGACCCGACGATTCCCGCCGACTGCAAAATGCCCGCGCAGTATTTGCTGGATGTAACGAGCGCGAGCAACGAAGAAATCGTCGACGACATTTCGCAAATCGTCGCGCAGTACGCCATCGGCTTGCGCTTCCAGCAGGACGAGGTTGGCCGCTACATCGGCTCGCCGTACGACGTCTTCCTGCGCGTCAATCACTTGCCGACGCAGCCAAAAGCAGGCGAGACGAACCTTGCATACTCGCAGCGCCTGCTCGGATTGCTAAATGGCCTGAGTAATCCGACGTGGGTAACGGCGGCTGACGGCAGCTTCAAATATCACGCGCAGGCTTTTGCTTTTGGCGCAACGGAGCTTGCTGGCGCGAAAATTTTCTTGCGCGCGGCGACGAATGCGACGGACGGATCGCAGCACGCGGGCAACTGTGCTGGCTGCCACGTGCCGCCAGACTTCACCGATTTTCAGTTCCACAACAACGGCGCTGCGCAGGAAGAGTACGACGCGGCGAACGGCGCGGGCGCTTTCATGAAGCTCGCGATTCCGACGCAGGGCGACCGCGTAGCGAACTTCGATGCTTACTTGCCCGCGTCGCCGAATCATCCGAACGCGACCGAAAGCTTCCGCCACGCAGCGGTGGCTGGCAGCCCGCAGTTCGCCGATCTCGGCTTGTGGAACGTCTACCTAAATCCAGACATCCCGAACCCGCAGGCGCAGTTGCAGGCGTTGATCTGCGCGAACGTACAGAACTGCGCGGTCGATCAAGGTTTGCCGACGACGATTGCGCAATTCAAGGCGCCGACGCTGCGCGACGGCGAAGACTCGCAGCCGTACTTTCACAACGGCAGCAAGGCGAAGTTCAACGATGTGATCGAGTTCTACATCAAGTCATCGGCCTTGGCGCACCAGGGCGCTTTGCGCAACGCTCCGAGCCAGTTCAGCGGCATGTCGCTCAGCGAAGGTGATGTGAATGCGCTGGTCGCATTTCTGATGTCGCTCACCGAAGATTACGACGACGCTTGATGCTGATGCGGCGCTGAAATGCCCGTAGAGCAAAGGGGCGCAGCTTTCGCTGCGCCCCTTTTGCTTTTCAACTCGGCCGCCGATCAGTCTGGATCGACCGTACCTTTGTAGCGGCGCGTGTTCTTTCGAACTGGCGGCCAGTTCGCGTTCGACGTTGCGGGCACCGCTTGGTCCAGAGACGGACTAAAATCCGCCGTCGGGCAAAGCGTGGCGGGCTGCCCCGCAATCTGCCACGAGAACATCAGGAACGACGCGGCAGTCAAATCAATCGCTGGCTCAACGGTGCTGTACGACTGCTCGTCATCTTTATAGACCGAGCCGTTGCCGTTGAATTTCTTGTAGACGTTGACTCCGTCCGCCGGGCAGACAACCATGCCGTCGAGAAATCCTTTCGCAGCAAACGTGTTCGGTCCTTCGACCAACGCGCCCGCAAGAACCGGCGCGCTGCCATCGGTCGAGCCGAGAATGTTGGCCACCTGATGCTGCATACAGTCGGGGAATACTGCGCCGTCGCCAACGATGAAGCTGCTACCCCACGCATTCGTGCCGAGAATATTCGCGGCCCACTTGTGCGATTGATCTTCATACTTCGAAGATCCTGTGAGCAGCGCATACTCCTTGGCCATCACCGACAGGCCTGCGCCGTGCGTCGCTGTGTCGTACGCGGCCCACGGGAATCCGAAGCCAAACGGATCGGAGGCCGCGGTCGTTTGTGCGTTTTGCAGCTGCTTCTTGATGTCTTTGACGAGGTCCTTCTGTGAAACCTCGAGCCCGCTCGGATGCCCCGCCTCGGCAATTGCGCGGAAAAGTTCGAAGTGCGCGAGGCCGCTGACGTCATAGAGATTGAGGGTGTCGGCCGCATCGCCCGGACCCGTGATGTACGCGTTGGCCCAATGCGCCGCCGCCTTTAGATAAAAATTTGGATTCGTCTGCGTCACACCAGCCGGGAGAGGGCCGTTTGCGCCGGCGAGCGCGAAATAGAGCTCGGTCGCGCCAAGCTCCATGTCGTCGCGCCATTCGCCTTCAGGATAGAAATCAAACGGCGCCGTCGTCAGCAAATTGCCGGTCGGATTCGTATTCGCCAGAGCGAAAACGTGTTCGGCCGAAATCAGACACTTATTCGCGAACGCGGGATTTGTCGCATGGAAAATCTGGTAGCACGCCGCGAAATCCGCAGTCAGGCGGCCAGCGAGATTCGGGCTGATTGGCGAACCGGCTGGCCCCGCCTCGAAGACGGGACGATTGCGAATGTAGATCAACGTCGGATCGGTGCCGCCCAGTGTGTCGTCCACCTGCGGTAAGCGCCAGAGGTCGTGGTCGCTGAGCAGGTTCGGATTGTCGGCGAAGTCCGTGCCGATGCCGACCTGGTAGTAGAGCGTTTGGCTGTTGTCGTCCCACATTTTCGAAAGCCACTGCACGCCGAATTTCGCTTCAGCGGTGAAGTCGCTGTTCCCTGCGGCGCCCATCTGCTTCGGAAAATCGCGAACGCCGATCAGCATCAGTGCGACTGCGTACGAATGCGTCTGCACAAATTTCAAATAGTCGCCGGCGTCCCACCATCCGCCGGACGCGTCGAGCGGTGCACCGACCGGCTGCAAGTTGCCGAGAATGTTGTCGTCGTCATCGAACGAAGGCGCAGCGTAGGGCGTCGCCGACGCGTCATTGAGATGGCCGGGCGCGGTGCGCAGTGGCGTGGGGATGTAGTTCTGGCCGTCGCGCTCGTTTTGGTAGAAGTAGAGCGAGTTCGCGAGAGCTTTCGCATAGAGTTGCTTCGCGGTGCCGACGGGAAACGCTGGAGACGTCGCGGGCATCGGGCCGTTCACTTCGATCGTGAAAGTGCCAGCCGCAGTGGGAGTGAAATCGAGCGCGAACACGTTGAACTTGCCCCAAATGCCGAGACTCGCGCCGATGGGCGCGGTGGAGAGCGCGATTCCCTTCGCGTTGAGCACTTCGAACGTGGCGCCCGTTTCCGTGCCCTTCGACATCAAATACGCGCGGGCCGGCGAGCCAGTGAGATATCCAAGCTGGTTGATGCGAACGAACGCGTTGTCGGCGGCGGGGGTCACCGAAGCAAACGCGAACAGAGCGACGAGCAGCGATGCGACTGCAATGAGTCTTGCGCGAATTGACATGGTTTTGTTTTTCCCCGTGAAAGAAAGAAGCCTGGCGAAATGCGGTATTAAAACGGTTGAATGCTGCTATTTGTGCGCTACGCTGTCAAGCGGGAAAGTTTTCGCACCTTTGGCGAGAGAATGTTGGTTGACAATCCTGGTTTGCTCTCGAAAAATTGCGGCGACGGCTATCCAGGTTTCCAGCACAAGCCTTTGATTCGAACCATAAAGGGACGGCGAGATCGACCATGTACATCCACATGTTTGCGTTTCGATTTAAGAGCGGCGTGACCAGCGAGCAGAAAAGTCATTGCGTGACCGAAATCCGCAAGTTGAAGGATGAAATCAAGGAAGTCCAGGAATCCTGGGTCGGGCTCAACATTTCGCCGCGCGGGCAGGGATACGAACTCGGCGGCTCGATGAAATTTGCCGATGTAGCGTCGTTCGAACGTTACAACGCGCATCCCGTGCACCAGAAATTGCTCGGCTGGCTGATTCCGTTGATCGAGCCGATCGAAGTCGACTTCTCGCTGTAAGCTTTGGCGGGATTTTGCAGGTTCGAAGCGGCACGAGAACAACTCAGAAAAAATGATCGGCCGAACCATCTCGCACTATCGCATCGTCGAGGCGCTGGGGCGCGGTGGAATGGGCGTTGTGTACAAGGCCGAGGACACGACCCTTGGCCGTTTCGTCGCGCTGAAATTTCTACCGGAAGAACTAGCCGAAAACGCGCAAGCGCTCGAACGATTTCAGCGGGAAGCGCGTGCCGCGTCATCTCTGAATCACCCCAACATCTGCACGATTCACGAGATCGGCCGCGACGCCGGCGCCGCATTCATCGTGATGGAATTGCTCGAAGGCCAATCGTTGAAAGAGTTGATTAGCCGGACTCCGCTCCCGCCCGATCGCGTCATCGATCTCGCGTTGGAAATTACCGACGGCTTGGACGCCGCGCATCGCAAAGGAATCGTCCATCGCGACATCAAGCCGGCGAATATTTTTGTCACCGACCGCGGGCACGCAAAAATTCTCGACTTCGGCTTGGCAAAACTCAGCGACGCCGACGCACCGAGCGCAACAAGCGTAAGCCTCGGCTCCGCCGAAACAGTCGAGCACCACGATCCGGCGGCGCTGACGAGTCCCGGCTCCGTGATGGGCACGGCCGCCTATATGTCGCCGGAACAAGTCCGCGGCGAAGAATTGGACGCCCGATCGGATCTGTTTTCCTTCGGCGCCGTGTTGTACGAAATGGCGACCGGAAAGCAGGCATTCGCCGGCGCAACGCCCGGCGTGATCTCGCACGCGATCCTGGAACGTGCGCCCGCGCCAGTCACAAAATTGAACCCCTCAACACCTGCTGAACTCGATCGCATCATCGCCAAAGCCCTCGAAAAGGATCGCAAGCTCCGCTACCAGAGCGCATCCGACATCAGCGCAGACTTGCATCGCCTCAAACGCGATTCCAGCGGCGCTCAACGGTTCCCAGGCGGCAAGCGACCGCGCCACCACAAGAGAGATCGCTCCGGTAAGCCCCGCGGCGCGATGGAAAGTTCTGCTCGCCGTAGTCGCAATCGCACTCGTCGCCAGCACGGTAATCGCAGTCTGGATGGCAAAGACGAAGCGCACCGACACGACGATCGATTCCGTCGCAGTGCTTCCTTTCGTCGACGCCGCCAACGATCCAAATCTTGAATATCTCAGCGACGGCATCACCGAAAGCTTGATCGACAATCTCTCGCAGCTGCCTACTCTCCGCGTCGCCGCACGCAGCGCCGTGTTTCGCTTCAAAGGCAAGGACATCGATCCGCAGAAAGTCGGCCACGATCTCCACGTCGGCGCGGTCCTCTCCGGCCGGCTCACACGTGTGGGAGACACGCTGAGCGTTCACGCCGAACTGATGAATGTCGACGAGGGCAGCCAGATCTGGGGAGACCAATACACGCGAAAAAACAGCGACGTCTTCACCCTCCAGGAAGATCTCGCGCGCGAAATTTCCGAAAAACTTCGCCTCCAGCTCACCGGCGACGAGAAACAGCGCCTCGCCAAGCGCTACACCACGAACGCCGAAGCTTACGAGCTATACCTCAAAGGCCGCTACTACTGGAACAAACGCACCGGCGAAGATTTCGTGCAAGCGCGCGATTACTTTCTGCAATCGATCGACAAGGATCCCGCGTATGCGCTCGCCTACGCCGGACTCGCCGATGCATACGCGCAACTCGCGTTCTTCAACGTCGCCCCACCGCGCGAAGTGATGCCCAAAGCAAAAGCAGCCGCGATGAAGGCTCTCGAAATCGATGGCCAACTCGGCGAAGCCTATCTCCCGCTCGGCTACGTCGCCTACACCTACGATTTCGACTGGCCCGCCGCAAGAACAGACTTCGACAAAGCGCTCGACCTCAACAAGTCGTACGCGCGAGCTCACACGTATTATCCGCTGTATCTGAGTTCACTTGGAGAAGCCCAGCAAGCGATCGACATCGCGCGCAGCGCGCTGGCGACCGATCCCGGTTCGGCCGCATTCAGTCACAACGTCGCCGTGCAGATGTATCTCGCGCGCCGCTACGAAGACGCGATCGCCCAAAGCCAGGAAACACTCAAGATCGCTCCAAATTTCGTGCAGGCATACGCGGTCATGGCGCAGGCCTACGCGGGCAAGAACATGCTCAAGGAAGCGCTCGAAGCAAACGCGCACCACGCGGAGCTTTCGCACAACTGGCCGTTTGCGCGCGCGATCGACGGATATTTACGCGGTCGGCAAGGCGATCGCAAAAGCGCGTTGCGGACAATCGACGAACTCACGCAAATGTCGAAAAACGCTTACGTCCCAGCGATTACCTTCGCGATGGTCTACACAGGAATGGGCGACAAAGATCACGCTTTCGTGTGGCTGAACAAAGCCTACGAAGAGCGTTTCACACGGCTCGCGTACGTTCGCCAGGAATCCTTCTGGGACCCGCTGAGATCCGATCCACGATACACCGAGCTAATTCGCAAGATGGGCTTCCCGCAGTCGCAGCCACCGCAGTCAACTCAATGACCCGTCCAAGGACGATGCGAGCCTAATTCCCTGCCTTATTCGCAGGCGCGCCGGGACTTTCAATAAATTTCGGCGTCGTAGCCTCGTCGGCAAACGCGTATCCACTTAAATACGCCAGCTTCAAAATCTTCGCCATCTTCGCGTAATTAATCTTTTCCGCTGTATCCGTCGTGTGGTGATAGTCCGGATGAAATCCCGTGAACCACCAGAACGCCGGAATGTTGTGCAGCACAAACGGAAATTGGTCGCTCCGAAAGAAAACATTCAGCGCCGCTTCGTGATCGAACCGATCGTCGAGATCGAGCCCGACAAATTTATTTTCGGCAACCACCGTTCGGTTGTAGTCCGGGCTGTAGAGCGCGCCGATCAAATTGAGCCGATTCGTAGGTGTCCGCCGGAATCTCGATCAGCCCCTTGGTCTGGTCGCTCTCTGTCTCATTCCGGCCGATCATGTCGAAATTGATCATCGCGCGCGTTGTCGCCAGCGGACGCAACGGATGCGCCGCCATGTAAAACGCGCCGAGGAGCCCCCGCTCCTCCGACGCAAACACAACAAACAGAATCGACCGCTTCGGCCGCTGGCCGCCCGCCGCCCGCGCATTTTCGCCAAACGCGTGCGCCAGCGCGACAACGCCTATCGTTCCCGACCCGTTATCGTCAGCCCCGTGCCAGATTTCGCTGCCGCTCATTCCGTCGTGATCGTGATGCGCCGTGATCAGAATCGTTTCGGCCGCGAGCGACGGATCGCTTCCCTCTAACAATCCAGCAACGTTGTAACTGTTCCCTTCCGTCGTCGCACTATTCCGGAAATGAATCGTCACCTGCGTGTCGGGCAACGCGCGCGACTGCGATTTCAAATCCTTATCAATATTGGTTTGCAGTTCCGACGGCGTCGCACCCGCTCCCGCTAAAATTTCCGCCGCGATCGCATCCGAAACCACCGCCGACGGAATACGCACTTCATCATCCGCAATCGACTGCGCCGGAATCGGCACCGCGCGCGTCACCGAGCCGCCAATCCGCGCCGAACGCTCCTGATTCGAAGGATGCTTGCGATTCGGCTCACCGACAATCAGCACGCCAACCGCGCCATGCGCCTGCGCGTTCAACACTTTCACGCGCGTCGTCGCATACCGCGTGTTGCCGGTTCCATTAAAAATCGAATTCGGATCGGTTTCCTGAGGCTCGTGATCGAACAGCAGCACGATCTTCCCGTGCACATCGATCCCACGATAGTCGTCGTAATGCAGTTCCGGCGCGGTGATGCCGTAGCCGGCGAAAACCACGGGCGCAGTTACATCGATATCAGCGCGATACCCACCATAGGCTTCTGGAAATTTCCATTGCTTCTCAGCAACCGAGCCGCGCTTCAGCGCCACAAAACTCCGCGCACGATCCCCGCGATATTCGACGAGCGGCACCGCCTGCAGATAACTGTCACCGTTCGCCGGCTTCAGCTCAGCCTTTGCAAACTCCGACGCAATCCACGCAATCGCGACTTCATCGCCGTTTTGAAGCGACATTCGCCCTTGCAGCGCGTCTGACGCCAGGAAGGTCAGATCGGCGCGCAACGAATCTTCTTTGATCGAGTCGAAACCCGTCGCAAGTTGCGGTGCCACTTTTTCCTGCGCGAAGACCGAGCCGAATGCGCCGGTGAAGACACACGCACTCGCGCCGACACCTACGAAACAAACTGCGAATGCCAAAATACGAGAAGTCGAATTCGAAATTTTCCGGCGGGGATTTTTCATGGGCAGAAGATACCACGGCGAACAACCCTACGACGCGCTTCGCTCATCTTTCCCATGTGACCCGATCCAGTGACGTTGGTGCGCTTGCCGTGCAAGAGGTTGACGGCCCTTCCCGCAGCAATCGAACCCCAAAATCAGTCCTAGAACGCCTAGCCTCACCGGCCTACTTTCGGCGCTCCGCCCGTTCAATTGCGTCCCCGTACCCGCGCAAGTATCATGAACCCTTCATGTTCGCGCCAGAGCTGACCGCTCCTGCAATTCGCCCGTTCCGTTTGTCGCTAGATCCTTCGCGCTGCGTTGGCCGTCCTTACAATCGTGGCCACGGGCGCCCTAAGCCCCACACTTTCAGCACAATCCGACGACATTTTGCCCTTGAGCCAGGTCCGCCCCGGCATGCAAGGGTACGCGTACACCATCTTCGCCGGCGACCAGATCGAAAAATTCGACCTCGAAGTTATCGGCGTGATGCCCAATTTTCTCGGTCCGCAGCAATCCATCATTCTCGTTCAGCTCAAAGGCGAAAAAGTCGAACATACCGGCGTCGTCGCCGGCATGAGCGGCAGCCCCGTTTATCTCGACGGCAAACTCGCCGGCGCGCTTTCGCTGAAATTAGGGGTCTTTACCAAGGAAGCCATCGGCGGCGTCACACCGATTGAAGACGTCCTCCATCCCGCCGGTCCGAACAACGCAACGCCAGTCTCCGCCTCGATGCAACCGTTGCCGCAATCCCAATCCTCCGCGCCAACATATTCATCCACACAAGCTCAGGCACAATCGCAACCGCAACAAATCGCACTCCCCCGTGAAACTGCCACTCGCAACGGCCTGCCTTCAGGCTCTTCCCTTGAGCCGATCGCCACGCCCCTCGTTTTCTCCGGCTTCCAAACCGCAACGCTCCAACAGTTCGCACCAGAGATCGCCAGTTTCGGGTTCGTCGCCGCACAGGGCGGCACTGCTGCTCCGCAGCCGGACGACAAAAAGCTCGCCGCTGGTGACATGGCCGGCATGGTGCTCGTTTCCGGCGACGCCTCCATCAATTCGGCCTGCACCGTCACCGCAGTCCAAGCCGATCGCGTCTATCTCTGCGGCCACCCATTTCTGAGCCTCGGCGACGTCGCCCTTCCCATGGCGCGCAGCCGCGTGGTCACCACCTTATCTTCCTCGCTCGCCTCCACCAAAATCGTCAACGTCGGCGGCCCAATCGGCACGATCACCGGCGATCACCTCACCGCCGTCACCGGCAAGCTCGGCGCGCCACCGGCGATGATCCCGCTCGATCTTTCCGTCACGACGCCGATGGGTGCCAAGAAGCTGCATTTCGAAGTCGTCGACCATCCAAAACTGACGCCGCTCCTGATCGCGCTCACGACGTTCAACGGACTGACGCAGAACTCCATCTACGGCGAAGGCATGACTCTCCATCTCTCCGGTGAAATTCGCCTCAAGGGTCATGCGCCGGTTCAGATCGAAAACACCTACGCGCCCGGCGATTTCCTCGGCGGCGACGGTTTACCCATCGCGCTCGGCGTGCAGACCATCTTTAATCGCCTCTTCACCAACACGTATGAAGTCCCGAATGTCGAAAGCGTCGCGCTGAAAGTCGAAAGCACCCCCGGTCGCCAATCGTTCACGATTGACAGCGCGTGGCTCGAAAAGGGCGAAGCCGCGCCCGGCGAAAATCTTCGCGTCCGCGTTCTCCTCCATCCGTATCGCGGCGAATCCCACATCGAAGAAACAACCGTCCACGTTCCCGACCAGATTGCGCGCGGGACAATGCTGCGTGTCATGGTCACCGACGGCGATCTTCTCAATCGCGCCTCCCGCGGCTTCCAATTTTCCGGCAGCAGCGGCCCTCCGGGACTCGACCAACTCATCACTCTTCTGAATCGCGAACGCCGCAACGATCGCCTCTACGTCGGACTCTTCATGCCCTCGCCCACAATTCTGTGGGACGACAAAGAGTTGCCGAACGCGCCACTTTCGCAAATCAACGTGATCGACGGCCGCCCGGCTCCGGGAACGGTGCAGGTTTTGCGGGAATCGCTCGCCAGCGAATCCTCTGTCCAATTGACCGGCCCGGTTTCGGGCGTCGTTTCTCTGAATCTCCAAATCCGGTGAACATGAACATCTCGATGCCCAGCCAAAAATTCCACCGATTGATAGCCATCGTAGGCGCGCTAAGTCTCTGCGCGATTTTCTTCGCGGCAAACGCGAACGCCGAGCACACACGAAGCTGGCGCCAGTCCACTTACGACGAATTCCTCAAGGGCACGTCCAACGGCGTAACCGTCCGCAGCGACGGCCGCCTCGAACTCTCCCCTAAATTCACTTTGCTCGCCGACGCTGACGCGTCATTCCTCTGGACTCTCCGGACGGATCCAAAAGGTGTTCTGTACGCAGCCGGCGGCTCGCCCGCAAAGGTTTTTCGCTTTGACGCCAGCGGCAAGCCCACGAAAGCGTTCGAATCCACCGACCTCGCCGTGCAAGCGATCGCCTTCGACACCAAAGGCAATCTTTACGTCGGAACTTCACCCGATGGAAAGGTTTATCGCGTTACGCCCTCCGGCGAAAAATCCGTATTCTTCGATCCCAAAACGAAATACGTCTGGGATCTGGCGTTCGGCCAGGACGGAACTCTCTACGTTGCGACCGGCGACAAAGGTCAGATTTTCGCTGTCTCGCCCGATGGAAAATCCGAGCTTTACTACGCCAGCGATGAAGCTCACATCCGCGTGATCGCGTTCGACGCCAAAGGCAATCTTCTCGTCGGCACTGAACCCAGTGGACGCGTTCTGCGACTCACAAAAACCGCGAACGCATCGGCGCGCAAAGATAAAGAGAAAGAACCGGCCGCCGAAGGCTTCGTTCTCTATGAAACTTCGAAGCGCGAAATCACCGCGCTTGCTGTCGCGCCCGACGGCAACATCTACGCCGCCGCAATCGGCGAAAAGCAGCACGCCAACGCAGGCTCAACCGCCATCATCTCTACATCCGGCGGCACGACCACAATCACCGGTGGCGGAGTCATCAGCGCCGGCGGAGCAACAGCCCAATCTCCGTTCGTTCCATTTCCTCCGTTGCTCTCCGGCAGCATCTACAAAATCACTCCCGACGGCGCACCTGAAGAACTCTGGACGTCGCGCGACGACGTCGTTTATTCGCTCGCGCTGACTGCTGAAGGCCGCTTGCTTGCTGGCACCGGCAACAACGGCGCACTGCTCGCCATCGATGGCCGCGGCGTCTTCGCGCAACTCGCAAAAGCTGGCTCCGCGCAAATCACCGGCATCACCCGCGGACCTAATGGGAAAATTTTTCTGTGCACCGCGAATCCCGGCAAGGTTTTCTCCGTCGGCCCCGAGTACGAGCCGGAAGGCACCTACGAATCGCGCTCCTTTGACGCTGGTCTATTTTCGAAATGGGGCCGTATCGATTGGTGGAGCCCGCCGCCAGCCTCGCCGAACACAAAATCATCGAACGCGACTTCAAACGTAACTTCGAACGAGCCGCGCCTCGAATTTTTCGTCCGCTCCGGCAACACGGAAGATCCCGGCAAAGAATGGTCGCGCTGGTATGGCCCGTACACGAAGCCAAGCCCCGTCGAAGCTCCTCCCGCTCGTTTCGCTCAGTGGAAAGCCGTCATTCACGACGGCCGATACGGCGACGGCATCGAGTGGGTCACGCTCGCCTATCTTCCGCGCAACGTCGCGCCCGTCATCGACGGTATCGCGGTGCAGGATCCCAATGTCCGCGTGCAAGGCGTAATCAGCCTTCAGTCCGGCCAGCAGCCGTCGGTCGCGCTGAAGAATCCGCCAGCGGCGAATCCCACCGGCGTCGTCATCTCTTCCTCTTCGTCGCCAAAATTCGAACAGCCGCCGCAAGGTTTTCAACAAAAGGGTTCGCAGTCCGTCCTCTGGACTGCGCACGACGAAAACGAAGACGATCTGCGCTACACCGTCCTCTATCGCGCCGAAAATGAAAAATCCTGGAAAGTTCTGAAGGACAAGCTCGCTGAAAAATTTTACAGCTGGGATGCCACTTCTCTGCCCGACGGCGCCTACTACCTGCGCATCGTCGCGAGCGACGCTCCGTCCAATCCGACCGCCGACGCGCTCACGACTACACGCGACAGCGAGCGCTTCGTCATCGACAACACGCCGCCAACCATCGAACGCCTCGAATCTTCCGTCGTCGCGGCCGCTCGCAAAGATTCGAACGCGTCCTCATCGCAGCAAACCGCAGCGCTGAAATTCGCTGCGCGCGACACAACCAGCAGCATCGATCGCGCCCAATACAGCATCGACGGCGGCGATTGGGTGATGATCGCGCCGATTGGCGCCGTCAGCGACTCGCTCGAAGAGCGCTACGAATTCACACTGCCCGATCCACTATCACCCGGCGAACATTCCATCGCCGTTCGCGCCTACGACCACTTCGAAAACGTCGGCAGCGCCAAAACAATCGTGAACGTTCCCGGCAAGTAGCAGCGTCAGCCTGCGGCGGAGGGTTCGATCTCCGTCGCGTGCACCCGCTCAATCTCCATCCCAAATCCAACGCGCCCATCTTTATAAGCCTGCGTCTTCACCCGCACCACCCGCGCCGTACAACTGGTCAACCGCGCCTCGCCGCCCGTAACCTCCGTCGGCATCTTCAACGTCGCCTCAATCGGCATTCCGATCTTCAACGGCGCCGACGTCGCAAAGTAAAATCCCCCGCGCGAAACATTGATCGCTTCCGTAAAGTGATCGCTGCTGCCTCCCGCTAAATTGATCGTTCGAAAACGCAACGGCGTGCGAATGTTATAGCGAGTCAGAATTCTTCGTTCGGATGCGTCCATACAGGCGTGGTCTCCTCAGCACAATGAAAATTGATTTTTTCCAGCTTGAGGAAGGGGGAACCCAACACTAGCAGAGCGTCGCGCGAGGTCAAGTGAGAATTCGTTCATCGCGCGTCGTAAACAAAAATTATTGCGACAAATTTCCACACGCAACGCGAATCTGTTCCGAATTGCGACTCACTCCGTGCCGAAAAGAAATCGCAGCTCCATCCAAGAACGTCTCTAAACTAAAAATCCCGTCAGCCGTTCCATAATGGCTGTTCTCCGCAGGCCCAAACTGCGATAAATACAATCTCCATGAGTCCAGCCATACAAACTCAACCCGTCACCTGGGAAGCCATTCAAGCGGCGCACGCGCGCATCAAGCCGCGCATCCACCGCGCGCCAATCATGACCTCTTCATCCCTCGACGCGCTCGTCGGAGCCCGCATCTTCTTCAAATGTGAAAATCTGCAAAAAACGGGCTCGTTCAAAATTCGCGGCGCTTCGAACGCAATTTTCTCTCTCTCCGACGACGAAGTCCGCCACGGCATCGTCACCCAATCCAGCGGTAACCACGGCGCCGCCGTCGCGTGCGCCGCCAGATGGCGCGGCGTCCCCGCCTGGATCGTGATGCCGAAAAATTCCTCCGCCGTGAAACGCCAGGCCATCGAAGGCTACGGCGGCCGCGTCGAACTCTGCGAGCCCACCATGACTTCGCGCAACGAAACCTGCAATCGCATCCTCGCCGAAACGCACGCGCACCTCGTCCATCCCTACGACGACGACCGCGTCATCGCCGGCCAAGCCACCTCTGCCAAGGAATTGCTCGAGGACGTGGAAGATCTTGATGCCCTCTTCGCGCCCGTCAGCGGCGGCGGCCTCCTCAGCGGCACCTGCCTCAGCGCCCGCGCCATCCGCCCCGAAACGCGCGTCTTTGGCTGCGAGCCCGCAAACGCCGACGACGCCTACCGATCCATCACCACCGGCGCGCTGCAATCCATCGACTCGGCCGACACCATCGCCGACGGCCTCCGCGCCTCGCTCTCGCCGCGCACCTTCGCCATTCTTCGTGAAAATCTCGCCGGCGTCCTCCGCGTCACCGAAGCCGAAATCATCTCCGCGATGCGCTTCATCTGGGAGCGCCTCAAAATCGTCATCGAACCATCCTCCGCAGTAGCAATCGCGCCCCTTCTGAAACCCGGCGCAGTCGCCGCCCTGAATCTCCCCGCCCGCTCTGACGGTGCGAACACCAAAACTCGGCGTCATCTTCTCCGGCGGCAACGTCGACCTCTCCCACTTGCCCTTCTAAAATCACGCGCCACAAAAACAGAAAAACCCCGCAAGCCATTTAGCTTGCGGGGTTTTCTTTATTGAGGGATTCCGGAGGCGATCCGCGGTTTGGGTCGGTGGTTGGTGGGTTGCGGCCCGCCTCCGGAGTGAGGAACGTTCGGAGCTCTTTCTTAAATCGTCTTTACTTGCCGTAAGCGATCGCGATGTGCTCGACCGTCACCGGTCCCTGCGCGATCACCTTCTCGTTCAGTTTCGGCGCGCGATAGCGGAGGTCGATTCCCAGATCCGCCAGATACAAGCTGCTGACGTAGCGCGAACCGTTGCGGCGTTCGATCGTCATGTTGCTGCTCTCACCTTGCTCTTTGCCCGACATTGCCGACGTCAGCACGAACATGTATCCGTTCGGCCCGTGCAACAGGATCTTCGCCGGCATTGCGGTGGAGTTCAGCGTGAAGTCGTAATTTCCGGCCGGCAACTCGGTGCCGTTCCAAACAACGTCCTGCGTCAACGTGAACTGCCCTTTGAACACTGGCGCTGCGTGAACGCGATTGGGAATCGCGAAAGACGTCACCAACCCGAGAACCGCGATGGCGACGATGCGTGTGATGTGCTTTTTCATGGTAGGTCTCCTTTCGACCTGTTCAACTCGCTGCACGCCCATTGAAAAAGCACCCCACGGACCAAACTGGGAAAGTCGCTCGTGAGGAAGCGGGATACTGAAAATAAATGACTTAGCAAAATGATCGGTCGGTTCGAAGCCCGGAACGTGGCCAAGGAGCTATCCGATCGGATAGAACCCTATCCACCAAGATAGAACTAGCGAGGCAGATCTGCCCGTCTCGTTCGTACTTTATGTAGCGATGTCATCCTGAGCGAAGCGAAGGATCTCAGGCGTAAGGTCCAAGCACGATCAACCCTGCAATAAGGTGGGAAAGACAGACAGCGAAGCAAAAACGTACTACCCCTGATTCCTCTTCTTCAACGTCAACCGCAAATCCAGATTCCGTATCAGCCGGTGCAAATAATTCGAATGCACGCCCAGCAGCCGCGCCGCCTCGGTAATCTTCCCTTCCGACTGATCCATCGCGGTCAAAATCAGCTGCCGCTTCAACTGCCGCACCGCCTCGTGATACGTCGACGACCGCATCGACTGCGCCGGCGTCTCATGCAACGCCTCCGGCAAATCCTCTGGCAGAATCATCCCCGACGAGCCAAGCACCACCGCCCGCTCGATCGCATTCTCCAACTCGCGAATATTCCCGGGCCAATCATACTGCTTCAATAACGTCCCCGCGTCGGTCGAAATCCCCATGATCCGCCGGTTGCACTTCTCCGCATACTTCGCACCGAAATAATTCGCCAGCTGCGGAATATCTTCTTTCCGGTCGCGCAGCGGCGGCATCGTAATCGCCACCACATTCAGCCGGTAATACAAATCTTCGCGAAACGTGCCTTCTCTCGTCGCCGTCAGCAAATTCTTGTTCGTCGCCGCAATCACGCGAATATTCAGCGGAATCGATCGCGTCCCGCCGACGCGCATGAAATCGCGCTCCTGCAACACGCGCAGCAGCTTCGACTTGGAGCGCCGGGCTGATCTCGCCCATCTCGTCCAAAAAGATCGTGCCCGTGTTCGCCATCTCCAGCTGCCCGCGCTTCTGAGTCACCGCTCCCGTAAACGCGCCGCGCTCATGCCCAAACAACTCGCTCTCAAGCAGCGTCTCGGTCAGCGCCGCACAGTTGATCGCCACAAACGGCTGATCCCGCCGCGGACTGTTGCGGTGAATCGCCCGAGCGCACAACTCTTTGCCCGTTCCGCTCTCGCCATACACCAGAACCGTCGAATCCGTAGACGCCACGCGCTCGATCAGTTGATAAACCTCGCGCATCGCCGCGCTATCTCCGACCATGTCGTGGTCGAGATCCACTTCGGCGCGAAGCCGCTGATTCTCGCTGCCCAGCCACTCCACCTGCCGCGCGCTTTCCAGCGCCATCGACGCGATGCCCGCGATCGCCGTCACCAACTGCAAATCTTCATTCGTGAATCGCGCTGTCGGATTCGTCGTATCCAGATAAATCAGTCCGATCGCCTTATCGTGGTTCAGCAGCGGCACGCACATCAGCGAATGCACCGCCGGCTTTGTCGCGTCGCCTGCTTTCGCCTTTGGTTTCGGCTCCGCGTCTTCGTCATCCTCGTCCGAATCCTCAGCCTCGGCCACCGCCGCGCTGGCCCCGCCATTCTTCTCATTGCTTAAAATCGCCACGCCCTCTTCCAACACCTGCCGCGCCAACTCGCGATCCACCGGCACGGCGTGCTGCGGCCCCGCCACGCGGTCCCACGCCACCACCGATGAAAACTCCTCGGGATCCGACCCAACCAGAATCGCGCCGCGCTCTCCTGGCACCACATCGAAAATCATTCCCAGCAATTGCCATTGCAGCGACTCGACATCGCGAATCGACCCGATCGCCGTGCTGATCTTTACCAACGTTTGCAGGTCGCGCGCCGTCCGTTCCCCGCTCGGCAACGCCGCCAGCGCATCCGGCTGCAAATAACGCACATCCACGCCGCGCAATCGCGTCTTGGCCGCGGCATCGCTCACCGCCTTGGCCGTCTCGCTCAAGACAATCGTGCCCGACTCGTTCTCTTTCGCCTCTTCGCTATGAAAGGCAAAGACCGAGCCGCCGACCGAGATCTGATCGCCCGTCACAAGGGCGCGCTCGCTCACTGGCAAGCCGTTCACAAATGTCCCCGAGGCGCTACCGAGATCCTGCACAATGCACGCACCCGTAGCGTCACACGTCAGCTTGCAGTGCTGTAGAGACACCAGGCTGTCGTCCAGGATGAGTTGATTGGAAAACTCGCGGCCAATCGTCAGCGATCCGTCTTTCAACGGAAAAACCGAATCGCGTAGAGGGCCGCTGATTGCGGCGAGTCGAGGATTCACAGGTAGATGGCCCAGAGTTCTCCCGTCTTTCGAGCACGGGGCGGGTAGGCCGCATAGTCTACATCGACTTCCCCGGACATGCCATAGCCCTCGCGATCGTTGAAACACGTTGCCGCCAAAATTCCGCCGCCACTTTTCCAACGCCTCTCAAATTTTTTATTGCGACAGGTGCATACGGTGGTACGCTTCCTCACTGGATTGTCATCGGATTGTTTCCCAAAACTCGGAGGGCAAGAAGTGAGCGCAGCAGCTAGATTTTCGGGCATCGAGTCCCGCCGAAGCACCCGAATTGATCGCACCGTTCCTCTGGTTGTCGTGGGGCAAACCAAGCTCGGTTTGTCCTTCCAGGAACGCACGTCTGCCGTCAGCCTGAACCTGCATGGCTGCCGTTATCCGTCCCGCCACGACTACGCCGTTGGCTCCTGGATCGGCCTGCAAGTGCTTGAAGCCAATGGAGAAAACGCCGCTCCCGTAATGCGCGCTCAGGTCCGCTCGATTCACCCGCCGATGAGCCCGCGCGAGCTTTATCAGAT
This sequence comes from uncultured Acidobacteriota bacterium, assembly GCA_963766985.1. GTDB lineage: Bacteria > Acidobacteriota > Terriglobia > Acidiferrales > UBA7541 > Acidiferrum. Next base: position 1,228,290 of record CAVYCJ010000010.1, read on the forward strand.
CGGTGTTGAGCTCGAAGCCCCAGCGAATGTCTGGGGTGTTCCATCGCCTCCCGAAGACTGGCTCCGCCTGCTCGGCATCGACCCGGCCAAGGCTCACGACGCCGCGCTGGCAGCCCCGGCAGACCACGAAGCGCACGCTGCCGAAGCAAGCGTCCCAGCCCCCGCGCCACCGGTGAAATCCATGCCTCCAGCCGGTCCCGAATATCGCAGCACGGGCGTCACATCGTTCCCTGCCCCGCCTCCGCCCGCGGCCAAATCCGAGCGCGTCGTGATTACTTCCGACCAACTCGTCGCCGCCGTTCAGGGCAAGCTGCAAGCCGCAGCTGAAAAAGCCGTCCAGACCGCCATCAATTCTCATCTCACCGACGCCGTCCGCCAGTCGCTCACCAAGGTGGACGAAGTCTGCAAGACCAGCATCAACCAGATCGAGCAGCATTCTCAGGAGCGCCTTGAGGCGATGATCCGCACGGCTCGCGAAGAAATGATGAGCCGCATGGAATCGCGCCTCTCCGAAGACCGCAGTCGCTGGGAAGAGATGCAGCAATCGTTCAACACCCGCACTGCGGAACTCAGCGCACGCCTCGAATCTCTCGCGAACGAAACGCAGCGCAGCCTCACCGATACCCAAGGTGTTTTGTCGCGCGTAGGTTCTGACGTTGAGCCACGAATCCTCGACCGGCTCAACCAATCCATCGCCCGCGCCGCCGATGATTTCGAAGCCGCCGCCACTCGCGTCTCCGACCGCCAGCTTGTTCGCCTGATGGAAGACAAGCAGATGGTCACGCGCGAAGCCGCCGCCCAGCTTCATGCCTACAGCGCCGATATCCGCGCGCAGCTTCAGACCTCCGCTAGCACCACGATGGAAGAGTTCAAGCGTCAGACCGAAGTTCAGGTCGACTTGATCATTTCCGAAGCCACGCAGCGCGTAATGTCGCAGCTCGCCGCGCTCGACGCCGAAAATCGCGCAGCCATTGAGACGCGCCGCCGCTCCATCGAAACCGACATCGCTCATGCCACCGAGCAATCGACCGAACAGTTCCGCACGGGCATGAAGGCGTTCCTTTATTCTTGCCTGGTAGCCGCAGTCGGCGCCGTGGACGAACACGCCAAGACCACGCTCGACGGTCTGAAAGATCCTGCCAAGGCACTCCGCGAAGGCACCATCAACAGCGAAGTCGCCGCCATGAATTCGAATCCCGGCGAAAACAACAACGGCCAAAGCTAACTTTCGCCTCCGCAGAAAATTCGAACAAAAAACAAACGGCGCCAGAAATGGCGCCGTTTCTTATTTTCTTTCGACCCTCAGGAAACCACGCTACATCCCAGGCCTTCCACGCACTAAAAACTTGTCATCCTGAGCGAAGCGAAGGACCTCAGACGCAATCCGCGCCACGAACCAACCATCGCGCTACCGCTGCTGCGCCCAAGCCAACCCATCCGGATTCTTCCCCGTCGGAATCTCCCCAATCACCTTCAACTCCTTCAAATCGATCGCCACAACTTTGTTCTTCTGACTCACCGCAACATAAGCCTTCGAACCATCCGGCACGATCAAAATCCCGCCCGATCCCCCGCCCAAATCCAGCGACTTGATCTCCCGATGCGTCGCCGCATCCACGATTTCCACGTTGCCGCCACCGGAACTCGGCCCTCCACCCAATCCTGAAATCAAAACCTGCTTCCCATCCGGCGTGAACTTCAACCGATTCGCTCGATTCACCGAAATCGGCATCGTCTGCGTCGCCTTTTTGCTGGCGACATCAATAATCGTCACCGTCCCGTCGCCCGCATTCGCCGCCCAAATTTCCTTCCCATCGGGCGACACGTCGAATCCTTCGACACCCTCTCCCGCAGGCACATTCGTCACACGCCACGTCTTCCGCGGTCCACCAGGCGGCATTCCCGGTGGCGGACCACCAGGCCCCGGTCCTCCCGGCCCACCACCCGCACCCGGCGGCGGCCCCGGTGGCCGTGGACCATCGACATGTTCTATGATGCTGATCGTCGCCGAATTTACATTCGACGTCACAACGCGCTGCAAATCCTGGAACACGTAAACCATGTGCGTCCGGTCTTGCCCGGTCCCCAGCACCCAATCAATTCCCTTCGCCGCGGGATCGTACCGTCCGAATACCTTGTTCGTTTCACATGTGAAATAGAGTTTGTCTCCCGCATAAAACAATCCATGCGCCGAGTGCAATGCCCCCAAATCAATCGCCGGCAATTCCTTGTGCGCCAGCAGATCCACCACCGAAATCGTGTGCAGATCGCTATCCGTTCCGCCGTAGTTCGAAATGTACGCGACTCGCCCATCCGTTGACGCGACGATCTCGTGCGGATCGGTTCCCGCCGGAACCCGCGCCACAACCTTCATGCTCGCCGGATCGACGATCGCCATCGTGTTGTCCTGCTTCTCGAGAACCAGCAGCGCAGGCGACGGCGTCTGCCCCAATGTCGCCGCGGCAACGCCAAGATACAGCGCCGCCGCAGCACAAATTTCGCCCAGCACCAGCAATCTCCGCCATCGCTTGTTCGCCGTCATCTTAGACTCCCTTTCCGGGCACGCCGCTTCCCGGACATTCTCTTCCGCAAAATCCCGAGGCCCGACGTCGCTTCAATGCCCGCCAGCAGCTGCCGATCCCGTCTCTTTCAGCTTCAGCTTGCCGTTCGTCTTGTTTTCTTCCAGGAACTCCCTCAACTCTTTCGCCGTATCAAGCAGACGTATCCACTGTTCATAATAGAGGGTGACGGGAAACCGCCCGAGGCCGTACACGCTCACGCCTCCTTTTTCCCCGACTCGAAAATCCAGCGCTCCCGTTCTTCGGCTTCCGGACTGTTTCTGCAGTTCCGCGAGCTGTGCTTTCAGCTCTTCATAGGATGGTTCTGACATTCGATTGGACCTCCTCAGTCTCCACAATTCTCGTTGGTTGATATTGAAATCAACTCGGCGCTTAACAAATGCGCTCAACAAGGCCGCCACTATAATACCCAAACCACGCCTGACTCGCCCTCGCCTCCGATCTGGTCGCCCGAACGTCGCGTTGCCTCACGCAACTTCTCCTCTCCCCTCGGGTTCAACCAATACCGTTGGTCAGGCGCTCGCACAGTTGTCTTCCAGTACCAGCGACACTGCCCCACCGAAACGCTACGATCTTTATTGGGGGTCATTCGGCGAATTACCTGCTCCCTCAAACCGATGGAAACCCCGGCTCGCGGGGGAACCAAGTTTCGGTTTACGGGGAAGAATGTATACACGAGGTCAACGTTCGCCGAAATCCGGCTCGAGCGATTACTCTTTCGGACGCATAGCCGCGCCCGGCTGCTGTTGCGTCTTTGGTGTGCGATACTTTTCTCGCAACCCTTCCCAGCTTCGCTCACGCGGAAAGCAACCATTCCCCAGTAGAATCGATCCTTATTGTGAGTGTTTTTTACTTCGAAAAAACAGCACTGCTCGCAGTTGAGACTGATCAAAGCGGAGAGAGAGAAAAATTAAATCATGGGCGGGTTCATGAAGAACATCGGGTCCAATCTGGGTCGAACCGTCATTTTCGCCGCATTTCTATTGGCGTTCCCAACGTTGCGCGCCTCCGCGCAATCGCCGTCGCCTGACGCGGTAGCATCGACAACATCTGACACGGGAGCGTCTTCCTCACAAGATAGCGCCGCGCAAACTTCGCAAACACCGCGCATCCTCCCGCGCGTCACGCAATCCGTTGACGAGTCCAATCGCGTCACGCTCCGCGGCAACGTGCATCCTCTCGCCCGCACAGAATTCGATCGCGGCGCCGTTTCCGATTCTCAGCTCGCCACGCGCGTTTCGCTCATCCTCAAGCGCAGCGACGATCAGGAAGCCGCTCTCGATCAACTCCTCGAGCAGCAGCAGGACAAATCTTCGCCGAACTTTCACAAGTGGCTCACGCCCGATCAATTCGGAAAACAATTCGGTCCCGCCGACTCCGACATTCAAGCCGTCACCGACTGGCTCACTTCGCGCGGCTTCACCAACATTCAAGTCAGTCCCGGCCGCACGCACATCGAATTCAACGGCAACATCGGTCAGATCAACAACGCCTTCCAAACGCAAATTCATCACTTCTTCGTCAACGGCAAGATGCACATGGCGAACGTCTCGGATCCGCAAATTCCCGCTGCGCTCTCGCCCGTCGTCCGCGGCGTCACTTCGCTTCACGATTTCCGTCCGCACGCGCTTTCGCATCGCCTCGGCACCTTCCGCCGCACCAAGGATTCGAATGCCGTAAAGCCGCTCTTCACCTTCGGTAGCTGCGGAAGTACGACGCCCTGCTACGCCGTCGGCCCCGGCGATTTCGCCAAAATTTACAATGTCCCCGCCACGGTCAGCGGCGTCGCTCCCGGCACCGGCGTCACCATCGCCATCGTTCAGGATTCCAACATCAATCTTGCTGACGCAGCCGCCTACCGCACGATGTGGGGTCTACCTGCGAACCCGGTCAACGTGATCCTCAACGGTCCCGATCCCGGCATCCAGGGCCCCGACTCCGCCACCGACGATGAAATCGAGGCCGACCTCGACACCCAATTGGCCGGAGCCGTCGCCCCAGGCGCAACGATTGATCTTGTCGTCTCTGAAGATTCCCTGAGTGTTGGCCTGTTCGGCACCGATCTCTCCGCGATCTACATCATCGACAACAACATCGCTCCCGTCCTCAGCGAAAGCTTCGGCGCCTGCGAGTCCAGCATCACCTCCAGCGGCGAGGCGTTCTACGTAGATTTGTGGCAGCAGGCTTCGGCGCAAGGTATCACCGCCGTCATCTCGGCCGGTGACAACGGCTCCGCTGGCTGCGATCCCACCGGCTCCAATCAAGACGTCGCCAGCTCTGGCGTCGCCGTCAGCGGCTTTGCCTCCACTCCCTATAACGTTGCGCTCGGCGGCACCGACTTCCAGAACGCTGGCACGACGCAGAACGCACCCAGCGGCGCTTCCTCTTTCTGGAACACCACCAACGCCCCAACGACCCAGACTTCCGCCAAGGGTTACATCCCCGAATGGCCCTGGAACGATAGCTGCGCCGCCCTCGCCACGAGTTCGAATCTAGGTACGTGCACCAACGCCATCGTCAACGCCAATTCCAATCCCAACGCAGCTAACTTCGGCGTTGACATCATCGCCGGAAGCGGCGGCCCGAGTATTTTCAACGCCAAGCCCGCCTACCAAACGGGAATCAACGGCATGCCTTCCGCCGCTTTCCGCCAGCTTCCCGACGTCTCTTTCTTCGCTGGCAACGGCACCAACGCCAGCTTCTACATCATCTGCCAGCAGGACGCGAATACCGGCACAGGCAGCAGCTCCAGCTCCTGCGATTTGAACTCACCCTTTGCCGATTTCCAGGGAGTCGGCGGCACGTCCGCAGCCGCACCTGCATTCGCCGCCGTCATGGCCATGGTCAATCAAAAAACCGGCCAGCGTCAGGGCAACGCCAACTTTGTCCTCTATCAGCTTTACAAGAACGGCTCGGCAAGCACGATTTGCCCGTCATCGGCCACGCCCGCCTCAACCTGCATCTTCTACGACACCGTCGCTGGCAATAACTCCGTCGCCTGCGCCGGCGGCACCACGAATTGCAGCAACACAACTTCCGGCAGCTTCGGCGTCGTCGTCGACCCGACCAAGTCCACCAAGACACCCGCCTTCGTCACCGGCACGGGCTACGACAATGCCACCGGCCTCGGCTCCCTCAACGTCACCAACTTGCTCAACGCTTGGTCCTCGGCCAGCTTCACCGCCGACACCGTGACGCTCACAGGCCCATCGGGCACTCTCACCCACGGCCAGTCTGCCTCCTTTACCGTCACTGTTACTCCTTCAACCGCGACCGGCACCGTCGCCCTCGTCGCTACCCCTCCCGGCGGTACACCGCTAGGCATCGGCTCCTTCTCTCAGTCCGACAAGACTTTCACGCTTACGGGTGGTGCCGTGAATATAAGTACGGACCAAATCCCAGGCGGCACCGGTGTCTCCGTGGTTGCCAAATACGCTGGCGACGGCACGTTCGCCCCCGGCACCTCCAACACAGTCACCGTCAATGTCAGCAAAGAAGCCAGCACGACCGCCGTCAATTTCGTCACTTTCGACGCCAACAACAATCCGCAAATAAACAAGGCCACCTCGATCCCATACGGCGGCTCCTATATCCTGCAAATCGCCGTGTCCGACAACGAGGGTCGCCAGTGCGCCACCGTCGTGGCCGGCTGCCCCACCGGCACCATCACCCTCACCGACAACGGCCAGCCCCTGAACGACTTCTCCGGCTCCAACACCGTCAAGCTCAACAGCCTGGGCTTCGCCGAGGATCAACCGATCAACGTCGCCAACGGCGCACACAGCTTCGTCGCAGTCTACAGCGGCGACAACAGCTTCAATGGAAGCACTTCGCCTGCGAAGGCAATCACCGTCGGCGCCGCTTCCACCACCACCACCGTCACCGCCACTCCCGCAACCGGCATCACAACCGCCACGCCCGTCACCCTCACCGCCAAAATAAACACGCAGAGCTTCGGTGCCGGCCCGACCGGCAGCGTCGTTTTCTCGATCAACAACGTGCAAGTTGGCAACGCCGTCGCCGTTGTTCCGACCGCGGCCAACACAACCACAGGCGTTATGGCCTTCTCCACCGCCACCATCACGCACACTTTCGCGACGTCCGGCAATGCCACCGTCGCCGCCACTTACACCACTGGCGACGCCAACTACACCTCCAGCGTTGGCAGCGCAAACGTAGCCGTCACCACTACCGGCACCGTTCCGACCACCGCCGCCGTCACCTCCAGCACCACCACTATCACCTCCGGCAGCATGGTCACACTCAACGCCACCATCACCGCCTCCACGAAGGCCGGCCCCGGCGTCACCGGCGCCGTTCAATTCATGAACGGCACGCAAGCCCTCGGTTCGCCCGTCAATTGCACATCGACCGCGGGTACCGCCACCACCGCCGCCACATGCACGGCCTCGCTCTCCACCGCTCTTTCCAACGTGCCGCCGGGCTTCCTCCCGTCGCATCGCGCTCCTAGAACGCCGCCTGCGGCAGCTCCGCTCACTCTCGTCACCTGCATCCTGGCTCTGCTGTTAATCGTCACCATGCGCCGCAGCGGCGTCCCCGCGCGTCGCCGCCTCGTCTACGCGTTCGCCTGCGCTCTCGTCATGATCGGCATCGCCGCGGGCTTCGAAGGATGCGGCGGCGGCAGCTCCAGCGGCGGCGGCGGTGGCACACCGACCACTCACGTGGACAGCATCACCGCCGTCTACGGCGGCGACTCTACGTACGTCGGCTCCACTTCGCCGGCCGTAGCCATCACCGTCAGCACCCAGTAGCTCTCGCGGGCAACTTCGTCAACGCGCCCAAATAAAATCGCGCAGCACACAAAAGAAAAGGCCCCGAGACTCTCGGGGCCTTTTTTCTTAGCCAGTCACCGATCACCAGTCCCTAGTCACTCCTCAACGTCCTCATCGGATCCGCCCGCATCGCTCTCCACGCTGGCAAAAAGCACGCCGCCACCGCCGTAATCATCATCGCCACAAACGCCAGCCCAAACGCCGCCGGATCGCGCGGGCTCACTTGATACAACAAGTTCCCCATCAATCGCGTCAACCCGAGCCCCGCCGCCGCTCCCACCACCACTCCCATCACCGTCAACGTCACTCCCCTCACCATCACCAGCCGCAGCAAATCGTATTGCCCCGCTCCCAGCGCCATCCGCAGCCCCAGTTCGCGCGCGCTCTGCGACACCGCATACGCCATCACCGCATAGAGTCCGATCGCCGCCAGCAACAACGCCAACCCACCCAGCAGCGCCAGCATCGTCACTGCCGCCTGCTGCGACGCCGTCGCCCGCTCCACAACTTCCCCCATCGAAACCAGCTCATACGACGCCAAATCCGCATCCAGTGCCTTCATAACTCGCGCCACCTCCGCCGAAAGCGCCTGCACACTCCCTTCGCTTCGAACGTGCAGCGTCGTCGACACCGCAAAATTCTGTCGCAACGGCACATAAAAAAACGCCTTCGCCGCCTCTCGCACACTTTCGTATTTCGAATCCTTCGCCACTCCCACCACCGTCATCCACCGCCCCTTCACCTGCATCCGCTGCCCGACCGCATCGCCCCCTTTCCAATATTTCTCCGCCAGCGTCTCGTTCACCACCGCCACCAGCGCACCACTCTCGTCGTCCGCCGCAGTAAATTCTCGTCCCGCCGCCAGCGGAATCCCGATCGTCCCAAAATATTCCGGCCCTACTTCGTTGTACTCCACGGTCTCCTGTTCATCGGGCGCCGGCACATATCCATCTACCGCGATCGCGCTCGACGAATAACTTTTCACTCCGAGCGGCGCCAGCCGCCCCAGCGCCGCCGACTTCACTTCCGGCAGCGCGCGCACTCTCCGCAACAATTCATCGTCGAACATCTTCGCCCGTGTCGCGTCATATCCCGTCCCTGTCAGCGCGATCGGCGTCACATACACGTTCCGCGTCGAAAATCCCGGATCGATCTCGCGAAGCCGCTGCAAACTCTTCATCACCAGCCCCGTTCCCGCGAGCAGCAAAAAGCTCAGTGACACCTGGACCACCACCAGCATCGTTCTCGCCCACGCCTTCTCGCGCCCCCCGCCAACGACTCCCGCCATTTCCGTCTTCAGCGCCGCACCCACATCGATCTTGCTCGCCTGCACCGCGGGAAACAGTCCCAGCATCAGCGTCGTAAACAAGCTCACAGCCGCGCACGCGCAAAACACGCGCCAGTCCAGCTCCCCCGGCAGATACATCGCCACTCCCGCGCTCGCCGGGAAAAACAGCACCAGCGCATGCTCGCTCAAATATGCGACCAGCATCGCGCCACCACTCCCAAGCCCCGCCAGGATCAATCCCTCCGTCAGCATCTGCCGCAGCAATCGCGCTCGTCCCGCCCCAAGCGCCGCGCGCACGCTCATCTCGTGCCGCCTCGCAAACGATCGCGCCAGCAGCAAATTCCCCACGTTCGCGCACGCGATTACCAACACAAACAGCGCCACCGCCAGCATCAACTCCAGCGTCGGCAACAATGTCCGCGCGTGGTTGAACGGCGTCTGCCACAACGCCCACAACTGCATCCCGCGCCCGCGATTCGTCTCTGGATACGTCGCCGCAAGCCGCGTCGCGATCGCCGACACTTCCTGCTGCGCCTGTTCCGCCGTCACTCCTGGCTTCAGCCGAACGAACGATTCCACCCACTGCGCATCACGGTCCTGCAATTTGTACCCGCCCGCCTCGAACGTCTCCTCCATCGAAGCCGGCACCCAGAACTGCATCGCCCATCCAACAAACGTCCCGTGAAATCCTTCCGGCGCCACGCCTACAATCGTGTGCACGACTCCACTCAGCCGCTGTGTCTTCCCCACAATGTTCGGATCGCCCTTGAACAGCCTGTGCCACAACTCGTAGCTGATCACCACGACCGGATGCGTATTGCTTCCAACATCTTCGCCAGATAAAAATCCGCGCCCCAGCATTGGTCGCACACCGATCGCATCGAAATAATTTGCCGACACGATGCTCCCCGGCAGCGTCTCCGCGCGATTTCCCAGGCTCAGGGTCGTCCCCATGATTTTGCTGACAAACACTCCGTCCAGCAGCGTGCTGCTCTTCCGCAAGTCCTCGAAATCCGGCCACGAAATCCCGGTCGGCCCACTCTCGCCGCGCGCCGTTCCAGACAGCGCCATCAACCGTTCCTGATGCGCCACCATCGGATACGGCCGAAACAGCACGCCCTCCATCGCGCTGAAAATTGCCGCATTCGTTCCCATCCCCAGCGTCAAACAAACCACCGCGAGCAGCGTGAACCCCGGGCTTCGTCGCAGCATTCGAAACCCGCCACGCAAGTCCTGCCGGAAATCGTCCAGCCAGCGCATGCCCCAGTGATCGCGCGTCGTCTCTTCCGCCATCGCCACATTTCCAAACTCGCGCCGCGCTGCATATCGCGCATCGTCGCCGCTCTTCCCCGCCTCGCGCTCTTCCCGCTCAGCCAGCCACAAATGCGCATCAACCTCTTCCCTCAGCTCTTCATTCCTCCGCTTCCCCCGCAACCATCTCCAAATCATGGCTCAACCTCCTGCTTCGTCGGACGCAGCACACCCGCCACGGCTGCCGTGATTCGCTCCCACCGCGATACTTCCCGCCGCAACTGTTGTTTCCCCTTGGTCGTCAGCCGATACACTCGCAATCGCGGCCCCGCCTCCGACGGCTTCCACTCCGCTGCAATCCACCCCGCGCGCTCCAGCCGGTGTAGCGCCGGATACAACGAGCCCGTATCCACGCGCAGAATTTCCCCCGAGTTCGTCCGTATCGCCTTGCTCAGCGCATACCCGTGCCGCGGCCCCCACTCCAGCGTTTGCAGGATCAGCAGATCCAGCGTCCCCTGCAAAATCTCCGTGCGGCTCTTGTACTTCTCTCTCGCCATCCATCACTCCAGTCACAACAACGCCACTAAGTAGGACGCCTACATAGCACATTCCGTGAGCAAAGAAAACAAATCTCACTCAAAAACAAAAAGGCCCCGAAAAACTCCCCGGGGCCCCTCCATATTCTCTAGCGAACCGGCATTTGGGTGCCGCACCCTCAGCTTTTAGAGGGTGCGGGTTTAGATTCACCCCCACCCATCCTTCAGCTACATGTCTGATTCAACGCCGAAGTCATCCATGGATGCTGCACGACTGCGCTCCGTAGCGGCACGACCTCAGACTCTTCACCCCAGCCTCTTTTCCCTATCTCGCTCACAAAACGAAAACGGCCGCAAACATCGCGGCCGTTTTCAGTTCCTGCTGAAATATAGAGGCTCTATCTAATTGATGCTTGGCGGGAAAAACACATTCCAGAAAATCGGCGCTGGCGTCGAAAATTCCACCGGCACCAGCGACCCTTCACCGGTCACCTGCGGCGCTCGCGCCACTTTCGCTTCAACCTTGTTACCCGTCTTCGTATTCTCGATCGTCAGCTTGGTTCCTTCCGCTAACGCCTCCGGCATGATGATCATCGCGCCGCTCGCGCTCACTGTGTGCGTATTCCCCGCGATCGGCGGCTTCCCGGTCACGTGAATCGTCACCGCAATCCTCAGCAGCACGCGCTGCGCGCGTCGCCGTTCTTCCGCTGTAGGCGGCCGGTTCAGCGCAGGTCGCACGGACGGCGCCGGCGTCGGCTTCGTATTCGTCAAAGGCTTCATAGCTCGAGTCCCCAGAAATCCATCTCCGGCGCTACCAATTCGACGCCGTACTCCCAACCGCCTTCCGGCCGTTGCGTTCCCTTCCATACAACTACGGCCGAATTGCTGGTCTCGGTCGCCACATTAGTCAGCGCCAGCCGGTGCTCCAGCTTCAGGTCATGGTCCAACACCACCATGCACCCGTATGGGTTCACCACGCGCGTATGCGCGTCCACGCTGCACCGCCGCCCTTTGGTGTCGTCCCACTCCAGGCGAATCGGCACGCGGGAGTTCATGCGCCGGCCGCGACGGCTTTCACTATGACGCGGCGCGACGCTCTTTAATTCGCGCGTCTTGACTGGCATTCTTCCCTCTGTAAGCATCATGCTAAATTTGGTGTCACGAACGGTCAATGGTACGTAAGCAATCCCGCGTACCATCGTGTAGCTGTCCACTCGTACAGGCGAACACTTTTCGAGGGCATCTGATGCCAGAAATTTTGACGTGGGATTACATAAGCAACATAGGAAATGTCGTCCCCCCAACACGATGTCATCCTGAGCGAAGCGAAGGATCTCAGACGTGACGCTCATCACCGAACACAGCGACATCATTGGCTGAAATGATGACTCCGTTCGCGTATGTGGAATTTTATGACGTACCCCGAAACATCATTCTCCTCGTTCGAAAGAAATGGATTCTGCTGCAAAGCGCATTCAACGAGGAATCGGACGAGTACGAGCCAGACTATTCCGTGTATCGACTTCCATCCTCATTTGAACCGCCTCCGTCCGGGGGAAGATGGGACTTTCTCGAGCACGAATTAACATTGCTGGGAAAGATTCCGGTTCAGGAAGTCGAATTCGATCCGACCAAACGTCGAACGTTAAGGGCTGCTACGCTAGACGGTCTTGTTCCCGATTGATGGACTTTCGACCTACCGACCGCCCATGAAAAACCTCATCGTCAACGCCGACGACCTCGCCTGGACCGAAGGCGTCAACCGCGGCATCCTCGAAGCCCACCGCAACGGCATCGTCACCAGCACATCCTTGCTCGCCAACGGCGCCGCCTTCGATTCCGCCCTCGCCGCTTCCAAATCCGCCCCCAATCTCGGCATCGGCGTCCACCTCAATCTCAGTGACGGCCCACCCACCGCCCCGCCCGAAGCCGTCACCTCCATCCTCAACGACGACGGCGAATTTCTCGGCGGCCCAGAAACTCTTCTCCTGAAGCTCGCCACTAGCTCCATCAATCTCCACGAAGTCGAAGACGAATGGTCCGCGCAAATCGAAAAAATCCGCGAAGCCGGCATCCAGCCCACTCACCTCGACGGCCACAAACACGTCCACATGCTCCCCGGACTTTTCGAAATCGCCGTTCGCCTCGCCAAGCGCAACAACATCGGCGCCATCCGCATCGCTCATGAAGCCTCCAGCCTCCGTGCCGCTCTCTCCGCCGACGACGAACTCTTCGACGCCACCGTTTTCAAACAGGGAGTCCAGGCTCGCGGACTAAAACTCCTAGCCCGCGACGCGCGCGAACAAGCCCATAACGCAGGCATCTCCACATCCGACTATTTCTGCGGCATCGCCCAAACCGGCGAAATGACCAAAGACGGCGTTATAAAACTTCTCAACAATCTCCCCGAAGGCACCACCGAACTTATGTGCCACCCCGGTTACGTCGACGATGCCCTCCAGAAATCCCCCACGCGCCTCCAGGAATCTCGCGCCACAGAACTCGCCATTCTCACCGATCCCGACGTCCGGAAACTTGTCGCCTCACAGGGCATTCGCCTGATAGACTATGGAATGACATCGTCTCAAATATGAGAACTGACCCCACAATTCGCTACTCGGTTGTGGTCCCCTTCTTCAACGAGCAGGAAAACATCCCGCCGCTCTATATGAAGATTACCGAGGTAATGGACTCCATCGGCGAGCCCTATGAGCTCATTTTTATCGACGATGGCAGTCGCGATAATTCGTTCAAGGTTCTCTCCGACATTTACGAGCACGATCATCGCGTCAACATCGTGCGTCTGCGCCGCAATTTCGGCCAGACCTCCGCGCTCAAGGCCGGCTTCGACTTCGCCCGCGGCGATGTCGTCATCTCGATGGACGGCGATCTTCAGCACGATCCCGAAGAGATCCCGCGCTTCCTTGAGAAGATCGAAGAAGGCTTCGACCTCGTCAGCGGCTGGCGCTACGCCCGCCGCGATCACTGGCTCATGCGCCAGGTACCAAGCCGCATCGCCAACTGGATGATGGCCAAGCTGAGCGGCGTGGACGTCCACGACTTCGGCACGACCTTCAAAGCCTACAAACGCGAAATCATCCAAGAAATTCAGCTCTACGGCGAACTCCATCGCTTCATCCCGGCTCTCGCAGCTTCCGTCGGCGCCCGCATCACTGAAGTTCCCATCACCGATCTCGATCGCAAGAGCGGCAAAAGCAACTACGGCATCGGCCGCACATTCCGCGTCTTCTTCGATCTCATCATCGTCAAGTTTTTGCAGGACTATTCGACACGCCCGCTCCAATTCTTCGGACTCATCGGCGTGGGCGGTGTTCTACTCGGCTTGCTCGACGCCGCCTATCTTCTCTACGAAAAGTTCGCCCACGGCGTCTCGATCATGAATCAGCACGGTCCCCTGATGATCACCGGCGTCGCTCTGATCGTCAGCGGCGTCCAATTCGTCTCCATGGGCCTCCTGGGCGAAATCATCGCCCGTACCTACTACGAATCCCAAAACAAGCCCATCTACGCCCTCCGCGAAGTCAAAAGCCACCGCAAAGAACTCGGCGACAGCACCGAGCAAACACGCCCCTCCGGCCCGACCGAGCGCTAGCTCTTGGTAGCGCCGGCACCCCTGCCGGCGTTTTTCTCTCGCACCACCCTCACCCCAACCCGATCCGAGTAGCCCAAACTTAAAAGCGTTGTCATCCTGAGCGAAGCGAAGGATCTCAGCCCCTTAAGTCACCACGACTGGCCCGCTTGCCTTCGCCTTGAACCCACTGTCATCCTGAGGCGTCCGCAGGACGCCGGAGGACCTCAACGTAGTCACGCCCTCCCAAATACATGAGCCGAAGCCTAACCCGTCTGACCTCGCAAGCTATTGCCTCCGCAGGCTTTACCCCGCAAAAGCGCCACCGCCGAATTCGAACGCCACCCCGCACCCGCAACCCATTTAGAATCACATCCTTGCACAACCCGCACCTGCAACTCCCCCAGAATCACATCCTTACGCAAAACAGGGGAGGGGGTGTCCGAGCAATCCTCTTCCCTCTGTGCCCTCCGCGAACTCTGTGGTGAATCCCTCTTCGCTTTTCTCCCACAACCCGCTCAAAATGATCGCTAACCGCACAAGGAGCCTCATGAACCGCAAACTCTTCTACGAGCAAATGTCCGGAGAAGGCACCCTCGACTACGAGCTCTACCTCAACACTAAAAATCTCCTCTCCTGCCAGTCCAAATTCGACGAACTCTGCAACGCCGACGAACTCCAATTCCAGATCGTCCACCAAGTCGAAGAGCTCTGGATGAAACTGATCGCCTACACGCTCCTCGACATCGACGACTACCTTCAGCAGCACAACACCAATCGCGTCCTGACTCTCTTTCGCCGAGTTCACACAACGCAACGCCTGATGATTCAACAAATCGCGCTGCTCGAAATCATGTCGCCCAAGGAATACCAGGCAATCCGCGAACGCCTCGGCAATGGCAGCGGCCAGGAATCCCCCGGCTTCCGCATCCTCCTGAAGATGTACCAACCGATCTGGAATTCGTTCAAAGAAAACTACTTGGACAAGCACAACCTGACGCTGGAAAAGATCTACGACTCCGAATACAACCACGGCGACGCATATGTCGTTGCGGAAGCTCTCGCCGAATTCGACGAACTCTTCCAGAAATTCCGCTTCGAGCACATGCAGCTAATCCATCGCACCATCGGCTTCGGCGCCAAATCTCTAAAGGGACGTCCCGTAGAAATCCTGGAAGACGGCATGCGCCACAAATTCTTCCCCGAACTCTGGGAACTCCGCGGCGAAATGACCGATCGCTGGGGCGCCGTCTACGGGACCAAACGCGACCCTCTCGGCGGCCACCACTAACTTTGGAATTGGAATTAGGAATTGGAATTAGAAATAGAATTAGAAATGGAATTAGAAAATTAGAAAGAATTAGAAATCGGAATTAGAAATCGGAATTAGAAATTAGAATTAGAAATTAGAAGCCAGAAATGCCTTTGTCATCCTGAGCGAAGCGAAGGATCTCAGCGTTCAACACGATCGAGGTTTCTGCCTGCTTTGCGCAGCACCGCCAAAGGCTAATAAGTTTCGCTCTCGCTACAGCTCGATTTTCCGATACCCGCCGCGAAAATAAATCAGCGGATCGCCATCAAATATTTCGGTCGTCTCCACTTGCCCGATAAAAATGGTGTGATCGCCCGCAGCATGCGTATCGATTACTTTGCACGCAATATGTACCAACGCATCATCCAATAGCGGAATCCCCGATTCCGTCCAGCGATAGCGAATCCCCAATCTCGCTTCCACCGCTTCGTCTTCCACCGTCTGCGCAAAATAACGCGAAATCGCCTGCTGTTCCTGCTTCAAAACGCTCACGCCAAAATGCTTCCTCTCGCGAACCATCGGCAAGAGTTGTGCCCGATGATCCACGCAAACCAGCAGCAGCAACGGATTCAGCGACACCGAAGTCACCGAATTCGCCGTCATTCCATGAACTTTTCCCGGCGCGCGCTCCGCCGTAACGACCGAAACCCCAGTCGCAAATTGCGAGCACGCCAACCGAAACTCAGCCGCTGTAGGAGATTTCGCCGCCATATCCCGAATTTTTGACAATATCACATCGCCGCCACGTCCACGAATCCGCCACGCGTTCAGGTGTTCTTTGCCAAATCCCTCTCGTGACTCCAGAATCGGAGATAATCCAATCGAGGACAGGTGATTCCGATGGCAAGAACAATCGCAATTCTTGGCGGCACGGGGCCGGAAGGCTTGGGCTTGGCAAATCGACTGGCGCGCGCCGGCGAACGTATCGTAATCGGCTCGCGCGATGCACAGCGAGCCCAGGACGCAGCGAAAAAGCTGCGTGACGCGATCGGCGCGTCCGCACAAATCGAAGGTGCACGCGAACGCATCCGCGGCATCGCAATGCGAAGTGGCGTTGCTTACAATCCCCTTCGGCGGAATGGCAGGCTTACTCAAGGAACTTAAATCTGCGTGGAAGCCAGGAACTGTCGTGATCGATACGACGGTTCCGCTCGCTGCCGCAGTCGGCGGTGCTCCATCCAAAATGCTCGGGGTCTGGCAAGGCTCGGCAGCCGAAGCCGCGCGTGAATTATTGCCGAAAGAGGTAAGCCTCGCCGCGGCGTTTCACAATCTCAGTGCTTCCCTGCTCGAAGGCGAAGCCGCCGTCGAATGCGATGTCCTGGTCTGCAGCGACGACGAAAAAGCCAAGCAGGTCGCCAGCGAGCTAGCTCACAAAATCCCCGGAGTCCGCGCCATCAACGGCGGCAAACTCGAAAACGCCCGCATCGTCGAATCCATGACCGCACTTTTAATCGGGCTCAACATCCGCCACAAAGTCCACAGCGCCGGCATCCGCTTCACCGGCCTCCCACTGTAAGCGCTCCAACTTGATTACAACGCGATGTCATCCTGAGCGAAGCGAAGGATCTCAGACGTGAGCCGCGGCGCAATCGTGTCCACCGCGAAAAATAATAGATGCTAGAGCGCAAGCACAGTGCGAGCAAGTTTGCGCTTGTCGCCCAGCGTTTTCATCACAGTTGGAATCACCGCGACTTTCATACCGAGCGATTCGATCGCGATACGTTGCGATTCATCGGCCGGATCGATGACAAATGTTCCCGTGAAGTCGGCGTAAAGTTTCGCGACACCTTTCGCGGATGCTTCGTGCCCAAGCTCAGCAAGCATTTTATCGCTCGGCCCCTTCAGCGATTTGCCGCCTACGATCGGGCAGACAGCAACCACACTGTCGCGGCGCGCGCGCAATGCTTCGCGAATCCCCTTCACTGCCAGAATCGGCCCGATGCTGATGAGCGGATTGCTCGGACAAATCACGATGCGATCGGCGTCGCGAATCGCTTCAAGGACTCCCGGCGCTGGTCTTGCATGCTCGACGCCATCGAAGCAAATGCTCTTCACGACCGGTTCCGCGCGTCGCTTCACAAGATATTCCTGAAAATGCAGCGCGCCTTCGTTCGACTCGATGATCGTCGGCACAGGCTCATTGCACATCGGCAGAATGCGCGACTTCACACCGAGCGCCACGCGAATCGATTCCGCCGCATCCGTCAGCGTTTTTCCCTCAGCGAGCATCGCCGTCCGATGAATGTGCGTCGCGAGATCGCGATCGCCGAGATTGAACCAGTTGATGCGACCGAAGACTGCAAGCCGCTTCAGCAGATGAAATGTTTCGCCGCGAAATCCCCAGCCCTTTTTCGGATCGATGAGTCCTGCAAGCGTGTACGTAACAATGTCGAGGTCCGGCGAAATCTTCAGTCCATGCATCGTGATGTCGTCGCCGGTGTTGACGATCGCGGTCAGGTCGGCCGGGTCCATCACGTCATAAAGACCAAGCAACAACTTCGACGCGCCGACGCCGCCAGCCAACGCGGTAATGCGTAGCGTCTTGCCTGACAATGATTTGGCGTGATTGCTCTTTTTGTTGGTCGACATCGCTTCGGAAGGTTAACTCAGGATGCCAGCTTTCGCGGAGCCTGCGCGAGTTCCGGCGCGCCGCGAAAACGCTCGACGTGAGGGCGAACCGCTGACGAGATAAAAGAGTCGCGATCGAGGAATTCAGGATACAGCGCAAGACGTTCGCGCAGAACGAACCCGCGCGCATTCGTCTCCGCTTCTAGCTTCGCGATCTGCGGCCACGCCGCTTCGGGATTGATGTGATCTTTGGTAACCGGCGAAATCCCGCCCCAATCATTGATTCCCGCATCAAGCAGTCTCGGGAAATCCGAATAGCTGAGATTCGGAGGCGCCTGAATGTTCATCTCGGGACCGAGAATCAATCGCGCAACCGCTATCGTTCGCAGCATGTCGTCCATCGTCGGCTCTATATGATGCGCCATCGGGATATCGGCCTTCGCGCGGAAATTCTGGATGATGACTTCCTGAATGTGTCCGTATTTTTCGTGCATCGCTCGGATCGCAAGCAACGAATCGATTCGCTCTTCCACCGTTTCGCCAATGCCGATAAGAATTCCCGTCGTAAACGCCATCGAAAGCTTTCCCGCTTCTTCCATCGTGCGGAGGCGCAGCGCCGGAACTTTGTCGGGCGCTTTCGCGTGGGGCAGATCGCCGCGCATCAAGCGCGTGCTGACTGTTTCGAGCATCAAGCCGACGCTGGCGTTGGACTCTTTCAGCCGCGCGAGGATGTTCGCGTCCATTACGCCGGGATTCGAGTGGGGCAGCAAGCCCGTGCGCTCCAGAACGAGTTCGCACATCGCTGCAAGATAGTCGAGCGTGCGAGTAAAACCTTGCTTCTGCAGGAAGTCCCGCGCTTCGGGGAAGATTCGCTCCGGCTGATCGCCGAGCGAAAACAGTGCCTCTTTGCATCCAGCACGGCGCCCTTGCTCGGCTACCTCCAAAACTTCGTCCGGTGTCATGAAATGCGCGCCGGGCTGGCCGGGGTCTTTGCGGAATGTGCAGTAGCCGCAGTAATCGCGGCAAAGCGTGGTCAGCGGGATGAATACTTTTTTCGAGAAGGTGATGGTGTTGCCCTTCCCTTGTGCGCGGAGGGCACTGGCGGCGGAGAGCAGTTCGTCTAACGGTGCGTCTTGCAGGAGTTCGACAGCTGCGTCGCGGTCGAGCGGATCGGTTTTGAGCAGGTCGTAGCGCTGAGATCCTTCGCTTCGCTCAGGATGACATCCGCTTTTGAGTTGGAGATGAGAAGCCAACCGCACTCCTGCTGAAGGAATTTCCTTCGAACGAAATCACTCGTTGCGGCTAACCGTCTTGTCGCCGGCGGCCGAGGCGGCTTCGTCGCGGTAAATGTTTTTATAGGCGACGTAGCGGCGCGCGTATTCGTCGATGCTCGCTTGATCGATGCCGGTGAGCTGGCGCTTGATTTTCGCCGGATGACCGACGACCAGGCTACCGGCCGGAATGTGCGTCCGCTCGAGGATCAGTGCACCCGCGGCGACGATGCTGCCCTCACCGATCGTTACGCCATTGAGAATGATCGAGCCCATGCCGATGAGACAGCGATTCGCGATGGTGCAGCCGTGCAGACAGACTTTGTGGCCGACGGTCACATCGTCGCCAAGAATCAGCGGATATTCATCGCGCATGACGTGAAGAACCGAGCCGTCCTGAACGTTTGTCCGCGAACCGATGCGAATGTAATGCACATCTCCGCGCACCACCGTGAGCGGCCAGATGCTGGAGTCTTCACCGATTTTCACATCGCCAATGATAATCGCGGCGGGATCGATGTAAGCCGACTTCGCGATTTCAGGCAGCTTGCCTTGATAGGGGCGGATCGTCATTTGAGTCGCAGTAAACCTCGGGAAAATTTACCACAGAGAACGCAGAGTTCGCAGAGAAGGAACGATCTACGAAAGGCTTTCATTGCTTCGAGATTCGCTCTTCGAGAACGACTTTGACGGTGTCGCCGACTTTCTTGCCGATCGCGTCGAGAATTTCGGCTTTCATCGGGAGCTTGTGTTGGCCGTTGCCTAGCGCCATGAAAGAGCTGCGGAATTCGTGGCCATCGACTTTGCCACGGACTTTGACCAGGCCGCGCGTGCCGAAGAACTCGACCGATTCGGGCCAAATCACGAACGTCCAGCCACCCTTTTTCGGACTCTTTTGCAGCTTTGCCGTGAACGATTTCTTCAGCGCTGGCATAACTTGCTCAATCGATCGTGACTTGGGGACCTTGCGTGGACGAGCCTAGCTCTTCGACGCGATTCGCCACGGCTTGCGCGACGGCATAGAGGCTGCGCGCCGGCGCAGAGTCCTTGCCTTTCGCGGCTACGGGCTGGCCGGAATCGCCCCCGATGCGGATGCGCGGGTCGATTTCGATTTCGCCAAGGATGGGAACGCCGTACGCGATCGCGGTCTTCGCGCCTTCGCCATGGCCGAAAATGTCGATCGGTTTGTCGCAGTGCGGGCAGACAAACGTGCTCATATTTTCAACGACGCCGAGGACTTCGACGTTGACCTGGCGGAACATTTCGATCGCCTTGCGCACGTCGGCCAGCGCAACCGTCGATGGAGTCGTGACGACGACCGCGCCTGTGACCGCCACCGTTTGAATCAGCGTGAGCTGCACGTCGCCCAGTGCCCGGAGGAAGATCGATCAGCAAATAATCAAGTTCGCCCCAGATCACGCTGCGCAAAAATTGCGTGATGACGCTGTGCAGCATCGGTCCGCGCCAGATCATCGGCGCATCGCCGGGACTGAGCAGCCCCATCGATATCATCTTGATGCCTTGCGTTTCGACGGGATGGATGCGCTTGTCGGGCGTGGCGCGCGGTTCTTCGCGCGTGCCAAGCATGATGGGAACGTTAGGGCCGTAGACGTCGGCGTCGAGCAAGCCGACTTTGTGGCCAAGTTTCGCGAGTGCCAACGCGAGGTTGACGGCGACTGTGGTTTTGCCGACGCCGCCTTTGCCGCTGGCGATCGCGACCAGATTTTTTACGCCGGGGATTGGCTGGCGCGGCGGGAGTTGTTGGGGTTGCGGTGCTGGCGGCATTTTTGTTGCGACCTTTCCGGGTTCGCGATGCGTATGCGCTCGTCGCTTGAATAGTGCACGACAATTTTGCGTCGCGTCGTGCTGAATCTAAATCCCGCGGTCTGGGACACGACCGCGGCTACAGGGCGCTACTGCCCTTGGCCGTGGCATTTCTTGTATTTTTTGCCGCTGCCGCAGGGACAGGGATCGTTGCGGCCGACTTTGGCGGCGGCGCGGACGGGTTTCGGCGGTTCGGCTTGGGCTGCGCCGGTTTGATATTGCAAATCCTGCTGCTGGCGCTGCTGTTTGCGATCGAGCTGGCGCGCGACTTCGGGCAGGCGCTGTGGCGCGGTTTCGTTGGCGCGGGCGGCTGCGCTGGCCATTGCGGCGGATGGTCCACCCAGACGCGGAGGCTGCGGCGCAGCAGCGCGCTGCGGAATCGGAGCAGCCGCGCCGCCGGGTGCGCCCGGACCTGCTGGTCCTCCCGGCCCACCCTGCGCTTCGGGCGAAGTCTGCATGTCATCGGGATGCTGCTGCGCCTGCTGAATCACGATGTGGAAGAGATAGCGAATCGTCTCGTTATCGATGCGCGCCATCATGTCTTCGAACAGGATGAACGCTTCTTTCTTGAATTCGACGATCGGATCTTTCTGCGCATATCCACGCAGACCGATTCCCTCTTTCAAGTGATCGAGCGAAAGCAGGTGATCTTTCCACTGCGTATCGACCACGTCGAGAACGATGCGGCGCTCGAGCCAGCGCATCAGTTCGTTGCCAAATTGTTTTTCTTTGTCTTCGTAGCGCTTGACGACCGCTTCTTTCGTCGCATCAGCAAGCTGCTCGTGTGAAAGCTCGCCGGGATCCGCGCCCGCCGCTTTGGCATCGACGCCAAACTGCGCGTGAATTTCGGCAAGGAATTGCGTCGTATTCCACTGACCGGGATGCTGATTCTGCGGGCAATAGGTATCGACGAGATCGAGCGCGACGTTCTCCGCCTTCTCGATGACAAACTCGCGCTGATCCTGCCCTTCGAGAGCCGAGCGGCGAATCGCGTAAATCGTTTCGCGCTGCTTGTTCATCACGTCGTCGTATTCGAGCAGGTGTTTGCGCGCGTCGAAGTTTTGCGCCTCGACGGATTGCTGCGCCTTTTCGATGCGACCCGAAATCATTTTCGATTCGATGGGCACGCCTTCGGTCATGCCGAGGCGAAACATCAGCGCCTTGATGCGCTCGCCGCCGAAGATGCGCATGAGATCGTCTTCAAGCGAGAGGAAGAATCGCGACGAACCGGGGTCGCCCTGACGGCCGGCGCGACCTCGAAGCTGATTGTCGATGCGGCGGGCTTCGTGGCGCTCGGTGCCGAGAATATGCAGTCCGCCCATCGCGACGACTTCATCGTGTTCGGCTTTGCACTGCTGCGAAAACTGTTCGTAGATGGGTTTCCACTGGTCGGAAGGAACCTGAAAAATTTTGCCTTCGTGCTGGAACAAAACCATCGGCGCGGCGATGGGCTGCGCGGATTCGCCGGCGGCATTGATGGCGGCGCCGTCCTGACCGATGACCGCAGGCGCGGAAGAATACGGCAGCGCCATTTTGTTTTTGAGGAAGTAATCGCGCGTCATCTGCTCAGGATTTCCGCCGAGCAGAATGTCGGTGCCGCGGCCAGCCATGTTCGTCGCGACGGTGACGGCGCCTTTGCGTCCGGCCTGCGCGACGATGCGCGATTCGCGCTCGTGCTGCTTGGCGTTGAGCACCTGGTGCGGAATGCCTTCTCTTTTCAGAATTTCGGCGATCGCTTCGGATTTTTCGATGGAAATCGTGCCGACCAGCACCGGCTGGCCGCGCTTGTGATAATGACGAATGCCGTTATCGAGCGAATTGTCTTCCTGCAGGATGCCGTTGACGACCGCTTCGAACTTTTCTTTTTCCGTGCGGTAGACGATGTCGGGATGCTCTTTGCGGATGAGCGTGCGGTTCGTCGGAATCGCGACGACGTCGAGGTTGTAAATCTTGCCGAATTCGGCTGCTTCCGTTTCCGCCGTACCGGTCATGCCGGAGAGCTTTTTGTACATGCGGAAATAATTCTGGAAAGTGATCGTCGCGAGCGTCTGATTTTCGCGCTCGATCTTGACGCCTTCTTTTGCCTCGACGGCCTGGTGCAAACCGTCGGACCAGCGGCGACCCGGCATCTGGCGTCCGGTAAACTCATCGACGATGATGACTTCGCCGTCTTTCACGACGTAATCGACGTCGTTCTTATACAGCGCATGCGCACGCAGCGCCTGATAGACGTGATGCATCACGTCGATGTTGGCGGGATCGGACATGTTCGTCAGTCCGAGAAGGCGCTCGCACTTGTTGAAGCCTTCCTCGGTCAGCGTCGCCTGACGATGCTTTTCGTCGAGCGTGTAGTCGATGTCCTGAATCAGCTTGGGGATAATTTTGTCGATCTTGTAGTACTTGTCGGTCGATTCCTCGGCCGGACCGGAAATGATGAGCGGAGTGCGCGCTTCGTCGATCAAGATGGAGTCGACTTCATCGACGATGCAGAAGTGATGGCCGCGCTGGACGCAATTCGCGAGATCGTACTTCATGTTGTCGCGAAGATAGTCGAAGCCGAATTCGTTGTTGGTGCCGTAGGTGATGTCGGCGTGATAGGCGCCACGGCGCTGCGCATCGTCGAGATCGTGGACGATGACGCCGACGGTAAGGCCGAGCGAGCGATAAAGCGTGCTCATCCATTCGGCGTCGCGGCGGGCGAGATAGTCGTTCACGGTGATGACGTGAACGCCGCGGCCTGCGAGTGCGTTGAGCGCGGCGGGAAGCGTGGCAACGAGCGTCTTGCCTTCGCCGGTTTTCATTTCGGCGATTTTGCCGCTGTGCAGAACCATGCCGCCAATGAGCTGCACATCGAAATGGCGCATGTTGAGCGTGCGGCGTCCGGCTTCGCGAACGAGAGCGAACGCGGGAACGATGGCCGGCTCGAAAGCCTGCTGCATTAATTCTCTGAAATTGGAGGCGGTGGGATCGGCGTCTTTAAGCGGAGCCTGGACCTGCTCTTTGAGAGCGAGAAATTGCGCCTTCAGCTCTTCGTCGCTGAGCGCCTTGACTTCGGCTTCGCGCGCATTGATGGCGGCGACGAGCGGCTGCAATTTCTTGACGTCGCGCTCGTGCTTGGTGCCGATGAACCGCGAGATTACGCTGTCAACAACCTTTGCTGCATCCATGAATTCGTTTCGCCGTCCTAACGGAGTTCGACCGCGCTGAAGGGTTACAGACCCGGAATTGGCGGCCGGGGCAACACTTTATTGTAGCTGTTTGGATGCGCGGACGGCAAAAATGTGGCGTGGCGGGTAAGTGAGGGTTTCCTGGAGTTCAGTTGAGGAGAAACAGGCCACTTATCGGCGAACTCGACGGCACGCGATCTGGGTCACGGGATTGGCCGTGACATCTCGTATTCCGTCACGGCCGGGATCGTTCGGATAGGGCTCGGTTCGACCCGTTCGAACGAATCCCAGCTTTTCATAAAAGCGAATCGCGCCGCCATTATTGCTCGTCACCATCAACAGCAATGTGGAGACGTTGCGTCCGCCAACCCATTCGACAACCTGATCTACAAGCAGGCGGCCGACGCCGGTCTGCCGGTGCGACGGCGCCGTCCACATGGAGACGAGGTTGGCGCGCTTGCGGGTCCTTCTCGTCGAGAAGGGTTCCGGCAATGCCGCAAGGGCTCCCGCCGTCCACGGCGATGAAGCCCACGCCGCGCACACCGTTCCAGCGATCCAGGCGCGCAGCCCACTGCGAATCGGTGAAAGCAGACTCAGACGCATAGGTCGAACCGAACGCGTAAGGAGCTTCTTGCAGAGCGCGCAAACGAACCTCCTTGAATAGTGGAAGGTTCTGCGAAGTGATGGTTTCAATGACGATCAAGCGCGACGTGACCTCGGAGGCGTGGATTGTGGTCGCCGTTGAGGCGAGCAGGATTGCCGCTCGCCATCCGGCGCGACATGCTGCCTAGTTTAGCGCAGGGTCAGCACTTCCCTTTGCCGGGAACGATCGGCTGACGTTTGAAGTAGTTCGGGAGCAGTGAAGATTGCGAGTCGAGTTCTATCGCTGGGTGCCGATCGGGACCGGCGTTTCTGCGCCCACGGCGTGGTCTTCGGGAGTTGAGCCGCGCGGGGCGATGTGGTCGGCGAGAAGGCGGCGAAGACGGCTGCGCTCTTCGAGGGTGATGTCTACGATTTCGAACGCCATGTCTTGCGCGCGATAGTCGCGCATGAGCGCGGTCGCCTGCAGGTTGCGCAGGCCGACCTGAAACTTGAGCTGCACCGGCGTGCCCGGCGGGAGATGGCGGCTGATCGTCGCGACTCCACCGGAGAGGCTCGCGGTTTTGATCTGCAGGCTGCACGCTTCCTTGAGGTTCGTGCTGACGGCGAGCACCGGCTTGGTGAGGCGTACGCGTTTGTGGCGGCGCTGGCGCACGAATTTGGAGTTGGGCTTGAGCGAGAGCGGCGCGAGCGCGAGATCCTCGCGGTCGAGCCCGCTTTGCGGGAGGAATGAAACGGCCCAACCGGGATCGAGCTTTCCGAGCGCCTGGATCGCGGCGATGCGCAGCTCTTGCGGTTGCGTCCAGCCGAGGAACTTTTTCGCTTCGACGATGCGCTTGAGTGCGTTGATCGCTTCGGGCGCATTGATGCGGCCGAGCGCTTCGACCGCTTTGACGCGAAGGTATGTGCCGCCGCCGGCGGGAAGATCGCCATCAACGATGGTGAGGAGGCGGCCAAGTGCTTCGCGATCGCCCGCGACACCGATCTCATCGATCGCCAGCGGCATGACCAGCGGGTCGAGAAGATCGATCACTTCGAGCAGAATGCGAGAGCGCCCCGGCGAACCACTCGCGGAGATTTGCCGCAGGACGCGATCCTGAGAATTGCGCGGAAACTCTTTAATGCGCGCGGGGAGGAAGACTTCGACGGAACGCGGATCGAGCTTGCAGAGCAGGCCGACGATCTCGACGGCTTCGGCGATCGCGCCGCCGCGTAGCGTGCTGCGCAGATATTGCACGCCTTCTTCGCCGAGATCGGCCGCGAGATTGGCGACGTTTTCGGCGTCGTTGCGCAGCGTGCAGCGATTGAAGCGCGTCGCGAGCTGCTCCATCGTGGTCTGCGGCAGCATTTTCAATACGGAGGTGAGGCCCGCGGCGGCCTGCCGCGCGCGCAACGCTTCTTCGACAAACTCCGGGATGCGCTCCTCGATGCCCATCTTTGCGCGGAGCGTGGTCGCGGTGCCGGGGCTGTGTGCTTCGACGCCGGAGAGCAGATCGAGCGCCTGTTCCATCGCAGCGTAGCTACGGCTGCTGGCGGCTTCCTGGCTCAGCCGGACGAATGCGGCGCTGACGACCGCTTGGAGTTCGGCGTCGCGTTCGACATTCAGTCGCAGTCCAAGGTGCTGCAGCGCGGCGCCGAGCAGCCTCGGATCGAGCTTGGCGTAAAGCTCGGCCATTTCCGACAGGCCGGCGGCAGTTTTCTTGCGCGCGTCGGTATCGTCAGAATCCGCGCAGGCCGCGTAATTTTGCAGGACGCTGACAGCATCGGCGACATTTCCCTGCTCGACCAATTCGCCAACATAAGACTGCACGTTGCGCGGCGGAATGCACCACGCTTCGGTCGAAAGCAAAACAGTGCGCTTGCCGCTCTCAGGAACGGCAGCCCAGAACTGGCGGTCGAGAATTTCGCGATGCGTCTCGATGGTGATGCCCGCATCGCTCATTTTTTCTTCGTGAGCGCCGAGCAGCTTGCGTAGAGTCTCGATCTCCGTATTGAGCCGATCGAGCATCTGGCGAACCGCATTGACCTTGACGTCGCCCTTTTCATAGCGATCGATCGCGAAGCGAATCGCGAGATGCTCCGCAAGCTGGATGAGCGTCGATTGATCGGGCTTGACGTCGGGCGCGTGCGACGCGATTTCGGCGAGCGCGGCTTTCAGCGTGTCTTGCGCGCGGCCGGGAAGCTGCGACATCTGTTCATGAAACGCACCGGCGGCTGCCATGCCAGTCCCGCCACCAGCGCTGACCTGGCCCATGCTGGTGAGCGCGCTCAGAATTCCGAGGATTTCGTCTTCGGTGGGCTCGGCGGCAAAACGGCCGCGAGCATACGGCGCGGCGCTGCCCGAGCCGGCCTGAGTGCCGGGCGCGCTTGCGTTCGCGCCGCCGAAGAAGGAGGCGTTCGCTTCAGCTACTGGACCGGTGAAGAAGTTCGGATCGGCGCCGGGACTAGGTTCTGCGCCGTTACTTTCGGCCGTAGATTCGATGGAAGCATCGCGATGATAGAAGCCGCCGGAATTGCTGCCACCCGTGCCCGTGCCGGCGCCGGAGCCGGCCCGCCGGTACCGCCGGTACCGCCGCTAAAATAATTGCCACCGCCACTTCCGTAGCCTGAACCATCGCCTGACCCGCCACTCCCGTTTCCACTGCGCGCGCCTTGCGCCGCGGCAATCATTTCCAGCAGCTTCTGCGGATCGTTGAGCCACTGCTTGAATTCGTCTTGATCGTCGCCGAGAGTCGCGGCGGCAAGTTGCGCTACGCGGTTAGCGTCGCGAAAACGCGCGTCGGTCGCGACGAAGCAGATTTCGTTGATGCGAACGCCCTTCGCGCCCGCGAGCGTTGCTTTGAGTTGCTCCGCCAGTTCGGCAGGTTTCGCTTTGCCGGTCGGGAATGCGCGGGCGAAGAGGGTGAGTTCTTCCTGCGTGATCGATGGGAAGAATTGAACGCTGGCCAGTCCGGCCGACGAGAGCAGCTGCGCAAATTGCTTCTCAGCAGGCGAGCCTTCGAGCGGCACGCCATCGAGCAAAAGCTGATTCCCGGTCGCGCCCAAAAGCAGCCCTGCATCGGTGCCCTCGGGAATTGCCGCGCGCAATTCGCGGAAAGCCACCTCGAGCAGTTCGGTGGTGCGGACGTGATCGAAACCGTAGAGTCGGGCGAACTTGAGCAGAATGTTCAGACTACGAACGAAAGCCCGACCGGCTGTGAGCTTGGGGTCGACTGATTTCATGCTACTCCGCTGATCCGCTGCAACTGCTCCGCTGGAACTGTCGCTCTAGTACCGTAGACGGACGGCCATGCGGCGGCAATGGTACACAGGTCCCATGCGCCAAACGGGTCCGCGACTCACGCGCGGGCGTTCAGCCTGTACGAACGAACGGGTCTGATTGTGGGAAGGACAGGAGGGAAAACGGCGCCGAATGTCGGCGCTAGCTTTTCAGCATCGCCACGCGACCGCGGCGCTTCGTGCGGTTCGTCGCTTGGGCTGCCATCGGCAGACCGCCAAATTCCAGCAACAATTTGCGGAGCCGTGCGCGTTCGTCCAGTTCCATGTCGACGAATTCGAACGCCATCGCCTGAGGACGAGCGCCGCGCACGACGGCTTGCGCCTTGATCGGACGCACACCGTGCGTGAACCGAAGGGAGAGCAGCGAGCCCGGCGCGAGATGTCGATCACCGGCGCCGATGCCGCCGCCGAGATTCAGCTCAGGGATCGTAAGCCGGATATTTTCGCGCAAGTTCGTTGAGTTCGCCGTCATGTTGCGAGACAGCTTCAAGCGAGCGTAACGCCGCTGGCGAATCACCGACGCGTTCGGATCGGGATCGGTCGGCTCAAGCGTCAAATCTCTGCGATCCAGGCCGCTGGGCGCCAGCTTTTCGAGCGCGAGCGTAGCGTCGATGCGCATGAGCGCCTGCGCTGCGGCGATGCGCAACTCGTCGTGATGCGAAAAGCGCCAGAGTTGCCGCGCTTCCATGATGTGTTGCAGCAACTGGGAGGCTGCGGTCGCGCGCAGGCGCCCGAGCGCTTCGATCGCCTTGAGTCGCGTAAATCCAGGCGTTGTGCCGTCTTGCGCAAGCTCGAGCAGCTTCGGAATGCAGGCGTGATGTCCGCTCATGCCCATTTCGTCGATCGCGAGCGGCCGAATCAAAGGATCGAGCGAGTCGTAGAGTTCGACGAGCAAATTGGCGCGAGATTCGACGGGCGAAGACGAAAGCTGGCGGATGGTGCGGTCATGCGCGCTGCGCGGCCACTGCGACAGGCGCACCGGCAAAATCTTGGCGACGGCTTCTGGCGCGAGCTGCGTCAGCAAGCCAACAGTTTCCGCGGCTTCGGACGCGGGGGCGGTCTGCAGCGCCTCCATCAAACGATTGGTGGCTTCCTCACCGAGCGCGTGCACGACTTGCCCGAGCAGTTCGCAATCCTCACGGAAGCCGCAGTGCCCGAACCGATTCGTGACATAGTGCAACGTCGTCTTGGGCATCAGCGCCAGAATTTCGATCATGCCGTCGGCGATCTGCCCGCTGCGTAGCGCCTCTTCGACGAATTCCGGCATGCGCTCTTCGGCGCCGATGCGCGGACGCAAACTCTGCGTTGACCCCGGCCGTTGCGCTTCGACGCTATCGAGCGAAGCCAACGCCTGCTGCATCGCCGGATAACAGCGCTTGGAAGCGGCTTCCTGACTGAGCCGCACGAACGCGGCGCTGACCAGCGTCTGCAACTCGGGCTCGCGCTCAACGGCGAGCTGATTTCCCAGCCTTCGAATGCCTTCCATCAGCGCGCTGCCGTCGCCGCTGCCATACAGTTCCGCTAAATCCGACAAACCAATCGCGGTCGTGCGACGCGCCTCGGGATTCTCCAAACCGATACACGCGGCGTACTTCATCAAAATTTCGTTGACGGTCTTCAGCTCGCCGCGCTTCAACATATCTTCGAGATACACGCGGACGTTGCGCGGCGGTACGCACCACGCCTCTTCCGACGTCAGCACTTCCTTCTTATTTTCGTCGGGGACTTGCTCCCAGAATTCCTGGTCGAGAAGCTCGGTGTAGGACTGCACCTGCAGCCCCGCGTTGGCCATGACCTCTTCCTGCGAAGTCAAAATCTTCCGCAGTCCTTCGATCTCCGCGTTCATGCGATCCAACAACTGCTTCACCGCGTTGACGCGCAATTCGCCGCGCTCATAGCTGTCGAGCGCGAAACGAATCGCCACGTGCTCGGCCAGCTTCAAAAGCATCGGCTTGTCGGCTTTTTCGGTGGGAGCCTGCGCTGCCAGACCCGCCAGCGCCTGCTGCAAGGTGACCTGCGCGCGCACCGGCATGGCGCTTAAGCGCGATTGAAAATTTGGCACTTCGCTGCGTGCTTCAGGGTCTTTGCGCGATTTGCCGAGTTGCGCGAACAGCGCCAGCATCTGCCGCACATCATCTTCAGCAACGTTGAAACCGCCCTGGCCGCCAGGAGCTCCCGGAACTTCCACAGCGGTAGCCCCACGAAGCAAAGCCGACGCGGTGCGCCACTTCGGAGCGGGACCGTGATCGCCGCCAGGGCCGCCACTGCCAGGCCCCAAAGGCCCCAATCCACCGCCTACACCGCCGGCGCTCGCTGCGCTGCCAGTTCCGCCGCCTCCGCCCACGCCAACTCCGACACCGGCGCCGCCTCCGGACCCTCCGCTAAACCCGCCACCAGAACCGCCATCGCTATAAAAACCGCCGCCTCCGGATCCGCTGCCACCTCCGGCGCCACTTCCGGAGCCGCTCCCGCTGCCTCCTCCGGAGCCTCCGCTGCCGCTCGCACCCGTGTCCCATAACGTGCCGGTGCCACTGCCGCCAACCCCACCACCGCCACCTGCGCCGGGGCCAGACCCACCGCCTCCAGGCCCGCGACTGCTTTCCGCAGCCAGAATCATCTGCAGCAGCTTGTTCGGATCGTCAAAAAAATCTTTGAACTTGTCGCCTTGCGCGCCAAGAACCTTGGCCGTCAGGTTCGCGGCCATCTTGATTCCCGCGACGGAGGAATCCTCCGCCACATAGCGAATTTCGTTGATCTTGATGCTGGTGTCGCCCGCGAGCGTAGCTTTCAGTTGCTCGGCAAGCGCCGTAGGCTTGGCATTTCCGCTGGGAAAGCCGCGTACAAAGCGCGCAAACTGCGCCTGGGATGTGGTCGTTCCGAAGTGAATGCTGGCGATACCTGACGAGGTGAGGAGTTGCGCGAAACTGCGCTCTCCCGCTGCGGCGCCCAATGGCACGCCGTCCAGCAGGATCTGATTTCCAGACGCACCCAGCAGCAGGCCGCTCCCGGCGCTATCATCCAGAGCAGTCCGAAGCTCTCGCCAGGCCGTTTCGAATTGTGCCCCGGTGCGCGCGTGCCCGAATTCATACAAACGGGCGAACTTCAGCAAAATGTTCAGGCTGCGCACAAATGCCCGGGCCGCCGCTCGTGTGTCGCCGCTCATAAGTGATTACGATCCGCCGAGGGGTATTCCCCCACGCTCTAGCCGTAATCTCTACAGTAGGGTGGCGTCGCGCTTTGAGACAAGATATCAATCCGAATCTGTACCCATCCCGCCAACAGTTGTGACAACGCAACAAATTCGACACTCGTTGCCGTCTAGTACCGTTTCCAGCAGGCACAGCTGTACTTCTAGTCCATTGCCATCAACTTCTGCAGGTTCCTAAAATGGCTTCGAAGTGAGCGATTGACCGTTCGGTTCCTCGCGCCGGAACCCGTCTGTACCGTCTGGCCGCGACCGAATGGCAGGCAGGTCTAGTTATGGCTGATCAAACCCAGACGCACGAAACTCACGCGCACGAGACCCAGGCGCTGGAGACTCCGACTCCGGTTCCGGCAGTGGTCCCGCTACGACTCCAGCAGCAGTTCCAGCTGCGGCTCCAGCGCGCCCAGAAGCCGACCGTCGCGCCCCAAGCTCCGCGCTTCAAACCGGAGATGCCCCAGGTTCCTGGCGTCATGGCTGGTGGCCCGTCGAAAAAAGACTCGTCGGTGAATCCCGCAATTCCTTTGGGAATTGGAATTGGTGTTCTCCTGCTCGTCGCCCTGCTCGGTGCGCGCCTCATTTCGCATCCGAAGCCTGTCGAGCCTGTCGCTGCGGCTCCGGCGCCTCAGATTGAGGTTCCCGCTCCAGCCGTCGATCCGAATTCCCTGCTGCCGCACGCCACCGCGAGCGCGCCGGAAATCGCCACCATCAGTGAGATGTCCAAGCCGTGGAGCAGCAAGAGCTTCTTCTTCGTGAATCATCTGACCGGCGAGAACGTGCCGGCAATGCTCATCCGGTTGCCGCAAGGCTCGGCGAATAGTCCCGAAGGCTACTGGGCTTACGAGGTCAACGCAGCTTTTGGAGATTGCCGCCTCGAATACATCACCGACCTGACCCATCTCACGAACGACTACGACTTTCACAACGCGCATCACCCGATGGTTGGCAATCCCTGCAGCCGCTCGGTATACGATCCAACGAAGATGAGCGAAATTCCTGGAAATATCTGGGTGCGCGGCGCACAAGTGCAGGGCTCCGATGTTCGCCCGCCGCTCGGCATCGAACTGAAGATTCAAAACAAAAACATCCTCGCCCTCCGCATGGAATAGCCGCAGCGTTCTAAGTCAGTCGGGAGGCCAAAGCGCTACGCGCATGATCTCCTTTTCCGAGAACTGCGGTTCTGCAACCGATCCATTTGCCCGCAACCAGGCAGATCGTCACGTCGCAACTCACGTTCGTAAACTCAACTCCCCCAGGATCTCGCTCACTAACAAAAAAAGGGCGCCCCGGCTGAACCGGGACGCCCCGAACTTCGCGCCCTAACTTCGGGCGGCTGTAGTTTCGTTTAGAAGAAGATCTTCAAAACCAAGGTCAGCTGTCTCGGATTGCTCGAGAAGAACTGGTTTGGCTGGTTGAAGCCCGCGTTCGACGGTTCCGTGTAGCCGCGCTGGAAACCGGTGAATCCGATCGGAGCAACGTCATTCAGGTAACCACCGATGTACTGCGCGTGGTTCAGAACGTTCGTCGCCGAGGCGCGGAATTCAACCCGGAACCGCTCGGTTATCGTGAACCTCTTCAATGCTGTGAGGTCGAGGTTGTTCGTCGCATCGAGTTGCAGCACGTTGCGGCCGACGTTGGCAAGCGCACCGAAACCCGCCGAGATGTACTGGGCGTTCGGATTGATTGCCTGATAACCAACAACGTTATCGATCACGTCGATGCCGGTCGGGCAGCCCGAACCAGCACCGTCGACTGCCGGATTACCCGTGCAGAAGAGGTTCGCGTTGGTGCAGGTTGCGGTCGGAACCACGCTGCGGCACAGCGGATTGACATCGGTGCCTGTGCCCTTCACGCCCTTTGGATTCGCAACCACGCGATCGCCGGCCGAGTCCAGGTTTAGGTTCGAGTCGATACCGCTCTGCGGGGTGACCCACTGTCCCGACTGGTACGTGTAAATCGGCGCGATTTCCCAGCCGCCAACCGTATTCCGCAGGAACGCGTTGCTGTTCTTGAAGAACGGTTCGTCGTACACGATCGAGAGGGTGAAGCGATGACGGTGGTCGAGGATCGAATTCGCGCGATCAGCGTTGAGATCCAGGCCGTTTTGTGCGCGGCGCGGTGCCAGCACTGTGCTGAACACTTCGGCAGTCGCGTCGTCGATGTTGTGGCTGTAGGTGTATGCGCCAACGAGCTGCACGCCATGGCTGAACTTCTTGTTAATTTGCGCAGCCAGACCGTGATAGGTCGAAGAGGCCCACGGTTCATACGCGGTGATGAAGCTCTGGTTGAAGCCGGCCGCATCATACGCGGGAACGAACGGATCCGTGTTCTCAAGCGCGCCAAGGTTCGTTGTGGAGGCATCCAGGGTCGCCTGGCTCGGTGCAGTCGTGTACGTCGGAATGAAGTTGGTCGGCGTTACCACAGAGTCCGTGTTCAGGCGGATCTGCGCCGGCAGGTGAATGCCGCGCGTCCCGACGTAGCGAACTTCCGCCACGATGTTGGAGCCGAAGCTGTGCTGAACACCGAGGGTCCAATCGATCGACTTCGGATCCTTCTGGTTGACAGGGATAAACGCCGAAGTCGCGGCGCGCTGATCAGCAATCGTCGGGAAGGTTGCGACACCGCCCGGCCCCGGCAGGATACCGCCGCCGGCGAGGAACGGAGTCGGGCAGTTGTAGCCGCCCACTGGTGCGCAGTCAATCGTCGAAGACAGCTGCGGAGGCAACGAGAGCAAGCCGAGGTTGTCGAACAACACGTCGTACGCGATACCAGCGCCGGCGCGGATCGAGGTTTTGCCGCTATCACCCGGCGAGTACGCAAAGCCGATGCGCGGTCCCCAGTTATTCGTCGGAGCCTTTGGCGAGGCAAAGTCGATCAAGCCCGGCACGCTGGCGTCCTGGTTGAGGTTCTGCAAACGCTTGGTGTACGGGATCGTCGTGTATTCGTAGCGGACGCCGAGGTTCAGCGTCAGGTTGCGCCGGATGCGCCAGTTGTCATTGACATAGCTGTAGATCGCAGCCTGGTCGCCGTAGTAAACCGGGTCGCCGTTGCTGCGTTCTGCGAGCGAATCTGGCACGCCGTCCTGAAGGTAGCTGAGCGTGTTGTTGTATTCGTAGTCGCCGCGAACGCGCTGCGTGAACGTCTGCGGAGCGATGATCTTGCGGCCTTCCACACCGAACTTGATGGTGTGAGCGCCCTTGGTCCAGGTCATGGCTTCCGTCGCCTGATAGGTGTTCTGGTTGGCGCTCTGTGGAGCGTTGCCGTCCGGTCCGATCTGCAGCTGGTTCAAATCCAGGAGGACAAGATTGGGGAAGCTGTCCAGACCTGGGTAGCTGAAATTGCCTGCGGTGAAGCTCTGCGTGAAACGGTTGAAGCCGATGCGCAGTTCGTTCGTCAGCGTTGGCGAGAACGTGTGGTACTCGTTGATCGTCACGAGGTGGAACTTGTTCGGCTGGGGAAGGAAGAACGCCGGCAGCGTCGCCGAGTTGTCGATTCCTACCGCGCTGTTATAGATGTAGCGGCCGCGAATCTGATCCGACGGCGAGATGTCGTAGTCCATGCTGGTCGTCACGAAGCGGTAGTTGGTAAAGGATGGCGCCACAACAGCCAAGCCAGCCGTCGGGATCGTTGTGCCACCGGTCCACGCGATTGGCGTGCACGAGGAGTTCGGCGTGGTGCCCGGCGCAACATACTTCTCGAAGATTGCGACGTTGGTCGCCGACAAGCCTGGAGTTGCGTTGATCGTCGCGAAGCCGGCTGCTGTCGGAGAGCAAACCGCGCCCGCCGTGCCCGCTACACCCAACGGTTCCTGTTCGTAGTTCACGAAGAAGAAGAGTTTGTTCTTCTTGATCGGACCGCCGATCTGGCCGCCGAAGCGGTTGTTGTCAAAGCGCGGGTTCGAGGTAAGACCGCCGATGCCGTTGATGCTGTCGAACGCGTCGTAGTTGCGGTTCTGGTTATACGCGTACGCCACGCCATGGAACGAGTTCGTTCCGCTCTTCACCACGGTGTTGAACTGACCGCCCGAGGAGTGACCAAATTCCGGCGAGAACTGATTTTCAAGGAGCGAGAATTCCGCAACCGCATCGTTCGGAACCATAACCAGCGGACCGGTGACGCCCTTGTTGTTGTTGTCCACGCCTTCAATCGTGAAGTCGTTGTTGCGCGGACGCTGGCCGCCGACCGAAGGACCGGAGCCGACGCCAACGCCACCGCTCGTCGCAACACCGGCGCTCAACAATGAAAGGTTGAGCACGCCGCTGAAGTTACCGCCGGTCGCCGCGATCGCGTTGTCGGCGATATCCTTAGCGTCGAAAGTCGTCTGCAACTGTGCAGTCGTTGTATCCAGCGTGGCCACGCTGCCGGAAACCTCGATCGAGGTAACCGCGCCCTTGACTTCCAGCGTGATCGTCAACGAACTCGTCTTGTTCAGCTGGATCGTGTATCCGTTGATTGTCGTGGTCGCGAAGTTCGCGGCCGACGCAGTCACGTTGTACGTGCCGATCTGTAGGTTCGGAATCCGGTATTCACCGGTTTCGCCAGCCGTCGTCTGATACTTCACGCCGGTGTCAACCTTTGTTGCTTCGACGCGCGCACCAGGAATGACCGCGCCCGTCTTATCGAGAACCGTGCCGACCAAGTCGCCGCTGATGACCTGAGCGCCGACATGGGAGCTAACTACCAGGCCCAACACCACTGCAATCAGACTTAACCAAACAACACTACTTCTAAAGGCTATTTTCACTTAGCCCTCCTAATTTTTTCCAAATCCCCGTTTTTGGCAGGAACTTACGAAATTCTTGAACTGAAACAAGCTACCCCACTCGTAAAAGTCTCTCGCTTGATGACAAGCAGGGGTGCAATCGAGATTCCAAAATACTCAACTTTTGTCTTTTTCCGACAATCTTTTCTGTGCCTATAACGTTACTATTTTCAGCGAGTTAATGTGCTTCCTGTTGGAATTTAGATGCGATTTAGTTCGGTCACCAACAACAATTATATAAGCACACATAGAAGCTATGAAATTTAGGATTACGCGCCCGTCGAGTTCGTACAGCTAAGAATAAGGATTTAGCATAGTTCTAGGACTAGGTCCCGGACGAGACTGCCGTGACTGCGTGGAGACATTCGGCTCAAATCAGATCGGCGCGCGCCCTCTGCTCTATCATTGGGCACCGTCCAGAAAGTCGAGTCTACGGCATCGCGACGTACTGCTCTTCCCTCTAGGTTTCCCGCTTGACTCTGAACGCCGCTCCGGATAAATCTCTCCCGCCCATGAACAAAAAA
Organism: uncultured Acidobacteriota bacterium; assembly: GCA_963766985.1. Lineage (GTDB taxonomy): Bacteria > Acidobacteriota > Terriglobia > Acidiferrales > UBA7541 > Acidiferrum. The sequence goes on from CAVYCJ010000010.1 coordinate 1,264,835, forward strand.
TCGTCCCTGCCCTCCGCCAGTTCCTCGCGCCGCCGATTCTTGCAGCAGACCATCGCAGCGACCTCGATCGGCGCGCTTGCGCAACCTGATCTGCTCCGCGCAGAGCCACAATCGCATCCCTCGTCCGGACTTCCGCCCGCCTTCGATAACCTCGCGCCGCTCGGTTCGCGTGTCCACCCCATCACCCCCGCCGAATTCAGCGAGCGCATCGCCCGCGCCCAGCAGCTGATGGCCGATCCCAAGTCGCAGGCCGCCGACGCCTCCTCCACGCCACCGCAAAAATACGACGCTCTCTTTTTCGCGCCCGGAACCTCTCTCTACTACTTCACCGGCGTCCACTGGGGTCTGAGCGAACGCCTGCTCGGCCTGGTCATCCCGCGCGAAGGCACGCCCATCATGGTCGTGCCCGGCTTCGAAGAAGGCCGCCTGCGCGAGCGCCTCCACATTCCGATTGAGATTCATGCCTGGCAGGAAGACGAGAGCCCGACCAAGCTCGCCGCGCAGGCGCTCGCCGATCGCGGAATTCGCTCCGGCACAATCGGGGTCGAAGAAACCGCGGGCTTCACATTCTTCGATCATTTCCGCAAAGCAGCGCCGGGATTCGAATTCGCCTCCGCCGATCCTGTAACCATCGCCTGCCGCGGTCGCAAATCAGCGCACGAACTGGAGTTGATGCGACTCGCGTGCGACGCCACCTTCGATGTCTTTCGCGCGGTATTCGCATCGCTCAAGGAAGGCATGTCGCAGGACGAGATTGGCCGCTTGATCGAAGAAGGCTTCGCCAAAATGAATCTGCAAGGCGGCGCCCTGGTGCTGATCGGCGCATCGGCCGCGCTTCCTCACGGCTCCATCAAGCCGCAAACGCTGAAGCCCGGAGACGTTGTCTTGATCGACGGCGGAACAAAGGTCGAGGGCTACGAGTCCGACGTCACCCGCACGGTCGTCTTCGCCGAAAAGCCATCCGACAAACTCGTCAAAGTTTTCGACACTCTGCGCAAAGCCCAGGATGCCGCTCTCGACGCCGCTCGCGCCGGACGCCTTTCCGGCACAGTCGACGATGCCGCTCGCGCCGTCGTGACCTCCGCAGGCTACGGCCCCGGCTACAAACTCTTCACCCACCGTCTCGGCCACGGCATCGGCCTCGACGGCCATGAACATCCTTATTTAGTTCGCGGCAGCAAAACCGTGCTGCAATCCAACATGACCTTCTCGAACGAGCCCGGAATCTATGTCCCCGGCGAATTCGGTATCCGCTGCGAAGACGACATGGTCGTCATGCCCGAAGGTCCGGCCCAACTCCTGACCCAAGGCTTCGCGCCATCGCTCGAAAAACCCTTCGCTTAGTTTCTTGAGTTCGGACCGGGTCTTGGGTGCCGCACCCTTGCGATTCTCAAGGGTGCGGATTTTCCGATCGCCGACGCTTAATTAACCCGCCGAACTCCCCTGCGCCGCAACGCCAATCTCAGCCGTCTTGCTTTTTGCGCGTACATCTTCCTTCCAGATCCCTTCGCAAAAATCGACAATCCGTTCCTCCGCCCAAAACCTCTCCGCCCCACTCTGCGACGATATATATGCGCAGTGCCCACCATGCCGAGTCGGCACAAACTGTATCGCCGGATTCTTCTCCACCCGTGCCGCCAGAAACGAAACATACGGCACAAACGGATCATCCTCCGCCGTAATCAACAGCAACGGCACGCGCACATTCGCCGTCACACGCTTCGCTCCCGCCGACTCGTAATATTCCTCCGCATCGCGAAATCCAAAGCACGGCGCCGTAATCGCATCATCGAACTCGCGCACCGTTCGAATCGGCCCAAATCCATCCGTCCGATACCGCCCCGGAAACATCTTCGCCTTCCGCGCGTATCGCGCCATCAGTCCCTTCACAAAGTGCCGCGTATACAGATAGTTGTCCCGCCGCTCCAGCGCATCCGCGCATGCCGACAAATCCAGCGCCGGACATACTGCGCAAACTCCTCGCAACGCCGCCGGATAATCGTCGCCATACTCCCCGGCCATCTTCGTCACCAAATTTCCGCCCATCGAATACCCAGCGAAAAACACGCGTTCGAATCCATCGACGCCCGCAAGCTCCTCAAAAACGGCGCGATAGTCCCCGCTCATCCCAGAGTTATATAAGGTAGGCGTCAGCTTCTCGGTCCCGCCGCAATTCCGCTGATTCATCCGCACGACGTGAAACCCGCGATGAAACGCTTTCTCCGCAATTCCCTGCACGTAGTTCGAATCCGCCGAACCCTCGAGCCCATGCACAATCACAATCACCGGCGTCTGCTTCAACTTCCCGGCCTGCCAGTGACACAGCCCGAGCAACTGTGAATAAGGATCGACGCGAAACAGCCGCTGCTCCGCCTCAGGCAGCCGAAACTTCCGCGGCACAAACGCCGCCGCAATCGTCATCGCGTGCCCATTCGTCAGCCACCGGTGCGGCATAAACTCCGGAATCGCTATCTTCATCGCCATATATTGTAATCGACCCAGACCGCGCCACCCTCCACCGCACCCGCCACCATCGATCCGTAGCCAAATAACTAAAGACACATTTAAGGACGCGTTGTCATCCTGAGCGAAGCGAAGGATCTCAGCATTAAACCCCACCGACCAACAAATCCACGAACCACCGCGCAAATCCACACCCTAAACTTGACCCCGCCTCTCACCCTCTCTACAATAGGAACTTCACAGTGATTCATTTTTTCGATTTGATGAATTTTTCCGTCGGCCCAGCGGCCACCCGCTGGGCTGCGCTGTTTTTAGCCGCTCCCCACTCCCAGGAAATGAGGTTGGAATGATCGACGGTCCCATTCCCGAAGGTCTCACATTCGACGACGTACTCCTGCTCCCCGGCAAATCCTCGATTCTGCCGACGCAAGTCGACACGCGCACCTGCTTCACGCGAAAGCTAGAGCTCAACATTCCGCTCGCCTCCGCCGCGATGGACACCGTCACCGAGTCGAACCTCGCCATGGCCATCGCACGCCAGGGCGGCATCGGCATCGTGCATCGCAACATGCCCATCGACCGCCAAGCCGAGGAAGTTGACCGTGTAAAACGCTCCGAAAGCGGCATGATCGTTGACCCCGTCACCATCTCGCCCGATATCACTCTGCGTCAGGCGCTCGAAATCATGGAGAAGTACCGCATCTCCGGTCTTCCCGTCACGCGCGGCTCGCGCCTCACCGGTATCCTCACCAACCGCGATCTCCGCTTCGAAAAAAATCACAATCAACTCGTCAGCTCCGTCATGACGAAAGACAATCTCGTCACCGTCCCCGTCGGCACCACGCTCGACGAAGCCGAACGCATCCTGCAAAAACATCGCATCGAAAAGCTTCTCGTCGTCGATCAGGACTTCAACCTCAAAGGCCTAATCACCGTTAAAGACATTCAGAAAAAACTCGAATATCCGCGCGCCGCAAAAGACGATCACGGCCGCCTCCGCGTCGGCGCTGCCGTCGGCGCCACCGGCGACTTCCTCGAGCGCGCCGTCGAAATGGCAAAAACCAAAGTCGACGTCCTCGCCGTCGACACCGCGCACGGCCATTCCACCCGCGTGATGGAAGCCATCACCGCGCTCAAGCATCGCCTCCCCGAAATGCAAGTCATCGCCGGCAACGTCGCCACCTACGAAGGCGCGAAAGATCTCATCTCGCTCGGCATCGACGGCCTCAAAGTCGGCATCGGTCCCGGCTCGATCTGCACCACGCGCGTGGTTACCGGCGCAGGTGTTCCGCAACTCACCGCTATCATGGAAGCCGCCAAAGCAGCCGAGGGCACCGGCGTCCCCATCATCGCCGACGGCGGCATCAAATTTTCAGGTGACGTTACGAAAGCGATCGCCGCAGGCGCTTCCTGCGTGATGATCGGCAGCCTCTTCGCCGGCACCGAGGAATCACCCGGCGAAACAATTCTCTATCAGGGCCGCACCTTCAAGTCCTACCGCGGCATGGGCTCCACCGCCGCGATGGACGCCGGCTCCGACCGCTACGCCACCGTGCAGGACGACGCCGACCGCGAGCGCGGCAAATCCGTCCCCGAAGGCGTCGAAGGCCGCGTCCCCTACAAAGGTCCGCTCGGCGCACTCACCGACCAACTTGTCGGCGGCCTGAAATCCGGCATGGGCTACGTCGGCGCACCCACGCTCAACGATCTCAAAACCAACGGCCGCTTCGTCCGCATCACCAGCGCCGGCCTCCGCGAATCCCACGTCCACGACGTCATCATCACCCGCGAAGCCCCCAACTACCGCATCGAGTAGCTTTCGGTCGGAGTAGCGCGAAGCACAGTTCACTCCGTGCAAGTTGGCATTTGGGTGCCGCACCCTTGCGCCTTTCAAGGGTGCGGTTGTTCCCATCCCCATTTCGAAACCAACGCCGTGCGCACAATCCCCGAATGCGGAATATTTTTCTTCTCCGCGCAACCCCCCGCGCCCTCTGCGCCTCCGCGTTATCTCAAATTCTTCCCGCGTCAACAGCCCGCGACCCGCACCCGTTACTACCCCCAACGCAACACAAACACTCACCGAATCCTTCTCTCCCCACCGCCGCGCTAAACTTATCCTGCTCGCCCGCTCAACCGCGAGCGCAAGAAATCTGGAGCACGCACGCAGTGTCCGACCAACCCTGGCGCAACCCGCGCCCCGCACCCAACCTCCCCGACGTCCAACCCCGGCTCGCCTCCACGCTTATCCCCGCGTGGCTGCGCGCCTGGTGGCCAGCCGTACTTTGGGCCGGCTTCATCTTCTTCATGTCCACCGACGCGTTCTCACAAGAGCACACCAGCGGCTTCATCGAGCCGCTCATCCACTGGCTCCTGCCCCACCTGCCGCATCGCCAGGTTGTGCATATTCACCACATCATTCGAAAGTGTGCCCACTTCACTGAATATTTCATCTTCAGCATTCTGCTGTTCCGCGCCATCCGCGGCGCGCGCATCGGTTGGCGCTGGACGTGGGGCCTCACCGCTCTCATCATCGCCGCCGGCTACGCCTGCCTCGACGAAATCCACCAAGCCTTCGTCGCCAGCCGCACCGCCACTCCCTGGGATTCCCTGCTCGACTCCATCGGCGCCTTCTTCGCCTACCTCGCCCTCTTCACTTACTTCCAAATCCGCAAACCCAAAACGCCCGCCCCACCCACCGAACTCACTGCTCATCTATGAGGATTCCGCCGATCTCGATCACCTATCTTTTCGCAGCTGCGTCAATGTCACCCAAGCCCGCCTGTCGCATCACCGCCTGAAAGCGCGGATCGCTCCGCAGAGGATCGTATATCGGGTCAACCTTCAAACCAGTGACCACATTGGAATGATTGGCGACCGCCTGTTGCAAAAGGGCGATGGCTTGATCTTTTCGACCCGCCGCCGAATAAACCCCAAGCAAGACCTCGCTCCTCTGTTCCGGTTTCCAGGGGAACCGCTCGACCTTGTTCAATTCTTCCTCTGCCTCTGCGGCGTGGCCCCATTTGCCAAAGACAACCGCATACGATACCGAATACCACGGATCATCTGGAGTTAAGCCACTCTGCTCAACGAATTTCTGCGCTTCGGCGAATTTCCCCTGCTGAACGTACGAATAAATCACCACGGATCCCGCGCGCGGCGCATGCGGGTCCATGTTGAGCACCTCGCGCCCCTGCGCGAGCGCACGATCGTATTGCCTGTCGTAATAGAGGATCGTGGCGTGGTCCGCGGCAATAATGATCGATAGCGGATCGAGTCGGCGAGCCTTCTCGCTCTCCGCCAAGGCTTCCTCAAAACGGCCCTGCCAGGAAAGGCACTCGGCGTACCACTGATGCGCGGTGGCGTAGCCTGGATCTAACTGGATCGCACGCTTGAATTCTTTTTCGGCAGTTTGCCAGTCGTAATCGTAACTCTCGGCAATCAATCCCAGCGATGTATGCGCTTCAGCCAGCGTGTCGTCCAGTTGCAGCGCCTTCAACGCGGCAGCGCGCCCTTTAGGCATTAGCTCGCCTTGTGGCCCCTCATACCATGTGCTCATCAACCCGTCAGTATCTGCCAGCCCCGCATAGGCGGGTGCGTAGTGGGGATCGCGGTCGATCGCTTTTTGAAAGTAGTCTGCCGCGCGCCGAAATCCTTCCTCGGTACGCTTATTCCAGAAATAGCGGCCCTGCAAATAAAGGTCGTATGCCGCATATGTTTCTGGCGATATCGCTGGTTTGGTGCCAGAAGCCGAGGTCGGCCTGGGCTTCTCCCCCAAAGTGATCCGCATTTCATCCGCGACTTCTTGCGCCACTTCATGCTGCAGCGTCAACAGCCCAGCCAGCTCGCGATCATATTCACGCGACCACACCGGCGTCTGATCCTTCACGCGCACCAGCTGCGCCGTAATGCGGACTCTGCTCGAATCCCGGCGCACGCTGCCTTCGAGCACATATTGCACTCCCAGCTCGCTGCCGATCTGTGGCAACGCCTCGGTGCTGCCTTTGTAATGCATGACCGATGTGCGCGCGATCACGCTCATGCGCTCCGGGTCCATCTCCCCGAGCTGCACGATCATTTCTTCCGTCAGCCCATCGCTGAAGTACTCTTGCCCTGTATCTCCGGTTAGATTGGAAAACGGAAGAACTGCGAGAGCCACCTTTTCTCTCGCCAACTCGGGACGAACATGGACCATTCGCCACGCAAAAACTGCGGCAACTCCGAGCGCGAAAATCGCCGTGCCCACGACGACCAATCGCGGCCAGCTTCGTCGTGAAACCACTGGAGCGGACCGCGCTTGCGGTTCAGCGGAGTTCGCCGGGACTTCGCGTCCCGCCGTCCCCGGTGCGGCTATTTCCTGCACCGGAGCGATGAATCGGTAACCTACGCGGGGGATCGTCTCGATGTACCGCGAATTGTCTGGGGAATCGCCCAGCACGCCGCGCAGCTTCTTGATCGCGCTATTCAGACTGTGTTCGAAGTCTACAAAGGTGTCGGCGGGCCACAGCCTCTGCTGCATTTCGTCCCGGGTGACCACCTCACCCGGCTTCTCTAAAAGCATGGAAAGGATGCAGAAGGACTGGCCTCGAAGCCGCACCCGGGTTCCGTGTTTCCTCAGCTCCTGCGCAGGAAGATTCGCTTCAAATACACCAAAGCGCAGGACCGGGCGATTGCCTTCTTGGGGCATTCCGACACTCCGAGCGGGAGGGAGAAAAGGGGCGCAATCAACCGCTCATCTGCAGGACTAACTCCCTTTTGTATCAGGGAAATGGCGGCTCATCAACATTTCATGCGCCGTGCATTGCGCCATCCGCACTACTGATGCGAGAGTCCGACCCAATCGGTGTGCTTCTCTGCTTAACGAGTCGTTCGTGTGACTCTCGGCTCGAAAGGAACCCTTATGCCAGCCCGCTCCAGCTCTAACGCACCCCAAGAAGTTCACCCTCCTAGGCCAACGCTGGCGAGGCATAAGGTTGTCAGTCGTATGCTCCTTATCACTTCCGTTCTGGCGGTGCTTCTCGCCGTCGCAGCGGGTCTCGCATTTAGCGATTCCCGCAATATGGTCATACCGAAATTTCAGGTTTTCGGGGATCCGAGCGGCGTGATTGCCAACGTCAACGTCGGTGGCCCGACCGACACTTCCACCAACCCGTTTTTCCTGTCGATGGGCACAAACGGCCGAAGCTGCGTCACTTGCCACCAACCGAGCGACGCTTTCTCGATTACCCCGCCTCACTTGCAGGAGCGCTTCTACGCCACCGGCGGGACTGATCCCATTTTTCGCCCCGTGGACGGGGCAACCTGCCCGTCGGCAGACGTCTCCACCTTTGAGAAACGCCACGAAGCGTATCAGTTGCTGCTCACCAGAGGCCTGATTCGTATCTTCCTCGCGGTCCCCGCCAATGCCAACTATCAGGTAATGAGCGTCAACAATCAGTATGGCTGCAATGCCATTGACGTCATCTCTCAGTACCGGCGGCCTCTGCCGACCACCAACCTCACGTTTCTGAGCGCCGTGATGTTCGACGGCAGAGAATCTACCCCCGCCACCGGCACGACAAAAATCACCTACGCCAACTATCCTTCATCGCTCATGAGCGATCTCGCCCACCAATCGGTGGACGCGACCGTCACTCACGCACAGGGCGACGGAACGCGGCCAACTCCCGCCGAGCAACAGGAAATCATCAATTTCGAGACGCAACTTTACACAGCGCAGATACTTGATCTGCGCGCCGGGCTGTTGAATGTTGGTGGCGCGAACGGCGGGCCAATGCCCCTCACCACTCAGCCCTTCTTCATCTCCGTCAATTCCAGCGTTCACCCTCTAGTTCCCGCCGACGAGCAACCAGGCGGCCTCGTCACTCCCGGCGACAATCAATTCACTCCCGATATCTTTAATCTCTATCAATCATGGTCACAAAAAGCTGCCTATTGGGATGAATTGGCTCAGGCTCGCCAATCCATCGTGCGCGGCGAGAATCTCTTCAATTCTTTGCAAATTCCGATCAGCGGCGTCGCCGGCATCAACGATGATGTCGCCGCCGGAGGACTTGTCGCAGGCGGGATTCCGGTCTTGCAAGGAACGTGCGGCACTTGCCACGATACGCCCAACGTCGGCAATCACTCTTTCCCCACTCCACTGAATATCGGCACGGGTGACCCCAGTCCCACCTCACCGTTCTCGAACCTCGGCGGATTAGATTTGAGCTACTTACCTCAGATCACCGTCTGCCAGAAGGATCCCAATACAGGACTGCCGACCAGCAATTGCAAAACGACGACGGACCTCGGACAAGCGCTGATCGATGGAAATTTTGACCACGTCGGCAAGATCAAGGGACCGATTCTTCGCGGCTTGGCTGCACGCGCACCGTACTTCCATAACGGCTCGGCAGCCACACTTCTGGACGCCGTGAATTTCTACAACACCCGCTTCTCCCTCAATCTCACGAACCAGCAAAAGTCAGATCTCGTCGCATTCTTGAAAACGCTCTAACTCTTCCTTTCATCGAATCGGCAAGATCATGTAGGGGCGCAGCACTGCTGCGCCCCAGCTTGCCAGGGCGTAATCCAACGCACGTTTCTGATTTTTCTTGTTATTTCCCCGTTAACCCAGCCGTCCGCGCTATTCCTTCTCCACCCTCACGTAATACAAATCCTCATCCACCCCAAACTCGCTCTTCTTCAAGCCAGTCTTCATCGTCTGCCACTGCTCCGTCGCCTTCACAATTTCCCAATTCCCCGTCGCCCCCACCCGCACCGGCATCGCAAATCCCTTCACATCCGCCTTCCACCGATACGCCACCGTCCCCTTCGACTCGTCAAACTTCAACTCCAGCGTCGGAATCCCCGTGTGCCGCAAATACTGATCGAAAATCGGCGTCAGATTCATCCCCGTGTATTGATTCATGTACGCCACGATGTCTTCCGTCATGATGTTCTGATACTTGAATTTCTGAAACAGATCGTGCAGCATTGCGAACCACTTCGCGTCGTCATTCACCACGCTGCGCAGCGTATTCAAAAATAAAATCCCCTTAAAATATTGATCCTGCGGCGGAGTCGCATTCACCCCGCGCGCCGAAATAATCGGCCGCTCGTTCTTCACCTTCGCCTTGTACCCGCTGATGTACTTGATCGCATCGTCGTGCCCGAACATATATTCGACATACAGCGACTCCAGATACGTCGTCCATCCTTCGTGAATCCACATATCCGAGCGATCCGCCGCGCTCACCGCATTGCCGAACCACTCGTGCCCGCTCTCATGAATGATGATGAAATCGAATCGCGGGCTGATCCCCACGCCCGTCCAGTCGCGCTCCAGATATCCATTCGCGAAATGATTCCCGTACGTGACCGCGCTCTGATGCTCCATCCCCGCGTACGGCACTTCGATCAACTTGTATCCGTCCTTCACAAACGGATACTCGCCGAAATAATGTTGATACGCCTCGAGCATTCCCTTCGCCTGCGAAAATTGCCGCTTCGCCTTATCCAGATCCTCCGGCAGCGCATAAAAATCCAGCGTCAAATCGCCCAGCTTGTCCGAAAAATGCTCATAGTCGCCGATATTCAGCGACACGTCGTAATTGTTGATCGGATAGTGCACCTGCCAATCCCATCGCGTGTACCCGTCGCCGAGATCGGTCTTCCCCACAAATCTCCCATTCGAAACATCCACCAGCCCATTCGGCACCGCGACACTGATCTCCATCTCTTCCACTTCATCGCGCCACTGATCCTTGTTCGGCCACCACATGCTCGCGCCTGTCTCTTCGCACGCCGTATTGATCCAGTCGCGCCCCGCCGGATCTTTCTTAAACGTGATGCTCCCAAATCTCCCCGTCTCCACCGGATTCCCCGAGTAATAAAAATCGATCGCATACGTCTGCCCCGCCCGCAGCGTCTCCGGGAAATCCACAAACACCGCCCCCGAATCCCGCGAATATTTCAGTTCCTTCTCGCCCAGCAAAATCTTGTCGATCTTCAAAGCCTCGTTCAAATCCAGATGAATCCGCTTCCCATCCTTCAGCATCTTGAATCGGATCGTATTCTTACCGCTGATGTACTTCTTCTCTGGATCGACTCGAATATCCAGGTGATACGAAATCAAATCATTGTTCGCCCGATCCTCCCCATAAGCCCCCCGCAACAAATCGAGCCTCGTCGGCGCCACCTCCGCATCATTCACCTTCGCCGCCGCCGGCGCCGCCGTGCTCATCTTCTGTTGCGCACTCTGCCCGACTGCGGGCAGCAACTCGCCACAACAAGCCACCCCCATCAGCCCCAGAAAGCCGAGCCGAACCAAACGGATCGCCGACATCGTCACGAATCCTCCCGAAATCCCGCGCCACTTTATACCTCACTTCGACGCACGAAGCAGTCGCACAGCGTCACGTTCATAGCGCCCAAACAAAACACCATCATTCCGAGCGAAGCGAGGTACTCCGCCCCTTCGCGCGTCTATTGCGCGATGAATCTGCTTTTCGCACCGCCGCCTAAAAACAAAAAAGAGGGCATCCAAACGATGCCCTCCTCCCGCTTTCCCTTTTCCAATTTCTATTTTCCAATTTCCATCCTCAGCCCACCCGCAGGGATCATTTTCTCCAACCGCTCATAACTATTCTCCATCCCCTTGTCCATCCCCGTCGAAAGCATCGCCGCGCGCGTCGCCGCGTCCGGCAGCGTCATTCGCATCGTCATCAACGTGCCCGACCCATCTGGCTCGAATCGCGTCTCGATATGATTGTCCGGCGTCTGTTGCGGCAAGAACATCCGTTCGATGTGCACAATCTTGCTGTGCGGCGTCAACTCCACAAACTCACCCGTAATGTGAAATCCGTGCCCTTTCGTCTCATGCTTCCATTCGTACCGAAATTTCCCGCCCGCTCGCGCCTCTAGATCGCACACCGGCATCGTCCACCCGTCCGGCCCCAGCAGCCATTTCTGCACAATCTTCGGATCGGTATGCGCCCGATACACCGCCTCGGGTGGCGCAGCAAAGTGCCGCGTAACAATCACATGCGTATCGCCTTCGGTCTTCAAAACAAGTTTGCTCATGATGTGCTTCCTCTCTTTTTCTTCGGTTCTTCCATACTCGCCAAAACCGCATCCAACCGTTCGTAACTCTTCTCCATGCCGGCGCGCAGCATCGCCAACCACCTCTCCATCGCATCAATCCCCGCCGGAGCAAGCCTTCGCGGCCGCCGCGCCCCATCCACCCGCCCCACCACCAGCCCCGCCTCCTCCAACACCTTCAGGTGCTGCGACACCGCCGGCTGCGACATGGCGAACGGCTCCGCCAACTCCATCACCGTCGCCTCCCCCTTCGCCAGCCGCGCCAATATCGCCCGCCGCGTCCCATCCGCCATCGCCGCAAACACCGCATCCAAATTCGTCGCCACTTGCATAGCCATATTCTTATATAAGATTATACTTACATGTCAAGCGAAATTTTACCCCGCAGGGGATTCGATTGTCAGGTTCGCTTGGATCGCTATCGCGAGTGTGAGGGCTCTATCAGCTGGCGATCGACTCCGTTAGACATAAACAGTGCAGGCGATTGCCTCGAAAACACGTTGTTGCCAGTTCAGAGAGAAAAGCGCTTCCGAAGCGCAGCGGCGTAATCGGTTCCTTTCCAACCTCCTCGCTCGTTTTCGAGCCCGAGGAGTTGATCCGCGGCCTCAATCACTCGGACCGGCACGTCGGGTCGTTCGAGAGCAACTAGGAGGCTCGGCACTACTCGCTGATCTTTTCGTTTTCCCAGTCCGACCATGGCTTCCTCACGCGTATTTTCATCGGTGTCGGCAAGTCGTCGGACAAGAGCATCACGAATTTCGGCCGAATCCGTATCGCCGAGCACGCCGAGTCCGAAAGTCGCCCAGTCCCGAACATCTCGATCAGCGTCCTCCATTAGCGCGAGCAGAGTCTCGACACTCCTAGGCTCGTTAGGAAAACAGCCCAACGCGAACGCCACGTCAAATCGAATCTTGGAACTAGCGTGTGACGAGAAGCGCCTGATGAGCGGAATAGCAAGTGGATTGCCGAGGTGTCCAAGCGCCGCAATTCCCGCAGCAAGAGGTTGCGGCTCCGTTTCCCGGTGGACGAGCTCGGTAATGACAGAATAGGCCTCTTCAGGAAACGAATTGCTTCGGTGTTCCGTCGTCCTACCGAGTTGACCGAGCACATCTGCACCACGTGCCCTCGACAGCGAATCGGCCGATTTGCACAAGCCTGCCGCCCATTCAAACACTTCCCGAGTTCCGAGCTTCTGCAAAGCAAAAACCGCTTCCCACGCCGCTTCATCCTCATAGTCGCCGGTCAGCGCCTGGGTAAAGAGATCTTGGATTTCGCGTGGAGTCATGTAAGTGAGCCGAAAACCTTGAGTAGGCTGGTAAAACCGTAAGACTCGAGACGCAATTCTCCAATTCGAACGACTGATACACAACTATTACTTAGCTAAACTCGTCACCTATGTTATCTTCGCATCGTGCCCGCGGAATCTCGTCCTCGCCTGGCATCATCACCGACCGTCGTCCCCGTCCGAATTATCAAAGCGAAACATAAGCGAACGCTCAGCCTCCCCCAAACCTTGCGCTGTCAACCTCTTGCGCACTCTTGTTTTTCTCCAAAATGCCAACCCATTGAATCTTCAGCCATTTGCGCACTCTTTCCGAAAAAGAGGGGGTATACCCCCAATTCCCCGATTACGGTTAACCGAAATCCGCTGGACCCGCTCCCGAACGAATGGAGGTAGCTCGCCATGTCCTCATTCTTCCAGAATCTCCGCCAGGATCTCCAATTCTCCTTCCGCAATCTCCGCAAAAGCCCCGGCTTCCTCGTAGTCGTCGTCCTCTCGCTCGCCCTCGGCATCGGCGCCAACTCCACCATCTTCAGCGTCATGGATGCTGCCCTCTATCGTCCTCTTCCCGTCCCGCACCCCGAGCAACTCGTCGTCATCTGGGACACGGAACCCGGCCGCCCCGACTCGTTCCAGTCGCCAGCCATCGCCGAACTCAACGACTGGCTTGCCGCAAACCACTCCTTCCAGGACATCGCGCTCACCAGCGGTGTCGAAGACTCCATGATGGCGGGCGTCGGCGCCGCGGAACGCATCGACACGCAAAACGTCACTCCAAACTATTTCTCGCTCATCGGCGCAAAACCTGAGATGGGCCGCATCTTCTTCCCCGAAGAAATGCAGGACAAGTCCATCTCTGTGCTTGCTCAGCGACAGTTTCTGGCGCACAAAATTCACCGCCGATCCCAACGTCATCGGCAAGACGTTCGACCTCCAAGGCTCGGTCGCGACCGTCGTCGGCGTGATGCCACATGGCCTCGGTGCGATGGCCGGTGAAAAAATCGACATGTGGCTGCCCGTCGATCCTAAAAGCACTCGCTTCGCCGATCGTATCGACCACTGGCTCGTCGCGGTTGGCCGCATGAAGCCCGGCATCACGATGCAGCAGGCACAATCCGAAATGGACGTCATCGCCAAAGGCCTCGCAACCGCCTATCCAAAAACAAACACAGGCGTCGGCGCGAAATTACAGAACGTTCGCGACGTCGTGAGTTTTGGAGGGAGCTATCTCTATCCGCTGCTCGGTGCCGTCGTCTTCATCCTGCTCATCGGCTGTCTCAACGTCGCGAATCTCTTGCAATCGCGCACCGAAAGCCGCCGGAGAGAATATGCACTTCGCCTCGCCCTCGGAGCCGAACGCAGCCGCCTCATGCAACAAACCATGGTTGAAAGCGGCGTCCTCGCCGCCCTCGGCTGCTTGGCCGGAATCGCTCTCGCCTTTGCGGGGCTCAAGATCTTCTTCGTCATGGCGGAAAACCGCTTCATCGAACAATTGGTTCACATCGACTGGCGCGTTCTCGGATTTACGGTCGCCGTCTCCGCGTTGACCGCTTTCATTTTCGGAATCGTCCCGGCTTGGCAGGCTTCTCGCACCGACCCAAACGTCGCGCTCCGCGAGGGCGAACGCGGCAGCGTTGGAAAATCGCGCGGCCTCGTGCGGCAGTTTCTCGCTGTCGCTGAGATCGCTCTCGCCATGGTGCTTCTCGTCGGCGCCGGACTCATGATCGATTCGGTTTTCCGTCTGAAAACCATCAATCCCGGCTACGACTCGCACAACGTTCTCGTTACCGAGCTCAACTTGCCCGAAGGCGGCAAGTACGTAGAGCGCATGCCGCGCGATATGGAGAAGTGGACGCCAGCTGTCGATAACTTCTACAACCAGCTCTTGCTCAAGTATTCCGCGATTCCCGGAGTCGAAGCGGTCACGGCCGCCGGCGTTCAACCGGGCGCAATCAATCGGGGTATGACATTCTCCATCGTTGGTCGCCCTATGCCTGAGGAAAGTGACCGTCCGCGCACAGGATTCGGCGAAGTGCGCCCCGGATACTTCGATATGTTCCACATTCCGCTCCGCGCAGGACGGGTCATCGACGAACACGACGTCGCGAGCGCGCCATGGGTCGTCGTTATCAATGAAGCGTTCGTGAAAAAACATTTCCCAAACGAGGATCCGATCGGCAAACAAATTCGTTTGCGGTTCGATCCCTATCCCGTGGACGAAGACCGTCCGCGGCAAATCGTTGGCGTCGTGGCGGATGTCAAAAACACAAGTCTCAGCCGGCCGACATTCCCTTTCGCATACGTTTCCTCGAAACAGCAGCAGCCCATCTTGCCCGGCGGCACGATCCTTACCCACAACAGCCAAAACGTAATGCTGAAGTTGAAATCTGGCGACAAAGGACTCGAATCTCAAGTCGTCGCCGCGATGCGAGATGGCATAAACGAAGTCGACCCAAATGTTCCGTTCAGCACTCCGATGACTCTCGATGAACTGCTCGACCTGTTCATCGGCGACTATTTCTTCTATCGCAACATGCTCGGTATTTTTGCAGGCATCGCCTTGCTGCTCGCTGTGATCGGAATCTACGGAGTGATGTCGTACTTCGTCTCCGCGCGGACGCACGAGATCGGCGTTCGCGTTGCGCTCGGGGCGCTCCCGCGCGACGTACTCGAATTGATCGGTGGACTCGGCTTCAAACTCAGCGCCATCGGCGTCATCGTCGGCGCCGCTATGGCCTTCGGCCTCACGCGCCTGATCGCAAAATTCCTCTACGGCGTAAAACCCGCAGACCCGCTCACCTACGCAGTCGTAGCCGTCGTTCTAGTCGCAATCGCGTTGCTGGCCTGCTTCATCCCTGCACGCCGCGCCGTAAAGTAGATCCCATGGTCGCGCTACGCCACGAATAGGAATTGGCGCGTGGCCAAGCGAAACTCGAAGTCTTGTGAAAGGGGGAATTCAAAAACAAAAAGCCCGCTCCAGGATGGAACGGGCTTGATGAAACTTAAATTTGATTGCGATCCTGACTCGATCGCGGCCGACGAAGTGCCTAGCTCTTGGTTTCTTCGGTGACTTCTTCTTTCTTGGGGCGCTCTTTCTTTTCTTTCTTCTTGAGCTCGTAGTTGACGAGTTCGAGGATGGCGACTTTGGCGCCGTCACCGACGCGGAGGCCGGCGGCGATGATGCGCGTATAGCCGCCCGCGCGATCCGAAAACTTGGGAGCGATGTCGGAGAAAAGCTTCTGCGTCACGTGCGGCGTCGTGAGATACGCGGCGGCTTGGCGGCGCGACTGCAAAGTGTCGCGCTTGCCGAGCGTGATCATTTTTTCCACCAACGGACGCGCAGCCTTCGCGCGTGTCAGCGTGGTCGTGATGCGCCCATGCTCGAGAAGATTCGTCACGAGATTGCGCAGCGTCGCGCGGCGGTGCCACGGATTGCGGCCGAGTTTCGATCCTGACTTAAGGTGTCGCATTTCTCCTGTTTCCTTCTTGCCGCCCTGGCATCTGCCGGCGCCGCAATCTCAATGTGGTGCGAATTTCGTTTGCCGAGATTCTGAAGGCATCCACTCCGGATGCCTTCAGATCGACAAGGTTGGTGAAACGATCGATCGTCCGAAATCGAACGAAGCGATCGCCTGATTAGATGCCGCTGAGCGAATCTTCCGACGAAGTCGGAGGCGCAGTCTGGCTCGGGAGCGGCGGCCAGATAATGCGGCCGTGCTCATCGAACTTCATGCCCAAGCTGAGGCCCATCTTCACTAGTATATCTTTGATCTCGTTGAGCGATTTGCGGCCGAAGTTTTTCGTCTTCAGCATTTCGTTCTCGCTCTTCTGCACGAGTTCGCGGATCGTCTGGATGTTCGCGTTCTTCAAGCAATTGTAGGAACGCACGGAAAGTTCGAGCTCTTCCACGCTGCGATCCAGATGCTCAAGGCGCGGATCGTTGGTGATTTCCTGCGGCAGCTCGGTGACATCCGTGGGCTCTTCAAAGTTGATGAAGATGCTCATGTGATCTTTCACGAGCTTCGCTGCGAGGCCGATGGAATCCTGCGGCGTGATGGCGCCGTTGGTCCAGACTTCGATCATCAGCTTTTCGTAGTCGGTCATCTGTCCGAGACGAGCCGCTTCGACCGAGTAGTTGACCTTGCGCACCGGCGAGTGAACCGAGTCGACCGGAATGTAACCGATCGGCAGGTCTTCGTCGTAGTTGCGGTCGGCTGCGATGTAGCCGCGGCCATTCTTGACGCGCATTTCGATCTGGAGCTTGCCGCCTTCGCTGACCGTCGCGATGTAGACGCTCTTGTCGAGCACGGCGAAGTCTGCGTCTTCCTCGATGTTGGCCGAGGTGACCGGACCCGGAGCTTCGACGTTGAGATAAATCGTCTTCGGCAGGTCGGTGTTGAGCTTGATAGGCACCTGCTTGAGATTCAGGATGATGTCGGTCGCATCTTCGACAACGCCCGGAATCGACGAAAATTCGTGCAGGACGCCTTCGATCTTGACCGCGGTGATCGCAGCGCCTTCGATCGAGCTGAGAAGCGCGCGACGCAGCGCGTTACCGACAGTGGTGCCCCAGCCGCGTTCAAAAGGCTGCGCGGAGAAGCGGCCGTACTTTTCGGTCAGCGACTCGAGTTCCGATGCTAGACGCTTTGGCTTTTGAAAACCCTTCCACATTCTGTTCCTTCCTTCTGGTCCGATAAGTCGGACCCATTCCATGGCGCTTGCGCGCCGTTACTTATCGAAGGCACATCCCCATACTGCAACCAACTACTTCGTGCTGGTCGAAAACTTTTACGTCTTGCGGACTTGGGGCGCAGCGTGCTGCGCCCCTACAAAATCTTGCCGGCGGATCGCCAGCCACACAGGCCGAGGATTATTTGGAGTACAACTCGACGATCAGTTGTTCGTTGAATGCCGGCGTCTGAACGTCTTCGCGCTTGGGCATGGCAACGACTTTGGCTTTGAAGGTCTCGCGATCGAGCTCGAGCCAGGGCACAGAGTTCTGGCTTTGCGCAACGTTACGCGCTTCGAGAATCATCGCGTTCTGGTGCATCTTGTCTTTGATTGCGATCTCATCGCCGACCTTAACCTGGTACGACGGAATGTTGACTTTCTTTCCGTTGACCCGGACGTGGCCGTGGAGCGTGAGCTGGCGAGCTTGCGCCTTGGAACTGGCGAAGCCAGCGCGATTGATCACGTTGTCGAGACGACGCTCGAGCATGATGATCAGGTTCTCGCCCGACGGGCCCTTGATGCGGACCGCCTTTTCAAAGTAGGAGCGGAACTGACGCTCAAGTAGGCCGTAGGTGCGCTTCATCTTCTGCTTTTCGCGCAACTGCAAGCCGTACCCGGCAACTTTGGGGCGACGCGACTGACCATGCTGACCCGGAACGAAGTTGCGCTTTTCAATGGCGCACTTCTCGGTGAAGCACCGCAAACCTTTTAGGAACAGTTTCTGCCCTTCCCGGCGGCACAGGCGGCAAACTGCATCACGATGTCTTGCCAACTTCGATTCTCCTCTCGCTACTCAAAACTTTCTTTCTTCGAAACTCTTGGCCCAATTTAGAGACTAGCTTGTGCTGCCTCTAAATCCCGCGATCTGGGAAACGATCGCGGCTACAGGTCTCGGCTTCATCGAGCCGAGAAAAAATCAAACGCGGCGGCGCTTTGGCGGACGGCAGCCGTTGTGCGGAATCGGCGTAACGTCGCGAATGACGACGATGTGCAAGCCCGCAGCGGCGAGCGCGCGCACGGCGGATTCGCGGCCGGAGCCGGGACCCTTGACGCGAACCTCGACGCTCTTCATGCCGTACTGGTCGCGCGCGATACCCGCGGCGGCAAGCGAAGCCTGCTGCGCGGCGTAGGGCGTGCCCTTACGCGAACCCTTGAAGCCGATCGCGCCAGCCGAAGACCAGCACACAGTGCGGCCATCGGTGTCGGTGATGGCGATCTGCGTGTTGTTGAACGACGCAGCGATGTGCACCAAACCGTGCGGGATCGCGCGGCGCTCGCGCTTCTTCTTGAATTCTTTCTTGCGCTTTGTCGCAGCGCCCGCTTTTCCTGGCTGGGCGTCTGGTGTTGCGTTTGTCGTTTCCTTTGCCACTTCGTGCTCCGTTTCTCGAATTGCTGTCGTGCTACCAGATACACCCTGCTCGATTTCGTACGCCGGGCGAGAGTGAACCCCGCCCCTACAAAAGCTCGGCCGAAGGTTAGCCCTTCTTGCCGGCGACTTTCTTCTTGGCTGCGACGGCGCCGCGGCGCGGACCCTTACGGGTGCGTGCGTTGGTGTGCGTGCGCTGACCACGAACCGGCAGATTGCGGCGGTGACGAATGCCGCGATAGGCCTGGATTTCGATCAGCCGGCGAATGTTCATCTGAATCTCCTTGCGGAGATCGCCTTCGACGCGGCCTTCCTTCTCGATCTCATTGCGGAGGCGGTTGACTTCGTCTTCGGTCAGATCGCGAATCTTTTTTGTGGCGTCGACATTGGCCTTTTCGGCGAGTTTCTTCGCGCGCTCTTGTCCGATGCCATAGATCGAGGTAAGCCCGACCCACAGTCGCTTTTGCACCGGAAGATCTACACCAGCAATACGTGCCATACGTTCTCCTTAATCCTAATCCCTTATCCCTGACGCTGCTTGTGCTTCGGGTTGCTGCAAATCACACGAACCACGCCGCGCCGATGGATGACCTTGCACTTGTCGCAAATCTTTTTTACTGACGCTCGAACTTTCATGTTGCTCCTTCAAAACCCTTTGGCGGCTCGGCCGCCCTGACTATTAGATGCAGTTGGGATTCAAATCCCAAGTCGTTTGTCTACATCCACTTACGGACGCTACTTGTAGCGGTAGACGATCCGGCCGCGGGTCAGGTCGTAGGGAGAAAGCTCCACGGCGACCTTATCGCCTGCGAGGATACGGATAAAATTCTTGCGCATCTTGCCGGAGACATGGGCCAGAACCCGGTGCTTGTTCTCCAGTTCGACGCGGAACATCGCGTTTGGCAACGGCTCGATCACCGTGGCCATGACTTCGATGGCGTCCTCTTTCGGATTGCCCGAGTCGCCCTTCTTCTTGTCGTCTTCTTGCGGTCTCGGCATAAGCTCCAAATCTTACTGCTACTTGCTACCGGTCGGACCGAAGCCCAACCCCAACGAAATCTTCTACGACCAGGACGGGCCGGTCGCGTCTTTCGGCCGCGTCAGAATCCAGGGACCGTTGGCGGTGACGGCGACCGTGTGCTCGAAGTGAGCGGACGGCTGGCCGTCGGCCGTTTCAGCGACCCATTCGTCGCGCATGCGAACGTCAGGCTTGCCGGCGTTCACCATCGGTTCGATGGCGATGACCATGCCTTCCTGCAACCGCGCACCGCGACCGGGTTCGCCATAGTTCGGAAGATTGGGCTCGTCATGCATCTTGGTGCCGATGCCGTGCCCGACAAACTCACGAACCACAGAGTACCCGTGCTGCTCGACCCAAGACTGCACCGCGTTTCCGACGTCGCCAAGGCGATTGCCCGGGCGCATTTTGTCGATCGCGCGATCCAGCGACTCTCGAGTCACTTTCAGCAACTTCTCGGTTTCAGGAGCGATCTGCCCAACCGGCACAGTCACCGCTGAATCTCCGAAGTAGCCATTCACTTCCATCCCGAAGTCGATCGAGACGATGTCGCCCTCGCGAAGTTTCCGCTTGGCCGACGGAATCCCGTGAACGATCTCGCTGTTCACCGAAGTGCAGAGCGTGCAAGGATAACCGCGATATCCCTTGAACGCCGGCTTGCCAGGCTTGCCGCCGATTTGCTCCTCGGCAAACTTCTCGAGGTCCATCGTCGTGATACCCGGCCGAACAATCTTTCGCAGCGCCTGCAGGACTTCGTGAACAACGAGACCTGCGCGGTGCATTTTTTCAAGCTCTTCCGCGCTGCGCAGATGAATCGCCATTCCGTTCACTCAGTCCGGCCCTACCGGACGAAATTCTTTGCCGCCTTAAATCGCAGCGGTCACGATATCGCTGATCTTGCACATCACGTCGGGTACGCTTTTCGACGCATCCACCGTGTGCAACCGGCCCAGCCGCTTATAATACGCAACCAACGGCGCCGTCTGTCTCTCGTACGCTTGCAAGCGCGGCGCGACAATTTCTTCCCGATCGTCGGCTCGCTGCTCAAGATCGCCACCGTCGTTATCGCAACGGCCTTCGACCTTGGGCGGACGATCGAAAACATTGTAAATCTCGCCGCCTACCTTGCAGGTGCGCCGGCCGGTGATGCGCCGAAGCACGAGAGCCGGATCGATCGCCAGGTGAATCACGAGCAACGGTTTGTAACCGTGCTGCGCGAGCAAGACGCCGAGATACTGCGCCTGCGCCACCGTTCGCGGAAACCCATCGAAAACGAAACCGTGCCAGCAATCCGGCTTCTCGATGCGATCCGCGACCATCTTGAGCACGAGGGAGTCGGAAACCAACTGACCCCGGTCCATGATGGGCTTCGCCAACTGCCCGAGCGGCGTGTTTTTCGCGATGTTATCGCGAAGCATGTCGCCCGTCGAAAGATGCGGCACGCCGTACTTACGCGCCAACTCTTTCGCTTGCGTGCCTTTTCCCGCGCCCGGAGGCCCGAGAAAAATCACCGCACGATCCAACAAGCCCACGGAGCGCTGCTCCGCCGCGTTGCCGCTAGTTGCCATTAGCGACGACCGCGAAGCCGGCCCTTCCGTGCGAATCCTTCGTAGTTACGCATGACGAGCTGTGCTTCGAGCTGCTGCACGGTGTCCATCGCCACGCCGACGACAATCAACAACGAAGTGCCGCCGAAATAAAACTGAACGCCAAGACCTTTGAGGAACCAGACCGGAAAGTGCCGGTCGAACCACGCGCCGACGCCCCAGCCGAT
>CAVYCJ010000011.1:0-36842 GCA_963766985.1 uncultured Acidobacteriota bacterium
CGCCGGAATGTCGCGGCCCGGAAACTGTTGCTCGATCCACTCGAGGAACTTCGCGTCAACGGCCATCATGTCTTCATAGTGGCCGTGCTGCGGACAATCTTTCACCATCCAGATCTGGCCGTCGCGCTCGATGATCTGCGCTTTGATCTCGCCGATCTTTTCGTTCATCAGATCGCGCCAGTCTTTGGTCCCGGCGATGATCGACTCGCGCGCTTCTTTTACGCACGCGGGACAGAGCGAATCGGTTTGCCGCGGGAAGCCAAGCGTTGGCTTGGTCTTTTCCCAGGACTTCAACAGCGGCTTGTCGGACCACTGCGGAGTGACCGACGGATTCGGATTCTTTTTATTGAAATGCTGGATCGTGTTGAAGGTAACCGCAGCGGTCTTGCAAATCACCCAGTCCATCGAACGCTTCAACTGCGTGCCTACGGAATTAGGCATAAATCTTGCGCCTCCACTTTGCGGAAAAATGCGAGCTACCTTGGCCCCACGTTGTTACAAAAACTTTTTGCTACTGAAAATCATTTCCGCGCACAGCAACGTTGCAGCGGAAACACAGAATACAAAAAGCTGAAAACTGTCTGATGCAGCCCGCTCTGTGCTGGATACCTCCCAACTCAGGCCCCCGGACTGCTTCCAGCGTACCATTCCAAAACCGGAACGGTAACTAAGTCTTTGGACTTGTATACTTTGAGGGTAAACGGGGCAATAGGCCAGCGGCTTGCGGCGAACGGTCGTTTTTGGGGGTCGAACGGTAAAAAGGGGGGCTAAACGAAGGCCAGCCGGTACCCCAAAAATCCCAAGTTGGCGGTTTGCTACTCGTTCAGGACCGGCCGGAGGACGGCGTTCACAAAATGTGCGAAGTGCGATGCGCCCTCGTCGAGCTGTAACCAACGAATGACACAGTGCTCAGCCAAATATTTTCCCACCCGCGCTTCAGGAATTCCCAGATGATCCGCAAGCTGCGGCTTGATGGAATCGCCTCCACGCTTTGACGCCCCGCCGCGCAGCACCGCCGGAATCGCGATGCGCAAAGTCTGGCATGCCTCGACGTAGTAGTAGCTCGTGAGATCGGAATCGGTCAGCAGCAAAACGCCAGGCCCCGCCGGAGCGCGCTCGAGTTCATCGAGCTTGAGAGGCGAACACGTCAGCAAACGCCGGAATTGCATTTCGAGCAACGAAATGCGCGACGAAAGCCCGGGATCGCCGTAACGGCCGCGCAGCGCGATGCCACCTGCATCTGTCGAGGTGGGCGCGGCTTCGACGGGAAGACGCGGCATCGAAGATTCATAGGAGCGCACAGAACGCTCTTCGCTTTCCAATTCGCCCGAGGTGCTCGGTGCACTCGCCGTGTGCGATGCGTGAGAGCGCGAAGGCGGCGCTGACGAAGTTTCAGAACGGGAATGCTTCGTTCCGGACGGAGCACTTTCCCCTTCTCCACGGCCCTTGCGGCGATTTCGGCCACCGC
Source organism: uncultured Acidobacteriota bacterium (assembly GCA_963766985.1). Classification (GTDB taxonomy): domain Bacteria; phylum Acidobacteriota; class Terriglobia; order Acidiferrales; family UBA7541; genus Acidiferrum. Next base: position 1,469 of record CAVYCJ010000011.1, read on the forward strand.
GCCGCCCGCGGCGGCGACGCCCGTTTTCGCTCGATTGTTTCTCGCTCGTTGCAGAAGCGGAGGAAGTCGCTGCAGCTTCCGCAGGCTGCGCTTCGGAATCGGACTCCGATTCAGAAGACTCTCTCGACGCGGCTTCGGCGTCTGATGAAGCGATCGCATCAACACTTGCGCTGTCAGCCTCAGGAGCCGGAATCCGCGGTGGTACGAGCTGCGGAAAATCGAGTTGCGAATCGCCGACCGATTCCCCACCAAGGCGCGCGGCAGCTTGCTGTGCTTTTGTTTTCCAATCGTTGCGGCGGAAGCGCTCTGCCGCAGTGCTGTACCACTTCGCGGCGTCGGCATTCTGGGTGGCGGTTTCAAACACACGCGCCAACTCAAACGCCACCATGGCATCCTGCGTTTTCTCGTAGAGCGCAGATAGTTGTGCTACGGGATCTTTACCGGTTCGAGCGCGACGAATGCGCGCGGTGATTTGTTTCCAGTCCGCCATACGTAGATTACTGTAACGCATTGTAGCAGCGACCAAGGCGGGCTACCAGTGCGCACGAGATTTGTCGCACAACCTTGTGTCGGGATTCAGACTCCCACCGTTGTCGCAGACCGGAATTCCCATGAGTAACGGGCTGTACTTTTAAGTGTCAGGGGGTGGCGTGGCACGTTATAAGACCCCCGGCCACCAGTATCCTTAAGGTCAGCCCAATTGGAGAAGAGATGGCGCGCTTGCGCGACCTGATACGCACAGCTACGGCCGCAGTGTTGTCGTTCGGACTGATCCTGATGTGTGTCTCGAATGGATCGGTTTCGCACGCCTCCACGGTGGCTTTTGGCACCGTCGTGTCCGCTGACCGCGCCCGCGTGGGCAGCGCCAACGCGACGGTGGGTACTACCGTTTTGTCCGGCGATACCCTCGATACGGACAAATTCGGGAGCCTGCAGGTGCGTGCGGGAGCCGCGCGGTTGCTGCTCAGCAGCTCCAGCCAGGTGACCTGGGCGAATGAGGAGGGCGGAGCCTCCGCCACGCTCAAGAACGGCACCGCGATCTTTTCGACGGCCAACGCCAAGGCTTTCTCGCTGCATGTGGCCACGGCGCTCATCCGGCCAAACTCCGACGCCCCAACCGTTGGCAGCGTCACGATCCTGAATCCCAAGGAACTGGCGGTCAGTTGCTCTCACGGCGCGCTGGCGATTTCGGTGGAAGACGACACGAAAATCGTCGCCGAAGGCACGGCCTATCGCGTTGTGCTTGATCCCGACGATGCGCAAGGACAGGACACCAGTAATCCGCCCCCCGTGTTCGCACAAAAAACTCCGCGAAGGTCTGGCCGCGATCGTTTCCTGATGTTCATCCTGATTTTTGCGGGTATAGGAACAGCGATTGGTGTTTACTTCGCCCTCGAAAGCCCGGACCGCCCCTGAGACCGTAAATTAAGCCGAGGCGATGACTTCGATTTCTACCGAAGCGTCTTTCGGCAGGCGAGAAACCTGGACGGTGGAACGCGCCGGGTGCGCAGCCGTGAAATACTTCCCGTAGACTTCGTTCATCGCCGGAAATTCGTTCATATCCTTGAGAAACACCGTCGTCTTCACGACGTGATGAAGATTCGATCCGGCGGCTTCCAGAATTCCTTTGATGTTTTCCAGAACGCGTTCTGTCTGCGCCTTGATGTCTCCGCCAACCATCTCGTTAGTTTTGGGATCGAGCGGAATCTGGCCCGACAAATAGAGGAGGCCGTTGATCTTGACCGCTTGCGAGTAAGGACCGATGGGTTTCGGACCGCGATCGGAATGGACGATGTCTTTCATGGCGTAGCCTCCTGGGATTGAAACGCAACTGCGCCCGCGCTGGTTTCGCCTTCATAGCGCGAACGAAAATCCTGTGGAACGCCGGGGCGCTTCATCCAGTGGCGGACGAATTCGCCGACGTTCTGATGCGTTTCTTGATCGAATGCCGAGATGAGATCGGTGATGTCGAAGCCGCCGCGGCGGCGCGCATAGAGCATGTGACTGAGCGCGTCCGAGAACGCTTTCTGGCCGTAACGATCCTGTAGAGCGAAAAAGAGCAGCAAACTTTTTGCGCCGACGACATTGGCGGGCTCGGGCTTTCCGGGCTGCGCGTCGAGCGGAACAGCTTTGAGCGCGCGGCGGATCGCGACGCTGCGGACTTGGGAACCACCCGCGGCTTCGCGCCCGCGAATTGCGGCGAAGGCCGGTAACGCCGAGAGCGGCGGGTCCTGTTCGTAGAAGCCGGGATTCTCGCCGTAACCCAGCCAGGTGGATGCCAGTGAAGGTCCGGCGGCGGCAACCACGTCGGGCGCGCCTTGCGTGAGGTCGACCATTACGGTGTCGAGCGATGCCATTTCGGCGGTGGGCTGCGCGCCGGGTTCATTCACCAAGCCCGAAAAATAAGACGCCGTGCTGCTGAAACAACTTTTCACGACGGGACACTCCACCAGCCACAAGTCGTGTGAATTTTCGACGCGCCTGCCGAACATCGAGTCGTACGCCTTCATCGCGGAAACGAGTCCCTCTGCGGATTGCCGCAGAGCGTCGGCATTTTGTGGCGCGCGGCTCCAGAGCGCTACCGTTTCCGGCTCAGCTTTGAATTTCACCGAGACGTAGCGGCCGGCGATGACGAAGGGATATCCGTCTTTCAGGCGTTGCGTCACCCGAACGACTTGTTCCCCGTTGCTCTTCGATTTCTTGGGCTTCTCGCCGCTCGCGTGGACGAGAAAATCCTGCGGCACGCGAACCGTCATCTGCCATTTCGCGGGTGGGACTCCGCCTTTCGCGAATGCTCCGCGAGCGGGCATGAGCTGCGGACTCCAACCTTCGGACGGAAGGAAAAACGCATCAGGGGCAAAACTGAAAGTGTGTTCGTCGGGACCAGCCTGCTTGTACTCGACGGAAAGCTTCAGCGTGCGATCCTCCGAAACTTTCCACGGATCGGAGAGATTCAAAATCGAGTTGCGCCGATTGTCGGGAGAAATATCGAGAGTGACCGCGCGGCCGTCCCACTCGACGGAGGGATCGGCAAAGTGAAACCTACGACGGCCCGGCAGGCGAAGCTCCAGCGTTGTCAGCGGACGAATTCCATCGTTGCGCAAGTGATAGGTCGCATCGATGTGAATCGTCGGCTCTGGCGCCGGCACAAAGTGAACTTCGATCTCCTGCTTCTCTATGGTGTACCCGGGCCCAAGCGCCGCCGTGCAACCAACGGCAAAGGCGCAAGCGACAACGATTAGCAAAAGTGCAAGACGGTGGATGGTCGCGGGGCGCTGCACGGTGAAGTTGATTGTAGACGGGACTGCGCTGCGGCGAAAGTTGCGAAGTAAGCTCTGCGTACTTGAAGCTACGACTGCTTAGCGCCGGCGGACGCGGGACGCGACGAAATCGGTGTGCGCGTGGTTGCGCGCGGCTTCGCGCGAATTGGCCTCGTCTTCGGCTTGCTGCTCGGTGATGCCCTGGGCGATGAGTTCGACGATTTGTTTCTCGGTGAGGCCGGTATTTTTCAGGCGGCCGATCGCGGCGGAGCTGATGGTCGGAAGCCCTTGCAGTTCGCGCTGCAGAATCGCGCTGACGGTGCCATTCGAGAGACCGATCAGCCGAAGCATAACGGCATCGCCGCTGATGGAATCGAGCTTATCGGCTTGCGCGTAGGTGACGACGTCGGACTCGGTGTAGCGCGCGTTGAGAAGATTGGCGACAGAATCCGCGCTGCTGAAGGCGCGTTTGTGGTCATGGGCGGTCGAAATCAAAGTGACGCAGGTGTCATCGCTGACGCCCGCGGACTTCAGGCGAACGAGTTGCTGTAGCTCGAAATCGGAAATATTGAGCGGTTTGAGGCGATCGATGGTTCCGGAGTTCATGCCGGCTTGATCGAGCGGGCGATAGTCCATCACCGGCGTGTTATGGCAGCCCACCGCGAGGGCAAACAGCCAGGTGCCGACCATGAGGTGCGAGCGCTTCACAACCTCATTTTAGGCGGGTTGGCGACGCCGCAATGGAGCACCAGGGACAGCTGTGTTTGGGGCGTACCCGACCTTTGGGACAGGGTGGCCGTGGTTAGACGGTGGGTTGGTAGACGCGTTCGACGCCGTAGACGCCTTGGATTTTGCGGATGTTGCCGAGGATGGATTCGAGCTGGCGGCGATCAACGATTTCGAGATTTACATCGACCTGGGCGTTGAGGCGGTCGGGGCGGCTTTCGAGATTGTGGATGTTGCAGCCGGCGTTGCTGAAAACCGACGTGATGTCGGCCAGGAGGCCGGCGCGATCTCTGGCGCGAATGAGAAGTTGGACGAGGAATTTGGCAGTGGTGCCTTCACCGCCCCACTCGACGTCGATGCGGCGATCGGTTTGATAGAGAAGATTCTGCACGTTAGGGCATGTGCGCGTGTGAACCGCGACGCCGCGGCCACGCGTGATGTAGCCGACGATGTCGTCACCGGGAATCGGATTACAACATTTTGCGCGATAGACGAGCAGATCGCCGTGGCCTTTGACGACGAGCGGCGCTTCGCCGAAGCCAAGCATGCGCTTGACGGTTTTAACGATCGTCGGCGTGGATTCTTCCGTGTCGGTCTGGCTTCCCTTTTCCGGCTCGCCCAAAACCTTCGTCAAGATCTGGCGCGCGGAATATTTTCCGAAGCCGACGGCCGCGTAGAGATCGTCGAGTTTCGATAGACCGGAATCCGAAGCGAATTTGAGGAGGTCGGCTTCAGGAATTTTTTTCAGGCTGCGGCCAAACTGGCGCGCCTCTTTTTCCAGGAGCCGGATGCCCATTTCGGTGGCTTCCTGGCGCTCCTGCACGTTGATCCAGTGCTTGATCTTTGTGCGCGCGTGCGACGACTTGACGAAACCGAGCCAGTCGCGGCTGGGCTTGTGGCCCTTTTGCGTCATGATTTCCACGACGTCGCCGCTGACGATTTCGTGGCGCAGCGCGACCATCTGGCCGTTCACTTTTGCGCCGACGCATTGATGGCCGACTTCGGTGTGAACGGTGTAGGCGAAATCCACGGGTGTTGCGCCGCGCGGCAGTTCGAGTACGCGGCCTTTCGGCGTGAACGCGTAGACTTCGACGGGAGCGAGATCGACTTTCAGGGTGGAAAGAAATTCGCTCGGCTCTTCGAGTTCCTGCGACCACTCAATCAACTGGCGCATCCACGCGATGCGCTGATCGTCTTCGCGGACGGGCTTGTCGTCTTTGTATTTCCAGTGCGCGGCCACGCCTTCTTCGGAGGTGTGGTGCATTTCCTGGGTGCGAATCTGAATCTCGAACGGCTGGCCGTTGTGCAGCACCGTCGTGTGCAACGACTGGTAGAGATTAGGCCGCGGCATCGCGATGTAATCCTTGAATCGGCCGGGAACGGGGCGCCAGAGGTGATGCATGACGCCGAGCGCGGCGTAGCAGTTGCGCTCGTTGTCGGTGATGACGCGGACGGCGAGCAGGTCGTAAACCTGATCGAGGCTGCGCTCCTGGCGAACGATCTTGCGATGGAGCGAGTACAAGCCTTTGACGCGCGAAGTCAGCTCCGCAGGAATGCCGGCTTCGACGAGTTTGGTGCGGATCGTCGCTTGAACGTCTTCCAGGAATCTCAGATGGACCGGCGCCTTGTCGGTGACTTCTTTTTGCAGCGCGAGAAACGATTCGGGTTCGAGATAGCGGAAGGAGAGGTCTTCGAGTTCGTTGCGAATCAAACCCATTCCGAGGCGATGCGCGATAGGCGCGTAGATATCGAGCGTTTCGCGCGAGATGCGCTGCTGCTTGGGCGTATCGAGATATTCGAGCGTGCGCATGTTGTGAAGGCGATCGGCAAGCTTGACCAGCACAACGCGGACGTCGTGCACCATGGCGAGCACCATCTTGCGGACGGTTTCGGCCTGTCGCGCTTCGGGCGCCATGACTTTGAGGCGGCCGATCTTGGTGACGCCTTCGACGAGGTGAGCGACTTCGGCGCCGAAACGCTCGGTGATGCGAGAGACGGGAAACTCGGTGTCTTCGATGACGTCATGCAGGAGCGCGGCGGTCAGCGTGGTAGCGTCGAGGCGGAGGTCGGCGAGGATGTGGGCGACCTCGAGCAAGTGCATGAGGTACGGCTCGCCAGATTTGCGAAGTTGTTCGCGATGGCGCTCGGCAGCGATGTCGTAGGCGCGGCGGACCATCCAGGGGTCTTCGGCGGGGCGATTTTTGCGAAGCTTGACGAGGAGCTCTTCGAGGCGGGCGTCGAGCTGGCGCTCGGTGCGGTCGCGGTTAAAGCTGAGGGGAACGTTACCGGGAGACGGCATAGTCTAGTATACGACACTCATTAGGATGCTGTTTCCGGCGCTGGGATTCAGGATGGCGGACTGAGTAACCGCTTTGCCTGGACGGTTTGGACGGTTCCAAATTGGGAAGGTCTGGGGTATACCCCCCTGTTTTTTCTAAAGAGTGCGCAAGTGGCTTTGATTGAATAGGTTCGAGAAAACGAGATTTCAAGAGTGGGCAAGGTCTTTAGAACGTTAGGGTTACAGAGGTGCTAGCGTTCGTATTTTGTTCGTGTTTAACGGGGAGCAGGAGGAGCGGACGTGGTTGTCTACGGCGGATATGTTACCACAACGGTATCAGGTTGTCAACGGGTGATTGGATGCGTGGGGGGCAATCCAGATCGAGCTGGGTCGTGTTGGGTCTAAATCCCGCGATCTGAGGAACGATCGCGGCTACAGGGTGGTCGTCGTTGTGGTATTGGTGGGGTCGCGTCTAAACCCGCACCCTTGAAAAGCGCAAGGGTGCGGCACCCAAATGCCGGCTTGGCGCTGCGATCGCGTCCTTACGAGAGCGGTAACGGGGCTCTTGGTGAGAATGAGAAAGGGCGCTCTGTGGGAGCGCCCTTGGGAGACGGTTGAATTGGAACTGAGCTGACCGGCTGATGCGGCTCGATCAGGACGGCTGAGTTGGCTGGTCGGCGCGCTTCTGCTTGATTTCCTTGACCTTGTCGACCAGGTCGTCGGCTTGTTTGAGCAGCGCAGCGCGTTCGTCGGCGGTTTCGACCATGTCGGCCTTGCGGCGATAGAGAAGGTTGAGGTAGGCCATGGCGTCGTCGTAATCCGGACGAAGCTGGATCGCCTTTTGCAGGTCGGCGATACCTTCCTCAATCATCGGGCCGTACTTGGTCACGTAGTCGCCACGAATCGCCGGGGGAAGCGGGTCGGTATCTTTGACCTGCTTTTTGATGTTGTCTTTGTTATAGGCGAGGCGCGCTTCACCGTTGGCGCGGAACGCGAGCGTCCAGTCGATGACGCCGATCCAGTAATACGGCTCGGGATCTTCGGGCTTCAACTGAATGTGGCGCTGGTGATACGTCTTTGATTCTTCGAATTTCTTCGGATCGAACGGCTGGCCGCCCATCTGGAAAAGAATGGAGCCGATGCCGTCGATGGCGGAGAGATTGTTCGGGTCTTTGTCGAGAACTTCCTTGAATTCGGCAACGGCCTGATTGCCGCGCGCGAGATTTTCGGGAGAGGGAGCGCCGGGAATGTAAAGGCTGGCGTACGCCGTGGCGAGGTAGAGCCGGGCGTTCAGCAGTTCCGGATCGGCTTCCTTCGCTTCCTTGAAGTCTTCAATCGCAGCGTCGGACTGGCCGTTTTTGAAGGCGGCGACACCTTTGTTCAAGAGGTCGCGAGCCTTGAGTTTGTTACAGCCCGAGACGCCCGCTACGACGAAAAGCATCGCAGCGATTGCCGTCACCCGGCGTGCGATTCGAATCGATCCGTAAGTCATCGAAGCATCCATCCCTGCGTATGGCGCGACCGAAAACAGTCGTCGCTAGGATTCACGTCCGCCCCGCGAAGGGCAACCGGCCAATCTAGCGGCCTTTCTCCAACTGCGGCGTTAAGAGACCGACAGAAGATATGCCTGCCGCGTCCATCACGTCAATCACTTTGGCCACAACCTGGAACTCGACACCGGAATCGCCGGAAACAAACGCGGTGTGGTCGGCACGCCGGCTGAAAATTTCGTCCAGGCGGCTGCGCAAGGAATCCCAAGTCACCGGTTGTTCATTAATCTTGAGCGATCCCCCGTCCAAAACCTGGATCACAATAATGTCGGGTTCGGTCTTTGGGGGCGCGGAATTTTGCGGCGCCGGTTGCGGTATTTCAGCCCTCAGACCCGTCTGATGATGAGGGATGATCATGAAGATCACCAACAACACCAGCAGAACATCGATCAGCGGAACCACGTTCATTTCAGAAACGATTCCGCGATTGGAACCAACGGACATGCCCATGAGTCACCTCGCTGTATAACGTTTGCCCCGCGAGGAGGACTCTCACAACCCTGCGAAAATCCGGAAAACCGGCGTCGTGAAAATGACGCCGTGCTGAAAAACTATTGACCGGCTTCGATTTTAGCGGTGATCAAACCGACTTTGTCGATGCCGTTCGCGCGCATGATATCGATGGCGCGCGCAACACTGGCGAACAGTACATCGTTATCGCCCTTCACGAAAGCGATTTTCTCGGCGCGGTCTTTGAAGATCTGATCGATGCGCGGGCCGAGGCCATCCCAGGTCGCGTCTTCGTTATTAATCTTCAGCTTGTCGTTCGAGAGAACCTGAACGACGACCGTCTTATTTTCCAAATCCTGGTTCTGCTGCTGGTTTGGATTGGGCTGTGGAACCAAGGTGTCCAAGCCCTTCGGGGTCAGCGGCGTAATCACCATGAAGATGATCAGCAGCACCAGCAAGATGTCGATCAGCGGAACGACGTTCATTTCCGCCATCGCACCGCCCTTGTTGTCTCCAACGCTCATACCCATGGCGACTTCTCCTATGAGCCTGCTTGGTGTCGAGCTTTGCAGGCCAGTAAGCCGCGCCCCTGTGGGGAGGGCGCGGCCACTCAAAACATCAGCAAACGAATGAGATCCACTGCGACAACGTACGACTCAAAACGGTGTAACTCAGCAAGCTGCTAAAGACAAGAAGCGACGACGCGCCTCCGACTCAGTCTCCGGTTGGATTACCCGAAGTCGGTTCCGGAGCGCTCGGCGCACCTGCCTTCTGGTTCTTTTCGGTCAGCAGTCCGACCTGGTCCACGCCGGCGGAGCGGATTTCGTCAACAACCGCAACGACGTCGCCGTATTTCGCTCGAGCATCGCTCTTCACGTATACGGTTTTGTCGAGACGGTTCGCGAGCCGATCCTTGATTTGATTGGTCAAATCATCTTTCGGAGTCGCGGTGTGTCCGAGATAGATGGCGCCATCGCGTGTGATTGCCACGACGATCGCGTCGTCTTTATCCGCGTCCTGCATGTCCCGAGCGGTGTCCGTCTTGGCCATGTCGACCGGCATGTTCTTCTGCAACATCGGGGTGACCACCATGAAGATGATCAGCAGAACGAGCATGATGTCGGCCATGGGGATGACGTTTGGTGCCGCCATCTGAGCACCGGCCTTCGGCTTATACCGACCACCACCACCTAGATGTGCCATAACTCTGCCTCTTGCTTTCCGTTACTTCTTGGCGCCGCGACGGAGAATGAAGTAGTTGATCAATTCCATCGAAGAGTTATCCATCTCGACGTCGAAGGCTTCGACCTTGTTGGTGAAGTAGTTGTAGGCCCAGACGGCGGGAACGGCGACGAGAAGACCGAACGCCGTGGTCACCAAAGCTTCCGCGATACCGCCGGCAACGGCCGACAGACCGGTCGCTTTGGACTGCTCGATGCCTTTGAACGCGTTCAAGATGCCGACGACCGTGCCGAAGAGGCCGACGAACGGTGCCGTCGAACCAATGGTGGCGAGGGCCGACAGACCGCGCTTCATTTCTGCGTGGACGATGGCGACCGAGCGCTCGAGACCGCGCTTGGCGGCTTCGATCACGTCGGCGTCGGAAACCTGCTGCGAAGCGGACTGGAACTCGGAGAGGCCGGTCGCGACAACCTTGGCGATGTGGCTCTTCTTGTTGCGTTCCGCGATCGCGATCGCTTCATCAAGCTTGCCGTCCTTGAGAGCGCCGGCAACCTGCTGCACGAACACACGCGACTGCTTGCGTGCCGCGCTGTACATCAAGGCGCGATCGATCATGACACCGAAGGAATAAACCGAAAGCACGAACAAAATACCGACAACAACTCTGGGAAGTGCGCTCATCGATGCCCACATGCTGCGAAGATCCCAGGAAGTACCGCTCTGGGATTGCAGGAAGAGGGCCGCGTACACGTACAAAGTGGCTAGCATTCGTTTGCTCCTTAGAGTTCTGGTGACACCGGCTGGGCCGGGGCCAACGAGAGATTGCATGAATCGGTAAAGCTCGGTGCGCTTCGCCGGCCCCACGACTGGCGAAGCGCACCGTACTACTTGCTACTGGTTCAGAGAGAAAATCACGTCGATCGTGGTATCGACTTCCACCGGTTCACCGTTGAGCAGCGTTGGCTTGTACTTCCACTGCTGTACGGCGTCCATCGCTGCACGAACCAACAGAGGATGGCCCGAGATCACTTCGAGGGATTCGACCGAGCCACTCTTGGAAATGATGGCGTGGAGGCGAACCGTGCCCGAGATGCGGGTCTGGCGTGCCAGCGGGGGATAGACCGGCTGAACTTTGTTGACCAACAACGCGGCCTGGACGCTGCCGCCCTGGCGGATACGACCCGCGGTCGGCTTCGGCGGTGGTGGCGCTCCACCCATTCCACCGATCACGCCGCCAATGACGCCGCCCATGGAACCGCCAGCGACGCCGCCCGGAACACCACCGGCCATGCCGGCGTTCATGTCGGGAGCTTCTTCTTTAATAATCTTTACTTCTTTCGGGATGACCTTTGGCGCCACGAGTTTGCCGGCGTCCATCAAGTGGACCTGCGGCTTGACGGCGACGACGTGAACAACGGCCGGAGGCGGCGGAGGTGGCGGCGGAGGCGGTGGCGCGACGAGCAGCGTCGACATCATCGTCTTCGGCAGCGCTTCCGTGTAGATCAAAGGAATCAGGATCAAGATGGCAAGGAACAAAACCTGGAACACCATCGATAGCACGACGGTCCAGGATTTATTCGTTTTGCTCGGGTTCGAGCTGGAAACCACCATGTCTTCAAACATAGGTTACCTACCTCCTCCCGGCGGGTGCGAGTCGTCCGGAGACGCCTTCGCTCGAACGGGGTTTGTTTCCGGCTGCAGATCCGGTGCCCACCACAGCACCGCGATCGCCGCGCCAGTGATGCCACGCGACTACGAGCGGTGCAGCAATGCCAAAACTGGAGTACGTTCCTACCACAATCCCCACCACCAGGGCAAAGGAGAATGCCCTCAGAACCTGGCCGCCCATCAAGAACAGGACGAGCACGGTAAGGAAAGTCAGGCCGCTAGTCAAGATCGTTCTCGAAAGAGTCTGATTGATCGACTTGTTAACAACGTCGGCGAAGGACTCTTTGCGGAGCAAACGATTGTTTTCGCGGATGCGATCGAAGATGACGATGGTGTCATTCATCGAATATCCAACGAGGGTGAGGAGAGCCGCGATGACTGTAAGCGAAATTTCGAAGTGCAAAATCGAGAAAAAGCCCAATGTAATGAGGACATCGTGAAACACGGCGAGAACTGCGGCTGCGCCGAAAACCCACTCGAAGCGGAACGCGATGTAGACGAGCATTCCTGCTAATGCATAGAGGGTAACGAAGATGGCTTGCTTGCGCAGTTCTGCGCCGACCTTGGGGCCAACGCTTTCGACTCCGCGAACGGTGAAGCTTCCGATGGCGTAGCTGCTATTCAGCGCGGAGATGACAGCGGGAGTCGCACCTTCAACGCCGGTCAGCTCGCTGAAATTTGTGATCACGCCATTCTTCGGGCCGTCGCGAAATGCGAGCAAGCGGCGCGCGAGTTGATCGTAGCGATCGCCAGCATTGGCCGAGAGAGCGAGAGGATCCTTTGCGGTGAGGATTTCAGCAAGGGAGGAAGGAGTCGCCGCGTTGAAGTCGGGCTTGCCGGGATCCTTCGAGCCGTACATGGCATTGAGCGCGGTGAGCACCTGCGACTTGCTGTTGTCGGAGGCTTCGTCGCCTTGTCCCTTTTGCTCGACGAAAATCAGAACTTCGTTCGAGTTGGAAGCGGTGACGCCGCTGCTGACGGCCTGGATCTCGCTGTTGCCGAGGCCCTGCGTTCTGAGAGCTTGGCGAATCTGGTCAATATTTGGCGGTTGGGCGAAGCGGACATCTACGTTGGTGCCACCCTTGAAATCGATGCCGTAACGGAGGCCGCCTTCATGCAGCCAGGAGATGAGCCCTGCGATGAGAAGAATGGCGCTCAAGCCGTAGAAATACTTGGCCTTGCCCATCCAGTCGATATTGGGCTCTTTAAAGAACTCAATCATGCCGAGATGCGTCCCTTCTTTAGACTCCAACAGCTAAAAAATTGTTCCCGAGGACAGTGCGATCTCTGGGCGTTTGATGGCACAGGTAGCGCAAAGTACTGCGTTGAAAAGTTTCCCAAGAGTCCTAGTACAACTCAGATACCTCAGATACTGAGTTCCGCCTGACGGTCCATCTTGGAAAGGTGATATTGGAAAATCGTTTTGGACACGTAGATCGCGGTGAAAACGTTGGCGATCAAACCGATGGTCAGAGTGATGGCGAAACCACGGATGGGTCCAGTTCCAAAAAGGAACAAGAAGAAGGCGGAGACGACCGTGGTGACGTGCGTGTCGATGATGGTCAGGAATGCTTTGTCGAAGCCGGCTTCGACGGCGGCAGCGGCCGATTTGCCGGCGCGCAGTTCTTCGCGGATGCGCTCGAAGACGAGGACGTTGGAGTCGACGCCCATGCCTATGGTGAGGATGACGCCGGCGATGCCGGGGAGCGTCAGGACGGCGCCGAATGTAGCGAGCGCCGCGAGCAGGATGATCAAGTTGAGGATCAACGCGACGACGGCGTTGGCGCCCGAGAGACGATAGTAAACGAGCATGAAGAGCATCACGACGATCAAGCTGAGCACAGATGCTTGGACACCGTGACGAATGGAATCGGCTCCGAGCGATGGGCCGACGGTGCGCTCTTCGAGATATTTCACAGAGGCTGGAAGCGCGCCGGCGCGAAGAACGAGCGCCAAATCGTGCGCGGTATCCTGGCTGAAGTTTCCTTCGATGACGCCGGTATCGTCGATGCGGCCGTGAATTACGGGTGCGGAATAGACGCGATGCTGAAGGACGATGGCCATCTGGCGATTGATGTTTTGCTCGGTGAAAGGACCGAAGCGGCGCGCGGCGTCAGCGGACAGCGCGAAGTTGATCTGCCACTGGCCGGGGTTTTGCGTGGCGCGATTTTCGGTGGCGCTGCGGAGGTCGCGGCCGGTGACGACGGGCGAGCGGCTCAAGACGTACCAGACTTCACCTTGATCGGGTGCTGCGGTGCGGCTCTCATTGCGGCCCGGGAGAATTTCGCTGCCCGGAGGCAGAACGCCGCCGTGCGCCGCGAGTGCGGCAACCTGCGAAGGATATGTCGTGGGATCTTCGACGAGCTTGAGTTCGAGTTGCCCGCCGGCCTGGATGACTTCTTTGGCGCGCGTGGGGTCGCCTTCACCCGGGAGCTGCACGAGGATTTCGTTCTGGTTGGCGCCGCCGCGTTGCTGAATCGTCGGTTCGGTCAGACCGAGCGCATTGATACGGCGCTCGATCGTCTCGATCGATTGCGTCATGGTCGATTCGCGAATTTGTGCAACAGCATTGGCGCGCAGCGTAAGCGTGTAGCTGTTCTGTTCGCCGGCCGCGGGCGAGAGATCCCAAACGTTTTGCAATTGCTGGCTGACGAGATCGCGGAAGTCGGACGACTGGTCTGGTGCGATGTTGCGGACGAGAATGTGCGTGTCGTCGGTGCGGCGGATTTCATCGTAGCGAATGTTCTTCGCGCGCAGCTGGGTCGTGAGGCGCTCGACGGTCTGGTCGGTCTCCTGCGCGATGGCTTCCTGCGTCTGCACCTGGAGAATCAGGTGCGTGCCGCCCTGGAGGTCGAGGCCGAGCTTGATCTGGTGTGAAAAATTATCTTTGATTTGCGCGAGCGAAGTCGGGAACGTCGGCAAGCCGATGAGGCCGTAAATGCAGCCGACAACGACCAAAGCGATAAAAACTGCTTTCCACTTCAGATTAGGATTCATGGCTGGACGTTAAGAGCTCCGTGTGAGCCGGAGTAGTTGCCCGCAGAATTTGCGCGGGCACCGAGAGAAAATCTACTTCGCATCTTCGGTGGTCTCCACTTGCGTGATGGCCGAACGAGCGATGCGGATTTTCACTTGTTCGGCAATTTTGAGAATGACGGTGTCGCCATCGAGGCCGTTGATTGTGCCGTAGATGCCGCCGTTGGTGATGACTTTGTCGCCGGCCTTGAGCGCGCCCAACATTTCCTGAACCTTTTTGCGCTGGCGCTGCTGCGGCAAGATGAGCATGACGTAGAAGATGCCCATCACGATCACCATCATGATCAGCGGGCTGCCGAGCGCGCTGCCCAGGCCGCCCGTCTGGAAAATTGTGGCCGCAAAAATCATCGTGGCTGAACCCTTTCGTTCTTCGTCGTACTTGTGATTCCGTGTCCCACCAAGCGCGCGTGTGGCTTGGGCGCTGCGAAACAAATTTTGAGCAACAACAGCGGAGAAAGCAGCAGCCAGAAACGGGAAATTCCCGTTCGCTCCAACCCTTACGATTCTCTTCTGGTGGTGTCCCGCGGACCTCGCGCGCCGTCCGTTTCCATCGGCCCGATTGCCCTCAAGCCGGACCTGCGGAATAACGCGCGTGCATCGCAGATGAGAATTTCGCTAGGTTTCCAAACCCGATAGCCTCACGGATTTGGCGCATTATGTCAAGGTAAAAGTGGACATTATGGTGGGTCGCGAGGATGGCCGCGGTGATTTCGCCGGCGTGAAATAAATGACGTAAGTAGGCTCGCGTGTAGCGTTTGCAGACGGAGCAGGTGCACGCAGGATCGAGTGGACGCTGATCTTCGGCGTAGCGCGCGTTTTTGATGAGGACGCGGCCCTCGCTGGTGTAAATGCAGGCGTGGCGCGCGGCGCGCGTGGGGAGGACGCAATCCATCATGTCGATGCCGAGCGCGACGTAGTCGGCGATTTGCTCGGGGCGGCCGACGCCCATCAAATAGCGCGGGCGATCTTTCGGGAGGAGTTCGGTGACGACGCCGGTCATCTCGCAAGTCATGGCGTGGGGCTCGCCGACGGCGAGGCCTCCGATGGCGTTACCGGGGAAATCGAGTTCGAGGAGCTGGCGCGCGCTTTCGCGGCGGAGATCCGCAAAGGTGGCGCCTTGGACGATGGCGAATTGCCATTGAGGCAGGCCGGAGCCGGTGGCGGCGCTTCCAGCTTCCTGGGTCTTTTGCAGGAAGTATGCGCGAGCGCGTTTCGCCCATTGAGAGGTGCGCTTCACGGCAGATTCGGCAATGTCGCGCGGAGCGGGCGTCTCGATGCACTCGTCGAGCACCATGGCGATGTCGGAGCCGAGCGCGAGCTGGATCTCGGCGGCTTTCTCGGGCGTGAGCAGATGCTCGGAGCCGTCGAGGTGCGACCGGAAGCGGACACCTTCGTCGGTGATTTTGCGGAGGTCGGAAAGGCTGAAGACCTGGAAGCCGCCGGAGTCGGTGAGAATTGCGCCGGGCCAGGACATAAATTTGTGCAGGCCGCCGAGTTTGCGGATCAGTTCGTGGCCGGGGCGGAGATATAAGTGATAGGTGTTGGCGAGGATGATGCGCGCGCCGAGTTGCTCGAGCGCGTCTTGCGTCAGGCCTTTGACAGTGGCGGCCGTGCCGACCGGCATGAATGCCGGCGTTTCAAATGCGCCATGGGGCGTCGAGAATTTGCCTCGGCGCGCGCCTGTCGGGTCGGTCTGGGTAACCTCGAACGCAAAGCTCACTCGTCAATTGTATCAGCCCGCCCATTTCGAATCTGGCGGACCGTCGTCTAGACGAGGTCGGTCAAAGCGATCAAGAGAATATGAACGCGCCGAGAACTCGTAGAACCACGAAAGCGCCCCAGATCGCGAATGCGATTGAAAAAGACTTGCTGCCCTTCAGTTTGCGCGGGTTCGTGCAGGCGAATCCTATCGCCAGCAATATTAAGGTCCAGAGAGCGAAAATATCGATCGACTTTCCTAGGGCAAGTATCCATTTGGGGGCGTCATCCGGAAGAAAAGCTGCGACATTCGCCGCAATCGGATTGTCGAGGTCCACTGTTCCAAACGGTTTCAGGTACAGAATCAGAATCAGCAGAGGGCTACTGACGAGACTCGTCAGGAAAGCGTACGAGGTGATCGCCATCGACGTCCCATACGTCGTATTCGCTCCGCCCAGTAAGTTGTATCCGCCCCACATTACGAGCGCTATCACAAGAACAAAGATGATCGGGCCGCACAGGCCGACGGCATAGGTAAATGGCGGAGAGAACTTCGCTCCGGCTTCGATTCTCTGCTCTTTCTGGTCAGCCGATAGGTTGGCTGCGCTGGGGCTCTTTTCGATCTGTTGTGACACATATTCGCGCCAGTTAATGCGCTGGTTGATTGCCGTGCTTACCGCGAGGCTGAGGATCGTCAGCACGATGATGGGCAAAACCCACGCCGGCTTGCGAACAATATCTACAAACGTATTCTTCGGTGAGAACAACACTCCGAAGATTCTGCCGACCGGGCTGACCGGTGCCGCCTCTGGCGCGGGCATAGAAGTAGTAGCCATAGAAAGAATTCCTCCACCACAGAGTGTTCGGGCCGAGTCTTGCTGCCTTCTTACACCTTATACGGCGGGAACCGAAGGAAATTTCAGTCTACCGAGCCCCCAGGTTCGGCGGCTGTCGGCTTGAATTGCGAGGGACGCTATCGAGGGATTTCCGGCACGGCTGCCAACAGCTCTTTTGTGTATTCCTCGACCGGACGGTTCAAGACCAAATCCACGTCGCCCGTCTCCACGAATCTCCCGTGGCGCATGACGGCTACACGCGTAGCGATTTGGGCCACAACGGGCAGGCTGTGCGAAATAAAAATGTAGGTGAGCCCGAATTCCTTCTGTAGCTCCTGCAGCAGCAACAACACCTGTGCGCCAACCGAGACGTCGAGCGCCGAGACCGGCTCGTCGGCGACAACCAGCTTTGGACGCAAGATGAGCGCCCGAGCGATTCCAACGCGCTGACGCTGGCCCCCCGAAAATTCATGGGGATAGCGCTTCATTGCATCTTCGTTCAGCCCGACGCGTTTCAGCATCGCGGCTGTGCGATCGCGGCGTTCGGCGGCCGACAGTCCGGGCTCATGAATCTCCAATGGCTCGGCGACAATCGCGCCGACGCGCATCCGCGGATTCAGAGACGCGAAGGGATCCTGGAAAATCATCTGCATCTGGCGGCGCTTGAGGCGCAGCGGCTCGCCGCTCAATTTCAGGAGGTCGGCGCCTTCGAAATGCAGTTCGCCCGAGTCGGGCTCGATCAGCCGAAGCAGCATCCGCGCGAGCGTCGTCTTGCCGCAGCCGCTCTCTCCGACGATCGCGAACGTCTCGCCGGCTGCAACGGAAAAGCTTACGCCATCGACGGCGGTGAACCGCTCGCGGCCTGAGCCTCCGCCTGAAGACAGTCCTCCGCCGGCTCTTGCGTACGTTTTCCGAAGCTCTCGCGCTTCCAGGATCACGCGCTATTCCCTGATCAGCCCAGCTGGTGGAACGCCAACTCTCACAACTTTTCGAAGCGGCCCATCTTCCCACGTCGTGCGACGCGCAACGCGATTTTTCGTTAGCGCGTTCACACAAGAATAAAATTCCAGCGCGCCAACGACGCGGCCGCCAGGATATCCGCCATATCTCCGATCGTCGCTTTTCCGCCCGCACTCTCAAGAACCTATATCTAAATCTGAGAACCCGAATAATTTTTTAGATTTAGAAATCGCAACGTCTTTCGCTTCAACACTTCCGCTTCGGCACGCCGCTTGCCATCACGGTGGTCACCCCGGTTGCACCTTTAACTCTTTCAGGAGGCACGCTGTGCATCGAAGCTCTACAGGTAGAGCCCTACTCGGACTTGCATCTCTCGCGCTGGCCGTGTTCGCGCTCGCCACACCCGGCAATTTACGCGCTCAATCTGGTACCACCTCGCTCCGCGGCACCGTCACCGACAAAACGGGCGCCACCGTCACGGGCGCAAATGTGGCGCTCGTCAACGCTGCGCAGTCGCTCCAGCGCCAGACCCAAACGTCGAGCACAGGCTCATACGAGTTTCAGGCCCTGCCCCCAGGGTCCTACGTATTGACCATCGAAATGACCGGTTTCCGCCGCTACGAGCGCAAGAATCTTCAGCTGCTAGTCGATTCGCCGAGTACCGCCGACGTGACGCTGGACATCGGCGCCACCGCCGAAACCGTGGAAGTCTCGGCCGCCGCGGTTACGCTGAATACCGCTGATGCCTCGCTCGGCAACGCCTTTAACGAAAATCAGATCAAGCAACTGCCGATGGATGCGCGCAACGTGCCGGATTTGCTCTCGCTGCAGGCGGGCGTGGCGTACACGGGGAACCGTCCCGATATCAATACGGATACCGACACGCGGAGCGGCGCCGTCAATGGCGCGCGCAGCGATCAGAGCAACATCACGCTCGACGGCGTCGATGTAAACGCCGACACCAAGGGTTATGCGTTCACTTCGGTGCTGCCGGTTACCGCGGATTCCGTGCAGGAGTTTCGCGTCACGACATCCAATTACAACGCCGACGAAGGAAGATCCTCCGGCGCGCAAGTCTCGCTCGTGACCAAGAGCGGCACCAACCAATTCCACGGCTCGGTCTACGAATACAATCGCAACACGCTGACCAGTGCGAACGACTATTTCATCAAGCAAGCCCAACTTCAGGAAGGTGAGCCAAACAAGCCGCTGCAATTGATCCGCAACAATTTCGGCGCATCGCTTGGCGGACCGATCATCAAGCAACGGCTGTTCTTCTTCGTGAATTACGAAGGCGAGCGCGAGGCGCAGCAGCAGAGCGTCGTCCGCGTCGTTCCGAGCGCTGCAATGCGCAACGGCATCATCATGTACAACTGCGACGACTCGACGGCTTGCCCCGGCGGCACCGTGCAAGGTATCAACGGCCAATCATTCGCAGTGGCAGCGGGCAACGCGGCCGTCGGCCCTGCGGCGATCAAGACGATGGACCCGCAAGGAATCGGCGTGAGCAGCACCGTGGTGATCCCCTATTTTCAGTCCCTCCCGATGCCCAACGACAACACGGTCGGCGACGGACTGAATTTCGTAGGCTACCGATTCGCGGGCGCCGCTCCGATCACCACCAACTGGTACATCGCCCGCGCGGACTACAAGCTCACCGCGAACGGCAACCACACTCTGTTCTGGCGCGGTGCGTTACGCAACGACAACACGGCTAGTGTTCCGTACTTGCCCGGACAGCAGCCGACGCAGGACGCGATCGACTACAGCAAGGGATTTTCGGTCGGCTATTCAGCTGTGCTGAAATCCAACCTTGTGAACAATTTCCATTGGGGTTACACGCGGCAGAGTTTGGGACAGATCGGAAATCAGTCGCAGCAGTTTGTCGCGTTCCGCGGCCTCAACGACAACAGCACGCCGAACAACTCCAGTTTCCAGGAATTTCCGACGACGACATACCAGGTGCCGGTCCACAACTTTGTGGACGACGTATCGTGGATCAAGCGCAATCACACCTTCACGTTCGGCACGAACGTGGACATCATGCGTAATCCGCAGTCGACGAACATCGCTTCGTTCAGCAGCGCGACCACCAACGCACAGTGGTTCACGCCTACCGGTCTCGCAAACCAGGGCGGGGCATTCGATCCTGCCGCGTTTGGATTTCCGGCAGTCTCTTCTTCGTTTAACAACAACTACGACAATCCGCTCATCGCGCTGGTCGGAAGCGTGAACGAGGTCGTAGCGCAGTACAACTACAACAAAGACGGCTCCGTGCTTCCTCAGGGCGCGCCCGTGGTGCGCCACTTCGCGGACGACTCCTGGGAGTTTTACGCGCAAGACTCATGGAAGATTAAGTCGAACCTGACCCTGACGTATGGGCTGCGCTATTCGCTCTATTCGCCACCATGGGAAACTGACGGGCTCCAGGTCACGCCGAGCGTGAATCTGTCCGACTGGTTCGCCACGCGCGGGCAAAACATGCAACAGGGTATTGGGTCGAACGCGGCTCCGCTCGTCGGCTTCAACCTGGGTGGACCTGCGAACAACGCGCCCGGCTTCTATAACTGGGATACGAAAAACTTCGCTCCCCGGCTCGCGGTTGCGTATTCGCCAAGCGCCAGCTCTGGTTTGCTTGGCGCGCTCTTCGGCGGTCCAGGCAAGACGAGCATCCGCGCTGGCGCCGGCATCGTTTACGATCGCGTCGGACCGTCGTTGCTTGCGACGTTCGATCAGAACGGTTCGTTCGGGCTCTCGAGCGGACTGACGAGTCAGGAAGGCGCGGTGACGCCAGCGACAGCGCCGCGCATCACCGGATTGAACAACATTCCGACGACGGGCACCGATGGAACACAGCTGTTCGCGCCCGCGCCACCTTTCACCTTCCCGCAAGACTTCCCGTCCACGGGGGGCAGCGCTTTCGCCGTGTACTGGGGCTCGGATCAAAATCTCAAAACGCCCTACGCCTACACGTTCGATCTTTCCGTGCAACGCGATCTCGGCAAGGGCTTTACTTTGGACGTTGCTTATGTCGGCCGCCTCGCTCATCGCTTGCTATCGCAGGAAGATGTTGCGACTCCGGAAGACATCCGTGATCCAAAAACTGGAGTCGACTACTTTGCGGCCGCGACCGCTTTGGCAAAAGTCTATCGCCAGGGCGTTCCGACCAGCTCGGTTACTCCAGCTTTGATCGGCCCGACGGCTTCGTATTGGGGCGACATCCTTCAACCTTTGAAGCCCGGTGGAGCTTACAGCCTGCTTTGCAGCGGCGGCTCGACCAAAAACGTGTTGCAGGCTGCATACGATTTGTTCAGCTGCACCAATGGAAACGAAACGTCCGCGATCCAAGCAATCGATCAGGGCGCGCTGACCGACGCGAATCTTCCCGGCGTGAGCTACTACGGACCGGGCGGACCCTATGCGTTCCTCTCGCCACAATTCGCGGCGCTGTACGCCTGGCGCTCGATCAGCAATTCCGCGTATAACGGCTTGCAGGTCAGCTTTCGACACAGCATGTCGCACGGATTGCAATTCGACCTCAATTACACGTATTCGAAGTCGATGGACATTTCCTCCGACGCCAACCGCATCGCTGCGGAAGGCGGTCTTGGCGGCCAGATCATCAACGCGTGGGATCCGAAGGCTTCTCGCGCCGTCTCGGATTTCGACACGCCGCATCAGATCAACGCAAACTGGGTGTGGGAACTGCCGTTTGGCAGAGGTCGTTGGATCGCACCCAACGCACACGGCTTTGCGGAGGGTTTGATCGGCGGATGGCAACTCACCGGGTTGGCGCGCTGGACGAGCGGTTTTCCGTTCAGCGCCAGCAACGGTGCACAGTGGCCGACGAACTGGCAGTTGTCCGGCGCCGCCACTCAGATCGCTCCGGTGACTACGGTCGGCGCTTCCAAAAATCCTGATGGCAGCGTCAACCTCTTCGGCAGCACCGCCGCGGCAGCTGCCGCTTTCAATGACTTCCAGGCCGACTTTCCTGGTCAGGTCGGCTCGCGCAACACTCTCCGTGGCGACGGCTTCGCCAGCCTGGATCTCGGATTGGCCAAGCGGTGGAAGATGCCGTGGGCGGAGTCGCACTCGCTTCAATTCCGCTGGGAAGTCTTTAACGCTCTGAACCTGACTCGATTCGACGTTCAGTCGATCAACCTCTCGATTACGAACAGCACCAACTTTGGGCAGTATTCGGGCTTGCTGACGAACCCGCGCACGATGCAGTTCGCATTGCGCTACGAGTTCTAGCAGACGGCGTCGATCAATAGTTTCAAGTTGTAGCTTTGGTTTTCGAAGTGGTGCAAGGGAAAAGGCTCCCGGATTTTTCGGGAGCCTTTTTTTGTTACATCTCAAATTTAAAATTCACTGTCATCCTGATGCGCGAAGCGCGGCCGAAGGATCTCAACCGATCCGACTCGCCGCAATTGTTAAGCTACGTGCTTCACCACAACTCTCACACCAGCACGCACCGCGCACCGTGCTCCGCTCCGGCGTCTCGCATCTCCGGCACGCGCTTCACGCATTCTCCGACGCGCATCACGCAGCGCGGCTCAAACGCGCACCCGGGCGGCAACGCCGTCAATTGGGGCACTGTCCCCGGAATCGGCGCAAGCTTGCCACGCTCCAGCGTCGGCGACGCCGCCAGCAATCCCTGCGTATAAGGATGACGCGGCGCGCGCAGGACGTCGCTGACCCGTCCCTCTTCGACGATTCGTCCGGCGTACATCACCGCGATGCGGTCGGCCACCTGCGCCACGACTCCCAGATCGTGCGTGATGAACAGCAGTCCTAGTCTCAGTTCGCGTCTCAAACGGTCGAGCAAATTCAGAATCTGTTTTTGCACCGTGACGTCGAGCGCAGTCGTCGGCTCATCCGCGATCAGCAAGCGCGGACCGCCGGCAAGAGCCATCGCAATCAGGGCTCGCTGTCGCAATCCGCCCGAAAGCTGGTGCGGAAACTGCTCTGCGCGCACTTCTGGCTCAGGCACTGCCGCGCGTCGTAACGAATCGAGCATTCGCCGCCGCACTTCTTCTCGCGCGAGATTCGATTCGTGCGCGCGGACGGCTTCTTCAATCTGCGCGCCGACCCGCATCACCGGGTTTAGCGCCGTCATCGGTTCCTGAAACACCATCGCCACATCGCGTCCGCGGACCGCGCGCCACTCTTTTTCGGTAAGGCGCGTAAGCTCCGTCGCGCTTCCCTGTTCGCGTGTTTCAATGCGCGCTTCGCCCTTCACTCGCGCGCCGAGCGGCAGCAGACCCATCATCGCCAGCGCCATCATCGTTTTGCCGCTGCCCGATTCGCCTACCAGGCCGACGGCTTCGCCTTCGGCGATCCGCAGCGACACTTCGTTCACCGGCCGCACCCATCCGGCAGGAGTGGGCAACTCCACGACAAGCTCGCGCAGCGTCAACAAATCCGGCATCAACAAATGATACGCACGAACGCACACGCGTTGAACTTTCTCTCGTCGGGTTCGCACGAGAGAGTTATACAGTTCGTGATGAGCAAGGTTGTCTTCTCGAAGTCCGGCTCTGAGACCGTCGGTGGTAACGGAAGTCGGACCGACTCTCAGCGCTTATCGACAGGAACGACGAACTTGAGCGCCGTGTGCGTCGCGGAAAACCCCACTACCTTCACATCCTTCAATCCCGTTTTCCTGCCCGCGCCGATAACATCGTTTTCCGTAATCTCTTTTTTGCCTTTGGGATAGACAACCCAAACACCGGTGGCGCCTTTCACCGATTTTGCGATCTTGGCGACATCACCCAATCCGGCTGATGATTCGAGTCCAACAAAGATCAGTTCGGAGTTTGCAGCGATCCTTCCCGCCGAAACATTTTTCGTCGCAGCTCCCAGCTCCTTCCGGAAATCGTCATCGAACTTACCGATCAGCGAAACCTGCATCGCGCTCTTCACGCCCAATTTCTCCGCGCGCGATTTCGGATGCAAGATTTTCTCCGCCCATTTTTCCGCCGCAGGCCCGAGTTCCAGCACCGCCGGCCCTTCCTCCGTATGAAACCGCAACTCACCGTCCACCGCCTTCACCGACTTCACGATGTCCGCAAACGCAAACTTCAATCTCTTCGAACCATCCACCGGCCGAAAAATAATCTCCGACGTCTCCAGCAGCGCCTCGCCCTCGATGCGACGCCTCGCGATTCGCAACGTGCTTTCGCGTTCCTGTCCCATGGCTCAATCTCCGATCTGCGCCTTCTCTCCGAAATGTTGTGCCAGCCCGGTCAAATACTTATTCATCTCGCTGGTATATCCGATGATGTAGCGCGCGACGAACCGGAAAATTGGATTCGTCACGTATCCGTTCTCCGTAATCCGCACCGTCGACCCATCCGGCGCCGGCGCAACGTCAAACGTCCACGTGCCACCGAACGGCAGCTTGTCGCTCCCCATGCCTCGAACCAGCCTTCTCGGCGGATCCATCAGCGTGGTTTCGAACGTCATCTTCCCCGCCGATGTGTCTTCGCTGTGAACCGGCAATCCATTTTTGTCCGGCAATCGCGTCACGCTTTTCAATCCGATCCGCCACGACGGCATCGCGTCGATATCGGTCAGCGCGGCCCACACCTTCTCTGGCGGCACCTGGTAGTGCCCGATGCGCGACGCCATGTGGTCCCGCGGCAGCATCATTCCAAACACCCAGATAATCGCGACGATTCCAATAAGCGCGAACAGCAGTCGCAGCGACCACTTCAAAACAGCCATGCCGCTCACCTCGTTCAATCAATATCCGAAGGCACTTCATCTGCGCCATCGCCATTCATTACCACATTTCGCCGCGGTCGATGTAATTCCACACCATAACGCCGGGCTCTCGAACCCATACCGAGAAATTTTTCTCTCTTCTAGAAATTTTTGGAACTCCGCACGTTCCTTCTTCTCCCCACTCGAATCCCATGCTCTAAAATATTTATTTGCTCCCATGGCCACCGCCGTCACAACCAACAAAGTCGACTGGAGCGTCATCTGGGCCCAGCGCGGGTTCCGCTACTTCTCGGTGGCGATGTTCGTCTCGCTCTTCGGCAGCGGCCTCAACTTCACCGCCGTAAGCTGGTACATCCTTTCGGCCACGCACTCGACGATCGCCGTCAGCATGCAGGTCATCGTCGTCACCCTTCCCGGACTGTTCGTGCCCTTTCTCGGCGGCGTCCTCATCGATCGCTACGACCGCCGCTATCTCGGCATCGCGCTCGATTTCGCGCGCGGCGTCGCTGTCCTCACCATCGCGTATCTCGCATGGCAGGGCCATCTCGACATCTGGCATCTCTACGTGATGACGCTCATCACCGGCACCGGCTCCGCGATGTATTGGGCCTGCGTCAACGCGCTCGTACAGGAAGTCATGCCACCAAATCAATTCACGGGAGCCAACGCCGCCGTCCTCATCGGCGTGCAGAGCGGCATGTTGATGGCCGGCGCGTTCGTCGGCTTCATCTACGACACGATCGGCATCGCCGGAATCCTCGCAATCGATGGCGCGACATACTTCGTCTCCGCCTTCTGCCTCTACCAGATGCGCCGCGGCTACGTCTCTCCTCGCCCGCGCCACGCGCCAGCCCTCGCCCGCTCCAGAGAATATTCCGAGGCGACCGAAGCCACCGCGCTCGCCCTCGAGTCCGGCGGCAATCCCGAAGTCGCCGAAGCTGGTCTTTCGCTCTCCGTCTTCGACGACCTCAAAGAAGGCTTCGCCTATCTCAAAAAGCAGCCGCAGGTTCTCGCGCTTGGCATCACCCACGCCACCATGATGGCCGGCGTCGTCAGCGCCAACGTCATTCTCGTCGCGCTCGCCAACGATGTTCTTCACGCCGGCGCGCGCGGCCTCGGATATCTCGAGGGCGGCTGGGCAGTCGGCGCTATCACCGGCGGCTTGCTTGCCAGCCAGCTCAACGACAAGCTGCGCATGTCTTTCTACGTCGGCTGCATCGCCGTGCTCTGCGCCGGCCACATCGTCGTCCCGTTCGTTTCCTTCGTCGTTGGAGCCGTCACCATTCAAGCCGTCTTCGGGTTCTGCCGCGCCGTCTCCGGCGTCGTCGCGCAGTCCACATTGATGTCGATCGTCCCGCGTCACTTCATGGGCCGCACGCAATCATCGATCGCCATCGTCACCACCATTCTTCAAATCCTGATGAGCGTCTCTCTCGGCTGGGTCGCGCAAAAAATCAGCCTGTTCGCTGGATTCAGCCTGCTCGGCCTGATGTACGCCGGAGCCGGAGCCTTCGCCACACGCGCCCGCCAACTCCTCACCGAAAACTCGTAACTGCAATTGTTCTTTCCTCGACAGTTACTCTTTCCCTCAGATTCCAAATTCCGGACTCGACGCCCTCCGCAATCTCCGCGTTGAAATGTTCTTTTTCTATCTCATACCCAAACGTATAATCCCCCGCATGAAAAAATCCTGGCTCGCTGTTCTCCTCGCACTCGGCACCTTCGCGTGTAATCAACAACCGCAACAGCCCGCTGCGCCATCCTCCGACGCGCACGTCAAAGCGCTGGCCGACACTTACCTCGCCGCTTATTTCGAACGCTATCCCGAATTAATCACGGAGTACGGCATCCCCGGTCGTCGCCAGGACAAACTCATCGACAACTCGCTCGACGCGCTCAAAGCGTGGGAAGCTCGCGAAGACGCCTTGCTCGCCGAAGCAAAGCAAATTGACCCCGCCACGATCAGCGCTCCGCCACTCCGCGCCACCTATGCGATTCTTCGCGAAACGCTCGAGGGCGCCACCGCGACCCGCACTTGCCACACCGAACTATGGACCGTCAGCCAATTCGTCAACGCCTGGCAGGTTGGATACGGCTACCTCGTCACCATTCAGCCCGTCGGCACCGACGACGCGCGCAAAGACGCGCTCGCCCGCTGGAGTACGCTTCCGAAGTTCGTCGACAACGAAATCGCCAATCTCCGCGAGGGCATCAAGCAGGGCTACACGGCGCCTAAAGGCAACGTCCGCATCACGATCGACCAGTTCAACACCCTTATCGCCGGTCCGATCTCCGCGTCTCCATTCGACTCGCCTTCAACACGCGACAAAGATCCCGAATTTAAAAAATCCTTCGACGCGCTCGTCAAAGATCAAATCAATCCTGCGCTGAAAAAATATCGAGACTTCCTCGTGAAGGAATATCTCCCCGCCGCCCGCGAATCCATCGCTGTCTCTGCGAATCCCAACGGCGCCGCCTGCTACGACGCCACAGTGCGCTCCTTTAGCACGCTCCCCGTTCCCGCCGCGCAGGTCCACGAGATCGGGCTGAAAAAAGTCGACGAAATCGGCGCCGAAATGAAAGACATCGCCGAAAAATCCTTCCACACCAGCGATGTCCCGGCGCTTCTCAAAAAGCTCAGCACCGACAAGCAATATCTATTCAAGGATCGCGCCGCTCTCATCGCCTATTCCCAAGCCGCGCTCGCACGCGCCAAAGAAAAAGCCCCCGCAGCCTTCGGCCTCTGGCCCAAAGCCGACGTCGTGATTCAACCATATCCCGCCTTCCGCGAGAAAAACGGTCCGAACGAATACAACTCACCCGCCGAAGATGGCAGCCGCCCCGGCATCTTCTTCATCAACGCCTATCAAGCCGAAAAGCACAGCCGCGTCGAAGACGAATCCACCGCCTTCCACGAAACAATTCCCGGCCACCATCTGCAAGGCTCGATCGCGCTCGAAAATAAAAATATCCATCCGCTCGGCCGTTATTTCTGGAACAGTGGCTACGGCGAAGGCTGGGCGCTCTACGCCGAACGCCTCTCCGACGAACTCCATCTTTTCTCCGACGACGTCGAGCGCCTTGGCATGCTCTCCGATCAGCAACTCCGCGCCGTGCGCCTCGTCGTCGACTCCGGCATCCACACAAAAAATTGGACGCGCAAACAAGCCATCGACTACATGCTCGCCCACACTGCCGAAAACGAACACGACGCTACCGCCGAAATCGATCGCTACATCATTTATCCCGGCCAGGCCACCAGCTACATGCTCGGCGCCATCGAAATCCGCAAGGCTCGCGACGCCGCGCAAAAAGCGATGGGCGATCGCTTCGACATCAAATCCTTCCACGACCGCGTCCTCGAAGACGGCGCCGTCCCCCTGACCTACCTGAAACAAAAAATCGCCGCCTGGTCCCAATCCAAATAATTTCGCGCTGAGTTCACTTTCCTGACCTCGCGCAGTTACCTCCGTCCGGCAAGACGGCATTTGGGTGCCGCACCCTTGCGCTTCTTAAGGGTGCGGTTTTTCCGCTCGCCACCGCTCCTTAATCCGTTCGCCATGCAATCGGGTTCGTGATTCCTCTCCTCGATCGTCCGTTCGCCACCTCCGTGTACGGGCGCAGCACCGCTGCGCCCCATGTCCGCAAGATCGACCCGCCTCGCCCCAATTTGGTTTTTCTTCCCCGTTCCACCCAAACCAAATTCTGCTGTAGCATTTCTAATCGCCCACGGAGCATTCGCATGCCTGACAAGAAATCCCGCCGCCACTTCCTGAAATCCTCCGCCGCCGCAGCCGCTCTCACCGCGCTCCGCCCTCGAAATCTTTTTTCTGCCGACACAAAAAACCTCGCCTCCGATCCCCTCCGCCCCCAATTCCATCTCCTCCCCGCCAAAAACTGGATGAACGATCCCAACGGCCCCATCTTCTGGCGCGGCAAATACCACATGTTCTTCCAATACAACCCCAACTCCGCCGTCTGGGGCGACATGCACTGGAATCACGCCGTCAGCGACGACATGATTCACTGGCGCCATCTCCCCATCGCGCTCGCGCCCACCCCCGACGGCGACGACGCCGACGGCTGCTTCACCGGCAGCGCCGTCAACGACAACGGCACCGCCACGATCATCTACACCGGTGTCAAATCCGTCGCCGCCGATCGAGCCACGCTTCGCGACGGCCATCACAATTTCCGCGAGACCCAACTCCTCGCCACCAGCAAAGATCCGCAACTTCTCACTTGGGAAAAATTCTCCAGGCCCGTCATCGAGCCGCCGCAAGACAACAAATCTCACCGGCTTCCGCGATCCTTTTCTCTTCCGCGTCCCGACTCCCGCCACTTCCGAATCCGGCGCCGGCCCGTGGTACTGCGGCGTCGCCTCCGGCCAATTCAAAAAAGGCGGTCGCGTTCTCCTTTACGAATCCAGAAATCTCCGCGACTGGAAATATCTCCATCCGCTCGCCGAAGGCCAATGGTCCGGCCACGAAAGCACCGATCCCGTCGGCTCCGGCGAAATGTGGGAGTGCCCCGACTTTTTCCCGCTCGGCAAAAAATGGGTTTTGCTTTATTCCACGGCAGGCAGCGTCTTCTGGGAGGTCGGCGATCTCGATCCCAAAGAGCTCGTCTTCCACTCACAAACGCGCGGCATCCTCGATCACGGCGCCTACTACGCGCAAAAAACACAGCTCGACGCCAAAGGCAATCGCATCCTGTGGGGCTGGATCACCGAGAAACGCCCCGACCCTGAACTACTCGCCGCGGGCTGGGCCGGCTGCATGTCCCTCCCGCGCACTCTCAAAATCGCCGACGACAACACCCTCGAAATGGAAATCTCTCGCGAAGTCCGCTCGCTCCGCCAACAAACCTTCGAGATTCCCAACAAATTGTCGGCCACCGATCGCACGTCACGCGCGCGCGAAATCGAAATCAAAAATCTCTGCGGCGAATTTTTCTGGATGAGCGACGCCCAGAATTCGACTTTCGAACTCTCCGATCAATCCGGCCCGTGGCTCACCGTCTCGACAGAAACCACCACCGACGCCTCGAAACTAACCGTCAACGGCAAAACAATCGAAATCCCGCCAACAAAGCACCCCTTGCGCGATTTCTCCCTCTTCCTCGACGCCAGCGTCGCCGAATTAATCTGCGACAACCGCCACGCCATCACCACCCGCATCTACCGCAATCCCGCCGGCCCGCTAAAAATCTCCAGCGACACATCCGAAAAAAATCTCTACCAACTCAGCGCCTGGCAACTCGCCCCAATCTCGCCAAACCGCCTCACCACCTAGCTAGAAACAAATCACCCGCGCAAATTAATCTGTACTGCACCAGACCATGTCATCCTGAGCGAAGCGAAGGATCTCAGCCGTCATTCCCGCCACCGAACAACACTACGTACACGTGTACGGGCGCAGCACTGCTGCGCCCCATGTCCGCAACATCGATCCGATTGGAGGCATCTGGATTTTTTGACTTCCGCGGCTCGCCGCCGATATTCGTCCGGTAACCCTCTACTTCAACTCGCGCTCAAACTGATCTTCAATCATGTGAAACAGATGAATCCGATCTGCTGAACCCGAGATGCTATGCGTCTTATTCGGATACGCCATAAAGCCAAACGGCTTCCCCGTCTGAATCAACGCCTCAATCATCTGAATACTATTCTGGAAGTGCACATTGTCATCGCTCGTGCCGTGCGCAAGGAAAAGCGAACCATGCAACTTGCTCGCGACCTTCGGCAGATCCAGATCCACATAACTGGTCGTGTCCTTGTCAGTCGGGAGGCCGTTGTTGCGCTCGGTGTAAATCGAATCGTAGTTCCGCCAATCCGTTACCGGGGCGACCGCCACCCCCGCCTTGAACCGATCGGAGTGCGTCATGGCATACAGCGTCATCGATCCGCCATTGCTCCATCCCCATATCCCCACGCGTTCGCGATCGAGTTGAGGATATTGGCCGAGAAGCTGATCCAGAGCGGTGAGCTGATCCTTCAATTCGATGCCGCCGTACTGGTGCCTCACCGCGCTCATGAATTTGCGATTGCGATTCGGCGTGCCGCGATTATCGACCGTGAAGATCGCGAAGCCTTTCTGCGATAACAACTGATGGAAAAGTCCATCCGAGCCGGCCCAATCTTCGATCCAGCTGTTGGTCACGAGCTGCGCGGCCGGACCGCCATAGATGTTCACAATCAGCGGAATCTTCGCTTGGCTGGTGACGTTTGCCGGCAGCACCAACTCGCCATAAAGCACCGTGCCATCGTCCGCCTTGAATTCGAGAAACTTTGGCGGATGCAGTTCGAATTGGCCCAAATCGGCCGACTTCCAAAACGACTGGCAAGCTCCATTCGTGCAGGCCGAGAGGCGAGGCGGAGTCGTCACCGACGAGAACTGGTCGATGTAGTGTTTGCCGTCATCGGCGAAGTTTGGCTTATGAGTTCCTTCTTCCTTCGAAATGCGTCGGAAATCCGAGCCGTCCAGTTTCACGGAGTACAACTGCGCCTGCCGCGGATCGTCCTTATTGCAGGACACATAAACGACGCCCGCGTCCTCGTCCACTCCCTCGACGGCCAGCACCTCGAAATCGCCTTTCGTGAGCTGGCGCTCGAGTTTGGCCTCGGATGCCAGCGGGTTGGTCTTGTCAAAGCTGTAGAGATAAATCTGCGTCGTCCCGTCACGCCAGCTCGACCACAGGAAGCGGTCGCCGGATTTTAGAACCTGAAAATTGTCATTCACATTCACCCAGGCTCCCGGCGCCGTCTCTGTAAGAACCTTGCTGGACTTCCCGGAATGCGCATCCACGAAGTACAGCTCCATCTTGTCCTGCGCGCGGTTCAAAACTTCAGCCCAGATCAATCCGTCGCGGATCCAACCAAATCGCGGGATGTAAGTATCCCGATCGTTGCCCAACGAAATCCATTTCGTCTTCCCGCCCGAAGCGCCGACGACGCCTAACCGCACAACCGGGTTGGGATCACCGGCCTGTGGGTACTTCTCCATGTCGACCTTGGCATGGGTTGGCATCCAGTTCACGATCGGGTACGCCGGGACGTTCGTTTCATCCATCTGCAGATAAACGAGATCTTTGCCGTTCGGAGACCAGAAGTAGTTGCTGCGTACGCTGAGTTCCTCGGCATATACCCAATCGACTTCGCCGTTGAGAATATTGTCGTCACTGCCTTCTTTTGCAGGCTGCTCTTGGCTAAGTGGCCGTTCGGCGCCGTCAGGGATGTCGCGAACGTAGAGGTTGTGCCCGCGCAGGTAAGCCAGCTTCTTTCCATTCGAGGAAAACTTCGGATCGGTGTTCTGGCCGTTAGACGAAGTGATCTGAACCGCGGTGCCTGTCCCCATGCTGTAGAGCCACAGCTGCCCTTGCGCGTTAAACAGAAGCTCCTGAGCGCTGGGAGCCCATTGGTAAGGATCGACGTGATAGCGGGTAAGTCGTTCCTTCTCACGATCGTCTTTGATTTTTTCTATCGAAGGACCAAGCGATGCGAGCTTGGCCTCGGGGACCAGGAGTTTCTTTTCTCCCGTGTCAGCATCCGCATACCATAGCTCGCCGTGTTCATCATTGTTGTCGCGCTGGATGAACGCGACCTTCTTGCTGTCTGGACTCCATTTCACCGCTTCGGGCGGGCGCCCTGAGAGACCACCCGGCGCAAAGATCGCTTCAATCGTGAGCGGTTGTTTGTTGGTCGGGCTGTTCTGTGCAAGCACACCCTGCGCAACCAGCCAACCTACGGCTGGCAAAACGAAAAATCTCAATTTCATGCTCAGCTCGTCCCCGTTCTAATCCCGGATTTCCGTTCGGATTTCATTCGGCGCATACCCTACACCGTTCGCCAACCCTATTACAACGCACCCCCGCCCGTACCCTCCTCTAAGCGGCCGTTGGGTGCCGCACCCTTTCGTTTTTAGAAAGGGTGCGGGTTTAAATTCAGCATCCCCCCGCACCTAACGCCTCCCGCGCCACATCTCGTCGCCGGGTGCCCCACCCTTGGTTTTCAAGGGTCGGTCTTTCTCGTCAGCATAACGATCCATCCGCTCAGCACAACCCGAGCAGATCCAATCCCATGTACGGGCGCAGCACCGCTGCGCCCCAGCTTGCCGAGCCTCCAAGTCCTACCGAGTTCCGATTTTTCTTCCTCTTTCGACTTTCAACTGTCGACTGTCAACCGATTCGAACAGTACCACTCATAAACTCCTATTGACTTAATAAACATTTTATGTTAGGCTCTAGCATGAAGTCCCCCACCCCGCTCGAACTCGTCCTCCAATCGGCATTCACGCGCTCTCGCAACCCTTTTGTTTCCAATCACTTCCCCATTCCCAAATCCGCACACTCCCGCAACCCACGCAAAACAAACACACTTGCGCACTCTTCACAAAAACAGGGGGGTGTAGGGGTTTTCTTCCCAAAACGGGAAAAGGAAAAATCTACTTCGACGAAATCGGTGCCGCAGCTGGCTCTTTCGCGCCCAGCAGATCCACCAAGACTTGGTTCAACTTCGCTCTCATCTGGCCCCGATCATGCGCATTCGTAATGTAACGCACCGCAATTTCGGTCCCGCCGATCGCCGGCCTCACATTGATCGCCGGTTCCGCCGACAAGCTGTTCATATCCGCAGACTTGGCCATGCCCTTCCACTCGCGCTCGGCTTTCTGCCCGCTTTCGGCCGTCGCCTCGACAACCTTCTTTTTGACCGCATCCACGATCGGATACGGATCGTGTCCCGCCGGCAGCACGACCGTCAATTCATCCCAGAGCCACTGGCCCGACGTCGAAAAATTGAAATAGTGCCCTTCGATCGCGTAGCTGTTTGTAAATGTGACGCGCCGCCCCGTCGGGTGTCCCGAGTCGGTCCAGTTCCCCGTCTCAAGCAGCACCGTGTGAAACATTCCCAGCTCCACGACTTCGCCGGTCACGCCGTTGATCTCGACCCAGTCGCCCAATCGAATTCCGTTCTTCCCCATCAGTACGAACCAGCCGAGGAATCCGACGATGAAGTCTTTCAGCGCGACGGTCAGGCCCGCGCCGGCCAGCCCAAGAAAAGTTGCAAGATTTGGCGGCGGTCCAAAAATCACGAACAGAATGAAAACCACGCCGACGACCTGCAGCGACACGCGCGTCACGCCACGCAGCGTCTCCATCTGCCGCCGATCCAGCTTGGTTCGCGCCAGCAGACTCGCGATCCACTGATCGAAAAACAGACCCAACAGCAAAATTACCAGGATGATCGCAATCCCGCGCAGCGAGCGATTCAAAATCGACTTCTGCTCCGTAGCGACGAGATCGATCCACTTATCGTAGATTCCGTCGAGCTCTTTCTCGTCGTCGATGCGCTTGTCGAGGCCGGCGAGTTTCTTTTGCCGAGCCGAGCGATCCTTCGTCGCGTTGATGACAGCGTCCGCATCGTTGTCGTTCCACGCCAGCCGCGCCGCTGGAGAGAGCGCCGAGCCGTCCGCGCTCGCGCCCGCCTTCGACTTTTCGCTATCGAGATCCTTCTCGAGCGCGTCGTGCCGCGCCGAAAGCGTTCCGATTGTGTTGGCGGTCGCCGCCTTCGCGCGCCACAACAACATTTGTTTTTTGTGCAGCGCCCACCACTGCATCGCGCGGTAGACGAGTCCACCATACTCCACAGGCGTCGTCGCGACGGCCAGTGCGGTCTCTGTCGCTTTGGTCGAAGCCTCGTGCTCCTTGACCATCGCCTGGATGCGATCCTGCGGATCGCCGCCCGCGCGAATCAGGTCCTGCTTCGAGTCATCCACTTCATCCTGATCCAGTTCGACTTGCGCGTTCGCAATGTCGAGCTGATCTTCCAGCGCATCTTTCTGGTCTCCGTTCGCCTTCGCGATCGCCGCGTTCAGTTGTGCGATCTGCGCTTGCGTGGCAGCCAGGCCATGCTCCGCCTTCTGCATCCGCGCCTGAATTTCTTTGGCTTCCGCGCTCAGCGCTGGCGGATGCAGCGCCGCATCCCGCAGCGCCGAAGTGAACGCGATGTCCACTTCATGGTCGGTCAGGCGAATCGATTCTTCGGCGAGCTGCCGCTCTCCGGGCAAAGTTGCCAGCGGCGCGAGTTGTTGTGCGATTTTTAGCGGAGTTTGATCGACGATTTGCGACTGGGCAGGCGAGGTCTTCGCGCCGGCTTCCGTTGCGGCTGAGTTCGTCGGCACCGGAGGTATCGTCGTCCGCGTTCGGAAAATCCCATACGCTGCCGCGATCAACAGCAACGCCAACACTACTCCCGCAATCTTGTGAAAGGTTTTCATGGCCGAGGACGTGAGGTCATTCTATTATGCATGGCCATCAAAGGCACCACGCGATATTCCTCCAGGGAACGAGGAGCCAATGGTCACGACAAAAGGCCTGACGACGATGAGAGCGCGCGAGCGTCGCAAAGTGCGCGTCCCACAAGCCGTCTTCCTGCTGCTCGTCTTTCTCGGATTTCTGCAGGCCAGGAATTTCGCCGCGGCCATGCCCGCAGTGATGGCCACGCATTTCGGCGCGTCCGGTTCCGCCAACGGCTGGCAAACGAAAGGACAATTTTTCATCGTCGAAATCGTGATGCTTGGCGTCTGCCTTCTGATCGGTTTCGGAATTCCCTTCATCATTAGTAAAGCGCCGCCATCGCTCGTCAACCTCCCGAACAAAGAATTCTGGCTGGCGCCGGTCCGCCGCGACCACACCCTTTCGGTGTTCCGCATGCAAATGGCCTGGTTCGCCTGCGCCCTGCTCACATTTCTAATCGTGGTAAATCAACTCGTCTTCAACGCCAACCAATCCGTACCACGCCATCTCAACGGTCCCCAATTCGCAATGGCGCTGATCGCCTTCCTCGGCTTCACAGCCATCTGGTCGATCCGCCTCATCTCTTATTTCTCCAAGACGTTGGCCTGATCGTCCGTCCCAAACATGAAGCGGAGCTGACTGAAATAAAAACGCCGCGGTTTTGGCCGCGGCGTTTCGAGTTTCAGTTTTGAGTTTCGGATTTTTCTA
>CAVYCJ010000012.1:0-704227 GCA_963766985.1 uncultured Acidobacteriota bacterium
TGATCAGTGCGCTGGCGCCGCTTCGAGCTCCTTCAGCTTCTCTTTTGCATTTTCATTCTCTGGGTCTAACGCGAGCGACTTCTTGTAGTTGTCGATCGCCAGCTGCTTCTGGCCGGCCTTCATGTACGCCTCGCCGAGGCTGTCATAGGCATTCGACGAATTTGGGAACACCTGCACGTTCAACTTGAGGAGTTCGGTTGCCTCACGCAGATGGTTCTTTTCCATCAGGTCGTGCGCCCATTGGTCTACCGCCGCCTCATTCAGCTTGAAATCCGTGTTGTCTTTCAGCGTCGCCGCATAAATCGCGGATGCGTGATCGAAGCCCTGCCTTCCTGTCTCCGCGCGAAATGCATCGAGATTTGCCGGCATTCCTTTGCCCGCACGAAAGTCCACCGTCAACATATGCGGCGGGACGCCGACCTCCGCGGGCGTCTTTTTCAAAAACGCCATCGCCTCCGCGTCATGCTTGAGATACGCATTCAGAAACTTCAGCGTGTAGCGCGCGATCCAGGCATAGCCCACAATCCCGTCCGCGCGCGAGTAATCCGCTTTTCGATGCCGCAGGTAGCTTTTCCATATGTCTTCATTTCGTTGGTATATCGAGCTGTGCTCCACGTGCACCAGAGCCAGATCGTCTACGGTAATCAGGTCGCCATGCGTCCACGCATTGAGAACGTTGGGGCCCTCGTTGTCTTTGTTGAGGGTGCTTCGGGCCTCTTGCTCGAGCGTAGTCGGCCCCTGCGTGAAGAAAAGCAGCGGTATCGTCATGTACTCCGGATGCACATCGGCCGCCTTCACCAGCCCCGGGAAATAGCGCATGCTGCCGTCGAGCGCAAAAAGTGCATCGATGCGGTTGTCGCGCGCTGCCGCGAACAGATTTGAGATTCCGCCCCAGCTGAACCCGCCGACGGCAATCTTCGACATGTCCGTGTTCGGCAGCGTCTGTGCGTAACCGATCAAAAACGAGATGTCCTGCGCCTGCGCGTTGACGCCGTTGAGATCGGCCGTCATGCCCCTCGACGTCGCCCCCATGTCGGGGCTCGCCACCACGACATAGCCGTGGCTTGCCAGGTATTCGCACAGGTCCGCGTTCTCCCACGACATCGACGAAAAACTCGGCGCATAGATCACCAGCGGGAATCGTCCCGTGAGCATTGGCGCATCTCGCACCGCCCACATGGAGTCCTTTAGTGACGGCTTCATGCTGTCGAGCCACTGCTTCCAATCCGCCGTAAGGTAAGGTTTCTCGAAATTGGTCTCGGACGCCAGAAGATCGCCGTAATCCCCGACGGTCATCGGTTTGCCGCTGCTCTTCTGCGCCGGATACCAGATCAGCGTCTGTAGCGGCCTCGCCCGCTCTCCTTGAACCGGCTTACCCAACTCATCGGTGAGAGGACGATAGCTGCGCGAGAAGTCGTACTGTTCCACAACCTTCAGTCCGACAGCATCCGGCCCGGGCTTCTCAGTGAAGCGAAACCGCTGATCCCCGGATTCAACCGCCGGAGCACTCTGGCCATACGCAGCTACGACATTGGCGATAAGAAGAAAAGCGACCCCAAGAGCCTTCGAGTGCATCGCACGCCCCTCGTTTCCCTTGCTCGGAATGATCCGAACGCGGATTGGTTATACAACAATCCATCGTTCTGCCTTCCGAAATCCCGTAAAATCAACCTACTCCGAGCCCTTCTCGCTTGACACCGCCAGTGCCGCGGTGGTAATATAACTCTCGTGCAATACTGCGAGCGGCGGCGAACCCGCCGCTCGTTCCATTTTGGGAAGCAGTCAGCCGCCAGGCATCGAACATCAGGCGAAAGTCCACGTCGCGTAATCAGCACAAAACAAATGCTTTATTCACTCTTTGCAAAGAGTGCGACCTCTGAATTCCGTAACCCAAACAAAACAGACAGGATATTCACTCTTGGCAAAAACACCGGGGGGTATGCCCAATCCTTCCCAAAACGGAACGCCTTCCCGCAGTCACTCGTAGCGCAGCGCCACCATTGGATCGACCCGCATCGCCCGCCGCGCCGGAATGTAGCTCGCCAGCAACGCCGCCACGAGCACAATCCCGATCACCGCGGCATAAGTCGCTGGATCAGTCGGCTTTACCCCGAACAACATGCTCGTCAGCAACCGAGTGACGGCCGCAGCCCCGGCAAACCCAATCACGATTCCCAAACCGGCGAGCACCAGCGCCTGCCGCAACACCAGCCGCAAAATCTCGCCGGGAGTCGCCCCAAGCGCCATGCGCAACCCGATTTCGTTCGCCCGCTGCCCCACGACGTAAGACATCACGCCATAAACTCCGGCCAGCGCCAGACAAACCGCCAGCCCCGCGAAAATTCCCAGCAGCAACGTGCGAAATCTCGGCGCCGCGATATTTTCCGACAACGCTTGTTCCATCGTCGAAAACTTCGCTGGCACGTCGGGCGCGATCACCCGCATCTTTTCTCGCATCGCTGCCGTGATCACTCCAGGTTCCGCGTCCGTCCGCACGATCACGCGCATGTTTGTCGCCGGCTGCGGATGCTGCAGGTACGGCATATAAATCTCGGCTTCAGGCTCGCTCGTCGGCCCTTCCTGCCGAACGTTGCCGACCACGCCGACGATCTTCATCGGATTCATCGAATCGAGCCCGCAATAAATCATCCGCCCGATCGGATCCTGATTCGGAAACGACCGCCGCGCCAAAGCGTCGTTGATAACCGCGGTAAACGGAGCATCGTAAGCGTCGCCGTCATTGAAATCGCGACCCGCGCGCAATGGAATTCCCATCGTCGCAAACGCAGCAGGCGTTACAACCGTGAAGATCGCGTTTGGCCCCGTGATGTCGAAGCTCGTCGGCAAATGATCGACAAAATAGATGCCGTTCGAGCTTGTGTAGCCCGGAACCATCGTCGTGGCCGCCGCATTCCGCACACCGGGAACCGCGCGCATCTCAGTCAGTAGCTGTGTGTAAAAGCGAATGCCCCGCTTCGCCGAATCCAGATCGACAGAAGGCACGCTGGTTTCGGCCATCACGATCCGCTCCGAAGTAATTCCAAGCTGCACATTTTGCAGCGCAAGCAAGCTCTTGATCAGCAGCCCGGCGCCCGCAACGAGAATCACCGACAGCGCGATTTCGGCGACCACCAATCCCTGACGCAAACGATCCGCAAGCGTCCCGCCACCCGCTCGCCGAACGCTCTGCTTCAGCGCGGAATTTAGATCAACGCGCAAAACCTGCAACGCCGGCGCAAGCCCAAACACCAGGCTCGCCACCAGAGCAATCGCCAGCGCAAACAGCAGCACGCCGCCGTCGATGCCCGCTTCGGATAGCCGCGGCACATCCTGCGGTGCAAGCGCGACCAGCGTCTTCACTCCCCAGTAGGCGACGACCACACCGACGAGCGCGGCAACCAGCGCCAGCACGACGCTCTCGGTAACGAGTTGCCGCACGATCCGTCCGCGTCCCGCGCCAATCGCCGCGCGAATCGCAATCTCTCGCGTCCGTCCAACCGCACGCGCCAGCAGCATGTTCGCCAGGTTTGCGCACGCGATCAGCAACACAACGCCAACCGCGGCCAGCATCACCAGCAGCGTCAGCCGATAGTCGCTCACCAGGAAGTCGCGAAGCCGCGTGACCGCCACGCTCTTCGTCTTGTTGGAATCCGGATACTGCGCTTCCAGCCGCGCCCCGATCGCGGTCATCTGCGTCTGTGCTTCTGCCAGCTGCACGCTATCCTTCAGTTTGCCAACGACGCGATAGTTGTGCGCCGAACGCGACGGCGTCTCTTCGCCGAAGATGCCTTCCGTCAGCCAAACGTCAGTCTTCTCAGGGAATCCAAAGCCCGGCGGCATAACGCCGACGATATCGAGCGATTTCCCATCGGCGACGACCGCTTTGCCAAGCGCAAGTTGCGGCTCGGCGAAATTGCGCACAGCGAATCCGTAACTGACGATGGCAGCTCCGGCGCCGCCGACTTTCACTTCCTCCGCAGTGAACTCGCGGCCAACCACCGGTGTGATCCCGAAACACTCAAAAAAGTCGGAAGAGATCGCCGTAGCCATCGGAAATTCCGCGGTAGCGTTGGCCCCGGTGCCCACCGAGATGGGCATTTCGTAGTTGGCATAAATCGCCATGTGTTCAAACGCGGAACTCTGGTCATGCCAATCATGAAAATCCGGCGCCGATACCTGCCCTTGATGACCGGATTTTTTCCATAGCGTTGCGATCCGCACAATTCGATCCGGCTGCGAATACGCCAGCGGCCGGAGTAGCACAGCGCGCACAACGCTGAACATCGCCGTGTTCGCACCGATACCCAAAGCAAGAATCAAAACCGCGGTAACCGTAAATCCCGGATTCTTCAGCAGCATCCGCATTGCGAACCGCGAATCCTGTGTAAACGATTCCAACCAGGGCAAACTTCGGCGATCTCGTACCATCTCTTCCGTCTGCACAACGCCGCCCAGCCGCATCTGCGCATTGCGCCGCGCGTCTTCCTCGCTCATCCCGCGCCGCAAATTCTCATCGATGTGCAGTTGCAGATTGCTCTGCATCTCCGCCGCAAAATCCTGCTCCGCATCGCGCCTTCCGCTCAAAAAATTCCGCAGCCGTAGAAACCACGCTCGAATCCCTCTCATGACTTCTCCTCACCCGGCGCCAGAAACCGCGCCAGAATTGCCGTCGCTTGCGACCACTCGCGAGCCTCGCGCGCCACTTGCTTTCTTCCCGCGCGCGTCAACCGGTAAAACTTCGCCTTCCGATTGT
Source organism: uncultured Acidobacteriota bacterium (assembly GCA_963766985.1). Lineage (GTDB taxonomy): Bacteria > Acidobacteriota > Terriglobia > Acidiferrales > UBA7541 > Acidiferrum. The sequence goes on from CAVYCJ010000012.1 coordinate 4,754, forward strand.
TGTCAGAGACGCCCCATTCCGAATCGATGTAGCCTTCCTGTTCTAGTTTGAGCAGGGCAGGGTAGAGCGTCCCGTAATTCACCGACAACAAATCGCCGCTGGTTTGCTCGATGCGGCGCGCGATCCCGTAGCCGTGCAGCGGACCGAGCATCTCCAGCGTTTTCAGCACCATCAGCGCCAGCGTCCCCTGCCAAACATCCTTTTTCTCGCCCATCGACTCGCCTCCTATGGCTTACCCATAGCAACCTGCCACTGCTCCTATTGGAAGGCAATACGGAAGTCGCTCGACAGAAGTTCCGTGAAAGTGCAGACGCTCCAAATCTCCTTTCGTCAGCCCGCACTCCCCGCTTCTTGACACTCCCGTAACTTCCCACTAGCCTCATCCGTCTACCAAACCAACGTCCGGGTCCGCGTCCTCCACGCAACCCAACTGAGGGAGTCGGAATGAACCGCGCCATACGTCGAAGTTTGCCAATAGCAATTGCGAGGATTGCCGCTGCCGCCGCGCTGCTTGCCTGTGCCGTCGCTCCGCAACGCGCCGTCGCGCAGGGAGGCGAGCCGCAAACCTTCGCGATTCGCGGCGCGACAATCGTCCCCGTCTCCGGCCCGCGCATCGAAAACGGCACGGTCATCGTGGCGCACGGCGTCATCACCGCCGTCGGCAAAGACGTGAACTTCCCGCAGGAAACCTGGGTCATCGACGGCAAGGGACTGACCGTCTATCCCGGACTGATCGATTCCTTCACCGACGTCGGCCTGGTTTCGCCGCCCGCTCCTGAGGGAGCCGGGCGTTCAGCAACGCCTCCGGCCCGCGGTCCCGAAGATCGTCCGGCATCCACGCCGTGGCGCGACGCTGCCGGCGAAGCGACGCTCAGCGACAAGCGCATCGAAACGTGGCGCGACGGCGGCTTCACCACCGTCATCTCCGCGCACAAAGGTGGAATCTTTCCCGGTCAGGCCGCGTTGCTCGATCTCGGCGGCGAACGCAACGGCGACCTCGTGGTGAAGTCTCCGGTCGCAATTCCGGTTTCGCTCCAGCCTTCCGGAAGCTTTGTGAGTTTTCCCGGTTCGCTGATGGGCACGCTCGGGTACGTTCACCAGGTTTGGCTCGACACCGAATGGAGCGGCCGCGCCGAATCGATCTACGACAAAAATCCGCGCGGTATGGCACGTCCTCGTTACGACCGCACCGACTCCGCGCTCGCCGACGCGCTTGAAGATCACGCCGTCGTGATGATTCCCGCGAACACCACGATTCAGATTCGCCGCTCGTTTGAACTTGTCGATCGCTGGAAAGTTCCCGCCGTTCTTTATGGCGGCCAGATGAGCTACGAAGTCGCCGGGGAAATCGCCGCCAAAAAATTACCCGTGCTGGTCAATTTGAAATGGCCCGAAGCTGAGAAAGACGCTGATCCGGACAAAGGTCCGACGCTGCGAACCCTGCGCTTCCGCGATCGCGCGCCGTCGTCTCCTGCTGCTTTGGCGAAGGCCAACGTGAAGTTCGCGTTTTACTCGGGCGGCGCCGCGAGTCCAAAAGACGCGCTGAAGGCCGCAAAGAAGTCGATCGATGCAGGGCTAAGCCCCGACGCGGCATTGCGCGCATTGACTCTGTCGTCCGCCGAAATCTTCGGCGTATCCGATCGTCTCGGTTCGATCGACACCGGCAAAATCGCGAATCTCATCATCGCCGATGGCGATATTTTTAACGAGAAGACCAAAATCAAGTACGTCTTCGTTGATGGACGGAAGTACACGATTCACGAACCGGAAAAACCAAAAGATCCGCCCAAGGGCGATTTGACCGGCAAATGGAAGCTCACTTTCACTTCGCCCGAAGGACCCGACGAAGCAACGGCCGACATTACGATGGCGAGCGACGGAACGCTCTCAGGCACCGTGGCAAGCAAGCACGGCAACTCCAGCATCATCGACGGCTACCTCAGCGCCGACAAATTTTCGTTCAAGATCAACATTCCCATCGAAGATTCGCCGAGCGACGTGATTTTCTCCGGCACATTCGACGGCAAAGCGATGAAAGGGAATATTCACGTGGCCAGCGTCGGTGTCGATATCGACTTCACAGGAGCGAAGCCAAGCGAAAAGTCGATCGCATCTGCGGATGACGCGATGGAAGTGGAGAGCCCGCGATGAACAAGCGACTTGTCGTAACACTCGCCGCAGTCGTTGCAGCGACTCTTGCAGTCACCGCCTCAAAGCTTATCGCCGCTCAACCATCCGCGACTCCGGCCCCGGAAGCTGCGCCCATCATCCTGATTCAAAACGCCACAATCCTGACGGTTTCGCACGGCACTATCGAGCACGGCTCCATCCTTATTAAGGATGGAAAAATCGCCGAAGTCGGCGATTCCGTGAAAGCCCCGAAAGACGCGCAAGTGATCGACGCCAACGGCCAATTCGTGATGCCGGGCATCATCGATTGCCATTCGCACATCGCCATCGACGGGAACGTCAACGAAGGCAGCATTTCTGTGTCTTCCATCGCCAATACCGCCGACGTCTTGAATCCTGAAGATATCGACATCTATCGCGACCTCGCCGGCGGCGTCACTACCGCAAACATCCTGCACGGAAGCGCGAATCCTATCGGCGGCCAAACCGTCGTCATCAAGCTGCGCTGGGGACAGCCTGCTTCCAAGCTGCCGTTCGAAGGCGCGCTGCCCGGCATCAAGTTCGCGCTCGGCGAAAATCCCAAGCATTCGAATTTCGGGGGCCGCGGCACCGAAGCTCGCTATCCCGCAACGCGTATGGGCGTTGAAGAAACGATTCGCGGGGCATTTTCTGAAGCGCGCGATTACAAGGCGAAGTGGGACGACTACAACAAGCGCAACGCAGCCGGTGAGAAAAACCTGATTCCGCCGCGCCGCGATCTTCGTCTTGATCCGCTCGTCGAAGTCCTGGAAGGGAAGCGCTACGTCCATTCGCACTGCTACCGCGAGGACGAAATTCTGATGTTGCTGCGCGTAGCGAAGGAATTCGGCTTCAAAGTCCGCACGCTCCAGCACGTTCTCGAAGGCTACAAAGTCGCCGACGAGCTGGCCGCGGCAGGCGTGGGCGCATCCACGTTCTCGGATTGGTGGTCCTACAAGGAAGAGGCGTGGAATGCAATTCCGTACAACGCAGCCTTGATGACGCGTCGCGGTGTGATCGTCTCGATCAACTCCGACGATGCCGAAGAGGCCACGCATCTGAATCAGGAAGCCGCCAAGACGATCAAATTCGGTGGTCTGTCGCGCGATGAAGCGCTCAAGCTCGTTACCATCAATCCCGCAATCCAACTAGGGATCGACAAGCGCGTCGGCACGATCGACACGGGTAAAGACGCCGATCTCGTCATCTATAACCACGATCCGCTGAGCGCTTACGCGGTGGTGCAAAAAACGCTGGTCGACGGACGCGTTCTCTTCGATCGCCAAAAAGATCTGGCCGATCGTCCGACGCTCGAAAAAGAGAAGAAATCGCTGATCGAGAAGGAAAAGAAAGAATCGAAAGACGAGAAAAAGTCCGACGCCAAACCCGGCGATAAGAAACCGGATGATAAGGCCAAGCCGCAGGGCGACGTAGCAGTCATTGGAGGTGCGCTGTGAAGCTCAGCCTCCTCTCGCGCATCGGTTTGACGACGACCGCCGCCCTCGCACTCGGTGGCGCGGCATTCGCACAAGAACCAGCGACGACCATCGCCATTACTCACGCAAAAATCTTCACTCTGGCGGGCGCTCCGATCGACGACGGCGTGCTTGTCATCAAAGACGGCAAAATCGCCGCGGTTGGCAGCAACGTTGATGTCCCGTCGGGCGCGCAAGTTATCGACGGCAAGGGACTGCAGGTCTACCCCGGCCTCTTCGATCCAGTCACGCAAATCGGCCTCAGCGAAGTATCTGCGGTGAGCGCCACGGTCGATACGACCGAAACCGGCTCGATCAATCCCGACGCAGTCGCGGCCGACGCCGTTCTCCCATCCAGCGAGCACATTCCCGTCACGCGCGCTGCTGGTATCACCGAAGTGCTCGCCGTTCCCGCAAGCGGCGGCTTCGACTCGCGCGGCGCGTCAAATCTTCTTGGCGGCCAAGCATCCGCGATTCATCTCGCCGGCTGGACCATCAACGACATGCTCATCAAAAAGAGCGTCGCGATGGTCATCGACTGGCCGACGATCGACACCGAGTCGTTCGATTTCGCCACGTTCTCGCGCAAACAGCGCCCGTACGCCGAAGCGAAGCAAGAGTACGAAAAACAAATCGACGAACTCTCCGACTGGCTCGATAACGCGCGCCACTACGCGATCGCGTGGGGACACGGCGGTCCCGCCGAGTATCAGCGCGACCTGAAACTCGAAGCGCTTGTTCCGGTTATCCGCGGGGAGCTTCCGGTGCTTGTGTTCGCGAGCCGCGCGCACGAAATTCGCAGCGCGGTCGAATTCTGCGACAAACAGAAAATCAAAATGATCCTTGCCGGGGGCGCCGAATCGTACAAAGTGAAGGATCTGCTCCGCTCGAAAAACATCCCGGTGATCCTGCAGCCGACGCTCACCGAGCCGCTCGACGAAGACGATCCCTACGATCGCTCGCTTACCACTGCCGCTGAACTCGCCGACGCTCACGTGAAATTCGCGTTCGGCAGCTTCGATAATTCGTTCGCGCGCCGCCTCGGCCAGCAAGCCGCCAACGCCGTTGCGCACGGACTTGCTTACGACGAAGCGCTCAAAGCTGTGACGATCTATCCGGCGCAGATCTTCGGGCTATCGGATCAACTCGGCACGCTCGAAAACGGCAAGATCGCCAACATCATCGTCACTAACGGCGATCCACTCGAGCTAACCACCGACGTCCGCTACCTGTTCATCAAAGGCCAGCTCACGTCGACCGACAACAAACACAAGTCAGAATACGAGAAGTACCTAAATCGCCCGAAGGCAAAATAATTTTCGATAGCTGCAAAGCAACGGATCGACCGTGCGGACATGGGGCGCAGCAGTGCTGCGCCCAGGTGCATGCAAATCCGCACCTTGGTTTGGCCACGCGTTCATCCGGAAACGTTCTTTCCCCGCGGCCGTCCTAATCACAATAGAATCGTCCGTCCGCCATTTCCGCGAGGCAAAAAATGCAGACGCTTCTGCAAGATCTCCGGTACGCGTTTCGACTGCTGCTCAAAACTCCCACGTTCACCGCGATCGCGATCCTCACGCTCGCGCTGGGCATTGGCGCCAACACCGCGATCTTCAGCGTCGTGAACGCTGTTCTCCTGCGCCCGCTCGCCTATAAAGATCCGTCGCGGCTGATTCTCGTCGCCGAAAAGAGCCCGTTCCCGATCATCAGCACCTCGTATCAAAATTATGTCGACTGGCGCGCGCAAAGCACTTCGTTCGAGTCGCTCGAAGCGACGCGCGGCACGACCATCACGCTGACCGGTTCGGGCGAGCCGCAGCGCCTCAACGCGCGCATGATGACCGCGCCGATGTTTGCGCTGCTCGGCGTCGACGCGCATGTCGGCCGCATTTTCCGTGCCGATGAAGACCGCGCCGGCGCAACTCCGGTCGCGATTCTCAGCTATGGATTGTGGCAGCGGCAATTCGGCGGCGCCGCCGATGCCATCGGCAAATCGATCGATCTCGATTCGCGACCCTACACCATCGTCGGAGTGATGCCGGCCGGATTCGAATTATTGCAGCCCGCCGACGTTTTTCTGCCGTTCACGCCGTGGGCCGTAACTCTTCCCGACGATCGCAACTGGCACCCGGGCATCATCGTCATCGGCCGGCTCAAGCCGGGTGTGACGCGCGAACAAGCGCGGACGGAGATGCTCGGCATCACCAAGCGGCTCGAGCAGCAGTATCCGGACTACAACACGGGGACCAGCGCCGATGTGGTCGCGCTGCAATCGCAGATGGTGCAGAACGTTCGTCCCGCGCTGATGTTGCTGCTGGGTGCGGTGACGTTTGTTCTGCTCATAGCTTGCGCAAACGTTGCGAATCTCTTGCTGGCGCGCGCTGCGGCGCGGGGACGCGAAGTCGCGATCCGCACTTCGATGGGCGCCACTCGCGGCCGCGTGATCCGTCAGCTTGCTGACCGAAAGCGTGTTGCTGTCGCTGGCTGGCGGCGTGCTTGGTTTGCTTTTCGCGCAGGCTTCGCTCGGGCCGTTGCTGAAAATTTCTGCCGGCTCGGTGCCGCAGGTTTTTGAGGTGAGCCTCGATCGGCCGGTTCTGATCTTCACGATCGTGGTGTCGATCATCACCGGCCTGGTCTTCGGCATTGCGCCGGCGCTACGCACGACAAAGCTCGACCTGCGCGAAACGCTTAATGAAGGCTCGCGCGGCTCGACCGCCGGCCCGGGACACCATCGTCTGCGCGGCGCGCTCATCTGCACCGAGATTGCGCTCGCGATGCTGCTGCTGGTCGGATCGGGCTTGCTCCTTCGTAGTTTCCAGCGTATGCAAGACACGCCGCTCGGTTTCCAGGCCGATCACCTCTTCGTCGCCGACCTTCCACTTTCAGAGACGGCGTACGCGCGCCCCGAACAGCGCTACGGCTTTTACGATCGCCTCATCGATCGCGCGCAGACCCTGCCCGGAGTCCATTCCGCAGCCGCGGCCTCCTATCTTCCTGTCAGCGGCAGCGGCAGCATCATCCACTTCAACATCGCCGGCCATCCGCCCAAGAGCCCGCACGAATACATCGCCGCCGGCTACTGCACCGTAACCGGAAATTATTTTGAAACACTGGGCATTCCGCTGTTGCAAGGCCGATATCTTTCGCGCACCGACGGCGAGCACTCGCCGTCTGTGGTCGTCGTCAATTCCACTTTCGCGAAAGCCTATTTTCCCAACGAAGATCCGCTCGGGCGCCGCATCCAACTCGGCGCGACGCCCGATAACACCGTTCCGTACATGGAGATCGTCGGTGTGGTCTCGAATGTCACGCAGGGCCTCGGACTCGATCCGAAAGCAGAGATGTTCGTGCCATACAAACAAGGCGACCAACTGTTGCCCCAGTTCCAACTCTCGCTGGTGATGCGCACTGCCGCCGACCCACACCAGGAAGCGTCTGCGCTGCGCAGCGCTGTCGCCGAAATCGATCCGAATCAACCGATCGTCAAAATTCGAACGATGGAAGACAACATGGCCGCGACCGTCGCGCAGCCGCGGTTTCGGACTTGGCTCATCGGAATTTTCGCGGCGCTGGCGCTTTTGCTCGCGGCGGTCGGCATCTATGGCGTGATGTCGTATTCGGTTACGCAGCGCACTAGCGAAATCGGCATTCGCGTGACGCTGGGCGCACAACCCAACGATGTGTTTCGAACGGTAGTCGGCGAAGGCCTTCGCTATGCGCTGCTGGGCGTAGCCATTGGAGTAGTTGCAGGGCTGGCGCTCACTCGCCTGCTCGCCAGCTTCCTCTACGGCATCAGCGCCTACGACCCCGCAACCTTCTTTGCCGTCGCGATCCTGCTGATCGCCGTCTCCGCCGCCGCATCCTTTTTCCCGGCGAGACGGGCCACGCGGGTCGATCCAATCGTCGCCCTACGCTACGAATAGGCGGCGCAATCGGTTGGGCCGGTTCCCAACTGGCGTTTGTTTCTTTTAGATGGAGTCCGCACGAAACTTTTTCCCCGTTTCTGCGTTCCTACAGATGACCCCATGCGCACCCGTGTATCCATAACTGTCGTTCTCTTTGTTGCCGCCGCCTTCTTCGCCGTCCCCACGCGCGCCCAAGACCCCGAAAAAATCATCGACCAATACATCAAAGCGCAGGGCGGCGCCAAAAATCTCGCCCGCGCCCAAACCATTTCCATCGAAGGCACGCTCACCAATGCCGCCGACGGCAAAACTGGTACCTATACTTTCGACACCAAGCTCCCCAATCGCTACTACTCCGAGATCGTCCTCGGCGACCAAAATGTCGTCGAGGCCTACAACGGCAAATCCGCGTGGCATCGCACGACGAATGGCGACATCACTACGCTCGTCGGTGTTGACGGCACGCAGCTCGAATCCGCGGGGCAGTACTACAATTCGCATCTGGTCAACGCCAAGAAAAATAAACTTGGCGTCGCCTTCATCGGACACGCACAAGTCCGCGGCAAAGACGCGTTGCAAATCGAAGTCACGACGCCGGCCGGGCTCAAGCGCGAAGTTTTCTTCGATCCGCAATCGCACCTGATCGTGAAAGAATCTGCTGCGATCGGCGGCGTCGAGCAGGAAATTTTCTATGACGACTATCGCGCCGCGGGCTCATTGAAACTCCCGTACAAGATCGAGCTTCACCGCGGCTCCGACATCTATCAAATCGCTGTCACGCAAGCCTCCGTCAACTCCACCATCGGCGAGCGCGTCTTCGATTTCCCCAAAAAATCTCAAGTCCAGCTTCCCGATCTGAAAGCGCTCTTCAAAGAAGTCGACGACAATCAAAAAGCCATCGACAAAATCAAAGAAAACTACGCCGGAACGCGCAATGAAGAAGAAACCGAGTACGACAAGACCGGCAAAGTCACCAAAAGCGAGAAAAAGGAATACAGCTTCTTCTATCTCGACGGCGACGAAATCTCCACGCTGACCAAAAAAGACGGGCAGCCGCTCAGCGAAGAAGAACAAAAGAAGGAAAACGAGAAGACGCAGAAAGCCATCGAAGACATTCAGAAAAACAAAGCGAAAAAAGACGCCAAGGAAGAAAAGCAAAAGGAAGAAGGCAAAGACAAGAAAGACGATGACGATGATGTCGGCATCGAAGTATTTCTGCGCGCCTGCCAGTTCGTCAACCCGCGCCGCGAGCGTTTTCGCGGCGAGGACGTGCTTGTTTTCGACTTCGAGCCGAATCCCGAATTCAAGCCGCACAAACTCGTGGAAAAGGTCGCGCACGAATTGGCGGGCGTGATCTGGGTCGACGAAAAAGCGCACGATGTCGCGCGCCTCGAAGCCTATTTCGTTGGTGATTTCCGCTTCGCGGGCGGAGTCGTCGCAAATCTGCAAAAGGGAACGAGCTTCATCTTCGAGCAAGCCTACATCAACAACGAAGTCTGGCTCCCCACCTACGAAGAAGCCCACGTCGGCGTCCGCGTTCTCCTGGTGAAGGGATTCAAGGTGAACGCTGTCACGCGCTACTCCGACTATAAAAAATTCAACGTAGATAGTGTGGCGGCAATCGGCAAACCAAAAGACGCGACCGATCCTCCAGCGGATCCGCCCAAACAGTAGGCGCACGGCGTCGTCGTCCTCGTCGTGTATTCATCGCGGCAATTCTGCACGTCTCATCCACAGTCCAAAGTGTTAGCATCTCCACGCTTTCAGGAGACCACGATGATTCGCGCATTTATCTTTGTGCTCGCCCTCGCTCTCTTCGCCGCAATCTCCTCCAGCCACGCTTGCGCAATCCACTGCCACTCTCCGCGTCGCCATGGCCGGCCTGGCCCACGGCCACGCCGACGGCTTCCTCACGCACATCAAAGATCGCCACGATGTCGAACTCGTCGGCATCGCCGAGCCCGACAAAGCCATCTTCGATCGCTACGCCGCAAAATTTAATCTCGACCCCAAGCTCTACCACGCCGATCTGGACGAACTTCTCGGCGCCACCAAGCCGCAAGCCGTCCTCGTCTACACCAACACGCACGACCACGTCCGCGCGGTCGAAATCTGCGCCAAACACAAAGTTCCCGTCATGATGGAAAAGCCGCTCGCGATCAGCATCGACGACGCTCACGCCATCGAGCGCGCCGCGAAATCCGGCAACATACCCGTGCTCGTGAATTACGAAACCACGTGGTATCGCAGCAATCGCGCCGCCTACGATCTCGTCCACGAAAATAAAATCGGCGAAGTTCGCAAAGTCGTCGTCCACGACGGCCACTCCGGCCCCGCAAAAATTCACGTGCAGCCCGAATTTTTTGCGTGGCTCAACGACGCAAAACTCAACGGCGCCGGCGCGCTCTACGATTTCGGCTGCTACGGCGCCGATCTGATGACTTGGCTCATGGACGGTCGCCGCCCCGACTCCGTCACCGCCGTCACGCAACATTTTCAGCCCAACACCTACAAAGTCGACGACGAGGGCACAATCATCGTCACCTATCCGAAAGCTGTCGCGATTCTGCAAGCCTCGTGGAATTGGCCCTTCGATCGCAAGGATATGGAGGTCTACGGCGAAACCGGCTACGCCATCACTTTAAAGCGTGACGACGTGCGCGTGCGCCTCCCCGGCGAGCAGCAGGAAACTTTCGTGAACGCGAAGCCTATCCCCGCGCCCGAAGACGATTCGATCAACTATCTCCGTGCCGTAGTCCTCGACAACCTGAAGCCCGTCGGCCTGAGCGCACTCGACACAAACGTCGTCGTCACCGAAATCCTGGACAGCGCCCGCCAATCCGCCGCCTCCGGCAAAACCATCCACCTTCACTGATCAAAGGTTTGTCATCCTGAGCGAAGCGAAGGATCTCAGGCGTAAGCATCAGCAACCACCCCGCGTCGCAAACGAAAGGCCCGGCGCACAAAACGCGAAGCCCCTCTTTTGCCTGTCATCTTGAGGCGTCCGAAGGATCTCAACTTTAGCTTCATCGACCAACACGCTCGCAAAAACGAAAAGCCCGGTGCACAAAACGCGCCAGGCCTCAAATCAAAATTCCTATAGACCTCTTCTACCTTCCCGACACCACCATATCCAAAACCTCTCTCACCTTCTCCACCAGCACACTCGGCGTAAACGGCTTCTGCAAAAACGCCACTCCCCGCTCCAGCGTCCCGTTCTCCGCAATCACGTTGTACGTATACCCCGACATATAGAGCACTCGCACCGACGGCTGCCGCGCCACTACTCTCTTGGCCAACTCGCGCCCGCTCACTCCCGGCATAATCACATCCGTCAGCAACAAATGAATCTTCCCATCGCCACTTGCGTCCGACGCCGAGCCGCTCCGCGCCTTCCGCGCTCATCGCTTCAATGACGTTGTATCCCCGTGCCGCCAGAATCGTTCGCGTCAGCTCTCGCAGTTCTGGCTCATCCTCCACCAGCAAGATCGTCTCGCGCCCCGATAAGTCTTTCGCCGGCTCCGCAGGTTTCGCTGCGCCGGCAGCAGACGACTCCACGGCCTCGTCCACACGCGGCAAATAAACTTTAAACGTCGTCCCGTGATTCAGCTCGCTGTAAACCCAGATATATCCGCCGCTCTGCTTCACGATGCCGTAAACCGTGGACAACCCGAGCCCGGTACCGCGCCCATTCTCCTTCGTCGTATAAAACGGTTCGAAAATGTGCGCCACGGTCTCTGCGCTCATCCCAATTCCGTTGTCGCTCACCGCCAGCATCACGTATTTGCCAGGTTTCACCGACGCATGATCGCGCGCGTAAGTCGCGTCCAGCTCCACATTCGACGTCTCCACCGTCAGCCGCCCGCCGTCGGGCATCGCATCGCGCGCATTCACCACCAGATTCATGATGACCTGCTCGATCTGTCCCGGATCGGCCTTGATCGCTCCCACCTTTTCGTTCGCGACCGTCACCATCTCAATGTCTTCGTCCATCAATCGCCGCAACAATTTATCGAGCCCAACCACGATCCCGTTCAAATCCAGAACCTTCGGCTGCATGACCTGCCGTCGGCTGAACGCCAGCAATTGCCGCACAAGCCCGGCCGCGCGCTCCGCCGCGTCCTCGATGCGCTCGACATCCGATCGCAGCTCCGGCATCCCCTTCGCTCGAATCAGCGCCAGTTCCGTATAGCCCTTGATGATCGTCAGCAAATTGTTGAAGTCGTGAGCAATTCCGCCCGCCAGCCGGCCCACCGCTTCCATGCGCCGCGACTGCTGCAATTGCCCCTCAAGCTGCTTCTTGTCCGTGATATCGACAATGATGCCTTCCATCAGTGGATGCGCATCGCTTCCCGGCACGACCGCCGCCGTGTCGCTCACCCAGATGATGCGCCCGTCTTTGCGAACAATTCGATATTCCGCCTGAAACCGTTCTCCGCGCTTGCTCGCCTCTTCCGCGATCTCGACGATCTTGTGGTCTTCCGGATGAATGTGCTTCGTCCACTCTCGCGACTCCGCCAGCCATTCATCCGCCGAAAAGCCAAACATCGTCTCGACCTGCGGACTGACATACAGCCACTGCCCATCCATGCCGAGTTCCGCGATATAGCTGATCGCCGCCACTTGCTCGATCAACGTCTGATATTTCGTCTCCGCATCCTGCCGGAATCTCTCGGCGCGCTGTCGCTCTGAAACGTCACGCCCGATCGTCACGACGCCGCCGTCGGGCAATCGCGTGATGCTGATTTCCGTCGGCACCGGCACGCCGTTGCGCCGGATCGTCAGCGGCCCAAACCATCTTCCGTCCCGCTTCAACGTTTCGCGGATGTCTCGCTCCGCCATTTTCACGTCGATCGATGAATGCATCTCGACCCAAAACTGTCCAATCATCGACTGTGGGTTCGGATGCCCAATGAGCTGGGCGTACGCCGCGTTCACGTAGGTGTATTTGCCTTCGCCCGACACGATCGCCATTCCGTCCATGGCCGAATCCATCGCCAGCGTGTCGCGTCGCACCACTTCGGCGATGCGTCCCTCGCGATACTGGCTGACCGCCAGCCGCGCCGCGTAGCACAAAACCGAAATCCCCAGCAGCACCAGGCCCGCGCGACGCCACTCGTTTCCAAGCTGCGCCACGACCGACAGCACGATCAGCGGCGCGACACCAAGCATCACGTTGCGAAAAGCGATCGCGCCCAGAGACTTCCGTTTCGCAATGGCGATCTCTTGCGTTGATTCCACCGGCTCTTGCCACCAGGCCGCCCAGATCGCGCACGCGAGAAATGGCACGGTCCAGCCGAGGTCGTACCACGTGCCGGTCTGCACGTTATGGACGCTCTGTACGTAGTCGGCGATTCCAGCCAGCACCGTGTTGAATGCCAGGAAAGCTGTGAGGCCGCCGTAAAGCGCGCGCAAACGCTTCGTCCGCACCATCAGCGTGACGATCGCGGCCAGCACCACCAGGCTTACGTTGATGACCTGATAGCTCCACACCATGAACGTGTCCGTCGTCGCCGTCGGGCCGCCGTTCAACACCTGCACGTAGTAGAGGCCAAAAAATCCAGAAAAGAACACGATCGCGATCTGCACGGAGTCGAGCAGCGTCTCCACATCGAATCGCGGCGAGTCTTTTTCTTTGTCGAGGAAAAGCGCAATCGCGAAGAACACGCCTTGCGTATCAAACAGAATTCGAACGGTCGAAAGTGGCGGAACCGGCTGATGCAGAAAATTTTCGTAGTACATCCAGCCGAGATTCGCGACGCCCCAGGTCGCCAGCCCGAGTGCAACGACGCTCCAGAAGGGGCGAGCCAATCCGCTCGCGCGTTGCGACGCCGCCAGCGCCATCGATGCCGCCAGCCCGCACGCAATCAGTTGCAGCGTGTTCGCAACAATCGAGCCAGTCGGCGACGTTCCCCATACCAATATCTCAACGGCATGCAGCCCGACGAGAATCGCCCCGATGATTGCGACCTTCCGATACATCCAGCTTGTCTCTCTCTCGCGAACCGCTCGCTTGCCTTGTAGGGGCGGGCTTGCTCCGCCCGACCGCCGAGTCTTGGCGTAATTTCTCGCGAAGCCCACGCATTACCGAGCCGCGTCCTAGTACCAATATCGTTAAGTCACACGGATATAAAAAAATCCCGAGCGATTCGAACAACTTGGCCTATTCCGTGGTTTGGGCTATTAAAGTTTAATATGGAAGGGAATCGCGCAAAGCGCGAACAACGTTCGACTTACCGCAAGTCTAACCCACGTCAATTCTTCGATTTGAACTGTGATTCGGGCTTCGGTCGCACCGGGATTCTTGCCCGTTGCTCCGAGACGGGTCGTTACTCTTGGACACTTTCGAATGAGCCACCCGTGCCACCCACGGCCAACTTGCTGCAAGATGGGGTCGTGGCTAGCGTCGACCAACCCGTACGAAAAGCTCCTTCGGATCAGTCCGTGCGGCAGAGCGTCTCGCTGCCGACGCGGATCGCGAAGCGGGTTCGCGCCTTGGCCGAAACCCGGCATACGACCGCCGGCCGCGTTCTGGTTGACCTGATCGAAACCGGCTTGCAGACCAAACAAGCCCAGCACGACCGCTTCTTCGAACTCACCGACCAACTCGCCGAAGCCAAAGACCCCGCCGAGCGCAAACGCCTCCAGGACGAACTAGCGCGCATCTCCTGCTGCAAGTAGTCCCCGCTCAGGCAGCGTTCCGACATTCACTTTTCTTTTTTAGATCGCGCAGCGTGACGTCGCAGCGCTTCATTGATCAAAGTCTGGTAGCTCCCGCCACCTGCACGATCTGCCTCGTTGCGGAACCAATCGAGAATCTCGTGATCCAGACGAATCGTGATTCGCTCCTTCGTCTTTGGGCCCGCCACGACGGCTCCACGCTTAGCGTTCCGGAAATCGTATTCACGCTTCATCGTATCTTCGAACTACTTGCCTTCGAATGGGTAGCGGTCTTGGGATTGGACGGCGGCGGCAACTTTGCGACGTAGGCCGATGGTGTCGACGGCGCTGCGCTTGCCGAAGCGCTTGAGGACTGCGACCTGCGTCGTCAGCATGTCGCCTTCGTGGACGGCGGCGAGCGCGCGGCGTGCTTCGTGATCGACGCGTTCAGCGGCGTCCGCGATGAAAACGCGAGCTGCATCGATCATCACTGAGGCTGCGGATTCACCTTTTGCTGCTGCGGCTTTCTGCGCACGGAGCAGGCACGACTCCATCGCGTAGGTTTCCATCACGATGTTCGCGAGAGCTCCGATGAGTTCCTGCTCTTCAGCCAGCTTTTCGCGGAATTTCTGTACGGCGCCGCCCGCGGCTTGCAGGAAGATTTTCTTCGCGTTTGCAACGACGCGAGCTTCATCCGCGAGCACACCTTCCGGCGCTTCTTCGAACGACGGTCCGGCCAAAATCTCATCGGCGAGTTTCATCGCCGCGGGAATCAGCGGCAATGATCCGCCCATCGCCCGCTTCAACAACATCTGAATGATGAGCATGCGATTGATTTCGTTCGTGCCCTCAAAGATGCGGTTCACGCGCGAATCGCGATAAGCGCGGCAGACCGGATAGTCTTCGTGGAATCCGTAACCGCCGAAGATCTGCACGGCCTCATCGACGACGAAATCGAGCATTTCGCTGCCGTAAACCTTCGCGATCGAGCTTTCGATCGCATATTCCTCCAGCACTTTCATCGTGTTTGCGACTTTGTCCGCGTTGCCCGCAGATTCCGCCGACGACATGGCCATCTCGATGTTTCCGGCGCTGCGATACACCATTGACTCGACTGCAAAAAGCTGAATCGCCATTTCGGCCAGCTTTTCCTTCATCAATCCGAACTCGCCGATCTGCTTGCCGAACGCTTTGCGCTCCTTGGAATACTTCGACGCCGTCATCAATACATACTTCGAGCCGCCAATCGCCGATGCGCCGAGCGTAAAACGACCCGCATTCAAAACGTTGAACGCGACGATGTGCCCGCGCCCGATTTCGTGCAGCACGTTTTCTTTGGGGACTTTGCAATTCTCGAGGAAGATCGGCGTCGTCGAACTCCCATGAATGCCCATCTTGTGTTCTTCGTTCCCAGGCTTGCAGCCCGGAAACGCACGCTCGACGATGAACGCCGTGAATTTCTCGCCATCGACTTTGGCAAACACAACGTAGAGATCAGCGAACCCGCCGTTCGTGATCCACATTTTCTGGCCATTCAAAATGTAGTGCGTGCCTTCTTTGTTCAGTTCCGCGCGAGTGAGGGAATTCTGCGCATCCGATCCCGCCTGCGGCTCCGACAAGCAGTAGGCGCCAATCAATTCCGCCGATGCGAGCTTCGGCAAATATTTTTTCTTCTGCTCTTCCGTTCCGAAATAGACGATGGGCAGCGTGCCGATGCCCGCGTGTGCACCGTGCGTGACCGCGAACCCGCCATAAATCGAAAGCTTTTCCGTCAGCACTGTCGTGGCGATTTTGTCGAGGCCAGCGCCGCCAAACTCCTCGGGAATACCGCCGCTGACCAATCCTACCTCGGCGGCTTTCCGCACCAATTGCGCCATCAAGCCCGGCTTCTTGTTTTCGAGGTCTTTTGCGAGCGGCAGAACTTCTTTCACCACGAACTCTTCCGCTGTCTGCCCGATCAGTTTTTGATCGTCGGTCAGATCCGCGGGAGTGAATACGTCCGACGGTGCGGGCGATTCCAGCAAAAAGCTTCCGCCTTTAGCAGCTGTTCGATTCAAAGTAGCCGTGGCCATCGTCTTCCTCCTTGAATCTCACCACAGACCTTAATCATACGCGCCTTGGAGACTGCGTGGACGCGCAGTGCTCTCGTATGCGTTGAACGAAAGTACAGTTATGCCCCGGCGCTTCCGAGCAGGCTATAGAGCAAAAGTCCCAGCACGATCGCGGTGAACACGACGTACTTCCAGTCTTTCTGATACATGAACGCGAATAGCGAAAACACGACGCGCGCGACCGGCGTCGCGATCAGCACGAGCAATCCCAACTGAATCAGCCCGCGCGCGCGAAACGCTTTTACGTCGGCAAAAATCCCTGAGATGCTCCGCAGATCGCCCGGCTCGCCGCTGAAAACGTGATAATCCGTGACGGGCGTCTTGTGTCGCATCAAAAACAGGATTCCGCCGACGAGCACGATCGACGCAGCCAGGATCACACCCGAGCGCAACAGGATGCCCATTGCCGCATCCATCTTCTGATCCGTTTTTAGATGTTCTGCCGGCTGTTTCGCTCATGGTCCGTTCCGCAATCTCACTCGTTTCCGCTTCGCATCTTTTCAGTACTTCATTACATCGTTGCTTCGTTACTTCAGATCTTTCCGGTGATTCCGCTGTAAATCATTTCCAATGCGAGAGCTCCGATCACGCAGCTGAAAACGATGCGAAGAATCCGCACGTTCGCTCCAGCCAGAATGCGCGCGCCTGCAAGCGAGCCGATCAGGACGCCGAGCATCACAGGCATCGCGAGTCCCGGATCAATATAACCGCGGCTGAGATAGATTCCTGCGCTTGCCGCTGCAGTTACGCCAATCATGAAGTTCGACGTTGTCGTCGAGACTTTGAACGGCAGCTTCATCGCTTTGTCCATCGCGAGGACTTTCACAGCGCCAGAACCGATGCCGAGCAAGCCGGAAAGAACTCCCGCGACAAACATGATCACGAAGCCTAGCGGGATTCCGCTGACGTGATAGCTCTCGAGTCCATTTGGTGTTGGATAAGTGCTGTCCATGCGCAGCCATGTCGCGAGGCGATCTGGCTTCTGCATCGTCGAATCGTGAGGTTGTTCGCGGATGGAGGTATAAGCGGAATAAATCAAAACGAGACCAAATATAACTGCGATTACATCCGCTTTTAAATAGAGCGCGAGGCCCGCTCCAGCTATCGCTCCGATCGTCGTCGCAATTTCTAAAAACATGCCGACGCGAACGTTGGAGTAGCCTTCTTTTACGTAGGCGGCAGCGGCGCCGCTTGAAGTGGCGATGACCGAGACCAGCGCCGCGCCAATCGCATATTTCAAATCCACGTGAAAGACGAGCGTGAGGAGCGGGACGATCACGACTCCGCCACCCAATCCTGTCAACGCGCCGAGAAATCCTGCCAGCAGCGATCCGACCCAGATCACTGCGGTGAACTCAAGAGTGTTCACTCACTCGCTCCTGACAATCCCGCAGTGCGGGACGCCGGACGAAACCCTATCACACTCTTTCAAAAATTCCTGCGGCGCCCATGCCGCCGCCGATGCACATGGTCACCATTCCGTATCTCGCGTTTTTTCTCTGTAAATCTCGCGCAAGGGTGGCAGTCAATTTTGCGCCGGTGCAGCCGAGAGGATGGCCGAGGGCGATTGCGCCGCCGTTTGGATTTACGCGCGATGCATCGAGTCCGGCTTGCTGAATCACGGCCAGAGATTGCGCCGCGAATGCTTCGTTCAACTCGATCACGGCTATGTCGCTCAGCGAGAGATTGGCCAGCTTCAATGCTTTGGGTATGGCCGCAACTGGTCCCATACCGAATTCCTCAGGGGGAACGCCGCCGGTTGCATACGAGACGAAACGCAGCAGCGGTTTGAGGCCGAGCGCCTTTGCGCGGGTGTCACTCATCACGACGCAAGCAGCGGCGCCATCACTCATCGGCGAGCTGTTTCCCGCCGTCACGGTGCCTTTCACATGGAAGGCCGGCTTCAGCTTCGCCAGGATTTCCAGCGAAGTGTCGGCGCGCGGCAACTCGTCGGCGCCGAAGACAAATGTTTGCGTCGTAGCCTTCGCCGCCGCTTTCGATTTCCCCGTGGCGCCGTTTCCGTTTGTCGGGACGGAGGTTACTTTCACTTCGACGGGAATGGTTTCGTCGCTGAATTTTCCTTCGGCGATGGCGGCGATTGCTTTGCGGTGCGACTCGGCGGCGAACTGATCGGCTTGCTCACGCGTGATTCCGTACTTTTTCGCGATGTTTTCGGTCCCGAGACCCATGTTGATGTAGGCATCGGGATAGTGATCGACGAGCCAGGGATTGGGCGAGATTTTATTTCCGCCCATGGGCACCATCGACATCGATTCGGTACCGCCAGCGATGATGACGTCGGAGGAGCCGCCGCGAATGCGTTCCGCGGCGAGCGCGATGGCTTGGAGGCCCGAGGAGCAGAATCGATTGATGGTCATCGCCGAGGTTTCAACCGGCAAACCGGCGCGAAGGGCAGCGATACGGGCGACGTTCATGCCTTGCTCGCCTTCCGGCATGGCGCAACCAAGGATGACGTCGTCGATTTCTTTGGGGTCGAGGCCGGGGACACGGGCAAGCGCTTCCTTGATGGCGAGCGCGGCGAGGTCGTCGGGGCGCGTCGAGCGGAGGGAACCTTTATAGGCGCGGCCTACAGGGGTGCGAACGGCGGAAACGATTACGGCTTCAGGCATGAGTTACCTCGCGGGTTCTCCAAGATGATACGGCAAGTCGGGTGGAAGGGAAGGATGGCGGCGATTCCCGCTTTGGGAATGAAGGGGACCCCCACCCATGTTTTGCGTAAGGATGTGATTCTAAGGTGGTTATGTTGCGGCGATGCGCAAGGATGTGATTCCAGGGGGTTTAAGTAGACGCTGTTGCGATTTGCAGGGGTATTGAGAGGGTTGGGATTTCGAAGGCGAGAGCGGAATGCCAGGGTCACACAGCAGGGTAGCATGATTTGTTTACTTTGTCAATATGAATAACGCTCTAGTACTTTCGAATGGCGGGGAGCGGTCGTGTTTCAAAGACCGAAAAACGCACGCAGGGTGTGCTTCGAGAGCCCAGGGCAAGCCGGCGCTAATGGCTGAAGACGCGGGATCTTGCGGACATGGGGCGCAGCGTGCTGCGCCCCTACAAGGGGGAACTGCGCGAACAGGTTGAGGTTAGGGTTTCTTTTGTTGTTGTTGCTGTTGTTTTTCGGTTTCTTCTACGGCTTTGCGGAAGTCAGCGACAGCGGCGAGGTCGGGGGATTTGAGGATGTTTTTGCCCATGGATCGCCAGCCGACGTTGCGAGAGGTGATTTGAGAGCCAGGGCTTGATCCCATGTCCGGACCAGCACCGTTGCCGGGGCCGTAGACGACGAAGCTGTCTTGGGCTACGCCGGGGCCGACTTCGGTTTGTTGCTCGGGGCGGGTGTCTTGCGGCATGGTTTGGTCGGGGGAGCCGGGCGCGCGGCCTTTCTGCCCGCCGAGGCGAATGGCGTTGTCGGTCTGCTGGACGGTGACGGGGCGATCGTTGGTGGGGAGATTGCCGATGGTGCGATCGACGGGTTTGCCTGCGCCTTTGCGGATGACGATGACGAGGTCGGCGCGGCCGGATTCTTGGATGAGTTGGTAGCGAGCCCAGGTCATCAAGGCTTTTTCGACTTCGTCCTGGGCGGTCTTGTTGGCGAGAGGGTCGTTGAGCGAAGTGCCGGCGTCGGGATCGATGATGACGCAGACAGTGCGTGCTTTCAGGATGAAGTCGGGAACTTGCGCTTTCTTTTTGGCGACGGCAACGGAGAGGGAGATCGCCGAGAGAAGAATGGTGAGGAGCACAACGCGCAGGCGGACGGTCATCAGAGCCTCCATACGGTTGGGTGGGTGAGAGGAGTATACGCCGTTTGAGGCGGAGTGGGGTGAGGTGGGTGTTTCTTGACGGAGTGTGAAGAGATTCACCACAGTGAGGGCGAACGTGGAGGATGGGTGGGGTGGAATCTCAACCCCGCGATTTGAGAGACGATCGCGGCGACAGGGTGGCGACGATGCGATGGCGAACGTCGTTGCGATTCGGGTGAGGTTGAGTCTGAACCCGTATCCTCCTAAAACCAGGAGGGTGCGGCACCCGGCGAGGGGAGGCGGGTGCGTGTATACTGCGGCGAAAATTTTTCGCTTCTGACTCTTGGAGAGGGGATTTGATGATCACGCGTCGCGAGCTAATCCGGAACTCGGTGTTGATGGGCGGGGCTGCGTTTGGGCGCGGCGCTTTCGGTTCGGTCTTAGCTCACGGCAAGGGTCGCGCTGCGACGGAACCAATCGTGACGACGGCTCTGGGCAAGTTGCGCGGGGCACACACAAACGGGGCTTACTCATTCAAGGGCACCGATGTTGATCGGCACCACGTCCGATGAAACTACAAGCCTCAACGGCGACTACGACCCTGGGACTTTCTCGCTTGACGCGGCGGGATTGAGAACAAAGTTGAAGAGCTTCCTTCGTATGGACGACGGATCGAAGTTGGAGGCGCTTATCGCCGCGTATCAGAAGCAACAGCCGAATTCCACACCGAGCGATATCTATTTCGCTGTGACGACCGATGCCGATTTCCGCGTGGACGCCATTACACAAGCGGAGCGCAAGTTTGCGCAACACTCCGCGCCAACATACATGTACCTGTTCGACTGGCCTTTGCCGATCGAGGGAGGAAGACGCAAAGCGGCGCATGGGGCCGAGATTCCATTCGTGTTCGATAATCCCGATAAGGCCGCAACCTGGGGAGTCGAGAAGAACGAACACACCCAGCGACTTGCCGATGAAGTGAGCGGAGCGTGGGTCGCGTTCGCGCGCACCGGAAATCCCAATCACTCCGGCTTGCCAAAGTGGCCAGCCTACGATCCGAAGACGCGTGCGACTATGATTTTCAATGAGGAGTGCCGTGTCGAGGACGATCCCGGCAAGGCAGAACGCCTGGCCATGTCCCGTTTCCGCGAATCGTAACGGTGGACGCGTTTGGCAGTCACGAACGCGGGAATGTGGGACGTCTTTGTCATAGAGGTCGGGTCCTCTGGGCGCGGCTTGTGTCGGGGGACGGAAGAGGCTACAACGTAGGGACACTCTCGGAGCCAGTCCCCGAGCGAATGGGAGAAGGAATGCGGAAAAAAAGCGTAGTGAAGTTGTTGTTGGCGGCGAGTCTTGCGTTGCCGCTGGCGGCGTGTCAAGACACGAAGGCTCGGCAGGAGAATGATCAACTGAAGGGGCAGCTGGCAGACATTCAGAAGCAGAACACGGATTTGTCGAGCCGGGTCGATGCGCTGGCGAAAGAGAATTCCGACCTGTCGGCCGAGAATGAAAAGTTGAAGGCGCAGATCCCGCATAAGAAGGTGGCGGCGAAGTCATCGAAGAAACGCAAGCATCCGCGCAGCAGTAGCAGCAACTAGCTCGCGCTGAGACGGGCCGCAATCACCGGGCATGCTGAGCGCATCGAATTGGCAGCATCCATGAGCTACACGACCGAACCCGTGTTCCTGGAACCGCTCCCGCCATTACCGGAGCCGCCGCCACCGCGGCGCTCGACGGGAGCGTGGATCCTCGGCATTTTGCTGGGCGCGACGCTCGCCGTGATTTTGATCGGCGCGTTTGTCTGGCTGACCACGGGTCTCGGCCTGCTGCATGTGCTCACCACATTGCGTGAAGGCAATAAGCCAACGCAGATCAACGTCGATCAGCCAACGGTTGTAAGGCAAATCCAGCAATTGCAGCGGCTCGAAACCGTGAACTACTCGTTGGACAAGATTATTTCGGGCGAGCATTCGAATCCGTATCTGCCGAAATTTTTGGTTGGGGATCGGCTGCTGCTCGTAATGCATGGTCAAGTCGTTGCGGGAATCGATCTCGCGGGCGTCCATGCTGAGGACGTGACGGTTGCGGGAGATAAGGTGTCGATCAAGCTGCCGGCTGCGGAGGTTTTCACCACGAGTTTGGATAACACGAAGACGCGAGTTTATTCGCGCGAAACCGGGCTGCTTTCATCCACGGATCCCTTTCTCGAGAGCGAAGTGCGACAGGAAGCGGAGCGGCAATTGACCGAGGCCGCGTTACAGGATGGGATTCTGGCGATGGCTGCGCAGAATGGAAAAACCACGATCACTGGGTTGCTGCGCGGCATCGGCTTTCACGACGTCGAAGTCCAATGATCGTGCGGCCGGCGCAGTTGAATAAAAGAAAAAGATAACGCAGAGGCGCGGAGTTCGCGGAAATACGCGGGGAAAAAACGAAGTGCGGCGGGGTTAGACGACCGGGCAAGCTGGGGCGCAGCGTGCTGCGCCCCTACACGGAACTGGTTACTTCGCTCCCGCCTTGCGGATGTAAATTCCGCCGTTGAAATTGGTGAATTGCATTTCGGGGCCGCCGCCGTTGATTGTTCCGCGGACGGTCTTGTCGATCTTCACTTTGTATTTGCCGCCGTGGCTGCGGCCGTCTTCGACAACGGTCTGTGCGGACTGGGGCAGCATGTTCACGTCGAAATCGCTGAAGACGTCGCCGTTATCGGACTTCAGGCTGACGGTTGCTTTGAGATCGGCGGGGAAGGTGACGTCGATGTCGCCGTTGAGAGAGCTGAAGGCCATCGGCTTTTGATTTACTCGGGTAAAGGAGGCGATGAGTTTGCCGTTGAGCGCGTGTGCGACGGCGCTACCGGCGATATTCGTCAGCGTGATGGAGCCGTTGATGTCGTCGACGTCGAGTTCGCCATCGACACCGGAGACCATGATGTCACCGTCGTTTACTGCACGAAGATGCAGCGAGGTGTGGACCGGCACCTGAATCACGAGGTCGATTGCGCGCTGGATGGCGTCGGCGCCGACGTTTACCTCATTGTTTTCCTCTTCCACGTTTAAGCCAGTCGTCGCGATGGTCAAGCGTTTTGGTCCGGGACGATCATCGTCATCGGAGTCGTCGCGATTGCGAGCGTGGGCCTCGACAATGATGTCTTTGCCGTCGTGGGCCTTCACGGTGATGCTGCCGGTGAGCAGCGATGCCTTGAGCCTGGCGGGGCGCGAAGGATCGCTGAGCGTGACCACAACGCGATCGGCGGCGCGCTGTTTGCCCTGTTGTTCTTCGGCGGCTGTCGCGTTTGTGCCGTTTGTCGCGGCAGCTTGAATTCGCGGCGCTGACAGGCTGAGCGCTAGGAATGCGGCGCAGAACGCACATCCTTTCAGTAATTTCTGTTTCGAGTTGATCGTGGCCTGGCTCATCGTCTTCGTCTCCATGATTTTCTCGCTAATTGAATTTTCAATTCCATAAATTTTTTCGTGCATCGTTGTCTCGCTGGTCGTCGTTTTGTTCGTTGGGTTATTCATGGTTTTCGAGGATGCGGATGTCTCCATTCAGATTTTCGATCTTGATTTCGGGGCCGCCGTTGCTGATGCGAGCGGCGGTGAAGCGGTCGGCGCGATAGACAACTTTGCCGCTGTGCTCTTCTCTTGTCGGGGCCTGAAGCGGCATGGTGGTGACGGGAAAATCGCTGTAGATGCCGCCGTTGAATGTCTTGAAGCGGAAGTCGGCGGAAAGTCCGCGCGCGAAGAAGAGGTCGATGTTGCCGTTGACGGACTGGAAGCTCGATGGTTGCTGCGGATTGCGGCGGAAGCTCACCTTCACGGGGCCGTTGACGGTGTGCGCGAGCCCGGAGCCGGCCATGCCGTCCAGCTCGATGTCGCCGTTGACGTTGCGCGCGATGAAATCGCCGTCGATGTTGCGGACGACGACGCGGCCTTCGTTGACGGTCCGTACATCGACGCTGACGTTGCTGGGAACGCGGAGGACGAAATCCATTTTGACGATGTAGCCGTCTTCGTGGCGACGGCGCTGGCCGCGGCAGCCGTCTTCACAGTTGCAGCGGAAGGGGCCGTCCACGTAGAGACGCAGGCCACCGTCGGGCTGCGTGATGTCGAGCGAAACCTCTTTGTGCGCGAGCGCCAGCGCTTCTTTCGACTCGGCGCGCGTGTTTTCGTCAACGACGAGTTCGACTTGGTTGCCGGAGCCGCCGACGACTTCGATGGAGCCGAAGATGTTGTCGACTTCGATCGAGCGATGTTCGCCACTGGTGAGCGGGAAGGATTTCTGGATCACTTCGTGATCGTGGACGGGAAGACTTGTTTCGTCATCGCGAACCGCGGCGTAGGCGCGGCGGATCTGGATGGCGTGCGAGACGAAGGAGACGGCTTTTTTGGCCGATTGCGTCACGCGGTGATGCACCGCGAGATACAGAGCCAGCACGGCGAGCGCTGCGATGTAGATGGCGAGAACTCGGTGGAATCGCGTTCGGTTCATTGTTGTCCCCCTCTTACGTCTTTTCTCAAGATTGAAAAAGCAAACTTCCAAACTTTGTCGCGCAAAACTTCGCTGGCAAACTCTCGGCGGGCACACATCACCCGTTGTGGTGATCGGCTGACAATCACCGCCTGTTGCGACCGCTTACTGTGTCGATTCCTGAAGCTTCGCGATGGCCCACTCGGCGCGTTGCTTCACGGCCGGATTCAGATTTGGCGTCTTTTCGAAATTGCGCAATTGTTGCGCGGCACCGGGATCGCGCCACTCGGTCAATTGATCGATCATTGCGACCTGGACTAAAGGTGATTGCTGTTCCTGCAACGCATCGAGGACATTTTTGCGGACCAGCGGCTGCGAGGCGTGACGGCTGAGCGCGTCGAGCGCGGCGAGGCGAACGTCGACGCTGCCATCGGAACGAAGCGTGCGCATCAGAGCCGACTGCACTTGCGGGTCGAGATGATCCTCGCGGGTGCTCCAGCTGACGCCTTGCAGGCGCTCACTGGCGGATTGTTGCTGGAGCATCGAGAGCGCGACGAGCTGGCGCATGCTGGTGACTTCGGCGTGCAGCGATGCGATTTCGTCGCTGTGCTCGGGTGCGACGCGGTTGCCGACGATGAGTGCCGGCGTAGAGGCCGATAAGGAGCAGTGCGGCGCTCCACGCAACGGCGCCGAACGGGGAGCGGAGCCACTCGATGAAATTCCAGGATGGCTTTGCGGCTAATTGCTGTGGCTGTGAAGCGCGCGCATTCGAACGCGTTTGAGCTGCGGTTTCGGCGGCTGTGACTGAGTAGGAGTGCAGCATCGCGTCGAAACGTTGGCGTGACTCGGCGCTCGGCTTTTCTTCCGGCAGCAGCGCGAGCTTCTTCCACATCACGATGTCTTGCGCGCAGTTCGCGCAGTGTTCGCAGTGCTGCTCGACTTCGGCGGTCTGCGCGGGCGACAGCGCGTTCTGCAGATAGTCGGGCAATAGTTCTTCCATTCGCTGGCAATTCATGGCGTTCATTGCACCCTCCCGGTCGGAGGCAGAGAATCTCCGGACGTGCGGCGCGCGTCTCGCGCTTGCGCGGCCGGATTGTTCTCGAGGTCCAGGTAGACTTCGCGAAGTTGTTGCAGCGCGCGATGGACGCGCACTTTGACGGCGCCGGTTTCGCAGCCGAGGAGGCGGGCGATTTCGTCATACTTCAATTCCTGGAAGCGGCTGAGGACGAGAATCTCGCGCTTGTCTTCAGGAAGTTGCATCAGCGCGCGTTGGAGGAGTTGCGCTTCCTGCTGGCGCTCGGCGGAATCGGCGACGTGAGTTTGCGCGATCGGTTCGGACGCGAGCGGAGACTCGGGACGGACTTTGCGAACCTGATCGATGCGGGTGTTGCGCGCGATCTGGTACATCCAGGTGCGGAATGTCGTGCCGGGGCGATACGTTTGGCGATAGCGCAGGATGCGGAGGAAAACTTCCTGAACGAGGTCCTCGCTGACGGTGCGGTCTTGCGTCATTTTTGTGTAGAAGTAGAAGAGCGGGGCCTGGTAGCGGTCGAACAACACCCCAAGCATATGCACTTCGCCGTCGCGTACTTGCAGCATCACGTCCTCGTCGGGAACCGAGTTCATTCGGTGTCGATCTCGATCATTTCTGCGCTGCCGGTGCTTTCCTCGCGCGGTGCTTTGCGTGAGGCGGAATCGGCTTTGCGAACATGAATACCGAGGGGCGGGGGAAAGGTTACACGGAATGTGAGAGGAGGTGGCCAGAATTGGGGCGGCGAGGCTGGATTCGAGGGCTAAGTTGCCGGTTTCGCGGGATTTATCTTGGGATCGACTGGGCTATCTCTTCGAGGGATGAGCATGTCGGGCGTTTGAGATCGTGCGGACATGGGGCGCAGCAGTGCTGCGCCCCTACATGATCGAGGTGATGGATCGTTGAGACGCATTAGGTGAGCGAAGATTTCCGCGAAGAAGGACTCGATGGCGCGCCAGGAGCGGGCGTCACTGGCGGCGTGGTAGGCGACGCCGGGGACGTTCCATTTGTCTTCATGGGTGAAGCCGTGCATCGCGTTGCCGTAGATGATGAGCTGCCAGTCGGCGTTGGCGGTCTTCATTTCATCGGCGAAGGCGGTAACTTGCGTGAGAGGGACGTGTGGGTCGAGTGCGCCGTGGCAGACGAGGATTTTGGCTTTGATGGCGTCGGGTGCGGCGGGGTGCTTTGTGTCGAGGCTGCCGTGGACGCTGACGATGCCTGTAATTGGCGCGCCGCTGCGAGCTAACTCGAGAACGGTCATGCCGCCGAAGCAGTAGCCAACGGCGGCGATGTGGTTGTTTGTTAGCGGGTGAGATTTGAGTGCGTCGAGTCCGGCGCTGGCGCGGCGGGGGAGACGGTCGGGTTCGGCGCGGAGTTCATTGATGCAAGCCATGATGCGTTCGCGGCTGCCGGCGACGCCTTCGCCGTACATGTCGCAAGCGAAAGCGACGTAGCCGAGTTCGGCGAAGCGGCGGGCGCGATTTTTGGCGTGGTCGTCGAGGCCGGTGCCGCCGTGGACGACGAGGACGCCGGGGCGTTTGCTGGTTAGTGATTCGTCCCAGAAGAGGATGCCGTTCAGAGTTGTGTTGGCGTCTTTGTAGGTCACTTGCTTGGTCGCGATTTGCATTCTTGCCCTCTCAGAGTTGATTTTTGGCGATTTCGCTTCGCACACCACGGCGGTAACCCTCCGAAAGGACTCGTGAGCCAAGGCGAGTGCCCACAGCCGGTCTGGAGGGTTTACTACGTGAATCTCCGTTATTAATTATACCACAGTTGGACACTGCTTGTCAATTTGGAGGCGAAACGAATCGACACACGTCCGCGAACGCGTGTGCACTGCGACGCGCACAGGCGAGGCTGATGTGTGGGTTTTGTTCGCTCTTTAGTGCTTGCCGGACTTCGGCGTCGTAATCGGCGTGTGTTTGGTCGGGATGAAAACGGTGCCGGGCACTTCTACGTTGAATTTTTTCGAGTAGTTCCCTTGATTGATGGCGATGCCAACGCGGCCGCGGGAATCGATGTAGAGGAGTGGATCTCCGACAGGGACGTCCATGAAGGTCTTGCCGTACGGCAACGTCACGGCCTTCTTGTTGATCTGGACCGGGACCTTGTCGCCGACCACGTAGCCGAGCTTCGTGAAATCGTCGCGCGTAATGTCGGTGATGAGCGAGCCGAAGGGATCGTCGAGGCCGATGAGATCACCGGTGATGCCTTTGTCGCTGACCACGGCGGACTTCGCCGTCAGACGAACCAATTGAGGTACGACGGGGCCGACGAGGTTGTAATCCCATCCGGCGGCGAGGTGGGCCGCGGCGGGCGAGAAAATATCGCGGCCGTGAAACGTCGAAGATACCGCGGCCTGGATCATCCAGTTCTGATTGGTGATTTCGCGCGCGGAGTCGAAGCCGTCGCGATCGAGGACCGGCGTCAGCACGCCGTTGTCCGGGGCGACGAAGTATTGTCCCTTTTTCGATTTCGCGATGATGGCTTTACGCGAAGTGCCAACTCCAGGATCGACGACGATCAGGAAAACGGTGTTCGCCGGATAGTACGGAGTCACGCCGAAGAGAAAGCGCGACGCTTCCTCGATCGAAAATGGCGTGACCTGGTGCGTGATATCCGTGAGACGCACGTCGGGCGCGATTCCCCAGATCACGGCGCGGCAGATGGCGACGGCGTCGTTCGCGACGCCGAAATCGGTCATGAAGACGATCGTGGGCCGCGGCGTCGAAGTGGGTGCTGCTGCGGGCGCCGCCGGTTTCGGCGTGGGTTGCGAACATCCGCAGACCCCAACGACAAAGAAAAGCGACAACGCAACGAGTATGCGAACGCGCACGTTAATCTCCGGATAAGTGATGTAGTTACAGCCGAAATCGCAAGCCCTGGCGAATCCGAAAGTATACATGAACACCGGAACGCCGCGATTTTTCGCGCCAAAATACTTGCGGTGAAACGCAGATTCCGATGGACGACGTCCAAGAATTGAGTAAGCTAGATGCGCTCCTCCCAGCGATGTTGGGAGCGTTAACGGGTGTGTCACTGCGCTAACGCGCCGCTGAGCCGGACTCAGCGAATCAATCCGCAGTCCTGAGAATCGGTCAGGACGAACTGTTCAAGTAGGGGTTTCTCGAAGCCTGCATAGATAAAACAATAAGGAGAATCACTGTGCGTCGAAGTGTCTTTATTTTCGTGGCTTTGTGCTTACTGGGGGTAAGCGCGCGGGCCGACCAAGTGGTATTGAAAAATGGAGATCGAATTACCGGAACGATTGTTAAGACGGATGTGAAAGCCGACGATAAGACCAAGACGATTTTGGTCATCAAGACGGATTTTGCGGGCGACATTCCGGTGCTCTGGGATGCGGTCGCGTCGGTCGTTTCGGCCGAGCCGCTGCACCTGCAACTGAAAGATGGGCAGACGATCGTCGGTCCTGTTACTACGTCGAACGACAAATTCGATGTCGCGACAAAAACGACTGGCGACGTCGCCACGTCGAAGGATGCGGTCGTTGCGGTTCGCAACGACGCAGAGCAGAAGAGCTATGACGATACCGTTTACCGGCTACAGCATCCGCGCTTGACTGACTTCTGGAGCGGCTTGCTCGACACTGGCTTGAGCGTAACGCGTGGAAACTCATCCACGCTGAGCTTCACGCTCGCCGGCAAAGCCGTTCGCCAGACCGACCGCGACAAAATCTCGGTATACACGACAGCGGTGTATGCGAGCGACAACACCACCCCGCCGAGTCGAACGACTGCCCACGCGATTCAGGGCGGGATCCGCGGCGACCTGAACGTAAGCGACAAGTTTTTCGTCTTTGGCTTCACCGACAACCAGTACGACGAATTCCAGCACCTCGATTTGCGGAATACGCTCGGCGGCGGCGCCGGCTATCACGTCGTCAAGACCGCGAACACGACGTTCGATGTGTTTGGCGGCGGCGACTTCGAGCAGGAGTATTTTTCGCCGAACCCACCGGACGAGCCGACCAGCGTGACTCGTAAGACGGGTGAAATTCTTTTCGGCGAAGAATACGACGCGAAGCTGAACGGCCGGACGACGATCAGCGAAAACGCGACGTTCTTCCCGAACGTCAGCGACACCGGCCAGTACCGCTTCCAGTTCAACGCAACCTCGGCCACCAAGTTGAAGTCGTTCCTGAGCTGGCAGATTACGTTCAGCGACATCTACATCAGCAATCCGCTCGCTGGTTTGAAAGGCAACGATCTGTTGCTATCGACCGGTCTGCGGCTCACCTTCGGCAAGCAATAGGGCGTTTCGAAGCCAATCGGGTCAGCAAAAGCAAAAAAGGGGCGCGAGATTCGCGCCCCTTTTCTTTTTCGAACTACGAACGTTATTCGGTTGTAGAGGCTGTGGTAGCGGGCGCGGACTTCGCGGCGACCGCCGGATGCGTCACGAGATACCACTCCACAGTCGGAGCGCGCTGATACTTCAGGCGCGTTCGAATCGTCTGCGCTTCCGCAGCGGCGTTCAGCTTGTCGTATCCGAGCGCGAGTTGCTGGAGCGCGATGGGTGAGTGCGGATCGGTGGTGAGCTCATCGACCGCATTTGCATAGTCGCCTTGAGCGAAGAGCGCGAACCCATGAGCCGATTCGTAGTTGTTTTCGACGATCAGGTCGCGCGTGATCGCGGCATAGCGCTCGAGCTTCGAAATCGCGTCCTGTGCGACTTCCGGCTGGCTATTCAGTGATGCGTACCGCGCCTCTTCACGCAGTACCTGCCCCATCGAGACATTGCGGTCCGGCTCGCTCATTCCAGCGACCGGCTTCTCGATCGACGATTCGACAACCTTCAACTGTTCCAGAGCCGCTGCATTGCTCTCGGACAGCTGAGCCAACGCCAGCGCGGCTTCGAACTGCTCGTACGGCTCCTTCTGGCGGCGAGCTGCTTCCAGGGTCGCGCGCAAAGCCTTGCGCCCCTCCTCCGGCTGACCTTCCCAGAAATGAACGAGCGCCTTCTGAAATTGCGCGTGTAGTTTGTCGCGCGGATTCGTTGCGGCGGCAATCACTTTGTCGTACTGCGCCCGTGCTCCGGCATAGTCGCCCATTAAGGTGCGCGTGTCGGCCAGGCCGAGATTTGAGCTGTAGAAATTCGGAGTGATTTTCAGCGCCGCGGAATAATGCTCGATCGAGCCGGCATCGTCGCCGGCATAGCGCAGCACTTCGCCCAGGGAATCTTCCGGATTCGGCTGGTCCGTCTCGAGCGCCGCATACCGTTTCAGATAGTTCACAGCCTTCGCCGGATCGGGATCGCCGGTCTCAACGTATGCATAGCCGAGCATATTCAGCGCCGGAGGAAAGTTCGGATCGATATCCAGAATGCGCTCCATCCCCTTCTTCGAGCGTGCATAGTCCTGCTGGAAATACAGCCATTCGGCGGTGAGATAGAGAACATGCTTGTCGCCGGGGAATCGCGCGCGCAAGTCGTTCATCGCATTGATTGCGGCTAGATTGTTCGCTTCCTGCACATCGAGCAGCCAGGTAACGAGGAGTTGTTCGTCGGGCGTCGCGGTTGGCAGCAACGCACGGGCATGTTTGATCGAATCGGGAGCGGGCGTCGTGCGGTTCGCTGCGTATCCCCAAATTGCGTAGGCGAGGGCGAAACGCGGATCGCGCACCGTCGCCTGCTTTGCGGTTGCGACGGAATTGTCCAGAAGCACGTTTTCGTATTCGTCGATCGACTTCTCGACCAGCTTTCGGGCTTCGTCAGAGCGAGTGGCTACCGGGAAGACGCCAAACAATGCGTGCGGTGCCGCCGGCGCGATGGCTTTGGAGGCCCGATGCGCCGCGGCAGGCTTCGACGCCGGCACAGCTTCTTTGTGCGCGGCCGGTGCAAGCTGCGGCGCCGGAGCTTGCTGCGCCCAGACTGGGGCAGCCACCAAGACCGGTAGCGCGAAGAGGGTCAGGCGTATGGCTAAACGATTCATGAATCGGCTCCTGGCTCAAACTCGGATGGGTCCCAGAGCCAACGTATCGTCCCGTAACGGTCAGCCGATACTGGCCTCACGGGCAGGTGTGCGCCTTGGTAAATGAAGGTGACGCATTGGTGACAAAACCCGCGACTGGCGCAGGTTGGACACATGTCGCCAAAACTATACTTGCCGCATTCCGACTGGGTGCCGATACTTCAAGGTAACGCTTGCGAAAGGTGATGTAAGACCATGAAAAAGACTCCATGGAGCCAGCGGATCTGTGTTGCGGCCATCGCTATTGCGCTGACGATGTTGGTCGCGCCCCGGCCTGTCTCGCCCGCCATCAGGAACATCGCAGTGGTTATGGCTGCGGGAACCAAGATGGACGATGTGCAGCTTTCCGAACTATTGAAGCTCTGTAAGGGCGTTCAAAAGACCTGGACCGAGGGCAAGAACTTCACCCTGGTCATGACCGACCCGGCCAGCCCCGACATGCGCGCTGCCGTTCAGAAGCTATTTAATATGACCCCGGTCGACCTCAAGACGGCCTTACCGAAACTGAACGAGACTCGAACCGTAGTCCAGATTGTGGATAGCGATAACGACCTGCTTCGAACCGTCGGCGCCACTCCGGGAGCCGTTGGGATTGTGGACGTCTACGCGATCAATAGTTCCGTGAAGGTGATCCGCATCGACGGAAAGCTGCCGTTCGATGTCGGCTACGCGCTTAAAGGGAATTGATTCGTTTCGACCTAGATCCAAAGCTTCCTCAGCTGGTAACCTCAACAGAATGAGTCGTTTGCTATAATCCGTTCATTCTGCACGGGTTACTCCTGTATTCCTGTCGTATCAACGCCCCCCAGTCACGCCTCTTTCTATTCAACGAAGCGCACTGTACAGCTGACCTGCTTCAAGCCGAAATTTGAGGCTTTTAGCCGCGGTACCTGTCGAATTTATCTCCTCGGCGGGTCATAAGGCTAACAAAATAAAAGGTTTGCCTGAACGGAGGCATGTCCAGCCTTCGGGAAGGACGGTCTGGGCCAGAATTGGGGCTAAGGACATGCTAATCCCCCTGTCCTGTCGGTCAGGTGCCTAGGGGGCGGTCAGGCGAAACCCTGACGAAAGGGTTGCGAAAGTCGTAGGTGCTCGTAAGTCATTGCGAGGTAATTAGATACGGCGTTCCGGCCCACGGCAAAAATGTACTAGACCACCGGTTTCGATCCAAAAATGTGTCTCCCGTACCATCGAAATCGTTGCCCGAATCGTGTCAAATGGTACAGGTGAGGCGGTCAACAGGCCAGTAGAGCAGGCAGCCCCACCTGAGCAAGACCGGCAGCCAAGGCAGTCCGAGCCGGACGAATGAAAGGAAGTAGCGGTTAGCAGTCGGGACCGAGGCCCAGAATGAAAAACAAAGACAACAGCCGAAAGTGGATGTGGTGGTTCCTGGCAATCGTCGGGGCCATGCAGCTCTACTTCGTTCAGGAATTGTTGGCGGCGTTTGCGCTCTTCGCGGCGGTTTTCGCGGTGATCGGCGGTCTAGTCGCCGGTGGGTATCTGTTACATAAGGGTTGGGCGGTTGCCGTCGAGCGCGTGGCCGAAAGCAGCCATCCGCTGGTTGCGATGGTCAAGCGTGGAGCGGTCGCGGTCGAAGACCTCGCCCGTCGCCCGTTGCGACGCCCTGGTTCGGAATCGGAAGTGGCGGCGCAGTAGTCAGGCACTGCCTGAGGTATACTTCCCGGGCGTTTTTGGTTTTGTTTTGCAGAGCACACGCGGACTGGACCTGAGAGACCCAATTCGCGGCAATGAATAAAGGGCCAACCGGACTTGAGACCGGTTGGCCCTTAGTTTTTTTGAGTCGTTCTGCGCCGCTCGCCGGATGTGAGAGGCGACACCCATTCGTATTCGCTGTGATATCTTTGCGCCCGTCGGGGGCTGAGATCGCCATGAAATGCAATTTTCGTTTGCTGTTGGCCGCGTTCATCGCGGTGATTTTTCTTGGGATGGGGCTGGGCCTCGCCGCTTATGGCCAGGCCGCAAAAAAAGAGGCGCCGCCGAAACGCATCGCCATTCGCGCTGGCCGATTGATCGATGGCAAGAGCGATTCCGCCATCCAAAACGCCGTCATCCTGATCGAAGGCGACAAGATTGTTTCCGTCACGCCGGGTGGTGCGGCGCCGGCCGGAATCGAAACGATCGATCTTTCGAAGGCGACGGTGATGCCCGGCTTCGCCGACGTGCACACACACGTCGTGCTCAACGGCGACATCACGGCGGAAGATTACGACGCGCAACTGCTGAAAGAATCGATCCCGTACCGCGCCATTCTCGCGGCACGGAATGCGAAGATTGCACTCGATCACGGTTTCACGTCGATTCGCGACCTCGAAACCGAAGGCGCGATGTACGCCGACGTCGACGTAAAAACCGCGATCGCCAATGGCGAAGTCCCCGGGCCGCGCATGCAGGTCGCGACGCGCGCGATGACTCCGACCGGGATGTATCCGCTGCTCGGCTACTCGTGGGAGCTGAAGGTGCCGACCGGCGTGGAATACGTCGACGGCGTGGACGGCGCGCGCAAGGCGGTGCGCGAGCAGATCATGTATGGCGCGGATTGGATCAAGTATTACTCCGACCGGAAATATCACTTCGAATCCGACGGCGTGCTGCACAGCATGGTGAATTTCACCGACGAAGAAGCAAAGGCGATCGTTGACGAAACGCATCGGCTCGGCAAAAAAGTTGCGGCCCATTGCATCGGCAGCGACGGCATCGCGGCTGCCTTGCGCGCCGGCGTCGACACGGTTGAACACGGCGACGGCTTGACCGACCCCGAAATCGACGAGATCGCGAGGCGCGGAATTTACTGGGTGCCGACGATCACGGTCGGCGCGTACGTCGCTCCGGGACGCGGCGGAAATTGGACGAGGATGGTCGATCTGGAAAAAGTCGCGTTCCAGAAAGCGCTGAAGAAAAATGTAAAGATCGCGCTCGGGACCGACGCAGGCGGCTTCGACTGGAAAGAAGTGAATCAGGCGAAAGAGTTTGAGTATTACGTCGACTACGGCATGACGCCGATGCAGGCGCTGCGTTCAGGCACAGTCGTCGCGGCCGAACTGCTCGGCTGGAGCGACAAAGTCGGCACCGTCGAGGCAGGGAAGTGGGCCGACCTCGTGGCGGTAAGCGGCGATCCGCTCAAGGACATTACAGAGGTCGAGCGCGTGAAGTTTGTGATGAAGGCCGGCGTCGTCTATAAAAACGAGATGCGCTAATTAGTTGCCGCCGACGTGAATCGTGCCGCCGCCGCCGTTTTTTGTGTCGCGCATCACTAGTGTGATCGCCTTCTTGACCGCATCATATTTCGGCTTGACTACTCCGATTGACTCTGCGGCCGTTGGGATCACTTGATACTCGCAATCCCGTTTTTGTCCGTCTTTCAGCTCCAAACCTGCGACCAATGTGCGCGATTCGTAAGCTGGCAGGAATAGATCAACGCCCGGGTCCAATGTCCGCCCTTGAGCGAAAAATCGAATGGCGTAGTCGTGGGGATCATCGTTTGTGAACCTCACAACCGCGCGATGCAACACGTACACGTTGGTGGGATCGGGATAAGCATTCCTGATGGTTGATGGTTTCCTGAGCCTTGAATACTGGTTCCTCGGCTGTTGTTTCACCCTGCTTGGTCATGTCTTCTCCTTCCGACGATCGTTATTTTCCTTGGGGACGAAAACTTGGATCCGACAAAACACCTTGCAACCCAGCTTGGTTTTGCAAGTTCTTGAGCGAACTCCCATTTTTCATGCTCTCGAGCGCATACCGGATGGCTTCCTGGCGATTGCCCATCGCTTCGTACATTATTGCGGCATTGGAGAGCACACCGGAATCTTTCGGATTTAGAGCAAGTGCAGTTCGAATTTGAGAAACTGCTTTGTCTTTGTCCTGGACAGCGTACAGAGTCGCCAGCAGCGAGTGCAGTTCGGAATTTTGAGGTGTGAGTGTGACAGCTTGTTCCAAGCGCTCAATCGTCGTCGGACGAACTTGCTCCATGCTCGCTTTGTCCTTCAGCCATTCGTAGGAGACGTATAAGTTCGCCCATACTCGCCAATCCTTGTCGTTGAGCACAGCCGCTTGTTTGTAAGCTTGAATCGCTTCCGGGTAGCGCTTCTCCAGGTAATACAAGTAGCCGAGATTCGCGTACGCGTCGTATGTCGGCGTGATTTGCAGAGAGCGCTTCAGTGCCTCTTCTGCCGCCGGATACCTCTTCTCATCATCCTGATCCATGTATTCCGCACCCAGGTTGCTGTAGGCCCGGGCATTGTCAGGGGTTAACTCGATCACTCGTTTAAATTGTTCGATCGCATCATTTCCACGATTCTGCCGATCATAGAAAAGCGCAAGCATCAGGTAGCCGTTCCAATAGTCTGGCCGCAATGCGATAGCTTGTTTCAGATTCTTCTCTGCTTCGTCGGGACGATTCATTTTTTCGTTGACGCGCGCAATCCCGATCAGCGTATCCACGTCGTGTGGATTCATTTCCATCGCCTTCTGGTATTGCTGCAGTGCGATGTCGTTCTTGTCGAGGAGCGAGTTCAACTGCGCAAACGCACGTGAACGATCGGCAGCTTGTCATCCAACTGCACAGCTTTCAAACAGTTCTCTTCGGCGTGCGGTATCACCGCGGGGTCGTTCTCGGTCACGAATTTCAGCCGGTAGGCATCGCACAATCCGGCAAATCCCAGGGCGAATCGGGGATCATTCTTCACCGCCAGCCCCAAAGCAGAGATGGCGGCATCAACGTTGCCCGGCTTGTCGTAGCGGGCCAACAGCCCCATCGCTTTCAGATAAGACTCATACGTCTTCGGCGTTGTATTCGGACGCTCATCCGGCTCGTCGGGAACTCGAAGCCTCATGACGCGCGCCAAGATCCGCAGTCGCATCGTTCTCGAGCTGCGTTAAATCACCCGTTTCGCTTCGCAGCTCGACGGCTCGAATCTGTCGCATGCGCTTCGAATCGACCAGCGTAATCGTCACATGCACGCCGTCGTCTCGATGGCTTACCGTGCCCCCCACTACCATCGTTGCGCCGAGCACGCGAAAAGCTGTCGCGGCATCCGTAATTTTTTGCTTTCGGACTTCGCTCGCCGGCACGACCCACAGTGAATTCTGCGCTGCCTCGAGATTCGAAAGCCGGTTCGTCAAAGCAACGTCGAATCCCTCGGTCACAGGCTCGAACTGCGGATCCCCGATGTTCTGAAACGGCAGCACCGCGATATGTTTTTCCGTGCTCGCGTAAACCAGCCCCATCACCTCTTCGCGCACCGGCGGGATCAGCAAAATCCCAGTGAACACAATCAGCAAAATCATTACGACGAGCGCTGCGCGCGTCAGCCACGGCGTTGTTTTCTCGTTCCACGTCGGTGTCGACGCGTTTTGCACCATCTTCTTCAGCTCGCGCGGACTCAAGGTGCGCGTCAGCGTCGGATGCTCGGTCGCTGGCGCCGAAGCCGTGATTTTCGCGCGCGCTTCTTCGAGGTCGGCCAATAATTCCGACGCGTTCGCCTGCCGGTGCTCCGGTTTCTTTGACAGTGTCCGGTAAATCAGCGGCTGCACTGCGTCGGGCACAGCGTCCAGCGCCGACGGCGGCTGATTCAAAATCGCGAATGTCATCGCCGCAGTGTTCGGCCGCACGAAAGGATGACTTCCCGTGATCATCTGCACCAGCACAACGCCCAGCGCCCACACGTCCGAGCGCTGATCCACCGGCTCGCCTAAAATCTGCTCCGGAGCCATGTACGGCAGCGTCCCGGTCAGCGAAATCGATTGCGTCGCGCTCGCCGAAGCCACCACCCGCGCCAGTCCGAAATCCACAATCTTTACCAGGTTGTCCTGCGTGATGATCACGTTCGACGGCTTGATGTCTCGATGAACGATGTTGCGCGCATGCGCTGCGCCGAGCCCTCGCGCGATCTGAATCGCCAGGTCGAGCGCTTCTCGAATCGGCACGACGCCGCGATCCAGCCTCTCGGCGAGCGTCGACCCTTCGTAGTAGCCCATCACGATGAAAAACTGTCGGTCTTCGGATTCTTCCAACCCGTGAATCACGCCGATATTCGGATGGTCCAGCGTGGAAGCCGCCCTCGCCTCGCGCAGCAATCGCTCGCGATCCTGGCCGGTGACGACCATGTCTTGTGGAAGGAATTTGAGCGCGACCGTTCGCTCGAGTTTCAGGTCGATCGCTTTGTAAACCACACCCATGCCACCCGCACCCAGCTTCTGGGTGATTCGGTAGTGCGATATGGTTTGCCCAAGCATGGTGGTACCAATCTGGCAGCTGGCCGAACGTTGCGGAAATTCTAGGGTGACGCAACAGCCAAGTCAACGAATCGATTAGCCCCTCAGCGAGAAGATTCGAGACAAAGTACTATCCCAATAAAACCAAATACCTATTACTCAGAAATAAATTATCGCCCCATGTCGCAAAAAAAATCGCGCAGAGAGCTTTCGCTCTCCGCGCGATCCAGACGCTAAACCGGTAGAACGATCTATGAATTTAGAATCGGAACACCGGCCCAAACGCGACCCGCAAATTGTGGTGCGACCCGTTATTAAAATAAATCTCGTCGCCGACATCGAGCCGCAATCCGATCGGCCCGAGATGCGCCTGCAAGCCGCCGCCCGGATACAGCACCGGACTCACATCGCTCGCTCGTAGATTGCTCACGCTGCTGACGAACGTTCCCACCGTCGCCGGCGCCCCATCGATCCGGAAATTAATGAAGCCGCCTTTCACAAACACAAACGGCTGGATCGCATGATGTCCAATGTTGACCCTCGGTCCAAATTCGCCATGGAGCGTCCGCAGGTTCGTCCTCGCAAACGTGACCGACCCGTTGCCCGTGTCCGTAAATCCTTCCGTGAACGTCTGATTGAAGTCGTAGGCCATTTCGCCTTCGAGCTTGATTTCCTTATAGAGTTGGAAACTCCCTCGCGCGCCAACTCCCGAAAAATTCGAGCTCGTCTGATCGAGTCGCAAATAATCCGCAAACACTCCCACTTGCACATGCTCGTCATCTTGAGCTTGCGCCAGCGGCACGACACACCCCACCAACAATAGTAAAATTGCGAAACGCTTCATGGTCCCTTTTCTCCTTACGGATGGTCTGACTAACGGCCTTTATGAATAAGTGATGGAGAGTTCTCCGCAGTCCCCTGAGTCCCGCGGCGAAGGTCTGCCAACCATTCCGAATTCGATGCGGTGCTCTCCGGAGTCGTTGCCGCGCCCAGCGTTTGCGTTTTCGAAATGAGGATGTTTACGAATCAATCTACATAGATTCGATGCGCGTCCATACAGTTTTTCCTGTAGTCACTTCCTTCCATTTCCTTTGTATCTGCTTCAGATCGCTTCGTTTGTGCGCGAATCAAGAAAAGATCGATAGATAATTGCGGGTATTGTTCGCTTGGCGTCCCAGCCATGGGAACGACAGTCTGCCATTCCCAACTTTTGGAGGAACCACGCATTGGCAACGTCGAAAGTGCGGCACAGCGAGAAGGAAAAGCCCCATCCGCTTGAGAAATCACTGACGGGCATCGCTGGCTTTGATCAGATCACCAACGGCGGCCTCCCCAAGGGACGCCCCACCATCATCTGTGGCGGTCCAGGCTGCGGCAAAACGATGTTCGCGATGGAATTCCTCGTACGCGGCGCTACGGAATTCAACGAGCCCGGAGTCTTGATGACTTTCGAAGAAACCGGCGACGAGATGACGAAAAACGTCGCATCTCTCGGTTTCGATCTCAAATCCCTCGCCGCTCGCAAAAAGCTCGTCATGGATTACGTGAAAATCGAGCCCGCCGAAATTCAGGAAACCGGCGCCTACGACCTCGAAGGCCTCTTCGTTCGCCTGCAATATGCCGTCGAGAAGATCGGCGCCAAGCGCGTCGTGCTCGACACGCTCGAAGCAATCTTTTCCGGGTTCGCCAATTCCGGCATGTTGCGCGCCGAGATTCGCCGTCTTTTCCGATGGCTCAAGGATCGAGGCCTCACCACGGTCGTCACCGCAGAACGCGGCGACGGCTCACTCACCCGCTACGGCCTCGAAGAATATGTTTCCGACTGCGTCATTTTTCTCGACCACCGCGTCACCGACCAGGTTTCCACCCGCCGCCTCCGCGTCGTCAAATACCGCGGCACCTCGCATGGCGCCGACGAATATCCATTTCTGATCGACGACCAGGGGTTTTCCGTGTTGCCCAGCAGTTCGATGCGGCTGAATCACACGGTTTCGAATGAGCGCATTTCCAGCGGCGTTCCCGACCTCGACGCCATGCTCGAAGGCAAAGGCTACTACAAAGGAACTTCGGTATTAGTCAGCGGTACCGCGGGTTCCGGTAAATCGAGCCTCAGCGCGAGTCTCGCCAACCGATCGTGCAGCGACGGCCGCAAGGTGCTTTACGTCGCTTTTGAAGAGTCGTTTGCACAAGCGGCCCGTAACATGCGATCGATTGGCATCAACCTTGAGAAACACCGGAAGAGTGGGCTGCTCAGATTCGAGGCGTGGCGTCCGACGCAAAGCGGTCTCGAAATGCATCTCCTGCGTATTCACAAGCTCATCGAGGAGTTCGAACCCGAGGTCGTCATCATTGACCCGGTTTCGAACCTCATGATGGGAAACCCTCATGAAGTGCACTCGATGCTGATGCGCTTGATGGATTTCCTGAAGATGAGGCAGATCACTGCCATGTTTACCTCGCTCACGGAGGGCTCACGGAAAGAGTTCGAGCAGACTGAGGTCGGCATCTCTTCTCTCATCGACACTTGGATTCTCGTTCGTGATATCGAACTCAACGGAGAACGCAATCGCGGCATTTACGTTCTCAAATCGCGCGGTATGGCTCACTCCAACCAGGTGCGTGAATTCGTCATGTCTCAAAAAGGCATCCGCCTTCTCCCCGTATATATCGGCGTAGGTACAGTCCTGACCGGTTCGGCCCGTCTCAACCAGGAGGCTCGCGAGAAGGCCGAGATGCTGATTCGGCAGCAAACGGATGAAGAAAAAATACGCGCGCGTGAGCGGCGCCGTAAAGCCGTGGAAGCTCAAATCGCTTCATTACGTCTCGAACTCGCCGAAGAGGAAAACGAATCGACCCTTCTTGCCGCCGAGCAGTTGAATAAGGCCGAACGCTTGGCGCAGGATAGATTCGAGATGTCGGCACTTCGAGGGGGAAAATCCAACTCTGCCGGTCGGGCAACGAAGGTTGGATAACGTCATGAAATCAAAAGCTTCCACAAAACCGAAAACAAAGAAAGCTGCCAGCAAGAAACAGGTTGCAGGGAACGGTTACTCCGGAATGGTCGAGCTCCGGCTATATGTCGCCGGGCAAACTCCTAAATCGCTCGCGGCTCTCGCAAACCTGAAAAAAATCTGCGAGGACCACCTGACGGGTCGATACAAGCTTCACGTAATCGATCTGGTCAAAACTCCGCAGCTCGCCCAGGGCGACCAGATTCTCGCCATTCCGACTCTGGTCCGCAAATTACCGGTTCCGATTCGCAAGATCATCGGCGATCTCTCGGACCTGGAAAGAGTATTGGTAGGACTAAACCTACGGGAGACTGGAATCGTGAATTGAAACCGCTGAGGAGTTCGCCGTCTGGGAAGCGCGGCGCGAAGCGCAAGAAGTCGCGCGCCACAAAAAAGCCGAAATACGTCCTGCGGCTCTATGTCACTGGCCAGACTCCTCGCTCGATCAAGTCCATCGCGAATCTTCAGCGCTTGTGTGAAAAGCATTTGCCGGGACGTTTTTCGCTGGAAGTCATCGACATTTACCAGCAGCCCGCGCTCGCCGCTGAAGGGCAGATCATCGCCGCTCCTACGTTGATTAAGGCGATGCCCCTGCCTCTCCGCCGTCTCGTCGGCGATTTTTCCGACGCGAACCGCGTTGTGCTGGGCCTCGATCTCAAAGAGGCCTAGGAGCCTTTTATGAAGAAGAAACCGACCAAACGCATAAGGAAAATCAAGCTCTCCGCAGCCACGCCCAGCGGAACCGGTCCGGCGGACAAACTTCGTGAGCGCGTTTCGGAACTTGAAGAAACCTTGCGCGCCATCCGCTCCGGCGAAGTCGATGCCGTCGTCATCAGCGCGCCCCAGGGCGACCAGGTTTTCACGCTCCAGGGTGCCGAACACCCCTACCGCCTTCTCGTCGAAACCATCGACGAAGGCGCCGCCACCCTTTCCAACGATGGAACGATCCTCTACTCCAATCGCAGTTTCGCCAACATCTTCGACGCACAACTCGAGCGCTTTATCGGCTCTGCCATCGAAAGCTTTGTGTCCGGCGAATACGTCGAGGCTTTGCGCGCTCTGATCCGCAATGCCGCCAGCGGCGTTTCACGCGGCGAAATTCGTCTTGTCGATCGCGTCGGTCGCGCCCGCACGGTCCGCCTCACTCTCACGCGCAGCACACAGTTCGGTATGGAAGCTCTCTGCGCCGTCGCCACCGAGTTGACCGAACTTGTCGAAACCAACGAAGCCTTGCGCGTCACCGAATCTTCGCTTGCGCCAATTGTCGGGCCGCCTGCTTCAGCTTCAGGACGAAGAGCGCCGCCGCATCGCCCGCGATCTCCACGACACGACCGGCCAGAAAATCGCCGCGCTCTCCATGTCGCTCGACCGCGTCGCGCGTCTCATCGACTCCAAAAAGCCCGAGCGTGAGGAAGCACTCAACGAAGGGCGCGACATCGTTCGCATGATCGGCGAAGAGATTCGCACTCTCTCCTATTTGCTTCATCCTCCGTTGCTCGACGAATCTGGCCTCGGCTCCGCCGTGCGTTGGTACGCCGAAGGTTTTCAAAAACGCAGTGGCATTCGCCTCAACGTCAACATCTCTTCCGATCTCGGCCGCCTCTCCACGGAAGTCGAGATGGCTCTCTTCCGCGTGGTGCAGGAAAGCCTCACCAACGTCCATCGCTATTCCGGCAGCCCCGACGCCGAAATCCGCATTCACGAAACTCCCAACTCCGTAAAGCTCGAAGTCATCGACCACGGAAAGGGAATCGAAGCGGGTTCGGCTCGCGTGAAGGTCGAGGGCATCGCTGCCCTGGGCGTCGGTATTCCGGGCATGCGCGAGCGCTTGCGCCAGCTCGGCGGTCAGCTCGAAGTGGATTTCGGCCGCGACGGTACGCGCGTTAGCGCGAGCGTCCCGCTCAAAAAAGCGAGAGTCGCTCCTCCACCCGAAGAGCCCGAAGTCGCCGCCGTCGCGACAAACGGCGATTCCAATCGCGATTCCAACCGTGATACCGCAACAACTTCGGACATGCGCCGCCGTATCCTGATCGCCGACGATCACGAAGTCATGCGTCGCGGCGTGCGCGGCCTGCTTGAGAGTCACGATGAGTGGGCGGTCTGCGGTGAAGCGTTCGAGGGCAGGGAAGTCGTCGTGAAGTCGCGCGAATTGCGTCCCGACCTCATCATCATGGACATCAATATGCCCGGCTTGACCGGCATCGATGCGGCGCAGCAAATCCGGAAAGAAAATCCGAACGCGAAAATTTTATTCTTCTCGGTGCACGAATCCGCGCAAACCGTGCGCGAAGTCGTCAACGCCGGCGCCCAGGGCTATGTAGCAAAATCTCGCGCGGGCCACGACTTGGTCGACGCCGTCCGCAACGTCCTCGACGGCGGCACCTTCTTCCCCAGCTTCGCCCGCACCGCCTGATCAAGCTACCGCCAAGAAATCTGTCATCCTGAGCGCAGCGAAGGATCTCAGGCGTCAGCGCCGTCACGCTCTGTCCGTCGTCCACGCCTACCGCCGAGCCTTGCCGCCCGCGCCGCCCTTCTCAATCTCCTCCAACACGCCCTCAATCCGCTTCAATGCCTTGGCCACATCCCTCGGCGTCTTCAGCCGATACCGCGCCTTCGTAGCCCGCGCCTTCCCCACATGCACCGACGCCCCGCGCCCCAC
Organism: uncultured Acidobacteriota bacterium; assembly: GCA_963766985.1. GTDB lineage: Bacteria > Acidobacteriota > Terriglobia > Acidiferrales > UBA7541 > Acidiferrum. Next base: position 48,195 of record CAVYCJ010000012.1, read on the forward strand.
CGCCTCAAATCCCGATTCATCCGAATAATCGTCGCCAAAATAAAATGCCAGCGAATTCTTCTCCGCGCGGTCCCGCAAAAAGTCCTTCACCGCGAGCCCCTTGCCCGGAATCGACCGCGGCAGAATCTCCACATCGCGAATATTCCCAACCGCATGCAGCGTTTTTTGGAATGGCAGCAGCACCGCGCGCAGTTCCTCGCGCAGCGCTTCATGCCGCGCCTTCGGCACGTGCAGTAAATGCACCGACAAGCTGCTGTTCTTGTCTTCGATCCACAGATTCGGATATTTCTTCAGCAGCGGCTCAAGTTTTTCTTTCGCCTCGCGCAGCGCCTTCTGCGCATCGGCAGGCAGCACGCACGTGTCGTCGCGCTCCCACCCGTACAAACCAAAATAATGGATATCCGGCACCGCGATATGTTCCAGCAGTTCCGCCCGCCGCCGCCCGCTCACGATTACAACCTTCGCCAACGGATGCTTCGACAATCGCCGCAAAACATCCTGCGCTTCCGGCTTCAAATGCACCAACTCGGGCCGCGGCGCGATATCGACCAGCGTCCCGTCAAAATCCAGAAATATCGTCACGCGCCCGTGCTTGCGAATCTGCGCGGCAATACCATCCCAATTCTTCAGCAGATCGGGGACAGCCTTCACGTTTTTCGATGGTTTCCTGCGAGCGGAGCGAGTTGGGCGGGCGGCGCGAGTAGCAGACGTCATTGCACTTCGACGCGCTCCGGGGTATCGATCCGAATCTCCGTCAGATCGGAAAGCAAATTCGCGGCCCAGCGATAAATGTTGTACTCACGAACGTTCGTCCGCATATGCTGCATGCGCGTCGCCTGTTCTTCGCTCGACATTTCCAGCGCGCGCAGAATCGCGCCCGCAACTTGCTGCACATCATACGGATTCACCAGCAGCGCATCGCTCAGCTCCATCGCCGCTCCCGCAAACGTGCTGAGAATCAAAACTCCGCGGTCGTCGTCGCGCGACGCCACAAATTCTTTCGCCACCAGGTTCATCCCGTCGTGCAGCGCCGTCACCAGGCAAAGCGTCGCCGCTTTATAAAACCGCGCAATCTCCTGGTGCGAGTGGTGCTTCTTCAGCAAAACGATCGGCATCCATCGCCCGGCCTGGAATCGCGCATTGATGCGCGCCGCTTCCTGATCCACTTCGTCCAGCAATTTCTGATACCGGTCGATCGCCGTCCGGCTCGGCGCGCCAATCTGAATGAAGCTGAATCGCCGCTGGTACGACGGATTCATCTCCAAAAATTTCTCGATCGCCCGGAACCTCTCCAGAATCCCCTTTGTGTAATCCACGCGATCCACGCCGACGCCTAGCACGCTCGCGTGAATGTTCAGATCGTTGCAGATTTCCGACACCAGCTCGCCCTTGCTCTTCGTCTCTTCGACGTGCCCGTTTTCCGACATCGACACGCTGATCGGATAAGGCCGCACGCGCGTCAAGTGACCTTTGCGGTTCACTTCAAATCGATCCCACGCCGTCAGGGCTTCCACCGACCGGTCCACCGACGACAAAAAGTTGTTGCAGTGCGATTGGATGTGAAATCCGATCAAGTCCGCGCCGAGCAATCCGTCAATCAGGTCGCGCCCCCAAGGGCAAATCCCAAACACTTCCGGATTCGGCCAGGGGATGTGCCAGAAAATCGCCACGCGCGCATCCGGCCGCGCTTCCTTCACCATCCGTGGCAACAGCGCGAAGTGATAGTCCTGCGCCAGCACGATCGGCGACTCCACGCCTTCCATCTCTTGCAGCACCGCATCGGCAAACCGCCGGTTCACTTCCTGGTACGACATCCAATCTTCCGGCCGGAAAATCGGCCGCGTATGCGCGATGTGGCACAGCGGCCACATGCCCTCGTTCGAAAATCCCTCGTAGTAACCCTTTTCTTCTTCCTTGCTGAGCCAGACGCGTCGCAGCGTGTACGCCGGATTCTCGGGCGGGACACGAATTCGATCTCGCGCATCGACGGTGTCGCGGTCCGCGTTTCCAGAGCCGTCCGCCACCCACGTCCCATTCGAAGCCAGCAGCACCGGTTCCAGCGCCGTCACCAAGCCGCTCGCTGGCACAATCACTTGGATCGAGCCGTCCTGCTTGCGTTCGTGCATGTAAGGCTCGCGGTTCGACACCACAAACAGCGGTTTGTTCTGTAGCTTGCTCGCCAGGCTCACGCGCAAACGTTCCGCCGTCCATATCGATACGTTCGACTCGCGCAGCCGCGCTTCCTCTTCCGCCGTCGCTCGCGCCGCGTTCAGGTCGCGCGCCAGGTGCGTCACTTCGCGGTGAATCTGATCGAAAAGCTCTCCCTGCGGCAACGACGGCGGCGGATTCAACTGTCCCGACTGCCCCGTGCGCAAGCCACGCAGCCACGTCGCCGTGCGCGTCAGCGGGCCAGTCAGAGTCCAGCGCACCAGAATCAGCGCAAGTCCCGAAATAAACAGGGTCTGCACCAGTGCCGTCAGCAGGGAACTGCGCAGCATGTTGGAGACTTGGCTGTCGATGTAGCTCGCGTCATGCGCGAGCACCAGCGTCCCCACGGCTTGGCCGTTGCGGTGCAGCGGCATGGCGTACAGCTGCATCGGCTGATCGTCGACGCGTAGGAACTCGCCGAGCCCCGCGTCGCGCAGTGCCGCGCGCGTCGCCGTTGCCGGGCGCGTCTGAAACGACGTCGGCAGGCTGGGCGTCATTGCCAAAACCGCCCCGTTTACGTTGTAAACCGCGATGCCCTTCAAATGTTCGCGCTGTCCAAACCGATCCACGATGCGCTGCAAACTCTTGTCCGGCAGCGGCCGATCGAACAACGGCTCGATGTTTCCTTCCAGGCTCTCCGCCAGGGTTTCCGCGCGCCGCGACAACTCGTTGCGTTCCAACCGTTTCTCGGTTCGCACCTGATACACCGCGAACAGCAGCGACACCACCACGACGCTGATGATCAACGGCAGCACAATTTTTAAAGTCGTGCGCATTCAGGCCTTACCCTTGCGGGATAACGATCCAACCAGAAACACTCCGATGTGGGACGGAAACTTAACACTCCTAGGTTCCATTCGCTACGTATTTGAATTTCTATAATTTCGATGGACCGCCGCCGAAAAACGGCAGCCGCTCCCCGAAACATTGTTGAATTTTACGGTGCGTTGTTTTGAGCGGATTGCGTGCAAACCACTCGGATCCGCCTGGTCTAACCCGGTCTGGAAGGTGTGCTCAGAGGCTGGGTGACTGGACGACCCGACCAACCGGGGACTGCGAATTTCATAGGGAGCCACCATCGGCGCGACTACCACAAGTAGGCGTCTGTGGGCCCGGTCCCTATTGTATCTCATGAACAAAAATTAGATGGCTCGTCACCCTGGAAAGTCGCGCTCCTCAGCGCAAAAATTCTGCCTAACTCGCGCACCTTCAACGGGATAACTTCGCGATCAACGTAACGTTCGCGATCAACTTTAAGTGCGGCGCTTTCCGCGCCGATTTGCAGCGCGACCCATGCCTGCCATCCATCCCGAACGCCGCAAAATCACCCTTGACAGCCATTACCATAATGTAATATGATGCGAATCGAACAAAGCTGCATCCAAGCGACTTCCAGATTCAGTTAGCGCCGGCATCCTGCCGGCGTTTTTAGTTTTGCCCCAACCCAACAAAAGCGAATCAAAGGCAAAACTCGAGAACCCGTAACTCACTGCACCGCAAGACTTTGCTCATTCCCAAAACGAGACGTCTGCAAGTCGCACAAAACGCATTGTTTGCACACTCTTCAAAAAAATAGGGGAGGGTGCCCAAAGCCCCCTCCCCAAAACGCCAAAAACGAAATAGCGGTCGACCTAGCGCACTTCCCAGGTATCGCCAGCATGCAACAACTTATGCAGATCGCCCGGACCACGCTTGGCGATCACATCCTTAACCTGTTGATTCATCACATCTTCATACCGCGGTAGATCCGGCCACCATCGGAAAATCCCGATCGGCGTCGGGAATCCGGGTCGGTTCTCCATGTGAGCCAGGGTGAACGCATAGAAAGGACGCGGATGATGCATATCGTGTACGAGCAAATCCGCTTCGGTAATCCCGTTGCCAAGCTGCACGACCTCAATGTCTCCGTCAGACTTGCGCCGGATGCCCTTATCGCGGTTCTTGCCAAAAATCATCGGCTTGCCATGCTCGAGTTGCAGCACATGCTCGCTGCGCGCCTCGCGTTCGGTCAGCGAAAACCACGCGCCGTCATTGAAAATATTGCAATTCTGCAAGAATCTCGCAGAACGCCGACCCTTTGTGCTTGGCCGCCGCCTTCAACGTGTCCTTCAGATGCGCTTGAAACACATCGACGGAGCGCGCCACAAAGGTGGCCTCTGCGCCGATCGCCAGCGACACCGGATTGAACGGCCGGTCCAGCGAACCGAACGGCGTCGACTTCGTCTTCTTGTTCACTTCCGACGTCGGCGAATACTGTCCCTTCGTCAATCCGTAAATCCGGTTGTTGAAGAGCAGCACTTTCAGCCCAACGTTGCGCCGCAACATGTGAATCGTGTGATTGCCGCCGATCGAAAGCGCATCGCCGTCGCCGGTCGCAACCCAGACTTCCAGATCCGGCCGCACCGCTTTCAATCCCGTCGCAACCGCGGGCGCGCGTCCGTGAATCGTGTGAAATCCAAACGTGTTCATGTAGTACGGAAACCGGCTCGAGCATCCGATCCCCGAAATCACCACGAAGTTTTCGCGCTTGATCCCGAGTTCCGGGAACACCGACTGCACGGCCGAAAGAATCGCGTAGTCACCGCAGCCCGGACACCAGCGCACTTCCTGGTCAGTCTGAAAGTCCTTCTTCGTGAGCGGTGTGATTGGCGGCAGCGTTGCCGTAGACATGTTCGTTAAACTCCCAGCACTTCTTCGATTTTTTGTTCCAGCTCAGCTTGCTTGAACGGCCGGCCCTGAATCTTGTTCAGTCCGATCGCATCGACCAGATACTTCGCGCGCAGCAGCCACAACAGCTGCCCCATGTTGAGTTCCGGCACCAAAACTTGTTTGTAGCGCTTGATCACATCGCCGAGATTCGCCGGCATCGGATTCAGATACCGTAAGTGCACATGCCCGATCTTGCGCCCCAACGCGCGCTGCGCGTTCAATGCCGCCGTGATTGCGCCGTGCGTCGAGCCCCACGCCACGATCAGCAAATCGCCATGGTCGTCGCCTGCCGGAACGATGTCCGGCACATCCTGCACGATCGCCGCAACCTTCGCCGCGCGAATGCGCACCATGTGCTCGTGATTCAGCGGTTCGTAGTTGATGTTCCCGGTGACGTCCTGCTTCTCAAGCCCGCCGACGCGATGCTCGAGCCCAGGAGTGCCAGGCACAGCCCACGGCCGCGCCAGCGTGTCTGGATCGCGCTTGTACGGCAGATACGCGTTTGGAGAATTTTTCTCCGTCGCGAACTTCACCTTGAATTCCGGAATTTCATCGACGTTCGGAATCTTCCATGGCTCCGCGCCGTTCGCGAGATACCCGTCCGACAAAATAATCACCGGCACCATGTATTTCACGGCAATCCGGCAAGCTTCCAGCGCCGCCCAGAAGCAATCGCTCGGCGTCGCCGGAGCAATCACCGGCACCGGCGCTTCCGAGTTGCGTCCAAACAGAGCCTGCAACAAATCCGCCTGCTCCGTCTTCGTCGGCAAACCAGTGGAAGGCCCGCCACGCTGGATGTCGCAAATCACCAGCGGCATCTCGACCGCGACCGCAAGTCCGATCGCTTCCGTCTTCAGCGCCATGCCTGGCCCCGAAGTCGTCGTGATCGCCAGAGCACCGCCGTACGCCGCGCCAATCGCCGACGTCACCGCGGCAATTTCATCCTCCGCCTGGAACGTCGTGACTCCGAAATCCTTATATTGCGAAAGCTCGTGCAAAATGTCCGAAGCCGGCGTGATCGGATAGCTGCCCTGAAACAGCCGCAGCCCCGACTTCTGCGACGCCGTCACAAACCCCAATGCCAGCGCCTGGTTCCCGCTCATGCTGCGATAAATGCCCGGCGCCAATTTCGCCGGCGGAATTTCATAGTTGATCTGAAACGCTTCGGTCGCTTCGCAATACGAATAGCCCGCCTTCATCGCGAGCTTGTTCGCTTCCACCAGCAACGGCTTGTTCTTGAATTTGTCGTCGACCCAGCGATAGGTGGATTCCATCGACCGGTTGTAGAGCCAATAGCACATGCCCAGCGCGAAGAAGTTTTTGCAGCGATCCACCGACTTCGCATCGAGCCCAAGATGCTCCAGCGCGACGCGCGTCAACCGCTCCAGCTCCACCGAAAACAATCGGAACTTTTCGAGCGAATGATCTTCCAGCGGATTGGCGGTCATCTGCGCCTTGCGCAGATCGTTCTCTTTGAAGCTGTCCGAATTGACGATCAGGATTCCGTTCGCCTTCAGGTCGGCGATGTTGACCTTCAGCGCGGCAGGGTTCATCGCGATCAGTACATCGACCGCGTCGCCCGGCGTGTAAACGTCGCTGGAAGCGAAGTGCAACTGATATCCGCTCACACCCGGCAGCGTGCCTGCAGGGGCGCGAATTTCGGCGGGGAAGTCCGGGAACGTCGCGATATCGTTGCCATACAACGCAACCGTGTTGGTGAACTGGCTGCCGGTAATCTGCATACCGTCGCCGGAGTCTCCGGCGAATCGGATCACAGCCTGGTCGATTTTTTCGGGCTTAACGCGCGATACCGGTGTTTCAAACGCTGTCGACATGGACTCCTGACCCCAACGCCCCGTTTTGACGAGCCCTTTTTCCACAGGCCCTTTTCACGGGATTAATTTTTAAATAGGCTCCTCGCAACAGCCCCCAGGAGGAGCTCGACTCCGTCGTCATGCCCAATCAGCATGGATCTAGACAGACGGTGCGGTACCAAAACTGGAGTGCTGGAACAGCCGACCGCCGGGAGCCGACTTAAGAAGAATACCATACCGGCCTGAGCGCGGCGGGGAGAGAGTCCGCCGCGCTGCAATAGTGTTCTTAGGCTGAAAGACGCGCCGGGTTCGCCGCAGGTTACAGGTACGTTTCAGAATCTTGTTTGTGCGATCTAGATTGGCGTTCAGCCCAATGGCTCAACACTTTGCGAGGGAGTTTGTGTTGGGAACTCGCCGGGCGTCGGGGAATTGGCCGATGGCGAAGAATTATCCGTCTTCAGCGCACACGCTGCCAGGAATCGCGGCCGGTAGTAGACCAGAATGCCGAGAATCGCGAGCGGAAACAGAAGTCCGATAAAGGAAAGCCCGCGCAGGTGCGCCATGCTCGGCGCCTGGTACATTTCGGGCGGTGCCATTCTCATCGACGACGTCGCGTTTCGCATCATGTTGTCGAAATTCGGATTGAGCACCGTCATGATGCCGCTGACGATCCCAAGGATCTGCAAGGCGATCGCGACCGAATACGTCCACGAAACGCGCTTCAGCATACCGATGCCCGCTATCGCATAAAGCAGGCACCACGTCGCGTACACCACGCTTCCCGTCAGTCCTGTGTACGCGTGGCCAAACACCATTGCCGGCATGTGAATGAAGAAAATGAAAAAGATGCTCACCGCGCTCAACAGAAAAAAGCACGCGAGCACGATGATCGGCAGCGGAATGCCCGGAGCGGGAAGCGCTGCCGGCACCGCGTAAGCCACAGGCGCATAGGACCCATCCGCCGCCGTGGTCACGGGAATCGCGCCGAATGGATCGCCCGAAGCTCCGGCCGCCACGGGCTTGAACTGCGCCACAATTTTCGGCCGCGTAAACAGAGATGAGCCACCAGATGGCGATCGCCAGCGGCGCGCCGTAAAAAATCGTCATGAAAACGCGGATCATTGTGACCGTTACGACGGAATGTGGCGTCTGTGGGAAGGGAAGAAACGCCATCGAGACAATAATGAGCCCGCACATCGGAGCCGCGATTCCGGCCCAAATCAAAACGGAGATGCGCGCCCAATTCCGCGACCGGATTAAGCCTACTCCGCTGAACGCTCCCCAGACCGCGAGGGCGAACCAAACGACGAGGACCACCATCATCATCGCTCGCAGGCCCGGCATGATTGCGAGCGGATTCGGCTGCGAAAACGTAAGCAGCAGTCCCATCGTCGCGATAATGAGGCCGATCGCGGTAACCACGCTGCCCAGGATGGCAATGACGCCCGAAGCCATCACCGCTATCGACCGCTGTTCGGAGCTATTCATCGTCGCGACTCACAACCGCTGACTCATAGAGGCCGCCAACATATCAGTAAGTTGCTCCGATTTTGCCTGACTCAAGCAAGTCGAGCGAGCCATTTGCAATCGCGACACGAAAACAACATTCCGCTTTTTTTTCGCTTGACGTTCGCCTTCTGTTCGCCTAACGTGTTGCCACGGACGGTTTGCCGCACGCAGCGCCCGCGTCACCCGCCGAGCTCACTTTAAAAGCGAGGTCCCCCAACTATGGCCCTGACCAAGCGACAGAAAGAAGTGCTCGACTTCCTGGTGTCGTTCGAGACCAAGCACGGCTACGCCCCCAGCTTTGAGGAAATCGGCAAAGGCATGAAGCTCACTTCGCTCGCGACTGTGCACAAGCACATCACGACGCTGGAGAAGAAGGGCTTTATCCGCCGCGGCTATAACCAGAGCCGCTCGATCGAGATTTTGCAGCTGCCGAAGCCGCCCAAGGAACAAGTCATCGACCGCAAGGTGCAGGAGCTGCCGCTCGTCGGTCGCATCGCTGCCGGCCGCCCGTTGGAAGCCGTCGAAGAGCGCGAGACCCTTTCGCTCGGCGATTTCACCCATGGTGGGAATTCGTTTGCGCTGAAGGTGAAGGGCAGCTCGATGATCGACGACCATATTATGGATGGCGATTACGTGGTCTGCGAGCAGACGCAAGTCGCAAATCAGGGCGACATCGTCGTAGCGCTGGTGCAGAACGAAGAGGCTACGCTGAAGCGGTTTTATCGCGAAGGGCCGGGCAAGATTCGCCTGCAGCCGGCGAATGCAGAGATCGAACCGATCATCGTTCCTGCCAACGACGTGAAGATTCAGGGCCGCGTCATCGGCGTGCTTCGCAAATACGACCGCGGCTGATCATTGAATTTCGACTAACACACTGTAGGGGCGGGCTTTAGCCCGCCCTTCTTTTTTGTTCGCAGAGACCCTGCCTCCACGCACCTACCATCGCAACCAACCCCTCCGCGCGGGAGTCTATCTACAGGTACTGGTAAACTCCTTGTGAGGGATTCTTTCGCGGATGAGTCAAACGTTTGGGAGGCGCTTGCTGCGCCGGATGAGCGCGGTCCTGTTAGCAGCGACGCTGCTCGCAGCGTGGCCGCAGCCCACCGACGCGTATTCGATCCTCGCGCATGAAGCCATTATCGACGCGGCCTGGGACGTTGGCCTGCGTGCTCTTTTACTGCAGCGATTTCCCGACGCCACCAAAGAGCAGTTGAAAGACGCGCATGCATACGCTTATGGCGGCGCGATCATTCAGGATCTTGGTTACTATCCGCACGGCAGCCATTTTTTCAGCGATCTCACGCACTATTGCCGCAGCGGCGATTTCATCCTCGCGCTGCTGCGCGACTCCAAAGATTTGAACGGCTACGCCTTCGCGCTCGGAGCGCTCTCGCACTACGCTGCCGACAATGACGGCCACGCACTCGGTACAAATCCGTCGGTGCCTCTTCTTTATCCGAAGCTCGAGAAAAAATACGGCGACGTGGTGACCTACGAGCAGAATCCGCTGGCCCACGTAAAAACGGAATTCGGATTCGACGTGCTCGAAGTCGCGAAACAGCGCTACGCGCCCGACAGCTATCACGACTTCATCGGATTTGAAGTCGACGCGCCGTTGCTCGCGCAAGCGTTTCGCGAAACCTACGGCCTCGACTTGAAAGTGGCGCTACCCGACGAAGACAAGGCGCTCGGCTCCTATCGTCGATCGGTCAGCAAGCTGATTCCGAAAGCGACGCGCATCGCGTGGACGCTCAAGCAAAGCGATATCCAGAAAGATCTGCCCAGCATGACCAAGCGAAAATTTCTCTACAATCTTTCGCGCGCCAGTTACGAAAAAAGCTGGGGCAAGGATTATCAGAAGCCGACGCTTTTCGAGCGCTTCATCGCGCTGCTCTATCGGATTTTGCCGAAATTCGGTCCGCTGAAAGTGCTGCAGTTCCGTACACCGACGCCGGCAACGGAAACGAAGTTCGAAGACAGCTTCAATCACGCTCTCAGTCGCTACAAAGTCGGCCTGCGCCAGGTGCGCGACGGCCAGACTCCCGACGTTCCCAACGATAATTTCGACACCGGCAAGCCCGATCCGCCGGGTGTCTACGCGATGAATGACGAAGTGCACGCGCAACTCGTCGAAGAACTCGCCAAGACCAATTTCAAATCGATGAGCCCGGCCCTGCGCGCCGAACTGACGCAGTTCTACTCCGATCCGAACGCGCCCTACGCCACGAAGCGCAAGCCCAAGGAATGGGCCAAGCTGCAAGTGGCCTTGCAACTACTCAAGTCGGCGCCAGCCACACCGGTCGAAGCGCAAACCCTGCCCGCATACGGCGGCGTACCGTCAGCACCGCTCGAATAACGGGCGTCTCCGGCTGCTGCAGCACACACTCGCTGAGCCGTACTCAACGGATGCTTCTGAATTTTAATTCTCGTGCTCTGCTGAAACTGGCAGGCAAAACTAACTGCGAAAAAATGTAGGGGCGCAGCATGCTGCGCCCCATGTCCGCAAAATGTAATGAGCCCGTTCGGCCCGAAGTCACGCGCAGCGAATTCACATCACATGCTGATGAGTCGCAGCCTCTCGAAACCTCTGCGCTGTCGTCTCGACGGTTCCGATCAAATCCCACGCCTGCGCCTTGGAAACAATCGAAGAAATTCCGGCGTCGTGCGCAGCGTCTTCCAGTCCTTCGGCGTTCAACACGGTAAACAGAATCAGCGGCACACCTGGATTTAACACGGACATCCGTTTCGCGGTTTCGATTCCGTTGATGTCGGGCATCGCGAGGTCGATCAGCACCACATCGGGCTTAACGCGCTGAAATTCGCGTATCCCCGAGCGCCCCGTTTCCGCTTCGCCGCAAACTGTCCAATCCCGCGACCTCGCAATCACTCGCAAAATGCGCCGCGTCGTCTCGCAATCATCGACAATCAGAATCCGCATGGCCCGGGCCCTCCAATTGGTGGTGTTCCTGCCCCAGCCATGATTTTCGTAAACGCACCGACACCTTAGGAATACAGCGGAGTTTGTACACACCCCGAGGCGCCCCGTGATCCCGGCGCGCAACGAAACAAATCAATGGACTTGGCGAAGTTCGCGATAGTAGAAGAGCTTCGGAGATGGCTCATGAGAAGGTTCTCCGGTTCCGCGAAGATGCTCTTTCTCCGTTCGGCTTTCCTGCGCATCTTTTGCATCGCGTTGTTCGTCGCGGCGCGCCGGTATTCCGACGCGCAGCACGCTGCCGCTAAACATGGCCTCTGGGTTTGGAAGGGGCCGGCGATTCTGCAGACGCAATCGAATGTGGAATCGTTACGAGATTTCTGCCGGGCAAATCAGATCAACGAAGTCTATCTTTCCGTTTCACACCGCGGCGAGATGATGCCGGCGGCAAACATGGTCCGCGCGATCAGCGTCCTTCACAAATCCAGCATCAAGGTTGAAGCGCTGCTTTCCAGTGAAAGCGCGGACGAGGGCGGTAAGCACCTCGAAAAATTGGTCGGCGAAGTTCAGACGATCGTGCGTTTCAATCAGCAGAATTCGGCGAATCGATTCGATGGCATCCATCTCGACATCGAACCGCAACAACGCCCCGAAAATAAAGGACCCGGCAACCTGAGATTTTTGCCGGGCTTGGCGCAGGCTTATCGTTCGATCCGCGACGTCGCCGAGCCGGCGGGGATGTCGGTGAATGCCGACATTCAAAACAAACTTCTGAAGGGCGATGCGGCGCAACGCAAACTGCTTCTGTCCTCACTTTCGCAACTCACGCTCATGATGTACGAGCTGAGCAGTCCGAACGACGGCGATGACGTCGCGAAACAAAGCGCGAAGGTTCGCGATGCGAGCAAGAAATTCCTGGATATGGCTTACGACGGACTGAGCGGACCGCAGTTGGCAAAAATGGTGATTGCGCTGCGAACTCCCGACTACAAGGATCGGCTCCCGACGATGCTTCAAGCGCTCGACGAATCGAATCGATCCAATCCGCATTACGACGGCTGGGCGCGCCACGCTTACAACGACACATTGGTCGCCGATAAAAAGTAATCGCGAGGCTCGCACTCTAAGAGAAGTGGTACGGAATGGTCGGGGCGCCCGGATTTGAACCGGGGGCCTCCTGCGCCCAAGGCAGGCGCGCTACCAGGCTGCGCTACGCCCCGACATGCACGCGAAGCGTGCTCTCCAATTCTAAAGCACTTGGGGCGGACGGAGCTACTGCCATCCAAGAAATCCGCTGCTCAAGGTAGTCCGTCATTTGTCCTGTTGCCATGCCACAGGAGTCGTGGCATACTCCTGTAACCATCCCACAGGAGACGCCGAGCGCCGCGCAAACCATGCCCGCCCAATCCAAATCCGAAATTCTGCAAGGAACGTTGGATCTTATGGTGCTCAAGACGCTCGCGGCCATGGGCTCGCTCCACGGTTACGGCATCGCACGCCGCATCGAGCAAATCAGCGAAGAAGCTCTGCAGATCAACCAAGGCACGATCTACGCCTCGCTCGTCCGCCTGTTGCATAAAGGCTGGATCGCCGCCGAGTGGGGCACATCGGAAAACAATCGCAAAGCGCGCTTTTACTCGATCACAAAATCCGGCCGCAAACAGCTGCAGGCCGAAACGAAAAACTGGCGCCGCATCGCCGAGGTGATCGGCCGGGTTCTTCGGGTCGACGAGAGGAGTTGACGCTCAGCCATGTTCGCCTTTCTCAAATCCATCGCTTCACGGTTTCGCGCGCAAGCTTCGCCAGACGCGACGGATCGCGAATTTCAGCATGAGCTCGACGCGCATCTCGAACTGGCCACCCAAGAGAATATTCGGCGTGGCATGACGCCCGAAGAAGCCGCTCGCGCCGCGCGCATTCGCCTCGGCGGCGATACCCAGCTCAAAGAAACAAATCGTGAACTGCGCGGCCTCCCGTTCATCGAAACCGCGCTGCAGGATTTCCGATTCGCTTTTCGCATGCTGCGAAAAAATCCGGGCTTCTCCGCAATTGCAATCCTTACGCTGGCGCTCGGGATTGGCGCCAACACGGCGATTTTCAGCGTCGTCTACGCCGTCCTTCTCAAGCCGCTGCCATATAACGATTCGGACCAACTCTTCAGCGTATTTCAGCAGGGAATTAAGGACCCAACTCGCTTCAACGGTTTTTCGTTTCCCAACTTGCGCGACTTCCAGCAACAAACGGAAGTTTTCTCGGATCTATCGGGCGTTCAGGAGCACGAACTCACTCTCACCGGACATGGAGATGCCTACAACGTCCCCACTTCCGTCGTGACGCCCGACCTCTTCACCACGTTTCGCGTGCAACCGATTCTCGGCCGCGCCTTCGTCCCCGACGACGGAAAAGCCGGCGCCGCACCCGTCGTCATCCTCAGCGAGAATCTTTGGCGCGGCTCGTTTGGCTCCGATCCCGCTGTCATCGGAAGCTCGCTCACGCTCGACAAGCGCGCCTTCACGATCATCGGCGTGATGCCCGCGGCGTTTCGTTTCCCTCGGGTGCAGAAACCGCGCCAGATTTGGATCCCGATCGTCGACGACCCGCTCTTCGGTAGCTGGCTCGAGCGCCGCGGTGGACACTGGCTTCGTGTCACAGGCCGCGTCAAGCCGGGCGTGAGTCTCAAACAAGCGGAAGCGCAATTCGACGCCATCGCCGCGCGCCTCACCAAGCAATTCCCCGACGACAACGACGGCTGGACATTCCGCATGATCCCGCTGCGCGATTTTCTCGTTGGCGAAGTGAAAACGCCTCTGCTCATTCTCCTCGGCGCGGTCGGGCTGGTGCTGCTCATCGCTTGCGCGAACATCGCCAATCTTTTGCTCGCTCGAGCCACCTCACGCTCACGGGAAATCGCAGTCCGCGCCACGCTGGGCGCTGGCCGCTCGCGCCTTGTGCGTCAACTTCTCAGCGAAACCATCGTTCTCAGCCTGATCGGCGGCGTCGCCGGGGTCGGGCTTGCCTACTACGGAGTCCACGTCCTCACCGCGTTCATGCCGCCGGAACTCTCGCAACTGCATGACATCCGCATCGACTTCGTCGTGCTGGGTTTCGCGCTCGCGCTCGCGATCTTCGCCAGTTGTGCGGTCGGTCTCGTGCCCGCGTTTCTTGTCGCTCGCTCCGACCTGCAATCGACTTTGCGTGAAGGTGGCCGTTCCGGCGAGAGTTCCGCCTCGCGCCGCGCTCGAAACTTCCTGGCGTCCGCGGAAATCGCGCTCGCTCTCGTTTTGCTGGTTGCTGCTGGCTTGTTGTTGCGCAGCTTCTCGAAGCTCACCGAGGTAAGCCCCGGTTTTCAGGTGGAGCATGTCGTCAAAGCCGAAGTTTCGCTTCCTCGCGCGCAGTACACCACGCCGCAACAATGGTTCGCATTTTCCCAGGCTCTGCTCACGCGTCTTCAATCCCAACCGGGAATGCAAAATTCGGCGCTGGCCATTCCTCTACCGATCACAGACGGCTTCATCAACATCGCATTCGACATCGAGAACAGACCGGTGGCTTCAGCCTCCGAAGCTCGCGTCGCCGACTACGTCGCGGTCACGCCAACGTATTTTCACGTCATGAACATCCCGCTCATCTCAGGCCGCACGTTCGAGGAGCGAGACAGCATGTTCGCGCCGGCCGTTGCCGTCGTGACGCAGTCGTTTGTCCGCGCCAATTTCCCCAACGAAAATCCAATTGGAAAGCGCATTGTGTTTGGTTTCCCTCCCGATCCCGGTATTCCGCGCGAAATCATCGGCGTCGTTGGCGATGTCCACGACGTGTCGCTCGGCAGCAATCCCGGCCCGATGATGTACGCGGCGTACGCGCAATCGCCGTTCCCAGGCGCGTGCATCGCGGTCCAGAGCACGCTCGATCCCAGCACCGTCATCTCGTCGATTCGCGAATCCGTTGCCGCGCTCGACAAAGATCTTCCCGTCACCGACATCGCGACGATGACTGAAGTTGTCCGCGACTCGACGGCGGCGCCGAGATTCCGCACGACCTTGATTGCGATCTTCGCCGCGATCGCGCTCATTCTCGCTGCTACTGGAATTTTTGGCGTGATCTCGTATTCGGTGCAGTGCCGCACGAACGAAATCGGCATTCGCGTAGCGCTAGGCGCGTCCGCCACTACAATTCTGAAAATGGTGCTGCGCGAGACGATGCTGCTCGCGGTAATCGGCGTGGCCGTCGGTTTACCGGTAGCGTTCGCCAGTTCGCATGTGCTCGGCCACCTGCTCTTCGGCGTCTCGCCCAGCGATCCCACGACACTGCTGGCAGTGTCCCTCACGCTAGCCGCAGTAGCCGCCGCTGCTGGTTATCTCCCAGCCCGTCGCGCGACGCAAGTTGATCCGTTAACCGCACTCCGCCATGACTAAACAGGCCGGCCTAAATCGACGCTCGTCACCGGCTCCAACTTCGGCGCAAGAACCTGCATGACCACCAGCCCGATCGGATACGCCACGCCCGCAATCAAAAACGGCACCATATAACTTCCGGTCCACTGCAACGCGTACCCGACCAACTTCGCAATCAGCATTCCTCCGATTGCGCCTGCCATGCCGCCGATTCCCACAACCGATCCGACAGCCTCCGACGGAAACATATCCGAAGGCAGCGTGAGCAAGTTCGCCGAAAAACCTTGATGCGCGGCTGCTGCCAGACCAATCAACGCGACACCGCCCCACAAGCTTTCCATCTTGTAGGCGAAGACGATCGGCAGCACGCAGAGAGCGCAAATCCAAAACGTGGTCTTTCGCGCGGTGTTCACACTCGAACCGCGATGCAGCATTGCTGACGACAGCCATCCACCGGCCATGCTGCCCGCATCCGAAATCAAGTAAATCGCCACAATCGGCAAGCTCGACTGCGCCAGCGTCAGGCCGTGCACGCGATGCAAAAAATCCGGAACCCAAAATAAATAAAACCACCAGATCGGGTCGGTAATAAATTTCGTCGCTGCGAACGCCCACGTCTGCCGGTACCCGATCAATCGCTTCCAAGGAAATTTCGTCACCGGCGGTGACGGATCGCTGCGAATATACGCAAGCTCGCCGGCATTCAGCCGAGGATGCTCTTCCGGTTTGCGATATAACAGCAGCCAAAATACGAGCCACAAAAATCCCAACGCGCCCGTGATGATAAACGCCCACCGCCAGCCCCAGTACACGGCAATCGGCGGGACGATCAGCGGCGCAACGATCGCACCGATGCTCGTGCCTGAATTGAAAATGCCCGTCGCAAATGCGCGCTCTTTTTTCGGAAACCACTCCGCCGTCGTCTTCAAACTCGCTGGAAAAACTCCGGCCTCGCCGAATCCCAGCGCGAACCGCGCGATACCGAAGCCGAAAAGAGAGCTGACGAGCGCATGCCCCATCGCCGCGAGGCTCCAGAACGTCATCGTCAGCGTGTAGCCCAACCGCGTTCCCAGGCGATCGACCAGTCTTCCGACGAACACCATGCCAAGCGCATACGCCGCCTGAAACGCAAACACCAGGTTGCTGTAGTCGATTTCATTCCAGCCAAAATCATGTTGCAGGAGAGGCTTGAGCAATCCCAGGACCTGGCGGTCCATGTAGTTTTTGGTCGTTCCTGCGAGCAGCAGCGCGCAGATTGTCCAACGGAAATATCCGGCACGCGAAGAAACGCTCGCCGTCGCAGTGCTCGCCGCAGCCACTGCGTCCGCGGCCAGTCCTCCGCGATCATCTCCGTCGATTTGACGAGTGTTCATGAGAATCGAGCGGTCATCTTACATCGCAGAGGCGTCTCGTGCGGCTCTTCTTCTGATACATTGAGTTCGTCCGTCGCGGTCGCTCGCGACGCATCCAACTGGAAACGGACCCGACATGCGCGACTCCGCAACCATCCTGACAACCGCATCCACCATCGCTGCGTTTTTGCTCTTAGGCTTGGTCTTCGCGAGGCAAAACGGCGCCGCTACGCCGCGAATTCAAATCCTTCCCAACGAGTCTGCGCGCCGCGTCGATGTGGTGATTGATGGAAAGCCGTTCACGTCCTACATCTGGCCCGAGAATTTGGCCAAGCCGACCCTGTATCCCCTCCGCGCTGCTGATGGCACCGTCGTGACACGCGGATTTCCTCTCGAGCCTCGTCCTGGCGAGCGTGTCGATCATCCACACCACGTCGGTTTGTGGTTCAACTACGGCAACGTGAACAACTTTGATTTCTGGAACAATTCGTACGCCATCAAAAAAGAAGACGCCCCCAAGATGGGCAATGTTATTCATCGCAAAGTCGTTGCCACGAAGAGTGGCAACGACAAAGGTGAATTGACGGTCGAAACCGATTGGATTTCCGGCACACAAAAGCTCTTGCTGAAAGAACACACCGAGTTCGTTTTTCTCGGTGACAAAAACTCGCGCACGATCGACCGCATCACGACGCTGCAAGCGCAGGACGAAGAAGTCGTCTTTCACGACGACAAGGAAGGCATGCTCGGTATGCGCGTAACACGCGCTCTCGAAATGCCATCCACCACGGCCGAGGTTTTCACCGACGCCAACGGCAATCCGACCGCCGTCGCGAAACTCGACAACACCGGCGTGAACGGAAACTATCTGACGAGCGAAGGGAAGAAGGGTGACGAAGCGTGGAGCACGCGCGGCAAATGGTGCATGCTCAGCGGAAAAGTCGGCGACGATCCAGTCACGATCGCGATCTTCGACAATCCGAAGAATCCAAATTTCCCGACGTACTGGCACGCGCGCGGCTATGGACTTTTCGCGGCGAATCCGTTGGGCCGCAGCATTTTCACCAACGGCAAAGAGTCGCCGCTGAATTTCACGATCAAGCCCCACGAAAGTGCGACGTTCCGCTATCGCGTGGTTATATTTTCTGAGATTGCTTCGCCGCAGACGGCGGAAGCGGAGTACCAGAAGTTCGTGTCGGCTTATCGCTGACGCTTTTCGCGAATTCGCGCCGCGACTCGCGCTCTTCGCGATCCTGCTCCCATCGCGCGCGGACTTCCGCGTTGAATTTCACTTTGTCTTTGCGCATCCGCGTGATTAATTCCTGATTCGCCACGCGTTCGTGCGAGCCGGCCCACAAAACCATCTCGGTCATTACCGGCCCGAGGTCGATGCCTTTGCGCGTCAGCACGTAATTTAGCTTTCGACCATCGAGCGGATCGGGTTCCGCTTCAATGATTCCGTGGAATTCCAGTTTTCTCAGCCGGTCCGCGAGAATATTGGTCGCGATTCGCTCGTACGAATCCATGAATTCTTTGTAGCTCTTGAATCCGCGCAGCATCATGTCGCGCACGATCAGCAGCGACCAGCGATCGCCCAGAATTTCAATCGACGCGTTCAGCGGACACTCCGAGCGCCGCTTTACCGCGCGTCTTTCCTTGGCCATGAATTGACACTATCAGCTTTTCACTTGCATTTCAAAAGTAGCCTCGGCACACTCGTTTTTGCTGTCACTCCCCCGAAGGAGCTTCCTGTGGACATCATTCCTTACCTGCACTTCAACGGTAATTGCGCCGAAGCGTTCGCGGCCTACGAAAAATTGATGGGCGGCAAAGTCATCATGTCGTCGAAGTGGGGCGACTCCCCGATGGGCGATCAAATGCCCGAGATGAAAGACAAAATCATGCACATCAGCATGCAGATCGGTAATACGGTGCTGATGGGTTCCGATACACCGCCAAGCCACTACGGCAAACCCCAAGGTATAAGCGTTTCCGTCAACGTGAATTCGCCCGCCGAAGCCGATCGCGTTTTTGCCGGGTTGGCTGATGGAGGCACGGTGACGATGCCGATCGCCGAAACTTTCTGGTCGCCGCGATTCGGCATGTGTACGGACCGCTTCGGCGTGCCGTGGATGGTGAATACCCAGGGCGCGGCAGCGTCAGCCTGATTCGCGTGCATGATTTAGCGCAACAGCTTCAACCTCAACGCCCCGAAAAAGGTGCGGCGAAAAACATCTGAATTGAAGCCTGACAGGGCGTGGAGTATAAGTGCGCCCTGTATCTGCATTGAAACTCAATGACGGAGGGAAAATGGATTCGATTTCTGCGCCATCGAAGGGGCAGCTTTGGACCGGCCGCGTGCTGAGCGGGGTTGCGGTTCTGTTCCTTCTGTTCGACTCCACGCTGAAATTCATCAAGCCCCAAGCGGTGATCGATGGGACGATCGCACTCGGTTATTCGGTATCGCAGATCACACCAATCGGGGTCGTGCTGCTGATCTGCACGCTGCTCTATATCATTCCGATGACTCAGGTCCTCGGCGCTATCTTGCTGACCGGATATCTCGGCGGCGCCGTCGCCACGCACGTTCGGCATGGCGATCCGCTCTTTTCGCATATCCTGTTTCCGACGTATCTGGGCGTATTCTTGTGGCTGGGTTTGTATCTGCGCGATCCGGCTCTACGAGAGTTCGTCCCGTTTCGCAAAGCGAGCTAGAGAAAGCTCGAGCGGAGGCAGTTGGCATTAGCAAGTTCAGTCTCGTGAAGTGAGGTAACCATGTGCCGAAACATCAGGACGCTGTTCAATTTTGAGCCGCCGGTAACGCCGGAAGAAGTGCGGGCGGCTTCGCTGCAATTCGTGCGCAAAATCACCGGCTTCAACAAGCCATCGAAGGCGAACGAAGAAGCGTTTGAGAAAGCGATCGAGGAAATCACAAAAATCTCGAGCCGCTTATTGCATTCGTTGGAAACGACCGCGACTCCGAAGAATCGCGAGGAAGAAGCCGCCAAGGCCAAGGCTCGGGCCGCGGAACGCTACGCCAATAATTAGTCCGGCGCGGTCGCAGCGCTTCACGCGCCTGTTTTCCCCGGCTACGAAATATTCTGAAGCGTCAGCTCAATCAGTTTCTTCGTCGGTTCGTAAGGGTCGCCTGGAGCGTCGTACTCCATCGAGTAGAATCCGCGATAGTTCGCCGCCTTCGCGATTTCGAACGTCTTCTTGATATCGATATTCAGGATTTTCCCGTTATCGTCCGCTTCACCGTCTTTTACGTGCGAAATATTGTAAGCACGCGCGAACATCTCTTTCATCGCCCGATAGTTGAAGTCGAGATCGCCCTTCAGCACGGAATTCGCAAAATCAGGCAGCGCCCGCAGATAGGGATGATTCACGGCGTCGATAACCTTTGCGATGAAGAAAGCGTCTTCCGTGTCGGGGTCGTCGTTCTCCAGCGTGATCACGATGTTTTTCTCCCCGCCGTAGTCCGCGAGCTTGCGAAGGCTTTCCGCGGCGCGATCGACATCGGGCTTCGATGTCTTTGATCCGTTGATGTGCGGACGTACGCCTGGCGAGCCAACCGCGACTGCGACATCGACCCACTTTTTCGAATCGGTCACAGCCTGCTGCCGAACCGAGGCGTCCGGATCATAGAAGCTCGGCCGCACGTGCGTCGGAATATTCACGATACGCACTTTCGCTTTTTCCACCGCGCCTCGAAATTTCTCGAGATACGCGGGATCGGTGCTCGCGAAATGCTGCGCGAGCGGCTCGATACCATGCACGCCGAATTTCTCGACGACTTCAGCAGGGAACTGCATGAGAGGGAAGCCTTTGAGCTTCGCGTCGCGCGAGCGGTTCCCCGGCGCATCGATGTACATCCGAAACGGATACGACGCGACCGCGATTCGTTCGCGCGGCGCCGTCGGGAAATCAATATGTGGCTTGCCCTGAGGCAACGCCGCGAAGAGCGAACCCGGTGTCGAACCGGCGATCATGCTTCCTGCGGCGAGTGTCGAAACCGTTTCCAGAAATGATCTTCGAGTGAGTGAGGTCATGGTATTTGCCAAGGGCGTTCGCGCCAGATGGCGTCGGCGATTGTACGCGAAGTCTGACTGATGCGCACCTGCAAGAAAGCGAGATTCGACAGAGGAATGAAATGGCGGCAGCAATCGATTCCGCGAAGGGCACCGCGACGCCGAGCCACACAGGCACTGGAGTCGTCGCGTATGCAATTCGAGTTACAGGGATCTGAATCTCTATATATGTCGGCTATTGCCGACGCGCTAAATACAGCGGACTATCGCGGCGCCATTGTGCGCATCTTTTTACGCTTTGTTACGGCGCAACGTGATATACCTTCGCCGTCCGCTGGGAGGAAATATCGCCATGAAAAAATATCTTGCTGAGCTCGTGGGAACGTTCGTGCTGGTCTTTGGCGGCGTGGGAAGCGCCGTGCTTGCGGGAACGCACATCGGATATCTAGGCGTGGCGTTTGCGTTCGGGCTCTCGCTGCTGGCGATGGTTTATACGATCGGGCCGATTTCCGGATGCCACATCAATCCCGCGGTGACGGTGGGCGTGCTGATCGCCAAAAAAATCGGCGCGAAAGACGCGATGTCGTACATCATCGCGCAGATCATCGGCGCGATCATCGCTTCGGCTGTGATCCTGGTGATCGCGAAGGGAACGGTCAACGGTTACGATCCAGCGGTCGCGGGTCTTGGAGCGAACGGATTTGGCGAGCACTCACCGGGTGGATACTCGATGATGGCGGCGTTTATCGCGGAAGTTGTCCTCACGATGTTCCTGGTGCTGACGGTGCTCGGCTCGACCGACGTGAAAGCGCCGGTGGGATTTGCGGGAGTCGCGATTGGTCTGGTGCTGACGTTGATTCACCTCGTCGGAATTCCGATCACGAACACGTCGGTGAATCCGGCGCGCAGCGTCGGCCCTGCGCTCTTCGTGGGCGGCTGGGCGTGGCAGCAGTTGTGGCTGTTCATTGTTGCGCCGCTGATTGGCGGAGCCGTCGCGGCGATCGTCTATGCCATCATCAAGCTGCCCGACACGCCGATCAGTGTGGGCCGCGCGGAGCGCGCGTTGGAGAGCGAGCAGGCCGAACGCCGCCGCTAGGCGGAATGTGCCGCTGCGACGGAAAGTGCGCGAGTCGAAGCGGCACGGCTCGTTGAGGCGCGGACGACAAATTCCGGTTCGATGGCGATTTCGGCGACGTAGTCCGCAGTGCCTTCGATGCGATCGATCAATGTCTTCGCCGCGATTCGCCCCATTTGCTCGAGCGGCTGACGCACCGTCGTGAGTCCCGGGCTGTTGAAGGCAGCCGCCGGAATATCGTCGAAGCCCATCACGCTGACATCTTCGGGAACGCGGAGTCCTGCCTCGCGCAGCGCCCAGATCGCACCGATCGCGGAAATGTCGTTGTAGGCGAAGAGCGCCGTGAAATGCTGCTTGCGATCGAGCAACTGCTTCGTGGTCGGATAGCCCAGCTCGGGAGTGGAGTTGGTGCTTTCAATTTGTACCGTCAATTCAGGCTTGATCGTGATGCCAAGCTCCTGCGCGGTTTCACAGACGGCGGCCCAGCGCACGCCGGAGTCAGAGCTGACCGGATGCCCTTTGAAAAATGCGATGTCGCGATGTCCGAGATCTCGTAAGTGAGTGAGCGCGAGCCGCGCCGCGACTTTGTGATCGAGGACGACGTTCGTGACGTTCTCAACCTGCCCGTGACCGGCGACAGCCACCGTCGGAAGCTCCAGCTTCTGCGAGATCGATGTATCCGTGGTGATGAATCCTTCAACACCGCGCGCGACAAGCATCTGCGCGTAGGTTTGCAGTAGCGTCTGATCGTGCCGGTGAATCACGGTAAGAAAGAAAAAATTGTGGCTGCGCAAATATTCTTCGATGCCGCTGATGACCAGCGAGCCGTAGGCATCGCCGATTTCCTCTGCGATCACGCCAATCGTGTAAGTGCGCTGCAAACGCAGCGACCGCGCAAAATAGTTCGGCCGATAATTCAGCTCTTTCGCGGCGGCGATGATGCGTGCCTTGGTTCGCTCGGGGATGGAACGCGCCGCGGCCGAATTGTTCAGCGTCGCGGAAATCGTTCCGGCAGTCAGACCCAGATGGTCGGCGATCGTCTTCAGGGTTACCCGCGGCTCTCCCCTTTGGGCGGAGCTCTTTTTGTTTGAATTGGTCATAGGAACAAGAACTCCAGAGTCTGGAGCGTCATTTTTTCTAAGCGTGGGACGGGCACAAGTGAACGTTACCGTACACAATACGCGAGAAGCTTCAAAAAAGTAACGAGGAAAAATCCGACCCACGAAAGGCAAAACCGCCATAAAATGACCGCCGTCCGCCGCGACGCAACTCTCGGACATCGAGGTCCACTCCGTGCCCCATCTCGCAAAAAAGGTTCTGCCATTTCTTGGCTTGGCCATCTTCGCCCTGTTTGCGGCGCTTCCCGCCAAAGCTTCCGACAACGGCCTCGCCAAAACCCCGCCCATGGGCTGGAATTCGTGGAACAAATTTCACTGCAAAATCAGCGACGACGTTATTCGCGGCGTGGCCGACGCGATGGTTTCCAGCGGCATGAAAGATGTGGGCTACGAATACATCGTCATCGACGATTGCTGGCAAGTTTCGCGCGATGCCGCTGGCAATATCGTTCCCGATCCGCAGGCATTCCCGAATGGCGTCAAAGCGCTCGCCGATTACGTCCACTCCAAAGGCTTGAAGTTCGGCATCTACTCCGACGCAGGCACGCAAACCTGCGCCGGTCGTCCCGGCAGCGCCGGTCACGAATTTCAAGACGCGATTCAATACGCCGCCTGGGGCGTCGACTATCTGAAATACGACTGGTGTCACACCGGCAAAGATTCCGGCAAAGCCAGCGCCGAGTGGTCTTACGCGACGATGCGCGACGCGCTAAAAGCTTCCGGCCGTCCAATTCTCTTCAGCATGTGCGAGTGGGGCAGCAACAAGCCATGGCTCTGGGCCTCGGACATCGGCAACATGTGGCGCACCACGGGCGACATCTCCGACTGTTGGGATTGCGAAAAGCACGGCCTCAGCTTCGTGAAAATTATCGACGAAGAAGACGGCCTCGAAACCTATGCCGGCCCCGGACACTGGAACGATCCCGACATGCTCGAGGTCGGCAACGGAAAAATGACCACGACGGAATACCGCGCGCACTTCAGTCTTTGGGCTCTGCTCGCGGCTCCGCTGATCGCTGGTAACGATTTGCGCGACATGTCCGCCGACACGAAAGAAATTCTGATGAACAAGGAAGTGCTTGCCGTCGATCAGGACGCCGCAGGCATTCAGGGCCATCGCGTCAAGAAGAATGGTGACCTCGAGGTTTGGTCGAAACAATTGCAGGATGGCGGCCGCGCCGTCGTGCTCTTCAATCGCAGCGCCGCCGAATCGAAAATCTCCGTCGACTGGCAAGACCTTGGCTATCCCGCGCATCTCGCTGCCAGTGTGCGCGATCTCTGGGCGCACAAAGATCTCGGCAAAATCAGCGGCAAGTACGAAGCCAGCGTTCCGTCGCACGGCGTCGTGATGATCAAGGTGATGCCGTAGCTGTGACCGCGCGATCATCCAGTGAAAAAATGGGAGAACGAATGAGTCTCAGGCTCAAAGCTGTGGTCTTGTTTTGTGTCGTCTCGATTTTCGCGCTGACCGTTGCGCCTTTGCCCAGCCTGCACGCGCATGCAGGTGCGCAATCGCGTCCCGCCGCGGCCGCGAACACCGGCCCAGTCGGAATGTTCGAAGCACACAACGACGTCGGCAAAGTCCTCCACCCCGGCACAACTGAATACGACGCCACCGCGAAGACCTACACGATCACCGGCAGCGGCAACAACATGTGGATGACCGAAGACGATTTCCAGTTCGCCTGGAAAAAAATGTCGGGCGACGTCAGCATCACCGCCAACATTTCGTTCTACGGAGTCGGCGGCAACGCGCATCGCAAAGGCGTGCTGATGATTCGCCAATCGCTCGACGCGGATTCCGTCTACGTCGATGCCGCGTTGCATGGCAACGGCCTTACCGCGCTGCAATACCGCGAAGAAAAAGGCGCGGTCACCAAAGACATCGAGTCCAACGACTTCTCCACGCAACGCATGCGCCTGGAAAAGCGCGGCGACTTTTTCTACCTCTATCTCGCGGGCGGCAGCAGCGATCTGCATCCGGCCGGCGCCTCGATTCGCATTCCGATCAAGGGCGACTTTTACGTCGGTATCGGAGTCTGCTCACACGACAAAGACGTCACCGAGACCGCTCTGTTCTCGAACGTCGGAATCGTTACGCCTCCGACGCTCACTCCCGATGGCCCGCTGCCCGTGCTGCACAGTACGCTCGAAACGATGGCGATCACGTCCGACACGCGTCACGTTCTCTACGTCGCGCCCGAAAAATTCGAGGCGCCCAACTGGACGCGCGATGGCAAGGCGCTGCTCTTCAATCGCAACGGCCGCATCATCAATTTGCCAATCGAAAGCGGGCCGCCGCGCATCATCGACACCGAATCCGCGACGCAATGCAACAACGATCACGGTCTGTCGCCCGACGGCTCGTTGCTCGCGATCAGCGACAACTCCAGCGCGCGAGATAAAAACGAATCCGTCATTTACATCGTGCCCGCGACAGGTGGCTCGCCGCGCCGCATCACGCAACGCTCGCCGTCGTATTGGCACGGCTGGTCGCCCGACGGGCAGACGCTCGCATTCACCGGCCAGCGCAACGGCGAGTTCGATATCTACACAATCCTCGCTTCCGGCGGAGAGGAGACGCGGCTCACCACCGCTCCGGGACTCGACGATGGTCCGGAATTTTCACCCGACGGAAAATATATTTATTTCAACTCAGAGCGCACTGGCACGATGCAGATCTGGCGCATGAATCCTGACGGCACTGGCCAGGAGCAAGTCACCAACGATGAGTGGAACAACTGGTTTCCGCACATTTCGCCCGACGGAAAATGGATGGTGATTTTAAGCTACGAGAAAGATGTGAAGGGCCATCCCGCAAATCAAAACGTGATGCTGCGACTCATGTCGATGAGCGACAAAAAGATCAAAGTGCTGACGCACCTGCTCGGCGGCCAAGGAACGATCAACGTCCCAAGCTGGTCACCCGACAGCACATCGATCGCGTTCGTCAGCTACGAATTGCTGCCGGCAAAACCGTAACGCATAATGAAAGCTAAGCCGCAACGCGCGAACGACTTAACGCCAACTCAAAATGCGTGTCATCCTGAGCCGCCCGAAGGGCGGCGAAGGACCTCAACCGATCCGCTATCGCGATGCGGAACCGCAAAAGAGCGCAATCAATTCGCCGGCTCATCCTCACCGTCATCATCCGCCGCAGCCGCCGCCTTCTTCGCCTTTTCCTTCTTCTCATCGTCAGGCTTAGCTTCCGGCTTCTTCGCCGGCTCTGCCGCGGGCTTCGACAATCCCTGCGACTCATAAATCGCGTTGAAAAAGAATTTGTACGTCCCGTGCGATTGTCCGCGCCACTGCGGCCGGAATCCAATCAGATACACGCGGCCTTTTCCGTACTGCACTTCGACCGCGGCCGCCTTTCCCTGGATTTTCTCCGGATGCAATAGATATCCACTCATCAGCGGGCTCTGATCCTTCGGATACGCCGCTAGAATCCGTCCGCGGAATCCATCCTTCGCTTCAAACGCCGGCCCGCGTTCAAACATCACGATCGGATCGTGCGGCAATCCCCACACTGCCGACGCACCCGAATCCTGAATCTCCACGCGTAACAGGCAGCCCGAGCAGAAGAAGTCTTCGTCTTTCACTCCTGCCAAAATATTTTTCACCGGCAGCCCAAGATCTTCGATCGCGAAGAGCGACGCGTTATTGAACGTGATCAGTGATCCGCCCGCACGCACAAATTCACGCAGCGCGATCGTGCCTGCTTCGCCGATTCCGCCGGTATACATGCCCGGCACGACGCCCGGCCCAAACCCACTGCGAATTCGGTCGGGCGATTGGTCGGGAATAATGATCGCGTCGTAGTGGTCGCGCAGATTTCCGGCTTGAATGTCGCCGTTGCGCACGGTGATCGGCGCGAATCCATAATTCTCCAGAATCCAGCGCGTCCAACCTTCGTCGATATTCGCCACCCACGAGCGATACAGCCCGACGCGCGCTTTCTTGATTGCCACAACATCCTTCGGCGCGGCTGCAATCGCTTTCACTTTCAGCGAATCATCGCCCGTGATTTTCTTGAGCTTGTCGCGATCGAATCCGGAAACGATCATCGCGCCCGATTGCGAACCATCACGCTGTCTCGGTATCAGACGTTGCGACGCTCACGCGGCCACCGCCATCGAGGATCGCGTTCATCGCTTTGAAGCTGGCGTTCGATGATCGGCTCACGACAAACGTCCCGCCGTTTCCGTCGACGCTGACAGTCGGCGCCGCGTACTGATCCAGTTTCTTCAGCGCCGCTCGCTCTTGAGTACTCACAGGCTCGAGCACTGGTGCTACGAGCACGCCCATCTGCATCGGCAGTGTCCAGCCGGTCACGTCGTACGGAAGTTTCGGCGGCGAACTCGGCGTCTCGCGCAGATCGGGATAGTGCTGCGCGTCGAAGAACTCTTTGACGAGCGGCGAAAACGGCTGATCCATCAAGATGACCCATGTCCCCGGCGCGTATTCGCGGCCGTTGGCGTGAAACGGTTTCGTCGCTTGTTGGACTTCGATCCCGTTGATCATCATCTTCTGTACGAGCACCGAGGCTTCGTACAGATCGCGCTGCTCGAGGGGCACGACGTATGCGTACGGCGGCTCTTTCGTGAATCGCTTCGCGTTGTCGGCTGCGGCCTGATAGCGGTTGAACAAAAACTCTTCGTGATACTTCGCCGCCGTGTCGAGCACGGCCATCGATGCGCCTTCCATGTAGTTCACCGCGTCGCGCAATCGCCACCAGCCGCCGCGCCACGGGCTGCTGTAAAACACTTCAGAGTTCAGCCCGCGTGTCTCTTTTGGAAATTCGTCGACGGGATAAAAACGCGGCGTCGCGTAGCGAAACAATGCGGTCTCGGTGAAAAACGAAACGCTGTTGCGGAAAATGTGCGTGAAATCGAGAAAGCCGGGATACCAATTGTCGAATCCGACGCGATTCACCGCGCCAGGCATGCCGTGTTCGTCGAGATAAACAGCGATGTCGGTGCCGAGCGCGTTCAGCCAGCGCGCCATCAGCGGATGAATGTTCGACGAAATCGGCTCAACAAACGGCGGAATGAAAATTCGGGTGGGGAAGGGCGCGGTTTGGTGATGGCAATAGAAAATTACCGGATCCCATTCGAGTTCGGCGCGCGTCACGTCCTGCGACTCGACCATGTTGTTCATGTAGCCGTCGCGGTTGTTGTCGTGGCCGACGTATTCCTGCCACAGATCGGGCAGCGGGCTCACTTCAAAAGGAGTGCCGACGTTTTGGCGGTACCACGCGACGACTTCGTTCTGCCCGTCGGGATTCAGCGTGGGCCAGAGCATCAGGATGACGTTGTTCAGGATCGCGTCCACTTCGGGATCGTTCTGCGAAGAGACGAGTTTGTAGGCAAGCACGATGGATTGCTGCGCTCCGGCGACTTCGGTGGAGTGCAGGCCGCCGTCGATGTGGACGATCGCTTTGCCTTGCTTCGAGAGCGTGCGCGCTTCGTCCGGCGTTAGTCCCCGGCCGTCGGCGAGCTTTTTCTCGATGTCTTTGTATTTGTCGAGAGCGGCGAGGTTTTCGGGCGAGGAGATGATCGCGATCTCCCAATCGAGACCTCGAGTCGTCTTTCCTACATTGATGAGCTTGATGCGGTTCGAGCTAGCGGCGAGTTTGTGGAAGTAGTCGCGCGATTCGTCGTAATTGGCGAGGTAGAAGTCGTCGCCGGGCTTGTGGCCAAGCACCGATTCCGGCGTCGGCACGCTTGGTGAAGGGTTTACGGTTGGAGCGACTTGCGCTTTGACAGAGGGAACGAGGCAGAAGGAAAGCAACGCGCTGGCGAGCAGCGCCCATTTTGTTTTTGTCGGCATGGCGGGAGCATATAGCTCGGAATTCGGAAAGTAAATATGGCGGACCGGTTTCGTTTTTTAGATCAGGCGGATGAATCGATCAAATGATCTTGTCTTTTGAGTAGCAGATCGATTCGAGATTGCATTCGAGGCAGCGGGGCTTGCGGGCGACACAGACGCGGCGTCCGTGCCAGATGAGTTGGTGGGAAAACTTGATCCAGCTGTCTTGCGGAATGATTTTGATCAGATCTTGTTCGATTTTCTTCGGGTCTTCGTGTTTTGTGAGATCGAGGCGACGGGAGAGGCGCATCACATGCGTATCGACCACGACTCCGCTGGCGATGCCGTAGCCGGAGCCGAGGACGACGTTGCCGGTTTTGCGGGCGACGCCGGGCAGCGTGAGGATTTCGTCCATCGTTTTCGGGACTTCCCCGTGAAAGTTTTCGATGATGCCTTTGCTGGCGCCCATGATCGATTTCGTCTTGTTGCGAAAGAATCCGGTGGGGCGGATTTCCTGCTCCAGTTCTTTCGGGTCGGCGTAGGCGAAATCTTTTGGCGTTTTGTATTTCTGATAGAGCGTTTTGGTGACTTCGTTTACGCGGACGTCGGTGCATTGCGCGGATAAAATCGTCGAAATCAGCAGCTGAAATGGATTCTCGTGCTTCAGCTCACAGGTTGCTTCGGGATAGGCTTCATCGAGCTTTTGGAGAATTGCCGCGACGCGCTTCGGATCGGTTCCGTCGCCGACTTTCTTCGCGACCTTCGCTTCAACCTTTGGTTTCTTCGCAGTCGATCCGATGACAGCTTTTGATGGCTTGCCCGGCTTGCTCTTCTTCTTTGCCGGTTTGATTTTGGGTGGCATTGCGTTGCGAGTATATCAAATCGGTCTCAATCGATTTGATTTGGGGAAAGTGGCATCTAAACCCCGCGATCTTAGAAACGATCGCGGCTACAGGGCGCTCGTCGTTGTGACGCAGGGGAGTCGAATCTAAACCCGCACCCTCTAAAACCTGAGGGTGCGGCACCCAAAAGCAGCATTGCTACGTCAGCTGCGGGAGCAGGGCGAGCAGGCGGCGGAAGGCTTTGCCGCGGTGGCTGTGCTGGTTTTTTTCCTCGCGGGTGAGTTCGGCGAATGATTTTTGCAATTCGGTGAAATAGAAAACGGGGTCGTAGCCGAAACCGCCGGTCCCCGTTGGCGCTTCCAGGATCGAGCCGTTGGCTCGCGCGCTGACGACGGCCTCGGTGCCTCTTCGCCCGACCAAGGCGATCACACAAACGAAATACGCTTCACGCTCGCGTCCGGTTTTACCGCGCAAGGCCGACAACAATTTCGTATTGCGTTCCGTGCTTGTAGCGTTCGGTCCGGCATAACGCGCCGACTTCACGCCCGGCTCGCCGCCGAGCGCGGGAACGACGAGGCCGGAGTCATCGGCAAAGACAAACGCGTTATCCGGAAGGGCTCCGACTTGTTCGGCCCAAAGTTCGGAGTAATGCAGCGCTTTGCCCAGTGCGTTTTCGGCGAAGGTCGGAGCGTTTTCTTCAAACTCCGGCATCGCGGCGAAGCCGGGCACCAACGCGAATTCGATTTCAGTCGACCCGGAATCGGCGCGAGAGGCTTCCACTTGCCTCGGGAGTCGCGGAGGTTCGCGCCCAGTCGGCGAGCGCGCGGAATTCGTCGAGCTTTCCTGGATTCGATGACGCCAGGTACAGCTTAACGGGCGCGCGCACTGAACTTCACAGGGAGGACAGTTCGCTGTTCTTCGTTGAGGCGGCGAATTCCGGCGGCGGCGAGCGCGAGCAGATCCTGCATTTCGCTTCCGGCGAACGGACGGCCTTCGGCGGTCGCCTGGATCTCGACGAAGTGGCCGCTGCCGGTCATGACGACGTTCATGTCGACTTCGGCGCGCGAATCTTCTTCATAGGCGAGATCGAGCAGCGCTTTGTCATCGACGATGCCGACGCTTGTGGCAGCGACGGTGTCGATCAGCGGCGAACTGCGCCAGATGCCCGCGGCAGTCATGCGCTCGAAGGCGAGCGCCAGAGCTACGAACGCGCCGGTGATGGAAGCGGTACGCGTGCCGCCATCGGCCTGAATGACGTCGCAGTCGATATAAACGGTGCGCTCACCCATTGCTTCGGTGTCGGTGACGGCGCGGAGCGAGCGGCCGATGAGGCGCTGAATTTCGACGGTGCGGCCGGTTTGTTTGCCGCGCGTGGCTTCGCGTTGCGTGCGCTCTTCGGTGGCGCGCGGCAGCATGCCGTATTCGCTGGTGACCCAGCCTTTGCCGCTGCCTTTGAGAAATCCAGGGCACGCCATCGTCAACGGTTGCGGTACAGATGACGCGCGTGTTGCCGAGTTCGATCAGCACACTGCCTTCGGCCGTCGAAATAAAATCCGGCGTCATCTTCACGCTTCGCATCTGGTCGGCGTTGCGCCCGTCAACTCGCAAAGTTCCTCCGGAAATTCGTTCCGCTATTTCGCTTATTTCCCGCTGGCGCGTGCTACGGATTTTTTGCAGGTGGCGTCAGTTTGCCGGGGGTGGGACCGGGTGTCAACTTTTGCGATGCGCCCGCGGGTTTCGCCGCGCCGGGCACAGTGGCGCCGGGGGCGCCTGCTTTTGGCGCGCCTTTGAGTGGCGGCGCGGTCGGATTCGATACGTTCGATGGAGTGCCTTGCGATCTTTGTACTGGCGCGCTGGCTTGCGGCATCGCGGTCGCTTTTGCGTTTACCAGGAATGTGCGTGTCAGATCGAGGTGGCCGGCGAGTGTGTCGACTTCCTGACCGTGGATCAGAATTTTCAGCCACTTCACTTGCGGGACGTTGGCTTCGAGCGTTTTTGAGATCGAGTCGACGGCCATTTGTTCGCTTTGGATTCCAGAAGGCGTCGATGTCGCCATCGCTTCCGAGAAGTCGGCGATGGCCGTGCCGTCGGGCAGCATGTAGAAGGCGAGCAGTACGGCGTCGGGCGGGAGGGTTCGTAGCTCGGCGTCGATCGGGCCTGCGAGCAGCGAGTTCAAAACTTGTTTGCCGCGTGCCGCTGGATCCATCGCGAGCGGCAAGTCCACGTTCACGGGCATGAGCGAGCCGTCGCGCGCGCCGGCAGACCAATACAATCTTGCTTTCGTCACGGGGCCGTTTGGATTTGTCGGCGACGTTTGCGTGAGTTCGCGGCGCGCTTCTTCTTCGCTCACTGTCGGGACGTCTTTGGCTTGATGCAGGCGGCGACGGAGGACAGGGACGTAGAGCGCCGCGACGAACACGGCGATGGCCAGCATGCCGATCAGGTACGCGCGCCAGCGTGGGGTCATGGGCGGTCACCGGGATTCACTGCGGCGACGACGTAGAGCGGACGGAATCCGGAGCAACCGCGAGCGATGGCGTCGGCGATCCCGGGGGCCATGCGGTCGAGCGTGTTGCGATCCTCGACGGCGACGCTGGCGATCTCGACGGCGATCGCGGGCGCGGCTGTCGTGCGAAGTTGGCGAACGGCGGCGGCTTGCGCGTTGAGCGGCGAACCTTTGAATCGTTGCGCGAGAAAACCTTGCACCATATCGCCGAAGCGACGGCTGAGCGGCAGGAACGGCGCTTGCGCGCGATCCCACGGAATAAGTCCGTTTGTGTCGGCCGCGGATGGGAGATCGCTCATGACGTAGACGCGTACTGTGCCGGGAAGACCGGTCGAGCCGACATGGAGTGAGACGAAGACGGCGCCGCGTTGCGCGTTGGCCATGGCGGAGCGGTCGTCGAAGCTGGGATTTTCGTTTCCCTGGCGCGTTTGAATGACCTGGAAGCCATTTTGTTCGAGAGCGATTTTTACCTGGGCGGCGAAGTAGAGATTCAGGTCGCTTTCGCGGATGCCGGATGCGCCGCGTGCGCCGAGGTCGGTGCCGCCGTGAGCAGCATCGAGGATGACGAGGCTCGAGGTTTGGCGCTGCGCTTGTGCTGCGGGCTGCGCGGACTGCGGTGCTGCTGCGGCTTGTGCTGGAGTTGGCGCGGGCGACGCCACGCTTGTTGGCTGCGCGGAAGCTGGGGCGGCCGGAGCTTGTTTTGCGTGCGCGATGAAGGTTGTGAGTGCGAATGCGGCGATCGCGGCGATGGTTACGGTTGCGCGGCTCGCGAATTTTCGCTGGGTGTGCGCGCTGACATTGCTCGGATGCGCGTGCTTCTTCAGGGAATGAATTCATTCGCGGGGACTTGATCGGCACATCGAGCAGAATAACAAACCGTGTGGTGAATCTCAGGCGTGGTCATCGCGGGCCGCTGCGAAAGAGGGACGGTGGCGATCGGTGCGCGACGATGATGTGATCGCGACGTGTGGAATGTCTGAGATCCTTCGCTTCGCTCAGGATGACAGGCTTTTTGGGTTGTGGGCTGGTCGGACGCGTCGGAAAAGAACTTGGATCCTTCCGGCCATGCCACAGCCGACTGTCGATGGTGTGTTGGGCATCCTTCTGAAGCGAAGGACGTGGATTTCTTCAAAAACGAAGACGGGCACGGCGGTGCCGTGCCCCTACCTCGTTCGTGCGACCCTCGTTGAATCAGGCGATCAATCGCGATTTGTTTCAGAGTCGAAGTTAGCTGGCGGCTGGGGGCTGCTGCTCTTCGTTCTGATTCTGATGCGGGTGCGACCTGCGCCACTGTTTCTGGGTTTGGCGCTGCTCCGGGGTCAGAAGCGCTTCGGTCTGCTTGCGCGTGTCGCGATGGATGGCCTGGATTTTGGCCTGCTTTTGATCGGCGCTGAGTGAAGTGTCGTTGTTCACGGCGGCGATTTGAGACTTGGCGCCTTCGTGAATTTTCTTCATCTGCGCTTTCTGATCATCGGTCAGGTTCAGATCCGGACGCATCGGCTTGCCTTGATCGGCCGGAGCGGCTTGGGTTTGTCCGGCATCTTGCGGCATAGCCGCGGCGCTGGCGAGCATTGGCGATGCGGAGATCGCCAGCAAGCCGGCGGCGACTAATACGCCCTTGCGAAGTGATTTGGTGCTCATGGGAACTGCCTCCTTGGGACCGAAGTCCCCCTCGACTGTCAGTCCGTTAAACACTGTCGATTTAGGAATGTTTTGGGAGGGGGGCTTTGGGGTATACCCCCCATGTTTTTGGTGAGAGTGGGGAAGAGGTTTGTTTTGTTGGGGTTGGGCGATGAGTTGTTGTCACTCTTTGGAAAGAGTGGGAAGTGGTTTGGTTTGTGTGAGTTGAGGGGCTGTGGGTTTCGCTTTTGATTCGATGATTTGAATGAAGGGGTCGGGCGCGCGGGTTTTTACCACAGAGAACGCAGAGGGCACGGAGGCGGTGGGCGGTCTAGTCATTGTTCTCGCTTGGCGTGAACGTTGAGATCCTTCGCCGTCCTTCGGACGGGCTCAGGATGACAGTATCAACTGTTGTTTGACTGGTTGACATTCAAGGGTGAGATTGGGTTCTGCA
Organism: uncultured Acidobacteriota bacterium; assembly: GCA_963766985.1. Taxonomy (GTDB): domain Bacteria; phylum Acidobacteriota; class Terriglobia; order Acidiferrales; family UBA7541; genus Acidiferrum. The sequence continues at coordinate 82,570 of CAVYCJ010000012.1, forward strand.
GTCGTTCGTTTTGTTTTCGGAAAGTTGAGGCGGGGATTTCTACGGGGGGAGTATAGCACATGAAATTTTGGGGACTCGGTGAAGCGAAGGGGTGGCGCGTTGTTAAAGGATGGGATTGGTTAAATCTAAATCCCGCGATGTGGGAAGCAATCGCGGGTACAGGGTGGTCGTCGTTGGAATGTGAGAGAGGCTGGATCTAAACCCGCACCCTTGAAAGGCGCAAGGGTGCGGCACCCAACTGCCGAAATGAGTTAGTCGCCGGTGGCGGGTTGTTCGGTGGGCATCGAGGGCAAGGTGACGCGGTGGCGGAATTTTTTGGTGGCGGCGTAGCCGATGATGCCGGTGGCGATGATGATGATGCCGAAGAGAAGGCCGTTCATGCCGAGGATGGATTCGTGTTCGCTCTCGATCATTGCCAAGGCGAGAAGCGCCAAGGGGAAGATGCCGAGCGTGATGGCTCCGGCCATGCCGCCAGGGACTTTGAATTCGCGCTTGAGATGCGGCTCACGGATGCGGAGCACGACGAGCGTGATGAACTCGAGCATGAGGCTGCCGCCGTAGAGCATGATGTCGAGCGTGATGAGGCGCTGAAAGCCGAGGCCAAGGCAGAGCGCCCAGCAGCTGGCGAGGAAGATGATCGAGACCCAGGGAGCGTCGGATTTTTTAGTGGTCTTGGCGAAGAATTTGGGCAGCATGCCGTCTTGCGCCATGGCGAGAGGAAGGCGCGAGTAGCTCATGACCAGAGCGTTGAACATGCCGAAGGCGCTCATCATGCCACCGAGAACGATGGCGAAGCGGAGCCACTCGAAGCCAAGGATTTTTCCGCCGACGATGCCGGCGATGGATGCCCACGAGCCATCTTCGGCGAATGCGGAAGCGGGAATGCCGGTGAAAGAGACGGCGAGGAAGGGCAGGATGTAGGTCAGCGAGACGAGAACGACGGCTGCGATCATCGCGCGCGGATAGGTGCGCTGAGGCTTCTCGACTTCTTGAGCAATGGTCGAAGCGTTGTCCCAGCCCATGTAGTTCCACATGGCTACGAGGACGCCACCGAGAAGGCCGAGGCTTGTGCCAGCGGCGGGAGCGGCGGCGTGGGCTTCTGCGATCGCGGAAACTTTGAACGGAGCGAGCGCGACGATGAATGCGAACGGAGCGGAGAGGCAGAAGAAGAGCCAGAGCGAAGTGATGCCGACGACGCGAATGCCGGCGAGATTTAAAACGGCACAGCTGATGACGACGAAAAGACCCGCGAGAATTCCGTGGCTGGGAACGGCGAACCAGGGCGACATCTGCTTGAGATAGAAAACGAAGAGCGTGGGATAAATCGCCATGTCGAAAATGCTGGCGGCGAGAGAGAGCCACGCTTCCTGAAATCCCCAGAAATTTCCGAGGCCGCGGCGAACCCACGCGTAATAGCCGCCTTCACAGGGCAGCGCGCTCGACAATTCGCCGATCATGAAGGCGGTCGGCAAGCACCACAAAACCGGGAGGAAAAGCAGAATCAGAATGCCGTGTCCGTAGCCCGCGCCGGAGACGATTTGCTCGGTGCCGTAGGTGCCGCCGGAAACCATGAAAAAAGTCGCAGCTACGAGAGGCCAGAGCGTGAGCTTGGCTACATTTTTTTTGGAGTTGGAGATTGTCCGCGCGGGGAGGGTGGAGGGAAGAGATAACGTACTCAATTTTTACTAACCGTCCTCCTAAAGCGATGCTGGCGCGCGTAGATTTCGTGGAGCCAGTTCGCGATTGAAGAATACAAGTTCTGGAGAGGCATGCAAGAAAATAATGAGGTTGAAGGAAAATTTTTGGAGTGGGGGCGTGTGCTAGACTTCGCCGTTTGTTTGCGTCTATTGGTGGGGAAGAGCGTTCGTGCGAGTCGCGGGGACGACGGATTGATCGCGGTGGGTTGACGCCTGAGATCCTTCGCTTCGCTCAGGATGACAGGGTTTTGGTGGATGATCAGGAATTCGGGGAGCGGATTACATTTTGCGGACATGGGCGCAGCGGTACTGCGGCCGCATACGTTCGCGATCAGAGTTTGGACCTCGGTTGGTTTGAATCTAAACCCGCACCCTTTTTAAACCCAAAAGGGTGCGGCACCCAACAGCATTCATATCGAGTGTTGGGGCGGCGGAGATTGTGGGCTCGGTAACGATTGAATTTAAACCCCGCGATCTGGGAAACGATCGCGGCTACAGGGTGATGATGATGCGACGGTGGGTGACGATAGGCACTGTAGTGGCGATGATTTGTGGCGGAGTCGCGACGACTGCGCGGGCGGGGCGGAGTGGCGCGGCGCAGAGCGGGGCGGGGTTGCGGGCGATTACGTTGGAGGATCAGTTTGCGATTCAAGCGGTGGAGGGGCCGCGGATTTCGCCGGATGGGAAATGGGTGGCGTATACGGTGACGACGACGTCGCTGGCGAAGGATGAGGATGAGCAGCGCGTGTGGATGGTGCCGTTTGCGGGCGGGGATGCGATCGCGCTGACTTCGGAGGGAGTTTCGTCGGGGCATCCGGAATGGAGCCCGGACGGGAAGTATCTGGCGTTTTTGTCGGCGCGGAAGGGCGATACGACGCAAGTTTGGTTGCTGAATCGGCTGGGGGGAGAGGCGACGCAGCTGACGGAGTTTCCGCAGGCGGTGGATTCGTTTGTGTGGTCGCCGGACGGGAAGAGGTTGTGCCTGGTGATGCGCGACGCTTCCACGTCGGAATTGGAAGCGGCGAAGGATCGCGAAGAAGAGAAGGAAAGCGGCGAGAAGGCGGACAAAGCGGAGAGAGCCGAAAAGGAGAAAGCGAAGGCGGCGAAGCCCTGGGTCATCGATCGATTGCAGTTCAAGGCGGACGAGGTTGGGTATCTGGATCACCGGCGAACACATTTGTATGTGTTTGATGTGGCGAGCAAGAAGAGTGCGCAGGTGACGGGTGGGGATTATGACGATGCGAGTCCGGCGTGGTCGCCGGATGGGACGAAGCTGGCGTTTTCGAGCAATCGGAGCGCGGACCCGGACCGGAACTACAACACGGATGTGTGGGTGGTGGCGGCGGACAATGCGGACAAGGGCGCGCACCTGACGCAGATCACGACGAATCCGGGCGACGATCATGGGCCGGCGTGGTCACCGGATGGGAAGTGGATCGCGTATGTAACGCAGACGGATGTGAAGTTGTTTGATTACGCGACGAAGCATCTGGCGATTTCGCCCGCGACGGGCGGGGCGGCGAAAGTTTTGACGCGCGAGCTGGATCGCAATGTGGATGACATCAAGTTTTCGGCGGACGGGCAGAGTCTTTACTTCATCGTGGACGACGATGGGACGCAGAACATCTGCAAGATCTCTGTGAATGGAGGCGAGGTTACGCGGCCGGTGGGCGGGCGGTTGATGGTTTACAGCTATTCGGTCGGCGCGAACGGGGAGATTGCGGCGCAAATCGACCGGATGGACCGGCCGAGCGAGATTTATGCGGTAGCGGCAGCGGGGAGCGAACCGGTGCGGATCACGCATACGAATGACGCGCTGATTTCGCAGCTAAGGATTTCGCCGGGCGAGTATGTGCACTTCAAGAGCAAGGATGGGACGAGCGTCGCGGGATATTTGTACAAGCCGCTGGACTATGTGGCGGGGAAGAAAGTGCCGACGCTGCTGATTCCGCACGGGGGGCCAGTGTGGGCCTGGTACGCGGAATTTCAGGCGAAGATTCAGTGGCTGAATGCGGCGGGGTATGCGGTGGTGACGCCGAATCCGCGCGGGTCGTCGGGATACGGGCAGAAATTTTGCCAGGCGATTTTTGCGGACTGGGGAAACAAGGATTTTCAGGACGACATGGCGATTGTGGACTACGCGATCGCGCAGGGAATTGCGGACCCGGAGAAACTGGGGGTTGGCGGACATTCGTACGGCGCGATTTCGACGGACTTTATTATTGGGCAGACGACACGATTTAAAGGGGCGATGTCGGATGCAGGCGAGGCGCTGAATTCGACGGGATACGGGCACGATCAGTATCAGAAGGACTATGAATTGGAGCTGGGACGTCCGTGGGAGAACCGGGCGACGTGGGAGAGGCTGTCGCCGTTTTACAACGTGGCGAAGATTACGACGCCGACGTTATTTATGGGCGGGGCGATCGATTGGAACGTGCCAATAATTGGCGGGGAGCAGATGTATCAGGCGATGAAGAGTCTGGGGCGGGAGACGGAGCTGGTGGTTTATCCGGATGAGTATCATGAGTTTCGGACGCCGTCGCATATTAAGGATAGGTTGATTCGGCAAATGGCGTGGTGGGAGCACTACGTGAAGGGGTCGTCGGAGCCGGCGACGCCGAAGGGGTTGGGGTCGCATGATGAGTGAAGGGAAGTTGACAGTCGAAAGTTGAAAGTCGAAAGCGGGAGGGAAAAGGATAACGCGGAGGCGCTGAGGGCGCGGAGATTCGCGGAGGAAAGCTAGAAACGTAGCGGCGCTGGCGAACGGAGGCATCGAAGAGAGATTCCTCTCTGCGCGAGCCGACGCGTTCGCAGGAGCGAACGCGAAGAAAAGGCGTCGGCTCGCTTCGCTCGGAATGACAGGTCTTTGCGTTACCAAGATTTCGTAGTGAGACGTTCTGTTTGAGGCGTTTGAGCGATCGTGAACGGGCACGGCGACGCCGTGCCCTCACTCTGGGGAAAGCGTCGAGCTGACGCTAGGAATTTTCGGGGGTGGCGATGGCTTTGAAGCCGTAGGATTCGTAGCGGGTGGTGATGGAGCCGTTGCGGGCGCTGACTACGGTGAAGCCTTCGGGGTAGCCCATGCGGGGGCCGCGCCACCAGTTGCCGCAGACGGCGCCGCCGGTGATGTACTGAGCGCCTTTGAGCGTGACGATTTCGTTGATGTGAAGATGGCCCTGCAGAACTGCCACGATGTTGTGTCCTTCGAAAGCCGCGAGAACATCGGAAGCGTTGTCTACCGTTAGGGTGTTGTATTTCGGCGGTGGTGTGTGTGCGGGTGTTGGTTTCGGTGCGTACGTCGCGTAGGCGGAAACGAGCGGGGCGTGGACGGTGACGATGATGGGTGTTTGCGCGCCGGTGTGGGCGAGGTCGTCTTTGAGCCATGCGAGTTGCGGGGGATCGATGAGGGCTTGCCACATACGGTCGTCGGTGGGCTGGATGGAGTCGAGGATGATGAAGTGCCAGCCTTTGTGGTCGAAGGAGTAGTAGGTCTTGCCGATGCGGTCTTCATACATTTTTTTGGCGTAGCCAGGATCGGTGGGGGCGACGCCGCTGGCGGGAGTGATGCCGAAGACGTCGTGATTTCCGATAGTGTGATGAAGAGGGCATGCGGAGCGATTGCTCGGTCGATTTGTAGAGGTCGAAGACGGTGTTGGCGCGGGTGCGATCGACGGCGTTGGAGTCGAAGACGTGGTCGCCGCCCATGATGGCGAAGTCTGCGTTGAGCGAGGCGATTTTATGGAAGCACATGTCGCAGCCGTGGGCGGCGTCGAGTTCGGGTTGGATGTGGGTGTCGGTGAAGAAGACGAAGTCGAAGTGGGCGGGGGCGGAGGTGTTGGCAGGGAGGATGGTCGAGGGAGAGAGAGTTGCGGCGGCGGTGGTCAGGGCGGCGGATTTCAGGAAGAGGCGGCGAGATAGGGGCATTAGTTTGGTCCTTTGGTGATGGGTTCAGCGGGATTCTAGCATTGGTGTGACGGGACGTCGTTGGATACGTCGCGATGAGGTTGACGTCTGAGATCCTTCGCTTTGCTCAGGATGACAGGCTCTGAAATTTTTTGGTGAGGTGACGGATGGTTAGTGAGGTTCAGTCAAACTACGCGATCTCGGACGAAATCGCGAGCACAGCGTGATGGTCGTTTTGGATTCGATCGGGTTGAAATTAAACCCGCACCCTTTTTAAAACCAAAAAAGGGTGCGGCACCCAACGGCCGTCGTGTTAACGGGTTTGGGGGGCGGGACTATACTTTAGCGATGAAGATTGTGCTGATTTCGACGTACGAGTTGGGGCGGCAGCCGTTTGGGGTGGTGTCGCCGGCGGCATGGTTGCGTGGAGCGGGACACGAGGTGGTGTGCCTGGATTTGACGCGGGGGAGTTTGGATGAAGTGGCGGTGCGTGCGGCGGAGTTGATTGGGATTTATTTGCCGATGCATACGGCGACCCGGTTGGCGGCGAAGTTGATTCCGACACTGAGGGAGATGAATGCGGGGGCGCATTTATGTTGCTACGGGTTGTATGCGCCGATGAATGCGGGGTATTTGCGCGAGTTGGGAGTGGGGACGATTTTGGGTGGCGAGTTTGAAGCGGAATTAGTGAGATTGGCGGGACGTCTTCAGGGGATAGGCGTTGCTCACGCTAACGTACCTCGCGAGTCGACTCCTTGCCAAGATGTGGCGCAGCATGCTGCGCCACTACACGATCGAGCCGATGCTGCGCATGTGCGAGCCGACGGTGCACAGATGGAGAAAGAGATTTCGTTGGAGAGGTTGGAGTTTTTGGTGCCGGACCGGGCGGGGATGCCGGGGATTGAGAAGTATGCGCATTTGGTTTTGCCGGATGGGTCGCATCGGGTGGTGGGGTCGACGGAGGCGAGCCGCGGGTGCAAGCACCTGTGCCGGCATTGTCCGATTGTGCCGGTGTACAACGGCGTGTTTCGGATTGTGAAGCGCGAAGTGGTGATGGCGGATGTGCGGCAGCAGGTGGCGGCGGGGGCGCGGCATATTTCGTTTGGCGATCCCGATTTTTTCAATGGGATTTTGCATGCGAAGAAATTGATGGAGGAGTTTCATCGGGAGTTTCCGGATGTCACGTATGACGTGACGATCAAGATTGAACACTTGCGGAAGTATGAGAAGGAACTTTCAACGCTGAAGGCGACGGGATGTTTGTTTGTGATCAGCGCGGTGGAAGCGGTGGATGATGCGATTTTGGAGCGGCTCGATAAGGGGCATACGCGCGAGGATTTTGTTTACGTTGCGCGGAAGTTTCAAGAGTTGGGGATGACGCTGCATCCGACGTTTGTGGCGTTTACGCCGTGGACGACACTGGAGGGGTATCTGGATTTGTTGCGGGTGATCGTGGCGGAGGATTTGGTGGAGAACGTGGCGCCGGTGCAACTGGGGATTCGGTTGTTGATACCGGAGGGGTCGCGATTGTTGGAGTTGGAGGAGACGCGCGCGGCGGTTGGCGCGTTTGACGCGGAGTCGCTGGTGTATCCGTGGATGAATGTGGATGCGCGGGTGGATCGGTTGAGCGAAGCGGTGCAGGCGATTGCGGCGGATGCGGATGCGAAGAAGATGTCGCGGGCGCAGGCGTTCGGGCGGATTTGGGAAGCGGCGCATGCGGCGGCGGGAGTTGCGGCGCCGGAGTTGAAGTTGGGCGCGGGGCGGAGCGGTGCCGTTTTTGAGTGAGCCTTGGTATTGCTGCGCGGAGCCGACGAAGGCGCAGTTGGTCTCGATTGGCGCGGTGGCGTCGAAACGATAGAGCAGCCGGGCGCGAGGCTGGCGAGCGTGTGGGAATTTGCGGCGGATGGGTTTGTGTGATGGGCGAGCGGAAAAAATTATTGTTGTTTGCGGCGAAGCTGGGATACCAGACGCGGTCGCTGGATGAAGCGGCGCAGCGGTTGGGCGTCGATGTGATTTTTGTGACGGATCGATGTCATCAGCTGGACGATCCTTGGGGCGATCGGGCGATTGCGGTGCATTTTGAGTCGCCGGAAGTGGCGGCGTATTCGGTCATGGAGGCGGTGCGGAAGTTGGGGCCGAACGGCGGAGCGGCGACGATCGACGGAATTTTGGCGTTCGGGGATCGGCCGGCGGTGACGGCTTCGTATGTCGCGCGCGGGTTGGGGATTGCGTACAACCATCCAGCGGCAGTGGAGGCTTGCCGGAGTAAATTGCGGATGCGGGAAGTGTTTCGCGACGCGGGATTGCGGGGGCCGTGGTTTCGGAGCGTGCCGGTGTCGCCAATAGTGGAACCGGCGTTGATGGGGATTTCGTATCCGTGCGTGCTGAAGCCGATGTCGTTGTCGGCGAGTCAGGGAGTAGTGCGGGCGAATTCGCGAGAGGAATTTGTTGCGGCGGCGGAGCGGATTCGAAGGTTGCTGGGTTCGCCGGAGATTTTGGCGCGGAAGGAAGCGGGACTCGATCGGTTGATTGTTGAGGGGTACATCCCCGGGCGGGAGGTCGCGGTTGAGGGGTTGCTGACGGATGGAGAGTTGCGGGTGTTGGCGATTTTCGACAAGCCGGATCCGCTGGAGGGGCCGTACTTCGAGGAGACGATTTATGTTACGCCGTCGCGGCTGAGGTGCGGCGGAGCAGAGCGAGATTGAGAAGAGCGCGCGCGATGCGGTGCGGGCGCTGGGTTTGACGCAGGGGCCGGTGCATGCGGAGTTTCGCGTGAATGAGGAGGGGGTTTGGCCGCTGGAGGTGGCGCCGCGGCCGATCGGGGGACTTTGCGCGCGGGCGCTGCGGTTTGTTGGTGGCGCTGACGGCGCTGCTGGTCCGATCGGGCTGGAGGAATTGTTGTTGCGGCATGCGGTGGGGTTGCCGGGCGGGGATTGGGCGCGGGAGGCGGAGGCTTCGGGCGTGATGATGATTCCGGTGCCGAAGAGTGGGGTGTTGGAGCGGGTCGAGGGAGTTGAGACGGCGCGAACGGTTGTAGGGATCACGGAAGTGGAGATTACGGCGCGGGTGCACGATTTTATTGCGAGTTGGCCGGAGGGGTCGAGCTACTTAGGATTTTTGTTCGCGCGGGGGAGCGATGCGGGCTCAGTAGAGAGGGCGCTGCGGGAGGCGCATAGGGAGTTGAAGTTTACGATTACGGAACGGTTGGTGGTGGAGCATCCGGCGACTGGGAAGATGGTTGGAAGTAATTAAATTGAATAGGGCAAAAAGATAGTGTTTTCCGCAGACTCGATGATGGCGGGATTGACTTGCTGCTAAGGGAAACGCCGGAAGGATGCCGGCGCTACCAAACCTGAGAAATTAATTGCGATTAGCCTTTGCCTTTGGGGGCGACGTAGCCTTCGGGCAGGGCGGAGCCAGCGCCGAAGAAGAAGAGCTCCATTTGCTCTTCCATGATTTTTTGCGAGTTGGGGTCGAGCGGGTTGAGACGGTACTCGTTCATCACCATCTTGGAGTGCTCGATCCACATCTTCCAGGCGTCTTTGGAGACGCTCTCGTAGACGCGCTTGCCGAGTTCGCCCCTCCATGGCACGCGGTCGAGGCCGGGCATCTCGCGGTTGAATTTCACGCACATGACCATGCGAGTGCCGGGCTTTGGTGGTTCGCTGGATGCTGGCGGCGTGGGACCGCAGGAATCGTTGGCCATCGGTGCTCCTCAAAGGGTTCCAGTTGAAGATACCGTAGGCGAGAAGGAAATTCCAGTTGGCGGGGGTCGGTGACTGAGACTGAGTTGCAAGTGGATGTGGTCGCCGGAGGTTTCACAGCGAGTCGCGGATTAATATTACTGACAAACTTAAATGAGAGTAAACTCCCGGCGGCATTCAGGGACCCACCTTGGAACTTCCAACTCACACCATCGCGGCGGAAACACTCGAAGAATCATGGCGGCGGGAGATGCAGCAACTGGCGAGCGCGGGCACTGTGAAGCGGCTCTGGGAGAAGGACGAGTCGCTGTGGCCGCACGAGAAGGGACAGAAGCGCCTCATCACGAATAATTTGAAATGGCTCGATCTGCCCGATCATATCGGGCCGTACATGGTGCGAGCGGCGGCGCTGGCCGCGACCGCAGAACGCGAAGGATTTCGCGATCTGGTTTTTGTGGCGATGGGAGATTCGAATCTTGCGGCGGAGACGGTCGCGCAGACCGGATCACCGCAACGACCGCAGAGATTTTTTCTGCTCGACAGCACCGATCCCGCCGCGATTCTGCGCGTGAGCGAGCAGCTCGATCTTGACCGGACGCTCTTTGTGTTTGCGAGCAAGTCGGGGAAACGGATCGAGACACACGCACTACTGCTCTATTTCTTGAACAAGTTGCGGATGCACAAGGCGACGGAGCCTGGCCGGTGCTTCGTGGCGGTCACCGAAGAAGGGTCGTACCTTTCGGAACTGGCGAGGCACTACGATTTCCTGGGGACGTTTCTCGATCCCGCGGGGATTAAAGGGCGATATTCATCGCTGATTCACTTCGGATTGCTATTGTCCGCAATTTGGCGGCTGGAACCGCAGGAGCTGGTGACGCGGGCGAAAGCGATTCGCGAACGCTGTAAGCGCGCGCCGTGCGACGGGAATCCGGCAGCGGAGTTGGCAGCGTTTCTGGCGGCGGCCGAAGCTGGCGGAAAAGAGAAGTTGTTGCTGCTCGGTTCGAAGAGTTTGCAGGCGTCGACTTATCGGATCGCGCAGTTGGTTGGAGCGAGCACGAGCAAGGGCGGGCAAGGGCTGATTCCAGTTTGCGGCGGCTTGCCAGGTGCCACGGAGGGAACACTGCAGGGTTGCAGCGCGGCTGTGTTGAAGATAAGAGGCGCCGAAGACGCGGAACTCGCCGCGACCGAGGCGGCTTTGAAGGATCACAGAGTGCCAACCGTCACGGTGACGGTAGGCGGACCGGAAGATTTAGGCGCGGTGATGTTTCAGTGGGAGATCGCGACGGCGTTGGCGTGCTCGCTGTTGGAAGTGAATCCGTTCGATGAACCCGACGTGTACGAGGGTCGCGAGCGAGTCTCCGAGTTGCTCGACGAATATGTAGCAAAGCGGACGTGGCCGGCACGAACGGTGCGGGTGCGTGAAAAAGGAATCGAGCTGTACGCCGAGGGTGAGATGCGGCAGAACATCTCGACGTTGAACTTGAACGAAGCGCTGCGAACGTTTCTGGAGGCCATGCCGACGGGCGGATATCTGGCGATTATCACGTTTGCGAGCAGCAGCCCGGATACCGAAGCGGCGCTGGGCCGGATACGAGAATATCTGGCGTCGAGCCGCGGAATCCCGGTATTGTTGAGCTCCGGTCCGCGCTATCTTCGGTACTTCGAACAGGTATATAAGGGTGGACCTGACAAGGGCCTCTTCCTGATGTTGACGAGCGAGTCGAAGGCGGACGTAGCGATACCCGGAGCGGAATACACGTTCGGACAGCTGCAAACGGCGCTGGCGTTGGCCGACTTTGAGTCGCTGGAAGCACGTCGCAAGTTGGCGATGCGCCTGCATTTGTCGCAAGGCCTGGAGCAAGGGTTGGCCGAACTCGAAGAAGCTATCCTGAAGCACTAGCACACCCCGGCGCAGTCGGAACCAATACCTGGAACGGGTAGCATGCAAGGCCCTGGGAACAAAGACGCAGAGTTGTAATGTCCCTGAAAATGAAGGAGTCGCGGACTTGTCGAAAATTACGGCGATGTTCTGGGACATTGGCGGAGTCATCCTGACAAACGGATGGGACCGGCATTCGCGGCGAGATGCAGCCGAGAAGTTCCATCTGGATTGGGAGGAGTTTCAGGACCGGCACGATTTCTCGTTTCCGGGATTCGATTCGGGCCACATGACGCTGAATGAATATCTGGATCGAACGCTGTTTTATCGGCCCAGACCTTACAGCCGCGAAGAATTCGTAGAATTCATGTACGCGCAGTCGAAAGAGTATTCTGCGGTACGAGCCATCCTGGATCAGGTGACGAAGCAGGGAAAATATCTGATCAGCTCGATCAACAACGAGCCGCTGGAGCTGAATCAGTATCGAATCGAAAAATTCGAGCTGAAGCGGAACTTCTCGGCGTTTTTCAGTTCCTGTTATGTGCGGGCGCGCAAGCCGGAAGAGACAATTTTCCGCATGGCGCTCGAAGTTACGCAACAAACCCCCGGCCAATGCATCTTTATTGATGATCGGTCCTTGAACCTGGAGAGCCCGAGAGGACTCGGGATGAACGTGATTCATCACCAGAACGCCGAGCAACTGCGCGCAGAGCTGCAAAAATTTGACGTTGAGGTATAGTCTCGCCATGCCAACCAAGACCACGAGCAGCCACGAAGTCGAGCAGCACCAGAAGCCCCAAGATCGCACGAGCGGGTACTACATCAACGCCGAGCCATGCACCGTAGTGCTGTTCGGTGCGTCGGGCGACCTGGCCAAGCGCAAGGTGATTCCGGCGATGTACGACCTGGCGGCTCACAACGCGCTGGGTTCGTCGTACGTGATCGTGGGCTTTGCGCGCACGCCGATGAACGACGAGAGTTTTCGCGCCTCGATTGGCGAAGCCGCGAAGACGATGTCGGAAGTCGGGCCGATCGAGCCGAAGAAGTGGGAAGAGTTCGCGTCGAACCTGCACTATCACGCGGGAGAATACGGAAACGCCGAGGATTTCAAGAAGCTGGCTGAGCGCCTGACGCAATTGGAGTCTGAGAAAAAGCTGAGCGGGAACCGGTTGTTCTATCTTTCGACACCGCCCGAGGTTTACCAGAATATCGTCGAGCAACTCGGCGCAGCGGGTCTGGCGAAGCCGACTTCAGCGAATTCGTGGACGCGCGTGATTATTGAGAAGCCGTTCGGGCGCGATCTCGCTTCGGCGAAGGAACTGAACAAAGTTGTATTGAGCGTTTTTGAGGAATCGCAGGTCTACCGCATCGATCACTATCTCGGCAAAGACACGGTGCAGAATTTGTTGGTGTTGCGCTTCGGCAACGGGATCTTTGAGCCGTTGTGGAATCGGAACTATGTGGATCATGTGCAGATCACGGCGGCGGAGACGCTCGGCGTGGAGAGGCGCGGCGGATTTTATGAAACTGCGGGCGCGCTGCGCGACATGATTCAGAGCCACGTCTTGCAGCTGACGTCATTGGTTGCGGTTGAGCCTCCGGCGTCCTTCGATGCGACGGCGGTGCGCAACGAAAAATTGAAAGTGTTGCAGTCGATTCGGCCGTTCGATCTGGGCATGGTCGCGCAGTCGGTGGTTCGCGCGCAGTATGCGGCGGGCGACGTCGACGGCAAGCAAGTGCCGGGATATCGCTCGGAGCAGGGAGTGAATCCGAAGTCGCGCACGGAGACGTTTGTCGCGGCGAAGGTGTTGATCGACAACTGGCGGTGGGCGGGCGTTCCGTTTTATTTGCGAACCGGGAAGCGGCTGGCGCGGCGAACGACGGAAATTGTGATTCAGTTCAAGAAGGCGCCGCATATTGTGTTTCGCGAGCGCGAGGTCGATGCGAATCGTTTGGTGCTGAATATTCAGCCGGATGAAGGAATTTCGGTGTCGTTTGGCGCGAAGCGCCCGGGGCCGGAGATGAGCATCGGCAACGTGACGATGAATTTCAGCTATCGAGAAGGATTTGGCGATGGGGCACGAAGCGCGTACGCGACGCTGCTGAACGATTGCGTCCGCGGCGACGCGACGCTGTTCGATCGCGGAGACAGCGTGGAAGCGGCCTGGTCGCTGGTCGATCCGATTCTCGATGTGTGGAGCGCGGCAAAAACCGCGAGTGTGCCGCAATATCCTTCAGGCAGCTGGGGACCGCGCGAATCCGAAGAATTGCTGGGACGCGAAGGCCGCCAGTGGTTCAACTCGTAGCCAGAGCACCTGTCACACAAGTACAATACACGCCACGATTCACTTCATAGACAGGGGGCCAGGTGATCCTTGCCGGGGACGTAGGGGGCACGAAGTGCAACCTTGCGCTGTTTTCGGAAAAAGATGGGAAGTTGACGACGGTATTCAAACAGCGATTCGCGAGCAAGGAATTCGCCCATTTTGAACTGATCGTAAGGGAATTTTCTCGGCAGGCGGCGCCGTATGTTGCGACGGACTACGTGGAGGCCGCGGGTTTCGGCGTTGCGGGGCCGGTCATCGACAATCACGTGCGCGCGACGAACCTGCCTTGGACGGTGGATGCGAAACTTCTCGAACGAGAGTTGGACGTCGAGAAGATTGTGCTGATGAATGATCTCGGCGCCACCGGGCACAGCATCGAGCATCTTGAGCCGCGAGAGTTCAGCGTCCTGAATGTTGGCAAGCCGGAGCCGGGCGGCACGATGGCGTTGCTTGCGGCGGGCACCGGGCTCGGGCAGTCGATTCTGGTTTGGGATGGCGGGCGATATCGAATCGTGCCGTCGGAAGGCGGGCATTCGGATTTTGCGCCGCATACGGAGCAGCAGATTGAGTTGCTGCGATTCATGCGCCGCCGCTATCCGCAGGTGAGCTGGGAATTGATTCTGTCGGGGCGCGGATTCCGCACGTTGCATGAATTTCTCGCGCCGGAAGTGAAGCATCCGACGTTTGAGGATCCCGACGCCGACCCCGCTCCGGAAATCACAAAAAATGGATTGGCGGGGACCTGCCCGGTCTGCGTGGAGACGCTGGATTTGTGGACTTCGATTTATGGAGCCGAGGCGGGGAATCTCGCGTTGAAGGTGCTCGCGCTTGGCGGCGTGTACGTTGCGGGCGGGATTGCCGTGAAAATCATCGAGAAGATTAAGGACGGGAAATTTTTCGCGGCGTTTCGCGATAAGTGGAAGTTTGAGAGCGTGCTGGAAAACATTCCTGTGTCGGTGGTTTTGAATGAGTCGGCGCCGTTGTTGGGTGCGGCTTATGAAGCGTTGGCGGCGGTGCGGAAGTAGGCGGCGATAGAAATACAAGACCTCTACATCTGACATCTTGCTGAAATGGGGCGCAGCGTGCTGCGCCCCTACATATTTGTGGCGACAACTCGTTGCGTCGCGATGCTGCGCTTCTAAACGCTTTGTCGCGCGTGTTCAACCTTACATTTCTTTGGTAAGCTGAGTTGGAAATCAACGGTGAGGAGTTTTTATGAGCAGCACAGCGACAACTTCAGCTCCCGATCTTCAGAATTATTTCAATGGCGCGTGGCAGCGATCCACGGCGACGGAATTTGTTGATGTAACGAATCCTGCGACGACGGAAATTCTGGCGCGAACGCCGCTCTCGACAAAGTCTGACGTGGACGCGGTTGTGAAGGCGGCGGCCGATGCGTTTCCCGCCTGGCGCCGTGTTCCTGCGGGCGAGCGCGTGCAGTATCTCTTCAAGCTTAAAAATCTGCTGGAAGAACACATCGACGAAATATCGCGATTGATCACGATCGAAAACGGAAAGACGTTCGGCGAAGCGAAAGCTGAAATGCGGCGCGGCATCGAAAACGTGGAAGTGGCGTGCGGTGTTCCCATGATGATGCAGGGCTACAACATGGAGGACGTCACGCCGGGCGTGGACGAAATGCAGATTCGTCAGCCGCTGGGAGTTGTGGCGGCGATCGTGCCGTTTAATTTTCCGGGGATGATCGCGTTCTGGTTTTTGCCTTACGCGATTGCCTGCGGAAACACGTTCATCATGAAACCGTCGGAGCGGGTGCCGCTCACGATGAAGTACATCATGGATCTGATCGAGAAGACGGGGCTGCCGAAGGGCGTTGTGAATCTGGTGAACGGCGGGAAGACGGTCGTCGATGCGTTGTGCGATCACCCGACGGTGCGCGCGATCAGTTTCGTGGGATCGACACCGGTCGCAAAGCATGTGTACACCAAAGCGGCGATCAGCGGGAAGCGCGCGCAGTGCCAAGGCGGCGCGAAGAATCACGTCGTGGTGTTGCCGGACGCCGACATGGATTTGGCGACGCAGATCATCAGCGACAGCGCGTTTGGATGCGCCGGACAGCGGTGCCTGGCGGTCTCGGTTGCGGTTACGATCGGCGAGGCACAGAAGACGTTTGGGAATTCGATCGCTGAGGCGGCGTCGAAAATTAAAATTGGCAACGGACTCGAGGCCGGCGTGCAGATGGGGCCGGTGATCACGCCGCAGAGCAAGCAGCGGATCGAGTCGATGATCGGACTGGGCGTCGGCGAGGGCGCGAAGGCGATCGTCGATGGACGAAATGCGAAGGTGGCGAATCACGAGGGCGGGAATTTTTTGAAACCGACGGTGCTGGATGGACTTCCGGCGAACAGCGAACTGGCGCACACGGAGATTTTTGGGCCGGTGCTGAGCCTTGTGCATGCGAAATCGATCGATGAGGCGATGGAGTTTTTGGGACGCAGCCCGTATGGGAATCAGGCTTCGCTGTTTACGACGAGCGGCGCGGCGGCGCGCAAGTTTCGATATGAGGCGCCAGCGGGAAATATTGGGATCAACATTGGAGTGGCGGCTCCGATGGCGTATTTTCCGTTCAGTGGATGGAAGGAAAGCTTTTTCGGGATTTTGCATGGACAGGGAAGAGACGCGGTGGAGTTTTTCACCGAGTCGAAGATTGTAGTGGAGCGGTGGTCGCGGCAGGAAACGCGCAAAGTTTTAACCGGAATCGACTGGCGTGGATCTGAGGCTATAGCCGAAAAAAGCAGATTCCTCGCTTCGCTCGGAAGCGACATAACTACCGTCCCCTCAGTGGTTCATACTGGCCAAACCGATGAGTGAAGAGCTGAAGTCGGCACGCAGCTAGACGTGCACGAGCGGATCGAGTGCGCGGAGACGCTCGCGTCGCGTTTTTATATTGATCCGTCGGTGCTCGAACTTGAAAAGGCCGAATTTTTCGGCGGACCTGGCAACTTGTCGGCACGCTCGACCAGGATTGCGGCGAAGTCAACGGCGCGAAGCGTACGATCCGCGACCCGGAGAGTTTTTTTACGGCGGATGTCGCCGGCGAGCCCATCGTCATCACACGTGACAAGGAAGGCGTGCTGCGAGCTTTCAGTAACGTTTGCCGCCATCGCGCGGGACCAATCGCTGCGGGCAGCGGCTGCAAGAATGTGCTGCGCTGCGGTTATCACGGCTGGACTTACACGCTTGACGGACGTTTGATCGGGACGCCGGATGTCGAAGGCGTGGAGTTTTTCGATCGCAGCACCATGGGCATGGTGCCGCTGCGATGCGAAACCTGGGAAAATTTCATCTTCGTCAATTTCGACGTGAACGCGGAGCCACTGTCGGCATTTCTCGGAAATATTCCGGAGCAAGCGCGCGGGTTTAGCTTCGATGGGCTACAGCTTGCGGAACGGCGCGACTACGTCATCCAGTGCAACTGGAAGGTTTACGTCGACAACTATCTCGAGGGGTATCACATCCCGATCGCGCATCCGGGGTTGATGCGCGAGATCGACTACTCGCAATACCGGACCGAAACCTACAAATATTATTCGCAGCAGTTCGCCCCGATTCGCGCGGTGAAGCCATCCGAGTCCGGCGAACGATTTTATGCGCCCGGCACGGCAGGCCAAGCGCAAGAGGCGCTGTACTTCTGGGTGTTTCCGAACTTGATGCTGAACATTTATCCGGACAATGTTTCGACAAACTTGATCGTGCCGTTGTCGCACGACAGGACGCTCACTATTTTTGAATGGTTCTTCCATGACGCTACGAGCGCGGCAACACAGGACAGAATCAAGAAGGCCATCGCGTTCAGCGACGAAGTGCAGCAGGAAGATATCGGTCTGTGCGAGAGCGTGCAGCGAGGGTTGCAATCGAGTTTGTATGATCGGGGCCGGTACTCCGTGAAGCGCGAGAACGGCGTGCATCACTTTCATTTGCTGCTGGAGCAGTTCCTCAGATAAGCGGCGCACACAGCGCCGTGACCCTGCCGCTTTGGTAAGACGACTAGCAGATTAGCTACCGACAGGCGTCGACGAAGCTTGTCGTGCAATTCTCAGAATTTTTTCATCTCGATGGCATCGCTTTTGCCCCGAAACGGTCATTTCGGTGCATGCAGTTTTTCTCCCTTCCTTGGCCGGACTCTAGCTACGGCTGCGGCCGATCCCTCTCCAGCGGAGTCACTCCGCTAGCTAACGCGATGGTGTGTGTCCATGACGAAGGCGCGAAGAGTCGTCAGTCAACTCGTAGCTGTTTGTTTGGCTTTGATGCTGGCCGTTCCGGCGCGCGCGAACACCGTGCAGTTGGTCGCGGACGCGCATGTGGTCGCTTCGTTTCCGACGGTGAATTTTGGATCGGTGAGCAATCTGTACGTCGGCAATGGTTCGGTGGCGTTTCTGCAATACGACTTGTCGAATCTGCCGTCGGGAACGATCGCGCCACAGGTGACGCGCGCGAACCTCACGCTGTTCGTAAACCGCATCAACGTTGCCGGTGCGGTGGATGTCGCAGCGGTGCAGTCGGGCTGGACGGAACTTGGTGTGACGTTCAACACGGCACCGACGATCGGCGCGACGGCGATGACGGTGCCGGTGACAACGTCGGATACGTTCATCGTCGTCGATGTGACGCAGATCGTGCAGGGCTGGATCACGACGCCCGCGAGCAATCACGGGTTTGCGATCAGCGCATCGACGACGGCGCCGAATACGTTTGTGTTGTTTGACAGTAAAGAAAACCAGGAGACCGCGCACGCGGCGTCTCTCGATATTTCGATTGCCGGTCCGCAGGGACCGGATGGTCCGCAAGGCTTGCAAGGCCTTCCAGGTCTGACGGGTCCGGCAGGACCGCAAGGGTTGCAGGGCGTCGCTGGTGCGGTGGGCGCGACTGGTCCACAAGGACTTACCGGAGCAACTGGTCCTCAAGGACCCATCGGACCTTTCGGACCGATCGGGCCACAGGGTCCGCCGGTGACATTTCAGGGTTCATGGCTCACGTCAACGATTTACAACCTCGGCGATGTCGTCTCGCTGAACGGATCTTCCTACATATCGCTGACGGCGCTGAATCAAGGGCACGAGCCGGACACGTCGCCGAGTTCGTGGGCGTTGCTGGCAGCGGCGGGGCTTCAAGGCTTGCAAGGGTTGATTGGTCCGATAGGACCGATCGGTCTACAGGGAATACAGGGCTTGCCGGGCGCGCAGGGAACTGCCGGAGCGACGGGAGCGCAAGGCCCGCAAGGGTCGACCGGAGCCACGGGTCCACAAGGCCCACAAGGTTTGACCGGATTGACCGGTCCGCCGGCAACATTTAAGGGGACATGGTCTTCTGTCATTACTTATAGCGTCGGCGATCTTGTCACTTTCAACGGTTCGGCGTATGTCGCGCTGACGGGATTGAATCTGAACAATCAGCCGAACACGTCGCCGACGGCGTGGGCTTTGTTCGCGCAACAAGGGTCGACGGGTGCGACCGGGACGCAGGGGCCGCAAGGTGTTGCCGGACCCACCGGCGCGCAAGGTCCGACGGGTGCGCAAGGACCGGCGGGTCCGACGGGCGCGACAGGAGCGCAAGGTCCTCAAGGAGCAACAGGCGCGACGGGCACCTCAGGTCCACAGGGACCAACGGGTGCGACCGGGGCGCAGGGTCCACCGGTGAATTTCCGTGGAACGTGGTCGAGCACGACTACTTACGCGATTGGCGACGCCGTTTTCTTTAACGGCTCGGCGTACATTTCGACGGCTGCGTCGAACCTGAATCATCAGCCGGACACGAGCACGACGCAGTGGAGCGTGCTCGCGCAGCAAGGCACGACCGGACCAACCGGGCCGGCCGGTCCTACAGGTCCGACCGGACTCACAGGCGCGACCGGTCCGCAAGGGCCCGCAGGTCCGACGGGAGCAACGGGAGCGACAGGTCCGCAAGGCGCGACGGGAACAACGGGTGCGACCGGCGCACAAGGACCACAAGGATCGACCGGACCGCAAGGTCCTCCCGTCAGTTTTCGCGGAACATGGTCGAGCACCACAACTTATTCAACGGGCGACGTTGTATTTTTCAACGGTTCAGCATACATCGCGATCGTCAGTTCCAATCTGAATCACGAGCCGGACACGAGTCCGACGCAGTGGAGTTTGCTCGCGCAACAGGGAAGTGCCGGCACGACAGGTGCGACCGGTCCGCAAGGCCCACAAGGGTTGCAAGGTGTGGCGGGCGCACAGGGCTCTGCCGGACCAACGGGCGCGACCGGTGCGCAAGGTGCGCAAGGCGCCGCGGGCGCAACCGGCGCGACGGGACCGCAAGGACCACAAGGCGCAACCGGTCCGCAAGGTCCGCCGATTTCTTTTCGAGGTACGTGGACAACGAACGCGACGTACAACACAGGCGACGTCGTTTTCTTCAACGGCACCGCGTACATTTCGCTCGTCAGTTCGAACACGAATCAGGAACCGGACACATCGCCAGCGCAATGGGCCGTGCTCGCGCAACAAGGAGCAACGGGCGCGAGCGGCGCGACGGGCGCGGCCGGTCCGCAAGGACCGCAAGGATTGACGGGTCCGCAAGGCTCGACGGGAGCGACCGGAGCGACAGGGGCAACCGGCGCGACGGGAGCGGCAGGAACACCGGGCGCAACGGGAGCCCAAGGACCGCAAGGTGCAACGGGTCCACAAGGTCCACCAATCAGCTTTCAAGGAACGTGGTCCAGCAGTAGTACCTACAATCTTGGCGACGTCGTATTTCTCAACGGTTCCGCATACATCTCGCTTGTCACTTCGAACGTCAAACAATTCACCGAACACATCGCCGACGCAGTGGGCCGTGTTGGCGCAGCAAGGCGCGACAGGCGCAAGCGGTGCAACGGGCGCAACCGGCGCGCAAGGTCCGCAAGGTCCGGCGGGTCCACAAGGTGCGGCCGGACCGACCGGAGCAACAGGCTCAACCGGTTCGACTGGTCCCCAAGGATTGCAGGGTGCGGCGGGTCCGCAAGGTCCGCCGATCACCTTTGCGGGAACGTGGTCGAGCGGAACGACATATACGTTGGGACAGGCGGTGTACTTCAGCGGCTCGACTTATATTTCTCTGGCCGACAGCAATACCGGAAACGAACCGGACACGAGCCCGACATGGTGGTCGCTCGTCGCACTCGGCTCGAGCGGCCCCGGTTCGGCGGGGCCTCCAGGACCGACCGGTCCTACTGGTCCGCAAGGTCCGCAGGGCATTCAGGGGGCGCAAGGTTCAACGGGAGCAACAGGTCCGCAAGGTCCAACCGGCGCGACTGGTCCGCAAGGTCCCCCGGTCACGTTTCAAGGCACGTGGTCCACAGGCGGGACCTACAACACCGGCGACGTCGTTTTCTTCAACGGCTCCGCCTATATTTCGCTCACTTCTTCGAATACGAATAACCAGCCCAACACTTCACCGACGCAGTGGTCATTGTTGGCGCAGCAAGGCGCGACTGGCGCAACGGGAGCTACCGGCGCGCAAGGTCCGCAAGGGAATCAGGGTGCAACTGGTCCGCAAGGCGTTGCTGGTCCAACGGGATCGACCGGCGCGACTGGCGCGACCGGCGCAACGGGTTCAACTGGCGCGACCGGTCCGACCGGTCCGCAAGGCGCGACGGGTCCGCAAGGTCCGCCGGTCTCGTTCCAGGGAACGTACTCGACGTCACACACTTACGCGACCGGCGACGTCGTCTTCTTTAACGGTTCGAGCTACATCTCGCTTGTCGGTTCTAATTTGAATCACCAGCCCGACACGAGCACATCGCAGTGGAGTCTGCTGGCGCAACAAGGAAACACCGGCGCAACCGGTTCGACGGGCGCACAAGGCGCGCAAGGTATTCAAGGCTCGACAGGTCCGCAAGGTGTGGCGGGACCAACGGGAGCAACCGGCGCACAAGGTTCACAAGGCGCAACGGGTTCGACGGGTCCGACGGGTCCGCAAGGTCCGCAAGGCGCTACGGGTGCGCAGGGTCCGCCGGTGAGTTTCCAGGGAACGTGGACCACAAGCGGAACATACAACACGGGAGATGTGGTTTTCTTCGGAGGGTCTTCGTACATCTCGCTGGTCAGTTCGAACACGAATCACGAGCCGGACACCTCGCCAACGCAGTGGGCACTGCTCGCCCAACAGGGATCGACCGGCGCAACCGGATCGACTGGCGCGACCGGTTCTCAGGGTCCGCAAGGTTCAACGGGGCCGCAAGGACCTGCGGGACCAACGGGCGCGACCGGCGCGCAGGGACCGCAAGGCGCGACGGGAGCAACCGGCTCGACCGGCCCGCAAGGTCCCCAAGGTTCGACCGGTCCGCAGGGTCCACCGATCGCTTATGGAGGAACGTGGTCGAGCAGCAGCACTTACAGCACGGGTAGCGTCGTTTTTTTCAACGGCTCGGCATACATCTCGCTGACGAACTCGAACACCAACAATCAACCCAGCACTTCGCCGACGCAGTGGTCGCTGCTTGCGCAGCAAGGTTCGACCGGAGCTACGGGCGCAACCGGCGCGCAAGGTCCACAAGGTGTGCAAGGTGTGACTGGCGCACAAGGTCCTGCGGGCCCGACAGGTTCGACCGGTGCGCAGGGAGCAACGGGAGCCACGGGTGCCACCGGCGCAACAGGTCCGCAAGGTCCGACGGGCGCAACCGGTCCTCAAGGTCCGCCGGTCGCGTATCAGGGCACCTATTCCTCGTCGCACACGTACGCGGCAGGCGATGCAGTTTTCTTTAACGGGTCGAGCTACATCTCGCTCGTCAGTTCGAATACGAATCACCAGCCCGATACGAGCACATCGCAGTGGGGATTGCTCGCGCAGCAAGGCACGACTGGCGCGACTGGCGCGCAAGGTCCAACAGGTTCGACTGGTTCGACTGGATTGACCGGTCCGGCAGGTCCTCAGGGCGCGACAGGGCCGACCGGCGCAACAGGCGCAACCGGACCTCAGGGTTCGCAAGGTCCGCAAGGCGCAACCGGAGCAACGGGCCCGACCGGCCCAACTGGACCAACCGGTCCGCAAGGTCCGCCGGAAACATTTAAGGGGACGTGGTCCAGCTCGACCACCTACGCCACTGGCGACGTCGTCTTCTTCAACGGCTCGAGCTACGTTTCTTTGGTCAGCTCGAATGCGAATCAACAGCCGGATACTTCGCCGAGTTCGTGGACGCTGTTCGCGCAACAGGGAGCCACTGGTTCGACCGGAGCACAGGGATCGCAAGGAGTTGCCGGACCAACCGGACCGCAAGGTCCGCAGGGCCCGGCTGGTCCAACGGGCGCGACCGGCCCGGCCGGCCCGACTGGTTCAACCGGCGCGACGGGTCCGCAAGGTGCGACCGGTCCGACAGGCGCAACGGGAGCTACTGGCGCAACTGGTGCGCAAGGTCCGCCAGTTAATTTCCGCGGAACCTATTCAACATCGTTGAGCTATGCCACCGGCGACGTCGTTTTCTTCAACGGCTCGAGCTACATCTCTCTCGTAAGTTCGAACACGAACAATGAGCCCGATTTGAACCCGACCAAGTGGAGCGTGCTTGCTCAACAGGGTTCAACTGGCGCGACCGGTGCGCAAGGTCCAACGGGCGCTACCGGAGCGACGGGTCCAACCGGTCCGCAAGGGCCGACCGGAGCGACGGGTGCAACGGGCGCGACGGGAGCTACTGGGCCGCAGGGCCCGCCGATCAATTTCCGCAACACGTACTCGACATCGACGACGTACGCGGTGGGCGACGCCGTTTTCTTTAACGGCTCGAGCTATATCTCGTTGGTTGCATCGAACACGAATCACCAGCCCGACACTTCGCCTGCCCAGTGGGCGGTGCTGGCACAACAAGGCGCAACCGGTACGACGGGCGCAACAGGAGCGACTGGTGCCGCAGGCGCAACCGGAGCGACCGGTGCGCAAGGCCCGACCGGTCCGACTGGAGCAACCGGCGCCACCGGCGCGACAGGTCCTACCGGCCCAGGCATCTTCTCGATGACTTCGACTGCCGTTGCACTCCTTTCGGGAACGAACTTCCTAAGCCTGACAAAGCCATCGGTCGTGGGCGGCTCCGACAGTGCGAGCGTCATGTCGATCGTCCCCACCGCGTGCACGACGAACAAGTTTTTTGTCGCGGTCGACAGCGCGCCTGGAACCGGCATCACCGAGACGTTCACGGTACGCACCGGAAGCAACTTCACGCTAAGCAATTCGTCGATGAGTTGCTCGATCAGTGGGAACGCCACGTCGTGTTCTTCGACAACCGGGGTTTCGATTTCGGCAGGTCAATTCATCGACGTGTCGATGGCACTTTCGAGCAGTTTGCTTTCGGCGGAGAACGTAGCCATCGGTCTGACGTGCCAGTGAGTTAAAAATGGCTACGCCGACGCGCTCGACAATCCTCGGACACCGCACACAGCAGAGACACTGCGTGCTTGAATCGATCGTGGCAGAGTCTTTGCCGCTGAGGAGGCCGCTCGCTGTCGCGGCGTTTCTGTTGGCAGTGACGGCGACGGCGCGCTCGCAGGGGCCCGTGCTCGTCGTCCAGCCGAGCGCGATCGTGCAAACGATTGCCGGCACCGGCACCGAAGGGCTCAGCGGAGATTCCGGCCCCGCAACGTCCGCGAAAATCGCTTCGCCCACAGCGATTGTCTCCGACGCCGCGGGAAATTTGTATTTCGCGGACCGCGACAATCACAGCGTCCGAAAGATCGATACCTCAGGAAAAATCACAACCGTCGCCGGCTCGGGAATGGAAGGTTACGGCGGGGACGGCGGTCCGGCAACCTCGGCGCTGCTGGACACTCCGGGCGGCGTCGCCCTCGACGCGGCAGGGAATCTCTTCATCGCCGACACGAAGAATCATCGCATTCGCGAAGTGACGAACGGCGTGATCAAAACCTACGCGGGCACCGGTGTCGCAAGCTTTTGCGGAGACGGCGGGCCGCCGTCATCAGCGTGTTTGTTTTTGCCAATGGGCGTCGCATTCGATTCTTCCGGCGGTCTCTACATTGCGGACTCCGGAAACAATCGCGTGCGGCTGGTGAGCGGCGGAATCATCAGCACAGTCGCAGGCACGACGTTTCAGGGCAACGCGGGCGACGGTGGGTCAGCGGTCGCGGCGACGCTCGACGTGCCGACGGGTGTGATGATCGATTCATCGGGCACGCTTTACATCGCGGACTCCTCGAACGAGCGCATTCGCGCAGTCAGTGGCGGAGTCATCTCGGCTTTCGCGGGCACCAGCACTGCAGGCTACTCGGGCGATGGCGGAGCCGCGACGGCCGCGCAGATGGCAGAGCCTTCGACGTTGCGCGAAGACACGTTCGGCCGATTTCTGGTGGCCGACACAAACAATCAGGTCATCCGGCAGATCTCAGCGGGCACAATCACATCCGTCGCTGGTACCGACCTCGAAGGCCCCGCGCTGGGAAACGCTCCGGCGGCAGCGGTCTTCGACACGCCAACCGACACCGTGCCGATCATCACAGGTTTCTACGTCACCGACACCAACAACCAGCGCATTCGCCGGGTGGACTACTCGTCGCTCGATTTCGGAAATATCCCGGTCGGAAGCACCAGCGGCGTGAAACCGATCACGCTGAGCAACAGCGGGACGGCGAACGTCAGCGTGTCCGCGTTGCAGCTCACGGGGACAGCATTTCGCATCGTCTCGGGCGGAAGCTGTCCGGCAACGCTGCCGTTTACGATCACGCCGAGCACAAGCTGCATCGTCAACGTCGTGTTTTCTCCGACCACGACGACGACGTATGCCGAGAAGACGGTGCTTACCGACAACTCGCCCGGCAGTCCGCAAACGGTAATTGCCACCGGCGTAGGCGTGCTGAATCCCACCACACTTGCACTCGCAGCGCAGCCGTCGGCGCCGACTTATGGCGACGACGTCACAGTGGTGGCGACGATCACCGACACGGCGCCGGTCAGCGTGCCCCTGCCGACTGGGCAGATTGCGTTCGCAAACGAAGGTACGCCGCTCGGTTCTAAAACTGTCACGAATAACGCAGCGCAGATCAGGCAACCATTGCTGACCGCCGGGAGCCATGCGATTTCGGCGGGGTACGGCGGAGATTCGCTGCTATTCATCGAGCGCCTCAAATCTCAACCTCAACGTTGCAAAAGCGACGCCGACGATTTCGCTCTTGTCGGCGCCGTCGCCCGTTCTCGATGGGTCGCCTGCGGTGCTGACAGCGAGCGTGCAGTCACCAGCGAGCGTGCCGACAGGATCCGTGGTGTTTCTCGACGGCACGACGGTGCTGGGCACTGCACCGCTCGATTCCGCGGGCGTGGCGACCTTTAACCTCGACGCGCTCGGTCCCGGGGCTCACTCGCTCGATGCTCGCTACGTCGGTGACACCAATTTCAACTCGGTCACTTCGGCAAACCTCGGGGACGGCGGAGGATCTTTCACGCTGAAGGCGTCGGCTGGGAGCGCGAACGGAACGTCGGAAACCTTCACACTCATGCTCACGCCGTTGAATGGATTCAATCAAACCGTCGGCGCTGTCGTGTTCGTCGCTGCCAGCGAACGCGAATTGCGGGATCTCGCCGTCGAGCGTCACGTTGAACGGCTCGAGCGTGGCGACCGCGTCACTGACAATCACGACGCAGGCATCTTGCTCCAACACGGGAGGCTCGGCGACCTTTGCGAACGGGCTGCTGCTGCCGATTGTGTTTTTCTTCGGCATCTGTTCGCGGCGCAAGCGGCTGCGGGCATTTCTTTTTGCGGCGTGCGTGTTCGTCGTGGGTTCCGGCTGCGCCGGTCAAAAGGTGACGTGCTTCACACCGAGCGGGAGCTACACGATCACAGTCACGGGGTCGTCGAAAGTCGGATCAACGACGGTCACCCAGACGACCACGATCGCGTTCACCGTTGGAAGCGATGGCGCGATCAGCGCCGCACCGACTCAATGAAAATCTCGCCCAGCGGTTTGAGTCACCGCTAAACGCGTTTATCCGGCCTGCGAGGCGCCCCCGAGGCGGGATGGACTGTTGCGCACACTACAGAAATTAATGTGGGGCGAACCTTTGGCGCCCCTGGAGGGATGACGTACCATTAATTTGACAGCAAGCAGATAGCGTTTCGCGATTCGACCTCAGCCCGCGGTTTCCCAGCCGTGAATCGCCTCAGTCGTAAGAAAATAATCCTAAGCATTGTGCTGCAACCTTGGGTGAATGAAAGACTTACTGGACTTTTTTTCTTTTTCGGCGGACCCGTTTGGCGATACCCCGAATACGAGTTTCTTATACTCGGGCCGGACTCACCGCGAGGCATTCGCGACCCTCTTATGGGGCATTGAAGCGAACCGGGGATTCGTGTGCCTGACGGCCAAGCCCGGCATGGGCAAGACGACGTTGCTCTTCAAATTGATGTCGGAGCTAAATCAGGGGGCTACGACGGCCTTTGTCTTCCAGACGCAATCCGATCCCGACGAGATGCTTCGGCACCTGGTTGCCGACCTCGGCTTGTCGCCAGCGGGAAATCTGGCCCAGATTCACGCCGAGCTGAATCACTTCCTTAGACAGCAGGCAAAGCTCGGAAAAAGAGTCTTGCTGATCGTAGACGAGGCGCAAAACCTGCAGGATTCCGTCCTCGAAATGCTACGGCTCGTTTCGGATTTCGAGACGGAACAGCGCAAACTCGTTCAGTTTGTATTGTCGGGGCAGTCGCAACTCGCCGACCGGCTCGCGGAGCCCATCATTGGAACAACTGCGGCAGCGCATCGCGGCCACCGCGCGGCTCGAACCATTCGACGAAATTGAGGTTGGCCGTTACATTCGCCATCGTTTGAAGATTGCTCGACCGGCTGAACCGGAGCTTTTCTCCGACGACGCAGTTCGATTGATCGCTCAGGCGAGCCAGGGAATCCCTCGCGAGATCAATAGCATCGCGTTTAGCGCACTTTGTATTGCCTACGCCACGAGACAACGGCACATCGACGTCGAGGTAGTGCGGGAAGCGGTCGACGATCGTAGCCTCTCTCTCGTTTCCGGTCAGGCGGACGCGAAGCCGTATAGCGCGGCGGTGGAGTTGGCTGAAGGTGATGCGACGGCGACGCCGACAAAGGACCGGCGAACTACGGGCCGGAGAGGTGCTGACTTTCAGTATGTTCGGTCAGCGTCGCAGCAAGTCGGCCTCATCGTCAATATCGGTCCTGGTGGAGCGGCTCTATGGGTGTCGGCCCCCGACGAATGGGGAGATTCACAGATTCAATTTCGTCTTCCCGGCGTCGCATTTCCATTGATGATCCACGGAAAAGTCGTCTGGCGACACGAGTCACAAAAATTGATCGGCATGCTGTTCTCCGATGTTCCTCCCAAGGCGCGGGCGGCATTGGACGCGTGGTTGGCCTCTCCCCAGGATTCAAACGCTGGCGTCGAACTTGCGCCCGGTACTGCGCCTGAATCAACAGGTAGCGAAAACTATGAAGAGGAAAGAGTAGCGATCGATTTCACCCGCAACGATGCGGGTAGTTACTCGGAAATCCCCGCCACTGCGGAAAATGGGGCATTGTCGGAATCGAGCGACCAGCTCCATGTTGGGTTAAGCATCTTGCGTCCGCCCAACCGCGCTCACGAACGTGTTTTCTGAAAATTGTGGACTTCGCTGGTCGGGCCAACTGCATAGCCGCACGGGCGCCGTCCGTTGGTTCCAAGGCCACAGCAGTGCTCGCCGCCTTGGATCGGCCGCGAGAAAGTGAGAGGATGCTGCGCTTTCTAGCGAAGGTGCCAACGCGACACTAGAAGCGCCGGAGTTCGATACACGACGAACGCTTAATTTGCATAAGTCCAGGTCGAGGATTTGCTGGAGCGCAGTGGTCGATCCGGTGGCCGCGGTGAATCCGGCGTACGCGGTGTTCGATTTCACCGTCGTTGGTATGTTGATCGGGAATGCGATCGTGTAGGTGTTCGTAGGCACTGCCGTGTCCGTGATGGTCATGGTCAGGTTGGCCCCGTCATAGACCATATGCACCTGGAAGATGTCGCCGCTGTGCAGATTGGGTATGCCGACCGCGAACGTTGTCGGACTTGGACACGGCGCCGCCGTCGTGCAAGTGCCGCCGCCCAGATTGGTCGCCGGTACGTTGGGAGATTTACCGCCGGTGTACAACCCGGTGGAGTTGTTGCCTTCCCCATCGTTGTTGAAAAGATCGAACTTCACGGCCACGCTCTTGCCGAGCCCCGCATATCCTAAGCCGCCACCGGCCGACCCTATGGCTGTGAGGCCTGTGTTTTGCAGGACGAAGGTGAACCCGTCGCCCTTTGGATTCGTCAACTGGAACGTGAAATCGTTGGTGAACGACTGGACGTTGACGGGCGTGGCCCAGAAAGCGCTACCGACTTGCGAAGTTGGCGCGGTGGAGGTGAGTTGCAGAGTCGTGCCATTGAGCACGGCGCTGCCATTGAACTGCATCCCTGCAGCGGAGAAACCTGAGCCGAAGTTGATGGGTGTGTTTGCTGCAGCCTGAATCGTGATCACCGAAGTTGCGACGGCGCTGGGGGTGAAACCCGGAGCGGTGGCGATGGCGTTGATGGTTTCTGAAGCGGTCACTAAAATCGGCGTCGCCGCATTGAATTGCATGGTCGAGCCGCCTATCGCAGTGCCCGGTGTGCTCCCATCCAGCGTGTAGAAGATCGTGGGCGTGGCGGTGCTATCGGTGATACTCACCGATTGCGAAGTCGTATAGGTTCCCGTGGCTGGAGTGATCTTGGGTGTGGCAGTCGGCCCGTTGATCACGTAACTGGCTGACGTCGGAGCGCTGGTGGAAAAGCCTGGTGCGGTGGCGACGGCGTTGATGGTTTCTGAAGCGGTTACCGAAATCGGCGTCGCCGCATTGAATTGCATCGTCGAGCCGCCTGCTACGGTGGCCGGAATACTCCCATCCACGGTGTAAAAGATCGAACTGCCAGGGCTGCTGTCCGAGATCGTCACAGACTGAGTGCCCCCATAGGTACCCGCAACGGGCAGGAACGTCGGCGTGGCTGCCGGCGGAACTGCATTAATCACGTAGCTGGCTGTTGACAGTGCGCTGGTGGCAAAGCCTGGAGCGGTTGCGATGGCGTTGATGGTTTCTGAAGCGGCCACCGAAATCGGTGTCGCCGCATTAAATTGCATGGTCGAACCGCCTGCCACGGTGCCCGGGGTGCTCCCATCGAGGGTGTAGAAAATCGAGCTCCCAGGAGTGGTGTCCGAGATCGTCACAGACTGCGAAGTCATATAGGTTCCCCCGGCTGGGGTGATCATCGGTGTTGCAGCTGGTCCATTGATTACATAGCTGGCTGATGTCAGAGCGCTGGTCGCAAAGCCCTGGAGCCGTGGCGATGGCGTTGATGGTTTCTGAAGCGGTCACCGAAATCGGCGTCGCCGCATTGAATTGCATGGTCGAGCCGCCTGCCACGGTGCCCGGGGTGCTCCCATCCAGGGTGTAGAAGATCGAACTGCCAGGAGTGCTATCCGAGATCGTCACGGACTGCGCACCGCCATAGGTGCCTGCGGTGGGCAGGAATGTCGGCGTGGCTGCCGACGGAGTTCCGCCATTGCTATAGGTCCAGGTAAGGATTTGTTGGAGTGCAGTGGTCGATCCGGTGGCCGCGGTGAATCCGGCGTACGCGGTGTTCGATTTCACCGTCGTTGGTATGTTGATCGGGAACGCGATCGTGTAGGTGTCCGCAGGCACTGCCGTGTCCGTGATGGTCATCGTCAGGTTGGTTCCGTCATAGACCATATGCACCTGGAAGATGTCGCCGCTGTGCAGGTTGGGTATGCCCACCGCGAAGGTTGTCGGACTCGGACAGGGCGCCGCCGTCGTGCAAGTCCCGCCGCCCAGATTGGTCGCCGGTACGTTGGGAGATTTACCGCCGGTGTACAACCCGGTGGAGTTGTTGCCTTCCCCATCGTTGTTGAAAAGATCGAACTTCACCGCGACGCTCTTGCCGAGCCCCGCATATCCTAAGCCACCACCGCCCGCCCCGATAGCCGTGACACCGGTGTTCTGGAGGACAAAGGTGAATCCGTCGGAATTCGGCGTCGTCAACTGAAACGTGAAATCGTTGGTGAACGACTGCACGTTGACGGGCGTGGCCCAGAAAGCGCTGCCGGTTTGTGAAGTTGGCGCGGTGGACGTGAGTTGCAGAGTCGTGCCATTGAGCACGGCGCTGCCATTGAACTGCATCCCTGCCGCGGAGAAACCTGAGCCGAAATTGATGGGTGTGGTTCCCCCGGCCTGAATCGTGATCATCGAAGTGGCGACGCCGCTGGGGGATAACCCCGGACCGGCTGCAATGGCGTTGATGGTTTCTGAAGAGGTCACCGAAATCGGCGTCGCCGCATTGAATTGCATGGTCGAGCCGCCTATCGCGGTGGCTGGTGTACTCCCATCGAGGGTATAGAAGATGTTGGCGTTGACAGTGGAATCAGTGATGGTGACGCTCTGCGCTGAGGAATAGGTTCCGGTAGCAGGAGTAATGACCGGTGTCGCGGTTGGTTGCAGTACCGTGGTGTTGTATGTCCAGGCCAGGATCTGCTGAACTGCTGTTGAACCACCGGTCCCGCCGCCGAATCCCGCATACGCGGTGTTCGCCCCCACCGTCGCCGGAATGTTAATCGGCCAAGAAGTCGTAAAGGTAGCCGATGTTTCGAGGTCGGTGATGGTCATCGTAAGAGTCGTTCCGTCGTAAGTTATGTGCACCTCGAAAACGTCGCCGCTGTGCAGATTGGGTATGCCTGGCGCGAACGTCGTCGGACTCGGACAGGGCGCCGCCGTCGTGCAAGTCCCCCCTCCCAGATTGGTCGCGGGGACGGTCGAACCCACACCGTTGACGTACAACCCGGTGGAATTGTTGCCTTCTCCAGCGTTGCTATACAGGTCGAACTTCACCGCTACGCTCTTGGCGAGTCCTCCAAATCCCAGAGAACTACCTCCATTGCCCGCTGCGGCGGGACCAACGTTTTGGAGAATGAATGTAAAACCGTCGGCAACCGCATTCGTCAACTGGAACGTGAAGTCGGTAGTGAACGTTTGGACGTTCACGGGTGTCGTCCACCACCCGTTCCCCTTTTCGTTTTGTGCGGCTTTATCGGTAAGTTGCAGGGCGGTGCCAATCAGCTTGGCATTTCCTTCTAACTGCAGCCCCGAAGCAGAAAATCCGGAGCCAAAGTTGATACCTGTGTTGGAGTTATTCGGCTCGATGACGAGCGAAACTAACTGCGAATGCGTAAGGACTCCAGTCGTAGCAGTGACGGTCAGCGCATAGCTGCCGGTTGGTACCGTGCCGGTCGAGACGGTCATGGTCGAGGAGCCGGAGTTTGTAATCGTCGTAGGGTTGAACGAAGCGGTCGCGCCTGTGGGTAATCCGCTCACACTTAAGCTCACGTTGCCGACAAACCCGGTACCACCGGTGACCGTAATGGCGTACGGCGCGTTCGCGCCCTGCATCACCGAATTGAGAGTCGGGGACGCGTCGACAGTGAAATCCGGCACAGTAATCGTGACCGAAGGTGGGTGAGGATCGGTTATCCCCTGAGCATCCGTGACCGTCAAAGTTGCGACATGTGTTCCGGGAATTGAATACGTCACAGCTCCGGGATTTTGCAGATTGCTAGAGCTTGGAGTGCCATCGAAAAACGTCCAGCGGTAGGAGCTGATCGTGCTGCCGGTGGACGTACCGGTGCCCGCGAAAGAAACCGATCCGCCGGCGTTGACGGTCACGTTGGAGGCCGGGCTCGTGATGGTGCCGGTGGGAGGTACATCCGTGGGCGCAGTTGAGATTTGCACCATGCTGGCCAGCGAAGGAACTCCGGAATTGTTCAGGATGAAAAGCATGTAGTAGCCCGGCGGCGCTATGTTGCTGTTCGGCGGACTGGTCAAGTTAAGGACGCCGTTGACCGTGTCGGTGGTGAAGGACAACCCTACGTAGCGCTGATCCATATCAAAAGCGTGAGTGGAAGAACCATTGCGCATCAATACGACGCTGGAGATGTTACTGGTGAGAGCGTCGGGGGTTTGTACTGTAAAAGAACTCCCGTAGCCGAGTTTTGAGGTCGAGACGCTAGTAATGGTTGGACGCGTCGCTAGAGTGCCATCCGAGTTGAACAGATACGGAGGCGAATAGGTTTCCATCTCCGGCTGGTAAGTGCCCTGGGCGGGATTGCTGCCTGCAATCCACACCGTGGCGTCAGGCATCAGCAAAGTCACGGTGTGGTACAACCGCGCGAAGGCCTCGGTACCCGCTGAACTCATGGTATTGGCGACGGGGTCGTACATGTCGGCGTTGAGATGAGCTGTGGTCGGGTCTTCATCGTTGGTCGATCCACCGGTCAGAAGGATCTTGCCGTTCGGCAACAGTGTCCCGTCCATTTCAACGCGTGGCGAAGACATGCTGGGACCGTAGACCCACGCCGGGGTGGCGGCACCGAGGTCAATGACTTCAGAAGTGGCGGTGGCTGGGTTGCCTCCACCGAAAATCATGACCTTTGGATCGTAATTGTTGGCCGGGGTCAAAGGCAGCAGCACGGAAGAACCGTAGAGGCGCGAGCCGCCGTAGTTAGTCGCCGCGACTCCCAAGGTCCAGGTATTGGTCGATGGGTTATAAATGTTCGATGGCGTGGTACTGCCGGAAAAGAAGATATTGCCGTTCGGAAGAAGGTGCAGGCGCGGATAGAGCGGCGGAGTCCAGGGAGTTGTAAGTGGACTGCCCAACCCTGCACTCTCGCTGAAAATCTCGATGGTGTTATTGGTGGGACCGGTTTCGCTGTAACCAGAGTAAATCATGACGCTACCATTGCCGAGCATGGTGGCAGTGGGATACCACCGCCCATGAGCCATGCTGGGCTCGTCGGTAAAGAGACCGGTCGCCGGGTCGTAAGTTGAGAGTCGCTGATAACCTAAGAAGGACGGGTTGTAGGCTAACGTTCCGCCGGCGATCAGTACGCGCCCATCAGGCAGGCCCACCAAGGCGTTGCAGAACATGTCGTATTCGAGATTTTGAACGGTAATGGTTCCAGCCTGGGGATTCCACAAGGCCGCTTGCATAAGCGAATTGGCCGGATCGTTGCCGGTACCGGAGACGACTAGAACATTGCCCGTGTACAACAGATGGACGTGAACCGGATTGATGGGCATCGTGTACGGGAGGGTCTGCCACTGCCCCGTCACGTTCGCCTGCGACCTACCAGGAGGCGCAAATTGAGTCAGTTGGCAAACGACTAGAAATACAACTCCGCCCAGGAACAGGCTTGCGGATAGTCTGTTCATATAGTTCTCGGCGTACACGTACACGGTGGGGACTGCAGCACCTTTAGCACGTATTCGGCCTTTATTGGAAATAAAAGTTAAAAGAAAGACAAAACTAGATTTGACAACATCTGAGCCTTTGTCACCGCGAGCTTTCCAGGCAACGGAATGGCAGATAAATTCTCATAAAGAGAATTAACTTGGAATTTCCGCCATCGCGAAAGAGCACCGTTCACGGCGAACGTCGCTGGAAAATGCAGACTCGACTCGTTGCTTTAGCCGTTTACCGGCTGGTCAAAAAAGAACACATGCAGTGCGGGCAGTAAAAGCCAATTCCGATCGAGCGAAGCCCGCGACCGAGTATTCGAAAAAATCTTCGCGGTTACGCAGCGGCGTTTCGCTCCTCGCTTGTGGAAATCTTTGTGGGGGCGGTGGGGAGTTAGTCCTCAAGATCATAGAGATTTAGGAAAAAATGGCGCGCCCGGGGAGACTCGAACTCCCGACCCTCTGCTTAGAAGGCAGACGCTCTATCCGGCTGAGCTACGGGCGCGTCGTTGCTTTCCTAGATTCTACAATTCCTGATTGTGCTTGTGGAGAGTGTGTTCCAGCGGAGTGGAATGTCGATGGGTTGGGATGCCTCGCCCCAACCTTAGCCACGATTGGCCGCGTCGCCGGACTGTGTCACAGCGCGTAGCGCACGCCTCGGCTACAGCTTCCGGTAATTGTCGTTCTGCGTCACGACTGTCAAGTGCTTGCGGACACCTTCGATTGTCGCGCCGGCTGCGTGGCTCGGCCCGTCTGGCAACTTATCGAACCGAACCGACAAATTCATGATGTCTGACGGATCATCGATCCACGAGTGGATCGAAATGCTGACAAGCTGCTTCTGATCCTTGTCGAAGATGATGGTCACCGAGTCGCCTTTGCGGATGTAGTCGTGAATCGCAAACTGAATCCGCCCCGGCCCGCCTGCTTCCGGCGTAATCGCAATGTTGCCCTTAGAATACGCATCCTGAATCAAATCTTTCTCTGGCGGGATGTACTGCTGCGCCAGATCCTTCATCTGTTGCGCATAGTCCTCAAATTCTTCCTTCTTTTTTTCGACGATGCGCTGTCTCAGCCGGCCACCGCGGGCACTTTGATCCTGCGCGGGCGCGTCGATCGGCGTCTTGACTGGCTTGCCGTCGGCACCCATGCGCACCTGAAAGCGCTCCTGCTTGCGCTCCTTCCCACTTAGGCTGATGGTGACGCGCTCCGTCCACGTGTATTTCGCCAACTCCTGCTTATTCTTCGCCATCGATTCTTTCAGTTCGGTCACGCGGGCTTGCATGTCGCCAAGCTGCGCGCGAAGCGTGGCCGCGAAGGGAAGGCCAACGGCGAGTACGGCAATGGCGGCGAACAGAAAAATAGACCGCATGGTACGTCGTGACAGAGTCATGTCTATCCCCAATGAAAATCTCAAGCGGCTGCGACACCGATCAAACGACGTCGCCTCGAAAAACTGTTTGGAGTGTCGATTACTTGGAGCGTGTCGCGGTCCAATCGCCCTGCTGACCTCGGCCCGACATCGTGCCCTTCATCGTGTCGCCGTCTACGGTGCCGGTGTAGTCGAGCGGAATCCGGGCCGTGACATGAAACTTGATGTTCTTCCCATCGACGCTGCCGTCGATCGTGCCCGATTGGCGCGGCCCTTTGAAAGTGCCGGTGAGCGTGGCGCCGTCCTGTTTGAGCGTGATCGTTTGGGTTGTTTTCCCGGCTCCGCCGGAGACTTCAACACTCCAGTTACCGGCGACGTTCGCGGGCGCGTCTGCGGCGAGCGCCATGCCGGCAACGGCAAACAACAACACGAACGAAATGAAGGGAAGCAGCCCTCTGCGAAAAGTGGTGGCGTGCATGAAATTACCTCATGTGTGGAAATTTAATAGTCACTCGTGCGCATGCGTTGTGAAATTGCTGTGTCGAAGAAACTCCGCCGACCAGTGCGCCGCGGCACAACCGCCACAACGCGCGGGAGTATACTCCGAAATTTCCGCAGAGCAAACTGGATTGCAGTCGAATTCCGTCGCGACTCATTGACAGGTTGTACTGCGGAGTTATAGATTCCGCGCACGTTTGCTACCCTCCGGAGCGTCGCTGTTCCCACGAGGGACCTTCCAGGCCGAAGGTCGGTCGGAAATTTCCGTGAACGAACGAAGGTACGGGCCATGCGCCGCTGGAGTCTGATTTCGCTGACGATCGCACTGTGCCTCGTGCCGTCCGCTTCTCTACGTAGCCAGCAAGCCAAGGCAACGCCGGCGGATGCGAGCGGCGCATCACCTAAAGCGGATGTCCAGGTTCTGACGCTCGAGCAGGCAATCGCAACAGCACTCGCCAACAATCGTCAAATCAAAATCTTCGACCAGAACGTTTTGATTTCGAACGATGAGATTTTGGCCGCTCGCACGCAACGCTATCCGCACTTCAGCGTTGACGTGACCGGATCGGGCCTGCTGACTCCGGTCACGATCAAATTCCCTCAAGGCGTGTTCGGATTTGTAGACTCAACTCCCATACCGTCACGGCCATCCGAAATCACCACCGATCCGAAATTTTCCGCGATGAGCATCATCCAGGCTTATCAGCCGCTCACGCAGCTTTACAGCGCTCACTTGAACCTCGGATTGCTCGGTGTCAGCAAAAAGCTTAGCCAGGAGCAATTGCGCCAGCAGAAGCAGCAGATCATCAGCTCCGTGAAGCAGGCCTACTATCAAC
Organism: uncultured Acidobacteriota bacterium; assembly: GCA_963766985.1. Classification (GTDB taxonomy): domain Bacteria; phylum Acidobacteriota; class Terriglobia; order Acidiferrales; family UBA7541; genus Acidiferrum. Next base: position 119,056 of record CAVYCJ010000012.1, read on the forward strand.
TACTCCAGTCGCAAAGCGCGCTCGAAGCTACGGACGAAAACGTGAAAGCACTGCACGAAGTCGATCGCACGACTGAGGAGTACGTGCAACAAAAAGCGGCACTTCCGTATCAGAGCGCCGGAGTGAAGGTGCAGTTGGCGCAAGCCGAACTCCAGCAGGTGACGCTGCAGGACACGATCCAAACGCAGAAAGAAAATCTGAACGACCTGATGGGCCGCGACCTAGCAATAGATTTCCGTTTGAGCCCGATGCCCGACGCGCTGCCGGAAGAGGAGAGCATCGACTTGGCCCGACAAAACGCCCTGAGCGGGCGCACCGAAATTCGCCAGGCGCAATTCAAAGTCGAGCAGGCAGTGTACGCAAAGCGTCTGCAAAAGGCGCAGTACATCCCTGAAGTTGGCATTCGCTATCTATTTTTCTCGCCGTTCACGGCCGACGGCTTGCCGCGTTACGTGAATTCACTTGGCATCAACCTGAAGTGGGACGTCTACGACTGGGGATACAAGAAGCACCTCACCGAGGAAAAGCAGCGCCAGATCGAACAGAGCCAGTTAAGTCTGACCGAGACTTCCAGCCAGGTTGTCCTGGACGTGAGCAATCGTTACCGAAAATTGCGAGAAGCTCGCGCGAGCCTCAACGTGGCGCAACTCTCTCAAGAAGCCGAAAAAGAGAAGCTTGACGTCGTTCTCGAGCAGTACAAACAGAAGGCCACACTGCTTAGCAATCTCCAAACCGAGCAAGCAAACATGGCTCAAGCGGCGGCGCAGTACCAGCAAGCGCTTTCGAATTTTTGGAACGCGCGCGCGGATTTCGAAAAAGCGATGGGAACGGACTGAATGCGATGAGTGAGATGCAATCGACTCGCAAGAATAAGCGCCGGGCGGCGCAGCGCTGGAGGCCCGTAAGGTGGAAAATCCCGCGAACTGCGATCATTTCAGCGCTGGTGGCCGCGTTCGGCGGATGCGGCGGCGCGCCACAAACTAGCGAAGCTCCTCGCTCAACGCCGGTCACCGTAGCTGACGTCCAGGAATATTCCGGCGGCGAAGGCGTCAACTATTCCGCGAGCGTTGTCCCGTATACGCAGTTGCCGCTCGCGTTCAAATCGGGCGGATACGTAACCAACATCTTGCAACGCTCCGGCCCCGACGGTAAGCCCAGAAACCTTCAGCAAGGGGACTACGTGAAAAGGGATACTGTCGTCGCAACGGTCCGCCAGGCCGACTATCAGCACTCTGTCGATCAATATAAAGGGCAACTCGAACAAGCTCAGGCCGGCCAGCTCAAAGCCCAGCAGGATTTTGCGCGCGCCGAAGCGCTCTACAAAGCCAACGCGCTCACGCAAAGCGACTACGACGCAGCGAAAGCGCAATTCGATTCGACGCAAGGCGCGGTCGCGACAGCGCAAGCTGCCGTCGCGCAAGCGCAGCAGGCGCTCGCCGACTGCGAACTACGCGCGCCGATGGATGGCCAAATTCTCGCCCGCAACGTTGAGTTAGGCATGCTCGTCGGCGCCGGAACCCAAGCGTTTACGATGGGCGACATGGAACTCGTGAAAGCCGTCTTCGGAATTCCCGACACACTGCTCTCGAGCGTGCAATTGAAACAACGCCAGGGAATCAGAACTGAAACCTATCCTCAGGAATTTTTCGGCCAAGTAAGCGCGATTTCCCCACAGGCCGATCAAAAGAGCCGCACTTTTCAGGTTGAGGTAACGATTCCGAATCCCAAAGGCCTGCTCAAGTCGGGAATGGTCGCGACGCTCGACATCGGCGGCGCAAAATTACGAACGCCAGTGCTCGTCGTGCCCATCGAGGCGGTTGTTTCTGCCGCCGACGGCTCAAAAACTTTCAGCGTTTTCATCGTCACTCGCCAAGGCGACAAAGATACGGTTCATCGTCGCACCGTGCAGCCCGGGCCCGCCCTCGGCAACATGGTTTCCATCGTCGAAGGTGTGAGTCGCGGCGAAAAAATTGTGACTAACGGAGCGACGCTGGTGAACGACGGCCAGATCGTCCACGTGATCCCGTGATGGCAACAAAATCAAATTCGAATGCAGCGCAGTCGAGAGCAAGCACAGTTTCGATGGACCGCGCGAAGTAACGACGACCGATGCCACATCGCACAGACGCCGATTACATCCAGAACGAGCGCAACACCGCGCGCTTCTTCGTCGAAAATCGCCAAATCTCGTGGATTTTGCTGATCGCGACAGTCGTGCTGGGCATCTACGGCTACGCCAAGATGCCCAAGCGCAAAGACCCCAGCATCCCGGTCCGCGTCGCGTCCGTGCAAACGCAATGGCCCGGAGCCGATGCCGAGCAGGTCGAGCAACTCGTCACGCGCCCGATCGAATCAACCATCGCGCAGAATCCGAACATCCGCGCCCCGAACGGTGGCGACTTCGGCATCAAATCGCTTTCGATCCCCGGCCTCTCCATCGTCCAGGTGCAGCTCTCCGACACGGTGAAAGACTCAAAAAAAGAATTCAGCGACATGAATCTCAAGCTGAATTCCTTGAGCCTTCCGCAAGGCGCCGGCCCCATCAAGTTCAACAGCGATTTCGGCGATACAGCCGCGCTGATGCTCACCGTCGCGAGTCCGCTCGAAGACGCATCCACAATCGCGGTCCGCGTCCACGCGATCTCCGAAGCGCTGATCGCCGAGCGCAAACGTCGCAAAACAAAATCGCGCGGCGATGAAGTCTCGATCGTTTATTGCTTCCCGGAAGCAGTCCCGGAAGATTCCGTCGGGCGCGGCTTTCAGCTATTTCTCCAATACGCGGAAGAGCAAGGCATCCTCCGCAAGCCCGAACTCTTTCACGGCCCCGGATTCGTTGCTGCCGATGCGTTCTCCGATAAGACGGACGCGGAAATCCTCGCCGATGGAAAATCCTTCGTCGAAGAAAGATTTCACGAATCCGAGCTGCATCCCGACGCATGGCCGCCGATCGTGGCCCACAACCCCGACGACATCGGCAAACTCATCGCCGCCACGCCGGGCAACAAGTACACCTACCATCAGCTAGACGACTTCACGGATCTGTTGTCTCGCGCTCTACTCGGCGCTCCCGAAGTCTCTCGCGTCGATCGCTCCGGCGTGTTACCCGAGCAAATCTATCTCGACTATTCGCAGGAACGCCTCGCGTCATACGGCCTGCAGCCCTCGAATCTCAAAGGCATCCTCAACGCGCGCAACATCACGCTCCCGGGCGGCGCGCTCGAGGCCGGTTCGAAAAACATCATCGTCGATCCATCGGGCGAATTCACAAAAGCCAGCGACATCGGCAACGTGATCGTCGGCAACTCCGGCTTCGGCGCGCCCGTCTATCTCCGCGATCTGGTAGACATTCGCGGTGGCTATCAAAGCCCCGCGCGCTATCTGAATTACTACACGTGGCGCGACGCGAAAGGGAATTGGCAGCGAACGCGCGCCGTCAGCCTCGCCGTGCAGATGCGAAATGCGGAGCAAATCGCAAAATTTGCCGAGCACGTCGAAGAAAAGCTGAAAGAGACGCGCCAACTCCTCCCCGCCGATCTGATCATCGCCCACACCTCCGACCAGCCGCGCCAAGTCGAAGAAAACGTCGACCTCTTCATGGACGCGCTCTACGAAGCGATCGCGCTCGTCGTCATCGTATCGCTCATTGGATTCTGGGAATGGCGCTCCGCCGTGCTGATGGCGATTTCGATCCCCATCACACTCGCGCTCACATTCGGATTCGCCCATCTGCTCGGCATCGATTTGCAGCAGGTCTCGATCGCCACGCTCATCATCGCGCTCGGCTTGCTCGTTGACGACCCCGTCGTAGCGGGCGACTCGATCAAACGCTCGCTCGCCGACGCGCATCCTCCCGTAATCGCAAGCTGGCTCGGCCCCACCAAACTCGCCCACGCCATCCTCTTCGCGACGATCACCAACATCGTCGCGTATCTCCCGTTCCTCGCGCTCACCGGCACCACCGGCGAATTTCTCTACAGCTTGCCGATCGTGATGACGTGCGCGCTCGTCGCCTCGCGCCTCGTCTCCATGACTTTCATCCCATTGCTCGGTTACTACCTGCTCCGCCCAGAAAAAAAGGCCGAGAAGACTCCAGAAGAACGACGCACGCAGGGATTCAGCGGTTTTTACTATCGTGTTGGCCAGCACGCGATCGAACATCGTTGGCTCGTCTTCATCGGTTCGATCGTCTTCCTCGTCGTCGGCGGCTTCTTCGGCCATCAACTCAAAACGCAATTTTTCCCCGACGACGTCCAATACCTCTCGTTCCTCGACGTCTGGTTGCCCAACGACGTCCCGCTCTTCGCCACCAACAAAGCCGCCTTGCAAGTCGAGCAGGTCGTGAAATCCGCCGTCGAAAAATACGGCAAAGACAATCCCAACAAGGACGGCACCCCGCGCAAAGTTCTCCGTTCGCTCACAACTTTCGAAGGCGGTGGCGGGCCGCGTTTCTGGTTCTCGGTGACGCCGCAGCTCCAGCAACTCAACTACGCGCAGGTCATCATCGAGGTCTACGACAAAGACGACACACCCAAGCTGATCGGCGAACTCCAGCGCGCCCTCTCGGAAAACGTTGTCGGCGCTCGAGTCGACGTCCGCCAGCTCCAAACCAACCCGGTCGACTACCCGGTCGAACTCCGCGTCACCGGCCTGGCCGACATCAGCGCCCTCGACGAAGAAAAAGACATCGCCCAACTCCGCGCAATCTCCGCGCAGGTCTCCGACATCCTCCGCTCCGTCCCGACTTCTGCCCGCGTGCGCGACGACTGGGGCCAGGATGCCTTCGAAATAACTCTGAAAGTCGATCCCGATCGCGCCAACATCGCCGGCGTGACAAATCAGGACGTCGCGCAATCTTCCGCCGCAGCACTCAGCGGCACCAGCGTGACAACGCTCCGTCGAGGTGATCAGCAAATCCCCGTCGTCTCGCGCCTCCGCGCCAGCGAGCGCGCCAGCCTCTCCGACCTCAGCAGCCTCTACGTCTACTCATCCTCATCACAAAATAAAGTCCCGCTGCTCGGCGTCTCCAGCATCGAAAACATCTTGCAAACTCTCCGCATCCGCCATCTCGAGCACTTCCGCACCATCTCGGTGCAAAGCTTCACTCGTCCCAACGTTCTTCCGTCCGAAGTCTTCAAAGCCGCTGCGCCCAAACTCCAGCAACTCCAGGCTTCGCTCCCGCCCGGCTACCGCATCATCATCAGCGGCGAACAAGCCAAACAGCAGCAAGGCTTCGTCAATTTAGCCATCGTTATGGCAATTTCGATCGCCATGATCTTCCTGGCTCTTGCGTTCCAGTTCAAACACGCCGTCAAACCATTCCTCGTCCTCGCCGCCGCACCCTACGGCGTCGTAGGCGCGTTGATAGCGCTTTACGTTATGGGCTCGGCCTTCGGCTTCATGGCTTTCCTGGGGATCGCCAGCCTCATCGGCGTCATCGTCAGCCACGTGATCGTTCTCTTCGACTTCATCGAAGAAATGCACGAAAAAGGTGAGCCTCTCGAGGAAGCGCTTCTCGACGCAGGCATCGTCCGCCTCCGCCCCGTCATGATTACTGTCGGCGCCACAGTGCTCGCGTTGTTCCCCCTCGCCCTCCACGGCGGCCCGCTCTGGCAGCCATTGTGTTACGCGCAGATCGGCGGCCTCGGAGTAGCGACATTCATCACGTTGCTCCTTGTCCCTGTCCTGTATTCGATTTTCGTGATGGATCTAAAAATTGTGACGTGGGGCAAAATAGAACCTCACGATGACCCGCAATTGAGAAAGGCTGAGTGATGTTCGAACGAGTCCCGAAATTTATTTTCGTAGCGCTTCTGCTGATTCTGGCTCCGGCCACAAAAGCACAGGGCACAACCGCGAGCGCGCAAAACCCCGTTACCATCGACAAATCCGGCGACCTGATGCGCCAGATGAGTGCCTCGTTCGAAAGCCTCGTCAAGCGCGTCTCCCCGGCCGTCGTCGAAGTCCAGGTCACCGGCTTCGGCTCGACCGACGACGATGAAGACTCCGACAACGACTCGAAATCCAGTTCCATCGGACGCCAGCGGAGCCTCGGCTCCGGCGTCATCGTCGATCCCGACGGCTACATCATCACCAACTCTCACGTCGTCAAAGGTGCCGAGCGCGTTCGCGTCGTTCTCACGCCGCAATTCAGCGGCTCTCAACCAACCTCATCTCTAAAATCCCGCGGCAAAGTTTTCCCCGCCCGCATCGTCGGCTACAGCAAGCTCATCGATCTCGCCGTTCTGAAAATCGAAGCCACCGGCCTTCCCACTCTTCAGATCGGCCGCTACGAAAAAATTCAGAAAGGTCAGCTCGTCCTCGCGTTCGGAAGTCCAGAAGGCCTCGAAAATTCCGTCAGCATGGGCCTCGTCAGCTCTGTCCTGCGCCAGACCGACCTAGACGACTCCATGGTCTACATTCAGACCGACGCCGCCATCAACCCTGGGAATAGTGGCGGCCCGCTCGTCGACGCGGACGGCAACGTCGTCGGAATCGACACCTTCATCTACACGAAATCAGGCGGCAACGAAGGCATCGGCTTCGCCATTCCCAGTGGCATCGTTCGCTACGCGTACGAACAGATCCGCAAATACGGCCGCGTCCGCCGCCGCTCCATCGGCGCCGACGTGCAATCTCTCACGCCCGATCTCGCGCAAGCTCTCGGCCTTTCCGCCGACGTTGGTGTCATTGTCTCCGACGTTTATGCTGAAAGCTCCGCCGCGCAAGCCGGCCTCAAAATCGAAGACGTCATCGTCGCCCTCGACGGTTTTCCTGTAGACAACGTCCCGCTCTTCACGCTCGGTCTTTATCTCGTCAATCAATCGGACTCGGCAAAAATTACCGTCGTTCGTGCCGGTAAGAAAATCGACATGGTGCTCCCGATCTACGAACCGCGCGACGCCGCACGCCTCTCCGAGCTCGGCGATCCGACAAAGGATGTCATCCCACGCCTCGGCATCGTCGGCGCGACGATCACTCCCGAAGTCGCCGAGATTATCGGCGATCTCCGCATTTCATCCGGCGTGCTCGTCACCTCCATCGTCGCCGACCGCCTCGCCGTCGACTCCGGCCTCAGCACCGGCGACGTCATCCACTCGCTCAATCGCAAATCCACCAAAACCGTCGACGAACTCCGCAACGCCTTCACCGCCCTCAAACCCGGGGAGCCCGCCGCCATGCAAGTCGAACGTAACGGGAAGTTAACTTACGTCACCTTCGAAATGGAGTAGCCTTTCGCAAAACACGTGCCGCCGTGCAATCACGCAGTCGTGTGCGATACGGGGAGAATCAGATGGGCCTTCTGTTCAAAGACGACTTGCTCGACGAATTCGGCAGTTGGGCGCTCTCCTACATTTCCACCGGCGGCCCCGAATTCGCGGAAATCCAGGCGGTCGGCACAGCCGTCGACGATGGTGACGCTCGTGCCTATAACAAAGCCTGGATAGCCTCCGGAGACCGTCGCTTTTATCAAGCCGAAGAAGCAAAAAAATCAGGCCACCTCGCCACCGCTCGCGACCTCTATCTCCGTGCAAGCGCTTTTTACGTTTGCTCCTACCATCCGCTCTACGGCAAGCCAGTCGATCCGCTTCTGCTCGCAGCCTACGACAAACAAATCGCTGCCCTAAACGCAGGCTTCGCTCTCTTCGATCCTCCGGTCCTTCCGCGAAGCATTCCGTTCGAGGGCGCTTCGATGGCCGCATATTTCATCCCGGCCGCCGACGCTCCACGTTCGAAGCGGCCCACCATCATCTTCACCAACGGCTTCGACGCAACAATCACCGACATGTATTTCGCCAGCGCGGTAGCCGCATCGCGCTGCGGGTACCACAGCTTGCTCTTCGACGGCCCCGGCCAGGGTGGCATGCTCTATCAGCAAAACGTTTCAATGCGCCCGGACTGGGAAGTTCCCGTTCGCACAGTCGTGGATTTCGCGTTGACTCTTCCCGAAGTTGATTCGAAACGCTTGGTCCTCAGCGGTTCCAGTCTCGGCGGCTACCTCGCCCCACGCGCCGCATCCGGCGAACACCGCCTCGCCGCGTGCATCGCCGACCCCGGCCAATTCGCGATCGGCGACTCTGTCCGGCCGCTCGCCATGAAACTGGGAGCATCCCCAGAAAGTGCAGCGAATCTAGGTCTCATCGACGATGCAACCTTGCAAAAATTCCAGCACGTCATCGAAGGCAATCCCAGCCTCCGCTGGAAAATAATCCAGCGAGGCTTCTGGGTCTTCGGCGTGGATTCTCTCCGCGACTTCCTTCGCAAGAGCGAACTCTTCACCATGGCCGGCCGCGCCGAACTCATCCAATGCCCGACTCTCGTGACGGCCGCGGAATCGGACTCCCTGGCCACAGGCGCCAAAACTCTCTTCGACGCCATGAAATGCCCGAAGACCCTGGTGCCTTTCAGCGCCGCCGACTCCGCAGACACCCACTGCGAAATGGGCAACCGCACCCGCCTGAACCAAGTAGCCCTGGATTGGCTAGACGAAACCCTAGGCCCACCCCGTTGAGCTTTTCTTGTGGGAGCGGGGCTTGCCCCGCCTGACGTAATCACGACCTCGGTTGATGAGAAATCTCTGTGTTTGCGCTTGTCATCCTGAGCCGCCCGAAGGGCGGCGAAGGACCTCAACCGATCCGACTATCCAAAACTCACGCGTCTATCCCGTCCTCCACCCCAACCACATCCCCACAATCCCCACCGCCATCGCCGCAAACACCAATCCCGTAGCACAAACCAACACGGACGCCCGCCAAACATCCGTCGAATCCTCCCCCGCCGCCGGATCATCCGCATCCCCAACCCAAACATCGGTCACCAACGATCCGCCCATCCAGATCGGTCCGATCAACTTCCTCTGAATCCCCCCTGCGGTCGCCGCCTCGCTCCATCCCGAATTCGGCCCCGGCAAAATTCCATGCTGCTTCCACCCAACCCAAAACGCCTTCGCCGCCGAACACCCCGGCACAAAAATCGCCATCGCCGAAATCAAAATCCAGGTCAGCCGCGCCGGAATGAAATTCATCACGTCATCCAGCCGCGCCCCGCACCAACCAAACTTCAAATACCTCGGCGTCTTGTTCCCCACCATCGAGTCCATCGTGCTCACTACCTTGAACAGCACCAGCCCCGGCAGTCCAGCGACCACATACCAGGCGATCGCGCTCGTAAATCCATCCGTCAAATTTTCGCTCAAACTCTCAATCGCCGCCCGTCGGCAAGCCGCAAGATCCATGCGATCCGTGTCGCGCCCCACAAGCCGCGCAATCGCAACACGCGCTCCCGCCAAGTCTCCCGCGCGTGCCGCCTTTTCCACCGCCCAAGAGTGTTTCAGTAGATCCCGAAGCGCCAGGCACGAGTAAGCCAAAAAAATCTCAAGCACAAACAGCAACTTCCAACTGACAATCAACCATCCGACAAGCAGGGCGATCGTCCCGCCCACCCAAACGATCGCCAACAGAAAGAACAGCGCGATCCCACCGCCATATCCGTCCGCGCCAATCCGCCGCAACCCACGCTCAAACAAGGTCAGCGTGTGCCCCATCAATCGAATCGGATGTAACGGATAAACCGGATCGCCCAACAGCAAATCCAAAATCACAGCAATGACGAGCACGAGAGAGTGCGGTCGAAACAACTCGGCCGCGATGAACCAAATCGACCGAATGTCTATCGCTATCGCCACTTTTCAGACCAGCCCAACGCGATCGCCGAATAAACCCCGCGCGCCGCCTGCTCCGGATCAACATCCGAAAGGCGCGCATAAAATTCCGGCCAGGCATCAGGCTTCGCCGCCAAACTCGTCGCTAGCGTTGCCGCCTGCTGCCGAAAAATATCGCGCGCGGCTCCAGCCGGCAGCGTTCCGACTCGAATCCGATCCAATACCGCCGCGATCGCATACGCCGCCGCCGCAACCTTCGGCTCGTACACCACCGACTGAAAATTCTTCTTCAGCAATTCCAACTCGCGCTCGCTCAACAAAGGCGCAAGCTCCGTCAGGCAGTCTGCCTCGCGCACGCCGTACCGCCCCAGTGCATGAAACAAAAGGCGCGTCGTGCTAACCTCCAGCCCGTTCTGCCACCGCAGCGCCTCGAGCGTCGCATCGCGCACCGCCACGCCAATCAACTCACCCAGCTTCGAGTGCGGACTCGTGCTCGTAAATTCCTTCCCGCCGCCACCCATCACCGGCGCCCAAAACCGCCGCGACGCAATACTGGTCGGTCCCCGTCCCCGTAGCGAAATCCGCCGAATACAAACTCCGCACCGCCATCCTTTGCAGCGCTGCGCTTTTCGCCTCCGTCATCGTCGTCACTGCACGCGCCAGCGCACCTTCCGTCAGCGCATGATTGATGAGCAGCATCGTGTTGATCGTCCCCGGCATGGCCGCCACTTTTTCCCAACCGCTCTCCGTTTCGCGATAAGCAGCTGGATCGCCCGCGCAAGCCGCGTTCCCATGCACACCCGCCGTCACGACAGCCGTCACCGTCACGTTCAGATCGCTCGCCGCAACTACCGCCGCGTAATTCATGTTTGCCGCCGTCTGCATCATCGCCGCCAGCGCAGGATCGATCCCAATTTCCCCGCAAGCCGAATCGTGATACTCCTCGTTGCCCATGATCAAAGCATGCCGCTCGCGATGGTCCGTCCCCTCGCAACTCTGATGATTCACCAAGAACCGAAGCCCTTCGCGCTGCCCCCCGTTCCTCGCCGAAGTGCTCAGCACGCGATGCGGCGCCAGCATCTCCGCCACAACAAATCGACCGCTCCGCACCAGCCGAAACTCCGGCGCCACCCGCAACACTTCAGCATTCGAAACCACACTCATTAAACCCGCCGATCAATCCAAACTCGACTCAACGCAAGCCGCAGTCTATCTCAGTCCAGTTGGCGTCGGCCCTCACCAGTGGCCCTTGGGTGCCGCACTCTCCGGTTTGAGAGGGTGCGGGTTTAGTCGAAAACTCGCCCGGTTACACAGCGACGACCCCAATAAGCCTCTGCTAAGTCCAATCCCCTCAACAAATTCGGCCACCACCAGTGAACCTTAATCCTTTAGAATCACACTCTTGCACGATTGACGTTCCATCCTCTTTAGAATGACATTCTTACGCAAAACAGGGGGAGGGGAGGGTCCGACTGGCATAACGCTCCGATTCCTGATGTAATCTTCGCGCTGCCAGTTCGATCGATCCATTCCACTGTTCGCGTCGATCTCCGCAGCCAATCCGCTCGAAGGAAACTCCGCTCTCATGCCCGATCGCGTACTCGTCACCGGAGGCGCCGGATACATCGGCAGTGTCGTCACCACCAAACTCTTGGAGCGAGGGTACGAAGTCGTCGTCTACGACAATCTCGGCAACGGCCACAAAGCGGCCGTGCCCAAGCGCGCGAAGTTTGTGGAGGGCGACACCGGCGATCACGCCGCGCTCAATCGCGTTTTCAAGAAATATAAATTCGACGGCGTCGTTCACATGGCCGCGTCCATCGAAGCCGGCGAGTCGATGAAGTTTCCGGAGCAATATTTTCGCAACAACACCGCGAACGCGCTGACGCTTCTGGAAGTCGTTCTCGCGCACAAAGTTCCGCGCTTTGTTTTCAGTTCCACTGCTGCTCTATTTGGAACTCCCGATCGCACCCCGATCGAAGAGAATGATCCGGTTCATCCGACGAACACCTACGGCGAATCCAAACTCCTCGTCGAGCACATGCTCGAGTGGTTTCACAAGATTCACGGCTTGCGTTACGCCTGCCTGCGCTATTTCAATGCGGCGGGCGCAACTGCGGACCAAGGCGAAGCGCACCACCCGGAATCGCACTTGATTCCGCTGATCCTGCAAGTTGCACAGGGCAAGCGCGAATACATTTCGATTTTCGGCACCGACTACGAAACGCCCGACGGAACCTGCATCCGCGATTACATCCACGTGGCTGATTTGGCGAGCGCGCACGTACTCACCTTGGATGCGCTGCGCAAGCAGGACAAGCTTGCCTACAATCTCGGCAATGGCCGCGGATTCAGCGTGCGCGAAGTCATCGAAACCGCTCGCAAAGTGACGGGTCACCCGATTCCTGCGAAAGAAGTTCCGCGCCGCCCCGGCGATCCCGCGATCCTGGTTGCGAGCTCCGAAAAGATTAAACGCGAATTAAAATGGCAGCCGCAGTACGCGAATCTTGAAGACATCGTGCGCAGCGCGTGGGATTGGTTCGGCGCGCATCCGAACGGTTACGGCGCACCGAAATCTTCGCGCGCTTCGTCCAATGCTAAGGGCGCGAAATCAAAGTCATCGTCACGTGGGAAGAGCAAAGCAAAAGGGAAGTCGGCGAGCGGGAGGAAGCGTTGATGAAATCGATTTGGGCGAGGCGAGAATTTTTGAGTGGAATCGCAGCGATTACAGCCGGAGCGAGCTTGCCTGTGAAGCTGTTAAGCGCGCCTGGTGTTCCAGCGTCGCGCAACGTTTTGTATCCGCCGATGGATTTGACGTATTTCGATTCGCCGATTCCGCCGGCGCCGAGCGAAATCCATTTTGGATATGCGGCGATCACCTGGGGCGGAAACGACCGCCAGGCGATCGATGATGTATCGGCGTTGGGATTTCCTGGGATTCAGATCCGCTCGAATGCGGTTGATGAATTTCAGAGCGCGCAGCAACTCGCCGACTTGCTGGCGCAGCACAAACTAACGTTCGTGGCCCTCTCAAGCGGCGGAGTGAATATCGATGCGCCGGAGTCGGAACAAATCGCGAAGCACGTCGCACACGCACAAGTTTCTGCACGACGCCGGGGGAAAGTATCTGCAAGTTACGGACGATCGCCCGAAGGATCGCGCGATCACTGCGGAAGATTACAAACGCCTCGGGCAGCTGCTGACCGCGATCGGGAAGCAGACAGCGGAATTAGGGATTCCGCTCGGGTATCACAATCACATGGGTTCGCTCGGACAAGCACCCGAAGAAGTCGATCAGATTCTGGCCGCGACCGATCCGCGCTATGCAAAGCTCGAACTCGACATCGCTCACTATTTCCAGGGCGGCGGCGATCCGGTCAAAGCGATCCACAAATATTCGGATCGATTGCTGTTCCTGCATATTAAGGATGTCGAGAAACTGAGCGATCCGAAGAAGAATTATCGCTTCGTCGAGCTTGGACGCGGTCAAGTCGATCTGCCGGGAGTATTCAAAGCGCTGAAAGAAGTGAAATTCAGCGGATGGGCAATCGTCGAACTCGACGATGTGCCCGACAAGAGCCGGACTCCGAAAGAGTGCGCGGAAATCAGCAAGAAATACCTGCACGACAAACTCGGGATCACAATATGAGCTCGCCATTTCGCATTGCGGTCATCAACGACGAGATTTCGCAGGACTTTGGCCACGCCTGCGAAGTCGCCACGCAGGAATTCGGTATGGAATGGATCGAGCTGCGCGGAATGTGGAACAAAAACATTCTGCGGCTCGATGCGAGCGAAATCGACGAGGCACGAAAGATTCTTGAGAAGAACAAGCTGCGCGTGACGGACATCGCAAGCCCGCTCTTCAAAGTGGACTGGCCGGGCGCGCCGCTGTCGAAGTTCAGCCCGAAGCGCGATCAATTCAACGCGGACTTTACGTTTGAACAGCAGCCTGAGGTTCTCGAGCGCAGCATCGCGCTTGCGAAAGCATTTTCGACGGATCGCGTGCGCTTGTTCGATTTCTGGCGCCTCGACGACCAGAAGCCGTATCGCGAAGCGATCAATGCCAAGCTACGCGAAGCCGCAGCGACGGCGGCGAAAGACAAAATCATTCTCGTACTGGAGAACGAGATGGCGTGCAACACGGCGACCGGCAAGGAAGCTGCTGATGTGCTCGCGGCCGTTCCAGCGACGAACTTCATGGTGAACTGGGATCCCGGAAATGCGGGCGCGGCGGGCGAAACTCCTTATCCCGACGGATACAACTTGCTGCCGAAAGAGCGGATCGGGCATTGCCATTGCAAGAACGTCACACGCAAAGCTGACGGCAAAGGCTACGACTGGGCAGCCGTCGGAACAGGTATCGTCGATTGGAAGGCGCAGTTCGCGGCGCTGAAGCGCGATGGGTATCACTATGCTGTGAGCCTGGAGACGCATTGGCGCGGCGCGGGATCGCCGGAAGAATCGACGCGGCAAAGTTGGAAGGGAATGGAAGCGGCGCTCCGGGCAGCGGGCGCGCTGTGAAGCGGCGCCGCCGCTAGGATTCACGTTGACGCGGAAAAACATGTGCCCTTGTGCGTAGTTCGCCGGGAGTAGAATAACGACATGAATCCGATCGAGACGCTGGGGCTGGCGCTTGGGGCCGGGTTCTCTTCCGGGCTGAACCTCTACGCTACGATTGCGACGCTGGGACTGCTGCAGCGCTTTGGCGTCATTCATTTGCCGGAGCAGTTGCAAGTGCTGGCGCATCCCTGGGTTCTCGGGATTGCGATCGGTCTCTACGTCGTCGAATTTCTCGCCGATAAAATTCCGCTCGTTGACACGATTTGGGACGCGATTCACACGGTGATTCGGCCTCCAGCCGCGGCTTTACTCGCATATGGCGCGGCAGGAGCTGCGCCTCCGGAATGGCGCTGGGGCGCGGCGCTGCTTGCGGGCGGGGTTGCTCTGACTTCGCACGGGACGAAGGCGAGCACGCGGGCGGCGGCGAATGCGAGCCCGGAGCCGTTCAGCAATTGGGCGCTAAGTTTCGGGGAAGACGCGCTGGCGGTATGGCTAACGTGGTTATCGACGGTGCACCCGACGGCCACGATTGTCGTCGTGTCGATTCTGCTGGTGATCGCAGCATTCCTGATATTCCATTTGTTCCGATTTTTACGTCGCGCTGTGCGGCGATTGCTCGAAGCGTAACCCGGCTCAATCCGCGGATTCAGAAATTCAGACGACGCCCTTCTTTAAATCGGAGAGTTTGTAGAAGGTGTCGCGCCACGTCACTCCCCCGTTTCGCAGCGTGACAATCGTGGAACGCAGAATCATCCAGCAGAAAATCAGTGCACCGATCGGGTGCGTGAGCGCATAGAGTGGGGAGATTTTTGCGCCGAGGTCCACGAAAGCGTGGAAGAGAAGCGCGACGGCGACGCAAAATCCAGCAAGGATGCGCACCCATCCGTGACCGAAGATCACGGCGATGAACGGGACGAAATTGGTCAGCAACATGCCGGTGATTGCTGCGGCAGCGAAGGGCACGCTGTAATTCAAGGCGGCAAAGAAATTTTTCGTTACGCCCCGAATCAGATTGCCGAAGCCAGACTGCCAGCGGACCGCGAGAAATCCGACGGCTACGCCAACGCCACTGCGATAGCCTCCCAGCTTCAGAATTTTGCCGAGCTTCATGTCGTCTACGACTTCCATCGCCAGCCGTTTGTGTGTGCCGACCGCTTCGTAGGCGGAGCGTCGGACGAGTTGAAACGCGCCGATACCGAGGTAGGCCCGCGAATTCGGATTCGCCACTGAATGCGATTCTGTGGCGAGGTGCATGGCCAAGCCAAAGAAGGTGAGGAGGACGGTCTCCCAGAAGCCGTCGCGGTCGACGTCGCCGAAGAGCGTGAGGTGATCGAGGTTGCGGGACTGGACGAGAGTCATGGCGCGGCTGAGCGCGTCGGGGGCGAAGCGGACGTCGGCGTCGGTGAAGAGAAGCCAGTCGCCGGTCGCGGCTTCGTAGGCTTCTTGCAGGGCGTGGGGTTTGCCCAGCCACCCTTGGAGGCAGATCTTTGATGTGAAGGATGCGAAGGCGGTCGTCGTTGCGCGCTGCGTCGTCCAGGATGGCCGGGGTTTCGTCTTTGGAGCGGTCATCTACAGCGATGATTTCGAGATTGGCGTAGTTGATCGTTGAGAGAGTTTTGAGGGCTTGGGGAAGTTTTTCTTCTTCGTCGCGGGCAGCGAAGATTAGAGACACGCGCGGCGGCTGGGCGACGTTAAGGGGTGGGAATTTGCTGAGCCACGGCAAGTAAAGCAGGCCGATTAGGGAGCGGAGGCCGTAGTAGACCCAGAAGACTGCGATCAGGGCGAAGAGGATGATCCAGAAAGTGTGCACTGGTTTTGGGGACTTCAGGGTCCGAAACCGCTTCCTGCCCTTCCATTATATGTCGCGGCTGACTCCGCGACCCAGAAGCCTTATTGGTATCCGATGTAGGGCTCAGGGTATCCTTAGGTTTGATGACTGAAACGCTCGCGATCATCGGGGCTGGACGTGTGGGACGTGCGTTGGGCCGGCGGCTGCGCGAGCTGGGTTGGAAGATTGGGGCGATCGTTGCGCTCCATGAGTCGAGCGCACGGCGAGCCGTTCGATTTATTGGCGCCGGAACTCCGGTGGCTGGATTGTCGCGGCGGATTCTGGCGTCTACGTGCATTTTGATTGCGACACCGGATGCGGCGATTGCGAGCGTAGCGGAGGAGCTGGCGCGTATCGGCGGCGAAGAGTTGAAGGGACACGTGCTTTTGCACACGAGCGGCGCGCTGGATTCGAGTGTTCTGAATGCCGCGAGATATCATGGCGCCGCGGTTGGTTCGATGCATCCGTTACAAACGTTTAATGGCGTGACGGTGCCGCCACTCGAGGGCAAGGTTTTTGCGATTGAGGGTGACGCGCAGGCGGTACGCAAGGCACGAAAAATTGCGCGAGCTGTGGGCGCGGCGCCGACTCCAATCGAGGCGCAGGATAAGCCGCTCTATCACGCGGCGGGCGCGCTGGCGGCGGGACACGCGTTGGTGGTCGTGGAGAGCGCGATCCAGTTACTGATGTCGCTCGGATCGAAGCGCGCTGAAGCGATGCGTGCGCTGCTGCCAATGACGAAGCAGGTGCTGCAGAATTACGAGCGGCTGGGAATGAAGGCGGCCTGGACGGGGCCGCTGGCGCGCGGGGACCACGAGGTTGTTGCGAAGCATCTGGCGGCGTTGCAGGAATATTCGCCGGAGTATTGCAAGGCGTACGAGGCATTGAACCGGCTGGCGGAAAAACTTTTGCCGCGCGATGTGGAAGAAAGCGCGGAATTGGCAGGCGTAGCGCCTGGTGAGCATCATGAACGGGTACCGGTTGGCGTTCCGCTGCGTGCGCGAGCGGCGCGCAGGAAATAGAATTTCTTGATGGGGGAAAGAGTGAATCGACTTCAGATTGCAATCGAGCACGCGAAGCTACCGAACGGATTGGACGTTGTGATCGCACCGGATTCGACGGCGCCGGTCGTGACCGTTGGCGTCTACTACAAGATTGGATTTCGACTCGAGCCGCAGGGGCGGAGCGGGTTTGCGCATTTGTTTGAGCACATGATGTTTCAGGGTTCGGCGAACGCGCCGAAGATGCAGCACATCAAGCTGATCAATTCGAGCGGCGGATTGCTGAACGGTTCAACGCACTACGACGTGACGAATTATTACGAGGCGATGCCGTCGAACGCGCTGGAGCGCGTGCTGTGGCTGGAAGCGGATCGAATGCGTGCGCTGAAGGTCGACGACGAAAATTTGCGGAATCAGCGGGACGTAGTGAAAGAAGAAGTGCGCGTGAACGTGATGAATCAGCCGTATGGCGGATTTCCGTGGTTGGATTTGCCGCCGGTAGCGTTTCGCAACTGGGCGAATGCGCACAACTTTTATGGGGATTTCGCCGATCTCGATGCGGCTGATCTGGCGGATGTGCAGGCATTTTTCAAGACGTACTATGTGCCGAACAATGCGGTGCTTCTGATTCTCGGGGATGTGAAAGCAGGCGAGGGGCTGGCGCTCGCGGAAAAATATTTTGGCGATATTCCTTCGGGAGCGGCGCCGCCGTTTGCTGATCCGAAGGAACCGGAGCAGAAGACGGAGCGGCGCGGAAACGTGGAGGAAAAATTCGGGACGCTGCCGGCGATTGCTATCGGTTACACGGTGCCGGAACGTCGGACGACGGATTGGTGCGCGATGGCGCTGCTGGATCAGGCGCTACATGGCGGACGCGCGGGGCGCGTATATCGCGACCTGGTGCTGGAAAAGCAGGTTGCGGTGGAAGCGGACGGCGGGATCGACGACATTTTTGGATACAACGGGCCGACGCAGATGGTGACGCGGATTCTGCATCGCGGAGAAATTTCGGCGGACAAGACGGTCGAGGCGTTCGATGCGGTGCTCCGTGAAGTGCAGGAAAACGGGATCAGCGATGACGAGCTCGAGCAGATCAAGGTGAAATGGCGGTCGGATTATTACTCGACGCTGGAGGGCGGCCGCGGCGGAATGCCTCGGTATGGCCTCATGCATTTGCTGGCGTGCTTCACGTTGTTTGATAACAAGCCGGAGCTGGTAAATTCGATTCTGGATGGGTTTTTGGCGGTGAAAAAAGAGGACGTGCAAGCCGTGGCGAAAAAATATTTGCGGGCAGAGAATCGCGCGATCGTCTTTCGCACTCCGGTGAAGGCCGGCGAAAAGGAGGCCGCGTAATGGCAACGCAATCGCGGTCGCAGAGTGCGGGAACGACCGTACCAGCATTGGGCGCAGAACGTGCGGTGACCTGGCCGAAGAGGACGCGCGCGCGTCTGGCGAATGGGCTCGAGGTGTTGCTGGCGGAGTCGCACTCGATACCAAAATTGCATGGGCAGCTATCGTTTCGGTCGGGCAATGCTGCGGCGATCGAGCGCGGGCCGGGACTAGCCGAGATGACGGCGACAGTGGTGCGCACGGGAACAAAGCTGCGCGTCAGCCGGCGGATTGAAGAGGACTTGCGGAGTCTGGGCGCAGACTTGTCTTCGAGCGCGGGTGCGGATTCGAGCGCGATCGCGTTTGCGGGATTGACGGAGATGAGCGAGCCGCTCCTCGGGCTTGTGAATGAGTTGGCGCGCGACGCGTCGTTTGTGGATGGGGAATTTGAGCGCGAGCGGCGATTAAAGCTGGAAGAAGTGAAGCTGGATCGGACGCAGCCAGGATTTTTGGCAAGTGAGCGGCTTCGGAAAGTTCTGTTTGGCGAACATCCGTACGGCGTGGTGTCGGCTTCGGAGGCGCAAGTTTCTGCTTATCAGCGGGCGGATTTGCTCGAGATTTATAAAGACTTTTATACGCCGGAGAATGCGCTGCTGTTGATGGTGGGCGATTTCGATACGGCGACGATGTTGAAGTCGGTCGAGAAGACTTTTGGCGCGTGGGCAGGGAAGAAGCCGAAGCCACCGGACGTCGTGGACAAGGCGCACCCACGCGGGCGGCGAGTTTACCTAGTGCATGTGCCGGGCGCGGTACAGACGCAGATCGTGTGCGGATGCCACGCGATCACGCGAAGGCATGAGGACTGGATCAAGCTGGGGCTGACGAATAGCCTGTATGGCGGAGCGTTTAACTCGCGGCTGGTCATGAATATCCGCGAAGACAAAGGGTATACGTACAGCCCGCGGAGTGGCGTGCAGGCGTTGCGGCAGCATGGATATTTTTCGGTGTCGGCGGCGGTGCGGAATGATGTCGTGGCGGCATCACTGACAGAGATTTTTTACGAGATCGATAAGCTGAGATCGTTGCCGGTGCCGGATGCGGAGCTGGCGGACGCGATTAATTATTTAACGGGGATTTTTTCGATGGGGCTGGCGACGCAGGACGGACTGCTGTCGCAACTGGCTACCGTCGCGCTGAATGAATTGCCGGACGACTATCTAGAAACGTATCGAGAGCGCGTGCGCGGGTTGACGCCGACGGATCTACTGGAGACGGCGCGGAAGTACTTTGACTCGGCGAATATGCAGATCGTGGTGGTGGGAGATCGTGCGCAGATTGAGAAGCAGGCCGCGTTGTTTGGGGAGCTGGAAGTGTTTGATGCGAGTGGGAAGAAGCTGAGCTGAGTCCTTGTTTCAGTGGCGCGCAGTTCGCCATTCCTTAATGTTGTTGCATTCGTAATATATCTAATATAGTATCGCAGACGCTATGAAAACGCGTATGTCCCAGCGTGCGGCGTTTGCCTTGCTGTGTCTTATTTTTGTTGGATTTGAGCTGTCCTCAGCGACTGTCTGCCTTTCCGCCACGAAGAAACCCCCGACCCATCCGATCGACATCAACTCGGCGAGTTCGGCGCAGCTACAAGAGGTGCCGGGAATTGGTCCGGCTACCGCGGACAAGATTTTGCAGATGCGGAAGTCGTATGGAGCATTCAAGAGCGTCGATGATTTGCTGTCGGTGCGTGGCATTGGACCCAAGAGATTGGAAAAGATGAGGAAGTACCTGATCGCGGGGCATGCTGTGCCGCGCAGGTCCGGGGCGTCGTCAGGGTCGGCGAAGGTTGGAGCATGCGGAAATTGTTCGCATGCGGCGGTGACATCCGCTGGCAAGAAGGCTGCAGCTCCGCCTGGTCCGCCGACGAAAGCGTCGAAGCCGGCGGCTGCGGATGGGGATGCTGCTGAAACCGACGAGGAGCCGGAGTAGCAAGGTGCCGCTCCATTCGCTCGACTCGCGAAGTGGTCTGCTCAAACACAAGTACGAGCGCACGCCAAGAATTTGGATCATTACTGATGCAGCGGATATGCGTTCGATTCCGCGGGAAATACTCGCGATCGTCCGGGATGAACGCAGGGTCATTCGCGAGTTTTCGGAATGGTCGAGATTGAGGCGAGGTTCCGACGCGGCGTTCGTTTGGTTTGCCGGCGATCGCCTTCTCGAAGGGACCGCACGCGGTCTCTTGAGGTCGCTCCACTCTGAGAATAGGCGAGCCTTCGTCGTCGTAAACACGCCATGCGTGGAGGAAGTTCCATTTCTAACGGTTCAACCGCGAATCTTCGCCAATTCCGCCTCGATTGACTATTGGAGTTTTCAAATTCGCATCGAGAGCAGTGCGATCACCGAAGACTCAAGCGATGGTCGATGCCGGCCGGCCTGTCGAAGCATGGGCCAAACTCCAGGAGGCGATTTCATCGGAAAAAACGACGCCTGGCGCGGGTTTGGAACCGCTGCTGCGCCTCTGGGAATCGCGTGACAAACTTCCAGACATCGTCGCTGCCCTTGTGCTTCGGAATCTTGTTGCTGCGATGCTTCTGCATCAGGAATCCGCGAATGCGCGGAAATTTCTGGAGGCGGGGGCGAAGCTCTATCCGACGTACGCGGAACTGTACTACCTGGCGGGGCTACTCGCGATTCGCGAGCGTCGCTTTGGTGAAGCGCTTCCTCTATTGGAGCGCGCAAGATCTTGTGGCGCGACATTTCCCGGTTCGGGCGGTGAGAATAGCTATCGATGCGACTGGCTCTTTGGGTTACTTGCGCTGCAAGTCGGCGACGAACGAACCGCTTTCCAACGATTTCTCGCGGGAGTGAAGTGCAATCCGCTGTTCGAACCGTCTCTGACGGAGCTACTCAAGCTCCACCTTCCGCGTTCGATAGTCGAGAGCCACCAGTATGTATTCGCCCAGGCTGCGCGGTGGAATCCGAATGCGGCGACAAGGATCTTCGAATTCCTGTCGAAGCACGGCGTTGCCGACTCCGCGCGGCGAATCATGCAAACCGTGCAGCTCGACACTTCGCAACGAGAGAGTCTCGAAAATCAAACCAAGAGTTCGAAAGCACCATTTCGTACGCCGGGTCACCTTGTTGTCGACCAGAATCGACAATTCGACTCAAAAAATACAGCCGGTGTGGTATTCGAAGGTACGTTCTTTGAATACTCCAGCCTCGCTCGCGTCAATCGTGAGATTGCGAAGGCGCTGTTGTCATCGGCCGAATTCGATGTCCGCCTGGAGCCTTCGGCCGCCGTGGCCCACCCGCCACATCTATTTCCGGACGGAGCAAACCTGACGACGGCCGTTCACAGTTGGCTTCAACAAACTCACCTGACCATTCGTCATCAATGGCCGCCCAATTTTCGCCGCCCACCCACGGGAAAGCTTGCCGTCATACTCCCGTGGGAATACGGCGGAGTGCCGCGAGTTTGGGTCGAACAAATTCGGCAAAATGTCGACGAGCTTTGGGTCCCGTCGAATTTCGTTCGCGAGGTCTTTGTTCGAAACGGGGTTGAGGAAGAACGGGTCACCATGATTCCCAACGGGTACGATCCCACACTGTTCGGCCCGGAAGGTCTATCCCTTCGCCCGCAGGGTAGCCGAGAATTTGTATTTCTGTTTGTGGGCGGCGCAATTCGCCGCAAAGGCATCGACTTACTACTCGAAACGTATAGACGAGCCTTTCAACAAAGCGAAGATGTGACGCTCGTTCTTCTTGTTTCCGGCTCATCTGGGGCGTACCAGCACAATTCATTTGTCGCCAAGATTCGAACTGCCGCCGCCGACCCGGCGCAGGCTCACATTCTTCCGATATTCGAAACGGTCGATGAATTGACGCTCGCGAATCTGTATCGCGGCGCTAACGTTTTGGTCCT
Source organism: uncultured Acidobacteriota bacterium (assembly GCA_963766985.1). Taxonomy (GTDB): domain Bacteria; phylum Acidobacteriota; class Terriglobia; order Acidiferrales; family UBA7541; genus Acidiferrum. Next base: position 141,354 of record CAVYCJ010000012.1, read on the forward strand.
CCCGTATCGCGGAGAGGGCTTTGGCATGCCGCTGCTGGAAGCGATGGCTTGCGCCAAACCCGTCATCACTATTTCTGAAGGGCCATCTGGAGATTTTTGTAACGCGGACAACAGTTATCTGATTCCCGCTAGAACTGAGGCTGTCGCTGATGATCCCCCACCGTTGGGCCCCATGGAGGGCGAGTTCACCTGGTTTGAGCCCGATTTTGGCGAACTTTTTCGAGTCATTCGCCATGTATTCCAAAATCGCAAAGAGGCCGCTGCGAAAGGTGAATGCGCGGCAGAGTCGACCCGTCACTTAACTTGGGAACGCGTAGCTAGCCAATATGCTGCCCGCGTCCGTAAGCTCTGCGATCTCGCGTGAAGCCGGCTCGGTCAGTCGATTTACGGTTGCCTCATCGGGCGCGTGGTGTCGACTCGCACGAATGGTGCCTGATATCCTTATCTGGTTATGGCCGACCAACAAAAATTCGCCTCCGTTGAGGAGGCTGTCGAAGACATTCGTCAGGGGCGGATGATCGTCCTCGTCGATGACGAGGATCGCGAAAACGAAGGCGACCTCACAATGGCCGCCGAGAAAATCACGCCGGAAGCCATCAATTTTATGGCGAAGTACGCGCGCGGGCTGATTTGCCTGCCGCTGACCGAAGACCGGTGCGATGAGCTCCACTTGCCGCTGATGTCGCCGATCAATACTTCCGTGCACGGGACCGCTTTTACCGAAGCGATCGACGGGCGCCTCGGCGTCACGACTGGCATTAGCGCGTCCGACCGCGCCATTACCATCCTCACGGCGATCGATAGCAAGACGCGGCCGCAAGACTTGGCGCGTCCCGGCCACATCTTTCCGCTCCGGGCGCGGAATGGAGGCGTGCTCGTGCGCGCCGGTCAGACCGAAGCTAGCGTCGATCTGGCGAGAATTGCTGGGCTCAATCCGTCCGCGGTCATCTGCGAAATCATGAACGAAGACGGGACGATGTCGCGCATCCCGCAGCTTCACGAATTCTGCCGTCAGCACGATATGAAGATGCTCACGGTAGCTGACCTCATTCGCTACCGCATGCAGCATGAGCGATACGTGCGTCGTGTCGCGGAAGCTGTGCTACCCACGCGTCACGGCGATTTTCGGATGATTGCGTACTCAAGCGATGTCGATCAGGATCAGCACGTCGCGCTGGTTCGCGGCGATTTGGAAGGCGACACCCCGCCGCTCGTGCGCGTGCATTCACACTGTCTCACGGGCGATGTCTTCGGCTCGGTCACGTGCGATTGCTCGGAGCTTGTGGCGCGTTCGCTGACGACGATCGCGAAGGAAGGCCGCGGCGTGTTTCTCTATTTGCATCACACTGGGCGGGGCTTTGGCATTGAGACTGGCGATACACCGGGCGCGCTGCCACAAATTCATTTTCATCGGCGTGGCCAACTCGACCGCGAGCCTGCGCGTCAGCGGATGGTGCAGCACGAAAGCGGCATCGGCGCGCAAATTTTGATCGACCTCGGTCTGACCGACATCCGTGTTTTGACTAACCATCCGAAAAAAGTGATCGCACTCGAAGGCTACGGCATACGCATCGCGGATCAGGTGCCACTGCGCATCGAGGCGCCAAAGCCGACCCACCAACTGCTGTAACCGATTGTCGCCAGAACAATACCTCAGCGATTCCGCAGACTTGCAACGGACGCTTGCAGGGCGGTTTGCGCGGAGCGAGCCGATTGCGAGTGAGCGAGCGCGAGGCCTTGGGAGAGGCCTTGGATGAGTTGCTCAACCTGCGCACGCAACGAGCGAATTTCGTCTTTGGCGGTGCTGAGTTCGTCGCGGAGCTCGATGAGGCGAGTGGCCATGCGCTGATCGATCTCGGCTTGGCGCAGAGCGTGCTCGCCAACGGCGCGAGCGAGTTGGTCGATGGCGAGTTGGCGCTCCGCTGGCGCCACATGGCGTACCGGCTGTGGTGGCGTCGCCGAACGCTGATTCTCAAGTACCGTGGATTGCATTTAAGTCTCCTCGTCGTGTGTTTCTTCTGATTCCTCAGGGCACATCGTCTATTCCAAAAGTCTGCGAAAATTTTGAATCCATTCAGGCAGGACTGTGTTCCATTCGAATCGACGGATTACTTCGAGGTGGCCTTGCTCTGCCCGCCGAGCGGCTTCGTTTGGATTCGTGAAAATTTGACGCATTTGATCGCGGAGATGGTCGACGTTCGGTTCCGGCCAGCGATGGCCCGCGAAGAGTTTATTCTCTTCGGGCTGAGCGTCGACTAAGCCGTCTATTGCGATCGGGAAGCTATTTTGCTCGGTCAGGAAATCGTTCAGCGGCCCCCAATCGGTGGCCACGGCCGGGAGTCGACAGGCGAGCGCCTCGAGGCAATGGCGACCAGTTGCTTCGGCACGCGCGGGTTGAATGAACGCGTGAGTGGCGTTGAAGAGCCCGGCTCGATCCTCGTCAGAAAGCGAACCCAACAGCAGAGCAATCGTCGGCACGTCTTCGAGTTCTCGACCGAGTTTGGTTTCGATGAAGGCGATGACTTCGGCCTCGAAGTCGATAAAAGATTCGCCGCATTGGATCGGGGGGCAATGAAGGCAGAGAACTACGTCTTCGTCCGGAGAAAATTCTTCGATAAAGGCACGGATGACGACGTCGGCGCCGGATGTGAGCCATCCATCGGCGATTGCTACGAAGCGAAACGACTTTTCGGGCACACTTTGAAGTCGAAGCGGAGGCCGGTTTGAGCAGAAAACGCCGGAGTCAATCGCTAGTGGAATCACACGAATCTTGCTTTGCTCAACACCGGAGGCCGCAAAGGTTGCGCGATGAAACTCGCTGGTCACCCACAGCTCGTCGACGGCGTTGCAACGCTCGGCCCAGCCGTCAGGGATTCGGTCGGTGCCAAATGCGGCGCGGCCGACTCGGCTGCGACCGTAAAAGTCGAGATTCCACTGAGTAGGAGCGCCGGATTGGTAGAGTACGCTTTCGGCGAGAGTGAGACGGTTTTGGAGCAGGTACTTGAGCTGCCTCCCAAGCGGTCGCAGATTGGGATTCCACAACTCCGGTTGGTGCCCGCCTGGCGGGGCGATCTGGATTGGGAATTGCCGCTGGATAAGTCGAAGAGCGAACGCACGGTTTTCTGCCGCGAACTCGGATTCGCCATCGATGTCCGCGTGAACGATGACGCCCGTGGTGGAATCGTGGGCTAGAAATCCGGTAAGGGAAGCGCGCGGGATGCAGCCCGCAGAGTCATTCGAGATTTTAGTGTCACCGGTCATCGGTGGCGATCAGGTGCAGATTCGTTGCCAAGATCGTCGATCGTTCTTGGCAGACGGAGTGCACATTTTTCGTCGGCGGCGGAGAGTATGCCGTCCAAAGTTAGACAGCGCCAAGATTACGGCAGATAAATTTGTGCTCGGTGAAATAGATATTAGGAGTTTCTGATGAGAGCGGGATCGAACGCCGGCGTGGCCGGCGTTGCTGGAGTTAGTTCCGTGAACAACGCGATCGCTGCGCCTGGCGCTGACGCGATCGAGGCGCTCAAGTCGGACATGTTGATGGTGTACAAGGCGGTGATCGCGCTGGAGAAACGCGTGAACGAGTACACGGTAAACATGGTCGAAATCAAGCCGCAATTGATTGCGCTGAAGGTTCACAGCGAGTCGTTTCCGAGTACGATTCGCGAGATTCGGCGTGGACAGACGGCGATTCAGAAGAGCGTCGCAGGGCTCGAAGAGCGTTTATCGAAACTGGAAACGCGTATCAAGAAAGTCTCGACCGCGGATTAGACACGCCGATGAGTAATCGATCAAGCCTGCCGCGCGTTTCCGTCGTCGTGAATACCTACAATCGCGCAGCGAGTCTGCATCAGACACTACAGGCGATGCGGCGCCAGAACTACTCCAACTTTGAAGTGATTGTCGTGAACGGTCCGTCGATGGACGAGACGATGGATGTGTTGCGCATGCATGCTGCTGAGATTCGTGTAGGGACTTGCGCGCAGCGGAATTTGTCGATCTCGCGGAACGTCGGCATTGAGATGGCGCGGGGAGAGTTCGTCGCTTTCATCGATGATGACGCCGTGGCGGATGAAGACTGGCTTGTGGATGCAATCGCTGCATTTGATTCAGACGAGATCGCCGGAGTGGGCGGATTTGTGTTTGACCACACTGGATACGAGCTGCAATACAGCTACACCGTCTGCGACCGGATGGGCAATGCGTATCACAATCTCACGGTGCCGATGCCTGAGTTTTGCTATCCGGGATGCCACCGATTTCCAGCGCTGCTGGGCACGAATTCACTCTTTCGCCGATCAGCGCTGCTGGAGATCGGCGCGTTCGACGAACAATTCGATTACTTTCTGGATGAGACCGACGTTAACGTTCGGCTCATCGACGTCGGGTATGTGTTGAAGCAGATTCCACGCGCATTTGTTTACCACCGCTACTTGCCGAGCCATATTCGCAACGAAAAGCGAGTGAATACGAATTACGCGCCGATGATTCGAAACCGGATTTATTTTTCGCTGAAGAATGCATCATTGGCCGATGGGCAATCGGCCGAGCGGTTGAAGGACTGGGCGATTTTGTGCCGCGACGCGCTCTACAACGTGAATTGGAATATTTCGCAGGGAAAGATCGCGGGTGACGTTCTGGAACGATTGCGCCTGGATATGGACTCCGCCGTAGAAGAGGGAATTCAACTGGGAATGAATCGTCCGCGGCGACTGTTGGGCTCGGCGATTGCGCAAGAGATGCGGGGAGAAGTTGCTTATGACGTGGATCTCTCCGCCGGGTCTTGCACTGGCCGAATTGGAGAATTCAAGCAGTGCCCAATTTTGCTGTCTCAATCGAAAAAACTCACGATTGCGCTTCTGAGCCAGCAGTATCCACCGGGCGTCGTAGGCGGAATCGGCCGGCTGACGACCGACCTGGCGCAAGGACTAGCCAAATGCGGGCACAACGTCCACGTTCTGACGCGCGCGGCGACGGGTAACACCACGAACGCGGTCGATTTCGAAGACGGAGTATGGGTGCATCGGCTAATCGAAGATAAAGAAGAAGGTTCTGCACCAAGTAATGGAAAAGTTCCGCCGCATATCTGGCGGCATTCGGCGCGCATGCTGCGCGAGCTCCGAAGATTCGCACAGATGCATCCGATCGATATCGTCGAAGCGCCGATCTGGGACGTGGAGGCACTCGCTACCATTTTGTCTGGCGAATTCTGCGTAGTGACCAGCCTGCACACGCCTCTGAAGAAGGTCGTTGAGTTGAACCCCGATTGGCAGGCGAATATGACCCCAGCCAAACGTCTGGCCTACGACGAGATTGCGCAGGCGGAGCGTTTTGTCGCGATGCGTGCCGACGGCGTTCGCGCGAATAGTTTTGCGGTGTTGGAAACGATGGATCGACTCTATGGGCTGCGTTTCGAAAGCGAACGCGTCGCGATTCTTCCCCACGGAATGGTGGATCGAACGCAACACGCCAGCAAGAGTGTAGCCGCTACTCGCGGAGAAAATCGGGACTTCGTCACTGTTTTGTACACCGGTCGGTTCGAAGGCAGAAAGGGAACAGACGTTCTGCTCGCGGCGATTCCGGAACTCTGCAATAGATATGCCTACGCGCGATTTGTTTTGGTCGGCGAGGACCGGACTCTGCCGGACGGCTCAACGTTGGGCGGAGCCTTTCGTGCGCGGCACAATGGCGAAAGCTTCTTGCATCGTGTGATCTTCACAGGGGAACTCTCCGACGTGCACTTGGAGGAGCACCTTCAACAGTGCGACGTCTTCGTAGCACCGTCGCGATACGAATCGTTCGGTCTCGTCTTCCTTGAAGCGATGATGTTTGGCAAACCCGTCGTGGGTTGCCGGGCGGGCGGGATGAGCGAAGTGATTGAGGAAGGCGTTACAGGTTTGCTGGCCGAGCCTGGTGATGTCCCGTCGCTGGTTTCTGCAATCGACATACTGCTTGAGGATGCCGCTAAACGTCGTGAGTTTGGCCGCGCAGGCCGCGAGCGATATCTGCGGCTTTACACGCGAGAAGCGCTCGTCGAGCGGACGTTGAAGTTTTATCGCGAAACGATCGCGCGAAGGGCGAAACGATCAAACGCCGAACGCCGCGATCGATTCGAAAGCGCTGGCATGGAGCGGTCTTTGCCCGCAGTGCTCGCCTAACGATACAGCAAGAGATTTTGGTAGCCGCTGGTCAGCAAGGAGCGGAGCGGAACTTCATTCAGTCCAGTGTGAAGGACGTGCGCTCGGAAGCCTTGCTCGCTCCAAATCTCGACAAGATGCGCAGGATCTTGCCGCGCCGTCGCCATCTGATCGGGACTCCACTCACACAAAATCTTGATCTCGCGATTTCTAGCCAGTGTCCGCCGCGCGCCTTCGAAGACGGCTGGTTCGGCGCCTTCGACGTCGACCTTGAGCAGATCGATTTTGCCCGGTTTGTCGGCGAAGTAGTCGTCGAGCGAGACAGCGTGGACTTTCACAGGTGTCGCCGTGTCGAACCATTTCTCAAGCTGATCGGCTGGCGTAAAACCGAGGCTGCTGTTGCCGGGATAGCGATTGCGCACGAAGAACTCGAGGTCGGTGGTATGACTGTAGACCGCGAGATTCTCGTACGTGATAAATTTCGTCATCCAGTTGATGATGACGTTTTTGCCGAGCAGTTCGTATGTGCTGGGCTGCGCTTCAAACGCGTAGACGTGTGATGCTCCACAGCGCGCTGCAATCAGCGAGTAGTAGCCAAGATTCGCGCCGACATCGACGAAGACGTCGCCCGGCTTGATGAGCTTTTTGACGAGTTCCGTCTCTTCCGGCTCCCACTCGCCGTGAATGAGCAACCATGGCGCGATCAGTAAATCGCGCGTGTCCACGAACATCTTGTTGTAATTCGTCGTGCAAAGAAGCGCGATGTTATCGCCCATGTAGATCGGCGGACGAACGGTCGGCGCAGCAGCAGATTGCGCGGGAACGGCTTGCCGCGGTCCTGGCGCTGGTCCGGCAGCGCTCTCCCGTGTGCCACGCGCTTCTTCTAAAACGCTCTCCGCCAGCTTGTTGCCGCTTTGCGCCAACAAATTGTTCAGAGTTGCGCGTTGATCTGGATCCTTCACCTGCGACGCGGCTCTTTGCAGATAAGGGATCGCCTCACGGGCGCGGCCCATATGCGCCAAAAGCGTCCCAAGGTTCGCGACGGCTTCAACGTTTTGTGGATCGAGCGAGTTTGCCAGGAAAAATTGAGCGAGCGCTTGTTCGCGCCGTCCAGAGGCAAGCTCAACCGCGCCAAGATCGTTGGCGATTTCGGACGACGGCGCTTCCAGCAGCGCATCACGAAGAAGCTCGGCGGCAGACTCGAATTGGCCGACAGCGTAGAAAGCCAGCGCGCGTTCGTGCTTCTCGGCGGCTGCCAATTTTGCCGTATTAAATTGCAAATCGGATTTGAGTCGTAAAGGCTGCTGCACAAACACCTCGGTTCTCGCGTGGTTCAAACGCGGTCCGGCTTGCGCAGGTCAGGGATGCATGTTGCCGACCAGTTTCGTCGGCCGATCTTGCATCGGGATGTCCGTGAGATTAGACGTGACTTAGATTAGGCGAGACTCGACCGACAGATCCTTAAAGATTCAGGTCAAGATAGGGAACGACTGAAAATAAGGCGAGCTCTCAAGAAATCGATACTAAGCCTTCCGCCCCGGCGCAAAGAAAATCGTATAAACCAGCCCCGCGAGCGTCAGCACCCCGCCCCACCAGACATTGGCATGCAAATTGAAAAGCACCACAGGATTCGCGGGCGGATGAAAAACTTCCCACACTCCGGCGCCACAGATCAGGACGCCGTTCACCAGCAACGAAATTCCGATAAAAAACCAGATCGAAACGCTGCCTTCGTGATGCGTGCTCATCGCCTCATCGCCCCCATCGCAGATTCGACGCTCTAACGCGCGACAAAGTTCGCGCTTCCCGCCAATGACAATACGGCTCAGACCTCGATTTGAGGCCCCTCTTTTACCAGAACAGGATGTTCAAAATCACGAAAATAATTCCGACGACGCCGGCCCAAAACACAGGCTTCTCATAAATCGCGATGTCGCCGACGGACGGAATGGCCGTCAGCCCGTAGACGAGTCCTTCGAGTTCGGGGTCGGTTTTCGGCCGCGTCGCGTAGCTGACCACGACCGTCACAATGACGCAAATGCAGAACGACCAGAGCGCCTGGAACATATCTTGTGCCAGTGCCTTCGCGTTCGGCGAAAGCGCAACGTAACGCAGCGCTGTCGGATCGACTTTCACCCACGCCCACATGCTGATCGACGACGCGGTGCCGCACAGCAGCCCCCAGAATCCCCCCGCGCTCGTCGCGCGCTTCCACAGCATGCCGAGCACGACTGTGCCAAATAGCGGCGCGATGAAAAAGCTGAAGAGCGCTTGCACGTAATCCATGATGCTGGCGAATTGCATCACGAGATACGCGGTGCCGATACTCACGAGGACGCCGATCACCGTCGTCCAACGGCCCATGCTGACGTAGTGGCTGTCGCTGCCCTTGCTGTTGATGAACGGGCGATAGATATCGTAGGTCCACACGGTCGTGAACGCGCTGACGTTGCCGGCCATGCCGGACATGAATCCCGCGATGAGCGCCGTGATCCCAAGCCCGAGAAGACCTGGTCCGCAATACCGAGCGAGCATCAGCGGAAGCACATCGTTATAGCTGTGCATTCCAGTGGCAGCGGCTTGCGCTTCGCCGGTCAGCTTCATCGGCAGAACCGCAAGACCGAGCAAACCGGGCAGGATCACAATCAGCGGCACGAGCATCTTTAATCCCGCACCAATGATCGGAGCCATCTGCGCGCTGCGGATATCTTTGGCGGCAAGAATGCGCTGTACGACGAGGAAGTCGGTCGTCCAATAACCCATCGAAATCACAGCGCCGAGACCAAAAACAATTCCCACCCAGTTGATGCCCATGGGATTGTTCGTAAACGATCCGAGCGTTGACCACAGGTGGACATATTGATCCGAAGCGCGCGCGGCTATTTGTACCTTCAGGTTGGACCACCCGCCCGCTTCGTACAGGCCGAGAATCGGAATAAGCAGCGCGCCCGCCCAGATGAGGAAGAATTGCAGGACTTCATTAAAAATCGCGCCCCGCAAACCTCCGAGCGCGACATAAATGCCGACCGTGAGTGCCGAAATCCAGATGGTGACGTTGATGTCCCAGCCAAGAACGATCTGCATCACCTTGGCCATGGCGAACATGTTCACACCGCTCATCAACACGGTCATGAATGCAAAGGAAACCGCCGACAGCGCGCGGCTCGATTCTCCAAAGCGAAGTTTGAGATATCCAGGAACGGAGTGCGTCTTGGAAATGTAATAGAAGGGCATCATCACCAGCGCGAGGAACAACATCGCCGGGATCGCGCCGATCCAATACCAATGTGTCGCGAGAATTCCGTACTGATACGCCGATCCCGCCCAGCCCATGAGCTCCAGCGCGCCGAGATTCGCCGAAAGGAAGCTGAGCCCCGCGACCCACGCGGTCATTTCGCGGCCGGCCATGAAGAAATCTTCGCCAGTATTCGACTGACCGCGAAGGTAGAAGCCGATGCCGAGAACCAAAGCGAAGTAGAAGACGATGATGACAACGTCCACTGCGGAAAGCTGAACCAGCTTTGAGGAGACAAACGCCAACAGTGGAATCGAGGGCATCGAGTGCGTCCTTTTATCCCCGACCGGGAGGCGCACTGCCTCCGGTCCCTGCGGGGCGGTAATCGTTTACGGTAATGAGAAAGTAGAGAACCTGCCTCGTTTTGTCAATGTATAGCACTCGGGGGAAGTGCCGGGGTGAAGCGTTTCACTTACTAGCAGGAATAGCCGGTTAGCGCACGCCTGTCCAGCGGGTAAAGGCATAGCACTATCGGGTGCTTTGGTAGCACATCGCATTGCCGGGCAGTTCTTGTCCGGTTCGGGCGCACGGGTTAGACTTGCGCCTCCAGCGTGAATCCGCAGACCCTACCCCGATGACCGACTTCGCCAGCTCGCTTTCGAACGAGACGATCCGAGACAGCTCGCTTTATAACAAGGATCTCGCTCCGATACCCGCCGAGCGCCGAACCTGGAGCACCTACAACTATGCCGCGCTCTGGATTTCCATGAGCGTGAACATTCCCACTTACATGCTGGCCAGCGGAATGATCGCCGGTGGCATGAACTGGAAACAGGCGCTGTTCACGGTTTTCTTGGGCAATTTGCTGGTGCTGGTTCCGATGCTTTTGAATGCGCATGCCGGCGCGCAATATGGGATCCCCTTTCCGGTGTTCGCACGCGCGTCGTTCGGTGTGATGGGTGCGAACGTTCCCGCCGTTCTACGCGCACTGGTTGCCTGCGGGTGGTTCGGGATTCAGACCTGGATCGGCGGAGAAGCGATCAACGCAATGATCGTCGCGCTGGCGCCATCCTGGGCTCATTTCGGTGGCGGCCAAGCAGTTTGTTTTGCCTTTTTCTGGCTGCTGAATGTCGTCGTAATCCTGCGCGGCATCGAAACCATTCGATTTTTGCAGGGCGTCTCGGCGCCTCTTTTACTGGTGATGGGCCTCGCGTTATTGCTCTGGGCTGGCGCCAAGGCCGGCGGCTTCGGGCCGATGCTGGCGACTCCCTCGAAATTCGCCAGCTTCTCGGAATTCTTCCGATTTTTCGTTCCCGTCGTTGACCGGCGTGGTCGGCTTCTGGGCGACGGTTTCGCTGAACATCCCGGACTTCACGCGATACGCAAAAAGTCAGCGTGCTCAGGTACTCGGCCAGGCGATCGGCTTGCCCGCAACTATGACGTTTTACTCGTTCATCGGAATCGCCGTTACATCGGCAACACTGATCATTTTCGGCCAGGCATTGTGGGATCCGGTCGCAGTTCTCTCGCGGCTCGGAAATCCGTTCGCCGTAATTTTGGCGATGATCGCGCTCTTAATGGCGACGCTCAACGTGAACGTCGCGGCCAACGTCGTTTCACCCGCGAACGATTTTTCAAATTTATCCCCGCGCCGGATCAGTTTCCGCCTCGGCGGACTGATCACCTGCTTCGTCGGTGTCGCCATGCAGCCATGGAAGCTGATGGCCAACTACGGCAGCTACATCTTCGGCTGGCTCGTCGGCTATTCCGGATTTCTCGGCCCGATCGCCGGCGTCATGATTTGCGACTATTTTGTTGTGCGCAAGAAAATCCTGGCCGTACAGGACTTGTACCAGCGCGACGGCCTCTACGAATACCAACGCGGTTTCAACTGGCAGGCCATCATTTCGTTGGCTGCCGGCGCCGGCGTCGCGTTCATCGGTCTTTTCGTGCCGCAGCTCCGCGTTTTGTATAACTACGCGTGGTTCGTCGGCTTCTTTGTCAGCTTTGTAGTTTATTTTGCTTTGATGCAAAGCGCGCAGCCACTCGCGCAAGCCGCAGATTAAAACAACCGGGAGCAATCCATGGAATTCGGCATCACGATCAAGCCTGATCTCACCGTCGAACGCATCGTCAGCCTCACCCGCCAAGCCGAATCCGCAGGCTTCCGCCACGGCTGGATTTTCGACTCGCACGTGATCTGGATGGAGCCGTTCCCGCTGATGACGCTAATGGCCGCAAACACAAAAAAGATGCGCCTCGGCCCGTGCGTCACGAATCCCGCAGTGCGAGACGTCACGGTAGCGTCGAGCCTCTTCGCGACGCTCAACTTGATTTCAAACGGCCGCATGCAGATGGGCATCGGCCGCGGCGATAGCTCACGTCGCGTCCTCGGAAAAAAGCCGACTACGCTTGAGCACCTCGAACAATTCGTGAAAGCGTTCCGCGAGCTGAATGCAGGACAAACGATCGATCACGATGGCGTCGCCACGACTTTCCCGTGGACGAACAAGAAAGTGCCGCCCGGTTTGGGTCGCGGGATACGGCCCGAAGGCGCTACGCACCGCCGGCCGCATCGGCGACGGTGTAATTCTGCAGTTTGCCGATCCCGACTTAATCTCCTGGTGCCTCGGATTCGTCCGCGAAGGTGCCAAAGAGGCCGGCCGCGATTTCAGCAAGATCGAAGTGATGGCCGCCGCCCCCGTTTGGGCTTCGAACGATCTCAAACTCGCGCGCGACCGCGTCCGCTGGTTCCCCGCGCTCGTTTCGAATCACGTGATGGATCTCATCTCGAAATACAAACCCGAAGAGCTGCCGCCCGTCGCTGACCTCGTTCGTCAAGGGCCGCGGCTCCTACGACTACCATCACCACTGCGAAGTCGGCAGCGACAACGCCGATTTCGTGACCGACGAAGTCATCGACCGCTTCTGCCTCGTCGGCCCCATCGAAGACCACCTCAAGAAACTCGACGCGCTCCGAAAAGTCGGCGTCACCCAATTCAACATTTATCTAATGTGCGGCGACGAAGAAAAAACGCTCGACCTGTATGGCAGGGAAGTCGTTCCTCACTACGCGGGTGTCGGAGCCTAAGCGATGCGATTCGATACGATCATCAAGAACGGAACAATCGTCACCGCCACCGAAACAACCCCCGCCGACGTCGGCATCGCCGATGGCAAAATCTCTGCAATCGCCACGCAGCTGTCCCCCGAAAACTCGACGAACACAATCGACGCAGCCGGCTACTTGCTCTTACCCGGCGGCATCGACGTTCACACCCACCTCGACATGCCCTTTGGCGGCACAACCAGCGCCGACGATTTTCAAACTGGCACGATCGCCGCAGCCTTCGGCGGCACCACGACGCTCATCGATTTCGCAATCCAGTACAAAGGCCAAACGCTTCGCCACGCTTTCGACACCTGGATGGCCAAAGCGCACAACAAAGCCGCCATCGACTACGCCTTCCATTGCATCATCACCGATCTCGGCAGCGCTCAACTCGAAGAAATGGCCGACCTCATTCGCGAAGGTGTCACGAGCTTCAAGCTCTTCATGGCTTACCCCGGCGTTTTTATGCTCGACGATGCCTCGATTTTTCGCGCAATGGGACAAGCCGCGAAACATTCCGGCCTGATCTGCATGCACGCCGAAAACGGCGGCGCAATCGACGTCATCGTCCAGCAAGCGTTAGCCGAAGGAAAGAAAGCCCCGAAATATCACGCGCTCACGCGCCCCACGACCGCCGAAGCCGAAGCAACTTCGCGCGCCATCGCGCTCGCCGAAATGGCCAACTGCCCCGTCTACATCGTCCATCTCTCCTGCAACGACGCCCTCGAAAAAGTTCGCGAAGCCCGAGATCGCGGCGTCCCCGCCTACGCCGAAACCTGCCCGCAGTATCTCTACCTCTCGCTCGAAAACATGAACGCGCCCGGATTCGAGGGCGCCAAATACGTCTTCACTCCGCCACTCCGCGAAAAGTGGCACCAGGAAAAGCTCTGGCAAGGACTCACGCAAGACACTCTTCAAGTCGTCTCCACCGATCACTGCCCGTTCTGCTTCAAAGACCAGAAACAGCTCGGCGTCGACGACTTCACAAAAATTCCCAACGGCGGCCCCGGCATCGAGCATCGCCTCAGCCTCATTTACACCGGCGGCGTTCACGGCAAACGCTTCTCGCCCAATCGCTTCGTCGAAGTCGTTTCAACATCGCCCGCAAAACTTTTCGGCCTCTTCCCACGCAAAGGCACAATCGCCGTCGGTTCCGACGCCGACATCGTGATTTTCGATCCGAATCATCGCGAAACAATCAGCGTCAAGACGCATCACATGCGGGTCGACTACTCGATGTTCGAAGGCATCCAGATCCAAGGCGCTGCAAGAACCGTCCTCTCGCGCGGTCGCACCATCATCGACAAAAACCAATTCACCGGCCGCCCCGGCTCCGGCCAATTCCTCCGCCGCCAAACCTACGCCGGCCTCGGCATCTAACTGGCGTTCCTCAATACTCGCCACCGGCCGGCCTTTGGGTGCCGCACCCTTTTGCTTTTAAAGGGTGCGGGTTTAGATTCAATTTGATCGAGGTCAAATCACCGACTACCGCCGTTGTACGGGCGCCGCACTGCTGCGCCCCAGCTTGCCCGCCCTTTAACTTCAATCTCGCTCTGTTTTTTCTTCCGCCCTCAAACCGCACCCACCTCACTCACCCCACTGCCTCGTAATTGCCGCATCGCCTTGTTCTCCTCACACTCCAACGTTGGCATCACACGAATCTCCATCCTGCCGCCCCTTCCGGCTCCTCGCGCATCGAACCTCTGCGCTCGTGCAGCGGAAACCCGCTCACGAGTGTTGCTATTTGTTCCCTGGCAGAAACCCAGAAAGCGGATCGACCTAACTTGCCTGGCGAAAATTCCAATCACGGCGACCTCCAGGCTTGGTGCCCCGACTGCAGCCCCTATCTGATCGCGGCCGCCGTCATGCTTCCGACGTTCATGGAAGTCCTCGACACCGCCATCGCCTCCGTCGCGTTACCACACATCGCGGGCAGCCTCTCCGCCACGACCGACGAAGCAACATGGGTTCTTACCAGCTACCTCGTCGCCAACGCTGTAATTCTTCCCGCCAGCGGCTGGTTCTCGCTGAAATTCGGTCGCCGAAATTTTCTACTCACCTGCATTATCATCTTCACCATTTCGTCTTTCGCCTGCGGCGCCGCGACCAACCTCGGCATGATCCTCATAGCCCGCGCGATCCAGGGTGCAGGCGGCGGCGCGCTTCAGCCTCTTTCGCAAGCAATCCTTCTTGAAAGCTTCCCGCCCCAAAAACGCGGCGTCGCCATGGCGCTCTTCGGTCTCGGCGTCGTCGTCGCGCCCGTCCTCGGTCCCACTCTCGGCGGATGGCTCACCGATCAATACAGTTGGCGCTGGGCCTTCTACATCAACATTCCCATCGGCGTCATCGCCGTATTCATGATTTCGCGTTTCGTCAAAGACCCGCCTTATATCGCGAAGGCCAAGCCCGGCCGCATCGACTCGATCGGCCTCGGCCTTCTCGCTATCTGGCTCGCGTGCCTCCAAATCATCCTCGACAAAGGCCAGGAAGATGACTGGTTCGGCGCCACCTGGATTCGTTGGGCCTTCACGTTCCTCATCGTCGCCTTCATCGCCTTCATCGTCCGCGAGCTCACCGCCGAAAAACCACTCGTTCGCCTCGAAGTTTTCAAAAATCGCAACTTTTCGCTCGGCTGTATCCTCATCGGTCTTTTCGGCGCGGTCATCTACGGCCTCGTCACCATCCTCCCGCTCTTCTATCAAACCGTTCTCGGCTACACCGCCAGCGCCGCTGGCATCGCCGTGAGTCCGCGTGGAATCGGCGCCATCGCGATGATGCCGGTTGTCGGAATCCTCACCAGCAAGCTCGACAACCGCTGGCTCATCGCCATGGGTTACGTAATTTTCGCGTGGGCCGCGTTCTGGATGGCGCATCTCACGCTCTCCATCTCTCAGTGGTCGCTCGTCTGGCCCATCGTCCTGAGCGGCGCCGGCGCTGGTCTCGTTTTCGTGCCTCTCTCAACCATCGCCATGGGCACGCTCAGCAACGAACAGATCGGCAACGCCAGCGGCCTCTACAATTTGCTCCGTAACATCGGCGGCAGCGTCGGCATCTCCGTCGTCAACACCATCGTCACGCGCCACACGCAAACGCATCGCGTCGATTTCTCACGTTACTTCACAGCCGCGCGCATCGCCTCACATCGCTTCGGAACGACGCACGGTCCGACGCTCTACCACGTCGGCCCCAACATGGCGCGCCTCCACGGCCTCGCCACCGTCTCCAACGGCCTCGACATTCAGGCCACCGTCTATTCCTATGTTGACGACTTGCGTTATCTCGGCGTCGTTTGCCTGGTCTGTTTGCCGATTGTTTTCATGGTGCAAAGCGTAAAAGCGAAAAAGGGAGCCACCGCAGGCGCTCACTAGCGAGCTCTACAAAGAGTTTTGAAAGCGATTTTGATTTGCGACGAGGACTAACGTGATCCAGGAACAGGAATACGACCAGCTACGCGACGAAATTCAACGCCTCCGCGACGAACAACAGCGTCTTCGCGACGAACAGGAAAAGCTCCGCCGCGACGGCCAGTCGCAAAACGGCCACAGGCGGCGACAAAGATGGCTCGAAAGACGATCAGGGTAAGGACGCCGCCAAGAAAGACGGCGATCAAGGCCAAGACCGGCGACCAAAAAGCCCAAGGCTCGGCGACGAAAGGAAAAACGACGGCCAGAAGAAGGAGGGTGACGAACAAAAGGAACAACCCAAGCCGCCCTCTAAAACAGCGCGTTCAAACCTACGTCCACGAGCACCCCAAGGGCATCATCCTCGGCGCAATCGGCGTGGTCATCGCCATCATCTTGATCATTCTCCTCGTGATCTACCTCGACTCCTACGAAAACACCGACGACGCTCAGGTCGATGGCCACCTCAACGCCATCAGTTCTCGCGTCGCCGGAACCGTCATTGGCGTCTACATCGACGACAACCAAACCGTGAACGCCAATCAACTCTGCGTCGATCTCGATCCGTCCGACTACCAGAACGCGCTCGACCAGGCGAAAGCGAGCTATGCGCAAGCCGAAGCCCAACTCCGCGCCGAAAATCCCAACGTCCCGATCACGCAGACTTCCAACGTCACCGCCATCTCATCCGCTGGCGCAGACGTAGCCGCCGCCGAAGCCGCCGTCATCGCCGCCCAGCAGGACTACCAGGCAAAACTGGCCGCCGTTCGTCAGGCCCAGGCCAACAACAACAAAGCTCAAAACGACGTCGAGCGTTATCGCGCCCTCGTCGTTCGCGAAGAAATTTCAAAGGAGCAATTCGACACGGTCGTCGCCGCCGCAAAAACCCAAGCTGCCGGCGTCGAAGCCGCGCAATCTTCCGCCGAGGCCTCAAAAAAAGCGATCGACCAGGCCAGCGCGCAACTACTCCAGGCGCAGAGCAAGCAGGACGAAGCCAACAAAAATGCTCCGCGCTCCGTCGCCGTCCGTCGCGCGCAACTCGCTGGACGCGAAGCCGCGCTTCTCGCCGCCAAAGCCCGAAGCCGGCCAGGCGCAACTCAATCTCTCCTACACAAAAATCTTCGCGCCCGTCGCGGGCATCATCGGAGAAAAAACCGTCGAGGTCGGCCAGCGCATTCAGCCCGGCGAACAACTCTTCGCCATCAGCCAGACGCAAGACATCTGGATCACCGCCAATTTCAAAGAAACTCAGCTCCGCAAAATGCACCCGGGTCAGAAAGTCGACGTCAGCGTCGACGCCTACGGTCGCACTTTCCATGGATACGTCGAAAATATGCCCGGCTCGACGGGTTCCGTCGCGAGCCTCCTGCCTCCCGAAAACGCAACCGGAAATTTCGTCAAAGTCGTCCAGCGTCTTCCCGTCCGCATCCGCCTCAACCAAGGCGAAGACCCCGACCACCTCCTCCGCATCGGCATGTCCGTCGAACCCAAAGTCTGGCTCCGCTGACCCAACTTCGCAGCACTTACGTTCGTCGACGGATTTTGGGTGCCGCACCCTTAGCCTTTAAAGGGTGCGGGTTTAAATTCAACAAAACCAAATTCAATACGACGACGCCGTTCACTTCTTCTAACTCAGTGAACTCTGCGACCTCTGTGGTTAATTCCGTTCGCCTCACCCAACCACGTTATACGGCCGCATCATCTCGTTATCCTCGTGCTCGAGCACATGGCAATGCCACACATACCGAAACTCCTGCCCCGGCGTCACCGCCGTCCCCGTCGGCAAATCAAATTTCGCAATCACCCGCGTGATATACCCCGCATACGTCTTCACCGTATCCTTCCACGCCGGCCGCTCATTCGACTCCGGCGGCATCGGAATCCCCTGAAACACAATCTTCCCCGACTGCTGATATTGCTTCACATCAAACGCTTGCCGGTTGATCACCTGAAATTTCACCAGATGCATATGCATCGGATGCACATCGCCCGTCGCATTCGCGAACGACCAGATCTCCATCGTCCCCGCCTTCGGATTCTCCGTGATCGGATCGTCCCAATGCTTCCCGTCGAGCAACCCGATCATCGTGTACCCATCCGAAGGTCGATCCATCTCCGTCAATCCTAAAAATCTCTCGCGCACCGCGTGTGCCGGATTCAAAGGCAGCATCGTCGACAAAAAACTCGGCAGCGCACTCGTATCTTTTCCCACCAACGGCTTCGTTACCTTAAACAGCATCACTTCGCTCGGCACGACTTCGCCCCCGCGCGCATACGGCGCCGGCGCATCGTTCGTCATCGCCAGAAACGCCCCCGCATGCTCGCTGAAATCGATCACCACATCGAACCGTTCCCCCGGCGACAAAATCAAATAATGCCCGCTGAGCGGTGCGGGCAGCAGCCCCGCATCCGTCCCAATCTGCCGAAACGCCGGCGCGTCCGCCGGCTCTCCGTTCGGTTTACCGCTCTTGTCCGCAGGCACCAGCGTTACGTGATAAAACCGCGAATTCGAACCATTCACCATTCGAAATCTATATTTCCGCGGCTCAACTTCCAGATACGGCGTCGCCTTCCCATTCACGCAAATCGACTCGCCAAAATATTCCTGCATCCACATCGGATGCGTCCCGTTCGTCGCCGGCGGATACCACAACGTCCCATCCGCCAAAAAAGACCGATCCTGAATCAAAAGCGGAATCTCATAATCTCCGCTCGGCAAACCCAACGCATCCTCTTCATCATCACGAATCAAATACAAACCCGCCAGCCCGGCAACAACATTCAACCGCGTAATCCCCAGCGCGTGATCGTGATACCAAAGCGTGCAAGCCGCCTGATCGTTCGGATAAACGTTCGGCTTCGGGTCGTAAGTCGGCCCTGTTTTCCCATCCGCCGTAACCCACGCCTCCGGATACCCGTCATGCTCCGGCAAAACTTTCGCGCCGTGCACATGCACAACCGTCCGCACCTCCGGCGTCCCTTCCTCCGCCCCGTGAATCGAAGGATCAATCGCCAAAAAGTGCTTCGTTGGCAATTCGTTGATCCACTTCACCGTAACCGGCTGCCCGCTCCGCGTCTCAAACGTCGGCCCCGGCCACGTCCCGTTGTATCCCCACATCCGCGTCGCCGGCAGATCGCGATGCACCTTCTGATGAATCTCCCGCATTCGAACTTGCACTACGCCATTTGCTTGCTGGTACGGACGAATCACCGGCAGCTTCGGCAACGGATCCACATAAGGCGCCAGCGAAACCGGTTTCGCCCCCGCATCCTTCGACGCAACCGCTCCAGTCGCCGCCGCATTCGCCTGCGCATGCGCCGCCATATCACCATGGCTGTGACTCTGCGCCTGCTCCTCCGCCCCAACCCGTACCCCCGCCACCATCCCCGCCCCAGTGAAAAGCCCCATCCGCAACAACTCTCTTCGATCGATCTTCACTCTTGTCCCCCGACTCACTTCACCGAAACACTGTCATCCTGAGCCGCCCGAGGGCGGCGAAGGATCTCAACGACGACACGACTCCAGCCTCAAACAGCGCACAAATCGCATCAATGCCACACAAACGCAAAAGCGCGTTGCCGGCCGAAGCTCTCGCTCCAGCCGGCAATCGCGGAAGTCCTACTTCTTCTTCGAACTGGCCTTTTTCTTCGATATTCACTCCGGGCTGAAGTTCGGGTTCTCCCAGTCAAACAACCCGAACAAATCACCCAGTGCTGGGCTGTTCACTGGAACGTACGCGCTCGCCGCGCTCGACTTCGGCTCAGGCAGATTGTCGCGGCTGCGGCTCGTGATTGTCGGCAAGCTCCAGTTCCGCTCGATGAATTTATCCAGCGACACGTGGTCGTAGTACACATGGCCAACTTTGCCTCCGTGCGCGTACGGGGAAACAACGAGGAGTGGGATGCGCGTGCCGTCGCCGAAATAATCGACAGGTTGCACGTAACCCGAGTCGTAGTAGCCGCCGCCCTCATCGAACGTGATGAAGATCGCGGTGTCTTTCCACAACGACGGGTTCGCTTGCACTGCCGCGACAACCTTCTCCGTGAAGCCTTCAAACAGGTCCAGCTTCGACGATGCCGGGTGACCATCCGTGTAGCCGCTCGGCTTCACAATCGATACCGCTGGAATCGTTCCCGCCTTGATCTGCGCGTAGAGATCGTCGGTGTCCTTGACGTGCTCCCCGCGGAGCTTATCGCTGGTCATGATGTCCGTCGCGTACTGGAACGGGTTGCAGATGTTGCAGTACAGGTCGTACGGGTTCGGCGTTGCCGTCGGATCAGCTTCTCCGGCGATCGAATCCGCGACGTAGCGGTTCCAGTGCTCGCCGTAGTACGCGAACGACACGTTGCCTTCCATCAGCACGTCACCGATGTGGCGCACCGACGTCGGCGGAATCGTGAAGGGCGAAACGCTGAGTGGCAGCGGCACGCCGTTTCCGAGGTAGCCCGGGTTGTAGTTGTTCAGCAGGTAGTAGTGGCCCGCATCGCAGTTCGGCTTCACCGGGCGCGGCAGAGCTTGCAGATAGTTCACCACCGCCGGCACGCCGGGCTGGCTCAGATCGGCGCACGCCGTGTAGCTGCCGCCGCTGTATCCGTCCTGATCGTAGTAGTTGTTCGTTCCCGTCTGAGGATCCGGATTCTCGATCTCGTTCGTCGGCGGCGTGGCGGCGTTGCCCTTGCCGTCGCTGTACCAGATCGCATCACCAAACCCAAACATGATGTGGTTCGCGCCCGTTCCACCCATCACCGACTGGTGGAAGTTGTCGCTCAACGCATACGTATCGGCGAGGTGCTTGAAGTACGGCGCATCGCCGTTCTGCACGTTGTAAAACGCCATCGACGTCGAGCCTTCACCGGTGGACGCCGGCCCGAAGTTCGCGGGCTGCGCGTTGCCGTTGTCGCCCGCGCCAATCGACGTCTCTACCCAGGGAAACAGGTCCGCTTGGCAACCGCTGCCGTTCGTCTTCGTGACCTTGGTCGCGTCGCAATCAAGCTGCTGCCACATCTGATAGAAGCGATGTACCGGGCTCGCCGCGTAGTCGTCATAGCGCACGCCGGGCGTCAGCTGGAACACGCCTCCACCAAGGCTGTTGATATCGTTGATGCGGTTGTCGGGAGTCTTGCCGGGAAGTCCGGTCGCGCCGGTCAGAAGATCGAAGTTGTAGGTCGGAAACAATCCGGTTTCCGCGGTTGTCGCAACTTCCAGCGAAAGAAACGGCGCCGCTGCAGCGGTGGCAAATTCGGGTCCGCCGGTGAGTGGTGCCGGAATCGAAGCGTACGCGGCCTTGCCGCCAGGAGCGATCGAGAATGGTCCACCCGAGTCTACGGCGCTCGATTGAGCGGACAGCGCATAGTTCGGACCGGGAGTTCCGTCAGCGTTGACGATTCCCTTGGACAACAGGTTGTCTACCGTTTGCCCTTTCTTGGGCACATAGGTGGCAAACACGTGATCGAAGCTGCGGTTCTCTCCGATGATGATGATCACGTGCTTGATTGGCGAGGTGGTCTTTCCGTCGTTGCTGTTTCCGTCGTTGGCGCGGGCTGGCACTGCAACCATCAATTGTGTGGCGACGACTGCGGCGAGTACTTGCTTTGCGGTTGGCAAGTATTTTCGCCAGTGGGACAAGCGCGATTCCATCGATACAACCTCCATCCAGGACGTGTCGCGCAACACAGCGGGTGGGGGACTGTTCACGCGCGCAACGTTTGTAGTCGCGCCGTGTTACAGCGTCGAGACAGAGGGATGAACTGGCGGACAACTTATGTGAACGGAGAAAATCGCTCGAAGGGAAAATTTAATTTTCGAAGTCCGCCGCAAATTTTCGAATCGCGTCGCGAAAACTTATGACTTCCTTACAAAAGAGTTGCTGATCACCGTCGCCCTCTTCGAAAAATCCTTTCATCGGCAGAAGCGCTCGTAATTCAAATGTTCGGTCACACAAAAAAAGTGTTGTCATCCTGAGCGAAGCGAAGGATCTCAGACGTCAGCACCGTCGACGCCGATCCGCTACTCATACCGCAGCGCCGTCATCGGATCCACTCGCGTCGCATGCCGCGCCGGCACATAGCACGCCGTAAGCGCAACGATCGTCAACAGTGCCGCCGCCCCCGTGAACGTCAGCGGATCGCTCGGTCTTACACCGTACAAGAGCGTCCCCATCAATCGCGAAAGAATCAGTCCACCCAAAACCCCAATCACCGACCCAGCCATCGCCAAAGCCATGCCCTGTCTCAGCACTCCGGTAAGAACATCGCCACGACTGGCGCCGAGCGCCATGCGCACGCCGATCTCGCGACGCCGGCGTGCCACCGCATAGGTCATCACGCCGTAAATTCCCACCGCCGACATAAGCAGCGCGACAATCGCGAACGCTGCGAGCAGCGCCGCACTGAAGCGCGCCTGCGAGTTCGCTCGGGCCACAACAGCTTCCATCGTTTGGACCTCGGAAATCGTCACATTGCGATCGATGCTCCAGATCGCACTTTCAATCGAGGGGGCAGCGGCGGCAGCATCACCGGAGGTTCGCACCACCAGTGTCACGTCGGCTCCCGCGCCGTGATTCTGCGAGTAGGGAAGGAATATCTCCTCTTCCGGAGATGCCGCCCAATCGCTGCGCACCGCGTTTTTCATCACGCCAACAACCGTAATCCACTTCACCTTTTCTGCGCCGGCCTTGCCCGGATTGTCCAACGAGAAGTGCTTCCCGATCGGGTCTTCGCCAAGCCAGTATCGCTGCGCCATGTATTCGTTGATGACCGCAACGGGTGCCGATGTGGCCGTGTCGCTCTCCTCAATCGGTCGGCCGCGTAAGATCTGCATCGCCATCGTTTTGAAATAACCGGGAAACGCGAGGCGGTAAGCTGCGTCAGGCTCTTCGCCGGGAGCAGGGAGAGGCCGCCCCTCGATCCAGAACGAGTAGCCCCACATGTCGCCTGCAAGAGGCAGATGGTTTGTCATCCCCGCGGACACGACGCCAGGAATCGCGCTCACCCGTTCTAACGTCTCGCGCGAAAAATCTTCCGTGCGGCCCGGGGCGGATGTCGGGGATCCGGTGGTCGAGAGGATCATCGTCAATACATTATGTGGATCGAATCCCGGATCGATGGCTTGCAACGCCAACAGAGTGCGCAGCATGAGACCCGCTCCGATGAGCAGTATCAACGCCAGGGCAAACTCTGTGACGACGAGGATACTTCGCGTGCGGTTCCCACGGGCATTGTCACCAGTGCGCCCGCCTTCTTTGAGTGATTCCGCTGGGCCCAATCGTGATGCCTGCCGCGCCGGTGCGATTCCAAACGCAATCCCTGTCGCAATCGAGACGCCGAGCGCGAATAGCGTGACGCGCCAATCGAGCGAGATATCATTCACACGCGGAATGTCCGCCGGTCCAAAAAGCACGAGCGCGCGAATGCCCGCCGCCGCAAGCAGCAGTCCAAGACCTCCTCCGGCGACTGCCAGGATGAGGCTCTCCGTTAGGAATTGCTGAATCAGACGCAGGCGTCCCGCGCCTAGTGCCGAGCGCACCGCAACCTCGCCCGCACGCGCGGCGCC
Organism: uncultured Acidobacteriota bacterium; assembly: GCA_963766985.1. Classification (GTDB taxonomy): domain Bacteria; phylum Acidobacteriota; class Terriglobia; order Acidiferrales; family UBA7541; genus Acidiferrum. Next base: position 164,791 of record CAVYCJ010000012.1, read on the forward strand.
TCGGGCAAGCAACATGTGCGCGACGTTCGCACACGCGATGAGTAACACGAAGGCCACCGCGAACTGCATCGTCAGCAGTGCGGGCCGAATGCTGCCCACCACCTTTTCCTTCAGGGGCACGATTTGGGCATCCTTGTTCGTTCCGGGGTATTGCTGCTCCAGGCGTGCGGTGATTGTGCCCAGCTCGGCGCGGGCGGCCGGCAGCCCGACTCCAGGCGCGAGTCTGGCGAAGATACGTAAGCTGTTCCCACCGCGACTCGTCGCACGTGGACCGAACGCAAGCGGCGCCCATAGCTCAGCCTTCGTGGCCCAAAAGGGCGCAAATTTGAATGAGGCTGGCATCACGCCGACGATCGCGTACGACTTCCCATCAAGCGATATCTGGCGGCCCAGCACACTCGGATCTCCTCCGAATTGCCTTTGCCACAGCGCGTAAGAGAGAACAACCTCAAGCTCGTGTCCGGCTTGGTCCTCTTCGCTCAAAAAAACGCGGCCGAGGATTGGCTGGATGCCCAGCATCGGCAGAATGTCCGACGTGATGTGAAGCGCCCACAGTTTCGACGGCCTGTCGACATTTGTCAGGTCGGGTGTCCAGTACTCCGCTGCTCCCATGCTTTCGAAGGACTTGCTTTGCGCTTTCCAATCGAGGTAGTTCGCTGGAGAGATCGGCCCGTTTCCGTGGTTAAGAATGACGACCAGGCGATCCGCATCGCGATACGCCAGAGGACGCAGCAAAATGGAATCCACCGCGCTGAACATCACCGAACTCGCGCCGACTCCCAACGCCAACGCAAAGATGGCAAGCAGCGTGAACGCGGAACTCTTGCGCAGCACGCGGAAGGCAAACCGAACGTCTTGCAGGATTGTTTCTATGACGCGTACCCGGCGGACATCACGGCATCTCTCTTTGGTCTGCTCGATACCTTCGAGGTCCAGCCGCGCACGGCGCTGCGCCGCTTCTCGCGTCATCCCGCCTGCGATGTATTGCGCGGTCGCCAGTTCCAGGTGGTCGCGCAGTTCCTCGTCCAACTGCTCCTCGGTCCGCTCCCGTCGAAACAACGACCGCAACCGCAACGGAATCGTGTACAGCCAATGCTCGGGTCGCATGCTCCAACCTCAATTTCCGCGCCGCTCGGCGCTCACACTTCTTTAAGTTTGATTACTCGTGAAATCGCGCTCGAAAGTCTGCCCCAGTCATCCGCTTCTTTTTCGAGTTGTCGCCGTCCCAGCCGCGTCAGCGAATAATATTTCGCCCGCCGTCCATGCTCCGACGTTTTCCATTCCGCTGTGATCCAGCCCTCCTGCTCGAGCTTGTGCAGTGCCGGGTACAGCGATCCGTCACTCACCTGCAATACGTCGCCGGACACTTGTTTCAACCGCTGGCTCACAGCGAATCCGTTCAACGGTTGAAGCGCCAAAATCTTCAACAGCAACATGTCCAACGTCCCTTGCACCAGATCAGAAGGTTTGCTCAATTCATGTCCTCGGTAACCGAGCTATCGCAAGCGAGCCTATCAACCCTCCCCTCGGTAATCAAGGGGACGCTCCTCACATAAAGACGAGTCACAAGGCAAAAAGTCTTGTCACAAAACAAAAACTGTTGTCATCCTGAGTGAAGCGAAGGATCTCAGACGCCTACACGATCGAGGTTTAAGCTGTGAGTCTCTCGGCGTTACTCGGGGCGTCGTATGCCTCGAGGGCTAACCTGCGGAACTACGTCGGCTACCCCGCGACCCACCGAACCAAAAACAAGCCGCTGTCATCCTGAGCGCAGCGAAGGATCCCAGGCCGAGCCTTAAGCTGCCCGAGGCAGTGTAGGTAGTGTCGGGCTGAATCGTATCCAGCCTCGCAACAAAGCAAAAACGCGCTGTCATCCTGAGCGGAGCGAAGGATCTCAGGCCTAGCCTTAAGCTGCCCGAAGCAGTGTAGGTAATGTCGGGCTGAATCGTATCCAGCCTCGCAACAAAGCAAAAACGCGCTGTCATCCTGAGCGGAGCGAAGGATCTCAGACGTTAGCCAAATCGAGATCTAACTGGTAGGCGCCGGCCGCAACTAATTCGGCTTCTTCGAAAAATTATCAAAACTCGCCGCGATGCCTCGAATCTCTTTCAGCGTCTGATCGCGCCGCAGAACGCCATCCTCAAGAACAACTTCCAGTTGATCGTCTCGCCGCTCCGGCTCGCCCGAATTCACGATCGTCACAAACTCTCCGCCGTCCTTCAGCAAAACAAATCGCCCGGCCCGCGAATCCTTCCCCGGATCGGTGACCGGCTGCTTGTACACGTCGTGCCACTGCCCATTCACATCGATCGCCGAACACTTCAATGCGAATCGCAACGTGTCCCGGTTCAGTTGCTGCAAAAGCGCGCCGCCCATGCCGAAACTCCAGTTGTCCATCGACCAGCCGCGCCGCGTCAGCTGCGAAATCATGTTTTGGATCGTGTGATAGTTGACGCCATCGCCTTGAATGAAGCGCACTTGCGGCGCGATGACCTTCCATCCCTTGCGATTTACTTCGAACCCAAACTTCTCCGCCGCTATATTGAAAATGTCTTCCAGCACCGTCACCGCATCGCCGCTATCCGGCCGAATCACGAGGGTGCCGTTGCGCTGCATCACGCGATCGTGCAGTTTGCCGCCCCACAAATTTCGGACTGCATTGAAAATGTCATACGAATCGCTGACGCACGCCACGATTCCCTCGGGCACGTTGGTCAAAATGTTTTCGTATGCTTCCAGTTCGTGTTCGCGTCCCCACGATGTGATCGTCGAGTGCTCCGACGCGGGAATGCTGACGCCCGCCATATCCGAACCGTAATACTGTTGCAGCAATTCGATAGCAGGGAGGTTGTCGGTGCCGACAAAATTAAACAAATGCGCCGCGCCGCCGATCGCCGCGGACTCTCGACTCGAAACTCCTCGGAATCCGAAGTCATGCAGTTTGAAAGGAAGTCCGGTCGGATCGCCCGTGCGCTCCAGCGCCTCACCGACGATCTGTTTGATCGCGCGGCTCAGCGTCGCGACCGTGACCGGATACCAAACCTGCAGCAAAATCGTTTCCGCCCAGTTCGTCAGCCAGTAAAACTCCGGATCGGTGTTCTCGATCGTCACAATCGCATTCTGCGCCGCGACGACCGAGCCTTCTTTCACCGCTTTGATTCGCAGCGGCAACAGTCCGCCATGTTTTGCGTACAGCCGCTTCCAGCCCTCGTAGTTGAATCCCCTCGGATTGTTCGAAAAATGCTTGCCGGCGAATTTCGCGGCTTCCTCGACATCCTCCATCGTGAAAACTTTGCCCGCGAAGTTCGACTTCACAATGTATTGCAGCCCCGCCATCTCCGAGTGATCGAAAAAGCCGCCACGGGAGCACACGTACGAATAGATATGCCGCGTATTGGCAGGGTATTGCCACCAGTGCGTGAGCTTGTAGCTGTCCGTATTCAGGATCGGATTGAATCGCAGCGGCTGAATGGTCTTCTCCCTGGCGCAAGCGCCGGAAATGAAATGGTTATGTGTTCAAGCCGATGCGCGTGAACTGGCGTCCAGCTTTTCTTAATTCGGCGCCCCTGAGCGCCGACGCATCATAGCGGTTGTTCGAGCGTAAAGGAAACGTACATCAGCTTCTCGTCCCTCTGGATCTGGATGGCCACAGGCGACCCAGGCTTGAGCGCCCGCAACGCTTCCCGCAACTTATCCAAGGAGGTCATCGGATCCCCGTTCAGCGTGCGAATGACATCGCCGGTCTGGAGCGGAATCTCGCCCGATGCGTCACTCGATCGCGCCGCCACGATGATTCCGAACGGATCGCGAAGATCGGGAGCCAGCGCCGCGACTTTTTTGTCGATCTCAATGCCCAGGATTCCCAGCGGCCGCACGAGATTCTTTTCTGGATCGGCCAGTGCCGTGATCTGATCCATATTGTCCGAGCGCTCGACGACCGGTACATCAAACGTCAGCTTGTCCGGTCCGCGCTGCACTTCCAGATGCACTTTCTCGCCGCCACTCAGCGACATGAGTCGGAAGGATACGTACGGAATACTTTCCGCCATGCGCCCGTCGATCGAAAGCAGCACGTCTCCCACACGAAGCCCCGCTTCAAGCGCAGGACCATTAGGATCGATGTCGGAAATGATGACGCCGTAGCTGCGCGGCAGATTCAAAGCCGCAGCAAGAACCGGCGTGATGGTCTGGATGCCGATCCCAATTTCGACACGATGCAGATGCCCGAACTTTCGTAATTGCTGATACGCGACGCTGACCACGCTGCTCGGAATCGCGAACCCGAGCCCTTCGTTACCACCCGACTGCGACAAGATAAATGTGTTCACGCCGACGACTGCGCCGTCGACGTTCACGAGCGGTCCGCCTGAGTTGCCCGGATTGATCGGAGCGTCGGTCTGGATGTAAACCATCGGCGAATCCGGATCGGTCTGCCGCGCAACAGAAGAAACAACTCCAAGCGTGACGGTGTTGCGCAGCCCTTCCGGGCTGCCAAACGCCAGCACGACTTCGCCCTGCCGCAGGTTGCGATACGACGCCACGGGCAACGCCGGCAACTTCGCCGGCAAATTGTCGATTTTTAGGAGCGCGAGATCGATCTGGCGGCTCACGCCAACGACGCGCGCCGGCAAAATATCGGTCTTCGACGAAAGCAGCGATCGCAGCGATCCATCAGGATTCCCGGAGGGAAGCACAACCTGTACGACTTGCGCGCCCGAAACAACGTGCGCGTTTGTGATGATGTAGCCGTCCGGATCGATCACAAATCCCGAGCCGATCGCTCGCTGCCTGCCGATCACAACGCCGGTGTTTCCGCTTTTCGATTCCTCCAGCGGCCCGTAGCCGGTCACGAGAATTTGCACCACGCTCGGCGACACTTTACGAATCAACGCATCGACCGATTCGTTCAGCTTCCGAAGCGTATTGTCTTCAGGCTTGGCTTGGGCGTTGGCGACGGATACAAAGGGGAGGGAAGCGAAGAGTCCCGCGGCGAGTAACGCGAATGCTCGACTGAGCCGACGTCCAGCGAGTCGAGGAGACCGGAAGAATCTTGGGCCTGACATTGGTGATTTTCTCCTCGGCCAGCGTCGGTGAGCGTCGCGGGCGGCGAGTATTTAGATTATCACCGCCGGAAAAGCGATACTTCGCGCCAGACCCAGCCGAGTTGCTTCAATTGTCCACTTGGGGCGACACGCTGCGCCGTCGCGCCCGCCTTGCGGTCGCTCTTCTAGGCGGTTTGGCGAGTCGCGTCGGCTTTGGGTGCGCCAGACAGCCGCATTAAACGCCGCAGATGACGGAAGAAGTTGTAGAGTGCGATCAAAGCGAAAATGACGGCGGCGTAAGTACCGATCTGATTCAGGATGTCGGCAGTCTTGCGAAAGCCTTCCGCCTGCGCCGCGTCGGGAGTAAGAATCACACACGGTCCAGCCTTCAGCACGACGTAGAGAATCACGATCCACGCGATCGCGGTGAGCGCGCGATACGCAACCATCAAGCGGAGCCAGTCGGGCCGGATCAAATTGATGAAACCTTGCAGAATTCCGAGGCAGGCGATTCCGACCACCGGCCAGTAGAACTGATGCCAGATCGGAGCAGGTCGCAGAAAAGCTGCTGCAGGTCCGAAAATTAGAAATGGCGCGCCTGCGGCGACGCGCAGCCAAACCAATGAAATACCGAGAGCCACGATCTGCGCGACCGAATCCATTCGCGAAACACGGCCTGAGTCGCTCTTCGTTTTCGATTTCGACCAATCGTCGAATGAAAATGCTGGATGCCATGGATGTTTCGCATCGCGATAATTCCAACTCTCGGGATGCTTTTTAAAGTGACGGTCAGCTGCCACGAAGATCAACGTCACAACCGCGAACTGAATGGAGACCTGGTAGAAAATCGCGGGAATCAGATTTCCCGCTGTCATAGCGTGTCCGCCGAAAAAGAGCGCGACGGCGACGATGAACAATACGATCGCATTGATGCCGAGATTAAATTTCAGAACGCGAACGTAAAAAGGGAAGACCACAGGCCCGATCAGTTCGGGACCGAATGCGACGCTCCACTTCTCCTGCCGGTAGCGGCTCGCCACAACCAACGGGTGGCCGTGCTGCTTCAAAATTTCTTCGACTTCGGCATCGCGCAGCGGGCGCCCGAGTTCGTTTTCTTTGTCTTCGATCTGCGCGTGCAGATTCTCGGAAAGCTCCTGCACGATATCGTCACGCTGAGCTTCAGGCAGTGCGCTTCGGACTGAGTTCAAATATTTTTCGATGATTTGAGCGGCCATGATTTTCCTACCTGCCAAAGATTTGGAACGCGATGAAGCCGGCGTGACCGGCTTGCAGCAAAATTTGGAGAGCGAGCGAAACCGTCGAGCGAACCGTCGTGAGGAGCGCCGGGCTGCCGGTGAGGACGAACGCAGCCAGCAGCAGTGCGAGCAGTCGCTCCGAAGCGCTGGTCCGCTTGAGCCACGAGATAGGGTCATTGCCGGTGCGGCGGTGCGCGCTGCCAGCGAACTGCCGTCGTCCGTCTGGAGATGTGGACACATTCGCGCTATAGAGCTTGCTATCAACGAGTTGCATGTTCTTTACCTCCGACGATTTCCGATAGGGACGAATCCAAACTTCGCCACTCGGTAAGTAACTGCTCCAGAACTTCCTGGCCATCCGCCGACAAGATGTAGAAGCGTTTGTTGCGCTTATCCTCTTCGCGCCATTCGCTGCGGAGAAGTCCTTGGGTTTCAAGGCGGCGGAGCAGGGGATACAAGGTGCTTTCTTCGATCTCCATGCCGTGATCGGCGAGGGCTTTGCGGAGGGTGTAGCCGTATTGCTCGGAGCGGAGCTGGGCGAGAACGGCGAGGATGAGGGAGCCGCGCCGGAGTTCGGAGCGGAGGTTGTCGAAGATGGAGGAGTCGAGAGTCATGTACTGTGTGCCGTCTACTGTGCATCAACTACTGTACGAAACATACTGTGCAACACACAGTATAAGTTGTCAAGAGAAATTTTCATTGTTTTCTAATTTTCTTTCGGTATCTTCCCGCGAGCGGTCTGGAGCGCTGTTCCCCGCAGGCTCAGACTGGCGTTATTAAGGTAGGAGCGATCGTCTCGTTCGGGTTTCGCCGGAACTTCGCCTTTTGGGCATACCCCCCGGGTGTTTTCGCAAAGAGTGGGGAAGTTGTTGAAACGATTGGCGTTAGCGGAAATACTTTTGACACAAAACCCAAAGAGTGAAAAAGCTGTTTAGAATCAGCGAGTTCCAAAATGGCGAGTTTCGCCACAGATTCGCCGTCCGGCGGGATCGATGGGCTCAGGGGGTGGCAGGCCGGAATCATACGGAATAGTGGCATAGTAGTTACTAATTGTCAATAGCTATTTACAGGTTAGGCATTCGAACGAGTGTTGCGGCGAGGAGCACGCCCGGCACGGGCAAATTTCTGCATCGGTTGAATCAGTGCGATTATCAAACGGTTTGCTAGCACGCGACAGTTGGTGGGTCGTCGCGGTCGGAAGATGGAGCGCGAATGCCACGATTGGAAACGGTAGAAGACAGGCGGCTCGACGAAGACCGCGCGCGAACAAAGTATTGGAAGCGCTGGGGTTCGTACCTATCCGAACGCCAGTGGGGAACGGTCCGTGAAGACTACAGCCCGGGCGGCACGGCCTGGGAATATTTCCCGCACGACCATGCGAGGTCGCGTGCATACCGCTGGGGAGAAGACGGCATCGCGGGGATTTGCGACCGTCATCAACTGATCTGCTTCGGTCTGGCGCTCTGGAACGGCCGTGATCCCATTCTGAAAGAACGCCTTTTCGGGCTGAACGGGCACGAAGGGAATCACGGCGAAGACGTGAAGGAGTATTACTACTACCTGGACGCGACGCCGACGCACAGCTACATGAAGATGCTGTACAAATACCCGCACAAGGAATTCCCATACGCCAATCTGGTTGCGGAAAACGGGCGGCGGAGCCGCCAAGATCCAGAGTACGAGCTCGTCGATACGGGTATCTTCGCGGAGAGCCGGTATTTCGATGTTTTCGTAGAGTACGCGAAAGCCGACATCGAAGACATTTTGATCAAAATTACCGCGATCAATCGCGGCCCCGACGAAGCGGAGCTCCATCTTCTACCATCGTTGTGGTTTCGGAACACGTGGTCGTGGGGAAGGGACAATCGCCGACCGACGATCACACCGACGAACGCGGTGCCGGGCAATACATGCCTTGAGATTTACCACTGGCAATATGGCAAGAGATGGCTAATTGCGGAAGGGAATCCGCAACTGCTCTTCACGGAAAACGAAACCAATTCGCAGCGTCTGTTCGGCACACCGAATCCGTCGTATGTGAAGGATGCCTTTCATGAATTCCTGATTCATGGAAATAAGGGCGCCATCAATCCGAAGCACTGCGGCACGAAAATGGCAGCGCTACAGTCGATGATCGTCAAATCCGGAGAGAGCGTCACGCTCAAGCTCCGGCTGACGGATCGAGATCCGTCGATTCCCGGGAATATGGATGGCACCGCGCCGCCCTCGCCGGCGATAAGACGAGGAAACGCCTCGACTTCACAGGTGTCGCCGACGGTCGATACGCCGCCTGCGCTCGGCGATTTCAAGGCGGGATTCGAGGCTGTCTTTTCGGCGCGAATCAAAGATGCCGACGATTTCTACGCGACCCGAGTTCCAGATGGTTTGTCGGATGACGGAAAAATGATCATGCGGCAGAGCTTCGCGGGAATGCTCTGGTGCAAGCAGTTTTATCACTATGATGTGCGGCATTGGCTCGATGGCGACCCGGCGACACCGCGGCCGCCGAAAGAGAGGCTGCAGGGGCGAAACAAAGATTGGACGCACCTGTATAACGATGACGTGATCTCGATGCCCGACAAATGGGAGTACCCGTGGTACGCGGCGTGGGATCTGGCATTTCATTGCGTCCCGTTGTCACTGATCGATCCTGACTTCGCGAAAGAGCAGCTGATACTTCTGCTTCGCGAGTGGTACATGCATCCGAACGGTCAGCTTCCGGCGTATGAATGGGCTTTCGGCGATGTGAATCCGCCGGTGCATGCGTGGGCGGCGTTTCGCGTTTACAAAATCGAAAGGCGAATTCGCGGGGTTGCCGATCGCAATTTTCTAGAGAGAGTGTTCCACAAGCTCTTGCTGAACTTCACGTGGTGGGTGAATCGCAAAGATCCCGATGGTGCGAACATTTTTCAGGGCGGGTTTCTGGGGCTGGACAACATCGGAGTTTTCGACCGGTCGCAACCTTTGCCGACTGGCGGACACCTGGAACAATCGGACGGCACCAGCTGGATGGGAATGTATTGCCTGAACATGCTGGCGATTGCGCTGGAGCTTGCCAAGGAAGACCGGGCTTACGAAGACGTTGCCAGTAAATTTTTCGAGCACTTCATCAACATCGCGCACGCGATGAATGACATGGGCGCCGACAACCGTTCGCTTTGGGACGGCGTCGATGGCTTTTACTACGACGTCTTGCAGCTACCGAACGGCGAAGAGCACTTCATGAAGATCCGCTCGATGGTGGGGTTGATCCCGTTGTTCGCCGTCGAGACGCTGGAGCCCGAGATTGTGGATCGCTTGCCGGGATTCAAGCGGCGGATGCAGTGGTTCATCGACAATCACACCGATGTGCCGGAACACATCGAGGCGTCGGAGCACTCGTCACGCGGGGTTCGGCGGTTGCTATCGCTCGCCAATCGCGATCAGTTGCGGCGAGTTCTGGGGCGGATGCTGGATGAGAGCGAGTTTTTCTCGGACTACGGCATTCGCGCGCTGTCGCGCTATCACTTGAACAATCCGTACGAAGTCGATGTGAACGGGCAAGTGAGCAGCGTGAAATACGAGCCAGCGGAGTCGACCACAGGTCTATTCGGTGGGAATTCGAACTGGCGCGGACCAATCTGGTTTCCGGTGAACTATCTGCTCATCGAGTCGCTGCAAAGATTCCACTATTACTTTGGCGAAGATTTTAAAGTGCAATGCCCGACGGGTTCGGGAAACGAAACCAATCTGTGGGATGTTGCGGCGGAAATTTCGCGGCGGCTCACTCGAATCTTCGAACGCGGAGCGGATGGCCGACGGCCCGTATCGGGTGGCGTCGATATGTTTCAGAACGATCCGCACTGGAAAGATCTGATTCTGTTCTACGAGTATTTTCATGGCGATAACGGCGCCGGCCTCGGCGCGAACCATCAAACCGGCTGGACCGGACTGGTCGCCAAGTTACTCCAACAAAGTGGCGACTGAGGGACAAGGAATTCGGTTCGAACTTCGGTTTGAATTGGCGCGAGCGGAACATGCCGACATCGTGCTGGAGATGATGCGTGCGCTGGAAGGAGCCGATCCGGGCTCGACGCCTTTTGACGAAGCGCAACGCCGGGCGATATTCGAACGCTTTGTCGGTGATAGCACTTACGGCAAAGCGTGGCTGATCGTCTACGATGAAAAATATGTGGGCTATGTAGTACTGACTGTTTCGTTCAGCTTCGAATATCGCGGGTACGACGCGTTTATCGATGAGTTGTATATTGCGGAAGAGCATCGGCGACAGGGAATCGGGCAACGGACGATGGAGTTTGTCGAAATGGCGGCGGCCGAGCTGGGCGTGAATGCGATTCATCTCGAGGTTACCCACGGAAACGATCCGGCGATCGGTTTGTATCGGCGAGCGGGGTATAGCAGCAACGAACGATTTTTGATGACGAAGTGGTTGAACCCGGGACCAAAGGGAAGTTGATCTCAGTCGGGCCAAGGAGCAAGAAGGGCTAACCGGGCCAAATGCGCGAACTGAACGCGCGCGACGACGCATGATGGAAAGACTGGAAGGCGATGGCATCGAATCGAGCAGACAAGGGGAAGAGTAAGGCCGAGACGCGAACGGCCGAAGATTCTTCGCCGGCGCCGGCGACTCCGACGCGGAGGAAAGCGGGGGCGAAGGCGGCGCGCGCTCCGCGGAAGAAAGCTGTTGCCACTGCGACGTCGTACATTCCGGAAGACGCCAAGATCAAATTTGGGCGCGAGGTTTGCGGGAATCTGGAAACAGCGGACGGGCGCGAGTGGCTCGTCACGAATGGGATTGGCGGGTTCGCGTCGGGCACGATATCCGGCAACCTGACACGGCGCTATCACGGATTGTTGATCGCAGCGCTTCATCCACCGGTTGGACGGATGCAGTTGGTGGCGGGAGTCGATGAAGTTGTTCGCTACGCGGGAGCGGAGTATTCGCTCGCGACGCATCAGTGGATGAGCGGCGCAACCGACCCCAAGGGATTTCTCGACATCGAAAGTTTTCGACTGGAAGGCATGACGCCGGTTTGGACCTATGCGCTTGCGGATGCGTTACTGGAGAAGCGCGTCTGGATGAAGCACGGCGAAAACACGACATATGTGCAGTACACGCTGGTGCGAGGAACGGCGGCGGCCGAGATTTCGCTGAAGGCGATGGTGAATTATCGCGACTATCACAACGCCACACATGCGGGCGACTGGCGGATGCAGGTTGAGGTGATCGATAGCGGCGCTGGGGTGAAGATCACCGCCTTCGATGGGGCGACGCCGTTTTTCCTGAGGTGTGCGGGTGCGTCGTGCGAACCGCGGCACGAGTGGTATCGCGACTGCTTCATGGCGGTGGAGAAAGAGCGCGGGTTGGACGATCACGAGGATCGTTTGTTTGCCGCGCTGTTTCAGACGACGCTGAAGGTCGGCGCGAGCGCGACGTTCGTGGCAACGACGGAAGCCGGAACGGTTGGCGCCGGAGAAAGAGCCGACGACCTCGATCGCGACCGCGAGATTTTTGAAGCGTGGCGAACGCAAGAGGGGAAAGCCGAGAGCGGGACTCCGAACTGGCTCCCTCAACTGATTCTTGCCGCGGATCAATTTATTGTGAAACGCGCGCTGCCGACGAATCCGGATGGACGCAGCATCATCGCGGGTTATCACTGGTTTGGCGATTGGGGGCGCGACACGATGATCGCGCTGCCGGGACTGACGCTGGCAACGGGGCGCGCCGACATCGCGCGGCAGATTCTGCTCGCGTTTTCTGAAGTCGTTGAAAGCGGCATGCTTCCCAACAATTTTCCGGACGCGGGTGGAGACCCACAGTACAACTCGATCGATGCCGCGCTTTGGTTTTTTGAGGCGGTACGTCAATTTTTTGCGTCGACGAAGGACGGACGCACGTTACTGCAGCTGTTTCCGGTTTTGGCAGAGATGATCGACGCACATGTGAAGGGCACGCGCTTCAACATCAAGGTCGATCCCGCGGACGGGTTGCTTTTTGGCGGCACGGCGGGCGTGCAATTGACGTGGATGGACGCCAAAGTCGGCGACTGGGTTGTGACGCCGCGTATGGGCAAGGCAATCGAGGTCAACGCGCTGTGGATCAATGCGTTGGAGACGATGGCGGAATTTGCGCGATTGCTGGCGCGGCCGGGGGAAGGCTACGAGAAGCTGGCGGCGAAGGCGAAGAAGAATTTTCAGAAATTCTGGAATGAAGATCGCGGGTGCTGCTTCGACGTGATCGAGGTGCCGGGTGGAGCGAACGATGCGTCGCTGCGGCCGAACCAATTGTTCGCGGTTTCCTTGCCGGTTTCGCCGCTGAGCGAGGAGCAGCAGCGCGCGGTGGTGGATATGTGCGCGAAACATTTGCTGACATCGTATGGATTGCGGAGTCTGGCGCCGGGCGAGCCTGGATATAAAGGGCACTACGCGGGCGGGCCGCGCGATCGCGATGCGGCGTATCACCAGGGAACGGTGTGGGGATGGCTCGTCGGACCGTTTGTGCTGGCGCATCTTCGGGTTTATGGTGATCCCGAAGAGGCGATGCGATTTTTGGAGCCGCTGGGAATTTCGGTGCACATGTATGGGCTCGGGACGCTGGGTGAGATTTTTGAAGGCGACTCGCCGTTTACGCCGCATGGGGCGATTGCGCAGGCGTGGACGGTGGGAGAAGTGCTGCGGGCGTCGCGGGAGATTCAGAATTTCCAGGAAAGTTGAGTCGGAGCGGGTTCGGCGCGGCTACTTTTCGTAAAGTTCAATCAGGACTTTGCTGCCGTCGGCTGTGCGCGCTAAGAAAAAATTGATTCGGGTGCCGTCGGCGCCGGGACGCGTTTGCGGATAGATTGGTTCGACGCTGAATTTTCTTCTTCAAGAGTTCCGTGGCGGCGTCGACGTTGCGGCAGCGGTATTCGACCTGTTGTATCCCTTCGCCAAATTTTGAGAGATAGCGCGCGATTGCGCCCTGGCCGGCTCGGATCGCGGGTGGTCAGGATGTCGAGCGCGACGTTTGCGTCGAAGTGTAACTCGAATTCTTTGGCGTCCTGGTCGGGGGGGACATCGGCGAGGTGCGGGGAGCCGTTGGCGTCGCGAATCGCGTCGAAGGTGATTGGGTTTACGGCGAGACCGACGGTGACGTCAGGGCGGTCGGCGCCTTTTGCGTTTTCGATTAGGGCGGCGAACTCGGCGTCATTTCGCCAATCGCGCGAGGCTTCGTCGGCTGCCTGGCGGCCAGAACGGTAGATTTCGCGCGCGCCGGCGGCCCGTTCGCTCGGGTCGGCGGAACTGAGCATCGCGATTGCCGCTGGAAGCGCGCTGGACATATTTGCAAACAAATTGTAGCGTGAGGATGAAACGAAAAAGAAGCGCCGCGAAAAAGAAGTAACCGACACGCCGCGGGTTTCATCCCAAAGACCATGCCGAAGCCTGTTTTGTTGACCGTCGATGACGACCCCGAAGTGTTGCGAGCGATTGAGCGCGATTTGCGCGGACACTACGCGCAAAATTATCGCGTGATGCGTGCCGATTCGGGTGATGCGGGGCTGGCGACGCTGCGCGAACTGAAGGCGCGGAACAATCCGGTGGCGCTGGTGCTTGCGGATCAGCGGATGCCGCACATGGACGGCGTCGGATTCTTGGCCGAGGCGATGGATATTCATCCGCAGGCGAAGCGGGCCCTGCTGACCGCGTATGCGGACACGAATGCGGCGATCGATGCGATCAACGAAGCTCGCATTCATTATTACCTGATGAAGCCGTGGGATCCGCCTGAGGAGAAGCTGTTTCCGGCGATCGACGATCTTTTGCACGATTGGACATCGCAGTTTCGGCCGCCGTATGAGGGGATTCGTGTTTTGGGGACGCGGTGGTCATCGCGATCGTATGAGCTGCGGGATTTTCTGGCGCGAAATCAGGTGCCATATCAGTGGATCGATGTCGAAGTGGCGGCGTCGGACGCCGACGTGCGGCGGCTGTGCGAATCGCTTGGGCCCGAGGCGGAAAATTTGCCGCTGATACTTTTTCCGGATGGGCAGAGGATTGCGGAGCCGACGCAGCAGGCTGTTGCCGATAAGATTGGGTTGCGCACGCACGCGCTGACAAATTTTTATGATCTCGCGATCGTTGGCGGAGGTCCGGCGGGATTGGCGGCGGCGGTCTATGGCGCGTCGGAAGGTTTGAAGACGGTGATGATCGAGCGCGAGGCGCCGGGCGGTCAGGCGGGGCTGAGTTCGCGCATCGAAAATTATCTGGGATTTCCGTCGGGGCTGAGTGGAGCCGACCTGGCGCGGCGCGCGGTGGCGCAAGCGCGGCGGTTTGATGTGGAGATTCTCGCGCCGCAAGAGGCGATGAGCATTCGCATCGAAGGGCCGTATCGATACTTGAAGCTCGGAGATGGCGTGGAGATTTCGTGTCACGCGCTGCTGCTGGCGATGGGAGTGCAGTGGCGGACGCTGAGTATTCCCGGGATTGAGCGGTTGCAGGGCGCGGGCGTTTACTACGGCGGCGGAACTTCGGAAGCGTTGTCTTGTAAGGGCGAGACGGTTTTCATTATTGGCGGCGCGAACTCTGCGGGACAAGCGGCGATGCACTTTTCGAAGTTTGCAAAGCAAGTGATTATGCTGGTGCGCGGGGAGTCGCTGGCAGCCACGATGTCGCACTACTTGATCGAGCAAATCGAGAAGACGGCGAATATCGACGTCTGGACGCAGGCGTCGGTGACCGAAGTTCACGGCGATCAGCGGCTCGATTCGATTATGGTGAAGCGCGGGTCGTCTTCGGAGCCGCACAAGATTCCGGCGTCGAGCCTGTTTATTTTTATTGGCGCGCAGCCGCGGACGGAGTGGCTCGGCAAGACAATCGAGCGCGATGAACGCGGATTCATATTGACGGGGCCCGATTTGATGCACGACGGGAAACGCCCGGCGACGTGGACGCTCGATCGCGATCCCGGATTGCTCGAAACGAACGTGCCGGGAATTTTTGCGGTGGGCGACGTGAGGCATGGGTCGGTGAAGCGAGTCGCGTCGGGAGTTGGCGAAGGCGCTGTTGTGGTTCAATTCATACATCAATATCTGGCGAAGGTGCAGTGAGCAGGCTCGGCGGTCACGGTCGATCGGCAAAGTTGGAACGCGGTGTGAATTCGTGAGAGTGAAAAACGAATGACCGGAATCCCGGACGATACAAACGAACTGTACGGCACGCTGAAGGGGCCGGAGCATCCGTCGGACCGCGCCGACGGTGATTGCTGCGATCCGCAAGGTCCCTGTGTTTGCCGATGTGTCCGATGCTGACTCTGAACTGGTTCATCGATCGGACGCATGAATTTCGGTTTGAGCCGGGCGAGACGATGATGCGCGAGGGCACGCCGGCGAAATTGATGTTTGTGCTGCTTGAAGGTGAGGTTCGCGGGCGAAGGGAGCACGGAGACGGCCCGGTAATTACGATGGAGGCCCCGACAGTCACGGGCCTTCTGCCATTTTCGCGGCTGAAAAACTACGGGCTGACGGCTCGCGCGACGCTTCCAGTGTGGGGACTCGCTTACTCTCACGCGTATTTCGGCGACTTGCTGCAGCATCTCCCCGATCTTTCGCAGCGATTGGTTGGAATGCTGACCGATCGCGTGCGGACGTATACCGAGTTCGAGCAGCAGAGTCAGAAGATGGCGGCGCTCGGGAAGCTTTCGGCGGGGCTCGCGCATGAGCTGAACAATCCGTCAGCGGCGGCGCGGCGCTCGGCGGGAATTTTGCGCGAATGTCTGGCGCGGCTTCGCGAGGCGGTTCGAACGTCGTCGATCGGTCCGGACGACTGCGCGATGCTTGCGGAAAAAGAAGAGAAGATTCGCGTGTCGCTCAAGCCGGCGGAATATAAGGATGAATTTGCGCGGATCGAGCGCGAAGAGGCGATTCAGACGTGGCTTGAGCAGCGCAACGTCGATAACGCGTGGCAACTGGGCCCGCTGTTGGCGGAAGCTAACCTCGCCGATTCGGACCTCGAAATATTTGCGAAGGCGGCCGGCGCATCGCTTGGGCCTGAGCTGACGCGCTTTGCGACGCTGCTGGAAATGGATCGCATCGCCGACGAACTCGACAACAGCACGGCGCGCATTTCGGATCTCGTCAAAGCGATCAAGGAATATTCCTACATGGATCAGGCGTCCATGCAGGAGGTCGATCTCGCGAAGAGCCTCGACACGACGCTCACAATCATGCATCACAAGCTGAAGCGCACGATTTCGGTAACGCGCGACTACGCGCCGGATGTGCCGAAGGTTCTCGCTTATGGGAGCGAGCTCAACCAGGTTTGGACGAATCTGATCGACAACGCCGCCGACGTTATGAAAGACGGCGGCAAACTCGGTGTGCGTCTGGCGCGCGAAAACGACTACGTGCTCGTCGAAATTTCCGATAACGGTCCCGGCATTCCGGCGGAAATCCAATCGAAAATTTTCGAACCGTTTTTCACGACGAAAGGCGTAGGCGAAGGCACGGGGCTGGGCCTCGACATCGCGTATCGCATCATTCGAAAGATCAAGGGCCTGATCACCGTGAAATCGGCGCCGGGCGATACCCGTTTCGAAGTTCGCATTCCGATCAAACCCGCCGTCTAGTAAGCCGGAGGAACAATGGCTGAAGTTTGTACCCACACCGACGAGATCAAGGACGTAAAGCCAAAAACCAACGGCTGCGAAGAGTGCCTCAAAATGGGAGACACCTGGGTGCACCTGCGGCTGTGCCGCGAATGCGGACACGTCGGCTGCTGCGACAGTTCGAAGAACAAACACGCCACGAAGCATTTCCACAAGACGAAACACCCGGTCGTTCAGTCGATCGAGCCGGGCGAAGATTGGTTCTGGTGCTACGTCGATGAAGTAATGTTCGAAGGGGAGTAGGCCGGCGCGACCGACATTACGACGGTTTCGTCGCCTTCTCTTGCTCTGGAAACACCAGCGATCCCACAATCGCTAGAAACAGAATTCCAGCAACAATCGAGAGGGAAACGAGCGGCGTCACGTGCAACCACGGCTCGACAATCATTTTCCCCCCGATAAATGCCAGCACAAATGCCAGCCCAACGGTCAAGAAACGCAGTCGATTCAAGAACCCCGCCAGTAAGAAATACATCGCACGCAAGCCAAGAATCGCGAACACGTTCGACGTATAGACGATGAACGGATCCCGCGTAATTCCAAAAATCGCCGGGATCGAATCGATCGCAAGCGTGACGTCCGTAATCTCGACGACCAGCAGCACCAGAAACAGCGGCGTGGCAAAGACCTTGCCGCCTTTTCTCACGAAGAAGTGCTCGCCGCCGTAATCGCGAGTCAATCGCAGATGTTTGCTCGCGAAGCGATAAAACGAGCTGTCCGCCGGCCGCACATTCTCTTTCTTGGTAAACAGCATGTGGACGCCGGCGTAGACCAGGAACGCGCCGAAGATGTACATCACCCACGAAAATCTTTCGATCAGCGCTGCCCCGGCATAGATCATCACGCCGCGCATCACAAGGGCGCCTAAAATGCCCCACTCGAGCATCCGATGCTGAAATCGCTCGTCGATCGCAAACGTGCGAAAAATCACGAGAAACAAAAATAAATTGTCGACGCTGAGAGCTTTTTCGATCAGGTAGCCGGTGAAAAACTCGACCGCGCGCTGGTGACCCGAAAAATACCAAATCCCGAACCCGAAGAGGACCGAGATCGCGATCCAGGCGAGCGTTGACCACAACGCCTCGCGCACTTCGACCTTATGCAGTCTGCGGTTGAAGACGCCCAGGTCGAGCGCGACCGCAATCAGCACGAATGCATTAAATCCGATCCAAAGAAGCGGCGTTCCCATGATGATTTCGCTTATCGCGAACTAATTTTTGGAACTGCCGTGCGATTCGCTCGCGTCGGATTTGCCGTGCGCGTCTATTGCATTGAGGTTGGTCAATTCAACTCGTGTGCTTCGCCCGTTCTGGATTGCCACGGGCACGTCCCAGCGCAATCGCGCGTCGCCCGCGCCCGCATCCAGATTCAGCGTGCTCACCCAATAGTTTCCCGGAGGCAAGTTGGCGGCGGCATGCCCGTCCAGATCCGTGTCGACCTGCGTGGCTAGATATTTCGTCTGCGCCAATTCCGGAGCCAGCCGCAGGATGCGCTTTTTGCGCTCCGTCTGAAGCAACGCCCACTTTGACTGCGGATTTATGCCCGACAATTCCAGTTCCACTCCGCTCATCGACTCCGGATGCGTCTGGATAAATTTCTTCAGCGCCGCGAGATATTCGTCGTGCTGCTTCTCATAGCGATCGGGATGCGACGTTTTGTCGGCGTCCGCATATTTCGGCTTCGGGATTCCATAAGTGACGCCGCCGCTGTTCGCTCGCTGATAGGCCAGCAAAAATTCCGGCACGTGCAAAATATCGTCGGGCGTCAGCATCTTGTCGAGGTTTGGTGAAGTCAGATCGAGCTCGTCGTGGCCCTTGAGCCACTCCTTCAATTCATCCGAAACTTTCAGATCGCTGATGAATTTATCGCGATCCGGCGGGGCATCGCTTGCTTCGACGTCCTTGGTGATGTCTTCGTAGCTCTTCGTCAGCACGTAAAACGTGAACTCCCGCACGGGTTCTGGCCGCGCCGCAGTCGGCGTAATTCGTGCCACCAGGTCGAGCGCTCCGTTCCCAGCCTGGGCGCTCGCTGCGCCTCCGGCAGTCAGCGAGCAAACCAAGAATCCAACAGCCAACAACGCGTTTCTCATGGCCTCATCGTAGCAGATTGCTCGCAAGCCGCACGTGCCGGATCATCAGAGTTTCCAATTCCTTCCGCGGTCAAGCGCAGAAAGAGCGGCCGCGCCCCTTGGTATCAAAACAATCGAAACACGACTTCGATCGTGATCCATACGGGAACCAGCTTGCGTGCCGCATCGCGCGCTGGCGTGAACGACCAACCTCGCACCGTCTCAATCGCGCGGTCGTCGAGACCATATCCGACACCGCGCGCCACGCGAATCTGCGCCGCGCGGCCGTCGGCGCCCACGAGCACACGCAGCGTCACCGTCCCCTGCATCTTCACCTTGCGCGCTTCGTCCGTGTAAAGCGGCAGCGGGCAGGTAACGCAAATCGGCATCGTCATCCCGCGCGAGTAAGGCACGCCGCTTTCGCCTTCGCCCGCGTCGCTTCCCGAGTTGTCGCCCATTCCGCCTTTTTCGCCGGAGCCGATGCCGCCGTCCTTGCCCGGGCCCGCTGAATTGCTGTCGTTCGCCATCCAGGGCAGGCCAAGTTGGGGCGCCGCCGCGACGATCGGCGGCGCATTCTCATCCAGCGTCGCCACCGGGACTGCGAGCACGTGCGTCGCGTTGTCCGGCAATCTCGGCGGAGCCAATTGCAGAGACGAGCGCGGCGCTAGAAAACCGCGCGTCGTGGGAAGCGGGTTGTGCTCGCCGCCACCGGCGTTGTGCCCGAGCGACGGGTGACCGTTCGCAACGTCCCCCAACGGAGAAAACAACAAGTGCTCCGGAATCACGTTGACGCCGGAATTTTCATTCGGCAAAGATCGATGAGCCTGCAGCGCCAGCAAAGCGAGCACGCCGATGATCGCGGCGTGAGTCAGCAGCGATGCCGTCTGCGCGCGTCCAGCCTTTCCGGTGGGACCGAGTTCCAACAGATGAATTGGCGCGCCATTCGACGACGAATGCGTCAAGCGCGTTGATGCGAACGCCTGCCGAAAATTTTCGCGTACGCGCGTGGACCATGACTCGGAACTAAAACGATGACGCAGGAAGGGAGCGCCCAAGGATGCACCTCCAGAACGCAGCAGTTGCTATGGATCGCGTCTGCAAGCCGCAAGCCCTCGACAGACTTGCGGCAGCGATTGGAGGTTCAGAAGTGCGGACGCAGAGATAGGTTGCCCGCGCCAGCCAAAGCGGGCGAGTGTTGAAAGAAATCTAGGAAGAGGATTGCGCTAAGGTCGCGGGAAAAACCAGAAGTGGACCACCGCTCCGATCGCAAGCGCCAAGGCCGCCAAAATCAACGTTGCGAGAACACGACTCGTAAATCCCGGAAGCGAAATAAAAGGGAGGCCAGGCTTGCTTGGCGGTCCAGGTGGGTCCAAAACTCCGATGCCAATTGATTTTCGAGGAGGTCCGCCGGCGCGCCGAGAACCCGCCTGTACTTCTGGCTCCTCATCCCACTCGGCGAATTCGTACGGCATGATGCTGGGCTCCGGCTCTGCTCAAAAACCCGAAGGCGTTTCGTTTTAGCGCTTAGTCGCTTAGTACAGGCGGAACGTGACTTCGATCGGCACAATCGTCGCGACAGGCTTGCCGCTCGGTCCAACGGCCGGCTTGAACTTCCAGCCCTTCACAGCCTCGATCGCTTTCTCTTCCAATCCGAGGCCGGGGCCCTTCACCACTGAAATGTTCACGGCGCGTCCATCCGTCGTGATCGTGACCTGCAACACGACCGTGCCCTGATACTTCGCCTTGCGCGCTTCGTCCGAATATTGTGGAGTCGGGCAGTACAAGCAGACCGGGACGCCAACGCCGTTCACGCCTGCGCGAAACGCACCGCCACCGGTGCCGCCGCCTTCACCCGGGCCGAGACCGCCGCCCGTACCGCTGCCAATGCCTGTACCGTTTCCGTGGCCCAGCGAATCCGAGAGCGCGTTCGCCAGCGGGTCGCCCAGGCCGTTCGGCCCGTTCACCTTCAAGTCCGGAGGACCGAGCAGCGATGGATCCATCGCCAGCTTCGGGTTCGGATTCTGAATCTTGATCTGAGGCGGCGTGAACTGCGTCCACTTAAACTTCGGTGGTCGCCCCTTGTTCGGCGGCGTCAGCGTGTGATCGTTCGCGCCACCACCACCGCCCGCCTTCGTAGCGCCTGCGGGCAGCTTTGCCATGTACGGCGAAATATCCAGCGGCGTCACATCCATTTTGTTCTTGGCTGCGGCCGGCTGCTGCTTCCACCAAATGAGGGGCACAACGAGCAGCGCGATAATCACGATGTGCGCGCTGAACGCAATGATCTGCGTCCAGCCAAAATTCTCATCCTTCGTCCAGATGTCTTTGACTTTGACCGGCTGGATACCAGGCGGCAGAGGCGGCTGCTTCGTCGGCGAGAAGAATTCCTTGAGGCGATATCCGAATCCGCCGAAGTTCGTTCCCCAGTTCACAGCCAACCGGCTGTTCATCGGCCCCTTCGGAACCGGCTTCGACTTGAAAAAGTCTTTCAGGTTTTCGCTGAACCCGCCGCCGTACTCTTCCGGCATCAAGGTGGAATGCACATTCGGGTTAACTTTGATCGGCTTTTCGGTCAGAAACTGCTTGAGGTTCGACCAGAATCCGTCGGTGACGACGTGCTGTGGGGTGTTGAATTTGGGTACCGCGGAGGCCGGGACGGGTCGCGCTTCGTGGACCGAGGGATCGGTCACTTCCGGTTTGTTCATTCCTGGCGGTATGAGGTCAATAAAGTTGCTCGGCACGTGTTCCCCTAACTCACCCCTGCCCCTATAGACGCAACTGTCCCTGCTTCGGTGGCGGTCTCAGTTACGATTCTGGCGCTTCCTGATAGGTTGCACCTGTACCGACTTACAGCCTGGACGCCTTTCATTGTAACATACGTGATTAAGCCAGTTTCCGATGTTTCCCCTCCTAGCACTGAGGGCATCCGGATGTAATCACGAGATAGAAGGGAATTTACCCTACGCTTCATGGCCGAGCCACTTGAACTGAAGAAAACTCTTAACCTGCCGAAAACTGACTTTCCGATGAAGGCGAGCCTCCCGCAAAACGAGCCGAAACAGCTCGTTGCCTGGGAGGATTCAAACCTCTATGAGCGCATTTTGGAGGCGCGCCAGGGCAAGCCGCTTTTCGTTTTGCACGACGGGCCGCCGTATCCGACGGGCGAGATTCATCTTGGGACCGGACTGAACAAGATTTTGAAGGATTTGGTGGTCAAGACCAGGAGCATGGCGGGTCACTACGCGCCCTACGTGCCTGGGTGGGATTGCCACGGTCTTCCGATCGAGACGAAAGTCGAAAAAGAGCTCGGCGGAAAAGACAAAGTTTCGCCGGCGGAATTCCGCGCGAAGTGTCGCGAATTTGCGGGCCGCTATGTCGAGCAGCACAAGAAAGATTTTAAGCGCCTCGGGATTTTTGGCCGGTGGAACGATCCCTACCTGACGATGAATTTCGGCTACGAAGCCGTCATCGCCGGGGCTTTTCTCGATTTCATGGAGAAGGGCTACGTTTTTCGCGGCAGCAAGCCGGTCTATTGGTGCATTCATGATGCGACCGCGCTCGCGGAAGCCGAAGTCGAGTATGAAGATCATCACAGTCCATCGATCTGGGTGAAATTCCAGGTCGTGAGCGGCGGCAGCGGGGAAGCGGCGAAAATCACGCCCGACGTCAGCGCCGTCATCTGGACCACGACTCCGTGGACGATTCCGCACAATCGCGCGCTCGCGTTTCATCCGGATTTCGAGTACGTCGTGGTGGATACGCCGCGCGGGAAATTGTTGCTCGCGGCCGATCGCGTTGCTGCGCTTCAGGCCGAGTGCGACATCAAGGAAGCTCACGAAGTCGCTCGCTTTAAGGGACGCGATTTCGAGGGGATGAAATTTCAGCACCCGTTTCTGCCGATTCAGGTGCCGGGTGTGCTCGCGACATACGTGACGCTCGATCAAGGTAGCGGCATCGTTCATACCGCGCCGGGACACGGCGTCGATGACTTCAATACGGGGCAGCGATACGGCCTCGAAGTCTATGCACCCCTGAACGATCGCGGCGTCTACACCGAAGGTCTGCCGGAATATAAAGGCAAAGACGTTTTCACTGCGAATCCGATCGTCGTGAAATTGCTCGGCGATCGCGGCGCACTACTCGGACACCACAATTACAAGCACAGCTATCCGCACTGCTGGCGCTGCCACAATCCGGTGATCTTCCGCGCGACGGAGCAGTGGTTCATCCGCATGGATGCGGCCGCGAACGACACGAAGAAGACTCTGCGCGAAGCGACACTTTCGAAAATTCGCGGCGTAAAGTGGACTCCGTCGTGGGGCGAAGATCGCATGTACGAAATGATCGCCGAGCGACCTGACTGGTGCGTTTCGCGCCAGCGCTTCTGGGGCGTGCCGATCATCGTTTTCTACTGCGAAGGCTGCAACAAGCGGCTGGAAGATTTCACCGCATTGCGCAATGTCGTGAAGTGGTTTGAAAAAGAAGGCGCCGACGCCTGGTACAAGCATTCGGCTGAAGAACTGCTGCCCGCCGGCACGAAGTGTTCCTGCGGCGCGAGCAAATGGCGCAAGGAAAACGACATTCTCGACGTGTGGTTCGACTCCGGTTCCTCGCACCTCGCCGTGCTAAAAGGTCCCGAGTGGCCGGCCGATGTTTATCTCGAAGGGCCGGATCAATATCGCGGCTGGTTCCACAGCTCGCTGCTGATCGGCATCGGCATCCACAATAATCCGCCTTACAAAGGCGTAGTCACGCATGGCTGGACGCTCGACGAAAAGGGCCAGCCGATGTCGAAGTCGCTCGGCAACACGCTCTATCCTGCGGAGATTTGCGAACGCTGGGGCGCGGATTTGCTGCGGCTATGGGTCGCCAGCGTCGAATATCAAGCCGACGTGAAGATGAGCGAGCGCGTGATGACGCAGCTCAGCGACGCGTATCGCAAAATTCGCAACACGTTCCGCTACGGCCTCGGCAATCTTGCCGATTTCGAACCGTCGCGCCACGCGCTGCCCAACGATCAGCTCGACGAAATGGATCGCTGGATGCTCGAGCGCACCGCCGACCTCATCAAGAAGTGCCGCGATTGGTATTCGAATTACGAATTCCATCGCGTCTATCACGCGATTCACGATTTCTGCATCGTCGATCTCAGCTCGTTTTATTACGACGTGTTGAAGGATCGGCTATACACGAAAGCCGCCAACAACAAATCGCGGCGTTCCGCGCAGACGGCTGTGTGGAAGATCAGCAGCGCGCTCGTGCGGCTTGCGGCGCCGATCCTCGTTTTTACCGCCGAGGAAATCTGGAAATATCTGCCGAAATCGGTGGAAGAGCCGGAGAGCGTGCACATGACGCTTTTCAGCGAAGACGCTGAACTGCGTACCAACATCGCTCCGAAACAGATCGCGAACTGGGAACAGCTCGCGAAAATCCGCGGCGAAGTCTTGAAGGCGCTCGAAGCTGCGCGCAATGAGAAGAAGATCAACGCTGGTCTCGAAGCGAAGGTTTTGCTCAACGCTCCGCTCGAGCTCAAAGCCAAGTTAAAAGAGTATCTGCCGCAGCTTCCCGGCTTGTTCATCGTGTCGCAGGTTGATTTTCTTCAACGCGGGCACCGGCGATTATCGCTCCGACGCAATCCCCGGCCTCGAAGTGACGATTCAAAAGGCCGAAGGGAAGAAGTGCGACCGCTGCTGGAATTACTCCGTCCACGTTGGCGAAAACGCCCGCTATCCGACGATCTGCGAGCGCTGCAGCGAAGCTATCGCCGAAATCGAGCGCGACGCGGAAAAGGTTTCGACCGCGAGTTGAACGGACTTGGGTATCCGGACGCGAAACACTTTCGGCGTGGCACCGTCGAATACCTGAAGCCAGGAGAAACGAAACGTTGATCATCCCGGGACGACTTCGCTGGCTCTGGCTTACCCTCGCCGTCGTTGTCGTCGATCGCGCGTCCAAAGCCTGGTTCGAAACGCAAACCTACGAAGGCTGGCACCGCGAACTCGTCCGCGACTTCATCTACCTCGTTCACAGCAAGAATCCCGGCATCGCCTTCGGCGTCCTCGCCGACTCCGCTTCTCCCTGGACTCGCGTCTTCCTCATCGGCGGCTCGATCATCGTCATCGCCGCGCTCGCGTGGCTCTTCGCCGCCGGACACGCCGGCGGCACGATGACCGCCGCTGGCCTCGCGCTGCTCCTCGGCGGCGCCGCCGGCAACGTCACCGACCGCATCTTCCACGGCGCCGTCACCGACTTCTTCGAAGTCCGCTTCGGCAGCTACCACTATCCCGCATTCAACGTGGCCGACTCCGCCATCGCCATCGGCGCCGCCCTCATCATCCTCGACGTCCTGTTCGGCGCCAAACACCACGCCCCCGAAGTCTCCAACCCCGAAGCCAGCTGACTCAGTGACTCACGACTTCCTAGCCGCTCCCGACGACATCAACCAACGCCTCGACCGCGTCGTCGCCACCCATTGCCCCGACCTCTCTCGCACTCGCGTGCAGGAACTCATCGAGTCCGCCGCCATCCTCGTCAACGGCAAGCCCGCCAAAGTCTCCTACCGCCTCCGCGGCGGCGAACGCATCACCGTCACCGCCGAGCCTCGCCCGCCCATCCGCGCCGAAGCCGAGGCCATCCCGCTCGACATCCTCTACGAAGACGACGACGTCGTCGCCATCAACAAACCCGCCGGCATGATCGTCCACGCCGGAGCCGGCAACCATAAAGGCACGCTCGTTAACGCGCTCCTCGGCCGCGGCCAATCCCTCTCGCAGGGCGGCGACATTCTCCGCCCTGGC
Organism: uncultured Acidobacteriota bacterium; assembly: GCA_963766985.1. GTDB lineage: Bacteria > Acidobacteriota > Terriglobia > Acidiferrales > UBA7541 > Acidiferrum. The sequence goes on from CAVYCJ010000012.1 coordinate 190,593, forward strand.
ATCGTCCACCGCCTCGACAAGGAAACCTCCGGCATCATCCTCGTCGCCAAAAACGATCTCGCCCACGCCCGGCTCGGCGAAGCCTTCCGCAGCCGCAAAGTCAAAAAAACATACATCGCCCTGGTCGAAGGCCATCTCGACCACGCCACCGGCATCATCGACCTGGCCATCGCACGCGACCCCAAGCGCCGCATTCGAATGACCGCCCGCCGCAGCCTCATCCTCGCCGGCGCTCGCGAAGCCCGCACCGACTGGCGCGCCCTCGCCCGCATCGGCCCCGCCACGCTCCTCGAAGTCCAACTCCACACAGGCCGCACCCACCAGATCCGCGTCCACTTCTCCGCGCTCCACCATCCCGTCGTCGGAGACTCGCTCTACGGCGCTGCTGACAACCTCACCGTCAACAAGCTCGAACTCCCCCCGCTCGACGCCAACCGCAACTTTCTCCACGCCGCCAAGCTCGGCTTCGCCCAGCCCACCACCGGCGCCTGGATCGATCTCCGCGCCCCGCTACCCGCCGTCCTCCACGAATTCCTCAATCAACTCGCAACCGCCGCCAACGATTCTCCACAGAGAATTGACGCTGCGCTCGCCACCTACCTATAATCGACAACCAACATGCGCCGCGCACTGACCTCAGGCTTCCTCGCGTTACTCTTCACCTTCGGCGCCGTCACTACCGACCGCGCTCAACAACCCGCGCCTCCTCCGCCGCCACAAGATCAGGCACCGGCCACCGACAGCAACCAGCAGCAGCCGCGCATCACCCAGACCGTCAACCTCGTCGATGTGCTCTTCACCGTTCTCAATCGCCGCAACAAGCTCGTTCCCGACCTCGAAAAGAACGACTTCAAAATTTCCGACGACAAGATCCCCCAGGCCATCCGTTATTTCAGCAAACAGACCGATCTCCCGCTCCGCATCGGCCTCTTGCTCGACACCTCGAACAGCATCCGCGATCGTCTGAAATTCGAACAGGACGCCGCCACCTCATTCCTCTTCTCGGTCCTGCGCCGCAACAAAGATCAATCTTTCGTCATGACTTTCGACGACGAGCCCACCGTCCTCCAAGGCTTCACCGACGACGCCGGCCGTCTCCGCGACGAAATCGTCAAGACGCGCGCCGGCGGCGGCACCGCGGTTTACGACGCCATCTATTACGCATGCGAAAAAGAACTAAGCCATCCGCCTCGTCCGCCCGGCGACCAGCCCGACGTCGTTCGCCGCGTCATGATCGTCATCAGCGACGGCGACGACAATCTCTCCACGCACACGCGCGCCGAAGCCATCGAAATGGCGCAGCGCTACAGCGTCGTAATCTATACGATCAGCACCAGCACGCAGTGGATACAGCTGTCGCAGACCAATCCCGATAAGCTCGCCGATCGCAAGACGCACCTTACCGAAGGCGACAAAATTCTTGCGGACCTCGCCGAAGAAACCGGCGGCCGCGCCTTTTTTCCTTATCATGTCGACGATTTAGACCAGTCGTTCCAGGACATCGGCGACGAGCTTCGCAATCAATATTCAATCGCGTACATTCCCACCAATTCAAATCTCGACGGCAAATATCACCGGATTCGCATCGAAACGCCCGACCACAAGGGCTACCAGGTCCGCGCCCGCCGCGGCTACTACGCCCGGGCCAACTCCACCCCCGGCCACAACCCGAGCAACGACAACCCCGCCGCAACCGGCGCCTCAACCCCCTCCGGCCAGAAATAGTTACCTCGCTGGCCACTCATCCTGAGTCCGCCAAGCCGGCATGTCACAAAGGGAATGCGTTGTCATCCTGAGCCGCCCAAAGGGCGGCGAAGGATCTCAACGCAAACACGGTCACCCAAACGCCAAATTCAGCGCGTCCAACCCCAAGCAAGATGTATAGCGAACCTTGCAGAATTAAATCGTTACTTCATTACGTCATTGCTTCTTTACTTCGCCTTTTCGCGGCCTTACTTCGCCTTCCCCTCATCCCTCAGCAGCACCGCATCCGCCTCCAGGTGCGCACGCTCGATCGCAATCTGCGACCCATCCGCCGAAAATTGAAACCGGGCGATCCGTTCCGAAGTGAAATGCGTCAATTGCCGAAAACTCGAACCACCGCTCAGCGGCTGCTCCCACAAATTGTCCACGCCGTTCTCACGCACCGTGTACACGATCGACTTGCCGTTCGGTGAAAACGAAATCGGGTTCGAAGCGCGCATGTCGATGTCGTGATACGTCAGCTTTTTGTCGGCGATGCTGAAAATATTCAGTACCAGCTTGTGATCCAGTTCGCGCACATCCAATTGCGCCACAAAATTCCCATCCCGAGACAAGTCGTAGTCCGACGATGGCTCGCTGTTCACCATCTCCGATGTTCCACCGTCAATCGACACTCGCTTCAGCGCCAGATTCTCTGGAATCGAAACGTAGTAAACCCATTTTCCGTCCGGCGAACACGTCGGATGTTGCTCGTTTCTCCCGTTCGTCAATTGCATCGGATTCGCGCCCGACGCGTCGGCTCTCCACAGATTCAGTGCCGGAGAGCCCGCCGCCGCGAACTTTCGAAATACGATGTATTTTGTCCCGCACGGCGCGCTTTGGTTCGGGGCTCCCTGTTTGTCCGACAGCAAGATGTTCTCGGCTCCGTTAGCATCGACCAGCTTCAACTCGCCACCCTGCGGAATAAGCAGCTTTCCGTTCGTCATCCAGTTCCACTGCCAGATATTCAGCTGCGACATCAACTGCACGGGCTTCAGATCATCCGGTTTCGTTGTTGGCGCGATGCCAAGGCTGAAAATGGATTTGCTCTCGGTCGCTGCCACCATTTTGCCGTCCGCGGAAACGCTCGGATGCAGATACGTGTTCGTATCAGTCGTCAACGCGCGCCAATCGCCCTTCGGAAAACTCACAAACCCCAATTGCCTTTGCAGCAGACCCATCTCACGCGAGGCTGCGGAAACGATGAAGCCGTTCGCGCCCGGCAACCACGCCGGCTCGTAGTAAATTCGGTCCGAGTTCAGCGCCACATCTGTGCGTTTTGCCGTCGCCACGTCGAACGTCGCCAGCCCACCCAGCGAATTCGCCGTCGGCTGCGACACCGGAATTACAATCGTCTTCCCATCCGGCAGCCACACCGGCGCGGCGCTATCCGTCAGCAGCATCTGGTTCGTGAACACCGCATGATCCGGCGTCCCGTCCACATTCGCCATCAGCAAATCGAAATTCGGCGTGTCATGGCGCTCGCGCAGATATACAAATTTCTTTCCATCCGGCGAAAACGAAATCGGGCTATCGATGTCCTTGATCAATTCTCTTGGCGTTCCGCCCAGCACCGGCGCCGAATACAAAATCGCGATCGTATGCTCCGCCTCATCGCGTCGCACAAAGTAGATGTAGCTCGCGTCCGGCGAAAACATCAGTGACGCATAGCGCGTCGCCGCCGGCGTCACGACCTGAGTGTTGCTCCCTGTCTGGATGTGCCGCAGCCACAACGATTGCATTCCCAGTTCGTCGTGGACGTCCAGCAAATATTTCCCGTCGGGAGAAATCGTCGCCAGCGCCACGTGCCCGTTATTCGTCAGGTTCTCGATTGAAAAATGATTGAACGGGATGTGCTCCGCCTTCATGAAGAGCGAATACACGCCGAATCCAGCCGCCGCCACCAGAAGGAGCGCGACGAGAAGCCCCACGCTCACGCCGAACTTGTTGCCCTTCGCCGCTTCTACCAGCGCTGAACTTCCGCTTCGCGCCGCCGGCATCGGTGCGGAAGGTGTCGGCGTTGCCACCGCAACGCCACCGCCCGAAGCAGGCGCAGTCAGCAGCCCTCCTGAGCCACTCGCTCCGCCCGCCGCGCTTCTCTGCGCCGACCCCGCACTGCTGGAAGCCGCTGGCGTCCGACCCGAATCGCTTTCGCGCTGTAGCCGCTTCAGATCCGATCGCATCTCCGCCGCAACCTGATAGCGGTAATCCTTATCTTTCTCCAGCGCCTTGTTCAAAATCCGCTCAAACTCCGGCGGCACCGCTGGATTCAGCGTCACCGGCGCTACCGGCGGATGATGCAAAATTTTGTCGAACACCACCGCGCTCGTCGAACCCGGGAACGCCTGTTTTCCCGTCACCATCTGATACAGCACCGTGCCGAGCGAAAACAAATCGCTCCGTCCATCCAGCTCTTCGCCGCGCGCCTGCTCCGGCGACATATACGAAATCGTTCCCACCGCCATGCCGGGACTCGTCAGTTGTTCGGCCAAATCGCCGATTGTTTCGCCCGCTTCGTCCGCGTCATCCACATCCTTCAGCAGCTTCGCCAAACCAAAATCCAGCAGCTTCGCGCTGCCGCGCTCCGTGATAAAAACATTCGCGGGCTTGATGTCCCGGTGAACGATCCCTTTTTTGTGCGCCGCGTCCAGCGCGTCCGCCAGTTGGACGCCCAGCTCGATAGTGCGATTGACGGGCAGCGATCCCATCGCGAGGACCCTGTCCAGCCCTTCACCGTCCAGCAACTCCATCGCGATGAATGTGCGCCCTTCGTAATCCTCAATCGCATAAATCGTGCAGATTCCCGGATGATTCAGCGCCGACGCCGATCGCGCCTCGCGCAAAAATCGCGCCAGCGCCGACGAATCCTGATCCGTTTCGACCGGCAAAAACTTCAACGCCACCAGCCGCCCCAGCTTCGTATCCTCGGCCTGATACACCACGCCCATTCCGCCGCCGCCCAGCCTGCGGACGATCCGGTAATGCGCGATGTTTTGCCCTTCACTAATCTTCATGCACAAACTTCCCGCTGCGTCGCAAATTGCCTCTGCGTAAATCCCACGTCATTCGGATGGGTAATCCCACCATGCTAGTCGCGCCACCCGCCGCGGTCAATCGTATCGCGGCGGATCCCGTGTCTTATTGTTTTGGTGATTTGTCTTTGCTGGCCCAGTCGAGGTCGAAGGTGCTTTCGACGATCTCATCGCCGTTCAGGTGAAGATTTCGGATACTTCTCTCGGTCTTCGTGTAGCTCCCGGAGGCCAGAATCGGATCAACCGTTTCTCCGTCGGGCACGCGTAGCTGGACCGCGTAGTCCCCAGCGGGCAGACCATTGAGTTGATAGATTCCCGACGCATCAGCAGTAAGCGTCGTGATGCCATCAGGTCCCGATACATCGATTTGTGCGCCGCTGAGATAGCTCGGGGCTGACGGCCGTCCGAGAATGTTGTGATACGGCGCGGGCTGCCGCACGTATCCGATGATCGTCGCGCCCTTTGATGGAGGATGACGCAGGATTCGCAAATCCAACGCAGCGCTTTGAATAGGTCTGGTGCGGCTACACCCGTATTGAGCCGACACGACCGGAACAAAATAACTTAGGAGCGTGCTGCTGCGGTATCCGTCGATGAAATACGTTTCTCCCTGCCAATAAACGCTGTCCGTCAGCATGACTAGGTGCGGCCAACGTGAAGGCAGGCCCCAGAATCGCTCTTGCACGACGCCAATCGCCCACTCGCCGACACGATGTTCGCGAATCGCTCCTTGCCCGGACCGCGTCGATAGCCAATTGCGTAACGAAAGCCCAACGCAGATGACCCGCACAGTAAATACGGCATGATCTTCGGACCTTGCTTTGAAGAAAGGTGGCCGAAGCCCGCAGTGCCCGCCAAAAACAGAAGGCCGCAGGGTAACAACCGCCATTCCCAGTGGGACGACCGCCGCGAGCACCACAAGGCATGCAATCGCGGCTCGCGCCATCTTTCCTCTGCAGGTTTGAGCATGAGTCGCGGTGAGAGCCGGCCACCGGCGCCAATGTGTCCCCAGCCAAAACAGACCGAAGAACAGAAATATTCCTAGCGAAAGAAGGAAATCCAGTACAAGTCCGTAAGCACTCGAGGGCGCACGCATCCCCGGTACTCCTGACACGAGACGCGCTTCCCGATAAACGAGACAAAACACCGTGAACGGCAACGATGCGATGAAAAATATGCCGGCGTGTTTGCGGCTATGAATCGCGATGAGAGAACCGGCGAAGCATTCGACAATCAGAAGCGCGATTCCTATCAGCTCGCTCCATCTGAAAAACCAACTCGTAGGCTCATAAAAAACGGGGGAAGTTGCTACCGCGAGAGCGCTAAGCGAATAGATCCCGATGACAAGACCCAGCCCAACCACTACCCAGCTCAGCGCGATTTTCAGTTTTGCTCGCTTCTGCGCAACCGAGCCGTTTGACACTCTCAACTCCCTCCGTTCACCGTGTGAGTGATCTACTATCGTAGACACCGTTCAACATTTCGGAGTGCCTGAAACGATTACATCGTTGGCGCCAAATCGGTCTTGACATCCCCGTAACTTTATGATACCATTGCCTTTACTGTTCGAATTACCTCGATGCCGACCCCGCGGCCACTTACGACCTCCTGTAAACCTCGCCATTACAACAACATCCACACTCTTTGTTTCGAGCGAAATGTCAACCCACTGAAAACAATAGCTTTATTCACTCTTTCCAAAAACATGGGGGGTATACCCCTAAAGAGCGAAACTCAGGCGAAACCTCGCGTCCGGCCAACGCAAGGGCGGCGGGCATGACGGAAGAATTGCGCTGGCTGGGATGGTCGCGTCGCTTGCAATCGCTCGCGCAAAACGGCCTCACCTACTGCAAAGATCCTTACGACGAGCAGCGCTACAACGAACTCCGCACCATCGCCGCCGAAATCATGGCCGCTGGTGCCGGCCTCAACGATTCGTCATCCCTCGTCGAGCGCTTCAAATTTGAGGAAGGCTACGCCACTCCGAAAATCGACATCCGCGCCGCGGTCTTCGACGCTGATCGCATCCTGCTCGTGAAGGAGCGCTCCGACGGATTCTGGACGCTTCCCGGCGGTTGGGCCGACGTCGGCGATTCGCCAAGCCTCGCCGCGGTTCGCGAAGTAAAAGAGGAATCCGGCTTCGACGTCTCGGTGAAAAAATTGGCCGCCGTCTACGATCGCGACAAACACCAGCATCCGCCGATTCAATATCACGTCTTCAAGATTTTCTTTCTCTGCGAATTGCGCGGCGGCAGCGCCGCCGAAAGCGTCGAAACCAGCGGCGTCGATTTCTTCGCGGAAGGGAATTTGCCGCCGCTCTCGCTGACCCGCGTCACCGAAACGCAAATCCATCACATGTTCGAGCATCACCGCAATCCCGCTTTGCCCACTTCGTTCGACTGAGTCAGTATTTCGAGGAGGATCGAGTGAAATTTCGCAATGGAATCTGGATCGGAGTCGCAGCCCTCGGCATCGCACTCGCCGGCTGCCAGCAGGCGCCTCCGCCTGCCGCGCAAGCTCCCGCTGCGAGCGCCGACAGCGCGACCTTCGACGCCGATGGCACCGCTCACGTCACTCGCGTCGTGCCCATGCCTTCCACCGTTTCGCCCGAAGCGCGGAAATATCTCGAAGGTCTGACACATCGCAACAACAACGGTCCTGAATCGCTCGAAGATCGCCGCAAACGCACCGACGAATGGCGCGCAAAACAATCCGCCGAAGCAAAGCGACTCTTTCCCGTGAAAATCGAAGAGACGACGACAGCCGGCGTGCGTACCGACATCATCACCCCACTCGACATGCCCGCTGCGAATCGCGATCGCGTGCTCATCAATCTGCACGGCGGCGGATTCAATTCCGATTCCGGTTCACTCATCGAAGGCGATCCCATTGCGAATCTCGCCAAAATCAAAGTCGTTTCCGTCTACTACCGCCTCGCCCCTGAAAATCCGTTTCCGGCGGCAGTCGATGATGTCGTTGCCGTCTACAAAGAACTGCTGAAAACCTACAAACCAAAAAAGATTGGAATTTTCGGAACGTCGGCTGGCGCGACGCTCACCGCCGAAGTCGCGTCGAAACTAAAGCAAGCGGGGCTGCCGATGCCCGGTGCGCTTGGAATGTTTTCCGTCCACCCCGACTATTCGCGACCGACAGACTCACAGGAAATTTACGCGCTCGAAGGTTTGCCGGGTCGTCTCTCTCCACGCGATCCAAACAAACCGCCCGAAGATGCCTACGCCGCATCGACCGATCGCAAAGATCCAGTGCTCTCGCCAATTTTCGCCGATCTGAAAGGCTGGCCGCCAAGCCTGCTCGTCACCAGCACGCGCGACCTCCTGCTCAGCGACACCACGATGTTTCACCTCGCTCTCACAAAAGCCGGCGTCGATGCGCAACTACTCGTATACGAGGCGCTCCCTCACGCTTTCTGGTATCACTACGATTTGCCCGAAACCATGGACACATTGAATCGCATGGCCAAATTTTTCACCGACAAACTCGCGAAATAGAAGGGAACCACGTCGCTCGGCAAAACGATATTTCTCTAAACCGGCGCTGCAACGTCGACAACGCCACCTCAACGCTGCGACTGACCGCTCGAGTCAGCCCGACTCACCGATGCGTTGTTATAGGACGCTCAATTTATTTACACGAGTTATCTTGCGCCCGACTTTTTGCTGTGTTATTCACTTCGTTCATCAGTAAGCCCGCCACCAATCCTCTGGGTCGACAGAAGATCGGGCAGTTCAGCGAAGTACGTCTACTAGCCTAGCGAGGTACCTAACATGCCGATGCTCATCAAGAGCGGCCAGTTCGCCGGGGTTCCCGTCACCGACGCGTTCGCGCGCGCTGCGGCATCTCAGTCGCCGATCATCTATCGCTTGCCCGCCATCACGTGGCCGACGAATTTGCAGCCCACCACGGCGCAGTTGGGAAGCTACGCGGCCGGAACAAAAATCACGACTGCCGTGAAAGCCAAATGCGATGTTCTCGTTGTGTTGTACACCGATCAGGAAACGATGGCGATGCTCGACGTCATGACGGGGAATTCGCAGTGGGATGCGACCGTGCAAAGCGAGTGGTGCGAATACGCGCACAATTTCAGCAAATTCAAATCGTCGATTCAGAATCTGAAAGCGAATAAGTCTCTGGAAGATGGAGCGTTCGGAAGGCTCTCGGCATTGACGATCGGGAACAAAAACGTCGTGCTCTACAAATCCGACCTGCATCCGAAGCAGGATGGCACCGGGCTTCCGTTTGTTGGCGTGCTCAATCAACTCATCCAGGAGCTGAATCCGTCCACAGTGCTCACGACCGGAACCGCGGGAGCGATCGGGAATCGCATTCAATGCGGCGATGTGACGATCTGCACCGAAGCACGTTTCCATGTGCAGAAAACCTATCCGAAATACAAACCGATCAACACGCTGAGCCAGGACGAAGATCAGATCGGCGCATCCGCAACATTCGATCCGCAATGGGTGCAGTACGCCGCGGCTCACTTCACAAAGCTTTCATTGCCCGGCTTGCAGCAATGTTATCAGCGGCTCACGCAGACGCCGGGTTATGACTTTGTTCATGAAAACACGCTGCCGCCGTCGATATTTGTGACCGGAGTGAATTCCGTTCCCGGGCCGCAACCGATGGACATCGTCTCGGCCGACTTCATGACGACCGACGACAACAACAATTCCGAAGGACTGCAGAATCTCGGAATCATGAACGACACGGATGATGCATTTCTCTTCTACGCGGTCAGCGAAATTGCAGCATCGAAGCGACCGAAATGCATCTCCGTGCGCAACGCTTCCGAGCCGCAAATGATTCACGCACCATTTCCAGATACGACGAAACCTTCGCAGATCATCGACATTCTAAAAGGCATGGCGGGAACGATTTACGGGATCTATCAGTACTGCACGACGCTGAATAGCGCGTTTGCGTGCTGGGGCGTGATCGCGGGACTTTGATTGAAAAGAATTTCACATTTTGTCCACTGAGGTGATGCATGGCGAAGAAAAAGAAAGCAACGGCGAGAGCGGCAAAACGTGCGACGAGAAAAGCGGCGAAGGCGCCGGCCGCTGGCACGCGACACGTGCTCAGCGCCGCCGTCCTGCTTGGCGGCAAGATGTCGGCAACGACGATTCAGATGCCGATCACAAATATTTACATGGACGGCGACTACACCGGACTGATTTATCTCGGAAGCCAAAAGAAGCCAGCGAACGTGATCCTGGATACGGGAAGCAGCACACTGGCGATCGACGGGAATTCCTACGATCCCACAAAGGACAAGACCGCGAAGATCACCGATCTGGCGCAAGAGGTGAGCTACGCGGACAAAAGCAATTGGATCGGCGGCGTGGTGCTCGTCGATATCACTGCGGGCATGGGAAGCGGCACGGTGACGCTGAAGCAATGCGACGCGGCGGTGGCGTATCACGTGTCCGCGAGCATGTTTCGCAATGCGCAGGGCATTCTGGGGTTGGCGTACACAAAGCTGAACAATGCTTTTGAAATGCCGGGCCCCACGATTCCGCCGAAGTATACGTTCAACCAGATTCAGACCGGCAAGATGACGTATATCGAGCCGTATTTCACGCAGCTTGAAGAGCAGGGATTGGTTGCAAATAAATTTGCGTTTTATACGAAGCGGTCGATGGTGAACATGACGACGGCGAATCCGTCAACCGATCCGCTGAATAACGGCTATCTGATTCTGGGCGGCGGCGAAGAATACAACGGAACCGGCGGTCTGCCGCAGCTTTACACGGGCTCATTCCAGGTGGCGCGCGTCGTCCACGATCTGTACTACAACACGAATCTGAAATCGATCCAGGTCGGCAGCACGTCGCCGATTCCCGTGCCGACCGCAACGAAAGCGAGCGGCAATGTGTCGAACTCGGTTGTCGATAGCGGAACGAACGGCGTGATGCTCGAACAATCGCTCTTTGATGCGATGGCGGCGAAATTTTCGTCCGCCGCCGGCACCACGCTCGAGGACGCAATGCAAGCGGGTTACGTACCAATGAGCAAGCTGAACCTGTCGCAGTGGCCGCCGATCACGCTCGTGCTGGAAGGTGCGCTCGGAACGGACGTCAGCCTGACCATGTCTCCACAAACGTATTGGCAGACCGACTCGCCGAAAAAGGGCTACGCGCAGGCAGTGATTTTTGGCGATGACAATCAGGGCGTCGGACAGTCGATCCTCGGACTGCCGCTGATGAACAACTACTTCACAGTTTTTGATCGCTCGGTGTCGAAGGGGCTTGGAGTCGTGAGCTTCGCGCCGATTAAATAAATCGCTCGCGCATCGGAAGCGATCTTGAGTGCGCCGATCGCTTTTTAGCTCGCCAACAGTGATGAATGCGGGCTTCGCGTTATGCGAAGGCGGCGTTGAGATTTTCGATGGCTTCGTCGATCTCGGCGGTGTTCTTGTAGCCGACCGTTACGGCGTCGACTCCGGCGTTACGGAACGCAAATTTCATCGCGGCCTGGCGATCTTCGCGACCGAACGTGCCTTCGCCCACCAGCTTCATGCTGATGACGCCCGTATTATTTTTCTTCACTTCCTTCACGTGCGTCACGACTTCGGGAACGTTGCCAAGTCCGGTGGTGGCGTAGTCTTCGGCGTCCATGCTGGTGCCTTTGTGATTCATGCGAATCATCGCGACGTCGAGCCACTTGAATTGCGGGGCCTGGCGCAACGCCGGCAAACCGTGCATGGACGCGCCGTGACTCACGATCGCCTGGCGATGCTGAGCTTCCATGATGCCGTCCTGCCAGCGCACCGTGTCCGCGGGCCACGTGCCGGTGTGCTGCCAGTGCAGAAGCATGATGTCGAAATATTCGGTGTTCGCCAGCTTGCGCAGCTCGTCGAACTTTTCCTGCGGGTCGCCGCCGGGCCTTGTCGTGACTTTGGACATGATGCGATAGCTGTCGCGGGGAATTCCTTTGAGCGCGACGCCGAGCATCTGGTGCATGTTGCCGTAGGATTCGGCGGTTTCGTAAAAGCGAATGCCGCGATCGTACGCATAGCGAACGAGTGACGTGAATTTTTCCTGGCCGAGATCGCGCTGCACCTGACCGCTGAAACTGCCGGTGCCGAATGCCAGACGCGTTACCTTCACGTTGGATTTTCCGAGCGTGACCCACTCCGTGGCGGCGTCACGCGACGAAGCTTTGAGCGGCAACGCGGAGCCGAGAGCCACGGCGCCAGCGGCGAGCGAAGTTGTCTTGAGAAATTGACGGCGGGATTGGCAGGACATGCTGCACCTCATTCGGGCGAATAGCACTGTAGTTCGGTCGAGGCTGGGACGGCGTCACCGCGAGCGGGCGGCGACCAAGCCATCGTATTACGAAGATGCGCCGGAGTACACCGGGGTTTTTCAGCCGAAATTCGGATAGCTGACTACGAAGCGAAAAGGCAAAAGAGTCGCAGAGAGAGTTAGCGATTCGGCTAGACTGTGGCACGTTTCACGCCGGGCGGAGCTAGCCCCGCCCCTACAGAGCCGGAGGGGAATGGTATGAAAAGTTCGAGGCGAAAATTTCTGGCGGCGGGCGGCGGCGCGTTGCTTGCCGGGACGGCGGCGGCTTCAATGGATCGCAGCGTCGGAGGGCAGACTTCGGCGAGCGGTGGGCGAAAAATCAAAGTTATTGTTTGCGGCGGGCATCCGGGCGATCCGGAATACGGTTGCGGCGGGACGATCGCGCGGCTCGCGCAGATGGGGCACGAGGTTGCCCTGTTTTATTTGAACGATGGCGGGTGGCCGCCGACCTCTTCGGAGACGCGCATCGCAGAGGCAAAAAAAGCCTGCGAATTGCTGAACGCGCGTCCACTTTACGCGGGACAGCAGAACGGGCACGCGATTGTCGATAACGCGCACTACGAGGACTTTGCGAAGAAGCTCGAAGTGGAAAAGCCTGACGTGGTGATTACGCAATGGCCGATCGACAATCACGCGGATCATCGCGCGATTACGATGCTGGCGTACAACGCGTGGCACGCATCGAAGAATAAATTTGCGCTGTACTACTACGAAGTTTCGGATGGCGAAGACACGCTGCAATTTTCGCCGAATCGCTACGTGGACATAACGGTGACCGAGCCGTTGAAGAAGGCGGCATGCTACGCGCACGCGAGCCAGACTCCGGATCGTTATTACGCGTTGCAGGATGACGTGGCGCGTTTTCGCGGAGTGGAAGCGGGAGTGCAACGCGCCGAAGCGTTCACATTTCAGATTCGCAGCCCCTTCGATATTTTCCCGCTGGCCGACCGCTACGTGATTGAAGTGACTGTGACTCGTGGCCAGGATGCGATGGAGGTCGTGCTTGCGTTGAGATCCTTCGGCCTCCTTCGGACGCCTCAGGCTGACAGTTTTGGGTATCGGCTGTTCTTGCGCTGAGGTGGCGGCCGTTTTGGGGGCTATACTCCTTTGCATTCTTTCGTACGGAGGAGTTTTGCATGACTGAGCAGAAGCGGATTTGTGCGGTGACGGCGGTTGCGTTGTTTTTGATTGGTTGGGGAAGTGTTGGTGCATCCTCTGCGGCGGCTGCTGCGAGGACGACTGGTGCGGCTGAGACGGGATCGTTTAGGGTTTCGGTGGTTGATCCTGCTTGCAAGCCGGTATTCGACGCGAACCATAAGACGCTCGAGACGGCGAATCATATGTACACGGATAACGCATGGGTACGAACGGCAAGAAGGCAACGGGCGAGATGATTACGATCAACGGCGAACGGTACGTGATGTTGAACGGAAAATGGATGAAGAGCCGGATGACTGTCGCTGCGACGAGGGAGCAAGAGGAAGAGAACATCAAGAACGCGAAGGTGCTTTCTTGCAAGCGGGCCGGAGATGACTCGGTGAGCGGGGAAGCGGCAACGGTTTATACCGAGCATAGCGAGAACGAAGATTCGAAGTCGGATGGGAAGATCTGGATTTCGAAGAGTCGCGGGGTCATTTTGAAAGAAGAGATTGATTTGGATATCGGGGATCCGGGGAAGGAACACATTTCGCTGAGGTATGAGTATGGGAATGTGAAGGCGCCGGTTTAAAGAGGTGATCGGTTTCGTCGAGGATGGGTTTGGTGGACGACGCGAGCGGTTGCGTGAGGTTTACGCCTGAGATCCTTCGCTTCGCTCAGGATGACAACGCTATTCAGGGCGCGCTCAGGTGGTAGCAAAGTTGTTGTCGTATTGCGTTCGGGCTCCTTCGTCTAACCCGGACCCTCTACAAGGCTGAGGGTGCGCATTCGAGAGCCGAACCGTTCATTGAGGGCTGACTCAAGAGCCTTCGTTGCGATCAGCGAGAAGTTTGCGTGAAGCCTGTCAGCGCGCGAAGTTAGCCTTTGGGGGCGTAGTAGCCTTTGCGGGCCAGGACTTTGTCGTCGTGGTTGCTTACGTCGACTTTGATTTTGCGGAATTTGCCGTCGCGGGCGGTGTTGGTGGGGTAGTAGCCGAGGGTGTACTGGCTGCGGAGCTCTTCGGAGATCTGGTCGAAGGCTTCCTGCAGATGCTTTTCGTTGTTGGCGACGATCAGGCGGCCGCCGGTTTCTTCGGTCATTTGTTTTGCGACGCCGGTGTTGCCGCCGAAGCGTGAATCGGCGACGAGCAAAATGTGAATGACGGTGTCGGTGCGCTGCGCCGCTTCGATGGCTTCTTCCTTGCGAACCTTGCTGCCTTCATCCTGAGCGTCGGTGACGACGACGATCGCTTTACGGCCGGCTTCGCCGGTGAGCTTTTCGTTGCAGGCAAGGTACACGGCGTCGTAGAAGGCGGTGCCGACGACATTGCCGCCGACCGGTCCGGGATTGATCATGCCGCCGCCCATCGGGGCGTTGATGCGCGTTTTGCGAATGGCGCGATCGAGCAGGCCGCGATCGTCGGTCCAATCGGAAAGCAGATCGACGTCGGTATCAAACGACATGATGAGAGCTTCGTCTCCTTTGCGGAGCACGCGACCGAGAAACTGGCCGCCCATGTCCTGAATCGCGCCGAGCATGAATTGTTCTGAGCCGGAGGTATCGAGAAGCAACGCGAGCGTGATTGGAAGCGTCACTTCTCTGGAGAAGAAGGCGATCTGTTGATCCTGGCCATCTTCCTGAATCTTGAAGTCCTGCTGCTTGAGGTCGGTGACGATGCGTTTGCTGTGGTCGCGAACGGTGGCGAAGATGTTGACGAGGTTGACCTGGCTTTTGATGATCGGGCCTTGCTGCGCATCCTGTGCAGCGGTGGGAGTTTGAGCGGGATGTGCGGCGGAGGCATGGAGTGCGGAGCCGAGTACGAGACCAGCGGCAACAACAGCAATCAGCGCCGTCGCAAGCGTTGCGGGCAGCAGCTTCTTCACAGAACGCATGTATACTTTCCTTGAGCAGAGATGCCCGGCACGAAATGACTCGCGGCTGGGATGGTTCCGCCCCGTAAGATGCCGCAATGTGGCGCGGGGGATGCGCGGCTCAAAACCCGCCAGAGCAAGCTGAAACCGAAGAAAGTTTGGCCCGACGATGATGAAAAGTCCACGAAAAACAATGCTGGCAGCGGCTGCAGCATTGTTGCTCGCGCCATTGGCCTATGTGGCGGCGCAGAATCCGGTGAAGCCTCCGAAGCCGAATCCGGATCCACAGAATACGCAGCAGCCTGCACCGACACCGACGCAACCAGCGGCGCAGACTCCGACTGCACCGGCGAATCGGCCGGGGGAGAATCCGCCGCGCATGAGCGATACGCAGGCGCGCATCACGGTGAATTCGAATTTGGTGATTTTGCCGGTGACGGTGAAGGATCACTCGGGCGAGTTGGTGCCCGATTTGAAGCGCGACGAGTTTCGCGTGTTCGAAGACAACGTCGAGCAGCACATCGACATGTTTACGGCGGAGGCGTTTCCGCTGTCGATGGTGATCCTGATCGACAACGATTTGAAGGACAAGGATGCGGAGAAAGTGCAGGCGAGCCTGGAAGCGATCCTCGGTGGAATGAGCACGGAGGATGAGGCGTTTGTTTGCCGGTTCGATCAGTTTTTTCATCCGGGCAAGGGATTTACGAGCGATCAGGATAAATTGTCGAAGGAATTGAAGCGGACGGCGCTGGATTCCGAGGCGGATGTGGCGCCGCCGAGTCCGCCGTTCGACGGTCCATCGATCAACAACCATTCGGCGATTGGCGACTCTGCGATCGATAAGGGTGCGCAAGCGATCAGGGGGCAACCGACGAAGGCGCTGGACGACGCGGTGTTCGCGGCGGCGATGTTGCTGCATGACCGGCCGCGGAACCGGCGACGCGTGATCCTGCTGATTTCCGATGGCGTGAACGGCGGGAAGAAATTCAACAAGGTGAGCTACGACGACGTCATCAAGGCGCTGCTTGCGGAGAACGTGTCGGTTTACAGCATCGCCGTGCCGACGGCGTACCTGGAGCGGAAGATTTCACCGGTGGATCGCGAGAGATCGCCGCTGATCCGGTATCCAGAGCATTCGGGCGGCGAGGTTTATCACGCGACGAAGGAACACAATCTTGAGGAGTTTTATTCGCGGCTGACGGAAGAGGCGCGGAACCAGTACACGCTGGCGTATGTGCCGCGCGGGACGGATCGGAACGCGGACTATCACTCGATCGAAGTGCGCGTGAAGAGGGATGGATTGGATATCAAGACGCGGGATGGGTATTACTCGGGGCAAGTGCCTGCGGCGCAGAGGCCGTAGAAGAAGAGGCTTGCTTTACAGGAGAGCGGAGAGCACAGAGTCGGGAGACAGAAGAGAGTTTGGTGATAAAGGGCGCTGCGATTGCGGCGCCCTTCTTTTTTGAAGATGCCTACTTGCCCTTTTTCTTCGTGGGCTTTGCTGTCTTTTTTGTCGCTTTTTTTGCCATGCAGGGCTCCTGCGGATTTTCTCAAGCGACTGCGCAAGCGCAGACGCCTATGTGTTTATGTGCGTTCATCGGTATAAGCGCGTCGTGGGTGAGAGTCAAGATGAATCGTGGGTTACGTCGAGAAAAGAGATGCGACGTGCTCCTTTCGCATTCGTGGGTGGACGTCGTTTCGATCGAAGAGAGATTCCTCCGCTACGCAAGCCGACGCGTTCGCAGGAAGCGAACGCGAAAGAAACTGCGTCGGCTTGCTCCGGTCGGAATGACAAACGTGGCGATGGTGGGTCGTGGTGACGGCTGGGGTGGGGCTGATTTTAAACCCCGCGATCTGAGAAACGATCGCGGCTACAGGGTGGCGCGCATTATATCGTGCGCACACGGGACACTGCGTCCCGCGCTCCTACATACTTCGCGAGATCACCAATTACGTGCCGAGGGATTCTTCGTAGGCGGGGCAAACTGGCTTGTAGGCGCAGCCGCGGCAGGCGAAGCCACGCTTGGGGGAAAATTCGCCGGCGCGGATATCAGCGGCGGCTTCCTGGACTACTTTTTGAGCTTCGTCGAGTTGCTTGTCGGTACGCGTGGTGGTCTGGACCTGATTGTTTTGGAGGTAGTGGAAGGCGAGGCGGATGGGATTCAGCTCGAGGATTTCCTTGGCGGCGATGGCGTAGATGCTGAGCTGAAGATCGCGACGCGCGTCGGCTTCTTTGCGTGATTTGCCGGTTTTGTAGTCGATGATCTCGACGTCTTTTTTACCGAGCGAATTGATCTGGTCGATGCGGCCGTTGATGATCACGTTGTTTTCGAGCGGTAGCTCGAAGGATTTTTCCTGCTCGAGGACTTCGGGCGGGTTGGCGAGAAATTCCGCGTGGAAGACGCGGAGCTGCTCGATGCCGTCTTTTTTGTATTCGGATTCCTGGTATTCGTCTTCGTAGCCGGCGGAGGTCCACTCGGTTTCGAAGACGCGAGCGACTTCTTCGAACGGCAATTTCACACCCTTGCGGTATTGATCGATGAAGCGGCGGACCGTGGTGTGCATGACTGCGCCGAAGCTGAGCGTGGCGGCTGGGCCTTCTTTGAGCGACCAGAGGCGGCTGAAGAGAAAGAGCTGCGGACATTTGCGATAGGAGTCGACAGCGGAGGCGCTGAGTTTGAGCGGCTCGGGCGTGGGCGGGTGGTAGATCTCGGCCCAGTCGCAGATTTGCGAATAAATACGCGGGCGGGCGGATTGAGAAGGGAAGAGAGTTGTGGCGTTTTTGCGGGCGGCATCGGTCGCTGCTTGCGTCCGCGCACTTTTACTTTTGGCGAAATCTGAAGGACGTCGCGCTTGCGGACGGTCGGCGTCCATGAGGATGTCTTCGATGAACGTGGGGACTTTGCCTTTTTTCTCGGTGAGCGTGGTGATGGTGAGTTTGCGCTCGGCGCGCGTCAGAGCGACGTAGAAGAGGCGGCGCTCTTCCTGAATGTGGAAGTTGCCGACCGGGAGCTCTTCTTTCATGAGCTTGACGGGGAATTCGAAGAGCGGCGAACGCTCCTTCGCGGGGAAGCAACCGTGATTGACGCGGAGAAGGAAGACGTGCGGGAATTCGAGGCCTTTGGCGCCATGGACGGTCATGAGTTGCACGGAGTCGCCGGGAGCTTCGTCGTCGAGGCAGATCGGTGCCGAGGCCGGATTGTTCGAAATAGTCGAGATATTCAAGGAATTCGGGGAGTGATTTGGTTTCGCTCTTGGGCTCCCAGGTTTTCAGGAATTCGACGAGCTGCGTGACGTAGCGGCGCGCGCGCTGGGTTGACGAGATGCGGAATTTCGAGCCAGTCGATGAGGGAGCGGAGAACGTCGATGGCTGGGCGTCGCTTGAGATTTTTTCGCTGGGCGGCGATGAATTCCAGGAGGTCGGCGAGCGCTTTGGGCGATGGGTCGAACGGCAAGTCGGATTGCGGGGACTGGAGCACGTCGTAGATCGAGGTGCGCTTTTTGCGGGTGCGTTCGGCGAGGCGGACGAGGTCGACAGGCTCGAGATGCCAGGCTGGCGCGGCGAGGACGCGAGCGGCGGCGATGTCGTCGAAAGGTTTGTTGATGAGGCGGAGGTAGGCGAGGACGTCGCGGACGAGCGGGTGCTCGAGGATGGAGAGGCGCGAGATGACGAAGGGGATGTTGCGCTCGGCGAGTTCTTTGACGAGGCGGTCGCGATGGTTGTGCTGGCGATAGAGGACGGCGAAGTCGCGCCACGGAGTGCCGGCGCGGTGGAGGCGTTCGAGTTCGCTGGCGACCCAGACGGCTTCTTCGTCTTCGTTGGAGAGTTCGGCGATGCGAATGCGTTCGCCTTCGGGATGCGTGGCGGCGAGGACTTTGTTGGGGAAGTCGGAGCTGACTTCGTTTTGCGCGATGACTTGCGTGGCGACGCGGAGGATGTTGGGTGTTGAGCGATAGTTTTCGGTGAGGGTAACGCGGTAAGCGGATGAGTCGCGGCCGGTCTTCCAGCCGGCAAAGCGTTCGAGGAAGAGTTTGAAGCTGCCGAAAGATGCGCCGCGGAAACGATAGATGGCTTGATCGTTGTCGCCGACGGCGACGATGTTGCGCGGCTCGGCGGCGAGGAGATGGAGCAGTTCGAGCTGGGCGATGTTGGTGTCTTGGAATTCGTCGACGAGGATGTGTTTGAAGCGCTGCTGGAGTTTTTCGCGGAGCGTCGCGTCTTTGCGGACGAGTTCGATGGTGCGGGTGATGAGCGCGCCGAAGGAGAAGAAGTTTTTCTCGCGGAGGATTTCTTCGCTCACTTTGTAGGCGCGGGCGATTTCTTTTTGGAGGGCGACGTTTTCGACGCGCTCGGCGAAGGTGTCATCGTCGACGAGTTTGCGATCAATCAAAAGGTCGGCTTCGAGCTCGTCGGCGAAGGACTGGAAGTCGTCGCTGGAGACGAGTTCGTCCTGGCAGCGCGAGAAAAATTTGAGGAAGTCGCCGAGGAATTGGCCGGGCTCGGCGAGGCGGCGAAATTTTTCGAGTTTGAGGCGCGCCATGTTGCGGCGAAGGAGGATCCAGTGGTCGACGTCTTCGAGAACGGCGTACTTGGCGCCATTTTCGCGGAGGATTTCTTCGCAGAAGGCGTGGAAGGTGAAGATTTGGACGTCACGGCCGCGTTCACCGCAGGTCTTCACGATGCGGGACTTCATTTCGCCAGCGGCTTTTTTTGTGTAGGTGAGGGCGAGGATGTTTTCGCCGCCGAGCGCAGGGTCGGATTCGAGGAGATGGCGGATGCGTTCGGTGATGACGCGAGTCTTGCCGGTGCCGGCTCCCGCGATGACGAGGAGCGGGCCGTTGCCATGGGTGATGGCGCGGCGTTGGGCGTCGTTGAGCTTAAGGGCGCTGGTTTCGAGCGGGGAGATGTCGAAAAGCGTGGGATTCACAAAAATAGAGTAGCGGAATTCGAGGCGAAGAGGAAACGAAGACACCAAAGTCTGGCTGTGAATGCTTGTGAAAAATTCGCGCTGTCGGCTTAGCGCTGGGATTTTTTTCCGGCGGCGACGTCGGCGGTGAATTGGGAGGACTGGCCGCGTGGGACGCTGAGCGATTGCCACTTGCCGGTCTTGGCGGCGGTCATGTGTTTCGCAGCGAAGACGATTTGGCCGATGTGCATGGAATAGTGGGCGACCTGGCGGTTGATGGCTTGCATGACGGAGTGCGGTTCGTTGCGGATCATCACTTCGCGGCCGATATCGCTCTCCGAGAGAGACTCGAGCGCGTCGAAAACATATTTCCAGCCGGCACCCCACATGGCCATCAACTCGTCGCGAGATTTGGGCGCGTCTTCGAATTCGGTGTCGCGATTGCGGTCGGGCTTTTCACCGTCAGTGGTGAGGAAATTACGCCAGCGCGAGCGCATGTTGCCAACCATGTGCTTGACGATGATGGCGATGGAGTTGGATTCGGGGTCGAGAGCGACGAAGAGATGTTCGTCGGAGCATTGCTCCATGGCGCGCTCGGCGAGTTTTTTGTATTGGCGGAAGAGTGAGAGAGAGTCCTGAACGTAGGACGTGGAAAATGCGTGTGGCATTGATGGATTGTGAATCGAGGATCGAAAAGGCGCAAGAGTACGGATGAAACGGACGGTGGAGGAGAAGCGTAAAGAAGGGTGGAGGAGGGCGGAGAAAAACTGTTGACATTCGCTTTTTATTCGCCTAGGATGTGCGCCGACCAAGTCCCTATCTCACCGTTGGAGGATGTTCACCATGACGATTGGCCAATCGATGCTGCCGGAATTCGATCAGGAGATGAAGAGTACGCGCCAAGTGCTTGAGCGCGTGCCGGACGAAAAGTGGAATTGGAAGCCGCATGAGAAGTCGGGAACGGTAGGGTGGTATGCGTGGCATTTGTCGACGCTGCCGAGTTGGGCGACGATGACAATCAATACGGAGAGTTTGGATATAGCGCCTAAGGATGGCAAAGGTCCGGATATGCCGAAGGCCGAGAATACGAAGCAGGCGCTGGCTCAGTTTGACAAGGATGTGGCCGATGCGCGGGCGGCGCTGGAGAAGGTAAGCGATGCGGATCTCATGGCGAACTGGAGCCTGCTCGCGGGCGGGCAGAACATCCTGACGATGCCGCGAATTGCGGTGCTGCGTGGAATGGTGATGAATCACCTGATTCATCATCGCGGGCAGCTCACCGTGTATTTCCGGATGCTCGATGTGCCGGTGCCGGGTTTGTACGGGCCGAGCGCCGATGAAGGGCAGATGGGGAAACCGGCGAACGCGTAGATCGCAGGTCAAGAATTGAGTTAAGAGGGCACGGCAACGCCGTGCCCTTACGTCCGAGGGGCGCCGATTTGGGCGCCCTTCGGCGTTTCTGCGGCAGATCGGGCGATCTCGTATAATGGTGTTTCGGAGGCTCTTGCTATGGAAACGCCTGTCATTCTGTCCGCTGTTCGCACACCTGTCGGAAAATTTCAGGGTGGGCTGTCGTCGTTTACGGCGCCGGAGTTGGGGGCAAAGGTGATTGCCGAGGCGGCGCGGCGAGCGGGGCTGGAGGCGAAGCAGATTGATGAAGCGATCCTCGGGAATGTGCTTCAGGCGGGGCTGGGCCAGAACCCTGCCCGGCAGGCGGCGTTGAAGGGCGGATGCGACCCGCGTGTTGCTGCGATGACGATCAATAAGGTGTGCGGGTCGGGGCTGAAGGCGGTCGCGCTGGCGGCGCAGGCTGTGCAGCTTGGTGAGTCGGAGATTGTGGTTGCCGGCGGGATGGAGTCGATGACGAACGCGCCATACCTTTTGCCGCAGGCGCGCAGCGGGTACCGGCTGGGCGATGGGAAGCTGGTCGACTCGATGATTCACGATGGCCTGTGGGACTCGTACGAGAATTTTCATATGGGGATGACGGGCGAGTTGGTGGCCGAGAAGTATGGGATTTCGCGCGAGGAACAGGATCGATTCGCGTTCGAAAGTCACCAGAAGGCGATTCGGGCGCGGAAGTCATGTTTTTTCGAGGCGCAGATTTTGCCGATCGAAGTGCCGCAGAAGAAGGGCGATCCGATTGTGGTGAAGTATGACGAGTCGCCGCGGGAAGATACTTCGATGGAGGTGCTGGCGAAGCTGAAGCCGGCATTCAAGAAGGATGGAACGGTTACTGCTGGCAATGCGCCGGGGACGAACGATGGCGCGGCGGCTTTGATTGTGACGAGCGAGCGGAATGCGCAGCGGCTCGGCAAGCAGCCGATGGCGCGAATCGTGGCGCAGGCGGTGAGCGGCGTCGAGCCGAAGTGGGTGATGATGGCGCCGGTCGAAGCCGTGGAGAAGCTTTTGGCGAAGACGGGCTGGGACCGCGATAAGGATGTCGATCTGATCGAGTTGAATGAGGCGTTTTCGGTGGCGGCGATTGCAGTGACGCGACAGCTCAAGCTGAATTCCGAGAAGGTCAATGTGAATGGCGGCGCAGTGGCGATCGGGCATCCGATCGGGG
Source organism: uncultured Acidobacteriota bacterium (assembly GCA_963766985.1). Taxonomy (GTDB): domain Bacteria; phylum Acidobacteriota; class Terriglobia; order Acidiferrales; family UBA7541; genus Acidiferrum. The sequence goes on from CAVYCJ010000012.1 coordinate 213,180, forward strand.
CGAGCGGTGCGCGCATTCTGGTGACGCTACTGTATGAATTGCAGCGGCGCAATTTGAAGCGGGGAATCGCAGCTCTATGTCTGGGTGGCGGGAATGCGGTTGCGCTGGCGGTTGAACGCGTTTGAGCTTGAGCGGCGGATAGGCCTGACACACAAATTCGATGAAATATTGTCCCGTTTGCGACTCGGAGTACACGGATAGCCACGCGATGTGCAGCGTGTGTAGCGTCGAACTGGTGCCCGAAGAGCTGCGCGGGCAGCCGCTCGACGAACGGCAGCGCAAAGAGAAAATCGTGCTGGCCTGGAAGGGCGGCGACCCGCTCGCCGTGAGTGAAGTCATCCACATTTTGCGCGACGCAGGCATTCGGCATCATGTGCAGCCGACGAACGAGCATCTCGTTTTCGAACTGGCGATGCCGCGGCCGAAGTACGCCGTGCGCGTGTTTCTGTCGGATTTGCCGAGGGCGAAGGAATTGCTCGCGGGTGTTCACGAGAGCGCGCCATTTGCGCTCGACGAACCCGCGGAGGGTGCTGCCGATTCAGATTCGGTCGTGACTACAGCTCACGCGACCGACCGCGATTTTCGGCCCGGTGATGCGACGGCTGTCGTTTGGAGCGGGGATGACGTGGCGCTAGCCGACCTGCTCGAAGCGTGCCTTCGCGAGAATCGAATCGGCGTGCGGCGCGAAGATGGCGCGACTTTGCCACCGGCCGATCAGAATCAAATGCGCTTGGTAGTGACGCCTGCGGCGGAGGCGGCCGCGCGCGAAATCATTCGCGAAGTGCGCGAGGCAACTCCGCCTGCTTGATCCTCTCTACTGTTGCGGCTGAGCGGCCGGCGCCTGCTGCGACGCTTGAGCCTGGACGCGAATCGACTGACGCCACTTTTCAATTTCTTCGTAATGCGCATCCGTGAAGGCAATGCTCGCAGGGTTCAGCGCTTCCGCGGCTTTGCCTGCCGCAGCCGTCATGTTGCGTTTCTTCATCAGTGAGACCTGCTCAGATCGGCTGAGTACGTCAATCGAGATCAGATAGTCACGCGTGTTGAATCCGTGTTTTTTGAGAAGAGCTGTGCATTGGGCTACTTGCGTGTCCATCATTTTTGCTTTTTCAGTGAGCGATGCGTCGGTGTAGGCAGGATCACCCGTTAATTGATCCCAAGGCGCACGATTCTGTTTTCGACAAGCCGCGATGTCGGCGAAGCTGGCGGTGATCTGATCGAACTTCGGTTGATCGAGAACGTATGCCTTGATGTCTTTAGCGTCCTGATTTTCCACGGGCTGCGCCGCTTGTTGTGCCATTGCGCGGCTAGGCTGTCGCGGCGAAGCACGCGACTAGAGAGGCGGTCGCGACCGCCTTAAATAAAACCTTCGAAAGCTTGTTCATCGAGCATTCTCCCAACGCCAAAGATACCAGATGGGTTTACCCCTACCGCAAGGCTTCGATGCGGTGGAGTTTCATGGCGGTTGGATGGGCGGCGAAACGATGGGGTTTCACAGACGGGTAGAGCGCGTGACAACCGCTCCCGGCTCAATGTCCTTCGCCGTACCCCTCGAGTGCGGGCAGAGCCGGATTCGCAGGTTCGGCTGGAGGCACGGCACCGCAAATCGCAGGCGCAATTCGGGCAATATTTATCGTCTTCGGCGACTTCCTGCTTGCACTGCGGGCAGGAAGGATGCAGGTTGCACTTGCAATTGGGGCAGTAGTTGAAACGGGCGCCGACCATTTTTCCGCATTGCGGGCACGCGTAGGGGAGCGGCTGACGCATCAAGAAATAGAGGATGAAGCCGATCGCAAAATATGCCGGTGACAGGACGATCACAAGAAAAGTCCACAGCGCCGAACTCATGCCGCGCCGTTTCGCGTCGCGGTTCACGTAGGCGGTCATGAAGATCCAACTGGAGAGGAAAAGCGAGACCATCGTGACGATTCCCGCCAGCGCCAGGGACGCGAGCGCGGGGTTGTCCTGCAATTCCGGTGGAAAGGCGTGACCCTCGCTCAATCGGGGATCGAGATTGACGTACGTGGCGATCACGAGCGCGAGGACATAGAGAACGGCGACGGTCCATCGCAGCCACGCTGGGACGAGCTTGAATTCCTGCCAGAAGCGCAGGCCCTTTTCGCGCTTGCGCCGAAAACGGATGAGGCGCATTCGCTCGCTCCAGGATTCACTGACCTTTTGTGGGTACTCCGTCATTGCAGTCGTCTCCGCTTCTGCCACTCGTTGAAATCGTTTGTTATAAATTCTCATTCAGATCGATGCGTGAGGTTCGCGTCCCCGCGCTCTCGGCAAATAGGATGGCTGCCGCGATAATCGCGGGCAACGCCCACCAGACGCCGAATCCCATCTTCCAGACCAAATCAGGCACACCTGCGCGATGTCCGAGCCATTCGAGGCCGCGCCAGACGTACGGAGCGGTTGCTGCGCCCGCGACCCACGAAGCGCCGCACATCAGATAGACCAGACGCCAGCGCGGCTGGCGCACGGAGCGCATCTCTTGTGCGCGCAGACGCACGCGGAATTGCGTGCGGGCTGCAAGACCGCGCGGCGCAGTTACGTGCAACGAGAGGAGTGAGCGCAACGCTTGCTGAGTCGCGTCCGCGGCGGCGCTGCATTGAGCGCACTCGCGAATATGAGCCGCAAGCCATTCTTGTTCCGCCGGCGAGACACCTTCAACGCGCTCTTTCGCGATGAGCGATTCGGCGCGAGCGTGAGATTCGTTGATGTTGTTTTGCTGTGAGTTCACGCCGCACCACCTGCCAGCAAACCTTTCAGTGCTTCCAGCCCGCGATAGAGGCGTGATTTCACGGTTGAGATCGGAGTCGACTGAATTTTCGCAATTTCATCGAGCTGCATTTCCTCGCGAAATCTCAACAACAAAACCTCGCGGTAGTGCACCGGCAAACGATCGAGCGAAGTTTGCACGCGGTGGTCGCTCTCGCCTTGCAGATAAAGATGCAGCGGCGATTCCGCTTTTTCATCCGGCAAGTCGATCGATCTTCCTTCTTCTTCGGGATCGACCATGGAATCGAGGCTGATCGCTTTCTTCTGGCGCTGCCAGTCGATCACCAGGTTGCGCGCAATCGTGAAGAGCCACGCTTCGAATTTGTGCCTGCCGTCATATTGGTGGCCGCGCTCAAGCACGCGAATCCAGGTTTCCTGGAAAAAATCTTCGGCGCGCGCGGCGTCGCCCGTGATGTAAACCAAATAGCGATACAGCCGGTGTTGATATTCCTCGATGAGCCGGTCAAGCAATTCGGGATCGCGCTCGCGCAGACCCTGAATCAGAGTTTTTCGATCGTCAGCCATCAGCGGCGAAAATAGAAATGTCGATTTTGCGGCAGCCGCCAGCGAGCCGAGGGCCGATGACAATGAGGCGAATGTGGCGTTGGAAATTGCTCCGGTTCCCGCGGACTGCATCCGTGCGTGAGTGAACGTGGCGATCATTCTAATGGGTATACGGGTGGCGCTGAGAAAAAGACGCAGCGAGCGATCATCGACCCTCACTACAGGGTGGCGGTGCGAACCAAAGTTCTTGAATGTCGAGTAAGACCCTTTTTATCAGTAAGTTGCGGAGTTGCAACAGTATCTGCGGCCACGCGGCCGCCACCTCGGGCGCCTACTAAGTCCAATTGATATCCGCCGATTCCAAAGACGTAGTAGACTTTGCGCGGATTTTCACGCGTTCGGCTCCCAAGGAGAAAGTTTATGTGCGCTAGTCCGGCTGCTGGTTCTTCACTCATTTTGCTCTGGGCGGGCGAGGACCCGGCGTTTTACCAGACGTTGACCGACTCGCTGAACGCGGCGGGAATTCCTTCGCGAAACATGGCGATTGGAGATGACACGATCAAGCCGGACTCGGATCCGCTGCCGATCGATTGGAAGCCGCGCTTTGGATTCGAGGTCGCGGTGCTCTCGGCCGACATGACCGCATCGCAACAAATTTTAGAAAAGCTGCTCGCACAAGAGCCGCAAGATCTGGAGATCCCAGCGCAACCGTTTGCCCCCGATGAGGAGCGGCCGCTCACGGAAGAGACGGAAGGTCATCCGAAGGTGGAAATCTGGAACGGCGGGGATGACAAGACGTCGGAATTCCTAACGGCGGCATTGCAGGAAAACGAAATTCCGATGCACATCGAGACGCCCGATGGTCAGACGCATATCTATGTGTCTGCCGCGAATGCGGATCGAGCGCAAGAGATCGTTCGCGAGATCACGCTCGGTCGCCCGCCTCAGTAGATCTTTGTTTCGATAAACGTTTCGATAAACGCAGCTAGCTCTTGATTGTGTTCGTCGCGGCGTCCCATGTCGTGGGAGCGTGGCGGAAGAACGACTCGTTGGCCATATGACACGCGAGCGCCGCGTGATGGCCGAAGACGGCGTCTTCGGTCACAGTTCCGTTGCTGCGAACGGCCTGGAAGAAATTCCAGAGGTGCGGCTTCAGTTCATCCCACGATGTGCCCGTGTAAGTGAAGCCTTCGAGCGTCGGCTCCTTGCCAGGCTTCGGATCGTTTTCTTCGTGCCACTGCTTCGCGTAGGCTTCGCGCATCGCGTGCGGAAAGCTACCGGTGTAATAGCTGGGCGCGTCGTTTTCGCCAGTTTGCGGTAGATACTTGATGTCGTATTCGGTGACTTCGAGCGTGCCCTTCGAGCCGTAAAAGCGATACGTCTCGGGCGATGCGCCGCCAAGATTGAGCCGTAGATAGACCGGCGCTTGCAGCGATGGATATTCGTAGAGCGCCGCATGGACATCGGGCATGTTGCGGCCGTCTTTCCAGCGAATGATGTTGCCGAGCGCCTGCACGCGATTTGGCTGCTCGTTGATGCCGAGCATGAACATCATGCCGCTGACCAGGTGAACGAGGAGATCGCCGGCAACGCCGGTGCCGTACTCTCGCCAGCAGCGCCAGCGCGCGAAATATTTCGGAGACTTGTCGGGATCCCAAGCGCGCTTTGGCACGGTGCCTTGCCACGTTTCCCAATCGAAATTTTGCGGTGAAAGTCCCGGCGGAGTCGGATATTCCCACGCGCCGTTGGGATCGTTGCGACCGTACGTGCCTTCGACGAGCGTCAGCGTACCGATCGTCCCTTGCGCGAGGATTTCTTTGGCCTTCGCGCAGATGACGGAGCTGACGCGCTGCGATCCGATCTGTACGATCTTGCCGGTTTCCTTCGCGGCGGCGACCATTTCGACGCCATCGGCCGCGGTGTGTGACATCGGCTTCTCGCAGTAGATCGGCTTGCCTGCGCGAACGGAATCGACAACGACTTGCTTGTGCCAGTGATCGGGGACGGCGGCGAGGATGCAGTCAATGTCCTTGTTGTCGAGCAGCTCTTTGTATTTTCGCGTGGTGAAGAGATTCGGCTTGCCGGTGATTTCGCGTGCGAGCAGATGGCGCTCGTCGTAAAGATCAGCGGCGGCCACGCATTCGGCGCCGGGGAGCGCGACGGCGTTCGAAAGTACACCCGAGCCTTCCATACCGACGCCGATGATGCCGAAGCGGAGACGATCACTCGGAGGAACGTTGGCGGGGAAGGTAGCGGCTTCAAGACGATGGTCAGGGAGCGCGAGCGCGTTCGCAGCGGCGAGCGCACCTGCGGTAGCCGCGGTGCGCTGCAGAAATTGACGACGCGTGTAGTTGGATTTCATGGCAGCTGAGCTCCTGCGAGAAAGTAAAGTCGCGAATTCGGGCGAATCGAGGCGGAACGTGACTGCGATTCGTCCACAGTGGGTCGTCGTGTAGGGATTCGTTTTGTCAGCAACATCAGGGAAGCGGGCCGACGGCGACTTCCTTGAAGAAGACGATGTCGTTGTCGCTGTGATTCTGCAGGCCGATGTAGCCCTCGTCCGGGCGGCGGCCGTGTTGCGGTTCGAAATCGAATTTGCGATCGGGCACCGGCCCGCCTTCGGTGTAGTCGGTGACGCGAACGCCGTTCACTTCGACGATCGTGCGCGAACCGTTGAGCGTAATCACCATCGTGTTCCACTCCGGGCCGGGCTTTCCGGGGCGGGCGAGCGGCTTGGTCAGCGAGTAGAGCGTGCCGGTCACGTGATATTCGTCTTCCTTCGAATCTTCAGGCTGATTGTCGATCTGGACTTCGTAACCGTAGTGCACGGGCATCCAAGGCTCGCGCGGCTCCAGCGGGATACGAATGAAAACGCCGGAGTTGTCGTTGTGATCGCGCATCTTGTAGACGACGCGGATGCGGCAATTGCCGAATTTTTCTTTCGTCCAGTAGAGCAGGCCCATGCCGCCGTGCGTGCGGATCAGTCCGTCTTCAACGGTATCTTCGCCGGGACCGACATGCTTCCAGCCGTCGAGGTTCTTGCCGTTGAAGAGTTGGCGCCATTGCTCGTTCGGGCTTGGGTTCGAATGCGAATGATTAGGAAGGGCGAGGAGAAAAATCACCGCTGCAATGGAGAGCAGGGAATTACGCGCGATCGAGCTCATCTTGGAGGCTCCTGGTTACCGGCGGGTATCGTAGACCACCGCCGCGCACGGGGCAAATGGAAATAGAAAAGGGGCGCAGTTTCCTGCGCCCCTAGTTTGATTACAACTCTTACGCTTGTTGTTTTGTTTTAGTGCGCGGTGCTGCGGATGCGCATGCTGTAGAAGCTGCGATAGACGAAGATGAACGAAATGGCGAAGAAGACCGCCGCCAGGATGTGCGTCAGGCCGTCGCCTTGGGATGCTGTCAGTTGCACGGCCAACTCGACGGCGAGCAGGCCGAAGAGCGTCGTGAACTTGATGACGGGGTTGAGGGCAACGGAACTGGTATCTTTGAACGGATCGCCGACCGTGTCGCCAACTACCGTGGCGTCATGCAAGCGGGGTGCCCTTCTGCTTCAGCTCCACTTCGACGATTTTCTTCGCGTTGTCCCACGCGCCGCCGGCATTGGCCATGAAGATGGCTTGATAGAGGCCGAAGATCGCGATGGAGAAGAGGTAGCCGATGAAGAAGAAGGGCTCAACGAAAGCGAAGGCCAGCGTCGCAAAAAAGACGGCGATGAAGATGTTGAGCATGCCTTTTTGCGCGTACTTGGTGCAGATCTCGACGACTTTTTTGCTGTCGGCGACGCTCGCGGCCGCCGCGCCGTCTAGCTTGATGTGCGCCTTGATGAATTCAACCGCGCGGTAGGCGCCGGTGGTAACGGCTTGCGTCGAAGCGCCGGTGAACCAGTAAATCATGGCGCCGCCGGTGATGAGGCCGAGGACGAACGGCGCGTGAAGAAGCGAGAGTTTATTCACGTTTTCGGTCAGTCCGTGGGTCAAGGCCATGATGATCGAGAAGATCATCGTTGTGGCGCCCACGACCGCGGTGCCGATGAGCACGGGCTTGGCAGTGGCTTTGAAGGTGTTGCCGGCGCCGTCGTTGGCTTCGAGCATTTCCTTGGCGCGCTCGAAGTTGACGTCGATGTTGTAGTCCTTCTTCAGTTCGGACTTGATGTTAGGAACCTGCTCGATCAGCGAGAGTTCGTAGACGGATTGCGCGTTGTCGGTGACAGGGCCGTAAGAATCGACGGCGATGGTCACCGGGCCCATGCCGAGGAACCCGAAGGCGACGAGGCCGAAGGCGAACACCGGAGCGGCGATCATCTGAGCGCCGAGGCCGAGGTTGCTGATGAGGTACCCGACGGACATCAGCACGACCATTGCGAGTCCGATGTAGTAGGCCGAGAAATTTCCCGCGACGAAGCCGGAGAGAATGCCGAGCGATGCGCCGCCTTCTTCGGCGGAAGCGACGACTTCTTTCACGTGTCGCGATTCAGTCGACGTAAAGACTTTTACGAGTTCGGGGATGATCGCGCCGGCCAGCGTGCCGCAGGAGATGATCGTCGCGAGTTTCCACCACTGCGTCGAGTCGTTGCCGAGCATCGGGATGATCGCCAACGAAATTCCGTAGGTAAAGGCGATGGAGACGACCGAGGTGATCCAGACGAGCGAAGTAAGAGGCGCTTCGTAGTTCATTTCGTCCGCGTTGCCGTACTTGGCTTTCGCGATCGCAGTGTTGATGAAGTAGGCCAAGGCGCTGGCGACGAGCATGACGATGCGCATGACGAAGATCCAGACAAGGAGCTGAACCTGAACCGTGGGGCTCTTCACGCCGAGAAGAATGAACGTGATAAGCGCGACGCCGGTGACGCCGTAGGTTTCAAAGCCGTCCGCGCTGGGTCCGACCGAGTCGCCCGCGTTGTCGCCGGTGCAGTCGGCAATGACGCCGGGGTTGCGCGCATCGTCTTCCTTGATCTTGAAGACGATCTTCATCAAGTCGGAGCCGATGTCCGCAATCTTGGTGAAGATGCCGCCGGCGATACGCAGCGCCGCAGCGCCGAGCGATTCGCCGATGGCGAAGCCGATGAAGCATGGACCCGCGTAGTCGCCGGGGATGAACAGCAGAATCAGCAGCATCATCAGCAGCTCGACGCTGATCAGCATCATGCCGATGCTCATGCCGGCCTGCAGCGGCGTGTCGTAAATTGGATAGGGCTTGCCGCGGAGGCTGGCGAAGGCTGTGCGCGAGTTGGCGAAAGTGTTGACGCGAATGCCGAACCACGCGACGCCGTAACTTCCGGCGATGCCGACAAGACTGAAGAACAGAATGATGGGGAGCGTTACCGCGATCGGCTTGTTAGGAACCGGAGCCAGCACGCCGAAGTAGAGAATGATGACGACGGCGATGAACAGCCAGAGCAGCATCAGGAACTTGCCCTGCGTGAACAGATAGGTCTTGCAGGTTTCGTAGATGAGCTCGGAAATGTCGCGCATCGAGCGATGCACCGGCAGATTCTTCAAACGGCTGTAAATGATCAGGCCAAACGCCAAGCCGAAAATGCAGAAGAGAATGCCGAAGAGGAGCAACTTGTGCCCGTCAATGCCGAGGAACGAAACCGAGGACAGATCTGGAAGCTTGAGACTCGCTTCGCCTCCGACCTCTTGTGTGGCTTGCGCGGCGAAAGACTGCACCGCCGTAAGCAGCGACAACATCGCGGCTACCGCGCCAAATTTTGCGATTCGACATGCCAGTGACCGGGCACTTGTGAGCCAGGTGCGCATCGACACTCCTCCAGTAATCGGTACCAAAGATGTAGGCGAACTTATATCGAGTGGCCGTGAAAACGGCACACTACCCTGAGCGAACAGACCACTGCTAGTAAAACTTTCGAAATAACCTCGTTAACGCAGGACTGGGACTTGTCACCAGAACGCTGACGCCCTGACCTACCCGGCAGGACGTTTCGCAGCACGCTGGGCGTACGACGAACCGCTAAACAAAGTGCTGGTTTTATAACATTTACGGGGTGTCTGGTCAAACAGGCCTTCGGATCAGGAACGCCATTTTCTGAGGAAATCTCACCCCTGGAGCGGGCTCCCATTAGTGGCAAAAGGAACTCCAAATCGGCCCGTGGAATGCCTTCTCCAGGCCCTGCATGCTACTATTCAGCGACTACAAGACGCCCACTTGGTTGGCTGTTGCAGAGAAGCAGGATAGGCTTAGGGCGGTACACCTTTGGTGCGGGGGATCATGAGTACTCAGGCAATTGGGATGACCGGGCGGCCGGTCGAGGGCGGCGCTTTGGGTGCCGACGAGTCCACCGGTCTGCGATACGACTGGACCCGCGACGAAGTTGCGAAGATCTACACGACGCCGCTGACCGAATTGGTTTTCCGCGCGCAAACGGTTCATCGCGCAAACCACGCTCCCGACCGAGTCCAGACCTGCCAGCTCATTTCCATCAAAACCGGTGGCTGTCCTGAAGACTGCGCCTATTGCCCGCAGAGCGCGCACTACGATGCGCCGGTCGAGCGCCAGGGATTGCTCGACGCACAGCACGTAATCAGCGTCGCGCGCGATGCTGCCGAACGTGGCGTGACTCGGTTCTGCATGGGCGCCGCCTGGCGCCAAGCGCCCGAAGGCGCTGAGTTCGAGCGCGTGCTCGAAATGGTTCGCGGCGTTTCGTCGCTGGGAATGGAAGTCTGCTGCACCCTCGGCATGTTGAATGAAGGCCAAGCCGCAAAGCTTAAAGATGCCGGCCTCACCGCTTACAACCACAATCTAGATACATCTCCTGAATTCTACGGCTCGATCATCACCACCCGCGTATACGATGAGCGTTTGCGAACACTCGCGGCAGTGCGCAAGGCTGGCATCACCGTCTGCTGCGGCGGAATCTTGGGCATGGGTGAGCGCGAAAACGATCGCATCGGATTGCTGCAACAACTCGCAACGCTCGCGCCTCATCCCGAGAGTGTGCCGATCAACATGCTCGTGCGTGTCGAAGGAACGCCTCTCGCATCGATGCCTGCGCTCGACCCGCTAGAAATGGTGCGCGCTATCGCGACCGCGCGAATCCTGATGCCAAAGTCGCGCGTGCGCCTGGCCGCTGGCCGCAAACAATTGTCGCCCGAAGCGGTCACGCTCTGCTTCATGGCCGGAGCAAATTCAATTTTCGTTGGAGAGAAGCTGCTTACCACACCAAATCCCGGGCCGGATGAAGACGAGCAGTTGTTGCAAACCCTGGGATTGAAACCACTCGAATCGCATGCCAACTGAATTTCACAGAGCCTTCCAGCGCGAGTTGCAGGATGGACTTCGCGACCTGGAAAAGCGGGAGCAGCGGCGCTCACTCGTTGACACGAGCGCGAGTGATGGCGTGTCGCGCCCTTCTGTGAATCTCTGCTCGAATGACTATCTTGGCCTATCTGAATCCGAAGAATTGCGCGCGGCCGTAGCTGAAGCTGTCCGCACCGCGCCGCGAATTGGCGGCACCGGATCGCGCCTGCTTTCCGGTCATTTGCGCGATTGGGATTCGCTCGAACAAGAGTTTGCCGAATTCGCTGAAACCGAGTCGGCGCTTTATTTCGGTAGCGGCTACGCAGCGAACATCGGCCTACTCACCTCGATTTTGCAAAAAGACGACGTCGTCTTTTCCGACGAACTGAATCACGCCAGCCTGATCGATGGTATGCGTCTCTCGGGCGCGCGACAAAGTAATCTATCGCCACCTCGATCTGAACGATCTCGAAAATGCCCTGCGCACGACGCCAAGCTTTGGTGGCCGCAGATTCGTCGTCACCGAATCCGTCTTCAGCATGGACGGCGACATCGTCAACGTCGCCGAGCTTTCAAATCTCTGCGCACGCTACGGCGCCGGATTGATCCTCGACGAAGCGCATGCCATCGGCGTTCACGGCCCCAACGGCCGCGGCATCGCGGCGTCAGCCGGACTCACCGACGAAGTCATCGCGATCACGCACACGTGCGGAAAAGCTCTCGCGAGCGCCGGCGCATTCGTCTGCGGCAGCGCGACGTTGCGCGAACATCTCATCAACCACGCGCGCACATTCATCTTCAGCACCGCCATGCCGCCCTACATGGCCGGACAAATTCGCGCCGCATTGCGTATCGCGCGACGAATGGATTCCGCCCGAGCCGCTTTGCTTGCGAATGCGAAGCGCTTAACGACGGAATTGCGATCGCAAGGCTGCGACACAGCATGCTCCGCTTCGCAAATCATCCCGATCGTTCTCGGCGCAAACGACGAAGCAATCGCCGCCGCCAAATTTTTGCAAAGTGAAGGCTTCGCCGTGCGAGCAATCCGTCCGCCGACAGTTCCGGCTGGCCGCGCTCGCCTCCGCCTCTCGCTGACGACCGCAATCCCAGCGAGCGAACTCGATCGACTATCAGATTGCCTGACAGCATGGCGAACTCAGCGCGTTGCGCTAGCGGCGGGGTGTTCGTGAGGAATCACTTTTTCATCACCGGCACGGACACCGGCGTCGGCAAAACCACGCTCTCGGCGCTGCTCTGTGCCGCGCTCGACGCTGTCTACTGGAAGCCGATTCAAACCGGAACGCTCGAAGGCTCCGATCGCGTCACCGTCATGCGCCTCGCCGGCATCGGCACCGACCGCACGCTCGACGAAGTCTACAAATTCGTTCCACCCGTATCGCCCGATCTGGCCGCGCGTTGGGCCGGCACTGAAATCGATCTCAATCGCATTACGCTCCCGACCAGCCTTCACAACGATTGGCTCGTCGTTGAAGGCGCCGGCGGCGTTCTCGTTCCCATCAATCAAAAGCAATTCATGCTCGACATGATGGTGAAGTTCATGCTGCCGGTAATTTTGGCGGCGCGCAGCGGCGTCGGCACGATCAATCACACGCTGCTCACGCTCGCCGCGCTTCACGCAGCGGAATTGCCGGTACATGGCGTCGTCCTCATCGGAGATCAGAATCGCGAAAATCGCGAAACGATCGAGCGCTTCGGCCACGTCCGCGTCATCGGCGAAATTCCGCGCCTTCCGAATCTGCATCGCACCGCTCTGATGCAGGTTTTCATGAACAATTTCGACCGCGCTGCATTCGCCCAATAATTTCCCCGCCGAAACATTTCCTGAGACAATTTTCTGCGGCTTGAACTTGAAGTGTCGTCTATGACCACTCCCGACTGGCTAAATCTCGATCACGTCTGGCTGCCCTACACCCAGATGAAAGCGGCAAACTTGCCCGTGCCCGTCGTGTCCGCATCGGGAGTCCGTCTGCATCTCGCCGATGGTCGCGAACTCATCGATGGCATCGCAAGCTGGTGGACCGCCTGCCACGGCTACGCGCACCCGCACATCTTGAAGTCCGTCCGCGAGCAACTCGAAAAAATGTCCCACGTCATGTTTGGCGGCTTGGCGCATGAACCCGCTTACACGCTTGCCGCTCGCCTCGCGAAAATGCTTCCCAGCGATCTGAACCACGTCTTCTTCAGTGAATCCGGCTCGGTCGCCGTCGAAGTCGCCCTCAAAATGGCCGTCCAGTTCTGGCTGAATCAGGGCGAACGCCGCACAAAGTTCGTCAGCTTTCGCGGCGGGTATCACGGCGATACTTTCGCCGCGATGTCGATCTGCGACCCCGAAGAAGGAATGCACAAACTTTTCCGCGGCATGGTGCCCGAACAGTTCGTCGTGGACTTGCCGGACACCGACGACCACAAAGCTGCGCTCGACCATCTCTTAACCGAAAAATCGAAGGAAATCGCCGCGATCATCATCGAGCCACTCGTCCAAGGTGCCGGTGGAATGAAATTGCACGATGCGGGCGTTCTCGCTAGAATTAAAAAAACTCGCGAATCATCACAACGTGCTGCTGATGTTCGACGAAATCTTCACCGGCTTCGGCCGAACCGGCTCGATGTTCGCTTGCGAGCAAGCCGAGCGTAACGCCCGACATCATCTGCCTCGGCAAAGCTCTCACCGGCGGCACGATTCCCTTGGCTGCAACGATAGCAACCGACCGCGTCTTCAACGCTTTTCTCTCGGACGATGCAGACGCCGCGCTCATGCATGGACCAACCTACATGGCGTATCCGCTCGGCTGCGCCGCCGCCAACGCCTCGCTCGACTTATTCGAAACCGAGCCACGCTTGCAACAAGTCCGCGCCATCGAAACGCAACTCGCCGAAGAATTGTCCGCGTGCCGCGGCGCTCAGAGGTGTTCGCGACGTCCGCGTAAAAGGTGCAATCGGCGCCGTTCAAATGAGCGCCCCGGTAGATGCGATAGGATTGCGTGCGCGTTTTGTCGAACAAGGCTGCTGGATCAAACCCTTCGGCGACGTCATCTACCTGACGCCTCCGTTCGTTATCCAGCCAAATGACCTGTCGAAGCTAACGCGCGCCATCGTGAGCGAGATTCGAAAGAAGTAGCAAATTCAGGAGGAATTTTTTGCAGGGCAATCTAAGCGGCTGGAAACAAAAGATCGTCGGGTTTGCGACCACTCTCGGTTGGCCCGGCCTCTTCATGATTTCGTTCCTCGACTCCTCCGTGCTCACGTTTCCGGTCATCAACGATTTGCTTTTGATCTCGCTTTCGATCCAGAGGCCATCGCGCATGATTCTCTACGCGACGGCGGCCACGACAGGTTCGGTGTTGGGTTGCATCCTTCTCTATTTCCTCGCACTCAAAGCCGGCGAGGCTGCATTCCAGCAAAAAGCCGGCAAGCGCGCCGCCAAAATTCGCCAGTTCGTCGAAGAAAACGGATTCGTCGGGATGTTAGTCTCGGCGCTCCTCCCGCCTCCGACTCCATTCAAATTCTTCGTCTTGGCTGCGGGAGTCTTCCGCGTTCCCCTCTGGGGTTTCACGTCCGCCATCACAATCGCTCGCACCGTGCGCTATTTCGCCGTCGGCTATCTCGCGGTGCGCTATGGCTCGCAAGCGCTGCCTTACCTCGCAACGCACAAATTAACGGTGATCGCCGTGCTGATCATCCTCGTCGGCATCAGCTACGCCGCCTCAAGATTCATCATGTACGAAAAGAAAGTCCATGAGCACGAGCGCAAATCCTAGCGCCGCTTGATATTCCGCGCCCAGACAAGTTCGTCGTTCAGAATTTTTCCGCTCGCATCCAGATTGATTTGCGCTCGGATCTCGCGCTGCTTCTCGCCGATTCCCGCATAGCGAAGATCGCGTAGTTCAACATCGTAACCATCGGCGGTCTTTTCGATGTCCGCCTTGGGAAATTGTGCTGCCGCAAGAAATTTCCTCGCGGCTTCCGTATGCTGCGCTTGATCGAGGATTGGCGAAGGTTCCGGCTTGAACAGCGTCACTCCATTATCGGCATCAAATTGCGAGCTGGTGAAAATGCCGACGTCAGGCGTGTGCAGCGCGCGTTCGGTTTCGACGATTCCGTGCCAGATAAATGGCGAACCCGCATCGGCGTATGCGGCGACGCGATGCGGCTGGCCGCTGTCGTAACTGCGACTCTGCAACGTCGCGATCGCATTGCTATGAAGATCGGCTCGCATGCCGACATAGAGAGCGAGCACAACGAGCCCGATGATTGCTCCGAATCGCCCGCGCGGGCCTTTCGACTTCGCGCCAATCTCATCGGTCACAAGCCGTGTCAGTTCAGGCAGAAACAGTGCAGCCAGCAGAATCGCGATAATCCAGGGATCAATGTGCGGCAGCCAGTCCAGCGCGACGCGTTGACGATTCAAAGGCCAAAAAATCATCGTGCCGTCCGGCTGCATTGCATCCAGCACCAGATGCAAAAGCCCTGCAAAGATCACGGCAGCGAAAAACGCCGTCGGCGACCGCCCGCCCTTCGGTAGCCCCGGCATCCTTGCCGGCGTTTTTTCCTCCGGTGCATCCCGCGTCGCCAAAAGGTACGCGATCGCCAGAACGGCGCTGACAATCAACGAAACAACGATCGAGTGTAAATACGTTCGGTGCCATTCGATAAAAGCACTCGGGCTCACCATCGCACTCACAACATCGATGTTCGCGATGCTTCCGGCGATGACGATCACAGCCCACGCTCGCCACGGCGCTCGCGGCACAAAAGCGCGAGCGATGACCAGCGATGCCAGACCTTGCGTGCCTACATCCATCGGCCAATTTATACTCAGAGATCAGGCTCAGGCGACAGCGCGAACCTTTTGCGTAACGCCGTCTTGCGGAACGAGAAGCTTCAACGCGCGAGGAACAATCTTGAACTCGATCGGTAACCGCGCAAGCGGCTCGCCATCCACCTGTGCGTAAACCGGATTGCTGTCCAGCGGTTCGCAAATCACCGAATCCGCCTTCCAGAAATGTACTCCGTCGGTCCCGCGCAGCTTGTTCATCCACAAACTCGGCAGATAACTCAGATAGCGAAATCCGCTTTGCGTCGTCAGCGTCATCAATTCAAATTTGTCTTCAAATAAATCCGCATCCGTCGTGATCTTGAATGGTCCACCATAATTTTTCGTCCGCCCGATGACCACCAGGCTCGAATCGATCTTCACGTTGTCGGCGATAACGCGAAAATGCGGAAACTTATAGCGCAGCACTTCGCGCGCGCCTTGCCACCAATACGCGAGAATGCCGACGCGCGCTTTTAAGTCGAGATCAACGGCATAGACGATCATTCCGTCCGGTCCCGCACCCGCCACGCTCAGGAACCATCGCTTCTTCTCTGGCTCGTTCACTGGAGTCGCAAGCCCCAGTGCAATATCTCGAACCTCGCCGTTGAGCAGCTTTTTCGCCGCGCCCGGAATATCCCACGGCAAATTCAATTCTTTCGCCAAAATATTTGCGGTTCCGCCGGGAAGCAGTGCCAGCGGCACGCGATGCCCGTTCTGCGCGCCCGCGAGTCCGTTGACCACTTCATTCAGTGTCCCGTCTCCGCCGCACGCGATCACGAGTTGACGCCCTTCGTTCGTCGCGCGTTGCGCAATCTCCGTCGCATCGCCAGGACCGCGCGTCTCAACGAGTTCTGCTTCGATCCCGCCTGTCGCAAGAATCTTCCGCGCCTGATCGAGCAGCGGCCGTCGCGCCTTGCCGCCGTTGCCGGCGTTCGGATTGTGAATCAGCAGCGCATTCTGTGGTGTAGCGTTCATCGCCCGTCCCGCATGAATTTGATCTCGAACACTCTGCCTCCACCCGACGCGTGTCATCCTGAGCGAAGCGAAGGATCTCAGATGTAATCCCATTCGCAAACGCATCCGCTCCGCAGCCACTCGGCCGTTCGGGCCGTCCGGCCTGCTCCGCGGAACCCCATTCTATATAATATGGTTCACAATCAAGTTAACGTTCTGATGAGGGTTCCATGCCCAAGGCCGTTCCGGCGAAACAGGAAATCGAGCAACTCCGCGACAAAATTCGCCACCACGACTATCAATACTACGTCCTCGACGAGCCGGAGCTAACCGACGCCGCCTACGACCGGCTGATGAATCGGTTGAAGGAACTCGAAGCCGCGAATCCAAAGCTCATCACGCCCGATTCGCCCACCGCTCGCGTCGGCGGCACTCCGCGCGACGGCTTTCAAACCGTTCGCCACGCTCGCCCGATGCTCAGCCTCGACAACGCGTTTTCATATGAGGCGCTTGGCGACTTTGATCGCCGCGTGCGACAGGGAATCGGCCGCGAGAAAATCGAATACGTTGCCGAGCACAAATTCGACGGCCTTAGCATTTCTCTTCAATACGAAGACGGAATCCTGGTGCGCGGCGTCACACGTGGTGACGGCTCAACCGGAGAAGATGTCACGCCGAACGTGAAAACGATCCGTTCGGTCCCGTTGCGCATCGACGCTGCCCTGATCAAAAAAGCGAAATTGAAATCCACCTTCGAAGTCCGCGGCGAAGTCCTGATGACCCGCAAAGCTTTCGAAGCGATGAACCGTCAGCAGGAACAAATGGGCGGCAAAATTTTCGTCAATCCGCGCAACGCAGCTGCAGGCTCCGTCCGTGTGCTCGATTCATCGATCACCGCGCAACGCCGCCTCGAATTCTTCGCCTACTACCTCCTCGTCGATGGCCTCGAACCGTTCGCAAAGCATTCCGATTCCCTGGAAGTCTTAAAGCAATTGCGGTTCCGCGCCTCTGACGATTGGAAGCTTTGCGACGGCATCGAAAAGGTTGAGGCCTACTGCGACACCTGGGAGCCCAAACGCGAGCATCTCCCCTACGAAATCGACGGTGTCGTCATCAAGGTCAATTCCACAGCATTCCAGCGCGAATTGGGCTTCACTGCTAAAGCTCCGCGCTGGGCCATCGCCTACAAGTATCCCGCGCGCCAGGAAACCACCGTCGTCAACGACATCCGCGTTCAAGTCGGCCGCACCGGCACGCTCACGCCGGTCGCCGTGCTCGAACCGGTGCAAGTCGGAGGCGTCACTGTCAGCCGTTCCACGCTCCACAACATGGACGAGATCGACCGCCTCGGCTTGCAAATCGGCGATACCGTCCTGATCGAACGCGCCGGTGAAGTGATTCCCCACGTCTTGAAAGTTCTGAAAGAGGGCGCGAATCGTCGCCCCTTCCACATGCCGGAGAAGTGCCCCGAATGCGGCAGCGCCATTCACAAAGCCGAAGACGAAGTCGCCTACCGCTGCGTCAACGCCGCCTGTCCCGCGAAGCGCCGCGAATCCTTGCTCCACTTCGCCAGCCGCCACGCCATGGACATCGACGGCCTCGGCGACAAAATCGTCGATCAACTCGTCGCAAAAGGATTGGTCAAAGACATCGCCGATCTCTACACGTTGAAGCTCGACACGCTCATCGACCTCGAACGCTTCGCCGAAAAATCCGCGCAAAATCTCCTCGACGAAATCGAAGCCAGCAAAAAAGCCTCGCTCGCTCGCCTGATCTACGCGCTTGGCATCCGCATGATCGGCGAACGAACCGGCCAATTGCTCGCCGCTCATTTCTCCTCGCTCGACGAACTCGCCGCCGCAACCGAAGAGCAACTTCTCGAAGTCGGCGAAGTCGGCCCCAAGGTCGCCGCCAGCATCGCCGAATTCTTCTCCGAACCGGCCAACCAGAAAATCATCAAGAAGCTCGACAAGTACGGCGTCAAACCTACTGCCGAAAAGCGCGTCGTCAAAAGCCAGAAATTCGCCGGCAAATCCTTCGTCTTCACCGGCGGCCTCGCCAACCGATCCCGCGAAGCCGCCGCCGAACTCGTCCAGCAACACGGCGGCAAAATCTCCGGCTCCGTCAGCAAAAAAACCGACTACGTCGTCGTCGGCACCGACCCCGGCTCCAAATACGACAAAGCCAAAGAACTCAACGTCACCATCCTCACCGAATCCGAATTCGACAAACTCCTCAACTCCCGGTAGCGCCGGCATCCCGCCGGCGTTTTTCCTCGACGGTTACATCAAAATCATGTCGCTACACCACGACCAGAATGTAGTGGTCGCCTTTTTTCAGTTCCCGCACGGCCTCGTCCCACTTTCGCGCGCCATCGGGATTTTCCTTTTTCAAACGTTTGTAAACTCCTCTCGCCAGCCCCGCGATTTTCTTTTCGTACTCCTCCGTTTCGTATTCCGCTTCGAAATCGTCATTAAGTTGCATCGGATCCTCGGGGCAGCCGCCCGATTCGGTGAAGTACAACATTCGCCGCTCGAGATCCGAAAGTGAACTACCCTCGAGTTTCGCCTGTCGCTCGATCTCGTTTACGAGCACATCTTTCGCTTCGTTCGTGTTCATGCGTCGAAATCTAGCACCGCCAAGCCTCGCAAATCAAAAGGCTTAGCAATTCGTCCGGTGTGCACCGTGAACCTAACCCGTCTCAAATCACATCCTTGACGAAATTTCGCAATTTAACTCCCCTAGAATCACATCCTTAGAAAAAAGGGGAGGGGGGTGGTCCATGCATACCATTCCCAAATCGGGAACGGCGTGCGTCGCGAAGTTCGCGGTACAATGCCGACAGCGGGTGAGCCGGGTGATCGCTGGCTAAGCGTCGCAAGACGCGAAGCGGGAGGAAAGTCCGGACACCGTCCCGAGTCATCGGGAACTAGGGCAACGCGCCTGGTAACGCCAGGGGAACGCCGCGCGAAGCTGGCCCGCGGCAACGCGATTCGTTCACGGAAAGTGCCACAGAAAATAGACCGCCGCGGAACGGCACGGTGGCATCGCGCAGGAAAACCTGCGAGACGCCTTCTCACGATTCGCTGGTAAGGGTGAAAAGGTGGGGTAAGAGCCCACCGCTCACGTAGCAATGCGTGAGGCACGGAAAACCCCGCGTGGTGCAAGGCCAAATAGGAGGGGAGAGCCGGCCCGGCTCGTCGAGTCAGCGTTGTCGCAATCGCCTGCTTTACGGCAGCGGTTGTGATGGACGCGCTCCCTTTGCGGCGGCGCAAGCCGTCGCAAAGAGCAACCCTCGGGTAGGCTGCTTGAGCCATGGCGCGAGTCATGGCCTAGAGGAATGATCGCCGCGCACGCGCTCGCAAGAGCCGCGTGCGGCACAAAATCCGGCTTACAGGCTCACCCGCTACTTTTTTTCGTTGTGATTGCAATCGCCGTGGCGTCGTCGGCGCGAACACGCAAGCGTGCCAGAAGCCTTTTCCAAACCATCGCTATTCTCGATGACTCGCCACGCTCGATCCCGCAGTTCCTTCACGAACGGATTGCTTAACGCTGATTCACCGCACTCGTCATTCTGCGGTTACTCCCGGTACAACTGACCAATTTCTCCCGGA
Source organism: uncultured Acidobacteriota bacterium (assembly GCA_963766985.1). Lineage (GTDB taxonomy): Bacteria > Acidobacteriota > Terriglobia > Acidiferrales > UBA7541 > Acidiferrum. Next base: position 233,139 of record CAVYCJ010000012.1, read on the forward strand.
TTGGGAGTACACTCTGCCCCTAGGCCCCCGTACGTATCCCGCCCAATAAGTTGCACCAGCGTGTCCAGCCTCGCTGAGTGCGAAGGAGAATTCTCATGACGAGACGTGGAACGATGACAGCACGTGCTGTTGTTTTCGCTGGCACGATACTTATCGGAGCCTGCGCGGAGCCCAGTCACGAGAGAAGCGAACACTACGTGTTTGTGGCGACGAATATCAATTTGCCTTATTGGAAGGAAGCGGAAGCGGGATTCCTAGACAGTGCGAAGACACTTGGCGTAACCGCCGAGCTGGTAGGTCCCACGGGATATGCACCAAACGCAGAACTTCAAGCATTCAGACAAGCCGTGGAACAACAACCCGCCGGGATCTGCCTTTCAGCCGCGCGTCCGGAGCTTTTCCAAGCCGATATAGATAAAGCAATCGCGCAAGGCATTCCGGTGATCTGCGTGGATTCCGACGTGCCGAACTCGAACCGCCTCTTGTATATAGGAACGGATAACTTCAAGGCAGGTAGAGAAGGCGTGCGACGGTTAGCGCCGCTGGTTCAGAGCAAGGGGAACATTGCAGTCATCACGATCCAGGGTCAACGCAATCTGGACGACCGCGTGGCTGGAGTCGCGGATGCGCTGGCGAATTTCCCCGCCCTGAAGCTCACAAAGATTTTGGATGACAAAGGCGACGCGAAGAGCGCCTCTGACCAAGTTTCTGATTTGATTCAGAAAAAAGAAAACATAGCTGGCATCATTTGCCTCGAGGCGACTGGCGGCGCCGGAGCAGCCGAAGCCGTTCATCGCTTCAACATGGAAGGCAAGCTGCCGATCGTCGCTTTCGACAATGATCCGCAAACGCTGGATTGGATCGACCGTGGCGCAATTGCTGTCACCATCACCCAAAAGCCTTACGTCATGAGCTACTACGGTCTGAAGTTCCTCGACGATTTACACCACAACGCCGTGCATCAATTCAAAGACTGGCGAGTAGCCCCGGGTTCGCCCATGCCAACATCAATGGACACGGGCACTGTGGTCATAGATAAGGCTGGCCTTAAAGCCTATCGAGACGCCATGTCTGCGCATCCGAAGCTACAGTAGAGATGAGCGTCGACACATTCGAGCAAATCTCGGATCTCGAATGAACGCGCTTGCCGGTGTTTGAGGCGGCTTATTTCCTGCGGGATCGTTGCCACGGGAGTCGCGCGCACACCTCGGCCGCGTATTCCATAAACAATTGATACGAGTTCGCAGGGCCGCGGTTCTTCTTACTCTGGATCGCGATGTGAGACGGTTTCTGCGTAAGCCTAGAAGGTGTAACCCAGGCCGAACAGAGGCGCGGGCTTCGAGCTCAAGCCGCTGTCGTCGAGGCGAATGAGCACGTTGGCTGTGAATACGAGCCGGCTAACTTTAGGAAGAATGCGCGCTTTGACGCCGATCGACGCATTCGTGATGTTGTATGACTGGTTCGTATTGGCCTGGAGGCTCTGCAAAGTCACGGTGGCGGGGTTTGAAGGCGCCGTGCACGAACCGCAATTTCCAAGGAACTGCTGCGAAGTCTCCGCAACTGTGTCGGCTCCAAATAGCCTTTGTCCCACGATATCGAAGCTGGCGGTGATGTTCTTGATGATTTTCGCATCCGCACCAACGGTGTAATTGAAGTCGTTGGGAAGCTTGCCTTTCGTGGTGGTCGTCAGGTCGCCCGCGGTCACGGAATCGGTATTCCATTCGTAGCCGACTTTGACGTGTGGCGAGATACGCGCACGGTACGAGAAAACGGCGAAGGGCTTGAATCCGTAAGAGCCCGATCCCAGGTAGTTGAGGGCGTCGCCAGTCGCGAAACGGATGTCCATACCGGCCGCGAATCCAGCGCGCTCACCTTCCCAAGCATTCCACTTTACGCGCGCAACGACGTCGCCGATGCCTGTCGCTGAGTTCGACGGAGCGGGACCGCCTTCGGCGAAGGCGGCGTCAGGAAAGTTATGATTCAAGCAGGATGGATCCAGAGCGTTGAGTCCGCCCGCAGGGCTCGTGTTCGGGCAATTCTTCCAAAGGTGGAAGAAGTACGGCTGCCCGTTCCCAGGTGGGTTGTTCTGATTGTGATTCGTGGCATCCGGGCTGCCAGGCACCGGCGTGATAAAGCCGTTTGTGCCCGGGACGATCGTTGCGTCAGAACCCAGCGACATCCGAACGTTTTCAATCGGAATGATCGCGGAAACATCGATGCGCTTCGTCAATCCGAAAGTGATGTAGCTCGTGTATTGGTTCACTTTGAGACTGATGGAGTTCTGAGTATCGATTCGGTCGCGAACGAACGCGCAGCCATTGAGACTGCTGGTACCCGAGCGGCCGGAGATGGAACACGTATTCACTGGACTGCCTGGAACGGTGCTGGTGTTGTCCTTGATTATCGTCGGTGTGCGTGAGCACTGCCGGAAAATTATTCAGATTGATTCCATCTAGCTTATCGAAATTGAAAAACTGGTAGCTGAACCCAATGAAAAGATGATGGCGCCCTACGGTTTCGGCGCGTTCGCCAAGCACGGGGCCCAGACTGTCGGTTGCCGTAGTAAAGCTGTTGATCGACTTGTCGTAAACCAGCACAACACCGGATGACGGAGAAGCGATCGGCAACAAGTTCGCCTGGCGGCTAATATCCTGAGTCAATGGCTTGATGGTTGCGGCAAAGTCGCTCGTGCCCACAGAGAAGTGAGCCGCGTGCTGTCCGACTGGGTTCAAGACGTCGCCGAATGCCAGCCCTGTACCGAATTCCTGCGGAAGTGCGCAGGCAAGTTTGTCGCTCTGGACCGAGCACGGACCGCCTTGGGCGAAGGTACTGCCACCATATAGAAGTGTGATGAGAGCCAGCAGCAAAGCTTGCTTCGGCATAGTTGCCTCCTCGCTGTTATTGCACCGGTTCTCGGAGTATCCGATTGTTTCGGGGACGGGGTTTCATTGCTCGGCGGGCTTCCGTCATCGCTTACGTTTTGAAGAGTCTATATGCGCCGGATAAATTGTCAAGCGGGTCTTTGTCACTATTGAACGTCGTTTATAACCCAAACGCCGTTCGATTTGGTCAATAGGAAGGTCCGCATCCCGCCTCGTTTCATCGATTGCCCTGCCTGCGTGAAAACCATCGTGGACTCGCCTTTAACTGTGGCTTTCGTTCCATCGGCCGCGATTTCGATGCTCTGGACGTTCACATGTTCGCGAATCGAGGTGGCGCCCGTGAAGCTCGCCTTGATCTTGCCGTACCTGGCTCCTATTGTCGGCCAAATCTTTCGAAGCGCGTCGGCGTCACGCTGGGTATAGGCGTCGGAGTATTGCTGAATGAGCGCGCGAATGTCGGCCTCGGGATTCGTCTTGGCGATGGGGGCAGGCGTCGGAGCGGGTGCAGGCGGCGCGTTGTTCGAAGCGGCCTTCGCATTATTGGCGGCGACCAGTTGACTCAACTGCGCCTGGGCATCTGCGCGATGCGAACTGCTCGGATAACGCGATAGAAAGTCGTTGAGCGCGCCCGTGCTGGTCTTGTTCGTGTTGCTCCAGCGCAGATCGTCCAGGCGGCGGGTGGCCTCAGATGCATGCGATGACGAAGGGAAGCGCTTAATATAGGTATCCAACGCGTTGGCGTCGTCGGGGCTTGTTCTGCTCCACACGAGATCTTGTATTTTCGCCTGAGCTTCCTGCGAATGGGCGCCGTTGGGATACGTCGCCACATACTGTTCCAGCTGCGACGTATCATTCGAATCGCGGGCTTGGGCCCAATCCTTCGATTCCTGGGAAATCGCTGGCGACGGCTGCACTTGCGATGGGACAGGCTGGGTTGCGGTGGGAGGATTCTGAAGCGCGCCTTTACCCTCTCTAATGCCGGCAATTTGATCGTCGACCTCACGCTGAAGCTTCATGGCTTCCGCTTTGCGAGGTCCGTCCAAAGCGATCACTTGCTCCAAGAGATTCTTCGCCCGAATACGCGCTCTCTGGTTACCCATCTGCGAACTTCGCTCTGCCTGCAGAAAAAGATCTTCCTCTTTTTGACGCCGAGGGAGCACGTCGCTTAGATCTTTCTGCGCTTCGGCGCGGCGAGGGCCGTCATCAGAGGCCGCCAGCTTCTGCAAATCCCGTTTTGCGTTGACCAAGTCGCCTTGATTCAATTCCTTCGTGGCTTGGGCCCACAATTGCGCCATCTCGTCGTTGCGTTCCAGCTTTGCGATCGTGCTTTCCCGGCCACGGATCTCAGCTGTGAGAGGTCCGCCCGCCTTCTCCGCACTTCGAAGCGAATCCAGCGCTCCGCGCAAATTTCCCGAAGCCATGAGTTTGTCGGAAAGCGCGATCGCTTCCTTTTGCTTGGCCTCCGCGGGATTAGTTGCCGGTGGCGCAGGAGCCGGGGCCGTACTTGCGACCGGAGGCGGATTCGAAGTTGCAACCTTGTTATCGGAATCTTTCACGCGCGTGACAGCCGAGTCGGGCTGCGAGGAGCCAACAAAGTGAACTGTTGCCCACGCTCCCAGCGCCAAGACTGCTGCGGCCGACACGAGGACAGGCGTTCGTTTGAAAAGAGGCTTCGTTGGTTCGACATCGACGGGCTTCGGAGCCGGTTCGGGTTCTCGAGGTGCTTCCACTACGTGTTCGCGACGCCGCTCAGCGCGACGAGCCGCACGGGAAAGCTTTTTCTCTGGCGGTACGACTGGTTCCGGACGCGGCGCAGGTGCAACGGGTTTCGCGACGACAGGGGGTGGTGGCGCGACGGGTGGCGGCGCGGTGTAACAGGCGCCGCGGGCGGATCGACGTGCGTCAACGAGGGGGGGGGTGGTGCTGCGGGCATCGTCGGTGTCGTCGGCGCGATGTGGATCTGCGGCGGCGGTGCCGGTGGAGTCCAACTGATCGATTGCGTTGCCGAAGATTGTGGTGATAACGATTCTGCAGGCGGGTTTATCTCGGTTGCGGGCGGAGCCTCTGGTATCGGAGTCGCCTGCAGGAAGGCATATTCCTTGGACATCGCAGGGCGCGCTGGGGCTTGTGGCGCCACCGGAGGCGTCGTCTTGGCGTCCTGGATCTGCTCGGTGAGGCGCTGGACCCTGGGATCGAACGGTTCGAGAACCTTGGAATCGACGAGTTCCTTGATCATCTGGGTCGCGCCGTCGAGGTCCCCTGATTCCATCATCGTTCGAATGGTGTGGAGGGTTCGTTCTTGCGTTCGCTTCTTGTCGCGCGCTTCGATCTCCACTCGCGCCGAAGTCAGCAATTGGCTCAGGTCCGTGTCAGGACCCATCGTTACCAGCGTCTCTTCAGCGAGGTCGATCGCCTCGCTGAACTTTTCGCGATTGATCTTGACCTTGATTTCGCGAACACGACGTTCGATTTCCTGGCGAACTTCCTGTTTTCGGTTCTGAATTTCGGATTGCTGGTAGATGCCGAGGAGTTCCGAATTCGCCGGGAATGTCTTTAGTCCGCCCTGCGCTACGCGGATCGCGTCTTCGTACTTGTCTGCGTCGAAAAGAGCCTTCGCCTCCTGAATCGTCTTGCGAAGCAGGTTTTCTTTTTCAATTTCCGCCTGCTGGTTTCTTGCAAACTCCGCGAGCCGAATCACATTCGGATCTGTCGGGAACTCAGCAAGCAATTCTTTCGCGCGAGCCGCAACCTCCGGATATTTTTTCTCGGCCATGAGCATCTTGAGGCCGTCGAGTTCTTTCTGGATTTTTTTCGCGCGCGAAGTATTTTCGTGTTCCCGCTGCACGAGAGCGCGGAACTTGGTGACCGCAGTGTCTTTCGGATAGGTCGCTGCCAGTTCATCCAGCAACGACAAAGCTTTCGCAAACGATTGCGACGCCAGGAGTCCGCGCGCTTCGGCGAGCTTTTGCTGCTTGATGTTCTCCGCAAGTTCCGCCTGAGCTGCGGCCAGAGTCTTGCTGATCTCTGTGTCGGATGGGAACTCGGCCTGGAGTTTGCTGAGAAGACCGATACCTTCATCATGGCGGCGAGCGGTCAAGAGCTTGCGGCTCTCGGCGAGTCCATCGCGTTTCTTCTGGTCGGCTTGTTCCTTCTTGACCGATTCCAGCAATTTGATGATGGATTTGTCGTCGCTAAAGTCGCGCTGAAGTTTGGTCAGGCGTTCGATCGCTTCGTCATAACGGCGAGCCGTGATCAAATTCCGCGCCTGCGCGACGCCTTCGCGCTTCCGCTCTTCCGCCTGCTCATTGCGGGCCGACTCCATCAAGTGGCGAATGTCGGATTCCTGCGGAAATTCCTGTTGGAGCCCAGAGAGAAGCTGCAAAGCTGTTTCGTAGTTTTTCGAGGCAAGCAAGGCTCTTGCCTGGTCAAGTTGCTGCAACTTGCGCTGTTTTGCCTTGTCTTCACGGACGGTTGCTTGCAGCCTCAGAACGTCCGCATCACCGGGAAACTGCTTTTCGAGATTCGCGAGGATCGAAAGGCTTTCGTCGTAGCGTCCCGCTGTGAGAGAGCTGCGCGCCTCGTCCAGGCTTTTCCTTCTTTGCTGCTGCGCCTGCTCCTCGCGAATGATGCGCTGAAAGTTTGCGAGTTCCGGATCGCCGGGAAAGTCTTTCTCGATGCGCTTTAGAAATGCGCTGCACTCATCGTAGCGGCGCGCCGACAGCAAGTTACGGGCCTGGGTGTAGGCCGCCTGGCGTCGCTGCTCGGCTTGATTCTGACGGACGGTTTCGAGAAGTTTCGAAATCTCTGGATCTTCGGGGAATTCTTTGAGGAGAGAAGTCAACGCGGAAGCGGACTTGTCATACTGCCCATCGCTCAACAGATTTCTGGCATCCGACAGGCCTTGCAGCCGTCGCTGCTCCGCCTGATTCTGATGAACGGTCTCGAGAAGTCTCGAGATCTCCGAATCTCCGGGAAACTCTTTGAGCAGCGAAGACAAGGCGGCAGCGGACTTATCGAACTGCCGGTCATTTAAAAGATTTCTAGCTTCCGTGAGGCTTTGCAGACGGCGATGCTGCGCCTGATTCTGACGGACGGTTCCCAGAAGCCTCGAGATCTCCGAATCATCGGGAAACTCTTTGAGGAGGGAGGACAAGGCGGCAGCGGACTTGTCGAACTGCTCAGCGTTCAAGAGATTCCTGGCTTCGCTGAGACCCTGCAGACGGCGTTGTTGCGCTTGGTTCTGGTGGACGGTCTCGAGAAGCTGTGAAATCTCCCAATCTTCGGGGAACTCTTTGAGCAGGGAGTCCAACGCCGAAGCCGACTTGTCAAGTTGGCCGTCACTCAACAGATTTCTGGCTTCCGTCAGGCGTTGCAGACGGTGCTGATGCACCTGATCGCGGCGAACTTCTTCCAAGAGCCGGACAATTTCTTCGTCGCGCGGAAACTGTTTTTGCAGTTCGATGAGACGCGCGCGACTGTCGTCGTGCCGTGCCGCGGCCAGTAGATTTCTGGCTTCGACGAGGCCTTGGTGCTTCTGTTGTTCGGCTTGATCTTCGCGGACGGTTTCGAGCAACCGCCGGACTTCGTCCTCTCCCGGAAATTCCTGTTCCAGGTTGCCAAGGACATTGATGCACTCAGCGAAGTTCTGTTCTGTCCAGAGTTCGCGGCCACGCTTGAGGCCGTCGGCTAACCGCTGCCGTTTTTCGCGCTCGATCCGCTCCTTGTACGCTTGCTTCTGGAGCGCTGCGGCTTCGGCATTCGAAGGTTCGGACTCGAGAATTTTCGCGAGTTGGATCTCCGCCTCTTCGGGCATCCCTTCGGCGAGACGTTGCTTGGCTGCTTCCAACCACTCCGAAATCTGCTTTGCGCGCGCTAGCCTTTCCAGAATGACGTGCTGCAGCTCGATACCCGGCGCAAACGTCGAATCGAACTCCAGCGAATGTTCGGCCTCGATTTTTGCTTGTTGCAGCTTTCCTTCGTCCAGCAGTACCTGCGCCCTCTCGATACATTGCTGTGCCTTGGGCCGATTCAACATGCGGCGAACGCCGGCATTCGCTTTTTCGAGAAGGTTTCGCGCCTGCGAATTGCTGGATTCGACTTGCAACGCCTGGCGCAAAAGATCGCGCGCCTGCGTGTATTCGTTTTGTTCGATCAGCTGGCGGCTTTGGGAGACGAGGTCGACGACAAACTGCGTCTGCAGAGTTCTCAGAACAGGGTCGAGTTCGAGAAGCAGGTCCTCCATCGACTGATAACGTTCTGTCGGCGACTTCTGCAGCACCTTGGACATGACAACCTGCAATTCAGGCGGTATGTCAGGAATGTGAGTGCTGAGCGGTGTCGGTTCTTCATTGCAGATGGCATTCATCAAGCCCGCGGGAGTCGGGCGCATGAAGGGTCGCTGGTAGGTGAGCAACTCATACAGAAGGATGCCGAAAGACCAGATATCGGAACGTTCGTCCGCATGTTCGCCGTGATACTGCTCGGGCGACATATAGGCGAACGTGCCGATCAGCATGCCCGTTTGCGTTTTTGAGTTTTCCAGTACGCGAGCGATGCCGAAATCGACGACCTTCACGTTGCCGTCTTTGCCCAGCATCACGTTGCCGGGCTTGATGTCGCGGTGAACGATTCCGCGTTTATGCGCGTAGTCGAAGGCGCGACACGCTTGCATCGCGTAAGTGAGCTTGAGCGTTAGCGGTAACGGCGTGCGGCGAGCGATGATCTGCTCGAGATTTTCGCCCTCGACCAACTCCATCGCGATGTAGGGAAGGTCCGCGGCCTCGCCCATGTCGTAGATGGTGACGATGTTGGGGTGCTGGAGTCCGCCAGCCGATTGCGCTTCACGGTAGAAGCGCTCGAGTAATGCCGGGTCGGATGCCAAGCCGGTCGTGATCGTCTTCAGGGCGACAAGGCGATTGATGATGGGATCGCGGGCACGATAGACAACGCCCATCGCGCCGTGACCCAGCTCGCCCAGCACCTCATATTTGCCGAGTTTCTTCAACCGGCGCTCCGGCTGTTCAGGAATGATTTGCGATGGCGAGGCATCGAATCGCGACTAATACAACGTTCGAAAACGAGAAGCGAAGCGTAGGGCTTTGAGGACGCGGAACTTAGCCTGTAGAGCGACAGAATCTCTGTGTCTCTGTCGGAACAGAGGTTTATCGCAAGCTGACGGTTCGGGCTCGGGCCGGTCAAATTACCCCGCATTGAATCAGACAAAAACCGGCCTTTGGACAATCAAGGCCTGACTCACACACGTAGCAGAATAGTCCCAGATGGGCGAAAAGCTGTCAATTAAATGGAGATGGAAGGGAGTCGGCGCTGACACTAAGGGTCTCAGTTTGAGAACGGTGCCGGGTTGTCGCCTCAAGAGCGCCTCCAGTCGTCGGTTGGTAGGATGAGGTCGTTGGGCACCGAGGCCGGAAAGGGTATCGGCGGACAGCACTTGACTGTTGGGTTTCGCAGGCGCTTTAATCTTCCACCGCGCCGACCTCAGCAGCCCCGAGTGCCATTCGAACTCGATTACGCAGCGATATCGCTATTCAGGTGCGGCAAGCGCTCTCAGATCTGCGGCAAAGGATGAAAATTCATGCAGCACTATGACTTGATCGTGATCGGGGGAGGGCCCGCGGGCGAAAAGGGCGCTGCGCAGGCGGCCTACTTTGGCCGAAAGGTCGCACTCATCGAAGAGAGTACCCACCAACTGGGCGGCGCGTGCATCAACACGGGAACGCTGCCAAGCAAGACTCTGCGAGAATCGGCGCTTTATTTTTCCGGGCTGCATCAGCGTGGGTTGCACGGGATCGACTATTCGTTGCGCGAGGGCCTCAACGTCCGCGACCTTATGCATCACACCGACGACGTCATCGAGTCGGAACGATCGAACGTGCAGAAAAATATCGAAGGGCACTTCATCGATCTGTTTATCGGCAGAGGAGAATTTGTAGACGGCCACAAGGTCGCCATTCACTCGAAAGACAAGCCTGCGACTGAGATTTCGGGCGATGTGATTCTGATCGCGACGGGCTCGCGTCCTCACCGCCCGGCGGAAATTCCGTTCGATGACAAGTCGATATTCGATTCCGACTCGATCCTGCGCATGGATCGAATACCGCAGAGCATGGTGGTGATTGGAGGCGGAGTCATCGGGGTCGAGTACGCCTCGATCTTCGCGGCGCTCGGCGTGAAGGTCACGCTGCTGGATGGCCGGGATCGGCTGTTGCCGTTTCTCGATAAAGAAATCTCGGAAATTTTGCGCAAGCGCCTGAAAGACCTGGGCGTGAATCTGTATTTGAACAATCGCTCTACGAGCTTTGAAAAGACGGACACCGGAGTCCGAATCTCGCTTCAGGGCGGAGCGTCCATCGAGGCGCAGACCGCTTTGCTCGCCGCGGGAAGGCGCGCGATGGTGGACGGATTGGGGCTCGCAAAAGCCGGGCTGGAAGTGAACAAGCGGGGATATATACAAGTGAATGAGTTTTATCAGAGTCCGGTGTCGCACATTTACGCAGCGGGCGACGTAATCGGGTTTCCGGCGCTGGCTTCGACGTCGATGGAACAGGGGCGAATCGCGGTCTGCCACGCGTTCAATTTCGAATATAAAAAGCGGCTGGCGAGCATGTTGCCGATGGGAATCTATAGCATTCCCGAGATTTCGGGCGTCGGTGAGACGGAGGAGTCGTGCGCCGAGAAACAAATTCCTTATGCGGTCGGCCGCGGCCGATACGTGAATTGCGCCCGGGGACAGATCTCGGGTGACAAGGATGGACTGCTGAAGCTGGTTTTCCGTCGAGACGATCGGAAGCTCATCGGCCTGCATATCATTGGCGAGAGCGCGACCGAGTTGATCCATACGGGGATGATGGTCATGGACATAGGCGGAACGATCGATCTGTTCATCGACTCGGTCTTCAACTACCCGACGCTTTCGGAACTTTACAAGTATGCCGCCTATGACGGCCTCGGAAACCTGACCGGACACAAGCTCCGGGAGGGATAGACTCGGAGTTCTTCCGCTTTCCTTCGTGAAAGCGCCGAAACAAACTTGACATTTAGGAAAGGGAAGATAAGATTCCCGTACTTTGAAGGATTCCCGTGTGTTCGGCGCCGGCTGTTTCGGTCGGCAAGAACCAGGCAACTTTTAAAGCTTCAAATTCTCAAGTCATTTTCCTGTGGGATATCCCGCGATTCATGCGAGATTCCGCGCTGAAGAGCGGAACCCGTGATGAGAAATCTCCTACACAAGAGCATCTTTGTACGTCGAGTGCGCTCTTGCGGAATCACGTTAATCCTGCCTCTCGTTATTTCCACTGCTTTCAACTTCGCTTCACCCGTAATTGCGGACGCGCAGGACACACAAAGACTTCCCGGGAGGAAACCGCTGCAAACGGGAGCGGTCGCGGGCACAGTCACGGATCAAAACGGGCGACCGGTGCGAGGGGCGCGCGTCGAACTTCACGCGCACGCTACGCAGGCGAGTGTGCCCGCTACGACGACCAGCGGCGAAGGAATCTATCGGCTCCTCAATGTCCCTGCGGGGGAGTACGACGTCACGGTGACGACGGACGCAGCCGAACCGGTATCGAAAACCCTTCAGGTCCATGCCGCTGCGTTGGAAGCATTGGATTTTCAGGTGACCCTCACCAACCTGCCGTCGGAAGCTTCGCCGGGTCCGGTCGGTGTTCCGGGCGTGCAGCGGACGGCGCCTCTGCCTGACACAAGCGTCGATCCCGGCTCGCTTCCCATTACTTATCGAGCGCCCGAACCGGAGAGCACACCCGCCTCGGCCGCGCCCGAGGTAGTTCCAAACGAAAAAGATAATTTCATCCTGGAACCTTACCGCTGGGCCGTGCAAATGCCCGACTGGCAACGATATCCAAAGAAGGGCGAGTTCCCGTACGTCACTTCGCACTGGTACGACCCTTTCAACCGCAACCGGCTCAAGGGCGACAAGCCGATCTTTGGGCAGCGTTGGTTTCTGAATCTGACAGGCGAGAGCCTTACGCAGCTCGACGTGCGTCGCCTGCCCACGCCGAGTAACGTCGCCGCCGAAGATCCCGGAAGCGAAAATTTCTTCGGTAAAGGTGAACAGGCATTCGTCGATCAGCAGTTCCGGTTCACATTTGATCTGTCTCGCGGCGATACGTCGTTTCAACCAGTGCAATTCCGGGCTCGTTTCACGCCCGTGGTCGACCTCAACTTCCTCCAGACCCAGGAGTTGGGCATCGTCAATGCCAGCGTGACCGCGGGGACGAACCGCTTCGACACTCACACCGGCATTCAAGAGGCGTTTGTCGAGGCAAAGATTCGTGATCTGAGTCCCAACTTCGATTTCGTGTCTGTTCGCTTGGGGATTCAGGGATTCTCCAGCGACTTCCGCGGTTTCATTTTTGCGAACGAAGAACCGGGCATTCGCGTGTTCGGTACGCTCCGATCCAACCGATTCAACTACAACCTCGCGTATTTCTACCTGTTGGAAAAAGACACCAACAGCGGCCTGAATACATTTGAGGCGAGGCATCAGCAAGTCGGAATCGGAAACGTCTACATTCAGGATTTCTTGGCGAGGGGCTACACCACCGAATTCAGCTTTCACTACAACTACGATCAAGGCGGAATCGCGTACGACAAGAACGGATTCCTCGTTCGACCGGCGCCCATCGGCAATGTGATCGAGGAGAATGGCGTTCCCATACCGCATCAGATTCGAGCCTACTACCTTGGTTGGACCGGCAACGGCCACATCAAAGGCGTGAACGTCAGCAACGCCTTCTATCAGGTATTGGGCACCGACAGTTTCAACCCGATAGCGGGCCGACCGCTGCATCTCAATGCGCAAATGGGCGCTCTCGAGCTGTCGAAAGACCACGATTGGTTCCGTTACCGCGCCTCGGTCTTCTGGGCATCGGGCGACACGCAATCACGCGTAGGCGACGCCCGGTCTGGAACCGCACGGGGATTCGACTCCATTCTCGACGACACACAATTCGCCGGCGGTCAGTTCAGTTTCTTTGACCAGGAACAGATTCGGCTTACCGGAACCGGCATCGCCCTCGTGACACCGCAGAGCTTGCTCCCGTCGCTGCGATCGAGCAAAGACGAAGGGCAGTCGAACTTTGTGAACCCTGGCGTGCGGGTTTACAACGTCGGATTCGACGCGAACATCACGCCAAAATTGCGTGGCTTCGCCAACGTGAGTTATCTCCAGTTCGATCGGACAGAGTCGCTCTCGTATCTTTTGTTCCAGTCCAACGTGCACCGCAGCATCGGCACCGACTCGGGCATCGGCATCTCGTATCGGCCGCCACTGACCGAGAACATCGTCCTGACCACCGGCGTGTCGTCGCTCGTTCCCGGCTTGGGACTGCGCAACATTTATAACTCCAGAGTTTTGGTTTCGGCGTTCGCGAAGATCCGGTTCGAGTTTTGATGGTCAGCAATCGGGGGGACAGGATGCGACCGGGAGGCAAGAGCAAGCGCTGGGCACTCGCAGTGCTGGCGTCGTTGTGTGTCGCGTCCTTATATGTTGGCGTGAATTCGCCGAGCGTCTCGGCTAAGCAGGATCAGGGTGCAAGCTCCACCGCGCCGGCGCAATCGCAGTCGCCGGATTCGACTGACTCTCTCCGCCTGAAACAAAACCAGGACGACGTCGACGCCAAGTCGCTCGGCTGCCGAAGCTGCCACACATCGACGGACAGCAACACCATGCACGCTTCACCATCCGTTCGAATCGGCTGCACCGATTGCCACGGCGGCAACGCCGCTGCCCAAGTTTCGGCCGATCTCGCGCCCAACTCGGCGGAATACCAGGCCATCAAGAAAAAAGCGCATCCTCAGCCAAAGGTGTTGGCAAACAACATCAGCGCAAACCCCGTCCGCGTTTACACCGATTGGTTGAAGGAAGACTGGGACTACGTGAAGTTCGTCAATCCCGGCGACCTCCGCGTGGCATCGACAACGTGCGGCACAGTCGGCTGCCACACGTCCGAAGTACAAAAAGTTCGCACCAGCATGATGACGCACGGCGCCATGCTCTGGGGCGCGGCGATGTACAACAACGGTGCGTTTCCACTCAAGAATCCTCATTTCGGCGAGAGCTACTCACCCGACGGCAAGCCGCAGCGCCTCGTAACGTTTCCCGCGCCAACGCCCGAGGAAACCAAGCTCAAGGGCGTGCTGCCCTACCTCGATCCCATTCCACGATGGGAAACTTCTCAGCCCGGCAACGTGCTCCGCATCTTTGAACGCGGCGGCGAGAAAAAGCCCGAAACTGGAATCCCGTCCCTCGAAGAAGAGCCCGGCAAACCCGACGTAAAGCTCGGCCAGCGCGGTTTCGGCACGCTGCTGCGCACCGACCCCGTCACGATCGGTCTGCAGAAAACTCGCCTGCTCGATCCGCTTCTCAGCTTCCCCGGCACGAACGATCAGCCCGGCGACTATCGCAACAGCGGTTGCACCGCCTGCCACGTCGTCTACGCCAATGACAATTCGCCGGTGCATTCGGCGGGTTATTCGATGTACGGCCATTCGGGTTACAGCGCGACCGTCGACCCGACGATTCCGAAAAATCAGCCCGGCCATCCGATCCGCCATACATTCACGAAGTCCATTCCTTCGAGCCAGTGCATGGTCTGCCACATGCACCCGGGCACGAACATGGTCACCACCTATTTTGGTTTCACCTGGTGGGACAACGAAATCGACGCCGAGAAGATGTACCCGCCCGTGCAGGCGAATCCCAGTCCCGCCGAACGCCTGCGCATCCAGGAACGAAACCCAGAACGCGCCGCACAAAAAGGACTCTGGGGCGACGAAGCATTCCTCGAGAAAGTCGCAAGCCCCGAATTCGAAAAATCTCTGAAGCACACGCAGTTCGCCGACTTCCACAGCCACGGCTGGATTTTCCGCGCTGTCTACAAAAAGGATCGCCACGGCAATTTACTCGACGACAAAGACAACGTCGTTCCCTTCGACGATCCCGAAAAATTCGGCAAAGCCGTCCACCTCCAAGACATCCACTTGGAAAAAGGCATGCACTGCGTCGATTGCCACTTCAGCCAGGACGCGCACGGCAACGGCAAGCTCTACGGCGAAACGCGAAACGCGGTCGAGATCGATTGCACGGATTGCCACGGCCAGGTCAACGCCCGCGCCAAACTGAAAACCTCAGGCCCAGCCTCACCGCAAGGCGGCACCGACCTGCAACTCCTCCGCACGCCGTGGGGCGAGCGCGAGTTCTACCATCAAGGCGATCGCGTCTTCCAGCGCTCCATGGTCGAGAAGGGCAAAGAGTGGGAAATCGTTCAGGTGATGGATTCCATCACGCCCGGCAATCCGAACTACAACGAAAAGTCTCGCGCCGCGAAGGCAATCCAGAAAGACGGCAGCTTGTGGCACGGCGGCGACATGTCCCAGCTCGTCCATCAGAACAGCAAGATGACCTGCTACAGCTGCCATTCCGCGTGGGTTCCGACGTGCTTCGGCTGCCATCTCCAGATGACCGCCAACCAGCGCACGCCCATGCTGCACAACGAAGGCCTCCTCACGCGCAACTACACCTCCTACAACTTCCAGATCCTGCGCGACGACATATATATGTTGGGCGTGGACGGCACCGTGACCGGCAACCGCATCGCTCCCGTTCGCTCCGCGTGCGCCGTGCTCGTCAGTTCGCAAAACGCCGACCGCGGCTGGGGCTACTACCAGCAGCAAACCGTCTCCGCCGAAGGCTTCAGCGGACAGGCATTCAGCCCATTCGTTCCGCACACCGTTCGCGCAAAGGAAACGAAAACCTGCACCGACTGCCACGTCTCCGCGAAGGGTGACAACAACGCCTGGCTCGCGCAAGTCATGCTGCAAGGTACCGGCTTCATGAATTTCGAAGGCCGCTACATCTATCTCGCCACCGGCAAAGGCGGCTATCACGCCGTCGCCGTCGCCGAACACGAAGAGCCGCCATCCATCCTCGGCAGCGACTTCCACAAAATCGCCTACCCGCAGGACTACGAAAAATTCACAAAAGCGGGTAGCCGTCTCAAGGAAAGCTACGGCCACGCCGGCACCGTGTTGGATCTACAAGCCCGCGGCGAATATCTCTACGCAGCGATGGGCAAGGGCGGTCTTCGCGTTTTCGACACCGCGAACGTCGACGACAAAGATATCTCTCAGCGCACGATCACCGCTCCCGTGTCTCCGCTCGGCCAGCGCTTCTACGTAAAGACAAAATTCGCACAAGCCGTCGCCTCACCCACGACTCTGGGCGTCGATCCCCTGCGAACCCACAAGCCCGAAAACGAAGAGCAGTCGATCCACCTGATGTACGGCTTCCTGTATGTCGCCGATCGCGAGGAAGGTCTGGTCATTGTTGGTAATCCCGACTTGAAATCGAAAACTCCCGGCGTCGGCACACTGTTGGACGGCGATCCCAACAACAATTTCCTCAAACGCGCCGTAACCTTCAATCCCGACAACGCTCTTCACGGCGCTCGACGCATCGTCTTCGTGGGAACGTACGCCTACGTCCTCTGCGACAAGGGCCTCGTCGTCGTCGATCTCGACAACCCGCTTCAGCCCAAGATCACCGCGAAGATCGAATCTCCGGTCCTCAACGATCCGCGCGGCATCGCGATCCAGTTCCGCTATGCCTTCGTGGTCGATCACGACGGGTTGAAGGTGCTCAACATCACGCAGCCTGCGGCACCGGTTCCAGTCGCCAACGTCAATTTGGCAATCGCCGACGCCCGCAACATCTATCTCGCCCGCACGTACGCCTACGTAGCCGCCGGGAAACAGGGAATTGCCATCATCAACGTCGAACAACCCGAAAACCCGGTCCTCGATCAGTTCTTCAATGCGGAAGGGAAGTTGAACGATACCAACGACGTAAAAATCGGAATGGTCAGCTCCAGCCTCTTCGCCTTCGTCGCCGACGGTAAGAACGGCATGCAGGTCGTTCAGTTGTTCTCGCCGCAAGCCACGCCGAGATTCGCCGGTTTCAGCCCGCAACCCGTGCCGAAGCTGATCGCCAGCTATCCCACTCGCGAACCGGCCTTGGCGATTTCTCGTGGCATCGATCGCGATCGCGCCGTTGACGAAACCGGACATCAGCTCGCGGTATTTGGCCGGCGAGGTTCGAGGCCTTTGAATCTAACGGAGATGCAGAGCCTTTACCTGCGCGACGGCCAGCTCTACACCGTACCGGACACAGGCGGTAAAGACACGAGCGGTAGGGCCACGAGCGGTCAGGACACCAGCACAGGCGGCAAAGACCGCTGAGTCGCTTTGAAGCCGGGACCTGATTTACTGCCAGCACGAGTGCGGTTGGGCTTGAACTTCGTGACGCGAGCTCGCTTTTCTCTTTAGGGGTTGGGCTTCAGCCCAACATAAGTTCAAGCCACCAAGAGCAGCTCCAGCCGCTGAAAGAATCCTCGATTACTTCGCAGCGTTTCCACCGTTCGAACCGCTTGGCGCCGCAATCTCCATGATCCCTTTAATCTGCTGCTCCTTGCGCCAGTCATGGTAGCTATGGCACTCGTAGCATTTTCCTTCTGCGGCCTGCGCCGTCGCGCCAGCCTCTTTGTGGCACGGGCGGCATAGTTCAATCCCCGGAATATTCACGTCAGCAGACTTCTGACTATTCGGAATCCCCGCGTGGCATGCCGTGCAAGTGAGCATACGGTGCGCCTGGTGGTCGAATTCCGCGTGCGGGAACCATCGGGCCGGAATCACCGCTTTGACGCTCTGGGGAAGCCCTGGTGCGTCATGCTCGGTCGAGAGATGGCAAATCTTGCAGTTCTTCATCCACAGTAAATTTTCCGCCGCCGCGGTTCGCTGACGTACCCACTCGCCAGCCGAACCCGCCAAGGGTGTCGGCTCCGTGCGCAAGGGACTCAGCAGTGACTCCTTAAAGCCCGGCGGAGTATCGGTGTCGATCTCGCCCACCCGCAACTTCATCGCACCCGGATTTTGCGCGATGTAGTCCGCGTACTTCTTCATGATGAATGCGTGCACCACTTCCGGCTTGTCGTGTGGCGCAGGCTCCTTGATGAGCCGATCGAATTGAAGGGGGTGGCAGGCAGCACACTGGTTGACGTACTTGATCGTGCCCATATAAGCGCCGCCGCCGGCTTCCACCGACCGCCGCTTCCGTCTGCTGAGAATCCGAAACGCCCGACCACCACCGGTTGCTGAGAGGCGGCCTCCACCGACGCCACCGAATTCGGCCAGGGGCCCGAAATGTTCGTCGGCCGGTGACAGTCCTGACACACCAGCTGCACTTGGCCCTTAGGCCCGCGCAGCGTCGGCTTCAAGTGCGCTGAATGGTCGAAGTTGATCGTCCCGGGATCCTTTTGCCCCTCTCGGACGGCCGCGAACTGCACATGCTGTTTGTCGAATCCACCGATATGCGGATTCACGGAATGCGAATTATCCGTCGTCTTCAGATCGCCATGGCATTGAGTGCATCCCGAACTGGCGACCTCAGCCAAATGGGCTTTGCCGGTGTGTTCGACATGGCACGAACTGCAGTTAGGCGTGAACGTTTGTAAGTGGTTGTGAGTCGGAGCGTCGTGGCACGCTAGGCAAGCCTTGTCCGGTACCTGCGCTCGAAACGACGCATCCCGAACGTGACACACATCACAGCTCGTCGTTAAAACCGCGTGCGCCGAAGAAAGCGGTCCCTTCGTATAAACTTGCGGCTTTCGCGCAATGCCCGCATATGCAACGAACGCGACCGCAAGCACCACCAACCCGATCGACAAGTACAGCCGCCACCTCTTGATCAGGTTCGGGTGGGTAAAATACTGAAGGTCAATCCGCTTTGCGAGGGCCTTCGCTGTGCGGACACGCGGCATCGATTAATACCTCAGCGCGACAAACGCGTGGACAGCTCCCAGCAAAATCAGCGCGTAGGATGCCGGTACATGAAACAGAAGCCAGCCGTGTAGCCATTTGTGCATATATCGCTGGCGCTCCAGCTCGCGCTTTTCGCCGCAAATGCTCTCCAGGTCGTCAAACTTCGGCCAAACAGTTTCTGGGACCAGGAGCTTGAGTTGGCGGAACGCTGCCGCGGCCTGAACGGGATTCGTGAGACTGTACTTTTGCGAACGCCGCGACGTCAAATACGGTTTGATTTGCGTTTCGAAAAACGCTTTGATCTTCGCGCTGACCCGCTCGTCCGGCATGGCAATCGCGTTCTTTCCAGTCGCCGTGGCGGGAGCTTTCTCTTCCGCTTCTTCCTGTTGCTCGATCGCCTGTTCCACCATCGCGCTGGCTTCCGATACCAGCTGCGCCGCTTCCACCACCAATTGATTTTCAACGCGGTCGATCTGATCGTAGATCGTCTCCATCGGAATGCGTTCGGTCATCATCTTCGGCATGAAGTGCTGAAACACGGCGCCGACGATGCCGCTGACAAAGACAATCAGGAAGAGAATCATCAAAGCCCGGCTGAGCGCACCGTTGCCAAGCTGAAAGCCGCCGTGAAAAAGGATGAATGGAAAGCTCAGGAAGCCGATCCAAAGATGCCCGCGCATCCACCACGTTGCTCGCCCAAGGCGCCAGATGCGAACTCGCTTTCGCGCGCCCAGCAGCCCGGCAAAAATCATCATCGCGAAACCCAGAATCCCGTAAGCGAGTCCAGGACCGCTTCCTCCACTGACACCGTCAACGCTGCGCAGGGAATAAGGAACGTAAAGCACCGCGCCGACCACCAACACGATCACCGATCCGATAAACCAAGTTCGATGACTCCGCTCAATTCTCACGGAAACAGTCCTTTGCTGTCTTTCGCAAACTCCGCAAAGAACTCCCGTGGATTGACGCGGTGCGCGGCGTCATGCGGGCACGCGTAGACACAATTCGGCTCGTCGTGATCGGGGCAGAGGTTGCAAGCCGTCGCCTTGAGCTTCACTTCGGCGACCTTTCGGTTCGGTTGCGCTGGATTGATGGTCTGCACATCGAACGGCTGCATGTTGATGTTTCCGTATGGGCAATTGTTCGCGCAAAGCCCGCAGCCGATGCACCAGTCTTCGATCGTGATCTCGAGCGAGTTGCGGCGGCGAATCGCACCCACCGGGCATCCCACCATGCAAAGAGGATCCTTGCATTGGCGGCACGATGTGGCGACGAGATAATGATCGAGCCGCAAACCGTCGCGGATCAGCCGGCTCGTCCCGCCGTGCGCATCCGCGCAAGCTTGCACGCATTGGTCGCAACGCGTGCACTTGTTCAGATCGAGAACCAGCAAACTCTGCGCTTCCATCAATCCTTGCGCCAGAAACGAATCGACCGGAACGGTTTGTACCTGCGTAAAGCGTTGACGATTCTCGGCCGCTCGTTCCGCGGCGACTGCTTCCAGGCCGCGGCGGACATCGGGGAAGCTGTCCAGCATCAGCTTGAAATCTTCCACGCGGATGCGCACGACTTCCACATTGTCGAGCGCGATGCAGTTCGCCGTTCGAACCCCGCCGCCAAGCAGCGAGATCTCGCCGAAGAATCCGCCGCGTCCGATATAAGCAAGGACCAGTTCACCGCCCGGGTGAGTTTCCGTGACTTTGACGAAACCAATTCGCACCAGGAAAAAGCTGTGAGACGGATCGCCTTGCCGGCAGATCAGTTGTCCCGGCGTGTACTGGCGCAGCTCGATGCGGTCTCGAAGATAAGAAATGAAGTCCGATGAAATCGTTGAAAAGATCGGGATTCCGCGCAGATGCGATTCAAGCGCACGCTTGCGATAGGTTTGGTCCGTTCGCGCCTTGAAGGCTTTGTTCCTGCGCAAGATGTCGAGCACATTGCGCAACATCTCATACACGGTAGTGTCGCTCTTCGCCCGAACCGTCGCCGAACGGGGATAGTAGTTCATGCACGTCATCTCGCCGAACAGTTCTCCGGGTAACAGTTCAGCGATCGGATTGTCGTACGACAGATCGACAGGACCGTCGATAGGGATCGAGGCTTTCCGAATTTCTTTCGATCCTTGTTTGCGATTTGTCGTTTCCAGAACCGTTTTCAGCTTTCCCGAAAATCCCTTCTTACCTTTTGTGTTGATGTGCGCCATCGGCGACGAAAGATAGACGTCCGCTTTTCCGTCGAGAATGTAGAAGGCCGTGGAACCGAAGTCGCCTTCCTTGCAGATGATGTCGCCCGCTTTGTAAGTTCGTTTGCGGATTGCATTGCTGTTCAGGTTCAGGAATGTTCCCGATACATTCTTGAAAATGTCCAGCTTCTGCATGTCGGCGACCTTCACTGTGTCGCCTTCGCCTAAATTCGTATCGATTACTTTCTTATTCGTGAGCGCGCCGGTCGGACACGAAACCATGCATTCGCCGCAACTTACGCAGCTTGAAGTCGCCATCGGCAGGTTTTCGTCGAACGAGATGCCCGCCTGGTAGCCTTTGCCGCGCCGCGCCAGCACAAAGTTGTGCCGGATTTCGTTGCAGCCGCGAATGCAGCGGTCGCAAAGGATGCATGCTTCGTGATCGACCGCGATCGAAAGGGAAGAGTCATCATGGCCGCGGGGAGTTGCCCTGGGCGCGTAGGGAGTCTGTTTGATCCCGGCGTCTTTCGCCAGGCGCTCGAGTTCGCAGTCCGAAGAAAGCTTCTGCCGCGCGCACGGCGACGGATGGTCCGTCATCAACAATTCGAGCAGCGTTTTGCGAGCCGCCTTCACACCGTCGGTCGCCGTCTGAATCTTCATCCCCTCTTCGAGAGGACGCACGCATGCTGCGGGGAAGACGCGTTGTCCGGCAACATCGACAACGCAGACGCGACACACACCGACGGGTTTTTCATTCTGCTGATGGCAAAGCGTAGGAATCGTTACGCCGCATTTCTGCGCGGCTTCGAAGATCGTCGGCGCTTCGCTCCCCGTAAGTTCCAGAGAGACGGGTTTTCCGTCGATCGTGAACTGAATCTCCCGCTTCTGTATGAATGTTGCTGAGAAATCCTGGCTCATACGATCAGTTACGACCTCGGAAGCAAACTCCAGCGGGACACTTCTTAGCGTTGAGGTGCGCGTCGATTACATCGGGGAAGTGTTTCAGAATCGATGCTACAGGAGCGTGAACGATTTGCCCTAAACCGCAAATCGAGGTGAGGCGCATGGCGTTGAAAAGCTCGTCCATGGTTTTCAGATCTTCTTTTGCCGCATGCCCATCGGTCCAGCGCGTCAGCAGATCGACGAGCTTTTGTGAACCGACGCGACACGGAACGCACTTCCCGCAAGATTCGTTGCGGAAAAAGCGCGTCGAGTTGATCGCCATGTCCAGCATGCAGCGCCCCTCGGCGCAAACGACAATCGCACCGGATCCAACCATGGAACCTGCGTCTGCGACGGCTTTGAAGTCGAGCGGCAGATCCAACATCGAAGCAGGCAAATAGCCCGACGACGGTCCCGATGGCGCAAAGCCTAGCAATTTCCTTCCGCCGATTACACCCTTCGAGCACTTGAAAATCAGGTCGCGATAAGTCACACCCATCGGCACTTCGAACACGCCCGGGCTGTTCACGTCCCCGCTGATGCCAACAAACTTCAGCCCGGGAATGCCGTTGAATCCTTGCTGTTTGTACCACTCCGCGCCCTTCACGATGATTGCCGCCGCGAAGGTGAACGTTTCGACGTTATTGATCACCGTGGGCTTATTCCACAATCCACTTGCGACCGGGAACGGCGGCTTGTTGCGCGGCTCGGATCGTTTGCCTTCCATCGCTTCCAGAAGCGCGCTCTCTTCGCCGCAAATATAACCGCCGGGGCTGACAAATACTTCCAGGTCGAAGTTGAGATCCGACCCGAGAATTCCTTGCCCGAGAAAATGTTCTTTGTAGCAGCGCTGAATCTCTTCTTCCAATACTTCCTTCGGCTCTTCGTACTCGTGACGAATGTAGATGTAACCCTTGGTCGCGCCTGTTACCAGCCCAGCCATGATCATGCCTTCGATCACAAGATGAGGCAGATTCTCCATGATGAACCGGTCTTTGATCGTGCCGGGTTCGCTCTCGTCCGCGTTGCAGACGATATATTTCTGCGGCCCTCTTTCTTTGCGCACGAGGTCCCATTTCATCGACGTCGGGAATCCCGCGCCACCAAGTCCGCGTAACGCCGACGCCTTGAGCTCCCCGATCACCGCGTTGAAATCGCGATCCTTCAGGTATTTGCGAACGCCATCGTAATTCGGCACTCCGGGATACGGGTCGGTCTTCAAACCCTTTTGCCGAGGTGGGCGGGGAGGATGGTGCGGGAGTCCGCCTACCGTGGCGGCAGCGATCATCTCTACGGCCGACTGCGGGGTGACCCCCGAATAGATGTGGTCGTTCAGCGACAAAGCCGGAGCGGTGTCGCATCTCCCGAGACACGAAACGTTCTTAACCGTGACTTCCGTGGCCGGCTGGCTTCCAAAGGCTTGGTTGATGGACTGGCATACCTGGTCGCTGCCGCGAAGGTGGCAGGACATATCCGCGCAGACACGAACATCGACCTTCGGGGGCGGCTTCAGGTAAAAGTGAGGGTAAAAGCTGGCGACGGCGTGAATTTCGCTGACAGGCCTTTTCAGCTTCAGAGACAGCTTGTGCAGTTGGTCGGTGGGAAGGAACCCGTAGCTAGCCTGGATCGCTCTGAGTTCGTCGAACAAGAACTGCTCCTGGCTTTTGCGCTGCTCAACCGGAAGAAAAAGTAGGTCAAGATACCAAACCGCACCCGAACTTGTCCATAGGAGCGCTTTTGTGAACCCCAAAAGAAAGTTTGAAAGCCTCTTAGAAAAAAACGAAATTGGGTATACATTACTGGGCCTCAGGTTCCCTCAGTAGGTGCCGGCCAACAGTTTTGAAAGGATGATCGCCATGCGAGCGAGAATGCCTCTTCTCGGTTGTGGGTCCTTGTTTTGTTTTCTGATCTTGGCGCTTACTCCGTCTTCACAAGCGCAAGTCAAAGTGCAGCCCACGACCAAGCAGCCCGCACCGCAGCAGGCGCAAACACAAAAGACGCCGCAAAGCTCGCCGAACGACATCGGTAAATACAGCGGACCGGGATCCTGCGCGGCGAGCAATTGCCACGGCAGCGTGCAGCCGAAGAATGTCGTGCGCATTCCGCAAAACGAGTATTCGATTTGGGCTGGCCAAGACAAGCACGCGCACGCGTACGCCGTGCTCTCGAATCCGACGTCGATCCGCATGGGAGAAATCCTGGGTCTCGGGACAGCACCGAATAAAGCCGAGAAATGCCTCGCGTGCCACGCGTTGAACGCGAAACCCGAAAACCGCGCCGAGACTTTTCAAACGATCGAAGACGGCGTCAGTTGCGAAAGCTGCCACGGTCCTGCGGTCGGATGGCTCGGTCCGCACACGCTGAAGAATCAAACACACGAAGAGAATATTCGCCTGGGAATGTACGACACACGCGATCTGGTGAAGCGCAGCGAGCGCTGCCTAAGCTGCCACGTCGGCACAGAGGAAAAAGAAGTCGATCACACGATGATCGCCGCGGGACATCCCGACCTGACATTTCAACTCGAGTCTTTCAGCGCGGTGATGCCGCGCCACTGGAAGCCCGCACCGTCGGCAAGCGCGTGGCTCAGCGTGCAGGAATTGGCGGTCGGCCAGGCAGTTCAGTTGCGTCAGGCGCTCAACCGCTTGAATCGCCGCGCATCGAGCGCCGCTTGGCCTGAATTCGCGGAGTACGAATGCTTCGCCTGCCACCACAGCCTGACGAAGCCGGAAGCGAGCTGGAGGCAAGCCGGTGGTTACCACGGCCGGAATCCGGGCGCGCCTGTCTGGAATCCTTCGACGTACGCAGTGTTCCGTCACGTCGCGGGCGCTGTGGATTCGTCCACAACGGGACAGTTGGTTACGCAGCTTCAAACCATCGAGAAGCTCTCTGGCAAAGCGAGCAGCAAGGACGAAGTGGCAGCGAACGCGAAGGAAGCTTCCGGTTTGACCGAACGCATCGTGCAACAGGTGCAAGGGCAACAGTACGATCGAAATCTGACGGCTCGGCTCTTGCGAGAAATCGCGGGCGACGGCGATACGATTTCCAAGGAAGGTGAGCGCTCGGCCGAACAAGCTACGATGGCGCTCGACTCTCTATCGCTGGTCTACGTGAAGAACGATCCCGACGCGCCAAACCAGGCAGAACTCCGGGCTGCGATCAAAGATCTGTACGCGCAGTTCGACAATCCATCCGCTTACAACGCGCCCCAATTTGCGGCTCAGATGCGAAAAGTAGCGACATTCGTTCCGAAGGGACAGTGACTCGCCAGGCAGAGCATCAGGCTCTAGACGGCGTCGCAGCTGGTACTGTAACCGCAACAATATATATTGTAGGTGCTACCCACCCCCCGTTGTTTTTGCGTAAGAATGTGATTTCAGGGATGTTGCGGGCGCACATTGCGCAAGAATGTCATTCTAAACCGCTTATCGCTGGCGGGACCGGACGACGGGCACCGGGCGATTGAGTAACTTCAATCATTGCAAGTCGTTAGGTCAAACCGCTCGGCCATGTCTTAACCGCAAGATCTAACCGAAAAGGTGACAACTGTTCTGCGTCGGCTGGCGGTCAGCCTCGGCCCTCGCTGCGATTTGGGGCGCGGTTCTCGCCTCCCAACCTAACGTTGTCGGCAGCGAGCTGTGCTACTGCGTGGGGTTACGTGGGAATTTCTGATACGGCAGCCGCACGCCTCTGATCATCAACTGATCCGCGCGTACTGATGTGGGCGGTTCCCATCCGGCTGCGCCGCCGGCGGTAACGAAGTCATCCTGATCGACGCCGTCGCCGCTTGCACCGAATCCGCCAACCAAGACGCCGTTGCGGAAAAGCCCCGAGCTGCCCGGGAAAAACACGATGCCACTCTGCTTGTTCGGAGCCGCAGTCGCGGGTTGCGAACCCTGTGAACACGGCTTGTTCACGTCGTTCACAAATAGCTGGAAAAAAGGTCCAGGCTGCGAGCCATTGATGCCGGAAGGGAACAGGGGCTGCGCGCCAAAGCTTATGGTGCGATTCGTGACCGCAGTGCCCACCGGAACTCCCGGAAGATCGTTGGGATTCACCGTGGGACTATTGAAGTAGGTCATGTTGCGCGCTTTAGCTATCGCCACGTCGATACTGAAGACGGTTGCGTCTTTCATCCGATAGAGCGCCAGGAGCGTTCCGTCAAGATCCGCAACGGCGAACACCATGCGCGTCCGTTGTCCTTGTGGCAGCCGGATCACCGCCCGCGTCTGGTTGGCCCTTGCGAGAGCGTTTTGAATGATGGAGCCTACTTCCGTGACCGACAAACCCCCGACGGCGCCGCTCGTCTCGGGAATCAAATCCTCTTCCGGCACAGGACCCGGACTGGAAACAGCGGCACTCAGATAGGTGCCATCGGCCGAGCCTGTCGAAGTACCCGCCGGCTGCGACGTGCTGAGAACAAAGGGAACCGTGATTCCGCCAATCACAACGGCACCTGGCGGTGGCAAAGCGCCAGGGTCGAGGAATTTCGACTGTACCGCTCCGGTGAACGCGGCGAACTCCGCAACGTCCATCGAATCGGCAACGACACCCACGCCGCCCACGGCTTCTCCTGCCTTGAATAGCGGTACGCCGCCGGGGTTCACGGCGGTGGGATCGCTGTCGAACATATCGGCTTTGCCGGTGAGGATTCCAAGCCCCGTACCGGAGCCATCGCTCAACATCCCTTGGGGCGAGAACTGCCCGGGCGCAAATTCCTTGTTCAAACATCCGCGATTCGTATTCTCAATGCCGTAAAGATCGGCGCTCGCAGCATCCATGACGCCTGGGGGAAAGTGAATCCCGCTGATGTAACGCACGGTGCGCGATGACAGCGGCGCCTGATCGTTGCTGAAGAACGCCGCAGTTCGCGCCAACGCGACGGCAACTTCTTTGGCCTTAGCGGTCTGTCCAAAGTTGGCCTGACCTGTCGTCGGGGCATTCGCTTTGGCGTAGATCGCCAGAACGTTGCCCGCGCGATCCACAACAGCAATCATCAACGGGGTCGAAACCGCACTCGCAGTGGCTTGCACAATCGCTTGAACATCCGTCGAGGTTAGCGATGCTACCTGTGTCGTTACCTGTGGTGCAGGAGGCGCGTTGACTCCGCCTCCGCATCCCGAGAGCGCGGCGAAAGAGAAGGCAACAGAAATCAAACTTGCGATGCGTGAGAAGTTCACGTGGGATCTCTCGCTACTTCCGGAGAGCGCAATCAAGGAACCAGTGGGGCGCTATGTTGCCAGAAACGCCGCTCGATTTACAACGACTTTGCATGACGCAAAGAAGATTTGCGGGCGACCGTCCGGTTCACCGATCGAGAGCCTAATACCACGGTCCAAAACGTCCTGATTGCTTGACAATTGACCTTCTCCGTATAGACTTCCGGTAGATTGAGGAATGCAGTCCTCACCGGTCGTGAGTGGCGTTACGCCGGCTCCCATCACAGGTCCATGCCCTCGCGCGTACAACGTCTCTCGAATACGCCCCATTCGAACTCACTACAGGTGCGTTCCTTAGATACTTTAGAAGCAGACAGAATCTAGAAGAACAAATGCGGATCACCTGCACATATCGCGATACTCACAAGACGTGGCAAACGTCCGAGGCCGAGGTGATTGTCGGCCGCTCCGAAGAAAAAGGCCTGATCATTCTCGATCTGACGCCGGATCAGCGGGTGTCGCGCTTACATGCGCGAATCTGGATAACCAATGGGACCTGCTGGATCGAGGATCTGAACAGCGCGCGGGGTACCACGCTCAACGGAGTCCAAATCAAGGGTCGCGGCAAACAAGAAGTGCAGCCCGACGCCACGATTGTCGTAGGGCAAACGACCCTCCGTATCGAGGTCGCGCAGGCTCGCGACACGACTCATAAGACAAGGTATTTGGAACTGGGCACGGTGCTTTTGCCGGAAAAGCATCCCGATGAGTACAGCGACGCGGTTGTACACGATCTGGACGCCACCGATGTCAGCCTCGTAACCTCCCAGAAGGGAACAGATACCGCGGGCCAACTATTCAAGATGGTCTGCGAGCTTCCTTTTCATCTGGCGACGAAGCTCACGATGGATGCATTGCTTCCGGCCGTCGTCGATCAGATGGTCGAAATGATTCCGGCCGCAGAGAGCTGGATGCTGGCGCTTTTTGACAAGCGATCCGACGCGCTGCAACTCAAGGCTTACCACTGCAAGCGCGAGATTCGGCCGAGCGAGACCTTGTTCCGCCGCTCCATGGCCGAAGGAAAAGCATTCATCTGGCGAAAGGACGCGCAGGTTGAGCTGACCGGCAGCATCGTGCAAAGCGGCATGGAGTCTGGAATTTACGCGCCGTTGCTCTGGCGCGGAGAGGCTCTCGGTGCGGTTTGCGTGACCACTCGCAAAGCGACAACGTCGTTTGGCGATCACGAGGTGAAATTACTCGTCCTCGTGGCGCAATGCGCCGCGATGTGCATCGCGATGCATCAGCTTCGGGAACGTTTGCGGAAAGAATCGGACATCAAGTCCCATCTACTGCGTCAGTTCTCGCCAAAAGTTGCTGAACAGCTCCTGGCGCATAAGGGCGGCGTCCGGCTCGGCGGGCACCGCAACGAAGTGACGATTCTCAGCTCCGATATCCGCGGCTTCACTCAACTGGCGCGCGATATGGAACCTGACGAAGTCGTCGATCTTCTGAACCAGTACTGGAAGGTCGTCGTCCCCGTGATTTTCGCCCACAACGGCACCGTCGATAAGTTCATGGGCGATGCGGTCCTGGCGGTTTTTGGCAGCCCGGAACCCGACCCGAATCAGCAGCAGAATGCCGTTCGGGCGGCGCTGGAGATGCAGACCGCGCTGGCTAGACTGAATGCGATCCGGCGTGACTCGAAGTTACCCGCCAGCGACTTCGGTATCGGAATTCATTGTGGACAAGCGGTACACGGGTTCGTCGGGACGACCGATCGCATGGAGTTCACGGTCATCGGAGACGCCGTCAATCGGACCCAACGCTATTGCTCGGCCGCCGCGGGGCGCGAAATATTGGTGAGTCCCGAGGTCTATAAGCTCGTTAAAGGCCTGGTGGACGCCGAGCCAACCAAGATCCAGACGAAACACGAGGGCGAGCTCGAGGCCTACAGGATCAAAGGAACCACGGAAGACAGCAAGACTGTCGAAATCAACGCACCCTGAAGTCACTGAGCGAACTAAGGATACGGTTACTACCGGTGTGTCCGAGACGACTCGGTTGCGAGCACGAACAGGGTTTATCTCAATTGACAAGGTTCATCGCTTCTGGGATATTTTTCGGCATTAGTCCCAAGGGCATGCGTGCTATCACCCCGGATACAGCCCGTTCTCAGGCCAGTAGTTAAAGCGAAGTAAAACTGACCGCCTCAAAACCGGTTCTAGGCAACGGTGTGGCTTCTCGATGAACCTGGGCAAATACGAAATTCTGTCAGAGCTGGGTCACGGCGCGATGGGAGTCGTTTACCGCGCTCGAGACCCAATTATCAATCGTCTCGTCGCGATCAAGACGATCACCGCATCTCTCGCCACCGATGCGCATCTACGTGAGCGTTTTTATCGGGAGGCGCAGTCCGCCGGCAGCCTGCAACATCCCAACATTGTCACCATCCACGACCTGGGCGAGCACGAACAGATTCCTTACATCGCGATGGAACTGATTGATGGCGAAAGCCTGGAAAGCCTCATCGCCCGGCGCCCGCCCATACCCTTGTCACTCAAACTCGTCTACGCCACACAGGCTTGCCGCGCTTTTGATTACGCTCACAAGCGGGGAATCGTCCACCGGGACATCAAGCCCGCTAACGTGATGCTCACGAAAGAGGGCGTGGTAAAGGTCGTTGATTTCGGGATCGCGCGGGTCGTCGAAACCTCCAAGACCAAGACCGGTGTGCTCATTGGCACGTTCGCTTACATGTCTCCGGAGCAGTACGACGGGGAACATGCGGACGAACGGTCGGACATATGGTCTTTCGGCGTCCTTTTTTACGAGCTCCTCGCCTATCAAAGACCTTTTGCCGGCGAAACTCCGGCAAAGCTGATGCGCAGCATCACCGACCACCAGCCCAAGCCGCTAGTCGAGGTACTCGCCGACTGCCCTCCCGAACTCGCGGACATCGTGTCGAAATGCCTGCAAAAATCTCCAGACAATCGATGCCAGTCGATGGAGGAGTTATTACTCGACCTCGAACCCGTCTGTAAGCGACTGCAACAGCGGGCGGTCTCCGAACTCACGGAGCAGTGCCGGCACCACGTCGAAAGAAACGAATTTGCCGACGCGCGCGACCTGCTGCGCCACGCGCTGCAAATTGATCCCGACAACCAAACTGTGCGCTCGATGTTTGAAAGCGTCAGCGCGGAACTGAAACGCATCCTGGTGCGGCCTAAGGCGTTGCAATTTGTCGAAAAAGGCCGCGCGCTGTTGCAACAGGGCAGGGCGCAAGACGCCAAGGTGGCGGCCGAGAACGCGTTGCACCTCGATTCGAGTTTTGAGCCTGCGCGCGAATTGCAGCGCGTGGTCCGCGAGGAATTGAATCGCGCGCAACTGGTGAAGGGTTGGGTGGAAGCTGCGAAGCAGCACATGGCGGAAGGGCTGCCGGAGGAAGCGCTTGCGTTGCTGGTCCGGGCGCGTCAAACGGATCCGGACAATGCGGAGGTCGCCGCTCTCCAGGAGCAAGCCGAGAAGGAAAGGGTCGAGCGGCAACATCAGCTCCGCCTGATCGAGCGGCTGCAACAGGCTCGCACCCTCTGGACACAACAGGACTATCGCGTATGCATTCAGGTTCTCGTCGATCTGCAGAAGGAGTTTCCGGCTGCCGAAGAGATTTCGCGGCTGCTGGAAACGGTTCGCGACGACCAGATGGATCAGCGTACCCATACGCTGCTCGACGCCCAAAAGCTGATCGAAGCTTGTCACTTTAAGGAATGCTTCTCGCTGCTCGACAAGCTGGAGGAGCAGTTTCCCGACGACATCGAAGTATCAAGCCTCTTGAGCCATGCGCATGAGGCGCAGACAACGTATCGCCGGCATCAGGAGTTGAGTGAAGCCAAGGGCTCGATTATCGCGGGCGATTTTGAACAAGCCATGTCTCGACTCTCGAGCCTGCAGAAGGAATTTCCGGACGACCCGGATATATCCGCGTTGCTCGAAGATGCGAGGGAGCAGCAATCTGATCGGCGAAAGCAGCAGGGCATAACCCGGGCCCGAGAGCTTGTTGCCGGGCGGCGCTATGCGGAATCGGCGGACTTGCTGATGCGCCTGAGGGAAGAGTTCCCGAGGGACTTGCAGATTACGAAGTTGCTCGAAGCGGTCGGCGCTGACCAGTCGGCACAACGCAAACGGGACGGCATGGCGGAAGCGCGCAGGCTGATTGCCAATCGCTACTACGATGAGGCGTCGGCGCTCCTGGCGGGTTTGCAGGTCGATTTTCCGGCGGAGACGGCGATTGTGAAACTGCTGGACACCGCCCGCGGCGACAAAGCGGAACAGCAGAAGCAGAAAGAGCTTACCGAGGCACGCGCGCACCTGGCCTCAAAGTCGTTCGCCGAAGCTTTGACGTTGCTGGACGGATTGGCGGCCGCGCATCCAACGGATCCGGGCATTCAGAAGCTTCGTGCGCTGGCTCAACACGAACATGAGAAGCAGGCTCGGGAAGTGCGCATTCAGCGCGAATTGGATGCGTTGAAGAAGCTTATCAATGAGCGGAATTATCCGCAGGTCATCTCCAGAACGAAGGAATTGCTGAGTGAGTTTCCCGGAGAGACCAATTTTCGAAGGCTCGGCGAGTTTGCCGAGAGTCAGCAGCAAAGCGTCGAGAAAGATACGTTCGTCCAAAAAGCGCTGCAAGACGCGATTGCGTTGTTCAATGCGCGGAAATATAGCGAGTGCGCTTCGGTGGCGCAGGATGGATTGAAAGTCGCCCCAGCCAACGCCGAATTGCGCCGACTATACGAAGACGCAGAATTGCAGCAGAAAAAACGGGCGATGCATGATCGGATCGAAGAGCGCGTCCGGCAGATTCGAACCAAGATCAATCAAGAGGAGTTCAGCGACGCGATCACGCTGGCGGAAGATACGATCAAGAAATTCGGACCGAACACGGACATCAGCCAGCTGTTGAGTTCGGCGCAAGTCGAGTTTCAAGCGCGTGAGAAAAAGAGCGATGTGGAAAGCACGCTCGAGACGATTCGCACGCTTGTGGAATCCGGGCAGTTCGACGCTGCTAGCCGCGCGCTGGACCAAGCGATCGAGGCGAAAACGGCGCAGCCGTCCGATCCTCGCGTTCAAGAACTGGCCGCGCGAATCAAGGAATTTGAAGTTGCGGCAACAGAGCCCGGGACTGCTACGAGCGCGGGTTCGCCAAGTGAAACTTCGGCGGGCGACGCTTCGCCAAGCGCGACGCGGGAGTATGCATTTTTTCAAAACACGCCGGTCGTGCCGAATGAACCGGCGCCAGATCTTTTGCGCGGCCCCAGCACGTCGCAAGGCGCAGCAACCAAGAGGGCGCGTTACCCACAGGCGAGCGCTGAAAGCCAAGTGGAAGCAGTCGCTGCCAGCCCCACTGTGCCAGCGCCTGTCGAACCGGCGTTGGCAAACACGATCCATCCGAGCGAAGCTCAATTCATCCCGTCGGAAATCATCAGGAAGCATGCTGCCGGTCGCCGGCGGCGACGTCTCAAGACATTTGTGCTGACGGCGGTGACGTTGATCGTCTGCGGAGTGGTCATATATTACGGCTTCCGCTCTGGCGTGATTCCAATGCCGCCGAACATGGGCGAGCAGAAGGTGACGCCTTCGGCGCCGATTACTCCGGACGCCACGACGAATGTGGAAGCGAAGCAGCGCGCCTCGCTGAATGAGGCAAGTAAGCTGATCGCGGCAAACAATCTCAGCGGCGCGCGAGAAGAACTTAAACGCGGGGTGAATTTGAATGGTCCGCTGACGGACGAACTGAACAAACGCATATCCGAGATCGACGCATCGGAGAACGATCCGCAGCTTCGTCAGCTTCGTCAACGCGAAGAAACGCTGTGGCAGCGGGCACTGAAGAACGCCAACAGTGATCGGTACATGGACGCGCAAAAAGACCTGAAACTGATTCTGCAGATGAAACCTGGCGGCCTCCATAGGGAGGATGCACAGAAGTATCTGGACAAGGTGATTCCGCAACATCTGCAGGAAATGGATCTGCTCACACAGGCGCGACTGGACCTGTCACAAGACGAATTCCAGTCGGCCAGAAGCATTCTTGCGCAGCTGGCGAAGAACGGCAGCGACACTTCGAAGCTTACCGAGGAAATTAACGCGAGAGAACGGCATCGGATGGGAGAGCTCGAAAAAACGTTTAACGACCTCAGCCAGCGTGAAGGTAATGCAGCGATTCTTGGTCTGAATGCTCTGTGGCCAAAATTCCAGGAAATTGCGTCGGCGAATGGCCCGATGTCCGGCGAAGCATTGGACTACGTCAACAAGATTCCAGAGACGGTGGTGGAGCATCAGAGTCGGCTGAAGCAAAAGGATGCCGACGCCCTTTTCAATCAGACGGTTCAGTCTTATCGCGAAGCGGCGAGAGTCAGCGACAAAGATGGTGTGGCCGCCGCCCGCACAAATTTTGGGTCGATCGCGAAAGCTGGGGGAGCGCATGCCGAGGAAGCGCAGAAGTATGCGGGTGAGATCGATCGCAAGCTAGTAGGATCCGGCTCCAACCCCGTCTCTAATTCCGCGACTGTTTCGACGCAAACGGGGAATTCGCCGGCTAAGAATCGCGAGGCTGCCGTCCGGTCTGCAATGAAACTCTATGTCGATGCTTTCGAGCGGCGCGATGTGGAAGCGCTCCGGCAGATCTGGCCGACGCTCGGAGCGCAGTATGAAAGCTTCAAGTTGTGGTTCGAAAAAGCGCAGTCGATGAAGATGCAGCTTCGCATCGAGAGCATTCAGTTCGACCCGGACGGAACCACGGCAACCGTGAAAGCACAGGTGGCGCGGGAGTACACCAGCGCTGACGAGCCGGAGCCAAATCGACTGAGGGAGCCGGAGAGCTTCCAGCTGTCTGAACTGAATGGTTCGTGGGTAATCACCGAGGTCGATGCCAATTTTTGAGCACCCTATAGGCGCATGGCGAGTAGTTGTAAGGCGTTTATAATCTTTATTTTACGTCGATTCTAGGCGCCTTCAAAGCCGCCCATCCTGCAGCAAATTTTCGCAACCCCCGAATCACCTTAGTACTGTCGGCTAAACACTCCCAACCATCGTCCTATAGGGGTATCCCCGGCGGCCCTCTATCTTAGCCATAGCGGGAGAGGGCCCACGACGGGGCTGGTGTATCCGGCGCGGTGAACCTCTATCTCGCGGTAATTCGCATGGCCCGCGGATCTCGTTACAAGAGATTTGACGTTGAGTCTGCGGGTAGTTAGGACCAGGTCCCGGGTGCCGGAGCTTCATGACGGACGTAACTGACAGAAATTCAAAGAAACCCAGCGAACATGCTGCACTCCAGCTGGGCATTCTCGAGCTGGAAAGCGGCCTGAAGAAAGACACGCGTTCGACGATCCTGGAGATTACGGGGTTGGCGGTCGCGGTCGTTCTCTTGTTCGTATTGCAGGGCGGATTCGGTGAACATCCCGCCGCGACTGTTGTTGTGGGCGCGCTCGTGTCGCTGATTGGCGTCAGCCGGGCGAACTCCATGATTCGCCATAGCGAGACGAAATTGGTGCTGCAGCGGCAGCTTCAAATCGTCGCCAAGCACCGCGTACAGGCCGACAAACTTTACGACCTCTCGATTCTCGATCCGCTGACCAGCCTTCACAATCGCCGCTTCGGGGAATTGCGCCTCAAGGAAGAAATCGCTCGCTCGGAGCGCAGCGGCGAGCCGCTCGCCGTGGTTCTCTTCGACCTCGACTACTTTAAAGAGATCAACGACAGGTTCGGCCACGCGGCCGGCGACGCGGCGCTGCGAGAATTCTCGCGCCGCCTGAAGCGCGCGATCCGCGCGTGCGACATTCCAGTTCGCCTTGGTGGCGACGAATTCCTGGTGATCCTGCCCGAGTGCCCGCGCGACAAGGTGAACGTCATCATCGAGCGCACGGGGACGCCGCAAATCGAATTCAACGGCGAAAAGATCCATGTTTGTTACTCGGTGGGAGTCGCGCAGCATCAGTATTCCGACACGTCCGAGGCCATGTTGGCCCGTGCCGACCAGGTGCTTTACGTGAAGAAGCAGGCGCGTCCGGCGGCGAAAACCGTCGCGAGCATCGCGAAGAACGCCCGTTCGCTGGACCCTGACTCAGGCGAGACTCCGCTGCCGATCCAGACGCTCGATTTCAGTGCGCGCGAACTCAGCGCGCGATTGCGACAACAGCCGCCTCAGGGTATTGAAGTCGATTTGGAACGCCCGTAAGCGTAAGCGAATCTGAAACCGTCGCGACGCAACCGAGACGGCAATTTGATTCGAGGGCTAAGACCTACTGCAGTGAGGCAACCGCCTCCGGCATCTCGTTGTAAACGCTGAACAGATTCAGCAGACTCACCAATTTCAAGCTCTGCAGCGTGAACGTCGTCGGCCGGTAAAGCCGAATCGCACCGCCGCCTTTTCTCGCCGCGGTCAAATGGCGCATCAACGAGCCGATTCCGCTCGAATCGATCGTCGGCATTTCTTCGAGATCGAGCACGATCTTGTTCTCGCCGTTCGCCAGCATTTCCGTCATGTCTGAATTGAAGCGGTCCAGCGGCGCCCCCATGCACAGCCTGCCCTTCAACTTCACAACTTTGACTCCGTTCAGCGTTTTGATATCAAGTTCCACGTTCCGCCGCCTTCCGAGAAGTGCGCGGCCAAGCCCCGGACCCTGGGCTGGAGCCGTTGACACTCCAACAGGCCTTTGTTAGAGTGCGCGCACAAAATAATTAACCCGCGCGGAAAAAGCAAGGAAACAGGTCGGTGTTCTCTGGCGCCGAGTGGGCGCGGAGGAAGTTGATCGTTGCCCAATACCAGCCAAAATCCTGGCAGTGGTGTAGCTACGTTTTTTAAGGAACTATTCGAAGCGCAAGAAGTGGCGTCGCGGGCTCGCGTCATCGCCACTTTTGCCTCCGAGCTGATTCCCGACTCCGCCGCCAGCGTTTACACGATCGGATCCGACGCGGATGGAACGTTTTGGGCGCCGCGTGCCACGATCGGCGACGCCACGATTCATGACCAGGCCATCGCGTCCGACGTTGGCTTGCTGGGCGACCTCTTCGACGGCGACGCCGCGCCGATCACCAAGTCCGCGACCACAGCTTCAGCGCGAAGACTACCCACACATCGATGCGCGCCGGACTGTTCGTTCGATCAACTATGTTCCGCTCATTCACGGCGATGAACTCGTCGGCGCAGTGGAAGTGCTGTGCTTTGGAGCCGAAGCGAAACCGGCCGCGCTTGAAATACTGGCCGAAATTTCCGAGCCGGTTGCCGCCTCATTGGTGTCCGCGCGACAGTATGAAACCGAGCGCCACGACACGCTGAGCTCCATCACCCGCCTTACGCAACTCTACGACCTCGAGAAAGTCTTCTCATCCACCCTGGAGATGCAGGAACTCCTGCCCCTCGTCACCACCAAGTTCCAGGAAATCCTGAATTGCGAAGCCGTGAATATCTGGCTTCTGCATCCCGACGAATCGCTCGAGCTGATGCATCAAGCCGGACATGACCCCACCGGCTTCAAGGGGCAAATCGTCCAGCCGGGAGAGGGAATTATCGGAGCGCTTTCGAACAGTGGTGAAAGCGTGTGCATCTCCGACGAAAACGACCCCAGGCTCATCGAGCGTAACCGCGACACGGAAGGCGATCGCGTTCGCACATTGATCGCTGTCGCCGTGATGGATCGCGAATCGCTCGTCGGTTGCGTCGAGGCCATCAACAAAATCGAAAGCGAAGCCTTCGATGACGACGATCTCTTCGTGTTGACCAGTCTGGCCGCCACCGCATCGAACGCGTTACACAACGCCAGCCTCTTGCTAGCCGAGCGCAAAGTCGAAATTCTCGAGACGCTGAACACCGTGAGCCACGAGATCACCTCGACTCTGAGTCTCGAGCGCATGCTCCAGACAATCGTGAATGCGCCGCAGGCCGTCATTCCATACGAACGCGCAGCGATCGCGCTCGACTATCGCGGCAGATTCAAGCTCAGCGCCGTCACTGGCACTACGCAACTCAACGTCGACCGTCCGGATATCGCGCCTCTGAATGATCTGTTGCAGTGGGTGTCGCTATCGGACGAAGTCGTCCATGTTCGCCAGCACGGCGATGAAATCGACGCCGCCCGCGAAGAAACCGCGGCAAAGTTCAAACACTACTTTGCGCAGTCGGGCATGCGCGGCTTTTACGCGATGCCGTTGATCGACGATACCGGCCGCGTCGGCGTTCTCGCGCTTGAATCGAGCGATCCCGATTTTCTCGGACCGGCGCACATCGAAATTTTGCAGCTTCTGGCGAGCCAGGCGACAGTCGCGCTGCGAAACGCACAG
Source organism: uncultured Acidobacteriota bacterium (assembly GCA_963766985.1). Classification (GTDB taxonomy): domain Bacteria; phylum Acidobacteriota; class Terriglobia; order Acidiferrales; family UBA7541; genus Acidiferrum. The sequence goes on from CAVYCJ010000012.1 coordinate 270,497, forward strand.
ATGTACAAGGAAGTGCCGTTCATTTCGGTCCTTGAGCCTGTGCTCGCCCGCAAGCGGCGCTTCATGGCGATGGAAAAGCGGCGTCGCGCGCTGATTGTGGTGGCCGCCGCGGTCGTGCTCATTTTTCTGATCGCGTTTCCGTTCCCGTTGCGCGTTGACGGCGACGCCGTTGTGACCCCTCTCCATCGCGTTCAGATTCAGCCCGAAGCCCCTGGCGTTGTGTATCGCGTCCTGGTTCACGAGGGCGACCAGGTCCGCGCCGGCGATGTCCTTGCCGAGATGGAAAATTGGAATTCCCGCTACAGCCTTGCCGAAGCGCAAGCCAGGCACGAATCCGCGCTGATGCAGATGAATCATGCGCTCGCGGTCAACGACGGCAGCGCCGCCGGCGCGCAACAGGTGCAAGCGGACTATTGGCAGGCCGAACTTTCGCGCGCGCAGGAAGTCATGGATAAATCGAAACTGCGCTCACCGATCGACGGAGTCGTGGCCACACCGCGCGTCGATTCTTTTGCCGGGCGCAAACTCGCTCTCGGAGATTCCTTCGCTGAAGTCGTGGACACGTCGCGAGTCGTGGTCGATGTCGCCATCGACGATGACGACGCCGGCCTCCTTCGCGCCGGACAAGCCGCATCCGTGAAGCTCAACTCTTACCCCGCGCGCACGTTCCACGGACAAGTGCTGCTCGTCAGCCAGAAAGCGGAGAGTGTTCACGAGGCTCCCGTTTTCTACGCCCGCGTGGCAATTTCCAATGCCGACGGTGCTTTGCGCTCCGGCATGGAAGGCCGAGGCAAGGTGAAAATCGGCAGCTATCCGGCGGGATATGTTTTGCTCCGGCGGCCGAGCATCTGGATCATTTCCAAGCTGTGGGATTGGATGGGCTGGTAAGCATGTCGAAACCGCGCAATTCATCGATCGCTCTGCTCGTTGTTGCTTCCGCAGCATTTGCACTCGCCGCGGGCTGCAGCGATGATCGGGCTGCGGCACCGTCGACGACCAACGCGGCGCCTGCCGTCGCCACTCCTGCGCCGACGCCCACGCCTCCGGCGCCATCCCCGGCCCCGGCCGACATTCCGAACTCGTCGCTCGTCGTCACCGGCCCAATCATCGTCGAGCATCAACTCGACCTCACCGCGCAACGCGACGGCGTCGTAACCAAACTTCTCTGCGACGTTTCCTCTCGTGTCAAAGCCGGAGCCTTAATGGCTCAGCTCGACGATCGCCAAATTACCGCGAATCTCGAGGCCGCCCGCGCCAAAACTCGCGCCATCGATGCTGAAATCCGCGACCTGAAAGCCGAAGCCGAAGTCGTCCAGGCCGACTACGGCCGCGCGCAACGTCGCTGGGATCTTGGCTTGATCTCCGAGGAAGAGTTGCAACACGCCAAATACAAAGCGGAATCCGAACAGTGGGACATCAAGCGCGTCATCGAGCAGCGCAGCACCGCGGTGCAGGATGAGCGCTCGCTCGAATTGGAGCTCGAAAAAACGCGCATCACCGCACCGTTCAGCGGTCTCGTCGCGCGCCGCTACGTCCGCGAAGGGCAGAACGTCGCCAAAGGCGATCGCCTCTTCTGGATCACCGCCGAAGCCCCATTGATGATGCGCTTCACTCTCCCCGAAAAATATTTCGGCCGTCTGCATCGCGGTCAAAAATTCGAAGTGACGTCCGCCGATATCCCCGGCGAAAAGCACGCTGCGTCGGTGCGCGAAATCAGCCCGGTCATCGACCCCGCCAGCGGGACGTTCGAAGTCCTGGTCGAACTCGCGCCCGACCACGGTTCCGATCACAGCAAGTTTCGCCCCGGCATGAACGCCACGCTACACATTGGCGCTAATCCGGGCGCCACCCCGTGAACCTCACACGCGTCCTCAGCGTTGCGCTTCCTGAGATCCCTGCTCGCGTACTCGGCGACAAGCCGCCACGCTTCCCGCCCGATGTCATCTGGAAGGAACACATCGAAGATGGCCAACGTGTCGTTCGCGTCGTGGTGCGCGGCGTAGAGGCGATGTACCGCTTTCCGCCTGCCAACTGGGAGCTCGCACAGTTTTTCGACGGGACGCGATCCTACCAAGAGATTGCCGACGACTATTCCGCCAAGACCAACACGTCTACTCTCCGAAGACAACGCCCGAGAATTCGCCCAGACCGTGGAAAAAATCGGGTTCTGGCATCGCACCACGCAGGAAAAGAACGTCCTCCTGATGCAAAAGGACGCCAACAAACGTCGCAAGACACTGAAAGCGACCAAGAACAAGTGGGGCAACCTCGCTGAAATCACCTTCCCCGCGCTCAACCCCGACAAGTTTCTGACCTGGCTCTACGCGCGCACTACCTGGATATACACGTGGTGGTTCACCGCGCTCACGCTCGTTCTGTTCAGCGTGATGATCGCTATTACGGTTACCCACTGGAGCGAAATCGGCCGCGATACGCTCCAGTTCTACAATTTCAAAGAGAAGACCTGGGCCGATCTCGCCGTGTTTTGGGTCGGCACGATGGTGGCGATGTGCTGGCACGAAACCGCGCACGGACACGCCACCAAGCATTACGGCGGCAAAGTTCCCGCTATGGGTTTTCTGCTCATTTACCTAGCCCCCGCTTTTTATACCGACACGACCGAAGGAATGGTGACCGGCTCTCGCTATCAGCGATTCATCATCGCGATGGCTGGTTCGTGGTCCGAATTCTATCTCTGTGCGTTCGCAACCATCATCTGGTGGGACACGGCGCCCAACACGCCGGTCCACAACGCCGCCTACATAATGATGCTCATCACCGGCATCGCCGCAGCTCTGATTAATCTCAACCCGCTCATCAAGCTCGACGGGTACTTCATGATGTGCGAGGCGCTCGACATCAATGAACTCAAGGAAGATTCGACTGCCTACGTCAGTGCGTGGATCAAGAATCACATATGGGATTTGCCGGTCGAAGTACCCTACGTTCCGCGTCGAAGGCGCTTCGGCTACGTCGTTCTACGCCCTGCTTTCCGGGCTTTACAGTTACACCGTGTTATTATCGTCGCACGATTCGTCGGCAACGTTTTTCGCAACTTCGATCCCGACTGGTCCTTTATCCCTGAATTACTCACCGCGGCTTTTATCTTCCGCAGTCGCATCCGTCTACTGGTGAAATTTATGAAATTCGTCTATCTCGATAAGCGGGACCGCGTTCGCTCCTGGGCCGTTTTCCGCCATCCCGTGTATTTTCTCGCCGCGCATGCTCATATTTGCCTGCCTCCCCCTCTGGCACGAAACCATCGACGGGCACTTCGTTCTTGAGCCGCAGCACCGCGCCTTCGTTCGTGCGCTTGCGCCGGGATCGGTAACCCGCGTTTACGCTTCGGAAGGCACGCCAAGTCGCCGCCGGAGCGCCGCTATTCCAGATGAGCAATCTCCCGCTGCGTTCGAGCGCAGGGGAAGAGCGCTGCCGACTATGCGGTGGCGGGGAGAACGCCAGCATCCGCCTTACTTCATTACGCCGACTATGGCTCAGCCACACAGGACCGCGATCGTCTCGCCGAACAGTCCCACGCCGCCGACGCTCACGCTGCCTCGCTGGACCTTGCGAGCCCGATCTCCGGGACCATCCTGACGCCCCGCGTCAGCGACCGCTCGGTTCCTACGTCACCGAAGGAACCGAACTAGCCGAAGTCGCCGACTTCGGCTCGATGCAGGCCCGTATGTTCGTGTCGGAGTACGATTTGCACCGCCTGAAGCCTCGGCGCGCCCGCCCGGCTAATGGTCGAAGGCTCGCTACGCAAATGGGATACAAGCGTCGGAACGATCGCTCAGCACTCATCGGCCATCGATCCGGAGCTGTCGAAAACCGAAAAACTGAAAGGACTCGCCGTCCCAAACTTTTACGTCGTCGATATGCCGGTGGCGAATTCGGAGGGCACGCTAAAGCCCGGGATGGTCGGCACGGCTCGGATCTACGGTCCCAGGCGGAGTCTGCTCGGTTTTCTCTGGGTTTCGCTCCGGAGGGGCGTGGCGCGCAAGTTGTGGTAGGAAAACGAAAAGGCCCCGATGGGCTCGGGGCCTTTCCAAAGCATTGAAGCAGTTGCGAGGAGGGAGTACTAGCTCCGCTTCGCTGGAGCCGCGCGGAGGGTGTGCTTCGCCGGCGCTGCACGCAGAGTGTGCTTTCAGGGGCGGCGCGCAGGGTGTGCTTGGCAGGAGCCGCGCGCGAAAGTGTGCTTCGGCCGGTGCTGCGCGGAGCGTATGCTTCGACGGGCTGGCGGTGGTTCCGAAACCGTCGCTTCTTCCTTCACAACATTGGCCTTCTTGGCGCTCTTGAGGGTATGGATCAAGCTCTTCTTTTGAATGGACATGGTAGACTCTCCTCGCTTGAATTTTTTCTTCCGTCCGACGCCATCCTATAGTTGCATGGCGCGTGCCAAACTTCGCGGAGCTCGCCCGTCGCCCGCCGAATCGATCTAAAATCGCAGCATTTCTTGCGCATTTCGAACGGCGAAGACGCGCTTTTTGGTGACGCTGCGAAAATTCACCAAGGGTTAAAAATTCACCACCGATGGGTTAATTTTTAACCCTTGTCACTGAATCTTATGCTTCCGGCAGAGGTATTTCATCCGCTGCGGGTCCACCTTCAGCAGCGCCGCCGCCGCGCTCTTCTTGCCCCCGGTCCGCCGCAGCGCCGCATTGATATATGCCAGCTCGATCCTCTCGAGCTCCGCGTCAAACTCGACCCCCTCCTCGGGAATCAGCATTGACTCCTGCCCGGCCGCGCTCGATTGCAGCATCTGCTGCGGCAAATGCTCGAGGGTCACCGTCGGACTGTTGACCATGACCACGATCCTTTGGAGCACGTTCTCCAACTCGCGCACGTTGCCCGGCCACTTGTAGCCTTCGAGGAGTTCTAGAACGTCGGGCTTCAGCGTCTTGAGCGGCTTCTTGGCCGAGGTGCAGTAGATCCTCAGGAAATGGTCGACCAGCAGCGCGATGTCGCCGTCGCGCTCTCGCAGGGGCGGAACGATAATCGGCACCACGTTGATGCGGAAGTAGAGGTCTTCGCGGAAGCGGCCTTTCCGGACGCAGTCTTCCAAATCTTCATTGGTCGCGGTGATCAGGCGGAAGTCGATCTTCTGCGCATGCCGGCCGCCCAGCCGCTGGCTCACCCGCTCTTGCAATACGCGGAGCAGCTTGCTCTGTAGATGGGGATTCAGCGTCGTGATTTCGTCGAGGAACAGGGTCCCGCCGTGCGCCAGCTCGATCAGCCCTGGCTTGGCCGCGTCGGCGCCGGTGAACGCGCCCTTCTCGTAGCCGAAGAGCTCGGACTCCATCAAACTCTCGGGCAGCGCCGAGCAATTGAGGCAAATGTACGGCTTGTCGGCGCGCTCCGAGCACTGCACCACAGCACGCGCGATCAGTTCTTTGCCGACACCGCTCTCGCCCCTCAGTAATACCGACGCGTTGGTATTCGCCACCGCCTCGACAGAACCGTACACCTTCTGCATCGCGGCGCTTCCACCGATCAGCCCGTAGAACGAAACCTTCTGCTCCGCCTGCGCAATGACGCGCCGGCCCTCAATCTCGAGCGCCCTCTTTCCGAGCGCTCGCTCGAGCACGATCTTCAGCTCTTCAAAGTTCAGCGGCACGAGGAAAAACTCGTCCGCTCCGGCCTGCGCCGCCTTCAGCGGCAGCGTGCGCTGCGTCGCGCGCGTGAACGCGGCCAAGACGAGGTCGTCGCGCAGCCGCCGCATCTCGCCGAGCACTTCCAGCCCATCCGCTGCGCCTTCGCCCACGCAGTCGAGATCGAACAACACGGCATGCACGTCCGCGTTCTCAAACACTTTTTGGATTTCGTCTTCGTCGCGCGCTTGGGCAATACGGAACGAGTCGCCAAGGTGTTCGCGAATGGCGCGATAGTGCTCCGGCTCGTCAGACACAACCGCAACGAGGTGGCGTTCCGCCACGGCGTCAAGTTCGGGCAAGGGCAACTCCGTCGCAATTGCGCGCGATTATATGGGAGGCGGGTCGCGGCAGGGAAGAGGCGTCACTCGACTTTGGGCGCTTAGCCGCTATTCGCACGTGAGCATTCTATGTCTTAGTGCGGAGCAGCCGTTGGCGTGGATGCCGAAGTCGGCGTCGGCGTGGCCCCATCATCAACTTTTCAAACATCTTCGTAAATTTCGGCAAATCCACATCGAGCTGTGCGTGCGCGATCTTCACGCCCACAGTCGGATTGAGCTTGCCCGTCCACGTCAGCGTGTCGCCATAGGTCGGACCGTGGTCGATGTCCACGTCCATGTATTCCACTTTCTCTTTCGTGATGATGCTCGGGTCGAGCCACGCGCACGCCGCAAGCTCGTCCCACATGTAATAGCGCTCCTGCGAAAATTTGGCGATGTACTGCGCGCCCGGACTCGACGACTTCGCAATTGCGTCGATCATTTCCTGCGTGAACATCGCCTTGAGCGAAATATCCACGGTGGTAACGTCGATCCGTGGCCAGTTCGCGCGAAATACGTTGTGCGCCGCTTCCGGATCGAACCAGAAATTAAACTCGTGCCGCGGGCTCGTCGAAAACTCCGGATCATCGGTCTGCGGATTCAAACTGCCGCCCATCATCACGATCCCTTGCGTCAACTCCGCAAATTGCGGATCGATCGCCAGCGCGATTGCGACATTCGTCAGCGGCCCGCCTTCATAGATTGTTACCTGATGCGGATGCGCATGCACCTGCCGGATCATAAAGTGCGCCGCATCCTCATCGATCGCCTTCGTGTGCGGTTCGCCCTCGATCATTTTCGGAATCACATACGGCCCATGCATTGGTGGAGTCGCTGGAACCGTTCCCGGCAGCGAATCCGTCTGCGGCTGCTCCCCCCACGCTCCGAGCCAAACAACTTTCCCGTAAAGCTGTAAGTAAAGCTTCGTCTCGTCTTCTTTGCGGACCAGCGGGAACACCGCGCCCGGCACGACCGGCACATCCGTCCGCCCAATCAGTTCGAGCATGCGCAACGTGTGCGCCACTTCTTCGTCGCGCCACGCGTTGCCCGTGACCATCGTCAATCCCAGCACATCGACATTCGGCGACAGCAAAAACACCATCATCGCCATCTGGTTCGATCCGCCAGGCCCCGATCCATCCTGATCGACGATCACCATCTTCTTTTGAGCGAAGGCGCTCGATGCCAACGCCAAAACGCAAAGCGCCACAACAACCGCGCCGCTAAGCTTCAAAAATCGTTGAGTGAAATTCCTGCAGGTCCGTTCCATGGCCCGACATTCTCGCACAACGCCGCCCAATCTCAATCTCGCCGCCCACCGTCGCCGACACGCAGTTCGCCCCATCGCCCATCCAAACTTTTTCTCCGCCCGTCCGCAATTTCCATCGCCCGTTCCCGCCAGATTTCCTGTATTGTTTCGCGCAGCCAAATGGCATCGTCCGCCACCGCCTCCAACAGCTACGGTCTTCGCGCAAACGCGCTCTCTCCTATGGAGACCCTCGCGCAATCGGTTTCCACGATCGCGCCCACCGCAACGCCAGTCGTCACAATCCCGTTGGTCTGCGGCCTCGCCGGCAACGGCACCTGGCTCGCCTACCTTCTCGCAACCACCGCCATCCTCCTCGTCGCCGTTTGCATCTCGCATTACGCGCGTCACTCCGCCTCTCCCGGTTCGCTCTACACCTACGTCGAGATGACGCTTCCGCACTCGCTCAGCGCCGTCGCCGCGTGGAGCCTCCTCCTCGCCTACGTCGCCACCGGCTCCAGCGTCATCGGCGGCTTCTATCACTACGCGAATCTCCTCCTCCACGACGCCAGCGGCCACGTCACTTCCGCAGCGGCACTGGCCATCATCGTCACCGGCATCTCCGTAGCAATCGCATGGCGCGACGTCAAAGTTTCCGCCCGCCTGATGCTGTGGATCGAAGGCGTCTCCGTCACGTTGATCCTGATCCTGGTCGCCCTTGTGCTCTTCCGCCACGGAGCTCACATCGACCCCATGCAGCTTCACCTCGCCGGCATGACGGGCAGCGGCCTCCGCCTCGGCCTCGTCCTCGCTCTCTTCAGTTTCGTCGGATTCGAAAGCGCCACCACGCTTGGCTCCGAAGCGCGCAACCCTCTCAAAACAATTCCGCGCGCCGTCATCCAGAGCGCTATCCTCTCCGGCGCACTCTTCATCACCTGCTCCTACGCCGAAGTCCTCGGCTTCCGCGTCGCCGGTCAAAATCTCGGCGAGAGCCAAGCCCCGATGCGCGTCCTCGCCGTCGTCGCAGGCGCGCCCATCCTCGGCTTGCTCATCGACGTCTTTGCGCTGGTCAGTCTCTTCGCCTGCACGCTCGCGTGCATCACCGCCGCCGCGCGCGTTCTGCTCCTCATGTCGCACAACGGCCTCGCTCACAACGGCCTCCGTGTCACGCACTCGCGCTTCGAGACGCCCGCTCGCGCCATCATCGTCACCGCCATTGCCGCCGTCGCGCCTCCCGCAATCCTCGGCGCTCGCGGCGCGAGTGGCCTCGACGTTTACGGTTGGCTCGGCTCGCTCGCCACGTACGGCTTCATCGTCACCTACGCGCTCGTCTGCTTCGCTCTGCCTCGCTACCTCAGGGACCACGGCGCCGCCGGCTCCGCTCCGCGCCTTCTTCCCGCGGCGGCGTGTATCGCGATGCTGCTCGCGCTCGTCGGCAATCTCTATCCCGTCCCTGAAGGCCCTTACGCAAAATTCCCCTACATCTACCTCGGCTATCTCGCACTGGGCATGCTCTGGTATTTCGCCTCAACCCGCCGCAAACCGCAGCCCGCTTAGCTCTCGCACTCCGTTCAAACGCAAAATTGAAAAATCGATTCGTCTCAACGAAAGAATGCGTTTCGATTTCCACAAGACTTCACGCTAGTTTGCTGCAATTCAATTTATAAAACGGTCCGTGCAAAGCGGTCTGCAAGCATCAGGGTGCCAAACACAAAGTTTCGTCAGTCGTTTTGGCAGCGTCGGTTCCACATTTTCGATTTCGCGCAGATCACAGGAGGGTCCCACCGAATGTGTAGGAGAACGGCTCTATCCGTTTTTGCTCTCGCCTCGATTCTCTCCTTCATTACCTCGACAACGTTTCTCTCCGCCCCAACCGCTCGCGCTCAACAAACTCTTGGCGGCATCACCGGCACGGTCAGCGACAGCACCGGTGGCGTTCTCCCCGGCACCACCGTCACACTCGTCAACGACCAGACAACGCTGACGCGCACCGCTCAAACCAACGACGCCGGCGCCTACGACTTCGTCAATCTCCCCATCGGCAGCTACACGCTCACCTACACGCACTCCGGATTTCAGACGCAAAAAATTCCCTCCATCACCGTCCAGGGCGATCGCACCGCCACCGTAAATACCACCCTCAAGATCGGTGAAGTCGGTTCCACCGTAACCGTCGAAGCCACGCCCCTCCTCAACTCCGTAGACACCACCAACGGCTACATTCTCGAGAAAGACCAGATCGAATCCATCCCTCTCCCCACCGGCAGCTTCACCGGCCTTGCCGTCCTCTCGCCCGGCGTCAGCTCCGAACTTGCCGGCAGCACCGGCGTCAACAATGGTCTCGGCAACAAACCCATCTGGGCCAACGGCCAGCGCGACACCAGCAACACCTTCCAGCTCAACGGTGTGGACGCCAGCAATCTCTTCAACGGCAAGAGCACCAGCTCGGTCGCGTCCGCGCGCGTCGTTAACAACACCGGCCTCGGCGGCTCCGCCAGCCTTTCCAGCACCACCGCCGCGCCGCTGCAAAGTTCCGCGTCGCCCTATCTCGCCGTCGGCCAGGCGCTGCCCACGCCCGCGCCGGAATCCGTCGAAGAATTCCGCGTCAACACCTCGATGTACGACGCGCAGCAAGGTTCCACGAGCGGCGCGCACATCGACATGAGCACCGCCTCCGGCACAAACGATTTTCACGGTCGTCTCTACGGCATTCGCGGCACCGATGCGCTCAATGCCGCACCGTTTTTCTACAACGCTGACCCCAACATTCCCGCCGCCGATAAGGTTCCATCGCAGCATCGCTACACCGCCGGCGGCACTGTCGGCGGGCCCATCATCAAAAATAAACTCTTCGGCTTCATCAGCTATCAGCACGTTCACAACTCCGATCAGGAAATCGGCAGCTCGCGCAACATCGTGCCCGCCGGACTCACCGACGATCGCAGCCCCGCCGCAATCGCCGGGCTCGTCAACGGCAATTTCCCCGATTCCGCCACCGTTCTCCCCACTGTCGGCACCGCTGCGGGCGACATCAATCCCATGGCCTACGGGCTGCTCAACTACAAGCTCCCCAACGGGCAATTTCTGATTCCGTCCGCTGGCAGCTTCACTCCCACCATCAATTTCCCAGAAAACACTTTCACTCTCGGCACGTCCTACTTCATCGCAGACCAAGCTGTTGCCGACATCGACTACGTCGTCAATTCCAAAGACACTCTCGCGCTGAAGTATTACTACCAGCACGATCCGACCTCCGCGCCCTACGCCTACTCCGAATCTCCGGGCTTTCCGCAGAATCTCGACGCCGGCAGCCAGGTTGCCTCGATCACCAACACGCAAACGCTGAAACCAAATCTGAGCGTCTCCGAAGTCTTCGGCTTCATCCGGGAAAAGGTTTACAGCACCATCGGCCAGCCCTTTACGCCGTCGCAATTCAGCTCTTACGTCCAGCAACTCACTGGCTTGCCCGCCTCCCAAGCCACCATGAATACCTTCGGCTCGAATTTCTGGCCCGGCATTTCCATCGTCGATAACTACGGCAACGAAGCGCCCTACAACGTGAATTTCGTTCCCAACGGCGGCACCAACATCGGCAGCGGCTCGAATTCACAAAGCGCCTTCACCGGCGTTTTCCAGAATCGCTTCATGCCTTCCGCCAACGCCATCTGGACCGTCGGCCGCCACACCGTCACCTTCGGCGGCAGCTTCGCCTACACCCAGCTCAACACTCGCGATCAGCGCACCGACAAAGGCGTCATCGCTTTCGCCGATTTCTCGCAATTCGTTCAGGGACTCGAAACCTCCTACAGCCCGAACGGTTTCGTCACCAGCACCTTCATGCAAGGCGATGCCAATCGCTATTACCGTTCCAAGGAATCCGGCGCCTACGTTCAGGACAAATATCAACTCCGCTCCAACCTCAGCATCACCGCCGGGCTGCGCTTCGACGATCATGGCGGCCTCACCGAAAAGAATGGCCGCCTCTACAATTTCGAGCCGTCGCTCTATAACTACGACGCCGGTACCGACACCATCGTCTCCAACGGCCTGATCTACGCCGGCAACAACAAACAGTTCCCCACGAAAGGTGTCAGCGATTCGACGTTGACCGGTCGACAGTGGGCGCTCGCCCCGCGCGTTGGCCTCGCCTGGGCTCCCGCGCGTTTCAACAATAAAGTCGTCGTGCGCGCAGGCTGGGGCATGTACTACGACCGCGGCGAGTTGTTCTCCTATCTTTCTCCCGGCGTCGCCGCGGGCGTCATCACCGGCGGCCCATTCGGCGTCAACCAGACGCTGCCTTTCGTGAGCGGCCAGACCTGCTCGTCCATCGGTTCCTTTTACGAGGGCTTCATCCCCACCTGCGATCCCACTTCACCCACGGGCGGTTCGTTCAACAATCCTTGGGGATCCGTTCTCGGACCGAAGCCAACCGGCAACCCAGCTTCGATCGTTCTTCCCAACGCCGCGGCCATCGAAGACGGAGCGCAGCTTTTCGCATTCGCCGACTACAACCGCAAGAACAAGCTGCCTTACACGTTGAACCAAATGCTCGACATTCAGTGGCAGCCTCGCAACGACCTCTCCATCGAAATCGGCTACGTCGGAAACTTCGGCCGCCACGAAATCATTCCCATCCCGTTTAACCAGGCGCAGATCGCCACGCCGTCTCATCCCATTCACGGACAGAATTACACCTACGGCTACACCGTTCTTGCTCCGGCCGGATGCAATCCGACGCTGAATCCCGCCGCCTGCGCCTACGGGCCGGGTTGCAACGCCGCATCCACGATTGGCTGCTCTTTCATGGGACTTCCCGATGGAACTTCCATGATTCAAACCTACGAGGGCGGCAACGTTGACCTGCGCACTCCATACCTGGGCTATTCCTCGGAAGCAGAGTCTTACACCGCCGCCGGCATCTCGGCGTATCACGCGCTGCAGGCTCACGTCGAAAAACGCTTAAGTCACGGCTTGCAGGTTGGTTTTTCTTACACCTTCTCGCACGCTACCGACGAGCAAAGCGCTCTCGGCCTCTTTTACAATGGAAACAATCCACTCGACCTGCGCAGCGGCTATGGTCTCTCCGATTTCGATCGCACGCACGTCATCAACTTCACCTATCTCTATCAATTCCCAAATTTCTTCCAGCAATCGACCTTCGCCGGAAAAATTGCGGACGGTTGGGCGATTCAAGGCGTCGGCATCATCCAAAGCGGACAGCCCTACAGCGTGATCGACTACTCCGGCGCGGTCGGCAGCGTTTTCTACGGCACATCGGATGGCATCACGAATCCGATCGTTCCGCTCGGCAGTTGCAACCCGTCGCAAGCACTCACCGGTCACAGCGGCGCGACCGATGGCTTCCCCGCACTCAACGCTTCCTGCTTCACGCTTCCGTTGCTCAACCCCGGCGATCTCGGCGGCGCCATTCCCGCCGGCGACACCTTCGAAACCAACTTCACCACTGGTCAGCGCAACATCTTCCGCCAGCCCTGGCAGAAGCGGACCGACGTCTCCATCGTCAAACTGACAAAACTGACTGAGCGTTTTTCGCTCAAGTACAGCTTCGACGTCTTCAACCTGACCAACACGCCGAGTTTCGACGTGCCGGTCGACAACGTTTCGCAGAATCTTTTCTTCAACGATTTCCCGCTCTACGGTCAGCCCTTGTATTCGTCGCCGACCGCCAGCGGTCTTGGCGTCGTCAACAAAACCATCGGCGGTCCACGCCAGATTCAGATGACGCTGAAGTTTCTGTTCTAGCGAAGGCCGATTCGGCACGTCACGCGAATGGAGTGCGGCGCGCTTCAGCGCCGCCTCGACCAACACTTCAGCGGCGCCGAACTCGCATTGAGCGAGTACGGTCAATCCAAACCAACTTGTCTCTGATTCAATTCCTAGACAGGAACCTTCGCCGTCGACCCACGCAGAATTAAACTTGTCTCCAATTCGACTTCCTTGCCATTCGTCGACCGATCGCGCGCTTCAGCCTCGCCGCGTAGTGCGTGAAACGCAAACTCCGCAAGCATCTTCTGCGACATGCGCACGGTTGTCAGGGGCGGCGTCGTAAATTCTGCCAGCCGGATATCGTCGAAGCCGATCAACGACATTTCGCGCGGTATCGCGATGCCGCGCTCGTACGCTTCGCGCATCACGCCCACGGCGGTCATATCGTTGGAGCACAGAATTGCGGTCGGCCGCTTTGTTAGCGACGCCAGCTGCGCAAGTCCCGCCATGCCGCCTTCGACCTTGTGATCGCCGGCAACAATCAATTCCGGATCGACCGCCAGCCCGTTTTCCTGCATAGCTGCCTCAAACGCCGTGCGCCGCGCCATCGCGGACTTCAAATTCTCAGGACCTGCGACAAATGCAATCCGTTTGTGCCCCAGCTTTGCAAGATGGTTCACAGCTTCCCGGATGCCTTGCTGGTAGTTCACGCGAATGTTCGTCACACCGGCCGCCTGCGGGCCCACGTCGACGAACACCAGCGGCACTTTGCGAAATCGCAAGTCATCGATCAGCGCGTCTTCCATGCCGAACGTCAGGATCGCCACGCCATCGACGCGTCGCTCGATCATGCGCCGCACCGCCAGTTCCATTCGCTTCGGGTCGTGCACCGTCGAGGTCAGTAGAATTTCGTAGCGATTCTGCACGGCGATATCTTCGAACGCCTGCACGATTTCCGGGAAAAAGGGATTCGTAATCTCCGAAACGATCAGCCCGAAAATCCGGCTCTTGCCCGAAACCAGCGCGCGCGCCTGGGTGTTCGGGTAGTAGCCCATGTCTTCGACAACTTTCAGCACGCGCTTCGCGAGCGCTGGGTCGACGGTCGGGACGCGGTTGATCGTTCGCGATACAGTTGCGGTCGATACCTTGGCTCGCTTTGCGATTTCCCGAATATCCATGCGGTGATCCGAGCTGTTTCTTTCCACGGTACCTAGTGTAGACGCGATCTTTCGAGCAGTCTAAGCACAAACGACCGGGCAACCCAATCAAAATTCAAATCGCGCCCGCTCGTAAATTGACGCGCTAGTTGTGATGCGGCTGAGGGTTACCACGTCACCCGAATCAGCGACACCGCTTGCCTTGGCAGATCGAATTTCAGCGTTAGCGCGCCATTCGCCGCGGTCACCCACTCCGGCGAAGACAGAAGCTGTAACTGTCCCGCTGCTTCCAGCGTGTGAAGTTGCTCCCCGGAAGGTTGCGGCGGCGAGCCCATCGTCTTCCATACTTCAAATGCATTACTGTGGGTCGCATCGATGCGGAAATGTTCGACGAGCACTCGTTTCGCGGTTGCCGGGAATCCGTCAATTTTTAGTTCAACCGGTGCCGCTGCTGCCGCGGCGTCATCGTCGTGATAGTTCCACGCCAGCACACCGATCTCGTTCGGCTTGCGCGTTGCCACCGCCGACACATCCGCTTGAGACCGCACACCCGACTTTAGAACTTCGTCCGCACTCAACGCCGCCGAACTGTGCGCTTCGACGCGCTCGCCGCCCAGCAAGCCCATCATGCGAAACACGTTGAGCACCGGCTTGTCGATTCCGTTCGTTGCCATCTCGCGGAATCCAGCGAATGGCGGTTGATCTTCAAATTCAAACGACCAATTCACCGCGGCGCGCATCTGCACTCCGCGCTGCGCCGCCAGTGCCTGAATTCTCGAAAAGACCTCCGCCGTGTACGAAGCGTAGAGCGGCCCGTTACGGTAGCCATTTTGCGGATTGTCCTGGGCCGAGCAGGCTGCACAACCTTCAGGATCCGATTCGCCCAAAATGATCGGTGTCGATTTCCACTCCGGAAACGACGCGACAATTGAAAATCCCTGATCGACCGCGGCGAGCTGTTTCGAAATTCCCATCTGCACGTGATCGCCAAGCCATTTTGGCGAACCCTTCGGATGAAAACTCACAAAGTCGAGCCGCGTCCCCGTTTTGCCATTCGCGAAATTTTTTCCGTGCGCGCAATGCTCCAGAAAATCGTGAAGGAACGCGATCGCTTTCGGTGAGCCGGGCCCTGTGCTGTCCGGTCCCCCGATGTGAGCCTGCGGCACCGCGCGCAAAACGGCACCGGCCGAATAATCGTAGAGCTTGAAATATTCTTCCGGCGTGCCATGCCAGTAATCGATGTCGGGTTCGTTCCAGACTTCCCACAGCCACGACTTCACTTCGTCGTCGCCGTAACGTTCGCGCAAATGTTGTGCGAACCGAAACACAAGCTCCGCCCACTTCGCATAGTCCTTCGGCGGATACGTCCACCCAGTAAAAATATTTCCTTTCGGAAATGTGTGCCGGTACGGATCGGGATGCGTTGACATCGCTTCCGGCATGAATCCGAGCTGCACCAGCGGCTTCACACCGGTTTCGTGAAACGTATCGAAAATCCGATCGACAATTGTCCACTCGTAAACGGGTTTTCCAGCGGTATCTTCCGTGTAGACGTTGGTCGATCCCCATTTCAACGACGCGCTGCCGTCGCCCGTCGTAAACAGATTGTGTACGCGAATGTACACGGGCTCCGGGCTCATCTCTGCGAATTCGCGCAGCAACTTCTTGCCATTGGCGGCATAAGTAAAATTCGGCTCGTCGTATCCCCAGAAGTTCCAGATGTTCCGCCACGCTCCCTGATTCCGATCGGCGTGAACTTCGATTTTCACTGTGTTTACATCGCTCGGCTGCCCTTCCGCCCTCAACAATAAAGTTGCGACGAAACACGCCGCGGCGGTTCCGAGCGACAGAGCAACGACACTACGAATTGTCATTTTCAATTTCATCGACGTCTCTGCCCGAAACGAGTCAGTAGCATCTCCGCGCACCTCAGCGTCTCTGCGTTATCCTTTCGTTTTCCTCTCCTCCGCATGCGCGTCAGCATTCTGGCATACTGAAACATCAGGCCGATCATACCGAATGAAACTGACCCGCCGCGCTCTGTTACAACTCGTCACGGGAGCACCATTGCTCGCCTTGGCGTCCCGTCTTCTTGGTCAGGGCGTCTCGACGCACACAGCGAAAGCCCAGGCAAGACTCGCACCGTCGGGCAAGCCCTTCAATGCCCACTTCATGGACATTGCAGCGAAGGCTGGACTGACCGCGCCAACAATTTACGGCAATCCGCTCAACAATGATTACATTCTCGAGGCCGTCGGCTGTGGCTGCGCATTTTTCGACTACGACAACGACGGCTGGATGGACATTTTCATTTTGACCGGATCGCTGCTCACCGGCGCTCCGCCGAACACCACCAACCGCCTCTACAAAAATAATCGCGACGGAACATTCACCGACGTGACGCAAAGCTCCGGCCTCACCGATGTCGGTTGGGCGTCGAGCGTGTGCGTCGGCGATTACAACAACGATGGGTTCGAGGATCTGTTCATTACATATTGGGGACAGAACAAACTCTATCGCAATAACGGCGACGGAACTTTCACCGATGTAACGCGGGATGCAGGGTTAATCGGGGAAAAAACGCGATGGGGCGCGGGCGCAACATTTCGTCGATTACAACCGCGACGGCCATCTCGATCTCTTTGTTTCCAACTACGTCGATTTCGATTTCAAGCGCGTGCCAAAGCCCGGCGATAACATCGACTGCAATTGGAAGGGCGTTGCGGTCGAATGCGGCCCGCGTGGACTAGGGCACGGAACGCACTCGCTTTATCGCAACAATGGCAACGGAACTTTTACCGACGTCTCGAAAGAGTCGGGCATCGACAAGTTTCGCGGCAGCTACGGAATGACGGTCGTTGCCGGCGACTACGACGAAGATGGCTGGCCCGATATTTTTGTGGCCTGCGATTCGACGCCGAGTTTTCTCTTCATGAACAATCACGATGGAACGTTTCGTGAAGAGGGTGTAATTCGCGGCGTCGCGCTCAGCGAAGACGGGCAAGAACAAGCCGGCATGGGCGTCGGCATCGGCGATTACAACCTCGATTCGCACATCGATCTTTTCAAGACGCACTTCGCGGAAGATGCCAGCGGTTTGTATCGCAACGATGGGAAGGGAAACTTCGAGGATGTGACGCGAGCGGCGCGCATCGGCGTCGAAACGCGCTTCATTTGCTGGGGCGCGGGAATCGTCGATCTCGATAACGACGGCTATCCCGATATTTTTATGGTGGCGGGAAATGTCTATCCGAATGTGGAGAAGACCCTGCCGCAGTATCCGGACAAATGTCCGCGGATGGTTTTCCGGAATCTGGGCAACGCGACGTTTGAAGAGCTAGGCGACGAAACGGGACCGGGAGTTTCGACTCCGCATTCGAGCCGCGGATGCGCCTTCGGCGATTTCGACAACGACGGAGATCTCGATGTCGTCATCGTGAATGTGAACGAACCGCCGTCATTGCTGCGAAACGATCTGAAGGGAACCGATCACTGGCTGAAAATCAAATTGATCGGCACGAAATCGAATCGCAGCGCGATTGGTGCGCGCGTGGTCGTTCGTTATGGCAAAAAAGTGCAGGCGCAAGAAGTCGTCAGCCAGTCGAGTTTTTATTCCAACAACGATTCGCGTCTGCATTTTGGCTTAGGCGCGGAAAAAGTTGCCGACATTTCGATTCGCTGGCTCGGCGGCGGCCACGAAGAATTCAAGAATGTCATAGCGAATCAGTTGATCGTGGTGAAAGAAGGCGCGGGAATTCAGAAGGGACACGAGTGGTCCAAGGCATACTCCGCTCGCCAAGAAAGCGTGACCCGGCCTAAGCGAATTGATGCAAAATAGGCCGCGATTGCGGTGATCGCGCCGCGAGATTCCAGTTCGGTACGAAATCAGTTCGGCACGGGTTTCGAGTTCGGCAAAAGGGGACGGTCCATGACGACTTCCAATCCTGTTTCGCGTCGTAAATTTATCGAAGCGGCGGCAGCTACCGCGGCCGCTTCGTATGTTGCGAATCCGGCGCTCGCGTTTGCTCTCGGCAAGTCGTCAGCCGCAGCGGGCGGTGTCGATTCGACGCAACTGCCGTGGCGCGACCAAGGCGTCCTCAATTTGGCCAACTCGCCGTACGCGAAATTGCACAGCGTGCCGGTGCGCGCAGTCACGATCGAAGAAGGTTTCTGGTCCAAGCGGCGCAAGACGAACGTGGAGAGCAGCATTCCGACGATGCGCGACCAGTTGCTCGAGCACGGCCGCATGGACAATTTCCGTCGCCTCGTCGGAAAGAGTTCGGAGCCGCAAAAAGGCCCGGTGTATTCCGACTCCGACATTTATAAATGGATGGAAGCAGTCGGTTTCGCTCTCCAGTCCGGCGATCTTCCCGAATTCACAACCAGACCGCCGCGATGATCAAGGAAGTCGTCGCGGTGCAGGAGCCGAGCGGCTACATCAACACGTACTACGTTCAGGACCGCGCAGAGCAGCGCATGCTTCAGAAGACGCAGCGAGACGGCCACGAACTGTACTGTCTCGGGCACATGTTGCAAGGCGCGATCGCGTACTACCGCGCGACGGGCGACACGACGCTGCTCGATGCCGGCGCGAAGATGGTCGACGATTTTCTGATTCCGAACTACGGACCTGGGCCGGATAAGAAGCCTATCGTTGCGGGACATCCTGAAATTGAGATGTCGCTGATCGAGCTGTATCGCACGACAGGCGAGCAAGCAATACGTCGATCTTGCCGCATACATCCTGCACGGCGACGACCGCTTCAAGTTTGAGCCGAGCCGCATCGTTTATATGTATTGCGGCATTCCGTTCACGTCGCGGACGAAGCTGGAAGGGCACGCGGTGCGCGCGATGTATGCGTGCTGCGGCGCGACGGATTATTACCTCGAGACTGGCGACGAGGCGTATTGGAAAACGCTGACGACGCTCTGGAACGATTTGTCGCAGCGGCAGATGTACATCACGGGCGGCGTCGGCGCACGCAGCGACGGTGAAGCGTTTGGCGATGCGTACGAGTTGCCGAACTCGCAGGCATACGGCGAAAGCTGCGCGGCGATCGGCAACATGATGTGGAACTGGCGCATGCTGGCGGCGAGCGGGGAAGCGAAGCACGCCGATGTGATCGAGCGCGCGCTTTATAACGGGATCAATTCGGGCATGTCGCTGGATGGAACGACGTATTGCTATCGCAATCCGCTGGCGTTCAATCCGGATTCGGGCGAGCAGATTCGGAATCCGTGGTACGACACGACGTGCTGCCCGCCGAATCTGGAACGGACGTTCGCGTCGCTGCCGGGATATTTCTACAGCACGAGCAAAGACGGGTTGTACGTGCATTTGTACGACAACTCGACGTTGGACTGGCATCTTGAGAACGGGACGCCGCTGAAGGTCGTGCAGAAGACGAATTATCCATGGGACGGCGATGTGAAGTTGACGGTGTCGCCTTCCGAGCCGGCGGACTTTGCGATGAATGTGCGCATTCCCGGTTGGGCGAAAAGCGCGAAGGTCGCGGTCAACGGAAAAGCGGTTGAGGGCGCGAAGCCGGGCGAGTATTTGACGATTGCAGCGGCGGTGGTCGCCGGGCGATACGATCACGCTGGCGTTTCCGATGGCGGCGGAGATCGTTGCGTCGAATCCGCGCGTCGAAGAAAATCTCGGGCGCGTGGCGGTGCAGCGCGGGCCGATCGTGTATTGCATGGAAGGGCTCGATCAGAATGCCGCGGCGATGGATTTTTCGGAAGTCGCGATTGTGGTGAATCCGAAATCATTGAAAGCTTTCGAGATAGAGCACAAGCCGAGTCTGCTCGAAGGCGTCACGGTGTTGCAGCATAGCGGCGCGGTTTATGAGAATGCTTCCGATAAGGGGCCGCTGTATGCGGACGCGACTGGCGCAGCGCCGAAGACTCGGGCGGAGAGTTTGACGTTGATTCCGTATTACGCCTGGGCGAACCGGAAGCCGACGGAGATGCAGGTTTGGATTCCGACGACGCGGGCTTGAGAGCTAGCTCGCTTTTGACGTTCCCGAATTGGGAAGCTCTTGGGTATACCCCCCGTTTTTTTGAGAGAGTGCGCAAGTTGTTTTGTATCAGGCGCTTGCGACTACATCACTTTTGAGAGTGTGCAGGTTGTTTGTTTTGTGTGTGTTGCGGCGCGCTTATCCTTCGCTAATTGTTTGCTTTTTCCTAGACTCATACCGCTGAGATCCTTCGTTGCGTGAGCCGACGCGTTCGCTCGGAAGCGAACGCGGAGAAAAGGCGTCGGCTCACTTCACTCAGGATGACACCGGTTTTCGTGGATAGAGCGAAGAGAGTCTCCTCCACTGTGCGAACCGACGCGCTCGCTCGGAACGCGAACGCGGAAGAAAAGGCGTCGGATTGCTTCGGTCGGAATGCCAGGTTTTGCGTTTGGGTGGTGAACGAACGTTCGTCGAATGCGAACGTGATTTTCTACACGCGGATTATACCACACGAAAATTTTGGATCTGTTGAGTGCGTTCGAATGCTCACGTTGTGCGTGCATGGGTGGATGCGGCGTTGCGACCGGACAAGATCGCGAAGGGCGGTCGTGCTTGGGCGTCTTGGGATGGGCGGTGTTGAATTTAAATCCCGCGATCTGGGAGGCGATCGCGGCTACAGGGTGGCGCGATTTGGAGGCCACGATTGATACGGACAAAGAGTGTGAGAGATGGGGCTGACATCGTGCGGACTTGGGGCGCAGCGGTGCTGCGCCCGTACATGAAGCGTGAATACGGGCGAGGCGAAACATTTGATCTGGGTCGTGCTTCATCTAAACCCGCACCCTTCAAAATCAGAAGGGTGCGGCACCCAAAAGCCATCTTGGTGATCGATCGAGAATCAGAGGGTGATGACGATTTTGCCGAGGTGGTTGGCGGAGGAGAGGTGGCGGTAGGCGTCGGGGGCTTGGTCGAAGGGGAAGGTGCGGTCGATCACTGGTTTGATTTTGTTTTGGGTGATGGAGCGAGTCATGTCTTCGAACATTTTCGTGGTGCCGACGTAGATGCCCTGGAGGTTGGCGCCTTTCATCATCATGGTCAGAGGGTTGGTGTCGCCTTTGTGGCCAGCGACTACGCCGATGAGGGAGATTTGGCCTTCGGGGGCGACGGCTTTGTAGGATTTGGCGAGAGTGCCGGGGCCGCCGACTTCGATGATGTGGTCTACGCCGCGCTTGCTGGTTAGCTCGGCGACCTTTTTCTCCCAATCTGGAAATTCTTTGTAGTTGATGCCGTCGTCGGCGCCGAATTCTTTGGCGCGGGCGAGTTTTTCATTGCTGGAGGACGTGATGATGACGCGGGCGCCTGCGGCTTTGGCGAATTGCAGCGCGAAGATGGAGACGCCGCCGGTGCCGAGGCAGAGGACGGTTTGGCCGGATTTTAGAGGATTGCGCGTGGCCATCAGGGCGTGCCACGCGGTGACGGCGGCGCAGGGGAGAGTGGCGCCTTCTTCGTACGAGTAGCCTTCGGGGAGACGCACCACGCCGTCTTCGTCGAGCGCGACGAGTTCGGAGAGCATGCCGTTTGTGGAGCCGCCCATGGCGGGGCGGGAATATTGCATGGCGCCGTCGGGCCAGGTTTGGAAGAAAGTGCCGGCGACTTTGTCGCCTTGTTTGAAGCGCTTTACTTGCGTGCCAACAGAGATGACTTCGCCGGCGCCGTCGGAGAGAGGGACGAGATCGTTTTTCATGGGGCCGCCGAAGTAGGCGCCGTTGGCGACGAGGTTGTCGCGGAAGTTGAGGCTGGTGGCGTGGACGCGGATTAAGACTTGAGTGGGGGAGGGTTGGGGTTCGGGGAGGTGGATTTGTTTGAGGCCGTCGAGGGTCGAGGAGCCTTTTTCGAGGATGTAGGTTTTCATTTTGGTTGAGGAGAGAGTTTACTACGGGCGGAAGAGGTCGACAGTCGACAGTTGAAAGTCGAAAGGGAAGAACAGACTCGCGGTTGGTTTTTCCGCGGCGGATGGATTGAGGTGTGGATCGGTTGAGATCCTTCGCCCTCCTTCGGACGGCTCAGGATGACAGGTATTTAGAATTTGGGGTGGGAACGACGGGGCACTACTCGCGATGTTTCGCTGCGGCGGATCGGATTTGGTGGGGCTGACGTCTGAGATCCTTCGCTACGTGAGCCGAAAGAAAAGGCGTCGGCTCACTTCGCTCAGGATGACAAGTGTTTAGAATTTGGGGCAAGAAGAAACGAATATTGCTGACGAAAGTTGCCGCAGTAAAAAGAAAGGGCACGGCGAGGAGCCGTGCCCTTTCGGTTGTTAGTCGGTGGAGGTGGATGCGTCTGCGCCGGCGCTCGCGGGACACAGACAGGAGTGTCTGTGCAAAGTCGGTTACAGGGCGGCGCAGACGGATTTTACTTCGGTGTAGTGTTCGAGGGCTTCGTGGCCCATTTCGCGGCCCCAGCCGGATTGCTTGTAGCCGCCGAACGGAAGGGCAGCGTCGAAGACGTTGTAGCAATTGATCCAAACGGTGCCGGCGCGGAGTTTGTTGGCGATCTTGTTGGCTTTCTTGATGTCGCGCGACCAGACGCCTGCGGCGAGGCCGTAGATGGAGTCGTTGGCTTTCTTGACGATTTCGTCGAGATCCGAGAAGGGAGTCGCGACGACGACGGGGCCAAAGATTTCTTCCTTCACGACTTTCATATCGTCTGTGGTATCGACAAGGACGGTCGGCTTGACGAAGTAGCCCTTGTCTCCGTGTCGCGCGCCACCGGCGATGGCTTTCGCGCCGTCCTGCTTGCCTGAGTCGAGGAAGCCCACGACGCGATTGAGCTGCTCTTCGGAAACGAGCGGGCCCATGTCGCATTCGGGATCGAAACCGGGACGCACGCGGATTTTTTCGGCGGACTGTGCCATGCCGTCGGCGACCTTGTCGAATATTTTCTTGTCTATAAAGAGGCGCGAACCTGCGCAGCAGCATTGGCCGTGATTGAAGAAGATGGCGCTGGCGGCGCCGGGGATGGCGGTGTCGAGATCGGCGTCGTCGAGGATGACGTTGGGCGATTTGCCGCCGAGCTCGAGCGAGACTTTTTTGAGGTTGCCGGCGCTGGCCTGGATGATGAGCTTGCCGACTTCGGTCGAGCCGGTGAAGGCGACTTTGTCTACGTCGGGATGCGCGGCGAGCGCGGCGCCGGCGGTTTCGCCGAAGCCGGGGACGATGTTGATGACGCCCTCTGGGAAACCCGGCAGCTTCGACGAGTTCACCGAGACGGAGCGCGGTGAGCGGCGTTTGCTCGGCTGGCTTGAGGACGATGGTGCAGCCGGCGGCTAGCGCTGGGCCTAGCTTCCATGCGGCCATCAAGAGCGGGAAATTCCACGGGATGATTTGGCCGACGACGCCGACTGGCTCTCGCAACGTGTAGGCGAGGAATTTGTTTGGCGGCGCGCCGGTGAGCGGGATGGTGTTGCCTTCGATCTTGGTGGCCCAGCCGGCGTAGTAGCGAAGATTTTCGATGGCGAGCGGAACGTCGGCGACGCGCGCGACGGCGAGCGGCTTGCCGTTGTCGAGCGATTCGATTTGCGCGAATTCTTCGAGGTGTTGTTCGAGGAGATCGGCGAGCTTCCACATCATGCGGGCGCGAGCGGCCGGAGAAGTCTTGGACCACTTGCCGGTTTCGAACGCGGCGCGTGCGGCTTTTACGGCGCGGTCGATGTCTTCGCGGTCGCCTTCGGCGACGTTGGCAAGGACTTCACCGGTGGCGGGGTTATAGCTGGCGAAAGTCTTGCCGGAGGCGGCGTCGACCCACTTGCCGTTGATGAGCATTTGCTTTTTTTGCGTGATGAAGGATGCGACGTTGGAATTGATTGAGGGAGTTGCGACTGCCGTTGCCATGAGAGCTCCTTTTCGACGGTGAATGAAGCGAATCTCGGCCAGGATTTTTGCGGGGCGCTCATTTTGTGCGCGGAGCGGGCCCACTGCTTGGGAAGGGCGAGAGTGACCTGTTGGTTGCCTTACCCGAGCAAGGGTGAAGATAGTCCCTTAGTTGGGGGAATTCAAGGGGACGTGGGGAGAGGAGGAGGGGATCGGCGATGGTCGAGTGATTGGTCGAGAATCGGATCGGTTGAGGTCCTTCGCCGTCCTTCGGACGGCTCAGGATGACAAGAGTTTGAAATTGGGTCGAGGTGGCATCTAAACCCGCACCCTTGAAAGGCGCAAGGGTGCGGCACCCAAAGGCCATCTAGTTAGTCGGCGGCGGAGGCGGTTGGGTTGCGGCGATTCGTCGCGGATGGCGCGGACTGGTCAGCTTCATCGGCGGCGTTGGCGTTGAAGTCGCAATCGGATGAGTTTGCTGCGGCGGTTAGGTCGGCGTGGAGGAGGCGGTGGAAGAGGTGTTCGCCGGCTTCGCGGCGGACGCTGAGGCGGCCGGCTACGTAGGCGCGGGAGTGGAGGCCGCGCTGGACGGCGTCGCAGATGGCCATGTCTTCGTCCTGGACGATTTCGCTGACGGCGATGCTTTCGCGATTGTGTTTTTCGGCGGCGGCGCTGATGTCGGAGAAATAGTAGTCGAAGACGACGGCGCATTTGTCGGGGCCGAGCGGGAGGACGAGGTTGGTGTCCATCACGCCTTCGTAGGCGTTGATCATGAAATTGGGATAGATCCAGAGATAGAAGGCGCGGCCTTGGCGCGTGGCGCCGACTTCTGCGCTGGTGTTTGCGTCGGACGAGAGCGGGCTGGATTGCAGGCAGGAGCGCTCGAAATTTTCGATGGTGTATTTGGTGTATTCGATGACGCTACTGAGGCCTTTGTGGGCGTGGGGGACGTGGTAGCCGCCGTCGAGGTAGTTGTCGACGTAGACCTTCCAGTTGCAATTGAGCGGATAGATGCGGCGATCGAAGTAGTTGAGTTTTTTTGTGAGTTGAAGAGGTGCGACGAGGTCGGGGACGGCGCCGAGAAATTTTTGCAGCGGCATGGCTTTGCCGTCGAGATTGACGAAGACGAAATTTTCCCAGGTGTCGACGCGGATGGGGACGAGGCCGTTGTCGGCGCGATCGAAATTGCAGACGCCGTCGAACTCGACCATGCCTTTGAGGGCGCCGTCGATGCCGTAGGTCCAGCCGTGATAGGGGCAGCGAAATTGTTTGGCGCAGCCGTGGGATTCGGGGACGACGGCGGCGGCGTGGTGGCGGCAGACGTTGAAGAAGGCGCGGAGATTGGTTGTCGTCGCCGCGGACGACGACGATGGGTTCGCCGGCGATGTCGGCGGTGAAGAAGTCGCCGGGTTTGCGGACTTGATCGAGGCGGCCGATGGCTTGCCAGGTGCCGGCGAAGACGGATTGTTTTTCCAGGGATTCGATGGCGGGGTCGCGGTACCAGGGGGCGGGGATGGTGTAGGCGTGGTCGAGAGGGTGCGGCGGGATTGTAGAGGGAGAGGAGGTCGTGGATGGATTGTGGCATGTGAGTGGCGAGGATTTTGTCGCGGAAAATGGAAATTGGAAAGTGGAAATTGGGCGGACAGGAGTGGCGAGAAAACGGAGCGGATTGAAGTACGCCCGGGCAAGCTGGGGCGCAGCAGTGCTGCGCCCGCACATAATGCGGCAACTGAACGCGGAAATTTTCGAGGCTTAGCAAGGGAAGAGGGCGGAGGCGTTGTCGTGGAGGATTTTTTGTTTTGTGGCGGCGGATCAGGGGCAGGGCTTGGAATTTGGCGACATTTTGGGGCATTTGGTTTACGCCGGGGCTGGGCCAGTCGGTGCCCCAGAGGACTTTGTCGGCGATGTCTTCGATGCGGGGGAAATATTCGAGGAGTTTTTGCGGGGGGATGCCGCTGATGTCCATATGAAAATTTTTGTGGCGGCGGACGAGGAAGAAGGCTTCGGCCATCCAGAGGGGGCGGCCGCCGTGGGCGAGGATGATGGGGAGGTCGGGGAAGTCGACGCCGATGTCGTCGCAGAAGATGGGTTGGGCGTGGGTGTTGCGGGCGCCGGGGAAAATGGAAGTGCCGGTGTGAATCATGATGGGGAGGCGGTGGTGCTGGGCGCGCTCGTAGATTTTGCGGAGTTCGGTGTTGCCGTGGAGATAGGAGTTCGGAGTGAGGGCTTGGTGGGAGGGGTGGATTTTGATGGCGCGGATGCCGAGTTTGGCGATGCGGTCGACTTCGGCTCCGGCGTCGGGGACGGTGCCGGGATGGACGCCGCCGAATGCGATGAGGCGGAATGGATCGGCTTTGGCAAAATTGGCGACCCAGTCGTTGACGGCGGGGGTGAAGCCGATGATTTCGGGGGCGACGTAGTTGATGAGGCCGGCGCGTTCGGTGTTGATGGAGTCGAGATAGATTGAGGAAATCTTTTGGGTTGTGGCAGAAGTGTTCGACTTGTTCGAAGTCGGTGCGGCCGCGGGTGATGAGTTCCATGGGGCCGGGCTTCATCATTTCGTGGGGCATGATGTGGATGTGGAGGTCGATGACTTGGGAGAAGGACATTTTCTGTGGGGAGAGTTTAGCATTTTCGAGATGAAGAGGAGTTGACGAGCGAACCGAGTTGTGCGGACCGATCGAAGAGAGATTCCTCCACTGCGCGAGCCGACGCGTTCACGGGAAGTGAACGCGAAGAAAAGGCATCGGCTCGCTCCGGTCGGAATGACAGGATTTGTTTGGGTGCCGAGACGAGGCGCAACGGCAGGGCCGCGCATGTAAATAGCGAAGCTAGTTGAAGCGGACGTATTGGAAATTTAGGGGTTGGTTGTTGATGCCGCGGATGGGAGGGGCGATCCAGTTGGCGAATTTGCCGAGTTCGGTGACACGGCCGGTCATCAGGGATTGGACGTATTTGTAGTCGGCGGAGGTGGGAAGCCATTCGTGCTCGCGCTGCTTCCAGGATTCTTCGGTGAGGACATGGCCTTCGGGGCTGATATGCGTGCCGGCGAAATTTCCGATTTCGCGGTGGAAGCCTTTGTGGGGGAGCGTGAGCTTGAAGGGGATGCCGGAGTTGTCGATCACTTTTTGCCAGCGGGCGACGCCGTCTTCGATTTCGCCGATGTAGTCGTCGCGGAGACGTTCATTGAGTGCGGTGAGCGCGGGGACTTGCTTGCCGACGATTTTGTCGCCGATGACTTCCCAGACGGTGTAGTCGGATTCGGCGAGGATGTGATCGTCGGCGAGTTTGGTTTCGCGGAAGCGTCCTTTGAGACCGCTGGTGAAATAGTTGGCGGCGTTGGAGGAGACATCGGAGCCGTAGAGGTCGAGCGTGACGCTGTAGTGGAAATTGAGATAGCGCTGGATGGTTTGCAGATCGATGACGCCGAGGGCGCGAACGTCGGAGGGGTCGTCGATTTTATTTTCTTTCATGATGTCGCAAGTGCGCTGAATGATGCGGGCGACGCCGGTTTCGCCGACGAACATGTGATGGGCTTCTTCGGTGAGCATGAAGCGACACGTGCGTGAGAGTGGATCGAAGCCGGATTCGGCGAGCGCGCAAAGCTGGAATTTTCCGTCGCGGTCGGTGAAGAACGTGAACATGTAGAAGGCGAGCCAGTCGGGCGTGGGCTCGTTGAAGGCGCCGAGGATACGGGGATTGTCGGTGTCGCCGGAGCGGCGATCGAGCAGAGCTTCGGCTTCTTCGCGGCCGTCACGGCCGAAATAGCGGTGAAGAAGATAGACCATCGCCCAGAGATGGCGGCCTTCCTCGACGTTGACCTGAAAAATGTTGCGGAGATCGTAGAGAGAAGGGCAGGAGAGGCCGAGCGCTTTTTGCTGCTCGACGGAGGCGGGCTCGGTGTCGCCTTGCGTGACGATGACGCGGCGAAGGGCGGAGCGATATTCGCCGGGGACTTCCTGCCAGGCGGGCTGGCCTTTGTGGCGGCCGAAATTTACGAGGCGCTGTTCGTCGCGCGGCTGAAGAAAAATTCCCCAGCGATATTCGGGCATGCGGACGTAGCCGAATTGCGCCCAGCCGTCGGGCTCGACGCTGGTGGCGGTGCGGAGGTAGACCTCGTAGTTGGAGGAATCGTTGGGGCCCATGTCGGACCACCAGCCGAGGAAGGCGGGTTGCCAGTGTTCGAGGGCGCGCTGGAGGACGCGGTCGCGACCGAGGTCAACGTTGTTGGGGATTTTTTCGGTGTAGTCGATCATGGGGACCCTCACTGGAAAATGGAAATTGGAAAATCGAAAATCGGTGAAAGTCGCTGCGACTAGACGCGCTCCCAGTTGAATTTTGTGGGGGCGCCGGTGCCGTAGACCTTTAGGGCGCCGTCGGGGCCGACTGCGTTGGGGCGGATGAAAATCCAGTTTTGCCAGGCGCTTAGGCGGCCGAAGATGCGCGTTTCGAGGGTTTCGTTGGGGCCGAAGCGGAGGTTGGCTTCGAGGCCGGTCAGGCCGTCGGGGGAAAGGGCGGCGCGGGATTCGATGGCTTGGCGGAGTTCGTCTTCCCAGTCGAGGTCGTCGGGAGCGACGGTGACGAGGCCGAGGTCGAGGGCTTCTTGTGGATTAAGTTTGGCGCCGATTTTTTCTTTCAGCGCGGATTGTTGGGAATCGTCTTTGCAGTCGAAGTTGAAGCGCGCTTGCAGACGTGAAAGATGATTGGGCATGGGGAGCGCGCCGAAATTTATTTTGGAGAGGGCGACGAAAGCTGGGGATTCGTTTTCTGGAAGATCTTGCGCGTCGCGGATGAAGATGCGGTCGCTCGCCAGCGCTAGCTCGAAGAGAGTGCCGGCGAAACAGGAGCCGGGTTCGATTATGGCGTACATCGAGCGAGAAGTGACGTCGAGGCGGGCGAGCGTGCGGCGGAGCATGCCGAGGACTTCGCGGACGAACCAATTATTTTGATTGGCGAGAAGGAAATCGTCGATGGCGAGGATGGCGTCGGCGTTGCCGGTGGTTTTGATGAGCCAAAGGCCGAGGTCGAGTTCGTTGGTACGGAGATGAAGGACGGCGTCGTCGAGTTCGCGGGCGAGTTGGAGCGGATACCAACTCGGCGCCTTGCGGCTAGTGCGGATTCGATCGAGAGTTGCGGCGCGGATTCAGGCGCGCGGACGATCAGCGTGACGGTGCGCGCGGCGCGATTGAATTGGGCGTCTACGTATTTGTAATGGATGCCGTTTTCGTCGATCGTGCGATCGAGTGGGGTTAGCGCGACGCCTTTTGCGTCGGCGGGGCGATCGCTTTGTTCGGCTAATTTTGCGGCGCGCTGTTTGATTTGTTCGGCGAATTGTTGGGGCTTGATGATTTCGTCGACGAGGCGCCAGTCTTTGGCGCGCTGGCCGCGGACGCCGTCGGGATTGGTGCAGAACATATCGGCGTGATCGCGGCGAACGCTGCGCTTGTCGGTGACGCGCGTGAGGCCGCCGGTGCCGGGGAGAACGCCGAGGAGCGGGAGTTCGGGAAGGCTGACGGCGGAAGAGCGATCGTCGATGAGGACGATGTCGTCGCAAGCGAGCGCGAGTTCATAGCCGCCGCCGGCGGTCGAGCCGTTGAGCGCGGCGAGAAATTTCAGGCCGGAGTGGGCGCTGGAGTCTTCGATTCCGTTGCGCGTTTCGTTGGTGAATTTGCAGAAGTTCACTTTCCAGGCGTGAGAGCTGAGGCCGAGCATGTAAATGTTTGCGCCGGAGCAGAAGACGCGATTTTTCGCGCTGGTGATGACGACGGTGCGGATTTCGGGATGCTCGAAGCGGATGCGCTGGAGCGCGTCGTAGAGTTCGATGTCTACGCCAAGATCATAGGAGTTGAGCTTGAGTTTGTAACCGGGGCGAAGTCCGCCGTCTTCGGCGACGTCCATGGTGAGCGTGGCGACGGGCGGTTCAAACGTGAGGCGCCAGTGTTTGTAGCGCGACGGGTCGGTGCGATAGTCGACGATGTCGGGCTTTGTGGCTGGCTGAGATTGGGGCGGCGCTTGCGCTTGTTGCGTGTCCTGGACAGCGGGGCTATCCACGAAGGCCTCCTGCGGATTTGGCTGTTGGCGTCGCTGTCTGAGTCGATGAGTTGGAGTCGAGAGCGGACTGCAAGCGAGTGAAACTTTCGTCGACGGATGAGGATGAGGTGTCGAGCGTCATGTCGGCCTGGCGATAGAGCGGTTCGCGCGAGGTGAGGATGCGGCGCAGATCTTCCATCGCGCGGTCGTTGCCGGCCATCGCGCGGAAATCTCCCTGGGCGGCGACGCGGTCCATATGTTCTTGTGGCTTGGCTTTGATCCAGATCGTGTAACAGTTCGCGCGGAGAAAATCGTAGGTTTCGGGTTCGGTGACAACACCGCCGCCGATGGAGAATACGGCACGGTCGTATTCGTTGGTTACGCGCTCGAGGGTGCGGCGTTCGATGGCGCGGTAGTGAGATTGACCGTACAGCGAAAAAATGTCGGCGAGGGGCATGCCGGTTTCTTTTTCGATTTCGCGGTCGAGTTCGATGAAGGGAATGTTGCGAGTGGCGGCGAGTTTTTCGCCGAGCGTGGATTTGCCGGCGCCGCGAAGACCGATGAGGGCAATGCGTTTGTGGCGCGGCGAGATCGGTTGGATGACGATTGCTCGTCGTTAGCGAAAAGTTCTGCTAGCGAAGTGTTGAGTGCGGTCGCGATGCGATTGAGCAGAAGAATAGAAATGTTGCCTTCGCCGGATTCGAGTTGGGCAAGGTGGCGCTCGGAGACGTCGGCGAGTTGAGAGAGATTTTTGCGCGTGAGCGAGCGAGTCTTGCGCAAGGCGCGGATGCGCTGAGCCAAGTCGCGGAGAAGGAGTGAGTCGGTTGGCGGTGGCGCGCTCGAGAGGAAAGAGCTGGGTTCGTGTGTAGTGGCCATGTTGAGGGCAGTTTAATGCATGTTTGCTTGTCGCGTCAACCTACGACATGCTTTAAATTGCATATCGAAGGCCTTGATTTTGCGGGGATTCTCCTCGAATTCCAAGTTGGATTCGTGCTGGAGTCGGGCGGGGCAAGCCCCGCCCCTACAAAGGCGTCGTCGCGCCTAGTCTTGTTGGTCTGATTGTGTAGAGGGAATTGAGCGTTGCAGGAAGGTTGGTGCGGGCGGAGGGACTTGAACCCCCAAGACCTTGCGGCCACAAGATCCTAAGTCTTGCGCGTCTGCCAGTTCCGCCACGCCCGCACGACTGGTCCACTATATAACGAAATTTGCGCGATGGAGTGGGTGTGCTTTGCAGGGGTGATCAACGTTAGTCGAGCGGTTCGGGGCGGGAGTCGGGCAAGGGGAGGGTGAGTAGGGCGGCGATGAAGAAGGCGCCGGCTAGCAGGGAGAAGGCGGGGCCGATGCCGTGGCGAACGGCAAGGGCGCCGATGAGGAAAGGCGCGGTGGCGGAGAAGATGCGGCCGACGTTGTAGCTGAATCCCATGGCGGTGGCGCGAACTTCACCGGGATAGATCTCGGCGGCCATGGCGGGGTAGCCGGAGAAGTAGCCGGCACCGAAGAAGGCCACGACCGGCCCGAGAACGAAGAGCAACGTTTCGGTGTGAACCATTCCGTAGATCGGGACGAGGACTGCGGCGAGAAAGAGATAGATGAAGTAGGGTTTTTTGCGGCCCCATACATCGGACATGGCGCCGAAAGCGATGTAGCCCAGCCACTTTCCGCCGGACAATACCAGGAAGAACGTGGTGGATTTTGTGAAGCTGATGCCGCGGCCTCCTTGCGCTATCGGTAGCGAGAGGTAGGCGGGAATCCAGGTGAATAGTCCCCAGAAACCGAAGAGGGTGAAGGCGTTCATCGTGGCGGCGATGGCGCCAAGCCGCAGGGTTTTTGCCGATAGCACGCGGAAGATAGATTTTCGCGGTGCGGCAGAAGTCGACGCTACTCCGCGCTTCCAGCTTTCTGGTTCGGGGACGTCGCGACGAATATAGAGCACCATCAAGGCGGGCAGGACGCCGACAAAGAAGACGGCGCGCCAACCAAAATGCGGGAGGACGAAGAGGACGACGGCGGCGGCAATCGCTTCGCCGATGGCGTAGGAAGACTGCATAAGTCCGAGCGCTTTGCCGCGATGTTCAGGGCGCCAAGTTTCAGCGATCAATGCAGCAGCGGCACTCCATTCGCCACCCATGCCGAGACCGAGTAGAAAGCGGAAGATGGCGAGTTGCGGAGTCGAATGCGCTAAGCCGCAAGCGGCGCTGGAAAGCGAATAGAGAAGAATCGAGGCCATCAACGACCGCGTGCGGCCGATGCGATCGGCGACAACGCCGAAAATCAGGCCGCCGATTGCGGAAGCGACCAGCGTGAGGGAGTTGAGCAAGCCCGCGGTTCGCGTGCTCATGGAAAATTCGCGGATGAGATAGGCGAGGACGAGGGAGTAGAGCATGACGTCCATCGCGTCGAGCATCCAGCCGAGGCCGCCGGCGATGAGGGAAGAGCGTTCGGCGCGGGTCGTGTTGGTGGGCCAGAGGCGAGCGAGGGCGGAGGGCTTCGCGATGGTCGGCTGAAGGGTGGACATTGGCGGGGATTGTACCCTCGAAGAGCTACCAAATGCTGCACGTTCCCAGGAGTTTTGTGCGGCGAGCCCAAATTGAAAAAGATTGCAGTCGGACGGTCCGTTTGTTACGCTCCGCAGCAATTTAGGGTGGTCACTTCTAAGGAGAAACAGATGGCATTTTGCAGCGCGTGTGGTTCAGATGTAGCTGGAGCGGCGTTTTGTCCGAAGTGCGGCGCGGCTCAGGGGGCTGCTGCTGCAACAGCGCCGGCTGGAGGAGCGCCTGTGGCATCGCCGACATCGGGACTCGAAGAGAATGTGGCGGGATTGCTTTGCTATGTGCTTGGGTGGGTGACGGGACTTATCTTTTTCGTGATCGATAAGCGGCCGTTTGTGAAGTTCCACGCGGCGCAATCGATCGGGCTGTCGGTTGGACTGATCGTGGTGTACATCGTGATCGGGTTTTTGTTCGCCATGATGCACTTCATGTCGATGGGATTTCTTGCGCTGGCGATTTATCCGCTGCTGGGGCTGGGGGTCTTCGTGCTCTGGATCTTCATGATGTACAAGGCGTACCAACATGAAGAGTTCAAGCTGCCTTTCATCGGCGACATCGCCAAGAACATGGCCGGCAAATAAGATTGCTGGATTGACTGGAAATCGGCCGCGCGGTGCAAACCGCGCGGCTTTTGTTTTTGCAGGACAATTTTCTTCGAGTTGGGGTCGATTGGCGAAGAAGGGTTTCTGCTTGACTTTGCAAAGATCAGACTGCATCGTTAAGGGCTTTGTTCTCGCTATTTTCCCATCAGAGCGAGGACGGAAAGGCACTACCGGCTACTCATGACGCGCGTACGGCTCTGCTTTCACGATCGCTGCTTTGATGGCACCGCATCCGCTGCTTTGTTTTATCGCATGTATCGCGAGCGATTCGACGCGAATGCGGAATTCGGTTTCACGGGAATGACGCACAAGGCGAAACAGCCATGGGAGGGCGGAATTTTTGACGGCGACGAAAACGCGATCGTCGATTTCAAGTACTCGAATTCGCCGAAGCTCACGTGGTGGTTCGATCATCATCAGAGCGCATTTTTGACGCCGCAGGACGCCGAGCAATTCCGGAAGCACCGGACGCCGCACATGTTTTACGAGCCGGACTATAAGTCGTGCACGAAGTTGATCGCGACGGTCGGCGCGGAAAAATTTGGGTTCGATACGAAGCCGCTCGAGGAATTGATCCACTGGGGCGACATCATTGATGGAGCGCAGTATCCGACGCCGGAATCGGCGGTGGAGATTTCAGAGCCGGCGACGAAGCTGGCGCTGGTGATCGAAGCGGCACCCGAAGATGGCATTCCGGCGCGGATTATTCCGGAGCTTGCGTATAAGTCGCTGGCGGAGATGATCGAGTTGCCGCTGGTGAAGAAGCATCTGGAGCCGCTGCTGGAGCGGCATCGTCGATCGATTGAAATTCTGCGTGAGCGATGCGAAGCGCGAGACGGCGTGATCTTTTTTGACGTCAGCGATCTGGATCTCGAGGGATACAACAAATTTATTCCGTACTTGCTGCATCCCGAATGCGTTTATTCGGTGAGCGTAATCTCGTCGAAGGTGCGGGCGAAGGTTTCGCTGGGGACGAATCCGTGGAATCAGGCGACGGCGGATCAGAATCTGGCATCGCTGGCGGAGAAGTTCGGCGGCGGCGGACATCCGCGGGTGGCGGCAATTTCGTTTGAGCCGAGCGATCTGGAGCGGGCGAGGGAAGTGGCGCGGGAGTTGGCGGCGGTGCTGCGGAAGAAGTAGGAACAGCGCGAGATTTGTTGCTCGGTGGTTCGACAAAAACGCTGAGCACGTGTAAAATTTTTGGATTGCGCACGGGCCGGTAGCTCAGTGGTAGAGCAGTTGACTCTTAAT
The DNA here is from genome assembly GCA_963766985.1 of uncultured Acidobacteriota bacterium. Lineage (GTDB taxonomy): Bacteria > Acidobacteriota > Terriglobia > Acidiferrales > UBA7541 > Acidiferrum. Next base: position 304,859 of record CAVYCJ010000012.1, read on the forward strand.
CGCTCGCTTAGGCCCCTCTAGCGTGTCTTTTCAGTGATTTAGCTTAGGTTTCTGTTGGTCGATTTTGGTCGAATTTTGGCGGCATCAGTGCAAAGTTAGCGCGAATTTTCGGGGCCTGCTTTACCCGGTTTGCGCCCGCGCCGACGCCGCTGATATTCTGACTTCCACCGTGCGCCGCTAGCTCAATTGGCAGAGCAATGGACTCTTAATCCATAGGTTGTAGGTTCGATTCCTACGCGGCGCACCAAATACTTCACTTCTACAATTCTCCGACCGGCGCTCCGCCGGCGTGGCGTGTTCCCGTAAATTCCATATCGAATGATTGGCTGAAGCTGCTGTGGCGGCCAGGTTATGGAGTGATGCCTTCGGCTTCGAGCATCTCGTCTTGCGCTTCCAGGTAATCGAGTTGGGATTGGAGGAGGGCGGTCTTGGCGTAGAGTTCCTGGGCGGCGGCTCCGTTGACCTGGGAGGGAAGAGCGGCGCCTTGTTGCTGTTGCTGGATCGCTACGCGATGTACCTCGGACCGCAGGGCCAGGAGTTCTTCGGAAACTTTCAACATGTCTCGAGTGCGCTCGCGTTTGTTGTAGATCGTCTGAATTCGCACTTCGACTTCATCTTTCATTCGGGCCAGATTTTCTTCGGCCTGGGCGAGCTGGGCTTTACGTTCGCCGATTTCGGCGTTTCGTTTTCCGCCATCGAAGATCTCGTATTCAAAATGCACGCCGAAGGTGCCGAAATTGCGCGCGAGAAAGGGAACATCATTTGCGTAGGTGTACCGAGCGAATGCATCGAGGCTGGGCAAGTATTGGCGCTTCGCCAGACGTACCGCCGCTTCTGCTTTTTCGATCTCGGCGCGAGCCTCGCGAATCTCGGGATGCGATTCCAACGCGGTGCGCAGACAGTTTTCGCGTTCGCAGGTGTCGCGATTTTTGTCGACCGACTCGTTGAGGACGAGCTGCGTCGTCAGCGGCAGCCCGATGGCGTCGTTGAGTTGAGTGAGCGAGTCGGAAAGTTGTAATTCGGTCGCCAGCAACTCCTGCTTCGCGCCAAGAGTTTCGGCACGCGCCTCGATCGATTCCTGTTCCAGGGTTGAGCCGACCTTCACCTGCTCGATGCGTTCTCTTCGCAAATCGTCGTTTGCCTGGATTTTGGCCTGCGCCGCGGCGCGTTTCGTTTGCAGAATCAGCACCTTGTAATAAAGCTGGTGCACCTGTAACGCGATCTGGTTTGTGGTGTTCTGGGCTTTATTGCGCAGTGCATCCGTTTCGGCGCGAGCGATGTCATTCGCGGAACGGACCTTCCAGAGTTCGATGATGGGCTGGCTGACCTGCGTACCGCTCGTAAGGAAGCTCAGTCCGCCCTGGTTCAAGACGGCCGTCTGTTCGGGAATCGGTACTCCCGCTGCCGTGCCTAACTCTCCCTTTGGGATGGCGATGAACTGGGTGTCGGTCACGCGAACGGCGTTGGTATCGTTTTTGAGATTCGGGAAATACGAGCTTCGTACCGCGTCCTTGGCGTGTTGCGATTCTGTGACGCGGAGAGCCGCCAGACGAATGTAGTGATTATTTTTCAGAGCGAGTTGAACGGCTTCTTCGAGCGTGATGGCTCGCTGCGCCGGTGCTTTCGATTCCTGGGCGTACGCCGAGGCGGCAAACACGATTGCACACGCTAAGAGAATTGCGTTTCGAACCTTCATATTTGCGATGCTCCCGGGTCTCGAGGACCGAAAGCGAGTTCTCCGTAATTGAGAGGGGCTTTGCGAAGCAAGGCGGCCAGCAACAATGCGACGACGCAGGCGGCACACACGAAGTGAAATCCGTCGATGAAAGTCAGCGTGTAGGCCTGGAGACGCAGGCGCGCGGCTACCAGATCGATCGCTCGGCCAGATGCTGTTCCGTAGGACTTTCCGGAGAGGCCGGCGGTGAGTTGATGCACCGACGTGTCGGTGATCCATTGGCCGCCCTGCACGTGAAGTCCGAGCAAATTTGAGTGGACGCGTTCGCGGATAGCGATGAAGTGGGTCATCACGGCTACGCCAATCTGGCCACCGAATAGCCGGACGACGTGGAAAAAGGCTGAGAACGTCAGGACAGCTTGTGGTTTTGACAGGGCGCCGGAGAAGACGGCCTGAAGGACGATGTCGGCGACGAGGCCGATGAAAGCAAAAGACTGTCCGACACCCATCAACAATTCGGAGCGGTAGTAATTCGCAGCGGACCAGGCGCTGGTGTAGTCGGCATTGAGGATTGCCGCCCAGGCGATGCACAAGAAGCCGGCGGTCATCAGCAACCGCGGATCGAGGCCATTCAACAGCAACAAGGCCGCGATGAATGCCACGAGCAGCAGCGGGACGGCGGACCAGATGACAGCTGGGCCGATCTGATCGGCTTCGAATCCGTGGATGGAAAGTGACTGCGGAACCAGAATGACTGTGGATAGAAGGCAGAAACGAAAGACGATCAGCACGAAGCCAAGAATGATCGTGTTCCATCGCCGGAGAAAAGGCAGGTCTACGAGCGGGTTGGGTTGGCGCAAGCGTCGAATGATCGAGACGCACAAAAAGAATGTCGCCGGAGAAAAAGAGTGCGTTGAACAATCCGGAACGCCACCAATCGAGGCGCTGGCCCTGATCGAGGGCGGCGAAGAGTAGGGCGAAGCCGGCGCTGCCGTAGAGAAATCCTGCGAAGCTTGGAGGCGGGCCGCGTTTTTCGGCGGGCGGACTTGGGGGAATTCCGCGATAGATGCACCACAGCATGATCGGTGTCAGCACCGCCACGCTCCAGAACATCCAACGGTAAGAAAGGTGGTCGCGGAACCATCCGTACATCGTTGGCGCTATGTTGACGGCGCCGTCTACAAAACTTGCGTAGAGGGCGAGCGTGAAGGGAAGGAAGCGGATCGGGATGTTGCGGAGGGCGAAGGACAGCGTGAGAGGGTAAAACGTTCCCGACGTGAGCCCAGCCAAGACCAGACCAACGATCAACATGTTGTAGGTGTGGACGAGCGGCAGAAGACAGTTGATAAGAGTAAAGCCGGTCGCCGCAATGACCAGGACGCGACGCGCGCCCAAGAGTCCGCCCAGATACACGGTGAACGGGACCGATGAACATCAAGCGCGATATTGAATGCGCTGCCGATCCATGCGCCGTCATCGTAGCTGATGCCCAAACTGCCTTTTAGATCGGCAGTGCCGAGACTTAAGAGGCGGCCCGCGAGAGTCACAATCCCTGCGCCCATTACCACGCCGAGGATTCCCAGCACGGGGCTATTGGAAAGTTGTCCGGGAACGGCGCGCGAGAGGCCCTGGGCGATCTGCCATTTCGTGGGTGCCTGTAGGGTTGCACTGCTGGTGGCCATCGCCGCTCCGGTCACTGTTTGGTTCGAACTTCGGCGACAACCGACAAGCCGGGGCGAAGTTCGGCCGCGCGACTTGCATCATCGAAGGCGATTTTCACCGGAATGCGCTGAACTACTTTGGTGAAGTTGCCGGTGGCGTTGTCGGGAGGAAGCAGGGCGAACTGCGAGCCGCTGGCCGGAGCAATCTCGACGACGTGGCCTTTCCAGGTGCGGTCCGGATAAACGTCGACGCGAATCTGCGTGGGATCACCAACTTTCATGTGCGTGAGTTGAGTCTCGCGGTAGTTGGCCTGCACCCAGCGCGTGTCGGCAACGAAGGTGAGAATTTGCGCACCGGGGGAGAGCAATTGTCCGGGGCGCACTTGCCGCTCGCCGACCATTCCGTCTCCTGGCGAGTGGATTTGCGTGTAGCCGAGGTTGACTTGCGCTGCCGTGAGCGCAGCTTCCTTGGCGTGAAGGTCGGCGATGAGTTGCCGCTCTTGCGATTCGAGAACTGCCTTCGTGCGGCGTTCGGCTTCGACGGCGATTTCGTTGCTCTTTAGCGAGGTCTTTGCCTGCTCGAGGTCGGCTTGGCGGCTTGCGAATTGCGCCGCGAAACGCTCGTCGTCGGCGACGGCGGTTTCGACGTGCTGCTTCGTCGTAGATTGAGTCGACAGAAGCGCTTCCTGGCGGGCACGCTCGGAATGCGTGCGGGTCACGTCCGCTTGCGACGCGTTGATTCCGGCTTGGGCGGCAGTGATTTGCGCGTTTGCAAGATCAATCCCGGCCAAAGCTTTGTCGACCTTCGTATCTTGCAGGTCGCGTTGCCGGCGATTGTTCTCGATGGCGGCCTTTGCGGCTTCGATTGCCGCGGACGCTTGGGCGACTTGAGCGCGGTAGTCTTCGTCTTCGAGTTCAACGAGAAGATCGCCGGCTCGAACTTTCTGGTAGTCGGCCACTCTCACAGTGCGAACGATTCCCGGCACCTTCGTGCTCAGAGGAGTCAGGTCGCCGCGCACATAGGCGTCGTCGGTAATCTGTTCGACTTTTCCGCCTTCCCAGGCGTTCCAGTCGCGAGTGACGGTGAAGACGAGAGCTATCGCAAGAAGCAGGATGACGACGGGAGTGACGTAGCGAAGCCAAGGCCAGCGAGTACTATAACCGCTGCTGGGATGATCAATGTGTTCTGTTGCACCGCTGGAGCTGTGTGTCGCTTCGGTGGCGGCCAAATCGTTCTCCTATGTAATGTGCTCCGGGCGAGAGAATTCGGATTTTGCTTGGATGGATTAGAGTGTCACCTGGATGGATGTTTTTTAATGTGAGCAACGGTTAGCTCACAGTGATTACGAGTTCAGGAGGAGAGATGCTGACTCCTTGCCAGAGAGGCCGGTAGTCCAAGTAGGCCCCACAGATTCCAGCAGCCGGGATTGCTCGGCGCGGCGGGGGATGGAAGTGAAGAGGTGCCAACTAGCGTGGGTTGAATGACTTGGAGTTAGCTAGGGATTTGCCGGTTAGGTCTGCACGAACCGACACGCAGGGTAGTTTGTTTGCCTCGAAGAGTCAGGCGTAAGCATCACCGTTCTCGTTTTTGGACAATGATCGCTATCACTCGACCTGCAAGAGGCTTCCGTTTTGAGGCTCAATCCCGACTTATCAATAGTGGATACGCACTTCCACGGACCTTACCGAGCTCCTCCCCATTAGCGCTTTGTTACCCTAAAGCGGTAACAAAACTTTTTGCATCAGCGAAACCTCAATGGCCATCGCCGTTCCACCTCACGAAGCGAGCTCTGCCGAGCATCCGTCTTTCCCTCAACGTATTCATCACGCGATCTCGCACTATTTCAAGACTCTAAGTAAGCTCAGCAAACCGCCACTTCCGTGGGACTCGATTACTTGGCTGGCTTTGGCTGCGATCGTCGCCATCTGGGCCGCCCGTGTCTGCACGACCTGGGCGACATGGGGGAGCCTGACGATCGATTGCGGCCGCGAAATGTACGTCCCGGCTGCTCTTGCGCAAGGCAAGACACTGTATCGTGATGTTTGGTACATGTATGGCCCAATCGCTCCGTACTTTAATTCGTTCTTATACCGCCTCTTTGGAATCCGACTCGAAGTGCTCTACTGGGCGGGCTCTCTGTCCGCGCTTGGATCAGCGGTCCTGTTGTTCTTGATCGGCAAGCGGATGTCTTCGCGCCTTGCTGGATTCACAGCGGCGATCGTCGTATTGCTCCAGTCGTTTCACGCGTGGCATTTCTCGTTTCCGCTTCCATACAGCTTCGCGTCCGTTTATGGCGCTTTGATCGCGTGCCTGTTCCTTTGGTCGGCAATCTATGCTGCTTCATCCGAGAGCAAAGTATGGTTTTTCGCCTCCGCGTGTACGTCAGCCATCGCACTCCTGCTCAAACTTGAATACGGCATCGCGTGTTATACCGCGTTGGCGTTGCTGATTGTCGGGCGCGCCCTGCGCCTGCGTTCCTGGAAATTCGTCCTTACGGACACCCTACTCGCTCTTCCGGGAGTTCTTCTTACGGCCGGTGTGATCCTTTGGATGGTTTCGATCCGCGGTGTGGAATTCATGACGCAAGAGAACATCGCGAGTTGGCCGACATCGTACTTCATGCGCACATTTGGAAAAGTCTGGTTGGAGAAGACGGGACTTGCCCTCTCCGCCGGCGCGTTCCGAGAAGCATCGACCCGCGCGATTTTCTTTCTCGGCTGTCTCCTGATCGTTTACCTGATCGCGTGGCAAAAACCGAGAACCCTGAAGTCGATCCTGATCGCCTGCGCCGCCGCCGTTGCTCTCGCACTATACGGCCTCCTCCAACACTGGCCCGCAATGACCTTCTTCGCCGCAGTATTTTTTCCGAGAGATATGGTCTTATATGTGTCGATTCTTGGACTGTGCGCCGTCTTTTTTACCAAGTGGTTCGCGGCCGACAGTGAGGATCTTTCGATCCTGGTGCTCTTTGCGTTTTCGACGCTGCTTGCCTTCCGCGTCTTGTTGCGGATGACGCCTGGCGGCTATCCGATCTATTACAACGGTCCGGTAGTTCTGGCTTTCTTGCTTGCATTGCGTCCTCTCGTTCCGCGCGGCGACATTCCTCGCCGAGTTGTTTTGCGCGCTGAAGTCTTATTTTGCGTCGGATGTCTATCGATCGTGACTGTTGTAGCGGCGCGCTATGCTACCGACACTTCCGATCTGACAAAACTTAGTACCGACCGCGGATCCATTCTCGTCTCTAATCAAGTGGCGGCGAACTATAGGGCTGCTATCGCTTTCATGAAGGAACACGCTGCGAACGGCGAAGTCACACTATCTATCCCTGAGGATGTCAGCCTCTACTTTCTTTCGGCGACCGATTGTCCTACCAGGATCTATGCATTTAGTCCGGGAATCATTGCCCCCGGTAAAATGACCAGCGATGTCGAACGTGAAATCGAAAGCAAGCACGTCCGCTACTTGCTTTGGTCCAACCGGACCTATCCCGACTACGGAACTCCTGTGTTTGGCGAAGACTTCAGTCAGGAACTCGGCGATTATTTCAAATCGCACTACCGAAAGGTTCGCACGATGGTGCCCAATTCCGATCTCGATTGGCAAACCAAGTTCGTTTTATGGGAGAGGGTCGAGCCTACGGACGCGAAACCTCTATGACGCCCGCGCGATTACGTTAATGCTCGCACCGTCTGGAATCATGGCTTCCAGCTTTTGCGCGTCTAATGGAAGCAATTTCCAGTTGTCTGCGTGCTGCAGAGAATAGCCAACCCGTGCAAGCAGTTCGACCAGCTCCGAGAAGCTATTGCTGTGTTCTGCGTGTACGTAAGGAGACATCTCCATGACCAGTGTCGGCCGGAACTTCGTTAACGTTCTCAACCCACCTTGCAGCACCGGTAACTCGTAACCGTCCACATCCATCTTGATCAGCTGCAGCCTGTCGAGCCCTTCGCGCTCCCAAAAATCGTCAAGTGTGTCCACGCGCGCGTTTTTCGTCGAAACAAGGCGGCCACGATGTTTCGGATGCAAGGGCTCCTCAGTTTCGAGCGGCCAGCTAGCGTAAATTTGATCTTTCACGGGTGTTTCGGTGCTTTTGTCCAACAATAACTGCCGCGCCGTTACTCTTTCCTTGAGCAGCGGGTTGAGGGCCAGGTTGCATCGCAATTTCTCAAATGCAAAGTCGGCTGGTTCGAACGCAAACACGCGTCCGTGTGGTCCAACGCTTCGCGCTAGGCCAAGGGTGTGCGCTCCAATGTTCGCGCCGATGTCCAGTGCGACGTCGCCGGGTTTCGCCAGCTTTTCTAAGGTATTTGCCGTCGACGGCTCAAATGCACCGAGCAGGTAAATCGAGAAGTCGATGCCCTCGCGTAAATCCAACCTCCAACGAAGTTTGCGACGTTCCACTTCAGCGATGTGATCTTTTCCTGTCGCCGCGCGCGCGATCGACACCACTCGCTGCGCAGCAGCGGCCAACGATATTTTCGTTTTGGTGGTTAGCATGGAATTTGAGTCTCGAACCTAGCGTGTGGCCGGCTATCCAGCTAATCTTCTCCAGGCATACCAGCAGATTCGAAACATGCGCGCGCCGTTTGCGAAGACTCGCGTCATCTTGGTCACTCCAAAAATGCGCTCCTGGTAATGGACGGGCACTTCCACGATTTCCAGGTGCAGCTTGCTCGCGCCAAACAGCAGTTCGTAATCGCCCCACAAATCCTTGATGCCCCAGCTGCCCAGGTTTTTCTCCATCCGTTGCCAGTCTTTCTTCCAGAGCACCTTGGTGCCACACAGGGTGTCCTTCAATCGCTGGTCCAGCAGGAACGAAAACACCACGCCGAATCCCTTGTTCCCCAGCAGGTTCATGAATTTCATCGCTTGCTGTTGCATCGGGTAGACCAGACGGCTCCCGTTGACGAAATCGCCGCGCGAGCTCACAAGCGCTCGCAGAAACATCGGCAATTCCTCAGGCATCACCGTCAAGTCCGCGTCGAGAATCATCAACACATCGCCGCGTGCCGCTCGAAATCCCGTCCACACGTTCTCGGCTTTGCAGATTCCCGGCCCGTTTAACAAGCGGATATCTTTTTCCGGATACATCGCCTGCATCCGCCGCACTTCGTCCGCGGTCCCGTCGGTGGACTTGTCGTCGCAGAAGATGATCTCTGTTGCGCGTCCCATCGGCGGCATTCGTTCTACCGCCGGTTGAATGTTTCCTCGCTCATTCCGACAGGGCACAATCACCGACACCGTCACATCTTCTTCGCGCTTCGGCGCCGCTATCGGTCGAGCCGCCATGACCTGCATCAGGCACAGTCGCCGCAAGCCCGGCAGCCGTGCCAGAAAATCGTTGCAGAAACTTGAGAATAAAGGGATCCACTTCGGAAACAATATCAATCGCCGCTTCCGCACCGGCCGGAAACCCGCAAGCTTCAAGAATCCACGGATGTCGTTTTCGCTGACCCAGTTCGGCTCGACCAATTTCGATCGCAACCCAATCTTGCTCGCCAGTTCAAGCAACGGCTGCCACATGTAGTTGTAGCCGATGATCAACAACAGTGTGTCTGGCGTTGAATGCGCCTTCACTCGCTCGAGCGCCCGAAGGATGTCGACCGTGTCGAAAATGTGATTGAAAATGATGTAGTCGAACGTCTCGTTGAGCTCCAGCGTCTCGAGATCGCTCTTCACAAAATAGAGTTCCGGGTGGTCTTTTCGCGCGCACGCTACCATCTCGTCGCCAATTTCGACGCCCACGCCGTGCGACGGCTTCACCGATGCCAGCATGTGCCCGGTCTCGCAACGCAGCTCCAGCACCCGTTTGTTCGGCTCGATGATGAATTGCAGTGCTTTTCGAATGCGGTCGTAGAAATATCGATTCGAACGGATCCAGTGATCGCGCTGACTCGCGATCGAATCCTGCTGCTTGCGGCCCGCTTCGCGCGCATCCTCCAGCGCGTCGGGTCCCCAGGAGTCCGTCGTTTGGACTTCGTGTTCGGCAATCATTGACATGGCGAGATAGCTTCTATTTTATGGTGCGCGGCCAGTTCCCACGTCGCAAGCGCCTCAGCGAGGCGTGTCGCCTTGGCGGTAATGCGCCATAGGCGGCGTTTCTCCGCGCTTCCCCTTTGCGCTAGCGTCTACCTACTTCGCTGATACAAAGACGGCGGCATCCTTATCCTCGAACACCAGCCGGAATCTCCCATCCCTTCTTAGCAGCTCCGTGAGCGCATATTTCTTGTCCGCCACAATCAGGTTCGCCGCGGCCAATTCCGGGTCGGAGTCCCATCCCGGTTTGCCATTCCAGACCTTCGCATCTTGTTCCACGCGTGCGTCTCCGTGCACGTTCGTCCGTCCGTCGTTCGCTACGCGCAGCCACGGCAGCCGCCAGATCAAATACCCGCCCCAGGTGAAATCGTTATAAAGCGGACCCGGCAAATGATGCTTTTCGATGTACCACACCGACGCTTCCGGAAAAGACCCCGCCACTTGCATCGCAATCCAATCGTTCGAAACGTCGTTATTCCTATAGGCCAGCAGCAGTAACGCCAAGACCCCCGCTCCCACAAAGATGCGGTTGCGCCAGACTTCTCTCGCTGGCACGTTGCTCTGGCGAACCGCCGGCGACAGCACCCAACCGTCCGCGATCGCGCAAGTCGCAATCACGCTCAGAAACCAGATCTCCTTCACCGATCGAAACGCCACGAACGCCGAGATGGCCAGCAGCATCGGCCACAGAGGCCTTCGCTCCCGCCTCCACCCGATCGCCACCGCCGCGCATAGTGCCAAAAACGCGGCCACGTAGTGCTCCGGCTGCCGAAACGTCATCGCCTTCAATTCCACGACCAGCGAATACGATTTCGGCTGGTGCATGTACTCGATCACCGTCGAATACAATTTTGGTCCGTAGGGATTCACAAACGTCGCGAGCAAACACCCGCCCAGCGCGGCCCAAAAGTATTTAGCTCGCGCGAACGCTCCACGAGTCTCTTCTTCACTTGCTAGCCGCAACACTCGCATGACGATCGGTTCGCACGCGAACACTCCCAACAACCCGAGCCCGTACACAAATTGAATGTGGATGTTCGCCCACGCCACGAAGATCAGCGGCAGTAGCCACAACTTTTTCGCGCTCTCGCCCCTGCGCACTCCCAACAAGATGCCCAACTCGAGAACTGTGAAAAGGACTGTCGCCATCCCCGGCCGCGGCGCATAAATCAGGCTGATCGCGTACAAACTCACAGCCGTCAGCGCCACTCCTGGCCAGAAATCCGGCAGCAACGACTTCACCAGGTGATATAACGCGACCGCCACAAGCACGTGTACCGCGACTTGAAACAGAAAAATCCCCACTAGGCCGAATCGCGCGAACAGCGTCTGCACTCCAAGATCGAATGCCCAGCTGTACACCAGCCATGGTCGGGTTGCGCCATACATTGAGAATGGGTCCGTCACTGGCAACGCGTGATGCTGCAAGATCCATCGCCCTGTCGCCATGTGCCACCAGATGTCCGGGTCGAGCACGCCAAACTTCCGGATCATCCGCAACGCCGTATACGAATAAAGGCCGATCAACGCCAGCATCTGCACCGCAGGCATCTGCCCGATCGCCTTCATCGCTACCCGCAATCGGCGCACACCAGCCGCATCATCGCGGCTTATCGCCGCGTCACGACCGTCTCGCGCGTCCGCGGACACACCCGCCTCCTGCTCCATTGTGGCGCCCATCTCTTCAGTAGTACCACGCCGCAAACGCACCGGCTCAAGCTCGCTCCTCGCCTGTCCCCTCCAATACATTGGCTTTTTCGCACCTGAAATACATGTCGTGGCTCGATCGGCAAAAGCGCTGCCGCACGAAGGGGGATTGTTTCTGGAGCCGCGCCGGCGAACTTTAATTCCGTAGTTGAGATTGCTCTCAGGAACGAATAAGGTGCTGGTCGTCGGGCTGCCGCTGACGACGCACAGGCCTTCGAGACGGCTGTTTAACGACGGTCGTTACCTGAAGTTCCGAGCTCGTTTGGTCCTCGATCCCGAAGATGGCCAAGTCTAAATTTTTATATAGCTGTCATTCGTCGGAATGCATCAGATGCTCGACTGATACTAGGGTGTTCTAGGAGACAAGTTTCCCTTGCGTTTGCGCTGGAACATCGGTTTAGCCGCTCTCATCGGGAAGTCTTTGTGCGGGCTGCCGTTGTTCGCAGGCGAATCGCAGACCAGTATTTTCTCGCCTCATTCCGCACCGGCGCGCTCCATCGTCTCGCTTTCACACTTTACGTTGGCGATTACCGGCCTGATCTTCGCGGTCGTGGGCGGGCTACTTGTTTACGTGATCGTTCGGTTTCGTCGGCGAGACACCGATGACGGGAGCGAGCCCCCGCAAATCTTTGGTAGCACGCAAATCGAGCTTTCCTGGACCATCATTCCAGTGCTGATCGTCACCGTCATTTTTCTGACGACCGCACGGGTGATTTTCGACGTTCAGGATGCGCCCAAGCCGAAGACGGCGCTGGATGTTACGGTCGTCGGCCATCAATTCTGGTGGGAAGTGCGCTACCCCGGGTTTCAGGTAACGACTGCGAACGAGTTGCACGTTCCGGTCAGCACTTCTTCGGCGCCAACGCCAACATTTATCAAGCTGACTTCCGCAGACGTGGTTCACAGCTTCTGGGTTCCGGAACTCGCCGGCAAAACGGATCTGATCCCGAATCGCATCAATGAGCTTTGGATAAGTCCCGAGGTTGCCGGGCTTTACAAAGGTCAATGCGCGCAATTTTGCGGCGCGGAGCATGCGTTGATGCTTCTGCGCGTCTATGCCGACACTCCGGCCGATTTTGAGACGTGGGTTCATCAGCAGCAAATGCCGGCGGTGGGTCCTCAGTCGGACGCAGCGGCGCAGGGACGCAAGCAATTCGAAGCGCAGGCGTGCATCAACTGTCACGCGGTTGCCGGCACCGTCGCGAATGGCCGGTTCGGTCCCGATCTCACACATTTGATGAGCCGCGAGACGCTGGCATCGGGCGCGATGCCGAACACTGCCGAAAATTTGGCCCGCTGGATCGACGACCCCGACACCTTCAAGCATGGGTCGCTGATGCCGTCGATGCACCTGACGAAAACTCAGATTGACCAGATCACCGCCTACCTGGTGACGCTGAAATGAGGCCCGACGTGTGGCACTGCACTACGCCGCGATCCGGCAGGAAGGAGAATCGATGAGCGAATCGAGCTTGCCCCTTCCTGGCCGTTTACCGGACGCCGCCGAGCAAGAAAGCCGCGCGGACGCTTTGGGAAATATCGTCGAAATCCTGCACGACTGGGTCACGACAGTCGATCACAAGAAAATCGGCATCCTCTACATTCTCTATTCGCTTGTGATGCTCTGTGCGGGTGGAATTGAGATTCTGCTAATCCGGTTGCAGCTCGCCGGCCCTCGGTTGAATGTCGTTCCAGCGGAAGTCTTCAACCGCCTGTTCACCATGCATGGCACTACGATGATTTTCTTCGTGGCGATGCCGATCTTCGTAGGCTTCGCCAACTATCTGGTCCCGCTTATGTTGGGCGTGCGAGACATCGCGTTTCCGCGGCTCAACGCGTTCAGCTTTTGGATGACGGCCTTCGGCGGGCTGCTTCTCTATTTCAGCTTCCTCGGCGGCACGGGACTACAAGGCGCCGGCACCGCGCCAGACGTCGGCTGGTTCGCCTACGCCCCGCTCACCGAACGCGCTTTTTCGCGGGGCCACAGCACGGATTTCTGGGCGCTCGCACTGATTCTCAGCGGCTTCGGCTCCATCGGCGGCGCGATCAATTTCATCACCACAGCGTTTTGTCTGCGCTGCAAAGGGATGACGCTGTTTCGCATGCCGCTCTTCGTCTGGCTGATGGTCGTAAGCTCCGTCCTCGTGATTCTTGCCGTCAGCCCGCTCACCGCGGCGCAGGCCATGCTGCTGATCGACCGCTATCTCGGCGGGCATTTCTTCGACACCCAGGCCGGCGGCTCCGCGACGATCTGGATGCACTTTTTCTGGATTTTCGGCCACCCGGAAGTCTACGTACTGATCATGCCCGCGTTCGGAATTGCCAGTGAGATCATTCCGGTCTTCTCGCGCAAAGCGATCTTCGGATATCCGGCGATGGTCGCGGCTTCCGTGTCGATCGCATTCGTGAGTCTCAGCGTCTGGGCTCACCACATGTTTACGATCGGAATGTCCGCCGCCGGAAACGCGTTTTTTGCGCTATCCACGATGATTGTCGGCATCCCCACCGGCATCAAGATTTTCAACTGGCTCGCGACACTATGGGGCGGCAAGATTCGCTTCGGCGTTCCGATGCTTTTCTCGCTCGCGTTTCTATTTCAATTTCTGATCGCCGGTCTCACCGGCATCATGCTTTCCGTGGCGCCCTTCAACTGGCAGCTACACAACTCGTACTTTGTCGTGGCTCATTTCCACTACGTAATTGTCGGAGCCATTCTGTTCATGATCTTCGCCGGGTTTTATTACTGGTATCCGAAAGTCACCGGCCGGATGCTCGACGAACGCCTCGGCAAATTGCACTTCTGGCTGTTCGTCATCGGATTCCATGTCACATTCGACGTGATGCACATTCCTGGGATTCTCGGCATGCCGCGGCAGATCTATACATACGAAGCCGATCGCGGCTGGGGAACTTTGAATCTCGTCGTGACCGTCGGCGCATTTATTCAGGCGGTGGCGATTCTTATTTTCGTCGCGAACCTGATCATTTCGCTCTTTCGCGGAAAAATCGCAGGACCCGGATCCGTGGGATGCGTGGACGCTCGAGTGGACGACAGCCTCTCCGCCGCATGCGTACAACTTTGACGTGGAACCGGTCGTTTACAGTGCCCGTCCGCTGTGGGATTTGAAGCATCCGGACGATCCCGACTGAGCCTCAACGCAAATTCATGAGCACACTTCCCATCTCCGTTCCCGTTACCGAAACGCATCAGCCCTACAAGGGCCGCGTGGCCATGTTCACGCTGATCGCCGCGGAGAGCGCGATCTTCACGATTTTCGTCGTCGCGTACATTTATTACATCGGGCAAAGCCTTGCCGGACCGACGCCCGCGCGAAGTTCTCGACCTTCCGATTTTCAACACAATTTTCCTGCTCTCTTCGAGCCTCACGATCTGGCTGGCGGAACGCGCTCTGGTTCGCCGCGCGATGGGCAAATTCAATCTCTTCTGGGGATTAACGATTCTGCTTGGCGCGATCTTTCTGATCGGCACGGCGCGCGAGTGGTACAAGCTCATCACCGTCGATCATCTGACCATCAGCACGAATCTCTTCGGCACGACGTATTACTCGCTCGTCGGACTGCATGCGCTTCACGTCATCGTCGGGCTCATTCTTCTCAGCGCCGTGCTCGTTTTTTCGCTCATGAAAGCGCTTCGCCCCGAGGATACGAAGCGCGTGGAAGTGCTGGCGCTCTACTGGCACTTCGTCGACTGCGTATGGGTGGTGGTTTTTACCGTTGTTTACGTGCTTGGGAGATAGGCAGGAAATGGCCGACAGCGAGCAACACACACAAGTTCCCGCAGGCGTGATTCTGCTTCCCGCGCAGACGGCGTGGCCGCTCGTCTTGGCGCTGGGTCTCGCGCTCAGCTTCGCGGGGCTCGTTACTAGCTACAACATGACGTTGCTCGGAGCCATTCTCGCGGTCATGGGTATCGTCGGCTGGGCACGCGCCGTATTTCCCGTCGAGCAACACGAAGAAGTCGTTGTCGTGCCCCACACGATGGACTTGGAGATCGACCGGCGTCGCGTAGCGCGCATTCGCATCGATGAAAGCCATCGCTCGCTGTTTCCCATGCAAACGTACACCGTTTCATCCGGAATCCTCGGCGGATTTGCCGGCGGCACCGCGATGATCGTGCTCGCCGAGCTTTACGGCGTCGTTATTCACCACAGTCTTTGGTATCCCATTAATCTTCTGGGCGGAGCCGGTGTGGCTGGATGGGTCAATCCCACCGATGCAGAGCTGAATTCGTTCCGGCTCAGCGCCGTGATCATTGCCGTCATCATTCACACCTGCACTTCGTTTCTTGTCGGGCTTCTGTACGGCGCGCTTCTGCCGATACTTCCGAAACATCCCGTTATTCTCGGCGGATTGATCGCTCCTGCGCTCTGGACCGGCTTGCTTCATTCCACACTCGCGCTGATCAATCCATATTTCGATTCGCATGTGAATTGGTGGTGGTTTGCCGTTTCGCAGGTCGGGTTTGGACTTGTCGCAGGGCTCGTGGTCGTGAAGTATGGCCATGTGAAGCGCATGCGCGGAGCGCCGTTGCCTGTTCGTCTGGGTCTTGAACTTTCGGGACGCGACGAAAAAGGACAGGAATGAAACGCGCCTTCAACATTGCGGCGCTCGCTTCGCTCCTCGTTCTCGCGAGCGGATGCGACAGCTTGCCCGGCAAGCCTGCCCCGGGTCCGCTGGTGCCGCGTCCGGATTCCGTCCTCGATGCAGGAACTTTGTACAAGGAAAATTGCGCGGGCTGTCACGGAGAGAATGGCCGCGGCGCAGTCGCCACGCCAATCGGTCTGCCCGAATATCAGGCGCTTGTCGACGAAGCCACGCAGATCAAAATCGTCACGAACGGCGTCCCGAACACGGCGATGCCTGGGTTCACTCGCAAGGCGGGCGGCTTTCTCACGGACCAGCAGATCGAGTCGCTCGTGAAAGGCATGCGAGCGACCTGGCTTAAACAAAACGTCTCAGCGGAACAAACTTCGCCACCATACGCCGATTCAACGCAGGGTGATTCTTCAGCGGGCGCGAGCGTCTATGAAGCGTCTTGTTCCAACTGCCACGGCAAAGCAGGCGGTCCCACTGGCCCGTCAGGATCCGTGCTCAACACTTCGTACCTCGCGCTGGTGTCTTCGCAAGGGTTGCGCACCGCGGTCATCGTCGGGCGGCCCGATCTCAACATGCCCGGTTGGCGCAACGTGAACTCGAGCCATGCGCTCAGCAGCAAAGAAGTCCGTGACGTCGTCGCCTTTCTGATCTCGCACAGAAGTCCGACACCCGGCCAACCGTATTCTTCAAAACCTGCCGGTGGACACAACGGAGGAAATCGATGAACTCCGATTTCGATCCCGAACGTCGGGAACCACAGGAACCCACGCCGGAGCCGCCGCTTGCTATCGAACCCGACAGCCGGGTGGCAGGCCGTCGCAAATTTCTCTTCAGACTATCCATCGCTATCAACGCCTTTGTGGGCTTGCTTATCGCCACCCCGGTGGTCCGGTTCCTCCTCGGCTCGATTCGTCCCAAGGGCGCCTACGACTCCTGGATTCCGCTCGGCAAAATCGCCGACTTTCAACCGGAAACAACGATGCTCGCTTTCTTTCGAAATCCCACCACGAATCCTTGGGACGGCGAGACCGGCAATGTTGCCTGCTACGTTCGCCGCCAGCCGAACGACAGCTTCACCGTCTTCGCCGTAAACTGCGCGCACCTCGGCTGTCCCGTGCGTTGGTTCCCGCAATCGCAACTCTTTATGTGCCCGTGCCACGGCGGTGCTTACTACGCGGATGGCTCGCGCGCGGCCGGTCCTCCTGAGCGCGGCCTGTTCACGTACGCTTCGCGCGTCGACGGCGACACGCTCATGATCCAAGCCGGTCAGCTGCCGACGCTTGCGAATCAAGCGCGTCTCAAATCGCCGGGGGATTGCCCCGGCAGAAACTCAACCGCAAACACGAATTTTCAGCTCGTTAAGGAAATCGCGCCATGCACGAAAGCTCCAAACGCTGGTACGAACGAACCTACGATTGGGTAGAGAGCCGGGTTCAGCTCGCGGACTTCGTTCGCGACTCCTCCGCGCACCCGGTGCCGTCGAAGACGGCGTCGTGGTGGTACGTCTTCGGCTCCGCCAGCTTCGTTCTGCTTCTGTTGCAGATCATCACGGGAATTCTTCTCGCGACGATTTACGTACCGTCCGCCGGCGAGGCGTGGAACAGCCTCCAGGTCCTCAATCATCAGCTCCCGCTCGGTTGGTTTCTGCGCGCCATGCACGGCTGGGGCTCGAACTTCATGGTCGCCGTCGTTCTCATCCACATGATGCAGGTCTTTATCTTCGGTGCGTACAAGTTCCCGCGTGAGCTTACGTGGCTTCTCGGCGTAGGGCTGCTGTTGATGACGCTCGGAATGGCTTTCTCCGGCCAAATCCTTCGCTTTGATCAGGATGCTTACTGGGGTCTGGGCATCGGAGCTTCGATCACGAGTCGAATGCCGATCTTTGGCGACCAGGCGGTTCACCTGATGCTCGGCGGCCCAATCATCGCAGGCGCGACCCTGAGTCGATTTTTCGCTCTGCACGTTTTCGTTCTGCCCGCGACGATGCTCGCCTTCGCCGGGCTACACGTCTGGCTCGTGCTGAAACTCGGAATCAATGAGTGGCCCGCGCCTGGCCGCCTCGTGCGCCGAGAGACCTATTTGAAGGAGTATCACGCCCTAACGCGTCGCGACGGCATTCCGTTCGTTCCTGGAGCGGTTTGGAAAGACGCCATGTTCGCGGCTGCGATCATTTTCTCCGTGGCGTTCTGCGCCGCGGTATTCGGCCCGTTCGGCCCAACCGGCACGCCTGACCCGACGATCACCCAAACTGCTCCTCGACCGGACTTCTTCTTCCTGTGGATTTATAGCGCGTTGGCTTTTCTTCCGCCCAGCATCGAAACGCCGCTTATCTTCATCGCGCCGGTGATCGGCATCGGCACATTGATCGCGCTTCCGTTCGTCTCCGGCATCGGGGAAAAGAGCTGGTATCGCCGCCCTGTCGGCGTTCTTACGCTGATCGTTGTTGCGGTTGGCTTGGCCACCCTCACCCATCTCGGCACTTATGCCCCATGGAGTCCGCATATGACCGCGTGGACCGCCGATGAAATTCCCGATCGCTATGTTCACGGGAGCACTCCCCTGGAACGCCAGGGCGCGCTCATCTTTAAAATGAAGCAGTGCCACAATTGCCACGCGCTCGGCGGACTTGGCGGGCAGCGCGGCCCGGCACTCGATAGCGTCGCCACGCATCTCACCGAAGATCAAATCATTCGGCAGGTGATTCAAGGTGGCGGCAATATGCCCGCTTATGGCGCCGCGCTTTCGCCACCGGAAGTGACGGCTCTCGTCGCGTTTCTGGACACGCTGCATCCACCGAATCAACTGCCCGCGACCGACGCTTCGCGCAGCATCGCCGAAACCGATAAGCCTGCGTTCAAGGAGCCAGTCGAATCCACGAAGCCATAATTAGCTCGCTCGTGGCCGCCACGTTCGCGAATGCGGGAGTTCCCGACGCCGATACCTTTCCATTCGCTAACGCTGAGGATGCGCTCGTTCATGGCTGGACGCTTCCTCCTTTCCTGACTCTGTTTTCGGTCTTAGCTCTGATTCTTTATGTGCGTGGCTGGCGGCGGGGCAACACTCTTCGCCCAAATGAACTTCCTGTCTGGCGCGCAGTTTGTTTTTGTTCTGGCGTCTTCGCGTTCTGGCTCGCGATCGCATCACCTCTGGGCGTCTTCGACGACGTTCTCCTCACCGCGCACATGATTCAGCACTTGGTCCTCATGTTTGTTGCGCCGCCGCTGATATTGCTTGGCGCGCCCGCGGTTCCGCTCCTTCGTGGTCTGCCGCGCCCACTTCTTCAAAAGATTTTTGCGCCGCTCCTTCGCAACAGGTCACTTCGCCAAATCGCTCACGGCCTACTTCATCCCATCACCGGCTGGCTCGCCCTCAATCTGGCTTTTCTCGGTTGGCATATTCCAGCAGCCTACGAGCTCGCTTTGCATTCAGAGATTTGGCACGAAGTCGAACACGGCTGCTTTTTCTTCACAGCGATTTTGTTTTGGTGGACTGTCATCCAGCCATGGCCGTCTCGATCGACTCAGCCGCGATGGAAAGTACTTCCTTATCTCCTCACCGCCGATTTCGTGAACACAGGTCTCTCCGCTTTCTTCGCTTTTAGCGGCCGTGTTCTTTATCCCTCGTACAACGACACACCTCGCGTTTTCTCCATCTCTCCGATCAACGACCAAATCGCCGCCGGCGCCTTCATGTGGGTCTTCGGCTCGCTGATATATCTAGTCCCAGCGGTCATCATCGTTTTTCGTCTGGCGCACGGCGATGCATCTTCGCGAAACGAAGCTGATGCGATCGGTCGAGCGACACACTCGCCATACACGCGGACAGCAGGCGGTCCGTCCAAGTTCGCTGCGACAAATAGGTTGTGAATCTTTAGACCGAAACGTCGGCCCGTCTTACGCGCCGCGTTAGTTCTGGGTTTCGGAGATAGGCGCGGGGACAATCTTGCCGGCGCCGAGGCAGAACGCGAAATACCAACCACCCGTCTTGTCGGTACCCAGGGAAGCATGCTGTTCGAGAACGCGGAAGGTAGTCTCATCCGTCATCCACGCGCGTCCATCGAGTTCGAAAGTTTTTGTCTTAGGTGGTGTGGCCGAAGTGGCAGAGTTCTGGAGTGGCATGGGAGCTCCTGCACAAAACTTTATGACAGGCAGCTCGGGGAGTTCCGAGACCGAGCGAGATATTTGCGCAAAACGTTACTCTCGGCGGCCAGGTTCGAAATCTGCATTACTTCGCGGCGGCAGATGATCGGGCCGGGTTTTGTACAGAGATCAGCTCCAGCAGCGACTTCACCACTTCGGCGACGTTTGCGTACGCGTCGGGCAACAATTTGTAGGGCGTAACTTCCTCAGGCTGCGACTTCAATGCCGATTCGATCCCCCTCCGCCACGCAACACGCAACTCCGTGTTGATGTGGATGAGATTGAGCCCGGCTTCCACCCCACCGGCCAGTTCTTTCCTGTCTGTGCCGGAGCCGCCGTGCAGAGTGAGAAACACACCGGTGGCAGCCTTGATTTCGCGGATGCGCTCGAGGTCGAGATGCTTGTGTTCTTTCCCGGTCAGCATGGATTTCAGCATTCCGTGCGTCGTCCCGACCGAAGGAGCGAAAGCGTCAATCTTTGTCTCATCGACAAATTGCTTCGCCTGCTCGGGCGTGGTCAGCGGATCGAGATCCTGCGGCTTCGCGTCGTGGATTGTCGACGAGGAGCCGATGTATCCGACTTCAGCCTCGACAATGATCTCGGGATTAATCGACTTCAACGCTTCGACGGCTTGTTTGGTCTGCTTGGCGTTTTCTTCAACAGGGAGCTTGGAAAGATCGAAGACGATCGAATCGAATCCCGCGCGTGCGGCCTCTAAAGACTTTTCCAGCGAGTGCGTGTGATCAGCGTTGAGATAGATCGGCTGGCCATACTCTTCGCGGAGGCTCTTCACCAGCGCGGCAGCTTGCCGGACGCCGACAAATTCGCGTTCACCTTCCGAGACGCCTACTACGACAGGAACGTCGAGCTGGCGCGCGACATCGGCGACCGCTTTGAGCACAACGAGATCTGAGAAATTGAAGTGGCCGAGCGCCCTGTGCCGGTCGCCCATTGTCTGGAATGACTGCCGAAGACTTGGAATTGTCATGTGCGGTCCTTTCTTTCGCTACCAACCGTAACGCTTAACTTTCGTCTACTTACGTGGATGCGGCGCTGTTACCGCGTGATGCAAAGATTCTTCGGCCGCGGCGTTTGGGCGATGGCGGCACCGACCGCGGTTAGGTAGCTCGTTGCGATTCCGCACGTAGCTTGACAAAGAGCCGATTATAACTACAATGTAGTTATAATCGCTTGTCAGGAGGGAACCATGGCAGCTTCTCCCAACACTCGCTCGGTTTCTGGAGCTTCCGGCCGGCGCTCGTTCTTATTTTCCGCTTTGGCTTTCGGGTTCGCTCCGAAGGCTCGAAAGTCCGAAAAAAACTCCGAGCCCATCTTCCGTTTTCTCACGCCAGAGTGTGAAATTCGTATGAGCATCGAGTACTTCTCTGGTCCTTCCGCCAGTAGCTTCCGGTTCCGTGACTCGCTCTCAAATCGCGCTTTTTGCCTTTCGCAGGAGGGAACTGAAAATCAGTCCTGCCTCCAGCGATTCAACGGGTCCTTTGCCATTGCCCACTATCATTTCCGCTCTCGTCCACCCGCGGCGGCTCCGTTCCGTTTGCGCGAACACGTCCATACCATCGATCAAGACAGCCGGATGACGCCGCGGCGTCCATTCGAACGCGCCTTGGCCGTCGAAAGGGAAATGGCCAGCGACATTCAAGCGTTTGGCTATGATCCCAGCGATCCCCAGCAGGTGGCATCCGCCAAGTCCTTTTCGCTCTGGGCGCTTCTCCGCCAGGACTTGTATCTCAACGATCAGCCTGCGCCCTTTCTAACGGTGCACTGGAAGCACACAATCGACTCCATTTCTCTCGTCGACGTAATTCCCGGCGACACGACCCAAATGGTCGCCGAATGACTACCTTATACGGCATCTCGTCGATATTACTACTACAATGTATTCTATAGCGCTCGGTGAATTCGAGTACATTCTTATCGCGGCTGCCGCCGCGCTTGGCGACAGTGCCTATGGCGTCGCCATTCGTGAAGAGATTGCTTCGACGACGCGCCGGCGTTGTTCGATTGGTGCGCTCTACACGACCATCGACCGTCTTGAAAGGAAGGGATTGCTGAAGACCTGGATGGGCGAATCGACGCCCGAACGAGGTGGCCGTGCCAAACGCATGGTGCGCGTGACCGCCAAAGGTATTCAAGCCGCCGAGGAATTCTACGAAAGGGTAGTTCGCATCAGCCGCAACGTCAGTTGGGTCGAAGGCCGAGAGGATAACGCGTAGTCGCGTGTTCTTCAGTGACGCAAGACTTGGAATTTTGCGATCACGTAACCGAGCGACGCGCCGAGGAAGACATCCGAGGGGAAGTGCGCACTGGTGGTTATGCGAGAAAGGCTGACTGCGGTCGCGAGGCCGTACACCGCGATCGGCACCCATCGGTGACGGCTGTAGCGATTCGCAATGACGGTTGCGATGGAAAAGGCGCCTATGGCGTGGCCCGAAGGGAAACTGCCTTCGGAGAAATGTGACTTGCCGTTGTTGAAGAACGTGTCGTTGAACGGACCGCTTGGCGGAATGTTGTACGGACGCTTGCGTTGCGTCACGACTTTCAGCGCGAGATCGACAATCGCACTGTCAACATAGGCTTCGCCAGCAAGCAAACTCGTGTTGACCTGGTACGAATCCTGACGGATGTATCCAGCCGCAAGCAATGAGAGAGGCACCAGAGCGGTTTCCGCCGACGTGATCGTGCCGTCGAAAGTATCGTTCAGATCGTCTAGATTTCCGGCGTGCTTTCGAAAGTATGGTGCGATTTTCGGATCCGCGACGATCAAGCCTGCCGTACCGCCGACAACCGCAAGCGTCGGAATCCAATAGCGGCCGCGCGCGAGTTGCGTGGGGAAGAGCCAGATGGCTTTCTGGTCGGTGAGAATTCGACGCGGGAGCTTTTTCCACGAGATGTCGATGTCTTCGACAGACATCGATGAGGCTCTCTGCGCTTCGGCCGTGGGGACCGGCGCGTCGGGAAGGCTCGCGGAGACGGTTTGCGAATGCGCGAAACCAGAAAACGCAAGATACAACGAAAAAACGGCTACGCACCGAACAACATAAATCTGAATGGTCACAGAACCTGGTCGCATCGAATCCCTTCAGTGGATTCGAAGTTACGCGCGAATTTCTAAACCCACGATTAACACGTTGGTCCTGGAAGCCCTAATCTGACGTTTCGGCTGCGTTTCATGACCTGGCCGCAGAACTTCATACCGTCATTCCGCGAAATCGGTACATAGTTCATGGGATGGGTCGGCCGAAGCCCAGCAGTTAGCGTTCCATTTGCGATATCAGGCTCGCTTCATCGGCGGATTGAGGCGGGTTCGGGAGCCCAGGTTGAACTTAATCCGAAGAGTTTGGAATCGTCTCAACTCGGACGACTGTACGAATCTAGCCGCGCAGGTTTCTTTCTATTTTATTTTGTCGTTGTTCCCGTTCTTCCTCGTGCTCGCATCGTTCCTGGGATGGATTCCGACGACGACCCGGTGGGATTCATTCGCGACCTGGGTGACGGCGTATTTTCCCTGGCAGGCGCGTAATGTTGTATTGAGTGTGATGATTCAGCTTTCTCACGGCTACGCCGGATTTTTTTCGTTCGGCTTGATCGCGACAATTTGGAGTGCCTCGTCAGGGTTCATGAGCCTGATGGAAGCGCTCTCGATAGCTTCTGGCACGCGCGACCACCGGAGTTACGTGAAGAAGAGAATTGTCGCCACTCTGGCCACCGTCGTTGCCGCTCTGTTTCTGATTGTGTGTTTTGGTTTGTGGAACTTGGGCCACGTAATGGCGGTAACCGTTTCTCACGACCTCAAATTTTTCGTCTTTTTTCAGATGCAGTGGCGAGTGATCCGATGGATCGTGACCCTGCATAGTGATGAGCATAGGCATTAAGCTGATGAATCATTTCCTGCCGGACGTGAAGCATCCTTGGCACTGGTTCACCCCGGGAACTCTGGTCGTAGCTTTATCGTTCATCGCAGCGACGGGCATATTTGAGATCTACCTGGCCCACGGTTCGAATATGCCGACCCTATATGGCGCGCTGGCCGGATTCATCATACTTATGCTGTGGATCTATCTCGCAAACCTTGTTCTGCTGATCGGCGCGGAGACCGATACCGTTTGGCGAGAGTTAAAGGCTTCAGGAACGAGCGCATGAATGGTCGACTTTGGCGCCTCATCGGGCTGGCTTTTCTGTTGGTGCTGCAATCCTGTGTTGTAAGAATCGCAATGGCGCAGGAACAGAAGACGCCCGAAGTCGACCCGAACGCCGCGTTTGAAGGCCGGACGGTAAATAAGGTCGAGATCGCCGTTCAGCCGTCGGAAGACCTCGACAGTTTGCGCGGATTAATTAAGCAGGAACAAGGTAAGCCGTTTTCGATCGACGCGATCAAGGCGAGCGTCGCGGCCCTGCGCCAGACCGGGAAATTCAAGACGGTCCAGGTCAGCATTCAATTTACTCTCGACGGTTTGCGCGTCCTGTTTCTCTTGCCTCCTGTATATAAGGTTGGACTAATCACGTTTCCGGGTGCCGGAAAGGCCGCTTCCTACACGCAGATGCTACAAGCGGTGAACATCGCGCTGGATGCGGCGTTTGTGAAGGATGAGCTCCCTGACAAGGAAGACGCCCTGCAGAAATATTTCGCGACCCAAGGCTTCTTTGCGGCTTCAGTCTCGAATTCCATCAAAGTCGACGACGCGCACCACCTCGTGAATATTGCGTTTGTATGTGACATGCATTCGCGCGCTAAGGTGGGCGAGGTAAACATCGAGGGTGTCACACCGCAAGAGGCCGCGGACATCCAGCACACGCTGACGTCACTCTCTTCCAAGATCAGCTTTACTTCGTTGAAGCCGGGCGTCGCGTATTCCCGAACGCGTATCGACAAGTCTCTCGACCGGTTGCGGGCCCACTTCCGAAAGCTTGGACGGCTGGCGCCCAACGTTCGCATGAACCCGACATACGACTCCGAAACGAATCGAGTGAATCTGGCGCTTACGATCGAGCCGGGACCCACCGTTTCCGTAAAGCTTGACGGCGCCAAAATCTGGCGGCGCACTCTCGAAAAACTGATTCCCGTGTATCAGGAGAATTCAGTCGACCAGGATTTGATCGACGAGGGCCAACGTAATCTTGTTTCTTACTACCAGGCCAAAAGCTATTTCGACGTGGACGTGAAGGCTGAAGTGACGAAGGATACCGACCACGTCGACATCGTCTATCACGTCGACAAAGGCTCGAAGCATAAGGTCACGGGCATCAGCTTCACTGGAAATAAATATTTCACTACGGAACAGCTTCAGTCACACATCGTGGTCCGCCAAGCCCGGCTGATTCTCAATCGCGGTAAATACAGCCAGGATCTACTGAAGAGAAGCGCCGCCTCCATAACCACGATGTATCGCAACGCCGGATTCGCGAAAGCGAAGGTCACCCCGGTCGTGACCGATCACGAGCCAGACATTGATATCGCGTTTCAGATCGAAGAAGGCCCGCAGGCGAAAGTGCACAGCCTCGCAATCGTCGATCCTTCGAATCAGCCGACGCGATTGAAAGGGAAGAACGACAATCTCGTGCTTGCCGAAGGGAAGCCATTTTCGCCGCATCTGCTTCAGGATGATCGCAACCAGATTTTGGCGTGGTATTTGAATCACGGTTATCCGAATGCCCAGTTCGATTCGAAAGTAACCGCCGTCGATGGCGATGCGAACTCCGTGGACGTCGTTTACAAGATCGACGAAGGCCACCCCGAAAAAGTCGGCGAAGTTCTTCTGTTGGGGGCCGATCACACAAAGCCGAAATTCATCCGATCGATCACCGGGAAGAACGTCGAACAAGGCGACGATCTCAGCCAAGCGAAGCTCTTGAAATCCGAGAGCGACCTTTACAATGTGGGCGTGTTCGACTGGGCCAGCGTTGCACCCGTCAGCACGACGACGGACGAAGAAGGTCAGCAAATTGTCGTCATCCGAGTTCACGAATCGCGCCGTAACACGATGGACATCGGCGGCGGCATCGAAATCATCCCGCGTAACGGCAACATCCCTGTGGGTTCGGTCGTCGTTCCGGGACTTCCGCCAGTCAGCCTTGGGAACAAATTCAGTGTCAGCCAGAAAAGTTTCATCGGGCCTCGTGGAACGTTTCAATTCTCGCGCCACAACATTCGTGGCAAAGCTGAGACGGCAACACTCGGCCTCGTAGCATCGCGCCTCGATCAGCGCATATCGCTGAACTACGCCGATCCCTACCTCCACGGCTCGGCATGGTCGTCACTCTTCTCCATCTCCGCCGAACGCACGACCGAGAATCCGATCTACACCGCTCTTTTGCAGTCGGCGTCGTTTCAAATCGAACGCCAGCTCGACAGAAAGCACACGCAAAAAGTCGTCGCCGGCTACAGTTACTCGCGCACCGACCTCAGCAAAATTCTTATCCCTGAACTCGTTCTGCCTCAAGACCAGCGCGTCAAACTATCGACGGTTTACGCTCAATATATTCGTGACACGCGCGATAATCCGCTCGACGCGCACCGCGGCTGGTATCAGACATTTAATTTCGGCGTGACTCCGACGATATTCGGTTCCAGCAGCAGCTTCGTGCGCTTTCTCGGACAAACATCCTTCTATCGCCCCGTGAAACCGTGGCTGACTTGGGCCAATCAGTTCAGGCTCGGCGTTGCCGCTGGTTTTGGCGATAACGGGTACGTGCCGCTGAGCGAGCGTTTCTTCACCGGTGGTCCCGACTCTCTGAGAGGTTTTCCGATCAACGGTGCCGGCCCGCAGCGTCCCGTTCCTGTCTGCGCGAATCCGAATGACCCGACGACCTGCACGCTGATCAGCGTTCCCGACGGCGGCCGCATGCTCGCGATCGTCAACTCCGAAGCACGCTTCCCGATCAAACTCATCGACCATCTGGGCGGCGTGGTGTTCTACGACGGCGGCAACACCTACAGCGCGATCAGCGCGAGCCAATTCACCAGCAACTACACCAACAATATCGGTTTTGGATTTCGCTACTTCACGAAGGTTGGACCGATTCGTGTCGACATCGGTCGCAACCTGAACCCAGTCCCCGGGGTGAAGGCGACGCAGTACTTCGTGACGCTCGGACAGTCGTTTTAGGCATCTAAATGAGAGGCTTTCGGGAAATCAAGTGACTCAACGCAGCAGCAAACATCGAATCCTACGGTGGACAGCGATTGCTATCCCACTCGTCGCCGCGATCTTTTTCCTCACGGCCGCAGCCGTGCTCCATTCGAAATCATTCCAGAGCTACGCGCTAGGAAAGCTGATCCAAAGCCTCGAAGAAAGCACCGGAGCGCAAGTCCGCGTTCAGAGCTTCAACCTGAATTGGCATCCCTTGTCGATCGAGCTATACGGAATCTCCGCGATCAACCCCGCCGCTACAAACAAAACTCCCCTGCTCACCACCGATCGGCTTCAAGTGACCTTGCAGATTTGGCCGCTGCTCCATCGCCAGGTCCAAATCGATAGCCTCACGATCGACCGTCCGGTCGTTTTCGTGCGAACCGAATCGAATGGCCGCACGAATTTTCCTCAGCCATCGCAAACGCAACAATCTTCGAGCCCGGCAATGGCCGTTCAGGTCGAACATCTGACGATCAACAATGGTTTGCTGCAATACGACGACCAGCAGACGCCGCTGTCCGCCCAACTCCAAGGCTTTCGAACGCAGGTCAACTTCGATCACCTCAGCAATGCGTACAAAGGTCTAGTCGCATATGAGTCTGGCCGCATTCAGACGGCCCAGACGCGCATGTTCGAGCATCGAGCCGAAATGCACTTCAATGCCGACGCAAAAAAATGCACGATCGAGTCTCTCGACGTCGCATTGATGCATTCGAAACTCACGGTGCGCGGAGAACTCGCGAACTACGCGAAACCCGAGTTTGCCGGCCAATACCAGGGACAAATCTCAGGACAAGACATCGCGTGGATTCTGAGAGACGCCGCGCTTCCAACCGGCGACTTCGCGTTGCAAGGCAAGGCCACTTACCGCACCGCCGCCGGCGCCGAATGGTTTCAACGCACCGCTGCAGACGGCACCATCGAAAGCACCGCGCTCAACGTTCCCTCTGGTCAGACCAACATTGCGGTTCGTGCTCTGCGCGGAAGCTATCAATTGCGTGACGGTCAATTGCGCATCGACGACACCCGCGCCGAAGTCTTCGGCGGCCGATTTGTCTCTGGCCCGAACGTGATCGACCTCGTCAACAATTCTGGAAACGTTCGCTTCACGCTTCGTGGCGCCTCAGTCGATGCCGCAATCCGCGTCGCTGGGCCGAGCAAGACGCAAACGCCACGCATCGCCTCCACCGCCGACCTCGACGTCGACGCCGGCTGGAAGGGCTCCGCAAATAATGCAATCGCCCACGCGAAAGTGGTGCTGCGCTCCACGCCCAATCCGCCTGAAAGCGCAATTCCCGTCGACGGCAACGTAATCGTCGACTACGACGCCGCCCGCAATCGCACATCCTTCCAGCAATCCTCGCTTCGCACCGGCAACACCGAACTCACCTTGAGCGGCGTCGTCGCCAAAGACTCAGCGTTGCAAGTCCATCTCACAACAAAAGACATGCACGAACTCGGCGAACTCGCCTCCGTCGCCGCTCCCTCCGACACTTCGCGCCAGATCGCATCCTACGATGTCCACGGCGGTGCGGATCTATCTGGAAAAGTCTCCGGCGCCATCGCCGACCCGCACTTCGACGGTCAGCTCGCGCTCACGAATCTTCAATTTTCCCAAACCCAATGGAAAACCGTTCACGCGCACGTCGCGCTCGACTCGAAGTCACTCACCATCAGCGACGGCTCGCTCGTCAACGCCACCCAGGGTCGCATGACGTTCGACGCAAAAACGCGGCTGATCAACTGGTCCCCCGATCCCAACGCTCCCTTCATCGCGCACGCCCGCATCGAGCAAATCTCCGCCGCCGATGTTCAAAAACTCGCCCAAGCGAACTATCCGGTCGAAGGCCTCATTAGCGGCGACATATCCGCCACCGGAACGCAAAAGCAGCCTCAAGCCAAAGGCCACATCGAACTCGCCAAAGCCGTCGTCTACAACGAGCCACTCACCCTCTGCTCGATGAACATCAACGCCGACCAGCAAACGATTCACCTCGACGGTGAAGTGCGCGCCGCCGCCGGCGCCATGACCGCCAAACTCGCCTACGAACCCGCCGCCAGGCGTTATCAGATCGCGGTGAACACCGACGGCCTCGTATTGGAAAAAGTTCAAGCGCTACAACGTTCCGCAGGCCCAGTAAACGGCAAACTGACCGCAAACATCACCGGCGCCGGCACAATTGACAATCCGAATCTCACCGCCCATCTGCAAATACCCGATCTCGAAATGCGCGGCGAAGCATTCCACCAAGTTGACGCGCAGCTCGATGCAAAAGGGAAGCACACCGAGTTTCATCTGAATTCAAACGTCGAGCAGACCACCATCCAGGCGAAAGGCACAGTCGAACTTACACCCGGCTATCCGGCAAACATCACGCTCGACACCGGCAAAGTTCCGATCGGTCCGCTCCTCGCCCGTTTCGTTCCAAACTCACAGCACGGCGCGGATGGCGAACTCGAAATCCACGGCACGCTCGAAGGCCCGCTGCAAACGCCCGCGCAGCTTCAGGCGCACGCCGAGATTCCCAACCTGCAACTCCAAGCGCAATCCTTCAAGCTCGCAAATGTTTCTCCGATTCGAATGAGCTACCAGAACGGAGTCGTGAAGCTCGAAAGCGCCGAACTAAAAGGCCAAGACACCGACATTCGGCTGAGCGGCACGGTGCCGGTTCAAGGCGGCGGTGCGATGAACCTGGTCGCCGACGGCAGCGTGAATCTCAACATCTTGCAACCGTGGACCGAAGGCGGCCACTCGTCCGGCATGGTCAACGTTCAAATGAAGGCGCAAGGACCAATCGCGCAGCCCGTAATCGACGGCCGCGTTCGAATCGAGAACGCCGTCATCACTTCCGACAGCCTGCCCGTCGGCATCGAAGCGATGAATGGCGACGTCTCTATCTCCGGCAATCGCGTGAGCATCACAAAACTCACCGCGAACGCCGGCGGCGGCACGATCAACGTCACCGGCACCGCAAGCTACGGCCAGACTTCAAGCTTCAATCTCGCGATGCAGGCAAATTCCGTTCGCATTCGCCAATCCGGCGTCCGCTCCGTGATGAACGCGGATCTTGCGTGGAACGGTTCCACCGATAGCTCACTTCTTTCCGGCCGCGTTGTCGTGGACAAGCTCGCGTTCAATCAAGGCTCCGACCTCAACGACATTCTCAATAATTTCTCCGGCGACGAAACAGTCTCCGACTCTTCAAACTTCACGAACAACATCAAACTCAACGTGGCGGTACAGTCGGCGCAGAGCCTCAATCTCGCCAGCAGCCAACTGAGCATCGCCGGCTCCGCGAGCCTGACCGCGCAGGGAACTGCGGCTAATCCGGTGCTTCTCGGCCGGGTCTTGCTGACGAGCGGTGAAGTTTTCTTCCTCTCAAAGCGTTTCGAGATCCAGAGCGGCACGATTTCGTTTTCGAATCCGGTTCGCACCGAACCGGTCGTCAACCTTCAGGTGAAGACGACGATCGAGAACTACAACATCACAGCGAGTATCGTCGGTCCCACGGACCAATTGAAAACAAGTTACACGTCCGATCCCGCTTTGCCGACCGCCGACATCATCAATTTGTTGGCATTCGGCCAGACAACCGCAGAGTCAGCCTCGAACGGGAGCGCTTCAAGTACCGCCAGTGCGGAGTCCGCCGTCGCCAGCCAGGCCGGCGGCCAGGTGGCTTCTCAAGTGCAAAAGTTGACTGGCATCTCGCAGCTGACATTGAATCCGCTGGCAGGGAACAACCAGAACCCTGGTTCGCAGGTCGCGATTCAGCAGCGCGTGACGGGAAATCTTCTTTTAACGTTCAGCACCGACATCACGAACGCGCAGAACGAAAGCATCCAGATTCAATATCAGATCAACAAAAAGGTCGGCGTGTCCGTCCTGCGCGATGAAAACGGCGGATACGGCATCGACGTTCACTACCACAAAGTTTTCTAGTCGCTGGAGCTTCGAGAATCCAGTGATGCAGAGCGGCTCAACGCTGCTTTCGTTGTTTTGTTCTTCCGCTCGCAGATGAAGCCTTTGCTCCAGGCTTCTTACCCGCCGACGCGCGGCCTTCTGCCTTCGCGCCCGCTTTCGGATCGCCTGTGGCCGCCTTCTCAACATCGCCGCCACCGTCCCGCGCGATCTCCGCCAGCAATCGCTTGCTCACCGCCGACTTCGGCTCCGTCGCAACAATATCTTCCGTCGACGCAAACTCATCCCGATGCTTGATCAGCAGCCATGATTTGCCCGACGAACTCCCATATCCATGTGTCCGCACAAGCACCCACGACCCCCGCAACTTCTTTCCGTGTAGCGTAAATTTCAAGTCGCCTTTTTTCAGAGCCGCCGCGACGTCAGCACTCTGACTCTCGGGCGTCCACGTGCCCGTATCCCACACCATCACGGTCCCGCCGCCGTACTCGCCTTCCGGAATCACGCCTTCGAATCCACCGTAATCCACCGGGTGATCTTCCACCTGCATTGCGAGCCGCTTCACGCTGGGGTCGAGCGACGGTCCCTTCGGCACCGCCCACGAAAGCAGCACGCCTTCGAACTCAAGCCGAAAGTCGTAATGCAACTGCGTCGCTCGATGTTTCTGAATCACATAAAGACCCTCTTTATGCGGCGCCTTCTCCGTCACATCTCCCGAAGGCTCCGGCGTTACTTTGAAATTTCGCTTCTCACGATATTTACTCAGCGTCATTGAGTTTTCCTCACAGCTTGTCGAGTCGTTTGGATGCAGCCGCGAAGTTCTGACGGCTTTTAAAGAAATCTGCCCAGGGATCCTTCCGCTTCAATCGCTCCCGGAAGTTGCCGATGTTGAACGTCGTCGGGTCGAGCGATGGCTTCACTTCCGCCCACGCTAGCGGCATCGAAAATGGCGCATGTGGCCTGCGTCGAACAGAATAAGGGGTCACCACCGTTTGAACCGCGCCATTTCGAAACGGATCAAGATAAACGCGGTCGCCGCGATCGGCAATCGCGTGCTCAACGGTCAATTCCTTGGGATGATCCTTCGCGAGACGTCCCACAACCTTCTCGGCAAATCGTAAAACGTCGTCCGACGACGGCCCAACCTTGATTGGCACAAAGACATGCAGCCCGCGACTCCCCGACGTCTTCGGAAAGGACTCCATCTCCAGCGCGTCGAGAGCTTCCTTCACGATCAGCCCCGCTTCGGCCGCATCGCTGAATTTGCCCGAGCCAGGATCGAGATCAAAGCAGATCCAGTCCGGCTTCGGAAAATTACTCGCGCGGCTGCCCGTAACATGAACCGGTATGCACCCGAGGTTCACCATAGCGATCTGCGTTGCGAGCTGACCGCCGACAACATAGTTCGTCGATTTTCTCGATCCGCTCAAGTTCGCGAGCCGCTTGGTCGGCGTTCCAGCGGGCATGCTGTCGGGTTTTTCTTTTTGATAGAAGCAGTTGCCGCGCATCCCATCCGGACAACGCTCCAGCGTCAGGATGCGGTCATCGACGAACGGCTGCAGCAGCGGAAACACTTCACGATAAAAATCCGCGAGATTCCCCTTCGTGTACCCTTCATCGGGCCAAAACACTTTGTCCGGATTCGATACTTGCGGGTTGGCGGCAGTGGAAGCC
The DNA here is from genome assembly GCA_963766985.1 of uncultured Acidobacteriota bacterium. Lineage (GTDB taxonomy): Bacteria > Acidobacteriota > Terriglobia > Acidiferrales > UBA7541 > Acidiferrum. The sequence goes on from CAVYCJ010000012.1 coordinate 337,439, forward strand.
TTTTTCGGCTTGGCGCTTTTCGGAGAGATGCCTTTCGAGCGAATAGCCATCAGCGTTTCTCCTGGCGCGTCACGTCCTTCGCGTTTTTGTCGTCGCGCAGCCCCAGATAAACGGGATGTCGCAACTTTCCGTCACTGGTCCATTCGGTGTAGCCGATTTGGGCTACGAGCTTCGGCGCCAGGAACGTGGCTCCCTTTTCACGCACATCCGAAACGAACGAAGAAGTAGCCCGCTTCAAGGAGGTGAATTGCTTATACAACGACTTCAGCGTCTCCTCATCAAATCCTGTCGCCAACCTTGCCGGCGTATTCCAATTTCCCGCGCGTGTAGATGCCGAGCAGCAGCGCGCCAAAGTAGTGTCGGGCGCCACTCGGCTTGGTAAATCCCCCAATGACAAATTCATCTTCCTTCCGTACTTTCACCTTCAGCCACGAAGGTGAGCGACCTGATACATACTTCGACGCCAGATCTTTCGCGATTAGACCCTCAAAACCTTTCTTCTTCGCGATTTCGAACGCCTTGATTCCGTTCGCATCAAGCCGCGCCGAAAGAATCAATCGGGCTGACGGCCGAACGGATTTTTCCAAGGCGCCGCGGCGCTCGGAAAATGGATCCTTCCGCAAGTCCTCGCCATTGCGATACAGGCAATCAAACAGAGCAAATACCGGGCTTCCATCACCCTTCTGCAGAAACTGAAATCGCGAAACCTTGTCCGCGTCAAAAATCACGATCTCGCCATCCAGCGCCAGCGTATCCGCTTTCAGCTTCGCAATCGCTTCCGCAATCTTCGGATATCGCTCCGTGCGGTCGATCGCATTGCGCGAAATGAGCGAAACTCTCGAGCCCTCTTTATACGCGAGCATGCGCACGCCGTCGTACTTCTCTTCGTAGATCCAGTTTGGCTTGTTGAATGGCGCGTCCACGAGCGTGGCGAGCATAGGCGCTATGCGAAAGGGAATTCGAGCCATATGGAACGTGGTGTCGGGGCGCTGGGAGCTATCGTGCTTAGTTCTGATGCGGCGACGTTGCCGAAGGATAGACTCGAATCCAGTGGTTTCGGACCTGAACGGGAATCTCTTGGTCTTCGAGATCGACACGAAGGGAATTCGACCCCTGCACCGGCATATGGCAATCGACGCAGTTCGTTACGCCAGGTACCGCCATTTTCGAAAACGTTGGGCAGGCCGACACTTGGTGGCAGGTCAAGCATTTATCCGAATAAGCCGCTGCCGCCCGTTCCGGCTCGTGAGAATTATGACAAGTCGAGCATGTCATGCTCGGCGAGGCCTGAAAGCATCGGCTCTTTTCGAGCAGCGCCACCTGATTTCCGTGTACGTCTACACGCGCCAGCGGATTGGCTTCGAGACTGATGTGCGGTGCCAACTCTTCGCCGGGTTTAAACGAAAATGCGGGCGTCAAACCTTGTCCTATGCCGCCGTGACATTGCGCGCAAATATCGACTTGCCTGTCTCTCTCGACCCCAATTGGAGGCATCTTCGCGACCGTCGAAATCGCTTCCGCCATGGAAGTCAGATTCGCACGCGACCTTACGTGCTCAGCGCCCGGCCCGTGGCACCGCTCGCAAGCGATTCCGAGCACGAAATGCTCTTTGTCAAAGTGAATTCCCGGTTTCGACCCGCCAATCTCTTGAAAATAGGTCGAGTGGCATTCCAGACATCGCGCATTGATCCCGCGGTCAAAATTCGCTGTTCCGTCGACATATCCGGGGCTGTTCACCCATCGGTCCAGGCTCGTCCAGTGCGAAACCGGCAATTCAAACAACTCATCTCCGCGCCAATACAGGTACGTCTGCCCCTTGGCGCCCGACCCTAAAACAATGTCTATCTTCTCTGTCCGTTTCTTTTCACGTCCGGGTCTGCCCTCCATCGACGTTTCGAAAAACGATCCATCTTTGGCGTCCATTCGAAACGACACTTCCGGATCAAGCGATGCCATCGTGTTCTGTCCGGGATCAAAATGTCCATGAATCGTCTCGGCCGACGGAACCGCCGAATCCAGGTGATGCCGCGTCTTCATGTAGCTGTCGAATTCGCTCTGGTGGCAAGCCCGGCAAGCATCATCGCCGACAAATCCGCGCGACTGATACGTACCCGCCTCCATTGTCGATGCACCGGGCTTGACTTGCGACGCCGCTGGCCCGGACTGTGCCCGCCCGTTCGACGAAGCCGAAAAACACAAAACCGCACCAATGATCAAAAATACAGCCCCTGGTACCCACCCTGGAAACTTCTGTCCCACTTGCCCCGGTCTTTCTCGCCCGCCTGCTAAAAACGATTTGCCACTTGCACGAACCGCTACCCTGCGTGCCTCAAACTTCTATCGTGTCCGACGTTCCGCTGGACAAACCCTCCGCTCCCATTGTTGAATGCCGTGGCGCACAGTTAATCGATTTAAATCGGCAACAATGCGCGCTATCCTCTGTCTGTCCGACGCGTCTCATCTGCGGCGGGCATCCAGTGGCCGGTAGAGAAAGGGCTCCAGCGATGGCGGACTCCGTAGTCGATCTCACTAAAACGTATGATGCGGTCGTAATCGGCTCAGGTGCCGCGGGCGGCATGGCTTGCCATGTCCTGACCTCGCACGGCGCGAAAGTATTGCTTCTCGAAGCCGGTAAAAAGCTTCCCATCGAAAAAGAACTCCGCTCGATGGAGTGGCCTTACGACAACAAGTACCGTGGATTCAATCCGCCCGACTACCACTCGCTCAATTACAACGAGTACACCATTCGACGTCCGCCCTACGGTCCCGGTTTCGAAAGCGCCAAACATCTCAAGAGCTACATCGGTAGCGACGATTACGTAAAAAACATCACCGTAGATGAGCGCGACAATCCCTACACCGGCACAAATTACGCCTGGGTCCGCGCCCGCTGCCTCGGCGGCAAGACCAACATCTGGGGCCGGCTCTCGCTTCGCCTCTCCGACTACGACTTCAAAGCCCACGATCGCGACGGCTTCGGCGAAAATTGGCCGATCAGCTACAGCGACATCGCGCCCTACTACGACAAAGTCGACCTATACCTCGGCGTCACCGGCGTCAAAGAGGGCCTCGAGTGGCTCCCCGACAGCATCTTCCAGCGCCCAACCAAGCTGAACTGCGCCGAAGTCACGCTGAAGGAAGCTCTCAAAACGAAATTGGACCGCACGCTGACCCAATACCGGGCCGGCGTCACCACCGACGGCCTCAAGCACAATAAATATCGCAGCCGCTGTTTCGGCCGCGGCGCTTGCGAACGCAAAGGCGGTTGCGATATTCACGCCGCGTTCGACTCTCCCACCGGCCTCATCTATCCCGCCGCCGACACCGGCAATCTCACCATCCGCACCAACGCCGTCGTCCGCGAAATCACCACCGATCCCGACACCGGCAAAGCCACTGGCGCACACTTCGTCGACAACGAAACGCTAAAGGACTACCACGTCAAAGCAAAAGTAGTCGTCCTCGGCGCCTCGACGCTCGAATCCGCACGCCTTCTTTTGCTTTCGAAATCGCAACGCCATCCCAACGGTCTCGCCAATTCCAGCAACCACGTCGGCCACAACTTCTGCGAACACATCATGGGCCCCGGCGTTTCCGGTCGCGCCAAGAACCTCGTCGGCAAAACTCCCACGCTCGACGACGGCCGCCCCGGCGGCTTCTACGTCCCGCGCTTCCGCAACCTCAAAGAAAAAAATCCCAACTTCATCCGCGGCTATGGCTTCGAAGGCGGCGGCGGCTCGACGATGTTCCCGGGCGGCACCCAGATCCACGGCTTCGGCGCGAGCTACAAGGAAGAAGTCCGCAAAAATCAAGGCGCGTTCGTCGGCATGGGCGCGTTCGGCGAAGTCCTTGCCCGCTACGAAAACTACGTCGACCTCGATCCCAACGTGAAAGACAAATGGGGCGTTCCCGCGCTTCGCTTCCACTACAAGTTCGGCGAAAACGAGCACGCCATGGCGAAAGACATGGCGGAAACCGCCCAGGAAATGTTCGAAGCCGCCGGCTTCGAAATCATGCATGTCAGCAAGCGCGAACTCACCGAAGGCTGGTCGATTCACGAACTCGGCACCGCGCGCATGGGTAGCGACCCGAAAAAATCCGTCCTCAACCAATTCGAACAAGCGCACGACGTGAAAAATCTCTTCGTCGTCGACGGCAGCGCTTTCGTCAACGCCAGCTGCCAGAATCCGACTTGGACCATCATGTCGCTCTGCTGGCGCTCGATGGATTACCTCGCCGACGAAATGAAGAAAGGGAACATCTAGGGAGCCGCCATGTCGAACATATCCGACGATTCGAAGCCCAATTCGAAAAATAATCCCATCGACTTCCGCCAGGATCGGCGCAACTGGCTCAAAACTTCCGCGACCGCCATCGGCGCTTCGTTCCTGACGCTTCCGGCCGCCGCGACGATCGCAAACGCGCAAGACGCTCCCGCGGTGAAAGGAAAAGGCCGCCGCGGGCACGCCCGCAAAATCCATCGGCCGCTTTTTCACGCCCGCCCAGCACAAACTCGTCGACGAACTCAGCGAAACCATCATCCCGAAAGACAGCCACTCCGGCGGCGCAAAAGACGCCAAGGTCGTCGACTTCATCGATCAACACGTCGGCGAAGGCGGCGACAAGGAACAGCAAGAGCTCTGGCGTGACGGTCTTCGCCTCATCGACTCGATGAGCCAGCACTACACCGGCAAAACTTTTCTCGACGGCAGCCCCGAAGATCGCGTCGCCGTTCTAACCGTGCTCTCCGACAACGAACAGATGACCGATCTCGTCGAAGTTCGCTTCTTCAAGGAATTGAAGCATCTGACGATTCTCGGCTACTACACCTCCAGCATCGGCATCCACGACGAAATGGAATACAAAGGCAATCGCTACAACCAGGAATTCATCGGCTGCGACGACCCAACTCCCAAGTAGCTCGCACAATCTCAATCATGTAGGGGCGCAGCATGCTGCGCCCCATGTCCGCACGATGTATTGAATTTCGCCGCCGCTTTTTCTTTTTGATCGTTCACTCATCCAAGGATCATCAATGGCCACAAACTCCAAAGTAAAAATCGGCATAATCGGCTCCCAATTCCAGGCCGACATCCACGCCACCTCTCTCCAAATCATGCCCCACGAAGCAGAACTCGTCGCCGTCGCCTCCCCCACGCCCGGCAACGCCGAGCACTTCGCCAAGCGCTTCAACATCCCGCGCGCCTACACCGACTATCGCGAAATGCTCAAAGACCCCGCGATCGAAGTCATCAGCATCTGCGCCCCCAACAGCCTCCATTGCCAGATGACCAAAGACGCCGCCGCGGTAGGGAAGCACGTCATCTGCGAAAAGCCTCTCGCCATGACCATCGCCGAAGGCGAAGAGATGATCGCCGCCACAAAAAAAGCCGGCGTCCTCCTCATGTACGGCGAAGAGCTCCTCTTCACTCCGAAATATCTCAAAGTCAAAGAAATGGCCGACGCCGGCGCCTTCGGCAAAATTTATCTCGTCAAACAAAGCGAAAAACATTTCGGCCCGCACAGCGAATGGTTCTGGGACGTCAATCGCAGCGGCGGCGGCGCGCTGATGGATCTCGGCTGCCACGGCATCGCCTTCACCTACTGGTTCCTCGGCCGCTCGCCGATCAAAACCGTCTACTGCCAGATGGGCACCTACGTCCACGCCGACAAAACAAAAGCCGACGACGATTCGCTCTGCGTCCTCGAATTCGAAAACGGCGCCGTCGCACTCATCGAAAACAGCTGGGCCCGCCGCGGCGGCATGGACGACAAAATCGAAGTCTTCGGCGAAGCCGGCTGCAGCTACGCCAATCTCCACATGGGCAACGCGATGCCGACCTTCAGCGAAAATGGCTACGGATACGCCGTCGAAAAAGCTCCGACCACAAAAGGTTGGACCTACCCCGTATTCGAAGAGCTCTGGAACTACGGCACGCCGCAAGAGCTAACGCATTTCGCCCGCTGCGTCCGCGGCAAAGAAAAGCTCCAATCCACCGGTGAAGACGGCCTCGTCGTCATGAAAGCCCTCTACGCCGGTTACGCGAGCGCTGGCGAAGGCCGCAAAATCGCGCTCCCATACGAGCCGCCCGCCGGCACGAAGCGCCCCATCGATCTCTGGCTCAACGGCCCCGCCTACCGCCAACCAACAAAATCGTGACCGTAGGGGCACGCCACGCCGTGCCCGTCTTGTAGTCCCGCCCCGAAATAAGGACAATGCCTGCATCCAAGTTTCAAGCGAAGCAGTGAATCGGCTCTCGAAGGGGTGATTGCGTGAACCTGCAGATGAGACTGCGGCTGTCCACAATGATGTTCCTCGAATATTTCATTTGGGGCGCATGGTACGTCACGCTCGGCACGTGGCTCGGCCAGGGCCTCCACTTTTCGGGCGAACAGGTCGGCCTGATCTTCGGCACCAACGCCCTCGGCGCCGTCCTCTCTCCATTCTTCGTTGGCTTGATGGCCGACGAGCTCTTCGCCAATCAATACTTGCTCGCCGCTCTCCACGCTCTCGGCGGAATCCTGCTTTGGATCTCCTCGACGCAGACCGGCTTCAGCGCGATGTACATAATTCTCTTAGCCTATTCACTCTGCTACATGCCCACCATCGCGCTCAGCAACGCCGTCGCCTTCCGTCAGATGAAAGACACCAAAAAAGATTTCGGTTCGATTCGCGTCCTCGGTACCGCGGGCTGGATCGTCGCCGGCCTCGTCGTCATCGGCTGGGCGATTCCCAAGTTCTTCACCGCCGGCAGCTCGGTAGAAGCCACTGCCATTCCGGTCCGCGTCGCTGCCGTCACGTCCATCATCATGGCCATCTACAGCCTCACGCTCCCAGACACGCCGCCGCTTCGCAAAGGCCACGGCTTCAAGCTCAGCAACATCTTTCCCGCCGAAGCCTTCGCTCTCTTCAAAGATCGCAACTTCGCGGTCTTCGCCGCCGCTTCCTTCCTGATCTGCATCCCGCTTCAGTTCTACTACGCCTTCACGAATCCCTTCCTCAATGAAATCGGATTTCAAAACGCGGTCGGCAAGATGACCTTCGGCCAGTTCTCCGAGCTAGCCTTCATGGTCACCCTGCCGTTCTTCTTCAAAAAAGTCGGCGTGAAGTACACCCTCGTGCTGGGCATGCTCGCTTGGGTGATCCGCTACCTGTGCTTTGGTTTCGGCAATGTCGACACGCTGGTCTGGATGCTCTACCTCGGCATCGTTCTGCATGGCATCTGCTACGACTTCTTCTTTGTCACAGGTCAGGTTTACGTCGATATGAAAGCGCCGATCGCTCTCCGCTCCGCCGCGCAGGGCCTCATCGTCTTCCTCACCTACGGCGTCGGCATGTTCGTCGGCAGCTGGATCTGCGGCAAAGTCGTCGACATGTACGCCACCACATCAGCCGCCGGCGTCGTCGCTCACAACTGGCGCTCCATCTGGATGGTCCCCGCCGTCTTCGCCCTCTTCGTCCTGGTCTTCTTCCTGATCGGCTTCCGCGACGAAAAAACCCCCACGTCTACTTGATGCGAGTCTCCGTACCGCGTTTCCCTTTGTAGGGGCGGGGCTCGCTCCGCCCGTCGTCAACTCCACCTCAATCTACCCGCTCGCCACCCACCCACACTGTAATTCCGATCGAAGCGAGGTACTCTGCGCCATCGCGCGTCTTGCGCGATGAATCTGCTTTTTCTTGGTGCTAGCAACACCTGTCATTCCGAGCGAAGCGAGCCGACGCCTTTTCTCCGCGTTCGCTCCCGCGAACGCGTCGGCTCGCGCAGAGAGGAATCTCTCTTCGATCTTGCAACGAAGGACTCTTCTCTTCAGGTTTTGACTTTCTCTTCGTCAGTCGCGCCATTCCTAAAACGCCACCTCATCCCTCGTCACCTGCCCCGTATGTCGAAACTTCCCAATCTCCAACCCCTTCACAAACGCAAACCGCATCGCCGCAATCTGCACCGGAATAATCTCCAGCAACGGCAACATCGCATCCGCCACCGCCGGCAACTCAATCATCGACAATTCCGCAGCATCACCCCCCGCGCTGCCAATCACCCGAATCTTCCCCCCAAATCGCGAAAGCCCTCGCGCCAACTCCAGATTCAATCCCCGCGTCGCCGCCGGCCCCGCGAAAATCACCGCCCGGTAACTCTCATCCACAATCTCCACCGGCCCATGACGAAAACTCGCCGCCGCCAACCCCACCGCCGGCTCCTTCGCCGTCTCTCCAATCAACAACGCCCCTTCCAGCACCGACGCATACGAATCCCCGCGCCCCAGAAAATAAATCGGCGACCCAGCCTTAACAAAAGAGTCCCATTCCGCAACGCGCTCCAACGACTCCTTGATCAAAACCGCAACGCGCGGCAGACATGCCGAAATCTCCCCGACCCGCGCATCAAACGCCTCGCCCACCGCACCCGCCAGCAACAACCCCGCCGCCACACCGCCCGTATAGCTCTGCACCGCCACAATCTCATCCGGCAAACTATCGAAAAAAATCGTCACATCCGCCCGCTTCGCCAGCGTGCTCTCCGGCTCATTCGTAATCGCAATCACCCGCGCCGCCACACCCTTCAACTTGTCCAAAAGCTTCACCACTTCGATCGATTCACCCGACCGCGAAAAAATCACCACCACCGCTCCAGCGCAAATCCGCTCCTGGTAATGCAAAAGCTCCGCAATCTCCACGATCGAGCAATTCATCCCGCCACCCGCCAGCGCATAGTGCAGCGGATACGCCGAATGCAGCGACGCCCCAATCCCGGTAATCACAATCTTCGAGCCCTCGCGCAGCGACCAAGCCGCCTCCAGCATCGCCGCCCGCCCCGCCCCCGTCTGCCGCTCCAGCACCCGCGCCAGCGACTTCTCCTGCCCCAAAATATCCCGCATCAACCTCGAATCCTTCATCGCCCCTCGCACACTCTCAAATTGTCTTAACAAACGCTGTCGAGCCTCGTCACGGTTTTGTACGGGCGCAGCACTGCTGCGCCCCAAACGCCCAGCCCTGAACCGGCAAGTGCTTGGTCCTTCTATTCAAACTTTCGAAGAAAGCCTAACATTCTTTCGTTCTGCGCTTTCTCGCATCGTCCATGTATCTTGAAAAAACTAAGAAATATTTCTGCCGGTGAAAATATTTCGCGCACGCGCAACAATCCAATTTCACAATCGCGCAATCGATTTCAGATAGATTAAAAAATCAGGAGGGAAAAATGAAATCTCAACTCAAAACCGTCGCCATCGCAACACTTACGATCGCAGTCGCACTCTTATCGTTTAAAGTTTACGCCGCCGCGCCAAAACCCCAGCCACCCCAACCTCAAGTCTGGACCCCCGGCTGCGTCGCCACCGTCCCCAAATCCTGGGGCACCTTCCGCGGCGCCTCCACCCAATCCGGCCTCGCCTTCGAAGACGCCTCCGGCAACATCCGTTTCCTGACCAACATCCCCTGCGACGGCATCCCCTCCGTCTCCCTCGAAATCCACCGCACCACTGTCACCACCCAATAGCGCATCCGGTGAATCACCAAAAGAAAGGGCGAAGGTCCCAATGGACCTTCGCCCTTTCTAACCTTCACGCAATACCTAAAAGCCTGTCATTCCGAGCGAAGCAAGCCGACGCTTTTTCTGCGCATTCGCTTCTGAGCGAATGCGTCGGCTCGCGTAGAGAGGAATCTCTCTTCGATCAAATCGACGAAGCTCCCTTCGCCGAGAGGAATCTCTCTTCGATTACCCGCGAAGCCTCACCTCAGCTCTTACGACTTCTCCTTCGGCGGATACTTCGGCGGAATCGTCGCGTACCCCGGCGCCGCCTCTTTAATATTCTTCGTCAGCGACGCGTTCACATCCCCGATCGCCCACCGAATCCCGCCGCCCAGCAAATTCACGAAAAACGGAATCTCCCAGTTCTCCGCCAAATCACCGATCGCCGTGAAAAACACCCGCCCTTTGCCATGCATCCGCGCCCACGTCATCGGATACGGCGGCCGCTGATACGGCTCACCCTTCATCCCCGCCGTGTCCAGAGTCAAAATCACATGCATATCCGTCTGGAAATCCTTCAGCGAATACCACTCATCCTTAAAGCTCACCGGCGACGTCACGCCTTCCAGCCCCGGAAACTTCGGATCGCTAATAATCACATTCGTCGTCTGCACCCGCGGATCGCGCCCGTGCAAAATAAATTCGCCGCCAATCATCTTCAGATACGGATCGCTGTCCTCGCCGTGCGCGATATAACGATTCGCCAGATCTTCCGTATCCGGCTTCGTGTGAAACGTATCGCTCGCCGCGTGCGACCCGACGTACCCCATGCCGCCTTTCACCGTGTCGAGCAGCCTCTGCTTGCCCGCTTCCGTCATCGGCGGATGCTTGTCCGTCCCCTCCGTCGTCAAATCGCCCGTCGTAAAGAAAAACACCGCCGAATATCCAGGGAATTCCTTCGAATCGAAAACCCGCCCATCCTTCGTCGCCGTCACGTCAAAGTTGTACTTTTCCCCGAGCGACCGCACTGCCTTCTCCGCAACGCTGGGCTTCCCATCAATCTCTTTCACCACCGCATGCTCGAACCCCGACGACTTCGTAAACACTAGCACCGACTTCTTCTTCCCCGCGGCCTCAACGATTGGCAACTTGCTCGCCAACGCCAACCCCGCCCCTCCCACCGTCACCGTCCGAATAAATCCACGCCGGCTCGAAGCATCATTCATCATGTCCCTTATTCTCCTGAACAAAACTCTTTCACCACTCGATCCTCTGCCTCAACCACAAAACTTTTGTCATCCTGAGCGAAGCGAAGGATCTCAGGCTATTACCGCGCCACCCGAACAATACCTGTGCGAACGCGAACGGATCTCGGGTGCCGCACCCTAACCTTTCAGCGGGTGCGGGTTTTACCAGTCAATCTCACACCAACGATCCGTCGTGCGAAAAGCCAAGACCTTGTCATTCCGACCGAAGCGAGCCGACGTTTTCTTCTTCGCGTTCAGTTCCTCTGAACGCGTCGGCTCGCGCAGTGGAGGAACTCTGGCTTCATCTCAGCCCACCTATTAACGACGGGTGATCCTCGGCCCAATACAACCTCTACGAATGCCCCTCAAGCGCCTCACACGCCGGATACTTCTCAAACGCAAAATTCCCATCCCACCCCAACTCTTTCATCCCTTGTTCCGACGAATAATACGCCCCGACAATCCACTCCTTCAAATTCGCAAACGCTTCTTCGTGATTCTGCGAAAGGGAAGTAAGCGCTTTGTCGCGCTCGCCCGCATTCAACTCCGCAAACCCACGCTGAAACTGACCACGCGATTCACCGTCCGCAGCCGTCAGCGACGACAAAAACGCCTTCTGACTCTCCGCCGAATCCACACTCAACAACAAATCAATAAACTGGTTCACCTGCGCTGTGCTCGACTCCGGCACCATCGTCTCCGCCACCGCCACAAGCAACTCATTCTGCTGCGCATTCAAAAAGATCGGATGCCAATCCGCCGCGCCAAGTGCCGCTTCCGCCTTCGATACCGCGCCATCGTCATCAAACACCCGCCGGTAAAGCTCGACCGGATGCGCTCCCGCGATGCCCGGCACAGCTACCCCCGCCGCAATCCCCGCCATCAACTTCTGCATCGCCTCTCGCCGGCCAATCACGCCCATTATTTCCTCGTCTCCACCGCCGTTCGAACGCTACTTCATTCGCTGCGTGAGTCAACTCCGCAAACGCTCGAAAACCGCACAAATCCGCCGCCGATGGTACCACTCACCCCGCCCGTCCAACAAAACTTTCGCGCCCGTAAAATTCGTTTTCTTCCTTTGACGACTTCCACCCCTCTTGCTAGCATCCACTTCGTACAAATCTGCGTCTCGATCCTCGACGATCGCGACCATCGCAAATGCCCACTCCCGACTCTCCAACAAATTTCGACGTCTTAGTTGTCGGCTCCGGCGCCTCCGGCGGCTGGGCCGCAAAGCGCCTATCCGAAGCTGGCCTCAACGTCGCCATCGTCGAAGCTGGCCGCCCCCAGTCCGACGAAAATTTCACCGAGCACAAGCCCGCCTTCGAGCTGAAGTACCGCGCCATGGCGGATTCCATCGTCGCAAAAAATCACCCGATCCAATCCAAGTTCGACGTCTGCAACGAATACACCCAAGACTGGTTCGTCAACGATCACGACGAGCCCTACACCACTCCCGCCGACAAGCCCTTCAACTGGATGGGCCGCCTCCGCATGACCGGCGGCCGCACCAACGTCTGGGGCCGCGTCAGCCTCCGCTTCAGCGATTGGGATTTCAAATCCGCCTCCCATCGACGGCTATGGCGAGAACTGGCCGATCAGTTACAGCGATATTGCTCCCTACTACGACATCGTCGAAAAATATGTCGGCATAACCGGCATGGCCGAAGGTCTCGATCATCTTCCCGACGGCCAATTCCAGCCGCCCATGCCGCTCACTTGCCAGGAAGCAATTTTCCGCGAGCGCGTCAAAGCGAAACTCGGCCGCACCGTCACCCTCGCCCGCTCCGCGAATCTCACGCGCCCCATCAACGGCCGCGGCCCATGCCACTACTGCGGACCCTGCGAACGCGGCTGCATCACGCACTCCTATTTCAACTCCGCCTTCACCACCGTCCCCGACGCCCTCAAAACCGGCAAATGCAAGCTCATCTCCAACGCAATGGTGCACAAAGTTATCCTCGACCCCGCCACCAATCGCGCCCGCGGCCTCCTTTACGTTGACCGCATCACCAAACAATCTCGCGAACTCACCGCCCGCGCCGTAATCCTCTGCGCCCAATCCCAGGAATCCACGCGCATCCTTCTCAACTCCGGAACGCGCGAACATCCCACCGGTCTCGGCAATTCCAGCGGCGCACTCGGCCACTACCTCACCGCCCACGTTCGCAGCGGCGGTGGCCGCGGCGATTTCCCCGAGTTCAGCCACAAGAAAACCCTCGCCGGCCCCAACAAGCCCGTCGGCATCTACGTCGCGCGCTTCCGCAACCTCAAAAACGATCCGCCCTACAAAAAATTTCTGCGTGGCTACGGTTACGAAGGCGAATCCAGCTCCAGCTTCCATTTCAGCGCGCCGGGCTTCGGCAACGCCTTCAAACAATCCGTTCTCCAATCTCGCGAATCTTTCGAGATCACCGGTTTCGGCGAAGTCCTCCCCCGCTTCGACAATTTCGTCGAAATCGATCCCGAAAAGAAAGACATCTTCGGCATCCCCGTCCTCAAAATTCATATGTCCGATGGAGAAAACGAGCGCGCCATGATCAAAGACATGGGCGATTCCGCCGGAGAAATGCTCGAAGCCGCCGGCGCAAAAAACGTCCGCACGTACGCCAACCCCTCCGCCCCGCGCTGGGCCTTGCACGAAGCCGGCATCGCCCGCATGGGCGCCGACCCCAAAAAATCAGTCCTGAATCAATTCCAGCAAACCCACGACGTAAAAAACGTCTTCGTCATGGACGCCTCTGGCTTCACCACCAACCCCTGCCAGAACCCAACGCTCACCATCATGGCCCTGACCGTCCGCTCCTGCGATCACCTCATGGACGAAATGAAAAAGCAAAATTTGTAGCCGTAAGTCGATGTAAAGGCGCACCTTTCGCCTAACCCATTTAGATTCACATCCTTGAATAACTCGCGCGAATAACCCACGCAGAATCACATCCTTAGAAAAAACACACGGGGGAGGGGGCAGCGCACGCATTTCGCCCAAAGTAAGCCTGTCATTCCGAGCGGAGCAAGCCGACGCCTTTTCTTCACGTTCGCTTCCTGCGAACGTGTCGGCTTGCGCAGAGAGGTACTCTGAACCATCGCGGTTTGTGCGATGAATCTCTCTTCGATTTCTACGAGGAAGACTAGTGGAACGGGCAACACTTCGGACGCACAGCAATCGAGCGCAAACCCATCAAACCTGCGCTCTCACTTCACCCGATACAACAAACACCCATGCGGCATCACCGTTCCCGCAACAGCATCCGCCGCAGGCAAATCTCTGCCCGCCCACAAATCCCTCACCGCATGCGACCCGTCCGCAATTCCCAAATCCTTCCACGCAAAATGCAACGTCTGCGGCGCATCCTCCAAATTAAACACCGCGACATACCATCCATCTCCATCCGTCGGCCGCGCCGTCCACACCACCGTCGCATCCGTCGTCACTGCCACGCGATTCTCCTTCGACTTCTGATCCACCGCGATCACTTCAGCATTCGACAGCAGCGAAATCGTCCACTCATCGCTTTTCGGCAAATTCGCCCCCACCATCAGCGGCGACCGAAACATGCTCCACAGCGTCACCAGCGTCCGCTGCTCATCATGAGTCAACCGCGACACGCGCGCCTTGCCCCATCCCGGCGCCGGCCCCAAATATCCCAGCGGCAACATGTCCGCATCCGGCCATCCATCCGGACGCCACATCCCCGCCCATTTCGCCACGCGCGGAAACTGATCGCCCAATCCCTGCGGATACGACACCGTGCTGTGCCACAAATCCCAAACGTCGTCCGAGATCCGCCACAAATTCGCATACTTCCGCATCTCGTCGATCTTCTCGATCGGCGCCGCCCCCGGCGACAAGCTCAGCACAATCGGCCGCCCCGTCTTCCGCAGCGCCGTGCTCAGCATCCGAATATCTTCGCCCTTGTACGGCCGGCTGCTGATGCAATCCACCTTGATAAAATCCACGCCCCAGCTCGCATACAACTGCGCAATCGAATCGTAATAAGCCTGCGCCGCCGCGCCGCCATCACCATCCGTCTTCATCCCATAATTGTCGTAGTTCCACGCGCACGTATCCGACTTATTCGCCGCGTCCCCCGCGTGAAACTTCGACGCATCGATCGCCAGATTCTTCTCCACCGCTCTCTTCGGAATCCCTTGCAAAATGTGAATCCCAAATTTCAATCCCAGCGAATGCGTCCAGTCCGCCAGCGGTTTAAATCCCGCGCCGCCCACCGAAGAAGGGAATCGCTTCGGCGCCGGAACATATCGCCCGTAATCGTCAAACGCATATTCCGAAGTTTTTGAATTTCCTTCCGGCGTCGGATTCGTGACAAACCACTCCATGTCCACGACCGCGTACTGCCATCCGAATTGCTTTAAATGATCGGCGAGAAACTTCGCGTTCTCTCGAAAGTCCGCTTCCGAAACTGTCGTCCCAAACGAGTCCCAACTATTCCACCCCATCGGCGGAGTCGGCGCGAGCGACGCGCCAGCTGCAACGCTCGCAGGCGCCGCGACCGGAATCTCCACCACCGGCCGGCGATATCCCGCCACAAAAATCCACGTCACCGCGCCAACAAAAAACGCTACGCAAACCGCCACAACCAAAAACGCGCGTTCCTTCATCGATTCCTCACCGGTAGCGCCGGCATCCTTGCCGGCGTTTTTCGTCGTGATGATTACAGAACGAAATGCTCAAGCGCCGGCTGGCGCGAGCGTCATCTTACTCGAAATCCGCCTCGGGAATCGGCAGCTTATCGCCATCCTTCGCCACCCAAACATAAAGCGCCGGAAGCAAGAAAGATGCTCAGCAGCATCGCCCCGATCAATCCGCCGACAATCACAATCGCAAACGGCCGCTGCGAATCCGACCCAATTCCACGCGACAGCGCGGCGGGTAACAAGCCCCAAAATCGCCACCAGCATCGTCATCAAAATCGGCCGGAACCTCAGCACCGCTCCTTCGATCGCCGCATCCTCGATCGTATGCCCCGAAGCGCGCAGTTGATTGATGTACTCCAGCATGATCACGCCGGTTTCCACCGACACGCCAAACAGCGCCAGAAATCCAACGCCCGACGACACGCTGAGATGCGTTCCCGTCAGCAGCAGCGCCAGCAATCCGCCAATCGGCGCGATCGCCACGTTCCCCAAAATCAGCGCCGCCCATTTCGGCGAGCCAAACATCATGTACAAAATAATGAAAATCACCAGCAGCGTAATCGGCACCACAATCGCCAGCCGCCGTTGCGAGCGCTTCTGGCTCTCATACTCGCCCGCCCAATCGATGTGATAACCCACCGGCAGTTTCACCTGCTGCTTCACCAGCCGCATCGCCTCTTCCACCGCGCTGCCCAGGTCGCGGCCGCGCACGCTGTATTTGATCGCCACATAGCGCGAATTTTCTTCGCGACTGATTTGCGACGCTCCATCCTTCACATCGATGTTCGCCAGTTGCGACAACGCGACGCGCTCTCCGCTCGGCGCCACCAGCCGAATATTCTCGATCGCTTCTTTCGTGTCGCGATACGGCGCTTCGTACCGCGTAACCAGATCGTATCGCTGCTCGCCTTGCAGCACCTGGCTCACAGCCTTGCCGCCGATCGCCGTCTCCACCGCATCCTGCACATCCGACACATTGATTCCGTGCCGCGCCGCCTGCTGCCGGTCCACCGAAATATTTAAATTCGGCTGCCCCAGCACGCGAAACAATCCCAAATCTTCCACGCCCGGGATTTTCCGCATCACGTTCACAACTTCGTCGCCTTTTTCTTCCAGCGTCTTCAAATCGTCGCCGTACAACTTGATCGCCAGCTCGCCCTTCACGCCGCTGACCGCTTCTTCCATGTTGTCCGAAATCGGCTGCGAAAAATTCCAGAGCACTCCGGGAATTTTCTCCAGCTCGCGGTCCATCGCCGAAATCAGCTCTTCTTTGTTTTCTGCGAATACCGGACGCCACTCCGCCTTCGGCTTCAAATCCACGAAATATTCCGTGTTAAAAAATCCTGTTGCATCCGTCCCGTCGTCCGGACGTCCGACCTGCGACACAACCTGCTTCACTTCCGGAAACGAAGCCAAGATCACGCGCGCCTGATTCGCCAGCCGCGTCGATTCCGTCGGTCCAGTACTTGGCGCCAGCGTTCCGCGCACCCAGATCGCTCCTTCATCCAGATGCGGCAGAAATTCCGATCCGATCACGCCGCTCATCATCAAAAATACCGCCATCAAGAACGCGAGCGCGCCGGCGCCCACCGAAATCAACCGATGCTCGATCGCCCATTTCACGCGCTGGCCGGTACCAGTTCCGCAAAGCCTCCATCACCGGGTTGTGCCACTCTTTGATTCCTTTGCTGAACACCAGCAGCGAAAGCACCGGCGCCAGCAAAATCGCAAACACCAGCGCGCCCAGCAGCGCGAACGAAACCGTCCAAGCCATCGGCTTGAACAAACGCCCTTCGACGCTCTGCAACGTGAAAATCGGCAGATACGCCGTAATGATGATCGCGCGCGCATAGAACACGGGCCGCAGCACTTCCATCACCGCGTCGCGAATTTTCTCCAGCGGCGTCTTGTGCGCATTTGCCGACAGACTGAAATGCCGCACGATGTTCTCGATGATGACGACCGTACCATCCACCACCATGCCGAAGTCCAACGCGCCAAGTGAAAGCAGGTTCGCCGGAATCTTGTTGAGGTCGAGGCAGATCGAAGCGAACAGCAACGAAAAGGGAATCGTCAGCGCGACGATCAACGCGCCGCGGAAATTTCCCAGAAAGAAAAATAGAATTACCGAAACGAGCAGCACACCTTCCGTGAGGTTGTGCATCACCGTGTGCGTCGTCAGGTGCAGCAGATCGCTGCGATCGAGGAAGGGGACGATCTTCACGCCCGGCGGCAAAATCTGTTCGTTGAGCTCTTTCACCTTCTGGTGAATGGCCACCAGCGTTTCGTCGGCGTTCGCTCCCTTGCGCAGCAGGACGATTCCTTCGACGGCGTCGGCGCTATCGATCACCGTCCCGTCATTTCGCCGGATCGCTTTTCCGATCTGCCCCAGGCGAATCTTGGGCGCCTGCGTCACGGTCGCAATATCGCGAATGCGCACCGGCGTCCCGTTCTGCGACTTCACGACGGTCTGCGCGATGTCTTCGACGTCCGTAAACAATCCGACGGCGCGCACGTTGATCTGCTGCAGCCCCGCTTCGACGAAGCTTCCGCCGGCGTTCACGTTGTTGTTCGCGAGCTGCTGTTCGACTTGCCCGACGGTCACGCCATACGCAATCAGCTTCGCAGGATCGAGCCGCACCTGATATTCGCGCGTCACCCCGCCGAAGCTCGCCACGTCCACAACGTTCGGCACCGACTTGAACTGCTTCTCCAGCGTCCAGTCTTCGATGGACTTCAAGTCCATCAAGTCGTATTTCGGATTCGAACTCCGCAGCGTGTACCAGAAAATTTGCCCGACAGGACTCCAGTCCGCCCCCATCTGCGGCTGCAATCCGTTCGGCAGGGTCACTTGCGACAATCGCTCCAGAACTTTCGATCGGTTCCAGTCGTTCTCCGAGTCGTCGTCGAAAATCAGCATCACGCTCGACAACCCAAACAGCGACGCCGAACGCAAATGCTGCAAGTGCGGAAGCCCATTCATCTGCACTTCAATTGGAATCGTGACCTGCTGCTCCACTTCCTCCGCGGCGCGCCCCGGCCACTGGGTGATGATCTGCACATAGTTGTTCGCAACGTCCGGATACGCTTCCACCGGCAAGTTGTGAAACGAGATGCCGCCCCACACCAGCAGCAACACCCCCAGCGCAATCACCATGAACCGATTGTTCAGCGCCAGCTCAACAGCCTTCCGCATCAGCGACTCTTTCTCATCAATTCATCCCAACCCAAAACGCATCCCGACCCAAAATTCTCCCAACCAAAGGAACGTTGTCATCCTGAGCCGCCCGAAAGGCGGCGAAGGATCTCAGCCGTAACCCAACCGCAAGACAAACCGCGAACCCCCCGCCTTCTGGCGGCGCGCCTACTGTTCCACCGTGTTCTGCAACACTAACGCATTCGAAACCACCTGCTGCCCCGCCTTAATCCCCGAAACGATCTCCTGCAAATTCCCCGGCAACTGCGCGCCCTGCTACCACCTCGACTCTTCGAAACTTCTTGTCTCCCGCCGGCACATACACCCAGTCCCGATCATGCAAATGTAAAACCGCCGAAGCCGGCACTGCCGCGTGCGTCTCTTTCTTCTGCCCATGAAACGTCGCGGTCACAAACATCCCGACACGAAGAATTCCCGAAGGGTTCGCGACCTCAATCCTCACCTTCGAAGTTCGAATCGTCGGATCAAGCACCGGACTGACATTGCTGATGCGCCCCGTCAGCACTTTCCCGGGATACGCATTCAAACGAATCTCCGCCGTCTCTCCGACATGCACATTCGGCAGATCGTTCTCATACACGTCGCAGAGGATCCACACCGTAGACAAATCCGAAATCGTGAAAGGGTTCGGCGAGCCCAACCCCGGTATGCCTGCGGCATTCGTAACCTGCTGATCGGTGATTACGCCGGAAATCGGCGCGACGATGTTCACCACCGCTGCCGGATGATCAATGTTTCCGCCAAGCACCTTCAGACGTTCCGTCGTGTTTTCGACGTCTACCTTCGCTTTGTCCTCTGCATCCTCAGCGACCTGCATGTCGTTCAGTGAAATCGCACCTTTGCCATACAGAAGCTTCGCGCGCTCCAGTTGCGTGTTCGCCAGCTTCTCGTCGGCCACTGCTTTTCGGTAGTCCGAAAAAGCCGCGGCAATATCGGCGCTCTGCACCACCAGCAGAACTTGCCCCTTCTTCACCGTGTCACCGAGGCGCGCTTTGATCTCGACCACGCGTCCGGTCGCCAGAGAAACCACCGGCACAGTTCGGGATACGTCCGGAGTAACTGATCCGGTCGCCACAATTTGCGACGTCGCCGTGTAGTCCGTCGCCGTCGCCAGCGGAAATTGCTCCGGATGATCCGTCTGCACGACGTTGACGTCTTCTTCGTGCTCGACCTTCGTTTGCGGCGGCGCTTCGGCTTTTGGATCGCCCTTGCTCTCGCCTCCGCAACCCGCCGCAAGCCACACAAACACGCACGCGGCCGCCATCAGCCCCACATCACGGCCATGCCTCATTGAATGACCTCTCGTCCGACCGCTAGATTCAACTGGCTCGCTGCATCGAGATACGAGCCCACCAGGTTCAAATAACTGAGCTGCACGCCGCGGTAATCGGCTTGCGCGTTCAAAAAGTCCAGCAGCGACGCTGCGCCGTGCTCGTAGGAAAACGAAATCGTGTCTCGCACTCGTGAAGCCTGCGCGAGGTAGTGGTCCTTGTATGGCTGCAACAAGGTGACCGTCGAAGTGAGCGTCGCGTATGCCGAGTCAACATCGTTGAACACCTGCGCTCGCGTCGCTTCCATCAGCCGTTCGTTGCGATCGATATCCAATTGCGTCCGCGTTTTTTCGCCTTGGTTGCGATCGAAAATTCGCAGGGGAACGCTTACGCTGAATCCGACGTACTGGTCGATCGGCGGATTTCTTCCGACATCCACTCCAAACGTCGGGTCGGTCGAGCCCATCGAAACCGCCAGCTTGTGGTCTGTTTTTGCTTTATCGACTGATTGCAGGGCGGCTTTCAAATCCGGCCGATTGTCGAGAGCGGCTTGCCGCACTTCGTCGAGAGGACTGATCTGGGTCGAAAACTCGAATGGTCCGGTTACGTCGAACTGGTCCACGGGCGTTCGATCGTCCAATAGCATCAGCATTTGGATCTTCGCGGTTCGCAGATTCACTTCGGCTGTCTGCAAGTCCGACTCATACTGCACGCGTTGCAACTCCAGCCGATCCATATCGACCTGCGCAATGGCGCCGGCCTGAAATCGATCTCGATTTACGCCGAGCAGGTGATCGTAGTAGTCGAGATTTTCTTTCGCGAGGTCGCGCACGGCCTTTTGTTGCAGCGTCTGCACAAACGCGCTGCGCAAACTGAAAATCAGGTTTCGCTCCAGGTCGGCGTGGCTTGAAATCGCGATTCCGGTCGCTTCCTTCGCGCTATCCAGGCGCAACTCTCGCTTGTGTGCCCGTTCATGGAGATACGTCACCGTGGCGGACGGCAGCCAGTACGCAAAGGCTCCATGCGATGGCCCGCCGGGAAACGGATCGATCTGATCCGCAAGCAGACTGAGATTTGGATTCGGGCGCAGATACGCGGTTGTTTCGTTCGCCTTCGATTCGTCAATACCGATCGCATCGGCGCGCAGCGACGGGTTCGCCGCCTCGAACTTATCTCGGACCTCCTGCCACGTCAGCGCTTTCTGTGCATTCTGGGCGTAGCCGCACGGCACGGTGAGTGCCGCAATCAGCGGGAGAAACAGCAGTCGCTTCGTTACCCAACTCATGAAGATCGATGTCCCTTCCTACATCTCGTGTTGCACCTGAGAATCAACACTTCGCCTCTGGATGCAACTCGAACGTATGACTCGCGCAGTGAGCGCTTGCGATTGGCGGACCCGGCCAAAGGTTTCACAAAGGTTGAAGAGGTACTGTGAACTCGCGCTCGTTCTGCGCGAGGAAATATATCGACGCTTGCAAACTTGCCGTTTTAGATCTGGAAGAACGGCAAATTAAACGTGATGAACGGAAAGGGGCGGTGCCCGGCCCGAACTGCAAACCGCGAGAGAGAAATCGTTGCGAAGCGAATTGCTCGTTAAAAACTTTTCAGAATCTTTTGTGTTTGCCGCCGCGCGCTCGCTCGCAACGAAATCGCTCGAGGTGCGCGCTGAAACCGCGACGGCGCGATCGGAATCCTGCCGATTCGGCGAATCCAGCGCCGTGCTCGGATTCGTCAGTACCGCGGAAAAGGCGATCGGATCGTGAACCGTAAAATTTCCGTGCCCATCGTTGACAAGCACAGCGACCGGCGATTTCAGCCACGCCGCGCTCACGACGAGGTCAACGATGTTGTCGCCATTCACGTCGCGCGATGCGATTTCCAGCCCGCCGACCGGACCATTCACGCCGATCATTTGCCGCGAGCCGGCGCTCATTCGAAAGCCAATCCAGTAGCGCGCGTGTGAGGTGCCGATCAGGCCGGTTTCCACCGTTGCAAGGTCGGGCCGATTGTCGCCGTCGAAATCCGCTATGGCAAAGTGCGTTGCAGCTGCGCCATGCGCAAACGCAACGGCTCTCTGCGTATTCAGTCCGGTGCCGCGCGTCCCGAAGCAAAACACGGCGCAGAGCAGCAGAAACGCGAACCACTTGGTTGGGCACGCGACGCCAGAGGCGGCAAAAGAGCCGGGCGGAGTCGTCAACTTTGAGAAACGAGAAGTCATCGATTCAAAACCACGCAAATGCGTGGCGCGAGCTTGGATGCGAAGCCTTGTGCTGGTGGCACGAGCCCAGATGCGAAGTCCTTAACTCCACAGGACTTCCGATTCGAGAATAACAGAAAAGTTTGCCCCGAGGACTCGACTGTCTTTTCGCGTGACTTCAGGCTATCTTAGGGGAAATTCCGCGCTACCGAGAACCCATGGACAAAGAACAGGTCCGCTCCACGATCAACGAAGTTGGCATCCTTCCGGCCATTCGCGCCGCGAACGCTGAAAACGCGCGGTTTGCGGCGGAGACGATTGCACAGGCGGGAATTCCGATTGTCGAAATCACGACGACCGTGCCCGGCGCGATGGAAGTGATTGCCGATCTGGTCCGCAACTCCCCGCAAGTGATTGTAGGCGCAGGGACTATTCTGGATATCGAGACGGCGCGCGCGTGCCTGAAAGCGGGCGCGCATTTTCTGACCAGCCCAGGGCTGGACGCGGAGATTGTGCACTTTTCGCGCAAAGAGAACGTGCTGATGATGGCGGGGGCGTTGACGCCGACGGAGGTTGTGGCGGCGTATAAGGCGGGGTCGGACTTCGTGAAAGTCTTTCCGTGTGCGCAGGTTGGTGGAGCGAGCTACATCAAGGCGCTGAAGGCGCCGTTTCCGCAAATTCCGTTGATCGCGGCGGGCGGAGTGGATCAGCAGACGGCGGGGGCGTTCATTTTGGCGGGGGCGTCGGCGGTGGGAGTTGGGGGCGACTTGATCCCGCGGAGCGCGATCGAGTTGCGGCAGCCGGAGCGGATTCGGGAGCTTGCGAGGCGGTTTTTGGCGTTGGTGCGGACGGCGCGGGCGCAGCTGGCGGTGTGGCAAGCACCGGTGCGGGCCTCGATGCGGTAGATCGGAGCGGGCTTGAAAGTCGAAAGGCGGAGGATGAAAATCGAACGCAGAGGCGCAGAGGACACGGAAGAAGCGCAGAGGAAAGTTGAGTTGAGTGGTTGGGAAGGGCAGGGAGTTATGAGTTCGAGGACTACGAGCACAGAGGGCGGAGTGCAGCGGACTGGGCACGATCACGGCGCGGGGCATTCGGCTGGCGGCGCGGCGCACCAGGATGGGGCGATTGCGACGTTGTATGGGCGGCCGCTGGGTGGGAATCGCGGAGTGCCGCTGAATTTGGATTGGGTCGCGGATGTGCGCGTGAACACGAGCGCGGTGGAGCGGCGGGCGGCGACGCTGGGGACGCGCCGGACGGTGAAGAAGGATTGGCAGATCGCGTGGCTGCTGCGCGCGATTTCGTGCATGGACTTGACGACGCTGGCGGGCGACGACACGGACGAGCGGGTTCGGAGGTTGTGCGCGAAGGCGCGGCGGCCGATTCAGGATGACGTGGTGAAGAAGCTCGGGATCGAGTCGCTGGGGATTAAGGTTGGAGCGGTGTGCGTGTATCACACGTTTGTGGAGACGGCGGTGCGTGCGCTGGAAGGGTCGGGGATTCCGGTGGCGGCGGTGTCCACGGGATTTCCGGCGGGGCTTTCGCCGCTGGATGAGCGCGTGGCGGAGATTCGGCGATCGGTCGAAGCGGGGGCGCGGGAGATCGATGTGGTGATAACGCGAGGGCATGTGTTTGGGGCGCGGTGGTCGGCGCTGTTCGATGAGATTGCGACGTTCAAGGCGGCGTGCGGGTCGGCGCACATGAAAGTGATTTTGGGGACGGGGGATTTGCTGACGTTGCGGAATGTGGCGCGGGCGAGTTGGGTGGCGATGATGGCGGGCGCGGATTTCATCAAGACGTCGACGGGGAAAGAGGCGACGAACGCGACGCTGCCGGTGGGATTGGTGATGGTGCGGGCGATCCGCGAGTATGCGGAGCGGACGAAGATGGCGGTGGGATTCAAGCCGGCGGGCGGGATTCGGACGGCGAAGCAGTCGCTGGAGTGGCTGGGGATGATGAAGGAAGAGTTGGGGGATTCGTGGCTGCGGCCGGAGATGTTTCGGTTTGGGGCGAGCAGCATGCTGGCGGATATTGAGCGGCAGCTGGAGTTTCATGCGACGGGGAGATATGCGGCGGAGTATCGGATGCCGATGGCGTGAGGCGGAAGGCGAAGTAAAGAAGCAATGAAGTAATGAAGTAACGATGCGGCGGCGGAGCGGCGGCGATTGGAGCCGGAGTGGCGGCCATTGAGCCGGCGACGATAACGGGTGGCGGAATCGTCGGGGACGGCATTAGGGCGGGGAGGCGTCGGCGGCGGGTTGGTTCGGTTCGCGGTTTCGCCTTGGGTTCGCCTTTTTGGGGGTATACCCCGGGTGTTTTCCAAAGAGTGTGTAGGTTATTGAAAATGCGGTAGTTACGGAAACACTCTTTTTTGAGAGTGTGCAAGTTGTTGGAAAATAGAGGGTTGCAGCGGGTCGTGATTCGTGAAGATGCGGGCCTGGGTGGGGTGGAGCGGAGTGCAGGTTTTGAGTTTGGCCGTTGAGGCAGAAGGGTACCTCGCTCCCTCCCGGAACGCTGTGGAAATGATAGAGGGTTTCGGGGCGCTTGTTAAATTTGAAATTTTTATCGGAAGAGTTTTCAGCGGTTGTTCGAATTAATGCGCGCACTTTGAAACGGCAAGTCACGGCGGCGGAGGCAGGCGGCCGGGCGTGGGATAGACGTCGAGAGCCATGAGCCTCGTGCAAAAGCATAGGGTGGTAAGCGAAACGAAAATTTTTGATCCGCGCGATCCGGCGACGGGATCAGCGGGCGATGAGCTGCTGGATTCGAGCGTCGTTCATCGCGACGGACGATGGTGGTTGTTTCTTGCCGGACAAGCCCAGGCGCAAGGCGCGCCAGACATTTTCAGCGCGTCGTTGCCAGAGGGCACGCCGCTGAGCGTCAACGGATGGAAATTGACGCGAGACGCATCGAAGGAACTCATTCCGCTGGCTAGTCGAAAATCGAGCGCCGCCTGGGATGCAAATGGGGGACGACACTGTCCTTCGTACGTGCGTGGCTTTGATCCACAACGCAACGCATGGGTCGAACGAATCTATTACGCCGGCGGGGCGGAAAATGTCTGGGGTCCTTACACGATCGGGTATCTGGAGTGGGACGGGGCGTCGTGGGTCGATCAGTCCGCGCCTGCGTTTCGGGGAGTAGAGGATTGGGAGCGCGGGAGCGTCTACGAGCCGAATCTTATCTATCACGATGGCAAATGGAAGATGTGGTACGTCGCGGGCGCGAATCATGAGAATTATCTCGTCCACGGGTACGCGGAGAGCGAGGATGGAAAAAACTGGGGGAAACGCACGATATTTGCGCCGCCGGAAATGAAACTGTTCGATTTCTGCGTACGGCCGCGCGGGAATCGATTCGACGCAATTTTTTCGCGGGTTTTCTTGGGACAGGGCACACCTGCGGCGGAGACCGGCTTGTGGTGGTGTCATTGCGACACGCCTTCGGGAAAGCTGGCTGACTGGAGTGAGCCGAAATTTATTTTACCGATGGAAGATCGAGGCTGGCGCGTCGGTCCGTGGAAACCGTCGTTTCAGTTCGATGAACGTGATCCGGATCGCGCTTTCGTTTTCTTCGACGGAATGTATCGGACGGAAGATCCGGGGCCGTTTCCATTTGCGTTCACCCTTGGATGCGCGGAGATCGAACTGCCGCGCGGGTAAGGAGACGAATGCGGGGCGGTTCGCCGAGGGGCTTTTGATTCCATGCCCAGCGGATTGATCCGAAAGTGGAGCGGAAAACCGCCGGCAAGGATGCCGGCGCTACCCAGAACCGATAGGCTGGCGGATTATTGTTTTTCGGGTGGGGCGAGTTTGCGTTTGTCTTCCAGGGTGAATCCTGCTGGAATCTCGAACAATTGGGGATCGGGGTCGGAGAGGATCAGGTTCGTGACGGTGAAGGTCTGGGTGCCGTAGCGCGGATCGGTGCGTTTGGAAAGCATGTTGAAACCCAGCTTGGGCGAATACCAGAATTCGCGTTCAATCGTCATCACGCGATCGTTGCCGAACACCTCGGGATTGAAGCGCGAGATGACGCGCTTGCCGATGGTTTCGACTCCCGCGTTTAGCTGCTTGCCCAGATCGATCCATTCGGTGTCACTCATTTCATCGACGGTCCTGCCGGAACTGTTGGGTCCGAAGAAGTCGTAGACGGTGTCGGGCGACGGCTCGAAGGTGGTCATTTCGCAGGGCTTCCTGGGATCCATCATGAAGCAGTTGATGTGGGTATGGGCGACGGGATCGGAAATCTGGATGGTGGTCATCTGGGAGCGGTCTTGCTCCTTGGGCGGAGCGAGCCACCAACGCTCCATGTAGATGCGGCCGTCGGCGTCGCGGGCGATTTTGCGTTTATTGGCGGTGGTGATGCCGCCGCCGTCGGAGAACGGGCGGACCCAGGTGGTCTCGAGAATCAATGTGAAAGGAGCTTTTGCTTTCGGCGGGACGACGATGCTCTCGAGGACGCTGCCGTGGGCGCCGCCGTCTTCGGCATAGAGGCGATCGTGAGGGGTGAGCTTCTGCGGCTGGTCGGCGGGGCGGGCGCCGGGGACGACGGGAGGCTCGGAAGGGGACTGGGCGTGGGATGCGGCGGGCCAGCCGAGGAGGAGCAAGGTTACGCAGGAGATAAGGAGACGCATGGTTACCCCCGTCAGTGTGGCAACTATGCCAGAAGCGGTGGAGAAAGGGAATACTGGGTGGAAGCAGGCGATGGCGGGGATTCGGGTTGGCTTCCGGCAAAGTGCGGATGCGACGGGGCGGATGGAAGATTTCGTTGCGTCCGCCTGAGTAACGATCCCTCTGTCCCCATGTTTCTAACGGGGCGATTTCTTTGCTGCGATTAATTCC
This sequence comes from uncultured Acidobacteriota bacterium, assembly GCA_963766985.1. Classification (GTDB taxonomy): domain Bacteria; phylum Acidobacteriota; class Terriglobia; order Acidiferrales; family UBA7541; genus Acidiferrum. The sequence continues at coordinate 364,335 of CAVYCJ010000012.1, forward strand.
CGTTGATTCTTCAACCAAGAGCGATGTTGTCGTAATGCTTTACGTTCCTGTTTTCGAACCTCGTCCAAGTATTCTAGCCTTGCCCGTTTCCCGCCGTTTGATGTGTTCAGCAAATTTGGATTCATAGTTCTAAACGCGTTTATCCACTTGGTTTCCTGTCGATTGGCGCATGCTTGATTGGCGCACTCCGCCAGAATGCGCACTTCGACTTCATGTTTCGCCAGCCTTTCCCTACGAATCCAATTCGAGATCTTATTTCTGTAGCCAGAATGCCGTTTGAATCTACCTAGCGCGTCTACAGACTGCCCCACGTACCAGACCTTTTCGAATTGGTCGCGGCTGCTAACGAGGCAGTAGATAAATACGGTTCGAGCGCTCACGAGCGAATCCTAGACCATCTGCTCGTCATGGTTTCTCCCGTCCGGGACATTTTCACTTCAATTCGGCTTCCTCAATCTCATAACACGCGTAACTGTTTGTCATATAGTCGTGCGGGTTAGTCGCCTTACTGAAATAATCCACGCACACTCGATTGGCAAAATGCATCAGTGATTTGATTGCGTTGAACTTGTCACCGACTGCCATAACAGGGCATGGTTTTCCTTCGGTCGCTCGTTCGGCGGTGCCAATGTCACGACAAACCAGTTTGTATTTCGCGGTCGCCGAGTCCGTATAGATCGTGTAGGTCTGGTCGGTGCCGTGGCTCTCGTGTTTGAACTTCACTACTTTCATTTCAATTACTTCCGGTCTGGATGGCTTGCTCTGAGCCGTCGCGAATTGAACGACTCCGGGCGCGATCAGGAGTGTGGATATCAGCCCGCCAATGACCGTGGTTCGCAAGTTTCCTCCTGAACGCTATTCGGACACCTTCCGCCAAAGCACGGAAACCGACCGAACTTTACAGTTCGGTCGCTCGCATTCTCTTACGATGTCCACGTCCTTCTCGAAATGGCAGTGCTTCTCGCCGAGCGGTGCATCGCTGAAGTCGCAGCCGTGAGGTTTAGAGTCAATTGAGACGTTCTTTTCTGAAATCCCATACTCGACAGCCAATCTCTCGGCGTCTGACTCCAGCGCCTTACCGATGACGCTTCCGACGATTGCGATTGCTGCGACGAAAAGGATGCCAAGACCGACGATGGCCACAAAAGCATTGAGAAATGCGCGGAAAGGTTTGGCCCCGGGCCTCGGGATCGGCTCTGGCGTCGGCTCTTGCCGCTGTTTCCTCAGATTCTGCCAGTACTCAGTATCGGTCGCGTTCTCCCTGCCGCAATGCTCGCATTTAAGCGGGTTACCGGAGAACTGGCGGACGCGATGACAATGGATGCAGGTCAAGAAATGCATAGTTGGCTCAAGGCGCCAATGCCGCCTTGCAAGACTATAGATAGGGCCGCTTCCCTGAGCGCGCGACTGATCGGAGGTCCAGCGGAGAATGGCCGGATGATTGCGGAGTCGGCGCGGGGTACGTTGATGCTCATTCAAGAATTGTAAAACGTTTGGAAGTGTACAAAAGTAGCGATATAAACAAAGTGACCAAGCGGCAAACTGTTCGAATAGACAGCAGCGACAACGTTATCCAGATTGGAGAACGAGTTGAAGACTACAACATTTGCAGCCCTGCTGTTGATGTGTGCGCCTTTCGCGATGAGTCAAAGAGCGATTCCCGATGACAATCTCGCATATCCCGTCCTGATTAATCTTACGGACTGCTCGAACGTCACATCAATCCAGGGGACTGGTTTTTTTATGGTCGCGAAGTCGGTGGTCTATTTGGTGACAGCGCGACACGTTCTCTTCAACGCTTCTGTAAATCCTGCGCCCAACCAACCGAGACCTCTTCTGTGTAAGAAGGGCGAACTGATGTCTTATTCGAAGGACCCTAAAGAAACACAGATGAATCGCTTCTCTCTCGACTTGGAAGCACTCAATGCGAACGGCGCAGTGCAGGCACACTCTATACACGATGTTGCAGTAGTTAGGGTGGCTACCACGATGCCTGCCATATCGCCATCGGCTAATCCTTCCCCAAGTCCTTCGCCCAGTCCTACGACGCTGCCTGCTAACGCTTCTTTAATAAAGGTAATTCCTGGCGTTATGCTGACTCAATCCGCTCCGTCGGGAATCCTCTCAGTAAGTTCAGATGTAGTCGGGAAGTTTGACGATGTGCTAACAGCAAACGATATTTACGTCCTTGGTTACCCGACTTCAATCGGTCTACAACAGGCTCCCCAAATCAATTACAGCGCTCCGCTACTCAGAAGAGGCATCATCGCAGGAATAAATAGCAATAATAAAACAGTCGTTTTGGACTGCATGACTTTTCACGGGAATAGCGGCGGTCCCGTTGTCGAAGTTATCCATGAGCAGTTTCGGAATCGATTTCTAATAGTCGGGATAGTTAGCCAGTACATCCCGCTACAGGAAACTTGGGTCAACGCAACCCAGAATTATTTAAATGTTCAGTATTACAACTCGGGCTACTCGGTCGCGGAGCCGATGGACTCTGTTCTTGAGTTGACCGCTGCTAACGTTCCATAGCGAAGCGTAATCCTGCATCTCATTGAGCGCTCTTTCTACAGGGAAAAGACGACGCGGCGGGCGTATAGTGTGCGGAGTCCGCAGTCAGGTCGGGCGTGTTGTGATCGCGTAGGCGTGTTGGTCTGTCTCAGAAAGTCCACCGGGTAACTCTTTTTAAATTTAGATTGAGGAGCTTCGTATGAGCGAGAGGTCAGTGATCGATCGTTCTCGGCGGCAATTTCTGTCTGTGGGAGGGATGGCTTTGGCGTCGTCGTTGATCGGGGCAGAGAGGGTGGTGGGGCAGGAGGGTGGCCTCGTTGTTGGCGCGTTTCATGCGGCTGCCAGCAGCCCGATCAAGGTGCAAAGGCTGCGGCGAAACGTAACCGTACTTTTAGGACCGGGCGGAAATATTGCGGTGTTGACGGGTAGCGATGGCAAGTTGTTGATCGATGCGGAGATTGTGACGGCGAGGCCGCACGTTGCGGAAGCGCTTGAGAGTATCAACTCCGATCCGGTGAAGCAGTTGATCAACACGCACTGGCATTTCGACCACACCGGTGGCAACGAATGGTTACATCAGGCAGGAGCGAGCATCCTGGCGCACGAGAATACGCGCAAACACATGCTGAAGAATACTCGTGTCGAAGAAGTCTGGAAATATACGTTTCCGGCGTCGCCGGCCGGCGCGATCCCGACGACCGTATTTCATGAGGAGTATAAGGTTCACGCGAACGATTCCACTTTGATGCTGAAACACTATCTGCCCGCTCACACCGATTCGGACATTTCGGTGCACTTCACGGATGCGGATGTCTTTCATACGGGTGATACATTCTGGAACCGGAATTACCCCTACATCGACTACTCGACGGGAGGAAGCATCGACGGAGCGATCCGCGCGGCGGAAACGAATTTGGCGAAGATAACGGACAAGATGATTGTCATTCCGGGGCACGGGGCGGTGAGCAGTAAGGCAGATCTTGTTTTATTTCGAGATGTATTGGTGGGGATTCGAGACAAGGTTGCGGCGTCGAAAAAGCAAGGGAAGTCGTTGGAGGAGGTTGTGGCCGAGAAACCAGGTGCGCGGACCGATGAGGAGTGGGGACAAGGGTTTATTAATCCGGCGGCGTTTGTGTTGCTGGTTTACAGAGGCGTGTAGAGGAGATCGTTGTGAGTGCAACGATGGGGCGCGTTAGAGCTTGAAGGTGACTTGCATGGGGACTTGGGTGGGGACGGGGTCGCCGTGGGAGTTGTGGGCGGGGTTGAAGCGCCAGGATTTTACGGTGTCGATGGCTTTTTGATCGAGGCCGGAGCCGAGGCCCTGGAGGACGGAGATATTTTCGGCGCGGCCGTCGGCGGTGACTACGGCTTGGACGGTGACGTTGCCTTCGAGTTTTGCTTTGCGAGCTTCTTCGGAATATTCGGGAGAGGGGCAGTAGGCGCAGGTGGGGATGGTGACGCCGTTGACTCCGGCGCGGGCGAGTTGGGGGGCGGTTGGGTTTGTGGCGGTGGAGCAGGAGATGGCGAAGAGCAGGGTGGTGAGCGTCAGGGTTAGTAAGAGTGGGCGTGACATGGGGAGTACCTCCTGTGGATGGGAAGAAAATAGCATGTTTGGGGAGGGGAGGCGGGGAGATTTGCGTCGGGGATGAAGCGGCGACGGCTGAAGAGAAGGTCGGAAGCTGAAGGCAAAAGATAAGAGTCAAAAAAATAAAGTCAAAAAATAAAGTCAAAAACCGCACCCTGCCAAAAACGGGAGGGTGCGGCACCCAAAGGCCAACTGAGGAAGTCAAAAACCGGCACCCTCTGAAGGCTGAGGGTGCGGCACCCGGCGGGCGATTCGCAGAAGGGCCGAGCAAGCCCGGCCCCTACAAAGAATGGGGCGCAGAGCGGGGTGAGGCTAGAGGAGGCCGAGGCGAGGGGGGTACTTGGCTTTCAGGGAGGCGACCAAAGTTTCGAAATGGGGGGAGTGGCGGAGACTTTCGAGATTTGGGTCTTTCAGGAACAGTGGCCAGCAGGCGAAACCGGTGCTGACACTGCGTTCGAGCCATTCGAATGCCGGGGCGATCTTATTCAGCAGAGCGAGTATTGAGGCGATTTGATAGTAGCTGTGATGAGCATGGCCAAAGGATTTGCCACTGGCGCACGCTGCGGCCATCGAATCGAGTGCGCGATCTGTTGATCCCGTGAGGGCGTGAAAGACGCCTTGTAAGCTCAGGAATAGAGGCTCGTCGGGAGCGAGCGCGACCGCTTGCTGGATGAGGGCCGCGGAATGAGGCAGGTCGTCGGTAGCCATCGCGAGTTGAGCAGCGAAATGCATCGCGTATTTGTTTTCCGGGTTCTCGGCGCGCCACTTTTCAATCTCTTCATGAGCCAAGTTATATTGCCGGCTCCACATATAAACCTGAACGATGCTGTGACTCATGGCTTTACGCGGATGAAACGGGCGCGCGCGTTCGTACATTTCGCGAGCATGATCGAGCAAGCCGATGTGAGCGAGGATCGTTCCCAAGCGGTTGTAGGCCTGCGGCAGATTATTCTGCAAAGCGAGCGCGCGCTTGAGTTCGGCGATCGCCTCGACGTGCTGAAAATTCCTGGAAGGTCCCCACAAGAGAAAGGCACTCGCTACGTGGGACTCCGGAAGATCGGGGTTGAGTTCGAGGGCCTTTTGGCAATGGAGTTCGGCGCTTTCCAACCATGCATTTGAGGGGTCCAACTCAAAGTGGCGAGTGGCGCAAACCACGGAAAGAGTTGCGTGCGCGAGGGCGAAGGAAGGGTCGATCTTAATGGCCTTGTGCAGGTGCTGCGCGGCTTCGTCGAGATTGCGCGGATTGCCTGACGAACTCAGGCGATAGCCACGCATGAACTCGGTGTAAGCCCGGGCATCACTGCTGTATCTCGGTGCGCGCGGCCCGGTTTGGCGTTCCAGCGGCCGGTGAAGTGCGGTCGAGATCTGATTTGCGATTTCATCTTCCAGCTCGGACAGCCGACTCATGTCGAGGTCGCGACTCTTTTTGAAGCAGATCGTTCGGCGATGCGTGTCGAGGACTTCGATCGACAGGCGCCACTCACCTTTCAGCATTTGGATTGCGCCGTGGACGACGTATCGAACGCCCAAGCGAGTCGCGGTTTCCGTTGGGCTCGCTCCTGCCGGAACGTTGATGACTGCGGATGTGGGGAGCACGTCGACGTCGGAGAGATTTCCCAATCGCGTGATAAGAGCGTCCGCGAAACCCAAACAGATGCCGTGATCCTCGGAGATCTTTCCGACGAGGGTTAGCGGTAAGACGGCAAGCGACGAACGATCTTTCGCGTCTGCAGACTGTTTCGTTTCGGAGAGAGCAGGGCGATCCGCGATGACGCGCAGTGGTCCGATGAAGCGGTAGCCTTTGCCGACGACGGTTTCCAGGAAGCGAGGACGCTCTGAGTCATCACCGAGAGCTGCGCGGATTTTTCTGATGATGTTGTTGATGTTCGGCTCGGTGTCGATGAAGAGCGCCGAACGCCAAAGTTTTGCGACAATGTCGTCGCGTGTGACCAGGCGGCCGCGGCGGCTTGCGAGAAAGATCAACAGCTCCATTGGTTTTTTTTCGAGGCGGACGCGATGACCGTTACGGCGTAACTCATAGCGTCCGAGGTCGAGCTCAACGTCCGGTGGTGAGGATTTTGGACTTCGCATACGGTGGTTGGGCAGATTATCCGTCAAGAATCAACGATTTGCGACGATATATAAAAGATAGATAAGGGGTGTTCGCTCTTCATTGGAATCAGGCGCATGAGTGGAGATAATCGCGACAGTTTGAAGGGAGCGAGGGAGGCTCCAAAAATGAAACGACACTTTTTCCAAGCAGCAGGGGCGGTCGCGTTGCTTGCTTCGGCGGGACTGACTTTTAGCCGAGCGGCGCAGGATCACAGCCACGCAAAGAACGCGTTCACACCGGATGGAATTCAATGGGGCGCGGCGCCGCCGGTCGTGCAAAAGGGCGCGCAGTTCGCGGTGCTCGAAGGAGATCCAACGGCTTCGTCAGGTGACTACACCATTCGTTTGAAGATGCCGGACGGCTTCCGGATCGCGCCGCATTGGCACCCTTTGCGAGAGAACGTCACGGTGATCTCTGGAACATTCCGAGTGGGAATGGGCGATAAATTCGAAACCAGCAAGATGGGAACGTTTGCGGCGGGCAGCTTCGCGTTTCTGGATCCGGATATGCACCACTACGCGATGGCATCCGGTGAAACGGTCGTGCAAGTTCACGGGCAAGCGCCGCTGCAGTTCAACTACGTGGATCCGAAGGACGATCCGGGGAAGAAATAAGGATCGGATGTAAGGGAAACGTCGAGACTGAAAGTCAGAACCGCACCCTCGAATTACGGGAGGGTGCGGCACAGTTTTTGGTGAGCCGAAGTCGAAGGCGGCGTTGCTATTGGTTTGGGATGGCGATGAGAATTCTTGCGGACTAGTCGGTGAGGATGTGGAGGGCGACGATGGCCAGGATGGCGCCGGCTGCGAGGGTGGCGGCGGCGATGAGCAGGAATGAGGCTTGGGCGCGGAGGGCGGCGAGAGTGTCGGAGGCGAGTTGGCGGAGGTGCGCGTCGCGGCGCCAGGTGCGCAGAGTTGTGGCGATGCCGATGACCAGGGCGGCGAAGGGGAGAGCGATGAGGAAGAGTTGGAGGCCGATCTGGGGACGGGCGGCGAACCAGTCGACGAGGTGGCGCGCGGTTTGGGCGGGCTGATATGGCTCGGGCTGAACGTTGCGGAGGAAGAGCGCGAGCATGAAGAGAGTGGCGGGGAGGATCAGGAGAAGTTCGAGGGTGGCGATGGAGCGTTTGAGGAACATAGTAGGTGCTTTGTAATGCAAAGTACCGTGTGGTGTCAAGTAGATTTTTGATGAGCCCGAAGCACTTCAGGGACTGAAGCCCCTCACCTGCACGATTGCAATGTCGCGGCTGAAGCCGCGATCCACGAAGGCGGCCGCGACCCCCAAAGAGAAAGTCAAAACCCGCACCCTCTGAAAACTGAGGGTGCGGCACCCAGGAACAGGGAGTCGGTGGGTGCAAGATAATCTCGCGGACAGAAGAGATGGCGACGTATAGAATGCTGCCACTTTGTGAGCGGCGATCGGTCGCGGATGGTCGCGTGTGGCAGAAGCTCGATTCGGGGGAATGCGAACGAGCTTAATGGAGGATGGGATGGCGGAAGCACAGGCTCAGACCTGGAAGGCGACTCCTTTTGCGATTGAACGGCGGGATGGGAAGAGTGCGGGCACGGTGATTTTTCGGTTGCGCGGGCCGTTCACGCATCGCGATATGTTTGCGTCGATGGCGCCGGTGGTGGTGGACAACATGCTGAATTTTCAGTCGGAGCCGAGCGAGAAGTTGCCGACGCTGAATATTGTGGATCTGACGGAGGTGCCGTACATGGATTCGGCGGGGCTGGGGCGGATCGTGCGGCACTATGTGCATTGCCGGGGGAAGGGCGTGCGGATGGTGGCGGTGGGAGTGGGGCCGCGGATTCTGGAATTGTTCAAGATGACGAAGGTGGATGCGGTGATGCCGATGGCGGGGACGGTGGAAGAAGTGGACGTTTGATTGATTGTGGTTTGATTGGCGAGACGGGAGAAAAGAGAAAAGTCAAAGTCCGCACCCTTTTAAACCTAAGGGTGCGGCACCCAGGAAAGAAAAAATCATCGCGCGACTGGCGCGGTGCTGCGCAACTGGCGTGGTGCTGCGCAGCTGGGCGCGATGGCCTTCCGGATTTTTGCTTGCAACGTTCATTTGACGGTCGGAGTTATCTGTAAGATTTGCTGTGCGATTGGTGTGTGTTGTCGAAGTCTGATTGGACTGAGGGGCGCGTGATGAGATTGCAGAGACTGAGATTCGTTTTGAGCGTGGGAATTATTTGCGGAGTTTGCGTTGCGATGGTGGGTCGTGGTGTTGAGGCGCGACGTGACACGAAGGCGATTCCGGCGGATGTGGAGAAGGGGCTGCTGGCGGATGTCGAGAAGGAATTGAAGGCGTTTGGCGGGAATCAGAGCGTGCCGGGCGCGGTGGTAGGCGTGTGGAGGCCGGGCGTGGAGCCTTGGGTGCGGGCGGTCGGGCTGGGGAATCTGACGCCGCGCGAGGCGATGAAGCTGGATGACAAGTTTCGCGTGGGGAGCAACACGAAGACGTTTGTGGTGACGGTGCTGCTGCAGCTGGTCGATGAAGGGAAGCTGTCGCTGGATGATTCGCTGGCGAAGTTCGATCTCGGCGTGAAGGTGCCGAACGCGGAGCACATCACGGTGCGGGAATTGTGTCAGATGCGGAGCGGGCTGCTGGACGCGTATCACGCGCCGGAGCTGGACTCAATGGACATCAACGCGCAGACGAAGATCACGCCGCGAGAATTGGTGGCGATTGCGGTGAAGCATCCACCGCTGTTTGCTCCGGGCGCGCAGTGGAACTATTCGAATACGAATTATTTGTTGCTGGGGCTGATTATGGAGGCGGTGACGCACGACACGGCGCAGAACGAAATTCAGAAGCGATTGCTGGGGCCGCTGAAATTGAAGAACACAAGTTTTCCGGTGGATCAGGCGGGGATGCCGGCGCCGTTCTCGCACGGGTTCGCGCTGGACAAGGATAAAAACTGGGACGACGTGACGGTGACACTGCCGCCGATGCTGACGTGGACGGCGGGCGTGATGATCTCGGATATGGGGGACATGCGGAGCTGGGTGAAGGACTATGTGTTGGGGAAAACGAACAGCGCGGCGACGCAGAAAGAGCGGCTTGATTGCAAGCCGATTGGCAAGCCGGGCATGGAGTTCGGTTTAGGGATTGGGTGCTCGGGAGGTTGGTACGGATATACGGGAGGAATTCCTGGGTACAACACGGGGGCGTATTACCTGCCGAGTCGAGATGCGACGATCATCGCGTTTGTGAATTCGCAGCAGGAGTCGCCTGATCCGGGAGTAGCGAACTCGATTGTGCGGGATTTCACACAGAGACTTTTTCCGGAGAATGTGGCGTTCCCGGGGAAGTAGATTGCATGTTGCTTAAATCGAAGAGAGATTTCTCCACTGCGCGAGGCGACGCGTTCACAGGAAGTGAACGCGAAGAAAAGACGTCGGCTCGCTCCGGTCGAAATGACAGGCTCCGCTAAACGTGGTAAACGCGCGTCGACTCACTTCGGTCGGAATGACAGCTTTCAACTTTGCGGCTAGAGGTTGAAGGCCCAGAGCAAGAGCTTGGTCACGAAAAGATCGACGACCAAGACAGTCACGGAAGATTCGACGAAGGCGGAGATGGTGGCGCGGCCTACGCCCTCGGTGCCGCCTTTCACGCTGAGGCCCTGATGGCAGCCGACCGAGGCAACAATGAAACCGAAGACAAGGGGCTTCACGAATCCAATGACGAGATCGCCGAGCTGAAGGGAGTCGATGGCGCGCGTCCAAAACTGAGCGGCGGGTACGTGCAGGGTGAGCGAGGCTACGGCGAAGCCGCCGATTAAGCCCGAGCAAACGCCGAGAGCGGTCAGGATCGGCAGAACGATGATGGTCGCAATAAGGCGCGGGGTCATCAATTTGCGGATGGGGTCGATACCGAAAGAGCGGATGGCGTCGATTTGATCGGTGACGACCATGGAGCCGAGTTCAGATGCCATTGCGGTGGCGTTGCGTCCGGCGACGAGAAGCGCGGTGAAGACAGGACCGAGTTCGCGGAGTAGCGCGATTGCAACGGCGTCGGCGGTGAGGGAGGTTTCGCCGAATCGGCGGAATTGGCCAGCGGCGTTGAGGACGACGACGCCACCGACGCAGAGCAATGCGACGAGAACGATGCGCAGCGATCCCACTCCAATGATGTCCATCTGCTCGACAAGGTCGGAGAAGTAGCGGTTGGCGGCAAAAGCACTGCGGATGGAGCGAAGGACAAGGAAGAAGTAGTCCTGCAAAACAAATGTTCGTTCCTTGAGTTCGTTCTCGATGCTTGTACCGACGGAAGCAGGATTCATCGATCACATCTCCGGTTGCTGACCAAACCTAGTAGCGATACTACTTCGACTTCGAACAGATTAGTGGGAATGCGGTGGATGAATGTCAAAACCAGCACTCGCAGAGCCGGCGGTCGTGCGTTTTGATGTAGTGGCCCTCGGGAAGGGTGTGGCGGGGCGGACGTTAGCGTGATTGAATGGAGGGAGTTTGCGGGCGCGTCGATGGAGGATTCGTGAGAGTCGTTTCGAGAAAGAATCGAGGGGCAGACGGACTGAGGGCAGCGTGTTGGTGCATGGTCCTTGGGGCAATTGCGGTTGCGGCAATTGGCGTCGGGATCGCTTCGGGTGCGACGATGCCGTTTACGAGTGCGGACGGGGCATTCGGATTTCATTATGCGCCGGATTTGGTGAAGTGCGAGGCGCAGGATGCGAAGGTTACGTCGGAGAGTGTTTGGACGCCGGCCGAGGCTTGTCGATGCAACGATCCGGGAGGCGCGGCGGTGACGGCGGTGTGTTTTGGATATCCGAAGGACAAGTTTAAGGACAAGCCGACGTTTAACGGGGCGTCGTTTTTTGTGGCTACCGATGTGAACGCGGGCGACGCCGCGAGCTGCATGGCGGGGTCGGCGAACTGGGGCGAGATTAAAGGCGAGAACACGGGGATTGGCGGGGGTACGTTTCGGCACTTTCGAGTGAGCGACGCGGCGATGAGTCACTATTCGAACAGCGACATCTATCGAGGGTTTCGCGCGGGAAAGTGTTACGAGCTTGTGATTCAGGAGATGACGACGAATCCAGACGTCTACGATGCGGGGACGCAGAAGTTTACGAAAGAGGACGAGGCTGAGGTTAAAGGGAAATTGATGCAGGCGTTGCAGTCATTTCGATTTTTGAGGTGAGGGAAAAAGCGAAGTAAAGAAGTAATGAAGTAATGAAGTAACGAAGTAACGAAAAGCGCCGGCGATTTGATGGATTCGGTTTTGGCGGGTGGAACTATGAGCGTGACGGAAAAATTTGTGTCGATGGAGTGGGGGGCGGCGCCGGAAGATCCGCGTGAAGTTGTGGCGTGGCTCGATGGGCACTCGCGGAAGTTTGGGCACTTTATTGGCGGGGAGTGGCGCGCGCCCAAGGACGGGAAATATTTTGCGAGCGAAGATCCTTCGACGGGAGAGGTGCTGGCGTCGGTAGCGCAGGGATCGAGCGCGGATGTCGATGCTGCTGTCGCGGCGGCGCGCGGGGCGTTGAAGGGATGGCAGAAAATCGGCGGACATGCGCGAGCGCGTTATTTGTATGCGCTGGCGCGATTGGTGCAGAAACACTCGCGGCGGCTCGCGGTGCTGGAGACGATGGATAACGGGAAGCCGATTCGCGAGAGCCGCGACCTGGATATTCCGCTGGTGGCGCGACATTTTTACCATCATGCGGGCTGGGCGCAGATTCTGGAGTCGGAATTTCCCGGGTACGTCGCATGCGGCGTGGTCGGGCAGATTATTCCGTGGAATTTTCCGTTGTTGATGCTGGCCTGGAAAATTGCGCCGGCGCTGGCAGCGGGGAATACGGTGGTGCTGAAGCCGGCCGAGTTTACTTCGTTGACGGCACTGGCGTTTGCGGAACTTTGCAGCGAGGCGGAATTGCCAGCAGGCGTCGTAAATATCGTCACCGGCGATGGAACGACGGGCGAAGCGCTGGTGATGCATGACGACGTGGACAAGATTGCGTTCACCGGATCGACGGAAGTCGGGCGCGCGATTCGAAAGGCGACGGCGGCGAGTCACAAGCGGTTATCGCTGGAACTGGGCGGGAAGTCGCCATTTGTAATTTTCGAAGATGCGGATCTCGACAGTGCGGTCGAGGGATTGGTCGATGGGATCTGGCTGAATCAGGGGCAGGTCTGCTGCGCGGGCTCGCGATTGCTGGTGCAAGAGAGCGTGTCGGAGGCGTTGCTCGACAAGGTGCGGCGGCGGATGAGCACGCTGCGCGTCGGGTCGCCGCTGGATAAGGCGATTGATGTCGGCGCAATTGTCGCGCGTGTGCAGTTGGAGCGGATCGATCGTTTGGTGAAGCAGGGAGTGGCGGAAGGCGCGACGTGCTGGCAGCCCGAAGGGTTTTTGATGCCGGCGCGAGGACTATACTTCCCGCCGACACTGCTGAGCAATGTGCATCCGGCGTCGACGGTGGCGCAGCAGGAAATTTTTGGACCAGTGCTGGCGGCGATGACGTTTCGAACGCCGCGCGAAGCGGTCGAGCTGGCGAACAATACGACGTATGGGCTGGCGGCGAGCGTCTGGAGCGAGAGCGTGAACGTGGCGCTGCAGGTCGCGGCGCAAGTGAAGGCCGGTGTGGTGTGGGTGAACAGCACGAACCTGTTCGACGCCGCGTGCGGATTTGGCGGATATCGCGAGAGTGGCTACGGGCGTGAAGGCGGGCGCGAAGGGATGCTGGAGTATCTGGAGCCGGCGTGGTTTGCGAAGGCACCGGCGCTGAAGCCGGGCAAGTCATCGCAAAGCGATGAGAAGAAGGGCGCGGACAAATCCAGAAAATCCGATGGTCACAACGGCACTGTTTCGATCGATCGGACGGTGAAGCTATACATCGGAGGGAAGCAGGCGCGGCCGGATTCGGGTTATAGCTTTGAGGTGCGTGGCTCCGACGGGAAGTTGCTGGGTGAAGCGCCACTCGGGAATCGCAAAGACATTCGCAATGCGGTGGAAGCGGCGCGAAATGCGGCCGCAGGCTGGGCGAAATCTACGGCGCACAATCGCGCGCAGATTTTGTACTACATCGCGGAGAATTTTTCGCAGCGCGGCGACGAGATCGCGGACCGGTTAGCGCGCATCGTTGGAGCGAAACAGGCGCGGCGCGAAGTTGCAGCGACTGCTGAGCGCGTGTTTTCGTATGCGGCGTGGGCCGACAAGTTTGACGGGCTGGTTCACAATCCACCGGTGCGGAATATTTCGATTGCGATGAATGAAGCGATCGGCACGGCCGGAGTGCTTTGCCCGGCGGATGCGCCGTTGCTTGGGTTTGTGTCGACAGTGATGCCGCTCGTGGCGATGGGGAATGTGGTGGTTGCGATTCCGTCCGAGCGAGATCCGCTGGTGATGGGCGATCTGTATCAGGTGTTTGAGACGAGCGACCTGCCGGGCGGCGTGATCAATATGGTGAGCGGACGGCCGACGGAATTGTTGCGGGTGCTAGCGGAGCATGCCGACGTGGATGCGCTGTGGAGTTTTGGAGATGAGGCGCAGAGCGTGATGGCGAAATCGCTCTCGGCGGGAAATTTGAAGCAGGTGTTTACGAATGAGGGGCGCGCGATTGATTGGTTCGATGCGGCGCAGAGTGAAGGGAAGTGGTGGCTGCGGCATGCGGTGCAGGTGAAGAATGTTTGGGTGCCGTACGGGGAGTAGATAAGGCAGAAATTGGAAAAGGGAAATTGGAAACTGACCTTGGAATGAGAGTGGTTGATCCTGCCTGAAGCGGTTTGATCTGTGAAAATTTGACGTGGGTTGCGGAAGGCTGCGGGAAGAAAAACGTGGCACTCCGGGTGGCTGGGCCGTGCCGCTGATTCCCCCTCCCGAAAGAACCAACAGCGCCGGAGTGCCGGTGACCAAAAGCTTTATATTACGCATAAGTAAAACATGTCAACAATTATTTTTAATAAATTGTTGGCGTAAGAGTATATGGCTAGGCGTTGATAAAGTTGTGCTGGGGCGGGCTGGAAATCGGAAAATGGAAAAGGGAAATTAGAAAGACGAGTGGACCGTCCGGCCGGCAGGGTTGATCAAATTTCGTCTGGAATCTAGATACTCCTCGTCCGGTGTCGAGGCGAAATCTAACGCGAAAATTGGTACGGAATTGAGACTTTGTTTTCCTGGAGGGAAGACGGAAGATGTTGTCCCTTCCTAATTCGCCGAGCGCCCGCGCGGGCGTTGCTGGTGTTTTCCTGGAGATTCGCGATGCGGCGCTTTCTGGATCGACTCCCAAGGGATCGACGTGTGTCGATCCGGCACGCGATGAAGACTCCGCTCAAGGTGAGATTGTGGAAGTCGGCGACGCCCGAACATGCCGGGCAGTCGGAGAATATTTCGGAGCAGGGGATGTTTTTTGCGACGGACCTGCGCATGGGAGTGGGCACGGTGGTCGAGGTCGTCTTGAAGATGCCGCAGGAGATCACGGGCGAGCCAGAGACGGAGTGGAGATGCACCGGTCATGTGGTGCGCGTGTCGCAGGTGGACACCGAGGTTGGCACGCAGGGGTTCGGGGTGCAGTTCGACTGTTATCAGGTGGCGAAGGGTTGAAAACAAGGAAGCGATGAGGCGACCCTTTGTTCTTTGTCGGGGCGCGTTTGCGGCAAGACGCGACGCCGGGCGGAGCAAGCCCCGCCCCTACAAACCGCGAGATAGAAATCAGAGCAGGTACTGGAGCTACCTAGTTTTAGTCCTATACGTTGTTACTTTGGGCAAACAATTCCTCTAAAACAAGGTTGAGGGCCGAGGCCGGGCCTAACATCGACTCAAGAATTTCTCTTTCGAAAGAAGAAAAATGCTTGAGGAACGCAGGCAGTTTCCCAGACTAGTGCCCAGCACGCCCTTGTTCGTGTCGATGGACGACGCGAAGAGCGGGCTGTTGCTCGATTTGTGCGAAGGCGGATTGGCGGTCGCGAGCCTTGTGCCGCGAAATTTGAATGATGTGGTGTCGGTGGTGTTCGATTTGCCCGAGGGCGTCGGCCACATTGAAGCGAAAGCGCAAGTGGCGTGGACGCGCGATTCCGGGCACCTGACCGGCGTGCGGTTCATGGATCTGGACGAAGTGTC
The DNA here is from genome assembly GCA_963766985.1 of uncultured Acidobacteriota bacterium. Taxonomy (GTDB): domain Bacteria; phylum Acidobacteriota; class Terriglobia; order Acidiferrales; family UBA7541; genus Acidiferrum. The sequence continues at coordinate 379,632 of CAVYCJ010000012.1, forward strand.
GCAGCAGCAATTGTGCGAGTGGATTGCGGCGGGGACCAATCTGAGGCCGGCGGGCAGTGAAGATCTCGATGAGCCGGTGATTGTGACGCGGTCGACGTACGCGCAAGTCGATGCAATCCGGCGAGTTGTGCGGCCCGATATGCTGCCCGAAGTGCGGATGGAAATTCAGCCGCAGCTGGAAAATCGGGATGCCGAAGCCAAAGTGGAAGAGCCGGTCAAGCCGGCGGAAATGGCGATGGAGACGGCGGTTGAGCCGGAGCCTGTTGAAGCTGCCAAGGTTGCTGAAGAGATTGCACCTCTCTGTCGAGGTAACCGGGACGCTGTTTCCGGAACCCGTCGCTCAGGAGGAGGATTTCAACGCGGAGGCGGCTGGGGTTGTTGAGATCGAGGAGCCGGACGAGCCTCTTGAAGACGGCGAGATGGACCATGAGGCCTTCGCCCTTGAAGAAGATTCGATCGCGGAAACCGCTAAACCAACGAAGTCGGCGAAGGCCGCTGGGCCCGAGGCGGCCACACCGGGATCTGCGACCCGGGCTGAATGGGTCGAGCACGTGGCGCAAATGGAAGATGCGCCGGCGGGAGCACGATTTGATGCTGAACGCCAGGTGCTGCCAGCAGACGCAGAGACAGTGGGCTGGGCGTCGGACGCGGTAGGCTGGGTCACGGAAATTGAGGAGAAGCGCGTTACGGCCCCGGAAGAAGTTGAGTTTGACGGCGTGTTCCCTGTCGAGCCGGTGATGGCCGGTAAAACGGCGCGAACGACGAAATCGCGGCACACAATCGAACTGGTGCTTGCGGTCGTGCTGCTGACGTGGGCGCTCGTGTTCCTTGGGTATCAGATGGGCAGCACCGGCGCGAACCGGACGACGCACGATTTGACGGCGCCGAAACCGGGTGGCGCGACTGGTGGTGCGAGCGCAAATGCGAAGGGCGATCCCGGCAAAGTCGGAAATCCGTCGACGGCGTCGTTTGCGTCGGCTGAGTCATTTCCAGAGGTGAGTCCAGTTCCGCCGATAACGAGCGGGAAGAGCGCTGTGAACTATTCGAGTTCGGCGTCGTTGGAGGCGCCGGCGCCAGCATCCAGCCGGAGCGTGACTGCGGCGGCGAAGGTGTCGGCTACGGTCCCGGCTCCTGCCCCGGCTCCAGTTTCGCACGCGACTTCAAATCCGCCGTCCGAAACGACCATTCTTGCGGGCGCGGCTCCGGCGATGAACTCAGGTCTGGTTTTGCAGGTCGGCGCGATGAAGATGGAAGGGAACGCGACGGCGCTGATGCAGGACCTGAAGAAGAAAAAGTTCTCAGCATTTGTTTATCGGCATGGCAACGACAACCTATATCGCGTGGCCGTCGGACCGTTTGGGGATCGGGATTCGAGTGCAAAGGTGAAGTCCGAGCTCGAGAAGAATGGCTTCAAGGCGATCACGGCGAAGTGGGCGAAAGACAAGGGTTAGCTGGACAGGTCGGTTTCTTTGCCTCCCGTAGCCGGGGAGTGCAAAATCGGCGTCGGGGCTGTACAGGAACGTCACCCTTAACGATAACGAGTTCTGCGTAGGCGGGTCAGGCACCGCTATCCTATATATACTGGGAGTCGAAGCGGAGGCGTAAGCTTCCGGGGTTGCGCCGTGTCCTCATTGGGCACTGCTGACGGGTTTCGGATTCAGTCGTGGAGGTTGAGTTTTGACGGTAGAAGCGACTGTCGTAGGGGTGGCTGTGCGGACGCTCCATAGAGTGATTATTGAGGGCGTCTCGCCGCAAGTGGATGCCGGACGGTTCGCGATCAAGCGCGTCGTCGGCGACGAGTTGCGAGTACGCGCGGATATTTACGCGGACGGCCATGACTCGCTTGGCGCGCGCCTATTGTGGCGTCGCGAGGACGAACGCGACTGGAATGAAGCGCCGATGCGCTTCGATAACAACGACCGCTGGGAGGGCGTTTTCAAGCTCGAGAAGCTTGGGCGTTATTTGTATACGCTTGTGGCGTGGACGGATGCGTTCGGAAGTTGGAGCAAGGACTTAAAGAAGCGCGCAGATGCTGGGCAGGATATTTCGGTGGATGTTTTGATCGGTGCTGAGATCGTGCGGGAAGCTTCGGGGCGAGCGCGAGGAGCGGAAGCGAAGAAGTTGGCAGACGCCGCTGCGAAGCTGAAGGAACTGGCAAAGAAGGACCGGGATGGTGCGCTAGCGATCTCGCAGAACGCGGAACTGGCGCTGTTGGTAAATGCGTGGCGGGATCGAACAGCAGACACCCGCTACGAGCGGGAATTAGCGGTCGTGGTCGATCCGGAGAAGGCGCGGTTCAGTACCTGGTATGAATTGTTTCCGCGGTCAGTGACAACGGATCCGAAGCGGCACGGGACATTCAAAGATGTGATCAACCGGCTGCCATATGTTGCCGGGATGGGCTTCGACATTTTGTATCTGCCGCCGATTCATCCGATTGGGCGGTCGGAGCGGAAGGGTAAGAACAATTCGACGACGCCGGCGGCGGACGATACTGGTAGTCCCTGGGCCATCGGAGCCAAAGAGGGCGGGCATAAGGCGATCCATCCGCAACTGGGTACGCTTGAGGACTTCAAGACGCTGGTGCTGAAGGCTCGCGAGCTGGGAATCGATATCGCGCTCGACATTGCGTTTCAGTGCGCTCCAGATCATCCGTATGTGAAGGAGCATCGCGAATGGTTTCGCGAGCGCCCGGATGGAACGGTGCAATATGCGGAAAATCCGCCGAAGAAGTATCAGGATATTTACCCCTTCCATTTTGAAGGGCCGCACTCGCAGGAATTGTGGGACGAACTGAAGAGTGTCATCGACTACTGGATTGCGCAGGGCGTTCGCGTGTTTCGCGTGGACAATCCGCACACGAAGCCGTTCGCGTTCTGGGAATGGCTCATCACGGGGGTAAAAAAGGAGCATCCCGAGATCATTTTTCTCTCGGAAGCATTTACTCGGCCGAAGGTGATGTATCAGTTGGCGAAGCTGGGATTCACGCAGTCCTACACGTACTTCGCGTGGAAGAACACAAGCGCTGAGCTTGCGGAATATTTCGACGAGATGATGGACGCGGAAGTGTTCGAATACTTCCGTCCAAATCTTTGGCCGAATACGCCGGACATTTTGAACGAATATCTGCAGCGCAGCGGTCGCGCGGGTTTCATGACGCGACTGATTCTGGCGGGAACGCTGAGCGGGAGCTACGGAATTTACGGTCCAGCGTACGAATTGTGCGAAGGGCGGCCGGTTCGCGAAGGCAGCGAAGAGTACCTCGATTCGGAAAAGTATCAAATCCGGGCCTGGGACGTTCATAATCCGAATAGCCTGCGCGACCTGATCACGCACGTGAATCGGATTCGAAAGAACAACCCGGTGCTGCAACAGAACCTCGGATTGGACTTTCATCCGGTCGATAATCCGCAGATCGTCGCTTACAGCAGGGTGAGCGAAGACAAGTCGGATATGATTCTGGTGGTCGCGAATCTGGACCCGCACAACCGGCAAGCCGGGTGGGTCAACGTTGACGTGACCGCGCTGGGTCTGGGTTCGGAAGAGTCATATCAGGTTCATGATTTGTTGACGGATGCGCGCTACGTTTGGCATGGATCGAGGAATTTTGTGGATTTGAATCCTTTCGTGCTGCCGGCGCATATTTTTCAAGTACATTCGATTGGATAAGCAGGGCCGCGACGCGGCAAAGCGCACGTCGAATTGATGGCACATAGCGCTCCGTAAATCGCGTTGTGAGTAGCCCCTTTTGCGCTCGCGTCTTGGTGGGCGACGTTGGTGGGAACACGAGACATTCGAACAGGAGAGACAATCGTTGGCCCCGCAGGACGATAAGCTCTGGTACAAAGACGCGGTTATTTATCAGCTTCACGTGCGGACGTTCTGCGACAGCGACGGGAACGGTGTCGGTGATTTCCGCGGGCTGACCAACAAGCTCGACTATCTTCAGGAACTCGGAATCAACGCCATCTGGCTCCTGCCGTTTTATCCGTCTCCGTTGCGCGACGACGGATACGATATCGCGGACTATACGTCGGTAAACCCCACGTACGGAACGATCGAGGATTTCAAAGCATTTCTCCAGGCCGCACACAACCGAAAGATTCGCGTCATCACCGAACTGGTCGTCAACCACACCTCGGATCAACATCCCTGGTTTCAGGAAGCGCGCAGCTCGCGCGACAACCCGAAGCGCGATTGGTATGTCTGGAGCGACACCGACGACAAGTACAAGGGTGTTCGAATCATCTTCATCGACACCGAGATGTCGAACTGGTCGTGGGACCCGATCTCCAAAACATATTACTGGCACAGATTCTTCAGCCATCAACCCGACCTGAACTACGACAATCCAGCCGTGAAAGAGGCGGTCTGGGAGGTGATGAAGTTCTGGCTCGATATCGGCGTCGATGGATTCCGTCTCGATGCTGTGCCGTACCTCGTTGAGCGCGAAGGGACTTCGTGCGAGAACCTGCCGGAGACGCACATGGTCATCAAGGAACTCCGGGCTCGCCTTGACGACGCTTATCCCGGCAAAATGCTGCTCGCCGAAGCGAATATGTGGCCCGTTGATGTGCGCGATTACTTCGGCCAGGGCGACGGCGATGAATTCCACATGGCGTTCCATTTTCCCCTGATGCCGCGCATGTTTATGGCAGTCAAGCTGGAAGACCGGAAACCGATTATCGACATCCTGGAGCAGACCCCGCAGATTCCCGATAAGTGTCAGTGGTGCGTTTTCCTGCGCAATCACGACGAACTGACGCTCGAGATGGTGACCGACATCGAGCGCGACTACATGTACGACTCGTTCGCGAACGATAAGACGATGCGCATCAACCTGGGGATTCGACGGCGTCTTGCCCCGTTGCTGGAGAACGATCGGCGACGCATCGAATTGCTGAATGGCTTGCTTGCTCTCCATGCCGGGAACACCAATCATCTATTACGGCGACGAAATCGGCATGGGCGACAACGTATATCTTGGCGATCGCAACGGCGTTCGAACGCCGATGCAGTGGAACGGCGGTTGGAACGCAGGATTTTCGTCGTCGGATCCGGAACGGCTGTATTCGCCACTAATCTCGAATCCGGTCTACGGATATCAGTCGGTGAACGTCGAAGCGCAGCGGCGTACGGAGCATTCGCTGCTTTCATGGACCAAGTCGGTCATCCAGACACGTAATTCGTTCCGTGTTTTCAGCCGGGGCTCAATCGACTTCCTCAGCCCGTCAAACCACCGCGTACTCGCGTACGTTCGGCAGCTTGGCGAAGAGAAAGTCTTGGTGGTCAACAACTTGTCGAGCTCGGCGCAGGCCGTCGAGCTGAACCTGCAAAGCTTTAAAGGTCATATCCCGATCGAAATGTTTGGCCGGAATTTGTTCCCACGCATCGGAGAACTGCCTTATTTACTGACGCTTGCACCCTATCAATTCTTTTGGTTCCGTCTGCGCCGCATTTAGACTTTGAACTCGCCACGCGTCGAGTGTAACTTTCTAAGGTTTCCGTATTGCACGTGAGAGGGTAGGAGCGGAGCTTTTTTTGGCCGACGAAACGCTACTTTCGGAAGATCTACTTCGCCAGTTGATGAGCGTTGGCGAAGCGGACTTGCTCGTCGCGGTACCGTCGTACAACAACGAGGCGACGATCGGCCAGACCATCCAGGCGATCGAGGACAGCTACCAGCAGAACTTTGTGCGCGACCGCGTTGCGATTCTGAATATCGATGGCGGCTCCTCCGACCAGACCCAGCAGATTGTTTCCAACTTGAATGAAAAGAAGTCATCGATCCGCCGGGGAATAACCTCGCTGCGGACGGTCCACCGCATTACGGCGCAGTACGGCCGCTCACCGTCGCAGGGCGCTGCGCTGAAAATTGTTTTCGCCGCTGCCGACTTGCTGCGCGTCAAAGCATGCGCCGTCGTATCGCCGGCAACGATTAACCTCGACCCTGCCTGGGTGGCGAATCTACTCCGGCCAGCCTACAGGCAGGATTTTGCTTTTGTGGCTCCTCTGTACTCTCGTACGAAGTTTCAAGGGCTGCTCGCGCGCAATTTGCTTTATCCGATGAGCCGCGCAGTCTTCGGCGTGCGCATTCGCGAAATGTACACGGACGAATGGGGATTCTCAGGCCGCTTGGCCACCGAATGCGCATCCCAGCCAATGGATGAAGCCGTTCGCGCTCGCCCCGAGGCGTGGATGGCGGTCAATGCGATCTGCAATGGAATGAAGTGCAGTCAGTCGTATCTGGGGCCGAGGAGCGCTCTCCCCGGCGGGCCGGATATCGTCGAGACAATTCGCCAGACCGTTGGAAACTTGTTCTATTGCTGCGACGCTTTCCAGGACCATTGGCTCGATCGCCAGGGCACGGAGAGCGTGCAGACGTTCGGCTCTGACCATGAATTGACACCCGAAGATGCGCCCGCCAGACAGGACAAGAGTTTCGAACTATTTCGCACGGGCGTCCAAACTCTCCAGGACGTGTTGAAATCAATTTTGGCGAAAGACACACTCGCGCAACTCAAGCAAATCGCCACGAAGGATATCGATCAATTCGATTTCCCGTCGGAGCTGTGGGTTCGCGTTCTATACGATTTTGTGGCGGCGTATCACCGCACTTCGATCGCGCGTGATCACATTCTGCAATCTCTCGTCCCCCTGTATCGCGGACAACTCTTTTCATTTCTGGTCGATCACGCTCAATCAACCCCCGAAGAGATGGAAGCCGACACGGAAGCGCTCTGTCTGGAATTCGAAAAGCAGAAACCCTATTTGATCGAGCGCTGGAAGGCGAAAAGCTGAGGTGAAACGATGAAAGACACGATCATCCACGGTTTGCAACAGGCCTACCAAAACATGGCGGACATGATCGCGCAGTTCTTGCCGCGCCTGGTCGTGATGCTGGTGATCGTCCTCACCGGTGTGCTGGTTGCCTACGCATTCAAGTACGTGGCGCGAACGATTCTGCGGCTGACGAAGTTGGATCGGTTATCGGAAGAAGCCGGAGCGTCGAAAGTCCTGAGAATGGCGGCTTTGCCGTCGATGACCGAAGTGCTGAGCCGATCGGTGTTCTGGATCACGTTGCTGGGCTTCATCCTGATCGGCATCAGCGTATTGAATATTGCGGGGCTTCAGGAACAGATTGCGCGGTTACTGCGACTCCTGCCGGAAATCGTCGTTGCGATGTTGATTCTGTTCCTGGGCTTGGTGATCGCTAACTTCCTGTCGCGTGCGGTACTCCTGGGTTCGGTAAACAGAGGCTACGGTTCAGCAATGCTGTTTAGCTGGTCGGTGCGCTTCATCATCTGGATTCTGGCGATTACGATGGCGCTGGATGAACTGAGCGTGGCGCGGCAAACCGTGCTCGCGGCGTTTTCGATCATATTCGGCGCATTCATGTTGGGCCTGGCGATCGCGTTCGGGTATGGCGGGCAGGACCTGGCGCGTAAATTCCTGGAACGCGCGCTGGCCGAGAAAAAAGCGGACGATCCCGACGAACTTCAGCCTCTCTAGGGCTTGCGACCACGCAGTGACTTGGTGAATCGAACCTGTACCTACCCGGAGGCATTCATGGCCGACTTTGGTGCGGGGAAGCAAATGGCATCGAACCTACAAACAGCTCTCGCGTCACAACTCCCCGACTATCTGCTGAAGCAGCGATGGTTCGGTGGCAAGGCGCGCAAAATCGCTTCGGTCGAAGTTGTTGACACGCTTCCGATTCCTGCCGCCAGCGGTAATGCCTATATTTTTGTCGCTGCCGTCCACTACGCCGACGGTGCCGACGATTTCTACGCGATTCCGTTGGTCCGTTCTGAAGGGGCGGGCGCTGAGGGATTGAAAGTGCCCGGGCCAGACGGCGGTTCCATGATGCTGGCCGACGGACTGAAGAACGCTCGCATTTTTGACGGCGCTTGCGACGCTGATCGAAAAGGGAACTGCGATCGCAGGACAAAACGGTGAGCTTCGCGGAGTTCAAACGACGATGTATTCGCAGCTCTCTCCCGAGTCGGTCGCAGGGCTTGCGCCGAAACCGGTTGGAGCGGAGCAGAGCAACACTTCGATCATCTACGGAAATCGGCTGATCCTTAAGTTCTTTCGGCGGATTCAGGAAGGCATTAATCCAGATCTGGAGATCGGCCAGTTCCTTACGGAGAAAACTTCGTTGAAGAGCGTTCCGCCCCTCGCGGGAACGCTGGAGTATCAGGCGCGCAACGGTAAGCCGATGGCGCAGGGGATGTTGCAAAAATTCGTTGCCAACCAGGGAGATGCGTGGGGATTCACGCTGAAATCCTTGGCGAGTTACTACGACGAGGTGAGGAAGATTACAGCCACCGGCGTTGCGGCGCCCGCGGGCGTCAGTACGCCGGGCAATCAAATTGAGGGTGTTCCTGACGTCGCGAAGAGCGCCGTCGAGACCTATCTGGCTGCGGCCGAACTACTGGGCCAACGGACTGCCGAAATGCATTTGGCTTTGGCATCGGACGCGAGCGACCCTGCGTTCGCGCCCGAACCGTTCACGATGGATTCGCAGCAAGCGTTAGAGCAGTCGATGAATCGGCTGCTCGTTCGTGTGTTCTCTTTGCTGCGCGACAAGCTGAAGTATCTTCCGAACGAATGGCGTGGAAACGCCGAGAAACTCGCGGAGCGCGAAAGCGAGATTGCGGCGCGTTTCAATGCGGCGCTGCGCGAGCCGATTCGCGCGATGCGGACGCGAATCCACGGCGACTACCACCTCGGCCAGGTGCTACGGACGGAGAGCGATTTCGTGATCATCGACTTTGAGGGCGAGCCCGCGCGGTCGATTGAAGAACGTCGCGTGAAGCGTTCGCCGCTTCAGGATGTCGCGGGTATGCTGCGGTCGTTTCACTATGCCGCGTTTGCGCCGCTGCTCGGCGAAGATCGCGCGCATGGTGATGACGTCACGCGGATGGGCGTCTGGGCGGAGGCGTGGAACTCGTGGGTGGCCGACCGATATTTGGCGAAATATTTTGCGACGGCGAAGGACGCGTCGTATCTGCCCGCGACGCAGGCTGAGGTTCAGACCGTGCTCGAGTTGCATTTGCTTGAGAAAGCGATCTACGAACTGGGCTATGAACTGAATAACCGCCCGACTTGGGTTGGAATTCCGCTGCAGGGTATCGGGAAAATTTTGTCGATTTAGCGAGTGCTGGTGCAAACGTAGGGTGAATGATCCTACGTCGCTCGGGGCGTCAAGCCTTGCGCTGAATTGGTTCGGGCGTCAGCAGCGCAACCGGGAACTGGCCAAGATCGTCGAGTCGAATCACTCGGCCTCCATTTCTTCCTGAAACTGTGACGATTCCGTTTGTAAACACGTTTTTCCACTGCGTCGGGGCTGTTTTTGGGAGATGCAGCGCCGTGTCGCCCCAAAACTTTCCGGTGCCCTGCGGCGGCAGAGGGAATCCGGCGCGCGCCAGCCAGCGAGGCGCGACAATCACCGCCCAAGTCTTCTTCCATCGCCGCGCGAACGCAGTGACGTTTTCGGCCCGCTTGCCGCGAGCTTCGAGTGTCAGAAACTCTCCGTCTGAATAGAGCTCGGGATATTGCGCGCGTTGTTGAAGCGCTTTCCAGATTACGTACAGCTTGATGCCGCCGTCGTGCCAGCCTTTTGCGACTTCGATATACGCCGGTGACGGAGACTCGTCGAGCGCCTGTATTTTGGTCAGCGCGGCTTTTCGCGCTTCAAAATCAACGGGTTGGCGGTTGTCGGGATCCACGAGACGAAAATCCCAAAGGTCGGAACCCTGATAAATGTCGGGAACTCCCGGCGCCGCGATCTTGAGAAGCGTCTGCGCGAGACTGTTTGCCATGCCGTAGAAGGCGATCTGCTTCTGGAATTCGACAAAGTCTGAGAGAAATGTGCTCTTTGCGCCGGGCTTGAGAATCGCGGCGATGAATCTTTCCAGGGCTTGCTCGTGACGCAGGTTTGGGCGCGTCCAGCGGGTGTGCACCATCGCTTCGCGCGTTGCCTTGATCGCGTACTCTTTCAATCGGCGGACGAGCGCAGGCCGATCGTCGTCGAATGGCCAGGCTCCCAACAGAGTTTCGTACAAGAAAATCTCTTCGTTGCGATCGGGCACAGGCTGGCCTTCGATCATCTTGCGATGCTGTGCGTTCGTCTTCGACCAGCGATCAAGGTGCTTCTGCCAGACAGCGGGGATTTCCGACAGCACGTTAATGCGCGCGCGCACATCCTCGCCGCGCTTCGTGTCGTGCGTGGTCGATGCGTTCATCGCGTACGGCCAGTCTTTTTGCCTTGTCTTTACGAAGCCGGGAAAATCCGCGGTTGGCGCAGTTGAAGGCCGCGGATCGCCGCCCACTTCGTTCAGCGAGATGAGCGGATTGAAAACGTAGAGAAACGTGTCTTCATAGGCCTTGGCCATGATCGGCCCGGTGAATTGTTGCCAGCGCATGACGAACGCGAGTCGCGCCTCGCGCTGGCCCGGTAGGAGGTGCGGACGATTGAGCAGCAACAACACATCGCGAAGAAAATCGAATCCCGCGGCGCTGAGTTGCGGCGCCTTCAAGCGTGCGCGCTCGACGGCTTGTTCAATGCGATGTTTATCCTCATGGGAGACATCGAGGTTACTGATGTAGGTGCGATAGACCGACAGTTGCGCCGTCACTTCCAGCAGCACCTGATTGAGTTCAAGCCGAGGAATTTCTCGCGCGTATCGATCGTTGCGGGCGAGCATCTGGAATTGCTGGCCAGCCGCGCGGATTTCGACCCCGAGCAGGATCGACATGACGATCTTTTTTTTCTGATAAAGGAGTTCGTCGTATCCGATCTCCTTGCCGATAAAGCGCGAATAAATCTTCTCGATCTGGCCAGCGCCCTTTGGATCCACAAAAAACGCATTGAGCGCGTTCACGAAGTCGTAGCCGGTCGTACCAGCGACGGGCCAGCCGGCTGGGAGATGCTCATCGCGAGCCAGAATCTTCTCGACGAAGATGGGGAAGCTGGCCTGCTGACCGTTTGTCGCGGCAGCGCCACCCTCGGGAACGGCGTTGGGATTGGCAATGAACACGCGCTCGCTTAGTTGCCGCAAGTAGCCCAGCGGATCGCGCAAGCCGTCGATGTGGTCGATGCGCAACCCGTCCAGGCTGCTTTGCTCGATCATGCGAAAGATCAGCGCGTGCGTTGCTTCGAAAACCAGCGGGTCCTGCATCCTCTGGCCGACGAGATCGTTGATCGTAAAAAAGCGTCGATAGTTGATTTCTTCGTTGACGTTCTGCCAATAGGCCAACAAATAGTGCTGCTGCGCCAGAAGCGTTTCGAATGACGAAAAGCTTGACGGATCCTTGGGCTGACCTTCTATCCCCTTCAGATTCTGCGTTATGAAATCGGTGACCTTCGCATCCTGCGCCATAAGCTGACGAAGGCGCTGCCTCAGCGATTCGAAGCGAAGACGACGGTCGGCGCCGGCATCGCGCGTACTCATGGAGTCGTCGGTCAGCGCCGCTGCGGCGGCTGCGATACCGGAATATTCCTGATACGAATGCGAGTCTTCGCCCAAAATGTCGCGGAGTTCGTTCAACCGGCGGCGAAGGATCAAATGATAAGTGGCGGGCGCGAGAGGGAAGAGCGAGTCGAAATATTGAACAAGGAATTTACCTTCGAGCGCGATCAGCTTGAGTTCCTGATGCTCAAGCGCCTCGCCGAATGGCCGCCCCAAGACGGGCAAGAGAACTTTGCCTTCGAGGATGCGTGACGGTGGCCGCCAGTCGATGTCGAAGTAAGACGCGTATGCGGACTCCGGGCCGTTTTCGAGCACGTCCATCCACCACGCATTTTCGCTGCTCGCCGACATGTGGTTGGGCACGATGTCGAGGATCAAGCCCATTCCGCGTTCGCGCAGCTTTTCGCGAAAAGCTTGGAAGTCGGCGTCCGTGCCGAGTTCCGGATTCAATCGAGTTGGGTCGGTGACGTCGTAGCCGTGACCGCTGCCGCGCCGTGCGGTCAGAATCGGCGAAGCGTAGACGTGCGTGATGCCGAGATCGGCGAGGTAATCGACAATTTTCGCCGCGTCCTGAAAAGTGAAATCCTTGTTGAATTGGAGGCGGTATGTTGCAAGAAGACGCGGCCGGGCTGGGGTGGTCGTCGACATGAGGTGGCAGTCAGGATTTGTGCGTTCGCGAGTTCGCGTTCGACTGCTCGTAAACAACGAACGACCGCGGTTGCAGCGTCAACTGTACAGCATTGCCGCCTTCAATCCTCTCTGGCAGCGCAGATGGACCTCTCCACTTCGGACCGGCTGAATCAAGCTGTTTGTTCCAGCTTCCGGATGGGAGGTTGAAGGAGAGTTTCGCCGCATGTTCACCAAAATGAATCATTGTTGCGATCTGGGCGACGTCGGTCATTCGCAACACCAAAAGGGCGTTCGTCAACTCAACAACAGTGGTTGGCTTGACGTTGCCAAGCTTTCGAGAGCGGCGATATTCCAGCAGCGTCTTATAGAAAAGCCAAAGCGTCCGATGTGGTTCCTGACTCACAAGCGAATGATCGACCCGCGATCGTTCGAACGTAGATTCCGCTTGCGGATCGGGAATCGTACCTGTCCATCCAAAATGCGAAAACTCCGCCTGACGACCTTTTCGAACGGCTTCGATTAAGCCGGAATCGCCGTGGCTGATAAAGTATTGAAATGGCGCCGTTTCGCCATACTCTTCACCCATGAACAACATCGGAGTAAACGGCGACAGCAGTGTCACTCCGGCCACAAGCTTCAATCCTTCAAAGTCCGTCAAATTGCTGATGCGGTCGCCCAGCGCGCGATTTCCAACTTGATCGTGGTTCTGAATGCAGACGACAAATTGCTCGGGCTTCAACTTTTGCGGCGAGTTCCCATGCCGCCGCTCACGATGAGGCGCGTAAATCCCGTCGTAGAACCAGCCATTTGAAATCGTCTTCGCCAAATGATGGATCGTGCCGAAGTCCTGGTAATAGCCCGCAGCTTCTTTCGTAACCAACGTGTGCAGCGAATGATGAAAATCATCGCTCCACTGCCCGTGCATACCTAGCCCTTCAGCCTCGGGACCCGTCGGCAGCACCATGCGCGCATCATTCAGATCGCTCTCTGCGATCAGCACAATGTCGCGGCCCAGCCGCGTCGATAAGGCCCGCACTTCGTTCGAAAGCTCCGCCAGAAAAGGATTGGCGCTCGCATCGTAGATGCTATGCACAGCGTCGAGCCGCAGCGCGTCGAAGTGAAACTGCTCCAGCCAATCCAACGCGCTCTGAATAAAAAAATTACGGACGTGATCGCTCTGCCGTCCGTCAAAATTCAGCGCCGAACCCCAGGGCGTGTGATAGAAGTCCGTGAAGTAGGGTCCAAATTCGGGAAGATAGTTCCCTTCAGGACCAAGGTGGTTGTAAACCACGTCGAGGCCAACCGCGAGTCCCTTCGCGTGTGCAACGTCGACAAACTTTTGCAGATCGGACGGAGTTCCGTAGCTGTTCTGCACCGCAAACGGAAAAACGCCGTCGTAGCCCCAGTTCCGTCCGCCAGGGAATTGAGAAATCGGCATCAACTCGATCGTTGTGATACCCAGATCTTTCAGCCGAACCAGGTGGGGAATTAAAGCCGCAAACGTGCCCTCTCGCGTGTAGGTTCCTACGTGAAGTTCGTAAACGACGGTGTCACGCAGCGCCACGCCCTTCCACGCTTGATCCGTCCAGTGAAACGTCGCTGGATCGACGGCTTGCGACGCGGCGTGCACTCCGTCTGGCTGAAAACGCGAAGCCGGATCCGGCCGCGTCTCGCCCTTATCCATCCGATATGAATATCGAGGCGGCTCACCGAGCCCGTCGATGACAGCGCGAAAATATCCGCCTGAATCGCGCTCCATCGGAACCAATTTCGCTGGCGTGCCGGCAGAACCCGAGGAAAGCGATAGCTCCACGCTCTTGCGTGCAGGCGCCCACACAACGAACTGCCAACGTCCATCCGCGGTGCGGTTCGCCCCGAGAGCCGGTGGGCGAATGGGTTGAGAGTCGCTCAAGCGTTTGAAATTATGCCTTTGCCGATTCTGATTTTGCCGAGGTCGGCGCTACCGATGACGTGGCGGGCGACGCGGGGCTCGTGCCAACGGGATACCGCTTCTTGACCATGATCGTCAACTTCTGGTCCTTCAGCGTAGCGCTGGCAGTGGACGGTTCGATTTCCGTCTTCAAATCTTCCGTAAGAAAAATCTCGCGCTCAGTTACTTCCCGCGAGCCTGCCTCTGCCCGCTTCTCCGCGCGGACAAAAACATTGGTTGGCGTCAGCAATACTTCCACATTGTCGGCCGAACCATCCGGAATCGTTGCATTGAACGCGAGCCAGCTTCCCGATTCGCGCATTTCGATTCCGCGCTGCAAGACTTCGTTTTCGGCCTGGATCCAGTGCTCATAGTCGTTGCCGTCCTGACTGCCGGAATCACGATAAATGTCGTACGCGCGCTGCGAAACGCGTTGCCGAACTCTGTCGTGAAACGCCGAATGCTGATCTTCGCTAAGAATCTGAGGAGCTTTGGAGCTGCCGCTGAGAGCTGATTTCGGTGTAGCCATTACGCACCTTACCTTTAAGTTTGGGGACCGAACCGTGAGGCACGGCCGGGAAGCGGCCGTTGCGGGTGAACGCGAACAAATTTCAACTACGGACGGGACGCTTCCTACATCCAGTTAAGATGCACCAAGCGCCACAAACAATACACAGGAATATGTACGGAGCCCGCGGTTCAGTCCGCGATCCGAAAGGCTAGAGATGAAAGTGAGGTGAACCTACGCTTCGCGTCGTGACGCGCCGCCTGAAAGAATTAAGCGGCCGTCTTCGAGGGCGCAACCGTCCAATTTTCCTGTCCCGCCTTCGCACCTTCGACAGCGTCCCCGGACGTAGCCGCAGCTTCATCCGTTGCCCCGGAAGGCTCGAGTTGCACGTTGCGCAGAGTCTTCTCATGCAGTAGCCGCTCGATCGACTCCACCATCGGCTCGGAGTGGAACCGGCGCTGCGACGAGCCGTCGCACAAAATGTTGGCAACAGCCATCAGGCTCATGCCCGAGTGGTGCGCCAGCCAGCAACGGCAAATCTCAAACTTCTCGCCCTTCTTCAGTCGCGACTTCGTGTAGTCCACCGACTCAAAGAATCCATGCGAGCCGAGGAATCCGAGATCCTTCATTCGCTGGATGTTTTTGATCGCTCCCTTCGGATCGACCAGCAAACTCAGGAACGTCGAGTACGGCGACACAACGAGATCGCGCGACAGATCGCGGCTCACCGCGATACCCGGCACGCCAAACGCTTCGTAGTGGTAGTGGCCTGCCGCGTTGATGATCGAGCACGACGCTTCCGAAATCCCCCATGGAATTCCTTTGTCGTCGGCGTACATCTGCTGCGCACGAACCGCGCCACGCGTCGTCTCGTCGATGATCGTGTTCGGGAAAATCTTCATCCAGAGTACCGGCATGAGGTATTCGAACATGGTGCCCGTCCACGACAGCATCACCTGTTCTTCCTTGTAGCTGGTCATCTTGCGTTCCAGCGCCATCCAGCTTTCTTGCGGCAAGTTCGCCTTTGGCGATGCCGGCAAACACGCCCGATCGAACTTCCGACGCCATCAAGTCGTAGTGGCTCGGCGTGAATTTGCCTTCCTCCGCGTTGTACCCGGTGAACATCAGCTTCTTCTTCGCGTCAAAGAAGAAATTGAAGTCCATGCTCTTCGCCAGTACGTCGGCACGTTCCGCAACGCGTTCCAGCCGTGTCGTCATGCTCTTCGCGATGCTGCTGCTGCGGCCGACCGCCGAGCGTAGTAATTGCAGCGCCGAGCGCGATTCAACGTTCGAGCCGCCCTCTTCCAGCATCCGCCACAATTTCTGATCGAGCGTGTGGCATACCTTCGGCAACTGTTCGAGCGTCAGCTTTTCGGCTGGCGCCAGTTCAAGCACGCCCGGTTCCGCCATGCACTTCGCAAACTGCGGCTGCAGCCACGGCGCGAAGTCATACACAAGGCTCTCGAGATGAGAGATGCGGAGGCGGAGTTCGTAGACCCACCATTGAGCTTCCGTCTCAATGGGTTCGGTCGAGAGTTTCTTGGCCAGGGCAACGGTCACGCGCTCGCAACCCGCCAAGGCATCGATCCACGTCGTCGGAGAATCGCTCAGCGACCCGATCTTCTGCTTCATCTCGCGAACGCCCGCGAGCAGCGACTCTTCCTGATTTTCGGACTTGAAGATCTCCTCGATCGTGTCGAGGTGATCGCGCAAACCTTGAAGTGTCTCGGGCCGGAACAGCGGCTCGCGAATCGCGCCGAGGCAGCCCTGCTTCACCGTCCACAAAGCGCAAACCAGGTTTCCGTTGTCGACCGCCGAGATGAATCGGGGCTTCACCGCGTCCAGCGTCCGGTTGTCGTACCAGTTGTACATCTGGCCTTCGTGGCGCGGCATCTTGTCGATCGAATCAAACGATCGTTCGGTGTCCGTCAAAAATTCCGGCAATGTCAGGAAGCCGAGGTCCATCGCCGCGAGCCGCGAATTCAAAAGGAGACCGAGATTTGTCGTCGAAATGCGATGAACGATCAGGCTGTCGGGCTTCATGATCGTGTCCGGAATCATGAAGTTCTCTTCTGCAGTGCTGTATTCACGGAACAGCCGCCAGGTACGCAGCGCCGAATGCCGCAGCAGTTTCTTATCTTCGGCTTCGATCTTTGCGTCCGGCTTGCGAACCGGCAAATCAAACCATTGCTGAATTGGCTTCGAAAGGCCCCACAGAACCAAGAGTGGCAGCGCAATCATGAACGATGCCGGACGCTCGAGTGCGACGATCACGCCAACGAGGAACGCGATCCACGGAGTCAGTTGCAGGTAGGTCTCGACAGGCGTCTTCTTGCCGTAATTGCTCTCCGCTTCCGCCGCCGTCTCCCATTCGAGAAGTCGCTCGTGAGTCACGGTCATGCGAACGATCGAGCGAACGATCGCGTCAATCGTCACCAGCGCTTGATGGCATAGCGAGCCGATGCGAATGAACAGGTTGACCTGCGCGATACCGAAATCCGCCGCCCAAGCCTTCCAGAACGCACCGCTGAAGAGGTTGCTGCCGGCGCGCAGGATCGACATCGTGAACTGGTAGTAAGTCGGCAGTGCAATGACCGCCAGCGTCGCCAGCTGTCCAGTAAACCGCTTTGCCAGGAAAGAACAGCCATGCGCACAGGAACATCACGAACGTCGCGATTTCCGTCAAGCTGCGGCGCAGGTTGTCCAGAATCTTCCAGCGCGAAATCACCGAAAGCGGATTCGGCGAATAGTTGCCGAAGAAGTCCGGCACGCGCGGTAGCAGCCAGAAAATAATCTGCCAGTCGCCACGCACCCAGCGGTGCTTGCGGCGGCTGAACGCGCTCATGTGTGACGGATAGTCGTCGACGACTTCGATATCCGAAACCAAACCGGCGCGAGCATAAGAGCCTTCGACAAGGTCGTGGCTCAAAATCACATTGCAAGGGAAGCGGTGTTCCACGACTTGCTGGAACGCCTCGACTTCATAGATACCCTTGCCGGTAAAGCTGCCTTCACCGAACAGGTCTTGATAGACGTCCGAAGCGGCGCGAGCGTAAATGTCGAAGCCTGCGTCGGCCGAGAAAATCGAAGCCAGCCGCGAACGCTGCGCGGAATCGATGCTGATCTCGACGCGCGGCTGCAAAATGCCGTAGCCGTCGACAACGATGTTCTTTTCCGGATCGATGATCGCGCGATTCAGCGGATGCGCCATCGTGCCGACGAGCCGGTGCGCGGAATCGCGTGGAAGCTGCGTATCCGAGTCCAGCGTGATCACATACTTCACCGACTTCAGTAAGCTGAGATTGCCTGCCTTGACAGGGAAGTTGTCGCTCGTGCCCAGCAACAGCTTATTGAAGTCCAGCAGTTTGCCGCGCTTGCGCTCCCACGCCATCCAGATGCCTTCTGAGGCGTTGTACGCGCGATGCCGATGAAACAGGAAGAATGAGCCCCGGCCTTCGCCCGCATACTTCGCGTTCAGTGCTTGAATCATGTGCGAGCACTGGTCCGCGAGCTTGTCTTTCTCGTCGAACTGCTGCGCCGCGTCTGGTGGATCGGTCAACAACGCGAAATGAATGTTTTCGTCGCGGTTCGCGAGGTAGCGAATCTCAAGGTCGCGAATCAATCGCGCCATTCCCGGCTTCGCTCGTCAGCAGCGTCGGCACAACAACCATCGTCGTGAATTCCGGCGGCACGCCCTTCGTAAAGTTGAGTTTCGGAAGCGACTGCGGTGGGAAAAGCGTCGTCGCGATCTGATTGATCAGCGCGATCGCGCATTCCGCGGCCGGCAGCAGGAACAGCAGCACGATGACCCAGCCATTCACCTTGCCCCGCGAACCAAACACCGCCGCGGCCATGATCGCCAGCGTCAGAAGCTCGATGCCGAGAATGTAGGAAAAATCGGGCCAGCGCTTGACCAGCCGCTGCACGCGTTCCACGAAAGTCGGCCGATATTCGATCGCCTTCTCAAGCTGTTTGCGGCCATCGTCAACCAGGTAGTAGCCGACGTGCGACTGTCGGAGCCGCACACGCGCATCCGGCGACGCCTGAATCGGTCGCGCCAGTTCGACGATCTTCTCGGCGACCTGCTGCTCGCTCGCGTTCGAACGCTCCGCCAGCGCGGAGATCAGCTTGCGATAGTGATCGCGGCTCTCGAAATCCATCGACGCATACGCATCGCAAGGATCGCGCCGCAGAACTTGTTCGATCGCATTCACGCGTTCGAACATCTCTTTCCAATCGGTTCCATCGACGCGGCGCAGGCTGACAATCAACTTCGTCATCAACGATACCGGCTGCGCTTCTTTCGCCGCCTTATCCGCCGCCAATTCTTCCGCCGTCTTCGGCTTCGCATCCGCTGCCTCGACGGGCACAACGCACTTCGCCACATCGATCCCGGCCGCCTGCTCCGCCACGCCTTCCAGAACCGTCATCTTCGCGAAGGACTGCAATTGCCACAGCTCATTCATCTCCAACGGAGCGATTTCCTGCAATGCGAGAAAATAGTTCTCAAATGTCTTCTCGTCGAATTGCTGCCCAACGGTCTGTAAGTAGCTCTCAACGGCCACGTAAGCGCGCGGCAGCTTCCCGGATGCCGACTCGCCGATTTTCACTTGCGGAAGGTCGGCAACTTTCTTCAACATCGCCTTCGTCTGCTGCAACGAACTTCGAAGCGCCGCCGCGCTCGCAAAAAAGATCTCCGCATCGCCAATCGTTTTCATTCCGATCGACATCGCGTTCCGAATCTCGACTAGCTTCGCCTCGATAGCGGCCTTGGCCGTCTTCCACTTTGCTTCGATCGCGACAATCTTCCCGTCCGGGTCAAGTTCGCTCCACGAACGCGCTTCGGTCTCCGCCGCCGCGCGCAGATCGCTGTCAGTGATCTCTGCGTTTTCCACGCCGGCGCAGTAATCCTTACGCACGCCGCTGATGCGCGGAAGCTCCGCCGCCACTATCGGCTGGTTGGGATCGAATGCGGGATGCTGTTGCGTCGCCATCGTTCCGTCCTTATCGGTAACTTGCTGCCTGCAACTCGAACATCTCGGCGTAGCGGCCCTTGTTCTGCAAAAGCTCATTGTGCGGGCCTTGCTCCGCGATACGTCCGCCTTCCAAAACCAGAATCCGGTCGGCCATCTTTACCGTCGAGAAGCGGTGCGAAATCAGCAGCGCCATCTTTCCCTTGGTGAGTTCGGCAAACCGCTCAAACACTTCGTGTTCCGAGCGCGCGTCCAGCGCCGCGGTCGGTTCGTCGAGCACGAGCACTTGCGCATCACGCAAATACGCGCGCGCCAGCGCGATCTTCTGCCACTCGCCGCCCGAAAGATCGGTGCCGCCCTCAAACCGGCGACCCAGCAATTGGTTGTAGCCGTTCGGCAGCTTGCGAATCACGCCTTCGGCCAGGCTCTTCTGAGCCGCAGACCGAACGCGGAACGTGTTGTCTTGCTCTTCAATGCGGCCGATCGCGATGTTCTCGCTCGCCGTCATGTCGTAGCGCACGAAGTCCTGGAAGATGACGCCAGTCTCTTTCCACAGATCCTCGAGGTCGTAATCGCGCAGGTCTACGCCATCCAGCAAAATCCGTCCGCCCGTCGGGTCGTAGAGCCGGGTAAGCAACTTCACAATCGTCGTCTTGCCTTGGCCGTTCTCGCCAACCAGGGCGATGCGCTCCGTCGGACGCAGGCTGAAGCTCACATTGCTCAAAACCTGCCGCGTCTGCCCCGGATAGGAAAATGAAACATTCTGGAACTCGAATCCCAGTCGGATCGGCCGCGGCGCGGGCAGGGCATTGGGCTTCGAGAAAACGCGTGGCTTCAAATTGAAGAAGTCGAGCAGGTCGGTGATGAACATCGCCTGGTCGGCGATCGTCGAAAACGTCGTGAAAACCGATTGAATATTCGAACTCGCCAGCGCAATCGCGCCGACCATG
Source organism: uncultured Acidobacteriota bacterium (assembly GCA_963766985.1). GTDB lineage: Bacteria > Acidobacteriota > Terriglobia > Acidiferrales > UBA7541 > Acidiferrum. The sequence continues at coordinate 400,100 of CAVYCJ010000012.1, forward strand.
AAGTAAAACGTGCCGATGTCCAGTGAACCCGTGACCGTCTTGTAGATCACGAACGCATAGCTGCCGTAGTACCCAAGCGCGCTCAGCGTGGTGAACACAGTCCCAACCAGCAGCCGCCGCTTCGCCAGGTTGACGTTCTGCGCGTGCAACGCGGTGGAGAGCTTCGAATACCGTCCCACGAGGTAATTCGCCAGCCCGAACAGCTTCAATTCCTTCGCGCTTTCCTTGCTCCCGCCAACGATCCGCAAATATTCCATTTCGCGCTTCGCAGGCGTTTGCTTGAAATTCAGCGAATACCCCATGAACGCAAAATGCGTCTCGCCCATGAACGCCGGGATCACGCAAGCGATCAGCACCAGCAAAATCCACGGCGACAAAAAGATGATTCCGCCCGCCATGCTGATCGTCGTCACAAGCTGCTGAATCAGCATGCCCGTCGACTGGATCATCACCAGCCGGTCCGTGCCCTGCACGCGCGCCCGCTCCATCTTGTCGTAGAACAGCGGGTCCTCGAAGGTCGTCAAATCGAGCTTCGACGCATGCTCCATAATTCTCGTGCTGATGTGCTTGCTGTAGCGGTCGGCGAGAACCACTTCAAAGTACGCGACCATGCGTACCAAAACGCCCGCCAGCAGTCCGGCAAGGGCGAATTCCAATCCAACGAGATACCAGAAATTGTGAGGAAGCGCGGTCTGATGCTGCCGATAATCGACGATATCGTTGACGATGACCTTGGTCACGTACAACGCCGCCAACGGGATCAACGCAACCAGAACACGGCAGGTCAGGCTCGCGACGATCACGCCGGGCGCTGCTTCCCACACCATCCGGAATACCGGAGGCATGTTCTTCAGTGCGGCGACGCGTTCGCGCCATCTCGGCGTGGCGTCCTGGGACGGGGAATTCGATACGTCGGGGGCCTGGGAAACCTGGTCGAGTAACGGTCCGGGTTGGCTATCTGTACTAGCCGCTTCCATGTCCCGCCATTAGGGCACGCGTATGACCAATGGTCTGCGCCGCTAAGTGTCCGTTTTTGAATCACTCCGCCTGTCCTAAAGGTCAGGTTTAAATGTTTTTTTTGCGCCCAAACAGCAAGAATTGCATACTTGGCCCGCAGCCGAATCGCCCGCATCGTCCACACTTCTAAGGACTTCCCGCCTGTATACAGTTTTCCCGGTACCGTACCATTTATCAACCGTCCACCTAGTACTAACCGCAAAATGGCGGCCTTCCGTGTGCTAGCATCCAAGCCTCATGTTCAGGAGCGACATTTTCGGCTTGCTCGCAGCCCTCGCACTGGCCCTATCCGTCCCCGTGGCGCGAGCGTACGAAGCGACACTCAGTCCTGAAGCCCTTCACGACGCGTACGTCATGGGCCAGCGCAACGACCAGACCACCGCCGAGTTTCTCGATCCCTACGCGAAACAAACGACCGGCGCCGTTGACGGCGGCATCCCGCATCTTTCTGAAATTGAGGTTCTTACACCCTTCTCGCAGGTCGTAGACGAATCCCGTCGAAAGGGAGCCGGCGGGTTTTCCGAGCAGCAAGCTCTCGCCGCCTACCACAAGCGCGGCGATACAGTCGTTATCCGCGTCAACTTGGTCCTCCCGGCCGCCTATCCCGAAAAGGAACGCGGCGCCCAGGCCCCCTCCGTCTCCCACGACCAGAAACAGACCGACGCGCTCCGTCCCGAGAACTTCTGGCAAAAATTCCAGTTCGCCCTCAAACAGAACGGCAAAACCATCCCAACGAAATCGATCCACAATCAGCCGGTCTACTCGGCCGCAACCAAAAACTCTCCCTCAACTCTCGACGGCCAGACAGTCTGGCTCGAATACGACGCCAAAAGCATCGCGAACGAACCGATCTCAATTGAAGTGAATACTCCCGACGGAAAGACCGCAAAAACCCAGTTCGATCTGAAGTCACTCAGGTAGGGCAATCCGAAAGGCGAGTCCAAATAGCGACGCTCACAGCGGCAACCGCAGCCGCGCCTCGCACCCCTTCGCGTCCTTCCGATTCTGTAGCGTCAATGTCCCGCCATGCGCCTCGGCAATCTGCCGGCACAACACCAACCCAATCCCCGTGCCGCCCTGCTTCGTCGTAAAAAACGGCACGAACAGGTTCGCCGGATTCGAAATCCCCGGCCCATCATCCGCAATCCAGACATTCAGAAACCCATCCTGCCGCGCCCACCCGATTGTCGCTCCGCCTGTTCCGCCTGCCTCTCGCACCGCATCCGCCGCGTTATGCACTAGGTTGATCAGCAACTGCTCCAACTGATCTGCGTCTCCCGAGATCACGACAGTCGGCCCTTCCTCCACTTTCAACTTCACGCGCGGCTCAAGCTTCACCACGCGGCAAATCCAATCCTTCACATCCATCGGCGCCAGCTTGGGCACCGGCAGCCGCGCGATCTTCGCATACGCCGCCATGAACCGCCCCAGCGACTCCGTCCGCGACCGGATAATGCCAAATCCCGCCTTCATGTCATCGACAAGCCCCGCCGTCGCCCCAGTCTGCCCCTCTGGCGAATTCGCAATGCTCGCCAGTCCGCTCTCCAGGCTCTGCGCCACCGACTGGATCGGTGCCAGCGAATTGTTCAGCTCATGCCCCATCACGCGAATCAGCCGCTGCCAGGCCTGCCGCTCCTCATCGCGCAGCGCCCGGCTCAAATCGCTCAGCACCACAAGATGGTGCGGCAATCCCGCCTGCCGAAAAGCCCCGCGCCGCATCCCCCAGCGTCCCGACCCGCCCGGAAAACTCAGCTCCATTGTCCGCGCCGGATCGCCTTCCAACGACGCCCCTAGCCCCAACTCCCCGGCCGTAAATCCCAGCAACCGCTCCGACGGCCGCGCCAGCAATCTCTCGCCTGCGCGATTCACCAGCCGCAGCTTGTTCTCGTTATCAAACGTGAAAATCGCGACATCGATCTCTTCCATCACCGTCCGCAGCAGCGCCGTAGCCTCCAGCGCCCCCAACCGCTGCTCGCGCAGCGTCTCGCCCAGCGCGTTGACCTCGATCATCACTTCGCCCATCGCGTCGTCGCGCTGAGCGTCGCGTCCGCGCACTGAGAAATCCTCTTCGCGCAACGCCGCCAGCAAGTTGGAAAGTGTCTGGAGAGAAAAAACGACGCGGTGCCGCAGCGAGAACGCAAAGCCCAGCCACAGGCTCACAATCAAAATCCCCAGCGTCCACGCTGTGCGAGAGGTGTAATCCCCGATGAACAGCAGAATCAGCGCGATCAACGAACCCGGCAGGCCCGCCGCCAACGCCAGCAGCTGGATCCGGTGCTCGTAGGTTAAACGACTCATTCCAGTCCGTGTTTTTGCAGCCGGCGGTACATCGCGCTCCGGCTCAGCCCCAGCGCCTTCGCGGCCTGGCTCACGTTGCCGTCATAGCGCGACAACGTGCGCTGAATTAAATGATGCTCCACATCATCCAGACTCATCTCTTCCAATTTCGCCGCCGCACCTGCCGCCGCGCGCAATCCCAGATCCGCCGCCTTCACCTGCGGCCCCGTCGCCAGCAAAACGCCACGTTCGATCGCATGATCCAGTTCCCGCACATTCCCTGGCCACGGATGCTCGTGCAACATCTGTGTCGCCACCGTATCGAAACCTGAAATCGTCTTCCGGTATCGCTGCGCATAATTTCTCAAAAAATGCTGCGCCAGCAACTCGATATCTTCGCGCCGTTCGCGCAACGGCGGCAAATGAATCTCGATCGTATTCAATCGGAACAACAGATCCTGCCGAAATCTTCCCGCGGCCGCTTCCGCATTCACATCCACGTTCGTAGCCGCAATCACCCGCACATCCACGCGCCGCGTACTGGAAGAGCCCACCCGTTCCAGTTCGCCTGTCTCCAGCACGCGCAACAGCTTCGCCTGCAGCTTGAGCGGGACGTTCGCAATCTCATCCAAAAACAGGGTCCCGTTATCCGCCAATTCGAATCGCCCCACGCGATCGACGCGCGCATCCGTAAAAGCGCCCTTCACATGACCAAACAATTCGCTCTCAAACACGCCTTCCGACAATCCACCCGCATTTACCGTCACCATCGGCGTCGAAGCTCGCGGCGACAAAGCATGCAGCGTGTTCGCCACAACTTCTTTCCCCGTCCCGTGCTCGCCCGTGATCAGCACGTTCGCGTCCGACGGACCGATTCGCCCGATAATATCCAGCACCGGCTGCATCGCCGCTGATTCCGCAATCATCGTCGGCCGCGATTCCGCGCGCAGCAGCCGATTCTCCGCCTCCAGCCGGGACGCTTGTCGCAGCGCTTGCCGTAACTCAATCTGCGTCCGCAGCACCGCCAGCAGCCGGTTGTTCTCCCACGGCTTCGGAATAAAATCACGCGCCCCGCGCCGCATCGCCTCGACAGCCACTTCCACGCTGCTCCACGCTGTCATCACGATCACCGGCAGAGTGCCATCGACCATCTGCACCCGCGGCAGCAAATCCAATCCTTCTTGTCCCGATGTTGTGTCGCGGGTGTAGTTCAAATCCATCAGCACAGCATCAAACTCGCGCGCCTCGATTGCAGCCAACGCCTCGGCAGGCGACGACGCGCCCTGCGTCTCATATCCTTCGCGCTTCAACAAAAGACGCAGCGCATCCCTGATATCACTTTGATCGTCAGCAATCAGTACGCGGTACGGATGACCAGAAGAAGTTTTCATTCAGCTCGCAGACACCAACTCGCAGTTCCGTCTTCAAAATTCATCAAAGCCATTCAATTTCTGCCAACAGTCTATGCCAACCTCAAACTCCATGCACGCCCGCCCAAGTTCACGTGGCCTTTGGGTGCCGCACCCTTTTGCTTTTTGAAAGGGTGCGGGTTTAGATTCAACTTCACCCAAAACTGTCCGGCCACAGGCTCTCCCTACTCATATCGCAACGCCACCATCGGATCGACCCGCGTAGCTCTCCGCGCCGGCAAGTAGCAAGCCAGCATCGCTACCAAAGTCAGCCCCAGCGTTACACCTACATACGTCGCCGGATCAAACGGACTCACCCCCGCCAGAAATCCGCCGACCAGACTCCCCATCACTGCGGCTAACAACAGCCCAAACGCCAATCCAACCGCCACAATCATTACGCCTTGCCGCAACACCATCAGCAATACGCTCTTTGCCTCGGCGCCAAGCGCCATTCGAATCCCAATCTCATGCGTTCGTTGGCTGACGGAAAACGAAATCACGCCAAACACTCCGACCACCGCCAGAATTAACCCCAGCGCACCCAGCACTCCTGCAAGTAGCGCCGCCATCTCAAAAATCAAAAATCCATTCAGCGTATCCATCGCCTGCAGCAGCGGCCTCACGTCGAACACCGGCATCGTCGGCGCAATCGACGCGATTGCTTCGCGTACCGCACCGATCATTTGCTCTGGCGCGCGGACGTTCTCCATGCGCACCTGTAAAGTCGCCAGCGAAGAATAATTCTGCGTCAGCGGTACATAAACGTACGGTCGCACCGGCCCCGTCAAGCTCGTCGTTCGGCTGTTCTCGGCGACCCCAACCACCCGCACGCTATGTGCCCGGTCGCTCAACAGCTTGAACTCGTGTCCGATCGCATCCTGTTTCGGCCAGAACTTCTCCGCCATCGCCCGATTCACAATCGCGACGCGCTGGTTATCCATACCATCTGCGTAGTTGAAGTCGCGCCCCTGAAGCAGCGAAATCCCCATCGTCGCTAAATAATCCGGTAAAACCTGATTCAGTCCCACCCCCGGGGCTGCTTCGCCCTTCGCCAACTCCATACCCGGCACTTCAATCGAGTCCCCGTTCTGGTAGTAGCCCATCGGTGCTGAGAACGCCACGCTAGTCGCCTTCACGCCCGGCAGCGCCCGCACCTTTTCGACGACCGCCTTATAAAACTCCGTTCCTCTCGCCTGGTCGTATCCGATCTCCATCGGATCCATCGTGAAATCCACGATGCCCGGCGCGCTAAACCCCAGTTGCATCTGCCGAACATTGCCCAGGCTCCGCGTCATCAATCCCGCGACAATCAGTAGCATCAGCGAGCCGCCGACCTGCGCCACGACCAATCCATTTCGCAGCCAGCTCCGGCTCGACGTCACGCTCCTTCCGCCATCGCGCATCACTTGCAGCATCTGTCCGTTCGATGCACGCCATGCCGGCACAACGCCGACAAACAACCCAGTCACCAGAGCAATCCCGAACCCGTACAAAAACACGCGCCAGTCAAACTGAAAGTCCAGAACCACCGAAAAGCTCGTGTGCAGCTTCACTGAGCTCAGCAAGTCCGTGGCGAGCATCCCGACCAGCACCCCGGCTAATCCGCCCGCCAGCGCCAATACCAAACTCTCGGTCAGCAATTGCCGTATCAACCGGGCGCGCGAGCCGCCCATCGCCGCTCGAATCGCCATTTCCTGCTGCCGCACCGTTGCTCGCACGAGCAGAAAATTCGCCACATTCACGCAAGCCAGCAAAACCACGAGCGCCGCCAGAATCAGGAACAGCGTCGCGATTTTCAGCATGGTGTTATCGCGATCCGGGTAGGGACGCGACAACCGTTCCGGAAAGGCCTGGACGACAATTCCGGTTTCGCTCTTCGGGAACTCCCCGGCCATCTGGTCCGACAACACGCGCAACGCCGGCTGCGTGCCGACTACATCGATTCCAGGGAGCATGCGCCCATACAAAACCAGATAGCGCCATTCGCGATTCGTCATGTAGTCGCGCGGCGTCGTGCTGTCGGCCAACATCATCCCCACCGGCAGATACACCTGCGTATCGAGCAGGGCGTACGGCCCGTGAAACTCCCGTTTCACGACGCCGACCACCGTCACCGGCTTTCCATTGAAAAGCACCGACCGTCCCACGACGTTTGGATCGCCGCCGAACCGCGTCTTCCAGCACGTATATCCAAGCACGATCACTGGCGACATCTCCGCTGGGTTTCCTTCGCCCTCGGAGATGAATCGTCCAAGCTCCGGCTGCAATCCCAGTGCGCTGAAAAAATTCCCCGTTACGTAGTTCGTCGTGACGGGCGCCGTCTCTTTACCGATCGTCAATCCGCCGGTTCCGATCTCATATCCGAAAATGTCGCTGAAAGCCGCTCCCGATCCCCGCCGGATATCCTGAAATTCCGCGATGGAAAAATTGTTTTGCAGCGTTCCAGCTTTTGTTTCGAAGGTCAGATAGGCGATCTGCTCCGCATGCGGCACAGGCAACGGCCGCAACAAAAATGAATTCACCAAACTGAAAATCGCCGTGTTCGCCCCAATGCCCAACGCTAGCGTCAGCACCGCCACTGCCGTCATCCCTGGCGACTTGACCAGCACCCGCACCGCAAACCGCAAATCCTGCCAAAGGTTTCTCATGCCGACCTCCACTTCCATCCGACCGACCCCGCCCCGAGTCAAACCGGCGGGCGACTATTCCTCTCGCAACACCACAATCGGATCCACCCGCATCGCCCGATGCGCCGGGATATAACACGCCACCAGCGCCACTATCAGCAGCACTCCCGCTACGCTGACAAAGGTCAGGGGATCGACCGCGCTAACCCCATAAAGCAAACCCGCCATCAATCGCGTGAATGCAAGCGCTGCCACTACACCGATTACGACGCCGACCACCGCCATCTGCACGCCTTCAATCAACACCCACCGCAACACATCGCTTCTCCGCGCGCCCAGCGCGATTCGAATCCCGATCTCCCGCGTCCGTTGCCCCACGATGTACGACAACACGCCATAAATCCCCACGCTCGCCAGCACCAGTGCCATGCCTGCAAATACGCCCAGCAGCGTCATCGAAAATCTCTGCGCCAGCACAGACTCCGAGTACACAATGCTCGACATCGTCTTCGGCGAAAACAGAATCGTCTCGCTGTTCATATCCAGCAACTCTCGTCGAGCTTTTTCGACGTAACTGAACGGATCGCCTTTCACTCGCATTACGACTGTCGTCCGTCTGGTTATGTCTGTCATCGCCCCGTTTGGTATCTGCTCGAAAGGAATGTAAAACTCTGCGTGCATCGCAACTTTGTTGTCGTCGAGACCCCACTGTTTCACGTGACCCACAACTCCGACGATCTGGCTGGCCCCTATATAGTCGTCCGTGAAAGTTTTCCCGACCGGATCCTGTCCCGGAAAGAATTTCTTCGCGAAGTCTTCGTCGATCACTGACACACGCGGAGTCGTTGATGAGTCCTGATTGGTAAAGAATCGGCCGGTTTTAAGCTCGATGTTCATAGCCTTCAAATATCCAGGCTCCACCTCCGACCAGATGGCCCAGTATCTGTCGTTCTCACTCGTCGGTTTCGGACGGCCTTCGATCCAGAACGAATCCTCGGAGTCGCTGCCCATCGGCAGCGATCCGCGCAACTCCGAGACACTCTCGACTCCGGAAATTCCCGCGAGTCTGCGATGCGCCTCGCGCAGTTGCGCTCGAATCGCGTCCGGTTCCGCACTCGCATATTTGGGTGGAAGTGATATTTCGAATACCAGAACGTGATTTGGATCGAAGCCTGGGTTCGTCTCCCACAACCTCGACAGGCTCCTCAACATGAGACCCGCGCCAATCAGTAGCACAACCGCCATGCTCAACTCGATTGCGACGAAAAATCCCTGAGCGCGATGCTTTCCACCCGCGAAACCGCGTCCGCCCTCTTTCAAGACTTCTTGCAGGTTAGGACGTAGCGTTCGAATCGCGGGAACCAATCCAAACAGAATCCCCGACACAATTGAAATCACGAATGTAAACAAAAGCACGCGCCAGTCGAGCGAAACTTCCTGCGCTCGCGGCAGTGAATCCGAAACCAAGCTCAACGCCCCTGATTTACCCCAGACAGCCAGTAGCAAACCCAGCGCTCCGCCGGCCGCTGCAAGCAACACGCTCTCTGTCAGCAATTGCCGTATGACGCGCTTTGTTCCCGCGCCAAGCGCGGTGCGAATCGCAAATTCCCGGCTGCGTCCCATCGACCGCGCGAGCGACAAATTCGCCACATTCACGCACGCGATCAGCAGCACAAATCCAACCGCCGCCATCAACATCAGCAAAAATGGCCGAATCTCCGCGACCATGCTGTCTTTCAACGTCATCACCGTGATGCCCGTGTCTTTGTCCGCCACGGGGTACTCTGCCGCGAGTTGCTGCGCCACCGAGTCCATATCCGCTCGCGCCTGCTCGACAGTTACGCCCGGCTTCAGCCTCCCGATTCCCTTAGTGCTGTAGCCCGATGCTCGATTCCAGAAACTCGAATCGTTGAATTGCGCGATCGGAGTGTAGACTTCGACGTCTGCGGGAAAATTTTGTAGCCGCAGGTGAAACGACTCGGGCGTCACGCCGACGATCGTGTAGTCAACGCCGTTCAGAGTCATGCGGCCATTCACGATATTCGCGGCCGAGCCGAATTTCCGCTTCCACAATCCCGCGCTGATGACCGCAACCGGTGCGCCGCCGCGCTGATCCTCCGCCGAAGTGAACCATCGCCCGCTCGCCGGCTGAACGCCCAGCGTCGAGAAAAAGTCCGCGCTCACCATCTCCCCGAGAATGTGTTCCGCCTGGCCCGCGCCGGTCAGATTGAAATCGTCCGGCCGATAACAAGCCAGCGACGCGAAAGTGCGGTTGTTGCGTTGCCAATCGAGGAAATTCGGGTAGGAAATCGACGCCGTTGTGAACGCGATGCGCTTGCTGAAGAGTGCCATCAGCCGGTCCGCTTGGGGAAAGGGAAGCGGCGCCAGCAGCACGCTGTTGATCACCGAAAAGAGCGCGGTATTCGCTCCAATACCCAGCGCCAGCGTGAGAATGGCGACAGCTGTGAACGCAGGCGCCTTCGCCAGCATCCGCACCGCATATCGCAAGTCTTGCAAAAGGTCGCCCACTGCACCCTCCGCCCGAATCCGGTCGCTCGCCGCGCCTTAGCCGCCGAACCACCGGACACATTTATGTCAACGGCTCAAACCGCGAAACCGTTTCCATCGTTGATGCTGTACGGAGGCCATTCGACCGCAGGCGGGGCGTCTGGAAGCGAGGGACGCGGTTGCCTGCTCAAGCCTGACTGCGGCACCGCGGCCTGTTCACATCGAGGCGCTTATGGGTGTGGAAAGCTTATTTTCTTGGGCATGCAGAAACAGAGGTTGTTGCCGTCCGGATCGGTCACCGCAAATTCTCTCAGTCCCCAGGTCTGGTCCACCGGCGCTGTGTGCAGCGGTGAATCGGGGCGTCGCGTGGTGTCCAGGCCGCGAGCACGGAAAGTCGAGTATCGTTCGTCGACGTCATCGACAAAGACTCGATTGGCCGAACCAAAGACTCCATCTCCGGCGTGACGGGAAAGCTGTAGTTCCGCGCCATCCAGGATGAGATCAATCACCCCGTTTGCCCACTCCTGCTCTTCATATCCGGGCCATTTGCGCTTGAAGTCGAGGGTTTTGGTATAGAAATCCAGCGACCTTTGAAGATCACTCGACTTGATTACCGGAACGATTTTCATCTGCGTTGAACTCGCTCGTTCTAAGAGGAGCTTGGCTCGGTGACGAAGTCGCCTTCGCCCCGTCCTCGTTACGAGGTGACTGCCGACGCCTGATTCTCGGGCTTGCCTTCGCTGACGACCCAACCGTCTTTCAACTGGATCACCCGATTTCCGTAAGTCGCATTTCTCTCCGAGTGCGTGACCTGGATGATCGTCGTGCCGGCTTCATTGAGGCGCTTGAACAGTTGCATGATCTCGTCGCCTTGCTCGGAGTGCAGGTTGCCGGTTGGTTCGTCCGCCAGAATCAGTTTTGGATTCTGAATCACCGCGCGCGCCACGCCGACAAGTTGCTGCTGTCCGCCCGAAAGCTGGCTGGGGAAAAGGTCTTTCTTGCCGACGATATTGAATTTGTCCAGCGCGTCGCAAACCATGCTGACGCGTTCCTTGTGCGGAACATTCTTATAAGAGAGCGGAATCTCAAGGTTCTCAAACACAGTGAGGTTGTCGATCAGGTGGTAGCTCTGAAAGACGAATCCGATATTCGCTTTGTGCAGTTCGTTCCGCTTCTTCACGTTGAGGCGATGGACTGCCTGATCGAGAAAGTAATACTCGCCGGTCCACGAACTATCCAGCATCCCAATGATGCTCAGCAGTGTCGACTTGCCCGCGCCCGAAGGGCCCATGATCGTGACAAACTCGCCCGGCATAATGTCCAGAGACACGCGGCGCAGCAAGAAAAACTTGTTCGGCCCGGCCTCGATCGACTTTTCCAAATTTCGCAACGAAATCAAAGGTTCCACAACATCTCCTTAAACCGAAAACCGTTCTGCCGATCCGAAACGTGCGCTCTGCTTATGCTCAAAAATCTAACGCAGAGGCGCGGAGAACGCGGGGGTGACGCTGAGTCCTGAAAGAAGAGCAATTAAGGACTCTTCAGTGCGCTCCTAATCCTACTCCCAATCCTCACGCCGGCAAGTAGGGGTGGGACCCCTCCCCCTGTTTTTCGCAAGAATGTGATTCTAGGGACGTTGCGGGCGCGGATCGTTCAAGAATGTGATTCTGAAGGGTTTGCGAGCGTGAATGAGTGTGCAGAGAGCACCGGCTGCGTGGGTAACTCGTTTGTTTGTGTCGAACATCGGCGTAGTCATGGATTTAGTCGTGGCGCAGGGCCCGCAGCGGATCCAAACTCGCTGCCCGTCTTGCCGGCAGGTAGCATGCGAACGCCGCCACCGCCGCCAGGACCAGCGGCAACACCAAAAACGAGAACGGATCGGACGCTTTGACGTTGAACAATAGTCCCGCCATGGTCTTCGCCAGCGCGTAGGAAATCGGCAGGCCGATGGCCAAGCCGACCAGCGTCATGCGCATCCCGCCGTTCAGGACGAGCGTGAGAATGTCTTTGGTCTGCGCGCCTTGCGACATGCGGATGCCGATCTCGTGGGTGCGCTCGCTCACCGAGTACGACATCACGCCGAAGATCCCCACACAGGCCAAAGCCAACGCAATAACGCCGAGCACCGTCATCATCACGGCGATGTAAGCGATGCCGATAATTCCCTCGGTGATCACTTTGTCCATCGACTTGATGTTGTACATGGGCAGGTTCGAGTCGATGGCTGCGATCTCGGTCCGCACGGTCGATACAAACTTCAATGGATCGCCGTTGGTACGCAATACGAGGGTCGTGAAGTGCGGTGCCGTCTGTTGCACGGGCCGGTACACGGTCGGCACATCTTCGCGCGAGATCCAGCTGTAATGGAGGTCGCCGACGACTCCGACGACAGTCATCCACGGATTTTCGGAATCCTCTTTACCTACTTTAATTTTGTGGCCGATCGGATTCTCGCCATCGAAATACTTCCGCACGAGACTCGCGCTCACCACTGCGACTTTAGGAGCGTCGGTTGCGTCCGAGTCCGTGAAATAGCGCCCATCACGCAACGCAACATTCATCACGTGAAAATAATTCGGCGAAGACGTTTCAACGATGGCGTCGCGCGTGTCGTTGCGTTGCGTCAGCGGACGTCCTTCGACGGAAAAATCATCGGTTCCGATGAAGCCGCCTTCGGAATAAGGAAGGTGCGAGATGAGCGCCACTTCCTGAATCCCCGGAATCTCCGAGACGCGCTGGCGGACCTGCTCATGAAAATTCAAACGCTGCGCTGCCGTGCCGTACTGCGTTTCGGGCAACTGCATGTTCATGGTGAGCAGGGTAGAAGGTGAATAGCTTTCGTTGACGTTGAGCAATCCCTGGAAGCTGCGAACGAGCAGCCCCGCGCCGACGAGAAGCACCAGCGCGAGCGTCACTTCGCCAATCACGAGTGCTGCGCGCATGCGGTGGCGACCACGGCCGATGGAAGTTCCGCGCCCGCCTTCCTTCAGCGTGCCCGCGACGTTGGTCTGCGAACTGATCAAGGACGGGGCAATGCCGGAGAGAATTCCGCTGGCGACGGAAATGCCGACCGCGAAGAGCAGGGCGTTGGCGTCGAGCCGAATCGTATTCCATCCGGCGACGAACTTCGCCACATCGGCCGGCATATGCGCCAGGATCATGTCTATATTCCACTGCGCGAAGAAGAGGCCGAGGACGGCGCCGCCCAGGGAGAGTAAGACGCTCTCGACCAAAAGTTGGCGAACGATCTGCCAGCGGCTGCCGCCCATCGCGGAGCGAATGGCGAATTCGCCGACGCGCCCGGTAACGCGAGCGAATTGTACGTTTGCGACGTTCGCGCAGGCGATCAGAAGAACGAAGCCGACCGCGCCGAGCAACAGAATCATGTACTGCTTGGTCAGATCGCTTGTGATGTAGTTCCGCAGAAGCGTCGGAGCGATTTTGAATCCGCGGTTCGTGTCGGGATAGGCGTCCGCTTGTTGCTGTGAGATGCCGCGCATTTCCGCGCTCGCCTGTTCAAACGAAACACCCGGTGCGAGGCGCCCAACCACCCACAGCCAGCGATTGTCGCGACGTCCGCGATCTTTGGTGGTGAAGTACAAAGGCAGCCACGCTTCGGCCGGGAGCGGGTACGAGAAGCCCTTTTTCATGACACCGACGACCGTGAAACTCCGTCCATCGACCTTGATACTTTTGCCGAGAATATTGGGGTCGGAGGCGTAACGCTGTTCCCACAGCGCGTGGCCCAGGATGATTTCCTGCTCTTTTCCGGCCTCTTCCTCCTCGGGCAGAAACGCGCGGCCCATCAACGGCGGTACACCGATGGTTTCAAAAAAATTCGCAGCGACGTGCATGGCCTGAATCTTTTGCGGTTCGCTGTTGCCAGTGAGATTTACTTCGTCCCATGAATACGCGGTGAGGCGGTCGAAGGATTTTGCTTGTTTCTTCCAGTCGAAATAAGTTGCTGGAGCGATCGGAACATCGTCGACGGTGCCAAACCCGGCTCCGCGACTATCCGTGTGCCTGTCCACGAGCATGAGGTAGCTATCGGCGTTCTCGAAGGGAACTGGATGCAGCAGGAAAGCTTCGGCCATGCTGAAGATGGCGGCGTTCGCGCCGATGCCGAGCGCCAGCGCGATGATGCAGACCAGCGAAACGAGCCGGTTCTTCATCAGCATCCGAACGCCGAATCGCACATCCTGCCAGAGTGCCTGCATCGTTCCTCCCCTTGAGTGCGCGACACGCACTCAGCCCTAAGGGACTAACGTACTGTCCATCGAATCGTTTCCAGCAATAATTGCTACGCCGTTCGCCGCCTAAAAGTAGCAAGGGCGCGCCAGCGCGCGCCCTTGTCATTACCACGAACTACGTTTGTCGAGAACGAATCTTCTCGCCCAGCGATGAAATGTCACGAAACGCCGCGAGCGATTATGCTCCGACGCGGGCTTCTTGCGTCTCTTCGACAATGCGGCCGTCGAAGAGGTGAATGGTGCGCTCGGCGAAGTTCGCGTAGCGCTGGTCGTGAGTCACCATGCAGATGGTCGCGCCATTGCGATGCAGGTCGCGGAGCAATTCCATCACGGCTTCGCCGTTTTTGGAGTCCAAGTTTCCCGTGGGCTCGTCGGCCATCAGGATGAGGGGATCGCCGACCAGCGCGCGCGCCACAGCGACGCGCTGTTGCTGACCGCCCGAGAGCTGCGAGGGATAGTGCCGCAGGCGGTGCGCCATGCCGACGCGCTCCAGCGCATTCTGCACCTTCTGCTTGCGCTCACTCGAGCTGGTGCCGCGATAGGTGAGCGGCAGCTCGACGTTCTCGTACACCGTCAGGTCGCCGATCAGGTTGAACGCCTGGAAGATGAAGCCGATCTCGCGATTGCGGATGCGCGTGCGCTCGCTGATCGACAGATTCGCCACCGGCTGGCCGTTCAATTCATAGAGGCCGTGGCTGGGCGAATCGAGCAATCCGAGGATCGAGAGCAGCGTTGACTTGCCGCAACCCGACGGGCCCGCGATCGAGATGTAGGTGCCTTTCTTGATCTCGAGGTGAATTTCCTCGAGGGCGTGTGTCTCGACCTCATCGGTCATGAACACTTTTTTGACGCCTTCCATCTTGATCAGTGTTGGTGCGTTTGGATCGAGCATGGGCTCTCCTGTTTAGAAACTGGAAATTGGAAAATCGAAACTGGCAACCCTAAAGCTGAAAATCGAAGATCGCGACGGAAAGTCGCCCCTACAAGATGTCGACGAACGGATCGCTCCAAATTCGACATTCTGGTCCGGCACACTGTCGTCTTCTAATAAGCAAGACGATTGATAGACGACAAATGTTCCAAAAGTTCTCGTACCGGTACCTTTATTCATAGCGCAGTGCCACCAAGGGGTCGACCCGGGTCGCCCGGCGGGCCGGAATATAGGCTGCCGCAAGGGCGACTAGCGCCATAAAGACCAGCGCGATGCCGACCGTGGCCGGTTCGAAAGCCTTGACCCCGTAAAGCATGGAATTCAACAGCTTGCCGAGACCATATGTCAACGGGAGACCAATGACAATCCCGATAAGTAGAAGCCAGGACATCTCGGAGAGGATCATTTTGCCGACGTTCGCCGCATCCGCACCGAGGGCCATGCGAATGCCGATCTCCCGGATGCGTTGCGTGACGCCGTAAGAAAGCAAGCCGTAAATGCCGATTGCCGCAAGCAAGGCGGCCAATCCGCCAAAGATTTCAGAGAGTGTGGCGATCAGGCGATCGTTTGCAAGCTGGCGTTCGATCTGCGCCTCGAATGTGCGCAGGCCTGTGATGGGCAAACTCGAATCAAGCTGACTCACCACGCCGCGAATGGAATTCGAAAGCTGAGTCGGATCCTGCGTGGTTCGGATGTAGTAGGTGAGGCGGCCGCCGTTGGCTTCCTGCGCGTAGGGCGCGTAGACAAACGGCTTGATTTCTTCGTCCTTCACGCCGTCGTGATGACTGTTCTTGACGACGGCAACGATCTCCATGTCGGGCGGGTGGTCGGTGGAATAACCGAACCGGAGGTGATGACCAATGGCGTTGCCGGCAGGGAAGAACATCTTCGCGAAGGATTCGTTCACGATGACGACTTTGGGGCTGCCCAGAACATCGGCGCTGGTGAACTCGCGGCCAGCAAGCAGCGGAATACCCATGTTGGAAAAGTGGCCGGGCCCAATGGCGTTGCGCAAAACGTGCCTGGTTCCACGTTCCTCGACGGGCTCGCCTTCCACGTCCACGTTGGAGCCGCGGTCGCTGTAGCTGATCAGGGTTTCCGCAGCGCTACTGACGGATCGAACGCCTGGAAGCGCGGCGAATCTCTCATCGAGGTTCCGGAAGAGAGCCGTGCTTCTCGCATCGTCGTATCCGAGAAGCTTCGGAGCGACGGTGAACTCCAGCATGTGGTCGGTGCGAAGGCCGAGATCAGTGTGCTGAGCGTTGAAGAGGCTATGCGCGAAAGCTCCGGCGGCCGTGACCAGCAGCAGCGTGAGCGCGACCTGGCAGATCACGAGGCTTTGGCGCAAGCGCTGGTGGCTGGTGCCCAGAGACGTCGTGCCTGCCTGCTCTTTGACACTCGAAACTAAGTCATTGCGCGTCGCCCGGAGTGACGGTGTGACGCCGAAGAGTGCGACGCAAACGGCAGCGACCAGGACCGTGAACGCAAGCACCGTTGGATTCAGATTGCCTGAGAGGCCTTCTGCAATCCCGTTTTGAGTGGCGAACTTTGCGAGCATCGAGCTCGTCCATGAGGCGATCAGAAGTCCGAGAGCGGCGCCCGCGCCGCCAAGAAGAATGGACTCCATCAAAAGTTGGCGCACAAGTTGGAAACGGCTGGCGCCTAGCGAAAGGCGAATTCCAATTTCACGCTGGCGCGACGCTGCACGAGCGGTGAGAAGACCAGCGATGTTGGCGCAGGCGATCAGGAGAACAAGGCCAACCATGCACATGAGCGCGATGATCTGGTTGCCGCTGTCGTGCATGAGTTGCGGCCGGCCATGCGCACCGGTGCGGAGAATGATCTTGCGCGCGAGAAATGCCGCCTTCGTTTTGTCGTCCCAGCCCTCGTATTGCGCCAGTTCGTCTCGCAAAATTGCGCTGAAAGCAGGCTGAAGGCCGGCGGAGGCCTGCTGCACCGACATTCCCGGCTTTACCCGGCCGATCAACTTGATCCAATTGTCTTTGTGAGTCGTGAGATCCCGCGCCGGGACGTCCAGCGAAGAGACCATCGTGATCGGCAGATAAAGCTGCGAATCATAGCCCGGTTGCGTGCCTTCGAAGCTCGGATCGGCGACACCGACGACGGTCATCGGCTTGTTGTTGACCAGGATGCCCTGATTCAAGATGCCGGGATCACCGCCAAAGCGATTTTTCCAGCAGCCGTAAGAAAGCATCACGACGGGAGCCCCACCCGGAGCGGTCGTGTCGGTCGGCTCGAGCGTGCGCCCCAGGGCCGGCTTGACGCCGAGCGTTTCGAAGAAATTCCCAGAGACCACGTAGGCGTCGGCTTGCTCGGTGTGGCCGCGATAGGTCAACGCGGTCGAGTAAGGCGACATCGCGGCGAGGCCCGAAAAGACCGGGTTTTGGTCTCGCAACTCCATATAGAGAGGATAGGAGAAGGCTTCAGCGCCCTCTTCGCCGGGCGCATTGTCTTCGTCGGAGCCGATGTGTCCTTGGCGCGGGCCGGGCGAATAGAGCAAAACGAGCTGATCGGGATTGGGCACCGGAAGGCGGCGCAGGATAACCTGCTGAAGAATTGTGAAGATACCGGCGTTGGCGCCGATTCCAAGAGCCAGGGTGAGGACAGCAATGGCGGTGAAGGCTGGATTTTTGGCCAGCATTCGAGCACCGAACCGAACATCGCGCCACAGGCCGTTCACCACTTCTCCTTACGGAACCGTTCGTTGCCAGTAATGACGTCGCTCGGGGCTAAATCGTTTTCGGAAATCTGAAAGTTTCAGAACCACATTTGGCGCTTATCGTTGCCCGCTACTCATACCTCAGGGCCACCAAAGGATCGACACGGGTTGCGCGGCGTGCCGGTACGTAGCAGGCGACAACCGCGACGACTGCAATCAATACCAGGCCGACCGCGTAGATCGCCGGGTTCGACGCGCTGACACCGAAGAGCAGCGATTCGCTCAGCCGCGCCAGGACATAGGCGAGCGGCAAGCCGACGACCACTCCCGCGATCAGCATCGAGCCGACTTCTTTGACGATGAGCTTGCGGATGTCACCGGATTCGGCGCCGACCGCCATTCGAATGCCGATCTCGCGGGTGCGCTGCACGACGAGATAGGCGAGGACGCCGTAGATGCCGAGAGCGGCGAGCAAGGCCGCGAGACCGGCGAACGCGCCTGACAAAACGGCGACCATGCTCGCGCTGAACAAGTCTTCCTCGATAACGCGATTCAGCGTCTTGAGGTTGTAGACCGGGAGATTCGGGTCGGTGTCGCGAACGACGGATTGCATCGCGGAGGCTAGCTGGATCGGATCGCGTTCGGTGCTCACGTAGAAAGTCATCGCGAACAACGCGTCGCGCTGGGAGTACGGCACGTACACGTAGGGATTCGGCGTCTGGGATTTGACGTGGTCCTGATTTATGTCGCGGACGATGCCGACGACGGTGATGTCGGGCTTGACGCCTTTGCCACCACCGAAGGCTATCTTCATGCCGAGAGGATTGCGGCCGGGGAAGAAGCGCTTCGCGACGGTTTCGCTGATCACGGCGACTTTTGGCGATTTCGAGTTGTCGGATTCGGTGAGTTCGCGGCCGGAAACGAGCGGGACCTGAAAAGTTGAGAAGTAGCTTGGGCCGCTGGCGATGAAGTTTACGGTTTGCAAGTCTTCGGGGACTTCGGCGCCGCCCTCGGCGGTGATGTTGTTACCGGCGGTATCTCCGCTGAAAGCGCCGAGTTCGGAGGATGTTACGGCGCGGACTCCCGGGAGCGCTGCGAGACGGCCGCGCAAGTCATCCACGAGGCGAATCATGCGGGGATTGTCGTAACCGTTGAGAGAAGGCGAAACGGTGAAGCTGATGACGTGCTCGGTGTGCAGGCCGAGATCGACATTGCGAAGATTCCAGAGCGTCTTGGTGAAGAGCGCGGCTCCGGCCAGCAGCAATAAGGTGAAGGCGACTTGGCCGGCGACGAGGACTTTGCGAAAGCGGACGTGGGCGACGCTGGCAGACGAGGTGGAGCCTTGATCTTTGATGACGTCGGTGACGGAATTCCGCGTGACGCGCCACGCGGGAAGCACGCCGAAGAAAATTCCAGAGAGAAGAGTCGCGGCGAGCGCGTAGAGGAGGACGGTTAGGTCGAGCTGCGCGTGCAGGCCCTGGATGTCGGTGTTTGCAACGACGATCGGTGCGAGCACACTGATCAGCCACGAACCGACGACGATGCCGACGATGCCGCCGCCGATTGCGCAGAGCATGCTCTCAATGACGAGTTGGCGCACGATGCGGCTGCGCGTGGCGCCCATCGCGCCACGTATGGCGAATTCGCGCTGGCGGGCTGCGCCGCGCGCGAGGAGGAGATTTGCGACGTTGGTGCAGGCGATGAGCAGGACGAGCGCGACCATCGCGAAGAGCACCAGCAATTGCGGGCCGGAGTCGCGCTGGACGATGTTGCGGCCGCGCGCGCCTGGATCGAGAACGATTTGCTTGGCGAGGAATGCCTGGCGCTTTTGCTCGTTGAAGCTGGTGATCTTGGTGAGATTTTCCTGGAGCAGCGGATGATACGCGGCGTTTAAGCCTGCGCGGGCTTGCTCAACGGTGACTCCCGGCTTGCGGCGACCGAGCACTCGGATCCAATAGTCATTCCATCCGATGAGCGCATCGTCGTCGAACGTCATCTGCTTGGCCATCGACATCGGGACGAAGACGTCGGGCGATTGACCGACTTGAACGCCGGTAAAGTCGTTGCGCGAGACGCCGACGATGGTCATCGGCACATTGTTGACGAGGATCGATTTTTTGAGGACGCTCGGGTCGCTGGCGAAGTGGCGAGTCCAATAGTTGTAACTGAGGACGGCGAGTTGATTGCCGCCGGGCGAATTGTCGTCTTGTTGATCGAAGACGCGGCCGAGGGCGGGAGTGACGCCGAGAACGTCGAAATAATTTCCGGTGACAAGTTCGAGGCGGCCGCGCTCGGTTTGACCTTGCGAGGAGAGGCTGGCGTCGGAAGCGGAGCGCGCGATGAGGCCGATGACGTTGGCGGCTCCGTCTCGCAAGCCTTTATACATGGGATAGGAGATCGATTCGGAGTCGTCGCCGTCGCTGTTGATGCGACCCATCTTGGGGCCGGGGGCGCGGAGAATGACGAGCTCGCTGGGATTCTTGACGGGAAGGCGCTTCAGCAAGATCTGGTTCATCAGGCTGAAGATCGCGGTGTTTGCGCCGATGCCGAGCGCCAGCGTGGTCACCGCGATGATCGTGAAGCCGAGATTCTTGCGCAGCACGCGCACGCCGAAGCGGATGTCTTGCCAGAAGGTATACATCGTTTGAGCCTACTCGTTTCTGAGCGCGACGAGCGGATCTGCGTTCGCTGCGCGCCACGCGGGAATGTAGCAAGCCGCGGTCGCGACGGCGACGAGTCCGAGTGCAACGCCGATAAATGTGAGCGGGTCGGTCGCGGTGACGCCGAAGAGCTGGCTCTTCAGCACGCTTGAAAGTGCGAGCGTGCCTGCGAGTCCGATGACGATTCCCGCAAACGCGAGCGCCACGCCGTTGCGCAACACCATGCCGATGATGTCTGTGCGTTCGGCGCCGACGGCGACGCGAATACCGATCTCGATGCGTCGCTGCTCCACGCTGTAAGAGATGAGGGCGAACAGGCCCACGGTGGCGAGCAGGAGGCCGGCGGCGGCAAAGACCGAGACGAGCGTGCTGGTGAATTTTCGCTGGGCGACGGAGGCCGCAAGGTAGTCGCGCATGTCGCGCGCTTTGTAGACAGGAAGCTCGGTGTCGATTGCGCGAACTTGCTCGCGGATGGAGGGGAGCAAACTCATCGGTTCGCCTTGCGCGCGGATGACGAAGTACATGGCGCCGAGGGCGACCTGGTCATAGGGGACGTAGCACTCAGGGTCGGTCGCCTGCCACAAGTTGCGGTGGTGCACGTCGCCGACGACACCGACGATTTCTCGCATCTGTTCTCCGCCGGAGTCCGAAACGGTGGGTTTGATGTGTTTGCCGACGGGATTCTCGTTGGGGAAGTAGCGGCGCGCCAGCGCTTCGTTGATGAGAACGACCTGCGAGGATTTTCGTTCGTCGCGCGACGTGAAGTCGCGGCCGGCGATGAGCGGGATGCGCATCGTCTTGATGTAATCCTGCGCGACGATGCGGAAATGCACGCGGGGCAATTCACTCTTGGCCATCGGGCGGCCTTCGATCTCAAACGAGGTTCGAATGATGTCGTCACTCAAGGGCAGAGGAAGGACAGCGCTGGCAGTCTGGACTCCGGGCAAGGCACGGAGGCGCGTGAGCAGATCGCGGAAAAACGCGATGGATTGTTCGGGTTTGCCGTAGCGCGCGTCGGGAAGGTCGAGGTTGAACGTGAGGACGTTGTTGGGATCGAAGCCCGGAGATTGGCGTGTGAGGTGAACCATGCTCTCGATGAGAAGGCTGGCGCCGACGAGAAGGATCACGGCGAGGGAAACTTGAGCGACGACGAGCAGATTGCGGGCGCGTGAAGCGTTCTTGCTTTCGGAGCTGGCACGGCCGCCCTCTTTCAACGAAAGGAAAAGATTGAAGCGCGAAGCGTGCCACGCCGGCGCCATGCCAAACAGAACGCCGGTGAAAATGGAGACGCCCAGCGTGAAGGCGAGCACGCGGAGATCGATTCCCGCTTGCGCGAGGCGCGGGATATGGAGCGAAGGAAGACTCGCGAGCAACGTCGTACCCCAGACGGCGAGGAAGAGTCCGAGCAGGCCGCCGGCAAGAGCGAGCAGGACACTTTCGGTCAGGAGCTGGCGCAACACCCGGGCGCGGCCTGCTCCCATCGACGCGCGGATTGCCATTTCGCGCCGCCGACCGGCGGCGCGCGCCAGGAGCAGGTTTGCGGCGTTGGAGCAAGCGATCAATAGAAGGAAGCCGACGGCGCCGAGCACCATCATTAATACGGGGCGAATGTCGCCGACCATCGCTTCGATTTCAGGCTGAAGTACGAGACTCAGGTGGCCGTTCGAGTCCGGGTATTGCTTTTCGAGGGCTGCGCCGATGGCGTTTGCATCGGCGTTGGCCTCTTGCAACGAAACGCCAGTTTTGAGGCGGCCGATCGCGGCGAGAAAATGCGCAGCGCGCTCAGACGTAATCGGCTCTTCCGTGAAGTTGCTGACCATGCGATCGCCGAACGTGGTCCACAGTTCGGGCGGCTGCGAGCTCAGCGGGAACTGGAAGCTGGCGGGCATCACGCCGACGATGACGAAAGGCTTCGAGTCGAGCACGATCGTGCGGCCGACGATCTCAGGGTTGGCGCCGAAGTGCGAAGTCCACATATGGTGGCTCAGGATGGCGACGCGAGTCCCGGGTTGGTCTTCGGACGCGATGAAGGTGCGCCCGACCAGCGGCTTGGCATGCAAGACATCGAAGAGGTTCGCGCTAACCGTGCTGGTATCAACGTGAAGAGGTTCACCCGAGCCGGTGAGTGTCGACGTGTTTGTGTCATAGGCGGCGACGGATTCGAGCGTACGGTTTTGCGCGCGGTAATCGGTGAAGTCGGGATAGCTGAGCGCGCGGTGCAAATCGTTGAGGTGAACGTCGGTGCCCTCCAGCCTCACGAGGCGCTGGCTATCGGGAAAGGGAAGCGGTTCGAGGATGACGGCGTTGACGACGCTGAAAATCGCAGTGTTAGCGCCGATGCCGAGCGCGAGCGTTAAGACGACGACCGCGGTGAAGCCGGGTTGCTTCGCGAGCACACGAAGCGCGTAGCGAATGTCCTGCCATAGGCTGTTCATCTGGCTATCGCTCCACCACAGAGAGAAGCTGCGATTGGTTCATTGGAAATTTTCGCCGGCTCTTGTTCGTTGGCTCGCCGCGTTTGCGAAACGCAGCCTGCCACACGCGACGACAGCAGCAAGTCGACTTACTTCAGCCGAATGCGATCGACGTTGTCCCACTGCGACATATCGGACAGGATGACTTTGTCGCCGACCTGAAGACCGCTCAAGATTTCGACGGTGTTGACCGAACTGCGGCCCAGCTTCACGTTGACGCGCTCGGCGTCGCTGTCATCCGGCAAGACTTTGAAGAGGCTGATCGTCGCGTCGGTCTGACCGTGAACCGGGCGGCCGACATACAAAACGTCTTTCAGATTTTCGAGTTCGATCGTGCCATCGACGCTAAGGTCAGCGCGCGCACCAAGCGGGAGAGGATCGTCGATTCCGACGTCCACCGTGACGGTGCCGTTGACGACCGAGGGATCGATACGAATCACGTGACCCTTCACGATGCCGTTGCGCGTATCGACTGTGGCGTTCTGGCCAATCACGATGTCTTTCGCCTGCGTTTCCGCGATCTTGATTTCGGCTTTCAGTTTCTTCGGATCGGCCACACGTGCGATGTTTGTGCCCACGGCCACGCTTTGTCCGACGTCCACCGGGAGCAATTGCAAGACGCCCGTGATACCCGCGCGAACATGCAGCGCCTCGGCCTGGCTTTTGCGCAAATCGTACATGGCGCGCGCCTGTTCGACGTGCGACTGCTGGGCCTGAAGGCGAGCTTGCGCGGAATCGGCTGATACACGGGTGCGCTCTTCTTCGAGATCAAGGCGAATCTTCAGCTGATCTTCGCGGACCTTCGACAATTTCTGGGTCACGTCGGCATCGATGCCTTCGTTAAAGAGCTTTACGTCCACTTCGTGTTGCAGTTTGGCCTGTTCGTAATCGCTGCGCACGCCCGCTTCGATCGCTTTTTGATTCATCAACTCGCTGTTAACCTGAACTCTTAGGTTGGCGAGGTCGGCTTCGGCGCCTTTGAATTGAAATTGCGCGTCGATCAGTGATTGCGCGACGGCAGGGTCCGACATTTCGAGAATGACGGTGTTCGGCTCGACCAGATGGCCCGGGCGAATCACGATTTTGTCCACGCGCGCGGTGGTCAGCGCCGCAATCCAGTGAATGTCGAGAGGCACGAGCGTGCCGAGGCCGCGTACTTCGCGCAGCATCGGGCCGCGCTTCACCGTGTCGGTCCAAACGGTGCCGCGATCGACCGACGGTGCTGCGGGCTTGAGCCGCGACAGTCCGAGCGTCACGCCGGCAATCACCACGACGGCGACGGTGACGTAGATGGCTCGCTTGATTTTTTTTGCTTTAGCGTTGGATGGTCGTTGTATGTCCATAAGGTTATCGCGTACTACTGAAATCGCACGCAGGCTGCCCCGCTTGGGTTCGGTCTAAATCGCCTGCCTTCAATTGGTTATGGCGGAATGACCCTGGTTGAAAATAGCACCAATGACCGAAAATGGGAATAATTGTCCCACGAGCGAACAGGATTTCAGGCGCTCCGGCCCTATTCTTGCTTGCTGGATTTCGGCTCACTCGCTCGCCTCGGGTGGCGCAGTCTCGCGCGGGCGCCACAGACCAAATCGGATCAATCGGCTCTCTGAAACTATAAACGTCAAAATTCGCGTGATTGTTCCATCCTTCCTGTGTGACCGGAACTTTGGCGCGCGTTCCGGGGAAATCCAAGCGTGAACAATCGGGAGCATTGCGTCCGAGCGCCACGGCGCGAACTTGTAAACATCGTCCAAGAAACCCGCCCGCTGAAAACAGCGTCCATACTTACAGTTAGTTACAGGTTCCATCCACGCACATGGAAACGGAGATCGCAATGACAATAGACGTTAAACGCTGGGCGATGGTCTTGTCTGTCGCCGCACTCTTCACGGCGTTTTCGGGCGCTTGCGCTTCGGCGGTCTCGGCTGGTGTTCGCTCGCCCGCTCATCCCGCATCCGCATTTTCCGCAAAGGCCGCGCGGGATCAGGCGCCACCGCAGGGTGGACCCGATGACCGGCGGCTGCCTCTCTTTGGCAAAATCACCGCGATCCACGACAGCTCGATGGACGTGCTCGACACCAACGGCGACACCATCAGCGTGAAATTCAATGGGCAGACACAATTTCGGAAAGATCGGCAGCCCGCGAAGCGTACTGACTTCAAGGTGGGCGATGTGATTCTCGTGCGCGGCCAGGAAGCGGCGGATCACAGCTGGACCGCGGAAGTTGTCGCCGCGCGTTCGATGAACGGGCAGGGCGGGCCGGGTGGACGCGGAGGCTTTGGCGGCGGACGCGGCGGAGCGGGGCAGCAAGCCGGAACGCTAGGGAAAGACTATGTCGCGGGCGAAATCAAAACGGTTGATGCGCCGAAGCTGACCGTGCTGCGCTCCGACAACGTGACACAAACTTTGGAGCTGAACGAAGATACCTCGATGCGCAAGGGACGCGACTCCATCACGATGGCTGACATTCAGCCGGGCGACCACGTTTTCGCTCGCGGCGCTGTCGAGAACAATGTCTTCGTGCCGAAGAATCTCGTGGTGATCGGGCCAGACCAGTGGAAGCGCATGCAGGAATTCGGTCAGCAAGCGGGCGCGGGCGGTGGTCGGCGTCGCCAGCAAGGCGGCCAATCGCAAGAGGGAAGTTCCGGCGCTGCCGATACTCCTGCGCCGAACGCCGCGCCTCCCGCGCCACCGTCTCCGAATCCAGCATCGCCTGCGCCGGCTCCTGCACCGGCTCCTACGCCTCAATTCGGGCAACAAATGGAGCTCCCTCGTTGAAATTTTCGAGATCGACCCGGTCCCTGTTGCTCGCTCTTTCGCTTGGCACAATGTTGCTTTGCTCGGCCGCCGGCGCGTGCGCAAGATCAGCAGCCTCCGCCGCAGCCGACGCCCGCTCCCGCTCCGGCCACGCAGTCTCCCACGCCGCACATCTCCCGCTCCCACAACGCCCGATGCGAACGTTCCCGCGCAAGCACCGAGCGCCACGCCTCCCGCTCCATCGGCTCCGCAGCCCACCTCGTTTGAAATCAGCGGCTCCGTCAAATCCGGAAAAACGCCGCTGCCCGGCGTCACCGTCACCGCCGCAAACACCCTCACCGGCAAAAAATATTCGATCGCTACCGCTCTCGACGGCAGCTACAAATTCACCGGTCTCCCGCGCGGCCGCTACGTCGTGCGCGTCGAATTCATGGCCTTCGCGCCGCAGACTCAGGAAATTGTCCTCAAGCCCGATACGCCCACCGGAAAATTCGACGCCGAGATGATCCTCGCGTCGCGTCAGGCTGAGCAGTCGCCCACATCCTCAGCAATCGCGGCAATCACAGGCGGGCCGCGGATTCCAGAGCCTATCCCTCGAAAATTCTCTCTCCGCACTGGAAGGCGGCGCCTCCGGCGGAGCCATGGCGGCGGAGGAGGCGCAGGCGGCGCCAGCGCAGGTGACATCGCGTCATTGCCGATGGGCGGCGCCGGAGCCGACGTTTCCAACGAATCCGTCAGCATCAGCGGCGCGCAAGGCCGCAGCCAGGACTTCGGCGCGGGCAGCGAAGACGAACTCCAATCGCGCATCGAAGAATTTCGCCAACGCGCGCAAGCGGCCGGACTCATCCCCGGAACCCCATCGCAAGGTGGCCCCGGCGGTGGTGGTGGCGGCTTCGGCGGCCCCGGCGGATTTGGCGGCGGCGGTCCGATTGCCATCGGCCGACTTGGTCGCGGCTTCAACGTCAACCAGCCGCACGGTTTCCTTTATTTCTCCGACGACGACGCTTCGTTCGACGCGAAGCCTTACTCGCTCACCGGCATCGAAACTCCCAAAGCCAGCTACAACTTCGCGCGCTTCGGCGCCAACGCCGGCGGCCCGCTCAACATTCCGCACATTTTCAACGGCGGCGGTAAGTGGTTTTTCTTCGCGGGATGGAACGGCTCGCGCGGCAGCCAGCCTTACGACGCGTACTCCACCGTGCCTACCGCGGCCGAGCGCGTCGGCAATTTCTCTGGCGCTACGATATAATGATGGCACCCCGGTTCAAATCTTTAATCCCGCCACCGGCCAGCAATTCAGCTTCAACGGCCAGCCCAACGTCATCAATCCCGCTCTGATCAGCCCTCAGGCGCAAGCTTTGCTTGCCTACATTCCGCTACCCAATCTCGGTACCACGGTCCAAAACTTTCACTACGTCACCAATCAGGACAGCAACGCCGACGCTATCAGCCTTCGTCTGATCCATAATTTTGGTGACTCCACCAATGGCCCATTCGGCGGAGGCGGCCGCGCCGGCGGTGGAGGAGGTGGCGGCGGGCGAGGCGGGCGCCGCGCGCAGAACAACATCAACTTCGGCCTCAACTATTCGCGCAATGATTCGGCGACCGTGAATCCGTTCCCGTCGCTCGCAGGCAACACCAACACGCAAGGCGTCCAGGCCACCGGCGGCTGGACTTACGGCAACGGGCGCCGCACCAACATTCTTCGCTTCACCTACAATCACAATCACGTTTCGACGTCGAACCTCTACTCCAACAATATCGACGTCGCCGGTCTCGCCGGAATCGGTGGCGTCTCCACCGATCCGTTCGACTTCGGCCTCCCGGGAATCAGCTTTACGACGTTCGGCGGCCTTACGGACCCGACGACGCGCCGCGAACTCGATCAGACGTACACAATTTCCGACACGCTTTCGTGGTATCGCGGCAAGCACAACTGGCGCTTCGGCGGCGACTATCGCCGCATTCTGCAAAGTTTTCGCTCGGCGAAAAACGCCGAAGGCTCGTTCGTCTTCACCGGACTCGAAACTTCTGCATTCGCGCCCGGAACCACGAAGCCCGTCAGCGATACCGGCTTCGACTTCGCCGATTTTCTGCTCGGCTTGCCGCAACAGACGACGCTGCAATCCGGCACCAACTCCTACGACTTCGCCTCCAACTCGTTCGATCTTTTTGCGCAGGACGACTGGCGCATTCTTCCCAAGCTGTCGTTGAATCTCGGCTTCCGCTACGAATACAACGGTCCCTTCACCGAAGGACACGATCGCATCGCGAACCTGGATGTGGCGAACGGTTTCACCGGCGCTTCCGTCGTGCTTCCCGGGCAGTCGGGATTTCCGCCGTCGCTGATTCATCCCGATCGCAACGACTTCGCGCCGCGCATCGGCATCGCGTGGCGCCCGCTGAAGAACACCGTCGTGCGCACCGGCTACGGCATCAATTACAACCTCGCGCAGTACGCGAACATCATTCAGAACTTCGCGTTTCAGCCACCGTTCGCTACGACTGCAACCAACATCACGAGCGCGGCCGTCCCCCTCACGCTCGCCAACGGTTTTCCGGCTGCTCCGCCCGGACTCATCACCAATAACTTCGCCGTCGATCCGAACTACAAACTCGGCTACGTGCAGATTTGGAATCTCGATATTCAGCGCACGCTGCCGCACGGGTTCTTGCTCAACGTCGACTATAACGGTTCGAAGGGTACGGACCTCGACGTCGACCGTGCCATCAACATTGCTGGATTACAGCCGTTCATCTACGAATCGTCGGCCGGTAATTCCGTTTTTCATGCGGGCTCGGTTCGCTTCCGCAAGCGCCAGTCGCATGGCATCAGTTACGGCGCGGTGTACACGTTCTCGAAATCGATCGACGACGCATCGTCCATCGGCGGCGGTGGCGTGGTTGTTTCACAGGATCCGTTCGACATCGCGGCCGATCGCGGACTTTCGAGTTTCAATCAGACGCACAAATTCACGGGGAACTGGATCGCCGAACTGCCCTTCGGCGAAAATCATCGCTACTTGCAGCGCGGCGCGTTGTCTCACATTTTGAATGCGTGGTCGCTCAGCGGAGATTTCACCATCGCCAGCGGACTCTGGTACACGCCGCGCGTTTTGGGCAATAGCCTCGACATCGATCGCGGAGTCAGCGGTTCGCTGCGCGCCGATGTCACCGGCGAGCCGATCACGGTCAGCAATCCGAGCGCGTTGGAGTGGTTCAACACCGCGGCGTTCTGCTCGCCATCGACTTCCGCGGGAACGACGAACACTTGCGTCAATCCCAATGGCACCGCTTTCGGTGACGCCGGCCGCAACATTATTCAAGGGCCCGGCGAAGTCGTCGTCGACATGTCGCTCAGCAAAACCATCACGGTGAAAGAGTCCCGCGCGCTCGAGCTGCGCATCCAGGGCGCGAACATCTTTAACTTCATCAACTACTCCGCGATTAACACGACGGTGAACTCGGCCCAATTCGGCCAGGTCACCTCTGCGGGAGCGACGCGCCGCGTAACGCTCGTCGCGAGATTTCGGTTTTAGGTCGGCATGAATATGAGCACGCACATGTCTAAAAGATTGCTCGCCGCGGTCTGCCGTCGTACTGATGCAGTTCAACGCGATGGGCGTAGCGCTCGCGCAAGACGCGCCGCAACCGCCGCAGCAATCGCAATATCGCATGCGCGTCACGTCGGAACTCGTGCTGGTCAACGTCGTCGCGCGCGACAAACACGGCAACTTGATCCGCAATCTGAAACGCGAAGACTTCACGCTCTCCGAAGACGGCAAGAAGCAGGACATCTCGACTTTTGATTTCGAAAACGTGGACGCGCTCGCCACGGCGGGTGCTGCCGAAGCCACCGTGAATGGCGTTGCGGGCAACGCGGCGAATCCCGGTCTGCTGCACTCCTCGAATCCGGTTCAAATCGATGCGCGCGACCGCCGGCTCATCCTTTTGTTCTTCGATTTTTCCGGCATGGATCCGGAGCAGATCGATCGCGGCGTGGATTCGGCAACGAAGTTCATCAAAGAAAAAATGCTTCCGGCCGACATGATCGCGCTCGTCTCGCTTTCGACGAACATGCACGTCGATCTCGATTTCACCGACGATAAGAAAAAAGTTTTGTCGTCGCTGAGCGCGTACAGCTCCAGCCAGGGCCAGGGATACGATGCTGGCGCCGAAGGCTCGTCCGAAGGTGCGGCTGAAACCGGCGGCTCGTTCACGCCAGACGATACGGACTACAACACCTTCACCGCCGATCGAAAGTTGCTCGCGTTGCAATCGATCATGCAGTCGCTCGGGAAAATCTCGCAGAAAAAATCGATCATCTATTTCAGCAACGGGATCACGCAGTCCGGTGTCGACAATCAGTCCGCGTTGCGCGCCGCAACGGCGGCCGCGGTGAAAGCAAACGTCTCGATTTATCCACTCGACGTTCGCGGCTTGCAGGCGTTTCCTCCGGGCGGGGAAGCGCAGAACGCCAGCTTGCACGGCCAGTCCGCGTATAACGGCAACGCGATCTTCAACGATCTCAACGGCAACGCGAATTCGCAGGAAACGCTTTCGACGCTCGCCGACGATACCGGCGGCAAAGCCTTCTTCGACTCCAATGACTTCAGCGGCGTCTTCGCGCAGGTGCAGAAAGACACGTCCGCCTATTACGTCCTCGGTTTCACCAGCTACAAATCCCGCGAAAGACGGACGCTTCCGCCACCTGAAAGTCGCTCTCAATCGCTCCGACGTGAAAGACATAAAACTCGAATATCGCTCGGGCTACTACGCCGGTCGCGACTTCCAGCATCTCAATCGCACGGATCGCGAGCAGCAACTGGACGACGAACTCGATGCGCAATTGCCGCAGACCGACGTCGCCGTCTACGCCGGCGCGCACTATTTCCGTCAGGACGACACGCACTACTATCTCGGCGTCTCACTCGTGATTCCCGGATCGCAGATTCCGTTCACGCAGGCGAAAGACAAAGACAACGCGACGATCGACATTATCGGCGAGGTCCTGGCGAACGGAAAACTTCCCGTCGGGCATCAGCGCGACACAGTGAAGCTCGCCCTCGATAGCGCGCAGCAAGTCCGTCGCAAAAATGTGCAGTACAACACAGGTTTTGTTCTGGCGCCCGGCGAATACCACCTGAAATTTGTAGTGCGCGAAAATCAGTCGGGCCGCATGGGCACGTTCGAGACCGACGTCACGATTCCCGATTTGCGCAAAGCCCCGTTGCGCATGAGTTCGGTCGTGCTGGCGAACCAGCGCGTCCCCGCGAGTGGCGCCTCAACGAAAAAAGGTTTGCATCCGCTCGTGCAAAATCAGCAGGAGCTTGTGCCGAACATCACGCACGTTTTCACGCAAGACCAGCATTTGTATTTGCAATACGAAGTCTACGACGCGGCGCATCAGCGCAAAGGCGGGCCCGTGCCCGCCGCGAACAACGGCGCGCTCGATGCGTTGCTCGGCACTGGAGCCGCGGCCGGTGCAAACGGCGGAGCATCCGCAACGCCGCCACCAAAACCGGCAAAAGACGCCGTCCACGTTTTAACCAACATCGAATTTTTGCAAGGCAACGCGAAGGTCTACGAATCGAAGCAAATCGTCGCGAACGAAGTCACTGCGCCCGACCGCAAAGCGGTCATCTTCCAGATCGATCTGCCGCTGCAATCCCTGAAGCCCGGCTTCTACACCTGCCAGGTCAACATCGTGGACGACAACGCCGGCAATTTTGCATTTCCCCGCTGGCCCATCCTGGTGAAAGAAGCGCAGCCAGCAACTCCGCCGACGTCGCCATCGACCCAGCCTGCGCCCTCAACGTCAGCCCCTTCGGGCCACTGAGCACGGCTCTTCGTAAACGCAGGCACCCTTACCGGCGTTTTTTCGGTCGCGCCTGCTACCCGCCCAAAACTTCCTTTGCCGCGTGAAACGCCGAGTTCGCCGCAGGCACGCCGCAATAAATCGCGCACTGGAGCAGCACTTCTTTAATCTCCTCGCGGGTCACTCCGTTGTTCAAAGCCGCGCGCACGTGCATCCGAAATTCCTCGCCGCGATTCAACGCCACCATCAGTGCGAGCGTAATCATGCTGCGCGTCGGCCGATCCAATCCCGGCCGCGACCAGATCTCTCCCCACGCATAGCGCGTAATGAGATCCTGAAACTCCTCGTTGAACGAATCGCGATTCGCCAGCGACCGATCCACATGCGCGTCGCCCAGCACTTCGCGCCGAATCTTCAACCCTTGCTCGTATCTCTTCTTCTCATCCATCGCGCCCTCCATCTCAAGCAAGGTCATGTTTCATGTAGGGGCGCAGCACTGCTGCGCCCCAGCTTGCCCAGCCGAAAGCTCCGAGCACAACTCGGTTCGTCTTTTCCGTCTACGCTGCTAAAAACTCCGCCACCGCCGCCGAATACTTCTCCCGCTGCTCAACGTTCGACAGATGCGATGCGTTCAATTCCACAAACTTCGATCCCGCAATTCGGTCCGCCACAAACTTCGTATCCACCGGCGTGGTCGCCGGATCATGCGTCCCCGCAATCACCAGCGTCGGTACCCGAACGCCGCCAACTTTCTCGCGGAAATCGAATGTCTTCACCGCTTGGCAGCTCGCGATATACCCCGCCGCATCGCTGCGCTCAAAAACCTCGCGTATCTTTTCAATCTCCGCAGGTGCTTTCGCTTGAAACTCCGGCGTAAACCACCGATCGATCACAACTTTCGACACCGACTTCACGCCACCCTTGGTCACCGCATCGATGCGCGTGTTCCATCCGTCATCATTCCCGATCTTCGCCGCAGTATTGCTCAGAATCAGCTTGTTCAGGCGTTCCGGCGCATTCACTCCCAGCCACATCCCTGTTTGCCCGCCAATCGAAAGCCCGCAGTAATTCACCTTGTCGAGTTTTAAAAAATCGAGCAGCGCAACCGCGTCACGCCCCATCTGCTCAATCGTATAGGGTCCATTTGGAGAAGACGAACCACCATGCCCTCGCTTGTCATAGCGCAGCACACGAAACTTCTTGCCGAAATCCGCCGCCTGCCCATCCCACATCGTGAGATCCGTCCCTAACGGATGCGAAAACACCAGCACCGGTCCACTCTCGAGTCCCGAAAACTCGTACCGCATCCGCAACCCATTCAACTCAGCAAACGCCATGTTTCTCCTTCAAACAAAAGCCAACATTCTGCAAGGACCTGTACGGGCGAAGCACCGCTGCGCCCCGAGTCCGCAAGATCTCAGTCGTCGCCGCCAGCGTCGCTCTTCTGGCTCGCTGCCACAACGCGATCGACAAACTGCTCCGCTCTTCCCAAATATTTCTTCGCGTCAAACAAATCGTCGATCGCTTCGTCCGGCAAATGTTTCTGCACGTCTGCGTTCTCGCGCAAAACATCGCGCAGATGTCGATTGTCCTGACGAGCGCGATGGCAAGCGGCCTTCCACCAATTCATGTGCACCGTGCTTCCCCATGCCCTGCGCCAACGCCATCGTTGCTGCCTCGGCGAAAATCAAACCGCGCGTCGATTCCAGATTGTGCCGCATGCGTTCCGCATCGATTTCCAATCGCGGAGCGATGTCCGCCATCGTGTGCACCGCGCCACCCGCCAGCGAAACGATGTCCGGCAGAGTCTCCCACTCGGCGTGCCAACCTCCGAGCCCACGTTCATGCTCCTGCGGCATCGCCGCGAGCATCGTGCTGACAAGTCCCGGCACGCGAATCGCCGCCGATAAAACAGCAGCGCACGCAACCGGATTGCGCTTGTGCGGCATCGTCGAGGATCCGCCACGGCCAGCCTCGCTCGGCTCGAATACTTCCGCAACTTCGGTCTGTGACAGCAGCGAAATATCCTTCGCGATTTTGCCCAGTGTGCCGGTGAGCAGCCCGAGAGTCGTCGCGATCTCCGCGACGCGATCCCGATGCGAGTGCCACGGAATCTCAGCGAGCGGCAGCTTGAGTTCCTCGGAGAGATGTTTTGCAACGTCGCTGCTTTTTTCGTTCAGCGCGGCGAGCGTACCTACCGCGCCGCCAAATTGCAGCACCAGGCATCGATGTTGCGTCTCATGCAGCCGTTCGCGATGACGATCGACTGCGTCGAGCCATCCGGCGACCTTCGCACCGAACGTGGTCGGCAATGCCTGCTGCATCCACGTCCGGCCAACCATCACCGTCGAGCGATGTGTGGTCGCAAGTTCGGCGAGTCCTTTCGCAAGTTGATCGAGCTTAGTTGCAACACAAGCCAGAGCCCCGCGCAGCTGCAGAATGATGCCGGTGTCGATGACGTCCTGGCTCGTCGCGCCCCAATGCACATAGCGGGCTGCTTCGGCGTCGTACTTCGCCACTTGCGCGGTCAAAGCTTTGACGAGAGGGATCGCAACGTTGCCCGAAGACTTCGCAGCACGCGCCAGCGCGTCGAGATCGAATAGGGGCGCTTTGCATTGTTGTGAAATCGCTTGCACCGCGGAGGAGGGAATAACTCCCGCGTGCGACTCCGCTGTTGCCAGAGCCGACTCGAAGCTGAGCATGCCCTGGAGGCAGGTCCGCTCCGAAAGCCATCGCTCCACTTCGTCGCT
The DNA here is from genome assembly GCA_963766985.1 of uncultured Acidobacteriota bacterium. Classification (GTDB taxonomy): domain Bacteria; phylum Acidobacteriota; class Terriglobia; order Acidiferrales; family UBA7541; genus Acidiferrum. Next base: position 434,262 of record CAVYCJ010000012.1, read on the forward strand.
TCGAAACAATCCGTCCAGAAGTTTCACTCAGGCTCTCTCAGTTAAACGCGCTCGATAATGAGCGCAATTCCTTGGCCGACGCCGATGCACATGGTGCAGAGCGCGTATTTGCCGTCCGTTCGCGCCAGTTGATATGTCGCGGTTGTGACAAGGCGCGCGCCACTGGCACCGAGCGGGTGACCGATTGCGATTGCGCCGCCGTTCGGGTTCACGTTCGCGGCGTCATCTTTCAATCCGAGTTGTCGCGTCACCGCCAGTGCTTGCGACGCGAATGCTTCGTTGAGCTCGACAACGTCCATCTGCTCAAGCTTGAGCCCCGCTTTCGCCAAGACTTTCTTTGAAGCGGGAACTGGACCAATGCCCATGACGCGAGGAGCAACGCCGGCAACTGCGCTGGTAATGATGCGGGCGCGCGGCTTCAGTCCGTGCTTCTTAACGGCGGCTTCCGAAGCGATCAGCAAGGCGCACGCGCCGTCATTGATGCCGGAAGCGTTTCCTGCGGTGATCGTGCCTGTCGGCTTCACGACCGGCTTCAATTTCGCGAGCGCTTCGAGCGTCGTGTCTGGGCGCGGATGCTCGTCTTTCTCAACGCAGATGGGGTCGCCTTTTTTTTGCGGCACGGGCACGCCGACAATTTCTTCCGCCATGCGGCCGTCTTTGATTGCGGCGCTCGCGCGCTGGTGGCTGCGCAGCGCGAAGGCGTCCTGATCTTCGCGCGAGATTGTGTATTCCTCGGCGACGTTCTCGCCGGTTTCGGGCATCGACTCGGTTCCGTACTTCGCTTTGAACGCCGGGTTGATGAAACGCCATCCCATCGTGGTGTCTTCGAGTTTCAGCGAACGCGAAAAAGCGGAGTCAGACTTGCCGACAACAAACGGCGCACGCGACATGCTTTCTACGCCACCTGCAATGATGAGATCCATTTCGCCGCTTTTGATCGCTCGCGCGGCGGTTGCGACGGCGTCCATGGACGAGCCGCAAAGACGATTCACGGTTGAGCCGGGAACTTCGACGGGAAGTCCAGCGAGTAGCAGCGCCATGCGGGCAACGTTGCGATTGTCTTCGCCGGATTGATTCGCGCAGCCGTAGATCACATCGTCGAGCGCGTTCCAGTCGACGCCGCGATTGCGTGCGACGAGCGCGGCGATCGGAATCGCGGCGAGATCGTCGGCGCGCACGGCCGAAAGCACGCCGCCGTAGCGGCCGATCGGCGTGCGGATTGCGTCACAGATGTAGGCATTTTCCATGTTCAGTTTGAGGCTACGTTTTCCAGCGAACGGCTATAGTAACATCGAGCAGGATTTCGCGAATGCGCACGCAAATTGGAATCATCGGCGCCGGACCGGCAGGCTTGATGCTGTCGCACCTGCTGCATTTGCAGGGCATCGAGTCGGTCGTGCTCGAGAGCAAGTCGCGCGAGTATTGCGAAAGCCGTATCCGCGCCGGAGTGTTGGAGCACGGCACCGTGGAGCTGATGGTGCAATCGGGTGTCGGCGCGCGGTTACAGCGCGAAGGGCTTGTTCACACCGGCGTCGAGCTTCGCTTTGCCGGGGCGGGGCATCGCATCGACTTCGCGGAACTCACGGGAAAATCGATCACGATTTATGCGCAGCACGAGGTGATCAAGGATCTTGTCGCGGCGCGTGTCGCGGCCGGCGGGCAGATTATTTTCGATGCGGAAGCGATGAGCGTCCGCGATTTCGATGCGGGCGAAACAGGCTCGAAGCCGAAGATTCAATTTCAGCGCGGCGGCGCGACGGAAACGCTGGAGTGCGATTTCATCGCGGGGTGCGACGGCTTTCACGGCATTTGCCGGCCGGCGTTGCCGGCTGTCGGCGCTGAAAATCTACGAGCGCGAATATCCGTTTGGATGGCTCGGAATTCTGGCGAAGGTTCCTCCTGCTTCCGATGAGTTGATTTATTGCTACCACGAGCGCGGGTTCGCGCTGCTCAGCATGCGGTCGCCGGAAATTTCGCGGCTGTATTTGCAGTGCGCGCACGATGAAAATATCGACGATTGGTCCGACGATCGCATCTGGACGGAGTTGCGTACGCGATTTGCGACGCGCGATGGATTTGAGTTGCGCGACGGAGCGATTCTGCAACGCGGCGTGACGCCGATGCGGAGTTTTGTGGCGGAGCCGATGCGTCATGGGAAATTATTTTTGCTGGGCGATGCTGCGCACATCGTTCCGCCAACGGGAGCGAAAGGGCTGAATCTTGCAGTCGCCGACGTTCGCGTTTTGACGCGGGCGCTGGTTGATTTTTATAAGCGCGGATCGAACGAAGGATTGGATCGATATTCGGATGTTTGCTTGCGGCGCGTTTGGAAGGTGCAGAGATTTTCGTGGTGGATGACGTCGATGCTGCACCGATTTCCGGATGAAGATGCGTTCGCGCATCAATTGCATTTGGCGGATCTGGATTATGTGACGGGGTCTCGCGCGGCGAGCACGTCGTTGGCAGAAAATTATGTTGGGTTGCCGTTTGACGGTGAATGAAGAAAGAAGAAGCGGATTGAGGACAAGTATTTTTGTTGGGTGCGGGCTTGGGGCGCAGCAGTGCTGCGCCCGTACATGAGATTGCTTGCAGCGCGATTATTCATAGCGGAGGGCCTCGACGGGGTTTAGTTTTGCGGCGCGGGCGGCGGGGTAGAGGCCTGCGACCAGGCTGACGATGACGGCGAAGGCGATAGCGCCGGCGGCGAGCCACCACGGGACGTAGGCAATTTTCACGCCGGGGAGATCCTGGCGCTTCAGATAAAACGTTGTTCCCCACGTCAGCGCTTCGCCGATCAGCCAGCCGATCGCGACTCCGCAGATTCCTCCGACAAGACCCATCGCGCCGGCTTCCGCGAAAAACAGGCTGCGAACATCGCGATCGGATGCGCCAAGAGCTTTGAGAACACCGATTTCGCGGCGGCGTTCGAGGATGGCCATTACGAGCGTGTTGATGATACCGAGCGACGCGACGGTGAGCGCGAGGCTGCCGAACAATCCCAGAAATAAATCGAAGACCGTGAAGACGAGGCGCAGGCTGCGCGTGGCGTCGAGCAGCGAGAACGTGTTGAAGCCCATCTTTTTGATGGCGTCTTCGACTTCTGTGACGTTCTTGGGATTTTTGACGCGGACCGTGAGCGCCATGTAGCTGGGCTTGGCGGAGCCGCCGGCGCGGACGAATTCGCCGACGTCGCCGCCCTGGGCTGGACGCATGTCTTGCGCGGTGCGAAGCGGGATGAAGACGCGGCCGCCGCCGAAGCCGCCGACTCCGGCGCTCGGGTCGGTATCGATGATGCCGACGATGCGGAGTTTTTTATCGTGAGAAACGATGGAGATGCCGCCGCCTCCCAGCATGTCGTCGAGTTCGTCGTCGATGTCTTTTGGTTTATTGGCGTCGGGCTTTGGGCTTTCCTGGCGTTGGGCATAGCGCAGAGTGATTTCCTTGCCGACGAGGGAGGCGGTTTGCGGATTGATTTCTTTCGCGAATTCAGATTGAAGGATGGCTTCGTCAGCGGTGGGCGATGAGAAAAATTTTCCGGTGATGGCGTCGAAGGATCCGGTTTTGCGCGAAGAGTCTGGCATGCCGAGTACGTTCGTGGAAAAACTGGCACCGTTGTAGCGGACTTCGGTGAGGAAGCGAACTTGCGGATAGGCTTCGGTCACGTAAGGAAGTTTCTCAAATTCCAAGCGCGCGGTTTCGTCGAGAGGTTTTACCTCTTCAGGCTTGCCGGAATTTTGCGTAGTGGCGGGGCGCGGGCGCTCGCGATCGCCGCCCATTCCACGCATGCCACGCTTTGACGTGACGTAAACGGCGTCGAAGAGGCCGGAGCTGTTTAGTTTTTGCGAGGCGAGAGTTTGGAGGCCGACGCCGAGGGAGAGCATGGCGACGAGCGAGGCGACACCGACGGCGACGCCGAGAGTCGTGAGCGAATTGCGGAGGATGGCTTCGCGCAAGTTGCGGAAGGCGAGTTCGGTGAGGTCGCGGGTTTTCATGGGCGCGCCTCGTTGGTTGCGGCCGGGGCGGCGGATTGCAGCACTGCGGCTGCATTCGGCGTGTCGGATTTCAATTTGCCGTCGCCGAGTGTGACGATGCGCGATGCGAATTGTTCGGCGAGCGGGCGCTCGTGCGTGACCATGATGATGGTCATGCCGAGACTGGTTTGAATTTCGCGGAGGAGCAGAAGGATTTGCTCGCCGTTGACGCTGTCGAGATTGCCGGTGGGCTCGTCGGCGAAAAGGATGGTGGGGCGATTGACGAGGGCGCGGGCGATGGCGCCGCGTTGCTGTTCGCCGCCGGAGAGTTCCGGGGGGCGATGGCGGCTGCGCGCGCCGAGGCGGACGTGTTCGAGCGCGGACTGGACGCGGGCGGCGCGATCGGCGCGATCGACTTCGGCGAGGCGCAAGGGGGAGCTCGACGTTTTCCGCGAGTGTCATGCGAGGGAGGAGATTGAAAGATTGGAAGACCATGCCGACGGTGTCGCGGCGATAGCGGGCGAGTTCGAGCGGATCGATGGCGGCAAGGTTGCGACCGCGGACGTGGATGGCGCCAGAGGTGGGGCGGTCGAGTCCGGCCAAGAGATTGAGAAAGGTGGACTTGCCGGAGCCGGAGCTGCCGAGGAGGGCGACGAATTCGCCGGGGCGGATTTCGAGGGAGATGTCGTTGACGGCGGGGATGGTGGAGTCGCCGAGTTGGTAGTGACGGGAGACGTTTTGAGCTTGGATGAGGGGAGCGATGGTGGTGGTCACGGGTGTGGTTGGGCTCAGGCTTCGATGGTAATACGAGTTCGGAGGGAGGGAAATTTCCCTGGATGGCGCGAGGGTTTCGCCTGGAGTTCGCTTTTTGGTGGCATACCCCCTATGTTTTGGCGAAGAGTGAATAAACTCTGTGGAATGTTGAGTTTGTGGAAATGGCTGATTTGAAGAGTGGGGAAGTTGTTGAGGACGTTGGAGATGCGGGAGGGCGTGAGGCGGGAGTTGTTCGAATTGGGGAGTGGTTTCATTTAGTAACATATCATACAGTTACCTGTTTGTCAATAGGGATTTGCGAGGCGGATTGGACGGCCGAGAGATTCGAATTGGGGATTCGATCATTCGAAATCGCGGAGGCGGATGTTCAGGGATGGTAGAGTACGTGGCCTTTGAGGTTTTGGTTTGCGCGTTGTGGGGATTTGAGAGGTGTTCATCGCGCGAAAAATCGCGCGATGGCGTGGAGCGCCTCCACTGCGCGCGCAGTCGCGGTAGCGAAGGCGGTATGAGGCGCCCGCTCAAAGTTGCCGATTCAAAAGGCTGATCGTCGTAAAGGTTTGGGCTGGGCAGCTAAAAGCAGATTCATCGCGCAGCGCGATGGCGCAGAGTACCTCGCTACGCTCGGAATGACAGGTATTTTGTTCTTGGATAACGGATCGACAGGTGGTTTGGAGGAGGGTGGGATGGGGCGATGGTTCGCGGGAATGATTGGGGTGGGGATGAGGCGATTTGGCGTGGTGATGGTGGCGCTGGGGTTCGTTTGCGCCGGAGCGTCGGCGCAGGAGGCGGAAAAGAAGGTTACGGCGCAGGAGGTGGTGGATGCGATCAAGTCGCATGTTGGGGTGGAATGGAGGGAGAAGACTGTCGATACGTTTAAGACTGGCGACCCGAACACCGTGGTGACGGGGGTGGCGGTGACGATGATGGCGACGATGGATGTGTTGCAGCGGGCGGTGGCGAATGGGGACAACATGGTGATCACGCACGAGCCGATTTTTTTCAATCATATGTTGGAGCAGCCGGAGGGGATGGACGCGTCGGATGCGGTTTGGACGGCGAAGAGGGAATTTATTGAGAAGAATCATCTGGTGATCTGGAAATTTCACGATCACTGGCATATGCGGAAGCCGGACGGGATTCAGGAAGGGACGGTGAAGAAGCTGGGGTGGGAGAAGTATTGGAAGCCAGAGGATCAGGGAGTGTTGGTGATTCCGGAGATGACGCTGGCGGAGTTGGCGTCGTACGTGGCGAAGAGGCTGGATGCGCCGGCGGTGCGGGTGGTGGGCGATCCGAAGATGAAGGTGACGAAGATTGGGTTGAATCCGGGGTATACGGGATTTACGCGCGAGACGAAGGCGCTGGAGCGGGATGATGTGGAGGTTTTGCTGGCGGGGGAGTCGCGGGAGTGGGAGACGGTGGAGTACGTGGCGGACGCGGTGACGGAAGGGAAGAAGAAGGCGTTGATTGTGATTGGGCACATTCCGTCGGAGCAGGCGGGGATGGAGTGGTGCGCGGAGTGGATGCGGGGGTTTTTGCCAGGGGTGAAGGTGGAGTTTGTGGCGGCGAAGGCGGGGATTTGGACGGTGAAGTGAGGCAAGGCAATGGAAATTGGAAAAGGGAAAATGGAAAATCGTGGCTTGATCGATGCGGTCGAGGGGAGGTTTGCGGTTGGGATCTTTCGCTTCGCTTAGTAAGACATTGTGGGGGAGTTGTTGCACGTCGCAGTGATCGAGAGAGGATCACAGCGTGTTGCACGTCGTGATGATCGAAGAGAGATTCCTCTCTGCGCGAACCGACACGTTCGCAGGAAGCGAACGTGGGGAAAAGGCGTCGGCTCGCTGCGCTCGGAATGACAGTAACTTTTAGTCGGTGAAATTTGGTCGATCGTAGCTGTTTGTTTAATTTTCGATTCGGTGAGGCGGAGGGGTGGGGCGGATGCTGAGTTTGGCGGAGAATGCGGGGGTGGTGGTGCTGGTGGTGGGGTTGTCGGTGGCGTTGTTTGTGGTGATGGATCGGGTTTGGGCTTGGGATAAGAGGCATCAGCACAATGATGTGACCGGGTGGCAGTTGGGGATTTTGGGGACGACGTATGCGGTGATTTTGGGATTTATGTTGTATGCGGTGTGGACGGATTTCGATACGGCTACGCAGAACGTGGAGATGGAGGCGAACAGTTTGACGAATTTGTACCGGCTCGCGGATGGGTTGCCAGATGCTTCGCGGACTGAAGTGCAGAAGCTGGCGCGGGAGTACGCGGTGAAGGTTATCTCGGATGATTGGCCGGAGATGGAGCGAGGGGGAGTGCCGCGCGAAAGTGTGGGGTTGGCTTCGAAGATGGAGCGGGCGCTGATTTCTGTGCCGGAGGGATCGAGGTCGGTGGGCTTGTCTCAGGATCATGCGATGACGGAGCTGAGCGCGATGACGGCGTGCCGGCGGACGCGGCTGCTGGAGAACGCGTTGTCGCTGCCGACGGTGCTGTGGTTCGTGTTGATCGTGGGCGGAATTTTGACGATTGTTTCGTCTTGCATGTTTGGGTCGCAGAACCGGTTTTTACATGGGGTGCAGGTGGTGTTTTTTTCGCTGTTGATTGCGCTGGTGTTGCTGGCGATTGCGGATATTAATCGGCCGTTTCGGGGGACGGTGCATGTGGGGAATGATGCGTTTGTGAGGGCGTTGGAGAATATGAAGTAGGAGGGGAAGTTGACAGTCGATTGTTGAAAATCGAAAGCAAACCGCCTGGTGAGTGATGCTCGCGCGACTGGCGAACAGGACGGATCGATCGAGAAGAAGTTTGGGTCTGAGATCCTTCGCTACGCTCAGGATGACAACGTTGTTTTGATTGATGACAAGTAGGAAGTGAACGCTATAACGAGTCTGGTGAGAAAGGGAAAGGGGCGCGGATGTCGCGGCCTTTTTGTTTTCTGGCTGGGCGACGGCAGGTGTTAAACGGATCGATCTTGCGGACATGGGGCGCAGCATGCTGCGCCCCTACAGTTTGCGGTGCTGGTTCGGATTTCTTGGTATGATTTTGTGGGAGCGGGAGTCGGCGCGGGGCTGGGGCCGGGGCTGGAGGGTTGAAGTCGACTTTGGGGACTTCGCGGCTGGCGGGGGTGGCTTGGAAGTAGGCGTCGTTGCGTTTGTAGCCGGCCCAGGAGGCGAAGATGCTGTTGGGGAACTGGAGGATGTAGGTGTTATAGGCCTGGATGGAGTCGTTGTAATTTTTGCGGGCGACGGAGATGCGGTTTTCGGTGCCGGAGAGTTCGTCTTGCAGGCGCAGGAAATTTTCGTTGGATTTGAGCTGCGGGTAATTTTCGACGACGGCGAGAAGGCGACCGATGGCGCCGTCGAGTTGTCCGTTGGCGGCGATCTTGTCGGACGGGGTTTGGGCGTTGAGCAAGGCGGAGCGGGCTTTCGCGATTTCGCCGTAGACGGCTTCTTCGTGAGCGGCGAAGCCTTTGACCGTGTTGACGAGGTTGGGGATGAGATCGGCGCGGCGCTGGAGTTGAACGTCAACTTGGGACCAGTTGGATTTGACTTGCTCGTCGAGCGTGACCATTTGATTTTTGCGGCCGACGTACATGCCGCCGAAGATGGCGGCGATGATGATGAGGATTACGATTACGGCGATTGCGGCTTTCATGGTTTTGCGGTGCCTCCGGACTGAGTGGAAAAGGGAAATTGGAAAATGGAAATTGGAAATTGGGATGCGCCGCGCACAGCGGATGGGGCTCGGCGGTATTTACGGCTGAGATCCTTCGCTTCGCTCAGGATGACAAGCTTTTGTGTTTGGGAGCGAGGGGGACAAACGTGACCCGACTTCGCGCGGTGCGTGTTTTCGCGGTGTGCTTGATGCGGGGACAGAAAGCAGATTCCTCGCTTCTCTCGGAATGACAGGGTGGTTTGGTGCGTAGAGCGGGTAGGAGTGAGGCCGGGGTTACGGCTGAGATCCTTCGCTTCGCTCAGGATGACATCAGGGTTTGTTTGGTGTGAGACGGATCGATCGCGATGTGGAGCGGAAAAACCGCACCCTTGAAAAACCACAAGGGTGCGGCACCCAAATGCCGTCGAGAGGATGGATTTTGCTTGCGCGGGCGAGTGAGTTTGAATCATTGGGATTCCAGGCGGCGGTCGATTTCGTTGGTGACGGATTCTACGAAGAGCAGGTAGGAACGCAAGCTGGGCTCGACGGCGATGGATTTGGCTTCGGTCTTGGATTCGCGGAGGTCGAGGAGTTGGTGGAAGGTTTTGGCGTCGGCGTTGGTTAAAGCGGCGGCGGCGGTGATGGCTTCGCGTTTGTTGGCGGGCATTTTTTCGCCGAGGGCGAAGACGGCGTGACGGAATAACGAGCAAAAAGTCGAGAGAGAGTTGGTCATCAGGGCGAGGTGGGATTTTTCGGTGAGCGGGGCGGCGATGATGGCCTGGCGGAGGCGAAGCCAGTTGGTGCGGAGTTCGCGCTCGACCTGGAGACGATGGAGATGGAGCGGGACATCGAGGTCGGTGAGGAAGTCGGGGCCGAACAGGATGCGATGGCTGGACTTCATGTCGAGGAGTTCGATGGCGAAGACGTCGGCGGAGCGGTTGAGTTCGTCGCGGGTGAAGATGAGCGGGGGGTGGTTGCCTTTTTTGATCCACCACTCGGAGACGCCGTGGAGCGATTCGAGATCTTTGGCGTCGGCGTGATTCACGAGGCAGAGGATGTTGAGGTCGGATTGGCCGGCGCGGAATTCGCCGGTGGCGGCGGAGCCGTAGAGGACGACGGAGACGAGGTTGGCACCGGCGGCGGGGTGGAGGCGGTCGAGGAATTCTTTGAGTTGGGATTCCATTTTAGTGGGCGCGCTTCAATGAGTTTTTAGGTTGGGTTGAGTATTGCACATTTGGTTTGAGTGGTGGTGTCGGCGTCGGGTTCATCGTCGTTGCGACTGTGGCGATGTTCACGTCTGAGATCCTTCGCTTCGCTCAGGATGACAAAGCTGCTCTCAATCGGGTCGATCTTGCGGACATGGGGCGCAGCAATGCTGCGCCCGTACACTTGCTGGGTTAAGACCTCGGTGATGTTTACATCGCGGGCGGGGCAAGCCCCGCCCCTACAAATCCGATTCCGTTGCCCCCGTCCAACGCAGCATCCAACTGTCTGTGTAGATTACCAGCTGCCGCCAGCGCCGCCGCCGCCGAAGCTGCCGCCGCCGAAACCACCGAAGCCGCCGCCACCGCCGCCTCCTCCGCCACCACCACTCCATCCGCTGCCGCCGAAGCCGCCGCCGCCCCAACCGCCGCGACCGATGCTGCTGCCGATCAAGGGGCCGACCCACCAGCCGCTGCCGCCTCCGCCCATTGGGCCGCGTGGGCCGCCGCCGCGAAAGATGCGGGAGATGATGCTGATGAAGATGAATAAGAAGATGAGGCCGACGATGAGTCCGACGCCGGATGTGGGCTGATTGTCACGCTGATAATTTTTGACGGGGGACGGGCCGGTGAGCGTGACGCCGGCGTCTTGCGCGATAACGTCGGCGATGCGACGCGTGACGAGGAGGAGCGCGGCGTCGTAATTGTTTTGGCGGAGGATGGGGACGGCTTCGCGGCCGAAGCCGCCGACTTTGCCGTCGGGGAGGATGCCTTCGAGACCATAGCCGACTTGGGTCCAATATTTGTGGTCGTTGGTGGCGTAGAGGATGAGGATGCCGCGGCTGACTTGTTTGGGGCCGATGCCCCATTTTGTGGCGAGCGCGTAGGAGTAATCGAAAATGTCCTGGCCGTTGGTGGTGGGGACGGTGACGACGGCTATTTGGGCTTTAGCTTTCTGATCGACTTCGGTGCAGAGGGCGGTGAGTTTGGCTTTGGCGTCGGGGGAGAGGACGTTGGCGAAATCGCTGACGTAGCCAAGGGGCTTGGCGGGGAGTTGGAAGGATTGTTGGGCGCGGGATGCGAACGGGTGCAGCGACTACGAGAATGAGAACGAAGAGGGCGGCGCGGATTGGCCCGGCGGCAGCGGCTTGGCGCTGGGGGCGCGGGCGATTCGCGGGGAGTGAGAGAGTGGGCATCGCGCTGTGGGTTAGCTTACCTTGATTTGATGATTTGGGGATGCGGACGGTACTTGATTGCGTGGCGCGGTGGTATTCTCCTGCGCGGCGTTTTTTGAACGGAGGAATTGTGGGGGAGAAGCGGGGGATGTTGGCTTGCGTGGTGACGGATGTGCAATTTTGGGTGCCGGTGGTGGTGTTGGTGGCGGGATTGGTGTTGTTGGAGATGATTCGGTGAAGGGCGCCGTAGGGAGAGAAAGAAGGAAAAAACAGGGCTCGATAGATTCCTACGCCTGGGCAAGCTGGGGCGCAGCAGTGCTGCGCCCGTACACAGAGGGTGGTGCGGATCAGGCGGCGGTGAATGGGACGGCAGCTTCGCGATGAGTGACGCTTCGCGCGCGAAGAGTTTGCAAATTGTGGGGTTGGTGTCGGGGTTTACGGCGGGGGCTTGGTTGGGTGCGGCGGAGGCGCCGACGAAGTTGGTGACGGTGGGAATTTCGCCGGTGGTGATTTCGCTGATTATGGTGATTGGGGTTTTTTTGGCGCGGTGGAGCGTGCCGGCGCTGATTTTGGGGACGTCGTCGATTCGGGCGGATGTGAAGCGGACGCCGCATCTGTTGATCTGGGCGATTTTGGCGGGATGCATTTGGGCGGTGGCGAATACGCTGACGATTTTTGCGATTCGGGATGTGGGGTTGAGCATTGCGTTTCCGCTGTGGAATTCGAACAGCTTGCTGGGAATTTTGTGGGGATTTATTTTTTTCAACGAGCTGAGGAGTGCGGGCGCGCGGCAATGGGCGGGCGTGCTGGGCGGAGTTTTGGTGATGTGTTTTGGGGCGTGGTTGCTGGCGGTGGCTTCGTCGGCGACGGCGGCGGGACCGGCGGCGCATGCTTCGCGCGGAATCGCGGCGGCGCTGGGAGCGGGGATTTTGTGGGGGACGATGTACATCCCGTATCGGAAAGCGTATTTGACGGGGATGAATCCGCTGTCGTTCGTGACGTTTTTTACGTTCGGCGAAGTGGGGATGATGGGGACGCTGGCGATTTCGTTTACGGGGACGGCGGGATTGTGGCGGCAGTTGGTGGATGCGAAAGAAGTGTTGTTCTGGTTGATGCTGGGCGGATTTGTTTGGGTGATTGGGGATTTGTTTCAGCAGTATGCGGCGAAGTATGTGGGGATTAGTCGAGGGATTCCTCTGTCGAATTCGAATCAGATTTGGGGATTGTTGTGGGGCGTGTTTGTGTTTGGGGAGTTGCATGGGCGGAGCGCGTCGGTGTATGTGCAGGTGGTGGGCGGATCGTTGTTGATGATGCTGGGAGTGGGAGCGATTGCGTTTTCGTCGGCGACGGGGGCGGAGCAGGTGAAGTGGAAGGATGCGGCGCGGCGGGAATGCGAAAGGTATGGGTTGGCGGAAGATTTTGTTGAGGCGCGGATGGATGGGCGGTCGGCGGAGGGGGAAGTTGCGGCGCGACGGGGGATTGTGGATTGGGTTTTGGTGGCGGCGGCGACGGGAGTGTTTGTTTATTTTGCGTCGATGGCGGGAGTGCCGCGGATGGATTTTAGTTGGGTGGCGGCGGGGGTTTTGACGGTGGTGAGTGTTGGCGATGCTGATTGTTTGTGGGGTGGTGATTGGGAGGACGACGGGGTTCAGATAGAAGAGAAAGGCGAAGTAAAGAAGCAATGAAGTAACGAAGTAAAGATGAAGAGGCCGAGAGTCGATAGTCGGCATTTTGAAAAAAGAAGAGGATTCACCGCAGAGTTCGCAGAGGACGCAGAGAAAGAAGAATGAGTGGGATGAAGAACGAGACGGGAGTGGAATTGGTTGGGGTGGGGCTGAACGCGACGGACACGATTATTCCGGTGCCGGAGTATCCGGAACGCGGGTCGAAGGTGGCGTTTCGGTCGGCGAACGTGCTGCCGGGGGGGCAGGTGGCGTCGGCGGTGGCGGCTTGCGCGATGTGGGGATTGCGGACGCGCTATGTGGGGAAAGTTGGGGATGACGCGGCGGGGCGTTTGCATCGCGATGAGTTTGCGCGATTGGGAGTGGAGGCGCATTTAGTGGAGGCAGCGGGGACTCCTAGTCAGCAGGCGTTTATTTTGGTGGATGACAAAGGCGAGCGGACGGTTTTGTGGAAGCGCGATGAGCGGCTGAAGTTGGAGCCGTCGGAAGTGCGGCGCGAGTGGGTGACGGATGCGCGCGTGTTGCATGTAGATGGGCACGACACGGCGGCAGCTGCTGCGGCGGCGGGTTGGGCGCGCGAGGCGGGAGTGCCGGTGGTGGCGGATCTGGATGATCTTTATCCGGGAGTGGAGGATTTGCTGCCGCGGCTGGATTATTTTGTGGCGAGTCGCGATATTCCAGGGCGGCTGACAGGGAAGAAGGATTTGCGGAAGTCGTTGCCGGAGGTTTGGAAGACGTATGGGTGCAAGTTGGCGGCGGCGACGCTGGGCGAGGAAGGCGTGTTGGCCTGGGATGGGGAGCGGTTCTGGTATGCGGCGGCGTATCGAGTGAATGTGGTGGACTCGATTGGAGCGGGGGATATTTTTCACGCGGGATTTATATATGGGTTGATGCGGGGATGGGATATGCAGCGGCAATTGGATTTTGCGTGTGCGGCGGCGGCGCTGAATTGTATGGCGGTGGGGGCGCGCGGCGGGATTCAGACGGTGGAGAAGATTGAGGAGTTGATGGCGAACGGCGTTAGGTATGCGGCGGCGGTGGGAGTGTGAAGAAAGTCGACAGTCGACAGTTGAAAGTCGAAAGGGAAGAAAGAAAAAGCAGAGCTCGGAAAATTTACGGGGCTGGGCAAGCTGGGGCGCAGCGGTGCTGCGCCCGTACATGGGTTTGTTGAGGCGCGATTTTTGGCGGAGAAGGGTTCGGAGTTTGCGGGATTCTGAGATGTCCGGGACGTTGAGGGTCGGTTGAATCTAAACCCGCACCCTCTAAAAGCTGAGGGTGCGGCACCCAAAAGCCGCACATACCCCAAGAGCCGCATATAGCCCAAGACCCGCACACGGTTGTTGGGGCGAGATGTGGTTGACGAGATGGGCAGGTTGCGGTGCGGTGGGGCGGCGGCAGGAATTTGGAGGGCTATAATCGGGGTTGGGGTTGTCCATGTTGCCGCAGAAGAGTTTGTTCTATGCGCCGTCGACGATTCATTGTCCGGTCGATCATCTGCGGATGACGTATCGGTCGGGTGTGAATGTGTATCGATGTAATTGGCCCGGGTGCCCGACGGCATATTCGACGGACAAGGGGTACTTCCGGGTTGGCGAAGAAGGCGACGTGGAAAAGCGCAAGGAGTTGTATGCGCTGGAAGCGATTTGCCTGTGCGAAAGGGCAGACTTTCACAACCTTTATATAGGAGACTTTGCGGTCGGGCGAAAAGTGAGGTTTTGGGTCTGTCCGGTGCGAGGGTGCGGGTATGAAGTTTCGCAGAGATTAGAAAAGACAGAGAATGGAAATGGGTGGAGAACGGTGGGATCGTTTGAGCATACGTCGGCGGTGAGGCTTAAGCGGTGAGGCGGGCAGAAGAAGTAAAGAAGCAACGAAGTAATGAAGTAACGAAGTAACGAGAAGAGGAGATTGGGTGCCGGTCTCTAGGCGAGTTTGACGAGTTTGAGAAGAAAGTAGAACGGAGTTCGAGGAAGTTTTGCGGCTGGTCGTTCGGGCTACAGCACATCCGCCGTTTGGGCAGTTTACGTTGGAGAATCGGCTCTTTAGAGTGGAGTCCACTGAGGGCCGGGTTGGAATGAAGAAGACGCTCACCTTAATCGTGCTGATGCTTGCGGTTGCCGGGGGTGTGCGCGGGCAACAGGTGAAGATTACGAACGGGACTTATGTGGCGGCGTCGGGGCGATGGAAAAGTGATTCGGCGAACGTGAAGCCGGGGGATGCGTCGTCGCAGGTCGAGATTGAATGCGACAAGAAGATTTCGCTGTGCGCGGTGGTGGAAGGGAAGCTGCCGCCTGGGAATTATGGGAATTTGTTCACGCGGCTGGATGTGAATCCGATTCATTACACGATTACGAAGTGGGATGCGACTGGATTGGTGGCGCAGACTTCGGCGCGGGATTGCGTGACGGGAAAGCTGACGATCACTTTCAAGACGAAAAGCGTGACGATGACGGAGATGCCGAAGGGGAACAAGTCGGATGAGGACAACGAGTTCTGCCGGGTGTTTACGAAGACGGTGACTTCGCGGTTGGTGAGAGCCGATAGTAAGGGATGAAGAAGGTGACAGTTGAAGTGAAAGGCTCGAAAGCATTACTCGCGTTGGGGTTGTTGGCAAGGCATCCGAAAGCAGATTCATCATGCAAAAAACGCACGATGGCGGAGGGTAGCCTCGCTTCGCTCGGAATGGCAGATTTTCGCGCGTAGCTGTTTGCGCAGAGACCTGAGTGTCTGCAATACGTAAGAAATAAATGCAAAGGGCACGGCGTTGAGCCGTGCCCTTTGCATTTGGTGCAGATGACGGTAAAGCTAGCGGTTTTTGATTTCGAGGGACTGGACTAGCTTGAAGTTGAGCAGGGTTTCGGCGTTGATCGTGATGTCGCGGTTGCCGGTGAAGCCTGCGCCGCCGGTGCCTGCGGCTGCGCCGATGAGGCCGCCGATCAGAGCGCCTTTGCCGCCGCCAGCGAGACCGCCGATGAGTGCACCGCCGCCTGCGCCGCCGCCTGCGAGGGCAGCCGTGCGCTTGCCCTTGCCCGTGCTGGTTTCGGAAGGCGCGGTGGTCTGGATGTCATAGGTTTCGTTCTTGATGGAAATGTTCGTCAGCGTGAGTGCGAGGACGGCGCCGCCCTTGAAGCGGCCGGCGGGTTTGGCGTCTTTCACGACACCGGAAGCGTGAGCGCCCTTTGGAATCGCGAGGCGGCCATCGATGGAAACGGGCGCAGCGACGGTAGCGGCGAAAGCTGAACCTGGTGTGCTGATCTTTGAGCCGACGGGCTGATCGATCGTGACCGAGATGACGGTTTCAGCGGGAACAATCAGAGGCTTTGGAGGTGGCGGAGGAGGCGGGGCGGGCGTGGCGGCTGCTTGTTGTGCAGGCGTCGCAGCGGAACCACCGGCGGCGGGATTGGAGCCGCTCGGAGTTGCGGCGGAGCTGGAAGCGTCCGGAGTGGCCGAGGTGGCGGGCTGATCCGCGGATTTATTGCAGCCAAATGAAATCGTGGCTGCCAGGGCAAGCAGCGGCAAAGCGAGGGACAAGTTGCGTTGCAATTTCATGCAATTCCTCCAATGTGAGGGCGGAGCGTTTTGGGAGATGTATTGTAACCGTACTCGGTTTGAAATCGAAGTCAATCCTGTACGTGCGAGCGCGGCGAAGATGTTTTGTGAATGCTGCTTGAACGGGTTTTTGCCGAAGAAAAACCGAAGAGGCTGAGCGGTTGAGGAGATGATTGTGAGCTTCTTCAAAGTTTTGAATCGTGCGCGTGAGTAGGAAGAAAAATCGCTAAAGTTTCTTGCCGCGTGGTCGATGGAAGACGGGAGCGGTGGATGCGCGCAGAGATATGGCGCGATGGCATCCAAGAAAAAATCGGCGCGGCGGCGATGCGGCTGAGAATGCCGCGGGATTCCGTTCCTCTACGGGACTAAGTTCCGAGACGGTTCGGTGTGCGCGTCCGCTGAGTTGTGCAAACCCAGTCCTTGCAACGTTTCCAATTCGTCCTTTTCGAAAAAACTTTGGCGATGAAATCGCAGGGGTGTGTTCCCGCGTGTTTCATAGCGGGGCGGGAAGAATTTTCCTGTGAAGGAGCGTTCGAAATGAGAACGCTCTGAGACACGAATTGAAATTCACGGATGCGGGGTAAGGGCAATGGCGGCCACAGCGACACCGAGCGTGATGCGAACGCGGAGCCGGATTCTGGTGGCGAGCGCTGATCCGTTGTTTCGAGATCGCGTGAAGCGAAGTTCGGTGTACGCGGACTCGATGAGCGAAGAGGCGGTGGGAGGGGCACACGCGCTGGCGAAGTTGATGCAGTGGCCGTGCGACGGAGTGTTGCTGGACAGGAATTTACCGGATCTGGATGCGCAGGAGGTGGCGGAGCAGATCCGGAAGCAATATCCCCAAATTGCCGTTGAGCTGATTGATCCGGGAGCTGTTTCGGAGGAGAAACGGGAAGAGAGTCAGGTGGTTGCTGTTGAAGAAGGAGCGAGCACGGTCGCGACGGATGTGGTGACGCAGGAAGCGGCCGGAGTGGTCGACGCATCGGCGGACGATGCGGAAGGTCCGGCATCGACTGAGGGTTGGGAATCGGAGACGAAAGACCGCATCGAAGCACAGCGTGAGGTTGAACCGCTGCCGGGAATGATCGGCGCAAGTCGCGCGATGGAACAGGTGTACCGGCTCGTGCAGATGGTTGCAGGCCGCGACACGACGGTGCTGGTGACGGGCGAAACCGGAACGGGAAAAGAATTGGTCGCCGGAGCGGTGCATTCCCTGAGCAAGCGGGCGAAGAATCCATTTGTGGTGGTGAATTGCGCGGCGATTCCGGAGTCTTTGCTCGAAGCGGAATTGTTCGGTCACGCGCGCGGAGCGTTTACGGGAGCGGTGCAATCGCGGCTCGGACGAATCCATGTGGCGCAGGGCGGGACGTTGTTTCTGGATGAAGTGGGCGAGCTGCCGCTGAGTATGCAGGCGAAGCTGCTGCGGTTTCTGCAGAGCGGGGAAGTGCAGCGGCTGGGGAGCTCGGATGTGTACCGCGTGGATGTGCGGGTCGTGTGCGCAACGAACGTGAATCTGTTGGAGCTGACGCGCGCGCGGCAATTCCGACTGGATTTGTATTATCGGCTGGCAATTTTCCCGGTGCTGATGCCGCCGTTGCGCGAGCGGCTGGAGGATGTGCGTCCGCTGGCGGAACATTTTCTGGAGAAGCTTTGTGACGAGGATTCCATGCCGCGCAAACAATTGTCGGCGGAGGCGTTGGGTTTCCTGGAGAAAGCGGAGTGGCCGGGGAACGTGCGCGAGCTGCAACACGCGATCGAGCGGGCGTTTATTTTGGCGGGGAATGATGTGGTGATCGGCGTCGAGCATTTTCAGCCATTTAGCGAGTACAGCAACTAAGGAAAATTTTAGCTCTGTCTGCCGGTACTGGCAGGGCTCTTGCAGCCATGTCTCGCGTGACCAACCTACCCAACGAGCGTCCCCGAACGCGCAGCGCAGCGGCACCACCGCCGGTATCGCCGAAAGCGGAAACACCCGTCGTCGCACGAGAAAATCTCGCACGCGCATTTGTCACGTTTACCCAGGCCGCAGGCTCTCTCGAGAATTCTTACACGCAGTTGCAATTCGAAGTGTCGCGGCTGCACGCGGAGCTGCAGCGGACAAACTCGGAACTGGAGCGAAGTTTGGAGGAGAACGCGCGGATGCGAAGTTATTTGACGCGCGTGGTGGAAAGTTTGCCGTGCGGCGTTTTGGTGGTGAACGCGAGCGGCACGCTGCAGATCATCAATCCGGAAGCGCGGAGGCTGCTGGGCACGCCGGTGGAGTGGGTGCTGGGAGATGGAACGCGGCCGCCGACGGCGTTCGCGAAGGCGATCGACGGCGTGGCAGCAAAAAGTTTCGCGACGGAGCAGGAACGGCTGATTCAAAACGGATCGGCGACGCGGTTGGTCGGCGTGCTGCGGACAAGCCTGCAGGACCGCGCGGATGGGACCGGCGACACGGTGTGGATCGTGCGCGACTTGACGGAGCAGAAGCGCATCGCCGAGGAGCGCGAGACGGCGCGGAAGTCGCTGGCGCTGGCGGAAATCGCGACGGTGCTGGCGCACGAGATTCGCAATCCGCTGGGCAGCATGGAACTGTTCACCGGATTGCTGGCCGACGCGACCAGTCATTTGCCCGAGACGCGGCAATGGATCACGCATTTGCAGGCCGGGCTTCGAGCACTCTCGGCCACCGTGAGCAATGTACTCGCGCACAACTCCCAGGCGAGCACGCAAATGTTACCCAGCGAACTGGATCGCTTACTCGGGGAGACGATGGAATTCTTGCTTCCGCTGGCGCGGCAGCGCGGCCAGCAAATCAAGGTGGATAACCAGATCGGGAAGGTGTCGATGCACAGCGACGCGAACCGGCTGAAGCAGGTGTTCTTGAACCTGTCGCTGAACGCGTTTCGCGCGATGCCGCCGGGCGGCAAGTTGAACGTGCGGCTCGGATGGGCGCCGCAATTTCCCGGAGGCCTGGTGCAGATCGACTTTCAGGACGAAGGCCGCGGGCTGCCGCCGGAGTTGCTGGACAAGATTTACGAGCCGGGCTTTACGACGACGCCGGGCAGTCCGGGTCTGGGGCTGGCGGTGTGCAAGAAAGTGATCGAGCAGCACGGCGGAGAGATCCGGGTGAAGAGCAAGCAACAGCAGGGCGCCACGTTTTCGTTGTTTCTGCCGGTGACGGGCGCGGGAGCCGCAGCGTGAACCCCGATGCGAACAGGGTGCTGGTGGTCGACGACGAAGCGGCGATGCGCGCCGCGCTCGAAGCGAATTTCCGGCGTCGCGGCTGGCGCGTGGAAACGGCGGAGGGTGTGAGCGACGCGCTGTCGAAATTTCGCGCGATGCCGGCGTCGCTGGTCGTGACGGATATGAGGATGGGCGACGGCGACGGACTTGCGGTGATGGAGGGCGTGCGGCGATGCGTCCCGGACACGCCGGTCATTTTCCTGACGGCGTACGGAAGCGTGCCGGACGCGGTGCAGGCGATTCGCGAAGGCGCGTGTGATTATTTGCAAAAGCCGGTGTCGTTCGAACTCCTGCAAGCGGCCGCGGACAGATTTCTGGAGCCAAGCGGCGCGCGCCGAAAGATGTGACGGAAGGCCGCGTTGTTGCGGAGGGCGTCGGAACGTCGGCCGTGTTTCGCGCTGTCGTGACGCGCGCAGAGCGGGTGGCGCGCACCGACGCGGATGTGCTGATCGAAGCCGAGAGCGGCACCGGCAAGGAATTGCTCGCGCGGCTGATTCATCGCGCAAGTCCGCGAAGTGGCGGTCCGTTTGTGGCGGTGAATTGTTCCGCGTTTCCCGACAATTTGCTCGAGAGCGAGTTGTTCGGACACGTGCGCGGCGCGTTCACAGGCGCAGCAAACGCGAAGCCCGGAAAATTTGAACTGGCGAATGGCGGCACATTGTTGTTGGACGAAATCGGAGAGTTGCCGGCAAGTCTGCAGCCGAAGCTGCTGCGCGCGCTTGCAAGAGCGCGAGATCGACCGGCTGGGCGATACGAAGCCCGTGCCCGTCAATGTGCGGGTGATCGCGACGACGAATCGATCGCTACGCGCGCAGGTCGATGGCGGACAGTTTCGCGGCGACTTGTACTACCGGTTGAACGTGGTGCCGCTGACGATTCCCCCGCTACGCGAGCGCCGCGAGGACATCGTCGCGCTGGCGGAACATTTTCTGCGCAAGCACGAGCCGAAGCCGCAGCGCGGGACGTACCGCATCGCGCAGGAGCTGGCGGAGTTGCTGGAGCGATACGACTGGCCGGGGAATGTGCGCGAACTCGAAAACACGATTCGGCGGGCGCTGGCGCTTTCGACGGGAACGCTGCTGACGCCACCGTGCCTCGAAGGAATGATTTCGCAGGCGGCACCAGCCGCCCAGCCGCAACGGCAACTGCTGGTTGACGCGACAAGCGAAGACGAGGGAATCGGCCTCCGGCCGGGTACGACACTTGAGAATGTCGAACGGCAGCTGCTCGAGCGCACGCTGGAAGCGACCGGCGGAAATCGCACGCGCGCGGCGGCGTTGATGGGCGTGAGCCTGCGCACCGTGCGCAACAAGATTCGCGAGTACGGTTTGCCGGCATGGAGGGCGTCATGAGCTGGCTCGCTTCGCCGCAGATGGCGCTGCTCGAACGGTATCTGGATGTGGTGTCGATGCGGCAGACACTCATAATGACCAATGTGGTCGACGTCTACATCAATTATTTGCGTCGAAAAGTGGATTCTGGATACGAACGCGCACTGATTCGAACGGTTCGCGGCGTGGGCTATCAGATCGGCGGAGCCGCCCCCGCCGCGCGTTCTGCCGTGGCGTCATCTTCCGGCGGAGTCACCGTCGTGTAGCGCTGGCATCTTGCCGGCTTTTTTTAGGCCGCTGCTGCTGCGACCAGCCCGCGAATGCCCGCAATATTCGGCACAAGCTCCGCTGGTATCCCATGCCGCTGCGCCAGATACTCCGGCGAATTAAAACTCAACCAAACTTTTCCATCGCCTTCTTCTGACACAAGCGCCTTCAGCGGTAAATCCAGCGCCGAAGTCGGCGCCGCCACCATCACCGGCGTCCCACCCTTCGGATTCCCAAACACCAGCAACATCATCCGCGGCATGGTCAATCCTGCTCGTTTCGCATCACCCGTAAAATCGATCTTCGCAAACAGCATCATCCCTTTTGCCTTCAGGAGCTCTTCAAAATGCGCAACCGTCTCATCGAATCCGCGCGAACTCGCGACGCGCTCGATTCCCTGACCGCCTTCCAACCCAATTTTCGCCGTACCCATACTCGCCTCCGAATATCCCAGCCAACAACGACCTTCAACTCTTCGCAGAAATCGCGCGATCCACAGAAAGCGCGCCCGCTCCTCGAATCATGATCGTCAGCGCGATCACGATCGCCAGCAAATGATACTCATATCCTTCGCCCTTTTGATTCCCATACCAATTCATAAACGGCCCGTTCGCTAAATGCACGAGCGCCACCGCGACGCACATGTTCACCGCTATGCCAAATGCTGCCACGCGCGCCAAAAATCCTACGATCAGTCCAATCCCACCCAAAAATTCCGCCATGATCGCCAGAAACGCAAACGGCGCCGGTATGTGCATCATCCCGGTGAACGCATGCATCGTCCCCGAAAATCCAAATCCGCCAAACCAACCGAGCACTTTCTGCGCGCCATGCAAAAAGAACACGACGCCCAGCACCAACCGCAGCAGCGTCAAGACACCATCATTCGAAGTAGCGAGCAATCTTTTCATCATTGCGCTCCCATCAAGCGGCGAAATTCGACGCCTCAGCCATAACCGCTGGCTGTTGGCACGCATTTGATACTTCTTTCACATACCTTGATGCAACAGGATTCGAATCTCGCAGCGCGGCCCGAAGGTAGTCCGCTCCAAAACAAAAAAGGCGCCCGGCAACGCCGGGCGCCTTTTCGTTTGGGTTAGAGTTCTGTTCGTTACTGCTTCGGCTGCGACCCGTTCTGGTTCATCAGCGACGAGACGCCGACACTGCCGTCCGCCGATGTGCCCTTGTTATCCGGCTCGTACGACAACAGCCCTTCCGTTGCCGAAGCCGCGACCACGGCACCGTTGCGCTGCGTGCGCACTACCGGCACATAGCCTTCCGCGAACGCGCCGTCGATGTGCTTCCACGTCTTGCCCGAGTCAAACGACGCGATCAAGCCGTGTTGTGCCAGAGCGACAACGAGAGCGTTGCCGGAGCTGGCGACATCCTGGAATCGCAAATCGTGAACGTCCGCTCGGTTCCAGTTACGCCCTGCGTCTTTCGACGTGTAGAGGCCCATGTTCGACGTGATGAAGAGGTTGGTGTCATCCTGACGGTGAATGCGCAGGTTGCCGGCTGAAGCGAACGGCAATTCCTTGGCATCCCAGGTCTTTCCCGCATCGGCCGAGTAGAGCAGGAATTTCTGGGAGATCGCCCAGACGTTCTGTCCGTCATTCGAAGCTTCCAGTGACTGCGTCGGCTGGCGCAGCAGGTCGTCCTTCGCAGCGGACTTCCAGATTTTGCCTTCGTCTTTCGAGATCAACACGCCACTCGTCGTCGCCGCAAACCAGGCATCCCGGGTAAACGTCATGTCGTTCACGGTGAAAGCGGAAAGCGTTGGAGCCTTCGCCTTCGGCGCCGGCTTCTTCACCAGTACCGTCGTCTTCTTCCCGTTGACGATCTTCGTCACCTTCACCGGTGCCGGTGCTTCCGGCGCGTCTTCGGCATAGAGGCCAGCCTTGACCCACTTGCCGCTGGTCTCTTCATACTTCATCCAGCCGCCGTTGTTCAGCGAAGCCCACCATCCGGTCGGCGCCGCGTAAACATGTTTCAGGTCGGTGCGCTTCAATCCTGCGCCGAGCGGAGCCCACGTCGTTCCGCCATCCTTGGTCGCGAGAAACGCGTTGGTGTCGAACGTCAGCACGACAAGCGCGCGCTCCGGTTTTGCCGGATCCATCGCCACGTCCAGAATGTGTTGGTGATGGAAGCCGTTGTTGGCCGACGTGTACGTCTGACCGCCGTTCTCGCTGATCTGCACGCCTTCGCGTTCCGTGCCGAGAATCACGCGTTGCGGATTCTTCGGATCGATCAGGATCGCGTTGATGACCCAGTCGCCCGGCGTCAGCCGCTTCCATTCCGTTCCTTCGTTCGTCGTCTTCCACAAACCGCTCGTTGTGCCGGCGTACAAGGTGTCCGGCTTGCTCGGATCCTGCTTGATCAGCTGCGTCCGGCGAAACACAAAGGGAATTCCGTTGTAGCGCGTCCACTGCTGCGCGCCGTTCACGGAGTGATAGATACCCGAGCACGCGGTCGCGTGCACGTTGTCCGGGTTCGAAGGATCCACGACGACGCTCATAACGTCCGAGTCGTCGATCATGCCCTTATTGATAGGGAACCAGTTCTTGCCGCCGTCAGTCGTCTTCCACGGCAGGTGATACGTGCCCGCGTAAATGATGTTCTCGTCGCGCGGATCAAACGCCACCGAGTCGAAGTTCTTCAGGTCGTCGTGCTTCGCAGGAGTAATCCGCTCCCACGTCGTTCCGTCGTCGACCGAGCGATACACGCCGGTCAGCGTGCCCGCCACAAAAATGTTCTGCTTCGTCGGTGACTGCGCAATCGCGCGCACCGTCTCATGCGCCAGCCCGATCACCTTCCAGGTGCGGCCTGCATCTTCGCTCTTGTACACGCCGCCGCCGCCCGAATACAGCGTCCAGGTGCTGGCATAAATTCGATTCGAATCCCGAGGATCAACCAGAAGGTGGGTGACAACGTCGTCCTGCCCGTTGCCAATGCGGCTCAGCAAAGACCAGTGTCCGCCTTCGTCAACCGAGTTGAATACGTGACCATCGGAGGTTCCGAGATAAAGCTTGTTTGCGTCGTGGGGATCCGCTTCCAGCGAAATCACTGTTCCGCCTGGAGGTCCGACTTGCTTCCACGTCTGCGCGGGAGAGGCCGAAGCCGCCGCCAACGCGATCGCCAGTGCACCCAACCACTTCGTCTTCGTGACCATTATTTCTCCCAGAGCGCAGAGGCGCCCACGAACATAGTTTAGAGAATGCGCCTCAAGAAATTGCCTGCTCTAGAGTCCAGATTTGGGGAGGGGCAGTAACAGGCCAGCCCGAGCTATCCCCAAGGTCAGTATAAGCCTGTAGCTGTCCTCTGCCCCTGAGGGAATCACTTGATCCAGCCTTATGCTGCTAAAGCACAAATACAGCGATCCCCGGATCCCTCGCACCCACCGGATTCGCCCCTAAACCCACCCCTATCAGCTATTTCCAAACCCGCCACGCCTTGCAACTTCTTTTCCAAATCCGTGTTTAACTAGACGAAAGCCTTCGACGGAACCTTGGACCCCGCCCAAGATCCTTTCGCCGCAACCAGTGAAGGGAACAAGGCTATCAGCCAACGCATCCAATAGGATGCCGGTTGGCCGCAATCGGCAGTTCACAGGTGAACCCATTATGAAGACCATACCCCTCTCGCTCGCCAGGAATAAAATGGCGTTCTGGTTTGTCGGTCTTCTGTGCCTCGCTTTGTTGTCCCCGAGCGTTCGCGCTCAAGACCCTGCAAATTCCCCGAATAACGATCCGCAAGCTGCGATCGATCCCAATGCGCCCGCTCCTCCCGACGGTCAGGCCCCCATCGACCCGAATGCTCCCGATCCTCCGTCGCGCGTAGCGCGCATCAGTTTTCTCGACGGCACCGTTTCCTTCCAGCCCGGCGGTCAGGGCGAGTGGGGAAGCGCTGCACAGAATCGTCCCGTCACCGTCGGTGACAAACTTTGGACCGACCAGAGCTCACGCGCCGAGCTTCAAATCGGCGCCGCGTCGATCCATATGGGTAGCATGACCGCCTTGTCCTTCCTCAATCTCGACGGCAACGTCATGCAGGTGCGCGTCCCCGAAGGCGCGGTCAATTTCCGCGTTCGCGAACTCCGCGAAGGGGACGTCTACGAAGTCGATACTCCAAATCTCGCTTTCACGGTCAGGCAAGCCGGCGCCTTCCGCGTCAACGTCTCGGAAAATGGTGACGCCACAACCATCGTAGCGATTCGCGGCGAAGGCGAGGTAACCACCGCCGGCAAGACCTACAAGATTCACAGCGGCGAACAAGCCGAATTTGAAGGCACCGATAATCCGCAATTCAACGAAAGCGCCGCTCCCGCTCCAGACGGTCTCGACCGCTGGGCCGCTGAGCGCGATCTTCGCGACGATAATTCTGTCTCTTCAAAATATGTCTCGCCGGATGTTCCGGGTGCTTCCGATCTCGACGACAACGGCACCTGGAACGAAGAGCCCGACTACGGAAACGTCTGGTATCCGTCGCAGGTTGCGCCAGGATGGGCTCCCTATAGCTACGGAGCGTGGAACTACGTCAGTCCGTGGGGCTGGACTTGGGTTGGCTACGAGCCTTGGGGTTTCGCTCCTTATCACTATGGTCGTTGGGCATTCATCGGCAGCCGTTGGGGCTGGTGCCCGGGTCCGATCTACGCTCGTCCTTTCTATGGACCAGCGTTCGTCGGCTGGCTTGGCGGCCCGCGTTTTGGGGTCGGCTTCGGTTTCGGCGCCGGCTTTGGAGTTGGCTGGTTCCCGCTCGGCTTCCATGAGCCTTACTATCCCGGCTTCCACGCAAGCCGTCTCTACGTGAACAACATCAATATTCACAACACGGTGATCCGTAACACTACTGTGTTGAACGGCGGCAACCGCAACTTCAACTACGCGTACGCGCACAACACTTCAGCCGTCACCGCCGCTTCGCGCAATGCGTTCGTCGGCGGACAGGCGATCAATCGTGGCGCGAATCACATCACCGCCGCATCTCTACGCGGCGCGGAAGTGATGAACCACAACTCATTCGCTCCGACTCGCGCGAGTTCATTCGGCGCCTCACACCTGAATGCGCGTGCGACTCCGCCCTCCGCCGTCCAGAATCGCTCCGTCATGGCGCGTACTGCTCCGGCCGCGGCAGCTTCGCATCAGCCGGTCCAGCGCATGAACGGCAACTTTACCGCTGCGCGCCCCAACAACAACGTGGTGAACCGCAGCGCTCAGACGCAGCAGGGAGCCTACAACTCCTCGCGTCAGACGCAGCTTTCTCAAAGTCGGCCGCAATCGACCAACAACCCTGCGGCCACCAATCGCACCACAACCGGCGGCCGTACTTGGGAAGCGCAGGGCAATTCTTCCGATCGCGGTAACGCGCCGCAAGGCTTCGGCAGCTCGAATCGCTACAACAACGGCGCGGTAAACACTCGCGCGCACGCGCACGGACCGTCCGCCCTGGGCCGGCTCCAACTCGGCCAACTCCGGAAATGGTGCCGTCGCGGGCCGTGGGAACACATCCGTTCAATCTGGTCGCGGCTACGAAACCTACACCGGCCGTTCGAACGAATCTCAGTCACGCTCGTACTCGAGCCCGCGCTCGAGCTACCCTTCGCAGCGTTCTTACTCCGAACCGACTCGCTCGTATTCACCTCCTGCCCGGAGCTCCGCTCCCGCACCAAGCCATAGCTCAGGTGGCAGCGCACCGCACAGCAGCGGCGGTGGTGGTGGCTCGCACGGCGGTGGAGGTGGCGGCGGTTCTCACGGCGGAGGCGGCGGTCACGGCGGCGGCCACCACTAATTCCGTCTTCAAATCAGCAAAAGTGGCCCGGATCAAATCCGGGCCACTTTTTTTCGTAAGCTTCATCCTTCCAACGCGATTAGCAACTCTTTCTGTTACACCGGGTTCAAATATCGAAAGCCCGCTCTCCGGGATTTCCTCTTTCGACATACGGAATCTGCGGGATAGGTCGGTCGGTGCGACTTCGCGATACTCTGGTATCACCGCTTCCGATAGTTCGACCAGGCCCCAATTTGCAATCCGCGGCGCACCCCATCCCGTCGCGCGGCTGTTTCAGGAGAGAAACCGCTATGTTCATCAGTAGATTCGCGCCCAGGTTTGCCGCTTTGCTTACTTTGTTGTGCGCCGCAGCGTTCCTCGCACCTCTGCGCGCCCTCGCTCAAGATCAGGACGGTCCGCCGCCGAACGACGATCCACCGAGTCGCGTCGCCCGCCTCAGCCATACCGATGGCGCCGTCTCATTCAATCCTGCCGGCACCGACGACTGGGTGGGCGCCGTCGTCAATCGCCCCATGACCACCGGAGATAAACTCTGGGCCGACAACGGCGCCCGCGCTGAACTTCACATCGGTTCCGCCAGCCTCCGCATCGGCAGCTCCACCGGCTTCTCCTTCCTCAATCTCGACGACAGCGTGGCTCAGATACAGCTCACCGAAGGCACCCTCCGCGTTCGCGTCAAGCGCCTCGAGCAAAACGAAACGTTCGAGATCGACACACCGAATCTCGCTTTCTCCATTCTTCGCCCCGGCACATATCGCATCTCCGTCAACGAAAACGGCGACACCACCGTCATCTCCGTCATCGGCGGCGATGGCGAAGTCACCGGCGGCGGTCAGGCCTACTCCGTTCACGCCGAACAAACCGCCACTTTCGTCGGCACTGATCAACTCGACGCCGATGTCGAGCAGATCGGCGGCCCCGACGATTTCGATCAATGGTGCGCTGAGCGCGATGTGCGTGAAGATCGTTCGTCATCCGCTCGCTACGTCTCACCCGACGTCGTCGGCTACGAAGATCTCGACGATTACGGCGGCTGGCGCCCCGTCCCCGAATACGGCACCGTCTGGTTCCCGCACACCACCGTCGTCGGCTGGGCTCCGTATCGCTACGGCCATTGGGTTTATATCGCGCCTTGGGGCTACACCTGGGTTGAAGACGAACCTTGGGGCTACGCGCCGTTTCATTACGGGCGATGGGTTGTCGTTGGCGGAGTCTGGGGCTGGGTACCAGCTCCTCCGCAAGTTGTCGGTGTCGCCTACGTTCGTCCGGTCTATGCGCCGGCGCTCGTCGCCTGGGTCGGCGGTCCACATTTCGGTGTTGCAGTTACCGAGAACGTCGGCTGGTTCCCACTCGGTCCGCGCGAAGTCTACGTCCCGTCGTATCCCGTCAGCCGTCGCTATTGCGAAACGATCAACGTCAGCAACACGCGCGTCGACCGCGTTGTCGTCAACAACTACTACACGACCGTCGTCGTCAATAAACAGGTCAACGTCACCAACGTGACTTACGTCAACCAGCGCGTCAACGGCGCCGTTACCGCCACATCCGGCACCACATTCGTCTCCGGCCAGAACGTTTCGCGCAACGTCGTTCGCGTCGATCAGCGTGACATCGTGAACACGCGCGTTGTCGCTGGCGCTCCAGCCATCGCGCCGACGCGTCAAACGTTCATCGGCGCCGGTCGCCCGGCAGCCATAAGGCCGCCCGCTGCCGTAGCCACTCGCACCGTCGTCGCGAAGGCTCCGCCTCCGCCCGCGCCGGTTTCCGTGGATCGACAGGAAGCCGCCATCCGCGCCAACGCGGGCCGGCCGATCGGCGTCGCGCAATATCACCAGATGGCACCGCAGCCTGCCCCGGGCGCCGCCGCCGGTGCGCCGCGAAACAATGTGCGCATCGCTCCCGTGGCTCGCACCGTTTCGCCGATTCAAAACAAACCGGCCAACACCGCGGTACGTCCCGGTCAGCCACCAATCAATAACGCCACGCGCCCCGGCCAGCCTGTCAATAACGCCGTGAACCCGAACGCTCCGCGTCCGAACGCGACAACGCCAAACGCGCCGCCGAACCAGACGCAGACCAACGCGCCCGCCGAACGCACCTATAACAACCGTCCGCCGAACGCGCGTCCCACTACAGCTCCGGCGACCAATCCGCAAGCGCAGCAACAACAGCAGCAACAACTCGAACGCCTGCGCACGCAGCAGGACGCCGAGCGCCAAAGGCTCGAACAGAAACAGGTTCAGCAACAGCAAAAAGTCCAGAGCCAGCCGAATCCGAATCCGCAAAAGGTGCAGCAGCTCAACCAGAAGCAAACACAACAGCTCCAAAACATGGAGCAGAAGCACGACACCCAGGCGCAAACTCTGCAAAACCGCCAAAACAATCAGCCGCCACCTCGCGGCAACCAGAATCAAGGCAACAACAAAGAAAACAAGGACAAGGACAAACCCAACAAAAACAACCGCTAATCGCTAACAACGCACTCGAAACGATGAAGGGGCACGGCCAACCGCCGTGCCTCTTTTTTCTGACGCGCTCTGCGTTCTCAGCGCTCTCTGTGGTAAATCCCTCCGACATCGTTAAAATGCAGGACGCGCCATGCCCAAACCCCACCCAATCCAAATCCTGCCCATCCAACACATCCCCGAAATCCGCCCCGGCGACGACCTCCCTCGCATCCTCATCGCGGCCGCCAAAAAATCCAAACTCACCTTCCAAAAAAACGACATCCTCGTGCTCGCTCAAAAAATAATCTCCAAGTCCGAAAATCGCCTGATCGACCTGACAACAATCACCCCATCTCAACGCGCCATCGCCCTGGCCGCCACCTCCGAAAAAGCCGCACGAAAAGATCCGCGCCTCGTCGAAGTCATCCTCCGCGAATCCCGCCGCATCGTCCGCGAGCACCCCGTCCTGATCGTAGAAACCCACCACGGCTTCGTCTGCGCCAACGCTGGCGTCGACCAATCCAACATTCCCGGCGAAACCGTCGTCTCTCTCCTCCCCAAAGATCCCGACGCCAGCGCAAAAAAAATCGCGCAATCTTTGCAAAAGCTCACGCGCAAAAAAATCGCCGTAATCATCAGCGACACTTTCGGCCGCCCCTGGCGCTTGGGCCTGACCAACGTAGCCATCGGCTGCTACGGCGTCCCCCCACTGGAAGACCTCCGCGGCACTCGCGACGCGCACAATAAGCCGCTGCACGCCACCATCATCGCCACCGCCGACGAACTAGCCGCCGCCGCCGGCCTGGCCATGCCCAAATCCGCCGCCACCCCCGCCATCCTCATCCGTAACTTCAAGTTGACTCCATCCACCGCCCCGGCCACAGAAATAATTCGCCCAGCCGGATCTCGACCTCTTCCGCTAATTCGAAGCGCGCTCCTTCGGCACAAACAGCTGCGTCGTGTAGAATTGTCGATTCAAATCGATCAAGGACTTTCTACTTCTCCGAAATGGCGAACAAATCCAATTTCCAGGCCATCAAAGGCACACGCGACCTCCTGCCTCCCGAAACTGCGCTCTGGAATCGAGTCGAACAAACCGCGCGCGAAGTCTTCGCCACCTTCCACTTCGGCGAAATCCGCCCGCCCATATTCGAATCCACCGAACTCTTCGCCCGCGCAGTTGGTGGCGACACCGACATCGTCGGCAAGGAGATGTACACATTCTCAGATCAGCCGACGTCAACCTCGCCGACTCCGCAATCGGAAGAAAAGGGAAGCAGCGACCCTTCATCGAGCCAATCTTCCTCCGCGACTTCTATCTCGCTTCGCCCCGAAGCCACCGCCTCCGTCTGCCGCGCTTACATCGAGAACTCGATGCAGCAGCTTCCCCAGCCCGTGAAGCTCTACTACATCGGCCCAATGTTCCGCCGCGAACGCCCCCAAAAAGGCCGCTATCGCCAGTTCTACCAGATCGGCGCAGAAGTCCTCGGCGGCCAGGACGCTCCCGCCATCGACGCCGAAGTCATCGAAATGCTGATGACCTTCTTCGACAAGCTCAATCTCAGAGGTCTCGAACTCGACATCAACTCCATCGGCCACAACGCGCCTAATTGCCGTCCCGCCTATGTCGCCCTGTTAAAAGCCGAACTCGAAAAAGTAAAAGACAAACTCGGCGCTGACTCCCAGCGCCGTATCGACACCAATCCCCTCCGCGTTCTCGACTCCAAGCTCGACTTCGAGCAGGCCATCATCGCCACGCTGCCCCGAATCGCCGATCACCTTTGCGACGAATGCAAAAGGCACTACGAAGCCGTGAAAATGCAGCTTCAACTGCGCGGCGTCTTTTACCGCGAAAATTGGCGCCTCGTCCGCGGCCTCGACTACTACATGCGCACCACTTTCGAAATCACCGCGAAAGGCCTCGGCTCACAAAACGCCGTCTGCGGCGGCGGCCGCTACGACGGCCTCGTCGAACTCCTCGGCGGCCCGCCAACCAAAGGCATCGGCTTCGCCATCGGCGAAGACCGCCTCATCCTCTCGCTCCAGGAACAGGCCCGCGAAGCCGCAGCAGCACAAGGCACCGCGTCCGAGGCCACAGCTCAGTCACCGCTCGTCGCCAACCAGCCGCCTCTCATCTTCATCGCCTGGATGGGTCACAATACGTATGCCACCGCGGTTCGCGCTGCGAAAGATCTGCGCAACGCCGGCTTCCCGGTCGAAGTCCCGCCGACCGAATTAAAATTTGGGAAAGCCCTCGGCCAGGCCGACAAACTCGGCGCGCAATTCGCCCTGATCCTCGGTGAAGACGAAGTCTCCGAAGGTATGTGGACTCTGAAAAATCTCACCGACGGCAACCAACTCAAACTCCCCGAGCCCGCCCTGATCGATCATCTCCGCAGCATCGGCGCGCCGCGCCAGTCATAGCGCGGCTTGCAGCGCAGCGAACGCTGCAAACTCTCGCGCCGCCAAGTACAATAGTCCGAGCATCACCACGCAGTTTCCAGACAAAGGACCAGCGACGTGCTCGACTCCCTCGGCAACCTCACCCGCACAAACTACTGCGGCAATCTCCGCGCCTCCGACGCTAACAAAGACGCCGTCGTGATGGGCTGGGTCGCTCGCCGCCGCGACCTTGGCAATCTCCTCTTCCTCGACGTTCGCGATCGCACCGGCATCGTGCAAGTCGTATTCAACAAAGAGACGCAGCCTGAGGCCCACGGCAAAGCCGAACACGTCCGCAGCGAATACGTCGTCGCGATCGAAGGCAAAGTCATCGCGCGTCAAAAAGCGAATCCCGATCTCGCCAGCGGCGAAATCGAAATCATCGCCAGCAAGCTGCACGTTCTCAATAACGCGAAGACGCCGCCGTTTCAGATCGAGGACGACACCAACGCCGCCGAAGAAACGCGCCTGCGTTATCGCTATCTCGACCTGCGCCGCCCGCGCCAGCACGCCAATCTCGCGCTGCGCCACAAAATTTTGCTAGAAATCCGCCGCGTCATGGACGAAATGGGCTTCCTGGAAGTCGAAACGCCGATGCTCACGCGCTCCACGCCCGAAGGTGCGCGCGATTATCTCGTCCCCAGCCGCGTTCATAACGGTCAGTTCTACGCGCTGCCGCAATCGCCGCAAATTTTCAAACAGATCCTGATGATCGGCGGCCTGGACCGCTACTTCCAGATCGTCAAGTGTTTTCGCGACGAAGACTTACGCGCCGACCGCCAGCCCGAATTCACGCAGCTCGACGTCGAAATGTCGTTCCCGCGCCAGCAAGACATCTTCAATGTCATCGAGCAAGTCATGGTGCGCGCGTGCGCCGTCGCTGGGGTCAAAGCGACCGCTCCGTTCCCGCACATGCTCTACAAAGACGCCGTCCGCAAGTACGGCAGCGACAAGCCCGACATGCGCTTCGGCATGGAGCTCCACGAAGTCACTGACTGCTTTCCGCCGGAAGCAAAAGAAAAATTGCAGATCGGTGGCACCGTCTTTGCATTCGCCGCGCCTGGCGCCGCGAATTATTCGCGCAAGCAGCTCGACGAACTTACCGAGAAAGCAAAATCGAACGGAGCCAAAGGCGCCTATTTCGTCAAACTCGCGCCCGAAGGCACGACTTCGACCGTCGAAAAATTGATCGGGTCTGACAACGTGGTAAAGCTAGCGCAAGCTTGCGAAGCGAAGCCCGGCGATCTCGTCGTCGCGGTCTCCGCAAAAACTGAGATCAAAGGTACTGATGCCGCCGCGCTTGTCGCGGGCCAACTCCGCCTGATTCTCGGCGAAGCCCTGAACCAGATCGACAAGTCGCAGTGGAAATTTCTCTGGCTCACCGGCTTCCCGCTCTTTGAGTGGAGTCCCAACGAGCAAGCCTGGGCCAGCGCGCAGCATCCATTCACCGGCATCGTCGAAGAGGACATCGAGAAGCTCGAGTCCGCTCCGTGGGAAGTGCGCAGCAAAGGCTACGACCTCGTCCTCAACGGCGTCGAACTCGGTAGCGGCAGCATCCGAATTCACCGCCAGGACGTGCAAGAGCGCCTCTTCAAAGCGCTCGGCCTCAGCGAAGAACAACTTCGCCGCCGCTTTGGCTTCTTCCTAGACGCGCTCACCTACGGCACGCCTCCGCACGGTGGCATCGCTCTCGGTCTCGACCGGGTCGTCATGCTCCTTTCCGGAGAAAAGTCGATCCGCGAAGTCATCGCCTTCGCCAAAACCACCGCCGCCCAAGATCTGATGGCCGAAAGCCCGAGCGAAGTGGACGACCTCCAACTCGACCAACTCGGCATCGCCATCAAGCCGGCGGCAAAAAAAGCATGAGTCGAATCCGCATCTTGCCGGAGGCTGTGGCCAACCGTATCGCGGCGGGCGAAGTCGTCGAGCGTCCGGCGAGCGTTGTCAAAGAACTCCTCGAAAACGCGCTCGACGCCGGCGCCAACTCGATTCGCGTCGAAGTTGAATCGGGCGGCAAGCGCATGATTCGCGTCATCGACGATGGCCACGGCATGACGCACGACGACGCTCTGCTTGCCTTCGAGCGCCACGCCACGAGCAAACTCAAATCCGCCGACGATCTCATGTCGATCGCCACGCTCGGTTTTCGCGGCGAAGCGATGCCGACAATCGCCGCCGTCTCGCGCCTTCTTCTCGAAACGCGCGACGCCGCTGAAGCTGAAGGCGTCCGTGTCGAATTCGCCGCCGGAAAACTTGTCAGCGTGAAGTCCGCCGGCCTGCCCGCAGGCACAACCGTCAGCGTCGCCGATCTTTTCTACTCCGTCCCCGCGCGCCGCAAATTCCTGAAATCCGAAACTACCGAACTCGGCCACATCGCCTCGCTCGTCACGCACTACGCGCTCGCCAATCCCGGCAAACAATTCGTCCTCGCTACGCCGACTCAGCAAATCATCGACTGTCCTCCCGTCGAACGTCTCGCCGACCGCATCTACCAACTTTTCGGCAAGCAATCGCTCGACGAACTCGTCGAAATCCCGACCGCATCGGCAGCATTTCGCGCCGCAATCACGGAACCCGAACTCGAGCCCAACGAAGAAAGCGCGCGCATCAGCGTCTACGGTTTCACGTCGCGGCCCGGAAGTCCAGCGCCCAATCGCAACGGCATCTACGTCTTCGTCAATCGCCGGCTCGTTCGTGACCGTCTTATTCTCCACGCGATTCACGAGGCCTATCGCAACATTCTTCCCGGCAATGTCTTTCCCCGCGACGCTGCTCTTCCTCGAAATGCCGTACGACGAAGTCGACGTCAACGTCCATCCCGCCAAAATCGAAGTTCGCTTCCGCCGCTCGCAATTCGTTCACGACTTTACGCGCGACTCGATCCGCCAAGTTCTTGATGAACGCCCGCGCAGTTCCGAGTTTCGCCGCCGCTGCTGGGCGCCGGCGCGAGCCCCGCCGCCACGGGGAATCGATCGGCTTCGGCAGCAAATCCGGAATCATCGCTGCAACGCAGGCCTCGCCTTATCCCGGCTCCAACGGCGATGCGAACGCAATCGACCGATGTAACTGCGCAAAATTCCGCGGCGCTCCCGCGGTCTCGATCCCGCACGCAAATATTCCCGCGCTCAAGAGGGCGGCTTCGGGTCCGGCGCCGGCTCCGACGGGGGGTTTGAGCTCACCGGCGCGCCTTTGCGTCCTGTCGCGCAGCGTTTCTCCTTCGAGTCCGCATCGACTTTCGGAGCCGCCATCGATTCGGCAGCGCCCTCGTCTTTCCCCAGCGACGCGCTCCGCGACCAACTGGGCCGCAAATTTCTCGAGTGCCAGCGACGCTCCGGGCCGTCTCCCGCATCCCGACGAAATCGCCGACCTCAAACCGCTCGGCCAGGTCAGCGCCAGCTTCATCATCGCCGTCAACGGCGAAGGCCTCTGGATCGTCGATCAACACGTCGCCCACGAACGCGTCCTCTTCGAACAACATCTCGAAGCGCGCCGCGCCGGCAAAGTCGAGAGCCAGCGTATGCTTATGCCCATGATTCTCGAGCTCGCGCCGCGCCAGCTCGTCATCTACGAAAAAATCGCCGACGAACTCACCGCCAACGGTTTCGAAGTCGAGCCGATGGGCCCCCGCAGCGTCGCCATCCAAGCCATCCCCGCCGGCGTGACCGGCAACGACGCCGAAAAACTGCTCACCGAAATTCTCGATGGCATCGAACGCGAAAACGCCGCGATCTCCATCGAAACACTGCAAGCTAAAATCGCTGCGAGCACCGCGTGCCACGCCGCGATCAAGGTCAATATGCCTCTCGACCAAACAAAAATGGAATGGCTCCTCGCCGCGCTCGCCAAAACCGATTGCCCGATGAGCTGCCCGCACGGTCGTCCCGTCGTCCTCCGCTACTCCGTAAAAGAAATCGAACGCGCCTTCCACCGCATTTAGAATGAGCACCGCAAAACAATTCGGAGCCGCCTGAAAAATGACCGACACAAAGAAGACCGCCATAATCTTCGGCCTCGCCAACAAGCGCAGCATCGCCTGGGCCATCGCGCAAAAACTCCATGCCGACGGCTGGCAGCTCGCCATCACCTACCAAAACGAGCGCATGGCCGCCGAAGCCGCCGACCTCATCACCGATCTTCCCGGCTCCAAAGGTTTCATGTGCGACGTCTCCAGCGACGAGCAGCTCGCCAAAACGTTCGACGAATTGAAAGCAACCTACGGCACTCTGCAAGGCGTCGTGCATAGCGTGGCTTTTGCGCATGCCGAAGACCTCAAAGGAGAATTCATCAACACGAGCCGCGAAGGGTTTCGCTGCGCGCATGACATCAGCGCGTATTCGCTGATCGCCGTGTCGCGCGCCGCCATGCCGCTCATGACCGACGGCGGCGGCATCGTCACAATGTCGTATTACGGCGCTGAAAAGGTTGTGCCGAAATACAACGTTATGGGCGTTGCGAAAGCCGCTCTCGAAGCCTGCGTCCGCTACCTCGCCAACGATCTCGGGCCGAAGAAGATCCGCGTCAACGCAATTTCCGCGGGTCCGATCAAAACGCTCGCCGCTCGCGGCATTTCCGGACTCGGCGACATGCTCAAGGCGCATTCCGAGCGCGCTCCACTGAAGCGCAACGTCGATCCCGCCGAAGTCGGTGCCACCGCTGCGTTCCTGCTGTCCGACGGCGGCTCCGGCATCACTGGCGAAACGATCTACGTGGACTGCGGCTACAACATCATGGGTTTTTAGTCGCTGTTCAGCGACAGGCACCCGCTGCAAGAAAACTGTAGAACTTCCGTCGGTCGCTGTAGCAAAGTTTTAATCCATTGCTCCTTTCATCTGTGGCCCGCTGCACGTAAGATATCGCCAGCCCATTTCCCTCGAATGCCCAAACTAACTATCGCCATCGACGGCCCAGCCGGTTCCGGAAAAAGCAGTGTCGCCCGCCGTATCGCACTCGAACTCGGATATCTTTATCTCGACAGCGGCGCAATGTATCGCGCGCTCGCGCTCAAAGCGATTCATCGCTGCATTGCGGCTGAAGACGAAACGCAACTCGAATCTCTCGCCGCCGAAACCCACATCGAACTGAAACCGCCGACGCCGGAGCAGGAAGTTTCCGGCAGCAAGAATCGCGTTTTCCTCGATTCCGTCGAAGTCACCGACGCGATTCGCGCAGCCGACGTCGCGCAAGCTGCGTCACGGCTTGCAACCATCGCGGGAGTGCGCAGCGTTCTGGTCGCCGAGCAGCAACGCGCCGGTGCGGGCGGCGGTGTCGTGATGGAAGGCCGCGACATCGGCACCGTCGTTTTTCCGAAGGCCGAACTGAAAATTTTCCTCGAAGCTTCTTCGGAAGTCCGCGCCGAGCGCCGTTGGAAAGAGCATCAGGAAAAGGGCGACGACCTTACCGTGTTTCAGGTTCTCCAGGAAGTGCGCGAGCGCGACAAGCGCGACCGCGAGCGCAAAGTTTCGCCGTTGGTCCGCGCTGCGGATGCCGTCATCATCGACAACACCGCGATGGACATCGACGAAACCGCGCGACTGATCATCATGCTCGCCCGCGAACGCGAGAGAAATGCAGCGGTGGCCCGCAGGAGCGTCTAGATGCGTATGTTTGTTCTGTCTGTGATTGCCTTCGGTAGCTTGTTCCTTCCTCTTCTCGCCGTTTCCACAAACGCTAACGCCACTCCTGACGCGCAGTCCGAAGAGGCCCGCAAATTTCGCGCCTATCTCGACTCCGACTGGAAGCGCTGGATGGAGGAGTATCCGGAGGTCGCGACCGGTGTCGGGTTTCCCGGGCAGGATGCTCGTTGGACGGATGATTCACCAACCGGCATCGAACGACGAGAGAAACATTTGGCGGAATCCATTGCGCATTTGAAGGCGATCAATCGCGATGCGTTGCCGGAGAACGAGAAGCTCAACTTCGATTTGTATTCGCAATTGCTTGAGGCGTCGGAAGAAGGATGGAAATACGGGGACGATCCGTTTCCATTTCGATTTGTCGTGCCGCACAGCTTGTGGATGCCGATCAATCAGATGGAAGGCGTGCAACAAGGGGCGGCGGATGCACTGGAAAACACACCGCATCATAATGTTGCCGAATACGAAATTATTTTGCAGCGGATGAAGGCGCTGCCGGTTTATGTCGATCAGCAGACGGAGCTGCTGAAAGAAGGGCTGAAGCGAGGGTACACGCCGCCGAAGATCACGCTGCGCGATTTGCCGAAGCAGATTGCGGATTTGATTCCGGCCGATCCGATGGCGAGCGCGCTGCTGCAACCGTTCACGGAATTTCCGTCGCCGATCTCTGATATCCGATCGTGCACGGCTCAGCAATCAGGCGAAGCAGATTTACACCTCGTCGGTCGCTCCGGCGTTTCAGCGGTTGCACGATTACGTTGCGAATACGTACCTGCCGGCCTGCCGCGACAATATTGCGGCGACTTCGTTGCCGGAAGGAAGCGCGGCGTACGCCTATCACGTTCGCTGGCAAACGACCACGAATCTGACGCCCCAACAGATTCACGAGATTGGTTTGTCGGAAGTGAAACGCATCCGCGCGGAGATGGACAAGATTATCGGCTCGGTGAACTTCAAAGGCAGCTTTCACGACTTCACGGAATTCCTGCGGACCGATCCGCGGTTTTATTACGACAAGGCCGACGATCTGGTGAACGGCTACCGGATCATTGCGAAGAGAATCGATCCGGAACTTGCGCACGAATTCGGAAAGTTGCCGCGGCTGCCGTATGGCGTTTGTCCGATTCCCGATTTCAAGGCGCCGTCGCAAACGACTGCGTACTATCAGCCTGGCTCGCCTGCTGTGGGCCGCCCCGGCTGCTATTTCGTGAACACCTATAATTTGCACGCGCGCCCGAAGTGGGAAATGGAAGCGCTCTCGTTGCACGAGTCGGTGCCGGGGCATCATCTTCAGCTTTCGCTGGCACAGGAAATGGAAAACGTGCCGGAGTTCCGGAAGCATGTCGGTTACTCCGCGTTCGTCGAAGGGTGGGCGCTTTATTCCGAAAGCCTCGGAGAAGAGTTGGGACTGCTAAAGGATCCGTACTCGAAATTCGGTCAACTGACCTACGAGATGTGGCGTGCGGTGCGCCTTGTTGTCGATACCGGAATGCACTCGATGGGCTGGACGCGGGAGCAGGCGATTCAGTTTTTCAAGGACAACACCGGGAAGACAGATCAGGACATTACGGTCGAAGTCGATCGGTACATTGTTTGGCCAGGTCAGGCTTTGGCTTACAAGCTGGGACAGCTGAAGATTCGCGAGCTGCGGACCGAAGCGGAGAAAAAGCAGGGAAGCGCTTTCAACGTCCGGAAATTTCATGATGTGGTGCTGGAGTCGGGGTCGATCCCGCTCGATGTGTTGGATGCGCACGTCCATGGGTGGCTGGCGCAGCCGTAGTTTTCTGCCGGGCTGAGCTGAGTTCAGCTCTTGGCGCCGCCAACAGGGTTGATAGTCCCGCCGATTATTGGGCGTCTTGGCGGTTGGTGATGCTCACCCGAAATGGGGGGCGGGTTTTCTCGGCGGGGTCCTGCTCGAAGGATTGGGATGTCTTGGCGGGGTCGTAATCGCGCCAGAGCCAAGTCATTTCGGCGGGGAATTCAGCGGCGCCGTGGGCGGAGTTGTGGGTGCCGCGCCCGAAGCTGAGATGAAAGTCGTAGCCGGCGGCCTTGAGCGCGTTCGCCATCCGGAGATTGGCGAAAGGCCAGTTGCCGTAGCGGAGATCGAGATCGTTGGAGCCATCTTGGAGCCAGACGCGGATGTTGCGCTTAGGCTCGCGCAGAATTTTGTCGGGGTAATCCTGTCCGCCGTCGGGATTCGACGGATCCTCTTTCCATTGAATGCTGGAGAAGCTGCCGATCCAGGAGATAACGCGGCCGAATTGATCCGGCTGCTGCCAGGCGGCGTTGAAGGAGCAGATTCCGCCGGAGGAAAGACCGGTGATGGAGCGACTGTAGGCGTCTTTTCGAATGTTGTACTTGCTCCCGACCTCGGCGAGGATTTCGTCGCGCAGGAATCGCGGATATCGGTCACTGACGGTGTCGTACAGCGTGCTGCGCATGGAATCCTTGAGCGTGCGATTCCATTTTTTCCCATAGGCTTCGACGAAGGTGTATGTGGGCGTGCCGGGTGAACCACTGATATCGCCAGGATTGATGAAGACGACGATCATCACAGGGATTTTTTTCTGGTCGATGAGATTGTCGACGACGTTGAGCGTTTTGTTTTTTCCTTCGCGATCAATGTAGCCCTCGCCGTCCTGAACGACAAGTAACGCCGCGGGAGTTTTTGGATCGTACTGGGCTGGGACGTAGATCCAGTAATCACTCTTCATGCCGTCGTAAATTTTGCTGGTGTGCGTGCAACCTTTCAGAGAGCTTTCCGTTGGGAACGCCGGGATGCAGATAGGAATCGGGCGTGTATACGGGGACGTCGTAGCTGCCGCCGAATATCTCGTGCGCTACAAGATAGTGGTAGGTGTGGGAGGTGCCGAGGCGTTCGATGCGCGCGGGCGTGTACCAGAGATTGGAGCCCGCGATTTGATGCATCTCGGGGCCGGCGGCGTCGTCAATGAAGAGATCAGGCTTGGCGGGCGATTCGGTAGCGAAGAAAAATTCGGGACCCTGGCCGATGAAAGCTTTGCCTTCTTTTAGATCCTTCGCGTCGAACGTGGCGACGATGGCGTCGTGGAGTTGAGGACTGTTGGATTTAGCGAGTTCGATGAGTTGAGGGGCGGTGGACTTTTCGGGAGGCATGGCGTGAGCGGAGTTCGCGGTGAGGATGGCCGTCAGGAAAAGGATGGCGGCGGAGATTCGTAGAACACGGATTCGTTTTCGCATGGCGGGTGCATTCTATTTGGGCTTCCCGGTAACTGCCAACGGTTTTTGCCTAACCGAGCATCACGATGCTGTGTGATAGGCTCGGCGTGAAACGGAGAGCATAGAAATGCGGACTGCGTTGATTATTCTCGGGGGATTGGTAGTTTGGGGAGTTTTTGTTGCGGCGGCAAAAGCGTCGCCGAATCCGGGGAAAGCGATTGGCACGGCGACGATTGCATTCGTGGCTGCATGGTTCTTGGTGGCCGCGGTGAACATGTATTTTGGTGTGGCACGGGCGGGTTACGCGTTTCGGGAGGAGCTGCCGATATTTTTTGTGATTTGGCTGGTGCCGGCGATCGTGGCGGTGGTTGCGCAGAGATGGCTACGCTGAAACCGAAACCCGAATAGACGAGGAGAAGCGAGAGGATGGGGACAGGTCGGCTTGAAGCGTTTAGCGACGGAGTGATCGCGATCATCATCACGATCATGGTGCTGGAGTTGAAGGCGCCGGAGGGGCATACGGTTGCGGCGCTTGTTCCGATGGCGCCGATTTTTTTGAGCTACGTGCTGAGCTTCGTCTACGTCGGGATTTATTGGAACAATCACCACCATATGCTGCATACGTGCGAAGAAGTGTCGGGTGGGATTTTGTGGGCGAATCTGCATTTGCTGTTCTGGTTGTCGCTGATTCCGGTGGCGACGGCGTGGCTCGGCGAGAATCATTTTTCGTCGGGGCCGGCGGCGCTTTATGGAGCGATTTTGCTGTTGTCGGCAATCGCTTACGTGATTTTGCAGCAGCAGATCATTCAGTCGCAGCGAGGGAAGCGCGATGTGCTGGCGCAGGCGATTGGGGACGATTGGAAAGGCAAGTTGTCGGTGATGATGTACGTCGCTGGGATTGGAACGGCGTTCTGGCAGCCGAGAGTTTCGTTGATGCTGTATGGGTTGACGGCGGTGCTGTGGTTCATTCCCGACCGGCGCATTGAGAAAGTTGTGAAAGCGGAACGCTGAGATTGGAAGTTGGAAAAGGGAAACTCGAGAACCTTCGCTGGTGAGACCTCGATCCTGTTGACGCCTGAGATCCTTCGCTTCGCTCAGGATGACAACATTCTTTTACGCCGATTACCCCTGCCTGACCCTGGCTGGAATTTGTAAGTACTTATAAATCAATAAGTCATGATCATGGAGGCGGGAAATATTTCTAGCTGGGATGAAGAAATTGCATGCGGAAACGTGCATGGATACAGGGGAATTCGTCGGCTCTAAAAATTGTGCTTGACAGGGAACGGAATTGCCGTTACTTTGCGGTTACCTCAGATATTTCCCGCTTCCGCGGGTCCTCACTGAGCGTGAAGAGCAAATTATGGGACATGACAACTTAGCCATGAACGACGCAAGGCAAAGCATGCTGGTCTCGTTTGATTTGCTTACAACGCGACCATAAAGCAAGCCTAAGTCGTTTCGATCCAGAAAAATAGCAGTGTTTAGATGTGCTTTCGTTGTTTCGGGGTTGGTATTTGCGGCTGTTGCTGCGAACACCCGGGATGGTGAAGTTCACAGTTCCTTCTGGCAGAGCCTCTGGGCTCGGGTTCGAATCCCGATCTACTGTGAGCGATTGTTCCTCCCGGAAGTTGTTTCGTTTTTTTGCGGGCATGGCGAGACACGAAGAAATTGTGATCGTGCTTTCGTTTCACAAGTTTCACGAGGAAGTCTGAGTTAGCAGATCGCAATGAATGCGATTGGGAACGGCGTGGACGTGTGTCTTGTCACTTCAGAATTTTGACGGCGGAATTTTTGGAGGCTGTCGATGGTTTAAGTGAAAGGAAATGCCGGAATGGTGAAGCGCAGGGCTACATCGTCGACTCAACGCGGGGCGCGAATCCCGCAACCTGTGCGGCTGTTCCTTCCGGCAGAGAGTTACCGGGATGGTGGAGAGCGGAGTTACTTCGTCTCGACACGACGTGAGGCGCAACGCCTCGCACTCCGACTCGGATGTTCCTCCCGGTTTGATTTTGTCCGGCGCGGATGGAGATTGGTCACCGCTATCCGCGCCGGGGCTGCGAGGAAAGTAAAACGAAAGGAGGACGCGCACATGGAAGAGACGTCATTGCAGGGGCCGGTGTTGAAGGTGAACGGGAAATTGACTCTGATGATTCCGTTGGAAGACGGGGAAGCCAATGTTGCAGCTTGCTCGCGCGGCATCTCCGAAGTGGAAGGAGCTTGCCTCAAGATTGCGATTCCGGAGTGGCTCGCCGGGATGTTGCGGATCGATGAGGGAGACATCGTGCGCGTCAGTAATTGGGACGGCGAGATGTACGTCGAGCCGAATGAGGCAAGGGTTGTGCAGTAAAGTTTTTGGCGACGTCGCGAAGTTGCGTTGAATTAGGCGCCTGGGCGTTTTGGGGCGCAGCATGCTACGCGCTTACATAGCCCGGGTGCGTCGACGTCGTGAACGAAGTTGGACGTGGTGAAGGTCGGAGTTACTTCGCCTGTGGAGCGGGAGGACGTGGGTTCGAATCCCACTTGGTCCATCAACTGAGGGCCAATAGCTCAGTGGTAGAGCGCCAACGTCTCTGGCCGATTGTTCCCGTCCAGCAGTATGCAAGGAGCTTGCCGGGCGATCGTTCGGCAAGCCGCAGAAGAAAGATGCGACGCCGACAGAAAGGTTCGCGGAAAGGAGAACGTTGATGGTGAAGATGAACGTTTGGAAGCGGATGTTTGCGAGTGCGGGTGCGCGGACACACGAAGGAGCGAAGGCGCAGCGCGTCGATACGAAGACGGAATTGCGTCGCTCGGTGTTGACGTGCCTGCTCTGGGAAGACGCCTTTTACGAGAAGGGCAGTGCGATCGCGGAGCGAATCGCAAGCCTCGTGGCGAAGAGCGAGCCGGCCGATGTGGCGGCTCTCGCCTGCGAAACGCGCGATGCGATGCAGCTTCGCCATGCGCCGCTCTTCCTGGTGCGCGAACTGGCGCGACGCAAAGGTTCCGGTCCGCTCGTAGCGGATGCGCTCGAGAGGGTGATCCAGCGAGCGGACGAACTCGGTGAGTTCGTTGCGCTGTACTGGAAGGAGAAAAAGCAGCCGCTTTCGGCGGGTTCGAAGCGCGGGCTGGCGCGGGCGTTCGTGAAGTTCGACGCCTACCAGCTCGCGAAGTACGACCGCGAAGCGGCGGTGAAACTTCGCGACGTGCTCTTTCTTTGCCACGCGAAACCCAAGGATGCCGAGCAGGCGGCCGTTTGGAAGATGCTCGTCGATAACACGATCGAGTCTCCCGACACATGGGAGGTTGCTTTGTCCGCAGGGAAGGACAAGCGCGAGAACTTCGAGCGGCTGCTTCGCGAAGGCAAACTGGGCGGGCTGGCAGTGCTGCGCAACTTGCGGCTGATGTTGGCCGCGGGAGTGGAGCCAAAGCTTATCCGCGAGCGGCTCGAGAAAGGCGTGAAGCGGGCGCTGCCGTTTCGATTTTTGACGGCGGCACGGCACGCGCCGAAGTTCGAGGAATCGCTGGAGAAGGCGATGTTCCAGGCGATCGCGGATTTGCCCAAGCTGGCGGGATCGACCGGATTGGTTGTGGACGTGTCCGGTTCGATGGACGCCAAGCTTTCGGCGAAGAGCGAGAGCACGCGAATGGATGCGGCGGCAGGGTTGGCGATTCTGCTGCGCGAGAAGGCCGAGGATTTTTGTATCGCGACCTTTTCGAGTTCATGCGTCGAGTTGCCTCCGCGGCGCGGGTTCGCGTTGCGGGATGCGATTGCGAGTTCGCAGCCGCACTCGGCGACGTACCTGAAGCGCGCACTGGAAACGCTGCGGGAGAAGCGCGAATGGCGCGAGCTGCAGCGACTCATCGTAATCACCGACGAGCAGTCTCACGACGGGATTTTGCCGGCGTGGACCGAGCGGGCGTACGTCGTGAACGTGGCTCCGTATAAACACGGCGTGAGCTACGGGAATGGATGGACGCACGTGGACGGATGGTCGGAGCGGGTTGTGGACTACATCGCGGCTGTGGAGTTGGAGGCTGCGGCGTAGTTTGGGCTCGATTCGCATCCGTTGAAGAAAAACAATTGGCCGGCGCGGCGACGAGAGTCGTCGCGCCGTATTTTCTTTGTGCGGAGAATGTCGACTAGCAGATGCTAGCGTCTTCGCGGGCTTTGGCTTCGCAGTCGGCAACTGTCGATTCGTCGATGCCGAGGTGGATGGAGCCGGTTGAGAGCGCGGGCCAGTCGGCGTGTTCGAAGGCGAGGAGGAGTTCATAAACATCGCGATAGCGATTTGCGCCGCCGCAGAGCGCCACGCGGACTTCGGGTGC
The DNA here is from genome assembly GCA_963766985.1 of uncultured Acidobacteriota bacterium. GTDB lineage: Bacteria > Acidobacteriota > Terriglobia > Acidiferrales > UBA7541 > Acidiferrum. The sequence goes on from CAVYCJ010000012.1 coordinate 478,890, forward strand.
GATCGGGAGGCTGGCGAGGATTTGTTCCATCGGGCGGTCGAGGATGGCGTCGGTGACGGAGAGCAGGCCCATGAGGAAGAGGTCGGAGCTTTTTACCGACGCGGACGCCGAAGCGGGAAGCGCCTTGGCGAGAGCCTCGCAGAAGAAGGCGCGGGTAAGCGCAGTGCGGATGAGTTCGTGGGGCTTGTCGGAAGCCATGGCTACGACGGCGAGAACCGAAATCCAGCGGCGAAATTCCTTTTCGCCGAGGAGCGCGATCGCTTCACGGATGCTGTGAATTTCCCCGCGGATGGCGACGAGCCAGGAGTTGAGATAGCGCAGGAGCTTGTAGACGAGCGCCGGATCGGTCTTGAGGAGTTCTTCGACGGCGTCGTAGCTGAAATCGGGCGAAGCGACCAAGTGAAGCAGGCGAAGGCAGTTGAGTTTATTGGAAGGGATTTCGCGCGCGCTGATCGTCTGAGGTCTGCAGAAGAAAAAGCCTTGGAAGAAGGTATAGCCGAGAGCGCGGGCTTCGAGCAGGTCGTCGTTGGACTCGATTTTTTCAGCAAGCAGGCGCATGGAATTGCCGTTGACGTCGGCGCCGGATGTTGCCCGATGACGATTGGCGATGGAGGCGCGCGCAGGCGGGTCGCAACCGCGAAAGTCGACTTTGAGGAATTTTACGAGCGGGAGCAGAGGCTCCCATTTGGGATGGCCGACGTAATCATCAAGCGCAAGCGTGTAGCCTTCGTTGCAGAGTTCGGCGCAGAGCTGGACGACTTCCTGGGACGGCGTGATGCTTTCGAGTATTTCGATGACGACCTGATCGGGCGGGAGCAGCCGCGCTGTGCCGCGCTGGAGTGCGAGGAGATCAACGTTAATGAAGGCTTTGCCGTGGCCCGTGAGAGTTTGCAGGCCGAAGAGCATCGTGGAATCGACGATAAGACTGCCGCTGGCTTCCTTATAGGGGCGGAAGACGTTTTCGCCGCCGGTGCGGAAGAGGAGTTCGTAGGCGAAGAGTTTGAGCTTGTCGTCGAAGATCGGCTGGCGGGCGATGAATTTTTCGTGCATGCGACATCCCTCTCTCGGAAGGCGGGGGAACAATTTGAGAGGGAGGTTGATTCGAACGCGGCACCGGTCACGAATGCCGCACGGAAAGTTTGAGAAACGTTTTACGAAAAGCCTGCGGTCCGGAAATCCACCGCGCCGATTAGGTCGGAGCGGACATCGAGCTGAGGAATTCGGCGTTCGACTTGTTCTTCGTCAGCCGGCTGATCAGCAATTCCATCGCTTCGACGGTCGAGAGCGGGCTCAACACCTTGCGCAGAACCCAAACGCGACTGAGTTCCTCTGGCGGAAGCAGCAGCTCGTCTTTACGCGTGCCGGAGCGCTGAATGTCGATCGCGGGGAAGACGCGCTTGTCGGACAGCCGGCGGTCGAGGTTGATTTCCATATTGCCGGTGCCCTTGAACTCTTCGAAGATCACGTCGTCCATGCGGCTGCCAGTGTCGATGAGCGCGGTGGCGATGATCGTGAGCGAACCGCCCTCTTCCACGTGGCGCGCGGCGGCGAAGAAACGACGCGGGCGCTGCAACGCGTTGGCGTCGATACCGCCTGAGAGCACTTTGCCCGATGGCGGAGTGACGGCGTTGTAAGCGCGCGCCAGACGCGTGACCGAGTCGAGCAGCACGACGACGTCGCGCTTATGCTCGACGAGTCGCTTGGCCTTTTCGAGCACCATTTCGGCGACCTGAATGTGGCGCTGGGGCGCTTCGTCGAAGGTCGAGCTGATGACTTCGCCCTTGACGGTGCGCTGCATGTCGGTGACTTCTTCCGGGCGCTCGTCGATGAGGAGAACGATGAGCGCGACTTCCGGATGATTCGTGGTGATGGAATTCGCCATGGACTGCAACATCATGGTCTTACCGGTGCGAGGTGGCGCGACGACGAGACCGCGCTGGCCCTTACCAACGGGGCAGAGAAGATCCAGCACCCGCCCGGTCATATTCTCTTTGGTGGTTTCCATCTTGAGGCGGCCCTGCGGATAGAGCGGCGTCAGGTTGTCGAAGAAGATTTTGTTGCGGGCGACCTCGGGATCCTCGAAGTTGACGGCCTCCACTTTAATGAGCGCGAAGTAGCGCTCGCCGTCTTTCGGCGGACGAACCTGGCCGGAGACGGTGTCGCCGGTGCGAAGATCGAATTTCCGGATTTGCGACGGCGAGACATAGATGTCATCGGGGCCCGGGAGGTAGTTGTATTCGGGCGCGCGCAAGAATCCAAAACCATCGGGGAGACATTCGAGGACACCTTCGGAGAAGATCAGGCCGTTCTTTTCGGTTTGCGCGCGGAGGATCTGGAAGATCAACTCCTGCTTGCGCATGCCTGAGGCGCCGGGGATGTTCAACTCCTTGGCAATTTTTGCCAAGTCGGTGATGTTCTTTTCCTTGAGCTCAGCAAGGCTGATGCTCATCTGATTGCTTCCTTCAACGCTTGTTTCCTTCATATTTCCTTAACTTTTTATTGTGGGATTAAAAATTGACCGTGACATTCCGGATTGCTTACGGGGTGGCGCACCGCGATGGCCGATGCGCGAAAAACGCACATGACCAATGAGGGGCGATCCAACTTTATGACAACCGGTGGCGACGCCAGGCGGTAACGAGCGGCCGCACCGAATGATCTCGAACGATCGAAATCAGGGAGACGGAACGGCCAAGGGGCCGAAGCGACGCTGTTTAGTTGGTCAAACTCTTGTCTTTCTCAGTACCACCGACGAAAGGTTCCGCAACGGGCGCAACTGCGGCAAGTTCGAGAGGCACGATCGGGCGTTCGAGCGCGATCTGCAAAACTTCATCCATGATTTCTACGAAGTGTACCGTAAGGCTCGAGAGGATTTCCTGCGGGATGTCCGACAGGTCCTTCTCATTATCCTTCGGAAGTATGACTGTGCGCAAGCCCATTCGGTGAGCAGCGAGAAGTTTTTCTTTCACGCCGCCGATGGGGAGAACTTTTCCGCGCAGCGTGATCTCACCGGTCATGGCGAGGTCGCAGCGTACGGGGATGCGCGTGAGAGCGCTGACGAGGGTGGTGCAGATGGTGATGCCCGCGGAAGGACCGTCCTTGGGGATGGCGCCTTCGGGCACGTGCACGTGAATGTCGATGTTGCGATAGAAGTCTTTCGGCAGTCCGAACGAGTGCGAGCGCGACCGAATATAGGCCATCGCAGCTTGCGCGGATTCTTGCATCACGTCGCCGAGTTTCCCGGTGAGATTCAGCCGGCCTTTGCCTTCCATCAGCGTGGCTTCCGTGACCAGCACGGTGCCGCCGACTTCAGTCCAGGCGAGGCCGGTGGTAAGTCCGATCTCGTTGTGCTTCTCGAGCCAGGACTCCCGATACTTTAGGATGCCGAGGAAATCGTTGACGTTGGTTGGCGTGACTTCGGCGGTCGAGGCCGGTCCATCGGTGACGACCTTGCGCGCCATCTTGCGTCCGACATTTTGGATTTCGCGCTCGAGGCTGCGGACGCCGGCTTCGTGGGTATAGTGACGAATGATGTGCATCAACCCTTCGTCGGTGAAGCCAAGGTTTTTGTCGCTAAGACCGGTCGCTTCGCGTGCGCGCCTCACAAGGAAACGCTTGGCGATTTGAAGTTTTTCCTGCTCCGTATAGCCAGGGAGGCGCAGGATTTCCATGCGGTCCTGCAACGGCTGCGGAATGGTGTGCAGCACGTTGGCGGTGCAGACGAACATGACCTTGGAGAGATCGTATTCGACGTCGAGATAGTGATCGGTGAAGGCGTGGTTCAGCTCCGGATCGAGCACTTCCATCAGGGCGGCCGATGGGTCGCCACGGAAGTCCATCGACATCTTGTCGACTTCATCGAGGACGAAAATCGGGTTGACCGTGCCAGCCTTCTTCATCATCTGGATGATTTGACCGGGCAGTGCACCAATGTAGGTTCGGCGATGACCGCGGATTTCCGCCTCGTCGCGGACACCGCCGAGGGAGACGCGGACGAATTTGCGGCCAGTGGCGTGGCCGATGGACATAGCGAGCGAGGTTTTGCCGACGCCTGGAGGTCCAACGAAGCAGAGAATCGAACCCTTGGGATTCTTGACGAGCTGACGAACTGCGAGAAATTCGAGGATGCGATCCTTGACCTTCTCGAGCCCGAAATGCTCTTCGTTGAGAATCTTCTCGGCAGAACGGATGTCGCGGACTTCCTTGGATTTCTTCTTCCAGGGCACAGCGAGCAGCCAGTCGAGATAATTCCGGCTGACGGTGGATTCCGCGGACATCGGCGGCATCAATTCCAGGCGCTTAAGCTCCTGGATCGCCTTCTCGTGAACGTCCTTGGACATGCCGGCGGCATCGATCTTCTTCTTGAGCTCGTCGATTTCGTTCTTTTCGCCGCGGCCGAGTTCCTTCTGGATGGCTTTGAGCTTCTCGTTGAGGTAGTACTCTTTTTGCGCGCGCTCCATCTGGCGCTTTACGCGCGTATTGATGTTGCGGTCGACGTTGAGCTTTTCGAGTTCGATCTCGAGGATGTCGCCGATGCGGTTGAGGCGCTCAATCGGATCGACAGTTTCCAGCAGGTCTTGCTTTTCGTCGACGGGAAGCTGGAGATTCGCGGCGATCGTGTCGGAAAGGCGCGCCGGATCATCGACTCGAGCCGCGGCGATCATCGTGTCGTAGTTCAGCGACTGCGAGAGCTTGATGAACTGCTCGTAGAGCCCGGTAATTTTCTGGACGGTCTGATCGACGGCAGGCGAGGGTTCGACGCGCGCGTTCAACAGGCGAACCGTGGCGCGGAAAAAGCCTTCCTCGGTGGCGATGGACAACGCGCGAGCGCGCTCGACACCTTCCACCAAAACCTTGATGTTGCCGTCGGGAAGCTTGACGCTCTGCACGATATTGGCGAGCGTGCCGACTGCGTAAATTTCTTCGGGCTTCGGGTCGTCTACCGAAGCGTCGTGCTGCGTGGACAGGAAAATCTTCTTGTCCCCGGTAAGCGCCTCTTCAAGCGCGCGGACGCTGGCCTCGCGCCCGACGATGAACGGCGTCATCTGCTGGGGAAAAATAACCATATCGCGCACCGGCATCATGGGTACGCGCTTCATTTCCTGTTTTTCTCGATTGAACATTGGGCCCCTGAAATTACCTCACGCGGCCAAACGAATACGGCCGATTTTCGGAGCGCGAATCAGCCGGATCAACCGGCCTTTTCGAGCAAACTCCAGTTGATTTCGCGAGTGCGGACCATATCTTCAGTGACGACAAAGTCGCGCACTTTGCGCTGCATCGGCAGGTGATACATCACTTCGAGCATGAGGTCTTCGAGGATCATGCGCAAGCCTCGCGCGCCAACTTTGCGCTGAAGCGCCAACTCGGCGACGGTGGCAATGGCATCATCCGTGAAGCGAAGGCGGACGTTTTCGAATTCGAACAGGCGTTGGTACTGCTTGAGCAAAGCATTCTTGGGTTCAGTGAGAATGCGCACCAGCGCGGGCTTGTCGAGATCGTTCATGACGCCTGCGACCGGGAGGCGTCCGACAAATTCGGGAATCAAGCCGTAGCGAATCAGATCGCCCGGCTGAACTTGTTCCAGCAATTCGGTGTTGCGCTTTTGCGCAGTCGGTGGCGTCGCGTCGGTGTGGAAACCGAGCGCCCGGCGCCCAACGCGCTTTTCGATAATTTTTTCCAGGCCCACGAACGCGCCGCCGCAGAGGAACAGGATGTTGGTGGTATCGACCGGCGTGAATTCCTGGTGCGGGTGCTTGCGGCCGCCTTGCGGAGGTACGTTGGCGACGGTGCCTTCCAAAATCTTGAGCAACGCCTGTTGCACGCCTTCACCGCTGACATCGCGGGTGATCGACGGATTTTCGTCTTTCTTGGCAATCTTATCGATCTCGTCGATATAGATGATGCCTTGCTGCGCTTTCTGCACGTCGCCGTCGGCGGCTTGCAGAAGCTTCAGAATAATGTTCTCCACGTCTTCGCCGACGTAGCCAGCTTCAGTCAAGGTGGTTGCATCGACGATCGCGAATGGCACATCGAGCATGCGCGAAAGTGTTTGCGCGAGCAGCGTCTTGCCGGTGCCCGTCGGACCGATCAGAAGAATGTTGGACTTGCTGAGTTCAACGTCGCCAGGCTGCTTGTTGAGAAAGATGCGCTTGTAGTGGTTGTAGACAGCGACGGCGAGTTTTTTCTTGGTGCGATCCTGGCCGATGACGTAGCTGTCGAGAAATTGTTTGATCTCGGGAGGGCGGGGAAGCCGTTTCGCCGGAGCGGTCGCCTGTTCGCGCTTTTCGTCTTCCAGAATCGTCTGGCACACGCTGACACATTCGTTGCAGATGTATGCGCGCGGATAATCCGATGGCGAACTGATGAGCTTTTCTACCTGCTCCTGCGTTTTATGGCAAAACGAGCAGCGCAACGGCTCATCGGTATTGAATTTATTTTTCACAGGTATGCAGGCCCTCGCCTCCGCCGACCCGTAGCGGAGCACCAAATCCTATTGTGTCTGATATTTTCGCCGAGTAAAAGAAAAACATCGAACGCTGCGTGACTCTTTGGAACTGGGGACGGCGTCGCGCGAGCGATGAAACGATTCGACTTTGCGTAAAAAGGTATTTCGTAAATGAATTCCGATCAATCGACGATCAGCGGTGCTTATAAATGATCTCGTCGATCATTCCATATTCTTTGGCTTGTTCCGGATTCATGATGTAGTCGCGCTCGACGTCACGCTCGATCCGTTCGACCGGCTGTCCGCTATGACCCGCAATAATCTTGTTGATCGTCGTACGCATGCGAAGAATCTCTTTCGCGTGCAGATCGATGTCGGTCGCCTGGCCGCCGAGACCCGACATCCACGGCTGGTGAATCAAGATGCGTGCGTTGGGAAGAGCGAAGCGCTTCTTCGGCGCGCCGCCCACTAGCAATACCGCCGCGATAGAAGCAGCCTGGCCGACGCATGTGGTAACGACGTCGGGCTTGACGAACTGCATCGTGTCGTAAATTGCGAAACCCGCCGTGATCGAGCCGCCCGGAGAATTGATGTAGAGCTGAATGTCGCGTTCCGGGTCTTCGGCTTGAAGGAAAAGCATCTGCGCGGTCGCAAGATTGGCAACGTGATCATCAATCGGCGTGCCGATAAAGATGATGTGTTCCTTTAATAGGCGGGAATAGATGTCGTAGGCGCGCTCGCCACGGCTGGTCTGCTCGACCACCATGGGTACGAGAGTGGTCCCGCGATATTCCGGTTCTTCGAAATTTTTCATTTTAAAGGTTGATCTCAGAAGGATCCGAACCGGCTTACTTGGATTCCGCCGCGTCGGATTTCGTTTCCGCTGGAGCGACGGTGCGAATTCGGGAATTCTGCGCGAGCCAGTCGAGAGTTTTATCGCTGCGCAGCTTCGATTTCATCCTATCGAGCGTACCTTGCTTTGTCAAACGAGCGTGAATCACTGCTGCGGATTCGCCACTATGCTGCGCGGCGTGCTCCAGCTCGTGATTTAGCTCTTCGTCGTTGATGTCGATGTTTTCGGCGGTGGCGATGCGATCGATGATCAATTCCGCCTTCACGTCATCGGTGGCGCGCTGTTGCTGGCCATTCCGCAGGCTCACCCAGTCGACGTTGACCGCGCGAGGGTCGATGCCTTGGGCCGCCAGCGAGCGAACAACGCGCTCGAGGCGCACATCCATTTGACCCTGCACTAGCGATTCGGGTACGGGGAACTCGTGCGTCTTGATGAGCGCGGCGAGAACTTTTTCGCGCAGCATGTCTTTGTGCTTGTGATCGCGCTCGTGTTCCAGGCTCTCTCGGACTTTCGTCTTCAGCTCGTCGAGCGTCGTGGCGTCGCTGACGTCCTTCGCGAACTCGTCGTTGATTTCGGGTAGCTGCTTGGTCTTGATGCCGAGCACTTCGACGGCGTAGTGAAAAGTCTTGCCGGCGAGCTTGGTGTCGGGATAGTCGGCCGGATAGTTGACGTCGAAATTCTTGTGGTCGCCGACGTTCGCGCCCTTCAGATTTTCGTTGAAGGGCTCCATCGTCTCTTCGGCGCCGAGATGGCACATCACGCTGTCGGCCTGCACCGGCTCGCCTTCGCCTTCGGGCTTGCCGTCGATCTTGAGCTGCACGTAATCGTCGTTCTGCGCGGGGCGGCCCTCGACTGGAGCGAATGCGGCGGCGCGCTGGCGCATCTCTTCGAGCGTTTTGGTGACGTCGTCATCGGTGATGTCCATCGGTGGCATCTCGATGTCGAGGTCTTTGTAGTTTCCGAGCTCAAACTCAGGCAGTACCTCGAAGACCGCGCGAAATTTCAGCGGCTGGCCCTCAGTGAAGTCCAGCTTTTCCACTTGCGGCTGTGAAACAGGTGTTAGCTTTTGCTCGACGACAGCTTTTTCAACGGTTTCGGGCACGAGCGATTGGAGAACCTCGCCCTTGATGTCTTCCGCGAAGCGCTTGCGGATCAGCGCGACCGGCGCTTTGCCCGGGCGGAAGCCGGGAACCCGCGCGAGCTTCGAAAACTCTTTCGCGACGCTTTCCATTTTTTTGGTCACGACGTCGGCGGGGATTTCGAGGTCGAGTTCGCGACGGCAGGTTGCGGTAGCGGTTCCGGTTGATTCAGCCATTGACGATCCTTTTCAGTTTCAAATATCGGGTGCTATTGCAGCGTCGTCCGTGCTGCGATCCCTTCGCGTTCAAGCCCGCGGCGCATGCGAGTGCGCCGCGATCCCTGCGACCTATATATGACCTAATATAGGGTTCGACAGGGCTGTCGCTGGTCACGACAGTCTGCGCCACCGTTTGCAAATTCAAGAACTTAGGCTTTCGAGAGGCCAGACAGGTGAGAACCCACCCTGCAAACGCGAAAAGTAAGTATAGGGGACGACACGAACGCGGTCAAATTTTCCGCGAAGTTCGCTTGCACTCGCAAGAGAAAGTCATTCGTGTTCGGGATGATAAATCGAGCGGCGAGAAACGATTCCGTAAAGCCAGAAGTCACAGCTGTTCGGCGGCGGCCCCAAGGAAGACTGGTTTTACCACCGCTTCGATTTTAGCCGCCATTTCTTCCGCCGGAATCCGGTCGGGAGTCTGATACCAGCCGCGAGCGGCACCGAAGATGGCCCAGGCGGCAGTCGTGGCGAGCAGTTCGGGATCGACGCCGGGCTTTAGGGTGTGGTTGGCTCGCACCGGAACGAAACATGTCTTCCACTGCCGGAATGATGGAGGCTTCAAGCGGCAACTTCGCCAGTTGGCTGGGACAGCCCGCAGTTTCGGCGAGGTAGTCGCACACGCCCAGGGCGATCGCGCGCAGCGCGCCGTCGCAATTGCTAAACACCAGTCCGCGGCGGGCGATCAGCTCGCGGAACCGTTCGGCGGCCATCGCCTTCAACAGGGCGTTTTTGTCGGGGTAGTGAAGATAAAAGGTCGCGCGATTCAGCGTGGCTTCGTCAGCGATCTCTTGGACCGAGATGTCGTCGAACTCTCGTCGGCTCAACAACTTGACGAGCGCATCCATCAGCATCCGGCGGCTCCGCACGATTCGCGGGTCGGTCGACTCAGACGTTTCGGCGGCTTTGCTCGGCTGTGCCATGCCCTTTAAGGATAACCCCAACCCTACAATTGGGCAATCGATGTGTAGACGACAATTGTCGACTAATTCGGTTGACATGCATCAAATAAGCGACATACGCTTAATAAGCGACATATGTCTATTTAAGCTGAGGAGGCTGTCTGCCATGTCCACACTATTGCATGTCGATTCTAGTCCACTCTACGAACGATCCATCTCACGCCAGCTGAGTGGCGCGTTTGTCGAGCGATGGAAGTCCAATCACCCAGGAGCGACGGTCATCAACCGCGATCTCAACGCAACCTCGCTGCCGCCGATTTCGGCCGAGTGGGTCGGGGCGGTGTATACGCCAGAAAAGGGCCGCACTCCCGAACAAAACAAACTTCTGATCCTCTCGGACACACTGCTCGCGGAACTGGATCGAGCCGACCAGTACGTCATCGGTGTCCCGATGCATAACTTCGGGGTGCCTTCCGTGCTGAAGCTCTGGATCGATCAGATCTCTCGAGTCGGAAAGACCTTCTCCTACGAAAACGGAACTCCGAAGGGATTGCTCGTCGGCAAGAAGGCGACGTTTATCATCGCAACCGGCGGAGTCTACGACGCTCAGACGCAAATGGCGTCGTTCAATTTCGTCGAGCCTTATCTACGGTCTGTGTTCGGTTTCCTGGGTGTGACTGACGCGACGTTCTTGACCGCCGGTGGAACTGCCGCTCTCAATTATGGCCAGGACCGCGGTGCCTTCCTTGCGCCGCACCTCGAAGCCGTGCAGTCGCACGCACAAGGAATCTGAGGCTGAGTCGCGCATTCTGCCGAAGGCGGAAAGAGAGCGACTGATAGACATTTTGCGGTACTCGCGGCAAACGATAGAATCCTCCCCACGAATTCCCGTTTGCCGAAGGAGTGCCGTGCGAATTTCAGTCGCTCGCCGAAGGTCTGCGCGTTGTATCTCCGTCTTCTTTGGTTTGTTCGTCGCGTTGGCGATCTCCTGTGTGTCCCAGGCGGTAGCAGCGCAGATACCGCCTGCGAGCACTACAAAACCTCCGAGCGCCGCCGCTACGTCCGGCCTCTCCACGCCTTCACGCGCCAGCAATGGGCATGAATTGACGCGCGCTGATGTCGAGGAATTCTTCGACCTCTTGATCAAGGACCAGCTCGCCCGCGAAGATATTGCCGGGGCCATCGTTGGTGTCGTCAAAGACGGTCAAGTCCTCATCGCGAAAGGTTACGGTTACGCGGACGTCGAAAAGGGAATTCCGGCCACGGGCGACGCGTCCCTCTTTCGCATCGGCTCGATCTCGAAGCTCATCACCTGGACCGCGGCCATGCAACTCGTTGAGCAAAAGAAGCTGAGCCTCGACGAAGACGTCAACACATACCTCGACTTCAAAATTCCGCCGGCCTTCGGCAAGCCGATCACGCTCCGCAATCTGATGACGCACACAGCGGGTTTCGAAGATACGTGGCGCGACCTTGGTGTCGCCGATGCACAGCAGCTGATTCCGCTCGAAACCTACGTGAAGACTCACATCCCCAAGCGAATCTACCCGCCCGGCGAAGTCTCCGCCTACTCGAACTATGGGGCAACGCTCGCCGGTTATTTGGTGCAGCGCATTTCGGGCAAGGCGTTCGAAGATTACGCCAATGAAAATATCTTTCGCCCGCTCGGGATGAATCGCACGACGTTCGCACAGCCTCCACCGGCCGATCTCGCGCGGTTGGTTTCGGAAGGGTACGGGCTAGCTTCCGCACCGGCAGGCCGATTCGAATACATGACCCTGTTCCCCGCGGGCAGCGTCTCCGCCTCGGCCACCGATATGTGCAAATTTATGCTGGCTCATTTGCAGGACGGGAAGCTCAACGGCGCACAGATACTTAGTGCGGACACCGCTCGCCTGATGCACTCGCGCACTTTCAGCTTCGATGATCGTATGCACAGCTGGGCTTACGGCTTTTACGAAGAATCCACAAACGGCCACCGCATCATCGGTCATGGCGGCGACTTGCAGCGCTTTCACAGCGATTTGCATTTGATCCCCGACGCGAACACCGGCTTCTTTGTCTCCTACAACAGTAAAGGGAATGGCGACCTCGGCCTGGACCGCCAGCGCTTGCTCCAAATGTTCATGGATCGCTATTTCCCGGCGGCCTCGGCCGGTGAACCTGACGTTGCCTCGAAACCCACGGTAGATGCTGCAACGGCGGATCCGGATGTGACTGGCCTCTATATGGCGAGTCGCCACTGGCAGAGTTCCGTCCTCAAAGTCATCGCTCTGTTTCCCGCGCCCAACGGCCAGGTCGAAGTTTCCGTCGACCCCGACAAGACCATTCGCATCGACGGTTTTGAGGATGCCGCTGGACAGCCACTCAAGTTCCGGCGAATCGCGTCGCTGCTTTACGAAGACGCGGTAAACCACCAGCGCGTTGCGTTTCGTCGTGGCTGGAACGGCAAGATGCAAATGCAAGTAGGTGCGCCGGACGAGATCTTTCTTCACGTCGATGCCTTGCAAAAAAAGCCGCTCAGCTATTTAGTTTTAATCGCGGGCCTGTCCGTAGTCGTTCTCACGCTGATTTTCTGGCCCGTTGCCGCGTTAGTTCGCAGACACTACGCGCGTCCGTTGAATCTCTCCAGTACCGACCGAACGCTGCGGATCGTACAGCGGCTCGTCTGCGTATTGCTCTGCATACTTTTTTTCGGATGGGCAGTGGTGTTCGCTGTCGGTCTTCAGGACTTCGTTCTCATCATGACCGGGCTTAGCCGATGGATCGTCGTGTTCGGTGTCGTCGGAATACTGTGCTCGATCGGAACCATTTTTCTATGGTGGAACGTGGCGACAACTTGGAAGGGAACCGCTGCGAGTTTGTGGACGAAGGCCCACGGCATCACTCTCGCTCTGGCATGTACAGGTCTGATCTGGTTCGCGGTGTTGTGGAACCTGATGAACTTCAATCTGCACTACTGATCACAAGCGAGTGGCGATCGACCTCTAGCGCGGTTGGTACTGCTCGTCGCTAACGTGCTCGAGCCATTCGACGGCCTTTCCGTCGAGCGATTCCTGAATCGCGATGTGCGTCATTGCCGTGCTTGGCGCTGCGCCGTGCCAGTGCTTTTCTCCGGGCGCGAAGCAGACGACATCACCGGGTCGAATTTGTTCCACTGGGCCGCCCCACTTCTGCGCGAGGCCAGCGCCGGCGGTAACGATCAGCGTCTGCCCGAGCGGATGCGTGTGCCACGCCGTGCGTGCGCCGGGCTCAAACGTGACACTATTCGCCGCGGTTCGCGCCGGCGCGACAACCGGAAACAGCGGGTCAATGCGAACCGTGCCGGTGAACCAATCAGCCGGACCTTTATTCGATGGCTGTGAGCCGCTACGCTTGATTTCCATGGGACGTCAAGTTTAAGGCGAGTTCGCGTCGCGTGGCTACCAGTCGATTTTTTCAGGAAAAAATTCGGCGACGAGATCCTGATAGTAGGGAAGGACCTCTTTGTGATTCGGTCGTTCGCGGCCCTTGGAATACAAATCGTACTGATTGAACTTCCGCACCCACTCGAACATCTTCTCGTCGTGATCATTCATCAGGTGCCGATACGCGCCATGTTTGTGCGCCGGATAAAACGAGTGATAGCGCAGCATGTACTGGCCCTCTTCGGGGATGTACTTGCGCGTGACCTCAAAAATGTATTCGTCGTGTCCCCACGAGAGATGCACATTCGACAGACCGCAGTTCGGCGAGTAAACGCCGTATTTGCTTTGATAAGTCGAATTCAGGCTATCCGGATTCGCCGCGAAAAATTCCGGAAACACAATTTCGCTCGAGTAAGCGCAACCGACAGGGAAAGTGTCGCCAACCACCGCCCACTGCGGCTCGCCATAAAGGCACAGCACCTTGCCGAGATCATGCAGAAATCCCGTCAGCACAAACCAGCGCGGATGCCCATCCTTGCGAATCGCTTCCGAAGTCTGTAGCAGATGTTCGATCTGCGTCAGGTCGGTATCCGGATCGCTGTCATCGACCAGTGTGTTGAGATAGTCCGCCATCTCCCAAATGCTTTTCTTCCCGCGCGTTAGACCGCCGAACTCCGCCTTCTTTTCCAGCACAAAGTCATACGTCTGGTATGCGTGGTTCTGCCGATAAAATTCGGTAACGGTCGGATTCGCGTCCGCCTTGTAATTGCGGAACTCTTCCTCAGTCTTGCCCTGACGATACCGGGTGGCGACAAAGTCGTCCCAATCGTCGATCTTCTTCATCGGGGTGTCGGCGACTCTCATAGCGATTAGAAGTATGAGCGCGTGCGGAAGGCTGCACAACAGCGATAATTTGGCGAAAAAACGTGCGGTTTCAACCGGTTTTGGGTGAATTTGGCCGACGGATCTCGGACACCTGCAGATCCGCTGCGCAAGGTGTCGCCGTTAATGGCTCGGAATCTGAAATCCCTCCTCGCCGAACTGCCATAGCAAGAAGGCATATTGATCGGCAATTAGCTCCTCGGCTTGGGCTTTGGTGCCGCCGATCGTTCCATGCCCGCCTTGATAGTCGACCCGTAAAAGTACAGGCCGCTTGCTTCCGGTCGCAGCCTGCAGCCGTGCCGCCATTTTTCCCGGCTCCCACGGCACAACACGCGGATCCCTCATCCCCGTCGTTACCAGAACAGCGGGATACTGGACGCCGTCCTTCACGTGGTAGTACGCGCTGATTTCGAGCAGATTCTGAAATCCTTCCTTGTCAGTGAGCCCGCCGTACTCGGGCACATTAAGCGGGCCGTCCGGCGAGAACATGTCGCGAATCATGTCCGAGAGTCCCACATCGTCAAGAATCGCGGCGAACAAGTCCGGACGTTCCGTAAATGCCCGACCGATCAAGATGCCGCCGGCGCTGCCAGCCTCACCCCCAAGTTTCGCGGGAGAGGTGTACTTGTTCTTCACCAGAAATTCCGCGCACGCGATGAAGTCGCGCCACGTGTTCGGCTTGTTCTTCAGCATTCCCGCTTCGTGCCATTCCGGTCCATACTCGCCACCGCCGCGCACGTGCGCCACCGCAAGAATGCCGCCGCGTTCAAGCCACGCCAGGGTCCGCGGACTAAAGTAGGGGTCCATATTGATCGCGTATGCGCCATATCCGCTGAGGTAGGTCGGATGCGAGCCGTCCAGCGAAATGCCTTTCTTGTAGACGATCGAGAGCGGAACATTCGTGCCGTCGTAGCTTGGCGCCTTCACCTCTACGGATTCGAGGTCATCGGGATCGTCATGGGGGCCGACCGGTTGAAGCTTTGTATCGCTGACACGGCCGGACTTAGGTTCATACACGAAAATCTTCGTCGCTTTTGTCCATCCTGTAAGCCAAAAGTAAATCCCTTCGAGCCGGGGATCGCCTCCGATCACGTTAACGCTGCCGTCAAACGGAAACTCAATCGGTTTCGCCCCGCCTCCCGCATAAGGAATGCGAAGAAGCTTGCCGATGCCGCCGTCCAGCTCCTGCACGTAGAGAGCATCAGCCATCGCGATTGTGTTCTGCACGACCGTGTCGCCCGGCGGAACGATCACAGACGCATTTGCTATATCGGGATGCGACGCGCTGACCTTCAGGACTTTCGACCGTGGCGCACCTTTGTGAGTCGTCAGAAAAAGTTCGCCGCGATGAAGACTGACATCGGTCACTTGATCCGACGCGTCGATGATTTTTGACCATTTTGCCCCGGGCCTCCCCGCACTTGCCACAGGTGTCGTGTACACCGTCAGGTCATTGCTGAAACCGTGCGAGAGAATCGCGTAGGCCGTGGTTTCGCCGGGCAACACGAAAACGGAAGCGGCATCCGCCGGATCGAGCTTGATGTCGTCGATCACGCCGTAACCAAAAACGGCGGCATCGCTTTCTGGATCGCTTCCAACTCGATGCAAATAGACTCGGCTCTTGAGACGTCGCTCCGCTGGATCCATACCCGCTTCCAGTTTCTGAAAGCGAATGTGATAGAACGACTTTCCGTCGTCGAGCCAGGCGATTCCTCCGTACCAACTGCGGTCGATGGTTTCGCCGGTCTCGCGGCCCGTCGTCGTGTCCAGGATATGGATCACGGCGTCTTCGGAACCCGCCGGAGAAATTCCGTAAGCGACGTAGCGGCCGTCGTACGAAGGGTAGAAATAACTCAGTGTGAATTTTTCCCCGCTCGGCCCCGTCTGCTTCGTGGGATCAACGAGCAATTTCTCCGGTCCATTCACTCCGGTGCGCACGTAGAGCTTGGCGATGTCTTCGTCCGGCAGACGTTTCAGCGTGTATATACGGTCGTTCCGATAGCGCTGGAGATCAGTCACCCGCGCAGGACCCGTCGCGTCGTACTCTCGAATTTTCTCGAGCAGCGCGCTGCGTCCTGGAATCGCGGCCAGAACCGAACGCGTGTAGTCATCCTGTTTCTTGAACCAGCCCGCCACCTCCGGATCGTCCAGCTTTTCCATGTAGCGATACGGGTCTTCGACCTTGGTGCCGAAATAGGTGTCGGTCACGGGCCGCACCGGTGCGACCGGAGGACCGCCCGCTGTCGTCTGCGACCTACAGCCGAAAAGAAATACGCAGCCCGCGAGAACGATTCCTGTCGAAAGAAATGAGATATGGGACCTTGGGCAGGGCATTCAGGTCTCCTTTGCGGCAATCTCCGGTGGTCGCGACGAGCCTATCTCATCTCGAGTGGCACGCCAATGGTGGCGTAGCAAGTCCACGCTCTCTTCGGTGAGTGTGCGGTGTACGATGTCGCGCGGAATCGGTTTGGGAGAACGAGATGAATCGACGGGATCTGCTGAAAGCGGGCGTAAGCACGATTCGCTGGATGTTGCCGGATTCGCTTCCGCTAAGCGTCGAAGGACCGGGCCTGCTCGAAATGTTGGCGTGGGAGACGGAACCCGGCTACACCCTGCATAACTTGAACTACACGAATCCAAATACGCACCGAGGCTGATACCGCGATTTTCACGCCGTCGGCCCTCTGCACGTTCGGCTCTACGACATTCCAGCAGACAAAGTAAGATACGTTCAGCTGCTGCGCGCCGGAAAAGAAATCCCGTTTAAGCACGCAAGCACGCGCCTCGAGTTGATGGGTAAGACGACCATCACGGAATACATCGAATTCGTGATCCTCAGCGTAGCCGACTACGAGGTTGCAGCGATTGAAACTTAGCTTCTATTCGGCCATATCCCGCACCGCTTCCGCCCCCGCAACCACCGCTGCGCGAGCCTTCCCCGTCGGCATCTCAACCACGCCGTGCGACTCACCTTCCATCTTCAACCGCTCGCCCGTCGCGATCGCCTTCAAAAATCCGAACACCTGCACCATCTTCCCCGACGGCACGTCCCAATACTCCGCGAACGAAACCTCAACCCGCATCAAGCACAAATCGGGATCGTCGAGCCCCTGCGGAAACCACGCCTTATAGATGTCGCTCCAGAGCTCCGCCATCTTCGCGCGGTCGTCGACAATCTCAGCCGTTCCGCTCACCGACACAAATCGCGTCGCGCTCGGCTCGGCATAGCTCAGGTTCACCTCGGGATTCCAATCGATCTCGCTGACCTTCCCGGTGCTCTGCCCGGTAAAAAACCAAAGCGTCCCGTCGAACTCCGTGTTCTGCGTCGCCATCGGACGGCTGTGCAGCAGTCCGTCCTCCGCTTCTGTAGTCATCATGGCGATCTTGATGTCTTTGATCAGCTCGGCTACCTTCGCGACCATCTCGTCGCGATTCATATTCTCCGGCGTTTCGTTTGTAAATATCGGACGACTCATGAATTTCTCCCTTGCAAGCAAAAATAGCTGCGCATGCAGTAGCGCTGCTATCCAGCAATTCACGTAGATGTTTGGTTGAGGCGGTGTAGGCGTCGTTTGCAGAGACGGAGTATCGTCGTGCCGCGACTCGCGACTATTAGTGTGCTTGGAGTTGCCCGATTTCGCGCCAGGTCACGAGCTTGATCCGTTGTGTGTCGAGCGCTGCCTTAAACTCCGGACTCGTAAAATAGTCAAAATCCCGCTGCCGCCACGCCGCGCCCCAGGTCGCGCGTTCCCGCGTCGCCGCCTTCATCTCATCACCGTCGTAAGCGAGGTGAATCACAAACTCCGTCACCCCCGGCTGAAGAGTGCGCAACGCAGTCGTGTAAAAGTCGGCCCACCTTTCGGCGGGCACTGCGGGCTCGATCGTCACGGTGTGGTCGATTACGATGTCGTTCGGTCCAAGGCTCGGCTCCAGATACGGATACTGCGCAAACCAGTCGCGCGTAACAAAAAATGGCAATTTGTATTCGTGCGCGAGCCGCACGAACACCTCAAATAGCTCTTTGTTCGTCATGATCAGCCGATACTGATGCGAGTCAAGATGTGTCGGCCGCACTCCCATTGCTAGCGCACGTTCGATCTGCGCGCGCAACTCAACCTCAACGTCCTTCGGATCGATGTGCGTGTTTGGCGACCAATCATGCTGAAAGTAGCCGTTCTCATCGACGAGGCTCGGCACTTTATCCCGTGGCGCGACCGGTCCCCAGCGGTAATACACGCGCTCCGCGGTCAGTGTCAGATGCAAACCGAAATCCACGTCTTGATGCGCCTTCGCATAGTCGGCAATTTCCGGAAACCAGGGGCAGGGAACCATGATGCTCGCCGAATTCACGAGACCGCTGTTGAGCGCCGTCACCGTGGCCGCGTTCACCGAATGCGTGACTCCTACATCATCTGCGTGGACGATGATCAGCTTTGTCTCGCGGGGATACCCAAGCCGCTCCGCCAGCGTTTTTGCGGCGCCACCGGTCTGAGTCTGTGCCGTTTTGGTTTGCGCCTGTCCGGTAAAAAGCGCTGCAGCTGCGAGCATGGAAACCATCAACGCGGTACCAGTTCGAAGGTCGAGCATCGGGCTCTTTCAAATGGCGATCACGTACAATCGCGCGCCGCCGTTACGTCAGCACGCTTCGAGCGAATCATATCCCAGCTTGCGACCGATTAGCGCCACCAACAAAGGAAATTGTCGCTTCCTGCCGCGTTGACATCCGTGATTTTGTCGCTCACACTCGCGCATCATTTCACGCGCGCATGGAGGGATGCTTGCTTCGGAAAGCCATTTGGCGAGCGGTTCTAGCGGTCGGCCTGATCGCGCAATGTCTCGCGCCGGCGCTTCGTGCGCAAGACTCACTCGAAAAACTCGCGACCGATTTCTGGACATGGCGCGCTGAAAACGCGCCGTTCAATGATGACGACGTTCCGCGCATGGAGCGCCCCGCCGGGCTGAAGCGTTCCTGGTCGGCATCAACCATCGCAAAGCAACACGCCGACTTGGCAGCATTCGAAGCGCGCTACAAGAAAATCGACGCCACGAAATGGCAGGTCCCGCAGCAGGTCGACTACCGCCTGATCGGTTCGGCGCTGGCGCGCGTCCGTTGGGAACTCGACTACAACAAGCGATACCAGACCGATCCGACGTTTTACGTCGATCAAACGATGGCGCCGATTGTGGAAACGATCCTGCCGCAGCCGCCATTCGACAAAACGCGCAGCAGCGACCTGATCGCCCGCGTACAAAATGTGCCGGCGATCATCGACGATGCTGAAGCCAATCTGCAAAAGCCTTGCGCGCCGTTTGCCAAGCTTGCGATCGAATCGCTCGCCGACATTCGAACGCAATTGTGGGAAATGGCGCACGAAGTCACGCCCCAACTTAAAGGCGAGAACCTTCAGGAACTTTCGCCCGCCATCGAGCGCGCCGCCGGCTCCCTCGAGAATTATCGCGAATGGCTGAAGCAGCGCGTCGGGACGATGCCGCCGTGCTCGCCGGTCGGCCGCGACGCTTACACATTTTTCCTGAAGAACGTTGCGCTGTATCCGTATACGCCCGATCAGCTGTTGGTCATGGCCCAGCAGGAATGGGCGCGCGCCGTTTCGGCCGAAGAAATCGAGCACCAGCGCGACATAGAAGTAACGGCGTTAAAGCCATTCGCAACCCTCGACGATCAATTGCAAACCACGGCCAACCTCGAAAATGCGGTCCGTCATTTTTTGACGCGTCAGGGGCTGCTCACGGTCCCACTCGATATGCCGCACTACACGTCGAAGCCGATTCCGACCTATTTGCAGGGGCTCGGCAACTTTGGCGAGCTCGACGATTTCACGGGACCATCGCGTCTCTCGCAGGACGCCGTGCGTTGGACGGAAAAGCCGGCGCCGAATCAAGGTTATTTCGAAGGCGCGACCTCGCGCGATCCGCGGCCACTGATCGTTCATGAAGGCGTGCCGGGACATTACATGCAGCTTTGGCTATCTTGGAAAAACCCGGATCCTATTCGCCGTCACTATTACGATTCCGGATCGATTGAAGGCCTCGGCTTCTACTCCGAAGAAATGATGTTGCTGGCCGGTTTGTTCGACGATTCGCCCCATTCGCGCGAGATCATCTACAACTTCATGCGCTTGCGCGCCCTGCGCGTCGAAGTTGACGTCAAACTCGCGCTCGGCCAGATGAACAACGAGCAAGCCGCGGCGTATCTCACCAAAGCAGTTCCGATGAGTCCGAAAACCGCACAGGCCGAGGCCGAGATGTTTGCCACACAACCCGGCCAGGCGATTTCGTATCAGACAGGGAAGCTTCAGATCATGAAGTTTCTGGCCGACGCACGCGTGAAAGCGGGAGACAAATTCGATTTGCGCGCGTTTCACGATTTTGTCTGGAGCAACGGCAATGTGCCGATCGAATTGCAGCGCGCGGAATGGTTTGGGGACTCAGCGCTGGCACCCGCGGTCGTGCTGACAAAAACGACGTCGGCAACTTCCAAGGAAGCATCGTCGCCGAAGCCGAAAACTCCGGCCGCCGCCGCGCCGAAGCCGAACTGATCTCAACGTTTCCTCAAGACTGAACCATGGCACTTGATCCCAAACGCACAGTGGCAGAATTGAAAGAGCTGCGCGCGCTGACCGGTGACGACAACGGCGCGCAGCGCGTCGCTTGGACTGACACCTGGCTGAAAGCGCGCGATTGGTTCGCGACCCAACTTCGAGACCTGCCCGCGTCGCATCATTACGACTCCGCGGGAAACAATTGGGTAACGCTCAAGGGCGCCTCCGAAAAGTCACTGCTCATTGGCGGGCATCTCGACTCCGTTCCGAATGGCGGGTGGCTCGATGGCTCGCTCAACGTACTCGCGGGGCTGGAAATTTTGCGACGCATCGCGGCGCAATACAACGGCAAGCCTCCGGTTACCGTCAAGCTGGTTGATTGGGCCGACGAAGAAGGCGCGCGCTTCGGCCGGAGCTTGCTTGGCTCATCTGCGTTCGCTGGGACCGCGAGCATCGCCGCCGATCGCGTTCGAACCGATCGCGATGGCATAAAAATGGAAGACGCTCTGCGACGCTGCGGCGTCGAAATGGAGAAATTCGGCGACGCGACGCAAGGACAGAACAACGCGGCAGTCTATATCGAACTCCACATCGAGCAAGGGCCTGTGCTCGAAAAAATGAACCGGCCGCTCGCGACTGTCCTCGGCACGAAAGGTGTCGAACGCCACGCAATCACCTTTCACGGGCAGGAAGCGCACTCCGGTTCAACTCCGATGAACGCGCGCCGCGATGCACTTGCTGCTGCGGCAAAGCTAGCTCTCGAAATTCGCGCCATCGCCGGCAAGCACTCCGATTCCGTCTGCACGATGGGTAGCGTAAAAACATTCCCCGGTATCGTCACAGCCGTCGTGGGGCATTGCGAAACTGCGCTCGACCAGCGCGATCTTGATCCCGCCGTGCTCGCGCAGATGTATCGGGAAGCGCGCGAAGCCAGCGAGCGCTTTGCTCGCGAAGAAAAGTGCACCGTCGAATGGTCGCGCATCTGGAGCATCGAGCCGATCGCCTTCCACCCGCGCCTGCTCGATTTGTGCGACGCCTCAATCTGCGAAACGACGGGCGAGCCGAAAGCTCATCGTATGCCGTCCGGTCCGCTCCATGACGCCGCCGAAGTCTCCCGCGCCGGAATCCCCACGGTAATGATGTTCGTGCAATCGCTCGGCGGAATCAGTCACAACAAAGTCGAAGACACAAAAGAGGAGCATCTCGAGCTTTGCGTCGCTGCATTCGATCGTCTCGCGACCAAAGCAATGGACTTCATCGAACGCGGCTGATAATGCCAGTTCAACCCGCTTGTGTAGGGGCGCAGCACGCTGCGCCCAATGTCCGCACGATCGATCCGTCGTGGCCGCTGAACTTCCTGCCACGACGATCACCTTTCGATCGCATGTATACTTCGCGCGCCTCGTGAGATAAAATTTCACGCAGGTTCGGTCGGACTTTATTTGAAGGATTGCTGAGGAGATTTACATGTCTAAGTATTTACTCGCAGCTGTGTGCGTAGTCGCGATGGTGATTTTTGCGCTGCCGGTGAGGGCAGCCGACGATGTCGTGTCCGCAGTCCACGGCACCGTGACAAAAGTTGATTCCGGCAGCAAGACGATAGTCGTCAAAACAAAAGACGGCACCGAGCACACGATTCACTACGTCGATAAGACCGCAGTCCACGGCGCAGACGCGACCGCCGTTGGCGCGAAGGATTCCTACAAGGGCATCAAGGAAGGTTCCGAAGTCGTCGTGCACTACACCGAAAAGGGAACCGAGAAGACCGGCGTCGAGATCGATCGAGTTGGCAAAGACGGCGTGAAGACCGTTGACGGCACCGTCGAAAAAGTCGGTGAAGGCGGCAAAGTTGTCGTGGTCAAGGCTGCCGATGGCACCGAGCACACCTTTCGCGTAGCCGGCCACGACACCGTGCTCTCAGCTGAAGAAATCGGCAAAGGCACTGACAAAGGCGCCAAAGTTACCGTCTACTACACCGAATCCGCCGGCAAAAAAGTCGCCCACTTCTTCGAGAAACTCTGACGAACGAAGACTCGCACGATGGAATCTTCGCATCGAGCATCGTGGACTTAGCTCCCATGAGTTTCGGTTTCATGGGAGCTCGGGCCACGAGCTACGAAACCTAGTCCAATCTTGCTTGGCAAATCACTTGATAATGACCGGACGGGGCGCGCGGCAGTTCGCAGCTACACTATCCAGCGTGAAGCGAATCCAACCGCGCCTCGAAATCTAGTGAATACCGCTCCCGCTGTGCCTCCCGAACACAAACCCCTTGCCATTTTCTCTATGCTGGCAGTGCTCGCCCTTCTGTACGCCACCCTGTGGCCATTCAATCCCCATCCGCGCAACGGCGTAGCGTGGTTGCCCGCCGATAGCGGTATCCGTTTCGACGGGGGCGGCATTGTTCTTACCGACGGACCACTGCAAGCGCAGGCGGGAGCAGACGCCGAGGATGCTTGCTCGGTCGAAATCTACCTGCGTCCCGTAACACAGAATGATGCGGGAAACTTCCTCACGTTTTCGTCCGACGAGAATCCTGACGCCATCCTTTTGCGCCAGTGGCACGAATCGTTGCTGATCGATCGAGTGACACCAGCGCGTTGGCATACTCCTACGGTGACCCTGTTTGAGGTAGACGATGTGCTGCGCCAAGGTCAGCTGGTTTTGGTCACAATCAGTTCTGACTCAGACGGAACTACCGTCTACGTCGACGGCAAATTTGCCCGGAGCGATCCGCATTTCCGCATTCGCCGCAACGAGTTGTATCGGCAGATCGTCCTGGGAATTTCGCCCTCGACGTTTGATGACTGGAAGGGAGAAGTCCACGGGCTAGCAATTTACGACGAGAAAGTTTCTCCGGCCGAGGCAGCAGCCCACTACGCCGGATGGACTGGAGCTTCGCAGGCTCCTCGAGCGGAAGTCCGAAGCCATCTCCTCGCCCGTTATGACTTTCATGAGCGCGGCGGCAACGTCATTCACAACGAAGTAGCTTCGGCGCCAGCGCTGACGATCCCAGCGCACTTGTTTATACCTCGCAAGGCGATGCTCACCTCAGTCGGCAAACAATTTGAGTGGACCGCGAACTGGCGGCAGGACGTACTTCAAAACATCATCGGCTTCATGCCGCTGGGATTTGTACTTTGCGGGTTTTTCGCACTCTCTCGCTCGCGCGGCCAGGCCATCCTGATCTCCACTCTCTGTGGCGGATTTCTCAGTTTCTCGATCGAGTTTTTGCAATACTACATTCCGCGGCGCGACTCAGGGTGGACCGATGTCATCACAAATTCCACGGGAACTTTGCTCGGCGCGCTGATCGCGCATCCCGAGTTAGTACGTGCCGCGCTTCGCCTCGTGCATCTAATTCCACCGAAGCAAAGCAGCGAAGCGACGCAAACATAAGTCCTTCGAGAGCAAAGTCGAGATCAGAGAATATGTCACCAACATCCGCAACATTTCGCGCCGATCACGTTGGCAGTCTCTTGCGCCCAGCAGATTTGCTTGCAGCTCGCCAAGCGCAAGGTCCGGATGCTAACGAGCGACTCCGCGAACTCGAGGACACGCACATTCGCCGCGTCCTGGCCCGCCAACAAGAACTCGGGTTCAACATCTTCACCGATGGCGAGTTACGGCGTCGCAACTTCATGAGCGACTTCACCGACGCCGTCGATGGATTCGATCTGGGCGACGCCGTATCAAGAAACTGGAAGGCTGGCGACGCCAAAGCAAAGACTCCTGCGGTCAGTAGCGTTGCCGGAATCGTCACAAAAAAGCTGCGGCAAACGCGCCCCCTTACCGGCCACGAACTGCCATTCTTGAAAGCGAACAGTCCTGGCAAAATTAAAATGACTCTGCCGAGCGCGACGCAGTTCCCGGCGATCGCGTTCAAAGCCGGCATCACCGACGCCGTCTATAAAGACCGCTCCGAATTGCTCTGGGCCATCGTCGAAATCATGAAAAGCGATCTGGCTCAGCTTGCCGGCGACGGTGTGAGCTACATCCAGATCGATGCGCCCCGCTATAGCTATTACATGGATCCGAAGTGGCGCGAATGGATTCGCACCGAAATGAAAGCCGACCCCGACGCCGCGCTCGACGACGCCGTGAAAGCGGACAACGCGTGCTTTCGCGCCGCGCGTCGCGATGGCGTTACCCTCGCGATTCATTTGTGTCGTGGCAACAATCGCAGTCATTGGTACGCCGAAGGCGGTTACGACGCGATCGCGGAGAAACTGTTCGGCACTCTCGACGTTGGTCGATTCCTGCTCGAGTACGACGACGACCGCTCCGGCACGTTTGAGCCGTTGCGCTTTGTGCCGAAGGGGAAAACCGTGGTGCTCGGCTTGATCAGTTCAAAAGTGCCCTCAATTGGAGTCCGTCGATAACCTGATGCGCCGCATCGAGGAAGCCACACGATTCGTCCCGCTCGAAAATCTTGCAATCAGCCCGCAATGCGGCTTCGCTTCCACCGCCGAAGGGAATCTCCTCACCGAAGAGCAGCAGTGGGCCAAGCTCAAACTTGTCACCGATACCGCGCGACGCATCTGGGGCTGAAGTCTCCACGACGTCTGACTCGATGGGCTGAAATCCATCCGCATTTCTAGCCCAACTTTTCTCCATCCGTTCGATTCAAAAGTTTCACCATTGATTCGCCTTCAGCGGCGCTATCCTCGCTCTCACCTCGAATTCTCGAGACGGACAACCACATGTCTACTTCAGCTGCATCCTCACAAATCACCCTGGAAGTCCCGATTCCGCCGAAATCCGCGCTAAGCGCAACGCCTGACGACGTCGCCACAGTTTCGCGCTTTCGCACGCGTTGGGGCGCCGATCTCGCCGTCCACGAAGGAAATCCCGACTTTGTGTTGTCGCTCGCCCGCGGCCTGCGTGTGATCGAAGCGTTCGACGGTCGACCGCAAGGGCTATCGATCGCGGACATCGCGCGCGCCACCGAACTCTCGCGCGCGGCCGTGCGGCGATTGCTGATCACGCTTGAACTGCTCGGATATATCGAAGCGAACGGCCGCAAGTATCGGCTGCGCCATCGCGTGCTGCACCTCGGGATGGCGTATCTTTCGTCGAGTTCGCTGGCGACGGTTTCGCAGCCGACGGTGCAAAAAATCACCGACGAACTCGGCGAATCCAGCTCTGTATGTGTCCTCGATGGCGATGAAGTTCTCTGTATCGCCGGCGCCGTGCGCCGCGGTTTGATGTCGCTCGATGTTTCGACGGGAAGCCGGCTCCCGGTGCATTGTACGGCGGCAGGACGCGTGCTCCTCGCGGCGCTCTCAGAATCGGAACTCCCCGCTCAACTCGAACGGATCGAACTGAAGGCATTGACCGCGAAAACAATCGTGTCGCGCGAAACGTTGGCACGCGACATTCGTCGTGTCCGCGAGCAGGGCTTTTCCGTGATCGATGAAGAATTGGAAGCGGGAATTCGCGCCATCGCCGTTCCAATCGTGTCGAAGGAAGGGCATATCGCCGGGTCGCTTGGGGTGGGTGCGATTGCTTCGCGCGTCTCGCTCGAAGATTTGCAGTTGCGGTTCTTGCCCGCGTTGCGCGATCAAGCTCGCGCTATTGGCCAATCCGTTTCCTGACATCACGTGCCACAGCCTCGGCTGAGATAAAATAGCCAGCCTTGGCTACCTTGGCTGAATTCGAACGCGTGCGCGTGGTGCTTGTGGCTACGCGGAATCCTCTCAACATTGGCGCGGTTGCGCGGGCCATGAGCAACTTTGGGTTTTTCCGGCTCTGCCTGGTGAACCCCTACGAGCCATCGTTTCTGGAGGCTCGGTCGGCTGTCGGCGCGGCGGAACTGCTTGCGAACGCGAAAGTGTTTGCGACGGTGGGCGAAGCTGTTGCCGACTGCACGCTCGTTGTCGGCACGACAGCGGTTGGTACTCGCGAGATCCGACAGCCTCTAAAGTTTCTCGAAGAGGCGGCGCGCGCGATTCACAAGCATTTGGGTTCCAAGAGTTCGGTCAAAGCGGAGAAAGAATCGGAAGTCGCGATCTTGTTCGGGTCCGAGAAATTCGGGCTGAGCAACGAAGATCTGAGCCACTGCAATTGGTTGTTGCGAATTCCAACCCGCGACGAGCATCGGTCGATGAATCTTGGGCAAGCCGTGGCGATCTGTCTGTATGAATTGGCGCGATCATCGAAGCGGGCGGCACTCGTCGAAAAAGCGAATCCGGCAACGGCCGGAGACATCGATCGCGTTGCGGAGCTTTTGCTGGACGCGTTGCGGTTATCAGGTTCGCTTGATTCGCGGTCGGCCGTGACGACAGGGCAGAAGTTGCGACGATTCATGCGGCGGCACAACCTTACTGCG
Organism: uncultured Acidobacteriota bacterium; assembly: GCA_963766985.1. Lineage (GTDB taxonomy): Bacteria > Acidobacteriota > Terriglobia > Acidiferrales > UBA7541 > Acidiferrum. The sequence continues at coordinate 505,630 of CAVYCJ010000012.1, forward strand.
GAAGATGCGAAGTTCTGGCTGGGGATGTTTGGGCAGATCACTTACAAATTGCGGCAGCAGAAGAAGGCGGAGCAGCAGAACGAGTAGTGCACGTCGGCTTGCTCCCGTCGGAATAACCGGCTTAGTTGTTCACTTCGACTGCAGGCAACTCGACGGCTTTCTTTGAGTCGTTGTTTAGAGACCGCTGGGCGGCGTCGCGAGAGCTACGGAGCGCGCGGCTGCGGGCGCCGTCGGGTTCGAGCCGCAAATAAGCGTCCAGGTCATCGACCATTGCCGCGGAATTGTTCTGGCCGCGATGGATCTGCGCCAGCAGTAAGTGCGCCATCGCTAGATTTGGATTGTAGAGAATGGCTTCGCGGGCGGCCTTCTCCGCTTCGACCACGCGCTGCGCCGAGTACAAAACCCAACCAAGTGCCAGCAAGCCCGAAGGGCTGGTCGGTTCCAGTTGCAACCCTGTGCGAACGTAGGTTTCGGCGTCGGCGAATTGCTTTTGGCTGGCAAGGGCCAGTCCCATTCCGAAAAGCGACGGACTATATTTCGATTCACTGAGCGCGATCGATTTGCGAAACGCAGCTTCCGCGGCTTCGCTCGCCTGCATTTCGAGATTGGCGATACCGATTTTGTAGTACGCCTCGTAGAAATCGTCGTAAGCCGCGATCGCTTTTTGAAATTCAGCGATGCTGCCGCTGTAATCTTTTGCTGCGAGTTTCTGCGTACCTTTGTTGAACGCGAACTTCGCCCTGTCGGGAATGCGGAGCTGGCGAACCGAGACGGTCGCGTCGGGTGAATCGCCGAGGCCACCTGTTTGGGAGTTTTTGGACTGAGCGAGGCTCGCAACCGGAACGAGCAGACACACTAAACAACACGACGCCATGAGGCGGGAAGTCATTTCGGCACCTCTACTGGGAGCGCCGGATTCCCCTGAGAATCATGGCGACCCAAAACTTGAAATTACTTTTAGCAGAAATGTGCGGCAGTGCAAGAAGCTTTGTAGTTGCTTTGCGGAAATGTGCTGGTCAAGGAACTAGTCTTTGGTACAGGGAGAACTAGGAGAACTAAATTTCGAAGAAGACAGTCTCGTTCGCGCCTTGGAGCACGACGTCCCACTCGAATTTCCCCGGCGAATTGGCGGAGCGCTTCGCGATCAGTGTTGAACGGCGTGACGGATCGATTCGCATGAGAGCGAAGTCGGTGGCGTTTGCCGCTTCATCGGGGAAGTAGATTCGCGTGACGAGGCGGCGCAATAGCCCGCGCGTGCAGATGGAGACGTTGATATGCGGCGCTTGTAGCGGCCCCGATGCAGAGCTGCCTTTGGAGGGTGACTCCGGCGCGGGAACTTGTCCGGGCTTCACGGTCGTGAAGCGGAATCGGCCTTGATCGTCCGTTGCGATTCGGCCGAAGCCAGAGAAGCTCGGGTCCAGCGGCTTCTTCTGTTCGTCTTCCGGGTGCGCGTATTTGCCTTGAGGATTTGCCTGCCACAATTCGAGGACGGCGTCGGGCACGGTTTTTCCCTCGCCATCGAGCACGCGGCCCGTGACTTCGATGTGCTCGCCCGAGACACTTGGGCCTGCCAAATCTTCGCGATACAGCCACGCCAGACCGATTTTGAAAAACGGGCCGACGGTTTGCCACGTTGTTGCGCGCAATGTCATCGATGCGCTCCGTGTTTTTCCTCAAAGGGTGTCGCTTCGCGGCCGCTCATCACGATGTCGAACTGATAGCCGAGGGCGTGCAGCGGCATCGTCGTTTCCCAATCGAAAAGGGAAATGAGGCGCTTGCGGGCGCTCTCGTCGGCGGTGCAATTGAAGATGGGATCATTCGCCATCAGTGGATCGCCGGGAAAATACATTTGGGAGATCAGGCGCGTGGCGAATGCGGGACCGAAGACGGAGAAATGAATGTGAGCCGCGCGCCAAGCGTTGTAGTGATTTTGCCAAGGGTAGGCGCCGGGCTTGATGGTGACGAAGCGATAGCGGCCTTCGGCATCGGTGACGGTGTGGCCGCAGCCCGTGAAATTCGGATCGAGCGGCGCGTCGTGCTGATCGATGGCGTGCGCGTAGCGGCCCGCGGAGTTCGCTTGCCAGATTTCGACGAGCGTGTGGGGCAATGGGCGGCCGTCTTCGTCGATGACCCGGCCGGAGACGATGATGCGCTCGCCGAGCGGCTCGGCGGAATGCTGCTTCGTGAGGTCGAATGCTTTTACGTCGATGAGTTCGTTGCCGAAAACTGGGCCGGTGACTTCGGAAAGCGTGTGCGGTAGATGCACGAGCGGCTGCGATGGCGCGCGCTTCTGCGACGAAACGTAAGGTGAGTGCAGATAATCGGGCTGCGTCCCGGGATGATAGCGACGATACGGGCGGATGGGAGTCATTGCGGTTGGAGTTCGAAACTCCTTCGTTGTGCTCTCGCGGATCTCTATCGGTGATGTTGAGTCTAAAGCCGCACCTGAAAGGCGCAGGGCGCCGCACCCAAGATCCGGTCCACGGCCTACATGTTAGCCGAACTTGTTGTGATCGTCTTCGGGGCATCACCAGGCGGAGCGGTTCCCATCGTTCTTATGGTTTTTGCGAAACGATTCTTTGCATTTGACCGTGTACGTTCACGGCGCTAACGTCAGGCGATGAGCGAATTCCTCTTGAGTATCGACGAACCCGCAATTGGATTTCTGCACCAGATCGGGCGCCAGATGGCGGCGGCCGACCCCTTCAACGAAGTGCTGGGTAAAATCGTCGAGTTTGTATCGGCGGTGGTGAAGTGCGATTCGTGCTTCGTTTATGTGCTTGAGAATAAGCAGCTTGTGCTGCGCGCATCGAAGAATCCTCACCCGGAAGTCGTAAACCGGTTGAAGCTGCCGGTCGGTCAAGGCATTACCGGATGGGTCGCGGAGCATCGCCAGCCGGTCGCCGTCGCGTCGCATGCGTTTCAGGATCCACGATTTCAATCGTTCAACGAATTGCCGGAGGATCACTACGAGGCGTTTTTGTCGGTGCCGATTTTGTGCAGGAAGAAGCTGGTCGGCGTGATTAACCTGCAGCACAAAAGGCCGCATACGCATACGGAGAGCGAGATTCAGCTGATTTCGACGATTGGATTTCTGGTAGGCGCGGAAGTCGAGCGCGCGCGGCTGGAAGAAGAAAATTCGCAACTGTCTTCGGAACTCGAGTCGCGAAAAATCATTGAGCGCGGCAAGGGAATTTTGCAGCGCGATTTGCGGATCAGCGAAGAGGAAGCTTACCTGATGCTGCAGAAGCAGAGCCGCCAGCGGCGGCTGTCGATGCGCGAGGTAGCCGAGGCAATTATCCTGAGTGAAGAGATCAAGCGCGCGCAGGCCAAGGGCGCGAGCGCTTAACTTTCCATTCCGTTATTCTGCTTTTGTTTCTTGCGCAGCTCATCGCGAAATTTTTCATAAAATTCGCGGCTGGCCAGTTCGTGCAGGATTTCTTTTCTGTCTTCGGCGGATAAGTCGCGTGTCGCGAGTTCTGCGCGCGCCTCGCCGATGGCAGCTAACCCACGCTTCGTATTCCGGACCGAATTGTTGTTCGAGCTCTTTGCGCAGTCGCTGCGACAGGGCCGGACTTTCCCCCGCGGTGGAAATCGCGATCTGCAGCGAGCCGCGCCGGACGATCGCTGGATAGAAAAAATCGCAGAGGTTCGGTACGTCAACGATGTTGCACAGGACACCGAGCCGGTTTGCTTCAGCGAAAATCTCTTCGTGTAGCGGCGTCGAGGAGGTTGAGGCAACGACGAGGAATACTCCCTGCAAGTCGGAACGGCTGAAATCTGCGGCGCTCCCAGTCGATTTTTCCTTCGCCGGCCCAGGTTTGAACTTGCGTTGTAGCTTCGGGCGCAACGACACGGATTGAGGCGTCGGTTGCGATCAACCCGCCGATTTTTCCTTCGGCGATGGTTCCCGCGCCGACGACAAGACAGCGACGGCCCTCAAGCTTGAGGAACATCGGGAAAACCTTCGGTGGTGCCTTTCGAGTCGTCATTTACGGGTGCGGCGAAACGCGCCGTGTGTGTCGGGCGTCCGACAGGAAAGTCCTGAAGCTCGACGGAGCCGCCGGCAAAATCTCAGATGAAAATTTTCTTAACATTTTTTCGATTCTTGCAGGACAGCCTCAAAAACTGTAGCGCTTTTGTGGCAAAGTAAATTCAATGGCCGCTACTCAGACTACCACCCCCGCAGCCCGGGTGGCGTTCGAATACCCCAGCTTTGGCTTATATCAGATCGCGCGTTTTTGCATCGTCCTGGCGACGGAGATGCAGTCGGTCGCCGTGGGCTGGCAGGTCTACGAGATTACGAAACGACCGCTCGACCTGGGTTTGGTTGGGCTCGCGCAATTCCTTCCGGGCATTCTGCTGTTTCTGGTTTCGGGACACGTCGCGGATCGCTATGACCGCCGGCGATTAGTCGTTGCCTGCTATGCGGCGTTTGCCGGGTGCTCAGCGCTGCTGCTTTTTGCGGCGATTCACCACACGCATTCGGTTTATCCGATTTATGCGGTGCTGATTCTGATTGGTGTCGTTCGCGCGTTCAACGGGCCTGTGAGCCGCGCGTTGCTGCCGCAACTCGTGCCAGAAGAACATTTTCCGAATGCTGTGGCGTGGGCTTCGGGCGTGTTTCAGACCGCGACGATTCTTGGCCCGTCCATTGGCGGGCTTGTTTACGCGGCGTTTCGCGGGCCGTCGGCTGTATACGCGCTGGCCATGGTTTCTTCGCTCGTGGCGACGTTCTGCTCGTACAGGATCAAGGTGGAATCGAGAGCGCGTTCGCGGGAGCCGATGAGCGTATCGACGATTCTGGCGGGGTTTCACTATATCTGGCGGCAAAAATTGATTCTGGGTTCGATCTCGCTGGATTTGTTTGCTGTGTTGCTTGGGGGCGCGGTCGCGCTGTTGCCGGTTTATGCCAGCGAGATTTTGCGGACGGGGCCGTGGGGACTCGGTGTATTGCGCAGCGCGCCAGGCGTTGGTGCTGCGGCGATGGCGATTTATCTGGCGCACAAGCCATTGCGCGGTCGGGTTGGTTGGAAAATGCTGGCGTGCGTCAGCGGATTCGGGATTTGCACGATTTTGTTCGGACTATCGCGGAGTTTGACCCTTTCGATCATCGCGCTCGTGCTGGTCGGAGCGACCGACATGGTGAGTGTGATTGTGCGAGGTACGCTGATTCAGATCGCCACACCCGACGAAATGCGCGGGCGCGTCAATGCGGTCGATATGGTTTTCATCGGGGCTTCGAATGAGCTGGGGCAGTTTGAGTCGGGCCTTACTGCGCACTGGTTCGGGACGGTACCCGCGGTGGTGCTGGGAGGGATCGGCACAATTCTGGTGACGCTAGGATGGGCGTGGCTCTTCCCGGAGTTGAGGAACGCGGACAAGTTGACGACGGTGCAGGACTAAGGAAGTCGACAGTCGAAGAAAGGAAAGCGCACAGATACAGAAGGCGCGGAGAACCCTCAGCAAGGACTCGGTTCGTCCTTTGCGGTGAGCCGGCGCCGCCTACTTAGTCGGAACAACTGGATTCGTTGCTGGCGCGGTTGCGGGCGTCGCGACCGATGACACAGCCAAGGGCGCGGCAAGCGCAGCCTTCACTGCCGGTGAAACTTTATCCGCGTTGGCGAGCAACTGGCTCACCTGCCATAGCTGAAAGTCGGTCAGACGGCCTTTGAATCCTGGCATCCCCGTCAGGCGGATGCCGTTGGCGGCCTTCCAGTACGTCTCCCACGCCGGGTCGTCGGTCACGCCGGTGCCCTCAAAGAGCATCGGCGGCTTGGGGAACATGCCTTGCGAGATCGCGGTCGGCGCGACGTTGGGCAGGCCGTGGCAGACGGCGCAGTGTTCCTTGTAGACCTCAGCGCCGGCCAGGAAATTTTTCTCGTCGGCCGGGACTGCGGGCTCGGACTTCGGCTGGCGATCGAGATGGGCATCCAGCGAAGAGTGCGCGAGCCTGCGCTCAAAGGGCAGCGAGGGATCGGTCGTCGCGACCGGCGCCCGCCCCGATGAGAAATACCACCAGATCCCGCCCAGCGTCAGAACTACGCCGAAAATTAAGCCGACCAGCAGCGCTTTAAGCATGAGTCGTTTCGCTCCGTTGTCCGTCAAAATCCGCTAAGGACACACGTGGCGAGAGTGCCGTGGTGTTTTCAGCGACGCTCTCGCTACCGTTTGCCGAATGTCCGAAAAACCGAGGCGTCCAGACGACGCCAAAGCCGCCGCTAGTGTACGAGTTTTGAGTGTCTTGCGCATGCGTGAAAATGTGATTCCCGCTCGGCGCAGCGAGCGTTCCCGAGATTTTGCGGATGAATGTTACGGGCGTGCAACAATCGTTTCGTTTTCCTTCGTTTCGTAACCATTGGAGCCCCAGATTCGTCCAACACATGAGCAATATCAGGCTAGGAACAGGTCGCGGATTCCGATACATTGATAGTCAGAAGTTGCCCAGCGTAGTCTGCGCGCCTTCGGGCGTCCGGCAACAACCCGCGAAGTCGTGTTTGTCGAGGCAAGTTCGACCCCTCGCTTAGCCGTGAGAGCCACAGGAGAGATGGAATGGGTCATTTGAAATCCACGGAGCTGCCGGAGTCCCTTGTCCGCCCGGCGGGCTATGACCGTGAGCCGCGGCGATCGGGCGGTCGCGCGTGGATCTGGATTTTGGGCGTCGTTGTTGTTCTGGGTTTGACGTATTGGTATTTCCACAGCGAAAAGGGAAGCGCGGCGGTTGCGGCGCTCGGTGGGGCCGCCGGTGGCCACGGCGGCGGGCCAGGAGAGTTCAACCCTGATCAGGTCGTGCCGGTGGTAGTTTCGACGGCTACCCGCGGGGATTTGCCGGTTTTCTTCAATGGACTCGGCACTGTTACGGCCTACAACACGGTCACTGTCCGCAGTCGCGTCGACGGGCAGATCACCAAGATCAACTTTACGGAAGGCCAGATGGTTCATGAGGGCGAGTCGCTCGTCGAGATCGATGCGCGGCCGTTCCAGGTGCAGCTTGAGCAGGCCGAAGGGCAGCTCGCGAAGGATCAGGCGCAGTTGCGCGACGTCCAAGTCGACTACGACCGCTATCAGCAACTGTTTAAAGCCGGCGTCATTCCGAAGCAGCAGGTCGATTCGCAGCAGGCGCAGGTCGGCCAGTTTTTGGGTTCGATCAAGGCGGATGAGGCGGCGATCGACAACGCCAAGCTCCAGATTACGTACGCGCACATTACGGCGCCGATTTCCGGGCGCGTTGGGTTGCGGCTCGTCGATGTCGGCAACATCATTCACGCCGCTGACACGACGGGGCTGCTGGTGATCACCCAGTTGCAGCCGATCGCGGTGATTTTCAGTCTCCCGCAGGATCAACTCTCGCAAGTGATCGGTAAGCTGCATGGTGCGGGGCCGCTTCCGGTCGAGGCGTTTGACCGCGATGACACCACCCACATCGCGACAGGGCGACTGCTGACGATCGACAACCAGATCGACACCACAACCGGCACGTATAAGTTGAAAGCGGTCTTCGGGAATGAGAAGGACACGCTGTTTCCAAACCAATTCGTGAACGTGCATCTGCTCGTCGATACAAAACACAACGTGACGATTGTTCCCGCGACAGCGATCGCTCGCGGTCCGCAAGGGACATACGTTTATCTGACGACGCAGAAAGACAGCCGCGTGAAGATTCAGCCCGTGACGGTCACGCTGAACTCGGGCAACTCGGTGGCGATTGGCAAAGGTTTGCGCGCTGGCGACACCGTTGTGATCGATGGCCAGGACAAGTTGCAAGACGGCAGCCGCATCGACGCGCGGACGCCGAGTGGTGCTTCCGTTGCGCAAGCCGCGAGTAGCTCGGACACAGGCTCTTCGACAGACGCGAGCACCGGTTCCACAGACCAACCCTCGAAAAAAGAAGCGGCGCATAAGGACGCCGAACGATGAGTCCTTCGCGGCCGTTTATTTTGCGGCCGGTCGCAACCACTCTGTTGATGATCGGCATTCTGTTGGTGGGCTTCGTTGCGTATCGCGAGCTGCCGATTTCAGCGCTCCCGCAAGTTGATTACCCGACAATTCAGGTGCTGACGTTTTATCCGGGCGCCAGCCCGGAAGTGATGACGTCGTCTGTCACCGCTCCGCTCGAGCGCCAGTTCGGCCAAATCCCCGGCCTGAACCAGATGACCTCGACGAGCTCGTTTGGTAGCTCGATCGTCACGCTGCAATTCGTTCTCGATCTCAACATCGACGTTGCCGAGCAGGAAGTGCAGGCATCGATCAACGCGGCGTCGAACCTCTTGCCGCAGGATCTGCCGAACCCGCCGATCTACAGCAAGATCAATCCGGCCGACTCGCCGATCATGACGGTAGCACTGACATCGGCCAGCCTACCGCTCTCGAAAGTCGAAGATCTCGCCGAGACGACGCTGTCGCAGAAAATTTCGCAACTGCCCGGCGTCGGCATGGTCAGCATCAGCGGCGGCCAGCGCCCAGCCGTTCGCATTCAGGCGAATCCGACGCAGCTTGCCTCGTACGGCTTGAGCCTCGAGGATTTGCGCCTCGCGTTGAGCCAGGCCAACGTCGATCAGGCGAAGGGGAATTTCGACGGGCCGCATCAGGCTTTCACCATCGGCGCCAACGATCAGCTTCTGACGAGCGACGGCTATCGCCCGCTCATCATTGCGTATCGCAACGGCGCTCCGGTGCGGTTGAGCGATGTCGCCACCGTCTTCGACGGCGCGGAAAACGCGAAGCAGGCGGCCTGGGCCAACGATCATCCAGCCGTTATTTTAAATATTCAGCGCCAGCCCGGCGCGAACATCATCGCGGTCGTCGATCGCATCAAGACACTGCTACCGCAACTCCAGGCGTCGCTGCCCGGCGCGATTCAGGTGCAGATTCTCACCGACCGCACGACCACGATTCGCGCGTCGGTGGATGACGTGCAATTTTCTCTCGTCCTGACGATCGGCCTGGTCGTCATGGTGATTTTCCTTTTTTTACGAAGCGCCCGCGCCACGATCATTCCGGCGCTCGCCGTGCCACTTTCAATCGTCGGCACCTTTGGCGTGATGTACTTGCTCGGCTACAGCCTCAACAACCTCTCGCTGATGGCGCTGACCATCTCGACAGGCTTCGTCGTCGACGACGCCATCGTGATGATCGAAAACATCAGCCGCTTCATCGAGGAAGGCGAAACGCCGCTGCAAGCAGCGCTGAAAGGCTCGGAGCAGATCGGCTTCACGATTCTCTCGCTGACGGTGTCGCTGATCGCCGTGCTGATTCCGCTTTTGTTCATGGGCGATATCGTGGGGCGGCTGTTCCGCGAGTTTGCGATCACGCTCGCGGTCACGATCATCGTTTCAGCGTTCGTCTCGCTCACTCTGACGCCGATGATGGCGGCCAAACTGTTGCGCCATCAACGCGAAGACCAGCAAGGCTGGTTCTATCGCGTATCCGAACGCGGATTCAATTCGGTCATCGCGTTTTACGGAAGGACGCTGCAATTCGTTTTGCGTTATCGCGGGACGACCCTGCTGGTCACCGTCGGCACGCTCGTGGCCACCATTCTTCTCTTCATGTACGTGCCGAAAGGCTTTTTCCCGGTGCAGGACACCGGCTTGATCCTCGGCATCTCCGAAGCTCCGCAAAATATTTCGTTCACGGCCATGGCGCAGCGCCAGCAAGCGCTCGCTGCGGTGGTGCTGAAAGATCATGCCGTCGAGAGCCTCACATCCTTCATTGGCATCGACGGAACCAACGCCACAATCAATAGCGGCCGCATGCAGATCAATCTCAAGCCTCTGAAAGATCGCGGCCACGACATCTCTGCGACCGACGTCATTCGGCGCCTTCAGCCGCAAGTCGCGAAGGTCGACGGCATCACGCTCTTCATGCAGCCCGTGCAGGACCTCACTGTCGAAGATCGCGTGAGCCGCACCCAATTTCAGTACAGCCTCGAAGATGTCGACGAGAAGGAACTCGCGCGTTGGGTGCCGAAGTTTATCGACAAGCTGAAGACTTTGCCCGAACTGCGCGACGTCGCCAGCGACCAACTCAACTCCGGCCTGCTCGCCGACCTCACGATCGATCGCGACACCGCGTCGCGCCTCGGCATTCTGCCCGCCACAATCGACAACACGCTCTACGACGCTTACGGCCAGCGCCAGGTCTCGACGATGTTCACGCAGCTCAACCAGTATCACGTCGTGCTCGAAGTGAACCCGCAATTCCAGCAGGATCCCGAGCAGCTAAAAAATATTTACGTGAAATCCTCAAACGGCCAGCAGGTTCCGCTCAGCGCGTTCACACACTTCGAGCCCGGTGCTGGATCGCTCGCCATCAATCACCAGGGACAGTTTCCCGTCGTCACACTTTCGTTCAACCTTGCGCCGGGCGTTTCACTCGGTGACGCGGTCAACGCCATCAATCAGGCGAAAGAAGATCTCGGCCTTCCGCAAAGCGTTCAGGCCACCTTCCAAGGCACGGCCGCAGCGTTTTTGCATTCACTTGCCAACGAGCCAATCCTGATTCTCGCCGCGATCATCACCGTCTACATCGTGCTCGGCGTTTTGTACGAGAGCTACATCCACCCGATCACGATCATTTCGACGTTGCCGTCCGCGGGCGTCGGCGCGATTCTCGCGCTCTTGATTTGCCGCGAAGAGTTCAGCGTCATCGCGCTCATCGGCATCATCCTCTTGATAGGTATCGTCAAGAAAAACGCCATCATGATGATCGACTTCGCGCTCGAAGCCGAGCGCAAGGACGGAAAAACGCCGCTCGAAGCGATCTACGAAGCGTGCCTGCTGCGCTTCCGGCCCATCATGATGACCACGATGGCCGCGCTACTCGGCGGTCTGCCGCTGGCGCTCGGTACGGGCGTCGGTTCCGAGTTGCGCCGCCCACTCGGCATCACCATCGTCGGCGGATTGCTGCTCAGCCAGCTCTTAACGCTCTACACCACGCCAGTCGTTTATCTCTTCTTTGACCAACTTGCGCGGCAAGCGCGGCGGCGTTTCCACATCACAAACACCGTCGACGCACCGGCGGAAGCGGACTAGGCGCGACGTGCAATTCACTTCCAATTTTTCGGCGCCATTCATTCGCCGCCCTGTCGCGACGTCGCTGATTTCGCTCGCGATTTTGCTGGCGGGTGCGATTGCGTTTGGATTCCTGCCGGTCGCACCGTTGCCTCAGGTCGATTTCCCGACGATCAGCGTGTACGCGAACCTGCCCGGCGCGAGTCCCGAAACCATGGCGAGCGCAGTTGCGACACCGCTCGAGCGGCAATTCAGCCGCATCGCCAGCGTCAGCCAGATGGTGTCCACCAGCCAACTCGGCAACACCAACATCACGCTGCAATTCGATCTGAATCGCAACATCGACGCCGCCGCCCGCGACGTGCAGGCCGCGATCAACGCCGCGCGCGGTCAGTTGCCCGCCGATCTTCCTGGCCAGCCCGGCTACTGGAAAGTGAATCCTGCCGACTCGCCGATCATGCTGCTGGCGATGACGTCTAACAACGTTTTGCTTCCGGAAATGTACGACGCAGCCGATTCCGTGATCGCACAAAAGCTGCGACAAATCTCCGGCATCGGTGAAGTGTTCATCGGCGGCGGCGCCAAGCCGGCTGTGCGTGTTCAGGTCAATCCGGGACAGCTCAACAATTACGGCATCAGCCTCGAAAATGTGCGCACCGCCCTCGAAGCCGCGAATGCGAATCGTCCAAAAGGCGAACTCGCCAATCTCCGCCACGCGTGGGGTGTTGCCGATTCCGATCAACTCTTCAAAGCGCGCGAGTATCAGCCGCTTATCGTGACTTGGCGCAACGGCGCTCCGGTCCGCCTGGCCGACATCGGATCCGTCACCGATTCCGTCGAGGACGTCCGCAACGCTGGCTTCATCAACGGCGGCACCGGCATCATCCTCGTCGTTTTCCGCCAGCCCGGCGCGAACATGATCGAAACCGTCGATCGCGTCCGCGCAATGATGCCGGAGCTGCAAGCCTCGATCAATCCGTCGATTCACCTCAGCGTGATCATCGACCGCACGACGACCATTCGCGCCGCAATTCACGATGTCGAGCTGACACTGGTCATCTCCGTTATTCTCGTGATTCTCGTCGTCTTCATTTTCTTGCGGAATTACTGGGCGACGTTGATTCCCAGCGTGGCGGTGCCGCTTTCTCTCGTAGGCACATTCGGCGTGATGTATCTGTTCGGCTACAGCCTCGACAACTTGTCGCTGATGGCCCTCACGGTATCGACCGGCTTCGTCGTCGACGACGCGATCGTCGTGATTGAAAACATCATGCGGCATCTCGAGGAGGGAATTCCGCCTTTCCAGGCTGCGATGCTGGGCGCGCGTGAAATCGGCTTTACCGTCATTTCGATGAGCACGTCACTGGTCGCCGTGTTCATCCCGATTTTGTTGATGGGCGGCATCGTCGGCCGCCTGTTCCGGGAGTTTGCGATTGTGCTCAGCGTCGCTGTCGGCATCTCGCTGCTGGTTTCGCTCTCCACTACGCCGATGATGTGCGCGCTATTTTTGCGGCGCGATACCGGGAAACACGGCCGCATTTACAATTTCGCCGAGCGCTCGTTCGATCGGCTCGTCGCCTTTCTACGATCTCGGATTGCGCTGGGTGCTGCGGCATCAGCCCTTGATGCTGTTCGTCACGATTCTGACGATGTTTGTCAGCGTTGGCCTTTACGTCTACACGCCCAAAGGCTTTTTCCCGCAGCAGGACGTCGGCCGCATCAACGGATTCATTCAGGCCGACCAGGATGTCTCGTTCGCCTCCATGCGCGACAAAGTGAAAGTGCTATCCGACATCGTCCGCGAAGATCCCGACGTCGACACGGTGACCGCGTTTACCGGCGGTGGCAGTGGCAACAACAGCGGACGCTTTTTCGCGCAGCTTAAACCGCTTGGTAAGCGCAAGCTCACCGCGGATCAGATCATCGAGCGTATTCGGCCGAAGCTTGAGAAAATTCCCGGCGCCTCGCTCTACTTACAGGCTGTGCAGGACATCAATGTGGGCGGCCGCTTTGCAGGCGCGCAATATCAATACACGCTTCAAGCCGACAATATTACCGATCTCGTCAGTTGGGCGCCTAGGCTGATGGACCGGATGAAACAAATTCCGACTCTGCGTGACGTGAACACCGATCAGCAACTCAACGGGTTGCAGGCGCAGCTTGTAATCGACCGGGATACGGCTGGGCGGCTGGGCGTTCCCGTCTCGGAAATCGACAACACGCTCAACGACGCCTTCGGCCAGCGGCAGGTCTCCAATATCTACAAGGGCATCAACCAATATCACGTCGTGCTTGAGGTCGAGCCCCAGTATCTGCGCGACCCGGAGACGTTGAAAAATATTTACGCTGCGTCGAACACCGGCAAGCTCATCCCGCTCAGTTCGTTCTCTCATTTCGAGCCGGCCAAGAGCGCGCTCACCGTCAACCACCAGGGAATCTTCCCGGCGATCACGCTCTCCTTCAATTTGGCGCCGGGCGCGTCGCTCGGACCCGCCGTTGAGCAGATCGAACACGTCAAAGCCGAGATGCGCATGCCGCCGACGGTTCACGGTACCTTCCAGGGCACCGCGCAGGCATTTCAGGATTCGCTGGCGTCGGAAGGTTTGCTGATTCTGTCCGCACTCGCCGCGGTCTACATCGTCCTTGGCATTCTTTATGAGAGCTACATCCACCCGATCACGATTCTCTCGACGCTTCCGTCGGCCGGTATCGGCGCGCTGCTCGCGATTCGACTGATCAACGCCGACCTCAGCATCATCGCGCTCATCGGCATCATTCTCTTGATAGGACTGGTAAAGAAGAACGCGATCCTGATGATCGACTTCGCCGTGCAGGCCGAACGCGAGCGCGGCAAATCGAGCCTCGAGGCGATTTACGAAGCCTGCCTCCTGCGCTTCCGCCCGATTATGATGACGACGGCCGCCGCCCTGCTGGGCGCCTTGCCGCTAGCCCTTGGGAACCGGCACCGGCGCCGAAATGCGCCGCCCCCTGGGTATCACGATCGTTGGCGGTCTGATCTTCAGCCAGGCCCTGACGCTGTTCACCACCCCCGTCGTCTACCTCTACCTTGACAGGCTTCAAACCCGTATCCAGAATCGCCGCCGCCTTCGTTCCACAGCCCCCACCCCTGCCTCAGCCCACTCGGCGGACTGAACGTCCACCGGCGACTGCCGTTTTCAGTCCAAAATCGGGACGACTGCGTACCTTCCTAACCGCCCCTTGTCCGTCCACACGTTCTTCTTTACAGCCGCGACAAAATGCTCTATACCGTTCGCACAGGCGTGTGAGAGACGGTCAACTCAAAAGTGGTAATAACGTCCTGCAAGGTCTCCGGGCTCCCCGCCGTCTTACGAGACATTTCTGTGACCGTGTAGAGACATAAAATGTCTTGGTTTCGCCACATCGATGCTTTATCTTCTGTCGCAAATCCAGGCCAACGACGGGGGAACCAGCCAATCGAACCGGTGCGACTCGAAGTTCCACAAAATAATCGTGAAATTCGCACGGTCGTTCGAGCGGGCTTGAGCGTCGTCCGTCTGCGCTGTGCGCAGTACGCGCGATAGACGATTATTTGCGCGCCGAAATCGGTTGCGCGGGTTTGTGGTGGTGAGTTCGTCTTTCGGAACTGGCAGTTGCAGTTGTCTCTCGAAAGTTTGGAGACCGTTCCTATGAATCGGTTTGCCCGTGTCCCGCTCCTTGCAGTCCTGATCCTCGGTGGTCTGTTCGGCCCGACGCTTCACAACACTCGCGCGCAAGACGCCGCTCCGCCCGCGTCCGCACCGCCTCCACCATCCACATCCGCGCCGCCGAGCACGGTAATCTCGATTCCAGGACCGCTGCGCTCCTTCCTCCGCATGGCGGCGATCAGTCAAAAAGTTTCGCCCGATGAAATTGCGCCCCTCATGGCGCGCAATATCTTCCTGCTCGGCTACGAAGGCCCGCAAACGCAAGCGCGCGAAACCGAGTATCTGGTGTTGCTCAATCGCTACGTCCAGCAGGCAAGGGAATTGGTCGCCCTCGCGGGACCAACCGGAATCATTCACGTTTCGAACTGCGAAGATGCCAAGCCGCTTCTGCAAGTGCTCGGCTATCGTGAGCGGCCCGACTGCGGGCAGAAATCCACTTTTGTCGAAACCGTCGATCCGCAGCGAGCGTTTCTGACAATCGATTCCGGATTCCCGCTGCCCGATCTCGAGAGAGTGTTACAGGAAGGGAAGCCGTTCGCCTTCTCGGTTCCAACTTCGCGCGTTCCGGTGATTTTTACCGAAGCCGATTGGACTTCAACCTCGCGCCGCAACAAGCCCGGCGAAAACAAAGATCTGATCGACACGTTGATCCACGATCCAGTGCTCGCCCGTTTGTACTGGGGGATGGGCCGCGTCGATCGCGAAACTCAGGAATCGCTACGTCAGTCTCCTGGCTTGAAAAAGCTTTACCCGCTCGCCGCCGTTCTCGATTTTTACGGCAGTCACATTCAAATCCGCGGCGGTCGCGTCGTGGTTCCCGGCGGCGCTAGCGCCGACGCCGGTTGGAAAGATCTCGTCGGAGCCAGCCCCGACAATCCCGGCGAGTTCGTCTTCCGGTTGCTCTCCAAGGACAATGGCTGGCTCGCTGCGTATTTCGATTCGCTCTCCCGCGCGAACCAGGTGCAGCAAGCGAAATTCACCGAATCGAAGCGCCTGCGCCGCGATTATGAAGCCCTCCGCGGCAAGGAAAATACGACCGACGCCGCGCGCGGTGTTTTCCGCTCCGACCCGCGCCTGCTCCTGTTGATAACCCGTATGCAGTGGGATTCGAACGGCGAAGCTCATGTTCCAGGCAATATCGACGCGTGGCGCACCATCCTCGCGCAAAAGAACGACTCGCCCGTCGTCCGCGAATGGGGCCGCCGCTCGCGCCACTGGGAGACTCCCGAGCAAATGCTCGAAGGCATGTTCGCTCTCTCGCGCGTACAGTCCGAGTCCGGCCCGCTGCAAGCCTACTTATTGATGTGCGACCTCGACAGCCGCCGCGCGCCCGACAAACGGCTCGCGCCCGCCACCGTGCTGCTCATCGCATCGAAATTCTCCGAGTTCAGCGACCAATATCTGCTCTTCGCCGAGTTCCCCGATCTCGACGACGCTTCGATCACCGCGTTCGCCAACACCATGACGTCGCTCGACTCCATCCACAATCAGGCGCTGCGCGGCAACGCGATGGGAACGTTCCAGTCGGCCGTCAGCATCTGGCAAATCCTCGCGCGCCAGGGCGAAATTCGCCGCGAAGACCTCAACGATTCATTCCAGAAAGTGCTGAAGCCGTGGGGCAAAATCAACTCGCCGGTGCAGGCATTTGACGCCGGCCGCGCGTCGCTCAAAGAAATCGCGATGGCTGCAACCGGCAAGCCCGAGCTCTCGCAAGATCAGATCATCGAGCTGCTCGCCGGTCCGATGCAGGTCGGCGCCGAAGGCCAGCGCATGCACCAGTTCGTCGCGAATCGCATGCGCGCTGTTCTCGACGCGCAGCGCCTGATCTCGCTCGACACGATCGTCAATCTCGGCGACGGCCTCCACGACCCAAGCCACGTCAAGGCGCAGCAAGCCACTTTGCTTCCGCTCGCGCAGGAACTCCGCGAATTCGAAATGCCGCAGCCCATCTTCAAAAACAGCGAGCGCGACCAGTGGGCCGCCGGAATCTACAACAATCACCACACCGAAACGCAGATGAAGGCCGACCTCACCAAAGTGGTGAAGGCCCCGAACTCTCCCGAACAGCTCGCCGATGCTCGCGGCCAACTCGCGTCGCTCTTGCGCGACACGCTTGTCGGTCTCAACTACGCCTACTACGAACCGCCCGGCGCGCAAATCTTGCACAACAATCCGCTCTTCGTGCGCTCTCACGACTTTTCCGGCGACACCGTGACCGGCGTCGAAAAGCAAGCCTGGCAAGCCTCGCAGCTTTTCGGAGCGGGCTCACCCGCGGGCGGCGGAGCGCGTCTCGTCGGCTCGCTTGCCGATCTGCCCTACGTCCTCGCCGACGCCGAGCAAGACTTCATCGCTCCCGAAAACGTGCAAGCGCTGATCTGGCGCCAGGTCGTTCCTGGACTGCTCACAAGCGCAGTCGTTCCGCGCTGGTGGGGCGTCAGCCCAGGCGAGTTGCACGCCGTCGCGCTCTATCAACGAGCCGGCGAAGAACTCCTCCTCGTCGCGCAAGACGACAACGACACGCGCGCGACTGTGCTCTCCATTCTCTCGGACCGCATGTCGCCTCAGCGCCTCACTTTCGTTTCCGAATCCCTCCGCGACAAACGCGCCGAGCATCTCGCCGCCCAACTGATGCCCGCCGATACCTTTTACATCGCTGCCGAATATCGCCGTCGCGTCCCCGACTCCAAAATTTCCATCGGCACAAACTATTCCGAGCTCGACGCGCTCGCGAAATCGCATCCCGACGACGTAAGCCTCGACCATCTCTCCCGCGATTTCGGTGTGCCGCATCCCGCGCTCGAACAAAGCTACGGTCGCTCGCTCCTCAATTTGCAGCCGTTCCCCGCGTTCATGGGCTACTCGAGCCGCTTCCTCGCCGAGTCGTGGGACTCCAACAATCTTTACTGGGCGCGCCTCGCCGACGAAAAAGGATATTCGCCCGTCGCCCTCAACCAGCTCGTGCCCGAACTTACGCGCCGCATGGTCGAAAAAATCTTCGCCACCGATCTCGAAGACTGGCCCGCGTTGCTGCGCGCCGCGCACGAAACCGGCGACGAATTCCGGCTCGGCAAAGTGGCGGCACCGCAATCCGAACGCGCCGCCAATGGCGCAGGATCGGAGCGATAAGTTTCGGATTCAACCGGCTACACGAAGCTGAGATTTTCAGGTCGCCTCGTGAGGCCGGCACTAAAAATTGCATCGGGACAGACAGCCATGGCCAAACGTTACTTCGCACTTCTAGCAGCAGCACTCGCGATCCTCGCAGCGATCGGGGCAACGGCATTGCGCCTTCACGCTCAGCAGGACGGCACGCGCTTTCGCATCTCCGTAGACCTCGTGCAACTCAACGTCGCTGTCACCGACAACAAAGGGAACTACGTCACCGGCCTCAAGCCCACCGACTTCGTGATCTCCGAAGACGGAATCTCCGAGAAGCTCGCCACATTTGAAGAGGGCAACGGCCCGACGCAGCGGCTCTCCAACGCTGCGCCTGCGCCGAAGCCTGCCGGCGACGCGCAAAATTCGTCCGACGATCCGAATCAAACGCTCGCCGAAGCAATCGCCGGCTCAAACGTCTTCATTCTTTTCGACACGAGCAATTACATGTATCGCGGCTTCGTCTTTGCCCAGGACGCGATTTCCGACTTCGTCCGTTCGCTCGAAACCGCCGACAAGATCGCGTTCTATTCCTACAGCCGCGACCTCTTCCGCTCCGCACCACTCACTGCCGACCGTTCCGAAGTTGTCCGCGGCGTCCGCACCACCGTCGCCGGCGACGACGCCGCTCTCTACAATTCGCTCTTGCTCACGCTGAAAGACGCCTCCACGCAAACTGGCAGAAAAGTCGTAGTCGTCTTTTCCAACGGTCCCGACAACGCCAGCATGGTCCCGCCCGAAGACGTCGCCGAACTCGCCCAGTCGGCGGGCATCCCGATCTACATGATCAGCACCCGCGAAGCGCGCCTCGAACCCGTCTCCACCGTCGTCTTCGAACGCATGACCGCTGCCACCGGCGGCAAAGCCTATTTCGCCAACAGCTGGCGCGACGAGAAAAAAGCTTTTGCGTCGATTCGCGACGATCTCGGCCATCTCTATTCCTTCAGCTATTACCCCGAGCCGAATCCGAATCGCGGCTGGCGCGCCATAAACGTCAAACTCGTCGGCGAACACGCGAAGCAATACCACGTGCGCACGCGCAATGGCTACCGCCCGCAGCCGAATCGCTTCAACAGCGAGCCCGCTCCCGCCTCCGCTGTCTCGCAAATCACCGACAGCGCCCAGTAGCGGCGACTTTAGTCGGCTATTGCAGATACCTCCGCGTTCCTCCGCGTCTTCTGTGCCTCTGCGTTTCGTCTTGTCTGTGCTCCTCGGTTGCCCCGATTGCGCGCACAGCCGCTGCCATGAAACAATGCCGCGCATGTCGAGACTCAAAATGAAAATTTCCCAAATTTTTCCGCTTGCCGCATTTTTCGTTTTCTCCGTCACCAACGTCGTTCCCGCTCGCGCCCAATCCACGCGCCCCGACTCCGAAAAGCAACTCGCCCACGACATCTACAAGGAATTCATCGAAATCCGCTCCGGCTACAACACCGGCGCCACCACTCCCATCGCCGAAGCCGCCGCCGCGCGCCTGAAAGCCGCCGGCTTTCCCGATTCCGATATCGCTCTCGGCGGTGCCATCGATAAAAAAGGAAATCTCGTCGTCCGCTACCACGGCACCGGCAAGGAAAAGCCTCTCCTCCTCCTCGCGCACACCGACGTCGTCGAAGCCAAGCGCGAAGACTGGACGCTCGACCCATTCGTACTGACCGAAAAAGACGGCTACTTCTACGGTCGCGGCACCGGTGACGACAAAGCCCAAGCCGCCGTCTGGATCGCTAATTTAATTCAGTACAAAAAGGAAGGCTTCAAGCCCGACCGCGACATCATCGTCGCCCTCACCGCCGACGAGGAAGGCGGCGGCCCCTACAGCGGCATTAACTGGCTCATCAAAAATCATCGTGATTGGATCGACGCCGAATACGCGCTCAATGAAGGCGGTTGGGGTGAATCGCTCGACGGCAAGAAAATTTCCAACGACGTGCAGGTCAGCGAAAAATACGTCATCAATTTTCGCTTCGAAGTTCACAACAAAGGCGGCCACAGCTCGCTGCCCGTTCCCGACAACGCCATCTACCACCTTGCCGCCGCTTTGGAAAAACTTTCGAAATTCGGCTTCCCGCTAAAGCTCAACGACGTCACCAAAGCCTACTTCACTGCGATGGCCAAAATCGAAACCGGCCCGACCAAAGACGATCTCGCGAAGGTGGCGGCAGGCGATCACGCCGCCATGGAACGCCTCGCCGCAAAAACTCCCCAGTTCAACGCAACTCTTCGCACTACCTGCGTCGCCACCCAACTCGAAGGCGGCCATGCCGTCAACGCTTTGCCGCAACTCGCCGCAGCCACAGTAAACTGCCGCGTCCTCCCGGAGGATTCCGCCGAATACGTACAGAACACGCTGAAACAAGTCGTCGCCGACGACGAAGTCAGCATCAAAATGACGGAAGAGCCTCTGGCCGGCCCCGCATCGCCGATTCGCCCCGACCTCTTCAAAGCCATCACCGAATCGTCCAACAAAATCTTCCCTGGAGTTCCAGTCGTTCCCATGATGGTGATGGGCGCCACCGATGGAAAATATCTGCGCATCGCCGGCATCCCAACCTACGGCGTCCAAGGCTTCTTCTTCGATCGCAACGACATTCGCTTCCACGGCCGTGACGAACGCATCCCCGTCCAATCCTTCTACGAAGGCCAAGCCTTCCTCTACGACCTCGTCAAACGCCTCTCCGAATAACCCTTCGCCAAAATATGTAGGGGCGCAGCACTGCTGCGCCCCATGTCCGCAAGATCTAAGCCCTAGAACGATCCGGGCTTTCTTCTCTATATTCCGCACTGCTCCCGCTATTTAGAGAGCGTCGATCTCAACGTCAGCACGCCCTCAAATTGTCCCCGTGTCCCCGCGGCCAACCTCACGAACTCCCAATCAAATACCCCGTCAGAAATACCAGCACCCCTCCCACGATCACCTGAAACGCCGCCTGCAAAAACGGCGTATCCATATACCGATGCCGAATGTACGCGATCGCTCCCAATTCGACCGCCACCACCGCAATCGCCACCAGCGTCGCCACATGAAAATCCGGAATCAAAAACGGCAGCGTGTGCCCAATCCCGCCCGCCGTTGTCATTGACCCAATCACAAATCCGCGAATCCACGGTGAGCCTCGACCAGTCAGCGAACCGTCGTCCGACAGCGACTCCGCAAATCCCATCGAAATTCCCGCACCCAGCGAAGCCGCCAGCCCCACCAAAAACGCGTCCCAGCTCTTGTGTGTAGCAAACGCCGCCGCAAAAAGCGGCGCCAGCGTCGACACCGACCCATCCATCAATCCCGCGAGTCCCGGCTGCACCACCTGCAACAAAAACAATTTCTTGTGCGAGGCGTCCTCGGATTCCCTCGCGTCAGCCGTCAGATGTTTCTCTTCCAGGTTGCCGGCGGTCTGTGTGTGCTTACGCTCTTCATCCGCTAGCTTGTTCAGCAATGCCCGCGTCGAAGCATCCGTCGTCCTCGCGATCGCCCGCTGATAAAACCGCTGCGCCTCCAGCTCCATCATTTCCGCCTGCCTGCGCGCGACGTTCACTCCCAGCGGCCGAATCAGCCACGTCGGCCTCCGCGCCAGAAACCCCTTCACGTTCTCCCGCCGAATCAGCGGAATGTGATCGCCAAATCTCTGCCGAAACATCTCCAGCAAGCGATCCCGGTGCTGCGCCTCCTCTTCCCGCATCTCCTCAAACATCGTTGCCGTCGAGGGATACGTCTCGCGCAACGCATCCGCGAACTCGCCGTAAATGCGCCCGTCTTCCTCCTCCGAGGCTATCGCCAGCGCCAGAATTTCTTTCTCGCTCAAATCCTTGAATTTCTTTAGCATTCGCCTTTTTCCCGAATTTCTTGCTTTGTAAGAGCGGGGTTCACCCCGCCCTCTTGCGTCTTGGCATATACCCGTTTTTACGCGAGTCGGTCACATCAGTTGGTCGTCGAAAGCAGCCTGCGTGCCAGCAGCATCGCACAAAGCCGAATCGCAAGTCATCTTGCCCGCCTGCTGCATCAAACTTCCGAAACAAAAGTGTTACTATCGCCCCTCAATCCCAACAGGAGACGCTCCATGGCCGACAAAAAGCCCGGAACACCAGCAGAGACAAATAGCGCAGCCCCGATCACCCGCGACAAGCTCGCCGAGTTGCTGAATGAGGATTTAGCGCGAGAGTATCAAGCCGTGATCGCCTATGTCGTGTATTCGCAAGTCCTCAAGGGCGCCGAGTACATGAGCATCGCCGACCAACTCGCCATTCACGCCAAGCAGGAGCTCGACCACGCGCTGACGCTATCCCGTCAGATCGACTACCTCGGCAAGATGCCCACCGTCACCCCCAAGCCGGTGAAAACCTCCGAAGATGCCAAGCAAATGCTCCGCTTCGACCTCGACAACGAAAACGAAACCATCCGCAACTATCGCGACCGCGTCCGCCAGTGCGAAGCACTCGGCGAATTCGCCATGGCCGAACAAATCCGCCAAATCCTCGTCCAGGAACAAGACCACCAGATCGACTTGGCCACCGCCCTCGGCGAAGACGTCCCCGACATGAGCAAGCCCCGCTAAATATCACCCGTTCTCGACGCCCTTAATCGGCGTCAACCAAGCCAAATCAACAAGGGCGCGGCCACCAGCCGCGCCCTTTTTTGTTGCGTGCGGATGCTCGACAAGGCTCGCCGGAGACAGCGGGCTAACGGAGGGTCCGAGTCACAGAAGTCGCCCCACTCAGCCAAAGGAAAGTGTTGTCATCCTGAGCGCAGCGAAGGATCTCAGACGTCATGCGAGTTGCAATTGCATCCCTCGCAGCAGATTCGTGCGCATGCGAAGCGAAGAAAAATCCCAGCGGCCTACAGCAAAAACCCCTCGTGCCGAAACTTCTGCACGATGCTGAGCCGGTCTTCGGCCCCGATTTTGTGCTTCATGCGATAAAGATGATTTTTGACCGTCTGTTCCGACAGGCAAAAATGATTCGCAATCTCTTTATTCGTGAATCCCTTCGCGATCAGCGGAACAATTTGCTGCTCACGCCGCGTCAGTCCAAGCCGTTGCGTCGGGCTTCCGAAAGGCATTCGCGGTTCCGCGTCCTCAAAAAATCGAAACAAGGCCGCGCAAAGCTCACCGGGACAAACCGCTTTCCCCGCGTGTACGTTTTCGATAGCCTGCGCCAGTTCATCGGCCGATGCATCCCTCCACAAATAACCGCTGATTCCGGCCCGAACATACTGCAAGAATTCGCCGTCTTCCTTCGCCGATCCGATCAGCAGGATCTTCACCGTTGGCGCGTGCCTACGTATCGCCGCGATCTTCTCTAAATCAGACTTGCATGCGCCCGAGTGAAACCAGAACGAGCACGTCCGCCACATCCTTCGACAACCGAGCAAAGTCGACGTGCCCATCTTGACCCGCGGCTATGACGCGGACCCTTTCGTGTTTACTCAAGATTCGGCAAAAGGCTTCCCGAACGAGTGGATTTTCCGCTAGGACATATGTGCGAATCCTCGAAGCCCTCGCCGACGAGCCCGACCCTGGCGCTACTCCATGCGTCACCCGTGAAATCACTGCGGTTTCATCGGTACGCACAGACTCTGGCCTCGAACGCCCGACTCCCAGCGCGCAGCCTCGGCCTTCTGCAATTGCAATCGGGCACATCGATTCGTCCGTCGCAACCACTTCAATCGCGAACACGTTGGGGAGAACCAAACTCCGCGCTAGCTCACTTGAGCTTTGACGGAGCAATCCATAAGCCCTGAAGAATCAGAATATCCAACAGATCGTTCTGTGCGGTAACTCGCTGTAAAGAAATAAGTTAAATGTCTGATTCGGTCGAAATGCGAGCGTTAGCCGGTCCCAATCCGGTACCAATCCGCCTCTCGCAAGGCCATATCGGGACGCCATCGAAATGGATAGAGTCCAAGGTCTCCACTAGCGCGCTCAAATTTGCCCGCGGCCCGCTTTTCGACCCTGTTTTTTCGAGGGTACTTCAGTACTACCAGGACCCCAACTTTGGCCTACTTCTTTCCGGGTACGGCTCCTCTATGGGTTTATTTTCGGGCGTGGCCTAAACTTTTCCTATCGATGGCGAGCCGCGGTTTCCGTAGCGGCCACCAGGGAGTAAGTCATGGCGACACAAGACCTTATCAGCAAGACAGGCGGTTCCATTCCCGCGGCCCGCATTACCCCGGCCAACGAGCGCCGTACAACGCGCCGCTGCAAGATCACCCAGCTGATGCGCATCCGCCCGTCGGATCCAGAGCGTGACAACTTCGAGGATCTGCGCGGCAGCATGAGCGTCTCGCGCACCGGCGTCTACTTCCAGACGAGCGAAGGCGCCTACGAACTCGGGATGCGCTTGTTCGTCACGATGCCTTTCACCGAGGGCGCGATGGCGATGAGCCACGAATATCTCGCGGAGGTCGTCCGCGTCGAGCCCATGCCCAACGGCATGATCGGCATCGGCTTCAAGTACCTGATGCAGATGGGGTCGGTTTCAAGCCACTCCTACGGCATCTCCGTCTCGCGTAAGTAGCTCGCGACTCGCGGCGCGCTCCAGCGCTCTGCCGCGGTTCGTGTCATCGCCTCGCGCTAAGACATTCGCGCGCACAGACGATCGGCTGCGACCCACAGAAAACAAATTGACGAAGTAAAAGAGAAAGGGCGTCCGAAGGACTCGGACGCCCTTTCTCGTGCTGTGGGGTGGAACAAACTCTTGGCGCGCAGCGCTGAACATTACTGCGCGCCGAGCAGTGAAGGTTTCCGCCTTCGTGTGCTATTCGTCCTTATTCAAAATCCTCATCGCGCGATGACGAATCATGCCGAGCTGCCGATTCACCGGATGCTGTCGATTCAGGAACGACAGCACCGGTTCGCGGCGACGCGTCAGCCGGTTCATCGCGATGCTCAGACGCACATCGCGACGCGCATATTTCAGTCCGGCCTGGAGCGCGTCAACTGCGTCGTCTTTGCGGCCGGCCGTCGCGTAGACTTCGGCGAGATTGAGGTAGAGCTGCGCCTGGTTCCGCTTCATGCGAACCGCGGCATCGCACAGCCGTTCCGCTTCGCCCCACTTCTGCTCGGAGCGCGCGAGCACCACTCCAAGGTAGGACATGTAATAGGGATTATTCCGATCAAGTTCCATTGCGCGCTGCATGTGCGGAAGCGCACGGCCAGCATAGTTATCTCGCAACAGATTCAGACCTGCCTTGAACTCGCGAAAAGCTTCCGTATCGAGCATCGTTTCACCTCATCGGCCGTTCTGCGGCCGTCGAGCCTACGTTTTTGGAAGGGCGGAAATCCCAAGACGCGACGCAACAAGTGAGAGAAATGCGGTACCCGTGGAGTCCCAAGGAAGTGAGCCCGGGTGCCAATCGCCAAGGCCGGCGTTCAGCCTAGGCATGGGAGCAGTGAGCAGCGTTGTGCTTAGGGTTCCCATCCCAGTGATTGAGAAAATACGCAAGCGAAGTTCACAACGCTACTGAACCGTGGGACAGCTTTGGGACAGCGACTTTTGGGGACAGCTTTGGCTCTTTGACGAAGGCGAAAACGTCCGATTTATTGAGGTTTTTGAAGCTTTCGCCGGACGGCTGATTCAGTCACCGGCGTGGATAAATTTGACTTCCTGTTATTCGCGTTTGTGATGTTTTTCTAATTTCCGCAACTCACGGGCAAGGACGCGCTTTCGTTTTCCATCCGCTGCGCCACTCTTCGTAGTCTTCCATCGTGGCCTCGAGCATTGCCTTGGAGGACTTGTGCAGCCATCGGCCTTTTCGTTTCGCCAAGTCGCGCTTGATTTTCGGAATTGCGCGCGGCGAACCGAAATGCATGTTGGCGGCTTCCCATCCCATGTCGTAGAGGAGCTGCGATTCATCCTTTTCAATTCCCAGTGACGCGAGTTCGATGCGCGAGCAGTCGGGAGCGAGGCGGCGCACTACCCAATGGCCGCGGAAACGCACAGTCGGATCCAGGACGCGAATCGCGCTGTTGACCAGCTTCAACCCATTGATGACGTCGGAAGAGCTGTTCTTGTACCAAACCCATGCCGACGTGCGGATGCCTTTGGCCTCGCGAGCGATCAGCGCGCCTTGCGACGACGACAGAGCAAGAATCCGTGGATGGCCAAGGCTGCCAAGACCCGCGATGCGGCGCCGGAGTTGATACGATCGCTTCGGCAGCGGCAGCGATTCCTCGATCAGATTGCGCGCCTCGTCGGGAAGCTTCGACGTATAGGTCGGGCACTTTTGGAGCTTGTCCCAGAATTGGACCGGATCGCGCAACCGGCTTGTCGCGAGAAGGCGCAGCCGCTGGTGATGCTCGGCGAGGATGAAGGCCTGGCCGCCGTCGGCGATGGAATCGCGGTAGCCCTCCTCGATGGCTTCGGCGGCTTCCCGCCGCGTCATCGTGAGGTGTTCGCTATCGATCGCGAGATACGCGCTGGCGGCGAGTCGAACCAGGTCCAGCGTGTACGCGCCGGGGAAGGCTTCGTCGAGATCGTTGACGCCCCAGATCAAGCGGCCTTCCGTGTCGCGCCAGGTTCCGAAGTTCTCGATGTGGAGATCGCCGACGCCGAGGACTGCGGGAGCCTTGGCGAGCTTCGGGCAGACTTCCGGCCAGTGCTGAAGCCAGCGATAGAACGTAGCGCGGAAGAACGAGAACGGATTCTGGGCCATCAGCGCGTGCTTGAGCGCGACATCCTGGCGGACGATCGGGAGTCGCTTTGCTAGCCATTGCTCGAAGTCTGCGGTGGCTTTGAAAATGTTCATGATGCGTTCTGCTGACTTTCGTTTTCCGCTGTGCCGTCCGAGGTCTTCGTTTGGCCTTGTTTTTTCGGAGCGCGAATTCTTCAGCGTTGCTGAAATGGGGCGCAGCAGTGCTGCGCCCCTACACAAACTTGCCTAGACGTTGGCGTGTTCGGCGCGCGGGGATTTTGATTTCAGGCGCGATGCATAGATAGGGAAGCGTGCGGCCAGCGCGGCGACTTCGGCGCGGACGCGCTGTTCGACGGCGGCGTCGCCCATGTGACTGAGAACGTCGGCGATCCAGACGCCGATTTTTTCCATCTCGGGTTCTTTCATTCCGCGCGTGGTGATCGAGGGCGTGCCGAGGCGGATGCCGCCGGCTTTCATTGGCGGTAGGGGATCGAACGGGATCGCGTTCTTGTTGACGGTGAGGCCCGCGCGATCGAGCGCTTTTTCCGCGTCTGCGCCGGTGATTCCGCGTGGATGAACTTCGATCAACAAGAGGTGATTGTCGGTGCCACCGCTGACGATCCGGAAGCCCTGCTTTGCGATCGAAGTTGCGAGCGCTTTGGCGTTGGCCACGACCTGCTGCTGATAGCCCTTGAAGCTCGGCTCCATCGCTTCCTTAAAGCACACGGCTTTGGCGGCGATGGTGTGAACGAGCGGGCCGCCTTGCGTGCCGGGAAAGGTGAGCTTGTCGAGTTCCTTGGCGAAAGCCGTCTTGCAGAGAACCATGCCGCCGCGCGGGCCGCGCAGAGTCTTATGCGTGGTCGTGGAAACGATGTCAGCGTGGGGAATCGGGCTCGGGTGCACGCCCGCCGCCACAAGTCCGGCGATGTGCGCCATATCGACGAAGAAGAGCGCGTCTACCGCTTTTGCAACTTTTCCGATGCGCTCGAAATCGATGATGCGCGGATATGCGCTGGCTCCCGCGACGATCATTTTGGGTTTGTGTTCGTGCGCGAGCTTTTCGATTTCATCGTAGTCGATGCGCTCGTCTTCTTTGCGAACTCCATAGGCAATGAAGTGGTACATGCGGCCGGAGAAGTTGAGCGGGTGGCCGTGCGTGAGGTGGCCGCCGTGAGCGAGATTCATGCCGAGCACGGTGTCGCCGGGCTTCAGCGTGGACATATATACGGTGACGTTGGCGGAGGTACCGGAGTGCGCTTGCACGTTGGCATGCTCGGCGCCGAAGAGCTCTTTCGCGCGATCGATCGCGAGTTGCTCGACTTTGTCGGCGACTTCACATCCACCGTAGTAGCGCTTGCCGGGATAGCCTTCGGCGTATTTGTTGGTGAAGACCGAGCCCATCGCTTCGAGCACGGCTTCGGAGACGAGATTTTCGCTGGGGATGAGCTCGAGGCCGGTGGCTTCGCGGTTGGCTTCGTCGCGGAGAAGGTCGGCGATGCTCGGATCGACGGAGTCGAGCGGGCGCTGCATGCGGTCGTTGGCTTCGGTCGTGGTCATGGACGTCCTTGGATGTGCGAGATGAGACATCTTACATCGGAGGAGGGGAATGGGCGAGGAGGGACCCTCCCCCGGGGTTTTTCGCAAGAATGTGATTCTGAAGGAGTTGTGCTTGCGTAATATGTAAGAGTGTGAATCTAAAGGACTTTTTCGAGTTTGAGATTTTTGGCGGGGAAATGCGTTCCGTTTTGGGACTGGACGGATTGGAGGCGCGCACGGTCGGCATAGGCGCCCGAAAGGGGAGGCAGATTAACCCGAAATTGAATGTTTGTCAAGTGGTAAACTGTAAAGCCGTGTTGTGGGGGAGATGCGACATCGTTCGAATTGATCTGCTCGCGTCATGATGCCCTGCCGTGCACTTGCAAGTGCTGATTGATATAGCCGGGTGGGCAAAACTTTTCATCGGTACCCAATTGTCTCGAGAGGGCCATTTCAGTCGCGACGTGGGGAGAGACAACGGTTTATCCGTCGATGCCGAGGAGTCCTGGTACTCGGATTCCTTTTTTCCTCCCTTAATCGCTCAGTTTCGTCGCTAAGTGACGAATAAACGACCGGACTGCAATCAGCATTTCTTCCGCTCGTTCTGACGTATATGTTTTTTCGACGTGCATCGTGGGATTTCTCCATGCACGTCTAACAGAGTCAATCGTTATGCTAGCCTCGGAATAGAATTGCTCGTCGGAACTTCGCGCGCCGGACGTTTTTCTGCGTTTCTCCAACTCATCATCGATGAACTTTAGATACCTACCCCAGTCATTCTCTTTCGTTCCGCCGACCGCTTTTGACACCGCTCTTAGTCCAACCTCAACGATCCGAGACAAGTGCATGACGCAGGCTGTAGATCGGCCACAGGCAAGACACTTTCCAGCCTCGGCAATATCCTCGGCGGCGGAAGGAAACGCAACACTGACTTTATTCACGCCTTTCTCTTGCGAGTCGAAGAATTGAGGATTGTTGAAGTATTCTAAGTGCTTATATTCAATATGTGTTACTACAACGCGTTTGCATTCGTCCTGCAGGCGGTTGAGTGCATCTGTCATCAACGGCGCTATCTTCCCGTTCGTCATGCCACTCTCTCCAACCTGATCTTTAATTCTGATGAATTGATCAGCTGTCAGTGCGAATCCCCAATCGTTACACTCATCGATGAGGCTTTGAACCTGCTCGGCGAGACGTTTAGCCTCTTCCTCGGTGTTGGCCACCGGAGCGGCTAGCTCGGCGCTAGTCATCGTCACAGAAAATGCGCGCACGAGTTCAATGATGCGTGTGATTGGAAATGGTTTCATTTGTCACCAAGTCAGGACTTCGCACAATGTAAGGTCACAGCCACGTCGTCTCATTCTCCGCCTTATAGTTGTTAAATGGTACCGACGGCGCCGGGATACTTCGCGACTAGCGTCGCGACCGCGATGGTTAAAGGCGCGGCGAAGAATAGTTCCGCGAGAACCCCCAATGCGAGGGAGCCCGAGCCGGCATGAGCGGCGATGGGAATCCAGCGCGCTGAAGTGACGCAGACCGCAGCCCGTAGCGTCAGATCGCGCAGATCGAGTTTACGTTTCAGTGTTGGCGCGGTCGGAGGATCGGCCGTGGGTTGGGCGGCGACCATTCGTATTTCGGTCGCGCGACGATACCGTGAGTGGCTATGGACCAAGTGCAAACGGTGGTATCTGCCCTAAGCGATCTTGCCGTGC
Organism: uncultured Acidobacteriota bacterium; assembly: GCA_963766985.1. Classification (GTDB taxonomy): domain Bacteria; phylum Acidobacteriota; class Terriglobia; order Acidiferrales; family UBA7541; genus Acidiferrum. The sequence continues at coordinate 535,352 of CAVYCJ010000012.1, forward strand.
TCACTCGCTGGAGAAGGCAAAATGTTCCGCCTCCCCGAGTTCCCACTGAAATGTCCCGGCTCTGTCCCCGATTCTCGATTTGCAATGCTCTAGAGCTTTTGCAGGGCATCATTTAGCTGACTATTTGGTAGCGTTTTGACTTGGTTTACGATCGCATCGAACGACTTCATTACCTGGAGGCGATACTCTCCATCTTTTCCTGCGAGGCCCGGCGCCCCATTAGCTCCGGGTTGACCGTTGCGCCCAGGCTTTCCATCCGCTTCGGTCGACGCAGTACCTCCGAGACCTGTACAACCCCTCCCGCCGCTGCCTGCCCGTCCGGGCGTTCCAGGTTGACCGCCTGCTCCGCCAGGTCCGGGCTTCCCGCCCGATACGTCGATCTTGCTTCCGACCGGATTTACGATTGTCGACAAAACGATTAACCCGCCGTTCTGGCCGTTGCCTCCGGCTTTCCCAGGATTTCCGTTTCCCGCATCCCCACCATTGCCGCCAGCATTCGCACCATGATAGGCGCCGAACCCCCCACAGTCTGCGTCGCGTCCGTTTACCCCATCGCTTCCATTTCCCCCTGGGTCACCAGCTACCCCCGGAGCTCCCTGAGCACCATTGGCCAAAAGGCGAGAATTCTCTACCAGCTTGACGTAGAGCCGAATGGAACCGGGTGAGGCGTCCGGCGATCGCGAGCCGCTAACGTCAATCTCTACGTTTGCCATGTGGCGGGCCACAACTGAAAATTCGGAACCCACCAATGCCCCGCCGTTGACAGCTGTTATTTCGTTTGCCACGAGCGTTGCTCGGTCGGACACTTGCGCTCGGACGCCATTTATCGTGAGCGTTTGATAGTGCTTGTTCCAGATCTCTGGACTGAGAAGCTGATCTACCCGGGTAACATACAGGTCTGGCAGCGGCGTTGATGATTGCGCGTGTACAATCGGCATCAGATCAAGAGCGGATACGGTTTGACGCTCCTTTTCAAGAACACGCGCAATTGGCTTCTCGATCTCAATGTCTTGATCCGTTTTGACTTTGACACCGGTTAGTCCTGCGGGGCTATAAAAATACACAACCACGAATACTGCCAAAGCGCCACCTGCTCGCAGCCACTTTGAGACTTCCAATGTTAGAAAGCCCGGAATCATGGCGGCAACGCCGCCAGCCGCGAGCGCTAGTACGATTCTAAAGACTGTGTACTGAAATGGAGTCGGGTTTGGAAACTTTACGGCAAGAATCAGTAGCACTACCACGAAAATAACCCCGAATCCGAACGCTAGCAACCGCTCGACCGATTTATCCATGTTTTCGCTCCTGCCGCCGACTCAACGGCGCAAATCCAATTCAGATTTTCGGAGCAGGCAAACGAAAGCTCCGGACCCCGGATATTTTTGCAGAAAATGATAATGCTGCATTACGCCAGCAATCTAATGGTCAAGTTACGTCATGTCAACCATCCTCTAAATCCCGTCGCTGCAGAAGGAGGATGTCCGGTTCGAGCAAAGTAATGAAGCTCGCTTTCATGGGAGGGCGGGCGCCGGATGGAAACGGATCGCGCGTGACATGGTTAGTTAATGGAGCGATCGAACACGGGTCGCTTCGGTCGGAATGAAAAATATTTTTACTTTGCGCTTTGGCGGGTCGATATGGGTGCCGAGCGGAAAACCCGCACCCTCTAAACGCTGAGGGTGCGGCACCCGGCCGGCGATGGGGCGCAGGGCTACGAAGTAGACGGGGATCGGGCCGTCGTCGGAGGAGCTGGCTTTGGTGGCCGTGCGAATAACTTTCCACTGGCGGCCGAAGGGGGTGATGATGCAGCCCTGGACGGCATGTCCTGCTCACCACGCATGTCGATCACAATTTCTTCGGGTTCGTTCTGATCGTCGAATGATACACGAACGGGTGGGCGCTCGTCCGTCACCCATCGCCCTTCAGAGACTCAATCGCGCAATTGCGAAGATTGGATCTGACTCAGGATACGCCGGCTGCCTTGCTTCTTCTCGCGTTGAGCGCCGGGATAAGAAGTTTTAGAAGCGCTTGATCGGAGAACGGGTTCTGACCTGAGATCAGCTCGCGATCTTGAACGACATAGCTCGACCATGGAGCGAGCACACTCACGTTACCGCCGGCTGTACTTAAGGCGAAGTCCGGGTAGAAGAGAACCTTACCCTCAATCTCAAGCGGTTCCCGCTGCTGCTCTTCCGCTGTCGAAAAAATAGTCATCTTATATCCGGAATAGATCCAACCCTGCGCCTTTGCGTGCGCTCCGGCGGCATCGCCGGCACTCAGCGCGGCAGCCACCTCTCGCGAATTCGGAAGCGCCGAGAGAAGTGAAATCGGGCCATGGCAGAGCACTGCCGTTGGCTTGGATGCTTCATGAAAGTGCCGCATCACGGTGCCCGCGTCGGGGGCCGGTGGGGACAGACGGGATGTTTCCACGGTACCTCTCAAAGGGTATCTCTTCCTAGCGCAGGAAACGTCCCGTCTGTCCCCATCCACCATCCATTCAAATATAGGCTATTGCGCCTACGAATGATTAACGACTCTCCCCAGGGGTGATCAGCCGGGTGAGGGAGAGCGAAGCTAATTTCCAAACTAGCGTTCCGACATCTTCAGAACAGCTTCCGGCAACCGCAGTCCCTGAACCTCAATCTTCGAAACTGCGAAATCGATGTCGCGAAGGTCGGTCGCGGATAGCTGCACATTGACAGCGCCCAGATTCTCTTTAAGCCGGTGAAGCTTTGTCGTGCCAGGAATTGGAACGATCCACGGCTTCTGCGCGAGCAGCCATGCCAGCGCAACCTGTGCCGGCGTATTGTTCTCCCCGGCGATGCCCTTCAAGAGATCGACCACTACTTGGTTCGCTGCACGCGCTTCAGGAGTGAATCGCGGCGAGATGTTGCGGAAGTCGGTAGGGTCGAAATTTGTGTTCGCGTCAATCTTGCCGGTGAGGAAACCTGCACCCAAGGGGCTGAACGGAACGAAGCCAATGCCGAGGAGTTCGCATGTGCCTAACACCTCGTTATGTTCGACATCCCTGGTCCACAGCGAATATTCGCTCTGAACGGCAGCGACGCGCTGCACACTGTGCGCACGGCGTATGGTTTGCGCTCCCGCCTCGGAGAGCCCAAAATGTTTGACCTTGCCAGCTGCGATGAGTTCCTTCACAGCGCCGGCAACATCCTCGATCGGCACTGCCGGATCAACCCGATGCTGATATAGAAGGTCGATGGCGTCGATCTTCAGACGCTCAAGCATCGCTTCCACGACTTCCCGAATGTGTTCCGGGCGGCTATTCAGGCCTCCGCTTCGCTGTCCGGTCTTCAAATCAATGTCGAAGCCGAACTTTGTTGCGATCACCACCCGATCACGAAACGGTGCAATCGCTTCACCCACAAGCTCTTCGTTTGCGAACGGGCCATAAGCCTCTGCCGTATCGAAGAACGTCACACCTTGCTCGAAGGCTGTACGAATAATCTTCACGCCGTCAGGACGCGGCGTCGGCGGGCCATAGGCCGACGATAGTCCCATGCAGCCGAATCCTAGTGCCGAGACTTCGAGTCCGCTTTTCCCGAGTGAGCGCTTTTTCAATTAATTCCCCTTACTATCCATTTTGACTGCCCTGAGCAGATGCGAGAACGTGAGCTGGACGAGCTTCCACTTGCCGTTTTCCTTGATATACACCTCGGTCACCATAAAAGGATTGGTGACTTCGTGCTCACCCACTGCTGCCTGCAGATCAATGTCCTCGAGTAGGATGGCTGCGTTACCAAATATGCGGGCATCCACTGCATAAACCACAGCTTTCTTGTACCAGATGCCGCCACTTTTAATCGTAGCCAGCTCCTGGGTTTTCCCCCACGTCCCTCCCATGTGAGTGAACATGGCTTTGTCATCAAATAGCGTCTCCAAGGAATCGACCTTCTTGTTTGCCATCCAATCCCATTTCGTGTTTGAGAGGTCGATGACTTCCTTTTGTTCGGGTGTAGGATTTGCGGCAGTTTTAATCGTTTCCGTCGGCGGCTGTTGCGCGTCCAGCGATTGCGCGATCATCGTGAATAGAAATACACCCGTAAGCAGGGCGAAGGTTTTCATGGTTCTCTCCAGGATGCGCTCTTCTTTTTGTTTCGGTTGCATCCTCGAATCTATGGGCAAGGGTCCGCCAACGGGTAGCCCGATCCTGCCTACTTATTGCCTATTCCTCTTGTTAGGCGAAAAGCCAATGGCATTTGCGGGGAGAAGAGACTACTTTTTAGAGGCGAATGTGAACATGAATAAATCCAAAGAAACCGCCACTCTGAAGGCAAGTCCGGCCGGGTCGTTGCGCGTTGAGCTTGCGCACAAGATTGCCTCTTTCGTGGGTAACGAAGAGAAACGTATAACGGAGATCCCCGGCCTGAGCCTCCACCAGCGAACATCGCCCACACCACCGTGCCGAGCAACGTACCATCCGGGCATTCTCGTCGTCGCTCAGGGAGCGAAGCAAGTAAACCTTGGTCAAAAAAGTTTTATTTACGACGAGTCAAATTACCTTCTTACCGCAGTCGATTTGCCGATTGTGAGCTGGGTGGCCAAAGCCACAGAGGAAACGCCCTGCCTCGTACTCTCGCTCAAACTAGACATCGCGATTGTGAGGGAGCTACTAAGTCGTGAGGAGATTCACGTCGCCGAGTCGCCTTCTGAGGGACCCGCGCTATCCATCGGCGAGACGACGCCTGAATTCTTGAGCGCCTGCTGCCGTCTCCTGGATTTGTTGAACAGTCCGCAGGACATTCCTTTTCTCAGCGGAATTATTCAGCGCGAGATTATCTATCGCATTCTGCGCGGACCTGAGGGCGCACGATTGCGGTCCGTTGCAACGCTCGGCGATCAAAGCCATCGAACGGCAAAAGCGATTGCATGGATTGTTGCGAACTATTCCAAGACGCTGCGCGTTGAGGACCTTGCGGAAATTTCTAGCATGGGCGTGTCCACGCTCCATCACCATTTCCGAATGTTGACCTCGATGAGCCCACTTCAATATCAAAAGCAACTGCGACTGCAGTCTGCCCGAAACCTGATGCTGAACAACGGTTTGGACGCGGCCAGTGCTGCTTTCGAGGTGGGATACGAAAGTCCAACACAATTCAATCGCGAATACAGCCGCTTCTTTGGCCAGCCGCCGATGCGGGATATTCGGACCCTCCGGTCGCCAGGTGCGTTGCCCATCGACGCTATCGCTAATGCGCAGAGCGCTCACTGAAGTGGCCGTGAGACTTTGTTCCTGATTAAGTCGCGTCACCGGACTTGTGCTTGGGATGGAATTCACTTTACCGGCAACTGCGGCAATCATTCACTTCGACTCACCCACGAGCCCTATCACCCCCGTACCCGCGCGATGATTTTTTTATCTTCAATAGCGAAGGTTCGATCCGACTCAGGCTGCGCCAGCCGCCTTGCTTCTTCTCGCGTTGAGCGCCGGGATAAGAAGTTTCAGAAGCGCTTGATCAGAGAACGGGTTCTGACCTGAGATCAGCTCGCGATCTTGAACGACATAGCTCGACCATGGAGCGAGCACGCTCACGTTACCGCCCGCCGTACTTAAGGCGAAGTCCGGGTAGAAGAGAACCTTACCCTCGATCTCAAGCGGTTCCCGCTGCTGCTCTTCCGCTGTCGAAAAAATAGTCATCTTGTATCCAGAATAGATCCAACCCTGCGCCTTCGCGTGCGCTCCGGCGGCATCGCCCGCACTCAGCGCGGCGACCACCTCTCGCGAATTCGGAAGCGCCGAGAGAAGTGAAATCGGGCCATGGCAGAGCACCGCCGTTGGCTTGGATGTTTCATGAAAGTGCCGCATCACGGTGCCCGCGTCGGGATCATCCAGAAGATCGATCATCGGGCCATGGCCGCCGGGGACGAAAACAGCGTCATATTGATCCAGGCCCGATGCGATGACATCCGAGATACGATTTGGATCTCTGAGCCCAGTCAGGCCGTCGCGGAATAACATGTAGTCCTGAAGCTTGGCCGCGTCGCCCCCGAAGAAATCGGCGACCTCGGAATGCACATCCACTTGGGGCGCGTTGCCTTTTGGGTTGGCGAAAGTGATTTCGTAGCCCTCGTTCATCAGGGCGCGAACCGGAACCGTAAGCTCGTTGAGATAGTAGCCAGCGCCGGCGTAAACCTTGCCATCTTTCAAGGGCAAGCCGCGACCGCTCGAGACCAGCACCAGGACTTTTCCTTTTGTTGTCATTTGTTCTCCTCTCTGAATTCGTCGAATCTGTTTCCCGAAATCTTTAGTCGTGCAGACTTCTGTTACGAGTTGGTGTTTCGCGGATCGTCCTTCGCGCTGAGGTATTCCAGTCCAAGCGGGCCCATCGCGGTGATTTGCGTGACGTACTCGCCGGATTTCGCCCAGTGGAAATGGGACGTGTTACCAGGAAGAATGACTACCGCGCCGGGCGGATAGGCTTCCAACTTAGTGGCGTTGAATTCGTCGCCCAGGCCGATATAAAAGACGCCAGAAATTACGGTGTAGACGCGATCCTCCGGGTGCGTGTGAGGCATAAGCTTCGCGCCGTGGGGCGCTTTGACCCTTATGGTGTACGGGGCGGGCTCCGAGGGCTGACCTACCAGGACGGCCAGGCGGACGGAAGGTGGGAATGCCGGAAACGGCTTCCAATCGATATCATCCGGCAAGATGGATTTGAAAACATCCTGACCAGGTTGGTGAGCCCGGGGTTCGCTTTGCTGAGCAGTCTTTACGGCACTAGCTTTTTGAGACATACGAACCCCCTTCATGCAAAACAATGCAAAACATCAGCGCAGAGGTTCGAAACATATTTGCCACGTCAGGCTTCGAACGATTGCGACCGCTTGTTTAGTCGTCGGTTGGATAACCAGGGAAACCAAAGGATGCATTCTTTTTTCGCGAGCGCAGTGTGCGCACTATGACGATGACGTTCTCGACTACTAATGTGGTGCACTGTCCTGACGTTACCGCCTTTGCACGTTAAAGTGAAAGTACGCAAAGTGTTGGATTCCGAACGCTGGATAGCCCCGTGTCGAACCAAGAATTCCTGAATGACGCGCTGCTCCTGATTTTTGGGAGCTTTGCTGCGTTGTTTCTCTACAGCACCTTCGGCAACATTTTTCGAGAATACCGAACACGCCGATGGTCGAGGGTCTTAATCGAAGGGCACAAAGCGAGGCTCGCAAATCGCCCCGCGGAAGCGCGGCGCCTACTTCACGAAGCGTGGAGCATTGCTCGGCGCATGCCGAATCAATGGAAAATGCACGATTTGGTTGTCGGCGAATTCGCAGAACTATTGCGCGGTCAGGGAAAGTTCCGTGGCGCAGAAAGGCTTCGTCGTCTTCAACTGGCGCATCACGAGAAGTCGGGAAGAGGGCGTTCTCCCGAGGCCGCGTTAGCTGCCTCACGTCTCGCGACTGTGCTCGATGATTCCGGGAAACATCACGACGCCGAACCGTTACATCGTCACGCCGTCGAGTATCTGAAGGAGTTTTCCGGCGACGAAGCGAATGTTGCCATGGTGATGAACAACTACGGTCGCTGCATGCACAAGCTCGGCCGCACGGCGGAAGCGGACGCACTCTATCGATCTGCATTAGAGCTGGGCGCAACAGATAACCAAGACGACGCGCTGCAGTCCGCATTGAAACTAAACAATCTGGGAGTGCTGATCGGCGACTCCGCGCATTACTCCGCCGCCGAGAAGTTGCATCGCCGAGTGCTGGCCACACGCCAAAAGGAAGCGGGACCGGAAAGCTTACCCGTGTCGCGGTCACTGACCAATTTAGCCGCCGTCAAAATGGGCCAAGGTGAATATTCCGAAGCCGAGGAGCTCTTTGCCGGAGCAAAGAATATCCGCGCAAAAAATCTTCCGCCCGACCATCCGGAATTGCTCGCTGCAATGAACAACGAGGCCGTGGTGCTTTCGAAGCAGGGAAAATTTAAGGAGGCCATGGCCATCCACTCCCAGGTTCTGGCGGCGAGAGAACGAGTGCTGGGGAGCGACCATCCGGATGTGTCGCTAAGTCTGATGAACCTGGGAATGGCGCACAGTCATGCAGGCAACTATCACGAGGCCGAGGACTGCTTGAATCGCGCCTTGCCGATTTCCCGGCGAGCATTTGGCGAGCAGCACCCAAAGGTCGCGAATATCCTGAACAATCTTGCCGCGCTGTACTCAAAACAGGACAGGCTGGGCGAAGCGCTGGGATTTCATCGTCGCGCGCTGCGCATACGCGAAGCGACGCGCGGCCCCGAGCATCCGGAAGTGGCTGCGAGTCTGGGAAACATTGCTGTGCACGAACTCCGCCTCGGGAAGTACCAGGATGCAGCTGACTCGATTTTGCGTGCGGTCGCTTTGGCCGAAAAGACGCAGGGACACGACCATCCCGATCAAGCTATGCGGCTCAGCAACCTGGGAGTCGCGTATCAAAATCTTGGCAGGTACAACAAGAGCGCGCACTTCCACAGACGCGCACTGAGCATACGCGAAGCCAAATTGAGATCAGACCATCGCGATGTCGGGACCACCTGGCTGAACCTCGGTGTGGTCCGAACAGAGCAGAGACAATTCGCCGAAGCGGCTGAATCCTTTGAAAGGGCATTGCAGATATTCCGGACCACATTGGGGGAAGAGCACGAATACACGGCCATGGCGCTTGCAAACTTTGGCAGACTCCGTCTGCGTGAAGGCCAACTGCAAGAAGCAAGTGCCTTGCTCTCTCAATCGCTGGCCTGCTATCGGGCTTGCAGTAGCGGGCGGAGTTTGCATGCGGCATTTGCCACGAACAGTCTGGCTGATGTTTGTGTCGAGCAGGGGCAATATCAAGAAGGTGAGCGACTTTTGCTCGAGGCTGCGGAGGTTCGGAAAGCGAAACTGCCGCCAGAGCATCCTAACCACGCGAATACGCTCCACAGCCTGGGTCGGCTACGCGAGCGCCAAGGTCAAGCCGCGGAAGCGGAGCACTGCTTTCAGGAGGCTCTCGCTATTCGGGAAGCGGGACTGCCTTCGGATCACCCGTATCGCGCGAAGCTGTTGGAAGATTACGCGAGCTTCCTGCAAGCTCGCGGGCGAAATCAGGAAGCCGACGATTTGAGAAATCGGGCGCGTGCAGCTCGCGAAGAGCACGCGGCTAAAGAGGCGGCGGACCAGGACGAACTTTCGTAGCCGAGAACTTTCCAGGCAGCCGCATGCAACCGCGACACAATGGTGCGGTGCCATCGTAAAAGCCGAAGGATTGCACCCGAAGCTAACTGAGATCGAGTCAGTTTGGTTTTTGGGAGTGCTCGGTGGCGCGGTGATCGAGGGGGCGGCTGACGGGCCGTAGGGCGACTCAGCGGACGTCGTCCGAGCGCGGAAATGTTCCGTCTGCCCCCGGATGCCCTTCACTCCATACGGCGAAGAGCGCAGGAAGGGCTGCGGCCTCATTCTATTTAGAGATAATCGTCGGGCCTACCAGGAATAAGCTGTGTAGTGGTCCCTGCTCCTCGAACTGCAGGGCGCTTCCGTCCATCTCCAATTTGATGCCATCCAACTGATACTCCGCGGGCGGCTGGCCGACTGGGCAATTGATCTCCAGCGTCGCGGTTCGAGATGGCCCGGAAATGGGCAGCATGCGAACTCGAAATACCGCCCGGCCGCCCGCGGCCATCGATTGCATCGGGCCCGGCATGCGCCGCGAGCCAAATCGCGCCGGTCCGATCACTTTTGGATCCTTAAGAATCGGACTCGGTCCCAAGCCGTAGCTGTCGAAGGTGACTAACTGCTCGAGTACCCACACCCCGCTCTCGAGTGGCACCCCGAGCGAAGTTTCATGCGTAAACGTTCCCGCTCCCGCCGCGCTGCGACTACGGGCACTGAACGTACCGGCGCCGCTGAGCCGATAACCGTCGTTGTTTGTGGACTTCACCACTGCCGGGCATCCTCCGCTTTCACTCGAAGCGCACACCACACCCGCCGCCACCAAAAATGTATAGTTTGCAGGTCCTTCGAAGCGATCCACACTTTGCGAGCTCCGCGCCGGCTCGCTCGCAGGATTTCCTGCCACCTGGTCTGTGCGACTCGTATTCGTATTCGGCCCGGCGTCCTGACCGCTGCCAGGCAGCGCGGCGCTGAACACAATCGCTAAAGCTGTGGTCACCACGCACGTCAAAGCGGCGCCTCTTTTTCGCGCGCGGCCCCCACCGTCCATTCGAAACACAGTGCACCTCACAAATCCCAATGCCGCGGCCCGAGACCAACCATCCCACAAATAAGCTCTTACGAAATTCGTGCGGTGCGACCTGCACTTCACAAGCCGCACCGCACGAATCCACTCAACGTCTGGTGCGTTTACAGCTTTGGCACCAGCGCAAATCCGTAGCGCCCACTCTCCGTGCCAATATCGTCGTTGACCGAATTTCCAACGACCACACCTTCTGCGTTAATCCCAAACGCCTCAGCATCATTGACGTAACCTGGCGGATCGAACTCATGTATTTTGCCGTTGGGATAACGTATAAAGCCATGACCATGCCCCGCCGCATCGATGTAGACGCCCACGACCTCACCGAATACGTTGAGATTGACGGCAAGCGTCCCCGTATAAGAACCCGGTGCCGTACCGCCGTCCGGCGCGTCGAAACTGGTTATCTTGCCATTCAATTGGCGTGTAAATCCGTGGAATAGGCCGTTCGCGTCGATGAAGTATCCCACCACCACACCTAGATCGTTGATGCTCTGCGGAAACGTGCCTTGGACTGGTTGTGCAATGCCGGGGCCCGAAACATCGAAGGTTGAAAAGGTGCCATTTGGCCAACGCACAAATCCATGATTGAACGCCATTGTCGTCCGTATAAGTACCGGTTATAGCTCCAAGCTGATTCATTACACTGGCGACTCCGATATTCAACGTTGTGCCGCCGTAGCTGCCGGCCAAGCTTGTGGCGCCTGGGGCGTCAAATATTTCCATCCGGCCGTTGGGGTAGCGAATAAAGGACCGGTACACGCGGTTGTCGTCCAGATACGATCCAGCAACCATGCCCAAGTCGTTGATCTGCGATGCACCGTATCCCATACACCCATTGTCCACCTGCGTTGCGCACAGACCCGGCTGCGGAAAGGTAATGAAGGAGCCGTCGGCCTTACGAATAAAGTTTTGATAAAAGCCGTAGGTTTGCTGGAAAATCACTCCAGTCGTGTCACCTTGGTCGTTCAAGCCCATGGCCCAGGTTCCACTGGTGGGGCCAGTTCCTTGTCCTGGAGCATTGAAGGTTACGATGCGGCCGTCCTGATAGCGGACAAAGCTTCCGATCATCCCGTCGTTTATTCCATACCATCCGCCAATCTCACCCAGGTTGTTGACATGCCAGGGGCTGGTGCCTCCAAGAAAGGTGCCGCCGGCGCCCGGCACGTTGATGTTCACAACGTGATAATTCTGCGCTCTTGCGGGCGCGGTGAGCGCTAACGCTCCAAACCCTACGAGTGCCAGGAACACCAACTTTTTGCAGTCTAGGAATCCGCCGCTTCCACGCAGTGATAATCTCAACGATAAGGCTCTCATTGAACCTCTCCTTTTCTTACTTTGTTTTGAATCTTTCAGGTCCAGAAGTCTTTTCAGGTTCGGGATACGGGTCAAAAAACCGCCTTTTTGACTGCGAACGTGCGACATCATCTTGTCGGTTTCTCTTATTGCACTAACACTTAATAAGATTGGGACGAGTTGAGCGGGAGGGTACCACAGGAGCGAAAGGGTGACCATGCTCCAGTCATCCTTTTTTCATTCCCTTTAGGTCACTGGCTAAATTCTTGACCTGAATGACTTTACTTCTCGTTCACCAACGCCGAGATTCTGAAGTTCGCTCTCAGTCTCGAATACGTCGTGCAACTTCTACTACCTCGTCCTCCAAGAGTGATGGACGAGGTTTGCATTCGGCGATCGCCATACCTTTCTGAACGGTATCCCATCGGCGAATCCACTCGAATTCGGAGGCGATTTGCTCCCAGAATTTGTCGGAATCCTGCTTCGAGAATCGCAGGTACTCGAGAAATGCTTCGGCGCTGCCTATAGCGGTTCGTTGCGATTGATGCATCACCTATAACGCAATCGATTGACGAAACACCCATCTTCCATGGCAAGGACGATGCTGCATGGATAGCGCCTATGGCAAACATTCCTGAGCACCCCCTGCTTCCGGGCGGGGGCACACGACCGGGGGACGGAACTTGCGAGGGATTAGTTTGGTTTTTGGGAGTAGTTGTGGGCGCGCGGATCGAGCGGGCCGGTGACTTTGCTTAGGGCTACGAAGTGGACCGGGATCGGACCGTCAGGCGCGCTGCTTTTCTTGGTGGCGGTGCGGACTACTTTCCACTGGCGGCCGAAGCGGGTGATGATGCAGCCCTTGGACGGGATTTCCTGCTCACCACGCATGTCGATCACGATTTCTTCGGGTTCGTTCTGATCGTCGTACTGATACACGAACTGGCGGGCGTTCGTCATCATCGAGTGGGTTCCCCTCCCAACCTGAGGGTAATATGCGCGTTTTTTGTGGCGTGGGCGGTGAGTTGTGGGGAGTGGTTGGCGTATGGGTAACGTGGGATTTGTGGCGCGGCTTAAGCGTGTCGAGCGGATGCGGATGTGATTGGGAAAGACGATCGCGGCTACAGGGTGGCGATCCCGCCGGGCTGTGACCGTGCTGGAGCGTTGCCAGGGTAGCTCCACTGCGTCAGCCGAATGCGTTCTCGGGAGCGAACGAGGAGAAAAGACGTCGGCTCGCTTCGGTCGGGATGACAGTTTTGGTGGGCTGCGGTGGAACGGGCGAACGCCGTGGCAACTCTTTCGGAGGGTGAGGGAATCGGATGGAGTTGCAGGGTGGATACGTCCAAAACATGCCATAATCCGGGAACTCGATAGGCTAGACGGAGAAAAGCTCGGTGCCAGGCCTCGGTCCAATTTCAAAAATGATGGGGATTGCATGTGTCGCGGTGTGTTTTATCGCGGCAAACGGAGTTGTGTGCGCGCAGCAGCCGGGCGGCGGAACTACGGATGAGAAGACGGTGCTGCGCGGGACGGTGGTGAATTCGGTTACGCATCAGCCGGTGGGGCGGGCGGTAGTGGTGTCGCCGGATGGGCGCTTCGCGACGATGACCAACGAGCGCGGACGTTTTGAGATGGTGTTTAAAGTAAAGAAGAGCGCTCCCCCTCCGAGCGCCGCGCCTGGCACTACGACCGGAACATCCACTTTCTCTCGCATCACTACAACCACTTACGCGGACGGGTCTGGCACGACGACATCGACCTCGTATGGGCCGGGTGCACCGGCGCAAGAGGGAATGCCGGACCGGCCGGAGTTCCTGACGGCGCGGCGCATCGGTTTCCTCAACATGGCAATGCGGGGAGGTCCAGGGATTGCGATTGCGCGAGACCAGGAAGAAGTGACGATTCCATTGACGCCGGAGGCGCGGATCATTGGGCATGTGACTTTGGCCGATGGCGAAGGCGCCAGAGGGATGCGGGTAGCTCTTTACAGACGAACAGTGCGTTCAGGCCGGGCGCAGTGGCTACCCACAGGAAATGCGGAGGTGAAGTCAGACGGAGAATTTCGCATGGCCGACCTCCAAGCGGGGGATTACAAATTGCTTTCGTTGGAGTTGAACGATCGAGATCCGGTGACGAGCAATCCGCGCGGGGAACTATTCGGGTACCCACCGGATTACTACCCGGGCGCAACGGACTTCGGAACCGGCGCGCTGATTCATCTTGCAGCGGGCGAGACGTTTCAGGCGAGCCTCACTCCGGAGCGTCGGCGCTACTACCCGATACACATCGGACTATTGAATGGACCACAGAGGGGCGGCGTTGTGCCGGAGGTGGAAGTCTGGAAAGACGGGCACGCCGGCCCTGGCTATTCGTTGGGTTACGATTTCCGGGACGGATCGATCGGCGGATCGCTGCCGGATGGAAATTATCTCGTGAAAGTAACGAGTCCATCCGAGGAAGCGCTGACCGGAGTGACGAACTTGTCGGTGAAGGGCGGACCCGCGGGCGGCATGGTGACGCTGTTGGGAGGATCGGTCGTCGACGTCCAGGTGACGGAGGAGTTCAGCCATTCGACGGAGCCGCGAAGCATAGTGACCGCAGGGCCCGTTGGAAATCCAGGCGATTCGCCGAAGCGACAGCGCCTCTGGAACGTTCAACTCATGCTTTGGTCAACGGAGGATTTTACGTTTCGCCGCCAATTGATGGCGCGACCGCCCAGCGATCCCGATGCGGAGGGGCTGGAGATAGCGAACGTGCCTGCGGGCGAATACCGAGTGCAGGTGCAGTCGACGGAGGGATACGTTGCGTCATTGCGATGCGGCGGAACGGATCTGCAGAAGTCGAGTCTGGTGGTGACTGCGGGAGGAACGTTGCCTCCGATCGAACTTGTGCTGCGGGATGACGGCGGGGAGATCGACGGCACGGTCGCGGAGATCGCAGGTCGAAACGAGGCAAACCCTCAAGGCGCTGCGATGGCGAGTGGGTATGTTTATTTTCTGCCAGAGGGCGAACAGGCCGAAGTGAAGGAGACATTCGTCCAGCGAAATGGGGAGTTTCAGATGACACAACTGCCACCGGGGACATATCGGGTAGTTGCGTTCGAGACGCCGAAAGCGGATCTAGAGTGGTCAAACGAAGACGTGATGAAGAGGTTTGAGGTGCAGACGGTGTCGGTGGCGCCTGGACAGAAAGAGAAGATTCGGATTTCGCTGAGTGTTGAGTGAAGGCGATGAGGCTGATGGATTGCCACCGATCGGAAGACCCGCACCCTGAAAACCGCAGGGTGTGGCACCCAGGAGCAGTTGTGGCTCGCTTTTTCGTTTTGGCGATTGCGATTAGTTGTGTGACTACTTCATCGCGGGCGCAGAGTTATCGGGTGACGGGGATTGTTTTGAATGATGCGGACGGGACACCGCTGGGGAGGACGAGAGTTTCGCTTGCGGCGGTGCAGGATCGGCGCAGGGCGGAGACGGTTATCACGGGCGCGGATGGGCGATTCGAATTTCGCAACGTGCCGGAAGGGAAATTTTCGCTGGAGGGCGCGAGGCGCAATTTCCTGGTCACTACCTACCAGTGGCACGAAGGATTTTCGACGGCGATTGTGACCGGCGCCGGATTGGAAACGGAGAACCTGGTGCTGCGGATGATTCCGTTCGGATCGATCGCGGGGAAGATTATCGATGAAGCAGGCGAGCCGGTGCGGAATGCGCGCGTGAAGCTCTACATGCGGAACCGGCAATTTGGAAGAGACCGGGTGGTGACCTATGGGTACGCGCAAAGCGACGACGAAGGAAAATACGAATTCATGGATTTGATTCCGGCGGAGTACTTTGTGTCGGCAGCGGCGAAACCGTGGTACGCGGTCTATCCCGCTTGGGTGACCGAAGACGGAGTGAAGACGCGAGTGGACACGGTAGCGCCGGAACTAGACGTTGCGTACGCGACGACTTTTTACAACGGCGCCACCGAGGCGGACGCCGCTTCGCCGATCAAGGTTGAGAAGGGAGCGCGTGTTTCCGCGGATATTCACTTGAATGCAGTGCCCGCGCTGCACGTGACTGTAAAGGGGATGAGAAATCCGGCCAACGGCACGATATCTTGGCCGACCCTCACGAAGATTGAGTTCGATATCGACGAGCCGGCCGGCGGAGAAGTGATCTCTACAACGGAATCGAACGAAATGGAGATCAGCGGCTTGGCGCCCGGGAGCTACTTTTTGGGAGACGCGAACCAGAGCGGACGAATTCGCGCTGCGGGCGAAATCGAACTGACGAAAGATGGGCAAGTGATCGAGGCGAAAGGTTCGGCGGCGAGCGGCACAGTGAACGTGAAAGTAAAGACCGCGCACGGAGAAGATGTGCCGGATGGGTTGAATTTGTCGCTGCGGGACGAGCGCAATAAGTCGATCGCGTTCGCGCCCGTGACGGGCGGCGGAGCTGTGTTTGAGAACGTGCCGTCGGGAAAATTCGCGCTATTGGTGAATGTGTCGAGAGCGCCGCAGTACACGGTGGGGCGGATTTCGCAGCAGGGTGGCGCGGAAGCGGAAGGGCACGACATCACGGTTGGCGAGGGATCGATCGTCGAGGTCAATGCGACGCTGATGGCGGCGGTCGTCTCGGTGGAAGGCGTCGTGAAGAAGGATGGCAAGCCGGTGTCGGGCGTGATGGTGGCGCTGGTGCCGAAGGATCCGCGGACACACATTGAAAGATTTCGGCGGGATCAGAGCAATCTGGATGGGTCGTTTATGGTGGGTGGAATTTTGCCGGGGAAATATACGTTGATCGCGGTCGAAGACGGTTGGGGATTTGCCTGGATGAAAGAGGGCGTGCTGGAGAAGTATTTGGCGCACGGCCAGGAATTGACGATTGGGGAGTGGATGAGTAGGACGGTGGTGCTGCCGGAGGCACTAGAGGCTCAGGCGAAGTAGGGGGCTGTTCCGCGTGACTCTCGGCGCTCGTCGTGGCGGTGCCTGGATGATGCTGTGGTAAGGCTACGGTTGAGACCCTTCGGCGGCCCTCGGCCGTGCTCAGGATGACAATTCTCCCTCCAACGCTCGAACATAAATTTGTGGTGTGGCTAGCGGCCGGCGGTGGCGGATTTGGCTTTTTGCACGGCGCTGACGATGGGGCGGTCGCCCGACGGGCATGGCTGGCCGTTGTGGCCGACGAGAAGATGTTTGACGACGGCGTTGACGCTAGCGTGTTTGAGGCGGGTGAGTTCGGCGTCCTCGTAAAAGGAAATGTCGCGAGAGCGCCGGATTTGGCGCAGGCGGCGGAGGACAGCGCCCGCTTCGCACTTGAGGGCCTTTAACTCTTCACACATAGGGGACGGGGCAAGTAACGGCCCGCGATTCTACTCGGGCGCGGACGTCGGGCAACGGTACCTTTGTACCAGCGTGTGGAATTCGTGTTTATTTCGTCTGGGGCGACGGATTGCAGGTTGGTGATGGTCGCGGCGCACGCGGCGTTGTAGTATGGCGGCAACGCTTTTTCTGTAGGTTCGGTCCAATCAAGGTCGGCTGCTCAAGACAACCTAGGTAGTCTCGGCGCATTCGCGGGCATGCGCGGAATCGCGAGGGGATTCGCATGGGCTCAGCCAATGTGGAACTGGCGCGGGAATATTTGCGCGCAGGTGAACGAAATGTCTGACACGACTCCACCAAAGGCCCCTGTTCAACCCGAGCGCCGGAGGGCGCTGCGGTTTCCGTTTACGGCCGAGGCCGAAGTTAGGCTGGAGGGATCGGATCAGAAGATGCCGGCGCGTGTGACGGAGATCGGTCCTCAGGGATGTTATCTGCAGATGGGGAAGCCGCTCGATCCGGGGAACGCGATTTTTGTGAAGTTTTTTGCCGAGGCGAAATTTTTCGAGACGAAGGCGAGCGTGGCGTACTCGCAGCCGAATCTGGGGATGGGCGTGTCGTTTCGCGAAATGAAGCCGTATTTTGCGGATGTGCTCCGCAAGTGGTTGCTGGAAGCGATGATTTCGAAGAACAAGCCGCGCGATTGAGAAACGCCGCGCCGCTTCGTTGCGTTCTGCTCTCTGTCCTCGATTGACTCTGCATAGATTCCCTCACACTGGCTCGGCGCGCTAAGATGGCGTCATGCAAAGGAAGATTTTCTGGGCTTTGTTTTTCGCGCTCGGATTGATCACCGACCTGGCGCTTCCTTTGTGGTGGGCGCTTGCTGCTCAGATTCCGATTGGAGTGCTGAGCTGGTGGGTGGCGTATCGGAGCGATTGGTTTTAGGACGATGAGTTTCCACGACAAGAGATTGGGTGATCGGGTGGTCAGCGTTGCGCGCGTTTCGATATGCGTCGGCGATCGCTGCGATGTGTGTTTGCGCTGGCCACGCACAGAACGCGACCCCCGCTCCGCCGGCCAAAAGAGCAATGAAGGTGGACGGGATTGCGGTGGAGAAGGCGCCGCAGAAATTAGAGGGCGTGCAGAAGACGGTCAGCGGGCACGTCGAGGTCGCCGGTTCGAAGATTTATTACGAGGAGTGCGGCGCCGGTCCGGTGGCGGTGATTTTGCTGCACGACCAGTGGCTGCACTCGGTGACCTGGGACGAGGAGTGGCGGCCGCTTTGTGCGAAGTATCACGCAGTGCGGTATGACCGGCGTGGATATGGGCGGTCGGAAGCGGCGAAGGCGGCGTATTCGCCAGCCGAAGATTTACTGGCGATCATTAACGATCGAAAGATTCAGCGCGCGGTGCTGGTCGGAAGTTCGACCGGCGCCGGCGTGTCGCTCGATTTTGCCGTGGCGCATCCGGAGTTGGTGCAGGGATTGTTTTTGATCGGGCCGATCGTCGATGGATTGCCGACGAGCACGGAATTCGAAGTACGAGCAGCGAGGAACTCGGCGCCGTTGAAAGATGGAGACGCGAAAGCCGCGGCGGAGAATTGGTCGAAGGACCACTACATTTTTGGCGAAGGGCACGACGCGGAGCGCGCGAAGTTCCTGGCGACGCTGGATGCGAGTTTGCAGGATCTCAAAAACGGAAACGAATTCGTCACGCACGGTTCGCCATCGACAGCGACGAGATTGAAAGAGATTCACGTGCCGACGGAGATTTTGGTCGGCGAGGCCGACATCGCGGACGTTCACGCCGAAGCGGGAGCGATCGAAGAGGGAATCGTCGGGGCGCAGCGCGACGTGGTGATCAATGCCGGCGACCTTGTGCAACTTGAGCAACCCGACATTGTGATGGACAAGCTGACAAACTTCGTGGACCGGCAGGAACGCGTGGCGGTCGACGTGCCCGTCGATGTGCTGCAAAATTATGTGGGCACGTACACCGCGCGTGATCGCGGGCTGACGGTCATGCTGGACGGCGATCACCTGATGGCCCAGGCGCCGGGCCAGGCGAGCGCGCAGTTGTTTGCCGAGTCGCGGACCAAATTTTTCTTTCGGACTGCCGACGTGGAAGTGGAGTTCACCAAGGATCCTGCCGGAAGGGTGCGCGCCGTCATTTATCAGGACGGCGAAACGATCAAGGCCGCGCGAATGTAGCGTTCCCCACCGATTCAAAAATTATCCAGGCTTGTTTGCTTGTTGTAATAAATCAATGTGAAGATAGGTGTATGAAAAATCGAATCGTATTGAGTGTAGTTCTGAGCGCTTCTGTCGGTCTAATTGCGGCGAGCCAAGTGAACGCGCAAAGCACGCCAGCGACTCCCGCGCCGAAGGCGTCGAGTCAGAGTTCCTCTTCAACCGCATCGACGCCGGGCCAGACCACCGGCGCCAAGACCGGGCAAGGGACCACGGCGGCGAAGAAGCCGGGCACAGCCGGAGCGCCGCTCGCGCTGACGACTCAGAAACAGAAAGCCAGCTACGCGATCGGCGTGAACATCGGGAGAGGCTTGCATCGTGATGGCGTCGATGTCGACGCGGCGTTGGTCGGCCGCGGCATCCGGGATGCGATCGCCAATGGCAAGCTGCAACTCACCGACGAAGAGATGAAGACGGTATTGGCCACGCTCACTACGGATTTGAAGAAGAAGCAGGAGGCGGAAGTTGCCGCCGAGGGCGAAGCGAACAAGAAGGAAGGCGAAACATTCTTGGCGGCGAACAAGTCGAAGCAAGGCGTCGTCGCGCTGCCGGACGGACTGCAATACAAGATTCTGACTCCGGGCAACGGCCCGAAGCCGACCCCGACCGACACCGTCGTCGCGAACTACAAAGGCACGCTGATCAATGGCACGGAATTCGACAGCTCGTACAAGCGCGGGCAACCCGTGACGTTCCCGGTTGGGCAAGTAATCAAGGGTTGGACGGAAGTTCTGCAACTCATGCCGGTGGGATCGAAGTGGGAAGTCTACATTCCATCGGACCTCGCGTATGGGCCGCAGGGAGCTGGACGCGGGCCGATCGGTCCGAACCAAACCTTGATCTTTGAGATCGAGTTGGTTTCGATTCAGCCCAAGGCCGCGACGGCAACGCCGCCACCGGCGACTCCACCACCGGCGCAGAAGCAATAGGCTGAACCAGGGACGCTTAGCCTTCGTTACGAATCGTTATGCGCACGGACGGCGTTTCGTTGACACCTCGCAATGTGTCCATTACGCTTTCGTGTTTACTCGCATTGAATTTCGTCTCCTGAGAGAAACGGACAAACCTCGGCATGGCTGAAGAAAAGCTCCCAACTCGCGCACAGGATTTTTCGGAATGGTACAACCAGCTCGTATTGAGGGCGCAGCTAGCCGATTACGCGCCGGTGCGCGGCTGCATGGTTGTGCGTCCGTACGGCTGGGCGCTATGGGAGAACATGCAGCAAGCGCTCGACCGCCGCTTCAAAGCGACGGGGCACCAGAACGTAGCGTTTCCGCTGCTGATTCCTCGCAGCTTTATCGATAAAGAAAAACATCACGTCGAAGGGTTTTCGCCAGAGTTGGCGGTCGTCACGATCGGCGGCGGCGAAGAATTGGCGGAGCCGCTCGTGCTGCGCCCGACTTCGGAGACGATCATCGGCCATATGTGGTCGAAGTGGATTCAGTCGTATCGCGATTTGCCGGTACTGATGAATCAGTGGAATAGCGTCGTACGCTGGGAATTGCGCACCAAACTGTTTTTGCGAACGCTGGAGTTTTATTGGCAGGAAGGCCACACCGCGCACGCCACCCGCGAAGAAGCCGAAGCCGAGACGCGGCAGATGCTCGACATCTATACCGACTTCGCGATGAACGACGCGGCGATTCCCGTGATTCCCGGCAAAAAATCAGAAGCGGAGAAATTTGCCGGCGCCGATACCACCTTCTCGATCGAAGCGATGATGGGCGACGGCAAAGCGTTGCAGTCCGGCACGTCGCACTTCCTTGGACAGAATTTCGCGGAAGCGTTCGAAGTGAAATACCTCGATCAGAACGGCCAGTTGCAGCATTGCTGGACGACTTCGTGGGGGCTTTCGACCCGCGTGATCGGCGCCATCATCATGGTGCACGGCGACGATCAAGGGCTCGCATTACCGCCGAAACTCGCTCCGTATCAGGTCGTGATCGTCCCCATTTTCAAGACCGACGAAGAAAAGACCGCAGTGATCGACGCGGCGCGAAAGCTGAAGGGCGAACTCGCGAAGGCCAACATCCGCGTCACGCTCGACGAGCGCGAAGGCAACAGCCCCGGCTGGAAGTTCAACGACTGGGAGATGCGCGGTGTGCCGGTGCGCGTCGAACTCGGTCCAAAGGATGTCGCGAAACAAGCCGCAGTGCTGGCGCGGCGCGATCGTCCCGGCCGCGAAGGCAAAATCAGCGCGCCTCTTGCCGACATTCCGCAGACGATCGAAAAGCTGCTTGTCGAAGTCCAACAATCGATGTTCGATAAGGCGCTGGCTTTCCGCAAAGCGAATACGCACGATGCAAAGACCTACGACGACCTGAAGAAAGCTGTCGAGACCGGGTTTGCGTTTGCGCCATGGTGCGGCAGCGGCGATTGCGAAGCCAAGATCAAAGAAGAAACGCGCGCCACGATGCGGTGCATCCCGCTGGATCAGCCTGCGACCTCGGGCAACTGCATCTACTGCGGGAAGGCTGCTCCCGAAAGCGCAATTTTCGCCCGCGCGTACTGAGTTTCCGCACAGTAACGCCCGAACGCAGAGCGCAAGAGTGTGCTCCTGCGCCGCAAGGGTCGCTCCAACTCATTTTCTTTCATCACTTTGCGCGCCCAGCCCGTTGGGCGATGCAATTCGCCATATGTTCGCCTGCCCGCCTCGTCATTTGCTTTCCGGGAACATCCTTTCCGCCAAATTCTCGACACGCCATCTCCCCGGTGTTACGGTGAATCAACCGAAATCGGCGTCGATTTTGCCGAGTTTCGCCTGATTTGGTGGGTAGTTCGTCGGAAAGACGGAAGATCTAAACAGGGTCAGAAAGAGCTGGAGCAGACTTGTCTCGTCGTACCCAATTCGGAATGAAGCCTTCGCAGCACAGCTTGTCCAAACTGCGCCTGCAGCGTGGCGGCGGGACGATCAAGGCGATTCTCTGGACGGCCATCCTGATTTATGGGGCTTTCGTGGCCTACAAGATCCTGCCGGCGTACGTCGCCGAATATCAGCTGCAAGACAAAATGCAGGAACAAGCGAAATTTGCGGTGGTGAACCGCTATCCGGAAGAGCAGATCCGCGACAGCATCTTCAAGGTAATCAAAGACCTGGAAATCCCCGTGAAGCGCGAGGACATCAAGATCACGGCGACCCAGGACGTGGTTCGAATCGGATGCGATTACACGGTGCCGGTCGATCTCCTCGTCTATCAAATGAATCTTCACTTCACGCCCACAAGCGAGAACAAGAACCTCTAGGGCGAGTCCATCACGCGGTGCAAGTCATTCAACTCTGTCCATGCACAGGTAGGAGCGCCTGTGCCACTCCGAACTCATTGCGCACACTACCTTTCTGACCTGGAACCGCGTCTTTTACTCCTGTCCGGGGTTAAGAGACAATGGAAGTCCAGCCAATTTTGAGGGATTCGTTTGCGCATCCGCATTGAAAAGGGCTTCTGGACTTCGTGGATCGGCCTGACCGCGCTTGGCGTTACCTTCGCCATTTTTCTGACGTGGGTCAGCGTCATCACGTTCTTTTACGTGAAGTATTCGCGGATGATCGATGCGCGCTTGTCGGGCCACCTGCTACAAAACACCACACAGATTTTCTCCGCGCCACAAAGAATAGCGGAAGGCGAAACCTGGTCCGCGGAAGAGCTGGCGACCTACCTGACGAAGGTCGGCTATCGGCCTGAAAAAGACGATAACGCCCTCGGCCAATTCACAGTGCGGGGCAGTAGCGTTGATATCGTGCCGTCGCGGCTGTCGTACTTCGACGCGTCCAACGCGATCACCGTGAATTTCAGCGGCAAAAAGATCGCCTCGATTCGCCCGATCGGTGGCGGCAACGACCTGCTCACTGCCGATATCGAGCCTGAACTCATCACCAACCTTTTCGATTCACTTCGCGAGAAACGCCGCCCGATCCGCTACGACGACATTCCGCCCACGCTCGTCCACGCCATCATCTCCGCCGAGGATAAGCGCTACCTCGAACACGGCGGCTTCGATTTCGTGCGCATCGTCGGCGCCGCCTGGGCCGATCTTCGCCACACCAGCCACAACTATCAGGGTGCGAGCACCATTACGATGCAGGTCGCTCGCACATTCTTCTTTACCAACGAACGCACCTGGCGCCGCAAGCTCGCCGAACTGATGGTCGCCATGGAGCTCGAGCAGCGCTTCAATAAGCAGCAAATTTTCGAGCTGTACGCCAATGAGGTCTACCTCGGCAATCGCGGCAGCTTCGGCATCCGTGGCTTCTCCGAAGCGAGCGTCGCTTATTTCGGCAAAGATCTCCGCCAGCTTTCGCTTGCCGAAGACGCCTACCTGGCCGGGCATCATTCGCGCGCCTAACTATTATTCGGCTGCCGACCGCCATCCCGAACGCGGCAATCAGGCACGCGACCGCGTCCTGACGCAGATGCTCGAAAATAAATACGTCACCGAAGCCGACGTGCAAGACGCAAAGCGCGCTCCGCTGAAAATCGTGCGTACTGCCATCACTGGCGGTGAAGCGCCGTACTTCATCGACATGGTGAAGGATCACTTGCTGGATAAATATTCAGAGCAACAGCTCACCACCGAAAATTTTCGCGTTTACACCACTCTTGATCCGGCGCTGCAACGCATTGCTCAAAATGCAATCGAAGAAGGCGCAAAGAACGTAGACAAGCTCCTCGCCAAAAAATACGACAAGTGGAAAAAGGAAGCCGAGAAAAAGGGAAGCACCGAGCCGATTCCGCAGGTTCAGGCCGCGTTGGTTGCCCTCGACCCGCGCACCGGCGAAATCAAAGCCGTTGTGGGTGGACGCGACTACGGCCAGAGCCAGCTCAATCACGCGCTCTCGCATCGCCAGCCAGGATCCGTCTTCAAGCCATTCGTATACGCCGCGGCGTTCGACAACGCGATCGACAATGTGCAGCCGATCGTAACTCCCGCCACCACGATCGACGACGAGCCAACGACCTTCGAGTTTGACGGCAAGGAATACACGCCGAACAACTACGGCGCAAAGTTCATGGGGCGCGTCACCACCCGCGAAGCGCTGACGAATTCGCTCAACGTCGCGACGGTGAAAGTTGCCGAGCTGATCGGCTATGGTCGCGTCGTACAAATCGCGCGCCAGATGGGCCTCGGTCAAAATATTCAGGCGACGCCCGCGGTAGCCCTCGGCGCCTACGAAATGACACCCGTCGATGTCGCCGCGGCCTACACCGCGTTCGCCAACGGCGGTACACGCGCCGAGCCTGAGTTCATTAAAGGCGTCATCAGCGCCAATGGCGAAGCCCTCGAAAAAGCCACGCCGCAAACGAAAAACGTTCTCGACCCGCGCGTCACCTATCTCGTCACCAGCCTGATGAAAGACGTGATGAACCACGGCACCGCCGCAGGAGTGCGCGCACGCGGCTTCACGTTACCCGCCGCGGGAAAGACCGGCACGTCACGCGACGGCTGGTTCGCCGGCTTCACCAACAATCTCGTCTGCGTCATCTGGATCGGGTTCGACGATAACCGCGACCTTGGCCTTACCGGCGGCGTCGCCGACGCGCCAATCTGGGCCGACTTCATGATTCATGCCACGCAATTGCCGGCTTACAAAGACGTGAAGGACTTCGACGCGCCCGACGGCGTGCAGTCGGTCATGATCGATCCCGAATCGCTCGAACTCGCGACTCCAAATTGCCCAAGCACGAGGGAAGAGGTTTACGTCCAGGGTTCGGCGCCGACTCAGATCTGCGAAATCCACGGCGGCGGCCACGGCGTCGTTTCATCGACGGGCTCGTGGCTATCTCACGTCTTTGGCGGGGGCCAGCAAAAGGTGCCGCAGACCGTCGTCGACGTAAACGGCCAGCCGGTCCCCTACGACCCCAACCGGCCTCCCGGTGCAACTGGTCAGGGCGCCTTGCCC
Organism: uncultured Acidobacteriota bacterium; assembly: GCA_963766985.1. Lineage (GTDB taxonomy): Bacteria > Acidobacteriota > Terriglobia > Acidiferrales > UBA7541 > Acidiferrum. The sequence continues at coordinate 560,316 of CAVYCJ010000012.1, forward strand.
CCCGGGGACCAAAACGGCAAGACCACTGAAAATAAAAAGAACCCTTTGAAGAAGATTTTTGGTATCTTTGGAGGCAAGAAGAAGCAAGATCCGGGCTCTCCAAAGCCGGATGACAAAGGAGACTCGCCATGAAGCTGGTTTCTTTGGCGGTTTCGGGTTCTTTCCTCGTAATGCTGTTCGCAGTTCCTTCCCACGCGCAAGTCGCTCCCGATAATTCATCGTTGACCGGTAGTACCGCCTGGCTGATGGCCAAGGACCGCTCGATGCCGAGCGCTTCCATGTCCATGCAGACCCCGCAACAGGTCTCGACGGCCACCGCGTCGCCGGAGATCGTCAACGAGTTGACGCCTGAGCAGATGGGCGACCTCTACATGGCGCGCAAGCAGTACGTCGAAGCCGCGCAAACGTTCAAACATCTCAGCGACCTGAATCCCACCAACGCTGTCTATCTCAACAAGCTCGGCATCGCGCTCCATCAACAGGAAGCGCTGACCCTCGCGATGCGATATTACGAACGGGCGCTGAAGGCCAATCCGAAGTACGCCGACGCGGAAAACAACATCGGCACGATCTGGTATCAGCGCAAGAAATACGGCAAGGCCATCCGTGCTTACGAGAAGGCCATCAAGATCAACGACGACATGGCCGTGCTCTACAGCAATCTTGGATACGCCTATTTCGGCGACAAGAAGTATGAAGAGTCGATCGCCGCGTTCCGGATCGCGCTGACGAAGGATCCTCAATTCTTCGAGCACAACAGCGCAAAAACAGGATCGTTGCTCCAGGATCGGTCTGTGACCGATCGCGGCCGCTTCTATTACCTGTTGGCGAAGTCTTTCGCGGAGTCGGGCAACATCGAGCGCGCCGTCCTCTATCTTCGTAAAGCGAAGGACGAAGGCTACGCGACGCTCATCGCCGATCTAAAGAAGGATAAGGCTGCGTTCGCCGCCGAACTCCAGATCCCCGAAGTTCAAAACATGCTGAACCCCAAGCCGGTCGTCGAAGTCGAGACCGAACAGAACTAAGCTGAGCTTCGCGCCACAGCGCGAGCCAATCTTCGTGCAAACCGAGGCCGCCGCCCTAAAATCGGCGGCCTCTTTTTTTATTGTTGGGTTTCGGTCGATTCCGATTGCGCCGGCGAAGCGTAATAACCCTTCCGCGCATAAACCGTCAGCCTGCGCCCGTCTTTCTCCGCCTTGATATCGATCGCGCGATACGCGCCGTTCAACTCAAACGCCGACGGCCGGTACGACACCAGATACCGCGCTCGAATCACCTGCTGCAATTCGTTGAAGCTGTTGCTGAGCCCATGAACCGATCCCGGCGCGAGCGCAGTCCCTCCGGTCAGCGCCGAAAGCGTTTTCAGCGCGTGATCGCCGACAGCGCCGCTGGCATTCTTGTCCAACGCTTCGCGTGTGGTAATCGTATACACCGCCACTTCGCCTTGCTGCGCTTTCGCGATCGCTTCCTTCAGCGTGCTTGAGCTCGAATTGTCTTCGCCGTCGCTGATCACCACGAGCATCCGCGCCACCGCGCCCGTTTCAGGATGCTCAGCTAATTTGTTCGCCGCGAATCCCACCGCGTCCCACAGCGCCGTGCCCCCGCCCGGCGCGAGCTGATCGATCGCGTGCGCGGTCTGCGACTGATCCGCCGTGAAATCCTGCACCATCAGCACCGAATTGTTCACGCCAACGACAAACGCCTCGTCGTCTTTGTCGGTCAGCACCGTCTTCAGAAATTTCGCCGCGGCCGCCTGTTCAAAGCGAAATCGATCCGTAATCGAATTGCTGCTGTCGATCACCAATCCCAGCCGCAAAGGCAGCTGCGACTCGTTGCGAAACGCCACGATGCCGCTCGGCGCTCGATTGTTATCACGAATCTCGACGTCCGACGCCGCGAGATCCGTCACGGCCCGGCCGTGATCGGTCGCCGCAAAAAATATCGCAACTTCATCGACCGCAACCTTCAGCGTTGCCGAAGCCGCCGGCGCATCGTGCAAGCGATTCACCGCCGCCGACGCGGCAGTAACCGGCGCCGGTCCCACAGACACAGGCTCCGCCTCCGCCTCAGCGATCTCATTCTCTTCCTTCTTATCCTGCATCGCCCGCTGTACGCGCTGAAACGTCTCCTCCGCTGTTGGCCCGTGAAACGAAACATCGACCGCCACCGGCGCAGGCTCCGTCAACTTCATCTCCTTGTTCGCATCCGGCGATGACGACGTCGCAACCCTCCCCGCCTCTTCATCCTTGATCTGCTGCAGCATCTGCCGATACTCGCCTAGCGAATCCGACTTCGGAGATTCCGCCAGCAGCGTCTCCATCTCGCTCTGCGCCCCCGCAAGATTCCCCTGCGCCTCCATCGCCCCTGCCGCAAAGTAGTGCACCACCGCCGCGCCGGCATGGCTCCGTCGATGAATCTGCTTCACACCATCCACCACCGCCGGATAGTCGTGGTTCGCAAACTCCGCATACGTCAGCGCCGTTTGCAGCGGCAAATCCATCGGCGCGATCGACGCAGCCTTCTTCAGCGAGCCTTCCGCATCGCCAAAGTGCTGCATCGCAATCTGCGCGCATCCCAGATTCAAATACGAATTCGGCAAATGATCGTCCAAAACGATCGCGCGGCTAAACTGCTCGACAGCCTGCTCCGTATTACCCTGATTCAGATACGCCGTCCCCAGCGCGTTGTGCGCCGCCACGTAGCTCGGATAGATCTCGATCGATTTCGCCAGATGCGGGATGGCGCCGGTCGCGTCCCTCTTCATCAATAGCTGATAGCCCTTTGCGTATTCATGCTGTGCCTTCGCGGGAGCTTTCAGGTCCAGCTTCGAGACGGAGCCGCTCGGCGCCTGCAGTTGCGAGGTCGCGCCCGGTCCCTGACTGTTGATCAGGAAGAGATTCCCGTCCATGCGCGCCGACCCAATCCCGTCCATGGCGGTCGCCGTGCCAAATCGATTTCCGTTCGCGGCAGGAGTGGAAAACACCTGGGCAGCCGCAGGGCGCGCGCCGACAGCCGTCAGACAAACAGAAGCGACGCAAATCGCACTGAGTCGCCAGCGCAGCATGAAGCCGCCTTTCTAGAGAGGCCTACCTACCCAACAAGGAGAGAGGAACATCACCCGCCGCCGATTATAGATTCCAGCTATCCGGCAGGGAATTGAATTTTTCGTAACCCAGAGGTCACGGAGCCGTCTACCCGCCGGACCGCCTCAAGCCCCTGTTTCTACATTCGCCGCTCCCTTCGAGGCTTCCCACGACACGCGCTCCGCGTCTGATAAAATTCATCAAATGAGCCACCGCGTCCCCCGCGCTCTGTGCATCGCCTTCGCTTGTGCCGCCGTGCTCATACCCTCGAGCGTGTGGGCGCAGAACGCATCGCGTTCAGCGAGCTCCCAACAAGGCCTTTACCTCGTTTTCCCCTTTGAAAACAACGGCTCCTCGCCGCGCCTCGATTGGCTGGGCGAAGGACTCGAAGAACTCACCATCCAATACCTTTCCGACGCCGGCGAACAGGTCTACTCCCATACCGGTCGCGCTGGCGAACTCGAGCGCTACGGCCTGCCGTCCAACGCCAAACTTTCCCGCGCCACCATGCTGCGCATCGCCCAGGATCTCGACGCCGACTTTGTCATCTTCGGCTCCTTCAATTCCGACGGCACATCTCTGACCGTTGAATCCCATCTCCTTCGCGTCGATCCTCCGTCGCTGACCGCGCCAGTCAGCGAAACCGGGCCGCTCGCCTCGCTCATGGATATGCAGGCAAAACTCGTCTGGCACACGCTGGTCGCCAACGACAAATCCTACCCGCTCGCTCTCGCCGATTTTACGAAGTCTCTCCGCCCTTTGCGCCTCGACGCCTTTGAGCATTTCGTCCGCGGCCTCCTCGCCAACGACGACGAGCCTCGCCTCCGCGAACTCCGCGAGGCCGCGCGCCTCGACCCGAACTGGCCCGACCCGGCCTACGCACTCGGCGAAACCTACGCTGGCAAGGGAGATTGCGATTCCGCTTTGCCCTGGTTTGGTCGCGTTCCCAAGACGAACCCTCACTACGTGGAGGCCAATTTCGCGATCGGTGTTTGCCGCTTGCGGCTCAATCAGCCCGACAAAGCGGAGCAGGTCTTCGTCGCGCTTGCAGGACTCGATTCATGGCAACGAGGCGCCTGGCGCCACCCGATCCGTTTCTGGCGCCGACCTTCCTGAGATTCTCAACAACCTCGGCCTCGCTCTCGCGCGTGAAGGCAAGACGTCCGACGCTCAAGGCGACTTCAAACGCGCCGTCGAACTCGACCCCGACGAAGACGACTACCCGTTCAATCTCGGGCTGCTTGAGTTTCGCGCCAACGATTTTAGCGCTGCGGCCGCTTCATTCCGCGAGGCCGTCCAACGCGAGCCCGACAACGCCGAAGATCGCGCCCTGCTGATTCAATCGCTTGATCGCGCCGGGAAAAAAGCCGAAGCCGACGAAGAGCGCAACACCGTCGCCGAAGCGCTTGGCCCCAACGCGCTGCCGGCGATCCACGTCGATCCCAAAAGTGACGCTCAATCGCATCTCGATCGCGTCAAGACCGATCTGGATGTCACCGCTCTGCGTCTCGAAGTCTTGTCCTCCGGCACTCCAGCTCCGGTTTCGACCAACGGCGAAAACACATCCGCAACATCGCACATTCGCCAGGGGCGTCAGGAATTGGCGGGCAGCCGCCTCGAGTTGGCCGAAGCTCAGTTCCGCGCCGCGCTTGCGACCGATCCGACCAACGCCTCCGCTCACCTTGGCCTCGCCGAAGTCGATCGCCGTCGCTACAAATTCGATGACGCCATCACCGAGCTTCAGGCGTCTCTCAAGAGCCGCGATTCCGCCGTCGTTCGCACCACGCTCGCCCGCGTCTACATGGAGCAAAACAAATTCGCCCTGGCCCGCGCCGAAGCCCAAAAAGCCCTCGCCCTCGCCCCCAACTACACCGAAGCCAAACAACTCCTCGACCACCTGCAAAATCAAAAATCCGCCACCGGCTCCCCCCAATCCCAGTAGCCAAACACGTCAACGGACTTCGTCAACAACTCAAACGACTCAAGAGTGCGGGTTGAGATGCAGCCTCACCCACATCAATCCGCCAACCACCCTGTAGCCGCGATCGTTTCCCAGATCGCGGGGTTTACACGCAACCTCGCCCACACCAAACCGACGAGCACGGTCATGTACGGGCGCAGCACCGCTGCGCCCCAGGTCCGCACAATCCCCGCGTCTTGCATACCATCCGTAGTTTGTCTGCGCCGCGTTCACTCCGTCCTTCCGTAATATCTCCCGCCTCGAACGAACAACCACCCACCACCATCGATCCTTCCGCCGACTCACCACATCCCCTCAACTCGTAGTAATGTATTCATGTACACCCTTTTCACCGCATGCGCCGATTCACCCGCATTCGAACTATTTCGCACCCCCACGACTGGGTCGGACTACGTCCCATCATCCTTTTCGCCTGCGCTCTGATCGCAGCCCTGTCTCTCGTTCCCATCTCTACACACGCCGACAAACCGCAGCCCGCCCAACAAACCGTCCTCCACCTGAAAATCGACTCCGAGATCGAGCCGATTCTCGCGACCTATCTCGACGAAGGCATCGACGAGGCCGCGCGCCGCAACGCATCATTGATTCTCATCACCATGGACACGCCCGGCGGCTTGAGTTCGTCGATGGAAAACATCGTCCAGCACATTCTCAATTCAAAAGTACCCGTGGCCGTCTACGTCTCGCCCACAGGCACGCGCGCCGCGAGCGCCGGCTTTTACATCCTGCTTTCGGCCGACGTCGCGGCCATGGCGCCCGGAACGCACACCGGCGCAGCATCGCCCGTGATGATCGTAGGTGGCTATGCGATGGCCATCGACGACACGATGCGCAAGAAAATCAACAACGACGCCCTTGCTTTCTTGCGCAGCTACGCCGACAAGCGCAATCGCAACCCGGTTCTCGCTGCCACCGCCATCACCGACGCCAAAGCATTCACCGAAAAGGAAGCGCTCGACGGCAAAATGATCGATGTCATCGCCAGTTCCGAAGACGAGCTGTTGCGCCAGCTCAACGGCCGCGAAATCACGCGCTTCGACGGCACCAAGGTCACGCTCGCCCTTGGAAATCCATCGCGCTCCGACTTCGAACTCTCCCCGCGTCAGAAATTTCTGTCGCGCATCGTCGCACCCGACATGTTTTTCTTCCTCTTGATCGTCGGCGTGCTGGGCCTCTACACCGAGTTCACGCATCCCGGTATGGTCGCCCCGGGCGTTGTTGGCGGAATTTGTCTCGTGCTCGCGCTCTACGCGATGCAAATTCTCCCGGTGAATGTCGCTGGGATATTTTTAATTCTGCTGGCGCTTGCTCTGTTCATTCTCGAAGCAAAATTCACGAGCCACGGTGTTCTAGCGGCGGGTGGTATCGTCGCGATGCTTCTCGGCGCTCTCTTCCTCATCCGTTCGCCGTTTACCGCGGGCGGAGTCAGCTTCGGTGCCGCAATCGGCGTCACACTGCCGTTCGCTGCCCTCACAATTCTGCTGATGCGACTCGTGCTTCGTTCGCGTAAGTGGAAGCAGGTAACCGGCCGCGAGGAAATGATCGGCGCGGAAGGCGTCGTCATCCAGCCCGTCAGCAACGGCCATGATGGAATGATTCGCATCCACGGCGAACTCTGGCGTGCCACCTCGACGCAACCAGTTGCCGAAGGCAAATCTGTCCGCGTCCTGAAAATCGACGGCCTCAGGCTTTACGTGGAGCCTTCGGAGTTAACGGCTTCAGCAATGTAACGGCAAGTGTAGGGGCGCAGCACTGCTGCGCCCCAGCTTGGCAAGATTGCTAGATTCGCCCCAGTTCGGGGTTTCCGATCGCAACAAAGGTGTCGGCAACCAGGATCGTTTTCCGCACGATTTTCTGAGGAGGATTTATGTTCGAGTTTAGCGTCGGCACGATGGTCATCATCGTCATCGTCCTGATCTGGTTCTGGAATTCGATTTACATCATTAAAGAGTGGGAGCGCGGCGTAGTCCTTCGCCTCGGCCGTCTTCTTCCCGAAGCCAAAGGCGCAGGCGTTCGCTTGGTTTTCTGGCCGATTGAAACCCTGACGCGCATCAGCATGCGGATCGAAACGCTCGACGTACCGCCGCAAGACATCATCACGCGCGACAACGTTTCCGTGAAGGTGAACGCCGTCTGCTATTTCCGCGTTGTCGACGCCAATCTCGCCGTGTCGCAAGTGCAGAACTTCACCTACGCCACCTCGCAACTCGCGCAAACCACCATCCGCAGTGTCGTCGGCCAGTTCGAACTCGATGAAATTCTGTCGCAACGCGACAAGGTCAACGCCAAACTGCAAATTATTTTCGACACACAAACGGAACCTTGGGGCATCAAGGTCACCAACGTCGAAGTGAAACAGGTCGACATCCCCGAGCAGATGCAGCGCGCCATCGCCAAGCAGGCCGAAGCCGAACGCGAACGCCGCGCCAAGGTTATTCACGCCGACGGTGAGTTCGAAGCCTCGCAAAAACTTGCCGACGCGGCCAAAGTTCTGGAGACGCAGCCCACCGCAATCCAGCTCCGATATCTCCAGACGTTAACCGAGATAGGTGTCGAGAAGAACACAACGATTGTGTTTCCGCTCCCCATCGATATCATTAACAACTGGATGCAATCGTTCGGAGGTTCACGAAAGTAAGAATGGGTTCGCGGGGAAATCGCGGCGGTGGGGGAGACCGCGTGCTGGAGAGCCGGCACGTCATCGGCTTGTTCCTGCTCATGCTCGTATTTAGCGGCGTTTTCTTCGCGCTCGGCTACGTGATGGGCCGCAATCAATACGACGGACAGGTTCGCGCAGAAAGCACGCCGCGCGCGACGCCCGATCCAGTCGCCTCCGCGAGAAATGATCTTGCGGCGCGCCGTTCGAAAAACGCGCAGTCCGCTTCGAATTCTGCGACTTCCTCCAACTCGACTGGTTCGGGCTGGGGAACGCCCTCCTCACCTTCTCCTGCTCCTTCCGGTCCGCGAGATTCCGTTTCCGCTCCGAGCGCCGCTCCCGATGACAGCGCCGCGCCAAGTTCCGATTGGAGCTTTTTTAACGCATCCAAGAATCCGCCAGACGACCGGCTGAAGCCGGCGTCCGTCGATCCTTCAAATCCGACAATGTCTCAGGCTTCGGGGACGAGCGGCGCGGCTGGCAAAACTTCAAAGCCAACTCCTGTCCCGAATAAAACGCAGGCCGCGACTGCCTCACCCGTTTCGCCGGTTCCACCAGGGAGCTACGTGCTCCAGGTTGCCGCGATGCGTCAGAGCGCCGACGCCAACGCTGTCGCGAACAGCCTCCGCGCGAAGAAATTTCCGACTCTCGTCGTCAATCCGACGACGGACAAGTATTACCACGTCGTCGTTGGCCCATACCATGACGTGAAATCGGCGGACGCCGCGAAGAAGGGTCTCGAGAACGCCGGTTTCAAGGCTATCGTGAAGCACTGATGTCTCGAGCATTCGCGGGTTTCTTTCGTTCTTCTGCCGGGACGCCTACACCTGATTCTTTCCGATACGTTTTCGCTGCGCTTTCCGGTGCGGCGCTTTCGTTTTCGTTCACCGGCCTGTACCTCAGCGTCTATTCCTACGTTTGCATCGGCATCCTGCTGATCGTTTTGTTCGGCTCGCGTCCGCGCGTTGCGTTTCTCTGCGGCGGTTTGCACATGCTGTTTTTCATCATCACGTCGGTGCCGTGGATCGCGGATGTACTGTCCGAACATGGAGGCGTTCCGAAAATTGCCGGCTGGGGACTCGTCGTCCTGATCGGTCTTTATCTCGGTTTGCTTTGCGGAGGATTCGCGTGGTGTGTGAATCGTCTCGCGCAGCGCAGCATCCTGCTCGCGTGCGTTGGCGCTCCGTTTTTGTGGGTGACTCTCGAATTTGTCCGCGAGCATTTTCCTGAAATCAGTTTTCCGTGGGGCCTGCTCGGCTACCCCGCATCTTCCAATCTTGGATCTGCTGCAAATCACCACGCTCACAGGAATCTACGGCCTCTCTTTTTTCGCCGCCTCGATCAATGCCGTGTTTGCCTGGTGCGATGCGGCAACGGACACGCCGGTCCGCACGCGCGTAACGGTTCTTGTCTCGACGCTCGTGGCTCTACTCGCGATCGTTCTGATCGCTCCGCGGTTGGTGCCGAGTGTCCACGCAAATCACTACGCCCGCGCCGTGCAACTCAACTTCCCGGAAGTGAACGAGTATCCGGCGACGTGGTATCAGACGCACGAAGACGATTTGAAAGATATCGAACAGCTCAGCCTCGAGCCATCCGACAAGCGCCCTGATTTATTGATCTGGCCGGAGGCTCCCGCGCCTTTCTCATTTGAGGACGCGCGTTTTCTCAATCGTGCGAGCCAGCTCGGCGTAAAGTTCGGCCACCCGTTTCTCGTTGGATCGGTCGAGTGGCGGCCCGCTTGCGGCGCATGGCCAGATGATCAGCCACGTGCTCGTGCCGTACAACAGCGCCGTCCTGGTCGATCAGAAGGGCCACAACGTTTTCACCTACGACAAGATTCACCTTGTCCCGTTTGGCGAGTACGAGCCGTTTCCGTTGATCCATCGCGTGGTGAAAAGCGTCTCCAGCGAAATCGGTGGCTTTGCGAAGGGAACCAAGTTCGGCGTGGCGCACCTGCCCGATGGCTATTCGTTTTCCGCGTTCATCTGCTACGAGGCGATCTATCCAGGCGAGATTCGGCACTTTGCCGCCGAAGGCGCCCAGTTGTTCATCAATATTTCCAACGACGGCTGGTTCGGCCGCTCGGCTGCGGCGGAACAGCACCTGCGGATGGCGCGCGTCCGCGCCGTCGAAAATCGCCGCTTTATGCTGCGTGTCACCAACAGCGGCATCACCGCGTCGGTCGATCCGTATGGACGGATCTTCGCTCCCGTTCCGCCGCAGGTGCGCGCGGCGGTCGATCTGCCATACGATTTCCGCACCGATATGACGATCTACACGCGGTTCGGCGACTGGTTCGCTTGGCTGTGCGTCATCGTTTCCGCTATTCTGGTGGCCTCAACTTTCTGGAAAGGAAACACTGCGGGCGAGGGGATTCCGATTCCAGTGGGGCTTGAGCCTACGTTGGCTGCTCCCACTGCAACTGCTTAATCTGCCGAAGAAACCTTCGCTCTGCCTGCCGACATGATTCTCGAAGATCTCCAGTATCGCTACGAAGGACTGAAGCCCCGCATCACGCTCGTTCGGAGTTTTCTTTGACGCTGCGCAGCACCGACAAAAGCTGAACGCGCTGGAAGCCAAAGTTTCCGATCCCAACTTCTGGGGTGATCAGGATGCCGCGCAGGCCGTGCTGCGCGAACGTAAACGCTCCGAAGATCAGATCAACGCCGACGCAAAGCTGACTTCGATCGAGGGCGACATCGAAACGTACATTTCGCTCGCGACGGAAGAGACGAATGCTGCGCAGCGCGCCGATCTGCTGAAGGATCTCGATCGCGAACTGACGAACGCGGAGACGTTTGTATCGGAGCAGGAGACGCGCACGTCTGCTCTCTGGCGAGACCGATCACCTCAACGCGATCATGACGATCAAGCCGGGCGCGGGCGGAACCGAGTCGCAGGACTGGGCTTCAATCCTGCTGCGCATGTACCTGCGCTGGGCGGAGCGCAAAGGCATGAACGCGGTCGTGCTCGACGAAACGGCGGGCGACGAAGCAGGCATCAAGAACGCGACGATTCAATTGTCTGGCGAAAATGCGTACGGATTGCTCGCGGGAGAAACTGGCGTTCATCGACTCGTCAGGATTTCGCCGTTTGATCAGGCGGCGCGGCGGCATACTTCGTTCGCGTCGGTGTTTGTGATTCCGGAAATCGACGATCGCATCGAGATCAACATTCGTCCGGAAGACTTGCGCGTCGATACGTATCGCGCGGGCGGCAAGGGCGGACAGAACGTCAATAAGGTCGAGACCGCGGTGCGCATCACGCATTTGCCGACGAATACGGTCGTCGCTTGCCAGGTGGAACGAAGTCAGGGCAAGAACCGCGATCTTGCGATGAAGATGCTGCGCTCGAAGCTCTACGATCTGGAGCTACAAAAGCGGCAGGAGCATACAGACAAGCTCGACGATACGAAGCTCGACATTTCGTTCGGCAGCCAGATTCGATCGTACGTGATGCAGCCTTATCGGCTCATCAAGGATCATCGAACGAAGTTTGAAGTTGGCGATGTGGATCGCGTGCTGGATGGCGACATCGATCCATTTATTCGCTCTTACCTGATGGCCAAGAAAACCGGCAAAGTTAGCGATCACTGCTGACGATGATGTGTAGTCGCTCAGACTTCTGATCGATTTTCTTTTCTTCATTCCTCTTTCTTGAGGGCTCACATCGGATACGGCGCGTTCGGGCGAACGACGCGAATGCGATGATCGAAAAAGTTTGCGTGGATGCTCGGGACTTCAACCTGCGGCATGTGGCAGGTGATGCAGTTGCTCTTTGCCTGCGGGCAGATTTTTGCTTGTTTGTTCTTCTGTCGATTTGGCGTGCTCCGATTGTTCCGACGTTCGATTTTTGCGGCGCAGAATTTTCTGCGGCTGATTTTCCGCTCACTAACGTTTCCGATACAAAGTTTTCTGTCGCTAGGTTTCCCGTCGCTAATTTTTCGTGTTCCGATTTTCCTGCAGTTCCTGCGCTCGAGTGGCATGTAAGACATTTCGCGTCGTAGGACGACGCGTCCTGATTCAACTGTTCATGCGGGTTGTGGCACGCGACGCACGCGAGGCGGGCATCGCCTTGGGAATTGCGCCAGCATTTGCTGTCTTCCAATCGATAGGGCTGAAAGCGCACGTTCATCACGCTGCGCAACTTCTTGTCGCCGAGGATGACGTCGGTCCAGGTGCGGTGGCATGCGCCGCAGAAATCGACGGACGCGACGGGATCGAGTTTCTTTGGATTGAAAATCGCGGCGCGGCCCGCTTCGATTTTTCCCGACTTCATCGCGGCGACGTGATTGGCTCCGGGGCCGTGGCAGGATTCGCACTGGACGCCGGGCGTGAGATGCGACGTGTCGAAATGGCCGCCGACATTGGACGCGGTGGTGTGGCAGCCGAAGCAGCGGCGGGCTTCGTCGGCGTCGAGCCAGCGGCCCATCGCGGATTTGAGATCGTCGGGATTGCTGGCGTCGTGGCCGGTGGTGAGATCGAGCGCCTGCAGCGATTTGTAGAAGCTGAGATGGCTTTCGTAGAAGCCGCCGTCGCGTTCGTAGATGTAGGTCTGGCCTTTGTGGCCGAGTCCGAAAGCCCACGCGATCGGCGCGGACAGAGATTGCGCGCCATCGGTGACGGAAAAATTGACGGCCTGTTGCGTCGTGGAAAGTTCGTAGTGATACGCGGCGCGCTGCTCGGTCAGATCGCTGTGCGTTTTCAGAATGTCGGAGTTGGCCGCGGGCGCGGCGGCTTGCGCCATCGGCGTCATGGCTTGTGTGCTCGCAATCTGCGTGTGGCATTTCGCGCATTCGGCGCTGCCGACAAATTTGGAAAGGGAAGCGGCGGATTTGGTCGGCCACCATCCGGGAGACACGACGCGGTCGTCGGTGGAAAGCGAAACTCTGGAACGCGTGGACGACGTAGATGAAGTGGGCGAATTGGCGGCGAGATGCGCGCAAAAGAACGCTGCTGCGAGCAGGCAAGCAGCAAGAGGGACCAGGGCCCGGGGCCGATGAAGCGACACAAATTAGTGACGAACGAAATTGCAATGCGGGTACGCAACTTTGTTGAGATTGTGTAACGTTGGCGAATATTTTTTCGCGCGATGATTTCGATATGAATGAATGGATATGGTTTGGCGGATGTTATGGAGATATGGAGCGATTTTATGAAGGGATGTAGGAATGTATGGGATTGCGGAGAAGAGAGAGGCGAAGTAACGAAGCAACGAGGTAATGAAGTAACGAGAAGAGCGAAGACTGAAGAGCTATGCGTCGGGTTGTTGCGTACGAGTGTTGTTCTGGCAGGGCAGTTAAAGAAGGCAGGTTCATCCCGCAAAGGGCGCGGGATGGCGCAGAGTACATCCCGCAAAGGGCGCGGGATGGCGCGGAGTACATCCCGCAAAAGGCGCGGGATCGCACAGAGGACCTTACTTTGTTCGGGACGAAGGTGTGTGGTGAGGCTGATGCGTTGGGTTGGTGCGAGCGTGCCGGACAGCGTGGAAAGGGATGTATGGACGTTCCCGTTTTGGGACTCGGGACCACCCCTCCCCCGTTTTTGCGCAAGGATGTGATTCTAAAGGGCTTGAGCGGCGCGAATGTGTAAGAATGTGATTCTAAAGGGGTTTTCCACGCTGGCGCGGACATTTCGCGGGTTCGCTTGGTTCGTGGGGAAAGTTGGTTGAATGCCGCCGTTGGGCTGTTAGTTTTTGATTCCACGAGGTTTAAGCCCGAAAAGCTGAATTGATGAGTGGACGCGAAATGCGGCGGAAATGCGGGTGTGTGCTGGCGCGATGATGTGTTGCAAGGATGTGATCCTAAATGGTTTAGACGGTGGGGAAGGGCGGCGAGGAGGGCGTTCATCGGGGACCTTGCGTGGATTCGGGCTGGCACCCGAATTATCCAACCCACTATAGCATGAAAGTTATCGAATGTCAACTGATAACTGAATAGGACTGTTCGAAAGAGTCGTTTGAAGAAGAACCGGCACCCCAAGATGAAGAAACGTTCCGTCCGTCCCTACACTCGCCGAACGAAAGTCATTTGAATTGGCATAACTTGGCGAACTTCGTTCCATCGTCGGTTATTCGTAACGCAATGCGACGATAGGATCGACTCGACTGGCGCGTCTTGCTGGAAGATACGCGGCGAGAAGCGTCACCAGGCTCAGCAAGAGCACCACAACAACGATGCTCGTGGGATCCCAAGGCTTGATGCCGAATAACATACCCTCCATCAGGCGGGTGAGTCCGAGCGAAGCGACGATGCCTAAAATCACTCCGATAAAGTTGAGCTGCATTCCCTGAAGCACAACCATTCGCTGGACCTGATGCGGATTGGCTCCTAGAGCCATGCGCACACCGATTTCTTGTGTGCGCTGCTGGACCGAATAGGCCATCAGTCCGTAAATACCGATCGCGGCGAGCACCAACGCGACGCTCGCGAAAATTGTGAGCAAAGTCATATTAAAGTCGTTTCTCGCAGTCGACTCCCCCACGACCTGCTGCATGCTGCGAATATGAGCTACAGGTAGGCCTCCGCTGGCCTCGCGTAATTCACGCTGAATGTCACCACTCAAGGAAAATGGCTGAAGTTTTGTTTTCACTACCCATTGAATCGCACCGATTCGGTTATTGAGCGCGACAACCCCATCATTCACCTGCGCTATCGGCACATACATGACCGGGTTCGGAGGTTGATCCAGTCCTTGGCGAACATCTCCGACGATTCCGACAATTTCGCGCGCAGCTTCGTCAAACTCAGGACCAACCCCGTGACCAATTGTTATGCGCGACCCCAAGCCGTCACCTTTGGCAAAAAACTTCTTGGCGAATTCGTCGTTGACAATGACTACACGCGGTCCCGCGCCGTTGTCACGCTCGTTGAAAGTACGTCCCGCACTGACCGGGATGCGGAAAACTTCGAAATAGTGCGGTGAAACCGAGATCCACCCTGCCTCCGTATCCTTCGGAGGCTGTCCCTCAATGGCAAACGGAAGCCCATACCCTCCTTCGAGGGGCAAGCAGCAGGTCATTGATGCATAGACCACACCCGGAAGGCTCTCGAGTCTTTGGCGACCGTCTCGGGCCAGTTGATCGACGGCCGCCGCTTTCTCGAAGCGAGCGCCGGCGAGCGACATGTCCATAGTGAGAATGTTGTGAGCATCGAAGCCTGGATTGACGCCGCGGAGAGCGCCGAACGTGCGTATCAGCAATACAGCCCCGATGAGCAAAATGAGCGCAAGGGCCATTTCCGTGACGACGAGGATCGATCGAGTCTTGTTGTTGCGCATTCCGCCGCCAGCACGCGCGCCGCTTTCGCGCAGTGTGCTAGTGATGTCCGAGCGTGAAGCAGTCAGGGAAGGGACCAACCCGAACAAGAGTCCTGTGAGCACAGCGACTGCAAAGGTAAACAGAAGTACTCGCCAATCGAGAGAGACCGCATCACCGTTTTCGCCAATCCTTGGGATGTTGCCAGGATTCATGGCAAGCAATGCCCGAACCCCCAGATAGCCAATTCCGATTCCCAAGGTCGCTCCGGCCAGCGAAAGCAGAAGGCTTTCGGTGAGCAATTGCCATGCAAGGCGCGATCTAGATGCGCCCATGGCCGAGCGAATCGCGATTTCACGTCGCCGGGTAGTTGCGCGCGCGAGGAGTAGATTGGCCACGTTGACGCACGCGATCAACAAGACCAAGGAAACGGCGCCGAACAAAAGCAGTAGACCGGAGCGGACATCGCCGACAACGCCATCTTTCAGTCGTACAACCGAAAAGCTATCCTTTGGTCCGCTGAGTTCTTTCGGGAACTTTTGCTTGAATTGTTCCGCGGCGAGTTTCATCGCGACTTTGGCCTGCTCAATGGTGACGCCGGGTTTGAGGCGCGCGGTCGCGCGAAGATAGTGGCCTTGGTCGATACTGTTGGGGTCGGGCTTCAGCGGCAACCAGACATCACTCTTTGGATCGCTGGTAAATGTTGGACCCAGCACCCCGATAACAACGTATGGTTCGCCTCCCAGATCGACCGTGCGGTTGATGATTCCTGGATCCCTGCCAAAACGACTGCGCCATAACGCATTGCTGATGACGACGACTGCGGGGCCCCCAGGACGGTCTTCTTCTGCGGTGAAGGTTCTTCCCATCTCCATAGGCGCGCCGAACACCCGAAAATAGTCTGCTGAAACGTGGATTCCTTTGATCTGTTCGGGACGCTCGCCTCCGGTCAGGTTAATCCCCGGTCCGGTGAAATCGTAGGCCGCAGCGGAATCAAATACCTGTTTCTGCTCGCGCCAAACATTGAACTTTGGAATGGAGGCAACGTCGGCGATGCCATCCGCCGAGGTCCAAACAAGCTCAACGAGTCGATCAGGATTTGGATAAGACAACGGTTGAAGGAGAACGGTGTTCACGACAGAGAAGATTGCCGTATTCGCGCCGATGCCAAGGGCGAGAGTCAAGATTGCCACGGCTGTGAATCCGGGACTCTTCACCAAGCTCCGAAATCCATCACGGAGATTCAGCAGAAGCAACCCCATCTGGTCCCTCCACTGGCAAGAGACTACCGCCGATGCAGAGGAGTGTACCTTGCTCTAGCAGACCCAGGACGATATTTCGTTCCATGGCAATAAACTCGACTGACATGTTGCTCGTCCTACGACGTGCAGGCATTTTCGGTCTGCTCATTCCAGACGGTTTAAATCCAGAAAGCTGAATTGATGGGTGGACGCGAAATGCGGCGGAAATGCGAGTGTGTGGCGGCGCAACGAGGCGTTGCAAGGATGTGATCTTAAAGAGGTTCAACGGTGGGGAAGGGCGGCGAGGAAGGCGTTCATCGGGGACCTTGCGTGGATTCGGGCTGGCAACCGAATCGTTCAACCGACTACTAGCATGAAAATTATCGAATGTAAATTGGTAACTGAGTAGGACTGTTCGAATGAAATGCAGGGCCGTTCGAAAGAGAGAGCCAGTGAATCACGGATGAGGAAACAACCGCTAGCAAGGAGGTGGGAACAGAGCGTTGAAGGTTCGTTTTAGAATCCGTCGTAAGCCTTTGTCCGAGAGAACGTCCGGTTCGAAATTACTTTCGAGTATTAAACCTGAGAGAATCGGCCCTAACGCCGCCAGCGCCAGATCGTTTTCCGTCCTCGTGCTCCGCGTAAGCTCCCCGAACAGCTGAACGTAGAGTCCATTGCCCGACCTGGCCTTGGACATTTCAAATGCTGTTCGAAATCGATCCTTCGACTCAGGATGACGGAGCGCATACAGCTTAAATTCGAGGGTGAGAATTGAGAATGCCTTGTCGTTCACAAATCCGACATAGAAGTCTCGGAACGCCGCCAAACGCTGCTTTTGGTCCGTGTACTTTTTTACGATATCGGTAAGCTGCTCGACACTGGCTCTGGTCCGATGTTCGAAGATAGCCAGGAAGAGGTCCTCTTTGTTCTTGAAGTATGTGTAAACCGAGCCTTTACTCCTACCTGCAGTGGCCGCGATCTCGTCCAGTTGCGCGCCTTCAAATCCGTCTCGTACGAAGAGTTCCTCCGCAGCTTGCAGGAGGCGAGCCTGCGTTTCCTGAGTTCGTACTTGTTGTCTGGTTAGAGTTCTCATGGGCTTCCTGCCTATTTAAGCATGATCCACGGCTTCCGATTGACAAAAAACTGACTGGTCAGTATCTTTTTACTTTACACAGGCAACTAAAGAAGGAAGCTCTTCGGACCTTCGAGCGATCTAAAGGGTCCGTTAGGGAAATTCGGGTCAGGACTAATCGTTGCACGTTGAATCGGCTGGTTTACGGAGGGTTTGTGGACACGACGAACGCACGGTGTGCATGTAAGACGGGGGAGAAAAAAGAATCCGACTGTGGACGACGGCCGACCGTGATGCTGTTAGCAGTGTCGGCCTTCATGCTGATGATCGGATCATCGGTTCGGGCACAGTCTTCCGGTGGCATTCACACCGACGGCACCGCCTTCAAGGATGGTCAAGGCCGTACCCTCATCCTGCGCGGCGTCAATCTGGGCGGCACCAGCAAGATTCCGGCAAAAACCTCTTCTGATTCGGCAGCAGTCTCTTTCGTGGGGCGTCCATTTCCACTTGACCAAGCGGATCAACATTTTCGTCGACTTCAAAGCTGGGGCCTAACTTTCGAGCGCCTGGTCGTGCCATGGGAGGCTGTCGAACACGCCGGTCCCGGTGTTTATGACGAGGCATATCTCGATTATCTTCACGAACTGCTGAAGCGTGCGAACTCCTACGGAATCCGCGTCATTATCGATTTCCATCAAGATTTCTACTCACGGGCTTCGGGAGGCGACGGTGCGCCTTACTGGACGCTCTCAAAGATAGGGTTGCTTCCTGATCGCACTAATGAACCGGGGGCTCCGCAAAAGCAACCGGCTCGTGGCCCCGGCTATTGGCCGCCGACGGCGGCGCGTCTGTCGGTGAGTACGATGGACACGCTGTTCTGGGCTGGCAACGATTTTGCACCGGCACTCAAAGTAGACGGTACTCCAGTACAAGAATGGCTCCAGGGTCACTACGTAAATGCTATGCGTCAGGTCGCTCTTCGGATGCGTGATCTCCCGAACGTCGCGGGTTACGACACATACAACGAGCCGGGGCCTGGGTTCGTTGGTGTTGCCGATCTCCGTTCGCCAGACATAGTCATGATGATGATGGGTCAGTATGAGGCGCCTGCCAGCCCGGCACCAAGCTACTGGGACCTTATTCAGGCGGCTTCAGGGTTCACGCCGGAAAAACATACCGTCGCAGCCAATCGGCTGTGGGCACCTGATACCGAAGACTTGTGGCGCCGCCTCGGCGTCTGGGATGTGGTGGACGGCAAACCAACCTTGCTAAAGCCTGACTACTTCGCCGCGGTGGGAGCCAAGAAGCACGGGATTAACTTCTATATTGGCGCACTTCACCGACGCATCGCAGCCGCGATCCACGAGATTTCACCAGACGCATTGATCGCGCAGGAGGCATCCGGTTTTGACGCTAATCAAAAGGACCTGGCGTTGGGAGTACCGGGCGAAGTCAGCGAACCTCATTTTTATGACGCGGTTCCGATGCTCAGTAAGCATTACGAAATGGATACGACATATCCAATTTTCTCGAACAAGCCGATCACCGGGAGTGACGCGGTAGTCGAGGCTTACATAAAACAGATTGATGAGGCGAAGTCGAAGGGCCAAGAAATCGGCCAGGTTCCGACATGGTTTGGAGAGGTTGGAATTCCGTACGATGTCAACGACAAGCAAGCATACAAGACAGGCGACTTCAGCGCGTTGGATGAGTATGCGCGTTTGTATTACGGAGCGCTCGACAAGACCTTATCGTCGTATGCGATCTGGTGTTATTCGGCGGACAACAGCAACGAGACGGGCGATCACTGGAACAACGAGGATTATTCGATCTATAGCCCGGATCAGCGTAAGGACCCGAACGACATCAATTCCGGCGGCCGCACTTTGAACGAAGTGGTTCGTCCTTATCCGGTAGCGACGGCGGGCACGCCCGTTTCGGTCGAATTCGATCCAAAGTCAAAGTCCTTTCGCTACGAGTTCAAAGCGGATAAGGCAATCCCCGCTGATACCGAGATCTTCTTTCCCAACTACCAGTATCCGAAAGGCGCGGTCGTTACCGTCGAAGGCGGAACCTACAAACTTGACCCCGCTCACTCGCGCATTTACATTTCTGCGAACTCCGATGATGTGAGGGTCTCCGTCATCCCACGATAAACGGAACGGGTAGGCAATAGCATCTGCGCACGGCAAAGCAGATTCATTGCAAAGCCGTGTGATGGCGCAGAGGAACGGAACGACAGTTTGGTGGCGTGGTTTCTGTGATGAAGAGGGACTGAGCCGATGGGCTCAGTCCTTTTTTATGTTCGACGTCCGGCGCCGTGGTGTCCGTCGGGGAAGGCGAGCTTCGTGGGTTCGGCTTCAGGTGGATCGGGGTTGAGAGGGTGGCGGGCGGATGGGTGGAGGCGAGGTTAACGTCGGGCGGAGTGAACCCCCTACGAAGGCGAATTAGCGGGTTCAATGGGTGGCGGGTTTGGTGGAGGCGAGTTGGGCGGCGCGGCGGGAGGCGGCGTAGAGGTTGAGGCGGGAGTAGACGCCGAAGGGCGATCCGTCGTCGAGGAAACCGCCGCCGGGGCCTTCGGTCTCGGTCAAGATGCGGTTGGCTTCTGACAGCGAGAGGAACGGGTACGCGACGGTCAGGAGATAACCGGCTTCGGGAGCGAGCTTTTCGACATCTTCTGTAACGTCGGCGGTTTGTGGATGCACGACGGGAAGTCCGTAGGTCAGAGTCGCCATGTAGAAAGATTCGTCGAGCGCAGGGTCGCTCATGCGGCCGGTGTCTTGCTTCGCGCAGACGGCGATTGGTTTACCGCACGCCTGTTCCAGGGCTTCCGCTAATTCCTTGCGCGTTTTTATCACCGCTTCACGAAAATGATCGAGCTTCGGAGCGTTGGGAACCAACGTGAACGTTTGGCCCATGTACGCAGGGTCGTTGGCGAGCAGGTGCGCGAAATCGTAGAGAGTCAGCGTTCGGCCGGCGATGACGTCCATGGCGTAGTGGGCGCCGATGATGATGCGATCGTTTCCGTATTCGGCGGCGCGCGTCATCATCTCGGGATAGCGATCGGGCACGAGCAGCGCGAGAAGGAGCGCACCCGTGTATCCGTACGTGGTGTGCCCGCTCGGGAATGAAGGGCTGTTGATGAGATCCATGATTGGTCCGCGGTTGTAGACGATGTTGTCCGCGGGAATGCCGAAATAATCGCGGCCGAAAATGCGAGTTAAGGTGGGCTCGGTTTGAAACGGGCGTGAGTCGCCATATTTGTCGGCACCAGGAGAGCCTGCGGGGAGACGGTAGGCTCTGCCGAAAATGTCGGGAGAGCCGCCGTTCGCCTTGAAGATGGCGAGCGCTTCGTCGGAGGCGAGTTTGGTGCCGTCGGTGGTCGCGTTGGCGAAAAAATATTTGGCGGTGTTGGAGTTGGCGTAGGTCGTTGTGTTTGCGTAAGCGATGAGATCGGTGAGGTCTTTGGGCAGAGGCGGCTTGGAGGGTTCGAGGTCGTCGGGCAGCGGCGTGGAGTGCGTGCGGTCGATGTAATGAAAGCGTGCGACGTAGGCGGAGCCGAGAGTTGTGCCGAGGCCGTCGGCGAGCTGGGCGAGATTGTTGCCGGTGATGAAAACATCGCGGAGAGCTTGCTGCTGTTGCTCGGGGAAAGGGAGCAGGGTCGGTTGGCGGATTTCGCCGGTTTGAATTCCGCCGGTGACGGCGAAGTTCGCGCCGAGGGCAGCCTGGCCGGCGTAGTTGGAGTTCGGCGTTGCCAGCGCGGCAACGGGGGAGAGTCCTTGCAGGACTTTTATGTCGTTGGCGGACTGCGAGCGGGCTGGGAGCGGCGACAAGATCGTGGCGATGGAAAATGCACCGAGGAGAATTCCCAGCTTCATGCGAGGCTCCTTGAAATTCGAGGCGCTGGAATTCTACTTGTGTGAGAGGCGGAGCGGAAGCTTTGGGGATACCTTTTGCGGGGGCACGGTCATCTGATGAAGGGCTGAGCGGGCCAGACGGAAAAGTCAAAACCCGCACCCTCTAACAACTGAGGGTGCGGCACCCAACTGCTGGAGTTGCGCGCTGCCGAAGTTGCGCGCGAAAGGATGAGTCGATATGGGCGTTGAAAATGTGATGGTGAAGAATGCGTTGAGTTCGTGGAAGCAGTGGGTGGCGCAGATCGATAAGACAATTGGGGCGTTTGGGGACGAGGAGTTGCAACGGGAGGTGGCGCCGGGGCGGAACCGGTTGTACTACCTGCTGGGGCATTTGACGGCCGTGCATGATCGGATGATTGCAACGTTGAGGATTGGGGAGCGGTTGCATCCGGAGCTGGATGAGGAATTTATCGTGAAGGCGGACAAGACGGACCTGGACGATGAGGTGCCCGCAGGCGAGCTTCGCAAGGCGTGGCGCGAAGTGAATGACAAGTTGACCGCGGCAATGGAGAAATTGTCGGCGGAGGAATGGCTGGAGCGGCATGACTCGGTGTCGCCGGAGGACTTTGCAAAGGAGCCGCAGCGGAATCGGCTGGCGGTGTTGCTAAGCCGGACGACGCATGCGGCGATGCATGAGGGGCAGATGCGGCTGGCGCCGAAGAAGTAGGAGCGAAATTGGAAATTGGAAATCGAAATTGGAAAATCGGAATCGGAAAAGGGAGAGGCCATGGGGAAGCTGGACGGAAAAGTGGCGGTGATTACGGGCGGGACTTCGGGGATGGCGCTGGCGACGGCGAAATTGTTTGTGGCAGAGGGCGCGCACGTTTTTATTACCGGAAGGCGGCAGGACCAACTGGATAAGGCGGTGAAGGAAATCGGGAAGAGCGTTACGGGCGTGCAAGGCGATGCGGGGACGCCGGGCGATCTGGACCGATTGTATGAGGCAGTTGGCGCGGCGAAGAAAAAGATCGACGTACTGTTCGCGAGCGCGGGTATCGGCGAACTGGATGAGCCGCTGGCGAAGATTACGACGGACAGCTTCGACAAGGTGTTCGGCGTGAATGTGCGCGGGACGCTGTTTACGGTGCAGAAGGCGCTGCCGCTGCTGTCACAAGGGGCGTCGGTGATTCTGAATGGCTCGATCGCGGGCTCGAAAGGATTTCCTGGCTCGAGCGTTTACAACGCGAGCAAGGCGGCGGTGCGGTCGTTCGCGAGGACGTGGACGTCGGAGCTGAAGGATCGAAAGATACGGGTGAATGTGTTGAGCCCGGGGCCGATCGATACGCCGGCGTTCGACGGGATGCCTGCGGAGAAGCGGGAGCAGCTGAAGGCGTACTTCACATCGTTTGTGCCGCTGGGAAGGATGGGGACGTCGGAGGAGATTGCGACGGTGGCGCTGTTTTTGGCGTCGAGCGACTCGAGCTTTGTGGCGGGAGTTGAGCTGTTTGTGGATGGGGGGACGGCGCAGGTTTAGCTTCTAGTTTCCAGCTGTTCGCGGCTTGCAAGCCTATTGATATCAAGTGATTGATAGCACCGGGATTTTTCGGCGGGATATAAGGCCTGGACGGTAGGGACACTTAGAGGTGGGGGGTGGCATAGTCACGTCAACCTGGCTGGGAATGAAATCTGCCAAGACGGAGGCTGCATGTCACACCAAACACTGGGACATAGGCTTGAGAAGTATGCGATACGGATTGGGGCGGGGCTGCTTTTGACGGGATTGCTGGCTCCGATAGCGCCGCCACCTGCGGAGGCGCAGTCGGTGGATGTGCGGGTGTATGACTCGCATCATAAGGACTATCACAATTGGGATGATCATGAGGATCATGCCTACCGGCGGTATCTGGCGGAGAAGCATTACGAGTATCGGGAATATCAGAGGCAGAGTCACCGGAGGCAGGAAGCGTATTGGTCGTGGCGGCATTCGCATCCAGACTGAGCGGTGCGGAAATTGGAAAATTGAAATTGGAAAGAAACCGGGATGGGCGGCGCTTCGGCGCCGCCTGTTTCATTTTGGGAATGGGCGGGGAAGCGGTACGTCGTGGCGGGAGGCTGACGTCCGGGCAAGCTGGGGCGCAGCAGTGCTGCGCCCTTACGGCGGAAATGGCACCGCACAGGGTGCGGAGTTGGGTGCGGCCCGATGCGGGGAGGGTGCCGTTCGGGGGCGGAATATTGCTGTTGGCTGCGGCTGTAAGCCGTTGGAAATGAGTGAATTGATTCTGTAGGCGGGGGATGGTAACTTGTTTTGGTCCTCTTTTCTGCCAGCTCACAGAGCGAACCGCGGGGCCTGGGCCTCGCACCCTACGAAGGAGATATGTTTTGAGCGAAGGATTACGGAATTTTCTGTTTACCTCCGAGTCGGTTACGGAAGGTCACCCCGATAAGATTGCGGATCAGATTTCAGATGCAGTGCTCGATGAAGTATTGCGACAGGACCCGAAGGGTCGCGTGGGCTGCGAAACGCTGGTGACGACCGGACTAGCGGTAGTGTCCGGCGAAATCACGACGACGGCGACGCTGGATTACGACACGATCGTGCGCGAAACGATTAAGGGAGTTGGATACGATCGCGCGAAGTATGGATACGATTGCGAAACGTGCGCGGTGATGAGCACGGTGAAGAAGCAGTCGCCGGACATCGCGATGGGCGTGGATACGGGCGGCGCGGGCGACCAGGGATTGATGTTTGGATTCGCGTGCGACGAAACCGAAGAGCTGATGCCGATGCCGATTCAGTTGGCGCACCGGCTGGCGCAGAAGTTGTCGGAAGTCCGCAAGAGCAAGAAAGTTCCTCACCTTCGTCCTGATGGAAAATCCCAAGTTTCGATCGAGTATCGCAACGGGCGGCCAGTTCGCGTCGATACCGTTGTGATTTCGACGCAGCACGGCGAGAAGATTTCGGCGAAGGATCTGCACGACGGGATTCTCGAACACGTGATCAAGCCGATCGTTCCGGCGAACATGCTGGACAAGAACACGAAGTATCACATCAATCCGACGGGGCGCTTTGTGATTGGCGGTCCGATGGGCGATGCGGGATTGACGGGGCGGAAGATTATCGTCGACACGTACGGCGGATATAGCCGGCACGGCGGCGGCGCGTTTTCGGGCAAAGATCCGTCGAAGGTGGATCGCTCGGCGTGCTACATGGCGCGATATATCGCGAAGAACGTTGTCGCAGCGGGTCTGGCGCGCAAGGCGGAAGTGCAGCTCGCCTACGCGATCGGCGTGGCGGAGCCGGTGTCGGTGATGATCGATGCGTTCGGAACCGAGACCGTGGACGAAGAGAAGATCAATTCGCTGGTGCGGGAATCGTTCAAACTGACACCGAAGGCGATCATCGAGACGCTGGATTTGCGGCGGCCGGTGTATAAGCCGACGGCGGCGTACGGGCACTTTGGGCGCACGGGGCCGGGCTTTACCTGGGAGAAGACGGATCGGGCGGATGCGCTGCGTAAGGCGGCGGGGCTCGGTGCGGTGGCGGGCGCGGAAGTCGGAGCGCGGTAAGCTTTTCGGGGGCGGGGTCGACCCGCCCTCGAGTTTTATCCATGCGATTCAATCGGTAATCGGTAACTCAACGAGTTTCTGCGGAAGTCCCCTTCGCGAACTTCTTCGATGGAAAAGTTCGCCGGAAAAATTCAAAAAGAGGAGCAACACTTGGCTACAGCTGAACTGAAGTCGGGCGATGTGAAAGACATCAAGCTCGCGGATGCGGGCAAGCGCAAGATCGAATGGGCTGGCAATCAGATGCCGGTGCTGGAATCGATCCGGAAGCGCTTTTTGAAAGAGAAGCCGCTGAAGGGGCTGCGCGTTTCGGCTTGTTTGCACGTGACGAGCGAGACGGCGAACCTGATGATCGCGCTGCGCGATGGTGGCGCGGACGCGGTGCTTTGCGCGTCGAATCCGTTGTCCACGCAGGATGAAGTGGCGGCGTCGCTCAATCGCGATTACAACATTCCGACGTATGCGATCAAGGGCGAGGACAACGATACATATTATTCGCACCTGCGCGCGGCGCTAGATCACAAGCCGCAGATGACGATGGACGACGGCGCTGATTTGGTGACGATGCTGCTCACGAAGCGCACTGACCTGGTGCCCGGACGTGATTGCGGGTACGGAAGAGACGACGACCGGTGTGATTCGTCTGCGCGCGATGGCAAAGGACGGCACGCTGAAGTATCCGATCATCGCGGTGAACGATGCGATGACGAAGCACTTCTTTGACAATCGCTACGGCACGGGCCAGTCCACGCTGGACGGCGTGATCCGCGCGACGAACATTTTGCTCGCGGGACTGAAAGTGGTCGTGGCCGGCTACGGCTGGTGCGGACGCGGCGTTGCGATGCGCGCGAAGGGGTTGGGCGCGGACGTGATCGTCACCGAAATCGATCCGGTGAAGGGAATCGAAGCGGTGATGGACGGCTTCCGTGTGATGCCGATGGAGCAGGCGGTCAAGGAAGGCGACGTCTACATCACGGTTACCGGCAACAAGAACGTGATTCGCGGCGAGCACTTCGCATCGATGAAGAGCGGCGCGGTGGTTTGCAACTCGGGCCACTTCAACGTTGAGATCGACATTCCGGCGCTGGAGAAGTTGTCGTCGGGCAAGCGCGAGGCGCGTCCGCTGGTGGACGAGTACACGCTGAAGGGCGACAAGAAGGTTTATCTCCTCGGCGAAGGGCGTTTGGTGAACTTGGCTACTGCTGAAGGCCACCCGGCTTCGGTAATGGACATGAGCTTCGCGAACCAGGCGCTGTCGGCGGAGTATTTGAACAAGAATCACAAGACGATGAAGCCGGACGTTTACGTCGTACCCGAGCATCTCGATCGCGAGATTGCGCGGCTCAAGCTGGAGTCGATGGGACACAAGCTGGATGTGTTGACGCCCGAGCAGGAGCATTATTTGGCGTCGTGGAACGAAGGCACGTAAAAAGCTGACGTAAAGAAGCAAAGATGTAACGAAGTAACGATTACGATTGAGAATGGGGCGAGGCTTCGGCTTCGCCCCATTTTTCTTTTTGGGGAAAGTCTTGTAAGTTGATGGCGGGAAATTTTATGTGGGATTTGGCAACAACTTGTCTTGAGACGGCGAAGCTTCGCGGAGCGAAGTACGCCGATGTGCGCGTGATGCATTTGCGTCAGCGCGACCTCACGACGAAAAATGGGCAGGTTGGGACGCTTGCGCAATCGGAGTCGATCGGGCTCGGCGTGCGCGTACTGGCGAGCGGTGGCTGGGGATTTGCATCGACGGATAAGCTGACGCGCGAAGGCGTTTCGGCGTGCGCGGCGCAGGCCGTGTCGATTGCGAAAGCTTCGGCGCTGGCAAAGCGCAAAGAAGTCGTTATGGCGCACGAGGACGCATACGTTGATAGCTGGGTAAGCCCGTTCCGCAAAGACCCGTTTGAGATTCCGCTGGAAAAGCAGCTCGATCTTCTGCTCGCCGCCGACTCCGAAATGCGCCGCATCAAGGGCGTCACGCTGACCGAGACCGATCTTCAGTTTCGTAAAATCGACTCATGGTTCGCATCGAGCATCGGGTCGCGCATTCATCAGCACAAAGTGATCTCCGGCTGCGGCATCGGCGCAACATCCTTCAAAGGCGAAGAGATTCAGAAACGCTCGTATCCGAATAGTTTCGGCGGGCAGCATGCGTTGCAGGGTTACGAGTTGGTCGAAGAAATGGAGTTGATCAAAAACGCGCCGCGCATCGGCGAAGAAGCCGTCGCGCTGCATTCCGCCGCGCACTGCCCACAGACCACCGGGACGTTGATTCTCGGCGGCAGTCAGCTCGGATTGCAGATTCACGAATCCGTCGGCCACCCGATCGAACTCGATCGCGTGCTTGGCGAAGAAGCAAATTTCGCCGGCACAAGCTTCCTCACGCTCGACAAGCTCAACAAACTTCGCTACGGCTCCGACATCGTCAACGTAGTCGCCGACGCGCGCCTCGAGCACGGCCCCGGCCTCGGCAGCTTCGCCTACGACGACGAAGGCGTCCCCGCGCAGTGCACCGACATCATCAAGAATGGCGAATTCCGCGGCTATCTTTCGAATCGCGAGTCCGCGCATCTCATCGGCCTCAAGCGCTCGTCGGGCACGATGCGCACCGAAAGCTGGAATCGCCTGCCGATCATTCGCATGACCAACATCAGTCTGCTTCCAAGCCCCGGTGCGATGAAACTCGACGATCTCATCGCCGACACCGACGACGCGATCCTCATGGAAACGAATCGCTCGTGGTCGATCGACGATCGCCGCTACCAATTTCAGTTTTCGACGGAAATCGGCTGGGAGATCAAAGGCGGCAAACGCGGCCGCATGCTCAAAAATCCGAGCTACAGCGGCATCACCACGGAGTTCTGGAATTCGTGCGACGCGATTTGCGGCGCGGATGAATGGGTTTTGTGGGGCACGCCGAATTGCGGCAAAGGGCAGCCGATGCAGACGATGGGCACCGGCCACGGAGCATCGCCGTCGCGCTTCCGCAACGTGCGCATCGGAACGGCGTTCGCAAAGTCATGAGCCCTTCGCGAGAAATCATCAAACGCGGACGAAAAGCCGCCGTCGCATCGTCCGGCGCCGCTGGGCTGCTGCCCGAGCGCGAACTTCGCGCCATCATCGACAACGTTTTGCGTCTCGCGGAATCCACTGAGGCCGACGAAACCGAAGTCCACGTCGACGAAGTCGACGACTCGCTCACGCGCTTCGCCAACAACGCCATTCATCAAAACGTCGCCGAGCGCGGCCTCACCGTCTCCATCCGCACCGTCGTCGATGGCCGCACCGCCCGCGCCACCACGAATCGCATCGACGCAGACTCGCTGCGAGCCGCCATCGAGTCTTCGCTTTCGCTCGCGCACAGCCAGCCGAAAGACCCGCGCCTGCTGCGCGATGCCCGGCAAACAGAAATATCGCAAAGTGAATCGCTTCGCCGCGCCGACAGCCGCCCTTACTCCCGAAGATCGCGCCCGCGCCGTCAAACGCGCCTGCGATCTCGCAATCGAACAGCGACAAGTCGCCGCCGGAATCTTCGCCAGCGGCATGTCGCAATCCGCGATGGGCAATTCGCGCGGCCTCTTCGCCGCCTATCGCGAAACGCACGCCGAATTTTCGATCACGATGCAGGAATCACCCGCCGCGAGCTGGGCGAAAGCGAACGCCTGCAACGTCCGCGACTTCGATCCGCAAAAGCTCGCCGCAATCGCGAGCGACAAAGCCCACCGCGCACTCAACGCGCAGGAACTCGCGCCCGGCAAATACACCGTAATCCTGGAGCCGTCCGCCGTGCTCGATGTCGTCGGCTTCCTCTTCTACGATTTTTCCGCCACCGCGCTGGCTGACAAGCGATCCTGCCTCAACGACCGCATGGGCAAGCCAATCTTCGGCAAAAATATCAGCGTCACCGACGACGCCTATCACCCGCTGCAACTCGGCGCGCCTTTCGACGGTGAAGGCATGCCGCGCGATAAGGTCGCGCTGGTCCAGAACGGCGTGCCAAAGAATCTCGTTTACTCGCGCGCCTCCGCCAAAGCCGCAAAAAAGAAGCCCACCGGCCACGGCTTCATGCTTCCCAACGAATACGGAGAGGCGCCGATGAATCTCGTCTTCACGGGCGGCACGGATTCGATCGAAAAAATGATCGCCTCGACCGAACGCGGCCTGCTCGTCACGCGCCTGTGGTACATCCGCGAAGTCGACCCCTACGAAAAAATCATGACCGGCATGACCCGCGACGGCCTGTTCCTGGTGGAAAAGGGAAAAGTCACGTCCGCCGTCAAGAATTTCCGATTCAACCAGTCGCTGCTCGATATGCTGAAAAATGTCGAGATGATGGGCCCGGCCGTCCGTGCAACCGGGGAAGAGGCGTTCGAGATGGTCGTCCCTGCGATGAAGGTCCGCGACTTCCAGTTCTCCGAAGTCACCAAGTTTTAGACTCCGCACCTGCCCGATCGATCGGGCCAAGAATTTTTTAATCTGTGCGTAACCTGTCCCGATCTTGCCCACCTGGCCCGAAAACTTCAAAAAGCCCCGATTTATGCACTATTCCGCGTGATACACACCTCTTCCTCCAAAAAATCGTTTTGCCAGATAAAAAATCTGAGTTGTACAACATGGGCACATCTGAACCATAAAGACTTATGTCTTTGTGCGATGAGGGGCGACAAAGAGGTCGGCGCAAGCACCCCAACTGGGGTCATCCGGACCACGATGCCTGTGGGACCGGTTTTATTGCGCAGCTCGCCAGTCCGCCAAGCCACGATATCGTTCAGTACGCGTTAAACGCGCTGGAGCGCCTGACCCACCGCGGCGGCGTGGATGCCGACGGTGCCAGCGGCGATGGCGCCGGTTTGCTCACGTCGATCCCGCAAGCTTTCTTCCGCGCGCGTGCCGCGGAGCAATCCATTGAGCTTCCCGAGCACTTCGGCCTGGGTTTTGCGTTTTTTCCAGCCGGCACAGCCGACGATGCGCGCCGCGCCGTCGAAGCCGCCGCTGATACGGAGCGCCTTCGCGTGCTGGGCTGGCGCCGCGTTCCGGTCAACGCTGCCGTTATCGGCCCGCGCTCGCTCGAAACGATGCCCGAGGCGTGGCAGTTCTACGTCTCGCCGTTTCACGCGACTCGCGAGCCCGCAAAGTTCGAGTTCCGTCTCGCGTTGCTGCGCAAACGCGCGGAATCGATGCTGCCGGATCGCTGTTACATCTGTTCGCTTTCTTCGCTGACCGTCGTCTACAAGGGCCTGCTCACGCCGTGGCAATTCCCGCAATTCTACGAAGATCTCCGCGATTCGCTTTTCGCAACGACATTTGCCGTTTTCCACCAGCGCTATTCGACGAATACCTCGCCTTCGTGGCATCTTGCGCAGCCGTTCCGCTATTCCGCGCACAACGGCGAAATCAACACCATCATTTCCAATCGTCGCTGGATTCGCGCGAAGGATCGCGAATTGCGCGCGAAGCTTACCGTCGGCACGTGGTACGACATTCTCGAAGAGAACGTCAGCGACTCGGCTAGCTTCGATAACGCGTTCGAGCAGAAGCTGCTCGAGGGATTTTCGCCCGAAGCGGCGATGCTTTCGATGGTGCCGCCTGCGTTTGAAAATGATCCGCTGCTCTCGCGCGATGTTCGTGGCGCTCTCGCGTCGCTCTCGCAGGACAGTGAGCCGTGGGACGGTCCTGCAGCGCTCGTTTTTTCGGATGGCAATTTCGTTGGAGCGAAACTCGATCGCAATGGCCTGCGTCCGCTGCGCTACACGCTGACGCACGACGGGTTGCTCATCGCGGGATCTGAAACTGGCCTCGTCGATCTGCCTGAGTCTCGCATCGCCGAACGACAGCGGCTCGGCCCCGGCGAAATGATCCTCGCCAATCCCGTGACTGGCACCGTTTTCCGTTGGCGCGAAATTCTGAAGCGGCTCGCCACGCAGCAGTCGCGCAATTCGCTGCCGCAAGTTCGGCCCCTCGGCGAAAAAGCCGCGTCTGTCGCGCCTCCCAGCATCGACCAGCCCAAGCGCGTTGCGGCTGCCGCCGGCTGGACCGAGGACCAATTCAAGATTTTGTTTTCCGCGCTCCCGCACGGAAAAGAGGCCGACTGGAGCATGGGCGACGATGCGCCGCCGGCGTTTCTCTCCACGCTGCCGCGCACGCTGTGGGATTACTGCAAGCAGCGCTTCGCGCAAGTCACGAATCCGCCGATCGATCCGCTGCGCGAATCGCAAGTGATGTCGCTCGCCGTTCATTTGCCGCACGGCGTCGTGCTGCCGAGCCCGATCATCAGTGCAGGGCAACTCGCCGAATTGTCGGCCACGTTCGGCCCCGTGCAAAAAGTGGATTTCACGTTTCCTGCCCCAATGGGAGTCTCGGGCGCGCGCTGTAGCATCACTCAGCTGACTACCCCTCTGAGCGACAGCGGGCGCCCGGGCCTCCTCCTCCTTTCCGATCGCGGGATCAGCGGCGAGCGCGGCGTTTTGCCTGCGCTGCTGGCCACCGCGACCGTGTGGAAAGCGATGGTCCGCGACGGACTATGGGATGTTCCGCTCGTCGTTGAGTCGGCTCAGGTTTTCGATACGCATCACATCGCGCTGCTCGTTGCCGCTGGCGCGAGCGCCGTCGTTCCGTATCTCGCCGATCAATTTGCGGAATCGCTGGAAGAAGGCGGCGCTGAACGCATGCGTCTTGCGATCAACGCTGGCCTGCGCAAAGTATTGGCGCGCATGGGCGTTTCGACGCTCGCGAGTTATCGCAACAGCCATCTGTTCGAGATCGTCGGACTGTCGGAAGACTTCTGCTCTGAATTTTTCGAGGACGTATCCGATTTCCCGGGACAGAAGAGCCTCGACGATCTGCTCAAAGATTATTTGCGCATGCACGAGCATGGGTTTTCTGGCGCGATGGAAGATATGGGCGATTCCGGCCTGTACCGCTTCCGCAAGGGCGCGGAGCTGCATGCGAATTCGCCGGAAATTGTTCGCCGTCTGCACGCTCACGTGAAAAATCCGACGGCAGGGAAGTATCCGGCGTTTGAAGAGCTGGCCGAATCGCAGGGCACCGTCTTCCTGCGCGACTTGCTCGAAACGGTGACCGCGACTCCGATTCCGCTAGAAGAAGTCGAAGCGGTCGACGAGATCGTCAAGAATTTCAGTACGCAAGCGATGTCGCTCGGCTCGCTCGGACTCGAGGCGCATCGCACGCTTGCGCTGGCGATGAATCAGCTCGGCGGGCGCAGCAACACCGGCGAGGGCGGCGAAGATCCGAAGCTGTACACCGACGAGCCGCACGCCGCGAACAAGATCAAGCAGGTTGCGTCAGGCCGATTCGGCGTGACCGCGAACTATCTTGTTCACGCGCAAGAGCTCGAAATTAAGATGGCGCAAGGCTCGAAGCCGGGCGAAGGCGGCCAGCTCCCGGCGAAAAAAGTCACTGAATACATCGCGAAAATTCGTCACGCGACGCCGGGCACACCGCTGATTTCTCCGCCTCCCCATCACGATATTTACAGTATCGAGGATCTGGCCCAGCTCATTCACGATTTGCGCGCCGTAAATCCGCGCGCGCGTGTCGGCGTGAAGCTTGTTTCGAGCACCGGCGTTGGCATCATCGCGGCGGGAGTTGCAAAGGCTGGCGCGAACGTCATCACCATCAGCGGTCACAATGGCGGCACCGGTTCTTCGCCGCTGACTTCGATCAAGAATACTGGCCTGCCGTGGGAGATCGGTCTGCGCGAAACGCACGAAACGCTGGTGCGCGCTGGACTGCGCTCGCGAATTTCGCTGCGCGTTGACGGCGGGCTGAAGTTTTCGCGCGACATCATCATCGCGGCGATTCTGGGTGCGGATGAATTTGGATTCGGTACTGCTGCGTTGCTCGCAATCGGCTGCGTGATGGCGCGCCAATGCCACCTCAACACGTGTCCGGTCGGCATCGCAACGCAGGATGAAACTCTGCGCATGCGCTTCGCGGGCAAGCCCGAAATGATCGTCGCGTATTTCCGGTCTCTCGCGGAGGAAGTGCGCGGCAAGCTTGCCAAGTTGGGCGTGAAATCGCTCGACGAATTGCGCGGCTGGTACGATTTGCTCGACACGCGATCTGGCATGGACGCCTTCATGGTCGTGCCCGTGTCCGAAGCGCGTCGCGTCGCGCCTCGTCAGGTGCCAGTCGAGCATACTGGCGCAGCGGACGACTCGTATTATTTCGACAAGCCCGCCGAAGAACGGGCACTGCCGCAAGCGATCCACAATTTCGATCGCAGCGTTGGCGCGGGCCTGAGCGGGGAACTCATGCGTCGCCGAGCTCACAATGAGCACGGAGACGGCGAAGTCGTGCAAGCGTTCGAAGGTGCCGCGGGGCAGAGCTTCGGAGCTTTTCTTGCGGAAGGCGTCACGCTGAAATTGAATGGCGAAGCGAACGATTACGTCGGCAAAGGATTGTCGGGCGGGACGATCGCGCTGTCTGCGGGATCGGCGGCTTCACGCCGTGGCGACGTGCTCGCTGGCAACACGGTTTTGTATGGCGCGACGTCAGGCCAGCTCTACGTTGCTGGTCGCGCGGGCGAACGTTTTGCGGTTCGCAACAGCGGCGCGCTCGCGGTTGTCGAAGGCGTCGGACAACACGGCTGCGAATATATGACGGGCGGCGTTGCTCTCGTGCTCGGTCCGCTCGGCTTGAATTTTGGCTCCGGCATGACGGGCGGCTTGGCGTACGTGCTGCGCGCGGAAGTCGAAGATGTGCTCAATCGCGATTTCGTCGGCATTCACGAAATCGAAGCCGAAGAAGAAGCTTGGTTGCGCCGCGTGCTCGAAGAACATGTGCATTTCACCGGTAGCCCGCGCGCGAGCCGTCTGCTTTCGCGCCGCAATGGATTGCCGTTTGTCCGAGTGCAACCTGTGCACCTGCAGGCGACCGTCGCCGATACCTGGAAACCGGTGCTGGCGCGGCTGACGCGCACGGACAATGTGTTCTTGGGCCCAGGCTCCGCGGATTCTCAAGCTGCTTTGCACGCCTAGACGCTGCACGCGTGCCACGACCGCACGCTATTCACAAGCCGTTCATTTTGTGATTCTCTATCCCGGGAGGATTTACCTTACTCGTCCGCTTGATTCCGATATAATGCACGGCGAACGGTTCATCTATGGACTTCGATCAACTTGCCACTTTCGTATACGTCGCCAAACTGAAGAGTTTTTCTCGCGCGGGCCAAAAGGTTTTTCGCTCGCAGTCTGCCGTGAGCGCGCAGATTCGCCAGCTGGAGCAGGCCTACCGCGCCAAGTTGCTCGATCGTTCCGCGAAATCCGTGGAGTTGACACCCGCGGGCGAAGTGCTTTTCGATTACGCCGAGCGCTTGCTGCGGTTGCGCGACGAATCGGTGCAGGTTGTCGCCGATCGCGGAAACGTCGTGCAGGGGCCGGTGTTGTTTGGCGCGAACGAAGCGACATGCTTGTATCTGTTGCCCGATATTTTTGCGGAGTTTCAGCGGCGGTTTCCGCAGGTTCACATCAGCATTTATCGCAATTTCAGTCACAAGATCTTGCAGCGCATTGAGGATGGCTCTGTCGACGTCGGCATCGTAACGCTGCCGACGAAGTCGCCGAATCTGCGCGTGCATCACATTCACAAGGATCGGCTGCGCTTCATGGTGAGCACGCGGAATCCGTTGGCGCATCGAACCAAGATCACGCTTAGAAGAAGTGGCCGCTCAGCCGCTGATTTTCCCGAAGACGGGTTTCACGCGCCAGGTGCTCGACAAGTTGTTTCGGCCGTATCGCTCGCGCATTCGCATCAGTATGGAGCTTCCAAGCATCGGCATGATCAAGCGCTTCGTCGCCGCTGACGCTGGCGTTTCGTTCATCAGCGAGAGCTTCGCGAAAGACTACGTCAAAGCCGGCGAAGTGAAGCTGCTCACGGTCGAAGGCGTGGATCTGTGGCGCGAACTCGGCTTGGTCTACCGCCGCGACCGCAGCCTCCCGCGCGCAGCGCAAGCACTAATCGCATTGATCCGCGAACACAAGAAGCCAGCCGAACCAGCGAGCTCCGCCAGCGCAGATTAACTCCGTCGCACGAGTTGCGACCGGAACCGTCTCTTCTCTGTGAACTCTGAGCACTCTGTGGTGAATTCTTCTTGTCGATGAACGCGGCGGTGCGCCGAGGCTTCAGCGCACGTTGAAGTCGAGGCTGGCGATCGCTCGGGCGATCACGTTTTCCTGGATCTGGATCAAATCAGTGTCGGCGAAGGTCATTCCGAGCGCGGTGAAAATGTCGCTGCCGCGAGCGACAACCACGAGCGTCCCCGACCAGTCATGCTCGTCGGCTTTCCCGCGATAGCGATACTCGACAGCTGGCAATCCGCCGACCGTGGTTTTGCGTTGCGAAGTCTTCTGATAGTCGGAGTAGACGTCCTGTAGCCGCTTCTCCACTGTGTTCGCCGCCGAATCCAGCGGCTGCTTCGTTTTTTCTCTCCCAACGACGAGCAACGTCGATTCGTTCTGCGTGCCCATGGCGACGATCGCGTTGGGCAACTCCGTCGCGTCATCGATGAGCTGCCAGCTCGGCGCTTTGTACATACGGAAGCCGTAAATGTGATTCGTGTACGTGTTGCCCTGCACTTCTTCTGGAATTTGCGG
Source organism: uncultured Acidobacteriota bacterium (assembly GCA_963766985.1). GTDB lineage: Bacteria > Acidobacteriota > Terriglobia > Acidiferrales > UBA7541 > Acidiferrum. Next base: position 595,637 of record CAVYCJ010000012.1, read on the forward strand.
CGTTTCGCTCACGGGGGGAGCCAAGGGCACGGCCGACGATCCCGCGGTGAGTGCGACAGCGGCACTCGGCGGCGTGGATTTTAAAGATGGCGCGATCGCGCGTGTTTTCGGGGTATTCGCGGGCAATTGCGGACGCACGGCGGCACTCGAGATGCGCGGCGCAGGCGGCTCAGCAACAGTTTCGACCGCAGGTGCGGCGGTCGGCTGTACCGCTTTCGCCGTTACCGGTTGCGCCTCGGGCTGCGCGTTCCCGGAAGGCGGGCTTTGCCTCTTCGCGCTGCTGCTCGCGTCGCCACCATTGCTTGCTGCGCCGTTTGCGGCGGCAGGTTGCGAGCCTTCGGACTTGTTCGGAATGATCGAAGCGATTTTGTCTTTTTCGACGTAGATGAATCCAAAATCGGTTTTGATTTTGAACATCTTGTTGTCGTAGCCGACGATGGTGCCGTAGAAGGTCTTTCCGTCTTTGAGTTGGATTTCGTCGGCAAACGCAGAACGAGCGACGACGCCAAGCGCGAGCAGGCAAAGTGCGCGCGTGAGATTTCTCATGTTTTAAAGTATGCGTTCGGTTCGGCAATGCACGCAATGGCTGCGGCGGTTCGGTGTCCGCTTCGTTACGCTTGCGCGGTGGCGGTGAGGTCGAGCTTCAGCGACACGAACGCGTCGGAACGCATGCCGCGGATCGCGGCCTGCGCCGCGGCTTCGAGCGTCTTAGGGTCGTTCGTCGATTGGAGCAGAAGTTGATGTGCGGTTTCCGATTCGCCGTTGGGGTAGTGCAGAGTGAGCGAGATCGACTTCGCCAGCCGTTGGCGCTCGCGCAGAGTGGCCGCTGCTTCGGCGCAAAGATAGCTCAGCATCCCGTTTGAAACTTCGGCGTCCGGGACGAGTGCGTGATCGGAATTCACTGCGACTGGGGCGGGTTTTGCGCTTGTCGGGGCGGGTGTGGCTGTGGTGCGATTCTGTTGCCAGAGGCGTGTGCCGAGGACTTTGCCGAAAACGTGACGGAGGGCGGCTTTTGGGACGCCGCGCAGTTCTCGGGCGAGCTCGTGGCGATGCGTCGAGATGGGGCGCGCCACACGAATCGTCCACGTCGGAGCGCGTTCGGGCAACGGCAATGTAGCTGGTTCGAGTTGCGGCAGAGCATTGTTCTCGATGCAGGTTTGCATGGCGTCTCCAGTGGAAACTGACGGCGGGCGGCCCGGGAGAGCCTAGGGAGGCAATGGGGCCGACCGCCGTTTCCCGTTTCCTCTACGAGGCGAAGAATAGCGAATATAAAGCGAAAGTCAAGCGAATCTTTGGCGAAGAAAGCAACAAAGGGGGGTATACCCCCTATGTTTCGCCTCAGAGTGCGCAAGTGTCCTGTTTACAGCCAGTTACGATGAGGGCGAAAGTCCAGAGTGAATAAACCGTGTGTTCTCAGTGAGATGGGCTAGGGGTGTGCGCACGGAGATTTCGCACCTGCGCGGAGATACCGCACGAAGGTGGATCGTGCAACGGGGCGCAAAAACGCCGGCAGGATGCCGGCGCTACTAACTGCTCGAGGTGGCGGCTAGGTCGACGGGGTGCCGCTAAGGTTTACTACGGTGAGCGATTTGAGCATGCGGACGGAGCGGGCTTGGCGCTTGTCAGCGGGGATTACGAGGCGGAGCGGTCCTTGGTCAGGGGGGAGCGGCTGGCCGTCGATGGAGTCGACGACCAAAACGGTTTCAGCGGCGAAATCGTCGTCGAGTTCGGCTACGGAGAAGACGGCGCGGTAGCCGTCGGAGCCTTCGGCTACGACCGCAAGAGCCATGCTTTTGCCGTGGAGCGCTGCACCTTGGGGCACGCCCGCTTTGGCCAGCAGTGCGCCGATGGGGACGCCGTCGTATTGATGCATCTGGTCGTCGTGGCCCTTGGTTGTCACGGATTTGCGGGGGAGCTTCTTCAAGTCGTCGAGATTCAACTTCAGGTCCTGGGCGACAGCCCCGGTGACCAGCAGAGTGGACGGACCTGTCTGAGCGGAGTGGTTTGCTGCGCCTGCTGCGGGCGATTGCGCTGGTGCCTGGGCCCCGGCGGGCGCTGCGAAGGTGAGCGCACCCAGCAAAACGATTGCTGCCACGCTTAAGAGTCCTGCGCGGACACTCAGGTGTGTTTCAACTCGATCGTTACCAGCCGTCGAAATCATGAAGTCCTTTAGCCCACTCTGCTTTTCGTTTGCGTCGCGCAGTGGCTTCTTGGCATTATCGTCCGCTTGCTGATTCCGGGACGGCGCATGCGGGCCCGGCGGATCACTGCGGCGTCTCAACTCAAACATTATGGACCTGAATTTATTTTTCGCGATGCTTGGCGGTTTGCTCGTGCTGGCGTTCATCGCGAACCGATTGGTGCGCTTCACCGGCGTGCCCGATGTCATCATCCTGATGTTCACGGGCGTGCTCATCGGGCCGGTGCTGCACTGGATCGATCCGGATATCTTTCGTGGAGCGACTCATGGGTTCGGATCGCTCGCGCTGATGCTGATCCTGTTCGAAGGCGGGCTTGATCTCAAGCTGCGTGAAATCTTGAGCCACTTCGGTGGAGGGTTTTTTCTAGCGCTCGTGAGCTTCTTGATGGCGGGTGTGAGCGTCGCCATCGTGTGCCACTTCGTGATGCACTTCGAGTGGATTCCGGCGCTGTTGGTGGGCGCGGTGCTGGGCTGCATCAGCAGTTCGATCATTCTGCCCGTGCTGCAACAGGTGAGCTTGCGGCGCGACGTGAAGGTGACGCTGCTGGTCGAGGCGTCCCTGGGCGATGCGCTCGCCGTACTCGCGGTGACGTCGCTGCTGGACGTGGCGCGGGGCGGACAGGCGCATCCGCAAACGATCGCGTGGAGTTTGGTGTCGAGCCTGATTCTGTCGCTCTGCTGCGGGGTGCTGGCGGGGATGCTGTGGTCCTACTTGCTGCCGGCACTTACGGAGGAGCGGTTCTGGCACGTGCTGACGTTCGCGGCGGTGCTGCTGGTGTATTCGGGAACGCACGCGCTGAAGGGGAATGAGCTCGTGGCAGTGCTGGTGTTTGGCCTGACGCTATCGAATCTTCCAATGGTACGGAGGAGATTGCACATCGATGAGGCGCCGGATGCGACGGGATGGTTTTCGCAGACTTCGCTGATCGCGGAGAAACGGGGCAGTGTCGAGAATCAGCACGAACAGATGCTCACGTTTCATGGCGAGCTGGCTTTTTTGTTGCGCACGTTTTTCTTTGTGCTCCTGGGGGCTTTGGTGGAGTTTGGCGGACTGCGAAAGAATCTTCTGTTTGCGCTGGCGTGCTTTGGAGCGTTGCTGATCGCACGATGGCTTGCGGTGGAGGCGGGGCGGCCGATCTGGAAAGGATTCAGCCGGCGCGAGCGGGAGATTATGGTTTGGTTTTTGCCGAGGGGACTTATCACCGCCGTGTTGGGAATTGATGTGCTGGAGGCGCGGGGTGCGGCGTTTGAATTTTTGCCGTCGCTGGCGTTTGCGGTGATCTTGCTGAGTAATCTGGTTTTGTTGATCGGGACATTTCGTACGAGGGGGATGGCGGCGGTGGGGGAGGCGGGTGGGGAGGTAGTGGTGGAGTCGGCGTAAGAGAAGTGAGGATCGGATCGAAGTTGGCATCGTGCGGGCCTGGGGCGCAGCATGCTGCGCCCCTACACGAACGGCGTAAGTGGAAAAAAAGAAGGGCACGGTGGTTACCGTGCCCTTCGGTTGTTTTTGCGGGTCGTCGCTCGTGGAACGAAGCCCGTTGAATTGGTCCGCGACTAGAAGATGTTGCGGAAGGTCCAGAACAGGAAGCCAGAGAGCATCATGGCGACGGGGAGGGTGAGGACCCAAGCCATCAGCAAGTTGCGCACGGTGGCCCACTGCAGGCCCGAGTGATTCGCCATCATCGTTCCGGCGATACCCGAAGACAAAACGTGAGTTGTACTGACGGGCAGACCGAACCAATCGGCTGCGCCGATGGTGGCCATCGCGGTGATTTCGGCGGCGGCGCCTTGTCCGTAGGTGAGGTGATTTTTGCCGATTTTCTCACCGACGGTGACGACGATGCGCTTCCATCCGACCATGGTGCCGAGGCCGAGTGCGAGAGCGGTGGCGACCTTCACCCAAAGAGGAATGAAGCGGGTGGCGCGGTCAACGTGGCTCTTGTAGTTCTTCATGATGGCGACGTCGTTGGGAGCGAGCACCGGGTTGCCGGATTTCTGCATCAGGCGGAGCGCTTCGCTGGCGAGATACATATCGTTACGGAAGTTGCGCACTTTGTCCTGGGGCACTGCTTTGAGGTCCCCGAACTGCGCCATTTCCGTGCCGATGCCGTTTACGAGTTCGCGCAGGGCGAGCATCGTGTTGGGTTTAAATTCCTTGGTGCGAATGTATTCGGTTACGTCTTCACCCGGGTCGCCGATGGAAGCGGCAGGCGTGACGTACTTGTTCAAGGTGTCCGCAGCCGTTCTAGAAACGGCGACGAAATCCTGTGACTCTCGCGCGGTGACGGCGTGGTTCAAGGCGTACGTGGTCGGAACGGTGCCGATCAGAATGAGCATGATCAAGCCCATGCCCTTCTGGCCGTCGTTCGATCCGTGGAAGAAGCTGACGCCGGTGCAGGTCAGGATCAGGAGGCTGCGAATCCAGAATGGCGGTGGTTCGGTGCCTTCGGGTGCTTCGTAGAGCTTCTTGTTCTTGACGACGGCTCGCAGCGCCATAAACAGGGTGGCAGCGAGTGCGAATCCGAAGATGGGAGAGAGCAGGAGCGACTTACCGATGTTGGCGGCCTGGGCCCAATCGACGCCGCTGGTCCCGCTGCGGGCATTCATGAGCTGATTGGCGATACCAACGCCGATAATGGAACCGATCAACGTGTGCGAACTGGAAGCCGGGAGGCCAAACCACCAAGTGCCGAGATTCCACAAGATGGCGGCGGTCAACAAAGCGAAGACCATGGCGAATCCCGCACCGGAGCCGACCTGCAAGATCAATTCGACCGGAAGGAGGGAAACGATGCCAAAGGCGACGGCGCCAGTGGAAGTGACGACACCGGCGAAGTTCCAGAAGCCGGACCAAACGACGGCGATCTGAGGATCCATCGAGTGGGTGTAGATCACGGTTGCGACGGCGTTCGCGGTGTCGTGAAAACCGTTCACGAATTCGAACCCTAACGCTACCAGGAGCGCGATTCCGAGTAGAACGTAAGGCCAAGCGGCCGTAACGTGCGGGCCCGACACTAGGTCGCGCGCGATACTGGAACCGATGAATACGATTCCGCCGATGAGGACGGCGCCGAAGATCAACATTCCAAGCTTGCTGGGTTTCTTGGCCAGCTTGTCATGAATCGAATGTTTCGTAGGCTGCTCGGGCGTGACGGGTGGCGGAGGCATTACGGGTGCTGCTGCTCTGGCGGTTGCTGCTGAAGCCATAAGACTCCTGTCGCTGGTTGAAATTTTGGGCCTCTGCGGATGTGACATTCACATCGGGATGGGTGGGTTTATACGCAACAATTGTTACAGTCGAATGAATGTGAGCGAATCTGGGGCCGGCGGTGAATGAGACGTCATGTATGCCGTAAACCGCTGATACGGATGGGGTTATTCGGTATTTCGCCGACATAAATCGACGCGTCGAGAGAGTGGAAAAAGAAGATGATTGACGAAAATTTATGTTGGACGACTCACATGAGGTGCGGGCGGGAAAAGTTCGCGTGGCGCGGAATGATCAGCGTCGTCCTGATCACGCGAGACGATTGACAAAATTGTGGGTTCGGAGGAGGCTGTCGGCCTTATGGATCACCCGCATGTGCTTCTATTCGTGTTTCTTATTGGCGTGGTCACGGGGCTGCGATCTTTGACGGGGCCGGCCGTGACTGCTTGGGCGGCGCGTCTCGGATGGCTGAGCTTGATCGGGACGCCGATGCATTTCATGGCGTCGATCATCACGGTGACGATTTTCACTTTGTTGGCGGTGGTGGAACTGGTTGCGGACAAGTTGCCGTCGACACCTGCGCGAACGGCGCCGGTGGGGTTGAGCGCACGCGTTGTTATGGGCGGACTGTGCGGCGCGACGGTTGCGGTGGCGGGCGGAGAATCGATGGCGATTGGAATTGTGTTGGGAGCGCTGGGAGGGATTGCGGGAGCATTTGGCGGATATCAAGTGCGAACACGATTGGTGAAGGCGCTGGGAGTGCCGGACGTGGTGATCGCGGTGATTGAAGATATTGTGGCGGTCGGCGGGGGATTGCTGATTTTGTCGAAGATGTGAAGAAGAGCAGGATTCACCACAGAGCTCGCAGAGAGCGCAGAGTTCGGAAAAGGTTCGAAGGTTCCGGTTTATATCTAATCAGAAGAATTTTCTGGCCGGTTGTTCTCCCTTAGCATCCAAGGTCTTGAGAATTCGGAAAATTCAATCGTCGTTGTTTTGGTTTCGTTTCAGGTTGAATCTAAACCCGCACCCTCTCACTGCTGAGGGTGCGGCACCCAAGGGCAGGTTTGTTCGCGCATACAGCGGTGATCGGAGAAGGCATGGCTGAGGTCGAGAGTTATAAAGCGATTGTGATCGGTTCGGGGCAGGGCGGGACGCCGCTGTGTCAGGCGTTGGCGAATGCGGGATGGCACACGGCGCTGGTGGAGCGCGAGCACGTGGGCGGAACTTGCATCAATGAAGGTTGTACGCCGACGAAGACGATGGTAGCGAGCGGACGCGTCGCGTACCTGGCGCGGCGCGGCGCGGACTATGGCGTGAATACGGGCAAGTTGCGAATCGATATGAAGCGCGTACGGAAGCGGAAGCGCGACATCGTGAATTCATTTCGCGGCGGACAACAGAAGAGAGTCGAGGCGACGAAGAATCTGGATTTGATTTTTGGCGAAGCGTCGTTTTTGTCGCCGAAGCAAATTCAGGTGACGGATAAGAAGGGAAAGCAACGGACGCTGAGCGCGGAATATTTTTTTATCAATGTGGGATGCCGGCCGTCGCCGCCTCCGATCGATGGGCTGGACAAGGTGCCGTGTCTCGACAGTACTTCGGTTATGGAATTGGGCGAAGTGCCGAAGCAGTTGGTGGTGATTGGCGGCGGATATATCGGGCTGGAGTTTGGGCAATTGTTCCGCCGGCTAGGCGCGCAGGTGACGATTATTACATCGGGCGAGCAGTTGCTCGATCACGAAGACAAGGATGTCGCCGAGGAAACAGCGAAAATTCTGCAGCAGGACGGCATCAAGATTTTGTTCAACGTGAAATACGAGCATGTGAAGTGTACGGGCAAGCAGATTGAAGTGAAGGCGCGGAGCGGGAAAAACACGAGCGTGATGAAGTACTCGCACCTACTCGTTGCGGCGGGGCGGAAGCCGAACACGGATTCACTGGGGGTAGCGGCTGCGGGGATCGCGGTCGATCAGCACGGATACATCAAAGTGAATGACCGGCTCGAGACGAACATTGAAAATATTTTTGCGATTGGGGACGTCAAGGGCGGGCCGCAGTTCACGCACATTTCGTATGACGATTTTCGAATCGTGAAGGCGAATGTACTGGACAAAGGGAATGCGACGATTGCGGGAAGGCTTTTGCCATACACGGTGTTCATCGATCCGCAGCTTGGGCGGGTGGGAATGTCGGAGGAAGATGCGCGAGCAAGCGGACGCAAGATTCGCGTGGCGAAGATGCAGATGACGAGTGTGGCGCGGGCGCTGGAGATTGACGAGTCGCGCGGATTCATGAAGGCAATTGTGGATGCGGAGACGAACCAGATTCTGGGAGCGGCAGTGCTTGGGATCGAGGGCGGGGAAGTGATGGCGCAGATTCAGGTGGCGATGTGGGGAAAGCTGCCGTTTACAGTGCTACGCGATGGGGTGTTTTCGCATCCGACGCTGGCGGAGTCGTTGAATAATTTGTTTACGTCGCATTTTCAGGACTGAGCGGGCACCTAGCGAAGAAAGAAAAAGCTAACGCAGAGACGCAGAGTTCTCGGAGCGCGCGCGGAGTTTTTAGAAGATGCGGCCGAGTTGGAAGAACCATTTGCGATGGCCGCTGTCTCCGACGCTGCCGCCGAAGAAGAACGGACCGATCGCGGTTTCGGCCAGGACACCCAGATCCGCGTCGAGTGGAAATCTGCTCTCGGGCAACGGGAAGTCGAACATTTTGGCGGTTTCGAGCGATCCAATCGCGTAGACCTTCTTACCGAGGAAATTGGGAAGCGTCAGCAACTCGTGCAGGTAGCCCGTCCGTACTAAATAAAATTGATCGCCGAAGAGCTCGTTCGTTCCGTAGGCGCTGAGGTGTGTTGGCCCGCCGAGGAAGTAAAGAGGGAATCCGCCTGGGTCGCGACCGAACGTGGTGCCACCGGTAAATGTCGCGAAAACGGATGCATTCCTGCTGACCGGGAGAAAGCCGGAGATGGTGGCGTCGCCGGCTGGAAATCCTGAAGTGGACTCCGGGATAAGCGTCGTACCAGTGGAAATTGGCGTCGAGAGTGTAGCCGCGGCGCGGAACGACCGGGTCGTCGCCGTGGTCGATCCGGAACCTTACACGAGTGTCTCCTACACGGCCGTTTACGGAGCCGAACTCGGGTCTACCCAAACGCAACGATGCGTCGAGATACCCAACCGAGTAGCCTGCCCGAAGTTCCATGAAGCGGCTGAATCCGTAGCCGACGTCGATCCCGCCGTTGGCTCGGTCGAGGCCGTAGATCGCGATCGGATCGTTGCGCGAATAGACATGAAGTCCAGTTGAACTGGCATCGACATGCGGTGAGAAAAACCAGCGGCTCGTCGGATTGAACGGTCGATAGAGTTCGGTCGCGAGGCCGTAGGTATTTCCGAAGAGGAAGTCGGTGCGCCACTCGGAGCGATATCCGGCGACGTCGAGAAATGTGAGTCGCGCGGCTTGCGTGAAGGTGACGTCTTTGCTTTCGGAGCCGTCGACTTCGAATCCTGGTTGCAAGGTGGGCGGGCCGAAAATTTGTTCGTGCAGGACGACTACGAGGACTTGCTGGCCGTCGTCGCGGGTCTCCACGCGATAGCCGGCGGTGTCGAACTTGCCGACTCCGGTGAGCCGCGTCAGGAAATTGTCGAGTTCATGTTTGTCGAGCGGGTGGCCGAGCAAGGGATGCAGAAATTTCAGGATTGGGCCCTGGGCGTTGGGTTGAACGCCGCGCACTTCGATCGATTGCGGGACGACGGTCTCGATTTTTTTTCGCGCGTCACGATGCGCGATGAATTCCTGCCACTCCTCGTCGGTGACTTTCAATTTGTCGAGAACGTTTTGTTTGCCCTGGGCGGCGCTGCGACCTTTCTGGATGATCGTTTCGTTTTTCTCGTAGTCGAGAGATGTGAAATCTTTGAGGTCCACGCTGACGACCATGTCAGCTCCAGCGAGCCCGCGAATTTCGTTTTCGCGAATGATGACGTCAATCGAGCGTCCCAGCACACTGAACAGCGATTGGATGTCTTTTTCGTCGGCCGGGGCGGTTTCCAGGTGGATTCCGACGACGATGTCGGCGCCCATTTTGCGGACGACATCGGTCGGCAGATTTCCCACCAGTCCGCCGTCGACATAGACGTGACCGTCGGTTCTCACAGGGGTGAACAGTCCTGGGATGGACATCGTTGCGCGCATCGCCGTGGCCAGGTCGCCGTCGGAGAAAATCACTTCCTTGCCGGTGACGAGATCGGTTGCGACGCAGCGAAACGGTGTCGGCAGATCGTTGAAGGATTTCAATTGCGAGTACGCCAGCGTTTCGTGATCGATCAGGAGGCCGATTCGTTGACCGGCATTCAGCCCGGCCGGCAGCGTCAGGCCCTTCTTGAGGCCAACGATTAGGTAATTCGGGAGCGCTTGCTGGTCCTCTTTGCGGCGGAAGGAAAGATCGTCGTAGGGAGTGCGGCCACCGATGATGGTGTCCCATTTTTGTTGCTCGACGATTTGGCGCAGCTCTTCGGGACTTTTGCCGGTGGCATAGAGGCCGCCGACGAGTCCGCCCATGCTGGTGCCGGCGATGTAGTCGATGGGAATGTGGTGGTCTTCGAACCATTGCAGGACGCCGATGTGGGCGAGGCCCAAGGCGCCGCCGCCTTCGAGGGCTACGCCGATTTTGAGGCGCTTCGTCTGCGATTGAGGTGTCGATTGAGCTGCCGACTGGGTTGTCGGCTGATTCGTCGGCTGCGAGTCAGGAGCGGGCGGCGTCGGATTGTCTTGGCAGCGCGCGAGAACCGGGAAAAGCAAGGCAAGAATCAAAATCCAGCGCATGGACGAGAGCCTCCTCAGCGACGAGCGACGCGAAATTTCGGGAGCGGCGATTTAGTTTCGCCTCCCAAGACATCGTAGGCAAGACGTCGATGTGGTGTGTGTGTCGTCGAGTGGTCGCGTTATGGCGCGATGGAAGGACTCACAGCTGTTTCATTTCTACTTCGCAGAACGCGGCGTTTGTTTCGTCGCTCGGCTCGCGGCCGCGATTGGCCAGGCCGACTCCTAAAAGTACGAGCGCACCACCCAAGAGCAGAGACGTCGTCAGTTGTTCGCTGAGCAGCCATGCAGCGAGGACTGCCGTGAGTGGCCCCTGCGCGAGAAGCGTGACGGCTGTGACTGTTGCGGGCAGATGACCGAGGGCGTAGGTCAGCGCGAGATAGCCGCCGAGTTGCGAAACCAGGCCGAGGCCGATCAGGGCGGCCAGCGAACGATGACTGGGAATGTTCAGGGGCACGCGCAGGAGCAGGTTGATCGCGAATAGGAAGATCGTGCCGGAGATCGTCGCGAGGCGCAGGAATACGAGCGTGCCCGTGTGGGCGCGCACGTTTTCGGTGGCGAGGAGATAGACGGCGAAGCATGCGGAGGCGGTGAGCGCCATCAGGTCGCCGGTGCCGAGATGAAGGTGACGCGTCAGGTCGGTCCAGATGATGACGAGCGAACCGGAGAAGGCCAGAGCCAGGCCCGCCCAAAATGCGGCGGCGGGGCGACGTTTGAAAGCGAGCCACGTGATCAAGCCGACGAAGATTGGCGTCTGGTTGCCGAGAAGCGTGGCGTTCCCGGCGGAGGTGCGAATGATGGAGGTGTTGTAGAAGGCGAGATCGAGCGCGAAGAAGAGTCCGCCGACGGCGATGATGCCGAGAGTGCGGAGACTCACGCGCGGTGTGCGCCAGTCGTAGAGAAAAGTGGGAATGAGCAGCAGCGAAGGGATCAGCATCCGATAGAAGGCGGAAGCGGGGCCGGGGATGTCCGTCCAACGGACGAAGATGGCGGACCAGGAGATGCAGATTACGCCAGCGAGGAGCGCGAAGTAGGGAAGGAGGGAGTGAGAGTCGCGCGGTGAGGTTGGGCGGGTGATGTAGGTCTCCGTCAGATTTTTCTCGCGGCGAGATTGCGTTCGAGCGAATCGCGGCGGGCGGTGAAGTTGTGTGACTCAGTATCGCACGCGCGAAGCAGTTCGATGGATGGTGTGAGTCGGAGCGCGCAGCGGCGCAAGCAACCAAAATGTCTGCGAGTGGCAGACGAGATGCTAGGGTTTGTCGGGGCTTTCGACGCCACCGCCACCGCCTGGGGAAGTGGAGGTCTTCGCGTGGCCACTCTGGTGCATCAGGAGCAGAGCAATCACTCCGGCTCCCGCGGCGCCAGCGATGATGCCGACTTTGGTGAACTGGCTAGGTCCGCTGGATTGTCTCGGAACGACGCAGGCCTTGTGCGTGTGGGACTGATGATAGGCCGGATCATCGGGCGAGATGAAAGTCGCGGCGGAGACAACGGATTGCTGCGGCAATACTTCGTACGATTCCTTTTCGGACACGATGTGAGTTTCGGCGCCGGCGGTGACCTGGAGGTCGCCCGTGATGGCGGTGACGTTGATCTTGCATGGCGAAAAGATGGTGACCTGGCCGGTCACGGGGCCATCGCCCTGGGGGACTACGCGAACGTCGGAAGCGACCACTTCGATGGCGTCGCCGTTGTCTCGGCGAAAAGTGAGTGTGCCGATGGTCAGTTCGGCAGTGGAGCCTTTCGCGCCGTGCGCGGGAAAGAAGCGGCCGTTACTGCTCGCGGCCAGGCTATAGCGGGAATTCGCGACGCGGATGTCGGCAGAGCCGCCGACGTCTGTGGAGATGTCCTCGCCAGAGAAGATGCTTGCGCCTTCGGTGAGCGAACTCTGACGAATGTGGGCGAGATTCGCCTGGAGCACAACGCCAAGCGGCGTGTCCTGCGCAGATGATAAGGGGGCGAAGGCTAGAGATGCGGTCGCGAGCAGGCATCCAAGCCTTGTCCCGAGGGTGCTACTCAAGGGCCCGGCTCCGTTTGCAAAATATCCACGTTCTAGAATCCGATGGTTAGGGCGCGTGTGACAGCGTTGTTCGCTCAGGGTGTGTCGAAGAGCGAACCGGGTGAGCCTCGGCTTATTGCTGCAGCGATTCCGGAAACTTAGGATTGTCGGGTTCGAGTTGATGGGCGCGACCGAACGCGGAGTTTGCCGCAGGGGTCGCCTACGCGCGCGTACGCCACACCGGTGGAGCTTCCGCGACCTGAGTGTTGGCGGCTTCCATTGTCATTTGTAGGTGGCGACGACTTCGCCGTTCACGATTTTCAGATCGGACATGTCGGCGGGGAGCTTGAATTTTTCGCGGTTCTCGGGAGATTCCAGAATGTGGCGCATGGCGCTTTGGAGCGCGGACGGCGGCAGCGGAAGGGAACCGATCTGACCGGAGACAGGTTCGAAGTTGAGGTAGCCGTTCTCCGCGTTGAGCTTGCCTTCGAGTTGGAGGGTGACGTCTTTGCCGTGCATGTCGAAGACGACGTAGGCGCGGACGTGATCGTCGACCAGTTCGACCTTTACGTCTTTGACTTGCGAGCGGACTTGCTCGATCTGTTCGGCGGAAGTGCCGGCTGGAAGCTGCATGTCGAGACCACTGCCAGAGCCGGCGGCTGGCGCCGCGTTCGTTGGAGAAGCGGCTTGTACAGTGTTTGGCGTCGCTGGGGCGCCAGCCTCATGGGCTTGCGTTGAATCGGGGTTCGCGGCGATGTCGAGATGCGAGATGAGGTAGGAGTTGAGCTCGGTCTGGTCCATGCGCATCTCTGCGGGCTGGCCGGCGGAGACAGCTTGCTGGACTTGCTCGAATTTCCGTTCGACGCGCGCGGCGGCTTGAGGATTCGTTTCGACGGCCGGTGGCGGCGCTTTATGGAGGACCATCGCGATCGTGATCGCGGCGGAGACATAGGTCGACCAGCGGATCACGCGGAAAATGGTGCGCCAAGGCACTGTGCGGGGCGGCGTGTGAGCCGGGGTCCATTCGGGCGTGGGGGTGGTGCCGGACATAGGTCGCTCCTGCCGTCCAAGTTAGCGGTCAGAAACGAGTTGCGGCAATAGGACTGACGGGCAGGTGTGATGGAAACGTGATCCGTGTCCCGTGGACCGGGTTCCGTGAAAAGTGGGTTGTGATCGAGGCTACGAGAGGAATCGAGCGAGTCGCGCTGGAGAAAAGCCGCACCCTCTGAGAGCTGAGGGTGCGGCACCCCAGGAACACGTTATCTCGCATGGTTAGAGTTCGCGCAGGGCTACGGCTACGGGCCTTGCGGCGGCGCGAATTGCTGGGGGCAGGCCACCAATGACGCCCATGACCAGGGCAAAGATGACGCCGCCCAGCAGCAGGCCCGAAGTGATTTTGAACGCGAAGGCCATGTTGCTGAACGTTTGCCAGTTCATGGTGGCGGTCGTCAGGCCGTTCAGCGGCAGCACTGCCAGGCAGCCTATCGCGCCGCCTATGAACGAGATCAATAGAGCTTCGATGACGAAGGAGAAGACGACCGCGGCGGCGCCGAATCCAAGCGCGCGCATCGTGGCGATTTCGCGGCCGCGTTCGGCGACCGCGGAGTACATCGTATTGAGAGCGCCGAAAATTGCGCCGATGGCCATGACGCTGGCGACGAGGCCTCCGAGAATCGTGATGAGCTGCGTCATCCGCGTCGATTGCTTGGCGTAATAATCGATTTCGCGGCTGACGTCGACGCTGAGGCGCGGGTCGGAGGTAACCGAATCTTTAAATTGTTGCAGTGCATTCGGCGACGTCAGGTGAACGGTGACGGATTGGAAGACGTTGGTCGGACGCTTGTAGACATCGTCGAGCACGCGCGCATCGGTCCAGGCTTCGGAATCGAACGCGCTGCCGCCGGCGTCGAACACGCCGACGACCTGCCAGTGGCCGCCACCGAAATTCACCGTGTTGCCGACGGTCAAGCCTGCGTAGGTGCTGTTGGCGTTTTTGCCGACGATCAATTCCGACAGACCCGGCTGAAACATGCGGCCTTCGATGATCTTCACGTTGCGGCGAATGGAAAGTACGTTGGAAGAGACGCCGCGCACCTGGACGTTGGCATCGGTGCCGGTCGATTTGAGAGCGAACGGCGCGATAACCACGACTTCGGATGTGACCAGCGGAGCGCCGTCGGCGCCGCGAGCGACACCCGGAGCATCCTGCATGATCTTCACCTGATCGAGGGCGACGCCGGACATCATTTCGGACGTGGCGCCGGCACGCATGATGATGGCGTTGTCTTCGGAGCCCGAGGCGACAAGCGTGGCTTTGAATCCGCGCGCGAGCGACAGCATCGCGACGAAAACGCCAACCGTGCCTGCGATGCCGAGGACGGCAACGATCGCCGAAGTCCAACGCGCCTTCACGCTGCGTACGTTGTAGATGACTGGAATCGCCATGTCAGACCCTCCGCAATGCGTTGACTACACGCATTCGCATCGCACCGATGCCGGGCAGCAATCCGCTTACAAGTCCGACGAGCAGTGCCGTACCGAGCCCAACGCTGAGAATCGCCGGGGACAGAATCAATTCAGGCAAGAGGCCGTTGAGTGCATTTGCCAGCACGGGAATCGCGAGGGCAGCGAGTCCAAGCCCCATGAGCCCGCCGATCAATGAAATCAGGAGCGACTCCGCCAGGACGAAAGAGAGAATCGTGCGGTCACTAAAGCCAATCGCTTTCAGTGTGCCGAGTTCGCCGATGCGCTCGCGGACGGAGATGGCCATCGTGTTTCCGGTAACGAGCAGCAGCGTGAAGAAGACCACGCCACCGATCGACAGGATAAGGAATTCGATGTTGCCGAACTGCTTCACCCATCCAGCGGCGAAAGCGGATTCGGTCTCCGACTTGGTTTCGAAATCAGAGTTCGAGAACATATCGTCGACGGTTTTCGCAATGCGCGGCGCGTCATCGGGATTCTGGATTTTTACGACGTACCAGCCGACGCGGTCTTTAAAGGATTTTGGCACGCCCTCTTCGAAGGCGTCCCACTGGAACCAGAACTGACTCTCGTCGCCTCCCGCTCTTTCGGAGTGATAAATGCCGTCGATGTTGAATTCCCACGTGTTTGCGCCGCCGAAGATGGTCGTCTTGATAGGAATCTTGTCGCCAATTTTCCATCCGAAGCGCGCCGCAGTCTTCGCGCCGACGATTGCTCCCTGCCGATCCTTCACGAAATTGGCCCACTGGTCGTCGGGAACTTTGAGTTCCGGTAGGACAATGCGCTGGTTTTCGGGATCGATGGCGAACTGCGGGAAGAAGTTCTTCTCATCCTGGTAGACGCCGCCGAACCAATTGTTGTGTGTTACCGCGACAACGCCTGGGATACGCAGGATTTTGTCTCTGTAGTTGAGCGGCAGCGGCTGAATGATCGACGTGCGATTGATGATGACGAGCCGGTCGGCACCAGCGATGTCAGCGCCACGGCCGAACGCGCCCTTCACGACCGCAAGAAACGAAAACAGGAAGAGCGCGACGGCGAACGAGCCGACGGTCAGGATCAGGCGAATCTTTTTGCGAAAGAGATTCGCGAAGATGAGTCCTCGAAATTTCACGCGGCACCTCCGGCGTAAGCGTTCTGCTGCACCTGGCCGGCTTCCACGAGCAATCCTTTCTCGAGATGGAGCTCAAGATCGGCGAGCTTGGCGACAACCGGGTCGTGGGTGACCATCAGCACGGTCTTCCCGAATTCCTTCACCAGGCGAATGATCAAATTCATGATCTCGTCGGCGCTCTTGCGGTCAAGGTCACCAGTCGGCTCGTCGCAGAGCAAGAAGGTCGGGTCGGCGACGATGGCGCGGGCGATGGCGACGCGCTGCTCCTGCCCGCCGGAAAGCTGGCGGGGATAGTGATTCATGCGCTCTGCGAGGCCGACGACGCCCAATGCGGTTTCGACGTGGCGGCGACGCTCGGACTTCGACAGCTTAGTGAGCAAGAGCGGCAGCTCGACATTTTGGAAAGCCGTCAAGTACAGGAATCAGGTTGTACATCTGGAAGATGAAGCCGACGTGGCGCGCGCGCCACTGCGTGAGCTTTGCGGCGGACATATTCGTCACTTCGTCGCCGGCGACGCTGATGCTGCCGCGCGTCGGGACGTCGAGGCCGCCAAGAAGATTCAAGAGCGTCGTCTTGCCCGAGCCGCTGGGACCCATAAACGCGACGAAGTCACCCTTGTCGACGTCGAGGTTCAGTCCCTGGAGAACGTGGATTTCTTCGCCGCCGCGCTTGTACGTTTTGTCGAGGCCACGAACTTGAATGAGGCTATTGGATCTGCCGGTGCTGTCCACTCGAACCATTTGAGAGAGCTCCTGTGATGCGTGTAACTAGTCTACGTTTCGACGAGAGAATTTATTTCGGTGCTGCGATGAATTTAGTTGTCCGACCGCGCTGTTATTTCTTGACGGCTACGCTCTGGCCATCACGCAGATCGGCTGGGCCGCTGGCGACGACGGTGTCGCCCACGGCGAGACCCGCCACGATTTCGACATCGGAGCCGCGATTTTCGCCAAGCGTGACGGCGCGGCGTTCGAGCCTGTCGTCTTTCACGAGGAATACGACCTTCTTGCCGGCATCGTCGTGGATGGCGGTTTGTGGCACGAGCGCGGCGGCCTGCGCTGCCTTGGCGGCGTCGGGCGATTTGGGCGCATCGCCGAGGAACGTCACCTTGATACCCATGTCGGGCAGGATGCGCGGATCGAGTTTGTCGAACGAGATGCGCACCTTGACCGTGGCTTTCTGACGATCGGCGGTCGGGATGATCGTGCGCACGTGGCTCGGAATCTCCCAATCGGGATACGCGTCGAGAATCGATGTGACTTTCTGGCCGTCGTGAACGCGCGCGATGTAGGACTCGTTGACGTCGACTTCGATTTCGTTGGAATTCATGTCGACGACGGTGGCGATTCCGGTGCGCGTGAAACCGCCGCCGGCGGAAATCGGACTCACCATTTCGCCGACCTGAGCGTCTTTGGAGACGACGATTCCGGCGAACGGCGCGCGAATCGTGCAGTTGTCAACGGCTTGCTGTGCTTCGGCGATGCGAGATGTCGAAGCGGCGACCTGCGCCTTGGCAAGATCGATCTTGGCTTTGAGGCTGTCGGCGTTCATGCGCGCGGTGTCGAGTTGCTCCTGCGTTTGCACACCGGCCTTCTGAAGCTGGTCCGCCCGATGCAATTCGATGTTCGCGTTCTTGAGCTGCACCTGGAGGTCGGCGATGCTGGCCTCGGTGGAATCCTTGTCGGCTTTCGCGGACGCGAGCGCCTTTTGCACGTCGGAATCATCGAGCGTGGCGAGAAGCTGGTTTTCTTTAACAACCGTGCCTTCGTCGAAAAAGACGCCGGTGACGCGGCCGGTGATTTTCGCGGCGATCGTCGCACGGCGGCGGGGAGTGACGTAGCCGCTGGCGTTGAGAAGCGCCTCGCGTCCTCCTGCTCCCACCGGCTTGTGGACGACGGCAACCTGGACAACCGGCTTTTGATTCCAGAAAGCGTATACACCACCGGCGATGCCGGCGAGGATCACGAGGACCCCGAAAAAGATCGCTAGTCCTTTGCCGAGCTTGCTGCCATGGCGCTGACCGTCATGGATGCGCAGAGATCCCAAGTCGTGTTGCGGTGTACTGATTGGTGCGGCCATTAGCCAGACTTCCTTCGGAGAGGGGTTCACACTGAGATTACGTACTGACGAGCCAGAAATTTCACGAAATCTCGTGTGAGGGAACGGCTGCGGGTAGTTTAGCTGACAAAGAGGGGAAAAATAAGTGGTAAGTGGAGGTGCCCGGCGGCGGGCGAAAGGAGAAGACCACGTCAGAAGCGAAGGAAGCTTGACGGCGGGAAACGTTATCTGTATGAAGGACTCGAATTAAAACGGTTTAAAGAACGAGGTGAGCGGTGAGGATGAAGTCGGCGAGGCTTGGAGCACGACGGTTTCTGGCGAGCTTTGTGATGTTGATTGCGGCCGCGGTGACTGGCGGAGCGGCGATCGGACAGACGATTCACGTCGATGCGGCAGCGGGGCACGCGACGAACACGATTGTGCCCACGCAGGCGTTAGGAGCAGGCATCGACCGCTTACCGTACGGCGCTTCGGACAAACTGCTCACCGACGAGAACATCGAGAAAGTGCTGTCGGCCGGATGGCAGACGGTGACTTATCGCCAGAATACCGAGCTGCACATGGAGGCGTGGCACTGGAATCCGGAAGGGAAGTGGAGCGATCCGGCGGGCCGCGGCTATTTTGTCGGGAACGCAGAGCCGGGAGCGGCGCCGATTCGCCATTCGTATGGGTATCCGCTGCCGCACCGCGGGGTGACGCGCGACGACGGCACGGATACGGTCGGATACTCGCGGCTGACCGATGGGGATCCGAATTCGTATTGGAAGAGCAATCCGTATTTGACGCAGGCGTATACCGGCGAAAGTGACTCGGCACATCCGCAGTGGGTGTTTCTCGACTTGGCGAGTCCCCAGACGCTGAGTGCGATTCGAATCGCGTGGGCTGAACCTTACGCAGTGAATTATGAAGTGCAGTATTGGACCGGCGAGGATCCCATCAAAAAGCCGACGCTCGGTGTGTGGGTTACGTTTCCCGGCGGAGCTGTTCGCGAAGGGAAGGGCGGGAGCGTCACGCTTCAACTTGCTGATCAGCCGATCTCGGTCCAATGGGTGCGGATTCTGATGCGGCAATCGTCGAACACGTGCGATACCCATGGATCAGCGGATAAGCGAAATTGTGTGGGCTACGCGATTCGCGAGCTGTATCTCGGCACGACGACGGCGGACGGAAAATTTCACGATGTGATTCGGCATACTGCGGATCAGGATCAGACGGCGACGTATTGTTCGTCGGTCGATCCCTGGCATACGCCCGAGGATCTGGATGAGCGAGCGGGCGAGCAGCTTGGAATGGATTTTTTCTTCACGAGCGGCGTGACGCGCAAGCTGCCCGCAATGATTCCGATCGCAATGATTTACAACACGCCAGAGGATGCGGCCGCGGAGCTCGCGTATGTCGAGAAACGCGGATACCCGGTTTCGTACGTGGAGATGGGAGAGGAGCCGGACGGGCACTACACTCCGCCGGAAGATGACGCCGCGCTTTACATTCAATTCGCGGCGGCGTTACATCGCGTCGATCCAAAGCTGAAATTGGGCGGGCCCGTTTTCACCGGGCAAAACAAAGACATCGAGACCTGGGCTGACGCTGAGGGAAGAACGTCGTGGACGCGGCGCTTTGTCGATTATTTGAAGGCGCACGGAAAGCTGGATGAGCTGGCGTTCTTTCCGTACGAGCACTATCCGATCGAGCCGGGAAAAATCGCGTGGAGCAGCTTGTACGACGAGCCGTATCTCGTGACGCATATCATCGATGTGTGGCGTCAGGATGGCGTGCCGGCGAATGTGCCGCAGATGATCACGGAGTCAAACATTTCGTGGGTGGACTCGGAAGCGTTCGTCGATATCTGGGGAGCGCTGTGGCTGGCGGATTATGTCGGCGCTTATCTGAGCGGCGGCGGGCAAGCGGTCTACTACTTTCATTATCTGCCGCTGGGAGTTGGAAGCGGTCACAACGGTTCGCAGGGCACGTTCGGAATGTTTTCGGCCGATCGTGAGACGAGGAAAATTATTCAACCGCTGTCGCAATATTTTGCGAGCCAGTTGATCAATCTCGAGTGGGTGCAGCCCGGAAACGGAGAACACAAGTTGTTCGCGGCGACCAGCGACGTGACCGACGGCGTGGGCCACAATCTGGTGACGGCATACGCGGCGCTGCGGCCTGACGGACAATGGTCGCTGATGGTGGTCAATAGGGATCAAGAGAATCCGCACGAAGTGAAGGTCGAGTTTGACGGCTTAAAGGGCGTGAGCGAGCAGTGCCGGCGCATCCGCAGTCGGATTTGCGGGACAAGTGGACGTCGTCACATTCGGCGCAGCGCAATATCAGTGGCGCGCGTCGCCCAACGGCGGCCATGCCGATCCGGACGGCCCGGCGGCCCGCTCGACCGTGAACGCGAACACTTCGACGAAGTTCACGCTGCCGGCCGCATCGGTCACAGTGCTGCGGGGCAAGCTCGCAAAATAGCCGGCAAGGCGACAGATCCGGCGTGCCTGATATCAACAACCCTCGATGAACGCTCGACGAGCGCAGCGGGAAGCACAAATGTGCTATGTTGTGTGCGGTCCGGGAGCGTCCGATGAAGAGTCTGTTTGTGGGAAATCTGAATTTTCAAACCAGTGAAGGCGAATTGCGTGGGCTGTTCGAGCCGTTCGGTGCGGTGACGCGCGTACATATGGCGATGGATCGCGAGACCGGACGCGCGCGCGGTTTTGCGTTCATCGAAATGCCGAACGATGAAGAAGCCGCCAAAGCGATTGCAGGTTTGGATGGAACGACAGTGGGCGGCCGTCAGCTTAAGGTGAATGAAGCGCGACCGCGTGGCGAAGGCGGTGGACCGCCGCGCGGCGGCAATCGCCCTGGCGGCGGCTTCGGCGGAAACCGCGGCGGCGGAGGGTACGGCGGCGGTGGCGGCAACTCCGGCGGTGGTGGCGGCAAAGGAAAAGGCGGCGGACGTGGACGCGACCGCTTCTCCAATGAAGATTACAGCGAGTCCGTTCGACAGCCGCGCGAACCGCGCTGGTGAGCGGCTCACGCTGACGCACTCGCGAACAAGCGTGACGGGACATCGCCCCGTGCGAACAGGGGCTAAGAGCGCCGAAATGAGTCGTTGAGCTTGCCGCGGCGGAAAATGGCTGGTTGCAATTTCCGTAACGGCCGGTGCGCGGCGCATCCATTTCGCCTTACACCACTACAAAGACTCCCACGACGGGTCGAGCGATTCGCTTACTCCAACAACCACAGCCTGACAAACGACGATCAGTCAACACGCGCTGAGATTCGCACTAGCGAGTCGGAGCGATTTCGAGTTGATCGCCGATCTTCGTGCCCGAGCGATAGATCGTGTGCGGGGGCAGTTCAAGCACGCTCGTCGCCCTGAGCGATACCTTCGAGATACGGAACGGGCGCACATGTTCCTCGACGTAGACAACTTCCTTGTCCTTGCCGAGAAAAATGAGATCGATCGGGAAGAGCATTCCGATCGTATGAACGCCACGCGAGGGAACAATCCAAAGGCCCCGGCCAAGCTGAGCCCATCGCCGCGTCTTGCCGAGAAGCCCGACGAGCCGACGAAGATAGCTGTCGGCGAGAAGAGCCTCGGTCGCGACGAAGGTCTCACGCGTCTTGTTATAAACGTACAGCGAACTGGAATGACCGTTGGTGGTGGCCATGGATCTACCGCCCTGCTCCCGTGAAGCTGGTATCAGCTACAACAATGATTGCTATTCGATCGACTTGCGTTTACGGCGCCAGATAATGATGAAGAGCACGAGAACGGCAAGCGCTCCCGCGACCACGCGAATCAGAGTTACGTTATCCATTGCATTTCTCCTTTCCAGCGTCTCGGCCCTGCGAACTTTGCAGGGTTACGAGTTTGCTGAGATCAATGCTGCAGAGCCGGCATCAACTGCCGGATCAAAGTGATCACAGCCGGGCCCAAAATCACGACCATCAAAGCGGGGAAAATGAAAAAGATGAGCGGTGGAACCATCTTCACGGTGGTCTTCGCGCTCATTTCCTCGGCGCGCTGCCGGCGCTTGATGCGCAGGTCGTCCGAAAAAACGCGCAATGACTGCGCGACGCTCGTGCCGAAGCGGTCCGTCTGCACCAGCATTGCGACCAAGCTCTTGATGTCTTCCAGGCCCGTCCGGCGGGCAAGTTCGCGCAACGCTTCGATGCGCGTTTTGCCGATGCGCATCTCCAGGTTGACCAGTTGCAGCTCTTCGCTGAGTTCGTGATGCGTGATGCGCAATTCTTGCGAGACTTTCATCAGTGCTTGATCGAGGCCGAGGCCCGACTCCACGCAGATTACGAGCAGGTCGAGGCCGTCCGGTAAGCCGCGCCGAATCTTGGCCTGGCGGGCGTTCACGCGCCACGTCAGAAACATGTCGGGGAACAAGTAACCGAGCGCGAGCGCAATCAGCGGAATCATGAATACATTCCACTTGTAGGCGCCCGTGACGAACACAAGCGCAACGAACGCGATCGGTGTGAGAATTTTAAATCCGCGCATCGCAGCAAGCGCGTTGCTGCTGCGATAGCCTGCGCGGATCAGGAGTAGCTGCGTGCGTGGCGTAGCCGAACTTGTGTCGCCAGGCACAAGCTTGCTCAGTCCGGCGAGCGTATTCCGGACATTGTCTTTCTGTTTTTCGACGAAGCCGGCTTCCTCGATCGCGGGTGCCGTAGTGTTCGCCAGACGCGAAAGGCGTTCGACGACGGCGCCGCCCTGCGAAGAAAACGCGTAGAACAGGGCGGCCAGTACGCCAAAAGTGGCGAGAAAGGTCAGCGCTGTGATGGCCCAAAGCATCTCTAACAACTCCCGGAAACTGCCAACTGCAAAATTTGAGAACTACCCACCAAACTCGAAACTCGAAACTCGAAACTCGAAACTCGAAACTCGTCAAACCTCGATGTGAATAATCTTCCAGATCACCAGCGAGCCAATGATCTGCATGATGCCGGCGATGGTCAGCGCGAGCATGCCTTTCGGATCGTGAAAGAGCACGCCGATGTACGTCGGATTCATGACCATGAGCACGATCATCATGAAAACCGGTAGCGCGATCAGGATGCCTGCCGTCAGCCGTCCCTGCGCGGTACGCACACGCACTTCGCGATAAATCCGGAATCGATCGCGGATCACGCGGGCAAGTCCATCGAGAATTTCGGCGAGGTTGCCGCCCGTTTCTTTCTGGATGAGCAGCGCGGTAACGAAGAAGCGCACGTCGATCGACGGGATGCGCTCGGTCATATTGAGCAGCGCGTCGCGCAGCGGTAGACCGAAGTTCTGCTCTTCGAAGGTCGTCCGGAATTCGCTCGCAATCGGATCGGGCGACTCTTTGGCGATCATCTCGAGGCCGGTCGTGAAAGCGTGACCTGCGCGAACTGCACGTCCAAGCAAGTCGAGCGCTTCAGGGAACCGCTCTTCGAAAGCGCGCAGGCGCTTCTGCCGCAGATACATCACAACGCCGTAGGGAGCCAACCCGATGCAGATTCCGATCAGCAATCCGACCGGAAACATTGGCGCGAAGAGTCCAACGATGACCGTCGTCCCCAGAAACAAACAGGCGCTAATCAGGATCAGTTTTCCCGCTTTCATCGTGAGCCCGGCCTGCGAAATGCGTTCCTGCAGGCGCATCGACCACGACCAGTGCATCATCAAGCGATGAACAGCGGGCACGCTGCTCAGCATTTCGTCGCGCGCCAGCTTGAGGCCCATCGAGACGTCGCCGCGACGCTCCGCCTTGCGCACCGCTTCCATGCGGCGACGCACGACTTCCTGTTTGGTGTCGCCGCCGAACGTCATCCAAATACCAAGGAAGATGACGATGACGATCAGGAATGTGAGCGCAAAGACGAGCAATCCCATAACGAGTCCTCTAGAACGAGTAGCCTTTCACTGCGCGATCGAAACTGCGACGTGCCTCCATCAAAACTCCGCGTGCTGGAAATCGAACATCGACATGGGCAGGTGAATGCCCGAAACCTGCAGCTTTTCCGCAAACTTCGGACGAATCCCGGTGGGAATAAATTCGCCCGAGACCTCGCCGTTGTCGCGAATGCCGCGCTTGCGAAAGACGAAGATGTCCTGCATGGAGACGATGTCGCCTTCCATCCCGGTGATTTCAGAGAGCGCAATGACTTTGCGGGTGCCGTCGCTAAGGCGGCTCACCTGCACGACGACGTCAATCGCCGATGCGATCTGCCGGCGAATCGCGCTGTCCGGAATATTGAGGCTGCCCATGGCGACCATGGTTTCCAGGCGGCTCAAAGCGTCGCGTGGCGTATTCGCGTGAATCGTGGTGAGCGACCCGTCATGGCCCGTGTTCATCGCCTGAAGCATGTCGAGCGCTTCTTCGCTGCGCACCTCACCGACGATGATGCGGTCGGGACGCATACGCAAAGAGTTGATGACGAGTTGCCGCTGTTGAATCGCGCCTCTGCCCTCGATGTTGGCGGGGCGCGTTTCCAGTCGCACGACGTGGTCCTGGTGAAGCTGCAATTCCGCCGCGTCTTCAACGGTGACGATGCGCTCGCGGTTTGAGATGTACGACGACAGAACGTTGAGGAACGTCGTCTTACCGGCGCCGGTACCGCCGGAAACAAGAATGTTGAGCCGCGCTTTGACGCAACCGCGCAGGAGTTCCAGCATCGGCTCGGTCAGCGTGTTGTTTTGGAGCAAATCTTCCGACGTCAGCGGATCTCGCCCGAAACGGCGAATCGACAGGCATGGGCCGTCAACCGCGAGCGGCGGAATGATTGCGTTAACACGCGACCCATCCGCGAGACGCGCATCCACCATCGGCGACGATTCATCCACGCGACGACCGACCGCGGAAACGATGCGATCGATGATGCTCATCAAATGGATGTCGTCGCGGAACTGGATCGACGTCATCTCCAGAATGCCTTTGCGCTCGACGTACACGCGCTTGTGCGTGTTGACGAGGATGTCCGAGACCGTCGGGTCAGCGAGGAGCGGCTCCAGCGGCCCTAGACCGAAAACCTCATCGAGAACTTCGGTCGCGAGACGCTCTCGCTCCTGCAAGTTCATCGGCGTCGATTCGCCGACGACGAGCGCTTCCAGAATCTGCGTGACTTCGCGGCGCACTTCGTCGCGATTCACTTCCGTCAACCGATCCAGGTTCAACTTTTGAATCAGCTTGCGGTGAATCGCCGCCTTGACGGCGCCGAAGTCGGTGCGTGTGACCTGTGCGGGTAGCTGTTGAGCCATGAGCTAGGTCACCGTTTCGCCGGGAAGGAGAAGAATCCACCCAGCGAGCCTTTCTTTGGAGGATGAGCGACGTCCTGACCTGCCAATTGCCCGGCGATCTGACGGTAGCGGCTGCCGAGCGCGTTGTTCCCGTTTTCGTGCATCGGAGTGCCAAGGTTGATGGAGTTGCTCGCCATCCGGAAATCGTTGGGAAGGCATGCAAAGACGGGTCGATTGATGTCTTTCTGAATCCCCTTGAGGACTTCCTCATCGCCCTTGTGCCAGCGGTTGATGATGACGCGCGCCCGATCGAGTTCCACAC
Source organism: uncultured Acidobacteriota bacterium (assembly GCA_963766985.1). Classification (GTDB taxonomy): domain Bacteria; phylum Acidobacteriota; class Terriglobia; order Acidiferrales; family UBA7541; genus Acidiferrum. The sequence goes on from CAVYCJ010000012.1 coordinate 621,054, forward strand.
CGAGTCCCTTCAACGCCAGCAGCCTGCGTTCAAGGGTCCAGAGTGCCGGCACATTCGCTTCGGCGACGATCAGAATCATCCGCGCCATCCGCAGAATCGAGCTCCACTCCGACGAAAACTGCGAGCCCATATCGACCAGAACCATTTCGAAGTTGTTCTGCGCGACGTTCACGACGCGATCCAGCATCGGGATCGGAATGTTTTGCCACTCTTCGGGCTGTGTTGCGCCGCCGAGAACTTCGAGCTTCGTCTTGTGGCGCGTCATCAATCCCGCAAAGAAGTGACTGTCGAGGCGATCGATATTGTCGACCGCGTCTCGCACCGTAAATTTCGGATGAAGATCGAGCAGCAGGTGAACATTGCCGAGCGGATTGGCAAAGTCGAGCAGCGCGACGTGCTTGCGAGCGTGACTGACCAGTTGCACGCCGACGTTGACTGCGACCGTCGTCGTTCCTACGCCGCCCTTTGAACCCATCACCACGATCAATCGGTCCTGAGACGACCGGTCGCCGTTAATTTCGAGATCTTTCGAAAACCTCACCAGGATTTCTTTCAGCGAGCGTGGATCAACAGGCTTCGGCAAAAAGTCCTGCACACCGGACCGCATCGCTTCCAGCAAAAGTTGGTGATTCGGCGGAACTACGGAAGAGCACGCGACCAACTTGACGGCCGGCCGGGCTCGGTGAATTTGCGCGCCCAATTGAAAATACGGTTCCGGATCGCGCGCGAGGTCCAGAAACACCACTTCCGGCAACGCATCGACCGCTTCGGGCAGCTTATCGGTGGGGACCGACCATTGCTTGACCGACCGGACTAATCCTGTTTGTTCGAGACTCGCCAGCAACTGCGCGGAACTGGCCGTGTCTGCGCTAGCTATAGCTACTGTCAGCATCAACCGTTCTTTCTGACTCCCCGTGAGATTGTGCAGCCCTCAGTCATTACAACAACGTTAGGTCCAACTTACTGATGTACGCCGATCGCAGCGGGCGTGCCCGGCACCACTTCAGGCTTCGCCTGCTTGCCGATCGTCGGCGGTAAGAACGGATCCGGGTACTTCAAATTCGGAGTCGGTTCGCCTACCGGCAATGGATGAATGATGTGCGGCGTCACCACGACAACCAGTTCGTTCTTGCTGCGATTCAAACTCTTGCTCGTAAACAGCTTTCCGAGAATCGGAATGTCTCCGATACCGGGAATCTTCTGCATCTGCTCCGTGACTCGATTGTCCATCAAACCGGCGATCGCGAAGCTCTGCCCGTCGGTAAGGCTCATGTCGGACTCAACGCGATTGGTTGCGAGCGCCGGAATCACGAAACCCTGTAGCGTCAGCGCGTTCGTGAAATCAAGCGAGCTGACTTCCGGCTTGACCTTGAGGTGAATCAGCCCGTCGGGTGTCAGTGTCGGTGTGAAATTCAACCGCACGCCGAATTCCTTGAACTGAATCGTAATGCCCGCGAAACCGCCCGAGCCGCCGGTCGACTGCAAGATCGGGAAGGGAAATTCGCCGCCTGCGAGGAAGCTGGCGTCCTTGCCGGACTCGGTGATCAGGTTCGGCTCCGCCAAAATTTCAAGCACGTTTTGCTCTTGCAGCGCCTTGATCGTCGCGGCCAGGTTGATGTCAGGCCGGAAAATGAAAATGTTAAGCAGATCACTCAGGCCGATCGCGCTGCCCGCCGCCGGCGTTGTGCTGACGCCGTTTGATGTGGTGAGTTGTGGAGGAGCGAATTGCTGCGTCCCAATCGTGCCGATGTTCTTCGCACCCGGCAGGCTCAGGATGTTGATTCCGAACTGGTTGATCAGCGAACGGTTTACTTCAGCGAAGCGCACCTGAAGCAGAATCTCGCCGCTCGGCGTCGAAGGTATCTGCATCAGGCTGGTAACTTTCGGCGTGACGCCCTTCACAATTTCCAAGATCTTGTCGGCAACTTCTTTCGAGGAGATTTTTCCCGACAGCATCACGACGTCGCGCGACGTGTCGAGATGAACGTCCTCGTTCGGAAAGACTTCGCGAATCTTTTGGCTCAAGCCAAGCACGTCGATATCGATCGAAACCTCGAACGACTGGCTCTGGTCGGACTCATCCCAAACGATCAGCGAAACGCCGCCTGGAGTTTTCCCGTTCACCAGAACCTGGTTCGGGCTGACGACGATGGCTTCCGCGATCGTCGGATCAGCGATCGAAACACGCCGGATGCGCGCCGGAGAAGTGATGACGATCGATCGGCCCACCAGCAAATGGAGCGTCTGCGGCTCTCCTGCTTCCATCGGCGCGTTCGCTGGAACTGGAGTTGGCGCCTGCTGTGGCGGAGGTGTCGCGCTTTGGGCGGGCGCTGGTGTGTCGGTCGGTTGCTGCGCAAGAAGAGGCATCACCGGAACCGTGATCAGACCTGCGCCAACAAGCGTCGCCGCGGTAACGAGCCGAGCGAACGCCGCTTTCTGGCGCTTCAACGAATTCGATGTGGGCTGGGGTACGAACATTCGTCGTCCTTGGGGCTCTCTCATTGGTTTGGAAAGCTCTTGTTTTCGCGTTTGCTGCCGGTGATCACTTCAATCGTGTAAGGCGAAGGCGGGGGTGGCGCTGCTACCTTGACTTTTGCTTTCTGCGGCGCGGGCGGCGCCTGCGTGGATGCCCCTGAAAAGAGGTTCGCTTCGAGCACGGAAGCCGGCTCGACCCGCTTCGAATCCACAGTGTTGCGCAGCGCGAGCTGAATCTTGCCTTGCGTGCTCGCCATCGCCAGTCGCGCCGCGTCTTCGGGCGAAACCAGCAGCGTGATTACGGGCACGGTCTGGGGCTTGCCTTCGCGGTCCTGTTCGATCTTCTGTCCCGCGGCCAGCACTCCAACATTTTCCAGAATTGTTCGTGTGATCGTGTCTTCGTCGCTGTGATTCGCGCCGACCAGTTTGCCGGTCACGAGCACATCGACTTTCGTGCCGGGCGTCACAAACCCGGCCACCCCGATCACGTCATTCACCGCTACCGACATCGCGCGCATTCCTTGCGGAATCACCGCCGGCAGGCCGGCTCCAGCTTCTTTCGGCGCGAGCTTGGCATCCAGAATCATTTCGTTTGCAGCAACCGGAGTGATCAGCGCGCGATTCGCGCACTGGTCGATGCTCGTGAACATCCCCGCCACCGGCTGTCCGGAGGGCCACGGGATGAGTTTCAGATTGCTCGCGTCTACGCGCGTACCAAGCTGCATCGCCGACGCTGCGACGACAACATGCTCGGTATCAACCGGCTTGGCCGTGCTGGCCTTTTGGAACTGCTTGTAGACGATCGTGCTGAGCACGAACGCTACAACAAGCGCGATCGCCAGCCCGACGACCATGCGGTTTTGGTTCATAAAAGCGGTCTCCTCGCCTCAGGACAGCTAAAGCAACAGCCGGAAACACAAAAACGCGGTCCCGTTCAGGACCGCGCTCGCGGCGCTCACAGCCCCCAACGAGCCGCGCAATAACACCCAACCGTCGCGATCGCTACCGCGACGCCGAACGGCAGCTTTAAGAGTTCGGGATTGTCGAGGGAGATCTGCGGGTTTGCCCGCAGCCCAAACGAAAAAAATCCCTGCACGAGCACGTAGAGGTTGTGGAACGTCTCCCGAACCCGCCGCGTGCGCGCCATCTCGACCACCGCCATGATTCCCGAAACCAGAATGCTGCCCAGCAACACAAACAAAAACATCACCGGCCCAAGGAACGCTCCGACCGCGCCCATCAATTTCCAGTCACCCGCGCCCAGCGCCCGCATCAAAACCAGCGGAAGCAGCAGCACCAGCGCCAGCCCTGTTCCTTCCAGAGCAGACTTCGCTCCGGGCCAGCCGAACAGCGCGGTTCGCAGCGTCAATCCCGCCACGAAAGCCGGCACTGTCAGCCAGTTGGGAATTCTGCGAGAGCGATAATCGACGATTGCCGCCACCAAAGTGACGCCGACCGCGACCGCCCAAATGACTTGTAGCGCGTTCATGAGAAAGGACGACTCGAGACACTACCCGTACTTTGCTCGCCGGAGCCTTCTTCCACTCCAGCCGCTCCGATACGGCTGATCATCCCTGGTTCGATCAAGTCGGAGTCGTAAGGTTGGTTGCGGTGTTAACGAAGACTCCGTTCACCGCCGTAGCCAAGCCACTTAGCGAGCCGATCGCAGCGAGGACGAGAAGGACGAGGAGCAAAGCGTACTCCGTCAGATCCTGACCGTCCTCCTCGTGCCACAGCCTTGCTAGAAGCCTCTTCATCTGTTTTTCCCTTTGGCGCGAAGCTCTGATCGCTCCGGCCTCAGACCGCGAGTTGCCTTACGAATTCGCAGGCGCGGGGGCTCGCCCGAAAAAAACCGACTCTCCCAAATCACGTAGGAGTGGTCAGGTTGGTTGCGGCGTTCTTGAAAACGCCGTTGACGGCCGTTGCCAGCGTGCTCAGCGAACCGATCGCTGCCAGCGTGAGCAACACGAGAAGCAGGGCGTACTCAGTGAGATCTTGACCCTCTTCGTCCTTCCACAGCTTCAGCAACAGATTTTTCATTTTCCCCTCCATGCATGACATGCCTAAGAGCGCGCGTGTGCGAATGCACCTGTTCGCCCGTATCGTGACTGAAGCACATCCGGCACCAACCTGCTTATCGGACGGTGTGATACGTAACATGCTGAAGAAAGGGCCACTTACGTCGCGCTGTTTTTGGAAGAGACGACTGCGATGGTTCTAGACCGTACCTCTTTGTGAACACAACGAACTGGCCGTCCGTTCAATTGGTGACGCAAATTTGACGCGTCTCCTGTTCGTATTTTGTGGAAAGAGATGGACCGACCTACTTCGCCGCCGGTTTGCGGCCCCAGATGACTACGTTCCAGGCAAGCCACCGGACCAGCGGTAGCCGTGTGAGAAGCCCATCAAGCGCACGCAGCGGTTTCCACCAAATGAGCCGGCTATCCGTTTCCTTAAGGATCCGCTTCCAATACCGATCCGCGTTCGGATCGACCCGGTCCACGGCGTAATACTTCAAGAACAGGCTCAGAGCCGCGATCCAGAATTCGCGATGCTGCACACCCTCAAAGTACCGGCGAGCCAGCTTGATATCCGCAGTCGTCAGCGGCGCCTCGTCCACCGTTCTGACGTCCACCGCCATCCGCCTGTAGACGTTAATCACCGGGTTGTAGGCCAAAGGATCGTAGGAAAAGAACATCCCACCCGGCTTCAGCGCGCTCTTCATCTGCCCGAAAAACGAGGCCCGGTCCTGCACGTGGTGCAGCGTGTTTGCCGCGTAAATGATGTCGTAAGTTTCGGGCGGCAGATTGAGGTTCTCTGCGCCGGAAACGATGCCCTCGAGCTGAACACCAAACTTTTGCCCCAGACTCAGCGCCGTCGCAACCATCTGCGGCGAGATATCGACGACGGTAACCTTCGCACCCTTCAAAGCGAAATAGACGGACGACTCACCAAGCCCCGCCCCGATATCGAGCAGCCGCTTTCCTTCCAGCAGGCCCATCTTGCTCAAAATGAACTTGTTCTCGAGAGCGGTCGGCCCCTCAAAAGCCTCGATCACGCGCACGTCGTTCAGATCGGTGCCCGTCGCCCAGGCGTCATGAAAGGACGCCTCTCGCTCGCGAAGACCAGCTTCGGACGCTGTGCTCGTTTCCATCATCCCTGAGCTCGCTACCGTCTTCCACCCGAAGCCATCGCTCGGCGCACAGGAGCAGCCCCTGCAGCCGCGTCTTTCGCTTCGAAACCCATCCGCTCGCGCACCACATAAAGCGGCCGATGCTTGGACTCCCCGTAAATACGCCCCACGTACTCGCCGATAATCCCGAGGCAAACTAACTGGACGCCGCCGATGAATAGCTCGCCAATCACCGCGCTCGACCAGCCGCGAACCAGTCCCGGCACGTTAAAGAAGTGCTCCAGGAAAATCGCCACGATGCCCGCCACCGCTACTCCGGAAGCCGCAAATCCAGTCCACGTCGCCAGCCGCAACGGCAGGATCGAAAACGAAAATATGCCGTCCAGCGCGAATCGCAGCATCTTGAACAACGAAAACTTCGTCTTTCCCGCGACCCGCGAAGCACGGTGATAGGGCACCGCAACCTGCGAAAATCCCAGCCAGCTCACCATCCCGCGCACAAACCGGTCGCGCTCCGGCATCGACAGAAACGCGTTCACGACGCGCCGGTCCATGAGCCGAAAGTCGCCCGTATCCAACGGCATACGCGTGTCCGACATGTGACTGAAAAACCGATAGAAAGCCTTCGCCGACCACTTCTTGAATCCGGTCTCCCCATCGCGCTCCGTACGCACCCCGTACACCACGTCGTACCCGTCAAACCACTTCGACACGAATTCGAGAATGACTTCCGGTGGATCCTGAAGATCGGAATCGATCACTACAACCGCATCTCCGCTCGCATGTTCCAGGCCTGCCGTAATCGCGACCTGATGCCCAAAATTCCGCGAGAACCGGATCACGCGAACTCTCGAATCGCTGCTTTGTATCGACCTCAACAATTCGGGGGTCGAATCCGTGCTGCCGTCATCGACAAAAATAATCTCAAACCGAAGCGCCGCTTGTTCCAGGACACCAACGAGATGCTGATGCGTCCTCTGAACCACTTCCGCTTCATTCATGCACGGGACTACGACCGAAAGGAGGACGCTCCTCTCGCTGTTCGTGGCGTCAGCCGAGGTGTTGGCAACAAGCATCGTCGGTCCAGGCCGCTCCGTTGAATGTCCGTTCATCGCAACTCCTTCGGGTTCTCGCTTTCAGCTTCCCGCAGGCCTCAAGTCCTTACGGGGTTTTCGCGCCCCGCAGCACATACAACGCACTGACTCCATCGGAATATCGCATTTCCCATGCTGGATTGGCGCCAAGCGCGGTGGCAAGTGGCTCCTTGCGATCCAGCAGGCACGACTGAATGTTATGTGCGCGTAGTACCGCGAAGGCGCCTGGCTTGAGGTTGGCGACCTCGAGGTATTCTCCGAAAATCCCGGCGTCTTCGTAGAGGTCACCTCGGCCGTCGATAAATACCTTTTGCTCCGGCAGGTTTCCAACGAGATATCCGCCGTACATATACGTGTTGTACATCGGCTGTGGCGCTGGATGCTCGCGCAGATACGCAACCGCTCCCACCGGGAACGACTTGGAAGCAATTTTCTCCAGGTCGGCGCTGCTTGGGAAATACCGAACCATCCCGAAAACGCACGCGGTCATCAATGCCGCGTTGAGAAGGAACAAATCTTTCTTTCGGTCGTAAGGTGGCATCCACCGCGCCACAACGATGGCCAGGATAGGCGCGGCGAAAGGCACAAACAACATCAGGAATCGCACGTGCAAACAAGCCATGACGATTCCGCCGAACAACAAAATCACATCGTGCAGCCAGAGGCGCAGCGGCATCAACAATTGCGCGAGAACAAACGCCAGAACAACAGCCAGGAAAAGCTTGCCGCCACCGACGTTGAAAGGTATCGGCATCCACTCCGAAATGTTGGCGACGTTCAACGGCAAGCTCGACGCCACCGTGAAGGGATACGCTGCCAGCCGGGTTCCGTAGGGTGTGCACGGGATCACCGCGAGACAAAGTAGGAAGATCACTTCGAGCCGGAGCCGTTCGTCCGGGTTCCACTTTCGCGACTCGACGTTGCCCAGCTTGAACTCGATCAATCCGCTGAAAAAGAAAACCAGAACGATCCCCAGGCCGATCACCCACGACCCGTGGGTGTTGATCCAAATGAGGAACAGCGGCGGCAGCACATACAACGCGCGGTGCTCGCCAGTTCGAAATCGATCGAGCACGATCAGCGTCAGAACGATGAATAGATATCCGAACATCTGCGGGCGCAGATTGAATGTCGCGAAGGCCAGCGAGCAGAGAATTACGCTGACCACAAAACCAGCTTTGCAATTTCCGGCTCGCCGCGTCGTGTAGGCGTACAGCGCCAGCATCACGGCGCTGGCTGACAGGAACAGCAGAAGAGCGAGACCCACAATCCCGCCCAGCTTGGCAGCGGTCCCAATGACAACGTCGCCCAACCACTCATACGCCATCCACGGATTGCCTGCGACGGTGTACGAATACGGATCGACAGTGGCCCAGTGACGGCTCGCGAGGATGTCTTGCCCCACGCGAACGTGCCACCACAAATCCGGGTCAACCGCGAAGTCGCGCGCCTCGTAAAACACTCGCCCGACCAGGAACATTCCCAGCAGCGCCGGGAACGAGAAAATCCACTCCAGCGCCGAGCGGACGCTGATTAACGCTCCCGCGGAAACCGGCGCCACGGAGCTCGGAGCAGACCCGAACGTCTGTAGCTCAGCCGATCTTTGAATTGGCGTGTGAGATTCGCTCATGATTTGCGGGCGTCTCAGGTTGCGACCGCGGCGGTCAAACCACGACGACCGCGCATGGGCGAACGTGTTCACAATCGGAGACACTTCGCCCGTCACTCGAACTTTTCTCTCTAGGGTTATCGCAGGTCGGTGCCCAAAGTAGCCGGTCTAAGTCACCAGTTGGTGAAATGCAGGAAGGACCTCAAAAGACTGCCGCACAGTCTCGATATTCTCTCCAACTTGTTGAATCTTATCGACTTGCAGGTGGCCTAGAAGTGTCCCCGCTTGCTCCAGATACTTCACCCGTTCCGGCTTCAGCCCCATAACTCGGCAGCAAGTGGCGTCCACAGCGACCGGATCGTTGCCGAAAACGAGTACCCCACTAGCCTTGGGTTTCCCCTGGGTAGGGCCATTGCCCTCCATCCCCACAATCCCATCCACAATAGCAAAATCCGGCCGGGCGGCCGCATTGATGTCGAGGATTGCCCGATCAATCCCGGCCCAGTGCAGCACGTTCTTTGGCCATCCGTAGCATGCCCCCGGCACGATCCCGAACATGTTCTTCATCGACAGCGTGACTCCGGCCCAGTGGTGGGTCTTGAGCTTCGCCATCGAAACAACAAAGTCGACGCCCATGCAGGTCTTTGGAAGGTACAGCTCCCGTAAACGAGACGCGTGGGTTGGCAACGTCACGCGCTCAACATCGTCCAGGTTCAGATCGACAAACGCGTTCTTGAGTGGCCCAAGGTGTTCGCGCAGCCGCACCGACTCGAGAATAGCCTCGGTATCACGGTTCAGCGCCGGTCCATCACCCACCAACACTTGGGCAGCGCCCATGCGCAGAAAGCATTCGCGCGCCGCCGCAATCACCGCAGGGTGCGTGTTAATGAAACCTTCCGGATCGAGCCCAACCAGATTCGGCTTGAGCAAGATCGACTTGCCCTTCACCGGAAGTCCGAACGGAGCCAGGCTTTCGAAGATCACTGACGCAATCTCGTCTTGGTAGCTGCCGACGCGCCGAATGACCACCTGCGATGGTGGCCTCTGAAACGAGGGAATCAGCGTTTGATTCCGCAGCGTCACGCGGCCACCGTCCGACGGTTGGGCTTCCCCAACCAGAAGTCCGATCCGGAAGCGAGCACAGCCCACGCCGCCACTAGGGTATTTTCGAGGAAATCGCTCTTCTGCAAGATCGCGCTCAAACCTGCGCTGCCCGTAGACAACGAACGCCCGTACGCTCTCAGGCATATCTGCGCTAGCGCCAGTGAGCCGGGGCTCTCAATGCTCGCCGCCGCTCCTGCCAGCCAATCGAGGCTGAGCGTAATTTCGCCGCGCACAGGCACGCTTCGCAGCGCGAGCAACGACAACACCGTCGGTATAACACCAGGTTCGCCTGCCGCGCCGTACACCACCGGATTCCCCGCATTCCATCCGCCACCCGGGCACATACGATCGAACAGCAGGGAAGTCGCAAGACGCTGCCGCCGCTTCGCTTTGGCCACAAGCTCCGGCGACTCAACTCGCTCCAACGCCAACAGCGCAAACGAGGTTGGCTCAACCCAGCTGCTGGTCCCCGGCGTCCAACTCCAGCCGCGATAGCTGGTGTTGATGGGTGCCACGTCTCGCTGCGCCGAAAGCCGCGACAGGAACCGCCGCCACGGAGATGAATCGCTCGGCCAATCGTCGCAGACCCAGTTCAATCCAGATTCAATCGTCGATTTCTGCGTTTGATCGCCGATTGCGTTCAGCGCAAGGCAGCACAGCGACGTAACCCAGCAGCCCGTCTGCTCGCCAGGTGCAGCGGGCCAGGAACCATCACTCAACTGAGTCGTCTGCAAAAAGTCACGGGCACGATGAACCCGAACCCGATCTTCCGACAACTGTTGCGACGGCTCCCATAACGCCAGCAACGCCCAGCACGTCGCTTCGACGCGGCTCGAAGCCCCAGGCCGAAAGCCCCAGCCACCATCTGGATTTTGCGCGCCGCGCAGGAAGGGAAGGCAAATGCGCGCGACGTCTGAATTTTCCAGTCCGGATTCCATTGCTTGAAAACTAGCCGAGCCGCGCAGGCAAGTCCAGCGGTGTCATCGATCAGGTTGCTTCGAAGGTTGTTTTGCTAAGGGAAGGGAGCGGCTGAAAACCGCTCGGAAGAAGTACGAAGAACTACATCACCGGCCCAAGCGGGTAATCCTCACGCCGCTCGGGAGCCGCATCGCCTTCGCCCTCTTGAATTCCAAGTTGGTTGATCAAGCGATGCAAATATCCGCGCGCCACGCCCAGCGTCCGCGCACATTCCGCCTTGCGCCAGCCGCATTCGCGCAAAGCGCGCAAAACCAGCGCGCGCTTGAAGCGCCGCACTTCGTCTTCATACGACCGGCTGAGATTTGGCGTCTCCGCGATCGCTCCGCCAGTGGAAACTGCCAGCGCCATCGTGGCGCCACGCATCGATAACGGCAGGCTGTCCACGTCCACCGTCTGATCTTCCGAGAGCACGATCGCGCGCTGCACCACATTCTCCAACTCGCGCACGTTGCCGGGCCAGTTGTGCTGCTCGAGCGCGCTCAGCGCTTGCGGCGAGAATCGGCGCGCCTTCTTCTTGAACTGCTGCGCCGACTTCAGCAGGAATTGCTGTGCCAGCAGTGGAATGTCATCGCGGCGTTCACGCAGCGGAGGCAGGTGCATCTGCACAACGTTCAACCGGTAAAAAAGATCTTCGCGGAATTTGCCCTGCGGAACCATTTCCGCAAGGTTGCGATTCGTCGCGCAGATCAATCGAATATCGACACCGATCGTCTTGTTGCTGCCGAGCCGTTCGAAAGTGCGCTCCTGCAACACGCGCAGCAGTTTGGGCTGCAAACCGATACCAAGATCGCCGATTTCGTCGAGGAACAGCGTTCCGTGATCGGCGGCTTCCACGCGTCCGCGGCGTGTCATCATCGCGCCGGTAAACGCGCCCTTTTCGTGCCCGAACAATTCATCTTCGACGAGGTTTTCGGGAAGGTTGGCGCAAGAGAACGCAACCAGTGGCCCGGTGTTTCGGCCGCTCAGATGGTGAATCGCGCGCGCCAGAAGTTCTTTGCCCGTTCCGGTTTCGCCGGTGATCAACACATTTACGTCGCAAGGCGCGATTTTCCGCGCCAGGCTGAAAAGTTCCTGCATCGGCGCTGAAGTCCCAAGCAACTCGTGCAGCCGGCCGGTCGGCCTAAGCTCATTTGCACGCAGTCTTTGAACTTCTTGTTCCGCCGCGCGGAATCGATAAGCGCGACGCAAAACCAGCCGCACTTCGATCATATTTGGTGGGTTCGTGATGCTATCGTCCGCGCCGTGATTGATCGCCCGGACCAACAATCCCCGATTTTCTTCTTCGAACAAAACGACCATTGGCGGGTGCGCCGGCTGTTTTCCGATAGCGTCCATCAGACGAAGCATCGCTTCGTCGTCGCCTTCGGTATTAGCAGCGCGTAGATCCAACAGGATCACATCGCAGGCATCGCACACCACCGGCGCCTGCTCCAGTTCCCATTGACTGATTGTTCGAGTGGAAAAGTCTTCGCCCAGCGCGCGTGCGATCGCGTCGCCAAGGCCCGAATCCTTTGTCAGAAAGCTAACTCGGATCACTTCTCTGTCCAACGTTTCGCTCTCCCGGAAGCCTATGAGAAGCCCGCGACCAGAACTTCAGTTGTCTGAGGGCTCGGCTTGGTCCTGACAGTGGCTCCAAGCGACTGACTTTTCGTGCGCGACAACGCTGCCAGTTTTGGCGGCGACGGTAGGCAGTCAAAAGCTGTTCAGGACAAGGAAACAGCTAAGTTGCCTACACACTTACACGGATGCATACCAATGGCCAAGGACCGGAATATTCCCGCTTGAGGAAATTTCGCCTAACCTGTCGCGAATCATACTACTGACTTGTGGATAGAAATCGCCAGTGAAATCGCGGCTTCCAGGCACACGTCAAACGTGTGCAAACTTCTTCTGCTGACGTAAAGGATTTACCTCACAGAAGTTCTATACGTACTAAACCTAGCAAGCTCGCTAAATCTATTACTCAGTGGGCACGCCAACCAGAATGTCCACCGCGACCGGCTTTCCGTCCTTCAGCGCCGGCTTGAATGTCCACTTGCTGAACGCCACCCGCGCCGCATCATCCATCCCCGCCATCACGCCTTGATAGACCTTGATCTCCGAAACGCTGCCTTCCTCGGAAATCGTCCCCTTCAGGACGATCGGCTTGCCCTTCTTCTCAAACGGCACCGTCTGCTTCTTGAAATCAAACCTCGTCATCACGTCCGGCGGCACCACGCCCGTCTGCATCTGCACGACGTTCGACCTCACCTGCTGAGTCGCCGCTCCACCGCCAGCCTGGCAATACTGCAGTGTCCACGGTTTCCCCGGCATCGCCAGAAACACCGTCCAGATCTTCCCGCAGTGCAGCGCGCCGTACACTTGCAAGCCGCCACCACCCATCGGCCCCGACGAAACCACCAGCGCATTTTTGCGCAAAACCACGTTCGCCGGAATCGGGTAGACCATCTCTTTGAAAATCGTCGCGTCCAGCAGCGCCGACCCCTTGCCCGCAGCCTCTCCCGTGATGCTCAAATTTCCGCTCGAACCGTTGTTCCCACCACCGCCACCCGCAAACCCCTTGCCCGCGCCCGGGACCAAATCGCCCGCTCCACCGCTCGCGTGGCTCCCCGCGTTCGGCACGCCGTTCTCACTCCCATTCACCGCTCCCGGCTGCCCGCCATTCGGCGCAATCGTGAAGTCGCCCCATCGATTGCCTGCGGGCAGCTTCGCCAAAGCCGCCACATCCGCGGGATCAACGCTCACCACCACAACTCCCTTGCCGTCTCCAGCCGTCTGCACCGGCTCATCCTTGGTGGGCTTCCCATTCCCGTTCGAACTCTCCGTACTCGGCGCTGCCGGAGCCTCCGGCGCCTTCGGCTCGCCCGCCCGATACGCTTCGCCAAGATTCGTCGCCGTCGCCATGTTCGTTTCCGACAACGTCGGCGCATTCGCCTGCCCGACCTCCACCTGCGCCTGCTTCGGCCGCGACTCGTTGATCGGCACGGCCAGATGTGGCTGCGCCACAGTCGCCGCTGCCAGGTTCGTAGGAATCGCCGCGTTCACCGCCGCCAGATTCGGCGCCATCGCCTTTTCCGCATTGCGCCGCGCCTGCATCGGCCTCGAATCCTTCGCCTCGACATGCATCTTCGGCTTCGCAATCGGCGTTGTAGGCCCGCCAATCATGTTCGGCAGCTTCAAATCCATATCGATCTTCAAATCCGGTGGCGTCGCCGGCTGATAAATCGTCTGTCGTTTGTTATCCGGCCGTACTGGCTTCGACACGATGACGATTTTCCGCGCGTCCGTCTCGCTCCCAAGTTTTTGCAGCAGCGCCTGCAGTTGCCCCGCTCCAGGCTGCCCGCCCTCGCCCTTCGGCGTAATCTTCGGCAGCTTCTCGCTCGGCGTTTCCTTCGGCAACGTGTAATAAATCATCCGCTGCGGTTCGATCTCCGCATCCGCGTACGACGAAATCTCCTGCGTCGCCACATACGACAGCGCCAGCGGAATCAGCAAAATCAGCCCGACGTGCAACACAACGGAAACCGACAGCGATCGCCCCGCAACTCGAAAGGGCAGCAGCGGCGTCTGCCGGAAGAGCCGCACCGGCTCTCGAAACGTCGGGAAATGCACCTTCTCAAACAGCGTGCCGAGCAAGCTGAACCAGCTCGTTTTTTCGCGCTCGCCCGAAACAGGGAATCGCGGCATCCGCGCTTCCGGCGTAATCCGCAGCGGATTTCGCCGCGGCACCGTCGCCGACACCAGCGGCCGCGCGCGAAACGTCGTCAGCGTTGAATCTTCAATCTGAAAGCTCATCCGTGGCGTTTCCCGACCGGTAAGAAGTGCGCGCGGCACGCCTGCTCCACGCTGCGCGCCGTAATGCGCGGCTCGACACCCGCATATTTGGCCGCCCAGAAAATCTGATTGATCAAATCGCGCGCATGACACTGCGCCAGCGATTGCCGCATATCACGCAGGCACTGCACCACATATTCCGGAACGCCCTCGTCGCACGGCACCATGCGGTTCTGGCATTCGTGCTTGAAAATTTCGACGAACTGCTCGCGTGTTGCGTAATCGACGCCAATCTTGTTCGGGATGCGCCGCAAAAATGCTTCGTCAGCAAGCTGCGTCGGGTCGAGGTTCGTCGAAAACACGATGAACAAATCGAACGGCACTTCAAATTTTCGCCCGCCCGGCAGCGTGAAAAAATCCACGCGGCGATCCAGCGGCGTCATCCATCGATTCAAAAGCTCGTCCGGCCGCATCCGCTGCCGCCCGAAATCGTCCAGAATCAGAACTCCGTTGTTCGCCTTCATCTGCAACGGCGCCGTATAAAACCGGCTGATCCCGTTGAATTGCAGATCCAGCATTTCCGCCGACAATTCGCCGCCCGCCAGCACGCACGGCCGCCGGCACAGCACCCACCGCTTGTCCGACTCTCCCGCGATATCCAGCGGACTCGGCAAATGCACCCCTGGGTCGTAGACCGACACAATCTGGTTGTCCACCACCACCGCGTGCGGTATCCACACGCTGTCGTCATACACCGCCGGAATCGTCGACGCGATGCTCGTCTTGCCCGTCCCCGACGGACCATGCAAAAACATCGACGTTCCCGAAACCAGCGCCGTCCCGATGCGATTCAGGATGTCTTGATCCAGCACCAACTGATAAAACGCGCGCGCCACATCCGTCGGCCTGAGCCCGATTTTCTGCACGCTCTGCATACCCACGCGCATCGTGTAGTCCGCCAGCGACACCGGTGCCGGTCCCGTGTACTGGTTCAGCGTCATCAATTCCGCCGCGCGCTGCTTGCCTTGACCGCTCGCGACGATGACATGGCTCCCCGCCGCCATCCGTTTCACTTCGCACAACTGCTCTTTGCGGAAAAATTGAAATACCTCTTCGATCACGCCCAGGCTCAGGCACGTCCGCTCGCTGAGCTCCATCAGCGACATTTCGCCGTGCAGATACAGAATTTTCAGCGCCAGATCTTCCAGCAGCCCGCGCCGCACACCGGTGCGCTGGATCTGATGCGGCACCATCAGCGTCGTGATTTCTGCTCTTGCCATTCTTGCTGCTGTGTCTGTGCTTGCCATGTTTACCAGGGGTTCCAGAGTCAATTCGTCTTCCTGCTACTGCGTGATGATCATCTGCGATTCGCTAGACATCCGAAGAGGCGTGCCTCTTGGCATCAACGGCAGGATGAATGAGAAGTTGTAGGTAACTGTAACCTGCACCACGCATCCGGGTTTCTGATCCGCAGGTCCGCCCGGGCATGCCGGACTGGCGTTGGGCGGAGCGATCCAGTTCGTAGCCGTTGAGATTTGCGCCGCGTCGATCCCCATTCCCGTAACGTTGGAGACAAAAGTCTTTACATCGTTATTTGTTATCGGCCCGCCATTCAGTGCCGTACTTCGTACGCTCGCCCAGCGCGTCGCCTCGCGCGCGATATACGAAACGTAGGTGTAGCTGTAGAGCGCGCGCGACATGTCGATCACGCCAAAAAACACCGCCAGCAATACCGGCAGAATAATTGCCTGTTCAACGATCGTGCTCCCGCGTTGGCGCCTCATTGCGACACCCTCATCGTCACCGTGCTACTCAACGCCAGCGATCGCGGTATCCCGGGATAATTAAACAGCGAAGTGTACGTATCGCTTGCCGTCACCTTCACGTACGTGAGCGGTCTCGGACAAACTCCTCCCGTCGGGCATCCTCCCAACGCTGTGGCCACACAGCCGCATTCCTGCTGGGTCGTAATCGTCATCGCGGCCAATCCATCGTTCTGCGCTGCCGTCCTGATGCCGTTCATGTCCGCCGCCTGAATCAAACTCTGCGCGCCATACTGCGCTCCCGCGCGCGCCGCGTTCGAAATCAAAATATCGAAATACGCGTAGCGCCCGATTTCCGTTAGCCCGATCAGCAGCAGCAACAGACAGCGGCAACAATAGCGCCAGCTCCACTACCGTTTGCCCGGTCTGCCGCGAGCCAACGCCAGCGCGGTCCGACTTGAAAATCTTGTCTATTGGCATCGCTTCACCGTGTACCGGCTCTGCGCCAAACCGGTTCGCACACCCGTTCGTCCAACCGAAGCGCCCCAAAAGCGCGCCTCGCCTCCGACCGCACGTGTTTTCTTCGGGTTCACCAAAGGAGACGCGTCGTCGCTCGCGTGTGTGCACTTTTGCAGACACGGCTCGCGCCGTACGATTCCTCTCCACTTCTTGCGCGCCGTCCATAACCTTCTACTTTCCTGCTACTTGCAGCCGGTTCGCGGGGACGCGGTTCGCCGACCTTTGCGCTGGGGCTTGGACGTGTCCGGGATTTCGCAATCCCGCGCCGAGGATAGGTGCAATCCCCCCTCCAGTCCAGCCTTCCCCTGTGCAAATCCCTCGTTAGCCCGATTTCTCGCTGCGTGTGGCGGTCTAAACCAACCCCAACAAGTAACGCGCTGTCATCCTGAGCGAAACGAAGGATCTCAGACCTAAACCCGACCAACCAAACCAACCAACGTCCTCCTTCTCCGCCTCTCTCCCCATTCCGACGCCGCAACTTGGCCCTTGCGTTGCTCTCTCATCGCTATGCTAGTCTCTTCAAAACGCCAGCGCTCCGCTTTCCGTACCGCCAAGCGTCCGAGCGCACTCCCCGCTTCGGCGTCGGCCCGCACTATTCGGCTCCTGAGCTTTTTGGAGATTTCGCAGTGAGAAAATTCGCCAACATCCGGAAAGGGAATCGCGAGTCAGGCTACGGCCTGGTCTTCGCTGCGTTCGGCCTGATCGTCCTTCTCGGTGCCGCCGGGCTTTCTGTCGACATCGGCTACCTCCGATACCAACGCCGGCTGTTGCAATCCGCCACCGATAGCGCCGCACTTGCTGGCGCCGCCGAGCTCGGCGCCGGTGGCAGCGCTGCGCAAGCCATCATCGCCGCCAAAAACGATTCACAGCTCAACGGTTTTCAGGATGGCTCCGGCAACATCGTCGTAAACGCCACGCAGATCGCAGTCAACGGCAATACCAACACGATGCAGGTCCAGGTCACCAACATCTACCCGACTTTCTTCATGCGCATTTTCGGCGCTGCGTCGCGTAACGTCACCGTTTCCACCGTCGCCACCGCCCAATATCTCGGCGGCCGCGGCTGCATCTACGCGCTTACAGGTGGCGCGGGTATCAACGTCACCGGCACCGTCAACGTACCCAACTGCAACGTCATCTCGAATCAAAACATTACCGGCGGCGGTTCGATCACCGCTGCATCCATCGGCGCTCACGGCCGCTCCAGCGTCGCAGCCACTCCGCCTGTCATCACCGGCACACTTCAGGCAAGCGATCCGCTTTGCTTACCTTCCCGCGCAAGCGCACGGGCGGTGGATGCACACGGCAAACTACACTCAGATGAACAACGGCGCCGGGCCGTCAACTTTGAACCCAGGGAAATACTGCGAGAATCTCGTTCGCCAGCCAGGGCCAGGTGGCAGATTCAAGCCTGGAATTCACCCAGTAATTCCAATATCGTCTTCAACCCTGGTACTTACGTGATCACCAGGCTGGTGGCGAAACTCTGCGTTATTTAAAGGCCAGGCACGCGTCACTGGCAATGGCGTCACTTTCTACGTCGCCGCCGGAGCAGTCACATTCTCCAACGACTCAAACAATTCAATTGAAGCCATCCACAAACGCTCCGTACGCAGGCGTCCTCATCTTCCAGCCGACAACGCGAACAACACCGCCGCGCCACAATTACCGGAGCAGGCGGCTCTTACGTGCAAGGTGCCTTGTATTTTCCCAACGCCACCCTCAACTTGAACGGCGCCGCCAACAACGGAAACATTCAGTACATGTTGCTCGTGGCAAAGACGCTCAACATCAGCACCACCGTCAATTTCGCCAGCAACTACGCCTCGCTGCCGAATGGCTCACCCATTCGCTCCACCACCCTGATCCAGTAACTCTTTTCCGATCACAAACGCCGCTTTACGAAACTCACCGCCCGCTCTTGTACGGACACGCCGTTGCCGTGCCCATCATCCGTTCTTGTAGGGGCGGGGCTTGCCCCGCCCGCCGCCTGCACGTCTGCGCCGCATCCGCCCCCCAACCACAGACCGCCGCGAGCAATGGCGGAGATTTCTACCAGCCAACACGAATCGCCGCAGGCAAATTCTGTTAGCGTATGTGCGCCGGCTGCGGTTACTACCCGCGCTGACAAAGTCCACCGACAAGAGGTCGCTCTTCCGTGCTCGCGGCAGCAACGTTCAAAGCACCAGCAACCATCCTCTTCTTCGCTCTCCTCGTGGCCAATCCACGCGGCGTAAATCTCGAACTCGTTATCCCTCTCGCACTCTCCTGCCTCGCGATCATGATCATTCTGCCGATCTCTGCCGCGCGCAGCCGCCTCCACATCCCCGGCTGGGTCGGCTTCGCGCTCTTCAGCTTCGTCCTCTCCTACACCTGCGCCCGCATCTCCGGAGTCCACAGCATCGTAGGCAAGCCCACCGGCATATTCTTCTCCATCGCCTGCTTCCTCTTCCTCGCCGCCGCCCTCGGCTCCGTCATCGCCCTCTTCTTCTACAAAGATCCCCCCGGCATTTAGCAGCCAAGCTTTCAGTTGCGTAAGATTCTCCGAGCGTTTAGTAGTGAAGCTCGCAATTATGTGACTGTCATTCCGAGCGGAGCGAGCCGACGCCTTTTCCTCGCGTTCGCTCCTGCGAACGCGTCGGCTCGCGCAGAGAGGAATCTCTCTTCGATCGATCCGCGAAGCTCCTCTTCAGTCTCCTCCACACCTCGACTCTCTCCTTGCCCTGCGAAATCTTGCTAAACTACCCGCGACTCCAAGGCGCGAAATCAACAACATGAAATCCCTCCTCCTAACCCAATACAACCACCTCGAAATCACCGACACTCCGAAGCCCGACCCCTCCCCCGACGAAGTCCTCATCCAGGTCGCCGCCTGCGGCATCTGCGGCAGCGACGTCCACGGCTTCGACGGCATCCACCGGCCGCCGCATTCCTCCTCTCGTCATGGGCCACGAAGCCGCCGGCCTCATCTCCGCCCTCGGCTCCAACGTCAAAAATTTCAAAGTCGGCGAGCGCGTCACCTTCGACTCCACCGTTTTCTGCGGCGCCTGCCCCAACTGCCGGCGCGGCGACATCAATCTTTGTGACAATCGCCAGGTTCTCGGCGTCTCCTGCGGCGACTACCGCCGCTCCGGCGCATTCGCCGAATACGTTGTCGTCCCCGCGCGCATCGTCCATCGCCTGCCAGACAATCTTCCGTTCGCCGAAGCCGCCATGCTCGAAGCGACCGCCGTCGCGCTTCACGCCGTCAAAATTTCTCCGATCGATCACGGCGACACCGCTCTTGTCGTCGGCGCCGGCATGATCGGCCTTCTCATCCTCCAATCGCTTCGCGCCACCGGCACGCAAAAAGTCTTCGTTGCCGACGTCGATGACTCGCGCCTCAAAATGGCGAAAGATCTCGGCGCCACCGAAGTCCTCAACGCAAAATCCAACCTCGCGCAGCAAGTTCTCAAGCTCACAAACGGCAATGGCGTCGACGTTGTGCTCGAAGCCGTCGGCCGCACCGAAACCATCGCCGACAGCATCGACTCGGTCCGCAAAGGCGGCACCGTCACCCTCGTCGGCAACTTCGCTCCCGAAGTAAAAATTCATCTGCAAAAAGTAGTCAGCCGTCAGATTCGCCTGCAAGGCTCCTGCGCCTCCTCCGGTGAATATCCGCAAGCGATCGAATTTCTCTCGTCCGGCGCCATCAACGTAAAACCGCTCATCACGCAAGTTGTGCCACTCGAAGACGGCCCCGCATGGTTCGACCGCCTGCACACCGGCGAAGCGGGCTTGCTGAAAGTAGTTCTCACTCCAGGAAAGAGCGCGTAAGCGCGCGTCGAATACTCAAATGTCCAATCCCGTACCCAGCGACAATCTCTTCGATCTTTCCGGCCAGGTCGCCGTCGTCACCGGCACCAGCCGCGGTCTCGGCCAGCATTTCGCGCGCGCTCTCGCCAAAGCGGGCGCCGATCTAATACTCACCAGCCGCAATATCGACACGCTCGCCCCGTTCGAACGCGAAATCAAATCGCTCGGCCGCCGCGCCGCATCTTTCGCGCTCGACGTCCGCGATCATGCCAGCATCCAGAAATTCTGCGCCGACGCCGAATCCGCCTTCGGCCAGATCCACATCCTCGTCAACAATGCCGGGTGCAACGTGCGCAAGCCCGCCATCGACGTCACCTGGGACGACTGGAATCTGATTCTCGACACGAATTTGCGAGGCGCTTTCTTCGTCGCGCAGGGAATTGCGCGCGGCATGATCAAACACAACTACGGCCGCATCATCAGCGTCGGCTCAGTAACCAGCGTCGCTGGATTCGCGGGCCTCGGCCCCTACGGCGCCAGCCGCGGCGGCATCCGCCAGCTGACCATGAGCCTGGCCGACGACTGGGGCAAATACGGCATCACCGTAAATTGCCTGGCTCCCGGGTGGTTCCGTACCGACCAAAACAAAATCATGTACGACGACCAGGAATGGGTCGCCTACATCACCGACCGCATCCCCGTAAAACGCCCCGGCCAAGCCCACGACCTCGACGGCGCCATCGTCTTCCTCGCGAGCGAATCCGCCCGCTACGTCACCGGCCAAACGCTCCTCGTCGACGGCGGCGTCTCCGTCAACGCCACCCGCGCCCTCCCCAACCCCAAACCAAAGCCCTGACATCCCCGTGGGGGCACGACATTGCCGTGCCTGTCGTGCCCCTCGTCGTTGTAGGGGCGGGGTTCACTCCGCCCGGCGTAAACACGACCTCGCCGGATCCTTTCATCGCAAATCCTCGCGGCCGCTCCATGTAGGCGCGCAGCACGCTGCGCCCCATCTCGCCAGGATGTAAGCCATTGAATCGCCTTGACTTCTGCGACATATTGACAAAACGGTTATCTCATGCTAAGCTGCTTCCTGTAGAGAACTACGCGATGGCGCCGGCATCCTGCCGGCGTTTTTGTTTCTAACCCCTTTAGAATCACATTCATGCGCAATAAATCGACATAACTGCCCTAGAATCACATCCTTACGCAAAAACACCCGGGGGGGTGGGTCAACCCGGCTCCGGAATCGCCTCAATCCTCCCTAGCAAGAACAGATACCCCGCAATCCCAATCGCCAGAAACGCGCCCGCCACCGCGAACGCCCACGCAAACGAATGCGTGAGATGCACCACATACCCCGTAACAATCGGCGCCAGAATCCCCGCCACCTGATTCCCAAAATTCAAAATCCCGCCCAGCGTCCCCACGCTCTCCCGCGGCGCAATCAAAGAAGGAATCGACCACCCCACCGGCGAAGCCGCCGACAACCCTCCGATGGATATTGAAATCCAAAACACCGCAGCGATCGGCGACACACTCTGCGTCGCCCCAAAAATTCCCAGCCCCAGCGCCGTCCCGCCGATCAACACAACTTGCCGCACGCGAACCGGATTCCACCCGCGTTGAATCAACGAATCCACTAACAATCCGCCGATCAATACATCGATCAGCCCGGCAAACAACCAAGGCACTCCCGCATAAAGCACCGAATGCAACAAATCGACATGCAGCGCCGACGAAATGTAAGAAGGCAACCACGACAGCAACAAATAAAAAGTGTAGTTGTACGAAGCGAAGCCGAGCACGAGTCCCCAGACCTTCGGTTGCCCCAGCAAATATCCAAGCGGCGCACCTTTCGCCGCCTTCACGGAATCCTCAGGTTGCGCTCCGCCGCGCGCGATGTACTCGCGCTCCTCGCGCGAAAGCTTCTGATCTTCGCTAGGATTTCGATAGAAGAGATAAAACAGCGCGAAGTAAAACAGGCTGACGATTCCAGTCGCGACAAAACTCCAGCGCCACCCGAACCGCAACATGAAAACACCAATCAGCGGCACGCCAACGCCCGGCGCAAACTTCGCCGCCGAATCGAAAAACGAAGTCGCGAGGCTACGCTCCTGCTGCGGAAACCAGTAACCAACCGCCTTCGCATTCGCCGGAAACGTCGGCGCTTCGCCGATGCCCAGCAGGAATCGCGCCGCAAACAATCCTTCGATGCGCGTCGCGATCGCGGCTGCGAACGAAGCTACGCTCCAGATAATCGTGCTGATTCGTCCGATGCGCTTTACGCCAAAACGATCGAGCAGCAGTCCGCAGGGAAGTTGCAACGCCGCATACGGCCAGTTGTAAAAGCTGGAGAGATAACCAAACGTGATCGCAGACATTCCGAACGCATCCGTCAGCGCCTGCTGCGACACCGAAAGATTCACGCGATCGAAATAATTGACGAGAACTCCGAACCCCAGCAGCAGCGCAATGCCCCAACGCCGATGAGGCACGCGACCTGCCGGTTCAGCCAAATGCGTCGAAGAGTTAGCCAAGGCGGCGACCAGCCTGAGCTATTCGCCCGGAACGAGCAAGCAGAAAATCGCTTACGGCGTCAGATGCGCGGCCCAGCCGCCGCCGGGCGCGAGGTGAACCTTCAGCTTGGTGGATTTGTTCACGGTGGATTTTTTCATTTTGTAATCGGCGCCCATGCGATCGGCGTTCACGCCGTCTTCGTACGATTGCATGTGAAATTCGCCATCCGGCAAGAATGAAAAATCGATGTCCAAATCGCGCGCAGTCCAGTCCGTCATCGCGCCGACATACCAGTCGTTTCCGCTGCGCCGCGCGACGACGACGTAATCCGAAATCTTACCGCTGAGCGGTTTCGTGTCGTCCCAAACGGAAGGAACAGGTTTGAGAAATTCCATCGCCTCCGGTTCGCGCTCGTAGTTCGACGGACTATCGGACAGCATCTGCAGCGGCGCGTCGTAAATCACATACAGCGCAAGTTGCTGGCAGCGCGTGCCCATGCTCATTGGCCGAGTCCCAATCGCGCGGAATTCCAGCTTCGAGCCGTTCAGCATCGCTCCCGGCGTGTAATCCATCGGTCCTAGAAACATGCGCGTGAAGGGAAGTGTCGTGCTGTGCTTCGGGTCGGTCTCCGCGCTCCACTTGTCCCACTCCAAGCCGCGGACGCCTTCCGTATTGATCAGGTTCGGCCAAGTGCGCGTCATCGTCGCAGGCTTCTGGTCGCCATGGAAATCGACGAGGATCTGTCGCTTTGCGGCCTCGCGGCACACGCGATAAAAGTATTCGATCATCCACTGATCGCTGCGCTGCATGAAATCGACTTTGATGCCTTTCACGCCCCACTTTTGAAACTGATCGAGCGCAGGAATCAGCTTCTCGTCGAGTTCCTTCCACCCAGCCCACAGAATCAACCCAACGTTTTTCTGTTTTGAGTACGACGCGAGCTCTTCCATATTCACGGCCGGAACGACTTCGAGAATATCGCCGTGCTTGTACCAGCCTTCGTCGAGAATGATGTACGGAATCTGATATTTCGCCGCGAAGTCGATGAAATATTTGTATGTGTCGGTATTCACGCCCGATTTGAAATCAACGCCGTACAAATTCAGCGCGTTCCACCAATCCCAAGCGACTTTGCCCGGCTTGATCCACGACGTATCCGAGATCTTTGACGGGCTCTCGAGCAAGTACACGATCTCGTTCGTCAGCAGATCTTTATCTTGATCGACGATGCCGAGCACGCGCCACGGATACGTTCGCGTCCCTTTTGTCACGGCGATGTAGTCGGCCGCTTCGGTGACGGGAACGTTCAGATCAGTGTCTTTGTGATCCTTCAAGGCGAATGGAGGAAACGTCGCGGCGAGCCCCGATCCGCCCGTGCCTTTCAGCCACAGTCCCGGATATTCATCGACGTCGGATTCCGCGACGGCGACGCTCGCGCCTTGGCCGACTTGCACAACAGCGGGAAGCGTCGCGATGAATTCCGGCAAAATGTCCGACAAGCGCTGCGGCAAATATTTCCGCTCGTTGTGCGACATGAAGCTGTCTTCTGTCGGGTAGTAGGCGATGTCGTTGGCCGCAAAATTCAGATTCATCTCTTCGCCGTAGATCTTTATTTCGGAGGCGGGAAGGGAAGTCTCGAAGCGATAGGCAACGCCTTCATTGTAGGCGCGGAACGTCACGGCGTAGCCGCCGTCGAATTCGATGCGCTGTTCGTTGTAGTGATCGCGAATCTTGGCGAATTTCTGGCGCACGACCGGTTCGACGACTTCGTCGTGCGTTGTTGCTTTTGCGTGCAGCACTTTTGTGTCGTCTTTGCCGAGCGTCTTATGATCGACGTTCATCGATAGAGTGCTGTCTTCCAGGATCGCGCGGCCTTCGAGCACGACGTCGTAGTGAATGCCGTGCGCGGTGCGAATCCGCACCTCGATGCGTTTGTCCGGAGATTTCAGGTCGAAGCTGGATTGTTCCGCGGCGAATGCGCCGCTCGCAGACAGCATCGCTGCAAATACCAACGAAATCACCTTGGCGAAGAGTTTCATCGAGTCCCTCATGACAGCCCCGCATCCGTTCCAACCGCGACCACGAAATATTTCGCCGGCGTTTTGCCGACGTTGGTGATGCCGTGTTCTTCGTTCGAGGCGACGAAGGCGACTCCGCCTGGGCCGATATTCTTTTTCTTCCCCATAACGTTGAACTCGACCGTGCCTTCGCGCACGAGCCACATTTCCGAATGCACGTGATGGTGTGCCGGATGCGGCATCCCGCCGGGTGGCAGCATCGTCTCGTGCACTTCCAAGATTTCGCCGGTGGCAAGTTTTCCCATAAGGACCGGACGAAACTCCGCGCCATCCGGTGACTTCGTGACCTTCAATTCTTCGAAGGTCCACGCACCCGAAGGGAGGACGGAGAGTTCGCGTGATTGAGCCGACGCGTTTTCCGCGGCGGCAAGCGCACTGAAAGCGGTTAGAACGGAAGCGGATGCTACGGGCAGGGTCTGCAAAAGATCCCGGCGAGTCATCGACATGGAGACTCCTTAAACGTTTAACCTGAAAAATTTCAAAAAATGGCGCTGGCACGAGCGCCGGAAAAATTGCCGTCACAGAGATTCTTCGCCAGACGGAAATTTGTCAAGGGTAAGTCAGGGGCTTGCCTCGTCGTCATGGTCGAAGAGAGATTCATCGCGCAAAAGGAGCGCGATGACGCAGAGGACCTGCACTGCGCGAGCCGACGCGTTCGCGGGAGCGAACGCGAGGAAAAGGCGTCGCTCACTCCGGTCGGAATGACAGATAGTTCTCGGCTAGAGAGAGACGGTGGCGCTGGCGCTGCGGGAGGCGCGGTAGATGGCCTCGATCAAGGCGACGCTCTTGCGGCCTTCGGTGCCGTCGCAGATGGGCTTGCTGTTTGTCTGGATGGCGTGGAGGAAATCCTGGAGGATCTTTTGGTGGCCGCGGATATCGGTCACGGCGGCTGAGGACGCGCTCAGATTCGTATCCGCTGGAGCGTCAGACGGCTGCTGCCCAGCGTCGGGATTGCGCAAATCCAAGCGATGATGCGATCGTGCTCGAGGATAACGGTCCCTTCGGTGCCGGTGATTTCGACGCGGCGCTGATATCCGGGAAACGCGGCTGTGGTCGCGTGTAATGCTCCGAGTGCGCCGTTGGCAAATTCCAGAATCGCGACGGCGGTGTCTTCCGATTCGATTTTGTGCAGAGCTGTGGCGGTTCGTGATTGGACGCGGGACACGTCGCCGACCGTCCATAAAATCAGATCGACTGTGTGCACGCCTTGATTCATGAGAGCGCCGCCACCGTCGAACTTCATCGTGCCGCGCCACTTCGACTTGCCGTAATAGTCGGGAGGTCGATACCACTTCACGCGCGCATCGACAAACAAGATTTTTCCGAGTGCGCCGCTGTCGATCAAGCCTTTCAGACGCTGGATATCGGGCTTCACGCGATCCTGAAACATAACGCCGAGCTTTACATTCGCGGCTCGCGCTGCCGCGATCAGTTCATCCGCGCGCGCTGCGGTGATGTCGATCGGCTTTTCGGTCAGCACGTGTATGCCGCGATGGGCGGCGTCGATGCCTTGCTGCGCGTGTAATCCCGATGGGCTGCCGATCATCACCAGGTCGATCGGCTTGTGCGCCAGAAACGCGTTGTAGTCGGTGAACGGCTGGCCGCCGTATTCGCGCGCGAGCCGCTCGACATTCTGCATGTTCGTTCCGTAGATCGCGGAAATTACAACGTCGGGAGTGGCCAGCGCTGCACGCGCGTGCGTTTCCGAGATGTTCCCGCCACCGATCAGACCGACGTGTGTTGGCATACGCTCCGCAGCCCCAGAAATGAAGTCGCTCGAATTCGTGCCCGCTTGATTGAATCAGACCGCGACGAGACATCACAGAATAATTTGCCCAGAGTCGAAGAGCACGATTCGAGTTGCGAATTTATGGCTCTCGTCCGCCAGGAACGTCAACATGCGAACCGCTATGCAGCGAACGTGCGTGCGCGTTCGGCGCACCAATCACGACTTCCTGCTTCGCATCGTCAAACGTGACGCGCTGTCCAGTCTGCATCGCCGCAATCGTCATCGAGAGCGCCACCGACTGGTTATAGCCCGCTTCGATGTCAGCATTCGGCCGCTTGCGCTCCTGAACGCACTCCATCCAGTTACGCAGGTTCGCGACGGTCGCCTCATCCGGCCCGCTATTTTCGCCCTGCGGCGTAACAAATGAAGCCACACCGCTTGCCGTAACCGTTCCGACTCCGGTTCCTGAACCCACGGTACGTTCCGGCGAAGCTGTTGTCTTTCGCTCCGTGCGCTCCGCTCCAGCTGAGGCGCGCTCCGCGCCGTCGCTTTCCGGCGCCGGCGCCGCGAATGTTACCGGACTCACTGGCGTTGCCTTCAGATCCGCTTCTCTGGCGTACTCTTCGGTCAGGCCACCCGTCGGCGTGACGAGGCCTTTCTCCAAGTCCAACATTCCACCGTTTGAAAAATAGTGCTCGCGTACACCGCCGGCCGAATTCGTCATGCGCGCCGTGTACACGACCTGAAAACCCTTCGCGGTGCCGGTCGCGCTTTCGTCGATCGGTCCGTAATCGAAGACCGCGGTGAGCGTGTCCCAATTTTTTCGGCCGTCGTGCCAGTGATAGATGCCGCCGTTCGCAACGACGCTACGTGGCCGCGCGAATCCGGTGAACCACTGTACGGTGTCGATGCGATGGACCATCCATTGATCTGGAATTCCCGATGAGAATGGCCAAAACAGCCGGAATTCGACATATTTCCGGGCGTCGAACGGTTCCGGCGGACGGCCCGTCAGGAAGCGCTTCCAATCGGTGTCGGCTTCGCGCAACTGCGACACGACTTTTGGCCGGCGCCATCGGCCCGGCTGATTCACGTTGTAGGTCAACTCGACGCTGACGAGATCACCGAACGCGCCGGACTTCATATAGTCGTTGATGCGCTGGTAGGTGGGTGAGCTGCGCCGCTGCGTCCCGATCGCGACGACGCGGTCGGTGCCTTTTACCGCGGTACGAATCGCGCGCGCGTCTTCCATGGTGTTGGCGAGAGGCTTTTCGATGTACGCGTCGCGTCCCGCGCGGAGAGCTTCGACGCCTTGCGATGCGTGTTGAAAGTCCGGCGTGGCGATGATCACTGCCTGGACGTCCTTGTTTTCGTACAGTTCTTCGTTGTCGCGAGCGAGCGCGATTTGCCTGGCGCCTGGGAGCTTGGATACAAACGCGCCACCATCTTCGCGCCGCTTGGACCAGATGTCGGAGAGAGCGACGAACTCAAAGTTCAGCTCGCCAGCCGATTTCATAAATGCGGGGGCGAGGCTGTTTTTGAACCGATCTGAAAATCCGATGATGCCGACGCCAACGCGATCGTTCGCGCCCGCGATCTTTGCGTAGCTCGATGCGGCCGCGCTCAGCGCCGTGCCCGCCACGCCCGCTCCCGCCAACTTCAAAAAGTTGCGCCGGGACGCGCCTCCCCTCGCCATGAAAACTCCTCCGAGCAAGTTGCTGCACGCTCTTCCGACGCTAGAATGCCACAAATGATGCGCGAGTAAGGTATTGCGGCTTGGAGAGCGTGGCCGGGAGGGGAACTTGCAGCAAAATGCCTCCTCAGGTAACCTCTCGCGTGATGAGGTAAACCGCTTAACCGACCGGCCCTGACGGTGCCTGCCTCCATGACCAGTATCTCGAACATCGAAGAGCGATTTCGCGCGCGGTTTGCGGGCACGCCTCGCGTTTTTCGCGCACCCGGCCGCGTCAATCTGATTGGCGAACATACGGACTACAACGACGGGTTCGCGATGCCCGCCGCGATCGAGTTTTATTGCTGGGTTGCGGTTGGCCCACGCAACGATCGCAAGCTTTCGATCTACTCGCATGAATTTTCGGCGAGCGCGGAAGTCGATTTTTCGACGAATTCGATTTCGCCGACGAAATCGTGGAGCGATTATCCGATTGGTGTGGCGATTGAGCTTGAGAAAGCCGGGATTCCGCTGCGCGGCGCGAATCTATTGATCGAGAGCGAAGTGCCGATGGGCGCGGGGCTGAGTTCGTCTGCCGCGATTGAAGTGGCGACTGCGATGGCGCTTTCCGAATCGGCCGGGGCACATCCGGATCGATTGCAACTGGCGCGTTTGTGCCGCAAGGCGGAGAACGAGTTTGTGGGCGCGCGTGTGGGGATTATGGATCAGTTTGTCTCGCTGCACGGCGAGAAAAATCATGCACTGCTGCTGGATTGCCGGTCGCTGACGTTTGAGTCGCTGGCGATTCCCGACTCTGTGAAATTGGTGATCAGCAACACGATGGTGAAGCATGAGCTTGCGTCGAGCGAATACAACCGGCGGCGCGCGGATTGCGAAGAGGCGGTGCGCCGGCTCGCAACAGCCTTGCCGGGCATCAAGGCGCTACGCGACGTGACGCTGGGGCAGCTGGAGAAGCATCGCGGACTGCTGACGGATGTGATTTACAAGCGGGCGCTGCATATTGTGACGGAGAACGCGCGGGTGCTGGATAGCGCGCAGGCGCTGCGGGCTGGGGATATTGAGCGATTTGGGAAGCGCATGGCGGAGTCGCATCGCAGTTTGCGCGATTTGTATGAGGTGAGCTGCCGCGAGCTCGATTTGATGGTGGATCTTG
This sequence comes from uncultured Acidobacteriota bacterium, assembly GCA_963766985.1. Taxonomy (GTDB): domain Bacteria; phylum Acidobacteriota; class Terriglobia; order Acidiferrales; family UBA7541; genus Acidiferrum. The sequence goes on from CAVYCJ010000012.1 coordinate 650,471, forward strand.
CGTATCAGCAGCGAGGCGTTTTTGGCGCGCGCATGACGGGCGGAGGATTTGGCGGGGCGACGATTAATCTGGTGGACGCGCGTTACGCAGGCGAGTTCAAAGAGAACATTGCGAAGGCTTACCGGCACGAGACCGGGCTGATGCCGCAGATTTATATTTGCAATCCGGCTGAGGGCGCCGGAGCAGTTTCGTGAGCGCTTCGTGAGCATGGCGCCGCTGGAGAAAAAAGACACGCCGCATCGGCGGTGGAATCCATTGCTGAGGGAGTGGGTATTGGTTTCGCCGCATCGCACCCAGCGACCCTGGCAGGGGCAGGTCGCAAAGACCGGCGCCGGCTGCGCTGCTTCGATACGATCCTGAATGTTATTTGTGTCCCGGGAATTCGCGCGCGGGGGGCGCGACGAATCCGAAATATACGGGCACGTATGTTTTCAACAACGATTACCCTGCGCTGCTGCCCGACATTCAGCCATTTGAGGTCGATGAGTCGGGGCTGATTGTGGCGCGGAGCGAGCGTGGAATTTCCCGCGTGATTTGTTTTTCGCCTCGGCACGATTTGACGATTCCGCGGATGCAGCCAGAGGATGTGCGCGCGGTGATCGATGTGTGGGCCGAGCAATATCGCGAACTCGGTGGGGTGGATTGGATCAAGCACGTTCAGATTTTTGAGAATCGCGGCGCGTTGATGGGGGCGAGCAATCCGCATCCGCATTGCCAGCTGTGGGCAAATGAAAATATTCCGAATTATCCGGCGCGCGAATTGGCGGCGCAGAGCGAGTTTTTGAGTGAGAAGAAGCAGTGCTTGTTGTGTTCGTATTTGAAGCTTGAGCAGAACGATCGCGAGCGGATTGTGGTGGAGAACGATCATTTTGTGGCGCTCGTGCCGTATTGGGCGGTGTGGCCGTTTGAAACGATGATTCTGGGGCGGCGGCATGCGGCGAGCCTGATTGATCTGGATGATGCGGAGCGGAATGCGCTGGCGGCGATCATGCGGAGTCTGACGATTCGCTACGACAATTTATTTACGACAGCGTTTCCGTACACGATGGGATTTCATCAGGCGCCGACAGATGGGATTGCGCATCCGGAATTTCATTTTCACGCGCATTATTTTCCGCCGTTGCTGCGGTCGGCGACGGTGCAGAAATTTATGGTGGGGTACGAGATGCTGGCTTCGCCGCAGAGGGATATCACGGCGGAGACTGCGGCGGCGCATTTGCGTGGGCAGGTGGAAGTGCACTTTCTCGATCGCGGCTGAGTTCCCGGCTTCGCAATTTCGCAATGGTGATAGACGCTCATCAGCATTTCTGGCGGTTCAATCCGGTTCGAGATGCGTGGATTACGGAAGAGATGTCGGCGATCCGGCGGGATTTTCTGCCGGGGGATCTGACGCCTGAGCTTGACGCGTGTGGCGTCGATGCGACGATTGCGGTGCAGGCGGATCAGTCGGAAGCGGAGACGGAGTTTTTGTTGGGGCTGGCGGAAGGGAATCCGCGGATTGCGGGAGTTGTGGGGTGGGTGGATTTGCGGTCGGCTGACGTTGAGCGGCGGCTCGAGCATTTTTCGAGGTTTGAGAAGTTTCGGGGAGTTCGTCACGTCGCGCAGGCGGAGGCGGACGATTTTTTGGTGCGGCCGGAGTTTGTGCGGGGAGTGCGGCAGCTCGCGACGTTTGGGCTGACTTACGACATTTTGATTTATCCGAGGCAATTGCCGGCGGCGATTGAGTTGGTGGGGAAGGTGCCGGAGCAGAGGTTTGTGATTGATCATTTGGCGAAGCCGGAGATTAAGGCAGGGAAGATTGAGCCTTGGGCAGGGCTGATTCGGGAGATTGCGGCGAGTCCGAATGTGTATTGCAAGGTGTCGGGGATGGTGACGGAGGCGGATTGGAAGGGTTGGAAGGCTGAGGATTTTGAGCCGTACCTGGATGTTGTGTTTGAGGCGTTTGGTGCGCAGCGACTGATGTTTGGTTCAGATTGGCCCGTTTGCCTCGTGGCTGCGACGTATGCGAAGACAGCAGCGATCGTCGAATCCTACATTCGCGATCATTCACTACACGTGCGAGAGCAGATTTTTGGTTTGAACGCGATCGAATTCTACAACCCAGCAATCTAAGTGTGCCCTCGTGCAGGTTGCCTCACGCGAAAAAGCGATATCGCGTCGCGGTAGGGTATGATTTTACGTACTCAGGTTGGGAACGCTCACGGAGGTGGATGTTGCCGGACGTAACTTCATCGCAACGGAAGACTGTGTTTAGCGACGAGGTACTGCAGGACCCTTACCCAACCTACGCTCGCCTGCATGAGGAAGGTCCGCTCCACTACGTCGACGTCGGGAAATGGGGCGTGTGGGCGGTCTTCAGTCACACGGAGTGCTCCAAAATCGCGAAAGATCCGCGGCTATCTGCGAAACGAGCACAGCAGATGCTGCTGCCCCTGCCAATCGGAAAACAATCGGAGTTCAAAGAACTGGCTCGCATGCTGGGTCTTTGGTTGATTTTTATGGATCCGCCGGAGCACACGCGGTTGCGGAAACTCCTGAACAAGGGATTTTCACCCGCAGCGATCGAGGGTCTGCGACCACAGCTCGAAGTTATCGTCGACAAAATGCTGGATGCGCTGCCGCCGGGATCTGAAGTTGAACTGCTGAGCTCTTTTGCCAACACCGTGCCGCTGCGAATCATTTCGCACATGTTGGGTGTGCCGCAGGAACTGCATAAGACGTTCGCAGAGTGGTCGCGTGCGATTGCGGTGTTCCGTGGAAGTCCGGAGCGTACTGTTGAGCAAGCCCGCGCTGCTCAAGATGCTCTCGTCGCTTTGACTGACTTTTTTCGCGAGACCGTGGCGGAGCGCCGCCGCAACAAGGGCAACGACCTCATCAGCCTCCTGATCGATATCGAGGAAGAGGGGGAAGCGCTCACAGAAGAGGAGTTGTATGCGCAGTGTATTGCGCTGCTTTTTGCGGGACACGAAACGACGCGAAACCTGATTGGCAATGGGATGTATACGTTGCTGAAAAATCCGGAAGAAGCGAACGAGTTGCGTGAGAAGCCCGAGATGATTCGAACCGCGGTTGAGGAGATTTTGCGCTACGAAAGTCCCGTGCAGTTTACGGCGCGCGTTTTGAAAGAGGACATTGAGGTCTGCGGCCAGAGAATTCCGAAGAAATGGTCGATCCTGTGCATGTTGGGCGCAGCCAATCGCGATCCGAAGCAGTTCAAGGATCCGGATCAGCTGAACCTCAAGAGGTTGAAGAACGAGCATCTGGCATTCAGCGCGGGGCCCTCATTTTTGCATCGGGAGTCAGTTGGCCCGGTTGGAAGGACAGGTCGCGATTTCGAAATTGGTGCAACGCTACCCGAAGATGAAGCTCGCTGGTCCGAAACCGGAGTGGGCGGATACTTTTGGTTTTAGGGGCTTGAAGGGTTTGTCGGTGGTTCTCTAAGGCAGACGGTCTAGATTCGTTGCCAGGTTAAATCGATGATTTGCGTTTGCCCTCGTATTGGTGTTGGCGGAGTCGTAAGCACGATTCGGTCTTCCTCGAATTTAACGGTCCGGATTAGATCTTTGTCCACCAAGGACTGGATCGAAGAGACTTCAACGCGGTGAATCACTTTGTCACCGTTCAGCGTGTATGTGCCCGCGTATCCCAGAAACGTCCGAAATGCTTCCGCTTGGTCTTCAGGAGTACCACCGCCGAAGGGAAGCGGTTTGCGCCCATCGAAGCTGATCAGAGCGCTCATCCGGCCGTCGCCGCTGTAGGTGAGGACGCCAGTTGGAGCCATGCCGTAAGGGGATTCGATACTCCCGTCCCGTTTCTTGCTTGAGACGGAGATAAGCTTCCACGAACCGACGAGTTTGTCTGTCGACATGATGGAGATATTAAACCGAATGTTAGGCCCGTCGACAATTGAGGTGGACCTTTGTGAGCCTTCCGGAGCCTAAATATGAAGTTTCGGTATCGCAAAAACAAATGACTCGGTGGACGCGCGAAGGGATGCTTGACACTGGACTGTTCTCGCTCAAACATCGAACCTAAACAGGCTTGCAGATCGCAAATTGCAGTTGACTTGCTGGGGACGAAAAAGACAAATGCCAAAAGATCTCGAAGGAAAAATCGCGCTCGTGACCGGTGGAACTTCTGGAATTGGCCGAGAAACGGCGATCTTGTTCGCCAAAGCTGGGGCGAACGTCGTCGTTGCCGGGAGACGAGAGCGGGAAGGAACTGAGACCGTCGAGTTAGTTCGCGCGGCTGGCCAAGATGGGCTCTTCGTTAAGACTGATGTGTCGAAATCAGCCGAAGTCGAAGCTTTGGTGCAAGCGACCGTTGCGAAGTTTGGTCGTCTTGACGTCGCATTCAACAATGCGGGTATCGAGGGCACGTGGGTTCCGATTTCGAGACAGTCGGAGGAGGACTTTGATCGGACGATCAGCGTCAATCTGAAAGGATTGTGGCTTAGTTTGAAATTCGAACTTCGACAACTCCTACGTCAACGAGGACCGGGCGCGATTGTTAACATGTCTTCGATAATGGGTTTCACTGGCTGGGCTGGCTCGGGAGCGTACTGTGCAACGAAACACGGTGTCATCGGATTGACCAAGGCGGCGGCACTTGAAAACGCGAAGAGTGGTATTCGCGTAAACGCTGTTTGTCCGGGTGTGGTGGAAACGCCAATGGCCGAGCGGGTTTTCGTTGCTCCTGAAGCTCACAAGTGGGCTTTGGGACTTCATCCACTCAGACGGTTCGGTAGACCGGAGGAGATTGCTGAGGCGGTGGTGTGGCTGTGCTCCGAAAAAGCATCGTTCATGACCGGACAGTCGATGGTGTTGGACGGTGGTTTTATGGCTGGACCGAATCCGGCTGCATAGCCCATGTCCCGAGGATTCGTTCGCGACCGTTGCCGGTGACTCATCCCCGTTTGCTCAAGGAATCGAAGGCGACCGCACAAACAAAAAGGCCGAACCAGGAAATTGCTTCTCCGTCGAAGCCTTTCCTGATTCGGCCCGCCTGGACCGTTGTGAAGGGATTATTCGCTGACGAGGCGCTTCCGTCCCAACAGAACCATGCCGCCCGCTACAAGCAGCCCGGTTGCGACCAGAGCGATGCTGCTCGGCTCGGGTGTTTTAACAGGTGGCTTGCAAGGGTTCCAATACGAACACGACGGCTGGGGTTGGGGCTTCGGCTTCCCGTATTGCGAATACGCTGGCCCAACGGCGACCAACGTGAGTAGGACTGCAACTGACATTTTCTTCATGAGTGTACAAAATCCCCCAACCGATACGGAGCAATTGCTTTGCCATCGATTTGCCCCGCCGGCTTGTTTGGAGGGCGTCGCTAAGTTATTGAGGAGAAGCAAATTAAGATGGCCTCGCTGACTTCATTTTCGCGAGCACACTCGAGAGTTTGCAAAGTTTTTCCTGTTTCCTCTGCCGTGGGGGCAACTACGCTCATTCGTTGCAAACGGCTTCGTAGTTCGCCGAGCTCACGTAAGCCCTTGGAATCGAGGTTGCGCGGAAGGCAAACGGTGGATGTGACAAATAACCGCTTGTGTGGCTGACACATTTAGGGCTTCGATTATTTGACACGGGTTTGAGCGCTTCTTATAGTGCAACGTCTACAAATTCATCGGGAATTTGGTGATATGCGAACGACGGTGTTGAGGCTTGATGCGCGGGACAATGTTTTGGTGGCGCTCAGACCGCTACGGAAGGGGGAGGCGGTTTCGTTTTCGGGGAGCGAGTACACGCTGTTGGCGGATATTCCGGCGAAGCACAAGTTTGCCACCAGGGATCTGAGCGTCGGAGACCAGATCATCATGTACGGCGGGCTTGTGGGGACGATGAGCGAGCCGCTGCGGCGTGGGGATTTGCTTTCGACGAAGAATTTGAAGCATGCGGCGTCGGACTATCACTCGAGCACCGTTGCGCCGCCTCAGTGGACGGCGCCGGACGTTACAAAATGGCGGGAGCGCACTTTCCTGGGGTATCACCGCGCTGATGGGCAGGTTGGCACACGGAATCATTGGCTGGTGGTGCCGCTGGTGTTTTGCGAGAACCGCAACCTTGGGGTTTTGAAGCAGGCATTTGAGGAAGAGCTGGGATTTGCGCTGCCGCAAGTGTACCGGCGGCAAGTTGCGGAAATGGTGAAGCTGTTTCGAGAAGGGAAATCGGGAGAGCTGAAGGATTTTCAGGCAGGGAACGGCGGGTCGCAGGCGACGACCGCGCCGAAGGTTTTCAAGAATATCGACGGCATCAAATTTTTGACGCATGAGCAAGGGTGCGGTTCGACGCGCGAGGACACGCGCAATCTTTGCGGGATTCTGGCGGGTTACATTCATCATCCGAATGTGGCGGGTGTGACGGTGCTCAGCCTGGGTTGCCAGCACGCACAAACTGCCACGCTCGTCGAAGAGATCAAGAAGCGCGATCCGAATTTTTCGAAGCCGCTTCTCGTTTTCGATCACCAGCAGATGGGCGAAGAGTCGAAGATGTTGTCGAAGGCGATTCACGACACATTCGTCGGCATGGTTGAGGCGGACAAAGCCGAGCGGAAACCAGCGCCGTTATCGAAGTTGGTCGTCGGGCTCAAGTGCGGAGGGTCTGACGGATTTTCGGGGATTTCTGCGAATCCGGCGATTGGTCATACGGCCGACATTCTTGCGGCGGTTGGCGGGCGCGGAATATTGTCGGAATTTCCTGAGCTTTGCGGCGTCGAGCAGCAACTGATCGATCGAAGCGTGAGCAGGGAAGTAGGCGACAAGTACATGAATCTGATGCGCGACTACGCGGCGCGCGCTAAGGCGGTTTTTGCTAGTTTCGAGATGAACCCGTCGCCGGGGAATATGCGGGATGGGTTGCTGACCGATGCGATGAAGTCGGCAGGAGCGGCGAAGAAGGGCGGCACTTCGCCAGTGACCGCGGCGCTCGACTATCCGGAATATTCGAGCATGCCGGGATTGAACCTGCTCTGCACGCCGGGCAGCGATGTGGAATGCGTCAGCGCGCAGGTTGGGGCTGGAGCGAACGTCGTTTTGTTTACGACTGGACTCGGCACCCCGACGGGGAATCCGATCACGCCGGTGATCAAACTTTCGACAAATACGGAGTTGGCGCGACGTATGCCGGACATCATCGACATCGACACGGGTTCGATCATCGAGGGCGAAACGACGATCGAGAAGATGGGTGAAGAAGTTCTGGAGAAGATTATTCAGGTTGCGAGCGGCGAAGTTCACGTCAAAGCCGAGATTCTCTCTCAGAATGACTTCATTCCCTGGAAGCGCGGCGTTTCGTTATAGCTCGCCAAATTATGTACGCTTCGACAGAAGCGAACCATCTACGTTGAGGTAATCATTTGCCACTGAAAATTCGAGAGAAGAAGGATTGCCGCTGGGACCTTGTGAGCCTCGGGGAAGTGATGGTGCGCTTCGACCCCGGAGATCGACGCATCGCTACGGCGCGGACGTTTGAGGTGTGCGAGGGCGGCGGGGAATACAACGTTGCGCGCGGCTTGAAGCGCTGCTTCGGTATGGACACCGCGATCGTTACAGCGTTTGCTGATGACCCAGTTGGGAAGCTTTTGCAGGATTTGCTGTACCAAGGCGGCGTCGATCAGACGTACGTGAAGTGGATGCCACACGATGGCGTCGGTCGATCGGCGCGTAACGGACTGAATTTTACGGAACGCGGATTCGGCGTAAGGGCTGCGGCCGGTTCCTATGATCGCGGGCACACGGCTGTGTCGCATCTGAAGCCGGGCGATTTTGATTGGGACGAGATCTTCGGCAAGTACGGTGCGCGATGGTTGCACACGGGCGGAATTTTCTGCGCGCTTTCAGACACGACGCCGCAAGTCGCGCTCGAAGCAATGCAGGCGGCGCGCAAGCACGGCACCATCGTTTCGTACGATCTCAACTATCGTGCTTCACTTTGGAAGACCCTCGGGGGAAAGAAACAAGCGCAAGAGGTAAATCGCAAGATAGCGCCGTTCGTCGATGTGATGATCGGAAACGAAGAGGACTTTTCGGCGGCGCTCGGATTTGAAGTTCCGGGCATGGACGAGCATCACTCGCAGTTTGCCGTCGAAGGGTTTCAGCAGATGATCAAGGCAGTGTTGAAGACGTACCCGTTTCAGGTCGTGGCGACGACGCTGCGCAAAGCAAAAACGGCGACGCTGAATGATTGGGGCGCAATCTGCTATTACGACGGCCGATTCTTTGAGGCGAGGAATCGCGAGAATCTTGAGATTTTCGATCGCGTCGGTGGCGGCGATTCGTTCGCGTCGGGCTTGATCTACGGATTCCTGGCGGGCAAGGACGCGCAGTTTGCTATTGATTGCGGGGCGGCGCACGGTGCGCTGGCGATGACGACGCCTGGCGATACGTCGATGGCGACACTCGAGGATGTTCTGCAAGTGATGAAGGGTGTCGGCGCACGAATCGCACGCTAGCGGTGAGAGGGCGCCGAATTTCACAAGATTTTTTGAGGCCAATGATGGAAAAGCAGGCTGTTCGAGAACGGATTCTGCAAGTTGGTATTGTGCCGGTGGTGCGGGCGTCGTCTGCGGCTGAAGCACGCGCGGCGGCGGAAGCGGTGAGCAAGGGCGGCATTCCGATCGTTGAAATCACGATGACGGTTCCTGGCGCGGTCGAAGTGATTCGCGAATTGGTGAAGCATTCGTCTTCGAACGAGCTGCTGGTCGGTGCGGGTACGGTGCTCAATCCCGAACAGGCGCAGCGGTGCCTCGACGCAGGAGCGCAATTCCTGGTGAGTCCGGGATTCAACGCAAAGACGGTTGCATTGGCTGCCGCTGAGCGACGTCTCATCATGGCGGGCGCACTGACGCCGACCGAAGTGATCGCGGCGTGGGAAGCCGGCTCGGATTTCGTCAAAGTTTTTCCAGCTGGAAGCGTTGGAGGGCCGAAATACATCAAGGCGTTGAAAGGGCCGCTGCCTGACGTGCCGCTGATTCCTACGGGCGGCGTTAACCTCCAGACTGCAGCAGAATTTCTGGAGGCTGGTGCTGCAGCGCTCGGCATTGGCGGTGAGTTGGTGCATCCCGGCCACTTAAAGTCGGGGAACACCGAAGCGATCGTCGACGCCGCGCGGACGTTTGTAGCGATTGTGAAAGAGATGCGAGCGAAGAAGGCGTCTGCCTGACGACTGCTCGCCGGATCGAATCCCAAAAGCGCCGAACCGATTTACGCCATGCGGTCCTAGTGGGCCCTCAGTGATTCAGCCAGGCTCTCCAGATTCTGCGCGCGAATATGAATCACACCGCGACGGGGACTGTCGATATCCGCGATGAGGAAGAACGAAATCGAAAGTACGATCGGCAAAATCAAAAAGAGCAGTTCACTCTTCAGTCGCACACCGTAGCCAATCAGCAGATTGCAGAAGACTGAAATCGTAATCAGCAGAATCCACGCAGCCGCGGGAATTCGATTCCACCAAGCGGATTGCGCGTAGCCCTGCGCGTTCAGCACATCATTCATTCCCGAGGCGACTAACGTGGTCAAGGATGTTGGTTGAGCGTTCGCGGGCGCGATGACCGCGGTCCAAAGCTGATTCTGTAGCTGCACCGTTGCAGCGTTGCTGTCGGCGATCGCTTCCTCGTCTCGCGACGCGTAATACTGAATCCGCTTGTCGAGATACTGCTTCAGAAGCGACCGAATCTTTGCTGCGTCAGCGGGCGGCAGCGCATCGACGCGAAGATACTCGGTCCCGATTGCGTTTGCTTCCTGCTCCTCGAAATTCATGCGTTGATCGTAGCGGCTGACGGCCATCGAAAATGTGAAGCCGATAATTAAGCCGAGAAGCGTAAGGGTGGCGCCGACGATGAACGTGAAGTCCTGAGTGTCTTCGTCAGCGAGGCCGCGGTGTCTTTTGCGAAACGTGAGACCGATATGCGCGGCAGCCCAAAGAGCGAAGAAGGCGACGATCAGGAGAAAGAACGGTTGTCGGAGCAGGTTTGCCATAGACGAGAGGGCGACAGTCTACAACAGGCGAGGGAACGGGGAATGCGGGAACGGAGAGAAATGACGAGACGAGCAGAGCACTACCAGAAAAGTGGCTCCGGGGCATGGACTCGAACCATGATAACCAGCTTCAAAGGCTGGTGTCCTGCCGATTAGACGACCCCGGAATTGGGTGAAGATGCCGCAGCAAGACAGAGCGGGCGGACGCTGGAATAAGGCACGCTCAAGAGCATTTCTGCGAGCGTACACCGAACGAACGCGTTGAAAGAATAACAGATGGCCTCGGGATGCCGCCACCGATTGACGTGATTTCTGTTTCGAACGGCTGGTGCGTTTAAGGAGGTCGGAAGGGAATTAGTGGATGCTGGTTTTTCCGTCGGTCGTCGCAGGAGGCGCTGCCGATCGAGTCTCACTCGCGGCTTTTTCAGGCTGACCGGCGGTGACTTCTTTTACGACGCAATCGATCTTTAGGCGGCGAAAGAGCGCGCTCAGGTCGTCGTATTTGGAATAGACGGCATCGATTCCGGCGTCGCGCGCAGCGAGTTCGAGTTCGCGATTGCTGTGAGCGGTGAGCAGATAGAGCTTTGTCGCAGGAAGCATGAATCGAAGTGCGGTGGCGGCTTCGAGGCCATTCATCTCGGGCATCGCGAAATCGAGGATTACGAGGCTTGGGTTTAGCAACTGGGCCTTTTCGACGGCGTCCACGCCGTTGATAGCTTCGCCGCAGACAGAAAATTCGGGAAGAGCTTCGATGCGTACGCGAAGAGTGCGGCGGATGGCTTCGTGGTCATCGACGATCAGCACTGAGGTGGTCGGCAAGTTCACCCTCCCGCTACGCAAGATACTGACTTTTGGATGCGGAGACTAGGGGGAAAGGCTGAAGGGTATTTCCTGAACTTTTCCTTACGGTGTTCTGGCCTTGACCTCGCCGCCGTCGACGAGTTGGTTGGGCTACGGATCTTTGCGTTCGTAGTACTTCTGGTAAAGGGATCGATATTCGCCGCTGCGAATGCTCGCCAGCCAAACGTTGTTTGCCTTGTACCAGTCGACTGTTTGGCGCAAGCCTTCGCCGAGAGGAATGCTGGGCTTCCAGCCGAGTTCGCGTTCGGCTTTTTCGCTATTCAACGCGTAACGGCGGTCATGGCCGGGCCGGTCATCAACATGGGAAAGCAGGGTTTCCGGCTTACCCAGCAAGCGGAGAATGCGTCGCGCCATCGACAGATTTTCTTCGACGTCAACGCCGCCTAAATTGTAGATCTCGCCGATGCGACCACGCTCGAGGGCCGCGAGGATGCCGCGGCAGTTGTCTTCCACGTGGAGCCATGTGCGCTGCTGCTTTCCATCGCCATAAATCGGGAGAGGCTTGTCGTCGAGCGCGTTGGTAATCATCAGGGGCAGGAATTTTTCGGGAAACTGGAAAGGGCCATAGTTGTTGGAGGAGCGCACGATGAGGGCTGGAAAATCGTAGGTACGTACGTAGGAGCGGACTAAGAGGTCGGAGGCGGCTTTGGAGGCAGAGTAGGGGCTGCTGGGTTGCAAGAGGGGCGTTTTCGTCGGCGAATGCGTTTGGGAGCATATCTCCGTAGACTTCGTCGGTCGAGATATGTACGAAACGAGAGATTTTCAGTTTTCTGGCGACCTGCAACAGCGTGAACGTTCCTTTTACGTTCGTTTCGAGAGCCACGGCTGGTTCGTAGATGCTGCGGTCTACGTGGGATTCGGCTGCGAAGTGGATGATGGCGTCGCAATCGGTCATAGCTGCCTCAACGGCGACGGAATCGCAAATGTCTCCTTGGATGAATCGATAGTTTGCGTGATTCGTGACGGCGTTAAGATTCGCCAGATTGCCGGCGTAGGTCAGGTTGTCAAAATTGATTAACCCGTAGTCCCGAGAAATGCTCAGGATGTGGCGAATGAAATTAGAACCGATGAATCCGGCGCCACCTGTGACTAGTATTTTCATCGAATATTTCCTGGCCGACGCTGTGATCCATGCGATTGGCGGCTAGAACAAATGCGTTAGGAGTGGTTCCCGCTAGAAGCTGGATTGCAATAACGCCCCTTCAAATTTACCTGCCCGATTCCACCGCTGCAAAGGTTTGCGCTCATAGAGTTGTTTTCGTCACTATCGAAGTTGTTCATGGCCGCAACCTCCGGATCCGTCTACTGGAGGGTCCATGCGCCGAATCTCGTGAACTGCGCCTTAGTGACAGAGGATCGAGAATCTAACCGGTCATAATATTCAAGTTGTTAACTCCTGAATGACCGACCAAACGTAAGAAACGTAGTTACCGCGGATTTGTAGGTCCCCAGAGGATGGATGAGCGCGATTCACCCGATCTCCGACCGAATCCGGGCATACCTGGCTGCCACCCTAATTGAGTAAGGATTTGCCACTTGGTGGAAGTCGAAGTGGACAGGTCGAACTTGGTTTAAATCGAATCGCGGGTCATTTTGTACCCTAAGTAGCTGATTACATTAGGGATGCGCTCAGTGGGGTGGTTAGTGGGGTGTTTTAGGGGTGGCCCCGAGCCTGCTCTCTTATAACTCGGAATACCACGGCTAAATGGCATCCCAATCCATTACGCGAATGCCCGACCCTGCCTTTGTTTACGGCCAAGGTGCGGACCTTCAGTCACTGAACGTGTTAGCGGCTGAAATCGCAGCTACGGACATCCCAGTTCTGCTTATTGGCGACAGCGGAACCGGTAAGGACGTTTACGCGAGGCTGATTCACCGACTTTCCGGAGCTGACGAAAACTCCTTTCTCCGCATCAATTGCGGCGCACTGGATCCCAGTCAAATATTGGGGGAAGTGCGCAATGCTTTTCAACACGAGAGCGACGAGCTACGAGGGTAGACGCGAAACGGTATTCCTGGACGGAGTCAACGAACTCGATGCCGCCTGTCAGCGTCTTCTCCTTTCTTTGCTGCCTGATGGCGGCGAACGAAAAGGTACGGCCCGCAATTTGCCGCGGATTATCTCATCCGCCTCCTGCAACTTCGAGAAAGAGATCGAGGCGGGCCGGTTCCGCCTTGAACTTTACTTCCGCATAAACGGGGTCATTCTGCGTCTTCCCGCGCTTCGGGAACGCAAGGAAGATATCCCCGACCTTCTGGAATGCTTTATCATGAAGTACGCGAAGGAGATGGGAAAAAGAGCCCCTGAAATCGACCGGGACTCCCGGAAATTGCTGTTTTCGTACGATTGGCCCGGCAACATACGAGAGTTAGAGAATGTCGCCCGCAAAATCGTTGCGGTCGGTAAGGCCGACTTAGCCTTGGGTGACCTGCGGTCGGCTGCGCCCAGGTGTCACACCCGCGGACGAACTACGGCCAGTCGAACATGAGTCCACCAGTGCCAGTGGCGTTTCGTCACTTAAGGTTGCGGCACGCGCGGCCTCGAGGCGTACCGAGAGGGAACTGATTCTGAAGGCTCTGGAGCAAACGCACTGGAATCGCAAGCGGGCTGCGCGGAACTTGCAAATCAGCTACAAATCGTTGCTCTACAAAATCAAGCAGATCGGTGCGGTGGGACCAGTTTTGGAGAAAGATGAGGAGAAGCTGTGAAGCGAAACTCACCGGTTCTTTTCACTGGGATGTTGTTGGCTATGTCCTTAGGATCGCCGGCACGCGCTCATCAAGAAGCCACAGCGAATTCCGCTAGTGCGAAGCCATCGACAAGCACAACCGGGGCAGCTCAGCAGGGCGCTGCTTCGACGACGGACGCCGACTACAAAATCGGCCCGCAGGACGTTCTCCGGATTGATGTTTGGAAGGAACCAGAGATTTCCCGGACTACACCGGTTCGCCCGGACGGGCGCATCTCGCTACCGCTTTTGAACGACGTTCAGGCGGCCGGCCTTACTCCAACTCAACTCGCGGGCGTGATTACCGAAGGGCTGAAAAAGTTCATCACGAATCCCCAAGTGACGGTGGGCGTCAGCGAAATCAACAGTCGCCGCGTTTATGTCACCGGAGAAGTTACCAAACCCGGAGCTTTCCCGCTCCAGTCGGGCATGACAGTACTCCAAGGGCTAACGAGTTCGGGCGGGTTCACTCAGTTCGCGAAGATCAAAGGAATTTACGTTCTGCGCACCGAGGACGGCAAGCAAGTAAAACACCCGTTCAACTACAAGGACGTAGTGTCAGGGAAGCACCCCGAGCTGAACATTGTGCTTCAACCGGGCGACGTCATCGTAGTTCCCTGATTTTGAATAACTTATGAAGCGATTTCCGACACTTTGGGTCGTGGCATTAACCGTGATGGTATCGCTCACCGGGGCGCTGCCGTTATTTGCCCAAGATCCGTCGACGACGCAGGAACCGGATACCCAGCAGCCCGCGACTCAACCGATGCCAGAGGGAAGTCCACCGAAGCCCGCAGGCCGAGGTAATCCGACATTTGGAGATGTCCCAGATGCCGACGATGCCGGCACATCGATGACGCCGGACTCTACGCCGCTAACCGGCGTCCAGGTAGCGACACTCGGGACGCAGGCACAGCGCCACAGTTACTTCGTCCCGGGGTTCCAGTATGGAAACTTTATCCGCTCGTCGACGTTGGAAGCGCCTCAAACCGAAGACTGGAACTCTACGAGCTTCGTCGCAGGAAATCTGAGTTTGTTGCAACAGTGGAGTCGCGCTCAGCTCGCGTTGAACTACACGGGTGGCGGAACGTTTTCGACTGATCCGATTGTGGGCAACAGCCAGTATCACCAACTGCAAGCGCAACAAATGTTCGAGTGGCGCCACGCGAAACTCTTGTTGGTCGACCAGTTTTCCTACTTGCCGCAGTCAAATTTCGGTTTCGGAGCGGCGAGTCCGTTGGCGATTGCCGGGCATCGGGGGAGCGCTGGGGCCTTCTTTGCCAGTCCTCCAGAACAATTACTCAGCCAACTCAAAGTATTTTTTCCGCGCTCGGACCTCGTTACAGTAACTCGGCTACGGCACAGATCGATTACGATTTAACTTCGCGCTCTTCCGTTTCGATCTCAGGCTCTTACGGAATTCTGCGATTCGTCGATCCAGGGAACATCGAAAGCAATGATTCCATTCTTAGCGTTGGATACGACTACCTAGTTTCGAAGCGAGACACGATAGGTGTTCTGTACCGCTTTACCAGCTATCGCTATCCGGGCAATCCGCAGGGAATCAACGATCACGTGGTGCAGCTAGCGTACGGGCGAAAAATAACTGGACGCGCCGCGCTGCAGCTTTTTGTTGGTCCCGAAATAACGCAATTGCGAATTCCGTTGAATGGCCAGACGCAGCAGATTTCTGTCTCGGGTGGCGCGAACCTCAGCTATGCGATATCGCGCACGAACTTTGCGATCAACTACAACCACGGTGTTTCTGGCGGCAGTGGAGTCTTTTCCGGCACCACCTCGGATCAACTCTCTGGCTCGGTCGATCGCAAACTGACTCGAACCTGGGATGGCAATCTCAATCTTGGTTACGCTCGTAACCAGAGCCTCGGGGATCAGGCTGGCGTGCTTGCGAAGCCAGCCATAGATTCGTGGTTCGCAGGCGCGGGGGTTAATCATCCTTTGGGCCGTGCGGCAACGATGGCACTGGCGTACGCTGCATACATCGAGTCATCTGATGCGGGTTGCTCATCGGGAAGCTGTTCGAGTTATATGCAACACCAGATCTCGCTCAGCTTTCAGTGGCACATGCGTCCGGTGGTCATCGAATAAGCAAAAGAGGGGAAGTCAGCGAGACGTTGACGCGAAGAAGCTGAAGTGCCTAGTGAAACGAACATTTTGGACGTCACGTCGGGAGTTAGCACGGCTGTCGAACGCGGGAGACCATGTACAAAGGTTTTTTTGGGCTGAAAGACAATCCGTTCAACGTAAATCCTGACCCTCGGTTTCTCTATTTCACCAAGGAGATCGAAGAGGCGTTTAGCGGATTGAAGTACGGCGTGCAGAATCGCAAAGGGTTCATCACGCTCACCGGTGAAGTCGGCACTGGCAAGACGACGCTCGTCAATCGCTTACTCGATTGGTTACACGAAGAGCATGTTCGTACCGCTTTTATCTTCAATTCGCGGATGAACTCCACCGCGCTCTTCGATTTCATTCTCGCCGAGTTCGGAATCAGTTGCGAATCGCGTAGCAAGAGCCAGCTTCTGATGAGCCTCAATAGCTTTTTGTTAGATCGTTTTCGAGCGCGGCGAAACCACAGTTTTGATCATCGACGAGGCGCAAAACCTCACGTATCCGGTACTCGAGGAAATCCGACTACTGACGAATCTTGAGACTTCGACCGAAAAACTGCTGCAGATCGTCCTCTCGGGTCAACCTGAACTCGAAGAAAAACTGAAGCTTCCGCAACTCCGCCAGCTTCGACAGCGCATTATGCTGCGATGCAAGACCTCGCCGCTGTCGAAGGAGCAAACCAACGAGTACATCGTCGAGCGATTAAGGATCGCAGGTGCAACCGGCGCTCCGATCTTCAGCCCCGAAGCCATCGATATCGTTCACAAATATTCAGTGGGCATTCCGCGCGTTATCAACTTGCTTTGCGAACATTCGTTGATTAACGCATATGTGGAACAACAGCGTCCCATTTTGGCGCCCATTGTCGAGGAAGTAGCAAAGGACTTTCAGCTAGACGAAGTCTCTCCAACTGCATCCCCGCAAAGCATGAAGATTGATGCCGACGTGTACAACTCTGAAGCGTTCATTCAAAATCTAGGCGAAGCGTTGTCGAAGTTTCGAGTTCGTCCGGCGATCACGCCGCGGGAACGCAAGTAATTCTTTATTTCGCAGGCGCGTACCCGAACACCGTCTTCAATTCCAGAAACTCTTCGAGTCCGGCCTCGCCCCATTCGCGGCCATTGCCCGACTGTTTGTAGCCGCCGAAGCAGCCGGCAAAGTCGGGTCGGGAGCCGTTGATATGGACGTTCCCCGAGCGAATTCGCTTCGCAACGCTGCGTGCGCGCTCGAGATCGCCGGAAGTTACAAATCCCGAGAGGCCATACGGCGTGTCGTTGGCAATGCGTACGGCGTCGTCCTCGTTTTCGTAGGGAATGATGCAAAGCACTGGGCCGAAAACTTCCTCGCGCGCGATCGTCATATCGTTGCGGACATCGACGAAGACCGTCGGCCGCGCGTAGTAGCCCTTGGTCAGTCCTTTGGGACGGCCAGGGCCACCTGCGACGAGTGTGGCGCCTTCGTCGATGCCTTTCTGGATCAATCGCTCTACTTTTTCAAACTGAGCTTTGCCCGATAGTGGGCCGAGACTGGTTATTTCTTCTAACGGACTACCGACGTTCGTTGCTTCCGCGGCTTGCTTCGCAGCTTCAGCCGCTTCGGCCATACGCGATTTCGGGACCAGCATGCGCGTGGGCGCGTTACAAGATTGGCCAGTGTTGCGGAAACAGGCGGCTGCGCCTTCTTTTACAGCGGCCGCGAAATTGGCGTCGTCCAAAATGATATTTGCGGATTTGCCACCAAGTTCTTGCGTCACGCGTTTCACCGTCGGCGCGGCTGCTGTCGCAACTGCGATGCCTGCTCGAGTCGAACCAGTGAACGAAACCATCGCGATGTCGGGATGAGTTGAGATTGCGGTTCCGACGGTCGGCCCGTCGCCGTTCACCAGGTTGAACATGCCGGCTGGAACCTTTGCTTCGTCGAGAATCTGCGCGAAAAGATACGCCGAAAGCGGCGCAAGTTCGCTGGGTTTAAGAATCATTGTGCATCCGGCAGCGATTGCGGGTGCCACTTTCGCGACGATCTGATTCATCGGCCAATTCCAAGGAGTGATCAGGCCGCAAACGCCAACCGGTTCTTTGCGAAAAAGTGTCGTGCCGCGAATTTCTTCAAACTTAAAGTGCTCGAGAACGCGGAGGATTTCCATAAAATGCGCGAGCCCGGCTCCGACTTGCGCGGCTTTCGCGAAGGTTAGCGGCGCGCCCATCTCGGAAGAAATTGCCTCTGCCATTTCCTGGGACTTCGCCTTGTAGATGGCGACGATGCGTTGTAGCAGGTCGCGACGTCGCTCAACCGACGTGTCGGAAAATGATTCGAATGCGCGCTTTGCTGCATCGACGGCTTTATCGACATCAGCAGCGCCGCCCAGCGAGATCGTCGCGATCTGTTCTTCGGTGGCGGGATTGGTCACAGGGAAATCGTCGGCTTGTGCAGGCGCGACCCATTGTCCGTCAATGTAAAACTGCCGGGCGTCTTTCATGCGCTCTCCTGGCCTTTAGGCGGATTCAGGTCGACGTGGAAAATCGTCGCGAGAAATTGTTTCAGCATTTCAGTTGCTTGTGTCGTCGCGACTGCGTCATATCCAACCGTCGCCTTGTGGCGAATGCACGGTTCATCCCACCGAAACGGTTTACCTGTCGCGACGCTAATGATTTCGCCGGGAGTGCGTTCTTCGCGCTCACAAAATCCCGCGACGATAGGATTCGGCGGGTTAAGGTGCGGCATGTATAACGGATTGTCGAAGACGTGGTGCGCGCCTGGGAATTCCTTCAACTCGACGTCTCTACCTGCAACGCGCAAACGCGCCACATACTTCCGGCAGGGATCGACGGGAACATAATCGTCGGCACTACCGTGAAAAATACGAATCGGCTCATCGACAGTGATTTCATCTTGGAGGTATTTCGTCGCGCAGGCTGGATAAAATGGAATGTACGCGGCGAATTTTGCTTTTTTTGGGCCGTACATTTTCTGGAAGCGGGTGAGGGTGGCATACAGCGTCGCAAAACCGCCCTTGGAGAAGCCCATCAAGACGATGCGGTCTGGATCTATGTTGCGATGGAGCGCGAGCAGATCAAGTGCGCGATACGCATCGACGATCATCGTGAGAGCACCGAGCCGCGTCTGATCCGTAACCGTCTCCGCGACGCCGCGGCCGGTGAAGCAATCGACGATAAATGCGGCGACGTCAATCGCGTGCAGTTCACGCGCCCAGCGATCCACGTTCGCGGTGACGCCACCCGATCCGTGAATCAATATCACCGCGGGATAGCGCTCGACGTCACCGGGGAGCCGGAGTTCGCCCGCAATGCGACCCGGGGTTCCGTCTGACCCCATCAAAAAAGACTTGTCGGTGAGCGTGACGGTTTCGAAAGAATGGATTTCGATTCGCGTTGTGAACGGCTTCGGTTGCTCTGAGCTATGCATACTTGAAGTGGCGTCGAAGCCTCAAGATCGGAGCTTCCATAAAATGATAACTCGCGGCGGCAACCACGAGGTTTACAGCAAGACAGAACCCAAGAAAAACGGCTGAGCCGATAGCGTAAGAATGTGTCGCCGCGATGAAATGGATTCGTTGCGGGCTTAGGAGGACAGTTAAGGGAAAATCGAACAAATACATCGCATAACTATATCTTCCGCACATACGAAGAGGCCATGTCGAGAACATCCTGGCGAGCCATCCCCGCTGACGCAGCCCCATTAGTAATAATGCTCCGTACATGAGAGCGATCAAGCTGAAACCGATTGTTGCGATCACCGGGTCGCCGTGGTCGACGGTATGTCGGGCGAAGCACAAAATCGCGACGCATGCAGTCACGAGAAGAAGCACCGCGGGGGCCAAGCTCAGCGCAGCGCTTCGCAACGGACCTCGCATGACTATCGCGATGGCGGCGCCAACTGCAAGTGCGTCCATTCGACATCCGAGGAAATCATGGGTCCATTCAATCGCGACCCATCCTGTCAAACAGATGCCGATGCGGAGGAGCAGAGTTGCAATCACGAGAATCGCACAGGCCCGCAGAATGTTGTTTGCGGTTCGTAGCCTGGCAATCGTCCAAGGCCAGATCATGTAAAACTGTTCTTCAGCGCAGATCGACCACAAATGGGTGATGTGCACGGAAGAGGAAACCTGGCCAAGCGCGGGCCAGATCAGGGCTAGCGGAAAACCTAAAAAAATCAGGAACGTGAGTTGGCTGGGCTTCCAGTGCGCGGCAAGCACGGGCGTCAGCGCCAAATAGATCGACGCAAGCAGGTAGTAAGGCGGGAGTATCCGAAGCGCGCGACGCGCGTAGAAAGTTTTGTAGTAGTCAGGATGTCCCTGCGTATCAAATAGGATCCCGGTAATTAAAAAGCCGGACAAGACGAAAAATAAATCAACGCCAGTCCATCCGAAATTAAACAACATACCGAGCACATGCATGCCGGTCGAATTGGCTTGTTTTTCCAGTCCTCCGGCGTAGTGACGAAAGAATACGGCCAGGATGGCAACACCCCGCAAACCGTCCAAAGCAGGAATTCGTTGATGAAAATCGAGCCTTACATTCATTTCAGGGCACTCGATTGCTCGTCGCCCAACGTAACACCCGCTTCTGGAACACGACGATCTAGGGACGGAGTGCCGTAACTTGCGGAGTTCTGCATGAGCTGACCGTTATTCTATCCTCCAGTGGTGAGGCTGAACGAGGCGTGCCGGAGCGGTCGCAGCGTTGAAGAAACCCAAACGCGAACATTGAATCGTTACGCCAGGTATTTCCGATGTAGTTTTGATCTCAGGGACCAACCTCGTTCAAGGCTGCGATCTCATCATCCCACTATCCATTGTTTATCGGAGCGGGGAATGTGTTGTTCTGAATCACCTTCGCAGTATCGAATTGTGATTCAGGGTGGAGATGTCGGACTGAGGTAGCACTTCGCTTCTTTGGTGCAACCCGATCTTTACCTCCGGATGCTGCGCAAGTTCCGTGAATAGAAAACAAAAACGTAAACTTCCAATTCACTTCGTGCTGACCAGTTCAGGCGTTGGACTCACCTGGTTTACAGTCGCTTCCATAGGATTGTTGTTCACTTTTCCAAGTCGATGTCCAAGATCTATAAATGGACGCTCAATAAAGATATAGGTCAAGCTACTGAGGATGATGATTAGGGGAGTAATCGCGATAGCTGTCGGTATCAACCAGCGATTCGAAGCCTGAAAACCCGAGACGTGTATCAGTAAATTTTGCACCAAGATCCAGAGCACAATTCCGTGACACAAGTAGATGCTGTAACTGATCTCGCCCATCCACTGGGCGGCGCGCGTTCGTAACATCCCAAACAGTGTGTTGCCTGAGGCGATGACTGTGAAAAATAGAGTCAGCAAGCTGAGGCCGACTATATTGAACGGCTCGAAAAGAAAGATGACTACTACCGCGAGACCGGTCAGCGCGATAATTGCTGCGAATTGCGATTGAGCCGACGTAACTCGTTTCGGACTACTCGTCCACCAAACTGCGAAGGCGCCTCCTAAAAACATGGCTGCGATTCTAAAATCTACGTGATTCGCCAGGCAGAGCGCTACAGCTACTGCCAACGCCCCCAATTTTCTCCAGATCGACCCCTGCTTGATGAACCCCCAAACCAGGAAGGGTAGAGCCAGATAAAAGCTGGCCTCATAAAGTAGTGTCCACGTCACGCCAGCTACAACGAGTTGCGTATCTTTATAGCCGTTAACGATCGGTGTTCGGAATAGCAGCCATTTAGCGAGTTCCTTTATGAGAGCGAGTGGACCTTCTGACGCTACGTACCGAGTCTTCCACAGAGCCGCTACGAAAACGGCACCGACAACCACAAGATAGAGCGGGTAAATTCTGAAAATACGAGAAATCGCAAAACTTTTGACATCTATATCCCGCTTGGAGAGAGCGCGGCCCCAAAAGAGCAGAGCGGTAATCATGAAGAAAACAGCGACGCTCGTCTTTCCCATTTGGTTCACAAAATTGTAGGGCGGCACGTCCCAAAGTCCAGATCGCAAGAATAGAAAAGTCGCCAAGGAATGGTGAATGTAAACTCCGAACGCGAGGTATCCTCGGATGCCGTCGATCGCGATGTAACGATTCCCTTTGCCCAAGTCGGTAATCAAGTGCCGCGGCAGAATCCATCGAACTAGCGCAGCACTTGTGGCTAGCGCTGTGACGTAACAGGTTAGGGCTAGGGCGCCGTAAACCAAGGCGTCATGGTTCATTGGTCTATCCCGACTTTGCTTCCACCATGTCTTGATCCATTTTTCATGACTTAAACGATCTCGCCAGGTTAAATCCGGGTAGTGAATCAGAAAGCAAGTCGTCTGGACCCAGTCGATGTAACGCAACCAACATCTTGCGTCGCGGGTTTAAAGTTGAATTTCAAACGGATTTTTTTGCTGACATTAGCTGCATCGAGCACTGCTTAGCTCCGTGTCAGGGTGATTTCCGGCAACGCCTCGGTTTCTTCCTTCTGAGCGTACAACCGGCTTTGCTTCTTCTGTTTCTCTGCCCCTGCCCGAATCAATTCCGGTGCTCCCCAAGGCACATCGTGATACGCCGATTGCAGATACTTGCTGGAGGGATTCCTGGTCCATTCGCCTGGAAACAGGGCGATTGTATCTTTCTCCGTCACTTGTGGCGCGGGTCGCACCGCTTCACTAGTCACCGCGCGCAAACAGTGCCGCAGGTAAATCGCGTCCAGCTCCCAGCGCAAGATGTCCTACTTGGGTGGTACGAGGGTTGATTTCGATCAGGAAAGCGCGTTCTGTCGCCGTCTCCACCATGAAGTCGAAACCGTGTAGACCGGATAAACTCAGTTTTCGCGCCATCGTCGTGGTCGCGTCCATCATGTCGCGGTTATGGGTCAGACGGACTACTGTCGCGGGACCTGCTGCATGTAGCTTGTGTACGACCTCGAAATGGAGGCTCGCCAGGACCTCTCCCTTCCAACTGGCGATCAAGCTGGTAGCCTCGCGTCCCTTAATAAATTCCTGTGCATTAACCACCGACCCCGACCGGAGCAGCGATGGCCAAATCAAGGTGTTGTCATGATCGAGTAACGCGCGCTTGACCCCTTGTGCTAGTCGTGGCGGTGCCTGAAGTCGCTTGAACGCGGCGACGGCTTCGGCTTCGTTCTGCGCGACCCGAACGCCTTCGCCTCCGGACGTCCCGTTCGATTTCAGCACCACCGGTAGGCCAATTTCCACAACCCAATCGTGCAGATCTCCTGCGGTGTTGATCACCGATGTTCGCGGTACAAGCACTCCCGCTGAATTCGCCATTGTGATAAACGATGTCCGCTCATATACGACAGAATAGCTGGTTGGGCTTCCAAGTGACTTTTCGAGCAGACCAGAAATTCTCGTCCCGCCAGCGGCTTTTTTCAGTTCCCTCACATGCAACTCATGCAACTGGCGCGTAGCGAGGTCATCGCAGGGGATCAGCAGGTCAGGATTCGACGCCTCGATTGCCGACGAAATCGAAGAACGAGGCGTGAGTCCCGAATAGGGGTACAACTGACGGGTGGATGCCGTGATCTGCATGGGGTGCGCCGCAGGGCATACCGCGTCAACGGCAAACCCTGCGTTTGCCAAAGCCATGGCGAGTCTGGCCGTCGGAATCCAGCGAGACGACGTCACGAGTAAGACGGTTGGTTTCAACAGACTCTCTCAGTAGAGCAGGATTCGCTAAAGTCGACGGCCATGGACGGATAACGGTTCGGAGTACCATTCACCAGTGTCCCATCGGAGCCTGTGATGAGCCTAGAGGTGAGCTTCGATTTGGTATTGAAACGTGCAATCCTACTGCCAGAAGATCGCACACAACACGGTTCAGTGGGTTAGGTAGAGAAAGTTAAGTCATTCTGAATCAATTCGTTAGCGGGCGTGTTGTGATGCTCGATAGCAAGGCCTCCTCGATGGCAGCTTGATCCCCGCGTTAGGAAAAGTCCTTCCATTTGGCATCTCCAATGGGTCGGAGGCTCGCTGCTGGCGGCGGCAGACACGGCGGTTGGCTCGCTTGTTCTTGCGAGATGGATCGTACGTCCGAAAGTCTCGCCCGCTCACTTATGCGCGTGGACTGGCGGATATGTTATTCGCGGCGAATAAACGGCGAGTATCGATGCTCTAGGTGAACCGTTACCCGACCCGAATCAAGTGTTCTGTTCGACCGTTGACGCTTGGACTTTCTATAACGTAACGTCGAACGTGCCGATTGCACGCTCCACGTCTTGCTTAAGGGCGAGTCCCGTCAGTCGCTCAGGTCGTAGATTTTCAAATAGTGGAAGGTTACCCATGGCCCCGGATTCATGGACTAAGACGTGGACTTATTTCCAAGACGCTTGGCACGAGGGCAATATTCCCATTTGGGGACCCCGGACGCACGCGCTTTGGCTCTGCTCCAGCGTGTTCGACGGCGCTCGCGCTTTTGAAGGCGTCACCCCTGACTTGGATTTGCATTGCGGGCGGGTCAACGAGTCCGCGAAAAAGCTCTATCTTAAACCGGTGGTGTCGACAGAGCGCTGGGTTGAACTAGCCAAAGAAGGCATTAAGAGGTTTAGCGGTGAGGTAGCACTCTACATTCGACCGATGTATTGGGCGGAACGGGAAAGTCCCTGGATACAGTCGCACGATCCGGAGTCGACGCGCTGGTTACTTTCGATCTACGAGGCGCCGATGCGTGAACCCAAGGGCTTTTCGATAACGCTGTCACCGTTTCGGCGGCCTACATTGGAAACGATGCCGGTCGACGCGAAGGCGGGTTGCTTGTATCCAAACAATGCACGCTCGCTGTTTGAAGCACAGGCTCGGGGCTTCGACAATGCCGTCGTCTGCGACAGTCTGGGAAATGTGGCTGAACTTGCTACCTCGAATATCTTCTTCGCAAAAAACGGAATCGTGTACACCCCCGTTTTGAATGGAACGTTTCTTGCTGGCATTACACGCCAGCGCGTGATCGGCCTCTTGCGGGGAGCTGGAGTGACAGTGGTAGAGAAGACTTTGCGCTATCCCGAGGTCGAAGCCGCTGACGAAATATTCTGCACTGGGAATTATTCAAAAGTAGTCCCGGTAACGAAAGTCGAAGGCCGCGCACTCGAGTTCGGACCGTTCTACAAACAGGCCCGAGAACTTTACTGGAAATTCGCGCATTCATAAGACTGCCGGCCTGTTGAAAACGGGATGGCTACCTTTGTTCAATGTCGTTGTCCGTCGTTCCCAATCAATATTCATGCATCAGTCAGCAAAGATTCGAGAGACGTCTCGGGCCGGATCCTTACAATGAGCGATCTGTTGAAGGCGATTTGGATGCGCGTACTCCAGGTCGAATCCGTTTCTCCAGAAGACAATTTCTTTGCGATGGGGGGTGACTTCAAGAAAGCCAGGCAACTATTCCTAGAGATCAGTTCTGCGCTTGGTCGCGAAGTACCGCCGGTCACAGTATTCCGAGCGCCAACGTTTGCCGAAATGGCAGGGCTGCTGGCTCCCGGAAACCAACCGAGACATTTTTCCCACATTGTGCCTATGCGCCGTGGGGATTTGGCTAGGCCGATATTTCTCGCCCCAGGATTGGGGAGCGATATTCTGGAATTGCTCGATTTCGCGAATGTATTGTCAGACACCGGTTGCGTGTACGGGTTTTTCCCTCAATACCCAGATGAAACAGCGGCGCCTCTGTCCAGTGTTGAATCGATTGCCGATTTCTATATGGAAGGGTTGAAGCACATACAGCCGCGAGGGCCATACAGACTGATTGGCTACTCCTTCGGAGGACTCGTCGTATTCGAGATTGCCTGCCGAATGGCGGAACGTGGCGACACGATCGATTTCTTGGGGTTGATCGAAACGTATCCTTACCGCGACCAACTCGGCTTACCGCAACGGCTGGATGTTTATTTTCGACTCCTGAAACGGCACAAAGCAATCTTGGCCGGTTTGCCTCTGAAAACCAAACTTCAGTATCTTGCTCACGGCTCCGTTCGCCAGCGCTACACGTCGCTCGACGACGAAGGTAACCCGCAAGGGATCGCGCGACCGAAGCCGACAAACGAGGCTGACGTGCTCCGCAAGGAACGCGAAACTAAGGCGCTATCTTCTTACAAGCCGCGAATCTATCCAGGGAAGATTCACTACGTAAGAGGAGCGAAACCAAACTCCTCGTTTCCTTCCAATCCGAAGAAAGTGTGGAGCCAATGGTGCCGCGATATCGACGAAGCTATAGTTCCCGGCGATCATTTTGAAGTTATCATGACGAACTTCGATCAGCTAGCGGCAGTCATGTCACACAATCTCGCGGCGGTGAGTCAGGATAATCATGAGATCGGCGTAAAAGAAGGGAGGGACTTGCTGAGTGAACGGCGCTGAGAGCTTAATTCGTACACTCGTGAACGGTGGTGTGCAGACTTGTTTCACGAATCCTGGCACGTCAGAAATGCACATAGTCGCCGCGCTCGATCGCACACCTGAGATGCGTTGTCTGCTCGTCTTATTTGAAGGTGTCGCTACGGGGGCTGCCGACGGTTACGCCCGTATGGCACGCAGACCGGCGTGTACCCTCTTGCATCTTGGACCGGGACTCGCGAACGGCGTGGCCAACCTCCACAACGCGCGTCGAGCGCAGTCGGCGATTATCAACATAGTTGGCGATCATGCAAGCTTCCATCTGCCCCATGACGCGCCCCTGACTTCCGACGTGGAAGGGATCGCGAGGTCAGTTTCGCACTGGGTGCGGACTTCGCGTGTCGCATCTGAGGTCGGCTGCGATACGGCGGAAGCGATCATTGCTTCACTCGAAGCGCCAGGACACATTTCGACGTTGATCGTTAGAGCTGACGCAGCATGGGGCAAAGACGGTGTAGCCTCAAGAGTCCCACCGTCGCCAAGACCCAAGTTGCCTTCCTCTGTTTCTGTCGACCAGGCTGCGGCGATTTTGCGGTCAGGCGAACGTACTGCGATTCTGCTCTCGGGCGACGCATTATTCGGCAAAGGATTGGCGGCCGCCGGACGAATTGCCGCGGCGACTCGAGTGAAATTGCTATCGCCGTACCCATTCGCGCGTTGGGAACGTGGTGCTGGACGCGCCCGGGTTGAGAGGATTCCATACGTTTTTGAGCAAGCAGCGGATTTGCTGAAAGAGTTTCGCCATCTCATCCTCGTCGGCGCTCGGATCCCGGTGTCGTATTTTGCTCACCCGAAGAAGAGTGCTTCCCCTCTACCTGACGGTTGCGAAACTCACGTGCTCGCAACCGCAGAACAAGATTGTGCGGGTGCCTTGGACGCTCTCGGCTCGGCTGTTGCAGCGAACGGTACCGGAGAGGTGGAAAACGCAGCGCGACCCGACATGCCGAGCGGTGCCATCAACGCCACCGCAGTTGGCAATGCGATTGGAGCGATTCTGCCGGAGGGGGCGATCGTTGTCGAAGAGTCGATGACATCAGGCCGAAATATCATGCTGGCCACACGAGGTTGCCCGCCACATGAATTTCTTGCAAATACCGGCGGTTCGATTGGAATCGCCATGCCGCTGGCCGTGGGCGCAGCCGTGGCCTGCCCGTCGCGTCGCGTTTTGTGTCTTTCGGCGGATGGCAGCGGCATGTACACCCAACAAGCGTTATGGTCGATGGCACGAGCCGGGCTGAACATCACAACCGTGATATTTGCGAATCGCGAATATGCGGTACTGAAGCGTGAATATGCCAGTTTGGAATTGGGCTCGGCTGGTAGGGGCGCCAAGGAAATGTTCGAGATCGGCAATCCCGAAATCGATTGGGTTTCGCTGGCCAAGGGGATGGGCGTGCCAGGAACGCGGCCGAGTTCGATCGAAGAATTCGGAAAATCGCTGCGCGAAGGGCTGACGGCCGACGGGCCGCGCTTGATCGAAGTCACACTCTAGTGGCGGCTAGCACCGCGCGCAGAATGGAGATTCAGCTTGATCCGCTTCAGTTAAAATATGATTCTGTAAATATTCGTTGTGGCGCCCTCCTGCTAGCCGGTGCGCTGACGTCCACGAGCCCAATGTTTGGAACTAGCCTGAAGTATTTTTTGCAACACCCGAGTCGACTTGTCGCTGCCTTATCGGGCGATCCGGTCGAAGCCTGGATCAAATTCCAGGATCGCTACGCCGAGCGACGCGAGCGGCGAGTGCCGCTGTTTCGCTATCAGGCTGAAGCCGATTGGCACGAACGATTGCATTCTCTGGCCGGGTTTTCGCAGCCGTGCGTGGCCGCAACGGGCTTCCCTCCATTGTGGACTGAAGTCATGAATTCGCTCATAGCGCGCGGGATTGATGCTGGACCGGCTGGATTTGGAAACTGGAACGACGGCGATGCCGGTCTTGCGCGCGCAATCTGGTGCATCGTTCTTCATCTGAAGCCCAGCGTCGTCGTCGAGACTGGAGTTGGTCACGGAGTCACGTCGCGATTTATTTTGCAAGCTATGGAGCGGAACGGCGGCGGTCACTTGTCGAGCATTGACTTGCCCCCATTGGCACCGGACCTTCGCGTGAAGGTGGGAATCGCAGTGGTGCCGGAGCTACGACATCGGTGGACCTACATTAAAGGCTCAAGTCGGCGCCGTTTGCCATCGCTGCTTAAGAAATTAGGAAAGATCGATCTGTTTATTCACGACAGCTTGCACAGCAAACGCAATTTGGTATTCGAACTCGACAGCGTATGGCCCCTCGTGCGATCCGGTGGAATTGTGGTCGTCGATGATATCGATGCCAACGATGGATTCGAATCGTTTCGGCAAGATCATCCGGATTACCCTTATTTTGTTTGCGAATCGGAACCAGTAAGAGTCGACGTCCGCAGATTTAACAACAAGGGACTGTTCGGAATCATCATAAAAACGCCGAAATAGGCAGGACTGTCGTTCGAGTATTCAGTTAAGGAATTTGAGCCCTAGAATCCACCTTAACTCGTATATTCTTCGCGCAATCCTGATCAACCCTTCTAACTTTCCGTCCCGGACACGGTCGGCGACGGAGCCAAATCAGCCAGTGCGGACTTTATGATTTTGCCGGTGGGCGTAGTCGGCATTCTTTCGACCACGAAAATACGGGTCGGACGTTTGTATAAGGCGAGGCTTTTTGCGGCGTGGGAGGCGAGTTCGCCTACCGTGATTTTGGAGTCAGGTAATAGCTGGACGAAGGCCAAAACTTGCTCGTCGCCTGGGACAGAGCGCCCAATCACAGCGGATTGTACGACGGCGGGATGAGAGTTGAGGACGGTTTCAACGTCGACGGGGTAGACGTTGAAACCGGAGCGCACGATTAAGTCTTTTGCGCGGCCTACGACGAAAAGATTGCCTTCTTGAAGTCGTGCAAGATCGCGCGAATTGAACCAGCCGTCGCCGTCGATCGCGGATGCAGTTTCCTGAGGAGCGCGGTAGTAACCCTTCATCACATTTGGTCCGCGGATCCAGAGTTCGCCGACTTCGCCATCCGGAACCTCTTCGCTGTTCGGACCGACAAGTTTCAATTCGACACCAGGCAGGGCGCGACCGACTGAGACGTCGGCGCGCGGCGATTCGACGCGCGTCTGCGCTATTGTCGGGCCACATTCGGTGATGCCAAATCCGTTGTGGAGTACGAGTCCGAAAAGCTTTTCCGCGACAGCCTTGATCTCGGGATCAAGCGGAGCGCCCGAGGAGGAGATGATTCGCAGCGCCGGAGATCGCAGCGTTGCCAGCTTCTTGATTTTTGCGTATTCGCAGAATTGCGCGAACATCGCCGGGACGCCGAGCAGTACGGTGATCTCATCCTTTTCGATTGCTGCGCGAGCGGTAACAGGGTCGAAGCGTGGAGTCATGTAGAGCGTCGCTCCACTGAGTAGCGTTCCGAGGAGTACTACAGCGAGTCCGACAGCGTGGGACATCGGTAAGAGTCCAAGCATCCGGTCGGCGGGGGTAAGAGATCGGATTTTCGCCGAGACAGCCGAGATAAAAAGGACATTGCGATGGGATAACATCACTCCCTTGGGTGCTCCGGTCGTGCCCGAGGTGTAGATGAGCGCTGCGACACGATCAGCAGGGTCAAGGTCGACCGGTTCCGGATGCGCGGACTCGTTGAGTGCACTCAAGCCGATAAGACCTAAACCCGCGACATCGGCGACAGTCGCGATATGACGTTTAGCGTGATCGGCTGGCGTGTGGCGAAACGGCGGTCGTATATACGACGCGACGCGCCCCGGAGTGTTCACGGATAGCGTCAACCTCGCCGGCGGATAGCTTCGCATTGACGAGGACGGGCCACGCGTCGAGAGCAGCAGTTGCAAGGAGGACCGCGGCGAACGCGCGGCAATTCTCGCACACGATCATGACGCGGTCGCCGGGGCGTACTCCGGAGTTTGTAAGCCACGATTTTGCGCAGGAGACAGCAGAGCTGAGTTCAGAGTAGGTCCAGGTGCCGGACGATTCGACAATTGCGGGATGGTCCGGAGTGGTCTCGGCCCATGGAGCAATGACATCGCAGATGCGCGGTGGGAGAGAGCGGAGCAGGCCAGCGACGTTGTTTTCCCAGGAAGAGGACATGCTTTTCTCGAGGATTAGTTTGTCACGGTGTTTAGTGGTCTGCGTGTCTGGATGAAGGAACTGCAGTTTGTTGATCAGGAGGGAAATTCAGGAGGCACAATGTTGCTCACAGCAAGGACGATGCGCCTGGACTGGGCGAACTCTCAGAGGCTAGCAGTGAGCCGCGGGGATCTGGGGCTGCGCGGGAATCACATTGGCGTGGTTTTGTTGGAGGAGTCGAAGCCAGTTCCGGTAGACGGATACGGCCGAATCGTGCCAAGTGTTCTTGAGAGTTTCGGAGACGAAAGCTTCTGGGAAAATGTCGATGAGGTCTTCCTGGCGGTTGGCTTCAGCGTTCCGGCGAAATTCATTCAGGGTTTTCGAAGCGTCAGCGTCGAAATAGCCGAATGGCATCGAAGGGAATGTTTCGCGTTCACGTGTGAGGAACCTGCGAATGTCGCGACGATATTCCTTCAGCAATGTGCGGGAAAAATATTCGGGGTGTCCTTGGAAGTGTACGAACAGACTTTTTTTTCTCTGCTTTACAAAGAGGTTGATGCCGGCGTCGACGGACTTGTCTAGGACGGTGTAGCCACATGAAGTGAGCGCGTATTCGCGAACTTCGTTCCACCGAGAATGTGGGAATCGGAACGTGGTCGCCCCGCCCGCCGTTAACGCATGAGCCGCAAACTTTTTGTATTCGAAGACACCGAACTGCTTATCGGCTAGTGGGTGGCGCTGGATGTTGTCACTGTGAAGCACACTGGCGTGTGCGGCGAGGCAAGAAAGAATCGCTGATGTCGTGTTCACCTCGGCCCAATCGAAGACTTCAGTGAGCGATTGCCAATACGGTTCGTCCTCGTAGATTGCGCTGGCGGGGTTCGGTGCCGGTGATGATCACGCCATCGAATTTGGAATTCAAAAGATCCTGAATGTGAGAGTAGTGAGCTCCGACGTGTAGTAGAGCTCGATCGGTGCGGATGATCTCGGGCAGGGAATAGAGAGTGACGTAAATAGGAACGTCGTCACTCGCGGCGTCAAGCAACTCGAAGAATTGAATTTCGGTGTCTTCGAGCGCCGAGTCCGGCATGTTGTTGATGAGTGCGATCCTCAGCCCTTCAGGCGTGTCGCCGGAGAAAGTGTTCCCAGATCAGCGAAGCGCTGTTCTTCTCGGCCCACCGAGGAGGAACCCGATCTCCGGTCACAAGCAACGGCATGCAAACTCCTCTAAGCTCGCACCACGAAACTCAACTCAGCACAAACTGCGCGATCACTGCGTTTTCGCAGCCACGGCCAGCGCCTGCTCGAGGTCCGCGAGAATATCGTCGATGTGCTCGATGCCGACGCTGAGACGAATCATTTCTGGAGTGACACCGACCTTCGCTTGCTCTTCCGGCGTCAGCTGCCGGTGTGTCGTCGAGGCCGGGTGGCACGTCAGCGATTTGGAATCGCCCATGTTTACCATGCGCTTGAACAATCGGAACGCGTCGAAGCACTTGCGGCTCGACTCAAACCCGCCTTTGACGCCGAACGTGAGCAGCGAAACTGCGTTGTTGCCCAAATACTTTTTGGCCATCGGATGGAGTGGACTGTCGGGGAATCCTGCGTAGCTCACCCATTCGACCATTCGTATGATCGCGCAAAAACTCAGCGACCCGACGCGCGTTGCTGACATGCCGCTCGACGCGCAGCGCCATCGTCTCGAGCCCTTGTAAGAGCAAGAACGCATTGAACGGCGCAAGAGAAGCGCCTGTGTTCCGCTGGCAGACCGTTCGGCAGCGCGCAACATACGCCGCTTCCTTGAAATGGTCGGTGAAAACGAGATCGTGGTAGCAGGGTTCCGGCTTGGTCAACATGTACCAGCGATCCGGATTCTTCGCCCATGGAAATTTGCCACTGTCGATGATCAATCCACCGATGGTCGTTCCGTGGCCGCCCATAAACTTGGTTGCAGAGTGCACGACAACATCGGCGCCGTACTCAATCGGCCGCAGCAAGACTGGTGTCGCAACCGTGTTGTCGACGATCAACGGCACACCGTGCTTGTGCGCGACGCGGGCTAAGCCTTCGACGTCCGCGACGTTTCCCGCGGGATTTCCTACGCTTTCGCAATAGACCGCGCGCGTGTTCTCGTCGATCATCCTTTCGACATCTTCGGGCTTGTCGCTCGCTGCGAATCGCCCGCCGATACCACGCTTCGGCAAAATGTGCTGGATAAGTGTGTAGGTAGCGCCGTAAAGCTGAGGCGTAGACACGATATTCGTGCCGGCCTCGGCGATGTTCATGATCGAATATTCGATCGCGGCCATTCCCGAACTGACGCCAAGCGCTTCCACGCCGCCTTCGAGAGCAGCAACCCGTTTCTCGAGCACCGCATTTGTGGGGTTGCCGATGCGCGTGTAGATGTTGCCGACGACTTGATTGTTAAAGAGCGCCGCACCGTGCTCCGCGCTGTCGAACTCAAACGCTACGGTCTGGTAAATGGGAACCGCCACCGCTTTCGTGGTGGGATCGCCATCGTAGCCAACATGCAACGCGATTGTTTCTGGTTTCATCGGTAATTTTCGGCAAGTTTGGAGCGCGAAGCCGTTTAGAATCCGCGCATAACCTGGCTTTGGAGAGGCGTTTTAAGCTGATGCGCAGGACGTTGTTGCTCGAGCACTGTTGCGTCGGGCGCCGCGGCGTTCGCTGCAGCGACCATGAGTTACTTTTCGGCCGGAACTGCTTTCGCTGCGCCAACGGAGACCGGCCTGCCTGCCATCGCCTTCACCAGACCTTTGGTGATGTGCCTCGCTGTGAAATCAGCGCCGAACGCAAACCGCATCATAGGTCCGAAGGTATTGGCAGCGGACACGCCGACGAAATAGAGGCCGGGCACTGACGTTTCGCAGTTCGCAGAGAGAATCGGTGTTCGATCGAGATCGTCGATCTGGCGATTCAGTTCAGGGCTGAGAAATTTCAGCCGGTCCAGATCGACGTGGTAGCCGGTTGCCGCGATCACGTGATCGGCTGTGTATTCGCGCGTGCCGCCGTCCGCGAGACGAACACGCAGGTGCACACGACCGTCCTTCGCTTCGGCGTGCTCGATCGTGGAGCCGAGTTGGATCTGAACTTTGCCAACGATACGTTCCTTCGTGAACCACGTGCCCGACGGTCCAAGGTGACGGCGGACGATTTCCACACGGAGTGACGCTGGCAGAAGACGGAATAATGTCGGGAAGGTGCAGAACGCCGCCGAGCGCATACTTGGGCCGAGGCCCGATTGCGGATGGCGAAGGCGCTTCCAAAGCGGGCGCTTCTTGCCGATCTGCGGCGCACTGTGGAAGATCATCTCTTTCTGACGCGCGATCAGCTGGACATTTGCGCCGCTTTCGTACAGTTCCGCAGCAAGGTCGGTGGCCGACGAGCCGCCACCAACTACGACTACCGATTTGCCTTTAAACTTGTCCTGTCCCGCTTGATGGAAGCTATGCGATACCAATTCGGAAGGCAAGTCCGCGAGTACTTCCGGCGTCCATGCATAGTGGGTGATACCAACGGCGAGAATGACGCGGCGCGCAGCGAGCTCTTCCCCGTTCTCCAGGCGTAGGCGGAAGCCATCTTTCATGCGTTCGATGTGCGAAACCAGCTTCTCTTCCAGCTCGGGCACCATGCGGTCCCGGAACGCCTGGCCGTAGGACGTGAAGGTTTGAAGCTTCACTGGCACGTGAACGTGAGCGTATTGGATGCCTTTTTCGGCGCAGAATTTCTCGAGTGTGAATTCGTCTTTAGGGTCCGAAAGATTCGAAGCAAAGCCTTCTGACTTGAGGCACATGCTTTTGGGCATGTGGGATAGCCAGCTGTCCATCGTGCGGCCGAAGATGCGGAATGGAATGCCTTGCGCCCGAAGGTGGGCGGCGATAGAGAGCCCATAAGGGCCCGCGCCGACGATAGCGATCTCAGTCATTGAAAGGGAAGCACTCCTTTGATTCGTCGTTGAACCCTTCGTTCGAGGTTTCAGCCCGACCGACGCGCGGAGTCGCCCGGAAATTCAACTGCACTAGCTATTTGTAGCAATTTGGGTGCCGCACGTCGCTCTGTAAGCTGTTTAGAATGAAATGGTTGCAATGCTATGTGCAGCCGTGTAGGGAATGTCTTATCCATTGAAGACAAGACTTTACCCACGCGCGCACGGTAACGAGGCAAAAGGTGACCGTCGGTCACTTTCTATAGGCAGTCAGTGCTATTTAGGACGAGTTCGCGTTTCAGATAGTTAGGTCTTAGCGGCAACCTTGCGAGTGACGTAAGCGACCACAGTCTGAACGGATTCAAGGTTTTCGGGAATGACCTCATGGTCTTCCACAGTTATCTCGAAGTGGTCCTGCATGTATGCGACGAGTTCCAGCGCGCCGGTGGAGTCGATCACGTTGCCTTGTAGAGGGACGTCGTCGCGGAGTTCTTCGGCACGGCCGAAGAGGAAGTTTTCAATGAGAAAGGATCGGATGTCACGGTCGATTTCTTGAGCATTCATATTACGGGATACCCTCTCGCGATTCGTTTTAAGAATTGCGACGGCAAAAGCCGTCTAGCAAAAATTGCGGCATATCTACATCGTCGACGACCCTTTAAGTATTAGGGAGCGAATTTGGTTACCAAGGAACCAAAGACTTAAGGTTGACGATAACTTACTTTGGTCGCGGTAGGCTGCGAAAGTTTGAGAACAGTCGGAGGCGTTTTTGAGAGAACCCTACCCCAGCCGGTGCGCGTAGGATGCCTGCGTGCGGTGCGTCAGCATCCAGCTCGGATAGAGTTAGTGCTGTGCCTGGAGTCGTACTTGGTTTCCATCGCTAAGAAGCGAAGCAGACTCCTGGGTTGCTAGGATCGGCATGAGTGTGGTGTCGCCGTCGAACGGAGAGGCGTACCAAACGGAACTATCTGCCAGAGTCTTATGCAACTCGGGATCAGCAGCGCGATAAAAAAAGGGGCATGACGGGTATTTGCGTGTATAGGGATTCCACCGCGCACATACCTGGCGAACGGCAGGCGGGAAGCCGAGTACTTCGAGTACATGACTGCCAGCGAGCTTGGCGTGGTCGTGAGCGGCGACTATAAGGTCGGCCAGCACAGCAGGGTCGTCATTGAGCGCGAGCAGATCGGCGACCGTCGTCTTTCTTAGGCCACTAGTGTTTGGCGGATCGGTGCGCACGACGACATACCCGAGGAGCCTCGCTGCAGGACCGGTGGAATAGCCGCAATAAACGCGCGTGACGCCTTCATCGCCAGGCGTTCCAAAATGCCAGCGCAGTGTTGAGGAATCGCGATCAGCAAGAAGCCGATTGCTTTCGGCAAGTTTCGCGTGCCAGAGGGCCTCGAACTCAATGCCGATCTCGGCCACAGAAATTTCGCGAATGGTGAGCGAGGGCCGGCGTCGGCGCGGCCGGCGAAAGTGAAGAAGGCTATCGGCGGCGATTGCCGACGACGCGAGAATGCGACCAGCGCCAGACAGCGCCGCGTTGGGTTGCAGCTTCTCCATCAGACCTCTCGCGAATGCGCCGGGGTGGAGGACCCAGAATAGGACTTCATAGTCAGGCTGAGGTAGTTTGTCCGCCTTGAAGATGCGCGCGATTTTGCCGACGATTTCGATTGCTGTCGTCGAGAGGTAGAGATCGACGAACTTCTGTCGATAGAATGCGGCGTTGAGTGTAATGCTCAACGCGCGATGCTCCGGCTCTACGACAAGACCGTGACCAGTAACTGCGGTGAGAGTGCGCCCGCGAAAGCGGTACTGCGACGCGATGTTGCCCAGGTAGCCAACGACACGGCCTTCGGATTCGAGGACCCAACCGAGTGGTAGCAGTTGGTCGAGACCTTGAAGTGCCGGATTTGAGCGCCAAATTCTTTCCCAATTTTCAAAGGAGTCGGGAATGAGGCCCCAGCGGCGTTTCAGGGCTCGAACAGCCTCGAAGTCCGAGAACTGTGCCTCGCGAATTCTTGCAGGAGAACCAGATCCGATGGCAGACGGCGCTTCGATGGACGCTGGTTTCGCGCGGCGAGCACGAATGGTGCGCAGGACAACGCTGGTTATCTTTTCCTCGAGCGATGACATGAACCCTATTTCTGAGTGCACGATTACGGTGAAACTATTGTATTCGCGAAACTACTGTATACGCTTCGGAGAATAACTCACAGATTGACATTTCTCGCCTGCGAAGATGGTTGAGCTGACTCGGCCAACTGAGCCGGGAAAAATCGACGTTTCCACCGAAACACCTGCGGCAGCCAACGATACGCACCCACCAGTTTCAAGCGAAACTCAAGTGGCCAGTCTGTTGGGTCGACTACGACGCGGCCCGTGACATATTCGTCTGGCTCACGCAAACCCAGTCGCGGCAAGATTGTAAAAACACGGGTGTACCCGGCGTCGCGACACCGTGCGATCAGTCGTTCATTCGAGGCGCCATAAGGAAAGCTAAACAGTCGCACCGGCCGGCCCGTAGCTTCCTCGAGTTTCGTTCGCGACTCGACCAACTCTTGGCGAGCCTTGGAATCAGTGACGGCTGGGAGCCAAGGGTGTGACAGGGAGTGAGATCCGATGCTGAAAAGGTCTGCCGGCAGATTATTTAAGTCAGCCAAAGATGCTATGGGCTCTTGGTCACTATAGTCTTCACCGAACATAGTCCAATTCGGCCGATTGCCTACGAGATCATGGACGATGAAGAGCGTCGCGGGAATTCTTCGCCGGATCAACTCGGGAACAGCATTCTCGATGACACAAAGTAATCCGTCATCGAAGGTGACTCCAACGTAATGGCGGCCCGCTTCGAGGCTGTCACAACAGTCTGCTGCTATCGGTTCAGCTAAGCGTATTAGGAGATCCATCTGCCCGGCGAAATTAGCGCGATTTTGAGTGCTCACCGCGTGGTAATCGAGGATCACGCAGGTTGCACGATTTTTGATGCCCAGCAAGTGCTTGAGAGACCTTCCAGTCGAAACCAGGGAGTAGAAGGCCATGCTAACCACTAATTTGGTTAGGCGTTTGAGCGTATCCTTCTTGACTGGAACTGGGTGGGTAGGCAAACGACTGCTCCGTCTTTCCGTTCGACCCTGTAGCAACAAGACCGCCCTGGAACCGGCGTTGCTTCGATGGGACCTGGCCCATCAGAGTCACTTTCCCATGAAACGTATAACCCAAGCTATCCGTTACGGTGTGGGAAGTCGATGAAGGACTTTAATTCGACCTAGGAGGCTGCACCGGCGCCACAGAGTCGGCGGTCCTTCTGCGGCGAAACATGTTGAACAGTTTGTCTCTTTGCTCAGTCCGCAGGAAGTGGATGAATTCAGGAGAGAACTCGCGCGATTCGCGCACGAGATAGCACCAAAAAAAACCACTCAGCCTAGCGGCAGCTCCGACTATGAAAGGCCGCTCGGGAATGCGTTGAAAGCATTTGAATATTTCGAACAATGGGTCGCTGCCGAAGCAGTAATCAAGCTTTCCAAGACGAAAGCGATGGCGAAGTAATTGATCAGCTTCGCCGGTGCGTCGGTGGTGACGTATGGTAAGTTCCGGATAAGCAACCGCATTCCATCCAAACATCTTTGCGCTTGTCTGAGCGTGCCAATCCTCTCCGCCATACCGACAGCCGGAATAACCGCCAATTCGGTCGTAGCAGTCACGGCGAACCAGTTGTGCAGCGTGCGCCACTGAGTAGGTGCGATTGCTGGGGCGCTCGCGAAATGAACCTCCAGTCAACTCACAAACGTAGCCACCTGCAATACCGAGTCGAGGGTCTCGGTCAAAACGATGGAGGAGACTTTCGAAAAAGTCCGGATCGAGCGTAATGTCGGCGTCTAAATTTCCAATCCAACCCGACTGGGCATCTTTCAAGAGACCGTCAGCGGTTCGTAGGGCCGCGACCTTGCGGGCGAAACTGTGACCAGATTCACGGTCTGTGCGGATGAACGATATGAAAGTGTGTTTCGCCGAATAAGACTTGACGATCTCATCCGTCCGATCAGAGGAGCCATCACTGACTATCACCCAACGCTTCGGGAGTAGGCTTTGCGCAAGAACAGATTCGATTGTGGCGCCGATGTTCTGCTCTTCATTGTAGGCGGCGGTCATTAGACAATAGTCGCCAACGCGAGGATTTGGCGTCGCCACCTCTGACGCAGTTGCTTCTTTTCCGGATTCGTATATGAGACTGCTCATTGCGGTCAAAATCGGAGTCAGAAGAGCCGCTCTGGCTCGTGAGTCGGTCGTGGGCTTCGGCTTCCAGGGACGCTGCTCAGCGAAATCGCCGATTTCACCAAAAAAGTTCTGCGAACTTAATGGGTTTCCGGCTTACGAGAGGTATTCGCGCAGACCCTCTTGCCAAGGTTTGAAAATGTTGAGTGAGTGCTTTTTGAGGGCCGCATTTTCGAGTACGGAGTACGACGGGCGCGCGACCTTGGCCGGAAATTCGTTGGGTCCGGCGATTTCAAGCGTGACGGGTGTGTTCGTGAGCCGGAAGATTTCGGCGGCGAAGGAGTGCCAGGAGCACTGTCCCTCGGCCGTAGAATGGTACAGGCCGTATGCGTCCGAGCGACTTAGAGCTACGATCTGCTGCGCGATTTCGGTGGTGCGCGTGGGGGTAACAAACTCCGAGTCAACCACACGGACTTTGCCACGTTCGCGCGCGAGCTTAAGCATTAATTCTACGAAGTTAAGCCCTCCCTTCGCACGGCACGGGCTCTTGCCATATATCGCGGAAACACGAAGAACGAAATGCTTGTCGAGGCCGCGAACGAAATACTCGCCAGCGAGCTTCGTGTTGCCGTACACGTTGAGGGGACGCGGGGCGTCCTCCTCAGTGTATGGGCGCGCCTTTGTGCCATCGAAGACGTAATCCGTGCTTACGTGCATCAGCGTGGCGCCGATGTCGCCAGAGACGGTGGCGAGATTACGCGATCCAATTCCATTCACAGCGAAGGCTCTTTGTGGGTCGGCCTCGCACCTTTCGACATGGTGCATGGCGGCGGTATTGACGACAAAACCGGGGCGAAATTCCTGAAGCCGGTTTGCGACCGAACTAAGGTCGGATAGCTCGATGTCGGCATGAGTCAGGGGCCGGACTTCATCGCCATTTCGCGCAAAAGCGTTGACCACATCGACGCCGAGTTGGCCGTCGGCACCAATGACGGCGATCTTCATCGCTCGACAGCGCCCACCAGCGAATGTGTTTCGATGGCGGCCTCGAGTTTCTTGAGTGACTGAATGTTCGAGTAGAGCGGGTTATCCCAGTCCTTAAACTTTTCCATGTTATCGACGAGGCTGTAAACGATGGACTTTACGTCGGCAGTGGCATGAAAGCTGAGGACGTTGCTAGCCTTGGCGGTGCTGACCTTGTAGTTGCGGAAGTCCTGAATATGCTTGATGTTCAGATTTACTTTTATGCCGAGACGCTCACTGACGGCGTCGCGAACGAGATCAGCGACCTCACCGACCGTGTAGTTTCCCGACGCCACGTTGAAGATCCCGGAGAGCTTATAGTTGGCTTCGATCGCGCGTGTGTACGCTGTAGCCGCGTCTTCAATGGCAAGGATCGGACGCCAGATTGAGGGGTTGTTCACGGTGATCGTCTTTTCGCGTACGGCATTCTTAAACATCGTGTTGATGATGAGGTCGAATCGCATTCGCGGGCTGTAGCCAGAGATGGTGCCCTTGCGGAGCGCGATGACGGAGAAGTTCTCATCGGCCAGCTGCATCGCCGCTTGTTCGCCTTGGAGCTTGGAGATGCCGTACGGATAGTTGGAGCTGACGGGACGGGTTTCATCAAAAAGTTCGTCTTCTGTGTAGCCGTAGACCGAGCAAGACGACGCGTAGATGTAGCGCTTGATCTTAGCTTTTTTTGCGGTGTAGGCGAGGTATGCCGGGGCCGCTGCGTTGAAGATAAAATTCTTGCTCGGGGAGAACTCGGCCATCGGATCGTTCGAGAGGCCCGCGAGAAAGATCACTTGGTCATAGGCTTCGAGATCTTCCACGGTGAGGTGGAAAATGTCTTTGCGAATGACGCCGACCTGCGGTGGAAGATTGTTCCCGAACCAGAAAAGATCAACGACGTCGACTTTGTAACCGCGGTCGAGCAACTTGGGAATGAGGACGTTACCGACGTAACCTGCGCCACCGGCGATGAGGACTTTCATATGTTTTCGCTCCGTGAGGATGAACTTTGAATTTCGGTTGGGAACTGCAATACTTTCAATTGATGTCTAGAACTTAAAATTTTCGGAGTTGGGAGAATCCAGCCACTGCTTTAGCGTTTGCGCTTTCTTGTCCTTTTCGGACAGCTGCATTTCTGATTCTGGCAGCGGCCACTTGATACCGACGGCAGGATCGTTCCAGAGAATTCCAGACTCCCCTTTGCTGTTGTATTGGCCCGTGGTCTTGTATTGGATCTCTGCGAATTCGGACAGAACGCAAAAACCTCGCGCGAACCCTGCTGGCGCCCAAACCTGACGACGATTCTCGGCTGACGCTTCGATACCAACCCACTTTCCGAGCGTGGGAGAGCCTTTGCGAATGTCGACAGCGACCAGGAACGCGCTTCCCAGAGTCACCCGCATTAATTTGCCCATCGGGGGTTCCCACTGAAAGTGTAGCCCGCGAACGACACCGCGAGCGGAGCGGGAATGATTGTCTTGCACAAATTGATACGGCAAACCGTGGGCTTTGAACTGATCCTCGCGATAGGTTTCCATGAAGAAGCCGCGGGCGTCTTGGAAAATATCGGGGACGACCACGACGACGTCTTTGAGATGGCGCGACTCAACTTTTATGTCCATGAGCAGAAGGAACCTTTCTTGAGTTTGCGTTTTGCGAGATTGCGCTCGATTTGGCCGAATATCGAGAGCAGCACGTATTTAGCGTTCTGAGATGCGATCTGCGGGTTTGAACGCTATTTCCGGCTCTTCGCCCTTTTCGACGAGTCGCTTGAGATCGATCCGGTAGTTCCACTCGAATAGCGCTCGCAAGAGTTCCAGCTTCTTCTGCGTCGCTTCAGACGGACGGACCATTTGCAATAAACCGTACCCCATGCGGCGAATCATCGCCGAGACCAAGAATGCCCGGCGGCAACTCTGGATGCCTTTCATTCCGTAGCATTTGTAGTAATAAAGATAGCGCGTGACGGCGGCGTCGAGAGCGAAAGATACAGGTGTAAATCGATTGACGGTTGACTGGCCGCCTAGATGAATGAACGAGCATTTGGGGTTGTAAAGAATCGTGTGACCGGCTTCCCAAACGCGGCGGCAAAGATCCGTATCTTCATAATAGTAAAAGAACTGAGCATCGAAACCGCCAAGACGCTTCAGCAGTTCACCTCTGATCAGAATGAAGCAACCCGCGATCCAGCCGACGGTCCTTTCCGTGTCGCCCTTCCATCCTTCGTATTCGCCCGGGTGAAAGAAATCCGAAATGCGCGCCAGAGGTCGCAGACCGAGGGCGAGGCACCATTCAGAACGGATGCTGGGAAGCGGGCGGATACCTCCCTGACTACTGCCGTCCGGACTGAGAATCTTGCAACCAAACGCCCCTGCCTTTGGATGGCTGTCGGCGTATGCCACCATGTCGTCGAGAGTTCCCTCGTGCATTATGGTGTCGGGATTGAGGATGAGAACATACTCCCCGACGCTCGCCTCGATGCCGACGTTATTACCCTTGGCGAACCGAAGGTTTCGGCCATTCTCGATCAGCCGCACCTGGGGAAAGTTTTGCCGGATGTGCTCGATCGAGCCGTCCGTGGAGCCGTTGTCCGAGACGATAATCTCAAATTCAGTCTTTAGCGTTGTCGCGTAGATGGATCGCAGGCAGTCGCTGATGACCTTCAGATCGTTCCAGCACAATATGATGATGGATAGTTTCATGTTGAGCGTTTCTAGCTCTCTTTAAGCGACGTCGTCAGTAGCGAACTCAGCGAACCAAAGCAGCCCTGTTGAACCAACCGGCTTAAAAGCAGCTGCGGCAGAGATAATCGCTAACGAAGCGAACGTAGTTGAAGTAGTTGTTCGAGATACGAGATTAAGTGACACGCCGCTCTGCACCCACATCCACGGTGCTCGATTGGCATGGTAACCGATTCGAGACTGCGTCACGGAGCACAGGTGCGCTCCCTAGCCACGAAGTCGTCAACTCTTAGATATCACTCAACTTCACGGCTGGCTGCGCGGTCTGCCTGATCCTTAGGAATGCCGGCACGCACACAGCGTAAGCGAGAACGCACACACCAGCGCCAACTGCGATGTTGGCCGCCGGTTTGTCCGCCAGCCCGACGAAGCGTGCGCAAAGCCCGATGCCGAGAGCGCCAGCAGATGCGAGTACCGCTGGAACAAATGCTCTCCCATACCGAAGCAAGTCCAACCCGGTGAGGTCACGCATCCGCCAGACCTGTAGC
The DNA here is from genome assembly GCA_963766985.1 of uncultured Acidobacteriota bacterium. Classification (GTDB taxonomy): domain Bacteria; phylum Acidobacteriota; class Terriglobia; order Acidiferrales; family UBA7541; genus Acidiferrum. The sequence goes on from CAVYCJ010000012.1 coordinate 693,077, forward strand.
CCGTAGCTGGCAATAATCGCAAGAAGGGCTGCGACCTGGCCTCCAACCAATCCCAAAAAATGGCACGCGGGGTAGACGGCGATCGCCATGACCACCGCGGACGCTGCCACCGCGCGCCGGTGCAGGCCAGGGCGACCCATACCGGAAAAGACATTCGTGATTAGGACGTTTAACAAACTCAGAAAGACCACGATGGCAGCAACGGCAAACGGCCCGGCGCCCGCCGAATATCGGGCACCGTAGATGAGCCGGAGAAGGGAAGCGCCGCACAGATAACAGGCGACCATGGCAGGGAGTCCGAGGAGGATCAACCAGGATGTCACCTCAATCAGAATACGGTTAACGCGCTGTTTGTTTTCCTGGACGTGCGCAAAAGTGGGCAGAAGGATTTGAACCAACATATTTGTGATGAAGACTGAGGGGGTCTGGATTAGGAAGACTGCCATCGTGTACACACCCAACGCTGCAGCGGGGTAAAGCTTGGCGAGCACGAAGATATCAGCACGCGTGAAGATGAAGTTGAAAAGCGCCAGTCCAAATGCTTGTCTCGAGTAGCCGTAAAGGTCTCGAATGGCGCGGTTGTCCCATCCCAGGCTCGGTAAGTCCCGGACACACAATGTATGAAAAGAGACAACGAAAGGCGATACTCGCTGCAGGAGCCAATGGCCAGCGCCCACACGTCGCGGAGAATAAAGCTGAGAACTACCGTCAGAATGACTCCACAGATGGCGCCGCCGTTGCTGATCGCCATCCACCGCCCAAACTTCATTTCTTTTTGCGGCAGAATGGAACGGGGACTCATCGCACCCTCGAACACCATGCTCAAGAGCGCGACTCGAAGAAGGGCTGTCAGTTCAGCGTTCCCATAGAAATGCGCGACAAATGGAGCCGTCAGAAAAATGATGCCGTAAGTGAGGAGTGAGCGGCCCATGCCCATCCACCAGCCGGCGTTAAGATATTCCTCCTCTGCCCCCCTAGGGTTTTGAATAACAGCGGCCCTCTGGCCGATTTCGGTCAGAGCCGTTACTAACGCTGACGACGACATCACGATCGCCATCGTTCCAAAGGCGCTTGGGGCTAGCAGCTCGAGCGAGGATTATGTTGCGTGCAAAGCGGCTAGCCTGCTCAGCGACGCTTCCGCCGCTCAAAAAAAGCCCGCCCCGCATTGTTTTTGCCCGGAGGTTGCCGCCGCTCTGTAGTTTGACAAAGCTCGCCCTTGCCCGATTGTAAAGGTTCGTGAGATTCATGCCGGTATTGTGCTATCCAAGTTACTTAGGCCTTTCGTTGAAGGGTGTCCGGTTTTTACGAAAAGGGGCTAAATAAAACGAGCCGAAGTTTTTCCGCTTTGCTGATGTTGCTGCACGGCTCGTAATGCGAGTTGAGGACTGACTGTTGTCGAATTTAACTTGATGGCGAGGTTTAAACTGAAATTCAGCTGCACCGCATTGTACGCAGATATCCGCGCCTTAGCGAAATCGCCCTTCTCCAAATGACAGTTGGCCAGCCCGCTATGGACGGAACTCAGTCCGGATGCGATCGACCGTTGAATTTCTTTCGGAAGGCCTTGGCTCTGTTGCTGAAATTTCTCGAAACGAATCTGAGTCTGCCGAAGCACGAATTCCAGTTTGTTCCACTCGGAACTCACTCCGACATGACGCTGCTCGCCCGGCGATCGGTCACGAATACAAGTCGGCGGTTGACGTAACAGAAATCCGTGATCATGGCTAGACGGAAGAGGAAGTCGCTGTCCATGCCGAAGCGTAAGTCACGATCAAATCACCCTGCTCTTTTCACGAGATCGGTGCGCGCAGGATGGAGCAAATGCAAACCAGCATTCCTCCCCCTCCCGGCCTCACTATCTTCTTCAAAATGTTGGCGCCGATGCCGTGTCGCCTTCATGCCGATCTTGCGGGTCGGCGAGTTGGAACATCGTTCGAGTTTCCGGTAGTTAAAGAATCCGACTTACGTATAACAGGCGCCGCATTGGGAACCGAATCGCTCCAAAGCCTTGAACTGCCATTCAAGCTTTTCGTCGGCCCAATAATCATCAGAGTCGAGGAATGCTACCCACTCTCCGCGCGCTTTTTCTAACCCAGTATTCAACGCTCCACTAATGCCTTGGTTGGACTGAAAGGAGTAATGAATCCGGTCGCCGTAGACTTCCTGAAGGACCTTGCCTGTGTCATCCGATGAGCCGTCATCTACTACGATGACTTCCAGGTCGGTCAATGTCTGCGACAGGACGCTGTTGATCGCGTTCTGAACGTCTTTTGCACGGTTGTAGGTCGGAATTATTACGGATACTTTGGGCTTCATGAGTGGCTCAGTTGTCTATCTGTCGGAACGAGTTCGGATCGGATGCCAGAGCCGCGCGCGAGATAAAGAGGGTGTCCGAATTCTGGAGTCATTGAGTCAACAGAATCCGCCGCTTGCTTCGCTTCGAAAGCCGCCACCGTGATGCAAGCCGGCAAAACATATAACTCGAGCTGCGACTGGTAGATGAATGCAATCCCAATACTCGACACCACAACCGAAAAAAGAGACGAACCCAGGCACCACAGAAGCCATTCCTGCTTCTTATCTGCCTCGACTCGTTTCCTCGCAGTGCCGAGGGCTCCGAAGCTTCGCTTGAATATCAGAATTAGAAATACCAGACTTATCAGACCTCCTGTTAGTGCAGTGGCTACGAACAGATCGCTGGTATCCCACATGTCCCAGTCCCAACCGGCATAGTTCTTGAATCCCAAGAACCACCAATCGCTGAAATGAATAATGGTCTGATTAATCAGCGTGTAGCGGTGCCAGCTCGAGGAGTCTCCCGTTAAGTTCACGTCGGAGATCAAATGCCACACCGGCGACTTCATATAGAGGTGCAGCGCCACGAGTAGAAGCACGAAGCCCCAGCGAACGATCCGCATTTCCTTCCGCAACGGCCAGAAGCAAAGGCCCATAAGTGCGCCGGCAAGTGCCAACCATGGGGTGCTCGCGTGGGTTGTGATCAGCATCGCTGTGGCACCTGCAAGTCCGAAGTAAGCCGTAATCCGTGAACCTCCTTCAATTCTGAGCCAGAGAAAGAGCGGTACCAACACGCCAGCAAAAACGCCTTCGCCCAGGGGACCCATCACTGCCGAGGAGCGTAGTTGCCCGTTTCTAATAATTTCGTCCGTCAAGCTTAGTCCGCCGACCAAACCGAACACATTTACGCCTGCAATCTGCTCGTTGATCATGCAGATTCCGTGAACCACGCAAATCGCTGCCAGCGTTTTTATGACGGTGCGGATCGCCTCGCCATCGGAGATAAAAAATCGCACCACGAGAAAGCCGCCGAGCGCGTCCAGCATATTTCCGAGGCTCGCGACCAGCATCTCGGAATTCATCCACTGCAGCGTCACAATCACATAGGAAACATCAACCAGAGGACCACCGCCTGATCGATCGCGCTGAATCCTGTGCCGAACCAATCTTCCGATGACTTCGTCTTGGTCCAGACACCTCGCGCCAATCCCGCCATAATCAGAATACGCATCATGGTGAAATGCACACCGCCTACAACGAGCACCTGTCCCCACGGGATCATCAAGGCCGCGACTAGGAACGGCACCATTGCCCTTCTGCGAGGAAGCGCCAGAATCAGCACAATGGCAATCAGTACACCCACTGCTACCAGTGGGTGCAGCACAGTCGCATTCGAGCCTCCTCCAAATTGAAGATGTTCAGGGACCATGGATAATCCGCGATTACACCTGGCAGGCTTCTAGCTACAGCGCTACAACGGTGGTGTCAGGCTATATCGGATGAGAATGGATGTGCGCCAGACGATTCTTTAGCTGTAAAAAGTGACTCAAAAGCAAAAAGCGAGAGCGTCCAACTCAGATTTGTAGAAACTTCGAGAGCGCGTGAGTAATTTGTTTAGTGCTCGTCGATCACAAAGTCAGGAACGTAGCGATTTCAAGGAGATACTCAGTAGCAGAAGAACAAGCTTCTTTCTATGGTGACGGCGCGTGTGTTTCGGCCAGGTGACTGAAGCTAACTAGAGGCGGTCTTCTTGCAGCTGACGTTCATGCAACGCGATTTTGCGGAAACGACGGCGACTTCGTCGTGCTTTCCTTCAATTCGGTTGATTGTCGACCTATTGAACTATTGCGGTCAAACCAGTCGGAGCGGCCACCTGCGTTGCAGTGGAGGTTGAGAATTGATACGCCCCCGCGTCCCACGAAGACCCGCGAGGAGTGATCGCGTTATCGACAGCCGTGTGATTTGAAGTGTTGTAGCTGACTCCCTGGAATCCATTTTTGCATGCAGAGGCAGCTGCAGAGTTATCCATCTTGTTGCAAATCGAGGTCAAATTCGCACCTGCTCCAACAGTACAGGGGGACACACCGTTGCAGTTCCCACTTGTCGGAGCATAATTGTTGCCAACGTTGTAACCCTGCTTGTTGACTGTGGACACGGAGGCCCATATCTCGTTGCCATTATCCGTCGGAGTGACAAGAGCAGTCACGAATTGCGAGATCGCGCCGAGAACCGAGAACCCGATGTAGTGGTTGTTCTGCAGCGTGACAGTGTTCGACCCGCGTCCCGGATTACGCATGGCACAACCAGAAACCGAAGTGTTGTTGAAGAAGTACACCATGCCTGGACCAGGGTTGCCGTCCCCCTCCAGCATATAGCAGTTCACGCCCGCGTTGCCGTCCGGGTTTGACATCACATTGTTGAATATGAATCCGGCCTTCCCGTTTGACGCCGCTCCCGGATAGAAATCGACTGTTTCTCCGATATTCGTGTTGAGAACCAGATTATTGTAATAGTACGTGTCGACGGTCCAATTAAAACCCGACCCTGGCAATTCCATGACGTTCCCATGAGTGCCCCCCGGCTTGGGCTCGTAAAGGTAGTTCATGTAGTTGTCATGGAACAGGTACGCGGAAGTATATTTAACGCCGTTGGAAACGTGATTCACAACGTTGTGGTCGATTTCGCCCCCGCCGTAAAAAATCCCGCCCGAAGCGTCGCCGTAACTTCCAAAAAGATTGCCGAACGTGGAATCGGAGCCATCAAACACGTTATGGTCCACGCGTGAATATGTGTTCACTGATTGGAAGTCAGCCGGCGCGATGGCCCAGTATTCGTCGGAGTCGCACGAGCCGCATCCACTCGCCGTCGCTCCCATCGTCCAGCCGTGCCAATACGAATTCTTCATCTCGTCATTTCCGGAAGTTCGGATCAGCGCATCTTGGGGGTTCGTGGAATTCCAGCAGTAGCCTTTAATCTCGAAGTTGTCGATCACGAGATAAGAACCGCTGAAGTAAACTAGGTTCATATTGGAATCGTCGAACGCACAACTGGAAGGGCTGCCCGTGCTGAGCGGATTATCCATGTTGAGCACAGGGCGCGTCCATGAGGAACCCGAACTCCAGCTTTCGTCCACCCCAATGTAGATACAGCTCGATGTGACAATCGTTCCCGCAGCGGGGTTCAGTTGGCAACTGCCTGCCGAACCTGACGCCGAGAACCTCCATGCCCCATCTTTGTATCCTGCGAAAGGCGATTGACCGCTGTTGCCGAAATGCCACGTATCGCCGCCGCGAAAGATGATCGAATCTCCCGCTTTAATCGTGGTCGAAGCGCATGTGGCTGTGCACGTGGACATGCCGGGCGCGTGGAGCCAAGGTGTCGTTTTCGCTGTGCCGTTGTTGGAGTCGGAACCGTTGGCGGCGATGTAGTAGGTGGTCGCAGACGAAGAGGCAGTAGTAGGTGGTCGCGGAGGAGGAGGCGGCGCCAAGTGCTAGCGCGAACATCGCCAGAAAAGCCAAACGAAGCAATCTTCCCATTCCTACCCCCGACGGATTTATCCCAGTTCGGAGGCTACAAGAGGATCTGGAGACGAGCCACTGGCTTATGGGACTAATTGAGGACAGGACTGGGTCCCTGTACGCAACCAAGCGAAGAGTCCTGTTTTGGTCGAATGCGATCAAGCGCTAATCTCGCTGTTCGGTTGTGGTTATCGTTCCGAAGAAACTGATTCCAAAGAGGTTGGTGCGAGTTTTGCGGCGATCGTACTCACAATGCGCTGCGCCGCGCGGCCGTCCCACTTTTCGGGAATCTGATGTTTTCGCGGCGCGTCGGTATGGGTTCGAATCGCCTGGCGAATGCCCACGGTCTCGGTTCCGGCGATCACGTTGGTGCCGCAAGTCACGGTGACCGGGCGCTCGGTGTTTTCGCGCACGGTGACGCAGGGGACGCCGAGACACGTCGTCTCTTCCTGGATGCCGCCAGAGTCGGTCACGACGAGCGCTGCATTTTTCATCACGCACATGAAGTCGAGATAGCCAAGCGGGTCAACCAGGCGAATGCGACCGGATTCGAAGTACGAGGAGAGGCCGAATTCGGCGATGCGCTGGCGCGTCCGCGGATGAGTCGGAAAAATGACCGGAGACGAGGCTGCGAGTTCGTCGAGGCCGTTAAGAATGCTAAGGAATGTCGCACGATTATCGACGTTCGAGGGGCGGTGGAGCGTGAGTAGCGCGTACCGCGCGACGGAGGCTCCAGCCTTGAGTTGCAGCCGATTCAAAACGTCCGAGGCGTCCGCCTTGTCTTTGTGCGCCAGGAGCGAATCAATCATGGTGTTTCCCACGAAAAAGATTTTTTCGTTGGGAATGCCTTCGTGGATCAGATTGCGGACACCACTTTCTTCGGTCACGAAAAGAATGTCGGAAAGATGGTCGGTCACGATGCGATTGATCTCTTCCGGCATGCCACGGTCGAATGAGCGAAGCCCGGCTTCGACATGCGCGATCAGTGGGCGCGCGTTGTTGCCGTCGTACGAAATCTTGGAGGCAACGAGAGTGCAGGCAACGGTGGAATTGACATCACCGACGACGACGAGCACCTCTGGTTTTTCAGAGAGCAGAACTTCCTCGAAGCGGCGCATGATCTCAGCGGTCTGCGCTGCGTGCGATGCTGAACCGACTTCAAGATGGATGTCGGGTTTCGGCAGGTCGAGGTCGGCGAAGAACGAACCAGACATCGCTTCACCGTAGTGCTGGCCGGTGTGAACGAGAACCGGCCGAAGCGCGTCGGATGCGCCGGCGGACTTGTTGCGTTCGCGAATTGCTGCGATGAGTGGCGCGGCCTTCATGAAATTCGGCCGGGCACCAACGATGAGCATGATTTTCATGACTGGTGAAGTTGCGTGTTCAGCGAAGGTCGAGTCGCCGCTCCTGAACGCCAACCCTTCTTCATTTTCATGAGCAATCCGGTTTTCGCCAAAACGCGCTTTCCGAATGTATTTGCGTGCGCTGTCACGGTTCTCATTCCGTTCAGATACATGCCCTTACTGTGTGGGGCGAAAATGTAGATGCGCGATACCGATATGCTGTCGTTTCCAAATCTTTTTTTGTAGTCAGCGTATCCCATGCTGAAGTCGACGACTTGTACGCCTTCTTTACAGCAACGCTCGATCAGAACACTCTGCAGCACCGTGCCAACGGAGTAGATTCCGAACTGAGGGTCATAGCCGAGAAAATCGCTTGTGTATGTCTTGTTGAGAATCGTCCCAATCGAGAAAGCCGCGGGCACTCCGTTTAGATAAGCCACGAAAATGCGGAGCCAGCCTTTTACTGCCAAAAACTGCAAACTGCGACGCATCGAGTCATCGTTGACGAATCCGACGCCTATTCCTCGTTGGTAGCTATTTTTTGCGACTAGCTCGATCTCAGGAAGCACTGTGGCCAAATCGGCGGGTTGCGTGTAGCAAATGAATTCCACGCGCCCGTCGAAGGCTGCTGCCATCTTCTTTTTCTTTCTCTGGATTTGCTCCCGAAGGTTCCGAGATAGTTGAGCGTAGACGTCTGCGTAATCTCCTGAGATCCGCAAAATATGATTCGGCAGGAACTCCGGTACGTGGTCGCGACACCAGATGTTCGGGAGACGTAACGCAGCTCGAAAGGCCTCTGAGTGAGAAATAGTTGGGATTACTGCGTAGTCGGCTTCCCCATTCCGCAAGGTTGCCAGCAGCGACTTGATGATCAGCTCGCTATTTTCCTGTGTTTGTTCTCCACGAAAATCGCCGAACAACAAGGCGCGTGCCGAAACGCTCGGAGTCTTTAAGTAGCCCAGTCGTTGACCGAACGTCGTCCTGTCCATGCGTCCCGGAAGCAGGGCATGCGGTTCGTCGCCGCGATAGAGGACGATTACGTGAGGTCGTAAGGTATTTGATGATGTTTGAAGCTGTTCAAGATAAAAATCGATATCGCTGTCGCGATGGCCCGTGAAAGATGTCCATGCACTACGTAGGCCTTCGATTTCTTGAATTGTAGTGACGACCCGAGTTGTAAGCCGTGTCACAGTTCTTGTCGCCTTGGTCAATCGCAGGTGATCGACGTCAGCGACTGTCTTTGTCCGCGAACGCGTAGAGCAGGAAGCCCAGTTCGTAGGGACGGCACTCGTACAAGACGCGCAGGTTGTCACGCGAACTCTGATTGTCGCGATGGCGCAAGAGACCTGCTGCAACGTTCAAATATTTGCTCGACATCGGACGTTCGATGCATCGCCAAACCACGTTCGCAGCGGAATCCTCCATGTCGACTTCCAGTTCGTTGTTCGCAATCCATTCCAGTCCCTTGTAGATCCAGGAGCTGAAGTCGGACTGGGTAGCCTCGCCAAGCGCGAACAAAGTCATTGGCGCCATGCCGTGTTGGTGCACAGAAAATACCGGAAATCCGTCGACGACTTGACCTGTCGCCGAGTCATAGTGCCACCACCATTGGCCAAGTGAGCCTTGGGCTTCGCAAATGTTGAGACCGCAATCGAGTGCGCGGTTGCGCGCCTGGTCATTGCCGAATGCCTGCGAAAACTTTGACATCGCGTAAATTGGATAAACCTGATCTGCAAAGCTTCCAACCCCGCCGCGAACGATCCCAGACAGACTCTTGTTCCGCGAGAGATGTCCAAAAGCACCTTTCTCTCCCTGATTCCGAAGCAACAATGCGTAGGTCTCGTTGGCAAGAGTGGACGCCTCAGGGAGCCACTCTGGGCTCGCTAGGCTTCCATGTGACAAACCCGCTAAAAACCACGCGAGTTCCATCGTGCGGCCTTGCTTGACATCACTGAAGCGTGACAGCGCAGTCGATACTTCGAGTTTTTTCGCGATCGCGGAGAGTCGATCTGGCGCCATCAATGCACAAAGCCAAAGCAATAAACCGAGATCCCCTGCATTGTCGATCCATTCAGTGTTCGCGAGCAGTGTGTCAAGAACCGGCGTGATTTCAATCGGGGACGTCGCTCCAGTTTGTTCGAGCCGGTGGAGCCCCATCAGAGTAATGACCGTATAGCGTTGTGAAATTCCTTCTTGCACTAAACCGGTCGGGGTTTGCTTGAGCTTGTAGCAAAACAGCTGTTTTTCACGATTGAACATCGGGACTAGTCCAGCGATCGAAAGCCCAATCAATCGATGAATGGTCTCCTGAGTTTTCCCACTCTTCGGAGAGACACCTTGTGTGTTAGCGGTCATCACGCGTGTCGTAGATTTGTTGGGCACGTCCCCTCCAGGATGGTCGTGATGCTGTCCACAATGCTATTTAGAGCCGGACGAATCGCGCCTTGCGTTTGCGCCGGTCGATTCCATCGAACCAGCCTGATCTTTGTCCGGACGTCGTTTACGGTTTCGAGCAGAACCAGTCGACCATTGTCGGCGAGGTATCTGTCGACGGCTCCGATCTTTCCGCGAAATACGCTGTAGACAGGAACTCCCAGCGCTGCCGCTTCGCGATTCATTGTGCCACCGCCGCTTACGACCAGGTCGGAGAACCAAATCAAGTTCAGACCATCGACCGGTGTCGAGGGAATGATCAAGGTTCCGCGTTCGATGAGGTTCGCCCACTGGCTGCGTAGTTCGGTTCCTTGCTTCGCGTTACGTGGCAAAGCTACTGCTCTCGCGTTCGGAGTTTCGGCCAGAAGCCGAAGCGTTTCGGCGAACAATTCCTCGGCCTCGGGATTGTGGTAGTGGGCTTCGGTGGCTGGGGGCCGCAGAGTTACCAGCAGATTGTTCGGTGAAATTCCGAGCAGTTGTAGGACGGACGGATCGGGCCGGAACCTGGGCACGTACACGTCTTCTTTTAGCCCAGGGTACTTCATGGTTCGCGCAGACGCCTTGTTCATCGCTCCGTCGGGTATGACGCTCGGCATCATCGTCCAGTCGGGTTCGATGAATCCGGTTTTAGTGCTGTGCTCGTAGTCATGCATCATGATCGTCGGAATCTGTAGCGCCTTGCACGCGAGGATCTGAGCGCGGGAACCGTGCGAAAGCGCGACGGCCGGCCGGTTCTTCATGGCGATTGGCAACAATTGCGTCGCACGCAGGCAATTGCCAAGCACCTTGAAAATCTTGTTTTTACCGTAGTGCCCGCCAATCACGCGGCATTGCAATTTGAAGAATTCGAGGAGCTCGCACACTTGGTATATGTCACGTGCAGTCAGAACGACTTCTACGCCACGGCTTTCCAACTCTTCAATGATGGGTAAAAAGAAAGGCACGTGGGGAGAGTTGTCGATATCGATCCAAACCTTTTTCCCGACACACAGGCGCTTGGAAGTTTCGGCAAAAACGGAGGCATCTTTTCTGCCTGGTGCAGATGACTTTCTCGGCGCTATCGGCGGAGGTGCTACCACCGATGGCGTTGTTGTAGAGCCGTAAGGCATTTTTTGACCTCAAAAATATCGCTTGGATCCGTAAAGGGAGAATTCAGGCGCGAAGAAGGGACTTGCTCGTTAGAAGGCGCCGTCGCCAAGGAGGACAGCTCTTGGGGTTTCAGCCAAAATTTTCAAGTCCAGCCAAAGGGACCATCCACGGGCATATTGCAAATCAAGCCGCACCATATCGTCGAATCGTACGCGGCTGCGGCCCCGGACCTGCCAAAGGCCCGTAATGCCCGGCTTGATTTCCAAAACACGCCGACGATGCCAAACATCGTATTCCACGTACTCATACTCGAGCGGCGGTCGCGGACCCACTAAAGACATATCGCCACGGAGCACGTTAAAGAATTGCGGCAGCTCATCGAGGCTTGTGCGTCGCAAAAAGCGGCCGACGCGAGTGACTCGGGGATCATTCTTCATCTTGTAGACAGGTTTGCCCGACGCGTCGACACTCCC